>NZ_LWCC02000001.1:0-1794 GCF_001642695.1 Streptomyces chilikensis
TGCTGGACGCCGCCCTGCACGCCATCGGCATCAGCGGCCTGCCCACCGGCCTGGACGGCCCCGGCCTGCCCTTCGCCTTCACCGGCGTCCAGCTGACCGCGGTCGGCTCACCCGTCCTGCGCACCCGCATCACCACCAACAACAGTGGCGGGGGCATCGCCCTGGACCTGGCGGACGCCACCGGCGCTCCGCTGGGCCGCATCGACGCTCTCACCCTGCGCCCGGTCACCCCCGAACAGCTCGACACTCCCACCCACGACTCCCTCTTCCACCTCCACTGGCAGCACCTCACCGCCACACCGGCGGAAACACCGGCACACACCACCGTCCTCGAGGTACCCGCCTCGCACACCGACGGGGATGTTCCGGCGGTCGTGCAGACCGTCGTCGCCGACGTGCTGGCCCGGCTGCAGGAATGGCTCGCAGCGGGCGAGCAGGACCGGCGTTTGGTCGTCGTCACCAACGGTGCGATGGCCGCGACCGGGACCGAGGAGGTCACCAACCTCGCCGCCGCGGCGGTGTGGGGTCTGGTCCGCTCCGCACAGTCCGAGCACCCCGACCGGATCGTCCTGGTCGACACCGATGGATCAACAGAGGACCTGACGGCGCTTGCGGGCCTGGACGAACCGCAGCTCGCCGTCCGCGAGGGCGAGATCCTGGTCCCCCGACTGGCCCGCACCACGGTCCCGGTGGAAGCCGCGCTCTCGGTGGAAGCCGCGCTCCCGCCGGTCACGGGTCCCGTGCTCGTCACCGGTGCCAGCGGCGCGCTGGGCGGCCTGGTCGCCCGCCACCTCGTCACCACCCACCATGTCCGCGACCTCGTCCTCGTCTCCCGCCGCCCCTCCACCGCGCTGGCCGAGGAGCTGTGGGACCTGGGCGCCGTGGTCCGCTGGGCGCCGTGCGACGTCACCGACCGCGACGCCCTGGCCGCCTTGATCGACGAGCTGACCGCGTCCGACGGCCCGGGCCTGTCCGGCGTCGTCCACGCAGCCGGTGTGGTCGACGACGGTGTCCTTGAATCCCTCACCCCCGAGCGGCTGGCGACGGTGCTGCGGCCCAAGGCGGACGCCGCCTGGCACCTGCACCAGCTCACCGAACAGCTCGACACCCCCACCCACGACTCCCTCTTCCACCTCCACTGGCAGCACCTCACCACCACACCGAGCACGGCCGTCGATGCGGACGTCCTCGACGTGCCCACCACCGACATTGACAGCGACGTCCCTGCGACCGTGCAGACCGTCGTCGCCGACGTGCTGGCCCAGCTGCAGCAGTGGCTCGCATCGGGCGAGCAGGACGGCCGTCTGCTCGTCACCACGCGTGGGGCGGTCTCCACAGGGGAGACCGATCAGGTCACGGATCTCGCTGCCGCGGCGGTGTGGGGTCTGGTCCGCTCGGCGCAGTCCGAGCACCCCGACCGGATCGTCCTGGTCGACACCGACGGGTCGATGGACAACGTTGCGGCGCTTGCGGGCCTGGACGAGCCGCAGCTCGCCGTCCGTGCGGGTGAGGTCCTGGTGCCTCGGCTGGTCCGCACCACGGTCCCGGTGGAAGCCGCGCTCCCGCCGGTCACCGGCCCCGTGCTCATCACCGGTGCCGGTGGTGCGCTGGGTGGTCTGGTCGCCCGTCACCTCGTCACCACCCACGGCGTCCGTGACCTCGTCCTCGTCTCGCGTCGCCCCGCGACCGCGCTGGCCGAGGAGCTGCAGGAGCTGGGCGCCACCGTGCGGTGGGCGTCGTGCGACGTCACCGACCGCGACGCCCTGGCCGCCCTGATCAGCGACCTCACCGCGC
>NZ_LWCC02000001.1:1894-2439 GCF_001642695.1 Streptomyces chilikensis
CGCGGCGGTGTGGGGTCTGGTGCGCTCGGCGCAGTCCGAGCACCCCGACCGGATCGTCCTGGTCGACACCGACGGAACGACGGAAGACCTGACGGCGCTTGCGGGCCTGGATGAACCGCAGCTCGCGATCCGCGCGGGCGAGGTCCTGGTGCCCCGGTTGGCCCGCACCACCACCCCTGCCGACACCACGCTGCCCGCCGCCGAAGGCGCGGTACTGGTCACCGGTGCCGGTGGTGCGCTGGGTGGTCTGGTCGCCCGTCACCTCGTCACCGCCCACGGTGTCCGTGACCTCGTGCTCGTCTCGCGTCGTTCCTCCACCGCGCTGGTGGATGAGTTGCGGGAGCTGGGCGCCACCGTCCGCTGGGCGTCGTGCGACGTCACCGACCGCGACGCCCTGACCGGCCTGATCGGCGAGCTGACCGCGCCCGACGGCCCGGGCCTGTCCGGCGTCGTCCACGCCGCAGGGGTCGTCGACGACGGTGTCCTCGAATCCCTCACCCCCGAGCGGCTGGCGACGGTGCTGCGGCCCAAGGCGGACGCCGCCT
>NZ_LWCC02000001.1:2539-3392 GCF_001642695.1 Streptomyces chilikensis
CCGAACAGCTCGACACCCCCACCCACGACTCCCTCTTCCACCTCCACTGGCAGCACCTCACCACCACACCGAGCACCACCGTCGGTGTGGACGTCCTCGAGGTACCCAGCAATGGCATCGACGGTGACGTGCCCGCGACCGTGCAGACCGTCGTCGCCGACGTCCTGGCCCGGCTGCAGCAGTGGCTCGCATCGGGCGAGCAGGACCGGCGTCTGGTCGTCGTCACCAACGGTGCGGTGGCCGCGACCGGAGCCGAGGAGGTCACGGACCTCGCCGCCGCGGCGGTGTGGGGTCTGGTCCGCTCCGCGCAGTCCGAGCACCCCGACCGGATCGTCCTGGTCGACACCGACGGAACGACGGAGGACCTGGCGGCTCTCGCCAGCCTGGACGAACCGCAGCTCGCGATCCGCGCGGGCGAGGTCCTGGCTCCCCGACTGGCCCGCACCACCACCCCTGCCGACACCACGCTGCCCGCCGCCGAAGGCGCGGTACTGGTCACCGGTGCCGGCGGCGCGCTGGGCGGTCTGGTCGCCCGTCACCTCGTCACCGCCCACGGCGTGCGTGACCTCGTCCTCGTCTCGCGTCGCCCCGCGACCGCGCTGGTGGAGGAGTTGCGGGAGCTGGGTGCCACCGTGCGGTGGGCGTCGTGCGACGTCACCGACCGCGACGCCCTGGCCGCCCTGATCGACGAGCTGACCGCGCCCGATGGTCCGGGCCTGTCCGGCGTCGTCCACGCAGCCGGTGTGGTCGACGACGGTGTTCTGGAGTCGCTGACGGCCGAGCGGCTGGCGACGGTGCTGCGGCCCAAGGCGGACGCCGCCTGGCACCTGCACCAGCTCACCGCCCACCTCGA
>NZ_LWCC02000010.1 GCF_001642695.1 Streptomyces chilikensis
GGTTCGCCTCCCGCCAGGAGGACTCCCCCCAGATGAAGATGATCGCCGCGCTGCGCAACCAGTTCGGCGGCCACGCCGTCGAGGCGGCCGGCCCCTCGGCGGGACGGTAGGCGGGCGGGCCGTGGGCGATCTTCTGCTGCTGCGGCACGGCGAGACCGAATGGAGCGCGGCGCGCCGGCACACCAGCCGCACCGACCTGCCGCTCACCCCGCGGGGCGAGGAGGAGGCGCGGGCGGTGGCCCCGCTGCTCGCCGGGCGGCGGCCGGCGACGGTGCTGACCAGTCCGCGGCTGCGCGCCGTCACCACCGTCCGGCTGGCCGGCCTGTCCGGCGCGGAGACCGAACCGGAGCTGCGGGAGTGGGAGTACGGGGCGTACGAGGGGCTGATGACGGAGGAGATCCGCCGGGAACGCCCCGGCTGGAACATCTGGGACGACGGCTGCCCCCCGTCCGCCGACGGACACCCCGGTGAGCTCCCGGAGGACGTCGGCGCGCGGGCCGACCGGGTGCTGGCCCGGATCGACCCGCTGCTGCGGGCCGACCGGGGCGATGTCCTGCTGGTGGCGCACGGTCACTTCCTGCGTGTCCTGACCGCCCGCCGGCTGGGTCTGCCGGCCGCGCGGGGGCGGCTGTTCCAGATCTTCACCGGCACCGTCAGCCGTCTGTCCACCGAGCACGGCCGCCCGGTGGTCTCGGTGTGGAACGCCCGGCCCGGTGGCGCGGAACTCTAGGCGGGGAGACCGCCACCGTGCCGGGCCTGACGGCCCGTCGTCAGCCCTGGGCGCCCTCAGGGATGCCGTACACGCGCTCCACGCGCAGCCGCAGTACCAGGCGCCGGTCCCGGACCATCGCCGCCCGGTAGTCGTCCCAGTCGGGGTGCTCGCCGACGACGTCCCGGTAGAGGCGTATCAGCTCCTCCACCGTCGCGTCCCGCGGGTCGCGGGCCACCGGGGTCAGCTCGGCGGTGCCCTCGGCCACCGTGTAGGCCCAGCGGTCGGCGCTGGTCACGTGGTAGGAGGCGCGGGGATCGCGGCGCAGGTTGCGGGTCTTGGCCCGGTCGTCCGTGACGGAGATCCGGAGCAGGCGTTCCTCCGGGTAGTAGGCGTGGTTGACGTTGGACAGCTGCGGCCGTCCGTCGGACCTGAGGGTCGCCAGCACTCCGCCGTCGGCCTCGGAGAGCAGGGCGAGCAGGGCTTCTTCACTCATACCCGCCGAACGTCCCCACCGGCCGGGGTGTTCCCCGTACGGCCCGGTCAGGTCTGGAATTGCGCCGAACGGGGTATCCCGGATCAGCTTGCGGAAGGTACACGGGAGGCCAGGAGCATGACGGTGACCGCGAGGACGGTGTTGCGCCAGGAGATCGACCCGGGCGAGGCGGGGCTCGATCCGCGGCGACTGGAGGAGCTGGACCGGCTGCTGGCCCGGCACGTCGACACCGGGAGCCTGCCGGGCTACCTGCTGTCGGTGGCGCGGGCCGGCCGGGTGGCGTGGCTGACCACCTACGGCAGCCGTGACCTGGCGGCGGGTCTGCCGGTGGAGCCGGACACCCTCTGGCGGATCTACTCGATGTCCAAGCCGGTCACCTCGGTCGCGGCGATGGTGCTGGTGGAGCGGGGCCTGCTCTCGCTCGACGACCCGCTCGAGCGCCACCTGCCGGCCTTCGCGGACCCCCGCGTCCATGTGGCGGGCGAGGGCCCCGGCATGCGGACCCGCCCCGCGGACGGTCCCGTCCTGATCCGGCACCTGCTCTCCCACACGGCCGGCCTGACCTTCGCCTTCCACCGCGCCCACCCGGTGGACGCCCTCTACCGGCAGGCGGGCCTGCACTCGTCCGTGCTGCCGGGCGGCGACCTCGCCGAGACCTGCGACGCGTACGCCCGGCTTCCGCTGCAGTTCGAGCCGGGCAGCGGATGGAACTACTCGGTGGCCACCAACGTGCTCGGCCGGGTGATCGAGGTGGCGTCGGGGCAGCCGCTGGACGTCTTCGTGACCGAACGGGTCCTGCGGCCGCTGCGGATGGACGACACCGGGTTCTGGATCGACGCGGAGCAGGCCGGGCGGCTGGCCGAGCTCTACGGGGACGGCGACGACGGCGCCCTGGAGGTCGTCCCCGGCACGCCGGTGCGGCGGCGGCCGCGTTTCCTGTCCGGCAGCGGGGGGCTGGTGGCGAGCGCGGGCGACTACCACCGCTTCATGGAGATGCTGCGGCGCCGGGGCGAGCTGGACGGGGTGCGGTTGCTGCGGCCCGCGACGGTGGAGCTGATGACGCGCAGTCACCTGCCGGACGGCACGGACATCAGGAGCTTCGGCGCGCCGGTCCACGACGAACCCGCCAACGCCGGGGTCGGGTTCGGGCTGGGGTTCTCGGTCGTCGTCGACCCCTCGCGCGCCCAGTCGCCGTCCTCGCGCGGAACCTTCGGCTGGAAGGGCGTGGCGACCACCGTCTTCTGGGTCGACCCGGTGCACGACCTGACCGTGCAGTTCATGACACAGGTGCGGCCGCGGCGGTCGCGGATGCTGTTCCCGGAGATCCGGCGGCTGGTGCACGCGTCGGTCGT
>NZ_LWCC02000100.1:0-915 GCF_001642695.1 Streptomyces chilikensis
TGGACCCTCGGCGACCTGCCCGTCCGCCGCATCGGCCTCGGCGCGATGCGGCTGCCCCAGACCGGCACCGCCCTCGTGGCCGACGCCGTGCCCCGCGACCGGGGGCAGGCGATCACCGTGCTGCGCCGGGCGGTCGACCTCGGCGTCAACCACATCGACACCGCCGACTTCTACTTCTCCCCGCTCCGCTCCGCCAACGAGCTGATCAACAGCGCGTTGGGCGGCCCCTATCCGGGCGACCTGGTCATCGCCACCAAGGTCGGGCCGCGGCGCGCCACCGACGGCACCTGGACGACCGCCGCCACGCCGGAGGAACTGCGCGGCCAGGTCGAGGAGAACCTCCGTCAGCTCGGACGCGACCACCTGGACCTGGTGTACCTGCGGGTCATGCGTCCGGGGCCGGTGTCCGAACACTTCGGCGCGCTGGCCGAGCTGCGGGAGAAGGGCCTGATCCGTCACCTCGGTCTCTCCAACATCCGGCCCCAACACCTCGACGAGGCGCGGAGGATCGCGCCCGTGGTCAGTGTGCAGAATCCGTACGGGCTCGGACTCAACCCCGCACAGGGGGAGTTCGTCGCCCGCTGCGGCGAACTCGGCATAGCCTTCGTGCCGTTCTACGCCATCGCCGGTGCCGCGGGTGAGCAGGGCGCGGTGGACGGCGAGATCCCGGAGGTCGCCGCGACCGCCCGCGCACTCGACGCGACCCCCGCCCAGGTCCGCCTGGCCTGGAGTCTGGCGCAGGGGCCGCACCTGCTGGCCATCCCCGGAACCGGCGACCCGGAGCACCTCGCCGCCAACGTGGCGGCGGGCGCGCTGCGGCTGACGGAGCGGGAACTGCGGACGCTGGACGACGCGCACCGCGGGCGGGCCGCGCGGGCGGGGTGACCGACCCGGACGTCCACCCCGCCCGCGCGG
>NZ_LWCC02000100.1:964-16487 GCF_001642695.1 Streptomyces chilikensis
ACGGGGCACCATGAGGGGATGAGCGAAGCCGAGCCCTTTCCGCCCGAGCCGTGGGACCTGCGCGGCCGGATGCACGTCAGCGTCCTGCGGGTCCGCCCGAGCCTGCTGCCGAAGTGGCCGCTGCCCGAGGGGGTGCGCCCGCTGGTCGTCGGCGGACGCTGCGCGCTGCTGGCCTTCTGCGTCGACTACTCGCCCGAAGGCACCCTCGCCTACCGGGAGTTGCTGGTCGCGCTCGTCGTCCGGCAGGGGCGGAGGATCGGCTGCACGGCGGTGGCGGTCTGGGTGGACAGCGAACAGTCCAAGGCCGGCGGACGCGCCCTGTGGGGCATCCCCAAGGAGCTCGGGCAGTTCGCGCTGGAGCCCGGCGGAGGGCCGCCGGGGACGGAACACCTCCGGCTCCGCGCACCCGGGACCGGCGAGGTCCGTGCCGCCTTCCGGCCCGGCCGTCCGCTGCCGGGCAGGCTGCCGGTGCGGACCCGGCTGCTCCAGGAGGCCGACGGCGAGGTGCTGGCCGTCCCCGCCCGCCTCACCGGCAGGCCCGCCCTGACCAAGGCGTCCTTCCGCCCCGACCCCGCGGGAGCGCTGGCCTTCCTCGGCCGGGTCCGCCCGCTGCTGTCGTTCACCCTGGAGGACTTCCGGTTCCGGGTGGGTTTCCGGCCCCCGCGCGACCGGCTCGGCTGAACCGGTCGCCCCACTCCCGCACCCGGTCCGCCAGCTCCGGCGGTGCGACGACGCGGAACTCCGCGCCCGTCATGCCCAGGGCGAGCAACGGCCAGCTCAGGTCGTCCGTCGTCATCCGCACCAGACAGCGGCCCTCCTCCGCCTCCTCGACCTCGGCCCAGCGGCCGATGCGCCGCAGGACCGCCTCCGCCGGGGCCTCGACGCTCGCCTCGATCCGGTGCGGTCGCGGCAGGCCCTCCAGCCCCGCCCGCACGAACGCCGCGGCGTCCGCGGCCGGCAGCTCCCGGGGGCGGAACCGGGCGCCGGTACCCTCCGGGGCGGTCAGCCGGTCCAGCCGGAAGCTGCGCCAGGCGGCCCGGTCCAGGTCGTAGGCGACCAGGTACCAGCGCCGCCCCAGCGGCACCAGCCGGTGCGGTTCCGCGTGGCGCTCGGTCCGGGCGCCGTCGGCGGCGCGGTAACCGAACCTGAGCCGCTCCTCGTCCCGGCAGGCCAGCGCCACCGTCGTCAGCGCCGACGGATCCACGCCGGGCTCCCCGCCGCCGCTCCACACGGCCGGCACCGTCACCGCCCGCAGCGCCTCCACCCGGCGGCGCAGCCGGGCCGGCATCACCCGCACCACCTTCGCCAGCGCCCGCACCGAGGACTCCGCCATCCCCTCCACCGCGTTCTGCGCCGCCGTCTGGAGGCCCACGACCAGGGCCACCGCCTCCTCGTCGTCGATCACCAGCGGCGGCAGCGCCGCCCCGGCCGCCAGCTGGTAGCCGCCGTCCGCGCCGCGCTGGGCCTCCACCGGATAACCGAGCTCGCGCAGCCGGTCGACGTCCCGCCGCAGGGTGCGGGTCGAGACGCCGAGCCGGTCGGCGAGCTCGGCGCCCGGCCAGTAGCGGTGCGTCTGCAGCAGGGAGAGCAGTCGCAGGGTGCGTGAGCTGGTGTTCGCCATGCACCCCAGTGTGGCGGTCATTGCGGACGGAAAGTGGCCGCAATGACTCCTAGCGTGGGACATGTCCGAGGGCGAGGGGCGTCAGGCCCCCCGTGGCGAAGCGATGCGAAGGCGGAGACCGAGATGAGCGTCAACGAGATGATCACGACGGGCGGCACCACCGGGACCCTGACCGGCGAGCGCGCCGACCTGCTGGAGGTCCTGGCCCGGCACCGCGAGTTCCTGCGCGTCACCACGCGGGGCCTCACCGACGACCAGGCACGCCTGCGGACCACGGCCGGCGAGCTGTGCCTGGGCGGGCTGGTCAAGCACGTCGCCGCCGTGGAGAAGGGCTGGGTGGACTTCATCCTGGAGGGGCCGTCGTCGATGGGCGACTTCACCGCCATGACGGAGGCCGACCTGGCGGCGCGCGCCGCGGAGTTCCAGCTGCTGCCCGACGAGACGCTGGCCGGTGTGCTCGACGCCTACGCGGAGGTGGCGGCCCGCACCGACGGCCTGGTGGCCACCCTGCCCGACCTGGACGCGAGCCACCCGCTGCCGAAGGCGCCCTGGTTCGAGGCGGGCGGCCGCTGGTCGGCGCGGCGGACCCTGCTCCACATCGTCGCGGAGACCGCGCAGCACGCGGGCCACGCGGACATCATCCGCGAGAGCCTGGACGGGGCGAAGACCATGGGCTGACCGGTCCGCAACCGCGTCGTCCCCACGGCACCGCCCGCGGGCGGCCCGGCGGGCCGGGGCAGGCGGTCACCGCCCCCCCCCGCGCCGGCCGCGGGGCGATCCGCCACGGGGGGTGGAGGCCGCGCCGCAGCGCGGCCTCCACCGCTCCCGCGGGGCGAGCCGGTGGCTCCGGCCCGTTCAGGGGCGTGCGTACGGCCGGGTCATGATCTCCATGTTGTGGCCGTTCGGATCGGCGAAGTACGCGCCGCGTCCGCCGAACAGCCGGTTGAAGCGCCCCGGTTCGGTGTGGTGCGGGTCGGCGAAGTAGGTGACGCCCAGCGTCTCCAGCCGGGAGAGCATCGCGTCGAACTCCTCGTCCGGGACCAGGAAGGCGTAGTGCTGGCCCTGGACGGGCTCGTGGCGCTGCTCGTAGAAGTCGAGCGTGACGCCGTTGCCGAGGTCGACCGGGAGGAACGGGCCGAAGGGGGCCCCGACCCGCAGTCCCAGGACGGCGGCGAGGAACTGGGCGGACAGTTCGCGATCCCCGGCAAGGACGGCGACGTGGTCGAGCTGGACTGCGGTGACGGGCATGGGGGAGAGGGCTCCAGGTGTCGGTTCCGGAAAAAGGGGTGCGGGGATCCGGAACCGGTGGCGGGCCGCGGGCCCGCGCCGGACTCATGCCGAGGCCGGGCGCCTCACTCGTGCGTGGCCCGTGGCCGACCCGGCAGTCATGGGCGGCAGTCTAGGCGAACACCGCGTCCGCCGGTACGGGCAGTCCCGCCGCCCGGAGCTCCGCCCCGGTCAGCGGCGGCCCGTCCAGCAGGGGCTTCCTGCGGCCGAGCAGCAGCAGGAACAGCATGTCCGGCCGCATGAGCCTGGTCGCGGGCCGTTCCATGCTCATCACGTCCAGCAGGATCCGCAGCGCGCGCGGATTGCGGGCCCCCGCGTCCACGGCCCGGTCCACGTACCGGGCCAGCAGCCGTTCCGTCACGGCCGGCGGCCGGTCCGCGGCGTCCGGGTGGAAGACGTCCTGTCCGACCGCCAGGTTCCACGCGTTCTCGACGGGGCGGGCCGCGGCCCGCTGGACGCGGCGTGCGGTGAGCGGGTCGGTCAGGTCGTGCCGGCGCAGCACCTCGCGCAGGGCCACGACGCTCTGCGCGGCGGCGCTCAGACCGTGGCCGTAGACAGGGTTGTAGCCCGCGATCGCGTCGCCGAGGATCACGAAGCCGGCGGGCAGACGCCTGGCCCGTTCGTAGTAGCGCCGCCGGTTGGCGGTGCTGCGGGTGGTGACCACCGGCCCCAACGGCTCGGCCTGCGCGAGCAGTTCGCCGATCACCGGATGGGGCAGGGAGCGCGCGAACGGGACGAACGCGTCCGGGTCGGACGTCGGCCGGCCCTCACGGCTGCCGGCCAGGGTGACCAGCCAGCGCCCGCCCTCGACCGGGTTGAGGATGCCGCCCCGCCCCACCGGGGCGTGCGGGTCCGCCTGGACGTTGACGACCGGGAACCGCCCGACGGCCCCGGCCGGGGCGCGGTAGAGGCGGCTGGCGTAACCGATCCCGGCGTCCACCGTGCGCTCGGGCACCGGCGGCAGGCCCAGCTCGGCCAGCCAGACGGGCGCCCGGCCCGAGCGTCCGCTCGCGTCCACCACCAGGCCGGCGGCGAGCCGTTCCCGCGCACCGCCCCCGCCCGCGACGAGGTCGACGCCGGTGACCAGGCCGGGGCCGCCGGCCAGTCCGACCGCCTCGGCGCCCGACCGCAGGGTCACCCGGGGGTTCCGCAGCACCCGGTCGCGGACCACGCAGTCCAGCAGGTCCCGGCTGCACACCACGTTGGTGTGCCAGGAGTGGGTGAAGCGGCGGAACCACTGGCCCGAGGGGGCCTTGGAGACCAGGTCCGTCATGATGTCGGCGCACCACGCGCCCCGGGCCGTCAGCTCCTCCGTGAGACCGGGCAGCAGCGACTCCATCGCCTTGACGCCGCCGGACCACAGCACGTGCGCGTGCCGCGCCTGCGGCAGCCCCCGGCGCGGCTCGGGCCCGTCGGGGAGCAGGTCGCGTTCGACGACGGTGACGTCGGCGTGCTCGGCCAGGACGGCGGCGGCGAGCATTCCGGTGATGCTGCCGCCGACGACGACTGCGGTGCGGCGGGACATGGGCGGACTCTTTCGCGAGGGGTCACAGGACCGGGGCCGGAGTGCGGAGGGAGAGACGGGAGGCCTGGCCTATCAGGTCGTACAGGCAGGAGGCGTAGGGATCCCGTCCGGACAAGCGGTCGAGGACGCCGTGCGAGCGGCTGCGGTAGGTCTCCAGGTCCTGCCGGAAGCCCTCCAGCGCCGGACCGGAGAGCAGCAGCTCCAGGAGTTCCGCGCGGGCCTGCGGCGAGGTGCGGGCCGCCGCGCGGAGGCAGTGCAGCCGGGCGGAGTCCGCGGGGGAGGCCGCCTCGTGGGAGCAGGCCAGGAGGTGGGTGACGGTGCCGTTGCGCAGGTCCTCGTGGCGGCCGGAGGTGATGTCCTCCTGGTCGTTGAAGAGCTGCCAGAGGATGCCGAGGAGGTCACCGAACTCCCGCCACAGGAGCGTGCGTTCCGGCTCCGCCCCGGCGAGCAGCGAGGCCATCGCGGTGATCATGGCGAAGGGGGCGCCGGACTTGCCGCGGTAGGCGGCCAGCACCGCCTCGCGGCGCGGCACGTCGCTCGTGCAACCGCGCAGGTCGGCCAGCTGACCGGCCACCGCCGCGAGTCCGCAGGCGGTGAACTCGGCGGTGAGGACGGGGCGCACGGGGGCGGGCAGGCGCGGTGAGTCCAGCAGGCGCAACGGCAGCAGGCTGCCGGCCGCCAGGGTGGTCAGCACCGCCTCGTGCCCCGAGGGAGCCGGCCCGGCGCCGGCGGCTTCCGCGTCCGCGAGGTCGTCGAGGCGGCAGGCGGCCGTCCACCACAGCAGGTGCACCACCGCCAGCGGCAGCGCGGGCTCCGGGTCGCCGGTCTCGGCGCCGTGCACCGCGAGGGGCAGGACCGACAGCGGGTACCGCATCGTCTGCCGGCGCATCAACTCCTCGCAGGAGGACCGCAACAGGTCGCCCGGCGGCCCGGCCAGTCCGAGCGCCGCCGCCACCTCGGCGCGGATGGCGTCGGCGTGGCGGGCGTGAAGGTCCTGGTAGGTCAGGGAAGGCACGCGTTTCCCCCGTCAGCCCCTGCGTATGAAGTGGAGCTTGATTCGAACACCCTTGATCGGGGGGAAGCCAGAGCAAGTTTCGGCCAGGGCGACCGATTGCCGATGATCCATGATCGCGGACGATCGACCGGGGTGGGGATTCGGCCAACTCTTGTGCACGATGTTGATGTTGATGTCTAAGTTCGTTTCGACAGGCCGTTTTGACGGAGCGACGTCAGGATCGCCAGCCGCTGCCCCACGGCCGGAGGAGAACACACATGACCACGCAGCCCCACCGCCCCATCGACACCTCGGTCCCCCACTCGGCCCGCATCTGGAACTACTGGCTGGGGGGCAAGGACAACTACCCGGTCGACGAGGAGGCCGGCAACGCCTACACCGCCGTCTTCCCCGGCATCACCACCATCGCCCGCTCCAGCCGCGCCTTCCTGGGCCGCAGCATCCGCCACCTGGTGGTGGAATGCGGGATACGGCAGTTCCTCGACGTCGGCACCGGCCTGCCCACCAGCGACAACACGCACGAGGTTGCCCAGCGGCACGCCCCCGACGCGCGGATCGTCTACGTCGACAACGACCCGCTGGTCCTCACCCACGCCCGCGCGCTGCTGACCTCCACCCCCGAGGGCACCACCGCCTACCTCGACGCCGACCTCTACCGGCCCGAGGCCATCATCGAGGCCGCCGCCGAGACCCTCGACCTGACCAGGCCCACCGCGCTGATCCTCAGCGGCACCCTCGGTCACGTCCGTGACCACGCCACCGCCCGGGACCTGGTGCGGCGGCTGATGGCCGGCCTGCCCACGGGCAGCTACCTCTGCGTCAACGACGGCTCCCGCGGCGTGGACCCCGAGTACGAGCGCGCGCAGGACGGCTACAACGAGACCGGCGCCGTCCCGTACTTCCTGCGTCCCGTCGAGGAGATCGAGGCGTACTTCGAGGGCATGGAGATGGTCGAGCCGGGCGTGGTCTCCGTACCGCTTTGGCACCCGGAGGAGGGCGCCGACACCACCCCGATCGGCCAGCACGGCGGCGTCGGCCGCAAGGTCCGCTAGGTCCCGTCCGGCGGGGCGTCCGCGGCCGCCCGGATCCCGCCGGCACGCCGCCCGGATCCCGCCGGCACGCCGCCGGCATCCGGGCGGCTCCGCTCACGCCCGCGGTGCCTCCTCGCGGCGGCCCGGCGGCCGCGCGGAGGCGGGCGGCGGGTCCTCGGCGCGGCGGTCCCGGCCGGACCCGAAGGGGAGGCACCCGTCGCTCAGGCGCTCCCGCAGGGCGGAGCGGTAGGCCGCCAGCCGGCCCGTCCGCCCGACGGTCAGCGCTCCGACCAGCCGGCCCGCACGGTGGTAGCTGATCTCCAGCCGGCGGCCCGCCAGGTCGTGCTCCACGACCCGCGTCTCGTCGGCGGCGGCGGGCAGGCCCACCGAGCGGATCCTGACGCCGTGCAGGTCCGACCAGAAGGACGGCACGGCCGCGAACGGCCCGGGTGCCCGGGCCGGGTCCCGCCCGGCCAGGAGCGTGGCGGCCGCCGCCTCGCCCTGCTCGACGGCGTTGGTCCAGTGGCCGAGCGTCAGGCGTTCGCCGTCGGCCAGCGGCTGCGGCACGCGCGCCACGTCGCCGGCCGCCACCACGTCGGGCACGACCGAACCGTCGGCGCGCAGGACACGCAGACGGGGGTCGCAGTGGACGCCGCCGTCGTGAGCGAGGCCGGAGCCGGCCAGCCAGCCCGTCGACGGCACTCCGCCCAGGGCCAGGACCGCCGTGCCGGCCCGCACCGCGGTGCCGTCGTCGAGGCGGACGCCGGCCAGCCGGCCGTCGGCCCCGGTCAGGAAGCCCTCCACGGTGGTGCCGGTCCTCAGCGCGACGCCCGCCTCGCGGTGGAGCGCGGCGACGTAGGCGCCCGCGGTGGTGCCGACGGCGCGCTCCAGGGGCTGGGACGCCGCTTCGACGAGGGTGACGTCCAGCCCGCGCCCGCGGGCGGCGGCGGCGATCTCACCGCCGAGGAACCCGGCGCCGATGACGACGAGCGGCCCTCCCGCCGCCAACGCGGCCCGCAGGACGAGCGCGTCGTCCCAGCCGCGCAGCGTGAGCACGCCGGCCGGTGGCGGAGGCTTCGTGGCCGGCCAGCCGCGGGCGGCCGATCCGGTGGCGACGACCAGCCCGTCGTACGGCAGCCGCGCGCCGTCCGCGAGGGTGACGGTCCTCGCCGCGAGGTCCAGGCGGACCGCCGCCTGCCCGAGCCGCCAGCGGGCCTCCAGCCCCGGCGGCACGGGCAGCTCGGTGCCGGACGGCGGGCCGGGGGCGGTCAGTACCCGCTTGGACAGCGGCGGCCGGTCGTAGGGCGGGCGCGGTTCGTCGCCCACGATGGTCAGGGTGCCGGTGAAACCCCGCTCGCGCAGGGCCCGGGCGGCCCGCAGCCCGGCGAGCGAGGCGCCCACGACGACCAGTGCGCGGCGGTCCCCGGCCCTCACGGGACGGCCGGCGAGACGGTGACGGCGCGGACCGGGCAGAGGGCCGCGGCCCTCTCGGCCCTGTCGAGCAGCGCGTCGGAGGGGGTGGTCTCGTGGACGAGGCGGTCGTCGTCGTCGAAGGAGAAGATCTCCGGCGCCGCGAAGACGCACTGTCCGTGACTCTCGCAGAGGTTCATGTCCACGGTGATCTGCATGGTGGCTCCGTAGGGTCCCGTGATGGTCGTGGATGCGTGCGGTGGGGTGCGGACGTCAGCGGACCGGGGGGTTGAAGCGCGAGTAGCCGGGCCTGGTCCACCGCAGCGGCGAGGCGGCGGTGATCTCCCGCACGGCTTCGACGGAGAACTCGACCAGGCGCTGCGCGCCGGGCACCCCGGCGATCTCCTCGGCGTCCCACACGGTGTGCGCGCTGCCGGACAGGTGCAGGGTGGCGCCCGTCTCCCAGTCCGGGACCAGGATGCCCGCCGAGGCGTTGAGCAGCAGGTTGCCCAGGGTCAGGAACATGGCATTGCCGGCGTAGTCGGGCCAGCGCAGCAGGGTGGGCGAGAGCACCTGGACGAAGCCCGGGTTGCCGCCGCGGTGGGAGGAGTCCGCGTCGCCGCTGTCGGAGGCGGTGGTGACGAAGAACGTGTCGGCCGTGCGCACCGCCTGCTGCTGGGCCGGGCCGAGTTCGGTGCCGTCGGTGACGGTGCGGTCCGCCGTCCCGTCCTCGCCCGGCCCGGCCCGGCGGTACTCCCGCTTCTGCAGGTACTTGGGGCAGTTGGCGATGACCTGGTCGAGGTCGACGCGCAGACCGTCACCGTCCCGGCGGGCCCGGCCGTTGATGCGCATCCGGCGCCGGGTGGCGGGTTCGACGGCGATCATCCCGACCCGGACGGCCGATCCGCCGGTCAGGATCCCGGCCAGCGGGTCCTCCGGCAGGGGCAGGGCGTCGATCACGACGGTGCGGGGGTCGGGCACCCGCAGGAACCCGGTCTCGCCCGTCAGCTGGGTGGTCCAGACGCGGCCGTCGTGGTCGGTGCCGCCCAGCACGATCAGCGGCTGGGCGGCGAGGAAGTCCTCCGCGACGGGCGGGATGCTCCCGCCGATGCCGCCGAGCGAGAACTCCGCCTGCCTGGCGAGGCCGGCGCGTTCCTGCACCGCGATCTCGCCCCTGTGGTACGTGGCCACGGCATGTCCTTTCCGAGCGTGCCGGTGTGTGGGTGTCCGGTGCCCACCGGGGTGCCGGGCCGGGGCGCCGGCCCCCGGTGGACCGGAGGGCTTCCTAGAAGAAGCCGCAGGTGGGTGCGCCGGGGGTGGGGGCGTCGGCCGGGTCGGCACCCGTGGGCGCGTAGATCTCCAGGCGGATGCCGTCCGGGTCGGTGAAGAAGATGCCGCCGGAGGTGCCGTTCTCGCCGTGGGGGACGACGCCGTCGTAGGCGAACCCGGTGCCCAGGCCGCGCAGCACCTCTTCGGCGGCCTTGACCTCCTCGACGGTCTCGACCTGGAACGACAGGTGGTGCAGCCCCGGACGGTCGGTGGGGAACGTGCCCGTGCTCTGCTGCCACAGCGCCACGAGCATCCGGCCGTCCCGGCCCAGGAACGCCCAGCGGCGGTCGTCCTCCTTGCCCTCCGCCATCACCTCGAAGTCGAACACGCTGCGGTAGAAGGCCAGGGAGCGCTCGAGGTCGGTCACGTTCACTCCCACGTGACCGGTCTGCAGGGTCTTCGTCTTGGTCATGGTCCCTCACATGCCTTCACTCGTCGTCACGAGTCCGCCTCGCAACCGTTGAAAATGACTTTAAGGGTTAGGCGCGGGAGCGTCAACCGCTGATCAACGGATGACCGGTTACGATGGCCGTGCAATTCAGCCGTCACCGCGAAGGAAGGACGCCGCACCGTGCCGCCCACTCCGGAGGCCGACCCCCGTCCCCTGACCGACGAGCCGCTCGGCATCGACCTGCTCAACACCCGCTGGATCGACGGCACCGGCCGTCACGACCTGCTGGACTCGCTCGACGGGCTGGCGGCCTGGCTCGCCGGCCCCCTGGTGAGCCGGGCCCTCGGCGGCGTGCCGGCACCGGCGGACCACGACACGCTGCGGCACCTGCTCCAGGCGCGCGCCGCCCTGGACGAGGCGGTCGCCGACCCGCGGCACCCGGACGCCGGCGCCGTCGAGGCCCTCAACGCCGTGCTCGCGCACGGCCGCAGGGGGCTCCTGCTGCGCCCCGACGGGCCGGACACCTACGTCGAGGTGGAGGACCCCTCCTGGCTGCCGGCGTGGCGGGCGGCCGAGGACTACCTGAGGCTCCTCGCGGAGCGGCCCGAGCGGATCCGGGCGTGCGGCAACCCCGAGTGCATCCTGCACTTCTACGACGTGTCCAAGAACGGCACGCGACGCTGGTGCTCGATGGCCGGCTGCGGGAACCGGGCGAAGGCGCAACGCCACTACGCACGCCAGAGGAAGGCCTGACCGCCGGGACGGTACGGAAGGCCGGGACAGCCGTGAGGTCACGCGTACCCGGCGAACCGCGTCCGCCGCCGCGGGAGTTCCCGTTCGCCCCCGTTTCACGCGAAGGTGTGGAGCGGGGACGCCCGGAGGATGGCCGGACGCGGGCCGGGGCAGGACCCGGCCATGACGCAGCCGTTCCGACTCCCGCAGTTCTACATGCCGTATCCCGCGCGACTGAACCCGCACCTCGACGAGGCCCGCGCCCACTCCACCCGGTGGGCACGGGAGATGGGGATGCTGGAGGGGTCCGGCGTATGGGAGCAGTCCGACCTCGAGGCCCACGACTACGGCCTGCTGTGCGCCTACACGCACCCCGACTGCGACGGGCCCGCCCTCTCACTGATCACCGACTGGTACGTCTGGGTCTTCTTCTTCGACGACCACTTCCTGGAGATGTTCAAGCGCGGCCTGGACCGCTCCGGCGGCCGGGCCCACCTCGACCGGCTGCCGCTCTTCATGCCGGCCGACCCGGACACCCCCGTGCCCGACCCGCGGAATCCGGTGGAGGCCGGCCTCGCCGACCTGTGGGCCCGCACCGTCCCCGCCATGTCCGCACACTGGCGCCGCCGCTTCGCCCTCGCCACCGAGCACCTGCTGAACGAGTCCCTCTGGGAGCTCTCCAACATCGGCGAGGGCCGGATCGCCAACCCCGTGGAGTACATCGAGATGCGCCGCAAGGTCGGCGGCGCCCCCTGGTCGGCCGGCCTGGTCGAGTACGCCACCGCCGAGGTCCCGCACCGGGTCGCGGGGTCCCGGCCGCTGCGCGTGCTGATGGAGACCTTCTCCGACGGCGTCCACCTGCGCAACGACCTGTTCTCCTACCAGCGCGAGGTCGAGGAGGAGGGCGAACTCAGCAACGGCGTGCTGGTCCTGGAGAACTTCTTCGGCTGCCCCACCCAGCAGGCCGCCGAGATCGTCAACGACGTCCTCACCTCCCGCCTCCACCAGTTCGAGCACACCGCCCTCACCGAGATCCCCGCCCTCGCCCTGGAGGCCGGCCTCGCCCCGGACGAACTCGCCGCCGTCGCCGCCTACGCGCGGGGACTCCAGGACTGGCAGTCCGGCGGCCACGAATGGCACCTGCGGTCCAGCCGGTACATGAACCAGGGCGCCGTCGCCGCGCGCACCGACCCGCTGCGCGGCCCCACCGGACCGGGCGCGTCCGCCGCCGACGTGCGCGCCCTGCTGGCCGCCGCCGGGGCGCAGCGGCTGCGGAACCACACCCACGTGCCGTTCCAGCGGGTCGGGCCGTCCCGCATCCCCGAACTGCCGATGCCCTTCGCCCTCACCCTCAGCCCCCACCTGCACGGCGCCCGCGGCCGCCTGCGCGACTGGGTGGAGGACATGGGCGTCTTCGCCGAAGGCGTGTGGGACGAGGACAAGCTGCGCGCCTACGACCTGCCGCTGTGCGCGGCCGGCATCCACCCCGCGGGCACCTCCGAGGCCCTCGACCTGGCCTCCGCCTGGCTGGCCTGGGGCACCTACGGCGACGACTACTACCCCCTGGTCTTCGGCCACCGCCGCGACCTGGCCGCCGCCCGGCTCACCACCGCCCGGCTGTCCGCCTGCATGCCCCTCGACGGCGGGACGGCCCCGCCGCCCGCCAACGCCATGGAACGCGGCCTCGCCGACCTGTGGGCCCGCACCACGGCCCGGATGGGTCCCGGCGACCGGCGGACCCTGCGCAGGGCCATCGACGACATGACCGAGAGCTGGGTGTGGGAACTGGCCAACCAGCTGCTCCACCGCGTGCCCGACCCGGTCGACTACCTGGAGATGCGGCGCGCCACCTTCGGCGCCGACTTCACCATGAGCCTGTGCCGGCTCGGCCACGGCCCCGCCGTGCCCCCGGAGGTCTACCGCAGCGGGCCGGTCCGCTCCCTGGAGAACGCCGCCGTCGACTACGCCTGCCTGGTCAACGACATCTTCTCGTACCAGAAGGAGGTCGAGTTCGAGGGCGAGATCCACAACGCCGTGCTGGTGGTGCAGAACTTCTTCGGCTGCGACTACCCGGACGCCCTCCGCGTCGTGCAGGACCTGGCCGCGCGGCGGATGGAGCAGTTCCAGCACGTCGTCGCCCACGAGCTGCCCGCCCTGTGCGAGGACCTCGGGCTCGGCGCGGAGACCCGCGAAGCCCTCGACGGCTACGTCGCCGACCTGCGGAACTGGATGGCGGGCATCCTCAACTGGCACCGCGAGGTCGACCGCTACAAGGACGCCTGGCTCTCCCGCCGCGCCCACCGGTTCCTGCCCGGCGCGCCGCCCGCCCCGCCGGCCGTGCCGCCGTCCACGGCGACGTCCGCCGGAGCCAGGGACCCGTTCGGCCGTCCCGTCGGGCCGCAGTTCCTGACCGCGCGCTGAAGCGGCCGGGGCCCGTCCGCCCCGGCGTGCCCCCGTCGTCCCCGCGCGCCCCGTGCCGGCGCGGCGCGGGGCGCGCGGGGGGTGTCCGGCGTGGTCAGGAGCGGGGTGGTGACCGCGGATGCGGCCCCGGAGCGGGGACCGGTGCGAGACACTGGGAACCCGGGCACACGTCCGGTGCCCGCCCCGCACCGCGTCCCCACCGCGCCCTTCACCGCCAGGGAGGCCCCCCGGATGTCAGGCCCCTTCGAACCCTTCACCGCCGACGACCACCGGGCGCGGATGGAACGCGCCGCCCGGGAGGCCGCCGCCGCCGGCCTGGCGGGCCTGCTGATCGCGCCCGGTCCGGACATGGTGTGGCTCAGCGGCTACGCCCCGCCCGCCGACACCGAGCGCCTCACCCTGCTCGCGCTGGTCCCCGGCCGGGACCCGGTCCTGGTCGTGCCCGCCCTGGAGGCGCCCGACGCCGCCAAGGCCGCGGGCGCGCCCGCCCTGACCCTGCGGGACTGGACCGACGGCGAGGACCCCTACGCCGTCGCGGCCCTGGGCCTGGACGGCGACGGCCGGTTCGGCGTCAGCGACAACACCTGGGCCCTCCACCTCCTCGGACTGGGACGTGCCCTCCCCGGCAGCTCCTACGTCGCGCTCAGCGAGGGGCTGCCGATGCTGCGCGCCGTCAAGGACGCCGTCGAACTCGAACGCATGGCCGCCGCCGGAGCCGCCGCGGACGCCGCGTTCGCGGGGATCCGCACGGTCCGGTTCGCCGGCCGCAGGGAGGAGGAGGTCGCCGCGGACCTCGCCGCCCTGCTGCGCCGCTTCGGCCACGAGCGGGTCGACTTCACCGTCGTGGGCTCCGGTCCCCACGGCGCCGATCCGCACCACGAGGCCGGGCCGCGGGTCATCGAGGAGGGCGACATGGTCGTCCTCGACTTCGGCGGCCTGATGCACGGCTACGGCTCCGACATCTCCCGCACCGTCCACGTGGGCGAGCCGACCGACGAGGAACGCCGCGTCCACGACGTCGTGCGCGAGGCCCAGGAGGCCGGGTTCCGCGCGGTCCGGCCCGGCGCCGCCTGCCAGGACGTCGACCGGGCCGCCCGCGCCGTGATCACCGAGGCCGGATACGGCGACCGCTTCATCCACCGCACCGGCCACGGCATCGGGGTCACCACCCACGAGCCGCCCTACATGGTCGAGGGCGAACGGCAGCCGCTGGTGCCCGGCATGTGCTTCTCCATCGAGCCCGGCATCTACCTCCCTGGCCGCTTCGGCGTCCGCATCGAGGACATCGTCACGGTGACCGAGGACGGGGGACGGCGCCTCAACGACGCGCCTCGTGAGATCGTGACGGTCGGCTGACCCGTGCGACACGGATCGGCCGACCGCATCCCGAACCCCCACCGGCACGAACAAAACGGCACCACCACCATGAATCAGGCACCGAAGCCCCCCTCCGCCGACGAGCTGCGCGAGCTGGTCCGCACCCTCCTTCCGTCCGGGTCGGGCGACGGCTCCTCCGGGGAGCCGGAGATCCGGCCCGTGGTCGACGAGAAGACCCCCGAACCGGAGCGCGCCCACAGCACCTGGTGGGTCGGCGACCGCCATGTGCTGCGCCTCGCCCACGACCGCGAGCAGTCGGCGCGACGCCTGCGCGAGCTGCGGCTGCGCGACCTGGTCAGGCCGCACGTGGGGGTTCCGGTGCCGGTCAGCCGGGGGCACGGCGAGTGGAACCCCGGGCTGGTCTACACGCTGGACACCCGGCTCCCGGGCGGCGCCGGGGCCCGGCACAAGGTGACCGCGCTGGGCGAGGCGGACCTCGCCGGCCTGCTCACCGGGCTCCACGCGGTGCCGCTGCGGCAGGCGGAGGCGGTCGGCGTGCCCACGGCGGCGCCGCGGTCGCTCGAGACGCTGCGGCAGAACGCCCGGCGGGCGGCACGGGACCTCGTGGCCGCCGACGAGATCGACGCGGCGTGGCTGCGACCGCTGAGCGAGGCGGGGGCGGCACAGCTGGAGGCGAGGCCGGGGACGGCGGTCCTGGTGCACCGGGCGCTGAGCGCCGAGCACCTGGTGATCAGCGAGGACGGCCGGGTGCGGGGGGTGCTCGACTGGACCGACGCGGTGCTGGGGGACCCCGCCGAGGACATCGCGGGTCTCGCCCGGGCCATCGGGTCCCCGGCGGCCGTCCGCGCGGCGACACTGGCCGGGTACGGACCGCGGCCCTGTCTGCGGGGCCTGTGGCTCGCGCGGTGCGACGCCGTCCTCCGTCTCGCGGCGCTGGTCCGGCGGTTCGGGGCGGCGGAGTCGGAGCGGCACACGCTGCTGCGGACGGAGCTCACGCAGGCGTGGGAGCCGATCCTCCTCGAACGCGTCTCCGACCTCCGCGACGAGTCCTACTGACCCCGGCCCCGTCCCGGGCCGCCGGGCCGCTCAGGGCCCCGGGCTCGCTCCGGGTCCCCGGACCCGCTCCGGGTCGCCGGGCCCTGCGGGGCCGGGCGTTCCGTATCCGTCGGCGGTGAGTGCCCTTTCCGCGGCCTGCGGCAGCCCTGCCGCCGGGGCGTCCGGGGGCCCCGGACGCGGAGTCCGGGGGGAGGGCGGGCGCAGGGTCTCACGTGCGCGCGTGAGGGCGTCCTCCGCGGAGCCGGGTCCTCCTGGAGGAAGGGGGCGGGACGGGGAGCGACGGCGTCGTCCGCCGGCCCCGCCCGCGCACGCGGCGACGAGGCCACGCGCCCGCCGTGCCGCCGGCCCGGGCACGGCGGGGCGGACT
>NZ_LWCC02000101.1 GCF_001642695.1 Streptomyces chilikensis
CGGTGCGTCCTCACCGCGCCGGCGTACGGCGTCGCCGCGTCACCCGTCGCCTGGAGGATCAGCACCGGAGACACCTTGTCGTTGGCGACGTCCACCGGCCGCCGCAGCCCCTCCACCGGCCAGGACGCGCACGGGGCGTTGTACCAGGCGTTGCTCCAGGTCATGAAGCGCGCCTTCTCGTGCACCGCCCAGTTGTCGGCCCGCCACCTGCCCCAGTCGCGGGGCCAGGCGGCGTCCCGGCACATCACCGCCGTGTAGACGCTGTACCCGTTCTCCCCGGCGGCGTCCACCGCGCCGACGGCCCGGTAGGCCTCGACCAGCGGAGCGGTCCGCCCCTTCACCGCGTAGGCGGAGAACACCCGGCCCAGCAGCGGCCAGTAGGCGTTCTGGTAACCCCCGGGGAGGAAGAGGTCCTCCAGCTCGGCCGGCCCGACCACGCCTCCGGCCGGGTTCTCGGCGACCGCGGCGCGCATCGCGTACCACCGGGCCTCGACCCGCGCCGGGTCCGTGCCCAGGCCGTAGACCTCGTCGTGCCGGGCGACCCAGGTCATGAAGGCGCGGTGCCGCTCCTCGAAGGCGATGTCCTGCTGGAGGTTGTTCTCGTACCAGACCCCCGTGGGATCGACCACCGAGTCCAGCACCATCCGCCGCACCCGGCCGGGGTGGAGCTTGGCGTAGACCGCGCCCAGATAGGTGCCGTAGGAGTAGCCGAAGTAGTTGATCTTCTGGGCGCCGAGCGCGCGCCGGACGACGTCCAGGTCCTTCGCCGCGCTCACCGTGTCGATGTACGGCAGGAGGTCGCCGTGCTTCCTGCCGCACGCGGCCGCGAAGGCGCGGGCCCGCCGGAGGTTGGCCTCCTCCAGGGCGGGTGTGGCCGGCACCGGGTCCGGGCGGACCGGGTCGGAGTGGCCCGGCAGGCAGTTGAGGGCGGGGCGTGACCTCCCGACGCCGCGCGGGTCGAAGCCGACGACGTCGTAGCGCGCGGCCACGGCCCTGGGGAGCGAGGAGGCGACGAAGCCGGCGAGGGCCACCCCGCTGCCGCCGGGGCCGCCCGGGTTCACCAGCAGGGGGCCGAGCGACTTCTTCGCGGTGTGCGGGACGCGGGCGAGCGCGATGCCGATCTTCCGGCCGCCGGGGTCGGCGTGGTTCAGCGGCACCTCGACGGTGGCGCACTGGAGCGTCGGGGTCTCCTTGGTGGCGCACTTCCTCCACGCGGGTGCGGCGGCGCCCTGCGGGGCGGGTCCCGGCGCCGCCTGGGCGGGAGGCACGGTGGTGAGGGCCGAGGCCAGTGCGACGGCGGTGCCGCAGAGGGCGGCGGCGCGTTTGTTCATCCGGTCTCCCCGGGGTCGGCGGACCGTGCCTGCCACGGTCCAGGGCGCATCGTGCCGCCGATCGGGGGAGGAAGAACGCGTTTCGGGCGAAGTTGACCCCTTCGGGTCGCGCGGGAGCCGCCGGGCGGGGCACGGGGAAGCCCGCCCGCCGTGCCGGCCTCCGGCCTGCCCGCGGTGGTGCGGGACCAGGTGGTGCGGAACCGCATGCGGGAACAGCCCGGCGAACCGGAGCCGGAACCGCCGCCCGGCGCTACGGTCGCGGAACCAACGGCATCCTGACCAGCGTTCCGCCCCGGTTGAGCAGCAGTTCCGGGGCCTCGTCCTCGTGGAACCGGACCTGCCCGACCACTCCCTCGGTCCTGGCGTGGTACACCAGTCGTTCCACGAGGGAGTCGAGCTCGGGCAGAAGTTCGGCGTGCAGCTCCTGGCGTGCCGTCAGTGCCCAGCCGTCCCCCTCGCGGAGCAGCTCGCCGGTCTGCACCCCGCCGATGCGCCGGGCCGGACCGCGGCCGGACAGCAGGGGAGTCAGGTCGCCTGCCCGTCCCTCCGCGTCCGTGTCCTCGTCCACGTCGTTCTCCGCCTCCTGGGCGCCGAGGTGGAAGCGCAGGTCGTCGAGCACGGCGGTCGGCACGGAGGGCGCGAGGTCGAGCGCCAGGTCCACGGCATAGACGTCACTCATGGAATGTGAGCCTATTGCTGCCCACGTCCTTGTCGAAAAGGTCTGGAACCAGGCGGAGTTGTGATGCGTCGGTGAGTGTTGTCGCGGAGCCGGTGCCGTACTCGCGGGCCGTCTCGTGGACCCGATGGGTGATCCGCCGCCGGCACCAGGTCGGCCCGTAGGCGCCGCCCGTACAGGCCCGCACGGACATACAGTCCGTGCGGGCCTCGACCGACGGGGCTCCGGGCCCGGACGTCGAAAACCGCCTTCCGACCGGAAGCCTGGATCAGACCTCGGGACCCGTTTGAGCCCTGGCCACGACCTGCCCGGGACGGATGGCCCGGGGGCACTGTCCGGCCCAAGGCGGCAAGCCCCACCGAGCACAGGAGCACGGAGTGTCGGACAGCACGGGACCATGGGAGCCGAGTGCCCGGGTCGCCGCCCTGCTCTTCACCGATTTCGACGGGGGCACCGCCGGCCCCGACGACGTCATCGCCGATGCGCTCGACGGCGGCTACCGCGAGCGCTCGGAGGGACTGCACAACGTCCTGCGGGATCCGGGTGAGGACCCGGTCGGACGTTTCCTGGCGTGCGTGGCACTCACGCGTTGGGCGGACCCCGCCGGATACGAGGAGGTCGTCCGGTCCGCCGGTGCCCCGGCGGCCGTGGCGTGGCGTGGCGCTTCCTGCGACCGGTTGCACGGCCAGGACGACAGCTTCGGTGTACTCGCGGACGCCGTGGGGGACAGCGCCGACATGGTCGAGGAGCGCGGCACCGCCGCCGAACGGTTGCGCGCCGCCGATGCCCTGCTGTCCGTCGCGGACCGCGTGCAGTTCGACCGGCACATCAGTTCGCTGATGCGTCAGGACGTCGTCGCGTCCTGCCTGGCCACCATGAGGACGGCCGTCGACCGTGGCATCGCACGGCTCGGCGGTGAACGCGTTCCCCATGATCTCGGTCTGCAGTTGGCGCTCATGACCGCGGCAGCTCACTCCGTGGATGACGGGTGGTCACGGAACGCGGCTCACCGACTCGTCGAGGCGAAGCCCGGTGAGCGTGCCCTACGAGAGCTGAGCGACGTGATGCCGGACCTCCGGGAGACCTGACAGGAACACCCGTGGCTGCGGCCGCCACGTGTCGTCGGATCGCCTTGTTCCGCACCTCCGGCGCGGAGTTCGACGAGGATGCGTACCCGTGGATCGACACCCCGCGGAGTTACCGGCGGCCGCGCCGCGCGGGCGTGGGCGACAGGCCGGTGGCCGCGGCAGGACGCGTTGCCGCGGAAACGTGGAGACCGCCGTTCAGGACCTGCTGCTGACGGTCCTTTCCCGGCCGGCCGAGCTGTTCCACCGCCACCCGCGCCAGGACGCGGCGGAGTCCGCAGGGCTTTGGAGGGGAGTCCGCGGCTCCACGAGGAGTACGGGGCCGCGGACGAGGACCGCGCCCTCGGCGGCGAGGGCCTGGTGGCCCTGGGCCCGCTCACCACGGCACGCCTCGCGCACGACGCCGACATGCCGCTCGACGTCACCTCCGAGTACCGGCCCGACGTCCCGGTCAAGGCCGGGTTCGACACCTGGTCCGTGTCGCACCGCCAGGCTCACGCAGCCGACCCCGACCCCGACCCCGACCCCGACCCAGGCCCTGGCCCCGGTCACAGGAACGAGAGCTGGACCGGGTCCTCGGCCGGCGAGGGTGACGGCGGCGGTGCGGCCGGCCGGACGCGGCGGCGGGCCGCGCCGTCCTCGGGGCCGATGCCGTACTCGCGGGCCAGCTCGTGCACCTGGCGGGTGACCTGCCGCTGGTACCAGGTCGGCGCGTAGGCCCCGCCCGCGTACATCCGCTCGTACCGGGCGACCAGTTCGGGATGGTGCTCGGCCAGCCAGGCCATGTACCACTCGCGCGCGCCCGGCCGCAGGTGCAGGACCAGCGGGGTCACCGAGCTGGCGCCGGCCTCCGCGATCGCCCGCACCGTGGCGCGCAGCTGTTCGGGCCGGTCGCCGAGGAACGGGACGACGGGGGCCATCAGCACGCCGCACTCGATGCCGTGGGCGGCGAGGGCGCGCACGACGTCCAGGCGGCGCTCCGGCGCGGGCGTCCCGGGCTCCACGGTGCGCCACAGGTCGCGGTCGACGAAGCCGACGGAGACGCTGACGCCCACCTCGGTCACCTCGGCCGCCTGCTCCAGGAGTTCGATGTCGCGCAGGATCAGCGTGCCCTTGGTGAGGACGGAGAACGGGTTGGCGTGGTCGCGGAGCGCGGCGATGATCCCCGGCATCAGGCGGTAGCGGCCCTCGGCCCGCTGGTAGCAGTCCACGTTGGTGCCCATCGCGATGTGCTCGCCGCGCCAGCTCCGCGAGGCGAGCTTGGCGCGCAGCAGCTCCGGGGCGTTCACCTTCACCACGATCTGCGAGTCGAAGTCCAGGCCGGTGTCGAGGTCCAGGTAGCCGTGGGTCTTGCGGGCGAAGCAGTAGACGCAGGCGTGCGAGCAGCCGCGGTAGGGGTTGACCCTCCATTCGAACGGCATCCGGGAGGCGCCCGGCACCCGGTTGACGACGGAGCGCGCCCGGATCTCGTGGAAGGTGATGCCGCGGAATTCCGGGGTGTCGAAGGTGCGGGTGGTCACCGAGTCCGCTCCGAACAGGGCGGGGTCCGTCCGCCCGGACTCCGGCGTGAGGTTCTCCCAGCGCATCGCAGGCCTCGCTTGTCGGTCGTGTCGAACGGCGATAATAGAACAAGTGTTCCCTTGATCGTGCGAACGGCACCTCGAGGCGCCTCGTGACCGCCGTGGCCGCACGGATTTGGCGGGTGCGTGCCGGGGTGGTTTGCTGGCGCCGGATCAGCCGGACCCAAGAGCTGGAGGAAGCAATGGCGCAGGTGGAGGCCACGACCGAGCGGGTCGTCGCGGCGAACGCGCAGGAGGTGTACGCCGCCCTGGCGGACTACGAGGGCACGCGGGCCAGGCTGCTGCCCGAGCAGTTCAGCGAGTACGAGGTGCGCGAGGGCGGCAAGGGCGCGGGCACCCTGGTGCACTGGAAGCTCCAGGCGACCAAGAAGCGCGTGCGGGACTGCCTGCTGGAGGTGAGCGAGCCGTCCGCCGGGGAGCTCTCCGAGAAGGACCGCAACTCCTCCATGGTCACCACCTGGCGGGTCACCCCGGCCGGTGAGGGGAGGTCCCGGGTCGTCGTCACCACCGTCTGGAACGGCGCCGGCGGGATCGGCGGCTTCTTCGAGAAGACCTTCGCGCCCAAGGGCCTCGCCCGGATCTACGACGCCGTGCTGGCGCGGCTGGCCTCCGAGGTGGAGTGACCGCGCCTTCGCGCGCCCCCGCGCCCGCGCGCGGCGGCCCGGCCGGAACGCCCCCGGCCGGGCCGGAGGTCAACGCCCCGTTGCCGCAACCCTGTTGGTCTCACCGTTTCGAGTGACTTGCGTAACCGGAATCCTTTGCTGCCGTTCGCCTGGTGAGGTGTGACGAACGGGAGGGCGCAAGTGGGCGTGACGGGCGGGACCGCTCTGCCGCGGGACGAGGCCGGGCTGCGGGACCAAGCCGGGGCGCCGGCGCCGGACGGTGAGGACACCCTCCCGCTCCCCGCGGTGCGGGACCCCGCCGGGACGGCCCCGCGGCTGACCCCGCGCGGCGTCCGGCTGGTCTTCACGGGGATGATGCTCGCGCTGCTGCTGGCGGCGCTGGAGCAGATGATCGTCGCCACCGCCCTGCCGAGGATCGTCGGCGACCTCCAGGGCATGGACAAGATGTCCTGGGCGATCACGGCCTACCTGCTGACGTCCACCGTGGTGCTGCCGGTCTACGGCAAGCTGGGCGACCTCTTCGGCCGCAAGGGCGTCTTCCTCTTCGCGATCGTCGTCTTCGTCGTGGGATCCGCGGCCTGCGGGCGGGCGGAGACGATGGACCAGCTGATCGCCTTCCGCGCGGTGCAGGGGATCGGCGCGGGCGGCCTGATGATCGGCGTGCAGGCGATCATCGCGGACATCGTGCCCTCCCGCGAGCGCGGCCGCTACATGGGCCTGATCGGCGCCTCGTTCGGCCTGGCCTCGGTCGCCGGGCCGCTGCTCGGCGGGTACTTCACCGACCACCACTCGTGGCGCTGGTGCTTCTACTTCAACGTCCCGTTCGGCCTGGTCACCCTGATCGTGGTGGCCGCCGTGCTCAAGCTGCCCAAGCCCGCCGTCCGGCCCCGGCTGGACGTCCTCGGCACCGTGCTGCTCGCCACCGCCTCGACCTGCCTGGTGCTGCTGACGAGTTGGGGCGGCACCGAGTACGCCTGGGACTCCCGGGAGATCCTCGGCCTCGCCGCGGGCGCCGTCGTCTCCTCCGCGCTCTTCGTGGTCGCCGAGCGCTTCGCGGCCGAACCCCTCATCCCGCTGCGGCTGTTCCGGGACTCCGTCTTCAACGTCACCGCCCTGGTCGGCCTGGTGGTCGGCGTCGCGCTGTTCGGCGCGGCCAGTTACCTCCCCAGCTACCTGCAGATGGTCGACGGGGCCACCGCCACCGAGTCCGGCCTGCTGATGCTGCCCATGATGGGCGGCGTGGTCGGCGCCTCCATCGTGTCCGGGCAGCTCATCAGCCGCACCGGCCGCTACCGCGCCCACCCGATCCTCGGCGGCGCGCTCTCCGCCGTCGGCATGTGGCTGCTGTCCCTGCTGGACACCGGCACCGGGCGGGTCACCTACAGCGTCTGGATGTTCGTCCTGGGCGCGGGCATCGGCCTGGTGATGCCGGTCCTGGTGCTCGCCGTGCAGAACTCGGTCCGTCCCTCCGACCTGGGCACCGCCACCAGCGCCAACAACTACTTCCGGCAGATCGGCGGCAGCGTCGGCGCCGCCGTCTTCGGCACCCTGTTCGCCGACCGGTTCACCGACGCCCTCGCCGAGCGGCTGCCGGGCCTGCCCGGCGGCGTGGCCGCCGCACCGCACACCGAGTCCGTGAGCCCGGAGATGGTCCACGCGCTGCCCGCGCCGCAGCGCGACGCGTACATCGCCGCCTACGCGGAGGCCATGCCGCGGATCTTCCTGTACCTGGTGCCGGTCCTCGTGCTCGGCCTGATCATCGCCTTCTTCCTCAAGGAGAAACCGCTGGTGTCCCACAACACCCCCGCCGCCGACGAGTCCCGGCCCGCGGCCGCCGCCGCTGCCTACGCGGCCCCCGCGCCGCTCACCGTGGAGGTGACCGCCTCGGTGCCGGGCGCCCGGGCGCCCTACGGCGGCGGCATCGCCGTCTGCGGCGCGGTCCGGCACGCCGACGGGACCGTGGTGCCGCGCGCCGCGCTCACCCTGATCGACGGCGCCGGGCAGCAGGTCGGGCGCGGCGCCAGCGGCGAGGACGGGCGGTACGCCCTGGCCACCCCCGGCTCCGGCTCGTACGTGCTGATCGCCGCCGCGGGAGGCCACCAGCCGCAGGCCGTGCAGGTCACCGTGGGGGAGCGGCCGGTCGAGATGGACGTGGTCCTCGGCGGCGCCGGACGCCTCGCCGGGACCGTCACCACCGCCGACGGCACCCCGGTCCGGGACGCCACCGTCACCCTCACCAACGTCCACGGCGAGGTGGTCTCCGCCTCCCGCAGCGGCTACGACGGCGGCTACGTGATCAGCGACCTGGTGGCCGGCGAGTACACCCTGGCCGCCAGCGCGCACGCCTACCGGCCCACCGCCCTGCCGGTCACCGTGCAGGCCTCCCGCGAGACCCGGCAGGACATCGAGCTCGCGGGCGGCGCCGTCCTGCGCGGCGTGGTGCGCGGCGGCGGCGGGCGGCCCGTCGAGGAGGCCCGGGTCACCCTGCTGGACGCGGCCGGGAACGTGGTCGACACCCTCACCACCGGCTCCGACGGCACCTTCCGCTTCGTGGACCTCTCCTCCGGCGAGTACACGGTGATCGCCGCCGGGTATCCGCCGGTCGCCACCGTGCTCCAGGTGGCGGGCGGCGGCCGCACCGAGCGCGACCTGCAGCTCGGCCACCAGGACTGAGACCCGGGCCGAGGACGCCGGGGCGGGCGGCACCCCCGTCCGCCCCGGCGCCACAGGTCCGGACCGGTGGAAGATCACCCCGCGGCCGACCCGGTCTACACTCACGCCCCAAGCGTGCGTGCGGCCGGGAGAACGGAGCGACGGGTGAAGATCCTCATCAGCGCCGACATGGAGGGCGCCACCGGCGTCACCTGGCCGGCCGACGTGCTGCCGGGCACACCCCAGTGGGAACGCTGCCGGTCGATGTTCACCTCGGACGTGCAGGCGGCCGCCCTCGGCTTCTTCGACGGCGGCGCCGACCGGGTGCTGGTCAACGAGGCGCACTGGACCATGCGCAACCTGCTCCTGGAACACCTCGACGAGCGCGTCGAGATGCTCACCGGCCGGCACAAGGCGCTCTCCATGGTCGAGGGCGTCCAGCACGGCGACGTCGACGGCATCGCCTTCGTCGGCTACCACGCAGGGGCCGGAATGGAGGGCGTCCTCGCCCACACCTACCTCGCCAACCAGCTCACCGGCGTCTGGCTGAACGACGTCCGGGCGAGCGAAGGCCTGCTCAACGCCCATGTGGTGGCCGAATACGGGGTACCGGTGATTCTGGTGACCGGCGACGACGTGGCGTGCGAGGACGCCCTCGGATACGCACCCGAGGCGCGGAAGGTCGCGGTGAAGGACCACGTCTCGCGCTACGCGGCGGTGTGCCGCACGCCTTCCCGCACCCACGGGGAGATCCGGGCCGCCGCCGGGGAGGCGGTGTCCCTGGCCGTCCGTCACGAGCCGGTGGCGGCGGGCCCGCACACCGTCGCCGTCGAGTTCGACGCGGAGCATCTGGCCGATGCCGCGACCGTCGTTCCGGGCGTGGGCCGTGTCGGAGAACGCAAGGTCGCCTACACCGAAGCGAACATGTACGACGCAATCCGCACCTTCAAGGCGGTCACCACGATCGTCTCGGCCGCGGTGGAGGAGACGTATGGCTGATCAGCAGGCTCTCGACGAGGTCGTGACCTTCGCGTCCGACCTGATCCGCATCGACACCACCAACCGGGGCGGCGGCGACTGCCGCGAACGCCCCGCCGCCGAGTACGCGGCGGCCAGGCTCGCCGAGGCCGGCCTGGAACCCACGCTCCTGGAGCGCACCGAGGGGCGCACCAACGTGGTCGCCCGTCTCGAGGGCACCGATCCCTCGGCGGACGCCCTCCTGGTCCACGGCCACCTCGACGTGGTGCCCGCGGAGGCGGACGAGTGGACCGTGCACCCGTTCTCCGGGGAGATCCGCGACGGCGTGCTCTGGGGCCGCGGCGCCGTGGACATGAAGAACATGGACGCGATGATCCTGTCCGTGGTCCGCGCCTGGGCCCGCGAGGGCGTGCGGCCGCGCCGCGACATCGTCATCGCCTTCACCGCCGACGAGGAGGACAGCGCCGTCGACGGCTCCGGGTTCCTCGCCGACCGGCACGCGGAACTCTTCGAGGGCTGCACCGAGGGCGTCAGCGAGTCCGGCGCCTACACCTTCCACGACGGCTCCGGCCGGCGGATCTACCCCATCGGCGCCGGCGAACGCGGCACCGGCTGGCTGCGGCTCACCGCGCGCGGACGCGCCGGCCACGGCTCCAAGGTCAACCGCTCCAACGCCGTCACCCGCCTCACCGCCGCGGTCACCCGCCTGGGCGAGCACAGCTGGCCGCTCCACCTCACCCCGACCGTCCGCGCCGCCCTCACCGAACTCGCCGCGCTCTACGGCATCGACGCCGCGCGGTACGACCTCGCCGACTCCGACCAGGTCGACGAACTCCTGGTGAAGATCGGCCCGGCCGCCGCCCTGGTCGAGCCGACCCTGCGCAACAGCACCAACCCGACCATGCTGGACGCCGGTTACAAGATCAACGTGATCCCCGGCGAGGCCGGCGCCCACGTCGACGGGCGCTTCCTGCCGGGCGGCGAACAGGACTTCGAGCGCACCCTCGACGAACTGACCGGCCCGGACGTCGACTGGGAGTACTACCACCGCGAAGGGGCGCTCCAGGCCCCCGTGGACTCCCCGACCTTCGCGAAACTGCGCGCCGCCGTCGAGGAGTTCGACCCCGAGGCGCACACCGTGCCGTACTGCATGTCGGGCGGCACCGACGCCAAGCAGTTCGCCAAGCTCGGCATCACCGGATACGGTTTCGCCCCCGTGTGGCTGCCCGAGGGCTTCGCCTACCAGGCGCTCTTCCACGGGGTGGACGAACGGGTTCCCGTCGAAGGCCTTCACTTCGGCGTCCGGGTGCTGGACCGTTTCCTGCGGACGGCCTGACAGAGATGGGGGACAAGGTGCGCGAACAGGCCTACGGGACGTGGCCCTCGCCGATCGGGGCGGCGCTCGCCGCCGCCCACGACGGAGCCCCGCAGTACCCGGGCTTCGTCGGCGACGAGGTCTGGTGGACCGAGCCGAGGCCCGCCGAGGGCGGCCGCCGCGCCCTGGTGCGCCGCCGTGCGGACGGCACGGAGGAGTCGGTGCTGCCCCCGCCGTGGAACGTGCGCAGCCGGGTGATGGAGTACGGCGGCCGGCCCTGGACCGGGACCGTCCGAGGCGGCCGGGCGGTCGTCGTCTTCGTGAACTTCACGGACCAGCGGCTCTACCGCCACGAGCCGGACAGCGGCGCCGAGCCGCAGCCGCTCACGCCGCTCTCCGCGGTCGGCGGCGGACTGCGCTGGGTCGAGCCCGAGGTGCGCCCCGGCCGGGACGGCCGGGACGAGGTCTGGTGCGTGCTGGAGGAGTTCACCGGAGACGGCCCCGGCGACCTGCGCCGCCTCCACGTGGCCGTGCCGCTCGACGGCAGCGCCGCCGAGGACCGCGCCGCCCTGCGCGAACTCTCCCGCGCCGGCCACCGGTTCGTCACCGGCGCGCGGATCTCGCCGGACGGGTCCCGGGCGGCCTGGCTGGCCTGGGACCACCCCCGGATGCCCTGGGACGGCACCGAACTCCTGGTCGCCGGCATCACGGCCGACGGCGTCCTCGGCACGCCGCGCACCCTGGCCGGCGGCGAGGACGAGTCCGTCGCCCAGGTGGAGTGGACCGCCGACGGCCGGCTCCTGTGGAGCAGCGACCGCGGCGGATGGTGGAACCTCTACCGGGACGGCGAGCCGGTCTGCCCCCGCGAGGAGGAGTTCGGCGGGCCGCTGTGGGCGCCGGGCAACCGCTGGTTCGCACCGCTGGACTGCGGACTGGTCGCCGTCCTGCACGGCCGGGGCGCGCAGGTGCTCGGCGTCCTCGACCCGGAGAGCTGCGAGCTGGTGGACGCCGCCGGCCCCTGGACGGACTTCGCCTCCACCCTGGCCGTGCACGGCGACCGGGTCGCCGCGGTCGGCGGCGCGCCCCGGCGGTCGTTCGAGGTCGTCGAACTGGACACCCGCCTGGGCAGCGCCCGGGTGATCGGCTCCGCCCACCGGGACGACGTGGACCCCGCCTACCTGCCCGAGCCCCGGGAACGGGTCTTCACCGCCGCCGACGGGCGGGAGGTGCACGCCCACGTGTACCCGCCCCGCCACCCGGAGGTCACCGGTCCCGAGGGCGAACGGCCGCCGTACGTGATCCGGGCGCACGGCGGACCCACCAGCCGGGTGCCCATGGTGCTCGACCTGGAGATCGCCTACTTCACCTCGCGCGGCATCGGCGTGGTCGAGGTCGAGTACGGCGGATCCACCGGCTACGGCCGCGAGTACCGCAACCGGCTGCGTGAGCAGTGGGGCGTCGTCGACGTCGAGGACTGCGCGGCCGTCGCGCTCGCCCTCGCCGAGGAGGGGACCGCCGACCGGAACCGGCTCGCGGTGCGCGGCGGCAGCGCGGGCGGCTGGACCGCCGCCGCCTCGCTGGCCTTCACCGACGTCTACGCGTGCGGCACCGTCATCTACCCGGTCCTGGACCTGACCGCCTTCGCCTCGGGGGAGACCCACGACTTCGAGTCCCGCTACCTGGAGTCGCTGGTCGGCCCGCTGGCCGAGGTGCCCGAGCGGTACCGGGAGCGCTCGCCCGGCGAGCACCCCGAGCGGATCGCGGCGCCGTTCCTGCTGCTGCAGGGCCTGGAGGACCCGGTCTGCCCGCCCGCGGCGACCGAGAGGTTCCTCGAACGGGTCCGCGCCGGCGGCGGGGTCCCGCACGCCTACCTCGCCTTCGAGGGCGAGGGCCACGGGTTCCGGCGCGCGGAGACCATGGTCCGGGCGCTGGAGGCGGAACTCTCGCTGTACGCCCAGGTGTTCGGTTTCGAGGCGCCGGGCGTTCCGGTGCTGGAACTGCGGACGCAGGGGGCGGCGTGCGGGAGCTGACCAGACCGGAGCGGCTGAGGCCCGGGGCCCGGGTGGCCGTCGTCGCGCCCAGCGGGCCGGTGCCGGAGGAACGGGTCGAGGCCGGCCTGGAGCTGCTGCGCGGCTGGGGGCTCGACCCGGTGGTGATGCCCCACGTGCTGGGACGCCATCCGGAGTTCGAGTACCTGGCCGCCTCCGACGCCGACCGCGCCGCCGACTTCCAGGCCGCCTGGTGCGACCCGTCCGTGGACGCGGTGATCTGCGCCCGCGGCGGCTACGGCGCGCAGCGGATGGCCGACCTCCTCGACTGGACCGCCCTGCGCGCGGCCGGGCCCAAGGTGTTCGTCGGGTTCAGCGACATCACCGCCCTGCACGAGGCGTTCGCGACCCGCATGGGCCTGGTCACCCTGCACGGGCCGATGGCCGGGGCGATCGACTTCCTGAAGAACGAGCACGCCCGCGAGCACCTGCGCGCCACCCTGTTCGAGCCGGAGTCGACGCGCGTGATCCAGGGCGGGGGCGCCGCCCTCGTCCCGGGACGGGCCGACGGCGTCACCCTGGGCGGCTGCGTCAGCCTGCTCGCCGCCGAGCTGGGCACCCCGCACGCGCGGGCGGGGGCGCGGGGCGGACTGCTGATGATCGAGGACATCGGGGAGGAGCGGTACCGGCTCGACCGCATCCTCACCCAGCTGCTGCGGGCCGGCTGGCTCGACGGGGTGGCCGGCGTCGTCCTCGGCTCCTGGCACAGGTGCGGCCCCTACGAAGAACTGCGGGCCATGTTCGCCGACCGGCTGGGCGGCCTGGGCGTGCCGGTCGCCGAGGAGTTCGGCTTCGGTCACGGGGAGGGAGCGCTGACGATCCCCTTCGGCGTCCGCGCCGAACTCGACACCGGGACGAGGACCCTGACCCTGGCCCGCCCGGCCCTGGCCTGACGCCTCCGCCCCACGGCGGAGCCGCCCGGCGGGCGGTGCCCTCCCCGTCGCCCTCGGCGGCCCGGCCAGGGTCTCCCCGGCGCCGGCCCGGCGTGTGGCGGGCGCCGCCGCACGCGCTCCCGCGCACGTTCCGGCCCGTGCCCCGCCGGCGGGGCACGTCC
>NZ_LWCC02000102.1 GCF_001642695.1 Streptomyces chilikensis
CGTCTGCAGGATCTGCCGGAACTCCTCCAGCATCGGTTCCATGCGGGGGGAGTGGAAGGCGTGGCTGACCCGCAGCTTCTTGGACTTCGCGAACCGCTCGGCGATCGCGGTGACCTCATCCTCGTCGCCGGAGATGACGACGGAGTTCGGGCCGTTGAGGGCGGCGATGGAGACGTTGTCGGTGAGTAGCGGCAGGATCTCGTCCTCGGTGGCCTGCACCGCGACCATTGCCCCGCCCTCGGGCAGGGCCTGCATCAGCCGGCCACGGGCGGCCACCAGTGCGGCCGCGTCTTCCAGAGACCAGACGCCGGCGACGTGTGCGGCGGCGAGCTCGCCGATGGAGTGGCCCAGCAGGTAGTCCGGCGTGACGCCCCAGTGCTCCATCAGCCGGAACAGGGCCACCTCGACGGCGAACAGGCCGGCCTGCGTGTAGACCGTCCGGTCCAGCAGGTCCGACTCCGTGTCGAAAACCAGCTCCTTGACCGGGCGGTCCAGGTGCTTGTCGAGTTCCGCGCAGACGGCGTCGAAGGCGTCGGCGAACACCGGGAACGCTTCGTACAGCTCACGGCCCATGCCCGCCCGCTGCGAGCCCTGGCCCGAGAACAGGAACGCCGTCTCGCCGCCCAAGGCCACGCCTCGCACGATTCCTTCGGCGCTGTCCTCCCCCAGGGCGAGGTGACCGAGCGCCGCGACGAGCGCGTCGCGGTCGTGCCCTTGGACCACGGCCCGGTGGGGAAGGGCCGCACGGGTGGTGGCCAGCGAGTGTCCGACGTCGAGCAGGTCGGGCGCGTCCACGGCGTAGGCGCGCAGCCGTTCGGCCTGGGCACGCAGAGCGCGCTCCGACATGCCGGAGACCGGCCATGACAGCGGACCCGTGACCGGGACGCCTCCGTCCTCCCCGGGCTCACGGTCGTCCTCGGCGTCGGGTGCTTCGAGGATGACGTGGGCGTTGGTGCCGCTGATGCCGAAGGAGGAGACGGCGGCGCGGCGGGGCCG
>NZ_LWCC02000103.1 GCF_001642695.1 Streptomyces chilikensis
CGCGGACCAGCCCGGGCCGGTGATCCAGACGATCGAGGTCACCGCCAGCGCCCGCACGGCCAGGGCGAGGCGATTCCGTGTAGGTCTCTCCACGGGAGTGATCATCGTCACGGCCCTCCGGCGTTACGCCGGATGTGTCACTCATTGCTTCGAACGGGTGGAAATGCGGGCGCGAAGTTGCCGACATGTCCGGCGAATTCGTCCGACGGCCATCGGTGGTTGACCGCTAACGGATGGTCAATTTCCGTTTCTGCTCGCATGGTTGGTCGATTGATCAGTAGCCTCACCTCGACAATCGGCCGTCTACGCCCCGGAGTCCCAGATGAACTGTCCCGCCCTTGCGTCACGGAGCAACGGCGGAGGCCGGCCGGCATGACGGGAAGCCCGGACACGCCGACGGACAGACTCGACCGGTTCACCACCGCGTGGAGCCGGGCCCTGCTGCCGGGCGCCCCGCCCGAGGCCGTGCGCGAACTGGGGAACCGGCTGCTGCCGGCCGCCCGGGGGCTGAGGGAGGCGCTGGGCGCCCGCACCCCCGGCACGACCGCCGGACGGGCGGCCGGGACGTCGCTGGTCGCCGTCGGCCGCACCGACCCCGAGGCGGTCGGCCGCACCCTGGAGTGCCTGGACTCCCACGCGGCGTGCTGCCTGGGCCCCGAGGGCGCCGACCCGGCCGTGCTGCGGGCCCGCGCCGTACGGCTGGGGGCCGCCCTGGCCACCGGCTTCGCCGAGGCCCTGCGCGACCGGACCACGACCGAGCAGCGGGCGGTGGCGCGCGCGGCCCTGGGCGCGCAGGCGCAGCTCAACGAGGCGGCCACCCAGGCGCTGCACGAGAGCGAGGCCCGGTTCCGCGCCGTCTTCGAGGGCGCCGCCACCGGCATCTGGATCGCCGGTCCCGACTCGACGATCCTCCAGGTCAACGGCGCCATGACCCGGATGTTCGGCGGCAGCGACAGCGCCCTGCTCGGCCGCCGCTTCACCGAGCTGACGCACCCGGAGGACGGCGCGCAGATCTGGCGGCTGCACGACGAACTGGCCGGCGGGCTCCGCGAGCACTACCGCGTCGAGAAGGCCTTCACCCGCCCCGACGGCACCGTGCTGTGGACCAACCTCACCGTCTCCCTCCTGCGCGACGCCGACGGCCGCCCCCAGTACCAGCTCGCGCTGATGGAGGACACCACCGAGCGCCGGCTCCTCAACCTCCGGCTGCGCTACGAGGCCACCCACGACGCGCTCACCGGGCTGCCCAACCGGGTCCTGTTCTTCGAGCGGCTGGAGAAGGCCGTGGCCGGGGGCAAGGGGCAGCGCTTCGGCCTGTGCTACCTCGACCTGGACGGCTTCAAGACGGTCAACGACAGCCTCGGCCACCAGGCCGGCGACCGGCTGCTGGTGGAGGTGGCCGACCGCCTCCAGGCCTGCGCCACCGCTCCGGGCGAGATGGTGGCCCGCCTCGGCGGCGACGAGTTCGTCGCGCTGACCACCGGCCCCGACACCCGGCGGGGCGTGGACGACCTCGCCGAGCGGATCATGAACGCGCTGTCCACCCCGGTGCGCATCGACGGCCGGGAACTGACCGTGCGCGGCTCCGTCGGCATCGTCGAGGGCCCGGCCGGCGAGCGGGGCGCGGCCGAGGTGCTGCGCAGCGCCGACATCACCATGTACCGGGCCAAGTCGGCGGGCGGCAACCGGTTCGAGTTCGCCGACCCCGAGGCCGACGCACGCGCCATCCGCCGGCACCGCCTCACCACCGCGCTGCCGGCCGCCCTGGACAACGGCGAGTTCTTCGTCGAGTACCAGCCCCTGGTGCGGCTCGAGGACGGCAGCGTGGGCGGCGCCGAGGCCCTGGTGCGGTGGCTCCACCCCCAGCAGGGCGTGGTCGGCCCGGACCGCTTCATCCCGCTCGCCGAGCGGACCGGGCTGATCGTTCCGCTGGGCCGGTGGGTGCTGGAGCAGGCCGTGCGGCAGGCCCGCGAGTGGAACGGCACGACGCGCGTCAACGTCAACCTGTCGCCCTGCCAGCTGACCGACCCCGGCCTGGTCCGGGACACCGCGCGGATCCTGCAGGACGCCGGGCTGCCGCCCGAGGCGCTCTGCCTGGAGATCACCGAGTCGGCGCTGGTCGGCGCGGAGGACGAGGTCCTGCGCCCGCTGCGGACCCTGTGCGACATGGGCGTGGACATCGCCCTGGACGACTTCGGCACCGGCTACTCCAACCTGGCCGGCCTGCGGAGACTGCCGGTGAGCGTGCTCAAGCTGGACCGGTCCTTCACCCGCGGCATCCGCACCTCGCCGGCCGACCCGGTGGACGTCAAGATCGTCGAGGGGGTCGTGCGGCTGGCGAGGACGCTCGGGCTCTCGGTCACCGTCGAGGGAGTGGAGACGGCGGTCCAGGCCGAGCGGCTGCGCAAACTCGGCTGCGACACGGCGCAGGGCTGGTACTACGCCCGCCCGGGCCCGCCCGAGAGCCTCCACGACCTCGCCCTGGCCGACGCCTGCTGACCGGGGCGGGGCGACGCCTTCTGCGTGACGCGCGCATCGGGCGCACCCTGGAAGAAGGACATCCAGGAGGTGAGACACCATGCTGCACACCGCAGTGGGATGGCACGTCGAACTGGAATTCAAGGAGGACGACACCCGCACCCGGGCCGCCGCGATGGTGCGGCTACCCGACGGCAGCGAGATCCGTGGCCACGGGCACGCCAGCCGGCACGACTCCGACGCCAACCAGCCGAGGGTCGGCGAGGAGGTCGCCGGCGCCAGGGCGCTGAACGACATCGCCATGCAGCTGCTCGACAAGGCCCACCGGGAGATCGACGCGGCGGCGGGCCGCCCGTCCCATCCGATCTCCGTCTGACCGCCCCGCGCGGTCACGGCGGCTCCCCGCCGCGGTTCGCCCCGGCGGGGCGCCGCCCGGCCCGTGCGGGCGGCGCCCGCGGCTCGCCGCCCCCGGGGCCGCCAGGGCCC
>NZ_LWCC02000104.1 GCF_001642695.1 Streptomyces chilikensis
GCCCTGCCGGTGGCGGACAGCACCTTGGCGACCGCGCCGGCCTTGCCCGCACCCGCCACCGCACCGCCCGCACCACCGGTGAACACGGTGGTCAGCACGTTGAAGGTGACCGCGCCCGCGGCGCGGGCGGGGTTCTTGCCCCACTCGTCCCAGGCGACCAGCGCCTTGCCGGTCTCCTTCATCGCGGTGCGCGAGTCCCGGATCCAGGACGGCAGCCTGTCGTCCGGCAGCGTCCAGAACAGGGCGCCCGCCACCGGCACCGCCGAGATCACCAGACCCGTCGCCAGCTGCGCCAGCCCGGTCCAGGCCTGCTTCATCGCCTCCCAGCCACCGAAACCGACCAGCGTGCCCAGGCCCTTGATGGTGCCCCACACCCCGTCGACGATCAGCCCGTCCCACACGAACGACTTCACCCAGTGGCCGACCTCGTACCAGTGGTGCTTCTCCTCCACCGGATCGCCCCAGGGCAGCTTCGCGTTCTTCATGTCCCCGGCGTCGAACCCGTACTGGTCCTTGCGCTCCGACCCGTCACCGGCCACCATCTGCGTCCCGCCCCACAAGGCGGTGATCTTGTTGTGGCAGGTGCGCTCCGCCGCCCAGAACGCCGCCACCGTCGCGGTGATGTCGTCCCGGATCCGGTTGTGCTCCTCGACCTTGTCCCCGTCGTACTCCCACTCGTCGTCGTCCTCCACCGACGCGACGAACTCCGTCGCCTCCACCTTCAGCTGCTTCAGCCGCTCCACCAAAGGGCGGATCTCGCTCGCGTACGACGACAGCGCGGAGGACACGGTCTCCAGACCGTCGGCGAACGTGTCCGCCTTGTCCTTCACCACCTGCGTGGTGGCGAACAGCTTCTCCGCCTCCGGCGCCTGGTAGTACGCCGACAGGCCCTGGAACTGGTTGTGCACCTTCGTCCCGACCGACCGCACATTCCCGGCGTCGGTCTTCAGCGCCGCGTAATCCGTCTCCAGCTGCGCCAGGTCCCCGGTGAACTGCGGTATC
>NZ_LWCC02000105.1 GCF_001642695.1 Streptomyces chilikensis
CCACCTCGAGACGCAAGGGGTGACCACCTACCTGGAGCTCGGCCCCGGCGGCGTCCTGTCCGCCATGGCCCAGGAGGCGACCACCGAGGCCGCGTTCGTCCCGGCCCTGCGCAAGAACCGCCCGGAAGCGGACGCGGTCGTCACCGCCCTGGCCGAACTCCACACGCACGGCACCGCCGTCGACTGGACGGCCTACTACGCCAACACCAACGCCCGACGCGTCGGCCTGCCCACCTACGCCTTCCAGCACCAGCACTACTGGCCCAAGCCCCCCGCCGCCGGTGCGCACCCGGGTGCGGCACAGGTCCAGGGTCCGGACGACGCGTTCTGGGCGGCGGTGGAACGGGAGGACCTCTCCGCGTTCGAGCTCAGCGGCGACCTCCCCCTGAAGGACGCGCTGCCCGTGCTGTCGTCCTGGAGGGACCGGCAGCGGCAGCTGTCCGCCCTCGACGGCCGGCGTTACCAGGTCGCCTGGAAGCCCGTCCGTCTCACCGGTCCCGCGGCCCTCGACGGCGTCTGGCTGCTGGCCGTGCCCGAGGCGCTGGACGCGGACGTCGCCGACTGGGCCGCCCAGGGGCTGAAGAGCTCCGGCGCCGAGGTGGTGCACGTCAGTGCCGACAGCGACCTGTCCGCGTACACGGGAGCGGCCGGTGTCCTCTCCCTCCTGGCCCTGCCCGACCACGACGACGACGTCCACCGGGACGGCGCCGGGGTCGCGCCCGGTCTCGCGGCGACGCTCGCTCTCCTGCGCCGCCTGGCGGAGGCCGGTGTGGCGGCGCCGGTGTGGTGCCTGACCCGGGGCGCCGTGTCCACCACGCACACCGACCCGGTGCGCAGTGCCGCGCAGGCGCAGGTGTGGGGGGCGGGCCGGGTCGTCGCGCTGGAGGAGCCGAAGCGGTGGGGCGGTCTCGTCGACCTCCCCGAGGACCTCGACTCCCGTGCGTGGGACCACGTCGCCGCCGTCCTCGGCTCGGCCGGTGGTGAGGACCAGACCGCGGTCCGTGCCGCCGGTGTCCACGCCGCCCGGCTGGTGCAGGCACCCGCCCCCGCGGGTGACGGGGCCTGGGAGCCGCGGGGCACCGTGCTGGTCAGCGACGGCACCTCGCCGGCCGCCGCGGCCGTCGTGGAGTGGCTGGCCGGCACGGAGGCGGAGCGGGTGGTGCTGCTGGCGCCCGCGGGCGGCGCCGTCGACGCCGGCGCGCTGGCGCGGCTCGGCGAGCGCGCGGTCGTGAGGGCCGTCGACGTCGCCGAGCGGGAGGAGCTCGCCGCGCTCGCGGCCGAGCTGGCGGCGGACGGGGCTCCGGTGCGGGCCGTGCTGCACCTCCCGGGCGGCGGCGCGGACGCCGGCCCGGACGGTGTGGAGCCGGACGCGGTGCTGCGCGGCCGGGTGAGGGGCGCGGCGAATCTGGACGCGGTGTTCGCGGACGCCGAGCTGGACGCGTTCGTGCTGTTTTCGTCGGTCGCCGGGGTGTGGGGCGGCGGAGGCCAGGGCGCCCTGGCGGCGGGGTCCGCGTACCTCGACGCGTTGGCCCGGCTGCGGCGGGCCCGGGGCCAGGTCGCCACGTCGGTGGCGTGGGGCCCGTGGTCCGGTGAGGTCGTGGACGACGGCGCCGGGGAGCTGCGCAGGCGCGGGCTGTCCCCCCTGGATCCGGAGCAGGCGCTGTCCGCGCTGGCGCGGGCGGCTGCCGGGGAGGCCGCGGCGCTGACCCTCGCCGACGTGGACTGGGAGCGCTTCGTTCCCGCGTTCACGGCGCTGCGGCCGAGTCCGCTGCTGGCCGACCTGCCGCAGGCCACCCGGGCCCTGACCACCGCGGACGGGGCGGACGGGGCGGACGACGCCGATGTGTCGGCCGAACTGCGGGAGCGGCTCGCGGCGCTGTCGGAGGAGGAGCAGGAGGCGCGGTTGCTGGAGCTGATCCGTCAGCACGCGGCCGCGGTGCTCGGCCTCGCCACGCCGGCCGAGGTGGAGCCGGACCGGGCCTTCCGGGAGATGGGCTTCGACTCGCTGATGGCGGTGGACCTGCGCAACCGGCTCACCCGGTCGACGGGACTGCGGCTGGCGACGGGCTTCGTCTTCGACCACCCCAACGCGGCGGCGGGCGCCCGGGTGCTGCGGCAGGAGCTCTTCCGGGACGCCACGGCGAGCGGGGAGTCGCTGCTGCGGGAGCTGGACCTGCTGGAGGCGTCCCTGGGAGCGGGGGCGTCCGGGCCGGACGCGCTGACCCGTACCCGGGTGGCGGTGCGGCTGCAGGCGTTCCTCGCGAAGTGGCAGGGCCAGGAACACGGGGGCCAGGACCGGCAGGCGCCGGAGTGGCAGGGCCGGGCGCCGGAGGACGGGCCCGCGTCGCCGGGCGGGGTGCTGGGGCAGTTGCAGTCGGCGTCCGACGACGAACTGCTCGGGTTCCTCGACCGTGAGCTGGGGCGGTGACGGAGGTGACGGACGGGGCCGCGGGACGCACCGGCGGACCGCGGCCGGCCGTCGCCGCCGCTCCGGGTCCCCCGGGCGTGGGCCGGGGCGGTAGGGGGCGGCTCCGGCCGCTCCCCTGGGGGGCGGACCCCTGTTCCATCGGGGCTCGACCCGCCCTGTAGCCGGCGGCGGAACCCTGGTAGGGGCCACGGGGTGTCGGGTGTCCGACGGACACCCCCTACGGCCACCGGTTCGGCCGATGCTCAGGGGGTTGCTGTGGAAGGCGATTGCGGGGAAGCCCTGGACGACCTGGTCCGGCAGCTCGGCGAGTGCGCTGCCGGGACCGGCCAGCTCGCCCTGGTGTCGGCCGGTCTGGCGGGGGGCAAGACGCGGCTGCTGCACGCGTTCGCCCGGCGCGCGAAGGAGGCCGGGGCGCTGCGGCTGCTGGCGACCGGGTCGCGCGACGGCGCCGCCTTCCCCGTGGGGGTCGCCGACCAGCTGTTCCGGAGCACCGACCTGCCGCCGGAGGTGGCGGCGCGCGCGTCGCGGCTGCTGGCCGGTCCGCCGGACGGCGCCGACGAGGCCGGCGTCGTGCACGAGTTGTGCCTGGAGCTGCTGGCGCTGGCCCGGCCCGACCGCCCGCTGGTGGTGCTGGTCGACGACGTGCAGTTCGCGGACGCCTTCACGCTGCGGCTGCTCCTTCATCTGCGGCAGCGGATCGCCTCCGCGCACGTCATGGTCGTCCTGTCGGAGTGGAGCTGGGCGCAGCCCGACATGACGCCGTTCCACGCCGGGATCACGCAGTACCCGCACCGCCGGATCCGGCTGCGGCCGATGGACGAGGCCGGTGTGCTCGGCCTGATGGCGTCGCGGCCGGACGACCGGGCGCCGCGGGCGCACGTCGCCGAGGTACTGCGGCTGACCGGGGGGAACCCCCTGCTGGTGGCGGCGCTGCTGGACGACCTGGCGGCCTCGGGGCCGGGCGGCTCCGGCGCGGGGTCCGGGGGGCCGGACGGCCCGCCGTGCTTCACGGACGGGACGCCGGCGGCCGGGCCGGCCTTCGCGCAGGCGGTGCTCAACTGCCTGTACCGCTGGGACCCGGTGCTGCTGACGGTCGCCCAGGGGGTGGCCGTGCTGGGCCGGGAGGCGTCGGCCCCCCTGGTGGCGGAGCTGGTGTCGCTGCCGGTGGGGACGGTCGAGCGGGTGCTGGCCACGCTGTCCTCGGCGGGTGTGCTGGACGGCGCCGCCTTCCGGCACCCCTCGGCGGAGAGCGCCGTGCTGGGCGCCGTTCCGGCGGGCGGGCGGGCACGGCTGCAGGTGACCGCGGCCGGGCTGCTGCACCGTGCGGGCGGGACGCCGGGCACGGTGGCGGCCAAGCTCCTGGAGGCCGCGCGGGTGCGTGCGGGCCGTGAGCCGGGCTGCCCGCCG
>NZ_LWCC02000106.1 GCF_001642695.1 Streptomyces chilikensis
GAGCCGTCGGCGACCGGACCGCCGCCGGTGAGTCGCGTCGGTGCACGGGGTGCGCTGGGTGCGGGGTACCGGTGAGAGGGCCTTCCCCCGTGTGGTGGACACGCGGTCGTGGGTCACACGGCGAGCGTGGGCTTGGCGGCGTGGTGTCGTCGTTCGTATTCGTCGGTGCTGAGGTGGCCGTTGGCGGAGTGCCGGCGGCGGGTGTTACACCGACCGGACGGCCCTCGCCGGGAAGCGCAATGCCGCTCTGGTCCTGGTCGGCTTCGCCGCCATTGCCCGCGCCGCCGGACACGACCCCCTCGAGATCGCCCGCGCCGGCGGCTCCCGCGTCCTCGCCCGCCACTTGGACGACATCGACCGCATGAGGAACAGCCCTCTCGTCGGCATCGGGCTGTAGTCGGACCTGGCTGTGCGGCCGAGGTGAAAGATCTTTTCAAGGAAAGAGGTTGGTCTCCGGACGCAAGAGGCGGCCGGCCTCCACGGCTGTCGGTGTTTCGAATTCCCGTTGCAGCGTCTCGGATACCTTCGTGACCAGCGTCATGACCACAGCAGGGGGGGAAGAGATGATGGTGCGATTCCGGGTGCTGGGCCCCATTGGGGCATGGCGGGGTGACGTGCCGATCGACATCGGACATGCGCGGCAGCGTCTGGTTCTGGGCGCTCTGCTCATGGACGTCGGGCGGGTGGTGCCGACAGCCGTGCTGATCGACCGGGTGTGGGGCACCCAGGTACCGCAGCGTGGCCGCGAAGCGCTGTACGGGTACGTTTCGCGATTACGGCAGGCACTGGCCGACACCGGAGCAGGGCCGGTCCGGGAGCGCGACGGATACAGGCTCGAGGTGGAGCCGGACGCGGTGGACGTGGTCCGGTTCCGTGAGATGGTCCGCCGGGCCCGTGCGACGGACCCCGGTGAGGCGGCGGTGGCGCTGTGGGAGGACGCCCTCGGTCTGTGGCACGGGGAGGCGTTCGGCGGAGCGGACGCCCCGTGGTTCAGCGACCAACGGGCTCTGCTGGACGCCGAGCGGATCGCCGCCGGCCTGGACCTGACGGAAGTGCGGCTCGGACTGGGACAGCACGCCCAGATCGTGGCCGAATGCGCCGCACGGGCGGAAGCCCGCCCGCTGGACGAGCGTGCGGCGGGACAACTGATGCTGGCCTTGTACCGGTGCGGTCGTCAGACTGAGGCACTGAGGTGTTACGACCGCACCCGACGGCTGCTGGCCGAGGAGATGGGGATCGATCCCGGCCCGTCCTTGCGCGAACTGCACCACCGGATCCTCACGGCCGACCCGGGACTCGACCTCTCCCCGCCCACTGCTGTCCGTCCGGCCGGCGCAGCGAAGATTCGGCCCGTTCCTCGCCAGCTGCCCGCACCACCGTCGGTGTTCGTCGGCCGGGAGCGAGAATTAGCTGATCTCGACGCTCTGCTGAAGCAGCCTTGCGACACGAATCCGCTGTTGGTCATCGCGGCGATCGGCGGCGTGGGAGGCGTCGGCAAGACCTGGCTGGCGTTGCGCTGGGCCCACGAGAAGCTCGACGCCTTCCCTGACGGACAGTTGTACGTGAACCTCAGGGGCTACGACCCGTCGGGGGAGCCCGTGTCACCGCGCATGGCGGTACGGGGCTTCCTCGACGCGCTCGGCGCCGATCCCGCGCGGATCCCCGCGGATCCGGATGCCCAGGCCGCGCTCTACCGCAGCATGATCGCCGGCAAGCGCATGATCATCGTGCTGGACAACGCCCGCGACACCGCTCAGGTCGTCCCCCTGCTGCCCGGAAGTCCGACGTGCGCCGTCCTGGTCACCAGCCGCAGCCGACTCACCGGTCTGACCACCGCCCACGGCGCACGCCCCTTCACCCTGGACGTCCTCACGGACGCCGAGGCTCACGCGCTTCTCCTGCGCCATCTGGGGGCGGACCGCCTCGTCGCCGAACCCGAAGCGGTCACCGCCCTGCTGCACCACGGAGCAGGCCTGCCGCTGGCGGTCGGCATCCTGGCCGCCCGCGCGCTGACGTCGTCCCGCTTTCCGCTCGCCGAGCTCGCCGATGAACTGCGGGAGGCACAAACCCGGCTCGACGCCTTGGACACCGGCGACCTCTCCGCCGACGTCCGGGCCGTATTCGCCTCCTCGTACCAGGCGCTCGACCGGGAGGTCGCGCGTGTGTTCCGGCTGCTCGGTTTCGCGCCCGGCCCCGACATCAGCCTGCCCGCCGCAGCAGCCGTCACCGCCCTGCCCGTTCCACGGGTCCGCGCGCTCCTGCGCAGGCTCCAGGCCGCCCATCTGGTCGACGAGCACGTTCCGGGCCGTTACCGCATGCACGACCTCACCCGTCTCTACGCGGCTGAGCGAGCACGGGAGGACCTGACCGAAGACTGCGATCAGGCGCTGCTGCGTCTGGCGGATTTCTACCTCCACACCGCCCACGCCGCCGCCGGCCGGCTGGACCCGCACCGTGACCCCATCCCCCTGCCGACCGCCCAGCGGGGTGTCACGCCCCAGGAGGTGGCGGATCACAGCGCCGCGTTGACCTGGTGCACCGCCGAGCACGCCGTGCTGCTCAGCATGCTCGACCGGGCGGTTGACTCTCGTCTCGACGCCCATGTCTGGCAGCTGGCCTGGGCCCTGGAGACGTTCTTCGACTACCGCGGGCACTGGCACGACTGGGCGGCCGGCCAGCAGGCCGCGCTCGCGGCGGCAGAGCGGCTCGGCAACCGCCGGTGGCAGGCGGGCGCCCACCGCAGCCTCGGTGGCGTGTACACCCAGACGGGCCGGCTCGACGACGGGCTGCTCCACTTTCGCCACGCCCTGGACCTGTACGAACAGCTGGGGGACCGGGTCAGTCAGGCCCACACCCACCGCGGCCTGGGCTGGGTGCGCGATCAGCAGGGACGCCGGCGTGACGCGCTCGACCACAATGAGCAGGCGCTGACCCTGTACCGGCAGACCGGCCACCTGGCCGGCCAGGCCAAGGCGCTGAACAACGCCGGCTGGCTGCACATCATGCTCGCCGACTACAAGAAGGCACTCGACCACTGCGCCTTGGCGGTGGCCCTCAACCAGCAGATCGGTGACCGGCACGGCGAGGCAGGCGCATGGGACAGCCTCGGCTACGCCCACCACCACCTGGCCGAGTACAGCGAAGCCGTCGACTGCTACCGGAGGGCCCTCGACCTGGACCGCGGACTCGGTGACCGGTACGGCGAGACGGAAATCCTGTGTCATCTCGGTGACACCCGTCTCGCCGCCGGTGACCCCGAGGCGGCGCGCGAGGCCTGGCACCAGGCCTTGCGGATCGCCGACGAGATCGGCCACCCGTCCGCCCACGACCTGCGGGGCAAACTCGGCGACGGGCAGGCCGACCAGCCACCCGGCGCGGCGACCTCGGCAGGTACGTGACACCACGTACCGGTTGTCACCGCCGCTCGGGACCCGGCCCGCGGACTCCGCTCCGTCCCGCCGCACGGCCCCGTTGTCCCAGGCCGTGCGGCGGGACGTCGGCACCGCCCTGACGCGCCGCCGGTGAATGAAGGTCGACGAGCCGGCCTTGAAGCGGTGCGACTGGCTAGCGCCCCCGCTGTACCGCCGCCCCTCTCACCGGGCCCGGCTCCGGGCATCGCCCAGCGCTACGCGTCCGTTCGTCGTAGTCATGCGAGAGCAGGGCCACCTTGGCCGGGTCCCGAACGGGCCCGGGCCCCGCGGTACGGGTGCCGGCCCGGCCACGCGGTCCAGTGCCCCGGACCTGGAAGTTCAAGGTTCTCCGAAGGTTTCTCCAAGACCGGACGGCCACGATGTGTGCGCAGAGTCCGCTGAGCATGACCACGAAGGAGAAGACCTTGCGTCTGTCCAGGAGAATCGGAGTGGCCGCGGCTGTGGCCGCGGCGGCCTTCGCGACGCTGTCGCCGGCATCGGCATCCACGGCAACTGCCGCGGAAGCGGCCGCCTGTGGTGTTACTCCAACCAACCGTGACACCAGCGCGTACGGGCAGTACTTCACGCAAGATGTGTACCTTCGCAGCGGTCCGGAGTGGGGATGCCAGATCCTCCACACCGCCAGCGTGACCAACAAGGTCGACTACTGGTGCACGGCCGACGGGTTCACGTACCTGCGTACGGCGTCGACGAAGTACGGCTGGGTCTCCAACCTTTACTTGGTGAAGGGCGGTTCTCACATTCCTTGCTGACCGGTCGGCAGGGAATGCGATTGTACGGGGGGCAAGCCGTCGGCCGATAGCCGATAGGGGCACCGGGTCTTGGTTCGATGCCCCTGTCGGCTTCCGACGGGAACGCGAAGCTGATGCACCAGTTCCTGGCTGGGCGCGGTCTGGTGAAGAGGCTGCCGATGCCTTCGAAACTCTCAACAGGAGGAATTCGTGAGGAGAAAAATAGCCACGGGATTACTGTGCGCTGCGGCTTTCGCCGGTTCAATCGTCGCTCCTGGCGTCGCGTACGCGGGCACCTCAAGTGCAGCGGCCACCACTTGCTACGCGGAGGCTGTCAAGCCGTTCTACTCCAATGGCACTGTCTATGCGACAGGTCATGCTTATTGCTCACCGTGGGCCGACGTGGAGATCACGGTGACGATTACGGCTGACGGCGCCTTCGAGGGGGACACGGATACCGGAGTGATCGCAACGCCGCACATTTCCGACACCGCTGCGGCGCCGAACCGGTCTGGGAATCAGAAGTGGTGCACCAGGGTGGACGGAAAGTACTACACCGGCGGGAAGACGTACATCATCTCTGATTCGGAGTGCGAGTACTCCAAGGCGTTCTAGCCTCGATCTTTCGTGACGGTCCGCCGACTCCGTCGGCGGACCGTTTTCGTTGTCGGAAATGCCGAATTCGTCGATGACGCCGTCGGTGGTGATCCGCCCGATCCGGTCCGCTCGATACCGGGTGAACCACAGGGCGCCGTCCGGTCCCGTGGTGAGGGCGTAGGGTCCGGCCGTCCTGTCGGCCACCGCGTGCTCTTCGATGGATACCTGGGGCGGATGGCTCAAAGGGACTTCCCCAATCCGTGCTCGGTGGCGATGCGTTCGATGTCGGCCGGGGTTCCGGCCATGATGGTGCGGGCGTGTTCGGTGACGAGGTCGGCGGGCCAGTCCCACCACGCGGCGCGCTGCAGCCGCTCGATACCGGCGTCGTCGAACCGTTGCCGGATCGGCCTGGCCGGGTTGCCGCCGACGATCGTGTAGGGCGGCACGTCGGCGGTGACCATGGCGCCGGCCGCGATGATGGCGCCGTCGCCGATCCGTACGCCGGGCATGACGGTTGCCCGGTAGCCGAGCCAGACGTCGTTGCCGACGACCGTGTCGCCGCGGCTGGGCATGGCGGTGACGATGTCCAGGGTCTGCTCGGCCCATCGGCCGCCGAACATGGTGAACGGGTATGTGGACACCCCCATCGACGGATGCTCGGCACCGGCCATCAGGAATGTGGTCCCCGAGGCGATCGCGCAGTACTTGCCGATGATGAGACGCTCCGGCCCGTAGGCGTAGAGGACGTTGCGGTGCTCGAAGTCCGTGGCACCGTCCGGGTCGTCGTAGTAGGTGTATTCGCCCACGGCGATATTCGGTGAGGTGACCAGCGGGTTGAGGAACACCACGCGTTCGTGGGCGGGCAGCGGGTGAACGGTGGTCGGGTCAGGTGACAACGTTGGGGTCCTTTGCAAGGGTTGCGCGATATGTCGCACGCGGTCAGGGGCCGGGCGTGCCGGGACATGGCTCGGATGCGGCCTGACGTGGCGGGACTTCAGGCGTTCTCGGGCGCAGACGGAGTGACTCGCTCGACGAACTGGACGATCGCACCCATTGGGTCGGTGACCCGGAAGAGGCGCTCGTACGGCAGTTGAACCCCGCCACGGAGTGCAGGCCAGGGAGTGCCCTGACCTGCCACTGCCTCAGGATGCCGCCGGCTGCTCCACGTGGCTGCCATAGGGCCGTGTGATGATCTCCATGCCGTGCCCGGCCGGATCCATGAAGTACAGGCCGCGCCCACCGTGGTGGTGGTTGATCTCTCCAGGCTGCTTCAGATGCGGATCGGCGTAGTACGTGATCCCGGCCTGCTGGATTCGCGCGAAGGCCGCGTCGAACTCCTCGTCGGAGACGAGGAACGCGTAGTGCTGCGTGACGATCGACTCCGCCGGGACGGCGGCGAAGTCCAGTGTGACCCTGTTGCCGGTGGCCACGGGAACGAACGGTCCCCACTCCGTCCCGACCTCAAGCCCCAGGATGCGCGCCAGGAACTCGGCCGACTCCCGGCTGTCCCGGGCATGGATGATGGTGTGATTCAACTCGACTGACATGTGTGGAATGCCTCCGCAAGGCAATCTCACGGGCACCTCCATGCCTCACCCAGACGGTGACCGACACGCGATGCCGTGCCCGTGATCTTAAACAGCAACGCTCACGCTGTCGAGGCGTCGTCCGAGGAAGTCCGCATCGCCTCACTGCTGGTGTCGATCGCCGCCCAGTGGGCCCGCGTCACCCATCAGGCCCTTGTACGGCAGGCCGAGTCGCAGTACCGGCGCGACCGCCCGCTGCCTTCGGGCAGCTCCGTGCCGCACTGACCGCACCACCGGGCGCATGTCTCCAGGGTCCTCCCATCCGTCGGTGCGGGCCGGGGACCCTGGGTCATTCTCCGTCGGTGGCGCCCGGATCGCGAAGCGGACGCAGGCCGCCCGGCAGGTCGGGAAGCTGGAAGGAGTACCGGCCGAGCATGTTGATGTGGTGCCGCACGAACGGGGAGAGGCGGGCGACGTCCTCATCGAGGACGTCGAAGCCGTCCGCCCGCAGCTGGTTGACCGCAGCGTCCATGTACCTCGTGTTGAACAGCACGAGTGCGTTGAGGACCAGGCCGAGGACGCCGATCTGGTCTTCCACGCCGTCCGGGCAGCGCTGGTAGAGCTGCCCGGACCGGCCATGGAAGATCTTCCGGGCAAGGGCATGGCGACCCTCCTGGAGGTCCGCCTGGCTCTTGATCTGCCGCCGGTAGCCGGGCTCGTCGGCCAGGCGCAGGATGTGCAGGGTCTTGGCGATCCGCCCGTAGTGGGCGATCGCGTGCCGAGAGGGGTGGGGCGACCGTCGCGGGACAGCATCCGGATCACGTCGTAGGCGCGCACGGCGCCGGTGTGGATGGAGCCGGTGATCCGCAGGATGTCCTCCCAGTGCCGTTCGATCCTGGCGAGATCGATCCGGCCGCGGGCCGCGTCCCGGAAGGCGCCGTAGTCGGCCATGCGGTCGATGCGCCACATCTTCTGGTCCGGCAGGCCAGCGAGCTGCGGCGCGTACGCGAACCCCGCCAGGGTGAGCAGCCCGAAGGCGATGTCGCTGTAGCTCGCGGTGTCCGTGACGGTCATCTCCGGGCGCTTGCCGCCGTCGCGGTCGTAGAGGACGTCCAGCACGTACAGTGAGTCGCGCGGGGTGTCGGCCACCACCTTCCCGCCCAGCCCCGCCGCCTGGTCGTTGATCATGTTCAGCCAGGTCGCCCCGCCCCGGCGCCCGAAGTACTTCGGGTTCGGCCGCGCGTACACCGACGGCACGGGGACGACGAACCGCATGCCGTCCACGGAGGCGACCAGGCCGCCGCCCCAACCGCGACAGGACAGGCGCGTACTCCGCCGCAGACCACGGTGCGTTCGGTTTACGACGCGTTATGCGCGGACCTCCAAGCGGTGGGCGCGGGCGCTGAGATGGCGGCGCTCGGGGGCGCTGGTGGTGCGGCGGGCGGCTTCGCGGTAGGAGACCGCCGCGGCCTTGTGCTCGCCGAGGAGTTCCAGCATGTGGGCACGGGTGGCGAGCAGGCGGTGGTGGCGGGCCAGGCGGTTGTCGGTCTCCAGCGCTGTGAGCAGGTCGAGTCCGGCAGCCGGGCCGTGGACCATGGCGACGGCGACCGCGCGGTTGAGGGTGACCATCGGGTTCGGCCCGAACTGTTCCAGGATCTCGTACAGGGCGAGGATCTGAGGCCAGTCGGTGGCGTCGGTGTCCTCGGCCTCGTCGTGCACGGCGGCGATGGCAGCTTGCAGTTGGTACGGGCCGACCTGGCCGCGTGGCAGGGTCCGACCGATGAGACCGACTCCCTCGACGATGAGCCGGCGGTCCCACCGGCTGCGGTCCTGTTCCGCCAGCGGCACCAGTTCCCCGGAGGGGCCGGTGCGGGCGGGGCGGCGCGCGTCGGTCAGCAGCATCAGCGCGAGGAGACCGGCGGTTTCGGTGTCGTCGGGCACCAGGCGGTGCAGCATCCGGGTGAGCCGGATCGCCTCGGCGGACAGTTCCGGCGCGGTCAGGTCGGCGCTGCCGGTGGTGGTGTAGCCCTCATTGAAGACGAGGTAGAGCACGTGCCTCACCTCGGCCAGCCGCTCGGCGAAGTCGGCCCCTTCCGGCATGGCCAGGGAGGTGCCGGACGCCTTGATGGCCTGCTTGGCGCGGCTGATGCGTTGGGCCATGGTTGCCTCGGGGACCAGGAAGGCTGCGGCGATCTGTGTGGTGGTCAGGCCGCCCACAGCGCGCAGGGTCAGCGCTATCCGGCTGGCCGGGGACAGCGCGGGGTGGCAGCACAGGAACAGCAGGGCCAGCGAGTCGTCCCGGTCCATGGCGGGCACGGCATCAGCGGCGTGGCTGAGCAACTCGGCCTGCGGGGTGGCCAACGCGAGGGCGTCCTCGCGGCGCCGCCGGGCGCTCTCGCTGCGGATCTGGTCGACCAGCTTGCGGGAGGCGACGGTGACCAGCCAGCCCCGGGGGTTGTCCGGCACCCCCGTCTTCGGCCACTGCAGGGCGGCGGCCAGCAGCGCTTCCTGGACCGCGTCCTCGCACGTATCGAAGACACCGTAGCGGCGTACGAGCACGCCGAGGACCTGCGGCGCCAGCTCGCGCAGCAGGTCCTCGGCGGCGTGGTGCACGGCGGTCACATGTCCGCCGCGGACTCGTGCAGCACCGGCCACAGCTCCACCGGCTCCACATCGGCGAACGGCATGTCCGCAGCGATCTCCTGCGCCCGCTCCAGACTGTCGCAGTCCAGCATGTAGAAGCTGGCGATGTACTCCTTGGTCTCCAGGTACGGGCCGTCGGTGACTGCCGGCGCGCCGTCCTCGCGGCGCACGAGCTGGGCGTTGGCCGCATCCGCCAGGCCGTAGGCGCCCAGCAGTTCACCGCTTTCGCGGTACTTCTTGTTGAACGCCTCCTGCTTGGCGATCGCCTCCGGCCATGCCTCGGCCGGGAAGGAGTCCCACTTGGCCTGGTTGCCGTAGATCATCGCGACGTACTTCATCTCGGGTGTCCTCCCCATACCGCGCGCCCCGTTGGCGTGCTGTCACCCCTTGGTCGGAGCGGGAAGCGGGTCCTCGACATCCGACGACAACTTTCTTCGCGATTTTTCACGCCGCCGTTGACCAGCCTAAACATTGGAGCGACGCAAGCGATGGGTCGGAGGCGTACGACGACGCCAGGAAGGGTGACCGCGCCGAAGTCCGGCTGTGGCAGGGGGACGTCGTGGAGCGGGCGGCTCTCCGGCCTCTTCGCCTTCCCCAACTTCGGCTTGCTGTTCGTGGCCGGCGGGGTCGGCTGGCTC
>NZ_LWCC02000107.1:0-10364 GCF_001642695.1 Streptomyces chilikensis
CACCGGCGGCCGGGAGCGGGGAGGGGCCCCGGTCCCGCGCCCGACCCGCGCGGTCGCGCCGCTGTGCCGCTCGGGGCACGGGTGGGCCCGGGCGGGCGCGGTCCTCGCGTGCGCACGCGCCGGCCCCGTTCCGCGGAGGCCGGACGCCCCGCGGAACGGGGCGGGGCCGCGGGTCAGAAGACGACCAGCGCGCGACCGCCCTTGCCCGCGGTCATGTTGTCGAACGCGGACGGGATGTCGGCCAGGCCGATGCGGTCGGTCACCAGCATGCCGAGGTCCAGCCGCCCCGCGCGGACGTGCTCCGCCAGCACCGGCAGGTCGCGCGCCGGGTCGGAGTTGCCGTAGACGCAGCCGGCCAGCGTGCGCCCCCAGTGGAAGATCTCCAGCGCGTTGAAGGTGACCTGCTGGTCCTTCCCCCCGATGCCGACCACCGTCGTGCGGCCGCCCCGCCGCGTGGACTCCCAGGCGGTGCGGATGGTGGCCGCGCGTCCCACGCACTCCACCGCGACGTCGACGCCCTGCTTGCCGGTGAGTCCGCGGATCTCCCGGGCCGTCCGCTCGGAGGCGACCACGTAGTCCGTCGCGCCCGCCGCCCGCGCCAGTTCCTCCTTGGCCGGGGAGACGTCCACCGCGACGATCCTCGACGCCCCGGCGATCCGCGCCGCCTGGACCGTGGCCAGGCCCACCCCGCCCACGCCGTAGACCGCCACCGTCTCGCCCTCCCGCACCCGCGCCGCGTGGTGCACGGCGCCGTAACCGGTGAGCACCGCGCACCCCAGCAGCGCCGCGTCGGCCAGCGGGATGCCCTCCGGCAGCGGCAGCACGGTGTCGGCGGCGACCACCGCCTCCTCGGCGAAGGCGGCCACGTTCAGCCCGGGGTACAGCTCCAGCCCGTCCGACGCCCGGCGGGCGTAGGGGGCCAAGGCCCCGTCCAGGGAGCGGGCGCACAGCCAGACCTCGCCCAGTTCGCAGGACGGGCAACTGCCGCAGGACGGCGACCAGTTGAGCACCACCTGGTCGCCCGGCGCGACGTGGGTGACGCCCTCCCCCACCTCCGTCACGGTGCCGGCGCCCTCGTGGCCGAGGACGGCCGGCAGCGGCACCCGCATGGTGCCGTTGGCGATGGAGAGGTCGGAGTGGCACACCCCGGCGGCGGCGAGCCGGACCCGGACCCGGCCGGGGCCGGTCTCCGGCAGCTCCACCTCGGTGACTTCCAGCGGCGCGCCGATCGCGGGCGCCACGGCGGCGAGAACCATGGGATGAACGCTCCTAGAACTGGAGGGACTTGGTCTGGAGGAACTCGGTGAGCCCGTGCGAGCCGAGTTCCCGGCCCACCCCGGAGTGCTTGTAACCGCCGAAGGGGGCCAGCGGGTTGAAGCGGCCGCCGTTGATGTCGACCTGGCCGGTGTCCAGACGGCGCGCGAAGGCGGCGGCCTCGGCCTCGTCGTCCGCCCAGACCGCGCCGGCCAGCCCGTACACGGTGCCGTTGGCGATGCGCACGGCGTCGTCCTCGTCCTCGTACTTCAGGAGGGACAGGACCGGCCCGAAGATCTCCTCCTGGGCGATGGTCATGCCGGGGGTGACGTCCGCGAAGACGGTGGGGCTGACGTGGAAGCCCTTCTCCCGGGGCGCCTCGGGGCCGCCGGCCACCAGGCGGGCGCCCTCGGCGACGCCCTTCTCGATGTAGCCGCGCACCCGCGCCTGCTGCTTGGCGTTGACCAGCGGCCCGATCCGGTCGCCGTACTTGGCGGCGGCCTGCGCCGCCAGCTCCACGGCCTCCTCGTACCGGTCGGCGTGGACCAGCATCCGGGTCCAGGCGCTGCAGGTCTGGCCGGAGTTGGCCATCACGTTGGCGACGCCCACCGCGACCGCCCTGCCGAGGTCGGCACTGGGCAGGATCACGTTGGCGGACTTGCCGCCCAGCTCGAGGGCGACCTTCTTCAGTCCGGCCCCGGCGGTGGCGGCGATGGAGCGGCCGACCGCGGTGGAACCGGTGAACGACACCATGTCCACCCCGTCGTGCTCGGCCAGCGCCTGCCCGGCGACCGGGCCCAGCCCGGTGACCAGGTTGAAGACACCGGCCGGCACCCCGGCCTCGTCGACCGCTTCGGCGAAGAGCTGGGCCGTCAGCGGGGTGTCCTCCGCGGGCTTGAGGACGACCGTGCAGCCCGCCGCCAGGGCCGGGGCGACCTTGGCGACGATCTGGTGCAGCGGGTAGTTCCACGGGGTGATCGCGGCGACCACGCCGATCGGCTCCTGGTACACGGTGGAGTTGCCGACCTTCTCCTCGAAGGGGAAGGAGGCGGCCAGCTCCGCGTAGGAGCCGCAGACCGCGATCGGCGAGGCGGCGTGCACCTTCTGCGAGAACGGCAGCGGCGCGCCCAGCTCGGCGGTGACGGTCTCGGCGATCTCGTCCTTGCGGGCGATCAGCACGTCCCGCAGGGCGCCCAGGCGGGCGGCGCGCTCGGCGGGGGGCGTGGCCGCCCAGGCGGGCAGCGCGGCGCGGGCGGCACGGACCGCCGCGTCCACGTCCTCGGCGGATCCGGCCGGCACCTGGGCGATGACCTGCTCGTCGGCGGGGTTCAGGACGGCGATGGTGTCGGGCCCGGCGGCCGCCCTCCAGGCCCCGTCGATGTACATGCCGTCGTGTGCCTTCATCAGTGCGTCCTCCCAGGCGGGCAGCTGCGTCCGCCGCTCAAGTTAGCGAGCGCTTGCTCGGGCGCGCCAGAGTGAGCGGCGGCGCTCTGGGAGGAGAGACAAGGTTCACACCGCGATCGGCGGCAGCCGCACAGGCGCCCGCACGGCGGCACGGGTCTCCGCGCGGCGCCCCGGGCACCCGCACGCCGCCGCGGGGAACGCCGACGCCGGCCTCCGCTGCGAGCCGTGGGAACGACGGGAGTGTCGTGAGCGCAGCGGAGAACCGGCGGTGGGAGGGGAGCGGCCTGCGGCTCAGCGCCCGCCGAAGAGCGAGCGGGTCAGCCGGCGCAGTGGCGCGAAGAGCGACACCCGCTGGACGCGGTGCGCCGTACCGCGCTCGCGCGGCACGTCACGGGCCGTGAGCTCGCGCATCAGCGAGGTGGCCTCCACCGTCTCCTGCTGGGGTATGGCGGGGCCCGAAAGCACCGACAGATGGCGGTCGAGGCGCGAACTGCTCGCGCTGCTGCCGCAGGTGATCGCAGGGACTCGCGCCCTGCTACGCATCGTTATCTGATCCATGACACTCCCCACCCGTACGAGTCCACCCGGCCCGGGCAGGGCAACCCTATCGCCCTTGGTGGGGGATGGCGCATCTCGATCACAGAATTCACCTTTTCCGCAAGACGGTTGACAACTCCTCACCCGAGGAATGAAGTTTCAGGGCGAGTTGGACAACCGGCACAGCGGCCGGCTGGACCTCGGCACCAGGATCGCAGGTCACCGCGGGTGAAGCCGGTCGCGCATCCCCCGCCCCGTCGGCGGGCAGAACACCGGGGAGGCCACGCCCCGGCAGTTCCCGTACCCCCGTGAGGCGTTCCGAAAAGCGTTCCCGTGGTGAACCGGTGACCCGGTCCTGGAGAGAGAGGTCGGCCATGACGGAGGAACCGGACGCGCAGCGCCTCGTCTCCGGCCGTTACCGCCTGCTGTCACCGCTCGGCAGCGGCGGCATGGGCACGGTGTGGCGGGCCCGGGACGAGGTGCTGCGCCGCGAGGTGGCCGTCAAGGAGGTCCGCGCCCCGGCGGGGCTGCCGGACGACGAGGTGGAGCGCATGTACGCCCGGCTGGAGCGGGAGGCCTGGGCCGCGGCCAGGATCTCGCACCGCTCGGTGGTGACGGTCTACGACGTGGTCACCGACGCCGGGCGCCCCTGGATCGTGATGGAGCTGGTCCGCGGCCTGTCCCTGTCCGACGTGCTGGAGGCCGAGGGCGCGCTGTCGCCGGCCCGGGCGGCGGCGATCGGGGCGGACGTGCTGGCCGCGCTGCGGGCGGCCCACCGGGTGGGCGTGCTGCACCGGGACGTCAAACCGGCCAACGTGCTGATCTCCAACGACGGCCGGGTGGTGCTCACCGACTTCGGCATCGCCACACTGGCCGGCGACACGGCGCTGACCCGCACCGGCGAGGTGATCGGCTCACCCGAGTACCTGGCGCCGGAGCGCGCCCTGGGGCGCCCGTCGGGCCCCGAGGCGGACCTGTGGTCGCTGGGCGTGCTGCTCTACGCGGCGGTCGAGGGCAGTTCCCCGTTCCGGCTGGACACCCCGCTGTCCACGCTGCGGGCGGTGGTGGACGAGCCGCAGGCGCCGCCCCGCTGGGCGGGGCCGCTCGCCGGGGTGATCGACGGCCTGCTGCGCAAGGACCCGGCGGAGCGGATCACCGGGGAGGAGGCCGAGCGGCAACTGCGCCTGGTGGCCGCGGGCGGCGCCCCCGGACCCGCCGCGCCCGCCGGCGCCACCGCCGCGACGGTCCCCCTCCCGCCCGGCGACGCGTCCGCGCTCCCCGGGACCGGGCACCGCGCCGCCGCACCGCCTCCTCCCCCGCACCCCTTCGACGAGGGGCGGCGCCGGGACGACGACCGCGGCGGGGACGGCGCGAGGACCGCCCTGGTGGTCGGCGTGCTGGTGCTGGCCCTGCTGGTGGCCGGGCTGGCCTGGAAGCTGGCGGACCGGGAGGACGACCCCGCCGATCCCGGCGCCTCGGTCACCTCGGGCGCCTCCGCCCCGGACCCCACGCCGTCGTCCGAGGAGAGCGGCACGCCGGGCCCCACGGCCTCCGGGACCTCCGCGAGCCCCGGCCCGTCCCCCTCGACGCGGCCGCCCCAGTCGGTGAAGGTCACGGTGGCGGGCTCGCACACGGAGTACGGCGGGTCCTGCCCGCCGCCGCCGGACCGGCTGCCCGCCCTCACCGCCTCGTTCACGGTGGGGCGGCTGCCGGCCGAGGTCCGGTACCGGTGGGTGTCCGACGACCTCGGCGAGGTGCTGGACGAGGGCTGGCGGACGCTGGCCTTCGCCGAGGGCGGGGAGACCACCCGGGAGGAGCGGATCCGGCTGGACCTGGAAGGCGTCGGGGGGACGCTCGAAGGGGCCGTGCGCGTCGAGGTCGACGAGCCGGTCGGGGCGGCCTCGAACTCCGTCGGCGTCGCCGTGGTGTGCGCGTCCCCGGAACAGTCGGAGGACCCCTCCCCGGAACCGGGCGACGGGGACTGAGCCGGCCCCTGACCCCGGACCCCTGACCTCGGATCCCGGACGCCGGGGAACGGCGCCGGCGGACACCGCGTCCCCCGGGCCCGTCGCGGGGCCCGGGGGACGCGGTCGGCCGGAGGGGCGTCAGTCGTTGGCGTTCAGCACGGGGAGGTAACCGCCCGACTGGCCGGCCGCCTTCGGGTGGTAGGACTCGCCGATGGACGTGACGTTCACGCTGTGCAGCCAGGAGTCGCCGGAGCAGAGCTCGTGTCCGGTGAAGGGGGGACGGACGTCGCCGAAGCGGAACCCGTAGGCCGCCGCGCGTCCCGACGTGGTCGAGTTCAGCAGGTCGGCCGCCTGGTTGATCGCCGTGCGCTTGGTGTCGGAGAGGCCGGCGCAGATCGCCGCCACGTCGTAGAACTTGGGGTAACCCATGACGACGACACGGGCGTTGGGCGCGCGGTTCCTGATGTCGGCGTACAGGGCGTTGAGGTTCCCCGGCAGCGTCGAGGTGATGTAGTTGCGCGCCGTGGCGATCCGGTTGAGGCAGGTCGTGTCGGAGCTGATCACACAGGTCTGCATGACGTCGGCGAACCCGGCGTCGTTGCCGCCGGCGCTCACCGAGACCAGGGCGGTGGAGGAGTTGAGCGGGGCCAGCTGGGTGCTGCGCACCGAGCTCGTCGTCGCGCCGGAACAGGCCATGAAGGAGAAGCCGGACGGCTGGTTCGCGTTGGCCCACAGCTGCGGATAGGCGAGGTTGCTGCGCTTGCAGGTCCCGCTGGACGTCTGATAGCTGCCCGCCCCCACTCCGGACGAGTAGGAGTCGCCGAGCGCGACGTACGCCCCGGCCGCCTGGGTCGACGCCTGTGCCGCGGCGGCGCCGGTGAAGGCGAGGGTCACGGCGAGGAGGAACGAGCTCACAACTGCGGACGCGCGGACACGTCTCATGGGGGCCTCCATGGTCTGTGGATCTCCTGCGGGAACTGTGACAGCTACGCGCGTTGACGGGAAGTGCTCATGTCAAAAAATCCGTGCGGTGACGCTGCTTTTCTCCGCGGAAGCGGAATGACGGCACGGGAAGGGACGATGATTCCGCATCGATTCCTGACGAATGGTCAGACGCGGCCCATTCGAAGCGATTCGGTTCCAGGGCGGGGGGAAACGGGCCGACCGCCACACGCCCCCCGGCGCCCCGGACGGGCGACGGGGGGCGCGCCGGGGACGTCAGTCGTTGGCGTTCAGGACGGGGAGGTAGCCGCCCGACTGGCCGGCCGCCTTCGGGTGGTAGGACTCGCCGATGTTCGTCCAGTTCACGCTGTGCAGCCATGAACTGCCGGAGCAGATCTCGTGCCCCGCGAAGGTGGGGCGGACGTCGCCGAAGGCGAACCCGTGGGCCGCCGCGCGCCCGGAGATGACCGAGTTCAGGTGGTCGGACGCCGCGTTGATCGCCGAACGCTTGGTGTCGGAGAGGCCGACGCAGACCGCCGCGACGTCGTAGAACTTGGGGTAGCCCAGGACGACGACCCGGGCGTTGGGAGCACGGTTCCTGATGTCCGCGTACAGGGAGTTGAGGTTCCCCGGCAGCGTCGAGGTGATGAACGACCGCGCCGAGTTGATCCGGTCGAGGCACACCGAGTCCGAGCTGACCACACAGGTGGTCATGACGTCCGCGAATCCGGCGTCGTTGCCGCCCGCGGTCACCGAGACCAGGGCGGTGGACGGGTCGAGCGGCCCGAGCTGCGAGCTGCGCACCGAACCCGTGGTGGCTCCCCCGCAGGCCACGAACGCGAACGACGAGGGCGCGTTGGCGTTGGCCCAGAGCTGCGGGTACGCCTTGGTGCTGCGTTTGCAGCTGCCGCTCTCGGCCGTGTAGCTGCCGGCCCCGACGCCGGAGGAGTAGGAGTCGCCGAGTGCGACGTACTCTCCGGCCGCCTGGGCGGACGCCTGCGCCGCGGCCGCGCCCGTGAAGGCGAGACCCACGGAGAGGAGGAACGAGCTCACGACGGCGGACGTGCGGAAACGTCTCATGGTGGAGCCTCCCTTTTCTGCAGTTGTCTCTGCATCAACTGTGGTACCAGCTACACGCGTTGACAGGAAGTGCCCCCGTGGAGGAACTGCGGGGCCGCCGCCCCGCCGGACGGCGGTTCCCGGCCCGATTTCCGATGAATCATCAGTTAACGCACGTCACTCGCGAATTCGGCATCTTGACCGCTGTCCCACCATTGCGTCAGATTGGGCGCGTCATACGGCGCTTGGGTCGGTAGACGGACGGAACGCCTCAACCCGGCAAACCGTCGGACAACCTGTCAGGTGTTGCGATTACCGACCAATTGCCAATACGGTCATACATCTCATACGCACCGGTCCGTCGTCGTGCGGTTCAGGGGAGGGCTCGGAACCAGGACGGACAGGGGCGGTCGCGCGGTAGGGGGGTGCTCGATGACACGACCGGTCCTCGAGTCGTGCCGCGCGCCCGGGTTCCGGCCGACGGGGCCCGGACGGTTCCACAGGCTCACCCGGCACGCGGGAAGATCCCTTCCGGCATGCCGTGGGTGAGAACCCCCCTTTCGAACCGGACTCACAGCGGCCGCCGGGGGGCGGTCCGCCGGACGAGAGGGACCAGACCCATGAGCGCAGTGCTGCCCCCGGTCACCCCGGGGCCCGACACGCGTGCGGCGGCCGGCCGGTACCGGCCGATCACCTCGCACCTGGCCATCGCTCCACCGGTCAGCGTGGTGATTCCCGCCATGAACGAGGCGGAGAACCTTCCGTACGTCTTCAAGACCCTGCCGGACTGGATCCACGAGGTGGTCCTGGTCGACGGCGACTCCACCGACGGCACCGTGGCCGTGGCCCGTGAACTGCGGCCGGACGTCAAGGTGGTGCGGCAGACCGGCAAGGGCAAGGGGGACGCCCTGATAGCCGGGTTCGCGGTCTGCACCGGCGACATCGTCGTCATGGTCGACGCGGACGGCTCGGCCGACGGCAACGAGATCGTCAGCTACGTCTCCGCCCTCGTCTCCGGCGCGGACTTCGCCAAGGGGTCCCGCTTCGCCAACGGAGGCGGCACCGACGACATGACCTTCGTCCGCAAGCTGGGCAACCGCCTGCTGTGCGCGGCCGTCAACCGGAAGTTCGGCGCCCGCTACACCGACCTCTGCTACGGCTACAACGCGTTCTGGCGCCACTGCCTGGACCGGATCGACCTGGACTGCACCGGGTTCGAGGTCGAGACCCTGATGAACATCCGCGTCGTCACGGCGGGCCTCAAGGTGCAGGAGATCCCCAGCCACGAGTACCTGCGCATCCACGGCGTCAGCAACCTGCGGGCGGTCCGGGACGGGCTGCGGGTGCTCCGGGTGATCCTGCGGGAGCGCTCCGACCGCCGCGCGGCGCGCGGGCGTCCACGCCCGTCGCCGATGCCCGGCGCGGCGTCCGGTGAGGCGTCGTGACGGGGCCCGTCGCGCCCGGCGGGAGCGGGCTGCCCGCGGGCCCGGCGCTGCCGGGGATATCGGTGGTGGTCTGCGTCTACACCGAGGACCGCTGGGCGGACATCCTCGCCGCGGTGGCCTCGGTGCGGGCGCAGTCCCGGCCCGCCCTGGAGACCCTGCTGGTGGTCGACCACAACCCGGTGCTGCGGGAGAGGCTGGGGCGGGAGTACGAGGACGATCCCTCGGTGCGGGTGGTCGCCAACGCGGGGCCCCGCGGCCTGTCCGCCGGGCGGAACACCGGCATCGCCGAGGCCCGGGGGGAGGTCGTCGCCTTCCTGGACGACGACGCGGTGGCCGGCCCCGGGTGGCTGCGCCACTTCGCCGAGGCCTACGGCGACCCGCGGGTGATGGCGGTGGGGGGCCGCACCGAGCCCGCGTGGGCGTCGGGCCGCCGGCCGGCCTGGTTCCCGGAGGAGTTCGACTGGGTGGTGGGCTGCACCTACCGCGGCCTGCCGCCCGGCCGGGTGCGGGTGCGCAACGTGCTGGGCGGCAACGCCTCCTTCCGGCGCACCGCCTTCGACGCGGCCGGCGGCTTCGCGACGGGGATCGGACGGGACGGCGGCCGGCGGCCGCTGGGTTGCGAGGAGACCGAGCTGTGCATCCGCCTCACCCGCGCGCTGCCGGGGGCGGTGCTGCTGATCGACGACCGGGCGGTCGTCCGCCACCGGGTGCCCGCGGCCCGGGAGCGGTTCGGCTACTTCCGGACCCGGACCTACGCCGAAGGACTCTCCAAGGCGCTGGTGGCCCGGAGCGTCGGCGCGGACAAGGGGCTGGAGTCGGAGCGCCGGTACGCCGCCCGGGTGCTGCCCGCCGGGGTGGCCCGCGGCCTGGGGGACGCGGTGCGCGGGCGACCGGGAGGGGCCGGCCGGGCCGGGGCGATCGTGGCCGGCGCCCTGGTCACGGCGGCCGGCTACCTGGCCGGCACGGTGCGGGCCCGGCGGGACGGCGGGAGGTTCGTGATCCCTCCCTCCCCCGTCGCGGCGGCGAAGGGTGACGGACCGTCCGGGAAGGGGGCGGCCTGACGTGCCCGGACACCGAGGACACCACGGACGGGGCGGACCGGGCGGGCCGGACGCGGACCTGGCGGTCCCGGTGCTCATGTACCACGCGGTCACCGATGCGCCGGCCGCGGCCACGCGGGCGCTGTCGGTCACCCCGGCCGCGTTCGCGGGCCAGCTCGCGGTGATCGCCGCGGAGGGCTGCACCCCCGTGGACACCGCCACGCTGGCCGCCGCGTGGCGCCGCGGCGGACCGCTGCCCGAACGGCCGGTGCTGATCACCTTCGACGACGGGTACGAGGGCGTCCACCGCCACGCGCTGCCGGAGCTGGTCCGGCACGGCTTCCCGGCCACCGTCTTCGTCACCACGGGCTGGCTGCGGGGCGAGCACGACGTCGGGGGCGCCCCGGACACCATGCTGGACTGGGACCAGGTCCGCGAACTCGCCGCCCACGGCGTGGAGATCGGGGGGCACAGCCACACCCATCCCCCGCTCGACCGGATCGGCGACGAGGCGCTGGCCCGGGAGCTGGGCCTGTGCCGCGCGATCGTCGCCGGCCGGCTCGGCTCCGCGCCCGTCTCGTTCGCCCATCCCTACGGCCACTCCACCCGCCGGGTCCGCCGGGCGGTCCGGGAGGCGGGCTTCGCCCAGGCCCTCGCCGTCGGCAACGGCCTGGCCCGGCGGGCGCAGGGCCCCTACGCCCTGCGCCGGGTGACGG
>NZ_LWCC02000107.1:10374-18855 GCF_001642695.1 Streptomyces chilikensis
TTCCTCCGCCTGCTCCACGGGCACGCGCTGGGGCGGAACTTCGCCGCCGACCGGGTCCTCACCAAGGGCTACGCGGCGGTGCGGGCGGCGCGGCGGCTGGTGCCGTCCGCCGGCTGACCCGGGCAGGGGTCCGCGTGCCGGTCCGGGACCGGCGCGCGGACCCCTGCGGCCCGGCCGTGCCGTCGCCGTCGGCGCCGATGCGAGAAAGGCAGTGCGCCCGCGGCCGATCCCACGGATCATGGGCCCCATGGCCGAGAACCCTCACGCCCCTGTGCCCATCCGGCTCGCCCTCGACGACGGCGACTCCCCGATCGACGTCATCGACGCCCTGTTCCTCCAGCGCTTCACCACCGGCGAGCAGCCCTACTCCCGCACGGTGAGCATCGACCGCGTCCGGCCCGGCGCCCAGCTGGTGCCGTCCGACGCCCGTGTCGTCCGGCAGGCCAGCAGCGACAAGCAGCGCTCCACCCTGGCCGAGGGCGACGGCTGGACCCTGCGGGTCTCCACCGCCCAGTGGGGCAGCGGCACCCACGTCTCGGTGACGGCGACCAGCGAGGAGCTGGCGCAGTCCGTGGTCCACCGCTGCACCGACGGCGTGGAGATGGAGCCGGAACCGGTACCGGAGGAGGTGACCATGGGGTTCTGGCACCTCTCCCCGCGCCGCGGCCCGCTGCGCATCACCCGGCAGATCTCCGCCGCCACCTGGGACGAGGTCCGCGCCAACTACACCGCCCCGGTGGCCGGGGCGATGGACTCGCTGATGAAGACCACCCCCGAGGACATCGCCGGCCGTCTCCTGCTGCTGCACGGCCCGCCCGGCACCGGCAAGACCACCGCGCTGCGCACCCTGGCCCGCTCCTGGCGGGACTGGTGCCAGGTGGACTGCGTGCTCGACCCCGAGCTGCTGTTCTCCGACGCCGGCTACCTGATGAACATCGCCATCGGCGACGACGACGATGACGAGGACGGCGAGGGCCGCTGGCGGCTCCTCCTCCTGGAGGACTGCGACGAACTGGTCCGCGGCGAGGCCAAGCACGTGGCCGGCCAGGCGCTGTCCCGGCTGCTCAACCTGACCGACGGTCTGCTGGGCCAGGGCCGCAAGGTGCTGGTCGGCATCACCACCAACGAGGACCTGGAGCGCCTCCACCCGGCCGTGGTGCGCCCCGGCCGCTGCCTGGCGCGGATCGAGGTCGGCCCGCTCACCCGCCGGGAGTCGGTGGAGTGGCTCGGCACCGAGGAGGGCGTCGGCCGTGACGGCGCCACCCTGGCCGAGCTGTACGCGCTGCGGCGCGGCACCTCCCCGACATCGCTGCCGGAGCCCCGGGCCGGGGAGGACGCGGGGCTCTACCTGTAGTGCTTTGATGGCGGTATGACCGTCTTCGTCGGCACCTCGGGCTGGCAGTACAGGGACTGGCGCGGCGTGCTCTACCCGCAGGGCACGCCCGTGCGGCGGTGGCTGGAGGAGTACGCCGCCCGGTTCGCCACGGTGGAGAGCAACAACGCCTTCTACCGGCTGCCGTCCCGGGAGACCTTCGCGGACTGGCGGGAGCGGACGCCCCCGGACTTCACGGTCGCGGTGAAGGCGAGCCGGTTCCTGACCCACGTCAAGCGGCTGAGGGATCCGGGGGAACCGGTGGAGCGCCTGCTGCGCCACGCGGGCGGCCTCGGCGACCGGCTCGGCCCCGTGCTCCTGCAACTGCCGCCCACCCTGCGGGCCGACGCCGGACTGCTCGACGCCTGCCTGGCCTGCTTCCCGCCGGAGGTGCGGGTGGCGGTGGAGCCGCGGCACGAGTCGTGGTGGACGGACCGGGTGCGGGCGGTGCTGGAGGACCGGGGAGCGGCCCTGTGCTGGGCGGACCGCGGCTCGCGGCCGGTGACCCCGCTGTGGCGGACCGCCGGCTGGGGCTACCTGCGGCTCCACGAGGGCCGGGCCCGGCCCTGGCCGCGTTACGGCGCCCGCGCCCTGCGCACCTGGGCGGAGCGGGCCGCCGGCACCTGGCCCGCGGGCGACCTCTACGTCTACTTCAACAACGACCCCGGCGGCGCCGCCGTCCAGGACGCCGTCCGCTTCGCCCGGTCGGCCCGCTCGGCCGGCCTGCGGGTGACCCGGACGCCGCGCTGACCGCCGGGCCCGGCATGCGGGAAAGCGGTGGATCGCCGGGCACCGCCCGCCCTACCGTGGCGCCATGAGCGATCACCCGAAGACCCCCGTCGTCCCCGTCGAGGCATTCGAACCGCCGTACTACGTGGCCGTGTTCACCTCCGTGCGGAGCCAGGAGCAGGACGGCTACGGCGAAACGAGCGCCCGGATGGAGGAGTTGGTGAAGGACGTCCCCGGGTACCTCGGGATGGAGCACGCGCAGACGCCCGGCGGACTGGGCATCACCGTCGGGTACTTCCGCGACGCCGATGCCCTCACCCGGTGGCGGACCGACGCCGAGCACCGCGTCGCGCAGAGGCGCGGGCGGGCCGAATGGTACGAGAGCTACACGCTGCACGTGGCGAAGGTGGAACGGAGCCACGGGTTCACCCGGGCGGAGACCCGGCGGGACCCGCGGGCGGACTGACCGGCGCGGCGGCCACCGCGGGCGCGGTCACCGCGCGGGCCCTCCGTACACCGCGCGCACCGCCTCCTCCGCCGCCCGGCGCGCCGCCCCGGCGTCCAGCCCGAGCCGGTGCGCCCGCTCCGCGTACTCCCGGGCGGCCGCGGCCGCCGTCCGCTCCGCCGCCGCCCCGGCGGCGGCCACGAAGGTGCCGTTGCGGCCCCGGGTCTCGATCACCCCGTCCGCCTCCAGCGCCCGGTAGGCCTTGGCCACGGTGTTGGCCGCCAGCCCCAGCGTCTCGGCCAGGCCGCGCACGGTCGGCAGCCGGTGCCCCACCGGGAGGGCGCCGGACCGCGCCTGTTCGGAGATCTGTGCCCGCACCTGCTCGAAGGGAGCGAGGCTGCCGGGCCGGTCGTCGATGCGGATCCTCGGACTGCTCACACCCGGATTCTGCCGCACCCGGCCACGGCCGGAAAATGAAGGGCGGCCCCCCGCCCTCTCGCGTACCGTCCCGGCCATGACCGTCTCCGTACGCGCCATCCGGCCGGGCGACCGCAGTGACGCCGAGGCCTTCGCCCGGATCCGGATGCTGGCGCTCCCCTACGTCTTCTTCACCGCCGACTCGGTCGAGCACGTGCTGGCCCGGCTCCATCCGGACAGCCACTACACGGCCCTGCTCGCGGAGGAGGACGGCGAGGCGATCGGCACCGCCCAGCTCTCCCTGGCCCACGAGAGCCCCGAGCCCGGGCAGGCGCTGCTCAACGTCTACGTCCGCCCGGACCGCACCGGCCGGGGCGCGGGCACCGCCCTGGTGAACGCCGGTGAGGGGCGGCTCGCCGAGCTGGGCGCGCGCAAGGTGTTCTCCTGGGTCCTCGACGAGCCGGCCAACCGCGTCTTCGCGGACCGCCGCGGCTACCGGCCCGGCAGCACCGCCCAGTTCCTCCGCCTGGACCTCGCCAGGGCCGAACTGCCGCCGGTCCCGGCCCCGCCGCCGGGCGTCGAGCTGCGGACCGCCGCGGACTTCGCGGACGACCCGCGGCCCCTCTTCCTGCTGGACGCGGAGTGCACCGCCGACGAACCCGGCGACGTGGACTACGTGTTCGACGACTTCGACACGTGGCTGGAGGAGACCTGGCGCCATCCGCTCCAGCGCCACGACCTGGCCACCGTCGCCGTCGCCGACGGCCGCCCGGTGGCGTTCACCGCGGTCCGCACGGACGGCGGCACCCGCTACGGCACCGGCATGACCGGCACGGCCCGCGCCCACCGCGGCCGGGGCCTGGCGAAGCTGGTGAAGGCCGACTCGCTGCACCGCGCCCGGGCGGCCGGTTTCACCGAGGCGCACACCGGCAACGACGCCGGCAACGAGCCCATGCTCGCCGTCAACCGGTGGCTCGGCTACGAGGTCTGCGCACAGGAGGTCCACCATGTCCGCGAACTCGGCTGAGGCCGAGCCCGCCCCGGAGCGGGTCGACGTGGTGCTGCGCAAGGCGGGACGCCTCAAGATCCGTTACCCCGCCGAGCTGCTCTCCGACGACGGCGTGCGGGTCGTCGTCCGCGCCGAGTGGGCGGGCGGGGGCGCCCGGGACTTCGGCTTCGTGCGGTTCGAGCCGGGCGACGTGTTCACCGAGTGGTACTGGCGGGACCGCTGGTACGCGGTGAAGGAGGTCCGGGACCCCTCCGGCGCGCTCAAGGGCTGGTACTGCGACGTCACCCGGCCCGCCGAGCTCACCGGCGGCGAGGTGGTCGTCGAGGACCTGGACCTGGACCTGTGGCGGTCCGCCGACGGGCGCCGGGTGCTGAGGCTGGACGAGGACGAGTTCGCGGCGAGCGGGCTGCGCGAGCGGGACCCGCACGCCGCCGAACGCGCCGAGGCCGCCCTCGACGAGCTGGAGGAGCTCGCTCGCGAGGACGGCTTCGGCGGTCTGCTGGACTAGCTCAGGGCGCCGGTCAGTTGACGGACACCGCACCGCCCGGGCCGGTCACCGGGGCGTACTTGGCGGTGAAGAAGCTGTTCGCCGGGCAGGTGGACGAGCCGCTCTGCTTGGTGAACTGCTGGTTGGTGAAGTTGATCGAGTCGTCGGCGTTGTTCGTGGTGCCGCTGATCGACGGTGCGCTGTACACGCAGGTGACGTTGCCGAAGGGGCTCTTCAGCACGGCGGTGGCGGTGATCGGGCCGTTCACCACGAGGGCTCCGCCGGAGGAGACGGCGGTGGTCAGCAGCGGCGTGACCGTGATCGAGGCGACGCCGGTGGTGAGCGGGATGTTGGACGTGCAGGTGGCCGCGTTGAACGTCTGCTTGACGTTGTTCTCGGTGGCCGTGCCCGGCGCCGGCGGGTTGGTCGCGACGGTGGCCTCGATGGCCGACCCGCTGCAGGTCACGCCCGTGCTGCCGCCCGCCGTGGTGGTGAGCTTGGCCGTGGTGCCGGCGGCCAGCGACGCGGTCAGCTTGGCGCCGACGGGGACGCCGGCGCCGGTGGCGTCGTACGTCAGGACCTCACCGGCGGCGGCCGGCGCGGCGACGGCCGTCGCGGAGACGCCCCAGATCGAGGCGGCTCCGGCGAGGACGGTGGCGAGTAACGCGGTACGACGATTGCGCATGACGGATTCCTTCCAGGGGGGAATGGATCTCGGAGGTGCGCACGGCGGTGACGTGGGGGCCGCCCCGTGACCGCCGCCTGCTCACTCGCGGGGTTCGTCCCGGTCCGCGGTGAGAGTTCTCGGTGGCGCCGTTCGCTGTGGCGTTCAGGTGGTCCCGGCCGAGGGACCACAGGTAGCCCATAAGTGTTGTAACCGGGATGGTTCGGGCGGGTCAAGAGGTCCGTCGGCTTTTTGTTACCCGAGGTAACCCCAGCTGACGGGCGGGGTGCCCCCTGCGGGGACGGCGCGCACGCCGCCGGCCCCGCAGGGGCGCGGTTCAGCCGCGGGCGTCGTTCAGCGCCGCGGTGAGGGACTCCAGGCTGCCGTCGATGGCGATCGACGTGTCGACGCCGGTGAAGGTCACCGCGTTCCCGCCCGGTCCGGCCGGCAGGTCGAAGAGCGAGTTGACGATCCAGTTGCTCTCGCCCAGCCCCAGGAGACCGCAGCGGCTGGCGCCGGGGATCGCGACCGAGGAGTCGCTCAGGGTGCCGTCGGTTATCTTGATCACCACGGTCTCGTGCCCGTTGGGGTCGACCTCGACGGCCATGTCCGGGGCGGCCGGCGAGGAGGCCCGCAGCACGATCGGCTTCGCGTCCGTCCCCAGGTAGCAGTGGGACCCGAGCAGCGGGTGGATCACCTTCAGCTTGATCGGCATCTCGAACAGCGGGTGATCGCTGCCGACGGCCAGCGGAACGAAGTTCCGGATCGGACCGGCCGGCTCGACCTTGATGTCGGCGCTGGTGACGCCGGGCCAGAAGTTGGCCAGGCCGGGCAGCGGCGCCTCGGTGACCGGGGCGTCCAGCAGCGGACCGCCGACCGGGTTGGCGGTGTCGTAGACGTTGGCGGTGCTGCCCAGGACGTCGACCGTCGGCGCGGCGGACGACCAGCGGATGCCCCAGTTGAGCTTCATCGGGGCCCCGATCGGCACGCTGTAGTCGCCGATCCGGAAGGTGCCCCCGCCGACCTCGGAGTGCACGCAGCCGACCTGGAGGTTGTCCGCGGCGGTGAGCAGCGGCGAGGCGGTCGGACAGGTGTCCATGTTCTGGTAGGGCGCGGCCAGCTGTGTTCCGGCGGCCGGGGCCGGTGTCGCCTGCAGTCCCAGCAGGGCTGCGCAGCCGGCCACCGCGGCGGCGGCCCTGCCGAGCACGCGGCGGCGGGGTCTGCGGTTCGTGGCGTTGTCCATGTGCGCGTTCTCCTCGCTTCGGGCCCGTTCGGGCGGAGTCGTGCGGCACGGCGACGCGGCGGGTCCCCCTCGCCCGGCGCCACGGGCGAGGGGGACGTCCAACCGCAGGGAAACCCAACGACGTTGTATCGGCGCCCGCCGGGGCGGTCAAGGAGCCGGACGGATATTTGTTACCCGAGGTAAGCGCAGTTCGGACGGCGGGTCGCGAAGCGGGGAGACGTCCTGCGACCCTGGCGGCAGGCCGCCCGCCTGCGGGAACTCCGTCCCGGAAGGAGGGGCTCCGGTCGGCTCGCCTGCACCACGCGGCGACATCTGCCCCAATCGCAACACACCGTCAACACCCTTTGTCCGCAAGCCAATTGACCACGTTCCACACTCACCGGTAACTTCCAGGGATCCCCCCGAACCCTCCGCTGCGCCGCCGCCGACAGGACCTGGGGAAACCCGGCGCCGCTCAGGGGGTTCCGTCCGCGCCAGGACATGCCCCGGTTCCACCGACATCGTCGTCACAGAGGAGAGCCGTCCATGTCAGAGTCCGCAATGCCCCGTAAGGGCAGAGTCCGTCTGCGCCGATGGGCCGCGCTCGGTGTCCCCGGGGTGCTCGCCACCGCGGCGCTGGTCGTCGCGACCGCCCAGGGCGCGCTGGCCGCCCAGTTCACGATCTCGGGCATGCCGTTCACCATCAACGCCGACAAGCTGCAGGCGACAGGCATGACGCAGTACGGCGGCCTGGACAACATGCACCCCGACAGCCCGCTCCACGGTGACACGGGTGGCCAGGTGGCGGTGTTCATCACCACCATGAAGAACGCCGAGATCACCAACCTGTGCCAGGCGGTGGCCATCGGCGGCACCCACCTGACCATCACCGCCGGCAACAAGGGGACCCCCGCCAAGGCCACCAACCTGGCCACCGACTCGGACACCCTGACGGGCCGGACCGGCACCTTCAACGGCCTGGAGATGGGCCGGGACGCCTCCACCCTGGACAAGGGCTTCTCCACGGGACCGCTCGGCACCTTCGGCATGCAGGCCGACCGGATCGTGGTGGAGGACGTCTACCAGCACAACTGGGCGACCACCGCCGGCGCCATGACCCTGCCCAACCTGAAGATCGCCTTCAGCGAAGCAGGCTGCGGCAACTGACGCAGTCGCGAAGACCCCGGCCGGCGGACGCGTTCCGCCGGCCGGGGCCCGTGTCCGATCGGAAACGCCCGCGAAGGAGCCGCCGGCCGTGGCCAGCGACAGCACATCCGACACCCCGCACAACGCCCCGTACGCCGGCCCGCCCGCCCCGTACGCGGGCCCGCCCGCCGAACACGCCGGTCCGCACGCCGAGCACACCGAGGCCGCCCCGCACGCCGAGGCCCTCACGCAGCCCGGCGCCACCGTGCGGTCCGGGACCGCCCTGCCCGCCGCTCCCCCGGATCCGGCGCCGAAGCGGCGGTCCCGGTTCGCCACCTGGCGCGGCACCCGGCCGTTCCTGGGCGGCCTGCTGCTCACCCTCGCCGGCGTGGAGATCATGCTGACCATGAAGGTCCTGGAGTCCTCGCTCCAGGTGATCCTCAAGGCCGGAGCCCTGGGCATCGCCGGCTACCTGCTGCCGGCCGTGATGACCCTGTGCGGGCTGCTGATCCTCTTCAACCCCGCGCAGCGGATCTTCTACTCGATCATCGGCCTGCTCGCCACGCTCGGGTCCTGGGTCACCTCGAACCTCGGCGGGTTCGTCGTCGGCCTGATCCTCGGCCTGCTCGGCTCGACCCTCGCGTTCGGCTGGCTGCCCGACCAGGAGCCGCGCCGCAAGCTGCTGCGCCGCCGTCGCCGCGAGGCCGCTTCCGCGGGCTGAGCCCGCCCCGTCCCGGCTCGCCCGGCGCCGCCCGGGCCGCCGTGCCGGAGTTCTTCCGCCCCGTGGGCGGGTCGCTGCTCCCCCTGGGGCAAAGGCCCGCCCGCGGGCGCGTCCGGCTCCCGGCGGTCATCCGGACGGCGCCCGGCCGCCGTCGCCCTCGCCCTGCTCCCGCAGCGCGCTCGCACGGCCGATGCCTCGGCCGATGCCTCGGCCGCCGTCTCCGCCGACGTCTCCGCCGCCCCGCCGACGGCCCCGGCGGCCCTCCCCCG
>NZ_LWCC02000108.1 GCF_001642695.1 Streptomyces chilikensis
GACGGCGTCGGCGAGTCCCGGGCAGGGCACCTCGGTGACCCGGACGTCCGCGGCGAACCGCTCGATCAGCCCTCGCTGGTAGGGGCTGCCGGTGGTGGCGGGGGTGGCCCAGATGGCGACGGGGCCGCCGTACGCGGCGGCGGGCTTGATCGCGGGGACCGTGCCCACCACGGGCAGTGCGGGCTCCAGGCGCGCGCGCAGGGTGGGCAGCGCGTGCACCGACGCCGTGTTGCAGGCGACGATCAGGGCGTCCGGGCGGTGGGCCGCGGCGGCCTCGGCGACGGAGAGCGCCAGGCGGGCGACGTCGTCAGGCGTGCGGGGGCCCCAGGGCATGCTGCCGGGGTCGGAGGAGAGGACGAGATCGGCGTCGGGCCTGAGCCGGCGCACCGCGGCGGCCGCCGCCAGCAGCCCGATCCCGGAGTCCATGAGCGCGATCTTCACCCGGTCACCATAGACGATGAACGGGGAACGGCCTGTTCCCTGGTGCACACTGCGGCGATGGGCGTCGTGGTGTGGATCTCCGTCGTGTCCCTCGCCGTCTGGCTCTGGCTGCTGCTCGGGCACGGCCTCTTCTGGCGCACCGACGTGCGGCTCCCGGCGCGGAGCGAACCGGCCGTGTGGCCGCGGGTGGCGGTCGTGGTACCGGCCCGTGACGAGGCGGGGACGCTCCCGGAGAGCCTGCCGTCGCTGCTGGCCCAGGACTATCCGGGCGAGGCGGAGATCGTGCTGGTGGACGACGGCAGCACGGACGGCACCGGCGCGCTGGCCGGGGAGCTGGCCCGCCGCCACGGCGGGCTGCCGCTGACGGTCACCGCTCCCGGCGAGCCGCCGGACGGCTGGACGGGCAAGCTGTGGGCGGTGCGGCACGGGACGGAGACGGCCCGGCTCCGCGCCCCCGAGTTCCTGCTGCTGACCGACGCGGACATCGCGCACGCCCCGGACAGCCTGCGCTCCCTGGTGTCGGCCGCGGTCACCGGCGGGTTCGACGCGGTGTCGCTGATGGCCCGGCTACGGGTCCGCGGCGCCTGGGAGCGGCTGGTGGTGCCGGCCTTCGTCTACTTCTTCGCCCAGCTCTACCCCTTCCGCAGGATCGCCCGGCCGGGGGCGCGGACCGCCGCGGCCGCGGGGGGCTGTGTGCTGCTGCGAACCGCGGCGGCCGTGGAGGCGGGGCTGCCGGACGCCGTCCGCGACGCGGTGATCGACGACGTGGCGCTCGCCCGCGCCGTGAAGCGGCGCTCGCCCTCCGCACGGATCTGGCTCGGCCTGGCCGACGGCGTGGTCAGCGTGCGCCCGTACCCGCGCCTGTGGGACCTGTGGCGGATGGTGGCGCGCAGCGCCTACGCCCAGCTGCGGCACAGCCCGCCGCTGCTGGCGGGCACGGTGCTCGGGCTGTGGGTGGTCTACCTGGCGCCGCCGCTGGCCCTGGCGGCGGGACTCGCGGCCGGCCGGCCCGCCGCGGCGGTGTGCGGCGGGGCGGCCTGGGCGGTGATGGCGGGGAGCTACGTGCCGATGCTGCGGTACCACCGGCAGCCGTCCTGGGCGGCCGTGCTGCTGCCGTTCACCGCGTTCCTCTACACCCTCATGACCGTGGACTCGGCGGTGCGCCACCACCGGGGGGTGGGCGCGGCCTGGAAGGGCCGCACCTACGGCCGGCCCGGAGCGCCTTCCTTCACCCGTTCGCGGACGGCTCCGGACGGCCGAACGGACCCCCCGCCGCGGGAGGCCTGACGGGTGGCCACCGGGTCCCCCGGACGCCCTTGTTGACCGTCGGTAACCTGTCCGATACAGGCGTCCATACACGATTCATGGTGGACAGAAGGAGCCTTTTTGCCAAATTAGCTCGAATTGGGTATCCAACATCACCACCGACACGGAAAACAACCTTCTTATCCGTCTCCCCAACGACCACATCGTGGGCTTAACTTATGGGTATGACCTCCCCCCGCTCCCCTTACGGTGGCGGCTATTCCGCCGCGTTCCCGGACACCCCGATCTACGACTCCCTGGTCGCCGAGCGGGGTACCCCCCAGATCGCTCCGATCCGCGTGCCGCCCATGTACGACACGCCGTCGTACGACGCCCGCCCCTCCTACGACCACGGGGGCGGCCACCTGCCGGCGCTGCCCGCGCTGCCGTCGGGCCCGTCGTACCAGCCGCAGCCGCCCGCGCCGTCCTACGGCTACCCGCAGGCGCAGCCTGCCCTGCCCGCGGTCCACGCCGCGCTGCCGCCCGCGCCCTCTCCGGTCCCGGCGCCGTACATCCCGCAGCAGGCCTCCGGTTCGCGCGGTTACGCCGCGCCGCAGCAGCAGCCGCCCCGTCCGGCGCCGCACCCCGGCACCGGGTACGAGGCGATGCGCCCGGCCGCCGCCCGTCCGGCGCCCGCCCCGGCCCCGGCGCCGCAGGCGCCGTACGGCCAGCAGGCTCCGTACAACGGGTCGTACGGGCAGCCCGCGCAGGGCTACCCGTCGCAGTACGGCTCGCAGGAGTACCGGGGCTACTGACCGCGGCACGAACGGTCCGTGCCCGGTGGCACGATGACCGCATGGGGAAAGCGGAAATCCACTCGATCCACGTACATCCGGTCAAGGCCTTCCGGGGTCAGGCGCCCCGGGAGGCCCTGGTCGAGCCCTGGGGCCTGGCCGGTGACCGGCGCTGGGCGCTGATCGACGACGGGGGAAAGGTCGTCACGCAGCGCCGGCAGCCCCGCCTCGCGACGGCCGCCGCCGAGCTTCGGCCCGGCGGCGTCCGTCTGTCCGCGCCCGGCGCGGAACCGCTCACCGTGTCCGTGCCCGACCCGGGCACGTCCGGCACCGCCGAGGCGGACGTCTTCGGCACCCCCGTCCGGGCGGTGCTCGCCGACGAGGCGGCGCACGCCTGGTGCCGCGCCTGGCTCGGCGCCTCCGTGCGCCTGGTGCACATGGACGACCCGGCGGTCCGCCGTCCGGTCGACCCGGAGTACGCCCTCCCCGGCGAGACCGTCTCCTTCGCGGACGGCTTTCCGCTGCTGGTGACCTCGCTCGCCTCGCTGGACGCCCTCAACGCGCTGATCGCCGGCGGCGACCACCCGGAGGAGGGTCCGCTGCCGATGAACCGCTTCCGCCCCAGCCTGGTGGTGGACGGCTTCGAGGCCTGGGCGGAGGACGGCTGGAACCGGCTGTCGGCCGGCGATGTCCTCTTCAGGGTCGCCAAGCCCTGCGGCCGGTGCGTGGTGACCACCACGGACCAGGAGTCCGCCCGGCGCGGGCGGGAGCCGCTCGTGAGCCTGGGGCGCCATCGGCGCTCCGGCTCGCGGCTGGTCTTCGGGCAGTACCTGGTGCCGCTGACGACCGGCACCGTCCGCGTCGGGGACGCGGTCACGGTCCTGGGGTGACACGGCGTCCGCCGCACGGCCGCCCGGCGCCGCCGGGAGGGTGAGGTCCCTCTCCTTCCCGGCGCACGGTGCGTGAACGGACGGCCGGAGGGCTGTCACGGAAGCGAGGAGGGGGAGCGCCGGTGGGGGCGATCCGCGGAATCTGGCGCTGGCGGGGCAACCCGCTGCGGCGCACGACCGACCTGGTCGAAGCCTGGGCGGCCCTGGTCGCCCTGCTGCTCATGGCGTTCGGCGCGCCGCTGGCCGGGCTGCTGGCCGGTTCGGTCGCGCACGACGCGCTCACCAGCACGGCCCGTCAGCAGCTCGCCGTCCGGCACCGGGTGACGGCCACGGTCCTGGACGCCTCGGCGGCCGTCGTCCCGGTCCCGGCCGGCACCCGGGCGGCGGAGGAGCACGACGGGCGCCGGCGCGTGCTCGCCGCCTGGACCGCGCCCGACGGGACCGGCCGGCGCGCGCACACCTGGACGAACCTGCGGGATCCGGAACCCGGGCGGCGGTTCACGGTGTGGACCGACGTCCGGGGAAGGCCGGTGGCCCGCCCGCTCGACGGGGGCGAGGCGGCCCTGCAGGCGGGTCTGGCCGGGATCGGCGCGGCCCTGCTGACCATCGCGATCGCCGAGTCGGCGCGGCGCGTGACGCTGCGGCGGCTGACGCTGCGCCGGCACCGGCGGCTGGACCGGGCCTGGGAACGGGCCGGACCCGACTGGGGCCGGACCGGTACCGGAAGCTGACCACGATCGTTCACCGGGCAACCCACCGTCCACACGCGCGCTACGGTGGTGCGGCCGACACGTTCGGCCCAATCCGCTACATCCCGTGTACGACGAGGTGGGGACAGAAAAGCACCATGGCACAGGGCACGGTCCAGGTGACGCACACCGGCACGTCGCGGTGGCGGCGCCGCACGGGTGAGTACTCCTCGCTCGCCTCGGCCCTGGAGGCCGCCGGCGACGGGGACGTGCTCACCGTCTCCCCCGGCACCTACCGGGAGAACCTCCTCGTCGAACGGGCGGTGACGCTGCGGGGGCCGGAGGGACAGCCGGGGGCCGTGCGCATCGCTCCCGCCGACGGCGTGCCGCTGACGGTGCGCGGATCCGCGGTGGTGCAGGGCCTGCACCTGGAGGGGCAGGACTCGTCGGCGCCCGCACTGCTGGTGGACGGGGGCACCCCCGAGATCTCCGACGTCCGCGTGATGACCCGGTCGGCGGCCGGCATCGAGGTGCGCGGCTCGGCGCGGCCCACGGTGCGCCGTTGCTCGGTCGACAACCCCGCGGGCATGGGCATCGCCGTCGCGGACGGCGCGGGCGGGGTCTTCGAGGAGTGCGAGGTGGCGGCGGCCGGACAGGCCGGCGTGGCGGTGCACGGCGGGGCGCACCCCCGGCTGGAGCGCTGCCGGGTGCACCACGCCTCCGGTCCGGGTCTGGGCGTCACCGGGGAGGGCTCCTTCGTCGAGGCGGTGGGCTGCGAGATCTACGAGGTGCGCGGCAGCGGCGTGCAGATCACCGGGCGGGCCACCGCCCAGCTCACCGACTGCGACGTGCACCGGACCGCGGGGGACGGCGTCACGATGGACACCGACGCGGTGCTCACCCTGGCGGACTGCCGGATCCACGACATCCCCGAGAACGCGATGGACCTGCGGTCCCGTTCGGTGCTGACGCTGACCCGCACCAGCGTGCGGCGGTTCGGGCGCAACGGGCTGTCCGTGTGGGACCCGGGAACCCGCGTCGACGCCCACCGGTGCGAGATCTTCGACTCGACCGGCGACTACCCGGCGGTCTGGGTGAGCGACGGCGCCACCGCGGTGCTGGACTCCTGCCGGGTGCACGACGTGCCGGACGCGTTGTTCGTGCTGGACCGCGGCTCGCGGGCGGACGTCGTGGACAGCGACCTCAGCCAGGTCCGCAACACGGCCGTGTCGGTCAGCGACGGCGCGACCGCCCAGCTGGACGACTGCCGCATCCGGGACGCCGCCACCGGCGCCTGGTTCCGTGACCACGGCAGCGGGGGCACGCTCGCCAACTGCACGCTGGACGGCACCCGGACGGGCGTGATCGTCACCAAGGGCGCCGACCCGACGGTGGAGCGGTGCACGGTCGACGGGCCGGCCGAAGCCGGGTTCTACGTGTCGGCGGGCGGCCGGGGCACCTTCGTCGGCTGCAAGGTGACCGGCAGCGGCGGGTACGGCTTCCACGTCCTCGACGGCTGCCGCACCACGCTGCGCAGGTGCCGCACCGAGCGCTGCGCGCGGGGCGGTTACGAGTTCGCGGACGCCGGAACGGGCGGCGCGGACGGACCGGAGGTGGAGGACTGCACCGGCGACGAGAGCCTCGGCGCCGGCGCGTCCCTGCCCGCCGGACCCGCCGCGGGCGACGGCGGGGTGCTGACCGCCCCTGCCCGGGCCGGCACGGCCGGGCTGCTGGGCCCGGTGCCCGCGCCGCGTGCCGAGGCCGCGGCCGGGGTAGCGCAGGAGGCCGGCGGCGGCGTCCGGGCGCGTGCGGCGCAGGAGGTGCTGGGAGCGCTGGACGCCCTGGTGGGGCTGGAGAGCGTCAAGCGGGAGGTGCGGGCGCTCACCGACATGATCGAGGTGGGCCGGCGCCGCCAGGAGGCCGGCCTCAAGGCGGCCTCGGTGCGGCGTCATCTGGTCTTCACGGGCTCCCCCGGCACCGGCAAGACGACGGTGGCCCGGCTCTACGGGGAGATCCTGGCCTCCCTGGGCGTGCTGGAGAAGGGGCATCTGGTCGAGGTGTCCCGGGTCGACCTGGTCGGCGAGCACATCGGCTCCACCGCGATCCGCACCCAGGAGGCGTTCGACCGGGCGCGGGGCGGTGTGCTCTTCATCGACGAGGCGTACGCGCTCTCGCCGGAGGACTCGGGCCGGGACTTCGGCCGGGAGGCCATCGACACGCTGGTGAAGCTGATGGAGGACCACCGGGAGGCCGTGGTGGTGATCGTCGCGGGCTACACCGAGGAGATGGAGCGCTTCCTGTCCGTCAACCCCGGTGTCGCCAGCCGCTTCTCGCGGACCATCAGGTTCGGCGACTACGGGCCGGAGGAACTGCTGCGGATCGTGGAGCAGCAGGCCGAGGAGCACGAGTACCGGCTGGCGGACGGCACGGGCGAGGCGTTGCTGAAGTACTTCGCGGAGATCCCCAAGGGGCCCGCGTTCGGCAACGGCCGCACCGCCCGCCGGACCTTCGAGGCGATGGTGGAGCGGCACGCGGGCCGGGTGGCGCAGCTTCCCGACGCGAGTACCGAGGCGCTCACCCTGCTCTACCCGGAGGACCTGCCGGAGCCGGGCTGAGCGGTTGCCTGCCCGTCGTCCCCGTGGCGGGGCGCGGGCAGGCCCTTCGGCAGCCTGGCCAGCAGCGCGGCGCGTTCCTCGGCGAAGACGGGGTCCGCCTGGTAGTCGCCGTGGCCCAGCACCGGTGAGGGCAGCGGATGGGCCGCGGTGCGGCCCAGCGAGAGCGGGTCCTTGAGGGGTTCCCGGTCGACCGAGGAGCAGGGCGGGCCTCCGGGCGGGGTGGCGGTGTCCGCGTCGCCCACCAGGACGGGTCCGCCGATCGGGTCGGTGCGGCGGTGCAGGTTGCGCCAGCAGTCGACCTCCTGGTGCAGGCGGTGCAGGGCCTCCGGCCCGAAGTGGGCGGGGAACCAGCGTCCGTAGAGGCGTTCCAGCGGCGATCCGTAGGTGAGCAGCGCGACCCTGGCGCGCACCGGGGCGGGCAGTTGCCAGGCGGCCGCGGCGGCCAGCACGCTGCCCTGGGAGTGGCCGGAGAGCACCAGCCGTCCGCCGGTGGAGGCGGTCCAGGTCGCCATCCGCCAGGTCAGGTCGGGCACGGCCCGCTCGGCGTAGCAGGGCGGCGCGAAGGGGTGGGCGGCGCGCGGCCAGAAGGTGCCGACGTCCCAGAGGATGCCGATGGTGCGGCGTGCCGAGGCGTCCCGGTAGGCGCGGCGGCCGAAGGTGACGAAGAGCACGAAGCCCAGCCCGATCAGCCAGGAGCCGATGGCCTGCGCGACCTCGGCGAGTCCGGCGACGGCCACGGGCGCGTTCCGGGCCGCGTCGGCGGGTGCGCGCCCGGTGCCGAGGGCGCCGGCCAGCGCGCCGGCGCCGAGCAGGAAGGTGACGGCGGCGGCGACGCCGACGAGCAGCGGTGCCCGGTCGGTGAGCGCGGCGAGGGCGCGGACCCGTGCGACGCCGCGGACCCGCACGGGGTCGTGGGGTTCGCCGGGGTGGTCGCGCAGCACCGCGGGGATCTCGTCGCGGACGGAGCGCCAGGCGCGGTGGGCGAGCACGACGAGCAGCGACAGCACCACGGCCAGCAGCCCGGGAATGACGGACGCCTGCCAGGTCAGCACCACCGGGGGGCCGGCCAGGGTGCCGCTGCGGCCGTCGAGCCAGTCGGCGACCCGCTGGGCGACGCCGCCCGACATCACTCCGCCGAGGGCGCAGGCCAGCAGGGCGACGGCGGGTCCGGCGAGGCCCCGCAGGGCGGCTCGGGCGTCGGGGCGGGAGCGGTGCAGGGTGCGGGCGACGGCGGCCAGCGCGACGACCAGCAGCCCCTGGGCGAGGAAGACCGCCCCGAAGACGGCGTCCCCGGCCAGTGGTCCGGCCGACCGCCAGCCGGGCCGGGACCAGCAGGCGTACACCACGGCCAGGAGCAGCAGGGCCGCGGAGCCGAGCGGCAGGGCGCGTCGGAGGCGGGCGTCCAGGGCGTGGTCGACCCGGCGTTCGCTGCGGCCCCTGCGGCACACCACCCAGACCACGGTGAGGGCGGTGGCGGCGAGCGCGGCCTCCAGCAGTCCGCCGGACAGGGCGAGGAGGGCGGGGCCGCCCTCGGCGCGGTCGTGACGGGCCGCGTCCGCGGACACCGCCGCGGCGACGGTGAGCAGGGCGGCGGCGGTGTGCGCGGCGCGCAGCCGGGCGACGAGGCGGCGGCCGTACCAGAAGCCGGGCCGGCCCAGCGGCGCGTCGTCGCCGTGCTCGTCCCGCTCGGCCCCGGCGAGCGGCTGCTGGGACTCGTAGGCGCTCCAGGTGCGGTGCGAGAGGTACCAGAGCAGCACGGTCAGCGCGGTGGGCACGACGGCGGCCAGGGCCAGGCGGCGGCCCGGCGCGCTCCACCAGCCGTCGGTGAGGAAGGCGAGCCAGGAGTGGGAGGCGACGCAGGCCGGGGTGCCGGCGCACTGCCAGGCGGTGAGGTCGAGGGCGACCTCGCAGGCGGCGGCGACCAGCAGCACGGTGAGGCTGAGCCCGGCGAGGCGCACCAGCGTGCCGTGGAGGCGGACGGCCAGCCCGTCGCCGCGGGCGGCGGGGCGCATCCAGTGGGCCAGGTTGACGACCATGAAGGGCAGCAGGAGGAGCCACAGGGCGCGGCTGCCGTTGCCGGAGGTCAGGTTGCACCAGACGTACGCCTCCTGGACGGGAGGGACGGGAGCGCCGTCCTCCGTCGCCCCGGCGCCGGTGCGGCCGGCCCGTCCGGCGCGTTCGGCGTCCACGTCGTCGGCACGGCGGAACACGGCCGCGACGCCGTCGCCGGCGACGCGGACCGTCCGCGGGTCGTCGAGCATCTCCGCGGGGGTGGTGCCTCCCACCCCGTGGACGAGCAGTTCCAGTGTGGGCCCGCCGGCCGGCGGGTCGTCCGTCCCCGGCACCGGTGCGTGCGGTGCGTCCTGTCTGCGTACCACGTGTTTCGCTCCCCCGTGCGTGCGGTTTCCGCGGCTGCCGGTCCGCCCTCCCGGACGGCGCGGCACTCGAACATGTGATGCGGCGTTCCGCCCGTGGGATCTCCGTTCCCGCACTCCCTCAACCCTTCCTCACGGAATCTCCCCTCGATCCGGTGACGACGGCGGTCCGGCGGCGGACGCGGCCACCTGACCGCCCTTCGGCGTGTCGTGCGAGGATTGCCGTGTCGCCCGGCCCGGTGCCGGGGCGGGGACCGCCTGGTCACAGCGCCGGAGCGGCGCGGTGCGGGAGACGCGGGGCGGTCGCGGTGAGACAGGGACGAGGAGCAGAGGTGGCTGAGCGGCAGAACCTCCTCGCGGAGCAACGGCGGGCACTGATCCTGGACGAGGTCCGCCGCCGCGGCGGGGTCCGGGTGAACGAGCTGACCCAGCGGCTCGGCGTGTCGGACATGACGGTGCGCCGCGACCTGGACGCGCTGGCCCGCCTGGGGGCGCTTGAGAAGGTGCACGGCGGCGCCGTGCCGGTCGACGGCGCGGAGCCCACCGGGCACGAGCCGCGGTTCGAGGAGAAGACCGGCCGCGAGCCGGCCGCCAAGGAGGAGATCGCCCGCGCGGCGGCCTCGCTGGTGGCGCCCGGGGCGGCGGTGGCGCTCTCCGGGGGCACCACCACCTACGCGCTGGCCCGGGTGCTGGCCGGCGTCCCGGACCTGACGGTGGTCACCAACTCGGTGCGGGTGGCCGACGTGCTGCACACCGCCCGGCGCTCTCCCGACGGGGCGGAGGCGGGCGGGCCGACGGTGGTCCTCACCGGCGGGGTGCGCACGCCCTCCGACTCGCTGGTCGGCCCGGTCGCCGACCGGGCGATAGCCGCGCTCCACTTCGACCTGCTGTTCCTGGGCGTGCACGGCATCTCGGTGGAGGCGGGACTGTCCACCCCGAATCTGGCGGAGGCGGAGACCAACCGGCGTCTGGTGGCCTCCGCGCGGCGGGTGGTGGTGGTCGCCGACCACACCAAGTGGGGGACGGTGGGCCTCAGTTCGTTCGCCTCGCTGTCCGAGGTGGACGTCCTGGTGACCGACTCGGGGCTGCCCGCCGTCACCCGGGCCGAGCTGTCCGAGCTGCCGCTGCGGCTGCTGGTGGCCGGGGAGGACGACGAACTGCCGGAGGGGCCCGCCGAGGCGTACCCGCCCCGCGCGGGCTGACCGCCCCGGTCCCGGTCAGTGCGGCCAGGCTCCGCCGGCCAGCACCCGTTCCAGGACCTCCGTGTAGGGGCCGATCTCCAGCCCCTGCCCGGCGAGCCAGGCGTCCGAGTAGTACTTGTCCAGGTAGCGGTCGCCCGGATCGCACAACAGGGTCACCACGCTGCCGGACCGCCCCGCGGCCACCATCTCGGCGACGATCTTGAGGGCGCTCCACAGCCCCGTGCCCGTGGACCCGCCCGCCTTGCGGCCGATGACCCGCTCCAGGGTGCGCACGGCCGCGACGCTCGCCGCGTCCGGCACCTTCATCATCCGGTCCACGGCGCCGGGCACGAAGCTGGGTTCCATCCGGGGCCGCCCGATGCCCTCGATCCGGGAGCCGCCCTCGCAGACCGGATCGGGCTCGCCGGTGCTCCACCCCTCGAAGAAGACGGAGTTCTCCGGGTCGGCGACGCAGATCCGGGTGTCGTACTGCATGTAGTGGACGTAGCGGGCCAGGGTCGCCGAGGTGCCTCCGGTGCCGGCGGTGGCGACGATCCACGCGGGCACCGGGAAGCGCTCCATCCGCAGCTGCCGGAAGATCGACTCGGCGATGTTGTTGTTGCCCCGCCAGTCGGTGGCCCGCTCGGCGTAGGTGAACTGGTCCATGTAGTGGCCGCCGGTCTCCGCCGCGAGGCGCGCGGCCTCCTCGTACATCCGGCGGGGGTCGTCCACGAAGTGGCAGCGACCGCCGTGGAACTCGATGAGCCGGCACTTCTCGGCGCTGGTGGTACGCGGCATCACCGCGATGAACGGGACGCCGACGAGTTTGGCGAAGTAGGCCTCCGAGACGGCGGTGGAGCCGCTGGAGGCCTCGATCACCGGGCGGTCCGGCCGGATCCAGCCGTTGCAGAGCCCGTAGAGGAAGAGCGAGCGGGCCAGCCGGTGCTTGAGGCTGCCGGTGGGGTGGGTCGACTCGTCCTTGAGGTAGAGGTCGATGTTCCACTGCTCGGGCAGCGGAAAGCGCAGCAGGTGGGTGTCGGCGGACCGGTTGGCGTCGGCCTGGACCCGGCGGACCGCCTCCTTGAGCCAGGCACGGTAGGTCACGTCGCTGCGGTCGACGTCCGGCGTGGCGGCGGCGCCGGGCGGCGGAAGGGGGCTGGGCATGACAGGCTCCTCGAACGGCCCGGACGACCCGGGAGTCCCGATCATAGACACCTCCCCCACACTTCCCACCTGCATAAACGCATCTTTGGAGACCTCAAGCGGTGCCTTGGGAGCGTGCCGGTGACAGGGGGCGCACACCGGCCGGGCCGGCCCCGGCCGGTGTGCCGCGAGCGCCTCGCCCCGGACCGCCGGAGGCTCTGGCGTCCGGCCGCAGATCAGGGCAGACTGCTCTTACGGTGCGCAACGGGGGCGCAGCGGACAAGGCGAGGGGTGGGGGGCGACATGCCGGAGCCGGAGTTCACCGCCACGGAGGAGTTCCTCCCGGCCGGGCCCGACGACCGGGAACGGCCCGTCGTGCGGGACGAGTTCAGCGCGACGGGCGTGCGCATCGAGCGGGGCCTGCGGTCGCTGACCCGGGCCGGCCAGGTGCGGGTGGGAGGCGGGACGGTGGAACTGCTCAACAGCGGCGGACGGGTCATCGCCACCGCGCCCGCGAAGAGCGTCCGCATCCTGCGGGTGCGGTTCCGGCGGGCCGACCGCGTCCTGGTGGACCTGGGGGGAACCCGCTACGTCCTGACGCTCCGTGACGAGGACGCCGAGCTCGGCGTTTCCGGGAGCCCCGGCGAGCGCCGGCCGGACGGCGGGGAGACTCCGGCGGCACTCTTCGCCCGGGCGGTGCGCCTGGCGGCCCGGCCGCGCTGAGCGGGCCCGGCCGCCCGCCGCCGGGGACGGCCTCCGGGCGCCGCCGCTTGCCGCGAGTTGCGGCGGTCCGGGCGCCGGGGCACGCTGTTCCCACGTCACTCTGGGTTTACCGGCGACTACGCAGACAGCCGGTCGTCGCCATCTTCCGGACCTCTACGTCGGGGAGTTGCAGCCGTGATCAGTCACCCGAGCAGGCACTGCGCGGTGGAGCTCCAGGCCCTGCCGTCGCGGATCGGACAGGTCCGCAGAATCGTCTCGGCGCAATTGCGCTACTGGCATCTGGACTCCCTCATCGAGCGGGCCTCGCTCGGTGTCACCGAACTGCTGACCAACGTCCACCGGCACGTCCGGCCGGACAAGACCTGCACCGTGCGGCTCGAGCTGCTGCTCGACCGGCTCACCGTGTCGGTGCACGACCACGATCCCCGGCTCCCGGTGGCGCGCGACGCCGATTCCCTCGCGGACTCGCTCGCCACCTGCGGCCGCGGCCTGGCGATGATCGCGGCGTTCAGCGAGAGCTGGGGGGCGCGTCCGGACGGCGCGTCCGGCAAGGTCGTCTGGTTCACCCTTCCCGCCGACGACGTCCCGCGGGAGCCGGCGCCGGGGCCGGTCCTGGCCGGCCTCCATCCGCCCGATCCGGAGCCGGGGCTGGTGCTGGAGCCGGGCCCGGCTCCGAGTCCCGTCCCGGAGCCGGATCCCGCCCTGGTCGAGGCCGTCGTCGCGGTCACTCCCGCTCCCGCCCGGTCGGCCGTTCCCGGCTGACCGGGCGGTGACCCGGAAGACGGGCGGCGCGGACCTCCGCGCCGTCCGCCTTCCGCCCGCACGGCGGGCGTCCGCCGGCCCTCCCGGTGCGGCACCGCCCCCGGCTCAGCCCTCCAGCACCGCCAAGGGGTCGTCGAACACCGGCTGCCAGGCCAGTTCCGCGGCCCCGACCAGGCTGTTGAACGGCAGCGTGCACCCCTGCAGCGGGACGGCGGCGCCCTGCCCCCACAGGCTGCGCCGGGCCACCACCGAGTGCAGCCGCCCGGGGTCCGCCTCCAGCAGCGCCCGGTGCAGTCCGCCGAGGATGATCCGGTCCGGGTTCAGGATGTTGACCAGGCCGGCCAGTCCCAGGCCCAGCCGGTCGATCAGCGCGCGCGCCGCCGACCGTACGGCGGGATCGTGGGCGTAGCCGTCCCTGATGAGGTCCTCGGCCTGGCGCAGCAACGAGCCCTCGGGCCCCGGTTCACGGCCGAGCACGGCGAGGAACGCCAGCGGGTCGGTCTCCACGTCGAGGCAGCCGCGGCTGCCGCAGTGGCACGGGCGGCCGTCCGGGTCGACGGTGAGGTGTCCGACCTCGAGCGCGAGCCCCGAACTGCCCGTGTGCAGGCGGCCGTCCAGCACCAGGGCGCCGCCGACGCCCTGGTGGCCGGTGGAGACGCACAGGAGGTGGTCGGCGCCGCGGCCTGCGGCGTGCCGGTGTTCGGCGAGCGCCGTGAGGTTCATGTCGTTGCCGACGAAGACGGGCACCTCGATCCCGGCGGCCCGCAGGCACTCGGCGAAGACGTCCCGCACGGGGGCCCCGGCGGGCCAGGCGAGGAGCAGCGGGTTGAGCGCCACCCCGCCGGGCTCGGTCACCGCGAACGGCACCGCGAGCCCGGCGCCCACGCACCGCAGGCCGGTCTCCCGCAGCAGCCGGGCGCCCTCCTCCACGGCCACGCGCAGGAGCTGGGCGGGATCCTCCTCCACCTTCAGGGCGCTGTGCGCGGTGGCGACGATCCGCCCGCCGAGGCCGACCAGGGCGGTGCGGTAGCCGTCGACGTGGACCTGGGCCGCGAGCACGACCGGACCCCGCTCGGCGACCATCAGCCGGTGCGACGGGCGGCCCTGCGATCCCGCGGCGGCGACCGGGTGGGCGTCGACCTCGATCAGGCCGAGCGCCTCCAGCTCGGCGGCGACCGCGCCGGCCGTGGCCCGGGTCACGCCCAGTTCCGAGGTCAGCACCGCGCGGGTGGGGGCCCGGCCGGTGTGGACGAGCTGCAGTGCCGGGCCGAGGGCTCCGCGCCCGCGGTCCAGCCGGGTCCGGGTCGTGCCCTCCCCCTCCGGTCGGGGTTCCGCGTTGCCGTTCATGCCGAAGAGTCTTTCATGATCCCCCTCCCGGGGACGGGCGGACGGCCACCCGCCACGGCTCGGCTAGCCTGGGACGCACGATGAACGACCGCTTCACCACCCCCTGGGCCGAACTCGCCCTCTCCCGCTTCCCCCGGGATCCGCGCGACCGGCTGCGGGCCTGGGACGCCTCCGACGACTATCTGCTGCGCCACCTGGCGGCCGCCGAGCCGCCGCCGACGGGTGCCGTGGTGGTCGTCGGGGACCGCTGGGGCGCGCTGACCACCGCGCTGGCGGCACGGGCCGCCGGCGCCGGGGCGGCACCGGGGGGCGGGGCCGGGACGGTCACCCAGATCACCGAGTCGTTCCTGACCCGGGAGGCCACCCGGGCCAACCTGGCCGCCAACGGCCTGGACGCGGGAGCGGTCCCGCTGCTGACCACCCGTGACGCGCCGCCACGGCGGATCGACGTCCTGCTGGTCCGGGTCCCCAAGAGCCTGGCGCTCCTGGAGGACCAGTTGCACCGGCTGGCCCCCGCGCTGCACCGGGACACGGTGGTGGCCGGCACCGGCATGGTGAAGGAGATCCACACCTCGACGCTCGCCCTGTTCGAGCGGATCGTGGGCCCCACCCGCACCTCACGGGCCGAGCGGAAGGCGCGGCTGATCCTCACCACGCCCGCCGGTCCGGACGCGGAGCGCGGCGCCAACCCGTGGCCGCTGCGGTACGAGCTGCCCGGGGACGCCGCCCTGGTGGCGGGACGCCCGGTGGTCAACCACGCCGGCGTGTTCTGCGCCGATCGCCTCGACATCGGGACCCGCTTCTTCCTCCGGCACCTGCCGGCCGGCCCGGGCCTCGGCCGGGTGGTGGACCTCGGCTGCGGGAACGGCGTGGTCGGCACGGCGGTGGCACTGGCCGACCCGGGCGCCGAGGTGCTGTTCACCGACGAGTCGTACCAGGCGGTGGCCTCCGCCGAGGCGACCTGCCGGGCCAACGGCCTGGCGGGGAAGGTGGAGTTCAGGGTGGGCGACGGCCTGGACGGCGTCCCGTCGGACAGCGCCGACCTGGTGCTCAGCAACCCTCCGTTCCATTCCCACCAGGCGACCACCGACGCGATCGCCCGGCGGATGTTCCAGGGCGCGAAGCGGGTGCTGCGGCCCGGTGGCGAGCTGCGCATCGTCGGCAACCGGCACCTGGGGTACCACGTGACGCTGCGGAGGGTCTTCGGCAACGCAGAACTGGTCGCCTCCGACCCGAAGTTCGTGGTGCTCCGGGCGGTCCGGCGGGGCTGACGCCCCGGCCGCCGGCGGCCGTGACGGGGGCCGCCTCGACGTGTTTCAGACGATGACGTCGAAGGCGGCGACGGCCCGGCGACGGCCGCCCTGACCGGGGTGTGCGGGTCCGCGGTGACCGCTGTGGCGGGCGCGCCGTCGGCGCGCGGCCGGGCCGCCCGGTGGACCGGCGCCTCGTCGGCCGCTCACTGCCGGCACTCGGGCCGGCTGTTCAACTCGTCGTCGACCCGGGCCACTTGTGCATCCCTCCGCAACGGGGCTCATTCGGGTGCACCCTACAGTCGCTTCCGGCAGACTCGGGGGATGGAGATTGCCGAGTATGTCGAAACCCTCCGCCGCGAGGGCGAGTTGCTGGCCAAGGCGGCCGAGGAGGCCGGACCCGGCGCGCCGGTGCCGACGTGTCCGGAGTGGCGGGTGCGCGATCTGGTGCGGCACACCGGCGCGGTGCACCGGTGGGCGACGGCCTTCGTGGAACAGGGGCTCACCACGCCCCGGGAGCCCGACGAGGCTCCCGATCTGGACGGGGCCGAGCTGCTGGAATGGTTCACCGAGGGGCACCGGGCGCTGACCGCGACGCTGGCCGCGGCCGGTCCGGAGGTCGAGTGCTGGCACTTCCTGCGCGCCCCGTCCCCGGTGGCGTTCTGGGCGCGGCGGCAGGCGCACGAGACGGCGGTGCACCGCCTCGACGCCGAGGCCGCGCGCGGAGGTGAACCGGCGGAGGTGGACGTGGAGTTCGCCGTGGACGGTATCGACGAGCTGCTGCGCGGCTTCCACGGCCGCCGGTCCAGCCGCGTGCGCTCGCCGGAGCCCCGGCTGCTGCGGGTGCGGGCCACGGACGCGGCGGACGCGGCGGACGCGATATGGACGGTGCGGATCTCGGAGGAGCCGCCCGTGACGGTACGGGGCGCGGACGGCACGGGGGACGCGGCGGCCGACTGCGAACTGGCGGGCCCCGCGGCACGGCTGTACGCCGCGCTGTGGAACCGTGCGCCGTTCCCTTCGGTGCACGGTGACGCGCGGACGGCGGCGCTGTGGCGGGACAACGCCGGGATCCGCTGAGCCTCCCGCCCCGGCCTGCGGGGCGGGAGGTCCGCCGGTCCCCGCTCCGGCGGCCGGGGCGGGGACCGGAGCCGGGGCCGAGGGGACGACCGGACGCCTGACGGGCCGCCCCCGGGAGCGTCTCGTCAGGCGTCCGGCGCGGCGCCCGGAAAGGCGATGCCGACCTCGTGGGCGAGCCGTGCGGCGGCGTGCCGGAAGAACGCCGCCCGGTCCTCGACCACCTGGTGGAACTGCCCGAACACCTCGAAGCCGATCAGCCCGAACAGCTCGGACCAGGCGGCGACCAGCGCGACCACCGCCTCGGGGGGCAGGTCCGGCGCCAGGTCCGCGGTCATCCGCACGGCCTCCGGGCGCAGCCCTTCCGGCAGCGGGGTGCGGGAGAGGCCGGCGGGGCCGCGGTGGGCGTCGCGGGCGATGCCGATCAGCAGCAGCCCCACCCGTGCGGCGGCGGGCACGGTGGTCCTGGGCGCCCGGTACCCGGGGACCGGTGTGCCGTAGATCAGCGCGTACTCGTGCGGGTGGGTCAGCGCCCACCCGCGCACCGCCTCGCAGACCGCGATCCACCGGCTCAGCGCAGTGGCGTCGGAGGCGGCGGCGACCTCGGACTCGGCGCCTTCGGCGGCTGCGCCGAGCGAGTCGTAGGCGTCGATGATCAGCGCGGTCAGGAGGTCGTCGCGGCTGGGGAAGTAGCGGTAGACGGCCGACGAGGCCATGCCCAGCTCCCGGGCCACCGCCCGCAGGGAGAGCTTGGCCCCGCCCTCCTCGGCGAGCTGCCGCCGCGCCTCGCCCTTGATGGCCTCGGTGATCTCCCGTCGCGCGCGGGCGCGGACTCCTTCGGTTGCGCTCATGACCCGAGTGTGACACAGGACGAGAGCAGTGCACACGCCCGAGAGCGCCGCACGCGTTCAAGAGCGCCACTCGCAAATGCGAGCACTGCTCTTGCATTGGATCGCCGATGCCGCGCACACTGTTCCCAAGCGAGAGCACCGCTCTCATTTTCCGTGAAGGGTCGCCATGCAGAACACCCAGGAGTCGGCGCCGAGGACCACCCCGTACTACCTCGAGGCGGGTCCCTTCGCCGCGCGCTTCAACAGCCTCGTCGGATGGCTGGCCCGGCACGGCGTCAGCCTGATGGGCAGCGCCGAGCTGTCCGTGCGCGGCCGGAAGAGCGGCGTCATGCAGCGGATCCCGGTCAACCCCTTCCGGCTCGACGGCGAGCAGTACCTGGTCTCCGCCCGCGGTCACTCCCAGTGGGTGCGCAACATGCGCGCGGCGGGCGGCGGCGAGCTGCGCGTCGGGCGGAAGGTCCGCCGGTTCACGGCCGTCGAGCTGCCGGACGACCAGAAACTCGCCGTGCTGCGCGGCTACCTGGGCAAGTGGGGCTGGGAGGTCGAGCAGTACTTCCAGGGCGTCACCGCCGGCTCCACCGACGAGGAGCTGACCGCGGCCTCCCCGGACCACCCGGTCTTCCGGATCACCGTCACCTCCTAGGGTCCGACTCCCGGAACTGCGGTGTCCGGCGTGCGGCACCCTGGATCAGCGATCCGTGGCGGCGTCGCCGACGTGACGCAGGGCTTCGGGCCATGACCTCACCCGACCTCAGTGACCTGGACCATCTCCGGGAGATCGAGCGCCCCGTCGACCGCGTCGGCGTGGAGGCGTCCGACGCAGGACGGCTCCCGCTCCGGGCGGACCCGGAAGGGACGACACCACTCCGGCGCAGCGTGAACGTGCTCGCTCGGGCTCTGCTCCATCACCACTTCGAGGGCGACGGCCACCTGGACGAGGACCGGCCCTTGGTCCGCCTCGCGGAGCCTCGACGTCGAAGCCCAGGGTCATGCCGGCCGGGGTGGAGAAGGCGCACCAGGAGGTGTGTGCGCGCGGATCGGCATTTCCCCGGACCGGAGGCTGGGCGCTGTGGAACACCCGAGGCGACGGGGCGCGGGAGATCCTCGCTGACCTTCGGCGGTTCAATGCCGGCCGCTGCCGGAGCCGGATCCGCCACCCTTGCCGAGGTGCCCCCTGAAGGCACCCACCTCCGCACGCATCCCCCGCGCTCTGGCCGTGGCCTGTTGCTCGACCAGCAAGCCGTCGACGTTCTCCGTGGACCTGCCGCGATCACGCCGGACCAGCACGACGACGCACCATGCCACAGCTCCGCCTATGCCCGCCAAGTACCAGACGACCGCACTCATGCGCTTCCCTCCCCCGTTCGCCAGCCAGACTATGCGGCTCAGGACTCCCCGCGGAAGAAGCGGGAACGCCGTTCGGTCCAGCATCCGGAAACGACCGGTACAGGTCAGGTGGGTTCAAGGGTGAAGCAGCCACTGCGCCCGTTGCCCCGACGCCTCGCCGCGGCCCACCACCGACGGCACGCTCCGCCGGCCGCAGCAAGCACACGGACGGCACCGCCCGGGCTGTCGCCGGCCTGCCGTCCGGGCGGCAGACCTCGGACCGGATCCTGACCTGGCGGACACGGGCACAGGGTCCCCTCGACTCCTCGACATCTCACCGCCGGCTGTTGAGCAGCCGTCAAGAACCACGGGTGGGGGCCGGCCGCCTCCGTCAAGGGGATCGATAGCCTGCCTCGATGGTTGCGGACGAGGAAGTCGAGCACATCAGCGCCGGTCTTGAGGACGAGGGCTGGGACGCGACGCGCGCCTGGGTCGAGAAGGGGCTGTCCGAGGCGGAGCGCATCGAGGGTGTCGCGCGGTTGCGTGGCGGCTGGACGTCGGAAATGCGCCGTCTGGACATCTGCGGGCGGAGCGATCGACGGTCCCTGGTCCTGCGGTCCTTCACCAAGCCCTTCTACGTCCGCCACGCGGAGGGCCTGCTGACCCGCGAGGCGGCCGTTCTGCGCCTGCTCGACGGCACGGATGTGCCCGCGGCCAGGCTGGTGGCGGTGGACGCGGCAGCACGGTACTGCGACCATCCGTCACTGCTGATGTCCCTGTTGCCGGGGACCGTGCGCCTGGGCGACGAGGGAGCCGGCCGGCGGGCCGAACTGCTGGCCCACCAGTTGCTGCGCGTCCACCGGCTGCCGGTGACCGCCGAGGAGCGGCCGCGCGCGTATCAGGCCTGGACCTCTCCCGAGCGAGTGAGCCCGCCCGAGGACACCGAGCGGCCGGAACTGTGGCAACGGGCCGTGGACGTGATCCGCCGCGAGCCCCCGGAACACCGGTCCTGCTTCCTGCACCGGGACTTCCACCCCGGCAACGTCCTCTTCACGGGCGACGGCGACGGTCTGCGGATCAGCGGCGTCGTCGACTGGGTGGAGACGTCCTGGGGGCCGGCGGACCTGGACGTGGCCCACTGCTCGACGGCGCTGGCTCTGTTGCACGGGGTTTCCGCGGGCATGCGCTTCGCCGACCGCTACGTCGCGGCAGGAGGGAAACTGGCCGAAGATCGCGCCGCCCATCTCTACTGGCGGCTGCTGGACGCCCTGGCCTTCGCTCCGGACGCCGAGAAGGTCGCCGTCCCGTGGCGCGAGGCGGGCCGTGCCGATCTGACCCCCACCCGGCTGACCGGTCGCCTGGAGCGATATCTCCAGGCCCTCTTCGCACGCTACGCCTGAAGCCGGAGCCGGAGCCGGAACGGATGCCGCCGCGTGCCTGCGTTCCCTGACGGGGAAGCTCCGGGCACCGGACCAGCGACCGGCGGACGACCACGGCCAACTGCCGATGGCCCGCTGGGAGATCGATGTCAGGTTCCCGCACCTTGCCGGCTTCGGTGTCAACCGGGTGTACGAGGGGGATCACGCGACCCTTGAGGACTCCTTCCAGGCCGCTGCCGAGTCCGAGCAGCCCTTCTGCGACGCGTTCCTGACTCCGCTCACCGCCGAGGCCCAGTCCGCCCTCGTGCTCTTCCCCGGCGAGCGGGCGATGACCGCTGTCCTGACTCCCGTCATCGGATGGGCGACGCCACAAGCCCTGCGCGGGCTGCTGCGCACCCCCGCCGACCACATCAGGCGGAGCATCGAGGAAGCGAGGTGCCGCCACCCGCCGTTCCCGTCACGCACGGGGAGTGGCACGCCCGGTTCCCGGAGCTCGGCCAGTTCCTCAGCGGCTGGTTCTCCCAGGCCGTGCCCGACGAGTTCGACGACCATGACGATGCCGTCGCCGACCACCGAGCCCCGCCTCCATCGATCCGCTACTCGTCTCCGGCCTCGCCGGTGAGCTGCACGAACTGCTCCCCCTCCACCTCGACGAGTCCGAACGCCCGGGCAGATGTCCCACACCGCCCCGGCCGCTGCCGCTTGACGGCTTGGCGTCGTGAGACGTCTTCCTCGGCCTCGCGACCTGCCTCATCACCCATCGCCATGTCCAACGCCTTTGCCGGGCTTGAGCAAACCCTCCACCGGGCGCCTCACCGAAGGGTCCGTCGGCGTCAACTTGCGGGGGGTTCGGGGATCGGGCACACAATACTCCTGGTGAAGAAAACATCACATATGCCGACAACGACCCATATGGGTGAAGCCTGCACGAGCTTGCGCAGGAGGAGGAACTCGTGAGTATCGATCCGCCACCGTCCGGCCGCCCCACAGGATCTTCCTCGGGACCGCCCTCGGATCCCACCCAGCCGCCCCCGGGCGGCGGCCCGCCCTCGCCGCCTCCGGGCGGAGGCGGCGAGGAGCCGGGGCCCCGCCGCCCGTGGTGGCGGTCCGTGCCCCGAGTCGCGATCGTCGCCACCACCGTGGTGGCCGGCATGATCGTGACCGTGGTGCTGTCCGGGCGCCACATCGGCGGCGCTGACGCGACCGACGGCAGCGTCGCCACGTCCAGTGGTGAGGTCTTCCTCCAGCCCGCGGCGGACGCGGGCCCGGACACGTTCACCGACTCGACGGCGGAGGAGAGGAGCTCCGCCCCGCCGGCTTCTCCCTCGGTGACGGCGTCGCCTTCCCCCTCGGCGACAGCGTCGACGCCGCAGAACGCCATCCAAGGTTTCCAGGGCGACACTCCCGGCCTGTACGGGGGCACCCTCGACATCGCCAGCTGTGACGTGGAGAAGCAGATCACGTTCTTCCAGGAAGCCCCGGACAAGCAGAGCGCGTTCGCCTCGGTCGCCGAAATCCAGCCGCCCGAAGTCCCCGACTACCTGCGCTCGCTCACCCCCGTCAATCTGCGCATGGACACCCGCGTCACCAACCACGGGTACAAGGACGGTGCCCCCACCAGCTACCAGGCGGTCCTCCAGACGGGCACGGCCGTCCTCGTCGACGACCGCGGCGTGCCCCGGGTGCGCTGCGCGTGCGGCAACCCGCTGTCCCCGCCGGTCGCCCAGCAGAGCGCACCGGCGACGACCGGCCAATCATGGCCGGGGTACAACCCGTCGAGCGTCGTCGTGGTGACGCCCGCACCGCAGCCGGTCGTCGTTCTCGTACTGTGCGGGCACAACGGCGAGTGGTTCGAGCGCGGCAAGGGCGGCAAGGGGAAGGACCGCAAAGTCCCGAAGCCTGGCGAGACCTCCTCACCGACGAGCACCTCGTCCCCGACGGGCACGTCGACGCCACCGAACCCGGGCACGCCGCCGCCCGGCACCCAGCCGCCGCCCAACACCCAGCCACCGCCCGGCACCCAGCCGCCGCCGCAACCCACCGGGGGCGGCAACACGTAGGGAGCCATGGCCCCCGGCCCGCCCGGCTCAAGCGCCCGGACAGCCGTGATGTGGTCACCGCCCCACTTGGAGGCCCCGAGGGCAGCCTCCGAGCGGGGCGGTGGCCTCCACGTTCCTCATGGCGTGCAGCATCTGTTCCATGGTGACGACGACGGCCGGGTCGAAGCAGTGCACCTCAGAAGCGGAGGTCTGCGAAGTGGAGGCGGAGCCGGGCATCAGGTGCCCGGACCAGTACAGCGAGCGCTTGCTCCGGCAGGATGCCGGCGGCGCGGTGAACCACCCGCGCCGATCGGCGCGGGCCCGGCTCGGCGCATCCCGCGAGGGCCCGCCCGCCACGGCGCGGCTCACGCTCGACCTGGTCCGTACGGCGCTCACCCCGTGAACGCCGACCGGCGGACGGCGCGGCGCAGTGCCCTGTGCGTCCACCACCCCCCGGCGTACACCAGGACCGCGCAGGCCAGAGCGGCGGCGCCGCCCGTGGCCCAGTCCGACAACACCGCCTCCGTCACGTCCCGCGCGCCGTTCCGGTCGGCCGCTCCGGGGCCTCCCCGGTAGTCGGAGAGGGGGGCCGTGTTGGCCGCGGCGCCGGCCGGTACGGCGGCGGACAGGGCGGCGAGCACGACCCGGCGGGTGGTCCTGGGCAGGGTATCCCGCCCTCCGCGTCCCGCCGGTGCGCCGCGCAGCCTCCGCCACAGGAAGACCGCGACGGCCAGGAGGCCCGCGGTCGTGCTGAGGTGCTGCGCGGCGCGGGCCACCGTGAGGTCGCCGGCCAGGCGGGACCGCAGGACGCCGAGGTGTGTCACCAGGTATCCGTCGGCGTGCGTGAAGGAGTCCCACGCCAGGTGGGTGGCGATGCCGATCGCGAGGGACAGCAGGACCCAGCCCGCCCGCCGCACGTCCATGCGTCCGCGTCCGTGTCCGTGTCCGTGTCCGTCGGCGGAGGAGAGCCTGGCCGGCAGCAGGGCGGCCACCGGTCGCCGCACCAGCGCGTACGCCGCCAGCAGCGTCGCCCCGAACACCGCCGGGACGGCGACCCCGGACAACTGGTGGGACGTCGTGGCGTTGAGGAGCGGCTCGTACCAGGACTGCGCGCTCACCGGGACACCGGCCGCGCCGAGGAAGTACGGCACGTCCGGAGCCAGGGTCCCGCAGACCAGGGCGGCCGGCGAGAACGGGTGGCGCAGCAGCGGCAGTACGGCTGCCGGGTGGGAGAGCGTGAACGGCATGGAGAGGAGGTCACCCCGGTGTCGGCGCGTCCCGGAGGCGGGCACGCGGGCCGGCGTCCTGGACCAGGACAGGACGCACGGGAGTATATGTCGTTCAACTGACCATGGAGCGATGCGGGGATCCGGAGCACCTGCGGCGGTGGTGCGCCGGACCGGCCGGGCGCCTCAGGGCCCGATCGTGTGGGCGTAGGCGAGGAACAGCGGGCAGGCCAGGAGCGTCGCGGCCGTACCGGTGAGCCTGAGGGACCTGTGCCGCAAGGCACGTGCGGCACCGGGGACCGCGAGCACCAGGAGGGGCCACAGGCCGTGGTCCGTGCTCACCGGCAGCGCGCCGGCGTACAGCGCGGTGACGGGGAGCCACACCGCGGCGGCGGTCGCCCCGGCCGTGGCACGGGCCCGCGTCCCCGGCGGCAGATCCGGCGGGGCGGCCGCCAGGGCCAGCGCCGCGAGCAGCGCCATGGCGGGCGTGACGACGGGATCGCCGAAGGCGGGCCCGCTGACGACGGTCGCGACCGCCAGGACCACCAGTCCGACGACGGCCGCCCACGCCCCCGCGCGCCACCTGCTCGTCAGTGCCGTGACGGTGCCGACGACCACCAGCGCGGACGCGAGCAGGCGCACGGTCCAGGTGTCGGCGTCCAAGGCGGGGAAGGGGGCGGGCGACAGGGAGGCCGCCACGTACCAGCGGCTCAGGTGCAGTCCGCAGTAGGCCGCCGCGACACCGGCGACCTGCGGGGCCGCCTCCGCCAGCAGCCGTCCGGCCCCGGTCGCGGAGCTCACCCCGAGCCGCATCCGCAGGGCGTGGCCGACGATGTCGGCGGCCTCCCGGAACCGGTCCACGACGCGGGCGCCGGCCACCGACTCCCGGTGGACGGCGAGGATCTCCTCCCCGGCCTCGAGCCGGTACCGCCGCGGATACAGGCGCAGGACCAGCCCGATCACGCCTGCGTCACCGCGCGGCCGGAGACCCCGAGCCGACGGGTGGCCTCGCGGGCCGTCGCCGCCATCCGCTGCGCCGCCGCCGACAGGGTCTCCCGCCCGGACGGCGCGAGGGCGTAGACCTTCCGGGCCCGCCCGTCGACGATCTCCTCGCGGTGCACCTGGATCAGGCCGTCCCTCAGGAGACGGTCCAAGGCGCCGTAGAGCGTGCCGGTCCGCAGGACGACACGGCCCTGGGACAGCGCCTTCACCTCCTGCGTGACGGCGTAGCCGTGGCGGGGCCGGTCGGCCAGTGCCGTGAGGATCAGCAGGGTCGGCTCCTGCAGCGGGCGCTCGCTCATCCGGTCAACATATGCCGCTCGGCGACCCATGGGCAAAGCTGCCCGGGCGGCTGTCCGCTGCGCGCCGACCGCGCGTCGACCGGGCCGCCGCACCCGTGCCCCACCCGTGCCGCGCCGGTGTGGCGCCGGTGCGGCGATGACGCCGGGCGGGCGACGGCGGTGGCCGTGATCAGCCTCCGTGGACGGTGAGCCGGTAGCCCTCGGGGCCGGTGAAGGTGAACGTCGGCCCGAAGGGGCTGTCCCGCACCGGGCCGACCACCTCGACGCCTGCCGCGACGAGCTGCGCGTGCAGCCGGGCGGCGTCGTCGGTGCGCAGCCACAGCGCCACTCCCAGGCCTGGGGTCGAGTCGCCGGTCAGGTCGGTGCCCGGCAGCGGCTCACGGACGGCGAAGGGGATCGGGGTGGTGGCGAAGACCACCGCGTGGGGCGGTGAGACGGGGGCGCGGCGCAGACCGAGGTGCTCCTCGAAGAAGGCCGCCGCGGCGGGCAGGTCCGTGACCTGCAGAGCGATGAAGTCGGGACCCTCGACGGTGGCGGTCACGGTTCCTCCGGGAATCAGATGTCAGGACTTTGACATCAAGGACTGTAGGCGCGTCCCCTCGCGCATGTCAAAATGCTGACATGGAAGATCGGATGCCCGTTCCCCCACCACACCCGGCCCAGGACGTCACCGAGCACGTCGGATACCGCCTCAAGCGCACCTCGGCCGCGCTGCGCTCCGCCATGGACAGGGCACTGCGCGACCACGGCCTGACCGTCCCGCAGTACTCCTGCCTGGAACTCCTTGACGAACAGCCCGGCCTGTCCAACGCCGACCTGGCCCGCGGCACGTTCGTCACCCGGCAGTCCGCCAACGTCGTCCTGCGCGGCCTGAGGGAAGCCGGCCTGATCACCCGCCCGGCTTCCGCCGAGCACGGCCGCGCCCTGCCCGTGCACCTCACCCCGGCCGGCCGCGAACGCCTGCACGCCGCCCGTGGCGCCGTCTATGCCATTGAGCAGCGCATGATCGGCGAAGTCGCCCCGGACCGCCTGACGGCCCTGCTCGCCGACCTCGACACGATGGCCGAAGCCCTCGGCGACTGACGGACCGGCAGCGGAGCGCCTGCGGCCGGTCCGAGGCGACGGCCCCGGACCGCAAGGCAACGGACGCGGCCCGGAGCACTGCCGTTGAGCCGCTCGAGCCGGCGGGCCGGGGCGACTGCCTCGGCCTCGGAGCGGCGGACCACGACACCAGGGCCCTCGAGGGGCCACACGCCTGCCGGCCGTCGGCCGCGCCCCGCGGCGGAGCGGACCGGGGAAGCGGGGGCGGGTGGCGCATCCCCCGTGAGAGCTACAGGCGCTGTCCATGCGCGGGTGATTCGCGGACGCCGGCGGATTCCTAGCGTGGTCGTCAGGTCGCCGCGGGGGTGACCACTGCCGGGGAGGCCACCATGGGTACGACGTCCGCCACACCGCACGGCACGGGCTCCGGCCCGGACGAGGACCGCGACGGGCGCGACGGGTGCGACGGCCGACTGGGCCGGATCGCACGCTCTCCGCTCGGCTGGATGCTGACGGGCGCGGCCGGCGTCGGTCTGGTCTCGGCCGTGACGGCGACGGGACCCGGCCCGGTGCCGGTGCTGGGCGCGGTCGCCGCGGTGGCCGTGTACCGGTCGGTCATGCGCCGTGTGGCACGGCGCCCCGCGCCGGAGGTCGCCCGGCGCGGAGCCGCCCGGGAGGCGCTGCTGGGCGGCGGAACCGGTCTGGGCTTCGTCCTCGTCTCCGCCCTTGTGATCACGGCGTTCGGAGGTTACTCGTTCTCCTGGGCGGGCGGCGGCTTCGTGTCGGTCGTCACGGCCGCGGTCGTGGTGCAGATCGGCGCCGCGGTCACCGAGGAGCTGCTGTTCCGCGGGCTCGCCCTGCAGGCCCTGGAGCAGTTGTGGGGCAGCCGCGCCGCCATCGTGATCACCTCGCTGTTCTTCGGCGTCGCCCACCTGGGAGCCCAGGGCGCGAGCGCGTGGAGCGGACTCGCGATCGCCGTGGAGGCGGGCGTCCTGCTCGGAGCCGCGTTCTTGTGGCGGCGTAGCATCTGGTTCGTCGTGGGCCTGCACTTCGCCTGGAACACCGCGGAGCAGTTGCTCGGCATCCCGGTCTCCGGGCACACCTCCGAGGGTCTGTTCACCGTCGGCGTCCACGGTTCCGCCCTCCTGACCGGGGGTGGCTTCGGCCTGGAGGCGTCGCTGGTGCCCGTCCTCATCAGCGTGGCTCTCGCCGTCCCGATGCTCGTCCTCGCCCACCGCGGCGGTGGCATCACGACCCGCCGGCGCGCGGGCCACTGAGACAGGCCGACCGGAGGAGACGAAAGTGATGTTCCGTCAGGCGCGCCGGAGCGGCCGTCGGCTGCTCCGTGCGCCGCTCGGCCGGTGGCAGGAGCGGGACGCCCTCCTCAAGGACGGCGTCCTCGCCCTGGCGCTCACCCTGCTGGCCTTCGTGCCGACCCTGTCGGCCGTCGGTGCGCAGATCGGGGATCTGCCCGAGCGGCCGGCGAACGCGCTGGGCGTCGGGCTGGTCCTGGCCCAGACCCTGCCGCTGGCGGTCCGCCGCAGGTGGCCCGCGGCCTGTCCGGCCGTCGTCGCGGGCGCGTTCGCCGTGCACCAGGCGCTGGGCTTCGCGACGACGTTCGCGAGCGTGGGGCTGTATCTGGCGCTGTACTCCGCCGGGGCCCACCAGGTCCGCTTCCGCCGCGCCCTGGTCGTCGTGGCGAGTGCGGGCTACGCCGTGCTGGCCGGCGTCCTGGACCGCCTCGGCTCACCGCAGTCGATGCCGGACTATGTCGCGTTCTGGCTGGCTCCGGCCGCGGCCTGGCTGGTGGGGAACACAGTGCGCAGACGGCGGACGGAGGAGGCGGAACGGCGGCGGCTGGCCGCCGAGGTGGCCACGGCCGCCGAGCGGGCGCGGATCGCCCGCGAGCTGCACGACGTGGTCACCCACCACGTGACGGCCATGGTGGTCCAGGCCGACGCGGCGCAGTTCCTGCTCACGTCCGCGCCGGAACGCGCCGGCGAGGGGCTGGCGGCCGTCAGCGACACCGGCCGCCGGGCGCTGACGGAACTGCGGTACCTGCTCGGCGTCCTGGAGGCGACCGGCGGGTCGGCGTCCGCGGACCCGGCGGGTGCGGGCCGGGCGCCCGCCCCGGGACGGGTGGGGGACCTGGTCGAGCAGGCCCGCAGGTCGGGCCAGCCGGTCGAGTTCGCCGAGCGGGGTGAGCGGCGGCCGGCAAGCGTGGACGTGGAGCTGGCCGCGTACCGGGTGGTGCAGGAGGCGCTCACCAACGCCATGAAGCACGCGGCGGGGAAGCCGACACGCGTCCTGCTCCGGCACGGCGACGAGCACATCGGGATCGAGGTGGCCACCGACGGACCGGTCGCCGCACCGGTCATACGCAAACCGGGCCCCGAGGGCGGGCGCGGGCTGGCCGGGCTGCGTGCACGGGTGCGGATGCTCGGTGGTGAACTGGAGGCCGGCCCCCGGCCCGAGGGCGGGTTCGAGGTCCGCGCCACGATTCCGTCCGAGCCCGTTCAGGAGTGACCCCGTGAGCGATGCGCCGCCGCCACCGATCCGTGTGCTCGTCTGCGACGACCAGGCGCTGGTGCGGACCGGCTACGTCACCATCTTCTCCGCGCAGCCCGACATGGAGGTCGTCGGGGAGGCCGAGAACGGCCACGAGGCGGTACGGGCCGCGCGGCTGCTGCGTCCCGACGTGGTCGTGATGGACATCCGGATGCCCCTGCTCGACGGCATCCGGGCGACGCGGCAACTGGCCGGCCCCGACGCCGAGGACGCGCCGAAGGTACTGGTCGTCACCACGTTCAACGTCGACGCCTACGTCTACGACGCGTTGCGCGCCGGAGCGAGCGGCTTCCTCCTCAAGGACGCGCCCCCGGCGGAGCTGGTCAACGGCATCCGCACCGTCGCCCGGGGCGAGGCCCTGCTGGCACCCGCCGTCACCCGCCACCTCATCGGCCACTTCGCCCAGCACCTGCGACCGGCCGGCACCTCCCGGCCGGGCAGGCAGCACGTCGTGCGTGCGCTGACCCCCCGCGAGCTGGAAGTGTTCCAGCTGATCGCCGAAGGGCTGTCGAACGCGGAGATCGCCGCGGCGATGTTCATCACGCCCGAGACCGTCAAGACCTACGTGTCGCGCATCCTGGCGAAGCTCGGCCTGCGCGACCGCGTCCAGGCCGTCGTCCTCGCCCACCGGGTCGGACTGGTGTCCGGCACGCCGTGAGCCGGCACGGCCATGAGCCCTCGGCGCCGCCCGCCCGGTCGGAGCCCGGCTCCACCGCGTGGGCAACGGCCGGCCTGAAGTACCTGTCACCCGCGCACGGTTGCCTCCGGGTTCGGCCCGCCGTCGACGTCCCAGGCGCGGTGGGCGTACCACCAGGCCCGGAGGTACTCGGCGAGGGTCTTCCTCGTGCTCCGGTCGTGCGTGCTGGGCGTGTGGTGGCCGAGGTGGCGGTCCTTGCCCGTGTTCCCGGTGACGGTCGTCGTGTGGTCGATGTCGTCGTTGCGGTCCCGGTCGGCCTGCAGGACGTCCGCGAGCCCCGTCTCCCGCACGGACTTCAGGCCGTGGGTTCGCTCGGAAGGCTTCTGCGCGAACCCGTGCCCCTTCCCGGCACCGGACCGGCCCTCCCACGCGCCGGCCCCACGCCGGAGCACCCCTCCGCGCCTACCGCTCCAGGGCCGTGAGCGCCCGCTGCGCCAGCGGGTGGGAGCGGACGATCTCGGCGAGGGTGGTCGCGCCGCGGGTGATGTCGGCGAACGACCGCCAGACGGGCCGGAAGCCGGTGATCGCGGCGTGGAACGTTCCGGGCCTGCGTTCGAAGACGGCCAGCAGTTTCCGTCCCACGCTCATCTCCACGCCGAGACCGGCCTTGACCGCGAAGGCGTAGTTGAGCGACTCGCGCCGCACGTCCACGGCGTCGTGCGCCTCGGCGATCCGCACCGCCCACTCGCCGGCCAGCCGTCCGGAGCGCAGCGCGAAGGAGATGCCCTCGCGGGTCCACGGCTCCAGCAGGCCCGCCGCGTCTCCGCAGACCAGCACGCGGCCCCGGGAGAGCGGCGAGTCGTCGGTGCGGCAGCGGGTCAGGTGGCCGGAGGAGATGGCGGGCTCGAAACCGGCCAGGCCGAGCCGGCCGATGAAGTCCTCCAGGTAGCGCTTGGTCGCCGCGCCCTCGCCCCGCGCGGAGATCACGCCGACGGTCAGGGTGTCGCCCTTGGGGAACACCCACCCGTAGCTGCCGGGCAGCGGACCCCAGTCGATCAGCACGCGCCCGCGCCAGTCCTCCGCGACCGTCTCCGGCACCGGGATCTCGGCCTCGAGGCCCAGGTCGACCTGGCCCACCTTGACGCCGACGTGGGCCGCCGTCCGGCCGGCGCTGCCGTCGGCGCCGACCACCGCGCGGGCCAGCAGCGTCTCGCCGCCCTGGAGCACCACGGCGACGGTGCGGCGGTCGGGGACCGTGGGGCCGTGCTGCTCGATCCGGGAGACCGTGACTCCGGTGCGCAGTTCGGCCCCGGCCTTCTGGGCGCTCTCCACCAGCCGGTGGTCGAACTCCGAGCGGTCGACCAGGCCGAAGAGCATCCGGCGGGAACGGCGGGTGCGGGCGAATCGGCCGTTGTGGGAGAAGGTGACCGCGTGCACCCGGTCCCGCAGGGGGAGCTCGAAGCCGGGTGGCAGGGCGTCCCGGGAAGGGCCGATGATGCCGCCGCCGCAGGTCTTGTAGCGGGGCAGCTCCGCCTTCTCCAGCAGCAGCACGCGCCGTCCCGCGACCGCGGCCGCGTAGGCGGCGGCGGATCCCGACGGGCCCGCCCCCACCACCACGACGTCCCAGACGCCTTCGTCGCCCGCTCCCCGGCCGGCCGGGTCCTCCGCCCGCGCGGTCCGCGCCGGCTCGCCGTCCCCGGATTCCCGCGCCGGGTCCGACGCGCCGTCCCGGCCGTTCTGCCCGTTCTGCCCGTTCTCGCCGCTCACGATCGCCAACCGCTCCCGATCACCAGTCAAGATGCCTGCCGAACTGTCCACCGCATCCTACGGCGGCGATCGCCGCAGGTGGCTGTGGGAGTATCGACGGTGCGGACCGCGGAACCACACGCGTCCGCCCGTCCCCGTACAGGGCCCTGCGTGCGCGATCCCCTCATGGGGGACCGCCGTGCGGGGCCGCTGTGCCGGCCACCGGGCGGCACCGCCCGCCCGGATCCGTGCGGGCGGCCCGCACGGACGGTCCGACGTGAGACCCGAGAGTTACGAGGAGCCCCGCAATGTCGTCGAACCCGGTCGCCGCGACCGTCGCCTCGCTGATGCCGAGAGCGAAGGAGGAACTCGCCGAGCTGGTCGCCTTCAAGTCGGTCGCCGACTTCGAGCAGTTCCCCCGTGGCGAGAGCGAGGGCGCCGCGAACTGGGTCGCCGACGCGCTGCGCGCGGAGGGATTCCAGGACGTCGCCCTGCTCGACACCCCGGACGGCACGCAGTCCGTGTACGGGTGCCTGCCCGGCCCCGCGGGGTCCCGGACCGTGCTGCTGTACGCCCACTACGACGTCCAGCCGCCGCTGGACGAGGCGGCGTGGGTGTCCCCGCCGTTCGAGCTCACGGAGCGGGACGGCCGCTGGTACGGGCGCGGCGCCGCCGACTGCAAGGGCGGCGTGATCATGCACCTGCTGGCGCTGCGCGCCCTCAAGGCGAACGGCGGCGTGCCGGTCACCGTCAAGGTGATCGCCGAGGGTTCCGAGGAGCAGGGCACCGGCGGCCTGGAGCGGTACGCCGAGGAGCACCCCGACCTGCTGGCCGCGGACGCGATCGTGATCGGCGACTCGGGCAACTTCCGGGTGGGCCTGCCGACCGCCACGGCCACCCTGCGCGGTATGACCATGGTGCGGATCCAGATGGACACGCTGCAGGGCAACCTGCACTCCGGGCAGTTCGGCGGCGCCGCCCCGGACGCGCTGGCGGCGCTGATCCGCGTCCTGGACTCGCTGCGCGGCGAGGACGGTTCGACGACGGTGGACGGCCTGACCGGTGACACGGTCTGGGAGGGTCTCCAGTACGACGAGGAGCAGTTCCGCGCCGACGCCAAGGTGCTGGACGGTGTCGGACTGATCGGTTCCGGTACGGTCGCCGACCGGATCTGGGCGCGGCCCGCGGTCACCGTGCTGGGCATCGACTGCCCGCCGGTGGTCGGTGCCACGCCGTCGGTGCAGGCGAGCGCGCGGGCGCTGGTGAGCCTGCGGGTGCCGCCGGGTGTGGACGCCTCGGAGGCCTCCGAGCTGCTCCGGGCGCACGTGGAGCGCCACACCCCGTGGGGGGCCCGGGTCGTCGTCGAGCAGGTCGGCCACGGCCAGCCGTTCAGCGCCGACACCGGCAGTCCGGCCTACACGGCGATGGCGCGGGCCATGGCGGAGGCCTACCCGGGCCAGGAGATGCAGCTCGCCGGGCAGGGCGGCTCCATCCCCCTGTGCAACACCCTCGGGACGCTGTACCCGAAGGCGGAGGTCCTGCTGATCGGCCTCAGCGAGCCCGAGGCGCAGATCCACGCGCCGAACGAGAGCGTCTCCCCGGAGGAGCTGGAGCGGCTCTCGGTCGCCGAGGCCCTCTTCCTCCAGATGTACGCGGCCGGCTGACGCCACCACGGCACGCCCTCGCCCGCCGCGGCCGGCGCCGCCGCGCGGCGACCCAACAGCCCCTCGTACCCGTCCGGGACGAGGGGCTGTCACCCGCGGCGGGCGCGGCACGGCGGCGGCACGGCGGCGGCGCCCGCGGACCCGGCGCGGCGGACCC
>NZ_LWCC02000109.1 GCF_001642695.1 Streptomyces chilikensis
GACGACCGGCCCCCGGGCACCCGGGCACCCAGGCACCCGGGGAAGCAGGGCTTGCCGCTGCCGCAGCGTCAGCGCCGAGCGTCGTACCCGTCGCCGCGACCTGGGGCGACGGGGACGGACGAAAGGCGATGCCGCGGTCATGGACGAGGAGTGGTCGATCACCCGGTTGGCGAAGGCCTCCGGAGTGACGGTGCGGACCCTTCGGCACTACGACGCCGTGGGGCTGCTGCCCGCCGACCGGATCGGCGCGGGCGGCGTCCGGCACTACACGCCCGCCTCCGCCCTGCGCCTGCAGCGGATCCTGCTGCTCCGCGGGCTCGGACTCGCGCTGTCCGAGATCGCCGCGGTCGTCGACGAGGAGAAGGACGCCGCCGAGGCGCTCCGCACCCACCTGACCGGGCTGCTCGCGGAGCGCCGGAGGGTGGACCGGCTGGTGGAGACCGTGGCGGCGACCATCGCGCATCTGGAAGGGGAGAGGGACATGGCGCTCGAGGAACTGTTCGACGGTGTCGATCCGGCACGCCAGGCGGTCCACGAGGCCGAACTGGTGGACCGGTTCGGCCAGGAGGCCAGGCAGCACATCGAGGAGAGCCGCCGCCGCACGGCGGGCTGGGACCGCGCGCGGGCCGGCGGAGCCGTCGCCGAGTACGAGGCGGTGGAGGACGCGGCGGTGGAACTGATCGGGGCGGGCGTCGCCCCGGACGACCCGCGTGCCGTGGAGCTCATGGACCGGCAGTACCGGGCGGTGTCCGCGTTCTGGACGCCGAACCGGGCGTCGTTCACCGGTCTGGGCCGCATGTACGCGGACTCGTCCGAGTTCCGGGCCCGCTACGACGCCAAGCACCCCCGGCTGGCGGACTTCCTGTGCGCCGCCATGGCCGCGTACGCGGAGCAGCGGCTCGGCTGAGCCGCGCGGCGGCCCCGGCACGGGCAGGGCAAGGCAAGGCTGCCGCGCGGCACGCGGCGCAGAACCCCGCCGCGTGCCGCCACGCGTCTCCCCCGCGCCCGCCACCCCCGGCCGGCCGCCGCCC
>NZ_LWCC02000011.1 GCF_001642695.1 Streptomyces chilikensis
CGGCGGCGCGGGGCGGACGCGGGCTCCCCGGCGGGCGCGGGGCCGCCGGTGTGGGTGGCCTCCGGCTCCCCGGGTGCCGCTCCCGCGCTGGGGAGGGCCTCCTCGGGTGCCTTCGGCAGGTCGTCTGACAAGACATCTCCCTGGCAGGAATTCAGGGCACCGACGTACGTTTCGCGTCCATGCCAAGGGGAAGACTCTTCGACCGGCCCCTGGGTTGCAAGGGAGTTTGGTTACGATCCAGCCATGGCCAAGAAACTGGTGATCAAGGTGACCGCGGGCGTCGACGCCCCGGAGCGCTGCTCGCAGGCGTTCACGGTGGCGGCGGTGGCGGTGGCCAGCGGCGTGGAGGTCTCGCTCTGGCTGACCGGCGAGTCGGCGTGGTTCGCGCTGCCGGGAAGGGCCGCGGAGTTCGAACTGCCGCACGCCGCGCCGCTGCCCGACCTGCTGGAATCGCTCCTCGCCGCCGGCCGGGTGACCCTGTGCACGCAGTGCGCGGCACGGCGCGGGATCACCGAGGCGGACGTGCTGGAGGGCGTGCGGATCGCCGGCGCCCAGGTGTTCGTGCAGGAGGCGCTGGGCGAGGACACGCAGGCCCTCGTCTACTGATCGCGCTCGTCCGCAGGCCGCTTCCGGCCACGGTCCGCGGGAGGGGTCAGCCGCTCCCCGGGCCCGGCGGGGGTTTGCGCCGGCCGTCGAGCTCGTCCCACCAGGCGTCGGACCTCTCGTCGCCGCTGGTCTCGTCCCACCAGCGGTCGTCCGGGCCCCGGCGGTTGGCGACGACCGCCGCCACCGGCGGGATCACCATGGCCACCACGCACATGGCCACCGCCACCGGGACCGACCACAGCCGCACCACGCCCCATGCCAGGACGAAGAGTCCCAGGCAGGTGCCCATCAGGACGAAATAGGCGCGGCGCCGTCGCGCGTACATGCCTCCAGCGTAGGCATGCCGCGCGACG
>NZ_LWCC02000110.1:0-3312 GCF_001642695.1 Streptomyces chilikensis
CGGGCACCGCCACGGCCACCGCCCCGACCGGGACCGCCGCCACGGCCGCCGGACCCGTCGCCGCCGGCGGCCGGCCCGAGGCGGTACCGCCCGCGTCCGGCCGGTCCCGGCAGCGCGTCGCCGTCGCCCAGGCGTCGCTGCTCTCCGCCCTGGTCGCCGACGGCCCCGTGCCGGAGGGCTTCGACCGGACGCGGGTGGGCGTGCAGGCCCGGGCCCTGGCCGCCAAGCGGGCGGGGATCGTCGCCAGGGTCGCGCCCGAACTGCCCCGCATCCTGGGCGACTCCTACCGGCCGCTGTTCCTCGGGTACGCCCTCGGCCGTCCGCCGGGCGGCGGTCACCGCAAGGACGCGCTGGACTTCGCGGAGCACCTGCTGCTCTCCGGCCGCCCGGAGAACGCCCGTCGCCGCAACCGGCTGCGCGCCTGGTGGCTGGAGCGTTCCGGTCCCGCGCCGCTGCCGGGCTCTCCCGCGGCGCGTGTCGCGCGCGCCACGCGCCGGGTGCTGCTGGGCGGTTGAGGCCCGCGGACGGCGAGGCGTGTCCGCATGGTGGGCGACCCATGGTGCGACGCCCTGCCGGTGACATAAAAACACCGCATGCTCTGGGTCTTTCTCCTGCTGGCCGCCGGGGTCCTCGTGGGAGTGGCCTGCTTCCGCCTGTGCCGTGCGGCCGTCGCCGCGGCGGCCGCCGAACGGCGCGACACCGGCCGGAACTCGCTGACGCTGTACGAGACGGCGTTCCTGGCGGGCGGTCCGGTGCGGGTGGCCGACCTGACCCTGGTGGCGATGGCCCGGGACCGCCGGCTGCTGCTGGCCCGTACCGGCTGGGCGACGGTGGTCGATCCGCGGGGGCGGGACGAGGTGGAGGACTCGGTGATCGCCGCGATAGGTCCCGGGGGCACGCGGCGGATGGCGCCGGTCCGCACGGCGGCCGCCGCGGCCGAGGCGGTGCGCTCGCTGGCGGACCGCCTGGTGGCGGCGGGACTGGCCGTGCCCGAACGGGCCGGCACGGTCGCGGACGGGGTGCGCGGGGTGCGGTCGGCCGCCGTGGCGGTGGCCGGGCTGGGCGCGGTGGCGGTGGTGCTGCCGGGCGAGGAGGGCGGACCGACGGCCGCGCTGACGGCGGCCTGGTTCGCCGCGCCGCTGGCGCTGGCGCTGGGCTGCCTGCTGATCGCCCGGATGGAGGCGCACCCGTACGCCCGGCGCGCCTCGCCCGCGGGTCACCGGCTGATGGTCTCGCTGGGACGGCGCCTGGACGAGCAGGACGAGGCCACGCGCCATCTGGCGGCGGTCGCGCTGCACGGTGTGCGGGCGGTGCGGGACCCCGGGCTGCGGGCCGCCTTCGCGGCGGTCGCGGACGAGGAGTAGGACACGGCGCGGCGCGCTTGCCCCGGCGGACGGCCGGGCGAAACATCCTCCGGGGGAACCCCTCGTCCGAAGGACTCCGCATGCGCCCTCTCGTCCTGCCGTCCGCCGTCGCGGCGGCGCTGACCTCCCTGGCGGCCGCCGCCGCTCCGGCCGCGCCGCCGCCCGCCGGGGCGGTTCCCGTCCCCCGGGCCGTCGCGGAGGAACGCGGGGTCGCCGGGGCCGCCGCGCGGGCCGCGCGGGAGGGCGTCCGCTGGGGCCGGTGCACCGGGCCGGACGCCATGCCCGGCACGGCACGGTGCGGCACCGTCACCGTGCCGCTGGACTACGCCCGGCCCGACGGCCCCACCGTCCGCCTCACCGTCAGCCGCTCCCCGGCGACCGGCGGAACCGGCACCGCGACGGACACGGGCGGCACGGCGGTCGGCACCGGCACCGCGGCGGACACGGGCGGCACCGGTGGCGGGGGCGGCGCGACCGGAACCGTTCCCCGGCAGGGCGCGCTGGTGTTCGGAGCCGGCGGCCCCGGCGCCTCCGGCACGGCCTTCCCCGCCGTCGCCCTGCTCCCCGAGTGGAAGCCGCTGGCCGCGGCCTACGACCTGGTCGGCTACGCCCCGCGCGGCGTGGGCCGCTCCGGCCCGCTGTACTGCGCCGGCCCCGCGGACCGCCCGGCAGGCCCCCGCCGGGCGCCCACCCGCCCCTCCGAGGCCTTCAAGCGCGAACGCCGCGCCGAGGCCGAGCGGTACGCGCGGGACTGCGCCCGCCGCGGCGGATCCGCCCTGCGCCACCACACCTCGCTGAACAACGCCCGCGACCTGGAGGTGATCCGCGCCGCGCTGGGCGAGCCGCGGCTGACCTACCTGGGCGTGTCGTACGGCGCCTACCTCGGCGCGCTCCACGCCGACCTGTTCCCCCACCGCGTACGGCGGATGGTCCTGGACTCCCCGGCGAACCCGGACCCGGCGGGCGTCTGGTACCGCGACGGCCTCGACCGGTCCGCGGCCGCCGAGACCCGCTGGGCCGACTTCCGCGCCTGGGTGGCCCGGCACGACGACGTCCACCGGCTCGGCGGCGACGCCCGGGCGGTGGCCCGCGGTTACGAGCGGGCGGCGGCGCGGCTGGCCGGGAGGCCGGCCGGCGGGACCGTCGGACCGGGGCAGCTGCGCGCGGCGATGCTCACCGCGGTCCGCTTCGACGACGTGTGGCCGCACCGCGCCCGGGCCCTCGCCGACCACCTCCGCGGCGACGACCGGCAGTTGCTGGCCCAGGCGGGCCCTCCCCCGGACGCCGGGGAGCGGGCCGCCCTGGCGGCCGCGGAGGAGAACGCGAGGGCGGTGTACACGGCGGTGCGGTGCAACGACGCCCCGTGGCCGACCGACTGGGAGGTCTGGGACGCCGACGCCACCCGGCTGGCCCGCACCGCGCCGTTCGGGACCTGGGACGGCGTGTGGGCCCACCTGCCCTGCGCCTACTGGAAGGGGCCGCGGCAGGAGCCCAGGGACGTGCGCACGGCACGGGGCGAGCTGCCGCCGGTGCTGATCCTGGCGGCGGAGCGGGACGCGGCGGCCCCGTACCGGGGGGCGCTGGAGCTGCGGAAGCGGCTCGCCGGGGCGGCGCTGGTCACCGAGCGGAACGCCGGCTCGCACGGCCTGGCGGGCGGCCGCAACACCTGCGTCCGCGCTCACCTGCGGGACTACCTGCTGCACGGGCGGCTCCCCGCGGGCGGCGAGGCCGCGTGCGCGCCGCACCCCGAGCCCGTGCCCCGCCGGGCGGCCGGAGACGGGTGACCGGAGACGGGTGACCCGCGGCAGGCGGCAGGCGGCCGGCGGCCGGGGACGGGCGAAGGGCGCCTGCGGTCCACCGACCGCCGGCGCCCCAGGGCCCGTCCGCTGCGCGGGGCTGCCCTACGCGAGGCCCTCCACCAGCTCGGCCACGCTCTTGCGGCGGCCGG
>NZ_LWCC02000110.1:3322-6772 GCF_001642695.1 Streptomyces chilikensis
AGAAGGGGATCTCCTCGCGGACGTGCAGCCGCGCCTTGGAGGCGCGCAGGTGGCGCATCAGGTCGACGATGCGGTGCAGGTCGTTGGCCTCGAAGGCGAGCAGCCACTCGTAGTCGCCGAGGGCGAAGGAGGCGACGGTGTTGGCGCGGACGTCGGGGAAGCCGCGGGCCATCTGGCCGTGCTCGGCGAGCATCGCCCGGCGCTCCTCGTCCGGCAGCACGTACCACTCGTAGGAGCGGACGAACGGGTAGACGCAGACGTAGTCGCGGGCCTCCTCCTCGGCGAGGAAGGCCGGGATGTGGGCGCGGTTGAACTCGGCGGGGCGGTGCAGCGCCATGTTCGACCAGACCGGGTCGAGCGAGCGGCCCAGCTTGGTGCGGCGGAAGAGGTTGTACGCCTCCTGCAGCTGGTCGGCGGTCTCGGCGTGCCACCAGATCATCACATCGGCGTCGGCGCGCAGGCCGGACACGTCGTAGGTGCCGCGGATCGTGACGTCCTTGGCGGCGAGCTGGTCGAACAGTGCCTGGACCTCGTCCGCGTAGCCGGCGCGGTCCTCGGGGAGGACGTCCTTCAGCTTGAAGACGGACCACAGGGTGTAGCGGATGACCTCGTTGAGGTCCTTCGCCTTCTTGCCGATGTTGGGGATCTTGGCGGGAGCTTCGTCACTCATGACCCTATTCTCACTTTCCGGTTCCGAGGCCGAGCACCGGGTCGGCACTCAGTGCGTCGACGGCCGCGTAGGCACTGGCGATGGTGGCGGGCACCCCGACACCGTCGTACGCGGCGCCGCAGACGGCGAGGCCGGGGACGGCGGCGACCCGCTCCCGGATCCGGGCGACCCGGGTGTGGTGGCCCACCGGGTACTGCGGCAGGCCGTCGTCCCAGCGGGTGACCGTGGCCGCGATCGGCTCGGCGGTCAGCCCGGTGGCCTCGTGAAGATCATGCCGTGAGACGTCGACCAGTTCCTGGTCCGAACGGCCCAGGATCGCGGTCTCCCGGTACCTGCCGACCGAGGTCCGCACGACCAGTACCCCGGGGTCCTCGTCGGCGATCCACCCCCACTTGCGGGAGGCGAAGGTGGACGCCTTGATGGTCCGGCCGTCGACCGGGGGCACCAGGAAGCCGCTGCCCGCGGGCAGCCGGGCGTCCGCCTCGGAGCGCCGGAAGGCGAGGCTGACCAGGGCCATGGAGGCGTACTCGACGCCGTCCAGCTCGGCGGCGGCGCCCGGCGAGACGTCCCGCAGCACCCGGGCGGCCGCCCCGGCGGGCGCGGCGACCACCACGGCGTCGGCACGCACCGGGCGGTCCCCGGCCAGCGCCCGCCATCCGTCGGCGTCGCGGCGCAGCGCGGTGACGGGGGCGTTCAGCAGGATCTCCCCGCCGCGGGAGCGCACCGACGCGGCGACCGCGAGCGGCAGCCGCCCGACGCCGCCGGCGATCCCGGCGAAGACGGGACCGGTCTTCGCCTTCGCCGCGGTCTTCTCCTGGAGCGCGCGCACGCCCTCGGTCAGCGACGTGTGGCTGCGGGCGACGTCGAAGAGCTGGGGCACGGCGGCGCGCATCGAGATCTGGTAGGCGTCGCCCGCGTAGACCCCGCCGAGGAGGGGCTCCACCAGGCGGTCCACGACCTCGCGGCCGAGCCGCTGCGCCACGTACGCGCCGACGGCGACGTCCTCGCCGACCTCGGTGCGGGGCAGTTCGGCGTCCCGCTCCACGCGGCGCAGGCCCTCCTCGGAGAGCACGCCGGCCAGCGCGCCGGCGGTGCCGGGCACGCCCATCACGTGGCCCTTGGGCATCGGGCGCAGGGCGCCGCGGGTCCAGAGCGCGGCGGTGGCGGTGGCCGGGGACCGGAGGTCGTCGGCGAGGCCGGCCTCACGGGCGAGTTCCACGGCCTCGGGGCGGCGGGCGAGCAGGGATTCGGCGCCGAGGTCCACGCGGACGCCGGCGATCTCGCCCGGCAGCAGCTTGCCCCCGACGCGGCCGGAGGCCTCGGCCACGGTCACCGCGGCACCGCGGCCCAGCAGGCGGTGGGCGGCGGCCAGGCCGGCGACACCGGCTCCGACCACCAGGACGTGCGGGGAACGGGCGGTGCCGTGGTGGGTCCCAGTTGCCATGACCCCACTCTCTCAAATCGCCCGTCCGGCACGACGCCGCCCCCCGGCCTGCCGTTCGGAGACCGGACCGTGACCGCATCGCGACCCGGAGGACCGAACGCGGCGGCCCGGCGCGGCGTCGAAGAGGCAAAGGCGAAGGCGAAGGGGCACGGACCCGGCGCCACGCACTCGTACACGAACCGGGGGACACCCTATGGCCCGCAGAACCCTGGCAGCGATGCTCCTCGCCGCCTCCCTCGCGCTCGCCGGCTGCGGGGCGGACGACGGCGGGTCCGCCGCCGACCAGAAGTCCGTCTCCGCCGACGACGCGAAGGCCGCCGCGCCCGAGGGGGCGGCGGGGAGCGCGGCCGACGGCGAGGCGGCCGGGAAGGGCGGGGAGGAACGGTCCGGCACCGCCCTGGAGACCACGCACATCATCCGCACCGCCCAGCTCTCGGTCCGCGTGAAGGACGTCGACGACGCGGTGGCCGAGGCCCGCCGGGTCGCCGTTTCCGCGGGCGGCTACGTCGGCAAGGAGGAGTCCCACTCCTACGACTACGACCGCACGGACGAGACCGAGGTCGTCCTGCGGGTCCCGTCGGAGAAGTACGACGGGGTCATGGAGGACCTCAAGGGCACCGGCCACGTCTACTTTCACTCCTCCGAGGCGGAGGACGTCACCGACGAGGTCGTCGACGTGGACAGCCGGGTGAAGTCCCAGCGGGCCGGCGTCGAGCGGCTGCGCGAGCTGATGGACGAGGCGACCGAACTCACGGACGTCGTCGCGCTGGAGGGCGAACTCGCCTCCCGGGAGGCGGAGCTGGAGTCGCTGCTGGCCCGTCAGGCGTCGCTGGAGGACCGGACCTCGCTGGCGACCGTCACCCTCACGCTCACCGACGAGGACCACCTCGACGAGGAGAACCGTGAGGACCCCGACCCCGGCGTCCTGGACGCCCTCAAGGGCGGCTGGGACGCCTTCGTCACCACCCTGCACTGGATCGTCCTGGCCGTCGGGGCGGCCCTGCCGTTCGCCGTCGTGCTCGCCGCCGGCCTGTGGCTCTGGCTGCGCTCGCGCCGCCGTGGCCGCGCCGCGGGCGGGGCCCCGGCCGGCGGGCGGGAGCCGCGAGGGGACCAGGAGGCATGGCGGGACCGGAAGTTCCCGTCACAGGACTTCCCGGGCTCCCCGGAGTCCCCGGAGTCCCGGGGGTCCCAGGAGTCCTGAACGGCCGGGGCCGGGCCCCGTCCGCACCCGGTCCCGCCCCCGGCGCTAGGTTGGCCCCATGAGCAGCGGCGCGAGGCGGGACCGGGAACGACTGGTGGTCATCGGCGGCGACGCGGCGGGCATGTCCGCCGCGTC
>NZ_LWCC02000110.1:6804-26809 GCF_001642695.1 Streptomyces chilikensis
CTCCTCCTACTCGGCGTGCGGCGTCCCCTACTGGGTCGGCGGCGCGGTCGGCGACCGCGAGCAACTGATCGCCCGCTCCCCCGAGGAGCACCGCGCCCGCTCCATCGACCTGCGGATGCGCACCGAGGTCACCGGGATCGACGTCGCAGGCGGTCGCGTCCGGGCGCGTGACCTGGGCACCGGCGAGGAGTCCTGGACCTCCTACGACAAGCTGGTGATCGCCACCGGCGCCACCCCGCTGCGCCCCGAGCTGCCCGGCATCGACCTGCCCGGTGTGCACGGCGTGCAGACCCTGGACGACGGCCAGGCGCTGATCGACACGCTGTCGCGCACCACCGGGCGGCGCGCGGTGGTGGTGGGCGCCGGGTACATCGGCGTCGAGATGGCCGAGGCGATGATCAACCACGGTTTCGAGGTCACGGTGGTCAACCGCGGCAAGGAGCCGATGTCCACCCTGGACCCGGACATGGGCCGGCTGGTGCGCACCGCCATGGAGGGCCTCGGCATCACCATGGTCGACGACGCCGCCGTCACCGCCGTCCTCGCCGGTGAGGACGGCCGGGTCCGCGCGGTGGTGGCCGGGGACCGGGAGTTCCCGGCGGACGTGGTGGTCCTGGGCATGGGGGTCCGGCCGCAGACCGCCCTGGCCGAGGCCGCCGGCCTCCCCCTCGGCGCGAGCGGCGGCCTCCTCACCGACCTGGGCATGCGGGTCCGCGGGCACGAGAACGTCTGGGCCGGCGGTGACTGCGTGGAGGTCCTGAACCTGGTCTCCGGCCAGCAGCAGCACGTGCCCCTGGGCACCCACGCCAACAAGCACGGCCAGGTGATCGGCGCCAACGTCGGCGGTGGTTACGCCACCTTCCCCGGCGTCGTCGGCACCGCCGTGAGCAAGGTCTGCGACCTGGAGATCGCCCGCACCGGCCTGCGCGAGAAGGACGCCCTGCGGGTGGGGATGCGCTTCCGCGCCGTCACCGTCGAGTCGACCAGCCGGGCCGGCTACTACCCGGGCGCCTCCCCCATGACGGTCAAGATGCTGGCCGAGGAGCGCACCGGCAAGCTGCTCGGCGTGCAGATCGTGGGCCGGGAGGGCGCCGCCAAACGGGTGGACGTGGCGGCGGTCGCGCTGACGGCCGGGATGACGGTGGAGCAGATGACGGCCCTGGACCTGGGCTACGCGCCGCCGTTCTCCCCCGTGTGGGACCCGGTGCTCGTGGCGGCCCGCAAGGCGGCCGCGGCGGTGCGGCCGCACACGGCGTGACCGCCTCCGGCGGCCCGGGGCACGTCTGAACCGCGGGACGGCGGGCACCCCTGATCACGTGGTGATCCCGGTGCACGACCTCAATCCGGCGCGGCGCACCCCGTGGGTGCTGTACGCGCTGGTCGTCGCGAACGTCGTCGTCTTCCTGCTGACCCCCGGGACCGCCGGGTCGCTCACCGGGAACGTCCCGCTGGCCGAGCTGTGCCGGCTGGAGGCGTTCCTGGACCGGTTCGCGGCGGTGCCGCAGGAGCTCGTCCACCACCGGATGCCGCGCCTGGTCCCGACCGGCGAGACCGGCGTCGGCCCGGAGGGCCCGGGCTGCGTGGTGCGGCCGCCGGAGTACGCGAAGTCGCCGGAGCTGAGCGTGCTGTCCGCGATGTTCCTGCACGGCGGCTGGCTGCACCTGCTGGGCAACATGCTCTTCCTGTGGATCTTCGGCAACAACGTCGAGGACCGGACGGGGCACTGGCGGTTCGCCCTCTTCTACCTGGTCTGCGGGTACGTGGCCGCCTACGCCTACTCGCTGACCAACGCCGCGTCCGCCGCCCCGCTGATCGGCGCCTCCGGGGCGGTGGCCGGCGTCCTCGGCGCCTATCTGGTGCTCTATCCCAGGGCCCGGGTCTGGGTCCTGGTGCCCTTCCTGGTCTTCCTCCCGCTCCGGCTGCCCGCCTGGGTCGTCCTGGGCTCCTGGTTCGCCCTCCAGGCCGTCTACTCCTCCGGCGCGGGCGTCGCCGGCGCCGGCACGGTCGCCTACCTCGCCCATGTCGCGGGCTTCGTCGCGGGCGTGCTCCTCGCCCTGCCCCTGCGGCCGGGCACGGTCCAGCCGCCGGAGCCGCCCCGCGCGGCCTTCGGCCGGCAGGCGCGGCGGCCCTGGTGAGGCCCGCGGTCACGGCCGGGCCGGCCGGCGGGACAATGGACCCATGCGCATCTCAGCCAGGGCGGACTACGCGGTACGGGCCGCACTGCAGCTCGCCGCCGCGCCGGACGACGAGCCGCTGAAGGCCGAGGCCATCGCCGACGCCCAGGACATCCCGCACAAGTTCCTCGAGAGCATCCTCAACGACATGCGCCGGGGCGGCCTGGTGACGAGCCGGCGCGGCGGCAACGGCGGCTACCGCCTGGCCAGGCCGGCCGGGTCCGTCAGCGTCGCCGACGTGATCCGGGTCGTGGACGGCCCCCTCGTCTCGGTGCGCGGGGTGCGCCCGCCGGACCTGGCCTACACCGGCCCCGCCGCCTCGCTGCTGCCGCTGTGGATCGCCCTGCGCTCCCATGTGCGCGAGATCCTGGACGGCGTCTCGCTCGCCGACCTGGCGACCGCACAACTCCCGGGCAAGATAGTCGAGTTGACGAACTCACCGGACGCCTGGGACAACCCCTGAGACGTCGGGGCCCTCACCCCGTCCCACAGTTCGGGAAGACCTCGTCCAGAATGTGGAAGGCGTCTTGGTGCCGGCCCCGCTTTCTGCCACGATCCCCATCATTCAGGTAGGAAAACTGGGGATCGGAACGAGGGGTGACATGCGTCAGTTCGACCGCGCCACCTTGTCGTTCCTCCTGCTGACCTCGCGCCGGCACGTCGACCTCGGCCGCACCTCGAGCGCCATCTGTCGCTCCGTCTGAGCCGCCCGGAGGACACCCTCCTGGACGGCGGTCCCGCCCTCCTCCGGGCGTTCGCGCCACCCGTGCCGCACCACCTCTCCGCCCCCTGACCCGCGACGGCCCTCCCGGCCGCCGGCGGGCCCGGTGGGCGGGACCCCGGCGATCCCGAACCGGGCCTCGCCGCGCGTTCCACGCTTCCTCGACCAGCCCTTTTCCGAGAGGACACCTCCGTGTCTGCCGTCAGACCGCTCAGCGCCCTGCGCACCCTTGCCGCCCTCACCGCGCTCCCCCTCCTGCTCACCGCCTGCGGCTACGGTTCCGACGCCGCCGACGACGCCAAGAAGCCCGGGGTCTCCGCGGACGCGAAGAAGCTCTCCGTCGACGAGGTGAGGATCGGCTACTTCCCCAACCTCACCCACGCCACCGCCCTGGTGGGCGTCCAGGAGGGCCTGCTCCAGAAGGAACTCGGCGGCACCGGGATCAAGGCGTCGACCTTCAACGCCGGCCCGTCCGAGATCGAGGCGCTGAACGCCGGCTCCATCGACATCGGCTGGATCGGCCCCTCCCCCTCCATCAACGGCTTCACCAAGTCGGACGGCAAGAGCCTGCGCATCATCGGCGGATCCGCGTCCGGCGGCGTGAAGCTGGTCGTCAATCCCGACAGGATCAAGACCCTCGACGACGTCAAGGGCAAGAGGATCGCCACGCCGCAGCACGGCAACACCCAGGACGTGGCGTTCCTCAACTGGGTCGCGGAGAAGGGGTGGAAGGTCGACGCGGAGAGCGGCAAGGGCGACGTCTCGGTCTTCCGCACCGACAACAAGATCACCCCGGACGCCTACAAGTCCGGCTCCATCGACGGCGCATGGGTGCCCGAGCCGACCGCCTCCAAGCTGGTCGCCGAGGGCGGCAAGGTGCTGCTCGACGAGTCCGACCTGTGGCCGGACAAGAAGTTCGTGATCACCAACATCATCGTGTCGCAGACGTTCCTGAAGGAGCACCCGGACGTCGTCGAGGCCGTGCTGCGGGGTTCGGTGAAGACCAACGAGTGGATCAACGCCCACCCGGACGAGGCCAAGGCCTCCGCCAACGCGGCGCTGAAGGAGCTGACGGGCAAGGACCTTCCGGCGGAGATCCTCGATCCCGCCTGGCAGTCCATCACCTTCCTCGACGACCCGCTGGCCGCCACCCTCGACGCCCAGGCGGAGCACGCGGTGAAGGCCGGACTCCTGGAGGAGCCCAGCCTGGAGGGCATCTACGACCTCGCCCCGCTGAACAAGGTCCTCGAGGCCGCGGGCAAGGACGCCGTCGACGACGCCGGTCTCGGCGTCGAGTGACGTACGGCTCCGGAAGGAGCCGGATCCCCGGAGGCGGCGGCGCACCGGCCGCCGCCTCCCCGGCGTTCCGGGGGCACGCGCCCTCCGGGGAGGGTGCTACCGTGGGGCCGCGGCGACGGCCATGTCGCCCGGGGAGACCGGAGGAGGTGAGTCGATGACTGTCGTGGAGACCACCGCTGTGCGCGGTGCCCGGACCATCCTCACCTTCCGGGCCTCGTCCTGACCTTCGCCTGCCCGTCCTTCCTCCTCCCGGAGGCCGGTCCTGGCACGCCTGCCGTCCGGCGCGGGGCCCCTTTCCCAAGGACTCCACGTTGTCACGTCGACCAGCTTCCCACCGATCCGCCTTCTCCTCCTCCGAGCGCGGTCTCCCTCCCGCCGGCCACGGACCGGACGCCGGCCGTGGGCGTTCCGTCGCCCCGCCGTCGGCCGGCGTCCCGGCGGAGGGCACTGCGGTCGTGGACCTCCCCCGCGTCTTCACCGTCCGCGAGGGCGGTCACCGGATCCACAATCCCCTGACCTCCGCCAAGCTGGCCACTCTCGGCGAGGCCCTCCGCCTGCCCCCGGGGACACGGGTGCTCGACCTGGCCAGCGGCTCGGGCGAGATGCTGTGCACCTGGGCGCGCGACCACGGCATCACGGGCACGGGGGTGGACATCAGCACGGTCTTCACCCGGCGGGCCCGCGCCCGCGCCGCCGAGCTCGGCGTCGCCGGCCGCGTCCGGTTCGTCCACGGGGACGCCTCCGGGCACGTCGCGGACCCTCCGGTCGATCTGGCCGCCTGCGTCGGCGCCACCTGGATCGGCGGCGGCGTCGCCGGGACGGCCGAACTGCTCGGCCGCAGCCTCCGCCCCGGAGGCCTGATGCTGATCGGCGAACCGTACTGGCGGCGGACCCCTCCGGACGAGGAGACCGCCCGGACCTGTCACGCCACCGGCATCGCCGACTTCGCCGAACTCCCGGACCTGATCGGGCGGTTCCAGGACCTCGGGTACGACGTCGTGGAAATGGTGCTGGCCGACCAGGACAGCTGGGACCGGTACGCCGCCGCCCAGTGGCTCAGTATGCGCCGCTGGCTCGACCGGAACCCGGACGACGAACTGGCCCCGGAGGTGCGGGAGGAGCTCGCCACCGAGCCCGCCCGTTACGCGCGCGGCACGCGTGAGTACCTCGGCTGGGGGGTCTTCGCCCTGATGGAGCGCTGACCACCCGTCCCGCGCGGGGCGCGGCGCCGGGCGGCCAGGGCGAGGCCACCGGCCGCGAGCAGGGCCAGGCCGGGCGTGCCGGGACGTCCGGCCGACAGCCCGCCGCCCAGCAGCAGGGCCGTCACACCGAGGACGAGCGCCCCGTCGACGGCGGCGGGCGGGGCCCGGAACCGTCCTGTCTCCATGCCCGCACCCTGGTCGGCTTCCGCCGTGCGCGGGTCCGGCCCGGGGACGAGTGCCCGGTACCGCGTCCGCGGTATGCGGGCGCCGCCCTGCCGCGGGCGCGGCAGCGCGCGGTGTCCGCGTCCGGGGGATGTCCGGGGCGCCGGCCGCGGGCACGCTCGGAGCACACGGCTTCAGGAGGGCGGAGACATGGACCCGAGCACGGTGCGGACGTGGCTGGCGGCGGCCGAGGGCGGAATCATCGGCGACGGGCGGACCGGCGCGAACCTGGCGCTGGCGGTGGGGGCGGTGGGGGTCGTGCTCGGCTGGTGGGCCGTGCGGTCGGCCGGCCGCGCCGGCACCGGTGGCACGCGCGGCGGTGCGGTTGCGGCGGTGGCCTCGGGGGCGGCGGGCGTGGCGCTCGGGGTTCTGCACCTGGTCACCGTCGACGGCGGCCCCGGCACGGGCAACGGCATGGCCGGGGCCCTCGTGGCCGTACCGCTGGGGCTGGCCGCCGTGGTCCTCGGCCGGCGGGCGTCGGCCCGTTCCGGCCGCGTGAACGGCTGACGGCCGGGCCGCGCGCTGCGCCGCGGGGCCGCGCGGGGCCGCGCCCGGTCCCCCGGCTGCCCCGGTGGGTTTGTCGCGTCGCGCCCGGTCACGGAGGGTCGTGGCATGAGGCGACGAAGGACCGGGGCCGCCGGCGGGCGGCCGGGACCGCTGCACCGCGCGTGGCGGCGGCTGGCCGCGTACGCCCTGATCCGCCAGGCCCGCGATCTGGAGCTGATGCACCGCGCCCTCGGTTTCGCCACCCTGGCCCTGGTCACCCTGGCCCCGCTGCTGATCGTCGTGGCCGCCGCCGACCCGCTGCGGCGCGGCGGTTTCGCCTCCTGGCTCGCCGACGGCATGGGGCTGCCGCAGCGCTCGGCGGAGGTCCTCACCGACATCTTCAGCCCGCCCCCCAAGGTCGTCGGCTCCACCAGCGTCCTCGGCGGCATCACCCTGGCCCTGTTCGGAGTGGCCCTCGGCGGCAGCGTGCAGAACGGCTACGAGCGGATCTGGGGCCTGCCCCCCGGCGCCTGGCACCGCGTCTGGCGCCAGGCGGTGTGGCTGGTGGCGCTGACCGCCTACCTGTACCAGGAGGTGCTCACCCGCGGCCTTCCCGGCGGGGTGCGGATCGCCCTGAGCACGACGACCGGCACCGCGTTCCTCTGGTGGGGCCAGCACTTCCTGCTCGGCGGCCAGGTGACCTGGCGCCGCCTGCTCCCCGGCGCCCTGTCCACCATGGCCGGCCTGGTCGGCCTGCGCGCCTTCTCCCACTACGTCTTCACGCCGCTCATCGTCACCAACGCGATCAGCTACGGCGCCGTCGGCATCGTCCTGGTCGTCGAGTCGTGGCTGATCGGCGTCGGTTTCGTGTTCCACGGCGGGGCGCTCTTCGGCCACTGGCTGGTCCACCACCACGGCCCCGCCCGCAAGCACGGTCACCGGTGGGTGCGGGTACGGTGACCTCCCGCCCGCCGCGGTCCGCGGCCCGCGCCCCACCCCGCCGAGGAGCACTCCGTGCACGCACTGCCCGCCGTCACCGGCCTCGACCCGTACGCCACCCTGGTCGTGCGCACGGACCACCGCGACCCGGCCGCCTGGCAGGCCGTGGTGTCCCTGCTGCGCGACACCGCCGACGCGCCGGGCGGGCAGCCGGCCGTGCTCCTGCTGGACGATCCGGTCTGGGCCGGCGCGGGCGTCGAGGAGGTCGTCGCGGCACTGCGCGGCGACGAGGACCGCGGCGTGGTGTTCCTCGCCGACGCCGGCACCATGCGGGACCCCGCGCACCCGCTGCTCGCGGCCACCCTGGTCACCCGGGAGGAGTGCGAGGACGACGAGGAGTACGCGGCGCACGTCGGGTTCGGCGCCGCCTTCCGGGTCACCCCGGCGGCCGCCCACGAGGTCCATGCCGATGTGGCCATCGGCAACCTCGGCTTCGAGGAGTTCGCGGCCTGGGCGTCCGACTCCGCCGACGGCGTGCTCGGGGTCTCCGGCGAGCGGCGGGCCGGTCCCGGCACGCACCCCGGATGACCCGCGGCGCCCCCGCGGAGGCCGCACAGTGGCGTGAAATGTACGGGCCGGCGCGTCCTGGCGGGGGAAGGACACCGGCATGGCCTCCCCCTCACGCGCCCTGCACCTCGCGGCGACCCTGCTCACCGGGACCGTCGCCCTCTACATGACCCTCGTGGCCTTCGGGAACATCACCGACTTCGGCACCAACCAGGCGTTCGTCCGCCACGTGCTGGCCATGGACACCACGTTCAGGGACCCCGACCTGATGTGGCGGGCCGTCACCGGTGAGCGGCTCCAGGACGCCGCGTACGTCCTCATCGTCGTCTGGGAGAGCGTCGCCGCGCTCGTCCTGCTGTACGGGACGTGGCTCTGGTTCCGGCGCGACCGGCCGCGGGCCCGGCGGATCAGCACGTACGGGCTGCTGATGGTGATGCTGCTGTTCGGCGCCGGGTTCATCGGCATCGGCGGTGAGTGGTTCGCGATGTGGCAGTCCGAGCAGTGGAACGGGCTGGACGCCGCGACGCGGATCTTCGTGATGAGCGGCGTCGTGCTGATCGTCGACCACCTGCCGGCCGGGGCCGCCGGGGCCGCCGCGGAGGAGTAGCCGCACGGGACTCCCCCGCGCCGGTGGCCCCACCCGGCGGGTTCCCTCACCCGCAGGACCGGCCCGCGGTGCGCCTCCGCCGCGTCCGGCGGCAGGACCTCGACGGCCCGGGGCCGGAGCAGGCCCTCGGCCGTCGCGTCGACGACGTGGCGGGCGCCGGGGAGCGAGGACGAGGCCGGTATTCGACGAATGACCGGAAAGTGACCGCGCCGCCGGGTGTGCACTACGTCACCGGAGCGTTTCGGAATGTGACGATCGCGCCAAGTTCACCGGCGCGAAAGGCGGTGCCGGGGCGTCCGGCGGCTCCCGGGCCCTTTCCGTCAACAGGTCACGGCCTGGCGGTACACAAACGGACGTCCGCGTTCACCGGAATCCACGCCTTCTCCACAGCATGACCACTTCTGTTCCATCATCCGGCCGTCCGCGTCCCGGAGGGCAGACGGCGGCCGCTCCGGATGCCTAGCCTCCCGGACCATGCGATCACGGAACCTGAGACGCCTCGGTCTCACCAGCATCCTCGGCCTCGCACTCACCGTGCTGGGCCTCGCCCCCACCGCACACGCGGCGGAGCCCGCGCCGGCCGCCCTGACGTTCGCCGTCGACAGCCCCACCACGACGCCCGGCGGCACGGTGCAGCTGTCGATGACGCTCACCAACAACAAGACCTACGACCTCTGGTTCATGTACCAGACGATCGACCCCACCTGGCTCACCACCCAGCGCCCGGACCTGAAGTACAGCTTCACCGGCTGCAGCCTGGCCACGGCGAACGGCAGCGTGCCCTGCTCCGGCACCGGGCCGGCCGACCTCGGCGGCAACTACGGGGCGACCGTCCCGCCCGGGCAGAGCCGGACGGTGACGCTCACGCTCCAGATAGCACCCGACTCCGGGTGCAACGGCAACATCGGGTTCTACTCGTACTACTACGCGGAGTTCAGCGACCGCACGAGCGCCAGTGGCGGCCCGGTCTACACGCCGGAGACGCGGGTGCTCTGCGCCTGACGCCGGTTTCCGCGCCCCGCGGGCCGCTCTGGGCGGCCCGCGGGGCCGGCAGCCGGACGGGACCCGGCGCATCCCGTCATCCACCGGACGACAGCTCTTTTCCGCCAGGTTCCGCAACAAGACCACAATGGCCGTACAAAGACATCATCATCTGACATGACGAAGGCGGCGGCGCCCGGAATCCGTGGGGGTAATCCGGCGTCACGCACCAGGGGGACGTCAGCTCCGAGGGCTCCGCGGGAGCCGTTCCGAGCTGCGCCCACCCGTCCCGGGGGAGGGGACTGCACCGCATGAAGCGGACCACACGCACCGCCGTGCTCACGGTGGGCGCACTCATCGCCGCCTTAGGACTGCCGGCCACGACCGCGCAGGCGGACACCGCCGCGCCCCGCGTCGACCTGCGGGTCCTGGTCGTGAGCGACGGCGGCCCCGCCACCGGCGCCGTCATGGCCGAGCTGGACGCCGCCGGCACGCCCTACACCGAGGTCGACCTCGGCCAGGCCGGACGACCGGTGATCGACTCCGGCTTCCTGGCGGACACCATCGACGGCCGGCCGCGGGCCAAGTACCAGGCCGTCGTGCTGCCCAACGACAACCCGTTCGCGGCGGGCTCCGCCGAGATGGCGGCGATCGCCGACTACGAACGCGCCTATGACATCCCCCAGGTGGACGCCTACACCTACGCGCGTCCCGAGGCCGGGCTCCAGTACCCGGTGTACGGGGGCTATTCCGGCAGTCTCGACGGCGTGAACGCCTCGGTCACCGCCGCCGGGAAGGCGGGGCCCTTCGGGTACCTCGAAGGATCCGTTCCGTTCGAGGACAACTCACCGACCGTCGGCGAGAGTTACGGCTACCTGTCGACGCCCGCCGCCGGCGCGGACTTCACGACCTACGTCGACGCCCCCATCCCGGGCACCGGCAGGCGCGGCGCGCTCGTGGGCGAGTACCGGCACGACGGGCGGCGCGAACTGGTCGTCACCTTCGTCTACAACCAGCACCAGCAGCAGTACCGGCTGCTGGCCCGCGGCATCGTCGACTGGATGACCGGCGGTGTGCGCCTGGGCGCCTCCCGGAACTACTTCGCCGTCCACGTCGACGACGTGCTCGCGGTCGACGACCGCTGGGACACCGAACTCAACTGCACGCCCGGGGACGTCGACTGCCAGCCCGGCCAGGGCACGCCCGACCCGATCCGCATGACGCCGGCGGACGTCGACCACGCCGTCGCCTGGCAGCAGGAGCACGACTTCACGCTCGACCTCGCCTTCAACGCCGCGGGCAGCGTGGACCACCGCCAGGACAACGGCGGCCAGGACCCGCTCACCGACCGGCTGGTGGCGAAGCGGAACCACTTCCGCTGGATCAACCACACCTACTCCCATGCCTTCCTGGGCTGCCGTCAGGACACCGGCGTGGTGCCGTGGCGCTGCGCCACCAGGGCGGACGGCTCCGTCGACTGGGTCAGCAGGACGGACATCTCCAACGAGATCTCCCTCAACCGGTACTTCGGCCAGGTCTCCGGCTTCCCCATGGAGAACGGCGAGCTGGTCACCGGTGAGCACTCCGGTCTGAAGGTCCTGCCGCAGCAGCCGGCCGACAACCCCAACCTGGGGCCCGCCCTCGCCGAGAACGGCATCACCTGGCTGGCCTCGGACAACTCCCGCGATCCCTCGCAGCGGCAGGTCGGCCCGGCCACGACGGTCTCCCGCTACCCGATGAACATCTTCTTCAACGCCGGCCGGGCGGCCGAGCAGGTGGACGAGTACAACTGGATCTACACCAGCCGCGCCCAGGGCGGGAGCGGGATCTGCGAGGACAACCCGGCCACCACCACCTGCCTGCCCGCCCCGCTCGACCCGGCCACCGGCTTCACCGGTCACATCGTGCCCCTCGAGACGCGCATCGCCCTCGGCCACCTGCTCGCCAACGACCCCAAGCCGCACTTCATCCACCAGTCCAACCTGGCCGAGGACCGCATCGCCTACCCGGTGCTGACCTCGGTGCTCGACGGGTACGACGCCCTGTTCACCGACAGCGCGCCCGTGGTGAACCTGCGGATGAAGGACATCGGCGTCGAGCTGCAGCGGCGCGCCGCCTGGAGGTCCGCCGTGCGGGCCGGACAGGTGACGGCCCACCGGATCGGCTCCACGGTGACCGTGAAGGCCCCGGCCGGCGTGGACGTCACCGCCTCCATGCCCGGCGGCACCACGCTGAACGGCGCCGCCTTCGGCACCGCCTACGCGGGGACCGTCTCCGGCTGGAAGTCCTCCTCCGGCACGCCGCTCACCCTCACCCTGCCGTCGTCCTCCCCCGCCCCGTCCGCCGGAGCGGACACCGGGACGGACACCGGCCGGTCCCCGTCCGCTCCCGCTCCCGACACCCACGTCCCCGCGGGTGTGACCGAGCCGGTGCCGTTCAGCGGCCTCGGCTGAACGACGCCCCCCACGCGGTGTCCCGGCCACGAGACCGTGGCCGGGACCGCACGGACATCCCACACCTCGGCCGTGGAGCACCCGCATGCACGTTCCCCACGGGGCGCGCCGCCATGGAGCGGCCCGCGTCACCCTGCTCACCGAAGGCACCTACCCGCACAGCCACGGCGGCGTGAGCGTCTGGTGCGACCAGCTCGTCCACGGCATGCCCGACCTCGACTTCGACGTCCTCGCCGTCACCGGCACCGGCCGTGAGGCGGTCGTCTGGGACCTGCCGCCGCACGTGTCGCAGGTCCGCTCCGTCCCGATGTGGGGGCCCGCGCCCGAGGGCCGGCCGCCCCGCGGCCGCGCCCGCCGTCGGCTGGCGGAGGCCTACGAGCTGTTCCTGACCGCCCTGCTGGACGCGCGGGCCGAGGACGGGTTCGCGCCCGCCCTGTACGCGATGGCCCGGGCCGCCGCGGACGGGACGCTGAGCCCCTTCCTCCGCGACGACCGGGCGATCACCGTGCTCACCGCCGTCTGGAACCGTCCCGGCGTGCCGGCGCGGGAGGCCGGTCCCACCCTGCACGACGCGCTCACCGCCACCCAGCTCCTCGAGCACGCCCTGCGCCCGCTGGCCGCGCCGCTCCCGGAGAGCGGTGTGGCGCACGCGGTCAGCGGCGGCGTGGCGGCCCTGCCCGGGCTCGCCGCCCTGGAGCGCCACGGGGTCCCGCTGCTGCTCACCGAGCACGGCGTCTACCTGCGCGAGCGCTACCTCGGGTACCGCACGGCGCCCTACCGCTGGCCGGTCAAGGCGGTGGTGCTCGGCTTCTTCCGGCTGCTGGCGGAGGAGACCTACCGCCGGGCGGCCCTGATCACTCCCGGCAACCGCTACAACCGGCTGTGGGAGGAGCAGGGCGGCGCCGCCCCCGAGTCGATCCGCACCGTCTACAACGGCGTCGACCCCGCCGCCTTCCCCCCGGCCGGACCCGAGCCGGCCACCCCGACCCTGAGCTGGGCCGGGCGGGTCGACCCGATCAAGGACCTGGAGACCCTGATCCGCGCCTTCGCGCGCGTCCGGGCCGAACTCCCCGCGGCCAGGCTGCGGTTGTTCGGCGGGACACCGCGCGGGGGCGAGGCCTACCGGGAGCGGTGCGAGGCCCTCGCCGCGGAACTCGGCCACGCCGACGCCGTCACCTTCGAGGGCCGGGTCGACGACATCAAGGACGCCTACGCGGCCGGCAACGTGGTGATGCTGTCCAGCATCAGCGAGGGTTTCCCCTTCACCCTCATCGAGGCCATGTCCTGCGGGCGGGCCACCGTCTCCACCGACGTGGGCGGGGTGCGGGAGGCCGTCGGCGACACCGGACTCGTCGTGCCGCCGCGCGACCCGGAGGCGATGGCCGCCGCGGCGCTGGAGCTCCTCGGCCGGGCGGAGCGCCGCCGGGCGATGGGCGAGGCGGCACGGCTGCGGGTGATCGAGCAGTTCACCCTGCGCCGCACCGTCGACACCTTCCGCTCGATCTACCTGGAGCTGTCGCGGCCGGGTGCGCCGGCGGGGGACCGCGAGACCCCCGGCGGAGCCGTGGAACCGGCGCGTCCCGCCGTCGCCGCCGGGCACGCCGGCCCGAGGAGCGTGGCCGTATGAGCGGGCCGATGCCCCTCGAGCCCCACGGCTCCGACCAGGAGACCCTGGCGATCCGGCTGGCCGGAGAGCCGCGGAGGACGCGCACGCGCCACGACCGGACCGTCGCCCTGCGCCGGCTCGAGGCCCCCGGACCGCGACGCCACGACACCACCGTCGCGCTGCGGCGCTCCGGCCCGGTGCAGGCCGCGCCGCGTCACGACGCCACGATGACGCTGCGGACACCGCGGTACGAGCCGGACGAGGAACAGATCGACCTGCTCGCCGCCGACCTCGCCGACCACATCGGCCCCGCCGTCCACCCGTACGAGGTCGCCGCCTTCCTGGAGGCCGAGGGCATGCCGGTCGAGGTGATCAGGCAGCGGTACGGGCACCCCAACCTGTTCTCCCTCGCCTCGGCCCTGTACGACCGGGTGCCGCGCGTGTTCCCCGAGCCCGGCCGGGCGGCCGACCCCTGGCGCCCGGACACCGTGCGCTGCCTGCTGCGCGGCGTGCTGTTCGCGCTGCCGGGGCTGGCCTACCTGCTCGCCGCGCCGCTGTGGCAGACCGCCCGGCACGCCCCGGCGCTGATCGTCGCCGCCGTGGTCTCCTGGGCGTGGGGGCAGGCCCTGGGCCACCGGGCCCACCTGCGGATGACGGCCGGCCGGCACGAGGCAGGCCGCACCCTGCTGGCCGGGGCCTCGCTCGGCGCCGTGGTGGCCACCGCCGCCGCGCTCCCGGCCGCGGGGGCGAGCCCGGTGCTGTTCGTGGTCGCGGCCCAGTCGCTGTACCTGGCCGCGGCGGGTGTGCTGCTGGTGCTCGCCAGGGAACGCCTGCTGCTCGCCGCGCTCGGTCCGCTGGTGGCCGGCGCGGCGGCGCTGCCCTGGTGGGAGCCGGGCCCGGCGGCGCGTCTGGGGCTCCCGCTGCTCGCGCTGGCCGCCACGCTCGCCGCCGCCGGCCGGACGCTGCGGGAGGCCCTCGCCGTTCCGCCCGCCGCCGAGGGACCGCGCCCGCGCCCGGGCGCCTCGGTGCCGTACGGCGTGTTCGGGCTGTCGGCCGCGGTGCTGGTCCTGCTCGAGGGCCGGCGCGACCCGTACGCGGTGATCGCGCTGACCGTGAGCATGGGCCCGGCCGAGTGGCTCCTGTACCGCTACCGCGGCTGGTCGGTGGCCGCGCTGCGGGTGACCGCCACGCCCGCCGCCTTCCTGCTCCGCTCGGCCGGCATCCTCGCGCTCTGCCTGTCCGCCTACCTCGTCCCGCTGCTGGCCGCCGCCCTGCTCATGGACGCCGACCCGGCGGCGCTGCTGCTCCTCGCGGCCACCCTGTGGACCGCCCTGCTGCTCCAGGCGTTCGGCGACGCCTGGCCGTCCGCCGCCGTCTGCCTGGCCGCGGCCGGTTCGGCGGGCGCGGTCACCCTGCTGAACCCGCCCGTGCACCCGGCGGTGTTCCCGGTGTGCTGCGGGGCGGCCGCCCTGCTCCTGACGGCGTGCGCGCTGCGCCTCCTCGGCCGGCCCGCGCCGCACGCCTGACAGCACCGCCAGTAGCCCGCCCGACCCACCGGAAGGACCGTCCCCGTTGACCTCTCCGACCTCTTCCGCCTCGTCCCCGCTCGCCGCGGTCACCGGAGCCGAGGGCTTCATCGGCTCCCACCTCACCGAGGCGCTGGTCGCCTCCGGGCACCGCGTCAGGGCGATGGCCCAGTACAACTCCTTCTCCTCCTACGGCTGGCTGGAGACCCTCCCGCGGGACGTCCTCGACCACGTGGAGATCGTCCTCGGCGACGTCCGCGACCCGGGTTCGGTGCGCGGTCTGCTGGAGGGGGCCGACTGCGCCTACCACCTGGCGGCGCTGATCGCGATCCCGTACTCGTACCAGGCCCCGCACAGCTACGTCGACACCAACGTGACCGGCACCCTGAACGTCCTGGAGGCGGTGCGGTCCCTGGGGACGCCGCGCCTGGTGCACACCTCCACCAGTGAGACCTACGGCACCGCGCGGACGGTGCCGATCACCGAGGACCACCCCATCAACACCCAGTCCCCGTACGCCGCCTCCAAGGCCGGGGCGGACCGGCTCGCCGACAGCTACCACGCCAGCTTCGGCACCCCCGTGGTGACGCTGCGCCCGTTCAACACCTTCGGCCCCCGCCAGTCGATGCGGGCCGTGATCCCGACCGTCATCGGCCAGGTCGCCGCCGGACAGCGCACCATCACCCTCGGGGACCTGCGTCCCACCCGCGACTTCACCTACGTCGAGGACACCGCGCGCGCGTTCCTCGCCGTCGGCACGGCGCCCGCGGAGGCGGTGGTCGGCCGCACCCTCAACGCCGGCACCGGCGGCGAGATCTCGGTGGGGGACCTGGTCTCCCTGATCGGCAAGGTGATGGACGCCGACCTCGACGTCCGGGAGGACACCGCACGCATCCGGCCCGCGGCCTCGGAGGTGATGCGGCTGGTCGCCGACGCCTCCCGGCTCACCGCGTCGACCGGCTGGCGGCCCGCGCACAGCCTGGAGGAGGGACTCGCGCGCACCGTCGAGTTCTTCCGCGACCCGGCCAACCTGGCCCGCTACAAGACCGGCATCTACAACATCTGACGTCCCGGCAGTCCGCGACAGAGCAAGGAGACCCCTCTCATGCACGCAGTGATCCTGGCCGGTGGCAAGGGCGTTCGGCTCCGGCCGTACACGACGTCGCTGCCCAAGCCCCTCGTCCCCATCGGCGGCGAGCACGCCATCCTGGAGATCGTGCTGCGCCAGCTCTCCGTGGCCGGCTTCACCAGCTGCACCATCGCCATAGGGCATCTGGGAGAGATCATCCGGGCGTTCGTCGGCGACGGCTCCCGGTGGGGCGTCGAGGTCGACTACTCCACCGAGGAGAACCCGCTGGGCACCATGGGCCCGTTACTGACCATGCGGGACAGGCTGCCCGAGACGTTCCTGGTGATGAACGGCGACGTCCTCACCGACCTCGACTACGCCGACGTCCTGCGCGACCACCGGACCTCCGGCGCCCCGCTCACCATCGCCACCTACGCCCGCAAGGTGAACATCGACTTCGGCGTGCTCACCACCGACGACGGCCGGGTCGTCGGTTTCTCCGAGAAGCCCAGTCTGGACTACCGCGTCTCCATGGGCGTCTACGGTCTCTCCCGCTCCACCCTCGAGCCCTACACCCCCGGCCTGCCGCTCGGTTTCGACGAACTGGTCCTCGACCTCCTCGCCGCCGAACGGCAGCCCAACGCCTACGAGTTCGGCGGTTACTGGCTGGACATCGGCCGTCCCGACGACTACGACCGGGCCAACGCCGAGTTCACCATCCGCAAGCAGATGCTCCTCAAGGGGGCATGAGCAGTTCATGCGCGTTCTCGTCCTCGGTTCCACCGGCTACCTCGGCCGTCATGTCGTCGAGCACCTGCGGGCCTCCTTCCCGGGCACGCCGGTGCTCGGCGCGGGCCGCTCGTCCGGTGCGGACGTCCGGGTGGACCTCGCCGCCGACCGCCCCGACGAGGTCGGCGAGGCCCTCGCCGCGGTGACGCCGGACGTGGTGGTCAACTGCGCGGGCGCCACCGCCGGCGACGCCGTCACGCTCGCCGAGACCAACGCCCGCGGCCCGGCGGTGCTCTGCGCCGCGTTGCGCCGGGCGTCGCCCGCCGCCCGTCTGGTCCACCTGGGCTCGGCGGCGGAGTACGGCCCCGGCGTCCCGGGCAGCCGGGTCCGCGAGTCGGCCGCCACCCGCCCGCTGAGCCCCTATGGCGCGACCAAGCTGGCCGGCACGGTCGCGGTCACCGCCTCCGGCCTGGACGCGGTGGTCCTGCGGATCGGCAACCCGGTGGGTCCCGGCGCGCCGCCCGGCGGGCTGCCCGGCCGCGTCACCGCCATGCTCCGCCGGGCCGCGCCGGGGCCCGGGGCGGTGCTGCGGCTCGGCGACCTCTCGGCCTTCCGCGACTTCGTCGACGTGCGGGACGTCGCCCGGGCGGTGGTGCTCGCCGCCACGGCCGGCGGTCCGCTGCCCCCCGTCCTCAACATCGGCGGGGGCGACGCCGTCCCGGTGCGGGAGCTGGTGCACGGGCTCGCCCGCGCGGCCGGGTTCCAGGGGCGGATCGAGGAGGACGCCGGGGACGCCGCGCTGTCGGCCCGTTCCAAGGACGTCTCGTGGCAGTGCTCCTCCATCGAGGCCGCCGGGCAGGCCCTCGGCTGGCGGCCCCGGTACCCGCTCGAGGAGTCGGTCGCCGAACTGTGGGCCGCCGCGGACCCGGCGCCGGCCGCCGGGGGCGGGCGGACGCCGTGAGCCTGCTGGTCCCGCTCTACGTCCATCCGGCCGAGGACCCGGACGCCTGGCGCCGGCTGACCGCCTCCGCCGACCGCGTCTACGGCGTGGTGCTCAACCCGGCGAGCGGACCGGGCGTCCGCCCCGACCCGGCGTTCACCGCCGTCGCCGGGGCGCTGCGCGCGGCCGGCGCCCGGCTGCTCGGCTACGTGGACACCGACTACGGCGTCCGCGATCCCGCCGAGGCCGTCGAGGACATGCGCCGGTTCCGGGAGTGGTACGCCGTCGACGGCTGCTTCCTCGACCGGGTCACCACGGCCCGGGAGAGCCTCGCCGGCTGCCGGAGACTGGTCAGGGCGGTCCGCCGGTGCGGCGCCCGGACGGTGGTCCTCAACCCCGGGGCCCACCCGGCGCCCGGCTACACCCGCCTCGCCGACCTGACGGTCACCTTCGAGGGACCGTGGACGGTCTACGCGTCGGCCTTCAGCCGCCCGGCCCGGGCGGCCCGGGAGTCGCCCGGACGCCTCTGCCACCTGGTCTACGGGGTGCCCGAGGCGCTCGTCCCGCTCGCGGTGCGCACCGCCCACGAGCGCGGGGCCGCCGTCTGCGGCCCCGTCACCGGCGGGCTCCCCAACCCCTGGGCCGGGCTGAGCCCCGCGCTGACCGGGACGGGGCGATGAGCCGGGACCGGGCGGGGACCCGGGACCGGGCGGGGACCCGGGACCGGGCGGACCGGCGGGTCCGGTTCCGGCGCGCCGCCCGCCCGCACCGCCTCCCGTCCCCGGCGGCCCTCCTCACGGCCCTCGTCGTCGCGGTCACCCTGGCCGTCACCTCCTGTTCCGCCCCGCGGGACGACACCGCCCGGGACCGGCGCTCCCCCGCCCCCGGCACCTCCGGCCCTCCCGCCCCCGGGGTGGGAACCCCCACCTCCCGCGCCCCCGGCTCCCCCTCGCCCCCGTCCTCGTCCTCGTCCCGGCCCGGCGACGCCCCGCGCGGCACGCGCTGGACGCCCCGTCCCGGCACCCCGTGGCAGTGGCAGCTCGACGGGCGGGTCGACCCCACCGCCGCCGACGTGCCCGTCTACGACATCGACGGCTTCGAGAACACCGCGGCCGACGTCGCCCGCCTGCACCGCGACGGCCGCAGGGTCATCTGCTACATCAACGTGGGCGCGTGGGAGGAGTACCGCCCCGACCGGGACGACTTCCCCCGCTCGGTGCTCGGCGGGCCCAACGGCTGGCGGGGCGAGCGCTGGCTGGACATCCGCCGGCTCTCCGTACTCCGGCCGATCATGGAACGCCGCTTCGACATGTGCCGCGCCAAGGGCTTCGACGCGGTGGAACCCGACCTCGTCGAGGGCTACGCCCACGACACCGGCTTCCCGCTCACCGCCGGCGACCAGCTCCGCTACAACCGCATGATCGCCGACATCGCCCACGCCCGCGGCCTCTCCGTCGGCCTGAAGAACGACCTGGCCCAGATCCCCCAGCTGCTCCCCCACTTCGACTTCGCCGTCAACGAGGAATGCGCCCGGTACGACGAATGCGACCGCCTGTCGGCGTTCACCGAGGCCGGGAAGGCGGTCTTCCACGTGGAGTACGACCGGCCGACGGCCGACTTCTGCCCCCGCTCCCGCCGGCTGCAGCTGTCCTCCATGCTGAAGCGGCCGGAGCTGGGAACGTGGCGCGACGCCTGCTGAACGGCGCCCGTCCGCGGCGGCCGTCACCGCCGGGGCGGGCACCGCGCCGGGGGTACGGCGCCGGGGCAGGACCACCCGGGTCGGCGAGGACGCTTCGCCGCGGAGCCGCCCGGGCGCGGGGCCGGGGCCCCTGATCCGGGCGGCGGATCGCACCCGTCGGTCCGACCGGGCGCGGCGGCCGGGGCCGCCCGCCGCGCCCCCGCGTGAGCTGTGCCGCATCGCTTCCGGGCGCTCCCCGCGGGCCGTCGCCCCGGCGGTACCCTTGCGGCAGCCCTTGACCCGCGGCTGCGGGCAGGGAGCCGTCGTCATCGGGAGTTCGCATGCTGCGCACCATGTTCAAGTCCAAGATCCACCGCGCCACGGTCACCCAGGCCGATCTGCACTACGTGGGGTCGGTGACCGTCGACGCCGACCTGCTGGACGCCGCCGACCTGCTGCCCGGCGAGCTCGTGCACATCGTCGACATCACCAACGGCGCCCGGCTGGAGACCTACATCATCGAGGGTGAGCGCGGGTCCGGCGTGATCGGCATCAACGGTGCCGCCGCCCACCTCGTCCACCCCGGTGACCTGGTGATCCTCATCAGCTACGCCCAGGTGGACGACGCCGAGGCGCGGACGCTGAAGCCGCGGGTGGTGCACGTGGACGAGGCGAACCGGATCGTGGCACTGGGTTCGGACGCGTCCGAACCCGTACCGGGCACCGACCAGCGCCGCAGCCCGCAGGCCGTCGGGGTCTGACCCGCGGGGGCGACGGGCCGGCCGCCGCGTGGACGCGGCGGCCGG
>NZ_LWCC02000111.1:0-23431 GCF_001642695.1 Streptomyces chilikensis
CGCCGTGCCGCCCACGCTCCCGCCGGCCGGGGCGCTGCTGGGCGAGCCACCGCCGGCCGGGGCGGGCAGGGTGCCTCCCGCCGCGCCGTGTCCGGTCCCCGCCGCACCGCCGGGGACGACGGCGACGGCACCCTGCCCGGGCACGAAGACCGCCCCGCCCGCACCGCCACCCGCCGGGGATCCGCCGGCGCCGGAGGCCGTCGCGACGCCCGGCACCCCGTCCCCCCTCGCCGCCGCGTGGAGTTCGAGCGCCTCCTGCAGCTCTTCCTCGCCGCGCCCCAGCACCGCGTGCAGCGCCCGGATCACGTCCGGCCGGGCCAGCGTCGGCCGGGTCCGGTGCAGGTAGCGCGAGAGCATCTCCTGGCTGGTCTTCACGCCCCGCTCCCCCAGCCGCCGCGCCAGCGAGGACTGCGTGGCCCGCCCCGGGTCCTCCTGCCACCAGCTCCGCAGCGTGGCCGCGAGCCTCAGACGGGCGGCCGGCTCCGCCACCGCCCCCGCCGTCGCGAACTCCCCGTGATCCCGCCCCGGTTCCTCACGCATTTGATGCGCCTCCCCCACGCCCCCCTGCATGAACGCTGGTCAGCCGCGTGCATAGGAGCCGATTTGTGCATGAATCAACTGACCCGCCGGAAGTATAGGACTCGCCGGAATTGCCGGGGCAGTGTTGAAGCGTCCAAGCCACCCGGTCGAGCGTCATCGGCCGGGTGAAACCACCGTCGGACGCGCTCCACGACGCGATCGCGACGGCAGTTCGAAAGGACCCGCATCCGTGCGCAACGCCACCGAGCAGCTCGCCCCGGCCACCGAGGCCACCTCCTCCGGCAAGCCGGCCCGCCGGCGCAAGGGGGCCGTCGCCGCCCTGCTCGTCACCGCCCTGGCCGGCGGCCTGATGGCCTTCTCCCCGGTCGCCTCCGCCGCCCCGGCCGCGGCGGACTCCGTGTCCTCCTCGCGCCCCGGTGACCGCCTGAGCGACCGCGAGGCGGACCGCGTCCTCGACCGCGCGGGCGTGCGCCGCGTCTCGCCGGGCGACTGTCACAACGTCAACCGCTCCCGCTGCACCAGCTACCGCGGCATCCAGGAGGACACCGTCCGCGGCCTGGTGCACCTGAAGCGGGACAGCCGCTGCCAGGTGGTCGTGGTCAACGGCACCGAGGTGGGCAACGACCGCGACCACCGCAGCCGCTACAGCCACGCGAGCGGCCACAAGGTCGACCTGCGGGAGAACCGGTGCCTGGTCCGGTACATCCGCGACACCGCCGACCGGGTCCGCGGCTCGCGCGGCGACGTCGTCTACCGCGACAGCCACCGCGGCCGCCCGTACGTCCAGTACGAGCTGGAGTACGGCGTCGTGGACGTCACCTACTTCTGACGTCCGCCTTCCGACGTCCGCGCTCCCGGACGCCGCCCGGGCGCCCGCCCCCGGCCCGGTCCGCGGTTCCCGACGCCCACGCCACCCGGCGGCCCCCGGCCGCCGGGTGGCGCGCGTCCGGGGAGCCGCGGACCGGGCACCGTGACGCTGCCGACACCGCGCCCCCGCTCCGCCCGCCGCGTCGGACCCCGGCGCTACCGTGAGGACATGCGTCCCGACATGCCTGCTGAGAACGCCGTCGACCACACCGAAGAAGCGGCACGCCTGGAGCGCGCCGCCGACCTCTATCCGGAGGACGCCGAAGCGCTGCTGCTGCGGGCCGCCGCCCACCACGAGCTGGCCGGCGACCGGCCCGCCGCCACCGCCCTCTACGACCGGCTGCTCGCCTCGCCCTCCGGCCTGGACGACCCGCACCTGGTCCGCGCCCTGAAGGCGGCCAACCTGTGGCAGTACGACCACGTCGCGGAGGCCCGCGCGATCGTCGTCGGGATCCGCGCGGCCAGGCCGCGGACGCCCGGCCCGTGGATCGTCGTCGCGGAGGCCCTGGAGGCGCACGACGAACTCGACTCCGCGGAGGAGACGTTCACGGACGGCGCCCGCCTGCTGATCGGCGACTCCCGGGAGCCCACGTCCGCCACCCGCCCCCTGCTCTACGGCCGGCACCGGGTGCGCCGGATGCTGGGCGCGGACCACGACGCCTGGGACGCGCTCGCCGACCGCCTGCACGACGCCTCGTCCGCCGTCCGCCTGGACGAACTGCACGACCCCAAGCGGGTCTGGTCCCTCGGCTCCTCCGACCCGCGTGAACTCGCCGCCGAGATCGCGCGGCTGCACGCCGAGCTGGGGGCCTTCCGCCGCGAGATCTCCCGGCCCTTCCCGGTCGCGGTGCTGCACTGGCCGGAGACCGAACTGGCCGAACTGCTGGCCGCGTACCCGGAGCTGGCGGCGGAGTACCCCTCCCACTCCGCCCACGTGACGGCCATAGAGGCCAGCCTCCGCGAGCTCGCGGCCTCCGGCACCCCGAACCTGGGCATCGTCTCCGGCACGGTCCCCTCCTACGAGGCCTTCGCCGCCTCCGAGGGCGCCTCCCCCGGCGACGCGGCCCTGCTCCCCCAGTACGCCACCACCCTCGCCGCCCGGGGCCGCGCCTCCGCCTGGCCCCCGGAGCCCGCCTCCGCCTGCTGGTGCGGCTCCGGCCGCCCCTACAACGCCTGTCACGGGAACCGCGGATGACACCTGTGACCGAACCACAACATTCATAGTCTCGTCACACAATCTTCACGCGCCATAGACTCCTCCCCTCGCCGCACCCGCATCACCGAGGGGGGAATCCTCATGCGCAGGTCCACCGTGCCCGCGGCCGTCCTGGCCGCCGTCTCCACCGTCTCGCTGGGCGTCCTGACCGCCGCTCCCGCGCAGGCCGCCGAGTACCACTCCGCGCTGAAGATCCGGGGCGTCCAGTACGACGCCCCGGGCTCCGACAGCAACAGCTGCACGTCGGGCAACACCGATGAGGAGTACCTGACGCTGAAGAACTACTCGAAGACCGCGACGATCAACCTCAAGGGCTACGTCGTGAAGGACGCCGCCGGGAACCGGTTCACCTTCACGGCCGGCCACTCGCTGCAGCCCGGCGACTACGTCCGCCTGCGCGGCGGCCACGGCGCGGACTCCGACGCGAAGAACGTGGTCTACCGCGACAACTGCAACTTCCTGTGGAACAACGACAAGGACACGATCCACCTGTACAAGCCGTCCGGTCCCGCTTCGGACTCCCACGCGTACAGCAGGTCCGCCCACGACGGCGACCGGGACGGGTACATCGGTTTCCACGGCTGACCGCCTTCCTCCGCCGTCCCACGCGGGCGCGCCCCCACCGGGGCGCGCCCGTCGTGCGTCCGTCGTGCGTCCGGCCTCAGCCGGTCACCTTCAGCCGCTCCGGCCACCCGAGGCCGTCGAGCCGGGCGAACAGGTCCTTGATGTCGTCCGGCCGGAGCTTCACGCAGCCGTCGGAGAGGTAGTCGGCCTCCCCGTCCCACCGGCGCGGCTCGTCGTCCCCCTGGCCGCCGTCGCGGTGCATCTCCGAGTGGACGAACATCTCGGTCCTGGTCGCCGCGCCCCCGGCGCACCTCATGTTCTCCAGCCGGATGCCGTAACCGCGCACCTTGCCGCCCTTGAACCGCCGGTCCTTGAGCAGGATCCGCCAGTCGCCGTCGGGCAGCCACCCCCGTCCGGCCGCGCAGTCGTCGGTGCTCCCGTCCCCCGACCCCGCCCGGTAGCGGGCCTGCCGCTGCCCGTCGCGGTGGACGGTGAGCGTGGAACGGCTCGGATCCGCCGGGTTCTTGTCGAACACCAGCGTCACCTCCGGCCGCGCCGCCACCGGGGCGCCCGCCGCCCCCGTCATCCCGGTCGTCCCCGCCACGGCGGCCAGCACGACCGACGCCCCGCAGACCCCCCGCACCCACCGCGATCCCGTCGCCACCGCGCCCTCGCCTCCCCTTCCGCTCCGCACCGGCCGCCCGGCCGCCCGGCCAGCCGTCCGTCCGTCCGTCCGTCCGTCCGTCGCAGCATCGACGGCGGGCGAGCGGCCGCGGAAGCCCGCGCGGGAGCGGTCACCCGTGCGGCCGGAGCCCGCCGTCGTCACGCGCCCCGCCGCGCGCCGCGCGATTCCCCCACGGCCGTGTTCGGAACAACCTTTATTAGGTAGACTGACCTACCTAATAAGTGAGGGGGGTCATCGGATGAGCGACACGGAACCGGCGACCGCGCGTCCCGGCAGGCGGCGGGGGGCCGCCCGGGAGCGGCTGCTCGCGGCCGCGGCGCGCCGTTTCTACGCGGACGGCGTGGCGGCGACGGGCATCGACACGATCACCGCCGAGGCGGGCGTGGCGAAGATGAGCCTGTACAACAACTTCGCCTCCAAGGCCGACCTGGTGAGCGCCTACCTCGACGCGCGGCACGAGGAGTGGCTGGGCCTCTACCGGCAGCGGCTGGAGGCGGCGCGCGACGGCCGCGGCCGCGTGCTGGCCGTCTTCGACGCGTACGCCGATCACGCCGATCGCTCCGCGCTCTCCCACGACCGCGGCTTCCGGGGCTGCGGCCTGCTGAACGCCGCCGCCGAGCTGCCCGCCGGGGACCGGGGCCGGGACGTGGTGCGCCGGCACAAGGAGGAGGTCGAGGACCTCCTCGCCGGGCACGTCGAGGAGTTGATGCCCGGTCGTCCCGAGGAGGCGCGCGGGGTGGCGGAGCACCTGTCCTTCCTGCTGGAGGGCTCGATGGTCCGGGCCGGCCTGGAGGGCGCGGGGACGCGTCTGCGGCACGCCCGCGCGATGGCCGCCGGCCTGCTGGAGCGGCTGTGAGGCGGCCGCCCGGCCGGGCGGCCGCCTCGGCCGGCGCGGGCGCGGCGTGCGTGCTGCTGGCGTCGCTGCTGTGGGGCACCACCGGCACCGCGGCCACCTTCGCCCCGGCGGTGGGGCCGCTGGCGATCGGTGCCGTCGCCATGGGCCTGGGCGGGCTGCTGCAGGCCCTGGTGGCCGCGCCCCGCATCCGTCGCGCCCTGCCGGACCTCCGCGCCCGAAGGCGCGTCGTCCTGCTCGGGGCGCTGTCGGTCGCCGCCTATCCCCTGGCCTTCTACACCTCCATGCGGCTCGCCGGAGTGGCCGTCGGTACGGTGGTGTCGATCGGCTCCGCCCCGCTCGCCTCGGCCCTGGTCGAGCGGATCGCCGACGGACGCCGCCTCACCCGCCGCTGGACGGCCGGCGCCGCGCTCGGCCTGTCCGGCACGGTCCTGCTGTGCGCCGCGCAGGCCGCGGGCGCCGGCCCGGCCCGCGCGGGGGCGGGTTCCGCCGGGGCGACCGTGCTCGGGGTGGGGCTCGGCCTGGTCGCCGGCCTCACCTACGCCCTATACGCCTGGGCCGCCCACCGTCTGATCAGCCGCGGCGTCCCCTCGGGCGCGGCGATGGGCGCCGTCTTCGGCCTCGGCGGCCTGCTGCTGATGCCGGTGCTGCTGGCCACCGGGGCGCCGCTGCTGGCCTCCTGGTCCGGCGCGGCCGTCGGCCTCTACATGGCGCTGGTGCCGATGTTCACCGGTTACGTGCTGTTCGGCTGGGGCCTGGCCCACGTGCCGGCGAGCACCGCGACCACGCTCTCCCTGCTGGAGCCCGTCGTCGCGGCCGTCCTCGCCGTCCTCGTCGTCGGCGAGCGCCTGCCGCTCCTCGGCTGGGTCGGCATCGCCATGGTCGTCGCCTGCCTCGCCGTGCTCACCGTCCCGGGCCGGCCCGCCCGGAGGCGGCGGCCGGTCACCGCCGCCGCGGGCACCCCCGCCCCGGTGGACGACGGCGTCGCGCTCGCAGGGGTCCGCGAGACGCCGTGAGCCGGGTGGACCGGGGGGCGGGGCGGTCAGCCCTCCGGCGCCTCCTCCGGCAGCTCCGGGTCGTTGACGCAGCCGGCCTCGTCCGCGATCACCCGTGCGGCGTCCAGCAACAGGTCAAAGCGCGGGGTGGCCGCGGCGTCCTGGTCGAAGTGGTCCGTCATCGTCACCTCGAGGGGGACGCGCGTCTCCTGGCCGCTCATCGCCCCTTCGGCCCGGCACCTCACGTAGGCGGAGTGCTCCACCCGGTCGTCGAGTTCCCAGGCCACCAGCTTGACGTCGTCGCCTGCGTCGGCGACCCGGCCCCCGCCCTCCAGCTTCCCCGCCGGGAGCTTCTCCAGCGGGAAGGTTCCCGGTCCGGCCTTGAGGGTGACCAACCCGTCGCCGTTCCTCGCGTCCGGGGGGACCAGCCGGCACACGTCGGGCAGGAAGCGGAAGCTGAAGTCCTCGTCGGCGTCAGGGGTCCAGGCGCGTGCGGTGTCGCCGAACCGCCGTACGGCCTCGCCCACGTCCTGCACGTCCCGCCCGGACTCGACGACCTGGGAGCCGTGGCCCTTCTCGGCCCAGTCGACGCCGGCCGTGCCGATGAGCTGACGGCACCGCTCCGCGTCCTTCGCGGTGGCGGAGGGCGACGCGGCCCCCGCGGCTTCCCCGGCGGCGGGCGCGTCACACGCCGGGAGCCATCCACCCAGGCATATCAACAGAACGGGAAGGGCTCTTCCCGCGCCGGCCTTGCGCATCACTTCTCCACGTTGTCGGTGTCCGTCACTGCCCTGCCCCTGTTGTAGGCGTCCTCCATGTCGGGCATCAGGTCCTGGATCTCCTGCTCCGGCACGCCGGTCCGTATCAGGTACTCCCGCAGGGGCGCCGTCGCGTTCACCGCGCCGGCGGTCCTGGCCTCGTCGAGCGACTTGATGGCCTCGGGAGCGTTCTTGTACTCCTTCTCCTTCAGCCAGTCCATCATGTGGTTGCCCACCGCCGTCTCCACGGCGCTGCCCACGGTGTCGGCGATGATCGGCACCGCCACCGCCCCGGCGCCGGCCGTCGGCGCGGCCACCAGGCCGGTGCCCACACCGACGAGTGCGCCGGCCCCGAACTCGATCCAGGCCGCCTGCTTCTCCAGCTCCAGGTTCCGCTTCTCCTTCTCGTCCTTGAACTCCCCGGCGATGGCCTCCATGCGGGCCTCGTCGATCATGCCGTGCATGCGGACGCTGTTCTCCGCCGCGTTGATGGCGTCCGCCTGGTTGTCGCCGTGGGCCGCCATCAGGCTGGTGCCGTAGATCTGCTGCGCCTGGGCGAGCGTCTGGTGGGCTCCCTCGTCCGCCGCGATGTTCCGCAGGAACGCGGTGGTGTCGCCCTCGCCGAAGTCCCGCAGGTAGGCCTCGTTCTTCCCGTAGAAGCCGTCCCTGTCGGCCAGGTCGCCCATGCCTCCCCAGTTGGCCATGGTGTAGTTGATGCTGTCCATGTGACCGGCGGCGACCCGCGCCAGGCTGGACTCGATGCCCTTCTGCTTCTCGAGCACCTCGGGATCCGCGTACGCCCCGACGACCTCCATGGCCAGCGCGGTCCGCTCCGTCCTCGCCCTGATCTGCTCGGTCGTCTCCACCGGCGGGATCGCCGGTTCCTTGCTGTCGTAGGGGTAACCCAGCGTCGCCGACTCCAGCGCGTGCCCGAGGTTGTCGTAGCCGTCGGTGTTCTCGGGCCACTTACGGCCGTGCTCCTCGTGGCCGACGAGGTACTCGAGGTTGCTGATCCGCTTGTCGCCCTTGCCGGTCTCGTCGTTGAAGAAGTCCAGCGAGGCCTCGGGGTTGTGGCCGAGGGCCTCCAGGAAGCCGGCCATCGGGTCGTTGGAGTTCTTCTTGTCGTCGGGGTAGTTGAGCGTGATGCCGCTCGTCCAGGGTTCGCCGTCGCCGCGCCAGCGGTCGCGCTCGTGGGTGACGAGCGCGGTGCCGTAGTCGTGGAGGAACTCGCTCTCGAAGCGGCCCTTCTGCATCAGGCTGCTCATCACCTGGAAGCCGGTGGGCCCGATGGGCAGGTCGCCGGGGAGCTGCTTGGGGCCGGCGGCGATCAGGTCCTTCTTCCACTGCTCGACCGCCGGGCCGTCCCCGTACGAGGCGTTGGCGAGCGACATGCTGAGGTTGTCCTGCACCCTGGCCAGGAGCTTGGCGCGGTCGCCCTCCTCCGCCCCGCTGTACGGGTGGGCGAGCTCCCGCCACATGGCGAGCGTCTGTTCGGCACCTATGCCGGTGAAGAAGGCCTCGGTGAAGCCGGGGTTGTCGCGGTGCAGCGTCAGAGCGCGGTTGAACGCCTCGAGCTCGTCGTCGCTCCACTTCTTGTAGTCGCCGGAGAGGATGTCCTTCTTCCACTTCGCGGCCTGCTCGCGCCCCTGCCGGGTGTCGGCCTCCTTGAGGCTCCCCGCGCCCGCGCCGGAGAAGTCGTGCTCGTCCTTCATGATGCCGCGCAGCGCGTCCTTGGCGATGCGGTCGGTCTCGGTGGCCTCCCACAGGATGCGGGTGATCCGGCTCTTGGCCGCTTCCAGCTCTTCCTGCGAGGGCTTCGCCGCGGCCTGCTGTTCATTGACGGGGCCCTTCGGGCCGTTGTCGACGATCGTGCCGTCGCCGAGGACGAGGATGTTCCGCGCCTTCAGCTCGGAGACCGCCGTCTCCAGGCTCTCCTTGTGCTTCGCCATCTGCGACGCGAGGTCGCTCAGGATGCCCAGGACGTCCTTCGCCTCCGCCGCGGCGTCCTCGAACTGCTTGGCCGTCTTCGTGACGAACTCCCGGGAGACGGTGGCGTTCACGCCCTCCCAGTCGGCGGCCTTCGCCTTGCGTTCCAGGTCGCGGGCGCTGACGTCGCCGCTGCCGCCGACCGCGAGCTTGTCGAGCTTGCCGGCCATGACGCGCCAGTCGTCCACGGCCTTCTTGAGGTTGCCGAGGCGGAGGTCCCTGAGTTCCCCGACCGTCAGCGTCGCGATGTCCGCCATGTTCCGTCCCCCGTGCGCGTCACTTCATGTAGTCCGAGATCTTCGACAACGGCTGCAGATCGGCGCCCGCCGCCCCCACGCCGGCGGAGGCCTCGTCGTCGTCCTTGGCGTGCTGCGAGCTGGTGAAACTGAGGTGGTTGCGGATGTGGGAGCACGCGTCCAGCAGGACGTGCAGCTTGGTGCTCCACACCTCGGCGAGCCGCAGCACCTGGTGGCCCGAGTCCAGTCCGTCGTTGGAGAGTTCGACCCCGGCCGAGAAGGTGGTCGGGCGGGCGTGGTCGCCGTCGACCTGCATCCGCTGCCTCAGGTCGTCGGCCAGCGTGCCGAGCGCCCGGAGCTGCTGGTGCTTCACCTTCAGGTCCGGTCCACCGGCGCCCTGTTCGGCCGGGAGCTGGTTGAGCCGCATTCCGGCAGGCGCGCCCGGAGCTGCGGCGGCGGCCTGCGTCTTCAGTTGTTCCCACTCTTCCCAGGCCATGTCCCCCGGTCGCCCTTCCATGACGCTGTCCTCGTGCAAACTGAACAACAGTCCTATCAATGGATTGCCAGACGGTCGTTCTTTCGGTGACGGAACTGGCCGGATTCATTCGATCACGGGGCGGCGCACCCGCCGTCGACCGGTACGGGGAAGAGCGGCATCCCTTGAACGGCAGGGTCCTCACCCCTCACCGCGCGGACCTCGACCGCCCTCGCTCCTCCCTCCACCGCCATCACAGGTTGGCCGGTTCTCGGCGGCTCCGGCAGGGCCGTTCCCCGCCCGGTCTCGTCGCCCCTGTTACCTTCCGGATCGTCCGGCCGGGCGACGACGGACGCACAGGGGGAACGGATGCGGCGCGACGAGGACTGGCGGACACCCCGTTGGCTGGTGCAGGTGTGGACCGTGGCCGCGGTGGTGGGGATCGTGGCCGGCGCGCCCGTGATCGTGCGGACCGTGGGGCAGGCCTACGACGACCACCGCGCTCCGGGGGAGAGCGCACGCGTCGTCGACGAGGCGTGCGCGGGTCTCGTCACGGGGGAGGAGGCCCTGCGGCTGGAGAACGGCACCGACCGGCTGTCCGCGGAACGCGGCCTCTCCCCGGGGGGCCTCTGCACGATCCACGGCGCGGACGAGGACCGCCACGAGCCCCTGCTGGAACTGCGCGCGACCGCCGTCACCCACACGGTGGGCACGCCCGCGTTCGGCGGCGGTCCGTTCGGTTCCGATCCCGCTCCCGACGGCCTCCCGGCCCGGGTCGCGACGCCCGAGCCGCAGCCCTTGGGCGACGGCTCGCCCGGCTCCCACACCGACCACGAGGTGACCGTCCGCGCCGTCTGCGGCCCCGGGTCGGGGAAGTCCGCCCCCGGCGTCCTCCTGGTCACCGCCCGGTCCGGCGAGGCCCCCCTCTCCCGCGCCGGCCTCGACCGCCTGGCCCGGGTCGCCCGGGCCGCGGTGCCCGGGGCGGCGGCCATGAGGAAGTGCCGCACCGAGGTCCCCGCGTTCCCCACCGGTCTCACGCCCGTCGGCCGGGCCCTGCGCCCGCTGACCGGTGCCGACGGCTCCTGCGCCTGGCTCGAGGAGCACGTCGAGCGGTCCGCCCGGCGGGAGGCGGCGGCCGACGCCCTCCCCGACCGCATGGTCGAGGTTCCCGTCGCACCCCGCAGCGCCGCCGAACCGTGCTTGCTCGCGCCCGGCGCGGAACGCACCGGCGAAGGACTGGCAGGCCTTCCCGAGGACGAGCGGAGGAAGGAGGGCGGCAGGCTGCGGGACGGCCGGTCGCACTGGTACCTCCGCACGGACTCCTACTTCGGGCCCGACGCCGAGCGGGTGCGCCGCGCCACCTGGCCCGACGGCGACCGCCCGCTCGACCCCGGCACCTCCGGGCACGACCCGGACACCGGCCTGCTGTGGGCCTCGTCCACCTGCGACGGCGCGCCCGCGGTCCACGCCATGACCGTCGGCCGCCCCTACGGCCGGGTCCTCGCCGACCGCCTCCCCGCCCTCTTCCGGGCCTACGTGGAGGACGTCACCGAGCGCCGCGGCTGCACCGGCTGAGGCTGCCGGAGCCGGGTGCCGCCGGGGAGTGAACCGGCGCGGAGGCGGGGGCGCGTCGTGTCGGGGCTCGCGCCCCCTGCTGGGTCCGACGGGTGAACGGAGGGGGCGACACGAGGCCGACGGCGCGCCCGGGCGGCCCACGGCTGGTGCCATGGGGCCACCGGACGCGATCACCCGCCCGACCGTTCCGCGTCCGGGGACCGAAACCTGAGGAGGAACCATGCGCGTTCGCCGCGCCACCGCCACCGTTCTGGCCGCCTTCGCCCTCGCCGCCGTCGGCCTCGGCGCCGGGACCGCCGTCGCCCACGACCACGACGACGACCACTCCCCGAACATCTTCTCCGGCACCCAGTGGACCTCCGAGGAAGGCAACTACGGCACGGCCAACGCCGGTCACGACGACTGACGGCCGCGCCGCGACGTCGCCGACGTCGCCGACGTCGCTGACGTCGCTGACGTCGCTGACGTCGCTGACGTCGGATCCGCTCCCGCCCCGCACCCCCGCAGCCCCGCGTCCGGCGACGTGACGGCGTCGGGGGTGCGGCGCGTCGCGGCCGGGGAGCCGGCACGGCGCGGGGCGCACCACACGCCCGCCCACCCGTGCCGCACGGCGGCCCGCCGAGGACCGGGCGGTACCGGAGGAGCCGTGAGCGCCGCGGGCGCGGCGGTGGAAGGAGGCAAGCCGTGACCGGGAGGGCGACGGCGGCGCTGCAGCTGGCGCGCATGATCCAGGAGAGCCACACCGTCACCCTCGAGCAGCTGCCGGAACTGGTCACGCGGCACGGGGCGGCCGCCGGCCTGCACGAGACCGCCCTGTTCATCGTGGACATCCAGCAGAAGGTGCTGCGCCAGCTCACCGGCGAGGGAGCGGACGCCGGCCACGGCGGGCAGTTGCTCACCGTCGACGGCAGCCTGCCCGGGCAGGCGTTCCAGCGCGTCGACGTCCTCCCCGAACGGCTGGCACGGCCGGACAGCAGCCGGCAGCGCTGGTGGGTGGCCGTCACCGACGGGGTGGAACGGCTGGGCGTGCTGCGGGCCGACACCGACACCGACGGCGACGAGATCAAGGAGGCCCTGCGCGACCTGGCGTCGACGGCGGCCCTGCTGCTGCTCAGCAAGCGCGCCTACAGCGACTCCTACGCCCGTCTGACCCGCACCGAGCCGATGAACGTCGCGGCCGAGATGCAGTGGAACCTCACGCCGCCACCCGCCTACGCCGGACATGCCGTGACCGTGGGCGCCGCGATGGAGCCCGCCTACCACATCGGCGGGGACGCCTTCGACTACGCCGTGGCCGGTGGGACGCTCCACCTGAGCATCTTCGACGCCATGGGCCACGACACCACGGCCGGCATCACCGCCAACGTCGCGGTGGCGGCCTGCCGCAACGCCCGCCGCCAGGGCGCGTCCCTGCTCGAGACCAGCCGGCACGTGGAGGACACCCTGGTGCGGGAGTTCAGCACGGAGCGCTACGTCACGGGTCTCATCGCCGAGCTGGAGATGAGGACGGGACGGCTGACCTGGATCAACCGCGGCCACCACCTGCCGGTCCTGCTGCGCGGCAACCGGTGGACCACGGAACTGGGCTGTCCTCCGGCCGGTCCCATGGGCACCGGCCTCAAACTTCCGGTGACCGAGTGCACCGATCAGCTGGAGCCCGGTGACCGCCTGCTGTTCTACACCGACGGCATCGTGGAGGCGCGCGGGGCCGGAGGGGTGGAGTTCGGCCGGGACCGGTTCATCGAGTTCGTCCTGCGCCACCACTCGGGCGCGATGACGCTGCACGAGACGCTCCGCCGGCTGATGGCCGCCGTGGTGGAGCACCACGGCGGGACCCTCGCGGACGACGCCACGGTGCTGCTCACCGAGTGGCGCGGGGGCCACCAGGGGGAGCTGACCCCGTGAGCGCCGCCCCGTCCGGGCAGAGGGCGGAGGGCCGCAGACCACGGGCCGCGGGCTGCGGGCCCGATGACGTGGCCGGCGGCCTGCCGCGCCACCCGTTCCGCCCCTCCGGGGGGAGGACGTCACCCGTTCCGCCCAACGCGGATGCCGCCGTCCGCGTGCCCGCCACATGATGGACGCACCTCAGCCCCTGCGAACACCGCGAGGAAGCGAGAGCGCCCATGGCACCGAAATCCGTACGCCGCCCGCCGTCCCACCGCGCCGCCGTGATCGCCGCCGCGGCCGTCACCGTCGGCGCGACCGCCGTCGCCCTGTGGCCCTCCGGTCAGGCCGCGGCCGCCGCCGGCGCCACCCCGGCCTGCCTGAAGCGGTACGTCAACCCCACCCATGAGGGCTTCGACGTCCACCTCACCAACGACTGCGCGAGGACGACGCGGGTCCGCGTCGTCGTGGACAACGCGGGTGACAGCCCTTGTTACCCGCTGGCCCCGGGGAACTCGGTGATCCACACGCACGAGTCGATCACCGGGGTCTACGAGCGCACGGTCACCTGCTGACGGACGGCACGGCACGAGGTCGCCCGGACGGCCCCACGGGCGTGCGGAGGGCGGCGGGCCCTGGTGGGATCGTCACGTCGGCCCCGCGCCGCCCGGGCCAGAGCCGCGCGGGGCCGACGACGAGGCCCTCGGCGGGCGGGCCCGCTTCCGCCGCCGACGCATTCACTTCACCCCTGCGGGTGAGCCCCTTGCCGCCACGGCGGCGGGGGCCGGGAGGAGGGTCCGGCAGGCAGGACTCGACTCCGGTTCCCGATGGTGGAGGAGACGAGGAACCGGCACCCGCACATGCGGGTGCCGGTGCCGTGCGCGCCGGGAATCCGGCCGGCGACCCGACGTGTCGCGGGGGCCGGCGCGCGACTCCGGAGCCTGATTCCGGAAATCCGGATTCCGTGTCGGGGCCGGCCGGTCAGGACTTGACGGCCGCGGCCGGGACACCGGCCGCCTCGGCCCGCGACTGCGACTGCGCAGGCATGAACGGCACGGCGTCCGCCTCGCCGCCGAGGGCGGTGACGGGGGCGGGCTCGGGCTCGGGCGCCACGTACCCCTTGAACGCCTGCGGCACGATCACGCCGACCGTGTTCGCCGGAGCGGGGCTCAGCTCGGCCATCACGCGGTTGAAGTCCTTGGTGGAGAGCCAGAACTTGTACATGATCACGAGCTCGAAGGCCAGCATCAGCGCCGCCGCGACGGCGGTGGTCCACAGGAGCTGGCCGATCAGCGGGCCCACGATGAAGACGAACATCTGGAACTCGATGCCGCTGACCAGGTGCGGCCTCACCCGGCGGTTCAGCAGCGCGGTGCGCACCCGGGTGTACCAGGGGAACTTGGTGCGGAACTCGGTGTGCAGGTCGATGACCTTGCGGTCGGGGACCCGCGCGGCCGCGCGCGCTTCCTCGGAGCGGTCGTCGTCGCCGTCGCCCTCCCCCTCGGTCTCGCTGTCGCGGAGCAGGTCCTCCATGAACACGACACCGGCGTCCACCGCGGCCTCGCTCCCGGCCTCGCCCTCGGCCACGGCCACGTCCTCATCCCCGGAAGCCGGGGTCGTGACGACGCCCGCCTCCAGCGCGGCGGCCCTCTCGGCCGCGCGCCGGGCGCGCACCGCCTTCTTGATCCTGCCGCGCATGCCCGCGCGCATCTTGTAGATCTGCAGCGCGTCCAGGTACCGCAGGCTGTCCAGGAAGACGATCACCAGGCCCGCGAGGAGGAACACCCCCTCGCCGGTGCGCAGGTACTGCCCGCCCATGAGGCCGACCGCGCAGAAGAGCACGCGCACCCGGTCGAAGACGTAGTCCAGCCAGCCGCCGAACAGCGAGCCGTTGTTCTTGAGCCGGGCCAGCTTCCCGTCGACGCAGTCGAGCACGAAGCTGAAGTGGTAGAGCACCGCGCCGATGACCAGCGACACCGGATCGGCGGCCAGGAAGAACCCGGCCGAGACCAGACCGAACACCAGGGCGGCCCAGGTCACCCCGTTGGGCGTGACGAACCGGAACCTGGCGAGCACCATCAGCAGCCGGGTGGCCAGAGGATCGACGAGGAACACCGTCCACCATGCGTCCCGCTTCTTGCAGGTGATGCGCTGGACGGCTCGGAGGGAAAGTTGGCTCATGGCTCCTCGTCACACGGGATGCTTCTCCGATTGGCTGCTGCCTCTCGCCGTCGGCCACCCCGACGACCGCCCCCGCGTCGGCGGTCTCGCGCTTCGGCACATGGGAAATCGGACTCGTGGCAAGGAAGACTCACGTCGCCGCCAAAAGTTTGCCCCCCATTCGGGCGGTGTTAATCACATGTCCTGCCGTACAACCTTTGTGCGGTGTCGGTCGTCTGTGCTGCTGAACGTTCGATGCGGTTCGTCCTTGTCCATGGGACCCCTGTGCGTACGTCACGGAAGTCGTCCAGGAATCGCCGGGGCCCCTGCCGTCCCTTCCGCCGGCTGCGGCCCGGCGGAAGGGACGGCAGGGGCCCCGGGGTCAGGGGAGGAGGACGATCTTCCCCACGTGCCCCCGGCGGGCGAGTTCCTCCTGCGCCAGCGCGGCCTGCTCCAGCGGGAACGTCGCGGCGATCACGGGCCGCACCGCGGCCTCGCGGGCCATGTCCATGAGCAGGTCGAAGTGCCTCGGCGTGTGCATCGTGGAGCCGATCACCTGCGCGTTGTGCAGGTAGAGACGGCGCACGTCGAAGGCCACGTCGTACCCGCCGAGCGCACCGGCGACGACCCACCGTCCCCCTTCGCGCAGCCACGGCAGCCCCTCGCCCAGCAGGTCCCCGGCGACGACGTCCAGCGCGACGTCGACGCCGTCCGGGGCGACCTCGCGGACCTGTTCGCCGATGTCCCGGGCGCGGTCGACGACCTCGTGGGCGCCCGCCTCGCGCACCAGGCCCATCTTGGATCCCCTGCTGACGGCGAGCACCCTCGCCCCCCGCGCCCGGGCGATCTGCACCAGTGCGAGACCGACGCCGCCGGACGCCCCCGACACGAGCACGGTCTCCCCCTCCCGCAGCCGCCCCCGTTCGATCATGCCCAGCGCCGTGCCGTAGGCGGTGGGCAGCGCGGCGAGCTGCGCGTCGCCCAGCGGGGAGTCCGTCACGTCGTGCACGCGCGCCACGGGCGCCGTCACGTACTCGGCGTAACCGCCGTCGCGCTCGCTCCCCATCAGGCCCACCGGGTACGCGTCCGGCCCGTCGGCGTCGTAGAACGCGGGGTCGACGACCACCCGCCGTCCCACGAGCCCGGGGTCCGCGTCGGCTCCGACCGCCACGACCCGGCCGGCCACGTCGGCGCCCTGGATGCGCGGGAAGTCGATCGGCCCCCGCCATCCCGACAGCGCCTTCGGGGCTCCCGGGCGGCCGTAGGCCCCGTCCCGGGTCCACAGGTCGGTGTTGTTCAGCGCCACCGCGCTGACCCGTATCAGCGCCTCCTCCGCCTCCGGGGCCGGCACGGCCACCTCCGCCGGCACGAGGACCTCCGGCCCTCCGTGCGCGGTCAGCCGCACGGCGCGCATCGTCTCGGCCACTCCCATGGTGCGAACCCCTCGCAGGTCTCCCGGCGCGCCGGCCACCGCACCGGCCGCGCTCCCGGGCCCCTCGCCCCCCGCGTACCACGCCCCGTCCTCGGAAAACTCCGGCCACCGGACGTCCGGTGCGGCTGCCCCACGGCTACAGTGCGGCGGTGTCGCGCCGGACCCCGGCGCGCCGAACCCCGAGGCACATGGACGGTTTTCGTGATCCAGTTCCGGATGGACCAGGTGGCGGGCCTGCCGCCGGCGTTCGCGATGGCACTGGGCGTGTTCCTGCTGCTCTTCGTCGCCGGCCTGACGTGGGCGCTCCTGTGGCTGCCGGACTCCTCGAAACTGCGCAGCCCGGCCGCCCGCGAGCGGGCGCGGCGCCGCAAGAAGAGCCGGAAGCGGCAGCAGGCACTGCGCCGGCGGCGCGAAGCCCTGCGGCGGCGGGCGCGGCGGCGCGGGGACGGGGACTGACGGGCCCGGGCGGAGCGCCGCCGTTCCTCCCCTGGCGCTCGTCGTCCTCCCCCGCCGCGCCGGCAGGTGCTCCGCCACCGGGCGGGCGGGAGGACCGGCCCGTCACGGGGCGTGGCCGGCCCCCTGGCTGCGGCCGTCCTCCGCCGTCAGTCGAACAGGGCGACGAGTCCGTTCACCCAGACCGCCAGGAACGCGAGCACCGCCACCACGCATCCCGCCCCCGCCAGGGCGCCGCCGAGGCCGCTCCCCCCGCCGTCCACCGGCTCGTCGGACGGCACCGTGTCCCAGTCGACCGGGCGGCCCAGCGCCTCGGAGCAGGCGGTCCGCACCTCGGCCAGCCGCTCCCGCGCGAAACCGGTCGCCGCGGCCGACTCCGGGCCCCGCCAGGCGAGCGCGCGCATCCGCCGCGCGGGCGTGCGGTACCTCGCCTCGAAGGCCGCGGTCTCGCCCGGGTCCCCGTCCTGCTCGAGGTACGCCCAGCGGCCCGCCTCCGCGGGGTCCCCGTAGAGGCGGTACACCTCGGCCAGGCGGCGGCGCAGGGTCAGATCGGTCGGGTGGGAGGACACCAGACCGCGCAGGCGCTGGCGCGCCATCGGAACCCGGCCCGCGGCCAGGTCGGCGTCGACCCGGGCCAGGGTGTCTCGCAGAGGCATGCCCGCATGATCGAACATCCTTCCGCCCACCGTCGACCGGGTTTCGGCGACCGGCCCGGCACGTACGGCGCGCACGGCACGGCATGGCACGACATGGCCGGTTCGCGCCGTGGCCTCCGGCGGGCTCGGACGTTGAACTGGTATGCCGGACGCGGCACTCCCGCGCCCGGCCCATCACCACTCGACGAGGCGAAGGACTGCGGAACCGTGGCGGATCTCGCGGACGCGATCGAATCGATGCGGCAGCTCTCCACCGTGTGGCGCGCCATGGTGCTCGACCGCACCCCGGACGCGGACGTGCGGGACCTCCCCGGCGTCGCCGTCCGCTGGGCCGACTGCCGGTTCCCCTTCTGGAACGCCGTCACCCTCACCGAGGACGGCGTGGACGCGGCGCTCCTCGACGCACGCCTGCGGCAGGCGGCGGAGGTGATGCGCGCGAAGGAGCAACCGGGCTTCCTGTGGCTCTTCGAGGACCTGCTCGGCGAGGACGCCCGCGCGGAACTGCCCGCGGCGGCGGAGCGGGCGGGCCTGGAGTTCGCCTTCCCCGGCACCGGGATGGCCGGTGACCTGCTGCCCGTGCCGGAGCCCCGCCACCCGGACCTCGCCTTCGTCCGGGTGACCACCGACGCCCACCTGCGCGACTACGCCGACCTCAACTCCCGCGCCTACGGCTTCGACCTGGCGGCCGGCCGCGACGGCATCGAGGGCTCCACGCTGTGGAAGGGCGAGGTGTTCGCCTACCTCGGCCTGCGCGACGGCACGCCCGTGACCTGCGCGGCGGCCGTCGAGGCGGACGGCCGCCTGTTCGTCGCGCTGGTCGCCACGGATCCCGGCCACCAGCGCCGGGGTTACGGCGAGGCGGTCACCCGCAAGGCCCTCCACGAGGGCGCCCGCGCCACCGGGCTCACCCGGGCCACCCTGCACGCCACCGAGGCCGGGGCGCCGGTGTACCCGCGCATCGGCTTCGTGCCGAACTCACCGATGCGGTTCTACGCGCTGCGGCCCTGACGCCGCCGGAGGGGTCTTCGCGGAGGGGCGCCCCGGCGCGTCGCGCCGCGTCGTCCGCATCGCCCGCGTCGCCCGCGTCGTCCGGACGGGTCCGCCCGGCCGGGCGTGGCGGCCGCCGCGCTACGCGTGCCGCCGGGACGCCCGCCGCCGCTCCCGCCGCTCCTCCAGCTCCGCCAGCAGGGACGGGTTGACGACGGTGACGATGGCCTCGACGTCACGGTCGTCCGCCGCGGCCCACAGGACGTCGCGCGCCGCCCGGTACTTCGCGGCCAGGCGCACCCGCTTCTCCTCCGGGAGCCGCGCCGCCCGGTCGGCACGGCTGTTGTGCGCGTTGTCCGAGATCTTCACGAGCGTGGCGTCCCGGTCACCGGCGATGCGGCGGATCCTCTCCTCGTAGGGCACGCCCGGCTGGTTGGTCACCGCCTCGACGGTGGCGACGACGCGCGGCGGGACGCCCTCGGCGCGCAGCCGCTCGGCGGTCCAGTCGGTGTCCTCGACGACGTCGTGCAGCAGGCCCGCCATGACCAGTTCGTCGCCGAACGGCGCCAGCCCGGCGGCCACGGCCCGGACGTGCTCGACGTACGGCACGCCGATCTTGTCGGTCTGCCCGGCGTGGGCCGCGGACGCGAGCGCGTCGACTTCGCTGACGGTCTTCACGGGACCCCCTCCTCCGACGGCCGGCCCGGCAGGGGCCCGCCGGGGCCATTCTTCCCCGGCCGCCGCGGGGCCCACCGGTCCGGCCCCGGCCTCCGCGCCGCGCCGCGCCACGCCGTGGGCGGGCGGCACCGCGCCGCCCGCCCCGTCCCCCGTCCCGCGCCGCGTTCCGCGTTCCGCGTTCCGGGTCCCGCGTTCCGCGTTCCGCGTCAGGTCGCGATGCCGGCCGAGGTGCGGGCGAACCAGGTGCGCGTCTCGTCGGCGGAAAGGACACGGGTCAGCTCCGCCGCGCCCGGCAGGTGGGGGAAGAACCGGTCGGCGTTCCAGCTCCGCCGGTACGCCGGCTCGTCGAGCACGAGCAGGCGGCGTCCCTCCACCACGGGTATGTCGTCGGGCAGCCCCTCGTTCCAGATCCGCTCGCCGTCCGGGGCGAGGAGTTCGAAGGCGCCGGTCGCCACGACGTCCGTGCGGCCGCGGGCCGGTGCGGGATCCGTGGCCAGGCGGACGCTCTCGGCCGAGGGCGCGGCACCGGGCACGTGACCGCCGCCGACGAGGACGTGGGCGAGCAGGGTGTGCAGCTGGAAGTTGTCCCCGATGCCTCCGATGCGCACCTCGAACCCGCGCCCGGTGGGCCGGTGCAGCACGATCAGCGGCTCGTCGTCCAGGACCGCCAGCGCGTGGGCCAGGCACTTGAGGTCGTGCGACTCCAGCGCCGCCACCTCGCGGCAGGCGGGAAGGAGCGCGGCCGCGTACCGGCGGCGCACCTCCGCGCTGCGGCACAGCACGGCCAGCGCGGGCGGCTGCCAGCTCTCCACGGAGCACCAGGCCAGCGCCAGGCGCAGGGCCTCGTGCCCGTCGCCGCCCAGGCGGGCGAGGAGCGCGTCGTCGATGCCCTCCTCGTCGGGCTCCGGCAGTGCGTCCCCGTCTCCCCCGGCGGCGGTCCAGCGGCGGGCGAACTCCGACGCGTCGAGCAGGTCCCGCCGGACGGCGTCGAGGACCGGCTCCGCGCACGCCAGCGGATCGGCGCCCCGCTCGACGCAGAAGCCGGCCGCGTTCGCCAGGAACGGCCGCGGGCCGGTGGGCGGGAAGGCGGGCAGCAGCGCGGCCAGCCGCGGCCCCGCCGGGACGAGTTCGTCGTCCGGCGCCTGCTGCAGGGCGCTCATCGCGGCGCCGAAGGCCCGCTCGGTGCGGGCGCCGTCGCGGGCCTCGACGGCCTGCTCCAGCTCGGTCACGAGGGCGCCGAGACCGGCGGCCTTCCTGTTCCTCTTGAAGATCACCGGCACACCGTAGACGCGGGGACCGACAGCGGAGAAGCCGCGTGCGGAGCGCTTCGGCGGAGGACGCCCTCGGGGGGCCTCCTCCGCACCCGCGGCCGGTCCTCACCCCTCGGCCGGCCCCTCGGTCCGGGGGTGGGCCGGGAGCCGTCCGTCCCCACCGCCGCCGTCTCCGTCCCCTTCCGGGCCGTGGGAGGCCGAACGGCGTCCCGGCCCCCCGCTCAGCAGGGCACGGACCCGCTCCGCGAACCCCGGGCCGGGCACCGGCAGGTCGAACGCCGGGTACCTGGCGTGCCCCGGGGCGACGGCGTGCGGGATGTACTCGAGCAACGCCTCCACCACCGCGTCCCGTTCCCGCTCGCCGAGCTGCTGGGGGCGGAGTCCCGCGAGCAGGTCCAGCATCGCGGGGAACGTCACGTCGAAGGCGAGGCGGACGCCCGGCGGCCGTCCGCCGCCCGCACCGGTCCACCGCTCGACCGGGCTGCGGTCCAGCCACAGCTCGGCGGCGTCCTGCTCCCCGTACTTCCGGTGCTGCAGGTGGAGGCAGTACGGGGACAGCTCGTCCTCCGCCCCGGCGGCGTACTGCCACCAGGCGCGCGCGCCGTCCTCGTCGTCGGCCAGCTGCAGGACGCATCCGACGAGCCGGGCGCCGAGGGGCTCGGGAAGCCGGTCGGTGAGGAAGGAACGGAGCGCGGTGTGCGCGTAGTGCGCCAGGAGCAGCTCGCACAGCACGGCCAGCTGTCCGTCCGCCCGCCTCTCCTCCGGGTCCCGGGCCGGGTCCGGGACCCGCGGTCTGCCCGGTCCGCCGCCGATCGGGACGACGTCCTGTGGGACACGGTCCCCGTCCGGTATCCAGGCTCCCGCGAGCAATCGCTGGACACGGCTCATGTCGTCATCCCTCCCGTAGTGGTTCTGAAGTGCGGGGCCTGCTCCAGGTGTTCCTGGGCCTGCCGGTCCCACAGGCCGACCATGCCGGGGTCCGTCCCGAGCACGTCCGCCGTCTCCTCGGCGCTCCGGCGCAGCACGTACCGCAGGATCAGCACGTCGGCGTGGCGGGGGGCGAGTTCGCGCATCGCCCTGAAGAGGTCCGTCTGCTCGGTCAGCCGGCCGAACGGGTCACGCGGGTCGGGCAGGTCGTCCCCCAGGCCCGGGAGGCGCGGGAGGCGCGACGTGCTCGCCAGGTCCGCCAGGTCCGGGAGGCCCTGCAGGTCGGGGAGGTCGGGCAGATCCGGCAGGTCGCGGCCCCAGCGGACGGACACCGTCCGGGACGCGGCGACACCGTGCGCCGTCGACGGATCGGCCCATGCCATGACCAGCTCACGCAGCACCGTCCAGACGTGGCCGGCGACGCTGGCGCTGGAGAACGCCACGTCCATGCGCGCCCACACCACGGTCAGCGCCTGCTCGACCACCCCGTCGGCGGCGTCCGGCCGCAGGAAGACGCCGGCGTAGGCGCGGTACGTCGCACCGTGCAGTTCCCGCAGCCCTTCCAGGGCCCTGGGCATCGGTGCCCGCAAGTCGTCCTCCACCCCCGCGTTCCCCTCGATCCACTTCTCCTTCTTGCGCGCCTCCCGCGCTCCGGCGAGCCACAGCCGGCACAGCGGCGCGAGCGGCAGGTCCATGGCGGCGGCCACGGCCTTGGTGATCTCCCAGCGCGGGTACTTCCCGCCGTAGCCCCGGAGCAGCTCGGAGATCTTGGACTTGACGAAGTTGCAGTCACGGCCGAGCTGTTCGACGGTGCGCCCGTCCCGCTGGTGGCGGTCGCGCAGGACGGACAACAGGACCAGGTGGGTGCCGACGACACGCGGATCGACCTCACTGGGCCTGCGCCCCCGCCTGGGGGCTTTCGCAGGCTCGTCGCCCTCCGGTACCGGGGGTCTGTTCAACAGGGCTGCTCCTTGTTCCGCTCGGGCTGCGCACCCGGCTCCGGCCCCCCGGCCTCTCCCGCCCGCCCCACCGCGCGCCGGGCGTCGCCCCTGGCGGCGCGCCTCGTCCCCACGAACTGCAGCAGGGCGGGCACCACCGCGGGCACCACCGCCGCCGCCACCGCGGCCTGGTCCACCAGGACCATCACCGTGCTCCATGCGAACGTCGCCACCAGCACGACGTACGGCCAGACTTGCCTTGCGGACATCGCTCACATCCGAAATCGTGCAGACAGATGAATCCGCCCCGCCGACCGAACAGGTCTTCGGCGGTGACGGATAGTCAGCATGGTGGGTGAGCAGACGATCACGCAATGTGATCATGGGTTCGGGGAACATTGCGCCCGCGCACGCCCTCGTTTTCCTTCCCGCGCCTCACGGACGCGGGCGGCCCGAATGATCCGCACGGCGCGGAAGGCGTGTGCGGCGCGGGCGGGCGAAAGTCACACCCCTGACCGGACCGCGGCCCCTCGGAGCAGAGCCCGCAACTCGGCGACCCGTCCCGCCGCATCAGGGACCACCGGCCACGATTCCCGCGTGACGTCACCGGGCGATCCCCCCGGCGCCCCACCCGACGGCACGGCATCCACCGCGTGATCCGCCACGCGTTCCATCACGCGGTCCGTCACGACGCCGGTGGCGCAGTCGACCGCGAAGTACTCGACGGGTCCGACCGCGCACCCCGTGCAGACGCCCGTCTCCTGCCCCTCGGGCAGGAGGCCGCCGCACCCGGGGCTGCCGCACTCGGCGTAACTCTTCCACCGCCTCCTGGGCGCGGGCAGCTTGCGCTCCAGGCGGTCGGCGAGGATGTGCCTCGCGCTGTGGACCCTCGGCGGCAGGCCCTGCGTCAGCGCGTCGGTGATCTCCACGGCGGTGGCACCGCGCCCCAGCCACCGGCTCACGGCGGGAACGAGCTCGCGGACCTGCCGCTCACCGAGCCGCAGCCGCGGGTCCACGACTTCGAGCCGCCACAGGATCCGCGCGGCCTCCGCCTCCCGCGCCGCCTGGGCCGTGTCGGCCGCCGCCGCCCCGCTCGCGCTCTGCTCGCCCGCTCCTCCCACCCCGGCGACCGCCGCGGCCTCCACCCCGGCGTCCGGTGCCGCCACCCGCCCGGTTTCCCGGTCCGGCTTCCGGCTACGTCGCCGCCAGGGGATCAGGGAGGGCTTTTCCCCGTCCTTTCCCTGTTGCTTCTGCCCGCAAGGGGACGTGCCCGCCTCCCCGGCGGCCGCGGGGCC
>NZ_LWCC02000111.1:23476-29902 GCF_001642695.1 Streptomyces chilikensis
CGCTGGAGCGGATCCGCCCGGTCTCCGGGTCACGGCGCGTGCTCGTCACCCAGTACCCGAGCTTCCGCAGCTCCGCGACGGCCTTGGCGACGGCGCCCCTGCCCTGCGGGTAGTCGTCGCTCAGGGTCCGGACGTTCTCCCCGATGCCGTTCGGGAGGGACAGGACCAGGGCGAGGATTCCTCGCGCGGTGTGGGACAGCCGCCGGTCCTGGATGGCCTGGTTGGCGAGGATCACGAAGTCCCGGTCATGCACCGGGATACGATGAATTTGCATGGGGAGTTCTGCGCTCCTGATGCCGGACCCCGGGGTGTTCCAGCACCGCCGGGGTCACCTGTTTCCGCGCTCCTGCGCGTCTTGTAAAGCCATACTGCCAACGCTTCAGCGTGTTGGGCGAATTCACCGAAATCTTCCGATTATCAACCGGCTGGCTCTCGCGGTGAGAACCTGTCGTCCCGCACGGATTCGACGAACGCCTGCAAGTACCTGCACCCCTCGCCCCCTCCGTGCCGGACGAGGCGGTCACCGGCTCCGTGCAGGAATACCGGAACTTCACATCGCTCTCGCCGGATGCCGACCATAGGCTGTCGCACGAACGGCAAGGGGAGACGATGACTGACGACAACAAGGCCCACGTCCCGGTGTGGACGCTGGCCACCGGCGACGCCCGGGTGCCCGTTTCGGTGGGGGACGGACCGATCACGGCCGAGCGGCTGGACGAATTGCGCACCGTGCTGGCCGGCTTGGCCGAGGAGCCGATCGCCACGCTCGAGGCGTATCCGCTGCCCGACAAGCTGGACAACAGCCGGGGCATCCCGCTCGACGCCGCAAGCCCTCTGGCACAGCACTTGTCGCAGCTCATCACCCAGTCGGCACGAAGCTCCTCCACGGCGGCCACGGCGACCGCCGCCGGCGAGAACCTGTACCGCATGGTCGTGCCGGCGAAGGTGGCCGCACAATTCGGCCAGGGCATCGTCCGCCCGATGATGGCGAAGGGAATTCCCGGCGGTCTGCGCGGGCCCCTCATGAACTCGTCGGGCATTGTGGGCGGCGCGGTGTTCGTCCCGGTCGGCAAGGCCGCGACAGCGGGCGCGGCCGGTGGAGCCGGGGCGACAGTCGGCGTCGCGGCCACCGGCAGCGCGGCGCTCACCGTCGCCGCGCCGCTGGTGCTCATGGCTGTGGCGGTAGGGCTGAGCGCGAGCGCCGACCTGAAGCGTCAGCAGGCGATCGAGCACATCACGGAACTACTGGAGCAGTTGCAGGACCAGAAACTCGACGAGGAGCGCAACCAGCTCGACGGCTGCCGCGACACCATCGACAAGGCAACCGCGCTTCTGCTCGACCAGGGCAAGCTCGGCATGTCACTGGGACTGGACTCGGCGGCGCATGCCATCAACGTCGCACTGGTCACGGTCAACCGCCGCCTCACCCAGTGGCAGGCCGCGCTCGACAAGCTGCCTGCCGGCAAGGCCATCGACATCGACACGCTGACCAAGGCGTTCCCCGGCATCGACGAGGAGGGCGGGACCTTCCGCACGCACCTCGAACTCGCCGCTCTGGCGATCGCGTTGAAGCGGCGGGTCATCGTGCTGCAGGCCGTCGAGCACGCGCAGATGGACTCCGGCAACCCCTTCCAGAACTTCGCCCGGTCACTCAAGGCCGACCAGCAGCGCGTCGACAAGCTGGAGTTGGGCATATCCGACGCCCTTGAACGCTTGTCGAACCTGGAGCTGGCCCGTCCGAGCGGCCTGCTGCCCGTCTTCACGACCGGTGAAGTCGATCGCTTGATGCGCGCAGCACATCGGATCCACCGGTTGAGTGACAACATCGCGACTAACAGTAACGCCCCGGACGTGGCCATCGAGGTCGTCCGCAACAAGGACGGCTCGGTGATCGTGTTCCCCGCGCAGCCTGCGTAGGGGACGTTGTGATCGGGTCCCATGTGGCCACCCGGCCGGAGAGCCTTCCGGCACGGCGGCGGCATCAGCAGCACCTTCGGACGGGAAGTGGGAAAGCGCGCTTCCCGGTCCGGCGCAGCGTCCACCTCCCCACTCCATCGAGACTGCCGTGGCAGTCCGCCCCGAAGCACGAGCACGTCCAAGAGTGACGAACCGGCCGGTGGGCGCCGAGGAAGCCGCCCTGGAAGCGGGGCGTGGACCGGCCGGGCGAACATGACCGGCCGGCCCACGTCCCGGCCAACAGTTCGGCGGGTTGAAGCGCCGACCGAGCCCGCCGGGCGTGATCGGTCATGCCTCTCCATCGGAGAACGACAACGAGCGAGCGCTCCCCATCACCATCCGCAGCACCCGACCCCTGCCCCCGGGCTGGACCCTTCTCGGCCCCGTCCTGATCTGCACCACAAGGACGAGCAGTGGCGGCAGGGGTCGGGGGGGGCGACCCGACCAGGGCCGCCTGCGGGCCCGTCCACCGCCCTCCGCGTCGGTTACGCGAAATCCGTGAGCAGGGTCGCGCACGCGGACCCGAACGGCATCGGGACCCTTCGACCCCCGCCCGGTCGACGGCGCGCCCCGTCATCCCATCGCCGTTTCACTCCGCCGCGGGCCCCTCCCCCGGCACACCGGTGACGAACGTGCCCTTGTGCGGGACCGTCGTCACCAGGCCACGCTCCCGCAGCACCTTGAGCGCCCGCCGAACGGTGTCGATGGACACACCGTGCTGCGTGATCATCGCCCGTTCTCCGGGCAGCGCCGCGCCCAGCGGGAGTCGCCCCGAGCGGATCTCGGCTTCGATGTCGTCGGCCAGCCGGACATAGGCATAGCGCAGGTCCATGCATCCAGGGTGGCCCGTGGCCACGGACTGCACAGCTTGGCCACGCGTGGCCATTCACCACCACGCGGACCCACGCAGTCGCGTAAAGTGAAGGAAACCCCCGCGACGGGTGGAGCCGTCCGGGGGCGTGGTCGACGCTTCAGAGGGAGCACCAACATGCGAGACCCTATCCGTCCCACTCCGCCCTGCACCCGGGCAGCGTTTTTCGCGCCGTCCGACCGCTGCTCCGGCATCCTGGGAGCGGCCTCGTGATCGAGAACGACGACGCCTCGGTGATCACCTTCCGCGTGAGCCGCGACAGCGGTCGGACGTGGGACGAGCCACGCGTGGTTCGCGTGGGCGACGACTGGGACCCGTTGAAGTCCGCCGTCTGGCCACCGTGCGAGTGTCTGCGGTGCCGGAGGAAGCCTCTATGACCCTGAAGCCGATCAGCCTGGACGATGCCCGCTGGGAAGCCGCCCTGTCGATCTCCCGCCGGGCAGGTGGCTACTGCGCGATGCCGCACCCGACGGAGCCCGGCTCCTGCGGGAAGTACCCGGGACACGAACGCTCCGACGACCCGGCGAATCATCACCACCGCGACTGGCACCGACGCCTCACCCCCCTCGGTCCGTACCTGGACTGGGACGACGACGAGTACGCCTGATCGGTGACGGAGGTACCCGCCCGGAACGAGCGACCGGGCGGGCACCCGGAGGCATCCGCCCGCGGGAACGGCCGGGGGCGGGAACCCGGCCGGCACAATGAATACGTGAGTTCCGCCGTCCCGTCCTCCCCCGCCGTCTCGGCCCGCATGAGCCGCCAAGGCCGCAGGGATACGGCACCCGAGGTAGCGGTGAGACGTCTGCTGCACGCTGCCGGGCTGCGCTTCCGGGTCAACGTGCCGGTACCGGGGATGCCGCGCAGGAGCATCGACATCGTCTTTCCTCGACTCAAGATCGCCATATTCATGGACGGTTGTTTCTGGCACGGCTGCCCCCAGCACGCGACGCAGCCGAAGTCGAACGCGGAGTGGTGGCGCAACAAGCTCGACAAGAACATGGCGCGGGACCTGGAGACGACCGAGCACTTGCGCGATGCGGGGTGGACGGTGCTCCGGTTCTGGGAACACGAAGTACCGGTCGAGACGGCCAGGACCGTGCAGGAACTCGTTGCCCGCCGCCGTTCGACGGCATAGCCACGTGTATTTGTGCAGGTCACTACCGCTCCCCTCCCCCGAGTGACATGATCGCCGTGAATGACCTTGGGGGGTCAATGAGGAGATTTACGTCTGTCGACGTCTGCTCCGGAGCCGGCGGTCTGGCCCTGGGGCTGGAGCAGGCGGGGTTCGACCCGGTCCTTGCGCTTGACCATCGCAAGGACCCGTGTGCCACGTTGCGACACAACAGGCCGGGGTGGAAGGTCCTGGAAATGGACCTCGAGGAGTTCGACCCTATCGACCACCAGGAGTGTTACAACGTCGACCTCCTGTCGGCGGGCCTACCGCGGGTGGTGTCGCCGGCCACCCAGAAGCGCACGGGCAACGGCGCGAAGGAGCGTGCCCTACTCCGAGCCACCGCCTCTCTGGCCTACGGCATCGGATCGAAAGCGATCGTGATCGACAACGTCCCTGAGTTGATCCGCGCGGACGACTACGAGGAGATCCGCGACTCCCTCCGAGCCGAACTGGAGCACCTGAAGTACAGGCTGCACTGGTTCGTCCTCAACGCCTGGGACTTCGGCGTGCCGCAGGATCGGCCGCACGGCTTCATCGTGGCACTGCAGGAGCCCTACGCGGACAGGTTCCAGCACCCCAAACCGACCGTGACGTGTCACGTCACCGCAGGCGAGGCCCTGCGGGATTCAATGGCGTCGCGTGGCTGGACCGGAGCCGACGAGTGGGCTCGCAACGCGACTCGCCCGGCCCCGACGGTCGTCGGGGGCTCCGAGGGGCGAGGAGGAGCCGACGTGGGGCCGACCGGAACGAAGAAGATCTGGGCCACCATGGGCATCAACGGCAACGCGTTCGCCGACGAGGCGCCGGACCGGGACGGCGTTCAGAAGTCCGACGACTCGGGGCGCCCTCTGAAGAAACTCACCATCGACCAAATGGCGATCCTCCAGGCCTTCCCGCCCGACTGGGCCATCACGGGCAAGAAGACCGCGCGTTACCGACAGATCGGACATGCCACCCCGCCGCCACTCGGTCGAGCCGTGGGCAACGCGATCGCCCAGGCGCTCCGCGGCTGATCACGCCGCCAGCGTGCTGCCCGCGTCACGAAATCCACCCTCCCGCGCCGGCTACACTTCGACACCATGACCAGCGCAGCAACGCACACCCCCTCTGCCATCTCAGAAAAAAGGGAGAAATACGACATTCTGGACCTGTTCGCAGGGCCAGGAGGGCTGGACGTGGCTGCGCGCTACCTCGGCAAAGAGGCTATCGGTATTGAATGGGACGGCAACGCGTGTGAAACACGTCTGGCGGCAGGCCTCCCAACCATCCACGCCGACGTGCAGGAGGTCCGCAGGAACCTCCGAGACCACGCGACCAGACTGAAGGGCGTCACCATTCTCGCTGGCGGCCCACCCTGCCAGACCTTCTCACTTGCGGGCAGCGGAAGCGGGCGACGCGATCTCGACAAGGTCAAGGGATACATCAAACGGCTGGCGAAAGACCCGCAGAGCGCCGACGAAATCGACGCAGAACTCGCAAAGGACGCAGCCTCCCATCTGGGAGATTCACGCACCGCTCTAGTCTTGGAACCACTTCGCTGGATATTGGCCGCCGCTGCTGCACATGAACCCTTCACCGGGCCGTTCGAAACTATCATCCTTGAGCAGGTGCCAGCTGTTCTTCCTGTTTGGAAAGCCTACGAAGAAGCCCTGGCCAGCATGGAGTTGCCTGACGGGAAGACTTACCACACGGTGTCCGGCGTGCTGCTCACCGAGCAGTACGGAGTTCCCCAGACCCGCCGCCGCGCTGTGCTGATCGCAAAACTCGGAGACGAGGAAACCGAAAAGCCAAAACTTCCCCGGAAGACCCATCTTGCATTCGTTCGTCCGCGCCAAGATTTGCAGGAACCACTACCGATCGACACCTCTGAAGAAGAGGATTCCGAGAGCGTGGAATCCACCTTCCCCTGGGTCCCCATGGGTGATGCCTTGCTTCGTGCCAGGAAGGACCTCGGAAGTTCCGACCAACTTCCTGAGCGTTCCTCGGAATTCTCCGTGCGTTCTAACTACGGCTCCGGAGGCGACCCGAAGAAGCGGGGCCAGCGCACATCCGACCAGCCCGCTTTCACCGTCACTGGCAAGGTGTCACGCAACGTGGTGACGGGGGATGTAGGCCCTTCCAAGTTCACCATTCACGAGGCGGGCGTCCTGCAGACGTTCCCAGGTAACTTTCCTTGGTCCGGAAAGGACCAGTCGCAGCAGGTAGGCAATGCTGTTCCACCGCGACTGGGCGTACACCTGATGGCGGCAGCGCTCGGCATCGGCAAAGAGCGCCGGAACAAGGCCCTGAACAGTATGTTCACGTGGCCTCCGGTCGATACACAGGAGACAGAGTGAAGTCTGCTTGAGTGAGCTTCTTCGAGGTGGGCCCCGATCAGGTGACCCCAGCCGAACGCAACGATCGAGGCCCCCAGGCTGTTGAT
>NZ_LWCC02000112.1:0-1445 GCF_001642695.1 Streptomyces chilikensis
CCTCCCCACCCCGCCCGGACAGCGGGAACCCCCCGCACGCGGCGCGTGCGGGGGGTTCCCAGGAGGATGTGGAAGAGCGACCGGTCAGAAGACGCGGACCCCGTAGGCGTTCAGGGCCTCGACGACCGGCTGGAAGAAGGTCGTGCCACCGGTGGAGCAGTTGCCGCTGCCGCCGGAGGTGAGGCCGTAGGCCACACCGCTGGTCGAGTACAGCGGGCCGCCGGAGTCGCCGGGCTCGGCGCAGACCGTGGTCTGGATCATGCCGTAGACGACGTCGCCGCCACCGTAGTTCACGGTCGCGTTCAGCGCGGTGACCCGGCCGCTGTGGGTGCCCGTGGTGGAGCCCCGGCGCGTGACGGTGGTGCCGACGGTGGGCGTGGCGGCGCTGCGGATGTCCACGCTGCCGACCGTGCCCGACTTGGTGACCGAGGAGTTCGTGTACCGGACGAGGCCGTAGTCGTTGTTCGGGAAGCTGGTGCCGGCGGTGGAGCCGAGGACCGTGGTCCGTCCCGAGTTCGAGTACCAGGTGCCGGCGCCCTCGGTGCAGTGACCGGCGGTCAGGAAGTAGTAGTTGCCGGCGCTGTCCTGGACGTTGAACCCGAGGGAGCAGCGGCCCGACCCCGAGTAGATGGCGTCGCCGCCGGAGATGTACTTCTGGAACTTGCCCGCGGTGCGCTTGATGGTCAGCGCGTCGGCCTTGTCGCCGGCCTCCGCCTTGATCTTGTTGATCTCCGCCTGGGACACCGTGCTGTCGACGGTGACGACCACCCGGTTCGTCTTGGCGTCGACGGCCCAGGCGGTACCCGGGATGTCGGCTTCCAGGACCGCGCCACTGGCCGAGCTGAGTTCACTGGTGCTGAAGGTGGCGACTTCGTCGGCACTGGCGGAGGGCACCGCGATGGCGGCGGCGGCCACCAGGCCGGTGGCCACGGCGAGCAGACGGGTTCGTCTCGTGACGCCGTTGGGGGTCGTGCGCTTGATCCTCACTGGTCGTTCCTCCACTTGGGAAGTTGGGGGCCCGCTTGTGGGGGCGCGGGCCCGTGAGGCGCAGCCGGGTGGCACGGGCGACCGGGATTGCCGGACTCGCCGTGCTCCTGACAAGCGCTGCAGGGAGTATTCGGCCGGGCGACCGAGCCGCGCAAGGGTGCCTTTCGGCCGCCCGACGAGGACGGCGTCGCCAAGCGCATTCCCCACCCGCTCGGGTCACAGACCCCCTGCTCAGCGAAACCCCGCGTATGCAGCAACGGGCGTTCGTGCGTTCCCCTCTCCTCACCCGCCGTCCCATTCGCCCCTGGCCGGAACACGCCCCTCCGCTTCCGGCCCGGCGGTTCCACCACGGCAAATCCCCACAGCCGCTTCACACATCGTTTTCGGACACGCGTTTCGGACACCCGCCACGGCGCCCTTCGGGCCGGCGGGGCGAAGACGTGCGGAAACGGGCCGGC
>NZ_LWCC02000112.1:1489-3199 GCF_001642695.1 Streptomyces chilikensis
GTCGCAGTCCACCACCGGAACGTCGTCGTGCAGGCCCAGCGCCTCCCGGACCTCGTCCAGTTCGAACCGCCGGGCCCCCGGGAAGTGGTTCACCGCGAGCACGAACGGGGCCCGCTGCGCCTCGAAGTAGTCCAGCGCCGGGAAGCAGTCCTCGATCCGGCGGGTGTCGACCAGCACCACCGTGCCCAGCGCCCCCTCGACCAGGTCGTCCCAGAGGAAGGAGAACCGGTCCTGACCGGGCGTCCCGAACAGGTAGAGGGAGATGGCCGGGTTGAGGGTGATCCGGCCGAAGTCCAGCGCCACGGTGGTGGTGGTCTTGGACTCCACCCCGTCCAGCGAGTCGACCCCCACGGACACCTGGGTGATCGCCGCCTCGGTGTCCAGCGGCTCGATCTCGGAGATGGCTCCGATGAACGTGGTCTTGCCGACGCCGAGTCCGCCGCTCACCACGATCTTCACGGCCAGCGGAACCATCTTGTCAGAGCGACCGGACATGGTCCCTGATCCTTTCCAGCGTATGGAGCGGGAGCTCCGCGGGTTGGCGGCAGGCGAGGTGCCCGGCGGCGACGAGATCGGAGATCAGCACCCTGGCGACCCCCAGCGGGACCCCCACCCGATGCGCCACCTCGGCCACCGTCGTCGGGCTCTCGCACACCGCGGCCACCCTCTTCCGTTCGAACGTCAGCGACTCGCCCGGCGGACGGACGGCGACCACCAGCGTCTCCAGCCTCAGGTCGTTCCGCAGCGGCTCCACCCGTCCACCGGTGATGATGAACGGCCTGACGAAGCTGTTGTCCTCTTCCACGGGCTGCTCACCGCTCACCGGGGCAGGGACTGGCGCAGGTCGGCGATCAGGGCCGGGGTGAGCAGGTCGCCGGCCCGTTCCGCGAGCACGGCCATCTCGTAACCGACCAGGCCGAGTTCACCGCTGCTGTCGGCGAGCACCCCGAGACAGCTGCCGTCGCGGATCGCCGAGACCAGCAGGAAGCCCCGCCCCATCTCGATCATGATCAGCTTCACGCCGTCGAAGCCGTACCGCCTCGAGGCGCTGCGCGCCAGGCTGGACAGCCCCGACACGATGGCCGCCAGGTGGTCGGCCTCGGTCCTCCCGAGCCCTTCGGAGACCGCGATCAGCAGTCCGTCCGAGGAGACCGCGACCGCGTCACGCACCCCGTCGGTGTTGCGGACGAAGGCGGCGAGCAGCCAGTTGAAGGTCTGCGAATCCTGCTGGGTGGGCGCCGCGTTCGGTGAGGGCGCCGTGTTCTGGGAGGGCGCCATGTTCTGGAAGGACGCCGTGTTCTGGAAGGACGCCGTGTTCTGGAAGGGAGATGTGGTCACTTCGTTCCGCCCCCGTCACTCACGGCGTCCTTCGGCGCCCCGGCGTCGGCACCCGTGCCGCGTTCCATGTCCCTCTCCTTCTCCTTCTGCACGCTGATCCCGCCCCGCAGGTGTGCGCTGCGCAGGGAGGAGAGCATCCCGGAGACCTGCTCCGGGGTGCGCTCCCGCTCCGGCGCGGGAGGCAGCGGCCGGGCTCCCGCCCGGTCGGTCTCGTCGACGGCCGCGCCGATGGCGCTGCGCCGCGGGCGTTTCACCAGGCCGTTGCGGGTGCGCGCGGCGTCCGCGCCACGGGCCGGTTCGGGCCGCCGCTCCCCCGGGGCGCCGGCCTGGGGCGCCGCGATCTGCGGGCGCGCGGGCCGGGACGGCGCGGAG
>NZ_LWCC02000113.1 GCF_001642695.1 Streptomyces chilikensis
CGGCGGCGACGCCCGGCCCACCGGCCCCGAGGGGCTGCGCCCGATACCCGCGCCGCGCCCCGCGCACGGTGTCCCCGGTCCGGTGGCCGGACCCGCGCAGGGCGCTCCCGGTCCGGGTGACCGGCCCGCGCGGGGCGGTGCCGGACGGCGGCGGCCCGGCCAGGACGCCGCCGACGCCGCCCCGCACCACGCCTCCGGGGCCGCCGTGCCCCCGCAGGACGCCTTCGGACCGGCCTGGCGCCGTGCGCCGGGGGCGCCGGGGGCCGCGCCGCTGCCCGGCCAGGGCCTCTCCGGTCAGGGCGCTCCCGGTCAGGGGACAGGGTCCACCGGTTTCGTGCCGCGTCCCGGTCACCGTCCGTCCGGCCGCCCCGGGCCCGGTGCGGACGGTCACGAGCACGCCCCGGAGCACGGGACGGGTCCCGGCCCGGGGGCCCCGGCCGCCGTGCGGCCCCTCGGGCAGGGCGCTCCCGGCACCGCCCGGGACCCCCACCGGCCCGCGCCCGGCCCGCATCCCGAACCGCCCGCCCACGGCCCGGTGCCGCCACCCACGCCCTGACCGGGCCGGCGCCTGACCGGCCGCGCCACCGCCCGCCCCGCCCGAACCGTTCCGCCCGCACCACCGAACCACGAACCACGAACCAGAACCCCGAGGTGAGACAGACCGTGAACTCCCGCCAGCGCCGCGGCGTTCTGCTGCTGGTCCTCTCGGCGACAGCCGCCCTCGTGGCGTTCGCCGGAGTGCTCGCGGTGGTCCGGGACGTGCAGTCCAAGGTCGGCCCCGAGGTCACCGCCTACCGGCTGAAGGCCAACGTCGCGCCGTACCAGGAACTCGACCCGGGCCAGTTCGAGAAGATCAGCATGCCGAAGCGCTGGCTGTCCGGCACCGCCGTGACCGACCTCTCCGAGATCCGCGGGAAGATAGCCGTCACCCAGCTCCGCGAGGGCTCCCTGCTCCAGTCCGACATGGTGGTCGACCGTCCCGAACTCCGGCGCGGGGAGCAGGAGATCGCCATCATGATCGACGCCTCCACCGGCGTCGCCGGCAAGATCACCGCCGGTGCGCGGGTCAACATCTTCGCCACCTTCGAGGGCGAGGACCGCGGCCAGGACCAGTCCCGGCTGATCGTGCAGAACGCCCGCGTCATCGACGTCGGCAAACTGACCGCGCTCCAGCCCGACGGCAGCGGCGCCAACCGCCGCACCGCCACCGAGGCCGTGCCGATCACCTTCGCGCTCTCCACCGACGACGCCCAACGCGTCGCCTACGCGGAGTCGTTCGCCGAACACGTGCGCCTCGCCCTGGTGGCCGGCGGCGACGACGGCTCCGTGCCGCCCGCCGACCGGACGTACACCCTCGAGCAGGACAAGAACTGAGGGGCCGCCGATGACCGTCCGCATCCTCCCCGCCGTGGGAGACGTCGACTCCGCCCGCGCCCTCGCCGCCCTCCTCGACCAGTTGCCCGAGGTGGTGCCCGCGCCGCCCGTGCACGACTCGGCGACCCTGCTCGACGCCCTCGGCGCGGGCGCCGCCGAGTCGGTGGACGAACTGCCCGAGGTCGTCCTGGTCCACGAACGGATCGGTCCGGTGCCCGCGCTGGAGCTGATCCGGGAGATCGTGCTGCGCCACCCGGCGGTCGGCGTCGTACTGATCACCGCCGACTCCTCACCCACCACCCTCACCGCCGCCATGGACTCCGGCGCCCGCGGCGTCGTCACCCTGCCGCTGAACCCCGAGGGCCTCGCCGAACGCGTCCACGCCGCCGCGTCCTGGGCCGCCGGGATGCGCCGCCACCTCTCCGCAGGCTCCGGCGCCGACCCGTACGGCCGTGGCTCGGGCGGCACCGTGGTCACCGTCACCGGCGCGAAGGGCGGCGTCGGCGCCACCGTCACCGCCGTCCACCTCGCCCTCGCCGCGCGCGCCTCCGGCCGCACCGTCGCCCTGGTCGACCTCGACCTCCAGGCGGGCGACGTGGCCTCCTACCTCGACGTCCAGTACCGGCGGTCCGTCGCCGACCTGGCCGGCATCCACGACATCAACCCGCGGGTCCTCCAGGACGCCGTCTACACCCACGAGTCCGGCATCGCGCTGCTCCTCGCCCCCGCCGAGGGCGAACGCGGCGAGGAGGTCGCCGACCGCACCGCCCGCCAGGTCCTCTCCGTCCTCCGCTCCCGCTACGACGTGGTCGTCCTCGACTGCGGGGCCAGGATGGACGCCGCCACCGCCGCCGCCGTCGAGGCCGCCGACCACGCCCTGCTGGTCGTCACCCCCGACGTCATCGCGGTGCGCGCCGCCAAGCGGATGGTCCGCCTCTGGGACCGGCTCCAGATCCGCAAGGCCGAGGACACCCTCACCGTCGTCAACCGGCACGCCCGCGGCTCGGAGATCCAGCCCCAGCTCGTCCAGCGGATCACCGGCACCCGCACCGCCGCCACCCACGTGCCCGCCGCGTACAAGGAACTCTCCGCCGTGGTGGACGCCGGCCGGCTCCAGGACCTCGACGCCAAGTCCTCCGTCAAGCGGGCCCTGTGGACGCTGGCGGGAGAGCTCGGACTGGTCGCCCCGGCCCCCGACGACGGGGCGGCGGGCCGCGGACGCCGCCGCAAGCCCGGCGGCGGCATCGCCCTGCGCCGCGGCGCCGGCGACCGGGGATCGGTGACGCTGGAGTTCGCCGGGATCTTCCCCGTCGTCCTGGTGGTGGCCGGCCTGCTCTGGCAGGCCGTGCTGTGGGGCTACACCTTCTCCCTGGCCGGCAACGCCGCCGACGAGGCCGCCCGCGCCGCCACCGCCGCCCACGCCGTCCACGGCGACGTGGCCGGCGCCTGCTCCGCCGCGGGCACCCGGCACCTGCCCGACGCCTGGAGCGGCGCCGAGATCAGCTGCGCCCCCGAGGGCGACCTGATGCGCGCCACCGTCCGCGCCGACGTTCCGCTGTTCTTCCCCGGCGTCGACGCGGGATGGTCGGTGAACGGCACGGCCGGCGCGGCCCTGGAAGGGGGTGACCTGGGGTGAGGGGCACGCCCCGGACCCGGCCCGGCCGCCTCCGCGGCGACCGCGGCGTGTCGTCCCTGGAACTGGCCGGCTACCTCCCCGTCCTCCTCCTGATCGCCATGGCCGCCCTCCAGCTCGGCCTCGTCGGCTACGGCGCCAACCAGGCCGGCACCGCCGCCCGGGCCGCCGCCCGCGCCGCCTCGCAGCACGGCGACGGAGCCGCCGCCGGCACCGCCGCCGTCAGCTCCTGGCTCGACCCCGCCGTCAGCGCCCCCACCGGCCCCGAGACGACCACCGCCCGCGTCACCGTCCACGTCCCGTCGGTGATCCCGCTCCTCGGCGACGGCTGGGACGTCGTCCGCGAGGCCACCATGCCCACCGACCGCCTGTCCGCCGACGACTGAGGAAGGAGACCCGACCCATGAGCCTGCGCTCCCGCCTCGCCGCGGCCAACGGCCCCGACGGCGCCGCCTCCGGCCTCCCCGGCCAGGACGGCGCGTCCGGCCACCGCGAGGAGAACCACCTCGTCGCCGTCTACCGGGCCAAGCTCCTCGAGGAGATCGACCTCGCCGAGATGTCCGCCCTCGGCGCCACCGAGCGCCGCACGCGCCTGGAGCGCGTCCTGGGCCACATCATCAGCCGCGAGGGCCCCGTCCTCTCCTCCACCGAGCGGGCCCGCCTGATCCGCCGCGTGGTCGACGAAGCCCTCGGCCTCGGCGTCCTCGAACCGCTCCTCGCCGACCCGTCGATCACCGAGATCATGGTCAACGGCCCCGACTCGATCTTCGTCGAGCGCGCCGGCCGCGTCGAACACCTGCCGCTGCGCTTCGCCTCCGCCGACCAGCTGATGCAGACCATCGAGCGCATCGTCTCCACGGTCAACCGCCGCGTCGACGAGTCCAACCCCATGGTGGACGCCCGCCTGCCCACCGGCGAGCGCGTCAACGTGATCATCCCGCCGCTCGCCCTCACCGGCCCCACCCTCACCATCCGCCGCTTCCCGCGCGCCTACACGCTCCCCGAACTGATCGGCCTCGGCTCCCTCGACGAGCAGATGCTGCTCCTGCTCGCCGCCTTCGTCCGCGCCCGCTTCAACATCATCGTCAGCGGCGGAACCGGCACCGGCAAGACGACCCTCCTCAACGCGCTCTCCGGCCTGGTCCCCTCCCACGAGCGCATCATCACCATCGAGGACTCCGCCGAACTGCAGCTCCAGCAGAGCCACGTGATCCGCCTGGAGTCCCGCCCCGCCAACATCGAGGGCAAGGGCCAGGTCACCATCCGTGACCTGGTCCGCAACTCGCTGCGCATGCGCCCCGACCGGATCATCGTCGGCGAGGTCCGCGGCGGCGAGACCCTCGACATGCTCCAGGCCATGTCCACCGGCCACGACGGCTCCCTCGCCACCGTCCACGCCAACGCCGCCGAGGACGCCCTGATGCGGCTGCAGACCCTCGGCTCCATGTCCGAGGTCGGCATCCCCTTCGAGGCCCTCACCGACCAGATCAACTCCGCCGTCGACGTCGTCGTCCAGCTCGCCCGCCACGCCGACGGCGCCCGCCGCATCGTGGAGATCGCCCTCCTCGTCTCCCGCGGACGCCAGCCCTACCGCATCGCCACCGTCTCCCGTTTCGTCCCGCAGCCGATGGGCCCCGACCGCGTCGTCCGCGGCCACTACCAGCACCTCCCGCTGCCCCGCGAGGCCGCCGACAAGCTGTTCCTCGCCGACGAGGCCGTCCCGCCCGCCTACGGCGTCACCGACGCGCTCGACGCCGGCAACACCCGGGAGGCGCTGACGTGAACTGGCCGTACCTCGCCCTCGGCGCCGCCCTGCTCGCCTGCCTCCTCGCCGTGGCCGGCGTCCACGCCTACGCCTCCGGCCGCGCCCAGCGCCAGGCCCTCGTCGACCGGCTGGAGACCGAACAGGGCGCCGTCGGCCCGGTCGGCGGCCGCTCCCGCCGCTTCACCGCCGTCGACCGCCGCCTGCGCCGCACCCGGCTCGGGCGCGCGGTCCAGCTCCGGCTGGCGGCCACCGGGCTGGACGTCACGGTGGGCGAGTTCGCCGCGTACGCCTGCGGCGCCGCCGTCGCCCTCTGGCTCCTCGCCTCCGCCGTCCTCGCCCCCTTCTTCGGCCCCATCGCCGCGTTCGTCGCGCTGTGGTCCGCCGGGGTCTACCTCAACTGGCAGCGGCAGCGCCGCATCGAGGCGTTCATCAACCAACTCCCCGACGTCGCCCGCCTCATCGCCAACGCCACCGCCGCCGGCCTCGCCCTGCGCACAGCCCTCGCCATGGCGGCGGAGGAGCTCGACGACCCCGCGGGCTCCGAACTCGCCCGAGTCGCCGACCAGTTGACGCTCGGCCGCTCCATGGACGACGCCCTCGGCGAACTCGCCGAACGCCTCCCCTCCCGCGAACTCGTCGTCCTGGTCACCACCCTGGTCCTCTCCAACAAGGCCGGCGGCTCCGTCGTCTCCTCCCTCCGCAACCTCACCAAGACGCTCGAGGAACGCAAGGAGACCCGCCGCGAGGTCCGCACCATGCTCTCCGAGGTCAACGCCACCGCGTTGACGGTGCCGCTGCTGGGCGTCGGCTCCCTCCTCCTCATCGACACCTCCAACGAGGGCGCGCTGGCCCGGGTGACCGGTTCCCCGGTGGGCCAGGCCCTGGTGCTGCTCTCGCTGGGCCTGTACGTGGTCGGCTTCCTCGCCATCCGCCGCCTCGGAAAGATCGAGGTGTAGCCGATGCCGACGTCGACGCTGCTCCCCCTCGCCCTCGCCCTCCTCACGGCCCTCGCCGCGGCGGGCCTCGTCCTCGGCGTCCGCCTCCTGCGCGCCGACGCCGCCCTCCCCGACGACCTCGCCCTCGCCCTGGAGGTCGGCTCCACCCGCGTCGGCCGCCGCGACTCCGCCGTCGACCGCCTCGGCATGCGGTTCGCGCCCACGGTCCTGCGGCTCATGGGCCCGCGCCGCGCCGACGCCAAGCGGCGCCGCATCGACATGGCCGGCAACCCCGGGGGACTGACGCTGCAGCGCTACGCCGCGCGGCGCGCGGTCTACGGCCTCTTCGGCGCGTTCATGTTCCTCGTCTTCGCGACGAACGCGTCCTGGCCCATGGCCCTGGTGTCGCTGGCCTTCGGCCTCCTCGCCGCCGACGCCCAGATATGGCAGGCGGTCCGCGAACGCCGCGAGGTCATCGACCGCACGCTGCCGGACTTCCTCGACGTCCTCGCCGTGGTCGTCTCGGCCGGCCTCGCCTTCCGCCAGGCCCTGGACCGCGTGGCGGAGCGGTACGAGGGGCCGTGGGCCGACGAACTGCGCATCACGCTGCGCCAGATGGACATGGGCGTCCCCCGCCGCCAGGCCTTCGACGAGCTGCGGCGCCGCAACGACAGCGAACAGGTCGCCCAGTTCGTCTCCGCGCTGCAGCAGGGGGAGGAGCTGGGTTCCCCCATCGCCGAGACCCTCATCCAGATCGCCACGGACATGCGCCGCACCGACGCCCAGAACGCCCGCCGCCGCGCCGCCAGGACGATTCCCAAGGCCACGCTGGTGACCCTGCTGTTCATGCTCCCGGCCACGATGATCCTCATCGCCACGGGCATGTTCCTCGGCACGGCCACCGGCATCGGATCCATTCTGGGGGGCGGATGACCACGCCCCCGCCCTCAGGAACCCCCACCCCACCCACCCAACGGGAGGCCCACCATGACCCGACTCCGCACCTGGACCAGGACCACGTTCGCCCGCCTACGCGGACCGGAGAGGGACCGGGGGGCGAGCTTCATCGAGTACGCGGGGCTACTGATCATCGTGGCGGGGATCTTCGTGCTGATCGACAGCTTGGCGCTGGACAACCTGATCTCGAGTGCCATTCGGCGCGCCGTCACGGACGTGGTCGGTGGTTAAAACGCCGAGCGAAGGGTGATCAGGGGCAAACCCTGCCAATCTACATATGGCTTACGGGGATTCTGCTTTTTGCCGCCCTTGCCTTCTTCGCGTTCGCCCAAGGGGCAGCTGTCCGTGCTACCACACAGACGGCGGCAGACGCGGCGGCACTTGCGGCCGCGCAGCAAGCCAGGGAGGACCTGATCACCGCCTTCGGCGACAGTGTTGCCGAGGGAGACGATTGGCTGGACTGGTTGGATGGCGAACTGCCTGCGGTCACCTCGGCGGGCGCGGCGGCACAAGAGTTGGCCGCCGCCAACCAGGCGACCATCATTGCTGGGCCGCAGCCGTCCGAGGCGCATGGATACCAGGGGTATCGAGTGGAGGTTCGTTCCAACAGGACCGTGGGCGATTCCGTCATCCCCGGCACAGAGACCATGCGGGCTGAGGCCGCCGCGACAGCAGTTATCGAACCACTGTGCGACTACGACCCGGCGGCGAACCCCGAGGAACCGGTTGAGATCGACTGCGATGGCCAGGTGGTCGAGATCGACCCTGACGACTTCGACCCGGATGCCCTTCCGGACCCGACCAACATGTTCTCCGTGTACCTGGCCGAGTGAAAGGAAACGGCACCTATGAAGCTGCTGCGCATCGCGACGGGCAGGACTACGAGGGCAGCCGCCCTAGCCGCAGGCTTGCTGCTGGTGAGTACCGGTTGCAGCAGTGGCGGCGGTGACGATCCGGACAAGGGCAGCTCCGCGGGCACGCCTGGTAAGCGCACCGAAGACAAGACACCACCCAAGGGTGAGCAGGAGGCGGCTGTACTCGCGGAAGTCAAGAGCGGCGACATCTCCCTGGCGGTCACGTCCGCGGTTCGTGACGAGGGCGGTTTCGTCACTCTCAACGGCACCGTCACCAACAATGGTGGTGAGTTCTGGGTGGCGGGGGACTGGCGCGGCGACGAGAGCGAGCTCAACGGGAACGGCCCTTCGATGGCTGGCGCCTCTCTTGTCGACAGCAAGGCCAAGAAGAAGTACCTGGTCCTGCGAGACACCGAGGGGCGTTGCCTGTGCACGAAGTTCGACGGCGGTGGTGTGGACACGGGCAAGACCGCCGACTGGTATGCCCAGTTCCCCGCACCTTCGGAAGACGCGACCGAGGTCAAGTTCCAGATCGGCTCCATGCCCCCCGCGACGGTCCAGCTTTCGGCGGGGGAGTAGCCATGCCACCCACCCCCCGCCCCGTCCCCACCCCTCTCACCACACTCGCGCTCTTCCTCGCCCTCACCGCGACCCCTGCGGTCGCAGACGAGGGTGGGCCCAGCGAACCCCCCGGAACCGTGAGTTCCGCCGCGCCGCCGGAGGTGGACGGCGGTGCCGGCGGCCTGCGGCTGGAGCCGGGGGCGCAGCTCGCCCCCGCCAAGGTGCTGGACATCAAATCCGTCGTGGAGGACCTCGGCGGCGAGGAACGCCGTGAGGACACCCCCGAGTCCGTGACCCTCGCCCTGCAGGCGGAGGTGCTGTTCCCCAAGAACAGCTCCCGCCTGAACCCGGAGGCCAAGGCCCGCATCGCCGCGATCGCCGAGGAGATCGCGGGCCAGCAGGCCACCACCGTCCGCGTCTTCGGCTTCACCGACGACCTCGGCAGCTACGCGCACGGCGAGAAGCTCTCCAAGGACCGCGCCGACCAGGTCCAGCGCGAACTGGCCGCCCACCTCGGCCCCGACGTCTCCTACGAGGTCCGCGGCTACAGCGAGGACTACCCCATCGCGGACAACTCCACGGAGGAAGGCCGCCGCAAGAACCGCCGGGTGGAGATCACCTTCCAGAAGCAGGCGTCCCCCGAACCCTCCGCCTCCGCCCCGTCCGGCGGCTGACCGGAGGCGTGCTCCGGAGCGCTCCCCCGGCAGCACCCCCGGGCGCGGCGAAGCCGCTCGCCGGGCCGGGACACGGCCGGGTGGGCGAGCGGCTTCAGCAGCGCGGAGGGGGGAGGGACGGGGCCGCGGGGCCGGGGGTCAGTGACCCGCCGGCTGCGCCGCCTTCCTCACGTCACCGTGCGCGTCCCCGGCGGCCGGGGCCGGGCGGCGCAGGGTGAGGCCGATGAGGAGGGCGGTCACCAGGACCGCCGCGCCGACGAGGAAGGCCAGCTGTGCGCCGCCCGTGAGGGACTCCGCCGCGGAGACGCCCTCGTGGGCCAGGGACTCGGAGCGGGCGGAGAAGAGGGCGACGAACAGTGCCGTGCCGGCCGCTCCGGCGACCTGCTGGACCGTGTTCAGCGCCGCCGAGCCGTGCGAGTACAGCTGCGGGGTCAGCCCCGCCAAGGCGGTGGTGAAGAGGGGGGTGAACATCATCGAGAGGCCGAGGCACAGCACGATGTGGGAGAGGAGGACCAGCAGCCAGGAGCTGTCGGGCTCCACCGTGGACAGGCCCAGCATGGCCAGCACCGTCATCACCGAGCCGGGGACGACCAGCGGGCGCGGGCCGAACCGGTCGTACCAGCCGCCCACCACGGGGCCGAGCAGACCCATGAGGATGGCGCCGGGGAGCACGATCAGGCCGGTGGAGAGCGGGTCCAGCTTCATCGCCTGCTGGAGGACCAGCGGGAGGAGGATGAGCGCGCCGAACATGCCGAGGGCGGCGACGGACATCGCGGCGAGCGACTGGGAGAAGCCGGGCGCGCGGAAGGCCCGCATGTCCATCAGGGCGTCGTCCGTGCGCTGGAGCTTGAGCTGACGGAGGACGAACAGGAGGAGGACCGCCAGGCCCGCGGTCACCGGGATCGCCGGGTGCACCGCTGCGCCGCCGCCCTCGCCCATCGCCGACAGGCCGTACACCAGGCCGCCGAAGCCGAGCGCGCTCAGCGGGAGCGACAGCACGTCCAGCTTCTGCCGGCGCCGCTCGGAGACGTCCTTGACCATCAGGGCGCCCAGCACCAGCGTGGCGATCGAGATCGGCAGCATCACGCCGAAGACGCCGCGCCAGCCGAGGGGCTCGACCAGCGCGCCGGACATGGTGGGACCGAGCGCCGGGGCGGCGGCGATCACCAGGGAGACGTTGCCCATGAAGCGGCCGCGCCGGGACGGCGGGACCAGGTTCATGACGGTTGTCATCAGCAGGGGCATCATCACGGCCGTGCCGCTGGCCTGGACCGCGCGGGCCAGCACCAGGACGCCGAACGTCGGCGCCAGTGCGGCCAGGGCGGTGCCCGCGGTGAAGAGCCCCATGGCTATGAGGAAGGAGCCGCGGGTGCCGAGGCGCTGCAGCAGGAAGCCGGTCATGGGGATGACGACGGCCATCACCAGCATGAATATGGTGGTGAGCCACTGGCCGACACCGGCCGAGACCCCGAAGTGCTCCATGATCGGCGGGAGCGCCACGCCCATGGTGGTCTCGTTGAGGATCACCACGAACGCCGCGACCAGCAGCAGGGCGATCACGGTGAAGTGGCTGCGGGACAGCTTGCCGTCCGCGGGGACGCCGTCCGGGCCGGGCGCGGAGGGGACGCCGGGCGGGGCGTGCTCCCCGTTCACCTCGGGAGAGGACGCGGGGGTGTTCGGGCGGGCGGACGCGGTGTCCATGGAACCTCCGGGCTGCTGCTGCTGACTGGGCGACCGTGTGCCGTTACCCGGCGGGTGCAACCTGTGCCTGAGCAGGAGCATTCCTCCGCCCACCCGCAGGTGACAGGGGTCACGTGCAGAACGGGCGGGGGAGGCGTGGGGTTCCGGCCGGCGCGGACCGGGCGAGGTGCGCGCCGTCGGCAGGTTCCGGTCGTCCGGGGAGGAGTTTCTCAGATTCCCGCGCGCACGGCAGGGTGTCCGCCCGTCGGCGTCCACCCGAAGCCGTGCGGAAGGGGAACCGGCAGCAGCCCGGGGCGGAGGACCGGATCAGCGGGTGCGACGGCCACCGAGGCCGGCGAGGTGCAGGGCGACGGCGGCGAGGCCGAGCAGGGTGAGGTTGCCGGAGCTGAACACGGCGTTGGTGTCCAGTTCGGTGACGTTGACCAGGAAGGCGATGACGAACAGCACGGCGCCGGCTATGGCAAGCATCTGGCTGACTCCTTGTTCGGTGTTCGGTTGTATCCGTCGTCTCGGGTCGGGCGGCGGCCCCGCGTCCCTCGGCCAGGGCCGCCGTCCGTGCCTTCCCGTCTGCCCGGATTCCGAAGGGTCAGGCTCCCTCGCCCCGCGGCGCCGCGGCACCGGGGCGCGGCGTCAGTTCGTCCTCGTGTTGGTCAGGTGCGCGCCTATGTACCCGACGATCACCCGGCCGGTGATGCCCTTGGTGTCGTCCAGGAAGTACACCCGCGGCGACGTGCTCCCCTTGCTGTCGATCTTCAGGTGCGACTGCATCTCCGCCGTCCCCGACGCGTCCACCGCCTCCGGCACCGGGAAGATCCGCTCCCCGCCCCACCGGTTCATCGTCGTCTCCGACTCCACCAGCGCGACCTGCTTGCGCGGCCACTCGCCGCCCGACCGCGGGGAGGAACAGTACTGGTAGAAGCCGCCCTTGAAGCCCTCCTTGGCGGCCCGGGCGTAGGAGTTCAGCGCCTGCAGGCCCTTCCACGCCTTGGCCGCCCAGATGTGGCCGCGCTGCGCGTCGTCGAGGTCGAGGGCCTGCTGGGCGTCGGCCGTGACCAGCACGCCCTCCAGGGTGTCCAGGCGCTCCCACACCGTCCGGAACGTCTCCGGGGAACCCGCCGCCTCCTTGACGACCGTCTCCTCGTACCGGCCCTCCTCGCACAGCCGCTCGCGCAGGACGTACACCTCCGCCTTGGCGGCCTCCTCGCCGTCCATCGCCCGCAGGGCCGTCTCCATGTCCTCCTCGGCCTGCGCGACGGCCAGGTCGCGTTGTTCCTCCAGGGCGGCCATGCTGCGCGCCGACAGCTCCGCGTCCAGCCGGGCCTGCCGCAACTCCTCGCGCGCCCGGTCGAGTTCCGCCCGCAGCGCCTCGTTCTCGCTGCGCAGCGCGGACACCTCGCCCGCGCCCGGCGGGGGAAGGAGGGCCGGCGCGGCGGCCCGCCTCCCGCCCGCGCGGTGCCGGCGGGCGGTCTCGTCCGGGAAGAGCACCGCCCGAAGCGGCCGGGGGAGCGGCGCCTCGGTGGACAGCCGCTGCACGGCCCGCACCGTGCCGAACCAGGTCCGGTCCCGCGCATCGCACATCCGGGCCGCGGTGACGAAGCGGTGCCGCGAGGCGTCCTTGCCCCAGGCCGGGTCGACGTCCCTGAGGTAGGTGCGGACCGCTCCGGGCGACACGCCGTGGCACTCGCCCATCACCTCGCGGAACGCGTCCACCGCCTCCAGGTCCGCCAGCAGGTACAGGGAGGCGGACCCGGCGGCCTGCCGGACGATGCGGTCCAGCCGCTCCGACCAGAGGCCGTCGGCCGGGGGCCGCTCCGGCTGCGCCGCCACCACCACCGGCAGCCGGCGCCCGGGGTCGCAGAGCACGCCCATCAGCGTCTCGACGCCGCCCGCCTCCACGCACTGGGCGTCCAGCGTCAGCCGGGCCGGTCCGTCCTCCGGGCGCAGGGCCGCCACCAGGTCCCGCACCAGCCCGGGCCGCCCGGGGGCGGGACGCCCGCCCCCGCCGGGAAGCACCTCGTCGTCGGGGAACACCTCCAGGCCCACCGACACCGCGGCCATGTCCTCCGAGGCCAGCGCGGTGATCGTGGTGCGCCAGACCGCTTCCGCCCGCTCCTCCCGCAGTTGCAGGCGTATCGCGCGTTCGGTGCCGTCGGGGAGGCGGGCGGTGTGGTTGGTGAGCACCGTGGCCTCGTCCAGGCGGTGCCGGCCCGGGGTCAGCGGTACGGCGCCGCCGAACCTGCCCTCCAGCCACCGGGCGCTGGTCAGGCGCACGTCCTGGAAGAGGGTCTCGGCATCGGGAACGGTCAGTACCGCTCTGTGGGCGAGGGGATGGTCGCTGAGGTCCGTCACGGTCGGTGCTCCCTCCACGCAGGCGGGGCCTCGCGACCCCGCACCTCTCGCAGAGCCCCTGTCCGGCACCCTGCCGTCCACAGGAGTTCGACGCTTGTTCCGGAAACGAGCGCGAAAATGCGTGAGTTCCAACCGTCCCCCGAACGGGTGGCGGCCTTCCCCGGATCCGCCGCCCGCCGCCTCCCGGGGAGGGGCGGACCGCGGATCCGGGAAATTCCCCTCCGGTTCCGCGCATGAACGGCGCACCACGGGCAACAAGGGGAGCACCGTCGTGGCCGGGTGCGCCGCGCGGGGCGTGTGCGGCGGACGACGCCGCACGACGGCGACGTCCCGCCGGTGCCCCGGTCCGACGGCATTGCCCGTCCCGCCCGGGCGCGCGTCGTGCCGCCCGCCGCAACGGCGCACCGCGCGGCGACGGTTCCCCCCCCGCGGGCGCGGCCCGCCTTCCCGTCACCCGCAGGACGCCGGACCGGCGGTGGAGCGCCGCGACTCCACGCGCACCGGGCCGGCGGATCCCCATGCCGACGGACCCCCGGGCCGGTTCTCCGCGCGCAGGGGGGAGGCCGGCCCGGGGACGGCTCGAGGCCCGCGGGCCGCCGGGTCCGGGGGCGCGGATTGGGAGAGCCGGCGCGGGCCCCCTAGGGTTCGGTCCCGTCGTGTTCCTCAGCCGCGGCATGCGTGTCGGCGGAATCGGTACGGAAGGAGCCTCGGGTGAGCGAGGAGAAGGTCAGCGTGCTGGAGGGCTTCAAGGCCTTCCTGATGCGGGGCAACGTGATCGACCTGGCCGTCGCGGTCGTGATCGGCGCGGCGTTCACGAACATCGTCAACAAGATCGTCGAGGGCGTGATCAACCCCCTCGTCGGGGCCTTCGGCACCATGGACCTGGCGCAGTACGGCACCTGCATCAAGGGCGACTGCACCAAGAAGGGGCAGGGCGTCGAGATCATGTGGGGGCTGGTGCTCAGCGCGACCCTGACCTTCCTGATCACGGCGGCGGTCGTCTACTTCCTGATGGTCCTGCCGATGTCCCGCGTGCTGGCCCGCCAGGCGGCCCGCCGCAAGGCCAAGGAGGAGGAGCACGCGCTGAAGCCGGAGCCGGTGACCGTCACCGAGCTGGAGGTCCTGCAGGAGATCCGCGACGCCCTGGTCCACCAGCGGCCGGGCGGCACCGCGGCCGGCGGCACCGTGGTCTCCCCGCGCTGACCGCCGACCGCGGTCGCGACCGCGCCGCCGGGGACGACCGCGCCGCCGGGGACGACGGCGACCGCGGACGCGGTGACGACGGCCGCGTCCGCGCCCGCGGCGGCGGCACGGGCGTTCTCCCCACGGGATCACCCGGCGGGGGCCCGTCGTGTCCGCCGGGCGGGGAAGGGCCGTGCGGGGAGCGACCGCGGGGAAAATGGGGCCCGCCTCCCCCGGTCCGTCACTAAGGTCGTGCCCATGACCAGAACGACCCCGCCCCGGCCGCTCGACGTCGAGGCCCTCTTCCCGGAGCTGGCCCGGTACCGGGGCACCACCACCCGGCTGCACCCCCGCCCCGGCGAGCCCACCGTGGCGGACAGTTCGGTGGGCGGCCCGCTCCTCTGGCCCGCGGGCGAGGCGTGGCCGGTGTGCACGGAACCGCACGACCGCGGCACCGGGTACCGGACGGAGGACGTCCGCCGTTCGCGGCGGGGTTCGGGGGCGCGACCGGAGAAGCGCCGCCTGCTCGACGTGCCGGACGACCATCCGGTCCCGATGATCGCGCTGGCCCAGCTCTACCGCCGCGACGTCCCGGACCTGCGCCCCGGCCCCGACGGCGCCGACCTGCTCCAGCTCTTCGCCTGCCCCTTCGACGCGCACGGCGGCACGGGCTACGGGATGAAGCTCCACGTCCACTGGCGGCGCTCCGCCGGGGTGACCGCGGCGGAGGTGGCGGACCCGCAGCCGGAGCCCGAGGTGGTCGGGTTCGGCGGCTACGTGCCCGAGCCGTGCGTCCTGCACCCCGAACAGGTCGTCACCTACCCCTTCGCCGGGTGCCTCCCCGAGGAACTGGAGGCCCGCATCGACGAGTGGGAGGAGGAACTGGAGGAGGAGGCCGAGGAGCGGACCGTCGTGAAGCCGTGGGCGGACCGCGGCCCGGACGGCGACTACGGCGACGAGGCCCCCGAGGTGCCCCGCTACCAGTACGACCTCTCCATTCCGCCCGGCTGGCGCGCCGGCGGCCACGCCTCCTGGCACCTCACCGATCCGTCCCCCGTGGACTGCCGGACGTGCGGCACGCCGATGGAACTGCTGCTGACGGTGGACAGCCGCGAATGGGACGGCACCGTGAGCTGGCGTCCGGTGGAGGACGACGGGCTGCCCCCGCACCCGCACGCCTCCCCGACCGAGGTGGTGGTCGGCCGCTGCGGCGAGCTCAACCTCTTCTCCTGCGCCGCCGACCCCGCCCACCCCCACCGGTGGAGCATCCAGTAGGCCCGTCGACTCCGACGCGCCGGGCACGCCGTTCACCCTGGGGGAGACTGTGCGCATGGTGTGGTTGACGCGGGGCCAGGCGGCCGAGCTGGCGCGGTGCGCCGCGGTCTTCGAACCGGGCGACCCGGCGCGCACCGGTCACGTCGCGTTCCACCGCCCGGAGGGCCCGCCGCCGCGACGGCTGCCGGCGGGGGAGCGGGGATGGGCCCGGCTGGTGGTGCCGGACGGCGGTGGCCGCCCGGTGCTGCGCAGCGTGCCCGTCCTGCGGCTCGCCGTGGCCGAGGCGATCCCCGTGCTGGCTCTCGCCCGCCGGGAGTACGGCGGCCCGCGGCGGGGCCCCGCCCCCGCCGCGGGCCCGCACCCGGCCGCCGCCTTCTGGGGCGGCGTCCTCGCCCTCGGCCTCCAGCTCCTGGCCAGGGAACGCGCGTTGCCCGGCGTCTCCCCGGGCGGTCACGACACCTGGCGGGCCGGACCGTTCGACGCCGAGGACGTGGAACGCCTCCGGGCGCTGGTGCGCGCCGCCCCGCCCGAGGCCGTCGCCGCGCCCGACTCCGACGTCGACGCCCTGGTCCGCGGCTTCCTGGACGCGGTCGCCGACGCCCTGCCGCGCACCCCCGCCGCCGAGACCGCCACCGGCCGTGCCGCCTTCGCCGCCGTGGAGCCCCAGTACGTGCCCCAGTTGCGGGCCTGGGCGGACGAGATCTCCGCGGGCGTCGACTCCGGGGTACGGGTCCGCCTGCACATCGAGATCGTCGAGCACCCGGACGCCCCGGGCCGCGGGCCGGCCGGCCGGCCCGCGGCAGGCCGCACCCCGGCGGACCGCGCGCCCGTCACCCGTCTGGTCCCGCGCGCCCACAGCCTCGCCGACCCCACCCTCGCCATGGACGCCGACGCCCTGTTCGCGGGCGCCGACCACGCGCTGGGCCCCGCCGCCCAGGCCGACATGGTGCGCGCCCTGCGCCGCGCCGCCGACGTGTGGCCGCCGCTGGAGCGCCTGCTGCCGGTGCCCCGGACCCTCGACCTCACCCCGCGGGAGCTGCGCGACCTGCTCGCAGCGGCCGGTGGCCGCCTGGCCGCGCAGGGGGTCGAGGTGGTCCGCCCGCCGGACGCGGAGGCCGGCGCGCTCACCGCCCGCGCCGTCGTCGGCCCCGGACCCGGCGGCGCCGAGGGCCCGGACGCCTTCTTCACCGGCGGTGCGGCCGCGGGAGCGGGCGGCCCCGTCCAGCTGACCTGGCAGCTCTGCCTGGACGACGATCCGCTCACCGAGGAGGAGGCCGCCGAGGTCACCGCCGTGGTCGAGGCGGGCGGTTCGGCCGTCCGGCTGCGCGGCCGGTGGGTGCTGATCGGCGACGCCCCCGCCCGCACCGTCCGGGAGAAGGGCACGCTCGGACCGCTCACCGCCGTCGAGGCGCTGGCCGCCGCGCTGACCGGCGGGACCGAGGTCCGGGGCACCGAGGTGCCGGTGCTGCCCGACGACCGGCTGGTCGAGATCGCCCGCCGCCTCACCGCGCCCGGGCGCGGCGACGACACGGACGTCGCCGGGCCGCCGGCCGCGCTCGACGCCACCCTGCGCGACTACCAGTCGCGCGGCCTGACCTGGCTGCACCGCCTCGGTTCCCTGGGCCTCGGCGGGTGCCTCGCCGACGACATGGGCCTCGGCAAGACCGTGCAGCTGATCGCCCTCCACCTGCTGCGGCGCGAGCGCGGCGAGGCCACCGGCGGCCCCACCCTGGTGGTCTGTCCGGCCTCCCTCCTCGGCAACTGGGAGCGCGAGGTGAAGCGTTTCGCCCCGGGCACCCCGGTCCGCCGCCACCACGGCCCCGGCCGCGGCCTCGAGGGCGTCGAGGACGGCTTCGTCCTCACCACCTACGGCACCATGCGCCTGGACGCCCCCCAGCTCGCCGCCGTCCACTGGGACCTGGTCGTCGCCGACGAGGCCCAGCACGTCAAGAACGCCTACTCCTCCACCGCCAAGGCGCTGCGCCGCATCGGCCGCGACGCCGTCCGGATCGCCCTCACCGGCACCCCGGTGGAGAACAACCTCTCCGAGCTCTGGTCGATCCTCGACTGGACCACCCCGGGACTGCTGGGCGGCCACACCCGGTTCAGACGCCGCTGGATCGCCCGCATCGACGCCGAACGCGCCGGAGGCGTCCCCGCGGCCGGCACGGGCGAACTGTCCGCCGCCGAGCAACTCGCCGCACTGGTCAGCCCGTTCCTGCTGAGGCGGCGCAAGAGCGATCCCGGCATCGCTCCCGAGCTGCCGCCCAAGACGGAGACCGACCGCCCCGTCCCCCTCACCGCCGAACAGGCCGCGCTCTACCGCGCCCAGGTCGAGCGGGCCATGGCGCGGATCCGGGCCGCGGGCGGGAAGGAGGGCGGCGAGGGGGCGTTCGCCCGGGCCGGGATGGTGCTCCGGCTGCTCACCTCCCTCAAGCAGATCTGCAACCACCCCGCGCAGTTCCTCAAGGAGGACCCCGCCGGGGCCCGGCTCGCGGGCAGGTCCGGCAAGCTGGAGCTGCTGGACGAACTGCTCGGCACCATCCTCGCCGAGGACGGCGCCGCCCTGGTCTTCACCCAGTACGTCACCATGGCCCGCCTGCTGGAGCGCCACCTCGCCGCACGCGGGATCCCCACCCTGCTGATCCACGGCGGCACCCCGGTCGCCGAACGGGAACGGCTGGTGCGGCGGTTCCAGGACGGCGAGGCGCCGGTCTTCCTGCTCTCGCTCAAGGCGGCCGGCACCGGCCTCAACCTGACCCGCGCCGACCACGTCGTCCACTTCGACCGCTGGTGGAACCCGGCCGTCGAGGCCCAGGCCACCGACCGCGCCCACCGCATCGGGCAGACCCGGCCGGTGCAGGTGCACCGGATGATCGTCGAGGGCACGGTCGAGGACCGCATCGCCGCGCTGCTGGAGGCCAAGAAGGAGCTCGCCGACGCCGTCCTCGGCTCCGGCGAGCAGGCGCTCGCCCGGCTGTCCGACGACGAACTGGCCGATCTGGTAGCGCTGAGGAGCAGCCGATGAACGACGCCGCGGCACCACCGGCCGGGTCACCGCGGGCCCGGACCCTTCCCGCGTTCCCCGCCCGCCGCGGCGGCCCCGTCCGCGGCCGGACCGCCTGGGGGCGGACCTGGACGGCGGCCGTGGAGGAGGTCTGGCCGGAGGGGGAGGGGCTCAGGCGGGGCCGGGCCTTCGCCCGCTCGGGCCGCCTCGGACCCGTCACCGTCGCCCCCGGGCGCGTCCGTGCCGAGAGCTTCGCGGGAGACGCCGCCCACGCCACCGAGCTCACCGCCCGGGTCCTGGACGACGCGGCGTGGGACCGGATCTGCGAGTGCGCGGCCGACCGGCCGGAACTGGCGGCCGCGCTGCTGGAGGGGACGCCGCCGGGGGAGCTGGCCGAGGCCGCCGAGGAGGCGGGCGTGTCCCTGCTCCCGGGCCACGGCGACCTCGACGCCGACTGCGGCTGCGGCGCGCCCGAGCACCCGTGCGCGCACGCGGTGGGGCTGGCCGTCCAGACGGCGTGGCTGCTCGACCGGGACCCCTGGCTGCTGCTCGTGCTGCGCGGACGGAGCCGTGAGGAGGTGCGGGACGACCTCAAGTCCGAGCTGCTGCTGCGGGCGATGACGGAGGTCGCCGCGGAGGGCGACGGCCCCGCCGCCGAGGACGGGGAGGCGGCCGGCGCCGGACCGTCCGGCCGGGGACCGGGCGGCGAGGAGCACGCGGGCGGGGGCCACGCCGCCGGCGACGACGGGTGTGCGGGGGAGGAGCCCTTCGACGAGGTCCCCCCGGAACCCGACGGCAGGGCCCCGCGCGCCAACCGGGCCGCGTACGCGCGCGAACGGCTGCCGCTGCCGGAGCTGCCCCCGCTGCCCGGACCGCGGACCGGGGCGGAGGAACCCCCGGCCACCGGGATCGAGGCCGACCCGCTGGACCGGCTGGTCGCCGACGCCGCGGTGCGGGCGCGGGAGCTGCTGGCCTACCTGCACGGGGCCGGGAGCGCCGAACCGCCGCCCCCGCCGGACGCCTGGCAGGACACCGTGCGGCTCGCGGCCACCCACCCGGATCCGCGGGCGCGGGACCGGCTGCGGCAGGCGGTGGCCGACCGGGCGGAGGAGCGCGGCCTCGACCTGGACGCCGAGCTGCTCACCGAGGCCTGGCGCACGGGCGGCGCGGCGGGGCTGGAGGTGCTGGAACACCCCTGGACGCCCGGCCCGCGCGAGACGGCGCGGGCCCGGACGGCACTGGCCGAGGCGTGGTCCCCCGACGAGGAGGCGGTGCTCACCGTCGAGGAGAACCGGTTCACCTTCGGGCAACGGGGGCCTCAGCTGCGACTGGGGCGGGACGGCCGGTGGTACGGATACCGGCGACAGGGCGGGACCTGGTGGCCCACCGGCGAACCGGACACCGACCCCGCGGCCGTGACCGCCGGACTGCTGGCGGCGGACGAGAGGAACCCGTGAGGCCATGAGGAACGTGATCCTGAACATGTCCGTCTCGCTCGACGGATACATGGAGGCCCTGGACGGTGACATCTCCTGGCACCTGGTCGACGAGGAGGTGCACCGGCAGGTCAACGGGTTCCTCGCCCCGGCCGGCGCCTTCCTGTGCGGCCGCCGCAACTACGTGATGATGGACGGCTTCTGGCCCACGGCCGACCAGGACCCCGACAGCCCCGAGCCGGTGCGCGAGTTCGCCGCCATCTGGCGGGACACCCCCAAGGTCGTCTACTCCCGCACCCTCGACCGCGTCGGCCGGAACGCCACCCTCGTCCGCGACGTGGTGCCCGAGGAGGTGCGCGCCCTCAAGGAGCGGCCCGGCGGTCCGCTCTTCGTCGGCGGGGCCTCGCTCGCCGCGTCGTTCCTGCGCCACGGGCTGATCGACGAGTTCCACCTCTACGTCCACCCGGTGATCCTCGGCCGGGGCCACCGGCTGTTCCCCGAACTCGAGGCCCGCACCGACCTGACCCTCGCCGACACCCGCGTCTTCTCCAACGGGGTCGTCCTGCTCCACCACCGCAGGGCCTGAGCGGGCGCGGGCGGAACCGGACCGGCCCGGTCCGCGTCCTGCCCCCACGTGGCACGGATCCGGAGACGAAGGCACAGCCCCCTCCTGCTCGCCCCGCTGGTGTCCGTCCTGCTCGCGGGGCACCCACTGGTGCCCAACACCGGTCCCCGCCTCGGCAGCCTCCTCGAGACCTTCCTGCCCTGGGCGGGGCTCGCCGTGCCGCCCCTGCTGCTGTTCGTCCTGCTGCGCCGCCGCACGCCCGTGGCGGTGTGCGCGGTGCTGCTGCCGGCCCTGACCTGGGCGTGGCTCTTCGGGCCCCACCTGCTGCCGCCGCGGGACCGGGGTGCCGACGGGCTCACCGTCGTCCAGCACAACGTGAGCGACGAGAACCCCGACCCGGCCGCCACCGCGCGCGCCCTCGCCGCGGCCGAGCCCCGCCCCGACCTGATCGCCCTCCAGGAGGTCACCCCCGCCGCGCTCCCCGCCCTGCGCGCAGCCCTCTCCGCGGGCTACCCGCACCACGCCTCCCACGGCACGGTCGCCCTCTTCTCCCGCCACCCCCTCACCGGGGTGCGCCCGCTCGACGTACGGCCCGCCGGGGTCGACCCGTCCTGGCGGCGGGCCCTGAGGGCCACCGTGCACCTGCCCCGCCACGGGGAGGTCGCCGTCCACGTCGCCCACCTCCCGTCGGTCCGTGTCACCCCGGCCGCCGGCCTCACCTCCGCCCGCCGCGACGAGAGCGCCCGCCTTCTGGCCGCCGCGGTCGACGCCGAACCCCTGCCCCGGGTCCTCCTCCTCGGCGACCTCAACTCCACCCTCGACGACCGCGGCCTCGCCCCCCTCACCTCCCGCCTCCCCGCGCCCGTCCACGGCCTCGCCTTCACCTGGCCCGCGTCCTTCCCCCTCGCCCGCATCGACCAGGTCCTCGCCCGCGGGCCCCGCGCGATCAGCGTCACCCCCCTGCCCCGCACCGCGAGCGACCACCTCCCGCTGCTGGCCCGCGTCCGCCTCTGAGCCCCGCCGCCGGCGCGTCAGCCGGGCGCGCCGGCGATCGCCCGGACGGGGGAAGCGAGGCGCCCGGGCCGCCGGGGAGACGGAAACTGTGAATCGGTGGCATGGGGCTTGTGGCGCCTTGGAATGAAATGTGACGTCAGCCTCATGGTGGGAGAATCGATCCAACGGCATCGCGACAGGCGAACCGAATGCCCCATTTGTTCTACGCGAGGCGTCGCCGCCCGACTTCGGAGCGTAGTTGTTTGCCGCCAATGTACGCGCCATCCCTTACGAAGGGTTATGGTGGAACTCCCCCCCTCGGGCCGGTCCGTCTCCCCCCCACGGACCGGCCCGTTTTCTTTGCCCCGGCAGGGCCCCCTCGGCCCCGCAGGGGGCGGGCCGGGGGCGCCGGGGGGCGGGGGTACGCTTCCCGGGACATCCCGCACGGAGGGGCTGACATTCACGTGAAGCTGCGCGACAACCTTCGCCGCCTGCTTGTCAGGGTCTACGCACGCCGCGTCGAGGGCCACCTCGACCACGACCAGGTGCCCAAGCACATCGGCGTGATCATGGACGGCAACCGGCGCTGGGCGAAGGCGGCCGGCGGCACGACCGTCGAAGGCCACCAGGCCGGCGCGGAGAAGATCGAGGAGTTCCTCGGCTGGTGCGCCGAGACGGACGTCGAGGTCGTCACCCTCTGGCTGCTCTCCACGGACAACTTCGACCGCCCGCAGGAGGAGCTCGTCCCGCTGCTCGGCATCATCGAGGGCGTGGTGACCTCCCTCGCGGCCGACGGGCGCTGGCGCATCCACCACGTCGGCACCACGGACGTGCTGCCCGACGGGATGCGGCGCACGCTCAAGGAGGCCGAGGAGACCACCGCGGGCAACGAGGGGATACTCGTCAACGTCGCCATCGGCTACGGCGGGCGGCAGGAGATCGTCGACGCGGTCCGGTCGGTCCTCCAGGACGCCTCCGCGCGCGGCGCCACGCTGGACGAGCTCGCCGAGACCATCGACGTCGAACTGATCGGCCGCCACCTCTACACCGGGGACCAGCCCGATCCGGACCTGGTGATCCGCACCAGCGGCGAGCAGCGGCTGTCCGGGTTCATGCTCTGGCAGACCGCGCACTCGGAGTACTACTTCTGCGAGGTCTTCTGGCCGGCCTTCCGCAAGGTCGACTTCCTCCGCGCGCTGCGCGACTACGCCGCCCGGCACCGGCGCTTCGGCGGCTGACGCCCCGGCGCGCCGGCCCTCCGGCCCGCCCGGCCCCGCCGGCCGTCCGGCCCGCCCGG
>NZ_LWCC02000114.1 GCF_001642695.1 Streptomyces chilikensis
CGGCCCCGCCGCGCCGCCGTCTCCTCCTTCGGCATCAGCGGCACCAACGCCCACGTCATCCTCGAAGCACCCGACGAGGAGCCGGAGGCGCGGCAGGAGCCCGAGGTCGTCCTGCCGGTGGTCCCGTGGGTGTTGTCGGCGAAGACGCAGACGGCTCTGACCGCTCAGGCCCGTGTGCTGCACGCACATCTGCAGCAGCAGCCGGAGCTCACCGCAGCAGACATCGCGTTCTCGCTGGCCACGACCCGCAGTGCTCTGGAGTACCGAGCCGCTGTCGTCGGCGGCGACCGGCTGCAACTGCTCGAGGGCATCAAGGCACTGGCCGAGTCGGGCACGGACGCGGATCTCGTCCTCGGCCGCTCCCGGCCGGGCCGGCAGACGGCGTTCCTGTTCTCGGGCCAGGGCTCGCAGCGGGCGGGCATGGGCCGTGAGCTGTACGAGGCGTTCCCGGTGTTCGCCGACGCCTTCGACGCCGTCTGCGCGGAGCTGGACAAGCACCTGGACCGGCCGGTCAAGGAACTGGTCTTCGACACCGAGTCCGACCTGCTGGACCGGACCGTCTACACCCAGGCCGGCCTCTTCGCCATCGAGGTGGCCCTGTTCCGGCTGGTGGAGCACTGGGGCGTCACGCCGGACTACCTGCTGGGCCACTCCATCGGCGAGCTCGCCGCCGCGCACGTCGCCGGGGTGTGGTCGCTGGAGGACGCGGCTGCTCTGGTGGCTGCGCGTGGCCGGCTGATGCAGGCCCTGCCCGAGGGCGGGGCGATGGTCGCCATCCAGGCGACCGAGGACGAGATCCTGCCCCTGCTCACCGCCAACGTCTCCATCGCCGCCCTCAACGGCCCCACCTCCGTGGTCGTCTCCGGCGACGAGGGCGAGGTGACCGCGATCGCCGAGCGGTTCGCGAAGTCGAAGCGGCTGCGGGTCAGCCACGCCTTCCACTCCCCCCGC
>NZ_LWCC02000115.1:0-701 GCF_001642695.1 Streptomyces chilikensis
CTCCTCACCCCGGTCATGCTGCTCCTGCTCTTCGTCTACCTCTTCGGCGACGTGATGAGCGCCGGCATCGGCGGCGGGGGCGCGGACCGGTCCGAGTACATCGCGTACCTGGTTCCCGGCATCGTGATGATGACCATCGGCTCCACCACCGTCGGCACCGCGGTCTCCGTGTCCATGGACATGTCCGAGGGGATCATCGCCCGGTTCCGCACCATGGCCATCCACCGCGGCTCGGTGCTCGTCGGTCACGTCGTCGGCAGCGTCCTGCAGTCCGTGGCCAGTGTGGTCCTGGTCGGCGCCGTCGGCGTCGCCATCGGGTTCCGCTCCACCGACGCCACCGTCCTGGAGTGGCTCGCCGCACTCGGCCTGCTCGTCCTCTTCGCCACCGCGCTCACCTGGATCGCGGTCGGCATGGGGCTCATCAGCCCCAACGCGGAGGCGGCGAGCAACACCGCGATGCCGCTGGTCTTCCTGCCGCTGATCTCCAGCACCTTCGTGCCGGTCGACTCGATGCCGGGCTGGTTCCGCCCGGTCGCCGAGTACCAGCCCTTCACCCCGGCCATCGAGACCCTGCGCGGCCTGCTCCTCGGCACGGACATCGGCCACAACGGCTGGCTCGCCGTCGCCTGGTGCGTGGGGCTCGCCGTCCTCGGCTACTTCTGGGCCACCGCGAAGTTCGGCCGGGACCCGAGGTGACACCG
>NZ_LWCC02000115.1:745-9244 GCF_001642695.1 Streptomyces chilikensis
GGGACCATGGCGAATTCACCGTCCGGCGAGACGGTCACCGAGCGGATCGTCCGCGTCCTGGAGACGTTCGACACCGACCGCACGGTGCAGACGGCGTCCGGGATCGGGCGGCGCGCGGGCCTTCCGTCGTCCACGGCGCACCGCATGGTGGCCGACCTCGTGGAGTGCGGGCTGCTGGAACGCGACGAGGAGCACCGGGTGCGTCTGGGCATGCGGCTGTGGGAGCTGGCCCTGCGCGGTTCCCACGCGCTGCGGCTGCGCCAGGCGGCGTTGCCGTTCATGGAGCGGGTGCAGGCACGGGTGCGGGAGCACACCCAGCTCGCCGTGCTGGAGAACGACGAGACGCTCTTCGTCGAGCGGCTGTCCCATCCGCAGGCGGGGGCGAACATCACCCGGATCGCCGGCCGGCTGCCCCTGCACGCCTCGTCGTCCGGGCTGGTCCTGCTCGCCCACGGCCCGCGGGAGTTGCAGGACCGCGTCCTGGGGGCCCCGCTGGAGGCGGTGTCGCCGGAGACCGTCACCGACCCGGCACGGCTGCGCCGGATCCTGGCCGGCATCCGGCGCGACGGCGTCGTCGTCGCCCCGGGGACGGTCGAGACCGTGTCGACCGGGGTGGCCGTGCCGGTGCGGGAGGGACGCGGCCGGGTGATCGCCGCGCTGTCGGTCGTCCTCCCCCGCGAGGCGCCCACCCGCCCGGCCGTGGACGAGCTCCGTGCCGCGGCCGCGGGCATCTCCGCCGCGGTCGGCGCCCACCTGCCGTAGCGGCCGCGGCGCGCTCCGGGCGCCCGGCCCGCCCGGCCCGCCCGAAGAGCGCTTCCCGTTGAACGGGAAGCGCCGTCGTCAACAGGCGCGCCGCGCGCCAGACTCCTGCCATCCCCGGCCCTCGAAGGAGACGAGATGCCCGTCCGCACCCGTGTCGCCGTCATCGGCGCAGGTCCCGCCGGCCTGCTGCTGTCCCACCTGCTCGGCCGGCACGGCATCGAGTCGGTCGTCATCGACTCCCGCAGCCGTGAGGAGATCGAGACCACCATCCGGGCCGGCATCCTCGAGCAGGGAACGGTCGAGGTCCTCGACCGCACCGGGGCGTCGGACCGGGTCCTCACCGCGGGGCAGAAGCACGAGGGCATCGAGCTGCGGTTCGACGGCGAGGGCCACCGGATCGACTTCGCGGAGACCGTGGGCCGCGCGGTGTGGCTCTACCCGCAGCACGAGGTGCTGAAGGACCTGGTCGCCGCGCGTCTGGCGGCCGGCCAGGACCTGCGGTTCCAGGTGACCGCCGAGCGCGTGGAGGACGCCGGGACGGACCGGCCCCGGGTCGTCGCCCGGGACTCCGAGGGCGGGCCGATCGAGATCGAGGCCGAGGTCGTGGTCGGTGCGGACGGCTCCCGCGGGGTCGCCCGCGAAGCGGTCACCGGCGCGCGCGGGGGGCACTTCCGGGAGTACCCCTTCGCCTGGTTCGGCATCCTGTGCGAGGCGCCGCCCAGCGCGGAGGAGCTGATCTACAGCAACTCGCCCGACGGTTTCGCCCTGATCAGCCAACGCGGCCCCGGCGTGCAGCGCATGTACTTCCAGTGCGACCCGAGGACCGATCCCGAGGCGTACACCGAGGAACGGCTGTGGGAGATCCTGCAGGCGCGCGTCCCCGGCACCACGCTGAAGGAGGGCCCCGTCTTCCAGCGGGACGTGCTGCGCTTCCGGAGCTTCGTCGCCCACGACACGCGCCGTGGACGGGTCGTGCTGGTCGGCGACGCCGCGCACACCGTGCCGCCGACCGGCGCCAAGGGCATGAACCTCGCCGTCGCCGACGTCGTCCTGCTCACCGACGCCCTGCGCGCGCTGCTGATCGACCGGGACGGGAGTCCGCTCGACGCGTTCCCGGAGGCCGCCCGGCGGCGCGTCTGGAAGGCGCAGCACTTCTCCTGGTGGATGACGAACATGCTGCACCTGCGGCCGGAGGCCGACGACTTCGACCGCATGCGGCAGATCGGCGAACTGCGCACGGTCGTGGAGTCGGAGGCGGGCCGCGCCTACCTCGCCGAGGCGTACACCGGCTGGCCGCTGCCCCGGACCGCGCTCGACGTGTAGGGGTGGCCGGGGGCCGTCGTCGGGCCTCCGGCCGGGCGGACCGTCGCCGCCCGCCTGCCCGCGGGGGCGGCGGCCCGGTGGCGCTAACGTGTTCCGCGCACCAGGCGCCAGCGCCTTCCCCGTCGGCCCGTCCGCAGTCCCCGGCGGACCGGGGGACCTCGTCCGCACGTTTCCCACGGAGGCCCGGAGATGAACACCTCGTCCGTCCACCCCTTCGATCTCGTCGACGTCGACGGTCTGCTGAGCGACGAGGAGCGTGAGATCCAGCGGACCGTACGGGCGCTGGGCGAGCGGGAGTTGCGCCCGCACGTCGCCCGGTGGTTCGAGGAGGGCGCGATCCCCGCCCGTGAACTGGCCCGCACGCTCGGCAAGCTCGGCGTGCTCGGCATGCACCTGGAGGGCTACGGGTGCGCGGGCACGAGCGCCGTCGCCTACGGCCTGGCCTGCCTGGAGCTGGAGGCGGTCGACTCCGGGCTGCGGAGCCTGGTGTCGGTGCAGGGGTCGCTGGCGATGTACGCGATCCGGACGTACGGCTCCGAGGAGCAGAAGCAGCGGTGGCTGCCGGGCATGGCGGCCGGCGAGAGCATCGGCTGCTTCGGCCTCACCGAGCCGGACGCCGGCTCGGACCCCGGCGCCATGCGCACCAACGCCCGGCGGGACGGCTCCGACTGGATCCTCAACGGCACCAAGATGTGGATCACCAACGCCTCGGTCGCCGACGTCGCCGTGGTGTGGGCCCGCACCGAGGACGGCGTCCGCGGCTTCGTCGTGCCCGCCGGCACCCCGGGTTTCTCGGCCCCCGAGATCCGGCGGAAGCTCTCGCTGCGGGCGAGCGTCACCGGCGAGCTGGTCCTGGAGGACGTCCGGCTGCCCGCCGACGCGGTGCTCCCGCAGGCGCGCGGCCTGTCCGGCCCGCTCGGCTGCCTCAACGAGGCCCGGTTCGGCATCGTCTTCGGGGCGATCGGCGCCGCCCGCGACTGCCTGGAGGCCGCCATCTCCTACGCCTCCGAGCGCACCGTCTTCGGCCGTTCCCTCGCCTCCTACCAGCTCACCCAGCAGAAGCTGGCGGACATGGCGGTGGAGCTCGACAAGGGCATGCTGCTCGCGCTGCGCCTCGGCCGGCTGAAGGACGAGGGGCGCCTGCGTCCCGAGCAGGTCAGCGTCGGCAAGCTGAACAACGTCCGCGAGGCCATCGCCATCGCCCGCGAGTGCCGGACCGTCCTGGGCGCCAACGGCATCACCCTCGAGTACCCGGCGCTCCGCCACGCCAACAACCTGGAGTCGGTGCTGACCTACGAGGGCACCAGCGAGGTCCACTCCCTGGTCATCGGCAAGGCGCTCACCGGCGAGGCCGCCTTCCGCTGAGGCCCCCGTGACCCGCGCCGGCGTCCGTGCGAGGATCGCGCCGTGAACGATCTCCGCTTCCGTCCGGCGACCGACGGTGACCTCGCCGCGCTCGTCCGGCTGCGTGACGACGCCGCCCGGTGGATGCTGTCCCGGGACGTCACCGGCCAGTGGCGGCCGGGCGAGCTCGACGAGGAGCACTTCCGCAGGGTGACGGCCCGCGGCGGCGAGGTCTGGCTCGCCACGGCCGGCGAACGGCTGGCCGGGGCCTGGGAGTTGTGGTGGAAGGACGAGGAGGCGTGGGGGCCGCAGCCACCGGTGGCCGGCTACGTGCACCGGCTGATGGTCGACCGCCGCACCGCCCTGCCCGGCACCGGCCGGCTCCTGCTGCGGGCCGCGGAGGAGCGGGTGGCCGCCGTCGGACGGAACCTGGTCCGCCTGGACTGCCTGGCCGGCAACGCCCGGCTCACCGCGTACTACGTCGGCAACGGCTACCGGGTCGTCGGCCGCAAGGACGGCAAGCCCCAGCCCGGCGGCGCCCCGAAGTCCTTCACGCTCCTGGAGAAGTCGCTGCCGGCGGGCGACGAGGGGTGACCGCTCGGCCCGCCGTCCGGCCCGGCCCGGAGGCGGGCGGGGCCAAACGGCCGCGCCCCCGCCGCGTCCCGCCGTGCCCCGGCGGCACCGGCCCCCTCGTCCGGCGCCGCCGGCGGGCGGCCCGTTCACCAGCGCGGAACCCTCTTCTCGTAGGCGGGATCGACGCGCCGCATGTAGCCGGTGTCGTCACGGTCCCGGAGACCGCAGGCGAGGTACTGCTCGTGCAGACGGGCCAGCGCGTCCCGGTCGAGTTCGACGCCGAGCCCGGGGCGGGTCGGCACGGCCACCGCTCCGTCGCGGAAGGTGAGGGCACCCGGAGCGATCACGTCCTCGGTCTTCCACGGCCAGTGGGTGTCGCAGGCGTAGGTCAGGTTGGGGGTGGCGGCGGCCAGGTGGGTCATGGCGGCCAGGCTGATGCCCAGGTGGGAGTTGGAGTGCATGGACAGGCCCAGGCCGAAGGTGTCGCAGATCCCGGCGAGCAGGCCCGAGCGGCGCAGGCCGCCCCAGTAGTGGTGGTCGGAGAGCACGATCCGGACGGCGCCGCGGGCGACCGCGGGGGCGATCTCCTCGAAGGAGACCACGCACATGTTGGTGGCCAGCGGCATGGAGGCCTCGCGGGCGACGGCGGCCATGCCGTCCTGCCCGGGGGTGGGGTCCTCCAGGTACTCGATCACTCCGTCGAGTTCACGGGCGACGCGCAGCGAGGTCTCCACGCTCCACGCGCAGTTGGGGTCGATCCTCAGGGGGAGTCCGGGGAACGCCCGGCGCAGCGCGTGGACGGTGTCGATCTCCTGGTCCGGCGGGAGGACCCCGCCCTTGAGCTTGAGGGCGGTGAAACCGTAGGTCGAGACCATGCGGCGGGCCTGGGCGACGATGCCGTCGGCGTCGAGGGCCTCGCCCCACCCGTCGGGTTCCGCCCCGGGGTGCGCGGCCCATTTGTAGAACAGGTAGGCGCTGAACGGCACCCGGTCGCGGACCGCGCCGCCCAGCAGGTCGCTGACCGGGCGGCCCGCGGCCTGCCCCTGGATGTCGAGGCAGGCGACCTCGAAGGGTGAGAAGACCCGGTCGACGGTGCTGCTGGTGGTGATCATCCCGGTGAGTCCGTGACCGTCGCTGCCGGTGTCCCCGTCGAGCGCCCGGGCGACGGCGGCCCGGGCGCGGCCGAGGTGGTGGACGTCCAGACCCGTCAGGGCGTCGGCCGCGGCGCGCAGGCGGCGCAGGTGACCGCTGTCGGCGTAGGTCTCGCCGAGGCCCAGGAACCCCTGGTCGGTGTGCACCTCGAGGACGGCCCGCAGGGCGTAGGGCTCGTGCACGCCGACGGCGTTGAGCAGCGGCGGGTCCTGGAAGGCGACGGGGGTGACGGTGACCGAGGTGATCCGTATCGCGTCGCTCACCGGCCGGCCTCCTCTCCGGTCCGCCCGGCGATCTCGAGTCCGGCGTCGAGGATGCGGCGCAGCCGTTCCAGGTGCTGGGGCGCCGGGTCGGTGAGGGGTGGACGGACGCCTCCGACGTCGTGGCCGCGCAGCGCCGTTCCGGCCTTGATCAGGGAGACGGCGTAGCCGGGGACCTCGTCGCGCAGGGACACCAGCGGGTGGAAGAAGTCCCGCAGGAGGAGGTCGGTGGTGTCCTGGTCCCCGGTGGTGACGGCGCGGTGGAAGGCGTGCGAGACCTCCGGCGCGAAGCAGAACACCGCGGAGGAGTACAGCTCGACGCCGATGCCCCGGTAGGCGGGAACGGTCACCTCGGCGGTGGGCATGCCGTTGAAGAACTGGAAGGGCTTGCCGGTGCCGGCCAGCGCGGCACGCACCGCCAGCACCGTGCGGGAGAGCCCGCCGAGGTCGCCCACTCCGTCCTTGAAGCCGGTGACCTTGTCCAGCCGCGCCACTTCGGCCGCCGCTTCGGGGGTGAAGCGGGCGTTGGAGCGGTTGTAGACGATCACCGGGAGGTCGCTCGCCTCGGTGACCTGCCGGGTGTAGGCGACCAGGCCGGCGGCGGGCGACTCGACCAGGTAGGGCGGGAGCAGCAGCAGGCCGTCCGCCCCCGCCTCCTGGGCGACGCGGGAGAAGCGCCGGGCCAGCGGCAGCTGGCCGCCGGTGCCGGCGAGGACCGGAACCCGGCCGGCCGTCGTCTCGACGACGGTGCGGACGACCTCCTCGTACTCGTCGGGGTCCAGGGCGTGGAACTCGCCGGTGCCGCACGCGGCGAAGACGCCTCCGGTGCCCGCGTCGAGTCCGCGTGCGACGTGTTCGGCGAGGGCGTCCCTGTCGATGTGTCCGGATGCGGTGAAGGGAGTGACCGGAAAGAACAGCACGCCGTCGAGCATGGGCACCTCGGACTCCTGACGTCTACATATGTGGACGGCATTCTCATGTGCGAACCATCGTCCGCACTGTAGGGCGCGGTCCGACAGCCGGTCAAGGCACCGTCGCCGACTCCCCGCCTTCCGGGCGCTCCTGACGGCGCGTCACTCGCGCCTCCGGAGTCCCGGGAGTTTCCGGGAGCCCCGGCAATGCGCGGGAGCCCCGGCAGGGGAATTCCGCACCCCCGTGCACGACCCGGTGCCGAACCGTCGCCCCGTGCTTTTCCCGGCCGCCTGGCGTGTGGTGCACGAGACCCCTGTGCCGGGCGAAAGTGGTGCACGGGTTCCCTGGTTCGCCCCATGCCCCGGGCATAGTCTCCTGATCCCGCCCCCTTGAGGCCCGGGCTGCTTTCCCGCAGCGCTCCCCTGTGGCCGCGGATCCGAAGGACACGACGCATGCTCGAAGGATTCAGTTTTCTCTCGGTCACCGACGTCCCCTCCAGGGAGGTGAAGGAGGGCATCACCGCGAAGATCCTCAAGGAAGGCACGACGGACGACCCGTCGGTCCTCATGGAACTCACCTTCGCCCCGGGTGCGGCCTTCGGCAGGGACGAGCACGCGGAACTGGAGATCCTGCACGTCCTCGAAGGCGAGTTCAGCGACGGTGACTCCGTTCACGGCCCCGGCACCGTCATCATCGGGCATCCTGGTTCGGTGCACTTCCCGGCCTCCTCGTCGGGCTGCCGGGTGCTCGCCTTCCATCCCCAGGGCTGAGTTCCGGCCCGGGCCGACCGCGGGCACCGGCGGCCGGCCGATCGTTCTTCCCGGGCGGAGTTCGCGGCGCCCGGCACGGCAAGAACACGCTCCGGGGAAGTGGTCGCCGGCGAGGGTTCCGGCGTTCCGTCCCCAGGGGCGACGACAACACCTTCCTGGTCGATTGGCGATAACGCGTGCTCGATTACACGGACTTGGTCATCGGAGCGTCGTCCGCGCTCGGTTCGGCGATCGTGGTGTGGTCGGCCTGCCTGCCGGGCAGGCGCCGGGCCGCGCGGCAACTGGACGAGGCCCTGGCGGCCGCCCGGGAGAAGGCGGAGGCCGCCGAACTCGCCCGTCAGGAACAGGGCCGGCACTGGCAGTACGCCCAGCAGGTGATCGGCGAACTGGAGGGACTGGTGGAGCGGCGGCTCCCCCAGGTGGTGCAGGAACTGGAGGGTGTGCGGGTGCCGGCCACGGCCGGACTCGCACACCCTTCCGTGTTCGAGGGCACCGAGGTCGCCGGCTATCTCTCCGCCGCCGAGAACCTGGTGCGCGGCGCGGGCGACGTGGTCCGGCGCGGCGTGGAGGAGTCGGCGCGCGGGGCGCTGCGCGGCATCGCGGAGGAGGTCCAGGCGGCGCTGACGCACGCCCAGGCCGACATCGACGACGGCCTCGACGACCTGGAGCTGACCGGCGGCGGAGCGTACGCGGGGGCCAAGGACCTGCGGTCCATCCTGACCAAGGTGGACCACAGCGTCACCATGGGCGTCCACAGCGTGCAGCGGCTGCGGATCCTCACCGACTCCTGGCCGGGGGTGCAGCGCGCCAGCTGCACGGTCGCGGAGATCGTCGAGAGCGCCCGCGGACGTGTCCGGCACAGCGACGCCGTCGACTACGCCTACCAGGTGGACACCGGTGAGACCGTCGTCGACGGTCTGATCGTGGAGCCGGCCATCGTGGCCCTGACCGAGCTGCTCGCCAACGCGACCGCCTACTCCGGCGGCACGGTCTCGGTCCACGCGCAGCGGGTGCCCAACGGGCTCCGGTTCTCCGTGGAGGACCAGGGCCTCGGCATGGCCCCGCTGCAGCTGGAGGAGGCGGAGCGTTCCCTCGCCGCGGGCGGGGCATGGGTGACCGATCTGGCGGAGCCCGGACGGCTCGGATTCCTGGTGGTGGGACGGCTGATGTCCGAGTACGGCCTGCGGGCGGGGCTCGCTCCGTCCGCGTCGGGCGGCATGCGCGCCGACCTGCTCGTCCCCGACGCCCACCTGCAGGAGGAGGCGCCGCGGTCACCCGCCGCCGCGGGGGACCCGCGGCCCGCCGGGCACCCCGGGTCCGCGGACGGCGGACGGCCTCCGGCCGTCCCCGGTCCGCGGGCGCCCATGGCCGCGCTCTCCGCGACCGCCGGCACCTGGGGCGGC
>NZ_LWCC02000116.1 GCF_001642695.1 Streptomyces chilikensis
CGGCACCGGCGCGGCGGGCGCCCGCCGGAAGGGTGGTCCGCCCACGGGTTCGGGCTAAACCGGCACGGCGAGGGGGATCCGTGGTCCCTCGGGGCCCCGCCGCGCGGAGGACCGCGAGTGCGCGGGCGCACCGGAGACGCCGGCGCCGTCGAGGAGGACCGCCCGGCGACACCCGCCGATCGCGGTCACCGGGGCACCGGGGCACCGAGGCGGATGCCGGGCGGAGCGCGCCTGCCGGGCGGAGGACCCGAAGGCGGGAGGCCCGTCCCTCCCGGGCGGCGGACGGGCGGGCCGGACGGCTTCCTAGAGTGGCCTCCGACAGCACCCGCCCCTCCCGTCCGCATCGGAGCATCGTGCGCACACGCCTTCTCGACCGCCTCGGAACGACCCTGCCCGTCCTCGCCGCGCCGATGGCCGGCGGATCGGGGACGCCCGAGCTGGTGGTGGCCGCCGCGCGGGCCGGCGGCCTGGGCTTCCTGGCGGGCGGCTACCGGACGGCGGAGGAGCTGGCGGCGCAGATCGAGAGCGTGCGGGACACCGGGGCGGCGTTCGGCGTCAACCTCTTCGCCCCGCCGCCCGTGCCCGTCGACCCCTCGGCGTACCGCGCCTACGCCGACGCCCTGGCGCCCGAGGCGGAGCGCCGCGGCACGGCCCTGCCGGACGGGCCGCCGGTGGAGGACGACGACCGCTGGCAGGAGAAGACCGAGCTGCTCCTGGCGCGGCCGGTGCCGGTGGTGTCGTTCACCTTCGGGCTGCCCGGCGCGGACCTGGTGGAGGCGCTGCGCGGCGCCGGGACGACCGTGCTGCAGTCGGTGACGTCGCCCGAGGAGGCCCTGCGGGCGGCGGACCGGGGCGTCGACGGACTGGTGGTGCAGGCCGCCGCGGCCGGCGGGCACTCCGCCACCCTGACCCCCGAACGGCCCCCCGCGGACGTGCCGTTGCCCGAACTGGTCGACGCGGTGCGCCGGGCCGTTCCGCTGCCGCTGGTCGCCGCCGGCGGCGTCGCCGGCGCCCGGGACGTCGCGGCGGCGCTGCGGGCCGGGGCGGAGGCGGTCTCCGTGGGCACCCTGCTGCTGCGCACCCACGAGAGCGGGGCGTCGGCGCCGCACCGCGACGCCCTCGTCGACCCCGCGTTCACGGAGACGGTGCCGACCACGGCGTTCACCGGCCGCCCCGCCCGTGCCCTGCGCAACCGCTTCACCGACCGGTACGGCCCGTCGGCCCCGCTCGGCTACCCGGCGCTGCACCACCTCACCGCCCCGCTGCGGAAGGCGGCCACCCGGACCGGGGACACCTCGATGATCCACCTGTGGGCCGGCCGCGGCCACCGCCGGGCGCGCGTCGAGCCCGCCGCCGACACCCTGCGCCGCCTGGCCGCCGACGCGCCGGGACGGTGACCGGGCCGGGCGCCGGGGGCGGTCCTGGGCCGCCGGGCGGCCGGGAACACCGGGAGTTCGGCGAGGGCGCCGGTGACGAGGCCGCGGACGGGCCCTCCCCGGTCAGTGGCGGCCGCGGACCACGATCACCGGGCAGTCGGCGTGGTGCAGCAGCGCCTGGCTGACCGAGCCGAGCAGCAGGCCCTGGAAACCTCCCCGGCCCCGGGCCCCGACCACCACCAGCCGGGCGTCGCCGCTCGCCGTCAGCAGGGCGGAGCGGATCCGGGAACGGACCAGCCGCGGCTCGACCACGACATCGGGACGGGCGGCCCGGTGACGGGCCAGCGTCCCGTCCAGCAGGCGCCGCTGCGCCTCCTCGATCCGGCTGACGTCCGTCACGACGTGCAGGGGGTCGAGGGGGTCGTCGAGGGCGCGCTCGTTGCGGGTGTTCCACACGTGCATCGCGACCAGCGGCGCCCCGTGCAACGCGGCCTCGGCGAAGGCGAAGGCGACCGCCGCCTCACCGGCCTCGGACCCGTCGACGGCCAGCAGCACCGGACCGGTGGGGGAGGGGCGGCCCCGGACCACCATCAGGGGGCAGTGGCCGTGCGCGGCCAGGTGCACGGCGGTCGAGCCCAGCAGCAGCGAGGAGAAGCTGTTCAGGCCGCGGCTGCCGACCACGGCCAGCGCCGCCGAGCGCGACTCGATGGTCAGCACCTCCAGCGGCTCGCCGGACACCACCGAACGGGTGACCTCCAGGCCCGGCACGCGGTCGTGGGCGCGCCGCTCCGCCTCCGAGGGCACCCCGTGCACCAGTCCCGCCAGGCCCCGCCCGGTCATCTCCGGCGGCGGGGTGACGCCCGGCATCCGTGAGGGCCGGTTGCCGAAGGCGTGCACGATGCGCAGGGGGACGCCGCGCAGGTGCGCCTCGTCCGCCGCGGTGTCGACCGCTGCGAAGGCGGACGGTGAACCGTCCACCCCGACGATCACTGGTTCGTTCACTTCCGGCTCCCGTCCCGGCCCGTCCGCCTCCGCCGCCGTGGTCCCGTCTGGTCCAAGACCAGACTCGCCGAGGCGGGAGGGCGGGGCCACCGGACGGGGCCCGGCCGTGACCGGCCCGGCCTGGCAGGATGATCGCCGTGACAGCACACCACCCGGCCTCGACCACCACCGCGAGCACGTCCGGCCCGCTGATCCGGCCGGGGGCCGCGGACGACGTGCCGGCCGTCCTCGCGATGCTCGACGCCGCGATCGTCTGGATGAACGCGCGCGGCAACACCGAGCAGTGGGGCACGACGCCCTACTCGCGCAAGCGGGGCGGGGTGGAGCGCGTCCAGGAGTACTTCACGGAGTGCGAGCCCTTCGTCGCCGAACGGGACGGCGTCCCGGCCGGAGCGCTGGTGCTGCACACGGGCCCGAGCCCGCGGATGCCGATCGCCCCGGCCGGGGAGCCCGAGCGCTACGTCCGCCTGCTGGTCTCGGACCGTCGCCACGCCGGCCGCGGCATCGGGGCGGCCCTGCTGGCCCACGCCGTCCGGGAGACCCGGCGGGCCGGGGCCGGCCTGCTGCGGGTGGACTGCTGGGCGGGCGAGGAGGGGCGGCTGGTCTCGTTCTACGAGCGCAACGGTTTCACCCGCTCCGAGGAGTTCCACGTCGGCGCCTGGCCGGGGCAGGTCCTGACGCGGCGGGTCGGCCGCCACGAGGACGGTCCGGGGCGGTGAACCGGTGGACCCGCCCCGGCGGCCGGCCGGTCCGGCGGCGGGCGGGCCCGGCCCGGGGCTCCTCGCGGCGGCACGCCGGCCGCTTCCACCGGGCTTCACCGGAAGACGGGGCGGAGGTCACGTGGGCGTCGCCGGAAACGGGCAGGTTCGGGGGATGAGACTTCCTCCGAGAGCAACGGATCCCCGGCGGACGGCGCGTCCTCGCCCAAGGAGGCCGGTCCTGCGGCACGCCGTCGTCGCGGCGCTGGCGGTGTGGCTGACCGCCGGCGCGGCGGCGGCCGCCGGACACCCGCCGAAAGCCCGGCAGTTCGACCTCCAGGCGCATCGCGGCGGCACCGCGATGACCGTGGAGAACACGCTTCCGGCCTTCGCGCGGGCACTGGAGCTCGGGGTCACGACCCTGGAACTGGACGTCCAGATCACCGAGGACGGCCACGCGGTCGTCACCCACGACCGGGACGTCCAGGAGCGCAAGTGCCGGGACACCGGCCCGGCGTTCCCGGGTGACCCCGAGTACCCGTACGTCCCCGGCAAGAAGTACGTCAAGGACCTCACGCTCGCCCAGATCCGCACGCTGGACTGCGGGTCCCTGCGCCAGGCCGCGTTCCCCGCGCAGCGGCTCGCGCCCGGGGCGCGGATGCCGTTGCTGTCCGAGGTGTACGCGCTGGTGCAGCGGTACCGGGCCCACGGGGTCACGCTGAACGTGGAGACCAAGGTCGAGGCCGGAGCTCCGTGGGAGACGGCGCCGCGGGAACGGTTCGTGCGGACCGTGGTCTCCGAGACCCGGCGGGCGCGGATGGTGCGGCAGGTCACGGTCCAGAGCTTCGACTGGGGCGCGCTGATGCGGGTGCGCGAGCTGGAGCCCCGGCTGCCGGTGGTGGCGCTCACCAACGGACAGCAGTTCCTCCAGCAGGGCGTGCCGGGCGCCTCGCCCTGGCTCGGCGGACTGGACATCGACGACTTCGAGGGGTCGCTCCAGCGGCGCTACGTGGCCGCCGCGGCCTCCTTCGGCGCGGACGCGGTCTCCCCGGTGCACGGCGACCCGCAGGGCGGCGGGACCGGGACACCCGGGTACGTGCCCTTCACGACGCGGGAGCTGGTCGCCGCCGCGCACCGGGAGGGGATGGAGGTCGTGCCGTGGACCGTCGACGATCCCGCGACCGTCCGCCACCTGCTCGGGCTCGGCGTGGACGGCCTCATCACCGACGCGCCGGACGCCGTCCGCGCCGTCCTCGCCGAACGGGGCCACCGCCTGCCCCGCGCGTACCCCCCGCCCCGCTGACCCCGCCGCCGCGCGAACGGCCCCGGCCGCCCCGTCAGGCGGCCGCGGCCGGGCGGCCGGTGAGGATCTGCCCCATCGCGGCGAGGACGGACGGCTCGACGCGGTAGTAGACCCAGGTGCCGCGCCGCTCGGAGGTCAGGAGCCCCGCCTCCCTGAGCTTCTTCAGGTGGTGGGAGACGGTCGGCTGCGAGACGCCGACGTCGGAGATGTCGCAGACGCACGCCTCGCCGCCCTCGTGGGAGGCGACCGCGGAGAACAGGCGCAGCCGGACCGGGTCGCCGAGGGCCTTGAACATGCGGGCGGCGGTCTCCGCCTCCCCGGCGTCCAGCGGGCGCTCGGTCAGCGGCGGGCAGCACGGCGCGGCGGCGGAGCCGCCGGCCGCGGGGTCGAGGAGGGGGAGCACCTTGGTGTTCGGCATGCCTCCATTGTCCCATCCGGTTCGACAAGGGTCTATGTCGACCGCCGTCGAAGCAGATGAGGCATCGGAAGGGCCGTGTCCGGGCAGTCGTAGGCTTTGAACTGCCCTGACCGGGCCGACCCGTCGTCGTCAGGGCCGCCGCCTGTCCAACTCTCGTGGGAGTCAGCCCCGTTGAACTTCTGGTCGCTCTACCAGCACGGCTTCGCGCGGATCGCCGCCTGCACCGGCCACGCCGCCATCGCCGACCCCGCCGCCAACGCCGAGGCGGTCCTGCGGCAGGCCCGCCGATGTGACGAGGACGGCGTCGCCGTCGCCCTCTTCCCGGAAATGAACCTGTGCGGCTACTCCATCGAGGACCTGCTGCTCCAGGACGCCCTGCTCGACGAGGTGGAGACGGCGCTCGCCGCCGTGGTGGCCGGCTCCGCCGGCCTGCTGCCCGTCCTGGTGGTCGGCGCCCCGCTGCGCCACCGGAACCGGATCTACAACTGCGCCGTGGTGGTGCACCGCGGCCGGATCCTCGGCATCGCCCCCAAGTCCTACCTGCCCAACTACCGCGAGTTCTACGAGAAGCGGCAGATCGCCTCCGGCGACGACGAGCGCGGCGGCACCATCCGGATCGGCGGGCAGGCCGTGCCCTTCGGCGTGGACCTGCTCTTCTCCGCCGAGGACGTGCCCGGCCTGGTGATCCACGCCGAGGTCTGCGAGGACATGTGGGTGCCGGTGCCGCCGAGCGCCGAGGCCGCCCTGGCCGGCGCCACCGTGCTGCTCAACCTCTCCGGCAGCCCCATCACCGTCGGCCGCGCCGAGGACCGCAAGCTGCTCTGCCGCTCGGCGTCCTCCCGCTGCCTGGCCGCCTACGTGTACGCGGCGGCCGGCCTGGGCGAGTCCAGCACGGACCTGTCCTGGGACGGGCAGACCATGATCTACGAGAACGGCGTCCTGCTCGCCGAGACCGACCGGTTCCCGCAGGACGACCGGTACGCGGTGGCCGACGTCGACCTCGACCTGCTCCGGCAGGAGCGCCTGCGGATGGGCACCTTCGACGACAACCGCCGCACCCACGCCGCCCGCACCGGCGACTTCCGCGAAGTCGGCTTCCGGCTCGACCCGCCCACCGGCGACCTCGGCCTGCGCCGCCGGCTCGAGCGGTACCCGTTCGTGCCGTCCGACCCCGAGCGCCTCGCCCAGGACTGCTACGAGGCGTACAACATCCAGGTCAGCGCCCTCCAGCAGCGCCTGGCCGCGATCGGCGACCCCAAGATCGTCATCGGGGTCTCCGGCGGCCTGGACTCCACCCACGCGCTGATCGTCGCCGCCCAGACCATGGACCGCGCCGGCCGCCCCCGCAGCGACATCCTGGCGTTCACCCTGCCCGGCTTCGCCACCAGCGACCACACCAAGGGCAACGCCCACAAGCTCATGCGCGCCCTCGGCGTGACCGCGGCGGAGCTCGACATCACGCCCACCGCGCGGCTGATGCTGAAGGAGATGGACCACCCCTTCTCGGCGGGCGAGCCGGTCTACGACGTCACCTTCGAGAACGTGCAGGCGGGCCTGCGCACCGACTACCTGTTCCGGCTGGCCAACCAGCGCGGCGGCATCGTGCTCGGCACCGGCGACCTCTCCGAGCTGGCGCTCGGCTGGAGCACGTACGGCGTCGGCGACCAGATGAGCCACTACAACGTCAACTCCGGCGTGCCGAAGACCTTCATCCAGCACCTCATCCGCTGGGTGATCGGCAGCGGACAGTTCGACGAGGAGACCGGGAGGACGCTGGCCGCCATCCTCGACACGGAGATCAGCCCGGAGCTGGTCCCCGGCGAGGAGATGCAGTCCACCGAGTCGAAGATCGGCCCCTACGCCCTGCACGACTTCACCCTCTTCCACGTGCTGCGGTACGGGTTCCGGCCGTCGAAGATCGCCTTCCTGGCCTGGCACGCCTGGCACGACGCCGGGGCGGGCGCCTGGCCGGCCAACTTCCCGGAGGCCAAGCGGGTCGCCTACGACCTCCAGGAGATCCGCGACTGGCTCGAGGTGTTCTGCCGCCGCTTCTTCGCCTTCGCCCAGTTCAAGCGGTCGGCGATGCCCAACGGACCCAAGGTCTCGGCCGGCGGCTCGCTCTCGCCGCGCGGCGACTGGCGCGCCCCCTCCGACAGCTCGGCGGCCACCTGGCTGCGCGACCTGGCCCGCGTCGACGGCGCGCTCGGACGCGACTAGGGCCTGTCCGGCGGTTCCCGCCGGCGCCCCGACGGGGTGCCGGCGGGCGGACGGTCCGGGTGCCCGGGGGCGTCGTGCCCCTGCCGTGCCGGAGGGCCGCGGAGCGGGCCGGCTCTCCGGCGGGACGCCCGCGGCGAGGCGCGCCGACGGAACACGGGACGGAGGACCTTCCCCCGTCGCCCAGGGGCTGTCGAACCGTCGAACGCGCAGACCGCCGCGCGGCGGGAGCGGTCCGGTCCGCCCGTGCGGGCGGTGACGCCGCCCGGCCGGTCCGTGCCGGCGCGGCCGGCTCCCGTCACCCCATCCGCCGCAGCGCCTCCCGGGCCCGGCGGGCGTCGCGCAGACGGCGTTCGTAGGTGGTGCCCAGCAGGAGCAGCAGCAGACCGGCCGCGGCCGGGGGCGCCCAGCGGGGGAGCGCGCCGAGCGCCTGGACCAGGTAGGGCGCGAGTTCGTGCAGGGCGTCCAGCACCAGCACCGTGCCGCCCAGCAGCAGGGGGGCCCGCAGCCGGCGCACCGCACCGGCCACCGTGACGGCGAGGGCCGCCAGGCCGAGCAGCAGCGGCCGGGTCCAGTGCGGGTCGGCCCAGGCGGCGACCAGACCGGGCAGCAGGGCCGCGGACAGCCCGGGACCGTACGCCGGCCAGGACGACACCGAGGCGTCCCGGCGGCGGCGCAGCACACCCAGGGCCAGCATCGGCACCGCCGCCGGCAGCGCGTACGCCTCCGGGGTGCCGACGCCCCAGGCCGCCAGCCGCACCCACGCGGCGAGCACGAACAGCACGCTCGCGGCGTAACCGGCCGGACGGCGGCCGGGGCGCAGCGCGGTCGCCCCGGCGATCACACCGGCCAGCGCCAGCGCGAGGGCCAGCACCGGCGGGTCCGGCAGGGTGAGCAGCAGGGCGCACGCCCCGGCCACGGCCCCGGTGACCTCCACCGGGACGGTCGCCGGCCCGGTCGCGGGCCGCGCCGCGACCAGCGCCGCGGCCGCCGTCACCCCGAGCAGCAGCAGACCGGCCGTGGACGCCTCCCAGTCCCGCAGGCCGGCGATCACGCAGACCAGCAGCGCGGCATGGACCAGGGCGGCCGGCAGACCGGCCGGGGCGAGCGGGCGGCGGGCCAGGGAGGCGGCCGTGAACAACGCGATCAGCGCCGGAAGCACCGCCAGGGCGGCCCACTGCCCGGGCATCGACGACAGCGCCGCCCCGCCCGAGGCGACGAGGGCCACCACCATCGCGGTCCACGGCCCGGCCGCGGTCCGCCGGGTGAACGCCAGCGCGCCCGCCACCACCAGCACCCGCACGGCGAGACCGGCTTCGCGGGGCAGTTCGAACACCGTCGGCAGC
>NZ_LWCC02000117.1 GCF_001642695.1 Streptomyces chilikensis
GCCCTGGGCCGCCGGTGCGGCGGCGGGCCCGGCGGGGACGGCGGGCTCCGCGGGGGCCGCCGGTCCGGGGGCCGGCTGCCAGCCCGGGCCGCGGAACACCCGTCCCGCCCGTTCGCCCCAACTCCGCGCCGCCTTCAGGTCCTTGCCGATGGCGACGTACTCGTGGGTGGCGACCTTGAACGGGTTGTAGGTCTCGATGTTCTTCGTCAGTCCGTACACCGGCCGCTCGGTCTCCGGCGCGAAACTGCCGAACATCCGGTCCCAGACGATCAGGATGCCGCCGAAGTTACGGTCCAGGTAGCCGCCTTGGGAGGCGTGGTGGACGCGGTGGTGGGACGGCGTGTTGAAGAGGAACTCGACCGGCCCGGGCAGCTTGCCGATCCGCTCGGTGTGGATCCAGAACTGGTAGACCAGGCTGACCGAGTTGAGGAAGGCCAGCGCCGCGGGGTGCACGCCCAGCGCGATCAGCGGCAGGTAGAACGGCCAGGCGGTGAGCGAGGTCCACGGCTGCCGCAGCGCGGTGGTGAGGTTGAACCTCCGGCTCGAGTGGTGCACCACGTGACAGGCCCACAGGAGGCGGATCACGTGGTGGCCGCGGTGCGACCAGTAGTAGAGGAAGTCCTGGGCGAGCAGCATCAGCAGGACGGTCCACCACAGCACGGGTATCCGCAGCGGGGTCAGTTCGTGGACGACCGTGTAGACCGCCACGATCGGGATCTTCCAGAGGAAGTCCCACAGGAGGCTGCCCAGGCCCATGCCGATGCTGGTGGCGGCGTCCTTGGCCTCGTACCCCTCCGCGTCCTCGTCGGGGTGGACGCGGTAGCTCACCACCTCGATCAGCGTGAGCAGCAGGAAGGCCGGGATCGACCAGAGCACGACATCGGGCAGGTTCGGCATACCTGCACGGTAGGGGTGGTGCCGGACCGGGGCCAGACGTCGTCATCGACAACTATTACCGCCGGTAGGGCGGCTTTTCCTGTGGATCTCCGCCAACCGCCGCCGGGCCCGGCGGGCCGGTCCCGCGCCCCGTTCAGACCCCCGTCGCGCCCAGCAGGCTCCCGGCGGCGTAGGTGACCGCCATCGCCAGCGCCCCGCCGCCGACGTTGCGCACCATGGCCCGGCGGGGGTCGGCGGCGCCGAGGCGGGCGCTGCTCCAGCCGGTGCCCACCAGGGCGACGAGCACCGAGACCACGGTGACCGGGAGCCGCGAGCCGGCCGGCGGCAGCACGATCGCCAGCAGCGGGAGCAGCGCGCCGACCGTGAAGGCGGCGAAACTGGCGCCCGCCGCGTGCCAGGGGTTGGTCAGGTCGTCGGGGTCGATGCCCAGTTCCACCGCCGCGTGGGCGCGCACCGCGTCGCGCGCGGTGAGCTGACGGGCGGCGTCCCCGGCGGTCTCCCGGCGCAGGCCGCGCTCCTCCAGCAGGCCGGTGAGCTTCTCCAGCTTGGCCTGCGGCCTCTCCCGGAGCCGCCGCCGCACCACGGCGAGGGCGGCGCGCTCGGAGTCGCGCTGGGTGGAGACCGAGACGTACTCCCCCGCCGCCATCGACATCGATCCGGCGAGCAGGCCGGCGAGGCCCGCGGTGAGCAGGGCGTCGCGGCTCCCGGTGGCGCCCGCGACGCCGACCACCAGGCCGGCGGTGGAGACGATGCCGTCGTTGGCGCCGAGCACGGCGGCGCGCAGCCAGTTGAGCCGGACGCCGAGAGCCCTGGAAGCGCCCGCCCTTTCTTCCTGTTCGAGGTTTTCGCGGCTTTCAGACCCTTGGCGGCTTTCACCGGTTTCCCGTGGTTCCGTCACACCGGGAGGATCGCACCGGACATGCGTCCGGCGGGGTACCGACGCTCCCCGGACGGCGGAGGTGTCGGCCCGGGCGCTTATCCTCGGTGACCATGCTCGAAGACCGCACGCCCGAAGCGTCCACCGCTCCATGGCCGGCCGCGTATCCGCAGGGGTACGCGGTCGTCGACGTGGAGACCACCGGACTGGCCCGGGACGACCGCATCATCTCCGCGGCCGTCTACCGGCTGGACGCCCGCGGCGAGGTGGAGGACCACTGGTACACGCTGGTCAACCCGGAGCGCGACCCGGGCCCGGTGTGGCTCCACGGGCTGACCGGTGACGCCCTGGAGAGCGCGCCGCTCTTCCCCGAGATCGCCGAGGAGTTCGCGGCCCGCCTCGCGGGCCGGGTGCTGGTCGCGCACAACGCCGTCTTCGACTGGCAGATGATCGCCCGCGAGTACGCCAGGGCGGGCCGCGAGGCCCCGGTGCGGCAGCGGCTGTGCACCATCGCCCTGGCCAAGGCGCTGGCGCTGCCGCTGCCCAACCACAAGCTGGAGTCGCTGGCGGCGCACTTCGGCGTGGTCCAGCGGCGCGCCCACCACGCGCTGGACGACGCCCGGGTGCTGGCCGAGGCGTTCCGTCCCAGCCTGCGGGCGGCGGCGGCCTCGGCGCTGCGGCTGCCGCTGCTGGAGTGCCTGCCGCTCACCGAGTGGTCCGACGGCCCGGCGGCGCGCGATGGGCGGCAGTCCGGCGGGCGGGGCGGCCACGGCCTGTCGGCAGGGGGTCACCGGCCGACGGCGTGGAACCGGTCGAAGAAGCGTCCGCCGTGCCCCTTCCCGAACCCCGGCCGGTACGTCCCGGGCGAGCGGCTCAAGCAGGGCATGCGGGTGGCCTTCTCCGGCGACACCTCGGTGGAGCGCGAGCTGCTGGAGGACCGGGCCACCGAGGCCGGGCTGCACGTCGCGGGCAGCATCTCCCGGCTCACCAGCCTGCTGGTGACCAACGACCCCGATTCGGGCACGTCCAAGACGGTCAAGGCCCGCCAGTTCGGCACCCCGGTGGTGGACGAGGCGGCCTTCGGCCAGCTGCTGGGGGACGTCGAACCGGCGGACGGGTGAACCACCGGCGGCGCGCGGCCGGGCTGCCGGGGCGGCCGTCCCGGACGGCTCACCCTGGGCCCCATGGCACGTTGTGAGGTCTGCGGAAACGACTACGGCATGACGTTCGAGGTGCACGCACAGGGCGCCGTCCACGTCTTCGACTGCTTCGCCTGTGCGATCCACCGGATGGCCCCGATCTGCGAACACTGCCGGGTGCAGATCATCGGCCAGGGGGTGGAGGCCGACGGCAAGTGGTACTGCGGCGCCCACTGCGCCAGGGCGGACGGCAAGGCGGGCATCGTCGACCGGGTGTGACCCGGCCGGGGCGGCCGGGGCCGACGCGGGACCGGAACGCGGCGATTGTTACCGTCGTCGTGTGTACCGCTTCCTGTTGACCCGGCAGTGGGTGATCGTCACCCTGGTCGCCCTCGCGCTCGTTCCCACGATGGTCGAGCTGGGCTTCTGGCAGTGGCACCGCCACTGGGACAGGGTCGCCTCCAACCAGCGGATCGAGGCCGCGCTGGACGCCGATCCGGTGCCGGTCGACTCGCTGACCGGGCCCGGCGCGCGGGTCGGCCGCGAGCTGTACTACCGGCACGTGACCGCGCGCGGGGTCTTCGAGTCCGGCCGCGAGGTGGTGGTGCGCCGCCGCACCAACGCCGACGACCGGGTCGGCTACCACGTGCTGACTCCGCTGCGGCTCCAGGACGGGCGGTACCTGCTGGTCAACCGCGGCTGGGTGCCGGCCGGCAGCAGGCAGACGGAGTTCCCGGAGATCCCCGCCCCGCCGGACGGCGAGGTGACGGTGACCGGGCGGCTGATGGCCGACCAGACGACCGCGGAGAGCGGCATCAAGGACCTCGACGACCTGCCCGACCGGCAGGTGATGCTGATCAGCAGCGAGGGGGAGGCGGAGCGGCTGGGCGCCGAGGTCCTCGGCGGGTACGTCGAGCTGGTCTCCCCCGCCCCGGCGGACGGCGGCCCCGAGCTGATCCCGGGTCCGGACCACGACAGCATCGGCAACCACATGGCGTACGCGATCCAGTGGTGGCTGTTCACCGCCGGTGTGCCGATCGGCTGGGTGGTGCTGGTCCGCCGGGAGCTGCGCGAACGGCGCGAGGCGGCCGGGGAGGCGCCCGGGCGGGGCGGGGGCGAGGACGGCGCCGAGGACGGCGGCCGTGAGGACGGCGCCGAGGAGAGCGCGACCCCGGCCACCGCCTGACCGCGCCGCCCGGTGCAGACTGGGGGCATGGATCTTGGACTGAAGGACCGTGTCTACGTCGTCACCGGCGGCTCCCGCGGGCTGGGCAACGCCACCGCGCGCGCACTGGTCGCCGACGGAGCGAAGGTGGTCGTCTCCGGCCGGGACGACGCCTCGGTGGCCGCGGCCGCCGAGGAGCTGGGGGCGAACGCGGTGGGCGTCGCCGCCGACAACGGCGATCCCGGTACGCCCGAACGGCTGATCGCGGCGGCCCGCGAGCACTTCGGCCGCTTCGACGGCGTGCTGATCAGCGTGGGCGGGCCGCCGGCCGGGCTGGCCGCCGACAACACCGACGAGCAGTGGCTCGGCGCGTTCGGGACGGTGTTCCTGGGGGCCGTGCGGATGGCCCGGGCGGCCGCCGCGGAGCTGGGCGAGGGCGGCGTGATCGGCTTCGTGCTCTCCGCGTCCGTGCACGAGCCGATCGGCGGGCTGACCATCTCCAACGGACTGCGGCCGGGCCTGGCCGGCTTCGCCAAGTCGCTCGCCGACGAGCTGGGACCGCGCGGGATCCGGGTGCTGGGCGTGCTGCCGTCGCGGATCGACACGGACCGGGTGCGGGAGCTGGACGCGCTCTCCGCCGACCCGGCGGCGACCCGGGCGGCCAACGAGTCGCGCATCCCGCTGGGCCGGTACGGCACGCCGGACGAGTTCGGCCGGGTGGCCGCCTTCCTGCTGTCGCCCGCCGCCTCGTACCTGACGGGGATCATGGTCCCGGTCGACGGCGGCGTGCGGCGCGGCTTCTGAGCCGCGGCGGGGGGTCCGCGCGGCGGACCCCCCGCCGGTCCTCAGAGCACCCGCTCCGGGCGGTGCCCGGCGGCGCGCATGCGGATCTCGGAGGGGAGCGAGGTCAGCCCCACCGAGGCCCGGGCGTGGGCCAGCGTCTCGGAGGTGAGGCGGTCCAGCGTGCGCCCGGGGTCGGCGTCCGGCTCCAGCCGCACCCGCACCCGGATCCGCGGGTTCCGGTGCCGTCCGGTGAGCCGCACCCGCACCCGTTCCACGCCCTCCAGGCGCGCGGCCTCGGAGGCGACCGAGCTCTCCAGCGCGCGGGCCCGCAGCACCGCGCCCTCGTCGTCGCCGGTGTCGACCCTCACCACCGCCAGCCGGTGCCGCTGCACCGACCGGGTCAGCCACCACAGCGTCAGCACCACCAGCAGCGCGAGCACCGTGAAGACCACGGGCCACCACCAGCCCTGGTCCCGCCACCGGGTCCGCTCGGCGACGGTCAGCAGGACGTCGTGCCGGTCCCGGTGGATCCACCAGCGGGGCGGGGGCGCGCCCAGTCCGACCGCCAGGACCGATCCGCCCGTCACGAGCAGCACCAGGCCGATCAGTCCCAGCAGCACCCGGTTGACCGTCCACAGCACCGTGTTCACCCCTTCCTCCGCTCGGGACGGCGCACCCGGACCGCGAGGGCCGGCGGCCGCGACAGTCCCAGGCCGCGCACCGCCTCCTCCAGCCGGCCCCGGACGTCCGCCCCGACCTCGTCGAGCTCCCTGAAGTGGGACACCACGCGCACGTCGGCCTTCCGGCGGCGCGTCCTCACCCGGACCGACCGCACCCCGGGCACCTCCAGCGCCCGGTCCCGGAGCACCATGGCGGCGGCCTTGCGGTCCAGGCCCGCCCGCACCTGCGGGCTGGCGCGCCGCATCGGCAGGATGCCCCGCACCCCGGGCGTGAGGGCGAGGACCAGCAGCCAGAGTCCGAGGGCGGCGGCCACCCCGGCCCCGACCAGCACCCACACGTCGTCCAGCGGACGCTCCGCGAGCTCGCGGGCCAGCCTGCGGCGCACGCCCAGCGCGGGGCGTCCGGCGCGCACGGCGGCCAGGTCGGACAGGAGCAGGACGCAGGCGGCCAGCAGCAGCAGCGCCACCACGGCGGAGGGCCGCCGGCGCGTGGACCAGAACCGTCCGGTGGTGCCGGGCTCCACCACGGTGGCCCCGGTGTCCGGCGGCTGCGGCGGCTGCGGCAGCGAGGGGCGTTCCCCGGTCGTCGTGCCGCTCATCGCAGTTCTCCCCGGACGGAGTGCAGGCGTTCCACGTGCACCACGACCTCCAGGACCTTCAGGCCGGCCAGTTCCGCCACCCGCCCGGTGACCCGGCGGCGCACCGCACGGCACTGGGCGCCGAGGTCGGAGGGGTAGGTCAGTTCGAGGTTGACGTTCACCCGGACGGTGCCGGCGTCCTGGTGGAGGTTGACGGTGGCGTACGGGGGGACCGCGTCGGCCGGAAGGTCGTCCAGCGCCTCACGGGCGCTCTGGGCGGCGATCCGGGCCACCACGCGGTCCGCGAGCCGCGTCTCGCCCCGCTCGGCGGCGGGGACGGATGCCGGGCCTCCGCCCGGAGCGGTGTCCGGGCGGCGGTGGGCCGTGGTCGTGGCGGGCACCGTCACCCCCGCCGGTCGCCGCGGGGACGGAACAGGTCGCCGGCGTCCAGGTCTCCCTCCAGGAACCTGCCGACCAGGAAACCGACGGCGCCCAGCGCCGCCACCAGGAGGAAGGCCCCGAAGCCGCCGAAGTATCCGGCGAAGCCCAGTGCCATTCCGGCGATCATGCCGATCACGGCCATGCTCATCGTGCGCTCCTCATCGTGCGCCTGTCGGTCCCGCGCCTCACGCGGGGGACCGGGTCACTGGATCCTGGGCTCCGGCGCCGACTCGTCCTCCTCGTCGGGGAGCTTGACGTCGCTCACCGCGATGTTGACCTCGACCACCTGGAGGCCGGTCATCCGCTCGACGGCGGCGACCACGTTCTCCCGCACGTCGCGGGCCACGTCGGAGATCGAGACGCCGTAGTCCACGACGATCTCCAGGTCGAGCGCCGTCTGCACCTCGCCGACCTCGGCCTTCACGCCCCGGGAGACCGCCTTGGGGCCGCCGCCCCCGGGGACCCGGTCGCGCATGGCGCCGAAGGCGCGCGAGGTGCCGCTGCCCATCGCGTGCACGCCGACCACGTCGCGGGCCGCGAGGCCGGCGATCTTCTCGACCACACCGTCGGCGATCGTCGTGCGGCCCCGGGTGCCCGCCGCACCGGTGGCGCTTGTCGTCTCGCTCATAGCCGTACGTCCTTTCGGTCGTCCTCCTGCGACCACGTTAAGTGGCGGTTCCGTTACTCGCCGTCCGGATACGGCAAGGTGGAGGAATGACCTCCCATGCGAGAACCTCCTCCCACGAGCGGGCCGGGTCGATCCGGCGCCGGATCGGGCTCGGCGGACCGCTGCCGCTGGGCGGGCCGCACGACGGCCTCTGGATCGCCGCGCGGCCGGCCGAGGCAGCACTGCGGCGGGCAGCGCGGCAGGTGGCGGGGGTCCGCCTGCGGGGGCTGCGGGCAGGGCCGCTGGACCCGTCCGCCGGGCGTCCGGCTCCGCCGGCTCCGGAGGCCGCGGTGGCGCCGGGCCCGCTGCGGGTGGAGGCGGCCTTCGCGGCGGTGGGCGGCGAGCC
>NZ_LWCC02000118.1 GCF_001642695.1 Streptomyces chilikensis
CGGCCGCCGGGGGCCCGCCCGCGTCCGCGGGCGACGACGGGAACGCCCGCCGGGCCCCGAGGGCGGACGGCGCGCACCCGCGGACGGTCGGCGCGGGGCCGGGCCCCGCCCCGTCCGATGCGGAGGCCGGCGGCCCCTACGATCGGGGCGTGGAGAGGAAACGGGTGGTGGGGGTCGTCGCGGTGCTGGGCCTGGCGGCGGCGGGATGCGCGCCCGGGACGCCCGGGGCGCAGGAACTGCTGACGCGGCGGGCCGAGGCCCTGCTGGACGGGGACCGCGCCGCGTTCGCGGCGACCGGCGACGCCTCGCGGTGGGAGCCCTTGCACGCCCTCCCGCTGGCCGCCTGGCGGTACGGGGCGGTCGAGGTGACCGGCCGGGGCGAGGACACGGCCACCGTGGAGACGGAGCTGCGGTACCGGCTGGACCGGGACGCCGGTGACGCCACCGCCCGCCGCGTCCTCACGCTCACCCGCGACGACGGCGGAACCTGGCGCGTCACCGCCGACCGCCCCGCCCGGGGCGAGGCGGAACAGCTCTGGGACCAGGACGCCGGCCTGCGCACCGCGGCCACCCCCAGGACCCTGGCGGTGGCCGCGGGCGACGGGGACCCGCGCGACTACACCCCGCTCGGCGACGCCGCCGCCCGTGCCGTCGGCGAGGCGTGGGACACCCGGGTCCGCCCCGTGGTCCTCGTGCCGGAGTCCACCGACGCCATGGCCCGCCTCCTGGACGCCCCCGCCTCCGCCCACCGGCGGACCGCCGCCGTCACCACCCCCGGCGACGCCCCCCGCGTCGTCGTGAACCCGGAGGCGTTCGGCACCCTCGGCGAGGAGGCGCGGCAGATCGTCGTCACCCACGAGACCACCCACGTGGCCCTGCGCGCCCGCACCACCGGCCGCACCCCGATGTGGCTCTCGGAAGGCTGCGCCGACTGGACGGCCTACCGCGGGAGCGGACGGGATCCCGCCGAGGCCGCGCCCGCGCTCGCCCGGGAGGTGCGCGGCGGCCGGACGCCCCCGCACCTGCCCACCGACCGGGAGTTCGCCTTCGGCGGGGACGCGGGAACGGTCGGCCGGGCCTACGAGGGGGCCTGGCTGGCCTGCCGGCTGGTCGCGGACCGGTGGGGGGAGGGCACCGTCCGCGCCCTCTACGACGCGGCCGGGGCCGACGGCGAGGAGGCCGCCCTGCGGGAGGTCCTCGGCGTGGACCGGGCCGGGTTCACCGCCCTGTGGCAGGCGGACCTGCGCAGGGAACTCGGCGCCCGCCGGACCGCCGTCAGAGCAGCTCGCGCAGCCGGTCGGCGAGCAGGTCCCACCGCCAGCGCTCCTCGACCCAGGCGCGGCCCCGCTCGCCCATGCGGCGGCGCAGCTCCGCGTCGCCGAGCAGGGTGACGATCCGTTCGGCGGCGTCCGCCGGGGAGCCGCCGCGGACCACCCAGCCGGTCTCGCCGTCGAGGACCGCGTCCGGAGCGCCGCCGGAGTCGCCCGCCACCACCGGCAGGCCCGTCGCGGACGCCTCCAGGTAGACGATGCCCAGGCCCTCCACGTCCAGCCCGCCCCGCCGGGTGCGGCAGGGCATGGCGAACACGTCGCCCGCCCCGTAGTGCGCCGGCAGCTCCGACCACGGCACCGGGCCGGTGAACACCACCGACCGCTCCACCCCGGTCTCCCGGGCCAGCCGCCGCAGGTCCTTCTCGTAGGGGCCGCCGCCGACGACCAGCAGCACCGCGTCCGGCTCGGCGGCCAGGATCCGCGGCATCGCCCGGATCAGGGTGTCCTGCCCCTTGCGCGGCACCAGCCGCGACACGCAGACCACCACCGGCCGGTCGGTGAGCCCCAGCCGGGCGCGCACCTTGTCGCCGCCCGACCCCGGGTGGAACGTCTTCTCGTCCACCCCCGGCGGGAGCTGGACCATCCGCGCCGCCGCCTCCGGCGTGAGCGCGTCCGCGATCCGCGAGCGGGTGTACTCGCCCAGGTAGGTGATCACGTCGGTGGACCCGCCGATCCGCCGCAGCAGCTGCCGCGCGGCGGGAAGCTGCGCCCAGCCCGCCTCGTGACCGTGGGTGGTGGCCACCAGCCGGGTCGCGCCGGCCTTCCGCAGCGCCGGGGCCATCAGTCCCAGCGGGGCGGCGGCGCCGAACCACACCGAGGTGCAGCCGTGCTCGCGCAGCAGGCCGACGGCCCTGCGGGTGGCGCCCGGCGTCGGCAGCAGCATGGTGGTGCGGTCCCGCACCACGGTGAACGGCTGCTCGGCGTCGAAGTCCGCGGTGGCCCGCACGCCCTCGCGGCTCCGCCTCCACGTCGACGCGTACACCACGAACCGTTCCGGATCGAGCCGCAGCGCGATGTTGTGCAGGAACGCCTGGATGCCGCCGGGGCGCGGCGGGAAGTCATTGGTCACGATCAGCGTCTTGTGCATCGCCGCCGACCCTATCCAACCGCCCCATGGGCAATCATGTCCGCATGCAGACCACGGGCCGCGCGCATCCTCCGTCCGCCTCCAGCCCCGCCCCGGCACCCGCCCCGGCCCCGGGGTCCGCCGCCCGGTGGACCCGGTGGGCGCTGTGGGCGCTGTGGCTCGCCTCGCGGGCGGTGCTGCTGCTCCTGGTCCTCAAGGTCTGGGTGATGCCGGGACCGGACGTCACCTCCGACGTCCACGTCATCTACCGGAACTGGTACGGGGTGCTCGGCGAGGGAACGTTCCCGCTGACCGACGTCACCTGGCAGTACCCGCCGGCCGCGGCGCTGGCCATCCTCTCGCCGGCCATGCTGCCGTGGCTGGGGTACGCGGAGGCGTTCTTCGTGCTCGCCTTCCTCGTCGACCTGCTGGTGTTCGCGCTGCTGCTGCGCGCCGGACGGGACGGCGGACGGTCGTCGCACGGGGCCTGGCTGTGGACGGCGGGCGTGCCGCTGCTCGGCCCGACGGTCTACTCCCGCTACGACCTGATGGTGACGGCGGTCGCGGTGGGCGCGCTGCTCGCCGTGGAACGGAGGCCGCGGCTGGCCGGCGCGCTGATCGGGTTCGGCGCGATGCTCAAGGTGTGGCCGGCGCTGCTGCTGGCCGGGGCGGTCCGGAGGGCCACCTGGGCCGGGGCGGCGGTGACCGCGGGCGTGGTGGCCGCCGGGTTCGCCCTGACGATGCCGGGGGCGTTCGCCTTCCTCACCTTCCAGCGGGACCGCGGGACCGAGGTGGAGTCGCTGGGCGCGCTGGTCCTCCACGTCGCCCGGCAGTACGGGTGGGAGGGGCAGGTGCTGCTCAACTACGGCTCGATGGAGTTCATCGGCCCGCACGTGGAGACGGTGAGCCGGGCGGCGATGCTGCTGACGGCGGCGGCGTTCGGGTGGCTGCTGTTCTGGCGGTGGCGGGCCCGCCCGGGGCGCCCGTCGGGCCCGGGGGAGGCAGCGCGGCGGGTCGTGTGGGGGCCGGCGGTGCCGGCGCTGGCCGGGCTGGTGGCGGTGCTGATGTTCACCGTGACCAGCCGGGTGATCAGTCCGCAGTACATGGTGTGGCTGGTGGGCGTCGCGGCGGTGTGCGTGTCGTTCCGCGGCGGCGGGGCGGGGCCGACGGGGTGGGTCGTGGTGGCCGCCTGCGCGGTGACGCTGCTGGAGTTCCCGCTGTACTTCGGCGACGTGGTGGGGAGCACGCCGCTGGGGCTCACGCTGCTGCTCCTGCGGAACGGGCTGCTGGTCGCCGCGACGGTGATGGCGGCGGACCGGCTGTGGGAGGTCACCGTGGGCGCCGCCCCCGGCGCGCCGGCGGAGCCCGCCGGCGCCGAGCCCCCGCGCGAGTCGCCGCGGAGCGCGTGACGGGAGGATCGTCCCCGCCGCCCCGCCCGGGCCGGGCGGCGCGCCGGTCACGACCGCCCGCGGCGGGGCGGCGGGTGGGTGGGGTCTGCCGTTACCGAGTTCCCGCGCGGGTCGCCGCGGGTGTGTGAAGGGATGGGTGGTTCCCGCGCCGCCCGCGGGTTGGGCGGCGCGGCGGCCACGACCGCCCGCGACGGGCGGCCGGGCGGCGGGCCGGCGGGTGGGTCAGGAGGCCGGTACCCGCAGCGCGGCGAGGACCGGGAGGTGGTCCGTGGCGCGGCGGAGGTCGGCGGGGGCGACCCCGGGGAGGCCGGCGGGGACGCCGCAGGCGAGGACCTCGATGCCCGGCGTCGTGAAGAGCGCGTCGATCCGCTGCGCGGGAGCCGCCGCGGGCGAGGTGAACTCCCCGCCCCACGGCGCCGCGGCACGGCAGTCCCGCAACGCGCCGGCCACCCGGCGGAACGTCCGCCCGTCGGGCCTCTCGTTGAGGTCGCCGCCCGCCAGCACGTGCGGGACGCCCAGGTCCCGAACCCGCTCCAGCAGCATGCCCCCCTGCTCGTACCGCTCCGCGGACCGCAGCGACAGGTGGCAGCTCAGCACCCCGAGCCGCGCCGCCCGCCCGAACCGCACCACGGCGGTGGCGAACCCCCGCCGGTGCAGCCCGGGCGTGAGCGGCAGCAGCACGTCCTCGGTGCGCTCCACCGCAGCCCGCGGCGAGCACAGCAGCGCCGGACCCGCGGCGGGCGCGCCACCGGAGAGGACCACCAGGCCCGACTCCCGCGCCAGCCGCGCCAGCCGCTTGCGCCAGCCGGCGAACCGCGGCGCCTCCTGCACCAGCACCACGTCCGGCGCGCAGGCGCGGATCACCCGGGCCAGTGCCGCCGTGTCGTCACGCATCGACCGCACGTTGTACGACAGCGCCCGGACCACCGCCGACCCGTCGGCCCCGGTCCGGGACGCCGGCAACGGCGGAAGGGCGTCGGGCGCGCGGGACGCGCCGGCCGTCACCGGGTGCCGTCCTACATCGGGGCGGCGGGCTGCCGCGCCAGGTCGGCCGCGCCCACCAGGCCGGCCTTCCCGCCCAGCGTCGCCGCGTTCACCTCGGCGACCGGACGCCAGCCGCCGCCCACCAGCCAGCGCCGGTAGGACTTGCGGACCGGTTCCAGCAGCAGCTCGCCCTCGTCGGAGAGGCCGCCGCCGATGATGAAGGCCTCCGGGTCGAAGAGGGAGGCCAGGTCGGCCAGGCCCGCGCCGACCCAGCGGGCCAGCTCCCGGTAGGAGTCCACCGAGACCCGGTCGCCCTGACGGGCCGCCGTCGAGATGTGCTTGCCCTCGATGCCCTCGGGCGTGCCGTCGCCCAGGGAGAGCAGCAGCTCGGCGTTGCCCGGGGTGGCGGAGGCGCGCTGCTTCGCGTAACGCACCAGGGCGCGCCCGGAGGCGTACTGCTCCCAGCAGCCCTGCTTGCCGCAGCCGCACAGCAGGCCGTCCGGCACCATCCGCATGTGGCCGAACTCGGCGGCCACACCGAAGTGACCGCGGCGCAGCTTGTCGCCGATGATGATGCCGCCGCCCAGGCCGGTGCCCAGGGTGATGCAGATGACGTTGCGGTTGTCCCGGCCGGCACCGAACCGGTACTCGCCCCAGGCCGCCGCGTTCGCGTCGTTCTCGACGACGACGGGGAGGTCCACGCGGGCCTCCACCTTCGCCTTGAGCGGCTCCTGACGCCAGTCGATGTTGGGCGCGAAGTAGACCGTGGCCCGCTGCCGGTCGACGTAGCCGGCGGCGCCGATGCCCACGCCGACGATCTGGTGGCCGGCCCGGGCGCCGTCCACCGCGGACGCGATGGCGTCGACGATGGCCTCGGCCGTGTCGGGGGTCGGCACCTTGAAGGTCGAGAGGATGTTGCCATCCTCGTCGACGACTCCCGCCGCGATCTTGGTGCCGCCGATGTCGACGCCGATGGTGAGTCCCATGTGTCCCTCGGTAAATGGTCGTGCCCGCTGGGGCTTACGGTACCGGAGGGCCGTCACTCCACGTCGATCCGCTGCCCTCCGGCAGGCCCGTCGCCCCGCCCGTCGTCCTCCGGACGGTCGGCGGAGCCCTCCCCGGCGCGGCCGGCGGGACGCTCCTCACCGGTGGTCCAGCGGCGCTCCTGGCCCTGCACGGCGGACCGGTAGGCGGCGAGCAGCTCGGAACCGGCGGCGGACAGGTGCCGGAAGACCTCCGGGTTCCGCTCGATCACCGGCTCGACCGCGGCCCTGGCCTGCCGGACGACCTGCTCGGCCGCTCCCAGCAACTGCGCCTGGCCCTGCAACGAGCCCAGCCGGTCCGCGACCGCGGAGGCCAGCCTGCGCAGTTCCTCGGCCGCCGAACCCGTCCCGCCGCCGGGATCCCGGCGCTCGCGGCGGCGCTCCCGCTCCGCCCGCAGGTCCTCGGCGCAGGCCTCGGCCCAGGCGTCGGAGCCGCCGACGCGTCCTTCGGGCTTCTCGCTCATCCCGGACCCCTTCTTCCGTTCTTCCGCGTGTCCCCGCCCGCGTCCGGCTCGGACACTGTCGACGGTACCCGAACGTCCCCGGCGCGTTCAGCGCTCGCGAGAAGCGCGCGGCCACACCGACGGGTCCGGGACGAAGCGGACGGCGAGCGCGCCCTCCCGCAGGGCCGCCCCGGTCACCGCGCAGCGGCGCAGCGCGGGGGGCAGCGCGAGGGCGTGGCGGAAGCGGCCCACGGTGAGCAGCAGCTCGTCGCCGCGACGCACCAGGTCGAGTTCCTCGCGGACCGCGCCGGGGAGCGGGATGCGCCAGACCAGCGTGCCGTCCTCGGCGGTGCGGTCCTCCACCGGCCGTTCGATCCCGGCGGGGACCTCCGCGCCGGGATCCGCGTCCACGCCCGGCACGCCGAGGGCGGCCAGGTCGTCCGCGCCGCGCGGGTCCCGGCCGAGGTGCGGGACGGCGTGGACGGGCAGGGCCGCGGCCCACTCGTGGAGGACCTTGGCCTGCTGCGCGGCGAGCACGGCCAGCCAGGTGTCGGGGGAGGAGTCCGGCACCACCCGGGTGGCCAGCAGCACCTCGGGGCGGTGGCCGTGCAGGGCGAGACCGAGCAGCGCCGTGCGCACCCCGTCGGCGGCGGTGGGGCCGGGTTCGGCGGTGAGACGGACCGAGGCGCGCCCCAGCAGGGCCTCCACCTCGGCGAGTTCCCCGTCCCGGCGGGCGGCGGACGCGTAGAGCCAGTCGGCCGGCACCGGCACCCCGGCCAGCCGGCCCAGCAGCGGCCGCAGCGCGCGGGCGGCCTGCCGTTCCGGCGGGAGCAGCCGGCGCAGGTAGCGGCGCAGCACGCCCGGCAGGGCGAGGAGGGCGAGGGCCTCGGGGGCCGCCGGGAGGTCGGCGACCAGCACGTCGTGGGCGCCGGAGAGCGCCGCCGCGCGCAGGTCGCGCAGCAGTCCGAGCTCCCGGGCGCCGGGCAGCGGGGGGAGCTCGTCGCGCTCCAGCGGGCGCGCGCCCAGCAGGTCCAGGGCGGAGCCGGCCCGCTCCTGGAGGGCCCCCAGCGCGTCCCGGAACCCCCCGTCGGGGTCGGACGGGCGCACCGCGAGGCCGGGAACGCCGTCGGGCAGGAGACCGGACGGCAGGGCGCCGTCGCAGGTCAGCAGCAGGGTGCGGGCGCCCTCGCGGGCGGCGCGCAGGGCGGTGGCCGCGGCGACGGTGGTGCGGCCGGAGCCGCCGGGCCCGGTGATCAGTACGGTCCGCATCGGCGGCGGGGGCCCGGGTCCTAGGCCGCCTTCGACTCGACGCGCTTCTTCAGGCCGGCCAGCGCGCGGTCGATGATGACCTTCTCGGCCTTGCGCTTGATCATGCCCAGCATCGGGATCTTGACGTCCACGGTGAGGGTGTAGGTCACCTCGGTGGAGCCGTCGCCGCGGTCCCGGAGGGCGTAGGTCCCGTCCAGGGAGCGGAGCATCTGGGACTTCACCAGGGTCCACGAGACCTCGGTGCCGCCCTTCCAGGTGTAGGCCAGGGTCTGGTCGTCCTTGATCGCGCCGGCGTCCATCACCAGCCGGACCTGCTCCGCGCGGCCCCGGTCGTCCGTGGCGACGACCTCCGCCTCCTTCACCTCACCGGTCCACTCGGGGTAGCGGGCGAAGTCGGCGATCACCTCCATCACGGCGGCCGGTGCGGCCTGAATGGTGATGTTCGAGCTGGTGTGTTCCGCCATCGCCGTGGCTCCTCCAGATCCGGTCCGGCAGGTCTGCGGGTGCAGGCTATCGCGCGCGGACGGCCCCGCCGCCCCCGCAGGGGGGCCGCGGCCTCAGAACTCCAGCGCCCACGGCCTGCCGGTGCTCGCGAAGTGGCCGACGTTGACGCACTCGGTGGACCCGATCCGCATCCGGCGGCGCAGCGGCTGGTGGACGTGCCCGAACAGCGAGTACCGCGGCCTGGTGCGGCGGATCACGTCCAGCAGGGCGCGGCTGCCGCGCTCGAAGCGGCGGGCCACCGTGTCGTACACCAGGTCGGGGACCTCCGGGGGGATGTGCGTGCACAGCACGTCCACCTCGCCGACCGCGGCCAGCTTGGCCTCGTACTCCTCGTCGCTGATCTCGAACGGGGTCCGCATCGGGGTGCGCAGGCCGCCGCCGACGAAGCCGAAGGTCCAGCCGCCGATCTCCACCCGCTGCCCGTCCAGGACGGTGGTGCCCTCCCGCGCGTACTCCGGCCACAGCCGGGGGATGTCCACGTTCCCGTAGGTGGCGTACGTCGGAGCGGGCATCGCCGCGAACATCTCGGCGTACTGCCGGCGCACCGCGCGCTCGATCAGCACCGACCGGTCCTCGCCCGCCGCCGCCCACAGCCCCGCCTGGAACTCCCGCGCCTCCTCGAAGCGGCGGGCGGTGCGCAGTTCGACGACCCGGTCCGCGTTCTCCTTGCCGAACAGCTCGGGGAAGATCCCGCGCGCGTGGTCGGCGTAGTCCAGGAACAGGACCAGGTCGCCCAGGCAGATCAGGGCGTCGGCGCCCTCCCTGGCCCTCGCCAGGTCGCGTGCGTTGCCGTGCACGTCACTGACCACGTGCACGCGGGTGCCGGGCCGGACGCCCTGGTCACGGAGGGGGGTCGCTGCCATGCCGACGAAGCCTAGAGGCGTGGTGCGACCGTGACCAGAGGTGGCCGGACCTGCGGTTACCCTGGCTGCACGAGAATGGCGTGGACTACTGTGCGCAACGGAACACCAGTCGTGTGACGCGGCGAACATCCGCACCGGATGCCCTTCCGGAGCCAAGCTACCCAGGGGTAACGTCCGGTCGGTCCCAGCAGTGTCAGGTTCAGGGCGTGCCCGGGTCCAGGGCGGACCGTGTCCGCACCCCGTCCGGGCACGCGTCCAGCCATGGACCGCACCGTCGCACCCACACAACGTCGTGGCGTCGGCGCCAATGAGGAGCAGTAGTCTTGCGCGAGTTCAGCCTTCCGGCTCTGTACGAAGTCCCTGCGGACGGCAACCTGACCGACCTGGTCCGCAGAAACGCCGCGCAGCACCCCGACACCGCGGTGATCGCCCGCAAGGACGACAGCGGCGGGTGGCAGGACGTCACGGCCCGGCGGTTCCTCGCCGAGGTGAACGCCGCCGCCAAGGGCCTCATCGGCGCGGGCGTGCAGCCCGGCGACCGGGTGGCGCTGATCTCCCGCACCCGCTACGAGTGGACCCTGCTGGACTTCGCGATCTGGAGCGCGGGCGCGGTCACCGTGCCGGTCTACGAGACCAGCTCCCCCGAGCAGATCCAGTGGATACTCGGCGACTCCGGCGCCACCGCCGTGGTGGTCGAGACGCCGGCCCACGCGGCCGCCGTCGAGCAGGTCCGCGCCGCGCTCCCCGCGCTCAAGCACGTCTGGCAGATCGACGACGGGGCCGTCGAGGAACTCGGCCGCCTCGGCCAGGACGTCTCCGAGGACACCCTGGAGGAGCGCGCCCGCTCCTCCAAGGCCGACGACCCGGCGACCATCGTCTACACCTCGGGCACCACCGGCCGCCCCAAGGGCTGCGTGCTCACCCACCGCAACTGGTTCGCGGAGGCCGGCAACGCCGTCGAGCGCCTCGGCCCGCTCTTCGAGACCGGCCGCTGCTCCGTCCTGCTGTTCCTGCCGCTCGCCCACGTCTTCGGCCGCCTGGTCGAGGTCGCGGCGATGCTCGCGCCGATCCGCCTGGGCCTCGTCCCCGACATCTCCAACCTGACCGGCGAGCTGGCGTCCTTCCGCCCCACGCTGATACTCGGCGTCCCGCGCGTCTTCGAGAAGGTCTACAACTCGGCCCGCGCCAAGGCGCAGGCCGACGGCAAGGGCAAGATCTTCGACAAGGCCGCCGCCACCGCGATCGCCTACAGCCGCGCCCTGGACGAGCCCTCCGGCCCGTCCTTCGGCCTGCGCCTCAAGTACAAGATCTTCGACAAGCTGGTCTACGGCAAGCTGCGCGCGGTCCTCGGCGGGCGCGGCGAGTACGCGGTCTCCGGCGGCGCGCCGCTGGGCGAGCGCCTCGGCCACTTCTTCCGCGGCATCGGCTTCACCATCCTCGAGGGGTACGGCCTCACGGAGTCCGCCGCGGCCACCGCCTTCAACCCGTGGGACAAGCAGAAGATCGGCACGGTCGGCCAGCCGCTGCCGGGCTCGGTCGTCCGCATCGCCGACGACGGCGAGGTGCTGCTCCACGGCGAGCACGTCTTCACCGGCTACTGGAACAACGCGGCGGCCACCGAGGAGGCGCTGGAGGACGGCTGGTTCCACACCGGCGACCTCGGCACCCTCGACGAGGACGGCTACCTGCGCATCACCGGCCGAAAGAAGGAGATCATCGTCACGGCGGGCGGCAAGAACGTCGCCCCGGCGGTGATCGAGGACCGGATCCGGGCGCACGCGCTGGTCGCCGAGTGCATGGTGGTCGGCGACGGGCGGCCGTTCGTCGCCGCGCTGGTCACGCTGGACGAGGAGTTCCTCGGCCGCTGGTGCGCGGAGAACGGCAAGCCGCAGGGGACGACCGCGGCGGGGCTGCGGGACGACGCGGACCTGCTGGCCGCGATCCAGTCGGCGGTCGACGACGGCAACGCGGCGGTCTCCAAGGCGGAGTCGGTGCGCAAGTTCCGCGTGCTCCCGGCGCAGTTCACCGAGGAGTCGGGGCACCTGACGCCGTCGCTCAAGCTGAAGCGGAACGTCGTCGCGAAGGACTTCGCCGACGAGATCGAGGCGCTCTACCGGCGCTGACGCCGCCGGCCCCCACGGGGCGCGCACACACGAGGGCGGGCCCGGGTCACGTGACCCGGGCCCGCCCTCGTCGCGTCCCCGGGACCCGGCCCGGGGGAGCGGACCGCCGTGCGCGGGCGCTCAGACGACCGCGCCGCGGCCCGGGTCGTCGAAGTCGTCCGCGTCGGGGTCCATGCGCAGGACCAGCGCCGCCGCGCCGCCGAGGAAACCGCCGACGCACACCGTCGTGAGCCACCACGTCATGTGCCACCCCAGCAGCACCGCGACCAGCAGCAGCACCGGGCCGCCGATGATCCCGAGCCACGCGAACCTGGCCGTCGCGTCCGTCTCCGGCAGCGGCGGCGGCTCCGGCGGCACGAAGTGGTCCTCCTCCGCCGGCTCGGTGAGCCCGTAGTCCCGCGGCCCGGCCGGCGGCGCCGTCGCGGTGGCCCCCGCGCCCACGCCGGGCGCGAACGTCACCGAGCCGCCCAGCGGCCGCACCTCCGGCTCCGGTTCCGGGCCGGGCTCCGCCGCGGCGTCGGCGTCGGCCGCGGAGCCCTCGGCGCCGCCTGCGCCCCCGGGGCCGCGCCCGGGCCGCACGTCCTCGTCCGGCAGCGCCAGGTCCTCCACCGGCCGGAACGGTCTCACCCCCGGCGGATCCGGCGGCTCCTCGCCGTAGGAGGCGACGATCGCCTCCCACGCCGCCCGCTCGTCGAACGCGGGAAGGTCGGGTTCCTGCTCCTCGCGGTCCGGGTCCCGCCCGGTGTCGTTCTCAGCCAACGGAGGCCGTCCCTTCCCGGTCGGATCCCGGGGCGCCCGCGCCGGGAGCCAGCCGCTCCACGAAGGCCAGGCTCTCCGCGAAGATCCGTTCCGCGTCGTTGTCCAGGGTCGCCACGTGGTAGCTGTCCTCGAGCACGATCTCGGTGGCGTCCACCGAGGAGACCCGCGCCAGGATCCGCGCCGAGTCGGCCGGGTCCACCACGTGGTCCTCGGCGCTGTGCAGCAGCAGGAGCGGCTGGGTCACCTGCGGCAGCTCGCGGTCGAGCGTCCGCAGGAACACCGCCAGCGAGTACGCGGCGTGCAGCGGCACCTTGGCGTAACCCGTCTCCAGGACGCCGTCCTTCTTGATGTCGCTGGTCAGCCCCTTGGTGGCCGGCACCAGGTGCCGCACGACCGGCAGCACCCGCGCCGCGGCGCCGTGCACCTTGTTCACCGGGTTGACCAGGACCAGACCGCTCACCGCGTCGCCGTGCTTCGCGGCCAGCCGCAGGGCGAGCGCGCCGCCCATGGACAGGCCGCAGACGAAGACCCGCGAGCAGCGCGCGGTGAGCTCCCGCAGCGCGCGGTCCACCTCGGCGTACCAGTCCTGCCAGCCGGTGACCTGCATGTCCTCCCAGCGGGTGCCGTGCCCCGGCAGGAGCGGCAGGGAGACGGTCAGCCCGCGTCCGGCGAGGTACTCCGCCCAGGGGCGCATGGACTGCGGCGAACCGGTGAAGCCGTGGCAGAGCAGCACGCCGGTCTCCCCGCCCTCGTGGCGGAACGGCTCGGCTCCGGGAAGGACCGGCACCTTCGGTCTCCTCGTGACTGGGTCGTGCCGGCGGGTACCCGCACGGCACAGGGGTGGAGTGGGTACTTCACCGTACGCGACCGTGCCTGCACCGGCCAGGGGCGTCGAGCGTTTGCCGCGGCCTCGGGATAAGGTTCGGACCCGATGCACAGGAGGGCAGTCGGGTGATCTACGAGATAATGAAGGCAATCATCGCGCCACCGGTGAAGCTGGCCTTCAGACCCTGGGTCGAGGGCCTGGAGAACATTCCGGCCGAGGGGCCCGCGATCCTCGCGAGCAACCACCTGTCCTTCTCGGACTCCATCTTCCTGCCGGTGATGCTCGACCGTCCGGTCACCTTCATCGCCAAGGCGGAGTACTTCACGACCCCCGGGGTCAAGGGCCGGCTCACCGCCGCCTTCATGAAGGGCGTCGGCCAGCTCCCGGTGGACCGCGACGGCGGCCGCACCGCCGGCGAGGCCGCGATCCGCAGCGGCATCAAGGTGATCGAGAACGGCGGTCTCTTCGGCATCTACCCCGAGGGCACCCGCTCGCCCGACGGCCGCCTCTACCGCGGCAAGCCCGGCGGCCTGGCCCGGGTGGCGCTGGCCACCGGCGCCCCGGTCATCCCGGTCGCGATGATCGACACCGAGAAGATCCAGCCGCCCGGCCGGGCGATGCCCAAGCTGATGCGCCCCGGCATCCGGATCGGCAAGCCGCTGGACTTCAGCCGCTACCAGGGCATGGACAACGACCGCTTCGTGCTGCGCGCGGTGACCGACGAGGTCATGTACGAGCTGATGAGGCTCTCCGGCCAGGAGTACGTCGACATGTACGCCACCGCCGCCAAGCGGCAGCTCGCGGAGGCCGCCAAGGCGCAGAAGGCGGCCGGCGCCGAGAAGGCCGCCGAGCGGGCCAAGGCCGAGAAGGCCGCCGCGGCGGGCGGCAGGACGCCGGAAGGCCACTGATCCCCGGGCGGCCCAGCCGCCGCACGGGGACACCACGGGGGAAACGGGGGGAGGGCCACGTGGCCCGGGAGACACACGGCCGGATGTCGGTCGAGCAACCGCTCTGGCAGGCGCTGAAGGCCTACCGGGTGCTGACCGTTCTGTACGCCGTCGCCCTGTTCGCGTCGGCGCACGAGCACTTCGTGCGCCCGCGGGTCGCCGTCGGCTACCTCGCCGTGCTGGCGGTGTGGACCCTGGCCACCGTGCGCAAGGTCTCCGACGCGCGCAGCTGCACCCGCGGCTTCCTCGCCGTCGACCTGGGCATCGCGGTCACCGGCATCCTGCTGACCCCGCTGGCCGACTCCGCCGCCCGCATCCACGCCGGCGGGCCCACCCTGCCGTCGATATGGACGGCGGGCGCCGTCCTCGCCTACGCCGTCAAGGGCGGCTGGCGCTGGGCGGCCTTCGCCTCCACCCTGGTGGCCGCCGCCAACCTGGTGGAACGCGGCGCCCCGACCCGCGACACGGTGCACAACGTGATCCTGGTCTGGGTCGCCGCCATCGCCATCGGATACGTGGTCGAGGTGGCCCGGGCCTCCGAGCGGACGCTGGCCCGCGCCCTGGAGATCGAGGCCGCCACCAGGGAGCGCGAGCGGCTGGCCCGCGACATCCACGACGGCGTGCTCCAGGTCCTCGCCATGATCCGGCGGCGCGCCGCCGACGGCGCCACCGGCGGCGGGGCGGACACCGCGGAGCTGGTGAGGCTGGCGGGGGAGCAGGAGTCCGCGCTGCGCGCGCTGATCTCCCGGGGCCTGCCCGGCCCGCGCGACGCCGGTCCCCGCGAAGGAGCCCGCGACGGCGGCCAGGAGCCCGGCCGGGAGCACCCCGACGGCCCCGTCGACCTGCGCGCCCTGCTGGCCCGGCACGCCACCGGCCCCCGGATCGCCCTGGCCGAACCGGGCACCCCGGTGGAACTGCCCGGCCCCGTGGCCGGCGAACTGGCCGCGGCGGTCGGAGCCGCGCTGGACAACGTCCGGGCGCACGCGGGGGAGGACGCGCGGGCCTGGATCCTGCTGGAGGACGAACCCGGCCAGGTGATCGTGACCGTCCGCGACGACGGCCCCGGCATCCCCGAGGGCCGGCTCCAGGCGGCCGAGAACGAGGGGCGGCTGGGCGTCGCCCAGTCCATCCGCGGCCGGCTGCGCGACCTGGGCGGCACCGCCGAGCTGTTCTCGGTGCCCGGCCAGGGGGCCGAGGTCGAACTGCGGGTCCCCAAGGCCGTCCCCGAGGCCTGACGGCCCCGCACCACGAAGACGCACGAAGAGCCGAAGACGGACGAAGAGCCGAAGACGGACGAAGAGCCGAAGACGCACGAAGAGCCGAGGAGAACGGAACCGATGGGGGAGAGCCCGTTGAAGGTGATGGTGGTCGACGACCACCCGATGTGGCGGGACGCGGTGGCCAGGGACCTGGCCGGCGCGGGGTTCGAGGTGGTGGCCACGGCCGGTGACGGCGAGCAGGCGGTGCGGCGCGCCCGCGCGGCCCGGCCCGACGTGCTGGTGCTCGACCTCAACCTGCCGCTGAAGCCTGGCGTGACCGTCTGCCGCGAACTGGTGGGGGCCGACCCCTCGCTGCGGGTGCTGGTGCTCTCGGCCAGCGGCGAGCACGCCGACGTGCTGGAGGCCGTGAAGTCCGGCGCCACCGGTTACCTGGTGAAGTCCGCCTCCACCGAGGAGCTCCTGGACGCGGTCCGCCGCACCGCCGTCGGCGAGGCGGTCTTCACCCCGGGCCTCGCCGGACTGGTGCTCGGCGAGTACCGGCGGCTCGCCGCCGGGACGTCCGGGCCGTCCGGGCCGGCCCCCGCCACGCCCGCGCCCCGGCTCACCGAGCGGGAGACCGAGGTGCTGCGCCTGGTCGCCAAGGGCCTGTCGTACAAGCAGATCGCGGAGCGGCTGGTGATCTCCCACCGGACGGTCCAGAACCACGTCCAGAACACCCTCGGCAAGCTGCAGCTCCACAACCGGGTGGAACTGGTCCGGTACGCCATCGAGACCGGTCTCGACGAGGACTGAAACCGGCCGGAAAGGGCCCTTCGGCCGCTCGCGGACACGGCGCGCGGTGCGTAGGGTCGACCGCATGGAGATCCTCGCGTTCGGAGTCCAGCAGGACGAGAAGCCGCTCCTGGAGGCGGCCTTCGCCGAGGCGGTGGGCCCGCTCGGGCACGAACTGCGCTGCCTGGACGTCAACCTGGACGCGGACACCGCCGCGCTGGCCCTCGGCCACGAGGTGGTGGTCACCCCGGTCAACGCGGTGCTGGACCACCAGGTGCTGCAGGCCCTCGCGGCCGGCGGCACCGTGCTGATCGCCCAGCGGTCCACCGGCTTCAACAACATCGACCTGCCCGTCGCCGAACGGCTGGGCATGACCGTGGCGCGGGTCTCCGCCTATTCGCCGTACTCGGTCGCCGAGCACGCCTGGGCGCTGGCCCTGGCGTGCAACCGGAGCATCCCGCGGGCCGCCCGGCGCACCCGGGACTTCGACTTCCGGATCGGCGGCCTGATGGGCCGTGACCTGCACGGCCGGACCGCGGGGGTGATCGGCACGGGCAAGATCGGCGCCGCCTTCGCCAGGATCGCCCACGGCTTCGGCATGCGGCTGCTGGGCTGGGACGTCGCCGAGAACCCGCGGTGCCTGGAACTCGGCATGGCCTACGTCCCGATCGCCGACCTGCTCGCCCGCTCCGACCTGGTCAGCCTGCACGTGCCGCTCACCCCGGAGACCGAGCACCTCATCGACGCGGACTCCCTGCGGGCCATGAAGGACGACGCGATCCTGGTGAACACCAGCCGCGGCGGCCTGGTGGACACCGCCGCGCTCGTCACCGAACTGCGGGCCGGCCGTTTCACCGGCGTCGGCCTGGACGTCTACGAGGCGGAGGAGGGCCTGTTCTTCCTCGACAAGTCCCTGGACTTCGTCGACGACGACACCCTGGCCCGCCTGGTCACCTTCCCCAACGTCCTGGTCACCGGCCACCAGGCCTACTACACGGCCGACGCGGTGGGACAGATCGCGCACACCACCGCGTCGAACGTGGTGGACTACCTGGCGGGCCGCCGCTCGGAGAACGTGCTGGTGCCCAGGCCCGCCGCCTGACCCGGCTCCCGGCCCAGCCCGGCCAGCAGCTCCCGGACCACCTCGATGCCGCGCACCGTGAGCACCGACTCCGGGTGGAACTGCACGCCGGCGAACCCGGGCCCGCGCAGGGCGTGCACCTCGCCGTCCCGGGCCCGGCTCACCTCCACCGCGCGCCCGGCCAGCTCCGCCGCCGCGCGGTCGTCGCAGCGGGCGACGAAGCTGTTGTAGAAGCCGACCGTCTCCGGCCGCCCGAACAGGTCGACCGTGGTCTGCGCGCCCTGGTACGGCACCCGCTTGCGGACGATCTCCAGGCCCAGTTCGGCGGCGATCAGCTCGTGGCCCAGGCAGACGCCCAGCACCCCGTGCCGGTGCCCCCGGAGCACCTCGGCCGTCAGGCCGCGCAGGAACCGCATCCGCGCGTCCGCCCCGTCGCCCGGGTCGCCCGGGCCGGGACCCAGCACCACCGGCCCCTCGTGGGCGAGCACCGCCCCGCGCAGCCCCGGCTCGTCGAAGCGGCGCACGGTGACCGTCAGGCCCAGCGCGCGCAGCAGGTGCGCGAGCATCGCGGTGAACGTGTCCTCGGCGTCCACCACCAGCGCGTGCCCGGTGAGCGCCGGGGCCTCGGCGGCGCCCTCGACGGGCCCCCGCATCCGCAGCCAGAACGGCGCCAGCTCCCCCCGCCGGGCGTCCAGCGCGGCCCGCACCCGCGGGTCGTCCGCCAGCCGGGGCGCCGCCCGCTCCTCACGCGGCCGGCCCGGGCGGACGCCCAGCGCCGCCAGGATCCCGGCCGCCTTGGCGTGGGTCTCGGCCACCTCGCCCGCCGGGTCGGAGCCGCGCACCAGCGTCGCCCCCACGTCCACCCGCAGTCCGCCGTCCGCGCGGATGTGCGCGGTGCGGATCAGGATGGGGGAGTCCAGGGTCTGCGCGCCGCCCGCGTCCCGGCCCAGCAGCGCCAGCGCGCCCGCGTAGTAGCCGCGCCCCTGCGGCTCGTGCCGCTCGATCACCCGGCAGGCGTTCTGCACCGGGGAACCGGTCACCGTCGCCGCGAACATGGTCTCCCGCAGCACCTCGCGGGCGTCCAGCGTGGAACGGCCGCGCAGCTCGTACTCGGTGTGCGCCAGGTGCGCCATCTCCCGCAGCCTCGGCCCGACGACCACGCCGCCCATGTCGCCGACCGTGCACATCATCTTGAGCTCCTCGTCCACCACCATGGAGAGCTCCTCGGTCTCCTTGGCGTCGCCCAGGAACTCCAGCAGGTCCTCCGGGGTGGGCCCGCCGGCCGGGTAGCGGTAGGTGCCGCTGATCGGGTTCATCACCACGGCCTGCCCCGACATCCGCACGTGCACCTCCGGGCTCGCCCCCACCAGCGTGCGCTCCCCGGTGTGCACCACGTACGTCCAGTACGCGCCCCGCTCGCCCTCCAGCAGCCGCCGGAACAGGGCGAGGGCGTCGGCCGCGCCGAACCCGTCGATCCGGCCCCGGTAGGTGCGGCGGATCACGAAGTTGGCGCCCTCGCCGCGCCCGATCTCCTCCCGCAGCACCCGCTCCACGGTGGCCGCGTAGGAGGCGTCGTCCTGGTCGAAGCCGCCGTCCTCCACCCGCACCGGGTGCGCGGGAAGCTGCTCCAGGGCCTCGGCCAGCGGGATCTCGCAGGTCTCCTCGGGGCTCAGCGCCAGCAGCGGCGTGCCGTCGTCGCGGACGTCGAAGCCGCGCTCGCGGATCTGCCGGAACGGCACCAGGGCCAGCGCCCGGTCCGGGAGGTCGGCCAGCTTCTCGTACGCGGCGACCGGGCCGACCAGCAGTTCGACGAGGTCGTGGTCACGGCCGGGGGTGCGGCGGCGCAGCAGGGCGAACGGGCGTCCGTCGCCGGGCAGCAGCGAAAGGTCCATGGCGGGTGCTCCTCCGTGGGAAGTGGTGGGGAGGAGCGGCCCGGTCGCGAGAACGCCGAAGGCCGCCCCTCGGGCGGCCTTCGCGAGTTCTGGATACGCGCAGTCAGTGGGCCGCCGAGGGAGCGGTCCACCACCAGTTGCGGTGCGTGAGCGTCTGGTGCGAGTGCGCGAACATGCCGGGAACAGTACCGCACCGTGGCGGCGGGTGTACGGGGTCCGGATGGTCCGTCCCACACTTTGGGCTTTTCATCCGGTCCGAGGAAGGCACCCCTTACGCTTGCTGGCGTGACCGTGAACCTTGAGAGCCCCGCCGCCTTCGTGCCGACCTGGAGTGACCTGCCCGCTGCCCAGCAGCCGGAGTATCCCGACCAGGACGCCCTGCGCAAGGTCGTCACGGAGCTTGCGAGCTACCCGCCCCTGGTCTTCGCCGGTGAGTGCGACCAGCTGAAGGCCCGGATGGCGGCCGTCGCCAAGGGGGACGCGTTCCTGCTCCAGGGCGGCGACTGCGCGGAGTCGTTCGACGGCGTGGGCGCCGAACAGATCCGCGCGAAGCTGAAGACGCTGCTCCAGATGGGCGCCGTCCTCACCTACGCCGCCTCCGTGCCGGTGGTGAAGGTCGGCCGCATCGCCGGGCAGTACTCCAAGCCGCGCTCCAAGCCGACGGAGACCCGCGACGGGGTGACCCTGCCGGTGTACCGCGGCGACTCGGTGAACGGCTTCGAGTTCACCGAGGAGTCCCGGATCCCCGACCCGGAGCGGCTGAAGCGGATGTACCACGCCTCCGCCTCCACGCTGAACCTGGTGCGCGCCTTCACCACCGGCGGCTACGCCGACCTGCGGCAGGTGCACGCCTGGAACCAGGACTTCGTGAGGTCGTCCCCGTCCGGCCAGCGCTACGAGCAGCTCGCCCGGGAGATCGACAACGCCCTGAACTTCATGCACGCCTGCGGCACGGACCCCGAGGAGTTCAAGACCGTCGAGTTCTACGCCTCCCACGAGGCGCTGCTGCTCGACTACGAGACCGCCCTCACCCGGGTGGACTCCCGCACCGGCAAGCTCTACGACGTCTCCGGGCACATGGTCTGGATCGGCGAGCGGACCCGGCAGATGGACCACGCGCACATCGAGTTCGCCTCGAAGGTCCAGAACCCGATCGGCATCAAGCTCGGCCCCACCACCACCGCGGAGGACGCGCTCCAGTACATCGAGCGCCTCGACCCGGACCGCGAGCCGGGCCGGCTGACCTTCATCGTCCGGATGGGCGCCGACAAGGTCCGCGACAAGCTCCCCGAGCTGGTGGAGAAGGTCACCGCCTCCGGCGCGACGGTCGCCTGGGTGACCGACCCGATGCACGGCAACACCTTCGAGGCGGCCTCCGGCCACAAGACCCGCCGCTTCGACGACGTGCTCGACGAGGTCAAGGGCTTCTTCGAGGTCCACAAGGAGCTCGGCACCCACCCCGGCGGCATCCACGTGGAGCTGACCGGCGACGACGTCACCGAGTGCGTGGGCGGCGGCGACGAGATCTTCGTCGACGACCTGCACCAGCGCTACGAGACCGCCTGCGACCCGCGGCTCAACCGCAGCCAGTCGCTGGACCTGGCGTTCCTGGTGGCGGAGATGTACCGCTCGCAGTGACCTTGACCTGCTGAGGCGGGTGCCGGGCACGGCCCGGGGACGGACCTGGGGGCGAACCCGGGGATGGGGCGCGGATCACAGGGATCCGCGCCCCGTCCGTCTTTCCGGGCACCGCCGGGTGGGTTAGGTTAGGTTTGCCTCACCAAACGGAACCCGCGGTTCCGGAAGAGGCCTGTTCGAGCGGGCGGACCCAGGACCGGGGTGAACCTTCGTGTACGTGTGCAGCTGCTTCGGCGTGACCGAGGAGCAGGTGAGGCGCCACGCGGAGGCCGGTGCGTGCACCCCCCGGCAGGTCGCCTCCGCCTGCAAGGCCGGCACCGACTGCGGCGGCTGCGTCCGGCGGATCCAGGCCATCCTCGGCCGGGGCGCCTGCCCCCGCCGCGAACTGATCGACCAGGGCCGCCCCGCCGAGGCGCTGGTCCTCCCCGCCGACGGCGCCCAGCCCGTGCCCGGCCCCTCCGCGGCCCCACGCGCCTACCCCGAGGCCGCCTGAGCGCTCCCGGGCGCCCGCCTGGCTCTCCCCGGGTGCCCGCCCGGAGGCGTGCCGTCCAGAGGCGTGCCCGCAATTCCCTGCCACGGCATGCGTTTGCGGGCACACCGGCCACGGAGAGCGCTCAGCCCACCTGCTGGGAGTCCGGCTGGGTCTGCTCGATCACCGTCGAGATGTACAGCGACTCGCCCAGCTTCTCGATCAGCTCCAGCTGGGTGTCCAGGTAGTCGATGTGGTGCTCCTCGTCGGCGAGGATCGCCTCGAAGATGTTGGCCGAGGTGATGTCGTTCTTCGCCCGCATCACCTCGACGCCGCGCCGCAGCCGGTCGATCGCCTCCACCTCCACCTGCTTGTCCGCCTCGAACATCTCGGTGAGGCTCTGCCCCACGCGGACGTGGAAGAGCCGCTGGTAGTTCGGCAGGCCGTCCAGCATCAGGATGCGCTCGGTGAGCACCTCCGCGTGCCGCATCTCGTCGAAGGACTCCGCGCGGGTGTACCGGGCCAGCTTGGTCCAGCCCTTGTGGTCCTGGATCTTGGAGTGCAGGAAGTACTGGTTGATCGCCGTCAGCTCGGCGGTCAGCTGCTCGTTGAGGAACTCGATGACCTCGGGGTCGCCCTGCATGCGGCGGGTCCTTCCAGGCGTGGATCGGATGCGACGGGTGCTGCGCCGCGTGACTGCTGCTGCGCCCGCATGATGACAACCAGCCGTCGCCGCGTCCAGTAAGTTCACACTTACCCGCCTTGTTCCTTTTCTCCCCTCGCTCGGCCGAGGCGGTTCCTCCGGCTCGCGGAGGGTCTGTCAGGATGGGTGACATGGGTGACATGGGTCAGCCGGAGGAACACGCGTCCGGGGAAGCGGCACAGCCGGGACTTCCCCCCGGACAGCGCCTGCAGCGCGGCTGGCCGGTGACCCACTACGGGCCGGTGCCACGGTTCCGGCCGGAGCGGTGGGAGTTCCAGGTCTTCGGCGCCACCGCCGACGGCCGCAAGCACTCCTGGAACCACACCGAGTTCGGCGCCCTGCCGCGCAGCACGGTCGTCGCCGACCTGCACTGCGTCACCCGGTTCAGCATGCTGGGCGCCGAGTGGAGCGGCGTGCCCGCCCGGTTCGTCCTGGAGGCCGTGCCGCCCGCGCCGGACGTCACCCACGTGATGGTCTGGGCCGAGTACGGCTACAGCTCCAACATGCGGCTGTCGGACTTCGCCGCCGAGCACACCATCTTCGCCACCCACAAGGACGGCGAGCTCCTCACCGCCGAGCACGGCTTCCCGCTGCGGCTGATCGTGCCCCACCTGTACGCCTGGAAGGGCCCCAAGTGGGTCCGCGCCGTCGAGTACATGACGGCGGACCGGCGCGGCTTCTGGGAGGAGCGGGGCTACCACAACGTCGGGGACCCCTGGACGGAGCAGCGTTACTCCTACCAGGAGCAGCCGGGCGAAGGGCCCGACCTGTAGGGCTGTAGGGCTGCCTTACGGTTGCTGCTGCTCCCGCAGCTTCTTCAGCCGCTCCACATCGGCCGCATGGCCCTCCTTGCCGCCGGGCGTCTCGATCACCAGCGGCACGCCCTCGGTGGCCGGGTGGCGCAGCAGCTCCCGGAACGGGTCCTCGCCGATGTGACCCTCGCCGATGTTGGCGTGCCGGTCCTTGTGCGCGCCGACGACGTCCTTGGAGTCATTGGCGTGGATCAGCTTCAGCCGGCCCGGGCCGACCGTCGCCACCAGCTCGTCGAGCGTCTGCCGCATGCCGTGCGGGCCGGTCAGGTCGTGCCCGGCGGCGAAGATGTGGCAGGTGTCCAGGCAGATCCCCAGCTTGGGGTGGGAGTCCAGGGCCTCGAAGTACGGCCCGAAGTCCTCGGCGCGGGAGCAGAGCGAGAAGCCCTGCCCGGCGGTCGACTCGATCAGCAGGAACGGGTCGTCGTCGTGGGTCAGCTCCTCCAGCAGCGGCAGCATGTGCTCCCGGACCTGCTTCAGCGCGACCGACCGCTCCCGGCCGCCGGTGGCGCTGCCGGTGTGCACCACGACGCCGAGGGCGCCGATCTCACGGCCCCGGCGCAGGGAGTGCCGCAGCGAGTCCACGGAGCGCTCCACGGTGGCCTCGGTGTGCGAGCCGAAGTTGATCAGGTACGGGGCGTGCACGTAGGCCGGTATCGCCTCCCGCGCGCAGGCCTCGCGGAACGCCTCGTCCTGGGCCGGGTTCCCGGTGGGCGTGGCCCAGCCGCGGGGGTTCGCGACGAAGACCTGCACGGTCTCGGCGCCGAGCTCACGGGCGTAGGAGAGGCCGACGGTGCTGAGGCCGCCGGCGACGGGAACGTGCCCGCCGACGGGGTTGCGGAGCGAGAGGTTCACCCATCCAGGGTGCCATGGCGGCGGCCGCGCCCATCCGGTCGCCCCTGTTCCTGTGGCCCTCCTGCTCAGTCCGTCGCCCTGGGATGGCCGATCCCGGCGTAGGTGATCCAGCAGGTGCGGTGTTCATCGTCGATGAGGTACCAGATGCGCCCCGAGCCCGTGATCTCGTACTGCCATTGCTCGAGCGCCACACCCTTGAAGCGCACCGTGGCCAGATCCCGCTTCAAGCGGTGATGGCGTGTGGTGGCAGGCCGCGCACGCGGCTCGGTGGTGAGTACGTACCAGACGGTACGAGCGTTGCCGGGCGCTTGCTTGCACAGGATTTCCCAGCCGGCGGCAGCATCGTTGTTCTCGAAGCGTAGAGCCCACTCCGCGCTGCTGGGCGGCGGTGCTGCTCGGTCCCCCCGACGTGGACTCACCGTGCGTCTTCCGAGCCCGCTTCAGGTTCCGACGGAAAGGTCACCGGGCCCGCGTCGCCGCCCCGATCGCGAGTCAGTTCCGACAACAGGTGGGGGTCGGCGTAGATCTCTGCGGTATGCCGCCACTCGGCAAGAACCTGGGCCACCGGTGCCACGGTGTCCAGGCCCCGGCTGGCGACGGCCACATCCGTCAGTTCCTCGAGCATCTCGGTGTCCGAGCCTTCCGGCAGAAAGCGCAGCCAAGGCAGCACGCGGGGCAGGGCACGCCTTATGGCCGACGTGCCGCCCTCGTCGTCCCGCAGCATCTCGGCGAGAAGTGTGGCGGTGAAGTCCACCACCTCGGCCTCACCGTTCAGCCGGTCGGCGCGCATCAGGACGAGGTCATCGGCGTCCCGCCGCCGCAAACGCACCGCCCGCACCGAGCGAAGCCGCTCGGCCGTGTCGGCTGGGCTGCGCAACAACTCGGTGAAGGCCACCTCAGGCATCGGAGCGTTCATACATCAACGGTAGTGTTGATGTCGCGTGGCGTCCAGTCTGTCCCGTTCACCCCTTGTCGGGTCACCTCGACCACAACGTGCCCTGACGGGGTTGCGTTGCGGTAAAACCGGCCAGGGGCCGACGGCGGCCGCCATGCCTTTGCTGCTGTCCCCGTGCCGTCAGACCGCCCCCGCGGGCCGCAGGAGGCTGAGCCGTTCGCGCCAGCCGAGGCTGGTGAGCCGGCCGGGGACCTGACTGGGGGCCTGGCCGTCCGGGTGGCCGCTGCGGGGAGCGGGCACGAACACCACCGGCATGGTCACGCCCGTGGGCGCCGGCGTAACCCCCTCGCGGAGGCAGCGCTCGCAGAGCATCTCGTCACCGCGTGGCCGGAAGACGGTGACGTAGTCGTGATCGCCCCTGCACTCCCGCAGCTCGCCTGCGGGCGGCGGCGGGGGAGCTGCGGAAGCGCCGGGCGCGTCGGGCGCGGTGTGGTCGTCGGCGGCGCGGCTCCGCGCCGTCCGCACGGGCGGGACCTCCCGCAGCAGGTACCGCACCAGCCCGCCGGGCCGCCGCACGACGGAGCCGTCCGCGGGCATCCCGCGCAGCAGATGCGCGCGGACGTCCCCGACGCTGTGCCCCGCCTCCAGCCACCGCAGCACCAGCCCGGTCAGCTCCTGCCTTATGGCCACGGGGACGCCGTACAGGTCCGGCGTCAGCCGGGGGAGAGCACGGACGAACTCCCGGGCCTCCTGCTGCAGCCCTGGGGCGGCTTCAGGCTCCGGCTCCGCCCGGGGCTGAGCCTGCGGCTGAGGCTCGGCCTGCACCTCGGGCTCGTGCACGTCGGGTACCGCGTGAAGTTCTGGCTCCGGCTCCGGCACGGGCGCTTGCTTGGCCGTCGCCCACGAACCGCCCGCCCCGGCCGGATGGTTGGAGATCTTCTCCACAGGGTCTTCTTCGGATGGATAACCGCCGGTCCGCCGACCACCCGGCCCACCGACGGCCGGTACGCCGTCACTCGGACCAGCCTGCGGAAACACCCGCGTGACCCCCTTCCGCCCCACCGGCATCCGCCCGAAGATCTCGCCGGCCTCCGCCGCGCTCAACGGTTCGCCCGACACGATCTGCTGCGTGAACCACAGTCCCCCCGGCCCTTGCAGCCGCCGCTCGTGCAGAAACCCTTCCTCGATCAACTCCCGCTTCGCCCGCTGGAACGCCACCGCCCCGATCCGGCAGCGTTTCGCCGTCTCGGACAGCAACTGCCCCGCGTCGGCCGGCAGCGACAGCTGCCACGTCAGAATCCGGTGCGCGTCGGAACCGAGCCGCGGATGCCGGATGATCTCGTTCGAGAAGGGCGTGTACGCGCGCGAGGGCGCGATAAAGTGCCGGTAAATCACAGGTGGACGCCTATCCACTCGTGGTCCAGGCCCTCGCGCACGGCTCGCTACCGCTCGCGGGGGCCGCTCCATGCGCGCGCCAACCCTCGGCACGCCGGAGCACGTTGTCGACGCGAACGTACCGCACAGAAGGTATCCGACCGCACGCGTGGAGTGATAAATCCCCCTGGAGGGGTGACGCTATCCCCGCTCGGCACAGAACGACACTCAACTGAGCTTCGGCTTCCCGCTTGATTTATGTCCTCATGCCCCACGGATCACGCCGAGTTCGTAGCTGTCCCGCGCACCACGGTTTTTCGCCGACCTGCACTGCGTCTGGTCTGGTAGTCGATGTGGGTGAGCGCAGCGGTCTTCAACTGTCGGATCTCATCACGGTGGTGGGCCCGGGTGCGCTCGATTGATCCAGGCGGACGTCACGCCAGGGAGGCGGCGGACCCGGTTATGTAGCCCGGGGTGGTTCCGCTCGACGACGGCCAAGTAGTGCGCTCCTCGTTGGTGCAGGTAGGTAGCGTGGTCGTGCTGGGCGTGCAGGGCGTCGGCGGTGATGACGGCGCCGGTGATGTCGATGCTGTCCAGAAGTGGAGCGAAGGCGGAGATCTTGTTGCTCTTGCCGCCGATCTGTCGTTGGGCGAGGACGATAGCCTGCAACGGTCTCAGCAAACCTCTTGTGCGAGAAGCCATGACACAGACTTGGAACAGCGATCGCCGCCGCACGGCCATCGGCCGAACGGCCCTGTCCGTGCCGGCGCGGCAGGCATTGGCTGACGGCCAACTCGCTCCGGACCGGACTGTGCTCGACTACGGCTGCGGCCGAGGTGATGACGTCCGGGCCCTGCAGAGACTTGACTGCAGGGTGGTCGGTTGGGATCCGTACTACAGGTCGGGTACGAAGCTCGAGCCCTCCTCGGTTGTGCTCCTCACCTACGTGCTGAACGTCATCGAGGATCAGGCCGAGCGGCGGCAAATCCTGCTGAGAGCCTGGGAACTTGCTACTACCGTACTGATCGTCTCCGCTCGCCTCACCTGGGAGAAATCCAAGGTGCGCGGCGAATCCTTCAATGACGGCCTGCTGACCAGCCGGCAAACCTTCCAGCACCTCTTCGGGGCGAGCGAGCTGCGCTCCTACGTCGAGCAGGTCACCGGCGGCAGAGTCGTATCAGCCGCGCCCGGCATCGTGTACGCGTTCAAAGACGACAAGGCGCGTCTGAGCTATCTCGCGAGGCGCATCGTTCCCGATGCGGAGTGGCTCGCGTCAGAGGACACCGCATCCGCAATCGCGTCTCTCGTAGTCTATGTGGAGCTACGTGGACGGCCTCCCAAGATCGAGGAGATGCCACGAGCCACCGCCGAACTCCTTGCCCACCTGAAGCCGAACGAGCTGAGGCGTCTTGTCCGCGACTCCGCCGACGCGCAGAAGATCGCGGACAGCGCGAAGCGCTCGACCCTCAATACCCTCCTGTACTTGGCCGTGGAGCTCTTCAACGGCCGCGGGCCCTTCAGCAGTCTGCCGGTGAGCGTGCAGGTGGACGTCCGGGCGTTCTTCACCTCGTATAAGGAAGCCTGCCAACGCGCGGATCGCCTCCTGCTGAAGCTGCGGGACGACGGATACGTCCGAGGAGCGATGAACGCGTCCCGGGCAGGCAAGCTCACTCCGACAGCCCTCTACGTGCATCGGCGAGCCGTGGACAGCATGCCCACGGTTCTGCGCCTCTATGAGCACTGTGCGTCAATCGCTGCAGGACGCCCTGCGGCGTGGACGGTCGCCAAGCTGAAGCACCAGGGTCGAGCCGTCTCCTGGCTCAACTACCCGAGCTTCGACACGGAACCGCACCCTCGCATCGAGTCCTCGTACATGGTCGATCTCCAGACACTGGAGACCTCGCATACGTCCTACGCCAACTCCACCAACCGTCCCCTGCTGCATCGGAAGCACGAGTTCTTGGCGCCCGAAGATCCGGACGTAGAACGTTACCGCCGGCTCACGGCCTCGGAGGCCAAGGCGGGGCTGTACGAGCACCCGCACCTCATCGGCACCGAGAACGGTTGGGAGGCAGAGCTGATCAGGTGCGGCCGGCAGCTCCGTGGCCACCGCCTGATCCGCCGCACTATGGGATAGCGCCTCCAATCACAAATCTTCGGCCTGAATCTCCGCGATCGTCTTGGCAAGTTGCTCGGCGTCGAAGTTGGCAGCCTCGCTGGGGAACCACGAGAAGCGCAGCCCGTTCGTAGCCACTTCCTTCGGCAGCCCCATTGCGGCGAGTACGTGACTTGGCGTGTATGAAGCGCTCGTGCAAGCTGATCCTGCCGCGACTGCCACCTGATCCTTCAACCGAAGGATCAGCCTCTCAGCGTCTTGGCCCTCGAAGGAAACGTTGAGGATGTGCGGCACAGAATGGGCAGGATCCCCGTTGATTCGGAAACGGGTGCGGCCAAGCGCTGCGAGGAACTCCTCTCTCATTGCCCTGACTTGCCGTTGCCAGCTCGCATGCTCAGCATGGAAGATCTTCGCCGCTTCCGAAAGCCCCATGATCAGAGGAACGGGCAACGTTCCAGGACGGAGCTTTCGCTCCTGCCCACCGCCGAACATGATCGGTGCCAGCGGTACCTTGTTCCAGCCTCGCCGGCGGATCAGGAGTGCACCCACGCCCTTCGGTGCCCCAATCTTATGGCCGCTGATGCTGATCATGTCGATGGGCGCCCTCAGATCTTGCTGTACCTTCGCGTATCCCTGAGCAGCGTCCACATGCAGATATGTCTGCGTCTTCCGTAGTTCCTCCGCCAGTTCCGCTACGGGTTGGATGACACCCGTCTCGTTGTTCACGTGCATCAAGGAGACGAGGAGTGTGTCGGGACGCAGCCTCTCCAGCACAGCCTCCTTGGAGACCCGTCCCGAAGGGCCAGGCTCCAGGAACTCCACCTCGAACCCGCGGCTTTGGAGATGGAGCAGGGGTTCGATGACCGCCTTATGCTCAACGGCGGATGTGATGATGTGCCGTCTCCCCGACTCTTCGCCGTGCGCTGCGAGCCCGAGTAGGGCGATGTTGTTGGACTCAGTCGCCCCGCTTGTGAAGATCAACTCTTTCGCCTCGGCTCCGACGGTGCTGGCGAGGAACTCCCGGGCTTCCTGCACCGCCCTCTTCGCCCGCAGACCGTACTCGTGGGTCCGGCTTCCCGCATTGCCGAAATCTTCCGTCATCCAATGGAGCACCACGTCCGCCACCCGAGCGTCGACGCGAGTCGTTGCTGCCACATCCAGGTACGCCACCACAGCGATCCACCAGCCTTGCTGATCCTCAGCGAACTTGTACGTCAAGTCGTTAACGTACACCTGTTAGCGGGCGCCGACGATGCGCGCTCAGCGGGTGTCAACACCGACACGGCAAGACACCTTCCCTGGGGATGCCGGACATGATCCCCCTCCGCTCGACAGCTTATGTACGTCAAGCCTTAGCCCGGTACACGCATGCCATCCATGGGATGTACGTTAAGTCACTGACGTACTTGCGCTAGAGTTACCGAAGTGCAGACCCAAGCAGCGGCCAAGATCGTCAGCCCCAGGACCTCCGCCGGCTTCGAGTACACGTTCCCTGCCATCCGCGGCATCCAGGCGGGACGCGAGTTCTATGTCTCGATGTGCCCCCTGCGTCTGATCCCGAGGATCTTCCACCTCGATGAGGACGAGCTCACCCCTGAGATGCGCGCCCAGCGTGTCCTCAACAAGGGGCGGCTCCCTGCTCTGGCGAAGTACATCTTGGACAATCCCGATGATTACGTCTTCAGTGCGCTCACGGCATCAGTTGACGGAGGCATGGACTTCGAGGGGCATGCCGCAGAGGGGCCCGGCATGCGTACGGGGCAGCTTCGCATCCCCATGGATGCCAAGTTCCTGATCAACGATGGACAGCATCGGCGCGCCGCTATCGAACAGGCGCTGAAGGAGAACCCTCATCTGGGAGACGAGACCATCGCGGTGGTCTTCTTCCACGATGCGGGGCTCGCCCGGAGCCAGCAGATGTTCGCCGACCTTAACCGCCATGCCGTCCGCCCGGCCCGCTCCATCGGCGTCCTGTACGACCACCGCGACGAGGAGGCCAAGCTCGCCCGGCTCCTGTCGCTGCGGTCGTACGTCTTTAAGGGGTACGTCGAGATGGAGAAGAGCAACCTCTCCGCCAGGTCACGCAAGATGTTCACGCTTAGTGCCCTTTACTACGGCAGCCAGGCCCTGCTCCAGGGCCTCGACTTGAAGCCGGAAGAGGCAACCAAGCTCGCTCAGACGTACTGGGAGGCCATCGACGTGGCCATCCCTGAATGGAAGATGGTGAGAGCGCGGGAGCTGTCCGCTTCAGAGATGCGGCGAGACTATATCCATAGTCATGGAATCGCATTGCATGCTCTGGGACGCATCGGAAATTCACTCTTTCGTGAATCAACGAGTGCGGTGAAATGGAAGAAGCGATTGACCGCACTAAAAACAGTGGACTGGGCGCGCTCAAATACTGACTGGGAAGGACGAGCGATCGTCGGCGGGCGTGTTTCAAAAAGTCATCAAAATGTAACCCTCACCGTAAATTATCTTCGTCATCATCTCGGCCTCAGTCTTAGCCCTGAAGAGCAGCGAGTTGAAGACGCATATCTGCGAGGCGACGCATGACCATCCCTCTTCCTCTGTCCATTACACCAGTGCGACGTAAACCCTTTGACGGGCGGTCTCTCGCTGAGGTGATTGGGGAGCTGACCGCCGAGATCCGCGAGCTCTACACGGCGGACGAAGTTCCCTGGGTGATTGGTTATAGCGGCGGCAAGGACTCTACGGCTGTCCTCCAGTTGGTCTGGCTCGCCTTGCAGGCGCTGCCGACTGAGCAGCGCACCAAGCCTGTGCACGTCATCAGCACAGACACTTTGGTCGAGAACCCCGTTGTCGCGGCATGGGTGACTCAGTCCCTTGAAACGATGCGGGCCGCGGCAAAGGAGCAAGGCCTGCCGGTCGAACCCCACCGACTGACGCCCAAGATAAAAGACACTTTCTGGGTCAACCTCATTGGCAGAGGTTACCCGGCGCCCCGTCCCAAGTTTCGATGGTGCACTGAGCGGTTGAAAATCAAGCCGTCGAATAACTTCATTCGGGAAGTCGTTGCTGAGCATGGCGAGGCGATCCTGGTTCTTGGTATCCGTAAGGCTGAGAGTCAAGCTCGTGCGCGTGCCATGGAGAAGCACGAGAAACGCCGAGTCCGAGAGCGACTCTCCCCGAACGCCAACCTGCCCAACTCGCTGGTATATAGCCCTGTTGAGGACTGGACCAACGACGAGGTGTGGGATTTCCTGATGCAGCAGCCCAACCCCTGGGGCTACTCCAACAAGGATCTCCTCACGATGTACCAGGGCGCTTCCAGTGACGGCGAGTGTCCGCTGGTGGTCGACTCAACAACACCGTCCTGTGGTTCTAGCCGATTCGGTTGCTGGACCTGCACGCTCGTTGAGCAGGACAAGTCGATGTCCGCGATGATCCAGAATGACGAGGAGAAGGACTGGATGGAGCCCCTCCTCGAACTGCGGAACGATCTTGATGCCCCGTTCGGGTACATCGAGGACGAGGACGACCCGGAGCTTCCCCCGGGTAAGAAGGTTCCATACCCGCGCCCCGATAAGCCGGCCCGGGACTTCCGTCGCATGAATGGCAAGATTCAGCTCTTCAACGACGAGGCCATCCACGGACCGTACCGTCAGGATTTCCGAGAAAAGTGGGTGCGCAAGCTCCTCTCCGCTCAGACCTGGATCCGCGCCAACGCTCCGGAGCACGTGAAAAATATCGAGCTGATTACGCTCGACGAGCTCCACGAGATCCGTCGACTCTGGGTCTTTGAGAAGCACGAAGTAGAGGATTCGCTACCCCGGATCTATAAGGAGGAAACGGGGGAAGACTTTCCCGGAGATCCGCTCGACAACTTGCTTGTCATGGGTGCCGATGAAATGAAGATCCTCGAAGAGGTTTGCGAGGGCGACGACATTCACTTCGCCATGGTCCGTGAACTCCTCTCAGTCGAACGTCGCTACCGCACCATGACTCGACGAGCGGGTCTTTTCAAAGCCCTTGAGGACACCATCTCGAGGGGTTACTACGCCGACCACGATGATGCTGTCGAGTTCGCCAGGCGTAAGCAGCAACTCCGTGACAGTACGCCTACCTACATGACTCTGGACGAAGAGACCATCACCGATGCTCCTGCATAAGATCACCCTTGAAGAGTTCGGGGCCTACAGCGGGAAGCAGTCCCTCGATCTGCTGACCAAGAAGGATCGTCCGATCGTCCTGATCGGTGGGCTCAACGGTTGTGGCAAAACAACTCTGCTTGACGCCATTCAGCTCGTTCTGTACGGGCCGCGAGCCCGTTGCAGCGGCCGTGGAAACCGCGCTTACGACACCTATCTACGGGAAAGTATCAACCGAAAGGCGGACCCTTCCCGAGGCGCTGCAATCACCGTCGAGTTCACGGTTCCAGTCGAGGGACATGAGCACTACTACAAAGTCGTACGTAGCTGGCGAACTAGCGGGAAATCCGTCAAAGAATTTCTCAACGTCTTTGTCGACGACACCTACGGTGAGCGCGTTAAGTCCAGCCGTCGTGCAGTAAAGCCAGAATTCAAGATCAGCCCAGCGCTGAGCGAGAACTGGGCGGATCATATCGAAGATCTGTTGCCACTTGAAGTTGCTTCCCTGTTCTTCTTTGACGGCGAAAAGATCGAATCCCTCGCTGACCCAGAGCGTGCCGCCTCTGTGATCGAGTCCGCGGTCCAATCACTCCTTGGCGTCAGTACAGTCGAGCAGCTTCGTGCTGACCTCCTCGCGCTTCAGCGGCGGCAGCGCCTCTCGGGTGAGGATCAAGAAGTACTGGAGAAAATCCGGAACCAAGAGCGTGAGTTTGAGTCCGCGGACCGGGACGTCGAAGTCGCGAACCAGGAACTGTCCGGGCTGCGTAATCAGTACTCCAAGGCCAAGAAAGATCTTGCTGCAGTCGAAACTGCCTTCAGACAGGAGGGGGGAGTCCTCTTCGAGCGCCGCAAGGAGTTGGAGAGTGAGCGGGACCGTGTATCCCAGCAGCTGGCCGATACCAGAGCCGCTCTGGTGAATGTCGCTGCAGGCCCGCTTCCTCTCCTGATGCTTGGCAAGCAGCTCGACGAAGTGCGTGCGCAGGCAGAACGCGAGCAGGATGCTGCTCAAGCTAACCAAGTATTGGGAGTGCTGGAGCAACGCGATCAGTGGATCCTCGAACTTCTGGGTGATGAGGTGCCCACGCAAGCGCGGGATGCGGTACTGAAGCAGCTGGACGCGGATCGTAAGAAGCGGGCGGAGACTGCCGAGCTCGAGGTCAACTTCGGCCTCCCGCAAAACGCGCTCTCTCAGCTATCGGCGCTCGACCAGGCTCTCCTGAGCGATACTGCTCGTGCCCAGGAACTCCTCCGAGCAGCAGCTGAAGCCGCTGAGCACCTGCATCAGTTGGAGCGTCAGCTTGAAGGTGTGCCGGCCAAGAGCAAGGTGGCTGCACTCCAGACAGCACGGAGCGAGCATCTGGATGCTCTTGCCGTCGCTCGAGCCGCAGTCGAGCGTGCTGAGGGGCGGGTCGCCGAGCTCAGGCGCCGACGAGCAAACATCAGTGATGCCCTGGAGCGTAGCCACCAGGAGCGCGTGAAGACCTTGATCAGGGTTGAGGAAGTCCAGCGTGTCATCACCTACTCCGAGAAGGCGCGAGAAACCCTGGAGCGTTTTGGCGGGGCACTACTCAAGCGTCACATCAGCCGCCTCGAAGTTGCTGTAAAGCAGAGCTTCAACGAGCTGATGCGAAAGAATGGGCTCGTCCAGGGCCTCCGCATCGACACGGACAAATTCACGCTCTCCCTATCGGATCCCGAGGGTGAGCCCATCGACCCGATCCGCCTCAGCGCCGGCGAGCGGCAGCTACTTGCCGTCTCCCTTCTGTGGGGGCTCGTGAAAGTCGCGGGCAACCGGCTGCCAAGCGTCATCGACACTCCGCTCGGCCGGCTCGACAGCCGCCACCGTGAGCACCTCGTTGAGCGCTACTTCCCGAACGCCAGTCACCAGGTGCTGCTGCTCTCCACCGACGAGGAAATTGACGAGCACCTGCTCGGGCGACTTAAAAAATCGATCGCGCACACCTACACCCTGGTCCACGACGACACTACATTCACCACCACCGTCAAGGCTGGTTACTGGTGGAATGCAGGAGAGCAGCATGTCGCTTGATACGGTCCGGCTCTCGCAGCCGGCACGCGACCGACTCGTGCGGTTGAAGCGCAACACAGGTATTACTCAGTGGAACGTCCTATGTCGGTGGGCTCTGACACTGTCACTCAAGGACCCTTCTACTCCGCTCGTCAAGGACATCGTCACTGACTCCAATGTCGAAATGACGTGGAAGACCTTTGCCGGTCAATACGGCGACCTCTACCTGGCCTTGCTCAAGGAACGCTGTCTGACCGATGGCCAGGAGCCCACTGACGAAGCTGTCGCCAAGACACTGATCGTCCATCTGCACCGAGGCATCGGCTATCTCGGCGGAAGTAAGGACATGCAGACCATCGAGGGAATGGTGTCTGCGGTCGCAGCTTGACCCGTGGGCACCCGGGGCGTGGGGGTGGTGATACGGGGGAAGCCCCCACGCCCACGTTGTCGGGCGTCTTGCGCCAAGCGGTGTCTGGTGCTTCCTGCGCGCTCTTATGACCAATCAGGGCGAGGCGAAATCATCTTGCGAATGTCGCTCGGTACTTTGCTCGTCCTATCCCTATCAGCGACGCACGCATCCCTCACCAAGTCGATCAGGGTTTCAGCGACGGGTGATCTACTTGTATTGAGTTCTCCCTGCAAGATTGCTAGTCCACCGTTTGCGTATTCCTCGAAGATCCGGACCCTGTCGAGTGCCCTGCTGTCACTGAGGATCTCGGTGTCACCGGGAGAAACCATTACGGCCAGCGATTCGATGAACGCCTCAGCCGTGGCCATCTTCTTGAAGACATCGAATCTGATGGGTTCGCCATGCGCCTTAAGCGGGACTCTTCCATCATCCCCTCGAGACCACCCCAACGCAGCTGCGAAGAGAAGAACTTCGGCCATGGATGCGAAGATGCCGTCGTGCTCAGCCAAGAGTTGCTGGATGAGGGTTTCTTTGTCCTTTGGCCTGCGAACACGCAACTCGCCCGGCAGGGCAACCTCAGTTGTCACGCCTCTACCTCCATAAGAACGGCACCATCAAATGAGGAATTTACGACCTGATACGGGCAGTCAGTTCCATTCACGTTGATCGCCTCAGTCACTTCCTCGACGTCTGACTTACGGGTGTGGGTTGTGATCACGTATTGGCGGCCGATAGCCGGCGCTAGACGCTCCTCGGCTGCCCCTTCAGCCTGGGCCTTACTCGTGAGAACGACAACCTGCGAAGCCATCTTGGGCAAGAAGTCTGCAACTCTACGACGGTAGTCGGTGTCCATATTGCCGAACGCGGCGTCCAACACAACTGGAAAGTCGCTCATGTCACTCATCGCATGAGTGTCTTGCTCTGCCACTATGCGACACTCCTCGGCCAAGGCGGCTACGAAGGACAGTGACAGCAACATGTTCTCACCCGTTGACTTTGGCGCGCGTCGCCTCTTGTCTCCGACGCCAGTCCACAGCTGTAGTTCGAACTCCGAAGTGAGTTCCGGCACGTAGTCCTTGACAGAAGACTTTTCGAAGACCTTTCGGACCCTACTGTCAAGGCTCCTGCGAGTTCGTTCCGAGATGAGGTCGCGGGTCTTAGCGAGCGCTTCTTCGGCCTCTCGAACGACGGCGATTCGCTGCTGAACTCGCCTGTTGGCAGCGTTCTTTACCTCGAGCCTCTCAACCAGCGCCGACTTCTGCTTCAGGAGCGAATCCAGTTCCGAGATGCGCTCCTGAACCACGCCGAGTCGCTTGGTCTTCGCCTCGATTTCAGAGAGCAGTCGGTCTCGGGTTGCCTCGAGTTTTGCGGGGTCCTCACCGGGGGCTTTCTTGATCTTCGAAGAGATTTCCTCGATGCGAGCCCGGTGTTCCTGGAGGGTCTTCCTGCACCTGGCGATCTGGACGTCCAGCTTTTCAAGCTCCTCTATCGCGGACTTCCGCTGCTCAGCCAGACCCCCCATCGCTCCCTCCAACATCATCCAGGATCGTTCCTCAGCGAGTCCGGCACGCTCAAGCCAATTCTGAATCTTCTGTCGTTGCGGACTTCCCTCCGCGAGGTGAGTTCCACAGATGCATTCCGCTTCGCGGAGCAGGTCCTCCACAAAGGTTCGCTTCAGTGGGGCAGGCAGTTGTCCCTGCTCCCGGAGAGTCTTACAGACGGATGTGATTTTCTCCGGCATGCCAGAAAGAAAGACCATGTAGCCGCGCTGACGTACGAGTTGGTTTCGAGACTGCAACAGCTCCTTTAGGAGAGCATCCGAGTCATCGCGTAGGCGCTCGAACTGCGCTCGATCCTTCTGTAGCTCTGCGACCCCTTCCAACGAGCGCAGGCGCTCATTCACACTATCCAACTCGGTCTTGAAATGGGGGATCTCGGACTTCAGCAGATCGAGTTCATCCTTCGCCTCCTCCTGCTGATTTTCAAGGTCATCTATTTCTTTGTTGACCTTGTCGATCGAGATGTCGCCGGTCTCCTCCGACTTCAACTTGTGCCGGATTTGGTTTCGAGCCTTGGGGAGGTGCTTCAGGGCCCTCTCGAGAGGCTCAATCCCCACCACAGTCTTGATTGCCGACTGAATCTCTGAATACGCTTCAGGTTTAGCGAGCTGTTCGATTCGTTCTCCGTTGATGAAGAAGAACCCGCTGAGCCGACTCGGAAGGATCTTTTCGATTGCCCCGGAAGGGTTCATGATTTTGTGTGAAACGCCGTCCTGGTCGGTCACGCGGACGTTAAACTCAACCTTGCCGAGTTCCTGGGCCAACCCTCGCTTGATAGCGGACTGTTCCCTTGTTACGCGGTACATTTTTCCGTCGTGATCGAAGACCACAGTGACGGATACGGTGAGTTTTTCGCCGGCGCTGGCAGCAGACCAAGCCTCCAGGTTGATCAGCGTCTCTGGATCTTCGAGGTCAGGACTTAGCTTCCCGTAAAGAGCCCAAGTGAATGCGTTGAGGAGAGTCGTCTTACCGCCACCGTTCGTGCCGTAGATCAGCGTGACGTTCTTACCAGCGAGAGTTGTGAAAATCGCCTTCTGCTTGCCTACATAGTTGCGAAAATTCGTGAGCTCGATCTCGCTGATCTTCACTTAATGATCCCTTCAATCTTTGCTACGATCTTCTCTACGATGCCTTCAGGCTTGTTGTAGTGGAGATTTTCACGCTCCACCCTGAGGACATCATTCAAGAGCTCCTGTGCCTCATCGCTCAGGTTCTCCCAGATCTTTTCGATCTCTTTGTCCTCTTCCATGATTCTCCCTCTTCTATAGGTCCATCAGATCGTAGTGTTCGCGAAGCTCGCGAAGGCAAGACAGGGCGTAGCCTTGATTCTCTGCATACCGGGCAAACTCAACGCATCTTTCAAGCTCGCGGCGGAAAAGATTCCTTTCAACCTCGAACAATTCGCTTGACCCTGGCGGGACGGCAACAAAATCGATGATGTCCGCTCGTTTCTTTCCGTTTGCCTTACGAAGAACCCGGCCTCTGCGTTGAATGAATTGTCGAGGATTGCTACTGCTGGCAAGCATGTAAGCGACCCGTGCCTCAGGGATGTCTACTCCCTCATCCAAGCAGCGCATCGATGCCAGTACACGGATCCCCTTCCCCGAAGTGAAATCAGAGAGGATTTCCCGACGGACTCGGGGATTTTCCCTATTCGTGTATGGATGCGTTGGGATCCCTAGCTCTGCTCCAGCAAGTGTCACGGCCTCGTCTAGCTGCCGGATTCCAGAGATTCCCATTTGAGTGGGACGTTCTCCTTCTGCGCAGTAGATGAGCTGAAAGGGCTCTTCTCTACGCTGAGCCAAGGCCTCCCGTAGTGCGGGGATCTTTCCTTCCGCGTGTCCTAGCACGTTTGCTCGCTTACGTAGGAGCTGTGCAAGACGTTCTTCAGATTCCATGTCATTGGACGCTCGGGCGTACAGCCGGCCGATGTCCTTTGTTAGCTTGTTGTACAGATCAGCTTCTTCGTCTCCGAGGGGCACCAGAACCGGATAATATCTGTATGGAGTCAGAGCCTTTAGGCGAATTGCGTCTTCAATCCCAAGCTCGATCAAGATTTCCCCGAAGTAATTAATAAGAGCTCGGGTTCCCTCTGGATCCAGATGGCGGTCAGGGGTGGCTGACAGCCCCAATCGGAATGTGGCATTCTCTGGGAGCTGACTTTGAAGCTTCTCGGATCCGAGATTATGTACCTCATCTGCTATTAGGAGGACTGGTGTTTCCGTTTTAGCGAGTAGCTGCTGGAATCGTGGGGTGGCGAAAGTATCGTTGGTAACCACTACGGCAAGGTGCTGAGCAGCGCCGTTCCTCATGGACGCAAGAGTGTCACGCAACGGAGGTTCCCATTTTTGCCACGAATCTCGGCACTGAATGGGTGTTACTCCGAAGCGCCGAAGCTCTCCTGTCCACTGGTCAGCGAGGGTAAGTAGAGGAACGGTGATGACGGTCACCATAGGGCTCCCTATAGCCCTCAACTGGCGCCCGAGCTGATCGGCAACGCTGAGTCCAGTGATGGTTTTGCCAGTCCCAGTGGCCATCTGGAAAATTCCGCGACCGCGCGCCTTGAGGCATGCTGTAACGGCTTCCATTTGGTAATCATGAAGTTCGATGTTCCCTGGCAGGGTTGGCCAACCGGTGGAGATGCTGCCGGCAGAGGGTCTCAATTGTCCGCGGTTTCTGGCTATTTCAATCAGTTTGTCGCGGGCTGCTGCCGGAAAGTCCAGCACTTCAAGGTAGGGTGTCCTACCTGCCCATAGTTCGTTGAAATCTTGCTGGACGTCTGTTGCGCGTCGAGAGTCCTCTTTTTTCCAGGAACAGAAGACATGGATCGACTCAAAATTGTCCAAGAAAGCCGATGCTGTTTCGTTCAGAGAACCTGTGAAAGCTACGAAGTCGCCATGGCCATCGCTAATGATGCCGATCTTTTCATGGTAAATGCCGGTGCCGCGGCTTGATCGCATGACTGCGATCTTCACATCCAGTTGCCCCTGGGCGATGAGACGTCCGACTCGCCCGAGGTTGTCGAGTGTCTCGGCTGAGAGTAGCGAGATCGCTTCGACTTCTCTAACGATGGAACGCTCTACGATGCGGCGAAACTCATACCCGCGATGAATGTCTTCGATGTCATCTTGGCGCAGGTTTGGGCTGGCAACGAGGCGTATCTTTCCGCCTGCGCGCTCGAACTCGTCAATTCCTTCTGCGGCCACCGCCAAAGAACCGCTCGTGAAGTAGCCCACTGCACGGTCGTAGCGACGCCCAACTCTCAAGCAAGGAATGTAGAAATCTTCTACAACGTTATTCAAGCTGTTACGGTACCTCCCAGCCAGAGGAAGGATACGTAGCTCACTCATCTAACACCCCTTCGCCCGCGAATGGCTGCCAGGAAGCCTTGTGCCGTGAGAGGCGCCGCTTCTTCTTTTGCGGGGTGATGGCTGCTCAGAAGATCTTCGTCCTCGATTGGCAAGTGTTCGTGTACGGCGGGCGAGGTGAGGGCTACAAGCAGTCCGGCCAGGACTTCCTCAACGCTCCGCGGGCCACAATTCTGCAGTGCAAGTAGTTGTGAGATCGAACGCTCCAGCAACGTCCGACTGTTCCACAAACCGTGGGTGGTGAGGACGCGGCGTGCGCGCACGGAGGAACAGTGTGGGCGCACATCGGAAGAAGGGGGAGTATCGATGCCGAGGAAGGTGGCCAGTTTCTCATTGCTTCCCGCCGCAACCGCGACCAACTGCCGAGCAAGGGCGAGTGCTGAAGACTCTCGAGCCTGCAGTGTGCTGGCGCGGGCAATAACGGCGAGTGGCGATGCGGCAGATCCTTCGTATCGCCCCACGCCCTGCCCCCTTCACCGCCAGTCTCCTGGCTACCCCTCGCGCGCAGCACGTGGCTGCTGGGCCCGCCCCCTGCTCGGAACCCGCCTTCATCGTAACGGCTTGTGAGCCGTTCCGCTGAGCAGCGCTTTTCAGTGGACAACTGATCGTCTTCATGGAAGATGATTGGAGGTTTTGCTCGCTGTCGGGTTGTCACCTACTTCAGCGGGTTGATCGCCGGTGCATCGGTGCTGGCACGACACAGTGGTGCTGGTCTTCATCGTCCCTGAGCGTTTCCATCCTCAGTCTGAGCTGGCCAGATGCAGGCAGAGGACGGCTTGGACGAGGCCGGTAATGCGGGTGGTCGAGCAACGGATCTTGCAGAGGAGTCGCCAGGATTTGAGGGTGGCGACGGCCCAGGGTCTTTGAGAAGTGGCGAGGTGGGCGGTTCGCCTGCTGAGCGCTGGATGTGACAGCTTGTCGACTTCTGCTGGGCAGGCCCCTGGACGCAGAACAGGCATGGCCGCCGGTGATCATGTGGGTGTCGAGTCCGTATGAGCACCGAGCGAGTCCATGCCTGCGCGCCCATCTTCCCGCATGCCCTCATGCCTCCGGCAACTGGGGGACACCTCTGGCCCCGTCCCGCCCGAAATGGTTGCTGACCTGCGGAGTCATCTGACCGCAGTGCCTGACCCGCGATCCCGTCGCGGCATCCGTCACCCGTGGACGGCCCTGCTCACCGCCGCGGCCGCCGCCGTTCTGGCCGGCGCCGCCTCCATCACGGCGATCGGGGAATGGGTCGCCGACGCCCCCCAGCGCGTCCTGGCCCTGCTCGGGTTCCGGCCCGACCCGCTGACCGGCCTCATCCGGCCGCCCCACGCCACGACCATCCGTCTCGTCCTGGCCGCCGCGGACGGCGACGCCCTCGACCGCGCCATCGGCGGCTTCCTCCAGGAACGCCGGACCTCGGGCCCGGGACGACGGGTCATCGCCGTCGACGGCAAGACACTCCGCGGCTCCCGCACCGCCCGGCCGCCGCCCTGATCGCCGCGATGACCCACAGCGGCCAGGTCCTCGCCCAACGCCAGATCGACGGCAAGAGCAACGAGATCCCCGCGTTCGCCCCGCTCCTGGACGACATCGAGCTCACCGGCGTGGTTGTCACCGCGGACGCCCTGCACACCCAGCACGATCACGCCGCCTACCTGCACGAACGCGGAGCCCACTACCTGGCCGTAGTGAAGCGGAACCACCCCGCCCTACACGCGAAGGTCCGGCACCTGCCCTGGCGGGACATCCACCTGGACCACTACGAACGCGGACGCGGCCACCACCGCGACGAGATCCCCCCCAAGCTCTTCGAGCAGGGGATACCCCATGTCTCAAGACGGCCGCGTTCGCCCACCTCGACTACCCTCACGCCCGCCAGGCCCTCCAAGTCGTGCGCTGGAGAAGGGACCTGGGCACGGACAAGCTGTCGATCGAGCGGATCTACCTGGTCACGAGCCTGCCGCCCGGCGCGGCCACCGGCAGCGAACTCGCCGCCTGGATCCGCGGCCACTGGCGCATCGAGAACCAGCTCCACCACGTCCGCGACCGCACCTTTCACGAGGACGCCTCGAAGGTCCGCACCCGTCACCTGCCCCGCGTCATGGCCGGCCTGCGCAACCTCGCCATCGGCGTCCACCGCCAGGACGGCCACACCAACATCGCAGCAGCCCTCCGCCACACCGCCCGGGACCACCTACGGGCCCTCACCGCCCTCGGCCTGGCATGACGAACCCGGACACAAGATCACTTCTCAAAGACCCTGCGCCTCGGTCACCGCTCACCCTGTAGTTCTTTCGGCGAAGCGGACGGCCGGGCGCGGACCGCCGTTGCCTGGGTCTCACGCCACGCAAAGCAGTCCGCGATTGCCGTCGTCGCGGCCCCGACACCCGCCCTAGGCGGAAGTACTACTGTCGTGTCCGGCAGCCCGTTGCCGGACAGAAAACTCACCTCATTTAGGCCTCGGCCGCGAACCCCACGAACCGCATCCACCCTTCGCTGCCGATGGCGAAGTGGGGGCGCGTTACGTCCTTGGAGTCCCGCACGCACACGCCTTGTTCGCTGACGGCGACCTCCACGCAGTCGTCACCCTGACTGCCGCTGTAGCTGGACTTGAACCACGCCAGTTCCGACTTCGCGCTCATAGCTCTCCTCGGAGTCGCTCCAGCAGACCCCGTGAATCCTTGGCGTTCAAGGCCTGCGAGCGCAGTGTGTCATAGCGCTGGCAGAGGAGGCTCACCTCTTTCACGTCGGAGATCAGCCGGCCGTTCTGCTGCCCCTCGGAGTATCCGTACCGCTGCCCGCTGGGGGTTTCCAAGAGTCGCATCGGGCCGTCAAGACAGGCGTGCAACCCAGCCTCCACCGGCACCACTTGCAGTGTGATGTTGCGCGGCGAGCTCAGCTCAAGGACATGGTCGAGTATCTGCCGCATCTGGTCCGGGTTCCCGAAGCGGCGCCGGAAGACGTGCTCTTCGACGATGAAGCTGAATGGTGTCGTCGGCCGCTCGAACAGCATCCGCTGCCGTTCCATCCGCCGAGCCATGAAGCTCTCCATCAAGCTGTCTGGCGCTACCGGCACGGTGCCCTCGAACACCGCCCGCGCGTACCCCTCCGACTGCAGCAGCCCCGGCACCAGCCGACACTCGTACGTGCACAGGCTCACCGCCTCACGCTCCAGGCGGGCCCACTGCCGGAACCAGGCGGCCAGGCCGACATCGCCACGGCCTCGCGTCACATGCTTTGACGCCTTGCGCAGTGCGCCCGTGTTGCCCAACGCCTCCTCGGAGCGCTCCACCAGGGCGACGTCGGGCATCCTCCGGCCCAACTCCACGGACTCCACCGTGTGCTTGGAGAAGTTCACCATGTCGGCGAACTCGGCTCTGCTGTAGCCGGCGTGCTCGCGAAGGGCCTGCATCACCGCGCCGAACGTCCGCAGGCTGTCGGAGGGATCGGGCTCCCGTGCCGTCTCACTGCACGACGGGTTCTCCTCGTCGATCACATAGCCGTCAGTGAGCTTCTTCAGCGTTGCCGCTCCAGGGTGAGGACCGCCTTGGCGATTGACGTCATGCGGTTCGGACTGCATCGG
>NZ_LWCC02000119.1 GCF_001642695.1 Streptomyces chilikensis
GGCCCCGTCCGGGCCGGCTCCGTCCGCGCCCGAGGTCGCGGGCGGGGCGGGCGAGCGCGCGCGGCTCGACTCGGCGCTGGCCGGGATCGCGGCCACGCCCGTGGAGCGGCTGCTGGCCCGCGCGGAGGTGCCGGCCGCCGAGGCGCTGGCGGCGCGCGGCGTGCCCGCGCGCACCGTGGAGGGCTTCCTGCGTCCGCTGCTCGCGTCGCTGCTGTGCGACCCGGAGCTGGTGGGGTCCAGCCGGTGCGCCGACCTGGCGCTGCGCGCCTGGGCGACCGGGAGGCTGTGCGTGCCGGAGGGCGGCGCGGAGGTGGTCCCGGAGCTGCTGGCCCGCGCCCTGCCGCCGGGGACGGTGCACACCGGGGTGCGGGTGACCTCCGTCTCCACCACCTCGGTCACCACGGCCGGGCACGGCGAGTTCCGCTGCCGCGCGGTGCTGCTGGCCACCGGCGCGCGGGCCGCCGCCGAGCTGCTGCCGGGGCTGCGGGTGCCGGACTTCCACCCGGTGACGGTGGTCCACCACACCACCACGGAGGCGCCGGACACCGGATCCTTCCTGCTGCTGGACGCCGAACGCGGCGGGCCGGTGGCGCACACCGCGGTGGTCAGCCGGGTCGACCCGACCCGGGCGCCGGAGGGGCGGGCGCTGATCTCGTCGACGGTGCTGGGCACGCCGCCCGCGGACGTGGACCGCGCGGC
>NZ_LWCC02000012.1 GCF_001642695.1 Streptomyces chilikensis
GGCGGCGTTCACGCGGCGGCGGTGACGCCGCCGGATCGCCGCTGCTCGGCCTCGCGCGCCGCCACGCGCTCCCCGGCACCCCGGCGGGCCCGCGCCGCCGCCCTCGCGAGCCGGACCCGCGCCGCCCGCTCCCTCAGCTCGATCCCCCGGGCTTCCTGGATTTCGTACTCGAACATGATCTCTTCCCCTCGTCGTCTCCGCCTCTGCCGCACCTCTACCTTCGCTTCCAAGGGCACTCCCCCGCATCGGGAGACTGCCCGATCTTTGGCCCGGCCCCTGTCCTAGATCGCGGGCCGGACCCCGCGACCGGGCCTAAGCACCGCCCACCGGGACCTAAGACCCCGCCTCACCCGGCGTACGCTCCCGGCATGCCGACCCTCGAACGCCTACGCGCGGACCACGCGGAGGCCCTGCTCGCCTTCGAGCGGGACAACCGCGCGTACTTCGCCCGCACCGTCCCCGACCGGGGTGACGCCTACTTCGTCCACTTCGCCGACCGTCTTCGCGCCCTGCTGGCCGAGCAGGAGCAGGGCTCCTGCCACTTCCACGTCGTCCCGGGCGCGGGCGGCGGGATCGCCGCCCGGGTCAACCTGGTCGACGTCGACCCCGCCGACGGCTCGGCCGAGCTGGGCTACCGGGTCGCCGAGCGGTACGCGGGCCGGGGCCTGGCCACGGCCGCCGTGCGCGAGGTGTGCCGGACCGCCGCCGGGACCTACGGGCTGCGCGCGCTGACCGCCGTCACCCACGAGGACCATCAGGCCTCCCGCCGGGTCCTGGCCCGCGCCGGCTTCGCCGAGGCCGGCCGCTTCCTCCTCGACGGCCGCCCCGCCCTCCGTCTCCGCCGCGCGCTGGAAGGACCCTGACCGTGCCGCCGACCGTGACCCGCCTCGCCACCCTGGACGACGCCGAGGAACTCGCCGCCTGCCTGATCCGCAACCGCGCCTTCCTCGGCCCGTGGGAACCCGTGCGCGGGGACGCCTACTACACCGCCGACGGGCAGCGGGCGGTGCTGGCCGAGAACCTGGACCTGTACGCCCGGGGCGTGGCGGTCCCGCTGCTGATCGTGGACGACGGCGGCCGGATCACCGGCCGCCTGCACGTCAACAACATCGTCCGCGGCCCCTTCCGGTCCGCCACCCTGGGCTACTGGGTGGCCCGGGAGGCGGGCGGCCGGGGGCTCGCCACCGCCGCCGTGGCCGACGCGGTCCGGCTCGCCTTCGGCGACCTGGGGCTGCACCGCCTGGAGGCCGGCACCCTGCTCCACAACGTCGCCTCGCAGACCGTCCTGCGCCGCAACGGGTTCACCCCGTTCGGGGTGGCCCCGCGGTACCTGCGGATCGCGGGGCGGTGGCAGGACCACGTCCTGTTCCAGCTGCTGAACGACGGCGTCGAGGACGGCGGTCCCCGGGAGGCGGACGGCGCCGGCGCCTCCGGGAACGCCGGCTGAGCCGGGTCCCGGAGGCGCCCGGCGGTCAGTCCCGCGCGGCGGCGAGGGCGGCCCGGAGGTGGCCGCCGGACCCGGTGAGGAGCCGCTCCGCGGTCGCCGCGTCGACACCCGCGGCCAGGGCCAGCACCGCGGGTTTGACCTCGCCGCCGGTGGCCTCCAGCGCGGCCGCCACCTCCGCGTCCTCCGCGCCCGTGGCCAGCGCCACGATGCGGTGGGCGCGCGCCCGCAGCTTCTCGTTGCCGGCCCGGACGTCGACCATCAGGTTCCCGTAGGTCTTGCCCAGCCGGACCATGGTGATGGTCGAGATCATGTTGAGGACCAGCTTCTGCGCGGTGCCGGCCTTGAGCCTCGTCGACCCGGCGATCAGTTCGGGTCCGACGACCACCTCGACCGGGTGCTCCGCCGCGGCGGCCAGCGGGCTGTCCGGGTTGCAGGCCAGCCCGACCGTGAGCGCCCCGGCGGCGCGGGCGTGCTCCACCGCGGCCACCGCGTACGGCGTCCGGCCCGAGGCGGAGACGCCGACGACGCTGTCCCGCGCGGTCAGCCCCAGCGCGTCCAGGTCGGCCCGCGCGGCGTCCGCGTCGTCCTCCGCGCCCTCGACCGAGGTGACCAGCGCTTCGGGCCCGCCCGCGATCAGGCCGGCGACCTGGCCGGGACCGGTGTTGAAGGTGGGCGGGCACTCGGAGGCGTCCAGCACCCCGAGCCGGCCGGCCGTGCCGGCGCCCGCGTAGATCAGCCGGCCGCCCCGGGCCATCCGCGCCGCGATGGCGTCCACCGCGGCGGCGATCCGCGGCACCTGCCCGGCGACCGCGGTCGGCACGGTGGCGTCGCCCTCGTTCATCAGTTCCGCGATCCGCTCCGTCGGCAGCCGGTCGAGCCCGGCGAGATCGGGACGGGCGGCCTCGGTGGGGAGGCTCTCGAGCTGGACTCTCAGGTCGGCACCGGACATGTCGGCGGGCACTCCCAGGGACGGGCGGGAACGGGCGGGCGGATCGGAGCGGGGCTGGACGGGGCGGAGCGGGGGATCAGCGGCGGTGGCGGTGCGCCAGCGCCTCGTAGGAGGCGGAGAGGGCGGGCGCCGCCCGGTCGTAGGTGCGCTGGGCGACGCCCACGAACAGGCAGTCGACGACCAGCAGCTGGCCGGTGCGCGAGGACATCGCGGCCGGCCTGAGCTCGCTCTCCCGGGCCGTCGAGGTGGTCAGCACGTGGTCCGCGTACTGGGTGACGGGGGAGCCGGGACGGCCGGTGATCACCACGGTGGTGGCGCCGTGCTCGAAGGCCACCCGCAGCGGCTCGATCACGTCCCCGGTGGACCCGGAGTGGGTGATCGCCAGGGCCACGTCCCCGCCGCGCAGCTGCACGGCGTTGGTCACGGCCAGGTGCGGGTCGCTGTGCGCGTGCGCGACCGCGCCTATCCGGAGCAGCTTCTGCGCCAGGTCCTGGGCGACCAGCCCGGAGGCGGCCACCCCGTACACGTCGATCCGCCGGGCCGAGGCCATCGCGGCGACCGCCGCGCCGAGTTGCACGGTGTCCAGCCCGGCCGCCGTGTCGGCGAGCGTCTGCCGCTCGTCGTGGGCGAGCTTGGTGACGACGTCGGCGATCGGGTCGTCCACGGCTATGTCGGCGGTGACCGACGGGGCGCGGCCCGACTCCTGGTGGGCGGCGAGCCCCGCCAGGGCCAGGCGCAGGTCCCGGTAACCCGGATAGCCCAGCAGCCGGGCCGTGCGGACCACGGTGGCCTCGCTGGTGCCGGTGAGTTCGGCGAGGCCGGTGACGGTGAGCGCCGCGCAGCCGGCCGGGTCACCCGCCACCGCCTCGGCCACGCGCTGCATGGACCGCGTCATCGAGGGCCCCAGCGTCCGCACCTTGGCCGCGAGGGCGGCGGGCGCGGGCGGGGCGGGCGCGGCGGCCCGCGCCGGGGCGCCGGTCCCGGCCTGACGGGCGGCGGACGGCAGGGTCGGTGAGCTCACGAAAGTTTCCTTCACCTCAAGGGTTTCCCCTGAAAGGTATTTTCGTTCCCTGGGCAGGTCAAGGCCGCGTGACAATGGGGGCATGAGCGCCATCAGCCCCCTCGAACAGGCCGTGCACGCCGCCCGTGCCCTCGTCATCGCCGATCTGGTGGCCGCAGACGTGGCCGAGGCCGACGTCGTCTCCCTGGTCGAGGACTCGGTGGTGCAGCGGCGCTGGTGGGTGGAGCAGTGGCCGGAGGGCGCCCAGTTCCTGCCGGGGCTGGTCGCGCAGGACGTGCAGGACGCGCTGCTGGACAAGTACGGCCGCTGGCCGCTCTGCCCGGTCTGCGCGCACGGCGAGCCGCACGCGCTGGAGATCGAGCCGGAGCTGGGCGCGGACCCGCACTGGGTGTGCCACCAGGCGGGCGTGCGGGTCGCCGCGGTGGGCGCGCTGGCCGCCGCCCTCCCGGGCCCGGCGTCGCCGGGCGCGCCGTGAGCGGCGGGGCGTCGTGACCCTCTACATCGATCC
>NZ_LWCC02000120.1 GCF_001642695.1 Streptomyces chilikensis
AGGCCGCGCCCGGCCCCCGCCGGCGGCGCGCCGTGCGCCGGGCCGCCGACCGCGCCGTCGCCCTCGCCGTCCGCACCGCCCTGCGCGGCGGCACCGCCGACGTCCGCGTCCGCGTCCGTCCGCCCGCCTGACCCGACCGCCACGACCGCCCCGCCCCAGTTCCCGTCCCAGCTCCTCGTCCCCGCACCTCGCCCCCGTCCTCGTTCCAGCCTTCGCTCCACCCCTCCGTCGACAGCCCACAGGAAGCCGGACCCATGACGACCACCTCCGACACCCCGCCCCGGGTCGACTGGCCCCGCATCAGCAGACTCGTCGCAGGCCAGGCCGCCGTGCAGGGCGGAAGCTACGCCCTGCTCATCGCCATGAGCTGGACCGCCGTCCAGCTCGGCGGATCGGGAGCCGTCACCCTGGTGACCCTCGCCGCCACCCTGCCCCGCGTCCTCACCCTCCTCTTCGGAGGCGCCCTCACCGACGTCCTGGGCCCCCGCGCCCTCCTGCTGCCCGCCACCGGCGCCCGCGTCGCCGTCCTCGCCGTGGGCGCCCTGGTCACCGCGACCACCGACACCCTGTGGCCCCTGGTCGCCATCGCCCTCGTGGAAGGCACCCTCCTCGGCCTCACCGGCTCCGCCTCCGGCGTCCTGCTGCCCCGCCTCGCCCCCGAGGACCAGCTCGGCCGCGCCAACTCCCTCTTCTCCATGGTGCTGCGCCTCGCCCCGATCGCCGGAACCCCCCTCGGCGCCTGGCTGGTCACCGTCGGCGAACTCCCCGCCGCGATGACGGTCGCCGCCGTGTGCTGCGCGATCTGGCTGCTGTGCGCCGCCCACGTCACCCGTGGCATGGCCAGGCCCGAACCCGTCCCCGGCGGCCCTTCCCTGCTGCACCGCTCCGGCGACGGCTTCCGCCTCCTGGCCTCCCACCCGCGGCTGCGCTGGATGTTCGTCGCCTGCTTCTGCATCGACGTCGCCTTCCTGTGGCCCGCCGAGGTCGGCCTCCCCATGAGGGCCCACACCGAGGGCTGGGGCGTCGGCGCCGTCGCCCTGGTCCTGGCCTCCTTCAGCGTCGGCGCCCTGGCCTCCGCGGCCGCCGGCGCGGCCCTGGCCCACCGCATCCCCGTGCTCGCCAAGCTCGTGGTGACCGGCTTCGGCCTGGCCGGCGGCATGGCCGCCATGGCCCTCGTCCCCTCGCCCGCCGTCCTGGCCGGCACCGCCTGCGCCGTCGGCCTCTGCTCCGGCCTCAACGGCCCCGCCCTGGTGACCGCCTACCAGCAGGCCGTCCCCAAGGGCCGGATGGGCGTCGCGATGTCCACCTTCACCATCTCCGGCATCGGAGCCGCCCCCTTGTCGCTGGCCCTGTTCTCCTCCCTCTCCACCCAGCTCGGGCTGACCCGGACCTGGCTGGTCTGCGCCGGCCTCGTCGCCTTCTCCCCGATCGCCGTCGCCCTCGCCCTGCGCAGCCCCCTGACGCCCGCCGAGGCGCCCCGCTCCGACCGCGCCCGCACCGCACCGGAGCCCACCGCCACTTCCGTGTGAGGCAGACATGTCCCTCCTCGACCACCCCGTGCCGCCCGGCCCGTCCGGGACCGCCGCGCTGCTCCCCCATCCCCTGCCACCGCTCCCCGCACCCCTGCCCCGGCCCGTCCGCCCGCTCGCCGTCCGCCCGCAGCTGTGGCTGGTGACCACCGCCGTCCACGAGGCGACCGCCGCGCGCCACGCGCCCCTCGTCCTCGAGCCGGCCGAACTCGCCAGGGCGGCGGAGCTCCGCCGGCCCGCCGACCGCGCCACCTACCTGTGCGCGCACGTCGGGCTGCGCCGCCTGCTCGGCTCCCACCTCGGCGTCGCGCCGCGCAACGTGCCGCTGGCCCGCGCGCCCTGCCCCTGCTGCGGGGAGCCCCACGGGCGTCCCGTGCTCCCGGACGGACGGCTGCACTTCTCGCTGTCCCACTGCGAAGGGCTGAGCCTGATCGCCCTCGCCCCGGCCCCGGTCGGCGTGGACGTCGAACCGGTGCCGCACCCCGACACCGTGTCGGAGGCCGCGGACGTCCTGCACCCGGCCGAGTCGGCGGAGCTGGCCGCTCTCGCGCCGGACCTGCGCCCCGACGCGTTCACCCGCGTGTGGACCAGGAAGGAGGCGTACCTGAAAGGTCTCGGCGTCGGCCTGGGCGACGATCCGGCCGGCACCCGCGTCGGCGCCGGCCCCGCGCCCGCAGCCCCCGTCGGCTGGCTGCTGGCCGACGTCGCGGTCCCGGCCGGGCACCACGCGGCCGTGGCCGTCCGGCTGTGAACCTCCGCGGTCCGGTGGCGCCCGTGCCGCCGGACCACCGCGCCGGCCGCCTCCCGGTGGCCGGCGGCTCCGCCCACCGGAAACCCTCCACTCCCCCTCACGACACACCCAAGGAGAGCAGATGAACAAGAAGACGTCCCGCGCCGCGGCCGTCGGTGCCGCTGCCCTGATCGCCGCCGCCCTGACCGGAGGCCAGGCCTCCGCCGACGAGGCGGGGCCCGGACGGATCACCTCGGTCCAGCAGCTCCAGGAGGGCATCCTGCGGGCCGCCGCCCACGAGCGGGAGACGGCCGCCGGGGCCGAGCTGGGCACCGGCACCATCGGCAAGGCCGTCGACCAGACCAGCTCCGTCTGACCGGGAGGTGATCACCGTGGCAGAGCGGAAGTCATCGCGGACCTGGTGCCCCAGCGGGGACCCGCACGCCCCCGAGGCCGTCGCCCTGGGCGTCCGGTCGGGGCAGGACGGCGGCGTCGTCTACCTCGCCGACCCGGTGCCGGCGTCCCAGGTCCTCGGCATGGTGCCCGAGGGCGTCGAGCCGCGCCGCGTCCTGCGGTTCGCCTCGCACTGCGCCTCGAACTGCGTCAACCGCCGGGGGAACGACTGCACCCTGGTCGAACGGGTCCTGGCCGCCCCGGCCGCGACAGCGACCGCCGTGCCACGGTGTCACCTGCGGACGCGGTGCCAGTGGTGGAGCCAGACGGGTGTGGAGGCGTGCCGCCGCTGCCCGGCGGTCGCCACCCTCCACCTCGCCGGCGACCGCCTCGGCGAGCTCACCGCCGACCCGTCGACCACCCGGGAACAACTGGACGAGTGGATCGCGTCGAACCCCGCCGCGACCGCCGTGGCCGGGGAAGAGGGCTGACCGTCAGGGCCCGCCGCCGGCGACGAGGGCCCGAACTCCTCTCCCCGCGCGGCGCGCAGCAGGTCGGGCGGGTTCCCGGCGGGGCCGTAGGCGTGATCTTCGCAGCCGGGTCCGGCAGGACGGCCGGGGGACCGCGGCGCCCGGTGCCGGCGCCCCCTCGGCCGCGTCCGCCCGGGTCCTCCCGCCGCCCGGAAAGGGGAGTTCGTCCCTCCGATCGAATACCGCCCGGCACGGGGGCGGAGGTGGATACGCTCCTGGAGCCCGGTGCGCGGTGCAAGGGGTGGAGCACGTCTCCGACGCGCCGGGGAGGATCTTCGTCACCGCGGTCGCCGCGCGCTCCGCCGACGAGGCCGCGCCCGGCCGGCCGGGGCGACCGACCGGTGACGCACCAACACGGCACGGGCCCGACCTGCCCGACGAACCGTCTGAGAGGAACACCGGCATGTCCGCACCGACCTCCGCGTCCACGGACGCTTCCGCGTCTTCGGCGTCACCGCCCGAGCACGTCCTCGTCGTGGGTACGGGCCGTGACTTCCCGGCACGGCTGCGCGCCGCCCTGCCCGGCACCCGCACCACGGTGATGTGCCAGCTCGACTACCTGGACAAGGTCCAGGAACCGGGCGCGAACGCCCGGGTCGTCGGCGTTCGCGGCGACGCCCCGGACGAGGAGTGGATCGCCCTCGCGGCGGCCGCACACGCCGTCGACCCGTTCACCCGGATCGGCACCTTCGGGGAACGCGACCAGGGGCGGTACGCGGTCGTCGCGGAGGCGCTCGGGCTGCCGGCCCACAGCCCGCAGACCGTCACCCTCGTCCACGACAAGGCCGCCATGCGGGTCCGGCTCGCCGAGCGGGGCGTGGACACGACGGCCTCCGCCCGTGTCGACGACCTCGCCGCACTGCGTGCCTTCGTCCGCTCCGTGGGCGGTCCCTGCGTGGTGAAGCCGGTGTCCAGCTCCGGCAGCGCGGGCGTCACCAAGGTGTCCGGCGGGAGCGAGTTGACCGAGGCGTTCGAGCTCGCCGCCGGCAGCTACATGGGCCTGTCCAGCGCCGGCGTGCTGGTGGAGGAGTTCCTGACGGGCCCGCAGTTCAGCGTGGAGGCCTTCTCCGAGGGAGGCGAGCACGTGATGATCGCGGTGACGCGCAAGTACTCCGACCCGGCGACGTTCGTGGAGCTGGGGCACGTCTCACCGGCCGACGTCCCGGCGGACACGAGGGCGGGGATCGAGGCGTACGTGGCGGCCGTCCTGGACGCCGTGGGCATCGAATTCGGTCCCTCGCACACGGAGGTCGTCCTCACCCCGGCCGGTCCTCGGGTGATCGAGACGCACGTCCGCATGGGCGGCGACATGATCCCGACGCTGGCGCTGGAGGCGACCGGAGTCGACATCGACGACTGCGCGGCACGCCAGACGCTGGGCGAGAAGGTGCTGCCCGGCATACGGGCGCGGCTCGCCGAGGGAAGCGGCCAGGGCTGCTCGGCCATCTGGTTCGCCTCGGTCGCCGCTCCCGGCACGCTGGAGGAGGTCGTGGGCCTGGAGGAGGCCCGGGCGCTGCCGGATGTGACGGAGGTGGAGCCGACGGCCCGCCCGGGTACGCAGGTGGGCGCCCTGGCGAGTTCGGAGTCGCGCGTCGCGTACGCGCGCGCCCTGGCCCCGACGGAGGGCGAGGCGGTGCGGGCGGCGAAGGCGGCGGCGACGGCCCTGGAGTTCCGCCTGCGGGTGCGCACCCCGGACATCGAAACGGTGTAGCGGGAACCGAAGGGCCCGCCGGCGCGGCGCGGCTCACCGGGCCGGGTGTTCCAGGGGCGCGTCCGGCGCACCGCAGGAGGGCGTCCGGCCCGCGGCGCCGCGGGCCGGACGCCCTCCTGCGGTTCTCGGCACCGAGGACCGGCGAGCTCCGATCCGGTGATCGCAGGCTCTTCCCGGCACGGGAGCGGGGTCTGCCGGCCCACGGGAAATTCAGGGGAGCGGACGGCAGCGCGCTGTTACGGTCGGGCACCATGAGCTGGCTTCCCGATGACTTCGTCCACCCCGTCCTGGTACCGCTGCCGGACGGCGGTCATCACCTGCGGCCGATCCGGGAGTCGGACACCCCGCTCGACTACCCGGCGGTGATGGGGTCACGTGAGCGGCTGTGGAGCGTCTACGGCCCGGCCTGGGGCTGGCCCGCCGCCACCATGACCTACGAGGCCGACCAGGCCGATCTGCTGCGGCACGAGAAGGAGATCGCCGCACACCGGTCCTTCAACTACGCGCTGTTCGACGCGGCTGAGACAGCTCTGCTCGGCTGCGTCTACATCGACCCGCCGGAGAGGGCCGGCGCGGACGGCGAGATCTCCTGGTGGGTGGTGGACGAGCTGGTGGGCGGCAAGCTCGAGCAGGACCTCGACGCACTGGTGCCGCAGTGGATCGCCGCCGACTGGCCGTTCGAGCAGCCGCGCTTCATCGGCCGCGAGATCTCCTGGCCGGACTGGCTCGCCCTGCCGGAGCCTTCCGGCACGTAAGGGGTGGTCGCCCGTACCGGCCGGCCCGGTCCCCGGGGGGGGCGGCAACCATGGGGCGCGTGAGCATCGCCGCCCGACAGGCATGTCGCACGCCGCGACCGCCGGTTCGGAGCACCGGCCCGCGATGTCATGCGCCGGCCAGGAGGGCGGACGCGGCTTCCGGCTTCCGGCTTCCGGCTTCCGGCTTCCGGCTTCCGGCTTCAAGGGACGATCCTCCCGGCGGACTTCCGCCCGCGGCACCCGGATACCGGCCACCGGCGTCGATGCCACCGGTGCGGCGGACGCGGTGCCTCCGGGCCTCCGGCCTGGGGCGCAGGCCCGCGGGGGCGTGCCGCGTGTGCGTGCGGCCCGCCCGCGGAGATGGCCGTTTCCTCCCGCTGTGCGGAGAGTGCGAACCGTGTTGAATCGCCTGTGTTCGCGTGAGAGTCGACGCCGGCCCCCTTGGAGGAGACCGTGATCGCCGCCCCAGAGCCCCAGCTGACCGAACGCGAGGTCGTCGAGCGGGCGGCCGCCCTGCGGCCCGTGCTCCTCGAGCGCCAGGCCGAGACCGAGAGGCTGACGCACTACCCGAAGGACACCCACGACGACTTCCTGCGCGCCGGCTTCTACCGCATCCTGCAGCCCCGCCGGTACGGGGGGTACGAGTTCGGGCTGCCGACCTTCCTGCAGGTCGTCGTCGAGCTCGCGCGCGGCTGCCCCTCCACCGGCTGGGCGTTGTCCCTGACCGCCGCCCATGTGCTGCAGGCCGCCTCCTTCTTCTCCGAGGAGGCGCAGAACGAACTCTTCGGCCCTGACGGCGACTTCCGCGCCGCCTCCACCCTGACTCCGGTCGGCGTCGCACAGCCGGACGGCGAGGGTTCCCTGATTCTCGACGGCACCTGGTCGTACGCGTCGGGGGCGCCGTACTCGACGCACTTCGTCGGGCAGACCCTGAGCGCGCCCACCAATCCCGGGGGCCCGCCGGGACCGCTGCTGCTGTTCGTCGCCCCGCGCCGGGTGTGGACGGTGCTCGACGACTGGCACGGCGTTCTCGGCATGCGCGGCACCGGCTCCAACAGCATCCACATCGAGCAGGGCCGGATCCCCGCCCACTTCGCCCGCGAGGCATCCTTCCTCGACCTGCCGGTGGAGGGCGGCACGGTGGGCAGCACGCTGCACGGCAACCCCGTGTACGCGGCGCGGGTGGCGAGCTTCTTCCACGCGGAGCTGGCCTCCATCATGGTCGGTACCGCGTACGCGGCGGCCGACGAGTACGCGCGGATCATCAGCTCCCGGCCGCTGACCTTCGATCCGGGCCGCACCCGCTCCGACCTGCCCGAGTTCCAGCAGCACCTGGGCGAGGCGCTGGGCCGCATCCGAACCGCCGAGGCGGCCCTGCGGGGCGCCGCGGACGACTGGACGGAGACCTGCCGGCGCAACGTGTCCGGCGAGGCCCCGTTCACCAAGGCCGAGGACCACCGGCTCGCGCAGATCTTCCTCACCGCCGGGCAACTGGCGTGGGACGCGCTCCAGGATCCCCTCTTCCGCACGGCAGGCAGCCGGTACGGACGGGACGGGGAGCGGATGCAGCGCTACTTCCGGGACGCCGCGACCTACCGCACCCACGTCGCCGTGGGCATGGCCGAACCGCTGGCCCGGCGTGTCGGCTGCGACCGCCTGGGGCTGCCGTCGGACGGGATCCCGCTGGTTCCGTAGGGAGGGCCGCGCACCGGAAACGGGGAGGAGCACCGGCGATCCCGGTCGAACGGTCCTAGCGGCGGGATCCGGCCAAGCCGCTCTCGTAGGCGACGATGACGGCCTGCACGCGGTCGCGCACGCCCAGCTTCGCGAGGACGTTGCCGACGTGCGTCTTGACCGTCGTCACCGACAGCACGAGACGCTCCGCGATCTCCACGTTGGACAGCCCGTCCGCGACCCCGCGCAGCACGTCGGTCTCACGCGGGGTGAGGGCGCGCAGCCTCGGATCGACGGCGTCGTCGCGCGGGTCCGCGTCGGCGCCGTGGGGAAGGTGGTGGGCGAAGAGGTCGAGCATGCGCCGTACGACGCGCGGCGCGACCACGGAGCTGCCCGACGCGACGGTGCGGATCGCCTCGGCGAGCTCCTCGGGCCGGGCACTCTTGATCAGGAACCCGCTCGCGCCGCCGCGCAGCGCGGCGAACGCGTACTCGTCGACGTCGAACGTGGTGACCACGAGCACGCGGGTCGCGGGGTGCTCCGCCGTGATCCTGCGGGTGGCCTCGATGCCGTCCATGCCCGGCATCCGCACGTCCATGACGACGACGTCGGGGGCGAGGGCGGCGACCTGTTCGAGTGCCACCTTGCCGTCCGCGGCCTCGCCGACGACGGTGAGGTCGGGCTCGGAATCGATCGCGAGCCGGAATCCCATGCGCAGGAGCGCCTGGTCGTCCACGAGCAGGACCGTGATCATCGGGGGGCATCCTCCGCGGCAGTGCCGGGCACCGCGTCGGGGCACGGCAGCTCCACGTGCACCTGCCAGCCGCCCGCGGCGCGCGGGCCCACCATCATATGCCCGCCCAGCAGGGCGGCCCGCTCCCGCATGCCGGCGATGCCGCGTTCCGTGCCGCTGCCGGTGCCCGGGCCGGTGCCGGCTTCGTTGACGATGTCGACCTCGACCGCTGACGGGGTGCGCCGCACCGCGACCGACACGGCGGGCGCGCCAGGCGCGTGCCGCAGCACGTTCGTGAGCGCCTCCGTGACGATGCGCGTCACGGCCAGCCGCAGTGCCGTGTCGGGGGGCAGGGGCGTGTCGAGCCCGGTGGCCGACACGGGCATCCCCGCGGTGCGGAAGCGGCGCACGACGGCGTCGAGGTCCGCCCCTTGCGGGGTGGCGTCCGCGGGGTCGAGGGCGCCGAGCACGCGTTGCATGTCGGCGAGGGCTTCGCGGCCGGTGCGGGACAGTTCGCCCAGTGCCTCGCGTGAGGCGTCCGGTGCCCGGTCGAACGCGGCTGCCGCGCCGTCGGAGAGCGCGATCATCACGGACACGGAGTGCGCGACGACGTCGTGCATCTCGCGGGCGAGGCGTTCGCGCTCCGCCGTGCGGGCGAGCGCCGCGGACGTGTCGCGCTCCCGGGCGACCGCCCGGTAGCGTTCCTCGATGTCGTGGGCGTGCTGGCGGCGTTCTCGGGCGGCGAAGCCGACCAGCGCCCCGGCCAGCAGGGTGACCAGCAGCAGGACGATCGACACGATGCGGCGTTCCGGCGAGAACGGGGGCTCCGTCATGTTCCAGTACGGCTCGTCGGCGTAGTACCCGATCCACAGGAACATCTCGAGGATGCCGATCTCCTGGAGCCACCACAGGGCCGCCGACATCGCCACGGCGACGGCCGTGACGAGCAGCCAGGTGGTCCGCGCGTCCCGGGACGACGCGACCGCGGCCGCCGAGAATCCCAGGTACAGCCCGAGGACGCCGGTGATGCCCGCCGTCGTGAGCGAGGCGACGGCGACGACGGTCAGCGCGACCAGGACGACGACCGGCCAACGCCGCCGCACGAGCAGCAGACCCGCCCCGAGGACGGCGCCGGCGAGCCAGGCGGACGGGATCGTCCACCGCTCGGTGCCGCCGGTCGGGTAGTAGCCCACTGCGACCATGCCGTCGACGGTGCCTCCGACCAGGAGGGCACCCGGGACGCCGAACGTCCCGACGGCCGCGAGGACCAGGGCCACGTCCCCGAGGCGCGGGTGCGCGGCCCAGAACCTGTGCACCGGTCCGATCCGCCGCACCTGCATCCCGCCCAGCAGCAGGGTGTGGTCCGCGGCGGACGGCGAGCTCGCCGACGATGTGGTCACGGCCCTCACTTCTCCCATGACGCGATGTCCCCCCGGCGAAGTCGGGTCGCTGCCGCCGCCAGCAGAACCGTCGCCCACCCGGCCACCAGGAGCCCCGCGGCCCAGGGCTCCAGGTGGGGCCCCGACGACGCGGCGTCGAGCGCGGCGAGCCGGTCGTCACCGGTCAGCAGGCGCGTGCCGGCGCCGGGCAGGAACGCCCGCACGGTGTCGGGAAACCTGCCGGGGTTCATGGCGAGGAACTGGTCGAGCACGACGACGCCCACCACTGCGGTCACGAACGCCCCCGCGGGGCGGCGCAGCAGGGCTCCGAGCCCCAGACCCACCAGCGCGATCGCCGTCTGGTGGAGCACGAACCCGGCCAGCATCCGCACGGTCTCGGCGTCGGCGAGGTTCAACGGGAGTCCCAGGGCGTCACGCCGTGCGGCCGTCACCGCGATCGACGCCACCAGTGCGACGGCAGCGGTGACGGAAGCCAGCACCGCCGTCACCACCGCCTGGGCGGCGAGCACCGGAAGCCTGCGCGGCACGGCCAGGAAGGTCACGTGGGCCAGTTTGGTGCGGAACTCCTCGGTTCCGGCCGTCACGCCGAGGGCGAGGAAGCCCAGCTGGGCGAGCACGTGTCCCGCGACCGCCAGCGACGCACCGGTGGCGCCGCCGCCCGGCCGGGCGAACAGGCTCAGCCCGAAGGCCGTCCCCGCCGCCACGGCCACACAGCTCAGCGCCGTCCACCGAAGCGTCCGCACGCCGGTCATCTTGCCGGCCTCCGAGGCGAGCACGCGGGGGAAGGTCACGGGCGAACTCGTCACTTCACATCCTTCAGACGCAGGCGCAGGGCGGCGGCGACGAGCGGTACGAGGGCCCAGGCGGCCAGCACGAGCCCGCCGCCGACGGCGCCGAGGTCCGGCGCGCCGGGCACCGTGAGGGCGTCGGACGGCGTCACCAGGAGCCCGCCCGCGCCCGAGGGCAGCAGCGTCGTGATCGTGTTCACCGCCGCCTCCTGCGGCGTGACGCCCTCGGCGAACGTGGTGCCGGTGGGCTCGACGGCCAGGGTCAGCACCACGGGGAGGACGAGTGTCAGGCCGATGACGGTGACGAGCGCGGGGACCGCGCGACGGACCAGCGCCCCGACGGCGAGTCCGAACAGGGACAGTCCGGTGAGGAACAGCACCGTCCCGGCCAGTTCCTGCGGCGTCGACCCCTCGGTCAGGTTCACCGGCAGGTCCCGGGACGACGCCGCGGGAAGGACCGCGAGGACGGCCGCGACCACCGAGGCCACGGCCACGGGCAGCGCGAACCCGGCGACGGCGGCCGCCTGGGCGGCGAGCACCGGCCAGCGCCGCGGCACGGCGACGAAGGTCGTGCGGAAACCTCCCGTGCTGAACTCGCCGGTCCCGGCCAGGACTCCGAGCACCAGTGGTCCGAGCTGCGTGAGCAGGAGTCCGGCGGTGAGGTCGCCCAGCGGGTCGTAGCCCGGGTCCCCCGACGAGGCGTTGGCCGACAGGTACGTCAGCGCCGCGGACACCGCCACCGAGGCGAGCGCGGCCCACCAGGTGGAACGCAGGCTCGTCAGCTTCGTCCACTCCGCGGCGACGACACGCGGGAGGGTCGCACCGCGACCGCGCGCGCTCATCGGGCCCCTCCCCCGGCGGCGCCGGCCCGGTACTCGACCGATCCCGCGGTCAGCCGCAGGTAGGCGTCCTCGAGCGACCCGGCGCCGAGTGCGGGGTCCCCCAGGGCGGCGTCGGCGAGCAGACGGCCCTTGCCGATGACGACGACTCGGTCGGCGCACAGCGCGAGCTCGTGCACGAGGTGCGAGGAGAGCAGCACGGCACGGCCCTCGGCGGCGAGCTCCTTGACGAGGTGACGCACCCACAGGACGCCGTCCGGGTCGAGACCGTTGACCGGCTCGTCCAGGATCAGCGTGCCCGGGTCGCCGAGCAGCGCACCGGCGATACCGAGCCGCTGCCCCATTCCCAGGGAGAACGTCCCGGTGCGGCGTCCGGCCACCGACTCCAGGCCGGTCAGCCCGATGACCTCCTCCACGCGGGACCGCGGGATGCCGTGCGTACGCGCCATCGCCATGAGGTGCCGGAACGCCGAGCGCCCGGGGTGGACCGAGCGGGCGTCGAGCATCGTTCCCACGGAGTGCAGCGGAGCGCCCAGGTCCGCGTAGCGGACGCCGTCCACCGTCGCGGTGCCGGACGTGGGTCGCTCGAGTCCGACGATCATCCGCATCGTGGTCGACTTGCCGGCACCGTTCGGGCCGAGGAACCCGGTGACGGCTCCCGGTGGGGCCGTGAACGTCAGCCCGTCCACGGCGGTGTGCGGTCCGTAGCGTTTCGTGAGCGCCCGTACCTGGATCATGTGACCTCCCAGTCCTGCCGAAGTCCTGCTTCCTCCGGCCGACCACGACGGTAGGAATCCGAGCCGGGCCGCCAGCACCTGCCTGCGGACGAGATCGGTTTCCGGCGCGCCTCCTCCTTCAGGAGGAGGCGCTTCCAGCACGACCCGCGCGGGCCCTCACCCTCGCCGCGCCGCCCGGCCCGGGGCGACGGGGCCGGCCGCGTCAGCGCAGATCCAGCCTCTCCGCGAACCGCTCATGCGCGTGACGGCTGGCGCGGGTCTCCGGATGGTCCGCGCCCAGCACCCAGGCGCGGTCGACCACCAGCGCGGCGAGCAGCCGGACCGCCTCCTCCACCTCCCCCGCGTCGCCCGCACTCGTGGCGTGCAGGTGGCGGCTGACGAACGTGTCCGGGTGGTCGACGCCGAGCACCCGGGTGCGGTCCTCCACCACGCCCGCGTGGAGGTCCCTGGCGGTGAGCGTCCGGCCGGTCAGCCCCACCCAGCGCGCGTGCTCGCTGCGGCTCACCAGCGTGTGCGGGTGGTCCGCGCCGAGAACCCGCACACGGTCCTGCACGACGAACGCGAACAGCAGCGCCGCGCCGTCCTCGTCACCGGCCTCACCGACGTGGAAGGCGTGCTCGTGACGGCTCAGCAGCGTGTCCGGATGGTCCGGCCCCAGGACCCGGCCCCGGTCCTCCACCACGGGGACGAACAGCCGCACCGCCTCGTCCGGGGCTTCCGACCGGCCCACGTACAGCGCGTGGGCGTGGCGGCCGGCCAGCGTCTCCGGATGACCGGGACCGGCGATCCGCGCCCGGTCGGCGGCGAGGGCGCCGTACAGACCCGCGGCCCGCCCGGGATCACCGGACGCGCCGACGCAGTACGCGTGGAGGTGGCGGCTCAGCAGCGTGTCCGGGTGGTCGGGGCCCAGAACCCGGGCACGGTCGGCGGCGACGGCCGCGTGGAGATCCGCGGCCTCCCGGGTGCGGCCCGCGTCGTCGAGGGAGTCGGCGCGGTTGTGGCGGCTGAGCAGCGTGTGGGGATGGTCCGGCCCCAGGACCCGGGACCGGTCCCGCACGACCCCGTCGTACAGGACCACCGCCCCCTCGGAGTCCCCCGTCGCCGAGACGTAGAACGCCTGGTTGTGGCGGCTCATCAACGTCTCGGGATGGTCCGGCCTGAGCACGCGGGCTCGGGCCTCGACCACCAGGGCGTACAGCCGCACCGCCTCCTCGGCATCACCCGCGTCCCCGACGTGCGACGCGTGGTTGTGCCGGCTCGTCAGCGTCTCCGGGTGCTCCGCGCCGAGTACCCGGCCACGGCCGGCCACCACCGCGGCACCGACCCGCGCCGCCTCCGCCGCGCGGTCGGTCAGCCCCAGGAAGTACGCGTGCTCGGCATGACTGAGCAGCGCGTCCAGATGGCCGGCCCCGAGGACACGGTCACGGTCGGCGGCGACGGCCGCGTGCAGCCGCGCGGCCAGTTCGTGATCACCCGACTCTCCCGTGCAGTACGCGTGGAGGTGGCGGCTCAGCAGCGCGTCCGGATGGTCCGGGCCCAGGACCCGCGCGCGGTCGGCCGCCACCGCCGCGTGAAGACCCGCCGCCTCCGCCGTGCCGCCCGCGTCGTCCAGACAGTCGGCGTGCCGGTGCCGGGCGAGCAGCGTGTCCGGGTGGTCGGGCCCGAGGACCCGGCAACTGTCCTCGACGATCTCCGCGAACAGCTCCACCGCCCCGGCGTGATCACCGGACCCGGCCACCGCCTCCGCCCGCGCACGGCGCACCGCCAAGTCGTCCACCACCGCGCCCCGCCCCCTCGTGACATCCGGCCCGGGCACCGCCGCGGGAGCCGTGTCGTCCACTTGATCGAATTCTACGAGGGGCGCTCGCGGAGAAAGAGTTCATCGAGATCGTGAAGAACCTCGGGGTGGAGCAGCGCATCTCACGATCGGCCGGACATCTCCGGGCGCCACGAAGCGTGCTCCGGCATCCGGCCCGGGGTGACTGAACGCGTCAAGGAAGGGATCAACACCTGAAAAGCCGCCAAATCACCCGGCTGAGCGGGATACTGGACCCTCCGACGACAAGCAGCAGGGGAGACGCATCGGTGGATTCCGCACGGAGGACAGGTCGTCCGGACAGGGGCGGAGATCGCGGCGGGCGGCACGCGGTCGTGGTGGGCGGGAGTCTCGCGGGACTGCTCGCCGCTCACGTCCTCGCCGGGCACGCCGACCGGGTGACCGTCGTCGAAAGAGACCGGTTCCCGGCCGGTACCGGGCCGCGGCCCGGGGTGCCGCAGGCCCGGCATCCGCATGTCCTGCTGGAGGGCGGGCAGGTGGCCCTGGAGTCGCTGCTTCCCGGTTTCGTCGCGGAGCTGCGGGCGGCCGGTGCGCCGCGCGTGGGCATGCCGTCGGACCTGGTGCAGCAGCAGGACGGGCGCTGGTTCAGGAGGCTCCCCGCGACGACGCACATCTACACCGGTTCCCGTGCGCAGCTGGAGGAACTGGTGCGGCGGCGCGTCCTCGCCAACCCGTTGATCAGCGTGGCGGAGAAGACCGAGGTCACCGGCCTTCTCGGTGACGCCCGGCGGGTGCGGGGCGTCCTGGTCCGGGAGCGCTCCGGTGACGCCCGGGGAACACGACAGGTCCTCGAGGCCGACCTGGTCGTCGACGCCTCCGGCGCGGGGACGAAGGCTCCGCAATGGCTGACGGCCGTCGGAGCCGAGGCCGCGCGCGAGGAGACCATCGAGACGGGGCTGGCGTACTCCTCCCGCGTCTACCGCGGCCCGAACGGCGTCCTGGACGGCGACACCCGCGGTTACTACGTCTACCCCAGTCCCGCCCAGGTCTACGCCGGCGGTGCGCTGCCCCTGGAGGACGGCACCCACCTGGTCGTCGTCTCGGGGCTCCGCGGCGACGAACCGCCCACCGACGGCGACGAGTTCGTGACGTACGTCAGGAAGAGGCTGCCGCATCCGCTCCTGCACCGGTGGCTGGGCGAGGCCGAACCCCTGACTCCCGCGTTCGCGTTCCGGCGGACCGCGAACATCCGCCGCCGCTACGACCTTCCCGGCCGCCGTCCGGCCGGATTCCTCGCCATCGGCGACGCCCTGTGCACGTTCAACCCGATCTACGGTCAGGGCATGGCCGTCGCCGCGATGAGCGCGGTCGTCCTGCGCGACGCACTGGCCGGTCCACGTCGGTCCCCCACGACGCGACGCGTGCAGAAGGCGCTCCTCGCGGCGTCCCGGCAGGCATGGGACATCTCGGCCGGGTCCGACCGGTCGATGCCGGGCGCGGTGGGCAACGCCCTGGCGGCCGGGCCGGCGGACCGCGTCGCGGACCGGTATCTGCGGCGCGTCCTGGAACGCTACCCCGGTGACCCCGTGGTGGGGCCTGCCTTCCGCTCCGTACTGGGCCTCTGCGCACCGGTGACCAGCCTGTTCGCCCCGTCCGTGGCCCGAGCCGTGCTCTTCGGACCGCCCGCGCCGACGCCTGCCGAGCCGCCGACGGCACCGGAGGTCCCCGGGAGGTGAGCGGGATCGCCACCCGTGTCCTCGCGTGGCCGGCCTTGACGGGCCGGTCCGCGGCCGCGAAGAACGCGCACGGCACGGATCCCGGACGCCGCGGTCCATGAGGACGGCGACCGTGACATGACGATCTGCGCCAAGCACAAGGGCACGACGGCCGGTGAGCCGAGTGAGACCGGCTCGGACGCGGACGGCCACCCACTGCGTCCACTCCTCGTCGGAGATCACGTATGCCGGCCGAGAAGCGGTGTGTCCGTCCGGCCCGCCCCTCCCCGCCGGGAGGGGCGGGCCCTCCGCGTTCAGCCGGCCTCGGTGACCTTGCCGTCGGCGACCTCGATCCGGCGCGTGGTGCGCACCGCCTGCAGCATCCGCCGGTCGTGGGTCACCAGGAGCAGCGTCCCCGTGTACGCCTCCAGCGCCGACTCCAGCTGCTCGATGGCCGGCAGGTCGAGGTGGTTGGTCGGCTCGTCCAGGACCAGCAGGTTGACCCCCCTGCCCTGGAGCAGGGCGAGACCCGCGCGGGTGCGCTCGCCGGGCGAGAGCGTGGTCGCGGGCCTCAGCACATGAGCGGCGCGCAGGCCGAACTTGGCGAGGAGCGTGCGCACCTCGGCGGGCTCGGTCTCGGGCACGGCGGCGCAGAAGGCGTCCAGCAGGCTCTCCGTGCCGTGGAAGAGCTTGCGCGCCTGGTCCACCTCGCCCACCACGACGCCCGATCCGAGCGAGGCGTGGCCGGTGTCCAGCGGCAGCCTGCCGAGCAGGGCGGCGAGCAGCGTGGACTTGCCCGCACCGTTGGCGCCGGTGATGGCGACCCGGTCGGCCCAGTCGATCTGCAGGGTGGCCGGTCCGAACGAGAAGTCACCCCGGGAGACGACGGCGTCGCGAAGGGTGGCCACCACGGAGCCGGAGCGCGGCGCGGAGGCGATCTCCATCCGCAGCTCCCACTCCTTGCGGGGCTCCTCGACGACGTCGAGACGCTCGATCATGCGCTGGGTCTGCTTGGCCTTGGCCGCCTGCTTCTCGCTGGTCTCGCTGCGGAACTTGCGGCCGATCTTGTCGTTGTCGGTGGCCTTGCGACGGGCGTTCCTGACGCCCTTCTCCATCCATCCCCGCTGCGTCTGGGCACGGCTTTCGAGCGCGGAGCGCTTGTCGGCGTACTCCTCGTACTCCTCGCGGGCGTGCAGGCGGGCGCGTTCGCGCTCCTCCAGGTAGGAGGCGTACCCACCGCCGTAGAGGTTGATCTGCTGCTGGGCGAGATCCAGTTCCAGGACCTTGGTGACCGTACGCGTCAGGAACTCACGGTCGTGGCTGACCACCACGGTGCCGGCCCGCAGCCCGGAGACGAAGCGCTCCAGGCGTTCCAGACCGTCGAGGTCGAGGTCGTTGGTGGGCTCGTCGAGGAGGAAGACGTCGTAGCGCGAGAGGAGCAGCGAGGCCAGTCCCGCGCGTGCGGCCTGCCCGCCGGAGAGGGCGGTCATCGGAAGGTCGAGGCCGACGGTCAGGCCGAGGTCGGCCGCGACCTCCTCGGCCCGCTCGTCCAGATCGGCGCCGCCGAGCGCGAGCCAGCGCTCCAGGGACTGCGAGTAGGCGTCGTCGGCACCGGGTGCTCCGTCGACCAGCGCCTGGGTCGCGGCGTCCATCGCGGTCTGGGCGTCGGCGACCCCCGTGCGGCGGGCGAGGAACTCCCGTACGGACTCCCCCGCGCGGCGCTCGGGTTCCTGCGGGAGGTGGCCGACGGTGGCGGTGGGCGGGGAGAGCCGGAGCTCGCCCTCCTCGGGCCGGTCGAGTCCGGCGAGCAGGCGGAGCAGCGAGGACTTACCGGCGCCGTTGGCTCCCACGAGACCGATCACGTCTCCGGGCGCGACGACGAGGTCGAGTCCGGTGAAGAGGGTGCGGTCACCGTGTCCGGCGGCGAGTTCCTTGGCGACGAGAGTGGCAGTCATCAGGGTGCCGATCCTAACGAACGGGACCGGTGGCCCTCGGTCGCCCCGGAGCGCGAACGCCGCCCCACCCTGACGCCCGGCGGGGCTCGCAAAGCCATCGCCCCGGGTCGGGACACGGAGCGTTCTCGGCCGGGACCATGTCCGCCGCGGTCCTCCCGATGCTGCACGAGGCGACCCGCGGGCTCCTGCCCGTCCCCGGCGTGCTGCTCCGCCGCAACACCGCCCGCCCCCGCCGAGCCCGCGACCGACCACCGCCAGACGCAGGCCACAACCCGTCGTACACCGACCCGCAGGCCGCAGACTTCCACGCACCCGCACCCTCGGCGGCATCATCAACGAGTACCGGCACGCGGCTGGACCCGCAGCGACGACTGTACGAGCCGCGCAGGTTCTCACCTGGGACCACCGCGGTCCGGTCCTGTTGTCCCCGGCCTCCCGGCAGGAGGAGATCGACCGACGCTTCTTCGCCGTCGTGACCGACCTCATCGGCAGCCCTACGGAACCGATCGACGAGACCGGTGCCATCGCCTGGCGGACTCGCACGACGCCGTGGGGCGCGACCGCCTGGAACCGGGCCGGAACCGCCGACACTCCGCTGTGCTTCCCGGGCCAGTACCACGACCCGGAGACGGGCCTCCACCACAATCTCCACCACCATTACGACCCGGAGACCGGCCGCTGCACCTCCCCGGACCCGTAGGGCCTATCAGTTGTCCGCCTACTGACTCGACTGACGGAAACGAAGAGGGCAGCGGCCGGCATGGTCGGCGCGGACCGCCACCCGGTGCCACGGCCCGGCCGGAGGATCCCATACCGCTCACGCCTGCACGGAAGAAGGAAAAGATGTCCGATCTGACCCGCGCGGCGAGGGATCTCGGCAGGGCGATCGACACCGCGGACGCCGGGAGCCACCAACTCCGGGACGCCGTGCGTGATTTCACGGAGAAGGTGACCTTCGCGTCGGCGGACGAGATCCTCACCATGCTCAGGCAGGTCCTGGCGGAGGACTGGATGGCCCTGCCGCCTTGGGCGCGCAACCTCGCCTACCGTCTGGCCTGCCTCCAGCGTTCGGACGATCCGGACCTGCTCCGCGAGGCCGCCGCCGACCTGCTGTGCTTCGGACCGGACTGGGACGACGAGGCGGAGGCCCTCAAGCGCCGTGCGGCGGAACCGGAGTGACCGCGCGGTGGCGAAGGCGGTCCCTCTCGTTGCGAGGCCCGCTCGCAGCCGTCCGAGGGGCTCCGATCACCCACGCGAACGTGATGGGGGCAGAATTCCGCCGAGGGGCGGCTTCACGGCCCCCGCCGAGCAGGTGAGACGGACAGGGTGGTGCCCTCCATGAAGATCACCGTTGACCGGTGGACGGCGACGGTGGCAGGCGATCCGCTGTCCGTCGTCCCGCGTTTCGACTTCCGCGAGTTCCACGTGCGCGTCGCCGAGTACGCGAGTGTCCAGGAGCGGTCCTCGCCCGGCTGGCTCCGATGTGCCGGTCCTCGGAGATCCGGGACGGCGCCGGGCCGCCGAACTCACCGGCGATGTCCTGGGCGGCTGGCCCATGGGTATGCGGCTGATCGTCCGGAAGGAACGGCCGCGGCCCGGACCGGTCCGTCCCGGCCCCGCCGGCCTGTCCGCGGCCTCGAACGAACGCACACCCCGCTTCACGGTGTACCTCCCAGGGATTTCACCGGACTTGGCCAAGGCTCCCAGGCCGGGAATTGCACCGCTCACCCGTACGGATCCCCTGCCGCGCACCCGTCCGTCACGGGCCGGGCGGCCCGCCGAGCGGCTCGGTCTAGACTCGCTCAGCGACCCTCGTCAGCGCCCGGCGGCTCGAAGGGAAAAGCGTTCCGTGCCCATCTACAACAACCCGGTCATCAGCGGATTCCATCCCGATCCGAGCGTGTGCCGGGCCGGTGACGACTACTACCTGGTGTGCTCCAGCTTCGAGTACTTCCCCGGACTGCCGGTCTTCCACAGCAAGGACCTCGTGCACTGGGAGCAGATCGGCAACGTGCTCGACCGCCCCGGCCAGCTGCCGCTGCCGCTCCCGGGTGCCAAGGCGTCCGGCGGCCTGTACGCTCCCACGATCCGCCACCACGACGGCCGTTTCTGGGTCGTCAACACCAACATCGACGGCGGCGGCAACTTCGTCGTCTCAGCCGAGCGGCCCGAGGGGCCGTGGAGCGACCCGGTGTGGATCGATCTGCACGGGATCGACCCCGATCTGGCGTGGGAGGAGGACGGCACCTGCTGGTGCGCCTTCTCCGGGCCCGCGGGAGGCATCAACATGGCCAGGATCGACCCGTTCGGCGGGGAGGTGCTGGAGGGGCCTTTCCCCACCTGGTCGGGCAGTGGCCTGAAGTACCCCGAGGCGCCGCACCTCTACCGCATCGGCGACTGGTGGTACCTGCTGATCGCGGAGGGCGGCACCGAACGCGGCCACAGTGTGTCCATCGCCCGGAGCCGTTCGCCGCGCGGCCCCTGGGAAGGTGCGCCCGCCAACCCCCTGTTGTCCCACAGCGGCACCGCCCGCTCCATCCAGAACACCGGTCACGCCGACCTGGTGCAGGCTCCCGACGGCAGTTGGTGGATGGTGTTGCTCGGCGTCCGGCCCCGTGGCTTCACACCCGATGTGCATGTGCTCGGCCGTGAGACGTTCCTGACCCCGTTCGAGTGGGACGACGAGGGCTGGCCCGTCGTCGCACCCGTTCCCGAGAGCCACGCGGCGCCGGGCGGCTCCTGGCACCCCGTACCGGAGCCGCCCGGTCGCGACGACTTCGACGCGTCCGTACTGGCTCCGTACTGGGTCTCGCCGTTCGCCCGCCCGGAGGGCTCCTGGTCGCTCACCGAGAATCCGGGTTGGCTGACCCTCCGGGCAACCGGAAACACGCTCGACCGCCCCGGCTACACCTTCGTCGGCCGCCGCCAGCAGCACCACGACTGCCGTGTCACCGTTTCGATCGACCCGGGCACGGGACGCGGTGGACTGGGCGTGCGCCTGGACGAGGCCCACCACTACGAACTGGAGGTCGGGAACGGAGAGGCGGGGGTCGTCGCCCGGATCGGTCCGCTGCGCCAGACCGTGGCCTCCCGGCCGGTCCCGCCCGGGCCGCTGACCCTCACCGTCACGATCCGGACGTCCGATCTCGTACCCGCGTCGCCCGAACTCACCGACGGCGGGACCACCGGCCCGGACACCCTCGCCTTCTGGGTCGGCGACCCCGACGCCGAGGACGCCCGGCCGCTCGCCGAACTGGACGGGCGTTATCTGTCCACGGAAGTGGCCTGCGGGTTCACCGGCCGTGTCATCGGCATGTACGCCACCGAGGGCGTGATCGCCTTCGACTGGTTCGAGTACGCCCCCGTCTCCGTACCCTCCGCCTGAGGGTGGGGGCGGGTGTCCGGCCGGGGCGGGGCGGCGCCCCGCCCCGCGGGCACCGCACCCCGGCAGGCCGTGGCCCCGGCGCGCGTACCGGTGACGGCCCCACCCCTCGTCCCGGACGGCCCGCTCGCTGGATAGCCTGTCCGCATGTCCCCCCGACCCGTCGGCTCGCGTCCGACCTTGTCATTGGTCGCCGAGACCGCTGGTACGAGTGTCCCCACGGTGTCCAAGGTGCTGCGCGGCGGAACCGACGTCTCGGCCGAGACGCGGGCGAGGGTGATGGAAGCCGTGCAGGCGGTCGGCTACACCCGCCGGGGCGGAGCCAAGATCGAGAGTGAGCGGGACGAGAGCGGTCCGGCCAACGTGCTCACCCTGGTGGTCTCCCACTTCGAGGGTTCGTGGGCCAACCTGGTGACAGCCGGCGTCGGGCGTGAGGCGGCGGCGGCCGGACTGGACGTGGTGCTGACGCTTGCCGAGCCGCACACCGACTGGGCGACGCGGGTCTTGAGAAGACGCAGCGTGGGCACCGTCGCGATGCCGGTCGACCCCAACTCGCGGCACTTGCACGCCCTCTACGCGGCAGGCGTCCCCGTGGTGCTGATCGACCCGATGAGCAAGCCGCCGTCCGGAGTGGCGAGTGTCGGCGTGGCGAACTGGGACGGGGGCCGCATGGCCGCCGAGCACTTCCTGTCCCTCGGCCACGTGCGGCTGGGGGTCGTGGCGGGTCATGCCCGTCACCTCTACAGCCGGGCGCGCGTCGACGGGTTCCGCGCGGCTGCCGAGACGGCGCCCGGCGGCACGACCACGGTGTCCGTGGTGCACGGCGGGTGGGACCGCTCCAAGGCGACCGCCGCCACCCACACCCTGCTGGACAAGGACCCAGGAGTGACCGGCATCTTCGCGTGCTCGGACATCATGGCCCTCGGCGTCTACGACGCGCTGACCGCCCGGGGCCTGCGCGTCCCCGAGGACGTCGGCGTCATCGGCTTCGACGACCTGCCCGAGGCGCAGTGCGTCACCCCTGGGCTGACGACCGTCAAGCAGCCCAGCGCCGAACTGGGGGCCGCGGCGGTCGGTCTCCTGCTCGACCTCTCCCGGAGGGGGGCCGAAGGCGCCCGCCGCCCCGTCCGCATGGAACTCGCCACCGAACTGGTCGTCCGCGCCTCTTGCGGCCGTGCTCCGGCCGCCACGGCGCCGCGCCCGTGAGCAAGGGGCGCTCCGGGGACGCGGATCCGGCCGCAGCGCCCCCGGCTCCCGGCCTTCCCCGACGGCCGCCGGTGACCGCTGCGCGGGGAGTCGTGCGCCGTCCTCAGCCCTTGGCGGCAGCGGCGTTCGTGTCCTTGGCGATGTCGGCGCCGGTGCCCTTGCCGGCCATCAGGTTCACGACGGCGGTGTTCATGGCGTTTCCGACGTTCTGGCCGTACACGGTGTCCAGGAACATCATCGTGTAGGAGGCCTTGTTGAAGGCCTCGAGCGCCGAGACGTTGTAGGACTCGGTGACGACGTCCTGGGCGGCCTTGTTCACCGGGATCGTGTAGAAGGCCTTCGCGTAGGCCTTCTGCTGGTCCTTCGTGACCAGGAACTGGAGGAAGCCGAAGGCCTCCTTCGGAGCGTCCTTGGACAGGGAGTAGCCGCCACCGCCGCCCATGAGGGCGGTCGGGTCGCCCTGGCCGCCTTCGACTGCGGGAAAGGCGAACCACCCCAGGTCGGGGAGCGACTTCTTGTCCGGGGTCAGGCCGGCGATCACACCGGGCTGCCAGGTGCCCATGAGTTCCATGGCCGCCTTGTGATTGGCGACCATCCCCGCCGACGAACCCGCGCCCTGCTGCGACGGGGTCGTCAGAAAGCCCTTCTGGAAGGGTTCGACCTCGAGGAAGTCCTCCAGGTCCTCACCGGCCTTGGTCCAGCACGGGTGGTCGAACGTGAGTGACTCGGCGGCCTTGTTCATGGTGTCCTGGCTGCACTCGCGTACGGCGAAGTTGTAGTACCAGTGTGCGGCCGGCCACGCGTCCTTGGCCCCGACCGCGATCGGTGTGACGCCGATCTTCTTCAGCTTCGCGACGGCGGCCTCGAGTTCCGCCATCGTCTTCGGGGGCTCGGCGATGCCCGCCTTCTCGAAGAGGTCCTTGCTGTAGTAGATGCCCTCGGGCTGCGTGTCGGTCGGCATCGCGTAGACCTTGCCGTCGATCGTGTTGCCCGCGACGGCCGCCTCTCCCGTGTTCGCCCTGTCGGTGGCGGTGAGCTCCAAGGCCTGGATCTGGCCGGCCTCGACCATGGCCCGCATCTTGCCGCCGCCGCGCTGAAGGAAGATGTCCGGCGCGGTGTCCGAGTTGAGGGCGGTCTGGAGCTTTCCGTCGAAGTCCTCGTTCTGGATCGCCTGGAGCTTGATCGTCACGTTCGGGTGCAGCGAGTGGTACTCCTTCACGGCGGCCTTGAAGTACTCGTCACCGGGTCCGGGCATGGCGTTCTCCCAGAAGGTCAAGGTGACCTTGCCGTCGGCCGAACCCTCGCCGCCGGTGTCGCCGCCGCCCGCGCAGCCGGTGGCGACGAGCGCGATGCCCAGTCCCACCGCGGCAGCCGTCTCCCAGCGTGTCTTCCTCGTCATCGTGGAACTCCCTGATCGGTTGCCATGGAGACCACAAGCCCGCGGTTTTTGCGCAAACTAATGGCCACCCGTCAAGTAGCGGCAATGTCTACCGCGTTGAACAAGGTGACTACCACCCAAAGTTTGCGCAGATTGCTGAATCGTTACTGGACCGGGCGGCGGTGGCGCCCCAGGCCTTGACACCGTTTTCGGCGGCTCCCTAAGGTGCGCAGAACCTCTCGCGGAAGCACGCCCCCAGCAGCCGCACCCCGCAGCAAAGGACCGCCTCCACCATGCGGATCGTCGTTTCCGGCCGGCCGACAGCCCGACTCTCCGACGCCTGGCGTCACTGCGTGGGCACCGGCCGGCTCGACCTCGCGCTGCGGCGTGACTACCAGGACTCGCTCGGCCTCGTGCAGCAGGAGATCGGGTTCCGGTTCATCCGTGGGCACGGTCTGCTCAGCGACGGGATGGGCATCCACCGGCCCTACCACCACGCCGGCGGGCGGCACGTGCGCCACGCCTTCACCTACCTCGACCAAGTGGTGGACGCCTACCTGGAGAAGGACATCGCGCCCTTCCTCGAACTCGGCTTCATGCCGTCCGGGCTCGCCTCCGGCGAGGACACCGTGTTCTGGTGGAAGGGCAACGTCACTCCTCCGCGCGACGAGAGGGAGTGGGCGGACCTCGTCCGCGCCGTCCTCGGACACCTCGCCGACCGCTACGGCGTCGACCAGGTGCGCCGCTGGCCGATCGAGGTGTGGAACGAGCCCAACCTGGCGCCGTTCTGGGCCGCCGACCAGGACGCGTACCACCGGCTGTACGAGGTGACCGCGCTGGCCGTCAAGGAGGTCGACGCCGAACTCCAGGTCGGCGGGCCGTCGTTGGCACCCGGTTACCAGGACGAGTGGATCCAGCGCTTCGCCGAATTCGTCGAGGGCCGTGACCTGCCGATCGACTTCGTGAGCCGCCACGCCTATTCCTCCGGCCCCGAACACCATGTGCCGTTCGGAACGCATCAGACCCTCATGCCGGCCACGGCACTGCTCGAGCAGTTCGGCGCCCCTCGCAAGCAGTTGGCGGGCACCGGGCTCGCGGGCCTGCCGGTGCACATCACCGAGTTCAACTCCTCCTACCGGCCGGACAACCCGATCCACGACACCGCCTTCCATGCGGCCTACCTCGCCCCGGTCCTGGCCAAGGGCGGCGACCACGCGGACTCCTTCTCCTACTGGACCTTCAGCGACGTCTTCGAGGAGACGGGCATCCCCACCGCTCCCTTCCACGGCGGCTTCGGCCTGCTGACCCACCGCCAGATCAAGAAACCCACCTACCACCTGTACGCGTTCATGGCCGAGATGGGCGAACAGATCCTTGCCCGAGGCGAGGAGTACCTGGTGACACGGCACGACGACGGCAGGGTCACCGTGCTGGCCTGGGCGCCGGCCGACCCGGCCGGCGGCGAGCCCGTCAGCGGTCACACGGTCCGGCTGTCCCTGCCCGTCGGCGCGCCGGACGTACGCGGCTCCGCCTACGCGCGCCGCCGCTCCGTGAGCGAGGACGCCGGCAACGCGTGGGCGGCCTGGTGCGAGATGGGGCGGCCGCTCGCCCCTGGCCACCGCCAGCTCGAGGCGCTCCGCGAGGCCGCCGAACCCGCCGGCTCGCATCGAAGCATCCCCGTCACCGCCGGGCGAGCGGACGTGGACCTGGTCCTGGGCCGCAACGAGGTGACGCTGCTCGAACTCACCCCGGTCGTCGACGAGACGCCCGAGTGGTGGAGTGACGACCGGCTCTTCGGCCTCGGCACCGAGGGTTCCGAGACCGCCAGGGCGTGAAAGTCATCAGCATCACAGGCGTAGTGCTACCGTCCGGCGTTTCCTGTGGGAAGCCGGCCTCGGCCCAGCACCACGCCGCCATTCCGCCCGCCGCGAGTGGAGCCAGTTCCTCAAGGCCCAGGCCGGTGGCCTGCCCGCGACGGACTTCTTCCACCTCCACATAACCGGTTTGGAGCGCCTGTACGCCCTGTTCGTCATGAAGGTCCGCACCCGCACCGTTCACGTCCTCGGCGTCACCGCCCACCCCGGTGGTCGCGGCCTCGGCGGATGGTTTACGGCGCATCATGGCTCCGTCTTCTCCTGGGACGGGCTTGGCAGCCGTTGTACGGGACTCTCCGTCACCACCGAATGTAGGGACAGGGCCGATCACCGTACGGACCCGGCGAGACCGAAGGGCGGCGCCCCTACTGGGGGCGCCGCCCTTCGGTCTCGCGCGGTGCCTCTTCGTCAGAGGTGCGGTGTCCGCTCAGTACGCGCTGTTGACATTGTCGATGGAGCCGTACTTGTCGGCCGCGTAGTTGGCGGCGGCGGTGATGTTGGAGACCGGGTTCCAGATGTCGTTGGGGGTGCCTTCGACGTGGTAGGCCTCGAACGTCGGCGGGATCACCTGGAGCAGGCCCTTGGACGGGATGCCGTTGATGGCGTTGATGTCCCAGTCGTTGATGGCCTTCGGGTTGCCCGAGGACTCACGGATGATGTTCTTGTGCAGCCCGTGGTAGGTGCCCGGGATGCCCTTCTCCTGCATGATGTCGAGCGACTCGCGGATCCAGCCGTCGAGGTTGTCCGGGTAGTCCTTCTTCTCGGACTTCTCGGACGACGCCGGCTTCTTGTACGCCACCTGCTGGACCTCGACCCGGTCGGCGGAGCGGCTGACCGCGTCACCGGCGCGCTCGCCGACGGCCTTGTCCGCGGCGGCGGGCAGGATGGTGGCGGTGGTGGCGGGCGCGGGCTCGGCGGCGGCCTGGGCCGACTGCTGGTCCGCGGTCGCGGCGAGACCGAAGGTGGTGGACGCGGCGAACGCGGCGAAACCGCCGACGATGCCCATCTTCCGGATCTTGGCCATCGTGGGGACGGTGAAGGTGGAGTTACGCATGGGGGCACCTCTTCGACTTGGCGCGGAAGTCGCTCCTCGGTCGGTGTCCGCTCACGGCGGACCAGGGGGTGCCCTCATCGGCACGGGGGTGCCGCGGTCGGATGACGCGGCTTGCTGAGCGACGAGTGCAATTCTTAGCGGCGGCGAAATCGCAAAGCAAAGGTGTGACCTACGACGCCGGATCGTAGAGCATTACCGGACAATCCGCGCAAAAGGTTCATCTTTCCCGCTCAAGACGCATCGACCACCCGCTCGCGCCCTCTAACTTCCTTCGTACGTGACGCACGCCCCGTGCCTGCCCTCACAAACGCGAGGCTCCGTCGTCGCGTGGAGTTGCCGAAGCAATGCCCTCCGTCAGGGTGGGGCGCGGACGTAATTGTGCTCCGGACGACGCGCCCCATCGACGCCGCTGTCGACCAGCTCCAGGCCGAGGGGCAAAAGATCCGGGAGGAGGTCGTCGCCCGGATCTCCGTCGCTGTGGTCCACGGCCTGGCCGCGGGACTCGACCTGATCAGGGCACTGGAGGAGCGACCACCGCGTGGCCCGCCACCACTGGCTGCTCGCCACCCGCGCCCACCTCCTTGTCACTCAGCGGATCGATGACGCCAGGAGCGGCAAACGCACCACCCCGGCGAGCCTCACAGAAGCTGAAAAGCGCAGACGACCACCGTCACCAGGACAGAGAGGAAAGGGGAGGGCCGAGAAGCCGCTCACGGAAAAAGATCATCGAGATCGCGAAAAACCTCGGAGAGGTCGCACAACGACTACGGAGCGCCGAATCCAAGGCCAAAGCGGCTCTCTACGAAGCTCTGGGGATCACTGTCCGCCACGAAAACGCGATGAGGACCGTGACCGTCAGATCGAGGCCCTCGCATGCGTATCGTCGGAGTGCGTGTCCGAGGTCTGAGTTGCCCGCCACGATGCGCTCGTGGTCGCACAGGGAGATCTCGATCTCGATCCAGGGGCAGCCGTTTCCGCGGGGCGGTGACTCAACCGATCACGCAGCGGTTGGTGAGGATGGTGTCGTCGGCTGACGCTCCCGGGCGCGAAGCCTGCCCCACTCCCGCCCCGAACTCGACCGCCACCGGCATGCACTGATCTGGTCCTGGTGGCGACGCCGCCACCAAGCCACCGCCCGGCGATGCCGCTACCGAAGAAGAACCAGCTCAGGACACTGATTCTGACTGGAGTGCTAAGCGGGCCGTCGGCCGGATGTCAGTCAGCTGACGGAGGCTGTCGGCACGGCAGCCGAGCCATTCTCGTGGAGACAGCGAAACCGCCCGGTACCCGGGCGAGCCCACGAGGAGCGGACCATGAACACCATCGCGCAGCACTGGATCAACGGACAGTGGACCGGCTCCGGCTCGGTCCTGGAATCGATCAACCCGGCCGACGGCACCGTCGTCGGCTCGTTCTACGACGGTGGCGAGGCGGAGGCCTCGGCCGCCGTGGACGCCGCCGCCGCCGCGTTCACGACCACCGAATGGGCGCGCACTCCCTCGCTCCGGGCGACCGCACTCAGCCGGCTGGCCGACGCCCTCGAGGCCCGGGTACCCGAGGTCGCGGCCATGTTGTCCCGGGAGAACGGCAAGCTGCTGGGTGAGACCACGTGGGAGGTCAGCGGCGCAGTCGGGTGGCTGCGGTACGCGGCGGCCTCTGCGCGCACCCAGACCGCCGGGCGCGCCGCCGAGACGGCACCCGGCCAGTACACCCACTCGGTGCCCGAGCCGGTCGGTGTCGCCGGGATCATTTCTCCCTGGAACTCCCCCATCATGCTGACCGTGCGGGCACTGGGCCCGGCGCTGGCCGCCGGCTGCACCGTCGTGGTCAAGCTTCCGGCTCAGACGGCGCTGACCAATGAGCTTTTCGCGCAGGTCTTGGCCTCGGTCCCGGAGATCCCGGCGGGTGTGGTCAGCGTGTTCACCGAGTCCGGCAACACCGGGGCCCCGTTCCTGGTCTCCTCGGACAAGGTCGACGTGATCAACTACACCGGCAGTACGCCGGTCGGGCGCCGTATCGCGGCCGCGGCCTCCACCACACTCAAGCGGCTCGGTCTGGAACTGGGCGGCAAGGCGCCCATGGTGATCTTTCCCGACGCCGATCTGGACATGGTGATCCCCACCGTGGTGCAGTCGCTGGTGCTGATGAACGGGCAGTTCTGCTGTACCGGCTCCCGTGTACTGGTTCACCGGGACATCGCCGACCAGGTGCGCACTCGGCTCACCGCCGCGCTCGCGCAGGTGCGGCTCGGGTCGGGCGACGACGAGAAGGCCCAGCTCGGCCCGGTGATCGACCGGGCGTCCGCCCAGCGGGTGGACGCGATCGTCGAGGAAGCCACCTCGTACGGCACGGTACTGCTGCGCGGCGGTGTGGTCACCGACGGCCCGCTGGCCGCCGGCGCGTTCTACCGGCCGAGCCTGATCGAGGTGGACCGCACCGACGTCCGGATCGTGCAGGAGGAGGTCTTCGGTCCGGTCCAGACGTTCGAGATCTTCGACGACGAGGACGACGCCGTGACCAAGGCGAATGCCACCATCTACGGCCTGGCCGCCTCGGTGTTCAGCTCGGACTCGATGAAGGCCCGCCGGATCGCCCGGCGCATCCGCACCGGCACTGTATGGATCAACACCTGGGGAGCCATCAGCGAGGACTTCGAGGAGGGCGGCGTCAAGGGAAGCGGTTACGGCTACCTGTGCGGCCCGCGAGCGATCGAGGAGTTCCAGGCCCTCAAGGTGTACGTGGAGCAGGACCACACCCAGTCCGCTCACTGATCAGATCATCACCTGGCCCGGCGCCCACCTGGGCGCCGGGCAGCCCTCCTGCGCAGGAAGGGCGCACCATGGCCTCGATTTTGATCACCGGAGCGACGAACGCTCCTGGTCTCGCTCTGGCTGAGGAGCTTGCGGAAGCCGGGCACCAGTTGCTTCCGCACGGTCGTACCCCGCAGCGATCGGTGCCGGTCGCGCAACGTTTCGGAGCCGGGCAATACATCGCCGGCCTACCCGCTTCGGCCGGGACTCAGCGACCCGCGGCCGAAGTGGCGGCACGGCACGGTCGCCTCGACGTGCTGGTCAACAGCGCGGGTGTGGCTTCACCTGGAACGGCGCCATCCGAAGCACGCCGGCAGACGGATACCAGCAGCGGCCGGCGGTGAGCCGTCTGAGCCCTGCGCTGCCCACCCGGCAACTGCTGCCGCTGTTGCGCTCGGGCAGCCCACCACACAGCGCCGACATCGCCTCGGTCGCGCAGGAACCGATGGAATCAAAACGATACGCAGCATTTCGATTGGGAGTGGTCCATGAACGAGAGAACTGTTTCTGATGCCTACGGTGCCGACGATCCTGGACTGCCGAGTCCGCCGGCAGTGACAGACATCCGGCACGCGCTCCGGGCGCAGAGCCGGAACGCGTTCGCGAACGCCGAACCCCGGCTCGGCCCCACCGTTCCGGCCGCCGTCCGGCGTTGGAAGCTGTGGCTCCTCACCGTGTGCGGTATCTACCCCACCATCGTCCTGCTGGGCCTGGCCACGAATCCTGTTCTGGAGGATCTCTACCTGCCGGTGCGACTCGCCGTACTCGTCCCGGCGGCGGCAGCAGCGATGGTCTGGCAGATCAATCCCCGACTGCAGCGGCATTTCGGAGCTTGGCTCACCAGATGACAAGCAGCCCGGCTCCGCCGCCGGTGTGCTCCGCGGCGCCCGCACACCACAGACCACTACGCAGGCTCACGGCGCGAGGCCGCGACGAGACCCGCCGCGGCGTCTCCTCACTGGAGCTCTTCTTCGACCTGTGCTTCATCGTGGCCATAGCCCAGGCGGGCGCCCAGTTGGTGCACGCCATGGTCGAGGGGCACACGGGCGAGGGGATCCTCAACTACTTGATGGTCTTCTTCGCCATCTGGTGGGCGTGGATGAACTTCACGTGGTTCGCCTCGGCCTACGACAACGACGACGTGCTGTACCGGGTCGTCACGCTGATCCAGACAGCCGGCGTGCTCGTCCTGACGGCAGGCGTCTCCCAGGTGTTCGAGGAACACGCGTACCTGGTCGTCATCCTGGGCTATGTGATCATGCGGCTCGCCATGACGGCGCAGTGGCTGCGCGTGGCGCGGTCGAGCCAGGGCCCCGAGCGGACGATGGCGCTGCGGTACGCCATCGGGCTGTGCCAGATCGGCTGGCTGGGGCTACTGGCCCTGCCGGAGGCCGGCCGCCCGTGGGTCTTCCTGGTGATGGCGTTGCTGGAGCTGGCCGTACCGCTGTATGCGGAGCGGGCCCACCCCACGCCCTAGGACCTGTCTGACAAATGATCTTGTCCGGGCTCACGGAGCCAGAGGATGAGTGCTGCGAGGTGGAGTCCGGCC
>NZ_LWCC02000121.1 GCF_001642695.1 Streptomyces chilikensis
TGGTCAGCGCGATCAGCGCGGCGCCGTGCTCCCGGGCCAGCTCGGTGACCCTGGCGAACCGCGACCCGGGCCCGGCGCCGTCCTCGTAGTTGACGGAGTTGATGACGGCGCGCCCGCCCAGCTTCTCCAGGCCGGCCCGCAGCACCTCCACCTCGGTGGAGTCCAGCACGATCGGCAGCGTGGAGGCGGTCGCGAACCGGCCGGCCAGCTCCGCCATGTCCGCGACGCCGTCCCGGCCCACGTAGTCGACGCACAGGTCGAGCATGTGCGCGCCCTCGCGGATCTGCTCGCGGGCCATCTCCACGCAGTCGTCCCAGCGGCCCTCCAGCATCGCCTCGCGGAACTTCCTCGACCCGTTGGCGTTGGTGCGCTCACCGATCGCCAGGTAGGAGGTGTCCTGCCGGAACGGCACCGTCTGGTAGAGCGAGGCCGCACCCGGCTCCGGGCGCGGCTCACGCACCGCGGGCACGGCCCCCCGGACACGCTCGACCAGCTGACGCAGGTGCTCCGGCGTGGTACCGCAACAGCCGCCGACCAGGGACAGCCCGTAGTCGCGGACGAAGTCCTGCTGCGCGTCCGCCAGCTCAACCGGCGACAGCGGATAGCGGGCGCCGTCCTTGGTGAGTTCCGGCAGGCCGGCGTTGGGCATGCAGGACAGCCGGATGCGGGAGTGCCGGGCCAGGTGGCGCAGGTGCTCGGTCATCTCGGCGGGACCGGTGGCGCAGTTCAGGCCGATCACGTCGATGCCGAGCGGCTCCAGCGCGGTCAGCGCGGCGCCGATCTCGGAACCGAGCAGCATGGTGCCGGTGGCCTCGACCGTGACCGACACGATCAGCGGGACCTCGAACCCGGTGGCCTCCATCGCGCGGCGGCCGGCGACGACGGCGGCCTTGGCCTGCAGCAGGTCCTGGGCCGTCTCCACCAGCAGCGCGTCCGCGCCGCCCGCGAGCAGGCCCTCGGCGTTCCGCTGGTAAGCATCCCGAATGGCGGGAAAGGTGATGTGGCCGAGGCTGGGCAGCTTCGTTCCGGGCCCCATCGAGCCCAGCACCCAGCGCGGACGCCCGTCACGTGCAGCGAACTCGTCGGCCACTTCTCGGGCCACCTCGGCCCCGGCCTCCGACAGCTCGAAGATCCGCTCGGCGATCCCGTATTCCCCCAGGGCTGCGAGGTTCGCGCCGAAGGTGTTGGTCTCCACGCAGTCGACGCCCACGGCGAAGTAGGCCTCGTGCACCGACCGCACTACGTCGGGCCGCGTCACGTTCAGGATCTCGTTGCAGCCCTCGAAGCCCTGGAAGTCCTCCTGCGTGGGGTCCTGGGCCTGGAGCATCGTGCCCATCGCCCCGTCCGCCACGACCACACGGGTGGCAAGCGCCGTCCTCAGACCGTCACTGCGCGCTTTCCTCATGACAGCCCTCGCACATGAGACACGATGTGCGCAGCGCATCCCACCCCGTAGGTGAACCGCAGCTGTGACAGCAGCGGTTCGCGGTACAGCCGGTATTCCTGCGTCCCGACGTACTCCAGGGCGGTGGCGGCCAGGACGCAGCCGAGTTGAGCCGCGCACTTCTCCGGTATTCCCCATGCCGTGCCGGCGAGGAACCCCGCACGGAAGGCGTCTCCGACCCCGGTCGGGTCCACGACACCGGCCACCTCGACCGCCGGTACGGTCAGGGCCTTGTGACCGTCGCGCTGGATGCGGACGCCCGCGGCCCCGTGCGTGGTGACCCAGCAACCGACGCGGCGCAGGATCTCGGTGGTGGTCAGTTGGGTGCGTTCCTGAAGCAGCGCGGTCTCGTACTCGTTGGTGAACAGCCAGCGCGCTCCGTCGATCAGTTCGAGGACGTCGTCCTTGCTCAAGCGGGCCAGCTGCTGAGAGGGGTCGGAGGCGAAGGGGATGCCCAGGGAGCGGCATGCCCGTGTGTGCCGGAGCATGGCCGCGGGGTCGTCGGGTGAGATCATCACCAGCCCGAGCCGCCCCACCCGTTCGACCACCCTTCCCAGGTCGATCCGGTGGGCTTCCGTCATGGCGCCGGCGTAGAAGGTCGCGATCTGGTTCTGCATCCGGTCGGTCGTACACACGAAACGCGCCGTGTGCTGTTCCTCGCTGACCAGCACGGAGTCGGTGTCGACCCCGTGCTGCTTCAGCCGGACCCGGTAGGGCTCGAAGTCGTCGCCGACCGCACCGACGAGCACCGGGCGCAGGCCGAGCAGCCCGAGGCCGAAGGAGATGTTCGCTGCCACGCCGCCGCGACGTATCTCCAGCCGGTCGGCGAGGAAGGACAGGGAGACGCGGTCGAGGCTGCCGGCCAGAAGTTGGTCGGTGAAGCTCCCCGGGAAGGACATCAGATGGTCAGTGGCGATGGAGCCCGTGACAGCGATGCGCATCTCAGCCCTCCACGACCCTGCGCAGGGCGTCGGACCGGTCCGTGGATTCCCACGAGAGGTCGGGAAGCTCACGTCCGAAGTGGCCGTACGCCGCGGTCTGGGCGTAGATAGGGCGCAGCAGGTCCAGGTCCCGGATGATCGCGGCGGGCCGCAGGTCGAACACGTCGGTGACGGCGGCCTGGATGCGGTCGACGGGCACGGTTTCGGTGCCGAAGGTCTCGACGAACAGTCCGACCGGCTCGGCCTTGCCGATGGCGTACGCCACCTGGACCTCGCAGCGGGCGGCCAGGCCCGCTGCGACGACGTTCTTGGCGACCCAGCGCATGGCGTAGGCGGCGGAGCGGTCCACCTTGGACGGGTCCTTGCCGGAGAAGGCGCCGCCCCCGTGGCGGGCCATGCCGCCGTAGGTGTCGATGATGATCTTGCGGCCGGTCAGGCCGGCGTCTCCCATCGGACCGCCGACCTCGAACCGTCCGGTGGGGTTGACCAGTAGCCGGTAACCGTCGCTCTCGAGGCTGATGCCCTGCTCGGCCAGTGTCTTGAGCGTCGGCTCGACGACGAGTTCCCTGATGTCCGGGGTCAGCAGGCCTTCCAGGTTGATGTCCGGAGCATGCTGCGAGGAGACGACGACGGTGTCCAGGCGGACCGCCTTGTCGCCGTCGTACTCGATGGTGACCTGGGTCTTGCCGTCCGGTCGCAGGTAGGGACACGTGCCGTCCTTGCGGACCTCGGTCAGTCGCTGTGCCAGCCGGTGCGCGAGGTGGATCGGCAGCGGCATGAGCTCAGGAGTGTCGTCGCAGGCGTATCCGAACATCAGGCCCTGGTCGCCGGCGCCCTGCCGGGACAGCCCGTCGTCGCCTCCCTCGACCCGGGTCTCATAGGCGGAGTCCACCCCTTGGGCGATGTCCGGGGACTGGGCTCCGATCGACACCGACACACCGCAGGAGGCCCCGTCGAAGCCCTTGGCGGAGGAGTCGTAGCCGATTTCGAGGATCGTGTCGCGCACCAGCTGCGCCATGGGGGCGTAGGCGGTGGTGGTGACCTCTCCCGCGATGTGCACCTGTCCCGTGGTGATCAGGGTCTCCACGGCGACGCGCGCGGCCGGGTCCTGGGCCAGCAGCGCGTCCAGGATCGTGTCACTGATCCGGTCGGCGATCTTGTCGGGATGTCCCTCGGTGACGGATTCGGAGGTGAAGAGCCGCCTGGTCATCTCACTTCACCTCCGCACGGAAGAAGTTCTCGTCGATGGCGTCGAGCGTGCGGATGGCGTCGACCTCGAGGGTCTCCATCTCGATGGAACGGCCGCTGTGCTGCTCCAGCAGGAAGACGAACTCGACGAAGGACAGCGAGTCGATGAGGCGGTTCTCGATCAGGTCCAGGTCTCCCGGGACGTCCTCGCGGTCCGGGTGGCGCTTGAGGATCCAGTCCTTCACCTGCTGCAGGGCGTCGCTCATGGGTGTGCTCCTCACAATGCTGTGTACGGGTGAGTGGGGCAGGCGTCTCACGGCCGGAGGCCGGAGGGATCGCCGAGGATGGGTGCGGCTACGGCCACCGCGTAGTCCACGTCGTGGCTGATGCTCACCGTGATGTCCGTGATGCCGGACTCCGCCGCCATTTCGGCGGCGGTACGCCGCAGCTCGACGAGCGGCCAACCGCCGTCCGAGCGGCGTACCACGATGTCCCGCCAGGGCAGGAACCGGCCCTGGACCCGCAGGGTCTTGAACGCCGCTTCCTTGGCCGCGATCCGCCCGCAGAGGCTGAGCAGGTCGATCCCGCTGCTCGTGCGGCAGTCGGCGAGTTCTCCGGGGTCCAGCATCCGCTCGAAGAACCTCTCGCCGTGGTCCTCGAGGAGCCGGCGGACGCGTTTGACGGACACGATGTCCATGCCGAGGTTCGCCCAGCCCAGGCCGCTGCCTGCGGCGGTGGGGCGGGCCGGCACGTCACACCCCCGGTTCGACCGGGGAGAAACGGTTCCTGGCCGCGTGGACGGCCTCTGTGGCGGCGGCCCAGCTGCCGTGCCGCCGGGTGAGGGCGGACAGCCAGCGTTCCAGGCCGAAGGCGACGCAGCTGGTGAAGGCCGGATCACCGGTGCCGGCGAGGGTGATGGAACAGCGGTCACCGAAGAAGTTGCGGTGGGTGTTGACGGAGGCTATCGCCAGGTCCTCGTAGAGGAACTCGTGTTTGACGGGTGACAGGCGCTGCAGTACCGCCTTGGACCCGCCCTTGTCGTAGAAGGGGTCGCATGCGGCCTCCTTGCGCAGCGGCAGGTCCAGCGCCTGGGCGAAGGCGGTGATGCGGTCGCTGAAGTCGCACAGGTGCTTCTCGGTGTGTTCGCGGCCGCCGAGGGCCACGATTTCCCTCATGTGGAATCCGAGCTGGCGCCTGAGTCCCTCGTAGCGTTCCTCCTTGCGGAAGCACCAGCCGACGACGGTGATGAGGGTGTCCTCCGCGACCTCACGGCCTTCGTGGTCGAGGTAGACCGCGTAACAGGACGCGGAGGGCAGGCCGAGTTGGGCCGGCTGCAAGGTGCTGCAGGGGAAGCATCCGGTTTCGGCACAGAACTCCCCCCGCCGGTCGACCTCGATCGCTGTGGCGACGACGGCCTGGTGCGGGAAGTTCTCGTAGTAGTCCAGACGCCTCAGGTCCGCGGCCGGAAGCAGCGGGGGCATGGTCATGGAGCGGGCTCCGGCCGCCAGCCCCCAGCTTTCGAAGGTGTCGTCGAGGAGCCGCAGCAGGGCGGTGCCCTCCGGCCCGAGGGAGGGCAGGCCGTGGGCTTCTCCGGGGGAATTTCGCAACGCTGTGAACGTGGTGTGGGACACGGTGGTCGACCACCTCTCGGTTGGCCGGCAGCCCGGACGGCGGCGGGACAGGCCGGCAGGACTGTCCGGCAGGTCAGATGACCGGCAGCGTGTCGTCGGAGAAGATGCCGGTCTTGAGGAAGAAGGCGAGCGGCTTGCGGATGGCCTTGCGCTCGTACTCGCGTCGGCGTTCGTCGGCGAGCAGGGCGTTGCGCAGGGCGAGCGGGTCGGCGATGCCGGCGTCGCGGTAGACGTGCGGGTTGTAGAGGGAGTTGATGCTGAAGACGACGTAGCGCTTGAGGTAGCTCTCCACCTCGCGCAGCCGCTCCTCGCTCACCGCCTCGCGCATTCGGGTGAACAGCAGCGAGACCAGTTCGCGTCCGAAGGCGATGTGCCGGGACTCGTCCTGGTGGTGGAGGCGGTTGACCTGGCGGATGGTGTCGCAGAGCGTCTCGTCCTGCGCCATCCGCATGTTGTAGTGGTCGACCAGCTCCTCGAAGAACAGGATGCGGGCGAAGACGAGGAAGTTCTCGATCTCGGGCTCCCAGGCCGAGTCGGCGCGCATGGCCGTCGAGGGGTAGATCCTGTCGCCGTAGCGCCGGCAGAATTCGGCGAAGAACCACATGTGTTCGTTCTCTTCACCGATGAAGTGGTGGAAGAAGTCGGACGGCACCTCGAAGCCGGGCATGTGGATGCGGTTGACGACCTCGATGAGCAGTTCGCGGATGCCGTGCACGTTGAGGCTGTAGAAGTTGATGGACTCCCACCTGGACAGCCGGTGCAGGGTCTCCTCACCGAGCTCGTCGAAGTGCGGCGTGCCGTAGGGGGTGAGCAGCTCGGGGCTCATCCACAGGCGGTTCTCGTCCAGCTTCTCGGGCCACTGGAACTGCTGGTACGGGTTGTAGTAGTCCTCGATGGACTTCTCGCTGAGCCGCTCGAGAACCTCGAGGAAGCGGTCGGTGACGGGCAGGGCCGTGGTGGCCATGGTCTCTCCTGTCGGGTCGGACGGGTCGGAACCGGACGTCGTACACGGCTCAGGGCCGGACCTCGTACACGGCGTTGACCGGGGTCTCGGTGGCGCGCCGCCAGCGGGTGAAGCCGGCCTCCTCCGCGATGGCGCGGAACGCCTTCTCCCCGGAGTGGTTGCCGAGGGCGTGCGGACCGCGCTGGGCGACTGCGACGGGCAGGCACATCACGGCGGACAGCGCCATGAACATGCGGGCCGCCGGCGTGCGGGTGTGGATGTCGGAGGGCGAGACGTTGGACTCGACGAGCATCCAGGTGCCGTCCTGGTTCAGGGACTTGTGGACGTGCTGGGCGGCGGAGACCGGGTCACCCATGTCGTGCAGGCAGTTGAAGAAGGTGACCAGGTCGTACTCGGTACCCGGGTAGTCGTCGGCGGAGGCGGTCTCGAAGACGACGCGCCCGGACAGGCCCTCGTCCTCGGCGAGTTGCCGGGCGATGGTGACGGCCTCCTCCGAGTAGTCGAAGCCGTACACCTTGGCCTGCGGGTAGGCCTTGGCGATGAGCAGGGTCGTGTGTCCGACGCCGCAGCCGATGTCGGCGACGCTGCCGCCGTTCTCCAGCTTCTCGGTGACGCCTTCCAGTGCGGGCAGCCAGTCGCTCAGCAGCCGGTGCCGGTAGGTGGGCTGGAAGAAGCTGCCCATGCCTGTGTCGAGGGCCGGGTCGTGCTCGGCCCAGCCGACGCCTTCACCGGTGCGGTAGGCGTCGACCAGCAGGTCCTCGGTGGCGTACAGCGCCTTGAGAGCGGTGAAGAACCCCGCGGCGAAGGTCGCGGAGCCGGGTTCGGCGAGCACGGAGGCGTGCGCCGCGGGCAGGGTGTACTTGTTGGACGACGGGTGACGTTCCACGTAGTCGGCGCTGAGCTGGGCGTGCAGCCACTCCTCCGCGTACCGCTCGGTGATGCCGGCGCGTTCCGCGAACTCCGCGGGGGTGAGCGGGCCGTGTTCGGCCAGTGCGCGGTACAGGCCGAGCCGCTCGCCGATGGAGATGCTCAGGCCGCGGACGGCCGCGGCGGCGTCGTCGATGACGCGCTGGTGGAAGGCGGTGGTCGGGTCGGCGCTCGGGGCACCGGTCTGCTCGGTCATGACGTGGCCTCGTCTCGGATCGCGGTGAACAGGAAGGAACGCGGCACTCGGGGCACCTCACGCGCCGGCACCGGGTAGGGCCAGCGGCCGAAGTCGGCGCCGTCCTCGCCGGGCTGTTTGACCTCGCGCACCGTCCAGCCGCAGGAGGTGAGCAGCTGCTCGGGCTCCTCGGTGCCGAACAGCCAGGGGTTGCCGTCCTCTTCGAGCGCCTTCATGAAGGGCCGCGAGAGCGGGTTGTCCAGGGCGGCCTTGCTGATGACGTCGCCGAGGAGGACGGAGCCCGGGGAGCTGTGCTGCCACAGGGTCGTGATCAGGGTGCGCACGGCGTCTTCGGGCAGGAAGAACAGCAGGCCCTCGACCACCCACAGCGTGGGCTGCTCGGAGCGCCAGCCCGCTTCCTTCAGCGGACCGGTCCAGTCCTGGGTGAGGTCGACGGCGACGGTGCGGCGCTCGCGGCCGGCCGGCTCGGGCTCATCGGCGAGCATGGCCGCCTTGGCCTCGAGAAGCGCGGGCCGGTCGAGCTCGTAGATGGTGACGCCCGTCGGCCAGTCGAGCCGGTAGTGGCGGGTGTCCATGCCGGCCGCGAGAAACACGACCTGGCGGATCTCCTGCTCCCGCACCGCGCGGCCGATGGCGCGGTCCAGGTACGTGGTGCGGATGGCGAGGAACGGCACGGTGCCTGCGCCCGCGTAGCGTTCGAGCAGCTCGAAGCCGGTGGTTCCGGCGACGGTACGGGCGTACGGATCGGCGAACAGCCGGTCCTCACGCTCGGTCTCCAGGGCCCGCGCGGCGGCGGTCCACTGGGCGGTGCGGGATACGGCCTCCACAGGAGGTCTCCCTTCGGGAAGCGCTTGGGAAGCGGGATTACAGCGGGACGTGTGCGGACGGCCGTGTCCGGCTCTCTCGTGCACAGGGCACCGGGTCCTCCGCCGCGGACATCGACGCGGGGGATTCGGCGGAGGGGCCGGCAGGACGCCGCCGGAAGATGCTGTGCAGGATCATGCTGAACACGACCGTCCCGTCGGGGGCCACCAGCTCGCAGCGCGGCTGGACGATGCCGGTGGCGGGATTGCCGAGCGAGGGGCGCGATCCGAGGATCCGGATGCGCGCGGTGAGGGTGTCGCCCGGGCGCACGGGCCGGTGGTAGCGGATCTCGTCGATGCCCGGCGACCCGGTGCAGGCGCTGTAGGCGAGGAGCCCGTCGACGTAGCGCCGCATGAAGAGCGCCGAGGTGTGGAAGCCGCTGGCGATCAGCCCTCCGAAGGGCGACTGCTTCGCCTGCTCGGGGTCGATGTGGAAGGGCTGCGGGTCGTAGCGCCGCGCGAACTCCAGTACCTCCTCCTCGGTGACGGTGACGGTGCCCAGCTCGTGGATGTCACCGGTGCGGAAGTCCTCGAAGTAGCGCATGAACGCCCCCTGGAGCCGGAGAGAAGATCTCTTGACGTACTACAATCTACGAACCTCCCGTTTATTTTGTCAATCCAAATCTATGGACGGCCCAAAGCTTGCTCGATGTCGCGCCAGAGATCGTCCGGGTGCTCGATGCCCACCGACATCCGCACCGTTCCCGCACCGATGCCGGCCGCCGCCAGCGCCTCCTCCCCCAGCTCCCGGTGCGATGTCGACGCCGGGTGCGCGACCAGCGTCTCCACGCCGCCCAGCGACAGGGCGAGCCGGGCGAGCCGCACCCGTTCGATGAACGCGCGTCCGGCCGCCCGGCCGCCGGCGAGCTCGAAGGAGACCATGCCGCCGCCTCCCGACAGCACCTTGCGCGCCAGGTCGTACGTGGGATGGCCGGGAAGCCAGGGCCAGTGCACGGCGGTGACCCGCTCGTGCTCCGCGAGCCGACCGGCCAGCAGTTGCGCGCCCGCACAGTGCTGCCGCATCCGCAACGGCAGTGACGGCAGCCCGCGCAGGGTCAGCCAGGCCGCGAACGGATCGGCGCAGGCGCCGAGTTCGACGGTCCGCGGCCATACCCGGTCGCGCAACTCCCCATCGGCGAAAACGGCCACCCCGCCCAGCACGTCGGAGTGGCCTGCCAGGTACTTGGTCGTCGAGTGCACGACCACGTCGGCGCCGTGCTCCAAGGGACGGCACAGCACGGGCGACGCGAGCGAGTTGTCCACCACGCTCACCACGCCGTGCCGCCGAGCGGCCGCCAGCAGGCCGGGCAGGTCGGGCACCCGCCCGGTCGGATTGGCGATGGTCTCCAGGTGCAGTACCCGAGTGGTGGGCCGGACGAGCCGCTCGAACTCGGCCACGTCGTCGCCGCGTACGTACTCCACCTCTACGCCGTACCGCCCGGCGAGGTCCGACAGCACGGCGTACGTACCGCCGTACAGACAGCGCTGTGCCACCACGTGGTCACCTGGCCGCAGCAGCGCCAGCAGCACACCGCTGATCGCCCCCATCCCGGACGCGAAAGCGATCGCGGCGGCTCCGCCCTCCAGACCTGCGAGCGTGTGTTCCAGGGCCCGTACGGTCGGGTTGCCGCGCCGCGAGTAGACGTAGGGGCCGTCCGGTCCGGCCATGGCGTCGGCGAGTGCGTCGGCGGAGTCGAAGGCGAAGGCCGAGGACTGGACGATGGGCACGCTCAAGGGCCGGCTGTCGCCCGGCACGGGGTCGCCGAGGACGTGCACGGCGCGGGTCTGTATGTCCATGGACGGTGCTCCTCCGTTCAAGACTCAGGGCCGCCCGGCGTCCCGGTTTCCCGGTGCCGGACGGCCCTTCGGATGTTCTCTTTCCTGCGGGACGGCGGTGCCGCGGTGACGCCTCCGCCTGCCCACCGGACGACCGGCCCGTCAGACGCCGGCCCGCTCGCCCTGCGCCGCCGGGGCGGTGTCGGCCTGCGGCGCGGCAGCGGTCTCGTCACCGCGCATCGTCAGCAGGGTGATCAGCCCGCCCGCCGCGGCGATCACGGCGGCCCAGACGAACGCCGCGCTGAAGCCGTCCGTCAGGGCGGGCAGGTCGCCCAGCCGGCCGGCGCCCTGGGAGGTGGCCACCGCGGTCAGCGCCGCGAGACCCAGCGCCGACCCCACCTGGTAGGTGGTGTTGACGATGCCGGACGCCAGGCCTGCCTGCTCCTGCGGAGCACCGGACATCGCGGCCATCATCGCCGGAATGTAGGCGAGCGACATGCCGAGCGCGGCGACCAGCGACGCGGGCAGCACGTCGACCACGAAGGTGCCGGTGGGCTCGACGGCGGACAGCCACACCAGCCCGGCCGCGAGGACCAGCAGACCGCCGCCGATCAGCGGCTTGGCGCCGAACTTGGCCATCAGCTTCGCCGTGATCACCGTCATGAAGATCATCAGCAGGCCGGTCATCGGCAGCAGTGCGGCACCGGAGGCGAATGCTCCGTAACCGAGCACCTGCTGGAGGTACAGGTTGAGGAAGTACCACATGGGGATCCACGCGGCGCCGAGCAGCGTCATCGCCAGGTTGGCCGAGCCGAGCCGCGGGACGCGCCAGATACCGAGCGGCATCAGCGGCTCGCGCACCGTCTTCTGGATCACGAAGAAGAGCGCGAGCAGCGCGGCGGCACCGACCAGCTGGAAGACGGTGCCGGTGGAGGTCCAGCCGACCTCCGGCGCCCGGACGATGGCGAACACGGCAAGCGCCAGACCGGCGGTCACCGCCACGGCTCCGAGCACGTCGACGGCGCCGCGGCGGCTGTCGACGGCGGGCAGGAGCTTGGTGGCGGCGAGGGTGGCCACACCGATCGGGACGTAGAGGATGAAGATCCACGGCCAGCTCAGCCACTCGGTGAACACCCCACCGAGGAACACGCCGGCCGTGCCGCCCGCGGGGGCGGCGGCGCCGTAGAGCGCCATGGCCTTGCCGAGCTCCTTCGGGTCGTGCGCGAAGAGCATCATGAGCAGCGTCATGGCCGAGGGCGCGATCAGCGCACCGCCCACGCCCTGGACGGCGCGACCGACGATCTCCACCCAGGCCGTCTGCGCAGCGGCCGCGACGACCGAGCCCGCGATCAGCACGACCCAGCCGGTGTTGAAGACCTTGCGCGCGCCGAGCAGGTCGGAGAGGCGACCACCGAGCAGCAGCAGCCCGCCGAAGGCGATGACGTACGCGTTGAAGACCCACTGCAGCTCGCCCTGCGAGAAGCCGAGGTCCTTCTGCATCTCGGGGAGCGCCACCCCGATGATTGACGTGTCCATGATAACCATGAACTGAGCGGCGGCGAGCACGACCAGTGCCCACCAGCGCCGGGGATTGACGGCTGACATGGGTTCACCCTTTCTCTAACATACCCCTGGGGGGTACCCGGTGACTGCACCGTAGCATACCCATGGGGGGTATGTAAGAGAGCGGGTTGGCGGGCACGGAAAGCTTGAGGGCCAGTCACGTCGGGGTGGAAAACGCTCAAGGCTCCCGGCAGACGCGTAGGCGCTGGAAGTCGTGCAGCCGGGCGCTGGTGCACCCAACGACCCACCGGTGCGCTCCGAGCCCCGAGCCGTACGAGCACCACGTGCGGCAGGCACCGCGGTGGCCCTACCCGGCCCACAACCGAAGGGGCTTGGCGAGGAAGGGCGGCAACCGCTTGACGTCGTTGCGGTTTCCGCCGGTCAGCGACACCGCGAGCGGGATGCCCTGCCCGTCGACGAGGAAGTGGCGCTTGCCGCCCGGACGTGCGCGGTCGACCGGACCGGGTCCGCTTCCGGGCCTCGCCGAGCAGCCCTCACGTGGCTGGAGTCGAGCACGGTCCGGGACCGGTCGAACCGCTTCGCCGCCCGCGACTTCTCCAGCAGGACGACGTGACGGCCGGCCGCCTCCGGCACGTCACGCCGGAGCCGGAACCGAACCGAGCTCCTGGGACAGGTACTCCCACTGGATACCGGTGGGCAGGACGAAGAGGATCCCGCACCGCGTCCGCCGGCCGGGAAACACCGTGACCCCATCCGTCGTCCGGAAGGCGCCGCATGGTGACGGAACGACGGCACCGTGGCGGGCGCAGGTCACCGGCTTCGGCTGCTTCGGCGATCAGATGCCGGTGAGCGGCCTTGTGCGGTCCCTCGGCACGGTGTGGGGGTTGCCGCGCCACCACTGGGTCATCGCGAAGCTCCTGATCACTGTGATCGCGACTGTTTTGCCGTTGGTCCACACGCAGCCGTGTGGCCACCTCGCGGACGCGGTCACACGGGCGGCTCTTACGGACGGCGGGGTGGAGGGCGTGCGCGTCCGACTGATCGCGGACGCGGCCGCCGCTCCGCCGGCGCCGCCCGGTTCATGCGGCGGGGCACGGGCCCCGGGTGGAGGCCGTGCCCCGCGGGTACGGGCGGGAACGTCCCTAGGCGCCGGTGTCGCTCTCCGGGGCGAGGCCGGCGAGCAGGTTGAAGGCGCCGGTGAGGATGTTGAGGGCGACGACGCCGACGACGTCGGCTATCGCGCGGTCGCTGTAGCCGTGTTCACGCAGCGCGACGACCTGTTCGTCGGTGATCGACGTCGGTTCGCGGTAGACCTGGAGGGCGAGGGCGATGACCGCCGCGATTGCGGGATCGGCCGAGGTGCCCTCGTGGGCTCGCTCGATCTCTTCCTCGTCCACCCCCAGGGCGCGGGCGGCACCGGCATGCGCGTCGAGGCACAGCCCGCATCCCTGCAGGGCCTGGACGGCGATCGAGATCCGTTCGCTGATCCTGCGGTCGAGTTTGGCTCGCCCCATGGCCCGGCTGAGCTGGAGGTAGCCGCCCAGTACGGCCGGCGAATGCGCCATCGTGGAGACCATGTCGCCGATCCGGCCATGGCGGGAGACCAGGTCGGCGAGGAGGTCGCGCGAGGCGCCGACCGCCGTGTCGGGCGTGAGTCGGGTCAGGCGGGGCATGACGCTCCTTCCGAAGGGGGAATCGTGCTGGGGCCGGTGGGCTCGACGGGGTGGGCGTTCCCTGGCCGGGCCGTGCGCCACGTCAGCGGATCAACGGCGTCCACGCGGTCAGTGGTGTGCGTGGTCGCCGCGGTGGTGGCTCCTGTGCTCGGGTGCCGCCTGGGGTGCCGCGTCCGAGCGGGGAGTGGCCGCGGTGGTCCGCACCGTGAACTCGGCCGTCCGGACGACGTCGTCGTGCTGGAAGTCCAGGTACAGGCGGTAGGTGCCGGCCGAAGGCGCGACCGCCGTGAAGGCGATCTCGGGTCCCGGTGCGGTGGTGCCGTCACCGGGTCCACCTTCGGGGTGGACGTGAAGGTAACCCAGGTCACCGACCCGCAGTGCCACCAGGTGTCCGTACGCGGCCAGGTAGGGCTGCAGGTCGATGACGGGGTGGCCGTTCCGGCTGACGGTGAGGGTCAGCTCGCTCGCCCTGCCCGGCAGGAGTTCGCCGTCGAGCGCGACGGTGTACTCGCCGGTCCGCGCGGTCCTGGTGGCCTCGGGGAGCGGCCGAGGGTCGTACGGCCCGGCGACCGCGACGTCGATGCCCAGCGTCATGGTCCCGTCGTGGCCGGCCGGGTGGATGTCGGCGAAGAACCTCCAGTCCCCCGGTTCCAGGGCCAGTTCGGCGCTCCAGGTGCCCTTCCCGTCCATCACCGGGTGCACGTGCTGGAACCCGGACGTGTCGCGCCGGACGGCGATGAAGTGCAGTTCTCTCTCGTGCTCGGACATGAACTCGGTCACCGCCTGCCCGTCGGGGCCGATCACCCGGAAGCTGACCGGCTGCACGCCGGCGGTGAGGATCGTCGAGTCGACCTCGAGGGTGTACCCGTTCTCGGAGACCGACAGCCCGCCGGGCCGGGCTCCGCCGTGGACACCGTGGTCGGTCTGGTCGTGGCCGGAGTGATCCCTCATGACATCTCCAATGACGTGATGTGCCCTCTGGCGTCGTCCGCTCAGGACGTCGATCACAACCGTATACCCCCTGGGGGTATTTTCGCTCGCTGAACGAGGTCTCGCGGGAGGACGTGGCGAAGTGGATCCACGGGGTGGAGTCACCCACCCGCCGACGCCGTGACGTCGGCGTGCCGACCGCGGCGCCCCCGGTGGCGTCCGCCGCGGTCGGGCGGCTGAACGGAGCGGTCCGTCCGCAGACGCGCGGCAGAGGAAGCGACCGGAAGGACGGCGACTTCCTACGGGAGGGACCGCGGCGACAGTGCTGACGGCTCGTCCAATCGCCCGCCTGCGGCCCGTCACGCAGCCCGGCGTGTCGCGGGCTCATACGCGTCCGGACCGGCCGGCCTCGGCCGTCACGCCCTGGCCCACCGGCCACACGGCGTGCGGAACGAGGGCGTCGCCCCCGCGGACGCGTGCGAACACGGCCGCGCGCGGCCGGGGCGGCCTCTTCGGCGGCCGAAGAGGCCGACCCGGCGCCGCGCCGATGCGGATCAGTGGTAGGCGTGGACGACCGCGTGCCCTTTGCCGCGGCCGATCATCCACTTGTTCACCGGGGTGGTGATCACGAACGCCACGGCGAAGCCGCCGAGCAGCGCCGCCCAGAACAGCGCGTCCGACAGATGAGCGTCCATCGCACCGGGCGTCAGGGCGATGATCGCGTTGTCGACCAGTTCCATGACCGCGATGGAGACCGTGTCGGCCGCCAGCGCCACCTTGACCGCCGCCTTGAGGGACAACCCGGCCCGGACCACCGCGAACAGCGTGAAGGAGTAACCGAAGAGGAACGCCAGGCCGATCGCCAGGACCATCGTCGGCACGTTCCCCCACAGCAGCGCGGTGCCGATGACCATGCCGAGGATCTCACCGACGGCGCACCCGGTGAGGCAGTGCAGCGTCGCCTTCACCGCCGTCGGCCAGGACGCGCCGTGTCCGTGTCCGTGATGCTCCGCGTGGCTGTCGTGGTGACCGCCGGCGCCCGCAGGGGTGGTGTGGCCGTGCGTGCTGCTCGTGTGGTGCGTTCCGTGGTCCATGACCGTCATCTCCGTTCGGCTCTCCAGAGTGGCCGGTGCGGCTCACACCTCGAAACATATACCCCCAGGGGGTATGGTTTCAATGATATTCACCATCCATCGTCGGCCAAGTGGGGCGTCCCCGCCGTGCGCAGACACCGTTTCCGAAGCCTCCTTCGCCCCGAACACCCTGGCCCTGGACCGCACCTCACCGCTCCGCCGCCTCTGGCGCATGACGCAAGCACTGTCGCAGGTGTCGGGGAGCGGAGGAGATCGGTTCCGGCGGCAGCCCTTACCATGGGCGTCATGGTCAGCAGCACGTCGTGGAGCCACCGCCCTGCGAGGCGCTCCTTCGTGCTGCTGGTGATGACGGTGTTGACCGGCGTGCTGGGCATGCACGGACTCGCCCCCGGCGGAGCGCTGCCGGCCCAGGCCCACGCGACCCACGCGACCCACGCGATGGCGGCAGGTCACGCAGCGGACGCTCTCCCCGCAGACATTGCCTGCTCGCACGGTCTTGACGGTCCGCACCATCTTGCTCACGCGGACGGCACCTGTGCCGCGGCGGGCGTCACCGTCCCGTACACGCCGCCCACGCCGGACACCGGTCCGGTCGGCCCTCCCTCTGACACCTCCATGCCGGCGAAGGACATGGCGTCGACGGACGGCGGGCGCGCGCCGCCCGATCTGTCCGAGCTGCAGCTCCTGAGGGTGTAGAGCGGCCTGCACGACACCTCCGCCCCCGGTGCGGTGGCGGTGTCCTGCTTCCGCGCCTTCGGATCCGCCAGAACCGCGCGTCCTTCTTCGTGGGCAGCGCGGCGTCAAGGAGTTGCAGCATGAACCGCAAGCGTTCCCTCATCCGTCGTACCAGCGCCGTGGCCACCGCAGCCGTGGCCGCAGTCGTCCTGGCCGCCTGTGGCGGCGGCAACAGCGACACCGCCGCCGGGCACTCCGGGCACGGCGCCGACTCCCCGGCCGCCTCGGCGCCGGCGTCCCAGGGGCAGCACAACGAGGCTGACGTCGCCTTCGCCAAGGGGATGATCCCGCACCACCGCCAGGCGATCGAGATGGCCGGCCTCGCGGCCGACCGAGCCGGGTCGGCCGAGGTCAAGGAGCTCGCCGAGGACATCAGGAAGGCCCAGGACCCGGAGATCAAGACCCTCTCCGGGTGGCTCACCTCCTGGGGTGAGGAGGTGCCCGCCGAGGGTGCCATGGATCACTCCACGCACGACATGGGCGGCATGATGTCGGAGGAGGACATGAAGGAGCTCGAGGACTCCTCGGGCAAGGCGTTCGACACGGCCTTCCTCGAGATGATGATCGAGCACCACGAGGGCGCCGTCGCGATGGCCAGGACCGAGCAGTCCGACGGCAGCTACGAGCCGGCCAAGAAGATGGCCGACACGATCGTCACCTCGCAGACCGCTGAGATCACGCAGATGAACGAGCTGCTCGGCAAGAGCTGACCGGATCACCGAGGAGGGGCGGGCGCTGACGCGTCCGCCCCTCCCGGGCATGGCCCCCGCCTTCCTCAGCACCGTTGGGACTCACCGTGATCACTCCTGCTCGCACTCGGCGGCTCCGCGCCGCATGTCTTCTGGCGGCGACCGCCACGCTCCTCGCCGCTTGCTCCGGCAACGACACCGACCGGAAAGCCCAGGCGTCGACAGCCGATCCTGGCACCGGCCACCTGCACGGCCTGGGCGTCGACCCGGCCGACGACGCCGTCTACGCCGCAGGTCACTTCGGCGTCTTCCGCATCGAGAACGGCAAGGCGGTCCGAGTTGCGGACCGCTACCAGGACACCATGGGATTCACCGTCGCCGGACCCTCGACCTTCCTGGCCAGTGGTCATCCCTCCCCGACCGATCCCGATGCCCGATCACCACACCTGGGGTTGATCCGCAGTACGGACGCCGGGCGGACGTGGCGGACCCTCTCCGCGGAGGGAGAGGCGGACTTCCACGCGCTCGAGCACGCCGGGTCGTCCCTGTACGGCTTCGACAGCCAGAGCGGCAAGGTATGGGCGAGCACCGGTGGCGGACGCGGCTGGGAGCAGCGCGCGGAGCTGCCGGCGGTCGACCTCGCCGCTCACGCCGAGGCGTCCGACACCGTGTGGGCGGCCACCGGAGCGGGCCTCGAGCGCAGCGACGACGGAGGCAGGACCTTCCGGGAAGTGCCGGGCGCCCCTGGCCTGGTGGCCGTGGACGAGCCGGAGCGCGGACTGCTCGTCGGGCTCACGCCGGACGGCCGTGTCGTCAGCGGCGAAAGCGGCGGCGCCTGGGCGGACCGCGGTCGGCTGCCGGAGGGAGGAGAGGCGACGGTGCTCACCGCCGTGACCGCCCGGCGTCTGCTGGCCGCCGACAGCACCGACACCGTCTACGAATCCACCGACGGGGGCCGGACCTGGACCGTTCTGCACCGGCCGTCGCGCTCTGCCCAGCACTGATCACCCGCCCACGGGGCGGGTCGGCGGCAGCGGCCGAACCACAGGTGCCGTCGGTGGAGCAGCAGGAACGGGTCCGGGAGGTCGTGGCTTCTTCCTCGGACAGGTGGGACAGGGGTTTTCACGTGGGGGAAGGCGGGTCTCGCCCTCTCCCCGTCTCGGGCGTACCCCCTGGGGGTGTTCCTCGCTGCCCCCGGGGGGTATCGCCGTGCCGCGGTCCGACATGACGTGGGCACGCACGTCCGGACAGCGCACCTCGCCACAGCAGCCGACCGGCCGGCGCCGCGGAACACGATCCGCGGATACGGGCGTGTCAGCCGAAGAAGGGGCCGCAAGCGATGAGCAGGGGAACCAGCAAGGCCGCGAGAGAGCCTCCGACGACACCGAGCCGCGCCGCACGCCCTGGTGTCGCCGCGGGGACGAGGAGCCGGTGCAGCCGAACGGCCGCACTGGACCCTCCCGCGCCGAAGGCCGCCCTGGGCGCCCGGCCCGCAGCCACCTCACACATGGCGGCCGCCAGATTCTCGCGCGAGTGCAGTCTCAACGCACGGTCGTCCGCAGCCATCTCCAGCAGAAGAGCTACCTGTCCCTTGGCCTGCCGGGCGAGCGGCAAGCCCGGAAAGGACCGGCCGAACGCGTCCACCATCGCATGGCAGAGGTGGTGCCGCCCAGCGATGTGAGCCCGCTCGTGCGCGAGCACCGCGCCGAGCTGCTCCTGGGAGAGCACCTTGATCGCCGCGCGCGTCACCACGACCTGGCGATACCTTCCAGGCAGGCAGTAGACCACCGGGGTGTCATGGTCGACGATCACTGCGTCGTGGTCGGCGGAAGGGTTGCCCACCACGGCGAGCAGGGCCACGTGACGACGCTGAGCACGGCGAGTACGCCACACCCTGTCGAGGAACCAGCCTGCGGGAAGAAGCACGACCAGGGCCGGCGGCAGAAGCGTCGCAGGGTCGGCTGCGGCATGTGACGCGGAGCCGACGGGAAACAGGCCGCAGGCGCTCAGCAGCCCGACCAACCCGTCGTGGACATGCTGTTCGCGCAGGACCAGGTGATAAGCGGCCAGCGTGACGGTCACAAGAAAAGTGGCCATCAGGGCGTACCACGCCAGCACTGCGAGCCGAGGCGCACGATGAGTCCACCGCGCCCTGGCCAGCACACGCGGGGCAAAGACACCGACGAAGGCCGCGTATCCGGCAAGGAACAGGGTCGACGTCACGCCTCGCCCCTCCGCTTCGCCGCCCGCAGAGCCGAGCGCAGAGCCTCCACCTCGGAGGCCGACATCTGCTCGACGAAACTGAGGAGAGCGCCGGCCGGGTCGGGGTTGTCCCCCAGCGCATCCTGCATCAGCGACGCCGTGTACTGCTGGCGACTGCAGGTGGGTTCGTACTGCCAGGCCCGCCCCTGCTTCTCGCGCTGGAGCATGCCCTTGCGGAAGAGGATCTCGGCCACGGTCTTCACCGTGCTGTAGGCAATGGGGCGCGTCCGGTTGAGATCGGCATGGATGTCACGCGCGGGCGCCGGTCGTCCCCAGGTCCAGAGGCGGTTCATGATCTGCGCCTCCAGCTCACCCAGCGGTCGCACGAGACCCTCCCATCACCTTGTCGCATTCCGGCCCCGAGCGCGCATCGGCGCCGGTTCATCGTAGTGGCCGAACGGAAAGCGGGGCGCCCGGCCTTCCCTCACGCTGCCACATAGCTACTAAGTCCCTTAGAACAATGAACCGCGATCCCTGCTGCGGATGGACAAAGAACTGCGGATCCACTTCGCACGATGCTGCAGGTGACCCGCGTTGCTGCTAAGACTCTTAGCTGTCTAGTATCCGCTCATGTCTTCGCATGGTCGGCCATCCACTCGGGATGGCGGCGAAGGTGCCGCCGAGTCCGCGGAACCCCGCGGAGCCGGGCCGATGCCCGCGCCCGACAGGCGGTCGAGGCAGAAGGAGCTCGTCCACGTGGGGTCCCACCGTCGTCCCAAGCAGCCGAAGCGCACCTACACGACCATGCTCACGACTGCCGCCGCAGCGGCAGTGGCCTTCACGACCCAGTCCGCCGCCCACGCCGATCCCCTGCCGGACCCGAACAAGAAGGGCGTGAAGGCCGAGGTCGACCGACTCTACGAGCAGGCCGCGCAGGCGACCGAGAAGTACAACGGCGCGAAGGAGAAGGAGAGCAAGCTCCAGCGGGAGGTCGAGGACCTCCAGGACGCCGTTGCCCGCAGCCAAGAGGAACTCAACACGCTGCGGGAGGACCTGGGACTGCTGGCCAGTGCTCAGTACCGCGACGGCGGGGTGGACCCGTCCGTGCAGCTCTTCTTCTCCTCCGATCCGGATGGTTACCTCGAGAAGGCGGCCACGCTCGACCGGATCAGCGGCCGGCAGCTCGGGACGCTGCAGCAGATGCAGTCCCAGCAGCGCACGCTGGAGCAGCAGCGTGAGGAGGCCCAGGGCAAACTCAAGGATCTCGAGGACACCCGTGAGGAGCTGAAGGACAAGAAGAAGGAGGTCCAGGGCAAGCTCGCCGAGGCTCAGAAGCTCCTCAACACGCTGACGGCGCAGGAGCGCGCAAAGATCGCGGCCGAGGACCAGCGAGCCAACCGCGCCGGTCAGCAAGCCGACCTGGGCGATGAGGCCAGCGGCTCGCAGCGTGCGGCCGCCGCTTTTCAAGCGGCCCGGAGCCGGGTTGGCATGCCCTACGCGTGGGGCGCCACCGGACCGAACTCCTTCGACTGCTCCGGGCTGACCTCCTGGGCCTTCAACCAGGCAGGTGTCTCCATACCGCGTACGTCCCAGGCCCAGGCGAACATCGGCACCCGGATCAACTCCCTGGGCGACCTGAAGCCTGGCGACCTCATCATCATGCGCAGCGACCTCAGCCACGTCGGCTTCTACGCCGGCAACGGACAGATCCTCCACGCTCCCAAGCCCGGCGCCGTGGTGCGCTACGAAGCGATCAGCACCAGCGGCATGCCCTTCATGTGGGGAGTACGCGTCAGCTGAATCCCCGTCCCGGCCGTCAATCAACGCTGGGGGCCACCCGGCTTCGGTGGAGGGGACGCGCTCGGGCGGTGGACCATGAACTCTCGGTCCCGGACGCCTCCCGCACCGGTTCCGCCCTCCACTCGCCCCACTCCGGTACCGGCCTCTCCATGATCGGTGTCCTGTCACCCCAGTACTTCGGCACGGCGGTGGTGAGGGCCTCGAGTGCGCACCCCGGCACCAGGCGGCGGTCCGTCGGACCGGACTCCTCCCTTCTCCTCGCCCGCGATGACGGCGGCCATCGCCCCTGCGGGCTTCTCCCGGCGCATGTGCTGCTTGAGGGTCTCCAGGGTCTCCTTCCTCTTGCTTCGCCGGAGGCGGAGGTCCACGAGATCCGCAGGGCTCCTGCCCACCAGTTCCTCGGAATCGGCATCCCGGAATTCCTCCGCCACACGCCTCGCCGAGGTGCTCCCCTGCCTGACCTGTCCGGCCTGTCCAAGCCGGACCTGTCCGGGTGAGGGGCGGTGCGCATGACATGGCGGACTCCCGGGCCACGGCCAGGAAGCGCTCGATGCACGTGTACTCGCGCTCAAGGTCCCGTCACGCAGACACCCATCGGCCGCACCCCCAAGATCCTCGAATCGAACGGACGACACCTACCGGGCGCTTCACGAAGACGGCACGGCGTGGGGCCGCCGGCGACCGGGCGCCATCGTTTTTTTCCGCTCCTCCCACCCGTTGCGGCCGGTCCGGAACTGCCCGACGGTACTGCCGAGTCCTTCGGGTATGACTGCTGTCGCGCCCGAACCACCCTCCAGCACCCCGCCGGACCGGCCGCACTGCGGCCACGGCTCGGCCCCGGCCGATCCGGTCGGCTGCCGCGGCATCCCCGTCGGCGGCCACACCGCCTGCCTGGCCCACGTGAACGCGGCCGATCGCGCCGCCTACCTTTCGGCTCTGTCGCCCGGTGCCGACCTGGACCACCGCGGCACCCCCTTCACCCCTGAACTGCTGAGCCTGCTGCTCGGCTCCACGACGGCCGACGCCACCGGCGGCCCGCGCCTGGGCGACGCCCGGTTCGAGGGGGCGGTCTTCTCGGGCGACGCCCGGTTCTCCCGGGCGTCCTTCTCCGGCGAGGCCCGGTTCGAGGGGGCGACGTTCTTCGGGGACGCGCTGTTCGACGGAGTGACGTTCTCCGGGCCCGCCCGGTTCGGGGGAGCGCGGTTCTTCGGCGACGTCACCTTCGGCGAGGCGCGGTTCGAAGGGACGCCCCGTCTGGGGCCACTGGCGTGCGGAAAGCGGGTGGTGCTGGACGGCGCGGTGTTCCAGCGGCCGGTGACGGTGGAGATCGCCGCCCGTCGGACGAGTTGCGTGCGGACGCGCTGGGCATCGACCGCCACGCTGCACCTGCGCCACACCGAACTGGACCTGAGGGACGCGGTCCTCGAATACCCGGTGCTCGTCGCCGCCCGCCCCGATCCGTTCCCCCTCGGACGTGGCGACTCGCTGCCGGAGGCGGAGCTGTCCGGCGAGGAGCCCGGAGTGCGCCTGGTGTCGGTGGGCGGGGTGGACGCCGCGCATCTGGCCCTTCACGACATCGACCTGCGGAGGTGCCGGATGGCCGGTGCGATTCATCTGGATCAGATGAAGGTGGACGGCTGGTGCACCTTCGCCACCACGCCTCCCGGCTGGAACCGGCGGTTCCCCTGGCGGTGGAGCCGACGCAACACCCTGGCCGAGGAGCACCACTGGCGGGTGCGCACCGCCGGCCGCTCCGACCGTGCCGCGGCCCTCGGCTGGGGCACCCCGCCGCGGGACGCCCCCGCCCTCAAGCCCGCGGCGGTGGCGGCGCTGTACCGGCAGCTGCGCAAGTCGCTGGAGGACGGCAAGAACGAGCCGGACGCCGCCGACTTCTACTACGGCGAGTGCGAGATGCGCCGCCATGACGCCACCCGGCCCCGGGGCGAGCGCGCCTTGCTGTTGCTCCACTGGGCCCTGTCCGGGTACGGGCTGCGCGCCTCCCGCGCGCTGGCCTGGCTGGGGGCGGCCATGGCCGTCACCGTCGCGGTGATGATGCTGTGGGGCCTGCCCGCCGACGATCCGAAACCCACCACCACCGGCCGCCAGGTCGCCGCGGGACAGGAGATCACCCTCGTCACCGACTCCCCCGAACCGGTCAACCCCACCGGCCCGCTGCTCGAACGGGTCACGGGCGACCGGTGGGAGAAGGCCCTGCGTGTGGTGATCAACTCGGTGGTCTTCCGTTCCTCCGGCCAGGACCTCACCACCACCGGCACCTACGCCGAGATGGCCTCCCGGCTCACCGAACCCGCCCTCCTCGGCCTGGCCGTCCTCGCTGTCCGCAGTCGTGTCAAACGCTGACGCCTGCCCCGCGGGACGGCGGCCGGTCAAGCAGTCGTGCCCGCCTCGGCGCGGTGAGCGGAAACCCGGGGACGAGGGGACGCCGTCGGCGGGACCGGGATTCACCACCGCTTGCGCGCCGCGTCCCGCTGTCCGGCGTCCGGCTCCGCGCCGCCCTGGTCCAGCCGGAACGGCGGATAGGCGTCCGTCATCAGCGCCGCGTAGGCCACCACCCGCAGCACCCAGCGGTTGAACCCGACGATCAGGTCGAACAGGCCCCCGGGATACCGGTCGGTGAATGCCTTGGCGATGATCGCGAAGAACGCCAGGACGGTGATCAGCCCCGCCGACCACGCCCACGGGCCGCCCTCACCGTCACCGGCGTCCGCCCGGCCCCCTCCGGAGCCGCCGCCGGTCAGGAAACCCACCACGACGTAGTGCGGGATCGCCAGCAGCCACCACTTGACCAGGACCAGGCCGCGCGAGAGGCGACCGGGGCGGGCGATGTGCAGCCGCGCCGGGTAATCGGGCTCCTCGCCCAGGCTGAAGGGCGGGTAGCGGTCGGTGGCGAACGCGCCGGCCGAGTAGTAGTGCACCCGCCAGCTCCAACGCAACACGCCGGTGTTGAAGTCGAACAGCGGCTGCGGGTAGCGGGCGGTGAACAGGATCGCGAAGAAGGCGATCACGCTCACCACCAGGAAGGCGATCCACAGGAAGACCAGCACCACGTAGTGCGGGACGAGCAGGAGCCACTTCACCAGCCACAGCCAGCGGGACAACCGCTCGTCCAGCTCCGCCTCCACCCGCACCGGACCGGCGGGCGCGGTCGTCGTCCCAGAGTCCATCCGGATCAGCTCCCACGGCACATCGACTGAATGCCCCCTGAACACCAGGATGAGGGGATGTGCCCGTGTTCGCCCGGGAAGCCCTTCCGGTGGGTGGTGGAGCGGGGTCCGCCGTCCCGGGAGCCGTACCGCCACGGTCCCGCGACGGCGTCACCCGGTTCCGCGTCCCGCCCGGGCCGCGGGCCCGCGGGGAGCTTCCCGTCTCGGACCCGAGGGGCGGGGAGGGAGGAAGTGGAGGACATGGGGGGAGGGCATGGGAGGGAGGACGCGGGCCCGCATCACGTCAGTCGCCCGTGCCGCCGCGCGTGAGGTCGTCGGCGATTCGCCGTGCCCAGTCGTCGACGGCCTCCCAGTCCCGGTGATCGCCGTACCGGAGTCCCATGGCCCGCAGGCTCACCCGTCCTCCCGGGGGAAGGTGCTCGGGCCGGATCACCCCGGAGAAGAGCCGGTGGTCCCGGGGACGCAGCTCCCGCAGCGCCGGGCCCGCCACTTTCGGCTCCTCGCGCCCCGCCAGGAGCTTCCACGGACCGCGCAGCGCTCCCGGCATTCCGACGCTGAAGATCCACACCGGGTGCTCACGGAGCGCGTCCCGTTCGCGGCGTACGAGATCCAGGGCCTCGGGCAGCCAGGCCATGTCGTGGACGGCGCTGCCCAGCACCACCGCGTCGTACGGGTGCACGTCGGCCACGTCGTCGCAGGGGCGGACCTCCACCTGGGCGCCCCTTCGCCGGAGGATGTCCGCGACGCGCTCGGCGATGCCCAGGGTGGAGCCGTGCGCCGTGGCGTGCGCGATCAGGACGCGGGGCCGGGCGGAGTCGTCGGACATGGCGTGCTCCCTCGGACAGCGGGCCGGCCTCGGGGACGAGCCCGACGACCCGGTCGTCGCGGGCGACCGGAAGGGCCCCGGCGCGGTGCCGGTGCACGCACTCGGCGATCCGCGCGAAGGCCGTGTCCGGGCCCGCGCCGACGACGGGGCGCGCCATGAGGCGGGCGACGGGGGGACGGCGGACGTTCACGGCTCGAGGTCGAGGATGTCGTCGACGGGGCGGCGGCGCGTCACGGCCCCGGTGGGGCCGTAACCGAGGCGCAGCAGCATCTGTACGGCGCCGCGGCCTTGGAGGGGGTCGCGCAGCAGCCAGCGGAGGGATCCGCGCTCCAGCGGCTGGGTCGTCAGGCCCGTCGCCACCTGGACCGTGGTGGCCGCGAGCAGGACGCGCTCCAGGGCCTGTCCGGCGATCACCCAGCGCGGCGGATCGTCGTCGGCCGTGGAGAGGATGGCCAGCTGCGGATGACGTTCGAACCGGACGGTGGCCCTCTCCCGGCCGGTGCCGTGCCCGAAGTCGCGGCTGCGCCAGGCGGCGTCCCGGCTCCGCGGACCGACGGCGGACCAGGGCACGCCGTCGGCGGCCAGCTCCGGCGCGGTGCCCACGCGCAGCCAGCGGGCCTCGTCGGGGTCGCCCGCGTGCTCGGCGTCGGCCTCCGCCTCGGCGATCAGGTCGACCAGGAAGCGGACGTGCCAGCCGCCGGGGAACTGCAGACGGGCTCCCTCGGCCTCGGCCTCGCGGGCCAGGAGCTGCTTCAGCTCGTCGGGCAGGGGATGGTCCTCGAAGGGGAACCGGCTGGTGTGGCGGCGCGACAGCGCCGGGTACAGGCTCGCGAGAGCTCCCGTGGCCGCAGCGGTGCCCGCCGTGCCCGGGCGCACGCGGGCGACCAGCCGGGGGTCGTCCGGGTCGGGCAGCACGGAGGTGTGCATGACCAGGCCGCTGTGGGCGGCGGCGACCCGCAGGTTGAACAGCGCGGCTCCGCAGCTGATGTACTGGGCGCGGTGGTCCGGATCGGCGTGCGGCATGTCGCGTCCGGGATCGGCGCGCAGGTCCAGCACTCCGGCGTCGCGGTGGTACACGAAGCGCCAGGGCTGGGCGTTGTGCAGGGAGGGTGCGGTGGCGGCGTCGCGGACGAGGCCGCGGACCGTCGGCGGGGAGATGTGCGGCATCGGCATGGTGTTCTCCTTCAGCTCCAGCGTCGCTCCGCTCCACGGGTGACGCCAGGCCGGGCGGATCCCCCGCCCGCCGGGCGGGCCGCCGCGGTGTCCGCCGGCGCCGCCGCGGCCGCCGCGGCCTCCTCCGTGCGGGTGCGTACGCGGTCGGTCAGGTCGTCCAGTCCGTGCGAGGTCACCGCCCGGGGCGGCACGGGCGAGCGGATCCTCCGGGCGCCGCCCGGAAGATCCGCGAGGTCCGCCGTGAACCTGGCGTGCAGGTCGGCCAGGGAGGGCCGGGGCGCGGTCCGCCGCCCGTCGCGCATCACCGTCTCGAGCAGCGGCACGCCGTCCGGGGGCGGCGGCTCCGCGGCCAGGCCGATCACGTCGGCGAAGCCCGGACGCCTGAAGACCTGTTTGGCGCCCGGAGCGGTGACCTTGCGCTGCGACAGCTTCATCACCGGGCGGCCGTCGTACTCCACCAGCTTGTAGGCGGAGTCCAGGTACGGGGCGTCGGCCGAGACGCCGACCTTCGTTCCCACCGCGAACACGTCGACGGGGGCGCCGCCCCGCACCAGCTCGTCCACGGCGTACTCGTCGAGACCGCCACTGGCGACGACGCTGACCTCGGACAGGCCCGCCTCGTCGAGCAGGGACCTCGCACGCCGCGCCAGTGCTCCCAGGTCTCCGCTGTCCAGGCGGACCGCCGAGCCCGCCGCGCGGTCCAGGTCCCGCAGGACCCGGGCGGCGATCCGCACGCCGCGCTCGGTGTCGTAGGTGTCCACCAGCAGGGTCAGGGGGCCCGGGTGGCAGCGGGCGAAGGCGCGGAACGCCTCCTCCTCCGTCGGGAAGGCCTCCACGAACGAGTGGGCCATCGTGCCCACGGCCGGTATCCCCTCCAGGACCGCGGCCGCCACGTTGCTGGTCCCCGCGAAGCCCGCCACGGCACCCAGGCGTGCGGCCTGGTGGCCCGCCTGCGGGCCGTGGGTGCGCCGCAGGGAGAAGTCCACGACCGGGTGCCCGGCCGCGGCGAGCACGCAGCGGGCGGCCTTCGAGGCGATCGCGGTCTGGTGGCTGACCTGGTTGAGCAGGCAGGTCTCGACCAGTTGCGCCTGGATGAGGGGCGCGGTCACCTCGAGGAGGGGCTCCCCCGCGAGGACGACGCGTCCCTCGGGCACCGCTCGGACCTCCCCGGTGAACGCCAGGTCACGCAGCGGTTCGACGTCGCGCCGCGGCCTGTGGAGCGCGTCGGCGAAGGCGTCCACCTCCTCGTCGCCGATCCGGTAATCCGACAGCAGGTCCAGCACGGACTCCACTCCGGCGGCCACCAGGAAACCCCGTCCCTCGGGCAGGTCGCGCACGAAGAGGCTGAACGTGGCGGGGGCGTTCATCCCCTCGTGCCGGTAGCACAGGGCCATGGTGATCTCGTACAGATCGGTGTACGTGGCCTTGGACATCGTGGGCACCTCTTCCGGCGGGCGGGGCCGGGGTCGCTCGGCCGGGGTCGTCCGCCGGTGTCCGGGTTCCCCCTGCGGGGAAAGGAATCGGGCCGACGGCCCGGTTGCGGAGTGGGCCGTCCGTGGAACGCTGGTGGGAAGGCGCCCGAAAAGCGACACACAGCTCTCCGGGAGCATCCCTCCCGGACGGCCGCACCGGCCCCGGCCACACAGGCCCCGGCCGCGCCGCCCGAGGCGCGCCCCCGGCTCCGGCCTCCGCCCGGCGGAGCGTCCGTCCGGGACCGGATCGGGAGAAGGACCATGAACGGTACGGCGGAACGTCCGGAGATCGTCGTCGGGGTCGACCCGGCCGGGAACTGGCGCCTGGCCGTCTCCTGGGCGGTGGACGAGGCGGAGCGGCGCCGGTCGGCCCTGCGGCTCGTGGTCGCCGTACCGCCCCCACGGGACAGCCAGCACGTCGACGACACCCCCCGGTTCCAGACCCGGGCCATCGCGGGCCGCAACGCGCTGGCCGCCGCCGCCGGCCGGGTGCACGAGCGCGGACCCGGGATCCAGGTCACCACCGCGCTCCTCGAAGGGGAGCCGGCCCGTGTCATGGCCGGCCTGTCCCAGGAGGCGGCGATGGTCGTGCTGGGATCCCGCCACCTCAGCAGGACCGAGGAGTTCCTGAGCGCGGGCTCGCTCGTCGTCCCCGTCACCGCACAGGCCCGGTGCCCGGTCGTCGTCGTGGGCGACGCGGAGCACGGCACCCAGGCCGCGCCCTACCTGGTGGCGGGGTTCGACGGGAGCGAGTCGTCACGGGCCGCTCTCGCCTTCGCCCTGGAGGAGGCGCACCTGCGCGGCTGCGGCCTGCGGACCGTGGCCGCCTGGGAACCACCGGTCTTCACCAGGCGCCCCGAACACGCGGCGCTCCAGGCCGAGCGCCGGCGGCTCAGGGAGGCCACCTCCGCCCCGGCACAACGCCACCCGGACGTGTCCCTGACCCACGAGGTGACCGTCGGCCCACCCGTGGAGGTGCTCGCGAAGGCGGCCGAACACGCGCTCGCGGTGGTGGTCGGACGCCGGGGCCACGGAGGCTACACCGGCATGCGCGTGGGCTCGGTCGTCCACGGGCTCCTGCACCGGGCCCACTGCCCGGTCGTCACCGTCCCCACGGCCTGACGGCCCGGAGACGGCTGTTCCCGCATGCGGGCCGGGCAGCCCCGGCGAGGCGTGGGCCCGGCGGGCTTCTCGTCCCGGCCGGGTCCGTGCCGGCGGCGTTCGAGGGCCGGGCGCCGGCCGGTGCCGCCGGGGCCGGTCCTTCCGGTCGGCGAGGCGGTGCCGGCGGTGAAGGGCGTCCCCCTCGGCCACCGGCCGCCGTGGGCCGTCCCCCACGTCGGCACCGCCTCGCCGCCGCCCTCTAAAGTGGCCCCCATGCCTGCCAGGTTGAGTGCCACGCGAACCCGCACAGCCCTGCGTACGTCGGCGCGCACCAGCGCCGATCTGCTGCTGATCCTGCTGATGGTCACGGCGGGGCTGTGGCTCCTCGGCCGGATGTGGCCGGTGGTCTGGCCGCTGGTCGTCGCCCTGTTCCTCACCACGCTCACCTGGCCGATGGCGCGCTTCCTGCGCCGGCACGGCTGGGCCCCCGCTCTCGCGGCCTCGGTGGTCACCGTGGTGTCCCTGGTGATCGCGGCGGGTGTGGTGGCGCTGATCGCCGTACCGGTGACGTCCCAGTCCGGAGAGCTGGTGGACGGCGTGATCGCCGGCATCAAGCACCTGCGCGAATGGGCTGCCGGGCCGCCGCTGAACATCGACGACACGGAGATCACCAAGGCGCTCGACTCCGCGGTGGACCGTCTCCAGAACAGCATGGGCGCCACGGTCTCCGCCGTCGTCACCGGGGTGGGGACCGTCATCAACGGTGTCGTCACGGCCGTGCTGGCCGTCTTCCTGATGTTCTTCTTCCTGAAGGACGGCCCGCGGTTCCTGCCGTGGCTGACCCGGCAACTGCCCGGCCGCCTCGCCGTCCACGTTCCCACCGTGGCCGAGCGGGGCTGGGACACCCTGGGCGCGTTCATCCGGTCGCAGGCGCTCGTCGGTCTGATCGACGCGGTCCTCATCGGTCTCGGCCTGTGGATCCTCGACGTGCCGCTCGTGCTGCCGCTGTCGGTGCTGACCTTCGTCTCCGCGTTCGTGCCGGTCATCGGCGCCCTGTTCGCCGGCTTCGTGGCGGTGCTCATCGCGCTGGTGTCGAACGGGCCGACCGACGCGCTGATCGTGCTGGCGATCATCGTCGGCGTGCAGCAGTTGGAGGGCAACGTCTTCCAGCCCATGATCCAGAGCCGGGGCCTGGGCCTGCACGCGGCGGTGATCCTGCTGGCGGTGACGCTGGGAGGAAGCCTGGCGGGCATCGTGGGCAGCCTGCTGGCCGTGCCGGCCTCCGCGCTGATCGCGGTGGTGTGGAACTACATACGGGAACAGCTCGGCGAGCCCGAGGAGGGGCCGGCGGCCTCCGGCGCCACCGTCGCGGACCCAGGGGCATCCTGACCGGTGTCCCGGCCCCGTCGACCAGCAGCTCCGGGACCCGTTCCTCGTAGAACCTGATCCGGCCGATCACTCCCCCGGTCCTGACGTGGAGCGCCAACCGCTGGACCGGCGTGCCGAGTTCAGGCGGAAAATCGGCGCGCACGTTCCTGTCGCGCCGTCGGCGCCCAGCCGTCCCGCGCACGGACCGGCCCCCGGTCCGCACCCCGCCGATACGCGTCGCCGGCCCGCGCCGCGACAACAGGGCGATCAGGTCTCCTTCGCCCCCGGCGTCCTCCTGGTCCACGTCGCTCCCGGCATCGAGGACACCGAGGTGGAAGCACAGGTCGTCGAGCACGGCGGTCGGCACGGTCGGCGTGAGGTCGAGCGCCAGGTCCGCGTCCCCCACGGGGCCCGGCCATGACCTCCGTCCCGTCACGCCTTGCCCGCCACGGGCTCCTCGTGGGCCTCGGAGGTCCGCTGTTCCGGTACCGGCCTGGGGAGCCGGCGCAGGGCGACCGTTCCCAGGGCGGCGTGCAGCAGGCTCGCCGTGATCACGACGACGTGCAGGCCGGTGACGAAGGCGGACTTCGCGTCCTGGATCACGGGTGCGAGCAGGGAGGGCGACTGGAGCGTCTCGTCGAGGGTGGGGGCGAGGTCCGGGCCCTGGAGGCGGAAGAGCAGCGCGGCGAGCGAGCCGAGGATCGCGATGCCGAGGGCGTTGCCGATCTCGTTGCTGGTCTCGGCGATCGCGCCGGCCGAACCCGCCCGCTCCGCGGGGACCGCGCCGACCGCGGTGTCCGCGACGACGGCGAAGGAGATGCCGTATCCCAGTCCGGCGATCACGGTCGAGGCGACGTACCAGCCGGTCCCGCCGGTGACCGTGGTGGGCAGCAGCAGCAACAGGCCGCCCGCGATGGAGAAGTGGCAGACGAGGAGGGCGGCCCGCTTGCCGATGCGTTCGACGACCGCCGGCGTGACGATGCAGGAGACGGTGAGGGCCGCCGCGCCCGGGAGGGCCAGCAGTGCCGCGTGCAGGACGCCCAGGCCCAGTACGGACTGGAGGTAGGTGCCGGACAGGTACGCCGTGGCCGACCACGCGGCCAGTGGCAGCAGGCCCGTGATGACGGCGATGGTGAAGACGCGGTCGCGGAAGAGGGAGAAGTCGATCAGCGGGTTGTCGAGGCGTCGTTGGCGCAGGCCGAAGAGGACCAGTACGACGACGCCGGCGATGATCGTGGTGATCGGGAGGACCGAGATCCCGTCGGCGGCCCCGTGCTTGACGCCGTAGGTCGTGAGCAGCAGGCCCCCGGCGGAGGTCACGACGCTGAGGGCGTCGACGCGGCCCGTCCCGCCCTGCCGGACCTCTCGGAGGAGGACCGGGGCGAAAGCCAGGAACACGATGATGACGGGGAGGTTGACGAGGAAGACCGAGCCCCACCAGAACCGGCCGAGGAGGGTGCCGCCGATCACCGGGCCGAGGGCGAAGCCGGCGGCGAAGGCCGCGGCGAAGATGCCGATGGCCTGGGCCCGGCGCCGGGGGTCGGGGAGCAGCTCGCTCAGTACGGCCAGCGCCGAGGGCAGCAGGGTCGCACCGGCCACGCCCATGAGCGCCCGGCAGGCGATGAGGAGTTCGGGGGTCGGTGCGAACGCGGCGCCGGCTGAGCCGAGTCCGAACACGGTCGCGCCGACCATCAGGAGCTTCAGCCGGCCGTAGCGGTCACCGATGGCGCCGAAGGCGACCAGCAGGGAGCCGACGGCGAAGCCGTAGACGTCCAGGATCCACAGCGCCTGGTCGGCGGTGGGCGAGAGGGCCTGGCTGATCCGGGGCATCGCCAGGAACAGGATCGATCCGTCCATGGAGACGAGGAGGACCGGGCCGAGGACCACCGCGAGCCCGAGCCAGGCCCGCAGTCCGGGTGCGTCGTTCGCGTGCTGTCGAGTCATGGTGCCGACACTCGGGCACGGCGTGGCCGACAGCCATCCCCGTGGCGTGGGTACACCCGACAGGTACACCCACGAAGCGGGCGGGCGCCCTACGCTCGTGTGCGTGGAGAGCCTCGGAACGTTCCTGAAGAGCCGTCGTGACCGGGTCACTCCGGCGGAGATCGGTCTGCCGTCCTACGGCACCTCCCGCCGGGTCCCCGGTCTCCGGCGGGAAGAACTCGCCCAGCTCGCCGGGGTGAGCGCGGGGTACTACACGCGTCTGGAGCAGGGGCAGGCCGAGACCGCCTCCGATCAGGTGCTCGACGCGCTCGCCCGGGTGCTCCGGCTCGACCCGGTGGAGACCGCCCACCTGCACAACCTCGCCCGGCAGTCCGCGAAGCCGGGTTTGGGCGAACCGCCCCGCGAGGAGCCCCACCCGCGGGTGCTGACCCTCCTGGAGTCGCTGGGCGAGGCCATGCCGGCGGTGGTGCTGGGCAGGCGCGGTGACGTCCTCGCGTGGAACCGCACCGGGCACGCGCTGGTCGCCGAGCACGTCCCCTTCGAGGCGCCGCGGAATCCGCAGGATCCGCAGGGACGTCCGTCGGTCCCGAGGATGTTCTTCCTGGACCCGCACACCCGCGCCATGTACCGCAACTGGCCGGACCTCGCCAAGGTGCACGTCGCCTATCTGCGCCTCACCGCGGGCCGCTACCCCACGGACGCCCGGCTCGCCGGACTGATCGGCGAACTCACCATGAATAGCGTGGACTTCGCCGCGATGTGGGCGACGGGTGACGTCTCCGACTGCACGACGGGGACCATGCACCTGCAGCACCCCGCCGTCGGGGCGGTGAGCGTGGACTATCAGGTGTGGCTCCAGCCCGACAGCCCCGATCACCGCGTCGAGATCTACACGCCCAACGACGCGACCTCCGCGGACGCGCTGCGCGTGCTGCACCAGCAGAGCGGCCGGGATGACGAGCCGGAGTCGGCAGCCGCCTGACGGCAGCGCTGCGCTCCGGCACACGGGCCACGACGAACCCGAGCGGTTCGCCGCAGCCCTTCTGGAGGACCACGAGCCCGTGTCGGGCACGTTTTCGCCCACATGAAGGGCTGAAGGTCCTGTGCGCCCGCCGGCTGAAGGGCGACGGCGTCCACCACGCCGTGCCCAGTGGCGCCCGTCTGCACGGCCTGGTCCCTGTCGGGTGACGGGGGAAGGTCCTGGCCGTCCGGCGGACAGTCCTCGACGCACACCACGCTCGGACAAAGAGCTTGGAACCAGGCGGAGTTGTGATGCGTCGGTGAGTGTTGTCGGCCTCGATTGCGCAACCGCTGCCGGGGCGGCGAAGATGAGGTCAACTGTCGCGGCGGATCGGCAGTGGTCCTCGTGGTGGCCCGTCCGGGGGAGGTTTCGTGAAGTTCGACATGGGTGCGCAGACGCTGTCGACGCTGCAGCGTGACTCGCGTGGTTCGAGTGAGGACCTGGGCGCGCTGGTGCGTCAGCTGGTGCAGGCGGTGCAGCCGTTGGAGGGCAAGTTCAACGGTCAGGGCCGGGTGATGTTCGACCAGTTCAAGGCGCGGGCGGATCAGATCGCCGCGGACCTGAACAGTTCGCTGGGCGCGATCCTGGGCGGTCAGGCGGGGATGGACTCGGCGTTCGCCTCGGGTGACCAGGAGCAGGGTGACAACGCGCGGCAGCAGATGTCGGCGGCCAACTTCGACGCGGCGCGCTTCCGCTGATCCGCGCGCCGGGGCGCGGCAGGTGCCGGCGTCTCGAGGCTTGTTCTTGTCTGCTTCGTTTTCCGGGGAGTGATGTGTGATGGCGGGTGCGGGCGCTGATCGCCGTTCCTACGATTCGGGCGCGTCGTCGGACGCGCAGGCCAACATCCAGGCGGTGGTGGGCCGGCTGGAGGGGCTGCTCACGCAGCGGGAGAGCCAGGTGAAGGCGGCGATGGCGGACTTCGTCGCCGACGGTGTGGCGGAGGAGTACCACGGCAAGGAGCAGCGGTGGATCAGTGCCTCGCAGGAGGTGCGGAACATCATCGCGTTGCTGAAGTCGACGCTGGAGCAGAACGACGGCACGGCGCAGTCGACGCTGCAGCGGGCGAAGGCCGCGGTCGACAACATCGGCTGAATGGCCGGGTGTTGTCCGGTCGGTGGGCAGGCAGTAGGTAGCAGACCGTAGGCATGACGGGGGTTTTCGGTGCCCAGCTGGGATCTGACGCCGCAGGGGATCTCGCAGGTCCTGAAGACGACGGGTGAGACGGCGTCCTCGATGGAGGGTTACGCGAAGTCGTTCGGTGAGCATCTGCAGTCGGCGGCGACCAGCGCCGGCACCATTTCCGCCGAGGGCGGGGGCGGGGGCGAGCAGGCCGGCGGTCTGGTCGCGCTCGCTTTGTCGCAGTACGCGGAGAAGGCGGCCAAGGAGCTGCAGTTCGTCGCGGCGCGGGCGGGGAAGTCGCTGACGGGTGCGGTGGAGGCGACGACCGCCTATCTGAACGGTGATCTGGAGATGGCGGCGCAGGCGCAACGGCGGGCGTTGCAGGTGCCGGAGCTGGACATGCCGGGGGTGGGGAAGGCGTGATCCAGCCGGGGCAGATACCGCAGTTCACCGGGGACCTGGCGCAGCTGGAGACGGATTACGCGGCGCTGAAGACCGACGCCGGGAATGTG
>NZ_LWCC02000122.1 GCF_001642695.1 Streptomyces chilikensis
GTCCGCCGTCGGCGGAGATCAGGGTGGAGAGGATCTTGACCGTGGTGGTCTTGCCGGCGCCGTTCGGCCCGAGCAGCGCGAACACGGAACCGGCGGGGATGCGCAGGTCGACGCCGTCCAGGACGGTCCGGTCGCCGTAGGACTTGCGCAGTCCCACCGCGGACACGGCGACGGGGAACGGGTCGCCGCCCGCATTCTTGGATGTGGGCATGACAAATGAAGGCATGGAGCCCTCCGTTTCGCAGGGTCGGGATGGCGGAATGGGTGGCGGACGCGTGGAGGGGGAGGCGGCGCGGGACCTCAGGCGCGGGCGCGGCGGATGTCGATGTTGCCGTACCGGGTGCGGGCGCGGACGTCGACGGTGTCCTCCGCCTCCTCCGGCGCGTCGGACGAGGTGAGGGTGTTGCGGACCTGGCCGGAGGTGGAGCTGACGTCCAGCCAGGCGGCGGTGCCCTCGCGGACGCCGACCTCGATGGCGCCGAAGGAGGTCTCCAGCTGGACCGTCCCGCGGGCCACTTCACCCACGCGCAGGGTGCCGTGCGCGGTGACCGCGGTGACCGAGTCCTCGACGCGCCGGATGTCGATGTCGCCGTTGGCGCCGCGGACCCGCAGCTCGCCGGTCGCTGCCTCGACGGTCGTGCTGCCGTGCGAGTTCTTCAGGACCGCGGGTCCGTCGACGACGCCGACGCGCAGGCTGCCGGAGCTGGTGGTGATCTCCGCCGGGCCCTCGACGCGGTCCACGGTGATGGAACCGTGCGAGGCGGTCAGCTTCAGCGGGCCGGTGGTGTCGAACCGCGCGTCACCCGCGGAGGTCTTGGCCCGCACCTCGCCGAGCCGGCCCTCTCCGAGCACCTGGGTCCAGGAACCGGTGACGTCCAGGTGTGAGCCCGTGGGCAGTTCGACCGTCACGTCGACGACGCCGGTGCGGCCGAACAGGCGGCCGGACCTGGGCGTCCGGACCGTCAGCGCGCCGTTCGCGTAACGGACCTCGGTCTGGTCGGCGGCCCGCACGTCCAGGTCCCGTCCGGGGTCGCGGGGCCGCACCTCGACGACGGTGTCGGGGCGGTCGCTCGCGGTGACCTGGAGGGAACCGGCCTCCACGGTCGCCGTGACCGAGATGGGCGCGGGGGTGTCGAAAGAAGGCATGGCTGTCCCGTCCTCTTGGGTCTTCGTGGCGTCCCCGCTGGTGGGACGTGGTGTGGGTGGAATTGCTGAGGATGAGGTGGTGCGGGCTGGGGGCGGTCAGCGCACCCAGCCGGTGAAGCTCTGGCCGATGTTTCGGGTCCGCTCCGCGGTGCGCGGTCGGCCGCCGCCCTCGACCGCGGCCGAGACGGCCCGCACCAGCCAGGCGTTGACCGACAGGCCCTCCTGGCTCGCGGCCTCCTCGGCGCGCGCCTTCAGGTGTGCCGGCAGGCGCAGGTTGACGCGGGCGGTGCCTCCCTCGTCGCCCTCGACGGGCGCCGGGGCCCTGAGGGGTTCACCGGGCCCGGGCGTCTGCATGGGCGCCCCGCCGTCGGCGGGCGGCGGCGTCACCACGAAGTCGGGGTCCAGTCCCCGCAGCCGCACGTCGACCGAGCCCGGGGCGAGTTCACGGGTGACCTCGCTCATCGCGGCGGAGAGCACGTTGAGCATGGCCAGGCGGGTCGCCGACTCCAGGGGAGCGGTGAGCCTCTCGGCCAGTTCGCGGGCTTCCTCGCCGCCGGCTTCGGCGGCCACCGCGAGTTCGCGGCGCAGTGTGTCGACATACGGGGTGAGGTCCATGACGCCATCATGGCATCACTTTGGCGTCAACGGCAACCATCTGAGGGAACTCTTCGGCCGATCGCCTCACGAAAGACCTCTGACCTGCACGGATGTCGTGAGACTTTCGTGTGTCGTGATGGTGTCGAGTGGCATCGCATGGCGTCATGTGGCGCTGAATGGCACCGCATGGTGTCACGCGGCGCCATGCGTGTGCCGTGTCCGGCGCGCGCGAGCACGGACCGGCGGCTCCGGTCACCGCCCCTCCGGGCCGGCCGCCGGCGGGGCGAACGCCGCGCGGTAGGCGGTGGGCGATGTCCCGAGGGTGCGCCGGAAGTGCAGCCGCAGGTTCGACGGGCTGCCCAGTCCGCAGCGCTCGGCGATGTGGTCCACGGTGAGTCCGGTGGTCTCCAGCAGTTCCCGGGCGCGGTCGAGCCGGGCGGCGAGCAGCCACCGCAGGGGCGTCGTGCCCGTTTCGGCGACGAACCGGCGGGCGAACGTCCGCGGCGCCATGTACGCGTGCGCGGCGAGCAGGGGGACCGTCAGCGGCTCGTGCAGACGGGCCAGGGCCCACGCCCGGGTGGCCGCGAGGGTGACGCCGGGCGTCTCGGCGGGCAGCGGCCGTTCGATGTACTGCGCCTGCCCGCCGTCGCGGTGGGGCGCCGACACCAGGGTGCGCGCCACCTGGTTCGCCGTCCGCGCGCCCAGGTCCCGTCGCACCAGGTGCAGGCACAGGTCGATGCCGGCGGCGACGCCCGCGGAGGTCAGCACCCGCCCCTCGTCCACGTAGAGCACGCGCGGGTCCACCGTCACCCCCGGATACCGTCCGGCCAGGTCGCCGGCGTACTTCCAGTGGGTGGTCGCCGTGCGGCCGTCCAGGACGCCGGCCGCCGCCAGCGCGAAGGCCCCCGTGCAGATGGACACCAGCCGCCGGCCCCGGTCGTGGGCCCCGGCCAGTGCGGCGAGGACGTCCTGCGGCAGCTCGCGCAGGTGCGACACGTACCCCGGGACGACCACGGTGTCCGCCTCGCCCACGGCCTCCAGACCGGCCGTCACCGTCACGGCGAACCCCGCCGCGGTCCGGACCGGCCCCGCGGTCCGCCCGCACAGGGTCAGCTCGTAGGGGCCACCGGGCACGGTGATGAAGACCTGGGCCGGGATGCCCAGGTCCAGGGGCAGGACGTCGTCCATGACCAGAACCGCCACCCGGTGCGGTGCGGCCGGGGTGGCAGTTTCCTCACGCATGGAGGCAAGTCTGCCACTGTCACCGGCAGTTGGCGGCCCCGATCATCGACGTCATGAAGGAAGAGATCACCACCGGCGTCCCGCCGCTCCCCGACACCCCCCTCGCCCGCCGCGCGCTGGCCCTGGTGCGCGGGACGGAGTCCACCGCGACCGCCCACCACAGCGTCCGCAGCGCGCTGTTCGCCCGCCTCCGCGCCGACCACCAGGGCGCCGAGCCGGGACGCGACTACGATCCGGAACTGCTGTTCCTGGCCTGCGTCCTGCACGACATCGGCCTGACCGAGGCGGGCGACCGGCACCAGCGGTTCGAGGTGGACGGCGCGGACACGGCCGCGGAGTTCCTCACCGCGCAGGGAGTGCCCGCCGCCGACGTCGACACCGTCTGGGAGGCCATCGCCCTGCACACGACGCCGGGCGTCGCCGAACGGCGCGGCGCCCTGTGCGCGTTGACGCACCAGGGGATCGGCATGGACTTCGGCTGGGGCACGGAGTGCGTCGACGACGCCACCGGGGCCGCGATCCACGCCGCCTACCCGCGGCTGTCCATGGCCACCACCCTCACCGACGAGATCGTCGGGCAGGCGCGGCGCCGCCCGGAGAAGGCGCCGCCCTTCTCCCTCCCCGCCCAGCTGGTGCGGGAGAGGTCCGTGCCGCCGCACAGGACGCGGATGGAGGCCATGGCCGACGCCGCGCGCTGGGGGAACTGAGCATGACGACGTACGGCATCCTGCTGTTCGACTCGGCGCAGGAACTCGACGTCGTGGGTCCGTGGGAGGTGTTCACCACCTCCTCCGGCCTGCGCGACGGAGCGGACGACGTCCTGCTCCTCGCCGAGCGCTCCGCACCGGTCCGGTGCTCCCAGGGCATGCGGATCCTGCCGGACCGCACCCTCGGCGACCACCCGCCGCTGGACGTGGTCCTCGTCCCGGGCGGTCACGGCGCCCGGGAGTCCGAGACCCGCAACGAGCGGGTCGGCGGCTGGCTCACCGGCGCCGCCGCACGCGCGACGTGGGTGGTCGGCGTCTGCACCGGGACCTTCCTGCTGCACGCCGCCGGCCCGGCCCGGGGCCGCCGGGTCGCCACGCACCGGGAGTACGAGGACGCCCTCGAAGCACGCGGTGACGTCACCGTCGTACGGGACGCCCGCTACGTCGTCGACGGCCGTCTGCTCACCAGCCAGGGCGTCTCCGCCGGCATCGACAGCACCCTGTGGCTCGTCGGCCGCCTGCACGGGCGCGAGCACGCCCGCGCCGTGCGCCGCGCCCTCCAGTACGACCCGGCGCCTCCGTACCTGGCGGACGAGCCCCTGCCCGCACCCGCGACCGACCCGGAAACGGAGCACCGACCGCGATGAACCGCCGTACCCTCCTGCACGCCACCACCGCGCTCGGCGCCGCGACACTGACGGCCGGCGCCGCCGCCCGGGCCGCCGCGGCGCCCTCCGGGACCTCCGGGACCTTCGGACACGACCGGCCCCTACGCGTCCACGTGGTCATGTTCGACGGTGTGGAGGAGCTCGACTTCTCCGCCCCGTACGAGCTGTTCTCCGCCTCCGGTCACTTCGCGGAGCGCGAGGTGGAGACCCGCTGCGTGACGATCGACGGTCCGCGCACCGTCAGGGCCGCCTACGGCACCCGCCTGCGCGTCGACCACGGGTGGGCCCCCGGGGAGGCGGACCTCCTCGTCGTCCCCGGCGGCGGGTACGCGCGCCGCGAGGACCCCGGCGTGTGGGCCGAGATCCGGCGCGGCGCCCTGCCCCGGGCCCTGGCCGCCGCGACCCGTCCCGGCCTGACCGTCGCCGCGCTGTGCACGGGCGTGATGCTGCTCTCCGCGGCCGGACTGACCACGGGACGCCCCTGCACCACCCACCACCGGGCGCGCGCCGACCTGGAACGGCAGGGGGGCGTGCTGAAGAACGCCCGCGTGGTGGACGACGACGACCTGGTCACCGCCGGCGGGGTGACCTCCGGACTGGACCTCGCCCTGTGGCTGGTGCGCCGGGAACTCGGCGCGGACGCCGCGGTCGGGCTGGAGGAGATGCTCGAGTACGAGGCCCGCGGCACGGTGTGGACGGCGCGGAGCCGCCGGTGAGCGGCTCCCGGCGGCCCTCCGGGCCGACCCGCGGCGTCCTCGCGGCGGGTCGTGCCCGGGCGGCCGGCCGCGCTTGACCCTGACACGGTGACAAGGTCTTCACTGCTTCCCCAGGAGGTGGTCACGATGACCATGGCAGGGCAGGACACGGACGCGGCGCGAGCGCTCCAGGGGCTGGAGGACAGCCGTTCGTCCGTGCGGCTGCGGGCCGCTCTGGCGATCGGGACGGCGCCCGACCCGTGCTTCGTCGGCAAGCTCGTCGAACGGTGCGCGATCGAGCCCGAGTTCTTCGTCCGCGACATGCTGACCTGGGCGCTCACCCGCCACCCGGTGGCCCTGACGCTCCCCGAGCTGCTCCGCGAGCTCCGGTCGGAGCGTGCGCAGGCACGCAGCCAGGCACTGCACACGCTGTCCAAGATCGGGGACGGGCGGGCGTGGCCGGCGATCACCCGGGCGTTGCTGTGCGACGCCGACGACGAGGTGGCGAGGAGCGCCTGGCGGACCGCGGTCGTGCTCGTGCCGGAGGGCGAGGAGTCCGCGCTGGCCACGGTGCTGGCCACGCAGCTCGGGCGCGGTGGGCGCGAGACGCGGCTGAGCCTCAGCCAGGCGCTGGTCGCGCTGGGAGAGGTGATCGTGCCGGTGCTGGAAGCCGCGGCGGCGGCTCCCGCCGGGCACGTGCGCACGCACGCGCTCGCCACACGGGAGCTGCTGCGCGACCCGGACGCCGGATTCGAGTCGGCCGTCGAGGAGGCCCGGCGCATCACGGCCCTCACCGGGGCTCCCCTGACGGATGATGAGAACCGTGCTGATCGGTGAGGTGTCGAGACGGTCCGGGGTCAGTGCCCGCATGCTCCGGCACTACGAGTCGCTCGGCCTGGTGCGGCCCTCGGACCGCACGGGCTCCGGCTACCGGGAGTACTCCGCGGAGGACATCCGGCGGATCTTCCACATCGAGAGCCTGCGGTCGCTGGGGCTGTCGCTGCGCGAGATCGGGCGGGCGCTCGACGACCCCGGTTTCACGCCCGCGGCACTCGTCGGCGACCTCGTCCGTCAGACGCGCGAACGCATCGCGGCCGAGACCGAACTGCTGACGCGGCTGCGCCGGATCGACGCCGCGGACCCCGCCGACTGGCAGGACGTCCTCCAGGTCGTCGCGCTCCTGCAGGCACTGGGATCGCAGAGCGCCGCGGCCCGGCAGCGCGCGGCCCTCTCCTCGGTCGACGTGGTCCCGGCACCGGTGGAGGCCCTCGTCGAGGCCGCGCTGGGCGAGACGGACCCGCACGTCGCCGGCGCCCTCCGGTGGGCGCTGGCGCGATCGGGCGACAGCGGTCCGGCACTGCTGGCGGAGGGCCTGGCCTCACCGGTGGCCGCCGTGCGCGCACGTGCCGTGCAGTGCCTCGCCGTGATGCCCGGCGGTGAGGCGACCACCCACCTGCGGGAGGCGCTCACGGATCCCGACGCCGGGGTCCGCGGCCACGCGGCACTGGCGCTCGGGACACGCGGAGTGGCCGAAGCGGTCCCGGTGCTCGTCGACATGATCGTTGCGGGAAGGAACGACACCGACGCGGCCGACGCGCTGAGCACGCTGGCGAACGGCACCGCCACGGCCGACCGGATCGCGGCCGGGCTCGTCGACCGCCTCCCGCACACCACCGCCGACGCGCCCGCACGGGGACGGCTGACCCAGGCACTGGCGGGCATCCCGGGCACGACGGCGGCCCGTGCCCTCGTGGAGCTGTCGCACGACGAGGACCGTGCCGTCGCGCTGACCGCGGCGTACCTCCTCGAGCTGCGCGCCGGGCGGTGACGGCTCCTCCCGGCCCGCCCCGCACGAGGCCGGCGCCGAGTGAATCTTCATTTATCATTCAAGGCGCCGCAGGGCGGCGGCATGTCGTCGTGGGCGGCAACTGCGGAAACAGCCGGTCCGGCCGGCGGGCGGGCGCGAAGTGCGCCGGGGCCCGTCCGGCGGGGACGACAGGACGCTGATCACGGGGATCTCGGGGACTCGAGGGTCCGCCGGAACGTGTCTGAGTGGTGCGGGAGGCCCAACTCGCCCATCCGCGAACGGAACATCCCCGGGGAGAAGTGAGGTATGCCAGTGATCTGCGTCGGAGGCATGATCGGAACCGGCAAGACGAGCGTGGCCGAGGTGCTCGCCAAGGGCCTGGGAAGCCAGGTCTTCTACGAGAGCGTGGAGGACAACCCGATCCTTCCGCTCTTCTACACGGCGAGCCCGGAGGAGATCCTGGCGAAGCGCTACCCCTTCCTGCTCCAGCTCTACTTCCTGCAGACGCGGTTCGCCTCGATCAAGGAGGCGTACCGGCAGGACGACAACGTCCTCGACCGCTCCATCTACGAGGACTGGTACTTCGCCAAGGTCAATCACGACCTGGGCCGGATCAGCTCCCTCGAGATGCAGGTGTACGAGGGGCTGCTCGACGAGATGATGCGCGAGATCGACGGCCTGCCGTACCGCAAGGCGCCCGACCTCATGGTCTACCTCAAGGCGGACTTCGGGACGGTCCTGCACCGCATCGGGCTGCGGGGCCGTGACTTCGAGCAGGACGAGGGCCTCGTCGAGTACTACAGGACGCTGTGGTCCGGCTACGACGACTGGGTGCACAAGCACTACTCGGCCAGCGAGGTCCTCGTCGTCGACATGGACCGCACGGACGTGGTGAACAACCCCGAGGACGCGGCCCGCGTGCTCCGGGAGGTGGAGGAGGCCCTCGCGGCGGTCAGGGAGCGGGGCGAGAGCCGCACCGTGCTGGTGCCTTCGCAGACCGCCGCCGAGCGGGTCGCCCGGACGGTGTGACCCCCGCGCCGTTCCCCGGCCGGCTCAGGGGAGCAGGCGCCGCTCCTTGGCCGCGGCGACGGCGCCTGCCCGGTTGTCGACGCCGAGCTTGTCGTAGATGCGGCTGAGGTGGGTCTTCACGGTCGCCTCGCTGATGAACAGCGCGCGGGCGATCTCCCGGTTGGCCAGGCCCTGGGCGAGCTGGGCCAGGATGTCGAGCTCCCGGGCGGTGAGGGCCGGACGGGGAGCGCGCATCGCCGCGACCACGCGGCCGGCGATCGGCGCGGAGAGGGCGGTGCGGCCCTCCGCCGCGGCGCGGATCGCGGCGAACAGCTCCTCCGGCCGCTCCGCCTTCAGGAGATAGCCGGTGGCGCCGGCCTCCAGCGCACGGGTGACGTCGGCGTCCGTGTCGTAGGTGGTGAGGACCAGGACGCGCGGGGCGTCCGGCCGGGCGGTGATGCGGCGGGTGGCCTCGATGCCGTCCGTGCCGGGCCCGAGCTGGAGATCCATCAGCACGACGTGGGGCGCCAGCCGGCCCGCCAGGGCGACTGCCTCGTCACCGCCCGCGGCCTCGCCGACGACCTCGATGCCGGCGGCGCTGGAGAGCAGCGCGCGCAGCCCGGCCCGCACGACGGCGTGGTCGTCGCAGACCAGCACGCGTGCGAGGGGGCCGGCGGGGGAGGGGCCGGGGGAGTTCGTCCCGGGAGGGGTCATCGTGGCTCCGGAGCGGTGAGAGGGATCGAAGCGGTCAGCACGGTGCCCTCGCCGGGCGCGGACTCGACGGTGAGCGTGCCGCCGAACTGCGCGACGCGGGCGCGCATGGCGGGCAGCCCGTGCCCGCCCTCACGGCCGGGGGCCGGCAGGGCGCCCGGATCGAAGCCGCGGCCGTCGTCCGCGACGTCCAGGACCACCTGGTCGTCGAGGTAGCTGAGGGTGACGGCGGCACGTCCCGCCCCGGCGTGCCGCCGGACGTTCGCCAGCGCTCCCTGCGCGATGCGCAGCAGCGCGGCCTCGCCGCGGTCGGGCAGGGGGAGGGGAACGCCCTCCACGTGATGGCGCACGGTGAGGCCGTCCGCCGTCTCGCGCTCGGCGAGACGGCGCAGCGCGGCGGACAGCGAACCGCCGTCCGCCAGATCGGCCGGGGCCAGGTCGTGCACGAAACGGCGGGCCTCGGCCAGGTCGCGGCCGACGGCCCGGGCGGCCTCCCGGACGTGCTCGCGCGCCGCCGCGGGGTCGGTCGTCCACACCCGCTCGGCGGCCTGGAGCAGCATCTTCTGACTGGACAGTCCCTGCGCGAGGGTGTCGTGGATCTCCATCGACAACCGCTCGCGCTCGGCCAGCGCGCCCTCACGGCGTTCGGTGGCGGCGAGATCGCGCCGGGTGCGCACCAGGTCCTCGATCAGGGCCCGCCGCCGGTCCGCCTGCCGTTCCATGTGCAGGAAGACGCCGGTCATCAGGGCGGCCACGGCGGGCGGGGTGACCAGGACCGCGGGGTCGAGGCCGTCGCTCAGCCGTTGCAGCGACACCACGACGAGCACGGTGAGCAGGCACGCCAGCGGAACGGCCGCGGCGGCCGGAAGGGAGCGCAGCGCCAGGATGAGCAACGGCGCCGCGCACCAGGCGAAGCTGGGCGCCAGCAGCGTCAGGACCGACCAGGCCGCCACCACGGCCACCAGCCAGGTGAGCGGCCGGGAGGCGGACCGGTCGCGCCCGCGCGCCGGACCGGCCACCGGGCCGAGGGCGTACAGCAGGGCCAGCAGCGCCGCCGCCACGATCACCCCGGTCTCGCCGGGACCCAGGGGGTGGCGCATCAGGTAACGGGCGAGCGAGCCGCCCAGAAGGGCGTAGAAGGCGAGGTGCACCACCGGTCCGAGCCAGCGCGCGTCGGGATCCCCCGCCGGTTCCGGAGAGCCGGAGGGCCGGTGCCGTGTGTGCCGCATGGGTGTTCCTCGCGTCCGCCTCCGGCCTCGCGGCCCTCGGCCTTCCTCGGGCTCGCGCCCGTGCTGCTGCCGCGTCACGGCCGGCTCCCCGGCGGATGGCCGTGGCCGCCGACGGGACGCCGGCCGAGCGGTCCGGCCGGGCCGGCGACCGCCGCCCCCTCCAGGTAAACCCGTGCGCGCGGCCGGCGCATCAGCCGTTCGGATGACTTCTCCGTCGGCCGTCGGACCCGTCGTGACCAGCCGGAACGCCGACGCCCCCAGGCCCTCGGCGCTCCGAGGATGGAGACCGAGAGACCGGGGGCGAAGGCACCCCGGGCGACTGCCGAGGAGCTGTCCACCATGACGAAGACGACCCTGCGCACCCGTGTCCTGCTCGGCACGGTCGCCGCCGCGGCCCTGGGCGCCGGAACGTTCGGCGCCGTGACCGCGAACGCCGCCGGCCCGGCGGCCGTCGCCGCGGCCGACGCGACGCAGAGCCGGAACACCACGCAGTCCACCCACCTCACGGCCGACGCCGCCGTCCGGGCCGCGCAGGCCGCGCTGGACGCGGCACAGGACGCGAACCACAAGGTGACGGTCGCCGTCGTGGACCGCAACGGCAACACCGTCGTGACCCTGCGGGGCGACGGCGCCGGCCCCCAGTCCTACGAATCGGCGGTGCGCAAGGCGTACACGGCCGTCTCCTGGAACGCCCCCACGTCGGAGCTCGCCGGACGACTGGCCCAGGCTCCGCACCTGAAGGACATCCCGAACACCCTCTTCCTCGCGGGCGGCGTCCCCGTCACCGCCAAGGGCGCGCCGATCGCGGGCATCGGCGTCGCCGGCGCACCCTCCGGCGACCTGGACGAGAAGTTCGCGCAGGCGGGCGTGGCCGCCCTCGCCAGGTGAACCGCCGCGGCGGCGCACCGGCCCGCTCCGGTGCGCCACCGCCCCGTTCGGCACCCGTCCGGGCGGCCCGCCGGCCACCGCACCGGCGCGCCTCCCGGCGGACCGGGCGCACCGCCGATATGCGCTTGCGTGTCCGCGTCATTCGCGCCAACGTCGCCCGGAACCGGACGAAGGAAGAGAAGATGACCCCGCGGACCCACCCCGTCGACCACGAACTGATCCAGGCCGCGGCCGACGTCGCGCGCACCCGGTGCCGGGGCGACAACCACACCATGGCAGCCGCGGCCCGCGCCCGGGACGGCCGCGTCATCACCGCCGTGAACGCCTACCACTTCACCGGCGGACCCTGCGCGGAACTGGTCCTCATCGGGGCGGCGGCCGCCCAGGGCGCCTACGAGCTGCACACGATCGTCGCGGTGGGCGACCGCGACCGCGGGATCGTCCCCCCGTGCGGCCGGTGCCGCCAGGTCCTCCTCGACTACTTCCCGGCCCTCGGGGTCATCGTCGGCGACGGCGACCGCGTCCGGACCGTCCCCGTCGCCGACCTGCTGCCCGAGAGCTACGTCTGGGCCGACCACCAGCTCGACGCCGGATGAACCGCGCCCCTCGGGGCGGACCGGCGCCTCAGCGCCACGCGTCCACCGTCGCGGCCGCCCAGGCCTTGACGCGGTCCGTGAAATCCGGGGAGGGGAACGTCCCGTCCACGGCGACGTCGTGGACGGTGACGGAGAAACGGGATCGCGGCGCGTCCCGGTGCGGCAGGGCCGGGTCCCGGACGCCGGGCGAAGGCCTGCCCCTCACACGGTGGGAATTGCCGCGGCGAGCCCGGCCGACGAGCCGGTTCACCTCGTCGAGGCCGCCCTCGAGGTACGCGTGCAGGATCTCCCGGGCCGCCGCGCCGTCGTCGGGGAGCCGGCTGGGGTGCTGGAGCAGGAAGCAGGAGACCGAGACGCCGTGCAGCGGACCCCACGGCGCCCGGCGCGAATGGTCCAGCGCGAGCAGGACGTCGAACAGTTCGCCACAGGACCGCGGGCCCGCCGGGGCGCCGCACTCCGCGCAGGATTCCATGCCTTCCCTCTGTTCCCCGCACCGTGTTCCCCGCACCACCGCGCAGCCACCGCTCCGGCCGTGGCCCGGGTCGCCGGCGGACCCGCCGCGCACGTCCCGCGTTCCTCCGCGGGATGTCACCCTTCGCCCGCCTGCCGCCCCTGCGCCAGGTCCCGTACCGCCCGCTCCAGCCGCGTCCGCCGGGTCCTTGGCGTCGCGGCCCGGAGCAGCGGGAGCACCACGAGGTAGCGGGCGGTCCGGTCGAGCGCGTCGAACGCCGCACGCGCCGCCGGGTCCGCGGCGAGGGCCGCGGCGAGGTCGTCCGGGACGGCAGCCGTCGCCTGCGACGCGTACGCGCGGTCCCAGCGGCCGTCCTCCCGGGCCCGCCGGACCTCGGCGAGGCCGGGCTCCCGCATCCGGCCCGCCGCCGCCAGCGCCGCGACCTTCTCGACGTTCACCCGCGACCACAGGCTCCTCGGTCGCCGCGGCCCGTACTTCTGCAGGTAGTACCGCTCGTCCAGCCCCCGGCGCCGCCCGGAGATCCAGCCCCAGCACAGCCCGACGTCGACCAGCTCGTCACCCGTGACCGACGCGATTCCCGACGCCTTCCTCGCCACCCTGACCCACACGCCCTCGCGGCGGGTGTGGTGCTCGGCCAGCCAGTCGTCGAAGGCCGCCGCGTCCGGGAACGCGAGGACCTCCGCCCCGTCGAGTTCGTCCATGCCGGCCAGGCTAGCCCGGCCACCCCTGGCGGACCTCACCGTCAGCCGTCGTAGCGGGCACGGGCCCTCGCCGCCGGAATCGCCCGGCGGCTGTGTCCCACCCCGGGTGTGACGCGCGAAGTGCGGCACGTCGTGACGCGTGAACGACTCGCGTGAGACATTCATGTCTCATTCGGTTTACCCTTGACTCATGACTGTGGACCGCGATCATCTGCTGCGCGCCGCCGCCGACCTGCTGGCGCACCGCTCCACCGCGACCATGGGGGAGGTCGCCCGGAGCGCGGGGGTCAGTCGCGCCACGCTGAACCGGCACTTCGCCGGGCGCGACGCCCTGGTGCGGGCCTTGGAGGAACTGGGCATCGCCGAGTGCGAGGCCGCGCTGGACGCGGCGCGCCCCGAGGAGGGGCCGGCCGCCGACGCGCTGCGCCGCCTGGTCCGTGCGATCGAGCCCTGCGCGGGCCTGCTGTCCTTCCTCTACTCCGAGAACCAGCTCTTCGAGGGCGAGGAGCAGAACGCGGGCTGGTCCCGCATCGACGAGCGCCTGATGGCCTTGTTCCGCCGGGGGCAGGAGAGCGGGGAGTTCCGCGTCGAGCTGAGCGCGGTGTGGCTCACCGAGGCCCTCTACGGCCTGGTGGCCGCCGGCAGCTGGACCGTCGCGGGCGGCCGGGTGGCCCGCAACGACTTCACCCCCATGGTCACCGAGCTGCTGCTCGGCGGCGTGCTGCGCAAGGAGACGCCGTGACCGGCACCCTGCACACGACCGGGCGGGAGGACGTGCGCAAGGGCCCGGGCCGCTGGATGGCCCTGGGCGTGCTGGTCCTCGCCGTGCTGCTGGTGGCGGTGGACGCCACCGTCCTGGGGCTGGCCACGCCCTACCTCGGCGAGGACCTGCAGCCGTCGGGCACCCAGTTGCTGTGGATCGGCGACGCCTACTCGTTCGTCCTCGCGGGTCTGCTCGTCTCCATGGGCAGCCTCGGTGACCGGATCGGCCGCAAGCGTCTGCTGCTGACGGGCGCGACGGCCTTCGGCCTGATCTCGGTGCTCAACGCCTACGCGCAGACGCCCGGGACGATGATCGTGGCCCGCGCCCTGCTGGGGGTCGCCGGCGCGACACTGATGCCGTCGACGCTCGCCCTGATCCGCAACCTGTTCCACGACCCGCGGGAACGCAGTCTCGCCATCGGCATCTGGAGCGCCGCGGCCTCCGCGGGCATGGCGATCGGCCCGATCGCCGGCGGCGCGCTGCTGGAGCACTTCTGGTGGGGATCGGTGTTCCTGATCAACCTGCCGGTGATGGCCCTGCTGGTCGTGGTGGGTATGAAGACGCTGCCGGAGTCCCGCAACCCCTCGCCGGGGCCGTGGGACCTGCCGAGCGTCCTGCTGTCGATGGCGGGCATGATCGGTGTCGTCTACGCGGTCAAGGAGGCCGCCGCCGCGGGGTTCTCCTGGCCGGTGCCGGCGGCGGCCGTCGCGGGCGCGGCGGCGCTCCGGGCGTTCGTCCGCCGCCAGCGCAGCTTGCCGGTTCCGGTGGTGGACGTGCGGCTGTTCCGCAGCCGCGGTTTCAGCGGCGCCGTCCTGTCGGACCTGCTGACCGTCCTCGGCCTGTCCGGGCTGCTGTTCTTCCTGTCCCAGTACCTGCAGCTGGTGCAGGAGCGGCGGCCCATCGAGGCGGGCCTCGCCGAACTGCCGGCCGCGGTCGGCGCGGTGGCGGCCGGCCTGGTCGCCGGTGCCGCGGCACGGCGCTTCTCGGTGCGTGTGGTCGTCGCCGGCGGGCTGGCCATGATCGGCCTGGCGCTGGCCGTGCTGACCACGCTCGGCCGGACCACCGGCTACCCGTTGATCGGCGTCGTCCTGCTGGTCGTCGGATTCGGCGCGGGCGTGGCGTTCACCGTCACCTCGGACGTCATCCTCACCGCCGTCCCCAAGGAGCAGGCCGGGGCCGCCGCCGCCGTCTCGGAGACGGCGTACGAGCTGGGCACCGCACTGGGCATCGCCCTGCTGGGCTCCGTCGTCACCAACGTCTACCAGGGCTTCACCGGCCCGGCCGGAACCCCGGAGGCGGCGCACGATTCCCTCGCCGGCGCGGTCGTCGCCGCCGAGCACCTGCCCGGCGAGACGGCCGGCGAACTGCTCCACGCCGCCCGGGAGGCCTTCGTCGACGGCGTCGCCCTCGCCGCCGGGTTCGGCGCGGCTCTCCTGCTGCTCGCCTCGGCAGCCGCGTTCTTCCTCCTCCGCGGCCAGAAGCTGGCCGACGGCCCGGTGCGGCACTGAGGAACGGGACGACCGCGGCCGCTCGGGTCCGCCCGCCGGGGGGCCGCGTGCGGCGCGGCTCGTCCCGGCGCGCACCCGCACGCGGATAAATCGGTTCCCCCAGGTCACCGCCGGCACGACACTTGCCTGAACCGCGGCGCCCGCGCCGGGCGGGCCCCCCGGCCCTGCCCGCGCGCCCGCCGACGGACGTCCGTCCCGCGACCCGACCTGGAGCCACCCGCCGTGACCGCACCCGGCCTCGCCGCCCTCAACAGCGCGACGAAGTACCCGAGCATCCCCACCTACCACCGCCTCGACCCCGGGAACGGCAGCCTCCTCGAGGAGCACACCCCCTTCACGGGCGACGTCCTCCTCACCGAGAAGGTCGACGGCACCAACGGGCGGATCGTCCTGCTCCCCGACGGCGACTACCTCATCGGCTCGCGCGAGGAACTCCTCCACGCGAAGGGCGACCGCGTCCACAACCCCGCCCTCGGCATCGTCGACGAGCTGAGGCCGCTCGCCGACCGGCTCGGGCCCCGCGACGCGGACGGCCGCATCGCCGTGTTCTTCCTCGAGGTGTACGGCCGCAGGATCGGCGGCGCGGCCAAGCAGTACACCGGCGGGAACGGCGTCGGCCACCGGCTCTTCGACGTCGCGTTCGTCCGGCCCGACGTCCTCGACCGGAGTCCCGGACAGATAGCGTCCTGGCGTGACGACGGCGGCCAGGACTTCGGCGACGAGGCCGCCCTCCAGCGGATCGCCGCCACCGACGGCATCCCCCTCGTCCCACGCCTCGCGACGATCCCCGGCGGCCGGCTCCCCGCAACCGTCGACGGCATGGCGGCCCTCCTCGCCGAGCGCCTGCCCGCCACCCGGGTCGCCCTGGACGACGGCGCCGGCGGCACCCCGGAAGGCATCGTGCTGCGCACCCCCGACCGGTCCGTCATCGCCAAGGCCCGCTTCCAGGACTACGCCCGGACCGCGAAGCGCCGCGCACGCCGCTGAACCGCCGGGTGCGGAGCCCGCCGCGGCGCCGGCGGACCCGCGCCCGGTCCGGCACTCCGTCGCCCGGCGGCTGGGGGCGGCGCGGCCTTCGTGGGCCGAACGGACGTTTCTCGTGTCCATGCTCCACCGCCGTGGCACCCCTCAGAGGGTGAGCGCCGACGACTTCCCCGGAAACGCCTTCCGTCCGGACCCGGCGCGGACGCCTGCGTCCGACCTGCTCCGAGGCGTCGCCCGGCATGGCTGAGGGCCGCCCGCGACCACGACGCCGGAACCCGTGACCGAGCCGGCCCCCTGCCCGGCCGGCGCCGGTCAGCAGGGTTTCGCCGTCTGCCCGCTCCTGCTCGGCGCCGTCCTCAGCGCCCTCACGTCCGGACGGATCAGCGACCGCATCGGCCGCCGCCCCGCGGACAGCGGCGTGGGGCTCCGGTTTCGGGGCCGACCGGGGGGAAACCCCGGCAGGGAAGTGAGGCGGAACGGACGGCGCCGCCGTCGAGGCCGCACCGCGGGGTCGGCGGCGGGGCGCCGGCACGCACGGACGGAGGGACCGCATGAAGGCTGTCGTGTGGCACGGGCTGGGTGACATCCGCCTGGACGACGTGCCGGAGCCGAAGATCAAGGATCCCCACGACGCGATCGTACGGATCACGACCTCCGCGATCTGCGGGACGGACCTGCACTTCGTCCGCGGCACCATGCCCGGCATGCGGGAGGGCCGGATCCTCGGTCACGAGGCCGTCGGCGTCGTGGAGGAGACGGGCTCCGGCGTGCGCAACCTCAGGCGCGGTGACCGGGTGGTGGTGCCGTCCACGGTGGCCTGCGGGACGTGCGCCTACTGCCGGGCCGGCTACCACGCGCAGTGCGACAACGCCAATCCGGGCGGTCCGCGGGCGGGCACGGTCTTCTTCGGCGGCCCACAGGCCGCCGGCGGCCTGGACGGGCTGCAGGCGGAGTACGCCCGGATCCCCTACGCCCACGTCGGGCTGGTCCCGCTGCCGGACACCGTCGACGACGCGCAGGCCGTCCTGCTCTCCGACATCTATCCCACGGCCTGGTTCGGAGCGCGGCTGGCCGAGATCGGTGACGGCGACACGGTGGCGATCGTGGGGGCCGGACCGGTCGGGCAGGCTGCCGTCGCCTGCGCCCGGCTGCGGGGAGCCGGACGGATCATCGTCGTCGACGGTGTGGCCGACCGGCTGGGGCTGGCGCGCGACCAGCACGCCGAGACGGTCGACTTCAACGCCGAGGACCCGGTCGAAGCCGTCCTGGAGCTGACCGGCGGGATCGGCGCGGACCGGGTGATCGACGCCGTGGGCGTGGACGCCCAGCGCCCCTCCCACGGGCCGGCGGCCGACGCGCTCCGGGACCTGGATGAGCAGTTCGACCACGAACGGGACGAGGCGGCCCCCGAACGGAACCCGGACGGGAGGACGTGGGTGCCCGGGGACGCGCCGTCACTGGCGGCACGCTGGGCGGTGCGGATGACGGCGAAGGCGGGCACGATCGGCACGGTGGGGGTGTATCCGCCGCAGGTGGGGCACTACCCGTTCGGCGAGGCGTTCATGAAGAACCTCACCCTCAGGATGGGCAACTGCCACCACCGCCGCTACCTGCCCGAGCTGGTGTCGATGGTGGCCGCGGGCCGGCTCGACCCGACCCCGCTGATCACCCGCTGGGTCGGGACCGAGGACGCGATCGACGCCTACCGCACCTTCGACCGGCGCGAGGCGGGCTGGACGAAGGTGGTGCTCGGCGTGGCCGGCGACGGCTCGGTCGCATCCGGCCTCGGCGAGGCGGCCGGGACCGGAGCCGCCACCACCGCGGGCACGCGAGGGCCGGTGGCGACGGGCCGGGGGAGCGGGGGCGGTCGGCCGTGACCGCCGACCCGGCCCCGCCGCTGCCGCCGGAACCGTTCACCGCGCAGCCGACGGCCGGCGCTCCGGCCCCGGCCGGCCCACGGCCCGCCGTCCGGCACGACCATGCCGTGCCGGACGGCGGGCCGTCGGCGGCGCCCGGAACCCCGGCCGCGCGAGACGTGCGTGTCCCGCGCAGAGGGAGGGGGCGGTCAGCGGCCGAGGGCCTTGGCGAGCTGGTCCTTGTTCATCGAGGACCGGCCGTCGATGCCCTTCTTCTTCGCCTCCTCGTAGAGCTGCTCCCGGGTGGGGCCCGAACCTCCGCTGCCGGACCTGCCCGACCTCTCCCCGCCGCGCTGCGACGGTGACTTGCCCTTCGTCGAGCTGCTGCTCGACGACCTGGCCTCGCCGGACCGGGCACGCTGCTTGTTCACCGTACGCGCGGCCATCTCCTTGGCCCGCCCCTCGGACGCGCCGCGTTCCTCGGCGCTGTCCTTGATGTGCTCGTACTGGCGCTCCCTCTTGGAGCTGGAACCTGCGGGCATGATCGGTCTCCTTCGGGTGTCGGCGTGCTGATTCGTGCGGGAAGCCCGCCGGCCTGACGGGTGCGGAAAGGGTTTCCTTCCGCGACCGGCTGAAACGGCCGCCGAGGGCGACCGCGCGGGCCCCCGGCCCGGCACGGGCGGTGAGCCGGAGGCATGACCGTGCTTCCGTCGGACCGGTGGTCCCTCCCTCCCCGCGGGTTGCCGTGACCGGCGGACGGGTACCTGTGGGCCGCCGTGGAAACCCGCCGATTGGAAGAGGGCGCCCGTGAAGGACCGGATCGCGGACATCTGGGGCACCCGTACCCCGCACGCGAGGGACACCCCCTGGCCGGTGCGCGTCGACACCCACCTCGACTCCTCGGTGTCCGAGGAGGACGTGGACCGGTGGGTGCAGTCGGCGTGCGTGCTGTGCAGCAACGGATGCGGCTGCGACATCGCGGTGAAGGACGGCCGCATGGTGGGCGTCCGGGGCCGTGCGACCGACACCGTCAACCACGGCCGGCTGGGACCCAAGGGGCTGTACGGATCGTGGCAGTGGAGCCGCACCGACCGGCTCACCCGGCCGCTGGTCCGCGACGGGAGCGGCGAGCTGGTCGAGAGCGACTGGGACACGGCGATGGACCGCATCGTCGAACGCTCGCGGCGGTTGCTGGCGACCGACGCCGGAGCGCTCAGCCACGGCTTCTACACCTCCGGGCAGCTCTTCCTGGAGGAGTACTACACCCTGGGCGTGATCGGGAAGGCCGGGCTGGGGACGCCGCACATGGACGGCAACACCCGGCTGTGCACGGCGACCGCGGCCGCTGCGCTGAAGGAGAGCTTCGGCTCGGACGGGCAGCCGGGCAGCTACAGCGACATCGAGGCCACCGACGCCGTGTTCCTGTTCGGGCACAACATGGCCGAGACCCAGACCGTGCTGTGGGCGCGTGTCCTGGACCGGATCCACGGCCCCAACCCGCCGAAGATCGTGGCCGTCGACCCCCGGACGACCAAGGTCGCCGAAGCCGCGCGGGCCACCGGCGGGGTGCACCTGGCACCGCTGCCGGGCACCAACCAGGCGCTGATGAACGCGCTGATCCATGAGGTCGTCCACAACGGCTGGGTGGACGAGCGGTACATCGAGGCGAACACCCTGGGCTTCGACGAGCTGAAGGCCACCGTCGAGCCCTACACCCCTGAGCACGCGGCCGGCATCTGCCGGGTCCCGGCCGACGACATCCGCCGCGCGGCGCGGATCTTCGGAACCTCCGAGCGGGTGCTGTCCACGGTCCTGCAGGGCTTCTTCCAGTCCCACCAGGCGACCGCCGCCTCCTGCGCGGTGAACAACCTGCACCTGCTGCGCGGGATGCTGGGACGACCCGGATGCGGGATCCTGCAGATGAACGGCCAGCCCACCGCCCAGAACACCCGCGAGTGCGGCGCGGACGGGGACCTGCCGGGATTCCGGAACTGGGAGAACCCCGAGCACGTCCGGCAACTGGCGGAGCTGTGGAACGTCGACCCCATGACCATCCCGCACTGGGCGCCGCCGACCCACGCCATGCAGATCTGGCGCTACTGCGAACAGGGGTCGATCGGCCTGCTGTGGATCTCCGGCACCAACCCCGCGGTCTCCCTGCCCGAGCTGCCCCGGATCCGCAGGATCCTCCAGCAGGACTCCCTCTTTACCGTCGTGCAGGACGGCTTCCTGACCGAGACCGCCCGCTACGCCGACGTGGTCCTGCCGGCCGCCCTCTGGGGCGAGAAGCAGGGCACGTTCACCAACGTCAACCGCACCGTGCACCTGTCCGAGAAGGCGGTCGAGCCGCCCGGCGAGGCGCGCAGCGACCTGGACATCTGGCTGGACTACGCCCGCCGCATGGACTTCCGCGACAAGGACGGCGCCCCGTTGATCAAGTGGTCCGGCCCGGAAGAGGTGTTCGAGGCGTGGAAGGAGTGCACCCGTGGCCGCCTGGTGGACTACACCGGTCTGACGTACGACAGGCTGCGCGGCGGCAGCGGCGTCCCCTGGCCCGTGAACGACGATGCCCCCGAGGGCACCGACCGCCTGTACGCGGACGCGAACTTCCCCACCCACCCGGACGTCTGCGAGACCTACGGCCACGACCTGCTCACCGGCGGGGTGCTCAGCGAGCAGGAGTACCGGGCCAAGAACCCCGACGGCCGCGCGTTCCTCAAGGCCGCCCCCTACGTGCCACCGCCGGAGAGCCCGGGGGAGGAGTACCCGTTCGTCCTCACCACCGGCCGCACCGCCTACCACTTCCACACCCGCACCAAGACCGGACGCTCCCGTCAACTGCGCCGCGCCGCGCCCGGGGTGTGGGTGGAGCTGTCCGCCGGCGACGCGGCACGGCTCGGCGTGCGCGAGGGCGACCTGGTGCGGCTGGAGTCACCCCGGGGAGCCATGCAGGGCCCGGCGCGGATCGGTCGCGGCCGGGACGGAGTGGTGTTCACACCGTTCCACTACGGCTACTGGGACCAGCCGGGAACGGACGGGGCCGCCCCCGGCGGCAGCCCGAGCGCGGCGAACGAACTCACGATCACAGAATGGGACCCCGTCTCCAAGCAGCCGCTGTTCAAGATCGGGGCCGTCAGGGTCATGAAGATCGCGGAAGCCACCGGTCCCTCGCCCGCCCCCACCACGACCGCGTCCGCACCGGCCGACCCGGACGGCGTCCCGGCCACCGTCGGCGGCCCCGGCGCCGAGGTGCGCGAGCACCCGGACGCCACCGAACCGCCACGGCCCCCGCGGCCGCCGGAAGCCTCTCCGGAGCAGCCCGGCTCCGGAGGCACGACCACGTCCACCACCGGCACGAAGGGCTGACCCGTGCATCTCGCCACCTACATCGGCCTGCAGCACACGGCGTCCAGGACGCTGGCCGCCTCCTTCCGCCAGGTCGCCGAGGGCCACGCCGGTGAACCGGACGTGCACTCCCTCTGCCACACTCTCGCTGCGGCGAGCGACGGGCACGTCGACCGGCTCGCACCCGTCGCCGAGCGCTACGGCGAACAGCGCGAGGACGAGCCCGAACGGCTGCACGCCGAAGGACTGTCCCGCACCCGCTCCGGCGGCGTCGGCCTCCTGCGCGACCTGCAGGACCTCTACGTCCTGGCCTCCTTCGTCGACATCACCTGGACCGTCCTGGGCCAGGCGGCGCAGGGGACGCGGGACCGCGAACTGCTGGACGTCGTGGAGAAGTGCACGTCCGACACCCAGCGCCAGCTGAAGTGGCTGAACACCCGCATCAAGCAGGCCGCCCCCCAGGCACTGATCGCCTCGGCGGCCGCCACCTGACCCGGCCGCCGGAAGCCTGCGCGGGATCCGGAGTGCCGCGAACGGCGAACAGCCGGCGCCCGGCGGCCCACGCCCCGCATCGTCCCGGACGCGAGGACTCCCGTCCCGCCCAGCGGTACCGCTGGGCGGCACTACCCGGACATCTCCCGAAGGAGAGCTGAATGGCAGACAGCCGGTCACCGGATCAGGTGCCGCCGGTCGTGGTGCACCTGCGCCCACTGGCCAGTCCCCTTCCCATGGGCTTCCTGGGACTGGCCGGCGGCACGTTCGTCGTCGCCGCGTCGCAGCTGGAGTGGCTGCCGCCGGCCCAGGGCAAGGCCGTGGCGATCGTCCTGCTGGCCTTCGTCCTCCCCTTGCAGTCCGCGGCCTCCGTACTCGGTTTCCTGTGCCGGGACGACGTCGCGGCGACCGGCATGGCCGTGCTGTCCGGAACCTGGCTGTCCCTGGGCCTCATCATGCTCAGCTCTCCGCCCGGGAGCACGAGCAAGGCCGCGGGGCTGTTGCTGCTGCTCGCCGCCCTGGCGCTGTGGGCTCCGATCGCCGCCGCCGGCACGGCGAAGCTCGTCGCCTCCCTCGTCCTCGTCGTGGCCTCGCTGCGATTCGCGGCCACCGGCGTCCATGAGCTGTCCGCGGCGGAGGCATGGAAGCACGTCGCGGGCGTCATCGGACTGGTCCTCACCGCTGTCGCCCTCTACGCCGCTTTCGCCCTGGTCCTCGAGGACCAGCGTCAGCGCACCGTGCTGCCGACGTGGCGGCGCGGAAAGGGCGCCGAGGCGCTGACGGGGGACCGGCAGTCCCGGACAGGGCAGGTGACCGGTGAGGCGGGGGTCCGCCGCCAACTGTGACCGGCCGCGGTGGCCTCGACGAGGGCGAGGGCGGCGGCTTCACGGGCGGGGAAGGCGTCCAGCGCCCGGGAGCCTGGTGGGACGCGGTGCGGGGGGACGGCGAAGTGGTCCGCGACGGTCCGGCGACGGGTCCGGCGTGGACCACCTGGGCCGACGGTGCCGGACGGCGTCACTCGTCCTCCCCGGCGCCGTCGTGCGGTCCGGCGCCGGGCCGGTCGCCGCGGTGCCGGCCGCCGGGCAGCACCTCCTGCACCTTGGCCTTGATGCCCTGCCTCAGCACGGAGCCGCGGTCGCTGTCCCCCTTGAGGACCGCGGTGGCCGCGGCCTCGATCTGGTCCAGCGAGGCGTGCGGCGGGATCGGCGGGACGGCCGGGTCGGTGCGGAAATCGATGACGAAGGGCCGGTCGGCGGCGAGGGCCTCGTCCCAGGCCGCCTCGACGTGCTCGGGCTTCTCCACCCGGACGCCGCCGAGACCGAAGGACCGCGCGATGTCGGCGTAGGGCAGGTCCGGGAGGTGCTGGGACTCCTCGAACTGCGGGGCGCCGGTCATGGCCCGCATCTCCCAGGTGACCTGGTTGAGGTCGCGGTTGTTGAGCACGGCCACGACCAGCCGCGGGTCGGACCACTCCCGGTGGTACTTCGCGGCGGTCACCATCTCCATCATGCCGTTCATCTGCATCGCGCCGTCGCCGACCAGCGCGATGGCCGGCCGGCCGGGGTGCGCGAACTTCGCCCCGATGGCGTACGGCACGCCAGGCCCCATGGTGGCCAGGGTGCCGGACAGGGAGCCGCGCATGTCCGCGCGCAGCCGCAGGTGCCGGGCGTACCAGTTGGCGGCCGAGCCGGAGTCGGCGGTGACGATGGCGTCGTGGGGCAACCTGCCGTCCAGGGCGTGGACGACGTACTCCGGGTTGACGGGATCGGCGTCCACGGCTGCGCGGCGCTGCATGACCTCCCACCAGCGGGCGACGTTGTCCTCGACCCGCTCCCGCCAGGTCCGGTCCTCCTTGCGGCGCAGCCGCGGCAGCAGCCGCCGGAGCGTCTCGCGGGCGTCGCCGACGAGGTTGACCTCGTTCGGGTAGCGCAGGCCGATCATGTGCGGGTCGATGTCGATCTGCACCGCCCGAGCCTGGTCCAGCTCCGGCAGGAACTGCGTGTACGGGAAGCTGGAACCGATCATCAGCAGGGTGTCGCAGTCCCGCATCAGCTCGTAGGAGGGGCGGGTGCCGAGCAGCCCGACGGAGCCGGTCACGTAGGGCAGGTCGTCGGGCAGGACGTCCTTGCCGAGCAGGGCCTTGGCCACCCCGGCGCCGAGCACGTCCGCGAGGCTTTCTACCTCCGCGCGCGCTCCGCGGGCGCCCTGCCCGATCAGGACGGCGACCTTCTCGCCGGCGTTCAGCACCTCGGCGGCCCGCCGCAGGTCCTCGTCGCACGGGACCGGTGCGTACCGGCCCGTCCCCAGGCTGGACGGCACCATCTTGAAGGCGTGGGTGGGCGGGCTGTAGTCCAGCTCCTGCACGTCGGCGGGGAGGATGACCGCGGTGACGGTCCGCCTGGCGTACGCCGTGCGGACGGCCCGGTCGATCAGGTTCGGCAGCTGCTCGGGCACCGTCGCCGTCTGGCAGAAGTCCGAGGCGACGTCCTTGAACAGGCTCGCCAGGTCCACCTCCTGCTGGTAGGAGCCGCCCATGGCGCTGCGGTCGGTCTGTCCGACCAGTGCCACGACCGGGACGTGGTCGAGCTTGGCGTCGTACAGCCCGTTCAGCAGGTGGATCGCGCCCGGACCGGAGGTGGCCGCGCACACCCCGACCCTGCCGGAGAACTTGGCGTACCCGACAGCCTGGAAGGCGGCCATCTCCTCGTGCCGGGCCTGCACGAACTTCGGTTCGTTGTCCGCGCGCCCCCAGGCCGCCAGCAGGCCGTTGATGCCGTCGCCGGCGTAGGCGAAGACGTGCTCGACGCCCCAGTCGCGCAGCCGCCGCAGGACGTGGTCGGACACCTTCGTACTGGCCATGCGCGCTCCGTTCCCGGTGGTGAGGGGCCGTCCCTCCGGCGTCCCGGACCGTGCACGGCAACGCGGGGGTACGGCCCCTCATGGGTAACCGTGCCGGTGCACGGGAAACGTTCCCCCGGCCCAGGCGTCGGCCCGGAACGCATGGACGCCATGCTGTCCGAGACCGACGACGACGGCCGCCCCGTACGCGGCGGGCCGTACGGGGCGGGTCGTACGGGGCGGGCCCGTCACATGCCGGGTTTCACCTCGTACCGCGGGCCCTGGTCGGGCCGGTCCGAACCGCCGCCCAGCTGCGACACCAGGCCCTGCCGTCGGGACAGGTCGTGCAGCAGGCCACGGGTCTCGTCCTGGGGGAGGTGCGCCCTGCGGGCGATGTCGTCCAGGTGGGCGGCCTCGCCGCCGTGCGTCTCCTGGGCCTCGGTGACCGCGCGGAACACCCGCTCGTGGCGGTCGGTGTACTCGGACCGGTCGCGTCCGGCGAACGTCCTCTCCTGTCCCCGGTCCGAGGGGGCGGAGCCGCCCCGGCCGCCGGAGCGGGACCCCTGCTTGCCCCGGTGCACGCCGGCCATCCGCTCCTCGTGCGAGATGGAGTTCCGGCCGGTGGTGTGCGCGCGCTGCTTGGAGGCACCGGTGGTCACCGAGTGCTCGCTGGGCGCGTCACCGGCCCGGTGCGCCTCGCGGGCCGCCTCCCGCTTCTGGGCCTCGTCGCCCTCCATGTGCTTGCGTACCACGGCACCGCTCCTTCCTCCGCCGACCGTGGCCGGTCAGCGGTCCAGTTCTTCCTGGATGGGTGTCTTCGGGACCTCCCGAAGGTGCTGGGACTGACCCGGCCTGCCGCCCGCCCGGGCCTGCTGGGCGCGCTGGGACGCGTTGACGCCCAGGTCGGAGGCGGGGTCGGTGCGGACCGACCGGGCCACGTCGTCCCGGTTGGTGTACTCCTCCGGCGGAATGCCGCGGAGCGCCGCCACGACGCCCTCCGAAGCCCCGGACGTGCGGGCCGCGTCGATCAGCTGGTTCTTGTCGGCGGGGAAGTCGACGTCCTTGATGGCGTCCACCACTTCCCGCGCGCTCGTCGCGTGGGCCATCACTGCCTCCTGCCGAGATCGTGTGTCGCTCCCCGGGTAACCACGCGCGCCCCGGTACTCACACCCGCCCCGCACATCCGTCGGCCCCCGGCCGAATCGGCCGCCCCGTACCGGACACCCGGACCCCGTACACGGACCGGAACGAGCAGGACGGACCGGAACGAGCAGGAAGGGAGACGAAGCCCCATGGACCACGCGACCTTCATCGGACAGGTACAGGCGAGGGCGCGCCTGGACAGCCGGGGTGCCGCCGAGGGCGCCACCCGCGCCACGCTGGAGACGCTCGCCGAACGCGTTCCCGCGACGGTGGCGAACGACGTCGCCGGCCAGCTGCCCCGGGAGATCGGCGAGCACCTGCGTCGGGTCGCGGCCGCCCCGGACCAGCCGGCCACCGGCGTACGGCTGAGGTACCCGGAGTTCCTCGACCGGGTCGCCCGGCGCGCCCATGAGGATCCGGCCAGGGCCGCGGACGAGGCGCGCTGCGTGATGGAAGTCGTCGGCGAGGCGACCCAGGGCGGGGTGATGGAGAAGATCCGTCACTCCGTGGACAGGGAACTGGGCGACTTCCTCCTCTCCGGCAGCACCGGCAGGAGGGCCTGACCCGGCGGCCCCGCCTCCGGCGGCACCGGCCGGGGCCGCCGGAGGACCTCCAAGGCGGCGACCCGGTGTCACGAAGGCCCTCCCCGCCGGATGCCGCGGACCCGCCGACGACCTGCGACCGCTGTGCCGGGCCGGTCGGGTCCGGCGAGGCGCGCGACCCGTTCGCCACCGGGCGCGGCCCTCACCCCCGTACGGCGCCGCGAGCCGTGCGCGGCTCCCGCCACGCCCGGCCGGCCCGGCCCCTCAGGCCCTCTCCGCGTGCTCCCGCAGGCGGGCGGAGACCAGGGATTCGAGCGCGTCGGCAGCCAGCTCGGCGTACCGGGTGAAGTCGGTGTCGTCGCCGGCGGCCGCGGCCACCCGGAAGCCGTCGGTCAGGGCCCGCCCCATGACGGCGATGTCGTGCGCCAGCTCCGCCGCGACGTCCTCCGTCACCCCCGCGTACGAGGCGCGCAGCCGGGACGCGATGAACTCGAACATCTCCTCGCGGATGGCGAGGTACCGCTGCCGGGCGAGGTTGTCCTCCAACCGCCGTTCGAACGCGAAGACGAGGCCGATGCTCCAGAACGCGGCGGCCGGGTCGGCGAGGCTTCCGGACGCCGCCGCCGAATCGGCGATGCTCCGCCGCAGCAGCTCGCGCATGTCCGCGGCGGACGCGTGGGTCCGCCGCCAGACCTCGAAGCAGTGGTCGAGCAGCGCGACGAAGAGCTGCTCCTTGTTCTGGAAGTGCCAGTACACGGATCCGATCGGCAGGCCGGACGCGCGTGCGACATCGGCCATGGTCGTCCCCTCGTACCCGGCCTCGACCGCACGCGAGAGCACGGCCTCGAGTATCGCCTGCTTCGACACCTCGGACCCCTGATGGGTCTTCCGCCTCGTGGCCATCGGCCCCCCTCACCGTTCTTCGGACTGCAGTTCTACCAAATTCGCGCCAACCCTTGACACCGCCGATGGACGCTGGTCATCGTAATGCCGATTCTAGAACGTTGCTTCTAGGTTTCGTCTACGGAACGCGACCCGGTGCGCGGTCCACCTCATTCCGGCGGGCCACTGCGATGGCGCGGGTCCGCTCTGTCCCGAGACAGGGAGACCTCCATGAGGATCACCGACCACATCCCTCAAGAGAAGATGAGCGGTCTGCAGATCCGCGCCGTCGTCATCGCGATCGCCCTGGTCGTGCTCGACGGCTACGACGTCTCGCTCACGTCGTTCGCCGCCCCGTACATCGAGGAGGGCTTCGGGGTCTCCAAGGCCGAGCTCGGACTCGTGATGTCCGGCGCCCTGATCGGCATGCTCGTGGGCTCGATCGTCGTCGCGCCGCTCGCCGACCGCATCGGCAGGCGCAGGATGGGCGTCATCTCCACCGTGACGATCGCGGTGGGCATGTTCATCGGCCCCTTCGCGACGCCGGAGACGGGGACGTGGCCCCTCGTCGTGAGCCGCATCGTCACCGGTGTCGGCGTCGGCTCCCTGGTGGCCGTGGTGGGCGTCATCCTCGCCGAGTACACGGGCAAGCGCGTGTACGCGCTGGTGATGGCCGTCTACGCCGCCGCGATCAACATCGGCGGGCTGCTCGGCTCCATGATCGTGGGCCCGATGCTCGACGCGCGCGGCTGGCAGTTCGGCTGGTGGATCGGGTTCGCCCTGAGCGCGGTCGCCGCGGTCGCCACGTACGCCCTCCTCCCCGAGTCGCTCGCCTGGCTCTCCGAGGGCCGTCGCCCGGACTCCCTGCAGCGGCTCAACGCGCTCCTGGCGAAGATGCGCCGCCCCGCGCTCGAAGCGCTCCCGGAGTCCGACTCGACGGGCGTCAGGGCGAAGGGCTCGCTGCGCACCGTCTTCACCGGCCGGACCGGCTTCTACACGCTGCTGATGATCGTCGGATACGTCGCGTACATGCTCAGCTTCTACTTCATGACGAACTGGGCGCCGAGCGCCGTCGCGTCGGCCAACCAGAACCCGGCGCTCGCCCCGCAGCTCGTCTCCGCCTTCAGCATCGGCGGCATCCTCGGCAACGTGCTCTTCGGGTTCCTCGGCAACAAGCTCGGCGTCCGCCTCCTCGCCCCGGTCTTCCTGATCCTGGCCACCGCTGCCCTGGCGCTGTTCGGCATCGCCGGCCCGGGGATGCCGACCGCCTGGTGGACCCTGTTCCTCGCCTCGTTCTTCGTCTGCTCGGGCACCGCCGCCTTCTACGCGATCGTCCCGACCCTGTACCCGACGCTGGCCCGTTCGACCGGCTTCGGTGTCGTCATCGGCGTCGGCCGCTTCGGCGGCATCGTGGCGCCGGTCGCCGGCGGCGCGGCCTTCGACGCGGGCATGGAGATGGGGACCGCCTTCACCGTCTTCGCGTTGCCCATGCTCGTCGCCGGCCTCTGCGTCCTGATCCTGCACCTGAGCCAGCGCCGCTCCGACGCGCCGAGTGCTCAGCCCGTGCTCACCGGTACGTCCGCGTAGCGGCCGTCCACCACCTTCGAGAAAGGAACCACGCGATGCCGCTGGCCGTCGCAGCGCTCTCCCACGCGCCGTCCTTCGGCAACGTCGACCCGGGCGGGGAGACGTTCGCCGAGATCAACACCGCCATCGACGAGGTCAGGGGGTTCGTCGCCGAGTACGCCCCCGACCTGGTCGTGGTGTTCGGGCCCGATCACTTCAACGGCCAGCTCTACTCGCTGATCACACCGTGGGTGATCGGTGCGGTCGCCGAGGGCATCGGTGACTACGGCACCACCGCGGGGCCGCTCCCCGTCGACGGCGACGCCGCCCGGGCCTTCCACGCCGCAGTGCTGGCCGAAGGCGTCGACATCGGCCGCAGCGAGCGGATGAAGGTCGACCACGGCGTGGTCCAGCCGCTCGACTTCGTGTTCGGGAAGGGCTTCACGCAGCCGATCGTGCCGGTGTTCGTGAACGCGATCGGCCTGCCGCTCCCGCCCATGCGGCGGGTGCGCCTGATGGGTGAGGCGTTCGGCCGGGCCGCCCGGGCGATGGACGCGAGGGTGCTGTTCCTCGCCTCGGGCGGCATCTCCCACAACCCGCCGATCCCGCGCTGGGACGGCGCCCCCGGCACCGTGCGCGAGCGCCTGGTCTCGTACGCGCCCTCGGCCGGGGAGCGGCAGGAGCGTGAGCAGCTGATCGTCAAGGGCATCCAGGCGATCGCCGACGGCACGGCGCCGAGCGACCCCCTGAACGAGGAGTGGGACACGCTCGTGCTCGACGTGTTCCGCTCCGGCGACCTCGCCCCGGTCGACGACTGGGAGAACGGCTGGTTCATGGCGGAGGGCGGATCGGCCGCGCACGAGATGCGCAGCTGGATCGCCGCCTACGCGGCGCTGTCCACCGCGGGCCCCTACCGCTTCGCGGTCGACCGCTACTGGGCGGTCGAGAAGTGGGGCGCCGGCTTCGCGATCCAGGCGGCGGTGACCGCATGAGCCGGTCCGCGGGGACGCACTTCGCGACCCTCTGGGAGGAGATCGCGGACCTGGGGCACACGCTGCGGTACGTGGACGCGGGCGGCTACCGCACCCGGGTCCTCGACCTCGCCGGAACGGCCCCCGACGCGCAGACGGTCGTGCTCGCCAGCGGCACCAGCGGCCACATCGAGGCGTGGACGCAGAACGTCCGCGCGTTCGTGGAGGCCGGTTTCCGGGTGGTCGGCTACGACTACCCGGGCCACGGGTACACATCGCCGGCCGGCCATCCGCTGGAGATCCGCGACTACGAGGAGCACCTGCTCGCGCTGCTCGACGCACTGGAGCTCGAGCGCGTGCACCTCGCGGGCGAGTCGCTCGGCGGCTGGCTCGCGCTGAAGTTCGCACCGAAGCACCCCGACCGTCTGCACACGGTGATCCTGTCCGCGCCGGGCGGGCGGGTGGTGGGGGAGCCGCAGCTGGACAGGACGCAGTCGGTGAGCGTCCGGGCGGCGAGCGAGCCGACGTTCGAGAACGTGAAGAAGCGCTTGCAGGTCGTGATCCACGACCCGCGGAACATCACCGACGAGCTCGTCCGCGTCCGCCAGGCGATCTACGCCCGTGACGGGTTCAGCATGGCGAACGTGTCCGCCCTGCGGGAACCGGAGCGGCGCTGGCGCAACCGCGTGACGGACGACGACTTCGCGGCGGTCCCGGTACCGGCGCTGATGGTGTGGACCGACAACGAGCCGACCGGTGACGAGGCCGAGGGTGAACGCCTGTGCCGGCTGATCCCGGACGGCGAGTACCTGCTGATCCGCGGCGCCGCGCACTGGCCGCAGTGGGAGGGCGCCGCCGAGTTCAACGCCGCGGCGGTCGCCTTCCTGAAGAAGCACGCCGGGCGGAGGAACCATGCCTGACGCGAGAACCCTGCCCGACGAAAGGACCGGAGTGGGCGTCGCCCCGGAGACCATCACCCAGATCGCGCGCGAGTTGTTCGAGGCGAAGCGCGGCGTGTACACGGTGCCGTACGTGAGCCCCCGGCTCCCCGAGCGGGACCTCGACGCGGCCTACGCGATCTCCGCCGAGTTCGCCGCCCTCCGCGAGCGCGAGCTGGGGGTGAAGCGGGTGGGCCGCAAGGTCGGGCTGACCAACGCCCTCGTGCAGCAGCGCGTGGGCATCGACGAACCCGACTACGGCGTCATCCACGACGACATGGTGCACCCCTCGGGAACGCACCTCCCGATGTCCGCGTACAACCGGCTGCTCATCGAGGCCGAGGTCGCGTTCGTCCTGAAGAGCGACATCCTGGACCCCTCCCGCGAGAGCGTCGAGGCCGCGATCGACCACGTGACCCCCGCGTTCGAGGTCGTCGACTTCCGCTACGGCGGTTCGGTCGGGCAGATCGTCGACACCATCGCGGACAACGCCGGCTGCAGCGGCGTCGTCCTCGGCGAGGAGCGCCACGCGTACGGCGAGGTGGACCTGACGAAGGCGGAGATGGTCATCACGGGCGGCGGTACCGAGATCACCCGCGGCGTCGGCAGCAACGTGCTGGGCGACCCGGTCAACGCGGTCGTCTGGCTGGCCGGGACCGCGATCCGCACGGGCGAACCGCTGCGTGCCGGCGAGGTGCTGCTGTCCGGGTCCATCGGCTACATCGAGCCGTGGCCCGCCGACGTCGAGTGCGTCGCCACCATCACCGGACTGGGTCGCGTCGTCGCGACCGCGGATGCGAAAGGCCGAACATGAGTGACCACCGTCCCGTCGACGCGATCACCCGCGTCGAGATCGAGCAGCTCATCGCGGAGATGCTCTACCGCCTGGACCACAACCAGGCGGACACCACCTGGGAGCTGTACACCGAGGACGGCGTCTCGGTCGGCCCGATGGGCGACATGGACCGCGAGGCCATGAAGGCCTGGGGCGCCGCGCGGGCCCGGCGGACGGACGTCGTCGGCCGCCACTTCATCGGCGGGATCCGCCTGGTGCGGGACGGCGAGGAGGTCGAGGGAACGGTGCAGTACCTCACCTTCCGCGACACGAACGAGCCGCAGACGCAGCCCGCGTCGGTCGGCGAGTTCCGCGAGCGCTACCGCAGGGTCGACGGCCGGTGGCTGTTCGCCCGCCGGGAGATCGTGCCCGTCTTCGGCGGCCGGGCGGCCGCGGCCCACGCCGCGCGCCTGGCCGGGCGAGAAGGGCCGGCACAGTGAAGCGGGCGGCTCTCGGTGACGGGAACCCCGTCCTCTTCCACCAGACGGTCCCCGCGTTCTCGATCCCGGAGTGGGCGGCCGCCGCCGGTTACGACGGCGTGATCCTCGACCTCCAGCACGGCGAACTGGGGCTGGAGGCGGCCTGCGGGATCCTGCGCTCGATCCCGCGGGAGAACGCGTACGCGTACGCGCGGGTGGGCTCACCGGATCCCGCCCCGATCCTGCGGCTCCTCGACAGCGGGGCCCGCGGGATCGTCGCACCCACCGTCGAGTCCCGGTCCCAGGCCGAGGCCCTGGTCGCCGCGGCCAAGTACCCGCCCACCGGCAGCCGCAGCCTGGGACCCTCGCGGCCCGCGCTGTACCCGGGCGACTCGTACACCGAGGCGGGCGACCGGGCGGTGTCCGCCATCGCCCAGATCGAGACGAGGACCGGAGTCGACCGCGCCGAGGAGATCGTCTCGACCCCCGGCCTGGACTCGGTCTACATCGGGCCCGCAGACCTGGCCGTCTCCTACGGCCTGCCCGGGCGCGGCGACTGGGACGACGGCCCCGTGCGCGAGGCGATCGCGTACCTCCGGGAGGTGACGAGCGCGCACGGCGTCACCCTCGGCATCTACTGCGGCCGGCCGGAGTACGCGGCCGGCCTGTTCGCCGCCGGCCTCGTCGACTACACGGGCCTCGGCATCGATCTCGTCCTGCTGAACCGCGCGTTCGGCGACACCATCGCCGGGCTGGACTCGGCACGATCCGCACGGAGCACCTCATGAACAAGGCCTGCGACGTCCTCGTCGTCGGGGCGGGTCCCGTCGGCCTGACCCTGGCCAACCTGCTCGGCCGGCAGGGCGTCGACGTCCTCGTCGTCGAACGGGAGCACGAACTCATCGACTACCCGCGGGCCGTGGGCATCGACGACGAGGCGCTCCGCGCGATGCAGACCGCCGGCCTGGTCGACGAGGTGCTCCCGCACACCATCCCCGACCAGAAGATCTACATGATCAACGGCGACGGGACGATCCTCTCCGAAGTGAACCCGACGACGCGCGAGTTCGGCTGGCCGCGCCGCAACGGCTTCGTGCAGCCGCTGGTCGACCGGGTGCTGCTCGCCGGCCTCGACCGCTTCCCCAACGCCGCCGTACGCTTCGGCGCCGAGGTCGTGGACCTGGCCGAGGACGCCGACGCGGTGGTCGCCACCCTCGCGGACGGTGACACGGTGCGCGCGCGGTACGCCGTCGCCGCCGAGGGCGGGGCGTCCCCCACCCGCAAGCGCCTGGGCATCTCCTTCGAGGGCGAGACCCGGCCGACCGACGGCATCGTGATCGACGTCGCCAACGACCCGATCGGTACGCCCCACGCCGTCTTCGGCGGGGACCCGGCCCGCAGCTACGCCTCCATCGCGTTGCCGCACGGCATCCGGCGCTGGGAGTTCACGCTCTTCGAGCACGAGGGCGAGGCCGACGTCGAGGACGACGCGTTCGTCTTCGGCCTGTTGGCGCCGCACGTGCCGGACCCGTCCGCACTGGACATCATCCGCCGCCGCGTCTACCGGCACCACGCCCGCGTCGCGGGGCGCTTCCGCCACGGACGGATCTTCCTCGCCGGTGACGCCGCCCATGTCATGCCGGTCGTCGGCGGGCAGGGCTGGAACTCGGGGATCCGCGACGCCTTCAACCTCGGCTGGAAGCTGGCCGCCGTCGTCAAGGGCCTCTCGACCGACGGTCTGCTGGACACCTACGAGACCGAACGGCTGGGCCACGTCACGCAGATGGTCGCCGTCTCCCTCCGGATGGCGAAGGAGATGACCGACCACGATCCGCAGAAGGCCGCCGAACGCGACCGGATCGCCGCCTCCCGCACCCCCGAGGAACGGGAGGCCCAGAAGCGGCAGGCGTTCAAGCCCCAGCCGAAGTTCGACCGGGGCGTGGTGGTGCACACTCCGCTGCCGGTGTCCAAGTCGCTGCCCGTCCGCGACGTGCCCCGGCTGGCGGGGTCCATCTTCCCCCAGCCGGCGGCCACCGACGCCGACGGCGCCGAGATGCTGCTCGACGACGCGACCGGCCAGGGCTGGCGGATCCTCACCTGGAACAACGACCCGGCGGCGTTCCTGTCGGCGCCTCGGCGCGCCGCGCTGGACCGGTTGGGCGCCCGCCTCGTGCAGGTGGTGCCGAGGGCGCAGCTGCCGTGGGCGCGCAAGCAGGCCACGCCCGGCGTCACCGTCGTCGGCGACCTCGGCGGCGAGGCGGGCCTGCAGGCATGGTTCGACGCGCGGCCGGTGGGCGCGGTCGTCGTCCGCCCGGACCACGTGATCGCCGCCGAGTGCCTGGCCCAGGAGCTCGACGACGTCGTGGCCCGGGTCCTGGAGGCCGCCTGCGCCGTGTGAGGGAGTACGGAGCGCCGGCCCTCGCGGGACGGCGCTCCGTCATGTCCGGGACCGAAGCGATGGCGGGTGCCGGGACCGCTTCGGCACCGTCCTCGCCGGTGGCCGGGTTCTAGAATGGGCGTTTGGCGGTGCGGGGCACGGACGGCAGGCGGCGACAGGGTGACGGCATGAAGCAGGGCACACGGCGGAGCGGCGGCACGAAGGGCGTCCGGCAGGCGCGTTCGGACCGGAGCCGGGAACAGATCCTGCGGGCGGCGCTGGACCTGGCGCTGGAACACGGTTACCAGGGCACGACCATGGCGGCCGTCAGCACGCGGTCCGGTCTGCCCGTCGGCTCGGTCTACTGGCACTTCAAGGGCAAGGAGCAGCTCTTCGTCGCCCTGCTCGAGCACTGCTACGAGGTGTGGCTGGAGATCCACTCCGGGCCCGAGGGGGTGCGCCGCAAACTCTCGCGCGGCATCACCGGCCTGTCCGGTGCCGACCCGGAGCACCACACGAAGGAGGAGGCCCTGCTCAAGGCCGCGGCTGTCTGGGCGTTGAGCAGGCGGCTCGGCGGTCTGGACGAGGACAGCGAGGTCCGTGCGGCGTACCTGCGGATGCGGGCGGAGATGTTCAAGGTGGACGTCGAGCGGATCACCGAGTCCGTCCCCGCCGACGTCACCGAGCGTTTCCCCGACATGCCCACCAAACTCACGGTGCTGAGCCTGGCGTTCACCGACGGCTTCTACGTCCACGCGAACTCCGAGGTGCACCTGGACCTGGACTTCGGGGAGTACGCCGATCTGGCCGCGCGGGCGCTGGAGGGGCTGGTGGACGACTTCGCCCGCCGGGCGGCCGAGGAGCGGTAGCGCTCCCGCACCGCCCGGCGGGGCGGGAGGTCAGACGCCGCGGGTGAGTCCGCCGTCGACGCGCAGGTTCTGACCGGTGGTGTACGTGGCGTCGCAGGCCACGAAGGCGACCGTCCGGGCGACCTCCCGGTGGGCGGCGGCCCTGCCCAGCGGAATCGCGGAGGTCCAGGCGGCCGGCACCGCCTCCGGGTCGGCGACGGTGTAGCCCGGGAGCACGTTGTTGACCCGGATGCCGTCGGCGGCGACCTCGTCCGCCCAGAGTTTCGTCCAGGTCGTCATCGCGGCCCGGGCCACCATCGAGGTGGGGAAGCGGGGCGAGGGCTCGCTGGGGCTGGCCGAGGAGATGTTGACGATGCTGCCCCCGCCCTGTGCGCGCATCGGCGCCAGGGCGGCGCGGCAGGCGCGCACCACGTTGTAGAAGTACAGGTCGAACCCGGCGGCCAGGTCCTCGTCGGTCAGCTCCTCCAGCTTCCCCCTGGGTCCGTGGCCCGCGCTGTTGACCAGCACGTCCAGCCGGCCCCAGACGGACACCACCCGCGCGACCGCACCCTCGATGACCCCGGCCCCGGTGTAGTCGCCGCGGAGGGCGAGGCCGCCGAGCTCCCCGGCCAGTTCGTCCGCCCCTTCGCCGCGCGCCAGCACCGCCACCCGGTGGCCGCGCGCGGCCAGTTCGCGGGCCGAGGCAGCGCCGATGCCGCTGCTGCCGGCGATCACGAGGGCGGTCGGGGGTGCTTCGGTCATGCTGCACTGCTCCTGGTCGTGGGAGGCCGGATCCGGTCAGGCTGTCCGCGCGGTCCGCTTCCGTACGGCTGCGACGGCGGGGTCGTCCCGCTCGGACGCGATCCCGGCGGTCACGGGGACGGTTCCTGTCTGGAGCAACCCTTCTAGAATCATCGTTCCACGTGAACGTAACCGGCCTCGCGGCGGACGTCAACAGCCGGGGCCCCGCCTGCGGGCGGGGCGGTGGCGGGCGGCCGTGCGGGCGCGGGCTCAGCCGTCGGGGCGCAGCAGGCCGCGCTCGTAGGCCTTGGCGAGGCGTTGCGGCACCAGGTGGGGGACGCCGTCGACGGTGACGGGGACCAGCTGGGGGGTGGTCGCCTTCCACTGCGCGCGGCGGTGGCGGGTGTTGGAGCGGGACATCTTGCGTTTGGGGACGGCCATGATTCTCCTTCTGGCGGATGACGCCGTGGACGCTACATGAAAATGGATGTCATGACGAGGAGGGTGGGGCGTCGAGCGTGCGACGCCCCGGCCGGGGATGCGTGCCCCCGGCAGGGGGCGCGTGTCCGCGGCCGGGGCGGGGCCGCGGACGCACACCCCCGGCCGGTTCGCGGTGCCGGTGGTCACCAGGAGGACTTGGTGACCCCGGGGAGGAAGCCCGCGTGGGCCTGCTCGCGCAGCCTCACGCGGGAGAGGCCGAACTTCCGGAGGTGGCCGCGGGGCCGGCCGTCCACGCTGTCGCGGTTGCGGACCCGGGTCGCACTGGCGTCGCGCGGCTGGCGGCGCAACTCCGCCAGCGCGGCGGCGCGTTCGGCGGCCGGAGTGCCCGGACGGCGGACGGTCTCCTTCAGCTCGGCGCGTCGGGCGGCGTACCGCTCGACCGTCGCCCTGCGCTTCTCGTTCTGCGCGATCTTGCTCTTCTTCGCCATCAGACCTTCCCTCCCCGGGCGCGGATGCGGGCCACCGCGGCTTCGACGCCGATGCTGTCGACGGTCTTGATCGCCCTGGTGCTCAGCGTCAGCCGGACGTACCGGCCCTCGCTCGCCAGCCAGTAGCGCCTGCGCTGGATGTTGGGGTCGAAACGGCGGGAGGTGCGCCGGTGCGAGTGGGAGATCTTGTTGCCGAAGCCCGGCTTCGCGCCGGTCAGTTGGCAGTGGGCGGACAAGGGGTCACCTGCCTCTTCGTGCTCGAGGTTACGGATCGGGGCGGTTTTCGAAATGAAAACCGTTGTCATATAGTACCGGGCATGGCACGCGACGAACTCCGCCCGGTGGTCAAGCTCCGCTCCACCGCCGGCACCGGCTTCACCTACGTCACCCGCAAGAACCGCCGCAACGACCCGGAACGGATGGTCCTGCGCAAGTACGACCCGATCGCCCGCAAGCACGTCGACTTCCGCGAGGAACGCTGACCCGTCCGGCCCTCCGACCCGAAGGACACCTCATGAAGCCCGGAATCCACCCCGCCTACGGCCCCGTCGTCTTCCGCGACCGGGCGGCGAACCACGCCTTCCTCACCCGCTCCACCATGACCAGCGACAAGACGATCGAATGGGAGGACGGCAACACCTACCCGGTCGTCGACGTCGAGATCTCGAACGTGAGCCACCCCTTCTACACGGGGACCGCGCGCGTCCTGGACACCGCGGGACGGGTCGAGCGGTTCGAGCGCCGTTACGGCCGGATCGGGGAGAAGTGATGGAGGGGCAGGCCCGGCTGCCCGTCGTGATCGTCGGCGGGCTGCACTCCGCGGCGCGCAAGGAGGTCGTGGACGGTCTGCTGCGCACCGTGCCCGGCAGCGTCGCGCTCCACCACGACCTGTCCACCGCGGCCGAGGGCACCGTGCTGCGCCTGGTGCGGGACGCCTCCGGTGAGCTGTCCCGCGGCGACACCCCGCTCGTCAACGACTGCGCCTGCTGCGCCCTCCGCGAGGACCTGGTGCCCGAGTTGCGGCGGCTGGCCGGCGGTGGTCCGGTCCGGCTCGCGATCGTCGAGCTGTGGGACTCCGTCGAACCCAGGGCGATGGCCGAGGTCGTCGCCGCGCACGGAGCCGGCGTGCTCGACCTGACCAATGTCGTCACGGCGGTCGACCCCGCGCTCGTCCTGCCCTGCCTCGGCAACGGCGACGACCTGGCCGAGGCAGGCCTCGCCGCCGCCGCGAGCGACCGGCGCACGGTCGGCGACACCTGGGCCCGGCAGCTGGAGTACGCCCCCGTCCTCGCCGTCGTCGACGGCGGGGAGGCCGACGACGAGGACCGCGCGCTGCTCGCCCAGCTCCACCCGACCGCCCGCCAGGTGCCGGCCGGGTCCGGCGAACTCGCCCGGCTGGTCTTCGCGGGCTTCGACGTCGAAGCGGCGGCGGCCGCGCAGCACCCCGCCTGCGCCCTCCTCCCGCAGGAGGCCGACGAGGCCGGGGTCACCACCTTCGTCTGGCACCGTGACCGGCCCTTCCACCCCGAGCGTCTGTATCAGGCGCTGGAGGACCTGTGCTGCGCCGCCGCCCGCAGCCGCGGCCGGTTCTGGCTCGCCGACCGCCCCGACACCCTGCTCGCCTGGGACTGCGCGGGCGGCGCCCTGTGCGTGGAGAGCGCCGGCCCGTGGCTCGCCGCGCTGCCGGACGCCGCCTGGGAGATGGTCCCGCCCGTGCGCAGGGCGGCCGCCGCGCTGGACTGGCACGACGAACACGGCGACCGCTGCCAGCACCTCGTCTTCACCTCGCCCGGCCTCGACCGCGACAACCTCGAGCGACTCCTCGACTCCTGCCTGCTCACCGACGCCGAGTACGCCGCCGGCCGCGAGGGGTGGAAGCACCTGCCGCGCGCCTTCGACACCCTCCTCGACGCCGCCTGACCGCTCCGCCCCGGGCAGGCACCCGCGAAGAACCGACCCGCACGTACGTAAGGAACCCGATGGCACGCCGTCACGACCACCGCAAGCCGCTCACGTCCCGCCCCAACCCCCTCGACGCGGCCGGGATCACCTACATCGACTACAAGGACACCGACCTGCTGCGGAAGTTCGTCTCCGACCGCGGCAAGATCCGCAGCCGCCGCGTCACCCGCGTCACCGCCCAGCAGCAGCGGCAGATCGCCACGGCGGTCAAGAACGCCCGCGAGATGGCGCTGCTGCCCTGCTCCAGCAGGTAGCGGCCGGGTGACCGGAGCCCGGTCGTGGCTCCGGCGCCGACGGCGAACAGCCCCCGGGGAAGGCCCCCGGGGGCTTCGCGTGCTTCACGCGCCGCGCGTGGAGGCGGTGCGGGCCCGCGTGCCGTCGCCCGGTGACGAATTCCGGCCGGCACTCACGACGGGTTCCTCACGTCCCGGACCGCTTGCCGGGGACGGACTCCGGGGAGGCGCGTCGAAGAGGCGCCGGTCCGCCAGGGGTGCCCGCGGGCAGCGCGCGGGTTGCCCGGAACCTCCACCACGGGCGTGCGAGAAGTGGCGGCGGGCGGGCGTGCCGCGTGTGTCCACGCGCCCGACGGGCGTGCGGGCGCGGTGAGTTCCGCGCCGACGGAGAGGGCCGGACACCGCAGGCCGGTGGCCTGGGCGGTCACGGACCGGCCCCACCGGCGGGGGAGCGGACGAGGGCGGGACCTCCGGCACCTCCCGAAGCCCCGCAACTCCGCGGCTCAGCCGATCCGCCGCCGCGGCGTCCCGCCCTCCGGGCCGGCCGGATTCGACCAGGACGGCGGGGATGGCCGGCCGGCCGCCCTCTCGCCGGCGGAGGCCGGGTGCGGCCCGGTGGAGTACAGCTCGCGCGCGGGAAGGGTGCTCACGATCCTGCCGTCGCGCAAGGTGGCCACCCGGTGGGCGAAGTGCCGGACGACGGCGAGGTCGTGGCAGATGAACAGGTACCCCAGCTTCAGGCGTTCCTGCAGGCCGGTGAGGAGGTTGAGGATGCCGGCGCGGACCGAGGGATCCAGGCCGGAGACGGGCTCGTCGAGGACCAGCAGGCGCGGCTCGCTCGCCAGCGCCCGGGCGATGCCGACGCGCTGGCACTGACCGCCGGAGAGTTCGTGGGGTCTGCGCCCGCCGAGACGGGGGTCGAGGCCCACCGTCTCGAGGAGTTCACCGACCCGGGCCGGCCCGGTGTCCGGATTCCACCGGCCCTGCACCCGCAGGGGCTCGGCGATCGCGTCCCGGACGCGCAGGCGTGGGCTGAGGGAGCCGTAAGGGTCCTGGAAGACGGGCTGGAGGGCCGGACGCGTGGCCCGCAGGGCCGACCCGTCCAGGGCGGCCAGGTCACGGCCTTCGAACAGCACCTGCCCGCCGTCGGGCCGGCGCAGCATGAGAACGGCGTCCGCCGTGGTCGACTTGCCGGCGCCGGAAGGGCCGATCAGGGCCAGGGTCTCGCCCGCCGCGATGTCGAAGGAGACCCGGTCGACCACCGGCCGGGGTGGGCGCCGGCGGTCGCGGGAGGGGTGGTGGACCGTCAGGTGACGCACGCGGAGCAGCGGGTTCACGCGGGGCTCCCCTCCTGGAACAACTCCCGCGCGGTGGCGGGCAGGTCGTCGTGGTGGTGGCAGGTCACCCGGTGGCCGCCGGGGCCCGCGACGACGGGCTCCGGGGTGTGGGTGTGGCAGCGGGCGTCCGCCAGGGGGCAGCGGGGGGCGAACGCGCAGCCCGTGAGGGTGACGAGCTCCTCGGGGGAGGGCGGCGCCCCGCCGATGGTGGGCAGTCTCCTGTCGGTCACCGGCTCGTCGGAGGGCAGCGAGGCGAGCAGCCCGGCGGTGTAGGGGGCGCGCGGCCGGGACAGCACGGTGCCGACGGGGCCGGACTCCACGGTCCGGCCCGCGTACAGGACCAGCACCCGGTCGGCGTGGCGGCGGATCGCGGGCAGGTCGTGGCTGATGAGGATCAGCGCGGTGCCGGTGTTCTCGCACAGGGAACCGAGGAGGTCCAGGACCCGGTCCTGGGTCTCGGGGTCGAGGGCGGTGGTCGGCTCGTCGGCGACCACCAGGTCCGGCGCGTTGATCGTGGCCATGGCGATGACGGCGCGCTGCCGCATGCCGCCGGAGAACTCGTGCGGGTACGCGCGCGCCCGTCGTGCGGCGTCCGCGATGCCGACCCGGCCGAGGGCGGCCACCGCGGCGGCGTGCGCCTCACGGCGTCCGAGGCGGCGCACCGAGCGTGCGGCGGCGGCCAGTTGGTCGCCGACCGGGTGCACCGGGCTGAGCACGGACAGGGCGTCCTGCGGAATCAGCGAGATCCTCCGCCCCCACAGCCGCGCGTACGCCTTCCGCCCGGCGGTGAGGAGCTCCTCGCCGTGGAACCGGACGCTGCCGGTGACCCGGGCACCGGGCGGGGCCATGCCGACCAGGGCGCGGGCGGTCAGTGACTTGCCCGCTCCCGACTCGCCGGCCAGCGCCAGCGTCCGGCCCCCGTGGAGGTCGAAGGACAGGCCGCCGACCGGCTTCGACGCCGGCCTTCGGCGACCGCCGGGGAAGGCGACCGACAGGTCGCGCACGGAGAGCAGCGAAGAGCGGCCGGTCATGCGGTCGTCTCCTTCCTGGAGGGCGGGACCGAGGCCCGGCGGGAGACGGTGAGGGCGGACAGGGAGACGGCGAGGCCCGCCAGCAGGGCCAGGGCCGCCGCCGGAGCCAGTGCCGCCCAGGGGGCCCGCTCGACGTACGCCCGGGACTCGTCGAGGAGCAGCCCCCACTCCGGGGTGGGCGGCTGGGCGCCCAGACCGAGGAAGCCGAGGGAGGCCAGCGCCAGGGCGATGCCCGGCAGCCGCAGCACCGCGTGCCGTGCCACCGGGCCGGCCACCGACGGCAGGACGTGCCGGGTCAGGACCCAGAACTCCGTCGCGCCGATCGCCCGCTGGGCGGACAGGAATCCGGCCGAACGGGTCTCCTGCACCAGCGCGGAGGCATGCGCCGCGAGCGGTGGCCAGGAGATCGACGCCACCGCGATCGAGGCCCCCGTCGTACCGGGACCGAGCACGGCGGCCACCAGGATGCCGGCGATCACCGGCGGCAGGGCGTTGGCGACATCCGCCACACCCGCCGAGAAACGGGGCAGGAAGCCGATGAGCAGGGCGAAGACGTAGCTGATCAGGCAGACCAGGGCGGCCACCCCGACGGTGGCCCGGGCGCCGTGCCCGAGCCGGGCCAGCACGTCCCGGCCCAGGCCGTCCGTCCCCAGCGGACGTTCCCACGACGGAGGCACCAGCCGGGCCGCCGTGTCGACCGCGAAGGGGTCCCGCAGCATGCCCCACACGGTGACCACCGCCAGGACCGCCGCGAGCACCGCGGGCACCGCGCGCCCCACCCGGCCGGTCGGCTCCCGCCGCGGAGCGGGAAGGGCGAGGGCGGCGTCCCGGAGGCCGGGACCGAGCAGCCGCGTGCGGAGCGACTGCGCGACGGCACCGGCCGCGAGACCCAGCACCAGCAGGGCCAGCACCGCACCCTGCAGCAGCGGCAGATCCTGGGCCTTGGCCGCGCCCAACGCCGTCCGGCCGATGCCGGGCACCGCGAAGACCGTCTCCACCGCGACCGCACCGCCCGCCAGGCCCACCGCGACCAGCCCGAACTGTGGCGCCACCGCCGGGACCGCACGCCGCAGCACCGCCCCGGCGATCCGCCGGGAGGAGACCCCTGACGCGCGCCACAGGCCGGTCCACCGCTCGCCGGACACGGAGGGCACGGCGTCGTCGACGAGCCGGCCCAGCAGGCCGCCCGCCGGCAGTCCCATGGCCAGGGCCGGCAGCACCGTCGACCGGGGCCCCGTCCAGCCCGAGGTCGGCAGCAGCCCGAGCCACACGCCCAGCACCAGCAGACCGGTGGTGGCCAGCAGGAACTCCGGAACGGAGGCGAGCACGGCGGCCGGCGCCCCGGTGCCGGTGCGGCGCAGGGTTCCGCGCGCCGCGCGGACCACCGTGCCGGCGCACAGGGCGGTCGCGACCAGCAGGGCCACCACCAGGGAGGCGCCCATCAGGGACAGGGACACCCCCATGGCGCCGAGCACCGACGGCAGCACCTCGGCGCCGGACACCCAGGACTCGCCGAGGTCCCCGCGCAGCAGCCCGGCCGCCCAGCGGCCCAGCAGCGCAGGCGGCCCGGCGTCCAGGCCGAGGTCCTCCCTGACCGCCCGGAGCGCCTCCCCGGTCGCGGTCTGCTCGGCGGACCGGGCACGCAGCACGCTCAGCGCGGCGTCGCGCCCGGACAGCCAGGGCAGCAGCCCGATCACGCCGATCACGGTCACCAGCGCGGCGGCGCGCGCGGCGGCGGTTCTCATCCTGTGCCCCACTCGATCCTGTGTGCCCTGCCGATGTGCGTGCCGGTGTCTACCCGAGGTGGGTGTCGGCGGTGACCAGCAGGCGCTCGCGCGGGTCCTTCGCGGAGCCGACGACGTCGGGGGCGTCACCCTGGATCACCCGTTCGTGCAGCATCGGGATCGCCGCGTCGCTGTTCAGGACGGCGGTCTCCGCCTCGAGGACCGCCGTGCGGCGGTCCTCACCGGGCGCCGCGGTGTTCGCCTCGTGCAGGGCCTCGTCGACGACGGGGTCGGAGAGCTGGGAGAGGTTGAACGTGCCCTCGCTCGCGAAGTCGCTGTAGAGGTAGGCGGCCGGGTCCCCGGAGTCCAGCACGGTCGCGCGGGACAGGACGAACGCGTCGAACTTCCCGGCGAGCGCGTCGGACTCGATGGTGGCGTACTCGCGGATCTCCAGTTCGACCGTGAAGCCGGCCTTCTCGAGCTGCTGCTGGAGTGCGGCGGCGACCTCGGGAAGTTCCGCGCGGTCGGTGAAGGTGCCGATGGTGATCCTCCTGCCGTCCGGGTCGCCGGCCTCTGCGGCGTCCGTGCGGCCCCGGCGCCGCTCGGCCCAGGGGAGGGCGGGGCCGAGCAGGCCCTCGGCGACGTCGGCGCGTCCTTCGTAGACGCCCTCCACGAGGGCTTCGGCGTCGATCGCCTCGCGGGCCGCGGCGCGCAGCGCGGGGTCGGCGAAGGCGCCCCGCCCGGTGTTGAGGTAGAGCGTGTTGGTGCGCGGCATCGGCACCTCGGTGATCTGTTCCTCGTCCAGGAGCGACGCCTGGGACACCGGGACGGACTCCACGATGTCGGCCTCGCCGCTGCGCAGGGCGGCGGCCCGGGCGGTGCCGTCCGGCACGAACCTGACGTCGATGCCGGGCGCCTTCGCCCGGCCGCCCCAGTAGTCCTCGTTCCGGTCGAGGGTGGCCGAGCTGGTGCCGTTCACCTTCTCCAGGACGAACGCGCCGGTGCCGGTGCCGACCGGGTTCACGGACCGGCCCTCGTACGCCCGGGCGGCGAGGACCGACAGCTGGGGGGAGGAGAGGCGGTGCGGGAGCAGGGGATCGCCCTCGCCGGTGGTGACGGTGAGGGTGTCGCCGTCGGCCTTCGCGGTGAGCTCGACACCGTCGAGGATGCGGGGCTTGGGGGCGGCCTCGGCCGCCGCGGTGAGGGAGCGGGCCGCGGCCTTCGCGGTGAACTCGGTGCCGTCGTGGAACTTCACGCCCTTGCGGACGGTGAAGGACCAGGTCCGCTCCCCGGTCCGCTCCCACCTCTCGGCCAGCACCGGCCGCGGGTCGCCGTCGGCGTCCAGGTCGACCAGTGTCTCGGCGGTGCTCCACCGGGACAGCTTGAAGGCGTCGTCGCTCAGCGGGGAAAGCCCCGAGCGCGGCGGCTGCATCATGACCACCCGCAGCCGGCCGCCGTCACCGGCGGTGCCGTCGGAGGCGGTTCCGGCGGAGAAGCAGCCGGTGAGCAGCAACGCGGAGGCCGCCGTCACGGCGACGGCGGGGAAGGACTCAGGGATACGCACGGGTGTCTCTGCCTACGTTCGGGGCGGGCGCCGGGGCACGCCTTCGGGAAGCCGGTGGAGCGGAGACCCGCACGAAGGGGGAGCCGCCACCGGTATGCCGCCTCGCGGTGCCGGAACCTGGTCCGCGGGCCGACCCGAACTATACATAAATGGTTATCGTTTCCAATAAGCGGGTGCGGGGGGCCCGTGGGTCCCTCGGGGCGGTTCTTCGCCGTGGGCGGCCGGCCTTCGCTCCGTCGTCCGCCGCGGCGGACGCGCCGCCGCGGGGTTCAGCGGTTCCCGGCCGCCTCGGCCCCGGGGCCGGCCGGTGCGTCGCGCAGGCCCAGGCGCAGGTGCTCCACGTGGTGGAGCGCCTGCTCCAGCAGTTCGGCGACGTGGTTGTCGTGGAGGGCGTAGATGACCGAACGGCCCCGGCGCTCGGCGGTGACCAGGTCGAGGTTGCGCAGCAGCCGGAGCTGGTGGGAGCAGGCGGACTGCTCCATGCCGACGGCGTCCGCGAGCTCCGTCGCGGCGCACGGGCCTTCCTGGAGGCGGGCCAGGATCCGCAGCCGGGACGGGGTGGCCAGGGCCTGGAGGGCGGCGGCCACGTCGGCCGCGCCCACGGCTTCGAGCCGCTCGCGCGCGGTGGCGGTGATCCTGACGTCAGCTCCGTGGCCCATGGCCCCATCCTAGGGGCATTATCCATGAATGCATGAACAGATGTTCATGTGATCCTGTATGGTGGGAGGAGCGGCACCCCTCCGGGCGGACCGCTGTCCCGTCCTGCCTTCGTGAAGGGTCCCCACTCCGATGACCGCCACCCTCACCCCCGTCCCGGCGGACCGGGCCGTGCCGTCGCGCGGCGGCGGCGCGCCCCGGCGGCGCACCCGTGTCCTCGCCCTGCCCGAGGCGCGCTGGGCCGCAGTGGCCACGGCCTGCTTCCTGCTCGCGCTGCCGCTGCAGCTGACCGGCGCCCCGGCGTGGACGTGGGGTCCGCTCTACGCCCTGACGTACGCGGCCGGCGGCTGGGAGCCGGGCCGGGAGGGCCTGCGGGCGCTGCGCGGGAAGACCCTCGACGTCGATCTGCTGATGGTCGTCGCCGCACTCGGAGCGGCGGCGATCGGCCAGTTCATGGACGGGGCGCTGCTGATCGTCATCTTCGCCACCTCGGGAGCCCTGGAAGCCCTGGCCACGGCCAGGACCGCCGACTCCGTGCGCGGGTTGCTGGACCTCGCGCCCGCGACGGCGACGCGCGTCACCGCCGACGGCGGCGAGGTGACCGTCGCCGCCGGGGAGCTGTCGGTCGGCGACACCGTTCTCGTCCGGCCCGGAGAGCGCGTCGGCGCCGACGGCCGTGTCCTCGACGGAGCGAGCGAGGTCGACCAGGCCACCATCACCGGTGAGCCCCTGCCCGTCGGCAAGGCGAAGGGGGACGAGGTCTTCGCCGGCACGCTCAACGGGACCGGCGTCCTGCGCGTCCGCGTCGAGCGGGACCCCTCCGACACGGTGATCGCCCGGATCGTGCGCATGGTGGAGGAGGCGTCCGGGACCAAGGCGCCCACCCAGCTCTTCATCGAGAAGGTCGAACAGCGTTACTCGCTGGGCATGGTGGTGGCGACCCTGGCGGTGTTCGGGGTGCCGCTGGCCTTCGGCGCGGACCTCGGGGAGTCGCTGCTGCGGGCCATGACCTTCATGATCGTGGCCTCGCCCTGCGCGGTGGTCCTCGCCACCATGCCGCCCCTGCTGTCGGCCATCGCCAACGCCGGACGTCACGGTGTGCTGGTGAAGTCGGCCGTGGTCATGGAGCGGTTGGGGCAGGTGGACGCGGTGGCGCTCGACAAGACCGGCACGCTCACCGAGGGCGCCCCGCGCGTCACCGACGTCCGGCCGCTGACCGGGGCCGGCGTCGACGGGAGCGAACTGCTGGTGCTGGCCGCCGCCGCGGAGCACCCGAGCGAGCACCCGCTGGCGCGGGCCGTGGTGGAGGCGGCACGCGAGCGCGGGCTCGGCCTGCCGGCGGCCCAGGACTTCGACTCGACGCCCGGTGTCGGCGTGACCGCGACCGTCGGGGGGCGCGTGGTCGCGGTCGGCGCGCCGGCCCGGCTGCTGGACGGCGTGGCGGACACCGGGTCCGCCCGGGCGGCGGCGGCCCTGGCCGGAGAGCTGGAGGACGACGGGCGGACCGCCGTGCTGGTCACCGTGGACGGCGTGCCCGCGGGGGTGCTCGGCGTCGCGGACCGGCTGCGCCCCGACGCCGCCGCCACCGTCGCCGCGCTCACCTCCCTCACCGGCGGGACGCCCCTGCTGCTGACCGGTGACAACCCCCGTGCCGCCGCCCGCCTCGCCGCCGAGGCCGGCATCGGGGAGCTGAGGGCCGGACTGCTCCCGCAGCACAAGGTGGAAGCCGTCCGGGAACTGGAGGACGCCGGCCGCAAGGTCCTGGTCGTCGGCGACGGCGTCAACGACGCCCCGGCGCTCGCGGCCGCGCACGTCGGCATCGCGATGGGCAGGGCGGGCTCCGACCTCGCCCTGGAGACCGCCGACGCGGTGATCGTCCGGGACGAACTCGCCACCGTCCCCGCCGTGATCTCCCTCTCCCGCAGGGCCCGCAGGCTCGTCGTGCAGAACCTGGTCATCGCCGGCGTCTTCATCACCGGTCTGGTGATCTGGGACCTCGTGGGTCACCTGCCGCTGCCGCTCGGCGTCGCCGGCCACGAGGGCTCCACCGTCATCGTCGGCCTCAACGGGCTGCGGCTGCTGCGCGAGGCGGCCTGGAAGCGGGCCGTCGGATGAGCCGCCGCAAGGCTCCGGCCCCGGCCGCCCCGGCCCGGTGCACGGTCACCGTGTGCCGGGGCTGCTGCTGCGGGACGGCCAAGGTCCCCGGCGTCGACCACGCCGCCCAGCTCGCCACCCTGAAGGCCGAGTTGGGGCCGGTCGCCCAGGTGAGGGCGGTGAACTGCCTCGACGCCTGCGAGCACGCGAACGTCATCGTCGTGCAGCCCTCTTCGGCCGGCCGGGAGGCCGGCGGCCGGCCCGTCTGGCTCGGGCTGGTCAACGACTCCGACGCGACGGCCGACATCGCCGCCTGGGTCAGGGATGGCGGCCCCGGACTCGCCGAGCCGCCGGTGATCCTCGAGCTGTACGAGTTCGGCCCGTCCCGGAGGGTGAGGCGCGCGGTGGAGGACTGAGCGCCCGTCGGGCAGGGGCGTGCCCGAGGAGACCGCAGGGCGCGCGGGAGCCGGGCGCCTCGGGCGGATCATGGCCGCCCCGCTCCTGGAGCGGGGCGGCACCGCGCGCCCGCCACGAGGCCGGGGAGCCGCCCGCGGGGGCCGGGGCAGGCCCGCGGAACCGGTGGAGGGCTCCCGGGAAGGGTTCTCGAGGACCACGAGTCCCCGGGGCGCCGGCGCCGGAGGGTTCCGGCGCCCCCGTACCCTCACCGGATTCCCGGGCGGAGCGGCCGGGCGGCCGTCACCGGCCCACGGGGTCGCCCTCGGCGCCGTCGGTGAGGGTGCGCAGCGTGGCGTGTCCGCCGTGACGCAACGGCGTGCTCAGCTCCACACGGGTCACCTCCCGGCCCGACGCCGCGTCGACGACGTGCACCTCGCCGTGGCCGCCCCGGGTGACGGCGACCCAGTCGGCCCCGGGTGAGGCGGCCACCGCCCGCCGCTCGACGCCCTCCCAGGGGGTGGAGCCGGGGCCGGGGGCGCCGTCCATGGCGGGGAGGGGCACGCGGCGGACGGCCCCGTCGAGGTCCAGGAGGACCAGTTCGTCGCCGTCGGGATGGATGCGCGCGAACGCGGTGTGGCAGCGGGCGAAGGCCAGCCGGAAGACCAGGCCGGGGCCGAGGGCGGTGAGCGACGTGCGGTCCGTGGTCAGGTCGTGGCGCCAGGCGTGGTTGGTCCACTCCGGCCAGCGCAGCGGGTCCGGGGGACCGCCGCGCAGGGTGCTCCACAGGGCGCGCCCGCGGGTGTCCAGCCGCAGGTACCAGCCGCGGGCGGCGTGGCCCCAGGGCGTCACCGGCCCGGGGACCAGGGTGTCGCCCTCCCTGCGCGCCCGGTGCACTCCCGGCCCGGTGGCCGCGAAGACCTGGTCCGAGCCGGGATCGTAGGCGTCGCCGTGCCCGTCGTCCGGCAGGGGCAGCAGCGTGGAGGGCGGGAGCGGCGGGCAACCGGGAGGCGCCCCCAGGAGGTCCGCGAAGCGGTGGACGGCCAGCGCGCCCGGTTCCCGGTGCCGCAGCACGACCAGCGGGTCCCCGCCGCCCGGCAGGGTCACGCCGGGCTCACCGGCGCGTGTGCGCACCCGGGCCGCGTCACCGGTGGTGAGGTCCACGACCGTCAGGAGGTCCGACCACGGCTCGGTGTTCCTGCCCAGGCCGGTCGTGACGGCCAGCCGGAGCCCGGCCGGGTCGCCGGCGAGGTGCTCGGCCGGCACGGCGACCGGGACCGCGGTTTCCACGAGCCGGTCACCGAACGGGTCCAGCACGAGCAGTTCCCCCCGGCGGTCGTCGACACAGGCCGTCCGGCCTCCCGGCAGTGCCAGGAACCCGGCGTGCTCCGACAGGTGGCGGCCCGTCAGGCGGGCGACGACCTCACCGTCCGGCACGGTCACCACGTGGACGCATCCGTCGACATGGTCGGAGACGAGCAGCACGGCAGGGGGTGCGGTCATGGAGTCCTCCACTAAACGACAATGGAAACGATTATCATGTATGTTCGGCGTGTTCGAGACCCTGGAGAAGAAAGCGAGGGCATCGATGCTCCGTGCACCGTCGACATCCGTCCGTACGTGGCTCGCCTGGACGGTGGCGGCCTCCGTACTGGCCGGCTGCGGTTCGCCGTCCGGCGAATCCGCGGAGGACAAGGACGAACCCGCCGCCAGGACCGAGGTGACCGTCGAACCCATCGAGGCGACGACGCGGTTGACCGACGTGAACGGCGAGAAGGTCTCGCTGGAGAAGCGGCCGGAGCGGATCGTCTGCCTGTTCGCGCTCTGCGACGACATCCTGACCGAACTGGGCATCGTGCCGGTCGCCACCAACAGCGCGCTGCTGGCCCACCCCGGCTTCCTCGGCGAGGACAAGGCCGAGGAGGTCGACGTCATACCCGGCGGGTTCATCGCCCCTGAGGTGGAGGCGATCCTGTCCCACAAGCCGGATCTCGTGATCGGCCTGGGGGACACCCACGGCAAGCTGGCCCCCGCCCTGAAGGGCGCCACCGCCTTCTGGGCGATGCAGCCCGAGACCTGGCAGGACAGCGTGGGGTACCTGCGCGATGCCGCCGCGCTCACCGGCCGTACCGCCGAGGGCGAGAAGGCCGAGCGGGCCTTCCGGGCCAAGCTCGCCGAGGCCGAGAAGACGCCGAGCGACAGGACGGCCCTGATCGTCTACGGCAGCGACGAGAACTTCGGCGTCGCCACCCCGGAGGGCGACGTGGCCGCCAGCCTGCTTCCCAAGATGGCCCGGTATCCGTGGAAGTCCCGTGGTGTGGAAGGGAGTTACAGCCTCGAGGAGATCCTCGCGCAGGATGTCGACGTGCTGTTCGTCGAGACGATGAGCTTCGGCGGGGAGGACGGCAAGCTCTCGGAGAAGCTGGCCGGGAACCCCCTCTGGAGCAAGATCCCCGCTGTCGAGAACGGTGACGTCCACGAGGTGGACCCGGAGGTGTGGGCGAAGGGGCGCGGCACGCGCTCGCTGGGGATCGTCCTCGACGAGGCCGCGGCCGCGCTGCGGTGAGTGCGGCCCGGCCCACATCGGCAGGCGCGGAGCGCACGGCGCTGCTCCCGCGGTCCCGGTGGCGGACGCGTCGTCCCCAACTCGCCCTGCTGACATGTCTCCTTGTCGCCGCGTCGGTGGGCTCCCTGAGCCTGGGCACCCCGTACGTCCCGCCGCACCGGCTCGTCGGCGCGGCCCTGGACGGGGAAGCCACGCTCGCCGGAATCGTCCTCACCGAACTCCGCCTGCCGCGCCTGGCGCTGGCGCTCGCCGCCGGCGCCTGCCTGGGCGCGGCGGGGCTGGTGCTCCAGGAGGCGCTGCGCAATCCCCTGGCGGTGCCGGAGATGCTCGGTGTCTCCTCCGGGGCCGCCCTGGGGGTGGCCGCGCCCCTGGTGCTGACCCTGTCCGTCCCGCTCGCGGTCCAGCCCCTGCTGGCCATCGGCGGAGCCGCGCTCGGTGGCGGGCTGACCCTGCTCGCCGCCGGGCTGGGCCGCAGCCCGTCCGCCGTGCTGCTCACGGGCGCCGCGGTGGCGGCGGCCCTGCAGGCCGCGCTGCTGGTGCTGATGGTGATGGCGGACCAGCTCGACCTGCAGCTGATCTACCGTTACCTGCTCGGCTCCCTCTCCGCCCGGACCTGGGACGACGTCGCGGGCCTGTGGCCGTGGCTGCTGGCCGCGGTCCCCGCGCTGGTCCTGTGCGCCCCGGTGCTCTCCGTGATGCGGCTGGGCGACGAGGACGCGGAGGCCCTCGGGGTGCGCGCCCGGCGCGCGCGACTCGTGGCGCTGGCCGTCGCCGTCGTCCTCATCGCGCCCGTGACCGCCGCCTGCGGGCCGGTGGCGTGGGTGGGGTTCCTCGCCCCGCACCTGGCCCGCCGGTTCCTGCCCGGGGCGGGCGCGGTGCGGTGGCTGTCCTGGTCCGCCGCGTGGGGCGCGGTCGTGGTGACCGTCGCCGACGTCCCGGCCCGGCTCGCGCTGGCGCCGGTGGAGACACCGGCCGGGGCGTGGACCGCCCTGCTGGGCGTGCCGGCCGGGGTCGCCCTCATGCGGTCGGGCGACGGCCGGACCCGGCGCGGCAGGAGCGGCGGAGCCGCCTCGGGCGCCGCGTCCGTGGGGCCGCCGGGCGACGCGCAGGACGCGCTGCCCGCACGGCCGCCGGCCGGCGGCCGGAACGGGTCCGGGGCCGGAGCGCCCGGTGACGGCTCCGTCGTCGCCGGTGGCGCGGCCGACGGGGAGGAGGCCCGATGAGCCGCCGTTTCACGGCGCTCGCGGCGCTGGCCGTCGTGCTCGCCGGCGTGGAACTGGTCGCCGGCCGCGGGATGTCCCCCGGTGCGGTGTGGGACGTCCTGGGCGGGGGCGGCGACGCGACGGAGCGGCACATCCTCCTCCAGCTCCGTCTGCCCAGGCTCCTGGTGGCGCTCGGCGCGGGCGCCTGCCTGGCGGTGGCCGGACTGGTGCTCCAGTCCGCGCTGCGCAATCCGCTCGCGGGCCCGGAGGTGACGGGGGTGACGCCCGGCGCCGTGCTCGGGGCCGTCGTCGCGACGGCCCTCGGGGTGGCCGGCTGGGAATCGCCCCTGGCCGTCGTGGCCGCCTCGTGCGCGGGCGGCTGCTGCGGGGCGGCCCTGCTGTGGCTGCTCGCGGGCCGCGGCGGCGGCGACCCCGCGAGGACGGCCGTGCACGGAGTGCTGGTGTCGGCGGTGCTCGGCGGGCTCACCGCCATGGTGCTGCTCGTGAGGCCGGGTGAACTCGGCAGCGTGGTGCAGTGGCTGGTCGGCACCACCGAGGGCCGGGTGTGGGAGCACTGGCACCTGCTGTGGCCCTGGGCGCTGGCCTGGGGGATCGCGGCCTGGCTGCTGGCCGGGCCGCTGACCCTGCTGCGCTGCGGCGACGAGACCGCCCTGGCCGCCGGCCTTCCGGTCCGCCGGGCCCGCACCCTGGCGCTGCTGTGCGCGGTGGCGCTGACCGCGGGCGCCGTCGCCGCCGTGGGCGCGCTGGGGTTCGTGGGACTGCTGGTCCCGCACCTGGCCGTGGCCGTCTTCGGCGCCGACCTGCGCGTTGCTCTGCCGGGGGCCGCCCTGGCGGGCGCGGTGGTGATGTGCGGCGCCGACGCGGCGGCCCAGCTGTCCTCGCGGCTGCTGGCGGCCGCGCTGGACTCCGGGCGGTTCACCCTGCCGGTCGGGGCGCTCACCGCGTGCCTCGGCGCCGCCCTGCTGCTGGCCGTCGTGCGCCGCGCGCCGAGCCGTACGTTCTGATGCCGACGGAGGACAGAGAATGACCGAGCCCCTGGGGATCCGCGTCGAGGGGGTCCACTTCGGCTATCCGGCACGCCCCGTGCTGCGGGGCGTCGACCTGACCGTCGCTCCGGGACAGCTGACCGCCCTGGTCGGTCTCAACGGCTGCGGGAAGTCCACCCTGTTGCGGCTGGCGGCCGGTCTGCTGCGGCCCGAACGCGGACGCGTGCTGCTCGGCGGGGACGACCTCGCCCGGCTCTCCCGCCGCGCCGCCGCCCGCAGGGTCGCCCTGCTGCACCAGTCCTCGCCCGCCGTTCCCGGCATGACCGTGCGTCACCTGGTGCGGCAGGGACGGTACGCGGCGCGCGGCCCGCTGGGCATGCTCCGCGAGGGCGACGACCCCGTCGTGCGCCGGGCGCTGCGGGACGTCGGGGTGGAGGACTGGGCCGAACGGGACGTCGACGCCCTCTCCGGAGGAGAGAGGCAGCGGGTCCGGCTCGCCATGGCACTCGCCCAGGACACCCGCGTCCTGCTGCTCGACGAGCCGACCACCTACCTGGACCTGCACCACCAGCTCGACGTGCTGCAGACGGTGGTCCGCCTGCGCGAGGAGCGCGGCCTCACCGTGGTGATGGTCCTGCACGACCTCGCCCACGCGGCCCGGTTCGCGGAGCGGATCGTCGCCCTGCGCGACGGCCGGGTGGTCGCGGACGGGGCTCCCCGACGGGTCGTCACCCCGGGCCTGCTGGCGGACGTGTTGAGGGTGGCCGGCCGGGTCGGCCGCGATCCGGAGGGGGGTTGGCCGGTGTGTTACCCAGATCACCCTCTGCCCACTAGAATATGAAAATCATATTCAACTAGAGTTCGTGACGCGGCGCTCGACCGAATGCCGCGTCTCCACCGAGAAGAAGGAGAGCTCATGGACAACGAGTCGGTCTTCACCCCGATCGCGGACCCGGGCCAGCTGGCCCACGACTCCGCCTCCCACTCCAACGCGCTCGTCGAGAACCCCTTCGACGACACCGAGGAGTAAGCGAGGGGTCACCCCTCGACCGTGGGTCCGCCCGGCACCGCCCGGGCGGGCCCACGCCCCGTCCCCGTCCCCGAAGCCGAACCCGAACCCGTTCAGGAGGTCACCATGGTCCGCAGCCGGCTCGCACCCGGTGTCGAGGTCGTCCCCGTGCCCGGGCGGGGACTCGCCGTACGAACCGAGGGAGGGGAGTTCCTCGGCGTCAAGGCCGGGGCGGTGGACCACGACGCCCTCCTGTCCCTGCTCTCCGGCAGGACCGGAACTCCGGCGGACGCCGGACTGGACCGGCTCCTGAGGGCGTTCGAGGAAGCCGGCTACCTGACCGGGCCCTCCCAGGACCAGGCGGCCCCGCAGTGGCCCGCCGCCCGCCGCGCCGTCCGGCTGCTGGGCGACCCGGTCCTCACGGAACCGCTCGCCGCCTGCCTGGCCGGCCTGGGCGCCGAGCCCAGGACCGACCCGGCGCCCGCCGCCTCCGCGGCTTCCCCGCCGACCCTCGGCGACCTGCTGCGTGACGACCCCGCCGCCGTCGTGTGGTGCCTCGACGGGCCCGTGCCCGACGGGTTGTGGGACGCGGCGGACCGGTTGCCCGAGCACGGTGTCGCCTGGCTCCGCTGCCATCGCGAGGGCCAACAGGCGTACGTCGAGCCGCTCGCGGCCGCCCCGGGGGACGTCACGTCCGCCCACGTACGCCTCCGGCGGCTCGCCGCCACCCCCGCCCACCGGGAACTGGCGGCCTACTGGAGCGGACCCCGCACGTCCGGCGCTCCGGCCCGGCTCACCGCACCCGCCGCCGGGCTGCTCGCCTCACTGCTCGCCGACGACCTCGACCGGTGGGCCACCGGCGCGCCCCGCACGGCCGGTCTCCCGGCGACGCGCCGACTGCGGCGGATCGACCTGCGCACCCTCACCGTCACCGAGCACCCCGTCCTGCCCGTGCCGGACGTCGCGCCCATGCCGGGGAAGGACGGATGAGGGCGACCGGCACGACCGTCGGCCCGCTCGCCACCGACGTCGTCATCCCCACCGGCGACGGCCCGTTCCCCGCCGTCCTGATCCGCACCCCCTACGACAGGACCCGGCACCTGCCCGAGGCGCGCGGCTGGGCCCGGCACGGGTTCGCCGCCGTGGTCCAGGACGTACGGGGCCGGTTCGGATCGGCGGGGGAGTGGCAGCCGTACGCGCACGAACGCGCCGACGGCACGCAGACCTCCCGCTGGATACGCCGCCAGCCGTGGAGCGACGGGCGGCTCGTCGCCGCCGGCGCCTCCTACGCCGCCCACTGCGCCCTCGTCCTCGCCCTCGAGGCGCCCGACGACGCCCGCCCCGACGCCGTCGTCGCCGCCGTGCCGGCCCTCGGAGCCGCCGAGACCGCGCGCGAGACGTCCGGCGTGGAGCGGCTGTCGGCCCGCGCCGGATGGTGGGCCGCGCACGGCGACCGGAAGGACTCCGACGAGACGGCACTGGAAGAGGCCCTCGCCGCGGACCCCGGTCTGCTCACCCACCTGCCGCTGACCACCCTGCCCGAGCGGCTGGGCCGGGAACTGCCCTCCTGGGCCGGGCTGTGGCGGAAGCGCGACCGGGGCCGCCTGGTGGCCCTGGCCCCGGGAGCCAGGACGCCCCTGCTCGCGGTGGGCGGCCTCCACGACCACTTCGCGGCCGACACCTTCGCCCTCTGGCGCGCCTGGGGAGGACCCTCGGCCCGCCTGCTGACGGGGCCCTGGGGGCACGGCCTCACCTCCCGGCCGTGCCCCGGCGCCGGACCCGCCCACCGGCTGAACCTGGGCGGGCTCTACGCCCGCTGGGCCCACCGCGCCCTCACCGGCGAACTCGCCCCCGGGCGTCACGGGGCGCTGGCGCTCGGCGGAGGCGATCTGTGGCTGCCCGCCACGACCGAGGGCGTACCGTACGCGCCCGAGCCGATCCTGCTGCGCGGCTCCGTCTTCACCGCCGACCCCCGCCGGCCGGTCCGCTCCGACGACCTGGCCGTTCCCGGCGAGGGGCCGCCCGACCGCTGCGTGTGCGTCACACCGCCCCTGCCGCGCACCCTCGACGTGGTCGGACCCGCGAGGGTACGGCTGCGCGCCACCGCCCACACCCCGTCCGCCGACTGGGCCGCCCGCCTCGTGGCCGTCCTCCCGGAGGGGAGCGCCGAACGGCTCGCCGTCGGCATCGTCCGGCGCGACGGACCACCGGGCCGCGAGAGCGGGTTCACCATCGGTCTCGGCCGGCTCGCACGCCGCCTGCCGGCCGGGACCCGGCTGCGCCTGGAGATCGCCGGCCACCACTTCCCGGCCCACGCCCGCAACCCGCACACCGGGGACGACCCCGTCACGGCGGTGCGGCTGACCAGCTCCCGGCGGGAGATCGCCCCCGCGGGCGTGACCCTCGCACTGCACGTCCTCCCGTCCCCACCCACCCCCGTCGACCCGGCCATGGAGGTCCTGCGATGACGGCGCTGCCGCTGGAAGCACTCGTCGACCCCGTCTGCGGCATCGTCCGCAAGGTCAAGCCCGTCGAACACCCCGCGGGCGCCCCGCCCCGCTACACCGCCCTCACCGCCGAGATATCCGACGCCCGCAGGCTCGGCCTGTGGCCCGCCGACCGGGTCTCCCTCGGCACCACCTTCGGCGATCCGGAGGCCGCCCGCATCGCCGCGATAGCGGAAGGGGTGGAGCGCTACTGCGGGAACCGGCTGCCGCCCCCGGGCCACCCCCACGCCCCGTCGCGCGCCACCGCCGCCCAACTGGCGGAGAAAGGGCTGCGGTCGTACGGGCCGGCCGACCTGCCCGCCTACGCGCCGTGGCAGTACTCCCGCCCGAAGTTCCCCTACCGCCCCCTCACCGACGACACCCCGGCCCTGTGGACCCGCGGCCTCGAACGGCTGCCCGGCGGCACGACCGCCGAGGTCTGGGCTCCCGTGGCCCTCACCCACCTCAACTGGCGTCAGGGAGAGCTGCGTTCACTGCCCCGCACCCACCACCTCAACTACGCCGGCATAGCCACCGGCCAAGGCTTCGACGACGCCGTGGAACGAGGGCTGCTCGAGATCGTCGAACGCGACGCCCTGGAACTGTGGTGGCACCTCGACGGCCCCGTCCGCGGCATCGACCCGGACAGCGTCCCCGGCCTCGCCGAGGACCTCGCCGGTTCCGCGCTGGAGGTCCATCTCGTCGAGATGCCCTCGGAGTTCGCCCCCTGCGTGGCGGCACTCGTCCACGACCACCGCCTCGGCCTGTACGCGGCGGGCTTCGCCTGCAAGTACGACCCGGCCGAGGCCGCCCGCAAGGCCGTGCTCGAGGCCGTCCACACCTGGGTGTTCACCCAGGGCCTCACCGATCCCGACGGCTGGGTGTTCCAGGCCGTCGACGCCGGCCTGCTCGCCCGCGGCCTCTACCTGGACCACCGGGCCGACAGCCGCTACCTCGACGACTGCGGCGAGCAGTTCGAGCACGTGCGGGACCTCGGCGCCCACGTCCAGGTGTGGCTGGACCCGCGGATGGCGTCCGAGGCCCGGCGCTTCACCGAGCCCGCGCTCGGCACCGTGCCCGTCGACGCCGTCCGGCCCACCGACCGCGACCGGCTGGAGCGCACGCTCCACGAACGGGGCCACCGGATCATGACCTTCGACCTCACCACCGAGGACGTGGCCGAGACACCGCTGCGGGTGGCCCGCGTCCTCGTCTCCGGACTGCTCCCCAACGCCCCCGCCGCCTTCGGCTACTTCGGCTGCCCGCGCCTCGCCGAGGCCGCCGTGGCGCGGGGCTGGCGCACCGGCCCGCCCGCCGCCCCGGAGGACTTCACGCTGGCCCCGCCGCCCCACATGTGAGGAACACCCCCGTGGACCACTCCCGCGACGACGGCCCGGCCGACCTGGTCACGGCTCTGGCCCGCGCCCGCTCCCCGGAGCCGCCTGGACCCGGCACCCCGGCCGGCTCCGCGGTCCGCGCCTGGCCGGGACCACCGGTCCCCCTCCCTCCGGCCGGGCCCGGGGAACTGGACGTGCGGGCGCTGCTGCGGCTGTCCCTGGCCGCCTCGGACACGGCCGGACGCCTGCGTCCGGCACCCTCCGCCGGTGCGCTGCACCCGGTGGACACCGAGCTGGCGGTGGGCGCCGGCTGCTCCCTGCCGCCCGGCCGCTACGGCTACGACCCCCTGCGCCGTCACGTGCACCACCTCGGCCGGCACACCGGCGGCATGCCGCCGGGCGTGACCGCGGAACTGTCCGTCACCGCACGGCGCACCGCCTCCCACTACGGCCACCG
>NZ_LWCC02000123.1 GCF_001642695.1 Streptomyces chilikensis
CCCCGGCCGCGGCCCTGCGCGACGGGGGCGGTCACTGAGATGCCCCTCCCCCCGCCGGACCGCCCCGACCGTCCCGACCGCCCGCACCGCCCGGACCCGGAGGTCACCGAGATGGGCTCCGCGTCCCCGGCCGCCCCGGCCGCGTCCACCGCCCCGGCCGCGTCCGCCGCCTCGTCCCCGGTCGCCCCCTGGGTCCGCACCCGCCTGCGCGCCGCGCCCTCGGCCGCCTGGCTGCCGGCCCTGCTGGTGGTGCTGACCTCGTTCCTGGCGGCGGTCCTCCCGCTCGCCCTCGACCGCCACGAGACCTCCGGCCTGCGGCACAGCCTCGCGCGGGCCCGCGACACCGAGACCGTGCTCAACGTCCACGCCCTGTCGCACCGCAACCAGCCCCAGGCCGACCGCGAGGCGGCCCTGCGGCCCGGCGCGCTGCGCGCCCGCCTGGACGCGCTCCTCTCCGTTCCCGGGGCGCCGTTCGTCACCGATCGCGGCCAGGTCTCCTACGGAGTGGCGGCCGGGGACAGCCTGCCGGTCGGCGAGGAGTGGATCCCCCGCCTCGGCGCCGCCCCGCCGCAGATCACCCTGGTCGCCCCGCAGGACCTGGCCGGCCACTCACGGATCGCCGAGGGCCGCCTCCCCCGGTCCACGGGCACCGTGACCGCCGCCGTCCGGGAGGTCGAGGCGGCGGTCTCGCGGGAGACCGCCGAGAAGATGAACATCGACGTCGGCCGGACCGTCGCCGTCCCGGGCCCGCCCGACCGCGGCCCGCTGGTCGTCCGGATCACCGGCGTCCTCTCCCCCGTCGACCCCGACGGCGCCTACTGGTCCGCCCGGCCCCTGCTACGCACGCCCGCCCTGACCCGGATACCCGGCCCCGGCGACCCCAACGCCTACTGGCTCGGGGCCCTGCTCCTCGCCCCCGACGCGGGCCCCGCGATCCTCGGCACCAACGCGCCCGTGAGCGCCTACTGGAACCTCCCGCCCCGGCTGGACGGCCTGAAGGCCCGCCAGGTGCCCGCGCTGCGCGCCGAGATCGCCTCCCTGGAGTCCGGCCCCGGCCTCAACCGGGTGCGCGAGGCGGTCCCCCTGTCGGGGACGGAGACCGAGCTGGACACCGTCCTCGCCGACCACACCCGCCTGCGCGACGCGGTCGCCCCGCTGATCACCGTGGCCGCGGCCGGCGCCGGCACGGTCGCCGCGGCGGTGATGCTGCTCACCGGCGGGCTGGCCGCCGCCCGCCGCCGCACCGAGCTCACCCTGGTGCGGGCCCGCGGCGCCTCGCTGCCCGCGCTGACCGGCCGGCTGCTCGCCGAGACCGCCGTCGCCGCCGTGCCCGCGGCGGCGCTGGGCCTGGCCG
>NZ_LWCC02000124.1 GCF_001642695.1 Streptomyces chilikensis
ATCAACAGCCTGGGGGCCTCGATCGTTGCGTTCGGCTGGGGTCACCTGATCGGGGCCCACCTCGAAGAAGCTCATTGGACGCCCGCCGCGCCTGTCGTCATTCGTTCGTTTGACGACACCTTGTCAGGTGAAGGCGATGGCCGCTCCGGTCGAGATCGAGAGTTTCGCAGCGTGGAGGAGTTGCAGGCATACATAGGACTCGACGCCGTAGCGTCGCCACCCTTCGGTGGCCGGCTTCTCGGCATCGGCGGCCTCGAAGACCTCTTCGGAGTGCGGATCGAGGTCTTCCGGAAGGCCGAGGGCTTCAGCGAGTCGACGGGCTTCCTCCAGCAGACGCACCGAAGACCCCAGGTAGCCGCCCGGTGCCTTTTCGTCCACGATGACGTGGGCGAAGTCGACGGGGACGTAGTAGCCTTCGCAGTCCGAATGATGGACCAGATGGTCGAACGGTCCAGGAGGATCACTCGGGAGAGCCTCGTACACCTTGCCCAGGAGCGGGTCATCGGTCGCCCGCTGGCTGCCGTCCAACGGCTCGGGCAGGCGCCCGCCCGCTGCAAGGTGGACAGCGAGACGGCGAACGGTGTGCAGGCCCGAGTAACCCCATGCCTCGAACTCCGCGCCCTCCTCCTCATCGAGGTCGGGTTCGGTCCACTGTCGCGCTCCCGCACGCTCCAGTAGCTCGCCGATCGCCACGAAGTCAGCGCGAACCATCTCGGCGTAGTCGTCGTCCTCGGCGTCGACGAGGACCCCGACCACCATGTTCAATCCCATGGCCCGATCCTGCCATCGGCGATCCGACGACCACTCGTTACCCTTCCGCCGAGGTCACGCTGCCTGGCCGTAGCCGTCGGCCTCCGCCTGACCGTCTGCGCGCAGCGGGCTGAAGTCGACGTCCAGGTGCGGGTCGTACGCCTCCGGTTCAAGACCGAGTTCGTGGGTGGAGTATTCGCCGAAGCGGCGGATGTGCTCGGTCAGGTACGGCGAGATGTGGACCACGTCCTCGGGGTCGACGACGTGGCCCTCCTCCTGGAGCTGGCGCACGATCTCGGCGATGTCCAGGGCGTTGTGGAAGATCACCGCGTTCGTGAGCAGAGAGTTGAACTTCGCGGTCTTCTCCTGCTCGACGGGGTCGTTGTCGGTGATGACGCCGCCGTTGCCGAAGCCGATCCACTGGGAGAAGCCGTTGAACGCCTCGACCTTGTTCGTGGCGGCCGTGACCCGCCGGTGGAGTGGCCCGCCTGAAGTCCTGGCGGATCTTCCGCAAGGCTCGATGCAGTCCGAACCGCATGACGTCAATCGCCAAGGCCGTCCTCACCCTGGAGCGGCAACGCTGAAGAAGCTCACTGTGTGCGCCGCCACGATGGAAGAATGTGTTCCGCAACTCTTCACAGCACGCGCACCTGGAATAGGCATTGAAACGGCCACCCGTCCAGGTGTGCCGCCCTTCACCGGATCGTGTGATACGAGTCACTAGCTACGCTGAAGGCATCCCGAATGAGCTGGGTAGACCTGTTTGCGATGCGCCGTGCTCCGCTCGAATTGCGACCGGCGGGTGCACATCGCCATTAATGCAAGGCAAGATGGGGGGCATCGCCTGGCCTTGGTGTGACCCATGTCACTTTTGATCGTCACGCTTGCATACCGGGCAGTAACAGCATTCGGACAAAGAAGAGGACCTCACCCCCGCCGGCCAGCGAACAGGTGAGGCCCCTCCCGCACACCGATTGCAGCTCGGACCCCGGCCCTTAGGTCGGGGTTCTGCGCGTTACCAGGGCAGGTGATCCCGCACGAACTCGTAGCCCGCGCGAACCGGCCCCAGCCAGCGAACGGATCGGTAGACCCGGTCCTGCCTGCTGCAGCATCGACAGTGCTTCTCCCGTGGCTTCCGCTTGCGCTTCGCCATGATCGCTCGCCTCCCTCCAAAGGGCCGCGGATTTCGCGGCCCGGTGGACGAGGCCCACTTCCTTCGTGGTCCTCGCGCGAGGGCACGAGTGGCTCGCGAGACCTCAGAGGCGATCGATGGGAGGGCAACTCTACTCGGCCGCACGGAGGTGCAGGTGCTCGCCAACTAGCCCTGGAGGAACCCCTCGTGTGGCATCCAGTGCCATCAAGAGCGCACGCATGGCACTCCTTAGAGTCAACACTGCGAACTGACAGTAGTTTTAGCTGCGAGATTGCCAGGCAGTAGACGTGGGCCGCAGTGCCATCCCCCCGGACGGGAGTAGCGCATCTCACACCGAAAATGATGATCCATCCAAAATCGGAATTGATCATTCACTCCCCAACAAGTCGCATTTGTATGACTAATTGGATTGGGATCTGCTCACGGGGGCGCCCTCTGCGGGCATTCGACGGTCCTTCCCGGTCTCGGTCTGGGCATCCAGAGAACAGTTCCTCTACTCCTGCGCCAAGCCGTCACGGTGACGGTGTACGGCGGCACAAATGGCCTGCATGCGCGTCCGCTCTGCACCGGTGCAAGGTCGCCCTCCGGTCACTACGTGCCACGCTGCTGGCACAGCCGTTCACCCCAACCCGCTCTGTTCTGGCTCTTGATAATGTTCCTTCTCAAGAGCCAGAACTGACGGGGGACCACATGCCGGAGAACGCGATCGTGACGCCCCTCGCGGCAGGCGCCGACGTCGTCGAGGCGGAGCTGGTCGACGACCACCCGGCCGGTACGACCGCGGTCGTCGTGCCCGCGGCCCGGGATCGGCAGATGTCCGCCGAGACGGCCGCCGCCATCACGGCCGGCGTCGCCGCCTCCACCCGCCGCGCCTACACCGCCGACCGCACCGCGTTCACCACCTGGTGCACCGCCGAGAGCCGCACAGCGGTGCCGGCCTCCGGCGAGACGATGGCCGAGTGGGTCAGGTACCTGACCGTCACCCCCCGCCCGCGCACCGGCAAGCCCGCCGGTCCGGCGACCATCGAACGCGCACTGGCCGCCGTCACCTCCTGGCACCTCGAGCAGAACCACCCGAAGCCGAACATGCGCGGCGCCCGCGCCGTCCTCAACGCCTACAAGGACCACCTCGCCGAGACCAAGGCCGCGGCCGCACAGCCGAGGCAGGCGACGGCGGCCCTGCCGCAGCAGATCCGCGCCATGCTCGCCCACGCCGACCGCACCACCCTCGCCGGCAAGCGCAACGCCGCCCTGATCCTCGTCGGCTTCGCCACCGCGGCCCGCGTCTCCGAGCTCGTCGCCCTCGACCAGGCGGCCGCCGTGGAGAGCGAGCACGGCTTCGACGTGACGCTGTACCGCAAGAAGGTCCGCAAGCACACGGTCAACGCGGTGCTGTACGGCACAGACCCGGCCACCTGTCCGGTCCGCGCCCTGCAGACCTACCTCGCCGCTCTTGCAGACGCCGGGCGGGCGGAGGGCCCGCTGTTCGTCCGCGTCGACCGGTGGGACCGCATGGCTCCGCCGCTCACCCGCGGCGGCCACCGGATCGGTGACCCGGCCGGGCGGATGACCGCGGAGGCCGCCGCCGAGGTCGTCGAGCGCCTGGCCGTCACGGCCGGTCTCACCGGAGCCTGGTCCGGCCACTCCCTGCGCCGCGGTTTCGCCACCGCCGCCCGCACCACCGGGCATGACCCCCTTGAGATCGCTCGCGCCGGCGGCTGGGCCGACGGCTCCCGCGTCCTCGCCCGCTACCTCGACGACGTCGACCGCGTGAAGAACAGCCCGTTGGTCGGCATCGGCCTGTGACCTGGCACAGCCCGATGCCAACGAGCAGGTAGGAGGGACGTGCGCCGTCAACTCGGGGTGCTGGTAAGAACGCTGTCACCAGCTGCAAATGGCGGTGATCTTGCGGGGATGCCACCAGTGTGGGTGAACGCGGGGCCGTACAGTTGCGTTGGGTGAAGCCTTGCGAGGACGGTCGACGCTCGTGGCGCGTATTCCGCTGGACCTGGATGAGCAGGCCAGCACCCCCCGAGGTGTTCAGCAGCACGGTCATCGATGCAGCGGTTATCGATGAGATTGATCTTGGGCTTGGGAGTCTCGGCATGCAAAGCTCAGCACCTTCGTTTCGGTGATAAGTGCGGAACACGTCATTCCCTGGCAGATGGCTCAGAGTTGTCCTTCCGGGCAGGACGCCGTCCCTGCATGCTTCTGCCATGCCTACGTCAAGGGCACGTGGGCTCATCGGGAAAGGGGATACATGCGAGCAGCACATCGCGCGAAGCTGGCGGCACTGGCGATAGGGGTACTCACCGTGCCGACAGGTCTGGTCGTGACTAGCGCGGGACCGGCGTCGGCAGCCGCCGCCTGCGGCAAGACGGGTCCGGCGAAGGACGGCACCAATGCGACGATGCCGTCTGGCGTCTCCGCCAACATGCGCAGCGGCTCCAGCACTGCCTGCGGCGTTAAGGGCTGGGCCGACAACCGGGACACGCTCATGTACTACTGCTGGACATACGGCGAGAACGGCACCTGGACGTATGTCTGGAACCTCAACGACAACACGCTCGGGTGGGTAAAGGACTCTCTGCTGCCCGACGGCGGCTCGTGGGGCTCGGGCAACTACTGCGGCTTCTGACCCCGAGGCGGACCGGGCAGTATTGCCGCCCGACGCGAGCCCCGCCCACCGGCACGCTCGGCCTCGGCGGCCAGGTGCTTCTCCAGCTCGGCCTCCAGAGCGGCCTGCATCAGGTGCTGCGTGATCGCGGGCAGCAGACCGGCCTCGCCGACCAGCCGCAGCCCGCCGTGGCGGACCTTCTCCTTGGCCAGCAGCGTCAGCGCGTCGAGCAGGTCCAGGCTCAGCCCGTCCATGGACTCCGGCGTTCTCCTCATGCCCGCACCGTCCGCGGCCGTCCCGTCGGTGGCAAGCGACACGTCGCCGACCGTCCGGTGAAGTTCCCGCCTAATTCATGACACTCCCGTCCGGCGGCTGGCCGGCGGACCCGGATCTCGGTGCCGTCGATGATCCCGGTCTTCCCGCTGGCACCAAGATGATTGATGACTTCGGCCAGAGTCCGTAGTCGAAGGCCAGGGCTCACCGTGCACCCTCGCTCGGCGAGCAGCGGTCGCACCTCTCCATGGCACGGGTGATGGTGGAGCGGTCCATCTTGTCCGGCGACACGCCCTGAGACTCAAGGGCGGGGGGTGGCGTGGAGGAGTGCGGCGCCGAGTGGAGTGAGGGTGTGCAGAACCGTGTTGTGGTGTCGGGTGGTAGTGATCAGGTCTGCTTCACGCAGGATGCTGGCGTGCTGGCTGGCGGTGGCCGGGGCGGTGCCGGTACGACGGGCGAGTTCTCCATTGGTGCAGCCGTCTTCGATCACGCGCAGACAAGCGGCGCGGGTGGGGCCGAGGAGGCGGGCCAAAGCCCGTGGATGGTCGTTGCCAGTAGGACCGGCCCACCAGCCGGGTGTTCGAGGCAGGGGGTAGACCAGCACGGGGGGCAGCTCTGAGTTGATAAGGGTGACAGGCACCTGCCAGCAGAATGCCGAGGGAATCAGGAGCAGACCCCGCCCACTGAGGTAAAGATCGCGCTGAAGAGGGTAGGTCACCTCCAGTATCGGAGGCTTCCACCGCATGGACGGTCCGAGGTCGGCCAGCAATCCCTGACTGCCGTGGTCGAGCAGGGCACGGGCGCGCACCGCCCGCTCGGCGTCGACGAGCGTTCTCATACGCGACTCGTAGGGGGCTATCGCGTGGCGGTGGTAGTCACGTAGAGCCCGGCCAAGCCTGGCAAGCCCTTGGGAGTCGCCGTTGGCCAGCGGACGGATCCACGACGGCAGACCAGGGAGGTCCGTCAGTTCCCTGTGCAGTCGTCGGCGCGAGACGGACAGCACCGCGTCGATGCCCGCCTCGATGCCTTGGTGTGCCTGCAACGGGGTCAGAAAATCCGGGAAATCTCCCACGGGAGGGACTAGGCGACGCAGCAGCAGTAACTGCTCCCGAGGTAACTGCTCCAACTCTGTCTGAACCTGGCTCCGCCAGGGATTGAAGACCACTCGGCCTCGAGCGTTACCCAGCAAGGTCAAGCTGAGCACTGTCTCCCACAGCGGATCGGGTTTCGCAGCGAACCGGATCCGAGACAGATCATCATCAGTGAAATGAATTCGAAGCACGACATCCCTACTCGCCTCGACAGTCCCTCTAGGCCCTGACCTCGGCTCAGTATGTACAGGTCGTACCCTTGTTGGCCAGGGTTTTTCGGTCACGATGGAAAGTTGTGGCGTCACAGGCTCTTGGCAGGAAGAATTTAAGACACCGGAAAGAATTCACAGCATGCCGCTGCAATTCTTTGCACCGAAAATGCGTTTCGAAAAAACACGTTGACAATTCAGCACCCTCTTGTTTCGGTAATCGCTTACTTGTGCTGATGGCAGTTGCATTTCCGGCGGCAAGGGTGAACCAATCAGCCTGAAGGGAATATGTATGATGAGAAAATTCGCACAGGCGGCGGCCGTCTTTTCGGCCGCGGGTACTCTCATGTTGGCGGCGGCCATGCCGGCCAACGCAGCAGTGGTGCGCGTGTTCGAAGGAAGCGACTACGCCAGCGTCGGCGACGATAAGGTCTGGGTCGAAGCCTGCGACATGGAGAACGACGGAAACGGCGTCTACGGAAAATTCCAGATTTACGGCAGCGCTACCTGGTACAAGGTGGGCGACAGTAATGGATCTCAGGGTGGGTGCGGTAGCCGCACTTTCGCAAACAGGGTCATAGTCTTTTACGTATGTGAGGACGATATCGGAGAGGACACCTGCCGTGGCAAGTTCGTCAACTAGGTGTATTGATCACGAGCGTTGTTAACGGCGCCGGGTCTTGATCATGGCGAAGACCTCCGGTGTGGTGGAGGTGTCTAGGCTTCACCCACAGTGGAGGTCTTCGTGTCCCACCGTAATGCCCGGCTGACCGGGGTCCGAGGAGTATCCGAGCAGGGATCACCGCTACGGCGTTTAGTTTCCTGAACGCTTCGGGCGCACTGGTTAGTGGCGGCCTTGGTGGAACGGGTTTTACGCCTCGAAGGGGTCCTCGTCGGTTTCCCCGCGCCGTCGGCGCTCGGCCTGGTACGCAGCCCACGCGAGTTCCCCTTGCTGCGTGGAGCGCCAGGGCGTTTTGGTGCGGTCGCAGTACTCGGCGTAGCTCAGGTCCGGCTCGGCCAGCCTGCGGCGCCGCTCGGCCCTCGGGTCGTCGGCGACCTTGGCCGCCTGCAGCTCCTCCACACTCCGGGCGCGAGCCAGTTCCTCGACGTCGAAGGCGATGCGCCGCAGGACCGCCGCGACCCTGGGCAGGCGGATCGGCACGAGCGGTAGCACCGCAATTCGGGCCTGTGACGTGAAGGCCGACAACCTTGGTGTACGTGCGTGGTACATCACCTCCAAGGGATCTCTCGATTACGTCGGAGACGGTAACGGAAGCAGTGACGGCTGCGGTTCGGAGAAGCCGGCCGACGGAGGCAGCATCGATCAATTCCAGGTGTGTGCTGGTCCGATAAGCAACGAAACCTGCTCGGCTTGGAAGCGCGGATACTAATCCTCTTCCGGGTCTGAAACGAAAACGTCGGGCGGGTGCGTCCTCTGACACCTGACGTTCCTCCCTGCCACCACGGTGGCAGGGAGGAGGACGACCGGCTGTACGCCGCGCTATACCCAGCAGTTACGTCAGTCACTTCCACGAAGAGGAGTGGGCATGTCCAAGCACCGCGCCAAGGCGCGTCGGATAGGATCCATCGCAGCGATGTGTGCCGCTGCCGCAGCCACGACTATGTTGGCCTCAGTTCCAGCGACCGCCGCTTCCGAATGGTGGAGCAACCCCAACTCCTGCACCAACACCGCCACGGCGACCCAGAAGACAATTCTCGGGCGCCAAGTCCAGGTCCGCTACGGTACGTGCAACGGTGCGCAGTACGGTTGGGGACGCATCCTCAACTATGGCTCGTCCGACTACATCCGCTTCGAGGTCTCCCTCGGCGGCTACGTCTGGGACTACGCCAACATCCAGTCCGCCAGCAGCCGCAACTACACCCAGGGCTATCGGACGAGTTCCTCTTCGGCCGTTGCCTTCCGCGCCTGCTACGTAACCTCGGCCCTCAGCACCTGCAACTCCTCCAACTCCACCGCTTGGTGGTAAGCCCGGAGCTGCGCGCTGATAACGACGACTGGGACGCGGTCGAGGAGCAACGGACCGGGAGCCAGCGCCAACGGCGTTACCACAGATAACGGGCCCGGTTCACGCAGCTCACACTGAACCGTTTTCATCCTGTCCTGCAGGGGTGATGGTGCAGGTCAGCGGGGTGGTGTGACGAGGCGAGGCTCCTGGTCGTTGCGGTGGTGTTCTTTACGCACCACGCTTCGTCCGAGGAGCCTCGCTTGGTCCCGTATCGAGCCACGCTCGACGTCCCTTACGAGCTGGTCGAGCATGTCTCGTGGCTGATCCATGCCCGAAGGTGTGAACGCGGCACGAGATGGCGCAAGCCGGGCTGCTTCCACCAGGCGCTGCTGGCGCTGGTGCACCTGCGCAAGAACGAGACGCTGCCCCAGCTCGCGGCGGGCTTCGGGGTCTGCACCACGACCACCTGACGATACGTGGACGAGACCCTCGAGGTCCTGGCCTCCTGGACACCCGGCCTCCAGGAGGCCCTCGTCGGCCTGGGCGAGGGAGACTTCGTCATCGTCGACGGCACGCTCATCCCTACCGACCGCGTTGCCGCGGACCAGCCGTACTACTCCCAGAAGCACCGTAAGCACGGTATGAACGTCCAGGTCGTCGCGCGACCGGACGGCACCCCGTTGTGGTTCTCCCGTGCGACACCGGGCCGCGCCCACGATCTGACCGCGGCTCGTGCCCACGGCATTGTCCAGGCCTGCCTGACCCGGCAGATCCTCGTCCTCGCGGACCGCGCCTACCAAGGTGCCGGCGCCACCTTCCGCACCCCGTACTACCACCACAGCGAACAACCCGAGCACTACCAGCAGTTCAACCGCGACCACGCCCGACTGCGGGCCCCTGGCGAACGCGCCTTCGCCCAGCTCAAGACCTGGCGACTGCTTCGGCGAGCCCGCTGCTCCACCCGCCGCATCGGCACAGCAGTCCAAGCCGTCCACACCCTACTGACCTGCACATATTCAGGATGAAAACGGTTCACTGACGGATAGCACAGTAGCGGCGCACTATCTGTGGAACGCCTTCACGACCGTGCCGGTGTCGGCGACCCGCCAGGTGCTTGCCAGCAGCGACCCAGGCGTAGCGCACGATCTGGCATGGAGGTTCCTCAACCCGCTACCCCTACCACTCCATGGCGGTGCATGCGGGCGGACGAGCAGCGATGATGCGCGGCACCCGCCATCTTCACGCTGTCAGAAACGGAGCATCCATGAACCCGATCTTCGGCATCTCCCGGGGGTGCATCACGACCGTGGCGGCCGCCCTCACTGTTCTGGGGACGGCAATTACGGGTGAAGTTGCTGTCGCCGCGGAGAGTGATGCCTCTGCGGTGTACCCGTGCCGCATAACCAAGACCGCTAACGGTTATACGGCCGGCTACTACAGCGGCAACACGGTCATCCCGTCATCCACGCAGGTGACGGCTGCTGGCAAGGAGGCTCAGTGTCTCTTGGACTACATGGGACCCGACCCGGGGACGATCGATGGGATCTTCGGGCCACAGTCCAAGGACGCAGCAGCTAACTTCCAGAAGATGATGAACTCCGCGTGCAACGCGGGGCTCGTGGCAGACGGCATCGTCGGCTCGAAGACCTGGCCCTACCTGCGGAAGGGATGCCACTAGCCTCCCGACTGCGGCTATCAGATCCGGTCGCAGAGCTGCAGTTACCTCAGTACCAGCGGGTGCAGGTCTTGTGCTGACCGCGGGGTCCGTCGGCGCAGGCGCGGGCCTGGTGGCCGGGGCCGTCGTACACCGCCGGCGTCGACAACCGTGTCATGGCGGACGTCCCGTCGGAGGGCGCCCGCCGGTCAAACTTCCGCGTGGTCTTCCCTTGGTGGCGGGTCTCCATCCAGAGGTGGCCGCCGTCGGCGACCATTCCGTCGGTCCATGCCCAGTCGTGTCCTTTGCGGGTCTCGATGTGCATGTACAGGATCGGGTCCTGCGGGTCTTCTGCCATCAGGCATACCCGGTCTTTGGGCTGGCGGGAGCCGCCGCACGATCCATGCCGCACGTCGGCGCCGGCGTTTGTGGTGGTCCCGGCCAGAAGTGCCATGGCCGCGGCAACGACGGTGGCAGACATCGTGATCTTTGTGCGCATGCCCGTCACAACCAGCGCAGCACAGCCGCCGCTACGGTCTCGGGCTACGGATCACTCGGAAGACTCGTTAGCACCTGCGTAGACGGCATTGGCCCTTGAGGCGCATCGGAACGGGAATTAGCGGTAGTGGCTGACGCAGTACCGCGTCACCGAGCGGGTTCCGTCGTCGCCATGCGCGGGCCGGGGAGTTCGCCGGTCTGGAGGGCGGCGAAGTCGGCGTGGGCCTGTTCGACGGCTTCGGGGTACGCCTCGCGCTCGGCGTGCGCGGCAAGCGCTCGGCAGATGCTCGCCGCCGAGAGGCTCTGCCCTTTGCGCTTGCCGGTGGGGATGATCAAGTCGGGCTGGATCTGCTCGACGGACTCCCCGTTCGCCCTCCGCCGCAGCACGGTGTGCGACATGTCGTCGGTGACGACCGGCGGTCGGCCGCCGTGCTTGCCCTTGCGGGAGGCGGTGTCGAGCCCCTCCGGTGTCGATTCCCGGATGTTCTCCCGCTCGGTCTCCGCCATCGCCGCGAAGAACGCGAACAGCAACGGTGCCGCACCGGTGGGGTCGTGGATACCGGGCAGGGGCCCGGCAAGCATCTCCAGGACCAGGTCGTGCGCAGTGAGGTGGTCGGCGAGAGCGGTGAGTTCGGCGGCGTCGCGGCACAGCCGCTTCATCTCGTACACGGTGAAGACGACCCGGCAGTGCGGGGCGTGCGCCTTGATCTCCCGGGCGGTGCGGAGCGCCTCCTCGAACTGCGGGCGCACCCGCACACGGGTGCTGGTCTTCTCGCTTTCGTTCCGTCAGGCAGGCGGGGGTTGCCGGAGTCCCTGGAGGAGCAGTTCGATCAATCGGCGAGGGTCGTAGCGCGGGTCGCTGTCGCGTCCGATGCACAGGTTGCCGATGCCGCGCATCAGCTCGTAGGGCTGCGTGCCGGGCCGGATGTCGCCGGCGTCGACCGCGGCGCCGAGCAGCTGCGCGCACACGGGTTCCAGGCGGTCGAGGAAGTAGGTGTGCAGCGCGGCGAAGCGGCTGCTGTCCGACTGCAGGGCGTCGGCGAGTCCGTGCTTGGTGACCAGGAAGTCGACGAAGAGGTCGATCCACTGGCGGAGCGCCTCGAGCGGAGAGTCGGCGTCGGCCAGCAGGCTTGGGCCTGCCTCGGCGCATGCCTCGATCTGGTGACGGTAGACGGCGGTGACCAGATCCGCCCGGGTCGGGAAGTGGCGGTAGATCGTCCCCATCCCGACGCCCGCTTTGGCCGCGATCTGGCGGATCGGCGCGTCGACACCCGAGGTGACGAAGACCTCGGCGGCGGCGCTGAGCAGCGCCTGCTGGTTGCGTACCGCGTCGGCCCGCTTGGTTCGGGCCGACGCCTTCCCGCTTGGGCTCTCGGCGGACACGAGGCTTCCTTTCCATCACCGTTTGACAAAGCGGAACACCGCTCCGAATAATAAACGGAGCAGCGCTCCGTTTCAGGTTAGCTGAGGTCGGACACGCCTGACCACTCGCCTGCCACCGCCCGGCTTGGTGCCGGCAACGGCGCAGGCTCCAGAAGGGACCCCCCTCGTCATGACTGCATCCACCGACACCGCCGCTACCTTCGGCTCGCCCGCCCCCGTCCTGTCGTACAGCCCGGTGGTCCTGTCCGTGCCCGGACGGCCCGTGGACCTCCAGGTCCGTGTCTCCGCACCCGCCACCGGGACCGGCCTGCCGGTCATCCTGCTCTCCCACGGTCACGGCGGCTCCAACAACCTGTCCTCGCTGAACGGGTACGCGCCCATCGCCAATCTCTGGGCGGCAGCCGGGTTCGTCGTCATCCAGCCCACCCACCTCAGCTCCCGCACACTGAGCCGTCAGCTCGCCGACACCCCCGGAGCCCCCTTCTTCTGGCGCTCCCGTGCCGAGGACATGAGCCACATCCTCGACCGGCTCGACGAGATCGAGAAGACCGTGCCGCAGCTCGCCGGGCGCATCGACCACGACAAGATCGCGGTCGCCGGGCACTCCCTCGGCGGCCACACCGCCGGCCTCCTGCTGGGCGCCCGCAGCGCCGACCCCGACACCGGGCAGGAAGTGAACCTGACCGAGCCCCGGATCAAGGCGGGTGTGCTGCTGGCCGCACCGGGCAGGGGCGGCGCCGTCCTCAACGGACCGATGGCCGAGATGGCGCCGTTCTTCCACACCACCGACTTCTCCACGATGGCCACGCCCACCCTGGTCGTCGCCGGCGACCAGGACGACTCCAAGCACTTCACCGACGTCGGCCCCGACTGGCACACCGACCCCTACCGCCTCGCCCCCGCACCCAAGACCCTGCTCACCCTCTTCGGCGCCGAGCACCTGCTCGGCGGCATCAGCGGATACGACGCCGACGAGACCACCGACGAGAGCCCCGAGCGGGTCGCCGCCCTCGCACGCCTCACCTCGGCCTACCTGCGCACCCAGTTCCAGCCCGACGACCACGCCTGGCAGGCGGCCTGTGAGGCGCTGACGACGGGGGCCGCCCCGGCCGGACGGGTGGAATTCAAATAGGGGCAGCCGCGGCGAAGCCCTGCAGCGGGCGGTCCGCGTCCGGCCTTGGGGAACATCGGTACAGCGGTTGGCGCTGGATCCGGGACGCCTGTCGACCAGAGCCACGGGTTCGTGCTCCTCATCGGGTTCGTCGTGGCCGCGGTCCAGGCGGAAAAGACGGCGGCGGCGGCAGTGGCCGGCGCGCTCGACGCCGTGGCCGCGGCCTGGCTGCCTTCGTCAGCAGGACCTTCGTGAAAAGTCAGGAGAGCGCGGCAGAACACCTCAAGGCCTGCTTCGACCAGCCTCTGGAGTTCTCCCGCTACCTGGCCGCCGAACGCCTCCTTCACAGTGCGGACCTGAGGTCGGCAGCCCCATGACGCTGAATAAGCCGTCAGGGACGGTCGATCGCGGTGGGATGATCGCGCGGTGAGTGATGCGAGGGTGTTGGCCGCGGAAGCCGTTGAGTCACATCTCCGGGCGTTCTTCGAAGGGCACTCCGTGGAGGTCGTCGACTACGACCTCGGGCCGGAACGGCGAGAGGTGGCACCCGGTCTGCGAGTTCTCGTTGTGGCGCCCGGTCCCCGCAGCGACAGCTGGGCCTATGTGACCGCCGGGTGCTGGGCCGCGATGGAGAAGGACGGTCACGGCCTTGAGTTCGTCATGACCGCCTACGTCCGCGACCAGCGGTTCATCGAGCTCATGGCGATGATCGCCCACTACCACTGCGGAGGACATCAGCTCGACCTGGAGCACAGCATGCCGATCGGTGAACCGTGGGTGCCGGGGTCAGCCTGCGATCACCTGCTGATCAGCCTGCCTTATCTCCACGGACCAGACCTTGAGCACTGCCCCGTTCCCGGGGGCCACGCCCGCATCCTGTGGACCCTGCCCGTGACGACAGCCGAGATCGAGTTCCGCAGGCGTCACGGGCACGAGGCGTTGGAGCAGCTCTTCGACGAGGCAGAGATCATCCCCACCGATCCTTTCAGGGCGTCGGTTGCCTGAGTTCCGTCCTCCGGCGGTCACCGATTGTGACCGCCAGGGGCGTACCGGCTCCAGGTTCCGCCAGCCTCGGTGACCAGCCGGGTGGCGGTCTCGGCGTGACAGCCGAGTGCCTTCGCGATGACGAGACCCCGGGGCCTGCAGGACAAGCCGGCGGATCGCGGAGGCCCTGCCGCGCTGCGGCGGGACGCCGATCCGGCACCTCCACGGGCCGCGACGACCCGGCCAGGGGGCGCAGCGACCACGCGAGCTTCCACGAGCGGGCATGGGCGGCCGTCGCCGTCTCCGAGGACCTCTTCTCCACCTCCGACGGCGCGCCCGGCACCGGCACCCGCCAGTACCACACGCCGGGGGACACGCTCCTCGGCCAGGACCACGACACCGGTTTCGCCACGGTCGTCGCCGGCTCGGTCATCGCGACGGCCCTGACGTTCGCCGGGCTGTAGGCGCCGGAGGAACGCGGTGGCGGCGCGGCCTCGGCGATGGCCGTCGAAGGGGCCGTGCGCCGGGCCGGGAGCCCAGGTCCGCGCGTCAGGGGCCGGTTGTGGTGGGTACCCGGGGGCGTGCCGACGTGTCGCCGGGGGCGGCGGAGCGGCGTAGGGTGAGCGGAAGTGGCAGGGCGCGGCACCTGGAGGCCGGTGGCCCGGTCGGAGCGGGCGGTGCCTCTCCCGCCGAGCCGCGCGGCGCCCCGGCGGGTGCGTCCGGCCGGCGTCCGGGCGTGCGGCGACGACCCTGCCCCTGTGGGATCGCCGGGCAGACGTCCACGCGGCCGTTCGCGGCCTTCGGTGGACAGGAGTCCCCGCTCCCGCGGCGTCGACCGCACCTGCGGACCGAGGACGCCTCGGTCCCCCTCCGGATCACAGGATCCTCCGACGCCGCGCCCACCTCCGGAACCGGTGCCTCCCTTTCCCCACGCGAACCGACCGGATCCCCCAAGGAGTATCGCGATGACCCTGCAGCGACGCGCCGGACGGCGCACCGGTCCCGGATACCGCACGTCCCTCGCCTGGCGGCTCGTCACCGCCGCCGCCGGCGCCGTCGACCGGCGGGTCGGCTGGGACCGGCTGCCGGTCGTCCCGGGCCTGCTGGTCCTCCTCGGACTGCGCGTCCGCCTCCGGCAGAAGAACCTCCACGACACCGGCCGGCTGCCCTCCGTCGGCCTCCCCGACCCGGCGCCCCCCTCCGCGCGCCACCGGGTCGACAGGACCGCCGACGGCAGCCACAACGATCCCGGCGAGCCGCGCATGGGGATGGCGGGCACCCGCTTCGGCCGGAACATCCCGCTGGACCGGATCGCGCCGGCCGCACCCGAGGACGTGCTGTCCCGCCCGAACCCGCGCGAGATCAGCCGCGCCCTGCTCACCCGCGACTCCCTGATCCCTGCGGAATCCGTGAACTCCCTGGTGGCCGCCTGGCTGCAGTTCATGGTCCGCGACTGGTTCAGCCACGGCACGAGCCCGGTGGAGCGGCCGTGGGAAGTGCCCCTCATGGACGACGACCCGTGGCCGGAACGCCCCATGCAGATCATGCGGACGCCGGACGACCCCACCCGTGACCCCCAGGCGCCCGCCGGGACGCCCGACACCCGCGTCAACGTCTCCTCCCACTGGTGGGACGCCTCCCAGATCTACGGGACCGGCGAGCAGGAACAGCGCCTGCTGCGCACCGGCGAGCTGGGGAAGCTGCACGTGGGGGACGGCGGGCGGCCCCCGGTCCCCGCGGACCCCTCCCGCGACCCCTCGCGCGTCCCCGGATTCTGGCTGGGCCTGGCCATGATGCAGGACCTGTTCGCCCGGGAGCACAACGCGATCTGCGACCACCTGCACGCCGCGTATCCGTCCTGGGACGACGAGGAACTGTTCCAGCGCGCCCGCCTGGTCAACGCCGCGCTCCTCGCCAAGATCCACACCGTGGAGTGGACCCCGGCCGTGATCAGCCACCCCACCACCGTCACGGCGCTGCGCGCCAACTGGTGGGGCGTCGCGGGCGAGCGCGTCCACCGCCTCTTCGGCCGCCTCAGCGGCAGCGAGGTCGTCAGCGGCATCCCCGGCGGCGAGACGGACCACTACGGCATCCCGTACTCCCTCACCGAGGAGTTCGCGGCGGTCTACCGCATGCATCCGCTCGTCCGCGACGACTGGCACCTGCGCTCCGCCGCCGACGACGCGAGCCTGCGCCGGTGCACCTTCCGCGACATCGCCGGCCCCGGCGCGCTGGAGGTCATGGGGGCCACGTCCATGACCGACCTGCTCTACAGCTTCGGCACGCTCCACCCCGGACTGGTCACCCTCCACAACTTCCCTAAGTTCCTCCAGGAGTTCGAACGCCCGGACGGACACCTGCAGGACCTCGCCGCGACCGACATCCTGCGCAACCGCGAGCTGGGCGTCCCCCGCTACAACGAGTTCCGGCGGCTGCTGCGCCTGGAGCCCGCCGCCACGTTCGAGGACCTGACGGACGACCCGGCGTGGGCCGCGGAGATCGAGCGGCTGTACGACGGCGACATCGAGAAGGTCGACCTGATGATCGGGATGTTCGCGGAGAAACTGCCCCGGGGATTCGCCTTCAGCGACACGGCGTTCCGCATCTTCATCCTGATGGCTTCCCGCCGGCTGAACAGCGACCGCTTCTTCACCGAGTACTACACGCCCGAGGTGTACTCCAGGGCCGGGATGGCCTGGATCGACGACAACACCATGGTCACGGTGCTGCTGCGCCACCATCCGGAGCTGCGAACGGTCCTCGCGGGGCTGACGAACGCCTTCGTGCCCTGGCGCACCGCGGGACGGGCGGGCGCCTGAGCGACACGTCGGCGTACGGCTGCTCCCGGCTCGCCGCCCGTGCGGCGCGGGCGTGACGCGTCGCCCGACGCGGCCGGGGAACCGCGGCGGCCGGCACGGGGCCCGCACGCCGCGGAGCGCGTCCGGCCCGGTGCCCGCTCCCGGCCCCGTACACGGCATGCCTGTGCGGGGCCGGCGGCCACCGTCCTGACCCGAAGCCGTCACGCGTTCCGCGCGGTCGGACGCGTGTCCTGCGACAGGTCGGGCACAGGCGCCATCGGCGACCGCCTCCGCCGGTGCCCGCCTCCGTGAGGACCCGGGCCACCGCCGCATCCTCATCCACCGGGTCGTCTTCCGGCTCGGCATGAGTCGGCTCATCACCGAGGGCGAGGCGATCCTCTTCCGTGCCTTCGTTCCCAAGAAGGCCGACGGCCGCTGTCCGCGGCTCGAAGAGCCGATGGACGGGACGCCTGCCCGCTGCCGGCCTTCGTCCCGTAGGAGGTCCACGCGGCCGGCCGCGCGTACGCCGATCGCCACGGCCAGGCTGCGGCCGCCGCCGACACCGACTACGACGTCGATCAGGACGACGACGCCGACGACGTGCCGGACGAGGAGGAGACCTGCCCCCTGTGACGGTTGAGGAACACATCCTCACGGTCCTCGCCGACCACCCCGACGGCCTCGCGCTCAAGGCGACCCGCCGGGATGCCGGCTGTGGCACCGAGGGCGGGCCGACCACCGGCAGCGTCGACAGCGCCGTCTCCCAGCTCACCCCGGACGACAAGGTCACCACCTGCGGCGGCGGCATTCACTACCCGTCCTGACCCCGCACGCGCCAGGGGGCCGGGGGCCGCTCTCCGGGACCCCGGCCCCTCACAGGAAGACGACGCGATGAACGCTTCCCCCTCCCCCCGGACTGCCGTCGGAAGGACACCCGGCGCCACCCCACCTGCTCCCCCGGCATCGCTCGGGCTGGAGGCCCGCCTGGCCGCCGTGGAGGCCGAGATGACCCTGCGGCTGGAGACCGCCTCCCTGGCCTTTTCCATCGACTCGCACATCGACGCCGAACCCGTCGACTGGGCCGACGTCGTCCGCGTACCCGACGCCCTGCCGGACCCGCAGCCCGCACCGCTCCCGACCTCGTACACCACCCCGGTCGCCACCGTCCTGCACCTGGCGCACACGCGGTTGGAGACCGGCGGCTGGTGCGCGGGGCAGCGCCGCGACGAGGACGGATCCCTCTGTCTCTACGGCGCGATCCACGCCGTGGCGCCCGGCCCCGGCATCGAGCACCGCGCGCTCGATGTCCTCCTGGACGCCATCCGCCGGCGCTTCCCCGGCACGGCCTCCGTGCCCGAGTTCAACGACTCCTTCTCCCACCCGCGGACGCCGCTGCGCGTGCTGCGCGAGGCGGCCGACCTCGCGGACGCCCGCGGCCTGTGACCCTCGTGGCCACTCACCGGCAAGGAGCCCCCGGCGTCTTCGGACACCGGAGGCTTCCTGCGTCCGGCATCGCGAGGGCGAGGTGCGCGGGCTTCTTGGTCATGACCAACCTCCATGAGGGTTTTTCACCTGGTCCCTCCGGGTGGTGACGACCAGACCGCACCGACGGGTCAGCCTCGCAACAGTGGCCGCCGTCCCTTCCGGGGTCCCGCCCGGCTGGGGACAGATAAGGCGGGTCGTGGAGCGATCGGCAAAAGCCCTCAGAGCGGAGCAAGTTATATGTTTCTGTTCCAGAAACGGGGAGGCGTGGGGGAAAGGCGGGGAAGGTACGGAGCTTCACACGCCTCTTTTTCGGGCCTCCGGCCCGGCGGTGCCCACTCTCGTGCGTGTGCCCCCATCGTCGGCGGCCGTGGCCATCATGGTGACGTCCTCCATGCCCACCGGACGCGTCAGCCGCCGCGCCACACCACATGCCTCACCAGCCCGTCCGGCTCAGCGCCGGCCAACGGGTTTTCACCCCCTGCCCGGGGAGCCCGAGCATGGAGAACCGCCGCGCTTCGCGCGCGATCGAAGCGGTCGCACCTCATGTTCGACCACGGCGACCCGCGACCGGATTCGGCGGCCGTCACGCGCGCGTGGGAGGCTCCACCGGTGAACACCGCACGACGTCGACTCGGCACCGGCCCGAGCAGCATCAGGAACACGCCGACGACTGCCCCCGCTCCGCGGCTCCTGCCGGCTGAACGCATCGCCCTTTCCGCGCCCTTGGAGGAGGACGAGCACCAGGATCTCGCCGAGCGGAAAGGCCGGCGCACGCTCGGGCCGGGCACCGAGCGCGCGCAGTAGGAGGGCGTCAACCCCTACGGTCGGCCGTGCGCCGGGTCCTCCTCCTCGGGGATCCGTCTTCCGTTACCGGGCGGGCGCCTTCCGCAGGCGTGCCGCGAGGTCCTGGAACCGCGGCACCAACGCCCGCTCCACCGAGCTCCTGCCGCGCTCGGCCCGGATCCGCTCGTACTCCTCGTCCAGCCGCCCGTCGAACGACTTCGGGTGGGGTCCAGCCGCTGAGGAGATGGACCGGGACCCGCCGGTCACCCGGGCGCCGCCGGATCTTCCGCTCCCCATTTTTCGTCGGTCGGAGAAGGGCACTGTCCGGCGGACGCCGGGCGGCAGGAGGGGCGTGAGCAGGGGGTTGTGGCCAGATGCCCGGGACGCGCTGATGCGAGGACGTCGCACCTGGTCACACCATGTACGACGGCTGTCGCCGCAATCGGATTCGTGTGCCACGGTGAGCCCCATGGAGGGGAATCGGCACACCCGTACGCACGTCCACGACCACCACCACAGGGGTTCGCGGCCGGCCCGGCTGCGGCACCGGATCACTCATCTGGCCCGGCCGCACGGTCACGAGACCGCCGACAGGATCGACACGGCGATGGAGACCTCCCGGGAGGGGGTGCGCACCCTGTGGATCTCCCTGGCCGTCCTGGGTCTCACCACCGTCGTCCAGTCGGTGATCGTCGCCCTGTCCGGGTCGGTGGCGCTGCTCGGCGACACGATCCACAACGCCGCCGACGCGCTGACCGCCGTCCCGCTCGGAATCGCGTTCGTGCTCGGACGCAGGGCGGCGAACCGCCGCTACACCTACGGCTACGGACGGGCCGAGGACCTGGCCGGCATCCTCATCGTGGCGACCATCGCGGCGTCCGCCGTCCTGGCCGCCTGGGTGGCCGTCGACCGGCTGCTCGACCCCCGCGACATCACCCACCTGTGGGCCGTTTCCGCCGCCGCGCTGACCGGGTTCGTCGGCAACGAGTGGGTCGCCCGCTACCGCATCCGCACGGGCAGGAGGATCGGCTCCGCCGCGCTGGTCGCGGACGGTCTGCACGCCCGTACCGACGGCTTCACCTCCCTGGCCGTCCTGCTGGGAGCTGGCGGCGCCGCGCTGGGCTGGCGGGCGGCCGACCCGGTCATCGGCCTGCTCATCACCGCCGCCATCCTGCTGGTCCTCAAGGACGCCGCCCGCGAGGTCTACCGGCGCCTGATGGACGGCGTCGACCCGGCCCTGGTCGACGCGGCGGAGCGCGCGCTGCGGGATGTGGAAGGGGTGCTGGACACCGGGCAGGTGCGGATGCGGTGGATCGGCCACGCCCTGCGCGCCGAAGCCGACATCGTCGTCGACGCACGCCTGACCGTCGTCCGGGCCCACGAGCTGGCCGTCGCCGCCGAGCACGCCCTGATCCACGCGGTCCCACGGTTGACGGCCGCGACCGTCCACACCGACCCCGCCCCCACCGCCGGCCACGACCCGCACGCCGCCCTCGCCCACCACGGCGTTCGTCCCCCGGCGGTGTCGCAGGCGACTGGGAGGATCACCGGATGACGAACCTCGCCGCCGCCATCAGCGCCTACTGGGACGCCGCCGCCCCGGACTTCGACGACGAGCCGGACCACGGCCTCAAGGCGGCGGACACCCGCGCCGCGTGGACGGACCTCCTGACCGCCTGGCTCCCGCCCCACCCGGCGGACGTGCTGGACGTCGGCTGCGGCACCGGATCGCTCTCCGAGCTGATCGCCCGGGCCGGACACCGGGTGACCGGGGTGGACCTGGCACCGGAGATGGTCGCGGCCGCCCGGGCCAAGCTGGCAGCCGCCGGTCTTCCGGGCCGGTTCCTGGTCGGGGACGCCGCCCGGCCGCCCACCGGCGGGAAGGCGTTCGACGTCCTGCTCTCCCGCCACCTGCTGTGGACCCTGCCCGACCCCCAGGCCGCCCTGAGCGAATGGGCCGGCCGCGTCCGCCCCGGCGGCCTCCTGGTCCTGATCGAGGGCCGCTGGCGCGAGGCCGGACAGGGCGCAGTGCCCTACGTCGCCGGCGCCGACGCCCTGCCCTGGCACCAGGGCGTCACCGCCGACGACCTGGCGGAGGCGGTGCGCCCGCTCGTCGGCGACCTGCGCATCGAACCCCTCAGCGCCGACGCCGCCCTGTGGGGCGGCCCGGTGACCGACGAACGCTACGCCCTGATCGCGCACGTCTGACCGCCCGGGCCGGCTGCCCCACGACTCGCCGTCGAGCACCGCGGCCCTCGGCTCCTCGGGCCGTGGGCGTGGGCGGCTGGTTCCGCGAGGTCCACCACCCGGCCGACGGACTCGCCCTCACGGAGAACCCCCGCCGGCGACCGCCGCCGGGCTGCCGCATCCGTGCCGTTGAGGACGCATCGCCGGATCCCTCGATCCCTCGCTCCCGTCGTCTGCCGGGCCGGCCCGCGGCACCGGGGACGACGACCGGGACCGACCCGCGGGACGCCGCACACCTCGTGGCAGCTCACGGCCTCAGCGTGCTGTTTCCGCGCGCAGCCGGGCCAGGACCTGTCCGTCCGGCGCGAGCGCCGTGACGGTGATCGTGGCGTCCTGAGGCACACCGTCGAGGAACGCGTGGTAGGTACCCCAGCCCGGGTCGCCCCGCAGGACGAGCAGCTGGGCCTCGTGCGGCGTGCCGTCGCCGACCTGGACCACCACCCGGGCGGGCGCGGTGCGGGTGCGGAACGCACCCGTGTACACCACTCCCTGCTCCACCGTGGTCGTGCCGGCGCTGATGCCGCCGATGTCCAGGCTGTCACCGCCCGCATGGGCCCGGGCGAGCTCGATGGACGGGGTCAGGTCACCCTGGCCGACGACGTAGTTCTGCCGCCCTTCCGGCAGCAGCGCCATGCGCAGGCCGTGCCCGATCGGCACCTGCTCGTAGGCCCGCACCGTCCGCGCACCCTGCTGCGGTGGGGAGCCGGTCGCGTGCGGGCCGGGCACGGCGGTGGCGGGTGGCGCCGGTGCGACACCGTCGCCCGTGCCTCCCCCGATGAGCGCCCCGAGGGTCATGGCCGCCAGCAGCGCGGCGGCCCCGGCACCGCCCGCCAGGGAGCGGCGACGGCGGCTCAGCACCCGGCCCCGGCGCACCACTTCGTCGACGGGGGCCGGGCTCACCGGGAAGGCGTCGGCCGCGCGGTGGAGCGCCTGGGCGAGCCGCATGTCGTCCTCGTTCAACGTCGGACCCCCTCCTGCGCGGCCTCGCTCCGCTCCGAGGGCGCAGGGCCGCGGTCGCATCCGGTCACGGCCGGCTCGGCGCGGAGCTTGCGCAGGGCACGGGCGGCGTGGCTGCGCACCGTGCCCACCCGGGTCCCCAGGAGCGCGGCGACCTCGCTCTCGCTGCGGTCCTCCAGGTAGCGCAGGACGACGACCGCCCGCTGTCGCTGCGGCAGCCGGGCCAGGGCCGCCATGAGCGCGGAATGCTCGGTGATCGAGTCGGTCCTCTCCGATGCGGCCGCCTCGGGGAAGCGGTTGGTCAGCCACTCCCGGGCCCGTGGCACGCGCAGCCGGTCCCGGTTGGCGTTGATCATGATGCGCCAGACGTAGGCGTCGGGATCGTCGCTGCGCCTCACCCGCTCCCATCGGGCGTACGCCTTCGCCAGGGCTGTCTGCACCAGGTCCTCCGCGTCGTGGTGGTGTCCGGTGAGCAGGTGAGCGGTCCTGAGCATCCGGTGCCAGCGGCTTGCCATGAACGCCCTGAACTCCGCTTCCGCGTCGGTCTTCACTCGGGTCCTCTGTTCGCCGTGTCCGGCGCCCGTCCGCCGTACCGCCCCGGTGCGGGGTGCACCGGGGCGGTACGGAAGGCTCCGGCCACGGGGTCTGCGGTCGCGGTCAGCGTCCGGTCGGGAACATTTCGTACGCCAGGGTCGCCAGGACCTCGCCGTCCGGGCCGTAGGCGGTGACCGTGACGGTTCCCCGCGGGGTCCCGGAGCCGGCGGCGTCGAGGTAGTAGGTCCCCCAGCCCGGCCTGCCGGGCAGGCTCAGCACGCCCGCGTCCCGTTCGGCGCCGTCAGCCGTGCGGACGGTGATCCGGGCGGGCGGGGTGCTGGTGCGCCACGCGCCGGTGTACAGCACGTCGGCCCCGTCGACGTTGATGCCGCCGCTGAGGCTCTCGGGCCGGATGTCGTCGCCCACCATCTCCCGGGCCTGCTCGACCGCTTCACGAACGTCCGTCCAGGCCACGACGTAGTTCTGCCGGCCTTCGGGCAGCAGGGCCATGACGGCGCCCTGCCCGATGCCCACCGGCTGGTACGGCCGCACGATCCGCGGCCCCGGGGCCGTCGTCGCACGGTCCGTGGCCTTCGCCGGTGCCGCCGCGTCCACCGTCGCCGGCACCCGGGCGGCATGCCCGGCCGTCCGCTCCACGGCCACGGCCGCCCCGGCACCGCCCGCCAGCACCACGGCCGCGGCGCCCATCGTGGCGAGCCGCCTCCATCCGCGCCTGGTCTCCATCTGACTCCTCCTGCGAGTCTCGGTGATGCGTCTGTCGAACTCCTGCACCACTCAGACGGACACAGGGCCTCACATCTATGTCCTGCCGCGCGACTTTCTCGTGAGGGGTGCCGTAGGAGCGCTGTCACCAGCCGCGGACGAGCGGCGACACGTCCGGCGACGTGCGTGCGACGGCCGACGGCCGGCGGTCCCGGCAGGGCGGCCCGGTTCGCGGTCGCGCCGCCGGACACCGGATCGGCCGTCATGTCGTCGGCCGCCCGCTGCACGACCCGCGACGCCCTGGCCGCCGAGGACGTCGCCGTCACCCAGGCCCGCGCGCGATACGGGGACGACATGGTGCGACTGACCGAGAGGGCCAGGTCGCGGCCGCCGTCGACGTCTTCGCGGTCGCCGCGGGCTTCTCCCTGCCGGAGCAGCGGCGGGAGGTGGTCATCCGGCTGCTGTGCGCGGGCAACGGGACCGACGCCGTGGTCGGGGTGGCCGGCGCGGGCAAGTCCACGCTGATGGACGTCTGCCGGATCGCCTGGGACGCCATCGGCATCACCTACGCCGACGCGTGCCTGTCGGCCGCCGGCGCCCAGGGACTGCAGGAAGCATCCGCCATTCCTTCCCGCACGGTCGCCGCGTGGCTGCAGCGCATTGACTCCGGCGAAGGCCTGACCGGTGTCGACGTCCTGGTGGTCGACGAGGCGACGATGACCGCCGACCGCTCCGCCGCCCGCCTGCTCACCGAGGCGGCGCGGACCGGGACGCAGGTCATCGCGATCGGCGACCCGCTACAGCTCCAGGCCGTCGGCATCGGCGGCTGGTTCCACGAGGCCCACCGCTTGGTCGACGGCCTCGCCCTGGACGAGAACCGCCGCCGGCACGATGCGGCCGAGCGGGCGGCGCTGGAGGTGTGGCGCACCGGCGACCACCAGGCCGGGCTGGAGCTGCTCGCCGACGGCGGCCGCGTCCACGCCGTCGAGACCGCCGGTGAGGCCCGCGCCGAGATGCTGATGGCGTGGGACGAGCTGCGCCACCAGTGGCCCGACGACTGCAGGAGACGCGGCAGCTCCTGCCCAACGCATCCACGCGATGGACGTTCACGACCTCCAGCAGCTCGGTGCCGCCCACGGCGAGGCGAAGGAGGCCGCCGCCGGCGCTGCCGGGATGAGTGGGGGCCGTCGCGCTCATCCGCGCCGGGCAGGACATCCGGCAGCGGCTTCGGGAGATCAACCCCACCGCGTACCAGTGGGAGGTCAAGGACCGGGCCAACCACCTCGCCGAACTCAGCTGCCAAGCGACCCAGCAGCGGGCCCAGTCCGTACCGGCCCCCGGCACAGTCCAGGGGCAGCGGACGGAGCCTGTAGCGGTGAGAGGTGCGCCGATTTGACCCGAGGGCGTCATGACGTCGTTGTCCCAGGGGCTGGGTGGGTCGGCGGGATGTTCTCAGATGAGGGGATCCAGGCGGCTTTTGACCATCTGGAGGATCTCGGGTGCCGTCATGCCTGTTTTCACCGCGATGTGGATGAAGCGCTGGCATGCCTCGATGACGGGGGCCTGGGTGAGGGCTGCGGCGATGACCACGGCTCCGCGTCCGCGGCGGAGTTCGATGAGTTCCTCCTCTTTGAGGATCTGGTAGCCGCGCAGGACCGTGTGCATGTTGATGTCCAAGGCGTGGGCCAGCGTGCGAGCGGGCGGCAGGCGGTCGCCCGGCTGGATTTTGCCTTCGGTGATGTTGCGGCGCACGGAGGCGGCGATCTGTTCCGCGAGACTCACGGAAGAAGCGCGGTCGATCGTGACCAGCATGTCAACGGCCTTTGTGTCCGTGGGGCAGGAGTTGGTTGACGAGCTGCGCGGCGGAGGCGGCGTCGTCGATGGTGATCACGAACTGGTTGCCGTCAGTGAGAGTCAGCCAGAGGGCGTCGCCTTCACGCAGGGAGATCGCGCTGAGGCCGGGGTTCCAACGGTATCCCCATCCGCCTATCTCCGTGGGACGTGTCCAGCGGGCGGAAGCGTACTCGATGCGCTCCAGGGTGAACCGGCGTTGCAGGAATGGCAGGAGAGCCGATCCTGCGGTCACTCCACGGGGGGAGACGGTGACGCGGATGGTGCCGGTGACGAGAAAGGCGGCCGAGACGACCAGCAGCCACAGGGCGATGACACGGTGCGGGCGGTCGATGGCTGCGATTACGAGCAGGCCGGCGGCGGAGACGATGCCGGTCGCCAGCATCCATCCACTGGTCAGGGACCGGTGCCAGACGGTGACGGGGCGGGGTGCGAAGTTCTGCTTCACGTCCGGCTCCGGGAGAGGTACCAGGCGGCTGCGGCGACGGCTCCACCGGCGACGACGGCCAGGGGGAGCTGGAGGAGGGAGAACTCCATCACGCTGTCCCCGGAGTCGCTGGCGGCCCACATGCCCGCGATGAAGAGGTAGGCGGTTGCTGCGGCCAGACCACAGGAGAACACGCACAGCGAGCGCAGGGAGATGCGCCCGGACTTCGCGGACCAGCTGGCAGCCAGGATTCCGGCACCTTCGATCGCGAAGATCATCATGTATTGGCCAAGTGCTGCGGCCGGCGAGCTGAACCTGTCAGGGGTCCCATCCAGCGCGAAATGGGTGGGTACGCGGTCCGGGAAAGAGGCCCTGAGCAGCAGAAAGGCGACTGCGGAAGCTAGCGCTCCTCCTGCGAAGGGTCCGATGAGGGCCGCCACGCGGCGCGGGATGCTAACAGATGGATTGTTCGCATACATATAGATCATCCTCGCTAGTGATCCGGGTCACGAAACTTGTTTACGTTGAGCTAGAATAACTTACCGCTTTGATGGCCCACTCTTCCCTGTCGGATCTTCCTGAAACCCGGCCGGATCGATGTGGCGGGAAGTCTTGGAGGGCGGCGAAATGGCGCATGACCTGGCCCTCGAACACTTGCAGCCTTCACTCGTCCATCACCAGGCGTCACGCAGTGTGACCACTGGAATGTCGCGAGAAAGCGGGAAGCACTTCATGCACAGGCGCGTAAACATCGCCGTCGCCGCTGTCGCCGCCCTGGGGCTCGGCGCGACCGTCGCCCAGCAGGCCGTGGCGACACCCAAGGTGGCCTACGCCTCCACGGCCTTGGCCGCGACGCCCGAGGCCAAGGCGAAGGCCACCCAGGACGGCCGGGCGCTCTTCGAGGGCCTGGCCTTCGCCCAGGGCCCGGTGGCCGAGGAGCTTGCCGACTCCGGCGCGTTCGTCGACGTCGCGGCCCTCCGCGAGAAGAACAGCACGGCCGACCAGCGACGGGCCGTTGCCGGCGTACTGAACAAGATCCAGAAGGAACGGCCGCAGTTCTTCGCCTCCTTCGGCTCCAAGCTCCGCTCCGGTGATCCGCGACAGGTCGAGAGCGGCATCGCCGAGGCCGGGAACGTTCTCAAGGCGCTGGTCTCGAGCACGTCCTCCAAGGAGAAGGCCGTGGACCCCGGCACGGGCACCGGCCAGTGCGCCACTGTCGTACTCGCCGTCAACGTCCTGGTCGCCGTCAACCTCGGCGGGGCCGTCAACGTCTCCGTCGCCGTGAACCTCCAGGCGGCTGGCAACGTTGTCAACGCCCTCAACTTCTGGTCCGCCGCCCCCCAGGGCGAGAGCACTCTGACCAGAGACGAGCAGATCGCCGAGCTCACGCAGGTGCTCGCGGCCTGACCTGACGGGCCCACCCCCGTCTCCCAAGCCTCTGATCCCGCCTGCCTCCGCAGCCCCTGCGTTCTGCCGACCAGTCAAGGGCGTCCGTTCACATGCGTTTCACCGAAAGAATCCACCTCGAACCTCCCCGCGCCGGCCGCTCCGTCGCAGTCCCGCGCACCTGGATCACGGCGATCACCGTGGTGTGGGTCATCGTGGGGCTGTACGTGGCCCAGAGCTTCGTCCCCCGCAACGTCATCTCCCTGCCCGGCCAGAGCACCGTCCGCAAGGCAGCCACCGTCATCACGCCGCAGGGCTGGGCCTTCTTCACCAAGTCCGCGAAAGACCCCCAGTACGCCCCCTACCGCATGACCGACGGCACCTGGCGCAGTGCGGCCCTCACCCCGCACTCCAAGCCCTCGAACTTCTTCGGGTTCGACCGCGCGTCCAGGTCCCAGGGCATCGAAGTGGCGCTGCTGCTGCACCAGGACAACGTCCGGTGGACCCCGTGCGGAGACACTTCTACGGTCGACTCCTGCCTGCGCAACGCGGCGACCGAAGCGGTGAGCACCACCAACCCGTCGCCGTCCCCAACCCTGTGCGGGCGCGCCTCCGTCATCGAGATGAAGCCGGTCCGCTGGGCCTGGCGCCACTTCTCATCCGAACGGCACACCCCCGAACGCGCCGCGGTCTGGGAGATCTCATGTCCGTGAACCAGCGCCTCATCCCGCATCCCTGGACCAATGTCTACGGCCTCGCCCGTACCCTCGTGGCTCTGGGAACCGCCGGCACCCTGGCAGCATCCAGCGCGGAAACCCTCTTCCGGCCCGTGGCCACCATCGGCGACTATCCCGCCTGCAACTCCACCACCGCAGCCAGTCTCTTCTGCCTCTCCCCCGACAATTACTCCCACCTGACCTGGCTCAAGTGGGCCTGCGTCGCGGTCCTCCTGGTCGTTGCCTCGGGCTGGCGCCCCCGCTACACGGCACTACCCCATGCCTATGTCAACTACAGCGTCTTCTCCGGCATCGCCATCGTCGACGGAGGAGACCAGATCGCCCTCATCCTCTCCGTGCTCTTCGTCCTCCCCGCCCTCGGAGATCGGCGCCGCTGGCACTGGAACCATCGCGGTGACCACACACCCCCGCGCCGCGCGACAGCCCTGCTCGCGCTCATCGGCGTCAGCGGGCTGGTCATGCTGCGTCTGCAGATGATCGTCGTCTACTTTCAGGCAGCCATTGCCAAACTCCCCCACGCCGAATGGCAGGACGGCACCGCCATGTGGTACTGGGGGAGCAATCTCGACTTCGGTCCCGCACCGTGGCTCGACACTCTCGTTGCCCCGGTCATCACTGGCGCCCTGGGCGTTGCCCTGCTCACCTGGACCCCCCTGGCAATCGAGATCAGCCTGGTCCTCTCCCCGCTGCTTCCCCCACGTCTGCGCTGGTGGGTCATGGGAGCCGGCTTCCTCTTCCACCTCGGCATCGCACTCATGATGGGCCTGTGGAGCTTCGCCCTGGCCATGTCCGGCGGAATTCTCGTCCTCTGCCTCCCCCTGGGCTCGGCCCTCCACATCCGAACCACCCGGAACGACACCGAACAGCAGCCAGCCCTCTCCTCCACTCCACCGCTCGCCGGCCGTCCTCCCCTCGAAACCTCCGCGCCGGCCGGCCGGCGAACGGTGTAGAAGAGCTCCAGACCGCGTCCTATGCGGTGAGGCGGTACGGGGGACGGGACAGGTGAAGTCGGATCGTTCCGGACAGGCTCTGGGAGATTGAGAAACCGCTGATCCCCTGTCCAGGGTGCGACCGCGGTCGCACCCGAACGGCAGGAGGAGCCTCCTGCGCCGAGGAGGCCTGTTCTCGTACAGGGGTGCCGGATTCGTGTTCGCCGTCATCGCGGGACTCCTTTGACTGCAAAGCGGCTTCCATGCCGGTTCGGCTGTACGGCCACCGCCGCATCCGGTCAGCGAAGGAGACGACGGCAGCTAGAACGGGCGGGTTGGAATTCCAGCCCGCCCGTTCTGGCTCTCGATCACGTTCCTTCTCACGAGCCAGAAGCGATGGGGACGTCATGCCGAGAACGCGATCGTGACGCCCCTCGCGGCGGCCGCCGAGGTCGCCGAGCGCCTGGCCGCTGCCGCCGGCCTCACCGGCGCCTGGTCCGGCCACTCCCTGCGCCGCGGCTTCGCCACCGCAGCCTGCGCCGCCGGACACGACCCCCTCGAGATCGCCCGCGCCGGCGGCTGGGCCGACGGCTCCCGCGTCCTCGCCCGCTACCTGGACGACGCCGACCGCATGAAGAACAGCCCGCTCGTCGGCATCCGGCTGTGAGCCCGGTTCGGCACCACGGCACCGGCCTGGATGCCGCAGAGGGTGACCAGCAGGAGGAGGACGAGGACCAGCCTCTGTCAGAAGCCCTTCTTGCCCTTCGGACAGGTCGCGCGGAAGCGGTACCAGACGGTGTCGCCTTCCGGGCCGACCTCGTTGACGAAGCCGCGGTGCTCCTTCCAGCCGGCGCGGATGACGGTGCCGCAGTCCGGACACGGGCGGCTGGAGACACGGCGTCTTTCTGAGCGGCGGTGGATCCGCTTGATGTTGTCCCTGCCCGGACCGTGGCACGGATTAGGGAGGATCTTCCCCCTGCTCTCTGTCACCGCAGGTCACGCCTCCGGGGGCAGGTGCCGCACGGCCATCTCCAGCGCATGCCGGTCGGCACCCGTCCCGCCGGACACGGCGATCGATGTACAGCCGGCTCGTCATCTGCTCGCCGTGGCGGGCCCGGCGCATGGGGGCTCAGCCGAACGGGAATCACAGCCGGGTGAGGAGAAGGGGGTACGGCAGCGTTTGGTACCGCAGGCAGCTGCCTCGCTGGTTACGGGGGCTGCTCGTCCTCGCGGCCGGGTGGGGAGTCCTGTTCTGCGGTCAGCAGGTCGCCGAAGGCTACGGAGCGACCATGGAGTACCGCGACGCACCGGTCTGCCAGGGCGGGGGCCGGAGCGGGGACGGGGACGAGGGGGAACCGTGCGTGCGGCGCGAGGCGGGCACGGTGCTCGGCCGGCGAACGGGTGAGCGCTGCACGTCCAACGGCACGAGCGGCGGCACGACGGGAGGCATCACCACCGGCGGCATCACGGCCGGAGGCGGTATGAACACCGCCGGTGGCGCCATCGGCGGTGTGACGGCCGGCGGGGTGACCACCGCGGGCGGCGGAGGCGGAGGTACGACCTGTACGACGTACTACGACCTGAAGGTCCAGCGGCCAGGGGATACGGCCTGGTTGGGCGTGGGGTCGAAGACGTACGACGACGCCAGGAAGGGTGACCGTGCCGAAGTCCGGCTGTGGCAGGGGGACGTCGTGGAGCTGAGGGTTCGCGGCCACGTCGACTCCTACGCGCCCTCCTCGCAGCAGGCTGTTCTCCCGTGGCTCGCGCTGGGCTGCCTGATCCTGGCGGGCGGCGCGTGGGCATTGCTGAGCGGGCGGCTCTCCGGCCTCTTCGCCTTCCCCAACTTCGGCTTGCTGTTCGTGGCCGGCGGGGTCGGCTGGCTC
>NZ_LWCC02000125.1:0-9228 GCF_001642695.1 Streptomyces chilikensis
CGGCGCCGGCGCCGGCCGCGGGCGCGGCGGCCGGGTCAGGCGTCCGCGCCCAGGCTCCGCAGCGCGGTCCGGGCCCGGTCCGCCACCGCGTCCGCGCCGCAGGACTCCGCCAGGGCGAGGCCCCGGCGGAGTTCCGTCACCGAGTCCGCCAGCTCGCCGTACTCGACCCGCGCCGCGGCGTGCTCGTACTGGCAGGGCGACTCCTCGAGCAGCTTCGCCGCGCGTCCCGCCAGTTCCACCGCCCGGTGCCTGGGCGCCAGCGCGGCCTCGCAGCGCAGCGCCTCGCCGATCGCCGTCCAGGTGCCGGACCTCTCCGCCCCGGCCCGCACCGTCGCGGCGAGTTCCCGGGCCCGCTCGGGGTCGCGGTCGGCGAGCGCCCGCGCCAGGTCGGTGGCCCAGGGCGCCACCAGGTGGTTGCGGTGGCCCCGTTCGGCCGCGGCCCGGCCCGCCGCCTCCAGTTCCTCGACGGCCTCGTCGGTGCGCCCCACGGCCAGCAGCAGGCGGCCGCGGATCGACCGGGCGTCCGGCAGCAGGATCGTCGACGCGTAGGGCGCGCCGAACTCGTACCGCTCGGCGATCTCCATCGCGTCGTCGAGGTGGCCGCGCGCGATCAGGGTGTCGACGAGGTTGCAGAACGCGGTCCAGTGCAGCGGCAGTCGGTGGCCCACCCGGTCGGCGAGCCGCAGCGACTCCCGCAGCGTCGACTCCGCCTCCCGCAGACGGCCGCGGCGGCGCAGGGCGAGGCCCAGGTAACCGTAGGAGAGCGAGACGTGGCCGCCGCTCCAGCCGGCCGTCTCGTACTCGCGGACCGCCTCGGAGAAGAGCGCCTCGGCGCGGTCGAGGCGGTCGGTGTAGGCGTAGATGGACGCGATCATCAGCGGCAGCTCGAAGCCCCACCGGCTGTCGGTCCAGCCGAGTCCGGGGGCGAGCCGGCCGTTGACCAGGGCGCGGTCGCAGATGGCCACGACCTCGTCGGCGTCGCCGCCGCGCATCATCACGTCGAAGCCGTGCACGATCAGCAGGGCGCGCTCGGAGTCGTCGCGGCCGGTGCAGGCGGCGGCGAGCTCGGCGAGGTGCCGGGAGCGCTCGGGCGAGTCGGCTCCGGCGGAGTGGATGCCCTGCCAGAGGAACTGGCAGGCCTGCAGGCGCAGCCGGGCGGGGCCGTGTTCGTGGCGGGACGCCTCGGCCTTCACGGTGCTGATGGCCTCGGCGACCTGGTCGTTGTGCAGGAGCGCCTGGGAGAGGCGGACCACCGCGTCGACGCGCCGGGCGACGTCGAGGCCCGGCAGGGCGAGCGCGTTGCGCAGGTGGCCGATGGTGACGGCGGGCGCGGTGAGCAGGGTGGCGCAGCCGAGTTCGTAGAGGACCCGGGGGTGGGTCTCGGGGGTCGGGGGTTCCTTGAGGGCGCGTTCCAGGCAGGCCCGGGCCGCGGCGGGGGCGCCGACGGCGAGGTGGGCGCGGGCCGCCTCGCGCAGCTGCTCGACCACCTCCTCGTCGTCGTCGGGATGGACCTGCAGCAGGTGGCGGGAGGCGGCGGCCGCGCCGCGGCCGGAGTCGGTGACGACCTTGGCGGCGATGCCGTGCATGGCGGTGCGCAGGCTGTCGGGTATCGAGTTGTAGACCGCCGACTCGATCAGCGGGTGGGTGAACTCGAGCTCGCCGTCCATGGTCTGCCGCTTGAGCGGGTCGGGGGTGGTGAGGATGCGGGCCTCGCAGAGGATGCCGGCGCACCGCTCGGCCACGGTCGGCTGCAGGGTGGCCAGCCGGGCGACCAGGTCGACGGTGATGCCGGTGCCCAGGATGGCCGCGGCCCAGGCGAACCGGGTGGCCTCTATGCCGAGCTTGTCGAGGCGGGAGACGAGGCCCCCGCCGCGGGCGGAGCGGTTGAGGTCGCGCAGTTCGTGGGCGGACGCCTCGACGGGCTCGATCTCCGCGTCGCGGACCTTGGCGAGGAGCTCGACCGTCTCGTACGGGTTGCCGCCGGTGACCGCCCACACCTCGCGGCAGAACGGGTCGTCCGCGTGCGCGCCGACGGTGGCGCGGGTGAGGCCGGCGGTGGCCTGCGGGGTGAGCGACCGCAGCGAGGCGACCGGTCCGGCGGCCCGGACGACGCGGTCGAGGTACGCGGCGCGCTCTCCGCCGAGTTCGCCGGTGCGGCAGGCGACCAGTACCAGGACGGAGGTGTCCTCCAGGCGCTCGCACAGTTCGGCGAGCCAGCGCAGGGTCTCCAGGTCGGCCCAGTGGGCGTCGTCGACCAGCAGGACCAGCGGGTACTCGCGGCGCGCGAGCCGCCGGACGGCGGTGACCAGACCGTCGCAGACCGAGCCGGGGTCGGGCTGCCCGTCGCCGGGCCGGGCGATGCCGAGGGCCGGACCGGTGATGTCGTACCAGTCGCCGAGGTACTCGCGGGCCTCCTCGGGGAGGAGGGCCAGCAGCGAGGGCTGCAGGAGCCGGCGCACCACGTTGTACGGCACCGAGCGCAGGGTCTCCCCGCCGCGCGCCGACCACACGGTGCAGCCGCGGAGTTCGGCGATCCGGTGGGCCTCGGTCAGCAGCGCCGTCTTGCCGATCCCGGCCTCGCCCCGCAGGACCAGGAGCCGGCCGTGGGGGGCGCGCCCGGTGCACAGGGTGTCGACGGCCCGCTCGATGGCGGCGACCTCTTCGTCACGCTCCCAGAGCAGGGCCGAACCGGGCCGTTCCTCCGTCAATGCCGTTCCCTCCCCAGGTCACCGGACCCACGTCCGCCGTTCGAGCCTAGCCCGTCGAGGGCCGCCGCGCGGTCCGATGCACGGTCCGGTGCCCGGGACGTGTCGCCGGGGCCGGGCGCGCGCCGCGGGAGGACGACGGCGTCGTGCGGGACCGGCGCCGGGGGCGGGACCGCCCGTTCGCCGACCCTCTCGTCCGCCCTTCGCGGTTGCCCCATACCTTTGACGCATGACGCAGGCTATTCCTCCCGGGTGGTACCCGGACCCCGGGCATACGAGTGACGGTCCCATCGGTGTGCGCTGGTGGGACGGCGGCGCGTGGACACAGCACACGGTGCCCGCGGGCGCCCCGGTGCCGCCCGGGCCGCCCGTGGCCGGCTCCTCGCCGCAGGCGTTCGCCGCGCAGCCCACCCTGGTCGGAGCGGTCCCCGTCGCGGCGGCGTACCCCGGCCACCCCGGGTATCCGGCGTACGGCGCGCCGCCCCCCGAGCGGCGGCGCGGGGCGCTGGCCGCCGGCATCGTGGCCGCGGTCGTGCTGGTGGCCGGCGGCACGGCCGGGGGCCTGCTGGCGCTGGGCAACGCGGACGAGGACCCGGCCACCGCCTCGGCGTCCGGTGGGCGCGGCGGCCCCGAGGACGACGGCGCGCCGGGCGAGGAGGGGGCGCCCGAGAGCCCGGAGGAGATCACCGAGGGGCCGGTGGCGGACCCGGCCAACGGCATCAGCCTTCCGCTGCCGGACGGGTGGACGGGGTCCGCGCACGACGCGGGCGCGCAGATCGGCTTCGACGAGACCTATCCCTGCCCGGGCAACCCCGCCGAGGACTGCACCCCGGGCGGCGCCTACTCGCTGTCGGCGGAGGGGCTGGGACTGCACGGCCCCGCCGAGGCGGTGGCCCGCACGGACATCGCCGCCAACATGGAGGACTCCTACGGCGGCGACACGTACGGCTCCATCACCTCGCACAAGGAACTGGACGCCGGCCCGGTGACGGTGGCCGGGCAGAAGGGCTACCGGGTCCGCTGGACGGCGGTGACCGAGGAGGGGCCGGACGGGATCGTGGAGTCCCTGGCGTTCCCCTCCCCCGCCGACCCCGAGCGGATGGTGGTGGTCCGGTTCGGTGTCGACAAGGGCGAGGACCTCTCGGTGATCGAGGAGATCACCGAGGGCATCGAGAAGTCCGAGCTGGGCGCCGCACCGGGGTCCGGCAAGGAGGTCTGAGAGCGGGTGCGGAAGGCCGGTCCCGCGCCCAGGAGGTGCGGAACCGGCCTTCTCCGGCACGGCGCGGGAAGGCGTCGCGGGACACGAGGGCACGGGCCGCGCCGAACCGCCCGGCCCGTCGTCGTGCTCAGTGCTCGTGACGGGGGGCGGAGTGCACCAGCGACAGGTGGCCGCGGCCGCGCGGCGAGCGCTCGGGCGCCGCGGGGGCCTCGGGAACCTCGGGCACCGGGTCGGGACCGGGCAGCACCATCGTCATCCGCTCGTAGCCCAGTTCCGCGAACGCGGACGGCGTCTCGACCACGAGGCGGCACTCCCGCACCGGGCGCTCCGCGTCCGGGCGCACCAACTGCCGCACCGAACCGTCGTGTTCGCGCGCGACGCGCTCCCCCACCGTGCGGACCCAGTGCGGCAGGCCCTGCCGGTAGGCGGCCTCCATCAGCGGGTCCTCGGCGATCTCGCGCCGCACCGCCTGAAGCACCGGGTCGTCCCCGTACCGCTCGGCGAGGTGGGCGAACCGGGCGAGGGCGGGCAGGCACCAGCGGACCTCGCGGTCGGCGAGCACCTGGCCGGCGTCGGGGTGGAAGAGGACGAAGCGCAGGAAGTTGTCGCCCGGCATGGCGGTGGGGTGCGGTCCGACCGACCGGAACAGCTCGGTGAACGCCGTGTTGGCGAGCACCACGTCCCAGGCCCGGTCGAGCAGCACCGACGGGAAGGGCACGCCCTCCAGCAACACTGCGTAGTCCCTCAGATAGGCCTCGTCGGGCCCCGGCCGCGGTCGCGGGCGCCGGCCCCCTGCCCGAGCTGTCATCGGGAGGTCCCCCTCTCGGCCCCGTCGGCGGTGCTGATCCTCCCGGTCGGGAACCGCGCGTGTCAACCATTGTGGCATTTCAAGGGTGTTGACGGCCGAATCCGGCCACAGTTGTGGCGGGACCTGGAGGGGAGTCCGGGTGAGCGCTAGTCTCACCGCGTCCGGACGGACATGACGCGGGAGAGCTGCGGTGGCGGGTGACATGGAGGGCCGGGGGACCGGAGAGGCCGCCCCGCTACGGGCGGTGACCGCCCGGGTCTGCTCGCTCGCCGACCGGGTCGGCGTCCCCCGGGCCGAGGTGTTCGACGTGGCACGGCTGTCGGCGGCCTCGGGCGTCCCGGAGGGCGTGGTGAAGGCCCTGCTGAACGGCCGGCCGGGCGGCGAACGCGACGTGCAGACCCGGTTCCTGCAGCGGCTCGACCTGCTCCGCCGCACCAGGCTCCGGCCGGACGGCCGCCGCTACACCCAGCGGGAGATCGCCGACGGGGCGGGCATGTCCCGCCAGCAGGCCGGCGCCCTGCTCAACGGCGACCGGCGGCCCACCATGGAGCACTGTGACGCGTTGCAGCGGTTCTTCGGCGTCCACGCGGGCTTCCTGACCGCGGAGGACCCGGAGGCGCTGGTCGGGGCGCTCCAGCGCACCGAGCGGGAGCTGCTGCGCCGGCTGGCCGACCGCGAGGGCCCCGGGCGCGGGGAGCACGACCGCGAGGGAGCGGGCCGCGGCCGGGCGGACCGCGAGGCGGAGGAGGGCGAGGGCGAGCACGGGAGCGAGGACGCCCTGGAGCGTCTGCTGCGCGACCACGGGGTGCGCGGCATCGCCTGGCGGGCGGCCCAGCTCCCCACCGACCAGCACCGCGACAAGGTCGCCGAGTGGCTCGACATGCTGCTGGAGAGCGTCCGACGGCCGGGGCCGTGACCTTGGCCCTGATCAGGACGCTGCGCACCCGCAGGGCGATGGGCCGGCTGTGCGACGCGCTGGTGGCCGGGCTCCGCCTGCCGGCCTCCGCCGGGCCCGAGGAGACCCTGCGGGCGCTGTGCGCGGTGATGAGCGGTCTGCGGGGCCGTCCGGTGCGGTTGCGCACGGCGGCCTTCCCGGCCGGTACGGCCAGCGGCCTGTGGCTCGACTTCGCCGACCAGGACGTGGTGGTGGTCGAGGAACGCACGGCGCCCGGACACCAGTTGGTGATCCTGGGGCACGAGCTGTGGCACATGGCGGCCGGGCACCGGGGCGGTCCGGTGGACGGGGTGGCGGTGGCCGCCCGGACCCGGTTCGACCGGTGGGAGGAGGCGGAGGCGGAGCGGTTCGGCCTGCTGCTGGCGAGCCGTTTCCGCGCCTGGTCGCCGGCCGTCCCGCCGGCCAGGGAGCCCGCCGCACCGCCGGCCGCGGACCCGTCGTGGCCCGACGGCCTGGTGCGGCGCATCGAGGCGTCCCTGGGCGGGGACCGGACCACGGGCAGGCAGCGGGCGGGCGGTTCGTGAACGACGTCAGCTACTACGTCCCGGCCGCGGCCATGGCGGTGCCGCTGGTGCTCAAGAGCCGCGCCCCGGGCTCCTGGCGGGACCCGCTGCTGCGCTCGGTGTGCGCGCTGCTGCTGGTCACCGCGCTGGCCTTCACGTTCGCCGCGCCGCCCACCATCGTGGCCGTCAACCGGCTCACCGGCGTCCCCAACGCGTCGGCGCCGCTGGTGTACTCGCTGCTCACCGCCGTCTGCGCGGCGAGTCTGGTGCTGATGATCAGCTGGCGCGGCGGCCCCCCGGGCGCGACCCGGCGCCTGACGGTCCGCTGCACGGCCGGTTTCGGCGCGGTGATCGCCGTGATGTGGGTGCTGTTCGCGCTCGGCGACGCCCCGGTGGAGCGGCTGCGGGACTTCGACACCTACTACGCGTCCACCCCGTTCGTGCGCGAGATGGTGCTGCTGTACCTGTTCTCGCTGCTGGCGGCCGGGGTGGCGATGAACGTCCTGTGCCTGCGGTGGCTCCGCCGGGTGGGCGGGCGGCCGTTGCGTTCCTCGCTGCTGCTGATCGCCCTGGGCTTCGGGTTCTGCGCGCTCTACGCGGTCGCGAAGCTGACGGCGGTGGCGGCGCGCTGGGCGGGCGGGAACCTCGACGGGCTGAGCACCTGGGGCGCGCCGGCGCTGGCCGCCTGCGGCGGGGTGCTGAGCGCGGCCGGGTTCTCCCTGCCGCTGCTGTGGTCGCTGCCGTCCCGGCTCCTCGGCGACGCATGGTCGGCGTGGCGTTCGTACCACGCGCTGGCGCCGCTGTGGCGGGAGCTGCGTCCGGTGTCGGCGGCGGGCGACGACGGCCGGGCGGCGGTGCGGGTGGGCTGGTGGTCGCCGCCGTCACTGCGGGCGGTGCAGCGGCAGGCCGAGATCCACGACGCGCTGCTCGCGCTGTGCCCGCACTTCGACCCGGTGGTGCGGGAGCGGGCCCGGGCGGCCGCGGTGGCGGCGGGCGCCGGGGCGGAGCGGGCGCGCGTGGCGGCGGACGCGGTGATGGTGGTGGCCGCGGTGCGGGCCCATGGCACGGCCGGCGCCTCGGCCGCGGACGGCCCCGGCACGGCCGGGCCCCCGGCGGACGGCCCGGAGGACCTGGTGCGGCTGTCCCGGGCGCTGCGGGCCATGCGCGGGTGACGCGCTGTCGGTGGCGCCCGGCAGGCTGGGGCGAGGATCCGACGACCGGCCCGAGGAGATGCCGAGGATGACCACGACCAGCGTGCCGGCCGACCGTGAACGCCGTGCCGCGCAGGCCTACCTGCGGCTGCTGAACGCGGTGCGGGCCGCTTTCGCGGAGGCGGGCGCGGGCCCCGCCGCGGTGCCGCCCGCCGTGCTCGCGGAGGCCGACCGGGCGCTGCGCGAGGCGGGTCTGGCGGGGAACGAGGAGGCGTTCCTGCGCCGGGTGGGCCGGTAGCGCCCGCGGGTTCCGCGAGGGGGTCCGGGCCGTGCCGGGACCGGGGCGACACGCGGTGGGGGAAGTCGTAACACTCGTGTAGCGGAACGCGTCCCGCGAAGCTCTATGATCGGCCCGACACCGCCGCTTCGAAACCCCCCGGTTCTCTGCCCGCGGTCCGGTGTTCCTACACGCGTGTACCCCCGGCCGGGCCGGCTGCTTCGCCGTGCCCGCACACCCGAAAGGCGGCCTGAATGATCTCTCGCGTACGCGTCTGGCTCAACCGCACGTACGCGGAGAACGTCTTCTTCATGGATCAGTTGCGGAGAAATCCGCAGGACCGCGCGGTGGAGATCCACGCCACCCACGGGGACCCCGACTCGCCGGTGCTCGCCGCCGCCGACACCGCGGCGATGGAGCCCGAGGGCCTCTCCCCCGCCGCCTACGCCGAGTTCGCCCTGGACCAGTGCGCGCGGCGCGGCATCGACGTCTTCGTGCCGCGGCTGCACCAGGAGGCGATCGTCGCGCACCGGGCCGAGTTCGAGGCCGTGGGCACGGCGCTGCTGGCGCCGACCGCCGAGGGCGTGGCCGCGTTCCAGGACAAGGCGACGGCCTACGAGCGGGTCGCCGAGATGGGGGTCCCGGTGCCGCCGTGGTTCCGGGTGCGCGGTGAGGACGAACTGGTCGAGGCGGTGGAGAAGCTGGAGGCCGACGGGCACCGGGCCTGCCTCAAACCCGCCGCCGGAGCGGGCGGCGTGGGGTTCCGGACGGTGACCCGCAGCCCGTTCTCCATGGCTCAGCTGGACGGCTTCCCCAGCCCCGTCGTCCCGCTGGACATGGTGCTCGGCGCGCTGCGGCACAGCGGCGACGAGGTCAACTGGCTGGTGATGCCGCGGCTGGAGGAGCCGGAGGTCTCGGTGGACTGCCTCACCGGTACGGACGACCGGGTGCGGATGGCCGTGGGCCGGACGAAGAACGGCCGGCGCCGCGGGTTCACCCTCGACGAGCGGTGGATCGCCCCGGCCCGCCTGGTCGCCGAGCGGTTCGGACTGCACCACCTCTCCAACGTCCAGTTCCGCATGTTCGGTGGGGAACCGGTTCTGCTGGACGTCAACACCCGGGCGGCGGGCGGGCTGCACCAGCTCTCGCTGTGCGGGCTGAACGCGCCGTGGGCCGCGGTCCGTCTGGCGCTGGGCGAGGACCCCGGTGACCTGGAGCCGCCGTTCCTGGGGGCGGACTACGCCGTGGTGGCGGCCCCGCAGCGGCTGCGTCCGGCGGGTTCGCCGTGGGGCGAGGAGGAGCCCGCGGCCGCGCTGCCGACGGTTCCGGCCCAGTCCGCGCCCCCTGCCGACGGGCCGGCCGGCACGTCCTCCGCGTCCGCGGCGGCCGGTGCGCGCGCCTGATCCGGAGCCTGGGTTCCCTCCCCGTACGGGTGCCGGAAAAAAATTTTTCGAGGGGTGTATCAAGAGGCGTACGGCGCGCTCTTAACGGTGCGGGGGATGGGACGGACGGCCGCGCCCGGGGGGAGTGCGGCCGTCCGTCCCACCACAGGACCGGGGGTCCGGGGGGACCACGGGGGGACCACGGGGGGACCACGGGGGGACCACGGG
>NZ_LWCC02000125.1:9279-13773 GCF_001642695.1 Streptomyces chilikensis
GCCTTCACGGCGGCGGCCCGCGAACCGGTCTCCGCCGCGGCGATCACCTCGCGTTCCACCGCCTTGACGGAACCCACCAGCGCGGCCGCGTGGCCCGGCAGCGGGGCGGCGGTCGCCGGGTGCGCGCCCTTGGCGTCCACCCGGCAGGGGACCTCGACCACGGCGTTCTCGTCCAGGCCGGGCAGGGCGCCCCGGTTGCGGACGTTCAGGATCAGCGTGACCCTCTCGTCCCGGGCGATCGCCCGCATCAGGGCGAGCGCCACCTTCTCGTAGCCCCCCGAGAGGTCCTCCTCCTCGCGCTCCCCCGCGCCCGCCGCGTCCCGGTTCTCCGCCATGTAGGTGGCCTCGCGCTCGGCCCGGGTGCGGTCCCACAGCCGCAGCGCGGACGTGCCCGGGCGGCCGGCCTTCGCGTAGAAGCGGGCCTGCTGCTCCCGGAGGAAGACGCCGCGGGTCTGCTCGGCCTCCTGGTAGGCGCGGACCGTCTCGCGGTTGAAGTAGTAGTAGTGCAGGTACTCGTTGGGGATCGCGCCCAGCGCCTGCAGCCAGTCCGCGCCGAAGAGACGGCCCTCCTCGAACGACTCGAGCAGTTCCCGGTCGGCGAGCAGCCGGGGCAGCAGGTCCTCGCCGTCGACGCGCACGGCGCGGACCCAGCCGAGGTGGTTGAGCCCGGCGTAGTCGACGAAGGCCCGCTCGGCGGGGACGCCGAGGACGCGGGCGACGCGGCGGCCGAGGCCGACCGGGGAGTCGCAGATGCCGATCACCCGGTCGCCGAGCCGGCGGGACATCGCCTCGGTGACCAGACCGGCGGGGTTGGTGAAGTTGATGACCCAGGCGCCCGGGGCGAGGCGCTCCACCCTGCGGGCGAGGTCCACCGCGACCGGCACGGTGCGCAGGCCGTAGGCGATGCCGCCGGCGCCGACGGTCTCCTGGCCGAGGACCCCCTCGGCCAGGGCCACCTGTTCGTCGGCGGCCCGGCCCTCGAGGCCGCCGACGCGGATCGCCGAGAAGACGAAGTCGGCGCCGGTCAGCGCCTCGTCCAGGTCGGTGGTCGCGACCACCTCGGGCGCGTCCGGCACGCCCTCCGCCTGTTCGGCCAGCACCCGGGTGACGGCCGAGAGCCGTCCCTCGTCCACGTCGTGCAGCACCACGCGGGTGACGCGCCCGGGCCCCCGGTCGGCCAGCAGCGCCCCGTACACGAGCGGCACGCGGAAGCCGCCCCCACCAACGATCGTCAGCCTCATCCCGCCAACCTAACCCGGCGGGCGGAGGGGACGGCGGGGGACGTGCGGCAGGGGCGCGGCGTGGGCCCCGGGAGGGACGGGGGGCAACGGGCGGTGTGGGCCGGGGCGGGCGCGGGAACCCCTTCCGGGGTGACGGGCGGCTCCGCCCTGACCTGCGCGGATCGCTCGGGAGGGCGTCGCCCTGGCATGGCCCGCGGTCCACCGCGGTACTCGGCCCTCACCGTCCGACGAGAAAGTAGATGATCACATTGACCGAAGCGACCGGAACGGTGGCCGCCGCGCGGCGCGGGACCGGCGGCCCTCTCCTGGGCACGAGCAACCCGCTGCGTGATCCCCGCGACCGCAGGCTCCCCCGGATCGCGGGCCCGTCCGGACTCGTCATCTTCGGCGTCACGGGCGACCTGTCCCGCAAGAAGCTGATGCCGGCCGTGTACGACCTCGCGAACCGGGGGCTGCTGCCACCGGGCTTCTCCCTGGTCGGCTTCGCCCGCCGCGAATGGGCCGACCAGGACTTCGCCCAGGTGGTGCACGACGCGGTGGAGCAGTACGCGCGCACCCCCTTCCGCGAGGAGGTCTGGCAGCAGCTCGCCCAGGGCATGCACTTCGTCCCCGGCGACTTCGACGACGACCGCGCCTTCGAGCAGCTGCGCGAGGCGGTCGAGCAGCTGGACACGTCCCGCGGCACCAGCGGCAACTACGCCTTCTACCTCTCGGTGCCGCCCAGGTTCTTCCCCCGGGTGGTGCAGCAGCTGGAGCGGCACGGTCTGGCCGAGGCGCCCCAGGGGTCCTGGCGGCGCGCGGTGATCGAGAAGCCGTTCGGTCACGGACTGGCCAGTGCCCGCGCGCTCAACGCGCTGGTGCACGAGGTCTTCGCCCCCGACCAGGTGTTCCGGATCGACCACTACCTGGGCAAGGAGACGGTCCAGAACATCCTGGCGCTGCGCTTCGCGAACCAGATGTTCGAGCCGGTGTGGAACCGGTCCTACGTCGACCACGTGCAGATCACCATGGCGGAGGACATCGGCATCGGCGGCCGGGCCGGCTACTACGACGGCATCGGCTCGGCCCGGGACGTCATCCAGAACCACCTGCTGCAGCTCCTCGCCCTCACCGCGATGGAGGAGCCCGCGTCCTTCGACGCGGAGTCGCTGGTGACCGAGAAGCTCAAGATCCTCAAGGCGGTCCAGCTTCCGGATGACCTGGGCGAGCACACCGTGCGGGCCCAGTACACCGGCAGCTGGCAGGGCGGCGAGCGGGTGCTGGGCTACCTGGAGGAGGACGGCATCGACCCGTCCTCCATGACGGACACCTACGCGGCGATCAAGCTGGAGATCGACAACCGCCGCTGGGCGGGCGTCCCCTTCTACCTGCGCACCGGCAAGCGCCTGGGCCGCCGGGTCACCGAGATCGCGGTCGTCTTCCAGCGCGCCCCGTACTCGCCGTTCGACTCGACGGCGACCGAGGAGCTCGGCTCCAACGCGATCGTCATCCGGGTGCAGCCCGACGAGGGCATGACCGTGCGGTTCGGTTCGAAGGTTCCGGGCACCTCCATGGAGATCCGGGACGTCTCGATGGACTTCGCCTACGGCGAGTCCTTCACCGAGTCCAGCCCGGAGGCCTACGAACGGCTCATCCTGGACGTGCTGCTGGGGGACGCCAACCTGTTCCCCCGCACCGAGGAGGTCGAGGAGTCCTGGCGGATCCTGGACCCGATCGAGGAGTACTGGGCCACCCACGGTGTACCCGCCAAGTACCCGGCGGGCAGCTGGGGTCCCCCGGAGGCCGACGAGATGCTCGCACGAGACGGACGGAGCTGGCGCAGGCCATGAAACTGGACCTCACCGACACCACGGCCGGAGAAGTCAACAAGGCGCTGCTCCACGCGCGCCGGGCGTCGGGCACGCCGGCCGTGGGCATGGTGCTGACCATGGTGGTAGTGATCGACGAGGAGTTCGCCTACGACGCCATGCGGGCGGCGCAGCAGGCCTCGCAGGAACACCCCTCCCGCACGGTGGTGGTGATCCGCCGTCATCCGCGCAGCCCGCGGGACCGCACCCATCCCCGGCTGGACGCGGAGGTGCGGGTGGCCGCCGACGCGGGCCCCGGGGAGACGGTGGTGCTGCGGCTGTACGGCGAGTTGCGGGACCACGCCCAGTCGGTGGTGCTGCCGCTGCTGCTGCCGGACGCGCCGGTGGTGGTGTGGTGGCCGGTCGACGCGCCGGAGAACCCGGCCGGGGACGCGCTGGGCGCGCTGGCGCAGCGCCGGATCACCGACATGGACGCGGCCTCCGACCCGCTGGCCGAGCTGGAGGTGCGGGCGGCCAACTACACGCCCGGCGACACCGACCTGGCGTGGACCCGGCTGACGCTCTGGCGCTCCGCCCTCGCCGCCGCCCTCGACCAGGAGCACGCGCCGGTGCGGGGCGTGGTGGTGGAGGCCGAGCCGGGCAATCCGAGCGCGGAACTCCTGGCCCGGTGGCTGCGGGCGCGGCTCGAGGTCCCCGGCGAGGTCCGGGCCTCCGCCGGCCCGGCGGTCACCGCCGTCCGGCTGGAGACGGAGCCGGGCGAGCTGTCCGTGGTCCGGGACGAGGGGCCGCTGGCCGCTCTCACGCTGCCCGGCCAGCCGCCGCGGAGCCTGGCGCTGAAGATCCGGCCGACCTCGGAGCTGCTCGCCGAGGAACTGCGGCGCCTGGACGCCGACGACATGTACGAGATCGCCCTGCGCGGCGGCGAGGCTCCGGCCGACGCGGGAGCGGAAGCGGCGGCCGGAACCGGGTCCGCGGCAGGCGCCGAGGCCGCCCGGCGGCCGCGAACCAGCCCGACGAACGACAGGGAGAAGTGACAGACATGCAGCTCGGACTCATCGGTCTCGGCAAGATGGGCGGCAACATGCGCGAGCGGATCCGCCGCGCGGGCCACACCGTGATCGGGTACGACCGTGATCCCGGCCTCTCCGACGTGGCCAGCCTGGCCGAACTGGCCGACTCGCTGGACGCCCCGCGGGTGGTGTGGGTGATGGTCCCGGCCGGCGCCCCCACCCAGTCCGTGATCGACGAGCTCTCCGGCCTGCTCGACGCGGGTGACGTGGTGGTCGACGGCGGGAACTCCCGCTGGACGGACGACGAGAAGCACGCCGCGGAGCTGGCCGAGAAGGGCATCGGCTTCGTGGACTGCGGTGTCTCCGGCGGTGTGCACGGCCTGGCCAACGGCTACGCGCTGATGTACGGCGGCGACGCGGAGGACGTGGCCAAGG
>NZ_LWCC02000126.1 GCF_001642695.1 Streptomyces chilikensis
CCGTCGAGGCCCACGGCACCGGCACCACCCTCGGCGACCCCATCGAGGCCCAGGCCCTGCTCGCCACCTACGGCCAAGAGCGCCCCGAGGACGGGCGGCCGCTGTGGCTGGGCTCGATCAAGTCCAACATCGGCCACACCCAGGCCGCTGCCGGTGTCGCCGGCATCATCAAGATGGTCATGGCCATGCGCCACGGCGTCCTGCCGCCCACCCTCCACGCCGACGAACCGTCGTCGAAGGTGGACTGGTCCGCGGGCGCGGTGGCACTGCTGACCGAGGCACGCGAGTGGCCCGAGACCGGTGACCGCCCGCGTCGGGCGGGCGTGTCCTCCTTCGGCATCAGCGGGACCAACGCACACGTCGTCCTGGAGTCGCCCGAACAGCAGCCGGAGCCCGCCGGGGAGCCGGAAACCGCGCTCCCCGCGGTGCCGTGGGTGCTGTCCGCCAAGTCCCCCGAGGCACTGGCCGGCCAGTCCCGACGACTGCTCGACCGGGTGCGGGCCGACGAGGGCATCTCCGTCGTCGACATCGGCTGCTCCCTCGCCCTGACGCGCTCCCGGTTCGAGCACGGAGCCGTCCTGGTCGCGACCACCCGTGAGGAATTCCTGACGGGCCTGGAGGCACTGGCCTCCGACCCGGCCGGCGCGAGCGGGCGAGCCATCGTGCTCTCGGAAGAGCTGCCCGAGGACTCCGAGGTACTTGCTCTCGCGGAGGCCCATGCGGCCGGTGAGAGCGTCGACTGGAAGACCTTCTTCGCCGACACGGGCGCGCGCCCGGTCGACCTGCCCACCTATGCCTTCCAGCGCGAGCGTTTCTGGCTGGCCTCCTCCCTGAACGGGGGCAGTCGCACGGATCTGTCGTCGGCCGGCCTGCTCCTCGAGGACCACCCCCTGGCTGTCGGCTCGGTGGCTGTCGCCGGTGAGGACGTCTCGTTGTTCACGGGGCGGTTGTCGTTGGAGTCATATCCGTGGCTGGCGGATCACACGGTGTTCGGGACGGTGCTGCTGCCGGGGACCGCGTTCGTGGAGCTCGCGCTGCACGCGGGTGAGCGGGTGGGCTGCCCGGTCCTGGAGGACCTGACGCTGGAGACCCCGCTGGTCCTGCCCGAGCGTGGCGGGGTGAGTCTGCAGG
>NZ_LWCC02000127.1 GCF_001642695.1 Streptomyces chilikensis
CCCCCGCGGCCGGCGGCGGACCGCTTCCGTCGCCGGCCGCGGGGGCGGCGCCGGGGCTCAGCGCAGCAGCAGCGCGGGATCGGCGTGGATCTGCTCGATGACCTGACCCGCCGCGCCGAGCACGGCCGCGTTCTCCCCCAGCGAGGAGACCACGACGGCCGGCACCTGCCCGTAGAGCCCGCCGGCGCGCAGCGCCGCCTCCACCGAGGGCGTGGTCCACCGGGCGAGCGCGGAGAAGACCCCGCCGAGCACGATCGTGTCCGGGTCGAGCACCTTGACCACCGCGGTCAGTGCCCGCCCCAGCGCGTCCCCGGCCCGGCCCACCGCCGCGGTGGCCGCCCGGTCACCGGTGTCGAGCAGCGCGGTCAGCGCCGACAGCGGCTCCAGCGGCCCGGCGACGGCGTTGTCCGCCAGCGAGTCGCCGAGGCCGGCGGCGTGCAGGATGGCGTCGCGGCCCGCGACGCGCTCCAGGCAGCCGCGGGCGCCGCAGGCGCACGGCTCGCCGTCCGGGTCCACCTGGAGGTGGCCGAGCTCCCCGGCGTAGCCGTGCGCGCCCTGGAACACCCGGCCGTTGAGCACCACGCCCGCGCCGATGCCTATCTCCCCGGAGACGTGCACGAAGTCGCCGAGGTCGGCGCGCCCGGCCCCGAACCACAGTTCACCGAGCGCCGCCAGGTTCGCCTCGTTCTCGGCCCTGGTCGGCAGTTTCAGTCCGGACAGGCCCAGGTCGGTGAAGGCGGCGGCGGGCACGTCGTGCCAGGGGAAGTTCGGGGCTCGGAACATGCCGGTGCGGTCGATCATGCCGGGCAGCGCCACGGTCGCCCCGGTCACCGGCAGGCCCTGTTCCGCCGCGGAGTCCGCGGCCTGCCGGGCCAGGCGGGCCAGGGCGACGGCGATCTCGCCCGGCTCGCGGCCCCGGTTGTCCGCCGCCACCAGGAGCCGGTAGCGCACCCGGCGGCCGAGGTCGAGCACGGCGGCGGCCAGGTAGTCGACGTTCACTTCGAGCCCGAGTCCCGCGGCGCCCGCCCCGTTGACCGCCACGCCGATGCCCGGGCGCCCCCGGTCCCCTTCGTGCAGCATGTCCCCGTCGTGCACGAGACCGGCTTCCGCGAGCACCGCGATGAGGTTGGAGACGGTGGTCTTGGTGAAGCCGGTGAGCGCGGCGAGCCGGGCACGGGTGACCGGCTGGTGCGCGGCGATGACCCGGAGCAGCACGGCCAGGTTCCGTTCCCGCATAGCGGCATGGCGCATGGGCTCGCGGATTTCGGATGGCATGGGCCAAGGCTATCGGTTGTGCTCACGACGGCGGCCCCGGGGGACGTCAGTGCATCGCGGTCACGGAGGGACCCTGCGCCTGCCCGTCCTTCACGACGGACTTCCTGCGCGGCAGGAACAGCGCCGGGACCAGGCACGCCACGATCAGCGCCAGCGCGACCGTGTAGGTGCCGCCGAACGACTCCGCCAGGGCCGTCCTGCCCTGCTCGAGCAGGGCCGGCGGGACCTGGTCGGCGGGCACCTTCTCCTGGACCACGGCGCTGTAGGTGCCGGCCGCCGGGTCGTCGAGGACGCGGTTGGTGAAGATGACCGACATGACGGCCGTGCCGATCGACCCGGCGGTCTGCTGCACGATGTTCATCATGGTGGAGCCACGGGCGATCTGGTGGTCGGTGAGCGTGCTCAGGGCCGCGGACATGATCGGCATCATCGTCACGCCCATGCCCATGCCCATCACGAACAGGGCGCCCAGCAGAACGGGGTAGGACGTGTCGGCACCGACCTGGGTGAACACCGCCATGCCCGCGCTGATCACCACGATGCCGGCCAGCACCAGCTTGCCGGGCCCCATCTTGTCGGTGAGGCGGCCGCCGATGGGCATGGTCAGCATCGCGCCCAGGCCCTGCGGGGCCAGCAGCAGGCCGGCCGAGAGGGTGTCCTCCTGCCGGACCTGCAGGAAGTAGCTGGGGAACAGCAGCATCGCGCCCATGAACGCGACCGAGAACAAGGTCATCGTGATCACGGCGATGGTCACGTGACGGTTCTTGAACAGGCTGAGGTCGATGAGGGCGTTCGCCTTGCGCAGGGCGTGCGCCACGAACGCCAGCACGAGCACCAGACCGATCAGTCCGGGCACCAGGACCTTGGCCGCGGCGGCGGTGCCCTCCTCCGGGATGGTGGACACGCCGTAGAGGAAGAGGGCGAGACCCGGCGACAGCAGCAGCATGCCGACGACGTCGAACGGTTCCGACGGCTGCGAGGTGTCCTTGGGCAGGACCCTCCAGGCGGCGACCAGGGCGACCGCGCCGATCGGCACGTTGATCAGGAAGATCCACTGCCAGCTGGCCGCGTCGATCAGCCAGCCGCCGAGGATCGGGCCGCCGATCGGGCCCAGCAGCATGGGCACGCCCAGCACCGCCATGACGCGGCCGACGCGTTCGGGCCCGGCGGCCCGGGTCATGATCGTCATGCCCAGCGGCATCAGCATGCCGCCGCCGAGGCCTTGCAGCGCCCGGAAGACGATCAGCGGGCCGATGTCCCAGGCGAAGCTGCACAGCGCCGACCCGGCGACGAACAGCACGATCGAGGCCAGGTACAGGCGCCTGGTGCCGAACCGGTCCGCGGCCCAGCCGGTGATCGGGATGACCGCGGCCAGGGCCAGGGTGTAGGCGGTCATCGTCCAGGCGACGGTGGCGTAGCTCGCGTCGAACTCACGCTGCAGGGTCGGCAGGGCGACGCTGACCACGGTGACGTCGAGGATCGACATGATGGCGCCGATGACGACGACGCCGGCGACCCTGAGGACGCCGCGGTCCAGCTTGTCCGCCGCCGGGGAACCGGCTGCGGGCCCGGCCGGAGGCGAGCCTGTGTCAGTACTCACGGGAAAGGGGTTCCTTGTCAGTAAGCCGGTCGTCGGCGCGACCGGCGGTCACCAGCGACAGCCAGCTCCGTGCGGAAGGGGCGCCGCCTCCGGAAGGCCCGCGACGACGGGGGCCCGGGCTTCGCCACCGCGCGATCGTAACAAGTGTCCGCTTGTATCAAGAATGAATTTCGTCAACCGGTGAAAGGGCTTCCGGTACCGGTGACTTCACTGATTCGGAACCCGGGAAAGGCCGTTTGACTTGGCATGGACCGAATTCCCGCACGACCTCCGGCGACCGGGAGCACGAGCGTCCGCGCGGCCGGCACGACGAAGGGAACTCGGACATGTCAGCTCGCACCGGCCGGCGCCGGCCGCCGTACAGGCCCGGCCCCTCCGGGACGCCGCCGGACCGTCACCGCGGGGCGGCGGCGTCCGCGCCCGCCGGGCCGGGAGGCCGCGCGCCGTGTCAGGAGGCGTCCGGCGGCAGGATCTCGACGTCCGCGGCGCCCGGCGCCAGGAAGGACAGCAGCGCGGCCCCCTCGCTCTCCACCTCCTCGCGCTCCCCGGCGGACAGGGCGGCGTGGGGCGTGACGGCCAGCCGGACGGCGCGGCCCTCCTCGACCTTGCGCCAGGTGCCGCGGACGAAGCCGTCGACCAGGAAGGTGCCGGGGATCACCGCGTTCCTGGTCATGATCCGCCGCCGGCTCCCGGCGCCGATGATCCGCGACCGGTCGGCGTGCGAGAGGATCGCGTTGTCGAACTCGGCCAGGAAGCGCACCGGGGCGGGGGTGTCCGGGGCGGGGCGCGGGGCGTCCGGGAGGTCGAAGAGCTCGGTCCCGTCCTCGTCCGAGAACACCAGCAGCTCGCCGCGCAGCGCGTCGACGGTCTCCTTCAGCCGGGTCAGCCCGGACCAGGTCCGGATGTCGGCCACCGACGCCGGGCCGAAGGCGGCGAGGTGGCGGCGCACCAGCGCCTCCCGGTCGGCGGCCGGGGCCATCGGGGCCGACAGCCAGTCCTCGGCGGTCGCGTAGACCGGCTGCCCGGAGCGCCCCCAGACGCCGCGCGGCGGGATCTGCACCATGGGCACCACCACCCGCAGCGCGTTGCCCAGCAGGAGCCGGTCGAGCCCCGGCCACCGCTCCTCCAGCAGCCGGGCCAGCTCGGCCGCGCTGCGCGGCGCCGCGGCCAGCCAGGCGCGCCCGGCGGCCGCCAGCTCCGCGGGTTCCACCCCTTCCAGCCGGCTCCAGGCCCTGGGCCCCAGCACCCCGTCGAGGCAGGGCTGCACGGTGGGGCGCAGCCACCGGCAGTCGGCGGCGGTGACCAGGTGGACGGTGCCCCGCATCACGACGAGGCGCACGACGGACCGGTCGAGCAGCAGGGCGGACAGCTCGTCGGCGGCGAAGTCGCGCGTCCTGGTCCACAGGCCGACGTAGGGGGCCTGCGGGGACTGCGCCTGCAGTCCGGTCAGGTGCTCGATGACGGCGTGCGCGGTCATCGGGGCGCGTTCCAGGAGCAGTTGGCGGGCCAGGAGGGCCCGGTTCAGCGCGCGCCGGGACAAGGCGGTCGGATGTGCCGAGGTGATCGCCATGCGGGTGCCGTCCTCTTCAGCCGTGGTCCGGTGCGGCGGCCGTACCGCCCGCTCGCGTCCCGACCCTAGGCGGCATTGCGGACACTTTCCGTCCTCTTCCGCGAAGCGGCGGGAGCGCTCCGGACGCCACGCCCGGGGCCGTCGCCTCCACCGCCGCCGATCGGACTCTCCGAGGACCCGGCCCGCTCCCGTCACGCCCGGGGCCGGGATCACGGCGGAGGCGACGGCCACCCCGCACAGGGCCGGACCGGGCCGCGCAGGGACGCGCGGGGTCGGACCGGGCGGGCCCGGCGCGGCCCCCGGCGGCGGCCTCCCGCGTTCGCCCGGCCGTGGGAGCACACTGGAATCGGCACTACTTCGTCTCTGGAGGCGGTCATGATCCTCCTCGGAATCATCCTGCTGATCATCGGGGCCCTCGCCGACCTGGCCTTCCTCTGGACGATCGGCATCATCCTCGTGGTCGTCGGCGCGGCGCTGTGGATCGCGGGGGCCCTGGGCCACGCGGTGGGCGGACGCAAGCACTACTGGTGACGGTGACGCCGGCCCGGCGGAGGACCGTGCGCCGCGTCACCACGGCGAGGGTCGCACCCCCGCGCACGCGGCCGCCCGTGGAGGCGACCGCGTGCGCCGCGTGCCCGCAGTGAGCCCTCACGCACTCCGAACGCGCCTCGTTCGGGGGCGAGTTGGGGGCCACCCGGCCGGATGAACGGCCGCGGCGCCCCTTCCGGCCACGGCGATCTTCACGGCCCGCCCACACCCTCCCGACGTCCACCCCAACTCCCCTCGGCGCAGGGGTCATTGGCATATGCGGACGACCGCGGCCGGACGGCGTACGCCGTTCGCGGCACACCGCGCGCACGCCTTCGAAGGGCGTTTCGAACACTCCCGCCGCCATGGATTCGACGCTCGTGGACACATAGCGTAGTGGGTGTCATACACCTCGTAACGACCGGCGCATCCGGATGCTCAGTGCCGGCGACCCCGGGGTGACCAGAGGCCTTTGGTTCCCGTGCCGCCCGTCGCCCACGACGGCGGTGCGAGCCCGCCCCGGATCCCCGGGCCGGGCCGGTCCCACGCCTCCCGCCGCCGCGCCCCGCCCAGGGAGCGGTGGCGGGCGGTGCACTCTGACGAGAACGGCACCGCCATGACAGAACGACGCATCCACGACTGGTCCCCCTCCGCGGTGGTCTTCGACTGCGACGGCACCCTGGTGGACTCGGAGTCCCACTGGCAGGAGGCGCGGCTGCGCGTCCTGCACCGTCACCGCCTCGTCCCGGCTCCCCGGTTCGCCGACCGGGCGGCCGGGCTGCACTACACCGCCTGCGGCCGGCTGATGGCCGAGGAGGCCGGCAAGCCCGAGCTGGCCGGGGAACTGGCGGACCAGCTGCTCGGCGAGTTCCGCCGGCTGGCCGCGGCGGCCCCGGTGGTCATGCCGGGCGCGCTCGCCCTGGTCCGGTTGCTGGCCGGCCGTCTGCCGCTCGCCGTGGCGAGCAACTGCCCCGCCGACGTGGTGGAGACGAGTCTGGCCGGCGCCGGGCTGCTGCGCCGGTTCGGCTCGGTGGTGGTGCCCGGCGACGGGCTGCGGCCCAAACCGGCGCCCGACCTGTACGAGACGGCGGCCCGCCGCTGCGGGGTGGACCCGGCCGACGCGCTGGCGGTGGAGGACTCGCTCACCGGGATCGACGCCGCCCGGGAGGCCGGCCTGCGGGTGGTGGGGGTGGGTCCACGGCCGCCCGCGCCGGACGCCGGGCGCGCCGATCTGTGGGTGGGCTCGCTGGCCGATCCCGGGCTGCTGGAGCTGGTGGGGAGGTGGCTCTCCGACCGGTGAGCCGCTCGCCCGCGGGCTCAGCCCACCGGGGGTGACAGGTACGGGGTGAGGGTGGTGACGGTGCCGCCCGCCGAGGTGAGGAACAGCGCGACGCCCACCGCGCCCGGGTCGGGCACGTCGGTGGCGCGTTCCCGCAGGTAGCTGGCGCGGCCCAGCCGGGCGCGCAGCCCCGCGGTGTCCCGCACCCCCTGCCAGGCGGCCTCGGCCGCCCGCCGCAGGGCCTGGTCGGGCGGGGTCGGTCCGCCCGCGGCGGCCAGCGCCTCGGCGGCGGGGTGGAGCGCGTCGACGAGGGTCTTGTCCCCCGGTTCCGCCTCGCCCACCCGGCGTATGGCGGCCAGGCCCTCGGCCACGCCCTTGGCCAGCGCGGGCGTGGTCAGCCGGTCGTCCTCGACGTCGGCGGCCGCGGCGAGCGACTGGAGGAGGAGACCGAAGAGCGGGCCGCTGGTGCCGCCGACCTCGTCGAGGAAGGCGGTGGCCGCGGCGTCCAGCGGGCCGGCGGCGCGGCGGACCCCGGAGGCGTCCACGGGGTCGAGGGCGTCCAGCCGCGCGAGGGCGGCGGTGGTGCCGGCGTTGAGGTTCACACCGAAGTCGCCGTCGCCCGACTGCTGGTCGAGGGCGGTCAGTTCGGGCTCCGTGGCGCGGGCCGAGCCGGCGAAGCGGCGTATCCAGCCGTCGGTGTACGCGCCGTCGAAGAGGGCCGTGGTCATCGCATGCCTCCCATGCCTCGCGGAATGATCACCAGCTGAGCGCGGCGGTGCGCACGGGCGCGTCGTACCGCTCGAGCACCTCGGGGCCGGCCACCATGAGGGTGATCGAGAAGCCCCGCATGTCCAGCGCCGTCACGTAGTTGCCGACGAGGGAGCGCGCCAGGTGGAGCCCGCGGTCGTCCAGCAGGCGGCCCAGCTCGCCGAAGATGCCGTAGAGCTCCAGCGGGGTCACCGAGCCGAGGCCGTTGACCAGGGCGATCATCGAGTCCCCGGGGGAGGGGGCGAGCGCTTCGAGCAGCGCCCCGGTCATCTCCGCCACCAGTTCGGACGACGGGCCGTGGACGCGGGCGCGGTCGGCCCGCTCGCCGTGGATGCCGACGCCGTACTCCAGCTGGCCGGCGTCGAGTTCGAAGGCCGGACCGCCGGTGGTGGGCGCCGTGTGGGCCCGCGAGGCCACCGCGAGGGTGCGGCAGCGGGACACCAGCAGACCGCCCAGCTCGGCGAGTTCGCCGAGTCCCAGGCCGCTGTCGGCGGCGGCGCCGAGGATCTTCTCCACCAGCACCGTCCCGCCGGTGCCGCGCCTGCCGGCGCGGATCTCCTCCGACTCCGAGGCGAGGTCGTCGTCGACCAGCACCCGGGCGCAGGGGATGTCCCGGCGGGCCAGGCGTTCGGCGGCGATGCCGAAGTTGATCCGGTCGCCGGTGTAGTTCTTGACGATGTGCAGCACGCCGTCCTCGCGGGCGGCCGCCACGGACGCCTCGTAGACGGAACGGTTGTGCGGCGAGGCGAAGACCCGGCCGGGGACGGCGGCGTCGAGCATGCCGCGTCCGACGAACCCCGCGTGCAGCGGTTCGTGTCCGGAGCCTCCGCCGGAGAGGAGCGCGACGCGGCGTCCGGGCGCGGGGTCCCGGGCCAGCAGGTAGCCGTGTTCGGTGTCGTGGGTCACCAGGGGCGCGTGGGCCCGGGCGAAGCCGGCCAGGGCGTCGGGCACCAGGTCCTCGGCGGCGTTGCCGAAGTACGCGGCCATCGGGGGTCTCCCTCCTCACGGTCCGCCCTGCGGCCACGGTCCGCCCGTGGCCGGGCGGACCCGCCTGGGCCATCCTGCCCGGATACGACTGCCCTCATGCTGGGCGCACGCGGGGCCCGCGGCAACTCGGGCCGGGGCCCGGCACGCCGCGCGCGCCCGGCGCTCCGGCCCCGGTCACCGCCCGCGCGGCGCGGC
>NZ_LWCC02000128.1 GCF_001642695.1 Streptomyces chilikensis
GACCTCTGGAACCTCGTCACCACCGCCACCGACGGCATCTCCACCTTCCCCACCAACCGCGGCTGGGACCTCAACGTCGGAGAGGGTCGTGCGCCGGAAGGCGGTTTCCTCTACGACGCGGGCGAGTTCGACGCCGACTTCTTCGGCATCGGCCCGCGTGAGGCGCTGGCGATGGACCCGCAGCAGCGCCTGCTGCTCGAGGCCTCGTGGGAGGCGCTGGAGCGCGCAGGTCTTGACCCGACGTCCCTGCGCGGGAGCCGCACCGGCGTCTTCGCCGGCCTCATGTACCACGACTACGTCACTCAGGTGTCGGGCGTGGAGACTGCCGAGGGTTACCTCGGAACGGGTAACGCGGGCAGCGTTGTCTCGGGCCGGGTGGCGTACGCACTGGGGCTCGAGGGGCCGGCGGTGACGGTGGACACGGCGTGCTCCTCGTCGCTGGTCGCCCTGCACTGGGCCATCCAGGCGCTGCGTTCCGGCGAGTGCGACATGGCCCTGGCGGGCGGTGTGACCGTCATGGCCACGCCGACGACGTTCGCCGAGTTCAGCCGCCAGGGCGGCCTTGCGTTCGACGGTCGCTGCAAGTCGTTCTCCGACGACGCGGACGGCACCGGCTGGGGCGAAGGCGTGGGCGTACTGCTGGTCGAGCGGCTCTCGGACGCGCGCCGCAACGGTCACCAGGTGCTGGCGGTCGTGCGCGGCTCGGCGGTCAACCAGGACGGCGCGAGCAACGGGCTGACCGCGCCGAACGGGCCGTCGCAGCAGCGCGTCATCCGCGCGGCGCTGGCGGGAGCCGGTC
>NZ_LWCC02000129.1 GCF_001642695.1 Streptomyces chilikensis
CGCCCGGCCGGGTCCGCACGGCCGCCCCCGCGGCCTGCCGGACCGCCCCGGCGCCGGCGCCGCCCGGTTCCGTCGCGCCCGCCCCGCCCCTGGTGTTCCGGCGGAACGCCGAGGTGCCGCGCGCCAGGTCGTGCCCCACGGCCGCCGCCTCGATGTCCACGTCGGTGCGGGCCTGGCCGTCCCGGGCGTCGGCCCGTACCTTCAGCCTGCCGTGGACCACCACCGGATCCCCCACCGACAGCGAGGCGGCCACGTTCGCCGCGAGGGAGCGGCGGGTCCACACCGTGAAGAAGTTGGTGTGGCCGTCCACCCACATCGCCTTGTCGCGGTCCCAGTAGCGGGGCGTCGCCGCCAGCCTGAAGCGGGCGACATGGCCCCGGTCGTCCTCCCGGTGCACCGGCTGCGTCGCCACGTTGCCGATCGCGCAGACCACCGTCTCGTTCATCGCACGTCCCTCCGTCACACCCGTGAAAGCGCCGACGGGCCCGTCCCGTCCGGCCGCTTCCAGGGTGCGGCGGATCGGGCGGGCCCGCCGGGGGCTGTGGGTTCAGAGGGTGGTTGTGGACAACTGCCCCACCCGTGAGGGTGAACGGGCGCCGCCGAGGGAGCCCCCGCCCACCGGTACGACGCCGCTGACCACGCCGTACTGCTCACGCACCTCGCGGTGGCGGGCCACCTCCTCGGCGATGGGCTCCAGCACCCGGACCCGGCCGCACTCCTCCGCGGCCTCCCGCAGCCGCAGCTCGGCCTCCAGCCCGTGGCGCCGCGCGGGCCCCCGCGCCGCCGCACGGCAGGCCCATTCGATCACCGGGCCGCCGACGATGCCGATCACCATCAGCAGCACCGGAACGCCCAGCTCGGCCTCGAACACCCCCACGATCTGCCCCGTCAGCCAGAGTCCGCCGACGATCTGCACCAGTGTCATGGCCGCCTGCGCCAGGACCGCCGCCGGCCACCAGAACGGCCGCGGCGGCCTGCCGGGCAGCGCCGCCCGCCGGGACAGCTCGTCGAGTTCCTCGGGCAGTCCCTCGGCACCGCGCAGCGCGGCCTCCCGCACCGCCTGCGCCCAGGGCTCGGGCATCCCCTGGCAGGCCCGCTCGGTCACCGTGCGCACCGCCTGTTCCACCCGCTGCCGTGCGGTGGTCTCGTCGTCGGCGGGCTGGGCCAGGACGAACCGCCGGGTGGTGAGCGGCGCCCGCCGCCCCTGGTACCAGCGCCACAACCGCAGCCACGGCGTGCCGCAGGCCTGGTTCGCGCCGCGCCTCCAGGCGCGTTCGGCGGCCTCGCCGGCGGCCCGGGAGCCGACGGCGGCCGCCAGTCCGTCGGCGAACTCGTCCCGCGCCTCCTCGCTCAGTCCGGCCCGCACCCCCGTGGTGTAGACGGACCGCAGGCGGGCCGCGGCGGCGTCCACGTCGGCGGCGATCCGCCGGGCGGCGGCGCCCCTCTCCCGCACGAACCGGCCGAGCGCGTCCTTCAGGTCGTCCACGCCCTCCCCGGTGAGGGCGGACAGCGCCAGCACGGTCGCGCCGGGCTCGCCGTGCTCGCTGAGCGCGATGCCGTCCTCGTCGAGCAGCCGCCGCAGGTCGTCGAGGACCTGGTCGGCGGCCTCGCCGGACAGCCGGTCGATCTGGTTGAGCACCACGAAGGTCACCTCGGCGTGCCCGGCCATCGGCCGCAGGTACCGCTCGTGGAGCACCGCGTCGGCGTACTTCTCCGGGTCGACGACCCAGATCACCGCGTCGACCAGTTTCAGCAGCCGGTCCACCTGCTCGCGGTGCTGGACGGCGGCCGAGTCGTGGTCGGGCAGGTCGACCAGGACCAGGCCGTCGAACCGCTCCTCGTCCTGCGGGTTCTGCAGCGGGCGGCGGCGCAGGCGGCCGGGGACGCCGAGGCGGTCGATCAGCGGGGCGGCCCCGTCGCTCCAGCTGCAGGTCAGCGCGGCGGCGGTGGTGGGACGGCGGACCCCGGTCTCCGAGATGGCGATCCCGGCCAGGGCGTTGAACAGCTGCGACTTCCCGCTGCCGCTGGCCCCGGCGATGGCGACGACGGTGTGGCGGCCGGAGAGCGACCCGCGCTCGGCGGCACGGTCGAGGACCTGCCCCGCCTCGGCCAGGGTGCGGCTGTCGACCCGCGCCCTCGACATGCCGATCAGCTCCTGCAGCGCCGCCAGGCGGGCGCGGAGCCGGCCCCCGTAGACGGTGTCGGCCGCGGACTGCGGGGTGGAGGCGGAGGCGGCGGACACCCGGCGGACGGCGGCGGACGGCGGGTTCGCCGGCCCGGCCCGTCGTACCAGGGACCCGGTGGGGCCGGGGAGGCCGTGGGCGGCGGCGCCCCTGCGGACGCCCGGGCGGTCCTCGCCCCGCGTTCCCCCGGCCGGGGGCGCGCCGGCGCGGTGGGCGGCGGGTCCCTCCA
>NZ_LWCC02000013.1 GCF_001642695.1 Streptomyces chilikensis
ACCGGCGGCGGTGACCGGGGCGGCGCCGGGCGCCCGCTCCCGCGGCCCGGCTCGCCGCCGGTGCCCCGCGCCGTCCTCGTGGCGGGGGCGCCCGCCGGCCGCTCTACAGCCGGGGGTCCACCGGCTCGGACTCCAGCGCCAGCACCGCGAACACCGCCTCGTGGACCCGCCACAGCGGCTCGCCCCCGGCGAGGCGGTCCAGCGCCTCCAGTCCCAGCGCGTACTCCCGCAGCGCCAGCGACCGCTTGTGCCCCAGGTGCCGCTGCCGCAGCCGCTCCAGGTTGTCCGGCCGGGTGTACTCCGGGCCGTAGATGATCCGCAGGTACTCCCGCCCGCGGCACTTGACGCCGGGCTGCACCAGTCGCCCCTCCGCGTCCCGCACCAGCGCGCCGAGCGGTTTGACGACCATGCCCTCGCCGCCCCGGCCGGTCAGCTCCAGCCACCAGCCGGTGCCCGCGGCCACCGAGGCCGGGTCGCCGGTGTCCACCAGCAGCCGTCCGGTGCGCCGCAGCAGCCCGCTGCCGTCGGCCTCCACCAGCCGGTCCAGCCAGGCCAGCTGCTCGTCGTGCGGCACGCCCGCGAGGCTGCGGCCCCGCCCGGCGAGGAGCTGGAACGGCGCGAACCGCACGCCCTCCAGACCCTCGGTGCTCCAGCAGTACCGCCGGTACGCCTCGGTGAACGCCTGCGCGTCGGCGGCGCGTCCACGCTGCCGGGCCAGCAGCCCCGACACGTCCACGCCGCGCGCCCCGGCCGCCTCCAGCGCGGCCAGCGCGCCCGGGAAGACCGCGCCGGAGGCGGCCCCGACCGCCGCGTACTGGTTGCGCAGCAGCCCGGCCGCCTTCAGCGACCAGGGCAGCAGCTCGCCGTCCAGCAGCAGCCAGTCGGTGTCCAGTTCCTCCCACAGCCCGGCACCGTCGACCGCCGAGCGGATCCGGCCGAGGACCTCCTCGGTGACCCGCGCGTCGTCGAAGAACGGCCGCCCGGTGCGGGTGTGCAGCGAACCGGTGGGCCCGTCCACGCCGAACCGCTCCCGGGCCGCCGCCGCGTCCCGGCAGACCAGCGCCACGGCGCGCGAGCCCATGTGCTTCTCCTCGCACACCACCCGCTCCACCCCGGCCGCCGCGTACTGCGCGAACGCCTCCACCGGGTGCTCGAGGTAGCCCTCGGCCTGGGAGGTGGCCGTCGGCGCCATGGTCGGCGGCAGGTACGGCAGCAGCCGCGGGTCCACCGCGAACCGGCTGATGACCTCCAGCGCGGCCGCCGCGTTCTCCTCGCGCACCGAGATCCGCCCGGCGTGCCGGGTCTCCACGATCCGCCGGCCCCGCACGTCGTCCAGGTCCAGCGGACGCCCCTGGTGGCCGCCCGGCGCCTCGTTCACCAGCGGCTTCACTGGCTCGTACCAGACCTGCTCGGCCGGCACCTCCACCAGCTCCCGCTCCGGGTAGCGCAGCGCGGTCAGCTTGCCGCCGAAGACCGCACCGGTGTCCAGGCAGATCGTGTTGTTGAGCCAGGTGGCCGTCGGCACCGGGGTGTGGCCGTACACCACCGCGGCCCGGCCCCGGTAGTCCTCCGCCCACGGGTAGCGCACCGGCAGCCCGAACTCGTCGGTCTCGCCGGTGGTGTCGCCGTACAGGGCGTGCGAGCGCACCCGCCCTGAGGTCCGGCCGTGGTACTTCTCCGGCAGACCCGCGTGGCAGACCACCAGCCGGCCCCCGTCGAGGACGTAGTGGCTGACCAGCCCGTCGATGAACGTCCGGACCCGCTCCTTGAACTCCTCGCTCTCGCCCTCCATCTGGGCGACGGTCTCGGCCAGGCCGTGGGTGTGCTGGACCTGGCGGCCCCGCAGGTGACGGCCGAACTTGTTCTCGTGGTTGCCCGGTACGCACAGCGCGTTGCCGGACTCCACCATCGACATCACCCGCCGCAGCACGCCCGGCGAGTCGGGCCCGCGGTCCACCAGGTCGCCGACGAACACGGCGGTCCGCCCCTCCGGGTGCACGCCGTCGGCGTAGCCCAGCTTCCGCAGCAGCGCCTCCAGTTCCAGGGAGCAGCCGTGGACGTCGCCCACGATGTCGAACGGGCCGGTCAGGTGGGTCAGGTCGTTGAACCGCTTCTCGGTGGTGACGGTGGCGTGCTCGACCTCCTCCACGCCGCGCAGCACGTGCACCTTGCGGAACCCCTCGCGCTCCAGGTGCCGCAGCGAGCGCCTGAGCTCGCGGGTGTGCCGCTGGACGACCCGGCGCGGCATGTCCGCCCGGTCCGCGCGGGCGGCGTTGCGCTCCGCGCACACCGCCTCCGGCACGTCCAGCACGATCGCGACGGGCAGCACGTCGTGCTCCCGCGCGAGCGCGATCAGCTGCCGGCGGGCCTCCTGCTGCACGTTGGTGGCGTCCACCACGGTCCGCCGGCCCGCGGCGAGCCGCTTGCCGGCGATGTGGTGGAGCACGTCGAAGGCGTCCTTGGTGGCGCTCTGGTCGTTCTCGTCGTCGGCCACCAGCCCGCGGCAGAAGTCCGAGGAGATCACCTCGGTCGGCTTGAAGTGCCGCCCGGCGAACGTGGACTTGCCGGAGCCGGAGGCGCCGATCAGCACCACCAGGGACAGGTCGGTGACGGGCAGGACGCGCCCGGTGGGCCGGGCCTCCTCCACGGGTGCGCCGGTCATGCCGCGGCCTCCTTGCGGTCTTCGCTCTCGTGACGGCTCCCGGCGCGGCCGGCGTGCTTCTCGCCGCCGGTGTCCGCGCACAGGGTGAACAGGGCCAGCTGGGTGGGCGGCCCCACCTCGGGGTCGTCCGGGCCGACCGGCCGGTACTCGACGTCGTAGCCGAAGCGCGCCGCGACCGAGTCCGCCCAGGCGCGGAACTCCTCCCGGCTCCACTCGAACCGGTGGTCGCCGTGCCGGACGTGGCCCGCGGGCAGCGACTCCCAGCGCACGTTGTACTCGGCGTTCGGGGTGGTGACGACGACGGTGCGCGGCCGTGCGGAGCCGAACACCGCGTACTCCAGGGCGGGCAGCCGCGGCAGGTCCAGGTGCTCGATCACCTCGCTGAGCACCGCCGCGTCGTACCCCTTGAGCCTGCTGTCCGTGTAGACCAGCGACCCCTGCAGCAGCCGGACCCGCGACGCCTGCCGCTCGCCCATCCGCTCCAGCCGCAGCCGCCGCGAGGCGACGGCGAGGGCCCGCACCGACACGTCCACCCCGACGACCTCGCTGTACCGGGTGTCCTTCAGCAACTCCCGCACCAGGTGGCCCTCACCGCAGCCCAGGTCCAGCACGCGGGCCGCGCGCCGCTCGCGCAGCGCGGCCAGGACCGCCTCCCGGCGCTGCCGCGCCAGCGGCACGGGGCGCTCCTCGGCACCGGCCCCCGCGGCGGTGGCCTCCACGGTGGTGTCCTCCACGGCGGCACCGACGGCATCGGCGTGGACGGGGACGCCGGCGTCGGCGGCGGCGTCGGCGAGCGCGGCCTCGGCGGGCACCGCGTTGTCGATCTCCTCGACCTCGGTGTCGTCCGCCTGGGCCAGCCGCAGGAGTTCCTGCCGCTCGGTCTCCAGCCGCTCGTCCGCCCGCCGGGTCAGCGACCAGCGGCGTGCCAGGTACCGGTCGGTGATCAGCCGCTGCTCCGGATGGCCGGACAGCCAGCCCTCACCCGCCCGCAGCAGCTTGTCGACCTCGTCGGGGGAGACCCAGTAGTGCTTGGCCCCGTCCAGCACCGGCAGCAGCACGTACAGGTGGCGCAGCGTCTCGGCCACGGTCAGCCGGTCCGACTCCAGCACCAGCGACACGTACCGGGAGTCGCCCCACTCGGGGAACGTCGCGTCCAGCGGCACCGGCCGCACGCCGGCCGTCCAGCCCAGCGGCTCGAACAGCCTGGTCACCAGCTCCGGGCCGCCCCGCGCCGGCAGCGACGGGATCTCCACCCGCAGCGGCAGCGGCCGGCCGGGCAGCTCCGGCCGGGCCTTGCACTGCCCCTTCATCGCGGTGGAGAACACCGAGCCCAGCGCCACCGCCAGCAGCGAGGACGCCGCGTACGGGCGGTCGTTGACGTACTGGGCGAGCGCCGAGTCCGGCGCCCCGCCGCGCCCCTTGCCCCGGCCGCGGCGCACCAGCGCCACCGGGTCGACCTCCAGCAGCAGCGCCGCCGTGCAGCGCTCCTCGGTGGCCTCCGGGTAGACGACGTGCGCGGTGCCGTAGGACGTGGAGAAGGGCTGCGCCTTGCCGGGATGCTTGTGCAGCAGGAACCCGAGGTCGGTGGCCGGGCCGGCCGGCGTGCCGGTGGCGGTGATGGTCAGGAACATCCGGGCTCCTCCCCCGTTCGGCCCGCCGGGCGTCCGTGACGGCCGCGGCGGGACATGCGAAGCCCCCGGGACACGCTGTCCCGGGGGCTCGCAGGACGACGCCGCTCACCATCGCACACCGGGCGCGACCTGCGCCCTTCGTTTATCGGCGGCGGACGTCAGCCGAGCTGGGCCTGCACCTGGGAGGAGATCAGCTCCAGGTGGTCCAGGTCCTCCAGGTCGAGGACCTGGAGGTAGATCCGCTGCGACCCGGCCTCGGCGTAGCGGCCGATCTTCTCGACCACCTCGGCGGGGGAGCCCGCCAGGCCGTTCAGCTTCAGCTCGTCGACCTCACGCCCGATCCGCCCGGCACGGCGGGCCACCTCGGCGTCGTCACGGCCCACGCACACCACCAGGGCGTTGGAGTACGTGAGGTCGTCCGCCGCCCGTCCGGCCTCCACGGCGGCGGCGCCCACCCGCTCGAACAGGGCCTTGCTGTCCTCGACAGAGATGAACGGCGCGTTGAACTCGTCGGCGTAGCGGGCGGCCAGCCGCGGCGTGCGCTTGGCGCCGGTGCCGCCGATCAGGACCGGCACCTTCCGCTGCGCCGGCTTCGGCAGCGCGGGGGAGTCGGTCAGGTCGTAGTACGTCCCGTGGTGGCTGAAGGTCTTACCGACCTCGGTGGCCCACATCCCGGTGACGATCTCGAGCTGCTCCTCCAGGCGGGCGAGCTTCTCCTTGGGGAAGGGGATGCCGTACGCCTTGTGCTCGTCCTCGTACCAGCCCGCGCCCAGGCCGAGTTCGATGCGGCCGCCGGACATCTGGTCGACCTGCGCGACCTGGATGGCGAGGACGCCGGGAAGGCGGAAGGTGCCCGCCGTCATCAGGGTGCCGAGGCGGATCCGCTTGGTCTCCCGGGCCAGGCCGGCCAGGGTGATCCAGGCGTCGGTCGGACCGGGCAGGCCGGTGACGTCGCCCATGTGCAGGTAGTGGTCGGAGCGGAAGAAGGCGTCGAAGCCGAGGTCCTCGGTGGCCTTGGCGACCGTGAGCAGGGTGTCGTACGTCGCCCCCTGCTGGGGCTCGGTGAAGATTCGCAGGTCCATGCCCCCATCCTGCACCGCGACGCGGCGCGAGGTCACACCGCATCGCGGCGGGGGACCCCACACACCGCATCGCGGCGCGGGAACGCGCCGCACGCACCGGTCCCACGTTCCCCGTGATCACCGGCAGGGTGAAAAAGCGTCAACCCGGCGACGGTTCGACGACCGGTGCAGTGACCGCCATCCGGGGTGGTCGTTGGTTCGGGCGGAGCCGGGCCGACCCGGCCCCGCCCCGGTGCCTCGACGCCGGGGCGTCTGTCGCGTTCGCCCCTTCGGGGCCAGGGCCTGGGAGCCTTCGATGCCGGAAGAGACCGTGCCGCAGTCCGGTGCGTCAAGTGTGCAGAGCGTCCCGCAGCAGCCGGCGGGCCTGCTGCAGCAGATGGAGGAGCTGATGGCGGCCCTCAACGCGGACATCTCCGACCTGGGGGCCGCGCTCGGTGGCCGGCCGGAGGACCGCGACCGCGACGTGATCTGACCGTCGCGGCCCCGCGGCGGGACGGCGCCGGCGCCACCGGAACACCCGCGGACCCGCCGCCCACCGCTCCTCGCGAAGCCCTTACGTACGGGCCGGCCAGAGCAGCGCCTGGGCGACGATCACCCGCTCGCCGTCGAAGGTGAGGGCGGGGCCTTGGTACAGCTCGTAGCCGAGGGCGATCGCTTCGCTGACCCGCCGGCAGAACGCGCTGTCGTCCGGCCCCGTCAGGACGCGGTAGACGGGCAGTCCGTCTGGTGGTGTGCTCATGAGGAGAAGGATCCCAGACGCGCCCGCCGAACGGGCAGGGGCGCTGCCCGGCACCGCAGGACGAGAACTGTTTTCGGACAGTGGCCGGGCCGGCACCCCGTGGCGGATCGTCCTCGCGCTTATGGTTCAGCATGCGTCAGGCGCTCCCGAGCGGGTGCCGCGACCTCGACGTCCCGGTTTCCGGGCCGGCGGACCGGCGCCGTCACGACATCCGGGAGGAAGAATGGTTCGGTCTCGGGAAAGCCTGGCGTCCTCCGTCCGTTCCCGGGTGCCGGTGCTGTTCGCCGCCGTCCTGCTCGGCGCCTGCCCCTCTTCGCCGGAGGAGGTGGGCGCGGGCCGGGCACTGGACGCGGAGGGTGTCCAGTCCAGTGGTGTGGTGGGCAGCGACCACGCCAAGGTGGGTGAGACCTGGTGGTTCGCCCTGCCCGTCCCGCACAACACCAGCTCCGAGCCGATCGAGATAACGGACGTCTCCCTCCTTCACGTTCCGGCCGGCGTGAAGGTCCTGGAATACGGCGCCTACGACCTGGACGACACCGAAGGGCTTCCTCTGCTGGCGCGTGAGGGAGAGGCCGAAACTCCGGATTTCGCCCGGCTCGAGAACCACGCCGACGAGCCGGTGAGGGTCGCCGCCGGTGAGCGGAGCGACATCTTCTACACCGTGAAGTTGAAGGTGGTCGCTCCTCCGCGGGGGAACGCGCGTCGGTGCCGCTTCGACTACCGGCAGAACGGCCGGTCCTCCTCACAGGAACTCGACTGTGAGGTCTCCCTGAGGGTCGGCCCGCTGCAGGGGACGTGACCTGCGTCGCTCGACGGGTCGCCCGCGGCCTTCGACGGGGAGCGGTGCGCCGGCACGGGTGCCCCTCAGCCGGCGGCGAGGGTGTCGAGCAGGCGGCCGAGCGCTGCCGGAGCCTGAATGTGGGCCAGGTGGCCCTGGCCGGGGAGTTCATGGACTCCGGCGCGCGCGACGCGCCGTCGCACGTCGTCGAACGACGTTCCGTAGGGGGCTCTGCCGCGGTTGCGCCCGCCGATGATCAGGTCGGCCCGATCCGCCCGGCGCGCCATCACGTCCGGAGGCGGTGTCGCGTTGAGCGCGCCGAGCTCGGTGCACAGCGGTCCGCTCAAGCGACGCAGGACCGCCCAACCGTCGTGATCGGCCCGCAGGCCCTCGACATGCGCCGCGGAGAATCCGGAGATCCGCCGATTGACGATCTCGACGCAGCGGTCCCAGTCCGCCGTCTCCTGCGCCGCCTTCAGGTCCGGCAGCGCATGAAGCCCGAACGGCCGCACCACCGGCTCGTAGGCGATCACCTGGTGAACCGGCCGCTCGCCGGCGGCCAGCAGGGCGATCAAGCCGCCGTAGCTCCAGCCGAAGAGCGCCCTCGTGCCGGCGAACTCGTCGAGGACCACGCAGAGGTCCTCGACCTCCGTGCGCAGCGAGTAGGAATCGGTCAACGGCCCCGACGGAGTGCGGCCGCGGCGGTTCACGACCACCACCGAGGGCCAGGCCGTGACGGCGCCCGCAACGCGGCGCCACGCGTACGCGTCGCTCATCACGCCCGGGACGACGACGAGGCCCGCAGTGCCCGGCTCCCCGTACACGTCGACCGTGATCCAGCTTTCTCCGCCGACCGACAGCTTCTTCTGAATCGTCCGCTCCATAAATCCATTATGGAGCGAACGATCTACAATGCAAGGGTGACCGAACGCAACCGTGGACGCCCCCGCGCCTTCGACCGCGACCGCGCGGTCCTCGACGCCGCCCGCCTCTTCTGGCGACGCGGCTATTCCGGCACCTCGACCCGGGCCCTGGCCGCGGCCCTGGGGCTTTCCACCTCCAGCCTCTACGCCGCCTTCGGCAGCAAGGCCGGACTGTTCGAGGAAGCGGTGCGGACCTACGCCGAGCGGTACCGCGAGATCTACCGGCAGGCCGTTGCCGCGAAGGACATCCGGACCGTCATCGAGCGCGTCCTGACCGACTCGGTCCACGAGTTCACCCGGCCGAGCGCCACGCACCCCGGGTGCCTCATCAGCAGCGCCGTGATGACCGACAGCGCGAGCACGCTCGACACCGGCGCCTACCTCGCCGAACTGCACAGCTCGAACGAGCGGGCCCTCCTCGTACGCGTCGAGCGGGCGATCCGGGACGGGGAACTGACCGCGGGCACCGACGCGGTGGCCCTGACCGGGCTCGTCCAATCCGTCTGGCACGGATTGTCCGCGCGGTCCAACGCCGACACGCCGCGCGAGGACCTGCTCGCGACGGCGCGCCTCGCTCACCAGCTGATCTGCCGGCAACTCACGTCACCGACGTCCTGACCCGCGACGACGGGCGTGCGGTCCGCGCCGGTGCCCGTGACGCGGCGCGGTGGCCCGCGGCTCGGCGTGAGGCGTTCCCGGCCGGAAACGGGCCGACGGGATCCTCGGCGGCGCAGCCGATAAAGGCTGCACCACCGCGAACGCCTGTGCCATCATGCGCCTGTTTTCGACCGCGATCCCCGGAGCCGCGAAACGCCGGTGGACGTGGCGCGACCCGCGTCGCCGAAGACGCTCTCACTGGGGGGAAGACATGTCCTGTCGCTCGTGT
>NZ_LWCC02000130.1 GCF_001642695.1 Streptomyces chilikensis
CGCGCCGGCGACGCGCTCCGGGGCGGCGGCGGGCGGCGGCGCGGCGCCCGCCGGCGCGATGCGCGGGATGTGGCTGGCGACGGTGGCCAACCGCGACTGGCCGTCCGCCCCCGGGCTGGGCGCGGCCCGCCAGCGCGACGAGCTGCTGCGGTACCTGGACGCCGCGGTCGAGCGGCGGCTGAACACCGTGATCTTCCAGGTGCGCCCCACCGCGGACGCCTTCTGGCCCTCCCCGCACGAACCCTGGTCGGCCTACCTCACCGGCACCCAGGGCCAGAACCCCGGCTGGGACCCGCTGGGTACCGCCGTCGCGGAGGCGCACGCCCGGGGACTGGAGCTGCACGCCTGGTTCAACCCCTACCGGGTGGCGACGCACACCGACCCGTCCCGCCTGGTGGCCACCCACCCCGCGCGCAGGAACCCGGGGTGGGTGGTGCCGTACGGCGGCAAGCTGTACTACAACCCCGGCCTGCCCCAGGTCCGTGCCTTCGTCGAGGACGCCATCCTCGACGCGGTGGAGCGGTACCCGGTGGACGCCGTGCACTTCGACGACTACTTCTACCCGTACCCGGTCGCCGGACAGTCCTTCAACGACGAGGCCGCCTACGAGGCGCACGGCGACGCCTTCTCCACCCGTGCCGCGTGGCGGCGGAACAACATCGACCTGCTGGTGCGGGAGACCGCGGCGCGGATCCGCGCGGCCCGGCCGGGGACCCGGTTCGGGATCAGCCCGTTCGGGATCTGGCGCAACGCCGCCACCGATCCGCGCGGCTCGCAGACCCGCGGCGGGGTGCAGACCTACGACGACCTGTACGCGGACACCCGGAAGTGGGTGCGCGAGGAGTGGATCGACCACGTGGTGCCCCAGCTGTACTGGCACATCGGACAGAGCGCGGCCGACTACGCCGTGCTCGCCGAATGGTGGGCGGACACGGCGCGCGGCACGAAGACGGCCCTGTACATCGGGGAGGCGCTGTACAAGGCCGGCGATCCGGCGCAGGCCGCGGCCTGGCAGGACCCGGGTGAACTCTCCCGCCACCTGGAACTCGCGGCGGCGCTGCCGGAGGTGGGGGGTCACGTCTTCTTCTCGGCCAAGGAGGTCGCGGCGGACCCGAGCGGCGCGCTGGCCCGGGTCGTCGCGGACCACTACACCGGCTGACGGAGCCGCACGGAGCCGCACGGAGCCGCACGGAGCCGCACGGAGCCGCACGGAGCCGCACGGCGTCGTGCGGAGCCGCGCGGCGCTCCACGGCCGTCCGGGCCTACAGGGGCCTACAGGCGGTGACCGCCGTCGCCTGTGACGCCGGTGCCGGTCGTCAGGTGCCTGACCTCGGTGTCCGGGCCGGGCCACAGCATCGCCTCGCTGCCGTCCTCGAACAGGACACGGTAGGGCGGTGCGCCCTCGGGGCCGAGGACCTCGGTCACCTCGGCGGTCCGGTCGCCCGCTCCGACCACTCTGCCGTGCGTCACCAGCCGGTCACCCACACGTGCGTACATGGCGGGCCTCCTCGTCTCGTCGTCCAGCGATCCGTTCCAGGAGCTCCCCCCTCGTTCCGAGTCTACGAGCGGGGGCCGGGTCCGGCTCGGGCAGCGGTGCCGGGCGTGCGCGCCCGCCCGTACCGCGCGCCGAAATCGCGTTGCGGGGCGGCGCGGGCGCTGGAACCCTCCCCGTCATGACCGATCTGCCGCCCCTGCCCGAGGGGTACGAGTTCTCCGCCGATCCCGCCCGCGTGGATGCCGTCCGGGTGCACCACTGGCTCTCCACCGACGCCTACTGGGCGCTCGGCCGCACCCGGGACCGGCACGACGCCGCGATGGCCGGCTCGCTGAACTTCGGGGTGTACGACGCCGTCACCGGCGCCCAGGCCGCCTACGCCCGCGCGGTCACCGACCGGGCCACCTTCGGCTGGCTCTGCGACGTCTACGTCGACCCGGCGGTGCGCGGCGAGGGCATCGGCGTCGCCCTGGTGGCCCGCGCCCGCGAGGAGCTGCGCGCGTTCGGGCTGCGGCGGATCCTGCTCGCCACGCACGACGCCCACGGCGTCTACGCCCGCCTCGGCTTCGAGCCCCTCGAGCGCCCCGACCACTGGATGGCGCTCCAGCTCGGCTGAACGGCCGCGGCGGCGTCCCGGCCCGGCCGGACGGAAGGGGCGGCACTCCGCCGGCCCGCCGGACGACACCCGGACGGCCGGCCGGACGGCGTTCCGCCCGCCGGACGGAAGGGCCCGGACCCGGCCGGGCGCCCGGCCGTGGCGTCCGGCGGTGCGGGCCCCCTTGACCCACCCACCCCCCGGGTCGAACATCACCGCATGCATGTTCGGGTCACCTTCGTTGCAGCCGCGAGCAGCACCCGTCCGGTCGCCGAGCGGTTCGACGACGACAGCCCCCTGGACCGGGAGGGGATCCAACGTGCCGTGCCGGGCCTCGCGCCCCTGGCCGCCGCCGACCTCCGCTACTGCTCGCCCACCCCGCGCAGCCGGGCCACCGGCGAGCTGCTGGGCTACGTCCCCCTGGTGCAGCCCGCGCTTCGCGACTGCGACATGGGCCGGTGGCGCGGCATGACGCTGGGCGAGGCGATGGCCCGCGAGCCGCGGGCCGTCCACGCCTGGCTCGCCGACCCGCGCTGCGCGCCGCACGGCGGGGAGTCGCTGCACGACTTCATCACCCGCGTCGGCGGCTGGCTCGACACCCGGCCCTCGGACGACGGGGCCACGATCACCGCCGTCGCCGAGCCGGCGGTGATCCGGGCCGCGCTCACCTACGCCCTCAAGGCGCCGCCGTCCGTCTACTGGAACGTCGACGTCCGCCCGCTCTCCGCCGTCACCGTCCTCGGCCGTCCCGGCCGCTGGTACCTGCGGCTGGACGTGCCCTACGCGCCGCCGGTGCGGGCGTAGCCGGTGGTCAGCACCAGGTCCTTCGCCGGGCCGCGCACCCGCCACACGGTGCGCCAGTGGTCCGCGTCCAGCACCGTGAACTCGCCCTCGTAGAGGTCCGCGGCGCAGGGGTGCGCGGCGGTGAAGCGTCCTCCCGCCAGGTCCAGCGCGTGGAACTCCCGCCCGTCGGCGAACCGCACGTCCGCCGAGGAGGGGGTGGGCCCCGGCAGCAGCCGCAGCGTCCGCCCGGCGGGACGGGACACGCCCCGCCACACGAAGTCGCCGTCCTCCCGCTGCACCAGCCCCTCCTCCGGCGCCGGCGGCGGCCCGAACACGGTGACCCCGGTGAACCGGCCCTCGTGCCCGGAGGCGAGGTCCCGCACGGTGCGCACGGTGCGCCAGGTCCCGGGCAGGTAGGCCCAGAGGTCCGGCACCGGCCGGAAACCCACCGGTGCCGCCGCCATCGCTTCCTCTCCCACAGCCACTCCCGATCCCGGGGCGTCCCGCGTCCGGTCCGCCGTCGTGCCGCCGAGCGGAATGCAGCCCGCCGACAGGTGTTGAAGACAGTATGAAGAAGATCGGTTTTCTCTCCTTCGGCCACTGGTCGGACACCCCGCACTCGCGGACCCGGACCGCGTCCGACGCCCTCCTCCAGGCGGTCGACCTCGCCGTCGCCGCCGAGGAGCTGGGGGTGGACGGCGCCTACTTCCGCGTGCACCACTTCGCCCAGCAGTACGCCTCGCCGTTCCCGCTGCTCGCGGCGATCGGCGCCCGCACCAGCCGGATCGAGATCGGCACCGGCGTCATCGACATGCGGTACGAGAACCCCATGTACATGGCCGAGGACGCCGGCGCCGCCGACCTGATCTCCGGCGGCCGGCTCCAGCTCGGCATCAGCCGCGGTTCACCGGAGCAGGTGATCGACGGCTGGCGCTACTTCGGCTACCGGCCCCCGGAGGGCGGCAGCGACGCCGACATGGCGCGCACCCACACCGAGGTGCTGCTCGAGGTGCTCAAGGGCGAGGGCTTCGCCGAGCCCAACCCGCGCCCCATGTTCCCCAACCCGCCCGGGCCGCTGCGCGTCGAGCCGCACTCCGAGGGCCTGCGCGAGCGCATCTGGTGGGGCTCCGGCTCCGACGCCACCGCCGTCTGGGCCGCCAAGCTGGGCATGAACCTGCAGAGCTCGACGCTCAAGGACGACGAGAGCGGCGAACCCCTGCACATCCAGCAGCGCAAGCAGATCGAGGCCTACCGCGAGGCCTGGCGGGAGGCCGGCCACGCACGCGAGCCGCGGGTCTCGGTCAGCCGCTCCGTCTTCGCCCTCGTCGACGACCGGGACCGCGCCTACTTCGGCCGGGAGAGGAACTCCGAGGACCACTTCGGGCACATCGACGCCAAGACCCGCGCCGTCTTCGGCCGCTCCTACGCCGCCGAACCCGACGTCCTCGCCGAGGAACTCGCCAAGGACGAGGCGATCGCCGCCGCCGACACCCTGCTGCTCACGGTGCCGAACCAGCTGGGCGTCGACTACAACGCCCACGTCCTGGAGTCCATCCTCACCCACGTGGCCCCGGCCCTGGGCTGGCGCTGAGCGGCGGGGCGGCGCGGTCCGGGGCGTCGCCGTCCGGGGCGTCGCCGTCCGGGTTCGTCATGCCGTTCCTCCACCGCCCCGGGCCGGGCACCGGCAGCCGTGGCACCGCGATGCGGATCCGCCCACCGCGCGGGAGCGCAGCCGCGCCGCGCCGGGCACGGCGTCACCGGGACGGTCGCCCGCGGCGTTCGCCGTGGACCGCGGTTGCCCGCCGTCGCCGGCTGTCGCCCGGCGCCCGTGGCGACGGGTTCAGGGAAGGTCCGGGCAGGGCATGAAGGGCATGAACCAGGGAGTGCCGTAGTAGCGGGCCAGTGTGTACGGGTGGTGCGGATCGAGGAGGACGCGGCAGACCAACTCCGCGGCCCCGCAGTCGAAGTGGGTGTCCAGGCCGTCGGAGGACCGCACCACCACCGGCCAACGGTCGGGATCACCGCCGACGGTCCGCCAGCAGTAGGCCTCCTCCTGGTCCGAACCGGCCCAGGTGAGCAGCCCTTCCTCCCGCGGGTGCGTCCACGGCTCCTGGAGCAGCTGCATCTCACCGTCGAAGGCCCCCTCGCCGAAGGTCTCCACCATGCGCTTGTAGTCGCCCGGCAGCGCGGTGCCCAGGCGTGACTCCATCTCCGCCCAGTCGACGTCCGGCCGACGGGCGGGCCGCGTCCAGCCGGTGATCTCCACGAGCCGCCGCGACCAGTCGACGCCCCCGCCGGTTCCCGAGGCCCGCGTGAGCGCGGGCACCTCCCGATGAACGGCGGCGAGCCGCCGCAACCAGTCACCGTCCTCGCCGTCCTCGCCGTCCTCGCCGTCCTCGACGGACGCGACCTGCGGGGACACCGGCACCTCCCGGCCGGCGACCACCAGCACCGGCAGCTCGGTGCCCTCCTCGTTCCGCGCCGTACCCGTGCCGATCCACCGGTTCCCGTACGCCCACGCGCGTATCTTCACGGCCCGGTCGCCGAAGGGGGCGAGGAGAGCCGCGCCCCTGGACTCGTCGACCGTGGGATCGGTGAAGCCGTCGAGGACGAGGGTGCGCGGGGTGCCGTAGGCGTCGGCGAGCAGCTTGGTCAGGACCTGTGGGTCGAACTCGTGGGGCAGGTACACGTGGCCGTTTCCCGGGCCGAGTCGCGCGAGGAGGTCCCTGACGGTCACGTGCGTGAGTTCCATGGCGCACAGTGAAGACCACGGCACGGACAACGGCCGCGCCGCGGGCGGCGCCCGGGCCTGCCGGAGGCGGGACCCGCCTGAGAGGATGGCGCGGACCGTCACATGCGTCAGGGGGAAAGCATGGTCGTGCTCGTACTGGGGGTCCTCGTCGTGCTCGTCGTCGGCGGCTGCGCCTGCGTCTACTGGGAGGCCCGGGGCGACGCGCCTCGCTGGGCACGCGGCGTGGCCAGGGCGACGCTGCTCGGCAGCGAACTGGCCCGCAGCGCGAGCCGGAGCTCCCGCTCGCGGCAGGGCGGCGATGGCGACTAGACGGGCGCCGGGCACGCTCCGGGACGCCCCGCCGATGCCCGCCGGACCGGCTCCGTCCCGGGGACCGTCCCGGTGGTCGTCACGGGTGCGCCGGGCCGGGCCGGGCGACCGCGCGGACCGCCGCCCCGGGCGGGGCGCCCCGCCGGCGGCACCGGCCGCCGCGGACCGACGACAGGAGGAAGCACGGTGACGACCGGTGGCCGGGTCGTGGCGGTCAGCCGCCACGAGGAGTACTCCTTCAGCAAGCCGAACCGCGCCTCGATCACGCTGCTTCCGGGCCTCGGGGTGGAGGGGGACGTCCACGCGGGCCGGACGATCCGCCACCAGTTCCGCATGACCTACGAGCCGGACCTCCCCAACCTCCGGCAGGTCCACCTGATGCACGAGGAACTCTTCGACGAACTCGCGCTCAAGGGCTACCGGGTCTCCGCCGGGCAGCTGGGCGAGAACGTCACCACCCGCGGCGTCGACCTGCTCGGCCTCCCGACCGGCTCCCTCCTCCACCTCGGGGACGGGGCGGTGCTCGAGGTGACGGGGCTGCGCAACCCGTGCGCGAAGATCAACGACTTCCGGGACGGGCTGCTCGGGGAGATGTTCGCCATCGACCCCGTGTCCGGCGACTTCACCTTCAGGTCCGGCGTCATGGCCGTGGTCCGCCGGGGAGGGACCGTCCGCCCCGGCGACCGCGTCGAGGTGGAGCTCCCCGCGCCTCCCCACCACCCGCTGGAACGGGTCTAGCGCGCCCGGGACGTCCGCCCGGCCCTCCCCGGCCGCACGCACGGGTGCCGCAAGGCACGCCGACGCGGTCGCGCGGCCGTCCTCGCCATGCTCCGCGACCGGACATCGGGACGCCTGCGGCGTCTTCGAAACATTCGGAGACGCCGCACGCGCTTCTGTTCCTCCCGCCCCGGATTTCCGTCGAAATCCTGCTCCGGGCCAGGTAGTCGACCGTTTGAGCAGTGAAGACGCACCGTCAAGAACCGTTCCAGTAACGGGAATGTTTCCGAAAGAATGTCGAAAGCGTTGACAGGTGCATGAGCGTCTACGAAAACTGTGCCCACCGAACGACAGGAACCCGTCGTGTCCCCCGCGTCATGCGGCCGGGGCGCCGACCGGGTGCCGAAGCGACGACGGGCCAGCCCCGCCGCGCGCACGCAAGGCCGCCGGGCGGCAGAAGCCTCCCGGCCCCCACCAGCCTTCCTCGGGAGAGAACGTGCAGCAGGACGGTACGCACCAGGACCAGACCAAGCAGAACCTCGTCGTCCCCCCCGGCCTGAGCCGACGGGGCTTCCTCGGCGGCGCCGGCCTCGCGCTCGGCACCGCGACCGGGCTGCTGCTGCCCGGCACCGCCCACGCCGCCACCACCATCAGGACCAACCAGACCGGTACGGACGGCATGTACTACTCGTTCTGGACCGACGGCGGCGGCTCGGTGTCCATGACGCTCAACGGCGGCGGCAGCTACAGCACCCAGTGGACCAACTGCGGCAACTTCGTCGCCGGCAAGGGCTGGAGCACCGGCGGACGCCGGACGGTCCGCTACACCGGTTACTTCAACCCGTCGGGCAACGGCTACGGCTGCCTCTACGGCTGGACCTCGAACCCGCTGGTCGAGTACTACATCGTCGACAACTGGGGCAGCTACCGGCCCACCGGCACCTACAAGGGCACCGTCTACAGCGACGGCGGCACGTACGACATCTACCAGACGACGCGGTACAACGCCCCGTCCGTGGAAGGCACCAAGACCTTCCAGCAGTATTGGAGCGTCCGTCAGCAGAAGCTGATCGGCAACGGCACCATCACCACCGGCAACCACTTCGACGCCTGGGCCCGCGCGGGCATGCCCATGGGCCAGTTCAGGTACTACATGATCATGGCGACCGAGGGCTACCAGAGCAGCGGCAGCTCGAACATCACCGTCAGCGGCTGACGCGGGTCCGGTGACCACCGGCCGCGGGCCCCGTCCTCGTGACGGGGCCCGCGGCCGCGGCGGTTCGCCGCCGTGGCCGTACACGCCCAGCACGACGTGGTCGGCCTGACCGCCGTCCAGGCGCTGGTCGAGGGGCTCGGACTGTCCGACGAGGAGCTCGCGGAGGAGGCCGCGCACGACGCCGAGCGGGACCCGAGCGAGGTGATCCCCGTGCTCACCGCACGCCGCGAACTCGAACTGCGCGAGCCCTCCCAGGCCCTGGCGGACGACCTGCTGGTGGACGACCTGGACCGGCTCCGGGAGATGCGCGACCTCCTCTGGGACGAGCGGCAGCTCGTCCTCTACGGTCCACCCGGCACCGGCAAGACCGTCGTCGCCCTGCACCGCGTCAAGCACCTGCTCTCCCGCTCCGCCGACAGCCGGATCCTGCTCACCACCTTCACCAACGCCCTCGCGGAGTCCCTCCGCGAGAACCTGGCCTTCCTCCTCGACGACGACCGGGACCTCCTCGGCCGGGTGGACATCACCACCGTCGACGCCTTCGCCAACGGCGTCGTCACCCGCCACGACGGCCGCGCCCCCGCCCCGCTGGGCGACCGCGAGGTCCGCAGGCTGTGGGGCAAGGTGATCAAGAAGCTGGACCTGCCCTGGACGGAGCAGTTCCTGGAGCAGGAGTACCGGCACGTCGTCCTCGGCCAGGACCTGCGCTCCGAGGACGCCTACCTGGCCGCCCAGCGCCGCGGCCGCGGCAGCGCGCTCTCCCCGTCCCGCCGCGCGCGGCTCTGGTCGGCCGTCGAGCACTTCGAAAGCCTCCTGCGCGACCAGGGCGCCACCACTCACCTCCGCGTCTGCGCCCGCGCCGCCGACCTGCTCGCCGCCTCCGGGCCCACCCGCCGCCACGTCGTCGTCGACGAGGCCCAGGACCTGCACCCCGCCCAGTGGCGCGTCCTGCGCGCGGCCGCCGCCCCGGACACCGACGACCTCTTCCTCTGCGGCGACCCGCACCAGCGCATCTACGACGCGAAGGTCTCCCTGTCCTCCCTCGGCATGAAGGTCACCGGGCGCTCCCACCGCCTGCGCGTCAACCACCGCTCCACCGAGGAGATCCTGGTCTGGTCCACCGGCATCCTCGCCCCCGTCACCGTCGACGACCTCGGCGGCGACGGCACCGACTCCCTGGCCGGTTACTGCTCGCTCCTGCACGGCCGCCGCCCCCACCACGGGGGGTACGACAGCGAGGCCGCCGAAGTCACCGCCCTCGTCGACCGCGTCCAGGAGTGGATCGCCCAGGGCGTCCGCCCCGCCGAGATCGGCGTCTGCGCCCGCTTCAACCTCCTCCTCGACAAGGTGAAGGACAAGCTGGAGGCCGTCGGCGTCCCGGTCGTCCGCGTCAAGGACCGTCCAGGCCCAGGCACCGAGGGCGTCCGCCTCGCCACCATGCACGCCATGAAGGGCCTGGAGTTCCGCTGCGTCGCCGTGCTCGGCGCCACCGCGACCTCCCTCCCCTTCGCCTCCGCCCTCACCCCGGCGGACGTCGACCCCCTCCAGCACGAGTCCGACCTGCTGCGCGAGCGGTGCCTGCTGTTCGTGGCCTGCACCCGGGCCCGCGAGTCCCTGTCGGTGACGTGGAGCGGGGCGGCGAGCCCGTTCGTCCCGGCGTGAGGAAGACCCGGCGCCGTCCTCACGTCACCCTCACCCGGTTCACCGGCCCGTACGGGGACCGGGCGAGGGCCCCGCGAAGATGGGCGAGTAACTCAGCGGGGACGTCGCGGAGCTGAGCCGGGGTGACGTGCAGGACGCAGAACCCGAGAGCCGTGAGGCGGTTGTGGCGAGCCAGGGTGCGGGCGAAATCGTCGCCACGGGCGTGGTGGCGCACGGAGTCGACCTCGAGGATGATCCCGTGGACCGGCCAGTAGGCGTCCGGGCGGCAGAGGAAGCTTCCGTCGAGGTGCAGCTTCGGGTTCCAGAGCGGCTGGGGGATGTCGGGAGCGGCAGCGATCAGCCGACGGGCCCGCCCCTCGGCCACCGAGTGGGTGTCGGCGGCCAGGTCGGCGAAGACGGAGGCCAGCTCACCGGTCACCGCGACGCGGCGCGCACGGAACGCCTCTCGCAGGTCTGCTGCCTGGTACCGGCCGCGCTGCACCGCCTCGTACAGACAACCCCGCAGCGCTTCGTCCGGCATCCGGCCGTGTGCGTCGGCCAGCGCGCGGGGGAGCGGGGCGCACGGGAAGCCGTCCAGGCGGACGGGATGCGGAGGGAGGCTGCGGGTGCGCTGGACACGGACGTATCCGGTGGAGGCTCGGGCGCGGGTCCCGGGGATCAGGACGTGCACCTTCTGGACCTGGGCCGGAGCAGGCGCATCGGTGAAGCGGTGCAGGGCGAGTACGGCGGGTCCGGTGAGCTGCGCGGCGTCGCCTGCGTAGAGCAGGGCGGCCTGGTAGCGCTGCTGCCAGGTGAGGGGGCCGGAATGCAGCACGTATGTGCCGGGCAGCGGCCGCTGCCAGGCACCGCGGGCCCGGCGGCTGATGGTGTCCCGGCACCAGCCGGCCCGCAGGAGCTGAGCGTGTGAGGCGATTTGGCAGCGGTGACTGCTGCTGCCCGTGGTTCTGCCCTTGGCCGTGCTCCCGGTCTTCCTCGCGTCCATGGTTCCCCGGTGGCTTCCGTCCTCCGCGGAGCAGCCCCGCCGCCACCCCTGACTACTCAGAGTGATAGCCCTCCCGGAACACCGGACAAACACCCCCGGCGGTCAGATCTCAGATCGGTGCTTGCGTGTGAGTTGAGTCCGGCCATGCCGGACTCAACTCACACGTAAGCCGCTTCGCGTGACAGCGGCGGGGCCGGGAGCTGGTTCAGCCTGCGGGCAGTGGGCCCGTTCCGGAGGGGAAGGTGACCTGGAGGTAGATGCGTGTGCGGTCCGGTGCGTAATCGTGCGCGTGCAGGGTGACGCACCGCTCGTCGGACGGGTCCTCGACGTCGTACTCATCGGACGTGCCGGGCCAGTTCTCGTCGGCACCGGAGGAGTCCGGCTCGCCACCGGCCCCGTCCGCTCCGGGACACACGTACCCGTAGCGCACTCCTTCCTCAAAGCTCTCCGGCTCCGGAAGCCCGAAGTGCGCGAAGTGCTCCTCCCCGGTTGTCCCTTCGGCCTGCCCGGGGGTCGGCCGGAGCCACTTGCCCTCGGGGGGATGGTTCTCCAGGTAGCGCTGCGCCTCGGACCTGGTCAGCGTGAAGGTGAGGAGACCGGTGTCGTAGCGAGGCGTGATCCGGTAGGCCGCCTGCGGCGACCGGGCCGCAGCAGGGATGCCCAGGCCCATCTGCTCGCTCATCCACTCCGGTGTGATGCCCTTGGCCCATTCCATGCCTGCCGCGCTTTCCTCTTCCACCGTTCGGCTGCTGCCCTGTTGACCCGGAGCCACGTCGCTTCCGCAGGCTGTACCGAAGGAAGTGAGCACCCCTACGCCCACGACCGCCACAAGCCACCACCGGCCGCCGTACCTGTGCCGGTTGTTCCGATGAACACCGGGGTGGCTGTGCGCGTGAATGTCGTTCATTCGCTGTCTCTCGTCTCACGACCGAATGCCGGTCGAGCGCTGATGCCGTTCCCCGGAACGCATGACCGAGTAATGGCTGTCCTGCATGACTCACTCCCCGTAAGTTTGCGTGCGGTAGTTGCTGAGGGGGAGATGACCCACGGCTTGGGACGAGTGGGAACGAATAAAAGCCGATGTCGCGTCGGGCGACGACAACGGAATGAGGCTGAATCAACTCGCACCGGCGGGTGGTGGCGGATCCGCCCCGGACCTGGCTTCCAGCCCCGCACAGAAGAAGGCGGCGGCGAAGGCGATCGACGAGGTGCTCCTGCCGACTGCGCTGCGAGACGGCAAGCACGCCGCGGAGACCACGAAGGCCGCAGTGAAGGAGTTCGCCGCAAGGGACGGAGAGGGCTGGGACTCCTCGTCCGCACTGGACAAGGTCGGTCGGACATGGGAGCGACAGGTCAAGTCCCTTCTTGATCGTCTTGCTGCCGAGAGCAAGGCATTGCGCAAGACCACTGTTGTGCTCCACGACAACGACCTGGGCACCGCGGCGCGAATATCTCAGCCCTCTGCCGTCGACCACTACTGATTCGCCGACCGTAGACAGGCTGACGGGGGATGTATGCCGACCTACCACGAAGTGATGAGCACCGATTTGTCCAAGCTCACCGCGGCAGCCGATAAGTGGGGGAGATGAGCGGCAGCTTCAAGAAGCTCGGCGAGCTGTACGAACAGGAGGTGCACGGCATTTCACTGGGTGAGACCTGGATTGGAGCCAGCGCCACAGCGGGGCACGACCGCTTTACCGTGACATTGGAGGAGATCAAGGGAGTACAGAACGAGGCGAAGGCTGTAGCGGCGCTGCTGCGTCAAGCCCACACGCAGCTCGTCGACCTTCGCGCGCGGGTCGAAGCGGTCCGGGCGGATGCCGTCAAGGACGGTATGCGCGTCTCGGACCAAGGGGTGGTCGCCTTCGACACGGCGCGGTCGACCAAGGGGGAGCACACCGCGTACGTACACGACCCCGACTTCCAGGAGAGTGCCCGCGCCAAAGCAGGGGAGTGGGCTGAGCACATCAGAGAAGCGGTCAAGGCGGTCTCCGACGCGGACGACGGCATACGTCTGGCCCTTCAGTGAGCTTCTTCGAGGTGGGCCCCGATCAGGTGACCCCAGCCGAACGCAACGATCGAGGCCCCCAGGCTGTTGAT
>NZ_LWCC02000131.1 GCF_001642695.1 Streptomyces chilikensis
TGCAGTCCGAACCGCATGACGTCAATCGCCAAGGCGGTCCTCACCCTGGAGCGGCAACGCTGAAGAAGCTCAGTCGGTCGTCCGCGACTCCGACGCCATGGACGGCACGATCGACGGGTTCAACCGGCACCCGGAGCCCAGCCCGTATCCGTCCTTCCAGGAGGCCGGAAAGGCCGCCAACATGCCCGAAGGGAAGAAGGCCGTCGCGGAATGGTGGCGTGACCTTGATCCGGTGACGCGTGGCATCCTGTGGGAGCAGCGGGGCAAGGAACTGCTGGCTGCAGGGATTGCCGCCCCGTTGTACCCCTGGAAAGCGCCTGATGCGGGTTCTGGCGAGTGGGGTGTCGAAGAAGTGACTCCTTCGGGATGTGAGTCTCCACGCACTGGCTCTCTCCATCGCTACAGCCGGGGATCTCGTGGGCAACGTCGGCGCATCGCGCAACATGCTCCACTACCTGGATGGAACAGGCGAAACCTTGTCGTTGGACGTCGACCGCATGCTCCACGACGACGGCGGTTTCCGTAAAGAGATCGAGCAGGACCATCTGGCAGCCCACCAGGACGCTTGGCGTCAGCAGGCCCTCGAAGAGTTCCATCGGGCCGGAGGAGACAAGACCGTGGTCGTCCCGGTCGAGAGCGACGCCAAGCACCGGACCTTGCAAAGTGACGAATGGTTTCACGCGGTCGGCTCGCACGCGCAGAATGTCAGCGGGATGGTCATCGTGACGCCCGGCGCGGACGGTGGCCCTCCCAAGGTTTCGCTCGACTACCAGGTCAACGTCTGGGATCGCTACAACTGGGACCAGGGCAAGGCCACCACCTTCCCAGGCGGTGTCACCATCGAGGACAAGGACATGGGGCGACTGCACCGGGTCGGCATCGCCCGGGAATTCGACATGCGGGGCAGCAATGCCTCCTACACTCACGACCTCAACGGGCAGGTGTCCGGTGGTGCGCCGACCGACCCCGGACGTGAGGGAACGCGCGGAGACGTCTCCCGGGGAGACGAGGAGAACCGGTGAGATTCTGGAGCAAGCCCATGCGTAGCGCCCCCACTGCCGTGGTCGCGGTCATGACCGGCAGTCTGCTCCTCGCCGCCTGTACCCCCTCCTCGGCGGACCGCACCGCACGCCGTGACGTCCACCCGTACTGGGAGAAGGGCGCCGGCGCCGCCGAAGCCGCGGCGTTCATGAAGGTGCGGATACCCGAAAAAGCTGGGGAGGTGAAGGGCGCGGTTCGGGTACAACCGCAGGAGAAGCTTTACCTTCTGTCCTTTGTGACCGATGAGAGGACCGCTGAGGTCATCGCCGAGGACCTACGGCCGGACAGCCCGCTGAGAATCATGACGTCCGGTTCTTCACTCAGCGGCGACGGATTCGAGCACCTGGGGCTCACGCCGCCCCAAGAGCTGAAGGACGTTCGAGAGGCTTCGGCCTGCCCGCCCTGCACAGGGGACAGCCGGCGCGGACACGTCCAAGGGATTGAGATGCACGTGGGCGAAGAGGCCGGCACCCGCGCACGGGTCTACTTGACGGCTTACTGAGGCCGGCGGGTGGCGCCGACGGGCTTGCCGAGCCTGGACAGCGTGCGGCGCTGGGCCGGGAGAGACGTCCGGAACTTTCGGCGACGAGGGAGTCCTGGAGACGCTACGGCGCCGGATGGTTCACGCCCGGCGCAGCCGGTGACCCCCCTCCCTCCCCGCTTCTCACCGATGCTCGGGAGCCGGCCGTGCCGAGCCGGCTCGCGAGCACTTCCCTCGCGAAGGAGAGCTTCGGGCAGCCGTCGTTTCCGCTCGGCTGCGCTGTGCCCCTCATCGGTCCCCACGGATGGCACGGGGCAAGCCCTGCCGATCGCGATCCGCGACGCTTCACGCCGAGTCGGCAGCCGGCCGCCGATCCGCCGCTCACCAGTCCCGGGTGGCGATCAACTCCTCCACGTCCGCGTCCGCGAACCCGTAGGCCGACGCCACGAACCAGAAGTCCTCGGCGATCTCTTCCCGAGCGACCGTCTCGATCCCGCTTCCCGACGCTTCGAACTTCGCGTCCAGGAGGTTGAACTCCTCCGTCGCGTCCTGGGTGAGCGCATACAGAGCCGCCAGGTCCGACGGCCGCTCGGCCTCGATCCGCTCGCACAGTCGCAGCAGGATCGCCCTGCCTTCGTCGACGACGTGATCGGGGTAGTACGAGTCCGCGTACAGCTGCCGCAGGAACGCGCGTCCTGCTACCTGCTGGTTCGTGATCGGCACGGTGGCGCCCCGTCCTCTGGGAGAAGTGACACGCCGATCATGCACGGCACCACCGACAACGACCCCACCCTTCAGCGACGGACCGGTCCTGGCCGGCGCCCTCGCACCACGCCCCGGCCGGGTGCGGATCCGTCAGCGCGGCCAGCGGTAGGCGTCGACCGCCTCGGCGTACGGCTTGAGGTACAGCCGGACCGCCTCGCGAAGGTGATCGGCGTCCTGCGGCGGGAGCTGCAGGGAGGCGCGGCGGAGGCGGACGCTCCAGGTCTTCGGGTCGGGAAAGACGCTGAGCCGCTCGACGTGCTCGCGAAGGGAGAGGCCCTCACGGAAGGGGGCCAGCCCGTCGACGGCCAGGCGGCACCCCTCGGTGAACCGCCGCTCGCCGAAGACGACCGGCTCGTCGAGGGTGCGGGGCGCCTCGGTGACGCGGGCGGTGGCGATGACCCGGCCGACGTCGCGGGTCGGGTTCCCGAAGCAGCCGCGGGTGGAGTACAGGAACACCTCGTCCCCCTCGGAGATCTGCCGGACCGCCCGTGCCCGCGTGGGCGGGAACGCCATGCGCTGCTCGGTGAGCACCCAGGACAGGGCGATGCGGTCGCTGATCAGGACGAGGTGTGCGGCGGGCATGCGCTTACGTTAGCGAGTGGTGCGAACTCGGCGGACCGGGCGGGGGTGTGCGGGGCACCGGGGCGAGTCACGGGCGTTCCTGGCGCCAGGGGTCGAGGGCGTGCTTGCCGCGGGTCTGGCCGGCTTCGAGTTGCCGCAGGATCGCCGGTCCCTCGGCCAGAGCATGGACGTGGGGGGTGCCGGGTGTGTACACGCCGTGGGCGATGAGGGCCTCGATCTCGACGAGCAGCGACCGGTAGACGGACGGGGCCGCGACCGCCAGCGCACCGATGTGCAGGCCCTTGACCTGGACCTGGTGGGTGAAGACCAGATCGTGTGTGGTCAGGGTGGCGTCGCCGGAGGCGGCGCCGAACACGACGACGCGTCCGGTGAAGGGTTTGGTGACCGACAGGCTGGCCCTGAAGGTGGCTTCTCCCACCGATTCGAGGACCAGGTCGACGCCGCCGGTCAGGCGGGTGATCTCCTCCGCCAGGTCGGGGCGCCGGCTGTCCAGGACCTCGTCGGCGCCGAGGGCCTTGACGGTGTCGTGCTTCGCCGGTGACGCCGTGGCGATCACGCGCGCGCCGTAGTGACGGGCGAGGCGCACGGCGGCTTGTCCCACCCCGCCGGCCGCGGCATGGACGAGCACCACCTCCCCCGTCTTGACCTCGCCCAGCGGCTTCAGCGCCGCCAGGGCGGTGGCCCAGTTCAGCACCATGCCGAGTGCCTCGGCGTCGCTCCAGCCGGACGGCACCGGAAGGACACCCGCGGCCGGCATCGTCATGTACTGCGCAAACGCGCCCGGTCCGGTTCCCACGACGTGGGTGCCGAGCCGAAGCGGACTCTCGACGTCCGGGCCGATGCCCACGATCTCGCCGGCGGCCTCGAAGCCCGCCACGTACGGGGCCTGTGGGCCTCCGCCGTACGTTCCCCGGGTCTGCATGACGTCGGCGAAGTTGATCCCGGCGGCGCCCACGCGGATGAGGTACTCGCCGGGCCCCGGCGTGGGGCGGGGGCGATCGGTCGTCAGGATCAGATCCTCCGGCCCCCGACGGGACTGCTGGACCAGTGCGCGTACCGTCTGCTCAGCGGTGTTCTGCCGCTCGTTGGTCTCCATGCGCCGAGCGTAGGAAGCTGACACTTACGTCAAGGTCAAGTGGCCTCAGGAATCAGTACGGCGGGCCTCCCGGAGGTAGGCGTCGAGCGCCGCCTGCTGATCGCTGAGTGCGGCGATGCGAGCAGCGAGCCGGTCGCGGTAGTCCTGGACCTCGTGCAGGAACTCCGCGCACACCGTGTCGCCGCCGGCACCGGATTCGTCGGTGAGCCGGGGCAGGAGGTCCCTGATCAACCGCACGGGCAGCCCGGACTCCAGTAACGAGCGGATGACGAGCACCCGGTCGATCGTGGACCGGCAGTAGTCGCGGAACCCGTTGCTGAAACGGCCGGGGACGATCAGGCCCTCATTCTCGTAGTACCGCAGCGATCTCGCACTCACACCGCTGACCCTGGAAGCCTCGCTGATTCTCATACCCGGAGACAACACCCGGGAGCACCGCGGTCTTCCAGCACTCGCCGCGACGAAGCGACGAGCCGCTCAGGCGTCGACCACCTCATGCCCCGCAACACGGTCCGGCGGAGAGCACCTTGATGTCGGCGAGGGTGTCCACGATGTGGAGGCCGCGGCCTGACTCCGCTTATGAGAGCGGCGCGTTCGGGGTGTTGGCGGGTGGGTGGTGCTCGGTGCGGGCGTTGGCGATCTCCAGGCGGAGGAGGCCGATGGCGGGAGAGGGTAGTCGTATGAGATGACCTATTTGGGATAACTTGCCCGAGATGTCGTGGGGCTGACAGGGTGTCAGCAGCCCGCGCAGGAGCGCGGGGAACAGAGGTGACCCCGGCGGTGCTGGTGACACCCCGGGGCCCGGCACCAGGAGTGAGTGGCTCCCAATGCGGATTCATCGTATCCCCGCGCATGAGCGGGATTTCCTGATCGTGGCCAACAAGGCGATCCAGGACCCTCGCATGTCACACACGGCGCGCGGAATCCTCGCGCTCGTGCTCTCCCTCCCCGACGGTGTTCGGGAGAACGTCCGCACGCTGAGCGAGAAGTACCCGCAGGGGCGGGCCGCGGTGGCGAAGGCGGTGGGGGAGTTGAGGGCGCTCGGGTACTGGGTGACGCGGACCGAACGGGACCCGGAGTCGGGGCTGATCGTGTCGGGCGTGGACGTGTTCGAGGACCCGGTGGCAGCGGCCGGGGCGGGGGCGGGGGCCGCTTCGGTTCCGGTTCCCACCCGTCCGGTCACCGGTGGGGCGGCTGCCAGGAAGGCGGGCACGTCCCCTTGCGGGGAGAAGGACTGGGGAAAGGACGGGCGAAAGCCCTCCCCTGCCCCTCGCCGGAAGCGGGTGCGGGAGCGGCCCGAGGCCGCGTGCGGCGGTGGCGGGGAGGGCGAGAAGAACGAGCAGGAGTCGGCGCGGGAGGCGGAGGCCGCGCGGATCCTGCGGCGGCTGGGGGCAGTGGACGCGCGGCTGCGGCTGAATGAGCGGCAGGTGCGGAAGCTGGTGCCCGCGGTCTGCCGGTGGCTGGGGCGCGGGGCGGGCGTGGTGGAGGTCACCGACGCCCTGGCGCAGGGGCTGCCGCGGAAGGTCTACAGCGCCGCGCATCTCGTCGCCGACCGGCTGGAGCGGAAGCTGCCGGAGCGGCGGCGTCAGTAGAAGACCTATGCCGAGTGCGGGCCGTCTCCTACAGGCCTGCAGGAATGGTTCGACGGGTTGAGGGTGTAGCCGCCAGTTGGTCTCCTCAAAGCGCGTAAGGGCTGAACGGCCCAGGTCATGGAGAAGCGCGAGGACACCGGGGAGCCCCGCCGCGCAGCAGGAGGGGCCGGCAGGCGTCAGGCGAGGCAAGGTGAGGCACCCAGGGCTTATCAAGCTCCGTGGACGTCACGGTTGTTGGTGACGCCCACGGAGCTTGATCAATCCCTGGTTCGCGGTGGGGCTATGTCGCCGAGGTGGTCTTGTCGCTCTGCGGCCACTCGAAGAGGACTACGTGCCAGTGGCCGTCTTCGTGGATAAGATCCACCGTTTCGCGCACGGTCTTCCCGCCCTCGTCGGAGGTTGTCAGTGCGGCCTTGCCCATGTAGTCGCCCATCTGCTCGTACTCGATGGGCGCCTTCGTGATGGTGAGGCCTTTCCCGCCCCTGGACTCGATGATCTTGTTCGCCTGCCGGCGTGACCATGGCTTGTCGGGAGCGGCGCCCACCGCGAGGAGGGCCTTCGTGTCTCGGTCGTTGAGGGCCTGGACGTAGTTCTGCACGGTGTCCGACGCGCCCGGCGGCGGGCTACTGGAAGATCCCGCGTCCGAGGCCCCGCATGCCGGCACAGCAGCGAGGGCTGCAGCTGCCAGTGTGGCTGCAAGTACGTGTCGCCTGCGCATGGTTGTCTCCGGGGTTTGGTTCGCCGTCAGCGTCTCAGGTGCGGTGGGCGTACCACCAGGCCTTGGGGTACTTGGCGAGGATCTTCTTCATGCTCCGGTTGTGCGTGCTGGGCGTGTGGTACGTGAGGTACCGGTCCTTGCTGGTGTTCTTGGTGACAATCATCGTGTGGTTGATGTTGTCGTTGCGGTCCCAGTCGGCTTGCAGGACATCCGCGAGCCCCATGTCCCACACGGACTTCAGGCTGTGGGTTCGCTTGGAGTGCTTCTGAGCGAACCAATACCAGTTCTCGGCACCGGCCCAGGTGTAGCTGGTGCTGCTTGACCAACTGCCGTAGAACCACTTCTTGTTGTCCTTGCGGGACGAGACGCTGCCGGAGGTCGTCTTCCAGCCGCCCTTCCGCATGGCCTGGGAGATGAAGTTGGTGCAGTCGTTGTCGTACTTGCGGTAGTCGCTGTTGTAGTTCTTCCAGTGCTTGTTCGCGTAAGCGGCCATCGCCGGGTAGTTGTACCCGGCGTAGATCTGCACCGATTTCGTATCTGTGGCGGGGTCTCCGCCGGTCTCCGCCGCTTCGCCTCTGTCGCCTTCAGGCCCGTCCGGGTCGCCGCCGCTTTCGTCCGTCAGGGGCGTGAGGTCCGGCTCGGCCGCGTAGTGACTCGGCGGCAGGGCGCCCGTGTCCGCCTTGTCGTCCGCGAGGCGCCACGCGCCGTCCGCAGCCTGCTTGAAAACGAGTTCGTGAGGTACGACGTATTCCTCGGCTTCGGGCGTGCCCTCGGCCCGGTCCTTGGCCGTGAGGACGTTGAACAGCTTCGTTTCCTCTTCGACGTTCAGCGTTGCGGTGTCGCCGTTGACCTCCACCTCGCCGGTCGGCGTGACGGTCACCTCCGCGCCGCTGTACCCGCCGTCCGCTTCCTGATACGCGACAGCGAGGTCCGAGAGCTTCTCGTACTCGACGTCGAGTTCGACGTTCATGCTCGCGGTGACAGGCACGTTGGTGACCATGCTCGCCTTGGCCGCGCCGACGGTTACCGCATCGGCGCGCTGCGCAAGGTACTCATGGCCCAGCGAGACAAGCAGTTCCGTGGACGGGCCTGCCGCGGATTCGTCGGCCTGAGCTGTCGGCAGGCTTATCGCCGCCCCGGATACGAGCATGGTCAGCGCCGCTGATGTTATGAGCGATGTACGTGCGATCGGTTTCACGAACCCCCCCAGGTTCCTGCGCTTTCGAAAGCGGAATGCGCATGCGCATTTCACTGTCCAGGGCGATTGGTCGTTTGGCGCCCCAGGCAGTGATCATTGGCTCACCACGGCGCGACAGCAGCGAACAGTGGGATTCCGGGCAGTTCCCGAGGTTCATCCGGCCGAAAGGGGCCGCGAGGGAGAACGGCGCCATTTCAGTGGATGCCGGTGGAGCCCGGCAGCCGCCGGCACGCTGTCCGAGGCCTGCTGGGCCCACTCGGCTATCTCGTCGACGCTCCTGACGCGGCAGCGCAGGCACGGACGAGGAGGAGCGCGGTCAGCGAGTATCAGCGGCCCGCCGCCCCGTGCGGCTGAGGGCCTCCCCGGGCTCCACGAGTCGGCCGCCGCCCCACCGACCGGTTCCGGCCCCGTTGGCGGATTACCGGACAACTCCGCCCTCGACGACGCGATCACCTGGCCCCGGGGAGGCCCGTGAGCGGCGCGCCTACGACGGCGCTCCGTCCCTGCTCGGACGGTGTTCCCGCGCACACCACCCGGTCAGGAGCCCAAGAGTGCCATCGCGCGGATCGCGCCAGCCGGTGGCCGAGAGGGCGGCGGAGGACGTGAGTGACTGCTAGGACTGATGCGACTGTTCAGGCCGGAACCCGCTCCGGTTTCCGGCTTCTCGGGGGAGGACGCACGGTCATGGCATGGGACGAGTGGACGCGCTTGAAGGAGGACGCCGCCGCACGCGCGGCGTCGGGGATGCGGCTCAACCAGCTCCCCGCAACGGGCGGCGGGGGCGGTGGCACCGGGGACGGTGACCTCGTCGTCCATGACGACCAGCTGGGCAAGCTGGGGAACATGACGTTCGAACTGCGCGAACGGCTGCGCATCGACGGCGACTTCGCGCGCCCGGCCACCTTCCGGGCCTCCGTGGACCTCTTCAACGACGGGCTGGACATGGGCGCCGCCCTCACCGAGGTGCACGACGCGTGGAACACCCAGCTCCGGACGCTCCTCGAAGCCTGCGCACACATCTCCAACGGCCTGGACTTCACCCGCGCCCAGCACGCCAAGGACGAGGACGACGTGGTGACCGGCATGCGCGACGCGGCCGGTCAGCTGATGTCGGTGTCGCGGATCAACGATTACCTCAAGTGATCGTCGGCAGGGGGAGAGAACCGACATGAGCGACATGCTGACCGCCGACGTGCTGAACAACCTGCGCCTGGGCACGCTGAAGTCCGCGGTGGACGACTGGAAGACCATGCTCGACCGGCTGCAACTGTTGGCAGCCGGCGGAGACGGCGCCGTGAGCTCGGCCGATCTGGCCGCCAGGGCGGAGGCGGCCGACTGGAAAGGCGTCAACGCCACCGTGTCCCGCGCCTTCGTCACCAAAACGGCGGCCCAGTTCGAGGACGCGGCGGCCCAGGCGAAGAGCGTGCTGGGCATTCTGAGCGATGCGCACGCCCAGCTCGGCAAGTATCAGGAACAGTTGCGCACCCTGATCGACGAGTTGCTCTCCCGCAAGATGAGGGTCGCGCCGAGCGGCACGGTCAGTTATGTCGGCCCCTCCAGCCCGGTGGTGGACACGGGGGAGGACTTCGCGGTTCCCTCCCGGGAAGACATCGCCGCGGCGCAACAGCGTGTCGACCGCATCCTCCGGGATGCCGCGGAAACCGACCGTATCGCCGCCCGTGCATTACGTGCGCTTGCCGCGGACAATTACGACTTCACCGACGCCGGTGCGAAGAGCCTTGCGGAGGCCGACCGGGAGCAGGGCGCCGCGGAGGCCGAGAAGTGGGTCAAGGAGATCGCCGCCGGAAACGTCGGGTCGTGGAGCGAGGAGAAGATCGCCCGATTCAACGCGATGCTGGAGGACCAGCAGGACAACCCAGGCTTCACCGAGGCATTCGTCACCGGTTTGGGTGCCGAGGGGACCTTGCAGTTCTGGCGTGACCTGGCCGCACCCTCGACGGGATCCCACGACGGTGACACCGCGAAAATCATGGCGAAGGTCCAGGACAACCTGAGTCTGTCGCTCGCCAACGCGACTCACGTCGACAGCCCGGCCATGGACGCCTGGAAGAAGGACCTGATCGCTGCCGGAGACAAGTCGTTCCCGTTGAACACCGGTCCGGCGCCGATGGGGATGACCACCGGTGGTACCGGTCCGACGGGCTTCCAGATCATGAGCAGTCTGATGCACGAGGGCCGCTTCGAATCCAAGTTCCTGCAGGACTACGGCAAGGCTCTGGTCACGTACGAGCGTGAGGGCGTCCTGGACCCGGACCAGATGTGGACCGACACCACATCACTCGATTACCCGGAGCCGAAGAAGACGCGTCCCACGATCCGTTGGTGGGATACCTGGAGGCTCTGGGACACAATCCGCAGGCGTCGCTCGAATTCTTCGGCGGCAGTACGGGCGAGGACGACAAAGCGCTCGGCAACTTCGACTACCTGCTGGGAGAGGGCGAGGACGCCCGCGAATGGATCAAAACGCCAGATCGCAAGCCGATCGGATTCGACGCTCTCGGCCATGCCCTCGAGGCAGGTGTTCTCGGGTATGCCCATGACGACACGGAACCGAAGATCCCGCCCTTGGACACAGCGGCCCAGAGGGAGGCACGAGAGTCCCGGCTCAACCTGCTACAGCAGGTCATGGGTGCCTTTCCCTCAAGCGACGAGGTGGAGGAACACAACGGCATCGCGGACAGTCTGGGGCGTATCGCCGCTGGACACATCGATTCCCTCAACTACTCGATGGCCAACTTCGGAGGAGCCGGTGAGCTCGCCGGCCGGGACGCGCTCTTCAGGTCGGAGGAGAACGGGCTGCGTGATCTCGGGCAGGTCCAAGCGACGAATTTCCTCAGGGTGGTCGCCGGAGACGAAGACGCCTACGACACCCTCTCGGCCGCGCAGCAGCTCTATGGTTCCAGCTTGATGGCGGGGCAGGGGGAGAACCAGGCCGCCGCGCTGAACGCCGGCATGCACAGCATGCTGATGCACGGCATGCTCGACGGAGCACGCATGGAGGCCATTGGCAGCGAGTTCGCCGACGAGAAGGAGAAGCAGGACATGGCCTTGCAGAAGCAGGCCAACTGGCGGGAGTTCGGCGTCGGTGCGGTGGTCGGAGCCACAGTGGGGGTGGCGTCGGCAGTCATGATCCCCGCTGCGGGCGCGGCCATGATCGCGGTTCCCATCGCGTACGAGACCGCCGGCGGAGCCGCGGAGACGGTCATGAGCAACCACATCGTCGACTGGCTCAAGGAGAACGAGTTCGAGAACAAGGTGCAGGCCATCGCGTCCGTCGACGATGCCAAGGAGGCAGGTCAGCGCAACGCCATGGTGCCGTTGAACAATTACATGATGGCGGAGGGCCTTTCCGCGGAGGAACGTCAGGAAATCATGGAGCGTGCCCGTGGTGTGTACGGGGACGGCGCGCGCCAGACGGAGACCGGGGCCGTGAGGGGACATTGAGGATGCAGAAGTTGTTGACTCGTGCAGCCGTGTCGGCCGCTGCCGTGCTCCTGACCACGATTGCCACGGGGTGCGACGACGATGGTCGGGCCGACGAGGCACAGCCGTCGAAGGCCACGGCCTGCGAGACGCTCATCGGGCGGGAAGGCATCGCATGGGCCGAGACCGCGGCCGCTTCCCGGACCGAGGAGTCGACCAGGACCGCCCTCGACGTGGCCAAGGCCGAGGCGTGGTTTCAGTCCAGCGCGTACGCATGGAACCCGTCGAGGACCGAGAAGCCTCATCCGTCGATCGACCCCGCCCTGTGCAAGATCGTTCCCGAGGGCGTCGGGGAAGCCTCGCGGTCGATGGAAATCAGCTACGGCGGCTCCGTCGCACGATTCGACGAGCTTGAGCCGAAAGAGCTCGGTGACGAAGTCCGCGTGATCCCGGTCAACTCGGACGTGCGACTGGTCATATGGGGAGGCGTGAAGGAGACGAGGCTGCGGTCCGTTCACGTGAGGTGCAAGGTTCCCCTGACCGAAGAGGGCCAGGAGGACGGCATGCCGCTCCAGGGTCGGATGCGGGACTCTCTCACGACCGACCGGGACGACAAGAACCGTCTCACCTACTTGCTGAGGTCCGCCCATGTGATCGTCGAGGCGTTCGACTGCGAGAACCGGCCCACCGTGCCGACGGAGCTTCCGTCCGACTGGCAGTCGGGTTGAGCATGCCGGCGGCTGAGCGGCCGCGAGCACGGCGCCATCGCGTATGAGGCAGTCAGCAGGCCGCGATGCGGTTCCTGAGACCGTGTGCGGATCGTCCGCCGTGTTGTCGCGACGGACCGGACGTGACGTGGTCATCGCCGGTACTTTCCTGCTCGGCGGCCCACTCCCACGACGGGCCCTTCCAGCAGCCCTCCCGAGTTCCAGCGTTCCGCGGAGAAAGGCCGGCACCACATGTCCGTCGACCGGGCTTCCTGGGAAGCCGCCGTACGCCACTTGTTCGAGGACGCGTACCCGTACGACGCCACGGGGCCGCGGCGCCACGAGGACTGGGTCCTCGACGTCCTCGCGTTGATGGCCCGGGCCGTCCCGGACCCCCGGGGCTGGACCGGTCTCGACGACGCCGCACAACTCCCGGAACGTGAGGGGTCACCCACATTCCCGTTCGCCGTCCACCCCCCGGAATACATCGCGAAGCGCCTCCACGAGATCGACCGGCCCAGCGCCGAGAACCTGCTGCTGGCCCTCACGGACGACCGCTGCACCCTGTCCAACCTGAAGCGCTTCACCGAGAGCGAGGAAGAGCTGCGGGCGATGGCACGTACGGTCCTGGCCCGGTACGGGGATGAGGCCGCTTACCACACCAACGTCAGTAGGCCCGGCCCGGTGCCTGGCGCACTCGATTTCACGACGTCGCACTGGGGGTACAACCCGCTGAGCGACGTTTACTCGGAAGACTGCGGCCTGGTCGTCGTCTCCGACACCGAGGTGGGCATGTTCTGGAACTTCTCCGACTGACCTGTCGTCGACGAGTGTCCCGGATGGGACTGGTGGTGGCGATGTCCGCGATCAGGCTGACGCGGGCGGCCGCGTCGCAGGTCTCGGTGACGTGGACCAGACAGCCACTCCAGCGGGTGTTGCCGCGGATGGCCCGGCGTGCGTCCAGGTCGCAGGGCGAGATGACCCGGACGGCTCCTTCGGGCAGGCCGTCCTTCTCGGTGCGGGGACGCAGGACGCCGCGGGCATCGACGAGGAAGTTCCGCACCATGATCTGTCGCAGAGCCTCGGCCTGGGAGCCACGACGGTGGGGCGGCAGGATCTGCAGGAGCCGGCAGGCATCCGCTCCGGCCTGCTCGAGACGGGTGGCGGGGTGGCTGGGGTGGGCGGGCAGGCGGACCGGTCGGCCGCAAAGGGTGGCCCATTCGGCGTCCGCCAGGTCGTCCAGGACGTGGGGTGTGTTGCGGAAGGTCTCTTCCAGCGTGGCGCGGGCCGCTTCGAGGACGGTTCCAGGCGGGTGAGTTCCCTGGCGGCGGACAGGATCTGGGTGGAGCCGGTCCGCTGCCTCCGCGTTCCTTGATCATTCCTGCCTCACGTAACCGGTCCAGGGGGCAGCCGAAAGCAGGTGCTGAGAGCCTTCCGGAACGCCTCGTCCCTCGAGGCGAGGCCGGAAGCGCCACCGTCCGCCCACGGCTGACAGGCTGCACCGACCCGCCCTGGGAAGAAGGTGCTGTCACTGACGCACTACATTCGTTCCACCCGCGCCGGGGAGGGGCGGTGGCCACCGGACCAACGCCCGAGGAGGCGTCACATGAGCAGCGCGCAGTCGGCCGGCGGTCTCTGGCGGATGGACGAGGACGACGGCGGGCACCTGGCCGGCCGCTGGTGGAAGTGGGCGCTCTCCGCGCCCGACGACCGCAGCCCCGTCCGGGACACCACCGGCGAGCACGCGGCGTGGAACCAGCCGGCCGACGTGTGGTTCCTGGCCGGCACCTACGGCGGCCGCGTGGAGCGCCGCTGCGCGATGCCCGCGGGGCGGCCCGTGTTCTTCCCGGTGCTCAACGTCCAGCACACCTGGGAGTACTCGCAGGACCACCTCACGATGCGCTTCGAGAGGGCCGACGCCTCGCTCAACGGCGTGCGGCTCGCCCTGCGCGAGTTCCGCGGGGGCTTCCGGCTCGACGGTGAACGGCGCCTGGCCTGGGGCGTTTGGGGCGGCCTGGAGCCGCTGGCCCCCGGGCACTACGTGCTCGAGATCAAGGGGAAGGCCGGGGACTTCCTCGTCGACACGACCTACCACCTCACCGTCACGGCGGGGTACTGAGCGCCGGCGGAGGCCCCCGGGGCGCCCGGTGTGCCCCGAGCCGGGTCGGCCGCCCGCCCCGGTAGGCCGATCGGACCACGCGAGGGCGGGACGCCGGTTGTCCGCGCGGCCCCGGGGGAACGGCTGAGCCATGCCGGACTGGAACGCCCTCTTCGTCCCGAGCGTGCCGCCGCTGGAACTCTTCCTGCGGGGCACGGTCTCCTTCCTGGTGCTGCTGGCGATGATGCGGGTGGTCGGCCAGCGCGAGTCCGGAGGGCTCGGCATCAGCGACATCCTGGTGGTGGTGCTGGTCGCCGGGGCCATGGGGCCGAGCCTGGAGGGCGACAGCAGCGCCGTCCCCGACGGCCTGCTGGTGGCCGCCACGATCGTCTTCTGGAGCCTGGTGATCGACGCCGTGGCGTACCGGTGGCCCTCCCTGGCGCGCGTCCTCAAGGCCCGTCCCCGGCCGCTGGTCGAGGACGGGCGGCTCAACCGCGGGGCCATGCGGCGGGAGCTGATGACCGAACAGGAGGTGGAGGCCCAGTTGCGTCTGCACGGCCTCGAGGACCTGTCGGACATCAGGCGCGCGTACCTCGAGCCCAACGGCATGATCAGCATCATCCGGCGGAGCGGAGGGGAGACCGACGAGCCGGCCCGGCCCGAGATCCTGTGACGCGGTGAGCGGCCGGGGCGGTGAAGCGCCGTCCCTGTGAAGTGCCGTGCCGACGAGGTGCCGTCCTGGCGAAGCGCTACCCCGGCGGATTGCCGACCCTGACGAAGGGCCACCCCGGCGGGAATCCGTCCGGACGGATTCCCGCCGGGACGATTGCCCGCCGGCCGGGCGCCCGGTACGGTGCGGCGACCTGCCCGCCGTGACACAGGGGGTCGTGAAGCATGGGCCTCGTCCCGACCGTTCGCGGAGACGTCGACGCCGGTGAGCTCGGCCGCACCTACATGCACGAGCACCTGTTCATCCGCACCGCCGACGTGCAGAGCAGCCGCCCGGGGGAGTGGGGCGACGACGGGACGCGGGTCGCCGACGCGGTGAGCAGGCTGCGGGCGCTGGCGGCGCAGGGCGTGCGGACGATCGTGGACCCCACCGTGATCGGCATGGGCCGGGACGTCGCGCTGGTGCGCCGGGTCGCGGAGCAGGTGCCGGAGCTCAACATCGTGGTGGCCACCGGCATCTACACGTACGACAGCGTGCCGTTCTACTTCCGGTACCGCGGCCCCGGGCTCGTGCCCGGCACGGCGGACCCGATGGACGAGCTCTTCGTCGACGAGATCACCCAGGGCATCGCCGGCAGCGGCGGCGTACGGGCCGGGATGCTGAAGTGCGCCATCGACGCCGAAGGCCTCACCCCCGGCGTCGAGCGCGTGATGCGGGCCGTGGCCCGGGCGCACCACCGCACCGGGGCGCCGGTCACCGTGCACACCCACCCCGGCAGCCGCACCGCGGCCGAGGTGAAGCGGGTGCTGTGCGACGAGGAGCAGGTGGACCCGTCGCGGATCGTGCTCGGGCACAGCGGTGACTCGACCGACTGCGACTACCTGGCCGAACTCGCCGACGAGGGCTTCGTGCTGGGCATGGACCGGTTCGGTCTCCACCTGGACGTCACCTTCGAGCAGCGTGCCGCGACGCTGGTCGAGATGTGCCGGCGGGGTTACGCCGGGAGCATGGTGCTCTCGCAGGACGCGTCCTGCTACATCGACTGGATCGACCCGGCCGCCCTGCCGCTGCTGCCGCAGTGGCACCACCTGCACCTCGGGGAGGAAGTCCTGCCGCACGTGCGGGAGTCGGGGGTGACCGAGCAGCAGATCAGGACCATGCTGGAGGACGTGCCGCGCCGTCTGCTCGACGGCGGGGCGTGAGGGACCCGAGGGGCCGCCGCGGCCCCGGGTCAGTGCGCCCCCAGTAGCGTCGCGGCGGCCGTCCGGGCGTGACGGGCGGCCGCCGGGTCGCCGCTGATGCCCGCGGTCACGATGGCGCCCTCGGCGAGCAGGAAGACCGGCTCGGCGGCGGCCGGCGCACCGGCGGCGCGCACCCACCCGGCGACCTGGTCGCGGAACGCGTCCTTGTGGGCACGCACCTCGGCCAGGACGGCCTCGGACGACGAGCCGAGTTCGCCGAAGGCGTTGACCCAGGCGCATCCGCGGAAGCCGGGCTCGGCGAACCACTCGGCCAGCCAGTCGAAGACCGCGAGCACGCGGTCCCGGGCATCCGGGACCGCGTGGACCCGGGCGGTCAGGGCGCCCCTCCACCGCGCGTCGCGACGTCTGAGCACCGCCACCACCAGTTCTTCCTTGGTGGCGAAGAGCCGGTAGATCCGCTTCAGGGGCAGACCGGACGCGACGCGGACCTGGTCCATGCCCACCGCCTGGATCCCCCGTTCGTAGAAGAGCGTCTCCGCGGAGTCGAGGAGCTCCTCACGGGCCTGACGGTTCTGTTCCTCGGTGATCTGGGCGGGCATCGGAACTCCTTGCCGTCTTGCTGTGTCGCCGTCTCGCCGTCTCGCCGTCCTTGCGTCGAGAACGATCGTTCTCTACCTTAGTTCCCGAGGTCGATGGAGAACGCACGTTCTCCACGTGAGGAGGCCGCAGTGGTGAACGACCGTCCGCCCTACCCGCCGTTCACGCGCGACACCGCGCTGCGGAAGGTCCAGGCGGCCGAGGACGCGTGGAACACCCGCGATCCCCTGCGGGTGGCGCAGGCGTACACGCAGGACTCGAGGTGGCGGAACCGCGACGTCTTCGTCACCGGCCGCGAGGAGATCGTCGCCTTCCTGACGCGGAAGTGGGAGCGGGAACTGGACTACGCACTGCGCAAGAGCCTCTGGACGTTCGACGGGGACCGGATCGCCGTGCGCTTCCAGTACGAGTGGCACGACGCGCGGGGCCGGTGGTGGCGCAGTTACGGCAACGAACTGTGGGAGTTCGACGAACGCGGCCTCATGCGGCGGCGCGAGGCGAGCATCGACGACGTCGCCATCCGGGAGGCCGACCGGCGCATCCACGGGCCCAGGCCCGCCGCGGAACGGGGCGTCGACATCCCGCTCCAGTGACTCCGCCAGTGCCGGCGCCGGCGCAGGGGCGGTCCCGGCCCCCGCTCCCCGCGGGGGCTCAGCCGGTCAGTTCCCACAGGGTGCGGTAGTAGGCGGTCCGCTCCGGGTCCGCCGCGACCCCGTACGCGTCGAGCAGCGGTTCCTCCCAGCCCGGGCCGTAGTTCCACCCCGTGCTCCAGGTGGCGACGGCGAGGTCGGCCCAGCGGTCCGCGACGCCCAGCGCGCCGAGGTCGACGTGGCCGGCGGGCCCGCCGTCGTCGCCGACCAGGGTGTTGGGCGCGCAGGCGTCCCCGTGGCAGACGACGAGCCGGTCGACGGGCGGCGGCCGCTCCAGCAGCCGCACCGCGCGCGCGACGGTGCCGAGGTGGCGCAGTTCCCCCGACCACGCGGCCGGGTCCACGTCACCGGCGGCGACCCGCGCGCGGACCCTGGCCAGCCGCCGCTCCGCCGACCAGTCGAACGGGCAGTCCGCGACCGGCAGCGCCTCGTGCAGGGCCCGCAGCCCGGCGCCGATCGCGCGGACGGCGGTGAGCGGGTCCGCCTTCCACCGCTCGTCCACCGCCGAGGTCCCGGCCAGGCCCCCGGTGAGCAGCCAGGCGCCGGAGGCGTCCGCGCCCTCGGCCAGCACGGGCGGCACGACGGTGTGCCGGGCGGCCCAGCGCAGCCGGACCGCCTCCGCCGCCAGGTCGAGCCCGCTGCCGGCGGGGGCCCACTTGGCGAAGCGGGGGACGTCGTCCGTGCCGTCGGCGCCGATCCGGAAGGTCAGCCCGCCCAGCAGGTTGCGCCACACGGCCCGCACCGGCCTGCCGCCGGCCAGCGCCAGCACGGCGGGCGGCGGATCGACCGGGCCTTCGGGCGATGCGGCGACCATGACGCCATGATGCCGGTGACGGCGGGCTCGCGCCGCCGCTTTCGAGGGCGTTGCATAAAAATGCAGGGAACCGTATAGTCGTGCCATCGACAGGGAGGACCCATGACGGTACGAGCGGCGGTTGCCGGAGCGAGTGGATACGCGGGAGGGGAACTGCTGCGGCTGCTGCTCGCGCACCCCGGGGTGGAGATCGGAGCGCTGACCGGGAACTCCAACGCCGGACAGCGGCTCGGCTCGCTGCAGCCGCACCTGCTGCCGCTGGCCGACCGGGTACTGGAGGCGACCACGCCCGAGGTGCTCGCCGGACAGGACCGACGGCACGACGTGGTCTTCCTCGCCCTGCCGCACGGCCAGTCCGCGGCCGTCGCCGAGCAGCTCGGGCCCGACGTGCTGGTGATCGACATGGGCGCGGACTTCCGCCTCGCCGACGCCGCCGACTGGGAGGCGTTCTACGGCTCCCCGCACGCCGGCACCTGGCCGTACGGACTTCCCGAACTGCCGGGCGCCCGTGCCGCGCTGGAGGGGTCCAAGCGCGTCGCGGTGCCCGGTTGCTACCCGACCGCCGTGTCGCTCGCGCTGTTCCCGGCCTACGCCGCCGACCTGACCGAGCCGGAGGCCGTGATCGTCGCCGCCTCCGGCACCTCCGGCGCCGGCAAGGCCGCCAAGCCGCACCTGCTGGGCAGCGAGGTCATGGGATCCCTGTCGCCCTACGGCGTCGGCGGCGGCCACCGGCACACCCCCGAGATGATCCAGAACCTCAGCGCCGTCGCCGGGGAGCGGGTGAGCGTGTCCTTCACGCCGGTGCTCGCGCCCATGCCGCGCGGCATCCTCGCCACCTGCAGCGCCAGGGCGAAGGCCGGCGTCACCGCGGAGAGCGTGCGGGACGCCTACGCCAAGGCGTACGCCGACGAGCCGTTCGTCCACCTGCTGCCCGAGGGGCAGTGGCCGGCCACCGGGTCCGTCGTCGGGTCCAACGCCGTCCAGGTGCAGGTCGCCTACGACTCCGCGGCCGGCCGCGTGATCGCCGTCGCCGCCGTCGACAACCTCACCAAGGGCACCGCCGGCGCCGCCGTGCAGAGCATGAACATCGCACTGGGTCTGGACGAGACCACCGGACTTTCCACGATCGGAGTCGCACCGTGAGCGACGCGTGTGCGGCCGCCGGGCCGCGGACGACCATGGCCGCACCGTTGCGCCGCACGGGCGGAGAAGCGAACGAGGAGATGCAGTGAGCGTCACGGCAGCCAAGGGATTCACGGCGGCGGGCATCGCCGCCGGAATCAAGGAGAACGGCAACCCCGACCTCGCCCTGGTCGTCAACAACGGCCCCCGCCTGGCCGCCGCGGGCGTCTTCACCTCCAACCGCGTCAAGGCCGCGCCGGTCCTGTGGTCCGAGCAGGTCCTCAAGGGCGGCGAGGTGTCCGCCGTGGTCCTCAACTCCGGTGGAGCCAACGCCTGCACGGGCCCCCAGGGCTTCCAGGACACCCACGCCACCGCCGAGAAGGCCGCCGACGTCCTCGGCCTGAACGCCGCCCAGGTCGCGGTCTGTTCGACCGGTCTGATCGGCGTCCTGCTGCCGATGGACAAGCTGCTGCCGGGCATCGGCACGGCCGCCGCCCAGCTCACCGAGCACGGCGGCGAGAAGGCCGCCATCGCCATCAAGACCACCGACACCGTGCACAAGACCTCGGTGGTCACCAAGGACGGCTGGAGCGTCGGCGGCATGGCCAAGGGCGCGGGCATGCTCGCCCCGGGCCTCGCCACCATGCTGGTCGTGATCACCACCGACGCCGACCTGGACTCCGCCGTCCTCGACAGGGCGCTGCGCGACGCCACCCGGGTGACCTTCGACCGCGTCGACTCCGACGGCTGCATGTCCACCAACGACACCGTGCTGCTGCTCGCCTCCGGCGCGTCCGGGATCACGCCCGGCGAGGGGGAGTTCGCGGAGGCGGTCCGCGCGGTCTGCGACGACCTCGGCCAGCAGCTGATCCGGGACGCCGAGGGCGCCAGCAAGGACATCAAGGTGGAGGTGATCAACGCCGCCACCGAGGCCGACGCCGTCGAGGTCGGGCGCTCGATCGCCCGCAACAACCTCCTCAAGTGCGCCATCCACGGCGAGGACCCCAACTGGGGCCGCGTGCTCTCCGCCATCGGCACCACCGCCGCCGCCTTCGAGCCCGACCGGCTCAACGTCGCCATCAACGGCGTGTGGGTGTGCAAGGGCGGCGGGGTCGGCGAGGACCGCGAACTCGTCGACATGCGCTTCCGCGAGGTCCACATCGTCGCGGACCTCGCGGCCGGCGACGAGACCGCCACCATCTGGACCAACGACCTCACCGCCGACTACGTCCACGAGAACAGCGCCTACTCCTCATGACGACGAACGGGAAGAACAGCAGCGGCCCCACGCGGCGGCACACCGCCCTGCCCAAGGCGCAGACCCTCATCGAGGCGCTGCCCTGGCTGACCCGCCACCGCGGGAAGACCGTCGTCATCAAGTTCGGCGGCAACGCCATGGTCGACGAGCAGCTCAAGGCCGCCTTCGCGCAGGACGTCGTCTTCCTGCACCACGCCGGGCTGAAGCCGGTCGTGGTGCACGGCGGCGGGCCGCAGATCAGCGCCGCGCTGGACCGGCACGGCATCGTCAGCGAGTTCAAGGCCGGCCTGCGGGTCACCACCGAGGAGGCCATGGACGTGGTCCGGATGGTGCTCGCCGGACAGGTCCAGCGCGAGCTGGTCGGGCTGCTGAACCAGCACGGCCCGCTCGCCGTCGGCCTCACCGGCGAGGACGCGCACACCCTGACCGCCACCAAGCACCTCGCCGAGATCGACGGCGAGCTCGTCGACATCGGCCGGGTCGGCGAGATCACCGCGATCGACACCGGCGCCATCGAGGCGCTGCTGGCCGACGGCCGGATCCCGGTCGTCTCGTCGATCGCCCGTTCCCAGGACGACGGACATGTCTACAACGTCAATGCTGATACGGCGGCTGCGGCACTCGCTGCGGCGCTCGACGCGGAAACCCTCATGGTCCTCACCGACGTCGAAGGCCTCTACGAGGACTGGCCCCACAGCGACGAGGTGATCAGCCGCCTCACCGCGAGCGAGCTCGAGAAACTCCTGCCGGAGCTGTCCTCCGGCATGGTGCCGAAGATGGAGGGCTGCCTGCACGCCGTGCGCAACGGCGTCGGCAACGCCCGGGTCATCGACGGCCGGGTCCAGCACTCGATCCTGCTGGAGATCTTCACCGACGAGGGCATCGGCACGATGGTCGTGCCCGACGGGCCCGCCGTCGCCGACGAGGAGGGGCAGTCGTGAGCGACACCGAACTGAAGGAGCGCTGGAACGGCGCCCTGATGAACAACTACGGCGCTCCCCGGCTGGCGCTGACCCGCGGCGAGGGCGTCAAGGTCTGGGACGCCGACGGCAAGGAGTACGCCGACTTCGTCGGAGGAATCGCCGTCAACGCCCTCGGCCACGCCCACCCGGCGATCGTCGAGGCGGTGTCCCGGCAGATCGCCTCGCTGGGCCACATCTCCAACTTCTTCGCCGCCGAGCCCACCGTGGCGCTCGCCGAGCGGCTGATCGAGCTGTTCGGACGGGCCGGTCGGGTCTTCTTCTGCAACTCCGGCACCGAGGCCAACGAGGCCGCCTTCAAGATCGGCCGGCTGACCGGCCGCGGCCACGTCGTGGCCACCGAGGGCGGCTTCCACGGCCGCACCATGGGCGCGCTGGCCCTCACCGGCCAGCCCGGCAAGCAGGAGCCCTTCCTCCCGCTGCCCGGCGAGGTCACCCACGTCCCCTACGGCGACGCGCAGGCCCTGGCGGCCGCCGTCACCGAGGAGACCGCCATGGTGGTCGTCGAGCCCGTCCAGGGCGAGAACGGCGTGGTCGTGCCCCCGGCCGGCTACCTCAAGGCCGCCCGGGCGATCACCGCCGCGAGCGGCGCGCTGCTGGTCCTGGACGAGGTGCAGACCGGCATCGGCCGCACCGGCCACTGGTTCGCCTACCAGGCCCACGAAGGCGTCCTGCCCGACGTCGTCACGCTGGCCAAGGGCCTCGGCGGGGGCCTGCCGCTGGGCGCCACCGTCGCCTTCGGCCGCGCCGCCGAGCTGTTCCGGCCCGGTCATCACGGCACCACGTTCGGCGGCAACCCCGTCGCCTGCGCGGCCGGCCTCGCCGTCCTGGACACCATCGCGGGCGAGGGACTGCTCGACAACGTCAAGCGGCAGAGCGAGCGGCTGGTCACCGGAATCGAGGCGCTGGACAGCGCGCTGGTCTCCCACGTCCGGGGCGAGGGGCTGCTGCTGGGTATCGTGCTCACCGGGCCGCTCGCACCGCAGGTGCAGCAGGCGGCCCAGGAGGCCGGGTTCCTGGTGAACGCGCCCGCCCCCGACGTCGTGCGGCTGATGCCCCCGCTGACCCTCGCCGACGCGGAGACGGACGCCTTCCTCCAGGCGCTCCCCGGCATCCTCGCCACGGCCGATGCCACAGCCCGCTGAGGGCGGACGACCGGATCCGGAGACCCAGAACACGATGAGTCAGGCGCAGGACCACGAGCAGCACGGCGGGCCCGCCGTGCCGCAGACCCGCACCGCCCGGCACCGCCGGATCGTCGACATCCTCAACCGGCAGCCGGTGCGGTCGCAGAGCCAGCTGGCCAAGCTGCTCGCCGACGACGGGCTGAGCGTCACCCAGGCGACGCTCTCCCGGGACCTCGACGAGCTGAACGCGGTGAAGATCCGCAACACCGACGGCGAGCTGATCTACGCGGTGCCCAGCGAGGGCGGCTTCCGCACGCCCCGGGCGCCGCTGGGGGAGTCCGCCAAGGAGGAGCGGATGCGGCGGCTCTCCGGCGAACTGCTGATCTCGGCGGAGGCGTCCGCCAACCTCGTGGTCCTGCGCACCCCGCCCGGGGCCGCGCAGTTCCTCGCCTCGGCCATCGACCAGGCGGAACTGCACGACGTCCTGGGCACCATCGCCGGTGACGACACCCTGCTGCTGATCAGCCGGGAGGCGACCGGCGGCCAGGCGCTCGCCGACCACCTGCTGTCGCTGGCCCAGAACAGCCGGCGCACCGCCCCGTGACGCCGCGTCAGTAACGGGTGATCGCGGTCGGCCCGTCCGCGGTGCCGACGGCGATGTGCGGGGCGCGGGAGGGGTCGGCCCAGCGCAGGAGGCGGCGCATCGCGTCGGCCGGCACCGAGACGCAGCCGGCCGTCGCGCCGTCGCCGTCGACGTGCAGGAAGATGCCCGCGCCGCGTTCCCGCACCGGCTCGCGGTAGTTGAAGCCGACGACCAGGGCGTGCGCGTACTGCCGCCGGTAGGCGATCAGGTGCTCGGCCTCACCCGGCCGGCAGTCGGCGGCCAGCGGCTCGCTCCAGCGGTTGTAGGCGCGGGAGCCGTTGTCCTGGCACCACCAGGAGTCGGGTCCCACCCGGCGGTACCGGACGCGGGTTCCGGCGGGCGCGGGGGCGACGCCGAAGGCGAACGGCAGGCCGAAGAGCCCCGTGGGCGTGGTGTTCGTGCCCTGGCGGCGGGTGGCGCCGTCCACCAGGCCGTTCGCCCCGAAGCGGGCGGGCGCCGAACCGGCCGCCTCCCAGCGGCCGCCGGCCCCCGCGCGCTCCCACCAGGTGACCGTGCCGGCCGTGCTGCCCGTGTCCCGCGCCTCGGCGGTGATCAGCTGGGAGCCGCCCCCGGTGTCCGCCATCCGCCCGGGCAGCGGCGGCGGAGCTCCCGGGAGGCTCCCGGCGCAGAGCAGGGGCAGGCAGAGGGCGACCGCGACGGCACCTTGGCGCATGCCCCCATCGTCAGCGCGCCACCGGGGGCAGCGGCAACGGCACGCCGGGAAGGCCGTCGATGCTGGTCGCGATGTGGTCCTTCCTGGCGAAGTAGGCGCTCAGCGACTCGTCGTCCTCGCGGGCGAACCGCTGGGCGTGCAGCTCCCGGTCGCCCTCGTACACCATGCGCGGCACCGCGAACCCGCAGGCGTCACGGATCGTCCGGGCGGTCACCACGACGACCGCCCGCAGGCCGTGGTCCCCCGCCTCGACGTCCGGGAAGCGGGCGAGCAGCTCCGGGAAGCGCGGGTCGTCGCGGAAGACGGCCTCCCCGGTGCCGTGCACCCGCAGCACGGTCGGCGGGCCCTGCCAGGCGCACCACATCAGGGTGATCCGCCCGTTCTCGCGCAGGTGCGCCACGGTCTCGGCGTTCGACCCGGCGAAGTCGAGGTAGGCGACGGTCCGCTCGTCCAGGACCGCCAGGGAACCCTTGAGGCCCTTGGGGGAGAGGTTCACCGTGCCGTCGGCGGCGAGCGGTGCGGTGGCGGTGAAGAAGACGGGTTGTGCCTCGATGAAGGCGCGGAGCCGGTCGTCGATCCGTTCGTATGACTTACCCATGTCCCGTATCTTCCGGCGGAGTTGAGCGGCGTGTACACCGACATCCGGTGGGTGGACGCCGCCATCCTGGTGACCCCGCGGCGCAGGGTCGATTGACGATTCATGCGAGGTGCCGCATAATCATGCATGGCGACGATGTGACACGGTGGTCGCACCCCATCGGCCTTCGGCAACGAGGAGCACAGCAAGTGAGCAGCAACAGCGGTGACGTCCGCCTCTGGGGCGGCCGGTTCGCCGACGGGCCCGCCGAGGCGCTGGCGAAGCTGTCGGCGTCGGTCCACTTCGACTGGCGGCTGGCGCCCTACGACATCGCGGGCTCCCGTGCGCACGCGCGCGTGCTGCACCAGGCCGGTCTGCTCACCGCCGACGAGCTCGAGCGCATGATCGCCGGTCTCGACCAGCTCGAGCGGGACGTCGCCTCCGGCGCCTTCACCGGCACCATCGCCGACGAGGACGTGCACACCGCCCTCGAGCGCGGTCTGCTCGAACGGCTCGGCCCGGACCTCGGCGGCAAGCTCCGCGCCGGCCGGTCGCGCAACGACCAGGTCGCCACCCTCTTCCGCATGTACCTGCGCGACCACGCCCGCATCGTGGGCGGCCTGATCGCCGACCTCCAGGACGCGCTGATCGGCCTCGCCGAGGCCCACCCGGACGTGGCCATGCCCGGCCGCACCCACCTCCAGCACGCCCAGCCGGTGCTCTTCGCCCACCACGTGCTGGCCCACGTCCAGGCCCTGTCCCGGGACGCCGAGCGGCTGCGCCAGTGGGACGAGCGCACCGCCGTCTCCCCCTACGGCTCCGGCGCGCTGGCCGGTTCCTCGCTCGGCCTCGACCCGGAGGCCGTCGCCAGGGACCTCGGCTTCGAGCGCGGCTCCGCCGCCAACTCCATCGACGGCACCGCCTCCCGGGACTTCGTCGCCGAGTTCGCGTTCATCACCGCGATGATCGGCGTCAACGTCTCCCGGATCGCCGAGGAGATCATCATCTGGAACACGAAGGAGTTCTCCTTCGTCACCCTCCACGACGCCTTCTCCACCGGCTCGTCGATCATGCCGCAGAAGAAGAACCCGGACATCGCCGAGCTGGCGCGCGGCAAGTCGGGCCGGCTGATCGGCAACCTCACCGGCCTGATGGCCACGCTCAAGGCCCTCCCGCTCGCGTACAACCGCGACCTCCAGGAGGACAAGGAGCCGGTCTTCGACTCCATCGACCAGCTCGAGGTCCTGCTCCCCGCCTTCACGGGAATGACGGTCACCCTCACCGTGCACCGCGAGCGGATGGAGGAGCTGGCCCCGGCCGGGTTCTCGCTGGCCACCGACATCGCCGAGTGGCTGGTCAAGCAGGGCGTGCCGTTCCGGGTGGCGCACGAGGTGGCCGGTGAGTGCGTCAAGGCCGCGGAGGCGGACGGCAAGGAGCTCGACGAGCTGACCGACGAGCAGTTCGCCAAGATCAGCGAGCACCTCACGCCCGAGGTGCGGACGGTGCTGAACGTCCCCGGCGCGCTCGCCTCCCGCGACGGCCGCGGCGGCACCGCCCCCAGCGCGGTCGCCGTCCAGCTCGCCGAGGTCAAGCGGGACGTCGCCGCCCAGCAGGTCTGGGCCGCCGCCCGCCGCGGCTGACCCCCCGCGCCGCCACGCGCCTTCGGCCCCGCCCCGCCGCCCGCGGGACGGGGCCGGGTCCTTCCAGGGGGGCGGGCCGGGGGCGCGGCCGCGGGGCGCCGCGGCGCATCACGCGTCCCTTGTTCAGGCCGCCTTCGCCTTGGTGGCGTACATGTCGACGTACTCCTGTCCGGAGAGCCGCATGACCTCCGTCATGACCGAGTCCGTCACCGCCCGCAGCACGTACCGGTCGCGGTCCATGCCCTCGTAGCGGGAGAACTCCATCGGCTCGCCGAAGCGGACGGTGACCCGCCCCGGCCGGGGCAGGCCCTTGCCGCCCGGCTGCAGCTTGTCCGTGCCGATCATGGCGAACGGCACCACCGGCGCGCCCGTCATCAGGGTCAGCCGCGCGATGCCGGTGCGGCCGCGGTAGAGGCGGCCGTCGGGGGAGCGGGTGCCCTCCGGGTAGATGCCGAAGACCTTGCCCTCCTCCAGGACCCGGCGCCCGGTCATCAGCGCCGCCACGCCGCCGTTCGCGCCGTCCCGGTCGACCGGGATCATGCCGACCCCGGTGAAGAACCAGGCCATCAGGCGGCCCTTGAACCCCTTGCCGGTGACGTACTCGTCCTTGCCGATGAACAGGACCTGCCGGTCGGTCACCAGGGGGAGCACGACGGAGTCGATGAAGGTGAGGTGGTTTCCGGCCAGGATCACCGCCCCCGACCCGGGAATGTTCTCCGCGCCTTCTACGCGTGGGCGGAACATCAGGCGCATGATCGGTCCGAGCACTGCCTTGATGAGCGCGAAGCGGGACAACGAGCCCTCCCATGTCAAGGGGTCCGACGGAAACGGACGAGTCCGTGCAGGTGAGGACGATACTCGCGCGGGCGCCCGCCCCGCACATCCGGTTGACGCATCCGTTGCACAGTGTTGACACGGCGTCACTCGCGCCGCGCGCCCCGACGTCCGCCCGTCACGAGGCCGCGGCCCGGGGCGGGGCGAGACGACACCCGCTGTTTTCCGCCCCGTCCTCCCGGGGACCTTCAACCGTCATGTACACGCACCTACGATCCGGCCGACCCGATGTCGTGATCTCACGAGGGAGCACCGATGGCGAGAACCCCAGGCCCCGCAGTCCCCGAAGAACCGGCAGGCCCCGCCCGCGGCACCGGACGGCGGGCCGTGCTGGGCGCCGCCCTGCTGGGCGCCTCGACGGCGGCGCTCGGCACGGGCGGCACCGCCGCGGCGGCCGAGGGCGGCAAGGGCCGCGGGCG
>NZ_LWCC02000132.1 GCF_001642695.1 Streptomyces chilikensis
CCCTTGCCGCCGGGGGTCGCGCCACGGCCGCCGCGGCCGCCGCGACCGCCGCCCTGCGGGTTGCCCTTGCCCGCCTGGGGAGTCTTCCGGGCGGTGCGGGCGGGCGCCGGCTTCTGCTCGGGGGCCGCCGCCCGCCGGCCCCGGGTGCTGTTGGCGGTGCGTCCCCGCACCACGCCGATGAAGTCGTCCACCAGGTCGGTGGTGGCCTCCTGCGGCCAGGCGAGGGCCACCTCCGACCGCGGCCCGTCGGCGACCGTCCGGTAGGTCAGGTCCCGCCGGTGGTGCAGCCGCGCGAGGGACTGCGGGACGACCAGCACGCCGATGCCCGCGGCCACCAGCTCGACCGCGTCGCCGGTGGTGGCGGGCCTCTCGAAGGCCTCCTCCCCGGGCGGCCGCTCCCAGCCGAACACGTCGTCCAGCGGGTGCAGCACCACCTCGTCGGCGAGGTCCTCGAGCGACACCTCGTCCGCCGCGGTGATCAGGTGGTCCTTGGGGACGACGGCCACCGTGGTCTCGGTGTAGAGCGGGATGGCGCTGAAGACGTCGCGGTCGACGGGGAGCCGGAGGAGCGCGGCGTCGGCGCCGCCGGAGCGCAGCAGTTCCTGCGCCTCGTGGGCCTCCACCGGCACCAGCTCGAGAGGGGTGGCGGGAAAGCGCTCGTTCCAGATCCGCACCCATTTGGCGGGCGTGGCCCCCGGTACGTAGGCGAGCCGGAAGACGGGGGGTGCGGCGGAGTCTGTCACCCGGCCCAGGCTACCCGGCGTGGTCGGGGGCGCTCCGCGCGGTCGTTACGCTTGGCGGTATGAAGTCGCACCAGAGCACCCAGACGATGAAGCCCGCGACCGCGGCGAAGAAGCTGGGTGTGTACCTCGAGGCCACGCCCGCCGAGTTCCGGGAGGGCGTCGTCTCGCGCGCCGAGCTGAACCAGCTCCAGGCCGACCCGCCCGAGTGGCTGCGGGAACTGCGGCGCAACGGCCCGCACCCGCGCCAGGTGGTCGCGGCCCGGCTCGGCGTCTCCACCTCCGGCCTGGCGCGGGCCGGCGTGACCGAGGCCCTGACCACGGAGCAGATCGAGGCGATCAGGAGCGAGCGCCCCGAATGGCTGGAGAAGGAGCAGGCCCTCCACGCGGACGTCCGCAAGGAGCAGGAGCGCATCAGGAAGCTGCACGCGGAGAAGGCCGGGAAGACGGCTGCCCGGGAGAACGCCGGCAGCTGATCCGCCGCCGCAGCACGGCCGAGGGGCCGGTTCCGCCGCCGGGCGGGCCGGCCCCTCCGCCGTGCGCGGCCGTCCCGCGCCCGGCGGCCCGCGCCC
>NZ_LWCC02000133.1 GCF_001642695.1 Streptomyces chilikensis
CTTCGTCAGCAGGAAGATACCCTGGCGAAAATGACCGCCCGGACGTGGGGAGTGCGCTATCAGGAGAGCAGCGACGGCCGGAGGTTTCTTATCCTGCCGCCGGGGATGCAAACCGAAGCCATCCCTTACGACGGGACGACATGGATCCGCCTGAAACAGGAGTAGCGGAAAATGACAGAGCTGGAAAAGCAGTTGCTGAGCGCATTAGAGCAGCTACAGCAGGACTACTCGCAAAGGCTGGACGAATGGGAGAGCGCCTTCGCGGAATGGCGGAGCATGTGTGGTCTTATGCAACGGGAGAACGCGATGCTGAACGAGCGCGTGTCGGTCTTGAGCACGCAGGTGCTGAGTTTAAGCGAGCAGCTGCGCCGCTTGTCCGGGAACTGAATGCCATCGAGCTCCGGCAGAGGGAGAATGAGTATCAGAAAACACTGGAGCTGGAGCGCCAGCCGCAGAAAACCTACCGCGGGCCGAGACTTTAAACCATCCAGGCAGCTGACAACCCGCACGAAGAGGGGCTCTTATTTCTCCCGCTAAATAGGTTCGTGATCAAAAAGATCACGGCCTATACCTGGGGGGGATTATGAGATTGCTTAACGTCATTGAAGCTGTACTTAACTGCCTGTATCTGGCGGCCGGGCTGTGGGACTGGCTGGAGAAGCATTTACCTGTTTTTAAGGCGTTCGCGCTGATTTTAGTGTGACTTTACACGCCATTCATCTGGCTGCATGGCTATGCAGTCGGGTAAAATTTATCTGTCGCGATCGGGGTGGTTTACCGGGTGGGTTGTTGTTGGTTTTGGCTGACTGCCGCCCCGTTCGCGGCGAAGCTGTCCGGGGCGGTGCGGGCAACGGATGTTATGGTAAATTCTTGGGGGCTTGATTATAAAATACCGCACTTCCTCTTATGTCTTGTGCTTTTTAGACAACCCTGAAAGCTTTTAGCTTTGGTGATGCAATTTGCTGGGATTTTGGCGGAGAACCACAGGTAAAGAAAAAGGCCACATTAGCGGCCTTTTTCGGAGAAGATGCTCAGTGCGGAATTTCGGAGACTTCTTTAACGTCGGTTTTATTGATCTGCTGTTTGACACCATTCGCGTCTGTATAGCCAAGCAGGCCTGAGTCTGATTCTTTAGGTTTGCCGTCGCTGACAATAGTGCGACCGTCATTGGTGTGTATGGCATAGCTTGTGCGCGTGCAGCCGGTGAGGGCTGAAAGCGCAACTGCCGCTGCGAACACTGAAACAAAAATCTTTTTCAAAGCCAGCTCCTTTTATCCATATCAGTTTTGGTCACTAACCATCTAACTATAGGTCATTTTTTATGTGAAAAGAGGCTTGATGGTGGGCTGTATATCGAGTTAGGCGCGAGGTGCTATGGTCAAAGTGTGGTGTCAGGCGGGGAGGAGGCTTATATGAGATGTAATCCGGCCGATACATATACCAAGATGATTTAAGTATTCCTCTTTGTGAGGTTGGATGTCTAATTTATAAAGGATCTTCTTGAGATCCTTTTTTTCCGCGCGTAATCTCTTGCCCTGTAAACGAAAAAACCACCCTGGCAGGTGGTTTTTCGAAGGTTAGGTAATCCTGGCAGATCCCCTAACCGTGGTAACAGTCTTGTGCGAGACATGTCACCAAATTTGTCCTTTCAGTGTAGCCTCACTAAGGCCGCCACTTCAAGAACTCTTGAGACATCTCTCGCACATCCTGTTTGCCAATGGCCGTTGCCAATGGCGATTAGTCGTGTCTTTCCGGGTTGGACTCAAGTTGATAGTTACCGGATAAGGCGCAGCGGTCGGACTGAACGGGGGGTTCGTGCATACAGTCCATCCTGGAGCGAACTGCCTTCCCGGAACTGAGTGTCAGGCGTGGAATGAGAAACCGCGGCCATAACAGCGGAGTGACACCGGTAAACCGAAAGGCAGGAATGCGGGGGAGCACGAGGGAGCCACCAGGGGGAAACGCCTGGTATCTTTAAGCCGCATCGGGTTTCGCCACCACTGATTTGAGCGTCAGATTCTGTGATGCTTGTCAGGGGGGCGGAGCCTATGGAAAAACGGCTTTGGCGCGGCCTTATGCTTTCTTCGTTAAGTATCTTCCTGGCATCCCCCAGGAAATTTCTGATCCATCCGTAAGCCCGTCCCGCTCGCCGCAGCCGAACGACCGAGCGGAGCGAGTCAGTGAGCGAGGAAGCGGAATATATTCTGTATCACATTTTCTCCTGACGCGTTTTCTTTCACTTTCTGCGCCTGTCTTATGTGGCATTAATGCTATGTGTTACTGCCATGCTACATCTTAAGCCAGTATACACTCCGCTAGCGCTGCGTGACTGGTTCAGGGCTGCGCCCCGAAACCCGCTAAAAGCCACTGACGCGCCTGCGGCTTGTCCAACCCCGCGCCGACCGGGAAAGGTTTTCCCGCCCGTCCCGGCGTTATCAGGAGACCGGTTTGTCAGAGAAACGGAACAAGATGCTCACCATGTGGGTGACGGAGGACGAGCACCGGCGGCTGCTCGAGCGCTGTGACGGCAGGCAGCTGGCGGCGTGGATGCGACAGACCTGCCTGGACGAAAAGCCTGCGCGCACCGGAAAGCTTCCCTCACTCTCGCCGGCGCTGCTGCGCCAGCTTGCCGGCATGGGCAATAACCTGAACCAGATAGCCCGCCGTGTTAACGCCGGCGGCGGCTCCGGCCATGACAGGGTACAGATTGTGGCGGCGCTGATGGCCATCGATGCCGGGCTTGAGCGGCTGCGGCATGCCGTTCTTGAGAAAGGAACGGACGATGATCGTTAAATTTCATCCGCGCGGCCGCGGCGGTGGCTCCGGGCCGGTGGACTATCTGCTGGGTAAAGACCGGCAGCGTGAAGGCGCCACCGTCCTGCAGGGGAAGCCGGAAGAAGTCCGGGAGCTGATTGACGCGTCGCCTTACGTGAAGAAATACACTTCCGGCGTCCTGTCGTTTGCGGAGGCCGATCTGCCTCCCTGCCAGCGGGAAAAACTGATGGCCAGCTTCGAGCGGGTTCTGATGCCCGGACTCGATAAAGATCAGTACAGCATTCTGTGGGTGGAGCACGCGGACAAGGGGCGTCTGGAGCTGAACTTTCTGATCCCCAATACCGAGCTGCTGACCGGCAGGCGGCTCCAGCCGTACTACGACCGCGCCGACCGGCCGCGCATCGATGCCTGGCAGACCATCGTGAACGGCAGACTGGGGCTGCACGACCCGAACGCGCCGGAAAACCGCAGGGCGCTGGTCACGCCGTCCGCTCTGCCGGAAGCGAAGCAGGAAGCCGCGCAGGCGATTACGCGGGGGTTACTGTCCTTAGCCTCGTCCGGGGAGCTGAAAACGCGCCAGGACGTCACTGAGGCGCTGGAAAGCGCAGGTTTTGAGGTGGTGCGCACCACAAAAAGCAGTATCAGCATTGCCGACCCGGACGGGGGGCGAAACATCCGACTGAAGGGAGCCATCTATGAGCAGTCTTTTAACGCTGGCGAAGGACTTAGAGCAGCAATCGAAAGCGCAGAAGCAGATTACCGGCGAGATGCTGAAAGCCGCATTCAGCGAGCACGAGCAGTCTGTCAGAGCGGAACTGAGCGCAAGCGCGAGCAGAATCAGCGACGCCATCCTCGCCCACGAGCAGAGCATGAGCGAGGCGATGGAGAAAAACCGGCGGAGCGTACTGCGGACTGCCGGGCGGACATGGCTCACCATCCTGATGGTGTCAGCGCTGCTGATCGGCACGAGCGGGAGCATTCTGTGGTGGCAGGGGCAGCAGATAACCGACAATTACACGACCCTTCGTCAGCAGGAAGATACCCTGGCGAAAATGACCGCCCGGACGTGGGGAGTGCGCTATCAGGAGAGCAGCGACG
>NZ_LWCC02000134.1:0-51965 GCF_001642695.1 Streptomyces chilikensis
CCCTCCCCGGCCACCGGCCGGCCGGACCGCCGGGGCGGGGCCCGCCCCGGTGCGGCACGCGCCCGCCGGAGCCGGAGGCACGCCGGCGGGCGCGTCGCGGGCCGGCGGCCCGCCGGCGTCAGGAGCCCGCCGGGACCAGGGGTCTGCCGGGGTCCGAGAAGGCGGTCCGGGGGATCCGGGGGACGACCGACTCGGCGAGGCCGGTGAGCGCCCGGCCCGGGCCGATCTCCAGGAGGCGGTCGCAGGCCAGCTCGTTGGTGAGCGTGCGCAGGGTGTCCGACCAGCGGACGGGCGCGGTGAGCTGGCGGCCCAGCAGTTCCGCCCAGTGCGGCCCGCCGCGGTAGGTGCGGGAGTCGGACCCGGAGACGACCGCGGTGTGGCCCGGCATGAAGCGCGCCGCGGCGAGCGCCGCCGCGACGGGCTCGGCGGCCTCCGCCATCAGCGGTGTGTGGAAGGCGCCGCCGACCGCCAGCGGGGTCACCTTCACCGCCCCGGCCCGCTCGAGCGACCGGGCGCAGCGTTCCAGGTCGGCCGCCTGCCCGGCGACCGTCGTCTGCCGCGGCGCGTCGAAGTGCGCCACCCAGACGCGCCCGCCGCGCGCGTGCTCGTCGTCGACCACCTGCTGCACCCGCGTGCCGTCCAGGCCGGTCACCGTCGCCATCGCGCCCTCGGCCCGCTCGCCGGCCGCCCGCATCGCCGCGCCGCGCACCGTGATCAGGCGCACCGCGTCCTGCGGGTCGAGGATTCCCGCGGCCACGAGCGCGGAGTACTCGCCGAGGCCGTGCCCGGCGCAGCCGCCCGGGAAGGTGGTCAGCGGGTGCTGGTGGCGCAGTTCCGTCAGCGCCACCAGGGTCAGGGCGAGGACGGCGAGCTGGGCGTTGTCGGTGCGCCGCAGCGTGGCGGCGTCCGCGTCCAGGAGGAGGGCCGCGACGTCCCGGCCGGCCACCTCGGAGACCTCCGCCACCACGGACCACCCCGGGCTGCGGGTCCAGGGCATTCCCATGCCGGAGCGCTGGGCTCCCTGGCCGGGGAACACCAACGCCAGTCGGGGGATCGTCATCGTCTACCGTCTCCTTCCTTCGGACGGGCGCGACGCGCCGCTCCGTGCCTCGAACCGCGTGCGGGCCCGCCGGCACGAGCGCCGTCCCCTTTCCGGATGCAGCCGTCCGGTCCGCCTTTTCCGTGGTTCCTCCGGGAAATGAAACCACTGCGGCGGCGATGTGAGACCGTTCGTTCCACTTGAGTGGTGGGCGAATACACCTTAAGAAAGGGGCGGTGTCTCCTTCGCCCATTCCCCCTTGTTCACCGGCTTTTCATGCGTCTAGCTTTGTCGCCATGGCACCGGACGGATCGAGCGGCGGAGAATTCGCGGAAACGGTTCGACGGCACGCCGGCCGGCGGCGGACCGGCACCTTCCGTACCGGGTGCCGCGGTCACGGCCCGGAAGGGAGGCTGCCGCGGCGTTCCCGCGCGGCGACCGCCGGAACGCAAGGAACGACGAGGGCCGCACCGGGGCGCTGACACCCCGCCCGAGCCGCCGCCGCACGTCCATCCCCCCCGTGCGGCGGCACCGGCCTTCGTCAGACGGCGGCCTGGCCGATCAGTGACAGGTGCGCGCACAGCTGCGTCCCCATGAAGACGCGGTAGGGCCGCCGCCGGCGTTCGCGCGGGTCGGCGGCGCGGACCGTGAGCACGGTGGCGGCCAGCACCAGCGCGCCCGTCAGGACCACGCCCGCGGTGGGCAGCAGTTGCGGCGTCCAGCGCGCCGCCCCGGCGGCGAAACCGCCGCCGACCAGGCAGGCGCCCGCCGCGACCAGGACCCCGGTGCGCCGCTCGCCCAGCGTGACCGCCCAGGTCCGGCGGCCGGCGGCGGTGTCGCCCTCGATGTCGGAGAAGTCCTTCACGACCGCGCCGACCAGGGCCATCCACAGCGACATGACCAGGGCCGTCAGGAGCAGGGCCGGCGTGTGCGGCGGGACGCCCAGGGCGACGGGGCCGGCGGCGTAGGTGAGCAGCCCGGAGCAGAACACCACGGCCATCGCGGCCGGGGTGTTGTTCTTCCACGCGGTCCGCGGCGCCGAGTAGCCGTGCCCGAGCAGCAGCATCGCCGCGCAGAGCAGCAGGGTGCCCGCTCCGGCGCCGGCCGAGAGGAGCAGCGCGGCGACCGCCGCCGCGCGGGCGACGGCCAGGGCCGTCCGGGGCGACAGCCGGCCGCTCGCTATGGGCCGGGCGGATCCGTTGATCCTGTCCTCGGGACAATCCATGCATCCGTTGTAGAGATACGTGTAGACAATCGCGCAGGACCACGCGAGGGATCCGAGCGCGGCCTGGATCACCGGCAGCGCACCGCTGACCGTCGCCGGTCCCAGTGCGAGTGCGACACCGGCGAGATAACGGAGCTGGAAGGCCACCAGTACGGCGGGGCGCGTTTCCTTGAGGCAGAGCAGGACGGTTCTCGGAATTGCGGATCTCGGACCACTGATCGCATCGACGGACAGTGTCCGCATCGTCGCTGTCGGCATGACGAGGAGCCTAGGCAGCCCCATGCCGACCTGACTGCTCCGCAAATGTGTCACTCGTACTCCTAAAGTGACAGGAACTGATCAACGGACGAAGTTCCTCCGTTTTCCGCTCGTTTCCCGCGCGGCCGTTCTGGTCCGCCGGACCACCCCGGAAGTGGACCCCTCCCCCTTTTCCCGCCCGCGCTTGGCTGGTGCGCAGGCGGGCGCCGTCGTTTCGGCGGCACCCCGCTTCCCGTGACGGGCCGTTGGCACGCCCTGGTCCATTCCGACCCCGGGAAGCCCTCATGCGTATACAGCTGCCCCCGACCCCGCGTGCCCCCGTCCTCGCACCCGGGGAGATCCACGTCTGGCCCGTCCACCTGGGCCGTGTCCCGCTCGACGCCGTGGACGCGGTCCTCTCCCCCGCCGAACGCGCGCGTGCGGCGCGCATCCGCCGCCCCGCCGGACGGCGGCGCTACCGCGCGGCGCACGTGGCGCTGCGCACCCTGCTCGCCGACTACCTCGGCGTCCCGCCCGGCCTGCTCCGCTTCTCGCGCCGCTGCCCCGAACCGGAGGTGTGCGGCGACTGCGGCGGCGGGCGGCCCGTGCTGGCGGCCGGTCCCTGGCCGCACCTGGAGTTCAGCCTGTCGCACTCCGGCTCCGCCGCCCTGGTGGGCGTGGTCCGGGCGCCCGGCACGGTCGGCGTCGACCTCGAACGCGTCCGCGACACCTTCGACTGGAGCCGGCTGCCCCTGGTGGGCGCGCAGGAGCGGGTGGCCGGCTTCCGGACGTGGACCGCCATCGAGGCCGTGGGCAAGGCGGCCGGCACCGGGCTGCGCGACCCCGTCTCGGTCGGTCCGCCGACCGGCGGGCCGCGCCGCGCGCGACGGTCGGGGGATCCCTCCGACTGGTACGTGCACGAGGTGGACTGCCCCGAGGGATACGTCGGCTCGGTGGCCACCCGGACCGCGGACAGCCTCGTCAGATCGTTTCTGTGGCCGCCTTCCGGATGCGGCCCAGGATACGAGATGGGCTAATGTGCACATTGACATACCGTTAGCGGACGGCGAGTATCACAGGGTTGATTCCATGGGGGGGTGGGGACTCCGGTGACTCATGCAGGCCTATCGGTGGCACAGCAGAAGAGTTTGATTGCTGAACAATTCCTGACCCGGTCCCCAGAATTACTTGCACGTTACCGGCATCGGCTGGAAGAGATCAAAAGTCCCCTGGTCGCCGACGAGGCGACCTGGAGCACCTGTGCCCTGCAGGCCGAGCGGATCATCCAGGACTGCGCGCAGAGCCTGCGCAGCGGCCGGCCCGAGGTGCGCAGCGGCCTGGTGCAGCAGGTGGAGGGCCTGGGCACGGAGCGCGCCACCCAGGGCATCGGCGGAGTGCACTCCCTGCGCGCCGGCATCCTCCTCTTCGACCTCGTCTTCGACACGCTCGCCGAGACCGTGGCGACGAAGCCCGAGGAGTTCGACCGCTTCCGGGCGGGGGTGCGCGCGCTGCAGCGGGGCATCGGGATGCGGCTCGAGGCCGGCGCGCTCGGCCACGACACCTACCTCCTCAACACGGTGCGGGAGGTCAACGCGGCGGCGCAGCGACAGCTCGCCCGCGAGATACACGACCACCTCGGCAACCACGTGAGCCTGGCCCTGCGTCAGCTGGAGCTGCACGAGCTCGAACTGACCAGGGGGGCCGGCCCGCAGGAGATCGGGGCGCGGATCGGCGCCGTCAAGGAGACCCTCACCGAGTCCCTCGGCATCATCCGCGACCTGGTCACCCAGCTGCGCCGCGCCGAGCGCGAGGGCACGCTGGAGTCGTCGTTCGCCGCGTTCCTGGAGTCCATGGAGATCACCGCCTCCAAGGTGCGCATCCAGGTCAACGGCAGCGAGGAGTGGGCCACCCAGCCCGTGCTGGACGAGGTCTTCCTGGTCGTGCGGGAGTGCCTGCGCAACTCCCTCGCGCACGCCGGGGCGGAGCACGTCCTGGCCGTGGTCGACATCGCGCCGTACGGCGTGCACGCGCTGATCGAGGACGACGGCTGCGGCTTCGACGTCTCGAAGGTCGCCACGGCCGGCCGCGCCAACGGGATCGCCTCGGCCACGGAGCGGGTCGAACTGCTCGGCGGGACCATCCTGTTCACCAGCGACCCGGAGGTCCGGGGCACCCGGGTCACGATCACCATCCCGCTGCGGAACCTCCCGGGGGATTCCGTTGATTCCGGGAAGTGACCTGATCCGCATCGTCGCCGCCGACGACCACACCCTGCTGCGCACGGCCCTGGCCGAGCTGCTCAACGCCGAACCGGACCTCCAGGTGGTGGCGGAGGCGAGCAGCGGACGCGGACTCGTCGAGCTGGTGGAGCGGCACCGGCCGCAGGTGCTGCTGCTCGACGTGGAGATGCCCGACCACCATCCCCGCGCGGCGGTGCGCAGGCTGCTGGAGCGCTTCCCCGACCTGCGGATCATCATCCTCACCATGCACGACGACCAGCCGCTCGTCCACGAGCTGCTGCAGCTCGGCGCCCAGGGCTACCTGCACAAGAGCGTCTCGCGCGAGGCCCTGCTGAGCACCGTCCGCAACGCGGCCCGCGAGGACGACCAGGTCACCATCCTGGTGCCGCGGTCGGGCTTCACCGTGGGCGGGGACCACTCCGCCGAGCAGAACGCCGGGCCGATGTCCCCGCGCGAGCGCGAGGTGCTGACGTGCGTCGCGGAGGCCATGAGCAACCGGCAGATCGCGGTCCGGCTCGGCATCACCGAGGGCACCGTGAAGCGGCACCTGCGCAACATCTTCGACAAGCTGGACGCGGTCTCGCGCATCGACGCGGTGAACAAGGCCCGCGCGCACAAGCTCATCGCGGGGCCCCGGGGCCGCCTGATGCAGTAGGGCGGGAGCCGCGGCCCCCCGGGACCGGCGTACGGCCCCGGGCCCCGCCACGGGTCCTCCCGGCGGGCGATCCGTCCGCCGCCGGGTCAGGTGCGGCGGGCCTCCTCGTACGCCTCCCCGATCGCCGCCACGGCCTCCGCGATGCCCGTCAGCGGCAGCGAGCCGTAGCCCAGGATCAGGGCGGGGGGGCCGGGCGGGCCGCCGAAGCGGAACTGCTGGCCGCCGCGGACCAGCACCGAGCGGCGCAGGGCGCCGTGGACCACCGCCGCCTCGTCGGTTCCCGGCGGCAGCACGGCGTAGCTGTGCAGGCCCGCCGCGCAGCCGCTGAGCCGGGCCTCGGGCAGGGACTCCCGGACGGCCGCGGCCAGCGCCTCCCGGCGCGAGCGGTAGCGGGAGCGGACCCGGCGCAGGTGCCGGTCGAGCAGGCCGCTGCGCATCAGCTCGGCGAAGGCGAGCTGGGTGAGGGTGTCGGAGCCCTGGTCCTGCCGGGAGCGGACCCTCTCGAGCAGCGGGTAGAGCCTCGGCGGTATCGCCAGCCAGCCCAGGCGCAGACCGGGCACCAGGACCTTGCTGGTGGTGCCCGCGTACACCACCCGCTCGGGATCGCCCTCCTGCAGCGCGGCGGGCCTGCCGCCGGGCTCGAACCAGAACTCGCCGTCGTAGTCGTCCTCGATGATCCAGCCGTCCCGCTCCCGCGCCCACGCGAGGAGCCGCGCGCGCCGCGCCGGGGAGAGCATCACCCCGGTCGGGAACTGGTGCGCGGGGGTGACCAGGACGGCGCGGGCGCCCGTGCGCTCCAGCGCCTCGACGACCAGGCCCTCGTCGTCGACCGGCACCGGCACCGGCGTCATCCCGGTGTCCAGGATGAACCTGCGCTGCCCGTTGTGCCCGGGCTCCTCGATGGCGAGTTCGTGGATGCCCAGGCGCTTCAGGGAGTCGGACAGCAGCGCCAGTCCCTGCGCGAACCCCGCGGTGACCATCACCTGCCCGGGCTCGGTGTGCACCGACCGCACCCGGCCCAGATAGCCGGCGAGTTCGTTGCGCAGCTCGGCGATGCCGGCGACCGGCGGGTAGTCCATGCCCTCCCGGCCGACGTTCTGCAGCACCTTCGTGTAGGAGTTGAGCCACTCCTGGCGGGGGAAGTTCGACAGGTTCGCGATGCCGACCCGGAGGTCCCAGCGCGACTGCGCGGCGGGGCGGGAGTCCAGCAGGGGCGCGTAGCCGCCGCCCTCGGTCAGCTTCCGGGTGACCCGGGTGCCCGACCCGCGGACCGCGTCGAGGTACCCCTCGGCGATCAGCTGCTCGTACGCCTCGACCACCACGCTGCGTGAAAGCCGCAGGTCCTGGGCGAGTTGGCGGCTCGACGGGAGCCGTACGCCGGGCTGCAGGACCCGGTCCTCGATCCGCACCTTTATGGCGTTCTGCAACTGGGTCGTCAGCGGTACGGCCGAGTCCCGGTCCACCTGGACCGACAGATGCCAGGCCATCTGGTCTGCTCCGTTCCCCCCGCAGTGGTCTGGGTGTCCGCCCGCGTCCACTGGCGTCATAGAAGCGCCAACGGCCCCTAGTTATAGCACTCCGAGGAGAAAGCCCCATGGCTGAGACAACTGGCGTACTCACTCCCGAGTTCCACCAGCGGGAGGGTGCCGCCCGCTTCGACGAGGCGATCGAGCGGCGGACGCTGCGGGTGGGAATCGTCGGACTCGGTTACACCGGACTGCCGCTCGGTCTCGGGTTCGCCGCGGCCGGCTTCCCGGTCCGCGGCCTGGACACGGACGCCCACCGGGTCGGCCAGGTCGTACGCGGCGAGTCCTACCTGCCGGACGTGAGCGACGAGGAACTGGCCGCCGCCGCCGACCGGCTGAGCGCCACCACCGAGCCCGGCGAGCTGGCCGGCTCCGACGCCCTGATCGTCTGCGTGCCGACCCCGGTCACCGGCGACCAGCAGGCCAACCTGGACTACGTGGAGTCCGCGATGGACTCGGTGGCGCCGCTGCTGCGCCGCGGGATGCTGGTCGTCCTGCAGTCCACGGTGCCCGCGGGCACCACGGCGGCCGCCGCGGCCGGACTGGCCCGCGCCACCGGTCTGGAGCCGGGCACCGACTTCCACGTCGCGATGGCGCCCGAGCGGGTCGACCCGGCCAACACGAGCGGCTGGAACCTGGCGAACACGCCGAAGGTGGTGGGAGGCCTCACGAAGGAGTGCACCCGCCGCGCGACGGCCCTGTTCGGGCAGGTCTGCGAGACGGTGGTGCCGGTCTCGCGGCTGGAGGTCGCCGAGCTCTCGAAGGTCTTCGAGAACACGTTCCGGCTGGTCAACATCAGTCTCACGCTGGAGCTGTCGGACCTGTGCCGGCAGCTGGACATCCCGGTCCGCGAGGTCATCGACGCCGCCTCCACCAAGCCCTACGGGTTCCTCGCGCACTACCCGGGGCCGGGCGTGGGCGGCGAGTGCATCCCCGTCGACCCGCTGTTCCTGCGCGAGGCCGCCGCGGCGGCCGGCACCGAGACGAAGCTGGTCGACGCCGCGTACGAGCGGGTGGAGCGCCGGCCCCGGCAGGTCGTCGAGCGGCTGGCGGAGCTGTTCGCGGAGCGCGGCGCCTCGCTGCGCGGCGCCGGCGTGCTGATCGTGGGCGTCAGTTACAAGAGCGGTGTCGCCGACCTGCGCAACGCGCCCGCCCTGGAGGTCATCCGCGGGCTGCGGGCGGCCGGCGCCCGGGTGTCCTACCACGACCCGCTGGTGCCGGACCTCGCCGTGGACGGGGAGCCGGTCACCCCGGTCGGCTGGTCGGCGGTGGAGCTCGCCCAGCAGGACGCCGCGGTCCTGGTCACCCCGGTGCCCGGTCTGGAGCAGGACCTGCTGTGGCGCATCCCGCCGCTGGTCCTCGACACCCACAACACGCTCTCCCCGGCCAGCGCCGTGGCGGTGCTGTGATGGCGGCGGCCCTGCTCGCCGGCCGGGCGCTGCCCGCCGTCACGCGGGACGCGGTCGCGGGCCGCACGGTGTCGCCGCCGGCGGCCCGGGAGGCGGTGACCGAGCTGCTGGACGAGTCCACGGACGCGGTCGACGTCGCCGCCTTCCTGACCGCCGTGGCGGTCGGCGGGGCGACCCCGGTGCTGGTGGCCGCCGCGGTGCGGGCCGTCCTCGCGGTGGCCAGGCCGGTCGCCTGGACCGGCCCCGCGGTCGACGTGGTCGGCACCGGCGGCGACGGCAGCGGCTCGGTCAACATCTCCACCCTGGCGGCCCTCGTCGCGGCCTCGGCCGGCGCGACCGTCGCCAAGGCCGGCAACCGGGCGGCGACCTCGCGGTGCGGCAGCGCCGACCTGCTGGAGTCCCTCGGCGTCGGCCTCGACGCCGGCGAGCGCATCCCCGGGCAGCTGGCCGAGCACCGGTTCGCGTTCCTGTTCACCCCCGCGCTCCACCCGGCACTGCGCAGGCTCGCCCCGATCCGCCGCCGGCTGGGCTTCCGCACCCTGTTCAACCTCTCCGGTCCGCTCTCCAACCCGGTGCCGCTGACCGGCCGGCTCGTCGGCGCCGCGACCCGCCGGGACCAGGAGGTGCTGGCCGAGGCCGCCGCCATGCTCCGCCACCGGCGGACCTGGATCGTCCAGGGCGCCGACGGCATGGACGAGCTGACCACCCAGGGCCCCTCCCGGGTGCTGCGGGTGGACGGCGGCGAGCCCGTCGAGTTCACCCTCGACCCGGCCGGGCTGCCGCTGAGCCCGGCCGGCCTGGCCGACCTGGCGGGCGGCGACGCCACGCGCAACACGGTCATCGCCCGCCAGGTCCTGGCCGGCGACGCGCCGCGGCCGCTGCTGGACACGGTGCTGCTGAACGCGGCGGCCGTGCTCCACCTGGCCGGCGCGGCGGACGACCTGGCGGGCGGCCTCGCCCTCGCCCGGGACGCCGTCCGCCGCCGGGCCCCCGCCGCGCTGGTCGAGCGCCTCGCCCTTTCCCACACCACCCAGGAGGGCCGTCATGGCCATGCACCTCGATGACATCGTCGCGGCCAAGAAGGCCGCCTGGAGCGGGCCGGCGGCGGCCGACGCCGCCGCCCGGGGCCGGCTGCTCCCCGCCCGGCCCGGCCGGTTCGCCGCCGCGATCGGCGGCCCGGAGGTCTCGGTCATCGCCGAGATCAAGCCGAAGTCCCCGTCCAAGGGGCCGCTGCTGGACCTGGCCCGGGCGGTGCCCACCGCCCGCGGTTACAGCGCCGCCGGCGCCTCCGCGGTCTCCGTGCTCGGCGACACCCCGTACTTCGGCGGCTCGCCCGAACTGGTCCGCTCCGTCGCGGAGGACCCCTGGGTGGACGTGCCGGTCCTGTTCAAGGACTTCTTCGTCGACACCCGCCAGGTGACGCTCGCCCACGACAGCGGCGCCGACGCGGTCCTGGTCATCGTCCGCGCCGTCGACGACGCGCTGCTGAAGGACCTCGTGCAGAGCGCGCACGGCCTCGGCCTGGACGCGCTGGTGGAGACCTTCACCCAGGACGAGGTGGACCGGGCGCTGGACGCCGGAGCCCGCGTCGTCGGCATCAACAACCGGGACCTGCAGACCTTCTCGGTGGACCTGGAGAACTCGGCCCGGCTGCGCCGCGGCATCCCGCGCGACGTGCTGACCGTCAGCGAGAGCGGCCTGTCCGGCCGCGCCGACATCGAACGCATCGCCGCGCACGGCTTCGACGCCGCGCTGATCGGCGAGTCCCTGCTCAACAGCCCCGACCCCGCCGCGCAGGTCCGGTCCTGCACCGGGGTCCCGATCCTGGAGGTGGCCTCGTGAACGGCCGATTCGGCGAGTACGGCGGACAGTTCGTCGCGGAGACCCTGGTGGGCCCGCTGGAGGAACTGGAGGCGGAGTACCACAAGGCGCTGCTGGACCCCGGGTTCACCGACGAGCTCGACCGGCTGCTGAAGATGTTCGTCGGGCGGCCGACCCCGATCACCGAGCTGCACCGGCTCGGCGTCACGGAGAACGGCGTCAAGCTCTGGCTGAAGCGGGAGGACCTCACCCACACCGGCGCCCACAAGATCAACAACTCGATCGGGCAGGCGCTGCTCGCCCACCGCCTGGGCAAGAAGCGCATCATCGCCGAGACCGGCGCCGGCCAGCACGGCGTGGCCGTGGCCGCCGCCTGCGCCTACCTGGGCCTGGACGCCACGGTCTACATGGGCCGCGTCGACGCCGAGCGGCAGGCCCCGAACGTGCAGCGGATGAAGCTGCTCGGCGCGCGGGTGGAGCTGGTGGACCTGGGCACCGCGACCCTGAAGGACGCCATCAACGCGGCGATCCGCGAATGGATCGCGCACCCCGACACCACCCACTACCTGCTCGGCTCCGTCGTCGGACCGCACCCCTTCCCCACCATCGTGCGCAACTTCCAGTCGGTCATCGGCCGCGAGGCCCGCGCCCAGTTCCTGGAGGAGAACGGCCGTCTGCCCGACGTGGTCGTGGCCTGCGTCGGCGGCGGCTCCAACGCGGCCGGCATGTTCAGCGCCTTCCTCGACGACCCGGTCCGGCTGGTCGGCGTGCAGGCGGCCGGCGAGGGCAGGGGCGGCGACGGCGGCCACGCGGCGCCCCTGCTGTACGGGGAGCCGGGCGTCCTGCAGGGCACCCGCACCTACCTGCTCCAGGACGACGACGGCCAGATCCAGCTGACCCACTCCATCGCGCCCGGCCTCGACTACGCGGGCGTCGGCCCGGAGCACTCGCACTACAAGGACACCGGCAAGGTCGAGTACATCTCCGCCTCCGACGACGAGGCCCTGGACGCCTTCGTCGCGCTGAGCGCCCACGAGGGCATCGTCCCCGCCCTGGAATCCGCGCACGCGGTGGCCGGCGCCCTGAAGGTGGCCCGCGGCTGCGAGCCCGGCAGCACCGTCCTCGTCAACCTCTCCGGCCGCGGCGACAAGGACCTCACCTCCGCCATGGCCGCCCTGCAGCAGCGTGAGGAGAACTCCCGATGAAGCGCCTCGAGCAGACCTTCACCGACAACCGGGTCAAGGAGGAGACGACCCTGGTCGCCTACATCACCTCCGGCTACCCCTCGCTCGGCGAGACCGTCGGCCTGATCCGCGCCGCCGTGGACGCGGGCGCCGACGTGATCGAACTGGGCGTCCCGTTCTCCGACCCGCTGGGCGACGGCCCGGTCATCCAGGCCACCGGCCAGGCCGCGCTGGACACCGGCACCACCACCGCCGCCACCATCGACGTGGTCGCCGAGGCGCGGGCCGCCGGCGTCGAGGCGCCGATCGTGCTCATGGGCTACTGCAACCCGTTCCTGCGCTACGGACTGACCCAGCTGTACGACGACGCCCGCACGGCCGGCGCCGACGGCTTCGTCGTCCCCGACCTGCCGGTCGGCGAGGGCGGCCCGTGGCTGGAGCGCGCCCGGGCCGCCGACCTGGGGCAGTCCTTCTTCGCCGCGCCCGGCAGCTCGCCGGAGCGGATCGCGGCCGCCTCCGCCGCCTCCCGCGGCTTCCTCTACGTCCTCGCCGCGAACGGTGTGACCGGGGTGCGCGACGAACTCGACCCGGGCATCGACGCCTACCTGGAGCGGGTCCGCTCCGCCGGCGACACCCCGATGGCCGTCGGGTTCGGCATCTCCCGCCCCGAGCACGTGAAGGCGCTGCACGGCAGGACGGACGGCGTGATCGTCGGCAGCGCGCTGCTGCGGGCGGTCGGCGAGGCACGCGACGCGGCCGGCCGCCGCCGGGCCGTCACCGAGCTGGTCTCCTCCCTGAAGGCGGCCACCCGATGAGCGAGACCACCACCGTCCCCTTCTTCAGCGGGGCCGCCTCCGTCCGCCGCGACTGGCCCCGGCTGGAGGCCAGGATCCGCGAGGTCGCCGCCTCCGGCCGCTTCACCTCCGGCCCGGTCACCGCGGAGCTGGAGACCGCGATCGCCGAGCGCACCGGCGCCCGGCACGCGGTGGCCGTGGCCAACGGCACCGACGCCCTGGTGATCCTGCTGCGGGCGGCCGGCATCGGCCCCGGCGACGAGGTGATCGTGCCCGCGTACACCTTCTTCGCGACCGCGTCGTGCGTGCTGCACGTGGGCGCACAGCCGGTCCTGGTGGACGTCCTGCCCGGCAGCTACGCCATGGACCCCCAGCGCGCCGAGGCCGCGATCACCCCGCGCACCAAGGCGATCATGCCGGTGCACCTGTTCTCCCAGATGGCCGACATGGAGGTGCTGCGGGACCTGGCCGACCGGCACGGGCTGATGCTGCTGGAGGACAGCGCCGAGGGCATCGACATGCGGGCCGGCGGCGTGCACGCGGGCCTGTGGGGCAGCGGCGGCGTGCTCTCCTTCTTCCCCACCAAGACCCTCGGCTCGCTCGGCGACGCGGGCATGCTGCTCACCGACGACGACAGGATCGCCGCCCGCGCCCGGCGGCTGCGCCAGCACGGCCAGGACACGGAGGGCGAGTACGTCCACGAGGAGATCGGCTGGAACAGCCGCTGCGACGAACTGCAGTCGGCGTTCCTGCTGCACCGCCTGGAATGGCTGACCGAGGAGACGGAGCGGCGCGCCGAACTGGCCGCCCGGTACGACCGGCTGCTCGCGCCGCTGGCCGGGAAGGTGACGACGCCCTGGATCGCGCCCGCCAAGACGCCGGGCAACCAGGTCTACTACGTCTACCTCGTCGAGTGCGACCGCCGGGACGAACTGGCCGCCCACCTCGAGGCGCACGGCGTCGGCACCGAGATCTACTACCCGCGCCCGCTCACCGAGCAGCCGCTGCTCGCCCCCCTGCCGGGCTCCCGCCACCCGGTGCCGGTCGCCGCGGCCGCGTCCCGGCGCGCCCTGGCGCTGCCGCTGTACCCCGACCTGACCGACGCGCAGGCCGACCACGTCGCCGGACTGATCCACGCCTTCTACGGAGCCGCATCGTGACCACCGCCATCCCCTACGCCGACTGGCCCGCCCGCTCCGCCGGCTGGGTCGACGACATCGTGGACGTCTTCCGGGAGGTCGCCGAGAGCGACGAGTTCATCCTCAAGTCCCGGGTGGAGCGCCTGGAGGCGGAGATCGCCGGGCGCACCGGCGCGGCGCACGCCGTGGCCGTGGCCGGCGGCACCGGCGCGCTGAGCGTGATCCTGGCCGCCCTCGGCATCGGCGAGGGCGACGAGGTCGTCACCCCGGCCTTCTCCTTCGTCTCCACCGCCTCCACCGTCGCCCTGCGCGGCGCCCGCCCGGTCTTCGCCGACGTCGAGTACGGGACGGCCCTGCTCGACCCGGCCGCCGCCGGGGCCGCCGTCACCGGGCGGACCAGGGCCGTGCTGCCCGCCTACCTGTTCGCCGACTCGCCGCGGATGGCCGACTTCACCGCGCTGGCCGCCCGGCACGGACTGCACGTGGTCGAGGACAGCGCGGTCGCCCTGGGCGCCGAGGTCGACGGGCGGCCCGCCGGCCGGCACGGCGTCGCCGGGGTGTACTCCTTCTTCCCCGCCAAGCCCGCCGGCGGCATCGGGGACGGCGGCATGATCGTCACCGACGACGACGACCTGGCCCGCACCGCCCGCATGCTGCGCAACCACGGCCAGCCCGCGGGCAAGCGGTTCCACCACGAACTGCTCGGCTTCAACTGCCGGATGGACGAGCTGACCGCCGGCTTCCTGCTGCGCAAGCTGCCGCACCTGGACGAGCTCCTGCGGCGGCGGCGCGCGATCGCCGAGATCTACGAGGAGGGACTGCGCCCGCTGGCCCCCGCGCTGCTGCCCCCGCGGGCCGGCTTCGAGGGACGCGCCGTCTACACCTACGTGGTGCGCGTCCAGGAGCGCGACGCGCTGCGCGCCCACCTGGCGGAGCAGGGCGTCGAAACGGCCGTCTACTACCCGCGCCCCCTCCACCTGCAGCCCGCGTTCGCCCACCTCGGGCACCGGGAGGGCGACTTCCCGGTCGCCGAGCGGCTGTCCCGGGAGGCCCTCGCCCTGCCGCTGCACCCGGACATGGCGCCGGGCGCGGCCGAGCGGGTGGTGGACGCCGTGCGCCGCTTCCACGAGGCGGGGCGGTGAGCGCGGTGGGCACGCCGGGCGGCCCGGTCATCGGCCCCGACCGGCTGTGCGGCATCGGCGACGAGGCCGCCCCCGACCTGACCGGCCAGCTGGCCATCCACCACGAGCTCGGCATGAACGTGATCGAGCTGCGCACCGTGGACGGGTCCGGCCTGCACGAGCTGGCCCCCGGCGACGTCGCGGACGTCGCCCGGCGCACCATCGTCACCGGGCTGCGGGTGCCCGTCGTGGACACCCCGATCGGTTCCTGGTCCACCACGGTCGCCACCGGCATCGACGGCGAGCTGGCGGTCCTGGAGCGCTCCGCCCGGGCGGCGGCGCTGCTGGGCTGCGACCGGCTGCGCGTCATGTCGTACCCCAACGACGGGCGCCCGGAGCGCGAGTGGCGACGTGAGGCGCTGCGCCGGATGCGGCTGCTGGCCCGCGAGGCCGAACGCCTGGGCGTCACCCTGCTGCACGAGAACTGCCAGGGCTGGGGCGGCCGGAGCGCCGCGCACACGCTGCGGATGCTGGAGGAGGTCGGCAGTTCGCGGCTGCGGCTGCTGTTCGACACCGGCAACGGCCTCGCCTACGGCTACGACTCGGTCCCGTTCCTGCGGCAGGTGCTGCCCTGGGTGGAGCACGTGCACATCAAGGACGGCGTGGTCCGGCCCGACGGCACCGCCGAGTTCACCCTCCCGGGCGAGGGCACCGCGGACGTCGCCGAGTGCGTGCGGCTGCTGGAGGAGTACGGCTACCGCGGCCACTACAGCCTCGAACCCCATCTCGCGCACATCCCGCACCTGGGGGTGGCCGGCGACCCGGTCGCGCTCGCCGACGGATACCGCGCCTACACCCGCCGTTTCGCCGCCCTGCTCGGTATGGACACCGCGCACGGCGCCCTGTACTGGAAGGAGAGCCACCATGGCTGAGTCGACCCGGACGGCGCCCGCCGGTACCGCCCTGAGCGCCGCCGACGTGGAGTGGCTGACCGAGCTGATGGCCGTCGACTCCGTCTCGCCCCTGGAGGGCGGCCCCCTGGACGGCGCGGCCCGCGCGCAGCGGGTCTTCCTCACCGGTGCGGCCGAGCGCGGCTTCACCACCGTGCTGCACCAGTCCCCCTCCCCGGAGCTGCTGGAACGCCCCGAGGTGCCGGCCCCGGTGCGGGAGGCGGCCCGGCGCGACCTGCCGGGGTTCCTGGCCGGGCAGCCCTCGGTGGTCGTCGGGTACGGCTCCCCGCAGCCGGAGCGACGGCGGCTGGTCGTCAACTTCCACGTGGACACCGTCGGCCCGCACGTCCCGCCGCGCCTGGAGGGGCGGATCCTGCACGGCCGGGGAGCCGTGGACGACAAGGGTCCCGGGATCGCCGCCGCGGTCGGGGTGGCCGCCGCCTTCGCCGAGGATCCCGGCCTGGACGGCCGGATCGAGGTGAGGATCGCCTCCGTCCCCGGCGAGGAGGGCGGCGCGATGGGGACCTACGGCACCCGCGCCCTGGTCGACGCCGGGCACACCGGACGGCTGATGGTCTTCGCCGAGCCCACCGGCAACACCTTCATGGACGGCTGCACCGCCGCCATGACCCCGCGGATCACGGTGCTCGGCGAGGACTCCACCGACGACCACCCCGCCGACGGCCACAACGCCACCGTGCTGCTCGGCTTCCTCGCCGACTTCCTGTCCCGCCGGCTCGGCCCGCTCGCCCACGGCATGGGGGCCAAGCTCTGCGTCGCCGGCCTGCACACCGGCACCGCGCACAACAGGGTGTACGGCGGCGGCCGGCTGCTGCTCAACATCGCCTATCCGGCGACCGAGCAGGCGGAACTGCTCGCCGCCTCGCTGGAGGTGCTGATCGAGGAGGCCCGGACCGAGTTCGCCCAGCTGCACGCCCACGACCCGTTCACCCGCCGCACGGTGCGCGACTGGCGGCGCATCGTCCGCCTGGACTGGCTCAAGCAGGGCCTGCCCACGCTGCGCAACCGCGACCCGGAGGGCGAACTGATGCTGGAGCGCGCCGGGTTCACCCGGCACGACGGCCTCGCCGACGGCTCCGCGTTCACCTGCGACGCGATCTGGGCCCCCGGGCCCGGCCGTTACGTCGCGGCGTGCGGTCCGGGCCGCCTGGACGCCAACGGCGCCCACACCCCCGCCGAGTTCGTGAACCTGGACGACCTGGACTCCTACGCGCAGCGCGTCAAGGAGCTGGTGCACGCCTTCGCGGCCCGCGCCGCCTGACCGGCCCGCGCCGCCCGACCGGCCCGCACCGCCCGACAGACCCGCACGTCCCCCGCCCGACCGCCCCCGCCCGACCGTCCACCGGAAAGAGAGAACCGCCATGACCGTTCGCGTCCCCCTCGCCGAGCTCACCGCCTTCGTCCGCGACGTCCTCACCGAGTGCGGCCTCGACGCCACGTCCGCGCGCACCGCCGCCGACGTGATCACGTACGCCGACGCGCACGGCTTCACCACCCACGGCACCAACGGACTGGTGAACATCTACGCGCCCCGGCTGCTCGACGGCCGCATCGCCGCCGGCGCCGCCCCGCACGTCGTCCAGGAGACCCTCGGGGCCGCCCTGCTCGACGGTGACCGCGGCCTCGGCCTGGTCACCATGGACCTCGCCATGGACATCGCCATGGACAAGGCCCGCACCACCGGCATCGGCATGGTCGCCGTGCGCAACAGCACCCACTTCGGCAGCGCCGGCTACTACACGCAGAAGGCGGCCGCCGCCGGGCTGATCGGCCTGGCGATGACCAACTGCGGCGCGCAGGGCGTCGCCCCGCCGCTGGGCGGCACCGTGCGGATGCTCGGCACCAACCCGCTCAGCGCGGCCGTGCCGGTCACCCGGGGCGCGCCCTTCGTCCTCGACATGAGCACCACCGTGGTCGCCACCGGGAAGATCAAGGCCGCTCACCGGGAGGGCCAGGAGGTCCCGCGGGAATGGCTGGTGCGGCACGACGGCACGCCGACGACGGACCCGGCCGCGTTCATGGCCGAGGAGGCGGACGTCGCCTGGCTGGGCGGCCCCGCCGAGACCGGCGGCGCCAAGGGCTTCGGCCTCGCCCTCCTGGTCGACCTGCTGTGCGGCCCGCTGGCCGGCGCCGCCTACGGCCCGCGGCCGGGCGTGCTGAAGGGCGAGCCGGCTGCCGACGACAACGTCGGCCACACCGCGATCGTGATCGACCCGTCGGCCTTCGGCTCGGCGCGGGCCATCGCCGCCGAGAACCGCACCCTGCTCGACACGGTCGCCGGCTCCCCGGCCGCCGCCTACGCGACCCGGGGCGTCACCTACCCGGGTGCTCCGGAGGCCGAGCGGTACGAGCGGTCGCTGCGCGAGGGCGTCGAGCTGCCGGGACCGGTCGCCGAGGGGCTGGCCGCGCTGGCCGGCCGGCTCTCCGTCACCGCGCCCGGCGCGCTGAGCGGCCAGGACCTGAGGGTGGCGGCGTGAACGGGACACCGCCGACCGGAACCGACGACCGCACGAGCGGAAAGGACCGCACGACCATGCGCATCGGAGTGATCGGACTGGGCGTCATCGCCCCCTTCTTCCTGCGGGCCGTCGAGGACGACCCCGGGCTGCGGCTCACCGCCGTCTGCGACCTCGACGAGAGCAAGCTGACCGGGTTCGGCCCCGGCACCGCCGTCTTCACCGACCACCGGGAACTGCTGGCCTCGGGCCTGGTGGACGGGGTGGTCGTCACCCTGCCCAACCACGCGCACGCCCCGGTCGTCGGCGACGCGCTGCGGGCCGGCGTCCACGTGTGCTGCGAGAAGCCGCTGACCGTCGCCGCCCGGGACGCGCACGAGCTGACGGCGCTGGCCGACGCCTCCGGCACCACCCTGTTCACCGCGTTCCACCGCCGCTACAACGTCCACGTGCTCGACCTGGCGGCCCGGCTGCCCGCGCGGGAACTGATCTCCCACGTGACCAGCCACTACGACGAGAGGATCGAGGAGCACACCGGCTCCGACCGCTGGTACCAGGACATCGAGCGGTGCGGCGGCGGCTGCGTCATAGACAACGGCCCCAACGCCCTGGACGCCCTGGAGACCGTGCTCGGCCCGCTCACCCTGCGGGACGCCACCCTCGGGGACGTCCGGGCCGGGGTGGAGTTCTGCGCCGAGCTGCGGCTGGCCACCGCCGACGGCATCCCGGTCCGGGTGGACCTGGACTGGGCGCTGGAGACCGGCGAGCGCAAGGACATCACCGTCCACCTCAAGGACGGCCGGGAACTGCGCGCCGACATGCTGGACGGCTTCACGGAGTTCAAGTCGTCCCTCGACCACGAGTACGCCGGCATCATGGCGGACTTCCACCGGGTGGTGCGCGAGGGCCGGACCGGGCCGGACCGGGGCCCGCACATCGTCGACCTGGTCGAGGAGGCGTACGGAATCGGCCGGACCAAGGAGGAACGGCTGCGGATGCCCGCCAAGGACCCGGTCGCCGCGCACCTGGTCAAGCTGCTGTTCCACCGGCGCGCCGACCGCGGCATGCGGCTGTCGCCCTGGCGGTCGCGGTGCGTGCGGGCCGGCGACGTGCACGAGCTGGTCACCACCACCGACCGGCCCACCGGCACCGGGGACCGGGTCGACCACGTGGGATTCCTGGGCTTCGCCGAGTTCGCCGCGGCGACGGTGATCGAGCGGGGCGACGTCGTGACGGGCCCCGGCGGACCCATCGGGCGGGTGGCCGGATTCGACGAGTGCCACGCGCCGAACCACTACAACATCCTCATCGACACCGATCAGGTCTTCACCGCCGAGGACCTGGACCTGCGCACCACGGACACCCTGACCTTCTCCGGAGGAACCTCATGACCGGCGCCGCGTACCGCACGGCCACCTTCCGCGCGATCCCCGTCCAGCCCGAGGCCCGGGAGCTGATGCCCGGGGTCCGGGTGCTCACCCTGGAGGCGGAGGTCGCCGCCGGCGGAGCCGCCCCGGCGGACGGCGTCTGGGCCGAGGCGCACGCCCGCTGGACCGGGGCGAGCCGGTCCGAGGTGCGCTCGGCCCCGCGGGTGGCCGCCTACCGGGAGCTGAGCCGGCGGCTGGGCAGCCACCCGGACAAGCAGCCGCCGTCCGTGCAGGCGCTGATCGACCGCGGGCTGCGGGGCAAGCCGCTCGGCGCCTGGCCGCGGATCAACCCGGCCGTCGACGCCGTCAACGCGGTGGCGGCGCGCGACCTGGTCGCGCTCGGGCTCTTCGACCGGGACCGGCTGACGGGCGAGGTGCGGCTGCGGCTGAGCGACGGCACGGAGGAGTTCACCGCGCTCGGCGCGGACGGGCCGGCGGTGCTGGAGCCGGGACGGCCGGTGCTCGCCGACGACGAGCGGGTGCTGTCGCTGTTCGCGCACCGGGACGGGGTGCACCAGGCGGTGACCGGGGACACCCGCCGGGTGCTGCTGCTGGCCTGCTCGGTGCCCGGGGTCGACGAGGACACCTGCCGGACGGCCCTCCTGCGGGCCGCCGAGCTGCTCGGCGGGGGCCGCGGCTGAGGCCACGGCCGGGGCCCGGCGCCCGCGCCGCGGCCGAGTGGTACGCCGCCGCCCCGGTCCGGTGGACTGCTCCACGGGTGCGCGCGATTGGTTTGCTGGCGTTGCTTCGCCGGCCGATCCACGTACCGAAGGGGACCCACCCACGATGACCATGACTGCCGTCGCGCCCGCGCCGCCCCGCGCGGACGCCGCGCCCCTGCGGGTGGGCGTGGCACGGACCCCGCTCGCCCCGCACGCCCCGCTGGCGCTGTGCGCCGCACTGCGCCGGCTGCTCGGCGACGACCAGGTGTTCCTCTTCGAGAGCCTGGCCGGCCCGGAGGAGGACTGCCGCTTCGCCGCCGTCGGCGCCGGCGTGCTGGCCCGCGTCACCGTCCGGGACGGGCGGGTCGGCGTGGACGGCCGGCCGGAGCTGGCGGACCGGCTGCGCGCCTGCGCGGACCGCGCCGACGGCGACGTGCCCCGGCTGCTGCGGGAGCTGCACGCGGCGTTCGACGTGCGCACCGACGTGCCCCTGGACTCCTACGCGTTCGGGTTCCTCGGGGTGTTCGGCTACGAGGCCGCCCAGTACCTGGAGCAGCTGCCCCCGCACGCCTCCGGGCAGGACCCGGAGATCGTGCTCACCCTCTTCCGGCACGTCGTCCGGTACGACCTGGACACCGGCGAGAGCCACCAGCTGTCCGCGGACGGCGCCGGGTTCGGCGGGCCGGACGCCCTCGGCGCCGGCCTGGCGGAGCTGGTGCGGTCCCTGCCCGCCGAGGAGGCCGCCGTGCCCCCGGCGCCCCGCCCGTCCGCGGTGCGCGACACCGTCCGGCGGGAGGAGTACGCCGACCGCGTGCGCCGCTGCCTGGAGCACATCCGGGCCGGCGACGTCTACCAGATCCAGATGGGCCACCGCATCGACGTCACGACGCCGCTGCCGCCCCTGGACGCCTACCGCAGGCTGCGGCGGGGCAACCCGTCGCCGTACATGTACCTGGTGCCGTGGGCGGGCCGCGCCCTCATCGGGGCCAGCCCCGAACTGCTGTTCAGGATCGAGGGCCGCGGCCTGGCCATGCGGCCCATCGCCGGCACCACCGCGCGCGCCGCCGACCCCGCCGAGGACGCCCGCCGGGTGGCCGCGCTGCGGGCCGACGCCAAGGAACGCGCCGAGCACATCATGCTGGTCGACCTGTGCCGCAACGACGTGGCCCGGGTCTGCGAGCCCGGCACGCTCGCGGTGGAGCGGATGATGGCCGTCGAGGGCTTCTCGAAGGTCCACCACCTGGTCTCCACGGTCCGCGGCGAGCTGGACGGCGACGCCGACGTCTGGTCGGTGCTGCGCGCCACCTTCCCCGCGGGCACCATGACGGGAGCGCCCAAGGTCCGCGCCATGGAGCTGATCGCCGAGATCGAGGACCGGCCGCGCGGCGCCTACGCGGGCGCGGTCGGGCTGATCGACCTCCGCGGACGGGCCGCGACGCTCGCCCTGTGCATCCGCACCGCCGTGCACGACCCGCGGACGGGGACGTACGCGCTGCAGGCGTCGGCCGGCGTGGTCGCGGACTCCTCGGCCGACGGGGAGTGGCGCGAGACGATGGCCAAGATGGGCGCCGTCTACACCGCCGTGACCGGTGAGGAGCTGGCGGCATGAGGGTCCTGCTCGTCGACGCGCGCGACAGCTTCGTGCACGTCATCGACCACTACCTGCGCGAGTGCGGCGCCCGCACCGAGGTCGTCACCGCCCACGCGCACACCCCCGTCGAGCTGGCCGCGCGCCGCCCGGACGCGGTGGTCCTCGGCCCCGGCCCCGGTCATCCGGCCGACTCCGGCCACGTGGAGCTGGTGCGCCACTTCGCCGGCCGGGTCCCGCTGCTCGGCATCTGCCTCGGGCACCAGGCGATCGGCCTCGCCTACGGCGGACGGATCGAGCGGGCGGCACGCACCGTGCACGGCAAGACCAGCCGCCTCGCCCACGACGGCTCCGGACTCTTCACCGGGTTCGAGGACGGCACCGAGGTCACCCGCTACCACTCGCTGGCCGTCGCGGACCCGCTCCCCGCCGAGCTGGTGGTGAGCGCGCGGGCCCGCGAGGACGGCTGCGTGATGGGACTGCGCCACCGCCGGCTGCCCGTCGAGGGCCTCCAGTTCCACCCGGAAAGCATCACCACCCGCGACGGGCACGCGTTCGTCGACAACTTCCTCGGAGGGATACGGACATGGCTTCCCACGGCCCCTGGGCGACGATAGCCGCCCTCAACGGTTCCGAACGGCCCGACGGACTCACCGCGCGGGTGCTGCGCGTGCTGGCCGCGGCCGCCGCCGAGCACGGGGTCCACATGGACGTGGTCCCGCTCGCGGAGTACGACGTCACGCCGTGCGGACGGTGCGGCGACTGCAACGTGCGGCCCCTGCCCTGCGCCGTGGACGACGACGTCCCCGCCCTGGTGGACCGGCTGGTGCGCGCCGACGGGGTGCTCTACGCGGCCCCGGTCCACGGCTTCGGCCTGGCGGGCACGATGCAGAACTTCGTCGAGCGGGCCGGGGTCGGGCACCTGCGCTTCGAGCGCCCGCTCGCCAACAAGGTGGCCGGCGTGGTCGTCACCGGCCGCCGCTACAGCCACGACCGCGTCTACGGCCAGCTCGTCGACAACGTCCTGCTCAACCGGATGATCCTGGCGGGCAGCGGCTTCCCCGCCTTCGTGCACGACCAGTTCGCCCCGGACGAGGACCACGAGGGCATGGCGGCCGCGCGCGGCCTGATCGACCGCATGATCGACATGCTGCGGGTCCTGCTGCTGCCGCACGGCGGCCGGGAGGACACCGCCCGGATGCTGTCGCTGCCCCGCAACGAACGCGCCGGGCTGCTCCCCCTGGCGGGGTGAACAGCCCGGCGGCCGAACGCGGGTCAGGGCACGGGTCAGGGCGCGGGGGGCGCCAGCGGGCCGGCCACGTGCCGCCCGCCGATCAGCACCGACCGCAGCGTGCCGCGGTCCTGGAGCACCCGCAGGTCCGCCGCCGGGTCGCCCTCCCGGACCACCAGGTCGGCGAGGCGGCCCGGCGCCACCACACCGGCGTCGGCGCCGCGCCCGGCCAGCTCCGCGCCGTTGGCGCAGGCCCACTTGAGGACCGTCCTGGGGGCGATCCCGGCGCGCTCGGCGTACATCACCAGCTCGTCGGCGTAGGTGCCGTGCGGCGTCCAGGCGAAGCCGAAGTCGTCGCCGGGCACGATCTTCAGCCCGAGGTCCTCGGCCATCGGCAGGAAGCGCAGGGTGTTCTCGATCTCCTTCTCGAAGTCGAGGGCCTCCAGGTAGTCCGGCGCCTTGCCGAACCGCTCGCCCAGGGCGAGCAGCCGGTCGGGCTGGAACAGGCTCGGCACCACGAAGACGCCGCGCCCGGCGATCTGCTCCAGCGCCTCGTCGTCGGCGTACGTGGCGTGGTCGATGACGTCGACGCCCGCCGCCAGCGCGTTGCGGATGCCGTCCAGGCCCCGGGAGTGGGCCCGCACCCTCGCGCCGCGGGCGTGCGCGGTCTTCACGACCAGGGCCAGTTCCTCCCGGCTGAAGAGCAGTTCGTCGGAGCGGGCGTTGGGGAAGGTGTCGTCGCCGGAGGAGAAGACCTTGATGATCTCCGCGCCCTGGTCGATCTCCTCCTCGGTGTACTTCACCAGGTCGCCGAGGACGTCGACCACCGGCATCAGCTCGCGCGGCATCCGCTCCTTGAGGTCGGGGCTGCGCCGTCCGGGCGGGCCCGAGACCATCAGGTCGCGGCTGCACGGGGTGACGCGCGGGCCGGGGATGACGCCGTCCTCGATGGCGTTCTTCAGCGCCATGTCGATCCCGGCGACCGAACCGGCGCCGACGAAGGCGGTGTACCCGCAGGTCAGCAGGTCCGCCGCGTGCCGCGCGGCGTGCAGGGCGACCTCCGGCACGCGGTACTTGAACAGGGTCTCGCGGCCGGTGGTGACGTTGACGTAGGCGATGTGGGTGTGCCCCAGCGTCATGCCGGGCATGACGGTGGCCCCGGCCAGGTCCCAGCGGACGAAGTCGCCGTCGGCGGGCGCCTGGGCGGTCGGCAGCACGGCCTCGATCCGCTCGCCGGCGAGGAGGACGGAGCGGTGCGGCAGCGAGGCGCGGCCCAGGCCCTCCTGGACGGTGACGTCGTGCAGCAGCAGTCGGCGGTCAGCGGTCACGGTACGCGGCTCCTGACAGGGTGAAGGGCGTGGTGGGCCGGTCGAGCACCGCGGGCCCGAAGACCATCCACACCATGGGGACGCCGGGCCGGGACACCTGGAACACCAGGCGGTGCCGGCGACGGCCGGGGTCGTTGGTCACGGCGGCGTCCGCGCGGCCCTCGGCCACCAGCTGGGCGGCGTGCAGGGTGGACTCGGCGGGGACCCAGACGACCTCGAAGCCGCCGCGCCCGCCCTCCAGTCCGTCCAGCAGCTCCACCAGGCTCCGTGTCTCGTGCAGGGTGGCGAGCCGCAGCACGCCCTCGCGCAGCCGCGGGCCGCGGGTGGCGACGCCGTACTCGGGGGTCGGGCTGGAGAAGGTGGCGTCCAGGCGCAGCGACGGCGACCAGAAGAAGCGGGTGGCGCACTCGGCGGCCCCCGGCACCAGCGCGTAACGGGGTCCGCCGCGGGTGCCGACGGCGGCGAGGAGCTCCTCGAAGGAGTCGTACGGCACGGGGTGCACGGCGGGGCCGCCGAGGTGGGCGAGCCGGTGCGCGAGACGGTCCAGGGCGACCATCGAGGTGGTGCCGTCCGGGCCGAGGGTGCCGATGGGCAGGCTGCCGGGCCTCAGCAGCGGCGAGTTCGGTATGCGGGCCGGCTCCCACAGGATCGGGAACGGCGTGGGATCCGCGTCGGCCGGGTCGAAGCCCGGCGAGTGCAGCAGCGGCTCGGTCATGCGCGGTGCCCCCTGGTTCCGGCGAGCCGGCGGGCGGCGGCCGTCTCGTGGTCCGACGCGAACCGCCGGTCGTGGATGCGGGCGGCCTTCCAGCTGACGAAGGCGCCGGTGGTGGTGACCGGGTCGAGTTCGTCGGGGAACTCGACCGCGCAGCGGACCCCGAGCGCGGCGGCGATCCGCCCCGCCTGCGCGGCGGCCTGCCCGGGGGCGGGCCCGCCGGGCAGGTCGAGGCGGACGGTGACCAGGTCCTCGCCGTCGTCGTCCCGGTCGATGACGACCTGGTAGCCGTAGGCGTGGTCGACGCCGCCCAGGACGGCCTGCTCGATCTGCCAGGCCTGGAAGCTGTGCCCGCCGAGGACGATCCGGTCGCGGGTGCGGCCGACGACCCGGACGACGGGCCCCCGGATGCCGCAGCCGCAGTCGCCGGCGCCGAGCTCGACCAGGTCGCCGGTGCGGTAGCGGATCAGCGGCTTGATGCCGTCGATCAGCATGGTGACGACGAGCTCCCCGGTGCCGCTGTCGCCGAGGGGGGCGCCGGTGTCCGGGTCGACCAGCTCGGCGACGTAGTTGGGCCGGGCCAGGTGGAGCCGGCCGTGCGCGCAGGCGGAGGCGACGACGAGGGTCTCCTGGGCGCCGTAGAGGGCGTTGTAGGTGCGGGCGCCCCAGGCCTGGTCGATCTGCCGGGCCAGGTCGGGGGTGCACATCTCCCCGGTGACCAGGAAGACCTTGACGGCGAAGTCACGGCGCGGGTCGAGGCCCTCCTCGAGGGCGGCCCTGGCCAGCGACAGGGCCACGTTCGGGGTGCAGAACACCACGTCCAGGGCGAGGTCGCGGAGCAGCTGCAGCGCCTTGGGGAAGCCGATGACGGGCGAGTACGGCCAGATCTTGGCGACCGCGGAGCCCACGTTGCGGGCGACGTCGCCGAGGGTGTCGCCGAGCGAGTGCACCTCGGTGGGGCCCATCACGCCGACGCGCGGGGCGCGGTCGCCGAAGACGTCGGTGAAGATGTTCCGCCAGCTCTCCGTCACGTGCGCGTTGGAGGCGATCACCTCGCGCGGGTCGCGGGGGCAGGGGGTGGCCGGGCCGGTGGTGCCGGTGGTCTCGTAGTAGAAGCACGCCTCGTCGAGGTCCCGGCTGAGGACGTCGTGCATGGCGGTGCGCAGGTCGTCCTTGGTGGTGAACGGCAGCTGCCGCAGGCCCTCGAGCGTGAGCCCGTCGGCGCGGACGCCGGCGAGGTGGCGGGCGTAGAAGGGCGAGCCCTGCTGGGCGAGCGCGACGACCGTGCGCAGCTGTTCCTCGGCCCACTGCCGCCACTCCTCCTCACGGAGCTCTCCGGCGGTGTAGCGGTGGTGCAGGGTCAGGTAGCGCTCGATGAAGTCCCGGTGTCGCCCGGACGTGGGCAGCCACATGGTTCCCCCAGTGGGTCGGCGGATGCGGAAGTGCCGTGCACCAGGTGTGCGCCTGGTGCGCCCGTACGCGTCCGGGAACGGCCCTCCGATACTGCGGGCCGCGCCGCCGTGCCCTCAATCCGCCTTAGGTGACAGCCGGTTGCCTCTTGGAGGCAGCCGGATGTCACCCGGTGCTCACCCGGCGGCCCCCGCCGCCCCGCCCGCCGTGGCCGCGCCGGCCGCCTTGGCCGCGGCCACGAACTTCTCGATGAGCGCCGGGTCCTTGACCCCGCGGGCGCGCTCCACGCCGCTGGAGACGTCGACGCCCCAGGGCCGCAGTCCGGCCACCGCCCCGGCGACGTTGTCCGGGTCCAGTCCGCCGGCCAGCAGCCAGGAACCGGAGGGCGCGCGGCCGAGCGCGGCCGGGTCCCAGCGTTCGCCGGAGCCCGGGCTGGGCGAGTCGACGATCAGCAGGTCCTCCCCGTAGGCGCCGGTCTCCAGCGGGGCCGCGGTGACCGGGGAGGTGGCGCGGACGAGCCGGAAGCCGTCGCCGCGCAGCGCGGCGAACGCCTCGGGCGGCTCCTCGCCGTGCAGCTGGACGGTGTCGACGCCGGCCTCGGCGGCGGCCCGGCGCACCTCCTCCAGCGGTTCCCCGCGGAACACGGCGACGGTGGCGACCCGGCCGGGGACCAGGGCGGCCAGCGCGCGGACGGCCGCCGGGGGGACCTGCCGGGGGCTCGGGGTGAGGACGAAGCCGACCGCGTCGGCCCCGGCGGCGACGGCCGCCTCCACGTCCTCCGGCCGGCTCAGGCCGCAGACCTTGACGTACACGATGCCTCATCTCCTGGAACGGGAGGTCCCGGAACGGGAAGCCCCGGAACGGGAAGGAACGGGAAAGCGGGTCCGATGGTCGCACGGGCGGCGCGGGGGCGGCCCGTCACGACCGGGTGGCGGTGCGGGAGCAGAGGAAGACCAGCGCCCCCGCGGTCAGTCCGGCCGCCGTGACCGTCAGGGCCGCGCGCGGTCCGACGGCGGCGGCGAGCAGCCCGCCGAGCAGCCCGCCCAGCGGGATCACCGCCCAGGTGACGAACCGGAAGGTGGCGCTGACCCGGCCGATGAGCTCGATGGGCACGGTGGCCTGGCGCAGCGTGATCGAGTGGATGCTGAAGACGGCGATGCCGAAGCCGTTGAGGACGTAGCCGCCGGCCAGCAGCGCGTGTCCGAGGCCGCTGCCGTCGCCGGGCGCGAGCGGCAGCAGCAGCGTCGCGGCCGAGGCCACCGTCATGCCGACGACCATGGCGCGGCCCACGCCGAGCCGGGTCCCGAGCGGTCCGGCGGACAGGGCTCCGCCGAGGGCGCCGATGCTGCCGGCCGCGACGACCAGGCCGAGTCCGGCCGGGCCGAGGCCCAGCTCCCGGAGGCCGTAGAGCGGGAAGACGACCAGGACGACGTCCCAGAGCAGGTTGTACCAGGACGCGTGGAACATGATCACGCGCAGGAGCCGGCTGTTCATGGTCATGCGCAGCCCGGCCACGATGTCCTTGCGGACCGAGGGCCGGCCGCCGGCCGGGCGCTCGGGCCGGGCTTCGGGGGTGCGGATGCGCAGCAGCATGCCGGTCGCGAAGAGGTAGCCGAGGCAGTCGACGATGATGGCCACCGGCGCGGTGAGCACCTGGATCAGCGTCCCGCCGAGCCCCTGTCCGGCGGTCTCCGCGACCGAGCGGCTGGCCTGCAGCTTGCTGTTCCCCTCCACGAGCCGTTCCCTGGAGACCAGGGACGGCAGGTACGCCTGGTAGGCCACGTCGAAGACGGCGGTGAGCACGCCGGTGGCGAACGCGACGGCGCACAGCGCCCAGACGCCGAGGCCGCCGAACCAGGCGAGCAGCGGCACCGCCATGAGGATCAGGGCCCGCCCGAGGTTGGCGGTGATCAGCAGCGGCCGGCGGCGGACCCGGTCGGCGAGGACCCCGGCGAACAGGGTCACGCACAGCACCGGGAGGTACTGGGCGCTGTTGAGCAGTCCCAGCTGGGCGGGGCCGGCGTCGAGCAGCACGATCGCGGTGACCGGCAGGGCCAGTTCGGTGACCCGGGAGCCGAGCAGCGCGGCCGTCTGGCCGGCCCAGAGCCTGCGGAAGTCCCGGTGGTGCCAGAGCCCGCGGGGGCGCCGCGGCTCCGGGGCGCCCTGCGGCGCGTCGAGCAGTTCAGAGGCGGACATCGGCCGTCTCCCCGGCTGCCGGGACGGGCGGGGCGTCGAGCGGGTGCCAGTCGAGCCGGTACGCGGCCAGCGTCCGCCGGATCGCGGACCGGACCTCTTCGGCGCTGTCCCCCCGGTAGCGGAAGACGCCGGCGGTGTGCACCGCGCCGCCGTTGCCGCTGAGCACGGCCCCGGGCGGCGGCAGCGTCTCGGCGTACATCCCGGGAACGCGGTCCACGAGCGAGGTCACCGACCGCACGACGGCGGGCCGCACCGGCGGTTCGGGCATCATCAGGTAGCCGGCGACCGGCCCGTCCAGGTCCATCGGCGCGACGGCCGGCGTCTCGCCGAGCTGCACCAGGGCGGAGGCGGCGACCAGGTCGACCCCGTACACCTCGTCCCAGACGAACCGGACCTGGCCGCCGCCGGCCCGCGCCCCGATCTCCAGGAAGACGATGTCGTCGCCGGCGTCCTCGGGGGTGCGGAACACCTCCAGGTGGAAGACGTCGTCGGTGATGCCGAGGGCGGCGCACACCCGCTCGGCGACGGCGGTCACCCGCCGCTCGAAGTCCCGGTCGTCGTTGGCGACGGAGCTGAAGGCGGTGCCGGTGGCGAAGTCCAGGCAGCTGCCGCCGCAGCGCCAGGAGCGCGAGGTGAGCAGCACGCCGCCGGACACCACGCCGTCGACCTGGTGGAGGACGCCGTCGACGAACTCCTCGCACTGGGCGTCGTCCAGGTCGGCCTCCTCCAGGAGGGTGTCGAGCTGTTCGGGGGTGCGCACCACGTGCACGCCCTGGCTGTCGGCGCCCGCGCGCGGCTTGAGGACGAACGGGTGGCCGTGCCGGGCGGCGAACTCCCGCACGGCGGCGGCGGTCGGCGTCTCCGCGAAGGCGGGCACCCGCAGTCCGGCCGCGGCGACCAGGCCCTTCATCACGACCTTGTCGCGCACGGCGGCGACCTGGCCGGGGGTGCGCCCGGGGATCTTGAACCGCTCCCGGATCTCGCCCGCCAGTTCGAGGTCGAACTCGGACAGGGCGAGGACGTGGGTGAAGGGGCCGTGCCGCGCGATCAGCCGCTCGGTCTCCCGCAGGGCCGCCTCCGTGTCGCCGAGGTCGGGCAGCACGCGGATGTCCTCGGCCAGCTCGGGGTCGAGGGGCACGCTGCCCTCCGCGGTGGTGAGGTAGGCGACGCGGTCGGCGGTGTGGTCGATGTGGCGGTGGTACTCGGCGTAGGAGTTGGTCCAGCGGTTGATGACGAGTACGTGACGGTTCATCGGGGCTCCGGATGGGTCGTGGCCGGGGGTCGTGGCGGGCGGCGGGGACGGGGGCCGGGGCGGCGGCCGGGGCGGGGCGTCAGCTGAAGGACACGGCGCTCTCGGCGCGTTGCAGCAGCCCCGCCGTCTCCCGGTACGAGGCGCCCGCGGCCAGCACGTAGCCGAGGCGGCCGGCCGAGCTGCCGGGGTCGGGGAGCGCGCTGCCCGGCGGCTGCAGGACACCGATCTCCCGCACCCGCGGGTCCGACCGGAGGGCGGGGTCGACCCGGAACTCCTGGTACGTGTCGAGTCCGGGCCGCAGGAAGTAGCGGATGCCGGCCCGGGCGCCGGTGCGGGGGGCGGCCGGTTCGGGGTTGGGCAGGCCCAGGTGGCAGCGGAGCATGATCTCGTACAGGTCGTGTCCGCGGGCCAGCCGCAGCAGGTCGGGGATGCGGTCGCCGGGCAGCCGGGCCGCCACCTCCATCAGCAGCGGGCCGCGCGGGTTCATCCGGACCTCGGCGTGGAAGGGGCCGATGCGCAGGGCGACGGCGTCCAGGACGCCGGCGACGTAGGTCTCGATCTCGCGCGCCGGGGAGGGGGCCAGCTGGGCGGGGACGATGTGCCCCACCTCGACGAAGTGGGGTTCGGCGCCGAGGATCTTCTCGGTGATGCCGAGCACGTGCACCCGGCCGTCCTCGACGTAGCCCTCGACGCTGTACTCCGGCCCCTCGGCGTACTCCTCGACCAGCACCAGGCCCGGTCCGCGCGCCCCGGCGCGGGGGGCGGAGCGCAGCGCGCTGCGGAACGCGGCGCGGGCCTCCTGCTCCGAGCCGACCTTGCGCACGTCGAGGCTGCCCGACTGGTCGACCGGCTTGACCACGCACACCGGGCCGAGCTCGGCGTAGGCGGCGGCCGCGGCCCGTGCGGTGGAGACCGTCCGGTGGGCGGGCTGGTCGAGGCCGGCCGCGTCGAGCGCCCGGCGCATCCGGTGCTTGTGGCGCAGCCGTTCCACGCCCTCCGGGTCGATGCCGGGCAGTCCGAGCGCGGCCGCGGCGCGGGCCGCGAGCGGCACGAAGTGCTCGAAGCCGGGCAGGACCGCGTCCAGCGGGGACTCGGCGTGCAGGGCGCGGATCCGGTCGAGCGCGGCGGCCTGGTCGGCGGTGTCGGCGGTGACCACCCGGTGGGCTCCGGCGGGGGCGGCGGCGGGCGCGGCGGAGGCCAGCACGAGGACGGTGTGGCCGAGCTCCCGGGCCCTGGCCACCAGTTCCAGGCCGGAGGACTGGGGCTCGATGATCAGAACGGTGCTCATGCTGCTTCCTGCGGGACTGGGGCGCCGGCTTCCCGGAACGCGGTGGCGCGGGCGGTGTCGATGAGTTCCATGGACCGCAGGTGCAGGGCGAGGTCGCCGTGCGGGGCGGGGCCCTCGCCGCGGAAGTGGGCGTAGGCCCGTGCGACGAACCGGGTCAGCGGGGCGTCCTGGACGACCCGGTGGACGGAGCTGCCGGCGATGCGGACCTGGCCGAAGTCGTCGTCGCCGGAGACCGGGTAGTCCGCCACGACGGTGCCCTCGGTGCCGTGGACGTGCAGCCGGCGGCGGCGGACCGGGGAGGAGAGGTCGGTGTGGAGGGTGGTGGTGACGCCGGTGCGGTGGCGCAGCCCGACCTCGGCCCCGCCCAGCCCGGCGAGCCGGCCGGACGGCAGCGGCAGGTCCCAGCCCCGGGAGGCGGTCACCTCCGCGACGGGCCCGGCCAGGTGGAGGGCGAGCAGCATCTGGTGCGGCAGTTCCACCTCGAACGCGCTGGCGTGGCCCCGGTCCTGGAGCGAGCGGCGGAACCGCGGCTTGCTCTGCTCCATGTGGTAGGCGACCGGTTCCCCGATCCGTCCCGAGGCCACCAGTTCCCCGGCCGCCTCGGTGACCCTGCTGTTCGGCCAGACGCTCATCGGCAGCACCACGGCCCGGGTGACCTCGGCCAGGTCCACGAGGTGGGCGGTCTCCTGCACGGTGGGGGCGACCGGCTTCTCCAGGATGAAGTGCCGTGCCCCGACGGACAGCAGCCGCTCCAGGCAGTCGCGGTGGGCGTCCGGCGGCACCGTCACGTGGAAGACGGCGTCGGGCACCCGGTGCCCGGACGTCCGCAGGGCCCGCACGGCGCCGCGGACGTCCGGCACCCACTGCCCGCCCGGCACCTCGGCCGGACGCGGGTCGACGGCGATCACCGGCGGGTTCCCGCCGGCGATGTCACGCAGCGCGCGATGGTGCAGATCGCGACCCGCGTGGCCGTACCCGATGATGACGGACGGTGTTTTTCTTTTCCCGCTCATCGTCGCTGTGCCTCCCTTCGATGTCGTCCTGGAACGACTTTCGCAGCGGTCCGCGAAAACCAGCCAGACCATTTCCGACGCCATTCGGCAGACCACCTGGAATGCACCGGAGGAACGGGAAATGCCTCCAAGGAAACACGGGGATCCGCCGAAGTGACACCGGCCGCGGCGCCACTCGCGCGGGAAATCCGGCTACGGTGGTGCGGCGTATTCCAGGAGCACCGGGGGAAATTCGGAAAACGGAATTCCCCTTCGTTCCTCCCCCTCTTTTCCTCAGAAGGAGACGATTGATGACCCTCGAAGGCCGGACCGCCCTGGTCACCGGCGGCTCCCGCGGCATCGGACGGGCCGTCGCGCTCCGCCTCGCCGCCGACGGGGCCGCGGTCGCCGTCAACTACCGCTCCCGCAAGGACGAGGCCGAGCGCACCGTCGAGGAGATCACCGCCCGGGGCGGACGGGCCCTCGCCCTGCGGGCCGACGTGTCCGACCCCGACGAGGCCCGGCAGCTGGTGGACGGGACCATAGACGGCCTCGGCGGGCTGCACGTCCTGGTGAACAACGCCGGCGTGGCCCGCGACGGGTTCCTCTGGGACCAGTCCCCCGAGGACTGGTGGGAGGTGCTCAAGGTCAACGTCGGCGGTGTCTACCACTGCACCCGGGCCGCGGCCCCGCACTTCATGTCCCAGCGCGAGGGCACGGTCGTCAACGTCTCCTCGGTCATGGGCGAGGGCGGCTGGGTCGGCCAGTCCAACTACTCGGCCTCCAAGGGGGCCGTCAACTCCTTCACCCGGGCGGCCGCCGTCGAGCTGGCCCGCTTCGAGGTCCGGGTCAACGCGGTCCTCGCCGGCTTCACGGCCACCGAACTGATCGGCGGGCTGCTGGAGAAGGACGGCGGCCGGAGCATCAAGCGCCAGCTGCCGCTGCGGGAGTTCGCGACGCCCGAGCAGGTGGCCGGGGCGGTGTCCTTCCTGGCCGGACCCGACTCCTCGTACATCACCGGTGAACTGCTGCGGGTGGACGGCGGCTGGGCGGGCCAGCTCGGCACCGGCCGGCCCAAGTAGCCGCCGCGGGACGGGCCCTGCCACCGCGGCCCTCCCCACCGGTGGCAGGGCCTCACGCGGGAAGGGCCCCGTACCTGCGGGTACGGGGCCCTTCCCTGTGGTCCGCCGCGTCCGGTCAGCCGATGCGGGCCAGGCCGCGGGCGCCGCGGCGGCCGGCCCCGCGGGAGACCGCCAGCGGGTCCCAGTCCGCGTCGCGGACCGGCAGCAGGTCCGGGTCGCCGAACCGCGCGCCCCGGTGGACCTCGGCCAGCAGGCCGCGGTCCAGGATCTGGGCGGCACAGGCCATGCCGCCGACCGCGGACCCGGTGATGCCGGTGCCGTAGCGGGTGTTGGTGCCCACCACGTGCAGTCCCTCGATGGTGGTGCGGGTGTCGGGGCGGCTGCCCGGCCCGCCCCACCGGGCCAGCCCGTAGGGCGTGCCGCCGGTCGCGAGCGTGTAGCGCTCGTGGGTGATCGGGGTGGCGGTCTCCAGGTGGACGATGTGCCGGCGGAACGGGCCGAGGGCCTCCTCCGCCGCGCCGAGCATCGCCTCGGTCAGCTCGGCCTTGCGCTCCTGGTAGCCCTGGTTGCGCCGGTACCGCTCCCCCGCCGCGGGACCCTCGCGCACCCCCCAGTAGTCGTAGGAGGGCGGGCACAGCGTCATCACCTGGAAGTTGCTGTGCCCCGGCGGGCAGACCGCGCGGGCATCCGGGTCCTTCAGCGAGGCGAACGAGACGAAGAGGAACGGCACCGGGTTGATGCGCTCCTGCGCCAGCTGTTCGTAGTAGCCCTCGATGTCGGCGTCCCGGTACCACCACAGGTTGGCGTTGGGGCGTTCGGGCAGCTCGGTGTCGAGCGCGATGTAGAGCGTGGCCAGGGGCAGCGCCATCTCCGCCCGCCGGGTCCGGGACACCACCCGGCGGCCGAAGTGCTCCTCGCCCACCAGGTCGAGCACGGTCCGGGAGTAGTCCGCGTTCGACACCACCAGGGGGGCGCGGTGGACGTCGCCGTCCTTCATCCCGACCCCGGTGGCCCTGCCGTCCTCGACGAGGATGCGTTCCACCCTGCTCTTCGTCCGCAGCTGCCCGCCGTGCGCCTCCAGCGCCTCGACCAGCGCCGCGGCGAGGACCTGGCCGCCGCCCTCGGGGTAGTAGGCGCCCCTCAGATAGTGGTCGGTGACGGCCGCGTGGGTGGCGACGGTGGCCTGGCGCGGCCCCATTCCGTAGTTGGGCGACTGGGCGGCCAGCACGGTCCGCGCCCGCGGCGACAGGCCGCAGTGGTCGAAGAGCTCGCCGAGGGTGCGCCGCCCCCACTGCGCGCTGACCGGCGTGCGGGCCATCAGGTCGGCCACCGACAGCTCGCTCCCGGACAGCAGCATCGAGCGGGTCTCCCCGGCGACGGCGGCGCAGATCCCGGTGAACCGGGCCAGCCCCTCGGCCTCCCCCGGCAGCGCCCGGGTCAGCCGGCCGGTGTACGCCTCCCATCCGACCGGCACGTCGACCGTGAGGCCCGGCAGGGCTATCCGGTCGAAGCCGCCGCGGTCCATCTCCCGGTAGGTCACCCGGCCGTCGAGGCCCAGGCCGGAGAAGATCGCCGGCAGCACCCCGTCCGGGCCGCAGTCGCCCAGGTAGTGGACGCCCACGTCGAACTCGTAGGCCCGCCGGCGGCGGAAGACGTGGCTGTTGCCGCCCGCCACGTCGTGCTGTTCCAGTACCAGGACGCGGCGGCCGCTGACGGCCAGGTAGGCCGCGCACACCAGGCCGCCCATGCCGCTGCCGACGACAATGGCGTCCCACTCTTCCTGCTTCACCATGCGGGTCCGTCCTGTTCTCGTAGTACGTCGGGCGCGCGCCGTCCGCGGCGGCGTTATCGGGCCCGGCCGCGCACGACCAGCGCGCCGGCGTTGCCGTCGTGCCCGATCGAGGTGACCAGGCCGATCCGGGGCGCCCCGGACGGCCGGCCCTGCCAGCGGGCGAGGAGCGCCGCCAGCTGCAGGGCGCCGCCGGCGCTGTAGGTCTCGCCGAGCACGTCGGCCACCCGCACCCGCTCCGGCACCCGGCCGAGGGCGAGCCGGACGGCGCGCTCCTCGATCCGGTCCAGACCGATGTGGTGGCCGGCGCTCAGCGACACGGTCTCCACCTCCTCGGCGCCCACCCCGCTGCGTTCCAGGGCCCGGGTGATCGCGGCGGCCAGCGTCCGCGACGGCGCGCGGCGGCCGTCGGCCCGCGCGGTGGTCCCGGTCCAGGGGTGGTAGCCGACCTCGCAGGCCAGCAGGTCCGCGAGGGCCGTCTCCTCGGGGGCGCGGGAGACGACGAAGACGGCACTGCCCTCGCCGACCGGGGCGTCCTGGCGCAGGGTTCCGGCGTGGTGCCACGCCCAGGCCGCCGGGGCGCTGAGTTCCTCGGCCCCGCCGACCAGCAGCCGGTCGGCGCGCCCGGTGGCCATGGCCAGCCGGGCGTGCCGGAAGGCGTAGAGGCCGGCGCTGCGGCCGCCGGCCACCGTGGCGTTCAGGCCCTTGAAGCCGTACCGGATGGCCATCTGGCCGGCGGTGCAGTTCATCACGCTGTTGGAGAACTTGCCCGGGTTGATCAGGTAGGGCTTCTCCAGGGTGAGCGTCTCGTACAGCAGGTCGGAGTAGCCCGCGATGCTGCCGGTGTTGGTGGCCAGCACCACACCGGTCCGGTCCGGCTCGAGGCCGGCCGCGGCCGGGCCCGCCGCCTCGAGCGCCTCCATGCAGGCGACCAGGCCGAGCCCGACGAGCCGGTCGAGGTTCTTGGTGCCCTTGCGCCCCAGGTGGTCGGCGACCCGGAACCCGGGCACCGGCCGGACGGGCCGGGGCGGGTACGTCGGGTCCCCCTCGACGACGGGGTCCGGCGGGGTGTCCCCGTTCAGCAGTCCGGCCAGGGGCGCCAGCCCGTGGCCCGCGCTGGAGACCACCCCGACGCCGGTCACCGCCAGGGGCTGCACGGGCGCGGACCGCGCCGGCGGGGACTGCACGGGCGCGGCCGTGGTCACGAATACCTCCCGAGGATGGTGATGACGTTGTTGCCGCCGAAGGCGAAGCCGTGGTTCTGGACGATGTCCACCCGGGCGTCGCGGCCCCGGCCCGGGACGCAGTCCACGCCGGGACCCAGCTCGGGGTCGGTCTCGACGAGGTTCGCGGTGGGCGGCAGGAAGTCCTGCTCGAGGGCGGTGCAGCAGGCGATGGCGCCGAAGCCGCTGGCCGCGCCCATCGTGTGGCCCAGCATCGACTTGATCGAGCTGATGGGCGGCAGCCGGTCGCCGAACACCTGGCGGACGGCCCGGATCTCGGTGGAGTCGTTGGTCGGCGTGCCGGTGCCGTGGGCGCAGATGTAGTCGATCTGCTCCGGGGTGACCCCGGCGTCGCGGTGGGCCGCCCTGATGCAGGCCGCGATGCTGGTCGCGTCCGGGTGCACCATGTGCTCGGCGTCGCAGTTCGCGGCGTACCCGAGCACCTCGGCGTAGATCCGGGCCCCGCGCGCCAGCGCGTGGTCGAGGGGCTCCAGCAGCAGCGCCGCTCCGCCCTCGCCGGTGACGATGCCCGAGCGGCCCGCGTCGAACGGCTGCGGCAGGTCCTTCGCCATCGCGCCCAGGGCGTAGAACCCGGCGTGGGTGAGGCGGTTCACCGAGTCGGCGCCGCCGGCCAGCATGAGGTCGGCCTCGCCGGAGCGGACCATGTCGAAGGCGTACCCCAGCGCGTAGTTGCTGGCCGAGCAGGCGGTGGGGATGGTCTGGGCGTCGCCGTCCAGACCGAGTTCGGCGTTGACGGCGCCCGCGATCTGTCCGGCGGGCAGCTGCCCGACCAGGCCCGGCTCCAGGCCCTTGAGCCCTTGGGTGACCCACTGGCCGCCCAGGCTCTGGGCCACCGCGGACTCGCCGCTGGTGGTGCCCATGATGGAGCCGGCCCGGCCGGCACTGAGCGTCCCGGAGTCGATCCCGGAGTCCTCGACCGCCAGCCGGGAGGCCGCGGCGGCCAGCAGGGCGCTGCGTCCCCACCGGTCGGGGTCGAGGTTGCGCAGCACGGCGGCCGGCTCGAAGTCGGCGACCTCGGCGGCCTTCCGGCTGGGGAACGGGGTGGCGTCGAAGCTGTGAACCGGACCGATGCCGACCCGGCCCGCCCGGACGGCATCGGCGAAGGAGCTCACACCGATACCGACCGGGCTGACCGCTCCGAGCCCCGTGATGACGACTCGGCGCACGGGCGTCTCAGGCATTCCGCGCTGCGCATCCCGCGACGGCCGCCAGCAGCACCCGCAGCGTGGTCAGGGACTCCAGCTCCTCCTTGGGCAGGACGTGGCCGAGCTCCTTCTCTATTCGGGAGACGACGGTGATCAGGGTGAGGGAGTCGCTGTCGTAGTCCTCGATGAAGTGACCGTCCTCGGTCAGTTCACCGTCCTCCAGTTCCAGCTCCTCGTTGACGATGTCGACGACCCGGAGGCGCAGGTCGGAGTCGATTTCCAGGCTCTGCACGGTCATGATGCGTCCTTCTCGGTGGATGGTGCGGTTCCGGAGTGGTGCTGGTGCGGGGGTCAGGCGGCGGCCGGCGTCGGCGGCTTGAGGGAGATGGCGCCGAGCTGGGACAGCATCAGCAGGTCCTGGCGGAAGCCCCAGTGCTCGACGACCTTGCCGTTCTCGATGCGGTAGATGTGGGTCTGCTCCACGTCCACGTCGCGCTGGGTGGGGGCGATGCCCAGGAAGTCGCCGGTGTGCTTGCCGGTGAAGCGCAGGCGCAGGACGGCGCGGTCGCCCTCGGAGAAGCTGTCCAGGTGCTCCCACGTGGCGCCCTCGAAGGCGCTGTGCACCCAGCGGGCGGTGCCGAGGTAGCCGAGCGGGCCGTTCGGGACGCCGGGCTGCGCCTCGTGGTCGACGAACTCGGGGGCGACGTACGCGAGGGCGGCCTCCTCGTTCAGGTCGTTGAAGATCAGGCCCATGTTCATGGAGAGGTCGAGTGCTTCGGTGCTCATCGGGTTCCTCCTGGAGAGCGGGTTGACGGGTTCGGTCCCTCTGGTGGAGCGGACGGTCCGTCGCGCGGTGCGGTGACGGTCCGTCGGGTGGTGCGGGGACGGCCGGTCGCGCGGCCCGCCGGTGCGGGCCGCCCGGCCGTCCCGGGCTCAGTGGCCGGCGCCCAGGCCGCCGGTGACCGGGATGACTCCGGCGGTCACGTAGGAGGCGTCGTCCCCGGCCAGGAAGCGCACGGCCGCGGCGACCTCCTCGGGGGTGCCGGTGCGGGCCAGTGCGGTCCGGGCCAGTGCGGCCTGCCGGCGGGCGTCGGTGACGTTCTGGACCATGTCGGTCTCGATCATTCCGGGGGCCACCACGTTGACGGTGATGTTGCGCCGGCCCACCTCGATGGCGAGCGACCGGGCGAACCCGATCATCGCGGCCTTGGCCGAGGCGTAGTTGGTCTGGCCGGGGGCGCCCGACATGCTGTTGATGGACGACATGTAGATCAGCCGGCCCCAGCGGGCCTTGATCATCGCGGGGACGACCTCGCGGGTGACGGTGACGGCGGCCTGGAAGTTGGTCTCCATCACGTCCCGGAAGTCCTCCTCCGGCATGCCGATCAGCACCTGGTCGCGGGTGATGCCCGCGTTGGACACCAGGATCTCCACCGGTCCCTGCTGGATGGCGACCTCCTCGACGGCGGCCTTGACCTGCGCCGGGTCGGTCACGTCGCACCGGACGGCGAAGAAGCCGGGCGGCGGTTCCCCGTTGCGGTAGGTGATGGCGACCTTGTTGCCCTCGGCCGCCAGGGCCCGTGCGGTGGCGAGCCCGATGCCCCGGTTTCCGCCGGTGACGAGGACGGAGCGAGTCATGTGCGCCTCCTTCTGCGGTGTCGGTGGGGGCCTTGCGGCGATGTCACGGACGGGCGGCCAGCACGGCGCCGTCCAGGAGGGAGTCGAGCTGTGCGCCCGCGCTCCCGGCGTCGGTGAACAGCACCGCCCGCCAGCCGGCCGCCTCGGCGCCGGCGCAGTTGTGCTCGAGGTCGTCCACCAGCACGCAGCGTTCCGCGGGGACGCCGGCCCGCCGGGCGGCGAGCTCGAACATGCCGGGGGACGGCTTGCGGTGGCCCACCTCGAAGGAGAGCAGGACGTCGTCGAAGAGCTCGGCGGGATCGACCATGCGCCGCCAGTGCCGGTCCCAGGCGGGCACCATGTTGGACAGCAGCCCGACGAACGCCCCGCGGCTCCGGGCCTTGCGCAGCTGCGCCGCCCAGGCGTGGTTGGTCTCCCGCCCGTCGAACCAGGCGTCCGCCATCGTGGTGAGGCGGAGCCGGACGCCGTGCTCGGCCTCCAGCACGTCACCGATCTCGCGGAGCCACTCCCCCTCGCTCACCAGCGGGGTGTCGATCGGCTCCATGATGTCGTCGGTGCCGTACCGGGCCGTGACGGTGGCCACGGCCTGGAGGAGGGCCCCGCGGTCGACGCCGGTCGACGCGCAGAACGTCGCCATGGTGTGGCTCAGCGGAGGGGTGAGGACGCCTCCGAAGTCGGACCAGACGGCCATCCGGGGCGCTGTGGTCTCAGGCATGTCAGGTCCTCACGATCCGTTGAGGTGGGCGGCGTCGACGACGGTGACGGTGAGTTCCGCGATCTCCTGCTCGTCCTGCCGGAAGGCGACCCGCACGCCGTGCCGGCCGTCGCCCTCCGGCGTGTGGCGCGCCGTCGCGGTCAGCGGCGCGTCCAGCTCGGCGAAGCGGTGGAAGCTGCCCTCGTACCCGCAGGCGTAGCCCGGGGCGGACGATCCGGTCGCGGCCCCCACGGAGAGCAGCGCCAGCTGGCGCGCCCCCTCGACCAGGGTCATGGCCGGCAGGTGGTCGTAGGCGTGGTCGAACAGCGCCGGGTTGTCGAGGCGCGGGGCGACCACGGCCGTGACGGCCCCCTCGGTGAACTCCGGTCCGGCGACGACGACGTTGAGGGGGTTGGCGCGCCCCACCCGGGCCGGATCGACCCGGGTGAGGGCGCCGGGCACCTCGGTGAGGTCCGAGCTCAGCGGTGCGGGGGTGCCCCGCTGGGAGTGGCGGAGGATCTCGTTCTCGTCGCCCTTCAGGAACAGCACGTCCATGGAGTGGTCGCCGACGTGCACGTCACCCATGTGGATCCGCTGCTCCAGACGGCCCTTGCGGTACCGCCCGTTGTGCCGGGCGGTCTTGCCGTAGAAATCGGTGTCGATGCGGGGCTCGCCCGCCTCGCCGCCGATCCGCAGCGCGTCCAGGTTCCGCAGCGAGAACCGGAAGCCGTGCACGATCGCCATGGTCCCGACCGGGACGCCGGCGTTGGTGTGGGATCCGGCGATCGCGGCCTGCCGGCCCGCCTCCAGCAGCAGCAGCGAGTCGTGCAGCCGGGGCTGCTCCTGGTGGTCGCTGTAGTAGAGGTGGGTCAGCGGCAGGTGGATCCCGGCGGTCACCGCCATCGGCCGCACGGTCCGCACGTCGGTCACGAAGACCTCGGAGATCGCGGACCGGTGCGCGAGGGACCGTTCGATGGTGCGCCCGTACTCGACGGCAGGGACCACGGACGCCTCGGCGTCCTCCAGTACCTGGGTGGACATCAGTTCCCCTCCAGACCAGTTCTTCGAGGTGCTGGGTCGTCAGCCGGTCAGGCGACCGGGACGGCCACCGGCTTCGGCTCGACGACGCTCTCGTCGCCCTCGCCGCCCTGGGCCGGGCGGTGCCGGATGAACAGTCCGCTCACCGCGCCGAGCATCACCACGGCCACGCCGATCCACAGGGCGCCTTCGAGGCCGTCGGTGAACGCCGCCTCCGGGCCGCCGTCGTTGCCGGCGAAGCGGTGGCTGAAGACCGTGGTGAGGGCGGCGACGCCGAGCGCTCCGCCGAACTCGCGGCTGGTGTTGTTCGCGCCGGAGGCCTTGTTGTGCTCGTTCTCCCGCACCGAGGCGATCACCGTGGCGGGGTTGCCGGCGAAGACCAGGCCCATGCCGATGCCCGCCAGGGCGAGCGCCGGGACCATGGCGCCGTAGCCGACGTCGGGCGTCAGGATGAAGGCGATCCAGCCCAGGCCGATGCCCTGCAGGGCGCAGCCCGCGGCCTGCAGCACCCCGCCGCCGATGCGGTCCACGAACTGGGTGGCGAGGGGCACCACGATCATCGGGGCGATGGTCCACGGGAGGGTGCGCAGCCCGGCCTCGAAGGGCGAGTAGCCCATCGGGCCCTGCAGGAACTGCGTCAGGAAGAAGATCGACCCGAAGACGCCGAAGTACATCGTGATCGACACCACGTTGCTCAGCACGAACGCCGGCACGCGGTACATGTGCGTCGGGATCAGCGGGGCCTGGCTGGCGCGCTCGGAGATGACGAACGCCACCGCCAGCACCAGCGCCGCCGCGAGACCCACCAGGGTGCCGGTGCGGGTCCAGCCGTGGTCGGCGGCCGAGACGATGCCCCAGACCGCGGCGACGACCGAGCCGGTGACCAGCAGCATGCTGACGACGTTCAGCTCGCGCTCGTTGCCCCGGCTCTCCTTGACCGCCCACAGGGCGAGCGGCAGGGCGATCACGCCGACCGGCACGTTGATCCAGAAGATCCAGCTCCAGTCGATCTGCTCGGTCACCAGGCCGCCCGCGAGCGGGCCGAAGGCGATGCCGAGGCCGTTGACCCCGCCCCACACCCCGACGGCCATGTTGCGCTGGGCCCGGGAGACGGCGGCGACGGCCAGAGTGAGCGAGACCGGCAGGATCGCCGCGGCGCCCGCGCCCTGCAGCACCCGCGCGGCGACCAGCGTGCCGACGGAGTCGGCCAGCGCACAGGCCACGGAGGACGCCGTGAAGAGGACGACGCCGCCGAGGAACACCCGGCGCCGGCCGAAGCGGTCACCCAGTGCGGCGCCGGCCAGCAGCAGGCCGGCGAAGGCCAGCACGTAGCCGTTCATCACCCACTGCAGTGCGGACTGCTTGACCTCGAACTGCTCGCTGATCGCCGGCAGCGCGTTGGTGACGACGAGGTTGTCCAGCGAGACCATGAACATGGGCAGGGACGTCGCGATTAACGCCCACACGGAGGTGGAGCCCTTCGCGGTGGTCGCGGTGGTCATCGGTTGTTCTCCTTGCTGGTGGAGGGGCCGGGAAGGCGGCGGAGGGTGATCAGGTCGGAGGTGCGTCCGGCCAGGACCTCACCGACCTGACCGCTGAGCACGTAGTCGCCGTACGGGGTGAGCGCCACGGTCGTGGGGCCGCCGACCGGCCACGGCTGGACCTGGCTGCGGAGGGTGGCGCTGCGCCAGCCGTCCCGGGACGACAGGACCGAGACGCCGTCCACCCCGCCCGGCACGCCGACGGCCTCGCCGATGGAGTTGGTGACGACGACCACGGAGCCGTCCGGACGCAGCTGGAGGCCGTCCGTGCCCACCATCGGCCGCGGCAGCCTGACCTCGGTCACCCTGCGGTGCGGCGGGGCGTGGGGGGCGATGCGGTACATGGTGCCGGTGTCGTAGCGCAGGGCGAGCAGGTAGCCGTCGGGGTGCCAGACGATGCCGTTCAGGCCGACGATGTCGGCGGCGAACCGGGGGTCCTTCACCACCGTGGTGACCCGGCCGCGGCGGTCGATCCGCTGCAGCGTGTCCGACACGGAGTCGGTGACGTAGATGTTGCCCTTGTCGTCGAAGGTCAGGTCGTTGGCGAAGGTCCGCTCCCGCCCTCCGGAGAGGTCGATGCGGCGCTGCAGCTTCCCCGTGTCCAGGGCGAAGACGGCCACCCCGGAGGTGGGCGGCTGGTCGCCGACGTCCAGGCGCTGCCGGATCCAGAAGTCGCTGTAGGCGACGATGATGCGGTTGCGCGCGGTGTCCACCCTCACCCCGAGCGTCGACACCATGCCGACGCTGGGCGCGAGTTCGGTGACGGTGCCGTCCAGTTCGATCACCGACAGGTCGCCCGAGAGGGCGGACGTGGCGATGAAGGCCTGGCGGGTGGGGTCCCAGGCGAAGCCCTCCGGGTACACGTCGGCCGCGTGGGTCTCGATGACGTCCGGACCCTGGTGGGGGCCGGCGGCGACGTGGGAGGGCTGCGCCTGGGCGGCGGAGGACGGCAGGGCGAGGGGTGCGACGGCCGCGAGTACGGCCGCTGAGGCGACGGCGGTTCGTATCGACAGGGTGCGGGACACTGCTTTCCTTTCGTCGGGAAATGGCGTCGGGGAATGTCGTCGGGAATGAGGAGGGTGATTCGGGGAATTCCGAATCCACAGGGCCCGACCGACGGGTTCCACGGTCGTTGCGCCGGCGGAATTCGAGCGGCGACTCAGCGGCGTTCGCGCCCCTTCGAGGGACACCATCGAATCTAGGCCGACGGCCGGTGGTTCCCCAGGCCACCTAGGGTGTAGCGGCATGCCTCCTTGGAGACATCGCCCCCTCCGCGACGAGGGGATTCCCCGGCCGGCGGCGGGCGGGGAGCACCCGCCCGGCGACGGCCGGGAACAGCCGTTCCCGGCTTCGGCGAACCGGGCCGCGGTCCACGGGGGTTCCGGCCGCCGCGCCGGCGCCGCGCGGTGCGCGCCGGCGCGGCCGCCCCGGCGTCTCCCGCCGTCTCGCAGCGCACGGGACGGCCTCACGCTCCCGCCGGAGCCGGTGGGCGGCGGTCCTTCGCCGAGCTGGTGAACGGCTCAGGGCCACGGTCGGCCTCATCGGGCCCCGTTTGAAGGGCGCCGCCGCACAGGCCCCCGGCGACCGCGCCCACGCGCTCGCACCCCCGGGCCCGCACCCCGGGCCCGCACCCCGGGCCCGCAAAGATGTTGTTAGCGATAACAATTCCGAGAGAACGATCCGCCCGGCGCCCCTCCTGGCACTTCACCCCGGCCCGAAGGCGCGCGGACAACCGCAGCTCAGCCGCACGAGGACGGAAAACCCCGGCGGCCGGGCAACGACCTTGACGCACGGGCCTGGCTGACAGCCGGTGTGAGCGGTAACAATGGAGCCGGACAGTCCGACCCGCCCGCCCGGCTCGCCGGCAGCCGTCGCCCTCCGCAGGGGGCCGGTGCGCCAGGCGGCCGTTCGATTCCCCGGAGCGCGCACCCACCGCCCACCGCTCCCCGGAGGGCCTCGCCGGCGCCCCGCGCCGACGGAGCCGATCGACGTCGAAGGGACGACGATGACCGACCGATTACGCAGACGACCGTTACGCCTCCCCGCGGCCATGACCGCGGTGCGAGGACGAACCGTGCCGCATCCGCCACCGCTGCGCACCGGACCCACGCCCCGACGCGGCCTCACGGCCCGGCGCGGCCTCGCGTGGGTGATCAGCCTCTTCTGCGCCCTGACGGTCCTCCAGCCGTCCGCCGCCCGGGCGGACAATCCCCTCGTGCAGACCGTCTACACGGCCGATCCGGCTCCTCTGGTCCACAACGGCCGGGTCTACCTGTACACGGGACACGACGAGGACGGCTCGACCTGGTTCACCATGAAGGAGTGGCGGCTGTACTCGTCCTCCGACATGACCAACTGGACCGATCACGGCTCCCCCCTGAGCCTCGCCACGTTCAGCTGGGCGAGCGCCGACGCCTGGGCGGGCCAGGTCGTCGCGCGCAACGGGAAGTTCTACTGGTACGTGCCGGTGAAGAACCGGGCGACCGGGCGCATGGCCATCGGGGTGGCGGTCGCCGACTCACCCACCGGGCCGTTCCGCGACGCCCTGGGACGGCCCCTGGTGGAGAACGGCGAGATCGACCCCACCGTGTTCGTCGACGACGACGGACAGGCGTACCTGTACTGGGGGAACCCGAACCTCTGGTACGTGCGGCTGAACGCCGACATGACCTCCTACGCGGGAGGGCCGACCCGCATCCCCCTCACCACCCAGGGCTTCGGCACCCGTACCGGGAACGCCGAGCGTCCCACCCTGTACGAGGAAGGGCCGTGGGTCTACAAGCGCAACGGCCTCTACCACCTGGTGTTCGCGGCGGCGTGCTGCTCCGAGTTCATCGCCTACTCGACGGCCCCGGGCCCCACCGGCCCCTGGACCTACCGGGGCACGATCATGCCCACGCAGGGTTCCAGCTTCACCAACCATGCGGGCGTCATCGACTTCGCGGGCAATTCCTACTTCTTCTACCACAACGGCGCGCTTCCGGGCGGCGGCGGATTCACCCGCTCGGTGGCCGTGGAGAAGTTCTCCTACAACGCCGACGGCACGATCCCCACGATCAACATGACCTCGGCCGGGGCTCCGCAGGTGGGCACGCTGAACCCCTACGTCCGGCAGGAGGCCGAGACGATCGCCTGGGCCACCGGTGTCGAGACCGAGGCCTCGGGCGAGGGCGGCATGAACGTCGGCTACATCGAGAACGGTGACTGGATCAAGGTCAAGGGCGCGGCGTTCGGTTCCGGCGCCCGGTCCTTCCAGGCCAGGGTGGCATCGGCGGCCGCCGGCGGCAGGATCGAGGTGCGCCTGGACAGCGCCACCGGCCCCCTGGCCGGCACGTGCCAGGTCCCGGGCACCGGGGGCTGGCAGAACTGGACGACCGTCTCCTGCCCGGTGACCGGCACCGGGGGCACGCGTGACGTGTACTTCCGGTACACCGGCGGCAGCGGTTACCTCTTCAACGTGAACTGGTGGCAGTTCACCGGCTGACGCCCCCTGCCCGGTCACCGCCCGCGCGCCCGGCCGCCCGCACCCGGCGCCCCTCCCCGCCCGGCCGCGCGACGCCGCCGGCCGGGCCGGGAACCGGCGGCGCCGGCCCGTACCCGACGGCCGACCGCCCGCCGTCGTCCTCGAACGCCCCCTCCCCGCCGCACGACCGCTCCACGTCCCGCACCCGTGATCACCGTCGCCCGCGCACGGCCCTCCCGGCCGTGCGGGAGCGACGGCCGGCCCCTCCACGGCCTCCAGACGCCCCTCGAAGGGAGCACCCCGATGTCCTGGCTCCAGCACCCCCTCAGCCGCAGAACCGTGTTCACGGCGGCGACCGGCGCGGCCCTCGCCGCGGCGGCCCCGCGCGCCCACGCGTCGGTCCCGGCCTCCGGCGCGGCCGCTTCCGCGGCCGGCGCGGCGGCCGCGGCGGGCTACACCAATCCCGTCGTCTGGCAGGACTTCGCGGACGTCGACATCATCCGGGTCGGCGACACCTACTACATGTCGGCGTCCACCATGCACTACTCCCCCGGGGCCCCCGTCCTGCGCTCGTGGAACCTGGTCGACTGGGAGTTCGCGGGCCATTCCGTGCCGGTGCTGGACTTCGGCGCCAAGTACGACCTGTCGGGCGGGCGCGGATACGTGCGCGGCATCTGGGCGTCCTCGCTCAACCACCGCCGCAGCAACGACACGTTCTACTGGATCGGCCAGATCGACTTCGCCCGGACGTTCGTGTACACCGCCAGGTCCGTCGAGGGGCCGTGGACGCGGCACGCGGAGCTGCCGCAGGTCTACTACGACGCGGGACTCCTCGTCGACGACGACGACACGATGTACGTGGCCTACGGCAACACCCGCATCAGCGTCGCCCAGCTCTCCGGCGACGCCCGGAGCCAGGTCCGCGCCCAGGAGGTGTTCGTCACCCCCTCCGCCGTCGGAACGCTGGAGGGCTCCCGCTTCTACAAGATCAACGGCAAGTACTACATCTTCCTCACCCGGCCGGCCAACGGCCAGTACGTCCTGAAGTCGGACTCCGGCCCGTTCGGCCCGTACACCATGCGGCAGCTGCTGCTGGACCTGCCGGGTCCGATACCCGGCGGCGGCGTCCCGCACCAGGGAGGGCTGGTGAGCACCCAGCGGGGCCAGTGGTACTACATGGCGTTCGTCGACGCCTATCCGGGCGGCCGCGTGCCGGCCCTCGCGCCCGTCACCTGGACCTCCGACGGCTGGCCCGTCCTGCAGCTCGTCGGCGGAGCCTGGGGCTCCTCCTACCCCGTCCCCGATCTGCCGGCCCCGCCTCGCGCGACCCGGCCGCTCACCGGCGTCGACACCTTCCCGGGACCGGCGCTCGGCCCGCAGTGGGAGTGGAACCACAACCCGGACACCAGCCGGTTCACCGTCGGCGGCGGGCTCACGCTGCGGACCGCCACCACCACCTTCGACCTGTACTCGGCGCGCAACACGCTCACCCACCGCATCCAGGGCCCCACCTCGACCGCGACCGTCGTCCTCGACCACTCCGGGATGCGGGACGGCGACCGCAGCGGACTCGCGCTCCTGCGCGACTCCTCCGCCTGGATCGGCCTCAAGCGCGACAACGGCACGACACGGGTGGTGATGGTGAACGGCATCACCATGGACAGCAACTGGAACACCAGCAGCACGGGCGCCGAGGCGGCCGGCGCATCCCTCCCGGGCAGCCGTGTCTGGCTCCGCGCCACCGCCGACATCCGCCCCGGCAGCGGCCGCCAGGGGCACTTCTCCTACAGCACCGACGGCGTCAGCTTCTCCCCGCTCGGGCCGGGCCTCACCCTCAAGAACGAGTGGCAGTTCTTCATGGGCTACCGCTTCGCGATCTTCAACTACGCCACCGTCGCCCTCGGCGGCGCGGTCCGCGTGGAGCGCTTCGAGCTGACGGCCGCACCCGTCTCCGCCCCGGCTTCCGTCGTCCGCCTCCGGGCCCGGGCGAACGACCGCTTCGTCTGCGCCGACGACGCCGGGAACTCCCCGCTGATCGCCAACCGCACCAGCGCCGGCGACTGGGAGACCTTCGACCTCGTCGACCTCGGCAACGGTGACGTCGCACTGCGGTCCCACGCCAACGACCGCTTCGTCTGCGCCGACGACGCCGGCAACTCCCCGCTGATCGCCAACCGCACCAGCGCCGGCAACTGGGAGACGTTCCGCCGGGTGAACAACGCCGACGGCACCGTCAGCCTGCGCGCACGGGCGAACGACCGGTACGTCACGGCCGAGGACGGCGGCGCCTCCGCGCTGATCGCCGACCGCACCTCGATCGGCCCCTGGGAGTCCTTCTCCCTGATCCCGGTCTGACGCGCCTGGCCCGCCGCACCGCACCGGCGGGGCCGGCCCGGTTCCGGGCCGGCCCCGCCGACCCGCAGGTTCGCCGACTCGACGGGGACCGAGCCATGGCACCCGCCGAACGTCGAGGCGGAACGTCGAGCGCAGGCCTGCCGTCTGCGAGATCTCCCCCTACGGGTGGTGGACAGCGTCCAACCAGCACACGGCACCCACCACACCGCTGTCCACCCCGCCGCAGGGACAGGGGCGGTCGCCGCTCGGGGCCCAGGTCGCTCAGGTGTCGGCGCCCCTCAGGACGTAGAGGTCGTCGCCGAAGACGGCCGAGATCTGGATGTGGCCGCCCAGTGCCGCCACATACCGGGCGATGGCCTCCACGACGGCGACCTCACCCCGCTCGATCCGGGAGACCCGGCTCTTGGTCACTCCCGTCCGGTTCCCGGCCTCGGTCTGCGACAGCCCGGGCTCCTTGCGGCGTTCCACAGGCCGGTGGCCGTCGATGTACGCCTGGTTGCCCTGCCGCCCCTCGGTCACCTTCGCCTCTCGCTCCTGACGCTCGTGATCAACGCACCCGGCACCATGACCTTTCGACGCCCGTCGAATCGATTGGACGCTCACGAGCCCGGTGCCAGCCTGATCTCGGCAACCGCAGGACACACCCGCCCGGCATCAGGAGACCCCGTGATCTTCGTCAACGTCACCACGACCGACCTCGAGCGCAGCAAGGCCTTCTACACGGCGCTCGGCTGCGCCATCAACCCGATGTTCACCGACGAGAACGCCGCGTGCGTCGTCTGGGACGAGAACACGAACTTCATGGTGCTCACCCACGGGCACTTCTCGCAGTTCACCGACAAGCAGATCGCCGACCCGCACGCGGTCGCCCAGGTGCTGCTGTCGTTCTCGCGCGACTCGCGGGAGCACGTCGACAAGACCGTCGACGCCGGCGTCGCCGCGGGCGGCCGCGAACCGCGCCCCGCGCAGGACCACGGGTTCATGTACGGCCGTTCCCTCGAGGACCCGGACGGCAACCTCCTCGAGTTCCTCCACATGGAGCCCCAGGCCGCCGAGCAGGGTCCGGAGGCGTACGTCGCCGAGCACGGCGCGGGACCGGACCCCGTGCCCGGGCGGTGACCGCCGCGGCACGGCAGCCCGGACGTGCTCGTCCGCCGCGTCAGGCGCGGTGGACGAGCGCGTCGCCGAGCGGCGTGCGCGCGTGCAGCACGCGCCGCCCGGCGCGCCGGGACGCGACGAGCCCCGCGGCGCGCAGGGCGTCGAGGTGATGGGACGCGGTGGAGGCCGCTATCCCGACCTCCTCCGCGGTGTCCGTCGTCGACAGCGGCACGCCGAGCGCGACGAGCACCGCGGCGCGGCTCTCCCCCAGCAGGCCCGCCAGCGCGTCCGTCGAACCGGCACGGTGCCACACCTCGGACACACCGAGCGCGGGGTAGAAGAGCGTCGGCTGCGCGGGCGGCTCCGTGAGCACCGCGCAGTGCCGCCCGAAGAACGACGGCACGAGCACGAGGCCCCGCCCCTGGCAGTCGACGATCTCCTCGTGCCGTTCCATCCGCACACGCACGGTGTCGAAGCCGGTGTCGGCGCTCCATTCGACGGCTTCGCCGAGATCGGCCGCCATCCCGGCCAGACCGTCCGCGGTCATCCGCCGCACCCGGGAGCCGATGTCCGCGTGAAGGATGCGTTCGACCTGCGCCCAGTACGGCGCGAGTGCGGCCTCCCAGAACGCCTCGACGTGGCGCACGACCATGGCGCGGATCCTCGCGGGGTCGGCCGCCATCCTCTCGAGCGCGGCCCGCGCGACGCCGGCGCTGCGGACCGCGCGCTTGCGCAGGTCGACCGAGATCGGCTCGAGCGGCGCGTGCCGCAGCCGCTCGATCTCGTCCGCGGGCGTGAGATCCCACGACGGGGCCGACGTGAACAGATCGGGCGCGTACCCGGTCTCGCCCACGACGAGGCGCAGGAACTCGAGGGAGTCCCGCGGGACATCGGCGCGAACGGCGCGCAGCCATCCCCACTGCAGCGGCTGCTCCTGCGGCCGCACGAGCGTCCGCACCGCGTGGACGATCTCGTGTCCCGGCGACACGCCGAACCGGACGGTGGAGATGTCCTGCGAAGCAAGGCGGAACTCGACGTACTTCTGCGGCACGTCGAGCAGGCTACCGCCGGCACGGCTCAGCCGGTCGGGCGCAATCCGGCTCCGTGCGGCGGCCCGCGGCTCGAATCGCCGGGGTCCGTACCGCCCCGCAGCTCCGATGAACCAGGCCGTCGACGACCACCCGCCCGTCCGGTCCGACCGCACCGGGAACGGCGACGGGGACGAAAACGCCAGACGTTGGAGCGGAACTTCGGACACGGGGCAGTCACCTGCGAAAACACACCAGAGGCGTGAGTCAACCAGCAGTCAACCAGCAACGGAGCCGGCAGGCCCCAAGCTTGATAACAAATCTTTTGTTAAATTACTGGTATGGCTGACAGCACACCCACTCCCGGAGAAGGACCCGTCCGCCCCGTTTCCGTGTCCCTGCACGAGGGCACCATCGCCGCCTTGAAGCAGCGCACGGGCCGTCGCGGCATGTCGGCATACGTCGAGGCGCTCATCCAGCGCGAACTGGAACGGGAACGTCTGCGTGAGCTGATCGCCGCTGCGGAAGCCGAGCACGGTCCGGTGGACCCCCGGGCGGTCGACACCAAGCGTGCGCTTCTGCGTGGTGACGCGGCGAGCTCGGCGGACGCGGCGTGAGCGGCACGCTCGTCCTGGACTGCGAGGGCCTCTCCAAGCTCGTACACCGCCACCCCGAACTGACCGAATGGCTCGCGGCAGCCGACGCCGAGGACGTCCGAGTCGTGACCAGTTCGGTGACCCTGGTCGAAGCCCGGGACCCTCGCGTCCACCAGGCCCAGTTCGACTACGCCGTCTCGCGCGTCAACATCATCCCGCCCACCGAAGCCATCGCCCGGCAGGCGAGCAAACTCCTCGCCGACACCGGCCTGCACGGCCACAAGTACGCACTGGACGCCATCGTCGCCGCGACAGCTCTCGCCTCTCCCCGTCCCACGACCGTGCTCACCTCCGATCCTGAGGACCTCCAAATGCTCTGTCCCCGAGAGATCACCGTCGTGAAAGTCTGACGGCAAGGGACATGGTGTTCGCGTGCACAGGGTCCTCAACCACCGTGTCCGTCACTTTCTGACTCTCCGTAACGTCTCGGCGGAAATCCGCCTGCTGCGATCTTCCACAACACCCGGGACATCGCCAACTTGGTGCGCCAGCTCCAGGCCGAGGGCTGGGAGATCGACCCGCTGGACCTGGCCGAGATCTCGCCGTGCCTGATCGAGCACATCAACCAATGCGGCATGTACTCCACTCACGAGTTCGGGATCACCCCGGAGGACTGCGACACCCGCCCGACGTCGATCCTCGTCAACACCGTCGCCCCGTGCCTGCGGGCCGATGCCCCGGTGAAGGTCCGGCAGGCGATGCTGACAGCCACCTCGAACCTGCTGTATCTCACGGCCCACATGGCCGTCGACGACGGCCTTCACGGGCTCGCCCAGCGGTACTACCTCAAGGCCGCCGAACTCGCCGGAGCCGCCGACGACCGCCTCACCTACTGCACCGTCCTGCGCGGCATGAGTGTCCAGGCCACCGGACTCGGCCACGGCGACAAGGCCTTGGAACTGGCGAACGCGGCCGCCGCGGCCTCCCCCACCGCCAACCCCCGCATGCGCGCGTTCTTCGCGGGCCAGCAGGCCCACGCCGCCGCCCGGACCGGCGACCGCACCGGCGCCCTACGGCACATCGGCGAGGCGGAGACCGCCATGGACCGCGCGGAGTCACACGTCGGCGTCATCGGCTCATACAACCCCGCCGCCCTCAACTACCACGTCAGCCAGGTCCGTCACGAGCTCGGTGACACCCCCGGCGCCATCCGTGCCTTGCAGCTCTCCGAGAGGAGCCGGGTCTGCACCGACAGGGTCATCCGGGTCGTCCACCGGTGCACCATCGCCGAGCGACAGCTCCGCATCGGCCACCTCGACGCCGCCTGCGCCACCTGGCACCAGGCCCTCGA
>NZ_LWCC02000134.1:51975-63901 GCF_001642695.1 Streptomyces chilikensis
GTCCGGCCGCGCCGACGAACGGCTGCGGACCATGCTCGGACTCATCCCCCTCACCTGAAGAACGCCGCCGCGCGTGCCCTCGACGACCGCGCCCGCGCACTCATGCAGACGAGCGCCTGATCCCTGCGAACCAGCGACCAACCAGCGCGCGTACGGCATCACCGGGATGACCACAGCGGACGAAACCGCCGCGCGCCAACCAGCAGAAAACCAGCAACGGGAACGCCAGCGGGGTCGACCCAAAACGGACCGACCCCGCTGACCTGCAGTTTTGCCAACCCGGCCGAGGCCGAGCTACGGCACCCACTAAACGTTGAAGCGGAACGTCCACGGCGGGGCTGTCACCTGCGGTTGAGCCCATCCGTCGGGTCGCGAACCAGCAGGCAACCAGCAGCCGCGACTGCCGCACGGCCAGCTGTCATCCATGGACATCAGAATGCATTCTGAAGTAGGCTGTCCGTTATGAGCGCCATGACCGTGGACACCGTGACCTTCTCCGACCTCTCGCGTCGCCCCAAGGAGGTGGCCGAACGAGCAGCTCAGCTCGGCAGGGTCCGGGTCACTCACCGCGACGCCAAGGACTTCTACCTCACCGCAGCCGACAAGGAAGACCTCCGCGACCAGTCGCTCACCACCGCTTCGCGGATATTCCTCGCCCTGATGAAACACGACGCGACAGCCCGCACCCTGCTGCTCGCCATCCCCGATGTCTTCCCTTGGGTCCGGCACCTCAACGAGGAGGAGATCAGGGAGTTCACGGTGGAGCTCGTCGCAGCCCTTTCCGACGCCGCCGAACTCGACGTCGACGTCACCGTCCAGGAGGTCATCGCCGGCTGGCGCGCCACCGCGCGCATCAAGAGCGACCCCCAGGCATACCGAGAGGCGGGCGCCCCGACCACCGGCGACCACGGAAGCGTGGACGTCACCCCATGAGTCCCAAACGCGGTGACCGCGTCACCGTCCCCGCACCGGAGAACCAGTGGGAGATCCGCTTCGGCACGACCGACGCCGTTCGCGGCTGGGAAGAGCTCTGCCGTCTGGCACTGGCCAACACCCGCCGCTGCTTCGAAGCCCTCCGCACCGACCCCCGCTCCCGCGCCAACCCCGAGCGCCAGCACCGCCTCCGCAGTGACCTCGCCACCCACCGGCACAACGGCACCGACATGGAGCAATGGGAATACGAAGTCACCAGCGGCGGACGCGTCCGCTATGCCATCGACGACGACAGTCGCACCATCTGGCTGATCTACGCCTCACCCCGGCACCCCAAGGACACCGACCATTGAGCTCGTTCAGCCTTACCGGGATCGTCAGCAAGGTCGGCACCGCACCAGACCGACCCCGCTGACCTGCGGATTCGCCAGCTCGACCAAGACCGAGCCATAGCACCGACCCGACGACCCATTACGGGGGTGGTCTGCGGACTAACTGCGGACCGGCCGGGGTCTCCCAGGCGTCGAAATCCCTGGCACGAAGGCGGGGCCGGCAAGGACACTGCACAGGTGAGCGACTCCTACCCCTGCCCATGCTGCGGCCACCGCGTGCTGAGCGCGATGCCCGGCTCGTACGAGATCTGCCCCGTCTGCTTCTGGGAGGACGATGGGGTCCAGTTCCGGTGGCCCACCATGGCCGGCGGGGCCAACAAGGTCTCCCTGATCGAGGCCCAGCGGAACTACCAGGATTTCGGCGTCTGCGACGAGCACAGCCGCCGGCACGTCCGCCCTCCGGCCGAGGACGAGTCGCTCGACCCCGCCTGGCGCCCCATCGATCCGACACGGGACTCCTTCGAGGACTGGGCGGCCAAGGACCGCGCTCCGTGGCCCGACGACCTCTCGGTGCTCTGCTGGTGGCTCCCCACCTTCTGGCGCCGGGACGAGCAGGTGACATGACTCCCCACATCAAGAGGCTCGTCCAACAGCTCGGCGGAGAAGCCGACGAGTCCTACGACGCCCGCGCGGAGCTGATCTGGATCGGGGCCGAGGCCATCCCGACCATCGTCGACGGGCTCCCATCCCTCGGCGGCTTCGGGCAGCTGACCGCCATCGAGGTCTTCGAAGAGGTGGGAGATCCTCGCTGCGGTCCCGCCCTGGTCGGACTGTTGAGCAGCGACAACTGGACTGTCCGCGAATGGGCGGCCATAGCTCTGGCGAGCCTGGAGATCGACGACGCGGTCGAGCCGCTACGCCACGCCTACCGCTCCTGTCTGGAGAGAGCGGTCCCACCCGACTGGACCGAGCCGGTCGGCATCCGCTGGGCCCTGACGGAACTCGGCGCGCGTAGTCCTGTCGTTCCGACGCTCACCGCGCGCCTGCAAGCCGCCGCCGCGGACGACGCCCTCGGCTGGCCGTCGACCCACTTCACGGAGATCATCAACGATCTGGCCGACCATGCCCAGGTGGTCCTCTACTCCCAGTTCTGGCGGGTGGACGCCGGCCGCACGTACGGCATCTCCGGCCCCGGCCTGGACTGGGAACTCGACTGGGCTTCGCCCTGGGAGCACTTGGTCGAGGAATCCCGCGCCTGGTCCCTGCTGGAAGCCTGCGAGGCACCCGTCGGCGACGACATCTTCGTCGTCCCCGCCTGGATCGACCGCACCGACCTGCACCCGGAGGCATGACCGATGCCGTTCCAGCACCCCAACGAGACCGGCTACGGCCACGTGATTGAACCGTTTTCATCCTGTCCTGCAGGGGTGATGGTGCAGGTCAGCGGGGTGGTGTGACGAGGCGAGGCTCCTGGTCGTTGCGGTGGTGTTCTCTACGCACCACGCTTCGTCCGAGGAGCCTGGCTTGGTCCCGTATCGTGCCACGCTCGACGTCCCTTATGAGTTGGTCGAGCATGTCTCGTGGCTGATCCATGCCCGAAGGTGTGAACGCGGCACGAGATGGCGCAAGCTGGGTTGCTTCCAGCAGGCGCTGCTGGCGCTGGTGCACCTGCGCAAGAACGAGACGCTGCCCCAGCTCGCGGCGGGGTTCGGAGTCTCCACCGCGACCGCCTGGCGGTACGTGGACGAGACCCTCGAGGTCCTGGCCTCCTGGGCACCCGGCCTGCAGGAGGCTCTCGTCGGCCTGGGTGAGGGATACTTCGTCATCGTCGACGGCACCCTCATCCCCATCGACTGGGGGCACCTCCCGGCCGCAGGCTGGGGGACGTCGCCGCGGACCAGCCGTACTACTCGCAGAAGCATAAGAAGCACGGCATGAACGTCCAGGTCGTCGCGCGACCGGACGGCACCCCGCTGTGGTTCTCCCGCGCAACCCCGGGCCGCACACATGACCTGACCGCGGCTCGTGCCCACGGCATCGTCCAGGCCTGCCTGACCCGGCAGATCCTCGTCCTCGCCGACCGCGCCTACCAAGGTGCCGGCGCCACCTTCCGCACCCCGTACCACCACCACAGCGAACAACCCAAGCACTACCAGCAGTTCAACCGCGACCACGCCCGACTCCGAGCTCCAGGAGAACGCGCCTTCGCCCAGCTCAAAACCTGGCGGCTGTTGCGGCGAGCCCGCTGTTCCACCCGCCGCATCGGCACGGCAGTCCAAGCCGTCCACACCCTGCTGACCTGCACATATTCAGGATGAAAACGGTTCACTGACCCATGTCTACGGGCGCAGGGCGTTGTGCATGATGGTGCGGCAGCGGTCCCAGGATTCGGGGACGAGGTGGCCGTAGATGTCGACGGTGGTCTTGATGGAGCGGTGGCCAAGCCAGCGGGAGACTTCGTGGAGGGGGATGCCGCGGGCGAGGGCGGTGGAGGCGAAGAAGTGGCGCAGGCTGTGTGGCGTGTACTTCGCGGTTCCGTCCGGGTGGACGATGCCGGCGGCCTTGAGGGCGCGGGTGAAGTGGTAGCCGTAGGCGGTGGCTGTCGGCATGGCGCCCTTGCCGCGGTCGCGGGGTGCGAAGAGGACTTCGACGCCGTCGACCGTGACGGGTGGCCAGTGTTGTAGGTGGGTGTCGATCTCGGCGGCGAGGAACGCGGGGAGGGGGATGTCGCGGTAGTCGCCATCGGCGCGGTGCTTGAGGGGGACGAAGCGGGTGACGCAGTCGTCGCGGTGGGCCTTGGCGCTGATCTGGCGGCGGATGCGGAGGAAGCCGGGGCGGTAGCAGTCGGTGCTGAAGGCGAGGGTTTCGCTGATGCGGAGGCCGACGGCGGCCTGAAGGTAGATGGTCAGGCGGTTCTGGGGTGAGATCTGCTTGGCGATGAAGTCGACCTCGTCGAGAGTGGGGATCTCGTCGCCGTCGACAGCGTTCCGGCGGGCGCGGGGCAGTTTCACGCCGTCGGTTGGGTCGTCGGCCCGTCTCTTCTCCCGGACTGCGGTGCGGAAGAGACTGGTGACCATCTTCATGCGGTCGCTCACCGTGCTCGGGGCCAGTCGGCGTGCCAGGGCCGCGGCGAGGGCTTCGATGTCCTTGCGTTCCACGCCCCCATGGGGCGGTCGCCGAGGCGGGGCAGGAGGTGGATGCGCAGGAAGCTCTCGTAGTTGCGGTAGGTAGATTCGCCGATCGTCTGCCGGTCGAGCCAGTCGGTGGCGTACTCGCGGACGGTGATCTCGCCTCGCTTCGGGTCGAGGTACAGACCCTCGTACCGGTCGCGGGTGAGGCGGTCCCGGAAGGCTTCCGCCTGGGTCTTCTGCTCGAAGGTGCGCTGCTTTTCCCTGCCGTCGGGGGCCCGGTAGCGGACCGACCACGGATGCCCGCAGCGGGTGCGGGCGCAAGGGTGGTGGGGGCTTCGTTTGTCGGTCTTGCACTTCTGGTAGACGGTGGCCATCAGGCAGGCCCTTTCCCTCGCCCGGGCGGCGGGGTCATCCGTAGTTCCGCTCGAGGTAGTTCGCGATGTCGCGTTCGCGGAACCGCAGGAGGCGTCCCACCTTCTGGGGCTTGATTCCCCACCGGCGGTATTTGTTCCGCACGGTGGCCTCACTGACCCTCAACCACTCGGCGACTTCTTCCACCGTCAGCAGTCGATTACCTCCGTCACGCCTCACCTGACGCTCACCTCCGCGCATCACATTTCCGCATTTTTCGTTCCCGACTGCTACCGGTCGACGACCATGGACGCTCCGTCTCGGTGCCGGTGTCAAATCCGAATGGGGAAACCTGTCACGGGCGTATAGGGAGCGGGGGTCGGCGGATTGACGTCCGGAGCTGAACGAGTTTCGCGGTGGCGACGGGCGGGAGTGGTGGATCGGGATGCTTCAAGCTGCACAGATAGACAGTCGGCCCCGCTCCTGGGTGGCTCGTAGGGCATCTGACCTGCAAGAAGAGCCGAGGGAGGGTAGGCGCATCCAAGGACGAGCACGGAAACGAGCACCGATACGCCTACCGAAACGAGCACGGAAACGCCAACCGCCGCCCGACGGCCTCCTCAGGCCTCTCTGCTGCAGTTGCGTCGGTTGACTTCGCCGAGTTCAGCGCTCAACTCGCCACTACTCGTGACTGGCTCGGTGGTGGCTCGGTGGTGCGGGCACCGGCAGAGCGGGAATTCCATGACGTCCGGGTGCAGCACTGCCCCATTGTCGAGTTTCAGGAATCCGTCGCCACCGGATTCGAGGATCATCTCCGTCAACCGGGCCCTGGCTTCACTTCGCATTCTTTCAGTCCTTCCGGTGACACGTGCGGCATTCCGTGCCGCGCGCTCCGCACATAGGTAACCGTGGGAATGCGAAGAGCGGCAGCACCACGGACGGGTGCGCGCTTGAAATGCTTGAAAGGGGCACCCCGGATATGACGAAACGCGAGCCGAACGCGGCGCTCAGCCGCCTGCTCACCGAGAGCCGCTGGACCTACCGGCAGTTCGCCCGTGCCGTGAACCGGCTCGGCACCGAGACCGGCACACCGCTGCGGTACGACGAGTCGGCCGTGAGCCACTGGCTCGCCGGCACGATGCCTCGTGGGCCTGTCCGCGCCGTCATCGTCGAGGCGTTCTCACGAAGGCTCGGCCGACCGGTGACGTACTCCGAAGCGGGACTGCCTGCACCGCGGCAACAGCCCGCGGACGGGGTAGACATCGCTCAGGAGTTGGTCGACCTGGGGAGGCTCGACATGGATCCGTCCCGTCGCGGTGTGCTGGCAGCCGGGCTGTTCTCCGCCGCCACCGCCATCCCCGGCTGGCCCGACGTCGCAGGCCGAGCCACCGCCGTCGAGAGCGGGCGGACCACCCGCATCGGCATGAACGAGGTCCACATGGTCACCGCCATGACCGAGCGGATCTCCAATCTGAACTACCAGTTCGGAGGACGGCACACCCGCCCGATGGCCGCCTCGTTCCTCGTCAACACCGTCGCCCCGTGCCTGCGCGCCGATGCCCCGGCGAAGATCCGCCAGGCGATGCTGACAGCCACCTCCAACCTGCTCTACCTCGCGGCGCACATGGCCGTCGACGACGGCCTTCACGGGCTCGCCCAGCGGTACTACCTCAAGGCCGCCGAACTCGCCGGAGCCGCCGACGACCGCCTCACCTACTGCACCGTCCTGCGCGGCATGAGTGTCCAGGCCACCGGACTCGGCCACGGCGACAAGGCCTTGGAACTGGCGAACGCGGCCGCCGCGGCCTCCCCCACCGCCAACCCCCGCATGCGCGCGTTCTTCGCGGGCCAGCAGGCCCACGCCGCCGCCCGGACCGGCGACCGCACCGGCGCCCTACGGCACATCGGCGAGGCGGAGACCGCCATGGACCGCGCCGAGTCACACGTCGGCGTCATCGGCTCATACAACCCCGCCGCCCTCAACTACCACGTCAGCCAGGTCCGTCACGAACTCGGCGACACCCCCGGCGCCATCCGCGCCATGCAGCTCTCCGACAGGAGCCGCGTCAGCACCGATCGCGTCATCCGCGTCGTACACAGGTGCACCATCGCCGAGCGACAGCTCCGCATCGGCCACCTCGACGCCGCCTGCGCCACCTGGCACCAGGCCCTCGACGACTATCCGCTCATCCGATCCGGCCGCGCCGACGAACGGATCCGGACCATGCTCGGGCTCATCCGCCCCCACCTGAAGAACACCACCACACGCGCGCTCGACGACCGCGCCCGCGCGCTCACGCAGACGAGCGTCTGAGCCCCCGCGAACCAGCGGCCAACCAGCGCGCGTACGGCATCACAGGGGTGACGACAGCGGACGAATACCGCGCCGCGCCAACCAGCGGAAAACCAGCGCCGGGAACGACAGCGGGGTCGATCCGAAACCAGACCGACCCCGATGACCTGCGCGTTTGCCAACCCAGCCGAGGCCGAGCTATAGCCGCCACTAAACGTTGAAGCGGAATGCCTGCGGCCTGATCCTGACCTGCGGCGGAGCCCTTCCTGTGGCTCTGACCTGGCGTTTCCTTGTTTGGCTGCGTTGGCTCCCGACGGCCGTTTACGGGTGTCCTGCGGACTGGCTGCGGACCGGAGGACACCCTCACTCGGCCGACATGAGCCTCTCGTCCGTCATACCCAGACGTGCCTGTTCCTCCTCGACGATCCGACGTGCCAGCTCGGTGTCCGACACGTCGACCGCGTCCGGGGTGGCTTCGGCCACGGCGCTGCGCCGGGCATAGGCATCGAACAGGCGCGTCTTGGCTTCCAGCATCTTCACCATGCGTTCGTCCACGCCTCCGGTGGCGAGGAGGCGGTGCACACGAACCGGCCTGACCTGGCCCATACGGTGGGCCCGGGCCACCGCCTGATGTTCGATTGTCGGCTTGATCTGGGGTTCGCAGATGACGACGACGGAGGCGGCCTGCATGTTGAGGCCGACGCCCGCTGCCTGGATCTGCCCTAGGAGCACCGCCGGGCCCTGGACACCGGCGAAGTCGTCGACGATCTCCTGGCGACGCTGGGCCGGGACGCCGCCGGTCAGCGGACCGAACACCGGAGTGGCCCTGGCGGTTCCGGCCGCGAGGGCCTCCTTCACCACGCCCAGTACGTCCTTGAAGTTGGAGAAGACCACCGTCTTCTGCCCGTTCTCGCCGGCCTCCTGAACGATCTCCCGGAGCCGGTCCAGCTTGGCCGACTTCTCGGGGCGCATGTACGCGGCCCTGCGCATGGCCATGAAGTTGCCCGCGCGCACGGCTTCGCGGTACGCCTCCTCGTCCGAAGCGCTCAGCTCCTCCCACTCGTCGGTCTGCTGAAGGCTCGGGAGTTCCGTCAGCACGTCCTCCTGGTTGCGCCGCAGGTAGACCGGGGCCACCGCCTTGCGGAAGGCGACCGATCCGGCCAACGCGTCCCGTTCACCGAGGGAGTCCGCGACGTCGCCATCGAGCATCCGGACCAAGTTGCGGAACTCCACCACCCGGTTCTCCATCGGGGTTCCGGTCATGAAGAGGCTGCGCTCACAACGCTCCGTCCACAGGGCGACCGACTGAGACCGTTTGGTCTTCGGGTTCTTCACGGAGTGCGCTTCGTCGACGACCAGCAGCCCGACCTCCCCACCGCCCGGTGCCGGAAAGCCGCGCAGCGCGTCGAACGTGGTCACCCCAACGCCGCCCCGCCCTTTCCAGTCGGCAAACGCGTAGTGCCGGTCGGGACCATGGAGCACCATGACGCGCAGGGCGCTGCGGGCCTCGATCTCCCGTGTCCAGTTCACGAGGACGCTCGCCGGGCAGACGACCATGAAGTGACTCTGCCCCTCGGCGGCCAGGTGCGCGAGGACGGCGATCGCCTGGATGGTCTTCCCGAGGCCCATCTCGTCGCCGAGTATCACCTTGCGCTGCGCAAGCGCGAACCGTGCGCCGAACGACTGGTAACCGCGCAGGGAGACCCGCTGGTGCGTGTCGTCGAGGTGCTGGGTCCGTACCCGCTCCGCAATCTCGTCCGGTAGAAAGCCCTCTGCGGCAGCCGCGTCCGGCAGCCGCCCGGAAATCTCGGCGAGCAGGCTGTAGTACTCGGCGGAGCGGAGTTCGAAGTCCACCCAGGCCGCGACGTCGGACGAGAGCCCCCGGAGCAGGTCCACCGACGCCTGGGCGAGCAGCTCTGGCAGGCCGGCCTGCTCCGCCTCGTCCACCAGCGACCGGACCTCGGCGACCGCCGCCCACGCGCGAGCCTTCTTCTCCCGGCCGGCCAGCAGCATCCGGACCCTTCCGGCGGCGGGCCTAGCGTCGGCCAGCAGCGGACCTAGCCGTTCCGCCAGGACGGTGGCCTTGTCGACCGCACGCCGGGCGTCCGGGCCGGCCTCCACCAGGACATGCAGGGCCATGACGAGCGCGGTGGTGCTCGGTTCCGGCCGGTCCACGTCGATGTGGACGGCCACGGTCTCGTGCACGGCCTCGGAGAGCCGGCGGGCGGCGGCGAGCATCTGGTCGACGGTGCGCTGCCCGACACCGGGAATCTGCCGCAGCCGGTAGGGGCCCGCTTCGAGAACACTGCCCAGGGTGCGCAGTCCGCTCTTCTCGACGCTTCCCAGCCGCAGCCGCCCTTCGGTGACGTCCTGCAGCCGGGCGACGGGAATGGCGTCGAGCTCCCGCTTCACCGCCGCATCATGGATCGGCTTCAGTGCCGCCCGTACCGCCTCCACTGCCCTTCCATGGTCACCGACCACTGCCTGCGCCGCCTCGTACAGTCGCGTTCCCCTCGCGACTGTGTCCCGCTCGCCACGCCCCACGCTTCCCGCCCCTCTCTGGCTCTCCCCGCATCTTTCCACCGCCCACACGGGGCCTCGACGGGCATTCGCAGCTTCCTGCTGATCAACCGAACCTCGGGGCAGTCATTCACACCCCCAGACTTACGACCACCGGTAGGATCGGCACCATGAGCGGTAGTAGGAAGTATTCGATCAGCCTGCCCGAGGACCTTGCCGAGGCCGTACGCGCCCATGTCGGGCCCGGTGGCTTCTCCGCCTACGTCGCCGAAGCCCTGGAACAACGGGTCGCCATGGACAAGCTTCGGGAGATCGTCGCCGACTTCGAGACCGACAATGACGAGCTCACCCGCGAGGAGGTCGAGGCCGCCCGCGCGCTGCTGCGCCATGACCACCGACAGGTCGGCGGTGCCGCCGCCTGATGCCCGGCACCCTGCTGCTCGACAGCGAAGGACTCTCCAAGCTCTACCGCAAGGACCGCACCGTCGTGGCTCTGGTCCAGGCGGCGTCAGAGGAGGGCATCCGCGTGGCCACCAGCGCGATGACCACTCTTGAGGCCGATTACGAGCGGATTCACCCGGCCCGCATCAAGTGGGTCCTCTCCCGCGTCGACGTTCACGACGTCACCAGAGAGGTCACCGACGAAGCGGCCGCCCTCCTTCGCGCCCATCACCTCCACGGCCACAAGTACGCCATCGACGCTGCTTTCGCCGTCATCGCCCGCAACGCGCCCCGGCCGGTCACCGTCCTCACTTCCGACCCCGAGAACCTGACTCTCCTGTGCGGCCCTTCCGTAGAGGTCGTCAAGGTCTGAAGCACCGGCCACAGCCACTCCGACCAGGCCGGCCGTCAGCCACAGCACTTCGCGGACGAGGACTCCCCGCGGACAGGCATCTGGGCCCGACCCGCCGACAGGCGGGTCGGGCAGCACCTTCGATGGCACGTCAGACGTTGAAGCGGAACTCCACCACGTCGCCGTCCTGCATGACGTACTCCTTGCCCTCCATGCGCGCGCGCCCCTTGGCGCGGGCCTCGGCGACGGAGCCGGCCTCGACGAGGTCGTCGAAGGAGATGACCTCGGCCTTGATGAAGCCCTTCTGGAAGTCCGTGTGGATCACGCCGGCCGCCTCGGGCGCGGTGGCGCCCTTCTTGATGGTCCAGGCGCGGGTCTCCTTGGGACCGGCGGTCAGGTAGGTCTGCAGGCCGAGGGTGTCGAAGCCGACGTGGGCGAGGGTGGCCAGGCCCGGCTCCTCGGCGCCGACGGACTGGAGGAGCTCCATCGCGTCCTCCTCGTCGAGCTCGGCGAGGTCGGCCTCCAGCTTGGCGTTGAGGAAGATCGCCTCGGCCGGGGCGACCAGCGCGCGCTGCTCGTTCTTGAAGGCCTCGTCGGTCAGCTCGTCCTCGTCGACGTTGAAGACGTAGAGGAAGGGCTTGGTGGTGAGGAGGTGCAGGTCGTGCAGGAGCTCGCTGCGCTCGGTGCCCTGGACGATGCCCTGGGAGAAGAGGGTGTCGCCGCGCTCCAGGATCTCCTTCGCCTCCTCGACCGCCTTGACCTTCGGAGCGATGTCCTTCTTGATCCGCGACTCCTTCTGGAGGCGCGGCAGGACCTTCTCGATGGTCTGGAGGTCGGCGAGGATCAGCTCGGTGTTGATCGTCTCGATGTCGTCCTTCGGCGAGACCTTGCCGTCGACGTGGACGACGTTCTCGTCCTTGAACGCGCGGATGACCTGGCAGATCGCGTCGGACTCGCGGATGTTCGCGAGGAACTTGTTGCCCAGGCCCTCGCCCTCGCTGGCGCCGCGGACGATGCCGGCGATGTCGACGAAGTCGACCGTCGCCGGGAGGATCCGCTGGGAGCCGAAGATCTCGGCCAGCTTCGCCAGGCGCGGGTCGGGGACGCCGACCACGCCCACGTTGGGCTCGATCGTGGCGAACGGGTAGTTGGCCGCCAGCACGTCGTTCTTGGTCAGGGCGTTGAACAGGGTCGACTTGCCGACATTCGGCAGGCCGACGATTCCGATCGTGAGCGACACGTTGCGACTTCCCGTTACGTGAGGTGAAGGGGGCGGGCGGGCCTGAAGGGACCGATCCCCCAGTCTACGGCGTACGGGACGGGGCACCCGTCTTCCATCGAACATCAGACCAGTGCTGTCCATGGGCGTGTCATTAGGGCTATTCAGCACATAAGCAGACCTAGGTTGTGCGAGTGGAGCATCACAGGACGACGGGAACCTCACGGTCGGCCGCCCGGCCCGGTCCGGGACCGCGGCGCGACGCACGCACGGCCCTGCCCCCGCAGGCCCGCGGCACCGGCTCCGGATCCGGCGGCGAGCGGCGGGCGCCGCAGCCGCGCCGGCCGCACGGTG
>NZ_LWCC02000135.1 GCF_001642695.1 Streptomyces chilikensis
ACAGCGGCCGGTCCTCGGGCCGGTCCTGGCCGTAGGTGGCGAGCAGGGCCTGCGCCTCGATGGGGTCGCCGAGCTTGGTGCCGGTGCCGTGCGCCTCGACCACGTCCACGTCGGCCGTGGTCAGGCCGGCGTCGGTGAGGGCGGCGCGGATGACCTGTTGCTGCGACGGCCCGTTGGGCACGGTGAGGCCGCTGGACGCGCCGTCCTGGTTGACCGCCGAGCCGCGGATCACGGCGAGGATCCGGTGGCCGTTGCGGCGGGCGTCCGACAGGCGCTCGAGCAGGAGCATGCCGACGCCCTCGCCCCAGCCGGTGCCGTCCGCCGCGTCGGCGAACGCCTTGCACCGGCCGTCGGAGGACATCGCGCCCTGCCGGCTGAACTCCTGGAAGGTGCCCGGCGTCGACATCAGGGCGACGCCCCCGGCGGCGGCCAGGGTGCACTCCCCGTTGCGCAGGGCCCGGGTGGCGAGGTGCAGGGCCACCAGGGAGGACGAGCAGGCGGTGTCCACGGTCACCGCCGGGCCCTCCAGGCCGAGGGTGTAGGAGACGCGGCCGGACAGCACGCTCGCCGAGCCGCCCACCACCACGTGGCCCTCGACGTTCTCGGCGCTGTTCGGCAGCAGCATCGGGTAGTCCTGGCCGTTCGTGCCGACGAACACGCCGGTGCGGCTGCCGCGCAGCGACCCGGGGGCGATGCCCGACCGCTCGAACAGCTCCCAGGAGGTCTCCAGCACCAGCCGCTGCTGCGGGTCCATCGCCAGCGCCTCGCGCGGCGAGATGCCGAAGAACGACGCGTCGAACTCGGCGGCGTCGTGCAGGAATCCGCCCTGGTCGCTGTGGGAGGAGCCCGGGCCGTCCTGGCCGGCCTGCACCGCCGCCTCCCAGCCGCGGTCGTCGGGGAACGCGCCGACGGCGTCCGTGCCGTCGGCCACCAGCCGCCACAGGTCCTCGGGCGAGGCGACCCCGCCCGGGAAGCGGCAGGCCATGCCGACGATCGCGACGGGCTCCCGCGCGGCGGAATCCGCCTCGCGCAGGCGCTGCTTCGCCTGACGCAGCTCGGCCGTCATCCACTTCAGGTGATCGAGCAGCTTTTCTTCACTTGCCATGGAAATGCCCCGCCCTCGTGGAAGCCGTCGCTCTCTCGTCCGTTCATGGCGATCAGTCCCGTGTCCGGATCGATGCCCATGGACGACGGAAACGGCGGCCGGCAGGCGGCGTCATCGAAAGCACCCATGATCGCCCTCAAGAAAGGAAGCTATGCAGTGGAATTGACGTCCACAACCCCTAACCGTGCGGCATCGGTCTTCGTGCCGGCGCTCTGATCAGGAATTCCACCCCGGTTCCGGCGAAATTCTAGCTGCTTTGTATCAACTGTTTACCGAATGTCTTCCACAGCGCAGGGCGATTCGTCGTGCCTGCCGGTCCGGTGCGTGAACTTCCCTTCCACGTGACGAGGGCGCCTGATGCCAAGACTCCTGCAGCCAACCGTTCCCCAGCAGCAACCCGAATGGCCCGATCCCGAGCGGCTCGACGAGGTCAGGCGGACGCTCGAGGCGAGCCTGCCGATCGTCGTGCCCCGCGAGAGCGACCTGCTCAAGCGCCGGCTGGCGGCGGTCGCCGAGGGCCGCGCCCTGCTCCTGCAAGGAGGTGACTGCGCCGAACGGCTGCACACCTCCCTCGACGACGTGGAGAGGAGGATCGACACCCTGAGCCGGATGGCCTCGCTGCTGTCCGAGTCCTTCCTGCTGCCCGTGGTCGTGGTGGGGCGGCTGGCCGGCCAGTACGCCAAGCCCCGCTCCAGCGCCTACGAGACCCGGGACGGCGTGACGCTGCCCTCCTACCGCGGCGACTCCGTCAACGGGCCGGAGTTCACCGCCGCGGCCCGCACGGCCGATCCCTACCGGATGCTTCGCGCCCACCAGGCCGCCGCGGCGACCATGAACATGGTCCGCGCGCTCGTCGGCCACCGCGCCGGATCCCCGGACACGCACGTCCCGGAGGAGATGTTCGTCTCCCACGAGGCCCTGCTGCTCGACCACGAGACGCCACTGACCCGTGTCGACCCCCGCACCGGCCGTACCTACGCCGGCACCGGCCACCTGCTGTGGGCCGGTGAGCGCACCCGCGACCCCGACGGGGCGCACATCGCCTTCCTCGCCGGCGTCGCCAACCCGGTCGCCGTCAAGCTCGGACCCGCCGCCGAGCCCGACGAACTGCTGGCCCTGGTCGAGCGCCTCGACCCCGACCAGGAACCGGGGCGGCTCACCTTCGTCGTCCGCATGGGCGCCGGGGCGGTCCGCGAACGGCTGCCCCTGCTGGTGGAGAAGGTCGCCGCCTCCGGAGCCCGCGTCGGCTGGGTCTGCGACCCCATGCACGGCAACACCTACACCGCTCCCACCGGCCACAAGACCAGGGCCTTCGACGACGTCCTCGACGAGATCACGGGCTTCTTCGAGGTCCACCACGCCCTCGGCACCCACCCGGGCGGGATCCACCTGGAGATGACCGGGCAGGACGTGACGGAGTGCGTGGGCGCGGCGGGAGTCGGCCACGAGGACCTGCCGCGCCGGTACGAGTCCTCCTGCGATCCCCGCCTGAACCGTGGGCAGTCCGTCGAACTCGCCCGGCGCGTCGCCGGCCTCGCCGCCGGCCGGTCCGCCGGAGCCGGGGCGTGGCGATGACCGCCGCCGGATAGGGGTGTCCCCACCCCGGAATTCAGGGGTTGAGCGCCGTCGACGTCCCGGAATAGCGTCCGGGAGGGATTCCTGTCGAGGGGAGGACCGGGAAGAACGGGCCCGCTCGAGGTGGACTCGAGTCCCGATCGGTTCCCGTTCGGTACTTTCCTCGCCGGGAAAACGCGGAGCGCCGGAAAACGCTCCGGAGGCCCGCGATTCCTGCGCGCTCGGGAGAATTCCCGGGTCTCTGTGTCGACGCAATGCGCTGGCTGCTGCCCAGGGTGGGGATGAATGGCGAACGAAGAGACGCTCCGGGACTACCTGAAGCTGGTCGCGGCGGACCTGCACCAGACGCGACAGCGCCTGCGTGAGGTGGAGGCCCGCGACAGCGAACCCATCGCCGTCGTCTCGATGGGATGCCGCTACCCGGGAGGTGTGCGCACACCCGAACAGCTCTGGCGGCTGGTCGCCGCGGGGACCGACGCCATGTCCGGTTTCCCGCGCGACCGCGGCTGGCCCCTCGAGTCGCCGGACGGCACGGACTTCTGCGAGGAAGGCGGCTTCGTCCACGACGCGACCGACTTCGACCCCGCCTTCTTCGGCATCTCCCCGCGCGAGGCCCTGGCCATGGACCCGCAGCAGCGGCTCCTGCTGGAGGTCGCCTGGGAGACGCTCGAGGCCGCCGGCATCACCCCCGAGTCCCTCGCCGGGACCCGGACCGGGGTGTTCGCGGGCACCACCGGCCAGGACTACGCGCACCTGCTCGCGCCCCCGCCCCCGGGCACCGAGGGCTACGTCCTCACCGGCACGGCCGCCAGCGTCGTGTCCGGCCGCATCGCCTACACCCTCGGCCTGGAGGGACCCGCCGTCTCCGTCGACACGGCCTGTTCCACCTCCCTGGTGAACATCCACCTCGCCGTGCAGTCCCTGCGCAACGGCGAGTGCTCCCTCGCCCTCGCCGGCGGGGCCACCGTCATGTCGACGCCCAGCGCCTTCGGAGGCTTCAGCGAACAGGGCGGCCTCGCCGCCGACGCCCGGTGCAAGGCCTTCTCCGCGGCCGCCGACGGCACCGCGTGGAGCGAGGGCGTGGGCGTGCTGCTGCTGGAGCGGCTGTCGGACGCCCGGCGCAACGGCCACCGGGTGCTGGCGGTGGTGCGGGGCTCCGCCGTCAATCAGGACGGCGCCAGCAACGGCCTCACCGCCCCCAACGGGCCCTCGCAGCAGCGCGTCATCCTGGACGCCCTCGCCGCCGCCCGCCTCACCGCCGCCGACGTCGACGCGGTGGAGGCGCACGGCACCGGCACGAGGCTCGGTGACCCCATCGAGGCCGAGGCGCTGCTCGCCACCTACGGCCAGGAGCGCCCCGCGGACGGCCGGCCGCTGCGGCTCGGCTCCCTGAAGTCCAACATCGGCCACACCCAGGGCGCCGCCGGAGTCGGCGGCGTCATCAAGATGGTCATGGCGATGCGGCACGGGATGCTTCCGAAGACCCTGCACGCCGACGAGCCCACCCCGCACGTCGACTGGACCGCCGGCGCCGTCGAACTGCTGCGCGAGCCGGTCGCCTGGCCGCCGGCCGCCGGCTCACCGCGCCGGGCCGGTGTGTCGTCGTTCGGCATGAGCGGCACCAACGCGCACGTGATCCTGGAGGAGGCACCGGCCGAGGAGCCGTCCGCCGAGCCGGAGACGGCTCCCGTCCCGGCGGGTGCGGTGACGGTGCCGTGGGTGCTGTCCGCCAAGTCGGAGCAGGCGCTCGAGGCCCAGGCGGAGAGCCTGCTGGCCCACGTCCGGGAGAACCCGGACGTGCCCGTCGCGGACATCGGCCACTCCCTGGCGCTGACGCGGACGGCCTTCACCCACCGTGCGGCGGTGGTCGCCTCGGACCTCGACGGCTTCGAGGCAGCGCTGTCCGCCCTGGCGGAGGGCCGCCCGACGCCCGGCGCGGTGCGCGGCGCGTCGGCGGGGGGCGCCCGTCCGGTGTTCGTGTTCCCGGGTCAGGGCGCGCAGTGGGCGGGGATGGCGGTCGAACTGCTCGACTCCTCGCCGGTGTTCGCGGCGCGGATGGCGGAGTGTGCTGCGGCGCTGGCTCCGCACATCGACTGGTCGCTGCTGG
>NZ_LWCC02000136.1:0-1466 GCF_001642695.1 Streptomyces chilikensis
GCTGCGGCGGCTGGCCTTCGACCTGGTGGACCGGAAGCTGGCGGCGGCACAGGAACGTGGCGTGCAGGGCGAGCCGCTCGGCCCGCAGGACGCGGCACCCGGCGGTGCGGTGTCGGACGCGGTGGTGCCGGTGCCCGAGGCGGTCGAACCGCCCACGGCCGAGGCCTTGATGACCGGCCTGTCCGCGCTGCCCACCCCCGAATTGCTGGAGGCGGTGTCCCGGCTGAGCCCGGAGCACCGGCGGTGGCTGGCCGGACAGGACAAGTTCGTCACCTCGGTACGGAACCGGTCGTCGGTGGACGACTTCGCCCAGTTCGGCGCGCGGCTGCTGGTCGTGGTGCCGGGCGAGTCCGCGCGGCCGGTCTCCGCCCGCTGGGAGGCCTACGCCCAGGTCGCCCGCATGCTGCGGGACCCCGACACCGTGCGCAAACTGCTCGCCTCGGGCGCCGCGGTCGTCGTCCTCCCCCAGGACGTGCCGCTCGGTTCGGTCAGTTCCTTCGCCGGCCTGCACGGACCGGACGGCCGCGGCCTGGACGACCTGCGCGGCGCCCAGAGCGGACTCGTCGCCGCCGTCGCCGAGGAGAACCTCCTGGGCGAGAACACCCCGGTCGGCCCCGTCCCCCACCAGCCCGAGGGCTACTCCTCCGCCACCCACGAAATCGCCCACCTCCTCCACACCACCGCCCTCACCGACACCGACCGCCACCTCATCAGCCGCACCTTCCAGGAACGGCTGGCCGCCGGACCGGACGCCCCCTGGCCCGACGGCGTCCGCCGCGACCTCTGGGGAGCGGACGCCGACAACTACTCCTCCACCGACGAATTCGAGTACTTCGCCCAGCTCAGCAACGCCTACCTCGGCACCAACCACGGCCACGACACGGCCACCGGCCGCCCCCGCAACAACGGCGCCCCCTGGGTCCGCGCCAACGAACCCGACCTCCTCCCCCTGCTGGAGCGCCTCTACGGCACCGACCCACAACCCCCGCACACCGGCACCGCCAACCCCGTCACCGCCACCACCACCGACAACGCCCTCTACGAAGCCTTCCGCGACTTCATGACCGGCATCGGCGAGGGGCAGGAGTCCGCTCCGGTGCTGTCCGCGCAGCCGTCTCCGAGGCCACACGCCCCTGTCGGCATGGTGCCCGACCTGCATGCCGCGCCCCCCGGGCCCGCCAAGCAGGTCACCGCCGACGTCATGGACGCCTACTACAGGGCGTACGCGGAGTTCTTCGAGACCGACAGCTCTGCCGCCCACTTCGACAGCGGCTACTACGTCTTCGCGTACAGCCAGGACGTCGTGGTCCCCAAGCTGGCCACGCACCCCTCGATGCTGAACCAGCTGCGCGCCTTCCACGACCAGCTCACCCGCGTCCGGAGCGAGCAGGCGGCGGAGGCGACGCCGATCGCGCACCGGGACGGCGAGCCGATGCGGCTGTACCGGAAGATGGCGGCGGCCGAGG
>NZ_LWCC02000136.1:1476-3353 GCF_001642695.1 Streptomyces chilikensis
CGGCAAGGCCCCCGCGACGGGCCTCAACGCGGCGATGGCCTACAACCGGAGCGACGAGCACCGCAAGTTCTTCACCACCTCGCTGTCCCACACCAACGTCTTCCACAACCAGAACGCCGCCTCCGACGAGGAGGTCGTGCTGGAGTTCACCCTGCCCTGGAAGAGCTACTGGGACTTCGCCGCCAAATACGGCACCCCCAACCAGCAGCCGGGCGCCTACAAGATCCGCGAATCCGCCCTCCTCCACCAGGAACAACTGCGCCTCGGCGACTCCGCGAACTTCGAGACCCGGGAGGACGTCGACGCCGTCCTCACCGGGCGCACCCACCACAACATCGGCATCGGCCACGGCAACGCCCGCGACTTCGGCCGCCTCCTCACCGGCATCCGCCAGGTCTCCCCCGAAGAGGTCGTGCGGGATGCCGAGGCCGCGGTGGCCGCGGCCCGTGAGGCGCGTCGCCCCGCGGTCGACGCGCTGATCACCGAGCGGGTGGCCCCCCTGCGGGAACGTGAGGCGGCCGCCGTGCACGCCGCTCCCACGCCGACCGTGCCCACCGGACCGGCGACGCGGTTCACTCCGGAGGTCTCGGTGGCGTTCCGCCGGGCCTACGTGGACCACTTCTTCTCCCCCGGGCGGACGGCGTCCGACTTCGCCAGCGTCTACTACACCTTCGTCGACGAGCAGAACATCGCCACCCGGGAACTGGTCACGGACAGCCGTCTGCTGCCGGCCATGGAGAGGTTCCACGCCGAGCTCCTGGGCGTGGAGGAGGACCGCGCGGCGGAGGCGACGCCGATCGCGCACCGGGACGGCGAGCCGATGCGGCTGTACCGGAAGATGGCGGCGGCCGAGGCCGCGCAGTTCCTGGGCAAGGCCCCCGCGACGGGCCTCAACGCGGCGATGGCGTACAACCGCAGTGACGAGCACCGCAAGTGGTTCACCACCTCGCTGTCCCACACCAACGTCTTCCACAACCAGAACGCCGCCTCCGACGAGGAGGTCGTGCTGGAGTTCACCCTGCCCTGGAAGAGCTACTGGGACTTCGCCGCCAAATACGGCACCCCCAACCAGCAGCCGGGCGCCTACAAGATCCGCGAATCCGCCCTCCTCCACCAGGAACAACTGCGCCTCGGCGACTCCGCGAACTTCGAGACCCGGGAGGACGTCGACGCCGTCCTCACCGGGCGCACCCACCACAACATCGGCATCGGCCACGGCAACGCCCGCGACTTCGGCCGCCTCCTCACCGGCATCCGCCAGGTCTCCCCCGAAGAGGTCGTCCAGGACGCGCGGGCGATGCAGGAGCTGCTCAGGGAGGACGGCCGACGGGCGGGCCACGCCCACCTGCAGCGGAAGCTGGACCAGGCCGCCGGCGTCCACGGAGAACCGTTCGGCCCGGTCCCGGACGGGCTCGCGTTCGCCGGGCCGGCCTCCGACGCCCCCGTGCGCCTGCCGGAGTCCGTACGGCCCGAGGACGCCGAGGCGCTCGTGGCGAACCTGTCGGCACTGCCGGTACCCGCCCTCCTCGACGAACTGTCCTCGCTGCCCGTGGAGCACCGGCGGTGGCTGGCCGGACAGGACGAGTTCGTCACCTCGGTGCGGAACCGGTCCTCGGTGGACGACTTCGCGCAGTTCGGCGCGCGGCTGCTGGTCGTGGTGCCGGGTGAGTCCGCGCGCCCGGTCTCCGCCCGCTGGGAGGCCTACGCCCAGGTCGCCCGCATGCTGCGGGACCCCGACACCGTGCGCAAGCTGCTCGCCTCGGGCGCCGCGGTGGTCGTCCTCCCCCAGGACGTGCCGCTGGGTTCGGTCAGTTCCTTCGCCGGCCTGCACGGACCGGACGGCCGCGGCCTGGACGACCTGCGCGGCGCCCAGAGCG
>NZ_LWCC02000136.1:3459-12027 GCF_001642695.1 Streptomyces chilikensis
CCCCCTGGCCCGACGGCGTCCGCCGCGACCTCTGGGGAGCGGACGCCGACAACTACTCCTCCACCGACGAATTCGAGTACTTCGCCCAGCTCAGCAACGCCTACCTCGGCACCAACCACGGCCACGACACGGCCACCGGCCGCCCCCGCAACAACGGCGCCCCCTGGGTCCGCGCCAACGAACCCGACCTCCTCCCCCTGCTGGAGCGCCTCTACGGCACCGACCCACAACCCCCGCACACCGGCACCGCCAACCCCGTCACCGCCACCACCACCGACAACGCCCTCTACGAAGCCTTCCGCGACTTCATGACCGGCATCGGCGAGGCGGCCGACGACGCACCGGCCGGCTCGTTCCCGGAGAGCTCCCCCACGGACGCCCGTCCGGATCCCGCCGCGGTGACCGGCACCGCCGCACCGCTGCACCCGGCGCCCGGCGAGCGGGCCGGCCGGATCACCGTGGAGGCGATGGAGGCCTACTACCGGGCCTACGCCGAGTTCTTCGACACCGACGACGCGGCCGTCGACTTCGCGAGCGGCTACTACGTCTTCGCCGACTCGCAGACCGTCTTCACCGACCGGATCGCGCTGCACGACGCCCTGCGGGACCAGCTCGGCACCTTCCACGCCGAACTGGTCCGCATCCGCGACGCACAGGCCGCCGCGCCCACGCCGATGACCGCCGGCCCGGACGCCCCGCTGCGCCTCTACCGCAAGATGGCGACCGCGGAGGCACGGGTCTTCCTCGGCGCCCGCACCCCGCAGGCCGGTTTCAGGGCCGCGATGGCCCACAACGACAGCCGGCAGTACCGCAAGTTCTTCACCACCTCGCTCTCCCACACCAGCGCCTTCACCAACGACAACGCGGCGTCGGACGACGAGACGGTCGTCGAGTTCACCCTGCCCCAGGACGGCTACTGGCGTTTCGTCCGCGCCCACGGCGTCCCCAACCAGCAGACGGGCGCCTACCAGATCGCCGACTCCGCGCTCCTGCACCAGGAGCTGCTGCGCACCGGGGCCGCCGCCAACTTCCGGTCCCCGCAGGACGTCGACGCGGTGCTGACGGGGCGGACCCACCACAACATCGGCATCGGGCACGGCAACGAGGACGAGTTCGCCCGGCTGGTGACCGGCATGCGCGAGGTCGGCCCGGCCGAGGTCGCCCAGGCCGTCCAGGAGGCCCGGGCCGCCGCCCGCGCGGCCCGCCGGCCGCTCGTGGACGCCCTGGTCCAGCAGCGCGTCGACGACCTGCGCCGTCGCTCCGCCGTGCACGCCGCGCCGGCCGGCACCCCCGCCGGCCAGGTCCCCGGCCTGTGGCCGGCGCCCCTGTCCTCGTACGTCACCGGGTACGGCGCCGAGCACGACGGGCACGTGGGCCTCGTGCACGTCGAACCGCTGCCCGCGCCCGTCGTCGACGGCCTGCACCGGCAGGTCCTGACCGCGCTCGGCATCACCGGACCCGTGTCCGACGACCACCCGGTGCTGCTCCGGCTGCGGTCCACGCTCACCGCCGAGAAACTGGCCCGGGACCTGCCGTACCTGCGCAGCAGCCGCGGCGCGCGGTTCACCGTCGAGCACGAGGGCCGGGACCGGACCGTGGACGTACGGCTGGGTCTGCGGGAGCCGGTCCGCTCCGGGCGGTACGGCGCCCACAGCGTGCAGGACCCCGAGGCCCGCGTCGAACGGCGCGGCATCGGCAGCCAGGAGTCCGCCTCCTCCAGCAGTTCCGGCACCCTCCGCACGGTCCCGGTGACCTGGACCGGCCTCTTCCCCCGCGACGCGGCCGGACCGGTGCGGCGGCTGGACGCCGCCTTGGCGCTCGCGCTGACGCACAACCAGTACTCGGCGACCACGACCGTCACCCACGCGGTGCAGACGATGACCGCGCAGCGCAGCAGCGAGCTGTCGCAGCCGGTCGAGTTCGCCACCGTCTGGCAGGTCCGGGTCGATCCGCCGGCGCAGTCACCGGCCGGCGGCTGGGGCGCCGCCCGGACCCACGGACCGGTCACCGTCTGGTTCCCCGAACACCTCGCCACCGACCACGACGGCGACCTCGCCGTCGTCGCCGGCCTGGACGACCTCCCGGTGTGGGGCGTCGACACGGTCCGCGAGCCCGCACGCCTGCTGGCCGAGGTGCGGCGCGGCTTCGCCACCGACCTCGCCCGGCTCTCGCACTCCTCCGCCCAGGAGCTGGAGGCGTTCCTGTCGGAGCCGGTCCTGCGCGGCACCCTGCCCATGCAGCGGGGCGGCGGCCTGTTCTCGCCGGTGCTGCTGGACAGTGACGGCAACGCCATCGGCATGCTGAAGGTGACCACCGAGGTGGAGCCCGGCGACCCGACGCACCGCTCGCTCGACGGGAAGATCAACCTGGAGTCGCACCTGGCGCACTCCGTCAAGGTCGACAGCTCCGTCAAGCTCACCAGCGGTGCCGCCCTCGACGGCAGTTTCGGCCCGGCCTTCACCGGTGACCACGCCCCGGGGCACCCGGACGCGTCGTCGGCGGTGTCGGGCAGCCTGGCCGGCAAGGGCGGTCTGAAGTGGCAGACCAGCGCCTCGCTGTCGTCCGGTGGTTCGGCCACCATGACGCACTCGGTGCGCAGCAACCGCAGCCACCTCCTCGCCCCGGCCCGCGTCACCCACCGCGTCACCCTGATCAGGGCCCGCGGCGGCAGCACCACGCACCGGTTCGGCCCCTGGGACGACGGCATGCGCCTGCGGATCCTGGCCGCCGCCGACGCACGGGGGACCGCGCACCCGCCGGGCTCCGCGCCGCGGCAGCTGCCCGAGGAACTGGAGAACCTGCAGAGCCTCGGCGTCTCCGCCGCTCCGCTGGAGGTCTCCGGCACGGAACCGCTGTTCGAGCGCGCCGAGGCGTGGCTGCGCCGGGAGGGCTTCCTCCCGCCGCTCGAAGCGGTGCCGGGCGCCCTGTTCGACGAGGCCGCCGTCCAGGCGCGGCTGGCCAACCTGCGGCGGTTCGAGCAGGCCCGCTCCGGCGTGGGGCTGCGCGCCTCCACCGACGGCATGCTGGACGGCGGCCACGCGATGTGGTTCGACCTGCCGGACCGCACCGGCGGGACCCGCCGCGTCCAGCTGCGGCTGTCCGCGTTCCGCGACACCGGTCCCGGCCCCGCCACCGGGGCCCTGCACCGCCGGACCCTGCCGGACGTGCAGGTGATCGGCATCTCCTCGTTCGCCGTCGGCGGCACCGAGACCACCGGCTACTCCTACGGCTGGCAGGCCGGTTTCGGCGGCGGCCCCGCCGGCCCGCTGGGCGACCGGACCCCGTGGAACCTGGGCGGCAGCGGCGACTACACGTACGCCCGTCAGACCAGCCACGTCTCCACCGTCGGTTCCGGCGTCAACCAGGACCAGTTCTTCATCGGCAGCGGTCAGCCCACCGAGGTCTTCGACGTGCCCGCGCAGTTCGCCCTCGACCTCTACGAGGGGCCGGGCGACGACCCCGCGGTGCGCTTCGCCGACCCCGCCTCGCACCCCGACGCCGCCCCGGCGAGGCCCGCCGACATCGAGAGCCCGGCCGAGCCCGCGGCCCCGGCCGCGCGGACCGTCGGCGGGCACGTCACCCTCGCCGTGCCGCACCACCGCACCGTCCCCGCCGGCACCCCGCGGCAGGCCCCGCCCGCCCACCGGGTGCGGGCCGTCGACGACGCCGACCGCGCGCGCCTGGCGCTGACCGGCCCGGACGGCAGGCCCGTCGAGGGCGTCGTCCGGCTGCCCGACGACGCCGTCATGGACGTCGTCCGCGGCTCCGGCGCGATCCTCGACGCGTTCCGGCAGATCGTCACCAACACCTACCCCGGCCACCCCGAGCAGGGGCTGCTCGGCACGGTCGGACAGGCCGTCACCGCGCATGTTCCCGGTGCCCTCGCCACGGTCGGCGACCGGGTGTCGGGCCTCCTCTCCGGCCCCGACGCCACCGACCAGAGCGCGGCGTTCACCGAGGTCCTGCGCGGCGCCGTCGCTCCCGCCGCCCTGGTCGGCCGCGGCCACCAGATCTTCAAGGGCGGGTACGTCGTCGAGGGCCTCACCCTGCCCGGCCTCGGCGCCGACCACGAGTTCTCCGTGGAGATCCAGGGCTATCTGCACGACGCCGAGCACCTGCACAGCGTCAAGCAGTACCTGGAGACCGACGTCGGCGCCACCGACACCGCCCAGCAGCAGGTCACCACCGGCGCGGGCCACCAGGGCGCGCTCAGCGCCACCACGTGGCAGATGCCCCCCAGGGTGCCCGCGGGCACCCCGGCTCCCGCACAGCGGCGCGCGTTCAACCCGTCCGCGCGGTACGCGTACAGCAGCCGCACCGAGGAGACGCACACCCTGGGGTCCACCACCGCGGTGACCCGCACCCCGACGGAGAGCGGCACCCAGCACCGCGTCCGCAGCGGCGCCACCCTCCTGGTCACCGTCCGGCACGGCCGCCGCAACCTGGTCGGCAACATGCTCGGTCTGACCGGCGCCGACCCGGTCACCGTCGCCGTGGACCTGCCGCGCGGCGCCCAGTTCCTGCTGAGCGACCAGCAACTGGCCCGCGACGCCGCGTGGTTCACCGGACTCGGCACGCTCACCCCGCCCGCCCTGCCGGAGCCGGCGCTGCCCCTGCCGGACCGCTTCGCCCGTACCCGGGAACCCGGTTACGCCGGCGTCCTGTCGGTCAGGCAGCTCGGCGACGACGGCAGCGAACGGCGCGACCGGATACGTGCCGAACTGACCGCCCTCGTCGAGCGCGAGGCCCCCGGCTCCACCACCCCGGGCCACGCCTCCTACCTGCCCGGCGTCGCGGCGCGGATCGCCGACCTGACCACCGCGACCGCCCTGCGCGCCCTCCCCGGCCGCGGTCCCCGCGGCGTGCAGCGCTTCCACTTCCGGCACCTCGCCAAGGGCGGTGCCCGGCTGGTCGAGGTCGAGCTGAGCGCCCGGCCCCGCCAGGACACCGACGGGCTGCGCACCGTACGCGGACGGCCCGCGGGCAGCGGCACCGGACAGGAACAGGTGCACACCCACGCCCCCGCCAACACCTCCGACGCCGTCTCGCACACCCGTCGGCACGCCGTCGCCTTCAACCCGACGACCCGCTACCTCCGCCCCACCGACGACACGCGCACCGACCGCACCGGCCCCGCCCTGGGGTTCAGCACCAGCCGCACCGACACGAGCAGGACCGCCGAGAGCGGCGAGGACCGCTTCTGGCTGCGCACCGACAACGCGGCCGACTTCGAGGTCGACTACGAGTACACCGCCACCGTCCGCTCCGAGCTGGTCAAGGAGTGGCCCCTCGACGTGCCCGGCGGCGTCATCGAGGCCGGTGTGCTCGCCTGGTACGACGAGAACGCCACCTTCGGAACCTGGCTCGACCGCGTCCTGCACGGCCGGCCCGCCGCCACGGCGACGGTGCCCGCCCGGGTCACGCTGCGCTTCACCGGCAGCGAGGCGGCCGACCCCGTGACGCGGCCCCGGCCCACCCCGCCCTCCGTGTCGGCCGTGCATCCCCTGCTGCCCCTGCCGACGACCGCCGGTCAGCCGCACCTCGCCGACGGCCAGCGGATCGTGCCGACCGGCCCCACCCCGGTCTTCCACTTCAACGGGTACGCCGAACTCGCCCGGGCCCTCGCCACCGTCGCTCCCCGGACCACCGCCCACTGGCGGGCCACTTCGGCGTCCGGCTCCGCGGAGGGCGCCGCCGTCCGCATCGGCGAGCTCATCCAGGCCGGCACCATCAGCCTCGACCCGCCGCGCTCCGCCGGGATCACCCGGACCCTGCCGGGCGCGTACCCCGAGCCGCTCGAGTCCGACGATCCGCCCAGGCTGCACATCGAACTGCGCAACCCGCGCCGTGTCACCGACGCCGGTGACGTCGCCCTGGACCGGCTGCGGCTGCCGACGACCGCCGCGACCACCTCGCTCGTCGCCGGGTCCGCCCCCGCCGGCGCCCTGCAGATGGCCTACGAGAGGTCCGAGGGCCAGGTCCTCGGCACCGGTGTCCCCCTGGTCAGCAGGCAGCCGGTCACCCAGGGACAGGTCTCCGCCACCGCGGCGACCCGCCGCGAGTGGTTCAAGACCGGCGGCACCGCACTGCCCGCCGAGGGGCGGGGCACCCGCAGCCACGAGACCATGGCCGACGTCGTCATCACCGTCAGCGGCCCCGAGGGCACGCTGTACGTGACCGGCAGCGCCGAACTCCGCCTGACCGAACGCGACGTGCTCGGCTACGGCATCACCGACGCCCGCACCGATCCACGCGTCTACGACCTGCGCTCCCTGCTCGCCGGCCAGTCCGCGGCCGACCTGCGGGACTGGACCACCCACCCCCTCGGCGACCTGCCGCAGGCGCTGGCCGACGGGCTGCACCCGAACGATCCCGCCGCCCAGCTCTGGCTCGCCGTCGGACCCGACCCGGACGGCGACCTGCTGGCCCGCGCCCTGTACGCGGCCGCGCGGACCGCCGTCCTCGCCGGCCGGCCCGTGGAACTGGTCCTGCGCACCGACGAGGGACTGCGGCACTGGGGGTTCACGTCGGACGGCGCCCTGCACAGCACCGACGCCGGCACCCTCGACGCCTGGTCCGGCCTCGACGCCCTGATCACCGCCCACGCCGACGCGTTCCGCGCCCAGCGGGAGGCACGGCAGCGGGAGGGCGACCTGCGCGGACCGCAGGCCGAGGCCCGCACCGCGCTCGACACCGCCGAACAGGAGGTCGCCGCTGCCGGAACCGCGCGGCGCGAGGCCGCCGACGCGCTGACCCGCGCCGAGGAAGCGGTCACCACGACCCGGTCGCAGCGGGACTCCGTCGAGTCGGAACGCGACCACTGGCAGCAGGAGGCCCGCCGGCTCGGCGAGATCCTCCTCGACCTGCCCCGCCGGATCAGCGAGGCGGGCAAGCGCGCCACCGCCGCATCCGGCGAGGTCCGCGCCGCGGACGCCGTACTGGAGCACATCGCCCGCCAGGAACAGGGCACCGTCCCCGAGGCCCGGGCCCGCGAGGCCCGCGAACGCTCGGCCAAGGCGCACTCCAGGCTGCGGGCCGCCCGCGAGCAGGTCGACGGGCTGCGCGCCGACCAGGAGCGGGTGCAGGGCGAACTCGACGCGGCCAGGCGGAAGGCCCAGGACGCCGCCGGCCGGCTCCCGGCGCTGGAGAAGACGCTCGCCGACGCCGAGAGCGCCGCCGAGGACGCCGGGACCGCGCTCACGGACGCCACCGGACGTCTGGACGGGGCCACCCGGCACCGCGACGACCGGCGCACGCGCCTGCGGGCGCTGAACCGGTCCGTCGTCGAAGCGCTCAAGGAACAGTCCGAACAGGCCGCCGTCCAGTCCGACGCCCGGATGAGGCTGCCCGGCCTCGCCCGGGCCGTGCGCGACGTCCGGCGGACCACCGCCGAGGGGCTGGTCAGCGTTCCGCTGTCGTCGCTGGCGTCCGTCCCGGCGCAGCGACCGGGCGGGAAGCCGGTGCTCACCGCGCCGAAGACCGCTGCGGGCACCGCTCCGGCCGAGCAGAAGCCGGCCGCGCCGCCGAAGGCCGGAGTGACGAAGGCCGGAGTGGCGAAGGCCGGAGTGACGAAGGCCGAGGTGGCGAAGGCCGGGGTGACCGAGACCGCGCCGCCGAAGACCGCGCCGAAGGAGAAGGGCGGGAACGGGCTTCAAGGGCGGGCCGGGAACAGCGACAAGGCCGGCTCCGGGGCCGCCGGGAAGGGCAAGCACAGCTCGGCCGCGCCCCCGGCCACCGGGCGCCTCCTGCGCACGGTCGCCAACGGCGAATGCCTGCTCTACTCCGTCCTCGGCAGCGCTCCGCGAGTGGTCCGTGACCGCGTCCCCGGACTGGCGGCGGCCCACCCCGACGTCTTCGACTGGCTCTCGGACACCGGACGCGTCCGCGCGGCCCTCGCCCGTCGGGCCCGGCAGTACAGCGAGACCGGCACGCTGCCGCCGGACCCCCTGGCCGAGGCGGCCGTCGCCGCCCTGCGTGACCACGTCGCGAACTACCTCCGCCAGGCCGGTCCCGCCCGCACCGTCCCGTACGAGGTCACCGGTCAGCTGCGGCAGTCCACCCTCCAGGAGTTCGCGGACCACCTGAGGGACCGTGACACGGACCGCGCCGATCTGCTCGAGCTGGCGCGCCGGCACGGGCTCGGCGACCAGAACGCCCTGTCCGGTCTCTCGGACGACGAGCTGAGGACCCGGCTCGAGGCCGCGTACCCGACCAGTACCGCCCCGATGAGCCCGGACGAGTGGGACGACCTGCTGGAGGCCGTGGAGAACTGGGGCGACAGCTGGGCGACCCCGTTCGGCGAGACGTTCCTGCCGCTGACCGCGCACGCACTCGGCGTCACCTTCGACGTCGCCCGCGCCTATCCCGGCGACCGCACCGAGGTGGTCTCGCACCACGGCCCCCAGGCCGCCGGTACGAACGCTGTGGAGATCTACTACAACGGCGTCAACCACTACAGCGCCAGTGACGCCGTACCCGCGTCCACCGCGGGCACGGACGCGGATGCGGGCGTGGTGCACGCGGCTCCGTCGGGTCGGTTGACGCCCGAGGGGACGGCGAGGCTGTACC
>NZ_LWCC02000137.1 GCF_001642695.1 Streptomyces chilikensis
CGGGGCGGGCGCCGCAGCAGGTGGCGGACCGCCCGCCTGCGGACCGGCCCCGCCCGGACGGACCGCCGCCCGGGCGGCGGCGGGGCCGTGGGCGTCGGGCCCCGGGGCGTACCCCATGGCCGGGGCTCCCGCACCGGCGGAGAAGCTGACCCCGCGCTCGATCCGGTCGAGCCGCGCCATCAGCGACCGCTCGTCCCCGTAGGCGGCCGGCAGCAGCACCCGGGCGCAGATCAGCTCGAGCTGCAGCCGGGGCGAGGCCGTGCCCCGCATCTCGGTGAGGCCCTCGTTGACGATGTCGGCCGCCCGGCTCAGCTCGGCCGGGCCGAACACCGAGGCCTGGGCGCCCATCCGCTCCAGCACGTCGGCCGGGGCGTCGATCAGTCCTTTGTCCGCCGCGTCCGGCACCGCGGCCAGGATCACCAGGTCGCGCAGCCGCTCCAGCAGGTCCGCGACGAAGCGCCGCGGGTCGTTGCCGCCCTCGATGACCCGGTCGACCACCTCGAAGGCCGCCGCGCCGTCCCCGGTGGCGAAGGCCTCGACCACGGAGTCCAGCAGCGAGCCGTCGGTGTAACCGAGCAGCGACGTGGCCATGGCGTACGTCACGCCGTCCTCACCGGCGCCGGCGAGGAGCTGGTCCATCACCGACATCGAGTCACGCACCGAGCCGGCGCCCGCGCGGACCACCAGCGGCAGCACGCCCTCCTCGACCGGGATCCGCTCCCTGCCGCAGACCTCCCCCAGGTACTCGCGCAGGGTGCCGGGCGGGACCAGGCGGAAGGGGTAGTGGTGCGTCCGGGAGCGGATGGTGCCGATGACCTTCTCCGGCTCCGTGGTCGCGAAGATGAACTTGAGGTGCTCCGGGGGCTCCTCGACCACCTTCAGCAGGGCGTTGAAGCCCTGCGGGGTGACCATGTGCGCCTCGTCGATGATGTAGATCTTGTAGCGGCTGGACGCGGGGCCGAAGAACGCCTTCTCCCGCAGCTCACGGGCGTCGTCCACACCGCCGTGCGAGGCGGCGTCGATCTCGATGACGTCGATGGACCCGGGGCCGTTGCGCGCGAGGTCGCGGCAGGACTGGCACTCGCCGCACGGGGTCGGCGTCGGGCCCTGCTCGCAGTTGAGGCAGCGGGCCAGGATGCGGGCGCTGGTCGTCTTGCCGCAGCCGCGCGGACCGCTGAACAGGTACGCGTGGTTGACCCGGTTGTTCCGCAGCGCCTGCTGCAGCGGGTCGGTGACATGCTCCTGCCCGATGACCTCGGCGAAGGACTCGGGGCGGTAGCGGCGGTACAGCGCGAGAGACGACACGACTACGAGGTTATAGGCGAGCGCCGACATACCGGAGGGCCTGTGGACAGCCCCGCACAGGCCTGGTGAACGCAAGCGCCCCCCACGCACCCGCCAGAGCCGACCTACCCTTGCTGCCTTCCGGCCCTGGGGGGGTTCAGTCAGATAGCGCCACGTGAGGGGCTCCGCACAGGGTACCCGATCCGGCCGGGGAGAACGAGTTCGCTAGCACCCTTCGGAGTCATGTAATGTTCTTCCCGGAGGATTCGCCTAGAGGCCTAGGGCGCACGCTTGGAAAGCGTGTTGGGGGCAACCCCTCACGAGTTCGAATCTCGTATCCTCCGCCAGTGCCTCACCGGGCACGATGTCGAAGGGCCCCGCTGCTTGCAGCGGGGCCCTTCGACGTGTCTCCGGAGGAGGCCGCCGGCCGGTACGCGGCCCCACACCCGGAGAACGTGCTCACCGAGCCGCACGCCGTGACCGCCCGCGACGGCCCCGTCCTCTCCGACCGCTTCGCGGCCTGGCGGGGCGGGCGCCGCTCGCCCCCGAGCCCTCCGGCTGCGCCGGGACCCCCGCTGGACCGGCTCCACCGGCGGACCCGCGCGCCGCGGCCGACGCACCGGGCCGCTCCCCGTCGTCCGGCATGAACCACAGGAGAACCCCGCACCGGGTGTCGGAACCCTCCGCACGTGTCGGCGGCGGCGACGCCGACGACGGGCGGGAGAAGGGCTGGATGATCGGATCGAACCGCAGCGATCGGGTGCGGGAGGCACGCCCCCTGCGAGGGTCGTGGCAGGAGGAGGCCTCGTGATCTCGGCACTCAACGAGCTGGTCGACCTGGTCGAGGAGCACCTCGCGGACGGCCTCGACGTCGACGCGCTCGCCCGGGAGCTCGGCACCACCGGGTACCACCTGCGGCGGATGTTCTCGTCGCTGGCCGGCATGCCGCTCTCGGAGTACGTGCGGCGACGCCGCATGACGGTCGCCGCCGCCGACGTGGTCCGGGGCGAGGACGACCTGCTGGCCATCGCCGTCCGGCACGGGTACGGCTCGGCCGAGGCGTTCGGCCGGGCGTTCCGCGCGGTGCACGGCGCCGCCCCGGGTGAGGTGCGCCGCCACGGAGGCCCCCTCCGCACGCAACCACAGCTCAGGTTCCGCCTGACCGTCGAAGGGAGCACTCCCATGGACACCCGCCTCACCGACCGCCCCGCGTTCCGGCTGATCGGCCACGCCACCCGGGTCCCGCTCATCCACCAGGGCGTCAACCCGCACATCCAGCGGCACATCACCTCGCTGCCGGTGGAGGAGCACGACCGCCTGAAGGCCCTTTCCGCCACCGAGCCGCGGGGCCTGCTGCAGGTCACCCACGACGTCGCCCCCGACGCCGAGGAGGGCAGCGAGCTGACCTACCTGCACGGGGTCGCCGTCCCCCGGGGCGCGGCCGTCCCCGACGGCCTCGACGTCATCGACGTGGCGGCCGGGATGTGGGCGGCCTTCCGCAGCTCCGGGCCGTACCCGCAGGCGCTCCAGACCACCTGGGCGGCCACCGCGACCGAGTGGTTCCCCTCCAATCCGTGGCGGCTGCGGCCGGGGCCCTCGATCGTCGCCGTCCTGGAGATGGCGGACGACTTCTCCACCGCGACCTGCGAGTTGTGGATGCCGGTCGAACCGGCGTGAGGGCCGGGCGAGCGGGACGGACGGGTACAACCATCGGGGAGCGGCGGGTGTCGAAGGTGCGGTACCGCACCACCCCGTCACGCGCAGACCCTGGAGTTCCGTTGCGTCCCACTCGCACAGCCGCCCTGGCGGCCGTCCTCACGGCGGCCCTCACCGGCCCGCTGTTCCTCGCCGCCCCCGTCCCGGCGGCGCCCGCCCGGCTCGCCGACGACTTCAACGGGGACGGCTACCGGGATCTCGTCCTGGCCGGCGGCACCTACGGCGAGGACGGCCGGGTCACGGTCGTGTACGGCACCTCGGCCGGACCGGGCACCAGGGTGCAGACGATCCACCAGAACTCGGCCGGCATCCCCGGCGCGGTGGAGGCGGGCGACCACTGGGGCACCAGCACCACCACCGCCGACCTGGACCGGGACGGTTACGCGGACCTGGTCGTCGCCTCGCCGGGCGAGAAGGTCGGCGACGTCGAGCTGGCCGGCGGCCTCACCGTCGTCTGGGGCGGCTCCGGCGGCCTCGGCCCGGGGACCGTGTTCCACTCGCCGGTGCCCCAGGAGTACCCCGGCTCCGGCGACTCCTTCGGCGAGCAGGTGGTGACGGGCGACTTCGACGGTGACGGGGACGCCGACCTGGCGGCGTACAGCAACAGCCGGGCGGGCGTCGTGCTGCTCGAGGGCCCGTTCACCCGGGCCGGCGGTCACGGCGGCCACCAGTCGCTGGGCGGCGGCTACGGCTACCTGAACTCCTGGCGGCTGGCGGCGGGCCAGGTGGACGGCGGCGGCGCCACGGACCTGTACGTCCTGGGCCTGGACCTCACCGCCTCCGACATCGACCTGCGGGCCTTCTACCACCGCGGCGGCAGCGGCTTCGCCACCCGCGCGGCGACGGTCGCGGTGCCCGAGGCCACCCCCGACACCGGGCCCGGCCCGCTCAGCGCCGCGATCGGCGACTTCGACAAGGACGGCCACGGCGACCTCGCCGTCGGCCGCGGCGGGGAGAACCCCGACCTCAACCGCGGCTACGTGGTCGTGCAGTACGGCGGTGCGAGCGGCCCGGACACCGCGCGCAGGCCGGTGAAGTTCACCCAGGACACCGCGGGCGTGCCCGGCGCCGTGGAGGACGAGGACCTGTTCGGCTCCGCGGTGGCCGCCGGGGACGTCAACGGCGACGGGTACGCGGACCTCGCGGTCGGCGCCCCCGGCGAGGACCTGGCGGACAAGCGGGACGGCGGCGCGGTCACCGTGCTGCTCGGCCGCGCCGGCGGTCTCTCCGGCACCGGGGCGAAGGCCTACGACCAGAACACCTCGGGCGTCGCGGGCTCGATCGAGGTGGACGACAACTTCGGCAGGACGCTCAGGCTCACCGACCACACCGGTGACGGCCGCGCCGACCTGATGGTGGGCACGGACGACTGGGTGGGCGGGACCCTCGGCATGGCGCACCTGCTGAAGGGCTCCGCCACCGGCATCACCGGCACCGGCTCCACGTCGTTCACCGTGGCCTCCCTCGGCCTGCCCTACGGCGACCTCGGCACCTGGTTCTCCGACTGACCGCCCCGCCCCGCCCGGGGCCCGCGGCACGGACCCGCGGTGCGGGTCGCGCGGCGGAGGCCGGGCGTCCGGAGCGCGCACCCGGCGGGCCCCTCCGGCGCGGCGGCGGGCCGCGGCGACCGCCCCGGCACGCACACCTGGTCGCTTAAGGTGGCTGAGCGGGTTTTACCTGCTCATTACACATACCGTCCGGGACGAACCGGGGCGGATTCGAGCGAAAGGGGCTGCCGTGGGAATTCCACGCCTCAGCAGCACTCCCCTACCGGGGATCGGAGTGCGGTACGACATGACGACGCGGGAACACCGCTGCGTCTCGGTCGTGGCGCAGCGCGACGGCAGCCGCACGATCACCGCCTACCGCCAGGACGACCCGGACGCCGCCGAGATGTCGGTCCACCTCACCGCCGGTGAGTCCCAGGCGCTGGTCGACGCGCTGATGCCGGCCCACCACAGCCCCAGCCTGCTCTCCGCCAACGACCTCGGCCTGGTCGCCGAGCGCATCGAACTGGCCGCCACCGCCCGGTGGAACGGCCGGCTGCTCGGCGACACGCAGATGCGGACGCGCACCGGCGCGTCGATCGTCGCGGTGATGCGCCGGGCCGAGGCGATCCCCTCGCCGACGCCGGACTTCCGCCTGGCGGGCGGCGACATCCTCATCGTGATCGGCACCCGCGAGGGCGTCGAGACCGCCGCGGCGATACTCGGACAGGAGTGATGTGGTGCATTCGACCGCGACGTTCCTGATCGAATTCGGCGCCATCATCCTCGGTCTGGGTCTGCTCGGACGGTTCGCCGGGCGCTTCCAGTTCTCCCCGATCCCCCTCTACCTGCTGGCCGGACTCGCCTTCGGCGAGGGCGGACTGCTGCCGCTGGGCGCCAGCGAGGAGTTCGTGGCGATCGGTGCCGAGATCGGCGTGATCCTGCTCCTGCTGATGCTGGGGCTCGAGTACACGGCCACCGACCTGGTCACCAATCTGAAGACGCAGTACCCGGCCGGTCTGGTCGACATGGTGCTCAACGCGCTGCCGGGCGCCGCGATGGCGCTGCTGCTGGGCTGGGGCCCGGTGGCGGCGGTGGTCCTGGCGGGCGTCACCTGGATCTCGTCGTCCGGCGTGATCGCCAAGGTGCTGAACGACCTGGGGCGGGTGGGCAACCGGGAGACCCCGGTGGTCCTGAGCATCCTGGTCCTCGAGGACCTGTCGATGGCGGTCTACCTGCCGATCATCACCGCCCTGCTGGCCGGCTCCGGCCTCGCGGCCGGCAGCGTGACGCTGGCGATCGCCCTGGGCGTCGCCGGACTGGTGCTCTTCCTCGCGGTCCGGTACGGACGGCACATCTCCCGCTTCGTCTCGCACCAGGACCCGGAGAAGCTGCTGCTGGTGGTGCTGGGGCTGACCCTGCTGGTGGCGGGCATCGCCCAGCAGCTCCAGGTGTCGGCGGCGGTCGGCGCGTTCCTGGTGGGCATCGCGCTGTCCGGCGAGGTCGCGGAGGGCGCGCACCACCTGCTGTCGCCGCTGCGCGACCTGTTCGCCGCCGTGTTCTTCGTCTTCTTCGGCCTGCACACCGACCCGGCCGAGATCCCCCCGGTGCTGCTGCCCGCGCTGGCGCTGGCCGTGGTCACCGCCCTCAGCAAGATCGCCACCGGTTACTGGGCGGCCCGGCGGGCCGGCGTCTCGGTCAACGGGCGGTGGCGGGCCGGCGGGACGCTGGTGGCGCGCGGCGAGTTCTCCATCGTGATCGCGGGGCTGGCGGTGACCTCCGGCATCGAGCCGAGGCTGGGTCCGCTGGCCACGGCGTACGTGCTGATCCTGGTGATCGTCGGCCCGCTCACCGCGCGCTACACCCAGCCGGTGGCCCTGGCGCTGACCCGGGCGTCGGCCCGCCGTCGCGCGGCGGGCACCGGGGCCGCGGCGGGCACCGGGGCCGCGGCGGGCACCGGGGCCGCGGCGGGAAGCGCCGCCCCGGACGCCCCCTCG
>NZ_LWCC02000138.1 GCF_001642695.1 Streptomyces chilikensis
CGACTCTATCAGACCGTTTCCGTTCCGATTTCCTCGGTGCTTTCCAGTCCGGCGCTTCCGCGCTTTCCTTTCCGGCTCAACCGACTTTATCAGAAGTTCTGAGCCGGTTTTCCCGCCCTTCCGGGCCGGCGCCCCCAACGCCTTGAGCGTTGCGGGTGCCCCCTGGGGGGAGCCGTAAACGTACTGGAGGGGAGCGCCCGTATGCAAATCGAGGCGCTCCCCTCCAGGTTCACGTCCTGGTGCACGCGTGGATCACGCGCTCACCGGGGGTCAGACGTCGACGACGACCGGCAGGATCATCGGCCGGCGGCGGTAGGTGTCGGAGACCCACTTGCCCAGCGTGCGGCGGATGAGCTGCTGCATCTGGTGCGGCTCGACCACGCCCTCCTGGGCCTGACGCTCGAGCACCTCGACCAGCTTGGGCAGGACGTCGCCGAAGGCCTTGTCCTCGATGCCGGAGCCACGGGCCTGGATGTGCGGGCCCGCGCTGATCTTGCCGGTGGAGGAGTCCACCACCACGAAGACCGAGATGATGCCCTCGTCGCCGAGGATCTTGCGGTCCTTGAGCGCGGGCTCGCCGACGCCGCCGACCGAGAGGCCGTCGACGTAGACGTATCCGGCCTGCACCTTGCCGGTGATCCGGGCCTTGCCGTCGACCAGGTCGACGACCACGCCGTCCTCGGCGATCACGATGCGGTCGTGCGGGACGCCGGTCAGGGCACCCAGCTCGGCGTTGGCGCGCAGGTGGCGCCATTCGCCGTGCACCGGCATCAGGTTCCGCGGGCGGCAGATGTTGTAGAAGTACAGCAGCTCGCCGGCCGAGGCGTGACCCGAGACGTGGACCTTGGCGTTGCCCTTGTGGACGACGTTGGCGCCCCAGCGGGTGAGGCCGTTGATCACCCGGTAGACCGAATTCTCGTTGCCCGGGATCAGCGAGGACGCCAGGATCACCGTGTCGCCGGGGACGATCCGGATCTGGTGGTCGCGGTTGGCCATGCGGGACAGCGCGGCCATCGGTTCGCCCTGCGAGCCCGTGCAGACCAGGACCACCTCGTGGTCCGGCAGGTCGTCCAGGGTCTTCACGTCCACGACCAGGCCCGGCGGCACCCGCAGGTAGCCGAGGTCCCGGGCGATGCCCATGTTGCGGACCATCGAGCGGCCGACGAAGGCGACTCTGCGCCCGTACTCGTGGGCGGCGTCGAGGATCTGCTGGACGCGGTGGATGTGGCTGGCGAAGCTCGCCACGATGACGCGCTTGCGGGCGCCGGCGAAGACGGAGCGCAGCACGTTGGAGATGTCGCGCTCCGGCGGCACGAAGCCCGGGACCTCGGCGTTCGTCGAGTCGCTGAGCAGGAGGTCGATGCCCTCCTCGCTCAGCCGCGCGAAGGCGTGGAGGTCGGTGAGGCGGCCGTCCAGCGGCAGCTGGTCCATCTTGAAGTCGCCGGTGTGGACGACCATGCCCGCGGGGGTGCGGATGGCCACCGCGAGGGCGTCCGGGATGGAGTGGTTGACCGCGACGAACTCGCAGTCGAAGGGGCCGAGGCGCTCCCGGTTGCCCTCCGCCACCTCCAGGGAGTACGGGCGGATCCGGTGCTCCTGGAGCTTGGCCTCGATCAGCGCGAGGGTCAGCTTGGAGCCGATCAGCGGAATGTCCGGCCGCTCGCGCAGCAGGTAGGGCACCGCGCCGATGTGGTCCTCGTGACCGTGGGTGAGGACGATGCCCTCGATGTCGCCGAGGCGGTCCCGGATGGACGAGAAGTCCGGCAGGATCAGGTCGATGCCGGGCTGCTCCTCCTCGGGGAAGAGCACGCCGCAGTCGACGATCAGCAGGCGGCCGTCGAACTCGAAGACGGTCATGTTGCGACCGATCTCGCCGAGGCCGCCGAGCGGGGTGACCCGCAGCCCGCCCTTGGGAAGCTTGGGCGGCGGGCCGAGTTCAGGGTGCGGATGACTCAAAAGACTCTCCTCACCACGCGCGCCACGTGCCCGGGGGCACGTGGCGCGCGTGACGTTCGTGCGGAAGCAGTTGTCGTGTAGAGGTGCAGGCGCTGTCGCCCTGCGTATTCAGTTGTGAAGTCCGGTGCTCAGAGCTGTACCCCGCCCGCGGCGAGATCGAGCTTGAGCTGTTCGAGTTCCTGGGGGCTCAGTTCCACGAGCGGCGCGCGCAGCGGTCCGGCGGGCAGTCCCTGCAGGGCCAGGGCGGCCTTGGTGGTCATCGCGCCCTGGGTGCGGAAGACGCCCGTGTAGACCGGGAGCAGCTTCTGGTGGATCTCGGCGGCCTTGTGCACGTCTCCGCCGAGGTGGGCCTCGAGCATCGCGCGCAGGTCCGGTGCGACCAGGTGGCCGACGACCGAGACGAAGCCGACCGCGCCGATCGACAGCAGCGGCAGGTTCAGGATGTCGTCGCCGGAGTACCAGGCCAGGCCGGAGCGGGACAGCGCCCAGCTCGCCGCGCCCAGGTCGCCCTTGGCGTCCTTGTTGGCGACGATCCGCGGGTGCTCCGCCAGGCGGACCAGGGTCTCCGTGGTGATCGGGACGCCGCTGCGGCCCGGGATGTCGTAGAGCATCACCGGGAGCCCGGTGGAGTCGGCGATCGCCGTGAAGTGCCGGTACAGGCCCTCCTGCGGGGGCTTGTTGTAGTACGGCGTCACGGTGAGCAGGCCGTGGGCCCCGAGCTGCTCGGCGGTGCGGGCCAGCTCGATGCTGTGGTGCGTGTCGTTGGTGCCGACGCCGGCGACGATGTGCGCGCGCCCGCCGACGGCCTCCAGGACGGCCCTCAGCAGGGCCGCTTTCTCCGCGTCGCTGGTGGTGGGCGACTCACCGGTGGTGCCGTTGACGATGAGACCGTCGTTGCCTGCGTCCACGAGATGGGTGGCAAGCCGCTGGGCGCCGTCGAGGTCGAGCGCGCCGTCCGCCGTGAACGGAGTCACCATGGCGGTAAGGACCCTCCCGAAGGGGGTCTGCGGAGTGGAGGTCGGTGCCATGCCTAACACGCTACTCGCTGTCCCGGGCCTGGTGCGCCGTCGGGGGCCGGACATTGTGGATGAACAAGGCGAACGGGATCCCGGCACTGCCTGCTCGGGGGTTCAAGCAGTGCCGGGCCCGTATCGTCAGGCTAGATGAACTTCGCGAAGTCCTGCAATCCGGACACTTCGGGCGGATGAGGCGTTCGCCCCCGCGTGGTCGCCCCGTCCCGCTCTCAGGGCGCGACGCGGCCGTTCTGGTTGAAGGCCTCGTAGGTCAGCGGCATGAGCTTGGCCCACTCCTGCTCCATGCGCTCCGCGACCATCTCGATCTCGCGCTGCGGGAACGACGGCACCCGGGCCAGCTCGTGCTTGGTGCGCAGTCCGAGGAAGTGCATCAACGACCGGGCGTTGCAGGTCGCATACATCGACGAGAACAGGCCGACCGGCAGGACGGCGCGGGCCACCTCGCGGGCCACGCCGGCCGCCAGCATCTCCTGGTAGGCCCGGTAGGCCTCCTGGTAGCTCTCCGTCATGGTGCGGGCCACCAGGTCCTGCTGCTCCGCGCTGCCCTCGACGAACTCGTACTTGCCGGGGCGGCCCTGCTGGACCAGCTTGCGGCCCGCGCCGGGGACGTAGAAGACCGGCTCGAGCTGCCGGTAGCGGCCGGACTCCTCGTTGTAGGACCAGCCCACCCGGTGGCGCATGAACTCGCGCATGACGAAGATCGGGGCGCTGACGAAGAAGGTCATCGAGTTGTGCTCGAAGGGGCTGCCGTGCCGGTCCCGCATCAGGTAGTTGATCAGCCCCCTGGAGCGTCCGGGCTCCTTCTCCAGCTCCTCCAGGGACTGCTCGCCCAGGGTGGAGACGCGGGCGGCGAACAGCACGTCGGCGTCCGAGGCCGTGTGCTTCACCAGTTCGACGGTGACGTCGCTGCGGAAGCTTGCCGTGAGGTCGTCTGCGGGGGTGTCGCTCACTGTGGGGAATTCCTTCGGGGGGCGAGGTGGGCGGTGGGTCCGCCCTGGTGGGCGGCCCGCTGCTGGCAGTCGCTCACTCTACGACGACGGCATGCGCCGGTCTGACCCCGTCCGCGGCATTCGGTCACCGCCCGCGTGGCCGATCGGGCGGCCCCTGGGTGGTGGGGCCGGACGCGGCTCGGTAGCCTCACCCGCATCGTTCGTGTGTGTGGATCGTGGATCGAGTGAGGACCCGCCGTGCCCCTGCCCTTCCTGACGGCCGACCGCGCCTTCGACGGGGAGACGGAGGACGTCGTCCTGCCGTTCCACGACCGTCAACGGTGGCGACGGCCCTACCGGCCGGGACCGCCCCGGGTCGGGCTGGCCGCGCTGGTGCTGCTGCTCGCGTCGTTCGTGCTGGCCGCGGCCGTGATCATCGCCGCGACGACCTCGGTGACCGGAGCCTGGATCTGGTTCGGGGTGGCCCTGCTGATGATCGCCGGTGCGCTGCGCGGGCTGCGGATCGGTGTCTGGGTGAGTTCGGCCGGGCTGCGGCACGTCACGTTCTTCGTCACGCGCACCACCGCGTGGGCCCAGGTGGGCACGCTGCGGCTGGTGCAGCAGCCGGTGCGGTGGATGGGGCTGCCGCGGACCGTTCAGGGACAGGCGCTGGTGCTGGAGGCCAGGAACGGGCGCGGGGCGTCGTCCCGGGCCGACGGTCCGGTGGTGCTGCTCAGCACGCACGACGCCGATTTCCTGGGGCGGCCGGCCTCCTTCGACCGGGCCTCGGACACCGTGGAGGCGTGGGCCGACGAGTACCGTACGGCCGCCGCCGGCCGGTGACCGGCGTGGAGGGCCGCACGGCCCCGCCGCCCCCGGAGGGGCGGCGGGGCCGTGGGCGTTCCGCGGGGGCGTCGGGTCAGCCGTCGTGGAGCTGGATCGCCCGCTGCATGGCCTTGCGGGCCCGGGTGGTGTCCCGCGCGTCGTGGTAGGCGACGGCGAGGCGGAACCAGGCGCGCCAGTCGTCCGGGGCGGCCTCCGTCTCGGCCTTGCGGCGCTCGAAGACGGCGTCCGCCGAGTCGCGGTCGATGCGGCCGCTGGGCGTGCGCTTCAGGTCGTCGACGGGCAGGCCGCCCTCCGCGTCGAGTTCGGCGGCGAGGGCTCCGGCCCTGCGGGCGAACCGGGTGTTCGCCCAGAGGAACCAGAGGCCCACGACCGGCAGCACCAGTACGGCGGCGCCCAGCGCGACGGTGAGCGGGGTGCCGACCTCGATGAGCATGACGCCGCGGCTGCCGGCCAGGACGAAGTAGGCGACCAGGGCCAGCGCCGTGACGGCATAGGTGATCTTCGCGCGCATGTCCGTGTCAGCCCAGGTCCAGGAAGTGCTCGAGCCCGAAGGTCAGGCCCGGCGTCCGCACCACGCGCCGCACGCCCAGCAGGATGCCCGGCATGAAGCTGATGTGGTGCAGGGAGTCGTGGCGGACGGTGAGGGTCTCGCCCTCGCCCCCGAGCAGGACCTCCTGGTGGGCCAGCAGGCCGCGCAGGCGGACCGCGTGCACCGGGACGCCGTCGACGTCGGCGCCGCGGGCCCCCTCCAGCGCCTTGGCGGTGGCGTCGGGCATGGGAGCGCTGCCGGCCGCGCGGCGGGCCTCGGCGATCAGCTGGGCGGTGCGCTGGGCGGTGCCGCTGGGCGCGTCGACCTTGTCGGGGTGGTGCAGCTCGACGACCTCGGCCGACTCGAAGTACGGGGCGGCCATCTGCGCGAACTTCATGGTGAGGACGGCGCCGAGGGAGAAGTTCGGGGCGATCAGGACGCCCGTTTCCGGGGAGTCCTCCAGCCAGCCGCCGAGGCTCGCCAGGCGTTCGTCGTTCCAGCCGGTGGTGCCGACGACGGCGTGGATGCCGTGGCCGACGCAGTACTCCAGGTTGGTCATCACCGAGTCGGGGGTGGTCAGTTCGACGGCCACCTGGGCGCCGCTGGAGGCCAGGACGTCCAGGCTGTCGTGGCGGCCGAGGGCGGCCACCAGTTCCATGTCCTCGGCGGCCCGGACCGCCTTGACGGCCTCGGAGCCGATGCGCCCCTTGGCGCCGAGAACCGCCACACGCAGCTTGCTCATGTTGCTCTTGCTTCCTTTCGCGGGCCCAGCGGGGCTCGGTCGGCTCGGGCCCGTCAGGCTCGGGCCCGTCGGGCTCAGGCCACGGCCTCGTGCAGGCGGGATGCCTGCTTGTCCTTGAGCGGACCGATGACCGACAGGGAGGGACGGCGGCCCAGGACGTCCCGGGCGACCTCCCGGACGTCATCGGGGGTCACCGCGTCGATGCTGGCGAGGACGTCGTCGACGGACATCTGGTCGCCCCAGCACAGTTCGCTCTTGCCGATGCGGTTCATCAGCGCGCCGGTGTCCTCCAGCCCGAGGACCGTGGAGCCCTTGAGCTGGCCGACGGCGCGGGCGATCTCCTCGTCGGGCAGGCCCTCGGCGGCGACCTTGTCGAGCTCGTCGCGGCAGATCTTCAGCACGTCGGGCACCTGGCTGGGCCGGCAGCCCGCGTACACGCCGAAGAGGCCGCAGTCGGCGAAGCTCGAGGTGTACGAGTAGACGCTGTAGGCCAGGCCGCGCTTCTCCCGGACCTCCTGGAAGAGGCGGGAGGACATGCCGCCGCCGAGGGCCGTGTTGAGGACGGCCAGGGTCCAGCGGCGGTCGTCGGCGCGGGCGATGCCGGGCATGCCGAGGATGACGTGCGCCTGCTCGGTCCTGCGGGAGACCAGGTCGACCTTGCCGGCGGTGCGCAGGGCGCGGCTGCCGGAGCGGGGGCCGACCGGAACGGCCTCGTGGTCGGTGAGCAGGCCGGCCTTCTCGAAGGCGGCCCGGACCTGGCGGACCACCTTGGCGTGGTCGACGTTGCCGGCCGCGGCGACCACCAGGCGGGTGGGGTCGTAGTGCTTCTTGTAGAAGCGCCGTATGCGGTCGGCGTTGAGCGCGTTGACGGTGTCCACCGTGCCGAGGACCGGGCGGCCGAGGGGGGTGTCGCCGAGCATGGTGTGCGCGAACAGGTCGTGCACGCAGTCGCCCGGGTCGTCCTCGGTCATCGCGATCTCCTCGAGGATCGCGCCGCGCTCGACGTCGACGTCCTCCTGCCGGATCAGCGAGCCGGTGAGCATGTCGCAGACCACGTCGATCGCGAGCGGGAGGTCGGTGTCCAGCACGCGGGCGTAGTAGCAGGTGTACTCCTTGGCGGTGAACGCGTTCATCTCGCCGCCGACCGCGTCGATCGCGGCCGAGATGTCGAGCGCGCTGCGACGGGAGGTGCCCTTGAAGAGCAGGTGCTCCAGGTAGTGGGTGGCGCCGCCCAGCGCCGGCGTCTCGTCGCGGGAGCCGACGTTGGCCCAGATGCCGAAGGTGGCCGAGCGCACCGACGGGAGGGTCTCGGTGACGACCCGCAGGCCGCCGGGGAGGACGGTGCGGCGGACGGTGCCGCTGCCGTTCTGCCCCTTGATCAGGGTTTGGGTACGGGCGACGGCCCGCACCGGGGAACCGGTGCGGGCCGTCGCCGTGGTGCTACGAGAGGTCACTTCTCGCTGTCGTCCTTCTCTGCCTGCTCGGAGTCCTCGCCCTCGATCACGGGGACCAGGGAGAGCTTGCCGCGGGAGTCGATCTCGGCGATCTCGACCTGGACCTTCTGGCCCACGCCGAGGACGTCCTCGACGTTCTCCACGCGCTTGCCGCCGGCCAGCTTGCGGATCTGCGAGATGTGCAGCAGACCGTCCTTGCCCGGCATCAGGGAGACGAAGGCGCCGAAGGTCGTGGTCTTGACGACCGTGCCCAGGTAGCGCTCGCCGACCTCCGGCATCGTCGGGTTGGCGATGCTGTTGATCGTGGCGCGCGCGGCCTCGGCGGCCGGACCGTCGGAGGCGCCGATGTAGATGGTGCCGTCGTCCTCGATGGTGATCTCGGCGCCGGTGTCCTCCTGGATCTGGTTGATCATCTTGCCCTTGGGGCCGATGACCTCACCGATCTTGTCCACCGGGATCTTGACGGTGATGATCCGCGGGGCGTTCGGGGACATCTCGTCGGGCCGGTCGATGGCCTCCATCATCACGTCGAGGATGTGGAGACGGGCGTCGCGGGCCTGCTTGAGGGCCGCGGCGAGGACGGAGGCCGGGATGCCGTCCAGCTTGGTGTCGAGCTGGAGGGCGGTCACGAACTCCTTGGTGCCGGCGACCTTGAAGTCCATGTCGCCGAAGGCGTCCTCCGCACCGAGGATGTCGGTGAGGGTGACGTAGTGGGTCTCGCCCTCGATCTCCTGGGAGATCAGACCCATGGCGATGCCGGCGACGGGGGCCTTGAGCGGCACACCCGCGTTCAGCAGCGACATGGTGGAGGCGCAGACGGAGCCCATGGAGGTCGAACCGTTGGAGCCGAGGGCCTCGGACACCTGACGGATCGCGTAGGGGAACTCCTCGCGCGTCGGCAGGACCGGGACCAGGGCGCGCTCGGCGAGGGCGCCGTGGCCGATCTCGCGGCGCTTGGGGGAGCCGACGCGGCCGGTCTCGCCGGTGGAGTACGGCGGGAAGTTGTAGTTGTGCATGTAGCGCTTGCGGGTCACCGGGGAGAGGGTGTCCAGCTGCTGCTCCATGCGCAGCATGTTGAGGGTGGTGACGCCCAGGATCTGGGTCTCGCCACGCTCGAACAGCGCCGAGCCGTGCACGCGCGGGATGGCCTCGACCTCGGCGGCCAGGGTGCGGATGTCGGTGACACCGCGGCCGTCGATGCGCTTCTTCTCCTTGATCACGCGCTCGCGGACCAGTTGCTTGGTGAGCGAGCGGTAGGCGGCGGAGATCTCCTTCTCGCGGCCCTCGAACTCCGGGAGGAGCTTCTCGGCGGCGAGGCCCTTGACGCGGTCCAGCTCGGTCTCGCGCTCCTGCTTGCCGGCGATGGTGAGCGCCTGGGCCAGCTCGGGGCGGACGGCGGAGGCGAGCGCCTGGAAGACGTCGTCCTGGTAGTCCAGGAAGATCGGGAACTCGCCGGTCGGCTTGGCGGCCTTGGCGGCGAGGTCGGACTGGGCCTTGCACAGCACCTTGATGAAGGGCTTCGCGGCGTCCAGACCGGCGGCGACGACCTCCTCGGTCGGCGCGTCGGCGCCGCCCTCGACGAGCTTGATCGTCTTCTCGGTGGCCTCGGCCTCGACCATCATGATCGCGACGTCGCCGTCCTCCAGGACGCGGCCGGCGACCACCATGTCGAAGACGGCGTCCTCGAGCTCGGTGTGCGTCGGGAACGCGACCCACTGGCCGCTGATCAGCGCGACGCGGACGCCGCCGATCGGGCCGGAGAAGGGCAGGCCGGCCAGCTGCGTGGACGCGGACGCGGCGTTGATCGCGACGACGTCGTACAGGTGGTCGGGGTTGAGCGCCATGATCGTCGCGACGACCTGGATCTCGTTGCGCAGGCCCTTCTTGAAGGAGGGGCGCAGCGGGCGGTCGATCAGACGGCAGGTGAGGATGGCGTCCTCGGAGGGACGGCCCTCACGGCGGAAGAACGAGCCGGGGATCTTGCCGGCCGCGTACATCCGCTCCTCGACGTCCACCGTGAGGGGGAAGAAGTCGAGCTGGTCCTTGGGGTTCTTGGAGGCGGTGGTGGCCGACAGCACCATGGTGTCGTCGTCCAGGTAGGCCACGGCGGAGCCGGCGGCCTGACGGGCCAGGCGGCCCGTCTCGAAGCGGATGGTGCGGGTGCCGAAGGAACCGTTGTCGATGACGGCCTCGGCGTAGTGGGTCTCGTTCTCCACCAGTGTTCTTCTCCTCGTCTTCGTCCCTGGCCCGTCCGTGTGACGGGGGGACTCGGCGGAGAAGCGCGCCGTGCCTTTCGGGCCGGTCTTCGATCGAAGCACCCGGGTCTGTCTCCCCGGGGGCCACTACCGAGGACCGGCGGCGGCGAGGTGCGCTTCCCCTCGTTCGGGTGAACCGCCCACGTGGACGGTTCGTCGTGCGATCAGTGGTACGGAGTACCCCGTGTGGGCCCCGTGATCACACGGTGTCGTGCGTCATGCGTTCATGCGTTGTGCTACCACACTACAAAGTGTGGGTGACACCTCGCACGTTTCCCGCGTACGGCAAAGGGAGCGGCCCCTTCACGGGACCGCTCCCTTCACGGCGTCTTACTTGGCACCGCCGGCCGCACCGCGGCGGATGCCGAGGCGGTCGACCAGGGCGCGGAAGCGCTGGATGTCCTTCTTGGCCAGGTACTGCAGCAGGCGGCGACGCTGACCGACCAGGATCAGCAGACCACGACGGGAGTGGTGGTCGTGCTTGTGGCTCTTGAGGTGCTCCGTCAGGTCGGAGATGCGGCGGGTCAGGAGCGCGACCTGGACCTCGGGGGAGCCGGTGTCACCTTCCTTGGTGCCGAACTCGGTGATGATCTGCTTCTTCGTAGCGGCGTCGAGCGACACGCGTACTCCTTGGTGATGTCCTGATGGCCACCGAGTGCCCCCGGTCTGTGTCTCGGGGGAGCTTCCGTTACTCGGGAGGCGGGGATCCGCTGGGCGCGTCCTCCAGACCGCCGTCGGGCGGGTCCGGTGGCGCGTACGCAAACGGCCGTCACCCAGAGTACCAGGCCGGGAGGGGGGTCCCGGACGCGGGTCGCGGAAGTCGGCCGGGGCCGGCGGGACCCGCACTAGGGTACGTCGCGGATCGACCCGGCCCGGGTTCGGGCCCGTTCGGAAGGGGCTTCGCATGGCGGAGACAGAGGAAGACGTGAAGGCCCGCAAGGAGCGGGAGCGGGACGAGTTGTACGCGCTGGACATCTCCGGGGTGGAGTGGCAGTGCGCTCCGGGGACGGAGCGGGACGAGGAGCGGGTGGAGATCGCCCGTCTGCCGGGCGGGGCGGTGGCGATGCGGTCGTCGCTGGACCCGGAGACGGTGCTGCGGTACACGGAGGCGGAGTGGCGGGCCTTCGTGCTGGGGGCACGGGACGGGGAGTTCGACCTGGAGCCGGCCACCGAGGGCTGAGCGTCACGCGAACGCGGTGGGCGGGTGCGGCGCCGCACCCGCCCACCGCGTTCGCGTGACGGCCGGGGACGTCAGCCGGTCATCGCCCGGGCGGCCTCGTAGACGCCGAAGACGGCGAGGGCCAGCGGGACCAGGGTCAGCAGGACGAAGGACTCGGCGATCTCCAGGAAGCGGCCCCAGAACGGGGTCGGGCCGCCGCGCGGGGCGATCATGCCCACGCCGGTGATCAGCGCGGTGGCCGCGGCGACGGCGGCGACCAGCCAGAGGGTGCGCAGTTCCGGGCCGGACGGGTCCGCGGTGGCGGGCGGGTCGAGCGCGAGACCGAGGCCGAGCAGCACCAGCGAGGCGAGACCGGCCGCGAGCAGCGCGCCCACCTGCGCGGTGTAGCGGAACAGGGTGGCCCGCATGATCAGGGCGATGCCGGTGGCCAGGGCGAGGAGCCGGGCCCACGGCCCGCCGGAGAAGCCGAGCACCGCGCAGGCGACGACGGCGACCAGGGCACAGCCGCCGACCAGGCCGACCAGGAGTTCGTGGCCGCGCCGGGTGCGCTCCTCGACGCGGTGGAGGTCGACCGGTTCCTGCGGCTCGGTCTCCAGGCCGTAGGCGCTGGAGGCGCCGGTGCGCGGCGGGTCGAAGCCGATGGGGAGGCGGGCGAACCGCAGCGACATCCCGGGCAGGAAGGCGAGGGCGCCGACGGCGAGCGGCGCGCACAGCGCCGCCGTCTCGGTGGCGTTCCAGCGGGCCATGAGGGCGGCGAACACGGTGGCCACGCCGATCCCGGCGGCGAGCACGCAGGCCACGAAGGGGCCGTCGCCGCGGGGGGAGCAGAGCATCAGGACCACGGCGGCGAGCAGTACGGCGGCGCAGGCCAGCAGGAACTGGAGCTTGCCGATGCCGGTGCCCTCGGCGAGGGGCAGCAGGCCGGAACCGGCCACGCCGATGTTGGGCAGCGCGCCCAGGCCGAGCGCGAGGGCGGCCGCGCGGTCGTCGTAGACGCGGGCGCGGACGCAGGCCAGGACGACCAGCACCACGCCGGCGACGGCCGCGAGGATGCCGGGCAGCCCGTGCATGTCGTGGCCCGGGTGCGAGGTCCAGGCGACGAAGGCGAGCAGCGTGGGCAGCACTCCCCCGGCGATCAGGCCTCCGGTGCGGGTGAGGTCGCCGCTCCACAGGGTGTGGTCGCGGGAGACGGCGGAGGCGACGGCCTCCGAGACGTCGTCGAAGACCGCGGGCGGCAGGGAGTCGGAGAAGGGCCGCAGCGTGAGCAGCTCTCCGTCGAGTATCCGCTGGGCCGCGAAGGAGCGGGCGCTGTCGAGGACGGTGCCGTCGCGGCGGACCAGGTGGTAGCCGACGGGCGCGCCCTCGGCGGGGCTCTGCCGGGAGAGCCTGAGGATCTCCGGGTAGAGGTCGGCGACCGGGATGTCGTCGGGCAGCGCGACGTCGATGCGGCTGTCGGGCGCGACGATGGTGACCCGGCAGAAGCCGAATCCGGAGCCGGTGCCCGTTCCGGACGGGCCCGCCGGTCCGGGGCCGGTCTGTCCGGTGGCCGGCGCGGAGGCCGTGGTGCTCACCTTCTGCTCCCCCTCGGTGGTGGTGTGCGGTGGTGCGTGTGACGGAAGCGCGCGGCGGTACGGTGGCCGTACGGCGCCGGTGGGGCTCGCGGTCGCAGCTGAACGTCCCTGATGTCCGGAGTCGTTCGTGTGTGTCCGCGCCGACGGGCGGGCCTGGCCGTCCGGGTGGGGCGAACATCCGGCACCATACCGCTCACCGGTCCCGCGGGGACTCAGTAGGATCACGCCGCGGCCCGCACACCCGGACCACGGGGAGCCCTGGACAACGGCGGGGCCCGGCAAGGGGATTGGTGACCAGTGAGCCACATCGTCGTGAAGCGTCCGCCGAGGGCGCTGCCGTCCGAGGTGCCCACGGAAGAAATAGTGCTGCAACCGCCGCCGGAGCTGCCGCGCGGAAATCAGGAGAGCGTCCTGATGCAGTTGCTGCCGACGCTCGGCATGGGCGGTTCGGTGGTCTTCTTCTTCATGAGCGACAAGCCGTTCATGAAGATCATGGGCATGGTGATGATCGCCTCGACCGTCGCCATGTCGGTGGCGATGGTGGTGCGCTTCCGCCGCGGGAACCAGGGGCAGTTGGCCGATCTGCGGCGTGACTACCTGGGGTACCTGACGCAGACCCGGCAGCGGGCGGTGGAGACGGCGACGGCGCAGCGGGACGCCCAGTACTACCTGCACCCCTCCCCCGAGCAGTTGTGGGCGCTGGTCGCCGAGGGCAGCCGGGTGTGGGAACGGCGGCCGGGCGACGAGGACTTCGCGCAGGTCCGGATCGGTCTGGGGCCCCAGCAGCTGGCCTCGCCGCTGATCGCCCCGCAGACCGGTCCGGTGGACCAGCTGGAGCCGTTGACCGCGGGGGCGATGCAGCGGTTCGTGGCGGTGCACTCCACGCTGGAGGACCTGCCGATGGCGGTGTCCCTGCGGGCGTTCCACCGGGTGTCGGTGAGCGGCGATCCGGAGTCGGTGCGCGCTCTGGTGCGGGCGATGACGGGCTCGCTGGCCTCGCTGCACTCGCCCGAGGACCTGGTCGTGGCGGTCGCGGCGGGCCGGGACGCGCTGGAGCACTGGGAGTGGGCGAAGTGGCTGCCGCACGCCCAGGCGCCGGGCGTCACGGACGGCGCGGGCAGCCGCCGGCTGATCTCGCAGGATCCGCGGGTGCTGGAGGACCTGCTGGCCGGGCGCCTGTCGGGCCGCCCCCGGTTCCACCCGGCCGCGCCGCCGCTGCCGGAGACTCCGCACCTGGTGCTGGTGCTGGACGGGGTGTCGCTGCCGCCGGACTCGGTGCTGGCCGGCCCGGAGGGGCTGCAGGGCGTCACGGTGGTCGAGGTGGCGCCGGGCGAGCAGGCCGGCGTGCCGGGGGACCTGGCCGTGTCGGTGCGGCCGTCGTCGCTGCGGCTGGAGTCGGCGCACGGCGCGGTGTACGAGGGGACGCCGGACGCGATGTCGTCCGCGTCGGCCGAGGCGCTGGCCCGGCAGCTGGCGCCGCTGCGGATGGCCTCCGGCGGAGACGACGACGAACCGCTGCTGGCGAACCTGGAGTTCACCGACCTGCTGAACCTGGGCGACGCCGCCTCGGTGGACCCCAAGCGGACCTGGCGGCCGCGGGCGCTGGCGGAGCGGCTGCGCGTGCCGATCGGCGTCGGCGAGGACGGCCGTCCGGTGATGCTGGACCTGAAGGAGGCGGCGCAGGAGGGCATGGGTCCGCACGGTCTGTGCGTGGGCGCGACCGGCTCCGGCAAGTCGGAGCTGCTGCGCACCCTGGTGCTGGGCCTGGCGGTCACCCACTCCTCGGAGACGCTGAACTTCGTGCTCGCCGACTTCAAGGGCGGCGCGACCTTCGCGGGCATGGCGCGGATGCCGCACGTCGCCGCCGTGATCACCAACCTGGCGGACGACCTGACGCTGGTGGACCGGATGGGCGACTCCATCCGCGGTGAGCTCAACCGCCGCCAGGAGATGCTGCGCGACGCGGGCAACTACGCCAACATCCACGACTACGAGAAGGCCCGCGCGGCGGGCGCTCCACTGCAGCCCATCCCCTCGCTGGTCCTGGTCATCGACGAGTTCAGCGAACTCCTGACCGCCAAGCCGGACTTCATCGAGATGTTCGTGCAGATCGGCCGGATCGGCCGGTCTCTGGGCGTGCACCTGCTGCTGGCCTCGCAGCGTCTGGAGGAGGGCCGGCTGCGCGGCCTGGAGACCTACCTGTCGTACCGGATCGGTCTGCGGACCTTCTCGGCGGCGGAGTCCCGGGCGGCGCTGGGGGTGCCGGACGCCTACGAGCTGCCCAACGTGCCGGGTTCCGGCTTCCTGAAGTTCGGCACCGACGAGATGGTGCGGTTCAAGGCCGCCTACGTCTCCGGCGTGTACCGCTCGGGGGCGCAGCAGGCGGCGCTGGCGGGCGGGCCGCTGCCGGTGGACCGGCGGCCGGTGCCGTTCACCGCCGCGGAGGTGCCGGTGCGGTACGCGGCGGTGCCGCGGCAGCGCGCCGCCGAGCCCTCGGCCCCGGGGACCGACGACGCGCTGGCCGACACGGTGCTGGACGTGATCGTGAAGCGGCTGGAGGCCCAGGGCCCGGCGGCGCACCAGGTGTGGCTGCCTCCGCTGGACAGCCCGCCGTCGCTGGACGGCCTGCTGCCGGGGCTGACGGCCGTGCGCGGCCGCGGCCTCACCCAGCCGGGCTACGAGGGCGCGGGCCGGCTGGTGGTGCCGGTGGGCCTCCTCGACAAGCCGTACGAGCAGCGGCGCGACCCGCTGTGGGTGGACTTCTCGGGCGCCGCGGGCCACATGCAGATCCTCGGCGGGCCGCAGTCCGGCAAGTCGACGCTGCTGCGCACCCTGGTGTCGTCGTTCGCGCTGACCCACACCCCGCACGAGGTGCAGTTCTACGGGCTGGACTTCGGCGGCGGCGGCATGGTGTCGATCGAGGGGCTGCCGCACGTGGGCGGTGTGGCGTCCCGGCTGGACCCGGAGCGCGTGCGGCGTACGGTCGCCGAGGTGTACGGCGTGCTGAACCGGCGGGAGGAGTACTTCCGGTCGGCGGGCATCCCGTCGATGGCGGAGTTCCGCAGCCGGCGGGCGCGGGGCACGATCTCGGTGGCGGACCAGCCGTGGGGCGACGTCTTCCTGCTCATCGACGGCTGGGGCAACTTCAAGGGCGAGTACGAGGCCTTGGAGCAGGTGGTGCTGGACATCGCGGCGCGCGGTCTCGGTTACGGCGTCCACCTGGTGCTCACCGCCTCGCGGTCGATGGAGGTCCGCTCCAACCTCAAGGACCACCTGATGAACCGCCTGGAGCTGCGGCTCGGCGACACCATGGACTCGGAGCTCGACCGCAAGGTGGCCGCGAACGTGCCGGCGGGCGTGCCGGGCCGGGGCCAGTCGCCGCAGAAGCTGCACTTCATGGCCGCGGTGCCGCGCATCGACGGCCTGACCTCGGACTCGGACCTGGCGGACGCGACGGCCGCGCTGGCCGCGGAGGTGTCGCGGCACTGGACGGCGCCGGCGGCGCCCGAGGTGCGGCTGCTGCCGCGCCGCCTGGCCCTGGAGGAACTGCCGCCGGGCGACCGGTTCCCGCAGCGGGGCGTGGCGTTCGCGCTGGACGAGAACGACCTGGAGCCGGTGTTCGTCGACTTCGACCAGGACCCGTTCTTCCTGGTCTTCGGCGAGAGCGAGTCCGGCAAGTCGAACCTGCTGCGGCTGCTGATCCGGCAGCTCACCCAGCGCTACCCGGGCGACGAGTGCAAGCTGTTCGTGGTCGACAACCGGCGCTCGCTGCTGGACGTCACCCCGACCTCGCACCTGGCCGAGTACATCCCGATGTCCAACACGATGGACCACCACATGGCGGCGCTGGCCGACCTGATGCGCCGCCGCTCGCCGACCGCCGACGTCACCGCGCAGCAGCTGCGGGACCGCAGCTGGTGGAGCGGGCCGACGGTGTACGTGGTCGTCGACGACTACGACCTGGTGTCCACCTCGCAGGGCAATCCGCTGTCGGGGCTGACCGAACTGCTGCCGTTCGCACGGGACGTGGGCGTGCGGTTCATCATCGCCCGCTCCACGGCGGGCGCCGGGCGGGCGGGCTACGAGGCGTTCATCCAGCGCATCAAGGAACTGGGCGCCCAGGGCGTGGTGCTGGCCGGCGACCCGGCCGAGGGCGACCTGCTCGGCGGTGTGCGGCCGCGGCCGATGCCGGCCGGACGGGGCGTCTTCGTCTCGCGCAGGCGCGGCAAGCCGCTGGTCCAGACGGGGCTCGTGCCGGAGGGGACGTACTGATGACGGGTCCGGCGGTCCTCGGGCTCCCGGTCCCGCTGATACCCGGCGCGCCGGGGCTCCTGGACCGGAAGAAGGCGTGGTGGCGGTTCCGGGCGGGGAACCACGCCCACCCGGAGCGCAACGAGCCCTCCGCGGGGGCGCTCCGACGGCAGCGGATCGCGCCGATCCGCTGCTCACGGGAGTCCGTGACGCTTTTCGTCCGGCTCATGGCCACGGCGCCGTCACCTAGCTGAAACGGGAGAACACTCATGGCATGGGACGAGTGGGAGCAGCTGAAGTCCGAGGCGGCCGAACGCTCCTCGGGCGGCATGCAGTTGAACCGGCTGCCGGACGACATGGGTGGCGGGTCCGGCCGGCCGCCGTCGAGCGCGGGTGACCTCGAGGTCCACCAGAAGGACCTGGTCGCCATCGGCAAGGAGGCGCACACCCTCTACGACCAGCTGTGGGACAAGGCCCGCCTCAAGGAGGCGGTGGACGGCGCGGCCGGCGACCTCACCGCCCAGGGGTTCGCCCTGGGAGCGGGGCTGAGCCACGTGTCGCTGAAGTGGAGCACGCAGCTGAACTCGCTGCTCGACGCGTGCGCGCACATCAGCAACCACATGCAGGTGACGCGCAGGATCCACGACGACGACGAGGCCTACATCCTGCGGCAGATGAGCAGCATCGCCGCCCTGGACGCCGGCTTCGACGAGCGGTCCGGCCCGCCCGGCAAACCCAACCCGAACTACGGCGACGACAAGAAGAAGTGACGGGGGACGAGTTGCCATGGATCTGAGCGCACTGCGTCATGCCAACTTCTCCAAGCTCGACGAGGCGGTCGAGGAGTGGAGACTGGTCGCCAAGAACCTGGAGACCCTGGCCAAGGACGCCGAGGACGGTCTGCGCGGAGCGGCCAACAAGGCGAACTGGGCCGGTGAGAACAGCCAGGTCACCAAGGAGTTCATCGGCAAGACGGCCGGGGAGTTCCGTGACGCCCACACCCAGGCGACCAGCATCCACAACATCCTCAAGGACACGACGGGCGAGCTGAAGAGCTACCACCGTCAGTTGAACGAGGCGCTGGACCGCGGGCTGAAGAAGAACCTCACCGTCATGGACACCGGTGACGGCGGGTTCACCGTCACCATGAACGTCCACCCCGACCGGGCCGCCAAGGGCCACACTCCGCCCGAGCACGACGCGAGCGACGTGACCGCGCTGCGGGACGAGATACAGGGGATCCTCTCCAAGGCCACGGAGAGCGACGACAGTGCCCGCAAGGTGCTCGTCGCCCTGGCCGACCAGAGCCGGCTGGGCTTCTCCGACGCCGAGTACTCCGACCGCGACAGCGCGGCGGAGGCCGTGCGGGACGCCGAGGAACTGGCCGCGCTGGCCAAGCAGAAGCCGGAGGACCTGTCGCCCGAGGAGTTCGACCGCCTCAACGCGGGGCTCAAGGAGCACGCCGGCGACCCGCTGTTCGCCGAGACCTTCGCGACCACCCTCGGCCCGAAGGGCGTGCTGGAGTTCTGGTCCGGCATCAACGATCCGCACGCCGGGGCCCGCATCGGTCACGAACGCGTCGAGCAGTACGGGGACCTGCAGAAGAACCTGAGCCTCACCCTGGCCGCCGCCACGCAGAGCGACTCCGCCGCGATGTCCGACTGGCAGACCAAGATGATCTCCCTGGGCGAGAAGCCGGTGGGCCGCGACGGCTACGGGCCGATGGGCTTCCAGGTGATGAGCAACCTGATGCGGGCAGGCGACTTCGACGACGGCTTCCTCACCCGCTACGGCAACTCCCTGATGGAGACCGAGCGTCGCCTCACCGGCAACGGCGAGCACGCCAACATGGCCTGGAGCCGGATGGGCATGGATCCCTGGCTCAACCGGATGGGCGAGGACAGCGGTGACGACCCGCTCACCGGCTACCTCAAGGCGCTGTCCAACAGCCCGGACGCCGCCACCGGCTTCTTCAACCAGGAGTACGTCAACAAGAACGACGAGAACAACCCGTTCGAGCGGGACACCGACGGCGACGACAAGAAGGGCAAGGTCACGCTGTCGAACTTCCAGTACCTCTTCGAGGAGCGGGAGTGGCCCAAGGAGTACGGGCTGGACGGCGACGAGCTCCACACCGGACGCAACAACCTGGGGCTGGCCCTGGAAGCGGCGACGACCGGGCATCCCGCGGGTGAGCTGCCTACGGCGGACACCCCCGCCCACAACGCGGAGCAGGCGCGGCTCTTCGAGTCGGTCGTCGGTTCCGTGTCGGACAACCCCAAGCTCCTCACCGACAACGGGTACATGTCCGACAGCTTCGGCCAGATGGCGTCGGAGTACCTGCCCGACATCAACCGCTCCATGACGGACGTCGACCTGGACAGCACCGACGAACAGGACCGCGACGCGCAGCAGCGCATCATGAACCTCTTCCCGGTGGCCGGGACGGACGCGCGCATGGAGCACCACGAGGTGAGCCGGTTCCTGCTCACCGTGGGCCAGAACCCGGAAGGGTACGCGGCCGTCGACGTGGCGCAGAAGGCGTACGTGGCCAACCTCATGGACTACCACCTCGACCCGTCACTGCCCGTGGAACGGCGCTACCTGCCGGACGACCTGGAGCGCACGGTGGAGGAGATCGCCCACAGCGCCGGCGAGGTGGGCGGTGCACTGGCCGTCGGGCGCCAGGAGGGCATCGCCGGGGACGCGGCGGAGGCCGACAAGAAGTACGAGGAGTCCGTGCAGAAGCGCAAGGACCTGGTGTCGGCGGGAGTCGGCACCACCGTCGGGGCCGCGACCTCGCTGATCGCCAGCCCGATCGCCGGCGCCGTCGTGGGCGGCGCCGCGGACGCCGCCAGCGGCGCGCTGATCGACGCCGTGTTCGGCGAGGGCAAGGGGACGGAGCTGGACGAGGCCGCCGGGGAGATCAACGCGTCCTGGGAGACCAGCGAGGACCACACCAAGGAATACGTGCGCCGGGCCGCCGAGCAGGCCGCCAAGTCACACGGCCACGAGGATCCCGGGGACCTGGCGGAGGCGGCACGGGCGGGGGTCCGGCAGGGCTTCACCACCGGTGGCGCATACTGCGACAGCGTCGCCGCGGAGCTGCGGACGGACCGCTGAGGCCGGGGACTCGGCCGGGCCTGGGCCTGGTCCGGTCCTGCCGCGGTCCAGGAGGCCGGTTCCGGCTCCGTCGTCCGGTGCTCCCGGTACCGGGACCGGCGGCTGTGGTGTTTCTGTTGTCGTTCCGAGGAGGAGGGTCCATGCCCGATCCGCGCCCAAGGGCCACGAAGAGCCTTCCGGCCGGCGTCCGCCGCCTGTCCGCCGCAGCCCTCGCCGCAGCCGTGGCCGTAGGGCTGTCGAGCGGGTGCTCGAGCGGCGCGGAGCGCGCGTACCGGACGCCGGATGAGCTGTGCGACACCGCCGTGCCCGCCGACGCGCTGGAGCCCTTCCTGCCGGGCGGCGAGAAGATCATGGTCAAGGAGGAGCAGCCGGCCGCGGACACCTCCCGCTGCCGGGTGAGCGTCGACGGTGAGCAGGTCCTCATCGCCTCACTTGAGTGGCGGGAGCGGAGAGGCGGCATCTTCCAGTTGTTCGGGCTGCACCGCGGCATGAAGGAAGGCGGCCCCGCCAAGGGCGACGACGACCTCATGTACACGGAGCGCGGCGCGGTGTCACGGCTGAAGGGGTGCACCCCGCCGGCCGACGACCAGGTGCTGTACGCCTCCGTCGATGCGCTGGCCGAGGAGGTGGGGGACGCCAAGGCGATGCGACGGCTGGCCGCCGCCTACACGGAGGAGGCACAGCAGTCGGACATGTGCCGTGGGCAGGGCTGAGGGTTCCCCTGCGAACGGAACCGGGGCGGGACGCCCTCCGTGCGCGTCCCGCCCCGGTTCCGTGATGTGGACCGCGGATGTCGGTTACTGGAAGTAACCCGCCGCCTTCAGGTCGCCGCCGCGGTAGTCACCGCCGGCCGCGCCGACCTTCTGGCCGATCTGCATCAGCGCCTGGTGGATGGCGTTGGCGTGCCTGTCCCACTCGACCATCGACTGCTGGAACATGGTCGCGGCCTCGCCCTCCCAGCCGGACGCGGCCTGCGCGATCGCGGACTTCAGCGCGCCGAGGTCCTCCTCCAGCTTCTGGGCCTGGTTGCCCAGCTCGGTGGTGATGGCGTCCAGACCGCCGTACTTGACCGCGAGTTCGTCCTGGCTCATCGACATGGTTTGCCTCGTTTCATGCTCGTCATCGGGGTGTGCGGTGCCGGCCTCGGCACAGGAGTCGGCGTCGGCGTCGGCGTCGGCTCAGTAGCTGCTGATCGCGGAGTGCTTGCCGCCGTACTGCACGTCGATGGACTGGATCGTGGCCCGCACCTGGTCCTCGAGGTTGTCCTTGTCCCTGCGGGTGGCGTTGATGTTCTCGAGGAACTTCACGAGCAGCTGACCGATGTCACGCATGTGCTCGTTGATCTCGACCTGCTTCTTGTTGAAGGCGGCGGCGCCGATGCCCCGCCAGTGGCCCTCGAGCTGGTCGATGGTGCCCTGCAGCCGGGTCATCTGACCCTTGATCGACTCGAAGCGGTCGACGATGTTCTTCTCGAGCGCGACGACTTCGCTGTCCCTGAGAAGCTGTCCGTCTGATGCCATGACCTGTCATCCCTTTCGTCAACGGTCTTGGGTGGCCGCCCGGTTGGCCGGCTCTCGGGTCGTGCGGTATGCGGGGGGAGAGAGATGCGCTTGCGGGCCGTCAGCCCGTGCGGCGCTTCCTCAGCAGGACGACGGTGCCGCCACCGATCACCAGCGCCGCCACGGCGCCGCCGGCGACAGGCCACAGGAGGTCGTCGCCGGAGTCCGCGGCCTCGGTGGCCGACGTCGCGTTCTCGCCGCCGGGGGCGTGCGCGGGGTCGGCGCCGTCCTTCTTCTCCTCGGAAGGGCTGGGCTCCGGGCTGGGAGCCTTGCCGCCGGCGTTCTCCCGGTGGAGCGGGTCGGCGTCCGGAGGGGCCGGCTTGTAGTCCGCGTCGGCGAGCACGAGGCGGGGGCGGAGCAGGCCGTAGCCGAGGTACTTGCTGGGCACGTCCTTGGGCCAGTCGCGGCTCGCCGTGTCGATCAGCGCGCTCATGACCTGGTTCGCGGTCCAGTCCGGGTGGGCGGACCAGATCAGTGCGGCGGAGGCGGAGGCGACGGCGGTGGCGGCACTGGTGCCTTCCCGCATGCAGTAGGAACGGAACGACGCGTCGCACCAGCCCGGCACGTCGAGTCCGGGCGCGGCCACGTCCACGTACCAGCCGTTCTCCGAGAAACGTCCTACCGTGCCGGACTCGTCGGCGGCGGCCACACCTACGACGTAGGGGTAGCTGGCGGGATAGCCGATGGCCTCAGCCGCGTACCCCTTACCCAACGCGTCGTTGCCTACGGACGCGAACAGGAGCTTTCCCTTGCTGTGCGCGTAGGCGACAGCTTCATCCTCCTGGAAGGTCGGGACATCGTTGCCGAAGGACATGTTGATGATCTTGGCATCACTGTCCGCCGCCGCTCGGACCGCCTCGATGAAGGACGGTGCCTTCTTCGCTTTGGACTTGCCCTCCTTCGTGCCGAAGGCGATACGAATAGGGACGATCTTGGCGTCGGGGGCCAAGCCCTTCAGCCCTCCCCCCGCCCCCGTGCCGGCGATGATCTCGGCCATGGCCGTGCCATGGCCGTCGTAGTCCTCCGTCGCTCCGTAATTGTGTGGAGCCGGGATCTCGTCGGTCAGTACCTGACCTTCGAGAGAGGGCGTCGCGGGATTGACACCGCTGTCGATGACCGCGACCTTCACGCCCTCGCCGGTGCTGGTCTTCCACATCTCCTCGGCACGCATGGCATCGAGGTACCACTGCTTCGACTGCCAGTCGGCGGCTGCCGCCTGGGGAGTCAGACCTGTCGAGAAGGCGGCCAGCGCGCCGAGTACCGCCGTCGCGGTGGACCACCGCCTGCGGAGGGGCCGGTCTCCGGCCTTCTGCCTACCGGCTCTGCTGATGCGCACCATGGCTCCCGTCTACCCTCGCTCTGCTATGTCGTCAGTCGGCCGCAGGCGGCGCATCGCGCCGGTCACCGCTGGAGGAACGCCTCGTCCGCCGGGAGTTGGTCTCGCGTGGCGTGCCGGTCACTCCACCGGGTGCCGCCTGCGGGCGGCCGGTGCCCTGCCCTGTTCGTGCCCCCGATGCTCCGGCAGCGGGAGTGGAGGGCACTCCGACGACGCCACGGCGTCCAGGCTGCTCACCCGCACCACGGGCCGGGCCGGCGTCTCCACCGATCACCGTGCCGCGCGGCACGCCGGCTCCGTTGGGGCCACTAGGTGTGGCAGGCCGTCCGCCGACCACTCCGCCGTTCGCCGTCACCCCACTCCGCACGGGACGGACCGTCTGGTTGCTCTGCGAGGCGGCGCCGCGCGCAGTACCGCCCACGACGCCCTGGGAAGCGGGCATGCCACTGGCCATGGGAAAGGGACCACGACCACCCGTCTGCCTACCGGTGACAGGCTGGGTCTGCCCCATCGGGCCCATGGGCCCGCGCCCGGAACCGGCGGCCCGTCCGGAGGCGGCTTGCTGGCCCGTCGGTCCGAGCGGCCCCGTCGTGCTTCGGCCGTTGACACTGCCCGTGCGCCCCGCGGTTCCGTGCTGCCCCGTGGGCCCCACGGGTCCCAGCGCTCCGCGGGCACCACCGCCGGCGCGCCCCGTTGCCGTGGGCTGCTGGCCTGTCGGCCCCACGGGGTGCATGGGGTTGCGTCCCGCGCCCTGGCCGGCAGCCGTGCCGCCTCCACCCGTGACGGAACGCGGAACCTGGCCCTGGGCGGACACCGGTGTCTGACGGGCGTTCACACCACCGGTTCCGCTCACGACGCGGCCTCCGGCAGTCGTCACGGGCTTCACCCCTCCGACGAGCGGCGGCACGGGCGGACCGGTCATCACGGGACCGGTGTTCGGCGCCGGAGCCGGAGCCACTGTCACGGGCCGGGTCGTCTCCTGTGGAACCACCGGGGCCACACTGTCGATCTGCATGGACGCATCCGTGGCGGGACGGATCTGCGGAGCAGGCGCCACAGCGGTCCCGTCGGCCCGTCCAGCGGCCGTCGACACGTCGGTACCGGAGTCCCGCTCCTTCGTGACGGTCGCATCTCCCGCGTAACCGGACCCGCCTGCCCTCGGCAGGACTTCCTGGCCATGTTCCGGCAACCACTCCGGCACACCCACATTCGGCATCGGATCAAACCTCGGCGGCTCCTGCGCCGCGAGCGTCTCCTCCGACACCGCGTAGAACGACGACAGGCGGATCATCTGGTTGATCGCCTCCTGCCGGTGCTTCTCCGCCTTGACCGCGGCCACGTACTCCTCGTTGCTGTCCACCCGCTTGGCCGCAGGGATCTGGGCGACCGTCTTCGGCTCCTCGCGCAGGTCGCGCGGCGGCATGGACTTGCGGACCGAGGCGAGGCCGGAGCCGGCCAGCGTGATCTGCTTGCCGACCACCTTCGAGTAGTCGGCCAGGGCCTCGGCCTTCTTCACGAGGTTGGTGCTCCAGACGCGGAAGGCCTCGCCCGACTCGCCCTCCCAGTCGACCGCCAGGATGTCCTTGTCGAGGAGTTCGGCGGCCTTGGTGATCGCCTCGCCCGCCTTCATCAGGGAGGTGCCGACTTCCTCGACCTGCTCCGGGTTCGTGGGCTCCACCATGTCGATCATGTCGTTGAGCCGATGGCCTTCGAAGCTCGTCCGCCCGAAGAACCGGCCCCCGCCACCCAGGAATCCTTCAAATTTCTGCTCGATGACGTTGACGATGTTGATGACCTTGGCGTTCTCCTTGACCTGCTGGAGATCGTCCTTGATCAGATTCTCGTAGTACTGGTCGCTGTGGCCGCTCATCAGTACCCCACCTTCGACTGGCGCTCGGCGTTGCGTGCGAGTGCCTGGTGCTTCTGCTCCCGCTCCTGCTCCCGGTCGAGTTCGACCTGGATCTCGTAGAACCGCCGCCGCGCCTCTTCCTCGAGGTTGTCGAAGCCGATGTCCGCGCCGTGCACGGCGATCCGGAGGGCCTCTATCTGCAGGCCGAGGGTCCTCGACAGGGAGGTGACACGCTCGTGTGCCCGGGAGTACTGGGAGTAGAGGCCAACCGCCTCGCCGAAGGCGCCACCGCCCGCCAGCGTCTCCCGGGTGAGCGTCAGGCTCTCCACCTGGTTGGGGTTGGCGGGCGATCCGTTCAGCTCGTCGAGCACCGCGTCGACACTCTTCTTGAACGAACTGAGCGCTTCGACGCCCCGCCGCAGGTTTGCGGAACTCGCGCCTGCCTCCAGTGGAATCACCAGTGTCATCTCCCCGTTGTCGTCGCCCGCCTCAGGACCTGTGGACCGATCCATGAAGCGTTCATGTCGCAACAGGACCACTCTAGTCACTTCATCTGACACGCCCAACTGCCTTGTGCAACGGGCCTGATACAGGTCGCGGTCGCCGTGGACGCAGCCGACGGCCCGGCGGTGGCGGATCTCTACGTCTACACCACCCGCCCCAGGAGCGCACCGCCGCCCCGGGGTTCCGGTGCGTTCGCGCACCGCGGGGTGCAACACCTGCGGGTGAAGTCGCAGTTCGGCACGTTGATCGGTGAAGGGCCGGGTTGGCGGGTGCGGGACCGGTGGTGCGGGGGAACGGGGGCCGGATCACGGGTTCGCCCCGTCCCGCCGACTGCTACCTTCCGCAATTGATCCATTACTCATAGTGAATGCAAGTTGACGAAGGGACACGTCGGTGTCGGCAGAGGAGTCGGTCGGAACCGTACCGGTGCCGGTGGGCGGCGGGATCAACCCGGCGCTGGGGGCACAACCGGACCTGGTGTCGTACCCGGTCCGCAAGGAGGCGGCGGCCCGTGCGCTGGAGACGCGGCTCGAGCCGGGTCTCCGTCAGGCGGGCCGGACGGCGGAGACGGAGACACGCAAGGCGGTCAGGGCACTGTCGGCCGCGGACGGGGACGGGTGGGCGTCCGGCAAGGCACTGCACGACGCCCACGAGTTCTGGAACGACCAGGTCACCGCGCTGATGCACCGCCTCGCCGCGGAGAAGACCGCCCTGCGTGGTGCGGCCCACCTCTACACCGGCACGGACGTCGCGGTCGAGAAGGGGCTCCGCCTGAACTCGCCGCTCGACGCGTTCTAGGAGGGCGGCCACCGTGCCGACGTATCACGAGATCATGACCGCCGAACTCTCCTGCCTGGTCGCCGCCGCCGACCGGTGGGAGGACATGGCGCGGGAGTTCGCGGTGCAGGAGGGCGACTACCTGACGCAGGTGCACCGCCTCGCGGCGGCCGGTGGTCGGCCGGGGGCGTGGACCGGGGTCGCGGCGGAGACCGCGGGGTCGGCGTTCGACGTCACGCTCGCGGAGTACCGGGCGGCGCAGAAGGAGGCCATGGCGCTCGCGGCGCTGCTGCGGGACGCCTACGCCCAGTTCGCGGACCTCCGCAGCCGGCTGGCCGCCGTCCGGGAGGAGGCGGAGGCGGCGGGACTGCGGGTCTCCGGGCGCGGGGTCGTCGCGGCGGACACCGCCGAACGGCCGCCGCGCCCCGGGGAGACGTGCGGGTCGGCCGAGGGGTGGCAGCAGCGGATCGACGCCGTCGTGCGGGCGGTGGACGACGCGGACCGGGGCGTCGTGATCGCGCTGCAGGCGGTGACGCGTGACGAGCGGAACGGCGACGGGACCGCGGGCGGCTTCAACGCGGCCGCGCTGAACGACGTGGAGGCGTACGAGGCACGCGCCGGCAGCGCGCTCGCGGCGCGGATGGCCGGGGGCGAGACCCTGGGCGCGGCGGAGGTCGACGAACTCCGCCGGCTCTTCCGGGACAACCAGCACGACGAGAACTTCAGCCGCATGTTCCTCAGCGGGCTCGGGGCGGACGGTCTGCTCGCCGTCGGCAGCCGGGCCAACGACCTGGCCCACGCGGCGGGCGGCGACGCCCCGGCCCGGGGCATGGCGGACATCGCCTCCGGGCTGTCGCGGACGTTGGCGACGGCGACGCGGGAGACGGACTCGCCCTGGTACGAACGGTGGCGGTCCGACATGCGGGAGGCGGGCCTCGAGACCCACGCCTCCCGGTTCGCGGCGGACCGGATGACCAACGAGCGGGGGTACCAGTCGCTGGTCAGCCTGATGGGGCAGGGCGGGCAGTTCGGCTCGCAGTACCTCTCGGACCTCGGTGACGACCTGATCGCCGCGGAGCGGAAGGATCCGGAGGTGTGGGACATGGTGGGGCCGGTGGCCGGCGCGGACGGCTGGTTCGCCAACGACCCGCTGGACGGGGTCCTGGGGATGATGAGCCGGGATCCGGAGGGGGCGGCGGCGTTCCTGCGGGACGAGGAGCGGATGCGGTACCTGGCCGCCGAGCGGGACTGGTTCACGGTGGTACCGGTGTCCCCGGACGGGCCTCGCCCGGACTACGACCAGCAGCGCGCCGACACGGACATCTGCGCGGGTTTCGGTGCGGCGTTGGAGGCGGCCGCGACCGGCGTCGGCTCGCACGCAACCGGCGGAGCGGGTTACGTGGAGCACACGGAGGCGAACAAGGAGGTCTTCCGGCACGCGGTACAGCACCTGGCCACGTGGGAGGACCGGTTCCCGCCGCCCCTGCGGGAGGGCATGGGCCGGATCCTGGCCAACCACGGGGACACGGTGCACCAGGTGGCGAGCGCGTTCGACGATGAAGCGGCGCCGGTCGCGCAGTCCCACCTGTTCGAGGTGGCGAAGCAGGTCTCCAGGGACCCGCAGGGCTACGCGGCGCTCAACATGGGGCTGAACACGCCGATGGTGGACGCCATGCACCGGCCGGATCAGCAGTACCCGAAGGATTCGCTGATCCAGGCGGCACGGACGGTCGGCTTCATGGAGGAGGTCCGTGCGCAGTCGGTGCAGATGGACGCGAAGCCGCCTGAGCCGCCCAAGTGGGCGAGCATCGCGAGCGATGTCGCCGCGCATGTGCCGGTCGTCGGCACGGAGGTGCAGATGGGTGTCACCGCCGTGACCGAAAGCTGGCTGGCGGGCGAACAGGCTCGCTACGAGCAAGGGCTACGCGAGGGGCGCGAATTCGATTACCGGGCGCGGGGCGCACAGTTGCATGCACTGACCGAAGCATGGTGGCGGGTCCACGGTGTGGATGGCGGTCGCCTCCCGGACGAATTGCAGAACCAGGTTCACATGGCAGCCGTTGGCGGTATGGATCACAGCCGCGGTATCACGGGAGTACCGCGGTGATCAGGACCGCCCGGGTGATGGCTGTCGCCTGGTGCATCGCGCTGCTCGGATCTCTCAGCGCCTGCGCAGAGCCGGAGACCACAAAGGTGCCTCGGTCACTCTGCGGAACTCGGATCAGCGCGAAGCTTTCCACGCCCTTGCTCGGCGACGGCGGGGCCGTGCGTGAGTGGACCAGCCCCGGCTTCCGCGAACCTGCTTCAGCAGCCTGGTGCGTGATTTTTGTCGACAGGACTGAGGTCTTCCAACTCTGGTTCTCCGCCGGTGGCGGCAAACCGAACCTCATGACACTGGCCCGGAGCGGGCCGACGATCGGGCTCTTCGACCCCCGCCCCGTCCGAGGCATCGGGGATCAGGCAGTGGTCGCGAACAACGGTGCCATCGCCAGCACACGCTGCCTTGACTCGGCGGGCGCCGACAACTTCACCCTGGCTCTGAAGATGGCGGAAGGCCCCATGAAGCCCCACCGTGAACGGGACGTGGAACGCTTCATGCGCGCCTATATGCCCGCCACCGTCAAGTCGTTGAACTGCCTGAAGAACTGACCCTCCGCCCCCGTCGGCGGGCGTCGCGGAGGGCGATGGCGGTGCCGGTGAGGGCGGCCACCGTGACGGCGCCGGCGAGGGTCACGTAGGTGCCGAGGCGGGCGTCGCGTTCGTCGGGGGGCTCGCCCAGGGTCAGCGGGGCCGGGTCCGGGGGCTCCGCGCCGGCGAGGCCGCCGCCGGGTGCCGGGGAACGGGTCGGGCGGTCGTCCTCGGTGAGGGCGCGGACCGGGTCGACCACGCCCCAGCCGACCAGCCGGTCACGGTCGGCCACCGTCCGCTCCGCGGTCGACTCGATCTGCGCGACGATCTCCTCCTGCTTCCACTTGGGGTGCTTGGCCCGCAGCAGCGCCGCCACCCCCGCCACGTACGGCGCCGAGAAACTGGTGCCGTTGTCGGCGCAGTGGCCCCCGCCGGGCACCGTGGAGACCATGTCCACGCCCGGTGCGGCCACGTCGACGAAGTCGCCGGACTGGGAGAACGGCGCGCGCTCGCCGTTGCGGTCGGAGGCGGCCACCGCCAGCACGCCCTCGTACGCGGCGGGATAGGAGTTCTTGCTCTCGCCGCCCAGCCCTTCGTTGCCGGCCGAGGCGACGACCACGATGTCGGCGGCGAGCGCGCGGTCGACGGCGGCCTTGAGCTGCGGCGTCGAGTCGACGGGCGAGCCGGTGTCCTGGGAGATGTTGATGACCTGGGCCCCCGCCCGGCGGGCGTGGTCGATGGCCTTGACCATCTCCTCGACCTTGCCGTGGCCCTCGGCGTCGTTGTGCTTGATCGGGATGATCGTCGCCTCGGGCGCGAGGCCCGCGAACCCGGTCTTGTCGGAGCGCCGGGCCGCGATGATGCCGGCGACCTTGGTGCCGTGGCCGACCTGGTCGTCGGTGCCCTTGGCGCTCCCTCGTTCCAGGGGCTCGCCGTCGGCCTCGGCGGGCAGGAAGTTGGCGCCGCGGCTCGCGTCCACGGCGTCGCGCAGCTGGGGGTGCTCGATGTCGACGCCGGTGTCGATCACCGCGACCCGGACGCCCTTGCCCTCGGATTGCTCCCACAGCTCGTCGAGGAGCACCCGCTGCAGCGCCCAGGGGCGCCCGGGGTAGTTCTCGGCCGGATACGTGCACTGGCCGGTGACCGGGGCCGGGGCCGCGGCCGCCGGTGCCGCCCCGGTCAGGCAGACCGGGAGCGCGATCGCCGCCGCGGCCAGCGCCGCGGCCGCCTTGGGCCTGGGCCCGGGCCTGGGGGTCACTGCGTTCCTTCCCTCGTGTGTGTCGTTCACGTCCGCCGTCGTTCACGTCCGCCGCGGAACCGGCTCCGGCTCCGGCACCGGAGCCGGCCTCGGCCGCCCGGCCGCGCCGCTAGGAGCCCTGCGGCTGCCTGGCGTCGGCGGTCGACAGGCGGGGCCCGGTGGGCAGGTAGGCGGACCACGCGGCCGGCACCGGCACCGGCGACACACCCTCGTAGCCGAGCAGTTTCTGCGCCTCCTGCTCCGCCTGCTGCTGCTTCTCCCGGTCCTTCCCGGAGCGGCCGGCCTCGCCCTCGGCGCCGGTGCGGTCGCCGTTGGACTGCAGGACGTACCGCAGGCCGGTGTCGGTGACCAGGAAGACCGGGCCGACGTCGGTGGCCCTGCCCTGGAACTGCTGGTACACCTGCCCGGAGCCGGGGGTGACGTACGCGCTGGTGGATCCGGTGGCGAGGACGGCGGGGAAGGTGTCGCCCGCCCAGGTGCGCAGCGTGGTCCGCCCGGAGTCGCGGTCGACGCCCATCAGCACGTTGCAGACGGTGTCCCGGGCCTTGCCCGCGCCCGAGGGGTCGTTGACCGCGGACGGGGCGGCGGTGGGCCACTTCCGGTCGGCGGCGAACGGCTCGCCCGGCTGCAGGGCGCCGGGGCTCACCTCGAGGGCGTTGCCCGCCTGCCCGACCGGCACCAGCCGGCTGTCGGCGAGCAGCAGGGTGGCGACGAAGTCGGAGACCGGTGCGACGCGCCCCGGGAGCACCACGTAGTGCCGGTCCCGGTCGCCGTCGCGCGCCTTGAGCACCATGCCCACCCGGTCGGCCTTCGGGTCCAGCTGTCCGGGGGCCTCGGCGGGCCGGCCCGGCGCGCCGTCGATCTCGGGGAAGGCCAGCGGGTCGCCCTTGTGCAGGGTCTCCAGCCACTCCCTGGAGACGCGCTGCGGTTCGCGGTCCGAGCCGACCACGGCGCGCAGGAGGGCGGAGAGTTCGGGTTCCTCCTTCTCCACCTCGTCGATCCGGTACGCGGTGCCGGTGGCGTCGACGACGTGACGGGCCCCGTCGGGTCCCTGCACGTACAGGAGCCGGCCGCCGGTCAGCCTCTCGGGGCCTTCGACGCGCTTCATCTCCCGCTCGGCGAGGACGAAGGCGGCCTTCTGCACCGAGCCGCCCTCGCCGGCGCGCTCGCAGACCGCCCAGCGCTTCTCGGCCGCGGCCTCGTCGGCGTCGGGGAGCCGGTCGGGGGCGTAGGGGATGCCGACGGTGACGCCGTGCTGGATCTTGGTGTCGAGGATCTCCTCGTCGACCGTTATCACCTGGCCCTTGCCGTCCTTCAGCAGCAGCTTGGCCGATGCCATGTTGAGGACGGGGTGCAGCTGGCGCTTGCCCCCGGTCTCGAGGACGACGTACCGGGTGGTCGACTTGTCGGCGACGATCACCTTCTCGTAGGGCGTGTCCCAGCCCTTGGGGGCGGTCGGCTTGAACATGCCCCAGGCTCCGAAGACGGCCATGACGACGACGCCGGTGATCATGCCGGGCAGGATGCCCCTCAGCGGCCGCGGTGCGCTCTCCTCCGAACCTCCGGACGCGGAGTGGGTGAAGGACGCGAGCATGCGGCGCTTCGCGAACGTGTAGGCGTTGAGCTGGTCTCTCCGGGATGCCATCGGTGCCCTGCTTCTCCCCGTGTTCCGCCGCGTTGTCGGACGGCCCCCTACTATGCCTGGTACGCGTGAGGCCTGGTACTCGAGGGGCCTGGTGGAGCGGGTAGGGTACCGAAGCCCTCAAGGTACCTACGGGGCAACGGGTTTACGGAGCCGGCCGGTCGAACCGGTCCGGCCGGGCGCACGACGGCGAGCACTGCGGGGGTGTGGGTGATGGCTTCCGGGACGCGAACGCGGTCCCGTGACCGGTCACGGACGGCACGGGGTTCCGCGGCGACGCCTCCCCCGGCCCCGGCCCGCCCGGCCGCCGGACCGGGTCCGGTGCAGCCGCGGTCCCGGGCGGGACGCGGCAGTTCGGTGGGCCTGCGCCGGGCGGTGCTGGTCGAGCTGGCGGCCGCCGCGCTGGTGGTCGGCTGGCTGATCGGGACGGTGGCCCTGGTGGTGGCCGCGGTGGTCGCGGTGCTGCTGCTGGGGCTCGCGGTGGTCCGCCGCCGTGGCCGGTCGCTGCCGGAATGGCTTTCCACGGCGCGGGAGTTGCGCGCCCGGCAGAAGCGGGCGGCCGCTCTGGAGGTGCCGCCCGGCACGGAGCCGGGACTGGCTCCGGCGGTGGAGTGCGATCCGGCGCTGCGGACCTACGCGTACGGCGGCCGGGACCGGCGGCCGGTCGGTCTGGTCGGCGACGGCACCTTCCTGACGGCGGTGCTCCAGGTGGAGGCGGACGCCACCGCCCTGCGCGCCGAGCGGAGCCGCCGTCCGCTGCCGCTGGCGCTGGTCGGCGACGCCCTCGCGGTGGACGACATCCGGCTGGAGTCGGCCCAGATCGTGCTGCACACCCAGCCCGCCCCCGCCCTGCACCTGCCGCAGCAGTCCGTGGCGGTCACCAATTACGCGCCGCTCCAGGCGAGTACGGGCGCCCCGGCGGTGCGGATCACCTGGATCGCGCTCAAGCTGGACCCGGAACTGTGCGCCGAGGCGGTGGCCGCCCGCGGCGGCGGGGTGACCGGCGCGCAGAAGTGCGTGGTGCGTGTCGCGGACCATCTGGCCAGCCGGCTCACCGGCGCCGGGTTCCGGGTGAACATCCTGGACGAGGAGGAAGTGGTCGCGGCGATGGCGACCTCGGCCTGCGCCAATCCCCTGGTGACCGCGGAGGCGGGCCGCACGGAGGCCCGGGAGCGCCGCACCGAGGAGTCGGCCCGCAGCTGGCGGTGCGACAACCGCCGCCACACGGCCTACTGGGTGCGCCGCTGGCCCGCGTTGGGCGGACGGGGTGTCACCCTGCCGCAGCTGGTGGCCCAGTTGACGGCCGTGCCCGCGCTGGCCACCACCTTCAGCCTCACCCTGGCCCGCGGCGACGGGCAGGCGGCGGCGCTGACCGGGCACCTGCGGGTCACCGGCCGCAGCGCCGAGGAACTGACCGCCGCGCGGCGGGCGTTGCAGGACGCGGCGCGGCAGGCCGGTGTCGGCCTGGCCCGGCTGGACCGGGAGCAGTTGCCCGGTGTGCTCGCGACCCTGCCGCTGGGAGGCACCCGATGATCGGCCGTGGTTCGGGACTGCTGGGCCCTCGGCACGGGCGGCACAGCGTGCCGTTGGAGCAACTGGAGTCGCTGACGCTGCCGATCGGCGACGACGGCGTGGTGATCGGCGTGGACGCCGAGGGGCAGCCGGCCGTGCTGGGGCTCAACCGGCCCACCCCGTACGACATCGTGCTGATCGGCAGTCTCTGGACGACCCAGGTGCTGGCGCTGCGCGCCGCGGCGACCGGTGCGCGGGTGGCCGTGGAGACCGGCCGTCCGCAGGCGTGGATGCAGATGGTGCACGCCATGGGCGGCGGGCAGAACGGTCTGTCGGTGTACGACGTGGGCCGGGTGCCGCCCCAGGGCGCCTCGGCGGGCAGCCCGGTCCTGGTGGTGCGGGACTGCGGCATGCGGCCGCCGCGGGGGCGGGTGGTGGCCGGTCCCTGGCAGGCCGTGCTGACCCTGCTGCCGTACCTGTCCCCGGTGGCGCCGCGGCTGATGCGCCAGGCCCGGCTGGTGGGCGTGCAGCGGCTGTCGCCGGACGAGGCCGCCGAGACCGGGCGGGCGTTGGCGCTTCCGCGCGGTGACGTGGACTCGTTGCCGACGCTGGCCGACGGCGTCACCCTGTGGTGTGCGGACCGGGACCGGCAGTACGTGATGACGCAACCGACGGACGCCGAGGTCGGGTTGCTGGGTACGCCGCGGCGCATGGACTGAGGCGGCCGGGCCCGGGGCGGGAGTCCGCGGGCCTGCCCCGCCTTCCGGCGGCCGACGGGCCTGCCGGTACGGCGGCCGGGGTGATTAGGGTGGGGTGCCTGCGCTCGACCAACCAGGAGGAATTGTGAACAGCGATCGGGATGGTATCCACGGGGGTTGGACCACACCGGGCGATGACCAGTCCGACGCGGAGTCCGCCGTCGAGACGACGGGCGAGTTCACCATCGACTACGACACGCCTGCCTGGTACCGGGAGAACGCCGGCGGAGCCGCCGACTCCGCGGAGGAGCCGGCCCCTTGGGACCCGTCGGCCCCCGCCGACCCGTCGGCTCCGGTGGACCCGCCGGCCCCCGTGATCCCTTCCGCTCCCGCGGCCGGGGCCCCCGGGACGCCGGGGGGCGACCCGTCGTTCGGCGGCGGTCGGCTGGAGAGCGGCGCGACGATGCGGATCTCGGCGGCCGCGCTGCGGCAGGAGATCGAGGAGCGCGCCGCCGCCGCGGTGGAGGCGGTCTCCGGGAACCCCGCCGGGGGGGCCGGCACGGCGCCCGCCGAGGGCGGCGGGGCAGCCGGTGACGGGGCGTCCGCCACGGGTCACGGGGCCGGTGACGGTGCCGGTCACGTGCCGGGCGCGGAGACCGGTGCGGTGGCGGAGGCCGGTGCCGGCCCGGCGCACGGGGCCGGTGACGTGCCGGGGCCGCGGGGCGTGGAGGCCGCGGACGCCGGGAGTGACGCCGGTGACGGCCCCGGTGCCTCCGGCGGTGACTTCGTCGTCGCCGAGCCGGCCGGCGGGCCGGACGACGCCGTGGCGGCGCACGACGCCGTGGCGGCGCACGACGCCGTGGCGGCGCACGACGCCGTGGCGGCGCACGACGCCGTGGCGGCGCCGGGCGCCGGGGCCG
>NZ_LWCC02000139.1 GCF_001642695.1 Streptomyces chilikensis
GGCCCGGTCCGGCATCGTGAAGGCGAACACCGCGGCGAGGGCGGAGACCACCGCGAGCACCAGGTAGGCGTCCTGGAAGGCGGAGACCGGCGGGTGGGCGTCGACGCCCGTGCCGACCGGGGCGGCCGAGGCCAGGACCGCGATGGCCACGGCGGGGGCGGCGGCCCCGGAGGCCTGCCGGACCACCGTGTTGAGCGTGGAGGCGTGGGAGACGTCGGCCTGCCCGATGCCGGTGAAGGACGCGACCGTCGTGGGCATGAACACCCCGCCCATCGCCGCGCCGAGCAGGAACATCAGCCCCCGGAACGTCCACAGCGAGGAGTCCGCGTCCAGCCGGGAGAAGGCGACCAGCACCAGGGCGACGCCGATCAGGCCGAAGCCGGCGAGACGGCGCGGGCCGATCCGGGCGTAGAGGGGGGTGACCACCTGCATGGTGAGCAGCACGCCGAGCGCCTCGGCGAAGGTGCTGGAACCGGACTCCCAGGCGCTCAGCCCCAGGCCCTGCTGGAGGAAGAGCGGGCCGAGGAACATCGCCCCCATGAAGGCGAGGAAGCCGAGGAAGGCCGTGATGTTGGTGTCGCGGAAGAGCCGGTCGCCGAACAGCCGGAACCGCAGGGCCGGTTCGGGCACCCGGAGCTCGACCGCCACGGCGGCGGCCAGCAGCACCGCGCCGCCGACCAGGCCGGCCAGCACCGGCGCGCTGCCCCAGCCCATCTCGGCGCCCTCGCTGACGCCGAACATCAGGCCCGCGGTGCCGAACGCGGTGAGCACCAGGCCGGGGACGTCCAGCCGGCCGGGGACGTGGTCGCGGTGCTGCTCGAGGAAGAGCAGGCCGAAGAGGAGCACGGCGACGCCGATCGGCACGTTGGCGTAGAAGACCCAGCGCCAGTTCATGTGGTCGACCAGCCAGCCCGCCCCCATCGGCGCCAGCGCGGGCGCCACCTGTTGCGGGATGATCATGTACCGGGAGACCTTGACCTGCTCCGACAGGCTGAAGGTCCGGTAGAGGAGAGCGCCGCTGACGGGCAGCAGGATGCCGGCGGCCAGGCCCTGGAGGGCCCGCCAGAGGACGAGTTCGCCGAGCGAACCGGCCACGCCGCAGAGTCCGGACGCGGCGGTGAAGACGGCGAACGAGACGAGGACGGTGCGGCGTCCGCCGAAGCGGTCGCCGAGCCAGGCCGACACGGGCACGGCCAGGCCGACGCAGACCGGGTACACCACCACGACGGCGTCGAGGCCGGCGGTGGCGAGACCGAAGTCGCGTCCGATGGAGGGCAGGGCGACGGTGGTGCCGACTCCGTCCACGATGGACATGAACGCGGTGACCACACAGACGACGGGGACGACTATGCGCTGGTCGAGGCGCAGTGAGCGAACGGGCATGTGCTGAGCATACTCAGTATGTGTAGGCTCAGCACATCGGTTCCGCACATCGCGGCCCGGACCGGTCCGGGCCACCGGCCCGGCTGCCGCCGCCGCGTGCGGTAGGAACGGAGGCATGCAGTCCCAGAGCCGCCACGAGCACAGGAGCGCCACGGTGAGGCAGGTACCAGGCAGTAGTGACCCCTTGGTCGACGAGTTGTTCGCGACCACCCACCGCCTGCGGCTCTTCGTCGACGGCAGGCTGGCCGAGAAGGGCACCACGGTCGCCCAGCTCCGCGCCCTGCGCTTCCTCGCGCACGCCGCGGAGCCGATGCGGATGCGCGACCTCAGCGACATGCTCGGTGTCGCCGCCCGCACGGCGACCAGCGTGGTGGACGCCCTCGAGCGGGACGGCCTGGTGGTCCGCCTGCCGCACCCGACGGACCGGCGCGCCCACCTGCTCGCCCTCACCGACGCCGGCCGCACCTGCCACCAGGAGGCGGAGGACATGGACCGCGAGGCCCTCCGCACCGCCACCGGCGCCCTCGACGACGAGGACCGCGCCGTCCTCCGCGGGCTCCTCACCCGCATCCGGGACACCGTCGCCGCCGCGGAGCTGAACGGCTCCCGGGAGTCCCTCGCCGCGGGCCCGTCGAGGACCTCCGGCGGCTGACGCCCCCGGGCCGCCTCCCGCCGCCGTCCGCCTCCGGCCGTGCGCGGGCCGGACGGTCCCGCGCACGGCCGGTGTCGCGCCGGACGGTCAGTGGTCCCGCGGCCCCGGTGCGGCCAGGGCCCGGGTCAGGCGTTCGGCCGCGGCCAGGACGGCCGGGACCGCCTGCCGCGCGAGGTCCTCGCGGTGCGTGAGCGTCGTGACGGCGGCGGGCTGCTCGTGCGCCTGGCGGACGACCGGTGAGGCCACGCCGAAGACGCCCGGGATGAGCTCCTCGCAGGTGAGGGCGTATCCCCGGGCCCGCACCTCGGCCACCCGCCCGGGCTCGCCGGGCCGGGGCGGCAGCGCGGCCAGCAGGGCGAGGCCGCCGGCGCCGAGGTCCAGCGGGTCGCGGTTGCCCACGCGGTAGGAGAGCCGGGCGCCCGAACCGGGTGGCTCGACCACGGCGACGGCCACCGCGTCGTTCCCCTCCGGCACCACCAGGCAGGCCGTGACGCCGAGTTCGGCCGCCAGGTCCCGCAGCACGGGCCGGGCCGCGTCCAGCAGCGGCGGCCGGGTGAGCTCGGCCAGGGTGAAGAAGGCCAGCCCCACCCGGTAGCGGTTGGCGTCGTCCTTGGCCGCGAAACCCTGCCGCACCAGCGCGCCCAGCAGCCGGTAGGCGACCGAACGGTGCACCCCGAGCCGCGCCCCGACCTCGCTCGCCGTCAGGCCGTCCCGCTCCTCGGCGATCATGCGCAGCGCCATGAGGCCCCGCTCCAGCGTCTGCGACCCCTCCGCGGCCACTTCCCACCTCTTCCACCGGGCACGACGACCAGCGAGAACGGGGCGATCTTCCGTCGCCCCCTTGACCGGACGACCCTACCGCTCGCATCGTGTTTCAACATCCACAACAACGTGTTTCGTTATGTGCAACAAGAGGGCGCGGGTGTCGCCGTGACCGTCCTCCGGGCCGGCGGGGCGGAGGACCCCGGCACGGACGCCGGTGAGCCGTTCGCCGGGCACGCCCGGAGCGACGCACGCTGAACAGGAAGCACCGATCCGAAAGGAGGCCGGGCCATGGCCCACTACCGCAGCCTCGGCGCCGTCCCCCCGAAGCGGCACACCCAGTTCCGCCCCGAGGGCGACGCGCTCGCCTTCGAGGAGCTGATGGGGGAGGAGGGCTTCTCCTCCGACTCCTCGCTGCTGTACCACCGCCACATCCCGTCCGCGATGACCGGGTCCGAGGTGTGGGAGCTGCCGGACACGCGGACGGTGCCCAACCATCCGATGAAGCCGCGGCACCTGAAGCTGCACGAGCTGTTCGCGGACGACGCCTGGCGGGACACCGACGTGGTCGACGGCCGGCGCCTGGTCCTCGGCAACGGCGACGTGCGGATCTCCTACGTCGTCGCCGGAAGGCCCTCGAAGCTGTACCGCAACGGCGTCGGCGACGAGTGCGTGTACGTCGAGTCCGGCGCCGCCCGGGTCGAGACCGTCTTCGGCGTCCTCACCGCCCGCGCCGGCGACTACGTGATCATCCCCCGCGCGACCACCCACCGGTGGATCCCGCAGGGCGAGGAGCCGCTGCGCGCCTACTGCGTCGAGGCCAACAGCCACATCGCCCCGCCCCGGCGCTACCTGTCCCGGTACGGCCAGCTCCTCGAGCACGCCCCGTACTGCGAACGCGACCTGCGCGGCCCCACCGAGCTGATCCAGGAGGACGGCACCGACGTCGAGGTCCTGGTCAAGCACCGCGGCTCGGGCGGGGAGATCGTCGGCACCCGCTTCGTGCAGGCGCACCACCCGTTCGACGTGGTCGGCTGGGACGGCTGCCTCTACCCGTACACCTTCAACATCGCGGACTTCGAGCCGATCACCGGCCGGGTCCACCAGCCGCCGCCGGTCCACCAGGTGTTCGAGGGCGTCAACTTCGTCATCTGCAACTTCGTCCCCCGCAAGGTGGATTACCACCCGCTGGCCATCCCGGTGCCGTACTACCACTCCAACGTCGACTCCGACGAGGTGATGTTCTACTGCGGCGGCGACTACGAGGCCCGCAAGGGCTCCGGCATCGGCCAGGGTTCGGTCTCGCTGCACCCGGGCGGCCACGCCCACGGCCCGCAGCCGGGAGCGTACGAGCGGTCCATCGGGGCCGAGTTCTTTGACGAACTCGCCGTCATGGTCGACACGTTCCGTCCGCTGGAACTGGGCGAGGGCGGCCGGGCCTGCGACGACGGCGTCTACGCCTGGAGCTGGGCGGGAGGCCGCCGCGCATGACCGTCCCCGGTGAACTGCTGGACCGGCTCGTCGACGACGCCGGCCTGTTCCCGCCGACCGCGCTGCCCATGGACCAGGCGGTGGAACGCCACCGGGCGGACGCCGGGGCCGCCGAGGCGATGCACACGCACCGCTTCCTGGTCCCCGCCTCCCGCGTGGGCGAACTGCGGCGACTGCTGCGCGACGACGAGGTGTTCGAGCTCGGACTGATCGCCGACCGCGGCGCCGACGGCCTGGCCGCGGCGTGCGCGGAGGCCGCCGCCGACCCGCGGCTGCGGCTCGCCCTCCTGGAGGTGCCGCTCGCCGCCTTCGGCGAGGACGAACGGCCCGCCCTGGAGGCGGTGTCCGCCGCGCTGGAGGACGTGCCCGCCGGTGTCCCGCTGTACGCGGAGCCCGTGGTCCAGGCGCGCCCCGAGCCGCTGCTCACCGCGCTCGCCCGGCACGCCGGCCACCGCCCGCTCGGCGCCAAGCTCCGCTGCGGCGGCGTGCGCGCCGACCTGTTCCCGAGCGCGGAGCGGGTGGCGTCGTTCGTGACCGCGTGCGTCGCGGCGGGCGTGCCGTTCAAGGCGACGGCCGGACTCCACCAGGCGGTCCGCCACACCGATCCCGGGACGGGCTTCACCCACCACGGGTACCTCAACCTGCTGCTCGCCACGGCCACCGCCGCGAACGGCGGCGACCGGGACGCGGTCCGCCGCGTCCTGGAGACCGAGGACGCCGCGGAACTCGCCCGCCGGGCGAAGGAGCTGACCGGCGCGCAGGCCGCGGCCGCGCGCCGCGCCCTGGTCTCCTACGGCTCCTGCTCCACCGCCGCCCCGGTCCGCGAGGCCCGGCTCCTGCTCGGCCCGCCCTCCTGACCCGCTCCTGCTCCCGCCCCCGCCCCGCACCCGGCCTCCCCGCCGGACCGACCGCGCTGTGAAGGACCACCGATGACCACCACCTGGGTCCCCGTACCCGACGGCTCCCCCTTCCCGATCCAGAACCTCCCCTACGGCGTCTTCACCCCGAAGTCCGGCGGCGCCCCCCGGGTCGGCGTCGCCATCGGCGAGCAGGTCCTCGACCTCGCGGCCGCCCTCGGCGACGACGTGTTCGCCCGGGGCTCGCTGAACGCCTTCATGGCGCAGGGCCGCACCCGCTGGCAGCGGGTGCGTGCGGAGACCACCCGCCTGCTCGCCGACGAGGCCCACCGCGCCGCGGTCGAGCCGCACCTGTACGCCCAGGCGGACGTCACCCTCGGCATGCCCTTCGAGCCGGGCGACTACGTGGACTTCTACGCCTCCGAGCACCACGCCTCCAACATCGGCCGCATGTTCCGCCCCGACGGCGACCCGCTGACCCCGCAGTGGAAGCACCTGCCCATCGGCTACCACGGACGGGCCGGCACCCTGGTGCCCTCGGGCACCCCGGTGGTCCGCCCCCGCGGCCAGCAGCGGCCCGCCGAGGCCGGCGGCCTGCCCGGCTTCGGCCCGTCCACCCGCCTGGACATCGAGGCCGAGGTCGGCTTCGTCGTCGGCACCCCCTCCGAGCTGGGCCGCCCGGTCTCCGCCGACGACTTCCGCGAACACGTCTTCGGCGTCACCCTGGTCAACGACTGGTCGGCGCGCGACATCCAGAACTGGGAATACGTGCCGCTCGGCCCGTTCCTCGGCAAGTCCTTCGCCACCTCCGTCAGCCCCTGGGTCGTCCCGCTCGACGCCCTGGAGGCCGCCCGCGTCGCACCGCCCGCCCGCGAGCACGAGCCGCGCCCCTACCTGGCGGAGAAGGAGGACTGGGGCCTCGACCTCACCCTCGAGGTCCGCCTCAACGGCCACCTGGTCGCCACCCCGCCCTTCGCCACCATGTACTGGACCCCCGCCCAGATGCTGGCCCACATGACGGTCAACGGCGCCTCCCTGCGCACCGGCGACTTCTACGCCTCGGGCACCGTCTCCGGCCCGGCGGCGGACCAGCGCGGCTCCTTCATGGAGCTGAGCTGGGGCGGCGCCGAACCCTTCGCCCTGCCCGACGGGACGAAGCGCACCTTCCTCGAGGACGGCGACGAGGTCACCATCACCGCCACCGCCCCCGGCGCCGACGGCGTGACCATCGGGTTCGGCGCGGTCACCGGCCGCGTCCTGCCCGCCGTGGACGCGTGAGCGCGGGCGGGACGGTGACGACGGCGGCCGGTGTCGGTGCCGGACTCGGCCGCCGCGGCTCCGCCGGCCGCCGCGCCGCGGCGTGCCGCGACACCTGACCGGCCCGCCGCGCGGACCGTGCGCCGGCGGCCCCGGGCCGGTCGCCCCGCACG
>NZ_LWCC02000014.1 GCF_001642695.1 Streptomyces chilikensis
CGTCCGCCGGGGGCCCGCCCGCGCGCCGCCCGGCGGGGCCGCGACCGCAGGGCGGAGGTCCTGATGCCGGCGCCGGGCCGGGAGCGCTTCGCACCCGGCGACGCGCCGGGCGTCGCCGTGGTGGGCGGGGGCATCGCCGGTCTCGCCGCGGCCACCCTGCTGGCCGAGCGGGGCGCCCGGGTGACCCTGTACGAGCGGGACGGGACGCTGGGCGGCCGTCTCGCGGGATGGCGCACCCGCCTGGCCGACGGGTCCGAGGCGACCATGAGCCGCGGCTTCCACGCCTTCTTCCGCCAGTACTACAACCTGCGGGGCCTGCTGCGGCGGACCGACCCCGGGCTGGAGCGCCTGCGGCCGCTGCCCGACTACCCGCTGCGGCACAGCGGCGGGCTCACCGACAGTTTCGCCCGCGTGCCGCGCACCCCGCCGTTCAGCGCCCTGGGCTTCGTCGCCCTCAGCCCCACCTTCGGCTGGCGCGACCTGACGGGCATGGACGCCCGGGCCGCGCTGCCCCTCCTCGACGTCCGCGTGCCCGAGGTCTACGAACGCTTCGACGCCATGAGCGCGACGGCCTTCCTGGAGCGGGTCCGCTTCCCGGAGGCCGCGCACCACCTGGCGTTCGAGGTGTTCTCCCGCAGCTTCTTCGCCGACCCGCGCGAACTGTCGGCGGCCGAGCTGCTCCTGATGTTCCACATCTACTTCCTCGGCTCCTCCGAGGGGCTGCTGTTCGACGTGCCGTCCGAGCCCTTCCCGCAGGCGCTGTGGGAACCGCTCGGCGACTACCTCCGGGGCCTGGGGGTGCGCGTCCGCACCGGCACCGAGGTATCCGGCGTCCGGCCGGGCGACGACGGGGCGGTCGAGATCGATGCCGACGGCGTGGCGGAGCGTCACGAGGCCGCGGTGCTCGCCCTGGATCCCGGAGGGCTGCGCGCGCTGGTGGGGGCGTCGCCGGGCCTGGGCACCCCGGCCTGGCGGGAGGACGTCGCCGCGCTGAGGACCGCGCCGCCCTTCCTGGTCTCCCGGCTGTGGCTGGACCGGCCGGTGCGCGCCGACCGCCCGGGTTTCCTCGGCACCAGCGGCTACGACGGCCTCGACAACGTCAGCGTCCTGGACCGCTACGAGGGGGAGGCGGCGCGCTGGGCCGCCCGCACCGGCGGCTCGGTGGTGGAGCTGCACGCCTACGCCGTTCCCGCCGGCGCGGACCGCGAGGAGGTGCAGGACCGCCTGCTCGCCGGTCTGCGCCGGGTCTACCCGGAGACGCGCGCGGCCCGGGTCGTGGACGTCCGGCACGAGTGGCGGGCGGACTGTCCCTTCTTCCCGGTCGGCTCCCACCGCCGGCGGCCCGCCGTGCGCACGCCCCACCCCCGGGTGACGCTGGCCGGCGACGCCGTCCGCTGCGACCTGCCGGTGGCCCTGATGGAGCGCGCCGCCACCACCGGGTTCCTGGCGGCCGGCGCGCTGCTCGCCGGCTGGGGGGTGCGGGGGCAGGTGCTGTGGACGGTTCCCCGGGCGGGCCGCTCCCCCGCGCTGCGGGCCCTGGGCGCGCTGGCCGGGCGCTGACCGCCGCGCCCCCGGACGGGTCCTCCGTCCGGGGGCGCGGGCACCGCTCAGCCCGGGAACCGGCCCGTGCTGCGCAGCGCCCAGCGGCGTTCGGCGTAGGCGAGGTCGTCCCGCCACAGGCGGCCGGCCGTCCGCCGCATCAGGGGGCGCAGCACGGGGGCGGCCGCCCGGGCGAGGGCGAAGCCGCGCCGGTCCGAGGCGGCGACCACCGCCTCGACGACGGCGGTCCGCGGCCGGGGGTCGTCCGCGGCCGTCAGGGGGGTGGCGTGGGTCTCCACCACCGAGGTGCGCCCCTCCCCCTCGGTGATGTGCATGACGACGGTGCGGGGCTCGGGAGCGGTGAACTCGGCGCGGACCGGCACCACCAGGCGGTCGGTGACCCGGAAGGAGACGTCGACGACGAAGGCGTCGTCGTCCTCCCCCCGGGGCGGCCGGGCCACGGTGAGGTCCACGAAGGAGTAGGGGTGGAACCACGAGCCGTGCCAGGGGTCGAGCCGGTTGGCGACCACGTCCTCGGGCTCGCACCGCCCGACGGCGGTGTACACGGCGTCCACGCCGCTGCCCGCCTGCGGCCGCGCGGGGACGACGGGGCGGTCCGTGGGCTCCTCGCCGCCGACCGCGTCCAGCCGGACCCACACCAGCACCCCGTCGTCGTGCACCGGGTACGGCTCCCACCCGGCGGCCGCCCCGCCCTTCAGCGCCAGGCCGTGCCAGTGGCACACCAGGGTGCCGCACACCACCCGGCTGTCGCGCAGCGGAGCGCCGAGGTGCGGGCAGACGCCCGGGCCCGCGCGCAGCTCGCCGGTGTCCGACCGCCACAGCACCACCTCCACCCCGCCGACGGTCCTGCCGTAGGGGCGGTCCCCCGCGCGCACCGCGCGGGAGGACCCGACGACGAACCAGTTGCCGGAGGGGCGGGCGGACGCCCGTTTCAGCGCCTCGGCGATCAGGCCGGGGCGCGCGTCGCGCCAGGTGGGCGTCTGGGAGGCCCAGTCCGACCGGCGACGGCGCCGCAGGGGGGAGGTCCAGCCGTCGCGGTCCGCTCGGTCGCTCAACTCACGGGTCCTTTCGAAGGGAGCACCGCGCCGCCCGGGCGGGGTGCGCGGCGTGCGGTGCGGGCGCGGACCCGCGCGCCGACGACGCCCGCCAGTCCGGCGGCCGCGGTGGCGGCGCGTCGCCCGGCGGACACCACGGCGCGGCGGTGCAGCACCCGGTACTCCTGTGCGGCGATCACGTCGAGGATGCCGCCGTACAGGGTGAACGCGGCCCGCACGCAGGGGCGGGTCAGCGGGTCGAGGAGCGCGATGCCGGGTTCCGCCGCGCGGTAGACCTTCCTGGTCAGCGCCTCGGCGGCGACCATGGCGGCCCGGACGCGCGGGTCGGTGCGGCCGGTGCGGCGGCTCCACTCCAGCAGCGGCCGGTCCACGCCGTGGGCGGCGAGGAGGTCGGCCGGCAGGTAGACCCGTCCGCGGTCCAGGTCCTCGCCGACGTCCCGCAGGAAGTTGGTGAGCTGGAACGCCTCCCCGAGGGCCGCCGCGTACGGGGCGGCCTCCTCACGGGGTCCCACCGTGCCGAGCACCGGGAGCACCTGCAGCCCGATCACCGCGGCCGAGCCGTGCATGTAGGCCCGCAGGTCGGCGTAGGTCGGGTAGTCGGTGACGTGCAGGTCGCTGCGCATCGAGGCGAGGAAGTCGGCGAACAGGGCGTGCCCGATGTCGTACCGCCCGGCGGTGTCGGTGACCGCCTTGACCACCGGGTCGTCCCCCTCGCCGGTCCGCAGCGCCCGGGCGAGGTCGTCCTCGAGGCGGCGCAGCGCCCGGTCGCGGTCCTCGGTCGTCGCGGCGGTGCCGAGGTCGTCCACGAGGTCGTCGGCCCGCCGGGCGAAGCCGTACAGCGCGTGCACGGCGGACCGGCGTTCGACGGGGAGGAGGCGGGTGGCCAGGAAGTAGGTGCGGCCGTGCCGGGCGTTGAGCGTGCGGCAGCGGGTGTAGGCGGCGCGCAGCGCGGGGTCGGTGATCCCCGCGGCGTCCAGTTCACGGCGCGTCATGGGCACCTGCCGGGGTCGGCGGGACGGCCCGGCCGCCGCGCGGTGCGGCGGGGACGTGCGCGGACGTCACCCGGGGCGTGCCGCCGGCGACGCGCGCGGCGGCGAGTTTGCCGCTGATGAGCACCGTGGGCACTCCGACGCCGGGGGTGGTGCCGCAGCCGGCGAGCACCACGTTCTCCGCCCCGCGCACCAGGTTGCGCGGGCGGAACGGGCCGGTCTGGGCGAAGGTGTGGGAGACGGAGAAGGGGCTGCCCGCCGCGTGTCCCTGCGCGGTCCAGTCGAGCGGCGTCACCAGCATCTCCTCCTGGACGCTGTCCGCGAACCCGTCCAGCCCGCGGCGCTCCAGTTCGGCGACCAGGCTGTCCCGGTAGCGGGGGCCCAGGTCGCGCCACTCGGCCGCGGAGGGGCCGACGGCGGTGTTCGGGCAGGGCGCCAGGACGTAGTGGAGGTGCCGGCCGGGCGGCGCGAGGCCGGGATCGTGCGTGGTGGGCCGGGTGATGAGCAGGGAGGGGTCGCTCATCAGCCGTCCGGAGCGGGTGAGTTCCTCGAAGGTGTCCTCCCAGGCGTGGCCGAAGGACAGGGTGTGGTGGGCCAGCGAGTCCCAGGTGCGGTCCGTCCCGGCGTGCAGGACCACGGCGGACGGCGAGTGCCGCAGCCGCACCGGGCGCTTGGGAGTGCGCCCCAGGAGACCGTGCGCGGCGGGCAGTTCGCAGGTGAGCACCACGGCGTCGCAGGCGATCCGCTCGCCGGAGGCCAGCCGCACGGCGCGGACCCGGCCGGCCGCGCGTTCCAGCTCGGTGACCTCGGACGACCAGCGCAGGTCGGCGCCCGCCTTCGCCGCGGCGGCCGCCATCCCGCGGGGCAGCGCGTGCATGCCGCCCTTGGGGAACCAGACGCCCGCCACGGTGTCCATGTAGGCGATCACCGCGTAGGCCGCGAGGGCCCTGGCCGGGGCGACCCCGGCGTACAGGGCCTGGAAGGAGAAGACGCGGCGCAGCCGGGGGTCGGTGATGAACCGGCCGATGCGGCGGTCCAGGCGCCCGAACCCGCCGAGGGCCGCCAGGCGGGCCAGGTCGGGGTGCAGCAGCTGGAACGGCGAGTCGAAGTTGGTGTCGATGAAGCGCCGCATCTGGGCGCGGTACAGCCTCTCCAGCCAGTCCCGCAGCCTGCGGTAGCCGTCCGCCTCGGCGGGTCCGGCGAACCGCCTGACCTCGTCCTCCATGGCCGCGCCGTCGGTGTGGACGTCGAGCGCGCTGCCGTCGGCGAAGGCCGCCCGGTAGGCCGGGTGCAGGGGGGTCAGCTCCACGTGGTCGCGGAGGCTGTCGCCCACCGCGGCGAAGGCCTCGTCGGCCAGGTGCGGCATGGTGAGCACGGTGGGGCCGGTGTCGATCTCGTACCCGCCCAGAACGGCGCGGCCCGCCCGGCCGCCGGGGCCGGCGTCCCGTTCGACGACCGTGACCCGGCGCCCCGCGCCGAGCAGGTGGAGCGCGCAGGCGAGGCCGGACAGCCCGGCGCCCACCACGACGACGTGGTCCGTGGGACCCGGTACCGTCCTCACGCCGCCTCCCCGGCGTCCTCGAGGGGGAGGCCGGCGGCCCGTCCGGCCAGCGCGGCGAACTCCCGCCGCACGGCCGGGTCGGCGCCGGTCGCCCGGAAGTGCCGCAGGGCGGTCACGGCCAGTTTCCCGATCCTCGACTCGACGGCGGCCCGCGCCCCGGTCCGCGTCAGCGCGGCGCGCATCCGCCGCACGTCCTCGTCCGTCCCGGTCGGCGCCCCCGCGGCGAGCACGGCGGCGGCCTCCGCGTCGCCGGAGGTCTCGGCGAGCCGGAGTCCGACGGCGAGCAGGCAGGTCAGCTTGCGGGTGCGCAGGTCCTCGTCGGCCGGCTTGCCGGTCAGTGCCGGGTCGCCGAACGCGCCGAGCAGGTCGTCGCGGAGCTGGAAGGCCAGCCCGGCGCAGCGCCCGGCGGAGCGCAGCGCGTCCAGGGCGGGCCCTTCGGCTCCGGCCAGCGCCGCACCCAGGGCGAGGGGGCGTTCGACGGTGTACAGGGCGCTCTTGAGGGTGGCGATGGTCAGCGCCTCGTCCACGCCCGACGCGGCGGTGGCCTGGGCGCGGACGTCCCGGTACTGCCCGGCCACCATCTCGCTCCGCATGGCCTGCCAGGTGCGCAGCAGCCGCAGGCCGTGCGGCGAGCCGAGCGCCGTCTCCGCCATCAGGTCGTCCGCCCAGGCCAGGGCGAGGTCGCCGGCGAGCACGGCGGCGGAGAGGGCGAACGACCCGGGCGCGCCGGCCGTCCGCGGCGCCTCGCGGCGCATCTCCTCGAACTCCACGTGCAGGGCCGGTCCTCCGCGCCGCAGCGCCGATCCGTCCATCACGTCGTCGTGCACCAGCGCGCACGCCTGGAGCAGTTCCAGGGCCGCGCCCGTGCGCAGGACGGGCGTGACGTCGCCCGTTCCGCCGGCGGCCCGCCATCCGCACCAGACGAACGCCGCGCGCATCCGCTTGCCGCCGCGCCGCACGAACGCGGCGAGGCGGTCGGCGACGTCGCGGGCGAACACCGGGTCGGTGTCACGCGCCCTGGCCAGTGCCTGGTCCAGGACGCCTCCGAGTTCCGCCTCGACCGCCCGGACGGCCTCCCGGGCCGTGAGCGGGCCGTCGAGCGGCCTGACCGGTTCGGCCACCGTGAGCCGCAGTCCCAGCATGCACAACCCCTCTTCACTCTCGGTCACCTGCACACCAGTGCTTCGGCCGAGGGATGGTGGATGGATGCGCTGATTCCTGCCCGCTCCGG
>NZ_LWCC02000140.1 GCF_001642695.1 Streptomyces chilikensis
GGGCCGGTTTCGACACCCCGTGGGCCGCCGCCGACGCGCTGCTCGACGCCGCCGGCCACCGCGCCCTGCAGCAGCGCCTCGACGCCTGGGAGCAGGAGCTCGCCGCGGTCCGCGCCGTGCTCGCCGAGGAGGACACCGCCGCCGCCGCGCAGCTGCCGCCCGCCGACGTCACCGCCGCCGAGGCCGCGCTCGCCGCGGCCACCCTGCGGGCCCGCGAGGCCGCCTCCGCCCACGACGCCGCCGAGCGGCGCTGCGCCGACCTGGACCGGCTCTCCGACGAGGCCGCCCGCGCCGCCCGCGCCCTGGCCCCGCTGCGCGCCCGGCACGACAAGGTCGCCCGGATGGCCGGCCTGGCCGCCGGCACCTCCGCGGACAACGAGCGCAAGATGCGCCTGGAGTCCTACGTGCTCGCCGCCCGCCTCGAACAGGTCGCGGCGGCGGCCACCGCCCGGCTGCTGCGGATGTCCTCCGGCCGCTACACGCTGGTCCACTCCGACGACCGCTCCGGCCGCGGACGCAGCGGCCTCGGCCTGCACGTGGTCGACGCCTGGACCGGCCGGGAGCGGGACACCGCCACCCTCTCCGGCGGCGAGACCTTCTTCGCCTCCCTCGCCCTGGCCCTCGGCCTCGCCGACGTGGTCACCGACGAGGCGGGCGGCGTGCGGCTGGACACCCTCTTCATCGACGAGGGCTTCGGCAGCCTCGACGACCAGACCCTCGACGAGGTCCTCGACGTCCTGGACTCCCTGCGCGAACGGGACCGCAGCGTGGGCATCGTCAGCCACGTCGCCGACCTCAAGCGCCGCGTCCACGCCCAGCTCGAGGTGGTCAAGGGGCGCCGGGGCTCGGTGCTGCGGCAGCGCGGAGCGGCCGGCTGAGGCCGCGGACCGCGGCGGCCGCCCGTCAGCCGGCGATCGCCCGGCGGGGGAGGGGCGAGGAGTACACCACGCTGGTGGTCACCGAGCCGAGCCCGCCGATCCGTCCGGAGACCTCCTCCAGGTGCCGCATCGAGCGCGCGGTCACCTTCAGGACGAAGCAGTCGTCCCCGGTCACGTGGTGGGCCTCCACGATCTCCGGGGTGGCGGCCACCAGGTCGTGGAACGGCTTGTAGTTCGACGTCGGATAGCGCAGCCGGACGAACGCCAGCACCGGCAGCCCCAGCCGCTCCGGGTCGACGACCGCGGAATAGCCGCGGATCACCCCCGCCTCCTCCAGCCGGCGCACCCGCTCGGTGACGGCGCTGGGCGACATGGACACGGCCCGGGCCAGTTCGGTGAAGCTCGCCCGGCCGTCCCGCTGCAGCACGTCGAGGATGCGCAGATCGGTGGCGTCCGGCGCGTACGCCGGGAGATGCGTGGTCATGGGGGGAGCATGCCGGGAATTTCGTGGCGGAACAACCGCACGGCCGTGGTCAGGCCGTTCAGACCGGCGGCTCCCGCGCCTAGATTTCCGGTGTCGAACAGCCGAACCGGAGGAGAGCCCCATGACCGCCACCCCGATTCCCGCGGACAACCCCGTGCTGCGGGTCGCGCCCGCCGGCCCGGCCGAGGCGGCCGCCCACTTCGCGGCGAGCCTCGCCCTCCACGCCGACGTGTCGGACGTGGCCGCGGCCCTCGCCGCCGCCGGCCCGGACGGCGACCCCGGGTTCGCGCTGGTCGACACGCGGTCCACCCAGGCGTGGGACCAGGGGCACGTGCCCGGCGCCCTGCACCTGCCGACCGCCCTCGTCGACCGGACGGCCGACCGCCTGCTGGACCCGGCGGTCCCGGTCGTCACCTACTGCTGGGGCCCCGGCTGCAACGGCGCCACCCGCGCCGCGCTGGCGCTCTCCCTGCGCGGGTACCGGGTCAAGGAGATGCTCGGCGGCTTCGAGTACTGGGTCCGCGAGGGCTTCGCCTACGAAACCGACGGGGGCGCCGAGCGGCGGCTCCCCGACCCGCTCACCGCCCCCGTCGGCAAGGACGCCGACTGCGGCTGCTGAACCGGCACCGCCGCCCGCCCGCCGGCCACCCGCCGCCCGCCCGCCG
>NZ_LWCC02000141.1 GCF_001642695.1 Streptomyces chilikensis
CACGCCGGGCGCCGCCGCACGGCGGGTGACGGCGGTCGGCGCCGCGGGGCGGCGGTGCCGGGAGGGCCGACCGCGCTCAAGGCACCGCGTGGCCGGCGCGTCGGAGGGCCTCGCGGGCGGCGAGGTGGCCCGCGAAGCGGAAGGCCCGCTCGTGGGAGCCGAACGCGTGGGCCTGGGCCCGCCGCAGCACGACCCGGGCGGCGACCACCACCGCGTGCTCGGGCAGGTTCAGCTGCTCCTCGATCCCCGCGGCGGCCGCCGCGAAGAAGCGCGGCAGGTCGTCGGCGGGTTCGTACGCCACCGTCAGCCCCGGGCCGGTCTCGAAGACGAAGCCCTCGGCCGCGGGCTCGAAGTCCACCTCGATGTCCGCGAACTGCGGAGCGCAGTTCTGCTTCACGTGCCGCACGCGCACGCCCCGGACCGGACGGGCCGGGAACCGGCGCGAAGGGGGCGCCGCGTAGCACCGCAGGGTCACCGCCCGGTCCGGACCCCACCACCGGACGGCGTCGCCCAGGTGGCGCCAGCCGAGGCGTTCGTAGAGGGCGACGGCCGCCGTGTCGGTGGCGACGACGTCGAGTACCGGGTGCAGCCCGGCCGCGGCGGCCTCCTCCGTGAGGCGGCCCAGCAGGGCCGCGCCCACCCCCAGGCCCCGGGCGGCGGGGGAGACGAACAGACGGTTGACCACCGCCGTCCGCGCGAGCCCGTCGTCCCCGAACCGGCCGGGCGCCACGTCGTCCGCGCCGGGGAGGCAGAGCGCGGCGTGCCCCACGACCGTCCCGTCGCGCTCCGCCACCCACGCGGACCGCAGGGACGGCGGGGTGAGCCAGGCGGCGGGGTCGGCGGGCCGGTCGAGCGGGTAGCCGTCCCGCTCGTGCACCGCGCGCAGCAGCTCCGCGCAGGCGGGCAGGTCGGCGTCGGTGCGGCCACGGAGCCTCACCCCGGCACGCCCGCGGCCCCGACGCACGCCTCGTTGCCCTCCGGGTCGGCGAGGATCCACAGGGACGGCGCGTCCGCGTCGCTGACCAGCCGGCCGCCCGCCGCCAGCGCGGCCGCGACCCGCGCCCCGGCGACGTCGTGCGGCACCCACACGTCCACGTGCACGGTGTTGCGCTGCGAGCGCGCGGCGTCCAGCTGCTGGAAGTAGAAGGCCGCGCCCCGGCGCCGCGGGTCGACCAGGTCCTCCGGGCTCCCGGCGCGGTACTCGTAGCCGAGCAGCGCCCGCCAGAACTCCGTCACCGCCCTCATGTCCAGCGCGTCCAGCGTGACCTGCACACCCCGCAGGGCCGACGGGTCCGCGGTCAGTCCCAGCGACCGCGCGGCCCCGGAGACCTGCCGCGCCATCTCCACGTGCGCGCGGATCAGGCCGTAGTGCTCGGCGGCGGCGGATATCAGCCGCACGGTCACCCCGTCCTCGCGCACGTCCACGTCCGGGCAGCCGTCCCCGGTGCCGGGCAGCTCGGCGAGCGCCGCCACCAGCCCGGCGCCGGCCGCGAAGGACCCGGTGCGGAAGTACGCGCAGGCCCCTTCGCCCAGCACCCGCCAGTCCTCCAGCCCTTCGGCCGCGTGGAAGGCGGCCGGGCGGATCCACTCCACAGTCGTCACGTCCGTCATGCCGCCACGCTATCGGCGGACCGGACGCGGAGAGACCACAAGCTCGGAAGCCGCCCAAGCTCAGAAGCCACTCAAGTCCGTGGACGGTACACGTGCCTCCTTCGTAGGGTGACGATCATGCCCGACATACCGCTGACCGTCCTGGTCGTCCTCTGCGTCGCCGCCCTCGCCGCCGGCTGGATAGACGCGGTGGTCGGCGGTGGCGGGCTCCTGCTGCTGCCCGCCCTGCTGCTCGGCCTCCCGGCCGGCGGCGCGCACGCCGCGCAGTACGCGCTGGGGACCAACAAGGCCGTGGCCATCGTCGGGACCACGGGCGCCGCGATCACCTACGCCCGCCGCACCCCGGTGGACATCGGCACCGCCGTGAAGATCGGACTCGCCGCCCTCGCCGGGTCGAGCGGCGGTGCGCTGGTGGCGGCCGGGCTCAGCACCGACGTGCTGAAGCCGATCGTGATGGTGGTGCTGCTGGCCGTCGGCGCGTTCGTCATCCTGCGCCCGTCGTTCGGCCAGGCGCCCTCCACCGAGCCGGTCTCCCCGCGGCGGGTGCTGGCCGCCGTCGGACTCGGCGGCGTCGGCATCGGGTTCTACGACGGTCTCATAGGGCCCGGCACCGGCACCTTCCTGGTGCTGGCGCTCACCGCGCTGCTCCACCTCGACCTGGTCCGCGCCTCCGCCACCGCGAAGATCGTCAATTGCTGCACCAACGCCGGCGCGCTGGCGATGTTCGCCTGGAAGGGCACCGTCTTCTGGCAGCTGGCCGCGCTGATGGCCGTCTTCAACCTGATCGGCGGCACCCTCGGAGCCCGCACCGCCCTCAAGCGCGGCAGCGGCTTCGTCCGCGTGGTGCTGCTCACCGTCGTGTTCTCGCTGGTCGCCAAGATGGCGTACGACCAGTGGTCGGCCTAGCGGACACGACACCCGGCGGCCGCCCGCCGGCTCAGGCGCCGGCCCGCTCGGTGGTGATGGTGAACCCCGCCGCGCGGAGCCGCCCGGTGAGGGCGTCGGCCATGGCGGTGGCCGGGGTGAGGACGCCGGCGGCGGCGGGGAGCCGTTCGCCGTCGAGGGCGAGCGCGAGTCCGCTCTCGCCCAGCATCACCGCCGTGGCCTGGTAACCGGGGTCGCCCTTCGCGGCGAACACGGCGCGGTAGCGGGCGCCGGTGGTGCTGCGGGTGAACGTCGTCATGGTGAAGTGCCCGTTCGCGCGCGACCGCTCGTCGGGCCCGGTGCCGGGCGCCGGGGCGACGCGGCGCAGCAGCCGCAGGCCGGGGCCGCGGGCGACGAGGGGCCCCAGGGCCTGGAACGCCGCCAGCGCCACGGCGACACCCGCCGCCACGGCCGGGGCCGCCGGGGACCTCCCGGTGTACATGACCTCGCGGTAGCGGAAGTCGCGGCCGTACGCCCAGTCCAGCAGTGCCGTGCTGCGGCGCACGATCTTCGTGTTGTGGGAGGCCATGACGAAGGTGGTCACCCAGCCGGACAGGCCGGGGTCCACGGTGCCGGCCCGGCGCAGCGCGTGGTCCTTCTGGGCCCCGAGGTCGGGCTCGCGCCCCCGGTCGGGGCTGAGGGCGTAGGGGTCGGCGACCACCCGTCCCAGGGACCGGTCGGTGGCGACGGCCTCCATCTGCGTGATGCCGGAGTCGACGGTGCCGCCGCTCATGCCGCCCTTGAGGGCCGCCACGAGCGTGGTGTCGGTCATCAGGCCGGCGTCGTCGTCGGCCAGCCTGCGATGGAGCAGGTAGGCGTTCAGGTCGGAGGGGACCGAGTCGAACCCGCACGAGTTGACGATCTTCGCGCCGGAACGGGCGGCGACGTCGTGGAACCGGTCGACGCACTCGCGCACGAACAGCGGCTCCCCGGTCAGGTCGGCGTAGTGGGTCCCGGCCCCGGCGCAGGCCTCGGCCAGCGGCAGGCCGTACCGGGCGTAGGGGCCGACCGTGGTCACGACGACCGTGGTCCGTTCCGCCATCGCCGCCATGTCGGCGGGACTGCCCGCGTCCGCGACGATCGTCCGCCACCCGGCGGCGCCGTCGCCGAGCGTCCGCAGGAGGGCGTCCAGCTTCCCGGACGAACGGCCCGCCAGGGCGATCCGGGTGCCGGCGGGGGCGGCCCGGGCCAGGTACCCGGCGGTGAGCGCCCCCACGAAGCCGGTGGCGCCGAACAGCACCAGGTCGAACTCTCGCCCGCTCATCGGGTGCGCTCCGTTTCCTCGCCCGCCCTCGGCCGCGGCAGGTCCTGATGGGTGCCGGTCCACGGAGTTTTCCACGGCACGGCGGTCCTCGGACACCCCCGGGACGCGGTCGGCAGGCGGCCGGCGGGTGTGCGGCCCCCTCCGGGGGTGAGGGGCGTCGCGCCCCGGAGGGGGAGGGGCGCGCGGTAGTTGGCGACGGACAGCGGAGGTGCCCGGCAGTCCCGTCGCCCTCGCCCGGCGATGCGGGAGTGCCGCCGACTCCCGCGCCCCTGCACTGACGAGGTAAGCCGCAAGCGCGCCGGAGCGCTTGCCGAGGGGACGTCGGGGCGGCCCCCGCCCGCCGTGCCGCCGCCGGCGTTTCCCCAGCTCACGCGGTCGGCACCGGGCCCGTGCGGGGCGCCTCGGGCGGGCGGCCGAACGAGTGACGCACAATGGGCCGACCGGCGTGACCGCCCCGGGACACCGCCGGCCCACCGCGGGCCGGGGCCGACCCGCGGCGGATCACCACCGGACCGGCGGCGGGCCCGCGCCGGACCCGGTGCGCACCGACAGCGCGGCGACAGCGGACCCGCCCCGGGCCGGGCGGGGCGCGGCGGACCTACGCGGAGGGAAGAGGACCATGGCCGACTGGCTCACCGTGCTCACCACCACCGGCTCCCCGGAGCGGGCGCAGGCGCTGGCGCGCGGCGCCGTGGAGGCGCGGGTCGCCGCCTGCGCGCAGATCGCCGGGCCGGTGACCTCGGTGTACCGCTGGAGGGGTGAGGTGGAGACCGCTCCGGAGTGGCAGGTGCTGTTCAAGACGACCGCCGCCCGGTACGACGCCCTGGAAGCGCACCTGCGCGCCGCGCACGACTACGAGACGCCGGAGATCGTCGCCACGCCCGTGGTGCGCGGCGACGCGCGGTACCTGCGGTGGATCGAGGAGGAGACGGCACCGGCGACGGACGGGGCCGAGGGGACCGGGACGGCACGGGCGACGGGGACGCCGGAGTGAGCGGGCGGACCGAACGGCTCCCGGTCTTCGTCTACGGCACGCTGCGTCCCGGCGGGCGCCACCACCCCGGCTTCCTCCTCGGCCGCACCACCGCCGAGGAGCCCGCCACCCTGCGCGGCGCGGTGCTCCACCACGGGCCCGGCTACCCGTACGCGCTGGAGGACGCCGAGGGCGGGGTGGTCCGGGGCGAGCTGATGACCCTGCGCGAGGACGGCTACGACCAGGTGCTGGCCGCGCTGGACCGGCTCGAGGACTACCGGCCCGGTGACCCGGCCGGCCTCTACCTGCGGGCGGTCCGCGAGGTCACCCGCACCTTCGACGGGGCGCGGGTCACCGCATGGGTCTACCTGGCCGCCCCGCGCATGGCGGCCCGGCTGCGCGCCGAGGCGCGGATCGTCACGGGCGGGGACTGGTTCGCCCGCTGACCGCGCCGGCCCCGCCGGCCCCGCCGGCCGCGTCGGCCGCGTCGGCCGCGTCGGCCGCGTCG
>NZ_LWCC02000142.1:0-41704 GCF_001642695.1 Streptomyces chilikensis
TGCCGCCGCACCATGGTCCGGGCGGCCTCGGCGACGCTCTCGTCGGCGCGCACGGTGACCGGCGAGGGGGTCATCAAGCCGCCGGCGGTCCGCGCCCGGGCCTTGGCCGCCCGGCGCCGGGCGGCGGGCGTCAGGGCCGGGAACCGGAACCCGCGGGCCGGTTCGTGAGGGAGCGGCGCCTTCACCTGGTGGGCCATCAGGTCCGACTCGGAGACGACGCCCACGACGTGCTCGTCCTCGTCGACCACGGGCAGTCCGCCGATCCGGCGCTCGGCGAGCAGCCGGGCGACCTCCTTGAACGGGGTGTCGTACGCGGCCCGGACGACGTCGGTGGTCATGACCGCACCGACCTTGGTCTGCTTCATCTCAGTTCCTCCTGGGTGTGGGCGGTGCGAGGACGGGGTCTCGGGCCGGTTCGGTGCCGGCCGTGTCTGCGCGTCGGGCACGGTGACCCTGGCGGGTACGGCGGGAGCGGAGCGGAAGCCGCCTCGGCGAGGACGCCGCCCCGGGCGGGTCCCGCGGACGGCTGGGGCGGCGTGCGGGTCGGAACCTGGACCGCGGTCGGCCACTCCTGGGCCGGGCACGACGACGGGGCAGTGGGCGTGGTGCAGGACCCGGTGTGCCACCCGTCCCAGGGTGATCGTTCCGGGCATGGTGCCCACCTTTCTGAGACGTGTGGTGTGTGTTCTCCCCGGGCCCCGGTCCGTGGACCGGGGCGGTGGGCCGGTGCGGTGGGCCGTTCGCGTCCCACCGCACCGGCGGGGTTCAGCGCAGCCACCCGTGGTCACGGACGACGGGGAGCCGGGCCCACAGCCGGCCGAGGCCGAGGGTGTCGCCGGCGGAGGCGGCGGCGAGGGCGACCAGCAGCACCGCGTAGATCAGGTGGTAGTCGACGAACGGGTTCGTCGACATGCTCGGGGAGCCGTCCGACAGGTGCTGGGCCGGCGGCCACTCGGCCACCCACATCAGCGCCATCATCACGGTGCCCGCGAGAGCGCTCAGGCGCAGCGCGACCCCGGCGGTCAGGGCGAGGCCGATGCCGAGCAGGCCGAGCATGAACAGCCAGTCCGCCCAGGCCGCTCCGGCCCACGAGTGGAAGGTCGTCTCCATCGGCCCGACGGAGACGTGGCCGAGGAATCCGACGGTGGGCGAGCCTCCGTCGATCCATCCCTTGCCGGAGGGGGTGGCGTAGCCGAGGCCGAACGTCTTGTCGAGGAAGGCCCACAGGAAGACGAAGCCCATCAGCAGGCGGGCGGTGGCGAAGGCGTAGGCCCGTGCGGTGCGCGTCCGGGTGCGGGCCGACACGGCGGCCTCGGATGCGGCGGAGCTCCGGTGGCGGCGCAGGGACGGCAGGTGCCGGCCGACGGTGCCGTTCGTGTGCTGGTGCACGGCCATGATGGGTTTCCCTTCGAGGGGCGGTCCGGTCGTTCCTGACACCACTCACTCTCCCGCCTGCCCGTGCCCCGCACCGGGTGCCTGATGGGTCATCGCACGGGACCGAACGTCCCTTGCCCGCCGGGACGTTCGGTCGTGGGGTCCCGGACGCGAAGGGGCGGCGGCCGGGAGGACGGCATGGCGGTCGCGGGAGGGCTGCTGCGGGTGCGTGGGAGAAAGGGACCCCGAGGTGACCCGGCCCGACGTGCACGGGACGGCCGGGGACGGAGAGCGCCCCGGGTCCCGCCCCGACGACGACCGCCCCGCCACGGGACCTGTCCGGGGCGGGGCGGGGGCGGTGACGGACGGTCAGGGGGACGGCACGCGTCCTGAGCCAGGGGAAGTCACGCGGGCCGGGGGCGTCTTCCTGCTCGCAGCGGACGTCGGGTGCCACGTCCGTGGGGTTGCCCGGCGTGCGGTGGGAGACCACCCGCGCAGAGCGCGACGCGGGCGGGGGCCAGGTGCGGCACCAGGACGGTGAGCGCCGGTTCCGCGACGCGCGGGACGGTCCTCGGCCGTGCAGAACTCGGCCGGCACCGACAGCCCGCGCCGTGTGATGCCGTGACGGTGGAGGTACCCGCCCGCCCAATGCGCCGCACCAGACGCGATCGACGCGACGAGGAGTGGTTCCAGCGGGGTGGGTGCGGTGTCCTTGCCTGCGGCTTCCACGGGCCGGTCGACGGCCGGAACGTGACCGCGTACCCGGATCCCGAAGGCGGCCCCCGCAAGGGGTGTCACCACCACGTGTCCGGGCCGACTGCCGTCGCCACCGGGGTCCACGGGCCCGCGCCTCGTCCAGAAGGCTGCGGGCGTACTCGCGACGCACCTCGGCCGACGGCACCAGCACGCCCAGCCCGGACCCCAGGGCGAAGACGGGGGTCTGCCGTACCGAGGCGTGCACCAGACGCAGAGGCACGTCACGCAGCAACGCTTCGCGGGCCGCCCAGTCGGCGGCAGCCAGGGTTTCCGGCGAGCCGTCCGTCCCGTGGTGATGGGGCGGTCATGGGGAACCTTCTTCAAGTTCAGCCAGTTTTCGCCGATCCCCGTGCTCGGGGGCAAAGGCCAGCGACCCTCACCTGGCGGCCGCTGTCCCCGCCCGGCGGCCGACGGTCCCCTGCCCCGTTCAGTCGCCCTGCTGCCGCAGGCGGTCCTTGGCCTGGGTGGCGATGACGGCCGCCTGGATCCGCCTCTCGACACCGAGCTTGGCCAGCAGCCGCGAGATGTGGTTCTTCACCGTCTTCTCCGCGAGGTAGAGCCGCTGGCCGATCTGCCGGTTGGTCAGTCCCTCCCCGATCAGGGCAAGGATCTCGCGTTCGCGCCCGGTCAGCCCGGGAAGGTCCTCGGACTCCTCCTCCTTCGGCTGCCCGTCCCGCAGCCGCGCCATCAGCCTGGCGGTCGCACTCGGGTCGAGCAGCGACTGGCCACGGGCGACCGCGCGCACGGCCGACACCAGGTCGGAGCCCCGGATCTGCTTCAGCACGTAGCCGGAGGCCCCCGCCATGATCGAGTCCAGCAGCGCCTCCTCGTCGTCGAACGAGGTCAGCATCAGGCACGCCAGGTCCGGCATGCGCGACCGCAGCTCGCGGCAGACGCTCACACCGTCACCGTCCGGCAGGCGCACGTCGAGGACGGCGACCTGCGGGCGCAGGGCCGGTATGCGCACCAGAGCCTGCTCGACCGTGCCGGCCTCACCCACCACGGTGATGTCCGGCTCGTCGTCCAGCAGGTCGTGCACCCCCCGCCGCACCACCTCGTGGTCGTCCAGCAGGAAGACCCGGATCGGCTCCGGTGGTCCGGGCCGCTCGGCGTCCGTCATTTCACGCTCCCTGTTTCCTGTCATCCCGGAGCCCGTTCCCGGACCCGGCGGGTGATACCCGTGGCCATCCTTCTCACTCCCGCCCCGAAAGGCCAGAGCCGCCGGCTGCCGGGCCTGGGTTTCATCCCGGCCGTGCACGACTCCACCGCCGGCGCCCGCCTCCTTGACCAGATCGCCGCCCACCACCCCCGCGTCACCAAGGACTGGGCCGACTCCGGCTACAAGAACGCCGCCGTCGAACACGCCGCCACCCGCGGCATCGACCTCGAAGTCGTCCACCGCACCCCCGGCAGCCACACCTTCACCGTCCAGCCCCGCCGCTGGGTCATCGAACGCACCCTCGGCTGGCTCATGCACCACCGCCACCTCGCCCGCGACCACGAGACCCACCCACACCGATCAGCAGCCATGATCCACATCGCCGCCATCGACCTCATGAGCCGCCGACTCACCCACGAAACCACCCTCAACTGGCGCGGCACCTAATGTCTTGTGCGATTCATCTCTGCATCCCGAAGGGGCTGTGGCCTCGGGGACGCAAAGTGATTCGACCTGTGGGGATGGTGCTCTGTGCAGACTTACTCTGCGTTTTCCCTGCCCATGGAGATCACCGTGTGCGTCACGTTCAGTTGCTGACGTCGTTCTTGATCTGCACCAGTGCCTCGTCCCAAACGTCCCCTCCGTCCGCCCAGGTCCACAGCCATTGACGCAGAGACGGTGCCGCGTAGCACAGGCCATCGTGAGGGTTTTGGCCCCATTCCGGTACCCAGCCGTCGGCGTCCCGGAGAAGCACCGGATTGTCGATCGCTATCAGGGAGACGTACCACTCCATGGTGCAGCCGCCACCCGTCAGGAAGAACCACGAGGCCGGTGGCCCCCATCCTGGCCGCTGGTCGTGGACGGCGGTTGCGCAGGGCCAGTCCTGGACGTCCCAGTGCGGAATGCTGCGCGGTATCAGTGATGCGAGGCCGCCATCCGGCCCGAATCCTCCGTCCCCGATCTCGGTGTAGATGCGCCGAAGCAACTCGGGCAGCCGATGCCCGAGCTTCTGTTCCGCGTGCTCGACTTCGGCCATCGTGACAGGTGGGAAGGGCTTGTCCGGGAGGCCTCCGCGGGAAGGAATCGCGCCTTCCGCACCCCATGCGAGTGCGTGCAGCCTCTCCAGAAGCGCGTCGTCGTCCGCAGCAGTTCGGTGGGTGGGGTCGGTCACGAGCCGGAACTGTAGCGGGGAGGCTGGAGAAGCCCTGCGTTGGGCGTGCCGGCGGGTGAGGGCGGTCGGCCAGGGGGGTCTGCGGCGGTCTTCCGCTTGCTCACGGGATCTCCTGGGGACGGGTGAGGAGAAGGTCGGCCGCCGTCGCGAGGGTTCCGGTGGGGCCGTCGTGTCGTGGTTGAGCGTGACGGAGTGGTGGGGCAGCCGCATCAGGTGGCTGGCGGAGGGCTCCCCAGGATGCATAGGGTCGCCCGGCCGCTGCCACAGGCTCGGGTTCCGGGCCGGGCGGAGCCGCAGGCGGCGGTCGTCCTCGCCAGTGCCGTGGGAGCAGCCGTGGACGGTGGCCTCGGGAAGGGCGGCGATGTACTGCTCGGGAGGGTGCCAGACCATCGCGGTCACACCGCCCGGGGCTCGGCCGGGGCGGCTGGTGCGGGCAGGAACTTCTCCGCCTTCGAGGCGAGCTGCTCGCGGAGGTAGGCGGCCGCGTCGTCGGGGCGCATCCGCTGGAGTGCGACGAGGCTGGTGACGACGACGTCGGCGACTTCGGCGTGGACGTCGCTCCAGTCGGCGGGGATGTGTTTCTTGCGGGGGTTGGTGCCGCGTGCGCCGATGACGGCCTGGGCCGCCTCGCCGGTCTCCTCGGCGAGCTTGAGCACTTGGAGCGTCCACTGCTCGTGCGGGGTGAGGCCGAGCCGGTCGTCGTGGTCGTCGAAGTGTCGGGCGAGTGCCTCGATGGTCTGCCGGACGGAGGGGTCCATCGTGATCGGTCCCCTTCGGACGGGTGTCGTGTCGCGGGTCGGACGGAAGGGTCGCGCGGTGTCAGCCGGGGTGGCGGGCGCGCAGGAGCGTGCAGGTGACCGAGTCGCCCTCCTTGGGTGAGGCGAGGAGGTCGACCTGGTCGACGAGCAGCCCGCAGTCGGTGACGAGCGACTCCCAGAGCGCGGGGGCCAGGACCCACATGTCGACGGTGACGGGCCCGATCCCCTTCAGGTGGAGGGCCTCGGGCCGGGCGGTGACGGTGTCGTACGGGCCGTCACCGGCGGAGTTGGTGTGCAGGACGGAGAAGACGAGCCGTCCGCCGGGCCGGAGGGCGCGGGTCAGCGCCGGCAGGACACGGCGCGGGTCGAGGTAGGACAGCCCGTGGGCGGAGAGGACGACGTCGTACGGCTCCGCCCGCTCCAGGTGGTCGACGGCGTCCGCGTGGATCAGCCGCAGACCGGGCCGGCCCCCGAAGCGGGCGACGGCACGCTCGTGCTGGGAGCGCGCCCCTTCGACCGCGTCCACCCGGGCGCCCGAGGCGGCCAGGTGGGCGGCGAATCGGCCCGTGCCGGAACAGAGGTCCAGCACGCGGCGTCCGGCCAGGTCACCGAGGATCTCCTCACCGGGGCCGACCTCCTGCCAGTACCCCCAGTACACGCGCTCGGGCTCGGGGATTTCCGTCCGCGCGGTCAGGTGGTGGGTGCCGTAGGCGGTCCACCGGAGGAGGTTGCGCCGCTCGATGCCGGACGGCACGGTCCCGGTGGGTGGGGAGTGCGGGTGGGTGCTCATGGCCGGTTCACTTCCGTGTGGGCGTGTCCGGCGCGGATGCCGGTGACGGCGGCGCGCGTACGGGACACCAAGGGGTGGAGAGGTTGTCGGGGTACCGCCACCGCCACCGCGGGCGGCGGTCCGGTGCGCACGGTTCCGGCTGTCCCGCCCGGGCGTGGGCGCGGAAGACGAGTCGCACGCGAGTGGCCCGTCAGGTAACGGCGGAAGTCCCGGTACCGCCACGGCGGCGTGCCGGCCACGAGGACGGGAGGGTCAGCACAGGACGTCACGCAGTACCTCCTCGGCCTCGTCGAGGTGTTCCCGCAGCACCGACCCGGCCTGGTGGCGGGCCCGCCCGTACGCCTCGAGCGCCGGAGTGACCGCGGCCGGGTCGTCCAGCGGTTCGGACAGCGGATAGACCGAGCAGGCCAGGTGGCCCGCGGCCACGCGGGGTACGGCGAGCAGATCCGCGGTGGGCAGGGCGGGATTCGCGGCCCGGTAGGCGGTGAGGGCCGTCGCCAGGCCCGGTATCCAGTCGTCGGGACGGGCCAGGACGGTGCGCGGATCCAGGACGATCCGTCCGAGCTCCCAGGCGGCGCTCCGGGGCCGGGGCGGCCGGAAGTCGATCACAGCCGCGACCTCCCGACCCCGCAGCAGCAGGTTGGGAGAGGCCAGATCACCGTGGACGACCTGGACCGTCAGTTCCGGCGGCAACGGCTCCAGCAGGACCGCCACCCCGGGCAGCGCGCCGAGCCGGTCGGCCGCCGTCTGCCGGGCCCACCGGCCGAACTCGCTCGCCACCGCTGCGGCCGTCCAGCGGGCGAGAAGCCCGCGCAGGCGCCGCTCGGCCCGTTCGACATCGCACACCTGGCGTGCCGGGACGGGGCGGGGCGGGCCGGCCGGGTGATGTGCGAGGGCGCGGTGGAGGCGGCCCAGGGTCTCGCCGACCGCGGCCCACCGGTCGCCGAAGAGCCCGCCCTCGGCCGTCTCGGCGTCCTCGACCCAGGCCGACACGGACAGCGACAGGCCGTCGGCTGCCGCGACGAGACGCCCGTCGGGGGCCGTGGGCCGTACCGCCGGCACGGGGACACCGGCGCGGCGGGCGTACTCGCCCAGGGCGAGTGCCTGTTCCTCGGCCGCCGGATCGGTGCCGTCGGGGTAGGTCTTCACGAACCAGCGGCGGCCGTCGAGGTCCTCGGCCAGGTAGTTGCGGGTCGCGGTCCCCGAGGGTCCTTCGCCGATCGACGCGGGCGTGAACCCGTAGTGGACCGAGAGAGCCCCGGCGATGTCCGGCGCGGTGGGCGGAAGCGTCACGTCTGTTCCTCCCAGCCCAGCTCGGTGTAGGCGCGGCCTTGCGCGATGCCGGTGACCGCTTCCCGCGCGTAGGGGACGATCGGTTCGGGCGGTCCCGGCGCGGCGAGCAGTCCGGCGAGGGCGTCGCGTTCGGCCGGGTGACGGATGAGGTACGCCTCGACGGTCTCGCGGAGGTGGGTGTGACCGGGTGTCATCGGGCTTCCTCGTGGTCGGAGGGCGAGGTGGTGCGCGGGCCGGGGAGCTCGGTGCCGGGGATCGCGGTGTCGGGGGTGAGGCCGTACTGGGCGGCCTGCGCGGCGAACATGCCCTGGTAGAGGCCGCCCTCGGTGGCCATGAGCTGCTGGTGGGTGCCGTGTTCGACGACGCGTCCTTGGTCGAGGACGTAGATGTGGTCGGCGTTCATGGTGGCGGCCAGGCGGTGGGTGACGAGGACGACGGCGTGGCCGTCCTGGGCGAGTGACCACAGACCGTCGAAGGCGGCGATCTCCGCGTGCGGGTCGAGGGCCGCGGTCGGCTCGTCGACCAGCAGGACGGGCGCGTCGCGGTAGAGGGCGCGGGCGGTGCCGAGCTTCTGCCACTGCCCGCCGGACAGTTCGACGCCGCGCTCGTAGCCCTTGGTGACGATGGAGTCCCAGCCGTGCGGCAGCTTCTCGACCACGTCGGCGATGCCGGCGTCCGCCGCGGCCCGGTGGACGGCGTCCAGGTCACGGGGGCGGTCGCCGGCGCCGAGGGCGACGTTGGTGGCGGCGGTCATCTGCCAGCGCGGGAAGTCCTGCGCCAGCACGCCGACGGCGGCGAACACCTCGCCGCGGTCCGCCTCACGCACCTCGACCCGCTCGCCGCGCCCGCCTTCCCACCACACCTTTCCCTCACCGGGAAGGAGCAGCCCGGCGAGGATCTTCGTCAGCGTGGTCTTGCCCGAGCCGTTCATCCCCACCAGGGCCGTCACCGCGCCCCGGCGGATCTCGACGCTCACCCCGTCCAGGGCGGGCACGTCGGCGCCGGGGTAGGTGAAGCTCACGTTCTCGGTCCGCACCGCCCGCACCGGCGCCGGGAGTGGGGCGCCGGTGCGGGGAATGGCGTGCCGGGCGGCGGTCTCGATGGCGTCCTCGGTGTCGGTGAGGAACAGCAGCTCCTCGTACAGCCCGTTCACCTGCTGCACCAGCGACGACAGCCGCGACGTCGACGTCTGGATGGCGACCACCGCCGTCCCGCCCACCGCCAGCGGCAGCCCGCCCGCGGACAGCAGCCACCACAGCACCCCGTAGCAGCCCAGCGACGCGACACCGGCGAAGCCGCCCGCGACCAGGTCGGTGGCTGCCTGCGCACGTGCCAGACGCCGCTGCTCACCTTCCATCTGCCGGGACATCTCCTCGTACCCCGCCAGCAGGCGGGAGCCGACCGCGTGCACCCGGATCTCCCCGGCCGCGTGCCGCTGGGTCAGGTTCATCAGCAGCGAGGCGATCGCCCGCCGGTGATCGATCCAGTGCAGCCGCGAGATGTACTCCCGCCGTGCCGAGCGGACCGCGCCCCACCCCTTCGGCACGGCGACGACCAGCAGCATCGGCAGCAGCGCCCAGTGCAGCGACACCAGCACCACGGCCGCGGCCACCATGCCGATGACCACGCCGCCCACCCCGACCGACAGCCGCAGCATGTTCCGGGCGGAGTCGGTCCCGAACCTCCCCGCCTCCAGGATCCGCTGCACGCCCGGCTGCTCGGTCGCCTCCACCTCCACCTCACTGACCGCCGCGTGGTACCGGGCCGACACCGCGCGCTCCACCTGCGGCTCCAGCCGGCCCGACATCGCGGTCGACCACGCCGCCAGCAACGCCGACACCACCCCCGTCACCACCAGCACCAGCAGCGACGGCAGTGCCTCCCGCAGCTTCCCGGCCGTCGGGCCGTCCGCGAACAGCTCCGTCAGCACGCGGTTGACCGCCACCAGCCCCCACGCGGCCGTCACCCCCTGCCCGAGCTGCGCGACGATCACCCCGGTCAGGGCGCGCGGGTCGGCCTGCCATCCGGTCCGCAGCACCATTCCCACCATGCGCGGCAGGGCGGCCGCCATGTGCCCGAACCCGAGCCGGGCCATCGATCCTTCGTGACGGACGAACGAGTAGTCGTAGCGCAGCCGGCCGCCGAACAGCTCGCGCTCGGCGTCGGAGATCGTTTCCTCGGCGGCTGCGGCCTTCTTGCCGTGCTCGGCCGGGTCCGTGGAAGCTCTGGACGATGTCAACGTGCCCCCTCCTGGAGTGAACGGGCGGTGCACCGGGCCCAACGACACAGACCCGAATCTCGAACACACGTCTTTCGGACGAACAGCGCACCCCGGACCTGGGCGGGTCAGCGAAGGTGCGCGATGCACGGACCCTTGCGGCGCGGGAGTGCCTGCCGAGCGGCGGATGGCCAAAACGCCGGTGGCCCAGCGGTGGGGTGGAGAGCCGTGGGACCGGCTCGCCCTCCCGCAGGACGCACGCCACCGCGTTCGCCGGAGCGGCGCCCGGCCCGTCCGGCCCGTCCGGCCGGATCCCCCGCCACCGATCGGCCGTTCCACGCCTCGAAGGCGACGGTCCTCTTCTTGCTGCGCTTCGAAGGCGCCGGTCCCCTTCTCGGTCATGTCTCGCACGGGCTTCTCCGCCTCGTCGAGCGCCCGTCGTACCCGGGTGGACGCCCCTCGGCCGATCCTCGGTGGTTCCGCATCGCGGACGAAGGCCGGGTCAGGGAAGTCCCGGCCGCTGCCGGGCCCGGCCGGGACGGAGAGGCCGGCCACCGGTCCTGACGCGGGTCAGCCGCAGGAGCTCCGGTGTTCCAGATGCGGGAACAGGACCTGCCACCGTTCCTCGGGCACGCTCATGGGGAAGGACTCGCACATCGCCTCATGCAGCCGGTCGGCGTCGAAGTCGAGGAAGTACATCGCCTCCCCGTCGTCGTCGTCGATGACCGCTCCCATCCAGCGGGGCTTTCCGCCCGGCGAGCCGGCGGGGGGAACCACCACGGATTCCACTCCGTCCAGGCGGACGAACGCCGGGGTGTCCCACCGACCGTCCTTCCCGACGGACCACAGACTCGGAGGGTTGCCCGTCACCGCGAGGCGGGCGTCCGCCGTCAGCCGGATCGAGCTCACCTGGTGATCGAGCCGGATGGCCCGCTTCCTGCGGGGCGCGAAGGGGTCGGTGACGTCCCAGAACTGGAGGGTGCCGTCGCCCAGTGAGGTCGCCAGCTCTCCTTCCACGGTGGGCATGTAACCGCCCGGCGCGGCCGGCAGTTCCGACGCTTCGGCGGGGTGGCCGGGCCGGGACACGTCCCACAGCCGTACACCGGCACCCACCGATTCGGTGAGCAGCAGCCGTGAGGACGAGACGAAGCCCGCTCCGGCCCCTGACGCCGCCTCCTCGATCAGGCCGCCCTCGCGCGGACGGGCCGGGTCGGAGACGTCCCAGAACCTCAGGTGCCGTCCGTCCTCGATCGTGGCGAGCGTCCGGTCGCCCGCGAACCACGCCTGCCCGGTGTTGAACGGCTGGGTCTTCAGGGGCAACTCGATGCTGCCGCGACGGACCGGCTTCATGGGGTCCCGCAGGTCCCAGAGCGTCACCCCGCCCTCCTCCCGGGAGCCCGCCGCGAGCAACCGGTTGTCGGGGCTGACGACGGCGACCGGCGTGTCGGCGGTGACCGGGACGGGTGTGCTCCTGCGCACGGCACCGTGGTCACCGAACGACCAGAGCTGGAAGGTGTGCTCCTCGCCTCCGGCCCAGTGGTGCGCGAGCAGCACAGGGGAGTCCAGGCGGGTGAGGAAGTACTTCGCCTCCCACTTCTCGGGCATCGTGTGGCGCGCCATGGGCGCCGCGGGGTTCCGGACGTCCCAGACGCGGGTGGCCCCCCGGCGGATGTCCTGGGTGAGGACCAGGGTGCCGTCCGCCGTGAAGGCGCCGGTTCCCGCTTGGGCGCCGGAGGACGGGCTGCCCGGGACGGACGGCGCCCAAGGGGTCTCGGGCCACAGCTGTATCTCACCGCCGACGTCGCCGGCGGCCAGGTACGTGCCGTCGGGGCGGTAGGCGACCGCCCGGGTCTCCTCCAGCGCGGGCAGCCGTGCGAGGTTCGCCGACGTGGAGTCCGCCAGCCGGGAGACGTCCGCCGTCGCGTCGATCCGGTTGACGCCCGCGCTCCTGTTGGCCGCGGCGAGGAACCGGCCGTCGCGGCTGAAGGCGAGCGACGGGGTGTCGTCCCGGGTGAACGATTCCCAGTCCTCCATCCGCACCCGCCGTAGCTGCCGGCCGTCCACGACCTCCCACCAGGCGACCTTGGACCAGGCACCGGCCGCGACGACCAGGTCCTGCCGCGGATGCGCCGCCACCGACATCACCGTGTCGGCCGGTTCCGTGTCCCGCAGGACGGGGCGGGCGGCATCGCGCACGTCCCAGAGCCGGACCTGTGCCGGCTGCTTGCGGCCGTCCCGGTCCTCGCCGTTGCCGTTCCCGGTCACCAGGCCGTGCCCGTCGCGGGTGAACGCCAGCGAGATCAGATCGGCCGACGCGACCTCGCGGTCGGCGCGTTGCCGCGGGGAGGCCGGGTCGCGCACGTCCCAGAGCCGGAGCCGCCCGTCCTGGCTGCCCGCGGCCAGGGTCCTGCCGTCGCCGCTGAACGCGACGCTGTACGTCCTGGCCCCGTCCAGGACGGTCCGGGACACCTGCCGGGGCCGCTGCGGATCCTCGGTGTCCCAGAGCGTCAGGGCCGTCGGCGACACGGCGGCCAGCAGCGGGCGCGTCGGGTGATAGGCCAGCGCCGCGTTGCCCTCCGCCTTCCACGCGTCCGCCTCGACCGGCACCGAGGGCTTCGTCACGTCCCACAGCTGGATCCGGCCGCGCCGGTGACCGGCGGCCAGGGTCCGCCCGTCAGGGCTGTAGGCCAGGTTGAGGACCGGTTCGCGGTGTTCCCCGGCGGGCGCCAGCCGCACCGGTGCGAGCGTCGTCGCCGCGGCGTACAGGCTCGACCGGGTCTCCGGCGTCCGGGCCGTCCGGTACGCGGCCAGGCTCAGGTGCAACGCGGTCTGCGGATCGCTGGGCCGCAGCTGGTCCGCCTTCGTCGCCAGTTCCCTGGCGATGAGGTCGAGTTCACGTTCGGCGGCCCGTCCGTTCTCGCGGAACGCCCAGCCCGCGAGGACCGACGCCACCAGTGCCAGGGCCGACAGCCCGGCCACCCATGCCCGGGTGACCAGCCGCCTGCGCCGCTGCGCCCGGTCGCTCGCGTCGACGAAGTCCCGCACCACGGGCCGGACGGGAACCTGCGGCACCGCGGCGGCCGCCGAGGACGTGGGGCCGGCGGACTCCGCCCGCCCCGGGCGGCGGCCGGCGGCGTGGCCGACGAGACGACGGGCCTGCTCCAGGCTGTCGTCCTCCCAGAGCCCGCTGCCGTTCTCGGCCCACGACTCGGCGGCCTCGGTCAGCCGGCGCAGTCGCAGCAACTGGTCGCGTGCCTCTTCGATCCAGCCGGTCAGCCGCCGCCAGGCGTGCAGCAGCGAGTCGTGGCCCAGGCGCGCCGAGCCGTCCTCGTCCACCACCGCGAGACGCGCGTCGGCCAGCCGGCGCAGCAGGTCCTCACTTCCCGCGGTCTCCTCGCGGCTTACGGTCCGGCGCACCAGCCGTCCTTCACCGTCGGCCACCCGCACCATCGCCAGCATCAGCTGCCGCAGCCGGGCCCGGCCGCTTTCGTCGAGACCGTCGTGGATGCGCTCCGCCGTGCGGGCCACGGCGTCCCGGATGCCGCCCGTCTCCTGGTAGGCGGCATGGGTCAGCTCCGTGCCGCGACGGCGCAGCCAGATCTCCCGCAACACGTGGGCGAGGAACGGCAGCGCGGCCGCGTCACCCGCTCCGCCGCCCCCTCGTTCCTCGGTCACCTCGCGGCACAGCAGTTCGGGGACGCCGGGTTCCCAGCGCAGGCCCACCTGGTGGGCCGGGGCGACCACGGCGGCCTGGATCTCGGCCTTCCCCAGGGCGGGAACGGTGAAGTGGCCGGCACCGGCGAGCGGAGCCAGGTACGGGTCCTTCAACAGGTCGTCGTAGTAGTCGGCCCGGAGGGCCAGGACGATGCGGGGGCCTTCGGCCGCGGAGAGGACGGTGGCGAAGCGCCGCCGCTCGTCGGGATCGTCGCAGTGGGTGAAGTACTCCTCCAGCTGGTCGACGACCAGCACCGAGGGCGCCCGGCGGCCGGCGGGGAGCCCGCTGCCGACGGTGGCGCCACCGGCCTCGTCGGCACCGCCGTCCTCGGAGGCGCCGGCGGGGAAGCGCCCCCGCTCCATCTCCCGCACGGTCTCGGAGACGGGAAGCCCCACCGCCGCCGCCCAGTCCTCCGCCAGCGTCCTGAAGGGACGCTGCCCCGGCGACGGCACGATGCGTACCGGTCCGAGCCCCGCCGACTCCGCCTCGACGCCGAGTCCGGCCCGCAGCAGCGAGGACTTCCCCACCCCCGACGTGCCGATGACCAGCAGCGGGCGGGCCGGCCGGGTGTCCGCCAAGCGCCCGAGCAGAGCCCGCGTCACCTCCTCGCGGCCGAAGAACCAGCGGTGCTGTTCGGGCAGGAAGGGCACGAGACCCGGGTACGGGCACACCGCGTCCGGGTCCTCCGCCGGCGGTCCGGGCTCCGGTTCCGGCCGTGACGGGTAGCGGCGGTTGGCGGTGAGCACCAGATCGCCCATCCGCGCGGTGCCGCCGCCGTACGGCCGGGCGGCCGCGCCCTGGAGCCTCTGGTCGAGCAGACGGTAGGCCCCGGCCAGCGTCAGCCATTTCGCGCCGCCCGGGTCGCCCTCCCGCAGCAGCCGCAGCAGGTGTCCCGTGAAGAGGGTGAACTCCGCGTCCGGTGGTGCGTAGGCGAGCGTGTTGCGCTGGGTGGCGGCCAGCAGGTAGCTGCCGTCCGGGCGGGAGCCGCCGAACAGGTCCGCCGACGGCGGCCGGCCCGGTTCCCGCGCGTTGCCCGCGAAGCAGCAGTCCAGGATCACCACCGGGTCGGCGGCGCCGTCGCTCAGGTACCGCTCGACCTCCGCGTACGGCACCGCGTGGGCGGTGTCGGTGAGGGACCTGGTCGCCGCCGTCGCGAGGTAGGGCCGTCCGCCGGGGCCGCGGAGTCCGTGGCCGATGAAGCAGAACAGGACCGCGCCTCTGCCCGGGCGGCCCTCCGCGGGCGCCGCCCGGTCGACCGCCTCCGTCAGGGCCTCGAGCACCTCGCTGGGCGACGTCGGGTCGGTGAGCAGGGTGACCCGGTCCTCCATGCCGCACACCGTGCTCAGCGTCTCGGCCAAGGCCTCGGCCGATGCCACCGCGGAGGGGAGGCCGGGAAGCAGGTCGCCCGGATGACGGCCCGTCCCCACCACCACCGCGTGACAGGCGGGTGCCGCCAGGTCACCCGTCACGCCCGGTAAGGCCATCGTCAGCTCACCCCGTCGTCCCGGCCACGGTCTTCGTCCCTCCTGCCGCCGCCGTCACCGTCCCCGTCGGTCCGGCCGGCCTCCTCGGCCTTCTCCCCGTCGTCGCGTTCATCGCCCAGTTCCCTGACGATCTGCCGGGCCAGTTCGGCCGCGCCCTCGGCGGACAGCCCGCGCACCCGCTCGGAGGACACGACGATCCGTGTGCCGTCCGGCCGGCGGATGGTGACGGTCTGGTTCCCGCGCCGCGTCTGGAGCCACGCGACCACCGCGGCCCCGAACACCGCGACCGTTCCCTCGGGTTCCAGCAGAAGGGTGACCAGCTCGTACAGCGCGCCCATCTCGCCGTCGTCCGGGCGGCCGGGCGGCTCCCGCAGGGCGACCGCGCGCAGCTCCGGATCCTCGCGCAGCCAGGCGTACAGATCGTCTGCCTCCGCCACCGGATCGGCATGGCCGGCCGCTTCCACGGCCAGGGTGACTCTCACTCTCGTTCCTCCCCCGGAACTCCAGCGCCCTGACGTCCGAGACGTCACAGAGAACAGAGAGGGGCAACCTAGCAGCACACGCGTTCAGGCGACAGCGGTTACCAGGCCGTCTCCGGTCATGCCCTGACCGGCGGCCGGCGGCCGGCGGCCGGCGGCCGGCGGCCGGCGGGCCAGCGGCAGGGCCGGTGTCCTGCGCCAGGAGTTCGGTTGATGAGGAGGCTGTTCCTCTTTCGAACCCCGGCGCAGGGTTCTAACTCATCCGGTCGACAACCTCGCAGAGCTTGCCGGTAGAGGTGATCTCCGTCAGGTAGCCGCGCAGTGCGGCCACTCGGCGCTCAGCCTCGTCCATCAATTCGTGAGCGATCTTGGCCCAGTCGTCGGGCTGGGGATCAGGGGGCAAGTCGGTGAGCAGTTCTGCGATCTCGCGAACGGTCAAGCCGATGCCCTGGGCCAACTTGGCCACCTTGATCCGACACGCCGCCGACTGATCAAAGACCCGGTGGTTGACGCTGGTTCGTTCTGCCTCGATCACGCCGTACCGCTCATAGAAGCGCACTGCCGAAGTGGCAATTCCTGACTCCCGAGCGACGTCGCCAACAGTCAAGCCGGCTTCGCGTGGACCAGCGGCCGGCGGCGCATCAGCCAGATTCCTGGTGTCTGCCATGACGACACTCTCCCACCGCCGGGGCCTTGCCTTCAACAAATGTTTAACGTCCAGAGTGGAGGCATGACCGATCAGCAGAACCAGGCCCGAGCGATGCGGCCAACACAGGTTGCCACTCACCATGACGATGCCAAAGCCCGAATTGACAGCTGGTGGCGGTTGCCCACGGCAGCAGAGGCGGACAAAGCCGCTCGCGGCGCACTGGAGGCGATGCCCTGGTCTGACGGGCTGATCCAGTTCTCGGTGCTTCACTCGCCGGGAGAACCGACACTGTTCCTCCAATCGCTGTGGACCACCGCCGCCGCACGCGACCACTACGTTCACCACGTCGCGCCGATCCCTCGCGCGACGATCGACGACCGGTTCCCCGACATCGAGCGGGATCGGTCGCTGACTGAGATTGTCGCTGTGGTTGCGCACGGCGACACGGTCGCGGAGAAGTGGATAACACGGCGGCTTCCCGCCACGGACGACGCGAGCGCCCAAGCGCTGGTGGCACGGCAGACAGCCCGGCTGCGCGGCGAAAAAACGCAGGGTCTGGTCCGCGCCACGCTCGGAGTCGGCCGCGACGAGGACGGAAATCCGACCGAGGTCATCGTCATCGAAGAATGGTCCGGCTCGACTCACTCGGACGTTCTTGCCTATGAGCCGTTCGGCGCCATCACTCCGGCGGTCTAGCGTCCTGCGCCGGGAATTAGATCAAGAGTCCCCTCCGCACAGCCCAGTACGATCCGGCACCGATGCGTCAGAGCCTGGGCGGACGCCGCGGAGGACGGCGATGAGGTGGTGTGGCTGACACGCTCGCTGCCGTGACGCCTGACCGACGCGTTACCGCCTCCACGCCGCCGGGCCGAGGATGCCGAGGAGGGGGTCGACGGATGCGCCGGTTGACGACTGGTGAGGCCTTGTCAGGGATCGTGCACGAGGCGCTGGGGGTCGCGGCCCGTGTCGTCGGGGTGGAACGGTTGCGCGGCGGGAGCAAAAAGTGTCCCTGTGGTTTTCGTCAAGCAGTCGTGACCTTGGGCGGTTCGTAGAAGGTGCCGTCGCGGAGCATGGCGAAGAGGACGTCGATGCGGCGTCGGGCCAGACGGACGAGCGCTGCGACGTGGTGTTTTCCCTCGCGTCGTTTCTTGTCGTGGTAGGCGCGTGAACCGGGCTGGAACAGGGAGGCGAACGCGGCGAGGTGGAAGGCGCGCTTGAGCTGTCGGTTCCCTCGCCTGGAAGGGCGTTCACCGTGGATGGACGAGCCGGATCTGCGGGTGGCTGGCGCGAGGCCTGCGTAGGCGGCCAGGTGCCCGGCGGTTGCGAAGCCACCGCCGTCACCGAGATCGACGAGGATCCGGGCCGCGGTCCTGACCCCGGGTCGTAGGGAGCCTTGGCGACAGCGATGCCGCCGGTGTTCCGTGACCTCCTGCAGCGTGCCGGCGCCGGCACGGATGCCGTCGCATGCCTGCGTTCCCTGACGGAGAGGCTCCGGGCACCGGATCAGCAGCCGGTGGACGACTACGAACTGCTGCCGATGGCCCGCTGGGAGATCGGCGTCATGTTCCCGCACCTTGCCGGTTTGGGAGTCAACTGGGTGTACGAGGGGGATCACGCAACCCTTGAGGACTTCCTTCAGGCCGCTGTCGAGTCCGAGCACCCCTTCTGCGGCGCGTTCCTGACTCCGCTCACCGCCGAGGCCCAGTCCGCCCTCGTGCTCTTTCCCGGCGGGCAGGCGATGACCGCCGTCCTGACTCCCGTCATCGGCTGGGCGATGCCGGAGGCCCTGCACGGGCTGCTGCGCACCGTCGACGACCACATGCGGCGCGGGCACGCTGCTCTGCCCTGATTCCGCATCCTGCCGAGGAAGCCATCCATCATGCCGTCCAGGTGGGATTCCCGCTGTGCGGGAGCGACTGACTCGGACCTGCCCGGTCGATCAGGGTCGTGGACGGTTGGGCATGATGCCGGGGTGAGCATCATCGTCGAGTTCTTCGCGGCTCCGGACGACGCGTCAGCGGCTCTGGTTCTTCAGACCGGACCGTGACGCGCATTCGAGTCGCTCTCCTTCGGCAACTTCGATCCCGAAGAGGGGACTGCTGCAGGGTTGGGTGACACCTGACCTGGCTTGCTGAGAAGCGGCCTGGAAGGATGTTCGCAGTGCCCAAGCCCTGTCCCCAGGAGTTCCGCGAGAACATCGTGCGGGTCGCGCGCAACCGCGAGCCCGGCGTGACGCTGGAACAGGTGGCCGCCGACGAAATGATGCACCCGCTCGTCCGCGAGCTGGCCGCCGCCGATGCGCCTGCGAGGGTGCCGGTGGCGGTGACGTGCCGGGTGCTCGGGCTGGCCCGCCGGCCCTACTACCGGTGACTGGCCTGTCCGGTCACCGACGCGGAACTGACCGGGGCCCACCGGGCCAACGCCCTGTTCGACGCCCGCCGCGACGATCCCGAGTCCGGCCACCGCTTCCTCGTCGACGAGGCCCGGGCCGCCGGCCAGGCGACGGCCGAGCGGACCGGATGGCGGACCTGCCGCGACAACGGCTGGTGGAGCGCGTTCGGTAAACGCAAGGGCCGCGGCAAGAAGCCAAGGCGGGCCCGCCCGTCCACGATGATCGGGTCCGGCGCAACTTCACCACTGCGGCACCGAACCGGCTGTGGCTGACCGGCATCACCGAGCACGCCACCGGCGAGGGCAAGCTGTACCTGTGCGCGGTCAAGGACGGGTACTCCGGCCGGATCGTGGGCTACTCCATCGACTCGAGGACGAAGTCCAGCCTCGCGGCGTCCACCCTGGAATCCGCAGTCGCCCGCCGTGGCCAGGTCGCCGGACGCGTCGTTCACTCCGATCGCGGATCGCAATTTCGCTCACGGAAGTACGTGCCCGTTCTCGCAGGTCACAGCCTTGTCGGTTCGATGGGAAGAGTCGGTTCGGCCGGCGGCAACACGGCCAGGGAGAGCTTCTTCGCGCTGCTGCAGAAGAACGTCCTCGACCGCCGCCCCTGGCGGACCCGGAACGAACTCCGGATCGCCATCGTCACCTGGATCGAACGCACCTACCACCGCAGACGGCGCCAGCTCCGCCTGGGCCGATTGACGCCCGTCGAGTACGAAACCATCATGACCCCTCACACAGCACTCGCTGCGTAAATCCCCACTGTCACCCGATCACGCAGCAGTCCCCCCGGATCTTTCACCGGCTGATCGAGGAAGACGGCGCCGACGTGTCCTACGCGTTGGTCAGGGGCTATGTCGCCGGCCGGAAGCCTGAGATCGCGGTGGAGGCGGGCGAGGCGCCTATCACGGTTCATCCCGCACACCCATCCGCCCGGTATTGAGGCGGAGGCCGACTTCGGCGACGTGGCCGTGGAACTGGCGGGAGAGCGTGCGAGGAGGAGACCTCAAGCGGGCAGTTTCGTGTCGATGACGAAGCTGATTTCGATGACCTGGCCGGGCAAGGTCAGTTCAGGGACGCCCAAGACCGTGCTGGCCGGGCGGTGGTCGCCGAAGTACCCGAGGTTGCCCTCCGCCGTCGCCGCGGCGTTCTGCCGCAGGTTCACCACGTACAGGGTCTGCGAGACGATCTGGTTCCGGGTGGTGCCGTAGTGGTCCAGGACCTTGTCCATGTTGGTGTAGGTCTGCTTGAGCTGGGCGGCGAAGTCGCCCGCGTGGAGGAACTCGCCTGCCTCATCGAACGAGAGCTGTCCAGAGACGTGGATCAGCTCGCCGGACCTGATCGCCTGTGAGTAGCCGAAGTCGCTCTCGGCCGGCACGTTGTAGTTGAAGACGTCCATGGTGTCCACGGTGCTCACCCTTCCGGTTTGCTCTCTTGTGGTTACTCAGGAACTGTAGGAGAGTGACGGTTGACCTGGAAGAACGCACTTTTCGGTGACTGAGGAACCTAATGGTGACCAAGCAACTGCTCAAGGGCCTGCCCGAGGACGCCGACCTGCGGCGCGCAGACTCCCTGGCGCGGGAGATCTTCTCGGACGTCGCCAACAAATGGGCGCTCCTGATCATCGAGGCGCTCGGCGAGCGCACCCTGCGCTTCAGCGAGCTGCGAAGCGAGGTCGAGGGCGTCAGCCACAAGATGCTCACCCAGAACCTGCGCATGCTGGAGCGCAATGGCCTGGTCGACCGGAAGGTGCATCCCACTGTGCCGCCGCGGGTCGAGTACACCCTCACCGAGCCGGGCCGGGGCCTGCGCACCGCGGTCGACGCCATATGCGGCTGGACCCACCAGTACCTCGGTCACATCGAGAGTGCACGCGGCCGTTTCGGCGCCTGACGGGCACGCGACGACACCCTCACGCGTTGCGCGATTCCTTGATCGATCTCACATCGGTGGCACCGACGTGGCCCGCGCTTCACCTGATCGGGCTACCGAATCATCCTGTGCCACAGATTCAGGGACAGACGTGTCACAGGCGGCTGACCGTCCCATGGACTTGCTGCTGTTTCTCGTGAACATCCATGAACCTCAAGATCACCGAATGCTGCCCGAACCAGCAGACAAGCACCGCTGCTTGAAGTGAACGAAGCCAACCAAGAGCATGGCAGAAGGCTGGGGGGTCTCCACGCCCGCCTTCGGTCCGGCACGGCACAGGTGGAAGGCCAAGCCGGCTTTGGCTCGGTGCGCCAGCCGCTGACCGGGCCACCATGGGCCCGCGAGGTCATGGCCGGACAGGCGGGCGTGAGGGACCCTTCGGGCAGGCCGGCTGTTCTTGCTGTGCTGGTCAGGTGCGGGCCAGAGGCGCGCGTACGGCCTTGGTGCCGGTGGACTCCTCGAGAGAGATCGCTTGATCGACGAGCCACACGCCCTGTTCGTCCTGTACGAGCCGTAGCGCCATGTGGTGAGGCGCGTAACCGGCGTCGGTGGTCACCCGCAGTCCGATGCCCGCCGGATGCCGGCCACGGGCTTCGACCTCGACGGCATCAGCGGTGATCACCCACACGTCGGCGGCCCGGGCGGCGCCGGCCGGGCCGCGTTCGGTGCTGCGCGCGGCGGCGTCCAGGAGCAGCGGCAGCACCCGGTCGAGCCGGGCGTAGTCGCCGGCCGGATGTCCTGTGTCCCGCACGCGGCCTTGGCCGCGTGCGGGACACAGCAGTGGTCGCGGGCGACGGTTCCCTGCCGGGCCCAGCGGTCCGTGGTGGTGCTCCACGAGGGTACGAGAAGCGCCCAGGCGTCGGCGCTCGCCCAGCTGAACGTGGCGAGGCTCATCGGGGAGCCGTGATCGGTCCAGTTGGTCATGCCGGAGGACGGGAGGACGGGTACACCCGCCACTCCTTCATGGCGAACCAGGTGGAGCCGTCCTCGTCGTGGCCGGTGTACGGGTACACCCGGCCGTTGTGGACCAGGGGGGCGGATCTGCGGTGTGGACGGTCTGGACGAGGGGGTTGTCCGCCCGGGCGACGGACGGCTGGAACAGGGCCGGGAAGCACACGAGTCCGAGCAGCCGGGCGGGACCGCGACGGGAGACCCGCATGGAGCGGAGCGATGACGGATGCGACACCGGTCGTCCTCCCCCGGTGTGGGGGGGTGCGGGTGCGCGACGAGCACGGCGACGGCCGGGCAGGGGCCGCGCCGCCGGGAGGACCGGTCGGCGCGGGCGCCCTGCGGCGGTCACCTCGTCAGGTGCGGCTCCACTTCTGGTTGCTCTGTCCGTTGCAGCTCCACAGGACGAGTCGGCTTCCGTTCGCCGTGGCGGCCCCCTCGACGTCCAGGCAGAGGCCGGAGAGGGTGTTGCGGATCGACCCGTCGGAGGCCAGGGTCCACTTCTGGTTGTCCTGGCCGTTGCACGGCCAGATGATCACCCGGGTGCCGTTGGTGGTGCCCCGCTCGTAGGCGTCGAGGCACTTGTCCCCGAACACCCGGATCTCACCGCCCGCCCACGTCGTCCACAGCTGGTTGGCGGCGGTGTGGCAGTCCCAGACGAGGACGGCCGAGCCGGAGGCGGTGGACGCGTTGTCCACGTCGACGCAGCGGCCGGAGCCGGTGCCGCGCAGCCGCGAGGTCTGGCTGGCCAACGGCGTGCCGCCGGACACGCGGAACACGGCGATGCCGTGGGAGGGGACCGAGGCGGAGATCTGGCCGTTGCTCGTCGAGGTGGCGCCGGTCCACAGGTCGGTGAGGGTGAACGGGCCGCCGGACAGCCCGATCTGGGCCGCGGTGGTGCTCACGGTCGCGGTGGAGCCGCCGCGGTTGAACAGCCCCACGGCCACCGAGCCGTCGGACAGCGGTTTGGCGAAGACCTCGGTGTTCCCGTCGTCGCGCACCCGCCGTCCGCCGGCGCCCAGGGAGTCCTGGTTGACCGCGATCAGCCGCGAGTTGCGCAGGACGGCGCTGATGTCTGCGGACATCGACCGCACGTCGTTGCCGGCCATCAGCGGCGAGCCCATGAGCGCCCACAGCGCGAAGTGCGATCGCGACTGGTTCAGGGTGAGTCCGGGCCGTCCGACCACCAGCATGTCCGGGTCGTTCCAGTGCCCGGGACCGGACTGTGCGGCCAGGGGCGCCGTGACGTCCAGGACGTTGCCCACGCCCATCGGGTAGCTGTTGACGTTGCCGTTCTGCCAGATGTCCAGCAGGTCCTCGGTGGTGCGCCACATGTCGGCGACCTCGCCCCAGTTGTACTTGTCGCCGGTGATGGCGTGGTAGCTGTTGGGGTTGATGCTGTAGACGATCGGACGCCCCGTGGCGCGCAGCGCGTCCCGCATGATCCCGAACCGGGCGACCTGCTCGTCGCGGGTGCCGTTCCTGGAGCACCAGTCGTACTTGAGGTAGTCCACGCCCCAGGAGGCGAAGGTGCGGGCGTCCTGTGCCTCGTGGCCGAGGCTGCCGGTGGCTCCGGGGAAGGCGCCGCTGCCCTGGGCGCAGGTCTTCTCGTTCGGCGCCTGGTAGATGCCGAACTTCAGGCCGAGGGAGTGGATGTGATCCCCGAGCGCCTTCATGCCGCTGGGGAACTTGGTGGGGTGCGCGCGCAGGTTGCCCTGGGCGTCGCGCTGCGGGTCGAACCAGCAGTCGTCGACGACCACGTACCGGTAGCCCGCGTCCCGCATCCCGGAGGAGGCCATCGCCTCGGCGGCCTGGCGGACCTGTGTCTCGGTGATCTGGCAGCCGAAGCTGTTCCAGCTGTTCCACCCCATCGGCGGGGTGAGGGCCGGGCTGCCGGGGGCGGCCTGCGCCTCGGGCGCCTGGGGCGAGGCCACCAGGAGAGCCAGTACGGCGGCCATGGTGGCGAGGAGGCATGACAGCCGCCTGGGTAACCGTTCGGTCATCGTCGTCCCTTCGACATCGGGCGCTCCGTCGGCGCGTGGCGTCGGCGAGGCGTCCCGGAAGCGGTCGGTACCCGGCGGGGGCCGCCGCTCCGAGCGAGCACGAGCGGCTGCCGGGCATGCCGGAGGCCTCGTCCGCAGGGGTGTCGACTGCCGACGAGCCGGGTGGGCGGGGTCGGACTGTGCGGTTTCATTGTTACCGCTAACACGCACGGCCAGCCAGGTGCGTGACGTCAAAATCACCGCCCGGCGCCGAGAGCCGCTGCCGTTATGGCCGCTGAGCTGCGGCTGATGATGTTCCTCGTTTCCGGCGGAGGCAAGCCCGGCGGGCCGCCGACCAGGGCAGCCAAGCCGTCTTGTTACCGCTAACACCGGCACCCGGGCAGGTGACCCGGCCGGGCACCTCGCGCCGTACGCGACCGCGGTGCGAGGCCCGCCGTCACCACACGGGCGCTTTCCCCCGCGCGATGCCGCCCGCCACCGTCGGCAGTGGACCTGACGAGGCGTCGACGTCTTGCCGAACGTCGCGCTGCCGCCCACAGGGCTTCTCATCGAGATGTCTGGATGCGCTGGTCAAAACTGGCCCGATCCACTGCTCTTTGCGGGGCTCTCGCTGAGACATCAGGTGAATATCAGTGCGGCCTCGTGAGGGGAGATACCTGTTCACTGTGGCGAGATTCGGCACGTGCTCCGCGTCGCTGCGGGCGAGGTTCACCCGTTTCGTGCGCGGCTCGGGAGCACGGGAGCGGCGGGCGGACGACGGGGGCGTGCGGCTCACGCCAGGGTCTTTCCCGCCCTTCCCGAAAATGGTCCGGTTCGTGCTCGAACCGGCCGGCGGAAAGTGCGGCCCCCGGATGCGGGGCATCGCGGGGCACGTCAGCAATCCGGGTGTTTCTGGAACAGAAACATATAACTTGCTCCGCTCAGCGGCCTTCTCCAGACACACATGGGTGCGGTCCGACTTCTGCCGCGCGGCGGCGTTCACCCGGGCAGAAATCCCTCTGTGGGTACTGTGCACGGCGGACGGCAAGCGGCCTGTAATTGCCCGGAACCCCACTCTTCCGGCGTTACGGCCACCGACCAGATCCTGAAGCGGGTCCGGGAACTCCACGCGGCCGAATTGGCCCGCCCTGGCGCCGCTCGCCGAACTCGTGATCCTGCGCGAAGAGCTCCAGCGCCGAATCGCCGAGACCGACGACGCGTACGGCCGCGCCGACGCTGAGGCCGCCGGCCGGTCCGCCGTCGAACTCGCCGGCATCGGCGCCGAAACACCGGTCGGGCCTTCGCCGAAGCCTGCCGCCGAGCCCGCGCGCCCACCGGTCCGGGAGCGCGACCGGCAGCTCGGCGGACAACGCACTCGCCCAGTCCTTCGACGCGACGTTCGCACGCGAAATCCTCCAGCACCGCAAGCACCGGGCCGACGAGCGCGAGACCCGGCTCGAGGTGCTCCGACGACCGCCTCCGTAGCCGTGTTCACCCTGCTGGGTCGCGTCGGAGAAGACCGTCATACCGCCGTGCGGCAACCCGCGCGTGCGCCACCGGGTCAGCCTGCCGTCAGAGCCGGGCGACGTCCGGCGGCGTGCCGCCAGGCATCGCGTGCGGGGGCTGTGTGCGGCACTGCTCGGTGTCGCAATGCTCCTCCTCTATGTCGGAGGGTTGTCCATGGTGCCGGACCTGTTCGAGGGCGAGGAGGCGTTCGGCACCGCGGCCACCCGCACCGCCCCGTCCCTCTGCCGCGGCAAGCGCGGACAGGTCATGCAGGCACATCGCGAAGGCGTGGAAGGCCGGCTCGGCGCGCCCGGCCCGGTCCTGTGCGCCGCGGAACACCGACTCGCCGCGCTCCCGCCTCCGGGCAGGACGATCACGGGCGTTTTCCGGGTGCCGGCTCGCATGACGGCCCTCGGCCCGGGGGCGTGTGGCGCGCCGTGTCGCTCATCCTTCCGGCAGCAGGAGCGTGCACGTTTCCCCCGGTGCGACGGTGACGGCCCGATCGGGCAGGACCACATGAATCGGGGATTCCGCCGAATCGGGCACGCCTATTCGCAACTGTCTGTTGCGCAGTCGCACACCGATGCCCCGGTGACCGCGGTAGCGCAGTGAGAACCCGTATTCCGACGGCGCCGGAAGCGGCACGGGGTCCAGCCGGAGGGCGTCCTCCCGGGTCTCCGGCCCGGTCAGGCCGCGCTGCACCTGGTCCGGTGTTCCGGGCTCCGTCAGTCCCGCCGGGAGTTCGGCACCCGGTGGCGACGTCTGGGTCCGGGCCGGCAGGCCCTGCTCACGCTCGCCCATCTCCGCAACGGCCACCCGTGCGCCCGGCTCGCAGCCGGATCCGGTATCGGGACCACCACCGCCCACCGATGCGTCGCCGAGGCAAAAAGGCTCGTCGTCCCGTACCGATGGACCTCGATCGCGTGCTGCCGAACTTCGGCGGACGCGCGTTCGTGTCACCGAACTTTGATCATGGTGTTCAAGGGCTCGACGAGGTGAGGGCTGCTCGAGGGGCGGAGCCTCAGGTCTGCTGGTGCGGGCGGGGCAACGGCGGTGTAGAGAGGAAGCATGTCCCGAGGTCCCGGCGAACCAGGTCAGCGAACGCGTGCGGGCAGAGCCATGATCGCGATCCCGGTCGTGTGGATCGTCGTGGTGTCCGTGATCGACATCCTCGCCCCGCCCCACATCCATCTGGGGCCGCTGCTCGTCGCGGCCCCGGCCATCACCCCGTCGTTCGGCGGGCCGCGGACGGTCGGGCTGGTGGCCGCACTCGCGGTGATCGCACAGACGGTGATCGGTGTGGTGCGCGATCCCAAGGACCTGCTCTCGGCCAACCACGAGGCGCAGATCCTTGCCCTGGTGGTGGTCGGCATCAGTCTGGTCGTCTTCTGCGTCCTGCGTGATCGTCGCGCCAAGGAACTGGAGCAGGTCCGGTACGTGTCCGAGGCCGCCCAGCGTGTGGTCCTGCCTCCACTGCCCAAACGGCTCGGACCCCTGCGCACCGCCGTCATGTACCTCGCGGCCGAGGCCGAGGCCCGGATCGGCGGAGACCTGTACGCGGCGGCGCGCACCACCTCCAGCACCCGAGTGATCGTCGGGGACGTGCGGGGCAAGGGAATGACCGCGGTCAGTGACGCGGCGCTTCTGCTCGGGGCGTTCCGTGTCGCGGCTCACCGTCAGGCGCCGCTGGACGAGTTGGCGGCCTACCTCGACCGCAGCGTGCGCTGGGACGTGATCGCGCCGGGGGAGACCGACCGCTTCGACGAAACGTTCATCACCGCCACCATCCTGGAGATCCCCGACCAGGACGCCCAAGTCCAGATGATCTCCTGCGGGCACCCGCCGCCGGTCGTCCTGAGGGAGGGCCGGCCGATGACGGTGCGTGCTCTTCGCCCCGCCCCTCCACTGGGGCTGGGTGAACTGGCGGACCCGCGGTACCACGTCGAAAGCTTCCCGTTCCGGCCGGGAGACCTCTTGCTGCTCTATACGGACGGCGTCATCGAGGCCCGAAATCCTGCCGGCACCTTCTACCCGTTGACCGAACGCATCACCGGCTGGAGGGAGGACAGCTGCGACGCCTTCCTCGACCGCTTCCGGCGCGACCTGCTGGACCATGTCGGCGGACATCTGGACGACGACGCCGTCATGATCGCCCTGGAGCGCCCCGCCGCGCACCAGCATCACCCTGTTCCCTAAGCGATCACCTGGGAAACGGCAGCCTCCGCCCAGCACCGGCCGGTGAAGGCCTGGTTCCCGCCTTTCCCGGGGATCCACGGCGCGGGATCGTCCCGGCGTGAGGACGCCGGCCGCCGCTGGACACGCGAGGGGGCTGATGGGTTACGCCGCCGTGCACCCGGTGTGGGGGCCGGCTGGACGCGTCGATGGACGACCTGGGGTGCGGCCGTGTGGGGAAGGACGTCCACCGGGTGAAAGGGCTGCGTCTGGTGTGTCCGGAGTGCGACGGTCGGGACTTCTGCCGTACGGACAGTGGGTGACGGGTCGCCGGGTGGGGCGGGAGGCACGGCCCCACCCGGCCGGCCGGTCCGGCGCGCCGCTACGCCGCGCCGTACAGGCGGACGGGCAGCTGCTCGTGCCCGTTGCTGATGAGGGAGGGCACCGGACGCAGCTCCTCCACCGGGACGGCCAGGGCCATGTCCGGGAACCGCTCGAAGAGCATGTCCAGCGCGGTGGCGACCTCCAGCCGGGCGAGAGGGGCGCCCAGGCAGAAGTGCACGCCGTGGCCGAAGGCCAGGTGGTCCTTGTCGGTCCGGGTGACGAGGAATTCGTCCGGGTCGCGGTGCCAGGAGGGGTGACGGTTGGCAGCGGCGTAGGAGGCGAGAACCGGCGCCCCTTTCGGGATCACCCGCCCGTCGGGGAGGGGCACGTCGTCGACGGCGTAGCGGAGCGGCAGGTGCTTCACCGCCGGTTCGAGACGCAGGGCCTCCTCGACCACGTCGTTCCAGCCGGCGCGGCCTTGGCGGACGTGGGCGAGCTGGTCGGGGTGGGTGAGCAGCAGGGTGACGGCCTGGTCGATGGCGTTGCCGGTGGTCTCGTACCCGGCGCTGATCATCAGCAGGAGCGTGTCGCGCAGTTCCGCGTCGCTGAGGCCGCGGTCGTCGCCCTCCTTGTCGCGGACGGCGATCAGGAAGGAGGTCAGGTCCTCGGCCGGCGCGACGCGCTTCCTCGCGATCAGCTCGTCGAGCAGCCGGTAGAGCGAGGCGGCGTTGGCGGTGGCCTCGTCGCGGCTGAGGGTGGTGGTGAACACGCCGTCGACGAGGCGGCGGAAGCCGGCACTCTGGTCCTCGGGGACGCCCATGAGCTGGGCGACCACCATGATCGGCAGCGGGAGGGCCAGCTTCTCCCGCAGGTCGACGACGTCGTCGCCCGAGGCCGCGATGTCGTCGAGGAGGCGCGTGACGAGGGCCTCGACGGCGGGGGCCAGTGCGCCGATGGGGCGGGCGCTGAAGGCGGGGGAGATCATCCGGCGCAGGCGCCGGTGGTCACCGCCGTAGGCCGTGAACATGTTCTCCACGGAGACCCAGAGGGCCAGTGGCCAGGTCGGGGCGACCGTGGCGAAGTCGGGCCAGTGGGCGCGGGCGTCCTTGGAGACATCCTTGCCCACCAGGAGCTGTCTGAGGAGGGTGGGGTCGGAGACTGACCACGCCTGTACGCCCAGGAGGTCGACGAGGGTGGCCGGGCCGCGGGCGTGCAGGGCACGGTGCTCGGCGTGCGCGTCCGAGCCGGTGGGATCCAGTACGAGTAAGGGGTCGTCGGGCTGCACGAGGATCCTTTCAGGTAGCGGTGGTCGGGAGGAGCACAGGAAGGCTTTCCAGCACGCGGGCGGAAGGAGCGGGCCGTCGGTGCCATTTCTCGGCAAAGACCGCGAAATTCGCCCTCGGGGGTGACTGATCGGCCGCTCGTGCAGTTCCGCGTGATCGCTCCCGTCTCCCCCTTGGAGCAGGCTGGCCGGGGCGGCCGTCATGGGCGGCCCGGTCCCGGCCCCGGTCTCTCCGGCCAGTACCACTGGCCGGACGGAGTGCACTCGGGTTCTCCGGCCGCCGTGGCCGGTTCCGCGGCGTTGACCTGCAGTTTCGCGTGACGTGCGTGTTCGCCGTGCGGTGGGTCCGACCGGGGGGCCGGCCGGACCGGTGGACGGCCGGCGAGGGTGCCTCGGCTCCTGCGGCCGGGGCACCGATCGCCGGGGTCTGGGGACGGACACGTTGTTCCTGCCGGAATCGGTCCGCCCCGGGCGAGGCGTCCGTGCCGCGGGCAGGAGAAAAGCGTTCGACCGTCCGGGGCGTGACGAGCCATGATCCGCACTCATGACGACGTCAAGGCAACTCCTGGTCCGGGCCGCCGCGCGCAACAACGCGGAGTGGTGCGCGGTGATGAGCCGATCGCACGGCTTGGCGGGCGAGTTCGGGGAGGATGCCTGGGCCGTCCCGGTTCGCACGCCGCTGTACTACCCCGACGCGGTGACACTGGGGCCGGGGGCCGACCCGGTCGCGCTGGTGGCCCGGATCGACACCGTCGTGCCTGGTGCCTCCGTCAAGGACAGCTTCGCCGACCTCGACCTGACCGGGTGTGGCTTCCAGGTGCTGTTCGAGGCGCAGTGGATCCACCGGCCGGCGGGTGCGCCCGCCGCCTCGTCGGATCTCGCCTGGGACGTGGTGGGCGACCCGGACGCGTTGCGCGCATGGGCGCTCGCCTGGGACGGCGGGGAGGGAAATGCGGACCTCTTCCCGCCCGGACTGCTCGATGATCCCTCGACGTTCCTGCTTGCCGCGCACTCCGCCGGCGGCGGGGTGGTCGCCGGAGCGGTGGCGAGCCTCAGCGGTCAGGTGGTCGGAATCTCCAACGTCTTCGCACTCGACGGCGGCCCTGGCGGGGCCTGGCCGGTCGTACTGGATGCCGTGCACCGGCTGTTCCCCGCTCTGCCGGTGGTCGGTTATGAGCGCGGCGACGACCTGGCGGTCGCCGTGCGCCATGGTTTCGAGCCGGTCGGCCCGCTGCGGATCTGGTGGCACGGCTGACCGGCTCCCGCGCGGGTCACCGGCTCAGGGGGATCCGCTCGATGTGGACGTCGGCGCTACCGCCCTCCAGATGCACCTGGCCCGTCAGGCTGTCGTCAGGCAGGACGACGTCCGGGCCGAGGACCGTGTCCGCGGTGGGGCCGTTCATCCGCGAGATCTGCCGGCGCGGTGCCGCGGGGTCTCCGTCCGAAGGACGCCCACGGCACCGCGCGGGCCGGGAACGGTGACTACTTCGCCGCGTCCAGCGCGGCCAGGGCCTGGGCCCAGCGGACGTACTTCAGCTCGGCGAGCTCGGCGACGGTGGTGACGCCGAACGCCTCCTCCAGCAGCTCGCCGTCACGGTCGGACACCCCCTTCAGTACCGCGACGGGGGCGGCGAGGATCTCGGCCAGCGGCTTGTCCGCCCACGTCTTGTCCAGCACCTTGTCCAGATCGATCGAAGCCACGTGTGCCCTCCCAGGCCGATAGGTGTGAGACCAGGGGTGCACGGCCGCGCGGCCGGCGGCCGCCGCCCGTAAGCGACGGCCGCGTGTGCACCCGGGGGCGGCCGGGAACGGCCCGGCCACCCCCTCGCGTTTTCTACACGACTGTAGAATCATAGGGCCGAACCGGAGGGCCGTGGGACACTCGAGGCCATGAGGGCGCCGGAAGTCCGGAAACACACCGCGACCGGTCACCCCCTGGCGGCTTTACCGTCCCTTTACCATGGGTGAGGGAAACTTCCTCTCCCGACGAAACCACTCACCATCCCCCTGCGGGGATGGATCGACGAAGGAGCAGCAGACCCGCAATGGGTGAACCTCCCAGTACGAGCCGTGCCATACCCCGCCCGACAGTGAGTGGCGAATCGGGGGTGGCACGGTGACCGAGTTGCTGCTGCTCCTGCTCGCCCTGGCGCTGACACTCGCGTGCGCGGTGTTCGTCGCGGCCGAGTTCTCCCTCACCACGGTCGAGCGCGCGGACCTCGAGCGTGCCGCGCAGGCCGGTGAGCGTGGCGCCGACAGCGCGCTGAAGGCGGTCCGGCGGCTGACCTTCCAGCTCTCCGGCGCCCAGCTGGGCATCACGGTGACCTCACTGGTGATCGGCATGCTCGCCGAGCCGTCCCTGGCCGTGCTGCTGCGCGGTCCGCTGACCGCGATCGGCCTGGGGGGCGCGGCCTCCACGATCGCCACCGTCCTCGGCGTGGCCGTGTCCACGGTGGTGCTGATGGTGGTCGGTGAGCTGGTGCCGAAGAACTGGGCGATCTCCCGGCCGCTGGCCGTGGCCAAGGTCGTCGCCACTCCGCAGCGCGGCTTCACCGCCGTCTTCGGGCCCTTCATCGAGCACCTGAACAGCACCGCGAACCGGTTCGTGCGCCGCTTCGGGCTGGAGCCGGCCGAGGAGCTGGCCCATGCCCGCAGCCCGGAGGAGCTGGTGGCCCTGGCCCGGCACTCGGCCGCCCAGGGCGCGCTGGAGGAGGACTCCGCCGAGCTGTTCGTGCGCACGCTGCACCTGGGGGAGCTGACGGCCGAGAACGTCATGACCCCCAGGGTGGACGTCCAGGCCCTCGAAGCCCACGCCACAGCTGTGGACGCGGTCAACCTCACCCACGCCACCGGCCTGTCCCGCTTTCCGGTCTACCGCGACAGCCTGGACGAGGTCATCGGCACCCTCCACATCCGCGACGTCCTGGCCCTGGACGAGGACGAGCGGCCCCTCACGCAGGTCACCGACCTGATGACGGCGCCGCTGCTGGTGCCCGACAGTCTGCCCGTGGACACCCTCCTCGCGCGGATGCGCACCGGGCGCACCATGGCCGTGGTCATCGACGAATACGGCGGCACCGCCGGCGTCGCCACGGTCGAGGACATCATCGAGGAGGTCGTCGGCGAGGTCCGCGACGAACACGACCCGGCCGAGGCCCCCGACCTGCTCCCGCGGCCCACGAGCGAAGACGGCCGCCGGGTCTGGGAGGCCGACGGCAGCATCCGCACCGACGAGCTCGCCGAGATCGGCCTGAAGGCCGAGGACGGCCCGTACGAAACCCTCGCCGGGCTGACCGCCACCCTCCTGGAGCGCATCCCCAGGCCCGGAGACACCGTGCACGTCGACGGATGGGACATCACCGTCCTCGATGTCGGCCACCACCGCGCCGACCGCCTCGTCCTCACCTCCCCCGCGACCGCGGACCGCGTCGAGCAGGAGACCGCCCGATGACCACCGTCCAGCTGCTCATCGGCGCCCTGACCCTGCTCACCAACGCCTTCTTCGTCGGCGCCGAATTCGCCCTGATCTCCGTACGCCGCAGCCAGATCGAACCCAAGGCCCAGGCCGGAAACAAGCGCGCCCGCACCACACTGTGGGGCATCGAACACCTGTCGGCGATGATGGCCACCGCCCAGCTCGGCATCACCGTCTCCTCCCTCGTCCTCGGCGCCGTCGCCGAGCCGGCCATCGCCCACCTGCTGGAGCCGCCCTTCCACGCGATCGGCGTGCCCGAGGGACTCATCCACCCCATCGCCTTCGTCATCGCCCTGACCCTGGCGACCTACCTGCACATGCTCTTCGGCGAGATGATCCCCAAGAACATCGCCCTGGCCGCCCCGGCACCCACCGCGCTGTTCCTCGGCCCGCCGCTGGTAGCCCTCACCCGCGCGCTCAGGCCCGTCATCTTCGGCATCAACGCCTTCGCCAACACCCTGCTGCGCCTGCTGAAGGTCGAGCCCAAGGACGAGGTCGCCGCCGTATTCACCGACGACGAGCTCGCCCGCCTGGTCACCGACTCCAGCCAGGCCGGTCTGCTCGATCCGGCCGACGGTGAACGGCTGCGCGACGCCCTGGAACTCGGCACCCGGCCGGTCGGCGAGGTCCTGGTGCCGCTGGCCCGGATGAGCACGGTCGACCACCGCATCACCCCGGCCCAGCTGGAGAAGGCGGCCACGGGCGCCGGCTACTCCCGGATGCCCGTCGTGGGTCCCGGCGGAACGATCATGGGCTACCTGCACATCAAGGACGCCATCGGCGTGCCCGACCGGCACAGGCCCTTCCCCCGCACCGCCCTGCACCCGGTGACCCGCGTGCGGATCGACACCCCGCTCGACGACGCCCTCACCGCGATGCGGGCCAGCGGTACCCACCTCGCCGCCGTCACCGGCGACAAGGGAACCGTCATCGGTTTCGTCACCATGGAGGACGTCCTGTCCGAACTCGTCGGCCCGACCGCCGCGTGACGGCCGCGGGCCGGAGGCCGGCGCCCTGACGTCGTCCGCCACCGGACGGGCAGGCGCCGGCGCCGGCCGGGCGAGGTGACGGGTGAAGGACTGTATCGCCGGCCGGGTGAGTCCCGTGTTCCTGGGTAGAACGGCTGTTGGCTCGTGCGGTTGCGTGAGCCGGAGCACGCCCGTGCGAAGGGCTGCTCCCAGGCATGGAACGAAGGATCGACCGGTATGGCCAGCGGCACCGTGAAGTGGTTCAACGCAGAAAAGGGCTTCGGCTTCATCGAGCAGGACGGCGGAGGCCCGGACGTCTTCGCCCATTACTCCGAGATCCAGGGCAGCGGCTACCGCGAGCTGACCGAGGGTGAGCACGTCACCTTCGACATCGGCCAGGGGCAGAAGGGCCCGCAGGCCCAGAACATCGTCCGGGGCTGACCGGACACGAGGACGTGAAGGAAGGCGGCCGCCCGCACCGGGCGGTCGCCTCTCTCGTCGGACGGTGAAGACTCCGAGGCCGGCCAGGCACCGCTCGTACTCCTCCCCGCGCCCCGGGGTCCGGCCGGACAGGAGGCGCGAACCGACTGCGGACATCGGCGCGGGGTGGCTCGGACTCCGGCGGCAGGGGTGCGTCACCGGTGGTCCGGATGCCGTCGGTCGCGGACGGGGCTCCAGGACCGCACGAGTGTCCGGCCCGTCCCCAGGAACCACTCTGGCCGGTTGTGGTCTGCGTGTTCCCCGTGCGCCTCGCCCACACTGGTGCCGCCCGCCACACCCGCACACCGAGCATCGGTGTCCCGCGCTCGGGAAGGCCCAGGATGCTGCCAGAGACGACGCCGGGGGACGACGGCACGACCGTCCGGCCCGCCCGTGACCGGCGTCCCGCCGATCGCGTGACCCTGCGCTCCGACCTGCGGTCCGCGGTGCCCGACGCGACCGCCGCGGTCGTGGTCACGGCGGCCGTCTTCGTGCTCCTGTGGGCCCGCATGGAGTCGGGCGACTCGGCGACGGTCGCGGTCATGCCGTTCATGGACGACCCCGGCACGTACTGGATGTACCTGCTCAGCCAGGCCTTCGGCTGGTCGGGGCTGTTGTGGGCGTGGGGCACGGTCATGCTCGGGCTGCTGCTGTCCGGGCCGGGTCCCACCCGCCTGCCGGTCTCCCCCCAGGTCATGGAGCGCTGGCACCGCACCACGAGCCTGACCACGATGGCCCTGATGCTCGCGCACGCGCTGATGTTCGCGGCCGAGCTCGTCCGCTACGAGACCGAACTGGCGTGGGCGAGGCGGCTGTGGACGGGCTTCGCGGACAGCTTCGTGCCCGGTTGGTACGACTCCGGCACCGGACAGATCGCCATCCCCCTCGGCCAGGGGGCCCTCTATCTCGCCGTGCCGCTGGGCCTGCTGTTCTACGTCCGGCACCGCATCGGCGCCGGCACCTGGCGGCGGCTGCACCGGTTCGTCGTCGTGGTGTACGTGCTGAGCGTGTGGCACACCCTGCTGTACGGCACCAACGTCTGGTACGGCGAGTGGCCCCGCACAGCGCTGTGGCTGCTGCAGCTCCCGGTCGCCGTGCTGCTGCTCGTGCGGCTGCTGCGGCCGGCCCGCCGGGCGGAGAGGCTGGGCGCGCCGGGCAGGCGCCCGGCAGGCGGCTCTGCCCGCGGCTCTGCCCGCGGCCGGTCGCTGACGGGCTGGACGCTGCGGGCTGCGGGCCGGGCCACCGCCGCGGCCATGGTCGCCGGCCTCCTCCTGGTGGTCGTCTCCGGGCACGACGGCGGCAGGGAACGTCCCGCCGGGACGCCGGCGAGCAGCCCGCACCCCAAGGAGACGGAGTGACCGCGGGACCGGCTCCGGCAGCCCGTGCGCGACGGACCGGGTAGCGGGTTCCGGCGCTCCGCCGGAGGGCTGCTCCACGCCTGCGCGTCCCTCCTGTTCGGCGCGGCGGGACACGCGGCGGCCGGAGGCGGACTGCCCGGTGTGGAGATGGTGGCGGCCACGCTGGCCGCGCTGACGGTGCTGAGCTGCGTGTGCGCCGTCCGGGCCCGGCGGCGCCGGTTCGAGACCGCGGTCGTCGGGTCCTGGGTGCAACAGGTGCTGCTGCACCTGGCGTTCTCCACGCTGTCCGGCCGCTCCGGCACAGGACCCGGCACCGGCCCCGGCACCGGCTCCGGACCCATAGGGCACCCGGCACCCGCACCGGCCGGTGTGCACGAACACGCCAGGCCCGACGTCGTGACCTCCATGGGCGCCGCGCATCTGCTGGCCACGCTCGCGGCTGTTCCGGTGCTGTTGCACGGGGAGCGGCTGCTGCGGCGCATGATCCGGCTGCTGGCCCGGCAGCCGCACCTTCCGGCGTGTGCGACCGTGCCGCGTCCGGGAGCCGTCCGGGTGCCGGCGCCGGCCGGTCCGCCGCCCCTGTCCTTCGGTGCCCGTCTGGCCCGCGCCCGCACCAGGCGCGGACCTCCTTCGGTGATCCCGGCCGCCCGCACCGCGCGGGTCCGGCCGGACCGTTCCCGTCCGGACCGGGTCCGGACGGGACTTCGTCCTGTCCACCTTTCGCAGCGCGCCGCGCCACGGCGCGCCGGACGAGGGATCACCCATGACCACGACGGAAACCGGCCCGGTCGCCGCACCGGGCTCCGGAGGCGCGCCCGACGGCGGCCGCCCCACCCGCTCACGCCACGGCGTACGCGCCCTGATCGTGCGCCTGCACTTCTACGCCGGCGTGTTCGTCGCGCCCTTCCTGTTCGTCGCCGCCCTCACCGGGCTGCTCTACGCCTTCACACCCCAGTTCGACCAGTTGCTCTACGGTGACCGGCTCACCGTGGAGCAGGTCGGGGACGCTCCCCGCCCGCTGGCCGAGCAGATCGAGGCCGCCCGCGCCGCCCACCCCGAGGGCACGCTCGCCTCGGTGATCACACCGCCCGGCCCGGAGGACACCACCCGCGTCGTGCTCTCGCTGCCGGAGCTGGGGGAGAACCAGCGCACCGTGTTCGTCGACCCCTACACCGCCGAGGTGCAGGGCGAGCTGACGACCTGGTGGGGCGCCACGCCGCTCACCGCCTGGCTCGACGAGTTCCACCGGAGCCTCCACCTCGGCGAGTTCGGCACCCTCTACTCCGAACTCGCGGCGAGCTGGCTGTGGGTCGTGGCCGCCGGGGGCCTGGTGCTGTGGACCGGACGCGCCCGGGGACAGCGCGCCGCCTCCGCCCGCGGTGTCCTGTTCCCCGACCGTTCCGCCGGTGGCGTCCGCCGGACCCGGAGCCTGCACGCCGCGACCGGAGTCTGGCTGTCGCTGGGCCTGTTCTTCCTCAGCGCCACCGGCCTGACCTGGTCGGAGTACGCGGGCGCGCGGTTCGACCAGGCGGTCGACGCGGTCCGGGGTCAGGCGCCGGTGCTCGACACCAGACTGCCCGGATCGGCTCCGGCCGACGGCGGCGGTGAGCACGCGGGCCACCACGCCGGCGGTGGCGGTGACACGGCCGGCGTCGCGCCGGAGGACTTCGGCACCGCGCTGCGGACGGCCCGGGACGCGGGTCTCGACGGGACCGTCGTCGTCACCCCGCCGACGGGAGAAGGCATGGCCTGGACCGTGACCCAGAGCGACAACACCTGGCCGGTCCACTACGACGGCGTCGCCGTCGACGTCATGGAGGCGGAGGTCACCGACCGCACCCGCTGGGCCGACCACCCGCTCGCCGCGAAGCTGAGCAAGCTCGGCGTCCAGGGCCACATGGGGGTGCTCTTCGGCATCGTCAACCAGGTCGTCCTGGCGGCGATCGCCGTCGGCCTGATGTGCGTGATGTTCTGGGGCTACCGCATGTGGTGGCAGCGCCGGCCCACCCGTGACGGCCGGCGGGCGGCGTTCGGCAGACCGCCGGCCCGTGGAACCTGGCGGAGTCTGCCGTGGCCGGTCCTGCTCGTCGGCATACCGGTGGTTACGGCCGTCGGCTGGGCGCTGCCGGTGTTCGGGGTGACGCTGCTGGCGTTCCTCGTCGTGGACGTCGTTGTGGGCGTCCTCCGCGGACAGCGGTCCTGAACTAGTGGTCGCGGGGACCTCGAGGTCCCCGCGACCACCGGCGTGCCCACCCGGGCGGCGAGGACGAGGGCCCTCATGTCCGAGTGTCCTGCCGGTGGGATGATGGCCGGTGACAGGGCGACGGCGGTCCGAGGAAGCCGGTGTGAATCCGGCGCGGTCCCGCCACTGTGATCGGCGAGCGGACCCGGAAGCGCCACTGCCCGCGAAGCGGGTGGGAAGGCCGGAAAAGCGTCGACCCGAGAGCCAGGAGACTCACGCGGTCGCCTCCTCGACGAACACCGGGGCGGATCTCCCCGGAGAGAGGAAGGCTCGGCATGCCCGAGTGGCCCCGGGGAACGGGACCTGACGGTCCGTCGAAGCACACCGCGCCCGCACCGGTTCCCTGCCGGATGGTCGTCTGCCGCGACTGCTGCTGCGGCAGTCCGAAGGTGAGGGGTGTCGATCACGCGCAGCAGACCGCACGACTGCGGCAGGTCGCGCCCGTGCAGGTCTCGGACTGCCTGGACGTCTGCGACCAGGCCAACGTCGTCGTCGTGCGGCCCTCGGCCGCCGGACGGGCGGCCGGCGCCCGGCCGGTGTGGCTGGGCCTGGTGAACGACCCGGACGCGACCGAGGACATCGCCGCCTGGGTGAGCGCCGGGGGCCCCGGGGTGGTTCCACGCCCGGCGATCCTCGACCTCTACGTCTTCCAGCCCCCGCGCCGCGCCACCGGTCCCTGACCGGCCCGGGTCGTGGCCTCCCGGCCCGCTCGTCCTGTGGGCGGGAGGACGCGCGCAAACGAGGGAGGAGGCGGCCTGCGCCGGTGGGGGCGATGCCTCCGTCGGTGCAGGCCTGCCCACCGGCGATGCGCCCGCATCCGGTCGGTCGAGTTCCTTTGGCTCATGTGCGGCCGGCGGTCCGGATGCTCGGCGAATGAACTTGCTCCGCTTCGGCGGACAGGGTGGTTGTGCCGGTCAGGCCTCGGGGGCGGCGTCGTAGTCGGCGGGGCCGCGACAGTCCAGGGCACCGTGCAGTCGGCGGGCGCGGCGGCGCCCGCCCTACGCCACGGCGCCGTGCCCTGCCTCGCCCGGGTTCCCCGCCCGCCGGCCGGGTTCGGTCTCGTCCAGTTCCCAGTGGTGCCGGCACTCATCGCACCGGTACACCACCAGGCCCGCATCCACCGTCAGCGTCTCCTCGGTCGGGCAGCGGGTGCCGTCCCCGCGGCCCTCACACTCCTGAGCCCAAGCCCCCATGCATCGACCATGCGCGGCCCCGGCACGGTCCGGGAGAGAGCCCGCAGGGGCGCACGGCGGCTCGGCCCGGCAAGATGTCACACGGCCCGCCCGGTGCCCCTCGCAGCCCTTCCGTAGGGCGACGGAGCAGTGAGGAACGCTCCTTGCAGCTCAGCCACTACGGCAGTGTCCGCCGGGCACACCGAAACGCTGCGGGCTGACCCAACCGGGATTCAGGGTTCATGAATTCCCGTCCGAGAACTCCCGCCCGTACCCACATACGGACGTCCGTAGGCGAACTCATCCCTCCCGTAGCAACCAATCCGCTACGGTAAAACCCGTCAGGAATGAACTGGTAACCGTGAACCGCCCCGGAGGCAGCATGAGCGAGCAGCCGTGGACGATCGACTCAATCGCTCACGCTCTCCCGCACCCCGTTACCCGGCAGAAGTTCCTCACCGAGGCCAACCTCACCCCCGTCGACCAGCTCCCGACCGTCCTTGCCCGATGGGTGCGGTTCATCGAGCAGTGGGAGTCCGGACGTGAGCACGCCGAACACCTTCGTGATCACTTCAGGGAGTTCGGTCGCCTGCCCGCCGAATACGCGGCTACCGTCATCGACATGAACGATCAGCTTCAGGAGGACGCGCAGCCGCCGCACCGAGGGGCAGCGTGACCTACCAGGCCCTCTGGGGCCTCGACGCCTACCGGGACTACCAGCGACTGCCCGAGCACGCCCGCGCCGAAGTCGCCCGCTGCGTCATCGACGCCCAGCACGACCCGTACACCGCCTCGACCTCCTACGGTGTGGACGACGGCATCATGCGCACCCTGGCCTACGGATACGCGGTGCTGGCCATCCTGATCGACGCGAACCACAAGGCGTTCACCGTGGTACGGCTCGACTACGTCGGCTGACCCGCGCCGGGCGTAAGAGGGCGCACCTCGTCGTCGTTGCCCAGGGCATGACCAGGTCCGGCGAGAAGGCCGACCGGCCCACCCTTGGCCGAGGCGGACGTCGGCCACCACCGGGCCGTTGCCACCAGATGCGACAAGGTCGCGGTCCGCCACGAGGCGACGGTCCTCATCACCGCAATCAATGACCGGCTGTGACCGGCGCCTTCCGAGCCGGCGCTCACCGTGATGCTTCGTATGCCTCGCGAATGGCTGCGGGGACACGTCCGCGGTCGTTGACCGGGTAGCCGTTCGCACGAGCCCAGACGCGTACGGGTTCATCCTCCGGACGCGGATCGCGCCCGCGGACCCTGCCAGGTCCGCCCCAGGCGCCCGAGGAAACTCCCTCGAGCTGGTCGGCCACGTCCTGGAAGAAGGCGAACAACGAGGCGTACTCGCGTTCTTCGGGGAACGACCCCTCCCTCCACGACCCCACCGTACCGGTGCTCGTGTTCACGAACGTCCCATGGACACCGTCGCGCTCCGAGACGATCGGCACCCACTCCCTGCGCCAGGACGGGTGGTCGGTGCCTCCGGACGGCGCCGATTCCTCCGTGGCCATCTTGTGGAGGTAGACCCGCTCGAGGTCCATGAGGCCCAGCAGGAGTCCGCCACCGGGGAGGACGCCCGGGCAGCCCAGCGCCACCAGAGCCGATCCGGTACGAGGCTGCCGGCCCGCATCGATGTCGTGCGTCAGAAGCCACTGCCGCAGCTGCTCCGGCAGTTCCAGGCCCATGCGCAGTTCGGCGTCACGGATGGCCGCCGGGCTCCCCGGGCCTCCGAGAGCGGCGAACACCTCAGGAGCATGATGCTCGAGCCACGCGGTCACCCGGCTCCACGCATGCCGCACGCCTTCTGCCCTTTGATGGTCCATGGACAGACGACCGTACTCAATGCCGAGGACAGCGCATGTCCCAGCCGCGTCGTCGTACGCCAGTCGCGACGCCCAGCACTCCGGCCACTTCCGGTACGCGCTCCAGCTCACCCCGTTCACCATCGGCGGCATCCCGTAAGCCGGCCGGTACGGCTCGACCGGCCGGAGCGGGCGCATCCGCCCCGGTGACGCCTTCTCCCACAACGGTCCCCTGGGCCTGTCCACGAAAACGACGGTCGACGTGGACAGGCCTTCAACTGCGGGCAGGAGCCACCACCACCTCACCGACGGAACCGGCCGCGCCTCGGAGCCGCGGGCGCGGCCGAGGGAACAGTCGTTCCGGTTCCGGGCCGGGGTGGCGGAGGAAGTGTCAGCCGAGGAGCGTCGTCAGGATCAGCTGGTAGAAGAGGAGGTAGGCCAGCAGCGAGAAGGGAACGGCGGTCAGGAGGGTCAGTGCGCGTTCCTTGAGGGTGCGGCCCATGAGCAGCGACACGAGGATCGCGACGGCGAGGCACGCCCACGCCTGGGGGGCGTAGTGCAGGACCCAGGCGTAGTGGAGGGCCTCCGTGCCGAAGACGCCCGCGAGGGCGGCGAGGCCGATGACGCGGTGGCGCGGGTCGGCGCCTCGCCACCAGGAACCCGCCACCCCGAACAGGGGGCCGGCCATGAACGCCATCCCCAGCCAGACCAGGGGAGCGAACAGGGAGCCCATGCCGTCGCGCGCGATTTCCGCGTAGGCGTAGTAACCGACGACGAGACCGGACTCGGCGCACAGACCCGCGACGGCGGCCGCGGGCAGGCCGGCCCGCCGGGCCATCAGCGCGCCGGCGGCGAACGCGGCGACGGACCAGACCGCACCGGAGTTGGCGATCTGGTTCCAGGCCCCCGGCAGCCAGCCCTGGGCCAGGTTGGTCAGTACGCCGAGAAGGAGCCCGCCGGCGAACGCCGACGCCGTGGCGGAGACCCGGACCCTTCCTCTCGTGCCGGGCACGGAGGCGGGGACAGGGGATGTGTCCATGGTGGTGCTCACCGTCTTTTCCGAGGCTTGCGGGGCTCACGCCCCCTGGTGCGGTGGTAAGGACGCACGGGTGCGGTGTCGCGTTGCTCCGACCTGCACGGTCTCGGAGCGATGTCCCCCGGCATACCGAGAGGGAGTCCACCCCGGGCGTTCACAGCTGTTCGAATGCTGCGGCTGAGGGCGACACCGGTCGCCCGGGCCGGCGGGGGCACTCAGCGGGGCTTGCTCGATGCGCCGGAGAGCGCGGCCACCACCAGGGCCAGGGCGCTGGCTGTGGTCAGCAGAACGTTCAGCATGTCTCTGCGACTGCCCCTCCGCGGCCGCGGCATATCTTGTCGGCCGTGCGGCGCCCGAACGGGCGCAGCGTGGTGGGGCGAAGCGGTGTCCGGACTTCTGCGTTCCTGTGCGTTGAACCAACGGACTGACTGATCGTTTCAAAACGAGGTTCGGAGTCGTCCCGAGCGGATGATGTCGCAAGCGAGTTGGAGGAGACCGGGGCGGAGGTCGGCGCGTATCCCGTGCGGGTGCGCAGCCGTCCGGACTGTGGAGCCGGGCGAAGTTCTGCTCGGCGACCCAGCGGGTCCTGCCCGGCCCTGAGCCGTGCGAAGTGACACGGCGGGCGATCCGAGGGCTGGGCGGGAGCAGCGGGGCGATGCGCTCACCCAGGCCATCAGGCGCGGGGTCGTCCGGCGGCCACCGCCGAATGCGCCCACGGTGTCTCACGGGAGGCCACCTGGCCCGATCCCGCCGTCCGCCCGCGAAGCGCGGGCGGACGGC
>NZ_LWCC02000142.1:41720-48675 GCF_001642695.1 Streptomyces chilikensis
TTGATGGAGAAGCCGGACACCGCGTTGTCGTAGAGGAACAGAAGTTCCTGTGTCGCACCCGGCGCGATGGGGTAGAAGATGCCGTTGTAGTCGACATCGGTCCAGATGCAGAGTTCATCGCCGCTGCGGTTCCACACCGAGCTGGCCCGGTCGTTCCACACCCAGCCGATGTTGGGGGTGTTCACCGGATAGAGCTGCACGATGTCCCCGGTGAGGTTGTGGCCGTCGAAGAAGCAGATCATCCCTTCCCGGCAGCTGCTCACGATCCCCTCCTTGACGGGGTCAGCCGATGCGGTTCCCGGAGCTGCCAGTACGGCGGTGGAGGCGAGGACCGCTCCCAATACCGCGTTCTTGACCGTCAGCTTCATACCTACCTCTTTCCCGTTGCTACCCGTGAAGCGCGGCCACGGTCGCCGCGTCCAGCTGTCATTCCTCGAAGGAATCCGGCCGTAAGACGATCACCGCGCGCATGCGGTTCACAGAGATGACGCAGGTCACAGTCCCCGGAAGAGGTGGGCCATGGCGTTCTCGCGGCCCACCGGTCGTTTCGGCATGGGATGCGCAGTCGTCGCGAGCAGACGATGCCGCAGGCGAGTTGGAGCAGTCCGAGGCGGAGGTCGGCGCGTTCTCACAGGCCCCGGAGCGGCACCGTCGCGGCCGTGGTCCACTTGCGGTCCACAAGGCGTAGCCGGGTTTCCCGCCCCCTCGGCAGTGTTACGAGTACAGGGCGGCAACCGCCGCGCCAGGAATCGATCACGGAGGCTCCCGTGACCACTGCGGTCAAGGACATGCTCGACACCTACCCCGCCGACCTGGGCGGCGTGGACCGCGAGAAACTCGCCCGCTGCATCGAAGAATGCATCGCGTGTGCTCAGGCGTGCACCGCGTGCGCGGACGCCTGCATGTCGGAGGAGATGGTCAACGAGCTGACCAAGTGCATCCGCACCAACGCCGACTGCGCCGACATCTGCAACGCCACCGCCGCGGTGCTCTCCCGCCACACGGGCTATGACGCCAACGTCACCCGCGCGATCCTCCAGGCGTGCGCCACCGTCTGCAAGGCCTGCGCCGACGAATGCGGAAGCCACGCCGACCAGCACGACCACTGCCGCGTGTGTGCGGAAGCATGCCGCCGCTGCGAACAGGCCTGCAACGACCTGATCACCTCACTCGGCTGACCTCGGCCCGGCCTCCACCCGATGGACAGCCCCGGCGGTCCGCCTCGCCGGGGCCCTCCACGGCCGGCGGTTCGTCAACCACGGCCTCCCGGTCGATCCGCGTGCGAACCCCGACGGGACGCTGCATCACCCCGGTCAGGCCGCGGAGGTCCGCGAGCGGAAAGACCTGGCGCACCCGGTTGCCGCCGGCATCCTGTTCGGATCCGAGCAGGCCGCCGGGTGCATCGTTGTCGCCGGGTCCAGCCGGCTCCGCACGGCCGTGGGAGAGTCGGTGCGTGCATGTGGTGATGGTCGATCCCCCCTCCCCCGGAGTCGGCCTGAGGTCCGTGAGGTAACCGGACCCATGGCATGAAGGGGAGTTCATGACGCTCTCCGCAGGCGGGCGGATCGGTCTGGCCGGAGCGGCGGTGATCGGGGTCGCCTTCGGCATGGCCCGCTACGCCTATGGTCTGACGCTGCCCGACATCCGGGAGGACCTGGCGCTCTCCGAGCTGGTGCTCAGTCTCATCGCCGGCACAACGTTCGCGGGCTATCTGACCGGCCTGCTGCTCGCGGGACGGATCGCCGCTCGCCGGGGTTCGCGCGCTCCCACGACCGTGGGCGGGGCCTGCGGCGCTGCGGGAGCGGTGATACCCGGTCCGGGGCTGGGGCCGCTGCTGGTCGTCACCGCCGCGGTGTCATTGCTCTGCGCGGTGGTGCTGATGCTGTGCGGGTCCTCGTGAGGAGGGCTGCGGGTGAGGACGGATCGTGAGCACACGAGCCCCGCTCATGGCCGACGCGCACATCCTGCGTTGCGATGAGCCCGCGTTTCGTGACGATCTTCACGACCAGCTCGACGCAGGGGTCATGGTGACCAGCAGCTTCGTCAGCGGCCGGCCGGTCATGTCCGTGTGCCTTCCGACCTGGAGGAGTGGTGCTGTGCCCTGGACCTGCTCGCTGCCGGTCAGGGCATCCGCTGGAGGGACCGCAGCCCCGGGATCGAGATCCAGCCGTACGACGAGGAACAGGAGACGGTCGCTGTCCGTAGAGAAGATCCGGGCATTTCGCGCGTCTCCGTGTTCCCACGAGTCCGGAAAAGAGCCGGATCGACGAACAGCGGAAACTACTCGGGCGGGTGCTGCAGGAGTGACCGCCGCGGCGTGGTCGTCGTGGCTGCCTGCGAGCGGTGTCCCGGTACCAGGTGGTATTCCTCTTTGCGCAGTGCCGAGACCCGCGTGCTCCTCGGTTTCAGCAGCTGCTTCGCTTCGCGGCGTCCTCGTCCGGTGAGTACCCGCATCTGTTGCCGGGTGTTCCCCGAGGCCGGGGCGGCAGGAGGTGCTCCGCGACAACGTCCGGGCCGTCAGCCGGAAGTGGGCCGAGCCGAACTGCGACGCCCCGCCGACCGGCTTGTGAGGGAAGTTCAGCGTCCCGTCCGCCGGCCGTTCATGAGCGGCCCCGAGCACGGTGGTCGTTGTTCTCCGATGGCGGATGCGGGCAGCCGCGGCCGCCCTTTCACACCCTGGCCGGACCGGCGCCGAATGCTCCTACGGGGACTTCGTCAGCCTGCCGCCGGCGGGCGGAGCCCCTTGGTGGCGTACCAGCAGCATCGCGGCGTCGTCGTGCGGCGGCCCGGCGGCATGTTCCGACAGGTCCTCCCGCAGTGCCTCCAAGGCCTGGCGTGCGTCGGGTTCGTCGAGCAGGTGCGCCCGGTCGGCAAGGGGGTAGAAGACGCCGTTCCCGTCCCGGGCCTCGGTGACACCGTCGGTGTACAGCAGCAGTTGGTCGCCCGGCAGGAATCCGACACGGTACGGCTGCGGCCCGTCGACGCCGGACATTCCCAGCCCCAACGGCGGCGCGTAGGTCGAGGGCTCCGCGAAGTCGACCGTGCCGTCGGCCCGCACGACCATGGGTGCCGGATGTCCGAGGTTGAGGAAGGCCACCTCGCCTCCGGCAGCGATCTCCGCCAGGACGGCGGTGACGAACTTCTCGCCCTCCAGCTCCCGGGACAGGCTGCGCTCCAGGCGGTCCCCCAGCTTGACCAGGTCCGGCTCGTCGTGGGCGGCCTCGCGGAACGCGCCGAGCACCACCGCGGCCGTCTCGACCGCGGCGAGCCCCTTGCCCTGCACGTCTCCGACGATCACGCGGACGCCGTACGGCGAGGCGACCACCTCGTAGAGGTCGCCACCGATGCGGGCCTCGGCGATGGCCGAGGTGTAGGAGACCGCCATCCGCAGCGGGCCGACGGTCGGCGGCACCGGGCGGAGCAGCACCCGCTGGGCGGCCTCGGCGATCGACCGCACACTGGCCAGCTCCGCTTCCCTGCGCTCCCTGATCACCGCGGCGGCCAGGCCTGCGCCGGTGACTCCCGCCACCGACGCACAGGCGGTGAGTCCCCGGCGTCCCTCGAACAGGCCGTCGTAGAGTCCGAGGGCCACCGTCAGGGTGAGGGCCACCGCGCCGATCAGCGCGGTGCGGCGCCAGCCGCCGACCAGACTGGCGAACGCCGGTCCCAGCGAGACCAAGGGCAGGAAACCGACGTCGGGACCCGCCCAGACGTCCGTGACCGCCACGACGGTCATCGCCGCCCACGGCATCCAGGCCAGCACCGCCGAACCGGACGTCGGCTTGCTCATGGTCATGGCGCCCTCCCGCCCTCTCACGACATCGAAACGTCCGGCTGCTCTCGCCACACACCCCTCCACCAGCTTTAGACTATGCAAAAGTTTCGTTGATGAAGAGATGGCACCGGGCTGGTCCTGCTCGCTCGAGGCCGTCACGGGGCTTCGGCCGCTTTTCGGGGTCGTGGTCGTGCTGCGGGTCTGCGCGCGGCGCGTACGACGACGTGTTCCGACCGGGTGGCGGCAGCCGACCACCTGCGGGCCGGTCCTCCTCCGCGCCCGCAATTCCTCCCGTCCGCCGGAAGACTTCTCGACGCCCGGCAGAGACGGAAGTGCGCAGGTGCCTTCTCGGTGCCCTCGCCGCACCGGTCTTCCTCAGCGGCTCCCGGTGCTTGACCGGGGACGCCTCACGGCAGGGCCACAGGAGGTGGCTCTTCCCCGCCCCTGTCCAAGTTCAGGTCAGTGGCCAGGCCGGCCCTTCGCGCAGCGGTCCGAACGGCAGCGCTGGGCTCGACGAGCCGCACCTCGATGCCGACCAGCGGCAGGGTCCGGCAGATGCCCAGCAGGGTGTACAGGCTCGCCAAGTCGCAGAAGGTGACACCCGACAGGTCGAGCACCAACGAGGGGACGGTCGAGCGCGCGGCGAGCACCGTCAGGTCTTCCCGAAGTGCGGCGGCGGTGTCCACATCGAGCTCTCCGTCGAGGAGCATGTGCAGCACGGGCGAGGGGTCGTCACCGGTCTCGGAGCGGACACGGAGTCTCGTCGCGCCCCCCGACCAGGACGGCTCGTCCCGGCAGGGCGGGGCGCCGTCGGCCGCCTTGTCGTGCGGTACGGGATGGGACGGTGGCATGGCCGGGCCTCCAGGACGGTCGCCTCAAAAGACGCCGACCAGACTTCCCGGCACTCCGGGCAGGGCCATCGGGCCCCGCCGTCCCCGTAGTTTTGCACAGAGCAAAGAAATTCTCCATCGGACCCAGGCGGCGGGAGCCCTCAGGACGGCTACGGCAGTCCGGGGGGGCGGCTCAGCGTCCGGAATACGCCGCGCTGCTCCCCGCATGTCCGCTCAGTAGCCCAGGACCGCGTGGGCACGCACCGGAGCCGCCGGCGCCCATGGGGGTGGGAGCATGCGCCTGCCCGCGGCAAACGCCGGCCCTTTCGTCCACCTCACGGGACGCCGGGCAGGTCGCCCGTCCACCCCAGCGGATGCGCCTGCGTGCCCTCGGCGGCCGGCGCCAAGGGCTCCGCCCCGGCCTTGTTGAAGGCGTTGAGCGCCTCGACCAGGGCCAGCCGCTGCACCGGGGTGAGTCGTTCGACGATGGCGGCGATCTCGGTACGCCGACGAGCCGTGACGCTTTCGACCGTGCGCCGCCCCTCGGCGGTGAGCTGCAGCAGCGTCTCCCGACGGCTGTGCGGATTGGCATGCCGGTCCGCCAGGCCGGCCGCGATCAGGCGGTCGACCATGCGCATGGCGGTGGACGGCGCCACCTGGAGCTGCTCGGCCAGCGTGACGAGCTTGGTGGCCCCCCTCGTGGCCAGCACCACCAGCATCCGGAACTGCGGCAGCGTCACCCGCTCCTCGACCTCGGCGAGGGAACGCGCGGACACCGCGACCAGCAGGCGTGACGCGGTCAGCACCGCTTGGGTCACGGCGTCCACATCGTCCATCGCCCTCACAGGGCTCTCGCTCTCGCGCATGACTCCTTTCTACCGCCCCGCGATCGCCGGGAGCCCGCCGGCCAGGACCTGGCCCACCCGCCACCACCGCCACCACCGCCACCACCGCCGCCACGGCCCGCGGCCGCGGAGGCCGCCGCCGCATCCGACCGCGCAACTCATACCGACCAGATGGTATGCGTGCAGGTCCATCGTCACCTACCCTCGTGCCAGCCATCCGCTGGACACCGCCACGCCCTTCACCCCCACGACGACAAGGAGACGGTCATGGCTGTCGATCCCCACGAGGCAGTCCTCCAGGAACTTGGTGCGCAGGACCCCGGAGAGCCTTTCGTCATGCTCAACCTGCTGCGGTTCGCGCCCGACGGACGCGCCTCGTACGAGGAGTACTCACGTCGTGCGGCGGTCTTCCTGCGACGGTACGGAGGCGAGCTCCTCTACGCCGGAGACGGCGACACCCCCTTGGTCGCCGAACAGGGGCAGGCGTGGGACGCCGTGCTCCTCGTGCGCTATCCGAGCCGGGAGGCGTTCCTTCGCATGGTGACCGATCCCGGCTACAAGGAGATCACCCGGCTCAGGTCCCGCGCGCTCACCGAGGCCGTGCTCCAGCCGACCACCCCGTGGACGCGGCGTGCGACGTGACGGGAACCGGGCCGGCTCGCGGTGTGGCTGACGGGGGACCGCCGGGCGCGGGCAGTGCCTCGGAGGCAGGTGCGCGCACGGCACGGCGCCCCTGCCGGGGCGAACCGGGCGAGATTCCTCGGGCGAGGCGTGGTGCGCTGAGGACACCACCGCGACGACCAGGAACCTCGCCCGTCACACCACCTTGTTGATCTGCGTCATCATCCCGGCAGGACAGGACGAGAACGGTTCGGTGACCGACGGCCGGTGTCAGACGCGGGCCAGCGCCGCGGCGCCGAAGGAGACGTCGAACCGGTCGCACCAGATGCTCACGCTCGGGAGCGCCGACCAGTCGACGTCCTCGGGCAACGGGTAATTCTGGTCGCCCTTGTTGCCCTTGAGCTTGGCGAGGTTCACGTACCGGCCGTCGTCGAAGACACCCCAGCCCGCTCTGCCTTCCTTGACCGGTGCGTCGCTCAGCCAGACGCGCAGGTCGGGGCCGTTGCTCGTGTCGAGCCCTTCGAGACGCAGCGTGTGGCTGCCGTCGGCGAGGCGGACGACTTTCGCGGTGCCGGCGGTGGAGTGCTCATGGCTGATGAAGGTGCCCTGGGCGAGGGTGACGGGGCCGGCGGGTTCGGTGGGGGTGCTCGACGCGGACGGGCTCGTACCCGCCGCCGGTGGCTCCGCCGGAGCGGTCGCGGTCGTACCGGCGGTGGGCAGGGCTTCGTCGACGGTCTCGTCCACCCACAGGGCCCAGGGCTTGAACCACACGAGGCCCGCCACCGCGGTGATCGTGGCGGCGATGCCGAGGACCGTCCACAGTCTCTTCCGGCCGGCGCGTTCCACAGGCTGTTCTCCTTCGTCGGTCGACGTACCTGTTCGTG
>NZ_LWCC02000142.1:48788-299161 GCF_001642695.1 Streptomyces chilikensis
GTCCTTCACGCGGACGCGCCAGCGGTAGGAGCCGTCGGACAGGGTGCCTTCCGGTACCTGGAGGGCGGCGTCGTGGCTGGTGTCGCTGGTGACCTGGCGGTGCAGCGCGGGCTTGCCGGCTGCGGTGTCGATCTCGAAGGTGACCTTGCGGCGGGGGCCGGGCCGGGCGGGTTCGACCGTGCCGGGCGGGGCGACGGACTCCAGGGTGGCGGCCAGGGTCGGGCTCCCGGTGGTGACGACCGGGTTCCCGGCCGGGTCGCCGCAGAACTGGAAGCCCGAGTACGAGTCGTTGGAGATGCGGGGGGCCTCCGGGGTTCGCAGGAGCCGGTCGTCCGCGGCGGCCGTGGCCGGGGCCCGTTCGGCGGACGCGGCCGCGAAGGCCAGCGGGGCGGCGACGGCGCCGACGGCACAGGCCGCGACGAGGGCGACGGTCGTCCGGCGGGTGCCCCGGCGGGGCTGGGTGCGCGTACCCATGTCGGTGTTCTTCCTTCTCATCGGCCGGCTACTTCACGGACAGCGTGTGCTCGGGGGCCTGCGCCTGGACCTGGGTGCACCGGTAGGAGTTCCAGCGGTGTTCGGCGACGAGGCGTTTGCCCACCTCCTGGCAGCCGGCGAGGTTCCGCAGGGTCTCGTAGGCGGTCCAGTCCGCGGCGGTGTTCGGCTTGAGCCTGTTCGCCACCGCGTGGGCCGCGGCGTCACCGCCGGCGGTGACGCCGTCGGTGCCGTCCCAGCGGTAGTGGACGCCGAGCCAGACCCGGCCGACCGCGTTCTCGGTGGCGGCCTCGGAGATGGTGGTGAAGGTGCGGGTGACGCCGAGGGCGTTGGGGTCCTCGGTGGTCGCCGTCCAGGTGACCTGGTCCGTGCCGAACCAGGCCTGGGTGGCCTTGGACCAGGCCCCGGCGAAGGTGGCGTGGCCGGAGATGTAGGCCGGGAACGGCGGGGAGAAGTGCTGGCCGTTGCGGTCCTGGGAGAGCGGCTGCCAGTTGGCGTCGGCGGTGGTGTTCGCGTTGCCGTCGCCGTCGAGGCGGATCGCGCTCTCCGGACGCCACAGGTCGATGTCCGTCCGGTACTTCTGGTCCCAGGCGACGATCGCCGCGTCCGCCATGGCGAAGGCGGTCAGCGCGAAGAGCTTGGCGTTGCCTACCGTGGTGGTGCCGTGCTGCCGGGAGAGGATCTGGGTGTGCTCGAAGAGCTGGCCCGGGGGCTTGTAGGTCATGTCCAGGTCGTTGGCCCAGAACAGTGCCGCCTTCGTCTGGTCGGCCGTACGTTCCGTGGACTCGGCCCCGCCGAGGCCCTTCACGTCGTTGACCTGGTCGGCGTACGCCTGGCTCGGCAGCAGGGTGCTCATCTGCGTGTGCCCGGCCGGACCGGCCGAGCGGAACTGCGTGCTGCTCGCCATGCCGAAGGGCTTGACCAGACCCCACTGCGGGGTGGCGCCGTTGCCGCTCCCGGTCGGCCGCCAGTGGCCGGGCTGCGTGGAGCCGGTGTACGGGGCGACGGGCGCGGAGCCGTCGTCCTGCCGGGCGGCGATCATCGCGGCGGCGGCCTTCTGCCCCACTTCGGTACCGGCCGCGCGCTGGGAGGCGGTGACGGCGGCGGGGATGGTGGAACGGGCGGCGGCGATCTCGTCGTCGAAGTTCAGCGTCGGGTGGAGCGACCGCAGCACCTCGAAGGCGGCGTGGTCGATGGCGCTGTTCACGTCCGGCAGGGCGCCGTTGGAGGCCGTCGCCTTGACGAGGTAGGGGTCACCCAGGCACTTGAGCGCGCCCTCCGCGCACCGCGCCGAGTTGGCCGCGTCGTAGATCGCGCCGTGCATCATCGCCCCGGCCCGGGCCAGCGGCCCCGGTGCGCCGCCGACCTGGCGGAAGGTCTCCTGCAGGACGTCGTTCCAGTAGACGACGTGGTCCTTGACCGGGTCGGCCGGGGTCTCGTAGGTGACGAGGATCGACGGTGCCGTGCTGGTCTGCGCGGAGGCGAAGATCTTGAAGGCGTTGACGTCGTTCTCGTCGGTCGCCCGCAGGCCGACGGTGTCGACCGTGTTCGTGGTCTTCGACCACTGCTTCACCAGGGAGGTGATGTCCTCCGATATCCAGCGGGGGCCGCAGTCGGTGTGGCCGTGGGTCTGGGTGGAGGAGGTCACCTTCGAACGCCACGAGGGCTGGTTGCCCCACCGGGTGGCGGACGACGCGGTGCCGGTGTCCCAGATCTCCCAGGAGTGCGGCGTGCAGTTGTCCGCCCAGGTGGCGAAGAGGTTGAGCTCGGCGTTGAGGACGTCCTGTCCGGTGACCGAGGAGTGGCGGGGGAAGTTGATGAAGGAGCGGGCCTCGCCCTTCTGCCACTCCCGGCCCACGCGCAGGTCGGCGCCGGCCGAGAAGTCGGCCGTGTCGCCGTTGCGGACGTAGGTGTCGAAGTCCGTGCCGAAGTACACGGCCGGGTCGATGGTCACCGGATAGCGCGTCGCCTTGTCGGCGAGGAAGCTCCGGTCCGCCCGCACCCGCAGGTCGAAGCCGCCGGCGCGCTCGGTCACGCCCAGGTCGACGCGGGCCGCGCGGGCACCGGGCGCGTTCTCGCCGCCGGCGCCGGCGTCCCACATGTACGGCGTGGACCCGCGTCCCACGCGCTCGCCGGTGCGCGGGTCCGTCAGCGCCAGCGTCTCGTCCGCACCCTGCCGTGCCGTGATGCCCTCGGTGCGCACCGGGAGGGTCAGGTCCGCGGCCCGTTCCGCCGCCTTCCGGTCCTCCACGACGAGGTACTGCTCGAAGCCCGTGCGCGTGGCCTCGACGATCAGGTCGGTGCCGGGAAGGACGTCGTCGTACGTGGCCTTCGCCCCCTTCAGGCGGGGCTGGGGCAGAGCTCCCTTCCAGCCGAGCGCGAGCTCCTTCCCGCCCCGGCCCAGGACGGCGAGGTCACCGCCCGAATCACCGGTGCGGCCGGCCAGGCGCAGGCCGCGGGGATGGGCCTTCGGGCCGACGGAGCCGTCCGCGTTCTTCACCAGTGTCAGGTCGACCCGGACCCAGCGGCCGTTCTCCTTGAACCGCACCGGCCCCGCGAAGGACTCGACCGACATGGTCCCGTCAGGGTTCGCCCACGAAGTGGTGCTCTCCGTACGGGCCCCCACGACCTCGATGCGCCGCCCCTGGGCCTGCGCGGTGAGACGCGCGTTCACTTCCTCCTGCGGGGCCGCCGGCTTCACGGCCCGGGGCGAGGGTTCGGACGCGGCGGCGCCCGGTGCGAACGACAGCGCGACGGCCGTCTCGGCGAGGAGGACAAGAGCGAGGGGAAGGGCCAGGGACCTGCCGCGCCGTGCCGGTTCGCGGGACCGGCCGGTGGATCTGTGCACGCCGTACTCCTTTTGATCAAGAGGAAACAGACGCACGGAATGCTCACAGCCGCTTACGCGGCGTGTCCACGACTTGTCGTGGAAGGGGGCGTGATCATCCCGACAACGGAACCAGGAACTCCGTCGGGAATCGGGCGGTTCCCCGGCCAACGGCATCACGCCGGGGCGTTCACCCCACCGACTCCCATCACGGCCCTTGGCCGAAAGCCCGGCGAACCAGTGCTCGACGAGCACGGAGCCGTGCGCGACGCACCCGTGCGACGTGGGCGGCGGTGGCGAACAGGGGCCGGGCGGGGAACCGTTGTCCCCCGGAGCGGCGGGTGTTCGCCCCGTTCGGAGGCGGGTCCCGCGGAGTTGGTGGACCGGCCTCCGTGCCGTGGACCGAGGCCCGTCGCGGACGTCACGGCAGTGCCCGCGGCCGCGGGTCACGGCCGCGGGGAGTCCCTCCGTCCCTCACCGCGGTCGCATGAGGTCCAGGTCCTCGCCCCACGCGTCCAGCACCTCGCCGTGTCCGGCCTCCCGGGCCGCCGCCTCGACACGGGCGAACAGGTGCCGCTGCGGGGACGGGTCGCCCGTCGCCGAGACGCGGTCCACGGCACGGAGCAACGCGTCGGTGTCCCAGCCCGGCAGTGGATGCCGGGCGAGCTCCCACTCCAGGTACTTGTTGTAGGGGCGGGGGCGGCGGTCGAGGGCGAACAGCAGCTCGAGCAGGAACCGGATGCTGTCGGCGGCGTCCAGGCGGGCGGCGAGGACCTGGCCGTCCCTGTGGTTCTTGACGGAGCGGTAGAGCGAGTTGGCGTAGGCGTCGAGCAGGCCACCGGCGTTCCGGAACGCCTCGTCCGCGTCCAGGCGCGCCTTGTCGGCGAGGATGCGGGCGATGCCTCCGTCGAGCCGGTCGAGCACGACCCGGGCGCGGGCGAGGGCGTAGCGTTCGAAACCGGGCATCCCGGCCGCGCGGAACCCGGTGAGGGAGATGACGACGAGGTCCAGCCCGGCGGTCCGGTGGCCGGCGAACCGGGTGAGGCCGGCCGTGGCGCCGTCGGCGAGGACCACGTACAGGTCGTGGTCGGAGTGCCGGGTGCTCATGCCGTCGTGGGCTCGGGACCCTTTGAGGACGAGGCCGACGACGGCCGGATCGGCGGCGGCGAGTTCGACGAACGCGTCGTAGGTGAGGGGCTGCTGAGCAGTCATGGTGCTGATCTCCGCTGGGGTGACGACGGGCATGCCTGCCGGGGCGGCCCCTGTCGGAGAGGCGCCCCGCACCGTCTGCGGCCGCACGGGGCCGCAGCCCAGGAGATCAACGCACAGCCGGACCCTACCTCCGGCCGGACCGTGCGTCAGGGCATTCGGGAGACGAGGGCAGCCCGTACGAGGTCTGAGCCGTGCCTCCGGCGTACCGCGGGACGGCCGTGGCCCTCAGGACGGTGGGGGGACACGCGCTCCCCGTCCCTTCGGCCGCACGCTCCCGAGCCGCCCCGCGGACGCGGGGGCGACCGGGCACCTTGCGGTTCCGGCGTGCGACGGTGTCCAGTGCCGTGGAAGGCACGGCATCGCCGAGGACCTCTCGACCACCGCCCCACCAGCGAAGGAACAGCATGATGACGAACGACGACGACCCGGTGCTCGACGACCCGGTGGGTCAGTCGCTCGGCGGCCGGCACGCGCATCTCGCCCGACGGCTCGGCCGGGCCGCCACCTACCTCACCGAAGTGGCGACCTTCTCCTCCGTGTCCGCCGACCCGGACGAGGAGGACTGGAGCGACTTGGCCCGGCTGCTCGGCCCGGGCGCCTTCGCCGACATGTTCAACTGCCCGGCCGCTCCCCCGCCGAGCTGGGAGCCGGTCTTCAGCCTCGAGGGCCGTCAGATGGTCTGGCCGGGTGACGGCCGCCCCGGCCGGCCGGGCTCCGAGCCCGGCACCGGCGTGGTCGAACTGGGCGCCGACAGCGTGCCGGAGATGCTCGATCTCGTCGCCCGGACCGAGCCGGGCCCTTTCCGGCCGCGTACGCGTGAACTCGGCACCTACCTGGGTGTCCGGGTGGACGGGGTCCTGGTGGCGATGGCCGGGGAGCGCCTGCGCCCTCCGGGCTGGACCGAGATCAGCGCCGTCTGCACCGCTCCCGAGGCACGCGGGCAAGGCCATGCCGCCCGCCTTGTCAGCGCCCTCGCCGATCGCATCGTGGCGCGTGGTGATCGTCCCTTCCTGCACGTGGTCGAAGCGAACACCGGCGCGATCGCCTTGTACGAACGGCTCGGCTTCAAGACCCGCGGGCCGGTCACCTTCCGAGGTTTCCGGGTCCCGTGACGTTCCGCGCCGGCGGCCGGCATCGGCGGTCCGCCCGAAACGGCCGTCCGACGGTTCGCCGGCCATGCGACACGTCACCGGTTCCGGGGGCTGCTCCTGCCGCCGGAGCGGGTGCCGCGGCGCGTCCGGGCAGAACCCGCGAAGGTCCGGACCGCCTTCCGCGTCACGTCCGGCAGGGGAACATGGGGGAGGTGGAAGCCGAAAGGTGGTTGTGGACATGACGGAGGCTGCACACCGGCCGCCCGCATCGGCGGGACTCGAAGCGGCCCTCCGGTCGCTGGGCGTGGCCGACCCCGTGCCGCACGAGCGGTGGGACGACAACGGCTGGGTGGCGGACTGGGGCGGTGACGTCCACGGTCACGACGTGTACGTCCTCCTCATGGGCGCCCACAACCACCCCCGCAGCGCACGGCTCATGCTGGACGACTTCATGTTCGAGGACGTGCGCGCGGAGCACGTGGAGGAGCTGGTGCGCAAGGCGTTCAGCGGTGACGCCCGGGTGACTCGGCACCGCGTTCTGCTCTCCAGGCGGCTCGTCCTCGGAGTTCGGGCCGGATCGACGGAGTACTCGGCGAGCGTGAGCGGCGATCGCACGGACGATCTGCCCACCTGGGCGAGGCCCCTGGCCACGTCGTAGAGGGGCGGCCCGGGATCTGGCCGGACACCGGATCCCCGGCTGCCACAGCAGGCCTTGGCAGCCGGACAGGCCGTGATCCCGCGGCCGATGGCCATGCCCCTCAGCCGCCGCCTCGAGCGGACCACGGTGCAGCCCGTCGCCGCGACGTGATCGACGGCCTCCCTACGCTGCGCCCGGACTCGTTCCGCATCACCGACGGTCTGCCGTCATGGTGCCTGCCGTTGCCGAGTCGGCGCCGGGCCGGTAAGTCCGGAGCGGAGACGGTTGAGGGGCGCGGGGCACTCATGCGAACTGATTATGATCTTGGCCATGTCTGTGCAGAGTTCTGAGAAGGCCCCTTCCCGTAAGCAGAGGCTTCAGGAGAAGCAGCGTCGCCAGTTGGCCGTGGTCGACACCGTGGACAAGACCGAGGCGAAGGTCCGCAAGGCGGAGTTCGAACTGGCTGTCGCCGTCGCCGAGGCGGTGCAGGTGTTCGGCGACGAGCAGTCCGCCTCCGAAGCGCTCGACATGCCGATGGAGGCGCTCCAGCGCTTCCTCGGCATGGCGCGGGAGGAAGCGGCCGACACCGAGCCCGACGACGACGCCGCCGCCGGCACCTCCTGAGCCCGGGACCTGTTCGTCGGTCGATCTCGTGGTGGGCCGTGGAGGGGTAACGGACCGGGGAGGTCGATCGGCTCATGTACGAGGAGGGAACCTCCCCGCTCGCTGCCGCAACCGGTGGTGGGCGGTGGCCGGGACGGCACAATACGGATCATGGACCATGGCGTGAGGGAACCGACGCGGCTGGGACGGACCCGGATACCGGACGGCCGGTTGCTGGGATGGGCGGAATGGGGACCGGCCGACGGCACCCCGGTGCTGTTGTGCCCGGGGGCGGCCACCAGCAGGTGGCTCGGTTTCGGCGGCGACGTCCTCGGCCCGGTCGGGATCCGGCTCATCAGCGTGGACCGGCCCGGCCTTGGCGCATCGGATCCGGCTCCCGGCCGTTCCCTGAGGGACTGGGCCGCCGACATCCGGCATCTCCTCCGGGAGCGGGCCCTGCACGCGCCGTCAGCGGTGGGGTTCTCCCAGGGGGCGCCGTTCGCCCTCGCCCTGGCGGCGGACGGCCTGGTGAGCGCGGTGGCTGTGGTGTCCGGCAGCGATGAGCTCGCCCATCCCCGCTTCGCCCGCTCGCTGCCCTCGCAGGTGAGGGAGATGGTGGACGCCGTCGCGGCCGACGCGGAAGCGGCTGAGGCCTCCTTCGCCGGCTTCGGCAGCGCCGACAGGCTGTGGGACCTGGTCATCACGACGAGCACCGGGGCGGATCGGGCGGTCTACACCGACCCGGTCTTCCAGCGGGCGTTCCGGCGGGCGATGGACGAGGCGTTCAGCCAGGGCCCGGCGGGCTACGCCCGCGACACCGTCCTGGCGATGGGCCGCTGGCCGTTCGACCCCGCCCGCATCCCCGTCCCGGTCGACCTCTGGTACGGGCAGCAGGACACCAGCCCGGTCCACTCCCCTGATCTCGGTGAGTCGCTCGCCCGGATGATCCCGACGGCGACCCGCCACCTGCTTCCGGCCGCCGGTGGGTCCTTGCTCTGGACACACGCCGAGGCGGTCCTGCGCACCCTGCTGGCCCACGTCCGGTGACCGTGGTGGAGCGGGAGGGCCCGAGCGGGGATGCACGGCACGCGGCCTGACCGGGCGGCCCGCCGGGCCGTCCTGGCCACCGCTGTCGCCCTGTGCCGCCCGCACCGGGCGTTTCCTGCCCGCAAGCAGCCGGCTTCCCGACCGGCCGCACTCGTCACGACGGCGGGCCCCCGGGATTCATCCCGGGGGCCCGCCGTCGTGCGGTCCGCCGTCAGGCGCTGGGCACCGTGCCCGCGTCGTCATGCCCTCGAGCCGCGTGCGGCTCCGAGAGCCTCAGTGCTCGTGCGGCGTCGGCCGGTGGACGGGGCCGTGGGCCTCCGCGCAGTGGGAGGCGTCCCTGGCGGACAGCAGGTCACGGCCGTCGGGCAGGTCACCCGCGAACACCGGGACGGGGGCGTGGTCCACCTGGAGGGTGGAGTGCGTGATGCCGTGGTCCCGGCGCAGGAGGTCCTCCAGGCCGCGGCGGACGCCGTGGCAGTCTCCGCCCGGCTCGACCAGGACGTGGGCGGAGAGGGCGGGCTCGCCCGACGTGATCTGCCAGACGTGGAGGTCGTGGACCTCGACCACACTCGGCTGGGCGGCGAGCTCGTCGCCGAGGGCGTCAGGGTCGACACCGGCGGGCGCGGCTTCGAGGAAGACCCGGGCGGATTCGCGGAGCAGCCCGTAGCCCGCCTTGAACATGAGCGCGACGACGACGAGTGTGGCGATGCCGTCGGCGCGGGCGAATCCGGTCAGGAGTACGACCAGGCCGGCGACCGCGGTGCCGATGAAGGCGAACAGGTCGTTGAGGATGTGCTGGTAGGCGCCCTCCACGTTGAGGGAGGAGCGGTTGGCCTTGGAGATGCACCAGGCCGCCGCCACGTTCACCACGATGCCGGCGAGGGCGGTGACGAGTACCAGGCCGCCCTCGACCTCGGGCGGGTCGATCAGGCGCTCCACCGCCTCGTACGCCAGCCAGGCGCCGAGGAGCAGCAGCGTCAGACCGTTGGCCTGGGCGGAGAGGATCTCGGCGCGCTTGAGGCCGTAGGTGAATCCGCCACGGGCCGGGCGGGCGGCCAGCCTCATGGCGATCAGCGCGAGGACGATGGAGACGGCGTCCGTGAGCATGTGCGCCGCGTCCGAGATCAGTGCCAGGGAGCGGGCGATGACACCGATGACGACCTCGATCGCCATGAAGCCCGTGATGAGCGCGAGGGCGATGGTCAGCCAGCGCCGGTCGGCGTCCGCCGAGACCCCGTGCGCATGCCCGGCGTGCCCGTCTCCGCCGTGTGCGTGCCCTGGACCGTGCTGGTGTCCGTGACTGCTCATGGTGCCGCCTTCCCCCTCGCGACGAGTGGTCTCGGGCACAGTGAAACGCACGCCCGCCCCATTCGCCAAAGGCTGCACCGGTGACCGTTGTCATCTCCCATAAGAGGGCTCTGACCTGCGGAAATGTTCTGATCACCGGGAGGCGGGCGGACGGTGCCGCAGCGAACGCCGCGCGGTCCACGACCCACCGGCAGCAGGGTCGGCAGGCTGCTCACGACACCGGCCGGTGTCCTGCTCCCCCGCCCTTCCCTCCGGACGCGGGGGGGACGTGCGGAAGTCCGCATCCGCTGCGTACGCGGTCCCCGCGAGGAGCCGCCTCCCCGGCGTCCGGCTTGCCGCGCGGTGCACGGGCGGGCGGGCCGGCCGTCCTGCCGGTGTCGCAGCTCGCCCCTCACGTGGCCTGCTCGCTGCCGGGTGCCCGCTCGGCGACGGCCGAGCAGGACGGGCCCGCCGGTTCGCCGTACCGGGTGCTCGGCGATGAGGTGCCAGCCGGCCTCCCGCCGGGGCCGTGGTGGCAGGCCATCCGGTGACCTTGCCGCTCGGCGCCCGCCTGCTGGGACTCCCCGAGCGTCTGACATCCCCCGGGTTGACCGAACGGCAATGACGACGTTCCTGGGGGCGTACCTCATTGACGTGACGTACATGAGGTGCGTTCACAGGAACGCCCGGATCCGGCGGGCGGGCGGCCGTCCGCCCGGCGTGATCATGCCGTGGGCGTCCGATGTGGACGAGGGGCGAGGCGGGCGGCACGGCCCTCGCCGCCGTGCGACACCTCCGGAGAACGCGAGCCGCCCCCTGCTCTCGGCAGGGGGCGGCTCGCGCGGACGCCTGCGGTCCGTCCAGTGGGTCCCGGATCCCCACCCGCATGAACGAAGGGGTCATGGAGGACGTTCTGGGAACCGCACCTCATTGACGTGACGTACATGAGGTGCGTTCGTCAGGACGGGTCACGTCGCGCGGCGAAGGGGGACGACGACGTTCTCGCCCATCCTGCGGGGGTCCAGTCTGTAGTACTTGATGTGCCCGAGCTTCTCGGTCTCCTCCAGCCAGCCGGCCTCGATGACCTGCTTGCGGGTGCGGGAGAAGACGGGTGGTGCCATCCCGACGAGCTTGGCGAGGGTCGCCGCGGTTTCCAGCACCGCGCCGGACCGGTCCGTCGGATGGAGTGCGTAGAGCATGACGACGAGGCGCTGGTTGGCGGTCATACCGACCGTCTTCTCGAGCAGTTCGAGGTTCTTCTGCTTGTCGTTGCTGGTCACTGGGCCTCCCACCGTGCAGGAACGTTGTCGTCGAATCCGGGGATGTCCGGGGGGTTGCACGTCTTCACCGCTTCACGCTGTTCGAGCCCCGTTCCATGGAACGCGATGTACGGGCTGATGCGATAGAAGTTGTAGTTGCCGATCCTTCCGCGCACGATCAGGATGCGGTGTTTGGCCAGCTTCCTGTTGATTTTCCCGACGGCGTCGGCCGACATTCCCACGCGCTTGGCGATGTCCGCCCCAGTGGCTCTGAGCGGCTCGAGGCCCTCCGGTGACACACCGATCCACCAGAGCACGAGGAACTTCTGACTCGGCGTGAACGCCTGGGACTCGGTGATCGCCTCGACCCGCGCCTTGTCGACCTGCGTGTGCCTGCCGGAGAAGGCGTACGGCGCGTAAGGGATTGCCTCGCCGGTCTCGGCATCAACCAGTCTGCGTACTGCTCCCACGGGCCCTCCGTGCCGAGGCATTCATGGATGGTTCATGAGGACGGCCGTGAGGCCGTCCAGATGAACACAACGTACATGAGCAGGAGGTCAATCAACCACGCCTGGGGGCCGTGTCGCTTGCCTCTTCCAGCTCTCCCCGTTCCCTCCCGTCCCTCCCCGAACCTCTTGGGCTCCTCCCCTCTCCGACCTGCGGAGGGGCGCCCAGACATGTACGTCACGTCAATCTAGTGCTGTCACAGGATCGTGGTACCCAGTTCCTACAACCGTGGTGGCGGTTCCTAGGAACCGTATGGCGGTCCACAGGAACCGGGCACCACGATCGCTGGAACCGGGTACCCGGTTCCTACAACAGCGGTGTGCTGTTCCCCGATCTGGCTGCCAGTTCCTACGATCGTGGTGCCGATGCATGTTCTTGCAGGTCAGAGGCGTTTTGAGGGCGGCGCTCTCTTACTTCATCAACAGGCCGCTTCACCACCGGCCGCAAACCCCCCTCGCTGCGGCCGACAGGCCGCAGCGGCAGTTCCCGTCGAGTCACCATCCCCTGCGACACGACATCCCGCCTGGGCCACAGCCGAGTCACCCGCCGCTTTCCGTCACTCGGAGGACTCCCCGGCCTCATCTCGTCACGGGTCACCTGGGCACCCACGGCATCCACGACCCCGCTGCTTTCCGGCGCGCACGGTCCGCGCCACAGTGAAACGGATTCGCGCCGGGAAGTTGCGGGGCCAGCGGGGTCCAGGGGCCGGCGAAGGCCCCTGGTACCACGCCCCTCAACCAAAGGCCTTGTCCCGGTCGAGGCCCGCGGCCCCGTAGTTGTCGGAACCTCAGGTGGCCTGGGGCGTCGGTAACCTCAGCTGTGGGCACCTTCCTGCAGGAGACTTCTGCGGCGCCTTGAGACTCGAACTTCCTCGTGCCGATCCGGCCGTAGCGCTTCCACCCTTCGACCGGCTGGGGAGCACCGTGGAGCAGACCGGACCCGCATGCGGTGCAAGAGCGCCGGGCGATCAGAGGTAGTTGCTGATGACCGGGTAGGCGATCGCCATCAGGATCGCGAGGACGAGCACCGGGACCGCCAGTACTTTCGCACTCGATGCCAGCGACTTCACCGCGTTCGTCGCCTGCCGGGGGTAGAGACGGGGGTGAGCGCTCAGGTCGTGACGGGCAAGGACCCGCAGGAGCAGCGCGATCACGGCTGTGACCAAGCAGACGGTGAGGGATGTGCTCACACCGTGACTGCTGAGGCGGTCACCGATGTCGTCGACGTTCGGCTGCTGTTCCTCCGCGGCCTTGATCGCGCCCACCACAGCGAGAATGAGGTACAAGGCCGAGATGGCGGCCAGGGCCAGGCCGGTTGCTGCGGTCACTACGGCGCGCACCGACTTGGCGGGGGGCTGCTGAGGTGACGTGGCCTCACGACGCTCCGTGGCGGAGCGGGGCTCTTCGGCGTGCTCCGCGACGGGCTGCGGTTCCAAGGGCTCCGCGGCCGGCCAGGACTCGGACACCGGCGGTTCCGAAGTCACCCGGGTCTCCCGGGTGAGCGTCTCCGGCTGGTCCTCCGAAGCCGGCGGGTGGACGACCACGGCCTCCTTCGGCCTGTCCTCCGGCTCCTGTGGCGCCGGCACCGGTGCATCGGGCGCCGTTGCCACCTGCGGCTCGACCGTGACCTCGACGTGGACCACCGACTCGTCGGCGACGCCTTTCAGTTCGATGTCCCCGGTCAGATGCCCAGGGGTGTCGGCCTCCACCGCGACGTTGAAACCGTTCGGCAGCGGTTCGACCCGCAGCCACCTTTGCGTGGACTGGGCCACGCAGTGGCGGGCGAGAGGGGGACCGCCCAGCATCACGGACTTCTCCGCGGGCGTCGACCCCTGGCGCACCTTGCCGAAGTCGAGGGAGGCGGGTGACGGCTGCAGGTGGATCACCTGGAGGGCGGCATGGGCCTGGTCTGCGATGTGGCCCAAGTCGTTGCGGGTGATCTCCTCCAGGGCCTGGCGTGCGCCCTCGGCCACGGGAAGGTCGTCGTCCCGGAGACGGCGGTCCAACTCGGTCACGGCACCCAGCCGGGTCACGACGTTCTCGCTGGTGATGGCACTCTGCAGGAAAGGCGGGGAGGGAACCGCCGCGATCTTGATGCGGCCGCGTCGGCTGTGGGCCAGCCACGGGTCCCCCTGCATCTCCACCGTGCGCTTCGGGGTTTGGTTGGGGTTCTCGTCCTGTACGCGTTCGTAGATGTAGTCGTACAGCTCGTTGAGACGTATCTCGCCGTCCTCGTCCCGGTCGGCCTCGCCGGTCCTCAGCCCTTCGACCACCGCGTGCGTGAAGACCGACGGTCGTGGTGAGGACTTTTCGGCGAGCTCGGGTCCCTCGAAGGCGTACTCCATGGAGTCGGCCGCCGTGATGACGGCCCAGCCACGCCCGCCGGGTGCTTTGTCCGTCCGGAAGGATTCGAGGACGTTCACGTCTCCTGCCGCCCGTACGGACGCTCCGCGGGAGAAGGCGCCGCCGTAACAGCAGTCGAGCAGCAGGACGGTCCGGCCGGCCCTGGTGCGGGACATACAGGTGCGGACGAACTGGGACGGGATCGCTGTGGCGTCCAGCATCCGCATCTCGGAGTCCCTGGCGGCGAAGTACAACTCGCCGGACTCGCTCTTGAGCCCGTGACACGAGAAGTGCAGCACCAAGGTGTCGTCCCGCCGGCGGTCGCTGAAGAAGTGCTGGATGCGCCGGCGCATCACGTCGGCCTGCGCGTTGCGCACGACTTCGACGTCGAAGTCGCCGATCTGCGGATCCTCCAGCACCCCGGCGAGGGCTTCGGCGTCCTGCGCGGGCGCCTTGAGCTTTTTGAGCCCTTCGTCGTCGTAGTGGTCGTTGGCGATGATCAGAGCGTGCCGGGATTCCCTCATCGCCGGGCCCCCGCACCTGAATGCTGCTCCACGAATATCCGGAAGGCGTCCGTGACCTGTTCATCGGTCGCCTTGGACACCTCGATCGCGTCGCCGTCGATTTCCAGACGGAGCGACGGATTGGAATCGTGGGAGCGGCCGAGCCATGCCCGCATCACCGTCACCACCTGGCTCAGCGCGTTCACGGAACCGCCCAGCGCCACCAGGAGTTCCCCGATTTCCGTGATGCCCGCGGCTCGCGCTCCCGGGGGGAGTTCCTTGCCGGGGACGGCCGTGACGTCGTCGACGTCGAGCTGCAGCAACTCTTCGCGCAGGTAGCCGTTCAGCCTCGCGATGTCCTCGGCCTCGGCGCCCTCTTCGATCAGCGAAATGCGCAGGTTCCTCTCCACCGGGTAAGCCTCTCTTCTCGTGCTCACACGGAGGCGCGGAGTCGGACCGCTGGGTTCTCCACGTCGTTCTCCCTCATTCTTCCTCTTTCATTCTCCGCCGCTCGGCATATGGCTGCAAACAGCCTGGTGACTGCCGGGCGATAACTCGTGGAAAACTCAACATTCTCGAGGACGGGTGTAAAGAGGTTGAATTCCAAACGGAGGGGCGTGTGTGATTGCGCGGCGGTATCCGGCTCATTCGTGCGGTTCGCCGGGTTCCGTGCAGGCGACCTCAGGGTGCCGTCCGCTTCCTGCCGCGGCGGACCACGGTCCGTGCCGCCGGAGGCGGCGAGCACGCGGGCGGCCAGGACGCCCGGACCGTCCCGGATGTCCATGGCGGCCAGGGAGGGGTACAAGACCCACTCCCGCTCACCGGCCGGGAACGGTGCTGATCACGTCGCGGAAGAGGAGGCCGAAGGTGGACTGGACGCTGGACGAGGAGTTCGAGACGCCCCAGGGGACGGTGCGGTGGAAGCGCATGGGCAGCGGGGATCCGGTCGTGCTGTTGCACGGCACGCCGTACTCCTCGTTCCTCTGGCGGGACATCGCTCCGGTGCTCGCACGCGACCGCACGGTCTTCGTCTTCGACCTTCTCGGCTTCGGCCGGTCGGACCGGCGCGAGGGCCAGGACCTCGGCGTGGCGGCTCACGCGAGGCACTTCGCCGGGCTCCTCGACCACTGGGGGCTGTCCCGTCCCAGCGTCGTCGCCCACGACATCGGCGGGGCGGTGGCACTGCGGACGATGCTGCTGGAGGGGAGGAGCTACCGGGACCTGACGCTCTTCGACGTGGTGAGCGGCGGCAAGTGGGAGCGAGGGCTCCTCCGGCTCGTCCTGGAACACCCGGAGACCTTCCAGCAGCTCCCGGACTACGCGCACGAAGCGTTGATCACCAGCCACATGCGGCGCGCCACCCACGTCGGTTTCCGGCCGGAGGTCCTCGAGACGTTCCTCGCGCCGTGGCGGGGGGCCCAGGGGCAGGCCGCGTTCTACCGCCAGTACGGCCAGCTCAGGCAGGCGGACACCGCCGGGTACGAGGACCTGCTGGGCGACGTGTCGCTGCCGGTGAGGATCATCTGGGGCCGTGAGGACCGCATCCTCCCGCCGGAGGACGCCGAATGGCTGCGCGAGCGGATCCCGCACGCCGAACTGCACTGGATCGAGGGTGCGGGCCACCTCCTCCAGGAGGACGCCCCGGGGCGGCTGCTGGCCCTCCTCACCGCCGAGTTCCCCTCCCGGGAGTGAAAGGGCCGCAGGTTCACGAGCTGCCGCGGGGCTCGCCTCGTCGCCACCGGGGGCGGGCGGGGCCGCCCGCGGGTGTGCCCGGCCGTCAGGGCACGCGCCACTCGCCGGTGTCGTCGGCGAAACCGCTGTTCATCGTGAACTGGATCTCGGTGATCCTCGATTCCTCCGGCACCTTGAAGGTGACGTGTCCCAGCGCGGTGTCGCCGACGGAGAGGGTCGTCGTGCCGGTGAAGCCCGGGCCGGCGGTGGTCTCGGCGATCCAGGAGCTGAACTCCTGCCCCTGGTCGTCGACGACCTCGGCGCTGTTGACGGGGGCGTCGCGGTACTGCTGCGAGCCGGTGTTGTGCAGACGGAACTGGACGGCGACGTACCGTTCCCCTGTTCCGGGAGCGGGGCCCTCGCCGGTCGCCGGGTCGACCACCTTCACCACGGTGACCGCGAGCTTCTCGCCCTCCTTCATCCCCGTCAGGTGGACGGTGTCGCCCACCTCGGCATCGGTGGGCGAGGGGCTGCTGCGAGCCGGTGTGTGCGGGCCGGCGGGAGCCGCGGACCGTGCCGCGGCGCCGTTCGCCGGCGCTTCCGTGACGGTCCGGTCGCCGTAGGCGGTGCCGCCGACGGCGAGGACCGCTGCCAGTGCGAATGCCGACAGACGAGACATGCTGTCCCCCTGGCCTCGGCGCCCGGTGGGGCGCGGCCTTGTGTTCAGGACCATCGTCCCTCCGACGGCGGGGAACCGCACGGGAGCCGTCCTTCGCCCGCGTCCGGCCGGCCCGGGCCGGGGCGGTACTCGTCAGCCGGCCCGAAGACCGAGCGCCAGCGTCAGTTCCAGGACCCGGTGCGGCGATGCGAGATCCGGAAACAACTCCCGCAGCTGCGACATCCGGTACCGGACCGTCTGGGGATGGACGAACAGCTCCGCCGCCACCTCGTCCCGCCTGCCCTGGTGCAGCAGCCACGCCCGCAGCGTCTCCTCCAGCCGCCGTGCGGTCGCGTCGGGCAAGGTCCGCAACGGTGCGAGGGCCCGGGCGCGCAGGTCCGCGAACGCGTCCACGTCGGCGCTCAGCACCAGTTCGGGCAGGTGGTCCTCGGTGTCTCGGATGTCGCAGGAGAGGGAGCGCGCGCGTACGGCTCGCGCGTACGAGGCGGACACACGGGTCCAGGGCCGGGCCGGGCCGACCACGGCGGTGCGGTCGGTCAGCTGCCGCAGGAGATGCGGCCGGTCGGCATCGGGGACGAGCAGCACACCGGTGGCGTCCGGCAGGTCGTCGAGGACGAGGGTGCTGGGATCGAGCGCGCGGTAGGCGGGCCGGGCCTGGGCGGCGGGCAGCAGGACCGCGGTCAGCGACACCGGAGGCTGCCACCCGGCCCGTTGGGCGGAGGTCAGCAGCACGTCCGGGCTCGCGCCGGCGAGGAGGTCGCGGGCCAGGTGTTCCAGCTGGCGCTCGTGCTCCCTGCCGCGGGCGGCCAGTTCGTCGGCATGGCCGGCGGCGCTCGCGGCGGAGAGCTCGTCGATGTAGGCGAAGGTCAGCTCGGCGAACTTGGCGACCTCGGCGGCGGGCAGGCCCGCGGGTACGGCACCCGCCGCCAGGCATCGCCAGGCCACGCGGGCGCCGACGCGGTAGGCGCTGAGCAGGGCGTCCATCGAGCGGCCGTCGCGCACCTCGCCGCGGCCCAGCTCGTAGGCCGCGTCACCGCCGTCGCCGCCCGTGGCGTTCCCGCTCGCGAGGTCCAGGTAGTGCCCCAGGGCGGTGCGGACGGCCCGGCGGATGGTGGCGCCCATGTGGCCCGAAAGGGCGTTGGCGTAGGGAGGAACCTCGTCGATGATCGCCTGCACGACTTCGTCGGCGGTGGTCTTCAGCGCGGCCCGAAGTGCTGTGACCGTCGTCTCGTCCAGGGCCAGTTCGCTGGCCCTCCGGATGGCATGGTTCATCTTTTTGTTCCCTGCGAACAATGTGGCCGATCAGATTTACGTCCTGCGGTCAGGACTTTACGCCTTGGGCGCAGCAAGCTGGAGTCATGACGAGTGCAGCCCTGCGCAGCAGGGCGTGGAAACTGCTGGAAATGGTCACGACGCCGGTGTTGCCGTCGGACTACCTCGACCTGGTCAGCCCGCTGCGCGCGGGCGCCGATCTGCGGGGGCGCATCGAGGCGGTGCACTCCGAGACGGGTGACGCCGCGACCATCGTGATCAGACCGGGACGCGGCTGGCGCGGCCACACGGCCGGGCAGTACGTGCGGATCGGGGTCGACGTCGACGGGGTGCGCCTGTGGCGCGCCTACTCCGTCACCTCGCCGACGAACCGCAAGGACGGCCGCATCACGATCACCGTGAAGGCGATCCCGGACGGCAAGGTCAGCAACCACCTGGTCCGCAAGGTGAAGCCGGGCACGCTGATCCAGCTCGACCAGGCGACCGGTGACTTCGTGCTGCCGCGGGCCAAGCCCGCCAAGGTGCTCTTCCTGACGGCCGGCAGCGGCATCACGCCCGTGATGGGCATGCTGCGCGACACCGGGTTCGACGACGTCGTCATGGTCCACTGCGCGCCCCGGCCGCAGGACGTGATCTTCCGCGACGAACTGCACCGCCTGGCCGCGGACACGAAGCTGCGGCTCACCGAGGTGCACACCGCCACGGACGGCGTGCTCGACATCGCCCGCCTCGGCGAACTCGTGCCCGACTGGGCCGAGCGCGAGACCTGGGCCTGCGGGCCCGCGGGCCTGCTCGACGCCGCCGAGGAGCACTGGAGCGAGCACGGCGCCCAGGAGCGCCTGCACACCGAACGCTTCCGTCCCAGCATCGTCGTCGCCGGCGACGGCGGCGAGGTTACGTTCAGCACCACCGGCAAGACGGTCGACGCGGACGGCGCCACGCCGTTGCTGGACGTCGGCGAGGAGGCCGGTGTGCTCATGCCCTCCGGGTGCCGCATGGGCATCTGCTTCGGCTGCGTCTCGCCGCTCAAGGCGGGCGCCGTCCGCGACCTGCGCACCGGCGAGATCACCGAGGCCGAGCCGGGCGTCCTCATCCAGACCTGCGTGTCCGCCGCGGCGGGCCCCTGCGACATCGAACGGTAGGAACATCTTGACCGCAATCGACCCCACCGCCCACCTGACCGCCGAGCAGATCGAGGAGCTCGGCCGCGAGCTGGACGCGATCCGCGACGAGGTGATCGCCGACCGCGGCGAGAAGGACGCCGCCTACATCCGCAAGGTCATCTCGGCGCAGCGCAAGCTCGAGCTGGCCAGCCGGGGCGTGCTGCTGTTCTCGTTCTTCCCGCCCGCGTGGATCCTCGGCACCGCCGGTCTGTCCGTGGCGAAGATCATGGACAACATGGAGATCGGCCACAACGTCCTGCACGGCCAGTGGGACTGGATGCGGGACCCGAAGATCCACTCCACCACCTGGGACTGGGACCACGTCTCGCCGGCCGACCAGTGGAAGCACTCGCACAACGAGCTGCACCACACGTACACCAACGTGGTCGGCAAGGACAACGACCTCGGCTACGGCATCATGCGCGTCGACGAGGACCAGAAGTGGCGCCCGTTCCACCTCGGCCAGCCGCTGTGGAACTTCATCAACGCCTGCTTCTTCGAGTACGGCATCGCGGCGTACGACCTGGAGCTCGGCAAGAACCTGCACAAGCGCCGCCGCAAGAACCCGGAGTTCCGCGCGCGGGCCAGGGCCGTGGGCCGCAAGATCCGCAAGCAGGTGCTCAAGGACTACGTGATCCACCCGCTGCTGTCGGGCCCGTCGTTCCTCACCACGCTCGCTGCCACGTTCACCGCGAACCTGGTCCGCAACCTCTGGTCCCACTCGGTGATCATGTGCGGGCACTTCCCCGAGGGCGTGCAGGTCTTCGAGCGCCGGTCGATCGAGGGCGAGACGCGCGGCCAGTGGTACCTGCGCCAGATGATGGGCTCGGCGAACATCAGCGGCAGCAAGGCCATGCACTTCATGACCGGCAACCTGTCGCACCAGATCGAGCACCACCTGTTCCCGGACCTGCCGAGCAACCGGTACGCCGAGGTCTCGGTGAAGGTGCGCGCGCTGTTCGAGAAGTACGAGCTGGAGTACGTCACCGGGTCGCTGCCCAAGCAGGTGTTCTCCGCGTGGCACAAGGTCTTCCGGCTCTCGCTGCCGAACAAGAAGCCCAAGGTCGGGACGCCGGAGCGCGAGCGCGAGCGGGAGCTCGTCGCGGCCTGACTCCCGGTGCTCGCCGCCCTGCGCCCACCCCGGCTCCGCGGCCGGGGTGGGCGGATGTTGCCGCGCCCGCGGCGCGGCACCGACATGACGGCCGCGTTCCCCGGAGTCGCGTTCCTCGTACCGCTCCTCCGCGTGAAGCTCTGCGCAGGCGGGCGGCCCGTCGCCCGGCCCGCTGTCGTCACGAACTGGATGGGCACCCTAGACCCATCTCGAGCGGAGCTCGTCACGCAGGCGCCGGGCCACCTGGCCCATGAGGGCGTCGGCGCCCGGCTGCCTGCCGGCGGCCACCCGTGACTCGGTCAGGACGGCCACGGCATAGGTCTGGCCGTCGGCGTGTTCGACGACGCCGGCCTCGTGGCGCAGGTTGAGCAGCATGCCCGTCTTGGACGACCACGTGGAGGCGTCGGAATCGAAGTCCGGGGCGAGGCGGTTGCGCACGAGGTTGTTGGCCATGAGGCCGCGCACCCGTGCCGCGACGTCGGGGTGGATCGCCGGGGGCCCGGCGCCCTCGGCACCGGGCCGCGACTGCCAGAGTGCCTGCAGGAGGTCGACGAAGGCCCGCGCCGTCCCGGTGTTGGCGCGCGAGATGTCGAGTTGCGGCACCCGGTGGCCGCGCCCGGGGGTGCCGGCGTCGATCGCGAGGGCGTGCGCGAGGTGTACGTCCGCCGGGTCGAAACGCTCCACCGGGGTTTCCATCAGCTCGCGCATGGTGTGCCGGACGGTGATGCCGCGCAGCCCGAACTCGTGCAGGACCGCCCCGACCCGGTCGGGCGGGGTGAGTGCGAAGAGGGCGTCGGCGGCGCTGTTGTCGCTGATGCAGGTGCTGAGGTAAAGCAGGTCCTCCACGGCGATGTGGGCGGCGTGCTGGAACCGGCTGAGGCCGGTCGGGCCGGGGGTCGTGATCCGCCCGGGCGGCACCACGATCACCGCGGCGCCGTCGAGTTCCCCGCGCCGGATGCGTTCCAGTGTCACCAGGGCGAGCGGGATCTTCACGAGGGATGCGACGGGCAACTCGATGTCGGGGTCGATACCGATCTCGTCGCCCGTCTCCAGGTCCCGGACCAGGAACGAGCCGTACAGCCCGCCGTCGCGCAGCGTCCGGCGAAGCTCCCCGAGCAGCCTCTCGGTACCCGTGGTCATGCGGCTGCCTCCGAGTGCTCCGTGGCGCCGAGGCACCGGGCGATGCCGTACGCGCAGGCCTGGCACAGGCGGATCGCATCGGCGTCCGACTCGTCCGCCACGGCCAGGGAGAAGCCTCGTGCGAAGCCGGGGCCGAGTTCGCCGACGGGCCGCCAGTGGAGGTGGAGTTCGCGGGCCTGCGCGGCCGAGCACAGCAGCGCGTCGCCCCTGCTCAGCACGTCCGCCGCGGCGGCGGCCACAGCGGGTGCGACGGCCAGTTGGGCCGGGCGCAGCCCGACGGCGTCGCGCAGGCGGGCGAGACGGTCCCGGACGTGCGGCACGTCGTCCTCCGGCTGAAGCAGCACGCGCCGCGGCCGCCGGTCGCGGTCGGCCCGGCCGGGGCGCAGGGTGTCCAGGTAGATCGGCCCTTGCGGGTCGTCCGCGACCGCCAGTCCCAGCGGCACCGTCCAGGCCGCCCCGGTGGGTGCCACCGCGAGCAGCGCCGCACGCACATGCCGGGACGTGACGAGGTCGGACCGCTCCGCGGGCCCTGCGGGACACGGGTCGAGGAGGACTCCGTGGCCGTGCGCCTCCGCGATGAGGCGGGCGAGGGCTCCGGTGGGACAGATGGCGGGAACGGCGAGCCGCAGTGGCCGGCGCCGCGCGGCCTCCGCCTCGTTGTCGAACCGATCGGCCGACCGCACGAGTTGTCTCGCCGACGGCAGCATGTCCCGGCCGAACGGCGTCAGCGTCACCGTCCGCGACGACCGGTCCAGCAGCCGCTCGCCCAGGCGCTGCTCCAGCGCGGCGATGCGGCGGCTCACGACGGACTGGGCCGTCCGGGCCGCTGCCGCGCCCGCCGTGAAACTGCCGTGCTCGCTCACACTGACGAACGCGCGGCATGCCGCAACAAGATCCACGCGCCCTACTATGCCAAAACAGCATGGAGTTGAACGTCCGCGTCTTGGACCTCGGCGACCCATGGGCCGGAGAGTGGTCGCCGCCCAGGGCTTTCCCCGGGCTCGCACGGTCCACGTGTCCTTCGACGGCTTGGAGGTCCATTCCATGACGTACCCGCTTCGCATCCGCCGGGGTGCCGCCTGGGCGGCGGCCGGCTTGCTCGCGCTCGCCGTCCTTCCGGCGTGCGGTCAGCAGACCGAGTCCGCGCCCGGCTCACCGGCCGCCTCGAAGCGGTCGGCATCGTCGGCTGCGGCCACTGGACCCACCGCTCCCAGGTTCCGGGCACTGGAGCGGGAGTTCGACGCGCGGCTCGGCGTCTACGCCCTGGACACCGGCACGGGCCGGTCGGTCGGCCACCGGGCGGACGACCGGTTCGCGTACGCCTCCACGTTCAAGGCGCTGGCGGCGGGCGCCATCCTCCGGAAGTACGGGACGGACGGCATCGACAAGGTGGTCACGTACTCGCGGAACGACGTGGTCGCGAACTCGCCGGTGTCCGAGAACTTCGTCGGGACCGGCATGAGTCTGCGGGGGCTGTGCGCCGCCACTCTCCGGTACAGCGACAACACGGCGGTCAACCTGCTCCTCGACGAGCTCGGCGGCCCCGACGGCCTGGAGGAGGTGCTGGAGGAGTTCGGCGACGACGTCACCGAGATGGACCGGTACGAGCCGGAGATGAGCGACGGCACACCGGGCGACATCCGCGACACGAGCACACCGCGTGCGATGGCGGAGAGCCTGCGGGCGTTCCTGCTCGGCGACGCCCTGGAACGGGACGAACGCGAGCTTCTGCGGCAGTGGATGACGACGAACATGACCGGCCGGACGCTCATCAGGGCGGGTGTTCCCGACGGCTGGGACGTGGCCGACAAGAGCGGCTCCGCCGGATACGGGGGCCGCAACGACATCGCCGTGGTGTGGCCGGAGGACGGCGGCGACCCCATCGTCATGGCGGTCATGTCCACCCGCGGCAAGCAGGGCGCCGACCGCCGCGACGCCCTCATCGCCAAGGCCGCCACCGTGGCGGCCGACGCCCTGGGCCGTTAGGGCGCATGTCGAGTCTGATCAATCTGCGGGACTCGCCCTCTCGGCGGGCCTGGAGCGGCAGCGGTCTCCGCATCCGTCGGCCCCCCCGCCCCGTGCTCACCGCGCGCTGTCGAGCTGGACGTCCTCGACGCCTTCGTCCAGGAAGGCGGCCAGGTCCTGGGCCTCGGCGCGGACGGCTTCTTGTTCCGGGGCGGTGAGGGGGCGGAGGGGGCTGATGCGAAGTCGGTGGTCGCGCACGGTCCAGGTGGCGGTGACGCGTCCGTCGACGAGGACCGTACGGTGGCCCGCCACGGACAGACCGAGGTGGGCGGCGTCGATGATGCGGCTGCGGTCGTGGTAGCCGAGGACGGCGTTGTCGAAGGCCGGCAGGAACCGGACGGGGGCCGGGGTGTCGGGGTGGGGACGGGGTGCGTCGGGCAGGTCGAACAGTTCGCGGCCGCGTTCGTCGCGGAAGACGACGAGTTCTTCCCGGCAGGCCTTGACGGCGGTGGGAAGGCCGGCGAGGCCGCACCAGGCGCGCAGGTCCGCGCCGGCGGCGGGTCCGTAGGCGGCGAGGTAGCGGCGCAGCAGCCGTTGTCCGACGGGATCGCCGTCCCCGGTGGGCAGGGGGTCGACGTCCCGCCCCAGCCAGGTGGCCAACGGCAGGTTGCGCACGCCTGCCCTCTGCCGCCACAGGCCGCGGGGCGGGAGCTGGGCCATGGGGACGAGGGCCGCGACGAGCAGCTCGCCCAGGGCGCGGCGTGGCGGGCCGGGCCAGCGGTCCTCGAGGGCCTGCACGAGTTCGCGCATGGTGCGGGGCTGCTGGTCGGCCGTCACCGCGCGGCCGGCGGCGGCGACCTCGTCCACGTCGATGCCGGCCAGTTCGCTCCGGTAGGTGGCCAGGACTCGTTGCCGGAGCATGGTGTCGTGGCGGGCCCGCCAGGCGAGCGCGTCGTCCGCGGTGACGAGGTGGACGGTGCGGCGCATCAGGTGGGTGCGCACCACCGTGCGGCCGGTCAGCGCGTCGTCCAGCCGTCCGGGTGCGAAGTCGGTCAGGCGGGACCACAGGCCGATGAAGGGTTCCTGGGGTTCTTGCGCCTGCAGGCCGCACAGGTGGGCCACCGCCTCGGGCACGGAGGCGTCGGTGCGCGCGAGCAGGTGCTGGCGGGCGAGGGTGGCGCGGTTGAGGGCGCGGTTGTCGAGGACGGTCATGGCGTGCTCCGGCTGCGGCTCGGTCGTGGGACGGGCGTCGGCGCGGGTCTCGTGCGGGTGGGAGAGAGGTGCGGGAGGCGTCCGGAGGGCCGACGCCGATGCCGGTCCGTCCCGCGTCCCGGCATTCGCATCCGCACGGTGACCCGTTTCCTTCCGTTGCTGTAGGTGTTCGGTGCCCGCGCCGTCCGGGCCGCGCGTGTCGCCGCGGTGGCCCGGACGGGGCGGTTCACGTCGGCCGGCCGGTTCAGCCGTTGTAGGGGGCGGTGACGTCCAGGACCCAGGTGACGCCGAAGCGGTCGGTGAGCATGCCGTACAGCGGCGCCCAGGGTGCGGGCTCCAGCGGGCGCACGACGGCCGAGCCCTCGGCGAGCTTGCCCCACAGGGCGCCGATCTCCTCGGCGTCGTCACCGCGTACGGAGACGAAGAACGGGTTCTCGCCCTGGTTCCAGGGCAGGTGCGAGGGCACGTCGTAGGCCATGACGTGGAAGCCGTCGTCGCCGGTCACCTCGCCCCACATCACCCAGTCCGCCTCGCTCTCGTTCCGCACGGCGCCCGCGTCCTTGTAGGTGACCGCGACGGTGCGTCCGCCGAAGACGGACCGGTAGAAGTCCAGTGCTTCGCGTGCGGTGCCCCGGAAGTTCAGGTGGGTGGTGGTTGTGACGGACATGGGCTGCTCCTTGCGCGGTGTGACGGATGCGCCGCCGGCCCGTCCAGTCCGGGCGGCGGCCGCCGTGACCAGGAGTGGTGTCTCCTGAGCGGCTTGTACGCCACCTTGGCAGGAGTACCGGACAGGGTGCGTCCTCTACTTGGGGGAGCATGGATCCCATGCAGAAGACGTCCTCCCGGCTGCTCGCGCTGCTCTCGTTGCTCCAGACCCACCGTGACTGGTCCGGTGAGGACCTCGCCGGGCGTCTGGACGTCACCTCGCGCACCGTGCGCCGTGACATCGACCGGCTGCGCGGTCTCGGCTACCCGATCACCACCGTCAAGGGACCTGCCGGTGGTTACCGGCTGGAGGCCGGCACCCGCATGCCGCCCCTCCTGTTCGACGACGGCCAGGTCGTCGCCCTGGCCGTCGCGCTGCAGACCGCGGCCACCGGCACCGCCGTCGCCGAGGACGCCGCCCGGGCCCTGGCCACCCTCCGCCAGGTCATGCCGTCCCACCTGCGCCACCGCATCGACCTGCTGCGCGCCACCGCCGTCCGGCCGCCCGCGGCCGGTGACACCCCCGAGGTGGACCCCCAGGTCCTGATGGAGCTCAGCCGTGTCATCCACGCCCGCCAGGAACTGCGCCTCGACCACACCCCGGGCTCCGGCCCGGGCGCCTCGGCCGGTGTCCCCCGCCGCGTGCAACCCCACCACCTGGTCACCTGGCGCCACCGCTGGTACCTCGTGGCCTGGGACCTCGACCGGGACGACTGGCGCACCTTCCGCGTCGACCGCGTCCGGCCCCGCACACCCGCCGGTCCCCGCTTCACCCCGCGCGAACTCCCCGGCGGCGACGTCTCCACCTTCATCACCGGCCGGTTCCGCGGCAACGACGGCACCACCACCGACTGGCCCTGCCGGGGCGAGGTCGTCCTCCACCTCCCGGCCGCCGACGTCGCCCCCTTCGTCCAGGACGGGATCGTCGAGGAACTCGGCCCCCGCCGCTGCCGGCTCATCCTCGGCTCCTGGTCCTGGACCGGACTCGCCACCGCCCTCGGCCACTTCGACACCGACCTCGAAGTCGTCGGCCCACCGCAACTGGCCACGGCGTTCGCAGACCTCGCCGCCCGCTACGCCCGCGCCGCGGGCCCGGGGACCGGTCCGCCGCCGTGAGGACGAACCGCGCCGCGCCGCTCACCCGTCCGCCCCGGTGGCCCTGCTCGGCCGGGCGGCCGGGCGGGCGGCGGTCCTCTCCCCGGCCCGCTGTCTGACCAGCCCCTCCCCGGCGGCTGCTCGGAGCCGGAGCTCCGAGCAGCCCTCATCAGCCTTCGGCACTCGCGCGGTCACCATCACGGGGTTCGGACCGCCGGCACCGGCACCGGCTACGACGCGGACCTGACGGACACGGCGGCGGCCGTGCCGGTCAGGCCGCGAGGCCGGCTTCGCGGTCGGCGGGACCGCAGGACCGGTCGCCAGGGCGCGGGCGGTGCGACTCCACTCAGCGAAGTGCGCCGTCCTGTTCACTGCCGATCAGCAGCAGTGACTTGCCCACGGTGGTGCGCGCGGCCAGAGCGCGGTGGGCGTCGGCGGCTTGTCCCAACGGGTAGGTGGCGCCGATCACCGGGCGCAGGCGTCCCTCGGCGGCGTGCTCCAGCGCCAGGCCCAGCAGCTCCCGGACGGTCTCCTGGTCCGGCGGGCCGTCCATGAGCGGCATGAGCAGCCGTATGCCTCGGCGGGCGGCCGATTCCCGGTCGAGGGAGGCGAAGCCGTCGGCGATGCCGTAGGTGACGAACCGTCCGCCGTCCGCGAGCGCGTCGACGGTGGTCGCACCGAGTGCTCCGCCCGCGCCGTCGTAGACCAGCGCGGCACCGCCGCCGGTCGCCTCGCGCACCTGCTCGATCCAGTCCGTCCGCGTGTAGTCGACGACGACCTCGGCGCCCAGGTCGCGGGCCAGGGCCCGCTTGGCGTCACTGGACGCGGCGGCCACCACCCGGGCTCCGGCGTCGACGGCCAGCTGCACCAACAGCGTGCCTGCCCCTCCGGCCGCCGCCGAGACCAGGACCCATTCCCCTTTTCGCGGCGTTCCCAGCCGGTGCAGGTTGAGTGCGGTCACGCCGTCGTGCACCAGTGCGGCCGCCGTTACGGAGGCCAGCCCGTCCGGGACCGGCATGATCTCCCCCTCACCCGCGACGACCTGTTCGGCGTAACCGGTGCCGGTCCGTACGACCACCCGCCGGCCTAGCCAGGCCGGGTCCACTCCGTCACCGATTGCCAGCACCTCACCCGCTCCGCCACCACCAGCCCCGTCCGGGACATCCAGGTCCTGCCCGGCATCCACAACCGACTCCGCGATCGCCGGCTGCTGCCCGCACAGCACCTGGTCGACGGCGGCTACATCTCCACCGCCCTGCTGAACAACTCCGCACGCGATGACCGCATCCAGCTCGTCGGGCCGGTCAAGGCGAGCGGAGCATGGCAGAAGAAGGAGCGGACCGGCTTCACCCGCGACGACTTCACCGTCGACTTCGACCAGCGCCAGGTCACCTGCCCCAACGGCCGGACCAGTACCACTTGGATCGCGGCCCCGGCCATGGCGCCCTACACCGTCACCCGGTTCGCCTCACGGCAGTGCGACCCCTGTCCGGACCGTCCCGCCTGCACACGGGGAAAGTCCGCCCGCACCGTGAACTTCCTCTCCCGCCATCTGCACGAACTCCAGGCCGGCAACCGACCCCCGCTGGAAACGGCTCTACGCCACCCGGTCCGGCACCGAAGGCACCATCTGCGAACTCGTCAACACCCACCGAGCCCGCCGAAGCCGCTACCACGGCCACCGAAAGACCCACGTCCAACACGTCCTGACCGGCATCGCCATCGACATCGAACGCCTCGCCTCACGAGCGCATCCCCATAACCTCAGAGGTCTCACGGCGTTCCAGCTCTACCTCGACTCACGCGACCTGACCTGGGAATGCTGGTGGCGACAAGGCAAATGAGCTCGGTCCTCAAGATCCCCGACAGAGTCGCTCAGTGCGGAAATGCGGCAGTTGCGTTCACCAAGGGATTGCGCCGGACTCCTGGAAGGAGACCATGAACCAGATCACCAGGGGCATGAGGACAAGGAGAATGAATGCAGCGAGGAACTTTGTCCATGCCGCTGTCTTGCCGGGTTCTTGAGTCGGCATGATCGCTCCGGATGGCCGTCTGGGCGTAGCCCATTGTCGACGCCTGCCAGATGGTAGCTCTTGCGGCTGGGGGGTCTCTGAGTTGCAAGAGAACTTGCTGCCACTGAGGCTTTTACGATCACTGCTGAGACTTCTTCAGCCGCTGCCAGCAGATGATATTGCAGGTCAGAGAGACGAAGGGATCATGGAGTTCGAGGCGGCGTTCCCATCGCATGGCGAAGCGTTTGAGCTGGTGGAGCAGGGTGAAGGTCTGCTCCACGACGCAGCGCAGCTTGCCCAGGCTCTTGATGTCCGAGGCACCCTTACGTGAGATCACGAGCATGATGCGTCGGCGTTGCAGCTCGCGCCGCACGGCTTTCGAGTCGTACGCCTTGCCACCCAAGACGGATCCGGGGCGCTGGCGTGGACGCCCCGGACGTCCAGCCACAGGTGGGATGCCGTCGGCCAGGCTCAGAGCATGCATTCTGAGATATAATATAGAGGACCATCCATGTAGGGCTTGAAATCTGCATGCATGCCGACCTTCCTGCTCCCGAACCAGACCCCTTCTTTTCACGAGGGCGCTCTCGGGATGTATTCCCTAACTATTTCCGGGGATTGATAATGCCAAGGTCGGCCCCTGTGGTCGACAGTGCGAAGCCGACCGACCGCATTCACCCACCCAAGTTCTTAGGGGAATGCAATGAAATATCGCATAAAAAGGCGCTTCATCAACTCCGGAGCCGCCCTCGGCGGCAGCCTGATTTTTGCCATCGGTGTCACGGCTGGCGCTCCTGTCCCGGCCAGCGCGACAGGCTCTGCTGGTACCGCATCGTCCATCGTCTGCACAGTCGTTTCGCAACCCTCTCAGACGGTGACGGTGCGTGTCGTGAGGTTGACGGAGTTCAAGCAACTGGAAGGCAAGCCCGCTTGGGTTGATGCCGAGCAGCAGAGGCTGCTGAACTCCGTCTGGCAGTTCAATCCGGACGGCACATTCGCCTGGTCGACCGAGGGTATGAGCAATGAGCTGCTCCCCATTCAAGGAACGTACACGGTTTCAGGCTCCCAATGGAGCTTCACGGGGTATAACTCCATCGCTATCGGCGGGAGCAGTACTTTTGTCGAGATCTCCGGAACCTTCGACGTTTCACGCTCTACGATGACGCTGGCGGTCGCGTCCGGAGCTGGTTATGGGGCGGTGGTCAATGGACAGGAGTTCGGCTCCACCGCGAGCAGCGCCTACCAAGGCGCGATGGACGTGACAACTGAGTGAACCGTTTTCATCCCGTCCTGCCGGGGTGATGGCGCAGGTCAGCGGGGTGGTGCGACGAGGCGAGGCTCCTGGTCGTTGCGGTGGTGTTCTCTACGCACCACGCTTCGTCCAAGGAGCCTCGCTTGGTCCCGTATCGTGCCACGCTCGACGTCCCGCATGAGCTGGTCGAGCATGTCTCGTGGCTCATCCATGCCCGAAGGTGTGAACGCGGCACGCGCCGGCGCAAGCTGGTCTGCTTCCACCAGGCCCTGCTGGCGCTGGTGCACCTGCGCAAGAACGAGACGCTGCCCCAGCTCGCGGCGGGCTTCGGGGTCTCCACCGCGACCGCCTGGCGCTACGTGGACGAGACCCTCGAGGTCCTGGCCTCCTGGGCGCCCGGCCTCCAAGAGGCCCTCGTCGGCCTGGGCGAAGGAGAATTCGTCATCGTCGACGGCACCCTCATCCCCACCGACCGGATCCGCGCGGACCAGCCGTACTACTCCCAGAAGCACCGCAAGCACGGCATGAATGTCCAGGTCGTCGCACGTCCGGACGGCACCCCGCTGTGGTTCTCCCGCGCGACACCGGGCCGCACCCATGACCTGACCGCGGCCCGCGCCCACGGCATCGTCCAAGCCTGCCTGACCCGGCAGATCCTCGTCCTCGCGGACCGCGCCTACCAGGGTGCCGGCGCCACCTTCCGCACCCCGTACCACCACCACAGCGAACAGCCCGAGCACTACCAGCGGTTCAACCGCGACCACGCCCGACTCCGAGCTCCCGGCGAACGCGCCTTCGCCCAGCTCAAGACCTGGCGGCTCCTGCGGCGAGCCCGCTGTCCCACCCGGCGCATCGGCACAGCGGTCCAAGCCGTCCACACCCTGCTGACCTGCACATATTCAGAATGAAAACGGTTCACTGTGCGCCTTCGGGCGCGAGATCAGTCGGCCAACTCCGTCACGCTGATGTCGCGGAAGGTGACATCAGCGTTGAAGACGCGCAGGAAGACGCCCTTGCCGTTGCAGTTCTGAGGGAGGAGGCTCACCCCACTCCCCTTGCTTCGGACAGCGGGGTACTCGCCCAACCGGACTCCGTCATCCTGGGTAAGCGCAACCTGGCCGTCCTGGTATCGGATGCTCCAAACGTGGGTGGCTCCCTCGCTGTCGATGCCTTCGACTGGCTCGCCCGAGTTCACCTCCGGATAGTGCTGCACCGAGTGAGCGGGAAAAACTTCGCGCCCTTCCTTGCGGAACGCGTACTGCAGGGAGAAGCCCTGGGCCTCGGAGCCGGTCCAGGAGTTGCACACCCCCAGCCCGTACCCGTACCCCCAGACCGTGCCCTCTTCCTGCTCCACGGCCCGGTGCAGCGTCGCCTCGACACGTACCTCGAAGGGGCATCCCCTGTTGGGGACGGGTATGTCCAGGCCGGCCCAGCCGTAGCCGTCATTTCCCAGCCGGTAGGCGCCGTCTCCTGACGTGATGGTGTGCCGCGCGGTGTCGGACACCCTGACACGCGGTTCAGCCTTCATGCCCTGCGCCAAGCAGCGCCTGGTGGGCATCGGCCGGGGAGGCTTCGAAGGGGTGGATGATTCGCCGTAATAGTGCTTCTCTGTCTTGCAGTACTCGACTCCACTGCACGCCACCTGATCGCCGCCGTGGCCTCCCCGGATCTGGAAGACTCTGCCGCAACCGACAAGCAGAGCGGCAACCGTGACGAAGGCCGCGGCCAGACGGTACGGCCTATTCACAGGTGATGTCGCCGCTCTGGATCTGGTCGCCGCCGTGGTCCTCCCGCTCCTGGATCACCGAACAGTTGGAACCTGCATCGGCGAGGACCTGCACCCCTCCGGCCACCAGAGTGGCGGCCGCGGTGACTCCCCCCACCCACAGGCTGATCTTCGACGCCGTGCTCATTGCCATTGCTTCCCCTACTCGCGTCAGAAACGTTCAAGCAGGCCCCCCTGCCAGCGCGAGCATAGGCCGGTTATCGGCTACTCCTGTTGCGGTTGTGGCGCAGTGTGGCGGTTTATCCGGCCTGTGTCTAAGTTGTGACAAATGGGTGAGCCGCAAGGGCTTGGGGCCCGTCACTAAGGGCTGCGCAGCGGTTCTGGTGAGCCTCAGCAACGAACACTCCGCCGGCGACAGGCCACAAACCGGCACCGACCGCTGCCTCCTGCAGGGACACGTCACCGCGGTCAGGACATCACCGCCGGCCCTGGCCGGCAGCAGCGGATGCCGGGTGCGCTCCTGCGGCCGCGGCAGCGCAGCGACCCCTTCGAAGTGGCCTCCGACCTCGGCGGCGGCCTGCCACAGCAGACTGTCCCCGACCCGTGCGCCCTGCCACGACTCGTCCAGCCGCGCAGCCGCCACGAGCAACAGGCCCGCCCCCGGACCCACAGCCCGCCGGGCGCCCGGCGGGCGAGGTGGCCGACGACGGTGGTGACGTAGGCGTGGACGGTGCCGACGGATACGCCGAAGCCGGCGGCGATCTGCGTGAGCGGGTCGTGCCGACGGAAGTGGATCAGGGCGACGGGAGCACGCTGGTGGGGCGGGAGCTTGCAGCGACGGTCACCCTCACGGGTGGCGATGAGCATGGTTACCCACTCGACCAGGGCGTGAGGCAGGTCGAGTGAGACAAGACAGGGAGCCAACGAGGCTCCTGGTCTGATGAGGTGAGACGTCGAACACCTCTCTCAACGGCACAGGTGCCTCGTGCGTTGCGGGATGCCGACCGGTCACCCGATCAGTGGCCACACTGAAAGATCTCACTGTCCGGACGGTTGACTCACACCGCCGCAAGCAACGCCGACCACGCCGCCGAGCCGACCTTCAGCACGGGCCCGCCCCGCGCTACCTGCTTCGAGTCACGCACGTGCACGGCAATGGCCTCCACAGCTACCTCAACGCATTCGCCGCCCGCGCCGCTGCTGTAGCTGCTTGTGAACCAACGCAGCTCCGGGCAGGGCTGGCGGATAGCGTTTTCCGTGTTCATAGGTCTCCCAACAGCTTTTGTACGAAGATCAGTGACTTCGAAGGCGTGAGGCCCTGCGCCCGCAGAATGCCGTACCTCTCTTCGAATCCCCGGACCATCGGCCGCTCACTGTAGAGGTGACTGTGTTCGTTCACCTCCACATAGGCGATCCTCAGTGCCTTGCGCGTCTCCATCAAGGTGAACGGACCGCCCATCCCGGCATGCTGGCGCCGGTCGGTCGGCATGACCTGAATCTCGACGTTGCGCTGCTGGCCGTAGAGGAGAATCTGCTCAAGTTGAGCCCGCATCACCGCGTTCCCGCCCAGTGGCCTACGCAGAGTGCTCTCCTCGATGACGAAACTGATCGTCGGCATGGGCCTGCGCGAGAACAACTCCTGGCGAGCCAGCCTGGCGGCTACGCGCTGGTTCACGGTCTCCTCGTCCAGGAGAGGGCGCCACATCTCGAACACCACCCGCGCGTACTCCTCGACCTGCAGCAATCCCGGCACGGCCTGGTTGGCGTACACGTGCAGTTCGACCGCCTCCGCCTCCAGCTTCGCCGCGTCCCGGAAAAAGGCGGGATACCGTGCCCGCGCCACTTCCTCCTTCATCACTGTCAACAGCCCGCCGGCCTCCAGCACCGAGTCCGCCCGGTCGATGAGCTCCGGCCTGGGGATGCGCCGCCCCACCTCCACCGACGCGATCATGTCCTCGCCGTACCCGAGCTTCGCGCCCAGCTCCGCACGCGTCAGTCCCCGGTTCGTCCGCAGCAGCCGCAGTTGCTGCCCGAAGCACCGGAGGATGCCCGTCTCGCCCTCACCACTGTGAACCGTCACCGGCGACCTCACCTCGCCCACCCGCACAGAGGCGCCCGCCCCTCGACCCGCCGCGGGCACCCGTCCGTCACTCCGGGCCCACCCTAGGGACACGCACCACGGCCTTCCCGCCGTTTCGGGCTGCATCCCCCGTACTGCGTACGGGTGTCCGCCCGTACACGTTCCCGCCGTCGGTGGGGACCGGTCACCGCCGCGACGCCGGAGCACCCGTGCAGTTCACCACTGCTCCGGGAACGAGACCGGCTCGCCGCAGGGGCCGGTGCACCTTGCGGTCACGTTCTCGGACGCCCATCGCCCCATGGTGCACCAGGGCCCGGCTTCTCCGAAGCCGCTACCGGCACCGGTCCGGTCATCCCGTCGGCGTCCTCATCGAGGCGGGTACCGGGATCGTCACCAGGAAGCCGTGGCCGGATGCCTACGGCCGGCGCGCCCCGGCCACGATCCGGTGTGCGTACTCGTTCTCCGGGGCGATGTCCTGGACCGCTCGCCAAGCCTCCTGCATCCGATTCGTCCCGCACAGCAGTCGGACAAGGACGTACAGGGCTCCGAGGTCACCGTTCTCGGCGCGGGTGCGCAGCGCCGCGTCCCTGCCCTGCTCGCCGAGCGCCCTGTTGAGGCTCCGGCGGGCATGGACGTCCGTGAGAGCGCGTTCGGCGAGTTCCGGAAGCCGCCCCGCACGGGCAAGCAGATCCATGTGCCACAGGTGGTTGTCGTGTGCGTCGGGATCGTCGGAGTAACACTCGGCGCGGGCGCTCACCAGCGCGATCGCCACGTCCCACTGCTGAAGCCGTTCCGCCGTCCGGGCCTGCTCGAGCCGATCCACAGGACGGAGTATGGCGTGCTGCCGCGCTGGAAGGCGGAGGTTTCCGCACCTCAGGGAGTGGGTGAGGCCTGGGTGAGTGACATCCAATCCCGGACCGTCTCCTGGTGCGAGCCGCTCGCCGTGCTCGTGGCCACTGTCTCCGCGTCCTCGGCGGAGCACGGCGTGCCCGCGCGGGTGAGCAGGGCGAGCGGCCACTCGGGGCCCGTGCCGGCCGGTTCTCCGTCGAAGGCGGTCCAGTCCCAGGGGCCGTCGAACCGCCATGCCCGGTCGGCGGCGTCCGCGACCTCGTCACCCGGGCGGAGACACGCGTACGGACGCATCAACAGCTCGAAGGCGAAGGGGATCCCGTCGCCCGGCTGGATGCTGTAGCCCGTGCCGTCGAGATGACTGCCGTCCGGGAACTCGCGATAGGACAGGCCACGGGGCAGCACGCTCACGGTCAGACGGGGACGCGGCAGCCAGCCCGTCTCGAGCGGAGGGTCGTGGTGGTCGACGGCCGTCACGTGCACCACGGTCGGCGGCACTCCGACCCGGCAGACGTCGCCCGCCTTCAGCTGCTCGGGCGGCGGGTCCGTACGGAACAGCTCCGCCTCCACCTCGGGGGCGGCGCGCCCGCCACCGTCCACGCCCAGGGCGACCACCCCGTTCCAGTGCAGGAAATCGCTGCCGGTGTCGATCTCCCACCAGGGCCACCGCACCGACACGCAGTCCCACGTCACGCCCCGCTCGACCCGGGCCGGGGTGAAAGGACAGGAAACCGACAGCACGTCACCGACCCGGAAGTCCCCCGCATCCCTCATCCGGTCAGGGTAGACCGGCCCCCTCGGCGGTCCACGCGGGGCCTGGCGGCCAGGACGCCCTTCAAGCTCGTGGACCCCGGCCTCCCGAGGCGACCGTGACCGTAATCGTGGCCTCGGAGCATCGGTTCCGCGGCGTGACGTCATGGATGATGAGGCGATGTTCGTCCGCACGGAGAGCCTGCGGCAGACCCGGCAGCACACCCTGGTTCAGGTTCACACTCCCCTCGGGTCCGCCGTGGTGCGCTGGGGCGGTGATCCGGGAGAAGCCGACGGCCGTCACCTCGTCGAATGGACCGTCGACGAGGACGTCCACTGGGGCCGGAACACCCAGCCGGCCACCGCCGCCGAGCCGGGACTCCGGCAGGAGGGCGACCGGGTGCACATGACCGGCCGCCTCCGTCCGACGGACGACGGTGCCGCCTGCCTCCAGATGGGCCACTGGCCCGTGCTGCTCGATCTGGCATCTGCCGTTCCCAGCGGGCCGGGCGGTTCCTGGGTGCGGATCAGCGTCGGATCGGAGAACGTCGCCCTGTACCCCTACCGGACCTGACCCGGCCACCCTCAGAACGCCGGCCCGGCAGGCCGCGCCCGTGGACGATCCCATCGGCACCCAGGCGCCACGTCGTCGACCGCACGCGCCGGTCGGCGCGGTCGAGGAACCGGAGCGCGTCGTACCGGAGCCGGCCGGCCACCGCCGCTCGGTTCTCGCAGACATCGACCGGGCGAGGGCCGAGACACCAGGGCGAGCAGGAACCTGCCTGCGGAGCCGGTTCACCGCGGCGAGATCCACAGCCCGCAGCCGGGCACGTCCGCCTGGCCCGGGCTCACCACGCCGTGATCCGCCGCCGGCTCAGCCGGCGCCGCCGGTCGGGCTGTCCTGCCAACCGGGGAAGGTCAGCTCGTCCTCGCGAACCGCCCACACCGGCCGCTGCCCGGACGGCGGCCCGGACAGGACCCGCACCTGCTGGGGGCGGTATTCGTCACGCGCGTCCTCGACGCTGAAGCCCGCCGACACGAGGACCTGGGCCATCGCCCGCATCATCGCGGCCTCCACCGCACCGGAATGCCGCAGGACCGGCTCGTCCAGCTGTTTCAGCCGAATCGCACGGGTCACGCAGTTCCGCAGGCGCGGGCTCGTCCGCCAGTCCAGGAACACACCGCCCCCCGCGTCGTCACCGTGGTCGACGTCCACCACGGCACCACCGGCCAGGACCGGGTCGAGGCCCGGCGCGACCACGGGCAGGCCCGCGGCCGCCAGCTCGTCGCGCACCCACCGGGCGAGCTCCTCCCTGGCCGCGGACTCTTCAGCACCCACTCGTTCGAACATTCGCTCAATCTAGGGCCCGTCTTCACAGATCACGGGACAGGCACCGAGACCTCCCCAGATCTCCGACGGCTCTTCCTCGGACGCCCGCCCCGACTCGCAGGTCGGGCTGCGCCGTTGCACGTGACGGGTTTCGCCCCGGAGACTGACAGCCAAGTGCAGGGGGAAGCGGCTCAGGCCGCTGTCACTCAGGGGGACGCTTGAGCATCGAAGCAGCCATCGCGGGCCGACTGGCCGGTGTCGTCGCCGGGCCCTTGGTGGGGCGCCTGCAGCGGGAACTGGCTCGCCGGGGGCGAGCCAGAGGGAGCCTCGCGCACGCCCTGGACCGGATCGCCGCCCCGGACGGGCGGCCCGTCTCTCCGACCGCCCTCCTCAACGAACTCCCGCACGGGGTGAACAACCGCGACGTGCTCAGCTGCATCGAGACCCCGGAGTTCAGGGCTCTCGCCCAGCAGCTGATGGCTGTCGAGATACTCGACGGGGACCTGAGGGCAGCGACGAAGATCAAGTTCGCTTTGCGGGACCTCTTCAGGGAAAGGTTCCCGAACGCGGATGTCGCCGCCCTCAACAACTACTCGGAACTCCTGTTCGTGCATCTGCACCGCAGGTGCGAGGGGCTGGTCCGCGAGCTTCGTACCGCGCTGAAGGACGAGTCGCAGGCCATCGACTGGGCGCACGCGACCCTGGCGCGAGCCACCGCGGACTCGATCGAGTCGTACCTGGCGGTCCTGGCCCGTCCGCACAGGCTGAGGCCGGAGGGCCGCGACGAATGGACGCAACGCTACCGAAAGGCTTTCTCGCTGCACGAGGAGATACCGCTTCCCGACCTCGGGAACCGCCGCCGGATTCACTACAGTGAGATATTCGTGCAGCCCAGACTGGCACACGGACAGACGGGCGACTGGACCTCCTTCGACGACTTCGTCGACTCCATCGACCGGACCGTGCTCCTGGGCGACCCCGGGGCCGGGAAATCGACGAGCAGCGCCATATCCGCATCACTGCTGTTCCAGCGGGGCCGATCGATACCCTTCTACGTGGTGATGCGTGAAGTCGACTTCACTGCCTCGGGGTTCTCCCTGGTGCGGGTGGTCGAGGAGCAGCTGTCCCATCGGTACCAGATCAAGGTCCCGGAGGGACTCGTCGAGGAGCTCCTTCTCGAGGGCTCCGCGCTGCTGGTCTTCGACGGCCTCGACGAGGTGCAGTCCGCGAGCCTGCGCCGGAGATCCTCCGAGATCATCGAGACGGCAAGCCGCCTGTACCCGCTGTCGCGTGTTCTCGCCACATCCCGGATCGTCGGATACAGCTCGGCGAGGCTGAATCCCGTGACCTTCCACGAGTACCGCATCCAGCCGTTCGACGACGGGCTCGTGCTGGAGAACGGTGAGGTCCGCGCCTACGTCTCCAAGTGGTTCTCCGTCGGATCGCGTCTGCCGGAGCCTCCCGGCCAGGTGGCCGACGCGTTCATGAGGGAGAGCGCGAGCATCCCCGACCTGCGCTGCAATCCACTCCTGCTGGCCTACATCTGCGTGCTGTACCGGGGGCACCGGTTCATACCGCGCAGCCGGGCGCAGCTGTACAAGAAATGCGCGGAGCTCCTTCTGGCCGACTGGGACAACTTCCAGGGACTTCCGGTCGACAGCGAAACGGACCTCGACACCGTGCGGCACACCCTTGCCGCGCTGGCCTACCGGTCCATCACAGACCCCCAGTGGCTGGCGGGCATGCCGGAGGCCGACGTGAAGGCGGTCGCCGCGGCGGCCATGTCCGACGAGTTCGTGCCCGCACACGAGGAGGCGCGCCGTCTGGCCGAGGATCTCGTCGACCTGTGCCGTGGACGTGCGTGGATCTTCACGGAACTCGGAACGGAGCTGGACGGCTCGGGAATCTTCGGCTTCACGCATCAAAGCCTCCAGGAGTACTTCGCGGCCCTTCACCTGGCGCGCAACAGCGGGACTCCCGAACTGCTGGCCGATCGTCTCCTGCCCGAGCTCATGGGCGGACGATGGGAGATCCTCGCCCAGATCTGCATGAATCTGGCGGACGAGAAGTGGGCCGGCGGGAGCAGCCGTGTCGTCACCCGGCTGCTGGAGCGCGGGCAGACGACGGAAGGTGACGGTCTGCGGACCCTCGTCGAATTCATGGCCCGTAGGCTCGACGTCGTCAAGGTCAACGTGGCGACCATGCGACTCCTCATGAGACTTGCCATCGAGAGCTACCTGTCCACCGGTTCCGGGGAGCTCCGCGAGTTCCTGTCGCCCTCGGGCCCCTATCCGGAAGCGGCATGGGCGGCTTTTCAGGCGGTCGCCGAGAGCCGGCTGACCCTGGAGGCGGACAGGGGGACACGCCACGGGCTGGCCGTGGCGTGGCTCGTGGCGAACGTGCACTACCTGCCCGCGTCGCCCCATGACCGGCAGGCGGTGGACGTCCACGCCGGCCCCGTCAGAGCGCATCTCGACTCCGTGGAGGGTCTGCGGAAGATCGCACTGAACGCGCTGCACCACTCTCCGGCCGGGTGGGCTCTGTCTCTGTACACGGCTGCTGCCGACATCCGGACGCTGGCGAGCCCACAAGCCCGGAGGGCCGCCGGACCTCCCGACGCCGCGCACAGCAATGTCCTGTCCGTCATGCTCGACACGGCAGGCACCCCCCACTCGCTGGGACCCGTCTCGCCGGCCGCGTGGATCTTCGACATCCTCGGCGGTACGGGTACCGGTGCCGACCAGAGGTGGTACGGACGGGCCCGCGACGCTCTCGCCGATCTCGCCGCGATGCTGGGCGACCCGATGGACACCCTGGTGAATCTCGACATCCCACGGCTGGACGACCGGTTCCTGGAGTACTGGAACACCTACGGTGCCGCCCGCTGTGACAGGGCCGTTCGGGAGTTGTACGAACAGTCCGGTGGTGCGGACCGAGGCGGGAGTCCCGCCCTCACCGGGCTGGTCTACCTGTGCATGGGACTCATGGAGCTGTTCGAAGAGGCTTTCACCGCACAGGTCAGGTACCCGCTGTCGCTCGCCCTGCTGGCCAAGGCCCGCCGGGAGGACTCGCGGGTCCTGGCGCCACTGCTGCCACGACTCACGTACCCCGCCCGCCGGTTCGTGCAGAACTGGTCCAAGGGCAGTCACATCTGGAACATGGACAGAGCGGAGGTATCCTGAGGGCTCGCGCACGGTGGCGGGTGAGCCGCGGGCCGAGGCGGTGTTCGAGCCGGCCGCACACGACCCGGTGCCGCATCAGATCACGTTCGCCCTGCCGACTGCCTCGCGTAGCCGTTCGCCGGTGGCGTGCTGGTTCCGCCAGGAGCTGTTGGTCGGTGTGGAGACGGGTTCGGCGTTGAAGCCGTGGATCACGTCCCGGACCCGGTCCGCGCTGGTGAACGTCACCTCGGCGTTCTTCGCCACGGGCACGCCCTGCGAGGACAGCGGCATCACCTGCGCCCGTCGTCAGGTCACCACCGGTCCGCTGCCTCTACGGATGATCCGCAGCAGGCGCTGCCCCTTCATCGTCATCGTTCTCGCGGACGCGCACACGTTCACCACCCGCACAGTTTTTCGGCCGAGGGGGTTGAAGCGGCGTCAGTCCTCCGCGTCGGCCGCCTCGACGGCCGTCAGTGTCACGGTGCCGTCGTCCGCGACCGACCAGCCGGGGTTGTGGCACACCTCCCAGCGGTGGCCGTCGGGATCGGCGAAGTAGCCGTGGTAGCCGCCGAACGCCGCGCGCTGCGGCTCCTTGAGGACAGTCGCTCCTGCCGCACGGGCCCGTTGCACGGCCACGTCCACCTCGGCGGGTGAACCGAGGTTCTGGGCGAGGGTGAAGGGCGTGCCGGCTGTTGCCGGATGTCCGGTGTCGGTGCCGAGGTCGGCCAGCGGGAAGAGCGCCAGGGCCAGTCCCTTGCCGATCTGGTAGAAGACGATCTCGTCCAGGTCGAGCAGCGGTGTCCAGCCGAGGCCATGGGTGTAGAACCGGCGGCTGACGTTCAAGTCCTCGACACCCAATGTCACCAGGTTCACCTGCTGGTTCATGAATCACCCCGTGCGCCGGTAGGAGATCGCCGTCCGGCCTCAACGCTACCGCCACGACAGGGCGAACGTTGCGTCGTCGAACGCTGCTTCAACCGGCTCAAGCAGTTCCGGGCCATCGCGACCCGCTTCGACAAACTCGCCGCCCGCTACCGGGGCCAGGTCCTCACCCTCGACGGCCGGGACATCGTCGACGAGGAGAGCTTCCACTGCGCGCTCGGCGAAGCCGTCGACGGACCCTGCGGCTACTTCGGCCGGAACCTCGACGCTCTGGACGACTGCCTGCGGGGTCGCTGGGGCGCCACCGCGCCGTTCACCCTGCACTGGGACCACTCGGCGGAGTCCAGGGCCCATTTCTCGAGGCCCCGGCCGACCCTGCAGGGCGACAGCGACGTCGTTCCGTTCCCCGTCGTCCTGGAGATCTTCGCCGAGCGCGGTGTGGACGTCGTGCTCCGGTGACGACACTCCGCCACGGCCACGGCCACGGCCGCTGCCACGGGCGGCGCGACGGTCAACGGCCCAGTTCGGGGTACCGGGTCCGCTGGTAGGGCGACAGCTGGGAGAGTCCCAGCTCACCCGCGCCGCCGCAGATGGGGCAGATGCGCCGCGCGGCGCACTGGGGGCGGCGGCTGCGCCCGTGCGGCTCACTCGGCAGCCACCCGCGGCCCCCGCAGCAGTCACAGGCGCCGAGACCGTCGCATTCGTAGCAGAGCAGGTGGCCGGGCGTGAGGGTCGCGGACCTCCGCACCGGTTCCGGCCACCGGAACTCGTGCGGCTCGTACAGGGCCGTCACCGGGGTCTGCCCGAGGAACAGCACGGTGGAGCCGTGGGCGTCCACCCGGACCTCGATGCGGTTGCCGTCGGGGTGGCGGGCGGTCAGGTCATACCTGTCGCCCGTGTCGTCGGTGGCCCACTCGAGTTCCGCGTACTCCCGCGGAAGGAGCGGGCCGGGGCCGGGAGCGAGGTCCTCGATCGACTCGCCGATCCGCGCTGCCGGCCGTCGGCATGTCAACCGTCCGGGCGCGAACCAGTCGGATCTGGACGCCGCTCGGATATGTGAGCGCTAACATGCCGTGACCGCTGAGCTGGAGCGATGCAGCTCCCTTGTGCTGCATGGTCGCCCTCGTCTCACCATCCTCAGAACTCTGCCCGGCGCACGACTCTTGCTCCGTGGAACTGTTAGCGCTCACACTGACTGCCGGACGCCCCGGCGTGCCTGAGACCGTTCGCAGGCGCGGCGGAGAGTGCCGTCATGCGCCGCGCCGCCTGCCGGCGGACGGCGGGCCTCGCCGACTCCTCCCGGGCGTCGTTCCGCTCCCGCGACAGCCCCACCTTCCGCGTCATGCCGTGACCACCGGACCCCCGGATCCCCCGGGTCTCCGCCAGGAGACCACCGACCAAGGAATGAGGTTGCACGGTGTCCTTACCCCTCAGCAGACGGAGCCTTCTGCGGACCGCCGGGGCGGCGGCCGTCGCGTCCGTCGCCGAACCGCTCCTGGGCGGCTCACCCGCGCAGGCCGCCGTCCTCCCACCCGTGCGTGCCGACATCGGGGTCCTGGCCCGCCCCTTCGAGCTGGGCCGGGTCCGGCTGACCGCGAGCCGGTGGCTGGACAACCAGAACCGCACACTGAACTACCTGCGGTTCGTCGACGTCGACCGGCTGCTGTACAACTTCCGCGCCAACCACCGGCTCTCCACCAACGGGGCGACGGCGAACGGCGGCTGGGACGCTCCGTCCTTCCCCTTCCGCACCCACGTGCAGGGGCACTTCCTCACCGCCTGGGCGCAGGCGTACGCGGTGACCGGCGACACCGTGTGCCGGGACAAGGCGACCCTCATGGTCGCCGAGCTCGCCAGGTGCCAGGCCAACAACGCCGCGGCCGGGTTCGGCGCCGGATACCTCTCCGGGTTCCCCGAGTCGGACTTCACCGCGCTCGAGCAGCGGACCCTGAACAACGGCAACGTGCCCTACTACGCGATCCACAAGACGCTGGCCGGCCTGCTGGACGTCTGGCGCCTGATCGGCAGCAACCAGGCCCGTGACGTGCTGCTCTCCCTCGCCGCCTGGGTCGACCGGCGCACCGGCGCGCTGAGCACCACGCAGATGCAGGCGATGCTGGGCACCGAGTTCGGCGGCATGAACGACGTGCTGGCCGATCTGTACCAGCAGACCGGCGACGCACGATGGCTCACGGCCGCGCGACGCTTCGACCATGCTTCGGTGTTCGACCCCCTGGCGGCCGGCCAGGACCGGCTGAACGGACTGCACGCCAACACCCAGGTCCCCAAGTGGATCGGCGCGGTCCGGGAGTTCAAGGCCACCGGCACCACCCGCTACCGGGACATCGCCGCCAACGCCTGGAGGATCTGCGTCGGCGCGCACACCTACGTCATCGGCGGCAACAGCCAAGCCGAGCACTTCCGGGCTCCGAACGCCATCGCCGGCTACCTGAACCAGGACACCTGCGAGAGCTGCAACACCTTCAACATGCTGGACCTCACCCGGGAGCTGTTCACGCTCGACCCGGACCGGGGGGAGTGGTTCGACTACTACGAGCGGGCCTGGCTGAACCATATGATCGGCCAGCAGAACCCCGCCGACTCCCACGGACACGTCACCTACTTCACCCCGCTCTCGCCGGGCGGCAGGCGAGGCGTCGGCCCCGCCTGGGGCGGCGGTACCTGGAGCACGGACTACAACTCGTTCTGGTGCTGCCAGGGAACCGGCCTCGAGATGCACACCCGGCTGATGGACTCCGTGTACTTCCACAACGGCGACACGCTGATCGTCAACATGTTCGTGCCCTCGGTGCTGGACTGGTCGCAGCGCGGCATCACCGTCACCCAGACGACCTCCTACCCGGTCGGCGACACCACCACCCTGCAGGTCACCGGGAACGCCGGCGGCACCTGGCCAATGCGCATCCGGATCCCCGCCTGGACCACGGGCGCCACCGTCAGCGTCAACGGCGCCGTCCAGAACATCGCGACCACACCCGGCGGTTACGCCACCCTCACCCGCGCGTGGAGCGCGGGGGACACGGTCACGGTCCGCCTGCCCATGCGGGTCGTCCTGCGTGCGGCCAACGACAACCCGGACGTTGCCGCGGTCACCTACGGCCCGGTCGTCCTGTCCGGCAACTACGGCAACACCACGCTCACCTCCCTGCCGCGCCTGGACACGGCCACGATCAGACGCACCGGCGGCACCTCGCTGGCCTTCACCGCCACGGCCAACGGCTCCACCGTCACCCTCGGACCGTTCCACGACGCGCACGGCCACAACTACACCGTCTACTGGAACACCGGCGGCGGATCAGGCACACCGGGCGGATCCGTCCGGCTGGTCAACGCGGCCAGCGGCATGGTCCTGGGCATCCAGGACATGTCCACCGCGGACGGCGGCCGCGCCCTGCAGTGGGACGACTCGGGCACGGCCGACCACGACTGGGAGATGATCGCCGACGGCGACGCGGTCCGCCTCCGCAACGTCCACAGCGCCAAGGTGCTGGGCGTGCAGAACATGTCCACGGCCGACAACGCGACCGTGCTGCAGTGGGCGGACAACGGGACCGCCGACCACCGGTGGACGCTGCTGGCCCAGGGCGACGGGACCTACAAGATCCGCAACGTCCACAGCGGCAAGCTCCTCGGCATCGCCGCCAACTCCACCGCCCGGGGCGCCTTCGCGGTGCAGGCCCCCGACGACGGTTCCGCGGACAACCGCTGGCGCGTCGTGAACAACACCTGAGGTCGGCGCCACCTCCCGGCCGGTGCGGCCGACCGTGCGGCCTGCTCGATCCGTGCACGGTGGGCCGCACGGGCCTCCTCGTCGGCCGGCCGCTCGTACTCGGGGCGCAGCCCGGTGCGGCCGTCGAGGCCCTCGCGCAGGATGCCGGCGTGCCCGGCACGCCGGACGGTCCCGCCGAGGACATGGACCAGGACGGCGAACAGGTTGGTGTCGGCATGGGGCGCGGAACACCCATCCGCTCCTCGGCCGCCGCGAGCATCTCCTCCGTGGCCGGCCCGGGCAGATCCGCGTAATCGGCCGGGGCGTGCTCCCTCAGCAGATCCATCACCCGGGGCCAGCTCTCCACCGCACCCATGTCCCCGCCGCCCTCGCTGCCTGCCTGGCGCCCCGTACGACCGCGCGGGCACCGTACCTCGCGGACCGCTGCCCGTGCAGCGTTCACCGGCCGGCGGCGGTCACAGCGCGCAGGAGCCCCGGTCGACGTGGAAATACCGGGCGTTCGCCCAACGGCACAGCCGGACACCGACGACGATGCCGGCGATGGTGACCAAGGCGGGCAGGTACCCGCCGGCGACCTGGATGACAGGAATCGCGGGGCACCCGCCCGAGATCGCCCATCCCGTGCCGAACAGCACCGCGCCGGGGACCACGCCGCCGTGGATCCGCTCCGGCGTGCGGCGGACCCGCAGCACGGCGAAGGCGCACACGATGATCACCACGGCGCCGGCGAAGGAGAGGAACATCCGCAGGTCCTGGAAGGTGAACATGCGGTTCAGCTCGGCGTAGTCGCCGAAGCCGATGTTGGCGACGGTGAAGCCGAGGGCCAGACCGGTGACGACGGTGGCCAGCAGGATCGCGCCCCGAGTACGCATCAGATCACCTTCCACAGGATGAACGACACCGCGACGGCGGTGCCGAAGAACACGGCGGTCGCCAGGAGGCTCACCGGCCGCAGACGGCCGCACCCGTTGAGCCCGTGGCCGGAGCTGCACCCGCCCGCCAGCCTCGTGCCGAAGCCGACCAGCACGCCTCCCGCGAACAGCAGGACGGTCATCATGACCGGATCGGCGGTCACCAGGCTCCGGAACCCCGGGCCCATGTCGAGGCGGAGTTCGAACCGCCCTGAGGTGACCGCGGCGATCAGCCCGCCGACGAAGACCGATATCAGCAGGGCTGCCTGGGTGAAGAGCGGCGCCGGTCGCCCGCTCGTGGCCGCGGGACGGTCACCCGCCGGCGGTTCGACGTCCACCTGGAGCGTTCCCGGCTGTCCGTACGGGAGCTGCCGCACAGGGGACGGGCCGGGGCCGAAGTGCTCCGCGGTGGCCGCGGCGAGCGCCTCGGCGAGCGCCCGGTCGTCGGCGAACTCCTCGTCCATCCGCTCGAGGCGGCGTTCGCGCCGCCAGTGCACCACGCGGTCCCACGCGGAGGACACCCCGAAGGACCTGTCGGTGGCGAGGGCGTGGTAGACGGTGACCAGGGCGAGCCCGACGGCGCCCGCCCACCAGGGCCAGTAGGTGGTCATGCGGGTCGACTCATCCAATCGGTCAGGCGGGCCCACAGGCCACGCTTCGGGCGGGACGCGCGCGGTGCCTGCTGCGCGGGCCGGGCGTGATGCTGGGGGATGTGGGGAGGCGGTGACGGCTGGCCGAGCGTGAGCGGCACCGACGGAGCCTCCGTCGCCCACGGCGTCACGCTCTCCGGAGCCGCGACCCGATGCCCGGAGGGCGCGGGCGGGGCGGGCGGCCGGGCCGACGGCGGCTGTGCCCCGTACGCGCCCTGCGGTGACCACGGCTCGTGCCGTACGGCCTGCGGTGGCGCCTGCCCCGAGGCGGGTGCGCAGGTCCAGCCCGCGTCATCGGCGTTCTCGAAGTGCCGCGCCTGTGCCCCGTTGGGCAGCAGGCTGATCGGCACGCGCTCGCCGGTCAGCGACATCTTGTAGCGCGCGCAGCCGCGCCACTGGTCGTTGCTGTCGCAGTAGTAGTCGCGCCAGCCCCGCAGGCTCTCTCTGAGCAGCGGGAACAGGGGGCACCCTGTGGCGTGCGAGCAACCCACGTCGCTTCCTCCGATCGGCCGCGCCACCCGTGCGGAAAGGGCGGCCGCCGTTCTCGATTTCATGCCTTCGCCGAAACTGAGGCAGGCCCTGGTTTATCCGACCGGCGCGATGGAATCACCGTTCCGCATTCCAGGCAACTTCCGGCGAATTTTTCGCGCTCGGCTCGCTCGACAATGCCGAGTGAGTTGTGCCATGCGCCGCCCATGCCTCCTTGTCTGCCCATGTCGGGACATTCACGGGCGGCGGCGCAGCCGTTCAGGGTGTCGCGTGGCACCGGGGGCGGCGTTCGTGTCGGTGGTGCGCCCGTTTTTCGCGGGGACGGTGAGCGTGTGAATTGCCTTGTGGTGAAAGCGTGAATTCACGTGTGAAGAAATCGTCAATCTTCCGTGCGCCGAATGCAGGCACCGATCACCCGGCAGCCGTACACCGACGCAACGGCCCACCGAGCCACCGTGGCCATGGCAGCCCTCCTGTCACAGCAGGTTGGCCTTCTGGTCGGCTCTTCCCGGGATCACCGACCGGATGCCCCGGCGCCGCAGTGTCCGGCGGATCGCCCGTGCCGGATACGCCTTGTCCGCGATGACCGTGTCGGGTCTGCGACGCGGCCGCCCGACGCCGGACCAGGGCACGCGCACCGCGTCCAGGACGGCGTCGAAGGCGGTGGAGCCGTTGACGTTGCCGGGTGCGACGAGGACGGCCAGGGGCAGGCCCCGGCCGTCGCAGGCGAGGTGGACCTTGGTGGTCAGCCCACCGGGGCCATCCGTCGTCCGCCGGTGGCGGGGATCGACCATTCGTCCCCGGGGAGTTCCTCCCGTCCCTGACATGCCTCATTCGGAGAAGGTGCTCCAGCGGAATCCGTGTTCCAGCAGGGGTGTCAGTGTCCCTCGGTGAAGCGCGGCGAGGTCCAGGATGGTCCTTTCCTCGTCGCCCTGGACGCGGGCGAGCAGTCCCGGCGCCACGAGGAACCGCTCGTCCGCGCAGGCGAACGGACTCAGCGGCACGGGCCTCAGCACGTTCCGTGGAGGGACGAAGCGCTCGGTCGGCATGGCGTGGGTGCGTGCGCCGTAGGGGGCGGAACCCATCGCGTCGTTGAGGGTGAACCGCAGGAGGAACCGGCTCAGCGGTTCCTCTTCGGGGATCGCCTCCGCGTCCGGATCGTAAGGGTCCTCGGTGAACCGCACGGTGGGATCGGTTCCCGCTTGGTCGTCGAGCGGCCACGGGACGGACCAGTCCTTCGCGCCTCAGCACCATTCGGCGAGGGTCAGCCGGTCGCCGAGCGAGCAGGAGCCGCTCCCCCACGCGTCCGATGCGTGAGACACCCTCCCCTTCGGTCTGGCGCGCGCTCACCCCTGTGTGGTTGCCTGGCTCCATGACCGTGCTCGTGACCCGCCGCCACGTTGACTACGTGCGTGTCACCACCACGGGCTGTTCCGCCGTGAGCTGATCGCCCTCCGGCGTCCGACCAGGCTTTTCCCACCGCGTCGCGCGGACCGCTGCCGTTTTCCGGGCACGCGCTCCCCGCCTGCGGTTCCTTCGCCTTCCCCTTCCCGTACCCCGCGCATCGCCGTACCCGTACAAGGGAGAACCATGAGCCAGCCCATCGACTCCGTCACCGCCGGCCACACCCCCGACGACGAGCCCGCCGGGCCCGACACCCCGGCCTGGTCCTTCGAGACCCAGCAGGTCCACGCCGGCGCCGTACCCGACCCGACGACCGGGGCCCGTGCGACGCCGATCTACCAGACGACGTCGTTCGTGTTCCGCGACACCCGGCATGCCGCCGACCTGTTCTCACTGGCCGAGCCCGGCAACATCTACACACGCCTCCACAACCCCACCCAGGACGTCTTCGAGCAGCGCATCGCCGCGCTGGAGGGCGGGGTCGCGGCGGTGGCGCTGTCCTCCGGCCAGGCCGCGGAAGCCCTGGCGATCCTGACGCTGGCGAGTGCCGGGGAACACATCGTCTCCAGCGCCTCGCTGTACGGCGGCACGTACAACCTGTTCCGGCACACGCTGCCGAAGCTGGGCATCGAGGTGTCCTTCGTGGACGACCCGGACGACGCCGGGGCCTGGCGGGCGGCGGTCCGGCCGAACACCAAGGCGCTGTTCGCCGAGGCACTGGGCAACCCCCGCGGCAACGTCCTCGACGTGCGGGCGGTCGCGGACGTCGCCCACGAGGCGGGCGTGCCGCTGATCGTGGACAACACCGTGCCGACCCCCTACCTGCTGCGGCCGATCGAGCACGGCGCGGACATCGTCGTGCACTCGGCGACCAAGTTCCTGGGCGGTCACGGCACGGCCCTCGCCGGTGTCGTCGTCGACGGCGGCACGTTCGACTTCGGGGCGCACGCCGACCGGTTCCCCGACTTCACCGAGCCCGACCCGAGCTACCACGGCCTGCGGTACTGGCCGGCGCTCGGCCCGGGCGCGTACGCCGTCAAGCTGCGGGTGCAGCTGCTGCGCGACCTCGGTCCTGCCCTCTCCCCGCACTCCGCCTTCCTGCTCCTGCAGGGCGTGGAGACGCTCAGCCTGCGCATCGAGCGGCACTCGTCGAACGCGCTGGCGCTCGCCGAGTGGCTGGAACAGCGCGACGAGGTCGCCGTCGTCCACTACCCGGGCCTCCCCTCCAGCCGCTGGTACGAGGCCGGGCAGAAGTACCTCCCGCGCGGCGCGGGCGCGATCGTCTCCTTCGAGCTGCGGGACGGCATCGAGGCCGGCAAGCGGTTCGTGGACGCCGTCGAGCTGTTCAGCCACCTCGCCAACATCGGGGACGTGCGCAGCCTCATCATCCATCCGGCCTCCACCACCCACAGCCAGCTCGACGAGGAGCAGCTGGCGGCCTCCGGCGCCTCGCCCGGCCTGGTGCGCCTCTCGGTCGGCATCGAGAACCTCGCCGACCTCAAGGCGGATCTGGAGACCGGGTTCCGCGCGGCGAAGGCCGCGTCCTGAACACCGTGCTGACGCCGTCCCAGGTTCCCCTCCCGCCGGCCTCCGGGGCCTGGCAGGAGGGGGACCCGCCCGGGCGCCGCCGGTGGTACGAGCGGGAGAAGCCGCTCGCTCTGGAGGCGGGTGGTGAACTGCCCGGCGTGCGGCTGGCGTTCGAGACCTGGGGGCGGCTCGCACCGGACCGGTCCAACGCGGTGCTGGTGCTGCACGCCCTCACCGGCGACAGCCACGTGGCCGGCCCCGCCGGGCCCGGCCATCCCACCCCCGGCTGGTGGGACGGCATCGTCGGTCCCGGGAGGGCGCTGGACACGGACCGCTGGTTCGTCGTGGCACCGAACGTGCTCGGCGGCTGCCAGGGCAGTACCGGGCCGTCCTCCCCGGGCCCGTCCGGCCGGCGCTGGGGCGGCGACTTTCCGTTCCTGACACAGCGCGACCAGGTCGCGGCCGAGGCCGGCCTGGCCGACGCGCTGGGCATCGACCGGTGGGCCCTGGTGGTCGGCGGTTCGATGGGCGGGATGCGAGCCCTGGAATGGGCGGTGTCGCATCCCGAACGGACGGACGCGCTCCTGCTGCTCGCCACGACGGCCGCGGCGAGCGCCGAGCAGATCGCCTGGGCCGGCATCCAGCTGCACGCCATCCGCTCCGACCCGCACTGGCACGGCGGCCACTACCACGACACCGGCCGGGGCCCGCACGCCGGACTCGGCCTGGCCCGGCGGATCGCCCACGTCACGTACCGCAGCGAGCCGGAGCTCCAGGCCCGCTTCGGCCGTTCGCTCCAGGGCACGGAGAACCCCTGGAGCGGCGGCCGGTACCAGGTCGAGTCCTACCTCGACCATCACGCGGCCAAGCTGGCCGGCCGTTTCGACGCGGGCAGCTACGTCGCGCTGTGCGAGGCGATGAACAGCCACGACATCGGCCGCGGGCGCGGTGGCGTGCGGGCCGCCCTGCGCCGGGTGACCGCCCGGACGCTCGTGGCCGGGGTCGGCTCCGACCGCCTGTATCCGCCGTCGCAGCAGGCGGAGCTGGCGGCGGGCATCCCCACGGCGGACCACCTACGGCTCATCGAGTCCCCCTACGGTCACGACGGCTTCCTGATCGAGGTGGAACAGATCGCCGCACTCGTGGGCGAGCTCGTGCGCGGGGTTCCCCCGCCATCGGCACCGGAGCCAGCACGTCACCGCCCCCTTCCCTGACAGGTCTCCGGCGCCGGCAGGCACCCATGAGAAGGCCGCCCCCCGTCCGTCGAAGGAGGGCGGCGCGCGTGTCGCCCCGCACCGCGGACTGGGCGGTGGCCGTCCACCCGCTGCTCGCCGAACGCCGGAGCCGCGCCCATCTCGACGCCACGCACACGATCACCGGCGAAGAGCCGCCCCTTGCCGATCGTTGCGGAGAGAGCTCCGTCCAGAAGGTCCCGAAGGCTGAAGACAGGCGCCGTCGGTCTGCCGCGTGGTAGGCATGAGCGGTGATCGGTCGCCTCCCGCTCGACGAGCAGCTCGCCGCCCTCAGGTCCGTGCTGTCCCGCAACGAGGTGCTGGTGGAGGTGTTGGACCGCACGGCTCGCTTGGGGCTGCCGGGCTGGTACTTGACGGCGGGCTGCCTGTTCCAGACCGTCTGGAACGTGGCCACGGACAGGCCTCCCGCCCACGGCATCAAGGACTACGACGTCTTCTACTTCGACGATCACGATCTGTCGTGGGAGGCGGAGGACGCTGTGATCAAGGCCGCCGACGCCGCCTTCGCCGACCTGCCGGCGGAGGTCGAGGTCCGCAACGAGGCCCGCGTCCACCTCTGGTACGAACAGAAGTTCGGCGTCGCGTGTGAGCCCTACGCCTCCACCGAGGCCGCCATCGACAGCTTCGCCGCCACCACCTGCTGCTTGGGCGTTCGCCTGAAACCGGACGGACGGTGGCGCGTCTACGCACCGCACGGGCTTGCCGACGTGTTCAACCTCGTCGTCCGGCCCAATCCAGTGCTTGCTCCGCGCGAGGTGTACGAGACCAAAACCGCCCGCTGGCGGCAGCAGTGGCCCGAGCTGACCGTGCTCGACTGGCCTTCGGAACCCGCCGCCCTGACGCCTGCCTCACCATGAGGCGGTGCCGGCCCTCCCCAGGAGGAGTCCCGCGTGCCGATCGGTCACCACCCCTCCGACTCGTCCGCCTCCCTCAGGCCGGGACGGTCCGCCACCGGGGCACGCCCGGACCGCACGCGGGCAGCGACGAGAGGCAGCAGGAGCACGGAGATCATCGCGGCGGCGACCAGGGTGGCCGCCCGGTCCGACCCCAGCAGTTTCTGGTCGGCGCCGATGGTCGTGACCGCGACGACCAGCGGCAGACGGATCGCGGCCCCGGTCAGCCCGAATTCGAGCCGGTCGGCGGTTCCGTGTCGCCGGACGGCTCCAGGGCTTCCCGGTCGCTGGTGCCGAACTGCTCAGCGATGTTGTTCCACATGAAGCCGTCCCGCCAGCCAGGCTTCGCACCAGCCCAGCCGAGCAGCGCTCCGAGGACCTTCTCCTGAGAGATCGTCTGCGTCCGGTAGTGCTGCTCAGCCACGCCGTCCCGGTATTCGAGCTGGAAGGTGTTGTTCTCGCGAAGCAGGACCTGGATGTACCAGCTGCCCGGCCGCTCCTCGTCGACCCGCTCCAAGATCATATGCGCGTTCCCCCGCCGCAGGTTGGCCAGCATCGTCCCGATGGCAGGTTTGGAAGGGCGTTTCACCACATGGCCGCGCTCGTTGGTCGCCATCAGCATGACCAGATCATCCGGCAAGGGTCTGACACCGCTCAGCGGGTCCCTGACCAGGGCAGTCAAGGCTCGATGACACGAACCGCGCGGTGGCCCGACTTCACTGGCAATCGGTCAAGGATCGATGGCGCAGGACACCCGGCCGGCCTTCGGCCCGCCCGTGGGGCATCACGCTGTCACGCCCGGCGCGTGTTCCTCTGCCGGCAGGTGTTGCTGCAGGTCACGGGCGGGTTCTCCGGGAACGTGACAGGCGGCGTGTCAGGGCGCGTGACACCGGTTCTCGCGCGGCCGGGCAGGGGAGCATCGCTGTCCTCTGACAGCGATGCCGGATCGTCTGCCGTTGAAGTTGGACCGCCGGCGCAGGGCGATGAGGAGCCGGACGCTATGCGCGGCGCCCGGTGGCGAGCCGGTCGGCGCCGTCCTCGGCGGTGGCGACGTCCAGGCCGAGGATCTCGCGGTGGCCGTCGGCGTTGACGCCGACCGCGATCAGCGCGTGGACGTTGATGATGCGGCCGCCCTCGCGGACCTTCTGGGTGAGCGCGTCGACCCGGGCGAACGCGTACGGGCCGGCGTCCAGGGGGCGGTTGCGGAACGCGGTCACCTGCTCGTCCAGATGCTTGGACATCGCGTTGACCTGGGATTTCGACAGCTGCGTGACACCGAGGGACTCGGCGAGCTTCTCGACCCGGCGGGTGGAGACCCCGAGGAGGTAGGCGGTGGCGACCACCGAGATCAGGGCCTGCTCGGCCCGGCGGCGCTCGAGGAGCCGGTGCGGGAAGTAGCTGCCCTGCCTCAGCTTGGGAACGGCAAGCTCGACCGTGCCGGCCCGGGTGTCCCACTCGCGCGGGCGATAGCCGTTGCGGTGATTGACGCGTTCCTCGCTGACCTGGCCGTATTCGGCGTTGCAGAGGGCGTCGGCCTCCGCGGACATGAGCGCGTCGGCGAACGTCTTGACCGTCGCGCGCAGCAGATCCGGACTCGCCGCGACGAGATTGTCCTCCGCGAGGGCGTGCAGGGGCAGACTATCTGGTGCGGTCATCGTGCTGATCTCCTTCAAAGACTTGGTCGTCTTGAAAGATCAGCCGGTGGCCGTTCTCATATCCGGCCCCTCACTCCGACGCCGGACCAAACGCCCGGATCAGGTGGGAACCGGTACACCACTTCCCAGGACGCAACCGCCCTCGCCTCCGACCTGGTCAACACGCTCACGGAAGTGACCGCGCCAGAGAGGACCGCATCCATCCGCGCCCAGATCGCCGCGCGGCTCGGGACACTTACCAACTAGGCAGCTTCGTACGCATCATCGGACTGGTGGCTCTGGCTGTGCCGTTGACGACGCGCAGGGGGCGCTTGTGCGCCCACTCTGCAAGGTCGCTTGATGACCGCTCGGCCGGTGCGACGGAGTCGCCGTGAGTGGGTCCAAGAAGGTCTCAGAGGTGTCGGTTGGGTGGGCGGACCCTGTACGCCTCGGAGGACAGGTAGATGGTCACCCGGGGGGAGGTGCCTTGCTGGTGGGCGACGCCCAAGTAGGCGATGAGGCCGACGCCGTCGCGCAGATGGCGGGAGGTGAGGGCGGAGAGGGCGTGGCGGAGAGGGGACGGGTCCATGCCGTGACGGGTGAGGACGGTGACGGCCCTTTTGAGTGCTTCGCCGTCGTGCCGGACGTAGTCGCGGACAGGGACGTAGAGGGTGAAGCCGGTGGGACGGCCGGCGGCGGTGTCGGTGACGGCGTGGCAGGTCTGCACAGGCCTCCGATGGGGGAGGGGGCCGTCTTCGTCGTCTCCAGCGGGGTCCGTTCCGGTGGCAGCGTGGAAGAACGCCTGGATGTCGGCGGGCCGGGGGCCGTCGTCCATCCGGGACAGGGTTCCCGCCCCTGTGGCGGACAACTTGTGGTGGGCGAGGTAGACCTTGGCCCGGGGCTCCTCCCAGTCTCCGAGGTCGAGGGCGAAGAACAGGTGCTGGTCGCCCGGCGGCAGGACATCGAAGGCGTCCTCGTGGCCGAGCCGGCGCAGCGCCTCCCGCACGGTGGCCGCGGCCCGTTCCGGCCCGGATGCGGCAGGATTCAGATACACCTTGACCTTGGGCACGCCTCTGGGGCGCAGCTCCAGCGCGATCCACAGGGCGAATGAGCCTTGCGGGTCGGCGGGCAGGAAGAGGTCCTCGAGCTCGTCGAGGCGTTCGGTGGAGAAGTTCCACCGGCGGGCCATGTCCCGGACGGCGCGCAGCCCTGCCTGGCCGTTGCGTGCGAGGTCAGCACGGCCGAAGCCCGGTTCCAGGAGGACGCGCAGCGAGGGGATGCCCCGGGAGGAGAAGGAGAGCGAGAACTCCACCGGTGTGTGGTCGTCGGAGAGGTGGGACAAGGTCGGCGGTCGCAGGTGCAGGGGCCGGCGGGCGACCGGGCCGAGCGCGGACAGCAGCGTCTGCGTGGAGGACTGTGCGTCGTCCTCGTCCATGCCGATGGCCCGGGCCAGTCGCAGCAGCTGGCCCCCCGTGTGCTCGCCGAGGGTGAGGGGCGAGGGCGGACCCGCTGGGGCCCGTCGGGTCATCGGCCGGAAGGTGTCGCCGGAGGCTGAGCGGGCAAAAAGATACCCGCCCCGGGAGGCGGGTATCCGCGGTCGCGGCACGAAGGCCGACGATATGGGATCGGCGACGACCGATCTCTGCTTCACGACATCTCCTCAGCTACGCGCGTTGTCTTCGCGAGCTGCCTACCCGAGGGACAACAGGAGCATGCAGTGAAGTGATCATTTTCGTGCAGGGTCCGTCACTTGGAGAGCCAGTTGAGGAACTGGCTCCACACACCGCCCCGCCGCTCCGGAGCACGCTCCGCCGCAGTCGGCCGCTGTTCGGAGGATGTCCGCCCGCCGAGGCCCTGCTCGTCGGTCGGACGGGCCACCTTGAGCGGTGTGAACCGGGCCGGCAGTGAGGTCAGGCCACGGTTGAACGGGCCCGGCCGCCACACCAGGCTGTCCTCGGGGACCGCGAGTTCGACGTCGGGGAGGTGGTTGAGCAGGTTCTCGATGGCGGCCATCGCGATCTGCCGGGCGGGATCCTTGGACGGGCAGGCGTGCGGACCTGCGCTCCACGCCAGGTGGGCCCGGCTGCCGCTGCCCCGGCGCGCGGACTCCAGCGCCGGGCTGCCGTTGGCGGCGGCGAAGCTGACCAATATGAGGTCACCCTCGCGCAGCTTCCGGCCGGCGAACTCGACGTCATGGGCGGGGTAGTGGGCTGCCAGGTTCTGCATGGGAGGGTTCTCCCACAGGGTGTCCTCGAGCGCCTCGTCGATCAGGCCGCCCTTCTGCGCGTACCCCTCGTGGGTGAGGATCCGGTGGAGGGTGTTGCCGATCAGGTTGCGCAGTGGTTCGTTGCCCGCGACGAGGAGCAGGGCGAGCTGGTGGACCATCTCCTCGTCGGTGAGCGCCGCCTCGTGCCGCATCAGCCAGGAAGTGACGTCGTCCCCTGGCCGGGACCGCTTGAGCGCCACCAGTTCGCCCACCGCGCCGAACAGCACCTCGACCGCCCGCTCCGCGTTGACACCGTCGAACATGCCGGTGGCGCCGAAGAGGATCCGATCGCCGATGTCAGGGGGGCAGCCGAACAGCTCGTTGAACACGAACAAGGGCAACGCCTTGGCGTAGTCGGCGAGCAGGTCGGCCGAGCCGCGGGAGCCGAACTGGGCGATCAGGTAGTCGGACACCTTCTCCGTGGTCTGCCGCAGCCGGCGCGGCTTCACCTGGGACAGGCTCTCCGTGATCGTCTGCCGCAGCCGCAGGTGCTCCGAGCCGTCGCTGAACATGCAGTTGGGACGGTACGCCAGCACCGGTGCGACCGGGCTGTCCGGGGGGATGTGACCCTCGTTGAACTCCCGCCAGCGGCGGGCGTCCTTCCGGAAGGTGACGGAGTCCTGGAGGAGTTGCCGGGCCGAGGTGTGGTCGGTGACCAGGGTGGCCCTCACGCCCGGGGCGAGCTCCACCGGCGCGGCGGCACCGAGGTGCCGCAGGTAGGCGTAGTACGCGTCCGGGTCGGACGCGAACTCCGGACCGTACAACGGGACCGGCGCTCCCGAACCGTGGGCGGGGCAGCCCGGCGGGGGCGTCGGAATGCCGGTGTCGTGGATGGTCATGTCAATTCCTGATCTTGCGGTCCAGCAGGTGCTGGACGAGGGTGATCAACGCATCGGCCGACGACTTCTCGTCGCGTGCGTCGCAGGTGACGACCGGGGTGTCGTCCAGCAGGTCCAGAGCTTGTCTCAGGGCCTCCACCTCGTGCTCCGGCGTGCCGTCGAAGCGGTTGACGGCGATGGCGTAGTCGAGGCCGTAGTGCTCGATCAGATCGATCACCGGGAAGGAGTCCGCCAGACGCTCGGGGTCGACGAGGATCAGGGCGCCGAGCGCGCCTCGGGCCATGTCCTCCCACAGTTGTACGAAGCGCTGCTGCCCGGGCGTGCCGAAGAGGTACAGCACCACCCGGTCGCTGAGGGTGAGCCGACCGAAGTCCATGGCCACCGTGGTGGTGGATTTGCCCCGGACGCCCTTGAGGTCGTCGACCGAGGCGGAGACCTGGGTCATCGTCTCTTCGGTGGACAGCGGCTCGATCTCCGAGATGGTGCCGATGAACGTGGTCTTGCCGACCGCGAAGTGACCGACGACCAGGATCTTGACGGGGGTCTGGGTCGCCCCGTCCCGGATGTACGCCGTGTCATCCAAACTTGGCGCGAAGGCCACTGAGCACCTCCTCGATGAGTTCCCTGTCGGCGGCTTCGGCCCGCCGCACCGGCGGACGGGTGATCACGTGGCCACCTTCCTTGAGGGAGACCAGCAGGATGCGCACCACGCCCAGCGGCAGCCGGGTGTGGCCGGCGAGTTCCGCGACGGACAGGTAGCCGGCCGAGCAGATCTCGAGGAGGCCGCGCTCCTCGGGAGACAGGCGTGCCACCTGCTGCCCCTGATCGGGGGCCGCCGTGACCAGGGTGACCAGGGAGAACCGGCCCTCTTGCGGTAAGGCCCGCCCCTTGGTGATGACGTAGGACCGGACCAGATCCGGAGTTTCCGCCTCTTGGCGGTCGTGGTCGGTCATGAGCTGCTGCCGATGTCCTGGCGGGCCGGCGAGGTCAGTTCCTTGCCGAGCCGGCCGACCAGTTGCTGCATGCGGAAGGTGATGTCCTGCATGTCGACGTCCGGCAGCGCCGAGACCCCCAGGTAGGCGCCCTCACCCGCGGAGATCAGGAACACCCATCCGCCGCTGAACTCGACCACCGTCTGCCGCCACAGTTGGTCCGGTTCGTCGCAGAAGAAGCCCAGGGAACGGCTCAGGGACTGCATGCCGCTCATGGCGGCGGCCACCCGGTCCGCGTCGTCCCGCTGGAATTCCTTCGTCCGGGCCATCAGCAGGCCGTCGGCGGAGATCAGGACGGCGTGCAGGGCCCCGGGAATCTCCAGGGCGCTGTCCAGCATCCATGACAGGTTGTCGTTCACGATTCCTCGTGCCCTTCACTGCTCGTCGTGCGTGTGCCGCTCGTGTTCCCCCCGGGGGAGGGCTGGGTCGCTCGGCCGGACTGGGTTCCGCGCTGGAAGGCGCCCATGATCGCCGCCTTCTCGGTGTCCGAGCGCTCCGGTGCCCGTGGTGCGGTGGCGCTGTCGTCCCGGACGATCGTCATCGGCCGCTTCCGGCGTCGCTGGGGCAGGCCGTGGGCACCCACGACGGGATCGGCCGCGGGCTCCGGCCCGCCGAGCTCCGCGGCCGGGACGGCCGTGGACGGCGGCCGGGTGTCGGCCGCCGGGGCGGGCTGGGTCGCCGCGGGGGCGACCGGCCGGGCTGGCATCTTCCTCTCCGGCATGCTGGTGAGCAGGTCGTGCGGCAGCAGGATCACCGCGCGGACACCTCCGTACGGGGAGGACGAGTCGACCGCCACCTCGAAGCCGAACTTCTCGGCCAGCACTCCGATCACGGCGAAGCCGAACTGGGGCGGATTGCCGAGTCCGGCCACACCGGTGGCCCGCTCGGTGGACAGCAGCTTCTCGGCGCGGGCGCGTTCCTCGTCGCTCATGCCGACACCGGCGTCGTCGACGACGATGCAGACGCCCTTCGGAACGGACCTGATGTTGATCTCGACCACGGTGTCCGGGCTGGAGTAACTGGTCGCGTTGGCGAGCAGCTCGGACAGGGCCAGGGCGACCGGTTCGACCGCACGGCCGACCACGCGGTAGTCGACCTGGGAAAGGATCTCCACCCGGCGGAAGTGCCGGATCCGTCCCTGCGCGCTGCGCACCACGTCGTACACCGAGGCAGGATCGCGCCGGCCCCCCAGCCAGCCGTCGCACAGGACCGCGATGGACAGGGCGCGGCGGCCGAACTGGGCGTTGGTGTGGTCGGCCTCGAGGAGGTCCTCGAAGATCGGCGAGTCCCCGTGCTTGGTCTGCAGCCGGGACAGCACCAGCTGCTGCTCCGCGGCCAGGCCCTGCAGGGTCCGCATGGCGGACTTCAGGACGGTCTTGGTGTCCTCCTCGGCCTGCTCGCGGGCTTCCCGCAGCGACTTCGCGTGGTCGTCCTCGAGCTCTGCGTTCCGGGCCTCGAGCCTGCGCGTCTCCTCATGCAGCACCGCCAGACGACCGCGCTGCCCGCGGATCACGGCGACCGCCGCCAGAACGATGGCGAGCACGACGAGAAAAGCCCAGAACCAGGGGCTCTGTATGGATTCCGTCATAGGACTCTCTTCGGGGGAGGAGGGCTGATGACCTGCCTGCGGAGTCCTGTGGACGCGGGCCGGAACCGGCCTGGCCCGCGTGAGGGCATGGCGGCGGACCGGCCGTGTGAGGAGCCGTGCCTGGGGTCGGAGAAGCCGTGTCGCGTACCTGCATCTGCCCCGCAAACGCGGTGATCTTAACAGCACGATTTTGCAAACAATCCGTCAAAATCTTTACGTGCCAGATTAGTTGGGTACACAGCGTGACCGCATTCGGGGTGGGTGTCTGTCAGCAGGAACGTTGCGGCTGCTCCCGCCCCCACGGCTCCCCGGCGCGGAGCCGCGCCGGCGCACCGGTCGCCGCGCGGCCGTGGCCGGCCAGCGGTCAGCGGGCCGGCAGGTGTTCACCTGCCTCCGGCGACCGGAGGAGGCCGTCCAGGTCGCGGAGGTAGGAGCCGACGTCCACTTGGACCGAGGACCCCTCCGACAGTCCGTAACGTCCGTCGATGTCGGTCAGGTAAGCGGCGATCTCCTCCCGCATGCCCTCCTGGGACGGCAGCGCGGCATTCCCCGACACCACCTCCGCCAGCCAGCGGGACTGGGCCTCCACCAGGCGGGTGATGGAGCCCACCGGCCGGATCAGCCCGACGAAGTGGAGGCCGGGCCGGTCCGGCGAGACCACCCGCCGGTAGAGCTCGACCGCTCCCCGCGGGCCTCGAGGGCACCCCTCAGGCAGGAACGGGAAGTGCATCCGGTACCCGGTGCAGTAGACCACCGCGTCCGCCTCCTCCGCGGTGCCGTCGGCGAACACCACCCGGTCCCCGTCGAAGGACGTGATCGCAGGCCGGGGGACGACCATCCCGTGCCGGATCCGGCTGAGTATCTCGTCCGAGATCGTCACCGCCGAGGAGAAGACGCGATGATCGGGTTCCGGGAGTCCGTAGTCCGACATCCTCCCTCTCGCCACCCGCAACGCCGTCTCCACGAACTGCCGCTGCTCGGCGAAGGGCATCGCCGAGAACCACGGCGCGTCGGCTATCTCGTCCACCGGCAGCCCGAAGAGCTGCTTGGGGATCACGTGCAGTCCCCTGCGCACCGAGAGCAGGGTCCGCGACGCGTGCCGGGAGAGGTCCGCCGCGATGTCCACCGCCGACGCGCCCAGCCCCACCACCACGACGTTCCGGCCGACGAACTCGGCACCCGTGCGGTAGTCCATCGAGTGGAGGATCCTCCCCCGAAAGTCCTCCGCCCCCGGCGGCAGCGGATCCGGCAGCACCGGCTGCGAGTGATGCCCGGAGGCGACGATCACATGGTCGAACCTCCGGGTGACCAAGACGCCGTCCGCGTCACGGCTCACCACCGTCCAGCCGAGATCCGGGTCCTGCTCCACGGAAACCACCTCGGTCCGCAACTCCACGTCGTCCAGCACCCCGGCCCACTCCGCGAACGACCGCAGATAGGCGGCCATGTCGCTGTGGCGTGGATACAGAGGGTAGGACGCCGGCATCGGGAAGTCGCTGAACTCGGTCAGCCGTCTGGTGCTGTTGAGGTGGAGCGCCAGATACCCGGGCCCGCGTTCACCGGCCTGAGGCTGACGCCAGATCCCGCCGACGTCGGGCGCCTTCTCCACGCACACGAACCCGACCCCCCGGGCCTTCAAGGCATGCGCCACAGCCAGCCCCGACAGCCCCGCGCCGATCACACAGACACTCAACGTTTCTCCCTCGTCGATCATGAACACGCTGTCACTGCCCAGCCGCTTCCCGAGGCACACCCCGAGACCCCGCTCAGTGTGCGGGGACCCCTTCCACAGCGTGGGCACCACCCCACGCACAGGCTCCGGACCGGTTGGGTCGAAGGCCCTTCACCACCCCATCGCTACGGTTCGCGCCTTCCAGGAACTTCCCGCACCTGGAAAGGTCCTGCCACAGTTGCCGCCAGGCCCCAGCGACGAGGATTGCGAACCCCGAAGGTCGACGGCAGCCCGTCCCCGAACTCATGCCCCGCGGCCCCCCGGCCCGCCCGCGTGCTCCCCGCGGGCACCGCTTCAGCCCTGACCGCTGCGACCCCGGCCGCTCAGCGCTCGGACGCCGCGGTCAGCACCGCTGGTGCCACGCCGCCCGCGTCCTCGACGCGTACATGAGCCCCGGCTCCGTCACCGAACGCCTCCACTTCTTCGCCGCCCCCTACACCCCCGCCGACCGAACCGGCACCGGCGGCGGCCTCGAGGAGGACGGCGAGGACATCGAGGTGCTCGAACCGCCCTTCACCGAAGCCCTCGCCATGACCCGCGACGGCCGCATCGCCGACGGCAAGACCGTCCTGCTCCTGCAGTGGGCCGCCCTGGACGGCCCGTTCGCCCCGCATCCGGCCGGAGCAGGCCATGACCACCGGGCCTCCTGACCTCGCCCACAGGGGCAACTGCCGGCCGGGTCTCCCGGGTGGCCGGCAGTTCCGAGGACACGACCTGGCCTCAGTGGCGGAAGCGCGCCCTTCCACCGTTGACGCGGAGGAGGAACCCCGTGAGGGGCGCCCCGCCGTCGCCCGTGGTCATGACGGCGCGGGGGCCGCGCTGGTCGAGGATGCGTCCGACGCGGATTCCGGCGAGTGCGGAGATGACGAGAGCGAGGGAGAACGCCGCGGTGGCCGCCCCGGCCGGCCGGCCGGTGGCGGCGGTGGTCCGGGGGTTGAGGACGGGGAAGGCATGGTGGACGATGCCCCAGCTCACGATCTGCGTGGGGCAGAGGGCGGGTGGGGCGGCGCGGGGCCGTGACCGGTCCCCCGTTCCGGTCGCGGCCCCGCGAGTTGATGAGCCCGGGCTGGTCACGAGCCGCAGCAGCCGCCCGCCGGGGCCTCCTCGGCAGCCGCCCCGGCCGCGGCGGGGGCTCCGAGCTGGACGAGCTGCGGCGCGGGCGCGCAGCAGCCGCCGTCGCCCTCAGCGGCGTCGGGGGCGTCGAACAGGCCGGCGCCGCCGCAGACTCCGGTCTCGGGCAGAGTGAGTTCCACGCGGTCGGCCGCGTCGAGGTCGCCGGCGATCGCGGCGGCGACGGAGCGGACCTGCTCGTAGCCGGTCATGGCGAGGAAGGTCGGGGCGCGGCCGTAGGACTTCATGCCGACCAGGTACACCCCCGGTTCGGGGTGGGAGAGCTCGCGGTGGCCGTGCGGGTAGACGGTGCCGCAGGAGTGCTGGTTGGGGTCGATCAGCGGAGCCAGTTCGACGGGTGCCTGGAGGCGCTCGTCGAGGCCGAGGCGCAGTTCGTCGAGGAAGGACAGGTCGGGGCGGAAGCCGGTCAGGACGATGACCTCGTCGACCGGGTCCAGGCGGCGGCCGTCCTCCCCGGCCAGGATCAGGCGGCCGTCGGTGTCGCGCTCGATCGTCTCGGTGCGGAAGCCGGTGACCGCGTCCGCGTGGCCGTCGTCGACGGCGGCCTTGGCCGCCAGGCCCAGGGCGCCGCGGGCCGGGAGCTGGTCGGCTTCGCCGCCGCCGAAGGTGGAGCCGGAGATGCCCCGGCGCAGGATCCACACGCCCTTCGTCCCCGCACCGTCGTCGGACGTGGCGAGGTCGGCCAGGTAGGCCAGGGCGGTGAAGGCGGAGGCGCCCGAGCCGATCACAGCGGTGCGCCTGCCCGCGTACCGGGCGCGGACGGCCGGGTCCTTCAGGTCCGGGACGCGGTAGGTGATCCGGTCCGCGGCGGCCTTCTCACCGAGCGCCGGCAGACCACTGCCGCCGGCCGGAGACGGAGTGGCCCAGGTGCCGGAGGCGTCGATGACGGCGCGGGCGAAGACACGTTCCTCACGGCCGCCGATGTGGGCGACGTGCACGACGAACGGCTGCTGCTCGCGGTCGGCGTCGACGATCCGGTCCCGGCCGGCCCGCGAGACGCCGGTGACGGTGGCGCCGGTGCGGACCCGCTCGCCGAGGACGTCGGCGAGCGGCTGGAGGTACTGCTCGGCCCAGTCGCCGCCGGAGGGGTAGGTGGCCGGGTCGGGCCGTGTCCAGCCGGTGGGGGCCAGGAGCTTCTCGGCGGCCGGATCGACGACCTCGCCCCAGGTGGAGAACAGCCGCACGTGCGACCACTCGCGGACCGCGGCGCCGGCGGTGGGCCCGGCTTCCAGGACCAGGGGCTCGATGCCCTGGTCGATCAGGTGGGCGGCGGCGGCCAGGCCGGCGGGTCCGGCTCCGATCACGACGACGGGCAGCTCGGCGGTGGCGGGCGCGTTCACGACGACTCCTTGTGGTTCGACATCTGTCGATGGCTTGCGCGGCCCAGCATGGCACCTGTATTGATGGGCGTCAACATAGACATGCGTCGAAACCAGGGGATCGCTCATGGAGCACATCGACGTCGCCGTCATCGGTGGCGGCCAGTCCGGACTCGCCACCGCCCACGCGCTGCTGCGCCGCGGGCTGCGGCCGGTGGTGCTGGAGGCGTCCGGCCGTACGGCCGGATCGTGGCCGCGCTACTACGACAGCCTCACGCTGTTCTCGCCCGCCCGGTACAGCTCCCTGCCCGGGATGCCGTTCCCCGGCGCGGACCGTGACCGATATCCGCATCGCGATGAGGTCGTCGCCTATCTCACCGCCTACGCCGACCGCCTGGACGCCGACATCCGCACAGGCGAGCGCGTCACCTCCGTGCGACGCGACGGGCCCGTATTCGAAGTGGCCCTCGAAGGCGGCGGCCGGCTCAGGGCGCGGGCTGTCGTCGCGGCTTCCGGCACCTTCGGCCGACCGCACCGGCCGGCGCTGCTGCCGGGGCCGGCGGAGTTCACCGGGCAGGTGCTGCACGCCGCTGACTACCGCAGCCCGGCCCCCTTCGCCGGCGGCCGGCTGGTGGTGGTCGGGGCCGGGAACTCCGCGGTGCAGATCGCCGCCGAGCTCGCCGAAACCGCCCGCGTCACGCTCGCCACCCGCGGGCCGGTGAAGTTCGCAGCCCAGCGAATCCTCGGCCGCGACCTGCACTTCTGGACGGCCCGCACCGGCCTGGACATCGCACCCCTCGGCCGGCTTCTGCCGAGCCCGCCGGCGCAGCCGGTCCTCGACGACGGCCGCTACCGCGCCGCCCTGGCTGCCGGGCGGCCCGACCGGCGACCGCTGTTCACCGGCGCCGACGGGAACAAGCTCATCTGGCCGGACGGGCAGCGGGAGGAGGTCGACGCGATCGTGCTCGCCACCGGTTACCGGCCCGACCTGCCCTATCTCGCGTCCCTGGACGGTGCCCTGGACGCCGACGGGAGCCCCCGGCACCGCGAGGGCCTGGCCGCCGGCGTGCCGGGGCTGGCGTTCGTCGGGCTGGAGTGGCAGCGCAGCCTCTCGTCGAACTCGCTGCGCGGGGTGGGCCGGGACGCGGAGCGGATCGCCCGGCGCCTGACCGCCCACCTCGCCCACCTCGCCCACCGATGATGAGCCTCCCCACAGTGGTTCGACGTGTGTCAACATAGACGCATGTCGAATGCGAAGGTGTTGCCGCTGCTCGAACCCGCCGACGGTCAGGGTGCGGCACCGTGCTGCCCGCCGCTGACCGAACGCCCGATGACCGCCGCAGAGGCCGAGACCGCGGCGCGGATGTTCAAGGCGCTCGGTGACCCGGTGCGGCTGCGGCTGTTCTCCGCCGTTGCCTCCCACGAGGGCGGGGAGGCGTGCGTGTGCGACATCTCCGACGTCGGCGTCTCCCAGCCCACCGTCTCCCACCACCTGAAGAAACTGAAGGAGGCCGGGTTGCTCACCTCCGAGCGGCGCGGCACCTGGGTCTACTACCGGATCGAGCCGTCGGTGCTCGCCGCGATGGGCAAGCTGCTGGCCATGCCGGCCGCGGCCCGATGACCGGACGGACAGAGGGGGAAGCGGTGGGCGGGGCGCTGAGCGCGGCGGTCGTGCCACTGGCGGCGGAGCACGCCGAGCAGGTGCTGGCGATCTACCGGGCGGGGATCGACGAAGGGAACGCCACCTTCGAGACCACCGCCCCTGCGTGGGAGGCGTTCGATGCGGCGAAGCTGCCCGAGCACCGCTTCTCCGCCGTCGACGAGAGGGGGACGGTGCTGGGGTGGGTTGCGGCGAGCCGCATCTCCGACCGGTGCGCGTACGCAGGTGTGGTCGAGCACTCCGTCTACGTCCACCCCGCCGCGCGCGGGCGCGGCATCGCCTCCACCCTGCTCAAGGCGCTGATCGACTCCACCGAGCAGGCAGGGATCTGGACGATCCAGTCCGGGATCTTCCCCGAGAACACCGCCAGCCTCGCCGTTCATGAGCGCGCCGGGTTCCGGGTCATCGGCACGCGGGAGCGGATCGGGCGCCATCACGGCGTCTGGCGCGACGTCGTCCTTCTCGAACGCCGAAGCCCCGCCATCACCTGACCGTCAGCTCAGCTGTGCGATCTCGCGTGCGGCATCACGGGCCGGCCAGAACGTGCACCGGCTGCGGCGCGGCAGTCGGGGCGGGCGTCCGCCTGCCTTCGACCGTGAGGCTTACAAGCAGCGCGACATCGTCGAGCGGTGCGTCAACCGCCTCAAGTGAGGCGAGGGATCACCACTCGCTGATCCAAAGGAAGCAGCTCAGTCCACGCTGCGGCAGAGGCGCGCGGGGATCACTCGCCGAAGACCTCGGCCATCGTCAGTGCGCCCTTCTCGGAGCGGCCGGCCGTGTTCCAGCGGCGGTAGGCCGCCACGGCGTGCATGCGGGCGCGGGCCTCGCGGAGTTCCCGGCTGCCCGAGGCGGCCGCGAGGTCGGCGGCGAGGACTTCGGTGATGTAGTCGCTGAGGCCCATGCCGGCGCGGGCGGCGGCGGCCCTGACCTCGGCCGCGAGCTCCTGGGGAACCTGAGCGTTCAACTGGGTCTTGGCCATGCCGAAAGTCTAGGGATTTCCCCAGTGCCGGGCAGGTCCTCGTCGTTATCGGTAGAACCTGGCCTGATTGACCCCGGTGGGGCACACGGTTTGTCACCCGTGCTCATTCCTCGGCCTTCCGTCATCAGCGACGAGGCCGGGGCGGACTGCTGCAGGACGGGGTGGCGTCCGATCCTGCTTCGCCGTCGGGTTCGTCCAAGGTCTCGCGCGGTGTCCGCAGCTGATCCCGTCCGAGCCCGCGCCACACCGCGCCGGCGGCCCCGGCAGGGCCGGACCGTGCGAAGACTTCCCTCAGTCAGTGGCGCCGACGGGTGCCGTCGCGGTGCCGCGGTGCATGATGTGACCGGTGGCGGTGAACGCCTCGTTGCCGACCAGTGGGCCGGTCCGGGTCTCCGTGACGATGAATCCCTCGCCGGCGTAGAGCGCCTCGGCGGCCGGGTTGCCGTCGAGCACCGTGACCTCGACCCTGGGGCCGGCGGCGGCAACGGCGTGGCGCAGCAGTGTCCTGCCGATCCCCTGCCGGTAGCGCTGAGGGTCGACGTACAGCCAGGTGACCTCGTCGTCGTCGAGCGCGACGAAACCGGCCACTTCCCCGTCGGCCTCCGCCACCCACAGCCGGCCGTCGAACAGCCCCTCCGGCTCAGCGGTCTGCGCGAGCGTCAAGAACGCATCGAGGCCGACGGAGTGGCGCAACTCGTCAAGGCGCGCGGCGTCGTGGATGCGCGCGATCGCGTCCCAGTCGTCGTCGGCGTACGGCCGGACCTCGATCTTCAAGGGTGGCATGCTCACGATCCTCCCGGTCCGCCCACGGCCGGCGCAACGCGTTTACGCCGCCACCGCGGCATGTGACGGGAGCGGGGCGACCGGCGCGGACGGGGTCCCTTTTCCACGGGCGGAGGGCCGGTGAGCGGGCTGGGAGTGCGCGCCCCACGGGCGGGCACACCGGGTGCGCACGGTGGACGACGTCGCGCGCACCGGTGCGCCGTGCTCAGCTTGTCGTGCCGGTTCGTGTCGCGATCTGGCGGAAGCGGACATGCCTGGATCGAGTACTCGGCGTTGACGGACTTGGTGCGGCGCGGAATTCGCTGCACCCTCCCCGACCGGGCTGACCAGGCGTGCAACCGCCGAGAACTCGGGATCGGGCTTGGAGAGCGACAAGGCGGTCCGGGCAGCCGCCTATTCCAAGCGCGAACAGGAACGCCGCCGCATGCTCGAGAAAGACCAGGACTAGCTGGTGGCCCGAGTCGGCAGGCGGGATGCGATGAATCCGCTGATCGACGGGTAAATAGCCGTTTCGTACCAAAGGCCGACGGGGACCCGAATGGCACGCCGCCGGAGCGCCGGAGTTCCGCCTGGCGGGCTGACGGCTCACCGTTCCATCTGATCCGGGTGAACGGCCCACAGAGGCGTGCCGGAGCCACGGCCCCCGTCGCACCAGCATCGGGAGTCAGTTGCTCTGTGCGCGGTCTCATCACCGCCGTGCCGTGGTCATGGTGCGGCAGCAGGGGAAGTCATCATGAAGGCAGCGGTATATGAAGGTCCGCGAACGGTCACGGTGAAGGACGTACCGGACGCGAAGATCGAGCATCCCTGCGACATCATCGTCAAGATCACCACTACCAACATCTGCGGTTCGGACCTGCACATGTACGAGGGCCGTACCTCATTCGAGTCCGGCCGCACCCTGGGGCACGAGAACATGGGCCAAGTCGTGGAGGTCGGCTCGGCCGTCCGCAAGGTCCAGGTCGGCGAGTACGTGGTTCTGCCCTTCAACATCGCCTGCGGCTTCTGCAAGCAGTGCGAGCAAGGTCTGACCAACTACTGCCTGACCATGCAGCCGGATCCAGCCCTCGCGGGAGCCGCCTACGGGTTCGCCGAGATGGGCCCCTACCAGGGCGGCCAGGCGGAACTGCTGCGTGTGCCCTACGGCGACTTCAACGCGCTGCGTCTGGGCGAGGACGCCGCCGAGCGGCAGACCGACTACGTGATGCTCGCCGACATCTTCCCCACCGGCTATCACGCCACCGAGATGGCCCACGTCAAGCCGGGCGACCAGACCATCGTCTTCGGGGCCGGCCCCGTCGGACTGATGGCGACCTACTCCGCCCTCCTCAAGGGCGCCGGCCGCGTCTGGACGGCCGACCACCAGCCCGACCGGCTGCGCAAGGCGGAGGAGATCGGGGCCATTCCCATCAACACCGCCGAGCAGGACCCGGCAGAGGTCGTCAAGGAGGCCACCCTCGGTCTGGGCGCCGACAACGGCTGCGAGTGCGTCGGCTACCAAGCACACGACTCCGAGGGACACGAGGACGCCAGCCTCACACTCAACGGACTGATCGACTCGGTCAGGTTCACCGGCGACATCGGCGTGGTGGGCGTGTTCCTGCCCCAGGACCCCGGTGGCGCGGAGGCCCAGGGGGAGCTGGAGGCGCAGGGCAAGGTCCCGATCGACTTCGGCATGATGTGGTTCAAGGGCCAGCGCATGGGCACCGGGCAGGCGCCGGTGAAGAAGTACAACCGGGCGCTGCGGGACCTGATCGCCGGCGAGAAGGCGAAGCCGAGCTTCATCGTCTCCCACGAACTCAGCCTGGACGAGGCTCCCACCGCCTACGAGCACTTCGACACCCGTGACGAAGGCTGGACCAAGGTGGTCCTGCATCCCGACGGACACGGCAACGGCCACAAGCAGTAAAGACTCCTGAGGCCGCCGTCCCGCCCGCATCCCCGGACCGGACCGACCGCGTGCTGCGGCGTCCGGTCCGCTCGATCCGAGCCGGCGGCCATCGCTCGGTCTCCGGCCCGGTGGACGAAGGGCGGACGCCTCCCTCAGCCGGCTCGAGGACGCGTGCTCGACAGGCGGGGGTCCGCACCCGCTCCTGAAGTCAGGGATCCGCCGGAAATACCGTCCGTCGAATCCACGGCGCGCGTCACGACGCCGCGGTACCGGACAGCCGCGCCCGTTCGGGTGGCGAGGGCCGGGGCTTGCATGCGGGCCGGGCGGAACTCCGGCATCGCCCGACACGTGCGGGCTTCACCTTCTCACTCGAGTGACCCAACGCCTTCCTTCCGTTCATCCCACCGCACGCGGGGAGCACTCATGAAGACGGACATCCGCTCCACCTCCCGCCTCCGGCAGGATCCGCTCGTACGCGGCCTCGGCTGGACCAGCGCGCTCCTCGGCGTGCCCCAGGTCGTCGCCCCGGCGGGCTTCGCCCGGACCTTGGGCGTGGACGACACTTCCCGGCACCGCTCGGCCACGACCGCCGTCGGTGTGCGTGAGCTGGCAGCGGCGACCGGTCTGCTGGGGCGGCCGCATCCCGCCTGGCTCTGGGGCCGAGTCGGTGGCGACCTCATGGATCTGGCGATGCTGACCCGAGCCCTGAGGAACCACGACGGTCGCGGCCTCGGCCGCACCGTCGTGGCGACCGCCGCGGTCACCGCCATCACCGCCACGGATGTCTACGCGGCCGTGACCCGCACCCGTAGGAGCACCCCCATGGAACTGACCGCGGCCACCACCGTCACCCAGCCCCCGGACGAGGTCTACGCCCTCTGGAAGGACCTGGAGCGGCTGCCGGACTTCATGGCGCACCTGGACGAGGTGCGCGTCACCGGCCCGCGCACCAGTCACTGGCGGGCCGGCGCGCCGTTCGGCAAGGAGGTCGAATGGGACGCCGAGACCACCCAGGACGTCCCCGGCCAGTTGCTCGCCTGGCGGTCGGTGGACGGCGCCGACATCGACAACTCCGGCGAGGTCCGCTTCGCGCCTGCCCCCGGCGGCCGGGGCACGGAGATCAAGGTGACCCTGCGCTACGAACTGCCCGGCGGGGCGCTGGGCAGGGCCGCGGCGCGCTACTTCGGCGAGGAACCGCACCAGCAGCTGGACGACGACCTGCGCCGCTTCAAGCAGATCGCGGAGACCGGTGAGGTCGTCCGCTCCGAGGGCGCACCCGGCGGCAAGCGGGCCCGGAGGGAGTTCCCGCAGCACCCGGCCCGGCCGCTGACCGAGGACGAACTGAAGGAGGCCCTGGCATGAAGGCGAACTGCTGGACGGGACGCAACTCGGTCGAGGTGCAGGACGTTCCCGACCCGTCGATCCTGAACAGCCGCGACGTCATCGTGAAGATCACCGCGACGGCGATCTGCGGCTCCGACCTGCATCTGGTCGACGGCTACGTCCCCACCATGGAAAAGGGCGACATCCTGGGACACGAGTTCATGGGAGAGGTCGTCGAGGTCGGCCCCGGCATCAGTGACGGCGACCTACGCGTCGGCGACCGGGTCGTGGTGCCCTTCCCCATCGCCTGCGGCGCTTGCGCGTCCTGCCGCGCGGAGCTGTACTCGTGCTGCGAGAACACCAACCCCAACGCCGGCCTGTCGGAGAAGCTCTTCGGTCACCCCACCGCCGGCATCTACGGCTACTCCCACCTCACCGGCGGCTTTGCCGGCGGCCAGGCCGAGTACGCCCGGGTGGTGCTCGCCGACGCCAACGCCCTCAAGATCGAGTCGGACCTCAGCGACGAGCAGGTGCTGTTCCTGTCCGACGTCCTGCCGACCGGGTACATGGGCGCCGACATGTGCGACATCCAAGAAGGTGATGTCGTCGCAGTCTGGGGCGCCGGTCCGGTCGGCCAGTTCGCCATGGACAGCGCCCGCGTCCTGGGCGCGGAAAAGGTCATCGCGATCGACAAGGAGAACTACCGGCTCGACATGGCCGCCGCCCAGGGCTACACCACCATCGACTTCGAAGACAACGACGTACGGTCCGCACTGCTGGAACTCACCGGCGGCCGAGGACCCGACAAGTGCATCGACGCGGTCGGGCTGGAAGCCACACACGGCGCCTCCCACGTTCACCTCTACGACCGCGCCAAGCAGGCGGTCCGCTCCGAGACCGACCGGCCGCACGCCCTGCGCCAGGCCATCCTGTCCTGCCGGAGCGGCGGCGTGGTGTCGGTCATCGGCGTCTACGGCGGGTTGATCGACAAGTTCCCGGCGGGTGCCTGGATGAACAGGTCCCTGACCCTGCGCACCGGGCAGTGCCACGTGCAGAAGTACATGAAACCGCTGCTGGGTCTGATCGGACAGGGCAAGATCGACCCCACCCGGGTCATCACCCACCGGCTGCCCTTGACCGAGGGACCGACCGGCTACGACCTGTTCAAGAACAAGAAGGACCGCTGCGAGAAGGTCGTCCTCGCACCGTGAGGGCCGCGCCGATGAAATGCGGCACCATGTGCCGCTGTCGCCGACGAGCCGAGTCGGCCCTGGAGGCGTGGGCGGCCTCGTGAGAGCCTGTCTTCTGCTTCACGCCCCGGTCGCCACCCGTGGGCGACACGCTCGGACCAAGCCTGGCGAGCGACAAGGGCAGCCGTCCATGTGGACCGGAGGAAGGCGCCCGCGATGTGGAGCGCGGCCAAGTGGACGATGGCCGTCTTTCTCATGACGGGTGGCACTGCCGCGCCACTGCTTCAGGCGGTTGTGGATCACCTGGCGGTGACCCCGCCGGCCATCCCGTTTCGGCGTACGGTCCGGCAGTGACAACTCGATGCGCACCCATTGCGCGTCAGTCAACTGCACACCCAGACCAAAGATCAGATGATCTAAACGAAACGGCCTAGTCCTCGGGGTTCAGCATCGCCGCCGCGGTGGCCAGGTCGGTCTCGGCGCCGGTGGTCAGCGCGTACAGGGCGTACCCGATCGGGGAGGCGTCCCACAGGTGCTTGGCCTGGGCCGCCAGGCCGGGGTGGACGTGCCCGCCCGCCTGCTCGTACGCGGTGAGGGTGGCCTGCAGCATCTCCTCGCCCGCGGCGCCGTACTGAAAGGACAGGTCACGGGCGGGGTCGTCCACGCGGGCGGTGGTCCAGTCCAGGATCCCGGTGATCGCGCCCTCCTCGTCGAGCAGCACGTGCGCGGGATAGATCTCGCCGTGGGTCATCACGGTCCGCTCGGGCCAGCAGGTGTCGTCGTCGAGCCAGGCCTGCCAGGCATCGGACAGGGCGGGGAGGACGGTGAAGGCCTCGCTCACGCGGGCGATGTCGTCCCGCCACGCCTGGCGCACCTGGGCCGGGGTGCGGACCTCGACGCCCGCGGCCTCGGCCTGTTCCGGGGTGATGGAGTGCAGACGGGCCAGCAGGCGCCCCAGGCGCTCGGCGTAGTCCGGGCTGGCGGGGTCCATGTGCCAGTCGGGCTTCCCGGCGTCGGTCAGGGTCAGACCCGGGGCGCCGGGCAGGGCCGGGTAGGCGATCAGCTCCGGGGAGCGGATCTGCCAGTCGGGGACCGCGACACCGTCCTCGGCCAGGACGGGAGCGACCAGGTCGAGAACGCGCGTCTCGGCGGCCATGCCCTCGGAGACGTCGGCGCGGCGCGGTATGCGCAGCACCCACCTCCGGCCGGCCGTGTCGGAGGCCATGACGACGCGGTAGTCCAGGCCCGCCTCGTTCACGGTGGCGTCCTGCGCGGAAAGGCGCGGGCCGTGGGTGGCGGCCAGGGCGATGACGTCATCGATCGTACTCATGGGGCCACGCTCTCATCCGCGCCCGCACCGCCTCCAGTTCTTTTCCCCTCACCGGCCGTGGCGGCGGCGCGGCCGTCCGCGCCGGCCGTCCGCGCCGGCCGGGCCCGTCCGACCCCGGCCGGCCCGTGACCGTCCTACGAGGGCGCGGCCCCGCTCTGTGCCGCCTTGCGGTGGCGCGCGGTCAGGCGGGAGCCGGACTCGCGGCGGGCGGCGCGGCGCAGGAGGGGAACGGCGAGGAGGAAGCCGAGGACGGCCCAGGCGGTCAGGACCGCGGCCACCAGGGGGAGTTCCCAGGAGCCGGCCGCCTCGGCGGCCCGCGCCGAGTCCGGCAGCAGGGCCGAACGCAGGCCCTGCGCCATCCACTTGAGCGGGAAGACGGAGGCCACCTGCTGGACGGGTACCGGCAGCGAGGTGAGCGGGAACACCGTCCCGGACGTGACCAGCAGCCCCATCACCGGCAGCATGATCAGCGCCAGTGCCTCGCGCGGGTTGGGCAGCACGGCGCCGATGGCCGCGCCCAGCGGCACGACGGCGAGCAGTCCGAGCGCGGTGACCCACAGCAGCGTCAGCCAGCCGCCCGGCCCGTGCGGCAGCGGTCCGTCCACCAGGACGGCCGCCGCCAGCAGGAGCAGTGCCAGGGTGCCGACGGCCGTGCCGACCACCAGCAGGCACTTGGCGATCAGGTAGGCCGGTATGCCGCCGGGCGTGGCGCGCAGCCGCAGCAGGGCGCCCTCCTCCCGCTCGGTCACGAGGATCTGCGGGAGGGTGACCAGCCCGACCTGGAACAGCAGGTAGGCGGCGAACCCGGCCAGTACGAGGTGGGCCATCGGGGTCCGGGTGCCGGGCACGTCGTCACCGACGAAGGCCGCGACGGCCAGCGCGACGGCCACGTTGCTCAGGTGGCCCGACAGCTCTTTGGGATTGCGCAGGAGCTGACGCAGTTCGATGCCGCCGCGCTGGAGTCCGGCGCGCAGGCAGCCCTTCATGTGTGTTCCCCTCATGCGGCCCGTTCCTTCGCGTCCTCGGTCCCGTCCGTGTCGTCGGCCGCCCGGTGCACCATGTGCAGGTACGTGTCCTCCAGGGTCGGGCGGCGCACCTCCAGGCCGGGGATCGGCCCGTCCGCGTCCCGGTGGAGTTCCCAGACCAGCCGGGAGGGGTCCTCGGAGCGCTCCCGGCGGGGCGTCCCGTCGTCGGCCGTCCAGCGGACCTCGGCCTGGGCGGCGGCCCGCCGGGCCAGTTCCGCCGGGGTGCCGCAGGCGCGGATCCGGCCGCCGACCAGCATGGCGATCCGGTCGGCGAGCCGTTCGGCCTCCGCCAGGTCGTGGGTGGTGAGCAGCACGGTGACGCCCTCGTCGCGGGCCAGCCGTTCGACCAGGAGGTGGAACTCGTGCCGCGCCTCGGGGTCGAAGCCGGTGGTCGGCTCGTCCAGGAAGAGCAGTTCGGGGCGGCCGACGATGCCGAGGGCGACGTCCAGCCGCCGGCGCTGGCCGCCGGAGAGCCGGTTCACCTGCCGGTCCGCCTGACCGGTGAGACCGACCAGCGCCAGCAGTTCGGCCGGGTCGCGCGGGTCGGGGTAGTAGGTCGCGAAGTGCCCGAGCAGCTCCGCGACCCGCCAGCGGGGGTGGTCCCGCCAGGACTGGAGGACCAGTCCGATCCGGCCGCGCCAGGCGTCGTCGCCCCGCTCCGGGTCGGCTCCGAGGACGCGGACCTCACCGCCGGACCGCCGGCGGAAGCCCTCCAGGATCTCGACGGTGGTCGTCTTCCCGGCGCCGTTGGGTCCGAGCAGGGCGAAGACCTCACCGCGGTGGATGTCCAGGTCGACGCCGCGCAGGACGTCGGCGTCGCCGTAGGCCATCGTCACGTCGCGGGCCTCGACGACGACGTCGGCGGGCGTGCGCGGTGGTGTCATCGTGCGGCCTCCGTGGGGAGCCGCGGGCCCGCCGGGGCGGTGGCCGCCGGTGGGGCGGCGCCCTCGACGATCGCCCGGAGCGCCGCGACGTGTCCTTCGAAGGCGGCGCGGCCGCGGTCCGTCAGCCGTACCCTCGTGCGCCGTTTGCGGCCGCCGCCCTCCTTGTGGAGCTCGAGGTATCCGGCCTCCTCCAGGGTGTGGAGCTGCTTGGAGAGCGCGGAGTCGCTGAGCGAGAGGCTGTCGCGGACGAACGCGAAGTCCGCCCATTCGGTGGCGGCGAGCAGCGCGACCACGGACAGCCGGGTCGAGGGGTGGATCAGCTCGTCGAAGCCGTTGGGAGTGCTCACCGGCCCGCCCCCTCGTGCGTCCGCAGTCCGCCGCGGCCGCGCAACGAGCCGGTCGACCACCGGCTCACCGGCCCGGCGAACAGCACGAAGACGGCCGCCGAGACCGTCGCCTGAACCAGTGCGCCCGTCATCGGCTCCAGCGGCTCGACCAGCCGGCCGGACAGCACGACCGTCCCGCCGGTCATCACCGCGCCCGCGACGAAGGCCGTGAGCATCCGCCGGTCGCAGCGGGAGTGGTGCAGCCGCACCCGGCTCCTGCGGCTGTGGGCCCGGGCCATGGATCCGAGCACCACGAGGTACCCGGCCAGGGCCAGCCAGACACCCCACGTGGGCGGTTCCAGCCCCATGCAGACCAGGAAGACCCACATGGCCGCGGCCGTCGCGTAGGTCGTGCGGGGGCTGCCGGAGGCCGATCGCTCGACCTCGTCGTAGACCCGTTCCTGCGGCACCCGGATGCGCTGCAGGTCCCTCCATGCCTGTTCGGCATCGACCGGTGTGCTCACGGCCACCGCCTTCCCATACGTGTTCCGCCGCTGATCAACTTTCCTGGTGGGAAAGTTACTCCTGACTTTCCCGGTAGGCAAGTAATGTGCGGGCGGGACCGCGGAACCTGGAAGCGGCGCCCCCCGCGGGGGTCTGGGCGGCGCCGCGCCGGCCCGTTCCACCGGCAGCGGGCCGGGACCTCCGTGCGGGTGCCGTCCGGACAGCGGCCGTCCGTCATCCGCATTGCTTCAAAGGGTTGAAGCAGCGTTCGACCACGTTGCGCTGCTTGTGCAGGGGCTTGCGGGGCTGAGAAGCCTGAAAGATTTTGCGTCATCTTGCGCAAGGCCGGGGCGGGCCTCCGCGGGGGCCTGGTCACCGACGCGAGGTGGCCTGTGGGTGAAGTCCGTGAAGCTCCGCAGGCGGCCGCTTCCTCGGCGACCAGCTTGATTGATTCTCTGCCTCGGGTTTCGACGGTTCGTTCAAGACTTCAAGGAAGTCACCAGGCGGGTCGGACGTCACGGCTGAATCACATGCATGGTTAAACGCTTCGAGCGCATGCAGTCACCACTCGACTTCAAGCTGTGTTGGGATGGGCGCGGCCGGCGGGCGTGGATCCGCCGCCACGTTCCGTCGAAGGGATGTCATGCTCTCGATACGTCAGCGCGTGCCCGCCGCCCTGCGGCCGCTGCTCGTGCTCGCCGTGCTCCTCGCCGGACTGCTCGCCGGCACGGTCCCCCACGCCCGGGCGGCCACGGCGCAGGACACCTCGGTCACCTTCCACGTGCAAGCCACCACGGCAGGGGGGACCCTCCTCGTCACCGGCAATGTTCCGCAGCTGGGATCCTGGGACCCGGCCAAGGCCGTCCCCCTGGGCACCACCGCGAGCTCCTATCCGAACTGGTCGGCCGACGTCCAACTGCCCGTCGGCGCCACCGTGCAGTACAAGTACCTCATGCGCTCCCGCACCGGCACGGTGACGTGGGAGAGCATCCCCAACCGCACCCTGACCGTCTCGCCGGACGCGCCGGGCAACCACGACAGCTGGAACGTCAGCCCCGTCTCCGCCATGTTCCGCGCCACGGCCACCACCGGCTGGGGCCAGAACCTCTACGTCACCGGCAACCTGCCCGACCTCGGCAGCTGGGACCCGGCCAAGGCCGTCCCCCTCACCACCGGCTCCGCCACCTACCCGCTGTGGACCGGCGCCCACCAGCTGCCGCCCAACACCACCGTGCAGTACAAGTACTTCAAGAAGAACCCTGACGGCACCGTCACCTGGGAGAACGGTGACAACCGCACCGTCGTCACCCCGCCCACCGGCACCCTGACCGTCGACGACACCTGGCGCTGACCGTCGACGACACCTGGCGCTGACGCCCGGCGCCGGGGCCGAGGGGTACGTGATGGATACCCCTCGGCCCCGGCGTCCGCCAGTATTCCCTGCCCGACGACCTGGTGGTGGTCAGGTCCAGCGCATGCCGACGGCGGACAGCTGGTCGGCACACTCCAGCGACAGCGTCACGGCCCTGGAGCGCTGATTGACGGCCCGCGCCCCGAGTCCGATCTCTCGTTTCTCCTGTCGCCCGCCGCTCTCGCCGTCGCGCCTGTCGTCCCCGCCACCGGCAATGGTCCGTTCGGTGTGGTCTCCGAGGACGCGCAGGTGCCCTTCGCATTGGTGGTACGGGGTAGTGGCGGTGAAGTCGATGGCCCAGTTGCCGGCTTGGCTGCACCGCGGCTTCGGCTTCTCCTGTTCAGCTGCGGGCTCGCTCCCGAGGATCTGCTCGCACAGCCATTGCTGTGCGGTCCACTGGCGAAGCGCCGTCATGCCGAGAACGCTGCTCAGCGCCGGGCCGTCCGGAACGGTCGTGGAGCAGCGCTCTCGACTCCGCCCGGTGAGCGGATCCGCGTCCGCGTCAAGACGCCTGGCTCGGGTTCGTCCTGCGGAGATTTGCCGCATGTCGTCGTAACCAATATTGTTATGACGGCGTTGAAGGGTCGAGGGGGCGAGGTCCGAGATGAGCGCCAACAGCAGGCTGACCATCGCGGCGCCTGACCCCGCGTGCGTCGTGGGCCGCGGCATCGGACCGGCGCTGACTTCCGTCTACGACGGGATCGAGGCCGCCCTCCGCAGGGAGCTGGCGAGAACCACACTGGAGGACGTCCTGAGGGACGTACTCAAAACCGCCTAGCCCACCCCTGGTCCCGGTGGTGGCACCTTTCCGCGCCCGTCAATGTAACAAAAATGGTTACCTCAAAGATTCAGAGAACCCCGTGGGACAGCTGGACGGCAGGACCGCCCTGGTGACCGGCGCCTCCACCGGCATCGGTCTGGCCATCGCGCGCAGGTTCGCCTCCGAGGGAGCGACGGTCTACCTGACCGGCCGCCGCAAGGCCGAACTGAACACCGCTGTCGCGCAGGTCGGCAGCCATGGGATCGGCATCCAGGGCGATGTGTCGCGGCTCGACGACCTCGACCGGCTCTTCGCCGAGATCGCCAAGCGCAGCGGCAGCCTCGACATCGTCGTCGCCAACGCCGGCGTCGGGGACTACCGTCCGCTCGGCAGGATCACCGAGGAGGAGTACGAACAGACCACCTCCATCAACCTCAAGGGCACGATCTTCACCGTCCAAAAGGCCCTGCCCCTCCTGGCGGCCGGCGCGTCGGTGATTCTGCTCTCCTCCAGCGCGGCCCTGCGCGCCGCCCCGGGCCTCGGCGTCTACGCCGCCACCAAGGCCGCGATCCGCAGCCTCGCCCGCACCTGGGCTGCCGAACTGGCCGGCCGCGGGATCCGGGTCAACGCCCTCACTCCCGGCCCCGTCGAGACCCCCGACGCTGACGAGCTGCGGGCCGCGTTCCCGCAGGGCGATCGGTCCGCGGTGGCCGGTCCCGCCACACCGACCCCGCTCGGCCGCGCCGGTCGTCCCGACGAGGTCGCTGCCACCGCCCTCTACCTGGCCGGAGACCACAGCTCCTTCACCACCGGTGCGGAACTGCTCGTCGACGGCGGCGTCACGCAGCTCTAGGGGTGACGCGAGGCGCATGCGACACACCCACCCCACGAGTACGAGGGACAAGGACGAACACCGTGACAACAGATGCCCAGACCTCACGGGCAGTGGCCGAGCAGTTCCTGGAGCGCCTCGGCAGGCGGGACCAGGACGGCATCCAGGAACTGTTCGCGGCGGACATCGACTGGCACGTCCCCGGCAACGACGAACTGCCCTGGACCGGCCGCCGTACCCACCGGGAGGAAGTCGCGCCCTGCTTCACCACGATGTGGCCGCACTTCGTACCCGGCAAGAGCAAGGTCGTGCTGGAGCGGATCATCGTCGACGGCGGTGACGTGATGCTGCTGGGGGTCTTCACGCACACCGTCGCGTCCACCGGCAAGGAGTTCACCACCCCGTCGGCCATGCACCTGGTGGTCGAAGACGGCGAGATCGTCCGCATGCACCTCTACGAGGACACGCTGAGCGTCGACCAGGCGTTCACCACCGACTGAGCGCGACAAGGGCTCATGGGCGTCTCCCGCGACCCGCCCCAGGCGACACCGGACACGGGGTGTACATCGCCCTGATGTCGGGCCGTACGGCATCCCGGCTCGCTCCGGACCGCTCTGCCGGCTGTGGAGCCCGCGGCGTCCACGCCGATGGAGGTCGGACTTGCGTACGCCCGCGTCCCACCCCGGACCTGGTGGTGCTTCGTCAGGTCCTGCTCCAAGCCGCTCGCGCGCCTGCGGGGTGGAGGTGCCTGAAGGAGGGGAACGCGGGGTCCGGCCTCACGGCTGCGTCCGCGTGGGCAGGGTGAGGATCTCGGCTCCGTCGTCGGTGATGGCGATCGTGTGCTCGCTGTGCGCCGTCCGGCAGCCCGTCGCGCTGCGGAGCGTCCATCCGTCGGCATCCGTGACGAGCTGGGAGGTGTCCGCCATGACCCACGGCTCCAGGGCGAGCAGCAGCCCGGGGCGCAGTTTGTACCCACGGCCGGGCCGTCCGGTGTTCGGGACGTGCGGGTCCTGGTGCATGGTCGATCCGATGCCGTGACCTCCGAACTCGGTGTTGATCGGGTAGCCCGCCTCGCGGAGGACGGCGCCGATGGCGTGGGAGAGGTCGCCGATGCGGGCGCCGGGCCCGGCGGCGGCGATTCCCGCGGCCAGCGCGCGTTCGGTCGTTTCGATCAGCGCGATGCTCTCCGCAGGCCTGGTGTCGCCGACGACGAAGCTGATGGCGGCGTCCGCGGCGACTCCCCCCTTGGAGACGGCGAGGTCGAGGGTCAGCAGATCCCCGTCGGCGAGTGCGTAGTCATGGGGAAGCCCGTGGAGCACGGCGTCGTTGACGGCCGTGCAGATGTAGTGGCCGAACGGGCCGCGGCCGAAGGAGGGCGCGTAGTCGACGTAGCAGGACTGCGCTCCCGCCTCGGCGATCATCTTCTCCGCCCACCGGTCGATGTCGAGCAGGTTCGTGCCGACCGTGGTGCGGCCCTTCAGCGTGTGCAGGATGTCCGCGACCAGGGCCCCTGAGGCTTTGGCCCGGGCCAGCAAGGTGGGGTTCAGGATCTCGATCATGTGAGGCTCTTCCCGTGCGGCCAATAACTATACCGGTCAAACTATACCGGTCTAGAATGGGGGTCATGGTCAGGTTGCCGCTCACCCCCGCAGAAGTCGCACGCGGTCAGCGCCTCGGCGCCCTCCTGCGTCGGGCCCGGGGCGAACGCTCGATGCTCGAGATCGCGCTCGAGGCCCGCGTCTCGCCGGAGACCCTCAGGAAGATCGAGTCGGGCCGCGTGGCCACCCCCGCCTTCCCGACCATCGCGGCGATCACCGACACCCTCGGCCTCTCCCTCGATGCGGTGTGGGCCGAGATCAGCAAGCCCGATCACGGCATCGGTCCGGTGACCGGCCGCAGCGCCCGTGAACGGCTGTCCGCCTGAGAGAACTCCTGGCGCTGTCCCGCCGCGGGTTCCGGTTCGCTTTCCGTGAGGCGGTCACCTCCTGTTCGGCGACGTCGGCCGCCGAGGTGATCACTGATCACCTGTGGCCGGAGAGCCGGGCCCGGATGAGCAGCTGGCCCCCAGAGGTGGACGAGGTGCTGGAGGCACCAGGGTGACCGCCTGAACGGAGGGTGGCCGGGGCCCGCCGGCGACCGGCTTCGTCCACGAGAACGGACAGCAGGTGCTTCCCACGTCGGGAGGTACTCCTGCCTGGTGTCGTCCGATCGCGGCAGTTACGGGGAGTGGATACCGGCGTGCCCCCTGCCGGGCCAGGGGCTGTTTGGGGTTCGGATCATGTGGTCCAGGCACCGTCCTTGGGCCCCCGGAGGCGCGCCCGGGTGGCGGCATGCCGTGGTGGGGTGTGGGGACGGGCCGCCGGGTGAGGGGAGGGCCGGGTGGAGATGCCCCGGGCGAGCCGGGCGGGGCGGCGCGGCCGCCGTCGGGATCTCCTCCCGCGGCAGGACCCCTGCGCGCGTCGACGGCGCGTACGGCGCGCGAAGCCGCGGGTTGTTCTCAGACCGTGGCGCTGGACTCGGCGGATTCGGCGGACTCCTCGCGCACGCGCAGCCGATAGCGCAGCGGGGACTCGCCGACGACCCGTTTGAAGGCGGTGCTGAACGCGCTCTCCGAGCCGTAGCCCAACTCGCCGGCCAGCGCTCCGACGCGCGCGTCGCTGTCCCGCAGCGCGCGCTGGGCGAGCACCATCCGCCAGCGGACCAGATAGCTCAGCGGCGGTGTCCCGGCGACTTCGCGGAAGCGCTCGGCGAAGGTCGTCCGTGACATCGCCGCGGCCTGGGCGAGTTCCTCCAGACTCCAGGCCCGGCCGGGGTCGGCGTGCATCCGGTCGAGCGCCGGGCGCAGCCGCTCGTCCGCGAGCAACCGCAGTACTCCCGGCGGCAGTTGGGCCTGTCCGACGTACGCCCGCAGCACCTCCAGGAGCACCAGTTGGCCATACTGCCGGACGGCGAAGGCCGAGCCGATCCGGGCGGCCGTCGCCTCGTCGAAGAGCCGGGTCAGGCAGGAGAGCAGCCGGTCCGAGCCCGTCTGTGCGGCGCGGATGTGGGCCAGCGGCGGCAGGGAGTCGACGAGCAGCGTGCGGCCGGCCTCGTTGAGGTTGATGCAGCCGCCTATCAGGATGTCGTCGGCGCCGCGGTCGGAGCCTGCGAAGGCGGCTGCCGTGAACTCGGACTCGGGGCGCACTTCGCGGCGCGGTGGGTCCCCGGCCTCGAACGCCACCCAGCGGCGTCCGGTGAGGATCGCCACGTCGCCGGTCTCCAGCTCGATCGGCCGGTCGACGCCGTCGGTGGAGAGCGTGGCCCGGCCGTTGACCATCGCGAAGAACTTCACCGGGTCGTACAGCGGTCCCCGCGACTGCCAGCCGCCCCGGGCCACCGCCCCGCCGGTCAGCACCCCACGTACCTCGACCAGGTCGAAGACCTCGGACAGCCACTCGCCACCGCTCATATCCCCACGCTACCGTACTCTCGCTAAAGAAATCCGGACGGACAACTATTCATCGTACGGGTCGGAGTGGAGAGGCTGGGGGTATCCCCGATCCACAGGAGACAGCAGACATGCGCTACCGAACCCTCGGCCGGACCGGCATCCGGGTCAGCCCGTACGCACTCGGCGCCATGATGTTCGGCGCCATCGGCAACCCCGACCACGAGGAGTCGATCCGGATCATCCACCGGGCGCTGGACGCCGGTATCAACCTGGTCGACACCGCCGACATGTACTCGCGCGGGGAGTCCGAGGAGATCGTCGGCAAGGCTCTGGCCCAGGGCGGCCGCCGGGACGACGTCGTACTCGCCACCAAGGCGGGAAACCTCATGGGGGACGAGCCCAACCACCAAGGGGCCTCCCGCCGTTGGCTGTTCAAGGCGGTCGAGGACTCGCTGCGCCGGCTGGGCACCGACTACATCGACCTCTACCAGATCCACCGCCCGGACCCGGACACCGACATCGAGGAGACCCTGTCGGCGCTGACCGATCTGCAGCGGGCCGGCAAGATCCGGGCCTTCGGCACCTCCGCCCTGCCGGCCTCGGACATCGTCCGGGCGCACTGGGTGGCGGAGTCCCGCGGACTGGCCCGGCCGCGCACCGAACAGCCGGTCTACTCGATCCTCAACCGGGGCATCGAACGCGAAGTTCTGCCGGTGACCGAGGAGTTCGGGATGGGCACGCTGGTCTGGTCGCCGCTCGGCGGCGGCATGCTGACCGGCCGCTACCGCAAGGGCCGGGAGGCCGACACCCATCGTGCCCACTACGGCTTCCAGCACCTCAAGGACGACCGGCGCCTCGACGCGGTCGAGCGGCTGATCCCGCTCGCGCAGGAGGCGGGGATGCCGCTGACTCACCTCGCGATGTCCTTCGCCATCGCCCACCCCGGTGTCACGTCCGCGCTGATCGGCCCGCGCACCATGGCCCAGCTCGACGACCTGCTCGCCGGCGCCGACCGCGTCCTGGACGACGACCTGCTGGACCGCATCGACGCGATCGTGCCGCCGGGAACGGACGTAGGCACCCTCGACATGGCGTACCAGCCGCCGGCCCTCCTGCGTACCGCCCTCCGGCGCCGACGGCCCGAGGAACGGGCGGCGGCTTAGGGGCTGTTCGGGGTTCGGATCATGTGGTTGCGGTGAGGAGCTTCAGCCGCATGACCGATCCACGGAGGTGGAGGCCGGCTTCGTAGCTGACGGGTGCCTTGTCGTAGCGGGTGGCCAGTCCGCGCCAGGTCTTGATCTTCTGGAAACAGCGTTCGACGGTGTTGCGCTGTTTGCAGCGTTCAGCGTCGTAGGTGACCGGCCGTCCGCCGGCCGGGCCCTTCTTCCTGCGGTTGGCCTGTTGGTCGATCTTCTCGGGGATCACCGCGGTGATGTGGCGCCGACGTAGGTAGGTCCGATTGGCCTTGGACGAGTAGGCCCTGTCCGCGGCCACCGCCTGTGGCCGGGTGCGGGGGCGGCCGACGGGCCCGGGAACGCGGACCTTGTCCAGCACGATCGGGAGCTGGGGGCTGTCCCCGGGGTGGCCGGCCAGCCCCGGCACCGCCCGGACATGCTCTTCACGGACCGCGGCCACGGCAAGGGCCGCCGACTCCTGCGCGAGCGGGACATCCGCCCGGGACCGCCGCACGCGCGGCCGGCCCCACGGCACCGGCCCGGTCACCTTCCGCCGGGGGGTCGAGCGGACGACCTCCTGGCTGCACGGCTGCCTCCGCCTCCGGCTCCGCCGGGAACGACGCGACGACATCCACGAACCCTTCCTCGGCCTCGCCGTCCGTCCGGCCACCCACCACCCCGTCCGACGGCTTCATCAGGGCCGGTCAGACCAGCAGCCGGACGCCGTCCGGTACGTCGATCCCGAACTCCTCGTCGAGGAGGCGCCGAGCCTCCCTCTCGTCGGTCAGCTCCCGCTCCGTGACCGCGCCGTCGGCGCGGGTCTCGATGATGCGGCGGCCGTCGAGGAGCAGGTGGCGGCCACCGGCGGTGAGGCGCTGGGCGTAGGGACGGCGGCTGAACGGGGAGCGGGGGTGGGTGGCGACGTACCAGTTGGTGACCTCGAAGTCGGGCTGTCCGAAGGGCTCCACCGTGAAGGTGTACTGCGCCTCCCAGCCGTCCGTCCCGCCTGTTCCGGTCGTGCCGTACGCCTCCAGCACCCACATCTCCAGTGGGCCGTCATGCGGTGCGTGCAGCAGCCGGTGCCGGCGGCCCGCGCCGTGGAACTCCGTGCCGGCCACCAGCGGCACCGGCTCCAGCAGGGCGCCGGCCGCGCCGAATCCCACGTCCGCGAGGTGGGGCCGCTGCTCGCCGGGAACCTCGACGAGCAGCGCCATGTGCGTGCGCGGGCGGCTCTCGAAGCGGTCGGTGCCGACCACGACCCGCGCGGCCAGCCGGGTCACCCGGAAGCCCAGCGCCTCCAGGACGCCTGCGAACAGCGTGTTGTGCTCGTAGCAGTAGCCCCCGCGGCGACCGTGCACGAGCTTGACCGTCAGATCGGCCGGGTCGAGGGAGGGAGCCACACCCCGCACGGGGTCGAGGTTCTCGAACGGTACGGTCAGGGCGTGGGCCGTGTGGACGCCCCGCAGCGTCGCGAGGTCGGCCCGCCGCTCGCCCTCCCACCCGATCCGCTTCAGATAGGCATCGAGGTCGAACGACGTCGTCGGTGCAGTCTCAGGCATACCTCCACCGTACGGACGCACCGTCCCGGCCCGCCCGCTCCTGCGGCTGGAACCGTCACCGGCCTTTGGTCCTAGGACCTGTCGTCGAACGAGGGCGATCAGGTACCCCTGGGCCGCGATGGTGGCTGGAGAATGCTGTCATGGCTCCTACTTCTCCTGCGTCGCGGCTGGTGGCAGCGGCCGCAAGGACCCGGCTTCGCCCCCTGGGTCTCCGTCAGCGTGGCCGGTCCCGCCTGTGGTTGGACGATCATGGCTGGTGGCTGGGGCTTGTCGAGTTCCCTTCGCCCAGGTGGAGCCAGGGCAGCGGTCTGCATGTCGGAGCCATGTGGCTGTGGCAGGACTTTGATCACTTCGCGTTCAACGTCAGTGAGCGGCTGAGCGGGGCCGAGGACTATCGCAGTGATGAACAGTTCTCGCCGGTGGCGGATGAGCTCGCACTCCGTGCGCAAAACCATGTGCGGAAGCTCCGGGCCCAGTTCCCCGATCTTGAATCGGTGGCGGGCAACCTGGCTGCTCAGCCCGTCAGGCGCGGGTGGTTCTGGGAACCGTGGAACGCTGGGGTCGCGGCGGCGCTCGTCGGGGACGTTTCACTCGCGCGGCAGCGGTTCGACTCGGTCCTCGACGAGGATCCCGTCGCCCCTTGGATGGATGCCGCGCAGCGGACCGCGCGAGAACTTGTGGCCATGGTAGGAGACGGGGACGCCGTCAGGGCATGGGCGCTGAACAGCATCGCCTCGTGCCGGCAAAAGCTGCGCCTGACCCCGGAACCGCTTGAAAAGATCTTTGGCGCAGGCACGAGCATGTGATTCGACCACGGTCCGGCATCCTTGTGTGAAGGATCATGGCCGGGTGATACGTCGCCGTGAACTGTCTGGTTCTGAGTGGGATTTCGTGCGGCCGCTGCTGCCACGGACTTCGGCGGGGCGTCCTCGACGCGATGACCGGATGGTTCTGAACGGGATCGTGTGGAAGTTCCGAGCCGGTGCGGCCTGGCGAGATGTTCCTGAGCGGTACGGCCGGCCGACCACCCTGCACACCCGGTTCCACCGCTGGGCCAGGGACGGCACCTTTGCACGGATGCTCCGGAGGGCGCAGGCCAAGGCCGATGCCGCGGGCCAGATCGGCCGGCTGGTGTCGATCGCCTCCGCCGTCGTCCGGGTTCATCAGCATGCCGCAGGCCCGAAAAGGGGGCTCCCCGCTCCTGGACGGTCGCGTTGTGGGCTGACCAGCGAGATCCATATGGCCTGCGGCGCCGTCGGTCGCCCGCTTGCTTTCGTCATCACTGGCGGGAACACCAACGACTGCGCGCAGTTCACCGCCGTCATGGAGGCGATGCTGTGGTCCCCGCACCGGCCCCGGACGGCCACGGCTGCGTCCCGACCACCTGACAGCCGACGAGGGCTACAGCTCGAAGACCATCCGCGCGTGGCTGAGGCGCCGAGGCATCGCACACACCATCCCCGAGCGAGCGGACCAGATCCGCAACCGAGCCCGGCTCGGCAGCAGCGGGGGCCGCCCGCCGGCCTTCGACAAGCAGCTCTGCAAGCGACGCAACGTAGTGGAACGCTGCTTCAACGGCCTCAAGCAATGGCGCGGAATCGCTACCAGGTATGACAAGACCGCCGACTCCTGTCAAGCAACCCTGACCCTCGCATCACTCCTGACGTGGGCGTGACACTTTGACGACAGCTCCCAGACGATCAATTCCAAGGGGTGAGAGCGGCGAGTCGACGGCTACGATCAGGCGGCGGAGGGCTCTGGGGGGTGGCATGACGCATCTTGGACGTCGGGGGATGCTCGTACTCGGCGTGATGACGGTGCTTGCGGCGTGTACGTCGACTTCGAAGAGCACAGATGATGGCGCCAAGGTCCGGACCGACCTGGAGCCTCTGGAACGTCGGTTCCCCGCGCTCGGCCCGCTGTCCGGCGCGCACTGGCTCGGCACTGCACTGGGCACCGACTCGAGGGTGTCCGTTCCGGGCCCCACCGACGTTCGTGTGGTGGGAACTGCCCAGTTGGGAACAGGTACCGTCGCCGCCATCACGAGTGCACCGCAGCGGATCTTTCAGCTCGAGAAGCCAACTCAACTCCCCGCGGAGCTCGCCGAGTTCGTGCCCAAGGATGCAAGGTGGGTCCGGAGCGAGTCCTTCGACCTCGACATGACGGGTGGAACGTACTCCGGCGCGTTCTATCTCGATCCAGGCATGGACAGGGTCTACTTCGACACGATCAATCCAGATATTTCTGCGAGCTCCGGACCGTGATCGGATCCATGGAATCGGCCGCACACATGGGGCGAGGGCATCCAGCGTTGGTGTGGGAGGAAAGAGTTGGACACCCTCGCGACCGCACTCTGCGTGAAGACCGACGACCTCTTGAAGGCGTCTCCTCATCTCACGCCATGGCGTCCTGCTGGGGGATCCCCCGTAGCTCGTCGACGCGGAACTGGTCACGCCGGCGATGACGCAGGCCATGCTCGGCTTCACCTCCGGGGCTCGGTGGCTCCGCTGCGCCCGCCACCACCTACGGCATCTGTTCCCGTACCCGCCGGAGCAGCCCGGATACGACAAGCGTCTGCGTAAGGCCGTCGAGCTGCTGCGGCAGGCGATCCGGATGCCGGCCACCGACACCTCCGTCTGGAGCGACGACGTGTGGATCGTGGATTCCACTCCGGTGGAGTGCGGCCGCTCACGTGAGACGGTCAAATGCTCCGACCGGGCCGGGGGCGAATACGGGTACTGCGCCGGCCACAGCCGCTTCTTCGGGGGCCTGCGACTGCACCTGATGTGCACCCTGCAGGGTCTGCCGATCGCCTTCGCCCTGACCGGGGCCAAGGCCGACGAACGCGAGGCCCTGCTGGACCTGCTCGCCGCCGAACCGGGCCTGACCGCCGCCCGGCCTGGACAGACGCTGATCGGCGACAAGAACTACCTCGGCCGCGACTTCGGGCACCAGTTGGCCGAGCAGGGCATCCGGCTACTGAGGCCGGCCCGCAAGGTGAGCCAGAACGGCCCGGTGACCCGCTGTTCAAGCCGTTGCGGCAGGCCGTCGAGTCGGTCGACGAGACCTTCAAGGGCCGGCTCAACCTCGAACAGCACCGAGGCCGCACACCGGGCGGCGTGACCGCCCGCGTCATGCGGCGCATCCTCGCGTTGACCACCGCGTTCCGGCACAGCGACCACACCCACGAACCCGTCCTGCGCTCACTTACCGCCTACGACCACCGACCCCTTGGAATCGATCACCCAGGGCTTGCTGCGGAGGCGGAGTTGCCGGACCGGACGTGCCCTGCGGCCGGTGCCGTTGCGTGTCAGGCTCCGGAGGGCTACTGCCGTCGGGGATTGCCGGCCGCGATCGGGAGGCTGCGCAGTGTCAGCGCGGTCGGCGGGGGCAGTGGTTCGTTGGCCGTGCCGGCGCGGAACGACTGGAGCAGGTAGGCCACCAGGCGCCGGGACGCCGCGCCGTCGTCCGGCAGGGCGGTCACCAGGGCGCAGTGTGCCAACAGGACCACGGCGAGGTCGGAAGGGTGGAAGTCGGCGCGCAGCGCGCCCGACGCCTGGGCCCTGCGCACCAGGGTCGTGAAGTCCCGCTCGGCTCGTTGCCGGGACCGCGCGTGTTCCGACGTGCTCTCCGGGAAGGCCGCGAGGAACGCGGCCGGGAACCCGCGTTCCTCCCGCTGCAGAGCGCAGACCGTCTCGACCAGATGCTGGAAGCCCTGCCATGGATCAGGGACGGCCAGAGCCTCGGCGAGCGCCCGCACGCAGGTCTCCGTCTGCTGCGCGAACGCGCCCCTCACCAGGGCGTCCCGGGTGGGGAAGTGCCGGTACAGCGTCGCCACGCCGACCCCTGCCCGACGGGCCACGGTCGCCATCGGGGCGTCGATCCCGTGCTCCGCGAAGACCGCACGGGCGGCGACGAGGACGCGCTCCCGGTTGCGCCGGGCGTCCGCCCGCACCCCGCCCCGGGCTGTGATCCGAGAGGATTCCGCCGTCACTGTCTCTCGCTTCCGCTCCGAACGGACGATTGCGTCCACCTGAGAGCTTACGGTCGACGCCAGATCCCTCCGGCGGCAAAGGCGCAACGATGAACGACCGCATGATGAAGGCAGTGCTCCACGACCGCTACGGCGGCCCCGAGGTGCTCTACACGGGCCGCGTGCCACGCCCCGAGCCGGCCCCCGGCGAGGTCCTGGTGAAAGTGCGCGCGTTCAGCGTCAACGGCGGCGAACTGGCGGCCCGTGCCGGCCGTCTCCGCCTCCTGAGCGGCCGGAGATTCCCCAAACGCGTCGGCCTGGACTTCACCGGCGAGGTCGCCGCACCGGGGGCCGGAGTCACATCGTTCGCGGCCGGCGACCGCGTGTGGGGGGTCCTGGGCCGCACCTCCGGGTTCGGCAGCGCCGCCGAGTACGTGACCGTGCCCGCCGAGCGGATCGGCCGGCTCCCCGACGGCCTCGACCCGGTGGACGCCGCCGCGCTGCCGGTGGCCACCACGGCCATCACCGCGCTGCGCGACAAAGCCCGGCTGCGCCCCGGCGAACGACTCCTCGTGCGGGGCGCGGCGGGAGGCGTCGGCAACGCCGCCGTCCAGCTCGGACGGGCGTACGGCGCCGAGGTCACGGCCCTGGCCCGCGCAGCCAACCTCGACTTCGTGCGCGGGCTCGGCGCTCACAAGGCCCTCGACCACCGGACCGTGCGGCCGGCGGAACTGGGCCGCTTCGACGTGGTCCTGGACACCGTGGGCACCGACCTGCGGGCCTTCAGGCGCCTGCTGGATCCCGGCGGGCGCATGGTCACCATCGCCTTCGACCTGGAACGGCCCGTGGCGTCGCTCGGCCACCTCGCGGCCAGCACGGTCCACGGACGCGGGCGGGTGCGCTTCTTCAGCGGCAACCCCACGCGGGCGGACTTCGACGACCTCGCCCGCCATGTCGTCGAGGGCAAGCTGAGCCCCGCGGTGGACACGGTCTTCCCCCTGGAGGAGACAGCAGCTGCGCACCGGGCGCTGGAGGCGGGCGGCGTCCAGGGCAAATACGTGGTCAGAGTTGCGTAGGACCCCGGTGAAGGCGCTGATCACAGCCACTCGTCGATCAGATCAGCAGCCGCCTGATCGGCCGCCGCACAGTGCCGATGGGGATCACCTCCGGAACTCCTCTCCTGACGGAACGACTTTCCGGGGCCGCCCGGCCGGTGTGAAGTGCCGTCGGGCAGCATGGGGCGGTGTACTTCGATCAGCCGGTGCCGCGTGAGGTGAAGGTCATCGATTCGGCCTCGCTGTTCAGGCTGGAGGAGCGTGCGTGTGCCCTCGGCTTGAACGCGCGGTTGGATCCGGCGTGGGTGCAAGCCAATGCGGCGCCTGACGGCGTCCACCATCTCTGGCCGGCCGTGTGGAACAGCCTGTCCCACCGTCCGGACGTTCCACGTCAGCTGCGGTGCGAGCTGTTGATGACTCTGCGCGCGGGAGACCGCGTGGTCAGCTTCCTGGACGTGCTTCCTGAGGACTTCACCCCGCTGCCGGGGGTGACCTCGCGCGAAGAAGGCAGGCGGGTCGGTCAGCTGCTCGACCGGGCTCCCTCGGTCAGGGAATGGCTGCTTCGGCAGGACGAGGGCTCAGCCCGACCGTGACAGGGGCCGCCGGCGGACGGGTGCGCATTTCAGGGTGAGGAAGGCTTCGTGGAGGGCGCTGCGGATCTCCCGGCGGATCCGCGGGCGGCGGAACCGGTGCGGGTGGGAGGCGGCGCGCTCGACACCCCGGCGTCGGGTACCGGAGCCGTACGGCGAGACGGTGGGGAGCCGGCCACCGCGCGACTGCCGCGCGGTCGGGTGCGTCCCGGCAGGAACGCGGGGAGCCCCGTCGGGGCAGGGTGACCACAGGGGTCCCCTGCCCCGACGGGGCTCGGTCGGCCGGGCGGCGGGTCACCGGCGCCCGGCCGAGGCCGGTGCCGCGTGCGGCGCTCCTCGGATCAGCCGAAGTTCACGTCGCTGCACCACATGTAGGCCTGGTCAAGGTGCGAGGCCTGCCAGATGATGAACAGGATGTGGTGTCCGGTGTAGCCGGAGGTGTTGACGTTGAACCTGATGTCCTGCGCCGGGGCGTAGCGCCCGGTCTGCGTGATGAAGTCGAGGTTGCCCCAGCCCAGGGTCTGAGTCTGGGGGTTGAAGCCCTGCTTGCTCACGTAGACCCTGAAGTAGTCGGCACCGTGGGACGCCTGGTCGTGCAGCTGGACCGTGAAGTTGCTGCTGATGTTGGTCGTCTTCCACGCGCCGGGCTTGTTCAGGCTGGCGTTCCTCGAGAGGTTGTTGCTGCAGAGCGTCCCGTCGGGAGTCCGCGCCTGGAACTGGCCGCCGAGACCGTCACGGAGGGCGCTCATCCAGTTCCACATGGTGTCGGGGTTGGCCTGGAACGCCTGGTAACACATGGGGTCCTGGGTCTGCATGGTCGGGCTCGTGTGGTTGCTGCCCCACGTCTTCCAGCACTGGTACGCGCGGGTGCCGGGGTTGACGATGGTGCCGTGGGCCTGGGCGGGGGTGGACCAGGCCAGTGCGCCGGCAACCACGGCGAACAGCATGACGAGCGCCTGGAGAGGCCGGCGGAGCGACAACCGCGAGCGCCCGGTTAACGCACTCTTTTCACGCATGTGGGGGGAACTCCTTCCAAAGGCAAAGCTGTGATGGGAGCGCTCCCAACGGTACGACTTCTGAGTGAAATGTCAATGAAACAAACAGAGTTGGTTGCAGGGATGGCCGCGAGCTGGCAATTCGCCGTGGACCGGGAGCCGGAACCGTTCCCGCGACCGGGAAGCGGGGGCGCGGCCCGGACCGGTGCGCGGGGCGATGCCGGGGGAAGGCGTTCGCGGCACGGCGGCGGGACCTGGTTCCGGTGCGGGGGCCGTCCGGTTCCACGGCGGCACCGGGAACCTTCCCGACCGCGGAAACCGAGCCGTCACATCCGGCGGAACATCGGCTTACCATGTCGCCGCGCCAACTCGCCGTCCTGCAGATCCGGACCCCCGGGGGGAGACCGCCTCCACGCCGGGTCCGCCCGGTCCCCGGCAGCACCACGCCCAGCAGGCCGGTCCACCGTCACTCCACCGAGACGAGGTCTCATGAACCGAAACCGAGCCGCCGTCGGCGCGGCCGCCGTGACCCTGTTAACCACCGGCCTCGCCGTCGGCCCGGCGACCGCCGCCACCGCCGAGGCGAAGGCCCGCGTGGGAGCCGACTGGACAACTCAGTCGATCGTCTTCACCGCCGCCGCGGGGCAGACCAACAACCTCAACATGTTCTCCATGTACACCAGCGACGGGATCCGGCGGATCGGCATCAGCGACGTGGTCCCGCTCGAGCCGGGCGACCACTGCGCGTACTCCAGGGCCGAGGACACCACCTCCGTCGTCTGCGAACTGCCCGTCGACAGCTCCCTGCCCGACAGGATCGACGTCTTCCTCGGCGACGGCGACGACACGGTCGCCGCCTTCACCCCCGGGGTCGGCACCGTCAGCGGCGGCCCCGGCGACGACGAACTGCACGCCCACACCGCACGCACGGTGCTGGGCGGCGCGGGGAACGACATGGTCATGGGACCCGCGGCCCTGCACGGCGGCGACGGCATGGACCACCTGATGGGTGACAGCGGCAACCAGCAGATGTGGGGCGGCCGGGGCGACGACATGATCGAGGGCTACGGCGGTGACGACACCGTGCACGCCGGCCCCGGCGACGACCACGCCATGGGCGGGGACGGCCGCGACATCCTCCTCGGCGGCTCCGGCGACGACACGCTGGACGGCGAGGACGGCGACGACCTCGTCTGCGGCGGCACCGGGAAGGACGTCCTCGAAGGCGGACCCGGCCGCGACATCGTCCTCCCGTAAGCGCGCCTGCGTGCCCGAAGGCCCTGGCCCGCGGCGCGAACAGCGTCGCGGGCACCGGGCCTCCGCCGCCGGCGGCCCCTCACCCGGGCCGCGTCGACCGCGAACGCCGCGAACGCCGCGGACGACGGGCCGCCGCGCGGCACGAGCTGACCCGTCGGGCGAGCAGGAACGGTACATCCGGGCAGTCTCCCTTCCTCCCGCCCTGCCCTTTTCCCCCTTCACCCCGGCCGGGCGGCGCGGCAGCATGGGTGATCGACCTGTGTGCGGACACACGAGAGGAAGCGGCCATGCGCGCCGACAGACAGCAGCGCCTCGCCCGGCCGGACGACAAGCGGGCGCTTCCTCGGCAGGCCGACCAGGCCCCGGCCCTCCTCGAGGGAAGCCCCGCTGCCGCCGGGCGCACCGGTCCGACGTCCCCCGCGGCCGCGCGTTCCCTCCAGCGGACGATCGGCAACGCCGCGGTCGTCCGGCTGATGGAACGCGAGCGCCACCAGCACGACGCGGACTGTGGTCATGCCACCGCCACACAGAGGCTGGCCGAGGACCCGACGGTGCAGTCCGACGCCGTGGCCCGGGCCGATGCCGTGACACGGGCCGCGGGCAGCCGGATGCGGGCGGACGTCCAGCGCAAGATGGAAGGCGACTTCGGCGGCGAGGACTTCAGCGACGTCCGCGTCCACGTCGACCGCGACTCGGCCGAGGCCCTCGGGGCCAAGGCCTACACCACGAAGACCAACCGGATCGTCTTCCGCAGCGCGGCCGACATGGACGACCACACCTTGCGGCACGAGTTGCAGCACGTCCGCCAGCAGCGGGCCGGACGCGTCCCCACGGGTGTCAGCCACCCCGCCGACGCCCTGGAACGCGACGCCGAGAGCACGGCGGTCGAACTGGGACGGCAGACGAAGGGCGTGCAGCGCTCCGCGGCCACGGAACACCGCACCGCGCCGGTGGCGGCCACGGCCCACGCCGGCACCGTGCAGCGCGTGCTGTCGAAGACCTCGCAGCCCTTCTTCCAGAAGTGGGCCGGAGAGGGCAGCCCTCGTCTGAACCCCGAGCAGAAGAACTGGGTGTGGAAGAAGCTCATCGAGATCAACAAGAACGAGGCGGCGGTGAAGCGACTGACGCCCGACAAGGCCCTGGACCAACTGGCCGCGGCTGGATGGACCAAAGCCGTGATGGACCAGGAGATCGGCAGCCCGTCGACGGCGCAGGACACCGCGCCGCCGGAGTCCATGGAGCAGTACCAGGAGCGGGCCGAGGGCACCGTTCGCGAGGCCGATCGCCTCTGGCGTGAGCGGGAGTCCGACATGCCCAGGCTGGAGACGCGGACCTTCGACATCGAGGGCCTGGGCCGGGGAACCGTCGCCATGCTCAAGAGCGCCTCAGCACCCAAGCACCCCGACATGCTGGCGTGGTTCTCGCACGGTTACGAGGACAAGCAGCCCATCACCATCGGCACGGCGCGGCAGTACGGCTTCGCCGTTCAGCCGGAGCAGAGCCTGAACCGGATCGGGGCCGACGCCAAGGTCTTCGCGTCGCTGCCCGACGCCCTCGCGAACGCCGGGGTGGAGCCCACCAACAACGCACCGGGTGAGTACGTCCAGCCCCACCACGCCACCGAACTCTCACTGGAGATCGACCGCGTGACCGGCCTGGTGGACTACTGCGACGTGGCGGTCCTGCTGGACTTCCAGTGGTCCGGCAAGGTCTCCGAGGCCTTCGCCGAAGCGAGGAAGGCCGAAACCCCGCCACTGCCCGTCATCATCGACCAGGCGCAGGCGTTCAGCAGGTACAAGTCGCTGCTGATCTACGCCTGCCGGACACCATGGTCGGTCAACGTGGCGGTCTCGGGCAGCGGCATGCTCAAGGCGAGTCTGCAGAAGGAACTCATGAGCCGGGAAGGGCTCTCCGCGGACGAGGCGATGGCGAAGGCGCACGCGAAGTACGAAGGCTCCCCCCAGCAGGGCAAGATCTACCAGTGACGCGTCATCCCGTTCGGCAGGGTGAGCCGCTGCCGCGGCGGGGATCGTCGAGCGGCGGACACCGGACGAGCGGGGGAGGTGTCCCGTCCCCGGGTCACCGCTCCCGCGCCGTGCGGGCGGCGCGGTCCCGGCGGCGCCGCTCCCACGCCCACACGCCGTCCGCCCGTACGTCCTCGTGGAACCGCGGCTCGAGCCGGCCCACGCGTTCGCGGGCCCGCGGGGTGCGGGGATCGTCCAGCAGCGACAGGCCGAAGGCGCCCTCCAGGCGCAGTTCCTGGTCCTCCTCGTCGAGGAGCCCCCACAGCGCCTCGGTCACCGACGGGTGGGGATCGCGGGCCCGGCTGAGCGCGTGGGCGGCCGCGAGACGGACCGCGTGGACCTCGTCGTCGAGCAGGTCCAGGACGATCCGCCGGGTTTCGGGGAGCCGCCGGACGGTGTGACCGGCCGCCTCCGCCGTCGCCGCCCGCACCTCGGGGTCGTCGTCCCGGGCCAGGGCGTCGACCGCGGCGAGTGCCGCCGTCGAGGGCGGCCACTGCCACTTCAGCAGGCAGTCGGCCGCCGCACGGCGCACGCGCGGATCGGGATGACCCGCATGGGGGAGGGCCACGGCGGCCGAGGCCTCGTCGGCCATGGCCAACGCCTCCAGCACGGTGGCCAGAACCCCGGGATCGGACTCCTCCGCGGCCCAGGCGAGCAGGACGCGGTCCGCCTCCTCCTGCCGTGCCTCGCTGTGCGCGACGACGACCCCCAGGACGCGCAGGTACTCGGCGACGAAGAAGCGGTGGCTCCGGTCGGGGTGGTTCCGGCGTGCGAGGACGGCCTGCCAGGTCCGGTCGCCGCCGCGCTCCTGAAGGACGTCCAGGGACTCCCAGAAGTCCACGTGCCGCGCGTCCGCGCGGGCGGCGCGGGCGATCAGCTCCCCGGGCGGGGTGAGGACGCGGAACGCCCACTCCAGCTTGGTGAGGACCGCGCCGTGCCCGGCACGGACGGTACGGCCGCCGAGGGTGACCTGTTCGACGTCCGGCTCCTCCAGGCCGTCGTACGGCTCGTCCGCGACGCGCACGACCTCCGCGGGCCCACGCGCCCCGGACAGCCGGCGCAGCTCCGCCTCCGCCCCGGCGTCGTACCAGTGCCGGGCCAGGGCCAGCAGCCGGTCACGTTCCGCGGCCGGCAGGCGCAGACGTGGCTCCTTGCCCAGCAGGGCGCTCACCAGGCCGGGGGAGCCCGACGCGACGGCGAGCCCCAGCGGGGTGGTCCCGTCCGGCAGCCGGCGATCGGGATCGGCCCCGCCCTCGACCAGCTCCCTGGCCCCGGCCACCTCGAACGTCCGGATCGCGGCGAGCAGCGCCCCGTCCGCCGCCGCGCCGGCCCGGGCGTTCGCCGCTCCGTCCGCCTGCTCGTCCACCCGTACCCACTCCCGGCTCATCGTGTCATGCCTGGCCGTACGGACGCTCAGGCTTTCTCCTCCGGGGAATGCGGTGGGGAAGGAGGAACGAGTTCCTCTCCGGCTGGACCAACACGCTCCGGCAGCTCGCTGCCGGTGGCCGGGCCGCCCGGGGACACGGTGTTCGCCACACGAACCCCCGACCATGACCCCCCTTCCCTCGGCACGGCATCCCGCAGGGGCCACGAGCCCGCAGTCGGTGGGCGGTGTTACTTTCCGTGGCATGACCGATCACGCGCTGCGGCTGCTGCGGCAGGACCGCCGCCTGGCCGAACTGGCCGCCTTCCCCTTCGACTTCGACCTGGACCGCGCAGCCCACGGTCATGTCGAGGAGGTCCGCCTCGCCTCGGGCGGGCCGTTGGAGACGGTGGCCGGGGACGACACCGGCGGTACGTACTTCGTGTGTGCGGACGGTTCCGTGCTCTACGCCTCCTCGGAGGGCGCCGCGGGGATCATCGGCTCCAGCGTCGACGAGGCCCTGGAGCTCGTGATCGGCCTGCCCGGATGGCGTGGCTGCACGGGTCTGTCGCCGGAGGACGGCGAGGAGAGGATCCTGGCGCACGTCGCCGAGCTCGAGGACGAGATCCGGGAGTACTGCTCGATCGACGAGGAGCGGGACGAGCTCCGCGCGGCGCTGGGCTTCCCGGCACGCTCCCCGGTCGAGCTGGTGGTCAGACTGCGTGCCGCGCTGCTGCGCACCGAGCCGGACTTCGTGCTGCTCAACGCGGAGGAGGGATGCGCGTACGACCGGATGGGCCCGCCCGGTCCCCCGGTGTGGGAGCCGGTGCTCGCGGCGGGCCGCGCCGACCTCGCCCGGCTGCGGGAGGGCGACCGCACGGCGTGGCGTGAGGTCGCCGAGGACCCGGTACGGCGCCGGGTCACCCTGCGGGCCGCGCAGTTCGACCGCGCCGAGGGCGACCTGGACCTGCTGCGGCATCTGCTGCGGCACGAGACACGGTCGTCGATGACGGACGAGCTGCGGCTCGCGGCCGTGCTGGTGGGGCTGCACGGGGACACCGGAGACCTGCCCCTGCTGCTCGAGGTCCGGGAGACGGACTTCGACACGGCGTGCGGCCTGAGCGACGTGCCGGAACCGGGTGCGGGCGCGGACGAGCTGCGGCAGTGGGCGCGGACGCTCGACGAGTCGATGTTCGGGGCGGACCCGTCGGACGAGCCGCTCTCCACCTGGACCGACCTGGCGCGGGACCAGGGGATGACGGACCTCGCGCGGGTGACGCTGATCCGCGAACTCGACCGCCTCCTCATGGACCGGAGCAGGCTCCACCGCCCCGAGGCGCCCCGCACCCTGGCCACGGCCCCGCTGCGCGGGCTCGCCCGGGACTTCGAGGAACTCGGCGACCTTCCCCAGGCGCTGCGCGCCCAGCGCCTGTACGCCGCCCTCCAGGAGACGGCGTGGGACCGGGTCTCGGCCCGGCACACCCTGGCCCGCCTGGAGCGGGAGGCGGGCCGGCTGCCGCAGGCGGCGGACAGCCTGGCCGCCGTGCGCGACACCCTGGCCGCTCCGGGCGACGACTCACTGTGCCACTGGCAGCGGGTCAACCTCGGCCGCTACGTCGCCGAGGAGCACTACCGGCTCGCCCTCGCCCTGGCCGGGGCAGGGCGGCTCGAGGAGGCCCGCGCCCTCCTCACGGCCGCCGACGCCATACTCGACGAGCTCTCGGACAACGCCGCGAACGGCATCCGCGAGCTCGCCGGGCGCTGCGCTGCGAGCGTGCGGGAGGCGGCCGGCTGAGGGTGGCCCTGCCGCGTGCGGAAGGACGGGCCTCGCTCGGCCGACCCACTCGCTGCACCACCCGTCGCGGACACTCCGCCGACGGCCGCCCCAGCCCCGGCGGACACGAACGACGACACCGCGCGGTCGGGTTCACCTCCGCCGCGTGATCACCGGACGCGCGTCCGTCCTCATCGGGAGGGCTCGCCAGCCGGGCATCGAGCACCAGCCGAGCACCTGCCTCGGGCCGGCGGCCGGCTCCGAGGCAGGTGTCCGCTCCGGAGTTCCTCGGCCCGCTGTCAGGACCGGTGCCTAGGCTGTCGCCAGAATTCGATCAAGGAGCGGGGCAGTGCGAATAGAGCGTCATCAGGTGGGCGGGGCTGCCGTGTCGGCAGCACGCGAGGACTTCACGAACCGGATCGGAGGTCAGGTGCGGTCCATGTCGCGGAGCGGCCGGATGGCCACCTACGAGTGGTGGTCGATCGCGGAGGAGTTCCTCGACTACCTGGGCGCCCTCTCCGTCGAGACGCCCGACCTCGGCATCCCGGAGGCCAAGGCCGCCCTCAAGGACGCCTGCGAGGCCGCGGCCGGCGCCGTCGCCTATGCCGCGTACCACCCGCACTGCAGCTTCCAGGTCTTCCTGGATTACGTGAACTTCGGCATGAGCTACGACCCGGGCAGCGACGCCCCCGAGGAGAGCGTCACGCTCGCGGAGTGGACCGACGCGCTCTGCCTGTCGGTCCTCAGGGACAAGGCCACGTGGCACGGCGAGGCGTTCCACTTCGCCCGGCAGAAGTTCGCCGAGCAGGCGAAGGGAACGCCCGCCGGCGAACTCGCCACCGGGCTGATGGCCGTGGTCCTGAACGACACCGGCGACGACGAGGAGTACCCGCCGAGCGCGCGGGCCAAGCTCGCCGCCGTCGACGCGGCCCTGGACCGGATACGCGTCCGCGCCGAGGAGACCGGCGAGCCGCTGCTGGACCGGCCGGGCAGCACGGCGCTGCGCGCGCTGCGCGCCTTGGTCGCCGAGGACCAGGAGGCCTTCGACACCGCGCTGACCGACCTCCTGGTCGGGTACTCCGCCCTGCACGGCCCCTCGGCCTCCCCGAGCAGTCTTCTCCCGCTCGTCCCCATTGCTCTCGCCGCACTCGCGTACCGGACCCTGGACTGGGCGCCCGCCGCCCACACCGACTACCTCCCGCACGCCCTCGTCACCGGCTTCGAGACCCGAGGCCCGCGGGTCGCGGGGTTCGGCCGGGACCGGCGGCCGGACGCGGTCGCCGCGCTCGCCGCCGGCCCGCTGGTGGTGGAGCGGCCGGACTGCGAGCGGTCCGTGCACCCGGAGACCGAGGCCATGATCGAGGAGGACCTCCGGGAGGCGTTCACCGCCGCCGACGGAGAGCCTCTCGCCGTCTCGCGGCTCACCTGGGCCATGCGCGATCAGGAGCACCTCTTCAAGTGGCGCGCGGGTGACCCCGACGGCGACACGGAGGCCCAGCTGGCGAGGCTTCGACTGGCCTCCCAAATGGGGGCGGCCCTCTTCCGCATCGCCCTGGCGGAGCCGGGCACCGAGGCGCAGGTGACCATCGGCGGCCGCACGCTGCGCTACCCGGCCAAGCGGGGTGAGGAAGCCTGCGCCCACAACTGGCAGAGAGCCACTGCCTTCGCCCTGATCACCGGCGCGCGCGAGGACCTCGCCCCGCTGGTCCTCACCGGCCCCGCCTTTGCCCGCCCGGACGACTCCGCCTTCGCCGCGTACAGCGAGGCCCTCCACGCCTACCTGAAGGGCGTCGATCCCGAACCGGCCGCGCAGCGGGCGCTGCAGCAGGCCGAGAAGGCCAAGGACTGGGGCTTCGCCATGCCGCCGGCCGTACTGCTGTCGCAGCTCGTGGAGGGCGACGAGGAGAGCTTCAACCTCGCCCTGGCCGACGCGCTCGAAGCCCATCGCGACTACTACCGGGTCGCCGACCGCAGCGACGATCCGGACGTCTCCGTCAACCTCGACGTCCTCGCCCTGGCCTGCCACGCCCGCCGCCGCGGCTGGGCCATCCGCGTCGAATCCCCCTACCTCCCGCAGAGCGTCCTGCAGGCCGCCAAGCCCTTCTAGGCAGTGGCCGACGGGGCGTGTGACCGGGTCACGTCTGCCCCGTCCCGCCCCGCACAGGGCGGGACGGGGCGGGACGGGCGCCGGAAGAGCCACCGCGCGCGCCCCGATCACTTGGGTGGTGACAAGACGTGCAGCTCACGTCGCAGCCGTACGCCTCCGGATCCGTCCATGACCCCTTGTGCAGACCGTGGGCGGCCTGCCCTGCCAGGGGCCGGGGCCACTCCCTTCGGAGCGGAGGCGTCGGCACACGTCAGGAGAAGATCGCGTGCACCTGACCGACCGCTTCGGGCCCGTAGCTGACCGCGCCCACGGGGAGTGCGACGCCGCCCCCCCTCGCACGATTCGTCGGGCAAGCACTGAATGATCGATTCTAAGGGGGCAGGGGCCGTTGGCCGTGTGGACCGGTTACCTCTCTTGATCTCGACTGCGCTTGAGGTAGCACCCTTTTCCGTATGACCACGAATTCCACGGCGTACGCCGCAGACATCGAAGCCATCAAGCAGGTCGTTGCCACCGTCGAGCACTCCCAGCAGCACAAGGACCCCGACGAATTCCTCGCCCTCTTCCACCCCGACGCGGTCTGGACGACGGCCCACGGCAAGGTCCTCATCGGATTCGAAGCGATCTCGGAGTTCACCTGGAGAGTGCTCCCTGCTGCCGACTGGGACGGCAAGGTCAGCTACGAGGTGATCCACGTGCTCTTCATCCGCCCCGATGTCGCGGCGGTCAAAGTGCGTCAGCGCTACCTGTCCCCGGACAACGAGAGCGAGGGTGCTCCGCTGTATGTGATGGCCAAGCAGGACGACGGCCGCTGGCTGCTGACCGCATGCCAGAACACGGTGGTCGTCACCGACTGATCTCTTCGAGCGCGAGTTCGAACGCGAATCGGCCGAGCAGGGCATCTGGCTGCCATGGCCGGTCCGCGCAGGCGAGCCGGAACTGCCCGGAGCGCCCCTGTCCAGGCCGCTGCAACAGGTCAGTGAGACCTTCACGGGCCGACTCGATCTCGAACAGCACCGAGGGCGCGCGCCCGGCGGTGCCATCGCCCGCGTCATGCAGCGCATCCTCGCGCTTGCCGCCGCGATCTGCCACAACGACAACATCGAGCAACCAGTTCTACGCTCACCGACCGCCTGTGGTCACTGACCTTGTGGAATCGACCATCTAGATGATCAATTCCAAGGGGTCAGTGGTCGTACGTTGTGAGCGAGCGGAGGGTGTCCTGTCCGGTGGCATCGTTGTGCCAGATCACGGCGGTCAGGGCGAGGATGCGCTGCAGGACGTGGGTGATGACACCGCGAGGTGTGCGCCCTCGGTGCTGTTCGAGGTTGAGGTGTCCCTTGAACGTTTCGTTGACCGACTCGATGACTTGTCGCAACGGTTTGAACAGCGATCCGCCGTGCCGCTGCTGTTCGCCCTTGCGGGTCGGCCGTAGCAACTGGGTGCCCTGCCGAGCGAGTTCGTGCTCGAAGGTACGGCCGAAGTAGTTCTTGTCGCCGATCACTGTCTGGGCGGGCCGGGCGGCGAGGAGGTGTGGTTCGGCCGCGAGCAGGTCAAGCAGGGTTTCGCGCTCGTCGGCCTTGGCTCCGGTCAGGGCGAAAGCGATGGGCAGCTCCTGGAGGGTGCATATCAGGTGCAGGCGCAGACCTCAGAAGAAGGGGCTGTGGCTGGCGCAGTAGCCGTACTTGGCCCATCCGGCCAGGTCTGAGCGTTTGGCGGTCTCCCGTGAGCGGCCGCCGCATTCCACGGGTGTGGAGTCCACGATCCACACGTCGTCGCTCCATACCGAGGTGCTGGTGGCCAGGATTCGGGTGATGCGACCCAGCAGTTCGGCGGCCTTGCGTACCCGCTTGTTGTAGCCGGATTGCTGCGGCAGGTACGGGAAAAGGTGGCGAAGGTGGGCCCGGGCATACCGGAGCCACCTGGCCTCGGAGGTGAACCCCAGCATCGCCTGCATCATCGCGAGGGTGACCAGCTAGGCGTCGGTGAGCTGCGGTGAGATACCTACGGCGGGCCGCCACGGCGCCAGGTCCGGGTGCTGTTTCAGTAGATCGTCGGTCGCCGCATACAGTGCTGTCGCGACGGTGTCCAGGTTGTTCGTCACACAACGATCTTGGGCGGGTCAGCTACGAGTTCGATGACACCAGCCGCGTACGAACGAGCGCTCGCAGCATCGCGGCGCCCGCCCCCACCGCTGCAAGATGCAGGACCGCCGCGAGCGCGAGGTTTTCCGGCAGGGCCGCATCGGCCGGCTGCGCGACCGCCAGGTACAGGGTGAACGGAAGCTTCCAGCCGCTCCAGGCGAACAACGAGCCCGAGCCGAGCCAGCCGAGCACCATCGGGCACCATCGGGGGACTCGTGCGGGCCAGCCCCGGACGGCAGCCCAGGTAGCGGCGGACGCTACGAACGCCCAGATTCCGAAGACGCCGGACAGCACATACCAAGCGAGGTCCCGCTCGCCGCGGTGGGCTACACCTGCGGTGCCGCCCACCGCCCAGTACAGCCAGATGAGACCGACTGCGACGCCGACCACGGCCATCCATGGCAGCGCCCTTGGCGAGCCCTCCCCACGGTCCCCGAGCCGACCCGCGAATGCGTCCGGCCAGCGCCGCCGCAAGTACGTGGGCAGCGCGATGGCCAGACCCAGCCCCATGCCTACAAACCCGATCTGAATCAGCGCTGCCTCCCAGACAGGCATCGACGGGCCTGCGTCGCTCCCGCTCGTCGGATTGCCATCCTCCGAGCCCAGCAGCGAACTGAGAACGGCGTACGGCAACACCGGCACGAGGAACCCCGTCCCAACCCAAGCGCAGAAAGCCAACGGCGCTCCCGGTATGCGCATCCCCCACGGCCGCGCCAGCGCGAGCGCCACCGCGATCCCAGTCCCTGCCATACCGATCGTGGCGCTGTTGAGCACCACCCACTCTGCCATCCCGAACCCGGTCCCGACCGGCAGCAGCCCCAAGAGCGAACCCACCACCCACGACACCTTGATCAGTAAGTAGGGCGTCAGCGCCAGCGCTGCCCCATACGCCGCGACCCGCCCGACCCGATCCCACCCATCCACCTGAAATCCCCATTCGATCAACGGAGTTCCAGTCTCATTCACCACTGCCCCACAGGCGTCAACTGCTGGGCGCATCCATGTCATCACTCAGGAGGAGTGAGAATCAGCCGACGGGAGCACCGAGGGCTGGAGCACGAGGAGCCGCCGATTCAAGCCCTCAGCCGCACCCTTGGAATTGATCATCCAGAGGCGCCTGTGTACCGGTTTCGGCTTCGAGTGCCTGGCCGACGGGCTGAGCGGGGCGGCCGGTCCTGGCCTCGCTGATCGGCGTCGCCACGTCCGTCGGCTTCCACCTCGCCTTCGTCCGTCTGCACCGGAGGTTCGCGTGACCGCCGGTCCGGGCGTCACCGGTCAGCCGACGGACCCGCTGGCCGGCTTCGACGCCGTCATCCACGCGCCCAATCGGCTGCGCATCTGCGCCCTGCTGGACACGGCGGGCGAGGCGGAGTTCGGCCTGGTACAGCGACAGCTCGGCGTGTCCGCTTCGGTGCTGAGCAAGCACATCACGGTGCTGATGGACGCCGGTTACGTCGAGCAGCGCAAGGTCGTGCGCGACACCCGGCAACGTGTATGGCTTCGCCTGACCGGGCAGGGCCAGGAGGCATATCAGGGTCACCTCGCGGCATTGCGGGCCATCGTGGGGACGACGGGCCCGACTCCCTGACCACGGTCGGGGGCCAGAACGATCGGCGTGTCATTACCCGGTAATAACTGTCCCGCTGTCGGGTGCGGTGGAAAGGCACCGCTCCGGCGGATCGGTCTCTCCGCCGGCGGTCCGCCGTGCTCGGTCCTCATCCTGCGACGACCGGCCCCGTCGTTCGGCGGTTGGAGTTCTTGCGGGACGCGGCATCGGCGGCCTGACGTGAGTTCTTGTCTCACAGCTTCGCAGGGACCCGCCGGGATGCTGCGCTGATCAGCGGCTGGGCACTCTGCTGCTCGGGCATCCCCCATCGCTCCTACACGCTCTCCCATTACCGGGTAATGGGCAGCCGACTTGTGGCCGGAGGCAGGTCATGAGTTCCTCTGCGGTGAGGCGCGCGTCATTACCCGGTAATGGGAGAAGGCACGGTCTGCTTCGGCAAGTGGTGGATTGGCCTTCGCTGGGGTCACTGCGCATGCGGGAAGGCTGCTCCGGACAGAGTCGTTGCGGCGAGGCGTACAGCGTTCTCCCAGGCCCGGATCTCTTCGGGGGACATGTAGTCGAGGTGGTACTCCAGGCCCACGGCCGCCACGAACTTCCGCTCAGGATCCGTCACCGCCTCGATCCCCTGCCAGACTCGAGCTGTGGTCTCCTTCAGTGACATGGCACCGGCGGACAACTGTGTCGCCATGTGATGCAGGAGGCAACGTTCAGCGGTCTCGTAGTCCGGGATCTGGATCCCGAGCTCCTCCATGGTGTGCCCGAAGAGCTGGCGGATCTCTGCTGGGTGCTCATGCCGGGAACGGCCGGCCAGGTCACGCAGTGAAGGAGAGTCGTGGCCGGCAGCCAGTAGGTGGGCCGCCACCATGGGCAGATCTTCCACCCGGATGAGGCTCGCCATGTACTTCCAGGCGATGGTGGCGGGTTGGTCCATGAGCGCATCCTGGCCGAGAAGAACGCCTCAGACCAGTGAGCTATCGGATCCGTGTGAGGCGCCGATGGCCGATGAGGAGGACAGCGATGCCGACGAAGGCCAGGAAGCGCTCGGGCTTGCGCTCGTAGCGGCGGTGGAGGCGGCGGCAGCCCGCCGGCCAGGACACTGTTGGCTCGACCGCCCATCGGTGGCGACCGAGCCGTTGTGAGGATTCGACGCCTTCACGGGCAATGCGGTGGCGCATGTCGTGGCTACGGAGCCATCGGCGTAGGTGGTCATGGTCGTAGCTCTTGTCGCCATGGAGTTTCCCAGGTCGCCTGCGACGCGGGCCCCGGCGGGACCGGATCGGCGGTGTACCTCGTACGAGCGGCATCAGACCTTGGCTGTCGTGCAGGTCGGCCGCGGAGATGCCCAGCGACAGAGGGTCCGTTCCGGTTGGTGATCAGGTGGATTTTCGATCCTCGCTTGCCGCGATCGTTCGGACTCGGTCCTGTGCGCAGCCCTCTTTTTTGCGTCCCCGATGCTTACGGAGTCGATGGCGCAGCGGGACCGGTCCGGCGCACCGAGCGCGCCGAGTTCGTCGAGGATGATGCGGTGCAGCCTGGCCTAGAAACGGGTCCGGCTCCACTGCGCGAAGCGCCGGTGGAGCGTGGGCCACGTCACTCTCCGGCGCGACGGTCGGTCCGGGAGAGGACTCCGGTAACGGACGCTGAGAACGGCTCTCGTTCGGTGCGCGGCAGTGATACCTCGACCAGTTTGCCGTCATAGATCATCCAGAGGCCGAAGCAGTCGTCGTCCTCGTCGCGAACGAGGACTTGAACGGAATGCGGATCCGGCCACGCCAGGGACTCCAGATGGCTCAGCAACCCGCGCCAGTTGTGGCGGATGAATTGGATGACCCACGCGTAACACTCCACGGACGGCATGCGCGACCCGTCGAACATGCCGTCGTCCACACGCGTGAAGCATTGGTGCCAGTCCCGGTCCTCATCGGGGCGGGTGAGCGGTTCCATGACCTCCTCAGCCCTTCGCGCCAGGACGATGACCTCCGCATATCTACTCATCAGCCCATGATGACCGTGACCCGTCAGAGTGGAGTGAAGGGCTGATCACATTTTGACGGCAGGTCCTAAGGCACTCAGGTCATCCGACCTGGCGGATCATCACCGAGATGGTTCTGTTCCTTGGACCGATGGCTCAGCTCTCCGGGTCGTACATGATCTCGCGCACCTCCTGCGCGCACCGGCACGCCTCGGCGATCTTCGCAGCCCACATCAGCGCGTCCTCGCGCGACGGGACCTCGATGATCGAGAAACCGCCGACGACCGCCTTGGTCTCGGGGTACGGTCCGTGCGTGACCGTACCGTCGGTGGCCACGATGCTCGCCTGCTGACGCTCCACTCCGGCGCCGAAGATCCACACACCTGCGTCCTTGGCCTCCTGGACCACCCTGTGGGATGCCTCGCTGACCGCCGGGAGGTCCTCCTCGGGGAAGGTCATCGATCCGTCGTCGAACGAGATCAGATACCGCGCCATCGTGTTCGCCTCCTTGTTCAGCGACCATCCGGCCGCTTCGTTGCTGCTCCCGGTGAGACAGATCGCGTATCAGCTTCTCATCGGTCGTCCCGCCCCGCTTCAACGAGATTTCGGCGGAGTGACTTTGGCCGGGAGCCGCTTAACCGCATCGGTACGTTGCTGTTGGTGTCAGCCACTGATGTCAGCTCGGTCCCAGGGGCTGATAGAGGAGAGCAGGGGAACTCCACCTGGTCCGCCCGCTGATCAAAGGAAACGCCCTGGCCGTCGGCCCGCGCCATGGACTGCCCGGTCACCTGTCTGCCGGGGCTGACGATGTGGCGGATCGCCGACCTCCATCCGGGCGAGGTGAAGACGGACGCGAGGAACGCATTCATCATCGGGGACGTGGCCCGCGCGATGCCCCACACGCTGCTCACCGATCCGACGCACCCCCGTTCCCCTTGGCCGAAGACATAGGGACACCTGCCGGGCCGCACGTTGAGCCATTACCGGGTAATGAACGACAGCGGCGGACATGGCTCGTCTCTTGGCCTTCTCTCAGTGGAGACTGCCACGCCGGGTTGTGCGGAGGGGTCTTCTCGTGAGGCGGGTGAGCAGGTGTTTCGCCGTGTTGGTGACAGTGGCCTGGCCGACAGGCTTTGGGACGAGCGTTGCGTGCTGCTCCTGAGCGGACACCGGGGTTTCGCGGCCGCCGAGCAGCACCAGCAGACATGTGCACTCCGATGCAGGGTCCCTCCCGGCGACCGGTTCGTCTCGTTTCAGACCTGCCAGGGGAGAGCGCCCGGAACACCTACCTCGACACCGCGAACTTCCCCCGTCCTGGCGTCCCACCGAACTGGGCAAGGCCGGCCGCGCCGCTGAAGACTTGATGTGGTGTGCCTCCTCCGTCCGCGCCGGAGACCGCCCGCAGATCCACACCATGACTTCGTCCTACGAGCACGACCGAGTGGTCCTGTCCTGGGACCTGAAGAGGACTTTTCGCGCCTGTGTCGAGGAGGCCGCCAGCCGCCGCACCTGGACCTCGGCCAAGTCCCCCACGTCAACAGACTTCGCTGCGCTCGACATGGAGGACTGGCCTTCGCTCGGGACGCTGCGCCGTCCGTGGACAACCGCAGGCGGCTGCCGCAGTCGCCAGCCGGCCGTGTCCGTTCACGATGGTCATGTTCCTGCTGACGGTGCTCGCAGGTCTGCCTTCATTACCCGGTAATGGCTGCCGGTGCCCCGGAGCCAGGCCTGCCAATGCGGCATTGCCCCCGGGGTGCCGTGCTGTCCATTACCGGGTAATGGTGTCCAGCCCACTGCGGGGTGCGTCTCGGCTGCGGTGAGATGAGACGAAGGCCTCTGACCTCGCTGAGGAGGTGGCCTGCTCGGAACCAAGCATTCATCCGCTGCTTGGCTTCGTCATTACCCGGTAATGACCCCGAGGGCTGGTGGCCGGTCCCGTACTCCTGCGCCGCTGATGCCTGGGCCCACAGGGCCCTTGCGGGACAGCCCAGCCGAGTCGGCTCACCTTCTCCTCGGCTTGCGAGGTTTGGACCAGTGGCCGTGAGGCCGGTTGCGGGCCTGTGCCAGCACCGCCGCGTCGAACTCGGCCTTGCTGGTCACCACTCGTGGTTCCGGCTCCCGCACGGCCTCGGTCGATTGCCACGGGACGGCGGAGGCCCAGCCGATGAGCGGCATGGTCGCGTTGTAGCGGGGAGCGAATTGCTCGGTGACGAGGGCAGGCATCCGGTAGTTCAGACCTCGTACGTGCTCGAGGAACGCCCCGGGGAGCAGGACGTGGTGCGTCTCCAGGTAGTGCGGAGTGTCCAGACGCCAGAGCCACGTTCCGTCGGTCACCGGCGATGAGCAGCCCAGACCATGGCGGTGCGGGTTCCCGGTGATGATGTCGCACCCGCCCTCCATGACGTCGAGGAGGACGTGACCGGCATCGAGGTAGGCCACCAGGTCCGCCTCGTCCGGCTCGCCGACAGGCCGAACGGCATCGTGGATGGATCCGTTGGGCTGGCCGGGGTGCTTGTCGAGTTCGTCGTAGAAGCCCAGCAGTCCCAGCATGTGCACCTCCTTCGGGGATGGCGGGCGAGGGTGTTTCCTGCAGGCGCAAGGAGCGTATTCGGTGCCGGCTGCGTCGTGCGCGTGCCGCAGGCTGTATCCGTAGTCGTTGGGGCCGTGTTCGCCGTCGTGGTGGCCATCCATGTCGTCGACCCGGCTGAGGTCGGCCGGTGCCACCTGGCCAAGAACCCGACCTGGCCCTCAAGGGCTTCCGGCCATTACCGGGTAATGGACGACGCCCCGTCATTACCCGGTAATGACGGCCGCCCGGGTGGTGATGCACCCTCACGGGTGGAAACTTGACCAACCCAACGTGCCGGTGCTTCCTTCTGGCCAGGACGTTAGTAAGGTATCTCCCATGAGTTCGCCAGCCACTTCCGACCGCGAAAAGGTCGTCTCCAAGCTGCCGGGATGGCTCCGGCAGAACCTCAAGGTTCGAGCCGCACAGCACGGCATCGAGATCCAGAAGGCCGTCGAGCAGGGCATCACCCGCTGGTGCCGGCTCGCCTCCTCCCCCGACCCCATCGACACCGCGGGCGCCGACTCGTTCGCCACCTTCCTGCCTCCCGGGCAGTGGGACGAGTTCCGGCAGATCGCCTCCCAGCGCGGGGTCTCCCTCGCCCAGGGGCTCGCCCAGTCTGTGCAGTTGTGGCTCGACGCCAACCCCGCACCGGAGATCAAGCGGCCCGCCGTCACCCGGCGCATCATCGTCTGCAACCAGAAGGGCGGCGTCGGCAAGACCGCCATCACGGCCGGTCTCGGCGAGGCCCTCGCCGAATCCGCCGACCAGCTCCACCCCGTCCGCGTCGCCAAGCAGCTCCAGCAGGCACTCCAGGCCGCCGAGCAGGGGCGGCACGAGGACGGCGACACCGTCCTCGTCGCCGACCCCCTGGAGATCGAGAACCTCCCCGGCCCCGGACTGCGCGTCCTGCTGGTGGACTTCGACCCCCAGTGCCACCTCACCAACCAGCTCGGCGCGGCCCCCCTGCCGATGGACGGCGACAGCCTGACCAACCACATGGGCGGCAACCCCAAGGGCGATCTGCGCGACCTCATCGTCTCCGTCGAGCCGGAGACGTTCGGCGATCGCCTCCACCTGCTGCCCGCCTGCAATGACGCGTTCCTCCTGGACGTCCGCCTCTCCAGCGTCCGCGCCCGCGAAGCCGCGCTGGAGCGGGCCCTGCTCCCGCTCGAGGACGACTACGACGTCATCCTCGTCGACTGCCCGCCCAGCCTCGGCCTCAGCATGGACGCCGCCGCCTACTACGGGCGTCGTCGTGAGAACGAGGAGGCCGGCCGTTCCGGCGCGCTGATCGTCGTCCAGGCCGAGGACAGTTCCGCCGACGCCTACGACCTGCTCACCACGCAGATCGAGGACCTCCGCAACGACCTCGCCCTCGACATCGACTACCTCGGCATCGTCGTCAACCTCTACGACGGACGCCGCGGTTTCATCGCCACGTCCTCGCTCCAGGGCTGGGTCGACATAAAGGACCCGCGCGTCGTCGGCCTCGTCACCGACCGCAAGGAACAGAAGGAAGCGGTCCGCGTGAAGCGGCCCCTGCTGTCCTACGCGCCCAACTGCGACCAGTCCGTCAGCATGCGCGCACTCGCCCGGGAGGTCGCGTGAGCAGCAAGGCCAAGACCCTCGGCGCCGGACGGTTCGGCAGCAGCGCCGCCGCCCCGGTCAGCGCCCGCCGCCAGGCGGTCGCCGCCGCGACCGGCGTGCCGACGGAGGGGGTGGCCCCTCCCACCCAGCTGCCCGTCGACCGGATCAGCCCCAACCCGGACAACCCCCGCTCCAGCCTCGGTGATCTCGGCGAACTCGCCGGGAGCCTGAAGGAGCACGGGCAGAAGCAGGCCATCACGGTGATGAACCGGGACGCCTACCTCAAGGCCAACCCCACCAAGGCCGCTGATCTGGAGCCCAACGCCACCCACGTGGTCATCGACGGCAGCAGCCGGCTGGCCGCCGCCCGTGAAGCCGGGCTCACCCACATCAAGGTGTGGGTGGACGACGAGCAGGGCGCCGACTCCGAGGAACTCCTCGAGTCCGCCCTCGTCGCCAACATCCACCGCAACGCCCTCCCCGAACTCGACGAGGCCCGTGCCCTGCAGCGCCTGCTGGGCATCCACGGCTCCCAGGCGGCCCTCGCCAAGCGGCTCCACAAGTCGCAGGGGTGGGTGTCCCAGCGGCTCGCCCTGCTCAATCTGACGCCCGAGCTCCAGGAGAGGATCGGCGAAGAGCCCATCAAGTTCCTGCGCGCAGTCGGCAACAAGCCGCAGGAGGAACAGGCCGCCGCGCTGGAGGAGATGAAGCGCAAGGCCGCGGAGGAGAAGGCCACCGCGGCCGAGCGGCCCTCAAGGGCAGCCGACGAGGCGTCCGGCGTCCCCACTCACCCGGCCGAGGAGGGCTCCGGGCGTCATTACCCGGTAATAGCTTCTGCGGAGACGACCGGCGGGAACGTGCCCGGCGCCCTCGCCGAGCAGGGCGGCGAGGGACCGACGGGTCATTACCCGGTAATGACTCCTCCGGCCGAGCAGCCCGATGCCGGGACGGCCTCCCTCGGCACCGAGACGCTCCGGGAGCAGCCCGGCAGCCTCCCCGAACCCCGGACCGGACCGCCGGAAGCGACGCAGGGCGCCCGTGCCGACGACCAGGAACGGCTCCAGAGCCAGAGTCCGGAGCGCCAGCAGCCCAAGCCGCTGCCCTACGACGATCCCTTCTACGTCGCCGGGCACCTGCGCAGGAGGATGCAGCCACAACACCGGGCACGGCTCGTCCGGTTCCTCCTCGACGGCCTCAAGGAGGACTCCGCGGAGGAGTACCACGAGATCCTGGGGAAGGCCGTCGACTCCGCCTCCTGAAGCGGCCCTTCCCGCCCGTCGGCCCCGTCCCCGCTGGATGTCACACACCAGCGGGGCGGGGCCGAGCCGCGTTCAGCAGGTGTCCCTGAAGTCCGCCCGCGAGGTGCGTACGGTCACGGATTCCTCGCCCCCGGCGACTCATGGTCGAGTCGCTGCTCATCCTCGCCGGCCTGGTCCGGAGTTTCCTGGAGCTCTCCGGCCACACCAAGCTCCGGAGCCTGGCCGCCCGGGAGCGTGCGAAGCGGTGCCGGGGGAGCCGGCAGCGGCGGAAGGCGCTGCGCGACCGGTGCGAGTACCTCCAGCGCAAGGCGGGGAGGCGCCGGGGCCTGACCTGGCGCGGCGCCGGCGTCTTGCCTCACCCCATCGACGCGGGCGCCGCAGCGCCGTGCTCCGCCTGTCGGCTGTCGCCGGCCAGGCGGGTGAAGGCGGCGCGGAAGACGGGCACGTTCTCCTTCGCCATCTCGTAGGCGACGGCCTTCTGCCAGCTGGGGTTGTCCGGGTCGTAGACCACGGTGATGGGTGCGGTGGTCCCCTCCGGCCACCAGCCCTCGCGCACACCGCGCGGCAGGGCACGGGAGAGGGCGACGGTCGGGCCGTTGAGCTTGCCGACGATGCTGCGCAGCCGGTCGGCGTCGGCGTGGCCGTCGCCGTCGACCACGACGACTTCGGCGAACCGGCGGGCGCCGGCGGGCAGCGAGCGCAGGTAGCGCTCGGCCCGCTCGGCCGTCCACTCGGTGCCCGTGCTCACGGTCAGTTCGTGGCGGTGCTCGGCGAGCAGCGCGAGCAATTTCCGCTCGAACTCCTCCGACGCGCCTTCAATGGTGATTCTCATGGAGCCTTCCGACAGATACTTGCCCGATTCTCCGGGATCTACATGCCGTCATGCGGACTCCGGATCGTCGTGGGAACGTGGTGCGTTCGTTCGAGGAGCACCTCGTCCAGGCGTTCGACCTTCACCCGCAGTTCGGCGGCGGCCCTCGGCGGCAGCATGGACAGGGCCTCCCGCAGCTTGTCCCGGGCCCACTCCTCGCCGCAGCACGAGCAGGTGAACTCCGCCTCCCACGGCCTCCACCGGCGTCGGGTGCCGTGGGCGTGGGACGACCACACGCTCAGTGCGACGGACACGACGCCCGGCGTCAGCCGGTCCCGCTCGAGCACGCGGACGGCCGCGTTCGCCGACCCCGACAGGCCGGGGACATCGCGATAACGCACCCAGGGGCTCCTCCAGCCGCGTTCCCGCGGCCGGAGCGAAGCCGGCGTCCTACGCGGCACGGTCCCTTCGAACATCGATCATGGACGGCATCCTCCCACACCGGGAGCGACCGGGTCAGTCCGTGCGGGTGGCGGTCAGGAGCCAGGCGGTGCTGCGGAGCCGGAGGGCGCCGTCGGTCCGGTACGGCCGGAGCCGCTCGACGAGACGGCTGCGGGCGCGGTCCTGGTCGTCGGGGCCGACCTGCTCCAGGAGGTGGCGGCCGGGGCCGGAGTCGAGCAGGAAGTGGGCTGCTTCCCGGGCGTCGCGGCCCCAGGTTCCGTACGCCTGGACGTGCTCGGCCCGTACGTCCTGGAAGCCGGCTTCGGTGAGCGCCGCGGTCGCGGTGCCGGCGTCGGCGAGGGAGAACATGCCCGGGGCTCCGGGGGCGCCGAAGCCCCGCATGGGCAGGATGTCGTCGAGCGCGGTGAGGGCCTGCAGCCACTGGTTGCCCTCGGGCTCGGCGGCGCTGAGGAAGGCGATGCGCCCGCCGGGGCGCAGCGCTGTCGCGATGTTGGCGAAGGCGGCGACGGGGTCGTCGAAGAACATGATGCCGAAGCGGCTGATCGCGACGTCGAAGGCGCCGGGGGTGAGGGGGTGGACCTGGGCGTCGCCGTGCTCGAAGGAGATGTTGGGGATGCCGTCCCGGGCCGTCCGCGTACGGGCGCGCTCCAGCATGGGCGCGGAGAGGTCCAGGCCGAGGGCGTGGCCGGGGGCGGCCGCGCGGGCGGCCAGTTGGGTGGTGGTTCCGGCGCCGCAGCCGATGTCGAGGACGCGTTCGCCGGCTCCGATGGCGGCGGCGTGGAGCAGGGGCTGGTTGAAGCCTGCGTTGACGGCGTCCCAGCGGTCCTGGTGGGCGGCCCAGTGGGAGCCTTCGTGGCCGTTCCATGCCTGTGCCTGAGCTGTGTTGGCGATGCCGTGCATGCGAGAGGACCTCCGGCGGAGTGGGGTGGACCCCGTAGTATGGGCGTACGCCCAAACAGTATGGGCGTACGCCCATACTGGCAATCCCCTTGTCCTGGGAGGGACTTGATGTCACCGCGTGGAGTCGCGATTCCCGATCTGCGTGAGCTCCTGTTCGACGCGGCGGAACGCGTCCTGGCCAGGGACGGCGCTGCCGCCCTGACCAGCAGGGCGGTCACGAGCGAGGCGGGCTGCGCCAAGGGAGTGCTGCACACCCACTTCGCGGGCTTGGACGAGTTCGTCGCCGAACTGGTCCTGGACCGGTTCGCCCGTATCGCGGCGCTGGCGGAGGGCCTGCCGGGGCGGGCGGGCGCGGGAGCCGTGACGGACAACCTCGCGTCAGTGGCGTCGGTGGTCCTGTCGCTGGATCCCGGGGTCGTGGGGCTGGCCGTGACCCGCCCGGAGGCCTCGCGGCGGATCCGCGAAGCCTGGCAGGCGGGTGCGCCGGGCTTCGGCGTGGTCGAGCGGTCGATCAGCGGTTATCTGCGCGAGGAGCAGCGGCTGGGGCGCGTGGGACGGGCGGTGGACGCGGAGTGCGTCGCGCTGGCCCTGGTGGGGACGCTGCACCATCTGCTGATGACCGGGTGGGCGGGCGCACCGGATCCGCGGGCACGGGTCCAGCGGCTCATCCGCGCACTCGTCGCCGCCCCCTGAACCATGAGGCCGGTCCCCGGGGGCCACGCCACCCGGCCCTCGGCCTCGCCCGGCAACCGGTGCGGGAACCGCGCCGCGACAGGAACCCCCCTCCTGCCCGATGGGGGAGCCCGGCGGGCTCGTGCCGCGCGGTGGGCCGCCCCCGGAGGGGATCGTCGGGCAGACCCTTGATCTCAGCGGTTCGGATCGTGGACGGCCCGGGTCCACTGAGCCTCGAACTCCTCCCGGCCGATTACGAACGGCACCCACACCGGGTCGTAGCGGTCCACGCACGGCAGGTTGAAGGGCCGGTCCTCCAGGGTGCTGCGGACGGCACGGTCTGCGGCGGCCGATGCTCCGGTCGTGGCCGCGTCGAGCCCCCCGGCCGAGGTGTCGGAGGCGTGTGGCAGAGTCCGGGCATGCTCGAGATCGTGGTGGAGACGGAGAACGGGGAGCGGCACGTCCGCGTGCCCGCGGAGGAGCTGGGCGCACTGGTCCGGCGGATAGGCGACGAAGGCGACCGGTACCTGGTGCTCCAGCGGATACCCGACCTGCCGGACGTCTTCGCCCAGGTCTGGCACAAGGCCGGCGGCGACTACACGCTGGAGTACCGCGACGGCGCCGCTGACCGGCACTTCCAGGTGATGGTCGACGGGCCGGAGACCGTGGCCGCGGCGCTGACCGGCTGGTCCCGTCGGCAGACCGGATGGGAGGCGGGCCTGGCCTGGTCGCTGCTGGACATGGGCCCGGCCCGTGAGGTGCCGCCGCTCGAGCTCGCCGAGGACGAGCTCACCGAGTTGGAGCGGCGCGTCCGCGAGGTGCTGGCGGGCGGCTATGCCACCCGGGCCGAACTGGCCGAGATCGCCGAGGAGTACCTGGTCACCAAGGACCGTCGGCCCGTCTCGAAGGAGCAGGCGGCGGCGCTGGCCGACCGCCTGTGGCTCGAGCGGGTGGCGGAGCAGACCACCTGGGAGGGGGAGACCGATCCCGAGCGGCTCACCCGTGCGTTCGCCGCCCTGCAGGAGTCCGGCATCACCGCCCGCGAGAACTTCACCTGCTGCCGCACCTGTGGCCAGGCCGAGATCGGCGCCGAGGGCGGACCCGATGCCCGCGGCTTCGTCTACTTCCACACCCAGTGCACGGACGCCGCCGCGGCCGGTCACGGGCTGACGCTTCTCTACGGCGGCTTCGACGGTTCGCGCGGAACCACCGCGGCCATCGGCCGTGAGGTCGTGGCCGCCCTCGAAGCGGTCGGACTCCCGGTCGAGTGGGACCACGACCCGGACCGGGCCATCACCGTCACGCCCCTGGACTGGCGGCGCCGCCTGGTCGGCTAGGCCGCGCATCGAGGGCGCATCGCGCGCCCGGAATGCCGGCATGTCACTGAGTCACATGGTCCTCTCGTCCGGTCGTCCGGTCACGCTCACCGACCTGCGGATGTTCTCGATCCACGAGGGAGTCCTGGAGGGCCATCCGTGCAAGCGCATCAACGACCGGAGAGTCGGCCTGCTCCAGCAGCGGGCCGAACGGGCCTTCCCCCCCACGCCGGTTCATCTCGTCGTGTCCTCCCGCGAGTACCCGGACGAGACGGCCCGCGCCGTACGGGAGTCAGGATCGCCCGCAGAGGCCTCGCCGCCGCCCTCCGCCGCTACGCGCGGCCCGCCCGCGCCCCCACCACGTAGGACACGGTCTCAACCGTCTGCTTCCGTCGCCTTCGGAGTCACCGGGGCATCGGATGCGCCGCGGCCGATCCGCCGTCGGGCCTCTCCGTCCCGGGCCCGATTCCCGAGCGGGGGGAGAGATGAATCGGGCACTGACCGGGGGAAGGTCCGCCGGTAGTGGCTCGGCGACACCCCGATCTGTTTGAGGAAGTGGTGGCGGAGGTTGTTCGCGGTGCCGAGACCGCTCAGCTCCCCGATCTTCTCGATGGGCAGGTCCGTCGATTCCAGTAAGTTCTGGGCCCGTCCCAGGCGCTGGCTGAGGAGCCACTGCAGTGGGGTCGTCCCGGTGGCCGCCTGGAGTCGCCGGTGGAAGGTCCGCGGGCTCATCGCCGCGCGCTGAGCCAGATCCTCGACCGTCAGGGGTTGGTCCAGGTGCGCACAGGCCCAGTCCAGGACGGGCCCCAGGCTCTTGTCGTCGGTGGCGGGCACGGACAGGTCGATGAACTGGGCCTGGCCACCACGCCGGTGGGCGGGCACCACCATCCGACGGGCCAGCTGATTGGCGACGCGCGCGCCCAGGTCACGGCGCACCAGATGAAGGCAGAGGTCGAGCCCGGCGGTCAGCCCGGCGCTGGTGAGCACGTCACCGTCGTCCACGTACAGCACCGAGTCGTCGACCTGCACCTTCGGGTAGCGCTCGGCCAGTTGAGCGGTGTGCATCCAATGGGCGGTGGCGCGTCGTCCGTCGAGCAGCCCCGCCTCGGCGAGCGCGAAGGCACCGGTGCACAGGGAGACCATGCGGGCGCCCGCGTCGTGGGCACGGCGCAGGGCCGTGATCAGTGCAGCCGGCAGCGGTCTGCCCTCGTCGACGCAGGGGTCGGGTACCGAGGGCACGATGACCGTGTCGGCGCCGACGAGGTCATCGAGCCCGTAGCGGGTCCGCAGTGACAACCCCGTATCGGCCGGAGAACTGTCCTGCCGGCCCTTCCCCGTACTGCACAGCCGCAGGTCGTACCAGGGATCGGCCAGGTCCGGCTGCGGCTTCCCGAAGACGGTGCAGGGAATGCTCAACTCGTACAGGTCCCATGAGGGGACTCCTATCTCCTCGGTCACGACCACGGCGACGGAACCAGGGTTCATGCCTCGAACGGTATGGCAGGAATTTGGTGGCCGCCGTCACCGGTGTCACTGTTCCCGGCCGCCGCGCGCTGGGATGTTGGTCCCTACGTGACCGACCGCCGCAGGCGGACCTACAGGGAGTCGTGACATGCATTCTGATCGCCCGGCTGTAACCGTCATCGGTTTGGGCTCGATGGGCTCGGCGCTGGCCGCCGTCCTGCTGGAGCGGGGCCACGAGACCACCGTGTGGAACCGCTCGGTGCACAAGGCCCAGGCCCTGGTGGACCAGGGGGCCCGCCTGGCCGCGACACCCGAGGAGGCGATCGCGGCGAGCCCGCTGACCATCGCTTGCGTACTGGACTACGAGGTGCTGCACGCCGTCCTCGACCCCGCTGCCGGCTCCCTCGCGGGCAAGGCCCTGGTCAACCTCACCTCCGGCTCCCCGGAGCAGGCCCATGAGGCCGACGCGTGGGCCCGGTCGCACGGCGCCGACTACCTCGACGGCGCTATCATGACCACCCCGCCGGGGGTCGGCAGCTCCGAGACGATGTTCCTCTACAGCGGTTCGCACGCCGTCTTCGAAACCCACCGTCCGACCTTGGCGTCCCTGGGGGACCCCTTGCACCTGGGCACCGACCCGGGCCTGGCCTCCCTCTACGACGCCGCCCTGCTCGGCCTGATGTGGTCCACCATGACCGGCTGGCTGCACGGCACCGCGCTGGTCGGCACGGAGAAGACGCCGGCCACGGCCTTCACCCCCGTCGCGCTCCGCTGGCTGACCACCGTGACCGGCTTCCTGACCACCTACGCGCCCCAGGTGGACGCCGGCCGCTACCCGGGCGACGACGCCACCGTTGACGTGCATGCCGCGGCCATCGACCATCTCATCCACGCCGCGGAGGCCCGCGGCATCGACAACGCCCTGCCCGAACTCCTGAGATCCACCATGGAGCGGGCCAAGGCCGCAGGCCACGGCTCCGACAGCTATGCGAGCGTGATCGAGGTCCTGAAGAACCCGGCGGACGACGAATGACCCTGACACCAACAGCCACCGCTCGTCCCACGCCGGACCGGACGGCTCCTGCCACCACCGTGCCGTGGACGGACCTCCTGGCCACTGCCACCGACGGCCGTCCGGCAGCCCTCCTCGAGGGAGCCGACGAGGACCGGTCACGCCCCGCCCGCGGCTGCGCCTCCTTGACGCGCCGGCTGAGCCGGGCGAGCGCATCAGCGGTGACGGACCGGCTCAGCGAACCTCCCACCGCTCGCCCCGCAGGCGGCGCCGCCTGATGGTGACGACCTGGAGCGACGAGATGTCCGCACCTGCCGGCCGGGAGGCCCTGGACCTGCTGGACGCCCATCTGGAGGCGCTGTGGGACGCGACGGACGCCACGCTCCCGCCGGAGCCGCCCGGCCTCGCGGCGGAAGAAGAGGACGAGCTCCTCCATTGGGCCCTTGACCGGCTCCGGAGCGTCCCGCGCGAACCGAAGGACACCTTCTGCCGGGAAGTCGGCGGTCTGCTGGCGGAGTTCCGTTCCCGTCGCAGCCCCTGGAACGCGGCGGCGCTGCGGCTGCTGGACGACACGTACACCTTCGTGGCCACCGGCCCTCGACGGCACAAGGACTGGGCGCACGACGTCCATGCCGTGCTGCACCGAAGGGTCGCCGATCCCCGCGGCTGGGTCCGGCTGGACCGAGACCGCACCAACCCCGCCCGCCGGACGGTGCCCGCGTACCCCTTCGACCCGCCGGACCCGGTGCTGTTGCACGCTCACCTGTACCCCCTGGAGGCGGAGGCGGCGGCCGCCGCGCTGGCCGTCATGGCGGAGGAGTGGCAGGGGGAGTCGTCCCCCGTCCGCTCCCGCCCCGACCGGGACGCCCTGTTGGCGGATGCCCGGTTGCTGCTCGACCGGTACGGGCCCAGTGCTCGCTATTGGACCAACGCGACGGCCGCCGCCTCCGATCCGGCACCGGACTTCCTCGCATCCGGACTCCAGGGCACCGCGTCCCACCGCTTCCACACCCGCGAGTACATCGCCGGCCTCGACATGTTCGAGGACCTGGGCGTGGTCGCGGTGAACGACGAAGAGACAGGCCTCTTCTGGTCGTTCGGGGCGTACTGACGGCCATCTCGGGACGGGCGCCCCGTACCTGCGCGGTCCGGCCCCGCCGCGATGCCGCCGACACGCGAAGGTCCTCGGGACCGCGGCGTCGCGCCGGCTCGAACACCGGGTCGACGGGGAGTCGCGCTCTCTCACCCTTGTGCCGGTACGGCCACGACAGGTACCGCCGGCGGTCACGTCCGCCGGCGTGGTGCGGTCCGCCGGCCCAGGTCGCGGGCCGGTCGCCGGCCGCGCCGGGCGACGTCTCGGTGGTCACCCTTCCACAGCGGCCGGTTCTGCGGCCTCGGAAGCGGCGGGTCCGCCCGGGGCGACGGCGCACCCCCGGGGAGCCGGTCGTGCTGCGTACGGCCTGTTCCGCCGAGACCTTCTAACGTTGTTAGGATGGCTGTGCCGTGACGGTGCGCCGACGCCGGCGGCTCGTGTCGAGGACATGCTGGAAGCGAGGTGCCAACGATGCCGACCAGCGCCAGACGGGCCCGCGAACGCGCGAACACCCGCGAACGAATCATCGAGGCCGCGTTGCACATCCTCGAGAACGAGGGTGTCACGGCATTGACGATCCGGCGCATCGCAACCGCCGTCGAGTACTCCGCACCCGTCGTCTACCAGCACTTCGCCAACAAGGAAGCGCTCGTGCTGGAGCTCGTCGCTCACGGCCACCGCCTGATGATGGCCGAGTTGCAGCAGGCCGCCGAGGAGCCCGACATCGACCGGCGCTTCCTGCTGCTCGCGTCCGAGAGCGTCCGGTTCGCCGGCGAGCACCCGCACCTGTATCAGGTGATGAACGGCGACACCGTCGACGCGGATGAGCGCCTGCGCGCGGCGGCTCCCATGATCGACCTCCTGAGGGAACTCCTCACCACGTGGTCGGACGCCCATGACGTGGTCCTGGCCGATTTCGATGAAGCCTGCGACATCGTTTGGGGCACGCTGTCCGGCATGGCGTCGCTCGGCCGCATCGGCACCGTCGGCAACGAGCGCGCCCAGCAGCTCGCCCAGAAGGCGATGCGCACACTGCTTCGCGGCTGGCGGGCCGACCTCCCGGTGAACGCGTAGGCATCGAAACGACTCAGGTCCGGTTTCCGTGAAACCGGGCCGGGACCCGTCGCCGGTCCGTCCGTCGGTGCCGCCGCCCGGTCCCGGTGGAGAACAACCGCTCGAACCGGACCGGGGCGGGACGACTGCCACCCGCGACCGCGGTCACCTCACGCCGGGCCCGCCCCGCGGGGGCGGGCCCGGCGGGTGACATCAATTGCCGGGCGGGGTCCAGTCCGCGGGCAGGCCGGAATCGCTCAGGATCTCGGTCCGGTTGTAGTAGTCATTGCTCGACCGGATCAGGTCTCCGCGCAACCGCAGCACGGTCACGAGCGGGACCGCGAACGGACGAGGCGCACCGACGATGTGGCCGGTGAATACCCCCTCGACCACGACCCCGTCCCGTCCGCGGAACCCCCCGGTCGCCTCGAACCCGAGATCCTCGATGAGCTGATGGGATCCGGTCTCCCACTCCTCGATCCCCTCAGGGCCGCGGAACACCAAGTCGACGGCACGGTCGGTGTAGACCGCGTCCTTGGTGTACAGACGGGCGAGATCGCGGGTGTCGCCCGTCGTCCACGCGGCGGCCCAGCGCCGCCCGATCGATGGCACCCGATCCTTCTCGTCGTGCTTCGCCGCGCCCACAACCTGCCGCGCCCCGGCCTGCGCGGCCTGCGGGCCGTGCGACGCCTCGGAAGAGGCCGCGGGTCCGGCACCGACGGTGCCGGCCATCAGAGCCGCCGCGGCCACCCCGACAGCGAGGCCGGGAACGAAAGTACGCGTACGCATGTGGGTCTCCTTGCTCCGGGACGGCGCGACATCGGTCCGCACCACGCCGAGTTAACGTCGTTAGAATTTCTAACGCTGTTAGAGTAAGTAGCGCCGGACGACGCCGTCAAGGCAGGCCGCACCCGAGCGGAGCGCCAGGACCCGGCATGACCGCCACCGGCTGCCGACAAGGGTCGGTCCACCAGGCCGCGGATGCGAGGGATCGTGTCCGGCAAGGGCGTGAGCTGGATGACGTCGTGACGGTTTCCGTTGGTCACGGCCACCGCGCGAGACGTTTCGTGGCGGTCGGTGATCAGGTGGTGCTTGCTGCCGGAGCGGCCGCGATCGACCGACGAAGTTCCGCGAGGAGGAGGGTGTACAGGCAGGGCCGGAGGCCGGCCTCGGTCCAGCCCCGCAGACGTCGCCAGCACGTCACCCCGCTGCGGCCGATCGTCTCGGTCGGCACGTCTGCCCAGGTCACCCCCGTGCGCAGGACGTGGACGATCCCGCGCGGAACCACGAGGTCATCCCGCCGGCATGCGGCCTGGACGTCGCCGACTCCGCGGCGGGCGAGGAGGGAGCAGCGGGGCCACGCGATCCCACAGGTCATCGGGCACAGGATCATCCGACCCCTGCGGAACTCTGCCGCCCGCCCCAACTGCCAAGCCCTTGAACCAGAACTCATTCTGAAATGATTAGTAAGGGAGGTCTTCCCCCGTGGGGTGCCTGCGGCCGGCGGTCCGCGCCCATGTGACGAGCCCGTTCTCGCGGGCCGGCCGGAGCCGGATGCGGGCGGCGGATTCCGGGAGCCGCGCACACGCGGGAACCGTGCGCAGCGGGCAGAGCGCAGGGGCGGGCCCGGTCAGTTGGCCGACGGGTTCCGTGTCATCTCGGCTGCCTCGGTGATGGCGCGTTGTCTGAGGTCGCCGAACAGCTGCATCGTGACGGCGGCCAGGATGTCGTTCCCGTCAACGGTCCGCCCGTCTCCGCGGCGGGTGGACAGGGCGAGGAGGGAGTCCTCGAGCGGCGGGGCCGGGGCCGGCTCGCCCGGCACCACCAGACCGACCGTCCCGAACCGCTTGACCCCGCCCTCGCGGACGACCCTGGCCGCGTCCCGGGCCAGGTCCGTCAGGAACACGCTCGCGATTCCGTCCAGGTCGCGGACCATCGCCGGGACCGCCCTCACCCCCCGGCTCCCCAGCAGCCTCCGCACCCCGGCCTCGAACCGGTGGGCGCCGGCCACGCCACTGGGCGTACGCGTCCCGCGGCGCTCACGAAGGGACACGAGCGCACCATCGGCGTTGCGCAGCTCGCCCATCAGGCCGTGGAAGGTCGGGCTGTGCAGGTACCACGCCGATCCCACCTCCACCTCGACGTTCCGGTCGATCGCCGAGATGAGGTCCTTGGGAGTCAGCCTCTTCCTGGCCTCCTCGGCCGCCGCGCTTCTCGCGCCGTCGATGATCTCCGTCAGCACGGTCCGCGTCACCGACGCGGCGGCCCACGCGGCCGGCCGGGAGACGTGCAACGAGGTCACGTCCCTGAACACCGCTCTGACGAGCTGGGGCTTGAACGGCAGGTCGGTCACGACGGAAGCGGGCGGCGGACCGCTGCGCCCGGTGCGTAGGGGGTGTGTGGTCATCGAAGAATGTGCTTTCTGCTGTCGGAGGTGTCGGTGGCCCGTGCCGCACCGGGCGGCGGGGACACAGAGCTCTGCGGAGGGGGCCGGGCCGGCACGGGGCCTGCCGGGCGGGGCCGCCGGCACACAGAGGTGCAGGCGGCCCCGCCCGGATTCTCGGAGTTCCGGCGACCGGGCGTGCGGCAGGGGGTGCCACCCGGGCGACGCGCCGTGGTGCGGCGCCGTGCCGGTCAGGCGACCTGGTACCTGCCGACTTCCAGGAAGTGGCGCAGTGCCTCGGGCGTGTTGTCGTCGAGGGCGGCGTTGGCCGCCGCGCGCAGGGCCGGGCTGATGGACGGGGCGGCGAGGATGCGGGTGATGGCGACGCGGTCGTCCTCGGCCTGGGCGATGCGGTAGCCGGTCTCCAGCCAGGCACGGATCGCGTCGGGGTCGTTGGCGTCCAGGAGGGCGTTGGCTTCTCGTGTCACACGCCGGCCGCTGTCGGGGTCGGCGAGGATGCGGTTGATGGCGACGCGGTCGTCCTCGGCCTGGGCGATGCGGTAGCCGGTCTCCAGCCAGGCGCGCATCGCGTCGGGGTCGTTGGCGTCCAGGAGGGCGTTGGCTTCTCGTGTCACACGCCGGCCGCTGTCTGGGTCGGCGAGGATCCGGGCTATGGCCACCCTCAGGTCGTCGGTGTCCGGCTCGTCCGCGGACGAGGACACCGCGGGAGCCGTCACCGCGGGCGCCGTCACCGCGGTCGGTGCCGCCGTGGTGGCGAAGGACGGGGTGGCGAGCAGGAGGGCCGGGGCGAGGATGCCCGCGGCGATGCCGGGCGCTACGCGATGCAGTCGCAAGGGGAATGCTCCTCTTCGGTTGCTGCGGAGGTGAGTTGAGGACGCCTCAGGGCGTTCACTTCGGTGATGCTGCCACCCGGGTCCGACAGTGGCAGTCGCCCCGCCGCGGTCGCAGGGCACCTCGTCACGGCCCTGGGTATCGGCGGAGCGGGTGACTTCCGGTCCCGGCCGGTGAGTTCATGGCGGCGTACCACGCCACCACGATCTGCCACCCGGGTGATCCCTGAAAGGGGACCCCAGGTGCCCCGGCCGGGAGCCGGAGTCAGTCCGCGGTCCTCGTGAAGTCCAGGTCGGCGTGGCGGACGGCGTGGGAGGCGGTGGAGACCGTGGCGCCGAGCATGCTGATGCAGCCGAAGAGGAGGAAAGTGGGGCCGGCGCCCCACCGTTCCACCAGGAGGCCGAAGAACGGGAACATCACCGGGGTGATGCCGACCGCGCTGAGGGCCTGGACGGAGGCGACCCGGCCCTGGAAGGCGAGGGCGGTGCGGGCCTGCATCAGGGCCACGGCCAGACCGCCGCAGAGGCCGGAGACCAGGCCGGCGACGAGTGCCACGGCGACCGCGAGGGCGAGGTTCGGCATGACGCCGATGAGGCCGATGCCGGCGGAGGCGACGAGCAGGGTGATGTTGTGCCAGTGGCCGGCCCGGGGGAAGCGTCCGCGTACGGCGAGCAGGAGCGAGGTCGTGCAGACGCCGGTGCTGAGGGCGGCGTTCACCCAGGCGCCGCCGGATGGGCCCCAGCCGCGTTCCTCGGCGAGCAGGATGACGCCGATCGCCATCGGCGGGATGCAGCCGATCATGGAGAGCAGTCCGGAGAGGACGAGCGGGCCGACGATGGGCTCGTGGCGCAGGTAGACGATGCCGTCGACCAGGTCGCGGCGGGCGGTGGAGTCCGCGGCGGGCTGTTCCTCGGGCGGCAGCGGTGCGAGCCGGACCGCGACCAGGAGGAGCAGTGAGAGGGTGAAGAGGACGCCGGTCACGGCGAACGCGGCGGCGGGGCCGCCGAGCCCCATCGAGAACCCGGCGAGCGGCGGACCGGTGATGTGGCCGGACCGCTGCACCAGATTGCGCAGGCTCTGCACCCGCATCAGCTGGTCGCGGCCGGTGAGCCGGGGAGGCATGGCTCCGACCGCCGGCAGGAACAGGGCGTCCACGACGCCGAAGACGAGGGCGAGCGCGACGAGCAGCCAGAGGCCGGGGGTGCTGAACGCGAGCGCTGCGGCGGCTGCGAGGATCACCACGGCGCGGACGGCGTCGGAGGAGATGACCACCCTGCGCGGACCGAACCGGTCGGCGATCACGCCGCCGCCGAGCATGAGGATCGCCCGGGGTATCGCGCCGACCGCCATCACCAGGCCGACCTGGGCCGGTCCGGCCACCTTCTGCGCGGCCCAGCCGAGCGCCACGAAGTAGGCGGCGTCGCCGACCACGGAGAGCGTGTAGGCGATCAGCCAGCGCAGGACGTTGCCGTCCCGGTGCACCGGGGTGGAGGGGGCGACGGCCACGGCGGGGGCGGGCGGGGCCGCTTCGGCAACGGGTGCGTCTGCTCGCGAGGTCACAAACGCGCATGGTCTCCCGCGACGTCGGCTCCGGACAACGGAATTACCGGACGGATGCCATGACCCTCCGACGGCGGACCGGGGCCGTCGCCGGCCGCCACCAGCGGACCGGGATGCTCCGGCCGACGGCAGCCCTCCTCGGGTCCTCCCTGAGCGGGTGCGCCTCGGTCGCAGGGCGGGCAAGGGCCGCCGGCGGGTGTGCCGCTCTGCCCGCAGCGGGGCGCCGTGGAGCACGGTGCCATCGGGCACGGGGGCCGCGCCCCGGTGGCGTCGTGGAGCGCTCGCAACTCCCTGACCAGCGGCGATGTGTTGATCGTGCCGATCTTCGGGAGCGCCTTGCACAGGAGATCGGCGGTGTCCGGAGCCTTGGTCCTCCTCCCCGCCACGGAGCCTGATTCCGTCTCATCACGTCGATTCACATTCTGTGAAAAGGGTTCCGGCGGGCCGGACGGTCTGCTATTACTTTCCATAACTCCACTTATGGAAAGTGAGCGTGCGTGAGCGGATCCGAGCTCGAGACCACCACGGGGCACCCCGCCGAAACGGTCGCCGACACGACCCGCGACGCGGTCGTCGACGCGGAACTGGTGGACGACCCGCCCGCCCCCACGCGCCTCCCCGCCGCCCGGGAGGCGGCACCGGCCGTCGTCGAGGTCGTCGACATCAACGACACCCTCACCCCGGAGGCGGCGCAGGACCTGGCCAGCACCGGCCGCCCCAACACCCGGGAGACGTACCGGACGCGGTGGAAGATGTTCGCCCAGTGGTGCGTGGAGAACGGACGGCACCCCGGCCCCCCGACCACGTCGAAGAACCTCGCCTCCTACATCGCGCACCTGCGCCGCCAGGACGCCCCGCCCGGCACCCTCCGGATGGCCATCGCCGCCGTCCGCAGCTGGAACGCCCGCGCCGGCCACGAGCAGACCCCCGACACCGCCCCGGCCCTGACCATCTACCAGGACCACCGCTACGCCTGGGCCGCGGCCGGCCGAGGCCAGCGCTCCTCCGCCCCCGTGGACCTCCAGCGCCTCGTCCGGATGCTCGCCGTCTGCCCCGCCGGCACCTCCACCGGCCGGCGCGACCGCGTCCTCCTCCTGCTCGGCTACCACATCCGCGCCCGCGCCTCCGAGCTGACCGCCCTGCGCGTGGGCGACCTCGAGTTCGTCTCCGGCGAGCTGGTCGTCGTCACCAAGCGGATCAGCAAGAACGACCGCAACGACGCGGGCCGCGAGTACGAGATCGACGACCCGGCCTGCCTCGCCGCCCTCCGCGCGTGGCTGCACGACCTCGAGGAGCGGGGCCAGGACGCCCGCCACCTCCCCCTGCTGCGGAGCGTCGACCAGTGGGACAACCTCCGCCCGGTCAGTGCCAGGACGGGCCTGGGCCTCACCCGCCAGGCCGTCAACACCATCGTCAAGGCCCGCGCCCGTGAGGCGGGCGTCGACGTCGCCGACGCCATCACCGCCCACGGCCTGCGCGCCGGCGTCCCCACCGACCTCGGTGCCGCCGGGTACACGGCGGGGGAGATCAGGGACATCACCGGCGACTGGGCCAGCACCGAGATGGTCGAGCGGTACAGGAAGGTCGGCCTGCGGCGGGCGGGGCGGCGCACCGACTCCGGACGCCGGGCCGCGGCCCTGTCCATGCTCCGCGTCGACGTACCCGCCGGCAACGACCCGGCCGAATGACCACCGTGGAGACCGCAGGCACGGTATCCGTCCCTCAGCCCGCCCGTCCGCCCGTCCGCCCGTCCGCCCGTCCGCCCGTCCGCCCGTCCGCCCGTCCGCCCGTCCGCCCGTCCGCCCGGCGGCCGGGGCTCGGGTCGAGCGTCCATGGCCGGGCTGACCTACTACAAGCCGGGGAACCGGAGTCAGGTCCGCTGGCTGTACGACGGCTCGACCGAACTGCGCGAGTACGCCGGGCTGGACCCGGAGTACGTCCGCTGCCGCGATGCGGAATCCTCTTCGGCCCCGTTCCTCGCCCCCGATGACGAGGACCTGGCCGGGCCCGATCCAGGCGGCGTGGTGATCACGGTCAGCACCGGCCGCTGCCTCGTCGCCTCTGACGCCTTCGACCACCCTGTCCGCGAAGGCGCCGCCCTGCTCGACCGCCTGGCAGACGCCCCCGGGCACGAAGGCTGCCGCCTGCACGTCAACTCCGGCATCCACCTCGACCCGGAACGCCGCCATCTGGGCTGGTGATCGGGTCGGGGATGCGGACTTCACGCCCGACCGGCTGACCACGCGCGCGGATGTGGATTTCGCGGGAGGGCTGGGCAACCTCGTCCACCGCATCGTGACCATGGTTCACCGCTTTCGCGGAGGGACTGTCCCCGCCTCTGCGCCGGTAAATTCCGGGGAGCTGGCGCTGGTGGACGTTTGCCGGGAGGCGCCTGGCCTCGTCGATGCCGCCCTGGCCGACTTCGACTTCCGCCGTGCCATCCACGCTGTCTGGGAAATCGTGGAGGAGGCCAATCGATGTATCGACGCGACCCGGCCTTGGGAGCTGGCTCGGGAAGAGCGCGGGGGCAACAGCGAAGCAGCGAAGCAACTCGACATCGTTCTCGGTACGCTGGTCACAGCGTGCCGCGTGCTGGCCGACGAACTACGCCCGTTCATCCCAGATGCCGCCACGCGGATCACCGGACAGCTGACAACGGTCGAGAGCCTTCTGCCCGTAGCACAGCCGCTGTTCCCACGCCTTCATGAGGACACGCTGCCAGCCTGATCCCCGATGCTCATGAACTTGGTCGCGCCGCCCTCTCGATCTCCGTGCAGCTTCGGGAGGGGGCGCCCAGGGCGCTGGGCAGTTCCGAGATCGGCTTCGTCACTCGTGCCTGCCGGCAGCTTCGCTGTCCAGGGCCTGAGGTTCCCCCGAGATGCGGATGCAGCGGAATCAGTGGCCCGCACACTCGTCGTGACGAGGAGCCGGTCTACTCGATCTTGCGTTCGGCCCAAACGGTCTTGCCTGGCCCCTCCAGCCGCGGCTGCCAGCCCGACCGTGTCGCGAGCTTCGCCACCAGGAGAAGCCCGCGGCCTCCTTCCTCCCCATGGGTGCACTCCGAGGCAGGAGGGAACCGCGGCAGACGCTCCGCTCGGGTGTCCGAGACCTCGATGCGGACGGTGCTCACGCCGGCGGGCATCTCGACCCGTAGGCGGAAGTCGCGGCCGGGGACGTGACCGTGGCGCACCGCGTTGGCGGTGAGCTCGGCGACGATCAGTACGACCGCGTCGTGAGCATCGGTGCCGTAGGGGACACCCCAGTTGGCCAAGCGGGTGGCCGTGACGCGTCGGGCGAGGCGGGCGCCCCGCGGGGAGGAGGGGAAACGCATGTCCAGGACGTGCTCGTCCGTCGATTCGGGGGCCGGACTGCTGGCGAGAACTGGGCTGCCGGATTTCGTCGTCATGCCTCCACGCTCACGCTTGTCGCGTAGCGTTACCAGTGGTGACGCAGCGACATCATCGGCTTGTGTCTGTGGTGTGCGCACCAGTAGGCGCTATGCGGCGTGACGACCTCCGGGCAGGAGCGTTGGCACGAGAGGAGACGGGGTGGACAAGGCAGAGGGCATGGACCTTGAAGACCTGCCGGCCGAGGAAGCAGGCGCCGCAGACACGGAATCCGCCGACGGCCCGGCTGACGGCAGCAGAGCCGACCACCAGACTGACGGCGGCGCCGGACAGGGCGTCGTCACCGCGTTCGGAAGGACGATGAAGACGCTGCGCGTCCGCGAGGGGATGGAACGCGAGGAACTGGGCAAGCGCCTCGGTTACTCCCCCTCCACCATCGCCGCGTTCGAGCAGGGGCGGAGGATCCCGACCCCCCGGACGATCGAGCGGGCCGACGAGATCCTCCGGGCGGACGGCCTGCTTCGCCTGTGGAAGGAGCAGGTGGAACGGGCCCAGTACCCGGCGTTCTTCCAGGGGATGGCGGCCCTCGAGAAGGAAGCGGTCGAACTGGTCGCCTACGACACCCTCGTGGTGAAAGGGCTACTGCAGACCGAGGAGTACATGAGGGCGCTGCTCAACATGAGGCGCCCTCCACTTGACGAGGAGACCATTGAGCAGCGGGTGACGGCCCGACTGGCCCGGCAGGACATCTTCGAACGCCGTCCCGCCCCCTTCCTGAGCTTTGTGCTCGATGAGTCGATCTTGCACCGCCCGTACGGAGGGCGGCACGTTCTTCGCGGCCAGTTGGAACACCTGCTTCTGATCGGGCAGATGCGGAACGTTGAGATCCAGATCATGCCTGTCGACCGCGAGGACAACGCGGGTGTGAATGGCGCCTTCACCGTCGTCACCCGCAAGGACGGCAAGAAGTTCGTCTACGCCGAAGCGCAAGGCATCGGATCGCTGCAGACCGAACCTGAACAAGGAGTTCTCGCCGCGGCACGCTATGGGATTATCCGATCGCAAGCTCTCCCCCCGAGGGAATCACTCGAACTCATCGAAGGAGTGCTGGGATCTCTATGAATGCCGCCAAGTCCACGACCGCCGGGTCCGGCCTCGTCTGGTTCAAGAGCAGCTACAGCGGAACCGAGGGCGGCGACTGCGTCGAGGTCGCCACGAGCCCGTCGCTGGTGCACGTCCGGGACTCCAAGGCCGAGGCCGGCCCCATGGTGAGCGTGTCGCACGATGCCTGGGCCGGACTCGTCGCGCTCGCCGCGTCCGAGGGGCGAGGCTGACCGCGGTGGTAGGAGCGTCGCTCCACTGCCTCGCCTTGTAAGGGCGACGGCCTCCGACATCTCCCGACGGAACCGGGTTCGCGCAGCACCTGTCCCTCATAGGGTGGGGCGCGCACGCTCATACGGGCTGGAGTCCGAGTCCGGCGCCACCGTCTCCGGGCGCAGGGTGAACTCCGATCCGAACCAGAGGATGAAGAGGACGAAGGCGGCGGCCAGGACGGCGTTGATCTTCAGCGACATTGTCCCTCGCCTTGCGGACGTCGGGCTCAGACGAGGGCGGCGACCAGGAAGGTGAAGGCGGCGACGATGACAGCGACGCGGACGTAGTGGTAGCGGTCCCAGCGGTCCATCTGCTCCTTCCAGTCCGCGGGCCGGTTCTCGGGGGTCCACGTCTTGCCCCGGTTGTTGATCGGGACGAGCAGCAGGAGCGACATGATCACGCTCACGATCAGGAGCGCGGCGGCGATGACGACGAGACCGGCGCCGGGGCGGTCCCATCCGGCGATCGCCCAGACCGCGCTGAGGACGAGCGAGCCGACGTACCAGAACGGCATCAGGGCGCCGAGTGTCCGGCCCCCGTGGGCGCGGGCGAGCTGGCCACTGTCCTCGGGGAGGGCGCGGAAAATCCGGTTCATGACGAAGGCGACGGAGAACTCCACCCCCACCATCAGGCCGACGATCACGGTGGTGAACACCTCGAGTGCGTTGAGCACGATTCCCCTCCAGGAAGATCGATCTAGCGTTGCTAGTTGGCGGGTCAACGCTAGACCTGCTCCTGCTCGATTGTCTAGCGGTGCTAGGATCCGGGTCATGTCGGTCCAGGAACGCAAGCAGCGCGAACGGGCGGAGCGCGAGCGCCTCATCGTGGCGACAGCCCGCGAGCTCGCCGAGCAGCAGGGCTGGGACGCGGTCACCACCCGCCGGCTCGCCGAGCGCATCGAGTACAGCCAGCCCGTCCTCTACAGCCACTTCCGCGGCAAGCGGGAGATCATCGGCGCCGTCGCCCTGGAGGGCGCCGCCGAGTTGGCCGGGGCGGTGCGTGCCGCGGCCTCGGCCGCGGACGGCCCGCGCGAGCGGGTCGCCGCGCTCGCCCGCGCCTACCTCGACTTCGCCGCGCGCAACCCGGCGGTCTACGACGCCTTGTTCCAGCTCGACGGCGGCCTGGCGTACGCGCGGGAGGACACCCCGGAGCCGCTGAAGGACGCCTTCGCCGCCTTGCTGGAGGTCCTCGGCGGGGTCGCCGGGGACGGCGTCCACCCGGGGCTGTTCACGGAGACGTTCTGGGGGGCCCTGCACGGCCTCGCGACCCTGACCCGGGCGGGACGGCTGCCGCCGGAGGACGCCGAGCGGAGGACGGCGCTGCTGGTGGACCGGCTCGCCGTGGTCTGACGCATCGCCCCGGCGGGCAGGCGGCCGGGGCCCTCGAGCCTCGCCGCCGCTTGCCTGCGGCAACGCTTCCGGTCACTGGTGCGGCATCAGCCGACGTTCGCACTGTTGGCGGTTGGTATGCCGTCAGGACAGACTCACCGCATGGAGTTGATCGGACAGGGGCGGGACGCTGACGTGTACGCCCTGGACGAGTCCAGGGTGTTGCGGCGTTACCGGCAGGGGGGACCAACAGAGCTGGAAGCGCGGTTGATGACCCATTTGACGGCCTGTGGGTATCCCGTGCCGAAGGTGTACGGGATCACCGATACCGACATGATCCTGGAGCGGCTGACCGGGCCGACGATGCTGGATGTGCTGGCCCGGCGCCCATGGCGAGTCGGCTCCCTCGGCCGGACGTTGGGCCACCTGCACGACCGGTTGCATGCATTGCCGGCGCCGAAGTGGCTGCCCCAGCGGTTCGCGTCGGCAGGTGACGACCGGGTGCTGCATCTGGACCTGCATCCGGGCAACGTGCTCATGACCCGGCGAGGCCCCGTGGTGATCGATTGGCGCAACGCGGGCGCTGGTGATCCCGCTGCGGATGTGGCGATGACCATGGTGACCGTCGGCAGCGCGGAGGTTCCCGGACTGGCCTTCCGCCTGGGACGGAGCCTGCTTGTGCACAACATGCGCAAGGGCTGTCGGACCGATCCTGCGGGACGTGTCCGGGAAGTGGCCGAGGCCAAGCTGGCCGACCCGAACCTCACGCCTGCGGAGGCGGCGTGGCTGCGGTGTCGTGCCGACGGCCGGACCGGACAGCCGGGCTGCTGATCGGTGGCCGGCCGTGTGCGGGTCCGTGAGATCGATTACGACCTGTCCGGCCGCCGCCCGGCGGGACTCCTTGCCGCCGGCGACGCCCTGTGCACGTTCATCCCGATCTACGGGCAGGGCATGGCTGTCGCCGCGATGAGCGCGGTTGTCCTGCGTGAGACCCTGTCCGATCCGCGCCGGATCCCCACGACGCGGCGCGTGCAGAAAGCGCTCCTCGCGGCGTCCCGGCAGGCAGGGGACATCTCCGCCAGGTCGGACCGCCCGATGCCGGGCGCGGTGGGCAGTGCCCCGGCCTCCGGGCCGGCGGACCGCGTCGCCGGCTGGTACCTGCGGCGCGTCCTGGAGCGCTACCCCGGTGACCCGGTGGTGGGGACCGCCTTCCGCTCCGTACTGGGCCTCTGCGCACCCGTCACCAGCCTGTTCGTCCCCTCCGTGGACCGTGCCGTCCTCCTCCGGCCGCCCATGCCGACGCCGGCCGAGCCGCCGACGTCACCGGAGGAACCCGGGGCCTGAGGAAGTGCGGCAGCTGATGGTCTGTCCGGCTGTCCGGCCGGGCGGGCGGTCGCAGCCATCTGGGCCTGGCGGGGACGGTCTGGGCTTGTCGAGGTGCCCGTGCACCGTAAAACGGGGCACGCCGAATCTGTCGGGGATCTGCCGGACGGTCCTCTCCCGCTCGTCGTCGTAGAGCCGCTGGACGAGCACGGCCTGGTCCGCGGCGGGCTCGGCCTGCGCCCGCCGTCTGTTCCGGCGGCGGATCCAACGCGTTCGGCGCGGGATTCCGTCTCCACGCTCCCGTCACTCCGCCCCGGTGGACAGAACCCACGTCGAACCCTACGGTTCGCACGGGGTCGCCCAGCTGATCAGAGAGGCTGGTGAGGTGCCGCGAGTACGTCCCTGAGCACCTTCTCGAGCGTGACGCGGGCCAGTTCGTGTCTCAGGGTCTCCTCGATGTCCTGGTAGATGCCCCGCATTGCCGGCTGGATGCCGTGACCCACCACGCATCCCTGGTCCGGGACGGTGCGGTGCATCGCGAACAGCGGGCCGGGTTCCACTGCCTCGTACACGTCGAGCAGGGTGATCGACCCCAGCTCGCGCGCCAGCGACCAGCCCGCGCCCGCGCCCCGCCGGGACTCCACGAGCCCGGCCCTGCGCAGCTCGCCGAGCAGCCGCCTGATCACCACGGGGTTGGTGTTCGCGCTGGCTGCGATCTGCTCGGAGGTGGCGACCTCGTGGCCCTGGCGCTGGTAGAGACCGATCCAGGCCAGCGCATGGGCGGCAATGGTCAGCCTGCTGTTGGCGCTCATGATCCCTCCTCGGTCGCAACACTCCATGTTACGACAGCGCAGTCGTAACAGTGAAAGTTGCGACAATCTGTCGTAACGATTATCGTTACGACAGCCGGGAAGGGCCGATCAAGGACAAGCGCGGATCGTGAGCGTGTTGTGAACTCGAAGGAGAACAGGAATGGAAAGTAACGAAAAGATCATCCGCGAGGCTTACCGGCTCGCGGAAGGGAACGTTCTCGACGGTGACGGTTTCCTGGCCTTGTTCACCGAGGACGGGTCGTTCAACGACATGTCGACCTCGCAGAGTTTCCGCGGAGAGCAGATTCCTCAGGTGATCGCGGGCCTCGCCCGCTCGTTCCCCGATGTGCACCGTGAGTTGCTCGAGGTACATGCGTTCGGTGATGTCGTCGCCGTCGAGTTGCGAATCCAGGGCACGCATCTCGGAGGGTTTCCGACTCCGGCCGGCGAGATCCCGCCGACCGGGAACCGGATCGACGTGCCGGCGGCGGACCTCTGGTACCTCCGTGACGGAAAGATCGAAAGGTTCAATTGCTACAACTTGATGAGCGTGTGGCTTGATCAAATCGGGGTCCATTCCGACTTCAAGTCCGCAGTCGAAGCCGCCGAGACAGCAGCCACGACGGCGTAATTCTGCCGGTCAGCGCCGAGTGTGCGACAAGACACTCCCTTCTTCGGGCCGCATACCCGGCGCTGTTTCCTGAACGAAGTTGTTGTTCGCACCCAACCGCCGGCACGACCCGGCAGGCCGACTCATCGAGTATCAGCAGCCCTGGCCGGCAGGTAGGGCAATGATCCACATCGAGTGACGTTCTCCGGGCCCGCCTCCACGAGACACACGGCTGCGACGAGACCCCACCCCAAAGATCATCGAGGTACGCGGGGCCGGACTGCCCTTCCCATGCCGCCAAGCCCTGCGCATCCGACGCTGACCGTGGACGAGTTCCACGCGTGCGCGGACCGTGGAGGGCTCGGCCTGCCATGAGCCCGTGACGATCACGAGAACCGGCGCGGAGGCCGGGGCGTAAGAGACGGCACCACCCGCGCCCCTTGCTCCGCCCTTGGGCAGGACGACGACTCCCAGCTCGACGCCTTGCGGGCCACGGCATCCCGAGGGACAAGGTCTTCAGCGGGAGGATCAGCACCCGCGCCTGCGGAGGGCCCAGTTCGAGGAGCGCCCGTACGACGCGGGAGGTCAAGGCCCACTCCCCGCACTGCCGCGTCATCTTTGCCGTGTACGAGATGAAGCGGCTCGGCCGCGACGGCGCCGAACTCACCGCGCTCGCCGACCACCTCACCGCCCACGGCCTGGTCCTGGAGATGCTCGCCGGTCCCCTGCCCGGCATCTATGACCCCACCGGCCCCGGCAAGCTGCTGTTCGCGTTCTTCGCGGCGATGGCGCAGACCGAACGGGAGAACATCCGGGAGTCGACGCTGGAGGGGCTCGATACCGCGGCCCACAAGGGCAAGCACGGCGGCCGACCCCCGGTCATCACCGCCGACACACCCCACCCCCGCCGTGCACCGCGAGCTCCTCGCCCGCTGCCGGCCGCTCGACGGCGGCCAGGGCCTCCCCGCGGTCCCGGCCCAGTGCGAGGCCCGCCGCGCGTACGAGAACAGGGTCAGCGCCCTCACACCCTGAACAAGCTCGTTCTCACCGACAACCGCTGTACCGATGTTCCCCGAGGCCGGATACCGACTGTCCCGTCGGTCTCCGAGGCCGTCGTCCCGGACAGGAGGGCGGGTTGTCCGTTGACTGCGAGCTCACCGCTGACCGCACCGCAGGGGACGGAGCCGTTCGTGGGGTCCTCGTCGGCCAACGGCTTCCTTCGGGTGGTGGCGGCGCAGGTTGGCGGCGAGGACGCGGTCGAGCGTGCGGTCGGACAGCATCGGGCCCAGGCGCATGATCAGGGCGGCATCCCGGCCGGCGGTGTAGCGGGTGCGCGGTCTGCGCGCCGTCACGGCCTTCGTGATGACCCGGGCGGCGGCGTCGGCGGTCAGGCCTGAAGCGGTGCCCGAGCTCATCAACTTGTTGTTCGCCCGGACCAGGCTGCCGTAACGCTCGTCCTGCTCCGGCGTCATCCGGGCAGCCAGGTGGTTCGCCGTCTCGACCCCGCGGGCAGCCATCTCCGTGCGGACGCCGCCGGGCTCGACCACGACCACCTGTACGCCCAGCGGAGCGACCTCCCGGCGGAGCGAGTCGCTGACCGCCTCCAGGGCGAACTTCGCGCCGGCGTACGCGCCGTACGTGGCCATGGCGAACTTGCCGCCGACCGAGCTGATGTTGATCACACGGCCCTTGCTGCGCAGCAGCGCGGGCAGGAGCGCTTGAGTGACGGCGATGTGGCCGAAGAGGTTGACTTCGAACACCCGCCGCCACTCCGTCATCGGCAGGGTTTCGACCGGGGCGTTCACCTGGACGCCGGCGTTGTTGACGAGCGCGTGCAGCGCGCGCGGGTCGTCGGCGACCCGCGCGGCGAGTGCCTCCACCTGCTCGGACCTGGTGATGTCGAGGATGACCGGCTCGATGCCGGTCGATCGGATGGCGTCGGCGTCACGGTCGCGCCGCACGCCGGCCAGGACGTGAAATCCCTGGCGGGCCAGTTCGCGGGCGGCTGACGCGCCCATGCCCGTGGAGGCTCCGGTTACGACGATCAGCTTCTGGGTTTCAGATGACGTTGTCACCTCGATTACGGTACCGGTTCAGATGACACTGTCAACTGTATGATGGGCGTCATGACCACCCGTGCCGAGTCCGCCGCCGCCACCCGCCGCGCTCTGCTCGACGCGGCCGCCGAGCTCCTCGACCTCGGCGGCCCCGAAGCGGTCACCTTGCGCGAGGTGGGCGCGCGGGCAGGCGTGACCCGGGGAGCGCCGTACCGGCACTTCACGGGCAAGGACAGCCTGCTGACCGCCGTCGCGGCCGAATGCTGGGAACGGATCGGCGACCAGGTGCACGCCCTTCGGGCCGACCCGGCCCTGTCTGCCTCCGAGAAGCTGCGCGGCGCTCTCCGCGCCCTCATCGACGTCGGCCGCAACCAGCCGCACCTGTACCAGGTGTTGTTCAGGCGGCGCGCAAACCTTCCTGGGCAACTCGGTGACGGGATGGATCGCCTCCGGCGTCAGCTGTGCGGGCCGGAAGGCGACCCGGCCGTGGCCGACCGCGCGGCCGAACGCTTTCAGGACGAGTTCCTGGCCGTCGTCGCCGCCCTCGCGGGAGAGCGGAACGCACGGCATTACGGCGCCCTGCTGCTGGCCGGCGCCCACGGCATCGCGGGCATGGAGCTCAGCGGCCACCTCGACATGGACAAGTGGCACACCAGCGCCGACGAACTCGTCGACACCCTCGTCCGCATGGTCACGGACGCCGGCGAAATGACATAGCACCGCCCACGCCCCCTCGACGGCAGACGCCCCGTGCGAGGACGGCGAGGACCCGCGACGGGCCGATGCTCTCCTTCTCGTCCCGCTCGGCCTGCACCTCCTGGGTGCCTTCGCACTGCCGGTTGCGGAAGCCCGAGCGGCAGATCGACGCGCTTGCGGCCGCCGGGTGCCGGAAGATCTTCGCGGACAAGAAGACGGCAAGGACGGGCTCCGCCCGGAGCTGAAGGCGTGCCACGCCTTCCTCGGCCGGGAGACACCCTCTAGGTGCGGGGGGATGGGAAGGGCTTCGCCGGGGGTCCGGATTCTGCGCAGATTGCGTCTGCGTCTTCGACGGGGAATGGGCTGGAAGGGTGTCCCCTCCCCGTGCTTGCATGAGATTCATGGTGTCTGCTGACCGTCTACTGGCCTTCGCGGCCATGTCGTTCCTGCTGATCGTGATTCCGGGTCCCAGTGTGCTGTTCGTGATCGGGCGGGCACTGGCTCAGGGGCGCCGCGCCGCGCTGACGACGGTGGTGGGGAACACGCTCGGCACGTACGCGTTGATCGTGGCCGTGGCGCTCGGGGTCGGGGCGGTGGTGGAACGCTCGGTTCTTGTCTTCACGGTGCTCAAGCTGGCGGGTGCCGCTTACTTGGTGTTCCTCGGAGTCAATGCATGGCGTGAGCGTGAATCGTTGCAGGCAGCGGTCGCTGGGGTGGGTGTCGCGCAGGCGGGTCTGAGGACGTTTTGGGAGGGGTTCACAGTCGGCGTGACCAATCCCAAGACCATCGTGTTCTTCGCCGCCGTGCTGCCACAGTTCGTTGACCGTGGTCAGGGGCACGTCGCGGCACAGATGCTGCTGCTGGGTTTGGTCTTCAACATCATCGCGGTGGCGTCCGACATGGTGTGGGGGCTGGCCGCGGCCACTGCCCGGGACTGGTTCGCGCGTTCACCGCAGCGGCTTTCCCTGGTCGGTGGGATCGGCGGGCTCACCATGGTCGGACTCGGTGTCACCGTCGCCGTGACGGGGCGCAAGGACTGATCCACCCCAGCCGATCACGGAGACGGGCTGGACTGGTTTCCAGAACCACCATGTGCTTGCTGTCGTTCGCGGACGGTGTCGGTCTTCATCTGTTCGCCGACACGTGCGCTGTGCCGGACCACGCCTTCGAAATCGTCCGCCGTGACACCATTCGCGACGAGCGCGAGGTCACCACGGCGACCAGCATCAACGACATCGCCCGCGACCTGCTGCCTGACGCGGGCCCGCGGCCTACCCGGTCGGTGTCCCGCCCTCCCTCGTGCCCAGGAATCCTCGGCCACAGCGAAGTACCTCAGCGATGCGCCGCAGCCGACCGCCGGGGTTCGGAGGTACCTCAGCCCCGAGCCGGCATCAGCCATCCCTCCTTGGTGCCAATGCGCAGAAACCCCGTGGGGCAGTCAACCGAGCGGCGACACGCCCGGTGGCACCGCGAGGACCGGAGCGCTTGCGCGACGGCCCGCAGCGCCACCCATGCGTACGTGCGCCGTCGTCGCCGTCCTTTACGTGTAGTAAGAGCACAGAGCTTAGGCAGGGCTGTGACCTGCGGAAACGCAGAGAGCAACCCGATCCTGGAGTCGGGTAACCCGATCCACGAGTCGGGATGACCCGACTCTGGAGTCGGATCAGATAGCACCTTGAACATGCATATCGAGCCGATCCTGCGATCGATTCACTTAGCTATGCGGTAATGTGCTTTTTGGTAAGTGACCCGTTCCATCCAGCGGATCACTTCACCACCAGCGACCCGATCTGAGGGGCAGCACCGAATGGCACGGCCTGAACGGAAAGTCCTCGCGCATGTGGACCGCACCACAGGCGAGGTCGAGGAGCTCCCCCGCACTCCGTACGCCTTCGACGGCCCGCACGTGAACGTCGGAATCACCCGAGGCCGCGAGATGGCCTCGGCCCGGTCCGGGCTCACCGACCGCGAATTCCGCGTCGCCGTCTGGTACTGGTTCGCCACCGAAGAGTCACAGGGCCCGGTCATGAAGACCCAGGCCGAGATCGCCGAAGAGCTCGGTATGAGCGCCGACGCGCTCGGCCGCGTCATGAAGGTGCTGCGTAAAGCGCGGATCGTGGTCGAGACGGGAGGCGTCGGCCGGACGAAGTTCTACCGGTGCACGCCGTACCTTGCGTTCATCGGAACAGGTTTCGCGCATCGTGACGCAGTGAAGGATTGGAACCCGCCGAACCTGCAGGTACGCCCACCTCGCAACCACCGGCGGACTGGGCAGAAGGACGAGGACTGACCGAGATGAAGATCCACGACGCCGAGGACGTCCAGTACCTGCTGAGGACCACGGGTCGCAAGTTGAGCCCCAACCAGCGCCTCGTCGTGCTCCTTTATGCGTCGGCCGAGCAGAATCCGGACGGCACCGTGATGACACGTGCTACCGAGCTGGCCGAGACAGCCGGCATGACCCCGCCGGTGTTCTCCCGGACCCGCAAGGAGTTGTGCGAGGCAGGCTGGCTCGAGGAAACCGGCAAGTTCGGCCGCGTCAGTCTGTACCGGCTGAACCGCACCATGTTCACCGACCGGGGGGCGGCCGGGCGTCACCTGCACGCGGTCCGCACCGGCTGACGCGCGGCAAGCGGGTTCGGGTTCCGTGTCGCTGACAGAGCCGCCTGCGTGCCCCTCCCGACGTGCTGTGGGTGCGCGTCCGGTCGTCCGGGGGCCGTGGACATCAGCGTCGTCGTGGGCCTGGGATGGTTCGGACAGTTGTGTGCCATTGAGGTCTTCACCGCGCTGCAGGATCCACGGCCGGGAGAAGTACTGATCGACCTGCTGGACAGCGAGAGCCCCACCGTTCGGCAATGGGCAGCCGAAGCCCTGGCGGACCTGGAGATCCAGCGTGCCGTGCCGGGACTTCAGCGAGCCCATGAAGCCTTTCGGCAGCGAGGTGAAGCCCCCGACGACAGCGAAGGAGTGGCACTTCGCGAGGCACTGTACGATCTCGGCGCCCGTGACGTCGTGCTCCCCTCCCGGGCCGCCGCGTTGCGGCGCTCGCTGGAGAACTTGGACCCGGCATGGCCGACAGTTCACCTCGCCGAAGTCATTGGGCAGCTTGCCGCTCACGGTCAGGCAGTGCTCCATTTCCAGGTATGGCAGGTCATGCCCGATGGTGGGATCTTCGGAGGCCGTGGGCCGGGCATCGACTGGGAGATTGACCGCCGGCTGCCCTGGGACCGGATTGTTGCCGACTGCCGGGACTGGGCCTTGCCGGCAGCCGAAGTGGCCGACAAGGCTCCGGATTTAGTGGCAACGATCTACTGGATCGATGCCTCGGATCTGTGATGGTCAGTGGCAGTCGGCGGTTGCCGCCAGCTCCTCATGCCGGTGTGGGAATTGCGCCGCGAAGCGCGGTCGCGAGCCACTCGACGCCGGACAGGTCGGCGTCACGGCGGACCTTGACGGCTTCGCCCTTGAGGTTGAAGCGCACCTGGTACTTCTCCTCGTACTCGCGGCCCGACGCGCGTCGCGACGGTCGCCGACCACGCGGGCGGGCAGCGCCTGGGCACGCACGTGCTCAACGCGGAGAACGACCCCACCCTCCTGTCCGCGGCCGCGGAACTGGGCCGGCAGGGCCGCTACACACCCCGTGTCGAACAGACCTACCACCTGGAGCGGATCGTCGACGCCCACGCGCACGCCGAGCGCGGACGCATCGGCGTGGCACGTCCGCCCCGCCCTACGCCCCGCGTGCCGCACCCAGGACATCGGTCATCACCGAGTGGACCGGCTCGCCGTCGAGGAGCTTCCCCAGCTCCTCGACACCCTGCCGCTGTTGCGCCGGGGTCAGCGAGACGTGGTGCTCGATGCGTTCGTTGAAGGTGCGCCGGTACCTCGCGTAGAGCCCCTCGTCCTCCCGGACGCGGCCGGCCAGCGCGACCAGGGCCGAGGTGCCGGCGAGGTCGTCCTCCGGCAGCGGGTGGCCCGGCACCACGTCCGTGAAGCGGCAACCGCCACGGCCGAAGAGGGTGCCGTCCAGGGCCCGCATGGTGAAGACGTGGGCGTAGTGCTGTTCGTGGACGGCCAGGGGCAGCCGGCCGAGGGCGATGGCCTCGTGGAGTGCGGTGAGGCCGGGGGCCATGAGGTGGTGCGGGGTGCGCGCCGCGACCCGGAGGAGTTCACGCTGGCGCAGGAGGCGGCAGTGGGCCTGCCGGCCCGCGGCCGAGAAGGTCCGCTCCCGGCCCTCGCCGAACGGACCGCCGCACACCAGGACGCGGCGGAACCGAGGCCAGTCCCGCAGCAGGTCCGGGATCCACCGGTGGAGCAGGAGCAGGTAGTCGTTGTTGACGTCGAAGTCCAGGAGGAAGTTCTTGAACCCGCCGACGTTGATCAGCAGGTCGTGCTCCGGAGCGGGTCCGGCGGTGCGCACGACGGCCCGCAGGCCCTCGACGTCGACGATCCCCCCGGTCAGGCGTACCCGGGAGCCGACGCCCGGACCGGCGAGTTCCACCGCGCGCTCCATGACGCCGGGGAAGTTCTGCACGACGCTGTGGTCGGCCAGCAGGTGGGCGGCCACGATGCGCTCGTGCGGCGACAGGTCTGCCAGGTGACGGTCGGCGGCCGCGTGGTTGGAGCGTGGCATGGTCGCGCAGAGCTCACGGATCCTCTCCAGGGGCCGTGCGAGCTGCCAGAAGCTGAAGAGGCTGTCCACCATGGCCACGGGACGCCGCGCCACGACGGCCCGGACCACCAGGTCGGCGTCCATGACGGAGACCACGTGATCGCTGCCCCGCAGCAGGGTGTCGGTCAGCTCCGCCCGGGCCTGCGGCGGCATCCCGGTGGTGTCGTACACGCCGTCGAAGGCGTCGGGGTTGCGCCGGGCGAAGACGGCGCCGACGCCGTCGCCGACGAACGTCCGCCCGTGCCCGGGCAGGCGCCGGGACACCGCGACCAGTTCGGAGACCGGGCCGAAACCGCAGTTCTGCGCGCCCATCAGGATCCGCACGGCGTCACGCTCCCCCACCGGTTGCGCCGCCGGCGGGCCCGCCGCTGCCGCCTCCGGCCGGCCCGCCCGTCGCCCCGCCGGCGAGCTCCTGCGGGCGTTCCGCCGCGCCGGGCGCGGCGGCGAGGAGTTCGACGAGCCGCGCGGCGAAGTCGGCGGGGTACCTCGCGTATCCGACGTGCCCGCCCGGGAACAGTTCGACGTCGCGGCCGAACCGCTCGGCGAGGGCGAGCACGGGCCGGTGCACGAGGTCTTCGCGTGAGGCGTGGCCACCGGCCCACACCACCTGGTGAGCCACGTCGCCGAGCGCGGCCAGGTCGGGCACGAACCGTGTGAACGGGCGGATGAAGTGGGTCAGGAAGAAGTCGGTGTTGTCGTGCACCTCGGGCAGGGGCGGTGCGGGCCGGCCGCCGTGGAGGGCCTGCAGCTTGACGAGGGCGGACGCCATGCCCTCGCGGAGGTGCGTGTCACGGATGTCGTCGAGGAGGGCCAGGTGCCGTTCCGCGTCGGGGAGGATGCCGAGGACGGGAGGTTCGTGGGCGACGGCCAGCCGGATCGTCCCGGCGTGGCGGATCGTGAGTTCCATCGCGACGAGTCCGCCGGAGCAGCTTCCGAAGACGTTCACGGGCTCGTCCTCGCCGACGAGGTGCCGGATCAGCCGGAGCGCGTCGTCGGCGTGCTGCTCGACCCTCTGGTCCACCCGGGGGCCGTCGAGCACGCTGCGTGAGTTGCCGCGCGGGTCGTAGGTGACGACCCGGTGGTCCGACGCCAGGACGGCCGCCAGGCGCTTGTAGACCGACGCGTCGGAGTTCCCCCCGCCGATGAGCAGCAGGAGAGGGCCCTCACCGCGTACTTCGTAATAGATCTCCGCGCCCGGCACCGCCAGCGTTCCGCTCTTCGAAGGGTTCATCACGCTCCCGGAACACGCCCGATGGGTGGATCACAGCGTGTCACGGGGGACACGGACGGTGACAGGGCGCGCGGGAGCCGGCACCGCCCGCTTTCCGCGCCTTCGCGGTCATCCGCGCTTCCGCTGCGTCGCCGCACTTCCCGCCGCACCCGCGCGCCGGTCTCGCGGCCGGAAGCGGTGGGGATACCGATCACGCGCATGCCGCCGAGGAACGGCTCGGCTCCTGAGGCGAGGAGAACCCGGTTGACGGGCATCGAAGAGATCCGAAAAATCCTGCGTGACCTGGGAATCGGCGAAGAGTCGCTGCGCGACGACGCACGGCTGCGGGCCGATCTCGCACTCGACTCCGTCGATCTCACGCAGATCCAGATCGAGCTGGAGGACCGGTTCGCCACCCACGTCGATCTCTGGACCGCGCACGACCTCACACTGGGGCAACTCGCGGATGCCGTCGGCGAGCCCGTTCCTGGTGCCGGTGCGGCCAGGGAGTACCGCGACCGCGGCTGGTGGCGGCCGGAGTTCCTGGACGACCTCGTGCTGGGCACCGGCGTGCACGACGGCAACCGTGCGGCTCTCGTCGGCGGCGGCCGCACCTTCACCAGGGCCGGGCTCGGGGCGGCGGTGTCCGGCTGTGCCGCGGGGCTGTCGCGCTCCGGCGTCCGGCCCGGCGAGAACGTGCTCGTGCAGCTGCCGAACCGGATCCAGCTGGTCGTTCTGGTCCTCGCGCTGATCAGGCTCGGCGCGCGCCCGGTGCTGGCCCTCCCCTCCCTGCGGGAACACGAACTCGACACGGTGCTCACCGCATTGGCGCCGACCGCGCTGGCCGTGCCGGCCCGGCACCGGCGTTTCGACCACCTGGGGCTCGCCGAGAGGCTCCGCGAGCGGCATCCGTCCGTGAGGACGCTGCTGGTCACGGGCGCCACCGGCCCGGCCGACGGCCAGGTGCGCATCGACGACCTCACAGCGGCCGCCGATCCGGCACCCGCGGAACCGGCACCCGCGGAACCGGCTGCCGTTGATCCGGCTCCGTCGCGCGCCGGCGTCGTGGAGGCGGTACGGAGCCCTTCGGACACCGCGCTCTTCCTCCTGTCCAGCGGGACCACCGGCCCGCCGAAGCCCATCGCCCGCTCCCACGAGGCGCTCGGTCACCTGGTCCGCGTGTCGGCGGCGGCCTCGGAGCTGACACCCGAGTCGGTGTTCCTCGCCGTCCTGCCCGCGACCCACGCGTTCGCCTTCTGCCATCCCGGGATCCTCGGCACGCTCGCCGGCGGCGGGAAGGTGGTGCTCGCCGCACCGGACGACGCGGTGGAGGCCATGGCGCTGATCGAACGGGAACGGGTCACGCACTGCGCCCTCACTCCGGCGCTCGCCCGGCAGTGGCTGACGGCCCGGGCCGCTGCCGGCACCCGCGATCTGTCGAGCCTGCGCGTGCTGCAGGTCGGCGGGGCGCGCCTGGACGAGTCCACGGCCGCCGAGCTGGCCGACGTGTTCGCCTGCCGGATCCAGCAGGTGTACGGCATGAGCGAGGGCCAGTTGAACTTCACCCGTCTCGACGATCCGCCCGAGGTGGCCTTCACCACCCAGGGGCGCCCTGCCTCGCCGGGTGACGAGATCCTCGTGGTGGACGGCGAGGGCCGGCCCGTCGAGGACGGTGAGGCCGGCGAACTTCTGGTCAGGGGACCGGGAGTCGTCACGGCGTACCACGGTGACGTGGGAGCCGCGTCGTTCACCGCCGACGGCTTCTACCGCACCGGCGACCTCGTCCGCCGTCATCCGTCCGGGAACCTTGTCGTCGCCGGGCGGCTGAAGGACGTGATCAATCGCGGCGGGGAGAAGATCCCGGCGGACGAGCTCGAGGCGCTGGTGCTGTCGCATCCGGGCGTGCGGGCCGCCGCGGCGGTGGCGATGCCGCACCGGGTGCTGGGTGAGGCCGTCTGCCTCTACGTGGTGGGCGGAGACGAGGGGGCGGCGGCGCCGTCCCTGCGGGAGATCCGCACCTTCCTGGAGGGCCGGGGGCTGGCCCGGTTCAAGCTGCCGGAACGTCTGGTCGAGGTTCCGGCGCTGCCCCTGACCGCGGTCGGCAAGACGGACAAGGCAGGGCTGCGTGCGGACATCGCCGCCCGGGTGGAGGCCGAAGCCTGACGGGGCGGGGCGGCGACGACCGGACGGGCACCCGCTCCCCTGCTCGGGACGTTGCCGCCGTCGTTCCCGCGCTGTGTCGTCCCGGCCGAGGGGAAGGAGGGAACGAACCACCGCCTGAACCCGGTCACCACCGTGCGGGTGGTCAGGGCGTCGTCGATGCGGACCGAGCGCACGCCGCCGGCGCGGTCGGGGAAACCCGCTCCGGGCGGCGAGGGCGGCCTTGGTCCGGGCGAGGCCGGCGCGGCGCGGACGGGGTGAGGTCCGCAGGATGCGCCCGGCGGCCGACGCGATCCCCTTCCCCCGGAGAGCACCCGGTCCCCGGGCGCGCACGGAGAAGGAAGCACCCCACCACGACGAACGGCTCCCCTCTGAAAAGAGGGGAGCCGTTCGTCGTGGTGGGGGAGGCCGTCAGGCGTGTCGTCGGTTGTTGGTGACGAGGCGGTAGATGGCCAGGAGGATGACGGAGCCGATGATGGCTGCGATCCAGGTGGAGATCTCGAAGAAGCCGTCGATGGAGTCGACGCCGAATATGACCTTGCCGAGGAAGCCGCCCAGCAGGCCGCCCGCGATGCCGATCAGAATGGTGATGATGACGCCGCCGGGGTCCTTGCCCGGCATGATCGCCTTGGCGATGAAACCGGCGATGAGGCCGATGAGAATCCACGCGATGATGCCCATGATGCGTCTCCTACCTGCTCATATAAAGTCTGCGTCAATAAGGCGTCTACGCGCTCGCAGGGCTTTCAAACCTGGCCGTTGCCCACCGTCTGCGTGCGGGCCGACGGAAAGGACGGTTGTCGCCGCTCTGTTCGTCGACGCCGAGTGCCGAAGGCGAGGTGCCGGGCAGGCGCCGCCCGCCTGCACCGCGTGATCGGCGGGCGGCCTTGGTCTCCGTTTCGTGTTCGCGGGCATCGGCGGGGGGTTCAGCGGGCGGGCCGGCCGGGATGGTAGGGGGCGCGGAAGGCAGCGGGTGTGATGCCGGTTCGCTGGGTGAAGTACTTGGTGAAGTTGCTGGGGTCCGGGAAGCCGAGGCGGGCGGCGATGGAGACGACGGGGGCGTCGTCGTGGGCGAGGAGGCGTTTGGCTTCCAGGATGACGCGCCGGTCGATGTAGTCCTTGGCGCCGACGCCGGCCGCGGCCAGGGACGCCCGGGTCAGGGTGCGCGGCGCGTAGCCGAGCGCCTGGGCGTAGTGGCCGACGTCCCGGGCGTGGGCGAAGTCGCTCTCGACTGCGCGGCGGAACCGCTGGAACGTCTCCGCGCCCTCGCCGGGCGGGGTGCCTACGGGAGTGGCCTGGTGGGTCAGCCGCAGCAGGAGTACGCCGAGCAGGCGTTGGAGGATGGCGTTACGGACGGGTGGCGGTGTGCCGTCGGCGGCGGCCTCGTGGGCGAGGTGGTCCAGGGCCCGGTGCAGGGCGGCGACGTCGTCGCCGGCCGCCTGCCACAGGGTGCGCCCGAACGGGTCGTCCAGGCGTACCTCGGAGGCGGTGTCGGCGTCGAGGAAGTCCGGCTGGAACAGCACGAGGGTGCCGGCGGCGGCGTGCAGGTCGCCGAAGCGCTGCACCTGCCCGGGGCGGACCCACAGCCAGGCACTGCCGGTGACGGCGTAGTCGGTGAAGTCGACCATGTGCCACAGCAGGCCCTGGTCGACCGTGAGCAGCAGGTGGAACTCGGGGCGCTGTGCGCGACCGGAGCCCGCGGCGTCACGGGCGCCCTCGGGGCCGCCGTGACGGCGCATCCGCTCGGACAGGTCGGCTAGCGTCAGGACCTCGATGCCGGTCCTGTCACCGCGGGGCATCACGAAGGGAACCTTCGGGATCGTCGCGTGTCCGTTTTTCACCATGACAGACCTTCTCGTACCTGGGCGGCGACCTCACGCCCTCGTATGTTCAAGCGTGTGCGGGAAGAACGGCCGACGACGGACCGTCCCTTTCCCGGCACACGTATCAGACTGACTTCCACCATTGTCGGAGGTATGGATGTCCGACCGTGTCCGTCTCACCTACGCGTTCGACGCCTACTGCGGCTGGTGCTACGGCTTCGGCCCTGCACGCGTTCGCCGCCGCCAACGCGCACCGGATCGAGCTGCGGGTCCTGTCCGGGGGCCTGTTCACCGGCTCACGCGCCCTGCCCGTGTCGGCGTATCCCCATGTCCCCGAAGCCAACCGGCGCATCGCTCAGCTCACCGGCGTCACCTTCGGTGACGGTTACCGGCGCGCCCTCGCCGAGGGGAGCGCGGTGATGGACTCCACAGACGCGGCCACCGCCCTGACCGCATTGCGGCGGCACGCCCCCGCACGGGCCCTGGAACTGGCCGGTGCCCTCCAGCGCGCCTGGTACGTCGACGGTCGCAGCCTCTCCAACCCCGACGTCCACCGCGCCGTTGCCGCCGAACACGGCCTGGACACCGACGCGGTCGCCGCTTCCTACCGCGATCCGGCCACCCGAACGGAGGCCGAGAGCGAATTCAGGGAGTTGCGCCGACTCGGCGTCGACGCCTGTCCCACCCTGCTCCTGCACACTCCCACTGGCGTCCATCGCCTGGGCGGCCCTGTCACCAGCGCCGCCCAGCTCACCGACGCCCTCGACAAGCACCTCGCCCCCGTCGCCTGACCCACCGCACGACCGCACCACGAACCACGAAGGAAATCCCATGACGCGCATCGCTGTCTTCGGCGCCAACGGCACCATCGGCTCCGCCATCGTCCGCGAGGCCCTGCGCCGAGGCCACCACGTCACCGCCGTCGTCCGCGACCCCGCGAAGGTCGCCGAGCGGCACATCCACCTGACCGTCACCACGGGCGACGTCCTCGACCCCCGGTCGGTCACCGCCGCCGCGAAGGACCAGGACGTCGTCGTCAGCGCCGTCGGCGGCGGCGACGGCCCCGGTCACCTGGCCACCATCCGGCCCGCCGCCGAAGCCCTGACCGAAGGTCTGCGCACCCTCGGCGCGCAGGCCCCCCGCCTGATCACCGTCGGCGGCGCCGGCTCCCTGCGCACCTCCGACGGCAAGCAGGTCTGGGACGCCCCCGGCCTGCCCGACTTCCTCCTGCAGATCATGCACGCCCACGGCGACGCCCTGGACCACTACCGGACCGTCACCGACGTCGACTGGACCAACATCAGCCCCGCGGCGAAGATCGCCCCCGGCCACCGCACCGGCTTCTACCGGACCGCCCTGGACGACCTCGTCACCGACGAACACGGCAACAGCAGCATCTCCGTCGAGGACTACGCCGTCGCCCTCCTCGACGAGATCGAGCGGCCCCGCCACCACCACCAGCGCTTCGCCGTCGGCTACTGACCACCGGCCCGCGCAACCAGGCCCCGGCCCGCCACCCCGGAAGGATGACGGGCCGGCAGCGGCCTCACGCCCGCCTTCCGCCGGGCCGGCGCCGGAAACGTCCGGACCCGCTTGCCGCCACTGTCCGCGGACAGTGCCTTCGACTCGCCCAGCAGGGCGGGGAACGGCTTCACCGTGTGGTACCGGGGCACGAGCGCGGCCCGCATCGCGCCCCGGCCGCGTCCTCGCCCTCGGGCACCAGGAAGACGACCGTGGCCGCCGCGGACGTCACGGCGGCACGCGGGTGCGGCTCCCGTGACGGTGGCGTGCGTCCACGCCCGCCCGTCGCGGGAACGTACGGAACCGCCGCGACCGCTTTGCATCCTCGTACTCGCGGCACGCGTAGGAGTCCCGGATCTCCCACGCGTGCTCGTGCGCCGTCTTCGGCCGCTCGGCGTGCCGCTTCACCACCGACGGGTCCTCGATGCCGGGCTGCGCGGCCAGGCGCTCGACCCCCGGCCGCGGCACGTCGAGCGGATCGTCCGGGAGGAACCGGCCGATGCGGCGCATCGTGCGCATCTGGAGCGCGAAGTCCGGTCGGTGGTGCGTGGAGCGTCGCAACGCGACCGGATCGCGGCCGACGTCGTCCAGGAAGAAGAACCGCTCCACCCCGGGGCGGGGCGGTTCCTCGGCGGACTTCCCGTACGCCTCGGCCTGCTCATCAGGCAGGAACTCCACCGGCACGAGCGGACGGCAGCTGGCGCCGGCACCCGCCCGGCGATCCTTCCGCGCGTGGTGCGCCGACCCGGCGGTCACCGCCACGCAGGTGACGCGGACGTCAGTTCACCACGACATTGTCCCCGGACGACGTCGACGGTCCGGTGGTGGTGTTGCCGTAGTACACCCAGCGCCACGTACCCGTCGTGGAGGCCTTCACGGTCGTCCTGAGACCACCCGAGCTGTCCGCGTACACCTTCTTCACCGTGGTGTAGGAGGCGGCGCCGGAGGGCTTGAACTGCAGGCTCACCAGGCGGCCTCCGTAGGAGGCGTACTTCCTGGTCTCCCAGTTGGCCCGGGTGACCTTTCCGGTCACGGTGATGGTCTTGTCCTTGGCCACCGGTTCCGGCGAGGCGTTGACGGTCAGGCGGGAGTTGCGCTTGACGTGGACCGTCAGACCCTCGTCGTCGGTGTCACCACCGTCGCCCTTGAAGAACACCCGGGCCGCGACCTTCCAGGCCCCGGCCTCGCTGTTGCGCATGTCCCACACGCTCGGGTCGAAGTAGATCGTCTCGTTGAAGTCGCAGACGCCCGCGCTCACCTTGATGCAGTCGCTCGTCTCGATGGCGTGCCACAGCTCGTCCCCGCCCTCCGCAGGACCGCGGTACAGGAACACCGCTGGGTACTCCCACGCCTGCGTGGTCGTCATCCGGAAGGAGGCGGGCGCCGTGACCTCGTTCGACACCCCGATCACGATCGGCTTGCCGCCGTTCACCTGGACACGGGTGAACGAGACACCACCCTCGGCCGCCCCGGCCGGCACGGCGGCCACGGCCGTGAACACCACCGCCGCACCACCGGTCACGGCGGCTCTCCAGACCTGCTTCCCCACCTGGTCCCCAATCTCCGTACGGATACGCTCCCGAAGGCACGTCCCTCCGGTGCCTTACAGACAGCCGACGTCCCCACGGAGTTGTGCGCCCGCGCATCACAATGCGGTCTCGGACAGTCCACGCCTGAGTTCGGCGCGTCCGGGCGCCCGGTACACGGTGCGGGTGGCGCAGACGTGCGAGCGGGGCGGCTCCCCCCACTGGACCCGCTGGCACACCCCCGATCCGGTCCCGCCGAGGCCCTCGTCGGCGTAGGCCCGGCGAGCTCCACGCCGGCAAGGGTGTTACGACTACCGCCACCTGCGGCGATGGCCGGCACGGCGAGGCGTCCGGCACCTCATCGCCCGCGAGGGCGTCGATTGCGGCACGCGCCGGCGCGGGTTCGGGTCAGCCGGCGGAGGGGACGCCGTCCTCGTGGGCGTCGAGCAGCTCGTCCCAGTGCTCGGACGCCCATCGGCACGCGGCGGCCAGCGGTTCCAGCGCGCTGCGGCCCAGCGGTGTCAGCGCGTACTCCACCCGCAGTTTCGGGTCGGCGTGCACCGTGCGTGACACGAACCCGTTCCGCTCCAAGCCGCGGAGCGACTGGGTGAGCGCCTTCGGGGTGACGCGGCGCAGTGGCACGCGGAGTTCGGAGTATCTGCGCGGGCCGTCCTCCAGGCAGCGGAGGACCAGGGGCGCCCATTTGTCACCGAAGCGGAAGGGCAGCAGCGGGGACGGGCACAGCTCGTCGAACAAGTCGGCCGGCAGCGGTGGCCGTTGCGTCATCGAGGGTCTCCCGTCTGCGGTCTTGGTATCCAGATGGTGACCGACCTTCTGGATATCTTCCGGAGCATCGGCTCGGCGGCAGGTATTCCGACGACGGGCAGGTTCGTGGTTCTCGGGGCGGGTGGCCGTCTGCCCGCTCGACGACCTCACCGATCCGCGCCCGTCCTCCTCCGGCCGGAAGGCAGCCGGCGTGCCGATGTGCACCTCATCGGAGTAACGGGCGTCGGACGAACGCCACCATTTCGACCTGTAAAGGTAAGGCAGGACATTATGCGTGCAGCCCGCTTCCATGAATACGGCGGAGCGGAGAGCCTGGTGATCGAGCAGGCTCCCGAGCCCCACCCCGGACCTGGTGAGATACGTGTCCGCGTCGCGGCGGCCGGCGTCAATCCCATCGACTGGAAGCTGCGCGCCGGCGCCCTGCGCCAGCTGTTTCCCCTGGAGCTGCCCGCCATTCCCGGGCGGGACGCCGCCGGCGTGGTCGACGAGGTCGGGGACGGGGTGCAGGGGGTGAGCATCGGCGACCGCGTCTTCGGGCTGGGCGGTGTCACCGGCGCGACCGCGGAGCTGGCCATCCTCTCGGCCTGGGCCCACGCCCCCGACACGTGGAACGACGAGCAGGCCGCGGGCGCCGCTCTCGCGTCCGTGACCGCGATGCGCGGCCTGGACGCGCTCGGCTCCCTCGCAGGGCGCACCCTTCTCATTGAGGGTGCCGCCGGAGGTGTGGGCAGCGCGGCGGTCGAGATCGCTGTGTCACGAGGTGCCACCGTGATCGGGACGGCCGGCGAACGCAACCACGAGTTCCTCACCTCTCTCGGCGCCGTTCCCACGACCTACGGCCCCGGCCTCGCGCAGCGTCTCTCCGCTCTCGCTCCGCACGGCGTCGACCTCGTGCTCGACACCGCGGCCTCCGGATCCCTGGACGACCTCGTCGCGATCACGGGCGACCCGACGCGCGTCGCGACGGTCGCCGACCACGCGGGCGGGCAGCGCCTGGGCACGCACGTGGTCAACGCGGAGAACGACTCCTCCCTCCTGTCCGCGGCCGCGGAACTGGGCCGGCAGGGCCGCTACACACCGCGTGTCGAACAGACCTACCGCCTGGAGCGGATCGTCGACGCCCACGCGCACGCCGAGCGCGGACGCACGCGCGGAAAGATCGTGATCTGCGTCTGAAGACGCCTGACCCGCCACGCCCTCGTTCCGCCGACACGTCCTGAACCGCATGATCACGTGGACGTCCTTGGCCGGTGACCGGCCAAGGACGTCCGAGGTACGGCGCTGCTGAAACCGAGCACCACGAGCAAGAGGCCAAGCTCGGTGCCCGGTGGGAGTCCGGCCCGGACGGACCGGGCCGGCCGCCGTCGGCGTTTACCTGACGTGGAAACCGTAGACGTGGTAGGTGTCGGCGCCGGTGAAGGGGGCCGACGTGTGGGGCGGGAGCACTTCGACGTCCCATCCGAAGTTCGTCCTCCAGAAGACGACCACTTCGTGGGCGCCCGAGGAGAAGGAGGTGACGCCGCCCTGCTCGAGCGGGACGTCACCGGGGCCGGTCCAGCACCGGGTGTGCTCCATGCCGTTCTCCAGGTACGTCACCTTCACGGCATCCGTGCCGGCGCTGCAGTCGATCTCCTCGGTGGCTAAGGCGGGGGCCGCCGGGAGCGCGACGCTCATCGCGACGGCCGCCATGGCGCTCAGCGCCAGTTTCTTGGGTCGGTTCTTCATGGTGTCGTGGTTCCTTCCGGTCAGAGCTCCGATGGGACGGAGCTTTAGATGAATCGTCAACCATCAACTGGCTTCGCTTCAATGCCCCGGTGTCATCTCCTCGCGAGCCGGCCGGCGGCGGTGGCCGCGGGCGCTCCGGCCGGGAACGCCGGGCGTCCCGGAGGAACGGGGCCCTCCGGACGGGCCGGGGAGGATCGCCGCTGCCGGGGCCTCGTCCGGGACGAGGGCGGTCCTGAGGCACTGGCCGAAGCCGTCGTCCGGACCGTTCGGTGACGGCCGCGGCGGGCGAACGGCGCCGCCCGCGGGCAACCGGTCCGGACGTCGTCGGCGCCTCAGTGCTGGATCAGGCCGCCGACCGGGACGGCGGCGACGTGACCGGTCGCCGGAAGCGTCCGGGCCAGGGTGAGGCCGATGTCGACCAGTGACGACCGACGCAGGCGAGCGACGTCGGGAACCGGAGTCCAGACGGATTCGACGACTGCGCCGTCCGGCTCGGGCCGCAGCCGGCCGCCGGTGATGCGGACCTGGTAGAAGACGCCGACGTTCTGATGGTCCGGCCCGCCGGGAACCGTACGCTCGGCCGCGGGGATCACCCGGGAGTCCACACCCAGCAGGCGTTCGACCACTGCCTCGCAACCGGTCTCCTCGGCGACCTCCCGGATCACCGCGTCGAACGGATCCTCCCCGTGCTCGACCCCGCCACCCGGAAGGGACCAGCTGCTCTCGCCCTTGGGTGACACGTGACGGACGAGCAGTACCCGCCCGCCCTCGGTGCACACGGCGTACGCCGCAAGCCGGAAGTTCATTCCCCGCACCTCCCGCCGGATCCTGCCCCGGCGTCCAGGATCCATGCGGCGCCGTGGGCGCAGAGGGGAGCCGGATCGGCTCACGCCCGGAGCCACGTCGGTTCCGCGCGGTGCCGGCCCCGGTCAGGTCCTCACCGGCGTGCCCCGTGCCGGACGGGTTCCTCCAGCAACCGGCGGGCCGCGCGCCCGGTCCTCAGCGACTCGCCGTGGCGGCACGACGCCCCGGTGCGCAGGGACTCGGAGCGGGCCACGGACGACAGGACCTCGCCGGTTTCCCGCGGGCCGCCGAACTGGAAACCGAGCTGGGTCGTGTAGCACCGCGCCGCGGCGATCTTGTCCGCCAGGACGGCGCCGATGTCGACCGTCACCTCACCCGCGTCCACCTCACCCACGTCCACCTCACCCGCGCCCGCTTCGCCCGCGTCGGCGTCCTCCGCGTCCCCGGGCACGCCGCGCCGGAGTCCGGCGCCGGGCGGCGGCGTGCGGGCGACGTAGGGCACGTCACGCCACCAGCCGGTCCGCGAGGGGGGTGCGGTGGCGGCCGCCGCGCGGGCGGTGAGCAGGTGGTCGACGTGGCCGCCGATCGCCTGGGGGGCGAGGACGAGGTCCGCCCGCGCCAGGTGGGGACGGAGCAGCTGCCGCAGCTGCGCCTCGGCCGTGTCGCCGGGGCGGGGAGGCGTGAAGAGCTCCGGCGCGCTGCGGTATCCCCGGTGCGGCGCCTCGGGCAGCGGGAGGTGGACCGGGGCGAGCGTGCCCAGCCTCCGCTGTGCGGCCCTGTCCTCGGCACGGCGCAGGGCCATGTAGTCCACGTCGGCGGGCAGCCCCTTGTCGAGCTGGGTGGACAGCGCGAAGGGGCAGGGGTCGGCGACCGAGGCGGTGAAGCAGGTGACGACCCGCACGCGCCAGCCCGTCCGGGACAGCAGCGCCAGCACTCCTCCGACGGAGAAGACCGCGTCGTCCAGGTGCGGGCTGACGGCGACGGCGGTGCGGGCGGCGGTCACGTGCGCGCTCACAGCAGGTGGGGTTCGCGGCGGAACCGGCAGGACAGGTCCACGGCCGGCTCCGCGGACGGGCCGGCCGGGAACCGCGGGGGCGTCGTCGTCCTCGGCCGCGCCGCGCACGTCTCCTCGTACACGGCGCAGATGCGCGCGGCGGCCACCGGCCACGACCACCGGGTCCGCACGTGCCGCAGCGCCGTGCGGGCGAGGCGGTGGCGCAGCGCCGCGTCGTCGAGCATCCGGCCGACGGCTCCGGCCAGGGCCCGGGGATCGCGCGGCGGCGCCAGCAGTCCGTTGACACCGTCGCGCACGCAGTCCACCACGCCGACCACCTCGGTGGACACCACCGGAAGTCCGCTCGCCATCGCCTCCAGGATGGTGTTGGAGAAGCCCTCGGCCCAGGTGGGGCTGACGAAGACGTCACCCCTGCGGTAGACGGCGGGGGCGTCGTGGTAGCCGGTGGGGCCGAGCACCTCCACGGCGCCGGCCAGGTCGGGCTGCCGTGCCCGGCGGGTCAGCAGGGCCAGGTCGGGGCCGGTGCCGGAGACCAGCAGCCGCAGCCTTCTCCCCCCGGCCCGCAGGAGCCGTACCGCCTCCAGCAGGTCGAGGACGCCTTTGCGGACGTCGATCCGGCCGTGGTACAGCAGCACCGGCGGATCACCGAGGGTTCCGGGCCGCCGTCCGGGCACGGGGCGGAAGAGGCGGGTGTCGGTGGCTCCGGGGACCACGGTGAAGCGTTCGGCCGGCACCCGGTGGCGGGCGGCGACCTCGGCCCGGAAGGAGGAGGAGCCGATCAGCAGGGCCGACGCGTCCCGCAGCACCCGGCGGATCGCCGTGCGGTGGGTGGTGCAGCAGGTGCCGACCCAGTGGCCGTCGCCGCCTTGGATGGAGACCACGGCGGGGATCCCGAGCCGGTCGGACGCCTCCAGCACGGCCAGACCCGGCGGATAGCCGTACTGGGCGTGCAGCACGTCCAGCGGCTGCCGGGCGTGCAGGCCGGCGATCGTGTCGCGCAGCGCGGCCACGTCGGTCTCGAAGTCGGCGGGCAGTCCGTCGCCCACGGACTGTTCGCCCACGGACTCCAGCGCCACCAGGCGCACGCCGTCGGGGACCCGTTCGGGCGGGGGAGGGCCGCCGCCGTAGACGGCGCGGCCCCGGCGGTCGCCGCGGTACTGGGACACCAGGGTGACCTCGTGGCCCGCCGCGGTCAGGGCCCGCAGCAGGTTCTCCGCGTAGGCGCTCATGCCTGACACGGCCGGCCAGTAGCGCCGTGAGACGAAGCAGATCCTCATCGCGCCCCCTCCGGCGCGCCGACGCGGTGGGCGAGCGCGCCGTCGGCGGCGCGTTCGGCGCCGCGCAGTGCCTCCAGCGCGGTGCGCACCAGGGTGTCGGCGCGGTGCGCGTCCCGGGACAGCTCCAGGCTGACCAGCCCGCCGTACCGCACGGCGCGCAGCGCGCCGAGGACGGCGGGCAGGTCCATGTCGCCCTCGCCCGGGGCGCGGTGCTCGTGCCGGCCGCGGGGCATGTCCTCCACGGCGACCGCGCCGAGGTCCCCGGCGTGCCGCACCACCGCCCGGTCCGGCGTCAGGTCGCCGGCGACCAGGCAGTGCCCGGTGTCCAGGGCCAGGCGCAGGCCCGGGACGAGGGCGGCCAGCCGGGACCAGCCGGCGCAGTCCTCGACGAGCATGCCCGGCTCGGGTTCGAAGGCGGCGGTCACGCCCCGTTCGGCCGCGTGCTCCGTGACGGCGCGCACCCCCGCCACCAGGTGGTTCCAGGCCGTCCCGCCCGGGGAGGTGTCCGTGCCCGCCGCCGGGACGCCCGCCCAGAAGGAGACCGCCTCGCTGCCCAGGTCGGCGGCGATGTCCACGCACAGGCGCAGGAACGCCAGGCGGCGGGCGCGGCCGGCCGGGTCGGGGGTGATCAGGGTCGGCTCGTGCTTGTGCCGCGGGTCCAGCAGGAAGCGCGCCCCGGTCTCCACGGTGCTGCCCAGGCCCAGGCGGTCCAGGCGGCGGGCCAGCGCCGCCGTGCGGGCGGCCAGGCGGGGCGCGAAGGGGTCGTGGTGGGCCACGTCCACGGTGAGCGCGACTCCGTCGTACCCGGCGTCGGCGAGCAGCGCCAGCGCGTCGTGCAGACGGTGCGAGGTCATGCCGTTGGTGTTGTAGGCGTAGCGCAGCCGGTCGGCGGAGGGGGTCATCGGGTCGCTCCCGCGGTGGTGCGGGCCAGTGCGTGGCGGTCGGGTTCGCGGTAGAGCGGGTACAGCGCGCCCACCGTCTCGCGCGCGGCGTCGACGTCGAACCAGGCGGGGCCGCCCAGCCGTTCGCGGGCGCCGGGCGTCAGGTGGACCGGCCTCGCCCCCGGGGAGGGGAGCGGCCCCACCCCGGCCAGCGGGTGCCCGCGCTCCATGAGCCTGCGCACGCCGCGTTCGCCGATCCTTCCGTAGGACATCGTCTCCACCTCCATGCCGGGGACGAGCGCCTTGACCGCGTGCGCCCCGGGGCCGCCCGCCTCGATCACCAGGACGTCGAAGTCCTCCAGCCGCCGCAGCAGGTCCTCCAGGAGGGCGGCGGGGTCGTCCAGCGAGCCGGGCGGCACGGTCGGCAGGGAGGAGAAGGGCACGCCGGAGCGCCGGGAGAGCACGGTGGGCTCCAGCAGTTCCCGCAGGCGCGGGGCGTCCAGGGCGGCCCAGGCCCTCATCGCCGACAGCGCCCGGGGCTCCTGCGGGGCCAGGGGCGAGGAGAGTTCGCGCTCGAGGTACCCGGGCGGGGCGACGCGGGCGGCCGTCTCCAGCGGGCCGTGGAAGAAGACCTTGCGCGCGCGGGAGGAGACGTACTCCGTGAGCGCCTTGCGCAACGCCGTCTCGCGGTCCGGGTGGGCGGCCTCGCCGCACGCGGTGAGGGTCAGCGGCCCGTCCTCCCGCGTGCCCGGGGAGGCGTCCGCGCCGACCACGTGGACGTCGGCCATGCCGAACTGGGTGGAGGCGAGTTTGGGCAGCACCTCGACGCCGGCCTCCCGCAGCCGGTCCAGGACGTGGCGGGTGACCGGGTCGCCCACCTCGTCCAGGTCGACGACCACGCCCTCGTCCATGGCGCGGTGCGCGGTGGCGTTGCCGTCGCGCTGGAGGATCTCCAGCAGTGCGTGGGACAGGGCCCGCTCGGGGGTGTCCCCGGCTCCCAGGCCGTTGGTGACCGGTGTGGTCAGCCAGCCGCCGGGCGGGGGGCCGCCGGGCAGGTCCGAGCCGCAGGACGCGGCGAACTCGGCGGGCACCAGCACCTCCTCGCCGGTGCGGTACCGGCGTGCGGGCACCCATTCCAGGGGGCGTTCGGGGGTGTAGTCCGCGCCGGCCGGCAGCACGAGGCCGACCGGGTCGGCGACCCGGTCCCGGCCGCGTTCGCGCACCAGTTCCGCGTAGGAGGCGCGGCGGCGCCCGGTGCGGGCCAGGCGCCGTGCCAGCAGCACCTCCTCGGTGAGTTCGCCGTAGGCGCCGATGCGGGCCTGGGCGAGGTCCGCCCCGTACCCGCAGGCGCCCTTGCGGACGCCGGCCGGGTCCAGGTGGTCCGCCGACACGACCGGCAGGCCGGTGCGGTCGGCGGCGCTGATGTCGAAGTCCTGCTGCTCGCCGGGGGCGAGCGCCGCGCGGTAGGCGCCGACCACCGGGTGCTCGCCGGCGCTCATCGGCCGGCTCCCAGCGGGAGGGGGGCCGTGTCGGGCCGGCCGGCCAGCTGGTGGTCGAACAGGCGCAGGACGTCCGCGGTGGTGACCGGGGCGGCGAACTCGAAGGGGGTGGCCACCGCCTCGAAGTCCAGTGCGCCGATCACCGAGCGGTAGTGGCGCACCTCGTCGTGGGAGAGCGGTACGCGGGCGTGGTAGGCCTTGTGGCAGGACAGGGCGCGCGGCACGGTGCCGTCCAGGTCGACCTTGAGGGCGTCGCCGCAGAACAGGATCCTCCGGCGTTCGTCGTGCAGCACGCAGTGGCCGGGGAAGTGGCCGCCGGTGCGGTGCACGGTCAGGCCGGGGGCCAGCTCGAGGCGCTCGTCCACCGGCCAGGTGACCCGGAACGCCTTCGTCCAGGTCAGGTCCTGCACGCCGACGGCCACCACGGGCGGGTCGAAGCGCTCCTGGAGCTGCCACAGTGCTCCGTAGCCGTGGACGTGGCTGGCGCCCAGCCGGGTGACGCCGCCGAGCCGTTCGATCTCGGCCAGTGCGTCGGGCGGGTAGTAGGGGGCGGCCTCCCAGGCGACGTTGCCGCCCTCGGCCTCGATCAGCCAGCCCGTCGGGCCCAGGCCGAAGGACGGCAGGGTGCGGAATCCGGTGACGCCCGGCGCGGGCCGGTGCCATCGCGCCTCGAGGAGGGCTCCGACCGTCTTCTCGTCGGGGATGTCCCAGCCGTCCTCGGGCAGTGCGTTGCGCACGTCGCAGCAGACCGGGCAGGCGGGGGGGACGGTGAACCACCGTTGCCAGTGACCGCAGTGGGCGCAGGCGTACATCGTCAGGGTCATCGTCGGCCTTCCTCGACGGGGGACGGGGACGGGGACGGGGCCGGGCGGGAGCGGGACAGGGCCTCCAGCAGCAGCCGGTGCAGGGCCAGGTCGCGCTGCAGCGGCCAGGGCCAGGCCCGCCGCACCGGACGGCCGGCGCGCACCGCGACCGCGGCCGAGGAGAACTCCCGCACCTGGACGGCGAAGGGGGACGTGCCGGTGTCGAACGGCACGGGGACGCGGCGCGCGGTGCGCGCGCCGGTGAGCCAGAGCCTGCCGCCGGCGTCCTGGCCCAGGGTGTCGACGGCGGTCAGCTGTCCGAGGGTGCCGACGACCTCCAGCCGGCGGCGGGGCAGCGTGTCCGGGGTGTTGTAGGCGACGTGCAGGCAGACCAGCACCCCGCCGCCGGTCCGGCCGGCCAGGACGGCGCCGTCGTCGACCGGGTAGGGGTGCACCCGGTGCTGCACCTGCGCGGTCAGCTCCGTCACGTCGTCCCCGCCGAGCAGGACGCCCGTCAGGTCCAGTCCGTGCGGTGCCAGGTCCAGGGCGGCCCCGCCCCCCGCCCGCGCGGGGTCGGCGCGCCAGTTGTCGTACGGGCGGCCGTCGGGCGACCAGGCGGGCGGCAGCCAGCAGCAGTAGGTGATGCGCACCGCGGTGACCGTGCCCAGCGCCCCGGAGGCCACCGCCTCCCGCACGGCCCGGTGGGCGGGGTGGAAGCGCTGGTCGTAGGCGGTCGCCGCCAGGACGCCTGCCCGCCGGCAGGCGTCGGCCAGCCGTTCGGCGTCGGCGAGGTCGGCGGCCAGGGGTTTCTCGCACAGCACCGCGGCCCCCGCCGCGGCGGCCGCGGCGGCCGCGGGGCGGTGGAGGTGGTTGGGCGTCGCGACGTACACCGCGTCGGGCCGGTGGACGGCCAGCAGGGCGTCCAGGCCGGGAGCGGTCCGGGCGCCCGGCGCCCGGACCGCCAGCCGGGCGGCGGCCGCGGGGTCGGGGTCGGTCACGGCGACCAGCCGGGGCACCGTGCCGCCGGACCGGCCGGCGGCGGCCGCCAGCAGTCCGGGCAGGAAGTGGTCCCGGGCCACCCATCCGCATCCGGCGACCGCCCACCGGCACACGGTGGAGGGGGCGGTCCGCCCGTCCGGCGCGTTCACCAGCGCTCCGGGAGGTCCAGCAGCACCCGGCGGCGGGCCAGGCCGGCCACCTCCGGGGTCAGCCGCCCGGCCCGGGCGTCGTCGAGCAGGGCGGGGGAGACGCGGATCCGGTCGGGCAGGTAGGCGCGGGCGGCGGGGCCGTACTCGTCGTGCCAGCGTTCCTCCGGCCAGTGCAGCAGACCGTCGCGGTAGAGCGGGTTGAGGCGCAGGGGCCGTCCGGGGACGGGCCGGTCCGGGGACAGCGGACCGTGTCCGGGGGGCGGGGGCGGGGCGCTGACCAGGGCCATGGCCTCGCAGCCGGCCAGCTCCCCCGGCGTGCGCGGCCGGGGCGGGGCCCCGGCCAGCAGGGCGCGGGTCAGGTCGGCGTCGTCGTAGCAGACGGCCCCCGGCAGCAGCGCGCGCCATCCGTCCGGATCCAGCGGCAGGCCGCTGACCGGTCCGGGGACGAGGGAGTTGTGGCAGTGGCCCAGGACGACGCCGCCGCCGTCGGCGTACGCCAGCGCACGGCGCACCACCTCCTCCTTGCGCGGCAGGAAGTACAGGGCGTCGTGGCAGACCACGTGGGCGGGACGGCCCGGGGGGAGCAGCGGCCACGGGGCCGTGACGTCGGCGCACACCAGGCGCGCGCGGGGGGCGACGAAGTGCCGGGCCAGCCACAGTTTGGCGAAGACCACGTCGATCCCGGTCACGTCCCGGTGCCCGCGCAGCTGCAGTTCCCGCAGCAGGTGTCCGGCGCCGCAGGCCAGTTCGAGCACCGGCAGGGGGCCGGGGGAGTGCCGGGCGGTCAGGGCGAGCACGGCAAGCCAGGTCGGATCGCTCCAGCGGTGCAGGAAGTACGTTCCGACCCTGCCCATGCCCAGCAGCCTCACCGCCTCGCGCAGGGTGGCCGCCCCCAGCGCGGCGCGCAGCGCGCCGGGGGTGGGAGCCGGGCCGTCCCACCAGTCGTCGGCGTCGGCCAGCAGGACGAGCGCGGCGCCGTCCCGGTCGCCCTCCTCCACCCGGCGCACCGCCCGCTCGCGCAGCTCCTCGCGGCCGGTGCGCAGCCAGGGGATGCCCGCCACGACGGGCCAGCGCCGTTCGCCGTCGGACAGCAGTCCGGGTCCGCAGGGCCGCAGTGGCGCTCCGTTGCCGGGGCTGACCAGGCCGGCCGCGGCCCGTGCCGCGTCTCTGGCCGTCGCGTCCGCGGCGGCCGCGTCTTCGGCCGCCGCCCGGCCCGCGGTCTCCTTCACGCCGTCCCCGCCGCGTCCAGGACGGCCCGGTGGAAGCCGGACACCGCGCAGGGATGCACCAGGTCCAGGTCCTCCAGGGCCTGCTCGGCGGTGAAGGCGGCGGCCCGCGCGTGGTGGCGGACCTGCAGCACGCGGTCGATGACGTCGGCGGCGTGGAAGGCCCGCGCGGCCGGGGTATCGGCCCCCTCGCGCAGGGCGAGCAGCGGTTCCACGCGTGCCGCGAGAGCGGCGGGCAGAGCGGCGAGCGCCTGCCGGGTCAGCCGCGCGAGGACCGCGGGCAGGTGTCCGCCCAGCAGTTCCTCCCCGGCGAAGCCCGCGTCGGGCAGGACGGCGTTGTGCAGGTGGTGGGCCAGGCCGAGCAGGAAGACGTCGCCCGGTGCGGCGCCGAACGCCTCGGCCAGCAGCACTCCGTGGACCGCCACCGCCCAGCAGTGGTCGCCGTGGCTCTCGGGGGGCTCCACGATCAGCCGCGGCCGCCCCGGGCGGGTGGCGCCCGCCCGGGGCTGGGCGCACAGCGCCTCCGCGAACCCGGGGGCCGACCCGTCGTACGGCTCCTCCACCAGCTCCGGCAGCGCCGCGCGCAGCAGGCCGCACGTCGCCGGGGTCATCCGGTCCGCGTGCTGGAGGAGCGAGCGTTCCAGCACGGCCACCGCCTCGTCGGCCGTCAGCCCGCACCGCCGCAGCACCGGCCCGTCGACTCCCGCCAGGCGCGCCCCGGCCACGGCGGCCGCGCACTCGCGCACGGCGATCCTGCCGGGGTCCTCCCCGCGCACCAGTTCCGCCCATGACCGGCGGAAGGCGCGTTCGGCCACCGAGGCTCCGCCGCCGTCGGCCGTGCGGACCCTCTTGAGGTCGCCGGTCTCGCGCAGCAGCGCGGTGGCCGCCCGCAGGGCCTCGCGCGGCACCTCCCCGTCCCGTTCCGAGGGGCGGGCGGCGGCCTGCGTCACGGCCGCCCGCCCGGTGCGGTCCGGCCACCGCCGTCCAGCCAGTCCAGCAGCGCCCGCTCCTGCAGGTGCAGGGCGTGCTCCGGGACGCTCCCGTCGGCGGTCGTCGGGGCCTTGAAGAAGAACCCGAACTGCTCCTGCACCCCGCGCTCCCCGCGGCGCCGCGCCTCGGCCAGCAACCGGATCAGTTCCAGCACCAGCGGGGCGGCCAGGACGGAGTCCCGGCACAGGAAGTCGATCTTCATCTGCATCCGGCGGCCGAGGAAGCCCACGAGGTCGACGTTGTCCCAGGCCTCCTTCTCGTCGCCGCGCGGCCGGTAGAAATCGATGCGCACCCGGTGGTCCTCCACCGGGTAGCCGAGCAGCGCGTCCAGCACCGACTCCTTGGTGGCCGTCTTGCTGGCCAGGGAGTCGGGGTCCTCGAGCGCCCGGCCGTCGCGGTTGCCCAGCAGGTTGGTGGAGTACCAGCCCTCCACCCGCAGCGCCCGCGAGCGCAGGGCGGGGGCGAGCACCGTCTTGAGCATGGTCTGTCCGGTCTTGCCGTCCTTGCCGGCGATCGGCACCCCCTGCCGCTCGGCCAGACGGGTCAGCGCGGGCACGTCGGCCCCGCAGCTGGGGGTGAAGTTCACGTACGGCATGCCCTCCCGCAGGGCCGCGTAGGCGTAGAGCATGGCGGGGGTGATCGCCTCGTCGCCCTCGTCCAGCGCCGCCTCGAACGCCTCGGGCGAGGCGAGGGCCGGGGACGCCGGGTCGGGCAGGCGTTCGGTCGAGGCGAGGTTGACCACGACCACCTCGTCCAGGCCCTGTTCGTCCCGGAAGCGCCGCAGGTCCTCCCGGATGCGCTCCGTGCGCTCGCGCGGGTCGTCGAGCGCCACGACGTGGGCGCCGCTCACCGCGCGGCAGTAGGCCGGGTCCGCCACCGCCGGCCACGGCCGCATCCGCTGGAGCCGGGGGGCGGCGGCCTCGATCTGGGCCGGTTCCAGGACGCGGTGCAGGTGGGCGGCCTTGGCCAGGTCGTCGGCGGACACGTCCCAGCCGCCGAACACCAGCTCCTCGTAGGGCGCCAGGTCCGTGCGCGACGCCAGGGGGAGACCCTCCTGACCGCAGATGCCGAGCCTGAGCAGTTCCACTCCGGCCACGGCGGTCGTCGCGACCGCCCCGCCCAGTCCCACGACGGCGGCGCCCAGCCGCTCCGTCCGGGTGTCCGGATTCCCGTGCCGGGAGGACCGTCCGTCGGTCGGCTCGTGCATCGCTCTCTCCATTCGCCTCGCCCGCGGGACGCGCGACCGGGCTCCGGTCGGGATGCAACGGGCACGGTTGGCGGTCCCGCGTGGTCCGCGGAAGCTTCTCCCGCCGCCGCGGCCGGGTGCGCCGCGGCGACGCCGCCCATCCTCTGCGCTTCCCAGAAACGGCGCATCCGCGGGAAAAGTCACCTTCCAGGTGTTTCGTTGCTGTTTCCGCGGCGGTGACGCTCCGGGACGCCCCCGGCGGGCGCGTCACCCCCGTTCGGCCGCCCGCGCGGACGGGCGGCCGAACGGGTGAAACCCGTTGCCGCCCCGAGGCGTCCCGGCGCCCACGGGCCTGCGGCGGTCGGGAAACCGGCGGTGGACCGCGGGCACGGCCATGACGCGCGGGGTGTGTGCGACACCCCGCGGGCCGCTCCGAGCCTTCCCGGGCCCTCGACCCCGCGGCCGGGGCGGTTCGTCCTCCCTCTCCAGCGACGGTTCGCGGGATGAAGCATCCTCGGGATTCCTGAGGTGTTCCCACTGTGTCCGGCCGGTTCACGACCGGAGTGGGGGCGAGAGGGTTCGGGCCGGCTGCGCCGGCTGCCGTGCGGGACCCGCGCGACGTCCGGCCGCGGCGGACGAACCGGAGCGGTTCGGGACCGACGCGCCGGCGGCGTCCGCGCCGCCCGGACCGGTGCGGCAGCCTGGGCTCCGTCACCGCTGGCGGGCCGGAGAGCAGGCGGCCGTGCCGGCCCGTTCGGCCAGGCGTGCCCCGGCCACGCCGGCCCCGGTCCCTGAGCACGCCGCTGCCCGCCTGACGCGCCCCGCGTCTCACGCGGTCGCGATGACCGGCGGACGCCCCCGCAGCCCTGGAGCGAGCGCCAGGGCTGCGGTGACGGAAGCGGCTGCCATGACCGTCATCGCCGCCGCGGGCGTGGTGAGTTCGGCGACGGTGCCCGCGAGGAGGGCGCCGACGCCCTGCAGGGTGAGCATGCCGGAGGAGTGCAGGCCGAGGGCCTGGCCGCTCAGTTCGTCGGGGGTCAGCCGCATCAGGCGTTCCTGGAGCAGGAGGCTCGCCGCGAAGCTGACGGAGGCCAGGGCGACGGCGGCCGACGCGACGAAGGGGCCCGGTTCCAGGAAGAACAGCAGGTAAGGGACGGCGAGCAGCAGCCGCAGCGGGGCGCCGAGGCGTTCGCGCCACCGCGGCGGGAGGAAACGTCCGGCGAGCGTGTCGCCGACGAGCATGCCGAGCGCGGCGCAGGCGAAGAGCAGCCCCGCGTGCTCGGGGGCGTAGGAGACGTACAGGGACTCGCAGCCCACGACGAGTCCGTTCGGCACCCACAGCGCCAGGTAGACGCAGCGGCGGGGGGCCGACGACCACAGACGGGCGTTGACGCGCCAGGTGGCGGCGGCCGACGGACGGCCGGTGGCGCGGGGCGGGCGGTCGGTGAGGCCGAGGCGGGTGACGGCGGCGGCGGCCCCGTACAGCAGCGCGCCGGTGAGCAGCGCACCACGCGGCGACAGCAGGACGACGAGGAGACCGCCGAGGGCGTAGCCGCAGATCTGCAGGGCGCCGACGGCCATGTTGAGCACCGAGCGGCCGAGCAGATAGCCGTCCTTGGTGAGGACTTCGTTGAGCAGGCCGTAGCGGATCCCGCCGCCCACGGAGCCGATCAGGCCTTCGGCCGCCAGGACCACGAAGACGGCCCACACCGGCAGCCCCGGGACGGCCTGGACGGCGGCGGCCACCGCGAAGGCCAGGGCGAGGCCGGTCATGGCGGCGCGCGGACGGAGCCGGTCGGCGGCCGACAGCAGCGTGGCCGCCCCGACGGCCTGGGCGAGGGAAGGGCCGAACATGGCGAGGGCGGAGAGCAGTGGGGAGCCGGTGGCGGAGTGGACCAGGCTGCCCAGGGCCAGCCCGCTCACCGTGGAAGCGGCCACCGACAGCGCACTGGTGGCGAACAGCGGTGTGAACTCCGGCGTGCGGAACAGTTCTCGGTAGGTGCGCATGGACGGGAGTGTCCGAGGGGCCGCCGCGGCGGCGTTAATGTTTCGCACGGAGGCGAAACGATGGGACTGTGGCTGCTCGACGCGGACACCTTGGCGCGCAGCCGTTTCGTGATCTCCCCCTTGACCGAGACGGTCGCCGCCCTGATCGACCTGGAGGAGGCCGTGGCCTCCCATCCGGCGCGGCGGAAGTGGCTGGCGGCCCACCTGCCGGCCTACCGCGAACGGCTGGCCCGGGACCCGGTCGCGGCGGCCGTGGTGCGGGCCGGGTTCCGGTACAGCTGGATCGCCGACTTCCTCATCCCCGCCCCGGTGGGCGACGGCACCCCGCGCATCGACGAGGAACTGCACCGCGTCCGGACCGCCCCGCCCGCGACCGCCCGGGCCGACCTGACGACCACATCGGGCGGCGGCTCCCTCCCCGACGCGCTGCGCCGCGACGACCTCCCCGAACGCTCGGCCGCCCTGCTGGAGTGGGTGTGGACCCGCACGGTGCTGCCGGACTGGGAGCGGCGCCGTCGCGTCCTCGAGGCCGACATCGTCGCCCGCACCCGGCAGCTGAGCGACGGCGGCTGGGCCACCGCCCTCTACGGCCTGCGCCCCCGCACCCGCTGGCTGGGCGAGGGCCGGCTGCGGATCAACGCCCACGACAACCCGCCCCGCGACATCTCCGGCGCGCAACTGCTGCTCGTCCCCGTCACCCCACGCCGCGGCTGGGTGACCTGGGACGAACCCCACCGGTATGCCGTGGTGTACCCCTGCTCGGGCGTGCTGACCGGGGAGGAGGACCGCCCGGCGTCCCAGGCGCTGCGCGCGCTGCTCGGTCCGGGGCGGGCCCGGACCCTCGCCCTCCTGGGCACACCGATGAGCACCACCCAGTTGGTGGCCCTGACCGGGCTGGCACTGGGCTCGGTGGGACGGCACCTGAAGGTGCTGCTGGACGCGGGACTGGTCCGGCGGCGGCGCGCGGGACGGTCGGTGCTGTACTACCGCAGCGAGGCGGGCGACCTGCTGGTCGAGGCGGCCCGGCACGGACGGCCGGGGCCTCCCGCCGCGGCCGCCGCGGAGTGACCCTCCGCGCGGAGCACCCCGTCCGCCGTCCGCCGTCCGCCGCCCGGGCCGGGGCGGGCCGCTCCCCGTCCGACGAGTGCGCCACCCGGACGGGGGAGCCCGTGTCGCCCCGCCGGGCCGGACGTCACTGGCCGTCGGACGGGCGTGGTGCTGTCATGGGTAGGAAGGACGGCGTGGACGGGCCGGCAGGGGCGAGGACGACGACGCGCCGCGCGTGGTCCTCCCGGCCGGTCCGGCCGCGGCCGCCCTGTCGCACAGCGGAGGAGGCCGGTGCCATGCTGTATCGCCGCACGGTGGGTGACGTGATGACCGAGGAGGTCGTCACCTTCCGCCCCGACACGCCGTTGCATGAGGTCGCCGCCCTGCTGGACGTGAACGACATCGTCGCGGCCCCGGTCGTCGACGACGACGGGGCTCCCATCGGCGTCGTGTCCGCGTCCGACGTGCTGCGGCACGAGACCAGCCTGCCCGATCCGCAGGGTCAGGACGGGAACGACGAACGCTCCTGGAGCAAGGCCCGGGCCCGGACCGCGGGCGCGCTCATGAGCAGTCCCGTCTTCACCGCCCGCGCCGACTGGACGATCCCCCGGGCCGTGAGGGAACTGCGCAGGCGGCACGTCAAGCAGCTGCCGGTGATCGGCGACGACGGGCTCCTCACCGGCATCGTCACCCGCAGCGACCTGCTCGACGCCCTCCTCCGCTCCGACGCCGAGATCCGCGACGAGGTCGAGCAGGACGTCCTGGGGCGCATCCTCGGCCTGGACGAGGACACCGTCGCGGTCGAGGTCCGGGACGGTGTCGTCACCGTTCGGGGCCACGTCCCGGAACCGCGCCTCGTGCCGGTGGTCGTGGGCCTCTGCCAGGGCGTCGTCGGTGTCGTCGCCGTGGAAGCCCACCTCACCGCCGCCTCGGCCGGAACACCCGAGCCGTGAAGCGCCGGCTCAAGCGGATCCGGTGCCGCCCGGACCTGGTCGACGGTCGCCTCACCGGCACCGGGCTGGTCACGTACGGCTGACCGGCGTCCAGGCGCTGCACGCCACCGAAAAGTCATGGCAGGGGGCCGGCCCCCGTCGTAGGGTCGGCCGGCATGGCCGGTGGTCGTCACGACAGACGTGTCCTTCCCGAACTCGGAACGGACATCGCGCGACTGACGTCGCGTGCGCTCACAGCCGAGCAGACCGATGAGTACTACGCGCTCATCGACCGGAATCGCGAGCACCTCACCCGGTACGGCGACTACCGGGCGCCGGCCGCGTCGGACCACAGGGCGGCACGCGCCGAGCTGCTCGATGATCCTTACCCGTCCCTCCGCTGCGGCGTCCACCTTCACGGCGCCCTCATCGGCCGCGTCGACCTCGTGGCTGTCGACCCGCCCAAGTACGGCTTCGGGTACTGGCTCGACCACGCGGCGACGGGACACGGGTACGCCACGGCGGCCTGCCGTGCGCTGATCGAGTACGGAGCCACGGTGCTGGGCGCCACCGACGTGTTCGCGGGCGTCACCCACGGGAACGACAGGAGCAGCGCCGTGCTGACTCGGCTGGGCTTCAGGGCCGCCGAGATCTTCGACACCTACACCCGGTACCACCGGGCCCTCGCCGCCTCACCCCGCGCGTACCCCGCCCGACGGTGAAACCGGACCGGACCAGCTGCCGTCGGACGGGCGAGCGGGCCCGATGTCATCCGGTCAACCTCAGCAGCGGGTCCGCCGGCGCGGCGCACCACGCCACGGTGGCTGCCCCGCCTTGATGCGGAACGTCCGTCGCAGGGCCGTCACCTGCGGGACATCCCCACGGCACCCGACAACCGGCCGAACGCCGCGACGACGTCTCCGCCCGCCGCTCTCCCTCAGGCCGCGTCGCCGATGCTGATGTGGAGCGGCTGTTCCAAGGCGGCCGCGACCCTGAGCAGCGTGCGGGTGGAGGGCAGGGTGAGGCTGGTCTCCAGCCGGGCGACGGCAGGCTGTGACATGCCCGCCCGCCGCGCCAGTTCCGCCTGTGACCAGCCACGCTCGGTGCGCCGACGGTGGATGGAACGGCCGATCTCGATCGCCAGGCCGGTCTCGTCGTAGACCTTCCGCGCCTCCGGGCCGAGATCCTCGCCCGCCCCGGAGAGCTCCTTGGCCCGACGGGTCCTCCAGGTGCTGTGCCTCACCATTCCTCCTCCTTCACGACCCTGTCGTAAACCTCATGATCCTCGGCGGGCTGGTGTCCGGCCTCGCATTCCTCCTGCGCCCGCCGCGCCCGCCACACCTCCGCGGCCTCCTGTATCCGCGTCTTGCGGAACACGGTCAGCAGGACGACCCGGCGACCGGGCGCCAGCCAGTACGTGATCCGCTGCTGATCACGGCGGAGCGAGAACCGCAGCTCACGCAGCTTGCCGCCCAGGTGACGCGCATGCGGTTCGCCGAGCGTCTCCGCGTGGTCCGCCAGGACGTCCGCCAGCTTCATCACGCGTAGGTAGTCCTCTGCCGGGAGCGACTCCAGCCACTCCCGCACTTCAATTTCCAGTTCGATCTCGTAGCGGCCAACCATAACAAAAAACGTATAGATCGGTTGCTCCGTTCTTGCGCGAACGGAAGATGATCACCCCGAACGGATGAACAGGTGGACCGCGTGCTCGGTCGAAGCGTTGCCCTGTGAATGATTTTCGGGTCGCCGCGCAGCGGGCCGTGAGGAGCGTCGTGGAGGCTCCACCGCGGTGGGTCCGGCCCTCACCGCGGCTGCGGCGCGGCTGATCCGTGATGGTGCACGTCGCGTGGACGCGGGGCGTGCCGTTGGCGAGGGCGGTGAGGCGGTGGTCGCCGGGCCGCAGTGACCGTGTCGGATGGCTGCGTCCGACGCTGCGGCGCAGTGGCGCCCGAGGTGCGCTCCGGGGGAGGAAGTGCAGGCGGGGCCTGCCGGTGTCGCCTAGGGCCGGGGTGAGGGCGTAATGGAGGATCAGGCGTTCGCGTGCTGCCGGACGGGGCCGAGGTGGAGGTCGAAGGCGAAGGCCGGCGGCTGTCCCGAGGGGGTGGAACCGCTGGTCGTGCGGAGACTGGTGATGCGTACCGGGATGTCGGGACCGGCGTTGACCAGTGCGAAGGCGTCCAGGTCGCCGCGGACGGCCCGATGCCGGAACCGGAGGGCATGCTCTGCCGGCATGAACGGACAACAGTTCCGGCAGCCCGTCGAGACAGCCCGCGATCAGGCGTCCGAACCGGACGACGGTGGGAAGGTCACCCGCCGGGCGACCTCCCCACGCGACGGTGCGTTCGACGACCCGGCGGGGGATGTGCCCAGGCCGGACGGACCCTGCAGGTGGGCACCGCCGTGGACCCCGCAGCTGCCGAACAGGCGGGACAAGTGCCCCTCGGGTTGAGATGATGCGGTGTCACTCCGCCGGGGGGCGGGGGGAGGGAGTGGTTCATGCGTCGGTCGGCTCGTGAGGAGATACCCGCGCAGGGCACGGACCGCGCGCTGAGGCGTGCCCCGGACCGGGCGGAGGGCGCCGGCGCGCGAGCGGATTCCCCTCCGTCCGCCCATCCCTCGGCCCTGTGGGCGTTGCAGCGCAGTGCGGGTAACGCGGCGGTCACCGCGGTGATCCAGCGCATGGAGGGTGCGGCCGGGAAACGGAAAAGGTCCACCTCGCCGGAGGATCAGGAGGCGCCCAAGCAGGCACGGGCGGCGACGTCCTCCGAGGAGGAGTACTCATCTTCTTCGGAGGAGGCGGAGACCTCCTCCGAGGAGGAGCGGGAAGAGCCGTTCTCGGCGCAGGTCATGCTGCAGATCGCGAACGAACAGCGCCGGATGACGGGGCTGCTGGAGCAGATGGACGAACGCGGCGCTCCCGATCACATCAAGAGAGCTGCCGAAGACAAGCTGGAGATCCTCACCCTGCTGCGGAACCTGGCTCCCATGCGGTCGGTGGATACCGTGCACGAGGCCATCAGGCTCCTCGGAATGAGACCGGACAGTACGGCGAAGACCCGGTATCTGGCGAAGCTCGAGGAGCAGCTCGACTACCTCGCGGAGGAGTTTCCGAACGCCGGTCCGCCGACCGCGGAGACCCTGCGAGCCATGTGGCCCGAACTGGTGCCCGCCTTCGGCGGCGCCGGCGGTCAGGTGGGCGAGGACGGTTGTGAGGACCGGGCCCATGCCATCTGTCTGGCGATCGCCCGGCGGTCCCCGGCGATCGCGGCCCACCATCTCTCGAAGCAGTGGGCCCTGCCCGATGGAGGACTGCTGCACGCCGATCACCAGTGGAACCACCATGTCGCCGCCTCCGTGACGACCGCGAACGGCGTTCTGGTCATCGATCCCGTCTTTTCCCGTTCGGAACCGATCGAACTGAGCAGGTGGGCCGCCATGGTCCAGGTGGACCTGGACACCAACGTCCACCAGGTCGCCTGGGGATTCCTCGGGAGGCCGGGGGCGGACAACCTGCCGGACGTCAACAGCGCGGTGGAGTACGTGCCTTAGGTGTCCTGACAAAGGCGTCGGACGTGGCGGTGGGCGATGAGGCAGGCGGTGAGGCCGAGGAAGGCTTCGTGGATGTCGTCCCGTCGTTCCTTGCGGATGCGTGGGCAGCGGAAGCCGTGCAGCCAGGCGATGGCGCGTTCGACGACCCGGCGGAAAAGGCTCGGGCCGGGCGGACCGGAACGTCCACCGGCTGAGGCGCGGCAGCCGAGGCGGGCATCCGCCGGCGTTCGACCATGGGGCCTACGAGCGGCGCGACACCGTCGAGCGGTGCATCGACCGCCCCGAGCGGTGGCGGGGGATCTCCGCGCCACCCGCTACGAGAGGACGGCGACCCTCCACCTGGCCGGCCTCCACGTCGCGGGCATCTCCCTCCAGGCAGCCCGCCGCTCCGAAGCCGCTCCGAACGGGACGGCCTAGTGTTGAGGCCGTGACCTGGAGTGAGGCGGAGTACCTCGACTGTCTGCGGACCGAGCGGCGTGGCTACGCCTGGGCGATGCGGCATCACGGAGGGCTGACACCGGCGGAAGCTGCCGCAGCCGCCTCGGAGCGATACCCGTACGAGCCGGATGACGCGCCGTACCGCGGGCTCATCTTCCACGATGAGGCATGGCACTGGGCGATGCTGGCGATCCACGGCGACCGGTACGTGGTGGAGCACCCCGAACTGGTCGAACCGCCACCCGGGTACCGGGCCCTCGGATGAGCCTCGTGAGGAGAGAGGACGTGAAGGGTGTCGGAAGGGAGGAGGGGTTCGGCCCCACGCCCGTAGCGCCGGTGGAGCCGACGGCAGCCCGTACGCCCAGGCGAAGGACCCTCCTGGCCGGCTCCGCGGGATCGGCCCCGCTCGCAATGGCGGCACACCGTCACCACGCGGGGAAGCGGGCGGACCGTCATCCGTGAAGGCTCCGCGAGCGGTTCGCCGAGGACATCGTGCTCATCCTGGACGGCGCCCCGGTCCCCGCCCGCGACCACACCGTCGCCGGGCGGTCGGAGATCCCCCTCGCGCTCGAGCAGGGACAGGAGCCGCTGCCGGTGGTGATCACGGCTGGGCGGTGGGGCGACCCACCGCGGTCCGAGCCGGTCCTGGAGCGATCCGGGTGCCGGTGTGGACGAATGACGGTGATGAGCGCGCCCACCGACGCTGCTCACGGCTCGTACAGCGGCAGGAAGTGGATGACCGCCTGCTCGTAGGGATGGGCGTCGCGGACAGCCTGCCGGACGGCGCTGGCCTGGTCCGCGTCACAGACCGATTCGATCCGGCACTCCTCGCTGTGCTGGGTGACGCCCACCTCGCCGTCGTACGGCCGCGCGCCCGGCAGTGCCTGCCAGGTGCCCGTCACCTTCCAGATGCTGGAACACCGCGCGTACTCGCCCACCCGCCCCGCACCGGCCGCGTGGAGGGCCTCGAGCACACCCTCCGCATGACTCTCCGGAACAGATATCTCGATCTTCAGACGCGTCGTGCCGGAACCCTGGCCGACGGGCCGTCCGGCCCGGTGTCCATGGCCGGCCCCGGGACGGCGGTTCCGCAGCCAGGGGGCCAGCTGGACGACTCCCCACGCGACCTCGACGGTGAGAAACAGCCACAGTATCCGTGAGGCGCCGCTGACCAGCGCGTATGCCATCCACGCTGAGAACAGGATGCGCGCGATGCCGTCGAAGAATCCGTGGACCGGCAGCGGCTGGACGATGCGCAGCGCGGCCCAGACGACCACCACCGAGCCCATCAGGTTCGCGTACAGGATCTGCCACGGATCGAGTTCGGGCAGAGCGCCCCAGCCGAGCGCCTCGCCCAGTGAGGACAGTACGTCGTGCACCAGCGCGTACGTCCACGGCGTCGCGAATCCCACGGTGACCACGAAGTCGTACGAGGCACTCGCGCGTACGGTGCGGAGATAGGCGGGGTGTGAGGGGGCATCAGGACGGATCATGACGAGGCTCCGGCTGCTTGACTGTTCGGCTGTCAGCGACGCCTCACGCTAAACAGTGGAGTACGGTCCAAGGTCAAGTCATCATCCGAAGGGGGACGGCGGGGATGCGCATCGGAGAGCTGGCCGCGCGGACGGGGGTGACCAGGGACACGATTCGTTTCTACGAGAAGGTCGGTCTCGTCGCAGGCCGGCGTCTGGCCAACGGCTACCGCGACTTCCCGCCCGAGACGGTGGCCTGGCTGCAGTACGTCCGCGCCGCACAGACACTCGGGTTCTCGTTGGCGGAGATCGCGCGGACCGGCGAGGAGTTGCGCGGGATGCCGGACGCGGCGGAAGCGCTGTCCGCGCTGTTCGAGGAGAAGATCAAGCTGGTCGACGCACGCATGTCCGAGCTCGCCGCCCTGCGCGCCGAACTTGCCGAGCGCGTGGGCACCGGATGCCCCTTGCGGGCAGTCGACCTGGAGAAGACCGGCGTCGGGAACATGGCGGGTCCACCGTTGACCCGGGCGCTCGGACCGGTCGACTGAAGCGCTCGGTCACGATTCCTGGTCCGGGACGTGGTGGCACCGGGCCTGCGAGGTGTGGGGGCGTCGTGCCGTGGAGCGGGGCAAGTGATCCTGTGCCCAGGGGGCGGCATCCCGGAACCGGGGCGGGTGAGTTCGGTGCCTGGACCGAGCAGGGCCGTCCGGGAACAGGGATGTGCTGGTCCGTGCTCCGCCGTAGGCATGACACAGGATCCGCTTCCGCACACGGCGGACACCGAACCGAGTGATCAAGCACGACATGCCGTTCGAGGAGCGGCTTCTACCGGCGGCGCAGGGACATGGGCCCGCAACGAGTGGACCAGTCACCGGCCGACGACAGCCGCTCCCCACCGGCCCGCACGACGACAAGCCCGCCGTCTTCGAAAGTGATGCGATCACCGGCAGCCAGGAAGAGCGGGCTCGCCGGCTCGAAGACGTATCCGTCGTCGGTCTCGAGGTCCTTCACCAGCACCAACCGCGAGGTCGGCGTGGCTCCGTCGGCTATCAGGCGCATGCCGGGACGATCCCACACGGCCTGGGCTCATCTCGACCCTGTTCGGCGGCTGACCCGCGGCTTGGGCGTCGAAGATCACGTCAGGGCGTGCCGGAAGTGCTCCAGGTTGACCGACGTGAGTGAACGGGGGCGCTGTTATCGATACGTCGGACCGGCCGAGCTGAAGGCTGCGGTCCGGCGTGGTGACGGCGGGCGCCGGATCAGTTCGTCGGCCGAGTTCCACGGCTGGGTCGTGGAGCAGTCGGCGGCGGAGCTGGCCGAACCGTTCACTTTTGTGGTCGGTACGGATGGTGTGCTTCGCCTGGCGCCGCGGCGGAGCGAGCACGTGGCCTGCGCCGGCGGAGGCATGGTTCTGGGTGCCGGCGAGATCGGTTTCCTGCGCGAGGCGGACCGGTGGACCGTGAGCGAGGTCAGCAACCAGTCCACCGGGTACTGCCCGGACGTCAGCTCCTGGGCGGAGGTAGCCCGCGCCCTGGACGCTGTGGAGCTCGGCCGGCCTTCCGGCTTCACCCACGAGGTGGTGTTCCGGCGGTGCCCCGACTGCCAGGAGCACAACATCGTGCGCGAGGGGGACTTCGTCTGCGTCTTCTGCGGCAGTGATCTGCCCGCGACGTGGAACGTGGACCCCCTCGTGCGACGGCCGGGGGCACAGCCACTCACCGATGGCGGCGAAGAGGACGGTCGCCTCGCACCCGGACAGTGATCCTCCACAACTCGGGATCCGCTGTCGGCACACGGTCCGGGAGTGCGATCGGCGCCTGACACCGCCGGAGAGCAGGCGGCCGCCCTGGCATGCATGACCGCCCGGAGCCGCCGGCGCTCCACGCCGTTGATGTCACTCGCAGACGGCGGACCGGCGTTCCGCTGACACGATGGCCCCATGGACGACCTCGAACACATCCGGGCACGGAGCATGGCCTACTTCCGCGCCCTCGACGAAAACGTCACCGTGCGGTACCACTTCCGCCACGCTGACGAGGAAGGCGGCGTGTGGTACTTCGAGGCCGTCCCCGACGGCGGTGAGCTGGTCGCCGTCAAGCAAGTGGAACTGACTCCGGCCGGTCACCCGCATCGGTACAGCTGGGAGCACCTGGAGGATGAGCACGGCTTCCTGACGGACCAAGCACTCGTCCCGGAAGAGGACCCACTGGAGGCCGTCCCGGTCGAGGAATTCCAGCGGGTGTGGGGAGCCTCCCCCTGAGCGGCGGACACGCTGATACGGGATCTGCCTGATCCGGAGGAAGCGAGGGACCGCCGATGACGATACGGGCCGACCCGGCCCGGGGAGGAGTGGTCGGCACCTGGGCCGCTTCGAAGACATCCGCCAGGTGACGCTCAGCTGCCGCTTCACGAGAAGTGAGCCAGAACCACGATTCAAGCGCCGCCGGCAGGGTCCGGCGGGGACGGTCCAGGACCGGCCGCCCGCCGCTCTTGGCCCTGCCCGACGAGTCGCTCGGCGCACCGGTCATCCGGCCCCGCGTGCGACGATCACCCCGTGGTCACCGACATCGAGGGGCGGAGATGGCACTGGGCCGCAAAGGAGCACGGCGCATGGTCGTCGGCGGTACGACCTATCGCTGGCGGCTGCGCCGCAGGCCGATCTACAGCCAAGCTCTCGGCTGGTCCCCATGCACCTATGCCGTGGAGCACGCGGATCGTCCGGGGACGACCCTCGTCGTCACCACGCACCACGTCCACCCCGGCAACTGGCTCGACGCTCCCGGCGGCTCCGTGCTGCCCTCCGATGTCGCCGGAGCCGTCGTCTCCGCCCTGCGGGCGGGGTGGGACCCCACCCGCAAGGGCTCGCCGTTCCTGCTCGACCGGTCCGCCGGTTTCTCCCGCTTGCTGTGAAGGTGAGGGAGGAGCACCGCACGCATGACAGGAGCGGCTGGGCAGTCCCGCGCACGGCCTGCTCCTGATGCCCGCTTCCCCTCCCGTGAGCTCGTCACACGACCTTGTCGAGCTTCGCCGGTGGTGTCCGACAGGTGTGAAGGTTCGGCAGGGAGAAATACCCGGCGGCGGATCTTCGTTTCCGAAAGGGGGCAGGGTCACCGGCTGAGCAGCGACTTCGCGATCACGATGGAGGACGAGGCGAGAGCGGTCTCGCCGTCGTCGATGTCCCACAGCGAGTTCTGCAGCAGCCGCCCGAGCGTCCAGCCGGTCGCGCGTGCGCGGTCCAGGCCGAGGACCTCGGTGAGCAGGTCGAAGCGGCGCCGCACGACGCGCAGGGCGCCGTTCTTCACGACGACGTCGTCCCACCTGCTGTCCAGGGCCGGCCAGAGGTCGAAGCCGGGGTCCCCGGCGAGCGGCTCGGGATCGATGGCGAGCCACGGCTCACGCTGCGCGGCGAGAACGTTGTCGTAGTGCAGATCCCAGTGCAGCATCCGGTCTCCGGGCTCGCCGGCCAGCTCGGCCACCGCCGACGCCCAGCCGCGCAGGAGCTGCCGGTCCGCCGGGTCAGCCAGAGCCGCGACCGCATGGGGAACCTTTTCCAGCATCTCGGTGACGATGTCACCGAGGCTGCGCAGTCCCTGCGGTGCGGGGACGCGGACCAGCCGGGCCTGAAGCCCGGCGAGGATGCCCATCGCCACGTCGTCGTCCTCGATCGAGGACAGCGTGCGGGCAGCGTCCAGCCGCTCCAGCAGCATGGTGCCGCTTTCGGGATCGTGGTCGAGCAGCCGAACGATCCCGTCGCCGTTCCAGGTGCGCAGTCCGACGAGTGCGGCGGTGGTCTCCTCCCTGGGCATCTGCAGTCGGAGGACCGCGCGCGTGCCGTGCTCGCGCAGCACCGGCAGCACCAGCGAGGCCTCCCCGGCTCCGACCGCGCCGTCCCGTTCCAGTTCCCAGCGGTCCAGGAATTCCGCAGCGAGGGCCGGCAGTCCGGCGATCCAGGCCCGGCCTTCCTCGCCGAAGCCCCTGGCGTACGACACCGCCAGGGACCGGGGGACCTCGACCGCTTCTGACGTGCTCAAATCGCGTGTCCTTCAACGGGAGTCACGTTTCCCGGCGCAACCTACCGGAGCACGGCGGACGGCCGTACCTCCGGCGGCCCTCACCGTTACGAGCTCCCTGGCTGATGCGGTGCTCGCGCTCGCGGACATCACGGCCACCAGGAAGGACCTGGAGGGCTACGGACCAGGAACACCACCTGATCCGTAGTTCTGTGCGCAACGGTCGCGAACGGCCATACCGGCCGGACCGCGGCCCTGCAGGACGCCGCCGAACGGCGTCGGTCGCCGTGGTTGTCGTACTCCGCTGCTGTACGGCAGGATCGAACTGTGTCCCGGTCAGTAGGCGCGCATACCGCCGATCCGTGCCCTCGGTGCTTCATCGAGGCCGTTCGTCCGGGCGAGCCGATGACTCGCAAGGGACGCGATGTGGTCGGCTACCTCTGCGATCGCTGCGGACACACGTGGTCGCGGCCGGTAGAGGACGACTTGGAGGTCTATGACGTCGTCAGGGTGGACCTCCCCGACGCCACGCTCCACGGCGTCGTCTGGCGGGTGGAGACCGATCGGGTCCAGGTACGAGGCGCGGGCGGTGCCTGGCTGCGGTGGGTCGAACGCTGGAGGGTCATCATCTACTGAACGATCACCCGGGTGATCCTGGAAACCGTCGTGGCGGCGATGCCACCGTGGGGACACATCCCACCGCCTCCGCGCTGAGAGCAGCGACAACGGCCCCTGACCTGGACATCCGGTCGAGGGCCGCTCTCCTGTCCGCGTGCCGTGACTGCTCGGTGTCCCCCGTGGTCCCCCGCTCGATCGGGCACGGCGGAGGCACGGCCGCCTTCTGATCCGCAGCTTCATGGGGAGCGGGCAGCGACGTCCACAGAGGCCGCCATGGGACTTCCAAGAGGCAGCGGCAGGCGGAGGCGGTCACTGCGGTTGCGGTACGGACGCCGGCTCCGGGACTGCGGCAGCTGCGCGACCTGCACAGCGACGATGAGATGGACGACGGCGAACACGGATAGCCGCGGGCCAGTGCAGTCGGAAGCGGTCCGGCTCGGAGTCACCGCCTATGACTCCGGGCCGGACCGCCTTGTGCGTGACGGTGGGTCGAGGCGTCGATGGCCCAAGTGCCTCACCGATGTGGAGCACAGAGCCGTCTCCCTGGCTGGTGTGGAACTACGCGAGCCCTACGGCCGCTTTGGCTCACCTCGAACTCCGGGTCTGCCTCGCCCCGGGCCATGAGCGTGTCCGGCCCTCGGAGCGGCCGAGAGGCAGGAGACCGGGTATCTGGGGCGGCATGAACGAGGGGCGAAAGATCCAGGCGTCAGATCGTGACGTCGAGCCAGTCGAAGATGCGCCACCGCCGAGCGAAGAGCACCGGGGTGGCAGTGAGCGGCGCCGCCTTCCTCCTCGGTGAAGGTCAGGAGCTTCTTCGGCGCGGTGAGGTGCTGGTGCAGCATGCGCGGATCGGGCTCTTCAGTGGCGGAGCAGAACAGGTCGGCGGCTGCTTCGCACACCAGGACGGGGCAGGAGGCCTTCTCCGCGCTTGCGTCGTAGAAGTTGTGGCGGGCGTACTCGGCCAGGAAGGCCCTGTCGGTCGAGGTCCTCATGACGTAGCGGTCATGGTCGCAGGCCCAGCCCGGCCGAGACTGGGCAGGGTCTCGAACCAGAACCGCTGATCGTCCTGGAACATCAGCTGCCGCATCGCGTCTCCCTCTCGAGGAGGGCCCGAAAGGCGCGCGGGGGCCGACCGGTGAGGCGCTGGACGGTGTCGGTGATGCGGTCCTCCGCCCCTTCGGCGATGGCACGGTCCATGCCGGCCAGCATTGCGGCGAACTCCACCGGTACCTGCGTCGTGAGGCGATCGCGCATCTGCTCGTAGGACAGGCGGCGGTGGACCACGGGCCGGCCGGTGACCTCGGTGATGATCGTGGCGATGTCGTCGTGGCTGAGTGCCTCGGGCCCGGTGAGGAGGAGATCGGTGTTGGGGGCCTGCTCGTGGGTCAGGGCGTGGACGGCGACGGCCGCGATGTCCTCGGCGTCGACGAAGCCGACCCGGCCGCTCGCGGTGGCGGTCCAGATGATGCCCTCGTCGCGGATGCTGCGGGCGTGCGCGTGCTCGCCGGTGAAGTTCTGCATGAACCACGAAGGCCGCAGTACCGCCCACTGTTCGAACAGATCGGGCAGGGCCTGGTGCACTGTTCCCACCGCCGGGCCGCCTGCGGGGATGGCCGAGGAGCTCAGCAGCACCGCGCGGCGCACACCGGAGGCGCGGGCCTGATGGAGGAACGGCAGCATGGTCGCCGCGGGGTCGGAGTCGCCCAGGGGCGGTATGAGGTAGACGCGGTCGACGCCGTGGAGGGCGGCCGCGTGGGTGGCGGGGTCGTGCCAGTCGAAGGGGACCGGCTCGGCGCCGGGGACCGGGGTGGCCCGGCGGCTGGCGGCTTTGACGCGGTGGCCCGCGGCCGTCAGCCGTGCGGCGGTGCGGCTGCCGGTGGTGCCGGTGGCGCCGATGACCAAAGTGGTGCCGGTGGTGGTCATCGGCTGCTCCCGGTGAAGTCGGTGCCGGGTTCCTGGACGGCGAGGGGGTTCCAGTAGTCGCGGTAGGAGGTGATGTGCCCGTCGCGAACGGTCACGACGGCGATGTAGGTCATGTCGAAGGGAGCGTCGCTCTCCACCAGGCGGCCGACGCCGCGCATCTCGACCACGATGGTCGCCGGATCGGTGGTCTGGTGGATCCGTAGGTCGGGGAAGTCGTGCAGGTCGATGTGGTCGGGGTAGTGGCGCATGTAGGCGGCGACGGCCTCCTTGCCCTCCAGACGCCGGGGCCAGCCGTCGGGGGCGAAGGGGAACTCCATGAGGCCGTCCTCGGCCCACAGGGCGACCCACGCGGGAATGTCCTTGTCGAGCAGCAGTCGCAGACTGTGGCGGTACAGATCCGCCGGGGAGGTCGGTGCGGACATGGGTATCCTCCAGTCACAGAATCCGGACCTTGGGTCCGCTTCAACGATACGGACCGCCGGTCCGTTTTGCAAAGGGAAGGAGCGGCATGCCCGAACGCCAGTCGTCTCGCAAGGACGCCATCCGCAACCGGGAGGCCGTGCTCGCGGCCGCCGACACCCTCTTCAGCCGCCGTGAGAGTCCCGAGGACGTCACCATGGCCGACGTCGCGGCTGCGGCCGGCGTCGGCAAGGGCACGCTCTTCCGGGCCTTCGGCGATCGCGCCGGGCTGCTCCGCGCGCTGTACGAGGCGCGGCTCGAACCGATCAGGCAGGCCGTCGAGACCGGCCCACCACCCCTGGGACCCGCGACCCCACCGCACGATCGCGTACCCGCCCTCCTCGATGCCGTCCTGTGCTTCAAACTCGACAACCGGCGCCTTGCGCTGGCCCTGGAGGAAGACGGGAGCAGCAGCCCGTACCGGGCGGAGCACTACGAGCGGTGGCACAGCCTGCTCCGAGCCGTACTGGAGCAGATCCCCGGCCTGACCGACAGCGACTTCACCGCCCATGCCCTGCTCGCCGCCACACGAGCCGACCTCGTCGAGCACCTGGCCGGAGAGGAGCGCATGACGCGGGAAGGAATGCGGGCACAGTTGGCGAACTTCGTCACCAGAGTCCTGGCCTCCGGCCCACCGCAAGGGTTGACCGCCGAGGAATGACCGAGGATCGGGCGAGTCCTTGATCAGCGGGGCCTCTCGCAAACGGCTCTCAGAGCCCCTTCTCACACAAACGCGGGCCGGACCACCTTCTGCGACTCGTGTTGTGCGTGGATTCGGGGCTGTGACGGGCACTCAGAACCCCTCTCCGGGCGACGCGGACGACGTCGAGCGCCACCCCTGCCCCCGCTGTGATGTCCAGCCCGGCTCGCCCCGCCGCTCGCGTGGCGGCGCGGTCGCCGGCGCGTACCTCGTCGCTCTCGTCCGCTCCGGCGCCACGTTCGAGAATGTCGTCCTGATCGAGCCCGAGGAGGCGGTGGCCGCGTGAACCGGCCGACGCACGGAACACTGCACCACGTCGAGATCTGGGTTCCCGACCTCGATCGCGCCCTTGCCTCACTCGGCTGGCTGCTTCAGACGCTGGGTTACGCCGTCTCGCAGAACTGGGACACCGGCCGCAGCTGGCTGCTCGGGCCGACCTACCTCGTCCTCGAACAGTCCCCGGCCCTCACCGCCGACCGGTATGACCGCCGCCGCCCCGGGCTGAATCACCTGGCCTTCCACGTCGAAGATGCCACCGCCGTCGAGAAACTCGCCGTCGACGCGGCCCAGCACGGCTGGAGCCTGATGTTCCCCGAACTCCACCCGTACGCCGGCGGACCGCAGCACTATGCGGCCTACCTGGAGAACACCGACGGCTTCGAAGTCGAGCTCGTCGCAATCAACCCACACCCCGACAGGTGAGCTGATCCGATCCACAACTCTTGACCATTGCTCACCCGGCCTGCGCCTCAGCCGGTCTTCCGCTGGGGCCCGCCGCCGAGCGCTGCTGTTCGTGCTTGTTGGTGCCAGCCGCCGCACGCGGTTTTTTGCAAGGGCGACGCTGTGGAGCGAGGGGAGCCGGCCCCGGTGTGGCGGAGGATGGTGTTCATGTGTGCTCTTTTCGACCCTCCTGAGCCTCGCCGCGTCTCGCCGGGCGAGTACCCGGTGTGGGACCAGGCTCTCGCCCTTGTGAACCGGGACCTGGCGGTGACGCTTCCCCAGCTGGAACCCCTGCAACTGCTGGCCCTTCCGCCCTACGACGCGGATGAGCCGGAGAACGTCCACGTCGCCATGGCCAACGGCGAGTGGCACGGCGACTGCCTGGACCCGAACTCGCAGGACGGCCTTGCCTCCGCGCTGGCGGGCGTTGCCGATGCCGCGCAGGAGACTGTCATGGAGCTTCTGTGGCAGGCGTGGCCCCTGTGCCCCGAGCATGGCCTGGGCATGCATCCAAGGGAGGATGCACAGGAGCGACTGTTCTGGTGGTGTGCGGGAGAACGGGCGCGTCGCGGTCCGGCTCATGTCCACGCGGCCGTGGGTGCACTCGACGCTTTGGGAGCGTCGATTCATACACGATCTTGAAAACCGTCGCAGCAGCGATGCCACCAGGAGTCCACCTCCCACTGCCTCCGCGCTGGTAGCAGCGATAACGGCCCCTGACCTGGACATCCGGTCGAGGGCCGCTCTCCTGTCCGTGTGCCGTGACTGTCCGGTGTTCCCCGTGGTCCCCGCTCGATCGGGCACGGCGGGGGGACGGCCACCTTCTGATCTGTAGCTCCCTACGGATCGGTCAGTGACGGTCATACCGGTTGCGCTACGGCTCTGAAAGGACGCTGCCGGTCGTAGTCGGTGGCTGTGGTTGTTGTACTTCGCTGCTGTACAGCACCGGTTCATGGGGACGCGTGGCCCCTTGGACGCCGAGCTGCGACAGCGGTGAGCTGGGCTTCCCGCCAGATCTGGCGGCAGTCAGTCGGAATCAGGGAGCCAGGATCGTGCATCCGCAAGAACAGCTGCCGCGAGGTCAGGAGGCAATTCTGCGGACGCCCAGACCTCCAGTTGGCCATCGGGTGCTTCGAACGAGCGCGACACAGCAATCTCCAGATCGCCACCCAGCTCCGCATACTCCATGCTCCAACAGTCATCGATGATGTTGGTGAAACGAGTTACGGCAAAGCGTCTTCCGGCGAATGTCACGTCACTCATGGCTGTTCATTTCCCCCGGCAACGGTCAGTTCCCCTGGAAGCGATGAGCCGAGTCTCCCACGTGCTTCATCCAGTGTCGGCTGCCTTCTGACCAGCGAAGATCTCGCGACTAGGTCGTGTATCGAAAAACAGATCTCGGCCTGTGAATGATCACGGTTCATGGATCGGGGAGATCTCACGGACGAGCGGTGGGCGGTGCTGGAGCCGTTGTTGCCGAAGGGCATGAGGGCGGGTCGGCCGCCGGTCTGACCTCGGCGGCGGCTGATCGACGGCATACGGTTTCGGGTTCGGACGGGTGTGCCGTGGCGGGACGTGCCTGTCGAGTATGGGCCGTGGGGTCGGGTCCATGACCTGTTCCGCCGGTGGCAGCGGAATGGCACCCGGCACCACATCCTGACCCGGCTCCAGTCCCGGGCCGACGTGCAGAGGGAGATCACGTGGGACCTGAGCGTCGATTCCACGGTGTGTCGTGCCCATCAGCATGCGGCCGGGGCGCGCAAGCAGGGGGCCTACAGAAAGAGCCGCCGGGCGGTGTCTTCACCGAGCCGGGTGATCCCGGGCTGGGACGTTCCCGCGGCGGGTTCACCACCAATCAGAGGGAACGCTGCATGCACACCAACTGCTTCCGCTCATCCCAGGATCGGGTGGCGGTGAAGCCGAGCCGTTCGTACAGAGCGATGGCCCCAGTTCGCCACTCCCACACCGAAAGCCGGACAGTGTGTACCCCGTCCTCCGCGGCTTGGGTGAGCGCAGCGCCGAGCAGGGCCGAGGCAACGCCACGGCCACGGGACTCCGGGTCGGTCCAGAGCCTCTTGATCTCCGCCTGCCCGTTGTTCGGGGAGGTCACCACCAGGCACCCCACAATGGTGTTGTCCAGGAGAGCCACCAGTACGACATCACTGGCGAATGCGGTCCGGGGGTCGGTGATCTCTGCCCGGTAGCGGTCCGGCAGTCCCTGCACGTCGGCTACCGATTCGCCTTTCTCGGCCTCCGTCTGAAGATGGTAGGCGGCCAGCAGCGCGGTCAGGCCGTCCTCGATCGGAGGGGTCTGGCCTGGCCAGCGGACGACAGTAACCTCGCGGTAGTCAGCCATGACACCTCCATCACACCGGAGGTCTTCGCCATGATCAAGACCCTGGCATCGTCAACAACGCTCGTGGGCGATACACCTAGCACGCGTGGGCCAGGGCATGGCGTAGCAACCACCCGCCGACCCCGCTCCCGTCCCGTATGCCTGGGCCGAGGGCATACGGGATGGGAGCTCCCCCGCATCAGCCGCACTCGGCCGGCACTCACGGGCGGCGCCCCGCCATCTCGGAGCCTGAGCGCCTCCGCCGGAGGCATGCCCTTCACCGCGGCCCCGCTCATGCGGTACTCGCCTCACCGCCTGGCCCTGCTCCTTCCACGGGGCGGCTTTCGTCCCGCGAACACGGTGCGACAGATCAGGACGACGGGCCTCTTGGAGAAGATCTTCGACTGCGCGGACTCCTCCGTCGAGGACATCCGGGAGCGGATCTCCTCGCGGAAGCGGACCGGCCTGTAGCCGAGTTCGGCCAGCCTGGCGTAGATGCCTCCAGGTCCGCTGTTCCCCTGGGTGAGAGCCGAGCCCGCGACCACAGTGGTGGGCAGGTAGCTTGTTGCGAAGAGGACCGGCTTGCCGTCCAGGACGAGGCGTCGGCACCTGACACAGACCGTCTCGTCGTCCTCCAGGTCGAGGACTGTCTTGATGTGCCCGGGGGCGTCCTCCTCGGAGACGGGCACCCGGCCTGACTCTGTGGATGTATGCCCACCCCATGCCGAGCAGCCGTCAGCGCACCCGAAAAGCCGTGGCTGCCGTCCTCGAGGGCGCATACGCTCCCGTTCGCTGAGGCAGGAAGGCGAGATGTCCGACGAGAAGTCCACCGATCACTACACGCTGCTCTGCGACGACCCGTCCCACGAGGTGGTGCTCATCGACTGCGGGCCCCGCGAGACGGATGCGATCCGAGCCGTGCGAAAGGTGACCGGGGTGAGCTTGTGGCACAGCCGGCTGCTGGCGCGCCAGGCCCCCGTCACCCTCCTTGAAGGGCTGTCCGCGTACAGGGCCCAGTCCGCTGTCGCCGTGCTCCGGAGCGCCGGCGCCAGAGCGGAGTGGAGACAGGAGCCGGAGCCCTGAGAGCGCACGGCCCCTCGCCTCGACGGTCCGGAGACGGCGCGCCGGCCGCGTTGCCCCGGTAGTGGTAGCGCACCCGCTTGCGCAGGTTCTGCGTACTGGTCCGGTTCGCCATGTACCGCGGGGCTGTCCCGACGTACAGCAGGCGCCCGGCCTCCAGGTCGGGGTGGGGCGACTGCTCGAAGTGCCACCCGTAGGCCCCTGCCGCCGCCGGGACAGGACTCGGACGAACCAAGACCTCCCGCGCCGACCACAACTGATCGGGACTGACAAGAGCGGTGGCTTCCACGGCACCTCCAGGCGCACGTCGGCTGACCGCCGCAGGCCACTGGTCGCCACTGACAGAGCATCCCCCGCCTGTGTAGCCGTGTGACCACCGCTTCACAGTCCACTCCGACGTCCTCGGCAGGCGGCTGCTGTGAGGCTTGGGCTGATGTCTGCGGCTGTCCGAACTCGTCGGCATCCGGCACTGTTGATGTCAGCCATGGATGTCAGGTGCCCCGCTTGGTCCGGCTACGGACGACGGTAGGCGACACGGTCGACACCGGGTGTGGGGGTCCGCGACAGATTCATGTAACACGGGTGGTCGGGGTCGCCTACCTCCATGAGCACGAACAGATCGACTTCGTGATCGGCGAAGCGATGGAGGTGCTGCAAAAAGAGTTCCAGCTCCTCGTCGGAGAGAGGCTCGCCATTTCGCTCGTTTCGCACTCCCCCACCCTACGGCTGGCCTGGGTGGCAGGAGCCTTCGTCCCGAGGTAACTCGTGGAGGGCGCTGTCCGCTGGAAACGGCTGCCAGGTTCAGTGCGGGACGGCGGAGGAGAACGCGGGACTGCCGTTGCCCGGCGGTGTCACGGGCAGGTGGGCGGTGATCAGTTTCCCTGTGGCACGCAGGGCGACGACGACTTTCTCGCTGACGGTCTGGACCAGGTGCAGGCCGTGGCCGCCGATACGGCGCGGGTCGGCCTTCTCCGGTGCCGGCTGTTCGGTGGAGCTGTCCCATACGGTGATCGTCAGCTCCTGCTCGGACATCCGCAGGGTCATCCCGCAGGTGCCCGGAGCGTGCCGGATGGCATTGGTGACCAACTCGCTCGTGGCGAGTTCGGCGTCCATGGCCAGAGCGGGCGGTACCGCTGCGTGGCCGGCCCGCGGGGCGTGGGTGAGGAATGTGCGTACGGCTCGACGGGCGTCTGCGGCCCGAGCCGCACCCTCTGCCCAGATTGCGGCGTAGCGCAGCGGGGTCTTCTCGTCCGTACCGTCTGTCGTTTGCTTGTTCAGCGGGACGACCATGTCGGTTTCCCTCAGTATGCTCGCCGTTCAGTGGGGGGTTGCGCTTCTGTCGCGTACCCAGGAGCCGGGGGCGTATACCACGGGACCGCCCGATGCCGCCCATCGGGGGTGCCCTCCGCTCCTCGCCGGTCAGGGCTGTGTGGCGGCGTCGCTGTCGGGGTGGATGGGGAAGATCTGGTCGAGGCCGACCATGCGCAGCACGCGGAGGGTGGGGGCGGGGACGGTTGCGAGTACGACGTCGGCGTGGGCGGCGCGGGCGTGGTGATGGGCGACGATCAGGGCGGTGATGCCGCTCGAGTCGCAGAACTCCATGCCGGTCAGGTCCAGGGCGAGGCGCTGGCCCGGCTTGAGGGTGAGGGTGGTGATCAGTTTGCGGAGTTCGCCGGCGGTGGTGTGGTCGAGGTCGCCGTTGATCTCCGGAACGGGTCCGGTTGTGGCGTCTCGGGCGGTGGTCTTCAGCGTGCTCATCCGGTGGCTTCGGTGGTATCTCACTCCGCTTCCACGCTCGAACGGGCGAGTCCGCCACCGCCCGGGCAGGTCGGCCGGACCTGTACCTCTTCAGCCGGTCGGACGGCATGCATGGCTTCAACCGCACACGTCGCGACCGGGGGGCCGGTGCCGGCTCGGGGACGGCACTTTCAGCAGTCCTCGTCTGCCGGTCTCCAGGGCTGTCGCCGCATCGAGAGACCGCGGGCGTGGCCGGGACCGGGCTCGTCCATATCAGAGCGTGCCCGCGCAGGTCGCGTGCCGGCTCGCCGCCGGTCTGGTCGAGCAGACCATGGCCGCATGCTGGTTCGCCGGCGCCCGCGACATCGCCGGCACCACCGCGGCGCAGGTCGGGCGGGCCGCCCTCCCACGCACTGCTCCTCGCCCACCTCCAGCAGGCCACCTTTTCCCGGTGCGGCGGTCGATCTCCAGCAGCAGGCCACTGTGTCACGGCCCTGAGCACTGGGCCCGGTCGGAGCCTTAGCCTGCCGCGTTGTCGACCCGCATGCGCACCTGTTCCTCCAGACGTCGCAGGCTGTCTTCCAGGGCCTCGTTGACCGCGCGTTCGCCCGGGTCGTGGCCCTCGTCGAAGAAGGACAGGTGGATGGTTACCTCGCTGGCGCCGCTGCCGATGCCCGCCACCTGAAGCCAGCCGGTGTAAGTGCCCTGCTCGCGGGTGCCCCACTCCAGGCGCATCTGGTCCGGTTCGGCTTGCAGCAGGGCGGACACGTTCTGGTCGGAGAGATCGTCGTGCACGGTCGCGGCAGGTGGGTCCTGGACGTGCACGTGCAGTGTGTCCGGCAGCCAGGCGTCGAGCTGGCCGGCATTGGCCGCTTGGTCGAAGACGTGCTCGGGCTGCGCAGGCATCGTGCGGGAGCGTTCGTACTCGGACATCGTGGGGGCGCCCCTTCCGGCCGGAAGTCGTACCCCGACTGCGTGCCCATTCCACGGCGCCGATAACGGGTGTCTCTTCCACGTCCGCCGAAAGGGGGACCCGCGGACTCAGCCGGCCGCGCGCGCCCTGGTCGCTCATGGTGGTCCGGGTCGGCCTCCACCTGCCGCCGGGGCCACCCGTGGTCGAGGTCAGCCCCAGCCGCTCGCTGGCCGCCGCGTGCCGCCGCTGCGGTCCACCGTCACCGCGAAGGAGGAGGACCTGCTGGAGCTGGCCGCCCCGGCATGATCAGAGGAACGATCACCGCGACACCGAATCCGGCTGCGAGCTGGGCAGGCGTGTGTCCCATTCGCAGGTGGGCCAGAGCCGGCAGAGCCTGGCGGCCGGTACTCAGACGCCTCCAGCGGGAGCCGATCACACGGCGGCGCTGCCGCAGGCGGGCGGACAGGAAGCGCAGGGCAGAGCAGGATACGTTGATGCGATGGGGTCTCCCCTGCTCGAGCGGAGCCGAGAGCTTGGGGAAGGGCGGACAAGCATGCGAAGCCTCTGGTGGAGACGGTTCTCTTGGTCGAAAACCCATCCACCAGGAGCTTCACCTCGTCGTCGGCCCAACCGGCGGGTTCCTGCCGGACGTTGGAAAGGGCTCAGTGGCCCCAGGACGCCGAATGGCTTGAGACCACGCTCCTTCCACTCGTCATACCGGCGCTCGAAAGGGCCCACTGCAGCCAATTTCGTGCGCGCGGAGAACACTTCGACGGCGCTGTCGGACAAGCATCGTTCGCACGGATCCGTAACTTCTACGCGCAAGGGTCTGTCCGCAACTGGCGGTCCCATGAGCCGTATCAAGGGAGTGAGTCATGAGTTCTCAGATGAAGGCATTCGGGTTCGGCATGCCGTGGGAGTCGTTGTACGGGTACAGCCAGGCCACTCAGGTCGGTGACACGGTTTACGTGTCGGGGCAGCTGTCTCATGACCGTCACGGCAACTTCGTGGGTGCCGGCGACTTCGAACTGCAGGTCCGCACCACGCTGGAGAATCTGGACCTGGTGCTGAGGCACTTCGGGGCCGAGCGTGGTCAGATAGCAGAGACCACGGTTCTGGTGAGAGGACTGCGGGAGAACTTCGACACGACAGCACGCCTCCATGCCGAGTACTTCGGGGAGCACCGGCCCGCCAGCACGGTCATGGGCGTTTCCGACCTGGCACTGCCGGAGCAGCTCGTCGAGATCGGCGCGCTCGTGCGTCTCGATGTGAAGCCATAGGCGAGGAGGCCGGCCCGCTTCCTTCGGTGAATCTCTTTCATCCTGCCCTGCAGGGGCGGAAAGGCCTGATCAGCGCGGGTGGTGACGTGGCAGAGCCCCTCGTCGCCGGTGTGGTGATCTCACCCGTCACACCGGCGATCGAGGGGCTCTGCGGTTCCGTGTCCTTCCACGCCCGACGTGCGCCATGAGCTCGTGGAGCACGTCTCGTGGCTCTTCCCCTGCCCGACGGTGTGGACTGCTCGCCAGGGCGGAAGCTGAGCTGCTTCGAACAAGCACTGCTCGCCCTGGCCCACCTGCGCATGAGCGCGACGGTCGCCCAGGCGGGAAAAGGGGTGCGTGGTGTCCGAGACGACGGCGTGGCGATACGTGGACGAGACGCTCGAAATCCCGGCCGCCTGGGCGCCGGGCCTGCATGAGGCGCTGGTGGGCCTGGGCGAAGGCGACGTCGTCGTCGTCGACGGGATCCTGATTCCCACCGACAGGGCGGCGCGGACGAGCCGTACCACTCGATGAAACACTGCCGGCACGAGATGAACGTGCAGCTCACCGCCCCTCCGCTCCGGCTTCTCCCGCGCGACGCCAGGACGCACTCATGACCTGACCGCAGCCCGCGCCCACGGCATCGTCCATGCCTCGAGCCCTGCAGGCAGTACAACCGCGGCCATGCCCGCCTGCGCGCCTCGGGTGAACCTGCCTCCGCCCGGTTGAGGTCCTGACGGGCGCTGCGCGGAGTCCGCTGCTCACCCCGGCGCACCAGCCGCACTGTCCAAGCCGTCCGCATGCCCTTGACCTGCGACTACATAGGACGAAAGAGGTTCATTGGTGCAATCGCCACAAGAATGTGACGATGGGGAGGCGCCCGCGCCGAAGCGCCTCCCCATGCCTGAGCGGTTGGGTCAGAAGATCGGCGTGTGCGCTTGGATGTCGGCGAGACCTTCTTCCATGGTCATCGACGGCAGCACGTGGACGCGGTTCCAATGGGGGAGACGAGCCTCCACCAGGAAGCGGTCGACATTCTCGGCCTTGTCGGACCGTACGACCACGACGACCATGTGCTCACGATTGACAAAGGGGCCGGCCACGATGTCGACGCCTGCCTCCTGGGCGAGGTTCAACATGTGGGGGGCGGTCTTGAGCATCAGGTCGCGCGTCGCCGCGTTGGCGGTCGGACAGATTTCCGGATCATGGGTCGCGAGCAGGACAAAGTGCATCTCACGGCTCCCTTTTCGCTAGGGGCCCGTTGATTCCAGGCTAAATCGCCTGGAAGTGCTCCGCGAGTGCGGCAAAGAGGCCGATCGCCGTGACCTCGGCAAGACGATCCGCCTACGGCTCCGCCCGGAGCGAAGCACCCCGCAGAGGTCCTCAGCACCGGGGCGGCGGTGGCGAAGTTCGCTGAGCACGAGCTCGTCGACAGCCCTGACATCCTACGAGAAGCTGTCGCATTCGCCCAGGACGACCACCAGCTTGTCCGTTGTCGAGGAAGAATAGGGGTTCCCCGTTCGCGGACAGTTGATCTCCCTGCCGGCCGAGGCGGTGCCGTGGCTGTCCTGGGGGCCGGATAGGTTGCCGGAATGACTGACACGGACCCGCTGGTGCCTGTCCTCGCCGGACTGGTCGTCGACGTCGTTCGGTTCCTCGACAGCTGTGAGGACGACGAGGTCGACCCCGACTCCGCCGTGAAGATGATGGAGAGCGTGGGCTGGGTGCTGACGCGGCTGCCGCAGGACCAGCGCGACCGCTTCCTGAAGGTGCTCGCGGACCTGGCCGAGGCCGAGCAGGACCCCGGGCGGCGGGAGTTCTTGCAGGGCTTCCCCTTCGCCTGCGGCCTGGTCGAAGAAGAGCCAGGGGACTCAGGCCGAACCGAATCCTGACCGGGCGGAGGTGCCCTGGCTGCAACGGATCGGTTCGCTGCGGTCGTGCTCGCCCTGATGGTCCAGGATCGACAACAGGTCTCCGCTGCGAACCGGCCGACGGTTGCTGCGGTGCCGAGCGCGCGGTCGACGCCAGCGGTCCCGTAGAACTTGGCCGGGGCGACCGCGTCGGCCGTCTTCGTCCTGATCCGGCGGACGCCGGTCGCCGCGGCCCTCGCGCTCGCCGAACGCACTCCACCAGCCGTGGCCATGGCAGCTCCGCCATCCGGGCCGCCCGGGTTGTCGTCGGTGGCCCGGGCCTCGTCGCCGGGGAAGCGGTGGCCGAACTCGGGATCGACCACCGCAAGAAGCGCGGCTCCCGAGGCAGTCGGCTTCCCGAGGCCGACGCCGAGGACCACAAGGACCGGCATGCCGTGGAGTGCGGCGTCAACCGCATCGAGAGGAACCGGGCTGTGGCCACGAGATACGACAAGCTCGATGGCCGCTGCGAGGTCACTGCCCTCGTAGCGGCCATCGATGAGTGGCGGTGACCGGCCCATTCAGGGATGGCGGCCGGACAGCCTGCGGAGTCCTAACGGTTCAGGGGTTGACGGCATGTTCGACGAACTGGCCGCAGGCGCGGAATCCCAGGCGGCGGTAGACGGGCTCGCCTTCGGCCGACGCCTGCAGGACCGCGATGCGGTGGCCTTGCTCGCGGGCCGCATGGAGGGCCGCGAGCGTGATGGCGCCGCCGTAGCCGCGCCGGCGGTGGGCGGCCAGGGTGGAGATGTTGTAGATGCCGATGACTCCCGCGTGGTGGAACAGCTCGGCTGAGCAGACCGGACGGTTCTCCACGTAGCCCACCAGGTACCGGGCCGGGCAGGTCGCGGCCAGGACCTGCGGAGCGGCCCGGGCGAAGAAGCGTCGGACGGTTTCGGCGGGCGGGTCCCAGTTCGCGGCGAGGACCGTGGCGTAGTCGGCGAGTCGTCCGGGTGTGGTCACGCTCCGGACGTCCAGTCCCGGAATCGCGGGAGGCGGCGGGATGGCGTCCAGCTCGGCCCACATCGCCGTCTCGCGTTCGGACACCGGTAGACCGGCCGCCGTCAGGCGGGCGGTGAGGTCCACCGGTGCCGAGGCGGGCCCCACCCACCAGGAGAAGGGACGGCCGGTGAGGGCCAGTGTTTCGGCGGTCTCGGTGATGCGGACCGTGACGTCGTCGGTGGTGAAGCGGGCCGCGGCGACGATGTTGAACGTGTCGTCGTCCAAACCGCTGTCCGCGACCAAGAGGTCGTCAGCCTCTGTGACGGTCGCTCCGGCCATGCTCCGGTGCAGGTGACAGGCGTGTTCCGCCAGGTTCCGTTCCATCCTGCCCGGCAAGTCGGCGCCGTCAATGAAATGATCATTCACGGTGATCGATCCCAGCACGACCAGACGAAGACCGCATGCCATTTCAGGCAGTGAACCGTTTTCATCCTGGATGTGTGCAGGTCAGCAGGGTGTGGACGGCTTGGACTGCTGTGCCGATGTGGTGGGTGGAACAGCGGGCTCGCCGCAGCGGTCGCCATGTTTCGAGTTGGGCGAAGGCGCGTTCGCCGGGTGCTCGGAGTCGGGCGTGGTCGCGGTTGAACTGCTGGCAGTGCTCGGGTTGTTCGCTGTGGTAGTGGTACAGGGTGCGGAAGGTGGCGCCGGCACCTTGGTAGGCGCGGTCGGCGAGCACGAGGACCTGCCGGGTCAGGCAGGCATGGATGATGCCGTGGGCGCGGGCTGCGGTCAGGAGGCCAGGGCCTCAAGGGTCTCGTCGACGTACCGCCAGGCGATTGCGGTGGAGATTCCGAATCCCGCCGCGAGCTGGGGTGGCGTCTCGTTCTTGCGCAGATGCACCAGCGCCAGCAGGACCTGGTGGAAGCAGCTCAGCTTGGGCCATCGTGTGCCGCGTTCACGCCTTCGGGCATGGACGAGCCAGGAGACGGGCTCGCCCAGCTGTGCATCGCCGAGCTGGTGGTACGAACGACCGACCCTGACGAGGTACTGAAAGGCCATGCAGGTGATGCCAGGGTGGAATCCGTCCGGCGACGGATGTTCTGAGCATCAGCCTGGCCGGAGATTGGTCGCCACGCGCATCAGACCGCTCGCGAGCACCACCAGGTAGGTCACGAGAACGTGCAAGGACGCGGTTGGGCCCGGCCCGGGGACGTACGTCCCCGGGCCGGGCCCAACTTCGGCTGCGGCTGGTGGTCAGCCGAGCATGCCGTCGCCGAAGCCGGCGTAGCCGGTGGTGGAGAGGCCCACCCCGGCGGCACCGAAGCTGACAGCGTTCTTCGTGGTCAGACCGGAGGAGGAACCGGGCAGGCTCCACACGGCTCCCATGGCCCCGTTCTCACCGTCGGCCCCGACGGAGAGGTCCGCGTGGTGATCGCCGTTGAGGTCGGCCAGCCGAACGGAGGAGCCGAAGTGGTCGTTGTCCTCGTTGGCGCCGGGGACGCCGGCGGTGTCCTGGTGGAAGGACTTGACGTCACTGGTCGACAGCCCCACGGGGGTGCCGCGGAACACCAGGACCGTGCCGGTGAGCGTGGCGGCGCCGATGCTCTCGTAATAGGCGGAGACGGCCGCGTCGGCACGTCCGTCGCCGTCGATGTCCCCGAGGGAGAGGGTCCAGCCGAAGTAGTCGCTGCTCTCGCCCGCGCCTGGAACCCCGGGAGTGTCCTGGTGGATGGTCTCCGCCGTGTCGGTGCGGATACCCGCGCTGCCGCCGAGGTAGGTGGTGACGAAACCTCCGATGCTCTCTCTCTGGGTGCCCCAGTAGGTGCTGGTGACCACGTCGTCGAAACCGTCGCCGTTGATGTCGCCGATCGCCGACCGGTTGCCGCTCTCCAGCACCTCGTCGAGAGCAAGGCCGGTGGCGGAGCCCAGGTACACCTGCGTGGCGTGGAACGCGTGCGAGGCATCGGGGTTGTACATGCCGTCGACGAGCAGGTCACCGGCGCCGTCACCGTTCACGTCGCCCGAGTGCAGCGAGACCGCGCCGTAGTCGGCACCGGTCCGCAGAGGGACGGTGAGCTTGTACCGCGAGGCGGCGCCGGACGCCTTGGTGAAGCCGCCCCTGTGCACCCAGACGCCCCTGCCCGTGCTGCCGACGGCGAGGTCGGCCTTGGCGTCGCCGTTGAAATCGCCCACGGCCAGCGACTGCCCGAAGGAGTCGTGCCCGGACACGTCGGGGTCGCCGACGGTCCGCGCACCGGAGAGGCCCGAGGCGCTTCCCCAGATCACCACGGCGGTACCGCCGTCGGCGTCATCCCCGACGTCCTCTCCGAGAGCTCCGACCACGAGGTCGGCGTATCCGTCGTTGTTCAGGTCACCGGAGGCCACGGCGCTGCCGAAGTGGTCGCCCTTCTCGGCGACGCCGGGTATCCCGCTCGTGTTCTGACTGATCACCTTCGAGCGCGAGGCGCTGATGCCGGAGGCCGAGCCGTAGCTGACGACCACCGCCCCCGCATACCGCACTCCGCCCACGGTGGCGGCGGAAGCGGCGGTCACGAGGTCGCGGTACCCGTCGCCGTTGAAATCGTCCGCAAACTCGGCCGTGGCAGCGGCTGCGGGAAGGACCGTGAGGGAAAGGAGACCACCGGTGAGAGCCGTCGCTGTCGCGGCCGCCAAGGCAGTGTGGACAAGTCTTCTCTTGTTCATGCGTCTTCCGGTCAGGACGGACAGGAGGAGCCACCCACGGGTGGAGGACCACCACCTGGGGCGGAGTTCTTGGCTGATGACTCACGTCGGTCGCGAAAGGTTGTACGACAGCCGGCGGTGATTCCGACCTCACCCGCTGGTGACACCCGGCGGGCGCTCCCCAGGCGGGGTACTCGCGGCTGCACGGCTCTGCCTCCCGAGTACCCAGCAAGGACTGCACAGCTCTGGTGACCGCACCGGCGTGGTGCAGGCCGGTGAAGCAGCTGGTGTAAGCGACGGCCGTGGATACCAGCCCGAGGAACACCACGGCGGCACGTCCATCCCTGACACCAGGCCGGCGGGCAACAACGGCAGGCCCCTCGCCAGGAACCCCAGGCCGGTCGTGGCGTTCCGGTCAAGGCCGGGCAGCGGCGCTCAGCGTGAGCACGGCAAACTCCAGCGCGGCAAGCAGCATCAGACCCGCACGGAGACGACGCAGCACAGTTGGCAAATCAGCGTGCTTGTTGGCAAACAACGCCGATGTTGCTCCGTGGGTTGCGAAGTGTGACTGAGCGCGACAGGTGGCCTTTGAGTATTCCGATTGGCCCCTGTGCACGATGGTTGGCCCCGTGTGAGCAGCTAGATCGCCCGCCCCGCCCCCCGCCGCCCGGGTTCCGGCGGGTGGCCAGGCAGGTCATGACCAGGTGTCCGAGGGTTCGAAGGTGGGGGTGTGCTGTGGAGGATTGACGGAGCGATCCGACGTTTGCGATGAGGCGGGAAGTCGTGGATGGGGCGGACTTGGCTTCGTTCGCAGGCGGCCCGTTCGACGTGCGAGCGGTGGTGGCCGGGCCGGCTGCTGTGGACCTCACCGGCCCTGCCCGGAGCCGTGCACGACGTCCGGGCCGCCCGCGAGCACGGCATCATCCGCACACTCACGGCAACCGGCATCACCTGCTGGGCCGACAAGGGCTACCGAGGCGCCGGGGGCACGATCCGTGTCCCGTACCGGGGACGCTGGAAAACCCTTTCCACAGGTCAGAAGGCAGTCAACCGGTCCCGTGCGAAGATCCGGGCTCTCGTCGAGCAGGCCGTCGCCACCCTCAAGTCATGGCGGCTCCTCTGCAAACTGCGCTGCTCGACCACTCGCATCACAAGCCTCGTCCAAGCGGTCCTCTGCCTGCATCTGGCCAGCTCGGACCGATGATGGAAAAGGCTCAGTGCCGCGCCGACGACCAACGCTTCCTGTGCAGCCCTAGGTCCGCCGGGGCCAGGGTGCCGTTCCTCCGCTCCTGGGCCCGTGCCGGAGCGACGTCCCGACCGCTGCGCCGGCACCCGGTGCCAGGAGCTGCCGTTGTCCGCGCCCGGCGCGCGCCGCCCTGCCGGGCGAGCCGGCGACCTGGGGTGCCACAACGCGCTACGCCGACGCGACGAGCCGGAACCGCAGGCACACCAGCGGCGTGTCCTCCTGCACCGGAGTACCGATGCCTTCCCAGAAGCTCCTGTGTCCGGCCCGCCACTCATCCAGCGACCGGTCGCCCTCCCCCTCCGCGGCGGCGTGCTCCCACGCGACCTCACCGAAGGAAGCGAGCTCCACACCGGTGATCTCGACCGTGGCGACGCAGTCACCGTCGTTCCCGAGGAGCGCCAGACGCTCGCCCTCGAACTCCAGGCCCTCCGTCTCCTCCACGTACTCGGCCAGCAGCCCGGTCGTGGCGGTTTTCCTCCCGGCCAGGACAAGAGCGTTGAGCCGCTCCCGCACCTCACCGGCCGTGCCGAGCTCCAACGCCCGCATGCCGTTCACCCGTGGCCACACGATTCCACCGCTCCCTCCAGTGCCCCCATCATCTTCCACGGCCCCTGGGCATCCCCACCCTGTGCCTGGTGGAGGACAGCTCCTCCACCTGCTGCGACTCGCCGACGAGCCGCGCGGGGCGACGGACGACCCGCAGTCACCCAACGACCGGGGTCCTCTCCGGAAGACAGGTACCGGACCTGGAGACCTCGGCCGACAAGCAGTACCGGCTCGCGATCCGCCGCCCCGGACCTTCGGGCAATGCCGGGTCGGGCCTACCAGATGCCGGGGGAGGCCGAGAGCCGAGGGCGGATCGTGACGAAGAGGTACGTGGACCGGCCCGGTGCGCGTCCGTGGGCCCGCGGCGTGGGCGGCGAAGCACCATGGCTCCCTCGGCCGCCCTCGGCACGGTGTCGCTCACGCGCCCGACATCGACGCGAGCCGCCCAGCTCCCGGCCGCAGGCGGGCACCCATTGGACGGGGCCATGGTCCGCCCCCGTACCGGTTCGAGCCCGTGGTGACCGCGCCAAGGCCAGAATCCTTTGTCCGTACGCACCTCCTGGCGCACCGCGCCCGCACCGGGGCGTCGGGCCGGCAGCCGTCGTCATGCCCATGACTGCGGTGAAGTTGCCGGTACGTGGCCGATGCGTCAGCCGTGCCCACTATGGTGCGTGGTCGTGGACGCCACCGATCTTGACCGCCGCGCCCGGACGCGGTCCGGCTGCATTCCGCCGGAGCTGGTTGCGCGGCTGCTCGAGCAGGGCCACGCCGACGTCGTGGAGGTGCAGGCCGGCCGTGGTGAGTGGTCCTGCGCCCTGGCGTGGGCGCGGGTGCTGGGCGGGCAGGGCCGGCAGGCCGAGGCGCTGGAGGTGCTCGGCCCGTACCTGGCGACCGGCTGGTGGACGGCCGTCACCGCCGCGGCCGAGCTGCTGGAGGGCTGGGGCCGCGCGGGCGAGGCGATCGAGATCACCCGGGTCCGCATGGAGGCCGGGCACCCGATGGCGCTGGAGTTCCACACACGCCTTCTGGCCCGGCACGGCCGCGCCGAGGAGGCGTTCACCCTGCTGGTGCCGTACGCCGACGACCGGGCCCTGGCCACCGCCATGGTCGACGTCGCCGGCATCGCCGGCCGCGACGAGGAGGCCGCCGCGCTGCTCACCGCCCGGATCCCGGCCGACCACCACTGCGACGGCCCGTGGTGCTGCCGCGGTCTCGATGCCGACACGGCGATCGGCCTGCTCGCGACGGTCCGCGAGCGCCAGGGGCGCATCGACGAGGCCGTCGCCCTGCTCCGCCGCCGGCGGATCACCTCCGTCAACGGCCGGGACCGGCTCGCCGACCTGCTGGCCCGGCACAGCCGGATCGAGGAACTGCGCGCCTACGCCACGACCGACGGACGTGAGGACGCCGTACAGCGGCTGGCGCGGCTGCTGGAGGAGCGCGGCGACGTGGAGGGGGCGATCGAGGTGTACGAGCAGGCCGGAGGTCACGCAGCCGGGAACCCGAACCTGGCCTACGCGCTCGCGCTGCTCCTGGCCCGGCACGGCCGGGGTGAGGAGGCGATCGCCGTGATGCGCGCCCGGGCCGACGCCCGCAACGGCGACGACTGGATCCTTCACGCCCTGTCCGAGCTGTGCCTCGACCAGGGTCGCCCTGCTGAGGGCCTGGCCCATCTCGACGCGCTCGCCGCCCGGCGCGGGGGCGCCGAGGAGTGGGAGCTGTTCTGGATGCGGCTGCCCCTGATCGCCGCCTGCGGCGGGGTGGACGAGGCGGTCGCACAGGCCCGGGCCCACCCTGAAGGCGCCACCTGGTACGCGGCGGAGCACATCGCCCGCCTCCTCGCCGGTGCCGGACGCACCGAGGAAGCCGTCACCGTCCTCCAGCGGCACGACCGCCGTAACAGCCATGACCTGGCCGGCTACCTCATCGACCTCGGCCGTACAGAGGAAGCCTTGGCCCTCCTTCAGCACACCGGCCCTCCACCATCACGGGTGCCGGGTCTGGCATCGGGCCCCTGACATACGGTCGGACCTGTGACGCGCACCCCGCAGTCCCGGCTGGTGGCCCAGTGAGCGGCTGGTGGGACCACTTGGAGGAACGGACCCGCCAGGAGGTCGACGCCGATGTGCTGCGCGACCGCCCGCTGCCGGCGGTCAGGTCCGTCTGGGAGGCGCTGCGCCCGCTGGGGGTGGGCCTGCACGAAGCCGAGCGGGTGGTCCACGCACGGTACGAGGCTCTGGGCGACCGCGTGCGGCGCACACCGCCCGATCCGCTGGACCTCGCCTCACTGGCGGCCCGCGCCGCGGCCTTCCCGGGCCGTGTGGCAGCGGTGGAGGCGCTCTGGGACGGCGATGCGGTCCACGACTGGTTCGTGGTCCTGGTCGCGGTCCTGGATGCCCCGGAGGGGGAGGGCCACCTGGCGACCGTCCACCACCGGCCTGACGGCCCTCCTCCGGGCGCTGCCGCCGCCGAGGCCGGCCGGGCGCTGGCCGGCCACCTTCAGGTGCCCTTCCACTTCGCCTCTCCGGACGTCCCCGATGACGAGGCTCCGCGCTGGAGGGCGGTCCGACGGACGGCGGGAGGGCCGTGACCGGGGCATGGGCGGAGCTCGGCGACCCGGACGATGGTGTGCGGCCCCCTGCCATGCGTGGCTCGGTCGAACCCGGCAGCGGCCGCTGCCGGGTTGCCCCGGCTCCCAGGTGACGCTGCTCGTCGCGCAACCGGCCGCGAGCTCCCGCAGCCGGGCACGTTCCGTCTGGTCGGCGGCCAGGTCCCGGCGCAGTTTCGCCGCGGTCCACTCGGACGCATACCGGCACACCACCCCGGCCGCGGGCGGGAGCCATTTGGCGGTCCGTAGTCGGCCTCGGACCTGCTCGAGTGTGCGGTCGCCGCGTCGAGGCCGGCGGCCCGCCGACGTCCTGCTCGTCAACGTGCACCGCTACGTCTGATCCGCCCCGGCTTTGTCCGTGCGTGCGGCGGCAGCACCTGTCCGTGAGTTCCGACGTCAGTGGTGATCAGCACGTCCGGGGACGTCCACGAGAGGTGACGGCGTGGTGGGTCGGCGAAGCCTCTTGGCCATCACCTGCTCCCTGGTCACTCCGTCGGACAGCAGGTCCCCGAGTTCTTCGGTGGTGATGAACCCGTGGCGTCGGTAGAGGGCGGTGGCGGACTCGTTTCCTGGGATCACCGCGAGTTTCAGTGTTGTGGAGCCCGATCGCAGGGCCCACATGGTGACTGCTTCGATCAACTGGTCGCCGACGCCGTCGCCTCGCGCTTCGGGACTGACCCACAGCGACCTGAGTTCGCTCGTCCCGCTGTCCCCGGGGATGCCTCTGACCATGCCGACAGGTCGGCTTTCCCGCAGCGCGACGACGTTGTAGGACCCGGGGATGGCCAGACGGGCGCGCCACTGTTCCTGGCCGCCCCCGTGCCAGTCGGCGAGGCGGGCTTTGAACGCGTGCGGCGCATCCGTCAGGGCGGCAACGCGGATATCCCGCCACAACGGCCAGTCATCTGACGTGATGATGTGCAAGTCCACCATGCAGTGGAGTGTGCCGCACGGCCGGCAAGCGGGTGGGCAGCGCTGGCCATCAGGGGGACGAGCACAGGTCAGCCGGCTTTGGAGGTGGAGGGTTCTTCGGCTCGGGCTCGGGTGCCGGCGAGGCGGTAGGAGTCAGTGCCGGTCTCGGTGGCGGCGTCAACGAGATGGCGTCCTGCTGTGTGGTGCAGCCGGGTTGGCGAACAGCGGCTGGGGCAGCTGGGGGCGGGCGAAACCGTCCGGTGCCTCCGCCCGAACGGCTGCCCGGCCCCGCTCAGCGCTTCCGCTCACCCAGGACGCAGAATTCGTTGCCCTCCGGGTCGAGGAGGGTCACCCAGTGCTGCTCGTCCCGCACGGTGTCGGCGCGCCGGGCACCGAGGGAGAGCAGCCGGGCGACCTCGGCCTCCTGGTCGTCGGGGCGGAAGTCGGGGTGGAGCCGGTTCTTCGACGTCTTGCCCTCGGGGACAGGCACGAAGAGCAGCCCCGGCATCCGGTCCGGCTCGGGCCGGATCTCGATGATCTCCTCGGATTCGTCGACCACCACCCAGCCGAGAGCCTCGGCCCACCAACGCCCGAGAGCGACGGGGTCGGCGGAGTCGACGATGATCTGTTCCCATTCGAGCGCCATGGGCGTGAGCATAAACAGGGTCGGCCTGCTGCCAGGGCTGGGGGGTTGACTGCCGGCGACCGCCGGCCAGCCGTCGAGCTCGGGACTGACGAACACTCGGGCGAAGCACTCGGGATCATCTGCCGGGCCGTCGTGGCTGTCTGCGTCCACGACGTCGTCGGCGAGCGCGAAGGTGACCGGTCGCGGCCTGGTCAGGCCGAGGAGATCCAGATTTCCCCGCTGATTTCCGGTGGGGACTGCGATCCAGTGGATCCAGCAGCCCGACAGCGGCGTGGGGCGATCATCGAGAAGCTTGATACGGATCGGATGTTCGACGGCCGCCTGGTCCCGGGCGGACAGACCGTCCTCGCCGGGGGTCTCCGCCTGGATCCGGACCCGTTCGATCCGTCGGGAGCGCGCAAGCGCTGAGTGACCGCCCGCGGCCGGTTGGCTTCCTACGGCTGTACATCGGCGGCCCGTCGCGATGGTCACCCCGGGGCGGCGCATACAGCTCGGTCTTCATCCTCTGCGGCATGACCAGCACCTTTCACCAGGAGCATCCCGATGCTGCCCCGAGGGCTGTCCCGCGATTGATCACGGCTGGCCGCGGATGCGCCGGTCCCGGTGCCGTTCGTCCGGTTACGCGGCCTGCAGGAGGTCGTGGAGGCGGGCGCGACCGCGCGGGGCGCGGAGCCCGACGTCGTACGTCATCGCGTCGAGGGCGACCCGATGGACACGCACCGGGCCTGCCGGAAGGGCCGGGCCGGGGCCGCCCGTGAGGGGCGCATGGTCGGGGGAGGCCGGGGCGTTGACAGTGGCGCGTGCTGAGATGGGGGCCACGGTGAGTCACATGAACGGACAGGGGGGTCTTGCCGTGGACGTGTCGAAGGTGCGCGCATCGCTGCTGGAGCTGCTGGAGCTGCTGGAGTCGTTGGGCGGGGCCGATGAGGCCGCGTCCCGCGAGGCCGGCGGGGAGACGGCGTGCGGGCGGGCCGCGGCGGCGGTGCGGACCGCGCTCGGTTCGGCGAAGGCGCCCGGCCTGAGGCGGCTGGTGGACGCGGCGCGCGCGGCGGGCGAGTGGGACGACGCCCTCGCCGCCGAGGTGCTGCGGCGAGGGCGGCCCGCGCGCGCGTTCGCCGGATTCCTGGACGGGGTGCCGCCGGACCCGGAAGGCGAAGTCGCCGCTGAACTGCGAGAACTGGCCGACCGCCACCTCAAGGGCGACCGGGAGCGGTGGCGGGGCCTGCACGACGCGCTCGGCACCGCCCGCGAGACGCTGCCGGACCTGGTCGCGGCCCGGCCCGCACCGGCCGGGGGCACGCCGCCGCTGCCGCCCGGGTCCGTCGCCGACACGCTCGCGCTGCTGCTGGAGCACACGGCACCCGAGCACGCGGCCGCCGCGCTGACCTCCCTGCCGGACCGCACCGTCGAGACCGTCCTGTCCCGTGGCGCCCTGCCCCGGCCCGCGCTGACGGCCGCCGTCGTGGCGCACGGCGACACCCGGTCGCGTACCGCTCTGGCCCGGCACCCCCGCGTCGACGCCCGGGTCCTGAAGGCCCTCGTCGCCGCCGACGATCCGGCGGTCAACGCCGCCGTGTACCGCAACCCGCGCTGCACGCCGTCCCTGCGCCGCGCCATCACCCACGCGCTGGACCGTGTCCCCCTCGACGCCGCGCTCCGCACCGAGCTGCTGTCCCCGGCGACGGACGGTTCGCGCAGCCTGACGGCGCCCCTCCTCGGCTGCGGCGACCCCGCACTGGTCGCACGCCCCCTGCGGTGGGGCGTGCGCAAGGTGGCCCAGCGGTACGCCCTGCTGCGCGTCTGGGAATGCCGGGGCCCCGAGGCCGTACGGGCGCTGCTGGCGGACGCCGCGGTCATGCGGTACGTCCACGAGGAGGTGCGGGCCGACGTCGCCGCCGCGCTCCGCGCACCGGACGGAGCGGCCCGGCTGCGCGCCGGGGGCGAGCCGTACGACGACCCCGCCGCGCTGCCGCGGCTGCTCGGCACCAGCCGCGGCACCAGCACCCTGCGCGACCTGTTCGACGAGCCGTACGCGCACGACGTGCGGGCCCTCGCGGCCGCCAACCGCCGGACGCCCTTCATGCCGAAGGCCGCCGAGGAACTGGTCCGGCACGAGGACGCCACGGACGAGGAGCGCGCCGAGTTCCGGCTGACGCTCCTCAACGCCCCGTGGCGCGCGGGCGGACGCATCGCCGGGAACCTCACGCCCCCGGAGCGGCGGCTGGCCGGCGAACGGCTGGACGCGTCGGCCGGCGAGTGGGCCACCGGCGTGGTGCGGTCCGGGCTCCTCGACCCGTCCCTGCTGGTCACCGTCGCCAGGCCGGCCGCGCACGCGGTGTGCGCCCTGCGGGCCCTGGCCGCCCAGGGCCTGTGGACCGGTGAGGCCCGCAGGGCGTTCCTCGCCCTCTGCCACGACACGCTCGGAGCCCGCCCGGACGCCTGGGAGGCCCTGTTCGGCGCCCTGCCGGACCATCCCGGGACGCTGGCGGAAGCGATCCACGGGGCAGCGGCCACCACCGGCGCCGGGCACCCGGCCGAGCCGCCGGCACGGGCGGTCCCGGACGCGCCGCCGATCCTCGCGGGGGCGGTGACGCCTGTCGGGGCGCCCGCCCCCGTCGGTGAGCCGACGCCCGTCGGTACGGTGGCCGCGGCGGTGACGGACGCGAGGCCGGCGCCGGAAGAGCCCGCGCTGCCGGAGGAGTCCGCGCTGCCGGACGGGCCCGCACCGGCGGACGAAGCCGCGCCTCCCGAGGAGCCCGTGGGCGAGTGGGCGCGCAGTGCGCTGGGGGCGCTCGACCTGCTGGTGTCGCTCGCGCCCGGCGGGGCCGCGCCGCTCCCGGACGACCCGGGCGTGCTGCGGTACCTGGCGGCCACCCGGGAGGGGGACACGCCCGCGTGGCGGCATCCCGAGTGGCTGTGGCGGGCCTGTGAGGACCGGGGGCTGGACGACCTCGTCCACCCGTGCGAGACGCCCACGCGCGAGGAGGCGCTGTCGTGGTTGCGGGAGAGCACCGACCGGGCCGCCGAGGCCCGTGTCGCCGAACGCGCCTACCTGTACGGCGTGCTGGACGGCGACGACCTGCTGCACCACCTGCCCGCCGCCCGGCTGACGGACCTGCCGTACGGCTGGGAGCACCTGGCGTTCACCGCGGCCTGGCGCCGGTCCGTCGCCGCGTTCCTCGACCGGGAGCTGGGAACCGACCCCGACGCGTGGCTGGGCCTCGCCGCCGCGGCCCGCGACGCGGACGGCACCGCCTCCTGGCCGGTGCTGCTCGACCGGTCGCGCTCCCGCACGGCCGACGTGCCGCGCGAGCCGTGCGGCGTCACCGGTGACGGCTCGGCACCCGCCGACCCCGAGACCGCGCTCGGCCTGCTCGCCCGCGGCGACCACCTGTGGAAGTGGCCCCTCGGCGCGCTGCTGTGCGAGGCCCGTGAGGAGGCCGTCGCCGCGGTGCTGCCCCGCCTCGCGCCCGACGGGCCGTGGCTCCTCGCCGCCTACCTCATGCGCCGCACACCCACCCCGCGCGCCCCGCTCGCCCACCTCCTGCGGCTGCGCGACCCCGCGGCGCTGCGGGTCCTGTCCGTACAGCACCGGTGGCTGAGCGACGACGCCGTGCGCGGGCTCCTCGACCTGGCCGACCCCGACGTGGACCTGGCGCTGCTGCGCACCGCCCACGACCGGGCCGTACTGCGGCGCCTCGTCGCCCGCCCGGGCCCCGCGACCGCGCGGCTCGCCGCCGACCTGCGGGCCGACCCCCTCGCCGGGCCGCCGGGCGGCCCGGTGTGGCTGGAGTCGCCGGAACCGGACCTCGTGGAGCTGCTGTTCGCCCGCTCGGGCAAGCACCTCAACCTCGCCCAGCAACTCGCCGGATGCCTGAGCCTGCTGCGCCACGGCGGGCCCGGGCGGCTGGCCGCGCTGGCCGGCAGCGGGTCCCTCGGCGCGACCGTGACCCGGCTGTGCCAGAAGGCCCTCGCGTCGGACGACCCCGAGGCGCCCCTCGCGGCCCGTCTGCGGCGCGAGCTGTCCGGAGAGCGCCTGGTGAAGCGGCTGCGCCGGGCCCGCGACCCATGGGCGGCCCGCGAGATCGTCGCCGGGACGCCCGGCCCCCTGGACTGGGACGCCCTGGAGGCCGCCCACCGCGACGAACCCCTTGCCGGATGGGAGGAGCTGGTGCGTCACCCCGACGCGCCGCACGGCATACGGCTGCGCCACGCCGCCCACCTGCGGGCGCCGTCCCGGTACGGGGCGCCGCTGGGCCGGGAGCTGACGGTGGCGCGGGTGCGCTGCGGCCTCGGCCCCCACCACCGCGAGCCCGTGGACGCGCTCCTCGACCACCTGCTGGAGAGCGGGCAGCTGACCGGCCGGGACCTGGTGCACGAGGCCGCGCCCGCGGCGGTCGTCCTCGCCTACCTCAACCGGGCGCGTCTGCGCCGCGACGCGCCCGTGGAGGTGCGGGCCGCCGTGACGGAGACGGAACGGCTGGTGAGGGACCGGCTCGGCGGCGACCCGGCAGCGTGGCGCAGGGTGGCCGCCCGCCTGACCGAGCGGGAGCCGGACCGGCGGCAGCTGGCCCCGGTGCCGTCACTCCTGTCGGTGCGGTAGGGGCCGACGTTCCGCCCGATCCGGACAGGACCGCGCGAAGGGCCGGCCGGAGCCTTCCGGCCGGCCCTTCGCGGACCGCATCCGCACCCTGGCGCCGCGGACCCGTCGCCCGTTTCGCGGAGGCGTGACGGCTCAGCCCGGGGAGCGGGGCTGTCATGACGGCTCCGGTGCCGTGGTCGCACCAGCCACACCGTGATCGTTCCCCACCCCCGGGAGGAGACCGGGCGAGTCCTTCCGCACGAGGGGCAGTGGCCACCGGTGCTGCGTCTGCCGGCATGGCCGGTCCAGAATGCCGTCGTGGCCGAAGACGCACGGAGCAACACGGAACCGCGTTCATTCCTGACCTGCGCGGCGGAGGTGGCTCGGCTGCTGGGCGTCGAAGACGTCACCGCGGAGCCGGACGACCGGCGGGCCCGCCGCCTCGCCCACGCGGTGCGCAAGCCCCTGCTCGAGCGCGCGCGTCTGCCCGAGGAGCTGTTCGTCCCGTTGATGGCCGCAGCCGTCCACGACCCGGATCCCAGCTTCTGCCGCTGGTTCGTCGAGCCCGCGGTCTACGCGTTCGGACGCCGCCGCGTGATGGCGGCACTGGTCGACCACCTGCGGAACGGCACGGACGCCGAGCGAGCGGGTGCCGTGCGGGCCTGGTACGCCGCCCATGTGCCCTTGCGCGCGGACCGGTCCCCGGCGTACGGACCGGGCGGGGTCCGTGATCCCGCTCTGGACGAGTCACAGGACCTCGAGCACGCGTGGTGGGAGGCCTCGATGCGGGTGTTCGCCGAGGCCGCCGATCCGCGGATGCGCCACCGTCTCCTGCTGGGCCTGCCCACCTCCCGCGCGGCACACCCGCCCCACCTGCACGAGCTGTTTGAAAGCACACTGGTATCCGCCCGGGCCCACCCCGACCCGCACATCCGCCGCTGGGCCGCCGCGGCAGACCACGACGGGGTCTGAGACCGACTCCCACCCCTTCCTGGCAGTTACGAGACGTCCCCACCCCGTCCGGCCGGAGCAACACCATGTGAGCATGCCGACATGGCATCTGGACGGATCATCTTCCTCAACGGCACCTCCAGCTCAGGAAAATCGAGCATCGCCCGAGAGCTTCTGGACATCCTGGAAGATGGCGTCTTCTTCCACCTGGCGGTCGACAGCTTCAACGCGATGCGCAGCAAGCGGGAGCTCGGGACGCAGGAACTGGACGCCGCGCTGCGGCGGACCAGGATGGGCTTCCACCGGTCGATTGCGGCCATGGCCGCAGTGGGCAACGACATTGTGGTCGATCACGTGCTGAGCGAGCCGTGGCGACTGCTCGACTGCCTGAGGGTTCTGCCGCCCGAGGACGTCCTGTTCGTCGGCGTCCACTGCTCGCTGGACGAGCTGACTCGCCGCGAGCTGGCCCGGGGCGACCGTCCTTCGGGCCTCGCGGCGTACCAATATGACCTGGTGCATGCCCACGGCGACTACGACGTGGAGTGCGACACCAGCACGGCGAGCCCGCGCGAGTGCGCACAGCTCATCAAGGAATTCCTACCGTACCGCTCCAGTCCTACCGCCTTCACCCGCCTCCAACGCCGTCATCTGTCGGGTGGCCACTCCGAAAACGCCCGGTGAGCGACGGGCGCCCGGGCGGTCCCCGGTGGTGAGGCCTGCCGGAGTGTCACGCGGGGAACGCGGCGAGCCTCCCGTACCCGGTCGGCTCGAAGCGGAAGCGGTCGTCGGCGAGGTGACGGTCCCGGATGAGTTCCACCAGGACGAAGTACGCCGAGATGATCCCGTCAACCGCCGTCCGCATGCCCCGGGCGGCCTCCTCCCGCCCTTCGAGGGAGGAGGGCAGGACGAGTACCTCCGGACGGTCCGGGTCTTCCCAGACCAGGGCGTCCGAATGAGCCGCGAAGCGCTTCATCGCGGCGACCAGCCGCTCGTGCGCCCGCTCCAGTTCCTCATCGCCGAAGCACGCCCCGGAAGGATCGAGCTCTCCGTTCATGTAGGTGACGGGCAGGTGGTGTCCCCGGCGCTGGAGGATTCCCCAGACGGATGCGGCGACGCCTCCGGGAAGGCGGCCGAAGTTCTCCGTCCTCCGCAAGCCGGAGAACCATTCGCTGTCCCATCGCCACTCCCGCAGGAAGGCGTTCGCGCTTTCCGTATCGCGCTCCCGGGAGGTGCGGGGAGGATTTCCCGAACGCCTTCTGGGCGGGATCCCGTGACGCTCCTCGACGGCATTCCGGTACAGCATGTGCCAGAACTCGACGGAATTCTTGACGTATCCCTCGTTCCGGGATTCCGCCCTCTCCTCCAGGTATTCGACCAGGAGCCGGAACTGCCAGTCCTTCACCGGCAGCGCGGAACCGTCGAACCAGGAGCGGACTTCCGTCTCGGACCAGTTCTTGCCACCGACCCTCGGTCTCCGGCCGAAGGCCAGCAGGCCGCCGACCGGCACGCCGGACCTGATCCAGAGCTCCCTGAGGCGGTGGGAGAACTCCCCCTCCCGAAAATCGCTGTCCATCACGCACCCCAACGTTGCACTGCGGTTGACGAAAGGGTGCCGTGCGGTCGTCGCAGAACGACCGCACAGCAGAGAGGTCAAGCGTTTCAGGCTATCATCGCGCCGCCTGCCGGGCGAACTCCGGAATATATATTCTGACGACATTTCCGGCAGGTCGAGTCCCAGGAACTCTTCGATCGGCTTCGGATCACGTCACGACCGAGCCGTAGGGCGACGCGGCCTGGATTCCCTCCGTTCCCGTTTCACATTTTTCCCGTTCAACGAAATGGGTGGACCGGCTGGGAAGTTGTTGGCCAGGAGGTGCGGAAGTAGAATGAAAACCCGGCTGAAATGCGGCCTGTTTCCGGCCGCCGCCGGATCGCTGCCCGCACCGCAGAGACCGTACGCACGCGGAGGCACCGGGATGCCTGTGCTCTTCTTCGACATCGGGGCGACCCTGGCGGACGCCCACGTCCGGACCGACGGTTCCCTCATGCTGCGGCCCAGACCGCGCGTCGAACACGTCCTCGGCACCTTCGGCAGGGAATGGCGCAAGGGCATCATCTCGGACCCGGGCCCCAGTCTCGGTGCGGCCGAACGGGCGGAAACCGCTCTGCACCAGGCCTTCGTCGCCCAGTTCCGCGACGACCGCCTCATCCACTGGGGCCCGAAGACGAGCCGGACCCTCTTCGACACGGCGGCCGCCTCGGCCGTCGCGGCAGGGGAGGAGGACGCCTCCGTCTTCGTGGGCGAGGACGCCCGCGAGCGGGCGTTCGCACGGGAGGCGGGGATGCGGACGGCGCCCCACCCCGTGTTCACCCGCGCCGCCGTGGAGGACCGTCCGGTCCTCTGGGCCCGGATCACGCTGCCGGACGGTACGGGCCTGCCCGAGCTGGAGGCGGTGGCGAACGAGACCGAGGTGGTGCCGGTGCACGTCGCCTCCGAGCGGCTGGTGCTGGCGATGACGACCACGCGCGGTGCGGAAGCGCTCGCCGCGGCCGGGTTCCTGCCGGACCTGCGCGGAGCGGTGGAGGAGACGACGGCCTTCCTGGTCCGCGACGACCGGCCGTCGCCGTCCACGGAAGCCGCGGCCGGTGCGTCGTCGGACGGCGCGACGGCATCGGCGCGTGCCACGGCGGCCTTCGGATTCGTCGCCGGGTGGATGCGGGGGGAGGAGGGAGCACCGGGCGCCGGCCGGCCGCCCGTGCCGCTGGGACCCGCCCCGGGCGGGGTCTACGTGGCCGTGCCGGCCGACGTGCCGGTGGAGGACTTCCACCCGCCGGGAGCCAGGCCCGGCCACACCGAGCGGCTGCTTCCGGACCCGGCGCTGCTGTCCCGCCCCGGCACCCGCTTCGCGGCCGGCTTCGCCTCCCCGGCCGGTCTGCGGCCCCCTCCCGGGCGGGAGTCCGCCGGGGAGGCCGGAGACGGCCTCCCCTCCGCCGAGGCCCTCGCGGCGGTCCGCGCCGCCGTGACCCCGGAGGTGCTGCGGGAGCACACCGCCCGCTTCTCCGGCCGCGAACCGCTGGTGGAGGGCGACCCGCTGACGGTCCGCAGCCGGCACGCCGCCACCCACGACAACACGCTGGTGGTGCGGGTGCTGGCCAACCGCCTGCAGAACCTCGGGCTGACGGTGCGGCTCCACCCGTTCCCCTGGCGCGGTCACCACCTGTTCAACGTGGAGGCCGAGCACACCGTCGACGGCTCCGACGCCACCGTGCTGGTCACCGCGCACATGGACTCCACCGCGACCAGCGAGGACTTCGTCGACGAGCACGGCCTGCCGCGCCCCTACGACCCGGCCCAGGACCCCGCGCCGGGCGCCGACGACGACGCCAGCGGCACCGCGGCCGTCCTGGCCGCCGCCGCGTGCCTGCGCGACCTGACCGCCGGCGGCAGGGAGCCGGCCCGGAGCATCCGCTTCGTGCTGTTCAACGCCGAGGAACAGGGCCTGGTCGGCAGCAAGTTCTACGCCCGCGCCGCGGCGGCGGCCTCGGACCCGATCGCCGGCGTCCTCCAGATGGACATGATCGCCGGACACCAGCCCGGGACGAAGCCCGTCGTGGAGGTGCACGCCGGCTCCGCCGTGCCGGGACCGGTGGAGGAGGCATCCGACCTGCTGGGCGACCGGGTGGGACAGGCCCTGCTCGCGCTCGCCGCCGAGGATCCCGGAGGCCTCGGACCGAAGGTCCAGCAGCTGACCGGTGACGCCGACCCGGCGATGGGGCGCAGCGACCACGCCAGCTTCCACGAGCGGGGCTACGCGGCCGTCGCCGTCTCCGAGGACCTGTTCGCCACCCCGGGCGGAGCCGAGGGCACGGGCACCCGGCAGTACCACACGACCGGCGACACCGTCACCGACGTCGATCACGACCCCGACTTCGCGACCACGGTCGCCCGGGCCGTGACCGCGACCGCCCTGACGCTCGCGGGTGTCTGACGCGTGCCGCGCACCGACCGACTCCGGCGGACACCCCTGCCGGGTGCCCGCGGCAGGAGGACGAACCACCATGACACAGCTCATCGACAAGCGGGACCTCGCCTACGACCGGCTGACCGAGATCGACGACGCCGGGGCCTTCCTGCGGGAGACCGGCCGCATCGCGGAGTCGCTCAACCACACCCTGGAGGCCGACGACCGGAAGGTGAACCGATTCACCGGGCACCTGACCGAGCTGAGGGTGAGCGGCGCCCCCGGCCTGCCGCCCGGCCTGGAACGCGCCGACGGCGGGATCACCGACGGCGACTACGTCGCGCGCGCCAAGGAGTACCTGTCCTCGGTCACCGAGGCCCTCGGCTTCGCGAGCGACGAGCCCGCCGAGTTCGACGCCGACCCGAACGTGCCGGTCACCCACGGCGGCATGCGGGTGGTCAGCCTGCAGCAGACCCTCAGCGGCATCGAGGTGTGGGGCATGGCCCCCAAGGTGTGGCTGAGGGAGGACGGCACGGTCGACCGGGTGGTCGGCGACACGGCGAGCCTGCCCGCCCACGTGTCCGCCGCCCCCGAGGTGACCGCGGAGGCGGCTCTGACCGCGGCCGTCGCGAAGGCGGCCGAGCCGGTGACGCTGGAGACGCCGTTCGGCTCCGACGAACTGCCCGCCCTGGAGGTCCCGGACGCCCTCCCCCGGCTGACGTTCCAGCCGCGCAACGACCAGCCGATGACCTTCGCGAAGGGGCCCTTCGACGAGGAGATCCCGTGCCGCCTGGTCTACCTCTACATGGGCGACGACGTCCGGCTGACGTGGTCGTTCACCCTGTCGCGGAACAACATGGCCGTGCAGTACGGCGCACTGGTGGAGGCCGACGGGAAGACCGCCGACAAGACCGCGCCGCAGATCCTCCACTTCCAGGACCTGACCGACCACGCCGTCGCGGGGAAGGTGTTCCGCCGCAATCCGGCCGAGAGCACGTTCGACAAGGTGCCCTTCCCGCTGCCGGTGGACGACTACCCGGTCCGGCCGAGGAAGGCGCTGGCCGGCTTCCCCAACCCGTGGGTGGAGCGGCACGACGGACACGTGGCCACCGTGGGCAACAACGTGACCGCCGTCGACGGCGACAGCGAGCTGCAGGTCGAGATCGAGGTCGACGCGGCGGGCGACGCGGTGTTCGAGCCGCTGCCCGACAGTCCCGAGCAGTTCGTCACCAACATCTTCTTCTTCTGCAACTACATGCACGACTTCTTCCAGATGCTTGGCTTCGACGAGAAGCACGGCAACTTCCAGGTCACCAACGCCTCCGGGGAGGGCAGGGGAGCCGACCCGGTACGGGCCTTCGCCCACCCCCGGCAGGTCCCCGGCACGGCCAACATGACCACTCCGCCCGACGGCGGGGCCGCGGTCATGAACATGGGCCTGGTCCGCCACACCGGCAGGCACACCGCCAACGACGGTGACGTCGTCTTCCACGAGTTCACCCACGGCGTGAGCAACCGCCTCGTCGGCGGCCTCCTCGACGCCCAGGGGCTGAAGGAACTCCAGTCCCGGTCGATGGGCGAGGGCTGGTCCGACTTCTTCGCCCTCACCACCCGCAACAGCGTCCGCGGCGAGGACCGCACCGTCGTCGGCGACTGGGTCGTCGCCGACCCCGGAGGCATCCGCCAGCGGCCCTACGACGCGCAGTACCCGGGCGGCTTCGGCGACATCGGCAAGGGCCCGGGCCAGCTCGGCGGCCTCGACTACACGAGGATCCACAACGTGGGCGAGATCTGGTGCGCCGCCCTCATGGACATGGTCTGCCGGAGCAGCGCCGCGCTCGGCGACAAGCAGCGGGCCCACCAGATCGCCTGGATGGCCGTCGTCGACGGGATGAAGCTCACCCCGAAGAACCCGTCGCTGCTCACCGCCCGCGACGCGGTCCTGCGCGCCCTGCGGGACCTCGAGGAGAACGGGAACGGGACCGCGGAGATCGACGAGGGCGAGTACGCCGCCGTCCGCCCCGCCGCCTGGGAGGCCTTCGCCCGCTTCGGCATGGGCTTCGACGCCTTCTGCCCGAACGCCTCCTTCCACGGCTGCCGGGCGGGCAGCGCGATGCCGCCGGAGGGACACGTGGACTGAGGAGTGCCGTGACACCGCCCGTCGGTGACGGGTGGTGTCACCCGCGGCCCCGTTGAGAGGACGTGCTCGACGCGGGACCTGGCCTACGCGTGAGAACGAGCAGCCAGGCCGCCGGAACCCCGCAGGAGACCGTTTGCCCGAGGGCGCGGATGGAACTCGTCCGGTACAGGAGGTGATGGTTGTGCCCGAGCCGGGAAGCAAGAAGTACGACGTCCGCCGAGCGCGGCTGCGCAAGGACGCGGAGCGGTCGGGCGTCAGTGACCAGAACGCCAATGAGGCCGCCAACGAGACGCTGCAGAGCGATCCGAAATGGCAGAGCCGCGGTGCGCGCACCGAGCGGGGCGCCGGCCCGAAGAGCGAGCGCCCCGGAAACACCGACTGACCGCCGCCGGCAGGGCTGAAGAAGTCCGGCGGACCGAGGAACCGGATCCGCCGCCACGCAGGCGGCGGATCCGGTGTGCTGTCCTCGCCCGGAAACCCGGAGGATGTCCGCGCACGGCCGTCACGCCGGCGGCACGATGGCCGAACACGCGGGGCCGCTCGTGACTCCGTCCGACACGCGAGCGGCCCGCCGCGCGTGCGGGGGCAACGGGCGGCGAGTGCGCGGCATGACAGGCGGACGGGTCAGTGCCTCGCGTGGCGGGCGGCGTGGTTGCGGTGGGCGACGGCGGACGGGCCCCGGGGCACCGGAGGCCGTAGGGGACGGCGCAGCCAAGCGGTGGGGCCGTTGCGGCGCGCAGCGGCGGAGAGGCCCGCGCAAGGAGCGGACGCCGGGGGTGGTGGGCGCCCGCGCCGGGGCACGGAGTCACGCGGCCAGCGTCTCGTCCTTTCGGGAGGCGCTCACACGGTTCGTGCTGTACTGCTCCAGCAGCGCGTCGGCCGCGCGCAGGGCCTCCTCGGCGGTGCGGGCTCCGGTCATCACGCACAGCGTGTACGTGGTGTCCTCAAGATCCCTGCTGGTGCGGCCGGTGGGGTGCACGTCGTGTTCGATGCGTGCCTGGGCGAACCGGGCCAGAACGGCTCGCAGTTCCTTCTCCGCCGGAATGATCAAGGCGTTCCCTTTCCTCAGGCTGTCTCGCGGGGCAGCCGACCGGCCGCGCGGAACCGGCTGCGTCCAGACTCTGACGCCACGGCGTACCGCCATGACTCAAGCAAGCTCCAGTTGCCCCGCATCGGAGGGTTCATGCCACCGAGCGTGCTGCCCGTCAGGTCGGCCCCCGCCTGCTTGGTGGAGAGCGACGACGGCTTCGGCGAAGCCTTCCTCGGCCTTGGCTCTTGCCTCATCACCCACCGACGCGTCCAGCGCCTTCGTCGGGAATCTCTTGGTCTTCCGTGCGGAAGGGGGCACCTGGGCGGCGAGGGACCGCCGTGCCGACGTCAGGTCAGCAGTTCCCGCAGCCACGACCGTTCCGCGCGGCTGGTGGCGCGGGCGATGGTGAGCATGCCGCGGCGGTAGGGGTCGTCGGTGTCCTCGGCGCCCAGGAGGCGGTCGCCGTCGTGGAAGAAGCTCGCGGGCTGTTCCAGGAAGTCCAGTCGTCGGCGCAGTACCGCGTGCTGGTCGGCGAGGTCGGGAAGCTGGGAGAGGAAGGCCAGGACCGTGAAGTACCGGGTGCTGTCGCTGATGTCCAGGCCGTCGGCGTCCCGCAGCCGGCGCAGCAGCTCGGTGCGGCCGGCGGCGGTCAGGCTCAGGGTGTGCCGCTGGACGGCCGAGGCGCCCGGCTCGGTTCTGCGGTCGAGCAATCCCGCCTGGACCAGGCGGTTGATCGCCGGATAGAGGCTGCCGTCGCTGACCGGGCGGGCATGGCCGGACAAGTGCGCTATCCGGCGCCGTAGTTGGTATCCGTGCAGTGGCCCCTCGGCCAGGAAACCCAGGATCGCAAGTTCCAGCATGCTGCTACTCTCGCACATCGAAACGAGGTACCTCGAATCGATGCAAGGGATGAGGGGGCGGCAATGACGTACACCGAGGAATGGGTGACCGCGCGGGCGCGGGAGGCCTACGAGCACGGCCGGGCTTCGTTCGACGTACGGCCCGAGCGCACGGCGCTGCTGGTCATCGACATGCAGGACGAATTCGTCCGCCCCGGGTGGAGCCCCTACTGGGTGCCCGCGGCCACCCGGATGGCTCCCCGGCTGAGGCGACTGGTCGAGGACTGCCGAGCCGCCTCGGTCCCGGTGATCTGGACCATCTTCGACGACACCCATCTCGGGCTGGACCGGCCGCACGCCCTGCCCTTCCTCCCCCACGCCGACACCGACTGGCGCCGGCCGGGCCCCGCCGAGGTGTGGGCTCCGATGGGCCGTCGCCCCGACGAGGTCCTGATCCGCAAGCCCTCCTACGGCGCGTTCTACGACACCCCGCTCGACACGGTGCTGCGCAACCTCGGCCGCGACACGGTCATCGTCACGGGCACCCTCACCAACTACTGCTGCGGCACCACGGCCCGGCAGGCGTACGAACGCGGCTACAAGGTCGTCTTCGGAAGCGACACCACGGCCACCGACGACGAGTCCCGCCAGGAACCGGAACTCGCCGTCCTGCGGAAGGGCTTCGCGCTCGTGCTGACCGCCGAGGAGATCACGGACCGGCTGGTCACCCCCGTCCCGGCACCGGAGGGCGGGAACAGGGCGTCCGTCGCCTGACGCGGACGGCGCGGGCACGGACGAACGCGGCGTCCGAAAACCGCCAGCGCGCTCGCGGCCGGCGGAGCCAGAATCCGTTCATGAACGCTGACACGCAGGGAATCCGCATCCGGCACCGCGGGCACGAACCGCAGGTCCATCCCACCGCCTACGTCGCCCCGACGGCCACGCTGGTCGGTGACGTCCGCGTGGGGCCGAGGGCGCGAGTGATGTACGGTGCGGTGCTCGATGCCGAGGGGTCCCGGATCGAGGTCGGGGAGGCCTCGGTGATCTGCGAGAACGCGGTGCTGCGCGGGTCCGCGGTCGCCGGCGATCAGCCGGTGCTCGTCGGCGACCACGTCTTCGTGGGGCCGCACGCCACGCTGCTGGGCTGCGAGACCGGCAGGTGCGTCTACGTGGCGACCACGGCGACGGTCCTGCAGGGCGCGCGGTTGGGGGCCGGCTCGGTGGTCGCTGTCGGCGCGCTCGTCCATGCGCGCACCGTCGTGCCGGACGAGTACTTCGTGCCGCCGCACACCGTGGCGCTCGACGCGCCGGTGCGGCTGCTGGCCCCTGGCGATCCGGGCTTGCCCGAGGCCGTCGGCCGGGTGGGCTTCGCCCAGGTGGCGTTCGGCGTCGATGCGGAGTGGACCGACCGGATCAGCCGGTACGAGCGCATCGCGGAGGTGCGCGTCGCCGAGTTCGGCGCGCACGCGGACGATGAGGTGCTGGATCGCGGGTAGGCCGTCTCGCTCGCATCATTCGATCGTCGGTCCGGTGGTGCCGTGGGCCGACGCGCGGCGGACGCGGATCGCTCCGTTGTTTGCGGACCGGACCCCGAAACGGAGTGGCCGGTGACGGGATCACCGTGAGGTGACCGACGATCGTCCGTGTCCGCCGATCCGCCGCCGGGGCCCGCACAGAGGAGCCCCGGCGGCGGGTTGGCCGGCCATGCCACCGGCTGTTCCCGCGGCGGACCGGTCACCAAGATCCACCTCGCGGCCGACGGCCGCTGCTGCCCGCGGTGTTCGCCCTGACGGGCGGACGAGCCGACGGCACGCCGGCCTTCACGTCGTGGGCATCCTCCTCCGGCCAGCCCGCCGATCCGGACGAAGCGGTCTCGGCTAGGCCTCCGCGAACCAGGAGCGGTCCTGGGCCCAGTGGGTCACCCACCCCGAGAAACCGGGCGTGCCCGGCATCAGGCAGGTGCCCGGCCGGGTGCCGAAGGGTATCGCGCCGTTCTCGTCGATCAGCCAGACGTGACCGCGCTGCGGACCGGTGACGATCAGGTGCCAGTACATGCCGCAGCCGTCGGTGCCCAACAGCAGTGAGCCGTGGTCGTACACGGGGGCCGTCCGGTCCTCGAACTCCTGCTCGGAAAGCGCCGTCTCGTCGTCCTCCATCTCCCACAGCCATGCCTCCGTGAGAGGAAAAGGCTCGGCGAGCAGGCGCTCGGGGCGGCCCGAACCCCAGTCCGGGGGCGTTTGCGCGAGGGGCAGCAGACCGTAGGAGGGCGGCCCCGCGCGCAGTCCGTCGCAGACCTCCGCCACGAACGTGCGGTACGGCTCCGGAAGCACGATGCCGTGCTCCGCCTCGAAGGACCGCACCGCATCCGAGCCGATGGGCGGCAGAGCCTCGGGGCGGGACGCGAAGATCTCGCGGAGGGCGGCCAGTTCGGCCGGGTCACAGACTTCCGTGTTCATGCCGGTCATCATGCAGGAACCGGAGAAGACGGCCCAGCCGCACAGGGGTGGTCGGCGACCGGTGGGCATGGACGGAGCCCGGACGACGCTGTTCCGCTGTCCCCCACGCCGACGGAGCAGTGAAGGCCGTGACCGGTGGCCCGATGCCGCGACGGGTACATCGCCCACACATCCATGCAGGTGGTGTGGGGAAAGGGGGTTTGTTTGCCAGGCGGGTGCCTCGTGGGGGATCGTTGCCGGAAGGAAATGATCCCTTTGGAGTTGGTGAGGTGAGGGATTCGCCCAGCGGGTCCTCGTCATTTGGATTCCACCCGAACGCAGACCGTCACGGACACGGAGCCCGACTTCCCCTGGGGACGTGCTCCGTACCCGGTCCTGGTCGCTGACGCGGCAGGCGTGCTGGTGCGGCTCAATGATGCCGCACAGGTGCTCCTGCCCGCAGCCCGGCCCGGATCCCGCCTGGCCGACCTGGTTCCGGCCTGGCTGGCGGAGGCCGATCAGGCGGTACGCCTGGCCGGCCCCCGCAGCACGCCCTCGCGCATACCGGCGTCCGGCGCGATCGGGACGCGGCGCTTCGAGGCGCACGCCAGCACGCGGGACGACGGCATGGTGGCGTGGTGGCTGGTGGACGACACCGATCGGCAACTCACCCGCGAAGCGCTGCACATGGAGCGGGAGCGGACGGCGTTCCTCGCCAAGGCGTCCAGCGCCCTGCTCTCCTCCCTCAACCTGGCGCGCTGCATGGACATCACCGCGCAGCTGGCCGCCGAGAACCTCGCCGACGCCGCCCTGGCCATCGCACCGGCCCGGGACCGCTGGCTGCCGGTGGTGTCCTGTGTCCGCGGCGGCACCCCCACCGCGGGGAAGGAGGCGATCAGCCCCGACGACGTCCCCGGCCTGGGCGAAGCCCTGCGCGGGTTCCCGCCGGTGCCCTCCCGGTGGATCGACCCGTCGCTGGCGCCGCCGTGGATGATCCCCGAAGGCTTCGGCCCCATCAAGGCCATGGTGATCACCCCCCTGCCCGGGCACGGCGTCCCGGCCGGCGCACTCGTCCTGCTGCGCAAGGAGGGCAGCGCCGCCTTCACGGAGGAGGAAGAGGTCTTCGCACGCCTCTTCGCCGCACGCTCCGGCGCGGCGATGTCGGCCGCCCGCCTGTACGCCGAGCAGACCGCCATCACCGACGTGCTCATGCGGGAGCTGCTGCCCCCGGCCCTGCACCACGTCGCCGGCGTCCACTACGCCGGCGGCTACCGCCCCTCGGCGGACCACGAGCGGATCGGCGGGGACTTCTACGACGTGCACCCCGCCACCCAGCAGGGCGACCCCACACTGGTGACCCTGGGAGACGTCTGCGGCAAAGGCCTGGAAGCCGCGGTCCTCACGGGAAAGATCCGCAGCACCCTGCACGCGCTCCTGCCCCTGGCCGACGACCACCAGCGCATGCTCACCCTGCTCAACGCGGCCCTGCTCGACTCCCACCACACGCGCTTCGCGACCCTCGTCCTGGCATCGGTCGTGCGCGACGGCCACAGGGTCCAGGTGCGGCTGACGAGCGCCGGCCATCCCAAGCCGCTGATCATCCGCACGGACGGCACCGTCGAGGAGGCCGACACCCGCGGCACCCTGGTCGGCGTCCTGCCGGAGGTCCGCGCCCGCACCACCACCGTCACACTCGCCCCCGGAGAATCCTGCGTCCTGTACACCGACGGGATCACCGAGGCCAAGGGCGGCCCGCTGGGCGACACCCTCTTCGGCGAGCAACGCCTCGTCCGCGCCCTGTCCGGCTGTGCCGGAATGCCCGCCGAAGGCATCGTGGAGCACGTCCAGATGCTCGTCTCCCAGTGGCTCGGCAACCGTCGGCACGACGACATGGCCGTCGTCACCATCTCGGCACCCCGCACCCATCACCTGAACGCGGTGGACGGACGCACCCGCGGGAGGTACACCTCATGAACCCCAGCACCCCACCCCGCACCCTCGGCCACCCGCACATCCGCGAACTGACCGACCAACTGTGGAACGCCGTGGCCACCGCGGACGAATACCTGGCCACCGACGTCGTCCTGCGCGCCCTCGACGACGGCGTCGACCCCGAAACGGTCCTCCTCGACGTCATCGCTGCCGTCCAGGGCACCGTGGGCGAGGAATGGGCCGCCAACCGCATCAGCGTCGCCCAGGAACACGCCGCCACAGCCATCAACGAACGCGCCGTCACCGCGCTCGCCCTGCACCCAGCCGCCCGCACCACCCCCCACCGCGGCCGGATCACGGTGGCCTGCGTGGACGGCGAGTGGCACGCCCTGCCCGCCCGGCTGGTGGCCGAAGTGCTCAAGCTGCGCGGCTGGCAGGTCGACTACCTCGGAGCGCAGGTCCCCGCACATCACCTCATCTCCCACCTGCACACCACCAAGGCCGACGCGGTCGCCCTCTCCAGCTCGATCGCCACCAGGCTGCCCACCGCCCACGCGGCCGTCACCGCCTGCCAGGCCATCGGGCTGCCCGTCCTGGTCGGCGGCGCGGCCTTCGGCCCGAACGGCCGCTACGCCCACCTGCTGGGCGCCCAGGCGTGGGCCCCAGACGCCCGCGGCGCCGCGGACCGGCTCGCCCAGGGCCCGCTGCCGCGCCCGCAGATGGACCACCAGCCGGTGGACGACCTGCCGCACCTGGCCGATCAGGAATACACGTTGGTCGTCCGCAACAACCACGCACTGGTCCGGGCCGTGCTCCTCGCCCTGGAGGACGCGTTCCCCGCCATGCGCGCCTACGACGACATACAGCGCGAGCGCACGGCGGAAGACCTCGCCCACATCGTGGACTTCCTCGCCACCGCCCTCTACCTCGGCGACGAGGACCTGTTCACCTGGTTCATCGCCTGGACCGCCGAAATCCTCCAGGCGCGGGGGGTTCCCGCGCGGTCCCTGCCGCCGGCCCTGGACCTCTTCGCCCGCGAGCTCAAGGACTTCCCCCGGGCCCGCCGCATCCTGCGGCGCGGCGTCGAGACCCTCACCACCGACTCCTCCACCACCGCCGGAACGCCCGCATGACCACGTTTCCCCCCAGCCTGCACCTGACCACCGTGACCGCCGAGGACAGCGTCCGCATCGAGATAACCGGTGATCTCGACTACGACAACGCCGGACTCCTCCTGAACGAAGTCACCGCCCGGCTCGGTGCCCGGCCCCGTCCGGGCGACCTGCGTCTGCACTGCGCGGGAGTCGGCGCCATCGACTCCACGGGGCTGTCCGTCCTGCTGATGATCGGCCGCCGCACCGCCGCGGCCGGCACGCGCCTGCACCTGGACGAGCGGCCCGCGATGATGGACCGGCTCCTCGACCTCACCGGTACGCTCGAGTACTTCACCGCCATGACCACCGCGGCGGCCCCGCACACCGCGGCGGAAGGTCCGGCGACCACGTAGACGCCACAGCCGGGCCGGGCTCCACGGCCGCATCGTCCGGCGGAGCGATCACGCCGCCGGCGAAGGTCTCCTCAGGGGTGACGATGGGCGTCCTGCCGTACTCGACCAGCGCACGGGGCAGGACGGGTACGGCAGGACGGGCAGCCGACAGGGCTCCCGGATCGGCAGGTTGAGGCTTCGAACACCTCACCCGACGACGCGGGAGCCCTGCCCGTCGCGGGCACCGGGGCCGTCGCCGGTCCGGTGGCCGCGACAGGCAGGGCTCACAGGATTTCGATGGCGTTGACCTTGGGAGGCCGGTTCGGGTAGCTGATCACCCTGTGACGAGGGATCGTCACCACGGCGCCGTTGGCGTCGTGGAGCCGCACGTCGTTGTTCCCCGTGGAGATCTTGTCGATCCACCACCCGCCGAAGTCCGTCTTGCCGGCGTTCGCGTAGCAGTCCTCGCTCTTCAGGCCGGTGCTGTGGTGGGACTGGATCCGCAGGAAGTCTCCCTGCTCAGCGCAGCTCACCTTGTTGATGGCGTACGCGGTGCCGGTGGGCACCACCATGGTGAACGCGGCCGCTGCGGCGAGCGCCATCACGGTGGCACGCCCGGTCTTCTTCGTCTTCGAGAGCACTGTGTTCCTCGGTCGGTGTCGGACAGAAGTCACGCCTCGCCATGGTCGTCCCGTCGTGCCTGGATCATGTATTCGCCACGCATAGCTGTGGCCTGATCGGACGAGTGCGGTCGCCCGCCTTGACCGACCACCGAACGCGGAACGCGAATCGAGGAGGTATGTCGCTCCGGCATCCTCTCCGGCCCGGGCGGTGCGGAAGTACGCCGAGGGGCATCGCCGAGTTGGGGACCGGAGTGACGGTGTCGTTCAGAATGTTTCATGTAACAGCAAAAAAGCGTCGACTTCAGCTTCCTCCGGCCGGTTCAGGTCCCGTTGTGGTCCGTCTTGGACCTTCATGGACCGTGTCGCACCTTCACGGTTCCCGCCCAGGGTCCCTGGCACCGGGGGACGGTCTGCCTTTCTTGCGCTTGTCTTGCTGTTATTCACTGCTTCCTTGCCATGCAGGCCGAGAGGAACACCCTCGTCCGAGGCGGGCACGGAAGGCGAAGTCAGCACCCGGGACCGATCGGCGCGGACAGACCGTGACGCCGCGCCAGACCCCGGTCCGGCAGCCGGATCCCTACCTCGGCCGGCGCCTGCCCGAACGCCTCACGGACATCACGGGCGTCCGCGGTGCGGGACAGGTCGGCGAGCTCGCACAACGCCGGAGTGACCAGCCCGGCCGCGAGCGCTCCGGCCGCGACCGCCGGCAGATCCTCCGGACGCACCTCACCCGCCCGGCAACGGCACGCCGCCTCGCCCAGGAACGCGAGCCCGCTCCGCACGGAGGTCCCCTGCTTCCGGTGTCGTTCCTCCCGCCCCCCCATGACCCCTACGATGCCGGCACCGTTTCCCGGAAGGCACCCAAGGACGGGTGACTGCGCCCCGGAGACGGGCGCAATCACGGTGCGCAGGACCGGCCCGGCCCTGCGGACCCGGTCCTCGACGCACCCGTGCTGCCCGGCACACCGGGGCGGACACAGACGAAGAGCCATGCGGCCGCACGGACCCGCACCGGGCCTCACGCCGACGGATTTGCGGCTGATCCTTCTCGAGGGACGGCGCCCTCCAGGATCGGATTCACCGTCATCCGCCGGTTCCGCGCCGCGTCCCGCTCACGCACGCCACCGGACTGGATGGCCGCATCGTCGGTGACTAACCTGGGAAGTGCGCACAGATATGCGCGGGCACGTGGCGCCGCCCGGCCCGACGCACCGAAACACCTGCTCACCACAGCCGTGAGCCAGTGGTCTCCGCCCTGGCCCCGCCAGGCAGCGGGACCACGTCGCAGATCCGCTATTCGTGACTGGGGTGCTCCCATGGGCACGATGCAACACGTGGAAGAGATGCAAGTCGTCGAACTGACGGAGGAAGCCGCACCGCTCGAGACCCAGGAACTGGCCGGACCCATCCGGGCCATGAGCGGGAGGGGCCATGGACAGTTCTGGGCCGTTCTCAGCAACGCGGGAGTCAACCGCCACAGCCGAGTCCTCGCGTCGATCACCGAGATCGGGTTCGACGGCGGGGGAGCCTTCCCCGTGAAGGGGCTGGCGCGGTGTGAGGTCAGCAATGTCGTCCCCACCGACGGCAACCAGCTCAACTGCTGGGTGAACATCGGCTGGCAGACCGACCTGGCATACAGGATCTACTTCACCGTCGAATAGGATCGCCGCTTCCCTCCGGAGCCTCGGGCCGACGCGCCCGAGGCTCCGGCCTTGCCGGCCCGGCGCCCCCTCCGCACGTTCCGTGTCCAGGAGACAGGGCCGGCCCCGAGGTCCCACCCGAACCGCCGAAGGCGCGAACCCGCGGCCCGGTGGTCCGACCCGAGCAGTCCGCCGACGGACCGCTGCGCGGTGGAGGCCCAGGCACGGGCCGGTCAGGCCCAGACCTCCGAGAAGTCGACGGCGGCCGCCCACTCCGGGTGGTCTATGAACGGGTTGCGGTTGCCCTGTATCTCCGCGATGGCCGCGTTGCGGTGCAGCTCGTACTCGGTGACCGGCTCCCGCTCGTGCCAGGCCAGCAGAGAGGGCAGCCGGTCCCGGGTGAGCTCTTTCGTGTCGCCGACCTGCTTCGGGTAGCGCAGCAGGAAGTACAGGGTGGCCCTGGCGACGGCGCCCCGGTGGTGCTCCGGTTCGAATCCGTTGTCCTCCCGCAGCCCGCAGTCCTCCCGGTGGACCTCGTCGAACTGGGGGAAGTCCATGTAGGGGATGTTGCTGCGGAAGCTGTTGCAGGCGACCTCGCACGCGAACAGGTGGTGCAGGTCGCCGCGCATGGGCTCGCGCTCGTGGAACCAGGACTGCGGCACGACGTGCTCACAGTTGAACGGCAGCGACGCCTCCAGGGCGTCCAGCTCCGCGGCGAGTTCCGCGGGGCCCACCGAGCTCTCGCGCAGCAGGAACTCCTGCAGTCCGCGCAGCCGGGCCGTCTCCGCGGCGGTGTCGGCGCGGATGAACTCCTCCGCGCCGAACGTCCTGCCCGAGTAGACGCTGCGCAACTGCCGGTCGGGGTGCAGGTCGACCCACGGGTAGACCATCCGTGACGGCTTGTACGACGGGCGCCGCTCGTGGGTCTCCTCCAGCAGCTCGGTCAGCGCCCTGCGCAGCTCTTCGCCGTCCGCGCCGGCGTCCACGCCCGCGTAGTAGGCGTCCCGTGCCGCGGCGTCGGCGGGCGCGTCGTAGTAGACGAGTTCCTCGCCCAGCCGGAGGTTGAGCAGTGCGGCGTCCAGGTCCCGCCGTGCGGCGTCCTCGACCACGGAGACGGTGTCCGTCGGACCCGGCGGAATGCCGGGGGCGGTCTGCGGCGTGCCGGGGGCACGGAACAGTTCGTCCCTCAGCCGCGCCGCCGTGCCGGTCAGGGTGAGCCGGCTCAGGGTCCTCAGCACGCTGCTGATGCGCACGCCCTCGTTGGCCTTCCACGCCAGCCGGTGCTCTCCCATGCCCGGCTGCCAGAGCGACCCGTCCACGGCCAGCAGGCGGCCCTCGCCGTCGGTCTTCGGAACGGCGGAGTGGTGCAGCGCGACGACCTCCCACTGGTCGTTGAAGACCGGGGAGCCCGAGGAGCCGGGAGCGGTGTCGGTGACGTAGTGGAGGAACCGGTCGAGGACGTCGACGATCTGGTTCTCCCGCAGGGCGAGCTGCTTCGGCTCCCCGTTGGGGTGCTGGATGATGTTGACAAATTCCCCGAGGACGGCCTTTCCCTCCGCCCCGTCCAGGGGCAGCCAGTGGAATTCCGCGAGTTCCTCGTTCGCCTGGTTCCGCCCGGCCACGGCGACCACGGTGAAATCGAGGTCCCGGTCGGTCGCGAAGAACTTCTGCGGCTCGAGCGGGAAGACCGCCGGATTCAGCGGGCGTCCGTCGAGGCCCGCCTGGAAGTTGAACTCGATCACGGCCCGTGCGGCTTCGTCCGCGGTGCGCAGGACGTGGTTGTTGGTCATCAGCAGCGAGGGGGACACCATGAAACCGGTGCCGTGGCGCACGCCCCCGGGGACCTTGAGCGCGATCCGTCCGATCGGCCGGGAGGCCAGGTGCCCGCCCTCGAGGAAGGCCACGCCCGTGAGGTCGTTGCGGCCCATCAGCCGTTCCAGGCCGAGGACGTCGGCGCCGAACGCGTTCGGCCCCAGCGGCAGCGTGCTGCCCGTCGTCGTGCGCGGCACCGTCTCCATGCGTTCGACCGAGCGGGCGAGTGACCAGTCGGCGTTCAGCCGCGCCAGCCGTTTGGTGACCCGGTCGGGGTCGTCGGCGTACAGCACGCCCCGGCGGTCGATGGTCCGGCAGGTCTCCTCCCGCTGCGCGGTCCGCTCGTGGAACCGCGCCCCGGCCCGTTCCAGCTGGTACAGGTAATCCGTCCCCGTCTGAGAGACGTTTTCCACGGTGGTCATGACTGAATTCCTCCGTTCCGGTTCACCCTTTCCAGTGTGCGCGCCGATCACGACGAATTCCTCCCGGGATTTCATGTCCGGTTCAAATGTCCCCTCTTCAATCAGAGGGAATCGCGTCGGCCGCGCTTTCGGAATTTCCGCCCCGCGGAGGGCGCCGCGGGCGGGCCGGGAGGAAGGTCTTCCCCGAACTCCGGTGCACCGCGACGGCGTCCTCGGGGACGCCCTCGAAGAAGTCACCCCTCCCGTCGGCACGGGCCCTGCGCGGCGGGGCCGGTCCGAAGAGCCTCGGTATCGTGACCGGTGATCACCAAGGCCGGGGATTACCCGTATGCAAGAGCTGCGGGACATGGGTGTCCGGCACGCCCGGAGAGGCGCACACCGGATGAGTGACGGGCGGAGCAGGGCGAGGGAGGAGTCCCTCGGCAGGGCGTTCGCCGGCGCCTCGCGCGTCGAGTGCGGTCCCGTGGACGTCGAGGCGGCCCGCCTCGCCTACCGGAGGGCGGGGTTCGACGTCACCGGTGAGCTCGTGGAGTTCCTGGAGACGTACGGCGAGACGACGGTCTTCTGGCCGTCACACGTCACCGGGGACGAGACGTCGCTGACGATCTCGGTCGGGGAGGCCACGGAGGCGTTCGCGCCGAACGTGCGGTGTTTCGAGAAGCGTCTCGGCATGTCCGCCCTGCCGGTGGGCATCGCCTTCGAGACCGAGGAGATGGTTCTCCTCGCCGAGAACGGTGACATCGTCCTCGGCGGTGACGCAGGGGTCCAGCGGGTCGCGCACGGCTTCGAGGAAGCCGTGCGGGCCCTGATCTCGGGCGACTGGGACATGAGATTTTTCTAGGTTCGTCCGGACGATCAAGGTGCCGGCGGCCGAGGCACGGCGGGATCGCGGACGGCCGCCTCGGCTTGAGGGCATGGCCGGCGCACGACGTCGTGTGCCAGGGTTGCGGGTATGGATTGGCAGTCCGAAAGCCCGGAACTCTGGGCGTTCCTGGAGTCCCTGCGTTGCGGCGACATCCTGTCCGGCACCGTCGCGGCGGTCGAACGGTTCGGGGTCTTCGTGGCCCTGGACGACGGGCCCGGTCACCCCACCCTGCCCGGTGCCGGGTTCCTCGGTATCCCCGAACTGTCCTGGCGGCACTTCGATGATCCCGTCGATGTCGTTCAGGTAGGGCAGCGTGTCTCGTGCGAGTTCCTCGGGTTCGACACCTACAACGCCGAGGCCAGACTGTCCTTGAAGGCACTGGAGCCCGACCCTCTCCAGGCTTTCGCCGACCGCGCGGTGGTGGGCCAACAACTCCGCGGGACGGTCGAGAAGGTGGTTCCCATCGGCGTCTTCGTCGACCTCGGGGACGGGATCGTCGGGCTGGTCCCCTTCAGGGACATCGACGGCCGCCCTGCGGCAGGTCCGGCGGAAGACTTCGAGGCCGGGGAGGAGATCGCCGTCGTCGTCTCGGAGATCGATCTGCCGACCCGGCGGGTGTTCCTCTCCAGGCCGAGGAGCGGTCGGCACGCGGATGTCGTGCTGCCCAGGTGACGACCGCCGCGCCCGAATGGTCCAGGCCATTTCGTTCGGATCAGCCGGTCTCTGATCCGGTGTGCCGTTGGCTGATGCGCAGTGGGCGCGGATCGAGCCGTTGCTCCCGGGCCGCACGCCGAAGCGGGGTGCCCGTCGGCGGGACCACCGTGAAGTGATCGACGCGATCGCCCGGGGAGCCGCCTGCCCTCCTCATCGTCCGGGCGTGCGTTCACCACGACCAGCTCGTCGCCCTCGCGGAAGGGACTGTGGGCTCTGGGCCGGCACCGGCACTCGAGTCCTCCGGCACGGCAGGGCAGCGGAGCAGGCCCAGCTCGGCAGTGGCGATGTGGGGCGGGTACCGGAGCTGTACGGCAGGCCGAAGTGGCGCCTTGCCGGTGCTCGGTTCTTTTCGGTGTGCCGAGCCGTTGCCCGCGGAGGTCATCCGGCCATGTCGGTCTCGTCGAGCTTGCAGATTGCAGCGGTGGTTTCGACGCCGTCGTCGTGCAGCAGTTGACGCATGCGGGAGACGTCGATGAAGGCGGCGTCGAGGGGATGCGTGAACAGGCGTGAGAGCGCAGTGCCGTACTTGGCCATCGAGCTTTTGCCCGGGATGAAGATCGACAGTTCGTCACGGGCTTCGAAGAGCTGCACCTCGATGTCGCCGGGCAGAGCTGTCACCGTTTTCTCGTCCGCCGTGATGGGGATCTTCACCAGCCAGCGCTGTCCCTCGGCTGTACGCCACTGCCTCTCCTGCTCCGGGGTCTCTGCGGCCCAGGCACGCCAGGGGGTCCCCGAGACAACGGCGCCGCACGACTCCACAGTCTTGACCACGTTCTGAACGGTGGCGGTGACGGCGGCATCGATTTCGGCCCAGTCGTGGGGGCTGTCCCCGATCCAGGTCCCGGGCACCAGCTTCGACGCCACGGTCATCTCGGGTACGTGGCTCAGGCGCACCGTCGGCCACGAGTTGAGGAACCCGCGCGCGTCGCTGATCGCCTCGTCCTGGGCCTGCCGCTGGCGCTGCACCTCCGCACTGTGCTGCTGCAGCAGGGCGGGCGCCGCGTCCGGCTCGTCGAGAGCGCGTCGGACCAGCTTGACGCTCATCCCCGTGCCGCGCAGTGTGGTGATGAGCATGGCCTGCTCGACCTGCTCAAATGTGTACGCGCGGTAGCCGGTCTGTTCGTTGACGTCGGCCGGGACGAGCAACCCCTCGGAGTGGTAGAACCGCAGCGTCTGCGGCGGCAGATGGCACATTTCGCTGAATTCGCTGATCGTCAACATGACGCCAGTCTCGCCCTTACAGCAACTACAAGGTCAATCGGCGTGTCGGGGCCGGGCTCATGAGTGGCTGGTGTCGTTGGACGTTGTTTCTCATGGCGTGATCGCTCGCTGATCCGCGCGTGACGGATCTCGTTGAGCGGCTGGTGCCGGACGAGTTGTGGGTCCTGTCCAGGCGGGTGGTGCCGCCGACAGTGACCACACGTCCACAAGGCGGTGGCCGACGCCGGGCGGGTGACCGCGAGGCCCTGGCCGCGATCATCTTGGTGGTGACTTCGGGCTGCACGTGGCGGCAGTTGCCGCCGGCTGCACCGCCGCTACGAACGCAAAGCCGAACACTTCCTCACCTTCGTCGGCATAGCCGCAGCCCTCATCGGCTACCGCCGCCTGGCGAGCTCGCTCACGGCCTGAGCCGGTTCTGCTGCACGTCGAAGCAGATCAGCCCCATGGACTCCGCCACGGCTGCCGCGTAGGACGACGCTTCCTCGGCCCTGTCCCATGCCAGCCCGAAGTAGACCAGCGGGCCGCTGGCACCGTCGAGCTCGTGACCGCCCCATGGATGGACCGGTTCGACGACCAACGCCTGCACACCGCGGTCGGGACCACCCCGCCGCAAGAACACGAGACCGGCTACTACGCGCTCAACACCAGCCCCAACCGGCGTCTGGAGGCCGCGTGCAAAGCCTCCACCGATCCCGGAGCGGTTGCCGTGCCCCTCGCTCCGGGGTGCCGCACTCACAGGTCTGGAAGCACGCCCGATCCAGGAGTCCCCGCGTCAAGTGGGCGGTGTCCCCAGGAGGAAGGTGTCGGTCATCTTGGACGTCCCGAAGCGGAAGAAAACCACCTGGGCCCGGCGGCCAGGGACCCGGACCGGTCGGTACAGCTCAAGGAGGATCCACTGGTCCACCGCCGACGGAGCATCGCATTCATCCGCGGCACATACAGGTATAAGACATCGAGCAATTGGCCGGAAGCCCCATAAGTGATCGATCGGCCAAAAACCCCTCTTCAGCGCCTTACGGGCAGGATGCCATTCTGACTACCGTTCCCTTCCGCAACGTCGGTCCGAAACCGAGAGGCCAAGAAGCCCATGAAGTTACGCCAGTCCTTGGTGGCGACACTCACCGCCGTACTCCTCGCCGCCGGTTACCTCCTGACCGGATCCGCGTCGGCCTCGGCCGGCCCCCAGGCGGCCCAGCAACTCCAGAACCGGGTCGACGCGTACATCGAGAAGCACCCCGAGGCCCAGCAGATCTCGGCCGACACCCTCAAGATCCCGGGCGGCACCGTCACCCTTGCCGCGCCCGGAACCGACCGGACCAACAGCCCGACGGCCATCAGCTGCTCCAACTACTACCTGTGCATCCAGGACGGCTACGGCGACCGCTACAACTACTACACCTGCGGTCTGTACTCCTTCAGCGGACTCGGTGACGGCGTGTTCAACAACAACCAGTCCTCAGGCACGGTCGCCAGGTTCTACAACTCCGACCGCAGTCTGCGCTGGACGAACACCGCCAAGGACACCGGGACCGCCTCCTGGACCCCGGTCTACTACATCCGGCCCTGCTGACGCGTATCCACCCGTCGCCGTGCAACCGCGGACCCCGCTGAAGCCGGCCACGGTGTGAGGCCCTCGATGCCCCCGAGCCCCCGTCGACCGCGGACTCGGGGGCATCGCGCTTGCCGGCCGCCCTGGCCGCACCTGTACCCGGCGACCGGCGGGGGGCATCGAGTCCGGTCAGCAGTCCCACGGTCAGGGAGTTGCGGGGCAGGCGCTTGAAGCGGGCGCGGACGGTCACGCGCAGGTCGGGGGCCTTGTCCCGGGCGGCTGCACCCGGGCCCCGGCCGGGCCGGCCGTCGGCCTTGAGGTGTCCGAGGAGATCCAAGGCGTGGTACTCCCCGCGACGGGCCGGGTCGAGCGGGCCGGGCGGCGGAGCGGCTGGAGGAGTTGGCCGGGTGCGCCCGGCGGAGCGGCCGGGGGCCGGGCGGCGGAGCGGCTGGAGGAGTTGGCCGGGTGCGCCCGGCGGAGCGGCCGGGGGCCGGGCGCCGAGGGTGGCGGCCCGGCCCCCGGGAGGTTGCGGGGTCGGTGGGTGCGTCAGTCGGCGAAGTTGGCACCGAGCAGGGGGGTGCCGCTGGTGGACACGCCGAGCGCCGACGGGGAGAGGGCGCGGGAGCCGGTGGTGGTGATCCTGCTTCCGTCGGACGGCAGGAAGGTGATGGAGCCGTTGCCGTCGTTCTCGCCGCTGCCGACGACCACGTCGGCCCTGCCGTCGCCGGTGACGTCGTCCAGCTTCACGTCCCTACCGAGCAGGTCGTAGTTCTCGTTGGAGCCGGGCACGCCCGCGGTGTCCTGGTGGAAGGACTGGGCGCCGGCACCGGTGATGCCGTCGGCGGTGCCGTAGAGAACCACGACGTCGCCCGTGTCGGTGGCGCTGCCGATGTTCTCGCCCGCCGCCCCGATCACCAGGTCGAGGTAGGCGTCGCCGTTGACGTTGCCCAGGTCCAGCTCGTAGCCGAAGGCGTCGTCGGTCTCGCTGGTGCCGGGGACGCCCGCGGTGTCCTGGGTGATGCCCTGGACGGCGCCCGCGCCGGACGCGCTGCCGTAGGTGATCCACACCTTGCCGCCCTTGGCGGCGTAGGGCATGGTCATGCCGTCCTCGACCGCGTCCCAGGAGGCGCCGGTGACGATGTCGCCGAAGTGGTCGCCGTCGATGTCGCCGATGCCGGTGATGACGCCGGGGCGCAGTTTCTGGTAGGCGGAGGCGTTCAGGCCCGAGCCGCCGCCGAGCAGCAGGAAATTGGCGTTCCAGCCCTGGTCGCTGTCGGCCTCGTAGCCGCTGACGACCAGGTCGGTGGCGGCGTCGCCGTTGACGTTGCCTGCGGTGAGGTCGGCCGGCGCCGCGTCGGTGCGGATGGGCGCCTGCAGCGTCTGGCGGCTGCCGTAGGCGCCGTCCTTCGTGATGCCGCCCTTGAGGACGTACACCTTGCTGTGGTCGGTGCCGACCGCGAGGTCCTGCTTGCCGTCGCCGTCGAAGTCGCCGGCAGCGAACCTGCGCCCCCACAGGTCGTGCGAGCTGCCGGCCGGGTCGGCGATCTGGACGGAGCCGGCGCCGGTGATGCCGGCGGCCGAGCCCCACAGGATGGTGAGCATGCCGGCGTCCTTGTCGGTGCCGAGGTCCTCGCCGTAGGCGCCGACCGCGAGGTCGTCGTAGCCGTCGCCGTTGAAGTCGGCGTAGGCGTTGTCGTAGCCGAAACGGTCGCCCGTCTCGGCGCTGCCGGGCACGCCCGACGTGTTCTGGCTGATCACGGAGCGCTTGGTGGCGGTGGGGCCGGTGCCCTTGACGCCGTAGACGATGACCATCTGGCCGGCGTCGGCCTTGCCGCCGACGTACGCGGCGGACGCGGAGGTGGCGACGTCGCCGATGCCGTCGCCGTTGAAGTCGGCCTGCGTGGCGACCGTGCCGTCGACGGCGACGGCGGACGTGGCGGCCATGAAGGTCAGCAGCGGGCCGGTCACCACGGCGGCGGCAACGGTCGCGAGGGTGGTGCGGGTCTTACGGTGCATTCGGGATCCCTCTGGAGGGCGGGATGGCCAGGCGGGGCCCGTCCCGTGTGGAGAACGTCCGGCGTGATCGCCTGGACGCCGGTCAAGACCCGCGACCCGGGCGAAAAGTTGTACGGAAATCGAGAAGGAAGTGAACGGATGACGGAGGCCACCTTCGTCACCCCGCCCTCGCCCTCACGTGACCGGCCGTCCGGCGGCGGGCCGGGCCCAAGGCTGCCGGGTGTCTTCTGTAGCGCTCCTGGTCCTGGCCGGTCTTCGGCCCGCCCGTGGGGGCATCACGCTGTCACGCCCGGCGCGTGTTCCTCTGCCGGCGGGTGTTGATTGCAGGTCACGGGCGGGTTCTCCGGGAGCGTGACAGGCGGCGTGTCAGGGCGCGTGACACCGGTTCTCGCGCGACCGGGTAGGGGAACAGCACTGTCCTCTGACAGCGCTGCCGGATCGTCTGCCGTTGAAGTTGGACCGCCGGCGCCGGGCGATGAGGAGCCGGACGCTATGCGCTGCGCCCGGTGGCGAGGCGGACGAAGCCGGCGATGCGCGGGTGGAACGTCAGCGCGCACTGCTCGCCGAGAGCCGAACGCACACCCGCCACCACATCGGCGTCCGGCGCACCGAACACCTCGAAGCGCTCCACCTGGCAGTGCTTCATCACCTCTTGGATGTAGGGATCCGCCAGCTTCCAGTGGAGGCGGACCGCGTCGGAGTCCTGATAGAGCTGGAAGCTGTGGGCGAGCATCCGCTCCTCGTCGATGAAGGTCTCCACCATCAGCTGAGGACCGTGCTGCTCCGCGAACGCGACTGCCTTGGTGACGGCGTCGCGGAAGCCCTCCAGATGACCTTCGGTGATGCGCATGGTGTTCCGGAAGAGGAGATTCGTCGAGTCGTGAGTGGTCATGGCTCGACACTCGCTCCTCAACCATGGTTGAGGTCAAGTATGGACTTTCCCCGCATCCTCCTCGACCTCGTAGGCGTCGAATCAGGTCGGGCAAGGTTCCGACATGACGCCGCTGCTGTGACCTTCCGGCTCCCGGTCCGACTTCACTGCCACGCACCGGGTGACGGTCCGGCCTCGGGGGCGAACAATCCAGGTGGCTTGCTTCGGTTTGACGGACATCCCAGGTCAGGGGTTGAGCCCTCGGAAGGATGTCCACCCTGGAGAGCATGGGAAGGAAGAAGCCGTGCCCTCGCCGCTCGTTCACACCGGAATGCAAGGCCGGGATTGTCGAGTTGTGCCTGCGTGGGGACTGCTCGATCGGTCAGGTCACCAAGGACTTCGACCTGACCGGGACCGCGGTGCGGCTGTGGGTGAACCAGGCCCAGGTCGACGACGGTGAGAGGGACGGCCTGACCAGCGCCGAGCGGGACGAGTTGGTCCAGCAGGGCCGCAGCCCGCACCGCGATCTTCGAGTACGTCGAGGGCTGGTACAGCGTCCGCCGCCTGCACAGCACCCTGGGCCACCGCAGCCCCGCCGACCACGAGACCGCCCCCGCGGCCTGACCGACACGACCACCGTGTCCGTCACAGCGGAGCAAGTTCAGTCGGCGTCCTTGTTCACGAGGCGCCTGTCGCGGTTGCAGCACGGAGCACGGCTGCTACGTGGATCGGGCGTCCCGTAGCCGGTCGAAACGGGCGATGACCGGGCCTGCGGTGATCCCGTGCAGCACCACTGAGGCCAGCACGGTGAAGGTGACCACTGCCCACAGCTCCCGCTCCGGGACAGCGAAACCATGCTGGCCCAAGGCGTAGGCAAGGTAGTACAGCGAACCGATCCCCCGGACGCCGTACGCCGCCACGACCCAGCGTTCCCGGCTCCCCAGGGAGCTCCGCAGCAGTCCGGCCCACCCCGACAGCGGCCGGATCACCAGCAGCACCAGGCATGCGGTGACCGCGCCCTGCCACGTAAGAGCAGACAGGCCGCCCAGCGCGATGAAAGCACCCGTCAAGAACAGCACTGCCGCAGTCAGCAGGCGCTCCACCTGCTCCATGAAGTCGTGCAGGACGTTGTAGTAGCCGTGGGACCGCTCGGCGGCCCGGATGGCGCACGCGGTGACGAACACCGACAGGAAGCCGTACCCCCCGGCGAGTTCCGTCACTCCGTAGGACAGGAAGGTGGCGCCCAGCGCGACGAAGCCCTCCCGGTGCTGGGACAGCCGCAGCGCCCTCGGTCGTGCCCGGAAGAACAGCCAGCCGAGCAACCGCCCCATCAGCAGTCCGCCCAGCACGCCGACAACGCATTTGTACGCGAGGTCCTGCGCGGCCCACGGGCCGATCCACCCGGCCGACCAGCCGCTGCCTGCGGCGGCGGCCAGCCCCACGGCCGCGTACGTCAGCGGAAAGGCGAGTCCGTCGTTCAGGCCGGCCTCACTGGTGAGAGCGAACCGCGCCTCGTCCTCATCGTGTTCGTCATCGGTGGGTTCGCCCACCCGCACTTCCGCGGCGAGCACCGGATCGGTCGGTGCCAGGACAGCCCCCAACAGCAGCGCGGCGGCCGGGGGCCAGTCCAGCAGCCACCAGGCCACCAGCGCGGTGATCAAGAACGTCAAGGGCATGGTGACACCCAGCAATCGCCAGGTCGCGCCCCACCGGTGCCGCCCGACGGGTCGGTTGAGTGCCAGCCCCGCACCCATCAGCGAGATGATCACCACGATCTCGGTGACGTGCTCGGCCACCACCCGGTCATCCACCGGATCGATCACGGGCAGTGGCAGTGGCAGAGGCAGCAGGTACACGCCGATGCCGCACAGCAGGAAGACCAGCGGTAGCGACAGCGGTCGTCCGGACAGGACCCGAGGCAGCACGGCCGCGAGCAGCGCTCCGCCCCCCAGCCACGCGAATACCGCGTCCGCGCTCATCACCGGTACGACCCGCCCTTCTCACCACCATGGACCATTGGGTGTGCCCTGCTGGGCGTTCCGGCCGAATACCCCACATCCCGCAGGTCATGGACCACAACGAGCTGCGAGGCTCAAGCCGTCGTCGGCCGGGCATGGGCGGCTTTCCCGACAGGGACCCACGTGTGGTCGGCGACGAAGACGCAACCTCCCTCCCGCGCGCAATGACGTCGCAAGAACCGAACCGATCCACGGATCCGAAGCGGAAGCCGGGGGCGGCGGTGCCGAAGTCGATGAAGGCGGCGGGGATGTCGTCCGCGAAGACGGTGTTGTTCGACCCCGGGTCGTGGCGGCAGACGACGGGTGCCGGCCGGCCAGGCGGCTGCCGCGGGTGGCGGCGTGGAAGGAGCGGAGCAGGGAGCCGGCAGCGGCCGCCTGGGGATCGGCCCAGCGCTGGAAGCGGGCGGGCACCCGGCCGGGGAGGCAGGGGTGCCCGTACACCTGGTGGGCGACCGCGGTGTGCCCGCGGGAGGCCGACCGCCGGTTTCTCCTGTGCGCGGTTCTTTCAGAGGTGGGCTTCCTCTTCCCGCTCGTCGAAGTCCTCGCGTGCGCGTTCGATCGCGGGCATGTTCTGTGAGGCCCATGCCAGCAGTACGTCGACGGGGTGCCGGAGGGTCTTGCCGAGGGGCGTGATCCGGTACACGACCGCCACGGGGCGGGTGGAGGCGACCTTGCGCTCGACCACGCCGTTGCGTTCGAGTCGCCGGAGTGTCGCGGTCAGCGATTTCTGCGTGACCTGGGGGATGGCCCGGCGCAGTTCGTTGAACCGGCACGGGCGTTCACAGAGTTCGTTGAGGACGCTGAGCGACCACTTGTCGAGGATCTGGTCGAGCAGTTCGCGGTGCGGGGCGTCGATGCGGAGTTCGTCGTCGGTATCCATGGCGAAACCTGGTCTCGTTGAAGTGTCCTTCTTCCACTAGGTAGCTTAAAGATACTTACCTTGGAGGAGCGAAAGTCATGACTGTTCAGCACTTCACGCCGGAAGGCATGCTGCAGCCGGTCCCGTACCACCACGTCGCCGTGGGCACCGGGACGAAGCACGTCCACGTCAGCGGGCAGGTCGCGCGCCGGGCCGACGGGACTCCGGTCGCGCCCGGTGATCTGGCCGGGCAGGTCGCCCAGGCGCTGCGCAACACCGCCATCGGGCTGGCAGGCGCGGGCGCGTCGTTCGCGGACGTGCTGCGCCTGACGTTCTACGTGACCCGGTGGAGCCCGGAGAAGATCAGCGACTTCATGGGCGGTGTGGAGGCCGTCGCCGACGAGATCGGGCTCCGGCTTCCCCTGCCGCCCGCCTCCCTCATCGGTGTCGAGTACCTCTTCGAGCCGGATGTTCTCGTCGAGGTCGAGGCGACCGCGCTCCTCGACTGATCTTCGAGGCGGTCCAGCCGTACCTCGACGCGGCCGCGTGAAGGAGTGGCGGTGGCCGGCCCGCTGCCGGCCGGCACGGTGTCCTTGCGGAACCGTCTGCGCTGCCGGAACGCGAGCGACGGGTCGAGGTGGTCGATGATGCGGTCCGCGGCCGGCTTCGCCGCCCCGAACAACGGCGCCGACCGCCGCAGGGTGAGGTTCGTGCGTCATTACGCGGCAACCAGGACCCGGTCCCCCCGAGGCAGGCTCCAGGGCCTGCCCCTGCGGACCGGGTCCGCGCCCTTGCGCCGCAGCGCGGTGACCAGATTGCCGGACCGACGCGGGCTCAGCCCGGTGAACGGGTTGCCCCGGAGGGCTCCGGCGCCGTGATCACCACACACGGTCGAATCGCTTCAGGGGACCAGTGCATCGGTGACCCGGGCCAGTCGGGAGGCGGGCCAGGCGAAATGGTTGGCCGGGTTGCGGAAGGAGTGTCCGCCGTCGTTGATCCGGTAGCCGCCCTCAGCCGTGGACCAGGACACGTGACCGCACGGCCCCCCGTCGTCCAGAAGGGCCTCGGCGAACCGCTCGGGCTGCTCGACCCGGGTTCGGGCGCGCAGTGCCGCCGTCAGGCGGTCGACGGCATCCTCCGGCACGGCGTCGTCACCGAACGCGGGCAGCAGGAGCAGCAGCCGGGCGTGGGGATCCGTGGTGCTGCCGCCTGGCAGGCCGTTGTCCGCCGCGGCGGTCAGCTCGGACCACGACAGGCCGGGGCCCATGAAGTGCCCTTCGTCCTGTGCGAGGTGTTCCACCGCGTCCCAGTCGGGGTGGTGCAGGAGGTAGTCGACGCCTTCGTCCTCCTTGAAGGCGCGGTACACCACGTACAGGCGATGGCGAGCGGCGAGCGGCACCGTGAAGACGGGCCAGGTCTCGCCTCCCAGCAGCCGGGACTGCAGAGCTCCAGCCGCTTGCTCGTCGGCGCCGCCTACGAGTTCCTCAGCCGCTTCGCCGTCGGAGTAGCAGTTGTACAGATGGCCCAGCCAGAACAGGTGGTCGCCCAGGAGCTCGGGCAGGTGGACGAATGGGCCGCTGTCGTAGCCGGGCAGCCGAGCGGGGTGAGTCTCCGAGGTGTTCGTCACGGAGGTCATCCTCCCCCGGTGGTCCCACCGGCGTCAGGGACGGCACCGGAGGGCTTTGCGGCACAGCTCTTGGGCCGTGCGGGAGAGGGGGAGGCCCGTCCCCGTCAAAGCGTTGTCGGTCTCATCTCCTCGGTTCGCAGCGGTGCACGGCGGCAGGAACACATGACGAAGGACTTCATCCTGCCCGGGCGGGAGCCTGACAGGGCGAACGTTGCCCGATGCGGCACCAGGCCCTGTCCGGCAAATGATCTTGTCGAGTCGAAGCGCGACAGTCGTCACGAAGCAGCTTGTCGTTACCGGATGGGACCGCGCATTCCGCGCCGGCGGGTGAACGCTGGGGCCGACGGGTCTGGGCGGCAGATCTGACGGACAGGACCGGTGGGTGGTGATCGAGCTGTCAGTGGCTGTCCCTAGGGTCCCCCCATGACAAGAGACCTGGTCCAGGATTCGTGGAACCGTATCGACGAGTGGCTGCGCGAGCACGCCCCCCGCACCTTCGCCACGCTGGGGCCACCTGCCGGCCATGAGGAGATGGCGGCGGCGCAGGAGGAACTGGGTGTCACCTTCCCTCCCGACCTGATCGCGTCACTGCTCCGGCACGACGGGGCCGTGGACGGGGCGGAGGCCTTCCTGTTCAGCACGCACGACCGGCTGCTCGGAGTGGCGGGGATCATCGAGGACACCACGTTCATGCGCTGCCTCGCCGAAGACCTCGACGAGGAGGAGGCCGAGTCCTACTGGCACCACGGTTACGTGAAGTTCGGTTCCTACGGGGTGACGTCCGACGGTCTCATGGTCGACTGCCGCCCCGGGCGGGACTCGTTCGGTGCGGTCGGACGGTTCTTCGACGAGACCGGTACCGATTTCGGGCGCGCCGACTCGCTGGGTGAGTATCTGGCGGAGCTGGCCGACCAGCTCGAGCGCGGCCAGGACGGGGGTGCCGTCACCTTCAACGGCCGGCTGTTCTGGGAGCTGGCCAGCCCCGCCGGCCCGGAGTGGGGCAGCGCCGACGATCCCCTTCCCGCACCGGACGAGCAGCTGCCGGAGCTGGACCTCTCCTGCAGCCCCACCGACCTCCTCCACGTGAGCCGTCTGGACGAATTCGAGGAACTCGGCGCGCTGATCGCGGTCCTGCCGCGTGAGCGGGTGGCCGATGCCGCGCGGAAGCAGCTGCGCAGACTGGCCGTCGAGACGGGCCTGGAAAAGTACCCGGAGGTCAGGTCGGCCCTGGACGCGTGGGAGCGCGGTGAAACTCCACCACGGCCGCAGCAGACCGACCCGCTGGCCCTGCGGCTGCGCAAGGTGCTGGCGCAGGCGGACACCCACCGGGACAACCTTCGCAAGCGGGCCGCGGAGGAGGTGGTCCACGGGATCTGGGGCTCGCCCCACAAGTCCGTGTGCGGGATCGCGGGGACCCGCAGCCGCCTCACGGCCGACTGGCGTGCGGACCTGCACGCGGACCTGGGCAACCCGCCGCTGCCGTCGATACCCGACGAGCGCTTCTGGGGGGCCCTGCGCAACCCCGCCGTCGACTCCGGCTGGTGGGCAGCCCAGTACGCCCAGGACCAGGGCTGATCCCCGAGGGCTCCCGTTCCGCGTGGGCGCTTGGTCCGGCAGGGCCCGCCGGACCAAGCGCCCGGTCGCACCGGGACCGGCGGACAGGGCGTGCGAGGGCCGGCCGCCCGGACCGCGGGGTCGCTCAGGCGGCTGCGGAACTGCGGAAGCGGTGACGTCGGCTCCGCTTCGCTCAGGCCGGTGACGGGCAGCGCCGCACCGGCGACAACCAACCGCTATGCCTCGCCCGGCTGAAGCCGCAGGTCGGAGGAGCAGGCACGGCCGCGTTCCCGGCGGAGCACTGGAGGGCGAGCAGTGCCTCGGCCGGTGCCGCCGCCCGTGACCCGGGCGCGCGGGCAGCCGCCGGGGCCTGCCGCCTTTCGCCGCCCGGCTGTTGGCGTGGTCGTACGAGGCGCTCCTCCCGGCATCGGTGTGCGTGCCTTCCCGGTGTACCGCGCGGCCCGGCCCCCGGCCGTGTACGCGCGGGCGGACCCGGGTTCCTCCGCGTCGCCCTCCGGGTTTCCCCGCACCGGGCTTCTTCGGTGCCGCCGCTCCAGGGTGAGGACGGCTTGGTGATGGACGTCATGCGGCTCGGGCTGCGGCGGGCTCTGCGGGAGGTCCGCCAGGAGACGCCGCCCAAGGCTTCACCTGACAATTCGCAGCTCAGCCGCTGGTCGCTTCCGTCACGGTCGACGAGAAGCTCATCGAGGGGCCGAAGGGAACCGGAGTGCCCATTCCACCGGCTGTGGCCGCCGATTGGCATGGGTGGTGCCAGGTGATCGGCAGAGCGTCCTCGTAGATCTACGAGCAAGGCTGCAGTCGGTGCGATCGGCGGTGCCGCGTGCTGGTTTCGCTCTATCCGTGGAGTTAGAGTGGAGGAACAAAAGTATTCCAGCCCTCACCCGTTCGCTGCTCCGCTTGACGGCCTTGTGAAGGATCGTCGCGTAGCAGCCCGTCCGCCTTTCGGCACATGCTGCTCGGACTGCAGGACGCAGTGAGACGGACGAGAGTGGTCCTTTACGCGCCTGTATGCCGTGGAGGGAATCTCCGGCGATACGGGCCGCACCAGGGGTTGAGCCCTGGAGAACTGGTTGTGCGCCGTGGAGGGAATCTCCGGCATCACAGATCACGTCAGGGCTGAGCCTTTCGACGGATTAGAAAATCTGGAAGCGCGATGACCAAACTACCTCGACGCCAGGTTTCCCGCGTTGTTGGCTCGTCCTTCCTGGCAGCCGTCCTCACAGTGACCGCGGGAGCGTCTGCGACTGCAGTGGTGTCGGACGATGCGGTGAGGCAAACGGTGGGCGTCGTGTCCGAGGGCCCGCCCCCGCCGCCGCCTCCTCCGCCTCCGCCGGAGCCTCCGCCGGAGCCGCCACCGGAGCCTCCGCCGGAACCCCCGCCGGAGCCCCCGCCTGAGCCGCCGAAACCCCCGGAGCCTCCGCCGGAGCCGCAGAAACCGGACGAGCAGCCGCCGGAGCAGCCGAAACCGGAGGAGCAGCCGCCGGAGCAGCCGAAACCGGACGAGCTGGAGAAGGAGGGGAACGAGCTCATCGGGAAGCTGGACGCATCGGAGAAGACGAAGAAGGAAGTCAAGGACGCGTTGAACAAGGCGCTCAGCGTGGTCAAGGATCCGAATGCGTCGGCGGAGGACAAGGCCCTTTACGGAAGCATCGCGAAGGGAATCAACACCACACTGAAGGAGATACAGAGCGCGGGTACGTCTCCGAAGGAGAAGGCTGCGTACACGAAGATTCTTCAAGCGACCAACAAGGCGATGAGCCTGGCCGCGAACCCGAAGGTCTCACCCGAGGACAAGCAGACGTACAAGGAGATCGCAGAGTATCTGGCGGAGACCGCAGGGTTCGCCAAGGGCCTTCCCGCGCAGCAGAAAGCTTTCACGCTGACGGAAGCTGCCTTCCTTGCCGCCGGAGTGCTGGCTTATCAGAACCCGGAGACGAGGCCGACGGACCCGAAGGATCGCGAGGCCGTCAAGCAGAACCTGAAGAAGAGCGCCGAAGCACTGGCGACTCTCAGGAATCCCGAAGCATCTCCGCAGGATCGTAGTGAAGCCCAGAAAACGGTGGACCAGCTGAAGGGCTCGCTCCAGAATTCCCAGTACCTGGCCTTCGTCGAGGAGCTCAAGCGCTACAAGGCGCCCAGTGCCTGTCTCGACGCGGTGGAGAACCGTACGCGTGAGGCCGGCTGGCCAGAGGGTTCGCTCTGGGGTGTCACCGACCCGTCGTGCGCCGACACGGTGACACAGATCGCCGGTGACACCAGTAGCCAGTGGAACGCTCTGTTCGTCTGCTTGCAGCAGAGTCCCTTCTCCTCGTGTGTGGTCAAGGTCCCGAAGGTGTGAGGAACCGGACCGGACCGTCGGCCCATGGCGGTGCAACCGATCGATCCGGCAGCCGAGGACCCCTCGGTCGACGGCTGTCGGCGCCGGTCGGCCGCACGCTCACGACGCCTTGGGCTCTTTCAGCGTGACCACCGATCGGGTGATGGCCTCGGTACCCGTGACGGACACGTCTCCCGTACTGCCGGCGGAGAGAGCGACACCGGCCGGCTGTGGCAGGCCCTGACCGAAGTGCTCCCCGCCACGGGCTGCCGGCGGCCGGCTGGTCCTGGCCGTCGAGGCCACCTGCCGGCTGCGGCAGGACACCCGCACCTCGCCGCAGCGCATCCTGTGCCGCACTCCCGGACGCGGCGGGGGCCGGCACGCCCCGTCCCCGGCCGGCCGCACCCGGCAGGATCCCGGCCGTGCCGCACGACGGCCCGTACGTTGGTTCCATGAGCGATGCCGGAACCCCGGGCGGTTCTCCCGCCGACCTCGTCGTCACCGGTTGTGCGGTCCTGGTGCACGACGACGCGGAACGGATCGGATTCCGCGAGGACGCCGCGGTCGTCGTCCGCGACCGGGTGATCGACGCGGTCACCACGGCCGCCGCCGCGCGGGACGTGCCGGCCGTGACCCGGATCGAGGCACCCGGACAGATCGCGCTGCCCGGTCTGATCAACTGCCACACGCACGCCCCGATGGTGGCCCTGCGGGGGCTCGCCGAGGACCTGCCGACGCAGGAGTGGTTCAACGACGTCGTCTGGCCCGTCGAGACCAACCTCACCGGGCGGGACGTGGAACTGGGCGCGCGGCTCGCCTGCGCCGAGATGATCCGGGGCGGGGTGACCTGCTTCGCCGACCACTACTTCTCCATGGACACGGTCGCCGATGTCGTCGCCGAGTGCGGGCTGCGCGCCCACCTCGGTGAGGCGTACTTCTCCGGTCAGGGGCCCCGGGGCCGGGAGGCGTCGCTGGAGTTCGCGCTCCGCCGGCGCGGTGCCGCCGACGGCCGCATCACCACCGCGCTCGCCCCGCACGCCCCGTACACCGTCACCGAGGCCGATCTCGCCGCCACCGCCGACCTCGCCCGCGCGCACGGCCTGCCCGTCCACATCCACGCCGCCGAGAACCGCGATCAGACCGCCACCAGCCTGGCCCGGTCCGGCCGCACCCCCATCGAGGTCCTGGACCGCACCGGCCTGCTCGGCACCGATCTGCTCATCGCCCACGGCACCGGCATCCTGGAGCGGGACCTGCCGCTGCTCGAACGCACGGACGGCCGTACGGCGGTGGCCACCGCACCCCGCGGCTACCTGAAGTTCGCGTGGCCGACCACCACCCCGGTACGGGCCCTGCGCGCGGCCGGGGTCCCCGTCGGCCTCGCCACGGACGGCGCCGCCTCCAACAACTCCCTCGACGTGTGGGAGGCCATGGCGCTCACGTCCCTGGTCCAGAAGTCCGCCGAGGGCGACCCCCGCTGGCTGACCGCCCGCCAGGCCCTGCACCACGCCACCTCGCAGAGCGCCCGCGCGGTCGGCCTCGGGGACCGGATCGGCTCCCTCGCGCCCGGCCGGCGCGCCGACCTCGTCCTCGTCGACCTCACCGGCCCGCACACCCAGCCGGTCCACGACCTCGCCGCCACCTTGGTGCACAGCGCCCGTTCGGCCGACGTCCGCACGACGATCGTCGACGGCCGCGTCCTGATGCGGGACCGTGTCCTGCTCACCCTGGACGTGGAGGCCGTCGTACGGGAACTGACGGACCGGCTGCCCGGTCTGACCGCGCGCGACCACGGACGGCGCCTCCAGGAGTACGACACCTGACCCGGCCGGCCGCCGGGTCCCGGCCGCCGTCGGGGCCCACCGGGACCGACCGGATCGGGCGGCTGCGGAACCTCCCTCCGCGGCGCACCGGGCCGGCCGGCGCCCGTCGGCGCTGGGCGGAGGGGGTCGCGCACCGGCCGTGACCCCGGTGGACGACCCGGTCCGGTTCAGCCGTGGCGCAGGGTCTCCACGGCCGCCGCCAGCACATGGCGGTCATGGTGTCCCTTGTGGACGGGCGGCGGCTGCCTGTCGAGGTGGAGGAGCCGCGACACGGCCGTCCAGGCCGTGCGCACGGAGTACTCGACGGTGAAGGCGGTCTCGTCCGGCGTCTCGGCGAACTGCCCGACGAACGCGAGGTTCACCGACCTGCCGGGAACCACCTCGGGCCGGTCGTCCCGGGTTCGGCGCAGGAACGGGCTGGTGAAGTACGGCAGCAGGCAGGGAACGACCGTCGACGTCTCCAGGACCCGTGCCGCCACCGCTTCACCGAGCGGCAGGTGGTGCAGGACCTCTTCCAGGATCTCCCGGCCGGAGCACTCCGTCATCGGCTTGGGCGTCCGGTTGCCCGCGCGCTCGGGGAACAGGGCGTAACCCCACCAGACCGAGACGCCCTCCGGCTGGTCACGGTGGACCGGCTGCCGGTCGGCGACGAGGGTGAGCAGCCAGTTGGAGCCGGTCAGGGTCATCAGGCCTCCCCTGCCGGCCTCGCGGCCGCTGAACTCCTCCAGCGCCTCGAGGAGGACGGGGTCCTTCGCGGTGACGGTGAAGGACTCCCCGAGGGACTCCTTGACGTTCTTGTCGAAGACGGACGGGTAGCCGAGGTCCGCGCGTCCCCTGGCCATGCGGTGCCACAGGAGCCAGGCGTCCGTGCGGTGGGTCGGCGTGGGCGGCGGGGCGGTGTGCGAGCCGAAGGAGGCGGCGTCGGTCACCGAGCCGTTGGTCACCAGGACCAGGTCCTCGGGGGCCACGGTGATCTTCTCCTGCTGTCCGTTCCGGGAGAGGCGTAGGGTCCGGACCCTGATCTCCTCGCGCCCCGGCGCCAGTTCGACGTCGGTGACGCGGCAGCCGGTGTGGAAGACGGCCCCGCGTTCCCGCAGCCAGGCGGCCAGCGGAAGGACGAGCGAGTCGTACTGGTGGTACCGGGTGCGGTGGATCCCCGACATGGTCGCGAACTCGGGGAGGAGGTGGATGAAGCGCTTGAGGTGGCGGCGGAACTCCACGGCGCCGTGCTCCGGCCGGAAGGCGAACGTGGTGCACCACATGAGCCAGAAGTTCGTGGTGAAGAAGTGCGTGCCGAAGCAGTCGGTGATCCGCTTGCCGTCCAGCCGTCCCTCCGGGACCGCCAAGCACCGCAGGAGCTCCAGCCGGTCGCGCTCGGAGAAGCCCGTCGCATGAGGATCGACGACCCTTCCCTCGCCGTCGACGAGACGGGTGACGTCGTCCCAGGTGAAGTTCTCGTGCTCCGCCAGGATCTCCTGCGTCACGCTGACGGAGGGGTCGTCGAGGCTGGGAATGCCCCCGAACAGGTCGAAGGCGCAGTACGCCCCGGCGTCGATCATCCGCCCGCCGGGCACGGTGTGCCCGATGCCGGCCGTGCCGCCGGGGTTCAGGCTTCCGCCGATGTCCGGCTGCTCCTCGAAGAGGTGGATGTCCCCTCCGTCGAATCCGCCGTCACGGATCAGGAACGCGGCCGCCGCGAGCGCCGCGATCCCGCTGCCCACCAGATACGCCTTCGCCATCACACAACTCCTCGATTTCCGGCCCCTGCACAGCGGAACCGCTTGCTCTCAGCGTTTCCCGGACCCCGGCGGGCCGTCAGTGGGCCGGCCGGGCCGTCCGTCCGGCCCGAAGGACCCCGCCGGGGCGGGCCGTGCGGGGGCACCGGGCGGTGGGCGCGGATCATCCCGTGCGGTGTCCCCACAGCGGGCCGGCCAGCTCCCATTCCCTGTCCCACCGGTCAAAGCGCCGCCTGTCGAGCCGCCACCGCACGGCGGCTCCGGCGCCGTGGACGAGGCCGGCGAAGGCGAAGGCGGACCCGACGGCCAGAAGACCCGCTTCCACCGCCGCGTCCGTGCGGTCCGGGGGCTCCGCCACGACCGCGCCCCGGCCGTCGGTCCAGATCACGACGCGTTCCCCGGTCTTCGCCCCGGCGACCACCCACGTCCGGACGGTGCGGACGGTGCCGTCATGGTCCGTCCAGCGGACCCGGGCGGCGACCTGGTCACGGCTGCTCCCGGTCCCCGCCGAAGTCCCCGGCACGTCGCCGAGCAGCACCGCGCTCACCGCGTGCCGCTCGGCACGCTGCCCGGCGAACAGGTCGGCGGCGGCGTGAGCCGTCGCCGCCCCGACGGCCACGCCTCCCAGCACCATGACCGCCCACACGATCACGACGGTCCACGCCTCCAGGAGGTCCTCACGCCGCCGCAGCGGATTGTTCCTCCAGCGCCAGGTCCTCGTGCGTCGGCGGGATCTCATCGGACCGCCCCTCCCGGAGGGTCAGCGGACGGAGGTCGCGGCGGGCGTGGCGTGCGGCAGGAAGTCGTCGAAGCGGAACGTCAGCGCGTTCAGCACCCCGACGACGCCCTCCAGCCGCCACGTCCGGTGGACGGCCTCCGTCACCTGGCTGCGCCGGTCGACGCGGCCGTCGAGGGTGACGACGCCGTCCCGGACGAGGACCACCACGGCGTCGGCTGCCGCCCCCAGCGCGCCGGCCAGGACGTCCTCGGTCACCTGACGGCGCAGGTCGTCGTCGGTGCGGAGGAAGACCCGCAGCAGGTCCCTGCGGGTGGCGATGCCGACGAGCCGGTCCTCCTCGTCCACCACGGGCAGGCGCTCGACACCACGGCGCTCCATCAGCCGTGCCGCGTCGGGGACGGACTGTTCCGGGTGCACGGTGATCGCGGGGCTCGTCATGAGGTCCGCCGCCGTGACGACCAGGCCGGGATCCCGGCCGGCCCGGTTCGCCTGGGCGCGGACCAGGTCCGTCCCGGAGAGCACACCGAGCACCTTGTCGTCGTCGTCGACCACCGGCAGTCCACTGATCCGGTGGTGGTCGAGCAGCCGGACGACTTCCTTGAAGGGGGTTTCCGGGCGGGCGTGGACGACCTCACAGGTCATCACCTGACCGACGGTTCGGAATGTCATGGTCTTCTCTCCTTGACGGCCGGGAGCGGACCCCGGCGCCTACTGCTGCGGGCCGCCTCGCCACGGGGGCGGGGCGCTCGTCCTGCGGGTCGCGTCACGGCGGTGCGTCACCCGCTCGACGCGGCCGCGCAGCCTGTCCTGCAGCCGGTCGGCGAGTTCCCGGGCGGTCGTCTCGAGGGCGTGGACCACCACGCGCTCGTTCCCGATTCGGATCTCGACGCCGGCCCACCAGGGCAGCTCGACGTGGTGGGCCGCGACCCTGGTGACGCGCACCTCGCCGCTGACGGCCGGAAGTCCGGGGCGGCCCAGCGCGGCGCCGACCCTCTCCATGAGGTAGGTGAGCGACTCCTCGTCCACCTTCCCCTCGGTGCGCACCCGGAGGGCGGCGGTGAGGCCGCGGGTGCCGATGTCCTTGGCGGTCATGTGCTGCGCTCCTCGTGTGCGGTCCGGCACGGCTTCAGCGTGCCGGGTGCCGCGGCCACGCCACGAGGGGCGCCCGGCCCCCGGCGGGGGGCCGAGGGTCCCCGGAACCGGTCCCGTACGGCCCGTGCCTCGGCGGGAACACGGCGGGGACACGGCGGTGAGGCTGAAGGGGCCCCGGGACGACCAGGTGACGGCGAACTCCTGGGAGGGACGACGGACATGACCGTTCGTGTGGGCATCAACGGCTTCGGCCGCATCGGCCGCGACCACCTGCGGTGCGTGCGCGAGAGGACCGCCGGCCCGGACGTGCCGCTGGAGGTGGTGGCGGTCAACGACCTCACCTCGCCGGAGGCGCCGGCGCACCCGCTGGAGTACGACTCGGCGTACGGCCGGCTGGGGCGGACCGTCGAGCACGACGGGACGTCGCCGGCCGTGGACGGCCACCCATCGCGGTGAGCGCCGAGCGGGACCCGGCCAGGCTGTCCTGGGGAGAACTCGGCGTGGACGTGGTCATCGAGTCGACCGGACGCTTCCGCCCCTGCGAGCAGGCCGGCCTGCACCTGGCTGCGGGCGCGCGGAGGTGCTGCTGCCGGTGCCCGGCAAGGACGTGGACGCCCCGGTCGTCTCCCGGGACGTGGTCGGTGATCCCGCCCCGTGCGTCCTGGACGCGCCGCTCACCCGGACCCACGGGGACCTGGCGAAGGTCTTCGGCCGGCACGACAACGAGGTGGGGCTGCACCAACCGCCTGCTGGACCTCACCGAGCACGTCGCGGCCCGGCTCCCGGGGATCTGACCACCGCTGCCGGCGGCTGCTCCCCTGCCGGGCGCGGCAGGGGCCCGCCCGGGTCACCCGCCGGCCCGTGACCCGGGCGGCCGGGGCGGATCACGCCCCGGGCGTGGCCGGACCTGCGTCCTCCAGGTCGAACCCGACGTCGACGACGCCCTCGACCGCGCGGACCAGACGGGCCGCCACGGGCACCATGGAGGTGTCCCGGAGCCGGCCGGAGAGCGTGACCACGCCGTCGGCGACCCTCACCTCCACCGGAGGGCTCAGCGTGGGGAACAGGTACGCGACCACCTCGCGGCGTACCTCTTCGGCGATCTCCTCGTCCGGGCGCAGGAACACCTTGAGCAGATCGGCACGGCTGACCACGCCTTCGAGCATGCCCCGGTCGTCGACGACGGGCAGCCGCTTGACCTGCCGCTGCGCCATGACGCGGGCGGCCTCGGCGAGAGGGGCGCCCGCGCGGACCGTGACCGCAGGGGCGCTCATCAGCTCCCCCGCGGTGAGGGCGCCGGCCTTCGCGAGGTCGAGCAGCCGGCGCCGCTGGGTGAGGCGGTCGGGGTCGCTGTCGCGGAACTCCTCCTTGGGCAGGAGGTCGGCCTCGGACACGACGCCCACGACGCGGCCCTCCCCGGCCAGCACCGGCAGGGCGCTGACCTTCCACTGCTGCATGAGCTCGACGACGTCCTTGAACGAGGCGTCCCGGCCCACCGAGACGACCGTGTGGGTCATGACGTCGCTGACCACGTGCGGGCTGCCGTGCATGGTGTTCCTCCTGGTGGTGTGTGAGGGAACTCAGTGGCGTTGCAGGGCGTGTTCGCCGCCGTGAGGGGCGTGCAGGACGAGCAGCCGCTGCCAGGAGCGGCCGACGCGCTCGCCTCGGTCCAGCGACTCGACGGGGCGGCATGGCGGTCCGGAACTCGGGAGTCGAGAACGACGGTGTCGCTGCGGACGGCCCGGAGGTGGCCGGCGCTCCGGCCCTCCTCGAAGAACCGGGCGCCCGCCGCAGAGGAGACCTCGTGGGCCATGGGCACCAGCCGGTCGCGGTGGGCGGCCGGCAGGGACGCGACGGTCGTGGTGCTGGTCATGGCGTGCGGTTCCTCTCCGTTGTCGGCGGTCGCGGGGTCTGACGGCTCCAGCGTGACTCCGCTCCGGAGCACGGGCCACGGGCCGCTCGGACCCCTGACGGGGGTCGTTCGGCCCCAAGCGCGCGTGCGCGAGTTCTCCGGGCACCGGGTGTCCTGGGGCGGGGATGGTGCGGCATGCTTGATCGGATGACGCCGGCCGGAGGGACGAGGAAGCAGTGAGGAACGAACAGGCGGGAGGGGGGCGCCCGAGTTCGGTTCCCCCGCTGCGGATGGACGCGCTGCTGAGCGAGCTGCAGGAGCACGTGGAGCGCGTGCGTGGCGGCCGCGACCGCATGCAGACGCTGCTGGACGCCGTGCTGGCCATCGGCAGCGACCTGGAGCTCGAGGACCTGTTGCGCCGGATCGTGCAGTCCGCGGTCGACCTGGTGGACGCCGAGTACGGTGCGCTGGGCGTGCTGGGCGAGGAAGGAACGATCCGGCAGTTCATCACGGTCGGCATGGACCAGGAGACGATCGAGCGGATCGGGCACTACCCCGAGGGACACGGCATCCTGGGCCTGCTGATCCGCGAACCGCACCCGCTGCGTCTGGAGGACCTCGGGTCACACGCGGAGTCGGTCGGCTTCCCGGCGGGGCACCCGCCGATGCGGACCTTCCTCGGCGCCCCCGTGCAGGTGCGCGAGAAGGTCTTCGGCAACCTGTACCTGACCGACAAGCGCGGCGGCGTGCCCTTCGACGCCGACGACGAGGCGGTGCTGCGCAGTCTGGCGACCGCCGCGGGCGTGGCGATCGACAACGCCCGGCTGTACGAGGAGAGCCGCCGGCGGGAGCGGCGCCTGGCCGCCAACGAGGACATCACCCGGGCCCTGCTGTCGGGGGCGCCTCCGGAGGAGATCCTGCACTCGCTCGCCGACGCCGTCCGGGAGATGACCGGCTGCGACCTGGTCACGCTCGCCCGGCCCGTCGGGAGGGACGAGGGCCTGGTCGTGGAGGCCGCGGCCGGTCCGGAGTCCGACCGGGTGCTGGGTCTCGCCCTGCCCCCCACCACGCTGGCGGCGAAGGTGCACTCCACAGGGGAGCCGATCACCAGTGACTCCCTCAGCGAGGATCCTCGCGCGACCGGCGGCAGCGGCTCCGTGGTGCGGCTGGGACCGGCTTTCTTCGTGCCGGTCGGCGACCGGCAGGGAGCGCGCGGAGTGCTGCAGGTGGCCAACCTGCCCGGCAGGCCGCCGTTCACCGAGGGGGCGGTGGAGATGGTCCTCACCTTCGCCGACCAAGCGGCGCTCGCCCTGCAGATCGCCGAGCACCGGCGGGACGCGGAGCATCTCGCCCTGCTCGGCGACCGTGACCGCATCGCTCGTGACCTGCACGACCAGGTGATCCAGCGGCTGTTCGCCGGCGCCCTGACCCTGCAGGCCGCGCTCGGCCGCGTCCGGGACCAGCCCACCGCCGCCGAACGCATCCAGCGGGTGGTGGACGACCTGGACGACACCATCAGGATCATCCGTTCCACCATCTTCGGCCTGCAGCACCGCGACCGGCAGGAGCGGACCGGCGGGCTGCGCGCCCGGCTGCTCGCGCTGACCGACGAGGCCGCGCAGACCCTCGGCTTTCCTCCCGCCCTGCGGATGACCGGGCTGCTGGACACCGACGTTCCCGCCGTCCACGCCGACCACCTCCTGGCCGTGCTGCGCGAGGCGCTGTCCAACGCGGCCCGGCACGCCGGAGCCACCAGGGTGGAGGTCTGCGCCGAGGCCTCCGGGGGGACGCTGCGGCTGACCGTGGCGGACGACGGACGGGGCATCGACCCGGCGGTCGTCCGGCGGAGCGGTCTGGCCAACCTGCGCAGCCGTGCCGAGGAGCTCGGCGGCTCCTTCCAGGTCACCCCCCGTGACCCGGCCGGCACCTTCCTGGAGTGGACGGTTCCTCTGCCACCGGAGGGCGACACGGCCGGCTGAGCCGGCGGTCAGCAGGCCGGCGTCCCGTGCGCACGGCTGACGTCGAGGGCGTCGAGGGCGTCGGCGTACGTCCCGGCCGGTACGTCAGCCGTGGGGAACCACGGCCACGGGGCAGCCCGCGTGGTGCAGGGCGGCGTGTGCGACGGGACCCAGCTGGGTGCCGATGCGATGACCGCTCTCTCGGCGGCCCACCACCAGAAGCCCGGCGTCCCGCGCCGCCGCGAGCAGGGCGGCGGCGGCCCGGCCCTCGGTGACGGACCCGGTCACCGGCACGGTGGGGAACTTCCCCCGCCAGGTGCGGACCACGGCGGCCACCGTGTGCTCAGCCTCCGCCAAGGCGCGGGCCTGTGGCGCGCTCTCCGCGTCCGGAGCCGGCTCCAGTCGTCCGGCGGCCGGGGGCGCGACGACCAGCGATGCGTCCGAGACGGGCCGGACGGGAGGCCGGACCGCGTGCACCACCTGCAGCCCGGTGCCGCGCCGCCGGGCTGCGTCGAAGGCGAACTCGACGACCTCGTCGCACGGCTGCCCGATGTCCAGTCCGAGCACGACCTCGCGGTAGGGCGTCCGCGGAATCTCGTCCGGGGCGATGCCGTCCACGGCGGGAAGGTGGTCGGAGGCGATGCCCCTGCCGGCCCGCACCAGCACCACGGGGCGTGGGGAGCGGGCCACGACGCGCTGCGAGACGGACCCCGTCACGAAGCCGCCGAGGGCGCCCAGCCCGAGCGATCCGAGGACCAGGAGCTCGCTGTCCGCGGCGGCGGCGACCAGGACGCCGACGGCGGAGTCGCAGACCAGCCGCTCGGTGACGCGCAGTCCGGGATGGGCCGCCCGCAGACCGCGTACCGCCTGCCCGAGGACCGCCTCGGCCCAGCGGTGCTCGGTGCTGTCGGCCGGGACGTGCGCCGCGGGACGGAGGTGGGGGTGCCAGGCGTGCACGACGGTGAGACCGGTTCCGCGCCGCTGTGCCTCCTGCGCCGCCCAGTGAGCTGCTGCGAGGCTCGCGGGTGTTCCGTCGACCCCCACCGTGATGTCGTGCGGCATGACGCGTCCCCTCCCGGGTCGTGGATCTCCGGACGTCCTCCGGATGCCTCCAGCCTGCTCGCGGACGGGCCGAGGGCCCACGGGCCGGGAGACCCCTGACCAGGTCTCTTCGGCCCCGGTCCAGGGCCCGCCCGGCCCTGGCGCAGGGAAGCCGACGACGCGACGCTCCTGCCCCGGCACCGACGAACGCGAGGAGCGGAGCACACGACTGCCAAGGACACCGGAATCCGTGACCTCACCGACGCGGTGCTGGTGCGCGCCGACGGGAGCCGTGGACGAGAAGGCGCTCGCCTACGTCCGGCAGAAGGCATACAGCTCCCACCACAACCGCCGCTACCTGCGAAGACGCCACGTCGGGCGCACGATCCCGGAACCGAAGGGCCAGCGGGCCCACCGCCGTCGCAACGAGGTCGAGCGGACCATCAACCGACTGAAGAACTCCCGGGCGGTCGCCACCCGTTACGACAAGCGGGCCCACGTCTTCCAGGGCGCCGTCATCACCGCAGCGATCCGACTCCGGCTCAGGCCCTGAGCACTCAGTAGTGCCCGAGCATTTCGTCGGCGGGAACGCAGTCGCTCATGGTGTTGGCCCAGTCGTTGGGCCTACCGAAGACCAGCCGTGTCAGCAGCACATCTCCGGCTCGCTGGGCGCGCGGCATCATGCCCAGGTCCTGTGAGCCGATGTCGCCGCCGGGTGTGATCTCGACGCTCCTGTCAGTGCTCACCAGGTGGGCGGTGAGTTCATCCGAGAGCTCGGACGGCGGCCGGCCGACCAGTCGTATCCCCTCGTATGTGACCTGGGGACCGGTCAGGGCGTCGACCGCGATGCAGGTCAATCCCATCGGGCCGACGTAGTAGGCCACCACGTCCGCGCGGTGGAACGGGGCGGCCGCCGCGCGGAATCCCGTGCGCAGCTGCTTGAACGGGCCGAACGTGCCGATCTCCGCAACGGCGTCGGAGGTGAAGCCGCGCGTCAGCATCGCGCCGGTTGCCTCCTCCACGCTCATACCGAACCGCAGTGGGCCGACGCGCTCCAGCGGCGCGTAGCCCCACTGCTCCCGGTCGGATTCGGCCACCACGGCCCATGGGTCCGGCCACACGTCAAGCAGCCCCTTCCGGCGGTCATGTCGGTACGGTGCCGATGACTCTAATCCCGTAACGCCACCATGATCCGCCGGGCAGAACTTAGGGCCGGGTCCCTCGCACGCGGGCACTGCCGAGGACGTCGGCCAGGCCCCGGCGCGGCGTGGAACGCACGTACGGCGGGTGTCCCAGGCGGAGGATGACCTGCGGGTGCTGCCCGGCGGTGAGCGTCCGCCGGACGCGTTCCCGCAGTTCCGGTACCTCCAGGGGCTGGGTGTGGAAGGCCGCCATCACGCCGAGTCCTGCCGCGTGCAGCAGCATCCGCTGGAGGGCCTGTCCGGTCCTCAGCCAGGTGGCCGGGTCGTCCCGATCGGTGGCCAGCAGGACCACCTCCCCCGTCCGCGCCGACCAGGGCCGGGGATGCCGAGGGCTCGAGCCGGCCAGACTGGCGTAGTCGCGACCGGCGAGGGCGGTCGCGTCGGGGTGGCGCACGCCGGCGTCGGCCGGCACTCCGTCACGCCTCTGCCGGACGGGCTGCCAGGCCCATCCCGCCTGTTCGGCGGCGAACCGTTCGTCGGCCCGGTGGGTGTCCTCCCCCGCACGTACCAGCGCGGCCACCAGGCGGCGGTCCACGGCGTCCCGCACGACGTGCAGCCGGGCGCCTTCACAGTCGGCCTGCTCACGCAACGCGGCGACGAGGCCGGCGGGCAACGGCTCCGGCAGGAACGGGCCGTGCGCGGTGTGCCGCAGCCCCAAGGCGTCGTACAGGCGTTGTTCCTCCGCTGTGGGCCGGGTGTAGGCGCCCCAGGTGACCGTGGCGAGGTGAGCGGGGTGCCGCGGGTCGGGGAAGACGCGCACAAGGGGCCGGAAGCCGAGGTGGAGCATGGCCAGCCGGACGTTGAACAGGGCCGCCCCGCAGCCGAGCAGGAGTTCCCGCCCGCGGGGGTCGGCGAGCGGCAGGCCGCGACGGGTGTCCGCGTGCAGTTCGAGATCCCTGTCGCCGTCCGCGACGAAGCGCCAGGGCTGGATGTTGTAGAGCGACGGCGCGGTCACGGCCGCGCGGACCAGGTAGGCGGAGGAGTGACTGGTGAGTGTGCCGGTGACGGGCATGGGCGGTGCCCCGCTTTCGGTGTCGGGAGTCCCTCGGACTTCAGTGTCTGCACGCGAGGCCCTCGTCCGACAGGGGCGACCGGGCACTGCTGCGGGACCATCGGCCCAGCTCACGGGATGGTTGAAGCTGCCCGGGCGGGAGTCGTGGGGGGGACCGGACGTCCCCCGCTCGAACGGCATGCCAGGACCGCTCCGTGGCAGGAGCTCCGGGTCGCCTTGACGGAACGACGCCGCCGATCCGTCTCCCGTGCCGTGCCCGGCGGTCCGAGCACCCGGCACGGGGGGCGGGGCGGGCGGCCCCGGCGCCGGGGTTCCGGCAGCGGCGGAGGACGCCGGGTGCCGTCCTCGGCGCGGTCCGGCCGGGCTCACCGGTGTCCTGGCCGCCGCCTGCAGGCCGACGGCAGGGTCGAGTAACCCAGGCCGTGGCCCGATCGTCCCTCGCTGTGCGGACGCGTGGGTCAGCGGGGGGGGACGCGCGGCCGACTCCGCCACACCGGGAGATCTGCCTGCAACCGGGCAAAGAGCGGGTCACCGGCTCGACGGGCGAATCCTCGTCGTCACGGACGCCGGAATCCCTTCGAGGACGGCAAACGCACCAGGAGTCGGGTGGGGTCCACGGGTTGACGGCCGTGGTCGGCCCGGGATGACGCGGCACCACGAGCGGCCGTTCGGCGGCCAGGCCGTCATGCCATCCCCCAGGACGCGTCGAGGAGAGCTCGGCGGTGCGCGGTAGCGCCCTTGCCTCACCTGCCGGGCACTACGGCGAGCGCCTTCGCCACGTCGGCCGCCCAGCTCTCCACGGCGTCGAAGTCGCGGAAGTCCCCG
>NZ_LWCC02000142.1:299171-300029 GCF_001642695.1 Streptomyces chilikensis
GCGGGCCATCCGCCCCTGCGCGCCCTCCCGCAGGCAGCCCCCGAAGGTGACGTGTCCGTAGGCGTCCAGCCGCGTCATGGCCCTGCGGACCCAGGGCACGGGAGGTATCTCCCGCTCCGAGGCCGTGGGGTCGAGCGGGCCGCTGCTGAAGAACCACAGCGGACGCGCCGCCAGCGCCCGGCGGTGGCGCCGGACGAAGCGGCGGGCGTCCTTGTGCCAGCGGCCGAGGTACAGCGCGCCGCCGACCACCACGGCGTTGTACATGGCCACGTCGGTCACCGATGCGGCGGGCAGCGCCTCGGCGTCCAGGTCCGCCTCCTGCAGTGCCCTGGCCACGCTCTCGGCGATGCGTGTCGTCGATCCGTTGGTCGTCCCGTAGGCGACCAGCACCTTGGCCGTCATGACGGTTCCTCCTTCACAGCCGGCGCAGCCAGTCTTCGCCGCCCGCGTGGGCGGCCGCCCTCTCGGGCTTCCACCGGGAGTCGTCGATGCGGTGGCCGAGCTGATCGACGACGGCGACGACACCGTCGACCTTCCGGGTCATGGACACGGCGGCCTCCGCCTCGCTCCGGCGCTCCAGGCGGCCCCGCAGGGTGACGACGCCCTCGGTCACGAGGACCTCGACGGCCTGGCGCGACAGCCACAGTCCGTTCTCCACCACCTCGCGGATCACCTTCTCCCGGAGGGCCTCGTCGGTGCTCAGGAAGACCTTCAGCAGGTCGCGTCGGGTGACGATGCCGACCAGCCTGTCGTCCTCGTCGAGCACCGGCAGGCGGTCGACGTGCCGCCGCACCATGGTCCGGGCGGCCTCGGCGACGCTCTCGTCGGCGCGCACGGTGACCGGCGAGGGGGTCATCA
>NZ_LWCC02000143.1 GCF_001642695.1 Streptomyces chilikensis
CACCGGTGCCCTGCCCGGACCACCGGGCCCAGGAGACGACGTCCCCTCCACCACCGAACCATCAACAACAGACATGATCTTCCTTTCCGTTCTTGGTCTCGGCCGTGGGGCTGGGGCCCGGCCGTAATGTGCGGAGCGTTGTCGCCATGTGCTGCCAGATCTCCTGGCAGCAGGCCGCGACGGCGGCGACGGTCGCGGCCTGGTGCACGGGAACCGCGGTGGCGATGTCCGCGGAGCGCCGTCGTGCCGCCAGGTGCAGGTCGAGCAGTCGCAGCAGGAGCCGGCCGTCGACCGAGTGGCGCAGTGATGGCTCCCGGCACAGACGTGTCACCAGGGCCTGGAAGTCGGCGTCACTGCGAGGGTTGTGGGGCTGTGTGGATCCGCGGTCGGTCTCCTCGGGGGAATCCCGGCCGCCAGTTCTCGGGAACCTTTCGGGGGTGGGGTCCTTTCCGTTCTCGACCCTGCGTTTGACGTCCCGGGCCGTCGTGGGCGAGATTCCGGCCAGGCGACCGATCTCGCGGAGCGAGGTGTTCGGGTCCTTGCGGAGGATCTCGGCCGCGTGCCGGCGCCGTGCGTCGACGTCGACGGGCCGCATGCGCCCGTCACGGCCGAGCCGGTGGGTGGTGTCCGACGCCTTGCGGGCGTCCTTGCGCAGTTCGGCGACGGTTCTCGGGGAGAGACCGGCGACCGATGCCACGTAGCGGTCCGACCAGTGCGGGTGTTCCCGCAGGATCCGTCCGGCGGCCGCGGCGCGGTCGGAGTCCGTCAGTGGAAGACCGTGCCGGACGTTCTCCCGCACCGTGCGGACGAACGCCTCCTCCAGGGGTTCGTCGCAGAACCGGACTGCGATGTCGGCGTCGCCGCGCAGGAGTGCGGCGTGGAACCGGTGGACGCCGTCCAGGATCGCCATGGTGGGGCGGTGGACCAGGATCGGGGGGAAGGAATCGGCTGCGGCGAGTGCCCTGGTGTGCCGGTCGTTCGGACCGTTCAGCCTTATTCGGACGGTGGTCCGCAAGGCGCTGAGGGGCACGCGCTGTTGTGTGGGGTGACTTCCTTTCTTCGGTTGATGCGAAGGGCGCGGGATGTCCGTCGCCGTGGGGGAGGCGGGCTTTTCCCGGCCGCTTGCGTGTGTTCGATGGTGGACCATACGGAAGGTCTCCTGTCGTTATCCATCCGGCGGGCTCGTACGGCGACGACATCGCCAACTCGCCGAAGAATGCGACGTCCAACCGGTGCCGGGGCTCAGTTGGACACCTCAGACCGACGACGGGGCGGGCACGCGGTCCACGAACGAGCGCAGCCAGTCGACGAACCCCGGGCCGAGGTCACTGCGGCCGGCCGCAATCTGGACGACGGCCCGCAAGTATTCAGCCCGGTCGCCGGTGTCGTAGCGCCGCCCGGAGAAGACCACGCCGTGCACCGGATGTCCCTCCGCGGCGAGCGTGCGCAGGGCGTCGGTCAGCTGGATCTCGCCACCGCGTCCCGGCGGTGTACGCCGCAGGACCTCGAAGACCGCCGGGTCGAGGAGGTAGCGGCCGATGACGGCGAGGTCGCTGGGAGCGGTACCGGGTGCCGGCTTCTCGACGAGGTCTGTGACTCGCACGATGTCGCTCCCGTGATCGCGTTCCACGGCCGCGCAGCCGTAGAGGTGGCTGCGCTTCGGGTCGACCCGCATCAGCGCGACGACCGAGCCGCCGTGGCGCCGGCGTACCTGCTGCATCTGGGCGAGGAGCGGGTCCCGGGCGTCGATGAGGTCGTCGCCCAGCAGGACCGCGAAGGGCTCGTCGCCCACGTGCGAGGCGGCGCACAGGACGGCATGGCCGAGACCGCGCGGATCGCGCTGGCGGGTGTAGTGGATGTCGGCCAGTGCCGTGGATGCGGTGACGGCCGCCAGCCGTTCGGTGTCGCCCTTGGTCTCCAGGATCAGTTCGAGTTCGCAGTTGCGGTCGAAGTGGTTCTCCAGGGCGTGCTTGTTGCGTCCGGTCACCATCAGGATGTCGTGCATCCCGGCGCCGACCGCCTCCTCGACGACGTACTGGATGGCCGGCTTGTCGACCACCGGCAGCATCTCCTTGGGCGTGGCCTTGGTGGCCGGCAGGAAGCGGGTGCCCAGCCCGGCGACGGGGATGACGGCCTTCGTGATCTCGCTCATGGGTGCTCCAAGGCGTGTCAGGTCCAGGACGTGTGGGGTCCAGGACGTGTGGGGTCCGAAGACGATGGGACGGCGTACGCGTGGCGTGAGAAGCGGCCTGCGGCGGACCGAGCGGCACGGATGTGCGAGGTACGCCGCCGCTGGCGTGTCAGTGTGCCCAACTCCTCTGCGGCGAACAGGAGTTCGCCGGGCGGATCACGCGCTACTTACGGGAGTCGGTGAAAAGTGCCGCCGTGCGCGGAACCGTCGTTCACCGCCTTGCGGGCGGGCGGGTGTACGTCCTTCCGCCCCGCGCGCGAGCCGCACTTGGCCAAGTCGCGGCGAATCACGCCCGGACCCAAGAAACATAAAGAACGTTATCTATGCTTGAGGGGTCGGTGCCGCCGCGCGGGAGGGAACGGTCGGATGGACGTACTGCACAAGCTGGGTCCCAGGGAGCAGACCGAGCTCCACGGGAACTGGGAGCCCCACGCGTTCGCCGAGGAGGTGTTCGGACGACTGCCGCGCGCCGACCAGCGCAGATGGGCCGAGCTGTACGTACGGGCCCTGCTGGTAACACCTGGCAAGAAGTCGGTCCGCAGGCTCGCGGAGTCCGTCAGCGGCTCCCCCACGGCCTCCCAGTCGATGCACCAGTTCGTCAGCGCCAGTCCCTGGGACTGGCACGCAACCCGCCAGGACCTGCTGCGTCTGATCGAGCGGACCACCACCGCCACGGCCTGGACACTGACCCCGGCGTACATCCCCAAGCGCGGGGAGCACTCAGCCGGAGTGCACCGGCGCTTCGACCCGCAGCTCGGCAAGGTCGTCACCTGCCAGCTGGGCATCGCCCTCCTGCGCTCCGACGGACGAACCGCCCTGCCGATCGACTGGAACCTGTACATTCCGCAGGACTGGACGGCCGGTACCGACAGAGGCGCCCGAGCCCGGGTGCCCGACGGCATCGGCGGAGCCCTGTGGTCGCAGACCGCCGACCTCCTGGACCGGGTGGCGACCTGGACCACCGGCCCTCAAGTGCCCGTCACGGCGGACCTGTCGTGGATGCCCGACCGCAGCACGTTCCTCGCCCACCTGGTACGCAACGAACACCCCTTCGTCGTCGAGGTTCCCGAGACTCTGGGCGTCAGGTCGGCGGCCGCCCAGCCCGTGGTGTCCGGGACCGTGAGCGCAGGCCGCCTGCTCGCCGCGCAGCGCGGCACCACGACGGGCGGGGAGCAGCACCACGGCCTCGACCTCCGCTCCCTGCCCGTCTCCCTGCCCGAGGCGACGGCAGGCCGGACACGTCTGCGGATGCTCGCCCAGCGGCTGGCCAACGGCCGCCGCCGCATCTGGATCACCAGCCTGGTGGACCAGCCGCTGCCGCAGCTGCTGCCCCTGATGGGCCAGCCCCGCCTCGGGGCCGCCGTCATGAACACCTTGAGCGGCGACTTCGGGCTCCAGGACTTCGAGGGGCGTCTGTTCCCCGGCTGGCACCACCACACGACACTGGTGTCCGCGGCCTTCGCCCAGTACTGCCTGTACGGATCCGGCTCCGGCCGACGCGCGTAAGGGCTGTCGGCCGGCCAACCGGACAGTCCTCATACGCACGTGCGGGGACCCGTGGCACACCGGTGTGCCACGGGTCCCCGCACGTGGTCAGTGTCCGGCGGAGATTCCGTCCAGCGCCGCCCGCCAGACGGTGCGGAAGTCCACGGCAGCCGCCGTCGAGCCCCCGCGGACTTGCGTGGCCGTGCCGTCCATCAGACGGAAGACGAGGTGGGCGGCGGTGTCCGGCCGCACCTTCTGCGACAGGGCGCCGGACGCCGAAGCACGTTCGAGGAGCTGTTGGATCTCGCTCCGCCAGAGAGCCGGCCAGTCCGAGGAGACATGACCCTCCATGACCAGGCGCGCGGCGGCCCGGACGTGGACGTTGCGGCACAGGGCCTCAGCCACTTGCACCACCAGGTCCGACAGGTCCTGCAGGTACTGCCCGGTGTCAGGACGGCCCGCGCGGATCCTCTCCAGCGCGTCGATCCCCTCGTCGACTACCGTCGCGGCCACGGCGGCCTTGTTCGGGAAGTGGAAGGTCAGCGCGCCTATGGAGATCCCGGCCTCGGCGCAGATGGACGCCAGGGACGTACCGTCATAACCGTGCCGGTCAAAGTTGCGTGCTGCCGCGAGCACCAGACTGGCCCGTGTACGGGCGGAGCGTTCCTGATTCTTCATGTGATGGGCCTCGCGTGTTGCGGCTGACGGAGCTGAGGAACGTCCGGCGCGAGAGCGCGCCGGCCGGACGTGCGGCAGAAAGGGACCGGGTCGGACTCCGACGGCGGTCGTCTCGCTGTGGCGCGCCCGGCGCTGGTTCTTCGACGGCACCGGCACTCGGCAGGCAACACCGCCCGGGGACACGGGCGGGCACCCTCGTCGCGGAGGCAGGGCGCCATCCACGCCTCAGCCGCGGGCGCCCCGCCGGGACGGACGTCCACGGCGGAGCCCCGGACGCCGTACGCCTCGACGAGATCTCTCACGTCCCTCACACATGTCCCAGGTGTCAGCTGTCGGCCTCCGCAGACAGACCGGGCCCCCCGACCTGACTTCGAGGGGCCCGATCGACACTAGGTCGGTTCCCGACCGGCAAGCACGAAAGCGCAGGGAAACCGATGCGTCATGGGCAAGTCGGCCGGATACGGTCGCAAGGGCGACTACTTCGCGGTCCACCCGCCGTCGGCGGGAACCGCCGCGCCGGTGGTGAAGGACGAACGGTCCGAACAGAGCCAGGCGGCCGTCTGCGCGACCTCGACCGGCGCCGCCAGCCGCTGCTGGATGGCACGCTCCGTGAAAGGCTTGAGCAAGGAGGGAGTGCGGGTGAGCACCTCGTCCATCAGCTCGGTCCGGGTACTGCCCACCACGAGCGCGTTGACCCGGATGCCGTGTTCGGCGTACTCGTCGGCGGCAGCCCTGCTCAGACCGATCACCGCGTGCTTCGCGGCGATGTACGGGGCCGACGCCCCGGTGGCACGTACGCCGGCGACGCTGGAGGTGTTCACGATGGCCCCTCGCCCGCCGTGCTCGAGCATCACGCGTATCTGCGCTCTCATGGCGTTCCACACGCCGCGGGCGTTGACGTCCATGATCCGGTCGTACTCCTCGTCCTCCATCTGGTGCATCGGGGTACCGGTGGACGTCCAGCCCGCGTTGTTGAACGCGGCGTCGAGACTTCCGTAGGCGTCCCGGGCGGCCTGGGCGACTTCCCGCATGTCATCGCCGCTGGTGACGTCGGCCACCACAGCCTTGGCCTGCCCCCCACAGGCCTCCACCCCCTCCACGACCTCCTCGAGCCGGTCCTTGCGCCGGGCGGCCAGGATCAGGCGAGCCCCCTCGAGGGAGAACAGATGGGCCGCCGCCGCGCCGATGCCGCTGCTGGCACCGGTGATGACGATGGACTTGCCGTGTAACAGACCGTGCTCAGGCACAACTGCTCCTCGGATGAAGGAAGGGGCGGCCCTCTGCGCACAGACAGGTGACGGCCCGCAGGTAAGGACATGAACGATCGGTGGTGCGGTATGCGTGTCGCAGCCCGTCGGTGTGGGAGAACCACCAGCCCGGCCGTGGTGCCGCGGGCCGGACGCCCGGCCCGCGGAGGCGACGCACGACGGCGCCGGCCTGCCGGAACGGGCCGACGCGCCATGCGCGTCACACGAAGTGGTGGAGATGCGCGGTGGCCCACTGAGTGAAGGTGGTGGGGGCCCGTCCCGTCAACCGCGCCACGGTGTCCGTAACCCGGCTTTTCGCTCCCGCCGCCTGCCGCCGCGCACCGGCCTCCAGAGCGTCGGCCACCGCTGGCGGATACCGGTCGAGAAGGACGGCACGCGCCTCCTGCGGTGACCGGGCCAGGCAGGTCAGAGGTCGTTGGAGAAGGCATGCCAGCACGGCCGTCTGATCACGCGCGGACAGCGCCTGCGGCCCGGTGAGCTCGTACGAACGGTAGTGGTGGGCCGGATCCCCCAGGACGAGCGCGCACACGTCGGCGATGTCCTCCGGAGCCACACACGCATTTCGGCTCTCCGGATGCAGCGCCCGCGTGGTCCCGCTGCTGCGGATGCCCGCGGCCCAGGACAGCGCGTGCGTCATGAAGGACCTCGGCTGCACCATCGTCCACGGGATGCCGCTCTTCACGATGGCCTCCTCGTTCGCCCGCTGCCAGGACGTGATGAGGTCCTCCGCCCCCGGATCGCGGACAGCCGCGGCCGACAGCTTCACCAGATGCCCGACCGACGCCTCCTCGGCCGCGCGCAGAATGTTCCGGTCGTGTCCGGGACGCAGGGGGTCGTTCGTGACCACCAGGACGGCATCAGCGCCGCGGAACGCCGTGACGAGACCGGGCAGATCCTCGTAGTCGCAGGCCATGTGACGAAAGCCGGCCCGCGCCCCGCACGCCGGGAGCGCGCGGCTGACGAGGGTGATCCGGTGGCCGGCCGGCTCCAGACGCCGCGTCACCAGCGAGGCGACGGTGCCGGTGGCTCCGGTCAGGACGAGACGGCGGGTTCTCAAGGCCGTCGCGTTCATGACGTGGGCACCCGGCCCGGATCGACGCTGATGTTGTCGACGACCTCCTCGGGCACGATCGAGGGCAGCAGCAACGACCACATGTCACACGTGCGTTCCATCAGGTCGGCGCGTCCGGTGGCGAGGTAGGAGTAGACCTGCATCCCGGTGCAGGCGCCGACCACGAACTTCGCCACCCGGTCGGGGTCGACCGCCTCCTTGAGTTCGCCCTCGTCGCGTGCCGTCTCCAGGTGACCGCGCATGAGCTCGCGCCACGCCTCGAACGACGTCGCGTCGTTCATCCCGTGACTGCCCTGCTCGACCGCCAGACGCACGCCGGCCCGCAGGATCGGGTCGTACTGCATGCGGTGCGCCCAGACCAAGGTGATGTCCACCAGACGCTGCAGGCCGGTCGACCGCAGAAGGGGCTCGATCGTCTCGCTCTGGGCGTTCATCAGGGCTTCGGCAACCCCCTGCTTGGACCCGAAATGGAAGTACAGCGCCCCGAGGGTCAGGCCGGCACGCTCGACGATCCGGGTGACCGCCGCCCGCTCGTATCCGGCTTCCTCGAAGACCTCTGCCGCGGCCAGCAGCAGCCGCTGGCGCGTACGGGCAGCACGGTCGGACCTGGTGGTCGTCACTGAGCCATCCCCTTCTCGACAAACATAGAGAACGTACTTTATGTTATCGCCGTCGGCGCGGCCAAGGGGCCGCGCACTCAAGGGGGGTAACCAGTGATGGCCCATGAGCACGACACCAGAATCAACGGCAGGCAGCTCACCACCGCGGTCCCGCGGGAACTGGTGCACAAGCGCGCACACTCCGAAGTACTGCTCACCGGATGGACCACGCACGAGGACGACCGCCACACCGTCCGAGCCCAGTGGCCCCGGCTGCACAGCTTCTACTGGCCCCGCAACCAGAACTTCGACCCGCTGCTGTTCGTGGAGACGGTCCGCCAGACCTTCCCGTTGCTCTCGCACACCGCCTACGGCGTCCCCTTCGACCACCACCTCGTCTGGGACGACTTCCACTACCAGGTGAACCCGCCGGCCATGCGCGTTCCCGACGCACCCGCCGACCTGGTCCTCGAGATCGCATGCAAGAACGTCAAGACCCGTAACAACCGGCTGGTGTCGATGTCCATGGAAGCCACCGCCTTCCTCGCCGGACAGCGTGTGGGCACGGCCAGCACCCGCTTCACCAGCCACGCACCCGCCCTCTACCGGCGACTGCGCGGACAGTGCCTCGACCCGGCCACAGTGCGCCGTACGGCCCTGCCGTTACCGCCGGCGCTGTCCCCCACGGCCGTGGGCCACCTGCTGCCGCAGAACGTCGTCCTCGCCGACGCCCCCGAGAAAAGCGGCCGGTGGCAGATCCGCGTCGACCTCGACCACCCCGTGCTCTTCGACCACCCGGTCGACCACGCTCCCGGCATGCTGCTGATGGAAGCCGTCCGCCAGGCCGCCCACGCCATGCGCCCCACCCCGAACACCATGGTGACCGCCATGTCCGTCTCCTTCACCCGGTGGGTGGCACTGGACCAGCCCTGCTGGGTGTCCGTCGCCCCCCTGTCCCACAACACACTGCGGGCCACCGTCGAACAGGCGCACAACATCTGCGTAAACGCCGAGCTCACCATCGAAGAGACGACGCTCGGCCAGCTTCCCGACCACACCTCTGCAAGCCACGTGACGGCCCACCCGCCCGCCACACCCACCACTGCGGCAATCCGGGCCGTCCCCGTCTCCGCCTGAACCCTCCTGCGTGGGGTGTGTGCCTCCACCGCACCGGACGCACACACCCCACGCCGCCCCATCAAGGGCAACGCGAACTGCGAGAACTTCTGCTTCTACGGCGCCCCAACCTTCCAGCATGACGACAACGCCGCCACCGTCATCTTCCGGATCATCGTCCGCGGCAGCGAACAGGCCGCCCAGAAGGCTTACGACGTGCTCCGGGGCGGCCACTACGGCAACAGCGCGGGGACAAGGCGAGGACGCTCGACCTGGGTCCGATCGGTGAGGGCGGCGCCCGGCTCGGCACCATCGGCTTCCGCGGCGAATCCAGTGCGGCAGATGGCCCGCACCCGGGAAAGCGACCTGGGCGGAACGAGAGACCTCTCGGGAGTGGCCCGGAGCCAGGTTTCGGCAGGGACGGACCTGCTGTTGCGTGGACCTAGTAGGACTCCGTTAGGTCTGTTTTGATCTAGGTGACGTGGCCCTGATGGGAAGGGGTTGGTGGCAGGTGGTGCAGGTGCCGGTCCAGCACCTCAGGATGCCTTGGAGGGCGTCGAGGATCTGGTAGAGGGTGAGTGCGGTCCCGGTACTTTTGGGGCCAGACGCTGTTCGGTAAGAAACGCGTGGGCCGCGGTCACGAGGGTGACGTGGTGGTGCCAGCCGGGCCAGGAACGGCCTTCGAAGTGGTCCAGGCCCAGTCCGTGCTTGAGTTCGCGGTAGTCGTGCTCGATGCACCAGCGGACCTTGGCCAGACGGACCAGGTCGGGGAGTGAAGTGTCGGCCGGCAGGCCGGACAACCAGTAGTCGGTGGGAGCCTCGGCCTCCTCGGGCCATTCGACCAGCAGCCAGCAGTCGGGCAGGACGCCGTCCCACCAGCCCTGTTCGGCCGAGGCAGCCGCCCGGATGGGACGCTCGACGGCGTGACCGGCAGGCCGGACGCGCACGGCGGCGAAGCGGGAACGTAGCTCACCTCGTGAGCCCTGCCGCCAGGTGAGAGAGGTGAACGCCTCCTGCCCGAGGCCGGTGGCAAGAGCTGCCACTGAGGGTGCGGGGTGACGGTAGCGGGGCTGGGGCCAGCAGCCGACGGGGCCCTTGCGGTCCGGGGCTGTCGGTTGGGCGTTGAACGGGTGGGTGGTCACGTCCGCGCGGACGGCCAGCATGCAGTCGATCCCCCGCTCCGCCAGGCCGGCCCGGAAGTGGGCGTTGGTGCCGTAGGCGGCGTCGGCCACCACGACCGGCGGCCTCATGCCCCAGTCGGCCAGCGTGTCGAGCATGTCCAGGGCCGGCCGCCACTTCTCGCGGTGTCCGGCCTCGGGCGGGATGCGGGTAATGGTCCTGCGGTTGGTGTCCGCCGCCCATTCCTTGGGCAGGAACAGCCGCCACTGCAGGGGGCAGGAGGCAGTGTCACTGGCGGCGTGGACGCTGACCGCGACCTGGCAGTTGGCGCGTTTGCCCAGGGCTCCGCAGTACTGCGGAGCCACAGCGACCGACATTCTTCCGTCCTTGGGCAGCGACACGTCGTCGATCACCCAGGCCGTCGGGTTGACCAGCGGCAGCATGCGTTCGCAGATCCGCCGCTGCACCGGCACCGGGTCCCAGGTGGACTGGTTCACGAACTGCTGCAGGTTCTGTTCGTTGCCGTCCGGCAGCCGCGAGGCCCTGGCCTGGATCGACTTTCGGCGGCCGTCCAACATCAGTCCCCGCAGGTAGCAGTTGCCTTTGGCTCGCTGGTCCTTGCGCGGTACCGACGCGAACACGTCAGCCACGTAGAGCGCCAACTTGTCCCGGACACGGTTCACTTCACGTGCGTCCATCCAACATGCCTAGGAACGGGCCGATCGGAAAGACCTGACGGAGTCCTACTAGGGTCCAGCAAAGCCCATCCGATGGTCCACCTGCCCCTTCCGCGCCCCGGGCCGTTGTCCGGGGCGCGGCCGCTTCGGGAAGAGCTGAGATGACTGTGACGGAACTGCCGGGCCTCGGCCGCCCTGAGCGCCGGAGCCTGTTTCCCGACCAGGTGGAGGCGGTGCAGCGGCTCGTACGTCAGCTGGGCCGCGCGGGGACGCGGGCTCTGTTCGTGTCGGCGACGGGCACCGGCAAGACCCTGGTGTCGATCCGGGTCGCGGATGATCTGAGGGCCCGCCTGGTGCTGTTCGTGGTCCCCACGCTGGACCTGGCCACCCAGACCGCGCTGGCCTGGCGCGGCGACGGCCACGGCGAGCACATGGTGATCGTCTCCTCCCTGGACGCCGCAGGCCGCGACGACCTGGTGGACGCCCGTGTGATGTCGACCGGCGACCCGCACGCGCTGGGCGGGCTGATGTCGGTGGTGGGGGACAGCGAGGACGAGATCCCGGCGCTGACGGTGATCTGCACCTACGACTCCCTGACCAAGATCGAGGAGACGCAGCACAGCGGGTTCGACGTGCCGCCGTTCGATCTGGCGATCATGGACGAGGCGCACCGGATCGCGGGCCGCGCCGACAAGAAGTGGGCGATCGTCCACGACAACCAGCGCATCCGGGCGGACCGCCGCCTCTACATGACCGCCACCCCGCGCATCCTCGCCGCCCCCGAGCTGGCCGACTCCGCCGACCTCACGCGCCCGCGCCGCCGCCGGGCCGCCGCGCAGCCGGAGGCGGACGCGTTCGCCAACTCCATGGACAACGAGGCCGTCTACGGCCCGAAGATCTTCGAGTACTCGCTGGCGAGGGCAGTGGCCGACGGCCGGGCCGCGGACTACCACATCGTGGTACCCACACTCACCGACGCCGACCTGCGCCGCAGCCTGAACATGCCCGGCCTCGGCACCAGCAGCACCAGCACCGGCGGCACCAGCAGCGGCGACGGCGCCGAGGCGCAGGACAGTGCGCTGCGCACCACCGCCCTGCACCTGGCCGTCGTGCGCGCGATGAGAGAACACGGCCTGTCGCGGGTCCTGGTGTACTTCAACCGGGTCGCCGACGCCCGCCACTTCGCCCGCGAACTGCCCCACACCCTGCGCCTGCTCGCCCGCAACGACCCCGCCCTGCTCCCCACCGCTGCCCCGGCCGTCTTCTTCACCCACGGCGAGCACACCTCCGCCCAGCGCGCCGGCATCTACACCGACTTCGCCGCAGCCGACACCGCGATCCTCGCCAACGCACGGGTCCTCGCCGAGGGCGTCGACATCCCCAGCGTCGACGCCGTCGTCTTCGCCGACCCCACCCGCAGCGTCACCCGCTGCGCCCAGGCCCTCGGCCGCGCCCTGCGCCTGGACGTCTCCGGCAAAACCGCCAGCCTGATCGTGCCCGTCTACATCCCACCCGCCGCCGACCCGCAGAACATCCTCGGCACCGCCTACGAGCCCGTCTGGGCGATCGCCACGGCGCTCGCCCGCCACGACCACCGCATCCTCGAACGCCTCCCGGACAAGGCCAACCGCCTGCCGAAGGAGACCAGCCAGCTGATCGAGCGGCGGTGGCACTTCGACTTCACCGTCCACCCCGAGCGCATCGCCCGCGCCATGGACCTGGCCTCCTTCGACCCCCGCGATGCGTCCGTCTCCCGCTCCCGCCGCCTCGGCCTGGCCGCCGCCCAGGCCTACCGTGACGAACACGGCCACCTCGACGTGCCCGCCGACCACATCGACCCCACCGGCTACACCCTCGGCACCTTCATCACCACCATGCGCGAGGCCGCGAAAGCCGGCTCCCTCGACGCCGACTGGATCGCCGAACTCGACGCCCTCGGCATGATCTGGGACAAGCACGACGCCGCCTGGCGCTCCCGCCTCACCACCGCCGCCGACTACCTGCGCACCCACGGCCACCTCGCCGCCCCCTCCACCACCTCCATCGGCGCCTGGCTCGCCGAGCAGCGCCACCTCGCCGCCAACAACAAGCTCACCCCCGCCCGCGCCGACGCCCTCACCGCCCTCGCCCCGGACTGGCGCCTGCCCCACGGCGCGGACTGGCACCGCAAATACCACCTGCTGCGCGCCCACCTCGCCACCGGCGCCGACGCCACCGCCCTCACCCACTACACCCAGCTGCACGGCGTGAAGATCGGCTCCTGGCTGCACCGCCAGCTCACCACCTGGCCCACCCTCGACCCTGGTCAGCAGCACCTGCTAACCACCCTCGGCCTCACCCCCGCCCGCCGCACCCGCCGCACCTTCGAGGAGACCGTCCAGCTCCTAGAACTCTTCCTCCACCGCCAGGGCCGCGCCCCCGCCGCCCGCGAATCCCTCTCCGTCGACGGCGACACCGTCAAGATCGGCGCCTGGCTCGCCAAGACCCGCACCAAACACCGCACCGGCCAGCTCCCCGAGCCCCAGGCATGCCTGGTCGCCGCGCTTTTCGACGGTGACTGGACGGCCGAGGACGCCACCCCCGCCGTCCTGGCATAGACGGCCCCTCCCCGCCCGCACCGTGGGCAAGATCGCCACCGTGCTGCGCGCCTGGCCCACCACCTAAGAAGCCGGCTGTCCTCGCCCTACGGCCGTCAGGCTGCGCCCCTGGACGGCCGTCGCCGACCGCGGGGCAGGTGACACCGGCCGAGCGGCCCGGGCTTGCTAGGTGCTCGAGTGCCCGGGTGCGGCCGGCGCGCCGGATGGTCCGGTGGTGGTCACCCGGGCAGCGAGACGCTCGTATGCGGCGAGAGACCCGACCAGTTGCTCCAGCCCGGCCTCATCGGGCCGACAGAGCGGGGACCGGAGGCGGGCGTGAGAACCTCCTTGCCTTCTGCCATGCTCTTGCTCCGTCACCGACCCTTGGGGTGCGCATGCCCAACGACTTGTCCCCGCTGCATGAAGCGGTGGAGCTGGACAATCTGCCCGAACTGCATCGCCTGCTCCTCGCCGGCGGAGACGTCCACGAAGAGCACCACGGGATCACCCTCCTGCACGCGGCGGTCGACGGCGAAATGGATGCGGCCACGCAAACGGGCCAGCCGCTCCACGTGGACACCACAGCGCTGCTCCTCGCACACGGGGCCGATCCCACACGCAAATCCGGTGGCGGCACTGGCGTCTCCGCTCACCACGTGGCGTTCGTGGGCGGTCACTGGCTGGCCTGCGCGCTGTTCGAGAGGTGGCTGCTCCAACAAGGCGATGAGGAGCTGTCCGACCAATCATGAGGTGCGCACTCTTGGCTCGGAGCAGCCCGTCTGCGACGGCCCCTACGCTGGCCGCCGCCCTCATCCACACGCTGGGCCGCTGCCTGGAGCGCTCCAACCTGGCCGTCGCGCCACAACCGGCGTGACGTACCTCGAGGCCACCGGCATCACGGCCAAGCCCGCCCGCGAGGACGCCATCGCCCTCAGGCCCAGATGCGGTGCTGCGCCGCCGCGAGGACGTTCCATCACCTCCGGACTGCCGACACCGCGCCCGAGATACCCGCCTGGCAACAGCAGGGCTGCGCTCCAGGTCAGGCCCTGGCCAGAGTGTCGGCGTCCTGTGCTTGGATGCGTCACCGTTGCTGGAAGGGGAGCACATGACACGTACGACACCACCGCGGCCGCTGGACATCGTCGAGGCGTTTCCGGAGCTGGCCGGCATGAGCAGGGTGGCCTTTCGGCTTCACCCGCGCCCGGGGGCGCCGACGGTCCATGACAGTTCGGTGGGCGGGCCGCTGCTGTGGCCCGCTGACGAGCCCTGGCCGGAGGGTGAACCATGGCTCCAGCCCTACCGGCCCCTGCCGACTCCGGCAGACGTGCGCGAACGGCGGGCCCTGCTGACCCAGGCATGGGCGCGACCGCGGGGGCCGCGGGAGAACCTGCTGACCGCACAGGAAGAGGCGGTGATGGAACGGCTGACAGCCGGGCACGATCCACAACTGCTGCCGGCCGGACCGCAGCCGCTGATTCCCCTTGCCCAGCTCTACGCCCGCGACGTGCCCGCACTGCCCTTCCCGGAGGGCAAGGACCTGCTGCAGGTGCTGTGGGCCCCGTCCTTGGGCATCGAAGGAAGCTCAGCCAACGTGCAGTTGCGCTGGCGCACGGCCTCGCAGGTCCAGGAAGTCCTGCACACTCCTGCCGAACCCGCCTACGTCGGGTGCGACAGCCACCTGCCGGAGCCGTGCCTGCTCCACCCCGAACCGGTGCGTGAATTCCCTCCTCACCAGGAACTCGACGAGGATCTCAGCGACCGTCTCGAGACCTGGTGCGCGCAGCGTTCGTTGAGCTACCAATTCGACCTGTCCGTCGCGCCCGGCTGGAAGGCGGGCGGATGGCCGGCCAACTTCACCTTCCGCGATCCGGCGGAATCCGACGAACTGTGCTGCGGCGAATGCGGCGGACCGGTGGAGGCGCTCCTCACCGTCGACGGCAGTGAGTGGCACGGGGGCGCCGTCAGCTGGCGTCCCCTGGAGGCAGGACCGGACGCGGAAAAGCCGGTCGGAGCGCCGTACAGGAAGTTGCGCGAACCCACCATGATCACTATCGGGCGCGGCTACACCCTGCAGCTCTACAGCTGCGTCGACACGCCATCCCACCTACCGCGCACGATCATGCAGTAGCGCGAGGCGCACCTCCTCCGGCCCCGTGCTGGTTCCTGCTCCGCCGGCGCCCCAACGCCTGCGAAGCCGCATCGGGCACAGGACGCGCGGCCGGCTCCCGGTCCACCGCATCCGCCCCTCCCCGCACGCGCAACGGTCCTGCCCGCCCGGATGCGCGCCACACCGGGGGCCGTCAGGCATGCCTCCTGCTCCTGGAACGCGCCGACGCCGAGATGCTGACCGTGCTGATGAACGACGCGATGTGGGATCAGTGGGTCCGCGCCGGAGGCATCGCCCCCGCCAACCGGCTGGGAGAGGCCGCGATCACCCTGAGCACCGTCCAGTACCTCCTCGTCCCCGGCTGGGCCGGAGACCTCCACCGCTACCAGGAGAGCATGGACAGCATGCTGCCCGCACCCACCGCACCGACACCGGCCGGCCGCCCAGCGTGACACCTTCCGCCTTCACGGACCAGCCCCCGCCACCGATCCAAGCCGGAACTCCGACGGCGCTGACACAAGAAGGGCCATCGCTACGCCGCAGCCGTGCCACTGACGCGGACATCGGCTGCTTCAGCTTCTCTGGCCCTTCCCGGAACGCTGCGGTCGACGAGGCGAAGAAGCTATGGGGCAGCATGCCCAGAGCGGCCAAGTCTCCCAGATACCATGACTATTGAGTCATTCACCCCATCGCCCCCCATCACCAGCAACTGGCCGCCCCGGCCACCGAGAGCCGGGCGAGGAGCAGCCGCGTGAAGACCTCCGCTCGCCGCCCAGGGCACCGCCGTATCCGCATCGTGCGGAACCTGCGCGTCCTGACGGCCGCACCCACCCACTCCCCGCGCTGTCAGGCGGACGCGCTCCGGGTCGCCACCCGCCTGACCTACCTACCCCGCGTGACCCCCCTGCCGTCCCCGGCCCAGCCGGTCCTGATCGTGCCTCCCGGAGCCGCGGACCGGGCGCTCGGAGCCGACACCAACGTCCTCTACATCTGCGCGCACTCCTACCCCGGACTCCAACCCGAAGGCTTCCTCGACACCGACCTGACAGCCCTACACCGACCCCTGACCGCCAACGCCCTGATCCTGGACACTTGTTGGGGAGCTGCCCCCGCCATACGCCGAACCCTGGCCGCCCTGCGCCCCGCCCACCTGCCCCCGCTGGCGCTGCTCGCCCCGATTGACCGTGCCCCCTTCGACCACCATGTGCTCGCCGGCCCACTACTCGAGGCCCTCCTCATCGGCCCACGGTCCGGCCCGTGGCCACAGCGCCTCACCGAGGCGAAGACCACCGCTCTGGCCACCGCCGAGATGGCCGCGCACACCCGACGAGACTGGGCACGCTGGCAGATCCACGCCATCCCCGGAACCCGCCCCACGCCATAGCCCCCACCCCGGAGAAGCACCACGCCCAAATCCGGATTCCCAGAAAATTCTTCCCGAAGGAAACACCCACCTCCCCTCCTGGCCCGGCACACACGCCCAGGGGACGAGCCCCCGTCATGCGCTGCTCACTCAGGACGGGGTCTAGATAGTGCTCGTGAAGCAGCGTCACCGCGAGTGTCATATACGCGTGACCACGGCCCAGCTCCTGCACGTGCAAGAGGAGAGGGAAGCCCCACCGAAGAGCCTGAAGGAGAAGTGGCGCAGCGCCATGGAGGGCCCGGAACCCGTGGCGGAGCCCTGCACCTGGGTGCGCTAGGACACGGACAGCCGGACCTGCCCACCCTTCAGCCAGCCGGGCCCGCGTCAGCGGGCCTCAAGCGGTCCTGAAGGCGCAGCCGGAAGGACCGTTCGAGGCGGGGGAGC
>NZ_LWCC02000144.1 GCF_001642695.1 Streptomyces chilikensis
CGCCGGGCGGGCCGGAGCGGGCCGCCCGGGCGACGACCGCGGGGAGCCGGCTCGCGGGCCGGGGCCGCCCCGGCCCCCGCGGTCAGTGCGGCACGGCCGCCACCCGCACCTCGCCCGAGGTGCGGGCCACCAGGAACGCCTCGCCCCTCACCGACTCCGGGTCGAGCGGGAGGCTGTGGCTGCCCGGGGGCAGCACGCCGTCGAAGGCGACGTGCTCGTGGGTCCGCCGGAGGCGGCCCACCCGGTGGACGGTGAGGCCCACGCGGCAGCGGGAACTCACCTCGACCACCGCCTCCCGCTCCGTCGCGCGGAGCCCGGCGAGCCGCCGCCGGTCCCGGGGGCGCCGGTCCAGCGCCTCCTCGGTCCGCGCCACCAGCAGCGGGATCACCGGCGCCAGGCCGCTGACGTACGCCACGTCGGCGCCCGCCCGCCGGAACGCGGCCCGCACCTCCTCCTTCCGCTCCTCCCCCACCGCGCGTCCGAAGGCCACCGCCCCGTAGGCCCGCAGCTCCTCGGGCGGGACCCCGGACGGGTCGTGGGTGATGTCGGCGCCTATGCCGATGGAGCGCAGCGCGGCGGCCAGCTTGTTGAGCACGGTGGCCCGGGCGCCGACCAGCAGCACCCTGCGGCCGTCCTCCCGCACGTCGTGGGCCCGGTCCAGCAGGCCGGTCAGCGCCGCGCGGTACCCGTCGCCGCGGAACCGGAACGGGCCCAGGCCGCGGTAGCCGTTGAGGCGCAGGTCGGGGCGGTCCCCGGTCTGCCAGGCGAAGTCGCGCCACACGTAGTCCTCGCCGTCCCGTTCGATCACCGCGGTGACCGCGCCACAGGCGAGGTCGGCGCATTCGGGACAGCCGTAGACCAGGTACCGGCCGCCGGGCAGCGGCGCCGGCGCCTCCAGCAGCAGCGCGCGCACCTGCTCGGCGAGGACGGCCGGCGGCACGTCGGCGGCGAGCGGCGACACCGCGTCCAGGTCCGCGAGGCGGAAGAGCAGCGGGCGCCCGTCGACCACGAAGTCGGTGAACTCCCGGTGGGTGATGAGGTGGGTCCCGCCCGCGAGGACCCCGCCCGCGCGGGTCGCCGGGGCGAGGGCGAAGGACGCGTAGGTCGCGTGCTCGGCAGCCATGCTCCGAGTATTCCCGCGGCGCGGGCGCTCTGTTCCCGGTGCGGGGCATTCCGTTACGGTCCGCGCATGGAACGGCATCGGCCCTGTGAAGTGATCGTCGTGGGCGGCGGAGTCATCGGCCTGACCACGGCCGTGGTCCTGGCGGAGAGCGGGCGGCGGGTACGGATCTGGTCCCGCGAACCCGCCGAGCGGACGACCTCGGAGGTGGCGGGCGGCCTGTGGTGGCCCTACCGGATCGAGCCGGAGGAACGGGTCGGCGGGTGGTCGCTGGTCTCCTACGAGGTCTACGCCGCGCTGGCCGCCACCCGGTCCGAGGAGACGGGCGTGCGGATGGTGGCGGGGGTGCACGGCGGCGCGTCGCTCGACGGGCTCGGCCCGTGGGCCGCGGAGGTTCCGGGGCTGCGCGCGGCGACGTCCGAGGAGTGCCCCGGCGGCGGTCTGTGGGCGCGGGTGCCGCTGATCGACATGCGGGTCCACCTGCCCTGGCTGCGGGAACGTTTCCGCGCCGCGGGGGGCGTGGTCGAGGAGCGTGCGGTCTCCTCGCTCGACGAGGCCGCCGCCGAGGCGCCGGTGGTGGTCAACGCGACCGGCCTGGGGGCGCGGGAGCTGGTTCCGGACGACTCGGTGCACCCGGTGCGGGGGCAGCTGGTCGTGGTGGAGAACCCGGGGGTGGACACCTGGCTGACCTCGGTCGCCGACGAGGCGGACGACGGGACGCGGTCGACCTACTTCCTGCCGCAGCCGGGGCGGCTGCTGCTGGGCGGGACGGCCGAGGTGGGCGAATGGTCCACCGAGCCGGATCCCGCGGTCGCCGAGGCGATCGTGGCGCGGTGCGCGGCGGTCCGGCCGGAGATAGCGG
>NZ_LWCC02000145.1 GCF_001642695.1 Streptomyces chilikensis
GGCGCCGATTCCTACGACCGGCTGGTCGCCCTCAATCCCGGTTACCACGCCCACCTGCGCCGCTCCGCCCGCCGGCTGGCCCTGCCGGACGGCGGCACGGGCCGCCGGGTACTGGATCTGGGCTGCGGCACCGGCGCGTCGACCGCGGCGCTGGCCGCCGCCTTCCCGCACGCGGAGATCGTGGGCGCGGACGCGTCGACGGCGATGCTCGCCCGGGCCCGCGCCCGCCGGGGCCTGGAGCGGGTGCGCTTCGTCCACGCGACGGCGGAGGACCTCGTCGGGCGCGCCGCGCACGGACCGTTCGACGCCGTCTTCGCCGCCTACCTCTTCCGCAACGTCGCCGATCCCGACGCGGTGCTGCGCGGCGTCCACGACCTGCTGGTGCCCGGCGGCCGGGTGGTGGCGCACGAGTACGCGCTCGGCGGGCGGCGCTCCCACCGGGCGGTGTGGTCGGCGGTCTGCCGGGGTGTCGTGGTCCCGCTGGGCACGGTCACCGGTGACCGGGCGCTCTACCGCCACCTGTGGCACAGCGTCCTGGAGTTCGACACCGCACCGGAGTTCGCCGCCCGGATGCGCCGGGCGGGCTTCGACGGGGTGCGCGTGCTGCCGCTGCCGGGCTGGCAGACGGGCGTGGCGTACACCTTCGCCGGACGCCGTCATCCCGTCACGGCGGGCCAGGGCCGGTGAGGCCCCGCCCGGACGGCGGGCGGCGGGCACTGCCGCGCCGGGCAGGTCCGCCTCAGGGGCGGGGTGCGGCGGCGCGGCCCG
>NZ_LWCC02000146.1:0-6397 GCF_001642695.1 Streptomyces chilikensis
CGCCGCGCGGTGCGGGAACGCCGCGTGACGCGGGAACGCCCCCGCCGGCCTCGCGGCCGGGCGGGGGCGTTCCTCAGGGGCCGGACGGACCGGGCTCCCGGAGCCGATCGGGGATCGGTCAGACCAGGTCGAAGCGGTCGGCGTTCATGACCTTGTTCCACGCCCGGACGAAGTCCTGGACGAACTTCTCCTTGGCGTCGTCGCTCGCGTAGACCTCGGCGAGGGCGCGCAGCTCGGAGTTGGAACCGAAGACGAGGTCGGCACGGGTGCCGGTCCACTTCTTCTTGCCGGTGGCCTCGTCGAAGGCCTCGTACAGGTTGTTCTCGCCGTCCACCGGCTTCCACGTCGTGCCCAGGTCGAGCAGGTTGACGAAGAAGTCGTTGGTGAGCCTGCCCGGGGCGTCGGTGAGGACACCGTGGTCCGCGTCCTGGTAGTTGGCGCCGAGGACGCGCAGACCGCCGACCAGGACGGTCATCTCGGGAGCGCTCAGGCCCAGCAGGTTGGCGCGGTCGATCAGCAGGTGCTCGGCGGGCAGGCGGTTGGCCTTGCCGAGGTAGTTGCGGAAGCCGTCCGCCTTCGGCTCGAGGGCGGCGAAGGACTCGACGTCCGTCTGCTCCTGGGTGGCGTCGACGCGGCCCGCGGTGAACGGAACCTCGATGTCGAAGCCCGCCTCCTTGGCGGCCAGCTCGACGCCGACGGCGCCGGCGAGGACGATGACGTCGGCCAGGGAGACCTGCTTGCCGCCGGAGAGGGAGGCGTTGAAGGACTCCTGGACGCCCTCGAGGGTGTTCAGGACGGTCTTGAGCTTCGCCGGCTCGTTGACCTCCCAGTCGGCCTGCGGCTGCAGGCGGATGCGGGCGCCGTTGGCGCCGCCGCGCTTGTCGCTGCCGCGGAAGGAGGACGCGGAGGCCCACGCGGTGGACACCAGCTGCGAGACGGTCAGGCCCGACTCGGCGATCTTGGCCTTGAGGGCCTTGACGTCGGCCTCGTCGACGACCTCGAAGGTGCGCTCCGGCAGCGGGTCCTGCCAGATCAGGACCTCGGAGGGGACCTCGGGGCCGAGGTAGCGGACGACCGGGCCCATGTCGCGGTGGGTCAGCTTGAACCAGGCGCGGGCGAACGCGTCGGCGAAGGCGCGCTCGTCCTCCAGGAAGCGCTGCGAGATCTCCGCGTAGACCGGGTCCATGCGCAGCGCGAGGTCGGTGGTGAACATGATCGGCTGGTGCCGGACGCCCTCGAGGTGGGCGTCGGGGACGACCTTGCCCGCACCGTGCTTCGGACGCCACTGCAGGGCGCCGGCCGGGCTGCGGAACTGCTCCCACTCGTAGCCGAACAGGATCTTGAAGTACTCGTTGTCCCACTTGGTGGGCTCGTAGGTCCAGGCGCCCTCGAGACCGGAGGTGACGGTGTCCGCACCCTTGCCGGTGCCGTGGCTGTTGCGCCAGCCCAGGCCCTGCTCCTCGAGGCCGGCGGCCTCCGGGTCGTCGCCCACGGCGTCCGCCGGGCCGTTGCCGTGCGCCTTGCCGAAGGTGTGACCACCGGCGATCAGGGCGACGGTCTCCTCGTCGTTCATTGCCATGCGGCGGAACGTCTCGCGGATGTCGCGGGCGGCGGCGAGCGGGTCGCCGTTGCCGTTGGGGCCCTCGGGGTTGACGTAGATCAGACCCATCTGGACCGCGGCGAGGGGCTCCTCGAGCTCACGGTCACCGGAGTAGCGCTCGTCGCCGAGCCAGGTGGTCTCCGGGCCCCAGTACACGTCCTCGTCGGGCTCCCACACGTCCGCGCGGCCGCCGGCGAAGCCGAACGTCTCGAAGCCCATCGACTCCAGGGCGACGTTGCCCGCGAGGACCATCAGGTCGGCCCAGGAGATGGCCTTGCCGTACTTCTTCTTGACCGGCCACAGCAGGCGGCGGGCCTTGTCCAGGTTGACGTTGTCCGGCCAGCTGTTCAGCGGAGCGAAGCGCTGCTGACCGGCGCCCGCGCCACCGCGGCCGTCGGTGATGCGGTAGGTGCCGGCGCTGTGCCACGCCATGCGGATCATGAACGGGCCGTAGTGGCCGTAGTCCGCCGGCCACCAGTCCTGCGACTCGGTGAGGAGCGCGGCGATGTCCTGCTTGACGGCGGCGAGGTCGAGGCCCTTGAAGGCCTCGGCGTAGTCGAACTCCTCACCCAGCGGGTTGGCGACCGCGGGGTTCTTGGCGAGGATCTTGAGGTTGAGCCGCTCAGGCCACCACTGGCGGTTGCCGCCGCCCGCGGTCGGGTGAGGGGCGCGCGCGCCGTGCGCGACGGGGCAGCCGCCCGTCTCCGCCTTCGGCTCGGTGACGATGGCGTCGTGGTTCTCAGTCAATGTCTGTCCTTCTGGATCAGGCGGTCACGGCTCAGGTACTGCGAGCTGTGGGACTACTGGCGAGCGGTGGAACAGGCGGGGCACAGGCCCCAGTACGTCACCTCGGCCTCTTCGATGACGAAGCCGTGGTTCTGGGAGGCGGTCAGGCAGGGGGCCTGACCGACCGCGCAGTCCACGTCGGCGACGGTGCCGCAGGAGCGGCAGACGACGTGGTGGTGGTTGTCCCCGACGCGGCCCTCGTACCGGGCCGGGCTGCCGGCCGGTTCGATGCGGCGGACCAGCCCCACGGCCGTCAGCGCGTGCAGCGCCTCGTAGACGGCCTGGGTGGAGACGTGGCCCACGCGCTCCCGTACGCCGGAGGCGATCGCCTCGACGCCGAGGTGGTCGCCGGCCCTGACGGTTTCGAGCAGCGCGACGCGGGCTGCCGTCACCCGCAGGCCGGCGCCGCGCAGTTCCTCGGCGGGCGAGGCGGGGTTTGCGGTCATGGTGTCGAACACTACATGGCTTGAGGCGATAGGTACAGAAAGACGAACGATTCAAGTTTGTGAGACGGTTCTTTGTCGTGGATCGTCCGCTTTTCAGGGGGATCGGCGACCCCTTGGAGTCGTCGACGGTCCCGGTGAAAGGATCTGACGAACCGTCGGCGGGGCGGCAGGGTTCCCGGCGATGACGACTCGCTCCGTTCGTCGATCGGGGATCCCGTCCGCGCGCGGGGCCGCGGACGCGGCCGGAGTCGGGCGCACGGCCGCAGCCGGGGCGGCCGGTGCGGGGGTCCTCGGCTTCCTCTGCGCCCGCCGCGGCCTGCCCTTCGAGGGCGTCTCCCGCCACAAGGCCGCGCTTGCCGCCCCGGTGGGCCGCTTCACCCGCGCGCTGCTCCGCTCGCCGGCCCTCGGCCGGTCGTACCGGGCCTTCCCGCGGATCGCGGATCGCGGACCGCGTCGCGAGCGCCTGGCCCGTCCTCGACTGCCAGATCGGCGACGCCGGCGCCGAGGTGCTGGTCGACGCCCGCATCCACGGGCGCGGGGCGGTGCGCGGAGCCGGCTGGAGGGCCGCTCGTTCCGCGGCGAGGTCCGGCGGTTCGCGGCGCGCACGGCCCCGGCGCACGAGGATCTCCCCCCGTTCCTCCTGGGCGCCGGCCGGCCGCAGCGGGCCGCCGGGCGTCCCCGGCCGGCCGCGGCGCCGCCGGTCAGGTGCGTGCGCCGGTCAGGCGACGGTGCGCGCGGTCTCCACCACCCGCACCAGGGGCTCCAGCCGGGGATCGCCGGCGGCTTCGTCGAGCGCCTCGCGCAGCGCCGCGTCATGGGTCGGCCGGGCCTCCGCGAGCAGGGCGAGGCCCGCGTCGGAGACGTCCGTGTAGATGCCGCGCCGGTCGGTGGGGCAGAGGTAGCGCGCCAGCAGGCCGCGGTCCTCCAGCCGGGTCACCAGGCGCGTGGTGGCGCTCTGGCTCAGCACCACGGCGTCCGCCACCTGCTTCATCTGCAGGTGACCGCCGGCCCCGTCGTGCTGCCGGCTGAGGACGTCCAGCAAGGAGTACTCCCGCGCGCTCAGACCGTGGCGCTGCAGGGCGCGCTCGAGGTGGGACTCGATCCTGCCGTGCAGGAGGGAGAGTGCGCACCAGCCGTCTGCGAGGGCGGTGAGCGAGGGATCGGTCGCGGTCACGCTGACCTCCTGCTCGGCTACGGGGCGGACCTTCCGCGGACGACACAATCCTTCCATACGGCGGTTACCTCGGGCCAGATTTAGCCCGCGCTTGCAATTATTCAGCGTGTGCAACTATTGTTCTCGCCAGTTACCACCCCCCACAACGACTGGGAGTTCGTCCCATGCCTCTCGCGCTCCTGGCCCTGGCCATCGGGGCCTTCGGGATCGGCACCACCGAGTTCGTCATCATGGGCGTGCTGCCCCAGGTCGCGGGCGAGTTCGGTGTCTCCATCCCCACCGCCGGATGGCTGGTGACCGGCTACGCCCTCGGTGTCGTCCTCGGTGCCCCCCTGCTGACCGTGCTCGGCACCAAGGTCTCCCGCAAGAAGATGCTGACGTTCCTGATGGCGCTCTTCGTCGTCGGCAACGCGCTCTCGGCGGTGGCTCCGTCCTTCGGCCTGATGCTGGCGGGCCGGATCGTCGCCTCCCTGGCGCACGGCGCGTTCTTCGGAATCGGCTCCGTGGTCGCCGCCGACCTGGTGGCCCCGCACCGGCGGGCGTCGGCGATCTCGCTGATGTTCATGGGCCTGACCGTCGCCAACGTCGTCGGCGTCCCCGGCGGCACCTACCTCGGCCACGCCGCCGGCTGGCGGATCACCTTCGCCGCGGTCGCGGCCCTCGGCCTGGTCGGGTTGCTCGGCGTCGCCAGGCTGATCCCCGAGACCGGCCGCCCGCCGGCCGCCGACGTCCGGGCCGAGTTCGCCGCCTTCCGCAACGTCCAGGTGTGGCTGGCGATGGCGATGACCGTGCTGGGCTACGGCGGCGTCTTCGCGGCCATCACCTACATCACGCCGATGATGACCGAGGTCACCGGCTACGCGGAGGCCTCCGTCACCTGGCTGCTGGTCCTCTTCGGCCTCGGCATGTTCCTCGGCAACCTGGCCGGCGGGAAGCTCGCCGACCGCGCGCTGATGCCGATGCTGTTCACCGCCCTGGCCGCGCTCTCCGCGACGCTGCTGGTCTTCACCTTCACCGCCCACCACAAGGTGCTCGCCGCCGTCACGCTGACGCTGATCGGCGCGCTGGGCTTCGCCACCGTGCCGCCGCTGCAGAAGTGGGTGCTGGACCAGGCGTCCGCCGCGCCCACCCTGGCCTCCGCCGCCAACATCGGCGCCTTCAACCTGGGCAACGCCCTGGCCGCCTGGCTGGGCGGCCTGGTGATCGCCGGCGGCCTCGGCTGGACCGCCCCGAACTGGGTCGGCGCCGTCCTGGCGGCCGTCGCCCTCCTGCTGTCCTTCCTCGCGGCCCACCTCGACCGGCGCGGCCGCTCCGGCTCCACGGGCCGGGTGGTCACCGGGTCCACCCCGCGGGCCGCCTCCGAGCCGGTGGCCCCGTGAACCCCGCCACCGCCCCGGACGCCCGAACCGTCCGCACCACCGGAACCTCGCACCACCAGAACCTCAAGGAAGCACCATGAGCACCGTCCCCGCCGTCCCCGCCGTCACCCTCAACAACGGCGTCACCATCCCCCAGCTGGGCTTCGGCGTCTTCCAGGTCCCCGACGAGGACACCACCGCCGCCGTCACCGCCGCCCTCCGGGCCGGTTACCGCTCCATCGACACCGCCGCCGTCTACGGCAACGAGGCCGGCGTCGGCAAGGCGCTCGCCGCCTCCGGCATCGCCCGCGAGGAACTGTTCGTCACCACCAAGCTGTGGAACGCCGACCAGGGCTACGACGCCACCCTCCGCGCCTTCGACGAGAGCCTCGCCAAGCTGGGCCTCGACCACGTCGACCTGTACCTGATCCACTGGCCCACACCGGCCCGTGACCGGTACCTCGACACCTGGCGCGCCCTCGAGCGGCTGGCCGCCGACGGCCGGGCCCGCGCGGTGGGAGTCTCCAACTTCCAGCCCGCGCACCTGCGCCGGCTGCTGGAGCACAGCTCGCTGGTCCCGGCCGTCAACCAGGTGGAGCTGCACCCCGGCCTCCAGCAGGCCGAACTGCGCGCCGTGCACGGTGAACTCGGTATCGCCACCGAGGCGTGGAGCCCGCTGGCGCAGGGTGCGGTACTGGGGGAGGAGCCGATCGTGACCCTCGCGCAGCGGTACGGCAGGTCCCCCGCGCAGATCGTGCTGCGCTGGCACCTGCAGCTGGGCAACATCGTGATCCCCAAGTCGGTCACCCCGTCGCGGATCGCCGAGAACATCGACGTCTTCGACTTCGCCCTCACCGACGAGGAGATGGCCTCCCTCGCCGCCCTCGACCGGGGGCTGCGCACGGGCCCCGACCCGGACGCCTTCAACTGACCCGCGGCAGGAGCCCGCACCGGGGAATCCGCGGCACGGGCGGCCCCCACGGCCCGGCGGGCCCGGCCGGTGAGGTTCGCGCCACCGGCCGGGCCCGCCGGC
>NZ_LWCC02000146.1:6407-65683 GCF_001642695.1 Streptomyces chilikensis
CCGCGTCAGCCGCCGCGACGGGCGATGTACAGGTCGAGGGCCTTGTGGAGGACCTTGCTGATCGGGAAGTCCCACTCCCCGAGGTACTCCACCGCCTGCCCGCCCGTGCCGAGGCGGTGACGGAGCTGCGCCAGATGCTGTTCGTCGCCCGAGACGGCGTCCGTGATGCCCCGCAGGTCGTAGACGCCTGCCCCCATCTCATGGGCGTCCGCCATCATCCGCCACTGCAGAGCATGGTCGGGGCACACATCCGTACGGGTGTAGGGCGAGGCCCCATAGGCATGCCACACATGGTCGCCCACGGTGAGCATCAGGGCGGCGGCCTGGTCCTCGTCCTCGTGGCGGGCGAGGTAGAGCCGCATCCGGTCCGGGTGCTCGTTGCGCAGGGCGATCCACATCCGCTGGAAGTAGGAGAGGGGGCGCGGGATGAAGCCGTCGCGCTCGGCGGTCTCCGCGTAGAGCCGGTGGAAGGCGCCCAGGTCCTCGTAACCGCCGCGGACCACCTCCACCCCGGCCCGCCACGTCTTCTTCGCGCTTCGTCGCCACTCCGGGCTGAAGCCCTGCTGGACGTCCCTGAGCTGCCGCCCGGCGAACGGCACCTGGAACACGTAGCGGGGCTGGCTGACGGCCGCGCTGTCCTCCCCGTCGGCGGTGACCGCACGCCAGCCCAGCCCCTGCAGTCGCTCCACCAGCTCCCGCGCCGCCGGGTTCTCCTCGGAGGGCGTCACGTCCCGCAGCCACCGGGCCTCCGGGTCGGCCACCGCGGCCCGCACCGCGGCGGCGTCCCACCGGCGCACGACGACCGGCGGGCCCATCCGCACGGTGAAGGCGCCGAGGTCGCTCAGGTACTCGGTCATCGGCCGCAGCCAGTCCCCGAGGTCCGCCGCCGCCCAGTCGAGGACCGGGCCCTCCGGCAGATAGGCGAGGTACCGCCGGACCTTCGGCAGCGACCGCAGGAGCACCAGCCCGGCCCCGACCAGCCGGGCCTCGTCGTCGAACCAGCCGAGCGAGGCCGAACGCCAGTCGCTCTTCACCTCGCCCCAGGAGGGGATCTGCAGGTGGCTCACCGACGACTGCCGGGCGACGAAGGCCAGGTGCTCCTCACGGGTGATCGCTCGCAGACGGTACTTCATGGCGGTGCAGCGCTCCTTTGTTCGAGCACCAGCCTAAGCGGAGGGAATGCCGCCGCGTTCCGTGCCGTTCGAGTGGTACGACGCCCCCGACGACGAGGAGGAACCCCATGAGCGACGCCCCGGACACGGCCGCGGTCACGGCGACGGCCCGGAAGATCCTGACCGAGCTGGGCGACACATGGGCCGTCGTGGGCCTCTCCGACAACCGGGACCGCGCCGCCTACGGTGTCGCCCAGGTGCTGCAGCGCTTCGGCAAGCGGGTGGTGCCGGTGCACCCGAAGGCGGAGACGGTCCACGGGGAGCAGGGCTACCCCTCCCTGGACGCGATCCCCTTCGACGTGGACGTGGTCGACGTCTTCGTGAACAGCGACCTGGCCGGCGCGGTCGCCGACGAGGCGGTCGCGATCGGGGCGAAGGCGGTGTGGTTCCAGCTCGGCGTCGTCGACGAGGCGGCGTACGACCGGGTCCGCGGGGCGGGGCTCGACATGGTGATGGACCGGTGCCCGGCGATTGAATATAAGTCCCTAAGTTAAGGGATGCCGGGTAAAGAGCGGTAGTCCTACACCCGCTCGGGCTACGTAGCCCCTTCCCCGACGAAGAGGCCCGGTCGGTGGTAGATCACCACTTGCCCATCCGCCGCTGTGCGCTCTTCCCGGACCAGTCTGAGGCGGCAGTGATACGACTCCGTGAGGTCGGGCAGTTCTGCCCGAAGATGTGGGATGGACTCTGCGAAATCCCACGACGACGAGGTGAGTTGGAAGCGGCCCAACGCGGGGGCATCCGCCAGGCGAAAGCCGATTTCGCACACCGGCACACTTCCGAGGCTCCGCCAAGCTGTTGTCCTATGAGCGCGCCAAAAGGCAGCGCACCGACAATGCGCGCTGTCAGGCCGGTGGGCGGCGGGGAAGGGCGTTTCTACTTGGGGGATGCCGGTCCCGTTCACGGGGCTCATCCGGAGAGAAATCTGGTCCGCGTCCGTGAGCACCGGTACTCCCTCGCGATCGATGACCACGACTTCGTCAGAGCAGAGTTCCCCGCTCAAAGCGTGCTTGAGAGCTGTGGCACCGTAAGAATCGGTGCAGCGGACCGCCCACCCGCAGCGTCCGGAGTTGAAAAGTCGGGGAGAAAACCGCCCAACATATTCCTGTTCTTTGAAGGTTGTGGTGTTCGTCCCCTGCTACATCGACCGGAGGTGTGCTTGATCAATCGCTGATGGCATGCCTGGGTGGCCTGGTGGCATGGTTTCCGCTCGTGCTGACGCGGGTGATAGAGGACGAACCCGTCAGGATTGTCTCGCGGCGTCTACTTGGCCGTGGGTCTTGCTGCCGGACTCGTCGTATGTCAGGCGCTCCCATAAGACTCGGGGTCCTACAACGCCGAGGCCCGGTCCGGGAAATGCGGCAACCGGGCCCTGCGCCTTACCGCGATGGGTCAGAAGTCGGGGCAGAGATGCTTACGCACGGCCGCGGTGATCTTCTCGCCCGTCGCCGGGATTGCGATTTCCGGCAGCCGAGAGTTGACGGTGAAGCGGTCCAGAGCAGCCTCGGCAAGCTTCTGCGTGTCGTCGGGGGAGTCCTTGACGGTGCGGCACTGATTCATGCCGCGGCTGACAGCTTGGTCCTCCTTGCCGGGCTTGATGATGCGCGCGTCGATCGCGTTCAGCGCATCCAGGTAGGCGCCGCGGGCCTTCGCATCGGGCTCTGGCGGCAGTCCGGCCGCCTCGCGGGCCTTCGCAAGGTCCTCCGCACTGATGGAAGGCGCCTGACTGGTGGCCGATTTGGCATTGGCCGGGTCCGGCGAGGTGCTGCCGCTACCGCAGGCGGTGAGCGTGGCGACGATGACGGACGCGAAAGTGGTACGGATACGCATGGTGCGGGTTCCCCCCAGGGAAGTGGTGCTTGATTGAACATGGTTGAGCTGCGCAGAAATTCGGACACCGGGACGAGGCCTCGTGCGCTGGTCTCTCGCCGCACGGGCGATGCGTGGGGTATGTCCTGTGCACCCGGTGTGATCTTTCACTGCGGCTCGGGGTCGCCCTGCAGGGTGCCGTCGCGCAAGGCCTTGTCCGTGGCGCGGCCGATGAGAGCGGTCGAAGTCGCGTCCACGGCGCCTCCGACGACGCCTCCGAGTATCGGCACGGCCTTGGCAAGCGTGATCGTGGCGCGCTGGGTCCCGTACTTCGCGAGGAGGTGGAAACCCACCTTCTTGTTGATCGCCTTGATCGTCTCGTGCGAGACCTTCTTGATCATTTGCTCGGCGATCTTCTGGCCAACCTTCACACCGAAGGAGGACAGAACGTTCTGTGCGCTCATTCCGATCGCGAGCATCATCGCGACGGTCCGCACCTGCGGATCGGCAATGTTCCATCCTCGCAGGTGAACGATGGCCCCGGCCATCCGCATGTTGATGGCGATGGAGGCGGCCACGTTCGCCGGTATCGTCAGTCCTGCGGTGATCAAGCCTCCGAACCCGGTGACGAACCCCTGGGTGCCGGAAGCAGTCGCTGACTCTTTGATGAGTCGGGCTATGACCGCATCGATATCATCCGCCATGTCCTCGGGGGAACGGCGCTCGTCGTCGCCGGGCGGCCGGTAACCGTCGCCCTGCCGACGCGCGAGACGCTCCTCGGCCCAGGTCTCCGAGCCCGAGATCCGGCCGACGCCGTTCATCATGACCTTGTCGGCGAGACCACGGACCCACTGGACGGCCTTGTCGGCCGCTCCCTCGTCAGGAGTCTTCTCGTCAGCCATCATTATCCCCTCCGTGGGCGCCCGGTCAGGAGCGCCCGCACCGTTGCGGACAGGAGAAGGAACCCCCAGTGCATGCTTCTCTGGCCTGGCTGCGGACGGCCGAAGCCGCACCCCCTCGCCACCGCCCGTCCACCCCTCGGGCCGCGACGTCGTTCGCCGCGACACCTCAGCGAGCTGAGGCGATCGCACTTTCTCATGAAAGTGAAAGCGTCGTCAAACGCTCCTCGGGTGTTGCGAGGCGGTGACTATTCCGCCCCGCAGCAGGCCTCCACCAAGAGCGGGCTTCGCTGCCCGTCCACGAGAGGTGCAACCGCACCGAGCCCCCGTGCACGAGACGAGCAACAGGCAGCGTTCCGCGACGAGGTCTGCCTCATGCTGGAGCCGGCCGACCTCTTCCGCTGTGACTCCCGCCGGGTTCGGCGGCGCGCGCTCAGCTTCGACGGTTATCACGTTCACCCGGTCGCGCAGGTCCGGGTTGTCGACGAGCAGCGAGAGCCCTTCCGTCAGGCCAATCTTCAGGTAACCGAGATCTATCCGCAGGGAGATCACTACCGTAGGGAGAGGTACACGAGGGAGGGATAGCCATGCGGGCGGACACGGTCGACCTGCGGCGGATCTTCGGTAGGGATGTCCGGTACACAGTGCCGCTGTTCCAGCGGCCTTATGTGTGGAACCGCGACGACAACTGGTCTGCGCTCTGGGAGGACGTCCGCCGCACGATCGAACGGGCGGAGGACGCGGCGGCCCGGAATGAGGAAACCGTGGCTCCCCACTTCCTCGGTGCGGTGGTCTTTGACCGGACCCCCTATCTCTCGTCGAACCTGGAGACCCGGCAGGTCATCGACGGCCAACAGCGCTTGACCACACTTCAGCTGTTCCTGTTCGCGGCCCGCCTCTCCGCCAGGTCGCTCGATCACGAGCGCTCCGAACGGCTGCTCGGCAAGTTCCTGGAGAACGACGAGGACCTGTTCGACCGACACAAGCATCCGGACCACCTGTACAAGGTCTGGCCTACCAACGCCGACCGTGACGAGTTCCGCGCCGTGATGCTCGGACAAGGTGGTGAGGGTCGGCTCGCACAGGCCGTAGCGTACTTCCAGGGGGAGCTGGACAGCTGGCTTGCTGAGGCATCCGATCCCCATGTGCGGCTCGAAGCCCTCGTGCAGACCATGCGGGAGCATCTGCGGCTGGTGGTCATCGATCTTGAGGAGCACGATGACGCCCAAGTCGTGTTCGAGACGCTCAACAGTCGCGGTACGCCTCTGGAGCACGCCGATCTCGTCAAGAACCTTCTGTTCCGAAATGCCGAACATGCCGGAGAAGACGTCGACCGGCTCTACGCCACCTACTGGTCCCCCTTCGACCAGGACGAATGGCGCACGGAGCAGACCACCGGCCGGATCACGCGCAGCCGGCTCGATGTCTTCCTGACCTACTGGCTCACGATGCGCAGTCGACGCGAGTTCACTGCATCAGCGTTGTTCAAGGAATTCGAACGCTGGCTGCGTGACTCTTCCATTCCCACCGTCGAGGTGTTCAGCGAGCTGGCCAGGTACGCTGAGATCTACGACAGCCTCGACCAGCATCCGCTCAACGGTGTCGAGGGCCGGTTCCTGTACCGGATGAAGGTCATGCAGACCTCCACGCCCATGCCGTTGCTGCTCTTTCTATACGGGCTGCCGAGTGCGGTGCTGCCCCTTGAGCGCCGACAACGGGCAATCCGCGCGATCGACAGCTACCTTGTCCGGCGGGCCATCCTCAACCTCAGCAACCGCGACTACAATCACGTGTTCCGCGAACTCGCCGGCGTGGCTGCGCAGCAGCCGGAGCGTGCCGATGAAGCCATCGTGAAGGCGTTGTCGGCCTTGCAGGGGCATCACCGGCAGTGGCCCTCAGATGTGGCGTTCCGCACCGCTCTCGAGCAGGACCCCCTCTATTCCAGGCTGTACCGTCACCGGGTCAGGGTTCTCTTGGAGGCGCTGGAGGATGAGCTGCGTACCGAGCACACGGAGCAACTCACGGTGCCGGTTGGAGAGCACGTCGACGCGAAGCTGACGATCGAGCATGTCATGCCCCAGAGCTGGCGCGAGAACTGGCCTCCTCGGGAGGACGATCCCCTGGAGGGCGCCGACCGGGACGAGCTGGTGCACACCCTCGGCAATCTCACTCTGGCCACGTCGCGACTGAACCCAGTTCTCGGCAACATGCCGTGGGAGGACAAGCGGCAGTGGCTCAGCAAGCACAGTCTCCTGGTCCTGACCCATGGGACCCTGCTCAATCCTCCGCCGACCGTCGAACGCGGGGACTGGGCAGCAGACTGGGACGAAGATCGCATCCGCGCACGCGGGAGTTACCTGGCCTCACTGGCTTTGACAATCTGGCCGTCCGCGAACGATCTACTTGCTCTGCGCGTAGAGCCGCAGCCGAACGGTGCGTGACACCGAGCGCACTTCGCCCAGGCATCACACACGCCGTTCCGCATGTGCTTCTCGCTCGTGCATCGGGTTCCTGCCGTGCTGCGAGGCTCACCCGCTGCCGAGTTCTCGGCGGAGCATGGCCAGCACCTCCGCGACCTCGATGGCCACTTCGTGGTGCGGGCCGTGGACGAGCGTGACGTCCTCGTACAGGGGCTCCAGGTACGCCCAGGCCTGCTCCGGGCTGCCCTGGCTGAGGAGCAGCATGCCGATGTCACGGCGGATCTCCAGCGCCGCGTCACTGACGTCGCTCTCGACGGCCCGCTCCACGTCGAGGACGGCTCGCAGCTCCGCCAGCGCTTCGGTGGCCTGGCCGAGTTCGCCGCGGCAGCGGGCGGCCTGGGCACGGCAGTCGCGGGCGGCGTCGCTGGTCGGCCCGTTGATGCGGGTGAACGCCTCGGCCAGCGCCTCGAACTCGGGCAGGGCCGCCCGGTGGTCGCCCGCGAGTTGCCGGCTGATCGCCCGGCGACGTCGCAGCCTGAGCACCGCCTTGTTCTCCGAACCCAGCGCCCTGGCCAGGGGCTCGATCATCTCGCCCGCGACCTCGGCGGCCTGCGTGTAGCGCTCCTCCCCCATGAGGGCGATGTAGTGCTCGTCGACCTCCCGCAACTGCTGCCGTAACAACTCCCGTTCGGGCGGCGAGACCACATGGTCGGCGACCTGCCGTGGTGTCAGGGGAGAGGCAGGGGCGATTGTCGGCCCGTACGCGGGGCGCGTAGGGGCGCCGGTAGAGGCCGGTCGGGTCCGGTGCTCCGGGCGGTCCGGCCTCCCCGAGGGTGGAGGACTCTCCGGGCGAGGGCAGGAAGGGCATCAGCCGCTCGTAGACCTCCTGCACATCCACCGGCAGGTTCTCCGGGGTCTTGCGGAGCAGATGCAGGACCAGTGCCTCCAGCTCCTCCGGCACGTCGGCGCGCAGGTGCCGCAGCGGGGTGGGCGCGACCCGGACGTGCTGGTCTATCAGCTCAAAGTCGCTGGCTGCCGTGAACAGCGGCTTTCACAGAGGAGTTCGTGGAGCACGCAGCCGAGCGCGTAGAGGTCGGTGCGCGGGATGAGCCGGGTGCAGCGCACCTGCTCGGGCGACATGTACTGGTGAGTGCCGACGTGCCGGCCGGAGGCCGTCAGTCTGGTGACGTCGGTCTGCAGGATCGCCGCGACGCCGAAGTCGAGCACCTTCACCGTGCCGTCCTGGGCGACCAGGATGTTGGACGGCTTGAGGTCGCGGTGGACCACGGGCACATCGTGCGCGTACGACAGCACGGTGGCGACCTGTGCGGCGACCGCCACGGCCCAGCTCACCGGGAGGGGCCGTTCCGGGTGCACGTACCGGGTGAGGGGGATGCCCTCCACCAACTCCATGACGAGGAAGAGGTGCTCGTAGGTGCTGTCCAGGACGGCGTCGTACACCTGTGGCACGCCGGGGTGCTGGATGCGGGCGGTGATCCGCGCCTCACGGCGGAAGCGCCGCTCGAGCTCCTCGGCCATCCGGGGAGTCGCGGTGACGGCCTGCGGTCGGATCCGTTTGACAGCGACCGGCCGATCCAGCACCGCGTCGTAGCCCCGCCACACGTCGCCCATACCGCCGTCGCCGAGCTGGTCCAGCAGCTCGTAGCGGCCCGCGATCGGTTTCTCCGGCACCTGTCCCTGCCCCGCCCCTGCGCTCACTCGTTCCCCCGAGCCCTGTTGGTCCAGGTCAGTTTTCCGGAAGGGGGAGCTGCGCGTCCAGCGACGTCTCATCGGGGGTGCTGAACACAACGAACCTCTCTTGCCCTTTGGTGACGTTCACGAGCACCACCACATCGAGCTCAGCGTCCTGTGTGGAACCGGCTGACCTGTGCGAGGCGTTGATCACTACAGCAGTGCTGAAGATTGTCGAGCTGAGGGGAAATGATGGAAGAGAGCTCAGACTGCGGCGAAGTGCAGCCTCCGGTTTCCTGCCAGGACGGGTGCCGCGGCGCACTGTTCACCGTGGAAGCAGGGGAGAGAGCTTGGCCCTTGGGCTCCGTGGATCCATTTCTGAAGTCTGCTGTCCGTCAGGAGGTCAGTGATCTCTACGAACTCGGCCGCAGCGCGGACGGTGACTTGCAGATCGGCGAGAACGCGTTGGCGATGTCCAAGGTAGCCGTCGCCTACGGTGAACTCCGCCTGTCGCTGCTGCGGGACTCCGGGCAGGAAAACAGCGAGCCTCCATGGCGCACCTTCGGGAACGGAAGACTCGCCTTGCGTATGCGTCGTCGTCTGGGACTGTCCGAAGCGCTCGTACTGACCCCGGACAGGGTTGAGGGATCTTCTCGGGAGTGGCCCTGGACCTTCACCGTCCTGTCCCGCCCTCGGGATCCGAACGGTCCATCGACCCGCTTTGGAGTGACCCTTCACAGACGTCGCGATGCTGAGTCTCCTCGGCACCGGGTGGACGCTCAGAAGGAGCTGCTGGCGGACGAGGAACTGACTCAGCAATTGCTCTACGGCTTGGTGGCCTTGGGGCTGGAGCTTGATTCGACCGTAGGAAGGGAGTGCCCAGGTGTGGGGCAAGTAGGCAAAACGATCTTCCTGGAGCCGAGTGACGAATGGCGTGTCAAATGCCATGTGTGTGGCATGCAATGGGCAGGAGGAAGTGACGTCCTCTCCGAGCACCAGGACTTGCGGTACGGCTTCTGGTAGACCGGCTGAAGCGAGCGGCAGGGTCGGCGCTCACGTTGACGACGATGCACGGTCGGCCCTCGTGGAGCAGGATACGAGCGAACTGGCGACAACTGAACGCTGGGGCTCCGGTATCGAATCGGCACCGGAGCCCCAGCGACTGAGCGTTTTCCAACCTGTCGCGTAAGCTGGGCAGTTGGGCTGACAGACAGGTGAAGCCCCTGGTAGATGGGTTTTCGGCCAAGAAATCCGTCTCCACCAGAGGCTTCGTGTGCTTGTCTACCCTTCCGGCGTCGACGTGTCCAGCTCTGCCCTGCGCTTCCTGTCCGCCAAGCTCCACCAACACCGCCGGGAGCTCGGCACCCGGTGGCGGCGCCTGAGCCCAGGCCGGCAGGCCCTGCTCACGCTCGCCCACCTCCGCAACGGCCACCCGTACGCCCAGCTCGCAGCCGGGTTCGGCATCGGGACCACCACCGCCCACCGATACATCACCGAGGCCGTACAGCTCTTGGCCGCCCTCGCCCCGACTCTCGCCGAGGCGGCCCGGACGGCATCGACAAAGGCGTTCGTGCTGCTGGACGGCACCCTGTTGCCGATCGACCGGGGGCACCTCCCGGCCGCAAGCTGGGGGACATCGCCGCGGACCATCCCTTCTATTCCGGCAAGCACAAGAGGCACGGGATGAACGTGCAGATCCTGGCGGACCCCTCCGGCCGGCTCCTGTGGGCCTCACCTGCCCTGCCCGGAGCCGTCCACGACGTCCGGGCCGCCCGTGAGCACGGCATCATCGCCGCTCTTGCGGAGGCCGGCGTCACCTGCTGGGTTGATAAGGGCTACCGAGGCGCCGGGAGCACGGTCCGCCTCCCATACTGGGGCCGCTGGGAGACACTTTCCCGAGGTCAGAAGGCCGTCAACCGGTCCCACGCGAAGATCCGGGCTCTCGTCGAGCAGACCGTCGCCACCCTCAAGTCCTGGCGACTCCTCCGCAAGATCCGATGCTCGACCACCCGCATCACCGGCCTGGTCCAAGCCGTCCTCTGCCTGCATCTGGCCAGCTCAGACTGAGGATGGAAAACGCTCAGTGCCTTGTTGAACGGGGCGCCCGTGGGCCACGTGCCGCCGGCCTGGACGACTGCGTCCTTCAGGGCCAGCCAGGCCTCCTGTTTCGTGTCCCAGCTCGTGCCCATCAGGGACTTGAACGCGTCGGCTAGGGCCGCGGCCTGCGGCAGCTTCTGGATGACCTTGGACGCCTCGAGCGCTGTCAGCGTCCTCTCCGTGATCTCGAACCGCAGCTTCAGCGGGCGCTCGACCGTGATGCGCTGGTAGCCGAAGTCCTCGTTGCGGAAGACCTTCACCTTGCTGTGCAGCGGGTGCTCCGGGTTGTCCGCCACCGACAGAGCCTCGCCGTACAGCTTGACCACCGTGGCGATGTGCTCCTCGCTGAGCTCCTTGCGCTTGTCGCCGAGGGACTTGCGCATCTTCTGCCACTGATCGCGGGCGTCCAGCAGGACGACCTTGTTCTTGTGGTCCGCGCTCTTGCGGTTGGTGAGGATCCAGAAGTACGTGGAAATGCCGGTGTTGTAGAAGAGCTGGTCGGGGAAGGCGACGATGGCTTCGAGCCAGTCGTTCTCGATGATCCACCGGCGGATCTCCGACTCGCCGGAGCCAGCCGCGCCGGTGAAGAGGGGCGAGCCGTTGAAGACGATCGCGATGCGGGAGCCACCCCCGCCGTTGACGTCGACCGGCTTCATCTTCGAGATCATGTGCTGGAGGAACAGCAGGGAGCCGTCGTTGATGCGCGGCAGGCCCGCGCCGAAGCGGCCGGCGTCGCCGAGCTGCTTGTGCTCGGCCTCGACATCCTCCTTGACCTTCTTCCACTCCACGCCGAACGGCGGGTTGGCCAGCATGTAGTCGAAGGTCTTGCGGGCGTGGCCGTCGTCGGAGAAGGAGTTACCGAAGGCGATGTTCTCCGGATTCTGCCCCTTGATCATGAGGTCGGACCGGCAGATGGCCCACGACTCCGGGTTGAGCTCCTGCCCGAACACCTCCACCATGGCGTCCGGGTTCAGCTCGGTGATCAGGTCGTCCATCGCGGAGAGCATGCCGCCCGTGCCGCAGGCCGGGTCGAGCACGGCACGGACCGCGCCCGGGAGTTGGAGTGCGTCGCCGTCCGGGGCGACGAGCAGCCGCACCATGAGCTGGATGACCTCACGCGGAGTGAAGTGCTCACCGGCCGTTTCGTTGGACTGCTCCGAGAAGCGGCGGATGAGTTCCTCGAAGATGTAGCCCATGTTGTGGTTGGGACGATCTCGAGCGCAGGTCCAGGTCGGTGAACTTGCCGATGACCTGGTAGAGCAGCTCCGCGCTCTTCAGGCGCTTGATCTGCTGGGCGAACTCGAAGCGCTCCAGCACGCCTCGCGCGTTGTCGGAAAACGAGCTCACGTACACCGTGAGGTTCTCCGCCGCGCTGTCCGGGTCCTGGGCGATCTTCTTCAACGTGAGCGTGGACGTGTTGTAGAAGGCGTGGCCGGAGGCCTTGCGGAGGAACTTGTCCGCGACGATGTCCTAGCCCGCGAACTTCGCCACGGTCTCCGTGACCCTCTCGCGGGTCGGCTCCAGCACGCACTCCAGTCGCCGCAGCACCGTGAACGGCAGGATGACCTTGCCGTAGTCGGACTGCTTGTAGTCCCCCCGCAGGAGGTCGGCGACGGACCATGCGTGGTTCGCCAACTCCGTGTGCTTATTGCTGTTCAAGTGGATCCCCGGGTTCCTTCCGAAATTTCCCAACCCCACCGTCCTGCCGCGCTGTGCCGGGACGGTCTGACAAGTCTGGTGCCTCTGTGAGGCACCATGAGCCGAACGGGGCAAAACGGTGCCTTCGGTACTGCTCTGTCATGCCTCCGACGGTGTCGGCAGCAGCTGCCCGCCCGTGAGCCCCCCCGCCAGCAGCCGGGCCGTCTCCTCGGCCAGCTGTGCGGCGCGCCGGGCCTCCGCGCGCAGGGCGTGCACGTGCCGGAACGCCTCCCCGTACCGCCGCTGGTCGTCCAGCGGAAGCAGCGGGACGCGCAGCCGGCCCGGGCTGACGGTCAGAACCGTGCTGCCGGTGGACGCGCCCGCGATGTTCTCCTCCGCGCCGAGGAAACCGGCGAGGAACCAGGGGTCCAGGCGGGCCGGGTCCGGGCGGAAGAGGTGGACGTGAGGGCCGAGGAGCGCGCCGGCGTCGTCCTCGCTCGCGACGCGGGACATTGGGCCGTCGCCGCCGGCCAGCGCCCGCACCAGGACGTCCCCGGTGGCGATCACAGGGGCCGCCTCACCGTGCAGCTCTGCGGGGTCCCCACTTGGGCCGGACCCGCGCGCGATGTCGGAACCGGTGAGCACGGCGCGGGTGCCATCCGCCGGCTCCCCGCTCGGGGTGCCGGCGGCCTCGCCCCGGCCGCTGGCGCGCCCGCCCTCCGGGACGGTCCGCAGCAGCGTGAGCGCCCCGCCGCGTGACAGGTCGGCGGCGGTGGCGGTGCGCCACTCCCGCGCCGAACCCGCCGCCGCGCTCCAGCCCTCGTACCCGGCGCTCTTCGCCAGGGCGCGCGCGGCCTTGGCGAGGTCCTGGCGGGTGGCGTCGACCTCCGCCGCGAGCTTCGCCGGGTCGACCTCCGCGCGGGAGGCCTTCACGAGGCGGGCCGGGGTCAGGTCGACCATGTCGTCCAGCAGGTCCACCACGTCGACCGCGTGCGCGACGCCCGGCTCGCCCCCGTAGGCGTCCGGATCCGCCGCGAAGGCTGCCCACGCCTCGACGGCGCGCATGATCCGGGCCCAGTCCACGACGATCCGATTCCCGCCCCGCGGCCGCGCGGGCGCGGGACCCGAACCCGCGACGAGGCTCGCGCTGGCCGCCGCGGTGTCGACGAACAGCACCGACCGCCGCTCCGGCCCGCCCGGCTCCGGGCGCTGCAGCACCCACACCTGCAGCCCGATGTGCAACGGCATCGACGCGCCCGGCGGCAGGGCGATCACCGCCCGCAGCGCCCCGCTGCGCACCAGCTCCGCGCGGACCCGGCGCCCCGACGTGCGGCTTGCCGTGGCCGGGGGCAGCAGCAGAACGGCGTGGCCGCCCGGGCGCAGGTGAGACAGCGCGTGCTGCACCCAGGCCAGCTCCGACTCCGCGCGGGCCGGCACGCCGTACGCCCAGCGCGGGTCGTAGGCCAGCTCGTCGTGGCCCCAGTCCCGGACGCCGTACGGCGGGTTGGACAGCACCGCGTCGACGAGCAGGCCGGGGAATGCATCCGCGCGCAGACTGTCGCCGGTGCGTACGGCGGCCGTCGCCTCCGGGGCCGTCAGCGCGAGGCTCACGGCGCTGCGGCGAGCCTGCACGGGGAGGGCGTCCTGGCCGTACAGCTCGCGCGCGCCCCGGCGGGCGGCGGCCGCGAGCAGCGTGCCGCTGCCGCAGGCCGGGTCCAGGACGGCGGCCGGGGTGCCGGGGATCAGGCGGGCGAGCAGGTCGGCGAGCGGGCCGGGCGTCGTGTACGCGCCGGAGGCGGCACTGTCCTCGAGCTCCCGCTCCGCCAGCACAGCGAGAGCGGCCTGACCTCCCTCGTCGCGTACACACGCGTACAGCGCGCGCAGCACGGTGGCATCGGCGGCCGTGAAACGAACCGGGCCGTCGGCGGCTGGCATGCCGTCGGCCTCTGCCACGGACGCGCCCTCCCGCTGCGCCTGGGCGGCGAGGTCCGCGTCCGACAGCTGCGCCGCGTCCGTCAGCTCCTTCGGCCTGCGGCGCGCGGCCGCCAGCACCAGGAGCAGCAGGTCGCCGGACAGGGCGCCGCCACCGCTCTGTGCGTGCAGCCGCAGTGTCGTCCGCAACTCCTCCGACGGGTTCGCGGCCGCGGCGTGACCGCGCCCCGCGAGCCAGGAGCGCACGGCCTCAAGGTCGTAGAGCGGGCTGCTCTCGGTCCCCCCGGACGGCTCCGGGAAGTCCTCATGCCGGCGTCGCCAGTTGCTGACGGTGGCGCGGGTGACCCCGGCGATGCGGGAGATCTCGGCGGCGGTCACCTGGGCGGATGGTGCGGGTGGCTGCGACATGGAGTGGTCCTGGGATCCGGTGGACGGCGTGGTGCCACCCTACAGCGGAAGTCAACTCCGCAACACGTGTTGGACAGTGCTTTCATGTCTGTGCTTTCATGTGTTTGCTTCGAGAGGTGAGCGGCGCTCCCGCTCGGCGCGTCTTCCTGCCGTGGTCGATGTCGTCCGGACCAGGTAACGGCAGACCAACCACCACCCAGGGGGAACCATGCGCCTGACCATGCCGAGCGGCACCCCGGAAGGCATCCCGCTCACCGTCATGCCGTTCCGCGAGGACGCCGTCATCGGCACCATGTCGCTCGCGACACTGGTGCGGCTCGTGCCGTCGCCGCGTCAGGAGGAGGACCCGCGCCTCCTCAAGAACGCCTCCGGGCACGACCGGAAGCACGCCGAGCTCCGCTCGACCGTGCAGCGGACCCTTAAGTCCCAGAAGGGCAAGAACATCCCGGAGTACGCCGAGTACATCGCGGGCGGCATCCTCGGCAAGCACGGCTCCGCCTGGTCCACGCCCCCGATCACGCTCTGGCACGCGGGCGATGTCGCCGCGATGAGCGAGGAACTGGTCCCCGAGTCGGGGCTGCGCACCCTGACCGTCGCCCCGGACGCCATGGTGATCGCCATCGACGGCGAGACGCAGACCACCGCCTGGCACGACATCTATCGCGACCCGGAGGCGTTCGGCCTCACCTACGCCGAGCTCAGCCGGCGGGTCCGTATCCCTTTCGAGCTCTACCTGGGGATCTCTCCGGCGGACGCCCGGCAGATCTTCTACGACCGCAACGTCAAGGGCATCGACGTCGCCAAGAACCTGGCCATGTCCATGGACCAGCGTGACCTGGCCACCCGCCTCGCCTACACCATCGGCGAAAAGATCGAAGTCGAGACCAGCGGAAGTCGCGTCCCGTTCGGCACGCTGGTCAACGCCGGCAAGCGGCAGCTCACCCGGGCCGACAAGGAGGTCGTGACCCTGTCCGCGCTGCGGGCGTTGATCGTCACCACCATCTTCGGCGCGAAGGGCGTGCAATACTCGGCGGCCAACGTGCACGAGGGAGACCTGCCGCCCAACACCGACGCAGACGAAGTCGGGCCGGTCGTCACCCGCCTGGTGTCCCGGCTGATCACCAGCCACTTCCTGGAGTTCGCCCGGCGCAGCGCCATCACCGCCCCCGCTGTCATGGCGGGCCTCGGCGTCCTGCTCCACCGTGCCACCCCCTGGTGCGCCCCTGCCGACGCCGTCGGTTACGAGACCGTCGAGCGCCTGCTCGCCGACGTCCGCTGGGAGCGCGAGCCCGCCTACTGGGAGGGCGTCTGCGCCACTGTCGGGGCCACCGGACGGCTCAACTTCAGCGGCGGCGTGAAGGACTCCGGCGGCCGCGTCGCGGGAGCGCTCCTCAACCCGCACACGGACCTGGGCCGGAAGATCCGGGGTCGGCTGACCTGACCGTCCGGCCGTGCCCCACCTGTGGGGCACGGCCACCGACGGCTCCCGATCCCGCCCCCGACCATCCACCTCGCGCGACCTGGAGGCCACCATGGCGACCGCCGAGCAGACGGAGTTGGTCCGTCGCCTCGCCGACGACTTCACCGCCCTGCAGGACGCCGTCCTCGCCCGCATGAACGGCGTCTGCGCTCCGGACATCGCAGCGGCCCTGGAAGATGCCTCGCTCGCCGGCCCCATCGTCGTCGGTCTCGCCCACGCCGATGTCCTCGCTCGTGGAGCTGTCCGCATCGCTGAGCTCTCGGCGCAGACCCCTGGAGAGAGGCACCGTCTGCGGGTGCACGCACGCAAGGTGCGGCGGGCCCGGTCGCAGGCCGAGGCCGCATACAAGGAGCAGTGTGCCCGCATGCTCGCCGGCCGTCATCGGCCGGTGGAAACGCTGGAGCTGAGGGTGGCGCGCATGGCCTACCCGGAAGTGTACGCCGAAGCCATGGCGCAGGAGCTCCGCGACAGGGGACTGCCGGACGGTACACCGCAGGCACCGGAGAGCGACCTCGTCCGATGGTTCTGGGACCGCAGGGCTGCGGTCGGAGGCGGGCTGCCGGAGCCGGTCCGTGAGCTGAGGGATTGCGATGAGGAGGCCTTCGTCCAGGCCCTCCTCCGTGATGCCCGGGACGAAGAGAATCCGCATCTGCTGCACGACACCGTGGTCGAACGGTGGAGCCGCCAAGCCCGAACCGCGCTGGCCTGGGGACGTTACGCCATCGGCCAGGCCGAGCGGGACGTGCACGCCGCCTCCCGCTCTGCACGGCAGACCCGACTGCACGCTCTGGAGGACGCCTACCAGGACGCGGCGGTCCTCGCCGCCCGCGCCCGAGAAGCACGGATACGGGTCGCGGAACTCCAGGACCGGATGTGGGCCTGCACGACGACGGAGCCCGTCGCGGGTCTCGCCGCCGAGTGCCGCGCGGCGGCCCTCACGCGCTTCGCGGACGCCCGGCCCGAACTGTGGGAAACCGTGCAGGAGCTGACGGCGCAGCACCAGGAGTGCCCCGAACAGGCCGACGGCTGTCCCCGATGCCACCGCGCCCTCGCCGCACCTCTCGTCGAGTCCGGCCCCGCCGACAGCGGGGAAAACGAGGACGACGACGGCCCGACGGCGGTTCCGGTCGACGGGGACCGCTACGCGGTGCTCGCGGATCTGCCCGACAATGCCGCCGTGGCCGTCGCCGACGCCACCGTCAACGACGAGTCCGCGCTGTGCGGATACGGCTGGGCCGCTGAGGACGGTGCCACCGGATACGGCGACTCCCTGGCCTCCAGCAGCGGCGAAGCGGAGATCATCGGCATCTGCGCGGCCGCCCTCAGCCTCCTCGACCGTCACGAGGACGTACCCGTGGTCGTCCTGTGCGACAGCATCCAGGCGGTCCTCGCGGTCTCCAGGGTCTTGAGGACCACCGAGCGGACGGTGATTCCGCGTGCGCTCCTCTTCCCGGAAGGCCGCGAGCTGATGGAGAAGCTGCTGCTCCACCGGCACCGCGTCCAGGTCCGCTGGCTGAAGGGCCATGTCGGACACGACCTCAACGAGGCAGCGGACGCGTTCGCCGGCCTCGCCCTCCGCCGGGTCAGCGGCCGAATTCTTCCCGCCGCGGCCCGCAGGGAGGAGACCCGGATCCTGCGCTCGCTCGGTTCCGGAGCCGGCACCTTTTCGATCGCGGCCTGAGGCCGCCCCTGTCTACGTAACTGTCCCCGGAGAAGAGGAGGAAGGCCCTCTATGGCCCACCCCCGTTGGCGCCACATCCTCATGGAGTCGCAGCGATACGCCCTGAAGGCGCTCGACGAATGGAACTGCTCTCGCGGCTCGTACAGCGACTTCCTCACCCACATGCACAAGGCCTGGCACTACCTGCTCCACGCCGAGTTCCGCAAGGACGGCAAGGACTACCACTACCGGGACCGCAAGACCAACCGCTACCAGATGGTTGACGGCGAGCCCAAGGCCTGGGACCTCGAGAAGTGCCTGAAGGTGCGGTTTCCCGACAGCAACGACTTGGTGCGTCGCAACGCTGAGCTCTTCGTCGCCCTGCGCAACAAGGTGGAACACCGCTACGAACACAACCTTGAGGTCATCACCGGGGGCAAGGCGCAGGCCTACGTCGTCAACTACGAACAGGAGATGACCAGTCACTTCGGCGCCGAGTACAGCCTGGCCGACCGGCTCCGCTTCCCGATCTCGATCCAGGCGCTGACTGCGGAAGGATACGAGGAGATGCGGAAGGCAGCCCGGAAGCTGCCGAGGAAGACCCGGGACCTGGTGGCCAAGTTCGAGGCGGGCATTGATCCGTCGATGCTCGACGACCCGAAGTACGACTACCGCGTTCGTCTCGTGCCCATCATCGGCTCCAAGACGGACGCGGACCTGGCGGTCAACTTCGTCAACCTCGCCGATCTGAAGGAGGAGGAGCGGCGGACCATGGTGGAGGCGGGGCGCCGGGGCACCGTCATCACGCGGGACCGCCATGTCGAGGTGGCGGACAAGGATCGGATGCGCCCGTCGCAGGTCGCCGCCTGCGTCGAGTCGCAGCTGCCCTTTCGGTTCAGCGTGAGCCCGGAGCACACGGAGATGTGGAAGCGGCTGAGGGCCCGTCCGGAGGGGGACGCTGAGGACCCGTACGCCACGGACGCCAAGTACTGCACGTACAGCGAGCCCTTCAAGCAGTACGTCTACACCCGGGCGTGGGTGCAGCGGATTCTCCGGGAGATCGGCTCGGTCGAGAAGTACCGGGCGTTCTTCGGCAGGGAGCCGCGGATGAAGACGGAGGCCGCCGAGGTTCAGGAGGCGGCGTAGGCGAGTCGGCTCCCGAGGAAGCGGAACGGGTGAGGCGCGATTTGTCCTCCAGGCGGGTAACCTTTAGTTGAAGGGCGAAGCAACTGACGCTTCAGTGCATGTCGCCCTGAACGAAGGCCCTGACCCGGCCTTCCGGCCCGGCTGCTCGACTGCCGTCGTGGCCACTGGGGAAAGTGGTGGGGATGAATGGAGACACCTGCCCGCGCAGCACACCGTTAGGAAGTGCCGGGCGGTGACGGCCGTGGAGGAAAACCCGGCCGAGGGGAACCGGCACCCGAGGAGCGGCCGGTGGCAGCCCGCTGTCTGTGGCGGGACCAGGCGAAGCACAAGACCGTTCCGAGCCCGGGGGAAATGCAGACAGGGCGACGGAACTTCTCTTTTGGGGACAGGGTGGACCATTCATACGAGGCGTGGCAGGAAGTGCTGGCCGAAGAGTTCTTCGGGTGTCAGCACGCCGGCCATCCGACACTGTTCTACGTCGACGACGACGTAGAACAGGAACTCAGGCACGGATACGGTCTAGAGGAGCCCCTCACCCAGTGCGTGGGCAGATTTCTGCGGCTGGGGATTGCTGAACCGTACGGCCTGCTGGAGGAGTACCGCTGGCGCAGGCGGCAGCACGACAAGGACGGTGTGCCCGCGTTCCTGCCGCTGCTCGCCTGCTCGGTGATCGCCGCCTCCCGGATGGTCAACGACCGGAATCACCGGGCCACCGCCTACCACGCTCGCTTCTCCGAACTGCTCACCGGCGACGACAAGCGGCTCGGCAGTCAGCACTACGAGCCCGTATCCCGCATGTGGCAGGTGCTGGCTTCCTGGCAGCACAGCCAGAAGGGCGCGCGGGGCCTGTGCACCATCCCGGCCCCCGCCGACCTGCCCTCCAACCGCAGCATGATCGGCTTCGCCCAGTCCCAGGCACTCCTCAGCGGCGCGGACCGGACCTTCATGCCGAAGTTCTTCCGGTCCCTGCGGGAACACGGCACGACTTGGCCGCTGCCCGGTGAGACGCTGCTGGCCCAGATCGAGATTCGCGGCATGGAGCGGCATTTCTCCAAGGGCTTCCGCAACGCTCTGCACGAAGAGGAGTTCCGCCCCCTCCTGGCAAAACTGATCGGCAACTACGCGGCATCCTGGGACGGCTCGGAGGAGTTGGTGCCCACCGGTGTCACCCGCGCCGAACTCCTGGTGCGCCTGGACGCCGGGCGTCTGGGCTGGGTGGCCCGGCTGCGGTCCGCAGAGCAGAAGCAGCGCGTCGAACTGAAGGGCGGCGTCGTGCTCGAGCAGCTCGGCGACACGGCCTACTACGAGGTCAGTGACCTGCCCGCCCCCAGCGCGGAGAGTCTCACCAGGGGCGTCCGCCGCAACGGGGAAGGGCTTGTGCTAAGCCGCCCGGCCAGCTCCGTCGTGGTGCTCTCACGAGACGACGTGCTCGGTGTCTGGGCGAGCACCGAAGGATTCCGGCCGGGAGAGGCACACGTGGTGCTGGCCGCCCCGGCCGCACAGCGGGACGTGCAGCGACTCCTGGACAAGGCCGCGACCTCCGGACGGAAAGCCGACACCGGCAAGCTGGCCTGGGTTCCCCAGGGCTGGTCCTTGCACAAGCCCGTCGTCTTCGACAGCGCGGTCACCCTGCGACGGGCTCTCCAGGAGGTCCAGGGCGCGGTCGGCCTTCTCCAGCCGCCGGCGCAGTTCAAGCTCCGCCTCGAGGGCGGACTGAAGCTTGCACCTTCGCTCGATCCTTACCTGTACCTGACCGGAGGAGAGCCTCAGGTCGTTCTCCCGGACACCACGGAGGGTACGGACGTCCTCCTGGTCGACGGTGAGGCGCGGGCCGAGCTGGGCATGGCGATCGCCGCGGGGGGCGCCGTCCCCCTGGCCGGGCTCGGGCTGGAGCCGGGCCGCCACACGGTGAACTACGCGGGCGTGGAGATCGAGTTCGCCACTGCGGACCAGTCCGTCGTCGAACCGAAGATCGCGAAGATCTGCGGTTTCGCCGTCGTGGACGGGAAGGCTTTCGAGTCGTCTTCCGTCCTCGAAGGGGATGCCCTGACCACCGGCATCATCGGGGCCGACTGCGCAGGTGCCACTCCCGACGACGAGACAGGAGTCACGGAACTGTGCCGCCGGGACGCGGACGAGGTGCTGTTCGCGGCGGCCGACGGACGGCTGTGGACGCTGGAGCGCCCCGAGCACCCCGACTGGTGGGCTGAGCGCCTTCCCGATACCCCCCTTTCCCTCCACTTCGAGGCCGACTTCCACGGCATCGGCGGCTGGCTCCTGGAGCGCCGGAATGGACGCTGGACAGGCAGCCCGGTCAACCCCGGTACGCCGAAGCCGGCGCACGCTGCCAATCCGCGGGCATGGGCCTGCGCCGTCCTCAACGCCCACCAGGCGTCCGACGAGCCCTTGTGGGCCGTTTACGTACAGGCCGCGAAGGAGCTCGACCGATGACGGAACCCATCAGAAGCAACGAGCTCGGTGGTCTTCTCCTGCGCTGGCTGAGCGAGAGCCGCAGCGGCAAGGCGTCCGCGCTGCGCGACGGCGTGCGCGGCCAAGCGCATGCGCGTGGCCTGGAGCTGAAGGAGTATGCCGACTGGAACTGGATGCGCGGTGCCACAGCCCTCGGCTTCATCGACCTGGACCTGCGCGCCGACCGCTGGTCGGTGGCCCCGCCGGTGCTGACCCGGCTGCCCCACGCCGACGGCCTCGCTCTGCTGACCGGTGCGCGCACCGCGCGGATCAGCGCGCACATCGCGAAGGCGGCACAGGAATGGATGGAACTGATCTCTGTTCCTCACCGGCCGGATGCAGGTGAAGTGCCGCTGCCCGACACCCTCCTCGTCCAGTACGAGGACCTGAAGACGCTGCGGGACACTGCCGAATCCCTGGGTGTCCGCTACGTCCCCTGCGCAGCGCGTCAGTTGGCGGAGCTGCTTCCTCAGGCGGAGCTCGGCTGCGAGGCTGCGCCCCCAGGAGGGAGCACGGCCAACACGCTGGAGAAGTACGAACCGCGCTTGCAGCGGTTCGTCGCCATGGACCGGGACGACGAGGACGGCCTGTACCGTTGGCGCGGAGCCGACTACGCGCGCCTGACCCGCGTCCGCCGCGACGGCGTCTTTCACGCGGTGGAACGTGAAGCGGGTATCTACCTGGAGCTCGCCCGCCATCGCATCAGCGCGATGCGCTGGCGGCCTGAATCCGGGCCGGGCCGTGCTGGCGTCGGTCGGCTCTTCGTCGACCGGTACGCGCCCCTGCCCGCCCTGCACGAGCGCGCGGCCGTCCTGTGCAGTGGCTTCCCGCCCTCCACGAGCAGGCAGGCGCAGACCCGCGCCTACGACAACGTGCCGAGGGCACTCGCCGACGCGATCGCCGCCTCACTGTGCCAGACCTTGGAGATCATGCCGCGACCGGCGGCCACCGTCGGCGGGAGGACGAAGTGAGCATGGAACAGCAGACAGCGGCGATTACGGACATCGACGCCCAAGACGTTCTGGGCACCTTCGACGACCTGCGCAGCGCGCTCTTCCGCTACTACGACACTCCGTTCTGGGTCGACGACCCCTCCGTCATGAAGGAGCGGCGCGATCTTCTGGACCGGGACAACGGCGCCTGGCGCGATCCGTTGATCGAACTGCGGCCCCAGTACGCCTCGCAAGACATCGGCATCCCCGAATCCTTCGCCGAAGCAGGGGCACACCCCGACGCGGCCGAGTTCGCCCGGTTCACGCTCCCCGACGGTGTGACCAGCCTGTACCAGCACCAGCACGACGCCCTGGTCGCCGCCTGCCAGGGCAAGGACTTCGTCGTCACCGCCGGCACCGGTTCCGGCAAGACCGAGTCCTTCCTGTTGCCGGTCCTGGCCGACCTGGTCGCCGAGTCCGCCCATTGGAAGGGCACCCGCGCGGTGCAGCCGGAGTGGTGGAAGGGAGAAGCCGACTTCGTGCCGAGCCGGCGAGGAGAGCACGGCCACGCCGCCGCCATGCGCGTGCTGATCCTCTACCCCACCAACGCCCTCGCCGACGACCAGCTGGTCCGGCTCCGGAAAGCCCTCGACAGCCGCCAGGCCCACGAGTGGCTGGACAGGAAGCGCAACGGTCACCGCTTCTACTTCGGCCGCTACACCGGGGCCACCCCCGTCTCCGGCAGCCTGGACTCCGAACCGGCGAACTTCCGTCTCCGGCAGTACCTGCGAGAGGTCGAGGACAGGCAGCGGAAGGCCGACAAGAAGCTCGGCGAGGAACTGCGGTCCTTCATCCCCCGCCTCGGCGGAGCCGAGATGCATGCCCGCTGGGACATGCAGGCCGCGCCGCCGGACATCATGGTCACCAACTACTCGATGCTGAACATCATGCTGCTCCGCAAGCAGGAGGAGCACATCTTCAGCGCCACCCGGAAGTGGCTGGAGGAGACCCCGGGCGCCCGCTTCACGTTGATCCTCGACGAGCTTCACATGTACCGCGGCACAGCCGGCACCGAGGTGTCCTACTTGCTGCGCAACCTCCGCCAACGCCTCGGCCTCGACAGGATGCCCGAGAAGTTTCGTGTCATGGCCGCCTCGGCCTCACTGGAGGCCGGGCGGGACGACGAGTTCCTTGACGGGTTCTTCGCCCTGTCCGGGTCCCGACGCGTGATCATCCCCGGCAAGGCCAAGGAGGTCCCCGGCGGGGGTGACCTGGCCGCGCACGTCGAACGCCTCACCGACGCGGCCAAGGCCGCCATGACCCGGGACGAGGCAGCTGCTCTGGGACGCGACACAGGGCTTGGTCCCGCGCTTCACCGCGCGCTCACTCCCGACGGAAAGCCCCGTGCCCTGCCCGCCACGGAACTGGCGAGGACTCTCTTCCCGGACGTTCCTGCCGAGCAGCGGCGGGACGCTCTCCATGGCGCTCTGCGGGCACTCGGAGCCGCAAAGGACTCCGGGCTTCCGCAACTCCGAGCCCACTTCTTCTTCCGGAACATCGAGGGTATCTGGGCCTGCTCCGACCCCCAGTGCCCCGACATCCCCGTGGAGCACGGACCCGAACGCCGAGTCGGCCGCATCTTCGCCGAACCCACCTCCCGGTGCACCTGTGGCGCCCGCGTGCTCGAACTCCTCTCCTGCCAGGCCTGCGGTGACCTCATGCTGGGCGGCTACGCCAGCCCTCAGGACACCAGTAAGCGCACCTTCACAGGCGCCCTGCACACCGACTTCCCGGATCTGGACCTGCTGCCGGACGAGAACAGCGGCGCGCCCACCGCGGCGAACTACGTCGTCTACTGGCCACGCCCCAAAGGGCTCGGTCTGGACGACCCCGCCTGGCACGCGGGCCTGTCCGACGGCGGTCCGCAGGTCGAGTTCGCCTTCCGTCGGAGCGCCTACCAACCGGGGACCGGCCGTCTGCAGAACCGCGACGTCCACCACACGGGATGGTCGTTCCACATCTCCGTGCCCATGGATAAGGAGGGGAAGAAGCCGGCGTACGATCCGGCCCGCTTGCAGGCATTCCCCACTCGTTGCCCCGCCTGCGGCGACGACTGGGAGATCAAGCGCGACCGGGACGGCCGCTACGTGCCGCTGGAGTCGCCCGACCGGCTGCGCAACGCACCCGTCCGCAGGATGCGTACCGGCTTCTACAAGATCAACCAGGTGCTGGTGACCGAAGCCCTTGGCCACCTCCCCGAGGGCCAGCGGAAGGCGATCGCGTTCTCCGACAGCCGCGACGACGCCTCCGAACTCGCCAGTGGTCTCGCCCTCCGTCACTACCAGGACCTTCTCCGACTGCTCAGCGCCCAAGCGGTCGAGAGTCAGGGAGACCCGTTCGGCGACCTCCAACTGGTGAAGGCCCATTACGAGAAGCAACCGGTGGACCGCGATCAGGCCCGGGCTGCTATGAACCGGATGCGGGAACGCCATCCGGCCGACTGGGGACGCTTGAAGGCGATTCTCACCGACGACCTCGATGCCGAACCCGAGCTCCTGCCCGACCTCGAGCGGAAGTTCTCCGAACTGCCGTCGCTCGACGACCTTGCCACCGACCTCGAAGGCAGGCTTCTGACGCACGGCACCAACCCCGCCGGCCCCGCCGCCTCACTCCAGCAGACCTCCGCGGAGCAGCCCTGGACCGTGCTCTACAACTGGGAGCGCGACAGGGAGTCCGTGGTGGAGACCCAAGCGCAGCAGGAGCTGCTCGACCGCCTCCGCACGCGTCTCCGCCAGGAAACCGTCGGCAGCCTCTTCTCCGGCGGCGGCCGTGACTTCGAGTCGCTCGGTCTCGGCTGGCTCTGCCTGCGTGACGACCGCTCGCCCACCGAGGTCAGCCCGGACAGTGACCTGGCTGTGGCACGTGCCAGTCTGCGGATCCTCGGCCTCATGCGCCGCTTCAGCAGGATGCGCGGAGCTCTGCAAAGGCCACCCGCGCCCTTGAAGCGGTTCTGGCAGAAGGTCGCCGACCGCCAGGGCACCGACATGGAGACGGTCAAGGACCGGGTGCTCGGCGTCTGGAAGGACGCCGTGGTCGAGTACGTCATCAAGCCGGAGAGGGTCGCGCTGCGACCGGCGGAGAACAAGACCTGGACGTGCCCTGCCTGCCACCGGCCGCACCTGCACCCGGGTGTGGGGCTGTGCACCAAATGCCTGATCGAGCTGCCTGGCGAACCCCGGCAGTACAACGGTGTCCTCGAGGACGACTACTACGCCTGGAAGGCCGCTCACCGCACCGGCGACTTCCCCCTGCGCACCGCGGAACTGACAGGCCAGACGGACCGGCTGGAGGCCCAGCGCCGGCAGAGCCTCTTCCAGGACGTATTCCTCGGCGACGACGATGTCCCCCAGGCGGACGGGCTGGAGCTGCTCTCCGTGACCACGACCATGGAGGCCGGCGTCGACATCGGTCCCCTCAACACCGTGATCATGGCCAACATGCCCCCCACCCGTTTCAACTATCAGCAGCGGGTGGGCCGTGCGGGCCGACGGAACAGCCCGGTCGCCGTGGCCCTCACCGTCTGCCGCGGACGCAGCCACGACGAGCACTACTTCGCCCGGCCGGAAGCCATCACCAACGATCCGACTCCGCCGCCCTATCTCGTTCTCGGCATGGTCTCCGTCTTCCGGCGGGTGCTCCTGGGAGAAGTCCTGCGCCAAGCCTTCGTGCCTCTGCAGCCGGGGGACCCCAGGAAGGGGCCGGACATGACGACGAATGTGCACGGACAGTTCGGTCTCGCCGCGGACTGGACGACACACGGTCCGTTCGTCCGCCGCTGGATCGCAGAGCATCCGGACCGCATCAGGGCCGCCGCCGATGCCTTGCAGGCCGGCACGCCGGAGAACATTGCTGCCATCGACCCGGTGGCCACCGTCGACGAACTCCTCGATCGGATCGACGACGTCGCAGCCCAGGCCGTCGGACACTCCGACCTCAGCCAGCGCCTGGCGGAGGCGGGGCTTCTGCCCATGTTCGGGTTCCCCACTCGATCCCGCCTCCTCTACCGCAGTATCCCGAAGAAGACCTTCCCCTGGCCGCCGGCCGACTCCGTCAACCGGGACCTCGCCGTCGCCCTCAGCAAGTTCGCGCCGGGCAGCGAGACGCCCCAGGACGGCCGCCTGCTCCGCTCGATGGGCGTGGTCTCCCTGGTCCCGAGCGGCCGCGGAGTGCAGGCAGCCGAGGAGCCCTTCGGCCCGGAACAACTGGTCGCCATGTGCCGGATCTGCTCCCACGTGGACCCGGAGGCCGTCATCGACCCTGAGAGCGGAAGCGCCGGAACCTGCCCGGCCTGCGGCGCGGAGAGCAAGTACTACAAGGCCGTGCCTTTCCGGGAGCCCGCAGGCTTCCGAGCTGCTCCCGAAGCACGCGACTACGACGGCTACAAGGAAGTCGGCTCCAACGCCACCAGCGCACGGACCGCCACGGACCTCGAGAAGACCGCCCCACGGATTCACCGCTCCGCCGACGACTGGATGGTCGTGCACACCGGCAGCGGCTCCCGGTACATTGTCAACACCAACGCCGGCAAGCTCTTCCGGTTCGCCAAGAGCCCGGCGCCCTGGTTCGGGTACCGGGCGGTGGACAATCCGAAGGCGGAGGCGGACCTGGAGATCGCCCTCGGCGCCACCCAGCACACCGACATGCTGTTCATCGGCGCCAAGGGAGCCCTCGACACCAGCAGAGGACTCCGCTTCGACATCTCGAAGTCGCAGCAGATCGACGGCTTCCCCGAGGCGTACCACGGTCGGCGTGCCGCCTGGTACTCCCTCGCGGCCCTGCTGCGCCGTGCTGCCGCACCACACCTCGACGTACAGCCCGAGGAACTCCTGAGCGGCATCCACGGCTCGGACGCTCCGGTGGCTGCTCCCGTCATGGCCTACCTGGCGGACAGCCTCGACAACGGAGCCGGCTTCAGTACCTACCTCGGTTCCGAGCAGCACATCGAGGAGTTCCTTCAGGCTGTCGACCAGTACGTACAGGACTTGGAGGAGGATCACCATGCACTGCACTGCCGGAGCTCGTGCTACGCCTGCCTGCGCGACTACTCCAACATGCGTCTCCACCCGCTGTACGACTGGCGACTCGCACGCGACCTCACCGACGCCCTGCGCGGCCGGGAACTGCGGATCCTTTCGGACGAGCACGCCGTCCTGCTGAAGGCGTGGGCGAGCGAGGACACCGCTGTCGAACTGGCGGACACCGCTGCAGGACCCGTGGCGCTCTTCACCTCGGACTTCACCGGCGAGCCGGTCGCGGTCGCAGTCAAGCACCCACTGGAATCCGCCACCGAGGAGTGCGGGACCGAACGGCTCCAGAAGCTGCGGCATGAGGTCCGTTCCAACGGTCTCGCCACCCAAGTTGTCTTCGCCGACTCCTACAGCCTCGACCGGACGCCTGCCGCGGTGATCGAGCAGGTGCGCAATTTCGCGGAGGAATTCTGATGATCACAGGAAATCTCCCGGGAGGGGGCCGGGACGAGGAGGTGCACCGGGAGGAGTTGCGGCAGCGCGAGATCGCCCGCCGCCTCGCCCTCCGCCAGGCCCGCGAGCAAGCGCAGGGTGCTGGAACAGCTCCGTCCGCAGCAGCCTCCGATACCCCCGCCCTCGTCACTTCGCAGCAGCAGACGGAACCGGTCACGGCTGTGCTTCCGCCTGTTCCCGAGGGATTCGCAGACCGGGCGGCGTGGGAGCGCGCCCGTTCCTTTGCGGAGATCACAGTGCCCGACGTGTTGACGATGGGGGCCGGAGCTCTGACGGCGCGGAAGCTGGCTCGCGCTGCGGCCGAGGCAGCCTCCCGGCACGACGACCCGGTCGGAGGCGTCTCGCTGCTGGCCATGGCTCAGGACCATGGACTGGACGTCCTCAGCAGCCGGCTTGACGAGCGTGCCCGGGCTCTGCTGGAGGACAAGCCGCTCGCGCTCCCGGGGGAGTCGGGCAGCATGTGGCAGATCTACCAGGATGACCGCCGACTGATGGACGGCAATCTGCCCGCCGCGCGGCAAAGGGTACTGCTGGCGGAACTTCCTCGGCCGCTGCTGGACGACTACATCGACGAGGAGTGGATCAACGCCGTTCCCGAGCGCGACGGCAGCTCCCGCGCGGCCTACTTCCGTGCCCGCCTGAACCCGGAGTCCCTCACCGACGAAGAAATGGATCTGCTTGCGTGGCCCCTGGAGAGGGAGCGCCGAGAGGCAGGGCCGGGAACAGAACCCGGCGCTGACTGGCCAGAGGACTGGCGCCTCCTGGCGAGGTTGCAGGCCAACGACGCCAAGGCCATCACCGAGGAGTGGACCGACATCCTGCCGCCGACGCGGAAGCTCCTCGACGCCCTGCGTGAAGTGCAGCGGACCGGAGAGGTCCAGGACGAACTTGTTGCCGACGAAGGGCTGTGGGTTCTCCTGGAGCGGATCCATCCCAACGTGCACAGCCGGCGGGAGAAGAGGTTCAACAGCTGGATCGCCGTGCGCATCATGCTCAGAGCCGTCCGGCAGATGCACCATGCCCTGCTTCGGGGGGACGCCGAGACGGCGGAACAGCGGCGGAAGGCCGCTGTCACCGTGGCCATGAAGCTTCGGCACCACGCGCAGCCTGCGCGCTGGGAGGCCCAGAACATCCAGGCCTACTTGTGCGCCGGCCCGGGGATCACGGAGGCCCTCGCTTTCCTCGAGCGAGACGCCGAAGGCCGTCCCGCGGTGGCGGAGCAGCTTGGCCAAGCCACCCTGGCCGTACTGCGGAAGAATCGGAGCGTGCTCGAGAGCCGCTCCCGCGCCGAACGCGACCTGCCGCCGCTCAACCCGTATCTGGTGCTCGGCGTGCCAAACGGTGCGGATGACTGGAAGGACGCCTGGCGGAAACTCAGAAGGATGCTCGACGACCGTGGCCGTGTCCAGATCAACCGCGCCAAGGACATGATCGAAGGAGCGGCCAGGGAGCAGCGGGAGGCGTCCTGGTTCGCCGTCCCGCTCACCCCGCACCGCTGGAAGGACCCCGCTGTCTCCAGCCACCGGCTGGAACTCCCGCCCGAGCCCTTGCGGAGGCTCACCGAGCCGCCTACGGACAGCGACCGCGAGTGGTCTCGGAGCGAGGCGGCGCGAGAAATAATCACCAAGGCGACAGAACGCCTTTCCCCGGCTGCCGATGATGTCGCAGCCCTTGAAGACGCAGAGAGCAGCACATCGTGAGCAATAATGCCGGTCGAGGCCGCAAGGGGTCCGGTCCCCGTGACGGAGCCAAGAACCGGGGGCGCGGGCCGAACAATGGAAGTGTGCGAAATCGGGGTGAACAGCGGGCCCTCGAAGCTGCCCCCTGGCGGGCCGAGGAAAGCCGGATGCCCCAATTCGCACCTGGGGTGTTGGATGCCGCGGCGATCCTGAAGTCGGTGAACGAGGCACTCCTGCCCGTGGTGGAGAAGGGGTTGGAGGAGGCCGCGGAGAGACTCGGCGCTGCCCTGACGGACAAGGGGACCGAGACCGATCTGGTTTCGGTCCTTCAGGCCGAGTTGATGCGCAGAGTGCTTCCCCAGTTCTCGGAAGCGGTGCGTGCGGGCGTGCTGGAGGGCATCCGCACCCGGCAGATGCACCTGGCCCAACTGGCCGTTCTGCACCGACAGGCGCTCGAGGCGAAGAGCATGCAGGCAGTACTGACCCGCCTGGACCACGAGGTGGCGAAAGCAGGCCTGCAGATCGTCGGCGACAGTGGTGACCAGTCGCTGTTCAACATCGTGGAAGAACAGCCTGGTGTGATGAAGCGAGGGCCGGTGGTTCTCGAAGTCATCACCCCCGCCTACGTCGACAGGGAATCCGGGAGGCTTGTCGAGCGCGGATGGCTGCGAGCCACTCCCAAGAAGCCGTCGACGACGGTAGCAGCGGACAGGGCGGAGCCGGGGCGGAAGCACAAGGCCGCGCATACGAACGCGCACAAGAAGCAGTACAGCGAGGCCAAGGAGGGCGATGGGGATTCCCCGCCCAGGAAGAAGGCCCATCGAGGCCAAGGGCCTCGAAGGCCTTGGGCGGGGAAGGCCGCGCAGCCTCACGCCGTTGGCGGCTCTGAAGCAGTGAAGTCGGTGGAAGAGTTGCCAGAACGCCCAGGGGAGCAAGAGCCGGAGCAGGGACGGACATCTCGAAGGTCCACGGCAGGGGGCGGTCAGCCGGCTCGCACGGACGGATCGCGCGGTGACGCTGAATCGCAGCGGGGTACGCCAAACGGCCGTGCGCAGCAAGAGCTGGGGTTCAAGCAGACACTGAGGGCCGGGGCTTACAGGCAGAGGGATCGGAAGGGTACGCGATGAGCTTCGGAATCGATTTCGGCACGAGTAACTCGGTTGTCGCCCGTTGGAACGGGCACGCCGTCGAGGTGCTGCCGGTCGACAGTGACAACGTGCCCGCGCAGTGGCAGATGGCGGAGTTCCAGCAGCTTTTCCCCTCCGTGCTGTCCGTCCGCGACCTCCAGCGCACCCTCTGTTTCGGCTGGGAGGCGAAGACCGGCACCAGCGAGCCCCTCGACGCCGTGAAGCGCATGCTCGGTACCCGTTCCGGGGCAGAGACGGACGACGACGGGCTCGAGGTCGCCGCCCAGCTCGAGGAGCACCACGTTTGGGTGGGCTCGGAGAATTTCCACAGCACGGTCGCGGCCGCGTCCCTCTTCAGCCGGATGAAGGAGGGGGTCTCCGCCCAGCTGCTGGACCTCTCCGACGCGGTCGTCACCGTCCCCGCCAACGCGACGGGCGGCGCCCGTTACCGCACGCGCGCCGCGGCGGTACTCAGCGGCGTCAAGGTCCGCGCCCTGCTCAACGAACCCACCGCGGCTGCGATCTCGTACGTCCATGAGATCCCGATCCCTGGTAAATTCCTCGTCTTCGACTGGGGCGGCGGCACCATTGACGTCACGGTCCTCGAATACAAGGACGGCCTCTTCGAGGAGCAGACCTCCCGCGGCATCACCGCCTTGGGAGGCCTGGAATTCGACAACGTGCTGGCCCAGCTGATCCAGCGGAAGATCGGCCTGTCTGCCCAGCAGCTCACCAAGGCCGAACGCCGCCGGTGGCGTCGGTCGGTCGAGCTGACGAAGATCGCCCTGTCCTCCGTGCCGATGGACGGAGCACTCTACTTCGATCTCCCGGTCGGCCTCGCGCCGTCGGTCTCGAAGCGCGAGGTGCGAATTACCGCGGCGGAGTACACGGAGGTGATCACCCCGCTCATCGCCCGCGCTCTGGGGTCGGTCCGACAGGCGTTGGAGGATCTGGCCATCGCCCCGGGTGACATCGATTCGGTTCTGATGATCGGCGGAACGTCGCAGATCCCCCAGGTGCGTCACGCTCTGGGCGAGCTGATGGGGCACGATCGCATTGTCGACAGCGGCCTGTGCCGACCCATGACAGCCGTAGCCCGGGGCGCGGCGATCTATGCGGCGTCCCTGGACGGGGATCTCGGGGATGACAGTGACTTCTCCCTGGTGAGCAGCTTCGACCTGGGCACTGCTGTGAGCGCCGGCGGACAGAAGGGATTCCGTGCGATCATCCGGCGGAACTCCACGCTCCCGGCCGAGGGGTCGGACAACTTCTACCCGGACAGGCCGGGAGCGTCGTCCGTGCGCGTACCGGTCATCGAGGGTGAGGTCGGCTATACGGCCGACAGCGACCGTGCCTTCCCGCTGGCGAACATCGAGGTCAGGCTTCCGAGCCGGGAGCAGGACATCCGCCGGAACAAGATTGAGATCAAGTTCCGGTACAACGAGAGCGGCATCCTGCACTTCACCGCCACCCACGTCGCAACCGGCACAGTGCTTGACGAGCGTGAAATCGATTCGTTCGGTCCCGATGGAACCCCGCTGCAACATGGCCTGGAGGACGAACTGACTCGCCTCCTGGCCCACACCATCCGCCCGTTCGCCGACGGTTCCTCCACCGCCCGGTATCTCTCGGCAGCCGAAGCGGCGAACACCCGACCCGCGCCGATCGACGTGTCCGTGCGCGTGGTCGAGGCTGACGCGGCAGTCACGGTCAACGGGGAACCACAGGGGGCTGTCACACGAGGGTTGTGACCGCTCGCGTGGGCTGTCGACGGGCGCACAACTCCCTGGGCTGTTCCGGTCGTGGTGTGCATTCGGTGTTGCAGGGGGACTGCATCGGGCGGGTTGAAGACGCAGGCGACAGTCGCCATGCGTGACCGGTTGGCGATCTTGCGGGACGAGGCGTCCGCGGACTCTACGACGTGCAGGCGCTGGGAGTGGAGAGGATCCGTTCCCAGCGCCGTTGCGCTGCGCCGCATTGCTGTGTCAGGCGGTCGTTTCATCGACTCGGGCGATCTTCCGCCCCACCTAGCTCTTCCGCGATCGAGACAAGACGAGAACGTCGGCGGTCCATTCGTCGTGCAGCTGTCCTACGGCCCCCATGCCGCGTCCGTCGAGACGGTCGGTTTTCCAGACGGCCAGCGTCCGGGAGCGGCCGGCCAAGACGGCTTCCTTCACCTTCTCGAATTCGTCGCGCCGGACATGGATCTTGCTCGCGCTCCGCTGTTCGAACCACACATGCCGGATCGACAGCCCTTCCGTGCCGCACCAGCGCACGATGTCCCTCAGGTGGGCGCGGAGGGTGGCCAGGTCCTCGCGCTTCTTCGATCGACGGTGTACGCGTCGACCAAGACCCCGGGGGCCCCGACAGGAACCCGGTCCAAGCCCATGTTGGTCAGTTCGTCCGTGCTGAAGCCCAACGCCGCCAGCGCGGCCTGATCCGCTCTCGCCACTACGTTCACACCCACGGTAGAAAGTCAGATCACCGTGAGTGACATGGGGACTTACTCCACCGCACCCCGGCGATCGAGATCCCGTCGCTGCGCTGAGCGGAGGCGCCAGCCACCGGCACCCCCGGGCGGGGCGGATCCGGAGGCAACGACGGTGCCGCCGGGCAGGAGGAAGGCCGGGCCGTGCTCGCGCAGGACCTTCGGCGGACCCGGTGCTCGCCGGGCGAGCAGCCGGACGACCGCGCGGGTGCGCGGGCGCGGGCGGTGGACCCGCCGGTCCCCTCACGGGAGACGGCGGGCACGGCGCCCCACTCCACGAGGGCATGGGGCGGGTGGAGCGCGGCCCGTCCCGCGATCCGTGCCGTCCGGCTGCCGGGCCGGGTCAGGCGTCCGCGGCGGTCTCCTTCCCGGCCGCCGTGACCTTCACGGGTTCCGTACCGGTCGCGCTGTGCCGCTCGGCCCAGTGCTCGAGCGCCGTCCGGCAGGCGTGGTCGAGGTGGTGCAGGCCGGAGAGGTCCAGCTCGACGGGGCGGTCCCGGGGGAGGGACTCCAGGCTGTCGAGGATCTTCGGGAGCCGCAGGAAGGTCGCGTTGCCCGCCAGGTGGACCTGGACGGGGCCCGCGCCCTTGTCGACGACCTCTGTCCTGAGGTGTGACGCCTCCCAGGCGGTCTTGGCCACGGCCAGGCCCAGACCGATCAGGACGCCTTCGAACATGTTGACCACGACGATCGACACGGCGGTCACCACGAGGATCAGCGCCTCTCCCCTGTGGCCGCGCCACAGGGACGCGATCTGGCGGAACGGGATCAGCTTCCAGCCCGCGTGCACCAGGATGCCGGCCAGGGCGGGGATCGGGATCAGGGCCAGGGCCCACGGCATCGCCGCGGCGAACAGCAGCAGCCACACGCCGTGCAGCACCCGGGAAGCCTTGGTCCTCGCGCCCGCGGCCACGTTGGCGGAACTGCGCACGATCACCGCGGTCATCGGCAGCGCGCCGAGCAGACCGCAGACCGTGTTGCCCGCACCCTGGGCGACCATCTCCTTGTCGTACTGGGTGCGCGGACCGTCGTGCAGCCGGTCCACCGCCGCCGCGCTGAACAGGCTTTCCGCCGAGGCGATCAGCGCGAACGCCACGACGGTGCCCCAGACGGCCGGGCCGGCCAGTTCACCGAACGCCTCGGCCCCGGGCGGCTGGACGACGCCGAGCAACCCCTCCACCCGCACGGTGGCCACCGGCAGCTCGAAGGCGGCCGTGGCCGCCGTGGCCAGGACCACTGCCGCGAGGGCACCGGGCACGGACCGGACCGCCTTGGGCGCCTTCCTCCACAGCACGACGACCGCGACGGTACCCGCGCCGACCAGGAGCGAGACCGCCTCCCCGGTGCCGCTCACCGCGTCGGCGAACGCCCCCGGCAGGCCCGTGATCTTCCCGAGGCCGGTCGCCGGGGCGTCCAGGCCCGCCGCCGCGTAGATCTGCCCGGCGATGATCACCAGGCCGATGCCGCAGAGCATGCCCTCGACGACGGAGACGGATATCGCCCTGAACCAGCGGCCGATCCTCAGACAGCCCATGGCGAGCTGGAGCAGGCCGGCCATGAGCACGATGACTCCGAGCGCACCCACGCCGAACTCGCTGACCGCCTCGAAGACGATGACGGTCAGGCCCGCGGCCGGCCCCGACACCTGGAGGCTGCTGCCCGGCATGAGCCCGGTGACCAAACCCCCCACGATGCCGGTGACCAGACCCAGTTCGGCCGGGACGCCCGAGGCGACCGCCACGCCGACGCACAGCGGCACGGCCACGAGGAAGACGACGACGGAGGCGAGGAAGTCCTGCCTCAGGTGAGGGAACGTCGACAGCACCGTCACGTCCCCCTTCGGAACGACCGGAACACGGCGGAGCCGACGCGCCGTTCGCGCACGACGCAGGCGCGGACCTCGTGGTACCGGCCGCGCGACCCGCCGGGCCGGGCGCCCGCGAGCAGGGCCGGAACGACCCGGGAGCCGGAGCAGGTGGTGGAGGGGACGTCGGGGGAGGAGTGCCCTTCGCCGGGACGAGCGAACTCCTCGGGGCGGCGTCCGGACCCGCGGGCGTTGTCGATGAGGGGTTGCATGACGTGATGACTCCTTCTGGCGCACCGTGGGGGGGCGCGTCGGACGTGCGAGGACAGGGTGGGGGCCTGTTCCGTCGCTCAGCGACGGAACACCTTGAGGAGTGCCGGGTGGGCGGTCGAGGAATGCGCCGGCGGTGTGGCGCCGTCGGGGATGCCCGAGCGACCGGTCGGGTCGCGGAGGGCACGGGGAAGCGGCAGGGCACCGGCATGCCGGGAGGCACCGTTCCGGGAAGGCCGACTCCGGACCCGGCCCCCTCCACGGCTCGGAAACACGCACCTCGAGGCAGCTCACTACCTCTTGTATCAACGGCGATTGGTCAACGGACAGTCAAAAATAAGTTAACTCTGCAAAGGTTTGTCCAAGGTTAACTACGTGTTACCGGGCGGAGAGAGGCCGGAAATCGGGGCAAGGCTGGCGTGAATGCGCGCCGTGTCGGGGGAGGGCCGACCGGCAGCCGGGAGCGGCTCGGTGATTACCGGCCACACCGCACGGTATTCGGCCGACGGCCGACCACAAGGGGCCGTCGAGGCGGTCCCGGTGATGACCGCAGACGTGACCCGATCCGTGCGGCTGCCGTTCCGCGACGGACGCCGGCGGCCCCGGCCCGGCGGCTCCCGGCGGGATCTCCTTTTGCGTGCCGGGGAGTCGGTGATTCGGGGAGCCGGCGATTCGGCAGGGGTGCGATGCGGAAATGCCTCCTTTCGTGACTGCCGCCCACATCGGCATGAGTCGTCGCCTCCGTTCGGAATTCCTCTCCCGCTCGGGGTGAATTGCCGCATCGACGTGATCGTCCACGAGTTCCCGACCGGGACGCGGTGGATGTACCCGCTGGAGAAGTCCGGCGATTGGCGGCCGTCCGCGACCGGTCGCGGATGCGGGCGGACCGAGGACGCGCGTGCCCCCACCTCGGTGACGGCGCGCCTGTGGCTCTCGGGTGACCGGGGCAGGACCTGCTGGTCAGGCGTCGGTGGGCCGTCCGGAGCGCGTCGAGCTCGTGAGGCGGATCCCGCAAGGGGGAGCGCATCCCGTACTTCCCCGCGATGGCCGCCGGGGTTCGACGGTGGTCGCCGGGCGGAAGGCGCGTCGGATCAATTGACCGGACCGCCGAAGAACCGCGCTGTAGCGCTGCTCGAATCCCGGTGGAAATCAGCTCGACCGGCCCTCGGGTCCGGGGGGTGACGCCGACGTGCGACCGTGCCGAGGAATTCCTGGCGCCCTGGTGTCGCCCGCCGGGCGGCGTCCGGCGGCCGACGGGCTCGAGGTGATCGCCGCCAAGGGCGGTCGGAGCGAAGAGGTGCAGGTCGGAAGGACCTTCGAGCGGCAGCCGGCGTTGCGCGCCCCTTCCGGGAGGAGCGCGGCGCACACGCCGCCGCGGCACACGATGCCGGTGCGCGTGTGGCCGAAACAGGACTCCTGGTCCTCCCCGGCGCAGGGTGAGCGCCGATTTCGGCCCTCCTCAGGGGCGCCTCGCGCGCTCCGCGGGGCGCGGGACGGCGAGGCGGGGCCGCGGAGCGCCACCGGGTACGCGTACGGCCACCGGCCGTTCGACCCGGCTCCGGGTTCCGGCTCCGGGGTGCGCGCAGGCCGTCGCGCGGCTCCTCCCGGAGGCCGTGCGCAGGCGCAGGCGCCGCGGTGAAGGGCCTTCGTGTCCCGTCGCACCGGAACGGCCGGCGCCCGGAGTTCGCGCCGGTGGGCTTCGGCATGGGCACGCTGTCGCCGCCCAGGAGCGTGCCCTGTGCGGGGCGGACGCGTCCGCCGCCGCGGAGCCCTGGCAGGCCGGCGAGGCCGGCGGGACCCGCGGGGGCGGGGCGCGCAGGACCCGGCCCCGGTCCGATGCTGCGGAGGACCGGGGCCGTGGTCGGTTCGAAGGAGGAGGCGTCAGCTCACGACGAGACCGCGCCGAGGACGCGGGCGAAGCCGGGCTTCGCGCCCTCGCGTTCCACCATGATCCGTGCGTCGGCAGCGGAGAGGAGGGCGTCGGGGAGCGGAAGGTCCACCAGGAAGTCCCCGTACTCGTGGGAGGGGTGTTCTCCCAGTTCGAGCCTGGTTCCGTCGCCGGTCAGCAGGTGCACCCGCCAGACGTCGGCGCCCTGGGCCGCGGGGCCCGTCGCGGCCACCCGCAGGGTGCGGTCCGCGAGGATCTGCGCGGTGGCGACCACGGCGGTACGCCGCACGGGTTCCCCGAGGGAGTGCATCGGACCGTGCTTGACCAGCGGCCTGCGGTCCGTGTCGGGAAGGTGCACGGCCACGACCTCGCCCACGAACATGGTGTGCACGGGGAAGGGGACGGTGTCGCGCAGGACGCATTCGAGGGCCACCAGGCCCCCGTCGGCCCACGGGGTGCCGATGACCTCCGGCGTGCCGAAGCTGAGGAGTTCGGCCCCGGTCTTGTCGATGTCCCCGATCGAGAAGCTGCCGGCGAAGTCGGCGAGTTCCGCCTGCTCCTCGGAGCACAGCGTGAGGCTGAACTCCCCGCTCAGAGGGAGGAGTTCGCGGGTCCGTGCCCGTGGACCCAGGACCACGGCGGCGTACAGGGGATCCTTGTTCACGAAGTACGACCACTCCGCGGACATCACGTTCACGCCGTCCTCGTGGCGCACGGCCACCAGACCGACGGTGCTCGTGGCCTTCTTCCACAGCTGGCCGGGGATTTCGCGGGACACGTGCCACCTTGTCTGCGTCGGGTCGGCTCCCGGGACCGGGGCGCCGATGGCGGACCGCCCATCCAATCCCTTGGGTCACACGGTGAACAGGCTGATTCGAGCCATCGCGCCACCCGCGGCCAAAGAGCCCGGGGCTACCCGTCGCTCCCCGGCGCGACACGTGAATGCGGCGTGATCCAGGCCACATCGGGCCCCCTTGCTGCAATTCGCGAAATCCTTGTTCAATCGACCCCGCAACCTGGATTCGAATGATGCGAAAGGGGGTGCTTTCCCATGAAGAAGCCGGTCCGCCGCAACGTCGTCGCCGCGAAGTGATCATTTCTTCGCCCTACCCGCAATTGATGCGGGATTCGAGGCCGGCCGACCCGGACATTCATTCCGGTCGGCCGGCTTCGCCCACCCTCCGGCAGGTAATCGACAAGGGGACGGTCGCTGTGGAACTGACAGACCGCGTCATAAGAATTCTTCACGTCCAGGGCACGGGTCTGGTCGTTTCGGACTCCTTCGGCCGTGTCCACGTTCTCGACGAGGAACTGCGGCTCCTGCGTTCCTCCCCCCGGGTCCGGCAGGGCCGGCCGCTCTACGGCCTCACGGTCGCCGACGGCTGGGTCATCGGCAAGGACCGCATGGGCGCGGTGTGGCGCTGGTCGCTCGAGACCCTCGACCTCGTCAACCGCCTCGACCCCGCCACCGTCTGCGACCCGTCGACCCTGATCGAGGGCGAGGAGCCCTCCCCGGTCAGTTCCCGGGGCATCGGCGTGTGGGAGGGCCGCGTCTTCGTCACCAGCGGCTACCACCACCAGATGCTGGTCCTCGACCTGGCCACCTTCGACGTACTGGAGATCCGTCCCAACATCTGCGGGACCAGCCCCATGGAATGGGCGTCCACGGAACATCCGGCCTTGCACGCGATATCGGACAAGAAGGGGAATCTCCGGTTCGGAAGTTTCTCCGACCTGGAGTTCCCGGTCCATGTGAAGCTCGACGACGGCAATATCCACCGCGTCCGCTACGACGCGAGGCACGACCGTTTCTGGTGCACCCAGGACTTCGGTGAGGGCGAGACCGCGGACATCGCCAACGGCGTGGTGACGGTAAGGCCGGACGGGACCAAGGAGAGCGAACTGCTCTTCGCCCGCGACGACGTCGAATTCGTCGCCTTCTCCCCCGACTTCACACGGGCGTACTCCGGCGGATTCGACGGCGAGCTGTACGTGTTCGACAACACGGACCGGGAGCTCCGCGTCGAGCGCGTGGTGACCGGGTTCTCCCACCAGCTCAGCGACATCACCGTGAGCCCGGACGGCGACCTCTACGTCCTGTGCCAGGACGGGGAGATCGTGCGCCTCGCCCCCGACGGCTCCTTCGTCCAGGGGCTGGGTTTCCGGCGGCAGGCGGTCTGGGACATCCAGCCCTCGGACGAGGACCCGTCCGTGCTGTACTGCGCCACCGACTCCGGCGTCGCGGTCGCCGAGGTCCGTCAGGTCGCCGGCGGACCGACCCTGCACGTCCTGGAGGACCACGAGACCGGCCACGGCTTCACGCGACGCGTCGCACCGGTGGACGGCGGCTGGATCGGCATCAGCCGTGACCGCCGGGTCTTCCGCGCCCGCCGCGGCGGGGAGGTCCTGTGGAGCCGCCACCTCCCGGAAGCGCTGCTGCACACCGTCGCCGCCTCCCCGGACCGCACCCGCGCCCTCGTGGCGAGCAACGCCGGCGCCGTGGAACTCGACACCACGACCGGGGAGACCCTCGCCTCCCTCCGCGTGGACGGGCTGCCGGTGTGGGCGTGCGCCTACCTGCCGGACGGGAACCGGGTGCTGACCACCCGGAACGGCGTCGTCGCCGCCTTCGCGCCCGGCCACGACGAGCCGACGTGGCGCCTCGACCAGGGTGAGTACCCCAAACGCATGTGGGCGCAGGACGGCTTCCTCTACATCGTCGGCGACGGAGGGCTCAAGGAGATCGCCGTCGGCCACGGCGTGACCCGCCTGTGGAAGGACCTGCTGTCCAACACCGCCGAGAACGCGGCCGTCGCCGACGGCCTGGTCTGCGTGAGCTCCTACGGCATGCAGGTGGCCGCCTACACCTACGAGAACGACGAACTCGTCGGATTCATGGAGGACCTCCCCGACTACCCCAAGGCCCTCACCTTCGTGCGCGACGACAGCGGCCGGCCGTACCTCCTCCTCGGCTGCCGCACCGGCCTGCTGTCCCTCTACCGCCTGGACAAGTCGCCCGAGGAGGGGACGTTCGCCGCACTCGAGGACCACTGGCTGCCGCGCCGCCCCGCCCGCTACACGCTGCGGAGCCTGCCGTCCGCAGCCGGGTGAGGGAGCCGACGATGCCCCAGCAGACCGCGCCCGACGAGGAACTCGCCCCCTGGCGGGACCGGCGCTTCCTCGTCTTCGCCACCGGGAACTTCGTCAACAACCTGGGGGAGGCCGCCTACAAGGTCTGCCTCCCCCTGTTCGTCTACGACCTCACCGGGTCCCTGGTGACGATGTCCCTCCTCGCGGCCCTTGCCCCGGCCATGCTGCTGCTCAGCCCCTGGCTGGGCGCGGTCGTGGACCGCTGGGGCCCGCGCGTCCTCGTCGTCCCCGGCCTGATGATCCAGCTCGCCGGCGCGGTGGCGCTGAACCTGAGCGTGCTGGCCGGACGCCCCTCCACCGCGGTCCTCTTCTGCATGGCCGCGCTGGTGCAGCTCGGCGGCGAGATGTACCGGACCGGATGGATCACCGGCGTGCCCGGCATGTTCCCCCGCAACGCCGCCCGGTCCCGGGCGGTGCTCAGCAGCCTGTTCGTCACCTCCAACATCGCCGGCCCGCTCCTCGTCGCCGTGGGCCTCGGCCTCGTCGGGTACCTCGGGCTGCTCTGGTTCAACGCCGCCACCTTCCTCGCCCCGGTCGTCGTCTGGCTGCTCGGCGTCCACCCGCCCGCCAAGGCCCGCCCCGCGACCGCGGCCGGAGGCCGGCTCGTCTCCGGACTGGGCCGCGACATCCTCGACGGCTGGCGGGTGGTGAAGGCCGAGAAGCGGGTCCTCTACGCGGAGGCGATCGCGCTGCCCCTGCACTTCGCCAGCGGGATCGGCGTGCTCTCCTTCATGGTCTGGTACCTGCGCGACGAGTGGCACGTGCCCGCCAGCGGCGTCAGCACGGCCCAGGCCGTCGCCAACCTCGGCGCGCTGGCGGGGAGCGTCTACATCGCCGCCCGGGCCCGCACCCGCCCCCACATCGTCCTGGCCGCCTCCGCCACGGCCATGACTCTGTCCCTCATCGCCATGGCGCTGCCGTCGACCACCCTCTTCGTGATCTGCATGGTGGTCTTCTTCACCATGCGCTCCGCCCTGACCGCCGTCACCGCGATGATCAACGTCAAGTACCTGCCGCCCGAGGTCATCGGCAGGGCCGAGGGCCTGTTCAACCTCATGGGCGGCGCGCCGATCCTGCTCGCCCCGCTGCTGATCCCCGTGGTGCAGCAGGCGTGGGGAGGCACCGCGGTACTGGTGTTCCTCGGCCTGACGGCGAGCCTCTCGCTGCTCCTCCTGGCCCGCGTCTGGCCCCGCTGGAGCGCTGCGGAGGCCGCCCGTCCCGGCGACGCCGTGCGCGACGACACGCCCGTCGGATAGCCGAGGAGGCCGCGGCGCGTCCTCGGCCCGCGCTCCGCCGACGCCGGCGGCCACGCCGGCGCGGACCGCCAGGCCGGTCAGGCTCGGCCGGTCCTCGCGAGCCTGCCGATCGCGGCGCGCAGGGCGTCGCCGGGGCCGGTGAAACGGTCCGTGGCCCAGGAGACGTAGCCGTCGGGACGGACGAGCAGGGCGGCCGCGCCGAGGTCGTCCGGGCAGGCGGCGTGGGCGAGGTCGACGCCGGGCGGGAGCCGGAGGCCGTCCGGCAGGGTGCCGGCCAGGTCGAGCAGGACGGCGCGGCCCGGACCGAGGAGCGCGGACAGCCGGGCGGGGCCGGTGACGGGTCGTCCGCCGCCGGCCGCCGCGCGGCTCCCGTTCTCGTCCGGGCGGGACTCTTCTCAAGCGGGGGCCGGGCGCGGACAATGAGGCCGTATCAGCTCTGCCGGCCGTTTCCTCGTGGTTCGTCCGCCTTCGCGGCGCGGGGACACCGGCACGGCTCCCATCACGCCGGCGTGGGCCGCGGCGTTCGTCACGAGAGGGCAGGCGGCGTGGCATACGAGGAGTACGGCGACGGGCCGCACGCGGTCGTCGCACTGCACGGCTGGTTCGGATCGGCCCGGGAGTGGCGGACACTGCATCCGCACCTCGACGGCGCCGCGTTCCGGTACGTCTTCCCCGACTACCGCGGCTACGGGGCGCGCCTCGACGAACCCGGCGAGCACACGCTCGCGGAGGCGGCGGCGGACGTCCTCGCGCTCGCCGACAGCCTCGGGCTGGAGCGGTTCTCGCTCGTCGGGCACTCGATGGGCGGCGCGGTCATGCAGCGGGTCCTGGCCGACGCGCCGCACCGGGTGCGCGCCATGGTCGGCATCTCCCCGGTGCCGGCCGGCGGGGTCCCCTTCGACGACCAGGCCTGGGCACTCTTCTCCGGAGCCGCCGACGACCGCGCCAACAGGCGGGTCATCGTCGACATGACCACCGGCAACCGGCTGAGCGGGGTCTGGCTGGACGCCGTCGTCGACCGGTCGTGGCGTAACTCCACCCCCGCCGCCGTGGCCGGCTACCTCCGCGCCTGGGCGAGGACCGACTTCCACACCGAGGTGGCGGGCAGCCCGGTCGAGGTGAAGGTGATCGTCGGCGAGCACGACCCCGCGCTGGGCCCGGACATGATGGAAGCCACCTTCCGGCAGTGGTATCCGCACTGCGAGCTGGAGGTGCTGTCCAACGCCGGCCACTACGCCATCGACGAGACGCCCGTCGCGCTCGCCACATCGGTGGAGCGGTTCCTGGCGAACCGGTGACGGCGCGCGGCGGCGGAGCGCGTCAGGGACCGGCGGCCGGTCCGCTGTCGGGGAGGAGGGTGAAGACCTGGTCCAGGCCGATGATGCCCAGGATGCGCAGGGTGTTGGCGGGTACGGCCGCCAGTGCGATGTCCGCCCGGGCGGCGTGGGCGTGGCTGCGGGCGGCGATCAGGGCGGTGATGCCGCTGGAGTCGCAGAATTCCATGCCCCCCAGGTCCAGGATCAGGAGCTGGCCCGGCCGGAGGGTGAGGCCCGCGACCAGTTCACGCAGCTCGGGGGCGCCGGCGTAGTCGAGATCGCCGAAGATCTCCAGGACGGGGCCCGTCGTGGCGCTTCGGGTGGTGATCTTCAGCAGGTTCATCGTTCGGTTCTCGTCGGGTGGTCGGAGGCCGGGACGCCCAGGGCCAGCAGGGCGACGTCGTCGTCGAGCCCGTCGCCGAAGCCGTCCAGCAGGCCGGTCAGGGCTTCGATCACCGCCTGCGGGGACGCGCCGGCGTGCTCGGTGGCGAAGGCGAGCAGGGCCTCCTCCCCGTACAGGCTGGTGCGGTCCTCGCCCGTGCGGGCTTCGGTGAGGCCGTCGGTGTAGAGGAGCAGCGTGTCGCCGGGGGCGAGGACGGTGGTGGCGGCGGCGAGGGGCGCGGAGGGCAGGATGCCCACGAGGAGACCGCCCGGGGTGGGCACGTAGTCGGCCGTGCCGTCCGCGCGCAGCACGACGACCGGGGGGTGGCCGCCCGAGGCGAGGCGCACGGTGACCCGCCCGGTGGAGGGGTCCGGTTCGAGGGTGCCGAAGACCGCGGTGCAGTAGCGCGGGTCGCCGCCGGCGGAGTACCGGTCGTACAGGACCGTGTTGAGGGTGGACAGGGCCGCGACGGGGGTGGCGTCGTGCAGCGCGGCCGCGCGCAGGGTGTAACGGGTCAGCGAGGTGACCGCGGCCGCCTCGGGGCCCTTGCCGCACACGTCGCCGAGGAAGAAGGCGAAGCGCTTGGCGTCCACGGGGAAGACGTCGTAGAAGTCGCCGCCGAGCCGGTCGGGGGAGGCGGTGTGGTAGTAGGCGGCCGCCTCCATGCCGGGGACCGCGGCCAGGGTGTCGGGCAGCAGCGACCTCTGCAGGACGGCGAGGGCGTCCTGCAGCCGGGCACGGTCGGCCTCGGCCTGCCTGCGCGCTTCCTCGGCCTGCCTGCGCGCCTCCTCGGCCGCCTGCCGGCGGCGCAGGAGTTCCTCCTCGTAGGCGCGGCGGTCCCGGGCGTCGAAGACGGTGGTGCGGATCAGCAGCGGATCGCCGGTGCTCCCGTGCTTGACCATGGAGGAGACCAGCACGGGTATCCGGCCGCCGCCGGCCTGCTTGACCTCCAGGGCTATGCCGCTGACCTCGCCCTGCATCCGCAGCAGGGGCGCGAAGTGCGTCTCGTGGTACAGCTTGCCGCCCACGGTCAGCAGGTCGGTGAACCGCGTCCGGCCCACCACCGCCTCCCGCTCCAGGCCGAGCCAGTCCAGCAGGGTGGCGTTGATCTTCGCGATGGTGCCGTCCATCAGGGTGGACAGGTAGCCGCACGGCGCGTTCTCGTACAGTTCCTCGGCGCTGTCCTCCAGCACCGCGGCGAACGCCGCGTCCAGAGCGCTGCCGTCGGCGTCGTGCGGCTCCTGCTGCCGCCCGCTGCGGCACATCATCGCAGGCCGGCCAGGAAGCCGCGGATCGCCTGGTTGGTGGCGTCGGGCGCGGACAGGTGCGGGCAGTGCCCGGTCGCGTCCAGGGTGACCAGCGTCGAGCCGGGGATCGCCCGGTGGACGAAGGCGCCGACCTCCCGGGGAGCGATCGCGTCCTCCACGCACTCCAGCACCAGGGTCGGCACCCGCACGCTCTTGAGGTCGTCCCTCGCGTCCGACAGGAACGTGGTGCGCGCGAAGACGCGCGCCATGTCGGGATCGGTGGCGCAGAAGCTGTTCCTGAGCTCCTCGCCGAGCTCGGGCCGGTCGGCGTTCCCCATGATCACCGGTGCCATCGCCGCCGACCAGCCCAGGTAGTTCGACTCCAGCGACTCCAGCAGCTCGTCGATGTCCTCCGCGCTGAACCCGCCCCGGTAGCCCTCGTCGTCGATGTAGCGCGGCGACGGGGCGACCATGACCAGCGCTCCGATGCGCTCCGGAGCCGTGTCGGCGGCCAGCACCCCGACCATCGCGCTCACCGAATGGCCCACGAACACCGCATCGCGCAGGTCGAGCGCCTCGCACACCTCCACCACGTCCCGGGCGTACCCGTCCAGGGAGCCGTAACGGTCCTCGGAGAAGGCGGACAGGTCCGAGCCGCCCGATCCCACGTAGTCGAACAGCACGACCCGGTGGTCCTCGACGAGAGCCGGCAGCGTCAGCCGCCACATGTTCTGGTCACAGCCGAACCCGTGGGCGAGCACCACCACCGGCCCCTGCGGATTGCCCGTCACGGTGACGTTGTTCCTGCGAGCGATGTCCATGCGCACCAGTCTCCCAGGTCCCTCCCGGACCTCCCGCGCGGCCCGGTCGCCATGGCCCGCACGGGGCCGGCCGCCGTCAGACGACCGTCCGCCGCCTCTCCCGCGCCCGGCCGGCCCGCGCTTCCCGCCGTTCCGCCAGCATGTGCAGGAACGTGCGGACGGAGGTGATCCGGCCGGGATCCAGCTCGCCGACCAGAACCTGCGCGCGGTCCGTGCCCGCGACGGCGACCGGGGAGCCGTCCGGGGCGTAGAGCGCGCTCGCGCCCCCCGCCCGGCGGTCGGCCGGCCCGCCGTACGCGTTGGCGAAGACGCTGTAGACGGTGTTCTCCAGGGCACGGGCGGGCATGTACACAGCGGCCCGGCGCTCGGCCCCGGCCACGAACGCGCTCGCGCACACGTAGACGTGCGCGCCGCAGAGGGCGGAGGCTCCGGCGTGCGCGGCGAAGGACATGTCGTAGCAGACGGCTCCGCCGAGCCGCCAGCCGTCGACCTCCCAGAGGCCGTCCCCGCCCGTGCCGGCGGTGAAGAGCCTCGCCTCGTCCGCGTGCCAGAGGTGCTGCTTCGCATAGCCGAGCGAGACCGCGCCGGAAGGCGCGAAGCGCAGGAGGCCGTTGACGAGCCGGCCGTCGGCACGCCGGACCGCCGCTCCGGCCAGGACCAGCGTCCCCGTCCGTACGGCCGCTTCGGTCAGCGCGTCCAGGCGCCGGTCGGCGACGGCGCCCGCGGCGTCGGCCCGCACCTCGCAGGCGGCGTCGCCCGCCAGCGCCGGAAGGTCGTAGCCACAGAGGTGGAGTTCCGGCAGGACGGCCGCGCGGGCGCCCCGCCGGGCGGCCTCGGCGACCATGCGGGCCGCCTGCCGGGCGTTGCCGGCCACATCCGCCGGAGTCGCCTCCGCCTGGAGAACGGCGAACCTGAGCGGTGCGGTGGGGACGTCGGTCGGGGCGTGCACGGTCATCGGTCCTTCCTGGTACGCGGCGGACGGCCGGCGGGCGCCGGGCCACCGGACCCGTACGGCAACGCTCGCGCCCGCCTGCTCGTGGAACGCGGCTCCGGGCGGCCCTCCGGCACCGCGGGGGCGCCGCTCCGTCCCTCACGCACCGGAGCCGTGACGCGCGTCGAGACGGTTGATGCGGTACATGGTGCGCTCGAAGAGCGCGTCGGCGGTCAGGGTGGGGAAGCGCTGCGGCGCGTCCGGGAAACCGGGAAGCCGCAGGGGCGTCAGGACCGTCCACGGAGTCGGATGGCAGAACTGGACGATGGACAGCCGGGCGCCCGTCTGCCGGGGGTCGGCCACCACGCGGTGCACGGCGGCGCGTGCCAGACCGTCGGTGAGCCGCTCCAGGACCATGCCGACGTTGACGACCGCGTAGCCCTCCGGGGCGTGCGCCGGCAGCCACTCGCCGTCCGCCCCGAGCACCTGCAGGCCCGGGGAGGTCGCCCGGGGCAATGCCGTGACGAGGTCGAAGTCCTTGTGCTCCACGGCCCAGACGTGCTCCTGCGAAGGCGCGCCCTCCATGGGCGGGTACCAGGCGGCGCGGTTGACCACCGGCCCGTCCTCGAGCATCTCCTCGAAGTAGCCCGCGGGGACGCCGAGGGCCTCGCCCAGGACCCCGACGACCCGGAGCTGGAACTCCCGCATGCGCACGTGGAGTTCGGACAACGCCCTGCCCATCCCCGGAACCAGCGCATCAGGCATGCGGGGCTCCGGATAACGGGCGGGGAAGCGCGTGCGCAGCGGGTGGCCCACGGGCAGCGGCGCGCCCCAGTGGAACAGCTCCTTCCAGTCAGGGGTGCGGTCCGACTTCTCGGCCGTCTCCACGAGCGGCGGCGTGTACCCCGACTGTCCGTTGCTGCCCGCCACCCGTGCGTCCAGCTTCGCCTCCAGGGGCAGGGAGAAGAAGGCCTCGAGCAGGGCGTAGCACTCGTCGAGCAGGGCCTCCGGCACGGAGTTCCGCACCAGGAAGAAGCCGTCGCGCAGGGCGCCGCGCACCGTGGCGGCGTCGGGCTTTCCGCCGAGTTCCAGCTCACGCAGCAAGGGAGGTCCCTCCCCTCGCGGCCCGCCGGGGGAAGGCGGACGCCACGGCCCCGGCGGCCCGGTCCCGGCGACGGCCGCGCACCGCGGGGCGTACGCGGTGCGGGCCCGGTCCGGTCGCGATCCCCGGCTCCGGCCCGGGCCGGACGGCGCCGCGCCCCTCCCGGCCGGGGACCCGCACGAGCGCGGTGTCCCCGGCCGCGGCGCGCGAGGCGGCCGGCTCCGGCACCACCGTCGCGGTCATGACGGCCGCTCGCCGGTGGCCAGGCGGAAGCCGACCGGGTACAGGGGGCCCGGGAAGGCCCCGTGGCGGCGCCGCGTGCGCGTCAGGTCGCCGAACCTCGAGAAGCTGCCGCCCCGGGCGACGCGGTACCGGTCCATGCTCTCCACCAGGTGGTCCTCGATGAACGGTCCCGAGGGGTAGGGGGCGTAGTCGTCGGCGACGAACTCCTCGACGTTGCCGCCCATGTCGTGGACCCCGTACGGCGAGACGCCGGCCGGGAAGGCCCCCACGGGACTCGTGGTGTGGAGTCCCGTCTCGCGGGTGTTGCAAGCCTCGCCGTCGAAGCGCGGCCCCCAGGGGAACTCCCTTCCGTCCTCGCCCTTGGCGGCACGCTCCCACTCGGCCTCGGTGGGCAGGCGCCAGGGGTGCCCGGTCCGCTCGGACAGCCACCGCGCGTACAGGTCGGCGTCCTCCGCCCGGACGCCGGCGACCGGGTGGTTCGAACGCTCCCAGGGGTACGCGCCGAGGTACCACGTCGTCGGACGTGCCGCGTGGCCGGTGTCGGCCAGGAACCGCCGGTACTCGCCGTTGGTGACCGGGTAGGTGGCCATCCAGAAGTCCCGCAGCACCACGGTGTGCTGCGGAGTCTCCTTCTCGATCCAGGAGCTGACCACGCCGACGTGCTCCCACCGCTGCACCACGTCGGCGACCTCGCCGGGAGGCAGCCCCACGGTGGTCTCGCCGCCGGGGACGAAGCACGTCGCGGGCGACGGACCGGACAGCCGGGGATCCCCGGTCACCGCCAGGATCGCGCCCGCGGCCAGCCGGACGGGAAGGGACAGGGAGGGATCCTCGACCTGTGCGGCGAGCCGGGCGGGGTCGGCCGTCGCCCGGACCGCCGCGGCCTGCTCCGGTGACGGATGCACCCGCGAGAACTCGGCCAGGGCGTCCTGTTCCCTGAAGTGGGGGGAGCCGGCGACCTCGGCGAGCCTCATGACACCCCCTCCGCCAGGGCGTTCAGCGTGTGGCCGCCGATCTCGGCCTTCGCCGACAGGTACCGGGCGTTCTCGTCGGTCAGGTACACCCGGGTCGGAAGGACCTCGACGACCTCGATCCCGTGCGCGCGCAGCTGGACGGCCTTGTCCGGGTTGTTGGTCAGCAGGCGGACGCGGGTCTGCCCGAGTGCGTGCAGCATCGCGGCCGCCACGCCGTAGTCCCGCTCGTCGGAGCCGCGCCCCAGGAACCGGTTGGCCTCGAAGGTGTCCAGGCCCTGGTCCTGCAGCACGTAGGCGTCGAGCTTGTTGTAGAGCCCGATGCCCCTTCCCTCCTGCCGCAGGTAGAGGACCGTGCCCCCTTCCTTCTCCATGTGGGCCAGGGCCTCGTCGAGCTGAGGACCGCAGTCGCACCGCTCCGACCCGAAGAGGTCGCCGGTGAGGCATTCACTGTGCAGCCGGACCAGGGGCGTGACGCCCGGTCCGGTGGGCAGGACGCACGCCACGTGCTCCCCGTCGTCCGGGAGACCGGAGAACGTGACCAGTTCCGTCGACCTGCCGCCCACCCGGGCCATGGTCACCCGGACCCGGGCCCTTACCGTGGCGGTGGCGGTGGCGGTGGCGGTGGCGTCCGTGCCGGGCCGGGTCCACTTCGCGTACCTCATGCGTTCCGGCCCTCCGTCCCACGGGCGCCGCGCACGAGGTCCTGGACGTTCCAGGAGGCGCGGACGCGGGGGGGTCCGCCGTCCGCGGAGCACGCGACGATGCTGATCCTGCCGTCCCAGCCGGCGACCGCGACCGTGGAGGCGTCGAGCTGCGCCATGCAGGAGAGGCCCTGCCCGAAGACGTCGAGGAGGTGGCCCTCGGTGAGGACGGAGGCGCCGTCCTCCCAGCGGACCGGCCACACGTACAGCCCGAAGTCGTAGGAGCCCGCGAGGACGAAGGGCGACTCGGCGGTTCCGAGCACCGCCACGCACTTGACCGACTCGTCGGGGCCGATGAGGGTCTGCAGGGCCTGTACCTGCACCTCTCCGGCCGGGGTGCGGGCCAGTCTGCCGACCTTGACCGTGTGGTCGCGGGAGGCGCTCGCCGCCACCTCCTCGTCCAGCGCGGCCACCGCGTTGACCAGGTTCCCGTGCTCCCACAGGGTGACGCGGCCGGTGAAGGAACCGGCGGCGACGGTGCGGTCGGTCGCGGCGGAGAGGAACCCCGGACCGGGCAGCGCGGTCAGCGACTTCACCGACCCGCCATGGGCCTGCGACCGCTCCGCGACGGCCAGGGTGACGCGGTCCAGGGAGAAGAGCTCGCCGTTGTACGTGCCCGCCACCAGGGTCTCGCCGTCGAAGCAGAGCGACGGCAGCGGGGCGCCGAGCTGCTCGCTCACGAGGACGGCGCCGTCGTACCGGACCACGTGGCCGGCGTAGGTGCCCGCGTAGACGACCCCGTCGCGGACGGCGAGGGAGAGGATCGGCCCCTCGGTGAGGCCGATGAGGCGGGCCCGGGGCCGCGGGGCGTCACCCGCCGGGACGACGACCACCGTGCCGGAGTCGCAGCCGATGTACAGCTCGTTCCCGTCGGCGGCCATGGCGTTGGGACCGTGGGTGGGCTCCACCGGCCCGGCGATCTCGGCGGCGGAGGCGAAGTCGAGGAGGTGGGGGCTGCCCCAGAAGCTGCCCGCGGCCACCAGTCCGCCCGCCGCGGAGACCGAGCGCGGCCAGATCCGGGCGTCGTCCACCCGGTGGAGGCGCTCTCCGCCGACGGTGAAGAAGTGGAGCGCGCCGTCGTAGGCACCCACGACGAACTGCTCGTCGTCCTGCGACCAGGACACGCAGCGGGCGGCCGAGGTGGACACCTCGACGGTGCGCAGGAGGTCGAGCTTCTTGGTGAGCAGGTCCACGGCGCCGTCGTCGCGGGTGACGGCGAGGACCTCACCGTCGCCCGACCAGGCGCAGCCCTCGATGGAGGACTCGTACCTGCGCAGGAAGGGGTCGGCGCCGAGATCGGGGTCGGCGACGGCGACGAGCCCGTCCTCGCCCACCGTGGCGACCAGGCCCTCCGGGCTCACCGAGACCATCATGCAGTGCGCCTCGTGGGAGCCGACCTCGCCCAGGAAGCGGCCGCCGATGGCGTCCCACATCGTGGCGCGGCCGTCCTCGGAGACGCAGATGAGCCGGTCCCCGTCGGGCATCCACGCGACGGAGTTGATGTCGTCGGTGTGCCTGGCCAGGACGTTGACGAGGGAGGCGGACCCCTGCTCGGGCAGGCGCCAGACCGAGACGGTCTTGTCGGCCGAGGCGGTGGCGAGGAGCTGCGGGGCGGCGGGGTTCCACGCGGAGGCGTTGACGAGGCGCCGGTGCTTCAGCGTGGCCGTCCGCGTGGGGCGGGCGGGGTCGGAGACGTCCCAGACGACGACGGTTCCGTCGTAGGAGCAACTGGCGAGGAGACGGGCGTCGTCCCGCAGGGCGACATGGGTGAGGGGCGCCGCGTGGCCCGAGGCGGCGGGCGGCATGTCGATCACGTGCATGTGCGACCTCTCATCTCGTGGATGTAGGCAACGGCGAGCAGCTTGACCGCGCGCGTGCGGACGTCACTCCCGCCCCCGGCGGGGCGGCGGGTCACCCGAGGAGGCCGTTCCTTTCCCGTTCCAGCGCGCATACCGGACCCCTTGGGGTGAGTACGGACCAAGTGCGGAAACCGAAGCATCGTGAACACCGGCCGCCGTCGGCCGACGTACGGACCGGCACCCGTGGCCGGTCCGCCCCGGTCGGTGGCAGCTCTCCGAACCCTCTCCTGACGCACTGGGATTTCGGCCGCGTTCCGCTCGAGAGGCCCTGGAGAACCGGTCGCGGCCCGCGCGTTCCGGGCGGCCGGCCGGGGTGGACGCAGCGCGGCGCCGCCCGTGTCCCCGGGGGACACGGGCGGCGCCGTCGGTCGTGGAGCGGAAGGGCGTGCCGGCCCGTCCTAGCCGGAGTAGGTCTCGAACTCGGCGATCCTCGGGGTTCCCTCCGCGGCGGTGATCTGGAAGGTGATCTTGCTCAGCGAGGTGCGCGGGAAGTCGATGACGCCCGCACCGGTGCCGGTGGCGAGGACGGCGCCGGTGTCGTGGTTGAGGAGCCTCCAGGAGCGGATGGCGCCCACGGCGCCGGTGGCCTCACGGATGTTGGCCTTCGCGACCGTCGTGGCCGAGCCCCACTTGACCGAGACGGAGCCGGTGGAACCGGCCGGCGACCAGTAGGTCGTCATGCTGCCGTCCCGCACGTTGCCGTAGCTGGTGCCGTCGGCCTTGCTGGAACCGTCGGCGCCGGCGCCGAGGCTGAGGTTCGTCCCGGTGGGCTGGGACGGCGACGCCGTGGGAGCGGGTGACGTCGGGGCAGGGGACGTCGGGGCCGGCGTCGTGGGCGTGGGGCCGGGGCTCTGCGGTGCGCAGTTGCCGTCGGAGACCCGCAGGCCCTTGTTGGCGCCGGCCGTCTGGCTCACCACGCCGGGCACGCAGCTCGCCGCGTCCAGGCTGTAGGAGTAGGGGACGGCGACCGTGGTGTTCGACTGCGGGTCAGGTCCCGCCGGGTTGGTGTCGCCGCTCCGGCCCGACCAGGTCACGTTGTCGAAGATGTTGCCGCTGACCTGCCAGTAGCCGGCCGCGTCCGTGTAGAACGTGCCCAGGACGTCCTTGGAGTCCTCGAAGTAGTTGTTGTCGACCTTGGCGCGGGCGCCGGCGCGGGAGTTGATGCCGGACTCGTTGAGGCTCACGTAGTGGTTGTTGTAGATGTGGGCCACGCCGCCCCGCAGCAGCGGCGTCCGGGAGTCGATGTTCTGGTACAGGTTGTGGTGGAAGGTGACGAACCCGTTCGACACGTCGCTCTCGCTGGAACCGATGAGGCCGCCGCGGCCCGAGTTCCGCAGGACGCTGTAGGAGAGCGTCACGTACTGGGTGTTGTCCTTCATGTCGAACAGGCCGTCGTAGCCCTCCGACTCGCCGCCCGAGGCCTCCAGCGTGGTGTGGTCGACCCAGACGTTGCGGACGCCGCTCTCCATGCCGATGGCGTCGCCGCCGTTGGAGGTGGGCGAGCCCGACTTCTTCACGTTCCGGATGGTCACGTTCTGGATGATGATGTTGCTGGACTCCCGGATGTGGATGCCCAGTTGGTCGAAGACGGCACCGCTGCCGACACCGATGACCGTGACGTTGCTGATCTGCTTCAGCTCGATCACCCCGGCGGCCGTGCTGCAGCTGCCCCCCGACACCTGGCTCGTGTTGGCGTGGTTGATCGTCCCCTCCACCTGGATGACGATCGGGGTGCTGCGGCTGGCCCGGTTGCACAGGGCCGCGTGGATCGCGGTGCCCGTGGTGGCCCGGACGGTCTGCCCGCCCGCTCCTCCGGTGGTCCCGCCGTTCTGGGTGGCGTACCCGGTGGCGCCCGTGGTGGCCGCCGCCGCCGTGGGCGTCGACGACAGGGGCATCGACAGGACCCCCGCGGTCGCTGCCGCCGCCGCTCCGACGGCCAGGGCCCTCAGAGCTCGTGAGCTGGCTGCTCGCCTCATCCTCGATCTTTCCCTTCGGTTCACGTGCCGGAACGAAATGCCTGTCGTGATCATGACAACAGGAGTCGAGAAAGCGCTTTCTCATCGTGACGATAGGGATCCCTCCGGGGGCTGACAAGGGTTCTCGCGTTCAGCGGGTTGTTCGTGGTGCAAGAACGTGAACGCGGTCGTGCCCGGGGGCGAGCGGGTGAACGCCGGGCGTCCCGAGGTCAGGGCGCCCCGCGCCGGCCGCGGCGCGGCGCGTGGGGACCCGCGGTCGCCGGCCGCTCCGACGCGGCCGCCCGCGAGGTCACAGCACGCCGTCGGCGCGGAGTGCGGCAAGGGCCGCGGTGTCGAGGCCGAGGGCGCGCAGCACCGGTTCGGTGTGCTCGCCGACCGCGGGCACCGGGCCCATGCGGGGGATCAGCCCGGCGGGCGTGGCGGGCGGCAGGAGGGCCCTGACGGTGCCGCCCGGCGTGGCGACGTCCCGCCAGCGGTCCCGGCCCGCGAGCACGGGATGCTCCCAGAACTCGGCGACCGAGTTCAGCTTCGCGTGGGCCACCTTGGCGCGGTCGAGCAGGCTCACCGCCTCCGCGACGGTCAGCTCCGCGAAACGGGCGCGGACCACGGCGTTCAGCTCCTCCCGTCGGGCCACGCGGGCGCTGTTGCGGTGGAACCGGGGGTCGGTGGCCAGGGCGGGGTCGTCCAGGAAGACGGCGCAGAACGCGGCCCACTCCCGTTCGTTCTGGATCGCCAGCAGCACCGTCCCGCCGTCGGACGCGTCGTAGGGGCCGTAGGGCGCGATCGTGGCGTGCTGGGCGCCCGTCCGGGCCGGCTGCGTGCCCGAGTACGCCGTGTAGTAGGCGGGCGAGCCCATCCATTCCGCCAGCGCCTCGAACAGGGTCACCTCGACCGGACGCGCCACGCCCGACGCGCGGCGCTCGTACAGCGCGGCGAGGATGCCCGAGTAGGCGTACATGCCGGCCGCTATGTCGGCGATGGAGATGCCCGCCTTCGCGGGCGCCTCGGGCGAGCCGGTCAGCGACACCACCCCGGTCTCGCACTGGATCAGCAGGTCGTACGCCTTCCGGTCCGCCCACGGGCCGGTGGTGCCGTAGCCGGAGATGTCGCACACGATCAACGACGGGTGCCGCTCCGCCAGTTCGGCCGCGCCGAGCCCGAGGCGGCGGGCCGCCCCGGGCGCCAGGTTCTGCACGAACACGTCGGCCTCGCCGAGCAGCCGCTCCAGCACTTCGCGGCCGCCGTCCGACTTGACGTCCAGTGTCACCGATTCCTTGGAGCGGTTCAGCCAGACGAAGTAGCTGGACTGGCCGTGCACCGACTCGTCGTAGCCGCGCGCGAAGTCCCCGGAGCCCGGCCGTTCGACCTTGACGACGCGGGCGCCGAGATCGGCCAGCTGGCGGGTGGCGAAGGGCGCGGCCACGGCCTGCTCCAGGCTGACGACGGTGATCCCTTCCAGGGGCAGGCGGTTCACGGGAACTCCAGGGGGTGCGGGGCGGCGGGGGAGGGCGTGGCGCGGCAGGCCGGCGGAGTCCTTCCGGCCCGGACGGTCCACCGCGGCGGGTCCGCGGATCCCCGGCGTTCGGCGCGGGACCGGATGCGTGTTCGTCAAGCTAACAGGCGGCGGACGTCCCCACCATGCCCCGTCGGCGGAGCGGCCGCCCGGGGTCCCGTGCCGCGCCGCCGTCAGCAGATAGATGTATTATGCAAGGAAAATAGTTGTAATTACCAATCATTCGAAGGGTTCGCTCCCCATGACCGCCTCCTCCGCCGCCGCCGTTCCGGGAGGGACTCCCGCGCACGCGGGTCCCGGTCCGGGCCGGACCGTCGGGCACGTCGCCCTCCACCTGCTGACCCCGCTCCTGATGTGCCTGGGGATGGGGCTGACCTACCTGGGCGCCTTCCACGCCCCCGAGCCGAACGGAATGAAGGTTGCCGTCGTCGGAACGGGCGCGCGGGTGCAGGTCCTCGCCCAGACCCTCAAGGACGAGGCCGGTGACGCCCTGGACGTCACGACCGTCCCGACGCGTGACGCCGCCGTGGACCGCCTGACGGACCGTGACCTGGCCGGTGCGTACGTCCCGTCGGCGGAGCACCCGAGGCTGCTGGTCGCCAGGGGCAACTCCGACACCACGGCCACCGCCGCCGAGAGCGTCTTCCGGGCGGTGGCGGCCCGGGAACACGCCGTTCTGACGGTGACCGACGTGGCGCCGACCACCCAGGGGGACCCCACCGGCCAGGGCCTCTTCTTCGTCCTGGTGACGATCAGCATCGGCTCCTACGCCAGTGTCGCCGCCATCGGCACGGCCGGCGCCGCCCTGCGGCTGTGGACCCGGGCCGCCGTCGGCCTGGTGACCTCGCTGGTGGTCAGCGCGATCGGCATCGCCCTGGCGGGGCCGGTGTTCCACATCGTCGATCACGACCGTGCGGGCGTGTGGGGCATGGCCTGGCTCTACTCGGCCGGCATCATCGCCATCGGCGTCGGTCTGCACACGTTCCTCAAGCGCTGGACCACGCTGGCCATGATGACGCTCTTCGTGATGCTCAACTTCACGACCTCGGGCGGCATCTTCCGTCCCGAACTGCAGGACGGCTTCTTCGGGGCGCTGCACGCCTTCTGGAACGGGGCGGGCTTCGTCGAGGGCGTCCGCGACCTCCTGTACTTCCCCTCCGGCGGGGAACTGGGGGGCAGGGTGGCCTCGTTGGTCGTCTGGCTCGGCGTCGGAGTTCTCGCGCTCGCCGCGGCGGACCGGGCCGAGCGGCGCGCGCGACGGGCCGCCCCGCCCGCACCGCTGCCGACGGCCGGGGAGCGGCGCGCGGAGGAGGAGGTGGGCGAGGCCGTCGCCGCCTGACGGACTCCGCTCTTCCGCGCCCGCCCGTTCCGCGTCGCCGCCGTGGTCCGGGCCGGCTCACGAAGGGCCGGAGGCCCCGCGTGAGTCCCGCGCCTCGCGCACGAAGTGCCGCGCGAAGGCGAGGGCACCCCATGTCAGCAGGACGTTCACCAAGGCGCCCGCCACGTAGGGGATCAGGAAGGGCAGCGGGCCGAACCCGGGATCCGGGGAGTCCGTCGCCGTCGGCCCGCCGCCGGCCAGGCACAGGGCGGCGACGGTGACCACGGTGGAACCGGGGAAGGTCATCAGGGTCATGGACGGGCCCCAGCCGTCGGGCGCCCCGGCGAGGCCGTGGGCGAGCGAGGCCGCGGCGACGACGCCGAGGTAGGCCGTCGCCGCCCGGGTGCTCCTGCTCCGGCGGCGCGGGGTGGTGGTCGGTGTCATCGGCGTTCCGTCTCTCGCGGGGTCGGGGGAGCGGCAGGTGCGGCGGGCGGGCCTCCGCGGAGGGGCGCCCGTCCGCCGGTCCCATTATTGAACACGTTCAGATTTTCTGGGCCGGTAAATCCCGAACGCGCTCCGGCCGCCGGAACGCGGGCGCCCCGCCTGCGGCGTGCTCGGATGCCGGGGGCGGGGCGGTGTGGGGCCGGGTGGGGCGGGATGGGATCGGGACGCGGTGCAGGTGAGGCCGGTCGGGGCGGTGGAGCCGCCGTTGGCCGTGTAGCCGGAGATGACGCCGGCGCCGGCGCCCAGGGTGCCGTTCCACTGGTTGTTGCGGACCGTGACCGAGCCGCTGGTGCCGGTGTGCACGCCGTTCCGGAGGCCGGTGACGGTCCGGCCGGAGCCCGGGGTCATGCCGACGGACCAGCCGCTGATGGTGCCGGTGCCGTTGTTGCGGACCGTCACCTCGCCCTGGTGGCCGCCGGGCCGGGAGTTGACCGTGCGGTGTGTCGCCGCGCAGCCGGCGCCCGGGGTGCCGCCGGTGGTGGTTCCCCCGGACGTTCCGCCGTCGGCGAGGGCGGGAGTGGTCCAGTCGCGCCGGCCCGACAGTCTGCCCGCCTTGGCGGGGGCGACGCGGAAGACGCCGGGCCCGCTGCCCGAGTTCCTCAGGAAGGCGTTGATGCTCTGCTGCATCGGCGTGCCACTCCGGACGCGAGGCGCAGTGGGTGCCGTCCTGGACGTCGGGCCGGTACGAGATCGCGCTCTGCGCACCGAGCGCCTTGCAGACCTCCGCGCCGCCGGGCGCGGCCACGCTGCCGGACCTGGCGGCCGGCCGGTCGACGTGCGGGTTCGCCATGACGAACAGGCCGCGCGGCGCGATCATGCCGATCATCTGGTGGGTGTCCACCGGCAGGCCGCCGGGGCGGAGGCGCAGGAGGTGAACGCGTCACCTTCCGGATGTTTCGGACGTGCGGGACGCCTGCGGTCGCGGGTGTGGGTGTGGGCGTGGGCGACGGGGCCCGGGGGCGCGGCCGCGGGCGGGCGGCGGTGCGGTGGGGCGGCGGATAGCATCGGAACATGCCGCTGACCGCCGAGGACGTGGACAGGTTCGAGGTCGCCAGGCCCCGGCTGGGGGCGATCGCCTACCGGCTGCTCGGGTCCGCGAGCGACGCCGAGGACGTCGTGCAGGAGACGTTCCTGCGCTGGCACGCCGCCGATCCCGGGCGCATCGAGGTCCCCGAGGCGTGGCTGACCAAGGTGCTGACGCGTCTGTGCCTCAACCAGCTCACCTCCGCCCGCGCGCGGCGCGAGACCTATGTGGGCCAGTGGCTTCCCGAGCCGCTGCTCGAGGGGGACACGATGCTCGGCCCGGCCGAGACGGCGGAGCAGCGCGAGTCGGTGTCGTACGCGATGCTGACCCTGATGGAGCGCCTGACCCCCGGCGAGCGCGCGGTGTACGTGCTCAGGGAGGCGTTCGGGCACGCGCACCGGGAGATCGCCGACGTCCTCGGCATCAGCGAGGCCGCCAGCCAGCAGCTCCACCACCGGGCCAAGCGGCACCTGGCGCGGGACAGGGTCCGTACCGAGGTCGACGCGGGCGCGGCCCGGCGGATCGCCGAGGAGTTCCTGGCGGCCGCGACCAGCGGGAAGTACGACGGGCTGCTGTCGATGCTCACCGACGACGCGGTCGCGATCGGCGACGGCGGGGGCAAGGTCCCGGCCCGGGCCAAGGCGTTCGAGGGCGCGCGGGCGGTCGCCAGGTTCATGTGGGGTCTGTTCCGGCCCGCCAGGTCCAAGCGCGACCTGGTCGGCGGTTCGCCCGGCGTCTACGCCACGACGGCCAACGGCGAGCCCGCCGTGGTGGCGGTCGTGGACGGGCGGGTCGTCGGCGTCGTGTGCCTGGAGGTGACGCCCGAGGGCATCGCCGGCTTCCGCAGCCAGGTCAACCCGGACAAGCTCCGGCGGGCCACCGAGCGGTGGGCGTCGGGCGACCACGGAGAACCCCTGTTCCACGCGTTCTGACCGCCGGGCGCACGGATGTGGTGCAGGTCACATCCCCAACCTGTCAGGAAACGGTGAGCTGCCCGGTTCAAGGCGTGACAGCCCGCCACGCGGGCGACCGACCGCGCAGACAGGAGCAGGAAAATGCAGCACCGCATCATCGTCCTCGGCGCCGGATACACGGGGGCCGTCGCGGCCGGCCGCCTCGCCAGGAGGCTGCACCCGGCCGACGTGGAGATCACGCTCGTCAACGCCGCGCCCGACTTCGTCGAGCGGGTCCGCATGCACCAGCTGGCGGCCGGCCAGGACCTCAGGCACCGCCCGTTCACCGAGATGTTCGAGGGCACCGGGGTCCGGCTGAAGGTCGCGGAGGTCACCGGAGTCGACGTCGACCGCAGGACCGTCGCGGTCAAGGATGCCGGAGTCAAGGACGCCGGGGCGGACGGCGGCGCCGAGCGGCTCGAGTACGACACGCTCGTGTACGCCCTCGGCAGCGGATGGAACGACCGCGGCGTCCCCGGCGTCGCGGAGCACGCCCACGACGTCGCGAGCCGCGCCGGCGCCCTCCGGCTCCGCGAGCGGCTGGCCGGGCTGGAGGCCGGCCGGTCCGTGGTGGTCGTCGGAGGAGGTCTCACCGGCCTCGAGGCCGCCACCGAGATCGCCGAGTCCCACCCGCGCCTCGCCGTCTCCCTCGCCGTCCGCGGCGGACTGGGCGACTGGCTGTCGGAGAAGGGGCGCGGGCACCTGAGGAAGGTCGTCGACGGACTCGGCATCACCGTGCACGAGCACACCGACGTCACCGGCGTCGCGGCCGACCGCGTCACCACGGCCGACGGCCGGGAGATCGGGGCCGGGGCGACCGTGTGGACCGCGGGCTTCGCGGTGCACCCGATCGCCCGGTCCACCGCCCTCGAGGTCGGCGCGACGGGACAGATCGTGGTCGACGGGACGATGCGCTCGATGTCCCACCCCGACGTCTACGCCGTCGGCGACGCGGCCCTGGTCATGGGCCCGGGCGGCAAGCCGCTGCGGATGTCCTGCGCCAGCGGCGTTCCCACCTCGTGGCAGGCCGCCGACTCCATCGCGGCACGCCTCACCGGCGGGAAGCTCCCCAGGACGCCGCTGCGCTACTTCAACCAGTGCGTCTCGCTGGGGCGCAGGGACGGGCTCATCCAGTACGTCACCGCGGACGACCGCGCCGTGAACGCCGCCCTGACCGGACGGCTCGCCGCGTTCTACAAGGAACTGGTCTGCAGGGGCGCGGCCTGGGGCGTCGCCAACCCGCTGCTCGGCATGCCCGCGCGACGCCGCCGGGTCGTCCGCGACGCGGCGCGGACGGCCGCGGCCGCCGACGCCACGGCCGCCGACGTGCCGGCCTGAGCCTCCGGGCGGGGCCCCGTTCCCGTCCGGCCGGCGGAGTCACGCCGACCCGTGCGGGGTGCACGGGTCCCCCGGTGGGCCCTGCTCCGGCGAAGCGGGCCGGGGCGGTGCGGGGCCG
>NZ_LWCC02000147.1 GCF_001642695.1 Streptomyces chilikensis
GCCGCCGTCCATCGCCGTGTCGTTGATGTCGAGGAGACGGCCGGTGAGGGAGGAGTACAGGGGGGTGCTGCCCTGCGCCGGTGTGATGCCGTCCAGCAGGCGGGCGAGTTCGTCGCGGATGGCCTCGACGTGCGCGGAGTGGGACGCGTAGTCCACGTCCACCTTGCGGGCCCGGATGTCTGAGGACTCGCACACGGTGATCAGCTCGTCGAGGGCGTCGACGTCGCCGGAGACCACGGTGGAGGTGGGGCCGTTGACGGCGGCGACGGATATCCGACCGTCCCACGCCGTGATCGTCTCGCGGACCCAAGCTGCGGGCTGGGTGATGGACACCATGCCGCCGAGTCCGGCGAGCGCGGTGATGGCGCGGGAGCGCAGGGCGACGACCTTGGCGGCGTCCTGCAGCGACAGGATGCCCGCCACCGCGGCGGCGGCGATCTCGCCCTGGGAGTGGCCGATGACGGCCGCGGGCTGGACGCCGTAGGAGCGCCACAGTTCGGCGAGGGAGACCATGACGGCCCACAGCACGGGCTGGACCACGTCCACCCGCTCCAGGCCCTCGCCGCTGCGGACGACGTCGAGCAGCGACCAGTCGGTGTGCGGGGCGAGCGCGGCGGCGCATTCGGCCATCCGGGCCGCGAAGACCGGGGAGGTGTCGAGGAGTTCGACCGCCATGCCCGCCCACTGCGCACCCTGACCCGGGAAGACGAAGACGGTGCGGGGGCTGGTGTGGGCCTCGCCGGTGAGGACGGTGGCGTCGGGGCGGCCCTCGGCGAGGGCGGCCAGGGCGGTCTCGAAGTCGTGGAGGTCGCTCGCGACGATCGCGGCCCGGGTCTCGAAGCGGGAGCGGGTCAGCGCCAGCGAGTGGCCGATGTCCGCGACCCGCGCGTCCGGGTTCTCCCGGACGTGGG
>NZ_LWCC02000148.1 GCF_001642695.1 Streptomyces chilikensis
AGTGGAAGGCGTGGCTGACCCGCAGCCGCTTCGACTTCGCGAACCGCTCGGCGATCGCGGTCACCTCGTCCTCGTCACCGGAGATCACCACCGAGGTGGGTCCATTCAGGGCGGCGATGGACACGTTGTCGGTGAGCAGCGGCAGGACCTCGTCCTCGGTCGCCTGCACAGCCACCATCGCCCCGCCCTCCGGCAGGGCCTGCATTAGCCGGCCACGCGCAGCCACCAGCGCAGCTGCGTCCTCCAGCGACCAGACACCGGCGACGTGCGCGGCGGCGAGTTCACCGATGGAGTGGCCGAGGAGGTAGTCGGGGGTGACGCCCCAGTGCTCCATCAGCCGGAACAGCGCCACCTCGACCGCGAACAGACCCGCCTGCGTGTAGACGGTGCGGTCCAGCAGACCGGAGTCGTCCGTGAAGACCAGTTCCTTGACCGGACGGTCCAGGTGCTTGTCCAGCTCCGCGCACACGGCGTCGAAGGCGTCGGCGAACACCGGGAACGCCGCATACAGCTCCCGGCCCATCCCGGCCCGCTGCGAGCCCTGGCCGGAGAAGAGGAACGCCGAACGCCCACCGACGGCCGTGCCCCGGACCACGCCCGGGGCGGTGCCGCCGGAGACCAGGACCTCCAGCCCTCGGACGAACTCCTCCCGGTGCGTCGCCACCACGGCGGCCCGGTGTTCGAAGTGCGAGCGGGTGGAGGCCAGGGACCAGCCGTTGTCGGCGCTCGACGTCTCCTCGTCATCGTGCAGGCGAGCCAGCAGGCGTTCCGCCTGCCCCGCCAGTGCCTCCGGCGACTTCGCCGACAGCACCCACGGCACCACCGGCAGCACGACCTCCGGCTCACCGGAAGTCTCCTGTTCCTGCTCCGGCTCGGCCGCCTCCAGGATCACGTGCGCGTTCGTCCCGCTCACACCGAACGACGACACACCCGCACGGCGCGGTCGGTCAGCCGTCTCCGGCCAGTCCTGTGCCTCCGTGAGCAGTGCGACCGCTCCTGCCGACCAGTCCACCTTCGATGAGGGCTGGGCGGCGTGGAGGGTGGGCGGCAGGATGCCGTGGCGCATGGCCATGACCATCTTGATGATGCCGGCGACGCCCGCAGCGGCCTGGGTGTGACCCAGGTTCGACTTCAGGGATCCGAGCCACAGCGGTCGGCCGTCCTCCGGTCGCTCCTGGCCGTAGGTGGCCAGCAGTGCCTGGGCCTCGATGGGGTCGCCGAGGGTGGTGCCGGTGCCGTGGGCCTCGACGGCGTCGACGTCGGCGCCGTCGAGACCGGCGTTGGCGAGTGCGGCGCGGATGA
>NZ_LWCC02000149.1 GCF_001642695.1 Streptomyces chilikensis
GGCCGGGCCGAGCACGGCCGCTGCCGCCGCATCGGAGGCCTGTGCGATGCTCCGAGGCGTGGAGACCAGGAACGTGAGCCCCGTGTTCGTCGGGCGGACGGAGGAACTGCGGGTCCTCGGCGAGGCGCTCGGGCGGGCGGACGCCGCCGAGCCGCAGGCGCTGCTGCTCGGCGGCGAGGCCGGGGTGGGCAAGACGCGGCTCGTCGAGGAGTTCGCCGCCGCCGCGACCCGCCGCGGCGCGGTGGTCGCCGTCGGCGGCTGCGTGGAGATCGGCGCCGACGGGCTCCCCTTCGCACCCGTCTCCACCGCCCTGCGGGTGCTCCGGCGCGAACTCCCCGGGGAACTGGCCGCCGCGGCCGCAGGCCAGGAGGACGAACTCGCCCGCCTGCTCCCGGAACTGGGCGACGCCGTGCCCGGACGTCACGACGACGAGGGCATGGCCCGGCTCTTCGAACTCATAGCCCGCCTGCTGGAGGAGCTCTCCGCCGCCCGCACCGTGGTCCTGGTCATCGAGGACCTCCACTGGGCCGACACCTCCACCCGCCACCTCCTCGCCTACCTGCTGCGCACCCTGCGCACCGGCCGCCTGCTGGTCCTCGCCACCTACCGCTCCGACGACGTCCACCGCCGTCACCCGCTGCGCCCGCTTCTCGCCGAACTGGACCGCCTGCGCACCGTCCGCAGGGTCGAACTGGGCCGCTTCAGCCGGGACGAGGTGGCCCGTCAGCTGACCGGCATCCAGGGCGCCGCGCCCGCCTCCGACCGCGTCGACGAGATCTACCGCCGCTCCGACGGCAACGCCTTCTTCGTCGAGGAACTCGCCTGCTCGGACAGTGCCGACTCGCTGCACGACCTGCTGCTGGTGCGCGTCGAGCGGCTGCCCGACGAGGCCCAGCGGGTGGTGCGGATCCTCGCCGAGGCCGGATCCTCCGTGGAGCACCGGCTGCTCGCCGCCGTCGCCGAACTGCCCGAGGACCGGCTGGACGAGGCCCTGCGGGCCGCGGTCGGCGCCAACCTGCTGCTCACCGAGGCCGAGGGGAACTGCTACCGGTTCCGCCACTCCCTGGTCCGCGAAGCCGTCGCCGACGACCTGCTGCCCGGTGAGCGCGCCCGCATCAACCGGCGCCTGGCCGAGGCGCTGGAGGCCGACCCCACCCTGGTCGCCCCCGACCGGCGCGTCACCCGGCTGGCCGGCTACTGGTACTGCGCCCACGACGCCGCGAAGGCGCTGCCCGCCGTGCTGGAGGCCGCCCTCGAGGCGAGCTGCCGGCGTGCCTACGCCGAGCAGCTGCACCTGCTGGAGCGGGCGCTGGAACTGTGGGACATCGCGCCCGAGGAGGTCCGGGACGGGCTGCGGGCGGCCGAGTCCGAGGACATGTCGCTGCGCGGCCCCGGCGAGCGGTCCGGGGGGCCCGACTACGTCGACCTCCTGTCGCAGGCCACGGTCGCCGGCCGGCTGTGCGGAGAACGGGACCGGGCGCTGAAGCTGGCCCGGCGCGCCCTGAAGCTGCTGGACGAGAACCGCGACCCGCTGCGCGCCGCCTGGTTCTGGAACCAGACGTCCCTGCTGGTGCAGGCGCAGGCGCGCGGTGACGGCCGGGCCGAACTCGACAGGGCGCGGGAGCTGACCCGCGGTCTGCCGCCGTCCCGGGTGCGCGCCTGGGTGCTGGCCCACTCGGCCGCCTGGGCGATGGTCCGGCACCAGGGGCCCGAGGCGATCGCCTCCGCCGAGCACGCCGTCGAGTACGCCCGCATGCTCGGCGCCCTGCCCGCCGAGCTGAACGCCCGGGCCACCCTGGGCTGCCTGCTCTTCCACTCCGGCGACGTGGCCGGCGGACTGCGGGAGCTGTACGCGGTCAGGGAGGAGGCGGTCGCCGCCGGCCTGGCCGACCAGGCCGCCCGGGTGTACGTGAACCTTCCCTCGGAGCTGGAGTCGGTGGGCCGCTACCGGGAGGCCGTGGCGATGCTGGAGGAGGGCGCCGCCTTCACCAAGAGCAACGGCCTGGTGGTCTCCAGGGCCTGGGTGCACGCCAACCTCGCCGAGACGCTGTACTCGGTGGGCGACTGGGACGGCGCGCTGCGGGCCGACGAGAAGACCCAGCGGATCGGGCACGCCGCGAAGCCGCAGGGGATAGGCCGCCTGATCTCGGCCCTCGTCGCGCTGCACCGGGGCGAGGTGGAGGAGGCGTCGGGGCTGCTGGAGGAGGCGCGGGAGCTGTTCGGCACCAGCGACCGGCTGCCGCAGGAGTCCCTTCCGACGGCCCGCGCCAGGCTGCTGCTGGCGTCGGCCCGTGGCCGGACCGACGAGGCGCGGGCCGCGCTGCTGGGGGCACTGGACGCCGGGCTGCCGCCGGGGGCCGTCGTCTACGGCTGGCCGCTGCTGCTCGCGGGGGCGGAGACGGAGATCGCCGCGGGGACCGCGGACGAAGGGGTGCTGGAGCGGCTCCGCACCGTCGGCCGCCGGCTGGCCACCCCGGCGCCGGTGTGGCAGGCGTACGAGCTGTGGCTGCGGGCGTCGCTGCGGCGGGCGCGGGACGGCGCCGGGGCGGGGACGGGGGCGGAGGTGGACGACTGGTCCGGTGCGGTCGCCGCGTTCGAGACGCTGGAGCGGCCGTACGACCTGGCCCGGGTCCGGCTCCGGCTCGCCGAGTCGCTGGTCGCCCGCGGTGGCGACGGCGACCCGGAGCGGGCCGCCGAACTGCTGGACCTGGTCACCGCGGTCGCCCGCCACCTCCGGGCCCGCCCGCTGGCCGAGGCGGCCGGGGCGCTGCTCCCCTCCCGCGCGGCGCGCGTGCCGGGGGACGGGTTCGGGCTGACGGCGCGGGAGCGGGACGTGCTGCCGCTGGTCGCGGCGGGGCGGAGCAACCGTCAGATCGCCGACGCGCTGCACATCTCGCCCAAGACGGCGAGCGTGCACGTCTCCAACATCCTGGCCAAGCTGGGGGTCGCCACCCGCGGCGAGGCCGCCGCGCTGGCGCACCGGCGCGGGCTGGTGGGGAGCGGCGACCGCGCCTAGCGTGACGGCATGACGACTCCTGCCGACGCACGACGACTCGCCCGCGACCCGCAGCTGCCGGGCCGGCTGCTGACCCTCGAACGCGACGCCCTGATCCCGCTGTTGAGGTCCCGGCCGGAGGCGGACTTCCTGGCGCCCGTGCCCGCCTGCCCCGGCTGGACGGTGCGTGACGCGCTGGCCCACTGCGGCGCGGTGCTCACCCGTCTGGTGGAGGACCGGTGGGAGGAGGAGGTCGGCAGCCCCGGGCACAACGCGCGGGACATCGCGGAGCGCGCCGACTGGCCGGTGGCCCGCGTCGTCGACGAACTGGACCGGGGGATGGGCGAGGCCGGCGCCGTGATCGCCGGCCGGGAGGACGGCGCCCGGGACGGGGTGGCGCTCGGCGAGTGGGTGCACGCCGGTGACGTGCGGGAGGCGTGGGGGCTGCCGGGGGCCTACGCCGGACCCGGGCAGGCGGACGCGCTGCGGCTGCTGGCCAGGGTGACCGGGACGCTCCGCCTCGTCCCCGTCCACGCCGACCTGGACGGCTACGACGAGCCGCTGCGGCTGGGGGACGGCGGGGTGGCGCCCGGGCGGTACATCGGGGACGCGGCGACCTTGATCCGGCTGTACGCGGGGCGGCCGGTGACGGGGGCGCCGTACGAACTGGCCGGGGTGAAGGAGGCGGAGCTCAACCTCTTCGGCTGACCGCGCCGGGCCGGGGCGCGTACGCTGGGGGTCCGATTGGACTAGACCTTTGGGGTGGTTGCCCGTGGGCGTGGAGCGTGCGGTGCTGGAGGTGATCGCGCTCGACGCCGAGGACGCGGTCGCGGCGCAGGACGGCGGGGCGGACCGGCTGGAACTGGTGACGGACATGGCGGCGGACGGGCTGACCCCGTCCGCCGGCGCCTACGCCTCGGCGCGGGCGGCGGTGGACCTGCCGGTGCGGGTGATGCTGCGGCTCGCCGACGGCTTCTCCGCCGGCGGAGAAGCGGGCGTGACCGAACTGGTGCGGAGAACCGAGGAGTTGCGGGAGGCGGGGGCGACGGAGTTCGTCCTCGGTTTCCTGGACGAGGGCGGGCTGCTGGACGTCCCCGCGATGGAACGGGTGGTGGGCGCGCTCGACGGCTGCGCCTGGACGTTCCACCGGGCCCTCGACCACGCGACGGACCGGGACGCGGTGCGCAAGGCCGTCGCGGAGCTGCCGGGGGCGGACCTGTGCCTCACCGCGGGCGCGGCGGGCGGGGTGGGGACCGGCCTCCCCGTGCTCCTCGCGGAGGCCGCCGCCCTGTCCCCGGGCGACCCCGGGCTGATGGCCGGCGGGGGACTGCGGCTGGAGCACGTGCCGGTGCTGCGGGCCGGGGGCGTGCGGGCGTTCCACGTCGGCGGCGCGGTGCGGGCCGGAGGGTGGGACGGGCGGGTGTCCGCGGGGGCGGTGCGGGAGTGGCGCGCGGTCGTGGACGGCACGCCCGCGGCGTGACGCCCCCGCCCCGCGGGGGCGGGCACGGACCGCCCCGCGGGCACGGGCACGGACCGCCCCGCGGGGGCGGTCCGGGGTGTGCCGCCACGGCGGGGTGGCCGTGCTCGCGGGACGGCCACGGGGTGCCGCTCCGCGGGGCGGTCCGTGCCCGTGGGGCGGGCCGGGGCGTGCCGCCCGCGGGGCGGGCGCCGTGCTGGTTCGGGCGGCCGGGCCTCGGGGGAAGCGTGACGGCCCCGCCCGTGGGG
>NZ_LWCC02000015.1 GCF_001642695.1 Streptomyces chilikensis
CGCGCCCCCGCCCGCCGACGTCGCCCGGCACGGCGAACTCGTCCTCCCCGGTCCCGGCGTCGACGCGGACGCCGCCTACGTCATCTACACCTCCGGGTCCACCGGCACCCCCAACGGCGTCGTCGTCGCCCACGACTCCCTCGCCCACTTCACGGCCGGCGTCATCCCCGCCTACGGCATCGGTCCCGACGACCGGGTCCTCCAGTTCAGCCCGCTGCACTTCGACGCCAGCGTCCAGGAGGTCTTCAGCGCCCTCGGCGCGGGCGCCACCCTGGTGCTGCGCACCGACGACATGCTGGACGTCGGCGAGTTCCTCACCGGATGCGCCCGCCACGGCGTCACCCTGGTGGACCTGCCCGCCGCCTACTGGCACGAGCTGGTCCACGTGCTGTCCACCGGCTCCGCGCGGCTGCCCGGCTGCCTGCGCCTGGTGGGCACCTTCGGCGAGGCCGCCCTGCCGGAACGGGTCGCCCAGTGGCGCGACCTGACCGGCGGCCGGGTCCGCCTCCTCAACAGCTACGGGCCCACCGAGGCGACGGTCGCCGCCACCGTCGCCGACCTCACCGACCACGACGGCGGCCCCGTCCCCATCGGCCGTCCCCTGCCCGGGGTCCGCGCCGCCGTCGTCGACGGCGAACTGTGGCTGCTCGGCGGCGGACTGACCCGCGGCTACCTCGGCCGCCCCGAGCTGAACGCCCGCCGTTTCACCACGCTGGACGGGGAGCGCGCCTACCGCACGGGTGACCTGGTCACGGTCGGGGACGACGGGCAGATCCTCTACCACGGCCGCGTCGACGACGAGGTGAAGATCGGTGGGCAGCGCATCGACCCCGCCGCCGTCGACTCCGTCCTCGCCGGCCACCCCGCGGTCCGGGAGGCGGCGGTCGTCGCCCGGCAGGAGGCCGACGGCGTCAAACGGCTCGTCGCCTTCGTCGTGACCGACGGCGGCGCGGGCGCCGGCGAGCTGCGCGACTGGGTGCGCGAGCGCATGCCGGCCGCCGCCGTCCCGGCCGCCGTGGCCGTCGTCGTCGCCCTGCCCCGCACCAGCTCCGGCAAGATCGACCGCAAGGCGCTGCGCGCCACCGACCCGCGGCTGCCGGTCGTCCACGAGGAGCCGCTGTCCCCCGAGGACCGGGTGCCCCTGTCGCACGCCCAGCGGCGGCTGTGGCTGGTCGACCAGCTCGACGGCCCGTCCGCCGCGTACAACATGCCGATCGTCCTCGAACTGGACGGCCGGCCCGACCCGGCCGCGCTGGCCGCCGCCGTCACCGACCTCGCCGAGCGGCACGAGGTGCTGCGCACCGTGTTCCTCACCCCGGACGAGGAGCCGTACCAGCACGTGCTGGCCCCCTCCGTGGTCCGGCTGCGCACCGTGGAGTGCCCGGCCGGTGACCTCCCCGCCCGGGTGGCCCGGTTCACCGCCGAGAGCTTCGACCTCTCCCGCGACCTCCCGCTGCGCGTCGCCCTGTTCCTGCCGCAGGACGGCCCCGGCGCGACCCTCGCCGTGCTCCTGCACCACGTCGCGGGCGACGGCTGGTCCCTCGCCCCGCTGATGACCGACCTGGCCCGTGCCTACGCCGACCGGGCCCGGGACCGCGCCCCCGGCTGGGAGCCGCTGCCCGTCCAGTACGCCGACTACACCCTGTGGCAGAACGACGTCCTCGGCGACCCCGGGGACCCGGACTCCGCCGTCTCCCGGGGCCTGGCCCACTGGCGGGCCGCCCTGGACGGGCTGCCCGCGGTGACCGGCCTGCCCCTCGACCGCCCCCGCCCCGCCGTTCCCGGCCGGCGGGGCGCCCTGGTCACCGCCGACGTCGACGCCGCCACGCACGCCCGCCTCGCCCGGCTGGCCGCCGACCACGACGCCAGTCTCCTGATGGTGCTGCAGGCCGCCCTCGCCCTCGTCCTGCGCGCGGCGGGCGCCGGCGAGCGCGTCGCCCTGGGCACCCCGGTCGCCGGACGCGACGACGAGGCCCTCGACTCCCTCGTCGGATTCTTCGTCAACACCCTGGTGCTGCCCACCGACACCTCCGGCGACCCGACCTTCGCCGAACTCCTCGAACGGGTCCGCGACGCCGACCTCGCCGCCTTCGCCCACCAGCGGGTGCCCTTCGACCTGCTCGTCGAGCACCTCAACCCGCCCCGCGTCCCGGGCGTCCACCCCCTGTTCCAGGTGATGCTCACCCTCGCGCCCGCCGCGCCCGCCGACACCTCCTTCTCCCTCGGCCCGGTCCCCGGCCGCTTCGCCGGCGACGGCCCGGCCACCACCCCCTTCGACCTGACCGCCGCCTGCGTGGAGCACCGCGGGCCGGACGGCGCCCCCGCCGGGCTGCGCATCGGCCTGGAGTACGCGCACGACGTCCTCGACGAGGACACCGTCCGCCTGCTGCTCACCGCCTTCGAACGCGCCCTGCGCGCCGCCGCCGGTCACCCCGCCGCCCGCCCGGACGACGGCGAGCTGATCGCCCCCGCCGACCGCCGCGCCCTGGACGAACGCCGCGAGCGCACCGCCGCGGCGGCCACCGCGGCCGCCGTTGCGGACGCGGCGGGCCCGGCGGGCGCGGACCCGGACGACGGCGGGGAGCCGCCCGCCGGGCACGTCGCCGTCCTGCGGGAACTGTTCGCCGAGATCCTCGGCCTCGAGGACGTGGGCCCGCACGAGGGCTTCTTCACCATCGGCGGACACTCCATGAGCGGCGTCCGCCTCGCCAACCGGATCCGCGCCCGCCTCGGCGCCGACGTCCGCGTCCGCGACCTGCTGCTCGCCCCCTCCCCCGACGCCCTCGCCCGCCGCATCGCCGCCACCGCCGGCCCGCGGTCCGGCGGGACCCCCGCCGGGGGGTCCCGTCCCCGGCCGGTCCCCCGCGCGCACCGCCCCGAACGCCTCCCGCTGTCCTCCGCACAGCGCCGGCTGTGGTTCGTGGACGTCGCGGAAGGCCCCGGCGCCGCCTACGACATCCCCCTCGTCCTGCGCCCCGCCGAACCGCTCGACGCCGGCGTCCTGGAACGGGCCCTCGCCGACCTGACCGACCGGCACGAGGTGCTGCGCACCGTCTACCGGTCGGCGGACGGCGAACCCCACCAGGAGGTCCTGCCCGCCGCCCGCCCCGGCCTCGTCCGGCGGAAGGCGGCCCCGGGCCGGCTCGCCGCCGCGGTCGCCGAGGCCGCGGGACACGTCTTCGACCTGGCCCACGAGATCCCGCTGAAGGCCTGGCTGATCGAGGAGGACGACGGCGGACAGCTCCTGGTCCTGGTGGTCCATCACATCGCCGCCGACGGCTGGTCCGTCGGCCCCCTCCTCGACGACCTCGCCGCCGCCTACCGCGCCCGCGCCGAGGGCCGCGCCCCCGGCTGGGAGCCGCTGCCCCTCCAGTACGCCGACTACGCCCTCTGGCAGCACGCACTCGTCTCCGACGGGGCGGCCGTCCGGCGCCACCTGGAGTTCTGGGAGCGGAACCTGGCCGGGGCCCCGCCGGTGCTGGAGCTGCCGGCCGCCCGGCCCCGCCCCGCCGAGCCCTCCCACCGGGGCGGCCATGCCCCGATCGTCCTCGACGCCGCCGCCCACCGGGCCCTGGACGAGCTGGCACGGCGCACCGGAGCCACCCTGTTCATGGTGCTGCAGGCCGCGCTCGCCGCCCTCCTCACCCGGCACGGCGCGGGCACCGACCTGCCGCTCGCCACCATGACCGCCGGACGCGACGACGAGGACCTCGCCGGCCTCGTCGGGTTCTTCGTCAACACCCTGGTGCTGCGCACCGACACCTCCGGCGACCCCACCTTCGCCGAGCTCCTGGAGCGGGTCCGGCAAGCCGACCTGGCCGCCTACGCGCACCAGGACCTGCCCTTCGACCGCGTCGTGGAACACCTCAACCCGGACCGCTCCGCCGCCCGTCACCCGCTGGCCCAGATCGTCGTCCAGCTCCACCAGGACGACGCCCCGGGCGGCCCGGCGGCCGGCGGCGGGCAGGGACTGTTCCGGGACGCCGAGCCGGGACTGCTGTCCACCACGTCCACCAAGTTCGACCTGACCTTCGCCCTGACCGAGCGGCGCGACGCGCAGGGCCGTCCCCTCGGCCTGGCCGGCGGCCTGGAGTACGCCGCCGACCTGTTCGACGACGCGACCGCCGCCGTGCTCGCCGCCCACCTCGGACGGATCCTGCGCGCCGCGGCCGCCGACCCCGGCATCCGCGTCGCCGACGTCCCGCTGCTCACCGACGCCGACCGGTTCCGGCTGGCCGAGCACAACGACACCGCCACCACCGGCCGCTCCCCGGGCACGGTGCACGAACTGATCGCCCGTCATGCCCGGACCGCCCCGGACGCCCCCGCCCTGATCGCCGGTGACGAGGAGGTCACCCGCCGGGAGCTCGACGCGCGGGCCGCCGCCCTGGCCGCCCGCCTGCGCGCCGCCGGGGTGCGCCGCGGCGACACCGTCGGCGTGCTGCTGGAACGCGGCGTGCCCCTGGTGGTCACCGCGCTCGCCGTCCTGCGCTGCGGCGCCGCCTACCTCCCGCTGGACCCGCGGCTGCCCGCCGCCCGGCTCCGGCTGATGCTCGAGGACGGCGCGGCCCGGCTCGTCGCCACCGACACCGCCCACGCCGCCGCCATGCCGGGCGCCGACGCGGCCGGCGCCTGGCGGGTGCTGGCCGTGGACGCCCCCGCCGGCGCGGACCCGGCCCCCGGGCCCGCCGGGACGTCCGCGGACGCCTCGGGGGCGACCGGCGACGACCTGGTGTACGTGATGTTCACCTCCGGCTCGACCGGCCGGCCCAAGGGCGTGGGCGTGACCCACCGCAACGTGCTCGAACTGGCCGCCGACCGCGACGTCGCCGCCGGCGCGCCGCACCGGATGCTGGTCCACTCGGCGACCGGGTTCGACGCCTCGGTCTTCGAGATCTGGGTGCCGCTCCTCCACGGCGGCAGCCTGGTCGTCATGCCCGGCGACGGCACCGACCTCGCCGAGACCGCCCGGGCCGTCCGCGAGCACGGCGCCACCGCCGCCTACTTCACCGCGGGCCTGTTCCACCTCATGGCCGAGGAGGGCCTGGACACCCTCCGGCTGCTGAACGAGGTCTGGACCGGCGGCGACGTCGTCTCCCCGGCGGCGCTCCAGCGGGTCCTCACCCACTGCCCGGACACCGTCCTGGTCCACTCCTACGGACCCACCGAGACCACCTTCGCCTCCCACAACCAGTGGTTCGGCCCGGCACAGCGCACCCTGCGCGGCGCCGGCGTCCACCTCGGCCACCCGATGGACAACACCCGCGGCCACGTCCTCGACGAGGCGCTGCGCCCCGTCCCGCCGGGCGTGCCGGGCGAGCTGTACATCGCCGGCGCGCACGTCGCCCGCGGTTACGTCGGCCGGCCCGGCCTGACCGCGGAACGGTTCGTCCCCGACCCGTTCGAGACCGACGGCAGCCGCATGTACCGCACCGGGGACCGGGTGATGTGGACGCCCGCCGGCGAACTGCGCTTCCTGGGGCGCGCGGACGGCCAGGTCAAGCTGCGGGGCGTGCGCGTGGAACCCGGGGAGGTGGAGCAGGCGCTGGCCGGCCGTCCCGGGGTCGGGCAGGCGCTCGCCGTCGTCCGCGAGGACCGGCCCGGCGAGAAGACCCTCGTCGGCTACGTCGTGCCGCGCGCCGGACACACCGTCACCGGGGCCGGACTGCTCGCCCAGGTCCGCCGGACGCTCCCCGACCACCTGGTGCCGTCCGCCGTCGTCGTCCTCGACGCCCTGCCGCTGACCGCCAACGGCAAACCGGACCGCGCGGCGCTGCCCGCCCCGCACCGGGCCCCCGCGGCCGAGGGCCGGCGGCCCCGCAACGCCCGCGAGGAGGTGCTGTGCGGCCTGTTCGCCGAGGTCCTCGGCGTCGGGCGGGTCGGCATCGACGACAACTTCTTCACCCTGGGCGGTCATTCGCTGCTCGGCGTCCGCCTGGTCAGCCGGATGCGCAGCGTCCTGGGCGTCGAGCGCACCGTCCGCGACCTGTTCCGGCAGCCCACCCCGGCCGGGCTGCTCGGCGCGGACGACGACGGCACGGCCGGCGCGCTGGGCGTGCTGCTGCCCCTGAGCACCCGCGGCGCCCGCCGCCCGCTGTTCTGCGTCCACCCCGGCACCGGCGTCGGCTGGTCCTACGCGGGTCTCGCCCGGCACCTGGGCGACGACCAGCCGCTGTACGCGCTGCAGGCCCGCGCGCTGAGCGAGCCGGGACACCGGCCGCGCAGCGTGGAGGAGATGGCCGACGACTACCTGGAGCGGATCCGGCAGGTGCAGCCCTGGGGCCCCTACCGGCTGCTCGGCTGGTCCTTCGGCGGGATCGTCGCCCACGCCATGGCGGTGCGGCTGCGCGAGGCGGGCGAACGCGTCGAACTCCTCGCGCTGATGGACGCCCACCTGACGGGGCCCGGCAGCGTGTCCGTGCTGCCGGACGAGCCGACCGGCGCGGAAGGGGCGGCGCCGGGCGGCGAGGACCCGGCCGCGGCGAGGGAGCGGATCGCCCGTGAGGACCCGGTGCTGGCCGGCTTCTCCGCTGCGGAGCTGGATTCCGTGCTGCACGCCTCGAGGACCCACGCGGATCTCATGGCGCGGTACGTCCCGGGCGTCGCCGACGCGGACCTGACGTTCTTCACGGCCCGCAGGCCCGGGGAACCGGAGGGCGCCCTGGCCGCCACGTGGATTCCCTGCGCCGAAGGCGTCGTCGACAACCACACCGTGGAATCCGAACACCTCCGCATGACCGAACCGGAACCCCTCTCGCACATCGGAAGAATCATTTCGGAGAAACTCTCCGCCCTGGAGAAGAAAGAATCGAGGAGCCAGTCATGAGCGATTCCGTCAACCCGTTCGACAATTCCGAGGGAACCTTCCACGTCGTCGTGAACGACGAGGGGCAGCACTCCCTGTGGCCCGCCTTCGCGGACGTGCCGGCCGGCTGGACCGGCGTCTGGGGCCCGGGGAACCGGGAGGAGGCCTTGGAGTACGTCACCGCCCACTGGACCGACATCCGCCCGCGCAGCCTCGTCGCCCAGTACACCTGAACCCGCCGGCGGGCCCGGACCCGCCGGTACGCCTGAACACGGAGGAAGCGCCGTGCCCCGCAGCTCCCGCGGGACACGGCGCTTCTCCCTTTTCCCGGTCCACCGCTTCCCCCATTTCCTCGCGCGAGGAAAGGCGTGCGGGAAACTGCCGGTCGCTGCTGCCGCCGCCACTTCCCCTCCCGCATTCCGGGGAAATCTATTATCTGAGGCATGAAGATACTTCTGGGCGGAACCGCTTCGGATTCCCACACCTGGAATCTCGTGTACCTCCAGCTCTTCCTCGGCGAGCTGGGCCACGAGGTCGTCGGGCTCGGCCCCTGCGTGGACGCCGAGGAGCTGGCCGACGCCTGCCGGCGGCACGCTCCCGACGCGGTGGTGCTCAGCAGCGTCAACGGGCACGGCTACCGCGACGGCCTCGCCGCCGTCCGCCGGCTGCGCGCCGAGCCCGCCCTCGCCGCCCTGCCGGTGGTGATCGGCGGCAAGCTGGGCGTCGCCGGCCGCCCGCAGGAGACGGAGGCGGCCCGCCTGCTGGAGGCCGGCTGCGACGCGGTCCTCGGCGACGGCGACCTGGACGCCCTGCGCGACTTCCTCGCCGTCCGCGTCCGCGGCGGGGTGCCGGCATGACCGCCCGCCGCGCCTCCTTCGGCGCCTTCGTCGCCGCCTCCGCGGACGCCGGCCGGCTCGTCGTCCAGCCCCGGATGGGGTTCGCGGACCCCCGCCGGATGCGGGCCGGCCTGGAGAGGACGCGGGCCGCCACCGCCACCACCGCGGGCACCCTCACCGTCGACAGCTACACCCGCGTCGGCGACCTGGCCGCCGCCCGCGCCGCGGTCGCCGACGGGGCCCGCCTCAACGGCTACCCGATCGCCACCCACCCGGCCGCCGTCACCCGCGCCCTGCTCGAAGGGCTGCTCGACGACGGCTTCCCCGTCCAGGTCCGGCACGGTTCCGCCCGGCCCGAGGCCATCGTCCGCGCGCTCACCGCGGCCGGCCTGGACGCCACCGAGGGGGGCCCCGTCTCCTACTGCCTGCCCTACGGACGCACCCCCCTGCGCCGGTCCGTCGCCGCGTGGGCCCGCGCCTGCGAGCTGCTGGCCGGCACCGCCCGCCCGGGCGCCGTCCCGCACGTGGAGAGCTTCGGCGGCTGCCTGCTCGGCCAGTTGTGCCCGCCCGGCCTGCTCGTCGCCCTGAGCGTCCTCGAGTGCCTGTTCTTCGTCCAGCACGGGATCCGCAGCGTCTCCCTCAGCTACGCCCAGCAGACCCACCCCGGCCAGGACGAGGAGGCGGTCCGCGCGCTGCGCCGGCTCGCCGCGGAGTTCCTGCCCGCCGGCGTCGACCACCACGTCGTCCTCTACACCTACATGGGCGTCTACCCGCGCACCCCGCACGGGGCGACCCGCCTCCTGGAAGCCTCCGCCCGCCTCGCCGTGCGCTCCGGGGCCGGCCGGCTGATCGTCAAGACCACCGCCGAGGCCCACCGCATCCCCACCGTGGAGGAGAACGTCCGCGCCCTGGAGACCGCCGCCGCGGCCGCCGCGCTCGCCGGGGCCCCCGCGGCCCCGGCCGGCCCCGACGGCGACGGCGGCGAGGTGCTCGAGGAGGCCCGGACCCTGGTCGAGACCGTCCTGGACCTGGATGCGGACCTGTCCCGCTCCCTGCCCGCCGCCTTCGAACGCGGCCTGCTGGACGTCCCGTTCTGCCTCCACCCCGACAACCCCGGCCGCTCCCGCGGCCTGGTCGACCCCGCCGGCCGGCTCCGCTGGGCCGCCACCGGCGCCATGCCGATCCGCGCCGACACCACGGTGGCCGCCCCCCTCACCGCCGACGGCCTCCTCGCCGCCCTCCACCACGTCGCCCGCCGCTACGACCTCCCGCACCCGGGCCCCGAGGACGGCCACGGCCGTCCACCGGCCGCCCGCCCCGCCGTCCGGCCGGCCCCGTCCTTCGGCCCGGCCCCGGCCTCGTCCCCGACCTAGCCCTCGCACCGGCCCTCGCCCCTCGGTCCCGCCCTCGCCCTTGTTCTCGTCCTCGTCCTCGTGAAGGAGTCCCGTCATGGACCGCACCGCCCGCACCGACGGACCGGGCACACCGCCCCCGCTCGGCGAACACCTCCGCTCACCCCGGCTGCGCGCCGCCATGCTCGTCCAGCAGGAAGCCCTCCAGGCCGCCCGTGACTTCCTGCGCGGCGAGGACTTCACCGAACTGCTGCCCCCGCTCGTCGGACCGGTCACCGACCCCGGGGGCCGCGGCGCCAAGGCCCTGGACGTCGACTACTACGGCCACCCCTACAAGCTGATGACCAGCGCCATCCTCTACAAGCAGGCGTCGCTGCGCGGCTTCCCCAAGCTCTTCTACATCGCCCCCAACGTCCGCGTGGAGCCCGAGGAGACCGCCACCACCGGCCGCCACCTCGTCGAGTTCCACCAGATCGACGTGGAGATCGCCGGCGCGACCCGCGAGGACGCCCAGGAGATCGCCGCCGGCCTGCTCACCCACGTCGCCGAGCACGTCTGGACCGCCGTCCCCGGCCTGCTGACCGAACTCGGCCGCAGGGAGGAGGACTTCGCCGACATCCGCGGCGGCAAGTACGACGTCCGCACCCACGAGGAGGCCGTGCGCCACCTCCTCGCCGCGGGCCACCCGCAGAACCCCGACGGCGAGATCGACTGGACCGGTGAACGCCTGCTGTCCCTGGAGAGCGACCGCGCCTTCTTCGTCAACGACTACCCCAAGGGGTCCCGCGGCTTCTACGACCGCGAGGACCCGGACAACCCCGGCGTCCTGCGCAACTTCGACCTGATCGCCCCCCACGGCTACGGCGAGCTCGTCTCCGGCAGCGAACGCGAGGCCGACTACGCCACCATCGTCACCCGCATGCGGGAGAGCGGGGAGAACCCCGCCAAGTACGCCTGGTACCTCGAGGAGGCCCGCGACGGCATCCCGGCCAGCGCCGGATTCGGCATGGGACTGCAGCGCCTGGTCCGCTTCCTCACCGGCCTGGACGCCCTCTGGCAGGTCAGCGCCTACCCCAAGCTCCCCGGGGCGGTGGCCCCGTGAGCGCCCTCACCGCACCCGGCTTCCCCGAGGAGCGGGTCCGCGCCCGCGCCCGCCGCGGCGCCGCCGAGGTCTTCCCCGACCCCGCCGCCTACGGCGCCCGCCTCTTCGGCCCCTCCCCGGCCGCCGCCCCGCCGCAGGACGACCTCGACCGGGCACGCGTCGTCCCGCCCGTCTTCATGCCCCAGCGGCTCGAGAAACTCATCGACCTCGCCCGCGAACCCGAGTTCGGCGACGTCGACCTCACCACCCGCGCCGGCGGCCTCACCGCCCGGCTCCCCCTGTACCTGTCCGCCTTCGGCTCCACCCGGGCCGGCAGCGGCGACCTCGCCCTCCACGCGAGCCGGCAGGCCGCCCGACTCGGCATCCCCATGGTCATCGGGGAGAACATGATCCCCGTCCACGGCTACCGCCGCGCCGACGGCGCCACCCGCTCCGCGCTCCTCGCCCGCGTCGAGGCCTATCTGGAGGCCGCGCCCGAGGGAACCGGCGGGGTGGTCGTCCAGCAGTCCACCGAGGACGCCGACTCCGAGGTCTGGAACCTCCTCTACAGCGACCCCGCCACCCGCCCCCTCCTGGAGACCGGCCGCCTCGCCTTCGAACTGAAGACCGGCCAGGGCGCCAAACCCGGCCTCGGCGGCATGACCGTCGTCGGACGCGAGGAGGCCGCGCGGCTCGCCCGCCGCTTCACCGTCCAGGAGGCCTTCGGCCCCGGCGCCGACCACCGGCTGCGCTGCGCCACCCCCGGCACCTTCACCGACGAGATCCTCCGCCAGCAGCTCCGCTTCATGCGCAACAACTTCCCCAAGGCCCGCACCTGGGTGAAGTTCCACCCGGGCCGCGACATCGCGCACGCGGCCCGCACCGCCTGGGCCGCCGGCGCCGACGCCGTCACCGTCGACGGCGCCGAGGGCGGCACCGGCTGGGCCCCCGGCGTCTTCCTCGACCAGGTGGGCCTGCCCCTCGCCGAGTGCCTGCGCCGCATCGGCCGCCCCGGCGGATGCCTCCTCGCCAGCGGCGGCATGTGGGAAGGCGGCCGCGTCCTGCGCGCCCTCGCCCTCGGCGCCACCGCCGTCGGACTCGGCCGCGCCGCCCTGATCGCCGTCGACGAGGACCCCGAGCACGGGCTCGAGCGCCTCGCCGACAGCATCGCCCTCGAACTGCGGCTGCTGGTCAGCGCACTCGGCAAGTACGCCGTCACCGGCCTGGACCCCGACGACCTGTGGTGGCCCGGCGACCCCGCCGCGACCGCCGCCCGGGCGCACCCGGCCGACGCCACGACCGGGGCACCGGGAGGCACACCGTGACCCGGCACCGCCGCCGCGGAACCGTCCACGTCCGCTTCTCCGTCCACGAGACCCCCGGCGTCACCGTCACCGCGTCCCCGCGCACCGCCACGGGCACCGGCGCCCTCGCCGCCGCGGCCCGCGGCACCGCGCAACGGGCCCTCGCCCAGGCCGGCCGCGGCCACATCGGAGGCCGCCTCGAACTGCGCGCCCCGGCGCAGGCCGCGCCCGGCCCC
>NZ_LWCC02000150.1 GCF_001642695.1 Streptomyces chilikensis
TGGCGGGCAGGCGCAGGCCGGTGACGGTGTTGAGGCGGTTGCGCAGTTCGACGGCGGTGAGGGAGTCGAAGCCGAGCTCGGTGAAGGCCCGATGGGCGGGCACGGCCTGGGCGGAGGCGTGGCCGAGGACGGCCGCCACCTCCGTCCGCACCGTTTCCAGCACCAGCGCGGCACGCTGCTCCTGCCCGACCGCCAGCAGGCGCTGGGCGAATGCCGAAGCTCCGGCCGACCGTGCCGCACGGCGACTCGTGCCCGCGCCGCGGACCAGTCCGCGCAGCAGGTGCGGGACGGCCGGGGTCTTGCGGAAGGCCGCCACGTCCAGACGGATCGGCGCGAGGGTGGCCCGGCCGGACCGCAGCGCGGTGTCGAAGAGCTCGAGCCCCTCCTCCGGAGACAGGGGCAGGACACCACTCCGGTTCATGCGCTCAACGTCTGCGGTGTCGAGGTTCTCGAGCATGCCCCCTTCCGCCCAGGGTCCCCAGGCGAGGGAGGTGGCGGGCAGGCCGGTGGTGTGGCGGTGGGTGGCG
>NZ_LWCC02000151.1 GCF_001642695.1 Streptomyces chilikensis
GACCGCGTGCGGACGGCCGCCGCGTCCCCCGTGGCCGAGGCCGGCACGACCGGCCGCGGGGGCGCGGCGGCCGGCCTCGGGGGAGGCGGGGCGATGACCGCCGTGCGGCGAGGGCGTCCCCGCGGCGGGCTACCGCGCCGCCGGGGACGGGACCGTGGGGGCGGCGTGCTGGGCGGCGGCGCGGGTGAGGGCGCTGGCGAGGAGGGCCAGGTCGGTGGGGCCGTTGCCGAGTTCGCGGACGGGGCGGCGGGTGGGGGGATCGCCCATGCGGGACCAGTCCAGCGGCTGGACCGTGGGGCGGAGGGTCGAGGTGCGGGGGATGCGCCCCGTCACCCGCCCGCCCTGGAACGGCGTGACCGGTCCGCCGGGGGACAGCAGCCGTCCCCGGCCCGCCGGCGCGCCGTCGTCGAGGAGGATCCGCGTCGCCCGGCGCGCCAGCTCGGCGCCGTCCGCGGAGGCCGCCGCCGCGACCAGGTGGACACCCAGCCGGTCACCGTCCCGCGCGACCGCGTCCAGCGCCCGCACCACGGACCCGGCGGAGGGCCGCCCCGGCGCCCCGAGGGCGGGGCGGAGCAGCGCGTCGAGGTCGTCGGCCACGACCACCAGCCGCGGCATCGCCGCCGGTTCGCCCGGCTCCGCCGAGGCGGAGCCCCGCTGCGGCACGATCCGCGCCGGCACCCCCCGCCCCGCGTGCCAGGACGCGAAGTCCAGCAGCCCCAGCACCTCGCTGCGCCGCTTCAGCTCGGCGGTGAGGCCCTGCGCGAACTCCCGCATGACCAGCGGATCGCTGGCGACGAGCCGTCCCGTCACGTGCGGGACGTCGGCGCACGGCTCCAGCCCCTGCGCCCGCGCCGACCCGGAACCGTCGACCAGCAGCAGCGCCAGCCGCTCCGGCCGCTCCGCGGAGGCCAGCGAGGCCACCACCGCCCGCAGCAGCTCCGTGCGCCCGCTGCCGGGCGGCCCCTCGACCAGCAGGTGCGGCCCGTCCACGGCGAGGTCCACGCCGACCGGCCCGTGCGGTCCCGCGCCCAGGACGGCGACCGCGCGGCCACCGGGGCGGTCCAGGTCGTCCGCCGCGTCGGCCCAGCGGGCCAGCAGCGAGGCGGGAGTGGCGCGGGCCAGCCCCAGCTCGTCCAGCAGCCGCGCCGAGTCCGGCAGCGGCACGGACGGCCCGGCCTGCGCCCCGCGCAGACCGCCCGCCACCGGTGACGGCGGCGCGTCCACCCGCAGCGGGGCCAGCGCGCGGGCGAACCGCTCGGCCCACTCCAGCGACACCGCGTCCACGGTGCCCACCGTGCCGTGCCCCACCGGCGCCGTCCGCGGCAGCACCGGCCCGGCCGCGGAGGCCGCCGGCCCGGGC
>NZ_LWCC02000152.1 GCF_001642695.1 Streptomyces chilikensis
AGCGCCGCCACCGCGGAGCCCGCCGCCCCCACCGCTCCCGCCACGCCGGTGCGGCACGGCACCCTCCGGCGCCGGCGGCGCGGCGGCAGGGCACGCCACCTGGTGCGGACGATCAGGACGGCCCGCTCGACGGGCCGCCGGCGCTGACGCCCGTCCTGCGGCAACGCCGCCTCACCCGGCCGGACGCGCGTCGCTCGCCGCGGCCGGGGAGGCGGCGTTCCCTGGGAGGGTGACTCCCCGCACGAGCCGTCTCCGCGACGTGCTGTCGGCGGCCCTGACCGTCGCGGCGTGCCTCCTGCTGCCGTTCGGCGCGCTCGCCGCCTGGGCGGCGTACGGGATCGCCGACACCGGGCGCTACGTCACCGCCATGGCGCCGCTCTCCTCCGACCCCGCGGTGCGCGGAGCGGTGGCGGACACGGTGGGCGCGGGCATCATGCACGAGCTGGCGCAGCGGCGCGGCCTGCCGCCGTCCGCCGCGCCGTACGTGCACAGCGCGGTGCGCTCGTTCACGCGGACCGAGACGTTCCGTGCCGTCTGGGACGCCGGCAACCGGGCCTCCCACGAGGCCGTGCTGAAGGCGCTGCGCGAGCGGCGCGAAGGCCCCGTCACCGTGGACCTCGCGCCGATCACCGCCCAGGTCCGGCACGAGCTGGCCGACGGGGACGTCCCGCTGGCCGGGAGCATCCCGGTGCGGCACGCCAGGCTGGCGGTGCTGGAGCCGGACGAACTGCGGCCGCTGCGGGTGGGGTTCCGCACGCTGGAGGTCGCCGGGGTGTGGCTGCCGGTGTCGGCCGGGGTGCTGGCGGGGGCCGGCATCGCCGTCGCGGTGCGCCGCCGCCGGGCGGTCACGGCGACCGCCCTCGGCACGGCCGTCGGCGGCGCGCTGCTGGGCGTCGCGCTGCTGGTGGGGCGGGCGACCGTCCTCGCCGACCTGCCCCCGGGCGTCTCCCGCCCCGCCGTGGCGGCCGTCTACGACGCCCTCACCACCACCCTGCGCCACGTCGCCTGGGGCCTGTTCGCCCTCGGCCTCCTGGTCGCCGCCGTCACCTGGCTCACCCGCCGCCGTACCGTCGCCCGCCTCACCGCCCGCCGGCCCGCCCCGCCCACCGGCGCACCCGCCCCACCGGCCGGCTCCCCCTCCGCGTCCCCCGCCGCGCCTCCCCCCGTGCCCTCCGCCACCACGCCCTCCGCCTCCACCGCGCCCCCGCCGTCCGGGGCCCGCCCGGCGAACCCGTCGCTTCCACGGCGGGTCGTTGACTAGTCTTTGCGGCATGTACGGCTACGACCCGAACGCCGGCGCCCAGCAGCAGTACGCCCCGCCGCCGCAGCAGCACCAGCAGCAGCCGATGGGCGGCATGAACGGCGGGTACGGTCAGCAGCAGCAGCCGCTGTACCCCGAGCCGTCCGCTCCGGCGCCCCCCACCCTGGTGGACGCGGTACGCGCCTTCACCACCGGGACCCTGACGGCGGAGGACTTCCACCAGGTCTTCGCGACGTCCAAGGTCTACTGCCCGCGCGGCGACAACCCCGGCTTCCTGGCGCTGCACAACACCCAGCAGCCGGTGATCCCGATGTTCACCTCGCTCAAGGAGCTGCGGCGGTACGCGGGCAAGGAGTCCAAGTACTTCGTGATCACCGGTTCCGAGGTGCTGGACCTGCTCCCCTCGGGATACGGCTTCGTGCTCGACATGGAGGGCGACCACCGCATGGTGTTCGACGCCCAGGCCGTCGAGCAGATGGTCGACTACGCGATGCGGCGCATGTACAGCTGACGCGGCGCACGGACAGCTGGTCCGGCCCCTTCCCGCCGCCCGCGCCCAGGCCCGGAGGACGTCCCCGTCCCCGGGCCTTTCGCACGCCTGGCAGAAAGTTCAACAATCAACTAATCTGGTGCCCGAGGAGGCCACCACCCAGGAGGCCGCCGCACAGGAGGTACCCACCGCCATGCCCGCCGTGACCGTAGAGAACACCCTGGCCCTGCCGCGCGTCACCGCCCCGGCCGAGGCCGCCGCCCGCCCCGTCCTCACCGTCACCACCGCGCCCACCGGGTTCGAGGGCGAGGGGTTCCCCGTGCGCAGGGCCTTCGCCGGGATCGCCCACCGGCACCTGGACCCGTTCATCCTGATGGACCAGATGGGCGAGGTGGAGTACGCGCCCGGCGAGCCGAAGGGCACGCCCTGGCACCCGCACCGCGGCTTCGAGACCGTCACCTACATCATCGACGGCGCCTTCGACCACCAGGACAGCCACGGCGGCGGCGGCTCGATCACCAACGGCGACACCCAGTGGATGACCGCCGGCAGCGGCCTGCTCCACATCGAGGCGCCGCCGGAGCAGCTGGTGATGTCCGGCGGCCTCTTCCACGGCCTCCAGCTGTGGGTCAACCTGCCGGCCAAGGACAAGATGATGGCCCCGCGCTACCAGGACATCCGCGGGGGCACGGTCAAGCTGCTGACCTCCCCCGACGGCGGCGCGCTGATCCGCGTGATCGCCGGTGAGCTCGACGGCCACCAGGGGCCGGGCATCACCCACACCCCCATCACGATGATCCACGCGACCGTCGCGCCGGGCGCCGAGGTCACCCTGCCGTGGCGGGAGGACTTCAACGCCCTCGCCTACGTGCTCGCCGGGCGCGGATCGGTGGGCGCGGAGCGGCGGCCCGTCCACATGGGGCAGGCGGCCGTGTACGGCAAGGGCTCCTCGCTGACCTTCCGGGCCGACGAGCGGCAGGACGGGCACACCCCCGGCCTGGAGATCGTGCTGCTCGGCGGTGAGCCGATCCGGGAGCCGATGCAGCAGTACGGGCCGTTCGTGATGAACACCCGCGAGGAGCTGGCGCAGGCCTTCGAGGACTTCCAGAAGGGCCGGTTCGGGCGGATCCCGGCGGCGCACGGGATGACCGCGGAGGGCCCGGGGGCCTGACCCCGGCGGGACGGCCCCCGCCCCGCGCGGGGGCCGTCCGGCATCAGGATTCGCCCAGTTCGAACCAGATGGTCTTGCCCTCGCCGCGCGGATCGACGCCCCAGGTCGAGGCCAGCTGCTCGATGAGGAACAGGCCGCGGCCCGAGGAGGCCAGTTCCCCCGGGTCCCGCTTGTGCGGCAGCGACTCACCGGAGTCGGTGACCTCCACCCGGAGCCGGCGCGGCCCCTTCCCGCCGCTGATCCGGGCGAGCAGCGTCGCGTCGGCGTCGGTGTGCATCAGGACGTTCGCGAGCATCTCGGAGGTCAGCAGCACCGCGGAGTCGACCTGGTCGAGGTCCCGCCAGTCGTGCAGCAGCTGCCGCAGTTCCGCGCGGGCGTCACGGATGCGGTCGGGCTCGTCCTGGGCGATCGTCGCCGCGATCTGGCGGACCGGCCACCACGCCGCGCCCTCCTTCCCACGCGACTCCTCCGTGGGCCGGTGGAGCAGGACGAACGCGATGTCGTCCTCGCGGCGGTCCGGCAACGGCCCGGCGTGGTGGTGCGAGGAGGGCCCCAGCACGCTGGAGACCAGCGTGTCGGCGAGCTCCTCCATGTCGTCGCCGTCGGAGGAGCCCTCCAGGATGTCGCGGACGCGCTCCCAGCCGCTGAGCAGGTCGTGGCCCCCGGTCTCGGCGAGCCCGTCCGTGCACAGCAGCAGCGTCTCGCCGGGCTCGAGCACGAACTCGGTGACGGGGTAGTCCGGGTCCGGCCAGATGCCCAGCGGGAGCCCGCCCGCGGTCGGCCGCAGCAGGACGGTGCCGTCGGTGAGCCGGATCACCGGGTCGAGGTGTCCGGCCCGGGCCATGGTGAGCGCGCCGCTGTCCGGGTCGACCTCCACGTAGAGGCAGGTGGCGAACCGGGTGTCGTCCGTCCTCTCGGATTCGTTGATGCCGTGCAGGAACCGGGAGGCGCGGGAGAGCACCGCGTCCGGCGGGTGCCCCTCGGAGGCGTAGGCGCGCAGCGCGATGCGCAGATGCCCCATCAGGCCCGCCGCCTGCACGTCGTGTCCCTGGACGTCGCCGATGACCAGGGCGAACCGGCCCCCCTGGCCGGGGGCCGCGGTGACGCCGGGCAGCGGGATCATGTCGAACCAGTCGCCGCCCACCTGGAGGCCGCCGCCGGTGGGCACGTAGCGGCCGCTGATCTCCATGCCCGGGACCTTGGGCCCCAGGCGCGGCATCATCGAGTCCTGGAGGCCCTGGGTCAGCTCGCGTTCGGTCTCGGCGGTGCCCGCCCGGGCCAGGGCCTGGGCCAGCATCCGGGCCACCGTGGTGAGGACGGAGCGTTCGTCGGGCGTGAACTTCACCGGATGCGCGAAGCCCGCCATCCAGGCGCCCAGGGTGCGGCCGCCCACCACCAGCGGCAGGAACGCCCAGGACTTCCGGTGGAACTGCGCGGCCAGCGGCCAGCCGCCGGGGTAGCGGGAGCGGTACTCCTCGGGCGAGCGGATGTAGACGGCCCGGCCGGTGCGGATCACCTCCGCGGCGGGGTAGTCCGTGTCCACCGACATCTGGGTGAACGGAAAGGCGTCCTGCTGGGGCTGCCCGTGGTGGCCGACGACCCTCAGCCGGTTCCCCTCGACGCCGAAGACCGCCAGGCCGTCGGGGGAGAACCCCGGCATGGACAGGCCCGCGGCGACCCGCAGCACCTCGTGGGTGGAGCCCGCCTCGGCCAGCGCCCGGCCCGCGTCCAGCAGGAACGCCTCGCGGTTGCGCCGCCAGTCGCCGATCACGGGGCCCTGCCGGGCGGCCCCCGGCACGGGGTCGCCGACCTCCTGGAGGACGCCGACGACCTCGTAGGAGCCCCGCCGCGCGTTGTAGGACGGACGGCAGCGCGACCGCAGGGTGCGCAGCACCCGGTTGCCGCCGTCCATCACCCGGATCCGCGCCTCGGCGAGCGTGTGCTCGGCCAGCGCCAGCTGGACGACGGCCAGCATCTCGTTCCAGTCCTCGGGATGGATCCGGGAGCGGATCTGGGCCTCCCGCAGCACCACCGGCTCGGCGGGGAAGCCCAGCTGGCGGGCGGCCTCGGCGTCGACGGTGACCCTGTCGTCGGCCGTGTCCCACTGCCAGAGGCCGATCGAGAGAATCGACAGGACCTCCGGGACCCTCTCGGCCGGCGGGGGATCGTGGTGGCGCATTGCTCCACTGTAGGAAGACGGTTCGCGAGGCTGCCATCCGAAGCGGAGGCGTCCGCCGCGCGCGCCGTACGCCGTCCGGGTGGACCTCGGGCGGCCGCGGCCGCGCAGGGCGGGCGCGGCTCGCGGGAAACGGGCCGGGCCGGTGTCCCGGACGGGCCCCGGCGGTTCCTCCGGGCGGGCGTGGGGCCGGACGGGGCGGGCGGCGGCCTCCCGGGCCCCGGGAAACCAAGGGGAAGCCGTGACAGCGCGACCGGTACCCTGGGAAGGCCCGGCCGAGCCATGCCGGGAGACCCCGCTTCCACGAAGACTGGATGAACGACGATGCATCGGTACAGGTCCCACACCTGCGGCGAGCTCCGCGCCTCTGACGTCGGCACCGACGTCCGGCTGAGCGGCTGGCTGCACAATCGGCGCGACCTGGGCGGCATCCTCTTCATCGATCTGCGCGACCACCACGGCATCACCCAGCTGGTCGCCCGCCCCGGCACCGCCGGGTACGAGGCCCTGGACAAGATGTCCAAGGAGTCGACCGTCCGGGTGGACGGCAAGGTCGTCTCCCGCGGCGCGGAGAACGTGAACGCCGACCTGCCGACCGGCGAGGTCGAGGTCGAGGTGTCCGAGGTCGAGCTGCTCGGCGCGGCCGCCCCGCTGCCGTTCACCATCAACGCCGAGGACGGCGTGAACGAGGAGCGCCGCCTGGAGTACCGCTTCCTCGACCTGCGCCGCGAGCGCATGCACCGCAACATCATGCTGCGCACGGCCGTCATCTCCGCCATCCGGCACAAGATGACCGCGCTCGGCTTCAACGAGATGGCGACGCCGATCCTCACCGCCACCTCCCCCGAGGGCGCCCGCGACTTCGTCGTGCCGTCGCGCCTGAACCCGGGCCGGTTCTACGCGCTGCCGCAGGCGCCGCAGCAGTTCAAGCAGCTGCTGATGATCTCCGGCTTCGACCGCTACTTCCAGATCGCGCCCTGCTTCCGCGACGAGGACGCCCGCGCCGACCGCTCGCCGGGCGAGTTCTACCAGCTCGACGTCGAGATGAGCTTCGTCGAGCAGGAGGACGTCTTCCAGCCGATCGAGAAGCTGATGACCGAGCTCTTCACCGAGTTCGGCAACGGCCGTGAGGTCACCTCGCCGTTCCCGCGGATCCCGTTCCGCGAGTCGATGCTCAAGTACGGCTCCGACAAGCCGGACCTGCGCGCCAAGCTGGAGCTCGTCGACATCACCGACGTCTTCGAGGGCTCCGCGTTCAAGGCGTTCGCCGGCAAGCACGTCCGCGCCCTGCCGGTGCCGGACGTCGCCGCCCAGCCGCGCAAGTTCTTCGACCAGCTCGGCCAGTTCGCCGTCGAGCTGGGCGCGCAGGGCCTGGCCTGGGTCCGCGTCGCCGAGGACGGCTCGCTGACCGGCCCGATCGCCAAGTTCCTCACCGAGGAGAACGTCGCCGAGCTGACCAAGCGCCTCGGCCTGGCCGCCGGCCACGCCGTCTTCTTCGGCGCCGGCGACTTCGACGAGGTCTCCAAGATCATGGGCGCGGTCCGCGTCGAGGCCGCCAAGCGGGCCGGCCACTTCGAGGAGGGCGTCTTCCGGTTCTGCTGGATCGTCGACTTCCCGATGTACGAGAAGGACGAGGAGACCGGCCGGATCGACTTCTCCCACAACCCGTTCTCCATGCCGCAGGGCGGCATGGACGCGCTGGAGAAGCAGGACCCGCTGGACATCCTGGCCTGGCAGTACGACATCGTCTGCAACGGCGTGGAGCTGTCCTCCGGCGCGATCCGCAACCACGAGCCCGAGATCATGCTGAAGGCGTTCGAGATCGCCGGCTACGACGCCGAGACGGTCGAGCGCGAGTTCGCCGGCATGCTGCGCGCGCTGCGCTTCGGCGCCCCGCCGCACGGTGGCATCGCCCCGGGCGTGGACCGCATCGTGATGCTGCTGGCCGACGAGCCCAACATCCGCGAGACCATCGCCTTCCCGCTCAACGGCAACGCCCAGGACCTGATGATGGGCGCGCCCACCGAGCTGGACGAGGCCCGCCTGCGCGAGCTGCACATCTCGGTGCGCAAGCCGCAGCCGAAGTAGCCGCTGCGGCGCCCACGGCACGGGGGCCCGGCACCGGAGACCATCTCCGGTGCCGGGCCCCCCTCGTTTCCGTCCGGGCGCGGTGCGACGGCGCCCTCGTCCCCCCTCCCTCCGGGCCGTCCGCCGGCGCGCGGAGAGCCGATTACCTGAGGGGTAATCGACCCGTTCCGCGCCTCCTGGCACGGTGGTGGTGTCAGGCCCCGACCGGCGCACGCCGGCCGGGACCCGCACCCCGACCAGCGCACTTCAGCGCGCACACCACCACGCCGGAGGACGATCAGCCATGTCCGCGACCTTCATCACCACCCTCGGCCGCAGCAACGAGCCCGTCACCCTGCTGCGCCGCTTCCTCGCCCTCGACGCCGTCGTCACCACCGCCAACGGCGTGGCCTACCTCGCCGCGTCCGGCCCCCTCGGGAGGCTGCTCGGGGTCGACTCCGGGCTGCTGCTCGGGCTCGGGGCGTTCCTGGTGCTGTTCGGAGCCGGAGTGGGCTTCCTGGGGACCCGGAGGCTGCCCCCGGTCCTCGCCGTGAAGGGGGTCGTCGAGGCCAACCTCGTCTGGGCGGTGGCGAGCCTCGTCGCGCTGTTCGCCTGGTTCGACGCCACCGCCGCCGGGGCCGTGTGGATCCCGGCACAGGCCCTCACCGTCGCCGGGTTCGCCGCGCTCCAGCACATGGCGCTGCGCGCCGCCGAGGACTGAGGGGCCGCGCCGTCAGCGACCGCGGCGGCCCAGGTAGGCGACCGTCTCCGCGTCGGCCGGGAGGAACGTCTCGATGGCCAGCTCGGAGACGGTCACGTCCATCGGCGTGTTGAAGGTGCTGATGGAGGAGACGAAGGACAGCACCCGCCCGTCGTGCTCGATCTGCAGGGGCAGCGCGAAGTACGGGTGGTCCGGTCCGTCCTCCGGCGGCCGCCCGGCGCCGTTCCCGGCCGCCGGGGCCGCCCGGTCCTCCGGGACCGCCGAGGCCACCGGATAGGCGGCCACCTCCTCGTACAGGGCGCGGAGGGATTCCGAGCGCAGGTGCGCGATCTGGCGTTCCATCTGGACCAGCAGGTGCCCGCGCCACTCCGCCAGGTTCCGGATCCTGGGAGCCATGCCCTGCGGGTGCAGGGTGAGCCGCATGGCGTTCAGCGGGGGCGTGAGCAGATGCTCCGGCAGGCCCTCCAGCAGCATCAGGATTCCCTCGTTGGCGGCCAGCACGTTGTAACAGCCGTCGACGACGACCGCCGGATAGGGCTCGTAGCCGCGCAGCAGCCGCTCGATGCCCTCCCGCAGCGCCCCCATCGCCGGGTCCCCCAGGGACGTCTCCGAGTAGTGCGGCGCGTAACCGGCCGCCAGGAGCAGCGCGTTGCGGTCCCGTACGGGTATCTCCAGGTGCTCGGCGAGCTTGAGGATCATCGGTTCGCTCGGGCGGGAGCGCCCGGTCTCGATGAAGCTGATGTGACGGGCCGAGGAGTCGGCGCGCAGCGCCAACTCCAGCTGGCTGAGCCGACGCCGCTCGCGCCAGCCGCGCAACAGAGGTCCCACGCCCGTGTCGAGGGAGGCAGTCGTCATGTGACGACCGTATCGCGGCCCCGCCGCGCGGGAGGAAGGGCGCGGCGCCGGCCGGACCGCCACGGCGCCCGGCCGCCGGGCACGTCCCGGACGGACGCGCCGCGCGGCCCCCGGCACCGCCCGCGTGGGTGGAGTCCGTGGCGTACGGCTGCCGGGGTGTCCGCCGCGGGCGGGCGGAGGGTCCGCGCGCTCACGCGGCCTCCCCGTGCTCGGCGCGGCAGTCGCGGCAGCGGCCGGGCTCCGGAGCGCGGAAGGCGCGGTCGCAGTGGTCGCAGGTCTGGAGGGGGTGCCTGGGGTCCGGTGCCGGCGCGGCCGGGGGCCGGACGGGCGGCAGGGGCGGGAGCTGTGCGGCCAGGCGGTGGGCGAGGAGGGCCGCCGGACGGATCAGGGGCTCGTCCGGCAGGTTCTCGGTCAGCGCACGGCGGACGGCGCCGGGGGCGACGTCGCGTTCCAGCCAGGCGGCGACAACCGGTGCGAGGTGTTCGGCGTCGGTGGCCGACAGGAGGAGGCGCGGGTCGTGGCGGCGCAGGCCGGCCAGGACCTCGACGGCTGTCCGCAGGAGGTCCGGGGCGGGGAACGAGGGCCGGGGTACGGCGGGGAGGCTCTTGCGCCGTTGCGCCGGCGGCTCGTCGGGGCCCGTGCGCCGTGCGGACCGGCGGGCGGCCGTCTCCCGCGCGGCGGCGCGGTGGCCGGGCTTGTTGCAGGAGACCGTGCGCGTGACGATCCGGCCGGTCGCGGTCCGCTCGTGGGTGCGGCGCAGGTAGCCGTGCGTTTCGAGCTCCCGCAGGGCGGCGGCGATGCGGGTGGGGCCCTCGGGGAAGCGGGCGGCGAGCGTCTTGATGTCGACGGCGGTCCCCGGGCGGACCGACTGGATGTAGCAGCCGAGTCCGATGGCCAGCAGGGACAACTCCCGGTGCTGGGCCAGGTCGTTGCCGATCACGGTGAAGTTCTCGGTGTGACGGACGTGCTCGTGCACGACGCCGGCGAAAGGCCGCCCGGCGGGGTGGTTTTCCCCGCGGTTACGGGCCTGGGCGCGCGAGGGCGCGCTAGGGTTTCGGGTATCCATCGGGAAGGTCCTGACTTCCTGGTGGTCGGGCCCTCGCGACGGGATGCCAGTCCCGGCGGGGGCCTTTCACATGTCTGCGGTTGTGTTGCGCTGAGCGTAAGGCAGGCGACCGGGCCCAAATCCAGCCCAGCCGGGCATATTCACCCGGCCGAGTGAGCGGCCGCCGCGGGAGGGAGGGGAGGGGTTTGGCTGGGTGCTTTCTCCCCGGTGGGTAGGTACAGGGGGAGCGCAGGGGCCACCGGGGATCGAGGTTCCAGGTTCCGGTGACTTCCGGCGGGGGAAATCCAGTTCGATTCCGCCCCCTTCCCCTTGCGCGGCCGGATCACCCCGGCCCAGGGCCCCTCCGGCCGTCTCTCCCGCGCCTGCCCAGCCGCAGGCCCCGGCCGCGGACCCGTCGCCCTCCGCCGCGGCCGTCAGGCCTCGTACCCGCCGTCCCACGGGGGCCCGAAGCCGAGACGGTCGGGATGGAGTTCGGTCCACTCGTCGCCCTCGTCCTCGGACTCGACGAGGAGGCCGAAGAGGACGCCGTCGACGGTGCGGCGGAAGGGACGGACCGCGATGTCGCCGTAACAGCGCGACGGGAGGGTCTCCAGGAGCTTGGTCAGGTGGGCCTCGGCCTGGCCGAGGACCGCCGGGTCGCGCCGCTGGTCGGCCCAGGTGCCGCCGAACCAGACCTCGGTGTCGCGGTGGACGCCGTCCGCGTCGAAGGTGTGCAGGACGGCGTAGAGCCGCCGCCGCTGCTCCCACCCGTCGTCGGGGCGGTACCCGACGGGGTAGGCGTACGTCACCGATGCCAGGAACTGGCCGTCGGCGTAGCGGCCGATGGTGGCCGTACGGCCGTCCGGCTCATGGGCGATCGGGATGACCTGGGGGATTGCCATGAGCGGCAACCCTAGGCCCACCGGACGGAGTTGCGAAGCCGGGCGGTCACTACGTCCGGCATGACGCGATTTCTCCGCCCGGTGGCCGGGGTTCCGCCCGGTGGCCGGGGTCAGTGGGCGACGTACTGGGTGAGGATCGCCTGCACCTCGTAGATGTCGACGCCCTTGGTGAAGGTCTTCTGGATCGGCATCGGGGAGCCGGACACCCAGATCTTCAGCTCGGCGTCCAGGTCGAAGGTGCCGGCCGTCTCCACCGCGAAGTGGGTGATGGAGCGGTACGGGATCGAGTGGTACTCGGTCTTCTTGCCGGTGATGCCCTGCTTGTCGACCAGGATCAGACGGCGGTCCGTCAGCATGATGACGTCGCGGATCAGCAGGTAGGCGGCCCGCACCTGCTCGCCCTGGCCGAGGAGGCGGGCGTAGTCCTGGCTCGCCTGGGCCGGGTCGATCGGGTGCGCGTTGCCGAAGAGTGCCATGTGGTCCCCCCACGTGTGGTGTTTCCACCGGTCAGAGGCGCGACCGGTGTGTCCGGTGAGACGCGCGCGGCCCGGGAACGGTTGCGTTCCCGGGCCGCGGCCGCGCCGGGCGTCACTGCCGGCGGAGGGGGGGGTCACTCGCCGCCGAAGCGCTCCTTGTAGGCCTCCAGGTCGTCCTCGGTCAGCTTCGCGAAGAGCACCGGCGGGACGGTGAACGGCGTGCCCACGGGCAGGAAGGCCAGCGCGCGGGCCTCCTCGGCCGACACCCACGCGGCGGTGTCGCCGTCGAGCCGGAACGCCTCGCGCATCGCCCGGGAGCTGGCCGGGATGAACGGCTCGGAGACGATCGCGTACAGGTGGATCAGGTTCATCGCCGTGCGCAGGGTGAGCGCGGCGCCGTCCTTGTCGGTCTTGATCTCCAGCCAGGGGGCCTTCTCCTCCAGGTAGGAGTTGCCCGCCGACCACAGCGCGCGCAGCGCGGCCGCGGCCTTGCGGAACTGGAGGGCCTCCATCTGGGTCTCGTACTCGGCCAGCAGCGCGGCGATCTGCTCGCCCAGCCTCGCCTCGGCCTCGCCCGCCTCGCCGCCCGCCGGGACCTCCTCGCCGAAGCGCTTCTTCGAGAAGGACAGCACCCGGTTGACGAAGTTGCCGAGGGTGTCCGCCAGGTCCTTGTTGACCGTGGCCGTGAAGTGCTCCCAGGTGAACGACGAGTCGTCGGACTCCGGGGCGTTGGCGATCAGGAAGTAGCGCCAGTAGTCGGCCGGCAGGATCTCCAGCGCCTGGTCGGTGAAGACGCCGCGCCTCTGCGAGGTGGAGAACTTGCCGCCGTAGTACGTCAGCCAGTTGAACGCCTTGACGACGTCGACCTTCTTCCACGGCTCGCGCACGCCCAGCTGGGTGGCCGGGAACATCACCGTGTGGAAGGGGACGTTGTCCTTGGCCATGAACTGGGTGTAGCGGACCGTCTCGTCGGCCTCGTACCACCAGGACTTCCAGTCCCGGTCCGACGGGTCGACGTCCGCCCACTCCTTGGTGGCGCCCAGGTACTCGACCGGGGCGTCGAACCAGACGTAGAAGACCTTGCCCTCGGCGGCCAGCTCCGGCCAGGTGTCGGCGGGCACCGGGACGCCCCAGTCCAGGTCGCGGGTGATCGCGCGGTCGTGCAGGCCCTCGGTCAGCCACTTGCGGGCGATGGAGGACGACAGGTGCGGCCACTGCTCCTCGTGGGCCGCCACCCACTGCTCGACCTCGTGCTGGAGCTTGGACTGCAGCAGGAAGAGGTGCTTGGTCTCGCGGACCTCCAGGTCGGTGGAGCCGGAGATCGCCGAGCGCGGGTTCACCAGGTCGGTCGGGTCCAGGACGCGGGTGCAGTTCTCGCACTGGTCGCCGCGGGCCTTGTCGTAGCCGCAGTGCGGGCAGGTGCCCTCGACGTAGCGGTCCGGGAGGAACCGGCCGTCGGTCGGGGAGTAGACCTGGCGGATCGCCCGCTCCTCGATGAAGCCGTTCTCGTTCAGCTTCCGGGCGAAGTGCTGGGTGATCTCGACGTTCTCCTGCGAGGAGCTGCGGCCGAAGTGGTCGAAGGCGAGGGCGAAGCCGTCGTAGACCGCCTTCTGGGCGTCGTGCGCCTGCGCGCAGAACTCGGCGACCGGGAGGCCCTTCTCCTTCGCGGCGAGCTCCGCGGGGGTGCCGTGCTCGTCGGTGGCGCAGATGTACAGGACGTCGTGACCGCGCTGGCGCAGGTAACGGGAGTACACGTCGGCCGGGAGCATGGACCCCACCATGTTGCCCAGGTGCTTGATCCCGTTGATGTACGGAAGGGCGCTGGTGATGAGGTGTCGAGCCACGGGGCTGCTCCCAGGTCGCAATGTCTTCGAACCGTGAAATCGTAGCCGACGCGGGGGTGCCGCCCGCCTCCCGTTTTGCTTGGGGGGAGGGGGCGGCACCGTTGTTCCTGCCGTGTCGTTCCGGCCGGCTCAGGCCTGCCGGGCCCCCGGCTGCCAGGCGGCCAGGACGCCGTCGTAGAGCTCGCGGTCGGTGAGCTCCAGCGGGGTCGGGCCGGCGTGGAAGAACGCGGTGTTGCCGGTCTTCAGCTTGCGGGCGTAGTCGAACGCCTTGTTGTCGTGCTCGCCGAACGCCACCAGGGAGAAGAACACGCCGGGGTGCGAGGCCTCGGCGTCGGTGAACGCCTGGGTGGCCGGGGTCTTGGCGTCGGGCGCGCCGTCCGTCTGGAAGATCACCAGGGCGGGGGCCTTCGGGTCCTGCGAGGCGTCGTGGAGACGGAGGACCTCGGCGACGGCGGCGTGGTAGCTGGTGCGGCCCATCCGGCCGAGGCCGGCGTGCAGGTCGTCGACCTTGTTCTCGAACTCGGCGAGGGTCAGCTCACCGGTCCCGTCGATCTCGGTGGAGAAGAAGACGACGGGGAGCGCGGTCCTCTCCGCGCTCTCCGGCGACAGGTGCACGGCCAGGGCGAGGGCCTGCTCACCGAGCGCCTGGGCGGAGCCGTCCTTGTAGTAGGGCCGCATCGACGCGGACCGGTCGAGGACGAGGTACACGCGGGCCTTCGCCCCCGCGAGCCCGCGCGCCTCCAGGGCGGCGGTCGCGGCGGCGTGGGCGGGGACGAGCGGGGCGGGCACGGCGACGGGCGCGGCCTTCACGTCACCGTCACCCTCCTCCGCGGGCTCCTCCTCCGCCGCGGGCTCATCGGCCTGCTCGGCCTCGGCCGCCGGCTCCTCCTCGGCAGCGGCTTCCTCAACCGGCTCGGCCTCGGCAGCGGGCTCCTCCACCGGCTCCGCCTCGGCAGCGGGCTCGGCCTCAGCCGCAGGCTCATCCTGAGCAGCGGTTTCCTCGGCCGGCTCAGCCTCGGCCGCCGGCTCCGCCTCGGCGGCGGTCTCTTCCTGAGCAGCGGCTTCCTCGACAGGCTCAGCCTCGGCAGCAGCTTCCTTCACCGGCTCTGCCTCGACAGCAGGCTCCTCGGCCGGCTCAGCCTCAGCCTCAGGCTCATCCTGAGCAGCGGTTTCCTCGGCCGACTCTGCCTCAGCCGCCGGCTCCGCCTCGGCGGCGGTCTCTTCCTGAGCAGCGGCTTCCTCGACAGGCTCAGCCTCGGCAGCGGGCTCCTCGGCCGACTTCTCCTCGGCCGCCGGCTCCGCCTCGGCGGCGGGCTCCGCCTCGGCAGCAGACTCCTCGGCCGGCTCAGCCTCATCCTGGGCGGCGGCCTTCCCAGTCGGCTCGGCCTCAGCGGCGGCTTCCGCCACCGGCTCAGCCTCATCGGCGGGCTCGTCCTGAGCAGCGGTTTCCTCGGCCGGCTCTGCCTCGGCAGCGGCTTCCTTCACCGACTCTGCCTCGGCAGCAGACTCCTCGGACGGCTCCGCCTCAGCCGCGGGCTCCTCCTGAGCAGCGGCTTCCTCGACAGGCTCAGCCTCGGCGGCGGGCTCCTCGGCCGACTTCTCCTCGGCCGCCGGCTCCGCCTCGGCGGCGGGCTCGGGCTCGGCGGCGGGCTCCGGCTCCGCCTGCGGTTCGGCGACCGCGTCGTCGGCGGCGGCGTCTCTGGTCCGGGAGGCGGCGCGCTCGTCGCCGGCGTCCACCGCGGCGGGCTCCGGCTCGTCCGCGGACCCGGTGGACTTCGCCTCCTCGATCCTCTCCGCGACCTTGGCCTCCGCCTCGGCCACCTCCTCCGGGTCCGCCACCGTCTCCGGGGCGGCGTCGGCCCGCGCCTCGTCCGCGGCGGCCGGGGCCGGCTCCGTGGCCGCCGGGGCGTCGTCCCCCGGCGCGGCGGGGCGCGGGACGGCGACGCCGTCGAACGCGGCGGCCACCAGTTCGTGCTCCGTCTCGCCGGTCGGCTGCTGGGGAACCCCGGCGGAGGAAGGAGCAGGGGCGTCGGCGGAGTCCGGGGCGGAGGCCTGCGCCGGCACCTTGGCGGAGGTCTCGTCCGGCGCGCCGCCCTGGGGCGGGACCGTGGGCTCCGGATCGGCGGCACGTTCCTTGCGCGCCTTTCCGAACGCGTTCCGCAGGAGAGAGAAGATGCCCATGTGTCGCTACCCTTCGGAGGAGCTGAAGCCCGTCGAACCCTGGCCTGGACGGACACGTAAGGTTAGCGGCCCCCTCAGGGCCGCCAGGTAAGGGGCGCACGCCCCGGGCCCGTGGCCGCACCCGACCGGATGCATCCTCTCGGGTGCACCCGTGCCGCGCGCGGGTTTGAAAGCCGTTTCGCTGCTCCCGGTTCACCCCGCATTCACGCGGACGATCCGTTCCCGCACGTCTTCCTCCCTAGCGTCACGCCCACACCTAGGGCACAAGGGGAGAATCGAACGTGCGCAAACTGCTGCCGCTCATCGGAACACCGTCCCAAGCGCACCCCGGCGGCCGGTCCGCGCTGACCTGTCGTTTCCGCTGCGGCGACGCCTGCTTCCACGAGGCGCCGAACACCAGCGACAACGAGTACATCGGCGACATCGTGGCCGGTGCCGTCAGCCGCCGTTCGGTGATGCGCGCCGCCGCGGTGGTGACGGTCGCCACCGCGGCCGGCTCGGCCACGGCGGTCGGCGGCGCGCGGCCCGCCCAGGCCGCCGAGGCCCGCCACGGACGTCCCGCGAAGCCGGGGGGCGCCCGCGGCCTGCGCTTCACGCCGGTCGCGCCCAACACCGCCGACCAGGTCACCGTGCCGGCCGGCTACGGGCAGAACGTGGTGATCCGCTGGGGCGAACCGATCCTGCGCGGCGCCCCGGAGTTCGACCCGGAGAACCAGACCGCCGCCGCCCAGGCCGGTCAGTTCGGCTACAACAACGACTTCCTGGCGCTGCTGCCGCTGAAGGGCGAGCCGCACCGCCAGATCCTCGTCGCCAACCACGAGTACACCGACGAGCTCCTGATGTTCCGCGACTACGACGCGGCCGCCCCGACCCGCGAGCAGGTCGAGATCGCCTGGGCGGCGCACGGCCTGTCCGCGGTCGTGGTCGAGGAGGACCGCCGGACCGGCGCGCTGCGCCCCGTCCGCCGCCACCGCCTCAACCGCCGGGTCACCGCGACCACCGAGTTCCGCCTCACCGGCCCCGCGGCCGGCTCCGACCTGCTGAAGACCTCCGCCGACCCGACCGGCACCAAGGTGCTCGGCACGCTCAACAACTGCGCGGGCGGCGTCACCCCGTGGGGCACCACGCTGCACGGCGAGGAGAACTTCAACCAGTACTTCGCCAACGGCAGCCGCACCACCGACACCCGCTACGGCATCGGCACCGGCGCCACCGAGCGCAAGTGGGAGCGTTTCGACAAGCGCTTCGACATCGCCCAGGAGCCGAACGAGGTGCACCGCTTCGGCTGGGTCGTCGAGTTCGACCCGTCCGACCCGGACTCCACCCCGCGCAAGCGCACCGCGCTGGGACGCTTCAAGCACGAGGCCGCGACCGTCAGCCTCACCGCCGACGGCCGTCCGGTCATCTACTCCGGCGACGACGAGCGCTTCGACTACGTCTACAAGTTCGTCGGCTCCAAGCGGATGGCGAGGGGCAACTCCCGCGCGGCCCGGGAGCACAACCTCACGCTGCTCGACGAGGGCACCCTCTACGTCGCCCGGTTCACCGGCGACTCCCCCGCCGCCGAGATCGACGGCACCGGCAAGCTGCCCTCGGACGGCGGGTTCGACGGCAGCGGCGAGTGGATCCCGCTGGCCACCGCCACCGCCGACGGCGCGGTCTCGCACGTGCCGGGCATGACGGCCGAGGAGGTCTTCGTCTTCACGCGCCTGGCCGGTGACAAGCGCCAGGCGACCAAGATGGACCGCCCCGAGGACGTCGAGCCGAACCCCCGCACCGGCAAGGTGTACGTCGCCCTGACCAACAACAGCAACCGCGGCAGGACGAACTACCCGGCCGCGGACGAGGCCAACCCGCGCAACCAGAACAAGCACGGCCAGGTCCTGGAGCTCACCGAGAAGCACTCCAGGCCCGATGCCCTGACCTTCGCCTGGTCGCTGTTCCTGGTCGCGGGCGACCCGAACGACCCGGCCACCTACTTCGCCGGCTTCCCCAAGGAGAAGGTCAGCCCCATCTCCTGCCCGGACAACGTGGCCTTCGACCCGCACGGCAACCTGTGGATCTCCACCGACGGCAACGCGCTGGGCAATCACGACGGCCTGTTCGGCGTCGCGGTGACGGGCGAGCGGCGCGGTGAGCTGAAGCAGTTCCTGACGGTGCCGAAGGGCGCGGAGACCTGCGGTCCGGTCATCCAGGACCGCCGGGTCCTGGTGGCCGTGCAGCACCCGGGCGAGGTCGACGGGGCGAGCGTGGCCGAGCCCGCCTCCCAGTGGCCCGACGGTCCGGGCACCTACGTCCGGCCGGCCGTGGTCGCGGTGTGGCGTCAGGACGGCGGCGACATCGGGGTCTGACGGCCCCCGCCGGACCGGGAGGGTTCAGCGGTGGAGGGCGAGGGTCACCAGCACGGCCCGGTGGTCCGAGCCCTCCATCGTGAGGAACCGCGCGTCGCGGGCGGTGAAGCGGGGCGAGACCAGCACGTGGTCGATCTGCACCCCCGGCACCGGCCTGCCGGTCACCGGCCAGCTGGCCGTCCGGGCGGCTCCGGCCAGGGCGGCCGCGTCGGCCAGCCGCCCGTCGTCCAGCAGGCGGCGGAAGGCGGCGTGGTCGCGGGAGGCGTTGAAGTCGCCGGCCAGGATCACGGGGGTGCCCTCACCGGCGGCCCCGTGGTCACCGGCCGGGCGGTGGGCCCGCGCCCAGCGGCGCAGCTCCTCCAGTTCCTTCCGCCACGCGCCGAGCCGGCCCGGCGTGGGCGGCGCGGGGTGGGCGAGCTGGAGGCGCACCCGGTGGCCGTCCACCTCGGCGACGGCCCCGGGCTGGCCCATCCCGGCGGGCACCGGGTCGGCCGGGGCCAGCGGCAGCCGGGAGACGATCGCCGAGCCGGCCGGGCCGTCGCCCGGCACCGCACGCAGGTGCGGGTGGGTGGCGGCGAGGGCGGAGGTCAGCGCGTCCAGGCAGGCCGGGTCGCACTCCTGGACGAAGACCAGGTCCGGGCGCTCCCGGCGGACCGTCTCCACCAGGGCGTCGGCGGCCCGGCCGAACTGCAGGTTCGCGGTCAGCACGCGCAGCCCGGCGACCTCAGGGCCCCCGGCGGGACGGTCCCCGCCGGGCGGGACGGTGTACCAGGTGAGGAGCGCGGCCAGGCCCGCGCCCCAGGCCGCGAGGACGGGGCGGCGGGCGGTCAGCGCGCCGAGCAGTCCCAGTCCGGCCGGGACCAGCAGCCAGGGCAGGAAGGCGAGCAGCTGGGGCACCGGGGTGGGGCCGTCGGCGTCGGCGACGCGGAAGGCGGTCACCGCGCCGGTGCCGGTCAGGAGCGCGGCGGAGCCCCAGGTGGCGACGGTGCGGGCGGCGCCGCGACGCCGGGGCGCCGCGACGGGCGCCTGGTCCTGCTCGGTGGTGGCCACGCCCTCATCGTGCCGCACGGAGGTCAGGCGGGGGCGTGGAACTCCCGCACCACCTCGATGCGCCCGACGATGTGCCGGTTGAACTCCTCCAGCTCCTCGGCCGGCACCCACAGCTCCAGGATGGTCTCGCCGCCGGCCCGGCGGACCGGATAGCGGGCCAGGAAGCCGGCCTCCACCTCGAACCGGGTCACGTAGCCGGACCCGGAGGCCGGAACGTTCCAGTCACGGGCGATGCGGACCGCGTAGTCCTCGTTGAGCACCGGGTAGAAGATCGGCTGCTCGGGCAGGCGGGGCGGCCACGCCCGGTACCCGGAGTCCGCGACCAGGGCGAGCTCCACCGGCCCGGTGGGGCGCCAGAGGGTGGTGGTCCGCTGTGTTGTGCTCATGAAGCGACGGTAGGCAGCACGGGCCGCAGGGGCGACGGGTTTTCCTTTCCCCGGAAGCGTGGAACGCGGTTCGGGAGTATTCGGTCACAGATGCGCAGGCGGGGTTGCGGCTTATTACCGATGGGTAGCATCATCGTTGTTACTTGCCGGTAGACCGCCGGAATCCGCTACCCGATCCCTTACGGAGCCGTCGATGGGGCACTACAAGCCGAACCTCCGCGACATCGAGTTCAACCTCTTCGAGGTCCTCGGACGCGACAAGCTGTACGGCACCGGCCCGTTCGCGGAGATGGACGTCGACACCGCCCGCAGCATCCTCGAGGAGATCGCCCGCCTCTCCGAGAACGAGCTGGCCGAGTCCTTCGCCGACGCGGACCGCAACCCCCCGGTGTTCGACCCCGCCACCAACACCGCGCCCGTCCCGGCGTCCTTCAAGAAGAGCTACCAGGCCTTCATGGACTCCGAGTACTGGCGCCTCGGCCTGCCCGAGGAGATCGGCGGCACCCCCGCGCCGCGCTCCCTGATCTGGTCCTACGCGGAGCTCCTGCTCGGCTCCAACCCGGCCATCTGGATGTACGCCTCCGGCCCGGCCTTCGCCGGCGTCCTCTTCGACGAGGGCAACGACGTCCAGAAGAAGATCGCGGAGATCGCCGTCGAGCGCCGGTGGGGCTCGACCATGGTGCTCACCGAGCCCGACGCCGGCTCGGACGTCGGCGCCGGCCGCACCAAGGCGGTCCAGCAGGAGGACGGCTCCTGGCACATCGAGGGCGTGAAGCGCTTCATCACGTCCGGTGAGCACGACATGTCGGAGAACATCCTCCACTACGTGCTCGCGCGTCCCGAGGGCGCCGGCCCCGGCACCAAGGGCCTGTCCCTCTTCCTCGTGCCGAAGTACCTCTTCGACTTCGAGACGGGCGAGCTGGGCGAGCGCAACGGCGTCTACGCCACCAACGTCGAGCACAAGATGGGCCTCAAGGCCTCCAACACCTGCGAGATGACCTTCGGCGACAAGCACCCCGCCAAGGGCTGGCTGATCGGCGACAAGCACGACGGCATCCGCCAGATGTTCCTCATCATCGAGTTCGCCCGCATGATGGTCGGCACGAAGGCGATCTCCACCCTCTCCACCGGCTACCTCAACGCGCTGGAGTACGCCAAGGAGCGCGTCCAGGGCAACGACCTGGCCGGCGGCAAGGGCTCCCCGAAGGTCACCATCACCCACCACCCCGACGTGCGCCGTTCGCTGCTGACGCAGAAGGCGTACGCCGAGGGCATGCGCGCCCTGGTGATGTACACCGCCTCCGTCCAGGACGCCATCCAGGCCAAGGAGGCGAACGGCGAGGACGCCACCGCCGAGCACGCCCTCAACGACCTGCTGCTCCCGATCGTCAAGGGCTACGGCTCCGAGAAGGGCTACGAGCAGCTCGCCCAGTCGCTGCAGACCTTCGGCGGCTCCGGCTTCCTGCAGGAGTACCCGATCGAGCAGTACATCCGGGACTCCAAGATCGACACCCTCTACGAGGGCACCACGGCGATCCAGGGCCAGGACTTCTTCTTCCGGAAGATCGTCCGCACCGGCGGCGCCCCGCTGACCGCGATCGCCGAGGAGATCAAGTCCTTCATCGGCCAGAACATCGGCGGCGAGGACCTGTCCGCCGCCCGCGAGCAGCTCGGCCGCGCGGCCGGCGAGCTCGAGGCGATCGTCGGCCAGATGCTCAACGACCTGATGGCCTCCCAGGAGGACGTCAAGAACATCTACAAGGTCGGCCTCAACACCACCGGCCTGCTGATGGCCGCCGGTGACGTGATCGTCGGCTACCTGCTGCTCAAGGGCGCGGCCGTGGCCGTCGAGAAGCTGCAGACCGCCACCGGCAAGGACGTGGCGTTCTACACCGGCAAGATCGCGGCGGCCAAGTTCTTCGCCAAGACCGTCCTGCCGGGCGTCACCTTCGCCCGCAAGGTCGCCCAGAACGTCGACCTGGAGATCATGGAGCTGCCCGAAGAGGCGTTCTGATCCCGGTCTCCCCCAGGTCCCCCGAGCGGTTCGGGATGCGGCAGGGCGGGGTGGCGCTCCGGCGCCGCCCCGCCCTGCCGTCCGGCGTTCCTCAGCTGGATCTAGGCTGGCTCCCATGAGCGCACCAACCCGCTTCGACCGCGGCCACACCGACGACCTCATGTCCTACCTGGCGGCCTCCCCGTCGCCGTACCACGCGGTGGCCAACGCCGCCGAGAAGCTGCGGCAGGCGGGCTTCCGGCCGTTGTCGGAGACGGACTCCTGGGACGCCGAGGCCGGCGGGCGGTACGTGATCCGCGGTGGCGCGCTGATCGCCTGGTACGTCCCCGGGGGCGCCGCCCCGCACACCCCCTTCCGCATCGTCGGCGCCCACACCGACTCGCCCAACCTGCGGGTCAAGCCGCTCCCGGACAGCGGCGCCCACGGCTGGCGGCAGGTCGCGGTCGAGATCTACGGCGGCCCGCTGCTCAACTCCTGGCTCGACCGCGACCTGGGCCTGGCCGGCCGGCTGACGCTGCGCGACGGCTCCGCCAGGCTGGTCGACGTGAACCGCCCGCTGCTGCGCGTGCCGCAGCTCGCCATCCACATGGACCGCTCGATCCACGCCGACGGCCTCAAGCTCGACCAGCAGCGCCACATGCAGCCGGTCTGGGGCCTGGGCGACGACGTCGCCGAGGGCGACCTGATCGCCTTCCTGGAGGACGAGGCCGGTCTCGAGCGCGGCTCGGCCGTCGGCTGGGACCTGATGGTGCACTCCGTGGAGGCGCCCGCCTACCTGGGCCGCGACCGTGAACTGGTGGCGGGCCCGCGGATGGACAACCTGCTCTCGGTGCACGCCGGCACCGCCGCCCTGGCCGCCGTGGCCGGCCTGGACGACCTGCCGTACATCCCCGTGCTGGCCGCCTTCGACCACGAGGAGACCGGCTCGCAGTCCGACACCGGCGCCGACGGCCCGCTGCTCGGCACCGTGCTGGAGCGCTCCGTGCTCTCCCGCGGCGGCACCCTGGAGGACCGGGCGCGCGCCCTCGCCGGCACCGTCTGCCTCTCCTCCGACACCGGCCACGCGGTGCACCCCAACTACGCCGAGCGGCACGACCCGACGCACCACCCGCGCGCGGGCGGCGGACCGATCCTCAAGGTGAACGTCAACAACCGCTACGCCACCGACGGTTCGGGCCGGGCGGTGTTCGTGGACGCCTGCGAGAAGGCCGGCGTGCCGTTCCAGTCCTTCGTGTCCAACAACTCGATGCCCTGCGGCACCACCATCGGCCCGATCACCGCGGCCCGGCACGGCATCCGCACCGTCGACATCGGCGTGGCCATCCTGTCGATGCACAGCGCCCGCGAACTCTGCGCCGCCGACGACCCGTTCCTCCTCGCCAACGCGCTGGCCGCGTTCCTGCGGGGGTAACCCCGGCCCGCCTCCGGGAAGCTCCTCCGGCGTCCCCGCGCGGACGGCCGCCGGCATCCCGCTCCCCCGGCTCCCCGCCCCCTCGGCCCTCCCGGCCCGCCCCGGTGTTCCCACCTGGGCGGGCCCAGCCGTTCCCGCGATTGCGATCAGGGAGCGACGGGAGAAACATGGAATGTGGACCAGATCCGCGAAGCACGGCCTCCGTGGAGCCCCACGGCCCCGGACACGACCGTCGTACGTCCGCCGTGCCTCGCCGTGCCCCGGCAGCACCGGAAGTGATGACGATGGACAAGGACGAGTTCCCCGTCCTCGGCCACGACGAAGCCGGTGAGGCGGACGGGGCCACCGGGCCCGGACCCCACCGCCGCGAACCCGGACCACGGGGAGCGCGCGTGCGGCTTCCCGGGTTCGTCGCCGGTGACGAGGAGGTCGGCCTCGGCGACGTCGTCAAGAGGATGACGTCCGCGGCGGGAATCCCTCCGTGCGGCGGATGCGGACGAAGGGCCGCCGCCCTGAACCGGTGGGTGGCCTTCTCCGGCCGGCACGGCCGCGGCTGACCCCCGGACGGCCGGCGTCCGGCAACCCATCGCGGCTCGTCGTGCGCGAGCCGTCCACACGAGGAGCCAGGAGCCGTCCATGGATCCTGAACGAATCGACGTCCCCGCCGGCCCGCGGCCGGCACGGCCCGACGAGGCGCCCGAGCCGCCGGCCCCCGCCGGGAACGCGTCACTCACCCAGGCCGGCTGCGGGTGCACCGAAGACGCGTACCCCCCGGAGCCCGAAGCGGGCGGCCCCCCGCGCGCGGCGGGCCACGGCTTCGTCTACGCCCTGGGGAGGGTGCGCGTACAGTTCCCCAGCCTCGGGGTGGAGAAGGAGTTCGCCCAGGTCGTCGCCCGGCAGAAACCGGCGGGGCTGACCGACCAGGAACTGCTGCACGCCGTGCTCTCGGACCCCGAGAACCGTTACCTGGTGCGACAGTTGTGCTTCGTCCTGTCCATCCGGGAGATCGACACCTACATCCTGCGGCCGAGCGATCCCTCGGGCTACGACCAGCTGATCGCCGCGGTCCGGCCCGTTCCCAGCCCGCTCGACCTGGACGTGGTCATCGGCAGACGCGGGCCCGTCGCCCCGCCGGAGCTGTGCAACGGCCTCACCGTGCCGGTGGTGGCCTTCGAACAGATCTACTCCTTCCACAGCAAGGACCTGATCAAGGCGGTCGACCCTCCCGAGGACATCCCGGCCAAGGAATTCCGCGACGCCGCCGCGGACCTCCTGGCACGGCTCCTCCAGCTCGGCGACAACTCCGGCGCCGCCGACGAGCACCGTGCCGTCAACTACGCGGCCGTCCGCAACGACAGGATCTACCGGAAGACCGTGCAGCTCAGCGCACACGGATTCCGGCTGAGCGCCGTGGACGTCTCCCCCTCCCGGCTCAGCGGCACCCGGAGGATCCTCGACGTCGTGTTCTCCTTCACCCATCGCGAGGCCGACGTCACCGAGAAGTACTTCGTGCGGATCGACGTCACCGAGATGTTCCCCTTCCTGCGGAGCAACTGGACGGCCTACTACGACCGGTGACCCGCAGTCCTGACCCCCGCCATCACCGTCCGAGGAGGAGAGTCCCATGAGGATTCCCGGATTCACCGCCGAATCGGCGCTCCACAGAACAGGAGGTGCGTACCCGTCGCCCGAGGCCCCGTACCGCGCCGGTCCCGACCGGATCGTGCCGCAGGGGCTCTGCGAGATCGAACTGCGTCCGGTCTGCCGCATGCAGTGCCGGCGCTCCCCCGATCCCCAGCGCTGCGTGGCCAACTGCCTGCAGGCACTGTGCTCGGACGGGGAAGGGTTCTGACCCGTGCACCCTCTGGACCTGGCCGGCCTTCGTCCCCTGATGAGGCGGACGGCCGGCCGGCCCGGTGTCGTCGTCGCCGTCGTCGACGGAAGCGTCTCGTCCGACCACCCCGACCTGCGCGGACACCCCGTACGGACGACGGGCCCGCGTACCGGGGAAGGACCGGCGCCCCGCGGACGCGGTTGCGGTCCCGACGACGCGTGCTGCGCGCACGGCACGTTCGTCGCCGGGATCCTCGGCGCCCGGCGCGGGTCCGCCACGCCGGGCATCTGCCCGCACTGCACCCTGCTGTCGCGTCCGGTCTTCCCGTCCGGCGGCTCCGGCCCCGCCGGATGCCTGGCGGGCGTCCGGCCCGAGGAACTGGCGGCGGCCGTCGTCGACGCCGTGGACGCGGGCGCGCACGTGCTCAACCTCAGCCTGGCCCAGGCCGATCCGTCCTCCACCCCGAACCCCGCTCTGGACGAGGCGCTGGATCACGCAACGCGCCGGGGCGTGATCGTCGTGGTCGCGGCGGGCAACCAGGGCACGCTCGGCACCTCCGTCGTCACCCGCCACCCCTGGACCGTTCCGGTGGTCGCCTGCGGCCGGGACGGACGGCCGCTGAGCCTGTCGAACCTGGGCAGGGCCATCGGCGGGCGCGGCGTCGGCGCCCCCGGCCAGGACGTGGCAGGCCTCGGCACCGACGGCCGCCCGCGGCGCCTCACCGGCACCAGCGCGGCCGCCCCGTTCGTCACGGGGGCCGTGGCGCTGTTGCTCTCGGAGTTTCCGGGGATCCCGCCGGAAGCGGTACGCCACGCGATCACCCGGGGTGCGGGCGCCCGGCGCACGTCGGTCGTACCGCCTCTGCTGAACGCCTGGGACGCGTACCGGGCGCTGCGCGCCGACCGCCCCTTACCGGCCCGCCCCACCCGCGGCCCCACGTATGCCGGGAGCCTCGCCGGGTATCCGGAGGGGACCACATCGATCCGAACTCTCGCTCCGGAAAAGGGGTTCCGTCATGGGACTGGGTGGCTGCATCGTCCTGATAGCGGTGGGAGCGATTCTCACCTTCGCCACCGACTGGGAGATGAGCGGCGTCAACGTCGACCTGGTCGGCATCATCCTGATGCTGGTCGGCCTCATCGGCGTGGCGACCTTCACCAGCATCGCCCGGCGCCGTCGCGTGGTCATGCCTCCGACGACCCCGGTCGTCGAGGAGGAGCCCCGTCGCTACTGACGGGGCCCCTCTCACCTCGCTTCCGCGCGGAACGGCTCAGGCCGTCACGCGTCCAGCCCGGCCAGCACCAGCGGCAGGCGGGTCGCCCCGCCGGCCGTGATACGGACCGGGACGCCCCAGTCCTGCTGGTGCACGTGGCAGGCGGGGTACTCGTTCTCCGGGTCGTCGTCGCAGGAGGCGGCCATCGCGGAGACGTGGAGCACGCCCTCCGGCACGTCCGGGTCCAGCTCCAGCACCCGGGCGAGGTCGGTGTCCGCGCCCCCGCCCGCCAGCAGCAGTTCCGGCGGGGTCGAGGAGACCAGCAGACGGGTCGACGGCCCGTAGCGGGTGTCCAGCTTCTGGCCCGCGGGCGCCTGGAAGATGACGTCGAGCTCCAGCCGTCCCGGAGCCACCTCGGTCGCCGCGCGCTGCGTGCGGTGCGCGACCGACTCCACCCGCACCGCCTCCTCCGGCAGCCGCAGCCGGGTCAGCCGGTGCCGCGCCGACTCGACGACCACGATGTCCTCGCCGACCAGCACGGCGTCGCTGGGCTCGCGCAGGTCGGTGGCGAGCGTGGTGACCTCGCCGGTGGCGGGGTCGAAGCGGCGCAGCGCGTGGTTGTAGGTGTCGCTGACCGCGACCGAGCCGTCGGGCAGCGGGGTGACGCCCAGCGGGTGCTGGAGGAGCGCCTGCGCGGCCTCTCCGTCGCGGTGGCCGAAGTCGAAGAGCCCGGTGCCGACCGCGGTGTGCACGGAGCCGTCCTTCTCCACCCAGCGCAGGGCGCTGGTCTCGGAGTCCGCGAGCCACAGCCGCTCCCCGTCGGCGGAGACCGCGAGACCCGAGGGCTGCGCGAACCACGCCTCGCCGCCGGGGCCGTCGACCAGGCCCTCGTTGGTGGTGCCGGCCGTCACCTCGACCGTGCCGGACGCCGGGTCCCACGCCCAGAGCTGGTGGACGCCGGCCATGGCGATCCACACCTTGCCCTGCCAGTGGGCGACGTCCCACGGCGAGGAGAGGCTGACCCGGTCGGCGGCGCCCGCGGTGGGCTCGCCCTGCATCCACTGCCGGCCGGTGCCGGCCACCGTGGTGACCTCGCCGGTGGACAGGTCCAGGCGGCGCAGCGCGTGGTTGACGGTGTCCGCGACGACCACGGTGGTGTCGTCCAGCAGCGCGAGGCCCTGCGGCTCGCTGAACCGCGCGGTGGCGGCGTCGCCGTCGGCCAGGCCGCGCCCGCCGGCGCCGATGCGGCGCACCACCGTCTCGCCGTCCGCCTCCAGCTCCACCAGCTGGTGCCGGGTGGTGTCGCTGACGAGGAGGTTCCCGCCCGGCAGCAGCAGCGCCTTGCCGGGGAAGCGGAGGGTGGTCGGCTGCGGCTCCGGCGGCACGTAGGGGCCGTCGCCGCGGCGCAGGGTGCCCTTGGCCTCGTGCTCGGCCTCCAGCTCCTCCACCAGCTTCTCGATGGCGTGCGCGTGGCCCTCGCCGGCGTGCTGGGCGACGATGTAGCCCTCCGGGTCGACGACGACCAGCGTGGGCCAGGCGCGGACCGCGTACTGCTTCCAGGTGGCCAGCTCCGGGTCGTCCAGCACCGGGTGCTCCACCCCGTACCGCTCGACGGCGTCGACCACGGCCTGGTGCTCCGCCTCGTGGACGAACTTGGGCGAGTGCACGCCGATGATCGCCAGCGTGTCGCGGTGTTTCTCCTCCAGCTCCCTCAGCTCGTCGAGGACGTGCAGGCAGTTCACACAGCAGAAGGTCCAAAAATCTACCACCACTAGACGACCTCGCAGGTCCGCCAGGGTGAGGTTCTTCCCGCCGGTATTGATCCATCCGCCCTTACCGACCAGCTCAGGGGCGCGGACACGTGCTCGCTTCGTCATCCATACAGGGTCGCCCACTGACGCGTAAACGCAAAAAGTGCCCCCACCCATCGAGGGCGGGGGCGGTCGGTGGCCAGTGGTGCCACCAGCGCCCACTACGGGCGCGGGCTGGTCACTCGGCGGCCTTGGCCTCCGTGTCGGCAAGGGCGGAGGCGCAGCCCTTGCACCACTCAGCCGGGCTGCGGCGGGCGATCCAGGCGGCACGGTGCGTCTGGCACGACATGTACTCGTCGTGGTCGATGCAAGCGGCGGCCCACTGGAAGCCGGTCACCACCTTGCCGAGGAAATCGGCGAGCTTCACGGACGCCGTGAGCGTGCCCGTCTGCCGAGCGATGCCCGCCCAGCGGACGCCGGGGATACCGGCCGCGAGGTCGGCGGTCTTGCCGGAGGCGAACACCTTGGTCTCTCCGCGCGGCTTGGTCTTCCGGGGCTTCCGAGCGGCGGCCTTCTTGGTCGTGGTCTTCTTCGGAGCGGCCTTCTTGGGCGCGGCCTTCTTCGCCTTCGGCTTTGCCGGGCTCGTCACCGGCGCGGCCTCCGCGACCGGCTCGGCGGGGGCGACCCGGATGCAGGTCTTGCAGGTAGCCGCTGCGTCCGTCGCGGTGATCGCGCCGGCACGGCCGCACCCCGGCTTGCCGTCAATGATCAGGTGAACCGCTTTGCCCGCGCCGATCGTGCCGTTCGTCATGTCGTCCTCCGTGTCGTTGTCGTGGTGACGACTTCATGCAAAGACGCTGGTCACGCCCCTGGGAGGAGCCGATCGGCGGGAAGTGGCTGACGCCACAAATACGAAGGCCCCGCCCACGCGTCGCGGAACACGCGCGGACGGGGCCGGGTTGAATGGCCGCTAGGGCTGACGCGGCGGGCGCGGCTTGTGGGTGGAGTGATCGCACCCCTTCACGAGACAGGGAAGCGCGTTCCGGGGGAACTGCAGCACGTTGGACACCGGGTCGCGGTACCCGCCGTAGCGCGTCCACCAGGCCTCTTCGCTGTCGCGGTATGCCTCGGGCGGCGGGGCCTCTTCCGCCTCGCTCATTCGACGCCCCTCGTAGCCACGTTGATCACACGGTCAAGGGCGTCCGCCAGGAGCGGCACGAACGCGGCCAGTTCCTCGGCGGTCGCCTTTCCGCCGACCACGGCCCGAACAACGGAGGCCAGCGCGCGGGCACTCTCCAGGTCGCGAGCGTCCGCCAGCGCTTCCAGCGTCCCGCCGGGGGCCGCGATCACGTAGACGGCCTTCCCGCCGCATTCGCCCGCGTAGCGCGGTTCGTCATCGCCATAGATCACAGCGCCACCCCCAGGGGTACGTAGTCCTGTCCGAGCGACGCGAGAACAGCGGCGCGGCGGCGTTCCCGTTGCAGCCGGGCTATGCGGCTGCGCTCGGCCGCGAGGACATAGCCGCGTACGTACATGCGCTCGAATGACTCTTCCGGTTCGTCGTCCGCCCAGTGCGGGACCACTTCCAGTCGAGGGCGCGGGGCGGTCCGGGGCGGTGTCGCGGGGAACGGCGGACCGGCTGGGGTCGATCGGCGCTTGCCGTGACCCGGCATGAACAGGGCAAGGAGTGCAGCCAGTATGGTTCGCATGTCGTCGCTCCCCAGGTAGCGATGGCCGGCCCCGGGGTGTTCGCCGCACCGCCGGGGCGCATTCGTTTCTGACGGAACGACGGTACACCCGTGCGCACCACCCCGCACCAGGTCGCATCAGATCGCACGGTTGTGCAGGTAGGCGCACCATTGGCCCATGGCTCGCACTATCAATCCGGACGACCCGCGCCACCCGTACCAGCAGATCGCCGACCACATCGCGGACGACATCGCGTCCGGCGAGCTGACCGGCCGGGTGCCGTCGGAGCTGGAGCTCCGCAAGGAGTACTCGGCTGGTGCGTCGACCGTGCAGCGGGCGCTGTCCGTCCTCCGCGAGCGGGGCTTGATCTACACCGTGGCCGGGCGCGGGTCGTTTGTGCAGGCTCCGGAAGACGCAAAAACGCCCCGCGCCTAGCTCCACGGGGGAACCAGGGGCGGGGCGTGTAAACGCGGTCAGCGGGTGTCCGACGCGGTCGGCGGACGGGGCGTCGCTCGAAGGGTGGCCGGGCTCAGCGAGACGGAGCCGGTGTCGGACAGGCAGACGCGGAAGCCCACCACGGCGGACGGCGCAGCCGGGCTTTCATTGCGGACGGACCAAGCACGTCGGACAAGGTCGGCGTACACGCGGAGCGCGTGGCGGACGACGTCCGTAGCGGTGACGTCGCCGCCGGCGGTCAGCTCGGCGATGGTGTCGGACAGGGCGTTGTCCAGGCGGACGGTAAGGCGTCGCTGTGTCGGCGCGGTCATGGGGTGCCCTCCTCGTTCGGCTTGCGCCCTACGCACGCCAACGCCCCGGCACCAGCGGAGTGCCGGGGGCATCAGGCGAGGGAGGCGCGCCGGGGGATCAGTCCCGGCGGTCGTTGAGTGGGCCAGTCGTGGGCGGCGTGTTCAGGGCCTATGCGGTCGAAGCTCTGTTCTTGCTCAAAACGGCATAACCGGCTCCCCGGCTTGGGCATCGTCCGCCTCATGCAGCTTTCTTACTTGATGCCGCTGGCGACCGTGGTCACCTCGTCTGTAACCGCGTTCGTCGCTGTATGGGTCGCAGTGCACAGCTCTCGCTCCGCGTGGAGTCGGGAGCAGATAGCCAGGCAGTCCGAGGTGTTGGGGGACCTCTTGGACATTGCCGAGGAGGTGACCGACTCCCAGCCCAGAGACCTGGACACGGTGTCAGTGGCGCGCGCTGTTAAGGGCAAGTGGCTGCGAGTTCGGATGGCCGGCGTCCCGAAGCACATTCTGGAGCTCGCCCGTGCGGTCGCCCTTGAAGTGGTCGAGCTTTGCGACCGTGTCCCTATGGGCCGTGATGAAGCTGATGACCCCTGGTGGGCGGACCAGAAGCTCGCCAACCTTCGCGCCGAAGCCGATTGGGAGGAGTACGACGAGGACAACGGACAGATCTACAACCATCCCGAAGCCATCTGGGCGATCGGCGAGCTGGACAAGCTGCACGCGGCGCAGGCGAAGGCTGCCGAAGAAGGTGGACCCGAGCCGGACCCGACCGAAGCGCGGAAGGCCATGCAGTACGCCCAGGAAGACCAGCGGACGATCGACATGCTGACCGGTTCCAAGGCTGTGCGTGACCGGCTGCGGGACGAGCACGAGCGGACGAGGGCCGAACGGCTCGCGGCGCGGACGAAGCAAGAGCAGGAGTACGAAGCGCATCGGCAGGCCCTGATCGCAGCCACGACCAAGTTGGTCGGCGCAACGGGCAAATGGATCGGCAGTGGTCGGGCCTCAGATGCCCTCGGCCTTCGCTCCCTGCTGCCGTCGCCTCGGCGAGCTGCGGAATGAGTAACCGATGCTGAACAGTCCGTCGGTCAGCCGGGCATTGCGTCCAATCGGCATTGAAGGCAGGTGCTGCCCGGCATGACGCCGCGCTCGTGCCGCTCGCAAATCGTCCACCCGGTGGCGTCCAGTTCATTCCAAGGACCGTAGGGCGGCTGGGCGGGCTGGTCGCTGGGGCGGTGGGACGCTCGGTGCTGCCGGGCTCGTCGGCGTTCACTCATCGCCGATCACCCAACCAAGCGCCACCATGGCGCGCGGAGTGAGGCCGAGCTGTTCGTATGCATGTCGGGCTTCGGCGGCAGTCCATGCCGAAGCGCGGTCGGCCATGATCAGCGACTCGTACACGACAAGCGCGGCGACCATGCCCACGCACGACTCGTCCCACATGTTCGCCTGTGGCGACGACCACAGCTGAGCCCAGCGGGCGTGTTCGTGGTCGGACCACTCCCGCCCGGCCGGGATCGTCGGCGCGGGAAGGTCGCAAGCGGTCGGCAGCACGGTCTTGTCGCCGGCGGAACCGGCTCGCCGGGCGTACCTGCCGAGCGAGGTGCCGAGCGGTACGGGCATATCGGTGACTCCTTGTGGTCGGCTTTGGGTTGAAGATTGGGCGCGCCTCCGCAGGCCCTCCCCTGCGTTCGACGCCCCCTAGGGGTTAGGGGGCACCCGGGAGGGGGAGGGCTCACGCAGCGTCTAGGCCGTTGACCTGATCACGCATGGTGCGTCGGTCGTGATGTGCCTTGGTCATCGCTCGGAGGTTGGACCAGTCGTGACCACGAGGGCCGAGCGGTCCGAGGCCGTCGATGTGGTCAACGACCGTGGCAGCCGGGCGGAGGATGGCGGGGAGCTGTAGGCACTCGTCGCACTCGCAGTACGGGTGCTCACGGAGGAAAGCCGCGCGGGTGCGTTGCCAGTCCTTCCGGCCATACGCGGCGTAATGCGCGCGGTTGCGCTTCCGGCGCTGGCTGTCGTTGGTGCGTCGGCAGCCGTGGCACTTGCCCGACGCCACCAGGCACGAACAGCCGGACGTGGTGCACACGGACAACGCCCGGCCGTTCGAGTTCGGCGGCTCGCATGAGTGGCAGGCCGCGGGGCGGTCGTCAGGCATAGCGCCCGGCGGCTACGGCAGCGATTGCTCGGCTCACGCGGGTCGGACCGTGGGAGCCGCCTTCGATGGAAGCGGCAGCGACGAGGACGCGGCGCAGTAGCTCATCCATCGTGATCGTGCCGACGGTGAGCCGGTCGGCGAACGCGTTCTCGATGGCGACGAGGTCGCGGTCGACGGATGCGCGGGTGTTAGCCATGGTGGCTTCCTTTCGGTGGTGTTGGTCAGGTGGCGGACCGCATGAGGTAGTCGGGCATCTCCTCCGGGTGCACCAGTTCGGCCTCGTCCCGGCTGATGAAGTGGGCGGCGTGGGAAGCCTTCATGCGGCCGACCGGCGAACCATCGGTGCGCCGAACCTCCACCATCGGGTCAGGAAGCGGCTCGGCCGCCTGGGCGAACGACTCCTCGATCTTGGCGACCTCGGCAGCGCCCCACACGTCGCGACCGTCGATGTCCTGGGCGCGCCGACCAAACGCGGTGTGGGGCATGTCCACCTGCCCGGCGAAGTCGGGGGACACGCCGGGGATCGTCCATGCGAGAGCCCATGTGCGCAGGTTGAGCGCTCGCCCGTACTCCTCGCGGGCGGCCTGCATCGCGTTCCACGCAGCGATGTACCGCTCACCGGCGGCGGTCGACTCCGCCTCGGCGGCGGCCAGGACGTTCACGGCCTCGCCCTTTACGGCGCGCACGGCTGCGACGTCGGCGCGCTTCACTTCGGTGACGAGTTCGCGGGCAGCGCCGAGGACACGCGGGCGGAGCCGGTCGACGCGGTCGACCTGCGGCTCCCCGGCGAGCGGGTCCCGGCCGTCCTTGATCGCTTCGCGGGCGGCTCGCTCGTCGGCGGCCTCGGCGACGCGGCGGTAGTCGTCGCGGAGGACGCCGTAGTTGTCGGACTCGAAGTCCACGAAGCGAGAGTGGGCTTCGTCCCGTGCCTTGATCAGCTTTCGCGTGGCGGGGGAGAAGTACTTCGAGTCGGGAAAGCGGGTGGCGTCGGCGTAGATGTCAGCCATGGATGGGCTCCTTCTGGGAGGGCGTGTAAACGAGGTGGGCCAGCTGGGCTGACCGAATGGGCGGCGCCGGCGGGATTGAGAAGCCGCGTGTGCCAGGCGGCGAGGCCGCGGCTTTGGCCAGCGATGGGCGTCAGGTCAGCGCCGACGGCTGCCGGGCTGGGAGGCGGGGCGGTGACCGGCTTCGCGACGGATGCGGGTGGTCAGGTCGGCGTCCCGGAACCGTTGCTGTCGGTAGGCGAGCACCTGGGCGACGAACGCCGGATCGCGGAAGCGGACACCGTTCACTACTCGCTCGCGTCGCGAGCCTGCCCGACGGCGATGCACGGAGTATCCGAGCGCCTTGATGCAGCGCTCTACAACGCCGGGACTCAGCTTCGGCCGCCCGGCTGCAAGCAGTGCTTCGAGGATGACGCCGTACGCGTCGAGATAGGAAACCAAGGCGTGTCGCGGAGCGGGAGCCATGACGGCAGCCGCAAGCTTGGCGACCTCATCGACATGGGCAGCGTCGCCGGGACGAAGCCGTTCGGGATGCGGAATGTGGGTCACTGGGCCTCCGGGGCGGTGTGGTCGGCGGCTATGGCGGCATCGATCGCGGGGAGCACGCCAGGGGTGAGTTCGGCTATGGATCGGAGTTCGTGATCAAGGGCCGCCATGGCTCCCTGAGATGCGCGGAAGGTCTCGTCTTCCTCGTCGAAGCTGCCGAGCGCCTTCGCTCGTGCGTGCCGCTCCGCGAGGAGCTGAAGCACGCGCCAGGTACGGCGGAGCTTGTATGTCGAGTGCGGGCCTATCAGCAGCTGCCGAAGCTCAGCGGTCGTAATCAAGGTGGTCGGGGCTGCCGACATGGGCGGTCCTCTCGGAATGCCACTGCTGGCCGCTCAGCGGGCGGAAACAGCAACGCCCCGACGACCGGCCGGGCGGGCTGGTCTCGGGGCGCTGAGGGGGAAGCAGTGGCGTTATGCGGATGGTGGGGCGCGGTCGTCGCGCGGAACGGTCACGCCACCCGACGGAGCGGAACGACGTTCGCGGGCAGTTCGTCGGCTACGGCGGTCGACGGCGACGCGAGGTCGGCGAGCAGGTCGGACAGCCCGGCTCGCGCCTCGACCTCCCACTTGTCGGCGATCTGCTGGACGACAAGCCGGGCAAGGTCTTTGCGCTCATTGCGAGTCATGGCTGGGACCTCCCTGGTGACGTATGCGGGCTGTGGCTTGCCGTCGATGCGGCGGCGGGTGCGCGGGCCGACAACGGCATTCGCGACCTGGAAGAACTTGTTCCGACCGATCTCCTCGGCCCTGGCCGACGTGGCTACCGCGTCGGAGTAGCGCTTACGAAGGTCCTTCGGCGCGAACACAACGCCGGGACCGGTGCGCTCCTGCAACAAGAACAGGTACGCGGCAGCGGCCGCCTGGTCGTCGCGTTCCAGCTCGCGGCCTTCGGCGCGGGCGGCGCGGTCCCACTCGGTTTTCGCCCGGCGGCGCTCCTCGGGGGATTGCTTCGTCCGCTCGTGTGGGACGCGTTCCGGCACTGGGGCGGGCGGCGCGACACGGCGCACGGCGCGGGCGACATCGGCCATGTACTTGGCGACGTGGCCGGGCTGGGCTTCGGCGACGAACAGGCGAAGGTCGCTGTACGGGCGACCCGCCGCACGGTCATCGGGCAACGCGGCGACGAACGCACGCACGGCGTCGGCGTGGCCAAGGAGTCCGACCGGCTCGCCGGTGGCGAGGTCGACCAGCGCGCTGCCGTCCGCGCGGAGGTCGCGGCCGGCGTTGAGCACGGGGAATACGATCTCGGCGAGCAACACGGGGCCAGGCAGTTCTAGGGAAAGCCCGGTGTCGAGCTTCAGGCGATACGGGCGGCGTCCGCGTTCGCTGTGGTTGTTGTGTCGGCCCTCAGCAAGACGGGCGAGGGTGGCGACCGCATGGGCCGCCTCGATTGGTGGTCGCGGCGCATCGGCCACGGGTACCTCCTGGGTGCGTCGTGGTGGGTCATACCGGGAGTGGGCCAGCGCCGGGACTGGCGTTCATGGTTCAGCCGAACAAGCGGGCCGCTTCACACTGGATGCGCTCCAGTTCGGCCTGGTCGCCGGCGGTCACGGCTTTGTGTTGAGCGATGAGGAGCTGTTCCGCCTGTCGGCGGCGGTCGCGGGCGGCGGCCACCTTGCAGCGGTGCGAGCACCACTTGGCGTCGGCCCGCTTTGTACTGGGCAGCCACGCGGCGCAGCGCGGGTTACGGCATAGCCGATCCATGCCGCTCTCCCTTCGGGCAGTGCCGGATGATGGGCAAATGAAAAGCTCCCGGCGCGGACGGCGACCGGGAGCGGAAGGCGAGAGAGGATAGGAGCCCAGGGCTATCCCTTCCCGATATGTAAGTGGGCCACGAGTTCGGCTCTGGGGCGGCTTTTGGTGCCCTGACAGCTGTGAGCCTGCTCACATTTGAGCGGGGCGGGTGTCGACGTGGTGCAGCGGCGGGGCGCGACTTGGAGCGACGCTTGGGGCGTGTCTGTTTCCGTGCGGACAGGACGGAAGTTCGTCACTCTCGCTTAGTAGTAGTAGTTGATGTTGTTGTTGTTGCTGCAAGATTCAATGAGTAGTGACGGTAGTTCCGTCCCGTCCGCGCAAAAGCAGACACACCCCGGAGGCGCGCCCCTCGTCGGCGCACTTACCGCGCCACCATGCACGCTGCCCTCGCGCCCCGTAGTGCGCCCCAGGACGCGCGTATGCCCCCGCGCCGGTCATTGGGCGAGGGCGTTTACACGTTGCCGTCAGGCGTCCGCCAGTGCACGCGCAGAGCCGCTGGAATCACCTTCCCCAACCTCGATGAGTGCGACTCCGATATGTTCCACCGTTGCTGCGTCGTGGCTGCGTACCCACGTCGGCCGTCGGCGCCGGTGGCGGCTGGCGGGCGACAAACGCCGAACGGGCACCGCCCAGACCAGTTGCCCGAGGGTGCCCGTTGCTGCCGTCAGCGGTACCGCTACTCCGCTCCCGCCCACACGATGCGTACGCGGTCTTCGGCAATGAACCGTGCGCCGCGGCTGCCCTTGGTGACCTCGACGCGGTCGATAGCCAGTCTCAGCAACTCGCGCCGCTCCTGCACCTCAGCCGCTTCCCAGGATTCACGCAGTAGCTCGCCGTCCAACAGCGGCGAGATGTCCGCTTCGGGTGTCGGAAGCTTCGCCAAGTCGTGGCGCAGGCCGTCGATGCGGTCGTGGAGACGGTTCGCCAGTCGGCCGTACCGCTCGATGGCTTCAGCGCCAGCGAACTCGCCGCGCACATACCGCGCGTCTTCCAGGTCGGCCATGCGCGCTTGGGCGTCGGCGAGTTCCGCCGTGATCGCGTCTCGCTTGGCAAACAGCCCTGGGTCCGACTTATGTATCCACCGGTCCGCGATCGCGTCCAATAGCGGGTCGCCAGGGGTGAGTTGCGGCAGCCGGGCAAGGAACATGAACGTCACGTAGTCGTCCACCCGCGCAGCCATCGCCGACGCGCCCGGACAGGTATTGCCCTGCACCGCACCAAGACACCGGTAGGAGTTCCCCGAGAGGATCATGGCCTTGCCGCAGTCATCGTGCGCGCACCGGGCGATGGACGTCAGCAGGGCAGTGCCGATGGGCTTCGGGTGCCGCTTGCCCGCGTGATGGAACGTACGGGACTCAAGCTGCGCGATGATCTTTTCCCGCTCGGCAACCGTGATGATGCCTTCGCCGACCTCGACCACGTCGCCCGTGTCCGGGTGGCGATAGGGGACGACCTTGGACGTGTAGCGGCCGGTGTCCTTGTTCTTCACCGTCTCGGGCATGAGCCCGGCGAACGCCGGCGAGCGAAGGAGGTGCATCACCGTCGCGGCGTTCCATTGACCCCCGCGCGGGGACAGGATGTCGTACTCGTTCAGAAGCCGAGCGATCTTCGCCATGGCCTTACCGTCCAGCGCTTCGTCGGCGATGAGCCGGGCGTAGACCGATGTCTCCGGGTCGTACGTGAGCTTCTTCGTGGCGGGGTCGACAGCGAGGCCGTACGGCGGCTGTCCGCCGATCCACTGCCCACGAGAGCGCAGGTACCGCTTTGCGTTACCGACTCGGGTTCCGAGGTTCTCGGACTCCGCCAGCGCAACCTCCGCGAGCGTCGCGATGACGATGCGGGCCGACCCGTTCGAGGTGTCGAGCCCGTCCATGACCGAAACGAGCCGCCCGCCGGCGTCACGGATGTCGTCGAGGGCGTTGCCGACCTCGCCCATGCCCTTGCGGCTGAGCCGGTCGAGTTTCCAGACGATAAGCGTCCCGACCACGCCGGACGTGACCGCCGCGAGAGCGGCTGTGAACCCCTGCCGGTCGACCTTCTTGTAACCGGACCGTCCCCGGTCGACGTGAACCTTGCGGACTTCGAGTCCGTTCCGTTCGGCCCACGCGCGGCAGTCGGCCTCCTGCCGCTCGATCGCCGTCTTCCCGTCCCGATCTAGCGAGAGACGCAGGTACAGGTCGGCCAGCGTGTGATGGTGCATTCGGACATCCTATTTCGTTACTCCGTTGTGGACGTCCAGAAGTCGAGGACGACGATACGTCCTCGCAGGTCGGCGAGGCTGTACTGCTTACCGCCCGTGTTCAGCCATCCACCCTTGCCGATCAGCTCGGGGGCGCGAACGCGGGCGCGACGGGGCGCGGAGTCGTTCATCCTTCAAGAGTGCCACGGGGGTGTCCGGGGCCTGCCGGGCCCCGTCCACCTCGCCCGTCCGCGAGGGGGCGCTACGGGCTGGGGCGCTCCCCCGGCGGCTCGTCGGCGACGAAGCTCCCGCGGGCGGGCCGGGTGACCACCAGGCCCGCGTCCCGCAGGATCGCCAGGGCGCGGCGGACGGTCCCCGGTCCGACGCCGTAGTGGTGCGTCATCGCCAGCTCGCCCGGCAGCCGGGTTCCCGGCGGATACTCGCCCGACGTGATCTTCGCCTCGAGTATCGAGGCCAGTTGCTCGTAGACGTACTGGGGCGAGTCCGGATTGATCTTGTCCACGCGGTGACTGTATGCGACCGTGCACCACTACACATTACCCACCACCACTACCCACCACCACTACCCACCACTACCTACCTCTCTCCCTGTCGTTGTCACGGTGGGACCGACGAGAGGAGCCCCGGTGACGGAGAAGGACGCACCGCTGCGGCGGCTGCCGTGGACGGAGGACGGGAGGCCGGCGTACCTGTCCGGGGACGGTGGGCCCGTCTCACGCCTCGCGGACGCCGTGGAGGCCCAGCAGCTCGAGACCGCCGCCGTCGTGCTGGCGCTGGCCGGCGAGATGCTCGCCTCCGGACGGATGACGTTGCTGGAGGCCACCTGGGTCAGCCGCCGCCTCACGGAGTGCCTGCGGGACGCCCTGGACGTCGTCGATTCCCGCGGCACCCGGCTCGGCCTCTGACGGCCGTTCGGTGTATTCGCCGCGTCCCGGGCCGCTCCGCGGGGAACTCCACCCCCATGAGACTCGTGGTGCGCGAACGCCTGGTCGCCGTGGGCGACGACTACTGGATCGAGGACGAGCACGGCAACAAGATCTATCTGGTCGACGGGAAGGCCATGCGGCTGCGGGCGACCTTCGAACTGAAGCACGGCCGTACGGACAAGGTGCTCCTCGTCATCCGCAAGAAGGTGGTCGCCCTCCGCGGGACGATGACGATCGAGCGCGAGGGCGAGGCGCTGGCCACCGTCCGCCGCAAGTCGCTGTCGCTGCTGCGGAACCACTACAAGGTCACCATGGCCGACGGCACGGAGATGGACGTCAGCGGCAGGATCGCCGACCGCGAGTTCGTCGTGGAGCACCGGGGCGAGGTGCTCGCGGTGATCTCCCGCCGCTGGCTGACCGTGAGGGACACCTACGGCATCGACATCGTCCGCGAGGACGCCGACACCGCGCTGCTGGCCGCGGTGACCATCTGCGTGGTCCAGCTGTCGGAGAAGGAGGGCGCGGGCGGCGACGAGTAGGGCGGGGGCCGGCGCCGCCCCGCCGGCCACGGGACGGGAGGAGGATCGGTCGAGGCTGTGGAGATCCTGAGGGCAAACCCACTGTGCGCTTGTCACAGCCACGTCATATGCTGCCCCCGGCAGTCGCGCCCCGCGTGCATCACGCGCCACTCGATGGCGGTGTCACGTGTGTGTTGTCGCGCGATCCTCGTGCCCGGCGATCACCGGGTCCCTTGGGGGGTACACCACCTGTGCGCAGGCGCAGCATCTCCACTGCGACGGCTCTCGCCGTCCTCTTCAGCTCGGCGGCACTGACCGTCACCGCGGCCGGCACCGCCTCGGCCGCGGCCTCCGTCGCCGCACCCGGCGGCATGGTGGCCCACGCGGGCCTCCAGCGCGTCTTCGTCGCCGACCGGAGCGGCGGCACCATCACCGCCGCCGACTGGTCCGGCGGTCTGATCAAGCGGGTCTCCGGCGTTCCGGGCGTCACCGGTCTGGTGCTCTCCGACGACGGTTCCACCCTGTACGCCGCGGCCGAGGGCAGCCACGAGGTCGTGGCCCTCGACGCGGGAACGCTCGCGGTCAAGAACCGCTGGACCATCGACACCACCGAGGGTCCCAGGGGCATCGCCTTCACCGCCGGCAAGGTCTGGTTCAGCTACGGCGACCAGTGGGACGGCAACCTCGGGTCCATCGACCCGGACTGGACCGCGCCGGAGCCGCCGGTCGAGCCCACGGAGCCTCCCGTGGAGCCCACGGAGCCGCCGGTCGAGCCGACCGAACCGCCCGTGGAGCCCACGGAGCCGCCCGTGGAGCCCACGGAGCCGCCGGTCGAGCCGACCGAACCGCCCGCGGAGCCCGCCGAGCCGCCGGTCGAGCCGACCGCGGCGGCACCGGCCGGTGAGTTCTCCGCGGCCTCCGAGGAGGACGGCCAGGTGAGGATGGGGCTCTCCCCGCACTCCTCGCTGTGGTACGACCCGGCCGTCCTGGACACCGACCCCTCGTCCCCGGGCCTGCTGGCCATGGGCGAGGCCGGCATCAGCACCGGTTCCGTCTCGGTCCTGGACGTCTCCTCCGGCACGCCGGAGCTGGTCGCCCACCACAACGGCGACTACTCGCTGACCTACGGCGTCAACGACGTCGACCTGGTGCCGGGCGCCTCCCAGGTGCTCGTCAACGGCAACAAGCGGCTGTCGTACGCGAACGGCGCGTTCGCCGACGCCGGCACGTACCCGACCGGCAGCTACAACGGCGACATCAGCGGTGACGGCACCGTCGCCGGCTTCCTCGGCGACGCCATCTCCGTCTACGCGCCCAACGGCACCAAGCCGCTGCGCACCCTCTCCGCCGGCGGCGACACGGCCGACGTCGAGTGGGCGCCGGACGCCTCCCGGCTCTTCGCCCTGGTCGGCTCGAACGGGACCTACACGCTGAAGGCCTTCACCGGCCCCAAGCTCAACGTGCCGACCCTGACCGTCAGCGCCCCCTCCAAGGGCACCATCGGCACGAAGCTCACCGTCACCGGCAAGATCACGGCCACGGTGCCGCTGCCGGCCGGGGTGCAGCTGAAGGTCGCCCGCATCGACGTGGCCAGCCCCAGCGGCAAGGCGCTCCCGACGGTGACGGCCAAGGCGGACGGCACGTTCAGCTTCACGGACACGCCGGCGGCCGGCGGTGACGTGGTCTACCGGGTGACCTACTCGGGCGACGCCAAGCACACCTCGGTGGTCAAGTCCGACACCGTGGTCATCCCGCGCACGTCGACGTCGCTGACCCTGAACAACAACGGCAAGGTCTACTCGTACGGCGCGGACGTCACGTTCACCGCCCACCTCGGCAAGACCTACGCCAACCGCAAGGTCGAGATCTGGGCCAACCCCTACGGCTCGGACAAGCCGAACGTGCTGGTGAAGTCGGGCACCGTCAACTCCAGCGGCAACATCTCCGCCGTGGTGGACATGAAGCGGGACACCACGGTGACCGCCGTGTTCAAGGGTGACGCCAAGTACGCGCCCAAGACCGTCACCTCCGTCGGCTACGCCAAGGTCAAGATCTCCAACACGGTCTCCGGCCACTACAAGACCGGCGTCGTCGGCTCGCACAACTACTACTGGTTCCGCAAGACCAAGGACGCGCTCATCAGCACCACGATGAGCTACTACCCGGGTCGCTCGGAGCGGCTCGACCTGCAGATCTACTACAACGGCAGCTGGTACTCCAGCGGCTCGGAGTACATCCAGCTCGACGGCAGCGGCAAGCGCACCGTGAACCTGGGGTCCCCCGGTGAGGCCGGGGTCAAGGCCCGCGTGCGGACGAACTACATCAACGGCTCGTCCGGCGACAACGTCAACTCCACGACGTACGGCTCCTGGAAGTACCTGTACTTCACCAACTGACGCGTACGGGTCCGCCCCGCGCGGACCCGTACGCACCGCGACGCCGTGCACCGGACCTCGGGGCACGGCGTCGCGCCGTCCGGCGGGCGTCCGTCACGGGCCGGGCGGGACGGGCGTGTCCAGTCCCAGACGGCGGTCCTTGAGCGCGGGGAACTTCTCGCGGGTGTCCGCCACGACGCGCGCCGGGTCGAGGTCGACGGTGAGGACCTCCTCCCCGGCCCCGGCCTCGGCGAGGACCTCGCCCCACGGATCCACCACGATCGAGTGACCCGCCTGCGGAACTCCCGCGTGCGTCCCCGCCGTTCCACAGGCGAGGACGAAGCACTGGTTCTCCACCGCCCGCGCCCGGGCCAGCAGCGTCCAGTGCGCGCGGCGCCGTTCCGGCCACCCGGCCGGGACGACCAGCGTCTGCGCCCCCATGTCGACCAGCCCGCGGAACAGCTCGGGGAAACGGAGGTCGTAACAGGTGGCCAGCCCCAGCGTGGTCCCCGGCAGCTCGACGGTGACCAGGTCGCCGCCCGCACCCATCAGCACGGCCTCGCCCCTGTCGAAACCGAAGCGGTGGATCTTGCGGTAGGAGGCGGCCAGTTCGCCGGAGGGCGCGAAGACCAGGGCGGTGTTGAACAGCGTCCCGTCACCGGCCCGTTCCGGGATCGACCCGGCGTGCAGCCAGACGCCGGCGTCCCGCGCCGCCGCGGACATGGCGTCGTGGGTGGGGCCCGTCAGCGGCTCGGCACAGGCGTCGAAGTCCTCGAAGGCGAAGGCCCCGGTGGTCCACAGCTCCGGCAGGACGACCAGGTCCGCGCCGGCCTGCTCGCGCACCAGCGCGGAGGCCCGCAGACGGCGTTCCTGGACCGATTCGCTCTCGTCCACACGCATCTGGAGAAGAGAGGCGCGCACCGTACCACCGCCCTGGCCGTCGAGTCGTCCACCCCGCTCTACGATCGTCACACGAAAGCTCTGCCGGGGTACCTCCCCGCAGCGTAACTTAGCTCTCCAAGACGCTGGCACTGCCCGAGAACCAACCGCCCGAGGGGTACCGTTCCGTGAGTCTGCATCCTGCCCTCCAGCCCTACGCCGACGCCTGGACTCACTCGATCGAGGCGATATCCGAGCTGGTGCAGCACCTCGTCGAGGGCGAGTGGAACCGGCGGACGCCCTGCCCCGGCTGGTCCGTCCGGGACGTCGTCTCGCACGTGATCGGGCTGGACTGCGAGATGCTCGGCGACCCCCGCCCGATCCACTCCCTGCCGCGCGACCTGTACCACGTGACGACGGAGCACCAGCGGTACATGGAGATGCAGGTCGACGTCCGGCGGCACCACACGGCGCCGGAGATGACCTCCGAGCTGGAGTACACGGTGATCCGCCGCAACCGGCAGCTGCGGAACGAGTCCCGGCAGCCGGACGCCGTGGTGCGCGGTCCCCTCGGGCGGGAGATCACCCTGGAGGAGTCGATGCGCCGCCACGCCTTCGACGTCTGGGTGCACGAGCAGGACCTGCGCGCCGCGCTCGGCGTGCCGGGGAACTGGGACTCGCCGGGCGCGCTGGTCGCCCGTGACGTCCTGCTGGACGCGCTGCCGGAGGTGGTCGCGGAGCGGGCGGGCGCGCCGCGCAGTTCGGCCGTGGTCGTGGACGTCCACGGCCCGGTGGAGTTCCTGCGCACGGTCCGCGTCGACATCCGCGGCCGCGGCACGGTGGAGACCGCCCCCGCCCTCGGCCCGGCGGCCACCCTGACCCTGGACTGGGAGACCTACGTCCTCCTGGCCTGCGGCCGGGTGAAGCCCGCCGCGGTCGCCGACCGCGTCAAGCAGGAGGGCGACCTCGACCTGACCGCCGCCATCCTGCGGGAGTTCGCCGTCACCCTGTAGCCCCGCCGCGGGCCGGCGCGGCCGCGGCGGCCCGGCCGAACGCGCGGTCGAGGAGCCGCCTGGCGTCCGCCGCCCGCGCGGCGGCCGAGGGGGCGGCCAGCACCGCGCCCACCACCGTGCGGTCCCCCCGCCGCGCCGCGAACACCAGGCAGTACTTCGCGTGGGCCCCCGACCCCGTCTTGATCCCCAGCGCGCCCCGGTAGGACCCCAGCAGGGGGTTGGTGTTGGTCCACCGCGGCATCGTGCGCTGCCCACCGCCGCGGGTGACGGTGCGGGCCGTGTACGTCCGGGTGCCGACCACCGTCCGGAAGACCCGGTTCCGCAGCGCGTGCGCCCCCAGCCGCGCCAGGTCCCGCGGCGTGGACCAGGTGGACCCGTTGCTGATGCCGTCGAACGAGTCGAAGCGGCTGTCGCGCATCCCCAGCCGCCCGGCCGTGGCGTTCATCCGCCCGATGAACGACCGCACCCGCGCGGCCCGGGTGGAGCCCTTGCCGAAGGTGTCGGCCAGCGCGTACGCCGCGTCGCAGCCGGACGGCAGCATCAGCCCGTACAGCAGCTGCCGCACCGTCACCCGGTCGCCGACGATCAGCCGGGCGGAGGAGGCGTTCCGGGACACGATGTAGTCACTGTACGCCTTCCGGACCGTCACCTTCCGGTCCAGGTCCGGCCGGCCCTCCAGCACCACCACCGCCGTCATGATCTTCGCCGTCGACCCGGTGGCCCGGCGGCCGTCGGCGGCCTTGGCGAAGAGCCGCCCGCCTCCCCGCGCGTCCATCACGAAGCCGCCCGGCGCGGAGATCCGCGGCGCGGGGGCCGCGGGCGCCGCGGGCACTGCCGCCGGCGCGGCGGCGAGCAGGGCTCCGGCGGCCGTCGCCACGACGAGGGTCCTGGCGAGCGGTCCGGCGAGCCGGGCGGGCATGCTGATGGTCATCCGATGAACCCCGTTGGTGGTCGATGACCGCGGCATGCGGCCGACGTGCGCCTTGTGCGGATTTCCGGCGGTGGCACGAGTATCGGGCAGTGAGACGGACTGGGTGTGCGTCCGTGTTGTATCTAAGCTGTCGCCATGACCGTCCCGTTGAAGCGACCGCCCGCTGCCGAGCGGGTCTACACCCACGTCAAGCAGGCAGTTCTCGACCGGACGTACGAGGGAGGCAGCCTCCTGACCGAGGGCGAGCTCGCGGAGGCGGTGGGCGTGTCCCGCACGCCGGTGCGGGAGGCGCTGCTGCGGCTCGAGGTGGAGGGGCTGATCAAGCTCTACCCGAAGAAGGGCGCGCTGGTCCTGCCGGTCACCGCGCAGGAGATCGCGGACGTGGTGGAGACCCGGCTGCTGGTCGAGGAGCACGCGGCCCGCAAGGCGGTGCCCGCCTCGCCGCGGCTGATCGCCCGTCTGGAGGAGCTGCTGGAGCGGCAGCGGGAACAGGCCGCCGCCGGCGACTACGTGGCCGCCGCGGTCACCGACCGCTGCTTCCACGCCGAGATCGTCCGCAGCGGCGGGAACGCGATCCTCTCCCACCTGTACGACCAGCTCCGCGACCGGCAGCTGCGCATGGGTGCCGCGGTGATGCACTCGCACCCCGGCCGGGCCGCCAAGACCCTGGTCGAGCACGGCGAGATCCTGGAGGCGCTGCGGGCCGGCGACGCCGACCGGGCGGTCGCCGCCGTGCACGGGCACGTGAGCTGGTTCTCCCACCTGGCGCGCGGAGAGGCCCGATGAGCGAGGGACCGGCCGCGCGTGCGGCCGGCTCCGAGCGCGCCGGGAACCCGGTGCCGCCGATGGACCCGCCGGGCGGGGCGCGCGCCGTCGCCGTCTGGACGGTGGGCGTCTGCGTCTACTTCGTCGCCGTGCTCTTCCGCACCTCGCTGGGCGTCGCCGGCCTCGACGCGGTGGAGCGCTTCCACGTCAGCGCCTCCGCGCTCTCCACGTTCTCGCTGCTCCAGCTGCTGGTCTACGCGGCGATGCAGATCCCGGTGGGCCTGCTGGTGGACCGGTTCGGCACCAAGAAGGTGCTGGTCGCGGGCGCCGTGCTGTTCACGCTGGGCCAGCTCGGCTTCGCGCTGGCGCCGTCGTACGGCATGGCGCTGTTCTCCCGCGCGCTGCTGGGCTGCGGCGACGCCCTCACCTTCCTCAGCGTGCTGCGGCTCGGCGCGCGCTGGTTCCCGGCGCGGCGCGGGCCGCTGGTCGGGCAGCTGGCGGGCCTGATAGGCCAGGGCGGCAACGTGGTCTCCACGCTGGTGCTCTCCCGGTCGCTGACGGAGTTCGGGTGGACGGCGTCGTTCGTCGGCAGCGCGCTGTGCGGCGTGGTGGTGCTCGTGCTGACGCTGCTCTTCCTCAAGGACCACCCGGACGGGTACGGCACCGAGCGGGTCCCGCACCGCGGAGCCGCCTACGTGCGGCGGCAGATCGCCGCGTCGTGGCGGGAGCCGGGGACCCGGCTGGGGATGTGGACCCACTTCACCACGCAGTTCCCGGGGACGGTCTTCCTGCTGCTGTGGGGCATGCCGTTCCTCGTCGAGGACCAGGGGATGGACCGGACCCGGGCGGGGACGCTGCTCACCGTGATCGTGCTGGCCCACATGGTCGTCGGCATGGTGTACGGCCAGGTCATCGGCCGCCGGCACGGGGCGAGGCTGCCGCTGGCGCTGGGCACGATCGGATCCACGGCGGTGGTGTGGGCGATCCTGCTGGCCTGGCCCGGCCGGGCGCCGCTGGCGCTCCTCGCGGTGCTGTGCCTGGTGCTGGGGGCGTGCGGCCCCGCCTCGATGATCGGGTTCGACTTCTCGCGGCCGGCGAATCCGGCGGAACGGCAGGGGACGGCGTCCGGCATCACCAACATCGGCGGCTTCACCGCCTCGATGACGACGCTGCTGGCGATCGGCGTCCTGCTGGACGCCACGGGCGACGACTACCGGATCGCCTTCTGCGTCGTCTTCGCCGTGCAGGCGCTCGGCGTCTGCCAGATGCTCCGCCTGGGCCGGGCTGCGGCCCGCCGCGAACGGGACAACCTGACCGCGGGCCGCGTCGCGGCGGTCCACAAGCCGTAGCCCCCGCCCCGCCACCCGCGTCACCGGAGCCGGAACCGGAAGCGGGGAAAATCACCCCGCCTCCGCGCAACCTATGGGCCCCCGCGGCGGTCGGACATCACGCACCGCCGTATCCCGCGGCGGCGCCCCGCCCCAGGGAGCGTTCAGGGGCACATCACATCCGGGGGTTCCCCACGTGAAGACCGGCATCGGAAGCCGCCGCCTGCGCAGAGCAGCGGTCTCCCTCGTCACCGGAGGCGCGATGGTCCTCGGCGGGACGCTCGCCGCGGCGCCCGCGCACGCCGCTCCGGTGAGCAGCTCGCCCGGACGCGCCGTCGCCGCGGCCCCGCCGCCGCTGAAGAGCGTGACCTCGCCCAGCATCGCCGCCAAGGGCGGCTTCGTGATGGAGAGCGCGAACGGCCGGACCACCTACAGCAAGGCGGCCGACACCCGACGGCCCACCGGCTCCACCACCAAGATCATGACGGCCAAGGTGGTGCTCAGCCAGCCGAACCTGAATCTCGACGCCAAGGTGACCATCCAGCAGGCCTACAGGGACTACGTGGTCAGGAAGGGAGCCTCCTCGGCGAACCTGGTCGTCGGCGACAAGGTGACCGTCCGCCAGCTCCTCCACGGCCTGATGCTGCCCTCCGGCTGCGACGCGGCCTACGCGCTCGCCGACAAGTACGGAACCGGCACGACGCGGGACGCGCGGGTGAAGTCGTTCATCGGCAAGATGAACACCACCGCGAAGAACCTCGGCATGACCAACACGCACTTCGACTCGTTCGACGGCATCAGCAACGGCTCCAACTACTCGACGCCGCGCGACCTGACCAAGCTGGCCCGCGACGCGATGAAGAACTCCACCTTCCGCTCCGTGGTGAAGACCAAGTCGTACACCGCGAAGACCGTCACCAGGAGCGGCTCCACCCGCACCATGGCGACCTGGAAGAACACCAACCCGCTGCTCAGCAGCTACAGCGGGGCGACCGGCGTGAAGACCGGCTCGGGCCAGGTCGCCGGCTACTGCCTGGTGTTCTCGGCGACCCGGAACGGCAAGACGGTGATCGGCACCGTGCTGGCCTCGACGTCGTCGGCGCAGCGCACCACCGACGCCACGCGTCTGCTGAACCACGGCTTCGCCCGCCTGGGGTGAGCCCGCCGGCGAAGGCACCGCCGGCGAAGGCACCGCCGGCAACGGCACGGGGGCCCGCCACGCGTTCGCGTGGCGGGCCCCCGCCGTACCGGGCCGGAGGGCCGTCAGGCCCAGGTGATCAGCCGCTTCGGGTGCTCCAGCACCGCCGCGATGTCGGCCAGCACCTTGGAGCCGAGCTCGCCGTCGACCAGCCGGTGGTCGAAGGAGAGGGCAAGCGTGGTGACCTGCCGGGGCCTGACCTTGCCCTTGTGGACCCACGGCTGGAGCTTGACCGCCCCGAAGGCGAGGATCGCCGCCTCCCCCGGGTTCAGGATCGGCGTCCCGGTGTCGACGCCGAAGACGCCCACGTTGGTGATGGTGACGGTGCCGCCCTGCATGTCGGCCGGGCCGGTCCGTCCCTCACGGGCCGTCGCCACCAGCTCGCCCAGTGACGCCGCGAGTTCCGGCAGCGTCTTGGCGTGCGCGTCCTTGATGTTCGGCACGATCAGCCCGCGCGGCGTGGCCGCCGCGATGCCCAGGTTGACGTAGTGCTTCTCGACGATCTCCTGGTTGGCCTCGTCCCAGGACGCGTTGATCCCCGGGTTCCGCCGGATCGCGACCAGCAGGGCCTTGGCGACCAGCAGCAGCGGGTTGACCCGCAGACCGGCCATGTCCGGGTCCTGCTTGAGCTCCTGGACCAGCTTCATCGTCCGCGTCACGTCGACCGTGACGAACTCGGTGACGTGCGGGGCGGTGAAGGCGGAGCCGACCATCGCCTGCGCGGTGGCCTTGCGGACGCCCTTGACCGGGATCCGGGTCTCCCGCGCGCCGTCCGGCGACGCGGCGGACGCCGCGGCGGTGACGGGCGCGGCGGCCCGGACCGCCTGCGGGGCCTCGGCCGCCGGCGCCGGGGCCTGGACCTCGGGCACGGCGGCGGCAGCGGCGGCCTGGACGTCCGCCCGGGTGATGATCCCGTCGGGGCCGGTCGGACGGACCGCCCACAGGTCGACCCCGAGGTCCTTGGCCAGCTTGCGCACCGGCGGCTTCGCCAGCGGCCGCTCCGGCGCGCCGGGAACGCCCGCGCCGTGGCCGTTGACCGCGACGGGCGCGGGGGCCGGGACCGGCGCCGGGGCGGCGGGCGCCTCGGCG
>NZ_LWCC02000153.1 GCF_001642695.1 Streptomyces chilikensis
CGGCTCGCCCTGCACGCCACGTTCCTGTGCCGCCGCCAGCTTCCGGTCCACCAGGTCGAAGGCCAGCCGCCGCAGCTCGGTGCGGACGTCGTCCGCCGCGGCCTGTGCCGCCGCGTCGACCTCGCCGGCGGGTACCACCCGCCGGCCGGTCACCAGTTTCGCGAACGCCTTCGCGTTGCCGTGACCGATGCCGATGTTGTGATGGGTGCGTCCCGCCACCACGTCCGTGACGTCCTGGGGATCGTGGAAGTTGGCCGCCGCCCCGGTCCGCAGCCGTTCCTGGTGCACCAGCGCCGAGTCCCGCACCTGATAGGCGCCCGGCTGCTGGTTCGGCGTCCCGTACCGGGCCACGAAAGCCCAGTAACCGTCCCACGGCAGGGTGAACTCCACCACCACCTCGTCGTCCGAGGCGGCGTTCGCGTTGCTGAACACACTCGTGTGCGACAGCGACGACGTGAAGTACTTCCGGTACTGGTCACTGCGGTTGTACGCCATCGCCGCACCGATGCCCGACACCGCCGGCCCGGCCAGCATCTGCTCCGCCTCACCCCGCGACATCTTCCGGTACAACCGCATCGGCTCCCCGGACTCCCGCGCGATCGGCGTCGCCTCCGCCGCACGCTGCGCCCGCAGGACCATCAGCTCCTCGTGGAAGCGTGCCATCTGCGGACGCAGCCCGGGATGCCGCGCCACCTCGGGAGCGATCACGTCCTGCTCGTCGACGAACGCGTAGAACACGCTGGCGAAGTCCTGCGCGTCCTGACCCGCCCGGAACAAGTGGTCCGCATACGCCCGGTACAGCCTCGCCGTCCCCTCGGGCGTCAACCGACCCGACGGAGCCGCGTGCACCACGCCCGCATCCGCGTCCGT
>NZ_LWCC02000154.1 GCF_001642695.1 Streptomyces chilikensis
GGCGGGCCCCCGGCGGACGCCGGTCGCGGGCCGACGGCGTGGGCGGGGCCGACGGGGCCGGGGGGGCCGAGGGGGCATGGTCGAGGGCGCGGGCCTGGCGGGGCCCGTACGGCGGGGTCATCGGTGGCTTCCTCCGGTGGACGGTGCGGACGGCGGACGGCGGGGCAGGAAGGGCAGTTCGAGGGTGGTCCGGAGCATCGGGCCGACGGGGGTGCGCAGTCCGACGCCGAACTCCTCCCACAGGGAGGTCCCGCCGTCGAGGAAACGCAGCAGGCGTTCCGCCGGCACGCGGCGGAACAGGTCCGTGAAGAAGGCGGGGCCGTCGACCCGGCCGGTGTCCAGCGCCCGCAGCAGCACCGCGTCCATGGCGAGCGACCGCCGCCCGTGGGGCGGCGGCACCTCCGCCCGGCCCGCGCGCAGGGCGGCGGCCACCGCCCGGCTCTGCCGCTGCACGGCGGCGAAGGTGTAGCCGGTCGCCGGGCGGGTCGCGCCGCCCGCGGTGCCGATCCGGAAGACCGAGCGGCCGGCCCGGCGGGCGAACCGCCCGTCCGTCATGGGGATCACGCCCTGCTCCGCGGCCTCCACGGTCACCGTGCCCAGGCCCAGGACGTCGCGGCAGTAGCGGTCCAGCGCCGCCTCGTACGCCTCGGTGGCCAGCGGGGCGCGGGAGAACTCGGTGTACTCGACCAGCGCCCGGTCCGCGGCCAGCGGCAGGACGTAACCGAAGGCCAGGCCGTGGCGCGGCTGCGGGACGCGGAAGTCCATCAGGTCGGCGACCGCCGGATCGAACCGCGCGGCACCGGTGCGCACGAACCAGCCGCGGAAGTGCTGCAGCAGGTGGGTCCGGGCCGGGGGCAGGACGCGCGGCGGGCGGGAGTCGAACACGTGGCGCGCGTGGAGCGACAGGGTGCCGCCGTCCGGCGTCGCGCAGCGCACCTCGGCGCCGCCGGCCGTGTCACGGACCTCCTCCGCCGTCGCCCGCAGGACGCGGGCGCGCGGGGAGTCCGCCAGCCGGGCGTGCACCAGGCGTTCGAACGCGGGGGAGCGGATCATGCGGTAGCTCAGCGGAGCCGGGTCCACGGTGACGGCCCGTCCGTCGGCGCCGTGCACGCGCAGCCGGGACCAGGAGGCGACGACCGCCTCGCCCAGGCCGTCGTCGTCGCCCTCGCCGTCGTCGTGGTGCCAGTGGCACCAGGTGCGCTCGGGCGGCCGCAGGGGACCGTCGGGGGCCTCCACCAGCGTCAGGGAGAGGGAGGGGGAGACCTCCGCCAGCCGGTGCGCCAGGCTCAGTCCGGCCGCGCCGCCGCCGAGGACGGCCACGTCGGAGGTCAGGGAGGAGGCGGCCCGGCTCATCCGGCCGCCCGGGACCGCGTCCCCGGCGCCGGCACGACCGTCCGCCCCCCGCTCCGGGCACGGCGCGGGCGGGGAACGGGGGCGGCGTCGGATCGGCCGCCGGTGCGGGCGCCGTCGAGGGTCACAGTGCACTCCCGGAAGTCGGGGACGGGTCGTCGGTCCTGCTCACGCATCGTCTCTTCCGGGTCGGGGCCCCCGGCGGATGCGGCGCGCGGTCCGCGCCGCCGTCAGCCGGGTGACGGATCGGCGAGCAGCTCCCGGGCGGCCCGCGTGCCCGAGGCCAGCGCGCCCTGGACGCTGCCGGTCGCCCGGTGGTCGCCGCAGACGTACCTGCCCGCCGCGAGGCGCGTGGTGCGGCTCAGGGGCCACGGGGGCTCCATCACGGGCAGAGCGCCCCGGACGGTGTACACGGCGACCTCACGCCAGTCGCGGGTGTCGGCGCCGTACAGCTCGCCCAGACGGCGCAGCACCCTCCCGCCCGCCCCGGGCCGGTCGTCGCCGAGCACGGAGGTGGAGACCAGAGCGGTGCCCGGCGGCGCGTAGCCGGGGGTGACCTCGCTCGGCACACAGGTGTTCAGCACCTCGCCCGAGCCGTCCACCACCAGCGTCGGCTCGGCCAGCGGAGGGCGCGGCGCGGCGTGGTAGTAGGTGGTGACCGTGCGGCCGGCCGGCACCTCCAGCCCCGGCAGCAGCCGCGCAGCGGTGGCCGCGTCCGTCGCCACCACCACGCCGCGGGCGGCCAGTTCCCGGCCGTCGGCGAGCAGCACCCCCTCGCCGGTGACCGCCTCCACCGGGGTCTCCAGCCGCAGCGTGCCCTCGGGGAGGCGGCCGGCCAGCTGCTCGGGGACGGCGCGGATCCCGTCGGCGGGCAGGCACAGCGTGCCCCGGACCATGCTCCGCCAGACCAGGTGGAAGAAGCGGGCGGAGGTCTCCAGCCGGTCCTCCAGGAACACCCCGGAGAGGAAGGGCCGCAGGATCCCGTCGACCGTGCGGGCCGAGACCCCGGCGCGGGACAGGGCGGCGGCGGTGGACCGGTCGTCCGGGTGCCGGGTGACGAAGCGGGCGGGCAGCAGGGCGTCCCGCGCGGTGAGCACGCCCAGGGCGGCGAGGTCCCGGGCCGGCAGCACCCGCCCGGGCAGCAGCGCCCCCGCCTCCCCGGGGCGCCGGGTGGGATCGGCCAGCCGGACCGGTCCGTCCGGGGTGTGCGCCACCAGGCCCGGCGTGAACGGCCTCAGCCGCAGGGCCCGCAGGTCCAGCCGCCGCTTGACCTGCGGGTACGAGGTGTTGAACACCTGGAATCCCCGGTCCAGCAGGAACCCGTCCCGGCGGTCCGTGCGCATCCGGCCGCCCACGCCGTCGGACGCCTCCAGCAGCGCCACGCGCCGTCCCGCGCGGCAGAGGTCCAGCGCGCAGGCCAGGCCGGCCAGGCCCGCTCCGACGACGACGGTGTCCGGGGCGCGGCGGATGCGCGGGGGGTGACCGGTCATGGCTGCTGCTCCTCCGGCGTTCCTTCGGCGCCGTCCCGCGGACGGCGGTGGAGCCCGCGGGGCGTCTTTGCCCCGGCGGGTACCGCGGGCTGGACCGGGCGGCACCGGGGCCGGGTACCCGGTGGCCCGGTCCGCGTCACCCGTCCGCCGCCGGTCCGGTGTCGCCCGTCCGCCGCCGGTCCGGTGTCGCCCGTCCGCCGCCGGTCCGATGCCGCCCGTCCGGTGCCGGTCCGCCACCGCCCGTCCGGTGCCGCCCGCGCGCCGCCCGTCCGGTGCCGCCGGTCCGGTCTCGCCTGCGCGCCGCCCGTCCGGTGCCGCCCGCGCCGCCGGTCCGGTGCCGCTCG
>NZ_LWCC02000155.1 GCF_001642695.1 Streptomyces chilikensis
CCCCCACGCCGCCGCCGGCCGGCGGGTCCCTCCCCGCGGGCGCGGTCTCACGTGCGGGGCGGAGGGCCGCCCCCGGAGGAGCCCGCCAGCCACGTGTGCCACACGCGGCGCGTGTTGGGCACCTCGGGGTGGTCCAGCATCCACCGGACGTAGCCGGCGTGACAGCGTGCCCACGGATCCCCGGAGTCCGCGGCCCGCGCCAGCCGCTCCCGGAGGTCCGCGCCGTCGACGGCGCGTGCGACGCCCACGTACTCACGGTCCTTGCAGCGGTGGGCCCGCCGCACGGCCAGTTCCACCAGGCCGACCAGTCGGGCCGCGACCGCGGGATCGTGATCGGCTCGGGCCAGGGCCCGCAGGAGGGACTGCTTGGCTCCCCAGGACTTCGCGTGGAGGGTCCACTCCCGCGGGTACCGCGCCTCCCACTCCAGGAACAGCAGGCCGTAGGGGAGGCCCGGCCATTCCGTGACCGGCCGGCCGTACGCCCTGCCGGACAGCCCTTCGGGCAGCGAGTGACCACAGAGACGGTGGTACTCCTCGAGCGCCCGGCGGAAGGCCGGCTCGCGGTACTGCTCCTCGGGGCCCAGGGGCAGGGTGAGGGACCAGTATTCGTTGACCCGCTCCAGGGCCCGGGCGGCGCACCGCTTGGCCCCGTCCAGGCGTGCGAGCGCCGCCGCGCGCTCGGCGGGGTCGTCCGATGTCAGCCCCTGCGCCCATCCGAGCCGGGCGTCCCAGGCCCGGCGCTCCTCCTCCGGCTCCTTCACCGCCGCCTCCCGTCCGTCGTCCCTCGCCTGCCGGTGGGTCACGCGCCCCCGCAGCGGCGATCCTCGCACCGCGCACATCCGGGTCGGCAAGGGGATTTCACGGCGCGTGGCGTCCGCGCCGGACCGCGCGGCGGCCCACGGGCCCCGGACGGGCCCGGTGCCGCTGCGGACGGCCGCGCCGGAGGACGGCCGGGAGCGGGCGGTTCCCCGCCCGCTCCCGGCCGTCCGCCGCACGGAGCGTCAGGAAGGGCGTTCAACCCACTTTCGGGGGTGGGGATCAAGCCGTTGACGCTGTTCGGGTGAACGGGGAATGCGTGCCTTCGCCCGCGTTGCTGGGACCATGGGAACGATGGCTCACAGCCGACCGGAAGGAACATGCCTCATGGTGGACGTCGGGCGCTTCGGCATCTGGAGCGGGAAGCTCCGCGAGGGCGGGGACGAGGCGGTGGAGGCCGTCAACGAGCTGGACAGGCTGGGGTTCGGGGCCGTGTGGTTCGGCATGGGATCGATCCCGGCGGCCGGTGAGCTGCTGACGGCGTCGTCCCGGATCGCGGTCGCCACGGGCATCCTGAGCATCTGGCAGTACGACGCGGCGATGGTCGCCGAGCAGGCGGCGGCGGTGGAGGACCGGCATCCCGGGAGGCTCCTGCTGGGACTGGGCGTCAGTCACGCGCCGCTGGCGAAGAACTACCAGAAGCCGTACTCGGCGATGGTCGCCTATCTGGACGCGCTGGACGCGGCCTCGGCGCCGGTCCCCCCGGGGTCGCGGGCGCTGGCGGCACTGGGGCCGAAGATGCTGCGGCTGGCGGCCGAGCGGACGGCGGGCGCCCACCCGTACCTGGTGGACGCGCAGTTCGTGGCGCGGGCCCGGGAGACGCTCGGCAAGGGACCGCTGCTGGCGCCGGAGGTGAAGGTGGTGCTGAACTCCGACCCGGCCGAGGCGCGGCGGATCGCGCGGCAGACGGTGGACATGTACACCCGGCTGCCCAACTACACCGACAACTGGCTCCGCATGGGCTTCGAGGAGGAGGACTTCGCGGGCGGCGGCAGCGACCGGCTGATCGACTCGGTGGTGATCTGGGGCAGCGACGACACGGTCCGGGCCCGCCTCGCCGAGTTCCACGACGCGGGCGCCGACCACGTGGCGGTCCAGGTGCTCGACGGTGCCCCCGACCGTCATCCGCGCGAGGGCTGGCGCCGGCTGGCCGACCTGCTCGAGCTGCGCTGACCGCCGGCGCGGCAGGACGGGCGGGCGGGGCCCGGTGCCCCGCCCGCCCGCGGCTCAGGCCGTCACCAGGGTGAGCCCGTAGCGCCCGAGGATCTCGTTCACCGGCTGGAACCAGGTCTGGCCGCCGGTGGAGCAGTTGCCCCAGCCGCCGGAGGTGACGCCCTGCGCCTGGTCGCCGCTGATGAACGAGCCTCCGGAGTCACCGCCCTCGGCGCAGACGCTGGTCCTGGTCATCTGGCGCACCGCGCCCTGGCTGTAGTTGACCGTCTCGTTCTTGGCCAGCACGGTGCCGCAGTGCCAGCGGGTGGTGGAGCCGGAGCGGCAGATCGACGCCCCGACCGGCACCTCGTGGGAGCCGCGCACCAGCTGGTCGGAGACGGTGCCCCAGCCGAGGACCACGGGAACGGTCCACCAGCCGCTGCCGACGTTCACCCAGGCGTAGTCGTTCTCGGGGAACGACGAGCCCTGGATGTTGCCGATGTAGGTGCGGTCCCAGCCGCTGACCGGCTGGCCCGCCCCGCCGCAGTGCCCGGCGGTCACGAAGCCGCCGACCACCGAGAAGCCTATGGAGCAGCGGACGTTGCCGGTGTAGAAGGGGTCACCGCCGACGGTGCCCGCGGCCAGGGTGCGCGGCGCGCCCGGGACCTCCTCGACGGTCACCGGACCGGCCTCGCGGGCACGGTCGAGGAACCGCTCGACGGCCTTGTCGGCGAGGTGTCCGTCCGCGACGTTCACGACGACGGTGTTGGCGCGGGGGTCGACGTGCCAGCCGGTCACCCCCTCCGGGGCGTCGAGCCGGTCGATGCGCCTCTGGGTGGCGTCCAGTGCGCGGGCGTCGTGCCGGACCGTGCGGACGTCGGCGCCGGTGGCCCGGACGGCACGGCGGGTGCGGTCGGGGGCGTCCGAGGCGACGGCGACGGTCAGCCGTCCGGTCTCCGCGTCGAACCAGGAGCCTCCGTAGGCGGAGCCCGCGGCGCGGCGCGCGGTGGGTTCGAGCGCGGTCGCGCTCTCCTCGGCGGCGAGGCGCTCCTTCGCCTCGGCGGCGGTCAGGCCCAGGTCCTGCCGCATCGCGCGCAGCAGCCCGTCGGAGGCGGGGGCCTCCTGGGCGGTGGAGGTGCGGTGGTCGTCGGCCGAGGCGGCGGGGGCCGCCACGGTGGCCCACGCTCCGACGAGGAACAGCGCGGCGAGCGTGCCGCGCGTGAGGGTGTCGCGTCTCATGGGAGAGCCTTTCGGTCCGTTCCGGCAGGGGCGGTGGAACCAGGGATTTCCAGGAGCGCCCTCCCGGCCCGCCGTCCGGTGCGGCCGCGGGCGGGCGGGGAGGCGGGGGCGGGCGGACCGGGGCGGACCGCCCGCCCCCCCCTGTGGGGGGATGGGTGGGGGGAGGGAGGAGGCGGGTGCCGGGTCAGGAGCCCGCGCCGAGCTCCAGGGTCCAGGACGTCGGAGCGCCGTCCTGGAGGTGGCCGTCGACCGGGGGCGCGCCCGTGGGGCCGACGTCGTCGTAGGGGAAGGCGTAACCGACGGCGGCGTGCTCGTGGACCAGCCGGGAGTAGTGGTTGGTGATCGCGTGCCCGTAGTACCGGTCCGGGGACACGCCGTCCGGCTGGTCGTCGCCGCCGGGCACCAGCAGGGAACTGCGGTTGAGCGCCGCCGCCAGGCGGGCGGCCACCGCGCCGCGGGCGTCGCCGCCCGAGTTGTACAGCGGGCCGCTCGCGCAGCCGAAGATGTCGACGGCGCTGGGCCTGGTGAACGGCACTCCGTTGTCGTCCAGTCCGGCGAAGGTGAGCACCCCGCCGGACACGCGGCCCGTGTACCTGCCGGTCGGTCCCTGGCCGTCGACGGTCAGTGGCGTGGTCCCGTAGTGGCGCCAGACCTCGTCGAGGTAGGGCTCCCAGTAGCCGTCAAAGCCGCTGGGGGCGTGGACGGGGGCCGTCACCCGGACGACCTCGCCCGCGTCGTCGGTGACCACCAGCCGGTCCCAGGGCGCGCCGTCGGCGGCGTGCTGGGCCCTCAGCCCCTCGGCGATCCGGCCGAGCGCTCCGGCGGGCAGCGCCGGGACCGACTGCGCGCCCGCGCTGCCGGTGGTGGACATGGCGACGGGGAGCGACACCATGTCCACGTAGCTGATGTTGGCGTACAGGTTGGCGCTGTTGTACGTGAACTCGCAGAAGGTCCAGTGGGTGCGCCAGTTGGGGTCGCTCGGGGTGAGCGCGGGCTGGACCGTGCCGGGAGGTCCGTCGCCGTTCGCCGGGTTGACGAAGAACCGGAGCTTCGCGCCCACGGAGAACCAGACCCGGCCGCTGATGACGTACTGGTTCAGCGTGACCCGCACCCCGGGGGAGCCGGACGCGCCCAGGGGGATGGAGTGGTCGGGGGCCGGCGTGAGGACCGAGGTGGGGTTCGGCAGCCGCCGGAAGCTTCCGTCGGCGGTGACGAAGCCGGGCCGGCCGGACTCGTCGGTGCCGCTGATGTAGGCGTACGCGGTGTCGCTGCCGGACGTGTTGCGCAGGGTGACCGGCAAGGACGGTGCGGCGGACGGTGTCCCACCGGCCGCCGCGCGCGCCGGACCGGTGGGGGACCAGGCGGGCGCGCCGAGCGCGGCCGCCGTACCCGCGACGAGGAAGGACCGTCGGGAGACCACGCGTTCCTCCTGAGGACGTCCCGGGGCGGGCCGGAACGGCACGCTGCCCGGAAAGGTGGGGGGACCAGGCGGGTGGGGGCGGGCGCGCGCGAAGGAGGACCGTGCGGGCGCCCACCCCGATGTGGCGTGTGCGGTTCTGATGAAATCCTGCCGCTTTTGAAACGTCAAGAGTTCTGAGAGCGCTCTCAGTTGACAAATTCCGACCTCGAGTCGGGTGGGCGGTGGAGGAACACCGCGCTCCCGCCGGTCGGCGCGCGGCGGACGGGAGTGGCGGGGCCGGCCCCGGGCCGTGGCCGCGGAGTGCGGGGGCTGCCTGGAACCCCGACTCCATCCGCACCCCACGTTCCTTCAGCCCGGCCAGGACGGGATCGAGGTCGCTCCGGTGGGCCCGCCTGCTCATCGGGTCCGGGGGGAGGACGTGACGCAGGGACGGTACGTCGAGCAGGGGGTCGTCACCCGGATCCGGATCCGGCTGCGCGCCGGCTCCCGGGGCGGCAGACTGACGTGATGATCGACTTCACCGGTGCCCCTGCCAAGGCCGACCTCCACCGTTACCTGCAGGACGCGCGTGACGCGCTGCTGTGGAAGCTGGAAGGGCTCTGCGAGTACGACGTCCGCCGTCCCCTCACCCCCACCGGCACGAATCTGCTGGGTCTGGTGAAGCACCTGGCGTGCATCGAACTGGGGTATCTGGGCGACGTGTTCGGACGGCCCTCCGGCATTCCCCTGCCGTGGGTCGCGGACGGAGCCGAGCCGAACGCCGACATGTGGGCCACGGCGGAGGAGTCCCGCGCGTTCGTGGTGGACCTGTACCGCCGGGCCTGGGCGCACGCGGACGCGACGATCGACGCGCTGCCGCTGGACGCGGTGGGCACGGTGCCGTGGTGGCCGCAGGAGCGGAGCGAGGTCACCCTGCACCACGCCGTGGTGCGGGTGACCGCGGACGCGCAGCGGCACGCGGGGCACGCCGACATCCTGCGCGAGCTGATCGACGGGGCGGTGGGGATGCGGGAGGACGACGGGGCGCTGCCGGAGGGGGACGCGGCGTGGTGGCAGGCCCACCGGGCCCGTCTGGAGCGGGCCGCCCGCGAGGCCTGACCCCGCCCCACCGCGGCGCGCGCCGCGGGCGGTGTCTCCCCGGGCGGCCAGGGGGTCCGGGAGGCGGCCTCACCGCGGCGCGCACATAGCGGCAGCCCAAAGCTATGTGCTGCCACTCCACTGGCAGCGCCGGTGCCCGTTCGTACGGTTCGGAACGCGTGCCCCGCATGCGCCTCGCCCCGCTCCCAGCCCCCACCCCGTCCGGGAGGACCCCATGCCGCTTCCTGGCCGCCCCCGCTCCGGGGCCCGGCCGGGCGGGTTCGGCCTGACCGCCGTGCTCGCCCTGCTGCTGGCCCTGTTCGCCGCTCCCACGCCCGCCTCCGCCGCCTCGCTGACCCAGGTCACCGGGTTCGGCACCAACCCGGGCAACCTCCAGATGTACGCCTACGTCCCCGACGGGCTCCCCGCCGGCGCCCCGCTGGTCGTCGCCATGCATGGCTGCACGCAGAGCGCGCCCGACTACCACGCGCACTCCGGGTGGGCCAAGTACGCGGACCTGTACGGCTTCGCCGTGGTGTACCCGCACACGTCGAGCGCCAACAACGCCAACTCCTGCTTCAACTGGTTCCAGTCCTCCGACCACAGCCGGGGCCAGGGCGAGGCGCTCTCCGTCAAGCAGATGGTCGACCACGCGATCGGCCGCTACGGCAGCGACCGGTCCCGGGTGTTCGTCACCGGGCTGTCGGCCGGCGGGGCGATGACCGCCGCGATGCTCGCCGCCTACCCGGACGTGTTCGCCGGGGGTTCCATCGCCTCGGGCATCCCGGCCGGCTGCGCCACCGGCGTGGCCAACGCCTACACCTGCATGTACAACGCGACCCCCAGGACCCCGAAGCAGTGGGGCGACGCGGTGCGTTCGGCGTCCGGCGGCTGGACCGGCCCGTGGCCGCGGGTCGCCGTCTGGCACGGCACCTCCGACACCACCGTGGTGCCCGCCAACGCCACCCAGTCGCGCGACCAGTGGACCGACGTGTGGGGCCTGGGCCAGACCCCCAGCTCCACCGCGTCCCTCCCCGGCAACACGACGCAGGCCGTCTACACCGACGCGCGGGGCGTCCCGGCGGTCACCACCTTCACCGTCTCCGGCATGGGACACGGCACCGCCGTCGACCCCGGCTCCGGCACCCAGCAGTGCGGCACGGCGGGCACGTACTACCTCGACACCATCTGCTCGAGCTACTACACCGCCCTCTTCTGGGGCCTCGACGGCGGCTCCGCGGGTCCGGGCGTGCCCGGCGCCCTGCCGGCGCCGACCGGACTGACGGCCGGGCAGGTCACCGAGAGCGGCCTCACGTTGTCCTGGAACGCGGTGGCGGGGGCGGCCTCGTACGAGATCCACCGCGGCGGCTCCCGGGTCGGCACGGTCACCGGCACCTCGTACACGGACAGCGGGCTCTCCCCCGGCACCGCCTACACGTACACCGTCGCCGCCGTCGACTCCGCCGGAACGGCCGGAGCACGCTCCGCGGCCGTCACCGCCACCACCACCGGCGGCGACGGGGGCTTCGAGCCGCGCTGCCACACGGCCTCCAACTACGCCCACGTGCAGGCCGGCCGCGCCCGCCACAGCGGCGGCTACGCCTACGCCAACGGGTCCGGGCAGAACATGGGCCTCTACAACACCTTCTACAGCCACACCCTGGAGGAGACCTCGCCCGGTCACTTCGTGATCTCCGACTCCGGCTGCCCGTCCTGATCCACGGCCTTCCCCCGCGGGGCCGTCACCTCGGTGGCGGCCCCGCGTTCCCGTCGGCGCCGGCGAAATTATCTTGACGTCAAGATTCATCAGGTCAAGACTCATCCTGAGCAACCCTCAGGAGTCCTCATGCCTTTCACGCCGTCCCGCCTGCTCCCCGACGACCGCCTGGTACGGACGATGTCGTACCAGTCGGTGCTCTCGGCCTTCGCCGAGGGCGTCTTCATCACCGGAGAGGCGGTGTACTTCACACAGGTCGTCGGGCTGAGCCCGGCACAGGTCGGCCTGATGCTGACCCTGTCCCTGACCGCGGCCTTCCTGTTCTCCGTACCGCTCGGCCGCCTGACGGACCGGCTGGGGACGCGGCGCAGCTGGAGCCACGCGTCGGTGCTCCAGGCGGTGTTCTTCGCCTCCTGGTTCCTGGCGGGCGGTTTCGCCACCGCACTGGCCGTCCTGGTCCCGCTGGTCCTGGCGGAGAACTGGGCGCGCACCGGCCGCAACGCCTACCGGGTGCAGATCTTCCCGCGCGAGAAGCGGGTGCACGCCAGCGCGTACCTGCGCGCCGCCCGGAACCTGGGCTACACCCTGGGCGCGACGGCCGGGGCCGTGGCCCTCGCCCTGGACGACCTCACCCTGATCCACGCGGTGCCGCTGTTCACGGCGGCGGTGCTGCTGGCCAACGCCTTCTGGATCGGCCGCCTCCCCGAACCGCCCCGCACCGGGCCCGTGACGCACGCCGCCGCGACCCCCGGGGCGGCCGCCGGGTCCGCCCGCCGCGGGGACCCCAGGGCCGCACTGCGGAACCGGGGCTTCGTCCTGCTGACCTTCCTCAACGGCGTGCTCCGCACGCACCAGGTACTGCTGACCACGGTGATCCCGCTCTGGCTGGTCACCGAGACCGACGCACCGAAGGTGGTGCTGGCCTGGCTGTACGGCACCAACACCCTGATGGCGGTCGCCCTCCAGGTGGCCGCCGCCCGCGGCATCGCCACCGTCGCCGACTCGCTGCGCGCGCAGCGCCGCGGCGCCCTCTGCTTCCTGGCCTCCTGCGGCATCATCGCGGTCACCCACGAGACGGCCGGATGGGTGACGATCCTGCTGATGTGGGTCGGACACGTCACGGTGACCGGCGCCGAGATCTACCAGTCGGCCGGCGAGTGGGGCCTGGTCGCCGAGCTGGCCGACCCCGAGCGGCGCGGCGAGTACGAGGGGGTGGTGAACCTCGGTTCCAACCTGGGCACCGTCTGGGCCCCCGCCGCCTACACCTTCCTCGCCATGTCCTGGGGCGCGGCGGGGTGGGCGGTGATCGCCGCGGTCATCCTGACGGCGGCCGTGGCGGTCCACCCGGCGGCCCGCGCCTGCGAGCGGCACCTGCGGCGGCACGGGCTCGCACCCGAGGGGACACCGGACCGGCCGAGCCGGCCGGAGCCGCCCGCGCCCGCGGAGCCCTCCACGCCCGCGGAGCGGTCCGGACGTCCGGAGCTCCCGGAGCCGGGGACGGCCGGGGAAGGAACCGCCTCCCGTGCCTCTTTGCATGACCATACGGGATGATGCATAATCTTCCTATGTCCAAGGTCCTCACCTCCCTCCCCGTCGGCGAACGCGTCGGCATCGCCTTCTCGGGCGGCCTCGACACCTCCGTCGCGGTCGCGTGGATGCGCGACAAGGGCGCCGTCCCCTGCACCTACACCGCCGACATCGGTCAGTACGACGAGCCCGACATCGCCTCGGTGCCCGGCCGCGCCACGGCCTACGGCGCCGAGGTCGCGCGCCTGGTCGACTGCCGCGCCGCGCTGGTCGAGGAGGGCCTGGCCGCGCTCACCTGCGGAGCGTTCCACATCCGCTCCGGCGGACGCGCCTACTTCAACACCACGCCGCTGGGCCGCGCCGTCACCGGCACCCTGCTGGTGCGGGCCATGCTCGAGGACGACGTCCAGATCTGGGGCGACGGTTCGACCTACAAGGGCAACGACATCGAGCGGTTCTACCGCTACGGCCTGCTCGCCAACCCGAACCTGCGGATCTACAAGCCCTGGCTGGACGCGGACTTCGTGACCGAGCTCGGCGGCCGCAAGGAGATGTCGGAGTGGCTGGTCGCGCACGGCCTGCCCTACCGGGACAGCACGGAGAAGGCGTACTCCACCGACGCCAACATCTGGGGCGCCACCCACGAGGCGAAGACCCTCGAGCACCTGGACAACGGCATCGAGACGGTCGAGCCGATCATGGGCGTCCGGTTCTGGGACCCGGCGGTCGAGATCATGCCCGAGGACGTCACCATCGGCTTCGCGCAGGGCCGCCCGGTGACGATCAACGGCAAGGAGTTCGCCTCCGCCGTCGACCTGGTGACGGAGGCCAACGCCATCGGCGGCCGCCACGGCCTGGGCATGTCCGACCAGATCGAGAACCGGATCATCGAGGCCAAGAGCCGCGGCATCTACGAGGCCCCGGGCATGGCCCTGCTGCACGCCGCCTACGAGCGGCTGGTCAACGCGATCCACAACGAGGACACCCTCGCCCAGTACCACAGCGAGGGCCGCCGCCTGGGCCGCCTGATGTACGAGGGCCGCTGGCTGGACCCGCAGGCGCTGATGATCCGCGAGTCGCTGCAGCGCTGGGTCGGCGCGGCGGTCACCGGCGAGGTCACCCTGCGGCTGCGCCGCGGCGAGGACTACTCGATCCTCGACACCACCGGTCCGGCGTTCAGCTACCACCCGGACAAGCTGTCCATGGAGCGCACCGAGGACTCGGCGTTCGGCCCGGTGGACCGCATCGGCCAGCTCACCATGCGCAACCTGGACATCGCCGACTCGCGCTCCAAGCTGGAGCAGTACGCCGGCCTCGGCCTGCTCGGCACCGGCGGCAGCCCCGCCCTGGGCGCCGCCCAGGTCACCGGCCTGATCGGCACCATGCCGGAGGGCGGCGCGGAGGCCATCGCCTCCCGCGGCGAGGTCACCGAGGACGACGAACTCCTGGACCGCGCGGCCATGGAGTCCGGCACGGACTGACGTCGCGGCGACCCACCGCCACGAGACCCGGCCCCGGCATCCGCCGGGGCCGGGCCCGCCTCCGCCCGTCCCGCTTCCGCCCTTCCCGCTTCCGCCCCTCTCACTTCCGGCTGTACAGCCGCATCGTCACCGGCCCGAAGACCAGCAGGAGCAGCCCCGCCCAGGCCAGCGTCCAGGCGACCTCGGCGCCCGGCCACCGGCCCGCCATCAGACCGCGCACCGCGGAGGCCAGGTGGGTGATGGGGTTGTTGTTGACGAAGGCCTGGAGCCAGCCCGGCATGGTGCGCGGGTCGACGAAGACGTTGGAGAGGAAGGTCAGCGGGAAGATCACCATCATGGCGACGCCCATCACCGACTTCTCCGTGCGCAGCAGCAGGCCGAACATGGTCCAGATCCAGGAGAAGGCGAAGGAGAAGACCAGGAGCAGCAGCACCCCGGCCAGCACCCCCTGCACTCCCCCGCCGGGCCGGTAGCCGAGGACCATGCCGAGGGAGAGCATCACCGCGGAGGCGATGGTGTAGCGCAGGGCGTCGCCCAGCAGGTACCCGACCATGATCGACGGCCGCCAGAGGGAGAGCGTGCGGAACCGGTCGAAGACGCCCTTGTCGATGTCGGTGTTGACCGAGACGCCGGTGTACATGGTGATCATCACGACCGACATCACCAGGATGCCGGGCAGGACGAACTGGATGTAGTCGTCGGGCGACCCGGCCAGCGCGCCTCCGAAGAGGTACGTGAACATCAGCAGGTTCATGACCGGGAAGGCCGTGACGTCGAACAGCTGGTCGGGCACGTGTTTGATCTTCAGGACCGCCCGCCACCCGAAGGCGAGGGAGGCGGTCAGGGCGCTGGGCCGGGGCGGCCGTTCGGTGGTGACGAGGACCGGGGCGACGGACTCGGCGCTGAACGGGGTGGGCTCGCGGATCTCGGTGGTTCCGGTGGCGGTGCCGTCCGGGCGGGTGTCGGTGGTCATGCCGTCCTCTCCGTACCGGTCGTGGTGGTCGTGCCGGCGGGGCCGGCGGTGGTGCCGGGGGTGGCCGTCCGCGGCGTGGGGCCGTCGGCGCCGTGCCCGGTGAGGGCCAGGAAGACCTCGTCCAGGCTGGGCTGGCCGAGCGCGAAGTTGTCCACGGTGATGCCGAGCCGGGCCAGTTCGGCCAGGGCTCCGGCGGCGCGTTCGGCGGCGGTGGCGGTGCTGGAGGCGCCGATCCGGGCGGTGAGCGCGACGGGGTCGTGCTCGTGCTGGACCTGCGCGTCCAGCGCCCGGCGCAGGATCTCGGCGGCGCGGGGCCGCTGCGCGGGGTCGCGCAGGCGCAGCAGGACCGAGCCCGCGCCCACGGATGCCTTGAGCTCGCCCTTGGTGCCCTCGGCGATCACCTTGCCCCGGTCGATCACCGCGATCCGGGAGGCGAGCTGGTCGGCCTCGTCCAGGTACTGGGTGGTGAGCAGCACGGTGGTGCCCTGGGCGACCACGGCCCGCACGATGTCCCAGACCTGGTTGCGGCTGCGCGGGTCCAGGCCGGTGGTGGGCTCGTCGAGGAAGAGCAGGTCGGGGGTGTTGAGGATGGACGCGGCGATGTCGATCCGGCGGCGCATGCCGCCGGAGTACTGCTTGACCTGCTTCCCGGCGGCCTCGGCGAGCCCGAAGGCGTCCAGGAGCCGGGCGGCGCGTTCGCGGGCGGCCCGGCGGCCGTGTCCGAGGAGGCGGCCGAGCAGCAGCAGGTTCTCGGTGCCGGTGAGGTCCTCGTCCACCGAGGCGTACTGGCCGGTGAGGCTGACGCGGCTGCGGACCCGGTCGGCGTCCCGGACGACGTCGTGGCCGAAGACGCGGGCCTCGCCGCCGTCGGGGCGCAGCAGGGTGGCGAGCATCTTGACCACGGTGGTCTTGCCGGCACCGTTCGGGCCGAGGACCCCGTAGACCGTGCCGGTGGGGACGACGAGGTCGACGCCGTCGACGGCTCGCGTCCCGCCGAAGGTCTTCACCAGGCCCGCCGTCTCCACGGCCGGGGCGGGCGTCGGCTGGTTCATGGGGAACTTCCTCTCCGGTGCTGCGGGGAACTGCCGGGGTGCGGGGGCGTCAGGGCCGCGGGGGGCCGCGGGGACGCGCATCAGTGCAGACCCCGGCGGCCCCGCGGACTCATCGGTCGGCGCGGTTGCCGCCCCTTCCTCCGATGCCGAGGGAGGCCGGCGGGACCGGCGGGTCGGCCGGCGCGCCGGCGGCGGGAGGACGCACGGTGACGTGCGTCCCTCCCGCGATCGCCGGTGCCGCGAGCCGCTGCCGATGGCGGCGGCGGTGGCGGTGGCGCTGGCGGGTGTGGTCCCGGTGGCCTTCGTGGAGGGGACGGCCCGTCGCCCGCCGGACGGTTCTCCGCCGCCGGTCTCCACGCCGCAGGAGGCGGCCCTCCTGGTGGAGAGCCGGGCCCCGGCACCGCGGTTCTGGGCCCCGCACCCGTCCCACGGCCCCGTCCCCCGGATCCGGCTGACGCGGCCGCCGGAGACGCCGGACGAAGCGGCGGTCACGACGATGCCGGCCCTCTCCCTCCGCGGGCGGACACACCCCCTACCTAATCCCTTTAGGTTCCTGCATAATGGGTGTCGTATCCCGTGACCGCCCGCAGAGGAGGAGACCCGGATGGTCCGAGCCGGAGTGACCCCGGAGCGCCTCGCGCGGGCCGGGGCGGAGCTCGCGGACGAGGTGGGGTTCGACCAGGTCACCGTCTCCGAGCTGGCCCGCCGCTTCGGCGTGAAGGTCGCCAGCCTCTACTCGCACGTCAAGAGCTCCCACGACCTCAGGACCCGCATCGCCCTCCTCGCCCTCGAGGAACTGGCCGACCGCGCGGCCGACGCACTCGCCGGCCGCGCGGGCAAGGACGCGCTGGCGGCCTTCGCGGACGCCTACCGCGGCTACGCCCGCGCGCACCCCGGCCGGTACGCGGCCGCCCGCTACCGGCTGGACCCGGACACCGCGGCGGCGAGCGCCGGCGTGCGGCACGCGCAGATGATGCGGGCCATCCTCCGCGGCTACGACCTGCCCGAACCGGACCAGACGCACGCCGTGCGGATGCTGGGCGGCGTCTTCCACGGCTACGTCGAGCTGGAGCTGAGCGGCGGGTTCGCGCACACCGCCGTGGACCCGGAGGAGTCGTGGGCATGGGTCGTCGACTCCCTCGACGCCCTGCTGCGCGGCCGTCCGGCCGGTGCTTCCGGCACCTGACCCCCTCCCCCGCACCCGGAGAGCAGGCCCCGCCCGATGAGCGACACCCCCGACGACGAGCTGATCACCACCCCGGTCACCGCCGGCCTCCTGCGCGGCGCCCTCGACGTGGAGCACACCGCGCACGGCCTGCTGCCGCACCGGCTGCCGGCCCGGGCCCGGCGGCAGATACCCGACGACCACCTGGCCCAGGCCGAGGCCCAGCCCTCCGGCGTGCGGCTCGCGTTCCGCACCCGGGCCACCCGCGTGGAGCTCGACGCCCTGCCCACCAGGCGGGCCTACCGCGGCGCTCCGACCCCGGCGGACGGCGTCTACGACCTCCTCGTCGACGGCGCCCTCGCCGGCCGGACCGGTGTCCCCGGCGGCCGGGTCCGCACCCTCGACCTGACGGACGGGTCCGTCGAGGTGCGGGAGGGAGCTCCCGGCACCGCCCGCTTCGACGGCCTGCCCGCACGGGACAAGGACGTCGAGATCTGGCTCCCGCACCACGAGGTCACCGAGCTGATCGCGCTGCGCACCGACGCCCCGGTGGAACCGGCCCCCGACCGCGGGCGCCGGGTGTGGCTGCACCACGGCAGCTCCATCAGCCACGGCTCCAACGCCGTGCACCCCACGGAGATCTGGCCCGCGCTGGCCGCGGCGGCGGGCGGCGTGGAGCTGGTGAACCTCGGGTTCGGCGGCAGCGCCATGCTCGACCCGTTCACCGCTCGTACGATGCGGGACACCCCGGCGGACCTGATCAGCGTCAAGCTCGGCATCAACGTCGTCAACGCGGACGCGATGCGGCTGCGGGCCTTCGTCCCGGCGGTGCACGGCTTCCTTGACACCCTCCGCGAGGGACACCCCGACACGCCGCTGCTGGTCGTCTCGCCGATCCTGTGCCCGGTCCACGAGCACACGCCCGGACCGCTGATGCCCGACTTCGGCGACGACGGAAGCGTGCGCTTCAGGGCCACCGGCGACCCGGCCGAGGTCCCGGCCGGACGCCTGACGCTGACCGTCGTCCGGGACGTGCTCGCCCGCGTCGTGCGGGAACGGGCCGCCGACGACCCCCACCTGCACCTCCTCGACGGCCTCGACCTCTACGGCGAGGACGACCACGCCGAGCTCCCGCTCCCGGACGCCATCCACCCCTCCCCGGCCGGGCACCGCCGCATCGCCGGCAACTTCGCCCGCCTGGCGTTCGGCCCCCGCGGTCCGTTCGGCCGGTGACGGGCGGGCACGGCGGACCGAGCCGGTGCGCCCGTACGGCGGAGGGGGCGGGCGGGGCGCGACGGGGACGGGCGGCAGTCCCGGCCGGCGAGGTCTGCGGCGGCCCGTGCGGGAAGTCCGCGCTCCGGCGCGTCGGCGAACGGTGAGCGGGAGCGGTGGCGGTGGCCGGGGCCGCCACCGCTCCCCCGGTCAGGACGCCGGCTCGACGTCCGGGATGCCGTTCGCCGGCGGCGCGTCCTTCGCCGCGGAGTCGTCCTCCTCGATCGGCGCGTCGCCGATGTCGGTGACCAGGACGGGCGTCAGCGGCTCGCCCCTGCCGTCCTCGAGCCGGACGACCTCCATGCCGGAGATGCCGAGGTGGCTGTCCTCGGAGTAGCGGAACGGCGCGAGCCCGGGCCCCTCCAGGGTGGAGCCGACCTTCTCCAGCGCCTTGACCACGCCCTCGCGGGTGGGGTCGTCCCCGGCCGCCTGGAGCGCCTGGACGAAGGTGTAGGCCTGGGACATTCCGTAGATGCGGTAGTTGGTGAGCTCGCCCTCCGCGCCGTGGGCGTCCCACACCTTCTGCCACAACTTCAGCCACTCGCTGTCGGTGGCGTCGGTGCCGGGGATGTACTCGGTGGTGAGCACGCCGTCCAGCAGACCGGCGCTGCCCTTCACCTTGCCCTCGGAGAACCGGGCGAGCAGCGCGCCGACGAGGGCGGGGTCGGAGCCGACGTTGCTGTGGAACCACTTCGGCCTGAAGTTGATCTTCATGGCGGTGAGCTGGCTGAGCGCCGTGTACGAGGGCACGTTGAAGCCCAGGACCAGGTCGACATCGGCGGCCTGGAGCTTGGCCAGCTGCGGGGCGACGTCGGTGTTGCCCGGCGTGTACCTGACGGTCTCGACGATCTGGTCGTCGATGTACTTGCGGGCTCCGGCCTCGCCGTCACGGCCGAAGTCGTCGTCCTGGAGGAACAGGCCGACCTTGGCGTCGGGCATGTTCTCCTTGACCCACTGGCCGATGATCTTGCCCTCGATCATGTAGTCCGGCTGCCAGCCGAAGGTCCACGGCCGCTTCGCGGGGTCGTCGCCCCACATCAGGGAGCCGCTGGAGACCATCAGGTCGGGGACCTTCTCGGCGTTCAGGAAGTCGACGACGGCGGTGTGGGTGGGCGTGCCGAGCCCGGCCACCATGCCGAAGATCTCCTCCTTCAGGACGAGTTCGTTGGTGACGGTGCTGGTGTTGGTCGGGTTGTAGGCGTCGTCCTTGACGACGTACTCGATCTTGCGGCCGTTCACCCCGCCGTTGGCGTTGACGTAGTCGTAGTAGGCCTTGTGGCCGCTGGGGATCTCGCTGTAGCCGGGGGCGGCGACACCGGTCAGCGGGAAGTGGCCGCCGATTTTGATGGTGTCCTCGGTGATGCCGGCGTCGGGCGCCGCCTTCCCCTCCCCGTCGTCGGGACGTCCGCCGGCGCCGCAGGCGGCGAGCAGGGCGGCCGCGGTGAGCAGGCCGGCGAGTCGCGTCGTGCGACGGAACCTTCGTGTTCGCTGCACGGTGGTGCCTCCTTCGGTGTGCCGCGGCCCGGGGCGCCGCCGCGTGGGTTCGGTGGCGGCCCTCACGCGACGCCCCTGCGCCGCCGCCAGAGGTTGCGGAGGGTTCCGGTGATGCCGGCGGGCGCGACGAGGATCACCAGGATCATCGTCAACCCGTAGACGGCCGGCGCGAGTTCGGCCGCACGGACGTCGGTGAGCCCGGCGTCCGTGCCGAGGCCGGTGACCAGGTGCGGGAGGAAGGTCAGCAGCGCGGAGCCGATCAGGGCTCCCGTCAGGCTGCCCAGGCCGCCCAGCACCACGGCGCTGAGCAGGGTCAGGGAGAGGGTGAGCGAGAACCCGCTGGGCGCGGTGATCCGTACCGCCATCGCCATCACGGCGCCGGCCAGGCCCGCGCAGGCGGTGCTGACCACGAACGCCAGCACCCGGGCCCGGCCCAGGTGGATGCCGGCGATCTCGGCGGCCACCTCGTCGTCGCGGACGGCCCGCCAGGTCCGGCCGACCCTGCCGCGCATCAGGTTGGCGAGCAGCACGTAGGTGACGACCAGGGCCGCCCAGCCGATGTAGGCGACGTACTTGGTCGGGTCGAGTTCGCTGCCGGTGACGAAGTAGGCGGCGTCCAGCACCCACACGGGCGTCTCGGGCATCCGGACGCCCAGCCCCTGTTCCCCGCCGAGGCGTTCGAAGTGGAGCACGACACCGGGCACCGCGACGGCCAGCGCCAGGGTGGCGCCGGCGATGTACGGACCGTGCAGCCGGGCCGCGGCGACGCCCACGACGGCGCCGACCAGCAGTGTCACCAGGGTGGCCGCCGCGAGGACGACGGGCAGCGGGAGCGCGGGCGGTTCCCCGTCGAGGAACAGCGCGGTGGTGTAGGCGCCGACGGCCATGAACGCGCCGTGCCCGAGGGAGAGCTGGCCGTTGAGTCCGGTGAGGACGGTGAGGCCGCCGGCCGCGATGCCGAGGTAGGCCATCGACGCGAGCTGGGAGTTGGCGAAGGAGCCGGTCGTCTCCATCACGACCGTGACCGCGAGCAGGCCGAGGACGGCGAGGGACAGGTGCCGCGGCAGCACCGAGCTCCTCCAGCGCCGCCGCGGCCCTCCCCGTCCGTCTGCGGCGGCGGCGGGGTCCTTCTCCCCGGCTTCCGTGGTGGTGGGCATGGTCGTCAGACCCTCCGTTCCGCGTGGTGCGAGAAGAGGCCGCCGGGCCGCAGCAGCAGCACGGCCATCAGGATCACGAGTGCGGCGAGCGGTACGAGTTCGGAGCCGAGGTAGCCGCTGACGGCGCTCAGCGACAGGCCGAGCAGCATCCCGCCGATCACCGATCCGACGGGGCTGTCGAGGCCGCCGAGGACGGCGGCGACGAAGCCGTACACCACCACCGAGTCCATGTAGGCGGGGTGCACCAGGCTGCCGCCGGCGATCAGCAGTCCGGAGAGCGAGCCGACCAGCGCGGCCAGCGCCCAGCCGAGGGTGAGCATCCGGCCGACCTTGACGCCCAGGACCCTGGCGACCTCCTGGTTGAAGGCGGCGGCCCGCATCATGAGCCCGACCTCGGTGTACCGGAACAGCAGCACCAGCAGCCCCATCACCACCATCACGGCGAGGACGGTGAAGACGCCGAAGCCGGTGAGCGCGACGGGGGTGTCCCCGACGGTGAGGCCGCGCACCCCGAAGGGCGCGGGGAACGAGCGGTAGCGGGAGCCGAAGACGATGCCGGCGACGGCGTGGATGAGGATGAACAGGCCGAGGGTGAGGATGACCGCGTTGATCTCGGCCTTGCCCTCGACGGGCCGCACCACCACGCGTTCCACCACCGCGCCGAGCAGCAGGCCGCTGACCAGCGCCGCGGCGAACCCGGTCCAGTAGGAGTGGCCCGCGTCGATGATCACCAGGGCGATGTAGGTGGTGATCATCGCCATCGGCGCCTGGGCGAAGTTGACGATCCGGGTGGACCGCCAGATGAGGCAGAGCGCCAGCGCGAACGCCGCGTAGACCGCTCCGAGGGTCAGCCCGCCGAGCGCGGTGGTGAGGAGCTGCTGCACGAGGTCTCCCGTGGGTCAGGAACCGGGGTCAGAAGCCGAGGTAGGCGTGGCGGACCTTCTCGTCGGCGGCCAGCGCCGCGGCCTCGTCCTGGACGACGACCTTGCCGAGGTTGAGCACCACGCCGACGTCGGCGATGGACAGGGCGCTGCGGGCGTTCTGCTCGACCAGCACCACGGTCAGTCCCTCGCTCGCCACCAGGGACCGCAGCAGGTCGAAGATCTGGGTGACGATCCGCGGGGCGAGGCCGAGCGAGGGCTCGTCCAGCAGCAGGACCTTGGGGGCGGCCATCAGGGCGCGGCCGATGACCAGCATCTGCCGCTCGCCGCCGGACAGGACGTGGGCGGTGGCGTCGTAGCGTTCGCCGAGCACCGGGAAGAGGCCGCAGATCCGCTCGACGTCGGCCCGGCGGGCCCGGGCGGGGCGGTGTAGTCCGCCCAGCCGGAGGTTCTCCTCCACCGTCAGCTCGGTGATCACGCCCCGGCCCTCGGGGACGTGGGCCAGGCCGAGCCGGGCCATGTCCTCGGCGGGGGCGCGGGTGACGTCCCGGCCGTCGAGCCGCACCTGTCCGCGTTCGGCGCGCACCAGGCCGGAGGCGGTGCGCAGCAGGGTGGTCTTGCCGGCCCCGTTGGCGCCGAGGACGGCGGTGACCTCGCCCTCGCGGGCGGTGAAGGACACTCCGTCCAGGGCGCGGACCGGGCCGTAGCTCGTGGTCAGGTCCCGTACGTCGAACATGTCACTCCCCCGTCCCCCGCTGCTCCCGCCCTGCCCGTTCGCCGGCCCCTTCGCCGGCCTTTCCGCCGGCTTTTCCGCCGACCTCTTCGCCGAGGTAGGCGGCGACGACGGCGGGATCGCGGCGCACCTCGTCCGGTCCGCCGCGGGCGATGACACGGCCGAAGTCGAGGACGGTGATGTCGTCGCACACGCTCATCACCAGGTCCATGTGGTGCTCGACCAGCATCACGGCCATCCGGTCGGTGAGACCGCGGATGAGTTCGCCGAGTTCGGCCATCTCGTCACCGGCGAGGCCGCCGGCCGGTTCGTCCAGCAGCAGCAGTTCGGGTTCGCCGACCAGCGCGCGGGCCAGGGCGACCCGTTTGCGGACCGGGTACGGCAGGCTGCCCGGGAGGCGGTCCGCGTACCGCTCCACGCCGAGGCCCGCCAGCGTCCGACGGGCCCGTGCGGCGAGGGCGGCGTCGTCCCGGGCGCCGCGGCCCAGGCCGAACAGGGCGGAGGCGAAGCCGGTCCTGGCGTGCCGGCCGGCGCCGACCATCACGTTCTCCAGGACCGTCATCCGGTCGAAGAGGCCGAGGCCCTGCAGGGTCCGGCCGATGCCCAGGGAGGCCAGCCGGTGCGGGCGCAGCCCGGTCAGCTCCTCGCCCTTCCAGAGCAGCCGTCCGCTGTCGGGGCGCACGAAGCCGCAGGCCACGTTGAACAGGGTGGTCTTGCCGGCTCCGTTGGGCCCGATGACGCCGAGCACCTGGCGGGGCGCCACGTCGAGCGAGACCTCGGACAGCGCCCGGACACCGCCGAAGCGGACCGACACACCGGTGATCGAGAAGAGCGCCGGCGGTCCGCCGTCGTGGTCGGTGCGCTCCGTGGTTGCGGTCGTGGGTGGGCTCAACGCGCGCTCCCTGTCTGCCCTTGCCGGGCTCGCCGCCCGGGGCGGCCGCCTGGCTGTTCGGCTCCGGCGATCCCCTACCGTGGGCGCTGTGCACAGAATCCGACATGGGCGGTGTGCACAAAGTCCCTGGTGCGCAGTGCCCTGGCAACCGGCACCGGGGCTGGCGCGCCTGTGCGCTCCGTGCCATCCTCCGGGGCCATGGGCAAAGGCACGGGCCTGACGACCGCGTCGCCGGAGCCGGCCGGCGGCGAGGGCCGGGCGGGCGGTTCCGGCGACGGGCCACGCCGTTCCGTGGAGCGGGCGTGGGCCTCGCTGCTGCCGTACGCCGACGCCATCGCCGACGACATCACGCTGACCCTGCTGGACAAGGACTGGCACGGCGAGGCCGGGCCCGAACTCCGGGCGGACATCCGCTCCAGCGTCCGCGAGCACGTCCACCGGGGCATCCGCACCATGGCCGGTCTGGCCCGCACCGGTGAGAGCACCGTGCACCTGTGGCGGGAGACCGGCCGCCGCCGAGCCCGTCAGGGTGTGCGCATGGAACATGTGCTCAACGCCTACAGCCTCGGGTCACGCGTGCTCTGGGAGGCCCTGCTGAACCGGCACGGCCGCCCGGACCACGGGCGGCCGGACCAGGAGGCGGACGACCGGGTCCTGCTGCTGGCCGGCCGGCAGATCTGGGCGGCGCTGGACCTCCAGAACGCCACGCTGGTGGAGTCCTACCGCCGTGAGGAGGCCCGGCTCCACAACCGCGACCTCCAGCGCCGCCAGCGGCTGCTGGACGGGCTGGTCGAGGGGCGCGGCGCGGACCCGGTCTTCGCCGCCGAGGCCCGGGAGGTGCTGGGGCTCGGCGCCCGCGAGCCGGTGGCCTGTGTGGTCGCCCCCTTCGACGGGCTGCCCGACGGCCCGGTCCGCGGCGCCGAGGACCGTCTCGAGCGGCTGGGCGTGACGTCCTGCTGGCACGTCCGCGGCGACATCACCTTCGGTCTGGTGGCGACCGGCGGGACCGGCCTGGACGGCCTGGTCCGCGCGCTGGGACCGGCGGTCGTGGGCCGCGCGGGGGTGGCCGCCTCGCCGGACGGCCTGGCCGGCTTCGCCACCGCCTACCGCCTCGCCGTCCAGGCCGCCGGCACCGTGCCGCGCGGCACGACGGGGGTGGTCCCCGTGACCGACCGCCTGCCCGAGGTGCTGCTGCGCGCCAGCCCCGAGGCGACCGCCCTCCTGGTCGAACAGACGGTGAGCCCGCTGCTCGCCCAGCCGCCCCACCAGGCGGCCGTCCTCCTGGAGACGCTGCGCGCGCTGCTCACCCACCACGGTTCGCCCACCCACGCCGCCAAGCAGCTCTTCTGCCACCGCAACACCGTGATCTACCGCATGCGCCAGATCGAGCAGCTCACCGGCCGCAGCCTGCGCGACCCCCGCGACCGGCTGCTGCTCACCCTCGGCGAGATGGCCGCGCCCGCGCCGGCGGTGTGAGAGCGCCTCCCCCGCCCGCCGCGGGGCGCCGCCGGGGCGGGCGGTGTTGACAGGTCCTCACCACGCCGCCAGTCTCTCCCTGCCCGGCCGTTCAACGCGCATAGCGCCTGCTCCGATTTGTCATGAGCCCGTCACTTGGTCGCCATGTGCGGGTCGCCGCCCCCCACCCGGCAAGGAGTGCCCGATGTCCCCACAGCGGTCCCCCCGTTCCCCCCACCGAAGACTCCGCTCCGCCACCGCCCTGCTGGCGGTCCTCGGCGGCCTCGGCGCCTCTGCCCTGACCGGCCCCGCGCAGGCGGCCGGGGAGCGGGCCGCGGCCGACAGGACGCGCACCGTCGCCTACCACGGCTACCGGATCGACGTCCCCGCCGACTGGCGGGTGGTCGACCTGACCGAGAACCCCCGTGCCTGCGTGCGCTTCGACCGCCCCGCCGTCTACCTGGGCACGCCCGGCGAGGAGAACGACTGCCCGGCCCACCTCGTCGGCCGCACCGCCGGCATCGTCGTGGAGCCGATCACCGCCCGCTCCGCGGCGCAGGTCACCGCCGCCACCGCCCGGGCTCAGCGCGGCAGGGCCACCGCGCCGTCGGCCGTGTCCAGCGGCGACGCCGTCCGGATCGCCGTGGAGGACGCCGGCGTCCTGGTCACCGCGGCGCACAACCCGGACACCGAGGACCAGGTGCGCGAGGTCCTCGCCACCGCCGGGCTGACGGCCGGCGCCGAGCGCACCGAACTCCCGCGCGGCGCGGGGCGGCCGGGCACGGTGGCGCCGCTGGCGGCGGCCGGCCCGCAGCCGGGCACCTACCTGGGCAAGGGCTTCGACGCCTGCACCGCCCCCTCCACGGCCGCGATGAACGCCTGGCAGGCGAGCTCCCCCTACAGCGCCGTCGGCGTCTACATCAGCGGTTCCTTCCGCGGCTGCGCGCAGCCCAATCTGACAGCGAGCTGGGTGACCACGCAGACCGCCAACGGCTGGCGCCTGTTCCCGATCGACGTCGGGCGCCAGGCGCCGTGCACCAACTACTCGCTGAGGATGTCCGCCGACCCGGCCACCGCCAGGTCGCAGGGCGCCGGCGCCGCGGCCGCCGCGGTCACCGCCGCCTCCAACCTGGGCATCCCCGCGGGCAGCGCCATCTACAGCGACATCGAGGCGTACACCTCGACGGCCTCCTGCAAGGCCGCCGTCCTGTCGTACCTCTCCGGCTGGACCGAGCGCCTGCACGGCAGCGGCTACCTGTCGGGCTTCTACTCCAGCGCCGCCTCCGGCATCAGGGACGCGGCCTCGGAGTACGACAACCCGGCCTACACGCGCGTCGACCACCTCTTCTACGCCTGGTGGAACGGTGCCGCGGACACCGACACCGGCACCTACGTGCCGTCCACCCACTGGTCGGACCACCAGCGGATCCACCAGTACGTCGGCGAGGTCACCGAGACCTACGGCGGCTACTCGATCAACATCGACCGCGACTACCTGGACGTCGGCGCCGGCGGCACCCAGCCCGCGCCCACCTGCACCGGCGCCAACCTCAGCTTCGGGGCGTACGCCACCGTGCAGAGCGGGTCGACCGGCGAACTGGTCAAGGCCGCCCAGTGCCTGGTGACCGCGGCGGGCTTCGACGCCGGCACCCCGGACGGCGTCTTCGGCTCCGGCACCGCGACCGCGGTCCGCAACTTCCAGTCGTCCAAGGGGCTGACCGCCGACGGCGTGGTCGGTCCCAGGACCTGGACGGCGCTGCTCGCCCGTGGCGCCACCCCCACCGTGCAGAGCGGTTCGACGGGCGAGGCGGTCACCCGGGTGCAGCGCGCCCTGACCGCGGCGCTCGGCCGGACGGTGGCCGTCGACGGCGTCTTCGGCCCGGGCACCGCCCAGGCGGTCCGCGACTACCAGTCCTCGCGCGGGCTGGCCGTCGACGGCGTCGTCGGGGCCGGCACCTGGGGCGCCCTCCAGGCGGGGCGGTGACCTGGACCGTGAAGCGACTCCGTCACCTCACCGCCCTGTTCGCCGCGCTCGCCGGGCTGCTCCTCGGCTCCGGCGTCCCGGCCCAGGCCTTCGCCCAGGCCGCGTTCCCCCTCTCCGCCAACGGCAGCCGGGGCACCGACGTCGTCGCCCTCCAGCACCTGCTCGTGGCGCACGGCCGTCCGGTGGCCACGGACGGCGTCTTCGGCTCGGGCACCCACAGCGCGGTCGTGGCGTTCCAGCAGTCCGAGGGTCTGGGCGCGGACGGCATCGTCGGCCCCGCCACCTGGGGCGCGCTGGTGCCCACCGTCCGGGAGGGCGACGACGGCCCCGCCGTGAAGGCCCTGCAGTCCCAGCTCAACGCCAAGCGCGGCGCCGGCCTGACCGTGGACGGCGACTTCGGCCCGGCCACCACCTCCGCGGTGCGCGCCTTCCAGTCGCACGCCGGCATCGGCGTGGACGGGGTGGCCGGACCCGCCACCTGGAAGAACCTGCTCTGGCACTACGAGAGGATCGACTTCGGCCCGGGCACGATGTGCGCGCAGAGCCCCGACGGCAACGCCAACGCCCACTGGGCGACCGCGGGGGCCGTCGGGCAACTGGAGGCCGCGGCGGCCGCGTTCGCCACGACCGGCAACGGCAGGCTCCCGGTCGGCGACGCGGGCTTCGAGCACGGCGGGGACATCCCCGGTCACGCCAGCCACGAGGTCGGCGTGGACGTCGACGTGTGGCCGATCCGCACCGACTCCGCCCAGTGCACGGCCGGCCGCATCACCTGGCAGTCCTCCGCCTACGACCGGGCGGCCACCCGCCGCCTGGTCCAGGAGATCCGCGCCAAGGCCCCCGGCCGGGTCGAGCTCGTCTTCTTCAACGACCCCCAGCTGATCGCGGAGGGCCTGACGACGAGTTACCCGAACCACGACAACCACCTGCACATCCGGTACAGGTAACTCCGCGGTAAGGACCCGAGGCTTCGGCCTCGGGTCCCATATCGCCACTCCGGCGCTGCGGCGCCGAGTCGGGCACTTTCTCCCCCGGCAACCCGATCACTCGATCAACACACCGCCGGGCGCAGGCGGGGAAACGCTCATGGCGCTCTACAACTGCCTGGCCACGCGGCCACCGAACACCGCCACGTAATCTTGCCTCCAGGCTAGAACCACAACGAGTGGCGTGGCTCGGAAACAACAACTCGTCAGCAGATCCCCGACGCTCCTGGGGGCGGCGAGAGATCAGCCGCACGGGCACGGAAAGACCGCCCGACTCGGGCAGGGGGAATGGAATGAGGGAACCAGCAGCTTCCAACGGCGGGACCGGTCCGTCCCCGATCAGGGTGTCGCCTGGCGACGACCGGCTCCGGCTGCGCTACATCCCATGGGGGGACCTGGCCAGAGCGGATGTTCAGCAATCGCTCGGCCACGTGGACAACCTTTTCTACGACGATCCGGAGTGCCTACCCCGGCTTCCCGTGCCTGCGGCGCGGAGGCGGCTCGCCCCGCGAACGGACGGCGGGGTCTCCCGGAGTGTGCTGCCGACCGGCGTTTATGTCTTTGAGACGCGCACCGGCAACCGGACGGCCGTGGGATTCGCCCTGAATGACGGAGACGCCCCTGTCCCGGCCCAGCTGAAGCGCCTACGCGACATAGACGACGGGCATCTGCTCCACCGCGCCCTCCTGCAGTACGAGGCCTGGTGCGACGCCCTGCAGAAGGACGTCGCACCCGCGTTCGCTGTCGGAGATCTCGTCCGTCTCTCCGGGGACGTCTTCACCGTGGCCGGGACCAGGCTGATGCGGGACGGCAGCGTCCAGTACACGCTGCACGGTGCCGGGGGCCGCCTCATGGCCTTCGAGGAGGATCTCGAGCTGCTCCCGCCCAGCACTCAAGACCCTCAGGACTGGATCCGCCGGCCGCCCGCCACCGCCGACCGGACCGCGCTCGCGCTCACCCTGGCCAAGCTGAGCACCCCACTTACGGACATCGTCTACTCGTACCAGTCCAGCCGTACCGTGTTCCGGCCCTACCAGTTCCGGCCCGTGCTCAAGCTGATGAACTCGGACCGCCAGCGCCTGCTGATCGCGGACGAGGTCGGTCTCGGCAAGACCATTGAGGCCGGTCTCATCTGGAACGAGCTTGAGCAGCGCACGCATCTCCGGCGTGACTTCGGTCGACGCGGGGGCACGCACTTCCGGGGTCTCGTCGTGTGTCCCGCGGCGCTCGTCACCAAGTGGCAGGCCGAGATGCGGGAGCGTTTCGACCGACGGCTGGAGGTGCTCGACAGGGAGGGCATGGCCAAGCTGGTGGAGATGTTCCGCGACGGGGACCGCAACGAGCCGTTCGCCGGCGTGGTGTCCCTGGAGCGGCTCCGCCGGGAGGGCCAGCTCACCGAGCTCGCCGAGCTGGCGCCCCGGTTCGATCTCGTCATCGTCGACGAGGCTCACTACCTGCGCAACGCGAGCAGTCGCAGCCACGCCGCGGCCGCCCTACTGGCCGACTGGGCCGACGCGCTGATCTTCCTGTCCGCCACCCCGCTGAACCTCGGCAACCAGGACCTGTACAACCTTGTCCGCCTGCTCGACGAGTCGTCGTTCCCCGACCCCAAGGTTTTCGAACGCCAGCTGGAGCCCAACCGCCACCTGAACGCACTCGCCGTGAGCCTCGCCAGGGGCGCCGCGAACGTCAAGGGCGGCCCACGGCCTCTGCTGTCCCATCTCAAGCGTGTCCGAAGCTCCTCCTTCGGTATACTGACCGCACAGCGGCCCGAGTTCCAGCGCCTCCAGGAGCTGTTGAACACAGATGCGCCGATGTCCCCGCAACGGCTCGCCGAGGCCCGGCGATGCATCGGGGAGCTCAATGCCCTCGCCGGCATCGTGAACCGTACTCGCAAAGTCGACACACCCGACCGCAAGGCGTTGCGCCAGGCCGAGGACGTCAAGGTCGTGTGGACGCCCGAAGAACGCGCCTTCTACGACGGCCTGCGCGCGTGGTGTCTACGGCGCGCCTCCCGTAGCGGTACGGCCGCCGGGTTCGCCGCACAGATGTGGCTGCGGCAGGCGGCCAGCTGCATCCCCGCCATGCAGCAGCGCCTGCGGGAGCGCTTCGCACCCCGGACCGCCGATGATGAAGCCGTGGAGGAGCTGCTCTACGAGTCGGAGGCCACGGATGATGTCGAGAGCCCGGTGAACGGCGACGCCTCGGCGGCGGAGTCCTCGCCCGAGACGCTCGCCCACGAGCTGACCGAGCAGGCCGAGGATCTGTCGAGACTCCGTGCCCTGCTCCGGGAGCTCCCCGTGGACTCCAAGTTCGAGCGATTCGCGCAGATGCTCCGCGACGCCCGCGCCAGGGGCATGCGCCAGGCGATGGTCTTCTCGTTCTTCACCCGCACCCTGGAGTACCTGCAGGAGCGTCTCGCCCCGGAGTTCAAGGTCCGAGTGATGCATGGAAAGGTCGATCCGCAGGAGCGGATCCGCATCATGAAGGACTTCCGGGCCGGCGCGTTCGACCTCCTGCTGGTGAGCGAAGTGGGCAGCGAAGGCCTCGACTTCGAGTTCTGCAACGTTCTGGTCAACTACGACCTGCCCTGGAACCCGATGCGGGTTGAACAGCGCATCGGCCGCCTGGACCGGTTCGGCCAGAAGCACGAGAAGATCTTCATCTTCAACATGCAGGTGCCCGGCACCATCGAGACCGACATCTTCCAGCGCCTCTACACGCGCATCGGGGTTTTCCAGGACTCCATCGGAGAGCTCGAGCCCATCCTGCGCGGACGGCTCAAGGAACTGCATCGCATCGTTCTCGATCCCCGTCTCACGCAGGACGAGCGGCGTCGCCAGGTCGACCGGATTCAAGTCGCCCGGGTGGACCGGGAGAAGGACCTGGAGACCCTGAGCGAGGCCCACGAGCTTCTCACCGGTCTCGACGGCCTCCTCATCGAGGGCTTCGACGAGAACAGTCCGGGAAAGGGCCGCTACCTGGGCCCGGAGGAGATCCGCGGCCTCGTCGAGAGCTTCCTGACGGACAGCGGGCAGGGCACTCTGTGCGATGTCGCCGACGAGAACGACCTGGTGGACATCACCGGCAGCAAGCAGCTGCTGAAGACGATGTACGCGGCGATGGACTCCGGTGCCTTCGCCATGCCCCGCGACGGCCTGCTCGCCCGGCTCAACGAGGGCGTCCCGCTGCGCGCCTGCTTCACCGCGAGCACTTCGTCGAGGAACGCCGTTCCGCTGCTCAGCGTCCGCCATCCCCTGGTCCGCACCGCGCAATGGTGGTACGACAATCATCCGGACCGGCTGTTCCGTTTCGGGCGGGTGCGCCTGCCGGGGCTGCCTCCCGGATCCCGCTACCTGGTCGAGGTTCGGCTGGCCCGGGCGGATGGCGCCCGTACCCGGCGCGAGCTGTGGACCACCGCGGTGGACATCCGGACAAGGCAAGAGGTCCCGGAGGTCGGCACCGCGCTGCTCACCTCACTCGCCCGGGGCGAGCTCCTGCCCGCGGAGGGGCCGCTGCCGAGCGACATCAACAGGCTGCTCGTCGACGCGTTGGATGAGGTAGAGGCTCAGGCGGGCATGCAGCAGCGCGCGACCAAGCAGCTCTACGAGGCGGAGAACACCCGGATCGCCGCAGGGCGGCGTGCGACCGTGCAGAACACGTTCGAGATCAAAATCGCCACTGCGCGGCGCCTCGCCCACGAGGTGAACCACGCTTCGATCAGGCGACTTCACGCGGCCCGGGTGGCCCAGCTGGAGACCAGGCGGGAAGCGGTCCTCGCGCAGCACGAGCGCGACGCCCGCTTCAGCCTCTCCACCGAGTCGGTCGCGCTGGTGGTGGTCGAGGGGGACTGACAGGAGCCCGCCGGTGGCCATGGGCGCTCCATGACCACCGGCGGCGCCACACGCTACTGCCAGGGATGCGAGTACTCGTCCGTAAAGCTCCTCGGCTGCGGCACCTTTCCGCCGGCCCCCATGCGCGTCAGGCTGATCGCGCCCTGTTCGCCCGCCCGCAGCACAGGCCAGGCGTCGACCCTGAAGGTCATCGGCCGGGGGGTGGCGTCCTGGACGACAATCTCGCCGTTGAGCCGCAGCGAGAACGAGAACCGGGTGCTCGGGTGGAGCTCCACAGGCAGGTGGGGCACGGTGCGGCCCTCCACGGAGAAGTCCATCGGCTCTCCGTCCACCGCCAGGGCCCGGATCCGCGCCCTGGTGACCCACTCGACGTCCGGTGTCCCCCTCCAGTGGTGGGCCAGGTGCCGCTCGCGGCGCATCACCTGGTCCCAGGTGTAGAGCGGTTCGAAGGCAGGGTAGAGCAGCTCGCGGTGCGGGCGTCCGTGGGTGTCCTCCCACTCCAGCACCAGGTCGAAACCGGGTCTGGGAAGATTGAGCCGGTGGTAGTTGTCGACCACCAGCCCCGTCACCACCGACTGCTCGGGCGACTCGAGCGATCTGTCGAACTCCACCCTGGCCCCGGGGAACCTCTCTTCGAAGGCCTCTCGCACCAGCGGCACCTGGGACATGCCCCCGGCGAGCAGCACGTGATCCACGTCGGCCGCCAGTTCCTGGATGGGCATGCGAGCCAGGCGCTCGATGTCGGGCGTCGTGCGCCTGCGCAGACGCGCCTCGCACAGGGCGGCCCTGACGTGTTCCAGGGCCTCCGTGAGTTGGGGCCAGAACGCTGCCTCCAACCGATCCCGTGTGTAGGTGAGCAACGGCAGATCGGTGTACCCGCCGCCGACCGGCACCGCCTGCTCGTCGTAGCGGGTGTCCGAGAGCAACACCTTGAGCCGCCGGGCGGCGGCCACGAGCAGCGACCTGAGGGTGGCGGGGTCTCCCGTGCGGTCCACCTCGACGCCCATGGCCTCCAGATCCTTCTCCAGGTCTTGGGCGATCCGACGGTCCAGCGTGTCGCCGGCCCTGGCCACACCGCGGGCGGAGAGGACGGTGAGCTCGGGGGCACCGTCCTCGAGCGACTCGGCGACCTCGACAACGGCGATATCGAGGGTTCCTCCGCCGTAATCGAAGACGAGGGTGGTTCCGTCGGGCCGGTCCTCGCCAAGGTCGTAGTAGAGCCCGTCCGACCAGGCGAGGCCGGCGGCCACCGGCTCGTCGACGATGTCCCCCACGGCGACCGGGATTCCCGCCGATCTGGCGATGGTGGCCAACCGCCTGCGTCGCGGTCCGTCCCAGATGGCGGGGCAGGCGAGCCGGAAGACAGCGTTCTCGGTGTCCGCCTCGACGGCTCGGGCCCGCAGCAGCACGTGCTTCAGCAACTGCTCGATCAGGGAGTCCGCCGTATGCCGCAAGGAACGCGCCGCTCCCGAGGGCCGGAACGCGGCGGGCTCCATGCCCAGGGTGATGCACTGCTTCACCGACCGCAGCGCGGTCGCCCCCGCCGCCGCCTCCGCCCCTTCGCCGAACAACAGTTCGCCGGAGCCGGAAGCGGCGATCACGCTGGGCATCCAGGCGGTGCCGTGACCGATCGGAACAATCTCCGGCACGCCACCGGGCAGCCGCTGGCTCACGAGCGTGGTGGCGGTTCCGAAGTCGATACCGATCAAGGGCTTGTCGTGCTGCACCGATGTCCTCCATGGACCCGAGCTGCCGGGACTCACCGACAGCACCGAACAACGTTCTTCTTCACTGCTTCACCCGGCGGACCAAGGCGTGTTCGAGGACGACAGGCTCAGGCTCCCGAGGCCCCTGCCATACGAAGCCGGGTCGCTCCACCACCACCCGTGTCGCAGGTCCGCCGGGGGCACGGTGCCTCACTTGGTCGTACTCCGTTTCCTCTCCGGGGACTCCGAAGTCAAGAACCCCCGCCGCCGCCGCTCGCGCCAGCGCCCTGCGGTACAAAGCCGTGGCCGGCCCCGTTTCCCCGCCTTCGTGCGCTGCCTGGTCCGCCACCTCGGCAAGCACCCCGGCCAGCACGCGCAGCGTGTCGATCCGGGCCTGCCGCAACTGCGCCTGGGAGGCTCCGCGCGCGGTCTGCCGGGCCTGGCGCAGCTCGTCGTCGCGACGCCGCACCTGAGTGGTCAGCCTTTCGACACGCTGAGCTTCTTCCTCCAGGGCCCGCTGGACCGATTCCCACTTGGCCTCAGCGGCGCGCGCCCGTTCTTCCGCCTCCTCCTGCCGATTCTTCTCCTCCTCCACACGGAGCCGCAGCCGATCCGCCACCGCTTCCGCCTCGGAGAGCGCGACTGCAGCAGCACGTCCCTGCCGCTCGAGTTCGGCCCGAGCCGACTCGGCGTTCTTCCGCTCCTCCTCCAGCAAGCGAGTCAGGGCCTCGACCTCGGCCTGAGCACTCCACTCCGGCTGTGGAGTCGACGGAACGGTGTCGGAGGTTTCCGGTGCATCCGGGGTGTCAGGCGTGTCAAGGGTGTCGTCCTCCACGGCTTCGGCCGCGGCTGCCGTCTCCTCGCCTGCCGGAGAGACCGAGGTGGAGGCTGCCTCCTCGACAGCGTCGGGGACCGTCTCATCCGTCTCCGGCCCGTCAGACGCATCGAGAGCATCGGGGGACACCTCCACCTCGGCTGGGACTGCGGGACCGGCGGCGGCAGCCAGGGACTCCCAGCGTCCACTCGCCACCATCGTCTGCGCCGCTTTGGCCGCACTTGCCCGGATGTCCTGAGGAACGGCCGAACAGTCGGCGACGAGTGTGATCCATTCGTGCACAGGCCCCTTCGGCAGATCCCGAAGTCGCGGATGTGCCCGTAGGAAGCAGGCCCGCGTCACCAGCTCGTCGACCAGCTCGAACCATCCGGCGTCGTCATCCTTGGGCCTTCTGAGAAGCGTGCTGCGCAGCAGTTCCTTGGCCCTGACGACGAGCGGTGCCAGCTGGTCCATCACATGTGGAGCCTTCTCCGGACCTCGTGCCGAGGACATTGCCTGCTCGAACCGGTCCATCAGGGCGCCCATACAACTCCAGGCGTCCTCCCCGATGACCGCCTTCGCCGCCCTGTCGGCCGCGCGGCTGGGTGCAGGCATGGCCACAAGCGGGACGAGGAGCGGTGTCAGGGGCAGAGCACCGGGGATGTCCGTATCCTTTTTCGCAGGCCTTCCGGCATGAGTGCCCGGGAGAACCACACGCCGCCTGGCCCGTGCCACCTCCGTTATGTGGGTGACGGCCAGCGCACGGACCTCCTCCGCGATTTGCTCGGGATGCGGCTCCGCCCACTCCCTCGGCCACTCCGCTACGGGAAAATCAAGAGAGTGCGCAGCAAGCAATTCGTACGGGGACAGCTTGTAGAGGCTGCCGGTCACGATGCGCCGCAGCGACTTCCTGACCGCGGGATCCACTTCGCCGGTATGGTTCGCCAGCTGCCGGAGGGCCTCGGAAACGGACAGCTCATGGCTCAGATCGTGAGGTGAGCTGCCGACGTCGCTCCAGCGGAGACGCCCTTGGCTCCGCGACCGGCTGACATGAGGATGCGTCAAAAGCAACTCTCGCACTTCCCCCCAGCGCCCATCTTCCACCTGCTCACCCAGGCCCAGTTCCTTCGCATGCCTCCGGAGCATGGTGATAGAGGCGGGCTCCCCCATTTCGCGGAGCATCTGAACGAGCACTCCGACGGGGTTCTCCCGGAAGTCCTCCTGGAGAGCGGCGAGACCGGTGGCCGCCCGGAACCGAATCGACCCCGGTACGAGCAACCTCACCCTCTCCGGCAACGGCAGGGAAAGTTGTTCTGTCTCACCCCCCTCCCACTCGACGACCACTGCGGTCCCGTCATGTTCCCGCACGGTGCCCGTGCGGCCTATGGCCAGGTCTTCGTATTGCTCAACCAGAGATCCAATTTCCACAAACGAGACCTTATCCGGACGCACCATGAGGTGAAGTCGGCCTTGGCCGGAAGCGGTGGGCTACCGTAGTCGGCGGTTGTCAGGGCTACTTGGCCAGCGACCAACGCAGCACCGGGCTGTCCTGCGGTGCGTAGAGGGCCTTCGAAGGCCACTGGTCTCCCGACACGGGGAAGACGATATTCCCGGGGAACAGTCACCGGTCATCACAGGCGCATCCACGACGTACTCCGGCTTGGGGAAGTCGTCGTACGAGACACTGCTGGGCCCGACCCAGGTCGCGTCGTCCTGGGAGAGCGACCAAGGAAAGAGGGAGGTCGTGAACTCCTCCTCGGTGACGCACACCCTGACTTCAAGCGCGGCCCACATGTAATCCCTCGCACCGACCTCTTCCGCCGCCGACACCCTGGTCTGCACCGGCTGCCGGTACGACGGAACAGTCGCGGTCCCCGCCGTCGCCGCACACTGCTCGTCGCCCTCACGGCTGAACTTTTGCACTATCTTCATCGGCACCGCCCCCGCCGGGGCTCACAAGGCGGCACGGAATCTGTGAGTCGGACAACTCCTCACCAAGCTGCTCGAGGGACCGTCTCCCGTCGGTCTGGCCGCACCTGCCGACGCTGCGGTCCCCAGGCCGGTGACTGCTCCGACCCCTGCGACTGCCACGGACGGAGGACATGCCAAACCTGGACCGGTTGCTGGCGATCCTACGCCGCGAGGGCTTCATCGAGCCCGAGATGGACAGCGAGGTCACGAAGCTGAAACCTCGGGCTCCGCACGGCCGTGATCCTGTCATCGGCGTACGTCCGGTGACAGGATCACGGCCGTACGGAGCTCGAGGACAGGAAAGAACGCCATGCCCGCCTACGCCATCGCGCACCTGAGGGAAGCGCCCCCGCACCCGGAGATCGCCGAGTACATCGAGCGCATACCGGCCACCTTCGAGCCCTACGGCGGACGCTTCCTCGTGCACGCCGCGCAGCACGAGGTGAAGGAGGGGAGCTGGCCCGGGCACGTGGTGGTGCTCGGCTTCCCCGGGATCGAGGAGGCGCGGGCCTGGTGGGACTCCCCCGCCTACCGGGAGATCGCCCCGCTGCGCTCGCGGCACGTCCCCGGTGACATCGTCCTCGTCGAGGGCGTGCCCGAGGGGTACGACCCGTCCGCCACCGCCAGGGCGATGCGGGACGCGGCGGCCGGCGTCTGATCCACCCGGCCGCGCGTCCGCCGAGGCCCGCCGCCCGGAAGGGGGCGGCGGGCCGCGGCGCGCCGGGGGCCGGACCTCAGCGGGAGGCGGCCAGGGTGCGCGCGGCGCTCACCAGGGCCGCCGAGGCCAGGGCTCGTCTGCCCTCGGAGGCCGTCCTCTCCGCCAGACCGGCGAACCGCTCGAGCGCCTTGGCGGCCTGCTTCGGGCGTTCCGCCTGCCGGAGCTGGGCCTCGAGCCGCCGGACCTCGCCCGCGGTCAGGACGCCCTGCTCGGCGTAGCCGTCCAGCAGGGCGCCCAGGGAGGCCGTGGAGACGGCCAGGCCGGCGGTGGTCAGCCGGACCGTCGTCGTGGCGGTGGCCGTCGGGTCGGACTCGCTGGTGGCGGTGATGGTCACCGTCGCCCGGGGCGACGCGCCCGCGGAGGCGGTGGCGTGGGCGGTGACGGGCAGGGTCCCGCCCGCGGGCACGGCCTGCACCTCGTAGGGGAGGCCGACCTTCCAGCCGTCGCCCTCCACGGTGGCCTCGAGCCGGTAGACGTCCGAGCCGTGCACGCCCGGTCCTGCCCCTCCGGTGTTGGCCAGCCCGGCGCCGATCAGCGCGGTGGACCCGCCGACGGGGATGCCGGCCGCCCGGCCCAGGGCGACGCCCCGCCGCTGCGGGCCCGCGGCGTCCAGGGCGCGCACGGCGACCCGGTAGGTCAGCGCGCCCTCGGCGTCACGCCACACGTCCAGCACGTAGAAGTGCAGGCCGTTGGGCTCGTCGATCCACTCGTACTCCGAGCCGGAGCCGGTGCCGGCGTGGAAGGTGGCGTCGTCGAGCTGGCGGGGGTCGCCGCGCACCACCATGACGTTCTCGCCCGTGGGGCCCTTGTAGTCGACGCGGTCGATGTTCTGCGGGTTGGCGTCGACCAGCCACTCGCGGGGCGAGCCCTGGGTGCGGTTCTGGGACAGCAGGACGCCGTGGCCGGCGGTGAAGGAGTCGTTGCCGACCCGGTCGACGACCTCCATGGTGTAGTCCTGCCAGTTGGCGCCCTTGGGGCACCAGAAGCGGGTGTCGGCCTCTCCTGCGCGGGCCATCCGGTCCTCGCAGGCCCCCAGCCGGAAGCCGTCGACGTCGACGTCGAGGGCTACCTTCTGGCCCTCGCCGGGCACGTACTCGCGGGCGCGCAGGGTGGCCACGGCGACGCCGTCGTCGCGGAGGGCCGCCTTGGTGAGCTGGACGGTCTCCTCCTCGCCGAGGATGCCCAGCGCCTGCTTGTAGTGGACCATGTGGTGCGGGCCGAGGGCGGAACCGCCCTGATTGGGCACCTGCCAGCGGTTGTGCGTGCCGCCGGGGCCGTTGAAGGTGCCGCGCGACATCATCTCCCAGTAGCCGGTGAAGTTGCGGGTGTCGTCGGCGAAGGGGTTGTTGTAGTTGTCCGGCAGGTTGCGCAGGTGGCTGAACTCGTGTGCGAACACGCTGAGTCCGGAGCTCTCCGCCTGGGTGGAGATGCCTCCGCCCGCGTTCGGCCAGTGGTTGGCCGCGGCCCGCCAGCTCGTCCACTCGACGTAGCGGGTCTTCGCCCAGTTGGTCATCGGCCGGCCGAGCTGGTTGAGGACGGGGTCGCCGTTCTCGTCGCGGGGCGGCCCGAGTCCGGCGGGGACGTCCTCCTTGCTCGCGTACTTCTGGCGGCCGAACTCCTCCCAGGTGGAGGACTCGTCGTGGCCGGCGGTGACGATGAAGATGTTGTCGAAGCCGCAGAAGTCGTCGGTGGTGCAGCCGATGGCGTCGCGCCACAGCCGCGTGGTGTCCGCGCGCAGGTCCTTGCCGCAGGTGTCGCCCATCGGGCAGAACTGGGCGACCGGGCCGTTCATCTGGTTGTTGATGCCGTACTCGTGCAGCTTGCCGGGCAGCGTGTAGGTGCCGAAGACCTCGGCGTCCACCCCGATCTTCCCGAAGGAGTCCTCCATCCAGTAGGAGTGGAGGGTCTGGTGGCCGTTGTACTCGTTCGGGACGGTGTAGTAGTCCTGGTACCAGTCGCGGACCCGGTCCTTTGGGACCGGCTCGAAGTCCTCGCCGTAGGGGTTGCCGAAGGGGTGGCTGCCCGGTTCCTGGGTGATCAGCATCGGTTGGTCGGTGAAGTCCACCAGCAGCACGGCGGTGCGGTACTGCACCTCCGAGCCCTGGGAGGTGGCGGCCGAGGCCCATTCGTCGGGGCGCACGTCCACGTAGTCGTCCCAGGTCATCTCCGCCTGGTCGGTCCACCGCTGGGGGTCGACGGCGACGACCGGGCCGGCCGCCGTGGGCGCGGCGGCGACGGGTGACTGCAGGGTGGCGGTGGCGGCGAGGGTGATGCCGGCGACGGCCGGGGCGAGCCAGGCGGCGCGCCGGGCCGCGCGGCCGCGTATGCGGGGTGAGCTGTTCGGTTCCGTGTTCCGGTCACGTCGTCTCACGAAGCGATGTCTCCTTGACGGTGCCCAGGGCGGCCCGGTCGGGACGCGCCCGTCCGGGACCCTAGCGACGCCCGGGGCCGGGCATCACCCCTGTGACCTCCGCTCGGACAAGTTGACGTGATGTCACCGGTGATCACTTCGCGGCCGTCCCGCACGGCGGCCCGCGGCGCGGACCTGTCCGGTCATGAGGGCCGGTCATGAGGGCCGGGCCCTGGAGACGACGGCGGCCTCCGCGACCGGACAGGTCGCGGAGGCCGTCGGTACCGGTGGCCCCTACGCGCTCGCCAGCGAGAGCTTGGCCGCGAAGCCGAGGAAGAGCGCGCCCGCCGCGGAGGAGGCGCCGGCCGAGAGCCGGCGGCGGCGCCGGAAGGCGGCGGCGAGCCGGGTGCCGCCGAAGATCAGCGCGCTCAGATACAGGACGCTGCCGATCTGGGCGAAGGCCCCGAGGACCAGGAAGGACAGCGCCGGGTAGGCGTAGGCCGGGTCCACGAACTGCACGAAGAAGGAGACGAAGAAGAGGATCGCCTTGGGGTTGAGGAGGCTCACCACGAAGGCCCGCCGGAAGGGCCGCTCCCCCCGTGCCTCCTTGCCGTCCGGCTCCCCCGCCGAGGCCGCCGCCTCCATCGCGCCGTCCGGCTCGTGCCGGGTGCGCCACATCTCCAGGCCGGAGCGCAGCATGCCGATCGCGACCCACGCCAGGTAGGCCGCGCCCACGTACTTCACGATCCCGAACAGCATGGCGTTGGTCTGGAACAGGGAGGCCACGCCCGCCGCCGACAGCGTCATCAGCACCGTGTCCCCGCAGAACACCCCGGCCGCTCCGGCGTATCCGGCGCGTACGCCGCGCCGGGCGGCGACCGAGAGCACGTAGAGGGAGTTGGGGCCGGGCAGCAGGACGATCAGCAGGACGCCCGCCAGATAGGTCGGAAGATTCACGACACCGAACGACGAGAACATGGCCGGAGTGTCACACGGATGGCCGATTCGGGCCACACTTTGCCCGCTATGCGGACGGAGCCGTTTCCCCCGGGGGGGTGCCCTCGGGGAAACGGCTCCGTGGTCCGCGCGTCGCCCTCAGGCGGTGAGCAGCGGCACGTCGAGGCGCTCGGCCAGTTCGTCCACCGTGATGCCGAAGGTCCGGGTGACCTCGACGCCCTCCGGGGTGATGTCGAAGACGGCGAGGTCGGTGTAGACGCGGTCGACGCAGCCGAGGCCGGTGAGCGGGTAGGTGCACTCGGGCACCAGCTTCGGGGAGCCGTCCTTGGCGAAGAGCGTCATCATCACGAAGACCTTCTTGGCCCCGATGGCCAGGTCCATCGCCCCGCCGACCGCGGGGATGGCGTCGGGCGCGCCCGTGTGCCAGTTGGCCAGGTCGCCGCGACCGGAGACCTGGAAGGCGCCGAGGACGCAGATGTCCAGGTGGCCGCCGCGCATCATGGCGAAGGAGTCCGCGTGGTGGAAGTAGGCGGCTCCGGGCAGCTCGGTGACCGGGACCTTGCCCGCGTTGGTGAGATCGGGGTCGATCTCGTCCTCCTCGGCGGCCGGGCCCATGTTGAGCATGCCGTTCTCGGTGTGCAGGACCACACCGGAGTCGGCGGGCAGGTGGTCGGCGACCAGGGTCGGCTGTCCGATGCCCAGGTTGACGAACGACCCCTGGGGGATGTCCCGGGCCACCAGCGCGGCCATCTCGTGCTTGCCCAGCCTGGCCGGCGGGACGCCGGCGCCGGTCGCTGTGTTCGTGGCGGTCATGCGCGCTGAGCCTCCTGCACCACACGGTCGACGTAGATGCCCGGGGTGACGACGGCCTCGGGGTCGAGGCTGCCGGTTTCGACGATCTCGCGGACCTGCGCGATCACCGTGGTGGCGGCCGTGGCCATCACCGGGCCGAAGTTGCGGGCGGTCCTGCGGTAGACCAGGTTGCCCATCCGGTCGGAGCGGTGGGCGCCGATCAGGGCGACGTCGCCCTTGATCGGGTACTCCAGGACGTAGGTGCGGCCGTCGATCTCGCGGGTCTCCTTGCCCTCGGCGAGGAGCGTGCCGGCGCCGGTGGGGCAGTAGAAGGCGCCGATGCCGGCCCCGGCCGCCCGCATCCGCTCGGCGAGGTTGCCCTGGGGCACCACCTCGAGCTCGATCCTCCCGGACCGGTAGAGGTCGTCGAACACCCAGGAGTCGGCCTGGCGCGGGAAGGAGCAGACCACCTTGCGGACCCGCCCCTTGGCCAGCAGCGCGGCGAGTCCGGTGTCGCCGTTGCCGGCGTTGTTGGAGACCACGGTGAGGTCCTTGGCGCCCTGCCGTATCAGGGCGTCGATCAGTTCGACCGGCATGCCGGCCATGCCGAAGCCCCCGACGAGCACGGTGGAACCGTCCTCGATCCCGGCCACCGCCTCGTCGGCGTGCTCGAAGAAGCGGGTGCTCATCGGGTGCCTCCGGTGACGTTCTCGAGGACCACGGCGAGCGCCTGGCCCACGCCGATGCAGATGGCCGCGACGCCCCAGCGCTCGCCCGACTCCTGCAGGCGGCGGGCGAGGGTGCCGAGGATGCGGCCGCCGGAGGCGCCCAGCGGGTGGCCGAGGGCGATGGCGCCGCCCTTGGCGTTGACGATCTCCGGGTCGATCCCCCAGGCGTCCACACAGGCCAGCGACTGCACGGCGAAGGCCTCGTTGAGCTCGACGGCGGCGACGTCGGACCAGCCGATGCCGGCGCGCGCGAGGGCCCGGTTCGCCGCCTCCACGGGGGCGAACCCGAACTCCTGCGGGTCCAGGGCGAAGACGCCGCGCCCGGCGACGCGGGCGACCGGGTCGGCACCGATGCGTCCGGCCGCCTCGCCCGAGCCGAGCAGCACCGCCGAGGCGCCGTCGCTCAGCGGGGAGGCGTTGCCGGCCGTGATGGCGCCGTCCGGGCGGAAGGAGGGCTTGAGGCCGGCGAGCTTCTCGGCCGTCGAGCCGGGGCGGATGCCCTCGTCCCGGGTGAAGGCGGTGCCCTTGCGGTCCACCACGACCGGGACCACCTGGTCGTCGTAGAAGCCCTCGTTCCAGGCGGCGTCGGCGAGGTTGTGGGAGCGGGCGGCGAACTCGTCCTGCCGCTCGCGGGAGATCGTGAAGCGCTCGGCCAGCTGCTCGTTGGCCTCGCCCAGGGAGACGGTCCACTCCTCGGGCATGCGCTCGTTGACCAGTCGCCACCCGAGGGTGGTGGAGACCGCCGTGACGTTCCCGGCGGGGAAGGCGCGGTTCGGCTTGGGCAGCACCCAGGGCGCGCGGGTCATGGACTCGACGCCGCCGGTGAGCACGATGTCCGCGTCGCCGGTCTCGATGGCGCGGGAGCCGATGATCGCGGCGTCCAGGGAGGAGCCGCAGAGCCGGTTGACCGTGGTGGCCGGGACCGAGGTGGGCAGGCCGGCCAGCAGGACGGCCATCCTGCCGACGTTGCGGTTGTCCTCACCGGCGCCGTTGGCGTTGCCCCAGACGACGTCGCCGATCTCGGCGGGGTCGAGGTCGGGCGTCCTGGCCAGGACGCCCTTCACGGCCGTCGCCGCCAGGTCGTCGGGCCGGACGTCGGCGAGGGCCCCGGAGAACTTCCCGAAGGGCGTGCGGGCTGCTGCGTACAGATAGCTCTCGGTCACCTGCTCACCGTACGAGCCGGGACTTGTTCACGTCCAAGACCCAGTGGGCATGGATTGATAAGCATAGTTTATCGGTCTCGGTAGGATGGGGCCATGGAACTGCGCCGCCTCCGTCACTTCCTCGCCCTGGCCGAGGAGTGCCACTTCGGGCGCGCGGCGGCCCGTCTGCACATCGCGCAGCCCGCCCTCTCCCAGCAGGTCAAACAGCTGGAGCGGGAACTGGGCGTCTCCCTCTTCAACCGGTCCACCCGGCACGTCGAGCTCACCGAGGCCGGCCGGCACCTGGTCGAGCACGCGCGCGCCCTGGTCGCGGAGGAGGAACGCGCCCTGGCGCACATGCGGGAGCTGGCCACCGGCCACGCGGGACGCGTCTCGGTCGGTTTCATCGGCACCGCCACCTACGACGTGCTGCCCCGGGTCGCCCGCACGGTGCGCGCCCGGCTGCCCGGGATCACCCTGGAACTGCGCGGCGAGACCCTCACCCCGCAGCTGGTGGAAGGCCTGCGCTCGGGCGCCTTCGACCTCGCCGTGCTGCGGGGCAGGGTCGACGCGGAGGACGTCCGCACGGTGCCGCTGCGCTCCGAGCCTCTGGTGGCCGTGCTGCCGTCCCACCACCGGCTGGCGGACCGGCCCAGCGTCCCGCTGGCCGATCTGGCCGGGGAGCCGTTCGTCGTCCACCCCTCGCAGGCGCGGTCCTCGATGTACGACCTGGTGATGGCGGCCTGCCGCCGGGCGGGCTTCGAACCCGGCCGGCGTCTCGAGGTCGGCGAGACCGCCACGCTGGTGGTGCTGGTGGCCGCCGGGCACGGTGTGGCCCTGGTCCCGGCCTCCGTGCAGAGCCTGCACGTCGAGGGCGTGACCTACGTGCCCCTCACCGGGCCGGAGCCGGTCGACCTGCTGCTGGCGCGCCGCGCCCGCCGCGAGTCCGCCGCGGTCGACCGGGTGGCCGCGGTGATCGAGGACTGCGCGAGCGGCTGACCCCGGGGTTGTCCGGTGGAGGCGGGGCCCAGGGCTCTGTTACGGTCCCGCTGCCGGCCGCGGGACTCCGGTGCGACTTCCGGAACCTGCCTTTGAAGCAATGATTCGCAGTTCGTACCCCCATTCCCCGGCCGGCCTTCAGCTCGGGGGTGGGGATTCGGATGGACTCGTACGCGGACCTGGTCGCCGCCGACGACGTGCTGCTCTTCGTCAACGCGGCGATCACGGCCACCGGGCAGCGCGAGTTCCACGGCTCCGCGGGCGCCCAGACCCTGTCGCTGGAGTTCCTCCACGACTACATGCTGGGCAACTACCGCGACCTGTACGCCGGGGTGCTCGCCCTCGACATCAACGACCACAACGTGGCGATCATCGTCCGGCGCCTGCTGGAGACTGCCGGCGAGGCCACCGCCCGGCAGCGCCGCGACGAGGGCCGGCTGATCGCGGCGCGGCTGGCGACGCTGCCGCCGCAGCGTGTGTACGGGCTGTTCGACGCGCTGCGCCGGGCCCGGGTGAACAACCGCCGCACCCGGGCGATCATGCGCGACTGGCTGGCCGCCCGCCCGGACCTGGCGTTCGACGCCGTGAAGTACCGCGGCGCGCTCAAGCGGGCCCTGCGCCACGCCCATCTGCTGCCGTCGGGAACGGAGTTGGGCGACTTCCTGTTCGGGCGGCCGTCCCGCCCCCACTTCACGACGCCGCTCCTGGAGACCTGGCGCCGCGCGCACCACGAGAAGGCGGCCCTGTACGACCTGCCGTACACCGTGGCCGAGCAGTTCGCGGCCCGGCACGGCGTTCCGAGGGCCGTCTTCCTGGAGCGCATCGCCCCGCGGATGACCCGGCTGGAGACCCTGCGGACCCAGGAGTCGGCCCGTCGCCACGGCGCCGACGCGGTGCGGGCGGACCTGGCGCGGATGCCGCTGACCCGGCTGGCGTCCTACGTGCTGTCGCTGCCGGTGGAGGAGCGCCTGCACCGGCGCGGGGAACTGACGGGCGCCCTGGAGTCGGCGGCCGCCCGGGTGGCCGGGCCGCTGCGGGGAAGCTGGGGCAAGGTCACCGCGGTGCTGGACGACAGCTTCTCCGCCCGCGGTTCGGGGGAGAAGCGCCGGCGGCCCCTGGCCGTGGCCCTCGCCGCCCATCACCTCCTCGCGGCCCTGGCCGACGACTACACCGGGCTGTGGACCTCCGGCCGCGGCGACGCCCTGCTGGCCTTCCCCCACGGGCCGACGCCGCTCGGCCGGCGGATCCTGGACGCGCTGGAGACCGCCCCGTCACGGCTGGTGATCGTCTCCGACGGCTGGGACAACGCGCCGCCCGGTCTGGCGGCGGAGGTGCTGCGCGTCTGGCGGACCCGGCTCGACCCAAAGCGGCGCACCGCCGTCGTCCACCTCAACCCCGTCTACGACGCGGACGGTTACGACGTGCGCAGGCTCGCCCCGTCGGTGCCGACCGCGGGCGTCCGTGACGCGGAGGACCTGCCCGCCCTGGTGGAGCTGGCCCAGTTCGCGGAGGGCCGCACCGGCCTGGCCGAGCTCACCGCCTACCTCGACGCCCGCGCGGCCCGGCTCACCGCGGGCAGACCGGCCGGAGGACGACGCGATGACAGCACCTGACCTGACCGGTCTGCGCACCCGGCCCGCCCAGGTGTGGGGCGCCGTCCGCCTGGTGCCGCTCGTGCGGGACGAGCCCGTCGGGGACCTCCGCCTGAGCGCGCGGACGTACGGCGACGCCGCCGGCCTGGTGGACCTCGGGCCGGACGGCGCCTGCTTCTCGTACGTGCCGCACGGTTTCGTCGCCACCTGGACGCGTGACGGCTCCCCGGCCGCCGCCTACGGCACCCGGCTGTCCGCCGGCCACGACTGCGCGCCCGCCGAGGTGATGCCCCTGCGCATCCACCGCCGCACGGCCCGCCGGGAGGCCAGGGAACGCCTGCGGTTCCTGCCGCTGCACCTGGCGCTGGAGGGGTATCTCGCGCTGCACTTCGGCGGCCCCGCCGTCGCCTGGGAGGAGTGGTCCCGGCGGGCCGTCCGCCGGGGCCTGTCGCCCCGCGCGGAGCAGGCGTACGCGGGAGCGCGGGTGTCCGGACTCGCGGACGCGCTGCGCGTCTTCGAGATCCATCCCGGCCAGTGCGGCCTCCTGCTGTACGTCGCCGACGCCCTGGCGGCCGCGTTCGCGGTCCCGCACCCCGACGACTACCGCGCGCTGCACCCGACACTGGTGGAGGACCTGTACGGCGAACTCGTGCACCACTACGCCGTGTTGATGCCGCCGGTGCCCGACTTCCGGGCCCGCGTCCCGGACGCCCGGATCCGCGACCTGGCCGGCCTGCGAGCGGCCGCCGCCGAACAGGAGGCGGCCTGGGCGGAGTTCCACGACAAGACGATGGCCGCCGGCCTGCTGGAGGAGTCGTACACCTGGCGGACGGTTCACCGGCTGGGGCGCTTCTCGCTCTCCCGCTTCCTTCCCGGGTTCCGTCCCCGGCGGGAGAACCACATCGGCGAGGCCATCACCGACGAGGCGGGCAGGGTCGTCTACCTGAAGACGTTCCGGCTGTCGGAGAGCCAGGTCCGCCGCGGCCACCTCCTCAGCCGTCTCGCCGACCACGACTGGCACCTGGCCCGCACCGCGGCGGCCCTCGGCGTCACGGAGGCCCAGCTGGGACTGCGGCTGGAGAACGCCGGCTTCGGCCACCTGCTCCGCCAGGACGTCCTCGACCGGTACCGGCGGCAGGAGCGCCTCGGAGCCGGGTGAGCGGGTCCGGCCGGTTCCGCGGTTCCCCTGCGCTCCGGAGCCGCGGGGACCGCGGCGCGGTCGGCCGGCGACGCCGCCGCGGACGTGCGCACCACGGCATGCCCGTGCCCCCGGGCGGCGCCCCCGGTGGCGCGGCGCGGTGTCCGCGCCGTGCCCCGGACGCCGCCCGGGTCCCCTCACTCCCCGGTGGAACGCGCGAGCGGCGCCTGGCGGGCGAAGAACGTCTTGGCCCGGGCGAGGGCCCGCGTGTCGTCGAGGACCTGTCCCGGGCCGGAGCCGTTGCCCAGCAGCACCCCGCCGTAGCGCATCTTCATGTACGCCGCGGTGTTGCCCAGCATGAGTTCCAGCGGCTGGGCGAGCGCCTCCGCCCTGTCCCCCATCGTCGTCACGCCCCACAGGGTGCGCCCGGCCATCCTGGCCCGGAAGTCCAGCCCGGGGACGTACAGCCACTTGGTCCAGTGGTCCAGGTACGCCTTGGTGGAGGAGGACACCGAGTACCAGTACAGGGGCGTGACCAGCACGATGTCGGTGGCCGCGAGCGTGGCGTCGCGGAGCAGCGCCTCGTTCCCGGCCTCCGGCTCCCCGGGCTCCGGCCACGCCCCGCCGGAGTGCCGTGCGTCGGTGAAGTCCGCCAGGGGCAGACGCGTCAGGTCGAGCCAGCGCTGCTCGGCCCCGGCGGGCAGCTGCTCCGCCGCGGCCCGCGCCAGCGTCTCGGTGTTGCCGCCCTGCCGGGCGCTGCCAAGGAGGAACAGGAACGAGCGGTTCACGGGTGACTCCCAGTCGTCGGCATCGGTCTGGGATGCCCAACTTCCTTGCACACGCGGTTATTCCGCGCAGTGAACGACTGGAGGGGCGGCGCCGCTCAGACGCCGGCGGGCGCGGTCGCGAGGACGGTCCGCACCGCCGTGCGGATCTGCTGGTCGGTGAGGTCGGCGCGGGCGGTCAGCCGCAGCCGCGAGATGCCGTCGGGGACGGACGGCGGCCGGAAGCAGCCGACCAGCAGACCGGCCGCGCGGCAGTCGGCGGCCCAGCGCAGCGCCGCGCCGGGGGACGGCGCGCGCACCGAGACGACCGCGGCGTCCGGCCGGGTGACGGCCAGGCCCGCCGCCGCGAGCTCCTCGTGCAGGGCCGCCGCGACCTCCCGGACCCGGACGGCCAGGGCGGGTTCGCGTTCCAGGATCCGCAGGGCGGCCAGCGCGGCGCCGACGGCGGCCGGGGCGAGGCCGGTGTCGAAGATGAAGGTGCGGGCGGTGTTGACCAGGTGCTCCACCACCCGGGCCGGGCCGAGCACGGCGCCGCCCTGACTGCCCAGGGACTTGGACAGGGTCACCGTCGCCACCGTGTCCGGCGCGCCCGCGAGTCCGGCGGCGTGCGGCGCGCCGCGTCCGCCGTCGCCGAGGACGCCCAGGCCGTGGGCGTCGTCGACGAGCAGCGCGGCCCCGGTCTCGCGGCACGCCGCCGCCAGGGCGGTGAGCGGGGCGGCGTCGCCGTCGACGGAGAAGACGGAGTCGGTGACGACCAGGGCCCGGCGGCCCGGGTGGGCGGCGAGGGTTTTGCGCACGGCCTCGGGATCGGCGTGCGGCACCACGGCCGTCTCGGCACGGCTCAGGCGGCAACCGTCCACGAGGGAGGCGTGGTTGCCCGCGTCCGAGACGACCAGACCGTCCCGGTGGCCGCCCAGCGCGGTGAGCGCGGCGAGGTTGGCCGCGTAGCCGGAGGAGAACACCAGGGCGGCCTCGAAGCCGCAGAACCGGGCCAGTTCGCGTTCGAGTTCGGCGTGCAGGGCGGTGGTGCCGGTGACCAGCCGGGAACCGGTGGCCCCCGCTCCCCACCGGGCCGCCGCGGCCGCGGCCGCGGCGGTCACCTCGGGGTGGCGGGTGAGGCCGAGGTAGTCGTTGCCCGCGAGGTCCGAACCGCCTCCGCTCCCGGTCTCCCGGGGCCGCAAGGACCGCACCAGGCCCGCGCGTTCGCGACGGCGGGCCTCCTCGTCGATCCAGCCGAAGGGATCCTGGGAGGAGGGCTGCGGCATGGGGGTACCGGTCCTTGTCTCGCGGTTCACGTGCAACGGACCGACCCTAGCCGCAGTCGGCCCGTCACGAACTGTGGCCATCCACACACGCCGGCCGGCGTCTTCTTGTCCGTTTCCTTCTTGGCCGCGCCCGGCTCGTGGGCAAGGATCAAGGCATGGACCTGCTGGACGTGCTGGTGGAGAAGGGGCTCCGACGTGAGCCGCCTACCCGTGAAGAAGCCCTCGCCGTACTGGCGACCTCCGACGACGATCTGCTCGATGTGGTGGCCGCGGCGGGCCGGGTGCGCCGCCAGTGGTTCGGCCGCCGGGTGAAGCTCAACTACCTGGTCAACCTCAAGTCCGGCCTCTGCCCGGAGGACTGCTCGTACTGCTCGCAGCGGCTGGGGTCGAAGGCCGGGATCCTCAAGTACACCTGGCTGAAGCCGGAGGAGGCCGCCGAGGCGGCCGCCGCCGGGGTGGCGGGCGGCGCGAAGCGGGTCTGCCTCGTGGCGAGCGGCCGCGGCCCCACGGACCGGGACATCGACCGGGTGTCGCGGACCATCGAGGCCGTCAAGGACCAGAACGAGGGCGTCGAGGTCTGCGCGTGCCTCGGACTCCTCTCCGACGGTCAGGCCGAACGGCTGCGCGAGGCCGGCGCCGACGCGTACAACCACAACCTGAACACGTCGGAGAGCACCTACGGCGAGATCACCACGACGCACACGTACGCGGACCGCGTCGACACGGTCGAGAAGGCGCACGGGGCAGGGCTCTCGGCCTGTTCCGGCCTGATCGCCGGGATGGGCGAGTCCGACGAGGACCTCGTCGACGTGGTGTTCGCGCTGCGCGCGCTGGACCCGGACTCGGTGCCGGTGAACTTCCTCATCCCGTTCGAGGGCACCCCGCTGGCCGAGGAGTGGAACCTCACCCCGCAGCGGGCGCTGCGGATCCTCGCGATGGTCCGGTTCGTCTGCCCGGACGTCGAGGTGCGTCTCGCCGGCGGCCGCGAGGTCCACCTGCGCACGCTCCAGCCGCTGGCGCTGCACCTGGCCAACTCGATCTTCCTGGGCGACTACCTGACCAGTGAGGGCCAGGCCGGCAAGGCCGACCTGGAGATGATCGCCGACGCCGGGTTCGAGGTGGAGGGGACGGACACCCCGACCCTGCCGCGGCACCGCGCGGAGGGCGCCGGCGTGTGCGGCTCGGTGCGCGACGGGGAGGCGGCGGGCTGCGGCGGGAGCGCGGCGGGCTGCGGCGAGGACGCGGCGGGCTGCGGTCACGGACCGGCGGGCTGCGGCGGGCACTCCGGGGCCGGCCCCGCCGAGGAGCCCGTCGGGCAGGACGCCCCGGCCGCCGCGGCCTCGCCGCGGACCGATCTGGTGGCCGTGCGCCGGCGCGGAGCGGGAACGGATCTCGCACCCAATGCCTGACCTCGCACCGCCCGGCGGTGGGGCCGCGCCGCCGTCCCCGGCCGCACCGCCCGCCCCCGGCGCGCCGGGGGGCTCCGAGGCGCTGCTCGCCCTGGACCGGGCGCACGTGTGGCACCCGTACGGCCCGATGCCGGGCCGTACGGACCCGCTGCTCGTCGAGTCCGCCTCCGGGGTCCGGCTGCGCCTTGCCCGGGAGGCCCACGGGCAGCGCGAGTTGATCGACGCGATGGCCTCCTGGTGGTCCGCGGTGCACGGCTACAACCACCCGGTCCTCAACGAGGCCGCGACCGCCCAGCTCGGCCGGATGAGCCACGTGATGTTCGGCGGGCTCACCCACGAGCCGGCGGTGCGGCTGGCCACCCGTCTGGTGGAGATCACTCCCGGCCCGTTGCGGCACGTCTTCCTCGCCGACTCCGGTTCGGTGTCCGTCGAGGTGGCGCTCAAGATGTGCCTGCAGTACTGGCGTTCGCTCGGCCGCCCCGAGAAGCGCCGGCTGCTCACCTGGCGCGGCGGGTACCACGGCGACACCTGGCAGCCCATGTCGGTGTGCGACCCCGAGGGCGGGATGCACGAGCTGTGGCGGGGCGTGCTGCCCCGCCAGGTCTTCGCCGACGTGCCGCCCGCCGAGTGGGACGAGGCGTACGCGGGGCGCCTCGCCGACCTGATCGCCGCGCACGCCGGCGAGACGGCCGCCGTGGTCGTGGAGCCGGTCGTGCAGGGCGCGGGCGGCATGCGCTTCCACTCCCCCGCCTACCTGCGGGTCCTGCGCGAGGCCTGCGACGCGCACGACGTCCTGCTGGTCTTCGACGAGATCGCCACGGGCTTCGGACGGACCGGCGAACTCTTCGCGGCCGACCACGCCGGGGTCGCGCCGGACGTGATGTGCCTGGGCAAGGCCCTGACCGGCGGTTACCTGACGATGGCGGCGACCCTCTGCACCACCCGGGTCGCCGAGGGCATCTCCCGCGGCGAGGTTCCGGTGCTGGCCCACGGCCCGACGTTCATGGGCAACCCGCTGGCCGCCGCCGTCGCCCGCGCCTCCGTGGACCTGCTGCTCGGGCAGGACTGGCGGCGGGAGGTCCGGCGCATCGGGACGGGCCTGGGCGAAGGGCTGGCGGCCGCCCGCGAACTGCCGGGCGTGGCGGACGTCCGCGTCCTGGGCGCCATCGGGGTGGTCCAGCTGGACCACCCCGTCGACATGGCGGCGGCCACCGCCGCCGCGGTGCGCGAGGGGGTCTGGCTGCGCCCCTTCCGCGACCTGGTGTACGTCATGCCTCCGTACGTGACGGAGGACGACGACCTGGCCCGGATCTGCCGCGCGGTGTGCGCGGCGGCCGCGGCGGGATGAACAACGGTGAGGAATGCGAGGACCGGCATGTCAGTGATCGTCGTATCGGGCACGGGAACCGAGATCGGCAAGACCGTGGTCACCGCGGCCGTGGCCGCGCTGGCGGCGGCGGCCGGCCGTTCGGTGGCCGTGCTGAAGCCGGCCCAGACCGGTCTGGCGCCGGGTGAGCCCGGCGACGCGGCGGAGGCGGCACGCCTGGCCGGGGGCGCCGGGGCCCGGGACGTGGGGGCCGGCGGTACGCCCGGAACCGTCGGCACGCCGGGAGCCGTCACCGCGGTCGAACTGGCCCGCTATCCCGACCCGCTGGCCCCGGCGACCGCCGCCCGGCGGGCCGGCATGCCTCCGGTCCGTCCGGAGCAGGTCGCCGAGGCGGCCGAGAAGCTGGCCGCCGGACACGACCTGGTCCTCGTCGAGGGCGCGGGCGGCCTGCTCGTCCGCCTCGACGAACGCGACGCCACCCTGGCCGACGCCGCGGCGCTGCTCGGCGCGCCCGTCCTGGTCGTCGCCCCCGCCGGACTCGGCACCCTCAACACCACCGCGCTGACCGCCGAGGCACTGCGCTCACGGAAGCTGGAACAGCTCGGCGTCGTGGTCGGCAGCTGGCCCCGCGACCCGGACCTGGCGGCCCGCTGCAACCTGACCGACCTCCCCCAGGCGGCGGGGGCGCCGCTGCTGGGCGCGGTCCCGCAGGGCGCCGGGGCCCTGTCCCCGCGCGCCTTCCGGGAGGCCGCCGCGGACTGGCTGTCGCCCCGTCTGGGCGGCCGCTGGGACGCCGCGGCGTTCGTCGGCGCCCACGGAGCCCCGGACGGCGAACGGCTCTGACGGAATCGATCGGCCCAGGTCGTCCTGAACTCCATGTCCCCGACAACAACCGCGTGCCATCATCACGTTCCATGACGTCTGTGCCCTTCGTGCGCCCCTACCGGCCCTCCGACCGTCCGGCCGTCGGCCGCATCTGCGTCCTCACCGCCCATGACGGCGGCGACGCCACGCCGCACTACGCCGACCCGGAGATCCTCCCGGCGATCTTCGCCTACCCCTACGTCGACCGGGAGCCCGAGCTGGCGTTCGTCGTCGACGACGGCGACGGCGAGGCGGTCGGCTACATCGTGGGCACCGCCGACACTCCCGCCTTCGTCACCTGGTTCCGCGACCACTGGCTGCCCACCGTCGCCGGCGCCTACCCGCCCCCCGCGGTGAACGGCGCCGAGCCGACACCGGACGAGTCGATGGCCGCGCTCCTGCACCGCCCGGAACACATGGTGTGGCCCGAACTCTCGTCCCACCCGGCCCACTTGCACATCGACATCCTCCCGGCTCGGCAAGGTCTCGGCCTGGGGCGCGCCTTGATGGAGACGTACCTGTCCGCGCTCGACAAGGCGGGCGTCGAGGCGGTCCACCTCTGCATGTCCCAGGCCAACACCCGGGCCCGCGCCTTCTACGACCGCATGGGTTTCCAGGAACTCACGGTCCCCGACGACGGCCCGGTCCGGTACCTCGGCCGCCCCACGGCCCGCGCCTGAGCCCGAGCCGCGTCCCGTGGCCGTGCCCGGCGCCTGCCACGGCGACGACGGCTCGGCATCGCGTTGTCAGTGCCTCTCCATAAAGTGGAGACATCAGCTGGACGAACGACGGTCCACGCCGGGATTCGCGGTCCCGGAATTCCGCTGAACGGCACTGGCCAAGCCTTCATCAAGAAGCCGTATCCCCGCATGCCCGTTTCGCGGGCCCGGGGAGACGAACCGAAGGGAACCGACGCGATGAGCAGCACCACGGCAAAGGCCCGGCTCAAGAAGCACCTCGTCAACCACGTCGCCCTCGTCATCGACAAGTCCGGTTCGATGCAGGGGCATTCGGAGCAGCTCATCCGCGTCGTCGACGAGTTCGTGAAGGGCCTGAAGGAGGAGTCCGACCGCCTCGGCCACGAGACCCGCATCAGCCTGTACGCCTTCGACCACCTGGTCGAGAACCTCGTCTGGGACATGGACGTCAAGCACCTGCCGTCCATGCGCGGCCTGTACACCGTCGAGAACGGCGCGACCGCGCTGATCCAGGCGTCGGTGAAGGCGCTCGAGGACCTCGAGCACATCTGGGAGGAGTACGGCGAGCACAGCTTCCTCCAGGTCGTCGTCACCGACGGCGAGGAGAACGCCTCCGGCGCGGACACGACCGGCAGCCGTCACGACCACCTCCCCGACGGCCGCGCCCTCCTGGAGGAGTGGCGGAACAGGATCGCCGACAAGCTGAACAGCCTGCCGGACCACTGGACCTCGGCCATCATGGTGCCGAACTCCCTGGCCAAGCGCACCGCCCAGCAGTACGGCTTCCCCACCGGCAACATATCGATCTGGGACGCGGACTCGGCCCAGGGGGTCGAGGAGGCGATCGGCACCGTCAAGTCGGCCGCCACCAGGTTCCTCCGCGACCGCGAGCAGGGCGTCCGCGGCACCAGGAACCTCTTCGCCATGGGCCAGGACCTCAGCTCGGCCGACGTGAGGACCAACCTCCAGGCCCTGGACGCCGGCAAGTACGTCCTCATCCCCGTCGACGAGCAGACCGCCATCCGTGACTTCGTCACCGGCGCCGGCCACCCGTACAGGACCGGCTGCGCCTTCTACCAGCTCTCCAAGCGCGAGAAGATCCAGGCGAGGAAGCAGATCGCCGTGGCGGAGAAGGACCCGGTCACCGGCCGGATGACGGGCAAGGTCTTCACCGGCCCCGCCGCCCGTCAGCTCCTGGGCCTGCCGGCGACGGAGGTCACGGTCACGCCGGGCAGCAACGACGCCTACACCGTCTTCGTCCAGTCCACCTCGGTCAACAGGAAGCTGATCCCGGGCACCAAGCTGCTGGTCCTGCTCTGACCGGCAGCCGCCGCTCCGGACCCGGCCTCCAGGCCGCTCGCGTCCCTGGAGGCCGGTCCGCGTCCGTACCCGTGCCCGCTCCCGGTCAGGGCAGAAGGCCGTCCTGGTCCGGGTCGAGCCATTCGGCGAGCAGGACGGTGGCGTCGTCGACGAGGTGCCCGGCGTGCTGGTCGACGACGGCATGGACGAGCTGGCGCAGCGTCTCGTGGACCGTCAGGCCGTCGGCGTTGTGCCGCACGATGTAGTCGGTGAAGCGCTGGAGGCCGAACTCCTCGCCCTTGTCGTTCCGGGCCTCGACGATGCCGTCGGTGTACAGGATGATCCGGTCGCCGGGCTCCAGTTGCTCCCTGCTCACGGTCACCGGCAGCCCCAGCCCGGTGCCCATGGGCCCTGCCGGAGGGCAGTACAGCTCGCGGGACCAGCGCCCGGCGCGCAGCAGGACCGGCAGATGGTGACCGCGGTTGATCCAGGTCAGCGCCCCGGTCCGCATGTCGAGGTCGGCGAGGACGCCGGTGACGTACCGGCTGTGGCCGAACTGGGCGATCAGGGTGTCCTCGATCGCCCGCGACGTCCCGACGAGGTCGGCGCCCTGCCGGCGGGCGTTGCGACAGGCGCCGATGGCCATGTTGGCCGTCAGCCCCGCCGTGGCGTCGTGGCCCATCGCGTCGAACACGGCCATGTGGAGCACGCTGTCGGCCACGGCGTAGTCGAAGGCGTCACCGCCGACCTCGTAGGCCGGCTCCGACAACGCGGCGACGGTGGTCCCCGCGCCGGCGAACGCCGAGGGCGGGGTGAGGTGCCACTGCATCTCGGCGGACACGCTCATCGCCTCGGTCCGGACCAGTCGTGCGTAGGAGTCGCTGAAGGCCCTCTTGCTCAGCAGCAGCAACGCCACCACCGACGCCAGCGCGTACAGGGCGTCGCGCACGGCCTCGCCCTCCAGGTCGGTGTCCGCCCGCAGCACGCCCAGGCGTTCCACACCGTCGGTCACCGGCATCCACCAGCGGCGGAGGCCCGGCTCGTCGGGATGGCCGCCCGGCTCGGCGATCAGGTCGACCCGCCGGTAGGCGAGCCCCGGCACGGTCCCCCCGACGGCGTACTCCGTGCCTCCCCCGCCGGCGTCGAGCCCTCGGCCGGTGATCTGGCGCAGCACCTTGCCCTGGAGGTCCGCCACGAAGAAGACGACATCGCGCAGCCCCGCCGCCCCGGCGTGCTCGGCCACCATGCGGGGCAGGTCCTCCAGCCGTGCGATGTGGCTGGCCACCACCAGATCGACCAGTGCCCTGTTCAGCTTCGCCGCGTCGGTCACAGCACGCCTTTCCTTCCGCCCGTCTCCTCCCCGGCGACCCGCTGGGAGAGCCACGGACTGGCGAGTACCCGCAATCGTCCCGGAAATCTTCCGGCGGCGGCCCCTCCCCGCAGGGCTCCGCGGGCGATTCGCGGCCACTCGGCACCGGGCGGCGGAGGACCGGATCCCGCGGAGGGCCGGGTCCCGGACGCAGCCGGTGACGAGGACGCCCACGACGGCTGTGCGGCCGTCGACGAGTACGACGGCATGCCCGCGCTCCGGAACATGCTCCCGGTACCCCTCTCCGGTGTCCGCCCGCTCCCCCGCCCGACGCCGCCGTGGCCCGTGCCTCGCCGGTCACCGGGCACGGCCGGTCCGCCACCCCGATGGTGTCGCGCCGCTCCCACCGCCCCTCACACCCCGGACGACGGCCCGCCGGTCAGCACTGCCAGAGGAACGCGGCCTCACGGCACGGCCCGCAGGCGAAGGCGTACGCCATGCCGCACCCGCCGAAGTTCATCGCCGTGGCGTGGTGCGGTCCCTCCTCGAACTGGGCGACCAGGTCCATGTCCCGGCCGCATCCCCCGCACGACGGCGTCTCGTCGCCCTGCAGCCAGTCCGGTCGCCCGCCGAGCCTCCCCAGCACGTGCAGCACCTCCCGGCCGTCACCGCGCCCCCACTCCTGACGGGCGCCGTCGTAGTCGTCGAGGGACGAATCCGTCAGCCCGACGGCGTTGGCCGCACCGAGGTACAGCACTTCCTCGTCCTCCACCGCGGGCGCCGACAACGGCGCCAGTCCTTCCGCGGGGAGCAGGAAGGCCGCGTTCGCGCCGTCGGTCGCGCTCCACGCCTCGCACATGCCCGGGTCGGTCTGGCACATGAAGACCGCCAGGACGAGTTCGGCCCGGCCGTCCGCCCGCACCGTGGGCCGCGCCCGGTCGTCGAGCAGGACCTGAGCCAGGAACTGCATCGGCCCCCCGCACTCCGCGCACGTCGGCCACGCCGTTCCGGCGGGGGCCAGCGGCACTCCCCCGGTGCGGGTGACCAGCGCGTCCGGCTCCGCGGGGCCTGCGTACGTCATCAGCGTCGTCGCCATGCCCCGGACATTACGGCACACTGTTCCGCCGTCGGCCCGGGGGCAGGCCGAGGGCCGGTCAGGGGGGCTCCGCGTCCTACGCCACGCCCGCCCCGGCGCTCTTGAAGACCTGCCGCGCATGCCACTCGACGTGCTTCGGCCGCACCGCCGGCCGACCGGGGCGGGGTACGGCCACGGGCCGGCCGTGAAGCGCGTCCACCGCCCGTCCGGCCGGACTCCGGGCCACGTACGCCGGAGACACCTGGATGCGCAGATCGGGCAGGAGCCCCAGCACGCCGGCGTCGAAAAGTGTGTGGTGCAGCGAGCACAGTGCCAGTCCGTTGTCCACCTCGTCGGGCCCGTCCTGGCTGTGCCACCGGACGTGGGCGGCCTCGATGCCCACCGGGTTCCGCCCGAGCGCTCCGTCGAAGCCGCAGAAGGCGCACGCGTACGCGTAGGCGCGCAGCACCTCCTCCGCGAACCCGGCCCGCCGCCTCCGTCGCGTGCGCTCCGCCGACAGGTCCGCGACGCCGGTGAACTCCGCCGGGTCGAATCCGATCGCCTCGCAGATCACCGACTCGAGCGCGGTGGTGAAGTGCTGGTCCATCAGCAGCCGGACGGCCTGCCCCAGCACGCCGGGCTCGGCCAGCAGCACCTCCACCTCGGACCGCAGCCGGCCGTGGGCGCCGCGTTCCCGGAGCCAAGTCCTCCGCTCGGGAACGCCGGACCCGATCTCCCGTCCCTCCCGGTCACGGAGGTCCCACAGCTCCCGTTCCAGGTGAACGAACGGCATCGCCGCCCGCTGCCGGGCCGCGCCCGGGCTCTTCACCGCCGGCCCGAAGTCGTTGATGAGCCGGCTGACCGGCTCCTCCGCCTCCTCGTACGAGACGGCGCTGCTGCCCGTGCCGGCGAACCTCCCCAGCAGCCACAGCACCAGCAACGGCTTGTGCGGCGCCCGGCGGTCGCCGACCTGCGCCCGCCGCAGCGCGGTGAGCCGGCCCATCAGTTCTTCCCGCGTCATCGTCCCCCGCCCGACCTCACCCACGCCCCCTCCACAGTGTGCCTCCCGCGGACACCACAGTGACTTGGCGCGTCACCGTAGTCGCCCGGAGACCGCTCCTCACGTCGGCAGGTCACGCCCAGACGCCTCCCGCGACAGCATTTGGCCTTATAGTCTGACGATCTTTCTGCCATGGTTTCCAGAAAGGCAGTTCGGTGTCGATGCCGGACCCCTGACGGGTTCTCGGAGCGACGACGAGCGAACGATCCGGCGTCGGCCGGCCTCCACCCTGTTCCGACATCTCCCCCGGAGGATCCGTGGACGTAACCGCTCTCACCCACCCCGACAGACTGTGGTCGGTGGAGGAGGTGCTGACCAGCCCCGGCCCGGTGCCGGCGGCGGCCGGGGTCTACGGCTGGCACTTCGAAGAGCCGCCCCACCCCGCGCTGCCCGGCCGTCGGCTCCTCTACGTGGGCATGGCTCCCCGCTTCATGGCGACCCGGACCAGCACGCAGAACCTGCGGACCCGCGTGCGTTACCACTGCCGAGGCAACGCGGAGGGTTCGACCCTCCGGCTCTCGCTCGGCTGCCTGCTCGGCCTCGAACTCCGCCGAGTGGGCAGCGGTAAGCACATGACCTTCGGGCGGGAAGGCGAAGCCCGGCTCAGCGCGTGGATGGTGGACAACGCGCGCGTCTGCTGGGTGGAGCACGAGGAACCCACCGCCCTCGAGTCGCAGCTCATATCCCAGCTCGACCTTCCCTTGAACATCGACCAGAACAGCCACAACGGGTTCCACGGCCGGCTCAAAGGCATCAGGGCGGAAGCCCGGTCCAGAGCAAGGGAGTTGCCCATCGGCGAGTAGGCGGCCAACCCCGGTGCCTGACTGAGCTTGCTCCAGTTCGACGGACGCACCACCATGCCCAGCGACCGGCGGCTTCCTCGTGAGCAGCTTCTGCCTGTCGAGTCGGGCCTCGATCCGTTCCTCCGTGGACGGTGGAGGCACGTTCCGCATGACCGCCCGGGCGTACGCCTCGGTCTGCAGCAGTCCCGGAACCACCCGGCACTCGTACGTGCACAGGCTCACCGCCGTCGCTGTGGGGGGGCGCGCCGCGGCGGTCGTGCGGAAAGACCGTGTGGGCGCTCCTGCGGAAGTGACGGACGGGGGAACCACGGACGACCGAGTGCCCGTTGTCGCGCCGGGAATCTTCGGGGCCGGCACGCTCAGCGCGGGCCCTGGCGACGGACGCTGCTCGGCGACGGCCCGCCGGCACGGAGCCGGTCCCCCGAGGTGGCTCCCTCGCCGTCGGGCCGGGCGGACGCGTCCTTCGCCGCCCACAGCGCGGTGGCGATGAAGAGCACCTGCTCGGGGATCCGGAACCACAGCGGCGTGGCCGGGTCGCCGTTGGACGGTACGCCCTCGAGGGCGGCGTAGACGTTGGCGGGGAGGATCAGAACGAAGAACACGGCCAGCCCGATCCCCGCCAACGGGCGGGTCGAGGTCCGGACGAGCCCGGCGGCGCCGAGGAGTTCCAGCACGCCGGTGCCGAGGACGACCGCGGCGGGGAACGGCACGAAGGGCGGGATCATCGCCTCCATGTCGTCACGGCCGGGCATCACGGTGACGCCGGGCGGGGCGAAGTGCGCGGCCGCGGTGAAGACGAGCAGCACCGCCAGGCCGTGTGCGGCGCTGACCCGCCACGTGGCGAACCGGCCGACGCCCAGCGCGCCGAGCAGCCGGAACACCGCCGTGGGGACGACGAGCAACATCAGTGTCCCGAACATAAAAGTCCTTTCGGAGCAAAGGAGTTGAGGGAACTTTCCACTGGCAAGATAAGTTTGCTCCGTAATGTTGTCAACGGTAAGATCGCGCCCCATGACCGATCGCCCCTACCACCACGGGAATCTGCGCCGGGTCGCGCTCGCCGCGACGGCTGAGGCCATCGAGGCGGGGGGCGGCCCCGCCGCCCTCAGCCTGCGCGAGGTCGCCCGCCGCGCCGGCGTCTCCCACGCGGCCTTCAAGCACCACTTCGGCTCCAAGCCCGGCCTGCTCACCGCGCTGGCGACGGAGGGCTACGACCTGCTCGCCGACGCCCTCGCCGCGGCGGGTGACGACCGCGTCGAGGCCGGCGTGGCGTACGTCCGGTTCGCGGCCGGGCACCCGGCCCATTTCGAGGTGATGTTCCAGCCCGGCCTGTACCACGCCGACGACCCGGGCCTCCGCGCGGCGGAGGAACGGGCCGCCCGGGCGCTCACCGCGGTGCTCCCGGACTCGGCCGACCAGGACGCCAGACTGGCCGCCTGGTCGATCGTCCACGGCTTCGCCGGCCTGTGGCTGAGCGGGGCGCTGCCGGCGGACCCCGGCGCCGACGCGGGGGACGCCGCACGACCGGTCATCTCCCTGCTGACGCTCGCCCCGTGAGCCCGGCCCGCGACGGCCGCCGCGACGGTTCGGGCGGCTCCGAATCCGGAGCCGCCGGTCGCGGTCCCGGGGTGACCGCGAGCCCGCCCGCCGAGATCGCCGAGGTGCTCGCGCCGGCCCTGAACGCGGACGGCCCGGTCCACGCCGCGCCCCGCGGGCAGGTCCCGCACCTCGGCGTGGGGGCGCGCCGCGCGTGCGGGTGCGGCACCATTCACTTCGCGCTCGGCACCGGCGAGGCGGAGCCCGCGCCCACCGGCACCGGCACCGTCGTCACGGCCGCGGCGCGGTTGGCCACCGAGGCCGGTGAGCGCCCCGGGAAAGTTCCGCTCCTCACACGGGGCGGCTACCCGTCGTGGCTGGAGGCCTGCCCGTGGAGCGACGACAGCGAGGTGACGCCGCCCGCCGCGACCGGCCGGCTGCGGCACCGCCCCTGATCCGTACGGCCGGCGCTCAGCACCGCTCGCGCACCCATGCCGGATCAGGATTGGTGTGCGCCCGCCCCGCCACGACAACGGTGGGCACCGTCTCGTCGCCGTCGTTGGCCGCTCGCACCTCCGCCGCTCCGTCCGGGTCACGCCAGATGTCGACCCAGTGCAGCCGACGGGCGCTGCGGCCCAGGCGGACGCGCAGGCGGAGGCAGTACGCGCAGCCCGGCCGCCAGAAGACGACCGGCCGGCCGTCGGCCGCGCTGCGGCGGTGCGCTTCCGCGGCGCTGATCGACCGCGGGAAGACGAGAGGCGAGCTAGCGCCGGCGAGGAGCCCGAAGACCACCGCGAGCGTCACGGCGTCGCCGGGTTCCCCTCCGACGCACAGCGCGGTCGCGACGATTGAGCCGACGAGCACGAGGAGTGCCGGCAAGGTCCAGGGCCGTGACATGGAGCGGAGCCCAGCCGCAGGCCGGAGATTCGCCGTACGGGAGGGGGACGGCTCACGGCGGCCGGTCGCAGCACCCGGCGGACCTCCGCGGTCGTGCCCGGCCGGCGCGTACGGACGACCGGGCGCGGTCACCCCCGCCGCGTCGCGTCGCGCCGCAGGCGGACGATGCCGAACCATGCGGCGCCCAGCACGACCAGCAGCAGCGGCAGCGCACCGGGCTCGCCCTCCGTGACGATCATGACCGTCATCAGGGCGAGTCCGGCCACGGTGATCGCCACCGGCACGACCGTCCTCATCCTCAACGCCCTCCCTGGCCGGACCACACGTGAACCCGGTCACCGGAACCGGACGCTCGACAATCGAATATCGACTGATACCTATCGAATGTCAATAGCATCCGCTGTCGTCAACGTGCCTCCTCCAGAAGCTGCGGCCCGTTGCTGCGGGTGTTGTTCACGGCCGTGGAGACGGGGCGGGCGTTCAGGTTCCCGTCCGCGGGCCGGGTGAGCAGGGCGCGGAGGTGCTCGGTGTCGTCGTGGCGGGGGTCGAGCCACGCCTCGTAGTGGTCAAAGGTGAGGGCGAGCGGCATGCGGGGGTGGACGCGGCCGGCCGCGTCGGTGGCCTCGGTGGTGATGATCGTGCAGGTCAGCAGCCACGCGGCGGGGTCGTCCCGGTCCTTGACCTCCGGGTTCCGCCAGTACTCGTACAGGCCGGCGAGGGCCATCACCTGGCCGTCGGCGGGGTGGATGAAGTACGGCTGCTTGCGGACCTTGCCCGTGGCCTCGTCCTTCAGTTGCTGCCACTCGTAGAAGCCATCCGCCGGGAGCAGGCAGCGGCGGCGCGCGAAGGCGCGGCGGTAGGCCGGCTTCTCGTGCACGGTCTCCACCCGGGCGTTGATCATCCGGGAGCCGATCTTCGGGTCCTTCGCCCAGGAGGGGACCAGACCCCATCGCGGCGTCCGCAGTTCCCTGCGCGCCGGCGCCTCGCCCTCCTCGTCCTCCTCCCCGCGGTCTGCCCGCTCGAGGACGGCGTAGACCTCGTTGGTGGGGGCGACGTTCCAGTTCTGCTCCAGCGTCTCCTCCGGGCTCCATCGCGCCACGTCGAAGATCCGGGTCAGTTCCTGAGGGCTACGGGTGGAGACGTAACGGCCGCACATGACTCCACTGTGGCACGGTCCGCCCCGGGAACGGTGGCGGCGTTCCGGGACGGCCGCGGCCGGGCGCCGCGGCGCGGGTGTCCGCGCGGGCCCGGATGCGGGCCGCACGGCGCGGCAGGACAATGGAAGGGCGCGCGGGCGGTCGTCCGCCCCGCGCCGACATTTCGAGCGCGAACGGCCGTCGCGCCACGAGCCCGCTTCCCCAGCCGGACATCGCGTGCACCTCTGTCCGTCCGCTGCTCGTGGACTCCCGACCGAGGTGTTGCATCATGGCCACGACCGACACCGGCGGCATCACCGGCGCCATGGGCGCGTGGGACCGGGCCGCGCTGGAGAAGCTGCGCGAGACGATGCGGGGCGAGGTGGTCGCCCCCGGGGACACGGATTACGACGAGGCGCGCAGCGTCTACAACGCGATGATCGACAGACACCCGGCCGCGGTCGCGCGGTGCGTGGACGTCGGCGACGTGCGGACGGTGCTGTCGCTGGCCCGGGACACCGGCGCGGAGCTCACCGTGCGCGGCGGCGGACACAGCGGGCCGGGCCTGGGCGTCGCCGACGGCGCGGTCACGCTCGACCTGTCGCCGATGCGCTGGGTCAGGGTGGATCCGCAGGCGCGCACCGCACAGGTGGGCGGTGGCAGCCAACTCGGCGACCTCGACCACGCGGCCCACACGTTCGGCCTGGGCCTGCCGTCCGGGATCAACTCGACCACCGGGGTGAGCGGCCTGACCCTGGGGGGCGGACACGGCCATCTCACCCGCAGGTTCGGCCTGACCATCGACAGCCTGCTCTCCGCCGACGTGGTGCTCGCCGACGGTTCGTTCGTGACCGCCTCCGAAGACGAACACCCGGACCTGTTCTGGGCGTTGCGGGGCGGCGGCGGCAACTTCGGAGTGGTCACCGGGTTCACCTTCCGGCTGCACCAGGTGGACACGGTGACGGTCGGCCTGACGGCGTGGCCCGTCGACCGCGTCTCCGACGTGCTGCGCTGGTACCGCGAGTTCCTGCCGGCCGCGCCGGAGGAACTCAGCGGCTTCTACGCCGCGATGACCGTGCCGCCCGGCCCGCCCTTCCCCGAGGAGATGTACGGGCGGACCGTGTCCGCGGTGGTGTGGTGCTGGTCCGGGGAGCAGGAGGGCGACCGCCTGGACCGGTTGCTCGCCGCCGTGGACGAACCGGCGCCCCCGGCCTTCCACTTCACCGCCCCCATGCCGCTGCCCGCCCTGCAGAGCATGTTCGACGCCCTGCTGCCCAAGGGCCTGCAGTGGTACTGGAGGGGTGACTTCTTCGACGGCGTCCCCGACGCCGCCGTGGAACTGCACCAGCGGTTCGGGCAGGACATCCCCACGGACCTGTCGACGATGCACCTCTACCCGGTCGACGGCGCGGCCCACCGGGTGGGCGCCGACGACACCGCCTGGGCCTACCGGGACGCCGTCTGGTCCGCCGTGTACGCCGGCATCGACCCCGACCCGGCCAACGCGGGCGCGTTGCGGCGGTGGTGCACGGACTACTGGGAGGCGCTGCACCCGTACTCGATGGGCGGCGGCTACGTGAACTTCATCGGCGAGCACGAGGGGACGGAGCGGGTGCGGGCGACGTACCGGAGCCACTACGACCGGCTGGCCGCGGTGAAGCACGCCTACGACCCGGAGAACCTCTTCCACCGGAACCAGAACGTCGCGCCCGCGGCGGCGTAGGCACGCCGCCCGGGACGCCGGTCCGCCCGCCGGTCACTCCGCCAGCGGCTGGATGGCCAGCTTGAACTCGGCGAAGGTCAGGTTGATCGGGGTTCCGGCGTTGTGGGTGACCCGGACGGCGAGGGGCACACCGGGGTTGCAGACGATGCCCCAGACCTTCGTCCAGTACTCGCCGCCGACGGTGGGGGCCCTGTGCTCGGTCGCCGTGGTGTCCACGGGACCGGCCAGTTCCAGCGGGTCGCGGGCGAACTGGTCGCGGTACTCCGTGGCCCCGGTGGGCTCGGCCCACTGCAGCATGGCGTACAGATGCCCCCACCCGCGCACGGTCGGCCAGATCAGGCCCGACCGGTCGTCGCTCGCCCAGTCGGTCACGGTGCGGCCGTCGGGCTGCACGGCCTGGTGCATGCCGTGCGGGTCGGTGGATTCCGCGGAACCGAACGGGAACCGGACGACCTGGTAGGCGGTGCCCGGCTGGACGGACTGCGGGACGCTCGTCTTCAGCGAGCACAGGTGGATACCGGGGTGCGGCTGCGTGCTGGTGGTCAAGGCTGGCTCCCGTTCGCTGGACGATGGCTCGCTCCGGCCCTTCGCCGGGCCGACCGCCCGGCCTCACAGACGTTATGGGCCGCCACCGTCCGTGCCAACGGGGCGGACCGGGCGGGAAGTTCCGTTCGCGGTCGTGGAGAGGCGTGCCGTCCCGGCGCGCGCGCCGGTTCCCGGGACGGGCGGGGCCGGGGCCGGACGCGCTCGGGGACGACGCCGGCGCCGGTGTCCGCGCCGGTGGCACGGACGGTGGCCCGCGCTTCGCTCACGCCGGGCCGCACCTGCGGCGCAGGATTTCCACACCGTCGCCCCGGAGGTCGTCGCAGTGGACCGCGCGGCCGGTCATCGCCATCGTCAGGGCCAGTGTCGGGCCCTTCACCACCGGCCCGGCGCCGGTGGTGAAGGGGCCGTCGTCGGCGACCAGCCGCAGTCCGCCGATGCGCCCCTTGGCCATGACCACGAGGTCGGAGCCGGAGTAGTACCGGGCGACCTCGGTGACGGTCTCGATCGGGTGGTCGTGCCGGATCCCCAGCGGGCGTCTGATGTCCTCGCCGTGCACGACGGTCTCGCCCAGCATCGCCACGGCGGGGAGGGGCGGTTTGGTGGTGCTCGGGACCGCCCTTCGGAACCGGTCGAGGGTCGCGGCCGGGGTGGCGCCCAGTTGTTCGGCCAGTCGCACGGACACCTGCTTGTCGAAGTCGAACCGGCAGCGGATCACTCCGGCCAGCCAGCGCACGGCATTGAGGCTCGCGCCGGCGGTGAGGTGGGCGAGGACCTCGCGGACCGTCAGCCCCGCGCAGAGCGACGGGGTGGCCCATCCTTCGTCGGTCAGGTCCGCGAGGTCGGCCGCCAGGGCCGCGCGTTCGGCGTGTATCGAGGGCCAGACTCCGCTGCCGCGGTTGCGGCCGGCGGTGGGTTCGGGGGCGGTCATGGGGAGGGCTCCTGTCACGTGTCGTGCTCCACGGACCCGCCGGCCGCGGTCGCGGGCGACCTGCGGGAGTGAGGTCGATCATGGAGGAGACTCCGGCCGCGGGGAAAAGTGATCGCCCGGGGCGGTGCCCGCCGGAGCCGGCCAGGTCCCCCGCCGCGCTGTCGCGGCGGGGGACCTGGCCGCGCCTCGGCCGTCCCGCTCAGGAGGGGTACGGCAGCAGGTCCGCGTCGGTGGTCTCCCAGGCGGTCCTCAGGTCGGCCAGCAGTTCGGGGTGTTCCTTCGCCAGGTCGGCCTGCTCGCGCTGGTCGGCGGCCAGGTGGTACAGGTGGTCCCTGCCGGCCGTGTCCCGGTAGTACTTCCAGTCGCCGCGGCGCAGCGCCCGGTTGCCGCGGACCCGCCAGAACAGGTCGCGCCGGGGCGCCCGTTCGCCCCGCAGCAGGTAGCCGGCGAAGCTGTGGCCGTCGAGAGGGTAGGCCGGATCGGGCCGGGCGCCGCCCAGTTCCAGCAGCGTCGCCGTCCAGTCCGGGGAGTACACCGGCTCGTGGCTGACCTGGCGGGCGCTGATCCGGTCCGGCCAGCGGAGGATGGTCGGCACCCGGATGCCGCCCTCGAGGAGCTGCGCCTTGGCGCCGCTGAGCGGCCACTGGTAGGAGAAGCGCTCTCCGCCGTTGTCGCTGGCGAAGACGACGACCGTGTGGTCCTCCTGGCCGGAGCGCCGCAGCGCGTCGAGCACCTTGCCGACCGAGGCGTCGAGGTTCTCCACCATCTCCTTGTACTTCTCCACGGATCCGCCGTCGTCGTGCCTGAGGGCGCCCAGGACGTCGCCGGAACGGATCCGGTCGGCGATGCCGGCGGCGGCCTCCTCGTCCTTCTCGCCGGTCCAGGGCCAGTGCGGGGTGGTGAAGTTGAGGTTGAGCAGCCAGGGCCGCTCGTGCCTGCGGCCGATGTGGTCGACCGCGCGCTCGGTGAGGACGGTGGTGTAGTAGCGGAGGTCCTTGTAGGTGGCGTCGCCTTCGTAGAGGTCGTAGTCGCCGAGCTGGCCCAGCTTGGAGAAGTACTCGAGCGCGCCGCCGAAGTTGCCGAAGAACTCGTCCCATCCCGACTTGGTGGGGCTGTGGTCCGGCAGCCAGCCGCAGTGCCACTTGCCGATCAGCGCGGTGTCGTAACCGGCCTTCTTCAACAGGGACGCCAGGGTGGGGTGGTGGGGGTCCAGGCCCTGGGTCCGGTTGCCGATGGGCTCGGCCAGGCCGCCCTTCGTGCGGCCGGGGAAGCGGCCGGTGTAGAGGCTGAACCGCGTCGGGGAGCAGGTGGCCGACCCCGAGTAGGCGTCGGTGAAGCGCACCCCCTGGGCGGCGAGCCGGTCCAGGTGCGGCGTTCTGATGTGCGGGGCGCCGTACGAGGAGAGGTCGGCCCAGCCGAGGTCGTCGGCCAGGATGAACAGGATGTTGGGCCGCCTCCCGGAGCCGGAGCCGGGACGGGCGCGGAACGGCCGCTCGGCGGGGGAGCCCGCCGCCGGGGCGGCTTCGGCGGTGGCGGCGGTACCGGCGACGGCGCCGGCGGCGCCCGCTCCGACCAGACCGGTGAAGGCACGACGGGATATTTCGGGCATGCGGAATCCTCCGGAGGGCGCGCCCGTGGTGGTGGGCGCGTCAGGGTGAACGAGGTGGACGGGAGGGAACCGGGTGCGGCGGGGCGCACCGCGGCAAGGGGTGCCAAGGGCCGGCGCGTGACCGGAACGACGGGTACGACGGGACGCGGGCCTCAGGCCGGGTACGGAAGCCGCTTCAGGGACCCGCGTTCCCGGCGCCGGCACGCGGGGCGCCGGAGCGGGAAGCCCGGGAGCACCGGCAGCACGCCGGGACACCGCGGGCACGTCGTCCCGGCGGACGCCGGCGCGGCCGCCGGACGCCCGCGGACGGGGCGTGCGGCACCGCGGCGGGGAAACGGGAGAGGGGCCCGGAAATCAGTGACGGATGGTCAGCGACAGATGGCGCTGGACTGGCGGCACAGGTCGACGTGTCGCCGCGCGACGAGCGCGACGAGCGCCTGCGGATGATCGGCGACGGGCCTCATGGGCGGGGACGATGCCAGGGGACGGCGGGCGGGTCAACCGGGTGTCCAGCGGCTGGGACACACGGGTTGGTGCGGGCGGTGCGGCATCCGCCCCGGCCCGGTCGAGGCGGCGGTCGCCGCCGGGTCCGGCGGCCCGTCTGGGAGGATGGGCACCGTTCTCGGGACACCGTCGTACGGGGTGGGGGTGTCCGTCGGCCGACAGGAGTGAACGGTGTCCGCACAGCACGGAAGGCCCTCGTCCGCGGGAGGGCGCGAGCGGCCCTCCGCGACCGCCGGACAGGGGCGTCCGCGTCGGACGGACCGGCGG
>NZ_LWCC02000156.1 GCF_001642695.1 Streptomyces chilikensis
CGTTCGGCGTACGTGGGATCGCTGCCGAGGGAATCGATCAGGACGTCACGCGCCGGGCTGCGCTCGGGCCGCAGGAACCCGACGGCCACGTACAGGACCAGCGAGGTGAGCACCGGCAGGCTGACGTTCATGGTCTGCGTGGCGTCCTCGACGCCCCAGTACAGGTACGCCCACACCAGCAGGCCGCCCGCCCAGGAGGTGATCGCGGCGAGCGGGCCGTGGCGCCGGAACCAGGGCAGCAGGCCCAGCATCAGCGGGATGGAGATCGGGCCCATCGTGGCGGCGACGATGCTGACCACCACCGTCATGATGAAGCCGTCCGGGTCGGCGAAGAGCGCGAAGGTCATGCTGACCGTGACGAAGGCGACCGTGGTGATCCGGGCGAACATCAGCTGCCCGGCCTGGGTGAGGCGCCGCACCCGCGGGACCAGCACCGGGGCGAGGTCCCGGGTGATGACCGCGGTGATGACGTTGGAGTCGGAGGCCACCATGGCCATCGTGTGCGAGAAGAACCCGGCGAGCAGCAGCCCGATGACGCCCGTCGGCAGCAGCGCCTGGGCGAGCATGATGTACGACTGCTCGCCGTTCTCGACGCCGGGCACGACGAGCGGGGCGGCGATCATCGGCACGAAGAGGATGAACGGCCACACGATCCACAGGAAGCTGGAGAGCAGCGCCGACCTCCTGGCCCGGGAGCCCGACGGCGCCGCCATGTAGCGCTGCGCCAGGTTCCACATGCCGCCGTTGTACTCGAAGGTCTTGACCAGCAGGAACGCCATGATCAGCCCGGAGGTGACCGGCCCGGCGACCGGGTCGCCGTGGCCCTGCGGCAGCTTGTCCCACATCGTCCAGAGGGTGGACACGCCGTCCAGGTGCGCGAAGAGCGCGAAGAGCATCGCGAACCCGGCCACGCCCTGGATGACGAACTGCCCGAAGTCGGTGAGGACGTCGGCCCACAGACCGCCGAAGGCCATGTAGGCCATGGTGCAGATGCCGGTCAGCGTGATGCCCCAGACCAGCGGGATGTCCGCGAAGCCCTGCAGCAGCACGGCGATGGCGACCCACTTGGCGGCGATGTCGACCACCTTCAGCGCGGCGCCGCTGTAGGCGAGGACCTGCTGGGTGGGCAGGTTGTAGCGGACGGCGAGGTAGGCCAGCGGCGAGTTGACGCCGTGCTTGGCCCGCAGCCGGTTCCAGCGCGCGGCGAAGACGAAGGCGCCGATGCCGACGCCCACGCCGATGGTGAGCGGCCACCAGAAGTAGACGGTGACCCCGTGGTCGTACGCCACCGCCGCGAAGGTGACGAACATGATCGCGCTGTACCCGGACATGTGGTGCGAGATGCCGGAGAGCCACCACGGTATGCGGCCACGGGCCGTGAAGAAGTCGGCGATGGTGTGGATGCGTTTCCTCGACCACAGGCCGATGCCGACCATCACGAAGAAGTACGCGCCCAGCACCACCCAGTCCAGTGCGGCCATCTCGGCTCCTCGTGTTCATGGACGTGAATCGTTGACAGGTCTCTGAATGGGTGCCGTCACAGTAGGAGCGTGGTGATGGAGCGTCAATACGCTGCGCAGAGCGAGTTTCAGCGGCAAGGGGTGTTCACGTCTCCGACGCGCATTCAGCTAGCTGAACGATTCCGGCCTACGAGGCATCCCGGAACACGTGCGGCGCGACACCGGTCACCTTGCGGAAGACCCTGCTGAAGTACGCGCGGTCCTGGAAGCCGACCGCACGGGCCACCGCCTGCACGCTCTCGTCGCCGCTGCGCAGCCGCTCCTTCGCGTGGTTGACGCGGACCCGGATCAGGTAGTCCCACAGGGTCAGCCCGAGCCTGCGGTGGAAGAGCCGCCCGAGGTGGTGCTCGCTGACCCCGGCGGCCCGCGCGATCTGCCGGCGTGACAGCGGCTGCCGGTAGTGCTGCTCGATGTACGCGACCGCGCTCCGCACCGGGCGGTGCCCGCGCAGGGCCCCCGCGTCCGGGCGGCGCGCGGCCAGCGACGCCAGCAGCCCGGTCAGCTCCCGGTCGGTCAGCACGCCGCGCCCGAGCATCGTCAGCGCCGGGTGCGGCTCGGCCCGGCGCAGGTCGTCCCGGGTGAAGCCGCGCGCACCGAGCACGAGCACCGGCACCGGCGGCTGCCCCGCGCCGCCCGCCTCGCACATGCGGTCCACCACGTCGAACCCGCTCATGTCCGGCAGGTCCCGCGCCACGACCAGCAGGCACGGCGGCCCCCCGGCGAGCAGCGCGGCCGCCGCGGCGCCGTCCGCGGCCCCCCGCACCGCGCGGCCGGGCAGCGCCGCGGCCAGCAACCGGCGCAGCCTGCGGCGCTCG
>NZ_LWCC02000157.1 GCF_001642695.1 Streptomyces chilikensis
CCGCCGCGCGGGCGTCCGTGGAGGCGGTCGGCCCGCGCGCCCGGGGCGTGCGGGCGCGGGACGGAGCGTTCGGCGGCGGGAAGCACCTGGTCTTCCTGCACGGCCGTTCCCAGCAGGGCAAGGACCCCGAGGCGCTGCGCCGCGAGTGGGCCGCGGGCCTCAACCAGGGCCTGGTCCGCGCGGGGCTGCCGACGGTCGCCCCGGCGGACGTCTGCTTCCCGTTCTACGGCGACCGGCTGGCGCACGCCCTCGGCGCGCGCGAGTCCCTCCCCCCGGCCTCCCCGTTCCCCGCGGCCGGCGGCGGGCCGGCGGCGGCCGTGCCCGGTGCTCCCGGTTCCCGGGCGGTGTACGAGGAGATCGTCGGCGAGGCCGCCGCCAAGTGGTACGCGCCGCCCGGCGCGCAGGAGGGGGTGGAGGCCGCCGAGGGGCTGGGCGTGGACCCGCTGGTCGGCGCGGTGTGGCGGCGGCTGGGCTGGCTGGCCGCCCGGAGCGACGTCGACGCGTGGGCGATCTCCCTGGTCTTCCGGGACGTCGCCGCCTACCTCGACGACCGGGACATCCGCGAGGAGGTCCTGGCCTGCGTCCTGGAGACCGTGCCGCAGGAGGGCGAGCTGGTCCTCGTCGCCCACAGCCTGGGCACGGTCGTCGGCATGGACCTGCTCACCCGTCTGTCGCCCGGCGTGCGGGTCGTCCACCTGACGACGGCGGGCAGCCCGCTCGGCATGGACAGCGTGTACAGGCGGCTGCTGGCCGACGGGACGGGCCGTCCCGGCAAGGTGGCGGACTGGCTGAACGCCTGGTGCCCGACCGACCCGGTGGCCATCGGGTGCCCTCTCGCCGACACCTGGCGGGACGGGCCGACGGACCTCGCCGTCGTCAACGCCCGCGACCGGGCGCACGACATCGACCAGTACCTCGCGCACACCGAAGTGGCCCGCTCGATCGGCGACCGCCTCGCCGGCGACCGCCTCACCGTCTGAGGGGCCGCTCCGTCACGGACGTCCGGGGCACCGTGCGGGCTCCGCCGAAGTCGGCGCGGCGGGAGGCCGCCGTGGCGACGGCGAGGCGCTCGGGAAGCGCGGCGGAGGACTCGAGTCCGCGGACGGCACGGGAGTTCGCGTGGGGCAGCACCAGGGTTTTCGCCGGCACTTTCCCGAGCAGCGCGCCGTTCGGCCGGTGTGAGGTCCTCACGCAGACGCACCCAGGTGTCCGAGGGTCACCGGAGCGGGGCGTCCGTGCCTGCCGTGCACCGGACCCCGCCGAACATGACAGGACGCCGCCGGCGGGCGTCTCCGCGTCGTGTCGGCGAACCATCCGGTTGATTTCCGCTGCGCTCTTCGAGACGCACGAAGAATGGTTCGCCTTACCCCGCCACCACCTCCCCGAAGGCGATATGGGCGATATCCACCGCAAGCTCTCCCTTGGTTCCTCCGTGTTACCCAACGCACCGAAATGCAACCGCCGGTTGATCCCCCACACCATGACGAGGGACACTGCCCGGCGGATGGGCGTTCCCCACCGGGCGGCACCCGCTCCGGCATCCTCCCACGCAGGCCGCCGGAGGCCATTTACCCAGAGATTAGCGGGCAGTTGACCTCAGGGTTTCGTGATAGCGTCCTCGTCCGGAGGGACAGTGCAACCTGAAAGGGAAATCGTGAACACGGAGAAGATCACCGCTCGCCGCCTCTCGCTGGAAGAGGTGACGAAGCTCGGCATGAAGGACAGGATCTTCGTTTCCGCCGACACGGCAGAACTCAAGCTTCCCGACTGCTATGTCCCTGCTTTCCTGACCAAGCCCGGTGAGCATTTCGAGGGCGGCTCGATCACGGCGAGAACCGTATTCCAGGAAGAAGTCTCCTGCCTTCCCGACGACGAGAACGAAGCCGGAATCTACGTGGCCGACGAGAACGGCCCGGTGACCATCGAGGTCCTCCAGTCCGCCGGCGTCGTGCTGGATCTGGCGCTTTTCGTCCCCGGTGGGGACAAGGGGTCCCTCACGGCCCTTTACGCCGCGGCCCGGCAGGCGTTCGGCGCCGACATCGTGCAGATCTGGCGCCAGGGCCTCAAGGAGGTCCCCGACGTGAAGGTCGACATCTTCGAGGAGCAGATTCCCCGGGGGCGCAAGGCGAGCGACAGCCCCAAGCGTGACCGTCGCGCGATCGACACCTACCCCACCCGCGCGGACTTCATCGAGTTCTCCGCGGGCTGGAAGCCGGTCGTCGAGATCCACAAGCCGATCGTTGACGACACCCCGACCATCTGAGGCGGCGTTACTTCCCGTTCCCGGCCCGAGGGAAGGCCGGGAACGCACGCACCGGACCCGATCGGCCCCTGAGCGGCCCGGGGAGCCGTCGGAAAAACACCTGACGAACACCGAAGTGCCGTTCCACCCGACGACCTCGCGGGACAGCCCGCCTGGCCGAGATCAGGGTCTGAAGTCGTTCAGCGGCAGTTTTCAGGGCTCCGGCGCGGTCGGGTGACGTCCGCTTCGTGCTCAGGCGCGGTCGAGGAGCGTGAGGGGCCGGCGGGCGTCAGGCGCATCGCGGCGACGGCGCGGAGGCGATGTCCTCCGCGCCGTTCGGTCACAGCGCGCCGATCGCGAGGTTGCGCCAGGTCGCCACAGCTCAGGTGCGCTGCCGGTCCGCCCGGCCACGCCGAAGCCCTGGCCAGCAGGCTGTGGGCGGCTGGGACGATCGTGCCGACGCGGTTGGCACCGGTGGACGGTCCCGAGACCGACAGCGGGCTCGTCGTGCGGGTGAGCGGGACACGACTGCTGCCCGCCGACGGCTGGTCCGCCCTATGCGGAATCAGGAATAACTGACGCACCCCCCACCCTCCCGCGGCTCTTCACGGAGAGCCGCGGGAGGGTGGGGGTGTTCCCCGCGCGGGCGGTCAGCTCACGCTGCCGGCGGTCCGGCGACCGTTTTGCGGCGGCCTCCAGTCGGCGATGCCGTCGAAGCCGCGGACGAAGAAGGCGGGCCCGGTGCGGGAGACGGTGGCGATCGCGGCGTCGCGCAGGGCGGCGGCCGGCCGGTTGGCGAGCATGGCGAGCCGCGCCGTGCGGACCGCCTTGGTCACCAGCGCGGAGGTCCGGGGCAGCCGGGCCGCGGTGTAGGCGGGCAGGCCGTCCGCGTGGTGGGCCAGGACGACGGCGTCCTCGAGCGCCTGGTTGCCGCCCTGGCCCAGGGTCGGCGGCATGGCGTGGGCGGCGTCGCCGACCAGCGCGACCCGGCCCCGGTGATAGGCGGGCAGCGCCGGGTGGACGTGGTGGACGTCGTGGCGCAGGACGTCCTCGGGCCGGACGGCGGCGAGGACGGAGGGGACCGGTTCGTGCCAGTCGCCGAACAGGCGCAGCAGTTCGGCCCTCTCGTCGTCGGCCGCGCGCCCGCCGGCGGGGGTGACGGCCGCCCCGTACGCGTAGACCCGGCCGTCCTCGAGCCGGTGCGTGCCCCACAGGCGCCCCGGTCCCCAGGTCTCGTGGGAGACGATCTCGGCGCCGGGCACGGGGACCATGACGCGCCAGGTGGTGAAGCCGGAGTAGACGGCGCCGGGGTGGTCCGGGAACAGGACGCCGCGGGTCCGGGAGTGGACGCCGTCGGCGGCCACCACCAGGCCGGCGGTGAGGTCGCCGTCCGGGGTGATGACCCGGGCGGGCCGGCCGTCGTCGCCCGGGTCGGCGAGGGTGGCCCGGCAGGACGTGCGGAGCGCGCTCCCGGGGAGGCGGGCGGCGAGGACGTCGATCAGCGTGGCGCGGGGCAGCATGAGCAGGGGGTCGCCGAAGCGTTCGGTCACCTTCGCGGTGTCGGTCCGGGCGATCCACCGGCCGGTGGGGGTGCGCATGCCGCCCTCCCCCACGTGGGCGGCGCGGGACCGGATCTCGTCGCCGGCGCCGATGACGTCGAGTGCGCGCAGCGCGTTGGGCGTGAGCGAGATGGCGCTGCCGACCGGCTCCAGGGAGGGCGCGCGCTCCAGGACGACGACCTCCCGCCCGGCCCGGTGCAGCGCGACGGCCGCGGCCAGGCCGCCGATACCGCCTCCGACGACTACGACCCGCGAGGACTGGGACATGAGTTCTCCTTCTCCGGAGGCCGGCCACTACACCCGTAGTGCCGCATGTCCCAAGTTACTACAGGCGTAGTGACGCCGATAGGGTGGGGGCATGCCAGAACCGAGGTCCCGCGCCACCGTCGTCGCCGACACCGCGCTCGCCCTGCTCGCCGAGCGGGGAATGCGCGGGCTGACCCACCGGGCGGTCGACGAGGCGGCCGGACTGCCGCACGGCTCCACCTCGAACGTCGCCCGGACCCGGGCGGCGCTGCTGGAACTGGCGGTGCTCCGGCTGGCCGAGCGGGAGGCCCAGGTGCTCGCCGTGGACGAGTTGCCGGACCCCCGCGGCGGTCCGGACCGGCTCGTCGACGCCCTGGCCCGCGCGGTCCACCGCTCCCTGACCGGCAACCGCGGCCTGCTCGTCGCCCGGTACGAACTGGCCCTGGAGGCGACCCGCCGCCCGGAGCTGCGCACCCACTTCGACGCGGCCGGCGCGCGCTTCCGGGATCTGGCCACCGGGCTCCTCGCGGGGCTGGGATCACCCGACCCGGCCAGGCACGCGCTGTCGATGGTGGCCTGGGCGGACGGCCTGATGTTCTCCTGCGCGGCGGGCTCGTACCACTCCGCCCCACCGGACCTGGACGCCCTGCGGCAGGGGCTGCGGGAGCTGTTCCGGGGGATGCTCGGCGAGGACGCGACGGCGGCCTGACGGCCTGTCGGCCCGCCGTCTTGCCGATCCGCCGCTTTGCCGATCCGCCGTCTTGCCGATCCGCCGACTTGTCGGCCCGACGCCCTGCCGGCCCGGCCCTCTGCCGATCCGTCGATCTGTCGACCTGACGGCCGGTCGTCCGGTGGCCGGGCCCTCGGCGTGCGATCGCGGGCCGGCGATCCCGTCCCGCGCCGTCCTCGGCGCATCGGTACGGCGCCCCGCCGGGCCCCGGGCGGGGCGCCGTACCGCCGGCCGGCCCTATTCGGTGCGCAGGGCGACCGCCGTGCGGGTGCGGGCGGCCCAGCCCGCCGGCAGCAGCGCGCCGAGCACGGCGATGACCAGGCCGCCGACCCCCAGTGCCAGCAGGTGCGGCGCGAGGTACACGTCCGTGACGGACTCCGGCAGGTTCAGACCCGCGCCGCGCCCCATGGCGGGGACGACCAGGCCGTGCAGGGTCACGCCCAGCGGCACCCCGAGCGCCCCGCCCGCCAGTCCCGTCACGCAGATCGAGGCGAGCACCATCGCGACGGTCTGCCGGGGCGTCATCCCCAGCGCCTTGTGGATGCCGATCTCGCGGACGCGCTCGCGGGTGTCCAGCACGACGCCGTTGAGGACGCCCAGCGCCGCGACCGCCACGAGCATCAGGGTGAGCGTCGCCGACAGCGCGTTGAGGGTGAGGACCATGGAACTCTCGCGGTCGTCGCCGCCCGCACGGGCGGTGACGCCCAGGGGCTCGAGTTGCTCGTTCAGCGCGGCGGCGTAGGCGGCCGCGTCGGTGCCGGGCCCGACCGCGATGTGATGGGTGGTGTCGGCGGGCACGGCGGCCGAGGAGGGCGCGGCCGGGAGGGTCGCGGCGTCGGTGAGGACCTCCATGCCGTCGTTGCGGGTGTCGAGGACCTCACCGACGATCCGCACCCTGACGGCCTCGCCGAGGCCGTCCAGCGTGACGGTGTCACCGATCCGGGTCCCGGTGGCGCCGAGGAAGCCGGCGGGCACCACGGCCTCGCCGGGCCGGGCGATCCAGCGGCCCTCGACCATCGTGTAGCCGCCCCAGGAGGCGTCGCCGGTGAAGGCCACGACCTCGGTGATCCCGGCCGTCCCGGCGACGGCCGCCCGTACCGTCGTCCGGGAGTAGTGCGCGGTCGTGCCGGGCCGGGCGTCGATCACCGCGGCGACCTCCGCCGGGTCGGCGGCGGCCTCGGTGCGCGGCAGGGGGCCGTGCGGTCCCAGCTCCGGCGGTGGCGGCTCCACGGTGACGTCGGCGGCGTCGTGGGCCTTCGCCTCCATCACCTTGCCCAGGGTCGCCCCCAGTCCGACGGTGAAGGTGACGGCGGCGGCGCCGAACACGATCGCCGTGCCCATGGCGAGTGCGCGGCCGGGCCGGGCGAACGGCCGGACCAGGCCCAGGCCGATCGCCCTCGGCAGCGGAAGCCGTCCGGCCAGGCGGGCGGCCCGGCGTCCGTGCCGGGGACGGGCCGCCCGCCCCACGGCCAGCGCGTCGACGGTGCGCAGCCGTCCGGCCCGCCACGCGCTCGCCCACGCCGTCGCCGCCACCAGGCCCAGCGCTCCCGCGACCACCACCGCGTCGATCCAGGGGGTGACGGCCAGGGACGTGGAGCCGTAGACCTCCTCGGTCTCGGCCAGCACCGGGACGGCCAGCAGGTGCCCGGTGACGACGCCCAGCGCGGTGCCCGCCGCCGCGGGGACCAGCGCCTGCGCCACGTGGGCCCGCACCACCTGGGCGGGCGTGAAGCCGACGGCCTTGAGGATGCCGATCCGCCGGGTCGCCGTGCCGACGGTGGCCGCGACCACGTTGCCGACGACGAGGACCGACATGACCAGGCCCAGCACGCCGAAGGCCAGGAGGAAGGGCACGTACAGCGCGGTGTCGCGTTCGGCGGACTCCTTGACGGTGAGCCAGGACTGTTCACCGGTCACCGCGTCCGGCGGCACCGCCGCCGTCACGGCCTGGCGGCCGGCGGTGATCCGCGCGGCGGTGCCGGCCTCGGTGAAGCGGTAGTGCATCTGGTACCCGCCGGCGCCACCGGGCGCGGTGAGCGCCGCCATCTGGGACGGGACCACCCAGGCGTCGGCGGTCCCGGTGACCGACCGGGCCACGCCGACCACCTCCAGCTCCGGCTCCCCGGGCAGGCCGGGGAAGACGAGGCGCTTCCCGGGGGTGGGCAGCACCGCGGAGCCGGCGGACAGCACGACCTCCCCCGGCCGGGCGGCCCACCTGCCGTCCGTCAGCGTGACGGCGTCGACCGCTCCGTCCGGCCGGGCGCGCCCCGCCACGGTCATCGGCCACGCGGGCGTGCCCTCCCCCGCGTGCGGGACGACCGTCACCGTGCGGAACGGTCCCTCGGCGGCGGCGACGCCCCGGGCGCGCGCGGACGCCGACACCTGCCCGGCGTCGCTTCGGCCCGCGTCGAACCGGACGGACAGGTGAGCGCCGCGCTGACGGGCGAAGGCGTCGTCGAAGGGGGCGCTCGAGGCCACCAGCAGGGTGCCGCCGAGGAGGGAGGCGGCCACCGCCATCATGGCGGCCAGGCCGATCACGACGCCGGGCACCCTGCGGCGTCCCACACCCGAGCGCACCACCCGGCCGAGAGCGCTCATCGGGCCGTCTCCGCGGTGACGCCGCCCCCGGCGGTGCCGGCGGCGGCGATGCCGCCTGCGCCGTCGGCGGCGTCGGCGTCGGCGTCGGCGTCGGCGTCGCCGCTCGCCCGGTCGGCGGTGATCCGGCCGTCGACGAGGCGGATCGTGCGCGTGGTGCAGGAGCGGGCCAGTGCGAGGTCGTGGGTGACCACGACGACGGTCTGGCCGTCGGCGTTGAGCTCGGCGAGCAGCCGGGCGACGTCCCGTCCGGACGCGGTGTCCAGCGCCCCGGTCGGCTCGTCCGCCAGCAGCAGCGGTGGCCGGTTCATCAACGCCCGGGCCACCGCCACGCGTTGGCGCTCGCCACCGGACAACCGGGCCGGATGGGCGTCGGCGTGCCGGTCGATGCCGAGGACCTCCAGCAGTTCCCTCGCCCTCCGGGACGCCTCCCGCCGCCTCATGCCCGCGAGCTGGGCGGGCAGGACGACGTTGTCGATGACGGTCAGGTCGTCGAGCAGGTTGAAGAACTGGAAGACCATGCCGATCCTGGACCGCCGGAGGCGGGCCGCCGCGGCCTCACCGAGCCCGTCGACGCGCACGCCGTCCACGCTGACGCTTCCGCCGTCCGGCCGGTCCAGCCCGGCGACCAGGTTGAGCAGCGTGGACTTGCCGCTGCCGGACGGCCCGACGACCGCGACCGCCTCCCCCGCGCGCACCGTGAGCGACACGTCGTCCAGGGCCGGTGGCCCGTCGTCGTATCCGCGGGTCACCTCACGCAGTTCGATGACTGGCGGTTCGATGACTGGCGGTTCGGTGCCTGGCGGTTCGATCACCGGTGCGGTCATGGCGGCTCCCTCGGCCTCGGTCCACATGCGTGTCCCGCCGGACGCTAGGCGCGCCGCGGGTACGGGCGCGTCGGTCGGCCGGGGCATTTCCGTGGCACCGGGGGACGACTTCCCGCCGTGTCGTCCCCAGGGCGTAGTCGGCAGGAGGACACCGCCTCCGCGCGGTGGCCGGCGGGGAGGATGCCGTGGCGTCCGCGCGTCGGTGAGAATGCCCCGGTGACGAGTGCGTCAGTGGCAGACCGGCTGCGGGACGGGATCGGATCGCTGTGGCGGCCGACCGGTCCGCTGCCGCGCCCGACCCGGCGCGGTCTCGTCTTCGACGTGGTACTGGTGCTGGCCTTCGGCTTCGTGATGCTGAACTGGGCGGTGACCACCGGGTCCGTCCTGGTGGCCCGGGCCCCCGACGGCGTGGCCCCGCTGGTCCGGGCCACGGGGACGAGCAGTGCGGTCGCCGCGGCGTCGCTGACCGTCGCCGCCTGGGCCCCCCTGGTGCTGCGCCGCCGGTACCCGCTGGCCACGCTGTGGGTGGTGACGGGAGTGGCCGTCCTGACGCCGCACGACGCGCGCCGGCTCGTCTTCTACGCCTGTGTCGTCGCCGTCTACAGCGCCGCCGCCTACAGCCCTTACCGGGTGCCCACGCTGGTGAGCCTGCCGGTGCTGGTGCTCGCCGTCGCCGGTGGCGCCGAGGGCGTGCGCGTGTCGCCGACGACCCCGGTCCCCGACCAGTACGTCCCGCTGCTGGTCCTCGTCCCGCTGGTGATGGCGACCGTCGGGCTGCGCGGCTGGATGCTCAGAGCCGAGGAGAGCCGGGCCCGGATGTCGGCGCTGGAACACGACCGGGCCGAGGAACTGCGCCGCGCGGCCGAGCACGAGCGCGCCCGCATCGCCCGCGAACTGCACGACGTGGTCACCCACAACGTCAGCATGATGGTCATCCAGACGGGCGCGGCCCGCGCGGTGATGGACAAGGCCCCCGAACAGGCCCGCGAGGCGCTGCTCGCGGCCGAGGCCGGCGGCCGGGCGGCCATGACCGAACTGCGGCACGTCATGGGCCTGCTCACCGTGGACACCGGCGACGGGGCCGCCGCGGAAGCCGCCGGGGGCCTCGCGCCCCAGCCGGGTCTCGACCAGCTGGAGACCCTGGTCGCACGGGTCCGGCAGACCGGCCTCCCGGTGGCGCTGACCGTCACGGGCACCCCCCGCGACGTCCCCGCCGGGGTCGGACTGGCCGCCTACCGCGTCGTCCAGGAGGCGCTGACGAACACCGTCAAGCACGCCTCCGGCGCCGAGGCGGCGGTGACCGTCGAGCACGGCGCCGGGTTCCTCCGCGTGGAGGTCACCGACACCGGAGGCCCCCCGTCGGCGTCCGCCGCCACCGGCAACGGGCGGGGACTGATCGGCCTGCGCGAGCGGCTCGCCCTGTACGGCGGTACCCTGCGGGCCGGCCGCCGGCTCACCGGCGGCTACCGCGTGACCGCACTGATCCCCCTGGAGACAGCATGACCGGGCCACCGCGGGTGGTGATCGCCGACGACCAGGCACTGGTGCGCGCCGGCTTCCGCATGATCCTCGCCGCGGACGGCGTGGACGTGGTCGCCGAGGCGGCGAACGGCGCCGAGGCCGTCGACGCGGTCCGGCGCACCCGGCCCGACGTGGTCCTGATGGACGTCCGGATGCCGGAGACGGACGGCCTCGAAGCCACCCGGCGCATCCTGGCCGGCGCCGCCCCCGACGCGCCTCGGGTGATCATCCTGACCACCTTCGACCTCGACGAATTCGTGTACGCGGCCCTCACGGCGGGAGCGAGCGGCTTCCTGCTGAAGGACGTCACCCCCGAGCACCTGGTCTCCGCCGTCCGCCTGGTCCGCACCGGCGACGCACTGCTGGCTCCCGCCATCACCCGCCGCCTCGTCGAGCGGTACGCGCGGCAGGCCACCGGCCCCGGGGCGGTCACGGGGGCGGGCCCCGGTTTCCCGGCCGCCGCGCTCCACCGCGACCTGGCCGCGCTCACCCCGCGCGAACTGGAGGTCCTGCGGCTGCTCGCGCAGGGCCTGAGCAACGCCGAACTCGCCGGCCACCTCCACCTGGCCGAGACCACCGTCAAGACCCACGTGGGCCGCGTCCTCGCGAAACTGGGGCTCCGCGACAGGGTCCAGGCGGTCGTCCTCGCCTACGAGAGCGGGCTGGTCGGTCCCGCGACGCGCGGGGCGTGACCGCGGGGCGTGGCCGCAGAGGGTGCCCGCGGGGGTGACTCGGCCTCCGAAGGTGCGGGTGGCCACCGGATCGCCGGGGCCCGCCGAGGGCACGTCCGGAGCGGGCACCGGCCGGTCCGGCGCGGGGCGGGAGCCGTGGAGGCGGACGGCGGAGCCGCGAGCGGACGGCGGGCGGCGGGCGGCGGGCGGCGGGCGGCGGGCG
>NZ_LWCC02000158.1 GCF_001642695.1 Streptomyces chilikensis
ACACGGCGTGCTCGTCGTCGCTGGTCGCCCTGCACCTGGCGGCGCAGGCGCTGCGCTCCGGCGAGTGCGACCTGGCCCTCGTGGGGGGCGTCACCGTGATGGCGACGCCGGCCGGCTTCGTGGAGTTCTCCCGCCAGGGCGGCCTGGCCCCGGACGGCCGGGTGAAGGCCTTCTCGGACGACGCGGACGGCACCGGCTGGGGCGAGGGCGTGGGCGTCCTGCTGGTGGAGCGGCTCTCCGACGCCCGCCGCAACGGGCACCAGGTACTGGCGGTGGTGCGGGGCTCGGCCGTCAACCAGGACGGCGCGAGCAACGGGCTCACCGCCCCGAACGGGCCGTCGCAGCAGCGCGTCATCCGTGCCGCGCTGGCGGGGGCCGGTCTGACCGGCGCCGACGTCGACGCCGTCGACGCGCACGGCACCGGCACCACGTTGGGTGACCCGATCGAGGCGCAGGCGCTGCTGGCCACGTACGGTCAGGAACGCCCGGAGGACGGGCGGCCGCTGTGGCTGGGCTCGGTCAAGTCCAACATCGGGCACACGCAGGCCGCCGCCGGTGTCGCGAGTGTGATCAAGATGGTCATGGCGATGCGCCACGGGGTGCTGCCGCAGACCCTGCACGCCGATCAGCCGTCGTCGAAGGTGGACTGGTCGGCGGGCGCGGTCGAGCTGCTGACCGAAACGCGGGAGTGGCCCGAGACCGGTGGCCGCCCGCGCCGGGCGGGTGTGTCGTCGTTCGGCATCAGCGGGACGAACGCGCACGTCGTCCTGGAGGCGGTCGAGCCGGAGCCGGAGCACACCGGCGAGGCGGGGGTTGCGCTTCCGGTGGTGCCGTGGGTCTTGTCGGGCAAGACCCCGGAAGCATTGGCCGGTCAGGCCGGGCGCCTGCTCGAGGCAGTGAGCGCCGCCGACCTGCCGGCCACCAACGTGGGCCTGACCCTCGCTCTGCATCGCGCCCGCCTGGAGCACCGTGCGGTGGTCTTCGGCGAGGACCGCGAGGAACTGCTGCGCGCGGTGGCCGAGGGCCGTTCGGCCGCGGGTGTGGTGTCGGGTGTGGTCGGGGGTGGGCGTTCGGCGTTCCTGTTCTCGGGCCAGGGGTCGCAGCGGGCGGGGATGGGCCGGGAGCTGTATGCGGCGTTCCCGGTGTTCGCGGACGCGTTCGACGCTGTGTGCGCGGAGCTGGACAAGCACCTGGACCGTTCGGTCAAGGAGCTGGTCTTCACGGACGAGTCCGGTCTGCTGGACCGCACCGTCTACACGCAGGCGGGTCTGTTCGCGGTCGAGGTGGCGTTGTTCCGGCTGATGGAGCACTGGGGCGTCACGCCTGACTACCTTCTCGGCCACTCCATCGGCGAGCTCGCTGCCGCGCACGTGGCCGGTGTCTGGTCGCTGGAGGACGCGGCTGCTCTGGTGGCTGCGCGTGGCCGGCTGATGCAGGCCCTGCCGGAGGGCGGGGCGATGGTGGCTGTGCAGGCGACCGAGGACGAGATCCTGCCGCTGCTCACCGACAACGTGTCCATCGCCGCCCTGAATGGACCCACCTCGGTAGTGATTTCCGGTGACGAGGACGAGGTGACCGCGATCGCCGAGCGGTTCGCGAAGTCCAAGAAGCTGCGGGTCAGCCACGCGTTCCACTCGCCGCGCATGGAGCTGATGCTGGAGGTGTTCCGGCAGGTCCTGCAGACGGCCACCTTCCATGCCCCGCGCATCCCGATCGTCTCCAACCTGACCGGCACCGTCGCGGGTGAGGAGCTGCTGTCCGCAGACTACTGGGTGGACCACGTACGTAATGCCGTCCGGTTCGCCGACGGCATGGCTCACCTCGAGGCGCAGGGCGTGACCACCTACCTCGAGCTCGGCCCCGGCGGCGTCCTGTCCGCCATGGCACAGGACTGCGTCACCGACGCCGTCTTCATCCCCGCCCTGCGCAAGAACCGTCCCGAGACCGATGCGGTGGTCGGCGCTCTCGCCGAACTCCACGTGAATGGCGCGCCCGTGGACTGGGCGGCGTACTACGCCAACACCGGCGCGCAGTGTGTCGATCTGCCGACCTACGCGTTCCAGCACGAGCGGTTCTGGCCCGAGCCGGCCAAGCGGGATGTCCGCACCGG
>NZ_LWCC02000159.1:0-1530 GCF_001642695.1 Streptomyces chilikensis
GGTGACGGAACGGCGCGCCCGCGAGCACCCGGTCGCGGGGACGGCGCGCCCACGCCGGGGCGTGCCGTCCCTCCTCGCCGGCGCACCGGAGAGGCGCGCGAGGACGCACGGCGGCGACGCTCCCGGCGTGGTGGCCGCGGGCCCGGGACCGCACCCGTGATCCGGGCACGGCCGGCCGGCGGGCCGCCCGCCCGCCCGCCGGGTGGCTGCCCCGCCGGCCGGTCAAGGGCCGATGGCGGGTCAGGGCCCGGTGGCGGGTCAGGGCCCGGTGGGCGGGTCAGGACCCGCCCACCCTGGAGGAGGTGCGCGCGTTCTGCGAGGGCCGGCCGGCGCACTACGAGGTCCCCGGCCGGCTGGCCGTGCCGGACTCCTTCCCGATGACGGTGTCCGGCAAGGTCCGCAAGATCGAACTGCGGGAGGCGTACGCCGCATCCGCCCGGCCGTGGAGCGCGGCGTCCGGCCCCAAGACGCAGGTCACGGTTCGGCGGCCACTGCGCGAGCGCCCTCGGCGGGGCGGCGGCAACGCCTATCCTGGTCCGCGCCGGGCGACCGGCGCGCTATGGGCGAAGGAGCCCGCGGACGCAGACAAGGAGCCCACCGTTGCCCGAGCAGACCAGGGGACCCCGGCCGACCCTCGAGGCCGTCGCGGAGCGCGCCGGGGTGTCCCGGGCGACGGTCTCCCGGGTGGTCAACGGCGGCGCGGGGGTGCGCCCACCCCTCGTCGACAAGGTGCGCAAGGCCGTGGAGGAACTGGGGTACGTCCCGAACCACGCCGCCCGGTCCCTGGTGACCCGGCGCACCGGCGCGGTCGCCGTGATCATCGCGGAGCCCGAGTTCCGGGTGTTCTCCGACCCGTTCTTCGAGCAGAAGATCCGCGGCATCAGCCGCGAACTCAGCCTGCACCAAACCCAGTTGGTCCTGCTGTGGGAGGAGGACGCCGGCGATCACGAGCGGATCGCCCGCTACCTGGAGGGCGGGCACGTGGACGGGGCGCTCGCCTTCTCCCTGCACAAGGACGACCGGCTGGCGGCCCTGATCGCCCGCACCCGGATCCCGGCGGTCTTCGGCGGGCGCCCGCCGGCGGGACCGGGCGGCACCGCGCCGTTCGTCGACTGCGACAACCGGGGCGGCGCGCGGGAGGCCGTGCGCCACCTGGTGTCGCTGGGCCGCCGGCGGATCGCGCACATCGCGGGTCCGCGGGACCAGGTCGCCGCCCTGGACCGGATCGACGGCTACCGGGACGTCCTGGTCGACGCCCCCGAGGAACTGCTGTGCCAGGGCGACTTCACCGAGGAGAGCGGCGCCCGCGCGATGGCCGGGCTGCTGGAGCGGTGCCCCGGCGTCGACGGGGTCTTCGTGGCCAACGACCTGATGGCCGCGGGCGCGCTGCGCACGCTGCGCGAGCGCGGCGTGCGGGTGCCGCAGGACGTGGCGGTGGTCGGCTTCGACGACATGGCGGCGGTCACCGGGGTCACCGACCCGCCGCTCACCACGGTCCGCCAGGACATAGAGGGCATGGGCCGGCTGATG
>NZ_LWCC02000159.1:1644-5074 GCF_001642695.1 Streptomyces chilikensis
GGAGGACGCGTTGCCGATCGCGCTCCAGACCTCCAGCCGGACCGTTCCGCCCCGCAGGTTGCCCAGCGTGCCGGTGGCGGACTTCAGGCCGCGGGTCTGGTCGTAACGCTCCCAGCCCGTCACCGGGTCCGTGGCGAAGTAGTGGTACGTCTCCGTCCGGTCGAAGGTGCCGTCACCGGTCAGGTCGTAGCTGATCCGGGCCTGCTGGCCGAGACCGACCGCGGTGCCGGCGTCCACGGCCAGGCGGAAGGACGTGGAACCGCCCGGGGTGAGGGTGCCGTTGACGCCCTTCACCTCGTAGACCAGCGGCTGGTACGGGGTGCCGTCGCGGTTGGTGCCGCCGGCCGAGGCGATGGTGTCGCTGCCCGCCGAGCCGTCGGTGGCCGTGGTGAGGACGCCGCCGGTGCGCAGCCGGAAGGTGTTGCCGGAGGCCGGGGGAGTGCCCGGATCCGTTCCCCCGGGCCCGGTGGCGGTCGCGGTGGACCGCGCGGGCACGCCGAGCGTCCGGCCGTCGGAGAAGGTGACCGTGCGCGCGCTCGATCCGTGGTTGTGCGCCACGTAGGTGCGGGTGCCGTTCTTGGCAAAGACGGCCGAGGTGGGGATGTCGCCGGTCACCGAGGTGTCGGGCGCGCCCGTCGTGTCGAGCCCGGTGAGCCAGTGGTAGGTGTGGGCCTTGGACTCGCCGTCCTCCGGCGTGTAGCTGCCGTTCTGCGCGTCCCACTTGGCCTTGGCCGCGGCGGGGTCGGCCAGCGACTGGAACTCCCAGAGGATGTCCCGCCACTCCACCGCGGGCCCGCCGTTCTCCCGTTCCATCTCGGCGAGGTTGCGCCGGATCGCCTCCTTGTGGGCGCCGAGGTGGAGGGCGTTGGCGGCGGTCACCGGGAGGGTGTTGATGCCGTGGATCTCCTCGGGGTTGGCGGTCCACCAGGTGGAGTACGCGCCGCCGCTGCCCCACACCATGCCGAGGGTGTCGTGGGTGAAGGACCCGGGGAAGACCTGCTGGTCCTTGTCGAACCAGTACTGGGCGATCGCCTCGCTCTCCGTGGTGAGCAGGTAGACGCCGAGGTCGCGCAGCGAGTTGTCGCCGGTCGCGGAGCCGTAGAGGACGAGGGCGGCGCTGAGGTTGGTGGACTCCGAGGAGGACTCCTGGTTGTTGCCCGCCGCGAAGCCCTGGTGGCCGGAGGCCCAGCCGTGCCCGGCGTAGACGTCGAAGCCGCGCAGGAAGGGGAAGGAGCCGTCGGTGCGGCTCGGGTTGGCGGTGTCGCGGACCAGCGTCTTCACCATGCCGCCCCAGGCGGAGTCGGCGGCCCACTGCGCGTCGTACTGGGCGACGATCGCGGCGGCGTGGACGTAGTAGCCGTAGTGGAAGTGGTGGTCGTTGAGCTCGGTGTCGCTGCCGTAGGAGGCCGGGTAACCGGTGAGGGTCTTCCAGTCCTTGTCGTAGGAGAACTCGTTGGCGCCGCCGGCGGTGAACCAGTCCTGGAGCTTGCCCTTGATCAGGCCGAGCAGCTTGTCGCGGGTGCCGGTCTCACCGATCTGGTCGGAGATGGTGACCAGCTGGGCCAGCTTGCCGAGGGCCTTGCCGGTCCAGTACGTGTCGGTCGCGCCGGAGAACGGGTCCGCGGAGTTCGCGACCTCGTTCACGTACCCGCGCAGGCGGGCCGTGTCGAGGGCGCTGCTGCGCGGGAGCTGGGGCAGGGCCGGGGCCGCCTTCATGCTCGTGCTGAAGGAGGCGCCCTCCCGGACCTTCATCTGGCCGCGCGGCGAGACGTAGGTGTGGGAGGTGAGCGTGTCGGTGGTGTGCAGCCACTGGTGCCGGTAGAGGGCCTGCAGGGCGCCGCGCTCGGTGCCCTCCTTCGCCTCGGTGGTCAGCGAGTAGGTGGCCTTGACCGTGCCCGACGAGTAGCTCCAGTCGACCTTCGACCCGGTGACGAAGCTGAAGGCGTACTTGCGGTAGGTGGCCAGGGCGTCGGTGGAGGGCAGCACGGCGAGGGAGAAGTAGTCCTTGCCGCCGAGCCCGGCGGTGATCTCCGTCCCCGAGACGTTCCAGTCGGCGCCGGTGGGCGCGAACAGCGCGTAGTGGTGCCCGCCCACGGTGATGCCGAGGACGTTGCCCTGGTCGGAGAAGACGGAGGGCGTGCCGGCGGTGCTGATCCGGGCGTTCCCGCCGGATCCCTGGGCGTACACGAACGGCATGCCGTGGCCGATGGTGGTCCGCAGGGTGCGGGTGCCGTCGGACCAGTACGGGGTGACGGTCCAGTCGGACCAGGCGTCCGCCTTGGCGTCGGGCGAGTTCAGCCCGGTCAGGCCGACGGTCAGGTCCCGCTTGTGGGCGAACTCGTACTGCCGTCCCTCGCCGACGATCGCCGGGGTCGTCGGGTAGCCGACCTCCAGCCCGCCGGAGACGGCCTGGTAGGTGAGCGGATGGCCGTACATGGGGGTGGAGTACGGGTTGTCGCCGTACCGCTGGAAGGCCAGCGAGGACCACCAGTCGTTGGTGGGCACCGGCTTGCCCTGGGCGGCCGCGGTGACCTTGGGCTTGACCGGCGTGCCGGTGTTGGTGGTGGGACCGGACGTGCCGGAGGGCCGGGTGTCGGAGTAACTTCCGGCACCCACGGGAACGGTGGCGGCCGCCGCGGGGGCCGCTGCCGGACCGAGTCCGACGGCGGCCAGCGACGCGGCCACGACCAGCACGGAGGCCGGTCGCACGGCCCGCAGGGGCCGCAGGGGGAGGGCTGGCATGGAGGACACCTCTTGTCATCACGGGGTGGTGGGGGACGTGATGGAGCGGGGGAGAGCCGGTCCGGAACAGCTGGGAACGGTTTCAGAGAGCGCTCTCAAGACGCGGGAAACGTAGGGCTCCAGAGGGTGGGTGTCAACACCCTTCGCAGAGTCTGATGCCATGTCAGCGTGCCTGTAAGGGCTTTCGGTTACTCCTTGAGAGCGCTCTCAAACTCTGCGTCCGCTTCCGTGTTCCGGCGGCGTCCCCCGCGCCGGCCCCGGGATCGCGTCCTCAGGGCCCGCACGAGGCGGACTCGCCGGCTCCCCGGTGCACCCCTCGCCCCGCGCCGGCTTCGGCCGGTTCCCGGAGCCGGTCGTCATCGAGGACGAGGTGTGGATCGGCGGCAACGCGGTCGTCCTGCCGGGCGTCCGCATCGGCCGGGGGCCGGTGATCGGGGCGGGCGGCGTCGTCAGCCGGGACGTCCCCCGGTGACGGTCGCGGTGGGCGTGCCGTGCCGGGTGCTCCGCGGGATCACGGACGAGGACCTGGCGGCGCGCGGCGCGTCCCGGCCGGCCGCCGAGCGGTGACGCCGGCCACCGCAGGACCGCCGCCCGGCCGCTCGGGATTCCCCCGCGTCTGCCCCGCGATTCTCGGCGTTCTCCCACACAACGCTGCTTCCGTGTGCGGTGCCGGTCGACGGCACCGCAC
>NZ_LWCC02000159.1:5098-10102 GCF_001642695.1 Streptomyces chilikensis
GCCGAAGTGCCCCGTGCCGGGGGAGGAGGCGGTCACCGGCCGGCCCCCGCGTCCGGACGGACCCCTGCGAGGACCCGTCCGGGCCCTCGGGCACGCTCCTCGCCACCCGGTCGTCCCGCCGGAGGAGACATGCCCGCCGCGGGCGCGGCTCGCGGCCCACCGCGGGTAACGTCCGGTACGGCCACGCCCCGGCACACCGTGGACCTCAGCGAAAGAACGGAAACCGCACAGCACCATGACCGAGCCTTCCGCAACGGAGCCGCGGCACCGGCTCCTCGTCGTCGAGGACGAACCCAGCATCCGCACCCTGCTCGAGTCGACCCTGCGGCTCACCGGCTACCGGGTGAGCAGCGTGGAGACCGGCCGGTCCGCCCTGGCCGAGGTCGAGCGGGTCCACCCCGACCTGCTGCTCCTGGACGTCATGCTGCCCGACCTGGACGGCTACGAGGTGACCCGCCGGCTGCGCGAGGCGGGGAACCACGTGCCCGTGCTGTTCCTGACCGCCCGCGCCGGCGTGGACGACCGCATCGCGGGGCTGAGCGCCGGCGCCGACGACTACGTCACCAAGCCGTTCAACATCGAGGAGGTCCTGCTGCGCATCCAGGCCATCCTGCGGCGCACCCTGGGCCCGGACGCCCTGCTGCCCGACACCGTCCTGCGCTACGCCGACCTCGAACTCGACGAGACCGCGCACGAGGTGCACCGGGCAGGCCGGTACGTGCAGCTCTCGCCGACCGAGTTCAAACTGCTGGCGTACCTCCTCGACAACGCCGGCCGGGTGCTGGGCAAGGCGCAGATCCTCGACCACGTGTGGGGCTACGACTTCGCGGGGGACACCCGCGTGGTGGAGACCTACGTCAAGTACCTGCGCAAGAAGATCGACCGGTTCGACCCGCCGCTCATCCACACGGTCCGCGGCGTCGGATACTGCCTGCGCCTGCCGCGCGGCAACCAGGGGAACCCCGGGCGGTGAGCGCGTTCCGCCGCCCCGCGGCCCCCCGCTCCCTGCGCGGCCGCCTCGTCCTCGGTGTCACCGTGCTGGCCACGGTGGCGGTGCTCGCCTCCGAACTGGTCGGATTCGTCGTGCTGAGGTCCTGGCTGCTGGACCGCGTCGACCAGCAGCTCGCCGCGTTCCAGCCGCGGCCGCCGGCCTTCGACGACGCCCGCCGGCCCGACGGCCCCCCGCCCGTGGCGGGCGCGGGCGCCCTGCCGTCGGAGTTCCGGGTCCACTTCTACAACGCCTCCGGGCAGCGCCTGGACCACGTGCTCGGCTCGAACGACAGGCCGGGCCCCCGGCTCCCCGACGACGAGAAGGACCTCGGCCTGACGGAGGGAGAACCCGAGTCGGTCGAGGCGGAGACGGGGGACGGCAACTGGCGGGTCCTGCTGCGCACCGGACCGCAGGGCATGCGCGCCGTGGTCGCGCTGCCGCTCGACACCGTGGACGGGGCCACGTCGAAGATCCTCTGGCTGGACGCCCTGCTGCTCGCCGTCACCGTCGCGGCCCTGCTGGCCCTGGCCCGCGGGGTGGTGCGCCTCGGACTGCTGCCGCTGACCCGCATGGAGCGTGCCGCCGGGGCGATCACCGCCGGACGGCTCGACCTGCGGCTGCCGGACACCGACCCCGGCACCGAGATCGGGCGGCTGGGCACGGTGCTCAACACCATGCTCGACCGGCTGCAGAAGGCGCTGCAGGAACGCCAGGCGTCGGAGGGCAGGCTGCGCCGGTTCGTCGCCGACGCCGGTCACGAACTGCGCACCCCCCTGACCGCCATCCAGGGCTTCGCCCAGCTGGCCCTCCGGTCCGAGCGCCGTACCGAACGGGAACGGCGCGAGGCCGACCGGCTCGTCGCGCAGAACGCCGAGCGCATGGGCCTGCTCGTCGACGACCTCCAACTGCTCGCCACCCTGGACCAGGAGCCCGACTACCGGCGGGAGGGCGTGGACCTGCTGTCGCTCGCGGCGGACGCCGTGAGCACCGCCGCCCTCCAGCGGCCGGGCCACCCCGTGACCCTGGAACCCCTCGGCGGCGGCCCGGACGGCGCCGGCGCCCCGGAACTGGACGTCGTGGAGGCCGTGGGCGACCCGCACCGGCTGCGGCAGATCCTCGAGAACCTCCTCTCCAACGCCCGGACCCACACGCCGCCCGGCACCGCGGTCCACGTCCGCGTGGGCTCCGGCCCGGCCGGTGCCGGCGTCGGCGGGACGGACGTGCCGGGACGCGTCAGCCCCTCGCCCCCCTTCCTGCCCGGCACCCGCGTGGTCGTCGTCGAGGTGGCGGACGAGGGCCCCGGACTGACGGCGCACGACGCCGGGCACGTCTTCGAGCGCTTCTACCGGGCCGATCCGTCGCGCTCGCGCGCCCAGGGCGGGTCAGGACTGGGGCTGGCCATCGCGGCGGCCATCGCGGAGGGGCACGGCGGGCGGCTCGAACTCGACCCCGGACACGGCAGCGGGGCCACCTTCCGCCTGGTGCTGCCGCGGCCGTAGGGCGGCCGTCCGGGCCGCCACCCGCCCTGGTGTCCGGGCGTCAGCAGGCGTCGTACTTCCACGTCCCGTCCTCGCGGGACCAGGGCTGTCCCTCCTGGCCGAACTCCGGGAGACCGCCGACCCGGTAGGAGACGCGCGCCCGGTCGCCGGAGACCTCGTCCACCGTCACGTCCGTGGCCTTCCGGGGGCCGTGCTCCTCCGCGATCTCCTCCACCGCCGCCGCGTACGCCTCCTCGCCCCTCTTGCCGGCGTGTTCCGCCTCGTGGACGAGCACGCCGCGGCAGCGCTCCGACATCATGCCGAGCGCCGTCGGGGCGTCGTTGCCGAAGTACGCGGTGACGTAGGCCTCCACACCCCGCGTCAGGGCGCGGACGTCCGCGGCGGGGGGCCCGTTCCCCGCGGACGGCTCCGCCGCCGCCCCGGACCCGCGGTCCGCCGCCCCCTCGTCCGGGGAGCAGCCGGTGAGGAGGGAGAACGCCACCGCCGTGGCTGCGGGCAGAACGCGGATACGCATGTGTCCTCCGGGACGGGGGCGCGGGCCGGGACCGGTGATGCATGGTGCCAGAAGGCGGCGCGAGCCGGTACGGCGCCGGCGGCCCGGCCCGGCGGCCCGGACGATCCGCGGGGACGTGCCGACCGGTTGCCGGACCGCGGTGAAGGCGCGACTCCTTCCCCCGGCACCACGCGCCGGGGCGGCCCGGCCGCTGGAGGCGCGCCGCCCGGATCCCGGGCTTCCGCCCGGACTCCGGCACCGCCACCGCTCACCGGACCGGCCGAGGGGGACGAACGTCCTCGAGGTGCGGGTCCGGCTCTCCACCGCGCCTCTCCGCGGCGCGGTGGCCCCACGGAGGAACACGAGGACCCGGTCCCGGTCCCCCTCCCGGAACGCCGCCGGCGCGCGCGGCGGGTGGCATCCCCGGGGTTCCGGGAGCCGTACACCGCTCCCGGGGCCCGCCCGCCGGTTCCGGCCAGGGCTTCCGGATCGCATCTCTTGACCCGGGCATGCCATCCACCCACCATGGCGCCACACCCGCACCGGGCACGTCGAACCTCGCACGCCGCACCGAGGCGCCGAGGCACCACCCCGCTCCACTCCCCGGTCCGGAAAGATCCGGATCCCCCGGAGAATCGAGGAGAGTTCATGCGACTCCGCTTCCGCGGCCCCACCCCCCGAAGCCGCAGACGTACCGCCGCCCTCGCCGTCCTGCTGGCCCTCGCCCTCGCGGCCCCCGTGTCGGCGACGGCCGACGACGCCCCGGCCGGCGGCACGCCGGCGGCGGCGGACGAGGTCCGCCAGTACGAGATCCACCTGCACTCCACCGCCGAGGACCGCACCGCCCTGCAGCGCGCCGGCGTGACCGTCGACGAGGTCCACGGCCACGGCGTCGTCGTCTCCGGCCGCGCGGACCAGATCAGGAAGCTGCGCGCGCAGGGCTACGACATCACCCCGCTCGGCGCGGTCCCCGACCGCTCCACCGGCGCCGACGCCGTCACCCCGCTCGACTTCCCGTCCGCCGACTCGCGCTACCACAACTACGCGGAGATGACGAGCGAGATCAACTCCATCGTCCAGGCGAACCCGCAGATCGCCTCCCAGCGGGTGATCGGCACCTCCTACCAGGGGCGCAACATCGTCGCCGTCAAGATCAGCGACAACGTCGGCACCGACGAGGCCGAGCCCGAGGTGCTGTTCACCCACCACCAGCACGCCCGCGAGCACCTCACCGTCGAGATGGCGCTGTACCTGCTGCGCGAGCTGACCAGCGACTACGGCACCGACTCCCGGGTGACCAACATGGTGAACGGGCGCGAGATCTGGATCATCCCGGACCTCAACCCGGACGGCGGCGAGTACGACATCGCCTCCGGCTCCTACCGCTCCTGGCGCAAGAACCGCCAGCCCAACTCCGGTTCCTCCTACGTCGGCACGGACCTGAACCGCAACTGGGCCCACCGGTGGGGCTGCTGCGGCGGTTCCTCCGGTTCCACCTCCTCCGACACCTACCGCGGCACCGCGGGGGAGTCGGCCAAGGAGGTCAAGGTGGTCGCCGACTTCGTGCGCAGCCGCGTGGTGGGCGGCAAGCAGCAGATCAAGGCGGGTGTCGACTTCCACACCTACAGCGAGCTGGTGCTGTGGCCGTTCGGCTACACCTACTCCGACACCACGACCGGCATGACGGCCGACGACCGCGACGCCTTCGCCGCGGTGGGCCAGAAGATGGCCGCCAGCAACGGCTACACCGCCGAGCAGTCCAGCGACCTGTACATCACGGACGGGTCGATCAACGACTACCTCTGGGGAGTGCACAAGATCTTCTCGTACACCTTCGAGATGTACCCGTCGTCCAGTTCCGGGGGCGGCTTCTACCCGCCCGACGAGGTGATCGAACGGGAGACGTCCCGCAACCGTGACGCGGTGCTGCAACTCCTGGAGAACGCGGACTGCATGTACCGGTCGATCGGCAAACAGGCGCAGTACTGCGCCTGACGGCCACCGGCGGGCGCCCCCGGACC
>NZ_LWCC02000159.1:10147-27074 GCF_001642695.1 Streptomyces chilikensis
CCGCCGGCGTGGACGAGGTCGTCGTAGCGGCCCTGTTCGGTGATGCGGCCGTGTTCCATGACGACGATGTGGTCGGCGATCCTCGTGTTCTCCAGACGGTGGGTGACCACGACGGTGATGCGGTCGGCGGCGATGGCCTTGATGCGTTCGAAGATCCGGTGCTCGCCGCGCGGGTCCATCTGGGAGGTCGGCTCGTCCAGGATGAGCAGGGCGGGCCTGCGGTAGAGGGCCCGGGAACAGGCGACGCGCTGCCACTGGCCGCCGGACAGTTCCGCCCCGCCGAACGTGTCGCGGGCCAGGAGGGTGTCGAGCCCCGCGGGCAGGTCGTCCACGGCCTCGCGCAGGCCCACCGCGTCGACGGCCTCCCAGACCGGCCCGTCGTCGTGGGTGCGGGGCTGGCCGAGGGTGATGTTCTCGCGGACCCGCAGCGGCCACTGGGCGAAGATCTGCGGCACCAGCCCGGTGTTGGCCCACACGGTGGCCGGGTCGGTGCCGGCGAGGTCGGTGCCGTTCCAGGTGACCCTGCCCTTGTCGGGCAGGTGGATGCCGGTGAGCAGGCGGATCAGGGTGGACTTGCCGGAGCCGTTGGCCCCGACGACGGCGAGGATCTCACCGCGGCGCAGGGTCAGTGACACGCCGTCCACGGCGGGCCGGTCCTTGCCCGGGTACCGGTAGACGGCCTCCTCCACCCGGATCTCCTCGACCGGGGCGGTCAGGACGTGCCCGCCGCGCCGGGGGGCGCGGGCGGCCGCGTCGTCGAGGAAGGTCTGCATGTCGCCCAGGTAGAGGCTGGTGTGGAAGACGGCGGCGCCGTTGACCACGACCTGCGAGAGGGCGGCCAGGGTCGTCTGCACGGCGACGACGGCGGTGGCGGCGACGGCGAGCTCGATCCTCCCCGACGCGGCCAGCCAGGCCAGGGCTCCCCAGGCGACGACCAGGAAGACGCCCGAGACGAGCGCGGAGAACAGGGAGATCCGCAGCGTGCGGGGAGCGGCCGCCAGGGTCCGCCGGTCGCAGCGCTGCGACAGCGTCCGGTACCAGAAGACGAGGTAGTCGGTCATCGAGTTGGCCCGCACCTCGTCGCCGCACCTCGGCGTCGTCACCCACCAGCGCATCATGCTGCGGATGTTGCGGTCGGCGATGTTGGCGTAGTGGATCTCGTAGTCCACCCGGGCGGTGAGCACCGCGCCCACTCCGGCGGGCAGCACGGCGAGCAGGAGCAGCGGCAGCATGAGCGGATCGAGGACCGACAGCACGCCGCCGGCCGTCACCATCCGGATCAGCGCCGACAGCAACCGCTGCGCGTCGCCGATCATGACCTGGGTGCGCACCACCCCCATCTCGGCCGCCTCCTGACGGTCGGAGAAACCGTCCACGGCGTAGGCGGAGGCCTCGACCCGGCACACCGCCTCCACCAGCGTGGTGTCCGTCGCGGTGGTCAGCACGGGGGTGATCCGCCGTTCCGCGTAGACCGCCACGGCGCCGGAGACGCGTGTCAGGGCGGCGGCCAGGGCCACCACCAGCAGAGCGGGCAGCGCGCCCCGCAGCCGGTCGGCGACCGCCCCGCCGCCCAGCAGCGGGCCCATGGCCCGGGCCGTCGCGGCCAGCAGGACCGCGGCGGACACGCCCGTCACCACCTGGCAGCCGACCAGCAGCCGCACGGCCCGCGGATCCGTCCGCCGGCACAGGCGGCCGATCCTGCCCAGCACCCGGGGGATCTGCGCGCACATGCGCCGGAAGGAGACCTGGGCCAGCGGGTTGACGGAGTAGTGCCCCTGGTAGGTGATCTCCGCCGGGGGAGGCGGAGGGGGCGGACCGGACGGAGAGGCCGGCGGCGGTGCTGCTTCCTGTGCGGTCAACTCGCTCCTCCTCGGAGTGCGGTGGTGCGGTGGTGCACGGCACAACGACGCGGCGGGCGAATCGAACGCGCTCGATTTCGGACGAGCCGGACCCCGTACGGCACAAGGGGCGGAGGACGCCTGCGCAGGGCGGAGGGGGCCCGGCGGAGCCGGGGCGTGGCCGAAACGCCGACGCGGTGGCCCGTGGGGCGCAAGGGACGACCGAACGATCACCTCATCTGAAAGTCATATAACAGCATGAAGCGCGGCGCGACGGGTGGCCCCGGGCACCGGCCAGGGCGGTCATGCGGGCGGGCCGAAGACGCGTGGAGAAAAGCCGCGGCGGCCGGTCACACCGCCCCGCCGCCGGGCTGCCCGCCGCCCCGGCGTCCGGCGGCAGGCGGCGCGTCCCGCCGGGCCGGCAGGGTCCGGCCCAGGCGGGCGAGCGGGGACAGCGCCATCAGCGCGGGGGACAGCAGCATGCCGGCCGCCGCCACCAGCAGACCGGTGCGCAGCCCCCGGTCCTGGGCGAGGAGGCCGCCGGTCAGGGAACCGAGCGGGGTGAGGCCCATGCCCACGAAGGTGATCGTCGCCGCCACGCGGGCCTGCAGGCCGTCCGGGGTGAGCGCCTGCCGGACGGCCATGACCGTGACGTTGACGAGCTGACCGAGGGCTCCGAACACGAAGTTGACCGCCACCAGCGCGGGGAGCGTCACGGCGGCGGAGCCGTGCAGCGCGGGCACGCACAGCATCACCCCGTCGCCGAGGGCCGCCGCGGACACGAGCACCACGCCGTGGCCGAGGCGGCCGGGCAGACGGGCGGCGAGCAGCGAGCCCAGGAGCGCGCCCGGTCCCGTCGCCGCGAGCGCCAGCCCGACGGCGGTGCCCGGCAGGTGGAGTTCCCGGGGCAGGAAGAGCAGGTAGACGGTCATGGTGGCCGCCAGGGAGAACTGGAAGGCGGCCGAGGCGAGCGCCACGGCCCGCAACGCGGGATCACCGGCGACGAAGCGGAGGCCTTCCAGGATCCGCCGCCACATCCGGGAGGGGCCCTCCGCACGCCCGGGCACCGCCTCGCGGCCGCCGATCCGCCGGATCGACAGGAACGACAGCACGAAGAACAGGGCGCCGGACGCCACGGCGGCCGCCGCGGACAGCAGGGACACCAGCGCGCCGCCGAGGGCGGGGCCGCCGATCTGGGCCGCGGACCGGCTGCCCTCCAGCGCGCTGTTGCCCGCCAGCAGCCGGTCGCGCCCCACCAGCCGCACCAGGGACGCCTGATAGGCGACGTCGAAGAACACGGACAGGGCCCCGACCGTGAACGCGACCACGAGCAGGGCCGGCAGGCCCGGCATCCCGAGGACCCCGGCCACCGCGGCCGCGCCCAGCACCACCGCCCGGCCGGCATCGGCCAGCACCATCACCGTGCGGGTCCGCCACCGGTCCACCCAGGCGCCGACGAACAGCGCCAGCAACAGGACCGGGGCCTGCCCCACCGCGCGGAGGAACCCCAGCTCGCCGGCCTCGGCGCCGAGCGTCAGGACGGCGACCAGCGGCAGCACCACGAGGGCCGTGTGCTCGCCCAGTTGTGAGGCGGTCTGGCCCGCCCAGAGCCTGCGGAAGCCGGCGTCCCGCCACAGGCCGGGGCCGGACGCGCCGGACGCGGTGGAGGAACAGGACGGCACCAGGACCCCTCGGGCTGCCGGGAACGAGGCCGCCGCGCGGCGCGCGACGGGGCGTGCGGCGGTGCGGCGGTGCGGCGGTGCGGGGAAGGGCCCGCCGCGCCTCGGGCCAGGGGCGGCACGCGATGACGGGCCGACGACGGCCCACGGCGTCGACGCGCGCCCGGACGACCGGCCGTCTCCCCGTTCCTCCCGGCCCGTCCGTCACCCGACAGTAGTGGGCGGCGCCGCGGACCGACAGCCGTTTTCCCCCGGGGAGGACCGGCCGGGGCCCGGCGGACGCGCCGGCGGGCGGGCGCCGTTCAGACGGCTTCCGCCCGCGGGGCGGGCCGCTGCCGGGGGACGGGCTCGGGACGCGGGGGCGGCGCGGCGGGCCCGGACCACCGCGCCGTGGTCCGCACGTAGTGGTGGACCACCGAGGCCGTCGCCAGGACGAGGAGCGGCCCGGCGATCCACGGGTGCTCCGCCATCGGCACGGGGAGCAGACGGTACGACACCAGCAGAGCGACGAAGACCGAGGCGCCGTGGACGACCAGCCGGATCCCCGGCCGGGGCCGGCCGCGGTCGTGCGTGCGCAGCGCCGCCTCGAGGGTGAGCGTGAACACCACGCCGGCGAGGAGGTCCACCCCGTAGTGGTAGCCGAACCCGAGCGTCGCGCAGACCGTGGAGACCAGCCAGAACGTTCCCGCGTGACGCAGCAGCCGCGGGCCCGTGCGGGAGTGTATGAAGATCGCCGTCGCCCATGCCGTGTGCAGGCTGGGCATGCAGTTGCGCGGGGTGATCCCGTCGAACGGCATGGGCGCCGGGGCGTCGGCCGGCGGCGGCGTCCGCGGCCACAGGTCGGCCAGGGCCCAGGGCGTGGTGGCCGGCGTGTCCGGCGCCCACAGGCTGACCGACGCCCAGTACTCGTTGCCCGTGCCGTAGGCGTAGAGCGGCCCGACCACCGGGAAGACCATGTAGCAGGCCGGTCCGAGGAGGCCTATCACCAGGAACGTGCGGACCAGGTGGTGGCGCGGGAAGCGGCGTTCGGCGCCCACCCGGCGCAGCTGGTACAGCGCGACGACGACCGCGGCCACCGCGAGGTTGCCGTAGACGAAGTCGAGGACGTGGAAGCCGAGGGGGCCGGTGGCCGTCACCAGGCGGCCGGCCAGCCAGGACGGGTCGCCGAGGGCGTGGTCGGCGGCGGCCAGGTACGGGTCGAGCACCATCGGGCGGGTCTTGGCGGTGATGAGCAGCCAGGTGTCACCGGTCTTGCGGCCGGCCACCAGCAGCAGGCCCAGCCCGACGCCCTTCAGCAGCAGGACGCGCTCCCGTCCGGTGCGGCGGGTGACGGCGACGACCGCGCAGCCGAGGACCACCCACAGGGCGCCGATGCCGAAGGGGTGGCCGTCGGACGGCTCGGCGTCGGCCGCCCACCGGACCGCCAGGAACAGGACGTCGACCCCGATCGCCGTGCCCACGGCGAGGAAACGTTCCCTCCAGGTGAGGACCACCATCGTCAACGCCATGGCGGCGTACAGCAGGCCGCCCGAGTCCGGGGGGAGCACCACCTCCCGCGCCTGGTTGGTGATCGGCCCCGGTACGCCGTGGTGACGCGCGGCGAACTCCAGCAGGACCATGAACCCGAGCGCCACGACGGCGGTCACGCCCCAGAGCCACCTCCGCGGCCCGGGCCGTCCGGTGGGGGTCGTCCTCGTCGCGCTCGTCCGGAGGAGGTCCTGCGCGGGTGTGTTCGTCACTTCTCTGCCAGCTTCGCTGTGTACGGCTCACGCCGGGGCGGATCGGTCGTCACCGGGCGGCCACCGTGCGGCGGCCGTGGGCGGGGCGGGCCCGCCCGGCACGTCCGCCCGCGCGGCGAGGCCGTCCCACCCGCGACCCCGGCGGGTCCCCCCGAGCCCCTGAACACCCCACGCCCCTCGTTTCGGCCCCGCACGCCGTCCGTGCCGTTGGTGCCCCTCGGAGCGCACGACCGTGGCCGGCGGCGACGCTCCCCAGGACCTCGCGCCGAGCGAAACACGGCACATCCGTACAGGTCAATAGCTTCGCCCAGGGCTCCTGGGCGTGCGTGCCCGGGGTCCGGCGGGCACCGGTGCGGGCGGGGAGGGCCGCGCACGGAGGCCGGTGCGGGCGCCCGGCCGGGCCGGTCCTGGAGCGGACGGGGCCCGGCGGCGGTCGGCGCGGCCGCCTGCTCCACCGGGGGGACGGCGCCCTCCCCCCGGGCCCGGCTGCCGGGCCGGGAGGGCGCCCGGTGTGAGAGTGGGACGGAGGTGATGTCATGACCGAGGGGCACGACCGTGCGGCCGCCGGCGGCCTGGACGAGCGGGTGCTGGAGGAGTTGCTCGCCGAGCTGCACGCGAGCGTGCCCTACCGGTTGCCGCGGGTGGTGGACCGCTGCGCGCGGTCGCTCGGGCTGGACGGCGCGACCATCCACCTGGTCGACCTGCAGCAACGGGTGCTGATCCCCCTCGACGACCGGGCGCGGACGCTGCCGGTGGAGGGCAGCACGGCCGGCTGGGCCTACCGCACCGTGTCCGTGCGCATCGACGACGAGGAGGACGACCTGAGGGTGTGGCTGCCCCTGGTCGACGGCGCCGAGAGGGTCGGGGTGCTGGGAGTGCGGTCCCGCACCATGGACGCCGTCCGGTTGCGGCGCTGCCGGCTGCCGGCCCACACACTGGCCCTGGTGGTCACCAGCAAGAGGACGTACAGCGACGGGTTCGTGGCCCGCACCCGCGTCCGCACCATGCACGCGCACACCGAGATGCTCCGCGCCTTCCTGCCGCCCCGCAGCATCGGCACCAGGTCGGTGATCTCCACCGGAGTCCTGGAGCCCGCCTACGAGCTCGGCGGTGACGCCTTCGACCACTCGCTGACCGGCAACACGCTCCACGCCGGCATCTTCGACTCCATGGGTCACGACCTCGCGTCCGGCCTGACCACCGCCGTGGCCATGGCCTGCTGCCGCAACGCCCGCCGCTCCCGCGCCGACCTGGACGAAATGGTCGACACGGTCGACCGGGCCCTCTCCCTGTGGCTCCCGGAGCAGTTCTGCACCGGACTGGTGTGCCGGCTGGACGTCGACACCGGTGTGCTGCGCTGGTGCAACTGCGGCCACCCCGCGCCCCTGCTGATCCGCGGCCGGCGCGTGCTCGACAAGGCGCTGGAGCGGCCGCCGCAGCCGCCCATGGGGCTGCGCTCCCTGCTCGGCGACGGCGCCGGACGCGAGGTGCACGAGGTGGTCCTGGAACCCGGCGACCGCGTGCTGCTCTACACGGACGGGGTCACCGAGGCCCGTCGTGGCGGTGACGAGTTCGGCCTCGGCCGGTTCACCGACTTCATCATCCGGTCCGCGGCGGCCGGTCAGCGGCCCGCCGAGATCCTGCGGCTGCTCATGCACGACATCGTCGACCACCACGGCAACAAGCTGAGCGACGACGCCACGATCCTGCTGATCGAATGGCAGCCGCCGCTCCTCCCGGCGGACTGACGCCCGGTCACCGCGTCGGCGTGCCGATCCGCAGCCGGTTGCCGTCCGGGTCGCGCAGCTCGATCTCGCGCGCCCACGGGAGGTCCTCCGGTCGCACACCGAACTCGGAGGCGACGGCGTCGACGTCGCGGACGCGGAGGTGGACCAGGGTGCCGGGCCGGGCGTCGCCCTCGTGCTCCGAGAGGAACAACCGCACCCCGCCCCGGGCGACCTCGACGAAGGCGGGAAGCCCCGGCGCGAAGCGGTGCTCCCACTGCTCGGTGAAGCCCAGCCGCTCGTACCAGGCGACCGCCGCGGCGGCGTCCTCGACGCGGAGAACGGGGATGACCTCTTCGTCCACGGAGCCATCGTCGCAGACCGCCGCCCCCGGCGGGACGGCCTCCGGCACGGCGGCGGGGGAGAGGGGCGCGAGGCGCGTGAGGGCGTGCGGCCCGGGGGGAGCGGGAGCACGCGGATAGCGGTGCGCACACCGTCCGGCAGGAGGGCGCCTTTCGCCCGGACACACGTGGGCGGGGCCGGGGCCCGGCGGCCCGTGGCGCCCCGGACGGATCCGTCCGTTCCCCCGCCCGGCGGACCCGGCCTGCGAAGTGACGGCCGGATGGCCAGGCTGGGGACCATGCACACCGGAGCGCCTGCCAGGCCCACGTTCGCCGCGGAGGTCAAGGACGCGGTCCGGCCGCGGTCCGCGCTGCTCGTCCTGGGCGTGCTGGTGCTCGGCGTGCTGTTCATCGCCTCCTACGCGGGCGCCTTCCACGCGCCGAAGCCGAGGGACATCGCGTTCGGCGTCGTCGCCGCGCAGCGCGGCGGCCCCCTGGCGGCACGGCTGGACGCGCTGCCCGGGTCCCCCCTCGACGCACGGCCGGTCGCCTCCGCCGAGGAGGCGCGGCGGCAGATCGCGGACCGGGAGATCTACGGCGCGCTCGTCGTCGACCCCGGGGCCCCCGCCGGCCGGCTGCTCGTCGCCAGCGGCGGCGGCGCCCCGGTGGCGGAGGCGCTGGAGGAGGTCGTCGTCCGGGCCGAGGCCCGGCAGGGGCGGCAGGTGCGCACCGTCGACGTCGTCCCCGTCCGGCGGGGCGACGCGCGCGGACTGTCCTCGTTCTACCTGGTCGTCGGCTGGTGCGTGGGCGGCTACCTGTGCGCCGCCATCCTGGCCGTGGGCTACGGCGCCCGGCCGGCCAACCTCCGCCGGGCGGTGATCCGCCTGCTGGCGCTCGCCGTGTACTCGGTCCTGCTCGGTCTGCTGGGCGCGGTGGTGATCGGCCCGGTGCTGGGCGCGCTGCCGGGCAGCGTGGCGGGCCTGTGGTGGCTGGGGGCGCTGGTCGTGTTCGCGACCGGAGCGATCACCTTCGCCTTCCAGGCGGCGCTGGGCATCGTCGGCATCGGGCTCACGGTCCTGGTGGTCGTCATCGCCGGCAACCCGAGCGCGGGCGGCGCGTACCCCTATCCGCTGCTGCCGCCGTTCTGGCGGGGCATCGGCCCCGCCCTCATCCCCGGCGCGGGCACCTGGACGGCGCGGTCGATCGCCTACTTCGACGCCCGGGCCGTCATCGGGCCGCTGCTCGTCCTCGGCGCGTGGGCGCTGGGCGGGACCCTGCTGACGCTGCTCCTCCCGGTCCTGCGGCTCGGCCGCCGCGGGAGCGAGGAGAACGACGGGACGGAGGAGAGCGGGATGCGCCGGACGTGACCCCGGGGCGGCCTCCCGGCCCCGGTGCCGACGCCCGCCGGGCGCGGGAGGGCGAGTTCGTGCCCGCCGCGGAGACCGCCCGCCGCCCCGGCGCCGGCCCCGGGAGGCGCTCCACCGGGGCCGCCCGGCCGTCCCCGTCCGCCGCGCGACGCCACGCACGCGCCTGACGCCACGCGGCCGCCCTCCGGGCGACGACGGGAACGGCCGGACAGCCTCAGCCCCGGCCCGCCCGGCTGCGCACCAGCAGCCACAGGAAGTACGGCGTGCCGATCAGCGCGGTCATCAGGCCGGCGCCCAGCTGGGCGGGGGCGATGACCGTGCGGCCGAGGAGGTCGGCGGCGCAGACCAGCACCGCGCCGAGCAGGACGGCGACCGGCACGACGCGGGCGTGGCGGCGGCCGACCAGGGCGCGGGCGGCGTGCGGGGCGACCAGGCCGACGAAGCCGATGGTGCCCGCCGCCGCCACCGCCGTCGCGCTCAGCAGCACGCTCAGCACCAGCAGCGCCAGGCGTTCGCGGGAGAGGCCGATGCCCAGCAGCCGGGGCGTGTCCTCGTCCAGCGAGACCAGGTCCAGCTCCGTGCGCCGGGCGGCGGCCACGGCGACGCCCAGGGCCAGCACGACGGCCGGCGGCACCAGGTCCGGGAAGGTGCGCCCGTAGGTGGAGCCGGAGAGCCACGTCAGCGCCTTGGTCGCGTTGTACGGGTCGGTGAGGACGATGATCAGGCTGATCAGCGAGGTCGCCGCCGTGGCCACGCCCATGCCGACCAGGACCAGCCGGTTCTGCCGGAAGCCCCCCTTGGCGGCGAGCCCGAAGACCACCACCGAGGCCGCCGCCGCGCCCGCGAACGCGGCTCCGGCCACGCTCCAGGATCCGGCGAGCGGCACCGACGTCACCAGCAGCACCGCGCCCAGCGCGGCGCCGTTCGAGACGCCCAGCACGGCGGGCTCCGCGAGCGGGTTGCGGGTGACGGCCTGCACCAGCGTGCCGGCCAGCGCGAGCGACCCTCCCGCCAGCAGCGCGGTGCCCACCCGCGGGACACGGGTGTCGAGGACGAACGAGACGGCACGGCCGGCCCTGCCCTGCGCCCAGTTGGCGACGTCGCCGAGGAGCAGCTTGGTGTCGCCCAGCAGTACGGCGGCGACGACTACGCCCACCAGCAGCACCGCCAGTACCGCCAGCACCGTGACGAAGACCCGCCGGCCGCGCGGCCGCAGGCGGTCGGGCGCGGCGGACTCGGCGGTGTCGCGCAGCCTGGTCGCCGTCACGACCAGGAACACCGCGCCGACGAGGCTGGTGACCACGCCGGTCGGCACCGCGACGGAGAGGTCGCCGGGGACCACGGCGCGCAGCGCCACGTCCGAACCGAGGACCAGGGCGGCGCCGGTGAGCCCGGCGAGCGGCACGGCCGCGCGCAGCCGGGTGAAGGCGCGCACCCGGCGGGCCAGCGGCCGCACCAGCGCCGGGGCGCACAGGCCGACGAAGCCGATCGGCCCGGCGAGGGTGACGGCGGCCGCGGACAGCATGGAGGCCAGCACCACCACGGTGACCCGGGTGGCGCGGACGTCGACGCCGAGGCCGCGGGCGGCGTCGTCGCCGAGCGAGAGCGCGTCGACCCGCCGCGCCGTCAGCAGCAGTCCGGTGAGGCCGACGGCGGCGATCGGCAGCATCTGCACGACGCCGTCGAAGCCGTTCTGGGCGATGGACCCCTGGTTCCAGGCGTAGAGGCCCTCGGTCTGTTCGGGGAAGAGCAGCAGCAGGGCCTGGGTGACCGCGGTCAGACCCAGTGTCAGGGCACTGCCGGCGAGGACCAGGCGGACGGTGCCCGCGCCGAGCCCCGACAGCGACAGGACGACCGCCGCGGCGGCGAGGCCGCCGACGAAGGCGATCCCGGAGGAGGCGAGCAGCGGGAGGGAGACGCCGGTGACGGCGGCCACGCCGAGCGCCAGGTAGGAGCCGGCGTTGACGGCCAGGGTGTCCGGGGAGGCGAGCACGTTGCGGCTGACGGCCTGGAGGGCGAGGCCCGCCATGCCGAGCACGGCGCCGACCAGCAGGCCGGCCGCCATGCGCGGCAGGCGCGAGGCGATCACCACGGAGGCGTCGCCGGGGTCGGCTTCGCCGGTGAGCGCCTTCCACAGCTCGGGAGCGCCCGCCGCCGCGGTGCCCTGGGTGACGTCGACGGACGCGAGGACGGCGACCAGCAGGGCCAGTGCGGCCGTCACCGCGGCGGCGGCCGGGATGGCTGTTCTGTGTGCGGTGACGGCCATGGCGTTACTTCTTCGTCAGCGCCTGGACGAGGGAGTCGACGTACGCCTCCATCGAGCCCGGGCCGCCGAACATCCAGATGCCGTCGTCGAGGCGGTGCACGTCGCCGGACTCGACGAACGGCAGCGACTTCCAGACCGCGTTGTCCTCGAGGACGCCGCCCTCGGCGAACGGGGTGCTGTTCTCGTCGCCGTCGCTGCCGATGTAGGCGAAGTGGGTGTCCTCGGGGAGCTTGGTGAGGCCCTCGACGTCGGTGGCGGCCAGGCCGTAGGACTCGTCGCCCTTCATCTTCCAGGCGTTCTTCAGGCCCAGCTCGGTGTTGACCTCGCCGATGAGGGAGGTGCCGGTGTAGGGGCGCACGGAGACCTGGTTGGACGTCACGTAGCCGTCGGTGAAGGCTATGCCGTCGCCGGCCAGGCCGGCCTCGTCCAGCGCCTTCCTGCCCTCGGCGAGCTTGGCGTCGAACTGCTCGCGCGCCTGCCCGGCCTTGTCCTCGGTGCCGGTGGCCTTGGCGATGAGGTCGAGGTTGTCCAGCATCAGGTCGATCTGGCCGGCGCCGTCGGCGGAGCGGACCTGGAGGACCGGGGCGACGTCGCGGAGCTGCTTGACCGCGGCCTCCGGCAGGTCGGTGGTGGCGACGATCAGGTCGGGCGCCAGGGAGGCGACGGTGTCCATGCTGGGCTCGCCGCGGGTGCCGATGTCCTTGGGCTCGCCCTTGAGCGGGACGGCCGTGTTCCACAGCTCGTAGCCCTTGACGTCGGCGACGCCGGCCGGCTCGACGCCGAGCGAGAGCAGGCTCTCGACGACGTTCCACTCGGTGCCGACGACCTTGGTCGCCGGGCCGTCGAGCTTCACCTCGGCGCCGGAGGCGTCGGTGAGGGTGATGGCCCCGGACGGCTTGGTGTCCTTGGCGTCGGCGGCGGGCTCGGTGGTGCCGCAGGCGCTGAGGGAGAGGGCGGCGACGGCGGCCGTGGCCGCGGCGAGGAGGTGGCGCTTCATGAGGAGGGGATGAGCCTTTCGGGCGCGGTGCGGGTGTGGTGCCGGCCCACCGCGCGGGTGCGCAGGTGGCCGGTGAGGGGATCGGTGTCGACCTCGATGCGGATGCCGTAGGTCGCGGTCAGCCGGTCCGGGGTGAGGACCTCGGCCGGCTCCCCGTCGGCGACGATCCGGCCGTCGTGCAGCAGCACGACCCGGTCGGCGACGGCGGCGGTCTGGTCGAGGTCGTGGAGGACGACGCCGACGGCGATGCCGTGGTCGTCCGCCAGGTCGCGCATCAGGTCCAGGAGTTCGACCTGGTAGCGCAGGTCCAGGTAGGTGGTGGGCTCGTCGAGCAGCAGTACGCCGGTCTCCTGGGCCAGGCAGCCGGCCAGCCAGACGCGCTGCAGCTGGCCGCCGGAGAGGTGCTCGGCGCCGCGGTCGGCGAGCGCGGTGGTGCCGGTGAGCGCCAGCGCCCGGTCCACGGCGGCGGCGCCGCCCGGGTCGGCCTTGCCCCAGCGGCCGCGGTACGGGTAGCGGCCGAACTCGACGACGTCGCGGACGGTGAGCCCGGTCGGCGTGGGGCGCGCCTGCGTCAGCAGGGCCACCCGGCGGGAGAACTCGCGTGCCGACAGGGCGAGGGCGTCGGTCTCCACCTGCTCGCCGGCGTGCTCGTCGGCGAGGGTGAGGGCGCCGCCGCGCGCCTGCTGGAGGCGGGCCATGGTGCGCAGCAGCGTGGACTTGCCGCTGCCGTTGGGCCCCACCAGGACGGTCACCTCGCCCGGCCGCAGGGTCACGTCGGCCTGGTGGACGACGGGGGTGCCGTCGTAGACCACGGTGACGTCCGTCGCCGTGAGTCGGTGCCCGCGCGGGGGTGTGACCGGGGAGGTCTCTTCGGCTCTCACGGCACTGAGGTTAGCCTAACCTAATGGGTGCTTCGGATTGCGGTTCGGTATCGCCTGCCACGGCGGTGGCCGGGGCGACGCGGTCAGGCACGCCGCGGTTGCGGGGTGCCGGGTCCAACTCCCCTACGGCGAGGGCCCGATGACGTCCGGAGCGCGCGCCGTGGCGTCGGCCCGCGGCCCGGCGCCCGGTCCCCGGCGGTGGGCGGGAATCGCGGAAGGTGAGATCCGGACCGGCGTCCGGCGACGTCCACGGCCGCCGGGCCGTCAGGGTCGTCACGGCCGCGAGCCCTGGAGGGGCGGGCCCCGGACGCCGGCGCGCGCCGGCCCCGCCGCCGGGCGCTCGAACGGTACGCCGCGCGCCGATGGGCGTACGCCGGTGCGCGGGGGAGCGACCGGGTGCGCCATGGCCGCCCCGGGGCCGGGGCGCCGCGTCGGAGTGAACGGCCGGGCGGGCGGCGAAGGGCCGTTCCGCCATCGTGGCCCCCTTGTCCCGTGCACCGGCGTGGGCAGGAGCCGTCGGCGGGGGTGTGCGGCGACCCTGGGAAGGCGGTCCGTGCGGCGCGAGTCCGCTCCGCCGCGAGTCCGCTCCGCCGCGCGCGGAGGGTCCCCGGCGGGAGGCTCCGGCAGGCCGCGCCCGGCGTCGTCCCGCCCGGCGTCACCCCCTCGCCCCGAAGCAGGAAGGATCCCCATGAGCGACGTCACCAGCGCCGCGGCCGGTCTGGCCGCGGTGGCCGGACAACTGGCCGCGGGCGCGATCGAGGTCGTCGACCTGACCTCCCCCCTGCACGCCGGCACCCCGGTCCTGCGACTGCCGGAGCCGTTCGGGCAGACGGCCCGCTTCGCGCTGGAGGAGATCAGCCGCTTCGACGACCGGGGCCCCGGCTGGTACTGGAACAACTTCCGCACCGGCGAGCACACCGGCACCCATTTCGACGCGCCCAACCACTGGATCACCGGCAAGGACCTGGACGACGTCTCCCGGGTGCCGGCCCAGCGGCTGGCCGGCCCCGCGGCGGTCGTCGACCGGACGGCGCAGACCGAGGCCGACCCGTCCTACCTGCTCGACGTCCCCGACCTGCTGGCCTGGCAGGAGGAGCACGGGGCCCTGCCGGAGAACGGCTGGCTGCTGTACCGCACCGGCTGGTCCCGGTACGCCGACGACCCGGAGGCGTTCGCCAACGCCGGGGAGGGAGGCCCCCGGACACCGGGTCTCACCCCGGCCGCGGCCCGCTACCTGGCCGAGGAGACCGGCATCCTGGGCCTGGGCGTGGAGACCGTCGGCACCGACGCGGGCCACGCGGCGGAACTGGAGCCGCCGTACCCCTGCCACTCCCTGCTCCTCGGCGCGGGCAAGTACGGGCTGACCCAGCTGCGCCGGCTGGACCGGCTCCCGGCGACCGGCGCGGTGGTGATCGCCGCGCCGCTGCCGATCGTCGGCGGCTCGGGTTCCCCGTGCCGGGTGCTCGCCCTGGTCCCCGCCGGCGCGCGGTGACGCCCGCACGCCCTCCGGCGGCCCGCGCCGCCGGGAGGCGTGCCCGACCGGGGGCGGGCGAGGGCGGCAACGCGCGGGCGCGGAAGGGGGGTTGGGGCGCGGAGAGCCGGAAGCCGCGCTTCCGGTGCGGTGAACGTCCGGCCTCGGCCGGGCGCGGCGCCGCATCCGAAACGAGTCGGCCATTTTCGCAACGGCGGGAAGAGGCGTCCGGTGCTTCCGGCCGGTTCTCCGGGGCCCATCGACCCCTCCGGGCACGCCGGAGGGCCTGTCGCGCCCGTCGGGGGCGAGCGAATCCGGCCCATCGGTGAAGGGCCGGTGGGGCGGGGAACGGGTCCGTGACCGGTGCGCCCGTTGATCCCGGCCGCCTCCTCGCGGCGTCCGCGGCGGCCGAAAGAGCGCCTTCGCCGTCGGCCCGCCCGGCTCGCCGGGCGGCCGGTCCGGCACCGGGCGGACACCGGGGAACCGTCCGGCACCGGACGGCCACTCGAGCCCCACACGTCTCCCACCTGCACCGCAGAACCACCACGAGCGTTCCGGCGGGGCGGCTTTCGGCCGGGGCGGAGCGCTCCCGGCCCCGTGCGCGTGGCCGAGGCCGCCTTTCGTGGCCTGCTTTCGGCCCGGCGGCGCGAGGGGACACCCGAGGTTACTTTCCGTGAAGCCCTGGGGGTGCTTTGCGCGGGGACGTAGGTGTCTGGATGTGTATGGCCCAGAATCACTAGTTAGCAGACACAACGCGGTGGTTGTGCTTAGTCTCTCTCTCGGCCCAGGCGGCCGGCCCCACCGGGTCGGCCTCACGCACGAACGTTCCGAACGTGCGACGCAACGTCCCCCTGCCAGCCGGATCCGTCCCCGGTCCGGTCGGTCTGTCACGTCGCCAGAGCACCAGAGCACCAGTTCCCAGGAGGCTCCGTTCCATGCCGCACGTGCTCCCCATACCGGTCGCCGAAGGGCGACCGTCCCTAGGCCACCGCTCGCTCCAAGGCCGAATGGACGAACTCGCCCGCGCCCACCGCGTGCCGGGCGCGCAGCTGGCGCTGCACACCGGCACCCAGGTGATCAGCGTCCACACCGGCACCGCCGACGTCGCGACGGGCGCACCCTTCACCGAGGACACCGCCGTGCCGACCGGCTCGGTGACCAAGCTGTGCACGGCCGCCGTCGTCCTGCTCCTCGCCGAGGACGGTGACCTCGAACTCGACGAGCCCGCCGCCGTGTCGCTGCCGGAGCTGCGCTCCTTACCGGAGGTGACCGTACGTCACCTGCTCAGCCACACCTCCGGGCTGCCGACCGGCCCGGACTCCGACACGGCCGCCGGACTCACCGCGGCCCGCCACCTCGCCTCGGTCTGCTCCCCGCGCGACATCCTGTTCGCACCCGGCACCGGCTTCTCCTACTCCAACGCCGGATACGTGGCGGCCGGGCGGCTGATCGAAGAGGTCACCGGCATGACCTGGCGGGAGGCGATACAGGCGCTCCTGCTCGAGCCGCTCGGCATACACCCCGCCTTCCTCGGCGGCCCCGCGCCCGGCCGGCCCGTCGCCGCCGGCCACGCCCGCAACACCGCCTCCGGCCGCCCGCTGCCCGTCGCGCAGAACCTCGCCCCCGTCGAGGCGCCGGCCGGCGCCCTCCTCGCCGGCGCCCTCGACCTGATGACCCTCGGCCGGGCGCTCGCCGGCCACTCCACCGCACTGCCGCCCGCCGTCGCCGCGTGGATGCGCCGGCCCGCGCCCGGTGCGCAGCCCGGCGCCCTGGCCGACGCCTGGGGCGCCGGCGCCGCCCTGTTCCGGGGCGAGGACCGCTGGTGGTGCGGTCACGACGGCAACGCCCAGGGCACCTCCTGCCACCTGCGTGCCGAACCCGAGAGCGGTGTGGTCGTCGCGTTCACCGGCAACGCGAGCTCCGCGACGGCCATGTGGCGCGACCTCGCCGAGGAGCTGAGCGCGCTCACCGGCCTCGCGGTGCCCGCCTCGGCGCGTCCGGTCCTTGGCCGGGACCGCGTCCCGATGCAGCCCGGATGCGCCGGCGTCTACCGCAACGGCACCATGGAGTACCGGGTGGGCCTGGACGACTCCGGCAGCCCGTTCCTCTCCGTCGACGGCGACCTGCCGCTGCCGCTGGTGTGCCATTCCGACCTCCACTTCGACCTGGTCGACCCGGCGAGCGGCCGTCGCGAACCCGGAGGACGCTTCCACCGCGACCCCCTGACCGGGGTCGTCGACCGGGTGCAGATCTCCGGACGCGCCGCCCGCCGGGTGCGGGACCAGGAGGCGGACCTCCGTACGGCGGACGCCTCCGGCCCGGGCGTCCCCGCCGCCCGGCCGCCCGGCGCGGAAGCGCCGGGGACCGGCGCCGCCGCGAAGATCGCACGCGTGCAGGCCCGTCACCACGTCCGCGGGCCCGCCTCCTGCGTGCCGCCGGAGACCGCGACGGCCGCGTCCGCGAGGCCCGCGCGCACCGGCAGGCCCCAGGACGCTCCGCCGTCCCCGCGGTAGCACCCGCCGTCCCCGCCGTAGCACCCGCCGTCCCCGCGGCAGCACCCGGCGTCCCCCGCAGCACCCTCCCCACATTCCGAACGCGGCCACGCCGCGTGGTCCGGCCGTGCC
>NZ_LWCC02000159.1:27111-72511 GCF_001642695.1 Streptomyces chilikensis
CCGGCGTCATCCTTCCCGTCGGCCACCACCCCCGCGGCCCCGGGGAACGGGACGGCGCACCCCACGATCGGCGCGCTGTTCACCGAGTGGGCGCGGCGCACGCCGGAGGCGCCCGCGCTGACCGACGGCCACCGCACCTGGACCTACCGGGAGCTCGCCGCGCGGGCCGGACGCATCGCCGGCGACCTGCTGCGTCGCGGGGCCGGACCGGAGCGCACGGTGGCGCTGGCCCTGCCGCGCTCGATGGAGCTGATCGCCGCCGAACTGGCCACCGCCCTCACCGGCGCCGCCTTCCTGCCCGTCGACCCCGGCTACCCGGCGGAGCGGCGCGCGCTGATGCTCGCCGACGCCGCGCCGGCCGTCGTGCTCGACGACATCGAGGCCGTCCGGCGGACGGCGGAGGGGCGACCGCGGGAGCGGGCGGAGGCCCAGGAGGAGGCTTCCCCGCTGCCGCCGGAGGGCGTCCCCGTCGGGGCCGACCACGCCGCCTACGTGATCTACACGTCCGGTTCCACCGGCGTGCCGAAGGGCGTGACGGTCACCCACCGGGGGGTCCGCGGGTTCGTCGAGGCCGCCGCCGAGCGGTACGCCGTGGGGCCGGGCGACCGGGTGCTGCAGTTCTCCTCGCCGAGCTTCGACGCGTCCGTCCTGGAGCTGTTCGTCTCGGTGCTCGCCGGGGCGACGCTGGTGGTGCCGCCGGGCGGACCCTGGCTGGGCGACGAACTCGCCTCCGTGCTCGACGAGTTCCGCATCAGCCACACGCTCATACCGCCCGCCGCGCTCGCCACGCTGCCCGATCCCGGCCCGGACGGCGCGCCGCACCTGCGGACGCTGATCGTCGGGGCGGAGGCATGCCCGGCGCCACTGGTCGACCGGTGGGCGCCCGGACGGCGGATGATCAACTCCTACGGGCCCACCGAGGCGACCATCGTCTCCACCTGGACCGGCCCGCTCCGCGCCGGTTCCGGCGCCCCGACGATCGGCGCCCCCCTGCCGGGCGTCAGGGCGTACGTCCTGGACGCGGCGATGCGCGAGGTCCCGCCCGGCGCGGACGGCGAACTGTACGTCGGCGGCGCCGGGGTGGCCCGCGGCTACCTGCACCGCCCCGGCCTGACCGCCGCCCGCTTCGTCGCCGACCCCTTCGGGCCGCCCGGCGCCCGGCTCTACCGCACCGGTGACCGGGCACGGTGGCGCAGCGACGGGGAACTGGAGTTCCTCGGCCGCGCCGACCGGCAGGTCAAGGTGCGGGGCTTCCGCATCGAACCTGGGGAGATCGAGGCGGCCCTGCTGCGGCACCCCGCCGTGCGCGAGGCCGTCGTGGTGGCCCGCGAGGACGACCCCGGCCGGCGGCGGCTCGTCGGCTACGTCACCCCCGCCGACCACCGCCGGCCGCCCCGGCCCGAAGCCCTGCGGGACGCGCTCGGCGACTCGCTGCCCGCGCACCTGGTGCCCTCCGCCGTGGTGGTCCTGGACGCCCTGCCGCTCACCCCCCAGAACAAGATCGACCACAGGGCCCTGCCGGCGCCCGCCCACGCCCCCGCCACCGGCCACGTGCCGCCCCGTACCCCCGCCGAACGCGCGCTGGCCGCCGTCTGGTCCGAGGTGCTCGGCGTCGAACCCGTCGGCGCGGAGGACGACTTCTTCGACCTGGGCGGCGACTCCGTCCTCGCCGCGCGCACCCTGTCCCGGGTCCGCGAGGAACTCGGCGTGAAACTGTCCGTGCGGGACGTGTTCACCGCCCGCACGATCGCCGGGCTGGCCCCGCTGCTCGACGACCCGGCCGCCGCGGCCCCGCCGGAGCCGATCCCGCCCGCCCCGCGCGACAGACCGCTGCCCCTGTCCGGCGCCCAGCGCCGCCTGTGGTTCCTCAGCGACCTCGACGCGGACGGGGCCGAGTACAACACCGGCGTCGCGCTGCGGCTGCGCGGCACGCTCGACACCGGGGCGCTGCGCCGCGCCCTCGACCGGCTCACCGCCCGCCACGACTCCCTGCGCACCACCTTCCCCGCGGCCGGCGGACAGGGCGTGCAGCACATCGCCCCCGAGGCCGAACTGCCGCTGCGCACCGAGGACATCACGCCGCTGCCCGCCGGACGGCACGCCGAGGAGACCGAACGCCTGCTCACCGGGGAACTGCGCCGCCCCTTCGACCTCGCGGCGGGCCCGCTGACCCGGGCGCTGCTGGTGCGCCGCGCCGCCGACGACCACGTCCTGCTGCTGGCCCAGCACCACATCGTCACCGACGGCTGGTCGGTGGGGGTGCTGGTCCGCGAACTCGCCGCGCTGTACGGGGCGGAGGCCTCCGGAGAACCCGCCGGCCTGCCCGCGCCCGGCGTGCAGTACCCCGACTTCGCCGTGTGGGAGAACGAGCGGCGCTCCACGGACGAGGAGGCCGAGGACCTCGCCTACTGGAAGCGGCACCTGACGGGCCTGCAGCAGCTGGACCTGCCCACGGACCGCCCGCGGCCGGCCGTCCGCGGCACCGCGGGCGCCGCCCACCGCCACCGGATCCCCGCCCGGCTGGTCACCAGGCTCCGCGAGTCGGCCGGATACCGGGGGACGACCGTGTTCACCCTGTTCGCGGGGGCGGCGGCCGTGCTGTTCTCCCGGTACTCCGGGCAGCGCGACGTCGCCTTCGGCACGGTCACCGACGGGCGCGGGCGACGGGACCTGGAGGAGGTCACCGGCTTCTTCGCCAACACCGTCGTGCTGCGCGCCGAGGTGGACGACACGCTCACCGTCAACCGGTTCGTGGAGAACATGCGGTCCACGGTGCTCGACGCCTTCGCGCACGCCGGGACGCCCTTCGACCGGGTGGTCGAGGAACTCGCCCCGCCGCGCGACCCCAGCCGCACACCCCTCGTGCAGGCCCTCGTCGTCCAGCAGACCCCCCTCGCGCACCCCCCGCGCGCGGCGGGCGTGCACATCGAGGAGCACCCGCTTCCCCGGCCCGCCGCCCGCTTCGACCTGGTGCTGGAGTTCACGCCGGCGCCCGACGGCGGCTGCGAGCTGACCGTCGAGTACAACACCGACCTCTTCGAGCCGCGCACCGCGGCCCGGCTCGCCCGGCACCTGCACCACCTCCTCGAAGGCCTGGCCGACGGGCCGCACCGCACCCTCGCCGAACTGCCGCTGCTCACCGGCGACGAGCTGGACGCGCTGCTGCGCGCCGGAAGCCCGCCGGCGGCCGGGCGGCAGGAGGGCGAGCGCGGCGGGCACCGCGCCCACGAGGGCGGCGGGCGGACCCTGCCCGCCCTGTTCGAGGAGCAGGCGGCCCGCACCCCCGGCCGCACCGCCGTGGTCTGCGGCGCCGCCCGGCTCGACTACGCCGAGGTGAACCGCCGCGCCAACCTGCTCGCCCGGCGGCTCGTGGCGCGCGGCGCCGGACCCGAGACCCTGGTCGCCCTGTGCCTGCCGCGCACCGCCGACCTGGTACCGGCGCTCTGGGCGGTCCTGAAGTGCGGTGCCGGCTACCTGCCGGTCGACCCCGGCTACCCCGCCGAACGCGTCCGCTTCATGCTCACCGACGCCGCCCCCGCCCTCGTCGTGGCGAGCCGGGACACCGCGGGCGCGCTGCCGCCGGACCAGGAGCCGCTGATCCTGGAGGAGTGCCTGGCCGACGCGGCCGGACCGCACACCGACCTCACCGACGCCGACCGCACGCGCCCCCTCGACCCCGGCCACCCCGCCTACGTCATCTACACCTCCGGTTCCACCGGCCGCCCCAAGGGCGTCGTGGTCGCCCACCGCGGCGTCGTCGAGCTGGCCGCCTGGGCGGCGGACCGGTTCGCCGGCCGGCTCGGCCACGTGATCGCCTCCACCTCGCTCAACTTCGACGTCTCCGTCTTCGAGCTGCTGTGCCCGCTGCTCGCGGGCGGCACCGTGGAGGTGGTCCCCGACCTGCCCGCCCTCGCCGACGCGTCCGAACCCGTGCGGGCCGGGCTGGTCAGCGGCGTGCCCTCGGTGGTGTCGCGGATGCTCACGGGCGGCCCGGCGGTGACGGCGGACACCGTCGTCCTGGCCGGAGAGGCGCTTCCCGCACAGACCCTGCAGGACCTGCGCCGCGCCATGCCGGGCTGCGAGATCGCCAACCTCTACGGGCCCACCGAGGCCACCGTCTACGCCACCGCCTGGTTCGCCGGGGACGAGGCGCCCGACCAGGCGCCGCCCATCGGCCGGCCGGTGGCCCGCACCCGCGCCTACGTCCTCGACCGGATGCTCCGCCCGCAGCCGCCGGGCGTCCCCGGCGAGCTGTACCTCGGCGGCGACGGGCTGGCCCGCGGCTACCTGGGCCGTCCCGGCCTGACCGCCACCCGGTTCGTCGCCGACCCGTTCGGCGCGCCCGGGGGCCGCATGTACCGCACGGGCGACCTGGCGCGCTGGAGCGCCGCGGGCGAACTGGAGTACCTGGGACGCACGGACGACCAGGTCAAGGTGCGCGGCTTCCGCATCGAGCTCGGCGAGGTCGAGGAGGCGCTGCGCGGCTGCCGGCACGTCGCCGAGGCCGCGGCGGCCGCCCACGCGGGCGACGGCCACCACCGCCTCGTCGGCTACGTCGTGCCCGAGCCCGGCACCACGGTGGAACCCGGCGCCGTGCGGCGCGAGCTCGGCCGCACCCTGCCGGACTACATGGTGCCCTCGACGGTCGTGGTGCTGGACGCGCTGCCGCTCAACCCCAACGGCAAGCTCGACCGGAGCCGGCTGCCCGACCCCGGCCACACCGCGCGGCCCGGCCGCCACGTGGCGCCGCGCACGGACACCGAACGGGTCCTCGCCGCCATCTGGGCCGAGGTCCTGGGCCTGGAGCGGGTCGGCGCGGACGACAACTTCTTCGCCCTCGGCGGCGACTCCATCCTCAGCATCCAGGTCGTGGCGCAGGCCCGGCAGGCGGGCCTCGCCGTCACCTCCCGCGACGTCTACCGGCACCAGACCGTCGCCGCCCTCGCCCGCCACGCCGACGCCGCCGCGGACGAGCGCCCCGCCGCGCCCGAGGCCGTGCCGGCGAGCGGGCCCGCGCCGCTGACGCCCATCCAGCACTGGCTGTTCGCACGCGCGCTCGAGCACGCGGCGCACTTCGCGCAGACCCTCTCCCTGGAGACCGGCGAGGACGTCGACGCGGCGGCCCTGGAGGACGCCCTCAACGACCTGGTCGCCCACCACGACGCCCTGCGCTCCCGGTTCACCCCCGAGGAGGACGGCACCGGGGTCCGCTGGCACATCGACGCGAACGCGCCCCGCCTCACCCTCGCCCGCCACCACGGCCCGGACACCGACGCACCGCACCACGGCCCCTTCGACCTCGCCCGCGGCCCGCTGCTGCGCGCCGTGCTGCACGACCGCGGGGCCGGCCGCCCGCCCGTGCTGCACCTCGCCGTGCACCACCTGGTCGTCGACGGCGTCTCCTGGCGCGTCCTGCTCGAGGACCTCGACCGCGCGTACCTGGCCCGCCGCGCCGGACACGACGGCGCCCAGGCGCTGCCGCCGAAGACCTCGCCGCTGCGCCACTGGGCCGACCGGCTCGCCGCCCACACGGCCCGCGGCGGCTTCGCCGAGGAGGCGGCCTACTGGGCGCGCGCCACGGCCGGCGCCGCGACACGGCTGCCGGCCGACCGGGAGGGCCCGAACACCTACGCCTCGGCCCGCGCGGTCACCGTGCGGCTGGGCGCGCGGGACACCGCCGCCCTGCTGCGCACCCTGCCGGAGACCTACCGCACGCAGGCCAACGACGTGCTGCTGAGCGCGCTCGGCCGCGCGCTGTGCGCGTGGAGCGGACACGGGCGGGTGCTGGTGGACGTCGAGGGCCACGGCCGCGAGGAGCTGTTCGACGACATCGACACCGGCCGGACCGTCGGCTGGTTCACCACCCGGCACCCGGTCGCCCTCGCGGCGGAACCCGACGAGGACTGGGACGCCGTGCTCAAACGGGTCAAGGAGCAGCTGCGCGCCGTGCCCCGGCACGGGATCGGCCACGACGCGCTGCGGTACCTGGCCGGTCCCGGCGCCCTGCCCGAGGGGCCGGCCGCGCAGGTCAGCTTCAACTACCTGGGCCGCTTCGCCCCGCACGACCGGCCGGACAGCCTGTACCGCGCCGCGTTCCGCCCGCTGGAACTGGACGCGGACCCGCGCGCCGTGCGCCCGCACCCGCTGGAGGTCGTCGGGCAGCTGGACGGGGAGGAACTGGAGTTCACCTTCTTCCACTCCCGCGACCTGCACGACACGGCGACCGTCACCCGCCTCGCCGAGCGGTACGCCGACGCGCTCGCCGGCCTGGCCCGGCACGCGGCCCGCCCGGGCGCCGCGGGCCGCACCCCGTCGGACTTCCCGCTCGCCCGGCTCGACCAGGCCGCCGTCGACCGGGTCACCGGCGACGACCCGGCCGCCGTGGAGGACGTCCACCCGCTCACGCCCACCCAGGCCGGCATGCTCTTCCACGGCCTGTCCCAGGACGACAGCGGCGTCTACTTCCACCAGCTCACCTTCGTCCTCGACGGGGCGCCCGGCCCGGCGGAGATCGCGGCGGCCTGGCAGCGGGTGACGGACCGCACCCCGGTGCTGCGCGCCCACGCCGTGTGGCAGGACATGCCGGAACCCCTGCTCGTCGTGCGGCGCGAGGCGCCCGTGCCGGTCACCCACCTCGACTGGACCGACGCCCCGGAGGGCGAGCGCGAGGCGCGCCTGCGGGAGCTGCTGCGCGGCGAACGCGAACGCGGCATCGACCTCGCCAGGGCCCCGCTGCAGCGGCTGACGCTGGTGCGGCTCTCCGCGGACAGCGTGCGCGTGGTGTGGTCCTTCCACCACCTGGTGCTCGACGGCTGGAGCCTCTTCCACGTGCTGTCGGACGTGTTCGCCTGCGTCGCCGCCCCGGACACCGCCGCGCTGCCCGTCCGCCGGCCGTTCCGGGACTACGTGGCCTGGCTCGGCGACCGGGACCGGGACGAGGCCGAACGGCACTGGCGGGAGCGGCTGGCCGGACTCGCCGAACCCACCCCGCTGCCCTACGACCGCGAGCCGCGCGAGAGCCACCGCGCCGAGTCCCGCGAGGCGGTGCGCGCCGTGCTGCCCGCCGCCGCCACCCGCGCGCTCCGGGAGCGCGCCAAGGAGGCCGGACTGACCCTCGGCACGCTGGTCCAGGGCGCGTGGGCGATCCTGCTGGGCCGCCACGCCGGACGCGACGAGGTCGTCTTCGGCACCACCGTCTCCGGCCGCCCGCCGGAGCTCGACGGCGCCGAGGCCATGACCGGCCTGTTCATCGCCACCCTGCCCACCCGGGTCACCGTGCCCCGCGCGGGCACGCTGCCGCAGTGGCTGGGCCGGCTCCAGCAGGAGCAGGGCGAGGACCGGCGCTTCGGCTCCGTACCGCTCACCCGCATGAAGGCGTTCACCGAACTGCCGGAGCGGACGGACCTGTTCGACAGCATCGTCGTCTTCGAGAACTACCCGGTGGATGACAGCCTGGCCGCCGCCCACGGACTGCGGCTGAGCGGACTCGAAGGCGTCGAGACCACCAACTACCCGCTGAGCCTGGTCGTCGAGCCGGGACCCGAGCTCTCCCTCAGCCTGGGATACGACCCCGGACTCTTCGACGCCTCCACCGCCGGGCGGCTGACCGAGCACCTCACCGTCCTCCTCGAGGGCATGGCCGACGGCCTCGACCGGGCCCCCGGCCGCCTGCCGCTGCTCACGCCCGCCGGCCGCGACCAGGCGGTCCGCGCCTGGAACGACACCGCCACCGACGCCCCGGTGACCACCACGGCCGGCCTGTTCGCCGCACAGGTGCGGCTGACCCCCGACGCCGTGGCGCTCGAGGCCGGCGAGGAGCGGCTCACCTACCGGGAGCTCGACGCCCGCGCGGCCGCCCTGGCCGGACAGCTGACGGCGCTCGGCGTGGCCCCCGAACGCCCGGTGGGCGTGCTGATGGAGCGCTCCGCGCACCTCGTCGTCACCCAGCTCGCCCTCGTGCGCACCGGCGGCGTGTACGTCCCGCTCGACGGCCGGGCGCCCCGGACACGGCTGCGGCGGATGCTCGCCGAGGCCGGGGCGGACCTGCTCCTCACCGATGCGGCGGGCGAGGGGACGGCCCGCGCGGTGCTGCCCGCCGGACGGGTGGTCCGGGCGGACCGGGCCCCCGAGGGACCGGCGGGCGCCGCCCTGCCCCCGGTCCACCCCGACAACGCGCAGTACCTCATGTTCACCTCCGGCTCCACCGGCACCCCCAAGGGCGTCGCCGTGCGGCAGCGGGACGTCGCCGCGCTCGCCCTCGACCGGGCCTTCGCCGGGCACGACCGGGTCCTGGTGCACTCGCCGCACGCCTTCGACGCCTCCACCTACGAACTGTGGGTGCCGCTGCTGCGCGGCGGCACCGCCGTCCTCGCGCCGCCCGGCGAGACGGACGCGGCCGTGGTGCGCCGCGCGGTGGCCGAGCGGAACGTGCGCCACCTGTGGCTGACCGCCGGCCTGTTCCGGCTGCTCGCCCAGGAGGACCCCGGCTGCCTGCGCGGCGCGCGGGAGGTGTGGACCGGCGGGGAGGCCGTGCCGGGCGCGGTGGTGCGGCGGGTCCTGGACGCCTGCCCCGGCCTGACCGTCGTGGACGGCTACGGCCCCACCGAGACCACCACCTTCGCCACCCGCCGCCCTTTCACCGCCGGGGACCCGCTGCCCGCCGTGCTGCCCATCGGCCGCCCGCTGGACAACACCCGGGCGTACGTCCTCGACGCCGGCCTCCAGCCCCAGCCGCCGGGCGTCCCCGGCGAGCTGTACCTCGCCGGCGCCGGACTGGCGCGCGGCTACGCCGGCCGCCCCGGGGCGACCGCCGCCCGCTACCTCGCCGACCCGTTCGGCGGACCGGGGGAGCGGATGTACCGCACCGGCGACATCGTGCGCCGGAGCGCCGACGGCGAACTGCACTTCGTGGGCCGCGCGGACGACCAGATCAAGATCCGCGGCTTCCGGGTCGAACCCGCGGAGATCGAGGCACGGCTCACCGCGCACCGGGCGGTCGCCGAGGCCCTGGTGTCGCTGTACGAGCACGCCGGGACCAAGCGGCTCGCCGCCCACCTGGTGCCCGCACCGGGCGCCGCCGTCCCGGACCCGGCCGAGCTGCGCGAACACCTGTCCGCGAGCCTGCCCGACTACATGGTGCCCGCCGCCTTCGTCACCGTGCCCGAGCTGCCGCTGACCGCCAACGGCAAGGTGGACCGCCGCCGGCTGCCCGCACCCGACTGGTCGGCCGGGGGCGACGCCTACCGCGCGCCCCGGCCCGGGGCCGAGCAGACCCTCGCCGGGATCTGGGCGGACCTGCTCGGCGTCGCACAGGTCGGCGCGGACGACAACTTCTTCATGATGGGCGGCGACTCGATCCTCGGCATCCAGGTCGTCTCCCGGGCCCGCGCCGCCGGGCTGACCCTCACCCCGCGCGACCTGTTCCGGCACCCCACCGTCGCCGCCCTGGCCGCCGCCTGCGCGGCGGGCGGCCCCACGGCGGTCGCCGGGACCGGGCCGGTGTCCGGCGAGGTCGGCCTCACCCCCGTCCAGCACTGGTTCCTCGACGCCGGGCCGCGCCGCCCGGAGGTCTTCGACCAGTGCGTGGTCGTCGAGACGCCCGCCGACGTCGACGCGGACGCCCTGCACCGCGCGCTGCGCGCCCTGTGGACCCACCACGACGCCCTGCGCTCCCGCTTCACCCGGCGGCAGGACGGTTCCTGGCTGCAGACGTGCGCCGCGCCCGACGAGGAGCCGCCGCCGCTGCTGCGGGTGCACGACCTCGGCGGCCAGGACCCGGCCGCCGCGCGGGCGCAGGAGGCCCGGATCACCGGCGAGGCGCACACCGCCTTCCGGCTGGAGGGCGGACCGCTGCTGACCGCCCGCCTGTTCACCGGCGTCCCGGCCCCCCGCCTGTTCCTCGCCGTCCACCACCTGGTCGTCGACGGCGTCTCCTGGCGCGTCCTCCTGGAGGACCTGGAGACCGCCTACGCCCAGGCCCGGGCCGGCGGTCCGCTCGAGCTGCCGGCGCGCACCACCTCCGTGCGGGAGTGGGCGCGGCGGCTCCGCGAGCACGCCGCGAACGGCGGCTTCGCCGCCGAGCGCGAGCACTGGGAGACGGTGGCCCGGCACTGCGCCGCGCCGCTCCCGGTGGACGCCGACGGCGGCAACACCGTCGCCGACGCCGACTCGGTCACCGTGCGGCTGGACCGCGCGCGCACCGACGCGCTGCTGCGCGAGGTGCCGGGCGTCTACCGCACCCGCGTCGACGACGTCCTGCTCACCGCCCTCGGCCGGGTCCTGACCGGCTGGACCGGACGGGACACCGTCGCCGTCACCCTGGAGGGCCACGGCCGCGAGGACGGACTCTTCGACGACGTCGACCTGTCCCGCACGGTCGGCTGGTTCACCAGCATCCACCCGGTGGCCCTGCGGGTGCCGGACGGGGACTGGGGCGCGGCCCTGAAATCCGTCAAGGAGCAGCTGCGGGCGGTACCCGGCCGGGGCCTGGGCCACGGCGTCCTGACCCGCCTCACCCGCGACCTGCCGGCCGGACCGGCCCCCGCCGTCAGCTTCAACTACCTGGGCCGCTTCGACTGGCACACCGAGGACGCCGCCCTGGTGCGGTCCGTGCCCGGCGGCCTGGACGGCGCCGACGCGCCGGAGGCGGAGCGCCCGCACCTCCTCGACGTGATCGCCCGGGTCGAGGACGGCGAGCTGGAGATCGGCTGGCACTACAGCGCCGGCCTGCACCGCCGCGAGACGGTGACCCGTCTGGCCGAGGACATGGTGCGGGCGCTGGAGGCCGTCGTCGCGCACTGCGCCCGCCCGGACGCCGGAGGCCGCACCCCGTCGGACTTCCCGCTGGCCCGCCTGGACCAGGCCGCCGTGGACCGGATCGCCGGGGACGGCCGCGCGGTCGCCGACGTGTACCCGCTGACGCCGATGCAGGCGGGCATGCTGTTCCACGGCCTGATGGACCCGGACAGCCGCACCTACGTCAACCAGGTGCAGTTCACGCTCTCCGGCGTCACCGACCCGCACGCCCTCGCCCAGGCGTGGCAGCACACCGCGGACGCCAACGACGTGCTGCGCACCCGGCTGGTGTGGCAGGAGACCGCCGAACCGCTCCAGGTGGTGCAGCGCCGGGCCACCGTGCCGGTCGTCCACCACGACTGGACGGACCGGGGCGAGGAGGACCGCGCGGCGGAACTGGACCGGCTGCTCGCCGAGGACCGGCGGGCCGGCATCGACCTCGCGACGGCCCCCCTCATGCGGCTGACGCTGATCCGCCTCGCGCCCGACCGGGTGCGGGTGGTGTGGACGTTCCACCACGTGCTGCTCGACGGGTGGAGCGCCGCCCAGGTCTTCGACGAGGTGTGCGAGCGCTACGCGGCGCTCACCGGGGGAGGCCGCCCGCGGGTGCCCCGCCGGGCGCCGTTCGCCGACTACCTGGGCTGGCTGGCCCGCCAGGACACCGCCGCCGCGGAACGCCACTGGCGGCGGACGCTGGCCGGGTTCACCGCGCCGACCGAACTGCCCCGCGACCGCCGCCCCGCCGAGGCGCACCGCGCCTCCTCCAGCGAGGCGGTCCACGTCACCCTCGACGCGGCGGTCTCGGCACGGCTGCGGGAGACCGCGCAGCGGGCCGGCCTCACCCTCAACACCGTGCTCCAGGGCGCCTGGGCGCTGCTCCTGTCGCGCTTCGGCGGCGGGGACGACGTGGTGTTCGGCACCACCGTCTCCGGGCGTCCCGCCGGCCTGCCCGGCGTCACCACCATGGTCGGCCTGTTCATCAACACCCTGCCGACCCGCGTCCGGGTCGACGGGCGCCGCCCGCTGCTGGACTGGCTGGGCGAACTGCAGGCCGCCCAGTCGGAGGCCCGGCGGCACGACTTCGTCTCCCTGGCCCAGCTCCAGACCTGGAGCGAGGTGCCCGGCGGGACCGGCCTGTTCGACAGCATCCTGGTCTTCGAGAACTACCCGTTCGACGGCGACGGCCTCACCCGCCACGGCCTGACCCTGACCCAGGAACGCGACGTCGAGCCGACCAGCTACCCGCTCAGCGTGGTCGTCGCCCCCGGCGACACCCTGGCCGTCTCCCTCGACCACGACCCGGCCGTCTTCGACACCGCCACCGTGGAGAGCCTGGGCGAGGGCCTGCGCACCCTGCTGACCGGGATGGCCGCCGACCCCGGCCGCCGCCTCGACGACCTGCCGCTGCTCGCCCCCGGTGACGGCCGCGCCCTGCTCGAGCGGTTCGCCGGAGGGGCGGCGGGAACCGTCTCGCGCCGCACCCTCCCCGAGGCCTTCGCCGCCCAGGCCGCCCGCACGCCCGACGCCACCGCGGTCGTCTGCGGCGACGAGGAACTGACCTACCGGCAGCTCGACGAGCGCTCCAACCGGCTCGCCCGGCTGCTGATCGGGGCGGGCGCGGAACCGGAACGGTTCGTCGCCCTCGCCCTGCCCCGCACCGCCGACCTGGCCGTGGCCCTCCTCGCGGTCCTCAAGAGCGGCGCCGGCTACCTGCCGGTCGACCCCGGCCACCCGGCCGAACGCGTCGCCTTCCTCTTCGACGACGTGCGGCCCGCCGCCGTGGTGACCAGCACCTCCACCGCCGGGCGCCTCCCGGACGGCCCGTACCCGCGCCTGACCCTCGACGACCCGGGGACCGCCGCGCGCCTGGCCGACGCGTCCCCCGCGGCCGTCGGCGACGCCGAGCGGCGCGCGCCGCTGCTGCCGGACCACCCGGCCTACGTCATCCACACCTCCGGCTCGACGGGCCGCCCCAAGGGCGTGGTCGTCGCCCACGCCTCGGTGACGGCGCTGACCGACTGGGCCGCCGCCGAGTTCGCGGACCACGGTCTCGCGCACGTCGTGGCGTCGACCTCGCTCAACTTCGACGTGTCGGTGTTCGAGATCTTCTCGCCGCTGCTGTCCGGCGGCCGGGTGGAGCTGGTCCGCGACCTGCTCGCGCTCGCCGAGCGGACCGGGCCGTGGCGGGCGGGACTGCTCAGCGCCGTGCCGTCCGCGCTCGGCCGGCTGCTCGCCGAGGACGCCGTCCGCGTCGGCGCGGACACCGTCGTCCTGGCCGGCGAGGCGCTGCCCGCGCGGACCGTGCGGCAGGTGCGCGCGGCGGTGCCCGGCTGCAGGGTGCTGAACGTCTACGGCCCCACCGAGGCCACCGTCTACGCCACCGCCTTCGCCTGCGACCCGGCCGACCCCGACCGCGACCCGCCCATCGGCCGCCCCGTCGGCGGCGCGCGCGCCTACGTCCTGGACGCCCGGCTGCGCCCGGTGCCGCCCGGCGCGCCCGGCGAGCTGTACCTCGCGGGCACGGGCGTCGCCCGCGGCTACCTGGGCCGCCCGGGCCTGACCGCGTCCCGCTTCCCGGCCGACCCCTACGGGCCGCCCGGCGGCCGGATGTACCGCACCGGCGACCTGGTGCGCCGCACCGCCGGCGGGGACCTGGTCTACCTCGGCCGGACGGACGACCAGGTCAAGGTGCGCGGGTTCCGCATCGAACTCGGCGAGGTCGAGGCCGCGCTGGCCCGGCACCCGGCGGTGGCCGCGGCGGCGGCCCGGGTGGTCGACCACGAGGGCCACCGCCGGCTGGTCGGCTACGCCGTGCCGCGCGGGTCCGACGCCGTGGACCCGGCCGGACTGCGGGACTTCCTCGCCCGCACCCTCCCCGGCCACCTCGTCCCCTCGCTCGTCGTCCCGCTGGAGCGGCTGCCGCTCGGCGCCACCGGCAAGCTGGACCGGCGGGCCCTGCCCGACCCCGTGTGGTCCGCCCCGGACACCGCGGGCGCCTCGCGGCCGCCGCGGCCCGGCGCCGAGCGGACGCTCGCCACGATCTGGTCCGAGGTGCTCGGCGTGCCCGACGTGGGCGCCGACGACAACTACTTCGCGCTCGGCGGCGACTCCATCCTGGGCATCCAGATCGTCTCCGCCGCCCGCCGCGCGGGGCTGCACCTGACGCCGCGGCACCTGTTCACCCACCAGACCGTCGCGGAACTCGCCGCCGTCGCCGGGCGGCCGCCCGCCGCGGCCGCCCTCGCCGAACAGGGCGCCGTGGTCGGCGACGCGCCGCTCACCCCGGTCCAGCACTGGCTGTTCGACACCCTCACCGGCGACCCGGCCGACTTCACCCAGTCGGTCTCCTACCACGTCGACCCCGACACCGATCCCGGCCTGCTGCGGGCGGCGCTCGCGGCGGTCACCGACCACCACGACGCGCTGCGCATGCGCTACGAGGCGGACGGCCACCGCACCCGCCAGACCGCGGCCGCGCCGGGCGCCGCACCCCACCTCGAGGTGCACGACGCGCCGCCCGAGGCCGTCTCCGCCTCCCTGGCCGGCGGCTTCGACCTGCGCACCGGCCCGCCGCTGCGCGCCGCGCTGTGCCGGCCCGCCGACGGGCGGCCGGTGCTGCTGCTGGCCGCCCACCACCTCGTGGTGGACGCCGTGTCCTGGCGGGTGGTCCTGGAGGACCTGGACGCCGCCTACCGCGCGCTGCGCGCCGGTGAGCCGGTCGACCTCGGCCCCAAGACCACGTCGTTCCGCGCCTGGGCGACGCGCCTGGCCGAGCACACCGCCGCCGGCGGCTTCGACGCCGAACTGCCGTACTGGCAGGGCGTCGGGGAGACCCCCGTGCCCAGGGACCTCGACGGCGCCAACACGGCCGCCCACGAGGAGAGCCTGACCGCCGTCCTGGACGACGAGGACACCCGCCGGCTGCTCCAGGAGGTCCCCGAGGCGTACCGCACCCGCGTCAACGACGTGCTGCTGTGTGCCCTGGGCCGGGTCCTGGCGCGCTGGACGGGCCGCGACCGGGTGACGGTGGCCCTGGAGGGCCACGGCCGCGAGGACCTGTTCGACGGGGTCGACCTCTCCCGCACCGTCGGGTGGTTCACCGCCATGTACCCCGTCGCCCTGGACGTCCCGCGCTCCGCGGACACCGGGACCGCGCTGAAGTCCGTCAAGGAGAACCTGCGGGCCGTCCCGCACGGCGGCCTCGGACACGGCGCCCTGCGCCACCTCCGCCCGGCGGACGGCCGCGCCCCCGCCGCGCTGCCCGGGCTGCCGCAGATCTCCTTCAACTACCTGGGCCGGCAGGACTGGCGGGCCGCCCCGGGCGGACTGCTGCACGCCCCCTGCGACGGCCTGGCCGGCGGCATGGACCCGGAGGCGGACCGCCCCCACCTCATCGACGTGCTCGGCCGGGTCACCGACAAGCGGCTGGAGTTCACCTGGTCGTACTCGCGCGAGGTGCACCACCGGGAGACCGTCGCCCGGCTCGCCGCCGAGACCATGGACGAACTGCGCGCGATCGTCCGGCACTGCGCCACCCCCGGCGCCGGCGGACGCACCCCGTCGGACTTCCCGCTGGCCCGCCTCGACCAGGCCGCCGTGGACCGCCTGGCCGGCACCGGCCGGGACGTCACCGACATCTACCCGCTCACCCCCACCCAGGCCGGCATGGTCGTCCACGCCCTGGACGAGCCCGGCCAGGGCCTGTACGTCGAACAGATCACGTTCGTCATGGACGGCGTGCGCGACCCGCGGACGCTGGCCGCCGCCTGGCAGCACGTCGTCGACCGCACGCCCGTCCTGCGCACCGCCGTCGTCCTGAGGGACGTGCCGGAGCCCCTGCAGACGGTGCACCGCGACGCCCGGCTCCCCGTCACCGAGGACGACTGGTCGGGGCTGACGCGGGCCGAGCGGGAGGACCGGCTCGCCCGGCTGCTGGCCGAGGACCGGGCCCGCGGCATGGCCCTGGACCGGCCGCCGCTGCTGCGCGTCACCCTCATCCGGCTGGGCCCGGACGAGGTACGCGTGGTGTGGACCTTCCACCACCTGCTGCTCGACGGCTGGAGCGTCTTCCACGTGCTGGGCGACGTCCTTGCGAGCCACGCGGCGCTCACCCGCGGCGAGGAGCCGCGCCTGCCGGAGCGCAGGCCGTTCGCCGACTACGCGGCCTGGCTCGCCGCCCGCGGGACCGAGGGCGCCGACGAGCACTGGCGCGCCGTCCTCGGCGACCTCACCGCGCCCACCCCGCTGCCGTACGACACCCGGCCCGCGCAGGGCGCCCCGGCCCGCTCGGACACCTGGCTGTCGCACCGGCTCGAGGCCGGGGAGACCGCCCGGCTCCGCGAGTTCGCCCGCCGCCACCACCTCACCCTCAACACCGTCGTCCAGGGAGCCTGGGCCCTGCTGCTGTCCCGCCTCGGCGCCACCCGGGACGTGTGCTTCGGCACCACGGTCTCCGGACGCCCGGCGGACCTGCCCGGCGCGGACACCATCACCGGGCTGTTCATCACCACCCTGCCCGCCCGGGTCACCGTCGACGGGCAGGCCCGGTGCGTGCCGTGGCTGCGCGAGACCCAGCGGGCGCGGGCCGAGGACCGGCGGTTCGAGCACCTGCCGCTGACCCGGCTGCGGGCGCTGAGCGGACTGCCCGACGGGATGCCGCTCTTCGAGAGCCTGATCGTCCTCGAGAACTATCCGGTCGGCGACGCGACGGCCGGCGAGCAGGGCGTCCGGGTGCGCGAGCTGGACGCCCGCGAGGCCACCAACTACCCGCTCACCGTGGTGGTGTCCCCGGGCGAACAGCTCTCCGTCGAACTCGGCCACGACCCGCGGTACTTCGAGGAGGGCACGGCCCGTGCCCTGGCCGCCCGGCTGCTGCACACCCTGCGCCGCCTGGCCGCCGCCGACGAGGACACCCGGCTCGACGACCTCGACGTCCTGCCCCCCGGGGAACGCGCGCGGCTGCTCGCCGGGCCCGCGCGCCCCGGCCCGGAGCCGGTGACCGCCGCGCCGCTCGCCGCGCTGATCGAGGCGGCCGTGGACCGGTGGCCCGACGCCCCCGCCCTCACCGCGCCCGGCCTGGAACTGACCTTCGCCCAGGTCGAGGAGCGGGCCAACCGCCTGGCGCACCGGCTCATCGCCCGCGGCGCCGCCCCCGGCACGCTCGTCGGACTCCTCCTGCCCCGCTCGGCGGAGATGGTGATCGCCCAGTTCGCGGTCGCCAAGACGGGCGCCGCCTTCCTGCCGGTCGACCCCGGTCACCCCGAGGAGCGGATCGCGCTGACGCTGCGCGACGCGGCGCCCGCCGTCACCCTCGACGCCGGCGAGACCGCCGCCCTGCTCGCGGCGCCGCCGGACGGGACCCCGTCCCACCGTCCCACCGACGCCGACCGCGGACGGCCCCTCGACCTCGACGACCCGGCCTACGTCATCCACACCTCCGGCTCCACCGGCACCCCCAAGGGCGTCGTGGTCACCCACCGCGGCCTCGCCGCCTTCTCCGCCGCCGAAGCCGCCCACTACCGGGTCGGCGCGGGCGACCGGGTGCTCGCCTTCTCGACGCCCAGCTTCGACGCGTCCGTGCTGGAACTGTGCATGTCCCTGCCGCACGGCGCCCGCCTGGTCGTGCCGCGTCCCGGCCCGTTGCTCGGCGCAGAGCTCGCCGAGGTGCTGCGCGAGGAGCGGATCACCCACACCCTGCTGCCACCCGCCGCGCTGGCCACCGTGCCGCCGGACGTCCCCGGCACCCTGCCGGACCTCAGGACGCTGGTCGTCGGCGCCGACGCCTGCCGCGCCGAACTGGTCGCCCGGTGGGCGCCGCACCACCGGATGATCAACTCGTACGGTCCGACCGAGGCCACCGTGGTCGCCACCTGGTCCGGTCCGCTGGAGCCCGACGGCGCCGCCCCGCCCATCGGCCGCCGCCTGCCCGGCACCCGCGCCTACGTCCTGGACGCGCGGCTGCGGCCGGTCCCGGACGGGACGGCCGGCGAACTGTGGCTGGCCGGGGACGCGCTGGCCCGGGGCTACCTGGGCCGGCCCGGGCTCACCGCCGCCCGGTTCACCGCCGACCCGTTCGGTCCTCCCGGCAGCCGCATGTACCGCACCGGCGACCTGGTGCGGCGCGACGCGCGGGGCGAACTGCACCACCTGGGCCGCACCGACCACCAGCTGAAACTGCGCGGCCACCGCATCGAGGCGGGCGAGGTCGAGGCCACCCTGGTGCGCCATCCGGCCGTCCTGGACGCCGTGGTGAGCGTCCGGGAGGACGAGCCGGGACTGCCCCTGCTGGTCGCCCACGTCCTCACCGTCCCCGGCGGGACCGCCCCCGCCGCGGCCGCCCTGCGGGCGCACGCCGCCCGGACGCTGCCCGGCCCCATGGTGCCCTCGGCGTTCGTGGTGATGGACCGCTTCCCGCTGACCCCGAACGGCAAGACCGACCGCGCCGCCCTGCCCGCCCCCGGGCCGCAGGCCGAGGAGACGGCCGTGCGCGTCGCCCCGCGCACCCCGACCGAGGAGGCGCTCGCCGCCCTCTGGGAGGAGGTCCTGCGGACGCCGGTCGGCGCCGAGGACGACTACTTCCTGCTCGGCGGCGACTCCCTGCGCGCCCTGCGGATCGTCTCCCGCGCCAACGACGCCTTCGGCGTCACGCTCACGCCCCGCGACGTCCTGGTCTCCCGCACCGTCGCCGCGCTCGCGGAGCTGGTGGAGGAGCAGGTGCTCAGCGAACTCGAGGCCGCCGCCCGTGGCGCCGGCGAATCCTACGAACGGTGAAGGACCGGACCCCGATGACGTCTTCGAAGCGAAACCGCGCCGAGGCCCTGCCCGAGGACCTCAGGGAGGCCCTGCGCCGCCGGCTGGCCGGCCGCGCCGCGGCCGCGCCCGGGACCGCCGCCCGGCAGGACATCCCGCGCGCCGACCGCACCCGCCCGCTGCCGCTGTCCTTCGCCCAGCAGCGCCTGTGGTTCCTGGACCGCCTGCGCCCCGGCGACGCCCGCTACAACAGCGCCGTCGCACTGCGGCTCACCGGAGCGCTCGACCAGGGCGCCCTCGGCCGCGCCCTGGACCTGGTGGCGGCCCGCCACGAGGCGCTGCGCACCACCTTCGACGAGGGACCGGACGGCCGCCCCGTGCAGCGGGTCCACGAGCCCGCCCCCGTCCCGCTGCCGGTGCGCGAGGTGACCCCGGAACGCACGCGGGACGCGCTGCTCGCCGAGTACGCCCGCCCCTTCGACCTGCGCACCGGCCCGCTGCTGCGCGCGCTGCTGCTCCGCGAGGCCGACGACGCGCACGTCCTGCTGCTGACGGCCCACCACATCGTCACCGACGGATGGTCGACGGGCGTGGTGCTGGAGGAACTCTGCACCGCCTACGACGCCCTGGCCCACGGCGAGCCGGCCGACCTGCCGCCGGTGGCCACCCAGTACCCGGACTTCGCGGTGTGGCAGCGCGAGCGGCTGTCCGGCGACCGCCTGGAACGCGAACTGGCCCACTGGGCGGACAGACTGCGCGGCGCCGTGCCGCCCGCCCTGCCCCTGGACCGGCCGCGCCGCGGCGAGGAGTCCGGGGCGGGCGCCGTGCACTCCTTCACCGTCCCCGCCGACGTCACCGCCCGGCTGCGCGCCCTCGCCGCTGAGCAGCACACCACCCTGTTCACCGCCCTGACCGCCGCCTGCCAGGCACTGCTGGCCCGCTGGTCCGGGCAGGACGACATCACCGTGGGCTCCCTCACCCCGGGCCGCTCCCGCACCGACCTGGAACGCACCGTCGGCTTCTTCGCCTCCACCGTCGTGCTGCGCACCCCGGTGGAGACCTCCGGCTCCTTCCGCGACCTGCTGGCGGCGGCCGCCGACACCGTCAACGACGCCTTCGCGCACGGCGACACGCCGTTCGAGCGGCTCGTGGAGGCCGTCGGCGCCCCCCGTGAAGCGGGCCGCAACCCGCTGTTCGACGTGATGGTCCTGCTGCACCCGGCCCCGCCCACGGCCCCCGCGCTCCGCGGCCTCACCACCGCCCCGGTCGCCGTGCCCCGGCAGGCCGCCACCTTCGACCTCAGCGTCGAGTTCGTGCCCGACGGGGAGGCGCTGACCGGCCTGCTGGAGTACCGCACCGACCTGATCGACGCGGACACCGCCCGCCGGGCGGCCGACCAGCTCGGGCGCCTGCTCGCGGGCGCCGCCGCCGCACCCGACCGCCCCCTCGGCACGCTCCCGCTGCTCTCCGAGGCCCAGGTGCGCCAGGTCACCCAGGACTGGAACGACACCGCCCGCCCCGTCCCCGCCGCGCTCCTGCCCCAGCTCCTCGAGGAGCGGGCCGCCCGCACCCCGCACGCCACCGCCCTCGTCGCCGGCGGCGAACGCCTGGACCACGCCACCCTCGACGCCCGCGCCGAACGGCTCGCGCGCCACCTCGCCGCCCGCGGCGCCGGACCCGAGCGGCTGGTCGCCCTGCGCCTGCCGCGCACCGCCGACATGATCGTCGCGATCCTCGCCGCGTGGAAGGCGGGCGCCGGCTACCTCCCCCTCGACCCGGCGCTGCCCGAGGAACGCGTCCGGTACCTCCTCGACGACGCCCGGCCCGCCCTGGTCCTCGACGAGGCGGCGGTGCGCGCCGCCCTGGAGGACGCCACCGGACCCGCGGACACCGGCCGGCGCGCCCTCCCCGACCCCGACCACACCGCCTACGTCATCTACACCTCCGGCTCCACCGGCCGCCCCAAGGGCGTCGCCGTGGCCCACCGCTCGGTGGCGAACCTGCTCGCCGCGCACCGCGAGGGCTTCGTCGCCGAGGCCGGCGGCGGACCGCTGAACGTGGCGCTCACCGCGTCGTTCTCCTTCGACACCTCCCTCGAGGGCGTGCTGCTGATGGCCGACGGCCACCCGCTGCACCTCGTCGACGGGACGACCCGCCTGGACCCGGCGGCCCTGGTGGAGTACGTCGTCGAGCACCGCGTCGACTTCCTCGACGTGACCCCGTCCTACCTGCGCCAGCTGCTGCCCGCCGGGCTGCTCACCGACGCCCGCCACCGCCCGCGGGTGCTGATGATCGGCGGCGAGGCCGTCGGCGCCGGCCTGTGGCGCGAACTCGCGGCGCACCGGGACGTCGCCGCGTACAACTTCTACGGCCCCACCGAGTGCACCGTCGACGCCCTCTCCTGCCGGATCGAGGGCGACGGCCGCCCCCTGGTCGGCCGCCCGCTGCCCAACGTGCGGGCCTACGTCCTCGACGACCGGCTGCGGCCGGTGCCGCCCGGCGTCGGCGGCGAACTGTACCTGGCGGGCGAGCAGGTGGCCCGCGGCTACGCGGGCCGTCCCGGACTGACCGCCGCCCGCTTCGTCGCCGACCCGTTCGGCCCGCCCGGCACCCGCATGTACCGCACCGGCGACCTGGCCCGCTGGACCGCCGACGGCCGCGTCGACCACCTCGGCCGCGCCGACGACCAGGTGAAGGTGCGCGGCCACCGCATCGAGCCCGGCGAGATCGAGGCCGCCCTGCTCGACCTGCCGGAGCTGACCGCCGCCGCGGTCGTCGCCGCGGCCGACGAGCGCGGTCACACCCGGCTCGCCGCCTACGTCGTCCCCGCCGAGACCGCCCCCGCCCCCGCCGGGTCCGCGCTCCGCGACGCCCTGCGCCGGGTCCTGCCCGAGCACATGGTCCCCTCGTCCTTCACCGTCCTCGACGCGCTGCCGCTGACCACCAGCGGCAAGCTGGACAAGCGCGCCCTGCCCGCCCCGGACCCCGCCGCCGGACGGAGCGAACGGGAGCACGTCGCCCCGCGCACCCCCGCCGAACGGACCCTGGCCGGGATCTGGGCCGAGGTGCTGGGCGTGCCCCGGGTGGGCGTCACCGACAACTTCTTCGAGCTGGGCGGCGACTCCATCCTCAGCATCCAGGTCGTCTCCCGCGCCCGCGCCGCCGGCCTGCACCTGTCGTCGCAGGACGTCTTCCGCCACCAGACCGTCGCCGGCCTCGCCACCGCCGCGGCCGCCGGGAGCACGCCGGCCGCCCCGGCCCCCCGGGCGCCGCACCCGGCCGGGCCGGCCCCGCTGACCCCCGTGCAGGAGTGGTTCCTCGCCACCCACGGCCCGCTGCGCCACTTCAGCATGTCGGTCCTCCTCGACCTGCCGCACGACCTCGACGAGGAGGCCCTGGAGCGGGCGGTGGAAGCGGTGGCCGCGCGCCACCCGGCCCTGCGCACCCGGTTCGCCCGCGACGGCGGCGCCTGGCGGCAGCACCCCGGGGAGGGCCCGGCCACCGGACTCCTCACCCGCCACGACCTGTCCGCCGCCGCCGACCCGGAGGCCGCCCGCGAGGAGGCCGCCGGCGCCGCCCGCGCCGCCCTCGACCCGCAGACCGGCGCCCTCTTCCGCGCGGCCCTGCTGCTGCCCGCCGCCACCGGGGAACGCCCGCAGCTCTTCCTGACCGCCCATCACCTGGCCGTCGACGGCGTCTCCTGGCGCGTCCTGCTCGCCGCCGTCGAGCGGGCCTACCGGCAGGCGGCCGGCGGCGAACCGGTCCGCCTGGAACCGGAGGCCACGCCCTTCGCCGCCTGGGCCGCGCACCTGTCCGCACGGGTACGGGCCGGCGACCTGGACGCCGACCTGCCGTACTGGACGGCCGAGGCCGCCGGGAAGCGCACCCCGCTGCCCGTGGACCGGCCGGGCACCCCGCGGGCCGGGTCGGTGCGCACCGTACGCGCGCGCGTGGACCGGGCCACCACCGAGGCGCTGCTGCGCCGGGTGCCCGGCGTCTACCGCACCCAGGTCAACGACGTCCTGCTCAGCGCCCTCGGCCGGGTCCTCGCCGACTGGGCGGGCGCCGAGCACGTCACCGTCGCGCTGGAGGGCCACGGCCGCGAGGAGATCGGCGAGCCGCTGGACCTCTCGGGCACGGTGGGCTGGTTCACCTCCCAGTACCCGGTGACCCTCACCCCGGCCGGGCCGGCCGGCGCGCCCGACTGGGGCGCCACCCTGAAGGCGGTGAAGGAACGGCTGCGCGCCGTGCCCCGGCGCGGCCTGAGCCACGAGGCGCTCGCCCGCCTCGGCTCGCCCGACCCCGCCGCCCGCGTCCTGCGCGAGATCCCGCTGCCGGAGGTGTCCTTCACCTACCACGGCCAGTGGGAGACCCCCGGTTCGGGCGACTTCGCCCAGACCCGGCAGGCGCCCGGCCGGGAGATCGCGGCCGACGAGCCGCTGGACCACCTCCTCGACGTCTCCGCCGCCGTCACCGACGGCACCCTGGAGATCACCTGGCACTACAGCGAAGAGGTCCACGAGGAACGGACCGTGCGGCGCCTCGCGGACGGCATGACGGCGGCGCTGGCCGCGATCGCCGGGCACTGCGCCCGCCCGGACGCCGGCGGCCGCACCCCGTCCGACTTCCCGCTGGCCCGCCTCGACCAGGCCGGCGTGGACCGGCTGGCCGGCGACGGACGCGGCGTCGAGGACATCCTGCCGCTGACGCCGCTGCAGGAGGGCATGCTCTTCCACCGCCTGGTCGGCGGCCCCGACGACGTCTACGTGGACCAGGCGTCCCTGCTGCTGCGGGGGGTGGCCGACCCGCGGGCCTTCGCGCTCGCCTGGCAGCGGGTGACCGACCGCACGCCGGCGCTGCGCACCTCGGTGGTGTGGGAGGACGTGCCCGTCCCGCTGCAGGTCGTGCACCGGCACGTCACCGTTCCGGTCACCCACCTGGACTGGCGGCACGGGGAAGGCGCCGGGGGCCCGGGGGAGGACCCCGGCGGACTCGCCGAGCGGCTGCGGCGACTGGGCGAGGAGGACCTGGCCCGCGGCATCGACCTCACCGCCGCGCCCCTGATGCGCCTCACCCTCGTCCGGCTGCCCGACGCCGAACTGCGGCTGCTGTGGACCTCCCACCACCTGATCCTGGACGGCTGGAGCCTGGCACAGGTGCTCACCGAGGTGTGCGAGGAGTACGCCGCCCTGGTCTCCGGCGGCGAGAGCCGGCCGCCGGTCCGCCGCCCCTTCGGGGACTACGTGCGCCTGCTCGCCGAACAGGACACCGAGGCCGCCCGCGGACACTGGCGCGACGTCCTCGCCGGATTCGCCACGCCGACACCGCTGCCCGCCGACCGCGCACCGGACCGCACCCACCAGGCCCGGTCGGCGGCCGTGCACACCACCGGCCTGACCGAGGCCGTCTCCGAACGGCTGACCCGCACCGCCAGGGAGGCCGGGCTCACCCTGAGCACCGTCGTCCAGGGCGCCTGGGCGCTGCTGCTCGCCCGGTACGCCGCCCAGGACGACGTGGTGTTCGGCACCACCGTCTCCGGCCGCCCCGACGACCTGCCCGGCGCCGAGTCCATGGTGGGCATGTTCATCAACACCCTGCCCACCCGGGTCCGGGTGGACCTCCGCAGGCCGGCCGCCGACTGGCTGCGCGACCTCCAGCAGGAGCAGGCCGAGGCCCGCCGGCACGCCGCCGTGTCCCTCGCCGAGCTGACCGCGCTGAGCGACGTGCCGCCGGGCAGCCCGCTGTTCCACAGCATGGTCGCCTTCGAGAACTACCCGTTCGACGAGGCCCGCACCGCCGTGTCCGGCGTGCGCCTGGCCGAGGTGGCCTCCCGCGACGCCACCAACTACCCGCTGGTGCTGCGCGCCTTCCAGGGCGGACGGATCGGCTTCGACCTGGCCTACGACCCCGGCCTGTTCGACGCCGCGACCGTCCGCGCGCTGGCCGACCGGCTCCGCCTGCTGCTGACGGGGATCGCCGACGCGCCCGGCAGCCCGCTGCGCGCGCTGCCCTGGACGACACCGCAGGAGCGGCGGAGCCTGGTCGCCGGGACGGACGGCACCGCCCACGGCCGTCCCACCGAGACCCTGGTGGACCTCTTCGAGGCCCAGGCCGCCCGCACCCCCGCCGCCCCCGCCGTCACCTGGCGGGGCGAGCACCTGGACTACGCCGGCCTCGACGCCCGCGCGGGCCGCCTCGCCCACCGCCTCGCCGAGGCCGGGGCCCGCCCGGAACGCTACGTCGCGCTCGCCCTGCCCCGGGGCGTCGACCAGGTCGTGGCGATCCTCGCCGTGCTGAAGACCGGCGCCGCCTACCTGCCCGTCGACCCCCAGGTGCCCGACGAGCGGCTGACCGGCATCCTGGACGACGCGCGCCCCGTCGCGCTGGTGACCACCACCCAGGTCGCGCCGCGGGTCCGGAACGCCGGGGTCCCCGTCCTGCCCCTGGACGACCCGGACACCGCCGCCGACCTCGCCGGCCGCCCCGCCGCCGGCCCCGGCGACCCGGCCCTGCGGCCGCTGCCGGAACACCCCGCCTACGCCATCTACACCTCCGGTTCCACCGGCCGGCCCAAGGGCGTCGTCGTGCCGCACGCCAACGTGGTGCGCCTGTTCACCCGGACCGCGCACCGGTTCGGCTTCGACGGGAACGACGTGTGGACGCTGTTCCACTCCTACGCCTTCGACTTCTCGGTGTGGGAGCTGTGGGGCGCGCTGCTGCACGGCGGCCGGCTCGTGGTCGTCCCCGACGACGTCGCCCGCTCCCCGGAGGACTTCCTGCGGCTCCTCGCCGACGAGCGGGTCACCGTCCTCAACCAGACGCCGTCCGCGTTCCGCCCGTTGATCCGCGCCGACGCCGAGCACCCGGACACCGGGGACCGGCTCGCCCTGCGCACCGTGATCTTCGGCGGCGAGGCGCTCGACGTGGCGCCGCTCGCCCGCTGGTACGACCGGCACCCGCACGACGCGCCGCGCCTGGTGAACATGTACGGCATCACCGAGACCACCGTGCACGTCACCTACGCCCCGCTGGACGGCACCGAGCCCGCCGGCGGCGCCGCCAGCCCCATCGGCACCGGCATCGAGGACCTGCGGGTGTACGTCCTCGACGACGCCCTGGCACCCGTGCCGCCGGGCGCCGTCGGCGAGATGTACGTGGCGGGGGAGGGCCTGGCCCGGGGCTACCTCGACCGGCCCGGGCTGACCGCGACCCGCTTCCCCGCCGACCCGTACGGGCCTGCGGGCACCCGGATGTACCGCACCGGCGACCGGGCCCGCCTGCGGGCCGACGGCACCCTGGAGTACCTGGGCCGCGCCGACCAGCAGGTCAAGATCCGCGGCTACCGCATCGAACCGGGCGAGATCGAGGCGGCCCTGCACACCCACCCCGGGATCGGCGACGCCGCCGTCGAGGTCCACGAGGACGCCACCGGCACGCGGCGGCTCGTCGCGTACGTGGTGCCCGCCGGCGACGCGGGCGGCCCGGCCGCGCCGTCCGCCGCCGAACTCCGCGCCCACCTCGAGCGGTCGCTGCCGTCCTACATGGTGCCCGCGGCCTACGTGCCGCTGCCCGCCCTGCCCCTGACGGTCAACGGCAAGCTCGACCGGCGCGCCCTGCCCGCGCCCGGCCCCGACGGCTTCGCCGCCCGCGGCGACCGGGTCGCGCCGCGTACCCCCGCCGAACGCCTCGTCGCCGCCGCCTGGGCGGACGTCCTCACCGTCGAGGAGGTCGGCGCCGAGGACGACTTCTTCACCCTCGGCGGGGACTCCCTGCTCGCCGTGCGCGTCACCGCACGGCTGCGCGCGGCCTTCGGCGCGGACGTGTCCCCCCGCCTGCTGTTCACCCATCCCACGGTCGCCGCGCTGGCGGCCGCGCTCGGGGACCCGGCGGACGGCTCGCCCGACCTCATACCGGCCGCCGGCCCGGACACCCCGGCGCCGCTGTCGTACGCCCAGCAACGCCTGTGGTTCCTCGACCGGTTCGAGCCGGGATCCACCGACTACACCACGCTGTCCGTGCTGCGGCTGCGCGGCCCGCTCGACGAGAAGGCCCTGCGCACCGCCCTGGACGGCCTGGTGGCCCGGCACGAGGCCCTGCGCACCACCTTCGCCGAGCGGGACGGCGCCGCCCGGCAGGTGGTGAACCCGCCGTCCCCCGTGGACCTGCGGACCGACGACCTGACCGGCGAGGACGAGCAGGCCCTGGACGCGCTGCTGCGGTCCGAGGCCGCCACCCCCTTCGACCTCGAGGCCGGCCCGCTGCTGCGCGCCCGCCTCGTCCGGCCGGCCGCCGACGAGCACGTGCTGGTCCTCGCCGTCCACCACATCGTCACCGACGGCTGGTCCGTCGCCGTCCTCGGCCGCGACCTGAGCGAGCTGTACACGGCGGCCCTCGAGCACCGTGCTCCTGTCCTGCCCGAACTGCCGGTCACCTACCGCGACTTCGCCGCCTGGCAGCGCACCCGTACCGACCGGGCCGAGGAGGACCTCGCCCACTGGCGGCGGGTCCTGGAGGGACTGACGCCGCTGGAGCCGCCCACCGACCGGCCCCGGCCCGCCGTCCGCACCCGCGAGGGCGCCCTCCTCACCTTCGAGCTGCCGGCCGCGCTCACCGGCCGCCTGCGCGAGACGGCCCGCACCGCCGACGCCACCCTGTACATGGCGCTGCTGACCGCCTGCCAGATCCTCCTGGCCCGCTGGACGGAGCAGGAGGACGTCGCCGTCGGCACCGTCACCGCGGGGCGCGAGAGGCCCGAACTGCACGACGTCGTCGGCATGTTCGTCAACACCCTGGTGCTGCGCGCCCGGGTGCGGCCCGACCTGTCGTTCCGGCAGCTGCTGGAGCGGGCGCGCGAGACCGTGCTGGACGCGTTCGCGCACCAGGAGGTGCCCTTCGAACAGCTGGTGGACGCCCTCCAGCCGGAACGCGACACCAGCCGCACCCCGCTCTTCCAGGTCCTGGTCGCGCTGCACAACCTGGGCGCCGAGGTCCCCGCGCTGCCCGGCCTGGACGTCGAACCGCTGACGCCGCCCGTCCGGCACGCCACCTTCGACCTGGCCTTCGACTTCGTCGAGCACGACGGCGGCGTCACCTGCCACCTGGAGTACAGCACCGGCCTGTTCGACGAGGACACCGCCCGCCGCCTCGCCACCCGGCTCCGGCTGATCGTCGAGGCGGCCGTGGAGGGCCCGGAGCGGCCGGCCGGCGAACTGCCGCTGCTCACCGAGGCCGAGCGGCACCAGGTCCTGCACACCTGGCAGGGCGCCCCGCTGCCCCTGCCGGAGACCACCTTCACCGGCCTGTTCGAGGCACAGGCCGCCCGCACCCCGCACGACACCGCCCTCGTGGCCCGCGACACCACCCTGGACTTCGCCGCCCTCAACACCCGCGCCAACCGGCTCGCCCACCACCTCATCGGTCTCGGAGCGGGTCCGGAGGACGTGGTCGCCGTCCGCCTGCCGCGCACCGGCGACCTGATGGTCGCGCTGTTCGCGGTGCTGAAGGCGGGCGCCGCCCTGCAGTTCCTCGACCCGGACCTGCCCGCCGAGCGCGCCGCCGCCCTGCTGGAGGACACCGGGGCACGGACGGTGCTCACCCCGGACGCCCTGCGCGCCGTTCCCTGGGACCGGCTGCCCGGCCACGACCCCACCGACGCCGACCGCCGCCGGCCGCTCGAACCGGGCCACACCGCCTACGTCATCCACACCTCCGGCTCCACCGGCCGGCCCAAGGGCGTCGCCGTCGAACACCGCCACCTGGTCAACCTCTGCCTCGACCACCGCGACAACCTCCTCGCCCCGCACACCGGCGACGGACGCCGGCTGCGCGCCGCGCTCAGCGCCTCCTTCTCCTTCGACACCTCGTGGGAAGGCCCGCTGCTGCTCGCCCTCGGCCACGAGGTGCACCTCGTCGACGAGGACACCCGGCTGGACCCGGAGGCCTTCCGCGCGCGGATCGACGAGCACCGCCTGGACCTCGTCAACGTCACGCCGTCCTTCCTGCGCGAACTCCTCGCCGCCGGCCTCCTCGACCCCGGCCACCACCACCCGCGCCTGCTCCTCGTCGGCGGCGAGGCCGTCGACGGCGCCACCTGGCGCCGGCTGTGCGCGGCGGCCGGCCTGGGCGTGACGGCGTACAACGTGTACGGGCCGACCGAGACCACCGTCGACGCGGTCTACGGCCGCTGCGCCGACAGCCCCGACCGGCCGGTCATCGGCCGCCCCGGCCGCAACCTGCGCGCCCACGTCCTCGACGGAGCCCTGCGCCCGGTGCCGCCCGGCGTCCCCGGCGAGCTGTACCTGGCCGGACCCCAGGTCGCCCGCGGATACGTGGGGCGGCCCGGCCTGACCGCCGCCCGGTTCCTGCCCGACCCGTTCGGCCGGACGCCGGGGGAGCGGATGTACCGCACCGGGGACCGCGTCCGGTGGGACGCCCAGGGGCGGCTGGAGTTCCTCGGCCGCGTGGACGAGCAGGTCAAGATCCGCGGGTTCCGCATCGAACCCGGCGAGGTGGAGGCCGCGCTGCTCACCCACCCGGACGTCGCCGACGCGGCCGTGGCCGCCCGCGACCACGCGGGCCGCACCATGCTCGTCGCCTACCTGGTGCCCGCGGCGGACCGCGTCCCGCCCTCCGACGAACTGCGGGTACGGCTGCGGCGCACCCTGCCGGACCACATGGTGCCCACCGCGTTCGTGCCGCTCGAGCGCATCCCGCGCACCAGCGGCGGCAAGACCGACCGGCGCGCGCTGCCCGCCCCGCCCGCGCAGCCCGACAGCACCACCCCGTGGGTGGCGCCGCGCGCCGGCACCGAGGAACGCCTGGCGGAGATCTGGAAGGACGTCCTCGGCGTCGAACGGGTCGGCGCCCAGGACAACTTCTTCTCCCTGGGCGGGGACTCGATCCTCAGCATCCAGATCGTCGCCCGCGCCCGCCAGGCCGGCCTCGCCCTCACCACCAAGGACGTCTTCCGCCACCAGACGGTCGCCGAACTCGCCCTGCGCGTCACCGGGTCCGCGGCCCCGGCGGCCGTCGAGGAGGCGCCCGCCGAGGCGCCGCTCACCCCCATCCAGCACTGGTACCTCGACGGCCGCCGCCCCGGCGACCCGCTGCTCTTCACCATGACCCAGCGCCTGGCCCTCGCCCCGGACACGGACCCCGAGGCGCTCCGGCAGGCCGTCGAGGCACTCGTGCGCCACCACCCCGCCCTGCGCACCCGGTTCCGGGACACGCCGGCCGGCCGGCGCCAGGAGGTCCTGCCGGAGGCCCCGCACGAGGTGTTCACCCACCACGCCGCGCCGTCCGGGGAGGAGGAGGTCCAGCGCCTGGTGGACGCGGCCCGGGCCTCCCTGGACCCGGCCGAGGGACGGGTCGTGCGGGCCCTGTTCCTCGACGGCGACCCCCGGCAGCTCGTCCTGACCGTCCACCACCTGGCGATCGACGGCGTCTCCTGGCGCATCCTGCTCTCCGACCTGGAGACCGCCCACCGCGCCGCCGCGGCCGGCCGGCCGGCCGGACTCCCCGCGGCCGGCACGGCGTACACCACCTGGGCGACCCGGCTGGAGCAGCACACCCGCTCCGGCGCGTTCGACGCCGACCTGGAGCACTGGACGGCGGCCGGCCGCGCCCCGGCCGGCCTGCCGGCCGGCCACGACGGCCCCAACACCCACGGCGCCGCCGCCACCCTCACCGTGACCCTGGGGCGCGAGGAGACCGACGCGCTGCTGCGCCGGGTTCCCGACGCCTACCGCACGCAGGTCAACGACGTGCTGCTGAGCGCCCTGGGCCGCACCCTGGCCCGCTGGTGCGGACGCGACACCGTCCTGGTCGGCGTCGAGGGCCACGGCCGCGAGGACCTGTTCGAGGACGTGGACCTGTCGCGCACCGTCGGCTGGTTCACCGCCGAGTTCCCGCTCGCGCTGACCGTCGCCCCCGACGCGGGCTGGCACGACACGCTGCGCTCGGTCAAGGAACAACTGCGCGCCGTGCCGCGGCACGGGCTGAGCCACGGCGCACTGCGCCACCTCGTGCCCGGCTCCCCGCTCGCCGACGCCCCCCGCCCGCAGGTCGGCTTCAACTACCACGGGCAGTGGGACGCGGGCGGCGGGGCCGGCGACGGACTGCTGCGGGGCGCGCTGCCCCCGGTGGGCCGGGACACCGACCCGCGGGAGGAGCGCCCCTACCTGCTGGACGTCACCGGAGTCGTCCAGGACGGCCGGCTCGAACTCGGCTGGACCTACCCGCCCGCCGTCTACGACGAAGCCGTCGTGCGCCGCCTCGCCGAGGAGACCCGCACCGCGCTGCGGGAGATCGTCGCGCACTGCGCCCGCCCGGACGCCGGCGGCCGCACGCCCTCCGACTTCCCGCTCGCGGGCCTCGGCCAGGAGCAGCTGGACCGCCTCGTCGGCGACGGCCGGCACGTGGCCGACGTGCTGCCGCTGACCCCGCTGCAGTCCGGCATGCTCTTCCACGGGCTGGTCGACACCGCGGACGCCTACGCCGACCGCGTCGCGGTACGGCTCTCCGGCGTCGCGGACCCGCACGCGTTCGCCGAGGCCTGGCAGCGGATGTGCGACCGCACCCCCGCCCTGCGCACCAGCGTCCACTGGCAGGGCCTGCCGCACCCGGTCCAGGTCGTCCACCGCACCGTGGAACTGCCCGTCACCCACCTCGACCTGCGCGGCCTGACGCCGCGGGAGCTGGCCGAGGCCACCGGGCGGATCCTCGCCGAGGACCGCGCGGCCGGCCTGGACGTCACCCGCGCCCCGCTCACCCGCCTCACCCTGGCCGCCCTGCCCGGCGACCAGGTGCTGCTCGTGTGGTCCACCCACCACATCGCCCTCGACGGCTGGAGCACCGGGCAGCTGCTCACCGAGGTGTGCGAGCTGTACGCCGCCCGCACCGGCGGCCGGCCCGCCGTGCCCCCGGTCCGCAGGCCGTTCGCGGAGTACCTGCGCTGGCTGGCCGAGCGGGAGGAGGGCGACGCCGCCGCGGCCGAACGGTACTGGGCCGGCGTCCTCGCCGGCTTCACCGGACGCACCCCGCTGCCGTACGACCGCGTACCCGCCGAGGCGCACCGCGCCCGCTCCGCCGCGACCGTCCGCAACACGCTGGACGAACCGGTCTCCCTGCGGCTGCGGGAGGCGGCGGCGCGCGCCGGGCTCACCGTCAACACCGTCGTCCAGGGCGCCTGGGCGCTGCTGCTGGCGCGCACCGGCGGACGGCGGGACGTGGTGTTCGGCACCACCGTCTCCGGACGTCCGGCCGAACTGCCCGGCGTCGAGACGATGATCGGCATGTTCATCAACACCGTGCCCAGCCGGGTGCGGGTGCCGTCCGGGAGCGTGCGGGAGTGGCTGCACGGCGTGCAGGAGGACCAGGCCGAGGCGCGCCGCCACGACTTCCTCGCCCTGCCCCGCATCCAGGCCGCCGCCGGGGGACCGGCCGGCGAGCCGCTGTTCGACAGCATGGTGGTCTTCGAGAACTACCCCGTCGACGAGACCGCCACCGCCCGCACCGGCGTGGGCGTCGAGGAGGTGCGCACCGACGACGCCACCTCCTTCCCGCTGTGCCTGCGCGCCCACCTCGGCGACCGGCTCGGCCTCGACCTGGACTACGACCCCGCCCTGTTCGACGCCCCGACCGTGGAGCACGCGGCGGCCCGGCTGGCCGTCCTGGTCACCGCGCTCGCCGACGCGCTCGCCGGCGAAGGGGGCGGCGACGCGACGGTGGACGACCTGGAGCTGCTGACCGCCGAGGACCGGCGGACGCTGGCCCGGTGGAACACCACCGCCCGCAGCGTCCCGCCGGGCAGCCCCGTCGGCCTCTTCGCCGAACAGGCCCGGCGCACCCCCGACGCGGTCGCGGTCCACGACGGCGACCGGAGGATCACCTACCGCCGTCTCGACGCCTGGTCCGACCGCCTGGCCGCCCGCCTCCTGCGGGACGGGACGCGCCCGGAGGACCGCGTCGCCCTCCTCATGGAACGCGGCGCCGAACTCGTCGTCGCCCAGCTCGCGGTGCTCAAGGCGGGCGGCGCCTACGTCCCGGTGGACGCCCGCGCCCCCGAGGAGCGGCGCCGGACGCTGCTGGAGCAGGCGGGCGCGACGGTGCGGCTCACCGCCCAGGACGTGACCGCCTGCGCCGGGGACCCCGAGGGGACACCGGCCGGGACGACGGGCGCGACGGCGTCCGGGACGCCGGACGGGTCCTTCCCGCCCGCCGACCCCGACCGCCTCGCCTACGTCATGTTCACCTCCGGCTCCACCGGCCGGCCCAAGGCGGTCGCCGTGCGGCACCGGGACGTGGCGTCGCTCGCCACCGACAGCCGGTTCGGCGACGGCGTGTGCGCCCGGGTGCTGCTGCACTCGCCGGTGGCGTTCGACGCGGCCACCTTCGAGGTGTGGGCGCCGCTGCTGACCGGCGGGACCGTGGTCGTCGCACCCGGCGACACCGTCGACGCCGCCCTGGTGCGACGGCTGGCCGGAGCGGGGGACGAGGGCGGCCTGACCGCCCTGTGGCTGACCGCCGGCCTGTTCCGCCTGCTCGCCCAGGACGCGCCGGACTGCTTCGCCGGACTGCGCCAGGTGTGGACCGGCGGCGACGTGGTCCCCGCGGCGGCCGTGCGCCGGGTCCTGGCCGCCTGCCCGGGCCTGACCGTCGTCGACGGCTACGGGCCCACCGAGACCACCACCTTCGCCACCTCCCACGCGCTCGCCGACGCCTCCTCCGTCCCCGGCACCGTGCCGGTCGGACACCCCCTGGACGACAAGCGCGTGCACATCCTCGACCACCGGATGCGCCCCGTCCCGCCGGGCTGCGCCGGCGAGCTGTACATCGCGGGCGAGGGCGTCGCCCGCGGCTACCTCGGCCGCCCCGGCGACACCGCCGCCCGCTTCCTCGCCGACCCCTGCGGCCCGCCCGGCGCCCGCGTGTACCGCACCGGCGACCTCGCCCGGCGGCGCCCCGACGGCACGGTCGAGTTCCTCGGCCGCGCCGACGACCAGGTGAAGATCCGCGGCTTCCGCGTCGAACCCGGCGAGGTGGAGGCGGCCCTCGCCGCCCACCCGGGCGTCGCGGACGTCGCGGTGGTGGCCCGCCAGGACGGCCCCGGCTCCAAGCGGCTGGTGGCGTACGTCGTCGGCGAGGCCGGCCGGAACCCGGACGCCCTGCTGGAACACGCCCGGCACACCCTGCCCGACTACCTGGTGCCCTCCGCGGTCGTCCCGCTCCCGGCGCTCCCGCTCAGCGGCAACGGCAAGGTGGACCGGGCGGCGCTCCCCGCCCCGGCGGCCGACGCCGGGCGACCGGACCGGGCGCCCGTCGAGCCCCGCACCGAGGCGGAACGCCGCGCCGTGGAGGTCTTCGCCGAGGTGCTGGGCGGTGAACGGCCCGGCGCCGAGGACGACTTCTTCCTGCTGGGCGGCGACTCCATCCTCAGCATCCGCCTGGCCTCACGCCTCGCCGAGGCCTTCGGCGCGGACGTCTCACCACGCGCCGTGTTCGACCACCCGACCCCGGCCGCGCTCGCCGCCCTGCTCACCGGGCCCGGCGCGGCGCCGGCACGGACCGCCCTGACCCCGGTGCCGCGCGACACGGCGACCCCGATGTCGTACGCGCAGCAACGCCTGTGGTTCCTCGAGGAGTTCGCGCCCGGCAACGCCGAGTACGTCACCGCGCTCGCGCTGCGCCTGCGCGGCGTCCTGGACACCGCCGCCCTCACCCGGGCACTGCGGGCCGTCGTCGCCCGGCACGAGTCGCTGCGCACCACCTTCGACTCCGCCGACGGCCACGGCGTGCAGATCGTGCACCCGCCGCAGGACGTCCCGCTGCCGCTGCACGACCTGTCCGGCCTGCCCGGGCCCGACCGCGCGGCCCGGCTCCAGGAACTCCTCACGGCCGAACGCACCCGCCCCTTCGACCTGCGCAACGGGCCGCTGCTGCGTCCCGCGCTGGTGCGGCTGTCCGGCGACGAGCACGTCCTGGCCCTCGTGACGCACCACATCGTCACCGACGGCTGGTCCACCGCGGTCCTCACCGGCGACCTGTTCCACCTCTACCGGGCCGAGACCGGCACGGCCGCCGGCGAACTGCCCGCGCTGCCCGTGCAGTACGCCGACTACGCCCACTGGCAGCGCACCGTCGCCGACGGCGCCGCCGGCGAGCACCTCGCGTACTGGAAGGAACGCCTGGCGGACCTCGAACCGGTCGGCCTGCCCACCGACCGGCCGCGCCCGCCGGTGCGCGACGCCGGCGGAGCCACCACCCGCCTGGTGCTGCCGCCGCACACCGCCCGCCGGCTGGCCCGGGCCGGGCAGGAGCGCGGCGCCACCCTGTTCACCACCCTGGTCGCCGCCACCCAGGCCTACCTGGCCCGGCTGACCGGCGGGCAGGACATCGCCGTGGGCACCGTCACCTCGGGCCGCGACCTGCCCGAGACGCAGGGCCTGGTCGGCTTCTTCGTCAACACCCTCGTCCTGCGCTCCGAGGTCCGCCCCGAGCAGCCCTTCACGGAGTTCCTCTCCGGCGTCCGGCAGACCGTGCTCGACGCGTTCACCCACCAGGACGTGCCCTTCGAGCGGGTGGTGGACGAGGTGCGCCCGGAACGCGACACCAGCCGCACCCCCCTCTTCCAGGTGATGGTCGTCCTGCAGAACACCCCGGCCGCCGAACTCGACGTGCCGGGCCTGGAGGTCACCGACGCCGAGACCGAGCTGCGGCACGCGGCGTTCGACCTCACCTGGGAGTTCGCCGAGACCGACGACGGCGCCCTGCACGGCCTGCTCACCTACAGCACCGCGCTGTTCGACGACACCACCGCCGCACGCATGGCCGCGCAGCTCACCACGCTGCTGACCGCCCTCGCCGACGACCCGCACCGGCCCCTGGGAGCCCTGCCGCTCACCACCGACTCGGAACTCGCGTCCCTGCTCGAGCAGGGACGCGGCACCGCCCGCCCGGTGGCGGAGGCCACCCTGCCCGAGCTGTTCGAACGGCAGGCGGCCCGCACCCCGGACGCCGTCGCCCTGGCCGAGGGCGGCCGCGAGTGGACGTACGCGGAGACCGACCGGGCCGCCAACCGGCTCGCCCACCGGCTCATCGGCCTCGGGGTCGGCCCCGAGACGGTGGTGGCCCTGCGGCTGCCGCGCGGCGCGGCGGCGGTCGTCGCCCAGCTCGCCGTCACCAAGGCGGGCGGCGCCTTCCTCCCCGTCGACCCGGACTATCCCGAGGAACGCCGCGCGTTCATGATCCGCGACACGGGCGCCGCCCTGGTCCTGGACGACCCCGCCCAGGTGTGGGCCGTCGGCGGACCGGACACCGCGCCCACCGACGCGGACCGCGCCGCCCCGCTCACCACCGCGCACCCCGCGTACGTCATCTACACCTCGGGCTCCACCGGCACCCCCAAGGGGGTCGTCGTCACCCACACGGGCCTGGCCGCGTTCGCCGCGGCCGCCGCCGACCGCTACGCGGCGGGCCCCGGCGACCGGGTGCTGCAGTTCGCCTCGCCCAGCTTCGACGCCTCCGTCCTGGAACTGTGCGTCTCCCTGCTCTCCGGCGCCACCCTGGTGGCCGGCGAGGAGGGCCCGCTGGTCGGCGAACGGCTGGCCGAGGTGCTCGCCGGGCGCCGCATCAGCCACACGCTGATCCCCCCGGCCGCCCTCGCCACCGTCCCCGAGGGGACCGAGGCCGCGCTGCCCGCGCTGCGCACCCTGATCGTCGGCGCCGAGGCCTGCCCGGCCGACCTGGTCGAGAGGTGGGCCCCCGGCCGCCGGATGATCAACTCGTACGGCCCCACCGAGGCCACCGTGGTCGCCACCTGGACCGGCCCGCTCACCCCCGCCGCGGGCGCGCCGCCCATCGGCGGCCCGGCCGGCGCGACCCGCGTGCACGTCCTCGACGCCGCCCTGCGTCCCGTGCCGCCGGGCGTGCTGGGGGAGCTGTACATCGCGGGCCCGGGCCTGGCCCGCGGCTACCTGGGCCGGCCCGGCCTGACCGCGGCCCGCTTCCTGCCCGACCCGTTCGGCGCGCCGGGGGACCGGATGTACCGCACCGGCGACCTGGTGCGCCGGGACGCCGGCGGACAGCTGCTGTTCGCCGGCCGCGCCGACCACCAGGTCAAGCTCCGCGGCTACCGCATCGAACCGGGCGAGATCGAGGCCGCCCTGCGGCGCGGCGGCCGGGTGCGCGACGCGGCCGTCGTCGTACGCGACGACGGGACCACCGGCACCGCGCGGCTGGTGGCCTACGTCGTCCCCGCCGGCACGGACGACCGGCACCCCGACGCGGAGACGTCCGGCCTGCGCGAGGAACTGGCCCGGCACCTGCCGCCGCACATGGTGCCCTCGGTGTTCGTCACGCTCGAGCGGCTGCCGCTCACCCCGAGCGGCAAACTGGACCGGCGCGCCCTCCCCGCCCCCGGCCCCGTGCCCGCCCCCGGCGGACCGCGCACCGCCCCCCGCACGGAGACCGAGCGGCGCGTCGCCCGGGTCTGGGCCGAGGTCCTCGGAGTGCCGGAGGTCGGCGCCGACGACAACTTCTTCCACCTGGGAGGCGACTCGATCCTCAGCATGCAGGTGGTGTCCCGGCTGCGCCGCGAGGGGCTGCACCTGGCCACCCGCGACCTGTTCGCCCACCAGACCGTCGCCGAACTGGCCGCCGTCGCCGGCACCGGGCCGCAGCGCGCCGACGACGGCCCGGTCAGCGGCGAGGTGCCCCTCACCCCCATCCAGCAGTGGTTCCTGACCACCCCGCGCGCCGCGCACCACCACTTCAACCAGTCCCTCCTCCTGGAACTCGAGGGCGCCCCCGACCCGGCGGCCCTCGAGACCGCCCTCCTCGCCCTGCTCCACCACCACGACGCGCTGCGCATGCGCTTCACCCGGGACGCCGACGGCTGGCGCCAGTTCAACCCGCCGCCGGCCGGGCGGCAGGACGTCCTGGTCCACCACGACCTGACGGGCCTGCCCCCGGAGAGGGCCCACGCCGTCATGGAGGAGGCCGCCGACGCGCTCCACGCCGGCTTCGACCTGGAGCACGGCCCGCTGCTGGGCGCCGGGCTGTTCACCGGCGGACCGGAGCGCCCCGCCTTCCTCCTGCTGGTGGCCCACCACCTCGTGGTGGACGCCGTGTCCTGGCGGATCCTGCGCGACGACCTGGAGGCCGCCTACCGCCAGGCGGTGCGCGGCGGACCGGTCGAGCTGGGGGAGCGCACCACCTCCTACCGGGACTGGGCCCGCGGGCTCGCCGCCCACGTGGCGCAGGGCGCGCTGGACCACGAACTGCCGCACTGGGAGGAGGCGGTGACCGCCGACCCGCTGCCCGGCCCGGCGCTCCCCGACGCGGGCGAGGCCCGCATGCTCCTCGTCGAACTCGACGAGGAGGACACCGAGGCCCTGCTGCGGTCCGCGCCCACCGCCTACCGCACCCGCGTCAACGACGTCCTGCTCGCCGCCCTCGCCCTCGCCCTGGCCCGGTGGACCGGCGGGAAGCGGGTCCGCCTCGACCTGGAGGGCCACGGCCGCGAGGACCTGCTCGAGGGGGTCGACCTGTCGCGCACCGTCGGCTGGTTCACCACCGTCCACCCGGTCGCCCTGAACGTCGACGCGCCCGACGACCTCGGCCCCGGCCGTGACTGGCGCGCCCTGGTGAAGTCGGTGCGCCGCCAGCTGCGCGCCGTGCCCGGCAACGGCATCGGCTTCGGCGCCCTGCGCGCCTACGGCCCGCCCGAGGTGCGCGAACGGCTCGGCGGCGAGGCGGCGCTCGGCCAGGTCGTCTTCAACTACCTCGGCCAGCTGGACGCCCGGCCCGCCGGCGACGAGGCCCCGGGCACCGGGCTGATCCGCGCCGAGCACGGCAGCCTCGGCCAGGACCACGACCCCCGCGACGGAGGTTCCCACCTGCTCGAGGTGAACGGCGCCGTCCGGCACGGCCGCCTCACCTTCACCTGGAACCACCGCCCCGCCGTCCACGACACGGAGACGGTCCGGCGCGTCGCCACGGAGTTCGCCGAGGCGCTCCGGCACATCGCGCGCCACGCACGGGGGGAGAACTGAGGATGGGCGCCGCCCGGGCACGCTGCCCGCCCCGGCCGGGGACGCCACGGACCCGGCACACCGCCGCGACAGCGGCCCGCAAGGACACCGCACCGACAACGGAAGGCAGAGAGATGGACGAGAACACCCGCTACCAGGTGCTGCGCAACGACGAGGACCAGTACTCGCTGTGGCCGGCCGACATCGAGGTGCCCGCCGGCTGGCAGCCCGTCGGCAAGGAGGGCACCGAGGCCGAGTGCACCGCCTACGTCGACGAGGTCTGGACCGACATGCGCCCGCGCAGCCTGCGCGAGCGGATGGAGAACGCCGGGTCCTGACCCGGCGCCGCACCCGGGGGCGCGGAGGCACGGTGCCCCGCCCCATGCCTCCGCGCCCCGGCACGCCGCCCCACGCCTCCGCGCCCGGCCCCCCACCCGTCGCGCCGTCGCTCCGTCACCGCACCGACCGGGAGACCGTGATGAAGACACCTGTTCTGTACACCGAACGGCTGGAGTTCCGGCCCTACCGACCCGTCGACGAGGACGCCTTCGTCGGCCTCCTGCGCGACGAGGAGGTCTGCCGCTGGATGGGCCAGGAGCGGGTGCCGGAGGCGGACATCCGCGTCCTGTTCCGCGCCATCCTCACCGACGTCTACCCGCAGCACCTGTTCGACGTGTGGGGCCTGTGGCACGAGGGCGCCTACGTCGGCCACGCGGAGGTGAAGAAGACCGGCAACGTCGACGGCCACGAACTCGTGGCCGCCCTCGCCCCCGCCCACTGGGGCAAGGGCCTGGGCACCGAGGCCGTCCGCGGCCTGATCCGGCACGCCGCCGACAACCTCGGGCTGACGGAGGTCTACGGCATGGTCGGCGCCCGGAACACCGCCAGCATCGAGATGAGCCGCAAGCTGGGCTTCCGCCCGGTGCGCGACGTCGTGGCCGAGGACGGCACCGTGACGCGGATGCTCGTGCTCCCCTTGACCGGGTCCGCCTGATGGGGAGGACCGACGCGCGGGCCGAACCGCGCAGCCCCTGGTTCCGGCGCCACGGCGCCGGACGCCCCCGGCTGCGGCTGGTGTGCTTCCCGCACGCCGGGGGAACCGCGACGGCGTACGCCGCCTGGCGGGACCGGCTGCCCGAGGGCGTGGAGATGCTGGCGGTCCAGTACCCGGGCCGGCAGGACCGCCTCGCCGAACCGTGCGCGACCTCCATGGCCGCCCTGGCCGACGCGGTCACGGCCGCCCTCACGCCCCACCTCGACCTGCCCGTCGCCCTGTTCGGGCACAGCATGGGCAGCGCCGTCGCCTACGAGGTGGCGCTCCGCCTGCGGCGCACGGCCGGCGCGGAGACCGTCGCGCTCCTGGTGTCCGGACGGCGCGCCCCCCACCTCGGCAGCCGCGTGCCGGCCCGGCTCGACGACGCGGGACTGCTGGAGTCGGTCAGGCGCCTTTCGAGCCCCGACGCGTGGGCGTACGAGCACCCCGACCTGCGCGAGGTGCTCATGCCGTCCCTGCGGGGCGACCACCGGCTCCTCGACGCCTACCGCCCGGACCCGCCGGCCGAGCGGCTGCGGGTCCCGGTCACCGCCTACGGCGGCGACCGCGACCCCGTCTGCCCGGTGACCGACCTGGACACCTGGGCGGAGGTCACCGACGCCGGTCACGAGACGGTGGTCCTGCCCGGCGGGCACTTCTTCCCGCGCGAGCAGCAGGCCGTGCTGCTGGACCACGTCGCCTCCCGGCTCGCCCCGCACCTCGGACCGCCGTGACCGGGCGCCGCGGGTTTCCCCGGATGACACCGCCCGACGGAAGCCGAGGAACCCCATGCCGTCCACCCCGGACACCGCGACGCCCCCCTCCCGGCCGCTGCGCAAGCTCGGCTTCCTGACCATCGGCCTGTTCGACGAGGCCGACCCGCGCCCCGGCCACGAGGCCACGCTGGAGCTGATCGAGCTCGGTGAACGCCTCGGCCTGGACAGCGCCTGGCTGCGCCACCGTCACCTGCAGCACGGCATCTCCTCGCCGGTGGCGGTCCTGGCCGCCGCCACCCAGCGCACCCGGCGCATCGCGCTGGGCACCGCCGTCACCCCGCTCGGCTGGGAGAACCCGCTGCGCCTCGCCGAGGACCTCGCCACCGTGGACGTCCTGTCGGGCGGCCGCCTCAACCCCGGCGTCAGCGTCGGCCCGCCGGTCCACTGGGAGGACGTCAAGGACTCGCTCTACCCGGACACCGCGGACGCCGAGGACTTCGGGTACGGGCGGGTGAGCCGCCTGCTCGACCTGGTCGCCGGCGGGCCGGCGTCCCGCTTCAGCGGCACCCAGGGCATCGAGGTCTTCTCCGACCGGGTGCAGCCCCGTTCCCCCGGCCTGCGCGACCGCCTCTGGTACGGCGGCGGCAGCCTGCGTTCCGCGCGCTGGGCGGGGGAGCAGGGCATGAACCTCCTGACCAGCAGCGTCGTCAAGGCCGAGGACCCCGACGACGACGCCCCGGACTTCGACGCCGTCCAGCTCTCCCACATCCGCGCCTTCCGCGCCGCCCACCCGCTCGGTGAGGCGGCCCGCGTCTCGCACGGGCTGGTGGTCGTCCCGACCGACGGCGCGTCACCGGCCCAGCGGGCGAGGTACGAGGAGTACGCCCGGCAACGGCTGCCCCGCACCCGCTCCCCCCAGGGCCCGGCGCGGCTGCTGTTCGCCCCCGACCTGGTCGGCCCCAGCGAGGAACTCGCCGAACGCCTCACCTCGCTCGCCTCGTTCCGGGAGGTCGACGAGGTGGCCTTCGCCCTGCCGTTCACGTTCGCCAAGGAGGACCACGAACAGATCCTCACCGACTTCGCCACCCGCCTGGGCCCCCTCCTCGGCTGGCGCCCGGCCGGCTGAACGGCACGACGCCGAGGACTTCGGCCCGCCGGTCCCGGCGGGACGGTCCCGGCGGGACGGTCCTGACCGCCGCGGGGGTCCTCGCGGGGGCCGGGCGGCTGGACGTCGTGGCCGTGGCGGCGCTTCCCCGCCGGCGGGCGCGGAAGCGGTGGGCCCTCCGCCCCGCCCGCGTCAGTCGAAGAACGAAGGGTCCGGCGAGGGCGTGCGGCCGGCGAGGACCTCCTGGAGCCGCTGGGTGCCCTGCTGGACCGCGGACCTGGTGGTGCTCTCCTCGGCGCCGTCCAGGCCGCCCTGGGTGAGGGTGATCGCGTTGGCGCCGACCTGGACCACCGCCACCGTCAGGGTGAGGGTCGCCGGTTCGCCGACGCCGGTGCCCCGCGCCGTCACGGTGAGTCCCTGCCGGGCGTCACCCACGCCGGGCAGCGACGTCTCCACCACCTCGACGGTCCGCTCCCCGTCGTCGCCGGTCAGGGTGAAGCTGTCGCAGCTCTGCGGCAGCGACCGCAGCCACCGCATCGACGCGTCGAGACCGGACTTCTCGTAGGCGGCGACCTGGTAGAGCAGCCGGGAGTCGCCCTCCTCGAACCCGGTGAGCGCCGAGGCGCCGGAAGGAGGGCCCAGCAGCGTCTCGGCGAAGAGGGCGTCGGCCAGGCGCTGGCAGTCGGAGACGTCCGACCGGCCCGTCAGGAACTGGGCCGCGTCGACGTCGCCGAGCAGCAGGCGGTTCCGCCAGGACCGCGCGGTCCCGGGATCGACCTGGGTCCAGGCGTCCTCGATGTCGGCATCGGTGATCAGTGCCTGGCGCGCGCCCTCCTCGGTGAGCCTTGGGGAGGGGGAGGGGGAGGGGGAGGGGGAGGGGGAGCCGGGCGTGGTGGCCGCGGCGGCGGGGCGCTCGGCCGGTCCGGCACCGGTGCGCGACCCGGACCCCGTTCCTCCCTCCTCCGCGGAACAGGCCGCGGTGGCGAACAGGGCCCCGGCCGCCACCGCGGCGGCGAGGAGACGGGCCGGGCGAACGGCCGGACGGGGGGTGGTCACCAGTGCCTCCTGAGGACGGAAGAAAACGACGGCCCGGCGCCTGGCGCTCCGGGCGGCTCCCTCTGCGCTTCCACCGCACCACCGACCGGCGGCGACGACCAGCGCAGCACCGTCGGACGGGTGACGGGGCGTCTGCGGCGGCACCCCGTCAGGACGCCGCGGTCGCCTGCGCGATGTCGGCGTGGAGATGGGACATCAGCTCACCCATCCCGGCGACCTCGGGGGAATCCGGGGCCGCGCCCCGGGCGACGCCCCCCAGCCAGTCGGTCGTGGCCAGGGCGAGCCGCGTGGCGTCCTGCGCGCGGCGCTCCCCGAGCAGCTCCTCCACCCGGTGGGCGATGGCGGAGAGCGTCGCCTCGTCGGTGTCCGGCGGCAGGACGTCCCTCAGCTCGGCCGGCAACGGCGAGCGGCCGCGGTGGGCGCGCACCGAGTCGACGACGGCGCCGTTCTCGCCGAAGTGGTCCAGGTTCTCCGTCAGGACGACGAGCCGGGCCGTCAGGCGGGGCAGACCGGGATGGCCGTCCAGCCACTCCATCAGCCGGCGGTTCCCGCCCAGGCGGTCGTTCACCTGGCTCAGCAGCTCCTCGGCGCGCGGCGACAGCGACCAGCGCAGGGGGAGGAGCGCGGCGACCTCCTCCGCCAGCCGCGCCTCGTCCTCGGGCCCCAGCGTCCCGGCGGTGAAACCCTCGACCTTGTCCTCGTCCAGCCCGAACCCGTCAGGGCCCGCACCGCCGCCGGGGGCGTCCGGCGCGCCCGGCCGGCGGTGCCTCGGTCTCCCGGTGATCCTGCTGAGCGGCTTGTCGTGCATCGGTCCTCCAGCCGGCCCGCGACGTGCGCTTCCCGGGCGGCGGACGCGGGCCCCGGGCCCTCCTCGCGGGACCGTCGCCGCACGTGGCCGCCGCCGACGCAGCCCCACTGTGCCCTCCCCCGCGAAGCTCCGCACGCCGGGTGGGGCAGGCGGGCGACCGGGGGGAGGCCGGCTCCGCCGGTCAGCCCCGCGCCCCGGCTCCCGGGGGCGGTCCGCCGCCCCGCAGGGCCCGCCGGTTTCCGGCGCAAGGAGCAGCGTCCCGGCGACATCCCGCTGGTCACGACCGGCGTGGCCCTCCGTGGTCCGGCCGGCTCGCCCGGACGCGCCGGCGGTGGGCCCGCGGGGCGTCTCAGTGCGAGAGCGCGTCCTCGGCGGTGCCGAAGAAGCTGGTGACCAGCATGTCGTCGACCGTGACGGGGCCGTCGCCGACCGGCAGCGTGGCGGGCGTCTCGGCAGCGGTGAGGGCGACCTCCACCTTGTCGGCGCTCCTGCCGCCCGCGTCGTCCCCGCGCGAGAACCGGATCCCGGCGTACGAACGCCCGCCGGGGTCCACGATCCGGTCCGTGCCCTCCGGGCCCACGCGCCCGGCGGCGCCGTCGAGGCCCGGGACGGTGATCACCAGCTCGTTCACCGGCAGCAGACAGGGGGCGCCGCCCTTGTTCACCGCGGTCAGCAGCGCGTGGTGGGCGGGCTCGGAGGCGACGGTGACGGTCCATGCCATGTCCTTCGTCTCGCACATGCCCACGCCCCCGTCCTGGCCGTCGTCGGAACCGGCCTCCGGCGGCGGCGGGGTGCCGCCGCCGTCCGGGGAACCCCCGGCGGTGCCGCCGCCGTCACCCGGGCCGGCCGTCGAAGGCGTGGCGGAGGGCTTGCCCGTGCCCGCGGAGGACGGGGCCGCCGACGTGGCGGGGGCGGCCGTGTCCTTCCCGGTGCCGCCGCCGCACGCGGTCAGCGCGAGGGCGCCGAGCGAGAGGGCGGCCAGTGCGGCGGCGGTGCGGCGTGGACGAACTGCGTGGACCATGGGAATCCCCCCGGGTGTCTGCCTGTACCGGTGAGGGTGCCCCACCGCAGCGGCCCCGGTGCCCGCCCGTACCGGTCCGGAGCCGTTCACGGGCACGTTCGTGACACGGACACGACGGTTGTGACCCGGCGGTGCCCGGCACGCCCCGGCACCGGGTCACAGGTGCTGCCAGTCGGGCTTGCCGGCGAAGACGTGACGGTAGTACCCCGCCAGCGTGAGCTTCGAGGCGGCCGCCTCGTCGGCCACCACCGTGGCGTGCGGGTGCAGTTGGAGCGCGGAGGCGGGGCACCGGGCGGCGAGCGGCCCCTCGACGGCCGCCGCCAGGGCGTCCGCCTTGTTCGGGCCGGTGGCGAGCAGCACCACGTGGCGCGCCTCCAGGATCGTGCCGATGCCCTGGGTGATCACATGGCGCGGTACCCGGCCGGGGTCCCCGCCGAAGTAGCGCGCGTTGTCGCCGCGGGTCCGCTCGGTGAGCGTCTTGATGCGGGTGCGGGAGGCGAGCGAGGAGCCGGGCTCGTTGAACCCGATGTGGCCGTCGCTCCCGATGCCGAGCAGCTGGAGGTCCACCCCGCCGGCGGTCGCGAGCGCCCGCTCGTACTCCCGGCACGCCGCCGCCACGTCCGGCGCCGTGCTGTCCGGGCCCAGGAACGCCTCCGGGCCCAGTCCGAGCGGCGCCAGCACCTCCCGCTCCAGCACCGAGCGGTACGACTCGGGGTGCCCGGCGGGCAGCCCGACGTACTCGTCGAGCTGGGCGACCCGGACCCGGGAGAGGTCCGCCCCGCCCGCGGCCGCCGTCGCCGCCAGGGCTTGGTAGACGGGCAGCGGGGTGGAGCCGGTGGCCACCCCGAGCAAGGCGTCGGGCCTGTGCCCGAGCAGCCGGACGACGGCCTCGGCGACGAGCCGGCCGCCCGCCTCGGCGTCCGGGACGATGACGACTTCCATGGTGGACCTGCCGATCAGTCAGGAGGGTCCGGCGAGGGGAGGGCCGGACCCGGGGAACGGGGGTGGAGGCGGGCGGACGCGCCGGAGGGCCGGCCGGGCGCCGCGGGAGCGGGCGCCCGGCCGGTGCGCGCGGGGTGCGGCGGGCC
>NZ_LWCC02000016.1 GCF_001642695.1 Streptomyces chilikensis
CCGGCCCGGGCCGGGCGTCGGGGCGGCCGGCACCGTGTCAGTCCCCCGGCGGACCGTCCGCCGGCCGGCCCGCCGGCCGGTCCGCCAGCCGGTCCGCCAGCCAGTCCCGGGCGCGCCCGACGTACGCCCGCACCCAGGGCACCTCGCCCGCCAGCGTCTCGACGCCGTGCGGCGCGCCGGGCATCACGTCCAGCACCGTGTCGACCCCGGCCGCCCGCAGCCGTTCGGCGTAGGCGCAATCCTCCCGGTGGAAGAGGTCGGCGTCGCCGACGCCGATCCACGCCGGCGGCAGTCCCGCGAGGTCCCGGCGGCGGGCGGGCACCGCGTGACCCGGCGGGGCCGGTTCCGTGGCGCCGGGCTCCACGCCCAGGTAGGAGGCCCAGCCGGCCCGGTTGCTGCGGTTGTTCCACACCGGGTGGCGGATCCCGTCCAGGGCGCGGTCGGCGGCCGTGCGGTCGTCGAGCATCGGGCAGAACAGCCACTGGGCGGCCGGCTGCGGTCCGCCCTCGTCCCGCAGCCGCTGGGCGAGGGCCGCGGCGAGCCCGCCGCCCGCGCTCTGTCCGCCGACGGCGAGGCGGCCGGTGTCGACGCCCAGGTCACCGGCGTGCTCCAGCAGCCACTCCCACACCGCGCGGCAGTCGTCGAGCGGCACGGGGTAGGGGTGCTCGGGCGCGAGCCGGTACTCGGCGGACACCACGACCACGCCGAGCGCGGCGCACAGCCGTCCCGCCCACTGGTGGTCCTGCGCGGCCGAGCCGCTCACCAGCCCGCCGCCGTGGATCCACAGCAGCGCCGCGCCGGTCCTCGGGGTGCCCGGTGCGGGTACGTAGAGCCTCGACGGTCCGCCGGGCAGGTCACCCACGAGCCCCGACAGGACCCCCTCGGGAAGGCGCCCCTCCGGCAGCCGCGCCCGGACCGCCCGCCCGATCACGCGCCCGAGCGGTCCGGCGGGGATGCTCGGCAGGAACCGGATCCGGTGACGTATCGCGGGGTGCAGCTGATCAGGCCTCATGCCGGTCACCGTACGGCCGGCCCGGCCTCCTCCACAACGGTCCCGCTCGCGGCCACCGCCCACCGCCCGTCCCGCATCACCCACCGTCCCGGCATCTCGCGCTCTCCGTTGCGCGCCTCGACGGAACGGGGCCGCACCCGGATCCACACGTACTCCTTCGTGTCCTTCCGCGGGTCCCAGCCCGTCTTCTCCACGAAGGCGTCCGCCGCTGCCGCGGGCACCTCGGCGGAGGCGAGGCACTCGGCGTCACCGTCCACCAGGACCACGTCGAGCGTGTCGCCGAGGGCCAGCCGCACGCGGCGGCCGGTGCGGAGGTTGCGGGCGGTCGGTGTGGCGGGACGGGTGGCGAGCCAGAGGCACTCGTCGTGCCGGACGAACCAGAGCGGAACCAGGTACGGCGTCCCCCCGGCGTCCGCGGACGCCACCCACACGTCGGTCTCGCGCGCGAGCCGTGCGAGGACGTCACGCGTGCGCTGCTCCATGCCGCGGGGCGGCTCACCGTTCTTCATGCCCGGCACGCTAGCCGCCGGGCCGCGCCGGCCGCCCCCGCCCCGGGTCCCGGGCCGGCTCGGCCGACGGTCGTAGGACCCGGCCACCGGTCGCACGGAATGTCGCGTATCGGATAGATTGACCATCGACTTCCGCCCGGCGAAAGCGGTTGAGCATGACGTCACTGCAGCAGAAGCCCGAGACCCCGGCGGCCTTTGCCGACGAGCCGGCCGCGCTCCCGTCACCGGTCAACTCGCACAACGAGTGGGATCCGCTCGAGGAGATCGTCGTCGGCCGTCTCGACGGCGCGACCATCCCCTCCCGCCACCCGGTGGTCGCCTGCAACATCCCGCCCTGGGCGGCCCGCCTCCAGGGCCTGGCCGCCGGTGTCCGCTACCCGCGGGCACTGGTGGAGCGGGCGCGGGAGGAACTCGACGGGTTCGTCGCCCTGCTGGAATCGCTGGGCGTCACGGTCAGGCGTCCGGAGGCGGTCGAGCACCGGAAGCGCTTCGCCACCCCCGACTGGTCCTCGCGCGGCTTCTGCAACACCTGCCCGCGCGACAGCATGCTGGTGATCGGCGACGAGATCATCGAGACGCCGATGGCCTGGCCCAGCCGCTACTTCGAGACGCACGGCTACCGGCCGCTCCTCAAGGACTACTTCCGGCGCGGCGCCCGGTGGACGGCGGCCCCGCGCCCCCAGCTCACCGACGAGCTGTACGACAGGGAGTTCCGCATCCCGCGGCCCGGCGAGCCCATGCGCTACATCCTCACCGAGTTCGAGCCGGTCTTCGACGCCGCCGACTTCGTCCGCGCGGGGCGGGACCTGTTCGTGACCCGCAGCAACGTCACCAACCTCAGCGGCATCGAGTGGCTCCGCCGCCACCTCGGCCCCGGCTACCGGATCCACGAGATCGAGAGCCGGTGCCGCACCCCCATGCACATCGACACCACGTTCATGGTGCTGGCCCCCGGCAAGGCGCTGGTCAACCCCGAGTACATCGACGTCGGCCGGCTGCCGGACGTGCTGCGGTCCTGGGACATCCTGGTCGCGCCCGAGCCCGACCCGATCCGCGATCCGCTGCTCAGGCTCACCTCCCTGTGCGGCAGGTGGCTCAGCGTCAACGTCCTGATGCTGGACGAGAAACGGGTGATCGCGGAACGCCACCACACCGGCATGCTCCGCGCCCTGGAGCGGTGGGGCTTCGAGCCGGTCCCCTGCGACCTGCTGCACTACGCGCCGTTCGGCGGTTCGTTCCACTGCGCCACCCTCGACGTACGGCGCCGGGGCACGCTGCAGTCGTACTTCTGAGGCGGCCCGCGACGGGACGGCCCGCGACGGGAGGATCCGCGGCCGCGGCCCGGCGCGGGCGCCGGTGGGGGACGGCTCCGCGCCGTCCCGCCGGACCGGTCAGCAGCGGATCTCCACGACGCGCCCTTCCGCGTCCGTCTCGGGCTCCTCGGGCACCCGCGCCGCGGTCCCGAGCGCGATCCGGTGTGCCGACCAGGCGGTGACGGCGGCGTCCAGCACGTCGTCCGCGGGAACGCGGTCCGCCTCGCCGAGTTCGTCCGGGAGCACGACGCCGGCCTCGGCCAGCAGGGAGCGGCGCAGGTTCTGGCCGCGCCAGGTCTTCTTGGAGTGCGGCAGCGGCACTCCGCCCGCCAGGGCGCGGAAGGACACCTCGGGGTGCGCCTCGTGGATCCGCCCGTCGGCGATCCAGCACTCCCGTGCCTCGAGCAGCTTCGGTCTCAGCGCCCACGCCTGCCTGCTGAGCCGGCTGCCGGTGAGTTCCTGGCACCGGTCGGCGGCCGCCCGGTGGTCCTGCTCCTGCCAGGCCGTCCTCGGCGCCACGAGGAAGACGCTGCTGCGCCGCGGCCCGAGCAACGCCCGGGCCGCGAGGTCCGCCGCGCGCCAGCCCTTCTCGACCAGGCCCAACGGCATGTCCACGGCGACGGCGTCCGCCTCGGCGGCGCGCCCGATCAGCCTCTCGAGCCGGAGATCCACCAGGCTGCCCGCGTACGCCCCGTCCGTGAGCCTGATGCCGACCCATCCCTGCTTGCCGCAGGCGTCGACCCCGAGGACGTCCATGCCGTCCCTCCCCTTCCCGCCGGTGCCGCTCCCCGGCGCGCCTCGTGACACCCGGCCCCGCCGGGGCCCCGGCGGGGCCGGGCCCACCGCTCCCCCGCGGGTCCGCCCTCCGTGACGAGCGCGCCGCTCGCGGCGGCCTGGGCACGCGGGCGGCGCACGGCCTTCGGGGAAGGTACACCCTCCGCGGTCCGCGGAGCCGCGGCGCGATCGCGCGCGGGGACACCGTGACGGTCCGGTCCGGCGTGGTGCGCACGCGGCGCGCGCCCCGGCCGCGCGCGATAGTCCACACGGGGCTCCCGATCGTCCACGGCGTCCGCCCTAGCATCGACGACGAGCCGGCCGCGCGGCACCGGTGCCCACCGTCACGGAGTCCCCCTGCGTGACGGGGCGCACCCCTGGGTTCCACTCCAGATCCCCCCATCGAACGGAGAACCCCCATGCGCAGGACGAGCGCACGGTACAAGTCGGCGGGCGTCGCCGTCGCGGCGGCCACGGCGATGCTGCTGTCGGCGACGGCGGCGACGAGCAGCGGCGCGGCCGAGAACACCGGGAACACCGGGGGCGCCGCCGCGGCCGCCGCCGGCCCCGTCGGATTCGGCGCCGCCACGACGGGCGGAGCGGGCGGCACCACCGTGACCGTCTCCAGCACCTCGGCCTTCGTGGCCGCCGTGCAGAGCAGCGCGCCGACGATCGTCCGGGTCAGCGGGACCATTTCGCTGAGCTCGATGACGAAGGTGGCGTCGAACAAGACGATCGTCGGCGTCGGCACCGCCGGCCGGATCACCGGCTACGGCCTGAACATCAGCAACGTCTCCAACGTCATCGTGCAGAACCTGACGTTCACCGGGTCCCGCGACGACGCCATCAACGTGCAGTACTCGACGAACGTGTGGATCGACCACAACGACATCTCGGGTGCCAGGGACGGAGCGCTCGACATCAAGCGCGCCTCCGACAGGATCACCGTGTCGTGGAACCGCACCCACGACCAGGACAAGAACATGCTGCTCGGGCACGACGACGGCAACGGCGCCGAGGACATCGGCAAGCTGCGGGTGACGTACGTCCACAACTGGTTCGACGGCACCAACCAGCGCAACCCCCGGGTCCGCTTCGGCAACCCGGTGCACGTCCTGAACAACTACTTCAGCGACATCGGCTCCTACGGCGTCGCGTCCACCGAGAACGCCGGCGTGCTGGTCGAGGGCAACTACTTCGAGAACACCGACGACCCGTACCACCGCGGGGAGGGCGACTCCGGCGACGGTTCGCTCGTCGCCCGGAACAACCACTTCGTCAACTCCGGCAGCGGTGAGGCCGGCGGCAGCGTGGCGGGCATCCCGTACTCCTACTCCGCGGACAGCGCGTCGAGCGTCAAGTCGATCGTGACCGCCGGCGTCTCCCTCCCCGTCCTCCCCCGCGGCCCCGTGTCTTGTCCGGGTGCGCACCCGCCACTATCCTCCGGGGCCCGGCGGCCGGACGAGGCCCGGACCGCGCCCCCGGAGGGCACCCCGGACGGCATCCCGGACGACGAGCGAGGCGGCTCATGACGGAACCCGGACCCTTACGCACGCCGGCGGCACCGCGCCGTCCGACGCTGGCGCTGGTCACCGACAACATCCACCTGGGGGTGGGCGCCACCTTGTGGGCCGGGGCGGTGGCGGCGGCCGAGCGCGGTGACGCCGACCTGGTCGCCCTGCCCGGCGGCGCGCTGCGGCCCGGGTCCCCCCGCAACGCGCTGTACGACCTGATCTCCCCGGACCGGCTCGACGGCGTCGTCTGCTGGACCTCGACCCTCAACCTGCCCGCCGTCGGCGACCGCGCGCAGTGGCTGCTGCGGCGCCTGCGCCGGCTGCCCGTCGTCAGCCTCAACCAGGACCTGGACGGCCACGAGGCCCTGCTGCTCGACGGGTACGCGGGGATGCGCGAGGCCGTCGGCCACCTGGTCGGGGACCACGGGCGCCGCAGGCCCGCCTGCGTGCGCGGGCCGCTCACCAATCCCGTCTCCCTCGACCGCTACCGCGCGTACACCCACGCCCTCGCCCGGCACCGCATCCCGCTCGACCACGCCCTGGTGACCGAGGCCGCGGACTTCGGCGGCGGTGCGGGCGCGCGGGCGATGCGCGTGCTCCTCGACATCCGGCGCCTGCGGCCGGGGCGGGACTTCGACGCGGTGGTCGCGTGCAGCGACGTGCTCGCGGCGGACGCGCTGCGGTGCCTGACCGAGCGGGGCGTCCGGGTGCCGGAGGACGTGGCGGTGGTCGGTTTCAACGACTCCGTCGAGGCCCGGCTCGCCGACCCGCCGCTGACCTCGGTGTCGCTGCCGTTCACCGAGCTGGGGGCGCTCGCCGTGGAGACGCTGCTGGCCCGGCTGCGCGGCACCGTGCCGCCGGTGCGCACCGCCGTGCCGGGCACCCTCGTCACCCGCCGGTCCTGCGGCTGCCACTCGCCGCTGGTGGTGCAGGGGGCGGGGGACGACGCCTGCCCGAAGCCGCCGAAGGGCCCGTTCGCGGACTGCCCCGGCGGCGCGGCGGAACTCGACGCCGCGTTCCACGCCGACGTGTCGGCCGCCTCCGGGGAGCGGCCCCCGGGGGCCTTCCTGCCCCTGCTGGAGGCCGTCGTGGCCCGCGCGGTCCGGGACGCCGACGACGTGCGCGCCTGGGACGCTGCGCTGCTGCGGGCCCGGCGGCTGGCGCTCCCGCCGCTCCCGGACGACGCCCGTCCCCGGGGCGAGCGGCTGCTCGGGCAGGCGCGGCTGATGGTCGCCGACAAGTCCCGCAAGCTGCTGGAGTACGCCCGCTGGGCGGACGAGCAGGAGGCGCGGCGGCTGCGGGAGCTCGGCACCGCGCTGACGACGGCGCCGGACATCGACGCGCTCACCGGCGCCCTCGCCGACCGGCTGCCCGCCATGGGCGTGAGGGGCTGCCGGATCGTGCTGTACGACGACGGCGCCGGCGCGGGGGCGGTGCGGCCCGTGCCGACGCCGCAGGAGCGCGCGGCGGGGGCCGCCGGAGCGCCGGCCGGCGGGGAACCCGTCGCCGTGGCGGGCGCCCTGCGGTACGCGCCCGTGCCCCCGCCGGAGGAGGACCGGCGCTTCACCCTCGTCGCGGAACCCCTGCACGTCGGCGACGAGAGCCTCGGCTTCGCCCTGTTCGACGCCGGGTCGCGGCAGGGCGCGGCGACCCGTGGTGCCCTCTACCGGGCTCTGGGCGACCAGGTCAGCGCGGCCCTGAAGGGCATCCGGCTGCTGGACGAGGTGCAGCGCGCCCGCGACGCCGCCGAACGGGCCAGCCGTCTGAAGACGCGTCTGCTGGACAACGCGACGGACGAGCTGCGCACCCCGGTGGAGGAGATCCTCCGCCGCACCGGCACCGGCACCGGCACGTCCACGGGCCCGGACCGGGCGGATCACCGCCGGGCCGGGCACGGACGCCACGGGCCCGGACGGTCCGGCCACGCCCCGCACGAGCGCGACCGGGGCGAGCGCGACCGGGCGGACCTCCTGCGGACGGTCCACGCCGACGCGAGCCGCCTGCTCGGCCTCATCGACGACCTGCTCGACCTGTCCCGCTCCGAGATCGACTCCCTGGACCTCTCCCGGCAGCTCCTCGATCCCCGGCCGCTGCTGGCCGAGGCGTTCGCGGAGGTCGCCGGCGGGCGTCACGGCGCGTCACGGACCGCGGCCGGTCCGCCCCGCGGGGCCGCGCGGCCGGGGCCGGGACTGCCGGGGCTGAGACTTCCGCGGCGGCTGCCGGCGGTCTGCGCCGACCCGGCGCGGCTGCGGCAGATCCTGGTCGCCCTGCTGACCGCGGCGGCCGGTCCTCCGGGCGGCCCGGCCGGTGTCGCGCTGGCGGCGGAGGTGCGGCCGCCGGTGCTCCGCGTCCGCGTGCGGGGGCCCGGGCTCGCCGTGCCGCGGGAGGACGCGGAACGGCTGCTGGAGCCCTTCGCCTCCGCCGCCCCGGGCGCCCGGCCGGGCCCGGCCGTCGCGCGCCGGCTGGCCGTCCTGCACGGCGGCTCGGTGTCGCTGTACGACGCGCCCGGGGGCAGCGGGTTCCGGCTGGAACTGCCCTTGCCCACCCCCGCCGACACGCCGGGCCCGGTCCCCGGGCTCCCGGACGGACCGCCCCGGCGCACCCTGTACGTCGCCTCCTCGGCAGCCCTCGACGACACCGGCGCCGGCGAAACCGACGCGGCCGGCGCGGCCGAAGGCGCCGGGGTCCCGGAGCGTGGGGACCGGGCGGACCGCGGGGGCCACGCCCGCGACGCCGACGACGCCCGCGCGCCCGCCCCGGCGCCCGTTCCCGCCCTCGGTCCCCCGGAGGCCGCCGGCCTGGCCCGGCGGCACGGCTGGCGGATCCACCGGCCGCATCCCGACGACGACCTCGCGGCGCTCCCCGCCGCGCGGCCCCCGGCCGCCGTGGCGTGGGACACCGCCGACGTCCATCCGCACGCGTGGGCGTGCGTCCGGGCGCTGCACGACCATCCCGCGTGCCGCCGCACGCCGTTCCTGCTGTACGGGCACGTCACCGGGCGGGACCTGGACCGCGCCCTGGGCGCGCTGCGGCCGGCGGCCCTCGCCCGTCCGGTCGTCGTCGCCGACGGCAGCGCCGACGAGCGCCGCAGGCTGCGCCGGTTGCTGGCCGCGGCGCTGCCCGGCCGCGCGGTGCGGGGGGCCGCGGAC
>NZ_LWCC02000160.1 GCF_001642695.1 Streptomyces chilikensis
AGGTACGCGCCGCGGCCGCCGCGCGGGCGCCCCTGGCGGAGGCGGGGCTGGCGGCCTCCTGGGCACGGGCCCAGCAGGGCGCCGCCCCGGTGCCGCAGCAGCAGGCGGGGCAGCCGGGCCCGGCCGGCGAGGAGCAGCAGGACGGGCGGGGCGGCTGGCGGCCGTGGCGCTTCCGGATGTCCAACGACGTCTGGGGCACCCCCGAGGTCGCCGACGACCTGGTCTACGTCACCTCCTTCGAGGTGCACGCGCTGGACGTGCAGACCGGCCGGCGCCGCTTCAAGACCCGTGACGTCGCCTGGTCGATGAAGGTCGCCGACCGGCGGATCCACGCCTCCGACGGCCCCACCCTGTTCGCGCTGGACGCCCGCGACGGCACCGACCTGTGGCGGCTGTCCGCCGACGCCTGGGTGTACTCGCTCCAGGCCGACCGCGGCCACGTGCTCACCGGCACGCGGGGCGGCGGGGTGCAGGCCTGGGAAGCATCCACGGGGCGCCGGCTGTGGCAGCTGAGCGGCGCGCAGACCGACTTCGAGACCCCGGAGGCCGGACCGGCGCTGCACGACGGCACCGCCTTCGTCTGGCAGGACGCCCGGCTGCGGGCGCTGGACGTCCGCACGGGAGAGGAGCGGTGGTCGTACCCGATCGGCGACGCGGCCTCCTGCGGGGGCGTCCCGGTGCGGCTGAGCCACGCCTCCGACGGGTGCGTGTACGTGTCCGCCGGCACCCGGGTGCTGGCGATCAACGTGGCGAACGGCCATGTGCACTGGCACTTCGAGGCGCCCGCGGTCTTCCTGAGCCCGCCCGCGTACGTGCCGGGGGCCGCCGTCACGGGCGGCGGCGTGTACCTCGCCGACTACCTCGGCACGGTGTACGCGCTGGACGCGGCGGACGGCCGGGACCGGTGGCGGATCGCCACCGAGGCGCGGTCCTCCGTCGAACCGGTGCTGGTCGCCGCGGGACACATCCACGTCGCCAGCGGCAAGGGCCTGTACACGCTGGACGCGGTCACCGGCACGCCCAAGTGGCGGTTCCAGGCGGGCGGCGACATCGTGGGCGCGCCGGCGGTCGCCGAGGGGCGGATCCACTTCGGCTCCACCGACCACCTGCTCTACACGCTCAAGGCCGACGACGGCCGGCTGCGGTGGAAGCTGGCCACGGGCGGGGAGATCACCGGGTCGCCGGTGGTGCGGGGCGGCGTGGTGTACGCGTGCAGCAAGGACCGCTGCGTGTACGCCCTCGACGCGGAGAAGGGCACGGGCACGGCCCGCCCGTCCTGACCGCGCCCCGGCCGGGCGCGGCGCGGCCCCCGCCCGGCCGCCCGGCGCGGCGGAGCCGCCGCCCGGCGTGACCGGGGGCGGATCAGGGGACGACGACGACCGGGGTGCCGGTGGAGGCGAACTCCCACAGCGCCGTGCCGTCCTCGACCGGCATGCGGACACCCGCCGTCCGCTTGCCCTCGGCCGGCGCGGGAGACGCGCCGTCCGACGCGTGGGAGAAGGCGAAGTTCACGCCGCCGGAGAAGGCGAAGTACACGACGTGCTCGATCGCCACCCCGTCGGACCCGGTGGTGGCCGCCGTCCGCGTGCCCGCCTCGTACTCACCCGGCTCCGGGTCCATCGTGCCCGGCCACACCGTGAAGCTGCGCAGCGCCTTGTCGCTGGCGTCCACCAGCCACACCCGGTCCGCCTCCAGCGCGTACACGAGCCGCCGGCCGGTGCCGGACTCCGGCGGCACCGACGCCTTGGAGGGGGCGTCCTCGCCCTCCGCGGACAGGGACTTCCGCGGCCGCGGCGCGTCCGAGGCGGAGGCCGCCGGGCCGCGGTCGTCCAGGGCGGCGGGCTTCGGCCCCGAGCCGGCCTGCACGGCCAGCCCGATGACCACCACGATCGCCGCGCTGGTCAGGCCGGTCACCCAGGCCCAGGTGGGAAGCCGTCGAGCAGCCACGTGCACGCATCTCCTCAGCAACGGGCCCGGAGGGCCGCGGCGGGAACAGGGTCGGATCATCCTACGGTGACCCGCCCCGCCCCTGACCAGGGGCCCGGCCCCGGGACCTGCCGCCCCGCGGCCGCGGCCGCCGCCCCGCGGCCGCGGCC
>NZ_LWCC02000161.1 GCF_001642695.1 Streptomyces chilikensis
GCAATGCGGCGAGTGTGGTGTCGGGTCGTCTGTCGTACACGTTCGGTCTGGAGGGGCCGGCGGTGACGGTGGACACGGCGTGCTCGTCGTCGCTGGTCGCCCTGCACCTGGCCGTGCAGGCACTGCGCTCCGGCGAGTGCGACCTGGCCCTGGCCGGCGGTGTGACGGTGATGTCCACACCGGGCGCGTTCATCGAGTTCTCCCGGCAGGGCGGTCTCGCCTCCGACGGCCGGGTCAAGGCCTTCGCGGACGCAGCCGACGGCACCGGCTGGGGCGAGGGCGTGGGCATGCTCCTGGTGGAACGGCTGTCCGACGCCCGCCGCAACGGCCACCCCGTCCTCGCGGTCGTGCGCGGCTCCGCCGTCAACCAGGACGGCGCGTCCAACGGGCTCACCGCCCCCAACGGGCCCGCCCAGCAGCGCGTCATCCGCGCCGCCCTGGCCAGCGGCGGCCTGACCGGCGCCGACGTCGACGCCGTCGAGGCCCACGGCACCGGCACCACCCTCGGCGACCCCATCGAGGCCC
>NZ_LWCC02000162.1 GCF_001642695.1 Streptomyces chilikensis
GGCGCCGCGGACGGCCCCGACGCCGCCGGGGGCGCGGAAGCCGCCGAGGGCCCCGGGGCGGACGACGGCTCAGGGGCGGACGGAGCGGCCTCGGGCGCGGCCGGCGGTTCCGGCGCCGCGCCGGACGCGCCCGGGGCGGGCGTCGGGTCCGACCAGCCGAGGTAGGCGCCGCAGTTGCCGCAGAAGTCGTCGGTGGGACCGTTGAGAGCCCCGCACGAGGGACACGCGCGCATGGACGTCACCTCTCTTCGTCGGTGGACGGGCCGGGGAGGATCTCCACCCGGCAGGTGGTGTGCACCGGGCACATGGCCCGGACGATCGCGTGGACCCGGTCCGGGTCGAGCCGTGCCCCGTCGCGGCCCGGCCGGACGCGGACCAGGGGCCCGGCGGGGTCGGCGGCCGGCAGGGCGGCGCCGGGGGTGGCGGACCACGCCGCGCCGCCGTCGCCGGTCACCTCGGCCTCCGCGCCGAGCGCCAGCCGCAGGCCCTCGGCCAGGCCGCGGGCGGTGCCGCGCCACCGGTGCAGCTCCACGGCGCGGGCGACCGCCTCGCGGCGCAGTTCCAGCGGCCGCCGCGGGTCGTCGACGACGCCGACCCAGGAGGCCAGCCAGGCCAGGAAGTCGTCCGGGGCCACCCGGGGGTCGAGGTAGGCGGTCAGGTTGTCCAGGGTGGCGAACACCGGGGCGAGGACGGTGTCGAGCCCGGCGGTGAACCGCTGCGCGAAGTCGTCGTCGGCGTACAGGGCGGGCAGCTGACCGCCGATCGGGTACCTGCTCGGCAGGCCGGGTACGGCGGCGCGGCTCATGCCCCCGCCTCCGGCCGGCCGGAGGTGACGACCACCTGGTGCTGGTAGGAGAAGACCAGGGCGCCCCCGGCGACGTCGATGCGGTCCGTCGGCGCGCCGCGCCGGCCGGTGATCGGGTCGGCGGGGAAGAGGCGGATCTCCTCCACGAGGGCGTCGCCGGCGGCGCGCTGGAGCACGCCGAACACCTCCCCGTACTGCACCGGCCGTCCGAACGGCCACCCGGTGCCGTCCAGGCCGCCGTGCAGCGGGTTGAGGTGCCGGAACAGGGCGTCGAGCGACGCCTCGCGCACCCGGTCGGTGTCGCCCGGCGCCGCCGTGAGCCGGGCGACCACGGTGACGCCCTGGTAGACCGGCGGCTCGACCACCAGGCGGGTGCCGATCAGGCGCCGCTCGTCGAGGCTCGCGGTGATCGTCCGCAGGACCTGGTCGGAGGGGATCAGCTGCTCGAAGCGGAGCCGGTCGTCGCCCTCGTCGGCCACCGCGTCCGGCACCACCAGGACCCGTACCGCGCCCGCGCCGTCCTCGGCGGGCAGGCACCGCACGCGGCGGACCGAGGGCGCCGCCTGACGGCTGATGACCTCGTAGTCCTCGGCGGTCACCGCGCGCTCCTGCATCCGCAGCGCCTGCGGCGCGCGCAGCCTGGCGTTCTCGACGGTCTCCCCCGCGACGCCGCCGCGCGCCGCCTCCCGGTTGACGACCCGGGCGACGTACGGGACGGAGGAGCGCAGCACGGAGATGGCGCCACGGGCGACGTTGCCCTCCGGGCCGCCGCCGGTGCGGTAGCGGGCCACCCGCACCTGGGCGCCCTTGGGCGGCACGGCGCCGCACTGCCGCAGCGTGCCGTCCGGCTCGCGCAGCACCGGGGGGAAGGAGAACTCACCGGTGGTGGCGTCCACCCGGACGTGCCGGTCGTCGGGGCCGGAGCGGCCGAAGTGCTCGACCACGTCCCAGCGTTGCCACCCCTCGGCCGTGGACACCTCCACCACGGGGGGCTCGCCGTCGAGGAGGACGGGCGGGCGGCCGAGCCGGAACGCCTGTCCCGCGACCCCCTCCGAGGTGCCGAGCGGCACGTCGGTCACGGTCTCGGCGTGTTCGACGGACATGGTGCCGCCCACGGTGAACACCGCCGCCTCGCGCACCGTGGGGGACTCCGAGTAGAACGGCTGGCCCGGCTCCGCCTCGGTGACGCGGCAGCGCAGCCATCCGGCCCGCGTCCCGCCGATCACCGACGCCGTGTGCCCGGCGGGCACGTACACGACGACCTCGCCGGGCCTGTTCAGTCCTCCGGTGGTGTCCGGGCCGGTCTCGCACGCCCGCCAGCCTCCGCCGTCCCACGCCTCCCACACGAGCGGCGGCTGACGCGGGTCCACGCCGACGCCCTCCACACGGCTGTCCAGGCGCACCGCGACGATGCAGCCGGGCACCGCCGTCGGCAGGCCGAACAGCAGGGCGTCGCCCGGCTCCGGCGCGGCCTGGAAGCAGGGGATGTCACGGCCCTCGGCGAGCGCGCCGGTCCGGTCGGTCTGCTCGCCGCCGCGGTGCGCGGTCACCAGGCGGGTCAGCTCGCTGGGAAGGATGTCCAGTTCCGCCGTGGTCGTGAACACCACGGACTCGTCGGCCTCACCGGGCGCGGTGGTCACCTCGGTGCCCGCGGGCAGCGTCACCGCGTCGGGCTGCGGCGCCGACAGCCAGAAGTCGACGTCGGCCACGGCCGCGGCCGGCGGGAAGAGGCGGATGCCCAGCAGGTCGAGGAAGGCGGTGTAGTTCTTGTCGGGCACCCGGTTCAGCCGGTACAGCAGCTGGTCCACGAGGTACGCGAACGTCTCGATCAGGGTGACTCCCGGGTCGGAGACGTTGTGATCGGTCCATTCCGGGGCGCGCTGCTGCACGTAGCGCTTCGCCTCGTCGACGAGTTGCTGGAAGCGCCGGTCGTCCAGGTTCGGGGAGGGCAGGGCCATCAGTCGGCGACCAATTCCTCGGCCCCCTCCTCGGAGGGGATCGTGTAGAAGGGGAAGACCAGGTTGCGCCGGTCGTTGGTGGAGCGCACGGTGTAGCGCACGTCGATGTAGAGGGTGCCGTCCTCGACGGAGTCGAAGGCGACCACCACGTCGTCCACCGTGATGCGCGGCTCCCACCTCTCGAGGGCCTCGCGCACCTGCTGCGCGATGCGTCCGGCGGTGGCGCCGTCGCCGGGGGCGAAGACGTAGTCGTGGATGCCGCAGCCGAACTCGGGACGCATGGGGCGCTCGCCCGGCGCGGTGCCCAGCACCAGGCGGATCGCCTCCTCGATCTCCCGTTCGCGGTCGACCAGGGCGATGCCGCCGGTCGGCCCGACCCTCATCGGGAAGGCCCAGCCGCGTCCGATGAACCGTTCGCTCATCACGCTCCCCCGATCAGGACGTTCGGGGCGCCGGTCAGGATCACCGCGCCGCACACGGTCCGGTCGCGCGCCCGCGCGGCCGGCAGCCCGCCGATCAGCACCGTGGCGGCGACCGGGTTGGGCAGGATCACGTTGGCCGGGCCCGTGGCCGCGTGCGGCGGCACCGGGCAGGTGTGGAGGCTGCCCACGACGGCGGCGGGCCGGCCGCCGATCAGCACACGGGCCACGGCCGCGGCGGCGGCGGGCGGCGGCGTGGCGATCACACCGCCGTGGGCGGTGGGGTCACCGGTACGGGCTGCGGCCGGCATGCGTTGCTCCTCGGGACGTCGGCGTCGGGGGGTTCGGGGACGGGATCGGAGTCGGAGTCGGAGTCGGAAAAGGGCCGGGAGGGGACGGAAGGGGGCGTCGCGGGGTCAGTTGATCCGGATGAGCTTCGCCTTCAGGACGCCCAGCAGGCCGCCGTCGACGGTGACGTCCTGGCTGCCGCTGACGCTCACCGAGCGGCCGCCGACCTTCACCCCGACCCGGCCCTGGATGTCCACGTTCCGGCCCGACACGCTCACGTCGCCCCGTCCCGCGTCGAGGGTGATGCCCTTCCGGTCGAGCAGGACGGAGGTGAGGGGCTGCCGGCCCCTGGCGAAGACCGTGAGTTCGATCCGGTCCCGCCGGTCGTCCAGGAACACCTCGAGGCGCTCGTCACCGGTGGTGAGCCGGATGCCGGACGGGCCCGGCGCCCTCGCGTCCAGCAGCTCCACCCGGTGCCCGGAACGGGACACGACGGAACGGCGGTTGACCTTTCCGGTGGTTCCGTCGACCAGCGGGACGTCGTGGGGCGACGGCCTGTCGACGCCGTTGTAGAGCCCTCCGATGACGTACGGGCTGTCCAGCAGGCCCTGTTCGAAGCCCACCAGCACCTCGTCGTTGACCTCGGGGCTCACCACGCCCCCGCCGCCCTTGCCGCCCCACTGCACGGTGCGCACCCAGTCGGTGGTGTACGTGTCGTCCAGCCAGGGGAAGCGCAGCTTCACCGCGCCGGTCTCGGCGCCGCCCGGTTCGCGCACGTCCGTCACCACGCCGATCGCCAGCCCCGGCATGCGCGGCCCGCGGCCCGGCGCGTTGGCGCCGGTGACCAGGCCGGTCAGGGAACGGTCCGGGCTGGCGCTCACCCACACCGTCGTCCGGTACCCGCCGTGCGGCTCCAGGACGTGCTGCACGGCCGTCGCCGTGTACTTGCCCGAGAACGCCTGCCCGACGTTGCCGAGCGCCACCGGCTTGCCCGCCCGCAGCCGCGGGTTGCCCTCGGCCACCGCCTCCAGCTCGCCGAAACCGGCGCTGACCTGGGCGGCCGTGGCCGTCGCCGCCGCCGTCGTCTCCGCCTGGGTGCGGTACGGGGTGTCGGTGACGGTCAGCTTCGACGACCTGCCGAACCGGGCGGCGAACGCCGGGCTCAGACCGGGCACCACCGTGTCGCTCTCCACCGAGGGCTGCCGGGCCACCAGCGGCCGCTTCGTGGTCACGTCCCAGCCGCGCACCTCCACCTGCGCGGCGCCGTCCGCGGCGGACAGCGAGGCCCTCAGCGCCAGCAGGTTCCGGCCGTACTCCAGCACCATCGGGTCCCGGGCGGCCGAGGTCGACGGCGCGGGCGCCGCGGACGCCTTGCGCGGCCGGGTGAACTGGAGCAGGCCCTTCTCGTCGACGCGGACCTGCGCGCCGCTCTCGGCCGCCAGGTGCTGCAGGAAGTCCCAGTCGGACACGTTCGCCTGGGAGAGCTGCCGGTAGGTGACCGGCGCGGCCTCCACGGTCCCGCAGGCCAGCCCGGCCCCGGCGGCCACCTTGCGGACGATCGCCGCCGCCGTCATGTTCCGGTACGCGACCACCTTCCGGCCCCGCTGGAGGCGGTGGGCCTTGGAGAAGGCGCGCACCACCGTGAACGAGCCCGTGCGGTCCCGGTCCACCTCCAGGGCGGTCACCTCGCCGTCGAAGAGCCGTTCACGGGCCTGCCCCGACACGGTCACCACCGACACCCTGAGCGGCGTGCCGATGGTGATGCCGACCGCCCGCAGGAACTCGTGGTCGGGGTCGCGGAAGGTGAGCTGTGCCGCGTCCGGCAGGCCCACGTTCTCGTCCACCACGCAGCTCACCAGCTGGGCGGCCCAGACCGGCGGGAGTTCCGCGGGCGTCTCGATGACGGGATCCGCCGCGAACGACCGCCCGCCCTGTGCTCCGGACGCGCTCACCGCTCCTCCTCACCGCCCGCGTCGCGCAGGCCCGGCACCACCAGTTCGGTGCCGGGCACCAGCGCCATCGGGTCGTCGATGTCGTTCGCCTCCGCGATGACCCGCCAGGCCGTCGCGTCCCCGTACTCCCGCCAGGCCAGCAGGGCCAGGCTGTCGCCGGCCACCACGGTGTGCGTGCTGCGGGCCGTGCGCGCGCCGGACGTCGGGTTCTGGCCCGGCGGGTCGACGCTCGCCTCCTCGATCGACAGGGAGCAGGTGGCCCGCAGCGGCCTGCCGTCCACGTCGAACAGGGTGTAGGTCACCGACAGGCTGGAGAGCACCCCGTCGAACGAGGTGGTCCGCGCGGTGCCCCACTCGAACCGCACCCACGGGCTGGCCGGCTTCTTGCGGCCCAGGCTGGCCGGGGTCGGCACGCACGCCTTCATCAGCTTCTCCACCGCCTGTTCGACGGAGTTGTCGTGGGTGGCGGTGGCGTCCAGGAACACCTGCAGGCTCAGCTCGCGCGGGCCGCTGCCGACGAACTCGGGCAGCGCCGACTGCTCCGCCATCCGGGAGGGGGAGCGCCGCCACTCGGTGGTCTTGCGCAGCTCCAGGGTGGACGGGTTGAACTGCAGGTCGAGCCTGGCGATCGTGCCGCCCGGCTTCGCGCCGACCGAGGCCGGGGGCTCCTTCAGGGTCAGCTGGGCCCTGGCCCTGCTGGAGCGGGTCGCTGGGGACATCCGGTGCCTCCTTTCCGTGCGGCGGGTGGGTGGTCGGGAACGGCGGGCGGGTGGTGGGGAGCGGCGGGGTGCGGGGAGCCGGCGGGCGGCCGCTTCAGGACCAGCGCAGGCCCTCGTGGGCGATCTCCAGGCTCTCGACCGCCGCCGCCGGGTTGCCGGGGTCGAAGGACGGCCCCTGCCAGCGCACCGGGACGATCCCGAACACCTGCCAGCTCACGATCGGGGTCAGGTTCGGCCGCAGGGCCACGATCTCGCCGTCCTTGGGCTCCACCCGCTTCAGCGTCTCGTCGAGCCAGCGCCCGATCTTCGCCGTGTCGGCGGTGACCGGCCGGGTGAGCGTGATGTTCGACCAGGTGACGCGTCCGGGCAGTTGCCAGGTGAAGCCGTTGTTGCCGCCCTCGGCGTAGCTCTCGATCTCGACCTCGGCGCCCATGCCGGAGCAGGTGTGGAAGGCGCCCAGGTCGTCACCGCCGATCGCGAGCCGGAAGAACACGCTCGTCGCGAAGATGCTGTCCGTCATCCGTCCGTCATCCGTTCCCTGACCTCATCCGTTCTCTGACCTCATCCGTTCTCCGACCTCGCCCGTTCCCCGGCCCCGTCCGTTCCGTGACCGCGTCCGCTCCCGGCCCCTGCCGCCGCCGTGGCCTCAGCGGCGTCCGTCGTGGGGGCGCCCGGTGCGTTCCCGGCCGCGCCGCAGTTCGGCGCGGAGCAGCCGGGCGACCGGGTCGAGCAGGCGGCGCGCCAGGTCGTCCAGGT
>NZ_LWCC02000163.1 GCF_001642695.1 Streptomyces chilikensis
CGCGGCGAGCTGTCCGCCGCTGCCGGCCTTCACCGTGTCGGCCTCCTTCGCCGCGTGGCAGACACCGCCCCGCACCATGTCGAGGTGCATCGCCACCACCGGCCGCGCGGCCCGCGCGGCCGCCTTGACCTCGGCGTTGCGGCCGTCCCTCAGTTCCTGGTCGATCAGGGCGAGGGTCTTGGTGTGCGCGGCCTCCTGCAGCGTCAGCCACGCCTTGTCGTAGGCGCTGCTGCCCGCCTTGGCCTGCACCGCGGCGAGTTCCCGCTTCTGCTCCTCGGTGGGACCGGCGGGCAGGGCGATGTCGAGCTTGTCCGCCAGGGTCCGCACGTCGGCGTCGAGTTTCGTGTGGTCGCGCACGAGCATCGTGCCGACCTCCTTCACGCACGCGGTCGTGGCGTTCTTCTGCGCATCCTGTCCGGCGGCGATCTCCGCGAGATTGCCCTGGTGCGCCGCCTTCACGAACATGACGTCCTGGTCGGCGACCGCGGCGGCCGACGACGGCCCCGCCGAGGTCACGGACAGGGCGGCCGCCAAGGCCGCCACGTACGCGAGCCGGGTTCGTATCACGAGCTGCTCCTTTCACGCCCGCCGCGGAACTCGCCGCGGCGGACAGGGAAGAAGGCGCTGCTTCAGCACCCGACAGGAATGCATCCCACGCGACACGCCGGAACCGTCGCCCCGGGCCGGCATTTCACTCCGACGGCCCACGGGCACGGGCGGGCGCCGCCGCCCCCGGTTCAGGTCAGGCGTGCCGCGAGGGCCGCCAGGAGGCGGACGACGCCCTCGGGGTCGGGAACCACGACGTCCGCGCGGGAGGCGAGCTCGCGGACCTCCTCGTTGGCGCTGCAGACCAGGACGCCGGGCAGGCCCTCCCCCCGCAGCGCGTCGACCGCGTCGAACGCCGGCAGGTCCCCGAGGTCGTCCCCCGCGTACAGCACCGCCCCCGCGCCCACGTCCCGCAGGTACGCCCGCAGGGCGACCCCCTTGTCGATCCCCGGCGGCCGCAGCTCGAGCACCATCCGTCCCGGTTCGACGATCAGGCCGTGCCGCTCCGCCAGCGCCCCCAGCGGCTCCCGCAACGCCTCGAACGCGGCGTCGGGGTCCTCCGCGCGGCGGGTGTGCGCGGCGAGCGCCCGCCCCTTGTCCTCGATCCACGTGCCCCGCGACGCCGGCACGGACGCCAGCACCTCGGGGAACTCCCGCCGCACCGCGTCGACCCCCGGATGCGGATCCGGGGCCGTCACCTTCCCGGTGGCGGCGTCCCACCGTTCCGCCCCGTAGTGCCCGAGCACCACCAGGCGGTCCAGCCCGTCCACCCCGGCGAAACCGCCGTTGCGCACCGCCACCTCGGCGGGCCGCCCGGTGACCACCGCCACCGCCGCCACCTTCGGCGCCAGCGCGGCCAGCGCCGGCACCGCCTCGGGGTGCGCCCGGGCCCGGTCCGGGTCCGGCACGATCGGCGCCAGCGTGCCGTCGAAGTCCAGCGCGATCACGGCCCGCTCCGGCGCGGCGAGGATCGCCGCGAGCCCGTCCCGTCCGGCTGCCGTCACCGGCTCCGGGAGGCCGTCGTCGGAAGAAGAGGTCGCAGAGGTCTGGTTCTGGTCGCTGCCCATGTCGGGACCATAACCGCGCAGCCCCGCGCCAATCCCCCGGCTCAGCGTTCCGCGCGGCGGCCGTCCCGGATTCTGCGCAGCCGGTTCACCGTCACCGGGTCGTGCGCCAGCGCCCGCGGGTCGTCCAGCAGCGCGTTGAGCAGCTGGTAGTACCGCACCGGGGCGAGCCCCAGCTCCTCACGGATCGCCCGCTCCTTGGCCCCGGGCCCGGCGAACCCGCGCCGTTCCAGTGCGAGCACGTCCCGTTCCCTGCCACTGAGCTCCTCCACCTGTGCACCGTAACCGCTGCCTCGGACTCCCCGCCCCGCGAGGCCCCCGAGGTCCCCCGGGGCCCGCGGAACCCCGCAGGAACCGCAAGTGGACTAGACCTTTCCCGGTCCACCCGCCACACTGACCCCGTGAAACACGTCATCGCCCTCGATGTGGGCGGCACGGGGATGAAGGCCGCCCTGGTCGGCCCCGAAGGCCGTCTGCTGCACCAGGCCCGCCGCGCCACCGGCCGGCACCGCGGCCCCGAGGCCGTCGTGGACGAGATCCTCCGCTTCGCCTCGGACCTCCACGCCGAGGGCCGCACCCGCCTCGGCGAGGGCGCGTCGGCGCTCGGCATCACGGTCCCCGGCATCGTCGACGCCGAACGCGGCGTGGCCGTCTACGCGGCCAACCTCGGCTGGCGGGACGTTCCGCTGCGCGCCCTGATCGGCGAGCGGCTGCACGGCATCCCGGTCGCCGTCGGCCACGACGTCCGCTCCGGCGGTCTCGCCGAGGGCCGGGCGGGGGCGGGCCGCGGCGCCGCCCGGTTCCTGTTCGTGGCCCTCGGCACCGGCATCGCGGGCGCCATCGGGATCGCCGGCCGGGTCGAGGAGGGCGCCCACGGCAACGCGGGCGAGATCGGCCACGTCGTCGTCCGCCCCGGCGGCACGCCCTGCCCGTGCGGTCAGCGCGGCTGCCTGGAGCGGTACGCCTCGGCCTCCGCGGTCAGCGAGGCCTGGGCCCGCGCCTGCGGCGACCCGGACGCGGACGCCGCGGACTGCGCCGCGGCGGTGGCCCGCGGCGACGGGCGGGCGCGGAAGGTCTGGCAGGAGGCGGTGGACGCCCTCGCCGACGGCCTCGTCACCGGCCTGACCCTGCTCGATCCGCAGCGGCTGATCGTCGGCGGCGGCCTGGCCGAGGCGGGCGAGACCCTGTTCGCCCCGTTGCGCGCGGCGGTGGAGGCGCGGATCACCTTCCAGCGCCTCCCCGAGATCGTTCCCGCCGCCCTCGGCGACGCGGCGGGCTGCCTGGGCGCCGGCCTCCTCGCCTGGGACCTGCTCGACGCCGGCGCCTCCCCGGCCGCCGGCCCTTCCCCCGACGCCCCCACCCTGGAGGTCCCCGCTCCATGACGTCCACCGACCCCGGCGCCCCCGAGGCCCCCCACTCCCCCGCGGTCCTCCCCTCCCCGGGCGGACGCGCCGACGCGTCCCGCACCGTCCTCACCGGCGCCCGGGTGGTGCTCCCCGGCGGCACCGTCCCCGGCGCCCGCGTGGTCGTGGAGGGCGACCGCCTCGCCGACCCGGCCGCCGTCCTCGCCGACGCCCCCGCCACCGTGGTCGACCTGCCCGGCTGCTGGATCGTCCCCGGCTTCGTCGACCTCCACAACCACGGCGGAGGCGGCGCCTCGTTCTCCTCCGGCACCGTCGAGGAGATCCTGCGCGGCGTGCGCACCCACCGCGCGCACGGCACCACCACCCTGGTCGCCTCCACCGTCACCGGCGACCTGGACGGCCTGGCCGTGCGGGCCGGGATGCTCTCCGAACTGGCGGAGGACGGCGAGATCGCCGGCGTCCACTTCGAGGGCCCGTTCATCTCCCCGTGCCGCAAGGGCGCCCACTCCGAGGCCCTGCTGCGCCACCCCGACCCGGCGGAGGTCCGCAAACTGGTGGAGGCGGCCCGCGGGCAGGCCCGGATGGTCACGCTGGCCGCCGAACTCCCCGGCGGCGTCGACTCGGTGCGGATGCTGGGCGAGATGGGCGTGATCGCCGCGATCGGCCACACCGACGCGACCTACGAGCAGACCGTGGAGGCGATCGAGGCGGGCGCCCGCGTCGCCACCCACCTGTTCAACGCCATGCCCCCGCTGGGCCACCGCGCCCCCGGCCCGGTCACCGCGCTGCTGGAGGACGAGCGGGTCACCGTCGAGCTCATCGACGACGGCGTCCACCTCCACCCCGGAGCCCTCCGGCTGGCGTTCCGTCACGCGGGCGGCGGGCGGGTCGCGCTGATCACCGACGCGATGGACGCCGCCGGGTTCGGCGACGGCCGCTACCTGCTGGGCCCGCTGGAGGTGGACGTGGTCGACGGCGTCGCCCGGCTGGCCGGCGACGGCACCATCGCCGGCTCCACGCTCACCCTGGACCGCGCCTTCCACCGCGCCGTCACCGTCGACGGGCTGCCGGTGGAGGAGGTGGTCGCGGCGATCTCCGCGACGCCCGCCCGGCTGCTCGGCCTGGACGGCCGGATCGGCTCGCTGGAGCCCGGCAAGGACGCCGACCTCGTCGTGCTGGACGGGGAGTTCACCCTGCGCGGGGTGATGCGCAAGGGAGCCTGGGTGGTCGACCCCCGGCAGGACTAGGTCCTGTCCGGCGGAGCGTGCCGTTCCCGCCGCCGTCGCCCCGTGGGCTGCCCGGGCGGGGCCCGGTGCGTGCGGCCGCGGGGCGGAGGAGACGGGCGACGCGGAGCGCCGCCGTCCGACGACGCCGCCGCCGCGTGGGGGCCCTTCCCGCGCGGGCGGAGCCGGGCGTGGGGGAGTGCGTGCCGGGCCCCGCGGCCCGCGGGCACGCTCCACCGGGCAGGACCCGGGTTCCGTCCGCCGGACGGAACCCGGTCCGCCCCCGGCCCGCTCCGGCTGCCTCGGCCCTGTGCCACCGGGCCCGCGTTTGGCATGATCGGACCAGAAACAGGCGAGCGCGGCCGCGACCGGCCGCGCTCGCACAGCACGCGCGTCATCGGGGAGAGGCGGACCGGATGATCCTGACGGTCACGCTGAACGCCGCACTCGACACCGCCTGCCGGGCCCGGGAGCCGCGTCCGCGGACCGGTCACCGGGTGCCGGAGGTCGTGGAGCGGCCCGGCGGCAAGGGCATCGGCGTCGCCCGGGCACTGGCCGCCCTGGGGCACCGGGTCACGGTGACCGGCTTCGCCGGCGGCCCCACCGGCCGCACGGCGCGGGAGCTGCTGGCCCGCGCGCCGGGCCCGCCGGTGGACGCGCTGGTACCGGTGGGCGCCACCGCCCGCCGCGCCGTCCCGGCCCCCGGCCCGGCCG
>NZ_LWCC02000164.1:0-3446 GCF_001642695.1 Streptomyces chilikensis
GTGGGGCGGCGGATCCGTCTGCAGCACGGTGGTCCCGGCCGTGTCGGAGACCGACTCCACGATCGCCATCGGCACGATCAGCGCCATCAGCACCAGCAGGCTCGGCGAGAGCCCCGCCGCGATCTGGAGCAGGCCGCCGACCGCCGCCATGGTGCCGACCAGCCGCACCGTCGGGCCGGTGAGCCGTCCCGCGATCACCGCGCCCACCACGCCGCCCACCGCGAGCACCGTGGAGACCGCGCCGAACTCGGCGGCCCCGCCGGCCAGCGGCCCGGTCACCAGGACGGCCAGGGTCAGCGTGTAGTTGCGGCCGAAGACGCTGCTCATCGCCGTGATGCCGGCCAGGGCCACCAGCCGGGGCCGCCGGAGGAAGAAGACCAGCCCGTCGCGCGCCCCCGTCCCGCGCCGCCGCGTCCCGGCCGCGGCGCTGCCGGCCGGGGTCCCGCCGGACGGGGCGGCGATCGGCTCCACCGTCACCGCGCCCGCCGCCGGGCGCAGGAAGGGGATCACGGCGGCGACGAAGAGGAAGGAGAGGCCGTTCGCCGCGTAGGCCGCGCCCGCGCCCCACCAGCTGACCAGCACGCCCGCCGCCGCGGCTCCGCCGAGCCGTCCGACGCCGTGCACCAGCGACCCCACGGCGATCGCCGACGGGACGTCGCGCGGCGGCACCAGGTCGTTGCCCAGGAGGGCGCAGGCCGGGGCGTCCACGGTGGCGATCAGCCCGGTGACCACCGCGAGGGCCATCAGCACGCCCACGTTCAGCTGGTCGACGGCGATGAGCACCGCGGTGACGACCGCGACCACGCCCAGGAGCGCCTGGCTGACCGCGGCGGTGAGCTTGCGCGGCCACGCGTCGACGGCCGCGCCTCCGGCCAGACCCAGCAGCAGGCCGGGCGCCGCCTGCAGGGACACCGACAGGCCGGTGAGGGCGGCCGACCCGGTGAGCTCGAGCACCAGCAGGTTCTGCGCGGTCAGCTGCATCCAGGTGCCGACGTTGGAGACCAGGTTGGCCAGGGACCACCAGCGCATGGAGCGGTGGCGCAACGAGCGCCAGGGCCCGCGGCCGCCGCGGGGGCGGCGGGAGGAACGGGCGAAGCGGAGGAGGGCGGCCGGCGACCGGCCGGCCGTGGAGGTGGGAAGCACGGAGGAGTACGCCTTGCGGACGGGGCAGGGGAAACCGCCCTCGAGGGGCGGTGACGGCCATGATGGCCCGACGGACCCCGCAGTGCTTTCCGCACAGGTGTCCAGTAAGCACCCTTTCGGGTCAACTGCCCGTAGAACAGCGGGAATCGGCGCCCAGGTGGCGTTTCTCACAAGGGCGCCCCCGGACCCGGGTGAGGGCCCCCGCCGCGGAGGGGGACGATACTGGGGCACCCCCGCACGCCGCAGAACAGCACGGAAGGTCTTCGCACCCGCGTCCCATGAGCGAATCCGCCACCGCCCACCCCGCACCCCCGAGCAGCGGCCCGGCCCCCACCGCCGTCTGGTACGCCCGCGGCCGCAGCACGCTCCCGCTCCCCGACGCCGTCGTGCGCCGGCACCTGCGCCAGATGCAGGACGCCGCCGTCGTCGACGCCCACCTGGAACTCGATCCCGCGGAGATTCCGTACCTGACGCACCCGTCGGCTCCCTCGCCGGCATCCGCCCAGGTCCCCGCCCCGGCCCTCGCGCCCCGGACCTCCTCCACGGCCCCCGCCCCGGACGCCGCCGGGCCGGCGGTGACGGACCACGGCGTGCAGTCGTTCGAGGCGCGATGGCGGGCGCCGGACGGCACGACCGTCCGCGCCCGGCTCACCATCGGCCCGGAGGGCGGCTTCCTGCCGGGCGCCGCCCCCGGACTGACCCTCGCCCCCGCCGGCCTGGCGCACGCCCTCGGGCGTGCCCCCGAAGGCCGGGAGTGGCTGCTGGTCGCCGAGGCGGAGAGCGCGTGGGACCCGCGGTGGCCCTCCCCGGCGGACATGTTCTGGCCCCGTGAGGCCGCGGACGGCTGGGACTGCGTCCACGTGGGCGGCATGCGCGGGGTGGACCTGCGGACCCTGGAGATCAACCGGCTGCCCGACGACGACAAGGAGCTGCGCAAGCTCCTGAAGGACTGCGCGCGCGACGGCTGGAACATCCACGTGGTCGTGCACGAGGCGATGACCCCCGACGCCCGCGGCCTGCGACCCCTGGTGCGCAGGCTCCCGGCCGGGCTGCGGCACCGGGTGATCGAGCACCGGGCCGCCCCGGACCAGTACCGCGCGGTGAACTGGGCGCTCAAGGACCACGGCATCGAGGTGCCCCGCGGCGGCGCGGTGGTCCTGCCCGGCGACCCGCCCCGCCCCGGCTACGACCGCCCGGACTTCACGGTGCGCACCGTCTTCCTCGACGGATCGGAGCCCACCGCCCTCATCGACGCGCTGCACCGGTTCGCGGCCCTGCCCGCCCCGCTCCCCGAGGGGGCCGCCGAGGGCGTGCGGGTGATGCGCGAACAGTGGCACCTGGTGACCCTCCAGGAGCGGCTGGCCCACGCCGAGCGGCTGGTCGTGATGTACAAGGAGGCGCTGGAGGCGATGACCCGCTCCCGCGACCTCTACCGGGAGGCCGCCGAGCAGGCCCACGAGGCGCTGGCCGCGCTGCGCGCCTCGGCGGGGCCGGCCGCGCTGCCCGCCCCGCGCCCCGAGGCCCCGGCGGACGGGGCCGGGCCCCCCTCGCAGGGCTCCGGCTTCTCGCTGCGCCAGTTGACGCGGTCGCTGGAAAGGATGAAGGACGCCGGGAAGGCGCGTCGCGAACGCCCGTAGACGGGGGAGCCGGTCCCCCTCCCCGGGGGGCCGGCCCTAAGCTCGTCGGATGGCCAAGTACTACGACGTTCACCCCGACAACCCCCAGCCGCGCACGATCGCCCAGGTGGCGCAGAGCCTCCGGGAGGACGCGCTGGTCGTCTACCCCACCGACTCCTGCTTCGCGCTGGGGTGCCGCCCGGGCAGCAAGGACGGCGTCGACCGGATCCGCGCGATCCGGCAGCTCGACGACCGGCACCACTTCACGCTGGTCTGCCGCGACTTCGCGCAGCTCGGGCAGTACGCGCAGATCGACAACGACGTGTTCCGCTCGGTGAAGGCGGCGACACCGGGCCAGTACACCTTCATCCTGCCGGCCACCCGTGAGGTGCCCCGCAAGCTGGCCCATCCCAAGAAGCGGACCGTGGGCGTGCGGATCCCCGAGCACCCGGTGGTCCGGGCGCTGCTGGAGGAGCTGGGCGAGCCGCTGCTCTCCAGCACGCTGCTCCTGCCCGGGGACGAGGAGCCGATGACGATCGGCTGGGAGATCAAGGAGCGGCTCGACCACGTGGTCGACGCGGTCCTGGACTCCGGCGAGTGCGGGACGACGCCGACCACGGTGGTCGACTTCTCCGAGGGCGCGCCCGAGATCGTCCGCCGGGGCGCGGGCGACCCGACGCCGTTCGA
>NZ_LWCC02000164.1:3517-13839 GCF_001642695.1 Streptomyces chilikensis
GGCTCTCACCACACTCCCGGTTCGCTCCCCGTCAGGGGCTCGGAGGCGCGGCCGTCCACGCCCACCGGTACCTCTCCGGCCAGCATCACCCGGTGCATGATCCGCGGGGCGCCCGACACCGTGTGGTCGCTCGGCGCCAGGTGGATCGTCGAACGGTTGTCCCAGAAGGCCACGCTGCCCGGCTCCCAGCGGAAGCGGACCGTGTACTCGGGGCGGACCGCCTGCTCCAGCAGCATCTCCAGGACGCGGACGCCCTCCGCCCGCGACAGGTCCTGGATCCGCTCCAGGTAGTAGCCGTTGACGAACAGCGACCGCTCGCCGGATTCCGGATGGACGCGGACCAGCGGGTGCACCGTCGCCACCTGGTGGCCGAGGAGGTGGCGGACGTAGGCGTCCTCACCGGGGCGGGGCCGGTAGCCCACGCCGAGCCGGTGCTCCGCGCGCAGCCCGTCGACGAACGCGCGGACCGGGGCGGACAGGCCGGCGTAGGCGGCGGCCAGGTTCGACCAGGTGGTGTCACCGCCGTACGGGGGAACCGCCTCCGCGCGCAGGATCGTCGCGGCGGGCGGGTCGACGCGGGCCCCGTGGTCGCAGTGCCAGCCCCGCAGCAGGCTGTGGCGGCGGCGGTCCAGCCACTCGTCGTGGTCCATGCCGAACCGGCCGCCGAGCTCCAGCCGGTCGGCGGTGGTCTCCACCTCCGGGAACCCGGCCGGGGACGCGCTGCCGCGGCGGGGCAGCACCACCGGCTCGCCGAAACGCCGGGCCAGCGCGACGTGGGCGGCGTGGTCGAGGCGCTGCCCGTGGAAGAACAGCACCTTCCAGCGCAGCAGCGCCGCGCGGATCGCGGTCACCGTGGGCTCCGGCAGGTCGCCGGCGAGGTCGACGCCGTCGACCTCGGCGCCGATGTGACCGGCGACCGGAGCGATCCGCGGCGTCCGTCGTGGGCCGGCTGCCGTACGTGTCGTCACCATGGCCTCAGCGTCGGCGGTGGGGGAAAGCGGGCGCAAGAGGGCCTCCCCGCCTTTGCCCGGTGGTCCGTTCAGACGCCGAACGGCGCCGCGTAACGCACCGTGCCCGAGGGCAGGGGGTGGGCCGGGTCCAGGGTGAGGGCCATCAGCGCCTCGTCGGGGACGTCGAAGTTCACCCGGATGCCGTACGCGGACGCCCGGAAGAAGCCGAAGCGCGGGTAGTACGACGGGTGGCCCAGGACGACCACGTGGTGCTCGCCGCGTTCCGCCGCCGCGGCCAGCGCCGCGCGGACCAGGGCCGTGCCCACCCCCTGGTCCTGGTGGTCGGGCAGCACCGCGACCGGTGCCAGGGCGAGCGCCGGAGCCGCGCCGATGTGGCAGCGGGTCAGCACCGCGTGACCGACGAGGACCCCCCGGGCGTCCTCCGCCACCAGCGCCAGGTCGCCGAACCAGGCCCCGGGGTCGGCGCGCAGCGCCGCCACGAGGTCCGCCTCCTCGGAGGTGGGGAACGCCGCCAGGTCGACGCCGCGGACGGCCGCCGCGTCGGTCCCGGTCTCCGCGCGGACGAGCCAGGTGTGGGTCATGGTGGTCGGACCTTCCGTCGTGCCGCCAGGTGTCGCCCGGGCAGCGTACGGTGCTGCCGGAGGCCGACGAAGGGGGAGGGTGTGGACGACGTCCGCGGTTCCGTCGTCGCGCTGGCACGTGAACTGGTCCGCACGCCCAGCAGGGGCGGGACCGACGACTACGGGCCGGTGCTGGACGTCCTGGAACGGTGGCTCACGGGGCGGGGACTGCCCCACCGCCGGCTGCGGGGCCCCGACGGGACCACGGCGGGGCTGCTGGTGGAGGTCGCCGGTGGCCGGCCGGGGGAGTGGTGGACGCTCGACGCCTGCGTGGACACCGCTCCGTTCGGGGACGAGGGCGCCTGGTCCTTCCCGCCCACCGCCGGGGACGTGGTGGACGGGTGGCTCCGGGGGCGCGGGGCCGCGGACTCCAAGACGGCCGCGGCGATGTTCTGCCACCTGGCCGCCGACCTCGCCCCGCGCGCCGGCGAGCTGGCCGGGGGCCTCGCGGTGCTGCTCGACGCGGACGAGCACACAGGGCGTTTCGGCGGCGCCCGCGCCTACCTGGCAGACCCGCGGGCCCGCCGGCCGGCGGGCGTGATGATCGGATACCCGGGGATCGACGAAGTGGTGGTCGGCGGGCGGGGACTGTGGCGGTGCGTCCTCACCGTGCGTGCCCCGTCCGGGCACTCGGGAGCGCGGCGCGAGGTGGTGGGCGCGGTCTCCCGGGCGGCACACCTGGTGCGGATGCTGGACGGGACCGAACTGCCCGGCGACTCCTTCCCCCTGCCGCCACGGCTGACCGTGACCGCGATCGACGGCGGCGAGGGCTTCTCCGTCGTGCCGGACCGGTGCCGGATCAACGTCGACGTCCGCACCACCGCGGAGTTCGGGCCGCCGGAGGCCGAGCGACTGGTGCGCGCGGTCGTCTCCGCCTTCGACGCCGGGACCCCGGGGCCGGGTCCCACCGACGTGGAGCCGGTGATCTCCTGGCCCGCCTACCGGCTGGACGGGGACCGGCAGCCGGCCGCCGCCCTGCTGCGGGCGGCCGCCGACGCCGGACTGGAGGTCCGGGCGAAGGTGGCGGGGCCCTCCAACATCGGCAACCTGCTGGCCGGGGAGGGCGTGCCGGCCACGGCCGGCTTCGGCCTTCCCCACCAGGGGCTGCACGGAACCGACGAGCGGGTGGACCTGGCCGAACTGCCCCGCGTGTACGGGGTGTACCGGCGGGCCGTCCTGCGACTGCTGGGAGGACCATGAGCTTCGCCGACGACTACCCGGAGCTGACGGCACTGCGGATCGCCTCCCTGGTGCGGGGCGGGGAGGTGCGGGCCGGCGAGGTCCTGGCCGCGGCGCTCGCCCGGATCGAACGGGAGGAGCCGCGCACCCGGGCCTTCACGCAACGGTGGCCGCGGCGCGCCGCCGAGGCCGCTGCCGAGGTGGAGCGGAGGCTGGCGGCCGGCGAGGCGCTCCCCCTGGCCGGCGTTCCGATCGGGGTGAAGGCCACCGAGGGAGCGACCGCCTTCCAGACCCGCCGGCTGCTCGCCGCCGGCTGCGTGCCGGTCGGGGCCACCGCCACCCCGGGGCCGGGCACCGGCTGGCGGACCTGGGGCGCCACACCGCACGGTCCCACCCTGAACCCGCACCGCGCCGACCGCAGCCCCGGCGGTTCCTCCGCCGGCTCCGCGGCGGCCGTCGCCCGGGGCATGGTCCCGCTCGCCACCGGGAGCGACGGCGCCGGCTCGGTCCGCATCCCCGCCGCCTGGTGCTCCGTGGTCGGACTCAAGCCCACCAACGGCCGGATGCCGGCCCGGGACCGGGCGGGACTGAACACGCCGGGCCCGCTGACACGGTGCGTGGCGGACGCTGCCGCCGTGCTGGACGTCCTCACGGGGACCCCGGCCCCGGCCGGCCCCGGCACGGCCCCGGAGGAGTTGTCCGTGCTGTGGTCGGCCACCCTCGGCCTCGCGGACACCGACCCCGCCGTGGCCGGGACCGCCCGGACGGCACTGGCGCGGCTCTCGGCCGCCGGAGCGGTGCGGGTGCGGGAGGCCGAGGTGCGCCTCCCGGACCCCGCGCCCTGCTGGAGGGCCCTGCGCGGCGGGGATCCGGCGAGGGCCGAACCGCTCCGCCGCGCGCTGACCCTCGCCGTGGACGCCCTTTTCCGCGAGCACGACCTGCTGGCCACGCCGACCACCCCGAACCCGCCCCACGGACACCAGGGCCCGGGGGAGGTGATGAGCGTCGCCCTGACCTGGGCGTTCAACATCACCGGCCATCCCGCCCTGAGCCTTCCGGCGGGGCTGACGGCGGACGGCGACCCCGTGGGCCTGCACCTGGTGGCCCGTCCCGGCCGGGAGGCGGACCTGCTGTCCGTCGCGGCCGCGGCCCGGCCCGCTCACGGGACGGCCGACCTGACGGTGTGAAGAATGGGGCCATGCTGAAGATCGGATCGCTCGTCCTGGGCGTCGACGACATGGAACGGGCCCTCGCCTTCTGGACCGAGGCGCTGGACTACGTCCCGCGGAAGGAACCCGGGGACCGCTGGGCGGTGCTGGCCCCCGCCGGGGGCGCCCCCGGGCCCCGGCTCGCGCTGATGCTCAGCGGGACGCCGGTCCAGCGGCACCCCCGCGTCCACCTCGACCTCTACGCCGACGACGCCGGGGACCAGGCCGCCCAGGTCGAGCGGCTGCTGGCCCTCGGCGCCCGGCGGGCCGACTGGGACCTCTACCCCGAGGACCCCGACTTCGTGGTCCTGGAGGATCCGGACGGCAACCGGTTCTGCGTCATCGACAGGTCGCGGGGCGCGTGAGCGAGCGCACCTCGCCCCCGTCCAGCTCCAGCCGCGAGCCGGTGAACCTCTCCCGCATCCGCCGGTCGTGCGTCACCAGGACGACCGCCCCGGGATAGTCCGCCAGCGCCGTCTCCAGCTCCTCCACCAGGGCGGGGGAGAGGTGGTTGGTGGGCTCGTCGAGCAGCAGCAGGTCGACCGGCTCGACGACCAGCCGGGCCAGCTCGATCCGCCGCCGCTGCCCGTAGGACAGCTCGCCCACGCGGATCCGCAGCGCGGCGGGCTCGAAGAGCCCCAGCGACAGGAGCCTGGCGGCGTGCGCGTCCCGGTCGCCCGGCCGCCCGTGCGCGAAGGCTTCCAGGACGGTGACGGAAGGGGGCCACGGAGCCTCCTCCTGCCGCAGGTGCCCGGCCCTGCCCGGCGTCAGCACGGTGCCCGAGTCCGGTGCCAGCTCACCGGCGAGCACCCGCAGCAGGGTGCTCTTGCCCGCTCCGTTGGGCCCGGTGACCAGCAGGCGCTCACCCCGGTCGAGCCGCAGCCCCGGAACCCGCAGCCGTCCGTCCACCGCCACGTCGCGCAGTTCGGCGGCGGGCCGGGAACCGGCCTCCTCACCGGCCGCCGTGACGAGGTCCGCGTGGAAGGACAACGGGTCCGGGGGCGGCGCCACCGGCGAGGCGGTGAGCCGCTCCATCCGCTCCTTGGCGTTGCGGATCCGGCCCATCGCCCCGTGGCTGCGCCCCCGGGCGCGGAAGGCGGGGGCGCCGAAGATCGCCTTCTCCATCCTCCGCGGGATGGCCTCCAGCCGCGCCGCGCCCGTCTCGGCCAGCCGCCGGGCGCGGGCCAGTTCCTCCCGCCACTCGTCGTGGCGCTGTTGCCGGCGCCGGCGCTCGGCCGCCTTGGCGGCCAGGTAACCGGCGTAGCCGTGGCCGTGGCGGGTGACCCGGCCCTCCTCCACCTCCAGCACGGTCGAGGTCAGCCGTTCCAGGAAGACCCGGTCGTGGGTGACCGCCACCACCGTGCCGCGATGGCGGCGCAGGCGCTCCTCCAGCCGGCCCACCGCCCGGTCGTCCAGGTCGTTGGTCGGCTCGTCCAGCAACAGGAGTTCGGGCCGGGAGGCCAGTGTCGCGGCCAGCGCCAGCCGCGACCGCTCGCCGCCGGAGAGGGTGCCCAGCCTGCGCGACCGCTCCAGTCCGGGCAGCCCCAGGTCGTCGAGCGCCACGTTCACGCGCACGTCGGCGCCGTAGCCCTCGCGCGCCTCGTACCGGGACCTGAGCGCGGCGTAGGAGGCCAGCGCCGAGTCCAGTTCGGGGCCGGGCGGCAGATCCGCCAGCGCGGTCTCCTCGTGCCGCAACCGGTCCTCCATGACCCGCAGTTCACGCAGCGCCAGGTCGACGGCGTCCTGCACGGTCGCCTCGGGCGGCAGCGCGAGGGTCTGCGGGAGGTACCCGACGCCACCGGGGGCCACGACCGTGACCTCCCCGGAGTCGGGGCGCTCCGCCCCCGCCAGCAACCGGAGCAGGGTGGACTTGCCGGCCCCGTTGTCGCCGACGACACCGGCCTTCTCGCCCGGGGCGAGTGAGAAGGACACCTGTGAGAGCACGGTGCGGTCGTCGTACCGCTTGGAGACACCGTGCAGGGAGAGCTGGGATGAGAGTGACGCGCGCATGAGCAGCCCCTCGCCTCTCGGCATGCCGAGATGTGAAGTCCGGAAAGTGGAGGCGGGCAGCACCGGTCCACGGCGGAGCCGTGCTCGACGCCGTGGCGGTGCGGGGGCTGTCACAGAGAACCCATGGGCGAGAAGGTACCGGCGCCCGGCGGGCCGTGCCACCGATTTCCCGGCCGGCCGTCAGCCCAGGAGCCGGGTCAGGTGGTACTCCAGCACCGCACGGGCGTCGGCGAGGCGGCGGCGGCCGTGCAGCACGTCCGTGCCGAGGCCGGTGGCACCGGCCACCAGCAGGTCGGCCTCGCGGGCCGGGTCCACGCCGGGCGCCGCGTGGCCGGCGTCCCGTGCCGCCTCCAGGAGGGAGGCGACCAGGTCCTCCAACGGGTGCTGGTCCGGCAGGAAGACCGCCGCGAGGGCGGAATCGGTGAGGCTGCGCGCGTAGTAGGCGTTCAGCACCCTCAGCGAGAAGGCGCGCTGGTCGTCCAGGGGGAGGAACTCGTGCAGCACGGCGGTCAGCAGGGACCGGGGGTCCGTGGTGCCCGCCGGAATCCGCCGCCTGGCGTGCCGTTCGTTCTCCGCGTGCAGCCTGCGCAGCGCGTCCAGCAGCAGGTCGTGCTTGGAGGCGTACTGGTACTGCACCATCCGCAGCGACATCCCCGCCGTGCCGGCGATCCTGCGCATGGTCGCCGCCTCCAGCCCGTGCTCCGCCGCGATGCGCCACACCGCCTCGGCGACGCGCCGCCGCTTGGCGGACCGGTCGTCGGTCCCTCCCGCGGCCGGAGCCGCGACCGGTCCCGCCGCCGACCTGCGCCGCCGGTAGGCCCGCGCCTGACAGCTCCGCGAGCAGTACAGCGGGGGCCGCCCGCGCCCGGTCACCGCCACCGGTGCGCCGCACACCCGGCAGGAACGCTGGATTTCGTCACGCACGCGGTCATCTCCCGGGAAGTGAGAATGTGTGAGGAAAGGGCTTCTCCGCTGGGGAACGGACGCGGTCTCATGGGTACGCCCGTAACGCATGCAACGTACCAAGAGGCCACCTCGACCCGTAGGAGAAGCGCTCCGTGAAGTACGACCTTCTGCAAGTCGTCGGCATGATCCTGCTCGCCCTCGCCGTCCAGGGGCTGATCCGGCTGCTGGTGGACCACCAGGACCTCGGGCTGCTGCGCGGCCTTCCCGGTGGCTTCGCCCCCGCACTCGCCGTCCACGTCGTGGTCACGGTGGCCGGAGCGCTCCTGGCCGGCTGGTCCCACGGACGCGCCAAGGCCCTCGGGCGCCGCTGAACCCCGGCCGCCCGCGGGAGGAGGGGCGCGGGGCGCCCGGACCGGTCACCCGCCGGGAGCGAGGGCGTGGAACTCGCCGTCTTCCGGGCCGGCGGGCGCCTGACGGTCCACGGCGTCCGGGGAGAGGTCCTCGAAGCCGGCGGGGGCGCTCAGGCCGTCGCGTCGAGATCCGCCGCGTAGAACTCGATCGCCCGCCGGTGGGCGCGCACGCCGGGGTCCGCGCTGGTGGCGGCGAGGAGCCGGAGCAGGAGGGCCGTCGCCTCCCGGTGCTCCCCGGCGTCGTGGAGAGCCAGGGCGAGGAAGGCACGCAGGCCGCCGTCGTCCGGGAACTCCTCGACGCCCTGACGCAGGGTGCGGACGGCGTCGGCGCGGCGTCCGAGCACCCGGTAGGTGCTGCCCAGGCCGAGCAGCGCGCCGCGCCGGTCCTGCTCCGGGAGGCCGGGGAGGGAGACGGCCCGCTCGTAGAACGGCACGGCCTGCGCCTCCAGCCCGAGGACGTCGTGCGCCCAGGCCGTCTGGTAGGCGGTCCGGGCGTCCCCCGGGAACTCGGCGGCCAGGGCCAGCAGCCGCCGCCGGGCCTCCTGGTGCTCGCCCGCCTCCCGGAGCCGGACCGCGTCCGCGAGCCGTCCGTCGTCGTCCGGCGCCGCGCCGGCCGTCACCGCCTTCCGCATGGCGACGCGGGGCCACGCGTCGAGGCCGTGCGCGGCCTCCCGCCCGCGCACCTCCCGCAGTTCCGGTCCCCACTCGTCCTCGGGGAGGACGGCGAAGCCCAGGCGGGAGTAGTAGGGCGCGTTCCACGGCACCTCGGCGAACGTGGTGAGGGTCAGGGCCGGCACACCCCCGGCCGCGGCGTGCCGTTCCAGGTGCTCGAGGAGGGCGCGGCCGATGCCGCGGCGCGCGTGGCCGGGGTGGACGGTGACCTGCTCGACGTGGAGGGCACCGTCCACCGGCTCGGCCACCAGGTAGGCGACGGGCGCGTCCGCCGCGTCCACGGCCACCCAGGCGAGCCCGGCCTCCCGGTACCGCTCGAGCCGGCCGAGGGGCAGGGGCTCGTCCTCGGCGACGGACGGCATGCCGATCCCGGCGAACAGGCGGCCGGCGGCACGCTCGATCTCCTGGAGCAGGGGCAGTTCCTGGGGGCGCACGGGTCTGGTTCTCACCCGCGGATTGTCGCCGAGGAACGGCGGGACGCCCACCCGGTTCCGGCGCCCGGCGGGGTCGTCCTCCGGCCGCGCTTGACCTCAACCTCGCTCGAGGTCGCACGCTCGTCGCATGAACACCGACACCGCACGGGCACACCTCCACGGCTACGGCGAACTGCCCCGGCTGATGGGCCTGATGACCGGAGACGAGAAGCACGGCCCCGCCGCCACCTCCACCCTCGACGTCCTCTGGGTCCTCCACGACCGCGTCCTGCGGATCTCGCCGGAGCGGACGGACGATCCGGAACGGGACCGGTTCCTGCTGTCCAAGGGACACGGCCCGATGGCCTACTACGCGGTCCTCGCCGCCAAGGGGTTCCTCCCCGTCGAGCGGCTGCCCGGCTTCGGCTCCTACGACTCCCCGCTCGGCCACCACCCGGACCGCACCCTGCTGCCGGGGGTCGAGATCGGCAGCGGATCGCTCGGGCACGGTCTGCCGATCGCCGTCGGCGAGGCCCTCGGCCTGCGCGCCCAGGGCCGCCCGGACCCGGCCGTCTGGGTGCTGGTCGGCGACGCCGAGCTGGACGAGGGGAGCAACCACGAGGCCATCGCCTTCGCGGGCCCCGCGGCACTGGACCGGCTGCACGTCGTCGTCGTGGACAACGCCTCGGCCAGTCACGCCCGCCCCGGCGGCATCGCGGCCCGTTTCGAGGCGGCGGGCTGGTCCGTCGTCACGGTGGACGGCCACGACCACGAGGCGCTGCACGCCGCCTTCACCCGCCCCCACCCCGGCCGCCCGCACGCCGTCGTGGCGCGGACGCGCTCCAAGAACGCCTGAGCCAGGAGGGCCAGGGAACAGGAACGGGAGAACACCGATGGACACCATGCGCGACCGCTTCGCCCCGGTGATGACCGAACTGCTCGACGAGGACCCGCGGGTCGCCGTCGTGCTCGCCGAGATCGGCCGGGACGGCTTCGCCGAGGCCGCCCGCCGCCACCCCGACCGGGTGATCAACGTGGGCATCCGCGAGCAACTGCTGATCGGCGCCGGGGCGGGACTGGCGCTGACGGGCCTGCGGCCCGTCCTGCACACCTTCGGCAGCTTCCTGGTGGAGCGGCCCTTCGAGCAGGTCAAGCTGGACCTGGGCCACCAGGACGCCGGCGCCGTCCTGGTGAGCGGCCTGGGCTCGTACGACTGGCCCGCCGGCGGATTCACCCACATGGCGCCCGGTGACGTGGCGCTGCTCGACACCCTCGACGGCTGGACCGTGCACGTCCCCGGACACCCCGACGAGGCCGAGGCGCTGCTGCGGCACGCGGTCGCGGCGGGCGACGACAAGGTGTACGTCCGGCTCTCCGTCCAGACCAACGCCGAGGCGCGCCCGGTGGACGGCGCGCGCTTCCTCACCGTGCGCGGCGGCGGCTCGGGCGTGGTGGTCGCCGTCGGGCCGATGCTCGACCCGGTGCTCGACGCCACCCGGGGACTGGACGTCACCGTCCTCCACGCCACCACCGTGCGGCCCTTCGACGGGGAGGCGCTGCGCCGGGCGACCGGCGCGGCGGGCGCCGACGTGGTCCTGGTCGAGCCCTACCTGGCCGGCACCTCCACGGCCGCCGCGAACGACGCCCTCGCCGACGTCCCCCACCGGATCCTCGGCCTGGGCGTCGCCCGTCGCGAACTGCGGCGCTACGGCACGATGGAGGAGCACGTCGCCGCCCACGGGCTCGACCCGCACGGGCTCCGCCGGCGGATCACCCGGTTCCTCGACGGGGCCGCGCGGGGCGGGAGCTGACGCCGGGCCCGGCCCGCGACCGCCCCGCACCGGGCGCGGAAGCGGCCTCCCCCCGGCGGACGGAGGTCCCGGCGGCGGTGCCGGCGCGGTGCCGGTCGCCGGCCGGGACGTGCCGGCGGGGG
>NZ_LWCC02000165.1 GCF_001642695.1 Streptomyces chilikensis
GCGCCTCGCGGGGCCGCGCGGGGCCCGGCGGGGCGCGCTCCGGCCCCGCCGGGGCGGGGCCGGTCCCCGGTCACCACTCGTCCGGCACCGGCCGCCGGTCGCCCTTGCGGTCGCGCCGGGTGAGGAGCCGCTGGGCGCGGGACAGGCCGCCGGGAAGGCGTCCGTGCAGGGCCGCGCGGGCCGCGTTGGCGCCGGGGGCGCCGTGCACGCCGCCGCCCGGGTGGGCGGCGGCGGACGCCAGGTAGAGGCGCCGCACCGCGGTCTCCGGGCGGCCGGTGCCGGGGACCGGGCGGAAGATCAGCTGCTGGTGCATGGCGGTGGTGCCACCGTTGATCGCGCCGCCGTGCAGGTTGGCGTCCATCGCCTCCATGGCCGGCGGCGTGAGCAGGCGGCGTGCGCGGATCCGGTCGCGGAAGCCCGGGGCGAAGCGCTCCACCTGGCGTTCCACCCGGTCGGCCATCCGCTCCGCCTCCCCGGCGTCCCAGGTCCCGGTGATCCCCTCGTCCCCGGCGTCACCGCGCACCGTGTGCGGCACGTGGGTGTAGGCCCACGCGGACTCGGTGCCGGCCGGGGAACGCGTCGGGTCCGCCGTCGTCATCTGGCCGAGCACGCAGAACGGCCGGTCCGGGACGCGGCCCATGGCGAGCTGGGCGGCGAACCGGGTCAGCTCGTCCACGCCGTCCGCGAGGTGCACCGTTCCGGCCTTCCCCGCCTCGGGGGACGTCCAGGGGACGGGGCCGTCCAGCGCCCAGTCGACCTTGAAGGTGGCGAAGTCCCACTGGAACCGCTCGAGGTCCCGCAGGACCTGGTCCGGCAGGTGTTCCGGGCCGACGAGTTCGCCGTAGAGCGCCGGCAGGGAGACGTCGGCGAGCACCGCGCGGCGCGCGTCGAAGGTCTCCCCGCCCGCGGTGCGCACCGCGACCGCCGTGCCCTGCCGCACCACGATCTCCGCGGCGCGCCGTCCGCAGAGCACCGTGCCGCCGCGTTCCTCCAGCCGGGCCACCAGCGCGGTGATCAGCGCGCCCGCTCCGCCCTCGGGCACCGGGAAGCCGTAGCTCTGGCCGAGCATGGACATCAGCCATCCGAAGCCGCCGCTGCCCGCGGCCTCCGGGGCCAGGTCGGCGTGGAGCGCGTTGCCGGCCAGCAGCAGCCTGCCGCCCTCCTCGCGGAACTCCTCCTCCCCCAGCCTGCGCACCGGCAGCACCAGGCTGCGCGCCAGCCGCAGACCGCCGGTGCCGCGCAGCCTCAGCGCCAGCCGGACGCCCGCCTTCACCGGCGGGAACGGGGTGAACAGGGCGTCCAGCAGGTCCGGCCGCAGCCGCTCCCACACGTCGTGCAGGTCGCGCCAGGCCTCGCCGTCGCCCTCCGCGAAGCCCTCCAGGGAGGCGACGGTCTGCCCCAGGGTGCGGCCCAGCACGGCGCACCGCCCGTCGCCCAGCGGGTGCGCGACCACCCGCGGCGCGTGCCGCCACCGCAGCCCGTACCGCTCCAGGCGCAGCCCCTCCACGATCGGCGAGGCGGCGGCGAGCGGGTAGAAGGCGCTGAACAGGTCGTGCACGAACTCCGGGTCGACGCCCCGGTCGTGCCGTACCGCACCGCCCGGTTCGGGCTGCTCCTCCAGGACGACGACGCTCCAGCCGGCGTCCGCCAGCAGGTTGGCCGCGACCAGCCCGTTGGGGCCGGCTCCGATCACCACGGCGTCGGACATCACGCCTCCTCAGGCTCCGGCGGGCTCGGCCCGGCCCCGGTCGGACGGTCCGGGACGCCCGCCGGCGGGACGGTACGCCTCCTCGCAGACCTGCTCCAGCCGGCGCAGCATCTCCCGGTGCCGCAACTGGATCAGCGCCTCCACGCCCACGTTGTGGATCTTCCCGCCGGCGCCCTGCAGCGGGTGCTCGTCGACGACGACCAGGGTGTCGTCGCCCCAGGAGCGGAGTTCCAGCGCTATCCGCGCGGTGCCCAACGGCCCGGCCTTGGCCTCCAGTTCCAGCTCGCGGCCCGGAAGGCAGCGGCGCACCACGGTCTCGTTCTGCAGCTTCAGCGGGCCGATCCGCACCTCGTACTCGAGCGCCGCCCCCACCTCCGGCCAATCGCCCCGCACCGGCCGGGAGCGGGTGGTGCCGACCACCCAGTCCGCGTAGCGCTCGCCGTCCGAGAGGATGCCCCACACCTGCTCGGGGGTCGCCTTGATCAACCGGTGCCGTTTGGCCATGCCGTCTCCCGCGTCCTGGGCCCCTGGTGCCGGCGGGCCCCTGGTGCCGATGGTCGCGGGTCGGGTGCCCCGTCGCACGGGGGGCGAACCCGTGGAGTGCCCCGCCGCCACGCGAGCCCGCGCGCTCCCCGGCGGTCGCGGGCCGGCGTGCCGGCGGGCGGGAGACGCGTCCGGGGCGCCGGGCGCGGGAGGCGCTTCCGGGGCTCCGGGTGCCGGCCGCGTCGCGGGGTCAGCCGCCGGGGGCCGCCGAACGGGCGGCGTGGTCGGCCGCCCCGCCCGCTCCCAGCGGGCCGGTGTGCGTCAGCGGGCCGGTCCTCTCCAGCCGGGGCAGCTCGTGCCGGGACACCGCGGTGACCACGGCGGGCATGGCGGCGCGGACCGCCTGGACGGCGCGCAGCCAGGCGGGGATGTAGACGGTGGTGCGCCGGTGCTCCACCGCGTCCGCCAGCCGCCCGGCGACGGTGGTGACCGGATAGATCCGCCGGGCGGGCGGCGGCATGTGACCGCGCAGTTCCCGCAGCACGGGATACCTGTCGGCGTCGCGGATCATGTCCGTGTCGGTCCAGTTGAGGTACCCGATGCCGACGCCGACCCCCTGGTACGCCATCTCGGCGCGCAGCGAGTGCGCGAAGGCCTCGACGCCCGCCTTCGACGCGCAGTAGGCGCTCATCATGGGCGCGGATCCGAACGAGGCCAGCGAGGCGACCTGGAGGAAGTACCCCCGGGTGCGGAGCAGGTCGGGCAGGAAGACCCGCGCGGTGACGGCGCTTCCGGTCAGGTTCACGTCGATCACGCGCCGCCACAGCGCGGGGTCCGAGCTCACGAACGGCCCGCCCTCGGCGATCCCGGCGTTCGCCGCCACGGCGGACACCGGCCCGAGCCGTTCGCGCACCTCACGGGCGGCCTCCGCCATCCCGTCGTCGTCGGTGACGTCGGCCTCGACGGCCAGTGCGGGCGTCGGCAGTTCCGCCGCCACCCGCTCCAGCCGTTCCCTTCCGTGTCCCAGCAGCGCCACGTGCGCCCCGCGGCCCGCGAGGTCGCGCGCCAGCGCGGCCCCCACTCCGCGCGCGGCCCCGGTCACCACCGCGACCCTGCCTTCGAGCGGCCGGCGTCCTGTGCGCCGCGCGGACTCTCCCACTGGCCTCGCCTCCCACTGGTCCCACTGGCCTCGCCTCAGCCGCCCGGGTCCCCACGAGCGCGCGGGCTACTCGCCCGGCAGGTCCTGCGCCTGCGTGCGGGCGGGGGCGGCGGGACCCGTCGCCCTGCGGCCGCGGCGAACGGCGCCCGCGGGGCGGACGCGGCGTCCGCCCCGCCGTCCGCACGCCGGGGAAGCGGTCCCGGACACGGTTCGCGGGCCCCGTGCGCCGGGCCCCGTGCGCCGGGCCCCGAGGCGGGGCGGTGACGATTCGGTGCTCCCCGAGGCGGGGCGGTGACGGTTCGGTGCTCCCCGAACCGTCCCTGCGGCATCATGACGTCATGTCCCCGCCCCCGCCCCCGCCCGCCTCCCCGCTCGCCGAGACCGCCGCCCTGTTCGCCGACCGCACGCGGGCCGCCTTCTGCCAGGCCCTGCTCGACGGCCGGGCCTGGACCGCGGGCGAACTGGCGCGGCACGCGGGGGTGCGGCCCTCCACCGCGAGCGAGCAGCTGTCCCGTCTCGTGGCGGGCGGTGTGCTGGCCGAGGAACGGCAGGGACGGCACCGCTACGTCCGCCTGTCCGGTCCGGAGGCCGCCGCCCTGGTCGAGTCCCTCGCGTCGTGGGGCTCGGGCACCCCTCCCCCGCCCCCGCGCACCCTGCGCGAGTCGACGCGACTGGGCGCCGAGGCGCGGGCCCGCACCTGCTACGACCACCTGGCGGGGGCGCTGGGGGTGACCCTGGCGGACGCCATGACCGCCCGGGGGCTGGTCACCGCCGGCCCGGACCTCGCCGTCACCCCGGCGGGCCGGGCCTGGCTGGCCGACGCCCTCGGGTTCGAACAGCCGCCGGGGGCCCGGCGCCCCCTGGTGCGCGGGTGCCTCGACTGGACCGAACGCCGCCTCCACCTCGCCGGATCCCTGGGCGCGGCGCTGTGCGCGACCTCGCTGGAGCGGCGATGGGTGCGGCGGGTCGGCAGCGGGCGCGCGGTGGCGGTGACGCCCGCGGGCGCCGAGGCGTTCCGCACCCGGCTGGGGGTCGACGTCCAGGTGTGACCCCGGCCGGCGGCGCGGCCCCGCCGGCTCCCCGGTCTCAGCCGGGGAATCCCGCGGGTGCGGTCCGTGCCGCTCCGCGGGCCGCGGGCCCGTCGGGGACCGGCGGCGGGCCGAGGGGGGCGACGGGACCCGGCCCCACGGGGAAGGGGTCGTGACGGATGCGGTGGTCCGGGACGCCGGCCCGGCGCAGCAGGGCGGCGGTGGTGGCGACCAGTCCGGCGGGGCCGCTCAGGTAGGCGGTGCAATCGCTCAGGTCCGCGTGCCGCAGGAGCGCGGCGGGCAGGGGGTCCGGTCCGTCGGCGTCGGTGACGCGGGTGACCCGCAGCCAGGGGGCCCGCGCCTCGAGCCGGGTGAGGGCGGCGTCGTCGTAGAACCCGGCCGCGCTGCGGGCGCCGACGAACAGGTGGACGGTGCGGCCCAGGGGGCGGCGGCGGACGAGTTCCTCCAGCAGCGCCCTGGCCGTGGCCCAGCCGGTGCCGCCGGCCACGATCAGCACGTCGCGGTCGAGGTCGTCGTCCAGGACGGTGTCGCCGTCGGGGCGGCCCAGGTGCAGTTCGTCGCCCGGCGCGGTGCGGGTCACCAGCGCCTCGCTCACCCCGCCGGCCGCCACGCACCGCACGTGCAGTTCGAGGTCGCCGGCCGGGGCGCAGGCGAGTGTGTAGGACCGCCAGGTGTGCGGCAGCAGCGGGCTCTGCACGGGCACGTACTGCCCGGCCCGGTGGTGGAAGGGCTCGCAGGGGTGCAGCCGCAGGACCGCCAGGTCGGGTGCGCGCAGTTCGTGCCGCACGACCGTGGCCCGCCACCGGCCGGGTTCGCGGGCCGTCCCGGCGGCGCCGTCGATCATCGCTCCGGTGACGAACCGGTGCATGCGCACCCAGGCCCGTTCCGTCTCCCGCTCCCACGCCTCCCCCGCCGTCGCCCGGAGGGCCTCGACCAGGGATTCCTCGAACACGTGGTAGTGGGCGGGCAGCACGCCCAGCCGTCGGTGGCCGCTTCCCAGCCGGGTGCAGAAGCCGGCCAGTTCCGCGGGGCGGTCGAGGTGCTCGATGGCGAACCGGAAGGCGTGCTCCAGGTGGGCGCGCTGGAAATCCATCGACTCCGGGAACAGCTGCCGCAGGTAGGGGTGGCGGGTGAACATCGCGTGGTAGAGCCGGTCGATCAGCGTCGCCAGCGGCGCCACCGCGGGCAGGTCCCGCACGATCAGCGCCTGGTCGGCCGCGCCGTCGTACGCGTGGGGGTCCGGGCCCGCGTGGCCGGCGTGCGGTCCGGTCACCGGCTGCGCCGGGGACAGCAGTTGCTGCCGCAACCTCATGGCTTCCTGGCGGGCCAGCAGGGCGTGGTAGTCCTTCACCGCCGCCCCGCCTCTCCGGACCGGACGGCCGACGGAAATGCCTGTTCGTCGCCGTGCACCTCGTCCTCGCGGATCGACGACGACACGATGGGCGGACGCATGTACTCACTTCCCTGCATGTGCGCGTGACTTCCCTCGCGCAATACGATCATGACCGGGAGAGGAGGACGGCCGTCCGGTGGTCCCCTTGCCACCCGCCACAGGTCCCGGTGTGCGGGGGCCGAAGGTCCCGGCCCGGGCCGAAGCGCCGCGAGGAGGGCTCGGGCCGTCCCGGCGGGCGGGGTCACCCGTCCTCGGCCACGGGGTCCGCGACGGGCGCGCGGGGCGGAGACCCCGGGATCCACGACGAGCCGCGCCGGCTCGGCCTCGTCCCGCCGGTTCCCGCCGCCCGGTACCGGGCACCGCGGAGGCCGGGACCGCGTGCGGTGCCGCCGGCGGGCCGGCCGCTTTCCCCGCGGCGCCCGCGGGGCCGGCACCGCGGCGGG
>NZ_LWCC02000166.1 GCF_001642695.1 Streptomyces chilikensis
CGTCGCCATGCTCCCAACGGCACCCGCGTTCCCCCCGCAACAGGCACATGGAGGACGTGTCGCCCATCATGCGCTTATGGGTTTTACCGTGCGGAGGAGTGACGGGTGAGCGGTGACGGGGTGTCGACCCGTGACGCCTGAGGAGGCGTTCGACGAGCTGTACGCGTCCTGCGCGCCGACCCTGGTCCGGCAGACCTACCTGCTCACCGGGCGGCACGCCCTCGCGCTGGAGTCGGTGGAACGGGCCTTCCGGCACGCCTGGCACCGGTGGCCTGAGGTGGCCCTGGACCCGGACCCGCCGAGCTGGGTGAGGGCGGCGGCGTACGACCACGCGCTCTCCCCCTGGCGGCGGCGACGCCGGTGCCGGCGGGAGGAACGGGCCTGGGCGGCGATCGTCTCCTCACCGGCCGACCGGGCGCTGCTGGCCGCGCTGGCCGCCCTGCCGCCGCGGCACCGGCGCACCCTGCTGCTCCACGACGGCCTGGGGCTGGACCTGCCCGGGACGGCGGCGGAGACGGAGGCGTCGACGGCCGCGGCGACGGCCCGGCTGCGGTACGCCCGGGAGGCGGTGGCCGCCGCGTCGCCGGAGTTCGGCGACCCCGGGACGCTGCGGCTGCGGATGGCGGAGACGGCGCGGGCGGCGACGTCGACCACCCGGCCCAGGCCGCCGCGCCCGCCGGTGGTCCGCAGGCGCGCGGAGCGGGTGGCCCGGTGGTGGACCGGGGCGGCGGTCGCGGTGGCGGCGGTGCTGGGCACGCTCGTCACGACCGGGCTGGTCACCGCGGTGACCCGGTACGAGCAGCCGCCGGCCCCGGAGGGCGAGCGGGCGCGGGTGGCGCCGGTGCCGGGCGCGCCGGGGCCGTCGCCCGGGGCGGGGCGCACGCGCGGCG
>NZ_LWCC02000167.1 GCF_001642695.1 Streptomyces chilikensis
GCCGTCCGGCGGCGCGGGCGGCGCGCCGGGCGAGGCGGCGCGTCCGGGGCCGGTCGCGGGACCGGACGAGGCGGCGCGGCTGGTCCGGGCGGCCGATCTGGTGGTGGACGGGATCGTCGGCATCGGCGGGCGGGGCGGTCTGCGGGAGGGCGCCGCGCCCCTGGCGGAGCTGGCGGTCGCGTCCGGGGCGGCGGTGGTCGCCGTCGACCTGCCGAGCGGGGTGGAGGCGGACACCGGCGAGGTGCGCGGCCCCGCGGTGCGGGCCGACCTCACCGTCACCTTCGGCACGCACAAGCCGGCGCTGCTCGTCGACCCGGCGCGTGCGCACGCGGGGGCGGTACGGCTGGTGGACATCGGGCTGGACCCCTGGCTGCCCGAGCGGCCCGAGCTGGAGGCGTTGCAGCACGCGGACGTCGCCCGGCTCCTGCCCAGGCCCGGCGCGGAGAGCGACAAGTACCGGCGCGGAGTGGTGGGGATCGCCGCCGGATCGGCCCGGTACCCCGGGGCGGCGGTGCTCGCCGTCGCGGGGGCGCTGCGGGGCGGCGCCGGTGCGGTGCGGTACGCGGGGCCGGCCGGCCGGGCCGTGCTGGCGCGGTACCCCGAGACCCTGGTGTCCGACGGGGGACCGCGGCGGACGGGCCGGGTCCAGGCGTGGGTGGTCGGCCCCGGCGCCGGGGACGACGCGGAGACGGTGGCGGAGGTGCTGGCGGTCGCCGACGAGGCCCGGGTGCCGGTGCTGATCGACGCCGACGGGCTGCGGCTCGCGGACCGCGACGCGGTGCGGTCGCGGACGGCGCCGACGCTGCTGACGCCGCACGCGGGCGAGGCCGCGGCGCTGCTGGGCGTCGACCGGGCGGAGGTGGAGGCCGCGCGGCTCACCGCGGCGCGGGAACTGGCGGAGCGGTACCGCGCGACGGTGCTGCTGAAGGGGACGACGACGCTGGTGGCGTCACCGCGGGGGGACGTCCCCGTGCGGGTCAATCCCACGGGGACGCCGTGGCTGGCGACGGCTGGTTCGGGGGACGTGCTGTCCGGTCTGGCCGGGTCGCTGCTGGCCGCGGGGCTGTCCGCGCGGGACGCGGCGAGCGTGGGCGCGTACGTGCACGGTCTGGCGGGGCGGAGGGCGGCGGCGGGGGCGCCGGCCGCCGCGCACGACGTCGCGGAGGCGGTCCCCGACGCCTGGCGGGACGTCACCGCCCCCTCCTGACCCGGGCCCCGCCGGCACGCCCCGCGTACCCCGTACCCCGGCCCACGGGCCGGCCGAGGGGGCCGGCCGAGGAGGCCGCGCCCCGGACCGTCCACGGGGCCGCAGGGCGGTGAGGTGGGCCTCTGTCAGACTGGGGGGACCATGAGTGAGAGTGTTCCGCCCCCCTCCGGCACCGCCCGCGTCCGCGCCGAGATCGACCTCGAGGCCCTGCGCGGCAACGTGAGGTCGTTGCGCGCACGGGCCTCCGGCGCGGCCCTGATGGCCGTGGTGAAGGCCGACGCCTACGGCCACGGCGCCGTCCCGTGCGCCCTCGCGGCCAAGGAGGCCGGCGCCGACTGGCTGGGCACGGCCACCCCCGAGGAGGCGCTGGCGCTCCGCGAGGCCGGTCTGCCGGGGCGGATGCTCTGCTGGCTGTGGGCCCCCGGCGGTCCCTGGCGCGAGGCGATCGCCGCGGACGTGGACGTCTCGGTCAGCGACCCGTGGGCCCTGCGCGAGGCGGCCGGGGCGGCCCGCGCCGAGGGCCGCCCGGCCCGGATCCACCTGAAGGCGGACACCGGCCTCGGCCGCGGCGGCTGCCAGCCCGCCGACTGGCCGGACCTGGTCGCCGCCGCCCTGGCCGCGCAGGAGGAGGGCCTCGTGCGGGTCGTCGGCCTCTGGTCGCACTTCGCCTGCGCCGACGAGCCCGGGCACCCGGCCACCGACGCCCAGCTCGCCCGGTTCCGCGAGATGGTCGCGTACGCCGAGGCGCGGGGCGTCGAGCCCGAGGTGCGGCACATCGCCAACTCGCCCGCCCTGCTCACCCGCCCCGACACGCACTTCGACCTGGTCCGCGCCGGCATCGCCACCTACGGCGTGTCGCCCAGTCCCGAACTGGGCTCCGCGGCCGGCCTGGGGCTGCGCCCCGTGATGCGGCTGTCGGCGGACCTGGTCCTGGTCAAGGACGTGCCCGGCGGCCACGGCGTCAGCTACGGGCACCACTACGTCACCCCGGGCGACACCACCCTCGGCCTCGTCCCCGCCGGGTACGCCGACGGCATCCCCCGGCACGCCTCCGGCGCGGGCCCGGTGCTGGTCGCGGGCAAGCTGCGCACGGTCGCCGGACGGGTCGCCATGGACCAGTTCGTGGTGGACCTCGGCGGCGACCGCCCCGAGCCGGGCAGCGAGGCCGTGCTGTTCGGCGCCGGTGACCTGGGGGAGCCGACCGCCGAGGACTGGGCGCAGGCCTGCGGGACCATCGCCTACGAGATCGTCACCCGGATCGGGGTCCGGGTGCCCCGGGTGTACGTGAACGAGCACCCCACCGGGTAATCGAACGGCAGAGGGCCTGGCGCGCACGCGGCGGCGGGCGGTCCGGCGGACGAGCCCGGGAGACGGGAGAAGAAGGAGCGCCAGGTGAGCGAGGAGAGCCCGGTGGTGACCGTTCCGGAGCTGGTGGTCGCCGCCACGGGAGTCGTCGCCCCGGCCCCCCGGGCCTGGCGCCGCACCACCGGCCTGGCGGGCGCCGCGATCGGTGTGGTCGCGGCGGGCGCGGCCGCCGGGGTCGCCGTCGAACGCCTCACCATGGGCCGCGGCATCCGCCGCAGGGCCCGCCTCGCCCTGGAACTCACCGGCCCCTACGGCGCCCTGCGCGGCACCCCCGGCACGGCGTACGCCGAGGACGGCACCGCCCTCCACTACGAGGTGGACGAGGAGCCCGCCCCGGCCCCCGAGCCGGCCCCGCGCCGCCGTCGCCTGTTCGGCGGCCGCCGCAGGCCGGCCGGGCCGACGCCCCCGGTGACCGTGGTCCTCAGCCACGGCTACTGCCTGAACCAGGACTCCTGGCACTTCCAGCGCGCCGCCCTCCGCTCGGCCGGCGTACGCGCCGTGTACTGGGACCAGCGCGGCCACGGCCGGTCCGGGCGCGGCCCGGCCCGCGACGGGCGGGGGGCGCCGGTCACCATCGACCAGCTGGGCGGCGACCTCAAGGCCGTCATCGACGCCGCCGCGCCGGCCGGCCCGCTGGTGCTGGTCGGGCACTCCATGGGCGGGATGACGGTGATGGCGCTGGCCGACCGGTTCCCCGAACTGGTCCGCGAGCGGGTCGCCGGGGTCGCCCTGGTGGGGACCTCCTCCGGCGGGCTCGGCGAGGTCCACTTCGGGCTGCCGGTCGCCGGGGTCAACGCGGTGCGGCGCTTCCTGCCGGGTGTGCTGCGGGCGCTGGGCCGGCGGGCCGACCTGGTCGAGAGGGGGCGGCGGGCCACCGCGGACCTGTTCGCCGGGATCATCACCCGCTACTCGTTCGCCTCGGCCGAGGTCGACCCGGTGGTCACCCGGTTCGCCGAGCGGATGATCGAGTCGACGCCGATCGACGTGGTGGCCGACTTCTACCCGGCCTTCGACGAGCACGACAAGACGGCGGCGCTGGCCCGGTTCCGCGGACTGCCGGTGCTGATCGTCTCCGGCGAGGGCGACCTGGTCACCCCGGTCGGCCACAGCGAGACGATGGCGCGGGAGCTGCCGGGGGCCGAGCTGGTGCGGGTGCCGGACGCCGGGCACCTGGTGATGCTGGAGCACCCGGAGGTGGTCAACGCCCGGCTCGCCGACCTCCTCACCCGCGCGGGAGCGCTGCCCGGGGCGGCTACCGTGTCCTCCCATGGAAGCACCCGCGGCACCGCACAACCCCAGCGACCGGAACCACGGCGAACCGAACCCCGCAGGCCCCGGTGACCCGGCCGACGTCCGGCGGACGCTCGAGCTGACCGTCACCTCCCCCGAGGCGATGCTGGACCTCGGCCGTCGCCTGGCCGGGCTCCTGCGCGCCGGCGACCTGGTGATGCTCACCGGTGAACTCGGCGCCGGCAAGACCACGCTGACCCGAGGCCTCGGCGAGGGGCTGAACGTCCGCGGCGCGGTCACCTCGCCGACGTTCGTGATCGCCCGCGTCCACCCCTCCCTCGGCGACGGTCCCCCGCTGGTCCACGTCGACGCCTACCGGCTGGGCGGCGGGCTGGACGAGATGGAGGACCTCGACCTGGACGTCTCGCTGCCCGACTCGGTGGTCGTCGTCGAGTGGGGCGAGGGCAAGGTCGAGGAACTCACCGAGGACCGGCTGCAGGTCCTGATCGCCCGGGCCACCGGCGACACCGACGACGACGTCCGGCGGCTGACCGTCACCGGGCTGGGCGAGCGGTGGGCCGAGGCGGACCTGGACGCCCTCAAGGCCTGAGCCGGCCGCCGCGACGGAGCCGGCCGGGGCCGGAGCCAGGCCCGGGCGGCCCGGGTGGGCCCGCGCCCGGACCCGGACGGCCCGGACAGGCCGGTGGAGGCCGAGTGGGCCCGCAGCCGCAGCCGCAGCCGGAGCAGGGCCGGGCGGAGCCGCAGTCCGGCCCGGGCAGACCGGATGAGGCCTGAGCCGGGTCCGGGCGGTCCGGCCGATGCCAGGACCGGGCGAGGGCACGCCCAGGCGGTCCGAGCAGGCCGGGTGAGGCCGGGCCCGGGCGGCCCGGGCGGTCCGGGCAGACCGGCGAAGGCCAGGTGGGCCCAAGGCGGGCCCCGTCGGAGCAGGGCCGGCCGGCCGGGGCGGGGCTACGCCGCTTCGCGGGCCGTCCGCCCGTCGGCGGCGGCGCGCTCCGGGCACGGCGGGACGGAGACCGCCCGGGCCGCCGCGCAGGAGGCGAGCAGGTCCCGCATCGACACCGCGGCCGCTCCACGCGCCACCGCGTCCGCCGGCACGGTGGCCGGGCGCTGCTCCGCGGGGTCGGGGCCGGCAACCGGAAAGAGCATGACGCCTCCTGCAATCCCTGAGGGCGGGCGTGGTTAGGTAGACCTAACCACGCCCGCCGGGCGCGGCGCAATATCTTCCCGACGCGGTGTCGGAAACCCCGTCGCGGCCGTCCGGCGGCCCGGCGGCGGCGGACCGGTCACCCGACCACGACCACCCGCGTGCCCAGCACCGCGAAGTCCCACATCGCCAGGCCGTCCGGCCCGGACGCGCGGATGCCGCCGGTGCCCGGGGCGGGACCGCCCGCCGCCGGGGCGCCGTCGCGCGGCGCGCTGAAGCCGACCACCACGCCCCGCACGTCCGCGAAGCGCACCACGTGCTCGATGGGCGTGCCGTCCGCGCCGACACCCCGCAGCGAGCGCGAGGTCACCGCGTACCGGCCCGGCGCCGGGTCCACCGCGCCGGGGACCACCCGGAACGCCCGCCGCACCCCGCCCCGCGCGTCCACCAGCCACACCCGGTCCCGCCCGAGCGAGTAGACGACCCGCTCCCCGGCGCCCGAGCGGGCGGGCAGGCCGCGCGACCCCGGCCGCTCGGGCGCGGCGGCCGCCCCGGTGGCCGCGGGAGAGGCCGGTCCCGGCGAACGCGGGGCCGGCGGCGCCTCCTCGTGCGCCCGGAGCCCGAGCGTCACCACCGTGGTCAGCGCCGCACCCGTCAGCATCGCCACCAGCACCCCGCTGCGGACCGCCACCGCCGGTCTCCCTTGCTCGCCGTCGCGCCCGGCCGCGTCCGTCGCCGCGCCCAGGGCTGTCACTCTTCGGAGTCGAATATGAGCGTGACGTTAGCAGTGGGGCGTCCGCGAGCCCCGCGAGGCCGTGCCCGCAGCCCCGGAGCCGTAGGCTGTTCGCGTGCTCTTGCTCGCTCTGGATACCGCAACCCCCGCCGTCACCGTCGCCCTGCACGACGGGACGGACGTCGTCGCCTCGTCGAGCCAGGTGGACGCGCGCCGCCACGGAGAGCTGCTGCTGCCGGCCGTCGACCGTGTCCTCGGCGCCGCGGGCACCGGCCTCGACGCCGTCACCGGCATCGTCGTCGGCACCGGCCCCGGCCCGTACACCGGGCTGCGCGTCGGCCTGATGACCGCGGACACCTTCGGCGCGGCGCTCGGCGTCCCGGTCCACGGCGTGTGCACGCTGGACGGCCTGGCCTTCGCCGCCGACATCGACGGCCCCTTCGTGGTGGCGACCGACGCCCGGCGCAAGGAGGTCTACTGGGCGCGTTACGCCGACTCCCGCACCCGGCTCACCGGCCCCGCCGTCGACCGCCCGGCCGACATCGCGGAGCAGGTCGCCGGGGTGCCCGCGGTCGGCGCGGGCGCGCTGCTCTACCCGGACGCCTTCCCCGACGTGCACGGGCCCGAGCACGTCTCCGCCGCCGCGCTGGCCTCGCTCGCCGCCGAGCGGCTGGCCCGGGGCGAGGAGCTGGAGGCGCCGCGCCCGCTCTACCTGCGGCGCCCGGACGCGCAGGTCCCCAAGAACTACAAGGTGGTCACCCCCCGGTGAACACCGCAGTGAACGCCGCCGCGCACGCCTCCGCCCCCGCCTTCGGACTCCGCGAGATGCGCTGGTGGGACATCGACCCGGTGCTGGCGCTGGAGAAGGAGCTGTTCCCGGAGGACGCCTGGTCCCGGGGCATGTTCTGGTCCGAACTGGCCCACGCCCGCGGTCCGGGCGCCACCCGGCGGTACCTGGTCGCCGAGACCCCGGAGGGCCGGCTGGCCGGCTACGCGGGCCTCGCCGCCGCGGGCGACCAGGGCGACGTGCAGACCATCGCCGTCGCCCCCGGCCACCAGGGCACCGGTCTCGGCGGCCGGCTGCTCGGCGAACTGCTGCGCGCGGCGACCGACTTCGAGTGTCACGAGGTGATGCTCGAGGTCCGCGTCGACAACCTCCGCGCCCAGCGGCTCTACGAGAGGTTCGGCTTCGAACCGATCGGCTTCCGCCGCGGCTACTACCAGCCGGGCAACGTCGACGCCCTCGTGATGCGCCTCACCGACCCCGCATCCGCCCCCTCCGCCGCCGCATCCCCCTCCTCCGCTGCACAAGGAATCCGGAACCATGGCTGACCTGCGGGACGAGCCCCTCGTCCTCGGCATCGAGACCTCCTGCGACGAGACCGGCGTCGGCATCGTCCGCGGCACCACCCTGCTGGCCGACGCCGTCGCCTCCAGCGTCGACGAGCACGCCCGCTTCGGCGGCGTCGTGCCGGAGGTGGCCTCCCGCGCCCACCTGGAGGCGATGGTCCCCACCATCCGGCGGGCGCTGAAGGAGGCGGGCGTCAGCGCCAAGGACCTCGACGGCGTCGCGGTCACCGCGGGCCCCGGCCTCGCCGGCGCGCTGCTGGTCGGCGTCTCCGCGGCCAAGGCGTACGCCTACGCGCTGGGCAAGCCGCTCTACGGCGTCAACCACCTGGCCTCGCACATCTGCGTGGACCAGCTCGAGCACGGACCGCTCCCCGAGCCGACCATGGCGCTGCTGGTCTCCGGCGGCCACTCCTCGCTGCTGCTGTCGACGGACATCACCTCCGACGTGCGGCCGATGGGCGCCACCATCGACGACGCGGCCGGCGAGGCCTTCGACAAGATCGCCCGCGTGCTGAACCTCGGCTTCCCGGGCGGTCCGGTGATCGACCGGTACGCCAAGGAGGGCGACCCCGGCGCCATCTCCTTCCCGCGCGGCCTGACCGGGCCGCGCGACCCCGCCTACGACTTCTCCTTCTCCGGCCTCAAGACGGCCGTCGCCCGCTGGATCGAGGCGAAGCGGGCCGCCGGCGAGGAGGTGCCGGTGCGGGACGTCGCCGCCTCCTTCCAGGAGGCCGTGGTGGACGTGCTCACCCGCAAGGCGGTGCGCGCCTGCAAGGACGAGGGCGTCGACCACCTGATGATCGGCGGCGGCGTGGCCGCCAACTCGCGGCTGCGGGCGCTGGCCCAGGAGCGGTGCGAGGCGGCCGGCATCCGGCTGCGGGTGCCGCGGCCCAAGCTGTGCACCGACAACGGCGCGATGGTCGCCGCGCTGGGCGCCGAGATGGTGGCGCGCGGCCGGTCCGCCTCGGCGTGGGACCTGTCGGCGGACTCCTCGCTGCCGGTGACCGAGCCGCACGTGCCGGCCCCGGAGGACGCCGCCGCGCACGGACACGCCCACTCCCACGACCACGTGCACGAGACCTCGAAGGAGAACCTGTACTCGTGACCGTAGCGCTGATGTGGGAGGCCCGGGCGCCCGAGGGCCGGGGCGGGGAGCTCCTCGCCTGGGCCCGCTCCCAGGAACTGCCCCGCGATCCCGGACGCCGCGAGACCTTCCGGGCCCCGCAGGACCGCGTCCTGGTCGTCACCTGGTGGGACGCCGAGCCGCACGAACCGCTGCCCGAGCTGCCCGATCCGCCGGGCGGACTGGCCTCGCGGCCGGTGCACCGGTGGCGGTTCGAGTCGCTCGGGACCGAGTGACGGCCGGGTGACCTACTACGCCGACCTCACCCCGTACACCTTCCTGCCGCCCGACGGGCCCGGGGCCGGAGCGCCCCGGCCCTGGCACGGGCTGCCGCTGCTCAACGTCGGCTGGCTGAGCGCCGCCCGCCGGTACCGCAGGGGCACGCCGCCGCCCGGACTCGCCGAGACGCTGCGGCGGATGACGCGCACCCACCGGGCCGGGCAGACACGCGGCTTCCACCTCTGCCCCTGGTGCTCGATGCGCCTGCTGCGCGCGGGCCCCGAATGCCCGCGCGGCAGCGCCGAGATCAGGGCGGTGGGGAACGGGGTCGCCTACGCCGCGCCCGAGCTGATCGCGCACTACGTGGAGTCGCACGGATACCTGCCGCCGGACGGGTTCGTCCACGCCGTCCTCCGGGACCGGGAGGGCTGAACGTTCGTCCCGCGTTCCGGTCGTTGTCAGTGGCGGGTGCGAAGATCTCGGCAGGTGCTGTCGAAGGCCCGGACGGAAAGCCGGGCCGCCCGTAAGGGGGTCGGCGATGTGGAACGAGCGGAGTACGACTCGCGATCGCGAACCGGTGCTGCTGCGCGACGTGCTGGCGGAGGCCACGGCCGCGCTGAGGGAGGCGTCGGGGACGGCCGAGGCCGCGCCGCCCGCCCAGCGGTGCGGGGAGTGCGGGGCGGAGAACCGGCGGTCGCGGGCGGTGCCGGGGCGGCGGACGCGCGCCGGGGCGGAGGCCGCCTGCCCGTACCGCCGGGCCGCGTAGGAGGCGCCCGCGGCGAAGACCGCCCGCGGACGCTCCGCGGAGCCGTGCGGCGGCGTACGGCGGCGCGCGGGCGGTGCGTACGGGGCCGTGCGGAGGCGCGCGGCCGTCGAGGGGCGGACCTGAGGCGGCCGTCCGGGGGACCCGTCCGGACCGATCAGATGACTGATTGCCCCGCCTGGCCCAGCGGCCACGCGTGACCCGGGCCGCCCGGGGTCACAGCTCTCTCGCAGACCGACCGGAACGACACGCGGGAGAACAGATGACCCCTGGGCGCGGAACGCGGCGGAACCGCCGCGGCATGTGGATCACCGGCGGCGCGTCCGCCTCACTGGCCGTGGTGCTGACCTGCGGAGCGGCGGCGGGCGCGGTGGCCGTGGAGCCGGAGCGGGGTGCGCCGGCCCCGCTCCCGGCCGAGAGGTGCGAGAGGGACCGGGACCGGCCGCAGTGGAGCAAGGAAGCCGTGGCCGAGGGGCTGGCCTCCCTGTTCTCGGTGTGGGGCCTCGGCGACCGGACGGTGCGCGGCTGCGACGGCGAGTGGGACAGGTGCCGGGACCAGTCGCCGTCGTGGCCCCCGTCGCTGCCGGGCGGCGGCCGGGAGGGCGCCGCGCCGGGCCGGGAGGACCAGCGCCCGCAGTCCGCCGCGGAGGCGGACCAGACGGCCGCACACGCGGGTACCGCCCCGCGCGCTGCCACGCGGGGCGGTACCTGTGAGACGCGGGACGGGCTCACCGAGGCGGTCGGCGACATCGTGACGGTGCCCGCCGGCGGGAGCGCCGCCAGCACCGCCGTCTGCCCGGCCGGCACGACCGCCGTCTCCGGCGGCTGGTCGACCGTCGAGCCCGGCCTGGTCCAGGGGGTCTCCCAGCGGCTCGGCTCCGACAGCTGGCGGGTGGTCTTCGACAACCCGACGGCCGGGGAGCTCAGCGGGCTCGCCTTCGCCTACTGCGCCGACGACGAGGACTAGGACCCGCCCGGCCGGGCCGGGGCCCTACTCGGCCTTGGTGACCTCCGTCTCGCAGAGCAGCTCCCGGTCGTACCCGACGACCCGGGTCCCACCGGTCAGGGTGAGCGGGAAGACGTGCCGCACGTCCGCCGAGGAGGCGGCGAGCCGGAGCTCCAGCCTTCCGGGCTCGACCACCCGTTCACCGGCGCGGCCGGTGAACGACGAGAGGTCGGCGTGGAACCGGAAGGTCACCCGGCGCGCGTCGCCGGGGGACAGTTCCACGCGCTGGTAGCCGATCAGGCGCACGTCCGGGCGGGTGACCGTGGCGACGGGGTCGTGCAGGTACAGCTGCACCACCTCGGCGCCGGCCACGTCCCCGGTGTTGCGCACGGTCGCCGACACCTCGTACGTGCCGTCGGTGCCGATCTCGGCGCCGGAGGCCGGGGCCTCGAAGTCGCCCCACTCGAAGGCGGCGTACGACAGACCGTGGCCGAACGGGTAGAGCGGCGTCGGGTCGAGGTTGGTGATGTCGTTGGCCAGGCCCAGCGGCGGCTGGAGGTAGGTCCACGGCTGGCCGCCCGGTTCGCGCGGCACGCTGACGGGCAGCCGGCCGGACGGGGAGATCCGCCCGGAGAGCACGCCCGCCAGCGCGGGGCCGCCCTCCTCGCCGGGGAAGAAGCCCTGGACGACGCCGGCGAGCCGGTCCGCCCAGCGGCCCAGCGCGTAGGGCCGGCCGGTGAGCAGCACCAGGACCACCGGCTTGCCGGTCTCCAGGAGCGCGTCCAGCAGCTCGCCCTGCGCGCCCGGCAGGGTCAGGTCGGAGGCGTCGCAGCCCTCGCCCGAGGTGCCGCGGCCGAAGAGCCCGGCCCGGTCGCCCAGCACGGCGACGACCACGTCGGAGGAGGAGGCCAGCGAGGTGGCGTCCGCGAACCCGGAGGTGTCCGGGTCCTGCGTGTCGCACCCGGTGGCGAACTCCACCGCGGCGTCCGGGAACTCGGCCCGCAGGGACTCCAGCACCGTGGGGATCTCCACGCCGAGACCGACCTCGGGATGGTGCGGCAGCACGTGCGAGGGGAACGAGTAGCAGCCCAGCATCGCCATCGCGTCGTCGGCCCGCGGACCGACCACGGCGATGCGCCGGCCCGCGGAGGGGCCCAGCGGCAGGACGCCGCCGTCGTTCGCCAGCAGCACCACCGACTCCTCGGCGAGCTGACGGGCGAGCGCGCGGTTGGCGGGGGAGTCCAGGTCGAGGGGGCCCTCGGGCTCCGGCGACCAGCCCTCGTCCAGCAGACCCAGCTCGCACTTCTGCAGCAGCACCCGGCGCGCGGCCCGGTCCACGAGGTCTTCGGGGACCCGGCCCGCCCGCACCTCCTCCACCAGGGGCTCGCCGTAGCAGCGCAGGGTGGGCAGTTCGACGTCGACGCCCGCCTCCAGCGCCACCCGGGCGGCGTCGCCGAGGCCCTCGGCCACCCGCTGCAGGCTCTCCAGGAAGCCGACGCCGAAGTAGTCGGCGACCACGGTGCCGGTGAAGCCCCACCGCTCCCGCAGCAGGTCGGTGAGGAGCGTCGGGTCGGAGTGGGAGGGGACGCCGTCGATCTCCGTGTACGCGGCCATCACCGACCGCGCCCCGCCGTGCCGCAGCCCGTGCTCGAACGGAGGCAGCGTCACGTCGGCGAACTCGCGCCCGCCGGCGCGCACCGGGGCGTGGTTGCGGGCGCCCGCCGAGGAGGCGTAGCCGGCGAAGTGCTTGAGGGTGGCGACCACGCCGGCGGACTCCAGGCCCCGCACGTACGCGGCGGCGACCGTGCCGACCAGGTACGGGTCCTCGCCGATGGTCTCCTCGACACGTCCCCAGCGCAGGTCGCGCACCACGTCCAGCACGGGCGCGAGGCCCTGCTGGACGCCGGCCGCGACCAGGTCGGAGCCGATGCGGCGGCCCAGTTCCTCGACCAGCCGCGGGTCGAAGGAGGCGCCCCAGGCGAGCGGCACCGGGTACGCGGTGGCGCCCCAGGCCGTGAACCCGGCCAGGCACTCCTCGTGGGCGACGGCCGGGATGCCGAACCGGTTGGCGGCCATGATCGCCCGCTGCGCCCGGGCGAGCGCGCGGGCGCCCTCGTCCGGGGCGATCGGGGCGGTGCCGTAGGAACGGGTGATCTGGCCCAGACCGTGGGCGATGACCTCGTCCCAGTTCCAGTCGGTGGCCATTTCGTGCTGGTGCGGGGCGACGCCGGCTTCCGCATCCGTCGAGGCGCCGACCCACACTCCGTAGAGCTGTGCGGCCTTCTCCTCCAGGGTCATCCGGGAGAGAAGGTCGTCGACACGGGCTTCGGCGGGCAGTGTGGAATCACGCCAGGGGGCGGTCATGATGCTCCTGAGAGAAGGATGTTACTTACCGCCGACGCCCATCATCCCGCTCACCAGGGCCCGCCGGGCCACCAGGTAAACGACGAAGATCGGCACGCCGGAAAGAACGACGGAGGCCAGCAGCGCGGGGATGTTCACGCCGAACTGGCTGACGTAGTTGTACAGGCCGAGAGTGAGGACACGGGGTTCCTCGGACTGCGTGAAGATCAGGGGGAACAGGAATCCGTTCCATGCCTGCAGCGCGGAGTAGATGACCACCGTGCTGATGCCGCCCTTGGAGAGCGGGATCACCAGCTGGAAGAGCATCCGGGTGGGCGAGGCGCCGTCCAGGGACATCGCCTCGTACGACTCCTCGGAGATGTCGCGCAGCGTACCGGTCAGGATCAGCACCGAGACCGGCATGGCGAACGCGGCCGTCGGCAGGACGATCGCCCAGAGGCTGTCGTAGATCTCCAGCTTGGTGATCATCAGGTACAGCGGCACCACCACGGCCTGCGCCGGGATGGCGACGCCGAGGAGGAACAGCCGGAAGGCGCCGCCCGACCAGAAACCGCGGTTGCGGACCGCGACGTAGGAGAGCGGGACCGAGAGCACGACAACGATGGCGACCACGCCGAGCGCCGCGAGCACGGTGTTCAGCAGGTAGTGCGGGAAGCCGGACTCCAGCACCAGGCCGTAGTTGTCCAGCGTCGGGTTCTTCGGCGGTTCGAGGGCGTTGCGGCCCGCCGCCTCCTCCGGACCGGCGAGCGAGGTGGTGATCATCGCGTAGATGGGGATGATCACGATCAGCAGCCACACGAACGAGGCGACGCCCGCTACGGGGTTGCTCCGCTTCGCCCGGGAACGGCCCTTGGCGGGCGCGGTCTTGTGCGGGGACACGGTGGTCACATCCCCTCCCGGACGCTGCGCATGGAGCCGAAGCCGGTGATCCGGACCATCAGCAGGGAGAGGCCCGTCGCGGCGACCACCAGGAAGGTGGCGACCGCGCTGGCGTAGCCGAAGTCGTAGGACTTGAAGCCGGCTTCGTACATGAGGTACGGCAGGATCGCGGTGTCGGTGCCCGGCCCGCCCTGGGTGAGGATCAGCACGGTCTCGAAGTAGGTCAGGGAGCCCACCACCATCAGCACACTGGACATCGCCATGGTGTGCCGCAGCTGGGGCAGCGTGATGGAGAAGAACTGGCGGACGCGGCCCGCCCCGTCGATCGCGGCCGCCTGGTACAGGACCTCGGGTATCTGCCGCGCGCCGCCCTGGTAGATCAGGGTGTGGAACGGGATGAACTGCCAGCCGCCGACGAAGATGATCGCCAGGAAGGCGCCCGAGGTGGTGCCCAGCGTGTCGCCCTTGATGACGCCGAAGTTCGGGTCGAGGAGCGCGAAGAAGAGCAGGGCGATCGCCGTGGAGGACAGCAGGAACGGCACGAAGAAGACCGCCGACAGGATGGCGCGGTTGCGCTGCTTGCCGGCCGCCCAGACACCGAGCAGAAGCGCGATGACGGTCTGGAACGCCCAGCTGACCACGGTCATCAGGACGGTGACCGTCAGCGACTGCGTCAGGCGGGGATCGCCGACCAGGTTCTGCCAGTTGTCCAGACCCACGAACCGCGGGTCGCCGAGGCCGTTCCACTCGGTGAAGGAGAGGTAGACGGCCAGCGCCATCGGAGCGACGGCGAAGAACATGAAGAACAAGACGCCGGGCAGCGCCCAGGAGGCGTGCGGGCGACCCACGCGGGTCGCCTGCACGCCGGCCTTGGGCGCTGCGTCGACGGACTTGGTGACCGGCTCGGTCACTTGAGCCCCTTCAGTGCTGTGACGAACTCCTTGGGCGAGGACTGGCCCAGGAAGAGCTTGTCGATTTCGGTGAGCATCGGTGCGGACCAGTCCGGCTTGACGGCCTGGTCCCAGCTGAGGGTGAACGCGGGAGCGTTCTGAACCAGCTCGTACTGGAACTTGGCGAACTCGGGGTTGGGCGAGTCCTCGAGGAGGGCGCCCGCGTTGGCGGTGGTGGGGATGTCGCCGTTGGCGATCAGCGCCTTGGTGTACTCCTCCGACGCGCAGGTCTTGAGGAACTCGATCGCCGCTTCCCGGTTCTTGGTGCGGGCGCTGACGGACCAGTAGTTGGTCGGGTTGCCGACGACGTTCTTGATGTCGCCCGCGCCGCCGTCGTACGCCGGGAAGGCGACCCAGCCGAGGTCGTTCTCGGCGAAGTCCTTGAACTTGCCGAGCTGGGTCGGGTACTCCCAGGAGCCCATCAGGTGCATGGCGGCCTTGCCCTTGGCGAGCAGGGTGGAGGCGCCGCCGTTGTTGTACTGGACGGAGCTGAAGCCCTTGCCGAACGCCTCGTCGTCGACCAGGGACTTGATCTCCTCGGCCGCGCGGAGCACCGCCGGGTCGCCCCAGGCGGAGGCGTCGCCGCCCTGGATCTTGCGGAAGACCTCGGGGCCGCCGATGCGGTCCACCAGGTACGACACCCACATCAGCTCGGTCCACTTGTCCGCGCCGCCCAGCGCGAACGGCTGGATGCCCCTGGACTTGAACTTCTTGTTGATGTCGAGGAGCTGGGTCCAGGAGGTCGGCGGCTCGAGGCCGGCGTCCTTGAAGACCTTCTTGTTGAAGAACAGCAGGACGGGCTGCATGCCGCGCATCGGGATGCCGTACGGGCGGCCCTCGAGCGCACCGGACTGGATGATCGACGGCAGGAAGCCGTTCTTCAGCGCCGGGGTGGACTCGATGATGTCGTGCAGGTCGATCAGCTGGTCTGCGTCCACGTAGGCCTTGATCGAGCCGCCGCCCCAGTTGAAGAACAGGTCGGGTGCGCTCGGCGAGCCCATGGCGGTGCGGAGCTTGGCCGGGTAGTCGCTGCCGGGAATGCGCTGCAGCTTGATCGTGCCGCCGGTCTTCTTGGCCGCCGAGGACGCGTTGAACTTCCTGACCGCGTCTTCCTGGATCTTCGCCGCGTCGTCTCCCCAGACGAACGCCGTCAACTGGCCGCCGCTCTTGCCGCTGTCGGAATCGCTGGATCCACAGGCGGTGAGGCCGGCCGTGAGCATCGTGGCGCCACTGACGCCGAGGAACCAACGCCTGCTGTAGGACTCCATGGACTAGTACTCCTTGGAAAGAAGCGGTCACCCTTGACCGCGAACTACGGGAACCGGGCGTTGTGGGGTGTGCCCGTTGTGTGTCTCGGCATTGGCCGTGTGGAGATGCTTCCTTCGAAGCTTTCGAACGATGCCGCGAATGTTTTGGGAACCTAAGCGCGTCAGAGGGGTTCGTCAAGAGGTTGAGCAGATATACGATCCCGAACCATGACCTCTCCGGAATCCGCCGAAACCCCCTCCGTGCCCCGGCAGGGGCGCACAGCGACGCTCGCCGAGATCGCCCGGGCGGCCGGTGTGTCCGCTCCGACTGTTTCGAAAGTCCTCAACGGCAGGGCCGACGTGGCCCCCGCCACCCGCTCCCGCGTGGAGCGCCTGCTGCGCAGCCACGGCTACCGCAGGCGGCGGGCCGACGCCTCCAGGTCCCCGCTGATCGAGCTCGTCTTCCACGAACTGGAGAGCGCCTGGGCGATGGAGGTCATCCGCGGCGTGGAGCGGGCCGCCCGGCGCGGGGGCCTCAGCGTGGTGCTCTCCGAGAGCGCCGGACGCCACACGCCCGGCGGCAGCTGGGCGGACCAGGTGGCCGCCCGCAGGCCGCACGGCGTGATCCTGGTCCTGTCCGGCCTGGACGAGGGGCAGCGCACGCTGCTGACGAGCCGGTCCATCCCGTTCGTGGTGATGGACCCGGCCGGCGACCCCGGCGCCGACGTGCCCTCGGTGGGGGCCACCAACTGGCAGGGCGGGCTGTCCGCGACCCGGCACCTGCTGGAGCTGGGGCACACCCGGATCGGCGCCATCGGCGGCCCCACCCGGATGATGTGCGCCCGGGCCCGGGTGGACGGCTACCGCTCCGCCCTGGAGGCCGCCGGGCTGGCCGTCGACCCCGGCCTGATCCTCGACGGCGACTTCCACCACGACGCCGGCTACCGGCTCGGCCTGGACCTGCTGCGGCGCGAGAACCGGCCCACGGCGATCTTCGCGGGCAACGACCTCCAGGCGCTCGGCCTGTACGAGGCGGCGCGCGAACTCGGGCTGCGGATCCCCGACGACCTCAGCGTGGTGGGCTTCGACGACCTGCCGGTGGCCCGCTGGGTGGGGCCCCCGCTGACCACCGTCCGGCAGCCGCTCACGGAGATGGCCGAGGCGGCCACCAGGATGGTGCTCGAACTGGGACGCGAGGAGAAGCCCACGGCCGGCGCGCGGATGGAGCTG
>NZ_LWCC02000168.1:0-19117 GCF_001642695.1 Streptomyces chilikensis
GGCCCGGCGGCGGCCCGGCGGCGGCCCGGCGGCGGCCCGGCGGCGGCCCGGCGTGCGCCTGTCGTTGTCGGCGGCGAGCACGACGCTTTCTGTCGTGCCGAATTGAATTCCCCTCCATTCCCGTCGTGAATTCACGAGCATTCCAGCAATATCAAGCCTATTTTTCGGCCCTGGAACTCGGCTCATCGAGATACATTTGAATTGTTCCCGGACGGACCGGGAAGTGAATCCGAAGGAAATCCGCATTCCGCGCACGGGAGAAGTGCGCCCAAAAATGGGCCGCTATCCCTCGCCCGGTGAATCCGGATCCTCGCCGAAAGAAAGGCACGCACCATGGCCACACCCCCCACCTCGTACGCCGCCGCCGCGCCCCTCGGCCGGAAGGCACGTCCCGGGGAGCTGCGGGCGGCGATCGCCCACGTTCTCGCGGCGAACCCTCAGCGGTCCTTCACCGTCACCGACCTCGCGAAGCTGCTGGGCAACTCCGGGGGTGCGATCGGCAACGCGTGCGAGACCCTGCTGCGCCGGGGCGAGGCGGTGCGGCGGGGCACCAACCCCCGCACGTACCAGGCGAACACCGCCACATCGAACGCCGCCCAGCGGGTCGCCACCGTTCCCGCCCCGGCCGCCGCGCCGTCCCCGGTGAGGGCGGCACGCCGCTCCGCCCCGGCCGCCCCGGCCCGTGCCGCGCAGAACCTGCAGACCGGGCCGCAGCCGATCCTCCGCCCGAACGGCCAGCAGTACCACCCGCGCGCCCTCGCCGATCTGCCGGACATCGAGGCGCTCCGGCGGCTGCGGGACGCTCAGGTCCCGGTCCTCCTGTACGGGCCGCCCGGCACGGGCAAGACCTCGCTCATCGAGGCCGCCTTCCCCGACCTGATCACCGTCGCGGGCGACGGAGACACGACCGTCGGCGACCTCATCGGCGAGTACACCCAGAACGAGCAGGGCGGCTACGAGTTCGTCTACGGACCGCTCGTCACCGCGATGGAGGAGGGCCGCGCCCTCCTCCTCGACGACGCCACCCTCATCTCACCGAAGGTGCTGGCCGCCCTCTACCCGGCCATGGACGGCCGCCGTCAGATCCAGGTCAAGGCACACAAGGGCGAGACCATCACCGCCGCCGACGGGTTCTACGTGATCGCCGGACACAACCCCGGTGTCCACGGGGCCGTGTTGACCGAGGCGCTGGCCAGCCGCTTCAGCGTGCAGGTCCAGGTGGGTTCCGACTACGACCTCGCCGCCTCACTGAAGATCAACCCGACCGCAGTCCGTATCGCCCGCAACCTCGCCACCCTTCAGAAGGCAGGCGAGATCGGCTGGGCTCCGCAGCTTCGCGAACTCATCGCCTTCCAAAAGATCGCGGACGTACTCGGCGCGGACGCCGCCTTCTCCAACCTCGTCGGCATCGCACCGCTGGAGGACCGCGACACGGTCGCGGAAGTCGTCGGAAAGGCCACCGGCCGCCCGGTCACCGCCCTCTCCCTCGGCCGCCAACTCTGACCCGCCGCCCGGCCCCGGCGGACGCCGGGGCCGGGCCGGACACGGCCCACAGGGCCACCAACCCCCAAGCCCCAACCCACACGGAAGGACAGACCATGCCTGCCCACTTCATGCCGGAACCCCCGAACGCCTACGCCCCCGGTGCCCTCGCCCAGTGGGAGGACGACGGCGGCCCCGCCTACGACCCCCCGATCGGCCCCCGCGACCTGCACTGGATGCGGATCGGCGCGGAGATGGCCGCCCGCCTCCCCGAGCTCGCCGGACGCGGCGACCTGATCGTCACGTGCAAGCCCGGCACCGTCACCGGCGCACCGGCCGCCTTCTTCCCCGCCCTCGCACAGGTCGAGGTGGACGGCCGGTTGTTCGGCCCCGTTCACCCCGCGACCGTCAGCCTGGCCAAGCCGGGTGACGAGGAGGACCACCCGGTCGTCTGGGGAGCGCTCACCCACGAGGCCGCGCACGCCGCCCACAGCAAGTGGGACACCCCGGAAGCCCTGCGAGGAACGGCCCAGGGAAACGCCGCCGAAATCCTGGAGGAGTCCCGCATCGAGAAGGCCCACCTCGGCCGCCGCCCCCAGGATCTGCCCTGGCTCCGGGCTGTGGTCACCGGGCTCATCATGGAGGACATCACCCCCGAGGCCGCCGACGACAAGTGGCAGGCCGCCACCGCCGCCGGACTGATCCTCGCCCGCCGTGACGCCGGAATCCTCACCCCGGAGGAAACCGAACCCCTCGAAACCGCCGTCACCACGATCCTCGGCCCCGACCTCCTCGCCAACCTGGCCACCATCTGGCAGGCCGCCCACGCCACCGGCGACGAGGACGAGCAGAGCATGCTCGCCCACGCCAAGGCCTGGTGCGACCTTCTCGCCACGGACCCTGAGCTCCCGCCGCCGTTCCCGCAGCAGGGCCAGTCCGAGGAACCCAGCGAACTCGCCGCCGCCATCGCGGAGGTGACCAGCACGGTCGACGTCAACAACGCGGCCGACAGGGCCACCCGCGCCCGCAAGCGCGAGAAGGCTCAGCAGGCCGCCCGCGCTCAGCAGGCCGCCGAAACGGCTGAGAAGGTGTTCCGACCCGACACCCCGAAGGGCAAGAAGAAGAACACGCGCTCCGGCCCCAGCCCCGTAATCGGCACCCGGCAGCCCACGGCTGCCGAGAAGTCCGCCGCTGGACGACTCGCCCGCGCCCTGCGCGCAGCCGCTTACCGCGAGCGCACCGTCACGGTCACCGCCTCCGCCGCCCCGCCCGGACGCCTCAGCATGCGCGGGGCCCTCGTCCGCGACGCGCAGCGCGCCGCCGGTGCCGTGCCCACCGCCCAGCCCTGGATCCGCACCGAGCGCCGACAGGGACCGATCCCGCCCCTGCGGATCGGGATCGCCGTGGACGTCTCCGCCTCGATGGACGACGCCACCGGACCGATCGCCTCGGCCGCCTGGATCGTTGCCAAGGCCGCAGCCCTCACCGACCCCGACTCCCGCACCGCGACCGTCGCCTTCTCCAGGACCCTCACCGCGATCACCGCTCCCGGCCGGACCCCGGACCGCGTGACCCGCTTCGACGCCAACGACACCGGCCACAACCTCGCCGAGGCGATCGACGCCCTCACCGCCGGACTCGGCCTGACGACCCCCGGCGCGGGCCGCCTCCTCGTGATCGCCTCCGACGGCAGGTACCGGCTGTCCGAGGCCAAGGCCGCAGCCGAGCGGATCACCACCCTGCGCGCCGCCGGATGCGCGGTCCTGTGGCTCGCCTTCGCAGAAGGCTCCCGCCCGCTGCCCGGCAGCACCTTCCTCGAACTCACCGACCCGGCCCAGGCAGCCGCCGCCATCGGCAAGGCCGCCACCGCCGCCCTCGCAGCCACCTGACCGACCCGGGGCCGCCCCGCCCCGGCGGGGCGGCCCCGGGCGACCACCGACCCAACCACCCGAAAGGACCAGCCAGATGAACTCCCAGACCCCCCAGACGACACGCCTGTCCGACCGCGCCCACGCCGCAGCCGCCTACCTCCGCCTGGCACCCGAGCAGAGCCCGTACGGCCCCTTCCGCGGCGCGGACCACGCCCGCACGCGGCTCCGCCTCGCCGCCGCCCTCGGCATCGGCCTCGACCGGATCGAAACCCAGCCGGACGGCATCCGCCGCCGCATCTTCCCCGGCGAACCGATCATCGCCACCGTCAAGTGCCCGGCCAGCGGCGACACCTACACCTTCCTCGCCCGCAACCCGCTGTACGACGACGAGCCGTTCGAGCTCCTCGGCCCCTGCCCGGAGTGCGGCGGCGAGGTCCCCCTCGCGGACATCCGCCACCTCGCCGACCTCGGCACCTACCTCGCCCGGGCCCCGTTCACCACCCGCGACACCGACCGCCCCGACAGCTTCCCCGAAACCTTCCAGGAGGACGCCGGCCACACCACCGACTGCCGCCACGGCGGCATCCGCTGACCGGCTCAACCTCCACACGGGCGGGCCGTCCACCTGGCCCCGCCCTCCCGGCGACCCAACCGAGAGCCCGACATCGGCATGACTACGCCCTGCTGGCCAACTGACGTGCCTGATGGTTGCGCACCCCACGGCGGTGCCGCCCGTGCAACTCCGACGACTTCCTGGGTGAATACCGGACCGTTTTTAACCGTTCATCATTACTGACCGCAGTAAAAACATAGAGTTCGCCGCTCCTGGGGTGCTTCGTTTACCCTTGCACAGTTGTCAAGGAGCGCTTTTCGATTACAGTCCGGGCATGCTTTCAATTTGATATCTTCTCCCGAGGTGCGCTGGGTGGCGACCCACATATCCAGGGCCAAAAGTGGGCTGCCGTAGAGAAAGTGGCAAAAATGACATTCGTAGAGCTCATCGGAATCGCCGGCAACGAGGCCCCACTGGTCGCACTCTGGGCATTTCAAGGTTCGATGCCTGACGTTTTTTAGCTTCCCGGTGAGGCGTTTTAGGCGTGCATCGATAAAAGATCGGATGGTGCGAAGCTTTTTAGTGGCCGCATCTAGGTCGCCAACGACTTTGTCAACCTCTGCGCCAGGGAGTTCCGGAAGTAGCTGGTCGTACACGAAGGATATTAGGAAGTCTAGTACCTGGGCTGCCCGGGCCTCGATTGCTCGGGCCGGAGTGGAGAGGCCAAAGTGTTGAAGCGCATTCCGCGACTTTGCGAGAACATCGATCGCCTTGATTGATTTTTCGTCTATCTCAACGTCGGCGATTTGTCGAAGGCGGGCTATGGTTACCGTTGTGTTGCAGCTTTCAAAGTCGCCTTCTTCGAATTTCTGGCGCGATGCCGAGCCGGGTTCCTTGAAGACTAGGATCCAGTGTTCGAGTTGCAGTCGAGCTTTGAGGAGAACTTCGGCGGCTGCCTGTAGGTGTAGTACCGCATATTTCAGATTGCGTGGAGTGGGCGGCTGCTGGGCGGTTAGGTACTCAGCAACGCTGAGAATGTAATCTACTCCGTTTTCTAGGGGTGGGAAATCCACCGCATGGTCATTGAGTTGATCGCCTCGCCTGTTTTCTGTGTCGAGTTCTATGTCACTTCTCATGTGCATGCCCATCTTGCTTAGTTGTCGTCCGCTTCTGCTGCGCACTAGGGGTGGCGGCTGTCGTCGGTGGAATTTGAAGTCAGAGAATGTGGCGCGTGCCGTGATGTTGCAACCCGTGCGCTCGCGTGAAGTCGCCACCCAGTTTGTGCCCAAGCGGTAGGAAACAGGTGGCGGCCCAATATTGTCAAGTGCGGTGGCTGTTGCCGCTGTTGCGGTGTGACGGGTAAGGCTGGCAGTTCCCAACTAATAGCGGCTAACACAACAAGATGGCGGTTGGTCGGCCCGTGATCGGTAGTGCGCATGGCAGAGCAGGCGTGGGCCACGGGATTGTTGAGGTGTCCGGATCCGACAGCGCGACGGGGAAGGTGGAGAGGCTCTATCCGATGGGCAGCCGTGCGGCGGCTTGATTGCAGGAGGCCAGCCGGGTAGCGCGCACCAAGTCCGGGTGACCGCTTCAGTGTCCGGGTGACCGCTTCAGTGGTGTCGCTCAACGCCGTGTGGCCCGCCTTCTTGGTGGGCCACACGGCGTTTCGCTTTCTACGCCCCGACGGCCGCCTCGGCCAGTCGGTACCTCATCGGTCGGACGGTGACCTGTTCGGCGAGGCCGTGGCGGGTGAGGGTAACGAGGGCGTTGGCGATGGCGCCGGAGGAGCGGCCGATCGCGCGGCTGATGCGGGTTGAGGTGAATGCCTCCCCCGGGTGAGCAGTGAGGTGGTCGAGGACCATCTGGCGGAGTGCGCCCGGGGCGAGACGCTGGCCGTCGCCACCGGGGATCACCGTCAGCACCGGGGCGGTGCGCTGGGCGGGGAGTTCGGGGGCAGGGGGGACGGGCGTGGGGGCCGGGGCTGCGGGCGCGGCCGGTTCCGGGGCCGGGGGCGTCGGGACGGGCTCGGGCGTGGCGGCTTTCGGGGCGGCCGCCGCAGGGGCCGGAGCGGGTGCTTCGGGTGCCGGCGGGGTCGGCTGCTGCTCGGTGGGGGTGATCGGCTCCGGGAGGTCGGGGGCCAGGGCGGCTTCCGGCTGCTCGATGTCGTCCGGGGTGTCCGCCGAGGGCTCGGGGGCGGCCGGGGCGGTGGCCTTCCAGAGGTCCGGGGTGCGGACCGTTCCGACGTAGTGGCCGGTGACGCGTTCGGCGAGGCCGTGCTGTTCGAGGGCGGCGAGGGCCTTGGCGGCGGTGGAGCGGCCGAGGCCGATCGCGGTGGCGATGTCGGGGGCGGAGGTCGGGTCGGTGAGGGTGAGGAGGTGGGTGTGGACGGTTCGGCAGGAGGGGGGAAGGGCGGCCAGCGGGTCGTTGGCGGGGGTCTCGGAGGCGGTGGTGGTCAGGGTGGTGACAGACATTGGGGTCCTCGTTTTCCGTGTGATCGGTCGGTGAGGTCCCCGGCCGGGGGCGGACCGATGGGCGGTCCGCGGGTGTTCGTCGGGGCGCGTGCGCAGCGCGTGGTTCCGGGACGAACGGGGCCGTGACGTGCGGGCTTACGGCAGTCCGTGTGTCCGCTCGGGTGGTCGGCCACGACCATGGACGCTCGATGGCGGCGACGAAGTCAAGCGGTGTCATCCGGATGGTGTCGGGGGATGTCGAATCCGCTGGTGGGAGCGGGTGGTCGGTCGGTGGGTGGTGTGCCGGTCGGGGGCGGTTCGGCGTGGTCGGGGGTGACGGTTGGGCAGGGGCACGGGGCGTTCGGGCGGTGGGTGCGGAGTTGTTCGTGGAGCCGGGCGGCGCGGCGGGGGCCGATGCGTAGGTCCTGCCGGAGCCGCCAGACGCTGACGGGGGAGCCGGTTGCCGTGCGGACCGTTTCGTCCAGTGCGACCGCCGCGCCCCAGAGGTCGTCGTCGATCGGGGGCGGGGTGGTGGGCTGTGCCGCTGCGTCAGCGGTTTCCGGGGTCGGCGGGGTGGGTGCCAGCTCGGCGGTGGCCTCGTCGGCGGGGGCGTCCAAGAGGTGGCTGATCGTGCGCCGGTAGGCGGCGATGGTTTCGGTGAGGCCGATCAGCAGCAGCGCCGGGGTGAGGTGGAGGAGGACGGCGGCGGGGTCGGCGTGGCGGGGCCAGCCGATGTGGCGGTCGGGCCAGAGGCTTTCCCAGGAGTTCATGAGGGCGGCGGTGCAGCCGGCGGTCCAGCGCAGGGCGGTGGACCAGGCGGGCGGTGGGATGCCCCAGGAGGCGAGGCGGGCGTCGACGTAGAGGACGCCGGCGAGGGTGGTGCCGATCATCGGGTCTAGGAGGACGGCGATGGGCAGCGGGACGTCGCGGCTGGTGGCGAAGCGGGTGACGTTGACGGTGGTGAAGACGAGGGCCAGGGCGGCGACGACGCCGAGGACGCGGGTCATGTTGCGGAGCAGCGCGACGGCCTCGTGGGTCGGGATGACGGGCTTCATCGTTTGCCGCCTCGTGCCCAGGGGCGGGTGGCGCCCTGGTAGGAGGGTGAGTTGGTGCGTGCTGGGCTCTTCTTGACGTGGGAGCCGGTGTAGGGGGCCTCGATGGACTTGCCGCCGCCGATGTAGAGGGTGACGTGGGTGATCTCGCGCGGGCTGGGGCCGAAGAAGAGGAGGTCCCCGGGGAGGAGTCGGGCGCCGCGGCGTACTCGGGGGCCGGCGTTGAACTGGTCCTGGGCGACGCGCGGGATGCCGATGCCGGCGGCCCGGTAGGCGGCGCGGGTGAGCCCGGAGCAGTCGAAGCCGCCCTCGGAGGGGCCGTCGCCGCCCCAGACGTAGGGGGTGCCGATCTGTGCGCGGGCGAAGGCGATCGCGCGGCGGGCCGCCTTGGCCGGGGCGACGGGGGCCGCGTGGTCGGCGGTGGCTTTGTAACGGTCGGCGGTGCGCAGGACCTTGTCGACGTAGGCGTCGGAGGGGTTGTAGTGCCAGATGGCGCGGCGGAGGTCGCGGCCGCCTCGTGCGCCGTTCGCGCACAGGAGGCGGGCGGCGGCGTGGATGGCGTCGACGCGGTCCCAGGGGGTGGGCGGGTTCTTGCCGCCGGGTGGCACCGGGTAGGCGTAGATCGCGAAGGTGGATGGGAGGAACTGCATCGGGCCGACGGCTCCGGCGCTGGAGATCATGGTGGGGTGCCGGCCGTGGTCGGTCTCGACCTTGCCGATGGCTGCGAGGACCGTCCAGTGCAGGCCCGGGCATTCGGCGGCGCCTCGCTGGTAGAGGGCGGCCCAGCCCGGCGGGAAGTCCTCGTGTGTGGAGCCGGTGGCGGGGCCGGTGAGCGCGGTGATGAGGGCGACGGCGGCCAGCAGGGGGAGGGCGACGACCGCGCAGCCGAGGCAGCCGACCGTCTTGGCGAGGGTCGAGCTCATGCGGTTCCTCCGAGGGCCGGGGGCAGGGGCGGGACGGGGAGAGTGAGGGCGGTGTCGGCGTCGGTGGGGTCGAGGCCGGTGGCCGGGGTGAGCGAGGGCCAGTGGGCGGTGAGGCCGGCGAGGGTGGTGCGGCGGGTGTCGCCGGGCGGGAGGGGCGACCACCACGGGCCCCAGGGCGTGGAGGTGGTGAAGTCGGCGGAGGACGTCGCGACGGTGAGCCCGAGTTCGCGGGCGGGTACGGCGAGGCGTCGGCGCAGCAGCTGGGCGTGGGATTCGGTGCGGGTGTGCAGGAGGAGGGCCGGGCTGGTGCCGGTGGTGGTGGCGAATGCGGCGTAGCCGGGGAGCTTGGCCTCGACGCGGGCGAGGGATTCGCTGCCGGTGTCGTACTCGAGGAAGAACGGCAGGAGTTGGCCGTTGGCCTGCCAGTGGGCGTAGGCGTCGGGGCGGATGAGGTCGCCCCAGCGGCGGGCGCAGGAGCGGGCGGAGAGCCAGAGGGTGAGCTGGTGGCCGGGGGTGGTGCGGGTGTGGGCGGCGAGGTGGGTGAGGAGTTCGTTGACGCCGAGGTCGTGGCCGAGGGAGGGGGAGTAGGCGATGCGGCCGATGCGGGTGGAGTGCCAGCCGACTTCGGTCAGGTCGCATCCGGCGGAGGAGGCGAGGAAGGATGCTCCGGCCGGGCCGAGGGTGTAGTGCTCGGGCGCGGAGCCGGTCTGGGCGAGGGGGCGGAAGGAGTCGAGGACGCCGAGCTGGTGGAGGGTGAGCAAGCGTCGCTGGGCGGTGCGGAGGGCGCCGAAGGCGAGGCGCGTGATCTGATGGCTGGTGAGCACCTTGTGCTCGTGGACCATCCGGGCGAGCCAGACGTCGCGTTCGGTGAGGTGCCGGCTGAGGGCGGCGACGTCGATGTAGCGGGCGGCGCGGGAGCGGGGCCGGGAGGTCGCGGCGCGCGGCGTGTAGCGGGCACCGGGGCCTGAGGCCGGGCGGGGGAGTGCGGGCATGGCGAAGCCTCCAAGTGGTGCGTCGAGGGAGGGTGGTTCAGCGGGTGGCGGGGCGCGGGCCGGTGCGTCCGGCGGCTGCGGCGCGCAGGTCGCGGGCGCGGCCCGGGACGGCCGGGGGCAAGGGCCGGGTGGTGAGGGTGAACGCGGCGGCCTCGGCTCCGCCGGACAGGAGATGGGCGGCCGCCTGGTAAGGGCCGAGGTGCGCGAGGTCGTGCGCGGCCAAGGTGGGGAGCGTGTGCCGCTCCAGAGCGTTGGCGTCCTCGGGGGAGGCGTTGAAGAAGATCTTGTTGCGGGCGTTGGCGGAGATGCCTTCGCGCAGGTCGCGGGGAAGCTGCGCGAGGTGCTGGTGGGCCAGCAGCATGGAGAGCCGGTAGCCGCGGGCCTCGGCGAGCATGTCCTCCAACGGGTACGGCAGCGTGAGGAAGTTGTGGGCCTCGTCGATGCTGAGCGTGGCGTCGATGCGGGACTGCTCGGGGGTGCGGGCGCGGGCGGCGGCGGCCTGCCAGGTGCCGGCGACGATGAACGAGCCGAGGAGCCGGGCGGTCTCCTCGCCTAGGGCGCCCTTGGGGAGACGGGCGAGGAGGATGCCGCCGTCGAGGACCTGCCCGAGGTCGAAGGTGGACGGGCCGGCGGCGATCGCCCGTCGGGCGAAGTCGCGCAGGAGGAAGGCGCGCAGCTTGTTCATCACCGGGCCGACGACCGCGGCGCGCGACGGCTCGGACATCGACTCGTACCAGTCCCAGAACCCGCGCAGCACCGGGTCCTTGAGGGCGGGGACGATCCGCAGCCGGTAGGAGCTCTCGCCCAGGAGCCGGGGGACGTCGGCGAGGGTGACGGTCTGGCGGGTGCGTTCGCGGTGCTTTAGGAGGGTGAGGCAGGCGGCGCGCATCACGTCGTCGGTGCGCGGTCCCCAGAACGCGGTGAAGATGCGGCGGAAGATCCCGGTCAGGTTGTCGACGACGACGTCGATGTCCGCGCCGTCCAGGACGTTCAGGCAGGGCGGGGTGTGCGGGTCGTCGGGGTCGATGAAGACCAGGCGGTCGGCGCAGTCGTCGGGGAGCCGGTCGAGGAGGTCGGTGACGAGGTCGCCCTTGGGGTCGATGACGATGACGCCGCGGTGGTTGCGGACGTCGTCGAGGACGAGGTTGCCGATCAGCGTGGACTTGCCGGAGCCGGTTGCGCCCATGACGTGCAGGTGGTGGCGGGCGTCCGGCACGCTCAGGCCCACGCCCCGGCGCGCGCCGGTGTCGGACTGGCCGAGCGGTTTCACGCCGCTGTCGGGCGCGGCCTCGGGGATGGTGGGCGGCGGGAGGACGGACCGTGCGCCGGCGCGGCGCAGGCCGGGAGCGTCCGGGTCCACGGGGAGGTGGGCCAGGGCGGCGAGTTCCGGGACGGAGAGCAGGGCGGGCCGCCGGAGTGCCGGGTGGCGGCGGTCGCTGAGGTGCGGCTCGGGGTGGCGCAGGCGGGTGCGGACCAGGTAGTTGCGGTCGGCGAAGAGACCGAACGCCGAGGCCAAGGCGTGGGCGCGGCCTCGCACGAGGTCCGGGGCGGCTTCCGGCTTCGGTGAGCAGGACGCGGCGTAGGTGATGGTGCACTGCCACTGGGCGCCTGCCTGCTTGACGGCCATCTGCCGTACCGCGGCGCTGTGTTCGGGATCCAGTTTGCCCGTGGCCGAGGGCTGGGACCGGTGAAAGAGGAGCGCGGCGAGCGCCGGCAGGCGGGCCGGCGCCTGCCCGGCCTTCAGCGTGCGGCCCTGGCGGCGGGCGCGGCGCAGGGCCAGGCCGGTGGCGGGGCGGGCGAGGATCTGCACGCACGCCGTCTCCTCCTCGCCCATGCCGGTGGCGGCCTGGAGCAGCGGGCGCAGCGGATCGGTGGTGTGGTCGGTGCGCAGCGGGAGCACGTCCGGCTTGGCCAGCCGCATCCGGCCGGCGCTCACCTCGTGTCCGGCGGGGAGGAGCGGTTCCGGGTCGGTGACGCGGGTGTGCGCGCCGGGCCAGGCCGCCTCCACGGCGCGGCGCACCAGGTCGAGCGGGGCGGTGCCGGGGACCCAGATGCGGATCCGCAGCCCGGTGTGTGTCCAGGAGTACTCGAACGCCAGGTGCGGCTGCCCGGACACGATCCGCCGCCACCACGGCCGCAGCAGCCCGGCCAGCTGCGCCCACAGGACGCGGCCGCCGTTCGGGGCGACATTGGGCGGGGCCAGGATCTCGACCATGCGCGCGCCGGTCGACCACTGCCGGTGCCGGTGGTCGAGGAGCCGTCGGCGGGCCACGGCTGCGGCGGACGCGGCCACGAGCAGGCACGGGAGGAGGAACGGGGCCGCTGGCCCGAGCCAGTCCACGGTGGCGCGGAACAGAGAGGCGGGTCCGAAGTCTTCCGGGTGGAGGAGGAAGTCGACCAGGAGTCCGGAGGGCTGCCCCGGGTCCGGCGGCGCGGCGAGGAGGGTTGCGGTGCTCACAGCTCCCAGTCCTCCTCGACGCCGGCCTCGGACGTGTTGCCGGGGCGGGCGGTGAGTTCTGCGGGGTTCGTGGTGACGACGGCGTGTTCGCCGGGGGCGGCGACGCTGGCGAAGGCGACCTTGTGCCGGCGGTCGCCGGTCAGCAGCAGCGCCTCGCCCTGGGCGGCGGAGAGCAGGAAGTCCCGTTCGCCCTGGCAGAGGTTGAAGGTCTCGCTGATCGTGTCGATCGCCTGCGGGGCCTGGTGCAAGAGGATCTGCGTCGCCGCGTTCGAGACGATGGCCCGCCCCAGCGGCGAGGCGAGGACGTCGTCGGCGTCCTGGGTGACGACGGCGAGCCCGGTCCAGTGCTTGCGGGCCGCCTTGGCCATCCGGAAGAGGAACTTCGCCCCGGCGCCCTCCCGCATGAGCAGCCACGCCTCGTCGACCACCACCAGGTGCCGGCCGGCCTGGGGTCGGCAGGTGACCTGCCGCCAGATCGCGTCCAGAGCGAGGAGCATCGCTGGAGCCTTCACCTCCTCCGGCAACTGCCGCAGCGCGAACACGACCAGGTGGCCGGAGAGGTCACTGGTGCTCTGGCCGCTGAACAGCCCGGCGTGCGAGCCGGTCACGTACGGGGCCAAACGGGCGGCGACGGCGCTCGCCGGGGTGCTGCCGTCGTCGGCGAGGACTTCGGTCAGGTCGGTGAGGGTGGGCGGGGTGCGCCGCCAGGTGCGGGCGTCGGCGGTGATGCCGGCGCGGGCGTAGCAGGTGAGGATCGCCCGGTCCAGGGCGGCCTTCTCGTCCGGGGACGGCTCCGCGCCAAGCAGGACGGAGAGGAAGGTGTGGAGGAAGAGGACGCGGCGGGTCAGCAGGTCCTCGCCCGTGGCGGTGGTGGCCGGGAGGTCGAACGGGTTGACGCGGACGCCGTCGGCGCCGAGGTCCAGGACGGTGCCGCCCACGGTCTCGGCCAGGCGCACGTACTCGTTCTCCGGGTCGATGACGGAGGCGGTGACGCCGGTGAACAACAGCCGCAGCAACTCCAACTTGGTGAAGTAGGACTTGCCCGCTCCGGAGCGGGCGAGGGTGATCGAGTTGTAGTTGTCCTGCCCGTACCGGTCCCACAGGACCGGTGTCCCGGAGGCGGCGTTCAGCCCGTACAGCACGCCGGTCGGTGCGCCGTCGTCGCCGGTGGACTGGGGGAGGTCGGGGCCGGTGAAGGGGAAGCAGGCGGCCAGGGCGGCGGTGTCGAAGCTGCGGCGGATCTTGAGGGTGTCGACGCCGAGGGGCAGCGTGGCGAGCCAGGCGGGCAGCGCGCGGTAGGTGGTCGGGGCGACGCTCAGGAGGAGGGACTCGGCGACCGCGCGGACCGCCGCGGTCTGCTCGGAGAGGGACTCCTCGTCTGGGGCGTGCACGGTGAAGTAGAGCGAGACGTGGAAGAGCTTCCCCTCGCCGCGGGCGATCCGGTAGGCGAGGTCGGCGGCGTCGGCTGCCGCGGCCTCGACCTCGGGGTCGTCGAGGTGTCCCTTCTCGTAGCCGCTGCGGCGGCCGGACTCGAGACGGGCCCGCTGCTTCTTCAGCCCGGCGGCGGCCGTGGCGTTGGGGATCGGGTCGATGTGCAGGGCGATGTCGAGGTGCCCGGGGAAGTTCAGCAGCGGCGAGAGCCAGCCGGGCGTCACCTCGGACGGGTAGCCGGTGACGACCAGGGTGGTGGCCAGGTGGCCGCCGATCGCCAGCATCCGGGAGTGGACCTCGACCGCTTCGGGACCGGCCACGTCGAGGAGGCGGTGGGCGTCGACGGTGGAGGTGGCGTTCATGAACGGGGTCCTTCCGGGGAGGAGGTGCTTGTGGCGGCCGGGGTGGCGTCGGCGTTGGCGGCCTGGGTGATCAGGGCGGCGGTGCGCCGGCCGTCGAGGGCGGTGACGGTGATCTCGGCCGAGGCGAGGGAGCGTTGGGCTTCGGAGACCCGCTGTACGACCCGGCTTGCGTTCGCCGACGGCGACCGGCCGGCGTTCTCGCGGCTGACGAGGACGATCTGCCGGCCCAGCGCGCTGCCGCCGTGGGCGGTGAGCCGGGCCAGGTAGTCGGCGTGGGCGCGGGCGGCTTGCTCCAGCGCGGGGTGCGGCAAGGCGGCGGCGTCCTGATGCAGGCGGTCGGCGAGCGGGGCGAGATCGACGCTGTGGCAGCGCACGAGCAGTTGAGCCGGTCCGGTGAGGGAGTTGAGCCAGCGGGCGAACCCGGCGGTCAGGCTCTGCTGCTCGGAGACGGAGCGGAGGTCGAAGTTGACCGTGGAGCAGGTGGCGAGGGCGGCCTCGCCCTCGGAGCCGAGGCTGAGGACGCCGGCCTCGGTCACCGTGTCGCACGGCATGTGCATGGCGGCTGGTGGCGGTCCGGCCTCGGCCGTCCACGGGGTGGGGAGGAAGGAGGGGAGAGGCGGCACGCCTTCCGGTGCGTGGACCTGCCGTTTCGGTGTGCGCGCGTAGGCGAGGCGGGCGGCGAGGAAGCGGTCCAGGCCCACGCCCTCACGCCGTCCGAGTGCCAGGGCTGCCGCGGTGCCGGCCACCGGGACGACCAGGGCGAGGTAGACCTGCGGGGCGATGAACGGGCGGCTGAGCCACCAGCCGCCGTAGAGGAGCAGCGCGGTGACGGCGAGGATCGCGGTCTGGCGGATGGTGAAGGGGCCGAGGACGCGGTCGGGGCGGGAGATGTCGGCGGGGATGCGGGTCGAGTACGGGAACTCGCCCGACTCGTGGGAGTGCGGCACGGGTTACCTCCTGGGCGGTTCGAGCGGAAGCCGCAGCTGTATGGGGCGCGGCGGACGGACGCGGACCCGGTCCACGCGGATCGGCAGGACCGTTTGACGGCCACGGGGCGAGCGGTTCGCGGGAGGGGCGGGGGGCAGTGTGCTGCCCGGGGACGGGCGCGGGGCCGAGCCTGGGGTGCATGGGGAGTGGCCGCCAGGGGCCTGGGCGGCGGGCCGGGCGGGGACCCGTTCGGCGGGGACGGGAAGCCACAGCTGCGTGGCCTGGCCGAGACGGGCGGGGACGCGCGGGGAGTGGATCGGGAGCGCCAGCTGCTGCCTGTGCCGGGCCTGCGCGGGGTGGACCACGGCTCGGGGGCCAGGGCGTGCGGGAGGCGGCGGAGTCGGGGGAGTGGCCTGGTTCTGCGGAGGGGCGGTGGGGGGTGGCGTGATGCCGAGCCGGGTGAGCACGGCGCGACCTTCGGAGAGCAGCCGCTGACCATGAGCCCGGAGGCCTCCACCCGGCTGTGAGGCTGACGGTGCCGAAGGTAGGCCGGCGGGGCTGCCTCCGTTGCCCGGCCCACCAGGGGAGCCGCCGGATCCGCCGGCCGGACCAGAGCCGCCACCTGGTGGGCGCCTGCGAGGCCCGAAGCCGAAGCCGCCGGACCGTCCGCCCGCGCCGGCGGCGAGGAGGCCGCCCAGCGGAGTCGCCTGGGTCAGGAGCCGGTACATCGCCAGGTTCTTCAGCATCCGCAGCCCGGCCGGAGCATGAGGAGCCGACGCCGGGCTCCCTCGCAGCACAATCTGCAGCGTCCAGCCCGGAATTTTGAACAGCACCCAGAACAGCGCCGTACCGGCGAGCATCGTGCCCAGCTCGTCCGCCCTCGGGATGCCGACGGCTGTGGCTCCCGGGGCGAAGAACAACTTCAGCGCGAGCACGAAGGTCAGGGACTGCATCACCTGGATCGCCAGGCAGCCGCCCAGCGCCTTCCACCACAGCCGGGCCACCGGCTCGGTCACCGGGTGGGCGTGACACGCCAGCATCAGGGGCGCGGCGACCGCGAGGAGCGCCATCACGGCGACGCGCATCATGAACCCGATGAGCACCGCGACGACCAGCGCCAGGACCATCACGGCCAGGAGCAGCAGGTAGATCTTGATCCCGGCCGCACCGAACAGCGCGAACGGCAGCGCCCGCTCGACCAAGCCTTGCCCGGCGTCGCTCATGTCCGAGGCGAGGATCGCGTGTGCCAGCGCGTTGGACAGGCCGACCGCCTTCCCCATGACCGTCAGCGAGGCGGTCCCAGCGGCGAGACCCACCAGCAGCCGAGGCGCGATGTGCCGCAGGGCGTACCGGGTCTGAACCGTCTCGTGACCCATGACGGTGATTCCGCCGGCCGTCACGAACAGGACATAGATGCCGAGCGTGATGCCGAGGGTCGACTTCCACAGCTTTTGGATGTCCGCGTGTTGCGTCACGTCCGGGGTCGCCAGGAGCGTGTCCGCGAGGAACTCGCGGATCGGCTTCATCACCTGCTCGATCAGGTCGCCCAGGAACGAGGTGATCGCGTTCGTGACCATGGCGCCCACGTCGAAAAGACCGCCCGAGCCGTCGTCGACATCGCAGTCACTCGCGTCGCCGTCAGCCTCGCAGGCCCGGGGCATCAGCCCGTCGCTCGGCTCCGGTCGTTCGCCGCGCTCCGGGGCGGGCCGCGAAGGACCGGCCGAGGGAGGCGGTCCCGGGGAAGGCTGCGGCTCAGGGGGCCGGCTTGGCGCTGGTGCTGGAGTCGGCGCGGGCCCCGGCATGGGCTGAGGTTCCGGTGGCTGAGGCGCAGCGAGCAGTGACGGCAGGCCGCCGGATGCCTGCGCCTGCACCGCGTACCCCTGCACGAGCCACCCCACCGCGAGGCAGCCGAGGAGCACCCAGCGCAGGCACCGGATCGCGGTCACGGTCACTCACCGCCGCCCGCGCCGACGATGTTCTCCAGCACGGTGACGAGCACCGGGGCCAGCATGGCGAGGCCGAAACCGATCGACGACGCCTTCAACGCCCGCTTCGCGGACTCGACCTCCCCCGGATCGCCACCGGCCAGTAGATACCGCACGCCGCCGAACGTCAGGAACAGCGTTGCCAGCGCGGACAGCAACCCGACGATCCAGTTCCGCAGGTTCCTGATCACGGTGGGGATGTCGGCGACCGCCCAGCCGACCGCCGGCGCGACCAGCATGTGCACCGCCACCAGGCCGCCGACGAACACCAGCCGACGCAGAATGCGCAGCCACGTTGACCGGACCGGCGAGCGGCGAGACGGGCGAAGGCGCTTCACGAGCACCGCAGCACCTCCAACAGTGACGAGAAAGGGGGGAGAGGGGAAGAAAGACGGCCCGACGGTGCGAGGTGCGCAGAACCCTGAGCCCGGGGCCGACCTCCTCAGGTCGCTTGGGCTGGTTTCTCGGGGTGTCAGCACGAGACGGCCGCGCACCCCGCACCACCGGGACCCGGGCCGGACGGCCACGGCCGAGGACCCGCGTGACGACGACCAGTTCGACGTCGTCACCCGGAATGGAGGTGATCCCCGGCCGTAGTGACACGGCCAGACCGCACTTCACTCGGACGGAGGAGTCCGTCGGTCGGCCAGCCGGTACCGCAGGTGGGCGGCGAGGTGCTCCTCGGCGGCGTTCCGGTGCCGGTAGAGCTGCCGCAGGCTCACCCCGCGCTCGGCGGCAAGCCGGCTCATCGGCTCACCGGCGAGCCGCGTACGCGCGATCAGCCGAGCCTCCGCCACGTCCAGCACGCGCTGCTGCACGGCCTGGGCGAGCACCGTGAACTCGTTCGGCGCCTCGTCGTCCCCGACCGTGGTCCGGGTCCGGGCATCGGTGAACTCGGCGGCCTCGAACGCCGCCTCTCGGTTCACCTGACGCCATCCCGCGTACACGAGCCGGTGCACGGCCCGGTCCGCGGCTCGGAACAGCTCCCGGTCCGGCCGCTCGTCCCCGAGCTTCACCGTGCGCAATGCCGAGGCCACTCCCGCGAGCGCCTCCTGCTCCATCTCCGCCCGCTCTAGGTGCTGCGGCCTCCGCAGCCGGGCCAGGATCCGCCGCAGCACCGGCACCGACATGGCCACCGCGACCACGTCCCACGGCGCCCCCAGTCGACGGGCCCGACGGATCACCTCCTGCCAGGTCCGCTCCCGCAGCTCCGCCGGCGTCGACGGATGTGCCAGCTGCGCCCGCACGCGGTCCACCGGCCAGAACTCCCGGTCCGGCTCCTCACACACCAGGTGCGCCGGGAGCATCAACGGCTCCGATCCCCGGGCCAGCGCGAGGAACGCCCGCTCCAGCTCCTCCAGCGGAGACGGCGACTGCCCGCGACCGCACGGGTCGGAGGAGGCGGGACGGCGGACAAGGTGGTGACGGTGCTGCATGACGCATCTCCTGACGACGAGTCGTGAACTGCTTGCGCCGTCACTTCTCGACCCCGCCCGAGCCACCCCCGGCCCACCCACGCGCCCCCGCCGAACCACCCGCGCACCACTGGCACGGCCCGTACGAGCACCGCCTCCCGCGCCACCAGGAACCACCTGCGCAAAGCCCTCCGCCCCCGCGGCGGCAATCGAACACAAAAATCTCCGAGCACGCCGACTGCGCCAACCGGGCTACTTCTCAACGGTGGCTCGCTACTGGTCCGCGACTGGCTCGCCACTGGCCCGGCACCCGGTACACCCATCTTGACCTGCAAAGACAGGTGGCTCGGCCGCTCGCCCTCAGCGCCCGCCGACCACCCCGGCATCTCGCCCGGACCGTTCAAGGCAGAACCGCGACGGCAAAACCTGGCACCGGCCGTCCCTATGACCTGACGTCAGCACAGCCGGTCCACCACCCTGCCGCCCGAGGCTCCCGCCCCATGACGAACTCCGAGCCCACCCCAATCCCCGCCGCCCCGCCCGCCACCATCTGGATCCCCGACGCCGAAGAGACGAGCACCCGCCCCTTTCCCGGATGCGTCCTCCCCGCCTGGGCCCTCGACAAGATCCGCACCGACCTCGTCGGCCGGCCCGAGCACGACCCCGCCCGCCTCCTCAAGATCGCCATCCGCGACCTCGTCCCCGGCGTCGGCGCCCGCATCCCCGCCGTCGACCTTCGCGCCCCGGGCCCGGTCAGGTCCCGCCCCTCATCCCGGCCCCGCCTCCTCCTCGCCGAACTCCACCCCGACGCCCTCCCCGTCGCAGCCCTCCAGCCCGACTGCGACGGCACCGACGACCTCCCCGGAGCAACGGAGAACGGCTGGCCCGGCTTCTTCCACCGCGCCCACCGCTACCTCCCCGACGACGGCCTCCTGCTCCTCGCCACCCGCCAGCGCCGCGACGCCGGCTGGCTCACCGACCCCCTCGGACTCCTCACCGCCCACGCCCGCACCGCCGGCTTCCGCTACCTCCAGCACATCGCCGTCGCCTACGCCCGCCCCCGCGGCAACACCCTCCTCCCCACCCCACCCCACGACGCCCCGCCCGGCCTCGCCCACTGCGACCTGCTTGTCTTCTCAGTCATCCGCCACCCCTGACCCCACCGAGCGCCGAACACCGAGGAGCACAGAACCATGGCCCCGTCCGACTCGATCTG
>NZ_LWCC02000168.1:19169-33227 GCF_001642695.1 Streptomyces chilikensis
CCCGGCGACCTCGTCCTCGACCCCATGTGCGGCATCGGCACCACCCTCGTCGAAGCCATCCGCCTCGGCCGCCACGCCATCGGCAACGAGTACGAACCCCGTTGGGCCGCCCTCGCCCGCGCCAACGTCCGCCACATCACCGAACACCTCGGCCCCGACACCGCCACCACCGGCCAAGTCACCCGAGGCGACGCCCGTCACCTCACCCGCCTCATCCACCCCGACCACCACGGCAAGGTCGACCTCGTCCTCACCTCACCGCCCTACGGCCGCACCGTCCACGGCCAGGTCCGCGCCACCAGCGAAACCGGCGAACCCGGCGTCCTGCGCATGGACGACCGCTACAGCCACGACCCCTTCAACCTCGCCCACGCCAAGACCGACCAACTCCTCAACGCCTTCACCAAGATCCTCGACGAGTGCCGCCGCATCGTCCGCCCCGGCGGCACCGTCGTCGTCACCACCCGCCCCTGGCGCGAACAGGGCGAACTCGTTGACCTCCCCTCCGCCGTCCTCGCCGCGGGCAAGGCCGCCGGCCTCATCCCCACGGAACGCTGCGTCGCCCTCCTCGCCGGAGTCCGCAACGGCGAGCTGATCACCCGGCCCTCCTTCTTCCAGCTGAAGAACGCCCGCGACGCCCGCCGCGCCGGCATCCCCATGTGCGTCGTCCAGCACGAAGACGTCCTCGTCTTCACCAGGCCCAACCACTCCGCGGCCGTACCCACCGGCACCGAACCTGAGTTGGCCGCGACTGGGCAGCGCAGGCCGTAGGGGAGTGGCTGCACGAGATCGGCCGGGCGACAGAATCAACTGCCGCCCGGCCCTTCGCGTCCGACCTACTCGCTCTCGGTGCCGCGCTGCCGCACCACCTGGACATCAGCCGGGACATCACTCAGCCGCTGCCGCGGGAAGCCCGCGATGCTGGGGATGACGGGCGCGTCATCGGCGCCGGTCAGGTAGTCATTAGTCCTGAGCAGGTCGTCACCGTGCTCACAGTTCTCGGTCATGCCGTTGCCCTTCGAGTGGGTGTGATGGGGGCGTCCAGGGCGGAGTGCCGTTCCCCGGCTCCCGAACAAAAACAACGTTACAGCGACTCGCGACAAATCAGGCATGACGCGCCAACGCGACAACATTTCGTGTCCAGAAGCCGCGCGGCGCACCTTCCCGTCCGCTGCCTGCCAGCAGGCCAGCCGGCCGCCAAGTTCAGTCAGTCTCGCGAACCCAGCTCCGGGCAGCAGCAAGAATCCGCGCCCCGGTGGTGCGGCTCACCCCGAACCGCTCCGCGACGAGCGCGGCTGTGGGCAACCGCCGACCCTCACGTGCCGCATGACTGATCATCGAAACTGTCTCGACCACCCGCGGGTCGGGCGGCGCAAAGGCGTCACGCCCGGCTCGCCCTCTGTTCGGCCGCACGGGGCTGGACTTGGGTCTGCCCGCACCGGTCTGCTCAGGGAACTCCCGCTGGTCGCCCTGCTCCAGGCGCTCAACAATCGACCGCCGAGTCCAACGGCGCCCGTGAACCTCGACACCTCGAGGCAGGTACCCGGTCACGGCATAGGCCCGTACGGTCGAGGCATCGACCCCTAGCAGTGCGCCGGCCTCCTTGTCCGTAAGGAGGTCCTCGGGGTGCTCCTCGCCGGTTACTGCTGGTGGAATGCTGGCGCCTTGAACGTAGGCATGGACTTGCTCGGAGTCGTAGAGCCGCACCCGGCCCTCCCCGTCGTTGACGCGTCGGACCTGCTCCTCAAAGCCGGCACGCACTCGCCGCCGCCAGGTATGCAGGGGCAGACCCATGGCCTGCGCGACTTCCGCCTCCGTATGCACAGCACGACCCCGAGGAATCAAGACCAACCACTCTCCATCCCGGCCCAGATACCGGAGCCGCGGGAGACTCCACCGTAAACTCCACCGTGTCCTCGGCAGCCGCTTTCAAGCGGTGTCGATGGGGGCGGGGCCGACGGATGCCGTCGCTTCCGACCGGAAGTGAACCGTCGGCCCCTGCGAATCCCGGCCTCACCGCGATCTCGACAGCGCTGATGGGCTCCCCGAAAGATCGAAGCCGGCTCTCCACGGTCAGCCTCTGCATCCAGAGGGTGAGCGGCTTGGGCTGGCTGCGTGGAGCTGTACTGCTTCACCTGTTCGTCTCGGCCATCTCTCGCATCACTCTGAGCACCGCCCACCCCAAACACCGTCCGAAGTGCGGAACAAGCCCGCTGTGTGAGCTGCATCCGACCTGACCCAGGGGTGGAAGCACCGGACCGCACTGAGGGAACCCGCAACTGGGCAAGTCGGACAGCCGAGGACGGCAACTCGCACATCCCCGATCTCTATCCCTTGCGGAGCGCCAGCAACGGTAGGCGTAGCCGCAGAGTGGAACACGGGTCTTCCTCACCACTTCAAGGCTCCCGTCTCCTGGGGCCAGAGCGCACCAGTTCAGATCACTCGAACTGACTGGCGAGGCCACCCATGCCGCAAGGACTGCAGAACCTCAGCACGGCAATCGCACAGATGCGACGCATCGCCACGATGCTGGACCCAGACGACGGAGTCGCCTGCTTCAACAGAATGTACCTGCAGGTAACAACAGCATTCGCGAACAGTCTGGCCAGTGGCCACTTCCATGACCCGCACTTCATGGAAACACTCGGGACCAACTTCGCCGATCTGTACCTGAAAGCGGTCGAAGCCGACCAGGAGGGACGCCCAGTCCACCCATCCTGGGCACCTCTCTTCGATGCCCGACACGACGCCACAATCCCTGCCATCCGGTTCGCCATGGCCGGAATGATCACCCACATCAACCATGACCTACCACTAGCTCTGGTCACCACGTGCCAGAAGCACGGAGCCAACCTTGCTTCCGCATCGATCCGCGCTGACTTCCTCCGAATCAACCAGGTGCTCTATCAACTGGAGCCAGACATTCGCTCCGCTGTGTCAAGGGCCCCCGCACATCCCGGCCCTAAGGAGGCCATCAAGCAGGTGATGGCCCGCTGGTCGATCGCAGGACTGAGGAACATCGCCTGGTCCACGAGTCGGCTCCTCTGGTGCCAGCGGAGCGCCCCCACTCACCTCCGCCTCACGTTGACCATCCTCGCCCTCGCGACAGCACGAGCTGGCGTGCTGCTGACCCGTGGCACCCGACCATGAGCACGACGACTCGGCGGTCTGCGGCTCCCAGGAGACCGCCGACACCACCATCCCCCACGGGTTCGCCGCTGCGCTACTCAACGGGGCCAGGCGACATCAATCTCGGTTTGGGGCAGCCAGCGAGATTGCCTTCCAGCGCCGCCTGCTCGGCGGAGCCGATGCTCTGACGACCAGCCGAAGACCGTCTGACCCCCGCAGCCAGGTGCCGCGGCAACCTCCTTGCAGGACTGCTGGCGATGGTCGGGGGCGGTCCGAATTGTTCTGCATGGTCTAAAGATCAGACGCTGAGGTCGAACACGCCCCACGCGGTGAACGGCTCAGCCTGAACGTAGATCCTTCTTCCTCGGCTGACGACCCGCCGGCGGCGGGGAGCAGAACCGTCAGGCAGGGTGAGCAGGCCGACGCCCGTCGGCTCGACAGATGTTGCGGTGAGCTCTCCGTGGGCGAGCCGGTCCCGCTCCTGGCCATAGCCGCTGTAAAAGGTGACCCGCTCGCCGTGGACAGCCACCGCATTGGCGCCCCGTACGCGGTTCGACCACACCCTCACGGGCCGGTCGGTGCGGTCGGGGCGTATCTCGACGAGCGGGAAGTCCGTGTAGGGGCACGCCCAGGCGGTGGTGCCCGACACGTTCAGGGCGTAGCAGTCGAAGAGACCCGGGATGCGGGAGCCGTCCGAAGACCAGTCGAGCCGGCCCGTGGCGCTCCAGCGGCGGATCCCGACCGGGTTCTCGTCGAAGTGCCCGACCCAAATATGGCCGGCCTCGTCCACGAGCAGGTGCTCGATGGCGTCCCCGACGGAAAAGGACGAGGTCTCGCGCCCGAGCGCGTCGAAAACCTGCACCTGGTCCGCGTCCTCGTACCGGCGGGCGCGCGACGCGGCGACGACGAACCCACCGTCCGGCAGACGGTCCAGACGCGGCCAGCGGGCTCGCACGGCGCTCAGCCCGGTGAGTTCGACGTCGCCGCCCGGATGGACGGAGACGACCAGCGCGTCGAACGGCAGGACAACGCCGCCGGGCTGCGGAGCGCGTTCGACAAGCAGCCAGTGGGCGGCCGCCGAAGGCGTCGACGGTACTGGTCAGGACGTGGCGGTGGTGGTGCGCCCGGGAGAGGCGGGCGTAGGGGACGAGGGCGGTCTTCTGCACGGGCGGGCTCTCCTTGGTGGGCAATCACGGCATCGGTCGCTGCGGTGAGCGGCGGCCGGCGGCGCGCGAGCGGTGGAGAGCGGAGCGGGGTGCCTAGATGGCATGGCCCTTTCTGGTCGTCATGAGGTGATCGTCGTTGGCGTCCGACTTCATGGCAAGACCTTTTCGGCGCGCCCTCAAGTAACCCGCGCCATGAAGCCTGTAGGCAAGAGTTCGGCAGACAACCACTGAAGAGGAGCCCGACTGTGACGAACCTTCACTCCACTCCGGTCGATGAGGACGAGCACCAGGAGTACGACCAACTTAACGACGCCGCGCTGTTCGGCGACATGCCCGGCGAACCTGGCGACTATGTGCTCAGCATCTCGCGCCCCTACTCCCGCGAGGCTTGCTCGTCTTGACGCGCGGCGCAGCCGCCTCGTGCCCCAGCCCGCCGACTACGGAACCGACCTCACGGCCTGGGGACACGACGGCTGTGTCCGTCAAAGCGGAGCAAGCTCACTCGGCGTCCCAGCCGCTCAGTTACTGCCCTGCGTAACTTTTGCACGCGACGCGGCTCACTACCTCGGGATTACTGCACGAAAGGGTTCCCGGCCGTACGGTCTTGGCTCCCACGGCAGGCACTCCGGGCATTGTTATGCCGCGGGTGCGACCTGCGGAGCCATCTCCATCGAGCGTGTTTCGGCCAGCAGGCGCCTGCTGGCCGGGACACCGTGGGACTACCGGGCGAGGACGACTTCGATTTCCTCGTCAGGGCAGCCCGCCAGAATGCCCTCCAGGGCCTCCTTCTCGGCTGGGTCAACCGACAGACCCCACCTCGTCTTTACGATCACCCAGGCCGACGCATAGACGCAGCGGTAGGCGGTAGCCGGCGGCAGCCACTCGGCGGGGTCCTGGTCGCTTTTGCTTCTGTTCGACGACGCCGTGACCGCGATCAAGCTCCGGGGGTCCCCCAGGTCATTGGCGAACGCCTCCCGCTCGCTGGCGCTCCAGGCGGAGGCACCAGAGTCCCAACTCTCAGCCAGCGGGACGAAGTGGTCGATGTCCAGGTCCCGGGCACTGGTGACCGTGCGGTCGTCATAAGGGCTGAACCACTCGCCACCGGAGATGGCGCAGTTCGCACCCACGGTCGGCGGGGCGGTTGCCTCGGAAATCAAGATCTCTGCTCGTGTGCTGCAACCGTCCCGGTCGGCGTCGACCCAGTGCCTGAACAGGTCCCGGTTGTAGCCCTCCCGGTTCTCCGCCTCGGCAGGGAGCGCGGCCAGCGCCTCCCGGACATGCAGGACCACCGTGTCACCGGGGGCGGCCTGAGCGGTGCCGGACGCGCCCAAGGCTGTGGCGGCGGACAGAGCGAGGACGGTGCACAGGGCACGCAACGACACGGGGGTTCCTCCCAGAACGAAGACAGCGCAGACGCCCTTCATAGCCGGGGTGTTGGGGCCGGGTGGTGGGGCGCGCTCCATCTGTCACCCGGCCGGTCCGCAAGGTTCATTCGCCGGGGGGTGGAGGCTCCTACGTCAGCGTCACGCACGCCTTGGTGGTGACCTCCCTGAACTCGGTGCAGAGGCGGGTCTTCCGAGAGAACCTCGGTCCGGTGTGGCCATCGGATCCCCACCACGTCTCGACGAAGGCACCGGCGTTCCCTCCACGGTGCCTCGTCCTCTTCCAGCCCCCGCCGACCTTCCAGGAGCCGCCCGGCGTCTTGTACAGCCACCGCGCCGAGTAGGTCTTGCTCCTTGCCGGACGACCCAGACTGGCGTAGACCCAGCCCACCCCTCGCTTCGCAGAGCCCTTCCGATGCCACGTCTTGGCGACGATGCTCACCCGGCATCCGCCACCGGGAAGAGGCACACACTTCTGGATCCTCTGGTGCACGTACGGCTTGGTCTCCGCGACTGCGGACGGGGCACTCATCAGTAGCAGGCTCAGCAGGACAAGCGTCATAGTGCCTGTGGTCGTTCTCTGTCGCATGTAGGGCTAACGGCCTTCTCCTGCACTGGCCACCGGGAAGCTGTGTGGGTTCACTCGACTGAGGCAACCGCAGCTCGGAGACCCATGGGCTCAGAAAGACCTCACCGTTCCGTGTGCAGGACGAGCACCAGCTTCCCCCCGGGAACCGGTGCGGTGAAGTCCCGGCCGACCAGGTCCGGAGCGGGCACTGCTCGCTTCGCGAGCCGGGTTAGCGATCGGCGTTTTCGGCGCGTGACGCCGGTGATGCCGCGCTCACGCATGACGCGTTCCACCCGCTTGCGGTTCACGCGGCGTCCGAGACGGGCCAGTTCGGCGTGGATGCGCGGGACTCCGTAGGTGTGCCTGGAGGCGACGTGCAGCACGGTGATCTCGTGGGCCAGGGCGTCGTCGGCCTCCTGGCGGCGTCGGCGGGCTTCCTCGTCCTTGGCCCAGGCGTAGAAGGAGGAGCGTGAAACGCTCAGTAGACGGCACAGGAGAGCGACGTTGAAGGTGGTCTTCTCCGCCTCGATGAACCGGTAGACGTCGGTCATCGATCGCTCTCCTTCGCGAAGAAGACCGCCGCTTTTCGCAGTACCTCGATGGTCTTGGCCTGTTCGGCGGTCTGCTTGCGCAGCAGCCCTGCCGACTACGAGACCGCTCTTGCGGCCTGACCGACACAACCACCGTGTCCGTCAAAGCGGAGCAAGCTCAGCTCCTGCGCTTCCCGCACGGCCTCAAGGAGAACGTCGAGCTCCTCCCGGGCACGCGCTTCCCGACGCTCCATCAACGCGATCGCCGACGCCAACCCGCACCTTCATGACGGACATCAACCGCCCATGGGACTGCCCTCAGCCACCCGCTCCCACACCGCGAGGCCAAGAAAAGCCCCAGCTCATCGAGCTGGTGAGCGCTTCACCAACACGCTCTCAGACCCGTCGTCATCGTCCCGGGTAAAAGCGGCTATCAGCTCTCTGACGGAGACGCACGACCATGGGCGTTGTGCCAGCCGACTGCCGCCGGATCCGAAGCCGGGGAATCCGAAATCTGCAGATGCGCCGTCAGAACAGCTGAGATTATGGGAAGAGGGTCAGTTCATGATCAGGGCACAGCAATGGGGGCGGCGATGGACGAGAAGAAGACGGTGCGCGCGGTCGCGATCGACTACAAGGCAGTCCTGCACGGGCCCGGGCGCGCGCACGAGGGGATCGCTGAACTGCTGCGGTGGCTCGATCAACGCGATGTGGCTTGGGTGCTGCTGACCAACGACCCGATGGACGCTAAGTCGGCCCTTGCCGCCGCCGGCCTTCCCGAACCGGCCCTGCATCTGTGCCGCGACGACATCCCGGACAAGGCGAAGCGCGGAAACAAGGCCTGGCTGGAGGCGGTCGCGGACAGACTCGGTCTCAGCATGAACCAGCTCATCCTCATTGGGACCTCGCAGTTCGACTGGTACACAGGCATCCACGCCGGCGTCGTCCACATCCACGCCCGCTGGGCCAGCCGCCTGGGAGCGAAGATCACCTCGCTGATGTCCGACGAGCCGTCCGACGTCATCGAACTCCTGAAGTACTTCCTGCTGCACGAGCCCCGCTGGGCGTTCCGTCTCGATGACGAGGACCGCGCCTTCGCGATCCGCTCGATGCTGCCCTTCAACGCGCGGTTCCCTCGCGGCGGCGGCGGGACCTTCACGATCAAGGACATCTTCACCTACGAGAACACCGTCAAGGTCGGTGACGAGGACGCGCGTGATGTCCTGATGCTGCACCTTCTGTGTGCGGCCTACCTCGACGGTGCGCTGCCGGGGCAGACCTTCTTCTGCGTCTACCCCAGCAGCACACCGGCCAAGGGCAACCCGCAACTCGCCGGCTTCCTGGACCGCGCCAAGGTCATGACCGGTTCTTCCTACAAGGAGGACCTTCTCGAACGCGTCGTCCAGGCCCCGGACACCAGCCTGGAGCGGTACAAGAGGAGCGTCGGCCAGTCGACGGGCCGGGACATCTCCATCGCCGCCCAGGCCCGCACCGTACGAGTCAACCCGGCCTACAAGAAGAAGATCGCCGGCAAGACGGTGATCATCTTCGATGACTTCACCACCGAGGGCAAGTCCCTGGAGTGGGCCCGCACCCTCCTCAGCGAGGCCGGAGCAGCACGGGTCATCGCACTGACCATCGGAAAGTACCCCTCGCGCCACACCGTCTACCAGCTGCGCCCCGGCGTCACGATCGATCCCTTCACCACCAACGACATCACCCTGGCGCATTTCCAGACGACCACAGGCCCCGGAGGAGCCGAGGAAGGGCCGACGGTGGTTCTGACGGCGGCTATGGAGCACTTTGCCGCCGCTAAGGAGGGCGCCGTCGAACCCCGGGCCCCTGAGGCAGCCCCTGCCCGGATGGCTCATCCGGCACCCCGCCCGGTTCCTGCCGGCACCCGCTCTCCCATGACTGCTTACAAGATCGCCCGGCAGCGGCACCTCGCGGACATGCTCACTCACCTCCAGCAGCAGGCGTACCCCCTCGTCTGGCGCGGCGAGTACCTCGTGCCGACCGGGAGGACGACGACCACCGCCTTGTGGTGGATCGCCCTGCCAGGGCAGGTCGAGCAGTGGTACGACACCAGCGAGGCCGAGCGCCTGGTCAGCGGCATCTGTCTGGCCGTGGGGATCATCTGGGAACCGGTCGCGGCGCCCGGCGGGGCCACCCAGCTCGCCGAAGCCCTCGCCCGAATGGAACAGCGGCGGCAGGGCTGAGGAACCGGCTCGACGGCCCCCTTCCTGTCCGTACGGGGGCTCCGTACGCCATGATGGAAGTGGCCCGAGAACCTCGCTTCATCCTTCGAACATCCCGGGGCCACGAGTAGAAGGACACCCTGATGGACCTCGATATCACCGCTGACCAGCACGATCTGCTGACCCTGTGCGCGCTGCGCGCCGGCGATGCCACCCTCGACTGGAGCCTGCTCGCCCGCGGTGCCCAGAGCCCCGAGGGCCTGGCCGCGCTCATGGACGGACAGCTGCACGAGGACTCGCGTGCCGCGACCAAGAATCGCCCCCTGCTGCTGCAAGCCCTGGCCGCCGGCCTGGACGATGCCCGAGCCCGCGTCGACGACGAGCTCGCCGCCGCCAACAAGATTGGCGCGCGCCTGGTCACCGTCCTGGACAAGGACTACCCGGCGAACCTGCGCGTGATCGGCAACTTGCCGCCGTTCCTCTTCTACCGCGGCGAGCTCGATCAGCGCGACGCCCGCTCCATCGCTATCGTCGGCACCCGCCAGGCATCCGAGGCAGGGCTGCGCCGGGCGGCCCGGATGGCACGCGAGCTCGTCGACCACGACGTCGTGATCGCCAGCGGTCTCGCCAAGGGCATCGACGCAGCCGCCCACCAGGCAACGCTCACCGCAGGCGGCCGGACCTTCGCCGTCATGGGCACCGGCATCGCCGCCTCGATCTACCCGGCCGAGAACCGTCCGCTCGCGAAGGCGATCCTCAGCGCTGGGGGAGCGTTGCTGAGCCAGTTCTGGCCCACGAGCCCTCCGGCGAAGTACACCTTCCCCCGCCGTAACGTCGTCACGTCCGGCACCACGCTGGGCAGCGCCGTCATCGAGGCCTCGAGCACGTCAGGTGCGAAGATGCAGGCCCGCTTGGCTGCGGAGCACGGTAAGCTCGTCTTCCTGATCCGTTCCCTCGCCGACACCCAGCCCTGGGCGAAGAAGATGCTGGACGAGGGCCGGGCGATCCTGGTCACCGCCTCCAGCGACATCACCGACCGCCTCGGCCAGGCCGCGGACATCCAGGCCGCAGGACAGCAGCGCCAGCAGCTCGCCCTGGCCGGCCTGTGACGGCGGGTCTCCCCAATCCGGCAGGCTTTCCCAATTGCCCGGTGTGCGCGTACCGCATCACCGGCACCGCCCGCCTGTGCTCTGACTGCGCAGGCCGCACCCTTCAGCCGGTCGCCGAACCTCACTGCTCCGTCTGCTCCCAGGCCGTCGCGCCCGGCAGGCAGTGCAGTAATCGGGTGTGTGCGCTCCCGGAGGCCGAGCGGGGGTTCTCGCGTGTCGACGCGGTGGCCATGTACTCCGGAGCTCTGCGCGACAAAATTCACACGTTGAAGTACGAGGGGAGGGCCGGCTGGGCGCTGATCTTCGGCCGGCTCCTCGTCGGCTGGATGGAGAGCCACCCCGAGGCGATGAACGGCGTCGACTACGTCGTCGGCAACCCGTCCCACGTCGGCCGACAGCCCATCCAGCACATCGAGGCGATCATGGACGCCGCCTACACAGAGGACGTGAACCGGGCCTTCCCGCTCAGCCCGCCGGGCGCGCACCGGCTGGTGAAGGATGCCGAGACGCCTCGGTCCGCGAACCGGACTCTGGATGAGAAGCGCGCGGCCGCGACCGCGCATGCCGCCGCCCTGACGTGGACCGGAGACATCAGCGACATCAAAGGGGCCACCATCCTGCTCGTCGACGACGTCTTCACCAGCGGCTCGCAGCTCCAGCACGTCGCGCGCCGGCTCCGGGCGACCGGAGCCGCCGACGTCAGGGGGCTCGTTCTCGCCCGAGTCCCCTGGAGCGGATGACGCCGCCCCGGACTCCGGGACCGGGCCTGTCGGCCGGCTCCGGCCGCTCGGTCATTGCCGGACGTCTCGTGTCGAACTCACGCGCCTTGCCCAGGACGATGAACATGCGGCGGCTGAGGCGCCTCAAGGAAATCCGAGAGTGGCCCGGCGCCACCGTCACCAGCCCGGGCCGGTGACGCCGTGGCCGGGGCATCCGCCTCAGGAATCACGACGGTCCCGCCGACGTCGTCAGTGACCCATGCCGGAGGAGTCCGGCCTTCAAGGACGTCGCGCACATAGCCAGGGACCTCCGCCCGCAGACCGCAGAGCATGTGCGCGAGGTACGGCACGGAGAAATGCCCGTAGTCGTTGGGGACATTCTCGAAAAGGGCGCCGGTTACCGGGGCGGCGCGTTCCATGACCGCCGCACCGGCGAACTGGCCGTTCCTGATCCGCTGGACAAGCCGGAGAAGTTCCTTTGCCACCCGGCGCGAGCCCCGCTGCGGCTGACGCAGGAAGCGCTCGAGGTCCCCGGCCAGCCCGCGCGCGAGGGGCACGATCGGTGCGTCCACGCCGTCGGGACTGGCGATGTCTTCGACGGGAACGGCGTCGTGGAAGGTGCTCACGCCCGCATTCCTGGCGTCCAGGCCGACAGCGGTCTCCGCCACCAGAGCGGACACACCGACCCGGTCGCGATCCTTGCAAGGAACGTCGTCATGAGTGCGGTCGCAGGTCAGAGTCGATCGGTACTGCGCGTCCCCGCAGTACAAGACGTTGTGCCTGCCGAAAACCTCATCCGCGGAGGTCAGGCGGCATGTCGGTATTCGTGGAGGATGCCGCCGAAGCGGTCGCGCCGTCGGATGTTGAGGTGGGTGATCTGTTTTGGATCGCTGATCGGGGTCGGTAGCGGCTGGAGTGGTCGTGCGTTGGCGACGCCTTGGTGGGGGCGGTGCAAGTTGTAGAAATCCTCGAACTCGCGCAGGGCGCGGAGGAGGTGCTGCTGGTTCCAGATGATGGTGCGGTCCAGCAGTTCGCGGCGGCAGGTCTGCACCCAGCGTTCCATGATCGAGTTCATCCTCGGCATCCGAACGCCGCTGAGGAGGACCTCGATTCCAGCGTCCTTCAGGATGGCGTCGAACAACGCGGGGAACTTGCCGTCCCGGTCCCGGATCATGAAGCGAGCCCGGCAGGCTGCGTCCTCGAGGTCCATGACCAGATTCTTGGCGACTTGCGCCATCCAGCGCGCGGTGGGGTGCGCGGTGGCTCCCAGGACACGGACCCGACGGTTCGCGTGCTCGATCACCGCGAACACGTACAGTCGAGCCCCAGACAGGGTGACTGTTTCGAAGAAGTCACAGGCCAGCAGGACATCGGCCTGAGAGCGCAGGAAGCCGCCCCACGTACTGGGGCTACGTTCGGGTGCCGGCTCGACCCCAGCCTGCTTCAGGATCTCCCACACGGTGGAGGCTGCCACCTCGATGCCCAGGGTGAGCAGTTCGCCGTGGATGCGCCGGTATCCCCAGGTGCTGTTCTCCCGTGCGAGACGGAGTACGAGGACGCGTATGGAGTGCCCGGTCCGCGGCCGGCCGGGACGCTTGGGCCGGGAACGTGCCGCGTGCTGTCGGGCGACCAACTCGCGATGCCATCGCAGGACCGTCTCGGGGCGCACCAGGAGCCGCAGCCGGCGCAGCCCGTCCATCGGGAGCCGGTGCAGCAACGCCGCCAGGAACACCCGGTCGGTAGCTTCAAACTGGGGCCTGGCCCCGCTCAGTTGCCGCTCCAACACCGTGATCTGATGCCGCAGGGTCAGGATCTCGATGTCCTTGTCCCGCTCGCTCATCGGTAGCAGGCGGAGCAGCGCCAGCGCATTGCTCATGCCGAGGTAGGCCAGTCGCAGCAGCACAAGGGTTACGTTGCCGCCCTGCTCAGCTTCATCACAACGGCCCTGCCGTCAGCATCGACCGCGAAGCTCTACGGAGACGAGCCATCGCCCTCCCACCTGGGCGGATGGGATTTTCGGCAAGGGCAGCATTCAACAAGATTGTGTTACGAGCTCAAAGTCACCCACCCTCTGGGTAATACGCCTACAGTCTCGCCATGGTCGTCGAGAGTGTACTGCGTGGCTATTTGCTGGAAGAGGTCATCGCGTGGCTGTTGCGGTCGAGCGGTTATCGGCTGCTCAGCGAGCGGGACGAACAGGAGAAGCACCCGGCGCACCGCGTGCTGCAGCAGCGGCAACACGGTCTGACTGTTCGTGGCAGGGGCGCGCGGCACCAGGCCGACGCGCTCGGCCAGTTCTCCTATGTCCCCCCGTTCTCGCTGCCAGTGAGGCTCTTCGTCGAGGCCAAGTTCACCGGCACCAAGGTCGGTCTGCCGACGGTTCGTAACGGCCTGGGTGTGCTCCGCGACGTCAACGAGAACATGGTCACATCGTTGAACAAGGGGTCGTCCGGGCGTCCCAGGCAGCGCTACCACTACAGCTATGCCATCTTCTCCACCGCCGGCTTCAGCCGCGACGCCCAGGAATTTGCACTCGCCCATCAGATGTCTCTGATTGACCTGTCCATGCCCGACTTCGCCCCGCTGCGAGACCTGGTACGGACGCAGACGAGACGCCTCTTCGAAGCGATCAAAGCGCTCCCGAATGGGAAGCCTCCGCGGCTGTACACGATCCGCAGCCACCTGCGGCGGCAACTGGCACTGTTCGGGGACGCTGACGACGGCCTCTTCCGTTACCCGAACGCCGACACGCAACTCCCCGAGGAGATTGCTCGACCGCTCGACCACATCGCTGGGCACCTGGTCAGCTCACGGGTGCCGGACCTCGTTCTCGCCTTCCCCTCCGCCCCCTTCGTCCTCGGCCTGGCCTCGGAGAACCTCAGCTCCTTCATCGCCTACGCGAGGCGGCACCCCACTCACACCGTGAACGTGGGCAGGCTGCTGACGGTGCCTGCTCCTCATCCGATCTGGGCCGTTCGTCCAGCAGACGGCTCGCAGGCATACGCAATGACCTTCACCATGCCCGAACAGGTGGAGTCCTGGATCCTGGAACAGGAGGATTCCGTGCATGACCGGGCTCGATGGATCAAGCGCACCGTACTGTCGACGATGACGATCTACTGGGTGGACGGTGATCACACCCATACCTTCCAACTGCGCTACGCACCCGTCGCTCTGCGCGGCTAGGACCTGTCTGACAAATGATCTTGTCCGGGCTCACGGAGCCAGAGGATGAGTGCTGCGAGGTGGAGTCCGGC
>NZ_LWCC02000169.1 GCF_001642695.1 Streptomyces chilikensis
GTGTCCTGCGCGTCGGTGCCCGCCCAGCCGTCCGGCGGCCGTCCGCCGGCCGCCCGTGCCGGTGACGGGGCGGCGGAGGACGCCGTGCGTGACCCGGCGGGCGGTCGCGGGGGCGGCGGGAGCGGTGGCCGCGCGGAGGACCGCGCGGACGCGGCGGGGCCGGAACGGACGGAGGCCCGGCCGGAAGCACCGGTGGGGCGGGAAGAGGCGACTCGTGGGCGCTGAACGCCTGGGCAGGGGCCGCGGGAGCGGCGGCCGGGGAGGACCGGGGCGCGCGGTGGCGGCCGCGGCGTGCGGCGTCGTGCTGCTCGCCGGGTGCGCGTCGATGCCGGACAGCGGGCACCTGCGCGACGTGCAGTCCACGCCGCGGCAGGACACGCAGGTCCGTGTCTTCGCCGTGCCGCCGCGCGACGACGCCTCGCCGGAGCAGATCGTGCGCGGCTTCCTCGAGGCGCTGACCAGTGACGACCCGCGCTACGAGACGGCGCGCAAGTACCTGACCGCGGACGCCGCCAGGACCTGGCGGCCCGAGGGGTCGGCGACCGTCCTCGCCAACGGGCCCACCCTGCAGCCGAGGCAGTCCGGCGCGCGGGAGAACCCCGACCAGCTGAACTACACGCTCTCCGGCACCCGGGTGGCCCGGGTGGACGCCCAGCAGGCGTACGAGCCGGCCGACGGCGAGTACCAGGAGGCCGTCACCCTCCACCGGGACGCCAGGACACGGCAGTGGCGCATCGACCGGCTGCCCCCGGGCATCGTGATGGGGCAGTCCGACTTCCACCGGAACTACGCCTCCGTCAGCAAGCACTACTTCCCGGCGGGCACCGCCGAGGGCAGCGGCCGCCCGGCCGCCGTCGCCGACCCGGTGCGGGTGCGCAAGGTGGATCCGCTGACCGGGATCGTCCGCTCGCTGCTGGCCGGGCCCACCGACTGGCTCGCCCCGGCCGTGCGTACCGGTTTCCCGGCCGGCACGGCGCTGCGCGACGGCGTGAAGTCGCTGACCCCCGACGACGAGGGGCGGCTGACCGTCCCGCTCGACGTCGGGGACCGGCGGGTGGGGCACGGCGCCTGCGAGGAGATGGCGGCGCAACTGCTGCTCACGCTGCAGGACTACACCCCGACCGGGGTGCAGTCGGTGGAACTGACGTCCGGCGGGGAGCGGCTGTGCGGGCTCGACCAGGAGCGCGCCGGTCTCTACGCGCCGCACGGCACGGTCCGCCCGCCGGAGTACCTGTACTTCGTCGACGGCGAGCACCGTCTGGTGCGGATCCCCGCCGAGTACCAGGCCGCGCAGGAGCGGGAGGCCCCCGAGGACTCCGAGGACCCCGAGGACGACGAGAAGGACAAGGCCACGGAGGGCAGCGGGAAGCCGGGCGACCCGGGCGACGGCGCCGGGAAGGGCGACCCGTCCGCCTCGCCGGAGGGCGACACGGCGGCCGACGACGCCGCGCGGGCCGAGGCCGCCGGCGTCGAGCCGGTGTCGGGGGCGTTCGGTGACGGCACGACCCCGCTGCGCGCGGTGGCGGTCTCCCGCGACGAGCACACCGCGGCCGGTGTCCACCTCGACGGCAGCCGGCTGTACGTCGGCCCGCTGATGACGGAGGACGAGGACGGCGCCGGCGAGCCCCTGCTGACGAGCGAGGGCCGGTCCGAGGGCGACCGGCTGACCGCGCCGAGCTGGGACGCTCGCGGGGACCTCTGGATCGCCGACCGCGACCCCGGGAACCCGCGGCTGCTGATGTTCCCCGGCGGCGCCGGCAAGCCCGTGGAGGTGCACGTCCAGGGCCTGGACGGCCGGATCGAGGCCGTGCGCGTCGCCGCGGACGGGGTGCGGATCGCGTTGGTGGTCGCCGAGGACGACGAGCGGTCGCTGTGGATCGGGCGGATCGACCGGCGCACCGGCGGGGAGGGCACCCCGGACCGGCCGGTCGTGTCGGTGCAGGAGCCGCGGGCCGTCGCGCCCCGCTTCGAGGACGTCACCGCCGTGTCCTGGGCGGGCGCGGGCCGGCTGGTCGTCGCCGGACGGGAACAGGGCGGCGTGCAGCAGATGCGGTACGTGAGGGTCGACGGGTCGGCGGTTTCCGGGATGGCGCCGGTGGCGCTCTCCGGGGTGCGGGAGATCGCCGCGTCGGAGGACGAGAAGTTGCCGCTGGCGGCGTTCTCCGGGACCGACGGGCTGGTCAGGCTGCCCTCGGGGGCACAGTGGAAGCAGATCGTCACGAAGGCCATGAGTCCGGTGTATCCCGGCTGAGCGGGAGGCCCGGAGTTTTCCACAGGCGGGGTCCGGTCCGGTGACCGGGCTCCGCCGGGGTTTTCCACAGGGCGGCGCGGCGATCGCGTCCCGGGCGCACGGTGGTCCCGTGAGGGACTGGTGGCGAGCACTCGCCGAACTGGTGCTGCCCGGCGAATGCGCGGGCTGCGGAGCGCCCCGGACGGTGCTGTGCGACGGATGCCGGCGGGCGGTCCGCCGCGGCCCGCCCCGGCCGGTGCGGCCGCGGGACGCCCCGGCCGGGCTGCCGCCGGTGTGGGCGGCCGCTCCGTACGCCGACGCGGTGCGGTCGGTGCTGCTGGCGCACAAGGAACGCGGCGCCCTGCCGCTGGCCGCGCCGCTGGGCGAGGCGCTCGCC
>NZ_LWCC02000017.1 GCF_001642695.1 Streptomyces chilikensis
GGCCGCCGGCGGCGACGGGTCCGGCGGCCGTGGCGGCGGTCCCGGTCGGGGCGGTGGCCGTGGCGGTGCCCGCCGAGGCGCGGCCGCGGGCCACCGCCGCCCGGACCGACCCCAGTTCGCGCCTCAGCTCGGCGGCGCGCGGGAAGTCCTCGTCCCGCTCCAGCAGCACGCCGGGCGGCGAGACCCGGGAGGCCAGGTCCGCGAGGACGTCCAGCACCGGCTCCGGCACCGGGTGCGCGTGACTGTCGTGCCACACGCCGTCCTTCAGCACGCCGCCCGCGACGTGGACGTAGGCGATCGCCTCCACCGGCAGCTCGTCCAGCGCCCTCGCCGCGTCCTCGCCCCGGTTGACCTGGTTGGTGTACAGGTTCGCGACGTCGATCAGCAGCCGCACGCCGGTGCGCTCCACCAGCTCGTACAGGAACTGTCCCTCCGTGAGCTCCTCACCCGGCCAGGCCAGCAGCGCGGCGATGTTCTCCACCGCCAGCGGCACGGGCAGCGCGTCCTGGGCGATCCGCACGTTCTCGCACAGGACGTCCAGGGCGTCGCGGGTGCGGGGCACGGGCAGCAGGTGTCCCGCCTCCAGCGCGGGCGAGGCGGTGAGCGCGCCGCCCGCGCGGACGAAGGCGATGTGCTCGGTCACCAACGGCGCGTCCAGCAGCCGGGCGCGCTCCGCCAGCGCGGCGAGACGCCCCTCGTCGGGGCGTTCGGCGCCGCCGAGCCCCAGCGAGACGCCGTGCGGCACCACCGTCACGCCGCGCTCGCGCAGCCGGGTCAGCGAGGCGGGCAGGTGGTCGGCGCAGAGGTTCTCCGCCACCACCTCGACCCAGTCGACGCCGGGCATCGCCTCCACGACGTCCGCGATCTCCGGCCGCCAGCCGATCCCCGTTCCCAGGTGCGCCATCGTCGCCCTCCCCGTAATCGTGTACGTGCCCCCGTGAGGGAGTCTTGGCCCCGAGACGGGTGCGGCGAATCGCGTTCGGCCGGATTCAGAGCTGGATTTGAGCTGACGCCGCGGGAGGTCCAGGACCGACGACGCGTCACCCGGCCGCCGGGACAGGCCCGCTCCCCGGACGTTCAGCAGGTGCGGCGGCGGTGCCCGTCCTCCCCGGCCGGCACGAGGTCCAGGTCCCGCCACACCACCGACAACCGGCCGCCCCACTCCTCGCACGCGGCGGCGAACCCGTCGGACCGGTACTCGACGACGAACACCCGGTCGTCGTACGCGTCCGCGTAGGCGCCGCACTCGTCGTACTGGCCGCACTCCTCGGCGACCGCGAAGTCGAAGCCGGTCCCGCGGCCCCGCCCGGCCAGTTCGGCCGTGTTCTTCTGGCCGACGGCCAGGCCCGCGGCGTGGGCGCGGGCCGCGACCAGCTCGCCGAACGCCAGGTTGTCGGCGGCCGTCAGCCGCTCGCCGGACCGCTCGTAGGAGTCGAGGTTGTCGGGCTCGACGGCCTGGTACCCGGCCGCGGCGCAGCCGTCGATCCACTCCCCGACGATCTCCGCGAGCCGCCGGCGCTTGTCCGGCGTCGAGGTGTCGAGCAGCACCTCGTCCCAGTCGCGGTCGACGACCCATTCGCCGTCGGCGTCGCGGAGCAGCAGGTCGGGGTGGTGCTCGCGCCACCATCCGGTGGCGTCCGGCTGGGCCTGGAAGGCGTTGACGTAGCAGACGTTGTAGACGCCCCGCACGGCCTTCGCGGTGCGGTCGCGGACGACCGCGCCCACTCCGTCGGGCGGCGCGTAGGGGCCGCCGAGCTGGTAGTCGAAGTCCACCCCCGGCTCCGGCAGGACCACCTCCTTCGGCCCCGTGGCCTTCCCGGTGTCCGCAGGCGCGCATCCGACGGCCGTGGCCGCGACCAGCAGGACGCACAGCAGCACGGCCGTCAGCGCGCCGCGGAGCGGGAAAAGGCCTTGCGGAACCATGGACCGGCAACTCCCGTCGGTGATGAAGCAGTCGCGCAGCACCGTACCGCCCGGGCGGCGGGCCGCGGCGGTACGGTCCGCCGGACGGTCACCGGCGCAGCGCGGGGTGGTCGGCGATCACCGTGCACGAGCCCGGTGCGATCTCGGTGAACCCGGCGTCGCGGACCACCGGGAGGTCCGAACGGAGCAGGTCCGGCCAGCGCTCCGGCGGGGCGGTGCGGACCGCGAGGGCGAAGCCGGAGTCCCGCCAGGCGGCGCGGTCGGCGTCGGACAGCTCCCACCAGGCCAGCTGGGCGGCGTGGCCGGTCTGGGCCATCGTCTTGCCGGCCGACATGTCCAGCTCCGGGTTGAGCCAGAGCACCGGGACGGCGGGGCCGGCGGGCGGCGGGGGCTCCGGGTCGTCCAGGTCGGTGCCGGAGACCTGGAGCTTGGCGAGTTCCCTGGGCCAGCCGTCCAGGGGGACCGGCGGGTACACGCGCACCTCGGCCGACCCGCCGGTCACGGTGATCCCGGGCAGGGTCTGCGCCTTGCGCCACTCGCCGCCGCGGGCGCGGCGGACCACCTTGCGGATCCTCGCGTCCTGCCAGGCGTCGATCGCGTCCGCCCAGTCGCCGTCGCCGGTCGAACGGGGGTCGGCCAGCATGGTGAGCACCGCGCGGGCGGAGGTCTCCAGGGCGTCGGTGCGGGCGGGGGGATCCGTCTTCTCCAGCCGCACGACGAGCGGCAGCACGTACTGGGGCTTCTCGTCCCGGGGATCGGCGGTGGTGGTGAAGGGCGACGTCGTCACGGGGACAGTCTGCCAAACCACCAGGTGGGGCCGCGGCCGAGGTCCGTCCCGGCGCCACCGGGGGCGGCCGGCGGACCGTGCGCCCGGCGGCTCCGCCCGCGAGCGGCCGTGCCGCGGGGGCGGGCCGGGGCGGCGTCC
>NZ_LWCC02000170.1 GCF_001642695.1 Streptomyces chilikensis
CGCAGCCCCAGCCGCCGCAGCCCGCGCCGGCCCAGCCGCTGCCCGCCGAGTCCACGCCCGCGCCCGCCGTCCGGGCCACGCCCCGGCCTCCGCAGACGCCCCAGCCTCCGCAGACGCCGCAGACACCGGCTCCCGCGCAGCCCGCCGCCGCGCCCGCGGCGGAGGTTCCGGGCGAGAGCACCAACAGCACCCAGGGCCGCGCGTTCAGCGTCCGCACCCTCGGGCAGGGCGTGCCGTTCGCCGGCCGGCCCGGGCAGGGTCAGCCGACGCCCCCGCCGGCCGGTCCCGCCGCCAACGGCCGTCGCCGCAAGCTGGGCACCCGCGCGGCCGAGGCCGACGCCACGCCCGCCGGTCCCGCACCGGGCGGTGTCCCGGCGCTGCCCCCGGTGCCCCCGGCGCCGCCCATGGGTCTGCCCCGGCCGCACGTCCCCGCCGGGCGGCCGGGCCCGGCCGCCGACCACACCGTGGGCCGTTCCTACGCCATCGGCGCGCCCGACGCCGACGCCGCCGAGGGTCCCGAGCCGCTGGACGGTCCGGGCGGGGCCGTGGAGGTCTCGGACCAGCCGCAGCCGCGCCCGATGGACGACGAGCTGCCCCCGGAGCCCCTGGACAACCCGCGCCGTCTGCTGGTCTGGCCCGCACCGGACCCGACCACCCGGCAGGCGCTGAACGACCGCGGCTACCGCCCGGTGGTGGTCAACTCCCGCGAGGAGGTGGACGCCCAGATCGCGGCGTTCCCGGCCGCGCTGTTCGTCGACCCGCTGACCGGCCCGATCACCCGGACCGCCCTGCAGTCGCTGCGGGAGGCCGCGGTGGCCGCCGAGGTGCCGGTGATGGTGACGGCGGGGCTGGCGCAGGCGTCCCGCGAGGAGGCGTACGGCGCCGATCCGGCCGTGCTCTTCAAGGCGCTGGCGCCGCGGGACAGCGAGCAGCACCCGCCGCGGGTGCTGCTGATCGAGGGGCGCGACGCGATCGCCGTGGCGATGACCGCGTCGCTGGAGCGGCGCGGCATGCAGGTCGGGCGGGCCGTCGACGACACCCAGGCGGTGGCGGTCGCCGCGCAGATGCTGCCCAACCTGGTGGTGATGGACCTGATGCGGATGGACCGGAGCAGGGCCGGCATCCTCGACTGGCTCCGCGCCAACGGGCGGCTCAGCCGCACGCCGCTGGTGGTCTACACGGCGCCCGTGGAGCCGGCCGCGCTGCCGGCGCTGGCCTCGGGGGAGTCGGTGCTGTTCCTGGCCGAGCGGTCCACCGAGGAGGAGGTCCAGCAGCGTCTGGTCGACCTGCTGGCGCGCATCGGCACCAACTGACCCGCGCACACGGGGAGGGCGCCCCGCGGCAGAACCGCGGGGCGCCCTCCCGCCGTCCGGGGGACGTGCGGCCGGGCGGCCGTCCGTCAGAGGGTGGTGACGTCCAGCTCGCCGTCCGCGTACTGCTTCCGGATGACCTTCTTGTCGAACTTGCCGACGCTGGTCTTCGGCACCGCCGCGATCCGCGTCCAGCGCTCCGGCAGCTGCCACTTGGCGATGCCGCCCTCGCCGCCCAGGAAGTCGCGCAGTTCCTCGAAGCCGGTCCCGGCGCCCTCCGCGAGGACCACCGCGGCCAGCGGGCGCTCGCCCCACTTGTCGTCCGGCACGGCCACCACGGCGGCCTCGGCCACCTGCGGGTGGGCCATCAGCGCGTTCTCCAGCTCCACGGAGGAGATCCACTCACCGCCGGACTTGATGACGTCCTTGGCCCGGTCGGTGAGCGTCAGGAAGCCGTCCGCGTCGATCACGCCGACGTCCCCGGTCTTCAGCCAGCCGTCCGCGCTGAACTTGTCGTCCGGGCGCAGCGGTTCCCCGTCGGGGCCGTTGTAGTAGGCGCCCGCGATCCACGGCCCGCGCACCTCCAGCTCGCCGGCCGAGACGCCGTCCCAGGGCAGGCGCTCGCCGTTCGGGCCGGTCAGGCGGGCCTGCACACCGGCCGGGAAGCGGCCCTGGGTGGTGCGGTAGGCGAACTCCTCGTCGGAGCCCGGCTCGACGTGGGCCGGCGGGCGGGCCACCGTGCCCAGCGGCGAGGTCTCGGTCATCCCCCAGGCGTGCACCACGCGCATGCCGAACTCGTCGAACGCCTTCATCAGCGCGGGCGGGCAGGCGGCTCCGCCGATGGTGACCTGGGTGAGCGAGGAGACGTCGCGCGGCTTGGCCTTCAGGTCGGCCAGCAGGCCCTGCCAGATGGTGGGGACGGCGGCGGCGTGGGTGGGCCGGACGGTCTCGATCATCTCGGCGAGCGGGGCGGGCTGCAGGAAGCGGTCCGGCATCAGCATGTTGACGCCGGTCATGAAGGTGGCGTGCGGTATGCCCCACGCGTTGACGTGGAACTGCGGCACCACGACCAGGGAGGTGTCGCTGTCCGTCAGGCCCATCGACTGGGTCATGTTGACCTGCATGGAGTGCAGGTAGATGGAGCGGTGGGAGTAGACGACGCCCTTGGGGTCGCCGGTGGTGCCGGAGGTGTAGCACATGGCGGCGGCCTGGCGCTCGTCCAGCCGGGGCCAGTCGTAGGTCCCGGGCTTCCCCGCGAGCAGCGCCTCGTACGCGTGCACCTGGACGCCGGCGCCCTCCAGAACGGAGGTGTCGCCGGGGCCGGCCACCACGACGTGCTCGACGGTGGGCAGCTGGGGCAGCAGGGGCGCGAGCAGCGGCAGCAGCGTGCCGTTGACGACGATCACCTTGTCGGCGGCGTGGTTGACGATCCAGGCCAGCTGTTCGGCGGGCAGGCGGAGGTTGAGGGTGTGGAGCACCGCGCCCATCGAGGGGATGGCGAAGTAGGCCTCCACGTGGGCGCAGTTGTTCCACATGAGGGTTGCGACCCGGTCGTCGTCCCGGACCCCCAGGTCGTCCCGGAGGGCGTGGGCGAGCTGGGCGGCCCGGCGCCCCACCTCGGCGAAGGTGCGCCGCTCCGGCTCCCCCTCGCCGGTCCAGGTGATGACCTCCGAACGACTGTGGACGGTCGTGCCGTGGGCCAGGATTCGCGAAACCGTCAGCTCGACGTCCTGCATCGTGCTCTGCACCGGTGCCTCCCCGGGAAACGCGCGTCATTACGCGTGGGTAAGTTTCGGAGATTCTGCACAGATCGAGCCGCCGCCGTCACTACCCGGCGGGATGCAATTCCGGGTCCTTCCGCAGCTTGACCAGCGCGCGGGACAGGGCGGACTTCACGGTGCCCACCGAGACACCGAGCATTTCGGCCGTGCGGGCCTCGCTGAGGTCCTCGTAGTAGCGGAGCACCACGATCGCGCGCTGGCGGTCGGGGAGGCGGAGGACGGCGCGCCACACGGCGTCGCGCGTGGCCTGCAGCTCGGCCGGGTCCGCCGGGGCCGCGCCGGGTCCGCGGGGCTCGGGCAGGGTCTCGCTGGGGAACTCGTCGACGCGGCGGCGGCGCCACTGGGAGGTGCGGGTGTTGACCAGGGCCCGGCGGACGTAACCGTCGAGGGCGCCGTGGTCGGTGATGCGGTCCCAGTGGAGGTAGGTGCGGGCGAGGGCCGTCTGGAGCAGGTCCTCCGCGTCCCCGGGGTCGTTGGTCAGTGACCGGGCGGTGCGCAGCAGCACCGGCCGGCGGGCCTGGACGTACGACGCGAAGGAGGCGTAGGAGGTCGCACGCGGCGGTGGCGGTGACGTCCTGGCGGTCATGCGTCCACGCTAGGAGCGGCCGGGCCGCGGCGGATCGGCCACAGGGCCCGAACCTCGTCCCCCGCAGGTCGGAGAGGCGGACTCCGCCCACCTCCTGGAGACCGATGCCCCCCTAGGGGTTCCCTCGGGGGCGGCGGCGGACCCGGGGGCCGCGGCCGGGCCGCGCGGCCCGGCGCGGGCGGACCGCACGGCCCCGCACCCGAAGGGAACACGCGGCCCCGCACACGTGCGCGCGACGGCGGGTGGAGCACCGTCGCGCGCACGTGTATCCCCATGAAGCACGCTCTGTCCCACGTGGTCCGGTGGAGCGCTCAGCGCTCCGCCGGCCACGCCCCGCTCACCACGCGCCTCCGGCGGTGGCGGCCGCCCCGCCGACGGGAACACGGGCCGTGCGGATGTGTGCCATCAGATTCCTCCTGGTGCCGGTGGACGGTTCGGGTACCGAGTACAGAGGAGCGGTTTCTCCGCCGGGAGGCCGAAGTGCCGCGGCGGACGGGGCGGTTGACCGGACCGTCCCGGGAGTGTGTCGTCCTGGAACCAGAGATGCCCGCACCGTTCCGGGCAAACCGTCCGGAGCCGGTTGTTCCCCCGCAAGCGTGACGCCTTGCCGATGTCTGACCGACCGGGCTCCCGGAACGTCCGGTGACGGGTGACGCACGGACACCGCGCACGCGGCAATGCACACGTACGGAGTGGCGGTGACCGAAGTACCGCCACACGTACAGGTGAGTGTGGGGGCCGGGGGACAGGGCGCGGAGGCGCCCTTCCGGGAGACGTGCGGAAGACCGGGACCGGTGAGCGCGCCGGGAGCGAAAAAGCCCGGCAACAAAGGAATTTCCGGAGGGAAGCGGCGACACGGAAAGCGTTTCCGGCCGCCTTCGATCAGCGGCACGCGCGCGTGTCTATACCTACGCAAACGTCGAAATTGTAGAGAATGTTGCCCACTGCCCCAGTTGAAACTATGAAGTTTCGTTGCCGAGGAGCATGACATGCAGGTTCGCAGGTGGCTCCCAGACCAGCCCACCCGTATCGGCCGGCACGACTGGCCGGACGAGGGGGACAACGGAACACACATGCGCCTGCGAACCGGTTCCATCGTGGTGCTCGACCGGCAGGCATGGCGGATCCTGGAGATCAACGGTTACCCGGCCGACCCGTGGCCGAAGGCCTACGAGAAGGCGTGGCGCGACCACGTGGAGCTGTGGTGGCACGCCAACGAGCTGCGGCGGGCCGACAACCAGGCGGTCCGCCCGGCTCCCGACCGGACCGAGTTCTACAAGCGCCCGGTGGTCCTGGTGCTGCGCAACGAGAACCTGCCCCGCTCCGCGCCGAAGCACTGGTGCGCCCCCGCCAGCCACGACTGGCAGGTCCTGCCGGAGCACTACGCCGTCTGCCGCGCCTGCGGCGAACTGCCTCCCTGCCAGCACGGGGAGTACCGCTGGGAAGGCGGGCCCCGCTGGCCCGAGCAGAACGGCGGCATCCCGCTCATGGTGCCGGAGGGCTGCTGCATGGGGTGCGCCGAGCCGATCAAGCCGCGGGTGCGGACCGTGCGCTTCCCGGGCCCGAACCTCTGGTACCCGGACCTGGGGGAGGACACCGCGGTCTTCCACGCCCGCGCCGCCTGCGCCGACCAGGTCAACTGCTACCGGATGCAGTGGCAGACCGAGTACAGCCCGCGCCCCTCCCCGCACTCCGCCACCCTGGCGTTCCCCGGCTTCGAGCACTTCGTGCTGCCCCGTACGCGCAACGCCCCGGATCTGGCCCACCACGTCCAGCGGGCCTCCCAGGGGCCGGGCCCCGCGCAGCCTCCTCCGTCACGGCCCAGGGAGGAGGAGTACGTCCCCACGGCCGGTGACCCCGGCGTCTTCCACGGCCCCTTCGACGGGTACCGGGGGGAACCGGAGCCCGGCCCGGCACCGGCCGGACCACCGGTGCCGACGCCGGCACCGGCACCGGCACCGGCACCGGGCGGTTCCGAGCACGCGCATCAGCCGGCGTCCGCGTCCGGCCTGCCCGGCACGTCCGGCACGTCCGGCACGTCCGGCACGTCCGGCACGTCCGGCACGTCCGGCACGTCCGCGGTGGATCCGGCTCCGGCGGCCCGGCCCGTCCCGCCGGGGCCTCTCCCCCCCGCCGAGCCGTCCCCGCCCGTCGCCCCCTCCCCCTCCACCGAGGGCGCCGGGCTGGTCCTGCAGGCGGCGGAGGAGCTGGGCCTCTCCCTGGCCGGACGCCCGGCCTTCCACAACGCGGAGCAGGCGGCCCGGGTGATCGAGGAGCTCACCACCGCGGTCCGCAACATCGCGCTCTGCCTGAACGATCCGGCCGCCCGCGCGCGCTCCTGACCCCGGGCGTCCGGCACGCCCGGTCCGCGGGCGCGCCGGACGCGGATCCCCGGCACGGGCGTCAC
>NZ_LWCC02000171.1 GCF_001642695.1 Streptomyces chilikensis
CGGCCGCCTGCCGGACGTGGTCGGCGGTGCGGGCCAACGACGCGACGGCCTTGGACATGGCCGTGGCCGCCTGGGCCGCGTAGTCCAGGGCCTGGGCGGAGTAGCCGCGAGCGGTGGCCGCGTGGCCGGCCGCGTTCGCCGCGTGCTGATAGGCGGCCTTGGCGTCGCCCTGCGCCTGGGTGGCGATGGCCTGTGCGGCGGCCGCCTCCTCCGCCGCGTTCGTCGCGTGGGCGTCCGCCACGGCCTTCTGCTGTTCGGCGATCGTCTTGGACGCCTGACCGGTCAGCACCACCAGTCCGGCCGCCGCGTCGGTGTCCACGTACGGGGAACCGAGCTGAATGGCGTCGTTGGCGGGTGCGGCGACCTGCGCGGCCGCGTTGCCCGCGTCCACCGCCGCCTGGGCCGTGACGTACGCGAAACCGGCCGCCTTCGCCGAAGCCGCGACAGCCGCGTCGGCCTGCTTCTGCGCCTCGTCGGCCTGCGTCTTCGCGACGCCCGCCAGCCGCTCGGCCTCGTCGGCCGCCTTCACGGACAGCTTGGCTTCCGCCGAGGCGTGCTCGGAGGCGTCGATGGCGTCCGCGACGGCGCTGGTCGCCGTCCTCAGCGCGGCGTCCGCACGGAGTTTGGCCGCCTGGGCCGCGTCGGCGTCGGCCCGGGCGCGCTCGGCGGCGGCCTCGGCCCGGGTGGCCGCGGCGTCCGCCTCGGCGGCTGCCTGCGTGGCCGCGTCCGCGGCCGTGCGGGAGCGGACGGCCGCCGCCGCGG
>NZ_LWCC02000172.1 GCF_001642695.1 Streptomyces chilikensis
TGCAGTCCGAACCGCATGACGTCAATCGCCAAGGCGGTCCTCACCCTGGAGCGGCAACGCTGAAGAAGCTCAGTCGCGGGGAGGCGCTCTCCCCGCGACCAACCGGCAGCTTCTGTTGAAGGTTACGTTCCGGCCGATTCGGTGGTACGCCCTCGCACCGACGCCTCCGCGAACAGTTCCTCGAATCGCTCCGCCAGGTATGCGACTGCTCGCGGCCGCACCGGCCCGTCGTCCGGGCCCTCCGGGAGGGCCCGGCGTGGGACCGGGGGCGCCGAATCGGCTTCGGCTATCCAGGTCGAGAGGGCGCTGCCGTCCCACTCGTCGTCCTCGGCGAGCGCGTCGTACATCAGCGTGCTCGCCGCGGAATTGGTAACGACGGCCAGGGCATTGACCTCACGGCCGGTGGTCACCGTGCCGTTGTCGATCAGGCGTATCACCGCCTGTGCGGTGGGACGGTGGTCAATGACGTCGAGCCGGAGGATCGTGTTGAGCACGTCCTGGTTGCCGCACGCCACCACGGCCGGCCGGTAGTCCTTACCGTCGCGGAACAGCTCGGCCGCCCACCACAGGCGCGCGAACGCCTGGGTGTAGTGCGGGCCGGTGAAGCGCGCGGCGGGCACAGTAGGGCGGCTGCGGTGGCCCTTGCGGGGTAGGTGGCGCCACAGCACGTAGTCGGGGGCGACCGCCAGGGCGATGAAGTTCCAGAACCTGGCGTCCGCCGCCTCCCGCCGGGTGAGCCGCAGTGTGGCGTGCAGTCGGGGGGCGAGCCAGGCGTCGGCCTTGGTGTGGGCCTCGTCGTCGAACTCGCCCATCGCGAGGTCCAAGAGGTCACGCAGACGTCCGACCTCCGTACGGGCGCTCATGTCCTCGATCGGCTCGGTGACCTTGTTGAGCGCGATGTACGGCGGGGCCTCCTGGCCCGTGAGCAGGCCGGCAGAGAGGTACTTGGCCGCGTTGATGTCGGCGAGCAGGGCGAGCCGCTCCGGCAGGTGGTCCGGCTTGTCGATCACGGTCAGCTCTCCCTACGGGCTGTGTCTAGCGCACGGAAGGCCGTGCCGAGGTTCTTCGCGACCTTGGCCCGGCGGCCCGCTGCGTAGTTGATGCGGGGCTGAAGTTCGCTCCAGCCCGCGGATTCGATCCGACGGGCGTGGATCTCACGCAGGGCGTCGTCCCCGGACACGTCGGGAAGAACGTCGGCGAGCATGCTCTTCAGCACCGCGTCCTTCCAGCCGCCCGGCCACTCGACCTCGCCATGCCCCTCGGGGTCGAGACCGCTGACGGCCGCCTGGAAGACCGACGTCCACACCTCGGTGGCGATCTGCGTGGCGAGCATCTCCCTCATCGCCTTCGTCATGGGGTCGTGGGAGGTCGAGTTGAGCACCTCGGACACCCCCTCGAAGGACGTGTTGACGTGCACGACCGGCAGGTCGCCCGACGTCTCGACGATCCAGGGGGCGTCCTTGAACTGCTTCAGCCACTCCGGCCCTTCGGAGAAGTCGACCTCCTCGATCTGCATCTCCGTCTGCCGGACCGGCATCCGGGCCGTGAGGTCGACGATCCACGGAACGTCCGCGCGGCCGATCATGCGGCCGGGCACGTCGTCGGTCGTGCCGACCACGACGACGGTCAGTTCCGCGCGATGCAGATGCATGGACTTCCACATGCGGAGGTGACCCGTCCACACACCGCCCGTCTTCGGGCGGAGCTCTGCGGTGGTACGCGCGTTGGTCGCCTTCTCGGTGAGCACCGCGACGACCGTGACGTCCTTCCAAGGTCCTGCGGCGATCTCGGCCTCGGGCAGCTTGGCCTGGATCGACAGTCGAACGCTCTCCCAATCGGCCCGCTCGACCTGGTGCAGCGCGACGACCCTCTCCTGCGCGTTGAAGGCCCAGGTCTCCAGGTCGTGCTGGTAGACGCCCTCGCGCTCCTGGCGCACAGCTGTGACGTCCAACTCGACCGACCCGGTGAGCCGTCGATAGGGGTAGATCTTCACGCGGCGGCACCCTTCGCCTTCTGCAACTCCACGACCAGCCCGGCAAGTTGTGCACGCACCGGATGCGTCGACTCGTCGGTGACCGCGGTGAAGTACGCCTTCTTCTCGCCGCCGGCGAACAGCAGGCGGTCCCCGTCCACCACCTCGCAGTTCTTGACGGCCTCCAGAGCGGACCAGCCGACCACCGGCTTGGCCCCGGAACGCACGTCGAACTTCGCGACGGGAACGAGAGCGATCGGGTCCGGGGTTCCGGGCAGCTTGACCTCGACGGTGATGCTCCACGCACCGGACGGCTCGAGCTCGGCGTCGACACTCTGGATGACCGGCTGGGACTGTGCCGGTACGCGCGGCACAGCGGGTCCGACGCCGCCGTCGAGCTTCAGGAGATCGCGAAGGACCTTCGGGCCCTCCGTCTTCTTCTCCTGCGCCCGACCGACCAGTTGGCGTACGGCGGCGTTGGCGGACCGGGTGAACTCGGCCAGCCGCGTCTGCGCCCCGACGACGTAGACGGCGCGCAGTTCGTCCGTCGGCCCCCACTTGTTGTGCTCGGGCGGCTCGGAGGCACGGAGGAATTCTTCCGCCTGCTGAGCTCCGGTCACGTCGTCACCGGCGGCGTTGCCGGCGAGGAGCACCGCCTGGAAGGCGACGGATCCCAGCGGCAGCTCCGGCACACGGGCGGTCCGGATCACCATCCGACTTCCTCGCATGGCGACCATCTGGTTCGGCTTGCCGTCAGCGTCGTCGGCGGCGGTGACCAGGACGACGGCCTGGTGCTCGACGCCGCCGCCTCCCCCGTTCCGCTTCGCCGGCACACGCAGGGGGACGCGGGCGAGTGCCACCTGCCCGGTCTCGGTGAGGCGGTCGACGGTCTCGCCGTCCAGGTACGCCTGGAGGGCCCGGGTCCGGGACGGTTGTGCAGCCCTCGGGTCGACCGGCTCCTCGTCGACGACGACCCGTCCGTTGCGGAGCGTCCGCACCGAGGCTTCGAGCAGTGGTGACGCGGTGCGCCCCGAGGTCATGGCAGCCCAGAAGTTCTGCGCCAGCGCCTCCACCAAGCGGCGGTGCATGGACTCCACGCCGTCCGGATCCTCGATCTCCGAAGCCGGATCGGCCTTCCCGGCGACGTCGTGGGCGCCGACGATCAGGAAGCTGGTGCCCGGCTCCGAGCTCTCGCGGGTGAGATGCAGCTTCTCCACGGTCTGCTCGTCCGCCCACCAGGAGCGGGCGACGTCGTCACCGCGAGCCTTGTCCGGCTCCCCGAACCAGGCGGGGCCGGCCCACTGCTTGCCTCCGGCCTCGTGCCACGGCAGGTCCAGCCGGCCGATCAGCCGACGCTCGGTCCGCCCCTCGTGAGGTTCCGAGAGCGTGGAATTGATCAGGACGAGTCCGAGACGGCTCGTGGCCCACAGTGTGGCCTTGCCCAGGCCGTAGGAACCGCCGGCGCCTGCGGACTTCTTGTTGCTGTCGAGCTGGCGGCGAACCACGGCGGCGAAACGGCCGTCCTCGTAGTCGTCGCCGATCAGGCCGGTGGCGTTGTAGTCGTCGACCCTGAGCAGCACGAGGCGACCGCGTTCCCGCAGCTCCTGCAGTCCCTGGTGGAGGACCTTGCTGACCTTCTGGTCCTGGCCTGCCGCGGCCTCGTAGTGCGGGGCGAGCTGGTCCCACTTGAGTGCGTCCAGGAACCGGTTCAGGTGCTCGCCGCTCAGTTCGTGGATCGTGTACCGCACCCGGACCGGTCGGGTGGTGTCGAGCCGTTCGTCCAGGCTGTTCTGCGTCGCCTCACGCGCCAGGACGCCGACATCGGCGTCGAAGGCGAACGCCGCCGCGTTGCCGAACTCCCGCCCGCCGTCCGGATGCGCGGGCCTGTGGTACCAGCCGGTGGTGACGCTGCCGGCTATGTCCGAGGTGCGCAGATGGACGGTGGCGCTGTCCACGCCCAAGGCCCTGGCGATGTCCAGCATCGTCTCCTCACGGGGAACCGCCCGCCCCGTGATCCACGCCGACACCGCTGCCCGGGTCAGGCCGACCTCCTTCGCGAGATCGGCCTGGGTCATGCCCGCGCGGGCCAACTGGCGCCCCAGCCACGGACCGAAGTCCTCCCCGACCTCCATAGACCGAGACCCTCCCCGTCAACCTGCTTGTACTACTGACCTGGGGAACCGTAGCACCCATTTGACACGCACGTCCGGCGACAACGTTGATTGACATCACCCAGAAGCGGAGCCCCTATAAGGGAGTTTCTTCCGCGCTCCATGACCGGCCTCCAGCCACCGGCAGGCCGACCACCCATGCCATCCGGGTCAGGTGCGGCGTCAAGTACGACCCGTCGCCGAATTGCCCTATTTTGCGCCCGAGATCCGATATCGACTCCCGCATCGATGCGAGCCGAGCAGCGATTCAACCAGTCACACCACATGGCAATCCGATTACCCGTTGACTCCCAACTGCCGCCAGGACTACTGTTGTTCGTCAGGAGCCAACAGCCTCAGAAGTACTTCTTCGACCCACAGGACACGTGTGTCGATTTCCGGAATTCACCGACCTTCGACCCGAAATGCCCCGTCATGCACCAGAACCTTCGGTTAGCGGCTCGCGCCCTCGACTGAAAGCAGGAACTGCCTCATGCCCGACGCCTCCATGTCCGCGGACGACTCCTCGGACTGCACGAACCCTGAGCTGGCCCGCGCCCTTGGATTGGTCCAGCAGTACGACTCGATGGAGGACCCGCAGCTCAGGTCCGACTTCTTGGACGCGATGGGTATCACCCGTCCCGTCATCGACAACCTTCGTCGGTTCATCGCCCGCGAGAACCGCAAGGCCGCCCAGGCCCGTGCTATGGATTCGGGGCCCGGTGTGGAGAAGGGCGAGGTCGGTCATGAGTTCCGGCAGAAATCGCGCATTCGCCCGAAGCGGCGTTCCCAGCCCATGAGTGGGCCGCCCGGTCGTAAGGACATCAGGCGTCACCGCAGGAGGGTTCGGATTTCGAGGTATCCGAAGGGCTATCTGGTCATCATCATTCCGCTTCCCTGAGCCGAGTCCCGATTCCGGGACTCGGCAGGGAACTACATCTCAGCTCAATCGGCACCGCCATGCGCCGGGTCCGGCTGTCGTTGCTCCGGCGGCGAACGACTGGTCGGACCCGGCCAGCGGTGCAATTCAACAAAACACCTGCAAGTGGGGGGGAATCCACATGGCTCACGCAACTACGGAACCGAACTCGGCGGACGTCCTGAACGTCGTGAACGACCAGTCGCGACGCACCCTGGAGACCTACCGGGTCGACCCCGGTCTGGTCCAGGAGCACGCCAACAGCGAGCGACGTATCACGCAGGGCGGCTACGGCGACCGGCAGCTCTACGAGATCGTCCAGAACGCCGCCGACGAGGTCGCGAACGAGCCGGGCGGAACCATCCACGTGGTCCTCACCCAGGACCACCTCTACTGCGCCAACGTCGGCACGCCCGTCACCTCGGCCGGCGCCGAGACCATCCTTCGCATGGGGGTCTCCCGCAAGCGTGGAGGGCAGATCGGCCGGTTCGGTGTCGGCGTGAAGTCGTACCTGGTGGTGTCCGACGCTCCGCAGTTCTTCAGCACGACCGGCGCCTTCGGGTTCGACCGCGTCTGGTCGCGGACCGAGATCGCCGGGGCTGCCGGCTTCGAGCCGGACTCCGACTTCGAGGCCCCGGTGCTGCGCATGGCCCGTCCGCTGGACGAGGCCCGGGAGCGTCGGCTCGACCCGGTGCTCGACGAGCTCCGCGGATGGGCCGTCACCGTCGTGCGGTTGCCGTTGCTCCCCGGTGCCGCGGCACGTCTCGCCGGCGACATCCACAACCCGAAGGGCACGCAGGGCCGGCAGGAGTTCCCCAAGCTCTTCCAGTTGTTCTCCTCCCACGTCGGCAAGGTCGTCCTGGAGGACCGGCGTGCGATGCCGATCGTCCGCCGAGTGATCACGGTCGAGCAGAACGGCGTGCGCCGTGTCATCCACGAGACGGGCACGGGTCGCACGAGCTCCAGTGAGAAATGGAAGGTCTTCACCGTCGCCCACTCGCCGGGCGATCAGGCCCGCGGCGCCGCCGGCGAGCTGCACGACCGGGCGACCATCGACATCTCCTGGGCGGTGCCCGAGTACTCCGGTGCCGCTCCGTACGCGAACCCGGCGAGTGGTCGCGGTCGATTCTGGGCCTTCTTCCCGACCAACTACGAGATGACGTTGAGCGGGGTGCTCAACGGCGCGTGGAAGACGAACGAGGACCGGCAGAACCTGCTGGACAAGAGTGCCTTCAACCAGGAGCTGCTGCAGGTCGCGGCCAGACTCGTGGTCGAGTCGCTGCCGCAGCTCGCACCGGTGGCCGACCCCGGCGCCTACCTTTCGTTCCTGCCCGGTCGTCTCAAGGCCGTCGAGACCCTTTCCTGGGCGGACGAGATCCTCACCCGCCGGATCTGGGAGTTGACGGCCGAGCTCCCGTCCCTCCCCGACCAGGACGGCAAACTGCGCGTCCCCAAGGACGTCGAGGTCCATCCCGACGAAGGTCGTCGAGCCGGCAAGGGGCTCTCCCCGAAATGGCTGGCCATGTGGCACTCCTACCCGGGGCGGCCGAGGAACTGGGTGCATCCGTCCGTCGAGGCCAACGACACCCGTTCCGGAAAGGTCCAGCACATCCTGGCGGCGGCCGGACGGCAGCGTGCATCCGTCGTCGAGTGGCTGGAGGCTCTGGTCTCCGACCGCCGTCCCGAGGCGTCGGCCGTCGCGGTCCGCATCCTGGCCGACATGATCGGGACGAACTCGCCGTTCGCCGAGTCCGCGCGTCGTGCCCGCATCGTGATGACCGAATCCGGCGATCTCGTCGCCCCGGAGGCCGGTCGCGTGTGGCAGCGGGACCAGGCCGACGGGCTCAAGGACGATCTCGTCTACGCGCACCCGTCGCTCACCGAGGACCCCACCCTCCGCCACGCCCTGAACATCATCGGCGTCCGTGAGGCGGACAGCCGTGGTCGCTTCGCAGGAGTCCTCGACCAGGGTTTCGCCCGCTACCGCGACCGCGATTGGCGTCTGTTCTGGGAGTTGTTCCGCAGGGCCGGCGGTCATCACGCGCTCGGCGAGATCCGCAGCCGTTACCCGAACCTGCAGGAGACTCTGCACGTCCTGACGCTGGACGGTGAGTTCCACCCCGTGCGGCAGTGTCTGCGGCCGGGTCCGATCGTGCCGGAGGACGGCTCGCGGGACGCCTCCGTCGCGGTGGACATGACGTTCCACTCCGACGACGTGGCCGTCTTCCGCGACCTGGGGCTTTTCGCCGTGCCCACGCGTGAGACGCAGGACATCCAGGACTCCTGGTACGAGGAGTACCGGACGGCCGTGTACGAGGCCTACTGCCGGACCCTCGGCACCAGGAGCCGCCCGACGATCGGCCGGATGAGGACGGAAGGTTCACCGGTCCCCGACTCCCTGCACCTGCTCCTGCGGCTCTCCGACGAAGGTCGTGCCGCCTACCTCAAGGCGATTCCCGACCGTCTGATCGTGGACCGCTGGATCCGCCAGATCGGCACCGCCTCCGGCAGCCGTGAGGCGATCCCGTCGCCTGCGCGCTGGCTGATCCGCAAGTACGGCACCGTCCCCACCTCCCAGGGCCCCCGTCGTCCGGCCGAGGCGGTCGGACCGCAACTCTCGACGTACGCCGATGTGCTGCCCGTGGCGGACATCAGCGAGGAGAAGGCCCGCAAGCTGGGACTGCCCGACAAGGTCGACCTCGTCCCCGAGAACCTGTGGACCAAGCTGGGAGAGCAACTGCTCGCCAGTGACGACGACTCTTTCGTGGGCAGCACCTACGTGCTGATGACCCGGCTTGACCTGCCCTTCCCCGAGGGCCTCACGCGGTGCCGGGTCGGCGACGCGTGGGAGACCCGGGATGACGGCGAGATCGCTGTGGCGGCTTCGGAGGCCGAGTACAGGGAGCTGCGCGCCGAGCGCCTGCCGGCCCTCCTGGCGGGAAGTGCCGAGGACGCCGAACTGCTCACCGAGAAGTGGGGGATGCTCTCCTTCAGCGACGTGATCAGTAGGGAAGTGCGTCATGTCCCCGCCGGTGAGCCGATCGCCCTGCGCGACGCCTACCCGACGCTGCGACAGCGGTTCGGCAGCGCGGTCAACAACTACGAGATCCAGTACTGCTCCGAGCTCGAGGAGGTGACCAAGACCCCGAAGGGCAGCAACGGCATCGCCCTGCACAGCGTCGTGCGCGGCAACACCGTCCTGGTGACCGCCGAGCTCGAGTCGAAGCGTCTCGCCACTCTCACGACCGTCGACAAGGAGCTGAAGCTCGGACTGGGCGAGGTCGGTTGTCGCGCCCTCCTCGAGGCCCAGGAACGCCAGGAGAAGGACCAGGAGCTTCAGCGGACGATCAAGGCGATCCGCTCCGCCGACACCATCGCTCTCAAGCTCTCCTTGCTGATCGGCGCGGAGGCGCTCAAGGAGCGTCTTCCCGCCGGCCTCCTCGACAGCGAGCGTGCCGAGCGCGGGGAGCCGTCCGCCGAGCGTCTGGGCGAGATGGCGTACAACTCCCACGACGACGGCGTCCTGCAGGTGCACGCCAGGGACATCCAGGCACGGATCCCGAACGCTCCGTCGTCCTTCACCGGTGCCTCCACGGCGGTCAAGTTCGTCTCCGACCTGGGCTTCCCTGACACGTTCGCCGGTGCCCGTACTCCGTCCCCCGCGCCTCGTATCGAGGTCGAAGGACCTCGGGAGTTCCCCCTCCTGCACGGCTACCAGGAGCGTCTGGCCGCCAACGTCTTCGACATGCTGGCGCGTCTTACGCCCCAGCGCGGGATGCTGTCCCTGCCGACGGGCGCCGGCAAGACCCGCGTCACCGCGGAGGCGGTGATTCGCTGGATCAAGACCGAAGGCGTCCTGGAGGGTCCGATCCTCTGGATAGCCCAGTCGATCGAGCTGTGCGAACAGGCCGTGCAGAGCTGGAAGTTCGTGTGGGAGAAGGTGGGTGCGCAGCGTCCGCTGACGATCAGTCGTCTCTGGAGCTCCAATGAGGCAGGTCCGGTGAGCGGTGACGACCCGCATCTGGTCGTCGCGACCGACGCCAAGCTCGGGGTCTGCCTCAACACCGACAGTTACGCCTGGCTGCGCAATGCTGCTCTGGTGATCGTCGACGAGGCGCACGTGGCGACCACCAAGGAGTACACCGGGATCCTGGAGTCCCTCGGGCTGACGCAGTACCGCACCGACCGGCACCTGCTCGGTCTCACGGCGACCCCGTTCCGCGGCAACAACGAGACCGAGACCCATCGTCTCATCACCCGTTTCGGCGGTCGTCGCTTGGACGACGGCGTCTTCGAGACGGAGCCCTATGCCGAACTGCAGTCGCTCGGCATGCTGGCCCACGTCGATCATCGCGTACTGGCCGGCGGCACCATCGAGCTGAGCCAGGAGGAGAAGCAGCACGCCGAGAAGATGCGCGTGCTGGCAAAGGGCGCGGAGCAGCGCCTCGCCGACGACCACGGCCGTAACCGGCGCATCATGGACGAGATCCTCGCCATGCCGAAGGACTGGCCCGTCCTGGTCTTCGCGACCTCGGTCAGCCATGCCAAGTTCCTTGCCGCCAAGCTCAACGATGCCGGTGTCGGGGCTGCTGCCGTGGACTCCGCGACCAGTGCCACCGAGCGCAACAACCGCATCAGCGCCTTCCGATCGGGCCGGCTGCGCGTCCTGACCAACTACGGGGTGCTCACCCAGGGCTTCGACGCCCCGGCCACCCGTGCCGTGGTCGTCGCCCGCCCGACGTACAGCCCGAATGTCTACCAGCAGATGATCGGCCGGGGTCTGCGGGGCAAACTGAACGGCGGCTCCGACCGCTGTCTGATCCTCAACGTGCGGGACAACATCAGCAACTACGGCGAGTCCCTCGCCTTCACTCAGTTCGAGCACCTCTGGAAGGAAGGCGCGTGACCGACGTCTTCACCGGCACCCCGCCCCTCACCCCCGAGCAGCAGGCGGTCGTCGACCAGCCTTGGGACGCCCGGCTCCTGGTGACGGCGGGGGCCGGCGCGGGAAAGACCCACACGCTGGTGCGCCGGCTGGACGCGCTGGTGGGCCACGAGGAGGACGCACTGGAGGCCGGAGAGATCCTGGTCCTCACGTTCTCCCGGGCCGCCGCGCGCGAACTCCGGGACCGCATCGCCCGCTACGGGGACCGCGCCGGTCGGGTCCGCGCGCAGACCTTCGACTCGTGGGCGTACTCCCTCCTCACCAACGCGTACCCGGACGAGGAGTGGGGGCGCCACAGCTTCGACGAGCGCATCCGACAGGCCGAGTCGGCCATCACCAAGGGCGCGGTCGAAGCCGTGCACCCGGTGGCGCCCGCCCACATCGTGGTCGACGAGGTCCAGGACCTCGTCGGTGATCGCCGGCTCATGGTAGAGACCTTGCTCGACCACTTCCAGGAGTCGTGCGGCTTCACCATGGTCGGCGACCCCGCCCAGGCCATCTACGGGTTCCAGGTGAAGGACCCGCAGGAGCGGGCGCTGGAGACGAACGCCTTCTTCGACTGGCTCCGCGCCTCCTATCCGGACGACTTGGTCGAGCTCCACCTCACGGAGAACTTCCGGGCTTCCACCGATGAGGCCCGGACCGCGCTCCCGGTGGGCCGCTCCCTGCAGGCCTTGCCCTCCGCCCCGGACAAGGCGACGACTGCGGCCGAGGAGATCCACGACCGGCTCCGCGTCGCGCTGATGGACCAGCCGTCGTTCGGCGGGTTCACCGACCGGTTCGTGCTCGACTCGCTCCGCGACTTCCCCGACTCGTGCGCGATCCTCTGCCGGGACAACCGGCAGGCGCTGCTCATCTCGGAGACACTGTGGGAGAACGGCGTCCCGCACCGGTTGCGCCGGTCGGCGCAGGACCGTCCCGTGCCGCCCTGGGCAGCCGCCCTGCTGCGCCGCACGTCCTCGGAGACGCTCACCCAGGAACGCTTCCGTGAGCTGATGGCGGAGGTTCCGTTGTCACCGGACACCGAGGTCGAGCGCTGCTGGCGCTCCCTGCGGGGTGTGGCACGGGCCAGGAACGGTTTGCTGGACCTGGCCCGGGTGCGGCGGTCGATCGCGGAGGGTTGGTTCCCGGACGACCTGGCTCCCAAGGAGCCGTCGCCGCTCGTCGTCTCGACGGTCCACCGGGCAAAAGGGCTGGAGTTCGACCGCGTCCTGGTCGTCGAGCCCTCTCCCGTCGCACAACTGCGCAAGCAGTTCGACGACGTGGACGTGCCGGCGGAGGCCCGTGCCCTGTACGTGGCCATGACCCGCCCCCGGTACGACCTGTACCGGATCACGGCCCCGGAGTCCTGGCGCATGCGGTACCACCGGGCCCTGGACCGCTGGTACGTCGGCGGTCGGCAGCGGTGGGAGCGGTTGGGTCTCGAGGCCAAGGGCCAGGACGTCTGCAGCGAGCACCCGCCCGGCACGGACGGCTTCGAGGACTCGCCGGCCGCGCTCCAGGACCACCTCGCCGCCTCGGTCCGCCCCGGGGACCCCGTCGTGCTCCGCAAGCTGCACGACCTTCCGGTCGACGAGGGCCAGAGCCCGCCCTACGTGGTCCTGCACGAGGGCCGCCCGGTGGCCATGACCTCCGAGCGCTTCCGTCGAGACCTGCACACCTCGTTGAAGGTGAGCAGGAGCTGGGAGGTCAGGTGGCCGAACGAGATCCACGGACTGCGGATCGACACACTCGAGACCGTCGCGGGTAGCCGGGCGTCCGGCAACCGCGCCGGACTCGGGGAACACGGTGTGTGGCTGGTGCCCCGGCTCTCGGGGCTCGGCCGTTACAAGTCGGGCGAAGACGCCGGGGAGGGCGACAACCAATGACACGAACTGCCGATACGCCGAGCCGCCACGCGGCTCACTACGAGGCACGTGACAGCCTTGTCACGCAGCTCCGTCGGGACCTCATGGGCCCGGGAGCACCGGACGAGGTGCTGACGCACGACGCCCCGATCACGACCTACCCGATCGGCGTGCTGTTCCCTCGTCCCGCCGACGAGCGGGCGGCGGAGGCCACCGCGAGCGACAACCGGGAGCAGGAGGCCGACGTCGCGCCGGAGGTGCGACGCGGTGACGCGGAGGAGCGCGGACTCGAGGCCGGTGTCTCCCTGGCGAACGACCGTCGCCCCTCCTCCATGGGCCTCACCTTCGCCGTCGACCCGTCCGTCTCCCGCACCGTTGTGGTCGCTGTCGAGGCCGCCATGTACGAGCCGGTCGACGAGGCGGGCAACACGATGGTCGTCAAGCGGTCGACGGCCCGGAGCACTTCCGACCAGCGGGAAAACTGGCGGCGGAAGCCGCTCGAACTTCCCGAGGTCGAGATCGACGTCACCCGACCCGACATGACCAGGCACGACTTGGCCGAGGGCATACAGTTGCGTGCCCTCGTGCGCAGGCCGGCCGCGACCGGAACCGTCACGGTCACCGTGACTCTGGTCAACGAGTTGAAGGTCAGTGAACGCGAGCTGCAGGACGCCTACAGCCTGTTCCAGCCACGCGTCACGGTAACGGCGCCCGGTGGCGTCGAGGCCTTCGTGGAGCGGCCCGCGCCGCTGGGTGCGGTGGACTCCGAGCAGGCCGCCTCGCGGCTGCTGCACCGCCACGCCCCCACCTTCGCCGCCGGTCACGGCTGCGCCGCCGCCTGGGACTGGACTCCCCCTCCCATCGGCGCGTCGATGACCGAGCGCGCCGCGGTGAGCGAGGTACGCACGGAGTTCGTCCCCGCATACGAGGTCCTGCTCACCGACTCCAACCCGGAGATCGATGACGCCGCACTCACCATGCACGGCCTGGCGACCCGGCCCGACGCCGACGTGTTCGCGGCCCTGGAGGGTCTGGCCTCCGGCTACGCCGAGTGGATCGCCGGGAAGCGTGCCGAGGCGAAGCACCTCGCCGGCACCTCGTTCGCGGAGGCCGCCGAGGCGCAGCTCGAGGCCTGCGACACCGCGCTCCGCCGTATCCGCAACGGCATCCGTGTGCTGCGCGAGGACCCGACGGTGCTGCGTGCCTTCCGGTTGGCCAACGAGGCGATGGCCAAGCAGCGGGCACGCGGTGTGTGGGTCAGGAACGGTCGGCACGGGGTACCGGACGTGGAAACCGGTCGGTGGCGCCCCTTCCAGATCTCCTTCATGCTGCTCTGCCTCGAAGGCATCGTCGACCCGGGTCACGACGACCGTGAGGTCGCCGACCTCCTGTGGTTCCCGACCGGCGGCGGCAAGACCGAGGCGTATCTCGGTCTCATCGCCTTCACCACGTTCCTGCGTCGCATGCGCAAGGGCGCGAGCGGCGCGGGCGTGACCGTGCTGATGCGGTACACCCTCCGCCTGCTCACTCTGCAGCAGTTCGAGCGCGCCACCCTGTTGATCTGCGCGATGGAGCAGCTCCGTCAGGAGCACGCGGGCACGCTCGGCCAGGAGGAGATCTCCATCGGCATGTGGGTGGGGCAGTCCGCCACCCCGAACGACCTGGTGACCGCGGACGACAGTCTGAAGGAACTCCGCAAGGGCAAGGAAGGGCTCCAGGAGAAGAACCCCGTCCAGCTTCACGCCTGCCCGTGGTGCGGCACCAAACTCGACGCCTACCAGTACGAGGTGGACCTTGAGGCCAAGCGCATGCATGTCCGATGCCCGGACTCCACGTGCGACTTCGCCCGCGGTCTCCCGGTCCATCTGGTCGACGAGTCGGTCTACCACTGGCACCCGACGCTGATCATCGCCACGGTCGACAAGTTCGCCTCCATGCCGTGGCGCCCGAAGACGGCAGCCCTGTTCAACCGTGACCGGGCGGACGGCACGCCGCCTCCGGAGCTGATCGTCCAGGACGAGCTCCACCTCATCTCCGGCCCGCTCGGCACGCTCACCGGTCTGTACGAAACCGCCGTGGACGTCCTCGCCGAGCAGCCGAAGGTAGTGGCCTCCACCGCGACCATCCGTCGCGCCGCCGACCAGGGTCTCGCCCTCTTCAACCGGGCGGTTCAGCAGTTCCCGCCGGCCGGTCTCGACTCCCGCGACTCGTGGTTCGCCGTCGAGACGCCCCGTGAGCAGAAGGCGAGCCGCCAGTACGTCGGCCTGCTCACCCCGAGCACCAGCCAGTCGACGCTGCTGATCCGCACATACGCCACGCTGCTGCACCAGGCACAGCGGGCGGCGACCACGGAGACCGTCCGGGACGCCTACTGGACGCTGGTCGGCTACTTCAACAGCCTCCGTCTGCTCGCCGCGGCCGAACTCCAGGTGCATGACGACGTCGTGGCCTACCTGGAGTACCTCGCCCAGCGCGACGAGATGCCGACACGCCGCATCCGGGAGCAGACCGAACTGACCAGCCGCGCCAACTCCTCCGAGGTACCGCGTCGTCTCAAGCAGATCGAGAAGAAGCTGCCGCACGAGGAGACCGTCGACGTCCTGCTCGCCACCAACATGATCTCCGTCGGCGTCGATGTGGACCGCCTCGGCCTGATGGCCGTCATGGGCCAGCCGCAGACCACCGCGGAGTACATCCAGGCCACCAGCCGCGTGGGTCGCGCCCACCCGGGCCTGGTCGCTGTCATGCTCAACTCGGCACGATCACGTGACCGTTCGCACTACGAGAACTTCCAGCACTTCCACTCGGCCCTCTACCGGGAGGTCGAGTCGACGTCCGTGACCCCGTTCTCGTCGCGTGCGCGCGAACGCGGCCTGCACGCCGTGGTGGTGGCACTCGCCCGCATCCTCATCCCGGAGGCCGCCGACAACGCGGCCGCGGGCCACATCGAGCGGTACAAGGACCGCTTGTACGAGGAGATCCTTCCGCTCCTGCGCGATCGAGTCCGCTCGGTGAACGACGAGGAGGTCAAGAACACCGAGAAGGACTTCGAGGACTTCGTCGAGTGGTGGCACGGCACCGCCGCCGCGAACGGCGGCCTGTACTTCGAGCGCAGGCCCGGTCAGAAAGCGCCCGCCCTGCTCAACGCTTTCGACGAGAAGGCCACCGATTCCTGGCCGACCCTGTGGAGTCTGCGCGACGTCGACGCCGAGTCCGCCCTGTTCCTGGAGAACTCACGATGACCCCACCCCCCACCCGCCGCCGGCGTGGCCCCGGTGTCCCGACGACGCCGCTCCTGCCCCGCAAGGGCGCGGTCCGCCGCGCTCAGATGATCACGACCTACGGTGTCGGCTCGATGGTCGCCGTGGACAACGAGTCGTTCATTGTCGCAGGCATCGACTCCTGGGACGTCAAGGACGCCCCGGAGATCCACGAGCACCGTCTGGCCCGGACCCTCGGCGTCAAGTCCTTCCGGCTGCCGCCGGCGTCCGACGAGAAGAGCCGGGACGGCGTCCGGGTCCGTCGCTTCCCGCTGTGGCACTCCTGCCCTGAGTGCAACGTCCTCCAGCCCGTCCGGAAGTTCAACTCCCCGCCGGGCACGAACGAGTGCGGCGACTGCAAGGAGGATCTGGTCCCCTCTCGCTTCGTGGTGGCCTGCACCAACGGCCACCTGGACGACTTTCCCTACTGGAAGTGGCTCCACCGCAACAACCGCGAGGACGGCGCCACCGGAGCCTGCGGCGGCACCCTCAAGCTCACGACGAACGGCCGGACCGCCTCACTGCGCTCCATCGTGATCTCCTGCTCCTGCGGTGTCCCGGAGGTCTCCATGGAGGGCGCCTTCCGCAGCAGCGCGCTCAACAACCTCGGTGTCCGCTGCGAGGGCCGCCGTCCGTGGCTCCGTGACGCGCCCGCCGAAAGTTGCTCCGAACCCCCACGCACACTGCAGCGCGGTTCGTCCATGGCCTGGCAGCCGATCGTCCGCTCCGCGCTCTCCATCCCTCCGTGGAGCGGCGGCCTCGCAGCAAGCCTCGCGCCCTATCTGGAGGAACTGCACGAGTGTGAGGAGGACGACGCGCAACTGGCCTTCGCACTCAAGCTCATCTCCAAGAAGGATCCGAACCTGGCCGCGATCTCGGTCGATTCGGTTAAGCAACTCCTGCGGGCCGAGAAGGCGGAACTCGAGGATCTCGGTGAGGAGCCCACCCACGACACTCATCGGCTCGCCCTGCTGAAACAGGAGTACCGGCGGCTGAGGACCCCGAGCCGCGAGGTGGACGGCACCCATGACGACGAGTTCGTCTGCGAGCAGCCGACGGGTGACACCTCACCGCTGGGCGAGTTCGGCATCGTCGAGCCGATGCTCGTGAAGCGCCTGCGTGAGGTGCGTGCCCTCAAGTCCTTCACCAGGGTGATCGCCCCCGACTCCGCGCTCGAGGACCAGATCACCGAGGCTCCCATCGCCCTGACCGAGCAGAACTGGCTGCCGGCCATGGAGGTCCGCGGCGAGGGCGTCTTCCTCCGCCTCGACGAGAAGCGCCTCGACTCCTGGGCTACCCAAGAGGAGGTGACCCACCGCGTCGAGCGCATTCGTGCCAACCACGAGCGTCTGCTGCGGGAACGCGCCTCGGACCCGCAACACGTCCCGCCGTCCCCCGCAACCCCGCGTCTCGTCCTTCTCCACACGCTGGCCCATGCGTTGATCACTGAGTGGAGCCTGGATGCCGGTTACCCGGCGGCCTCCCTTCGCGAGCGTCTCTACGCCGAGGAGACCGGTATGGCAGGCCTGCTGATATACACCGCCACCAGCGACTCAGCCGGCAGCCTCGGCGGCCTCGTCGCCCAGGGCGAACCCGACCGCCTGGTGGCCACCCTGCGCTCCGCCGTCCGCCGCGCGGAATGGTGCAGCGCCGACCCGCTCTGCATCGAGTCCGAGGCGGCGGGCGCCGGCAGCATCAACCTCGCCGCGTGTCACGCGTGCGTGCTCCTCCCGGAGACAAGTTGCGAACGGAACAACGGGCTTCTGGACCGTGCCTTGTTGGTGGGGACCCCGGAGGATTCCTCCATCGGCTTCTTCCATGAGCTGCTGGTCGACTGACGTCGGGACAAGCTGCGTGTGAGGGCCTACTCGGCCCTCACACGCATATGCGACGGTGATGCTGCCCTCGGAAAGTTAACAGGGCGGTGAGCCCCACCCCCTTGACGTACTTCGCCAGACTAAGCCCGTCTACGTCCATTCAGTCACTCAACTAGAACATATTCACGTATCATTCAATCGATAACGGTCATCTTCAATCGGATCGTCGGTCTAAAAGATGCAATTACTTGATAATGAGCCGAAGCCCCAGGTGAGCAGCTTTAAGCTCCTCCGTGAGCAGTGACGAACCGCTCGTCATCCTGGAGGTAGAGCATGAGCGAGAGCCAGAGGACCCGTACGTGCAACACGTGCGGGAAGGCGGGCCACGACAGGCGGACGTGCAGCGTCCCGTCCAACGCCGGCAAGTGCAGTGTGTGCGGCTTCCGCGGGCACGACAAGCGTAATTGCCCCGCCAAGTGAGACCCGATCCGTGAGTTCCTGCCGCATTGTTCGCGGCTGGAACTCACCACGGTATCGGGAGTGCCTCGATCAATCGGACAACAGCTGGGCCAGGCCGAACCGGCACTCGCTCGTTCCAGTGTGACCGAGTGGGCCCGTCACCAGCCGGACAGAAGCGGGACGGATGCCTGGGCAGGCAGTCGCCGTCGGGGTAGACCGTGTCACGTTTGGTGGCGGACCGTGTGCCGCTGTCCGAATGCACTCTGTTCCTCTGAGCTAGGGCCAGCACGAGGGCCTGCACCTGTTCTCCATGGTGATCCAAGGGCACTCGCCTGTCGTGCGAAACCCACACTGGGTGGGGATTTTTACGGGCATCCGTGCGCTTGACCTAATTCGGGAGGGAAGGCCCACAGTGCCTGCAGGGAGAGGGATCACGTGACAGAAATACGAATCGTTCCCGACACCGGGACGTTCTGGAGTTCACGCCCAGGACGAAATGGGTGGAGCACCGGGAGGAACGGCTGAGCCTGCCGCCAGGTTATGTGGACGAGCGGATGGGCAACGTGTGGACCGCCGGGTGCCCCGGGTGGGTCGGCGAGCGCGATGTGCACCCGGAAGCCGGGTCGTGGCTCGGGCTCGACGCGCCGCAGGTGAGGGCGCTCATGGCTGGCCTGAGGGCACAGAGTACCCGGGGACGCCGGACGGGAGCCCTACGCTGGTGCCTGGAGCCGCCGGTCTCCCGCTCGAGCAGCTCGGCCAGCCGCAGCGGGGTGCGGTCCTCGAACATCGGGCCGATGAGCTGCACTCCCACCGGGAGGCCGTCGGGGGACAGGCCCGTCGGTACGGCGGTGGCGGGCAGGCCGGGCATGGCGGTCAGGCCGGGCATGGCGGTCAGGCCGGCCCAGACGAGCTGGTCCAGCAGGAGCGTGAGGTCGCGGGCGCTGCGCGCCATGGGGCCGACGACGGCGAGGTCGAGGTCGACCGGCAGTGCCGGAGCGGGCGGCGGGACCATACCGCGGTTCGCCACCAGCCCGAGTGTCGGCTTGTGCGCGTGGACACCGCAGAAATGCGCGGGGGTGCGCAGGGAACCGCCGATGTCGGAACCGATGGACAACGCGCCGAACCCGGACGCCAGGGCCGCCGCCGATCCGCCGGACGATCCGCCCGAGGTGCGGGCATGACGCCACGGGTTGTTGGTGGTGCTGTAGATCTCGTTGAAGCTCTGCACATCCTGCAGCGCCAAGGGCACGTTGGTCTTGCCGAGCACCACCGCGCCTGCGGCCTTGAGCCGTGACACCTGTACCGCGTCCTCGGCCGGCACATGGTCCCGGTACCGCGGCATGCCCCAGGTCGTGGGCAGGCCGGCGACGTCGTAGGACTCCTTGACCGTCACCGGAATTCCGAGCAGCGGCCGGACCTCGCCGCGGGCGCGCGCCCGGTCGGCACCGCGCGCGGCTGCCCGCGCACGGCCGAAGTCCGGCACACAGATCGCGTTGATCACCGTGTCGTCCCGCTCGATACGGGCGATCGCCTCTTCGGTCAGTTCCTCCGATGTCACTTCACCGACACGTAAGGCGGCCGCGAGTTCCTCCGTGGTCCGAAAGCTCCACTCCATGGATCGGACCGTAGCGGCCTTCGGCAGGGGGCATAAAATGCCGATTCGCGCCATGGAACAGATGGTCACAGCCGGCAGTCGGGCGAATTGCTCTCCGTGGCCGGGACCCGCCATGGCGGGTCGAGACCGACGAGGGGGCATCGTGACGCGGGCGTACTCGCCGATACCGGAGCTGAACCTGCTCAAGGAGTTCGAGGAGCGGATCGGTCCGGTGTACTACTCGGACGGGTTCGAGCTCATGGAGTACGGCGGGGGCGCGAGTGCCGGCACGTGGTCGGAGGATCCGGAGTTCCTGGGCCGGCTGATCCCGTTCGCGCAGGCCAACGGCTCGGGGTCCGAGTACGCGGTGTGGCGCTGCGACGACCGGGCGGACCTCGCCACGCTCCCCGTCGTCCTGCTCGGCGACGAAGGGGAGCTGTACGTCATCGCGGCGGACCTGCGGGAGCTGTTCCGGCTCCTGGCCGTCGACAGCGAGCCGCTCGTCGACATCGGATTCCTCGCCGCCGCGGTGTCCGAACCCGAAGGCGGTGAGGGTGAGGGGCGCCAACACAGCCAAGGCCACCGGGAGTTCCTCGTCTGGCTGGAGGAGACCTTCGGCCTGCGGCCGCCGTCGCCGGAGGACCTGCGCGCGCTGTGGGACGGACGGAAGGAGCTCGACGCCCGGTTCCGGGCGTGGGCCGGCCGGTTCGTCGAGCTGCACGAGAACTGACGGCCAGCAGGCGCCGCCCTGGGCACGCGCAAGGAGGACAAGGCCTCCACCGCCGCATAGGCCCGCGAACCGATCCGCATCGGGCTGGCGAAACGGCCGACGCTGACGCTGGAGCCACTGGTCATCGGTCCGCACAACACGGCCATCGTGAACAGCCCGGAACAGGCGGCGCAGGACATCGCGATCACCGTGCTCTCGGCGATTCTCCACCGCGACGACGATGCCTGCCCGGCCATACTGGAAGCCCTCTCCAAGGCCCTCCACGACCTGGAGAGCGTCGACGAAGAACAGGCCCGCTGCTACACCGAACTCACCGCACAAGGCCTCGGCAAAGGCCGGGCGGGCGACATCTGGAGGAACCTCGTGGCCCACGACCTCTCATTCTTCACCTCCCCCCTCTCCGAAGAGATCCGCGACGAGGGCCGCGCCGAAGGCGAGGCGAAAGGCAAAGCGGAGCTGATCATCCAGCTGCTCGAGCACCGGGGGCTGCAGATCTCTCCCGACGACCGTGCCCGCGTCACCGGCTGCACCGACCTCGGCACCCTCGACACCTGGTTCACCCGCGCCATCACCGCCGCGACGAGCCGTGACGTCTTCACGGACGAGGACCGGGACGAGGGCCTGCAGAACTGACCGCGCCGGAACCGGAGGGGGCGAGGCCGACGAAAGCGTGTCGCGCGTGCGGACGGTAACCCCGGGCCGACGAAACGCGTTGGAGGGGTTGTGTCAGATCCTTCCGCGAGCACCAGCAGGGCGGCGGCCGCCCCGGCGGCCGACAAGGCCCAGCCCCTGCCCTTCATCCTGACCGCGCGGCAGGGCGAGGCGGCGCGCACCCTGCTGAGTTACGTGACCTCACTGCCGCTGCCCGACCCCGCCGCTCAGCTCCTGGCCGTCGTGGTGGCCATCCGGGCCGCACGCGGTGGGGCCGGTCATCTCACCGGAACCGACCTGTCCGCGCTGCGCCTGGGCGACGCCCGGGCGGCCGTCGACGCCCTTCGCGCCCTCGGCTGGCAGGTGGACGAGGCGGTCTTCGACAGCGATCCCGCGGCGCCGGTGGGCACCGTCGTCGTCCCTGATCTGACCGGCGGGACGGACCGTCCGCTGGCCTTCGGAGAGCGCGCGCGTTCGCGCGTGTCCGGATGGGTGTCACGGACGCTGTCCGCCAAGCCGGTCAAGAAGCTCCCGCCCGCCGGGAGACTGGCCGCCCTGTTCCTGGCCGCCCACGGCGCCTGCGAACTCCGCGAGGAGGTTCCGCCCCACCTTCCCGCGTCGTGCCGGCCCGTCCTGGCGGACCTGCTGGACAGGGGTTTCCTCGCCGACCTCTCCGGCGAGCGGTACCGCCTGGCCCCGCAGGTGCGTCATCTGAGCGGACTGCGTCCGCACGAGGAGGAGCAGCAGAGGAAGGATCCGTCGAAGGCCCGGGGCTTCCTGTTCACCGACGAGGCCTGGGAGGCGTGGAAGGACGCGTGCACCCCCGCCCTGCGCCGGCACGTGGAGAGCGTCGAGGGCTGTGCCCTGTGCGCACTTCCCCGGGAGCGGGTCGCGGAGGCGTTCATGGTCCAGGCCGAGCCGGTGGTGGTCCGCCGCGGCACCGAGACCGTCTACGGCCAGTGGAAGGACGCGCACCCGGACCGGGGTCCGCGGTCCGCCGAGTTCACCGTCGCCTTCCGGGCGGCGCACGGCCACGGGCCGTCGTTCAAGCAGCTGTTCACGGGGCTGGGCTGGGACGTGCCCAAGCGCCCCCAGCTGCGCGCCTTCGCCGTGGGACGCCTGACGTCGAACGGGTGGCTGACCACCACCGGGCACGTGCCCTGGACCCTCCGCCCGGGGCCGGCGGCGCAGGAACAGGGCATCGCGCTGCCCCGGGCACGGACTCCGGCGTCCGGTGCCGCCCGCGTGCCGCGGTGATGTCCTGGCGCCGCCGCGGTGACCTCGCGGTCCGTCGCGGTCCATCGGGCTGCCGGGCTGCCGGGACACCCCGCGCCACGACGCCTCGCCGTGCCGTCCGGCCCTCCCGCCGGCCGCTGCCGGCGGGAGGGCCGGGCGGGCGTCACCTCGTCGTGAAGGTGGCGGTGCGGTCGGCGAAGGCGGTGGTGCCGTCCTCGGCGGTGGCGAGGGTGGCGACGTGCCAGGTGCCGGGGACGGTCCCGGCGAGGTCCTCGGTGGTCACGGGGACCTCGTAGGCGCAGACGACGGTGTCGCCCCCGGCGGCGGCGCAGTCGGCGGACTCGACCTCGGCCATGTCCTTCGCGGTCAGCTCGTCCTCGCTGAACGGGCCGTCCTCCGGCCAGGCCAGCACCTTCAGGCTCTTCACGCCGGAGGGCGCCGTGACCTCGGTCCTGAAGGCGACGGAGCCGTCCCGCTCCGCGGTGGGGGCGGTGTAGCGGACGGAGCTCTCCGCCAGGACGGGCGGCTCGTCCGCGGTGCGGGCGACGGCGAACGCGCCGGCGCCTCCGAGAACCAGCGCCGCGGTGACCACGGACAGGACGACGGTACGACGAGACATGGGACAACCCCCGTGAGAAATGCTGCAGACGTGGTGGATGTGGCGGGCGATGCGTCTTTGCCGCGCGCCACTGCACCGATCCTCGCCGCCGGGGAACGGCGCGGCCTGAGCACGGATACTCAACCCGGCCTGAGTGATCGCGCGGCGGTACCGGCGGCACGAGGCGGTGCTCCCCGCGCCGGCCCGGGTGCTGATCCTCGCGGCTCCGGCGCCGGAGCCGGAGCCGGAGCCGGAGCCGGAACCGGAGCCGGTGCCGGAACCGGAACCGGAGCCGGAGCCGGTGCCGGTGCCGGAGCGGCGCCCGCCCTCCTTCCCCGGCCGCCCCGGGTGGATCTTCACCCGTTGCCCGAAAGGTGTCCGTGGGACGTACATAGTTGTATGAGGCATGTGAGGCCTGGGAATTCGCTGTTCCGCTCCCCCGCCCTCCGGCCGTAGCGTTGGGAGCGCTCCCAAGGAGTTCCTCCTCACCCGAATCGGAGTCCCCCCATGCGTGAGTCCCACTTAACCTCCGCCCGCACCCGTTCAGCCCTCCGCCGGCCCTTCCAGGCGGTCCTCCTGCTGCTCGCCGTGGTCGCCGGCGCGCTGACCTGGACGGGCACCGCCCAGGCGCACGGCTCCGTCGTCGGTCCCGCCTCCCGCGCGTACCACTGCTGGGAAGCGTGGGGCGACGACCACATGAACCCGGCCATGGCGCAGGAGGATCCCATGTGTTGGCAGGCCTACCAGGCCAATCCCAACACCATGTGGAACTGGATGAGCATGCTCCAGGACGGGCTGGGCGGCCAGTTCGAGTCGCGGATCCCCGACGGGAAGCTCTGCAGCAACAACCACCCGAACTTCGAGAGCCTGAACAAGCCCGGTGCGTGGAAGACGACCACCGTCGGCGACAACTTCTCGGTCCACCTGCGTGACCAGGCGTCCCACGGCGCCGACTACTTCAAGGTCTACGTGAGCAAGCAGGGCTTCGACCCCAAGACCCAGACCCTGGGCTGGGACGACCTCGACTTCATCACGCAGACCGGCCGCTTCGCCCCGGCGCAGGACATCACGTTCCCCGTCCAGACCTCCGGCTACTCCGGACACCACATCGTCTTCACGATCTGGCAGGCCTCGCACCTCGACCAGGCCTACCTGATGTGCAGTGACGTGAACTTCGGCTGATCCGCGCAGCGCCGCACGCCGGTGACCGGGTCACCGGCGTGCGGCCGGGTTCCGTCGGAGCGGATGACCCGCGGGGTTGGCCGCTCCGGCGGAGCTCGCCCGTTCCACGAGGGGCGGCGCCGTCCCCTCGTGGCAGTCCGGTGCGATGAGACCCTGGAGCACCTCCACCGAGAGGGCGTTGCGGCACCTGCTCGACGAGTGGGATCCGATCGGCGTCGCCGACGACGTGCGGGACGAGTACGACTGCATGCTCGCCCCTCTGCTCGGGCGGCTTCAGCAGGGCGCCGGCCGGGCGGAGATCGGCGCGTTCCTGACGCACGAGTCGCGGGACCACTTCGGGCTCGATCCCTCGCTCCTGCGGCCGGACGCGACGGCCGCGCGGGTGATCGCCCGGTGGACGGGCGGCGGCCGGACCGAGGGCGCCACCGGCCCGTAGCCGCTCCCTCCGGCGGTCGTGGGGGACGCCGCCGAATCCGGTCATGAGCATCGACCGCGCGACACGGCGTGCATAGGATCACCCGCATGGCGCTGCAACTCGTGCAGGTGAACATGAAGGCCCACGACCCCGAGAGGGTCGGCCGGTTCTGGGCGGAGGCGCTCGGCTGGGAGGTCTCCGTGGAGGGACCCGGCGTGCTCAACCTCGAGCCCGTCGGCTTCGACTGGCCGGACCCCTCCGCCGTGTGCATCGACGTCGTCGCCTCCTCCGAACCCAAGACGGTCAAGAACCGGATCCACCTCGACCTCGCCAGCACCTCGAGGGCCCACCAGGAGGAAACGGTGGCGCGCCTGCGGGAGTTGGGAGCGGAGCCCGTGGACGTGGGCCAGGGCGGCGACGTGCCCTGGACGGTCCTGGCGGACCCGGAGGGCAACGAGTTCTGCGTGCTGGATCCCCGCGAGGTCTACCGGGACACCGGGCCGATCGCCGCGGTGGTGGTCGACTGCGCGGATCCGCGGGCCATGGCCCGGTTCTGGGGCGAGGCCGTCGGGTGGACCGTGCGGGAGGTCGCCGACGACCACGCGTCGCTGCGCTCCGCCCAGGGTGTCGGGCCGTACCTCGAGTTCGTCCGCACGCCGGACGCGAAGACCGTGTGGAACCGCGTCCACATCGACCTGCTGCCGAGGCCCGCCACCGAGCGCCCGGCGGAGCTGGACCGGCTGAAGGCCCTCGGCGCGACCGAGATCGACCTCGACGCCGGTGTGCCGTGGGTCGTCCGCGCCGACCCGGAGGGCAACGAGTTCTGCGTCCTCGGCCGGGCGGTCTGACGGGCGGGACGCACGGTGGCGGCGGTACCGGTGGGGAGCCGGGCGCCCGTCGCGTGGTGACGGGGCGAAGGGGCGCGGGAACAGTGACCAGGGGGCGGGACGGTATGTGGGAACCGATGGTGCACGTGGCGTTGAAGGGGGACGTGGTCGCCCTGTGCGACGCGCCGATCGACGCGTGGACGCCTCGGGCGGAGGACCCCGAGCAGGCGACCTGCCCGGAGTGCGTGGGCACGTACGTCGAGGGGTGGGACGCGGCGCAGGAGACCCCGGAGGGGATGGAGATTCCCCCCGGGACCCCGGTGACGCCGGCCGAGCAGCCGTGGGGCGGGAGCCGTGTGGTCCTCCTGCTGCTGGCGGCCGCCGTGGTCCTGGGCCTCGCGTCCGCCGCGGTGGCGCTGCTGGTCGGCGGGATCGGCTGAGCGGCTGCCGGTGATAGCCGCCGGAGGCGGCCGAACTGCTGCCGGAGGGGCCGGGGCGGGCCGCCGGGCACGCCGGGCACGCCGGGTTCAGCGGCGCAGCAGGCGGCGGAGCCGCGCGCGGATACCGCCGGAGGGCGGGGGCGCGGTGGACGGCGGACCGCCGTCCACCGGCGCGCTGTCCACCGGCACGGTGCTGCCGGGCCCCTCTTCCGGCTGCCGCGGCGCTTCGGCGCTCCGCGCCACCGGCTCGCCGAGGTGCCGGACGCGCCGCAGCGCCTCCTGGTAGCCGAGCAGGGCCGCGTCCCCGACGGGCAGCGCCGCCAGGTCGCAGCCGGGCCCGTGGTCGGCGGAGTGATGGCAGCCGGGGCACTGCCGTGCGGGCGGCGGCGCGCCCCAGGAGACGGCGCCCTCCAGGAGCGACCGGGCCCGTCGGAGCGCCTCCTCGTACCCGAGCAGGGACGCGTCCTCCACGGACAGGACGCCCAGCTCGCAGCCCGAGTGGTGCGTCCCGGAGTGGTCGCAGGACGGGCACCGCGCCACGGGCGGCGGCGCGCCGGTGACCGGCCACCCGCTCTCCACCAGCGACCGGGCGTGTCGGAGCGCCTCCTCGTACCCGAGCAGGGACGCCTCCTCCACGGACAGGACCCTCAGGTCGCAGCCCGGGTGGTGCCTGCCGGAGTGGTCGCAGGACGGGCACCGCGCCACGGGCGGCGGTGCGCCGGTGTCCAGCGCATCGCTCTCCACCAGCGACCGGGCGTGTCGGAGCGCCTCCTCGTACCCGAGCAGGGACGCCTCCTCCACGGACAGGACCCTCAGGTCGCAGCCCGGGTGGTGGGTCCCGGAGTGGTCGCAGGACGGGCACACCGGGGCCGGAGCCGGGCCCCCGTGGGAGAAAGCGCGGTGGTACACCGTGCGGGGCGGTTCCCCGTCCCGTCCGGCCGGTCCTGTCGTGTCGTCCGTCATGTGATCCCTCGCAGAAGCCGACGTCTGCCGAGCCGGCGGCGCACCGGCTCGTACGCGCTCCACACGACCTCCCCCACCGCGGCGCACGCCGCGACCGCGGACGCCGCCCAGCGGAAGGCCGTGTCGGAGGCGGTGCCCGGCCCCGGCGGGAGGAGGACCAGCGCCACTCCCGTCCACAGCACCACCAGTCCGCCGCTGTACGCGACGTAGGCGCGGCCCCGCCAGCGGTTCCACAGGTCGAAGTCGTGGCGCTGTTCGTCGCGGAGCAGGCGCCGGCGGTCGGTGTCCGCGAGTTCGTCCTCGGTCCACCAGGCGGTGAGGTCCGCGTACGAGTACAGGTGCCGCCGGGCGTGGAAGCCGAACTGCACGCAGGTGACGAAGAGGAGCGCCGAGAGGGTCAGGCAGAACAGGGCGGGGCCGGGCCAGCGGAACTTGTCGCTGTCCGCGCCGACGACGCCGATCGCGGCGACCGAGAAACCCGCGAGCAGCGGGGCGGCGACGTTGGTGACCGCGTCGACGGCGGCCCCGAAGCCGAGCGGTGACGGCTTCCGCCACGCCGGCCCGACGGGTCCGTTCCGGTTCATCCGCCCCCTCCGCCAACTCCCGTCCCGTGCGAAGACCTTAGGCGCAGGGAGGGCCCCGGGGCCAGCCGGTCCGCCGGGCCCCGGGGCCGGTCGCGCGGTGGCCGGCGCCGGCGCCGGCCGGGGCCTCGTGCGCACCGGCGTGACCCCGCC
>NZ_LWCC02000173.1 GCF_001642695.1 Streptomyces chilikensis
CCGGCGGCGAGGCCCGCACCGCCCCGCAGGGCGGCAGGGGACGGCAGCCGGGCGCGCCCCGGCCGGCCCCCGCCGAGCGCGACGGAAGCGGCGGAAGCGGTGGAAGCGGTGGAAGCGGGGAGCGCGCGCGGCCCGTGGACAGCGGGCACCGCGATGACCTCCGGGCCGACTGCGCCAGCTGCTTCGGCCTCTGCTGCGTGGCGCTCCCCTTCGCCCGGTCCGCCGACTTCGCCGCCGACAAGCCGGCCGGGCAGCCGTGCGCGAACCTCCGGCAGGACTTCCGCTGCGGCATCCACGTCCGGCTGCGGGACAGCGGCTACCAGGGCTGCACCGTTTTCGACTGCTTCGGCGCCGGGCAGAAGGTCTCGCAGATCACCTTCGGCGGCACCGACTGGCGTCAGGCGCCGGAGACGGCTCGTTCCATGTTCGCGGTCTTCCCGGTGATGCGGCAGCTGCACGAACTGCTCCGGTACGTCACCGAGGCGCTCGGTCTCCCCTCCGCCCGTCCCGTCCACAAGGAGCTGCGGCGGGCGCTGGCGCGCATCGACGCCCTGTCCCGCGGCAGCGCCGAGTCGATCGCCGCGCTGGACGTCAACGCGTTGCGGGGCGAGGTCAACGGGCTGCTGCTACGGGCGAGCGAGCTGGCGCGCGCCCACGTCCCGGGCCGGAGGAAGAACCACCGCGCCGCCGACCTGATGGGCGCCCGGCTCGCCGGCGCCGACCTCCGGGGGGCGAGCCTGCGCGGCGCCCTGCTGGTCGCCGCCGACCTCGGCGGAGCCGATCTGCGCGACGCGGACCTGATCGGGGCGGACCTGCGCGACGCCGACCTGGGCGGAGCCGACCTCACCGGCGCCCTGTTCGTCACCCAGTCGCAGCTCGACGCCGCCAGGGGCGACGCGGCCACCCGGGTGCCGGCGGGGCTCCGCCGCCCCGCCCACTGGTAGGAGTCGCGGCACGGCGCGGGTGCGCGGCCGCCGCGTCCGCCGGCTCACCGACGCGCGCGAGCGGCCGGACGGCGGCCCCCGCCGGGGTCAGGCGGTCGCCTCCCGGCGCCGCGCGAGCAGGACGGCGAGCCACAGCGCGGGCAGCAGCAGGGCGGCGCCCGCGAGGTTGACCGCGCGGAAGCCTCCCGCCGCGAGGACCGGACCGGCCAGCGCGGCGACGGCGGCTCCGGCGTAGCTCATGCCGGCGTCGGCGGCGCCCTGCAGGGGCACGCGCACCCGGTCGTCGTCGACGGCGGCCAGCAGCGCGGACGCGGCGAGGGTGGACAGGGACCAGCCCAGGCCCAGCACCACCAGGGCCGCGGCGGTGAGCGCCTCGCCGCCGCCGGACGCGGCGGCGTAGCCGAGCGTGACCGCGGCCCACAGGACGCCGATGCCGAGGAAGGCGGTGCGCAGCGGGCCCCAGCGGTCGGCGAGGCGGCCGAAGAGCGGGCTGAGCCCGTACATGGCGGCGATGTGGACGCTGATGACCACGCCGACGATCCGCAGGGACATCCCGTGGTGCTGCATGTGCAGCGGCGTCATCACCATCACCATGATCATGGTGGCGTGCGCGGTGGCGAGGAGGACGACGGCGAACAGGGCGGTGGGGCGGCCCGCCGTCCAGCGGAGGGCGGCCGCCGCACCCATGGAGGCGGGCCCGGGCCCGGACGCCTCACCGGGCGCGCCGGTCCTGTCCTCCCCGCCGCGGTAGAGGGCCACGACCAGCGCGCACGCCCCCGCGAACGCCGCGCCGGAGAGCAGGTACGGGCCGGCCAGTCCGAGCACGCCGGCGGATTCGCCGACCGCCTGCCCGAAGGCGGTGAGGTTGGGCCCGGCGACCGAGCCGACGGTCGTCGCCCACACCACCACGGCCATGGTGCGGGCCCGCACCCCGGGCGCGACGCCGTCCGCGGCGGCGTACCGGGTCTGCAGGTTGCACGCCTGGGCCACGCCGAAGAGGCACAACCCCGCCATGACGAGGGCCAGTTGTCCGGCGGTCGCGGCGGCGGCGATCAGCGCGGCGCCCAGCACCGCGATCGCGTAGCCGACGCCCAGCGACCACCGGCGGCCACGCCGTGCCGCCAGCCGGGCCAGCGGCACCGCGGCCACCGCCGCGCCCAGGACACCGACCGCCTGGCCGAGCCCGGCCAGTTCGGTGGCCCCCAGCCGTTCCACGAGCAGGGTGGTCACCGTGATGCCGGAGGCCACGCCGACACCGCCGAGCAGGTTGCCCAGGAGCAGCACGCCGATGCGCCGCCGCTCACCCGTGCCGCCGCCGGCCGTCCGCCCGGTCGCCCTCATGACGCCCCCTCCCCCGGCCGCCCCACCGGTCGGGGCGGCGCTGCGGGAAGGATGCCACGCCCGGCCGACGGCCGGGTCGTGTCGTCAGGCCCTGCCGGAGGAGACCGGTGCCGCACCGGCCTCAGCGGTCGACGGGGCCGCCGCGGCACGCCGGCACGGCCGCGCGACCGGTCCCCGTCCGTGTCCCGCTCAGGCGACGGCGACCGGGGGGGGGGAACGGCCGGAGCCACGACCGGGGCCATGGCGGGAGGGGCGCGTCGCCGCGCCCCTCGCCGCCGCGGCCCGCCGCTACGGACGAGGGGGCGCGGTCGATCCTCGCGGCATCAGCGAGGGCGTCGCCACCGGCCGCGACCGGATCTCCTGGCCCGCGAGCAGGTCGAACAGCACCCGCGCGACCTCGGCGCCGAAACCGTGCACGTCGTGACTCATCGCCGACAGGGTCGGACGGGTCAGGCGGCACAGCTGCGAGTCGTCCCACGCCAGCAGGGACAGGTCGTCCGGTACGGCCAGGCCCATCTCGGCGGCCACGCCCAGACCCGCGACGGCCATGATGTCGTTGTCGTAGACGATCGCCGTGGGGCGGTCGGACGTCAGGAGCAGCATCCGGGTCGCCCGTGCCCCCTCCTCCCCCGAGAATCCCGTCTCGACGTGACGGCCGCCGTCCAGGCCCAGTTCCCGCACGGTCCGCTCGAACGCCTCGGTCCGGATGGCGCTGTGGCCGAGGCCGGCGGGCCCGCCCACGCGGGCGATCCGCCGGTGGCCGAGCGCCGCCAGGTAGCGCACGGCCTCGGCGACGGCGGTGGCGTCGTCGGTCCACACCGACGGGAAGCCACCGGTGAGGTCGGGGTGCCCCACGCCCACGGCGGGCAGGCCGAGCCGGCGCAGGGGCGCGATCCGCGGATCGTCCTGGTGGAAGTCGACCAGGATCGAGCCGTCCACCTGGCGCTCCCGCCACCAGCGCTCCTGCAGCTGGACCTCCTCCTCCAGGGAGCCGACCAGGCGCAGCAACAGGGAGCAGTCGTGTTCGGCGAGCACGCTCTCGATGCCGGAGACGAACTCCATGTAGAACGGCTCGAGCCCCAGCAGCCGGGCGGGCCGGCACAGGGCCAGTCCGATGATGTCGACCGACTGCCGGGACAGGTTGCGCGCGGAGGAGTTCGGGGCCCAGCCGAGTTGCCGGGCCGTCGCGAGGATGCGCTCCCGGGTGGCCTCCGAGACCCCCGGCTTGTTGTTGAACGCGAGCGACACGGCCCCCTTGGACACGCCGGCGGCCGCGGCGACGTCCTTGATGGTGACGCGTTCGGACGGTGTGCTCACGCGGGTTCCACGCAGAAGAGCGCCGTGCGCACGGCGTCCTCGCCGGTCTCCGCGGCGTCGCGGACCCGCAGGCGGACGCTCTCGCCGGGGAGCAGGGTGCGCAGGCCGGTGTCGCAGACCGCGTCCGGCCCCAGCCGGTCGGCCTGCAGGAGAAGGTCTCGTACCAGAGTGTGTGCAGTCACCACGACCTCGACATTACCCCTGCCCCCGCCGTCGCCCTCACCGGCCGGGGTCACCACCTCGACGTCGTAGCGGGGGGCGGGGTGGGCGAAGTCCTTGTCGGGGACGGGGAAGTGCAGGGCGCGCAGGCCGCCCGTGCCGGCCCCCGCGCCGCTTCCCGCGTCCGCCTCCGCGCCGGTCTCCGCGTCGGCGACGAGGAACTCCTCGGCGGACGCGGCGTCCGGGGCCAGGTCCCGCGGCACGGTCCGCCGGTGCACCTGGCGCGCGCCGACGGTCAGGTCGAGGACCTGTTCCGCCACCGTGCTCCCGTCCGCCCGGACGCGCCGCAGGGTGACCGGGGCGTGCCAGGGCTCGGCGGACTGGTTGACCACGGCGAGTACCGGACCGTCGGCGTCCCCGCCCGGCTGGAGGGTCAGCAGCCGGTCGGCGTAGACCCGGCGCAGTTCGTGGTACAGCGGCTTCGGGCGGCCGTCACCGTCCACGGCGGCCCAGGAGCTCACCGGCCAGCAGTCGTTGAGCTGCCAGACGACGGTGCCGGCGCACACCGGCCAGTGCGACCGCCAGTGCTCGATCCCGGTGGCCACCGCGCGGGCCTGGACGACCTGCGTGAGGTAGTGCCAGCGGTCGAAGTCGCCCTCCGGCGGCGTGAAGTGGCGCGCCAGGCCCCGGGCGAGCTTCCCGTTGCCGTCCTCCGCCTTCTGGTGGTGGAGCATGCCCGGCGAGTCGGGGGCGAGGCTCTCCCCGGGCAGCGCGCGCCGCAGGGTCGCCATCGCGGGCGGCGCCTGCCAGCCGAACTCCGCGACGAAGCGCGGCACCGAGTCGCGGTACTCGGCGTAGTCTCGGCGGTTCCACACCTCCCAGGAGTGGTGGGTGCCGTGCGCCGGGTCGTTGGGGTGGTGGTCCCACGAGCCGGACCAGGGGCTGCCGGCCGTGTAGGCGCGGGTGGGGTCGAGTTCGGCCACCACGCGCGGCAGCAGGTCGAGGTAGTAACCGCCGCCCCAGGAGTCGCCGTCGAGCGCGGGCTCCCAGCCCCAGTCGCAAAAGCCCCACAGGTTCTCGTTGTTGCCGTTCCAGAGCACCAGGCTGGGGTGGGGCATCAGCCGGACCACGTTGTCGCGCGCCTCGGCCTCCACCTCGCCGCGCAGCGGCTGCTCCTCCGGGTAGGCGGCGCAGGCGAAGAGGAAGTCCTGCCAGACCATCAGGCCCAGTTCGTCGCAGGCGTCGTAGAAGGCGTCGTCCTCGTAGATGCCGCCGCCCCAGATCCGCACCAGATCGACGCCGGCGCCGGCCGCCTGCTCCAGCCTGGCGCGGTAGCGCCCGGGGGTGACGCGGGAGGGGAAGGCGTCGTCGGGGATCCAGTTCACGCCGCGCACGAAGACGGGTACGCCGTTGACGAGGAAGGTGAAGGCGGTGCCGTGCTCGTCCGGGGAGCGGTCCAGCACGACGTCGCGGAACCCGATCCGGCGCGTCCAGTGGTCGAGCCGCCCGTCGTCCGCGCCGCCGGCGGCGTCGTCGGCCGCGTCCTGGTCGACGAGGGTGACGTCGAGGTCGTACAGGGGCTGCTCGCCGTACCCGCGGGGCCACCAGAGCTCGGCGTCCGGCAGTTCGAGGGTCAGCACCGCCGCGTTCCCGTCCACCGCGGCGCGGGCGCGGATGCCGCCGGCCCGGGCGCGCACCTCGAGGCGGCGGCCGGCGCCCCGCCCGGTCCGCTCGACGTCCACGCGCAGTTCCACCCTGCCGACGCCGTCGCGCACCGTCACCAGGGGACGCACCCGCGCCAGCCGGGCCGTCGACCACCGCTCCAGGCGGACCGGCCGCCACATCCCGGCGGTGACCAGCGTCGGCCCCCAGTCCCAGCCGAAGCCGCACGCCATCTTGCGGACGTACTGGAAGGGCTCCGGGTAGACGTTCGGCCGTTCCCCCGTCAACGCCCTCACCGCGTCGGCCTCGTCGTAGGCCGACGCGAACTCGACCCGCAGCAGGCCGTGGCGGCCGGTGACGTCGAAGCGGTACCGCCGGTGCATGTTGCGGGTCCGGCCCAGCTCCTGGCCGTCGAGGGTGATCAGGGCGGCGGTGTCGAGGCCGTCGAAGACCAGGTCGGTGCGTTCGTGGGGCTGTTCCGCGGCCTCGTCCGGCTCCAGCGCACGGGAGTAGGTCCAGGCCCGGCGGCCCACCCACGCCACCTCGTGCTCGTTGAGGCCGAGGTAGGGGTCCGGGATCCGGCCGGCCGCGAGCAGATCGGTGTGGACGCAGCCGGGGACCCGGGCGGGCAGCGGGTCCCCGTCGTGGTCGAGGCTCCAGCCCTCGGTGAGCTGGACGAGTTCCTTCATCGGCAAACTCCTTCGACGGGGCGTGGGTGCGTGCGCGTGCCTCGTTCTTGCGCGGCGCGCCCAACCTAACGCCCGGGAGTGAACCGGTCTAGAGCCAACGGCACGCACCGTTTCCCGCCACCGGGCCCGCTCTGAACAGGGCAGGCATGAAGACCCGTCACGCGAGCCGCCAAGGCTCGGACCCATTGCCGACAGCCCGGGAGAGCAGCGGACTTTACCGGTTCACCGGAACGCCGACGGACGGCGGCGGCGTACGGCACGCGGCGGCCCGTGGGCTCCCGGCCGCCACGGCCGACGGCGCACCGCCGGGAACCGGGCCGGCCGGCGGTCGCCCGGCCTCCGCGCGTGCCTCTTTCGTGGCAGACCCCGGCGCGATTCCGGCGGGCGCCCCGCGGCCGCGGCGGGGGTGCGGAGCCGCGAAGCCGTTCCGGACACGCAGGGCGCACTCCGCCCACCGGACACGCCTCACCGCACGTCCGGCACGCCGCGCCCGCCTCCGGTCTTCCGGCCCGCGGGGCGAGAACGCCGGTGACCAGCCGGAACGTGACCCTGGAGACGTCTTCGGCACGGCCGGGCGGCCCGCACCGGCCGCGGACGGCGGCGTACTTCCCCTCCGCCGAATTCCCCGTCCGCCCTGGACGCCGCGCACCGGTCACGCTCACCGCGCTACAGGCGTGCCGCATACACAAGGAGTGCCGCCAGGAATGACGGTCGGGGGACATGGGCGTGGCTGTTTCGAATCGCTATTCTGCGTTCGAAGGTTGAATGAACGATCGAATCAAGATCGTTCAAATGTAAATTCTCCAAATCCCCCCCACGAGGAGCAGTCATGACTGTGCCGTCGAACGAACGCCCGGAACTGTTACGTACGGCAACCCCTGTGGTGCATGCCGCCTTCCGCGTGGTGACGGGCTTCTTCTTCGCCTGCCACGGCGCCGCCTCGCTCTTCGGCGTCCTGGGCGGGGCGCATGGCGGAGGCACCGTGCCCACCCTGCAGTGGCCCGGCTGGTGGGCCGCGGTCATCCAGCTCGTGGGCGGCGGCCTGGTGGCCCTGGGACTCTTCACCAGGGTGGCGGCCGTCATCTGCTCCGGTTCCATGGCGTACGCCTACTTCAGCGTCCACCAGTCGAACGGACTGTTCCCCATTGTGAACGGCGGTGAACTGTCCGCCATGTTCTGCTGGGCGTTCCTGCTGATCGCCTTCCTCGGCCCGGGAGCCTTCGCCGTGGAGACGGCTTTGCGTCGCAGGCCCGCCGTCAAGGCCGACGGAGGCGCGACTCCGGTGAGGACGTCCTAGGACCCCTCCCGAACGGCCTCCCGCGACGGGCCCCCTCATCGCCGGCGGGGCCCGCTGCGGGAACCCTCCCGAAGGCCCGGCCGGCGGCCCGCCGCGGTCAGGCCTTCGGGGGGATGTTGGGATTGAGGCGGAAGAGGTTGTCCGGGTCGTAGGCCGCCTTGACCGCGGCCAGGCGTGCGTAGTTGGCGCCGAAGCTCTCGCGGACGAGTTGCTCGCCCTCCTCCAGGAAGCCCGGGAAGTTGAGGTAGATCCCGCCGGCGGAGAAGTCGCGCAGGGCGGCGAAGGTGTCGCGGACCCAGGCGACGTTGCGCTCCGAGTCGGCCGCGTCCGACCAGTTGCCCTCGATGCCGATGAGGTACGGGGCGCTTCGGCCGGAGAAGGCGGTCTCCGGCTCCGGGACCCGCGCCATCGCGCCCCCCTGGAACCAGACGTCGACCGTCGAGGCGGGGGACGGCGCCCGGACGGCGTGGTCCACGAGGCGGTCGATCGTCTCGTCGGTCAGGCCGGGCAGGCTGACGGACTTCCAGTAGTAGCGGTCACCGTCGGGGTAGTCCTCGTCGAGGAGCGACTGGGCCGCCAGGTAGGTGGTGACGCCGCTGAGGTCGAAGAGGGGCTCGGTGATCTCCCTCAGCGGGCGCAGGGCCGCCTCCCCCTCCGCGGGGTCACCGGGATGGAGGGCCAGGAGCGCGACGAACGGCTCCCCGTGCAGGTCCGCGGGCAGCGCGTCGTCCGCCGGGACGCGCCCGAGCACGCCGAGCGGTGCGGCTCCGTCGTCCGGCGTGCCGGCCAGGTGGTTCTCGCAGAAGCGCAGCACCTCGCGTGCGTGGCGGGCGGGGTAGTACACGTTGCAGAGGAAGAGTTCCGGGCCGACCGGGTGCAGCCGGTACTCGAACGACGTGACGACCCCGAAGTTCCCGCCGCCGCCGCGGATCGCCCAGAAGAGGTCCGGGTGGTGGTCGGTGTCGACGGTGAGGACGCTGCCGTCGGCGGTGACCACCGTCGCGCGGAGCAGGGCGTCGCAGCTCAGCCCGTGCGCGCGGCGGAGCCAGCCCATGCCTCCGGAGAGGGTCAGGCCCGCGATGCCGGTCTCCGACACCACACCGAGCGGTGCGGCCAGTGCATACGGCTGGGTCGCCCGGTCGACGTGCCCCAGGGTGCAGCCTCCCTGGGCCCGGGCGGTGCGCTCCCCGGCGTCGACCTCCACACCGGTCATCCTCGACAGGTCGACGACCAGGCCGCCGTCGCACAGGGCGTGGCCCGCCACGCCGTGCCCGCCGCCGCGCACGGAGAGCGGGAGGCGCCGGTCACCGGCGAAACGCACCGCCGCGGCGACGTCCTCGTCGCTCTCGCACCGCGCCACCAGCGCAGGTCTCCGGTCGATCATGCCGTTCCAGAGCCGCCGGGCCGAGGCGTACTCCGCGTCGCCCGGACGGAGCAGCGTGCCCCGCAGGGTGCTCCTGAGCGTCTCCACGAGGGAGGCGGGGATCTCGTCCGGGTTCCTGTCTTCCGCGCCCACGCGGATCACCTCCTGCGCCCAGCCTCACCCGGAGCGGGACGGGGCGCGACCCGCGCGTGGCCGATGCGGTGACCGCCCGCCGCACCGGCCGGTCCGGACGGAAGGCGTCCGGGCCCTCCGCGGCCAGGAAGGCGACGGGAGGGAGACGCGCGCACGCCGGTCCTGCGGCCGGCTTGCCGCGGGACCGGCGTGCGACGGGGCGGGGGGTCGGCTGCCGGGGTGGGGGATCAGCTGCCGGTGCGGGCGCAGGGCGTCTCGTTGAGGCGGAAGCGGCCCGGTGTGGAGGCGTCTCCCGCGTGGGTGACCAGGTAGCCCAGGGTGACCGAACCGCCCGGCGGGATCACCGCGTTGTGGCCGGCGTCGGAGGCGGTGTGGATGTCACCGAGGCGGGTCAGGTCGGTGTTCCAGTCGGAGGTGACGGTCTGCCCGTAGGGCAGCGGGAACTCCAGCGACCAGCCGTCGACCGGCGTGGTGCCGGTGTTGGTGACGGTGAGGTCGACGGTCATGCCGGTGCCCCAGGCGGTCTTCCTGACGTCGACCTCGCAGGTCGGCCGGGTGCGCTCGAACGACACCTTGTGCAGGCCGCCGGGCAGGTCGTTGACGACGTAGAACTCGCCCTCCGTGGTGGTGCCGAACGCCGTCACCTGGGTGGGCATGTCACCGATGTCGGCCTGGCGGAACCCGCCGTTGCCGTCGGGGCGCAGCGCCCAGACGTTGGACGAGCAGTAGTCGGTGGCGATGTAGGTGCCGCCGACGAGGTCGGCGAACTGGCGGCCGCGGTAGACGTGTCCGCCGATGACCGCGCAATTGCCGTTGTAGGGCGAGTAGTAGAAGTCCTGCGGGGTGTGGCGGACGCCGGAGGCGCACTGGGCCTCGTCGAAGACCTGGGGTCCCTCGTAGCAGGACCAGCCGAGGTTGGCCCCGGCCTGCTCGCCGCGGGCCAGGTGGGTGATCTCCTCCCACCGGCCCTGGCCGACGTCGGCCACCCACATCGAACCGTCCGCGGAGTCGAAGGAGAAGCGCCAGGGGTTGCGGGTGCCCCAGAGCCAGATCTCGCCGCGGGCTCCGGCGACGCCGGCGAAGGGGTTGTCCGGCGGGACGCAGTAGGCGAGCGCATCGCAGCCGCGGCTCACGTCGAGGCGGAGGATCTTGCCGAGGAGGGTGTCCTTCCGCTGCCCGGTGTCGAACGGGTCCCCGGACCCGCCGCCGTCGCCGATCGCCCAGTAGAGCTTGCCGTCGGGGCCGAAGGCGAGCTGGCCGCCGTTGTGGTTGCTGTACTCGGCGTGCGGCTGCTGCAGCAGGACCTCGAGGCGGGAGTCGGCGAGGTGGTAGCGGGCCAGGGTGACCGCGCCGTCGGGCAGGGCGGTGTAGGCCAGGTAGATCTTCTTGCTCCGGGCGAAGTCGGGGGGCAGGGCGATGCCGAGCAGGCCGCGTTCGTTGCCGGACTCGTCGACCTCGTCGACGATGTCGAGGAGGGGCGTGGAGGAGAGGCCGGCGTCGGGGTGGTAGACCCGGACGCGTCCGGACTTCTCGGTGATGAACAGCCGCCCGGTGCCGTCGTCGGGTGCGACCAGGGCGGTCGGGCGACGGAGGCCTTGGGCCACCTGGGTGGTGGTGGCGGCGACCTCCTCGAGGGCCGGCGCCGCGGCGGTGCGGGCCTGCGGCTCCTTGGCGGGCGGGGCTTCGGCGGACGACGCCGGGAGGGACAGCGGTCCCGTCACGGCCAGCGGCAGCGCGAGCAGCAGGCCGATCCAGCGGGGGCGGCGTAAGCGTCGTAAGGACATGTACGGCTCCAGTGGGGTGGGGCGGGTACGGACGGCCGAGCGGGGACGGCGCCGTCGTGACGGGGCGACCGCGCTGCGCCGGTGGTACACGTGTGCCTCGCCGGACGCTAGTGCCTCTCCCGCGCCGATGCCAGGCCGCGTTCCCCCGCTCCGCGGACGGTGTCCCTTCCGCCGGGCGGACCCCCGCACGCGGGAGGAGACAGCGCTGGACGAGGGGACGCGGCGTGGGGCCGGTGCTGCCCGTGGGCGCCGTCGCCGTGGCGGCCGTCGGCGCCGTCGTGCCGGGGCGGGGCCGTGCCGGGCGGCGTGGGGTGCTCCCGGCGGGGGCGGGGCTCGTCGGCGTCAGCCGGTCCGGCACCGGCCGCG
>NZ_LWCC02000174.1 GCF_001642695.1 Streptomyces chilikensis
CGGACCCGCGCGGGCGGGCGGGGCGGGGGGTGGGGCGGGTCAGTCCGTGGAGGCCCGGCGCCCCGTCATCAGCCGCTGGAGCACGATGAACACCAGCAGCAGGCCGCCGATGACGATCCGGGTCCACCAGGAGCTGAGCGTGCCCTGGAAGTTGATGACCGTCTGGATCGTGCCGAGGACGAGCACGCCGAGGGCGGTGCCCAGGACGAAGCCCGAGCCGCCGGTCAGCAGGGTGCCGCCGATGACGGTCGCGGCGATGGCGTCCAGTTCCATGCCCATGGCGTGCAGGGCGTAGCCCGACAGCATGTAGAAGGTCATCAGCACGCCGCCCAGCGCGGAGCACAGGCCGCTGATGGCGTAGACGGCGACCTTGGTGGACCCCACCGGCAGGCCCATCAGCCGCGCCGAGGTCTCGTTGCCGCCCAGCGCGTAGACGCCCCGGCCGAAGCGGGTGTGGTGCAGCACGACGAAGGCGATCAGCAGCACGACCAGGGCGATGATGACGGAGACGGAGACGAAGAGGCCTCCGGGTCCGTACAGCCGGGCCTGGGCGATGCCGACCGTGGTCGGGTCGTCGATGGTGATGGACTCGGTGCTGATCGTGTAGCAGAGGCCACGGGCGAGGAACATGCCCGCCAGGGTGACGATGAAGGGCTGGATCTCGAAGGTGTGGATGATCCACCCCATCAGCGCTCCCCCGGCCGCCCCGATCGCCAGGACGAGCGGGACCGCCGCTCCCAGCGACCATCCCTGGTGCTGGACCAGCGAGGCGGTGATCATGGTGGAGAGCGCGACCACGGACCCGACCGACAGGTCGATGCCGCCGGTGAGGATCACGAAGGTCACCCCGACGGCGACCACCAGCAGGAACGCGTTGTCGATCAGCAGGTTGAGGACCACCTGCGTGGAGAAGAAGCCGTCGTAGCGCAGCGACCCGACGGTGAACATCGCCACCAGCAGCACCGCGGTGACGATCAGCGGGATCCGGGTCCCCGCCCCCCGGGACCCGGTGCGGGACGGTGGACGGGTGGGTCGTGCGGCGGTGTTCGCGATGCCGGTGCTCATGCGCGGGCCTCCTGCTGCCGGCCGGCGGCGTCCGCCGTGGTGTCGGATCGGGGGGCCGCGGCCTTGCGGCGGCGCGGCATCTTGGCCCGGAAGACCGGGGACTGGACCAGGCAGACGGCGATGACCACGAACGCCTTGAAGACGAGGGTGGTCTCGGGCGGCACGCCGAGGGTGTAGACGGTGGTGGAGAGGGTCTGGATGATCATCGCGCCGAGGACCGTGCCGCCCAGGGAGAAACGGCCTCCGGTCAGCGCCGTTCCGCCGATGACGACGGCGAGGATGGCGTCGAGCTCGATCCACAGGCCGGCGTTGTTGCCGTCGGCGGCGTTGACGTTGGAGCTGATCATCAGGCCGGCGACGGCCGCGCACAGCGCGCTGAAGACGTAGACCAGGGTCAGCAGCCCGGCCGCGCGGATGCCCGTCAGGCGGCCCGCCGCGGGGTTTCCGCCGACGGACTCGATCAGCAGGCCGAGGGCGCTGCGCCGGGTGACGAGGGCGGTGAGCGCGACGAGGACGGCGGCGAGCAGGACGGCGAAGGGGAAGGTGAGCAGGTGACCGCCGCCGATCATGTGGTACTTGTCGCTGTTCACCGTGATGATCTGCCCGTCGGTGATCAGCTGTGCCACGCCGCGGCCGGCGACCATCAGGATGAGGGTGGCGACGATGGGCTGCACGCCCAGCCGGGCGACCAGCAGGCCGTTGCAGAGACCGAGGACGACCGCCACGCCGAGGGCCACGGCGACGGCGGTCAGGACGGTGGTGGCGCCGCCGGGGTCGGACGAGGTGGCGATGTGCTCGCAGGCGAGCGCGCCGGCGATGGCGACGGTGGAGCCCACCGAGAGGTCGATGCCCCGGGTGGCGATCACCATGGTCATGCCGAGGGCGACCAGGGTGAGGGGCGCGCCGTACTGGAGGATGTCGACGAGGCTTCCGTACAGGTGCCCGTCGCGGATCCGGACGGCGAAGAAGTCGTGGGTGAAGGCGAGGTTGCCGAGCAGCAGGGCGATCAGCACGAGCGAGGGCCACAGCAGCCGGTGTCCGGCCAGCCTCCTCGTCATCGGGCCGCGTGCCGTCACGGCGGGCCGGTTGGTCATGAGTCCGCTCCGGTGGCGATGGTGGCCAGAATGCGGTCGGGGGTGACGCCGTCGTCGTTGACGAGGGTGGCCACCATGCGGTGGTCGCGCAGGACGGCGACGCGGTGGCTGAGGCGGAGGACCTCCTCGAGTTCCGCCGAGACGAACAGCACGGCGGTTCCGTCGGCGGCGAGCCGGGCGACCAGTTTCTGGATCTCCGCCTTGGCGCCGACGTCGATGCCCCGGGTGGGCTCGTCGAGGATCAGCAGCCTCGGTTCGGTGAGCAGCCAGCGGGCCAGGAGGACCTTCTGCTGGTTCCCGCCGCTGAGGTTGCGCAACTGGGCCTCGGGGTCGGCGGGGCGGATGTCGAGGGCTTCGATCCAGCGCCGGGTGAGTTCGTCCTGCTTGGCCCGGGACAGGGGGCGGGTCCAGCCCCGTGCGGCCTGGAGCGCCAGGATGACGTTCTCGCGGATCGTGAGCTCGCCGAAGACGCCCTCGGCCTTGCGGTTCTCCGAACAGAAGGCGATCTTGTGGGCGATGGCGTGGCGCGGCGTCCGCAGGGCGGCCGTCCTGCCTTCGACGGTCACCCGGCCGGAGTCGGCGGTGTCGGCGCCGAACAGGAGCCGGGCGGCCTCGGTGCGTCCGGAGCCGAGGAGTCCGGCGAGGCCGATCACCTCGCCGGCGTGGATGTCGAGGTCGTAGGGCTCGACGGAGCCGGCGCGTCCCAGTTGCCGGGCCGTGAGGAAGGGCTCGCCGGCGACCCGTTCCGCGGCTTCCTCCTGGGCCTTCTCGGACAGTTCGTCGAGGGTGGCGAGCTCGCCGCCGATCATCCGCTGGACCAGGGTGACGGGGGTGAGCTCGCCGATGGGGTACTCGCCCTCGAGGCGGCCGTTGCGCAGGATGGTGACGCGGTCGCAGAGCTCGAAGACCTGGTCGAGGAAGTGGGTGACGAACAGGATGGCCACCCCGCGGTCGCGCAGCCGGCGCACCAGCGTGAAGAGCTGGGCGACCTCTTCCCGGTCGAGGCTGGAGGTCGGTTCGTCGAGCACCAGCACCTTGGCGGAGAGGTCCACCGCCCGCACGATGGCGACCAGTTGCTGCACGGCGAGGGAGTGGGAGCCGAGGGGGCTGGAGACGTCGAGGTCCAGGTCCAGTTCGGTGAGGAGTTCGGCGGCGCGCCGCTTGAGCGCGGACCAGTGGACCAGTCCGAACCGCCGGGGCTCGCGTCCGATGAGGATGTTCTCGGCCACCGAGATGTTGGGGCAGAGGTTGACCTCCTGGTAGACGGTGCTGATGCCCGCCTGCTGGGCCTGGAGAGGATCGGCGAACGTCCGTGGCCGGCCGTCGACGATCAGGGTGCCCTCGTCGGCCGGCTGGACACCGGTGAGCACCTTGATCAGGGTGGACTTCCCGGCGCCGTTCTCGCCCATCAGGGCGTGCACCTCGCCGGGGTAGAGCCGCAGGCCGACCCGGTCCAGGGCGAGCACGCCGGGGAACTGCTTGCGGATGCCGGTGGCCTCCAGGACGGGCCGCCGCTCACCGGGGTCCGCGCCTGCCGCGCCTGCCGGTCCTGCCGGGGTGGACGGGGTTGTCATCCGCCCTCCTCTCACTCGTGTGACGGGGTGCCGGAGGAGGCGGTGGCGCCCGCCTCCTCCGGCACCGGGACGTGCTCGTCAGTACTGGCGGGTCGGCAGGGCCTCGGCGGCCTGGTCCTGGGTGAAGACGCCCTCCTCGGTCTCGACCCGGGGCGGCACGCTCTGGCCGTCGGCGACCTTCTTGGTGAGGTCCATCAGCTGGTCGCCGAGGAGCGGGTTGCACTCGACCACGACGTTGATCTTGCCTTCGGTCATCGCGACGAAGGCGTCCTTGATGCCGTCGATGGAGATGATCTTTATGTCCTCGCCGGGCTTCTTGCCGGCCTCCTCGATGGCCTGGATGGCGCCGAGGGCCATGTCGTCGTTGTGCGCGTAGAGGACGTCGATGTCCTTGTGGGACTTGAGGAAGGCCTGCATGACCTCCTTGCCCTTGGCCCGGGTGAAGTCGCCGGTCTGGGAGGCGACGACCTTGAACTTGTCGTCCTTCTCCACGATCTCGGCGAAGCCCGCCCTGCGGTCGTTGGCGGGCGCGGACCCGGTGGTGCCCTGGAGCTCGACGATGTTGACCGGGCCCTCCTCGTCCGCGTACTCCTTCGCCAGCCACTCGCCGGCGGACCTGCCCTCCTTCACGAAGTCCGAGCCGAGGAAGGTCTTGTAGAGCGAGGTGTCCTTGCTGTCGACGGCGCGGTCGGTGAGGATCACCGGGATCCCTGCGTCCTTGGCCTCCTTGAGCACCGTGTCCCAGCCGGACTCCACCACCGGGGAGAAGGCGATGACGTCGACCTTCTGCTGGATGAAGGTGCGGATCGCCTTGATCTGGTTCTCCTGCTTCTGCTGGGCGTCGGAGAACTTGAGGGTGATCCCGGCCTTCTTCGCGGCGTCCTGGACGGACTTGGTGTTGGCGGTGCGCCAGCCGCTCTCCGCGCCGACCTGGGCGAACCCGAGGGTGATCTTCCCGTCGGAGCCGCCCTTGCCGGCCTTGCCGGAGTCGGGCGCCTCGGTGGAACAGGCCGTCAGCGCCGAGGTGGCGAGGAGGAGGACCGTGCTGAGGGCGAGAACGGCTTTGCGGGCCATGGCGAGTGTCCTTTCGAGGTGCACGGAGGTGCCGTCGATGCGACCGAACACCGGCCGCGCGAAGGGCGGCCTCCTCACGGAGGGCGCGCCGTCGCATTGTGAGCGCTAACAAGTCAGGCCCTCAACCCCCTTGCGGGAGTTATCTTTCCGTGACGTGCCTGTCGTGTTAGGAAGTCCGTGTAGGCATCAACTTCACAAGGGCGTACATCGATCCATCCGACGCACACCTCTTGCGCCAGGAGATTGTGAGCGCTAACACTTCGGTGTCCCTGTCACGCATCCGTCGCGCCCCACAGAGCCCCGCCGCCGGAACGGCCACCCGAAAGGCACCTCCGTGACCTCTGCCCCGCCTCCCGCGCCCCCTTCCCCCGAGGACCTGCCCGACGGCGCCGAGCGCTACACCGTCGGCGTCGATTTCGGCACCCTGTCGGGACGCGCCGTGGTGGTCCGCGTCCGCGACGGGGAGGAGCTGGCCTCCGCCGTGCACGAGTACCGGCACGGCGTGATCGAGGATCGGCTGCCCGGCACGGGCGCCGTCCTGCCTCCCGACTGGGCCCTGCAGCACCCCGAGGACTGGCGGGAGGTGCTGCGCGAGGCGGTTCCCGCGGCGGTGGCCGCGGCGGGCGTCGACCCCGGCGCGGTCATCGGCATCGCCACCGACTTCACCGCCTGCACGGTGCTGCCCGCCCTGGCCGACGGGACCCCGCTGGCCGAGACGGACCTCGCCGGACGGCCGCACGCCTGGCCGAAGCTGTGGAAGCACCACGCGGCCCAGCCGCAGGCCGACCGGATCAACGCGCTGGCCCACGAGCGGGGAGAGCGGTGGATCGGCCGGTACGGCGGGAAGATCTCCGCGGAATGGCAGTTCGCCAAGGCCCTCCAGGTCCTGGAGGAGGACCCGCAGGTGTACGACGCCTGCGCCCGCTGGATCGAGGCGGCGGACTGGATCGTCTGGCAGCTCACCGGCGAGGAGTCCCGCAACGCGTGCACCGCCGGGTACAAGGGCATCCACCAGGACGGCGGCTACCCCGACGAGGAGTACCTGGCGGCGCTGCACCCGCGGTTCGCCGACTTCGCGCGGACCCGGCTGGAGTTCCCGCTGTCACCGCTGGGTTCGCGGGCCGGGTCCCTCACCGAGGAGGCCGCGGCGTGGACGGGGCTCAGGCCCGGCATCGCGGTGGCGGCCGGCAACGTCGACGCCCACGTCACCGCGGCGGCGGCCCAGGCCGTGGAGGACGGGCGGCTGCTGGCCATCATGGGAACCTCCACCTGCCACGTCGTCAACTCGCCCGTGCTGGCGGAGATCCCGGGCATCTGCGGCGTCGTCGACGGCGGGATCGTGGAGGGCTCGTACGGCTACGAGGCGGGGCAGAGCGCGGTGGGCGACATCTTCGCCTGGGTCCTGCGCCAGGGCGTGCCGCGGGAGTACTACGAGGAGGCGGACGCCCGCGGCGAGGACCTGCACGCCCTGCTGACCCGCAAGGCCGCCGCCCAGCCGGTCGGCGCCCACGGCCTGGTGGCCCTGGACTGGCTGAACGGCAACCGGTCGGTGCTGGTCGACCACCACCTCTCCGGCGTCGTCCTGGGCCTCACCCTCGCGACCCGCCCGGAGGACGTCTACCGGGCCATGCTGGAGGCCACCGCGTTCGGCACCCGGGTCATCGTCGAGACGCTGGAGGACGGCGGCGTCCCGGTGCGCGAGTTCGTCGTGGCCGGCGGACTGGCCAGGAACGAACTGCTGATGCGGATCTACGCGGACGTGCTGCGCCGCCCGGTCTCCCTCGCGGCGTCCCGCCAGGGTCCCGCGCTGGGCTCGGCCATCCACGCCGCCGTGGCGGCCGGCGCGCATCCCGACGTGCGCACGGCGACGGCCGCGATGGGCCGGCTGCGGCGCGACGTCTTCCTACCGGACGACCGGCGGGCCGACGCCTACGACGCGCTGTTCGCCGAGTACCGGCTGCTGCACGACCGCTTCGCGGACGGCGACCAGCTGCACCGCCTGCGGAAGCTGCGCGACACGGCGCTCGCCGCGGGCTGACCCCGCCCTCCGCCCCGCCCCTCCCCCACCACGCCCACTGTCGGACCACGACGCCACCCAGGAGCCCTTGTGCAGAGCCCGCATTCCTCCGTCCGCGAGATCTGGTTCCTCACCGGCAGCCAAGGGCTGTACGGCGAGGAGACCCTGAAGCAGGTCGCCGAGCAGTCGCAGCGGATCGCCGCCGTGCTGGCCGACGACGGCGCACTGCCCGTCCGCGTCGTCTGGAAGCCGGTGCTGACCGACGCCGCGGCCATCCGCCGGGCCTGTCTCGACGCCAACGGCGACGACCGGTGCGTCGGACTGATCACCTGGATGCACACCTTCTCCCCTGCGAAGATGTGGATCGCCGGCCTGGACGCCCTGCGCAAGCCGCTGCTGCACCTGCACACCCAGTCGAACGTGGCCCTCCCCTGGGACACCATCGACATGGACTTCATGAACCTCAACCAGGCCGCCCACGGCGACCGCGAGTTCGCGCACGTGCAGGGCCGGGTGGGGGTGGCCCGCAAGACCGTGGCCGGGCACGTGAGCGACCCGCTGACGGTCGCCCGGGTCGCCGTCTGGGCGCGCGCGGCGACCGCCCGCGCCGAGCTCGCCACCCTGAAGGTCGCCCGCTTCGGCGACAACATGCGTGACGTCGCGGTGACCGAGGGCGACAAGGTGGAGGCGCAGCTGCGGCTCGGCGTCTCGGTCAACACCTACGGCGTCAACGACCTGGTGGACGTGGTGGACCGGGCGGAGGAGCAGGAGGTCTCGGCCCTGGTCGAGGAGTACCAGGAGGCCTACCGGCTGGCGCCCGAGCTGCGCGCCGGAGGGGAGCGGCACGACTCGCTGCGCTACGCGGCGCGGATCGAGGCGGGGCTGCGGCGGTTCCTGGCGGAGGGCGGCTTCGGCGCGTTCACCACCAACTTCGAGGACCTCGGCGGTCTCCGGCAGCTGCCGGGCCTGGCCGTGCAGCGTCTGATGGCGGACGGGTACGGCTTCGGCGGGGAGGGCGACTGGAAGACGGCCGTCCTGCTGCGGGCGCTCAAGACGGCCGCGGCCGGGCTGCCGGGCGGCACCTCCTTCATGGAGGACTACACCTACGACCTGACGCCCGGCAGCGAACTCATCCTGGGCGCCCACATGCTGGAGGTGTGCCCGACGGTCGCCGCCGGCACGCCCAGCTGCGAGATCCACCCGCTCGGCATCGGCGGCCGGGAGGACCCCGTCCGCCTGGTGTTCGACGCGGCCCCGGGCCCGGCCGTCGTCGTCGGCCTGGCCGACCTCGGCGACCGGTTCCGTCTGGTCGCCAACGACATCGAGGTGGTGGCGCCGCCGCACCCGCTGCCCGCGCTGCCGGTGGCCCGGGCGGTCTGGCGCCCCTCCCCCGATCTGCGGACGTCCACGGAGTCGTGGCTGACGGCGGGCGGGCCGCACCACACCGTCCTCAGCTCGGCGCTCACGTCCGAGCACCTGGACGACCTGGCGGAGATGCTCAAGGTGGAGCTCGCCCTCATCGACGCGTCGACCACCACCCGGCGGTTCCGGCGCGAACTGCGCTGGAACCAGGCCTACCACCGGCTGGCGCTCGGCCTGTAGGCCGCCGGCGCACCTTCGCCGCGGGCCCGGTCGACCAGGACGGGGACGCAGGTCTCGGCGAAGTGGTCGTAGTCGGCGGGCGTGTTGTAGGCGTGGGCGGAGAGGCGGACGTAGCCGGTGCCGCCGAAGCTGGTGAAGGCCGCGGCGACCCGGAACCTGCGGACCACCTCCTCGCGCAGGGCGTCGGCCTCCTCGCGGGTGCCGGCCAGGCCGTCGGGCAGCCGCACCAGGCGCAGGGCGGGCGCGGGCATGCCGACACGGACCGTGTGGTCCTCCCCGGTGAACCGGGCGAACGCGGCGGCGACGGTGCGCTGGGCGTGGTCGCCGAGCCGGGTGACGTAGGCGCGGACGCGGTCCCAGCCCCAGGTGTCCTCGACGAAGTCCAGGGCGGTGGGCGCGGCCAGGTAGGAGGTGGCGTCGACGGTGCCCTGGTGGTCGAAGCGCTCGGGGAAGGGCTCGGTGGCGCCCCAGGAGTCGATCAGGGGGTGGAGGTCCTGGCGCCGCCCGGTGCGCACGACCAGGGCCGCCGTGCCGCGGGGGGCACAGGGGAACTTGTGGAGGTTGCCGACCCAGTAGTCGGCCTCCGCTCCGGCCAGCGGGTCGGCGAGCATGCCGGGGGCGTGCGCCCCGTCGACCAGGAGGGCGATGCCGCGGCGGCGGGCCTCGGCGGCGATGCGGCCGACGGGCATCAGCCGGGCGGTGGCGGAGGTGATGTGGTCGACGACCGCCAGCGCGGTGCGGTCGGTGAACGCGTCGGTCACGGCCCGGTACGCCTCGTCGGCGGTGGCGTCGAGGGGGACGTGGGCGGTGCGCACGGCGCCTCCCCAGCGCCGGGCGAGGCGGGCCGCGCCCATGGTGACGGCTCCGTAGCCGTGGTCGGTGACCACGATCTCCGCGCCCGCCCGGTGGGGCAGGCTGCCGTAGACCACGCTTGCCCCGGCGCTGGCGTTGGGCACCAGCGCCGTCCCGTCCGCGGGTGCGCGGAGGTAGGAGGCGATCCTGCGCCGGGCGTCCGCGATCAGCTGCGGCTGGCCGGGGAACCACTCGACGGGTGACGCCTCCATGCGGCGGCGCAGAGCGGCCTGGGCGTCCTGCGCCGCGCGCGGGACGGCGCCGAAGGAGCCGTGGTTGAGGTGCCTGACCTCCGGGTCGAGCGACCAGGCGGAGGCGGCGGGCCGTCCGTCGGGCAGCAGGAGGGGGGACGGTGCCGCCAGGGATTCGGTGCTCACGTGTCTCCAGGTCGCTCGTCGCTCGCGGACACGATCGCACAGCGGCCGGCGTGTCCCGACGGCGGAGGCGGCTTCCGGCCGCTCAGTCGGGGAGGACCGCGGCGGCGTGCGCGAGCGCGGCGCGCATCACGTGCCGGAGAGCCGGCGCGCCGGGGGCGCCGGCGTGGTGGGCCCATTCCTCCACGGCGATCCGCAGGGCCACGTTGAGGGTGCCGGCCCGCACCCGGACGGCGAGGTCGGCGGCGTCGCGGCCCTCGCGTTCGGCGAGGATCGCGGCGAAGGCGTCGGCGGCCTCCGAGTGGATCTGCAGCCAGACGGCGCGCAGTCCCGGTTCGTCGCCGGTCAGGCGGACCAGCTGGGCCACCTCGACGCTGTCGGAGGTCCGGCCGGCGTCGTCGGCGTCCAGGCCGAGGGCCTCGGTGAGGGGGACACCGGGCGGCCAGTCGCGCAGCCGTTCCACGATGTCCTCGAGCCCGGTGGTGAGCAGCGGGCGGACGCACTCCTCCTTGGAGGGGAAGTACCGCCACAGGGTGCGGGTGGACAGGCCCGCCGCGGCGGCGATCTCGTCGGCGGAGGTGCCCGCCACGCCGTGGGCGGCGAACAGGCGCACCGCCTGGCGGGAGATGTCCAGGCGCGTGGCGGCCTTGCGCCGCTCGGTCAGGGGCGGTCTGCCGGTGCGCCGGACCACGGGCCGCGGTGCGGACGGTGCGGCGGCGGGCGGGGTGAACTCCATCGCTCTCTTCCTCGCGTCGGCGGGCGGGCGGGGCCGCGGCTCGGCCTGTCGTGGGGTTGTCACTGTACGTCACATCTTTTGTGGCACCGAGTGACTTCATGGCGCGTCGCGACAGAAAGTTGTACGGTCGAACCGTGCCCACCGCCGCAGGGGCGGTGCGGCACCGTGAGGGAGCACCAGGGATGAGCGATGTGACCGGTCTGGCCGGCAAGAGCGTGATCGTGACGGGCGCCGGTTCCGGCATCGGCCGGGCGGCGGCCCTGCGCTTCGCGGCGGCGGGGGCGAGGGTGCTGGTCGCCGACCTGAACGCGCAGACCGCGCGGGAGACCGTGGAGCTCGTCCGGGCCGCCGGCGGCACCGCCGTCGCGGTCACCGGCGACCTCGGCGACCAGGCCGTGGTCGACCGGGTCACGGAGACCGCCGTCGAGGTGTTCGGCACCGTCGACGTGCTGGTCAACAACGCGGGCGTCATGGACCGGATGTCCGCCGCGGCCGACGTCACCGACGCCGAGTGGGACCGCGTGATACGCGTCAACCTCACCGCCCCGTTCATGCTGACCCGCGCCGTGCTGCCGCACATGCTCGCCGCGGGCGGGGGCGCGATCGTCAACACCGCCTCCGAGGCGGGCCTGCGCGGCAGCGCGGCCGGCGCGGCCTACACGGCGTCCAAGCACGGCGTGATCGGCCTGACGAAGAACCTCGCGGTGATGTACCGGGGCAGGGGGATCCGCGCCAACGCGGTCGCGCCGGGCGGGGTGGCCACCAACATCAAGGTGGAGGCGGACCAGGGCGCCCACGGTCCGGCCACCATCGCCCCGTACTTCCAGAACATCGGCGCGGTGACCAGCGCCGAGGACCAGGCGGCGGCGATCGTCTTCCTGGCCTCGGACGCCGCCGCCGGCGTCAACGGCGCGATCCTGCCGGTCGACAGCGGCTGGGCGGCCGTCTGACCGTCCGCGGGGCACGTCCGGGCGGGCGCCCGGCCTCCCGAACGCGGGGCCGGGTGCCCGCCGCGCCTGCCGCGCGGCTCCCTCGGCGCGGCCGTACGCGCGACTGCGGCGGTACGGCCGGCGCAGGTGGTGCGGCTGTCAGGTGGAGACCGGCTTGAGCGGGTCGTGCCCCAGGGTCATCAGCCGGTGGCGCCAGTTCGGCTGACCGGCCGTGGGCTCCATGTCGACGCCGCGCTCGGCGGTGACCGTGTCGACCACCTTCCGCATCACCCGGACGTCGTCCCCGGTCAGGTCGACGCGGCGCTTGCCGAGGATCTCCAGGACGCGGCGGCCGTTCTCGGTGCCCGCCTGGTCCGGCAACGCCTCGGTCCGCTCGCCCGCGGAGCGGGTCATCAGCCATTCCTGGAGTTCGCGGGAGGTCATGTTGACCACGCTGTGGAACTCGTTCCACAGGTCGTCCAGTTCGGGGTCTCGGTGGTCGGCCATGATCATCTTCTCCTTCCGTCCGCGGTGTCCACCGTGTCGGCGCGTCCGGCACGTCCGGCGCGTCCGGTGGCACGCTCCGGGTTGCCCGGGGTCCGCGGGGGAAACGGCCTCGACGCCCGGACGGAAACGTGACGCACCACCGTCATGTCGGACGTGCCGGTCCCGGACACTGCGGGTAGAACTGAGGCCTATGCGACCACCGGGCCGATCGGGCATGCTGTCGCGGCGCAGCGTCGCCGCGCAGGTCTTCGTCGTACACGTGGTCATCGTGGTGCTGCTGGTGCTCGCCTCCGCGGCCGCGCTGGTGCTCCAGGGGCGTGCCGCCAGCGAGGAGGAGGCCCGCAACCGCTCACGGGCCGTGGCCGTCTCCTTCGCCGGCGCGCCGGGCACCTGGGAGGCGCTACTGTCCCCGGATCCGACGGCGGAGCTGCAGCCGCGGGCCGAGGAGGTGCGGCGGAGCGTCCCGGTGGACTTCGTGGTGGTGATGAACACCGAGGGGATCCGGTACACCCACCCCCGCGCGGACCGGATCGGCAAGAAGTTCGTCGGGAGGATCGGCCCCGCGCTGCGGGGCGAGCCGGTGGTGGAGGAGATCACCGGCACCATCGGCAGGCTGGTGCAGGCGGTCGTGCCGGTGCGGGATCCGCAGGGCCGGGTCGTGGGGCTGGTGTCGGCGGGCATCACGGTGGAGAGCGTGGGCAACACCGCCGACCGTCAGCTGCCGCTCCTGCTGGGGGCCGCGGCGGCCGCGCTCGCCCTGGCGACCGCGGGCACCGCGGTGGCCGGGCGCAGGCTGCTGCGGCAGACCCACGGGCTGGGCCCGCGCGAGATGACGCGCATGTACGAGCACCACGACGCGGTCCTGCACTCGGTGCGGGAGGGCGTGGTCATCGTCGGGGCGGACGGCGAGCTGCTGCTGGCCAACGACGAGGCGCAGCGGCTGCTCGGACTGCCGGACGACACCGGCCGGCGCCGCGTCGGCGAACTGGGCCTGTCTCCGGACATGGCCCAGCTGCTCCTGTCGGGCCGGGTGGCCACCGACGAGGTGCGGCCGGTCGGGGACCGCCTGGTGGTGGTGAACCAGCGGCCGACACGGCTTCGCGGCGGGCCGTCGGGGTCGGTGGCGACCCTGCGGGACTCCACGGAGCTGCGGGCGCTGTCCGGGCGCGCCGAGGCCGCCCGGGAGCGGCTGGACCTGCTGTACGCGGCGGGGCTGGGGATCGGCAGCAGCCTGGACGTGCGCCGGACCGCGGAGGCGCTGGCGGAGCTGGTGGTGCCCCGGTTCGCCGACCACGCGACGGTCGACCTGTTCGACGCGGTGCTGGAGGGCGACGAGCCGTCCGCGCGGCCCGACCCGGGGGCGGCGCTGCGCCGGACGGCGGTGGTGGGGGTCGACGAGGCGCCGCTGTTCCCGCTGGACGCGCGGATCCGGCCGGACGGCTCCTCCCCGCAGGCGCGGGTGCTGCGCGCCGGCCGGGCGCTGCTGGAGCCGCGGCTGGCGGAGACGCCCGCGTGGGAGGGCCAGGACCGCGAGCAGTGGTCGCAACTGCTGGAGCACGGCGTGCGGTCGCTGATCGCGGTGCCGGTGCGAGCCGGCGGTCAGGTGCTGGGCGTGGTCGGGTTCTGGCGCGACCGGCGCACGGAGCCGTTCGACGAGGAGGAGCTGGCGGTCGCCGAGGAGCTGGTGACCCGGGCCGCGGTGGCGATCGACAACGCCCGGCGGTTCACCCGCGAGCACGGCATGGCGGTGACGCTCCAGCGGAGCCTGCTGCCGCGCCGGCTGCCGGACCAGGACGCGCTGGAGGTGGCCTACCGGTACCTGCCGGCCCAGGCCGGGGTGGGCGGTGACTGGTTCGACGTCCTGCCGTTGTCGGGGGCGAGGGTGGCCCTGGTGGTGGGCGACGTGGTGGGGCACGGTCTGCACGCGGCGGCCACCATGGGGCGGCTGCGGACGGCGGTGCACACCTTCAGCGCGCTGGACCTCCACCCGGAGGAACTGCTGGGGCTGCTGGACGAGCTGGTGGCGCGGATCGACCAGGAGGAGAACCCCGACGGCGGCGTGACGATCACCGGGGCGACCTGTCTGTACGCGGTGTACGACCCGGTGTCGCGCCGCTGCGTGATGTCGCGGGCCGGGCACCTGCCGCCGGCGGTGGTGCGGCCGGACGGGCGGGTGGAGTTCCTCGAGGTCCCGGCCGGTCCGCCGCTGGGGCTGGGCGGGCTGCCGTACGAGACGGCCGAGGTGGAACTGGAGGAGGGCAGCCGGCTGGTCCTGTACACGGACGGTCTGGTGGAGGAGCGGGACCGGGACATCGACGCCGGTCTGGAGCTGCTGCGCGCGTCGCTGGCGCGGGCGGGCGAGTCCCCCGAGGACACCTGCCGGGACGTCCTGGAGGGGGTGGCGCCGCGGCCGACGGACGACATCGCGGTGCTGGTGGCGCGGACCCGGGTGATCGGGGCGGACCGCATCGCCGTCTGGGACGTGCCGCGGGACCCGTCGGCGGTGGGCGGGATCCGGGCGGCGGCGGCCCGGCTGCTGACCGAGTGGGGACTGGAGGACCAGGCCTTCACCACGGAGCTCATCCTCAGCGAGCTGGTGACGAACGCGCTGCGGCACGGCAGCGGGCCGGTGCGGGTGCGGGTGCTGCGGGAGCGCGAGCTGATCTGCGAGGTGTCCGACGCGGGGAGCACCGCCCCGCGGCTGCGGCAGGCGACCACCTTCGACGAGGGCGGACGCGGACTGTTCCTGGTCGCCCAGCTCTCCGAACGGTGGGGGACGCGGTGGACGCCCGAGGGCAAGGTCATCTGGGCGGCGCAGCCGCTGCCGTGACCCGGGCGGGCCGCCGGCTCAGGGCAGGATCGAGTCCACGTAGCCGCCGTCCACGCGCAGTGCGCCGCCGGTGGTGGCGGACGCCTGGTCGGAGGCCAGGTAGACGACCATGTTGGCGATCTCCTCGGGCTCGATCAGCCGCTGGATCAGGGACTGCGGGCGGTGTTCGCGCATGAAGGCGCGCTGGGCCTCCTCCCAGGGGAGTTCCGGGTCGACGAGTTCGTACACGAACTTCTCCACTCCCCCGGTGCGGGTGGGTCCGGCGATCACGGAGTTGACGGTGACGCCGGTCCCGGCGGCCTCCTTGGCGAAGCCGCGGCCGACGGCGAGCAGCGCCGTCTTGGTCGTCCCGTAGTGGATCATCTCGGCGGGGACGGCGACGGCGGAGTCGCTGGCGATGTACATCACCCGCCCCCAGCCGCGTTCCTTCATTCCGGGCAGCAGGGCGCGGGTGAGACGGACGGCCGCGAGGACGTTCACCTCGAAGTGCCGCCGCCATTCGTCGTCGCTGATCTCGAGCGCGGGCCGGGCGCCGAAGATGCCGAGGTTGTTGACGAGGATGTCGGCGCCGGGCAGTGCGCGGACGGCCTCCTGCGCGCCCTCCTCGGTGGCCACGTCGGCCGCCACGGGCACGAACCGGCCCCCGGGCACCTGACGGCGCAGCGCGTCGACGGCCCGTTCCAGGCGCTGGGGGTCGCGGCCGTTGACGCCGACCCGGGCGCCGGAGCGGGCCAGGCCGGCGGCGACGGCCGCTCCGATGCCCTGGGAGGAGCCGGTGACCAGGGCGGTGCGCGCGGTGAGATCGATGTGCATGGCGGCGGGGTACCCGGTCAGGAGGGCGTGACGCCCTCGTACCACCAGCCATGAGGACGAATGCACCAGGAGGACGTGTGATGGCGATGACGACCATGCTGCGCCGGATCAAGGCGTGGTCCGCCACCCCGCAGGGCCGGCGGACCATCGAGCAGGCGCGCCGGGCGGCGGCGGACCCGCGCAACCGGGCGCACGCGCGGCGCCTGCTGACGCGGCTGCGGGCGCCTCGCCGCTGAGCGGCGGGCGCCCGCC
>NZ_LWCC02000175.1 GCF_001642695.1 Streptomyces chilikensis
CGCCCGGCCCGGCGCGGACGCCGCCGCCCGGCCCGGCACCCCGTCCGCCGCCGCCCCGGACACCGGACCCGGACCCGCCTCGGGCGACGCCGACCCCCTGTGGGCGCGGCTGCGCGCCGTCGAGGAGCGGGTGCGGCACGCGGTGGCGGTCCGGCGGGCCGCCGACCCCGATCCCGACGACCCGTACCGCGGCCAGTACCTCACCCCCGAGGCGGTGGCCCGCGTCCTGGACGAGCCGGGCGGGCTCGGCGTACCCGGCCACGAGCCCTGGCAGCCGCCGGCCGGTTCCGTCCTCGGAGGCCTCGCCGCGCGGTTCGGGCTGTCGCCGCTGGACCTGGACCTGCTCCTGGTCGCGGTGGCGCCCGACCTGGACGCGCGGTTCGAGCGGCTCTACGGCTACCTCAACGACGACCTGACGCGCCGCAGGCCCACGGTCGGGCTCGCCCTGGAACTGTGCGGGCTCCCCCCGGCGGGGTCCGGCCGGTTCCGGCTCGCCGCCGGAGCGCCGCTGGTCGAGGAAGGCCTGCTGACGGTCACCGAGCCGGAACGGCCGCCGCTCTCCCGCGTCCTGGCCGTCCCCGACCGGGTCACCGCGCACCTCCTCGGCGGAACGCGGTCCGACGCCCGGCTCGCCGGCCTGCTCGGCGAGCCGCACGAGGACCCGGCCGCCGACCCCGCGGAGGTCCGCCGGGCGGCCGCCGCCGCGGGCACCGGCACCGGCCTCGTCCACCTGCGCACCCGGGGCGGCGACGCGGAGGGCCTGGCCGTCGCCGCCCTGCGCGCGGCCGG
>NZ_LWCC02000176.1 GCF_001642695.1 Streptomyces chilikensis
GGCCCCGCGCGGCGTGCGGCCCGGGAGGCCTTCGGCCCGGTCGGGACGGGGTCCGGCGCCGCGCCTGCGCGGCCGTGCGCGGGGCGGGCGCAGCAGGCCGCGCGGAGGCCGCGGGGCCCGGGCGAGTACGGTGTCGAGAAGATCGTCCGCGACCCGCGGGCGCACCGGATCCTGGAAGGAACCGACGAGACCATGCGCGTCACCACGGCCGGGGACATGACGGGGGCGTTCGGATGACCGACGTCCTCATCCGTGCGGAGGGCCGGGCCGGCCACATCACGCTCAACCGCCCCAAGGCGCTCAACTCCCTCACCCACGCCATGGTGCTGCGCATCGAGGAGGCGCTGACCGAATGGGAGCGTGACCCGGCCGTCGAGACCGTCGTCGTCACGGGGGCGGGGGAGCGGGGCCTGTGCGCGGGCGGCGACATCCGCGCCATCCACGACGACGCCCGCGACGGCGACGGCTCCGCCTCCGCCGCCTTCTGGCGCGACGAGTACCGCCTCAACGCCAGGATCGCCCGCTACCCCAAGCCGTACGTCGCCGTCATGGACGGGATCGTCATGGGCGGAGGCGTCGGCGTCTCCGCCCACGGCAGCGTCCGGATCGTCACGGAGCGGTCGAGGATCGCCATGCCGGAGACGGCCATCGGCTTCGTCCCGGACGTCGGCGGCACGCACCTGCTCGGCCTCGCGCCCGGCGAGCTGGGCACCTTCCTCGCGCTGACCGGCGATCAGATCGGCGCCGGGGACGCCCTGCTCTGCGGACTCGCCGACCACCACGTGCCGTCCGCCGCGCTCCAGGGCTTCGTGGACGACCTCGCCGGCCTGCCCGTGCGCGAGGCCCTGGCACGTCACGTACGGACGGCGCCCCCGGGAGACCTGGCGGACCGGAGGACATGGATCGACGCCTGCTTCTCCGCCGGCACCGTCGAGGAGATCGTCCGGCGGCTCCTCGCCCACGGTGACCCGACCGCCGCGGAGACCGCCCGGACGCTGCTCGACCGGTCACCGACCGCGCTCAAGGTCACCCTGGCCGCCCTCCGCCGCGCCCGCCGCCTGGGCACGCTGGAACGAGTCCTCGACCAGGAGTACCGCCTGTCCTGCACCGCCCTCACCACACCGGACCTGGTGGAGGGCATCCGTGCCCGGATCATCGACAAGGACCGCGCCCCGCGCTGGTCGCCCGCGACCCTCCAGGAGGTCACCGACGCGGACGTCGAACGCTGGTTCACGCCCCTCCCCGGGCGCGAACCGGGCCCCTTCGCGGACTTCCTCACCACCGGTGCCGCCGGGGGGACGGCCGGGTGAGCGGGGCCCGGCGGACGGCAGGCGCGGGGCGGAGCGGGACGGGGAGACGAATTCCCTGACCGAAACCCGTCCGCCAGGTGCCTCACCCGTCCGCCGGCCCAGCTCCGCCTGCCCGTCCGACCGGCCGGGTGGGGGTCGCCTCCTTCTCCGGAGCACGAGGTGTGGCATACCTCATGTTTGATCATGAATATTCCTCGTCCGGCGATTACGGCGATAATCCATCTCCGGCAATTGTCCATGAACTGGACATCGCGGATCGGTTGCGGCGTGAATCTCCCTGTTCTATTGTCGGCTTCGCCTGAGGCGGGGGTGCCGGGATTTACGGCCGGGTTCGGGCCGAGGGTTGAGCTTTATCGCCAGGTGCTAGTCGAATTGTCGCGGGCTGTTGAAGAACGTCCTTTCAACTCAGTTGGCGGGGGGCGATGTGCGTGCGATTAAGTGGGGGCCATGATTCCGCGCGGCGGGCGCGCGAGCTGAACGGACCGCCGGCGCGCGGCAGGCTTTCGGAGACGCTTCGCGCGTACCACTCGGCAACCGGATCCCAGCCCGGTGTGCTCGCCGCGCTGCGCGGTGAGGGCTGGCACTGGGCCGGCGCGAGCGGGGTCGCCGATGCCGTCACCGGGCGCGAGCTGCGCCCGACGGCCGCGGTGCGCGTCGCGTCGGTCACGAAGACCTTCACGGCGGCCGCGGTGCTGCGACTGGTGGAGCGCGGTGAACTGCGGCTGGACGAACCGGTCTCCGCCCTGGCCTCCGAAGAGGTCCTCGGCCTGCTGGCGGAAGGGGCCTACGAGCCCACGCGGATGACCGTGCGTCACCTTCTCCAGCACACCGCCGGGCTCTACGACTGGGGGAGCGATCCCGACTACGACGCGGAGGCGTTCGCCGACCCCGCTCATCGGTGGAGCCGCCTGGAACAGGTGCGATGGGCGGTCGAGCACGGCCGTCCGCTGGCGCCGCCCGGGGAGGAGTTCCACTACTCCGACACGGGCTACGTGATCCTCGGCGAGATCCTCGAACGGGTCACCGGGCGGTCGCTGGCCGCCGCGTACCGCGGGCTGCTGCCGCTCGGGGAGCTGGGTCTGGCCTCGATCCACCTGGAGTCCCTGGAGCCCACGCCCGCGGCCGGCGCGGAACGCGCGCACCAGTACGTGTCGGGTGCGGACCTGCTGGCCGTCGATCCGTCCTGCGACCTCTGGGGCGGCGGCGGACTGGTCTCGACGATGCCCGACCTGGCCGGATTCGTGCGGGCGCTGTTCAGGGGCGAGGTCTTCGAGCGGCCCGCCACGCTCGCGACCATGCTGGCGCCCGTCGAGGCGCGCGGCGCGCAAGGGCGCGGCATGGGGATCCGCACCCTTGCGCTGGGGCCGGGCAGGTGGTGGGGCCACTGCGGCTGCTGGGGCGTGGTCATGGCGTACGAACCCGATCGGGACCTGGCCGTCGCCACCACGGTGACCAGGATGCCCGGGAACCCGGACGACCGGCTTTCCGTCGGACGAGAGCTGATTCGGACGGTCCGGTAGGAAGCCGGGGGGAATCCGGCGGAAATCGAATGGCTTACCGAGGAACCGGGCCGGGAACGAATCCGGCCACTCATGTGGGTGCTCGAGAATTTCCGAATCCATGAAACCGCACAGGACAGGCGGAGCCATGCGCAGTCGTCCCCGCACGATCAAGACAACCGATTCCTTGTTGGAGAACGGCCTCATCTCCGAGGAGAGTCTGCCGGAGATCCGCGATGTGGCGAAACGGTATGCCGTGAGCATCACCGGCGTGATGCAGGAGCAGATCGCGCACGCGGACGATCCGGTCGCCCGTCAGTTCGTTCCGACCGGGGCCGAACTGGTCGTCGCGCCGGAGGAGCGCGCGGATCCGATCGGCGACGATCCCTTCACCCCGGTCAAGGGGATCACCCACCGCTATCCGGACCGGTTGCTGCTCAAGCCGATGCACCTGTGCCCGGTCTACTGCCGCTTCTGCTTCCGCCGCGAGGTGGTGGGCCCCGGCGAGGGGATGCTCGGTGCGGACGAGCTGGACGCGGCGCTGGACTACATCCGCTCCCACCCCGAGGTGTGGGAGGTCATCTTCACCGGCGGCGATCCGCTGATCATCTCGCCCACCAGGCTCCGCCCGATCATGGCGGCGCTGGACGAGATCGAGCACGTGAAGGTGATCCGGTTCCACACCCGGGTGCCGGTGGTCGACCCCGAGCGCGTCACGGACGAACTGGTGGACGTCCTCCGCACGGAGACTCCCGTGTGGGTGGTCGTCCACACCAACCACAGCCAGGAGATCGGCGAGGCGGCGCGCGGCGCGCTGAAGCGGCTCAACCGGGGCGGCATCCCGCTGCTGAGCCAGACGGTGCTGCTGCGCGGGGTGAACGACACCCCCGAGGCGCTGGAGGACCTGTTCCGGACCCTGGTGGCCAACCGGGTGAAGCCCTACTACCTCCACCACGGCGACCTCGCCCAGGGCACCGGCCACTTCCGCACCACCATCGACGAGGGCCAGGAGCTGATGCGCCGGCTGCGCGGGCGGGTGTCCGGCACCTGCCAGCCCACCTACGTCCTCGACATCCCCGGCGGCCACGGGAAGGTGCCCATCGGCCCGTCGTACCTGGAGGACCCCGAGGCCCCGGAGGGCGGCGACGGCGGGACGCGCCGCGTGACCGACCCGTGGGGCAGGACGCACCTCTATCCGCCGCGCGGCGACGGCGACGGCACCGGCGGCGCGCGGACGCCCTCGGCCGGCGGCGCCGTCGCGGAAGGGGACGAGGCCGATGACTGAGCGGCTCGCACCCCGGCCGGCCCCGGAACGCACCCCCGGCACCGTCGCCTTCGGTGATCCCGGCGGCACCACCTCGGCGCTCGCCTGGTCCGCGCCGGAGCTGACCGCCGACCGGGCGTGGGCGGCGCTTGCCCGGACCTACGCCGCGGAGGCGGCCGGGCGGCAGCGCGACTACGTGAAACTGCTGGTCAACGGGGAGCTGATCCGGGATCCGCAGTGCTGGCCGACCACCGGGGCGGACAGCGCGAGCCCGGCGTCCTGGCTCGCCCGGCAGGAGAAGTTCGGCGGGGACGACGACCTGTTCGTCTACGCGCGGACCGTCCAGGAGCACGACCGGGAGCTGTTCCGCGTCATCGTCGAACTGCTGGCCCCGCACGCGCCGCGCCTCGGGCTGCCGCCCGGCCACGTCGAGGCGGAGGTGTTCTACGGCGCCTACCGGAACACCCCGGGAGGCATCCACCGGGAGGGGTGCACCAACCTCCACCTGGTGCTGGCCGGCCGCAAGAGCATGCACTTCTGGCAGGGCACGGACTGGGTGCCCGAGGGGACGGAGCTGCGCGAGGACGTGGAGCCCGAGGACGAGGTGCCGGAGGAGTACCTGCCGAGCCTGGACCGGCGCTCCGTGCTGGAGCACGGCCACTTCCTGACCGCCACGGCCGGCAGCGGCTTCTTCTGGCGCAGCGGCATCTGGCACGTGGGCGAGACCCACGAGCCGTCCGTCGCGCTGAACATCGCCTCCTACACCCGGACCCTGGACGTCGAGGCCGAACTGCTCGTCCCGTGGCAGGACCGGCTGCACGGCGAGGTGCCCGCCCCCTGGCTGGCCGGCTACCGGGCGCACGTCTCGTTCACCGGCAGCGACGCCGCGCTGCTCGCCCGGCTGACCGCCCTCGGCATGCGACCGGCCCCGCCCGACGCCCCGCCGGCCGTGCCACGGTCCGTCAGGCGCGTGTCGACGGCCCCCGTGGTGTGGTCGCCGGCCGGGCCGGGGCGCCTGACCGTGGCCGCCCTGGGCCACGCCGCGGACTTCGCCGACGGACCGGTCCCGCGCGGATGGCTGGAAGCGGCGCTTTCGAACGGAGCCGCGGCGAACGACGTACCGCAGGAGTGCGGGCAGCTCGCCCAGTGGCTGTGCGCACAGCAGATTCTCGAACCGATGGAGGCATGATGAGCGACACGTCCCCGGCGGACACCTGGCAGCTGTCCGACACCGAGGTGTTCAGCAGGTACGGGAACGCCTTCGTACCGCGCCGGAGCGAGCAGACCGGCGCCGTGTGCGACCTGCTGGAGGGCATTCCCGTCCCGCACGTCCTCGACCTGTGCTGCGGTGAGGGGCGCCTCTCCGAGGAGTACCTGCGCCGCCACCCCGACGCCCGGGTCACGGTGCTGGACCGGTCCCCCGAGATGCTGGCGATGGCCGCCGAACGGCTCGAGCCGTTCGGCGGCCGGTACGACCGGGTCCAGGCCGACATCGAGGACCGGGCGTGGCGCTCCGGCGTGACCTACGGCGGCGTCATGACCTCGCTGGCGGTCCATCACCTCGACGGTGAGGGCAAGCAGGTCCTCTACCGGGACGTGCACGAGATGCTCGCGCCGGGCGGCGTCTTCGTCATGGCCGACCTGGTCGAGCCCGCCGGTCCGGCCGCCCGCAAGCTCGCCGGCGACCACTGGGACGAGGCGGTGCGGCGCGCGTCCGAGGAGCAGTTCGGCGGCGACGAGGCGGCCGTCATGTTCGAGAAGACCGAGTGGAACCACTACCGGCTCGTCGGCCCGGACCCCGTCGACAAGCCGTCCACGGTGGCCGAGCACCTGGACTGGCTGCGCGAGGCCGGTTTCGTCGAGGTCGACCTCGCCTGGATGTACGCGGGCCACGCCCTGTTCACCGCGAAGCGGAAGGCGGACTGAGTGACCGAGCAGCCGAACCGGACGATTCTGGCCAACATCGTCAGCGACATCATGGCCGACCGGCCGACGGACGCCTACCGCCGGGCGATGGCCGTGGTGACCCCCCGCAAGCTCTGGCAGGCCCGGCCCGGCGACTGCGTGGTCATGCTGGCGCCGTGCAGCTCCGCCTTCCGGGACTACGTCGCCGAGGTCGTCGGCCTCGACGTGGACCGGGTCGAGATCGTCGCGCCGTCCGAGATCCGTGGGGTGCACGCGCTGGAGGTCGCCGCCGACCTCGGGGCGCTGGAGCGGATCGCCGAGCGGCCCGAGCTGAAGCCGTTCGTCCTGGACGGGCCGGTCCTGGATTTCGGCCGCCGCACCGGGGTGCGCGTCCTGCCCTACACCCGGCTGCCCGAGGACGGCACGCTCGACGCGCTGCGCCTGATCAACACCAAGGACGGCTTCCGCCGGATCGCCGCCGGCCTGGGACTGCCCGTCGCGGACGGCGGCCACGCCGAGACCCCCGCCGAACTGGCGAGCCGCACGGCCGAGTTCCTGACCGACCACCCCGCCGCCATCATCAAGACCAACCGGGCCTCCAACGGCTACGGAAACACGGTGATCCGGCCGGACGCGCGGCGCTCGATCGAGCAGCAGGTCCAGGACGCCGTCGCCGGGCAGCCCGCCCGCGACTGCGGCTGGGTGTACGAGGAGTTCCTGCCGTTCACCGCCGCTCCGAGCATGGAGATGGAGGTCGGCGACCGCGGCGTCACCGACTTCTACAGCTGCGACCAGCGGACCGTGAACAACGCCTGGACCGGCATGGTGACGCCGGCCGCCGCCGGCCCCCACGACAAGGAGCTGCGCAGCGCGGCCGCGGCCATCGGCGGCTGGCTGCACGAGCAGGGCTACCGGGGCATCTTCGACGTGGACTGCGGTGTGTACGACGGCGGTTACGTCGTCACCGAGGCCAACGTCCGGCGCACCGGCGGCACCTACCTGGAGGAGCTGGCGCGCCGGCTGCGGCCCGGGGACTCGCCGGTGCACTGGCGGGCGGACGTCCGGCAGGGCACGGGCGGGCCGGACTTCGCCGACGCGGTCGGGAAGCTGGCCGCGGCCGGGCTCGCCGACCCCGCGGCCGACGCGCGGGCCGTGCTGACGGCCGACACCGTGGCCGTGGACGGCAAGTGGCGCTACCTGGTGGTGGGCAAGGACGACGCGTCCGTCGCCGAGGTCGAGCGGCACGTGGAACAGATACTGGGGATCGGGTGATGCTGCACTCCGCCCTCCACCCCGGGTTCAGCGCGGTGTCGGGAACCGGCGTCATCGCGCTGCGCGACATCCCCATGGGCACGGTCCTGTGGGGGCCGTGCCCGCAGTGCCGGACCTGGGACACCGCCGAACTGCGCGGCACGCCACCCGAAGTGATCGACTGGCTGGACGAGTTCGGCTACCGGCTGGCCGACCGGAGCCTGCTGCTGCCCTGCCGGGGCGCGCACCTGCTCAACCACTCCTGCGAGGCCACGGTCCTCGACCACGGCCTCGCGGGGGGCATCGCCGTCCGCGACATCGAGGCCGGCGAGGAGGTGACCGGGGACTACCGCACCTTCCGGTACGACGTCCCGTGGGAGTTCGACTGCCGCTGCCGGGCCGGGAGCTGCCCGGGAACCGTGCGCTCCTCGGCCGGCGACCCTCCCGGGGACCTGGCCGCGCAGTGGCAGCGGCGGATGGCGCCGGCCCTGGCCGCCGCCCGTACCGTCCCGCAGGAACTCCCGCTGAGAGCCGGCCAGGTGGACGGCGCACCGGCCGGCCGGCCCGGGCCGAAGGAGGCACCGTGACCGTTCTGCCCGACCAGGCGGCCGCGGCGCGGCTCCTGAGGATCGAGGACGTCCCCGCGGACTCCTGGCTGCCCCTGCTCGGCGAGCGGGACCTGTTCCTGCTGCCCGGCTGGATGGAGGTCGGTCCCGGCACCTACGGGGGCGGCCTGCGCGACGCCCGGGCCGCGCTGGCCGAACGCGACGGCACCGCGGTCGCCGGTACGGCCGGCTGGCTGTTCGACGGCGAGTGCACCGAGGACCTGTGCCGCCCCGACGTCCTCATGGAGATCCCCGCGCAGCGCGGCGCGCCCCTGTTCCCGACCCTGCTCGCCGGCGGTTGGTACGACAGCCGGGTCGCCCACCGGCTCGGTGACGGCGCGCCGGCCGACCTGGCGGCCGTGGTGGACGCCCTGGAGGGCTGGGGGGCGTCCGAGGGCGCGGCCTCGGTCTGCTGGCCCAGCGTGGACGAGCGCGAGAAGGAGCTGATCGCCCTCCTGAACGAGCGCGGCTACCGGCGCTTCCCGCTGAGCCCCCGCTGGGCCCTGGAGGGACCGTGGGCCGGGTTCGACGACTACCTGAAGCAGATCACCAGCAAGCGCCGCGTGTCGGTGCGCTCCGAGCGGCGCCGGGTCCGGGACGCCGGCATCACCTGCCGGACCGTCCCGCTCACCCGGGAGCTGGCCCGGCCGCTGGTGGAGCTGGCCGAGGAGAACGTGACCCGGCACGGCGGCCGGGTCGACCTCGACCGCTACGCCGAATGGGTGGCCGCGCTGACCGGGATCACGGACGGCCGGGCCGAGGCCCACCTCGCCGAACGGGACGGGCGGATCGTCGGCTGCGTGGTGTCCAGCACCTACGCCGGGCGGGTGTACGCGCTGTTCCCGGGCTTCGACTACGAGCAGATCGCCGGGCTGCCCGTCTACTTCGAACTCGCCTACTACCACCTGGTCGAGCACGCCGCGGCCCACGGCTTCCACGCGGTGGAGTACGGCCCGGCCGCGGACGAGGCGAAGCACCACCGCGGCTGCGTCGCCTACCGGCAGGCCCTGTGGATCCGGGGTCTGACCCCGCAGGCGGAGCGACTGCTCACCGAGGTCTCCGCCGACGCGGCCGAGCGGTCACCGGGCGGCGCCGCGGGCCCGGCACCCGCCGGGGGGAGCACGTGAGCGCGCCGAGCGCGGTGCTCGCGCCGGGCGGGCCGGGACTCGGCGGCGACACCCTCGCCGGGCTCCCGCTGCCGCCCGGCTGCCGGCGCCTGGTCGCGGAGAGCGACTGCGGAGGGGGCGACGACCCGTTCGCGCTCCAGACCGACCGGCTGCTCCGGCTGCTCGGCGCGGCCGGCGCCGAGGGACCGGTCCTGCTCGTCGCGCATTCCGCGGGCGTCCGGTCGGCTCTGCGCGCGGCGGCGCAGAGCCCGGCCCGGTTGACGGGGGTCGTCCTGATCTCCGCCCAGCTCCGGGACGGCACCGACCACCCCGAACTGCTGGAGCGGCGCCTCGACGCGCTCGAGGACCCGCTGCGGGAGACCGCGCGCCGGGCGCGGGCGACCGCGCCGGAGCAGGCACCCGCCGACGACGCCGCCCTGCGCGACCTCCTGATCGCCGACCTCGCGCTCACTCTGCCCGGCCTGGGACCGGCCCAGTGGGACTTCCTCGCCGCCTGCTCCCGGACCTGGAACCTCCACGCCGTCCGCGCCCTCCTCTCCGGGCGGCTGCCCGAGGACGACCTGGCGGAACCGGCCGGGCGGATCGGCGCACCCGTCCTCGTCGTCAACGGCGAGCAGGATCCGTGGGCCGGCGCCCCGTCGGCGCGCGAACTGGCCAGGGCGGTACCGGACGGAACGGTCCGGCTGGTACCCGGAGCCGGGCACGTGCCCTGGCTCGACGACCCGGAGACGGTGGGCCGGTTGCTCGCCGGGATGGCTGAGGAGACGACACCGACATGAGCTACCGCAAGGTCCTGACCGACCGGGTGTGCGCCCAGCTCGCCCTCTCGACCGCGGTCGGCAGGTTCGCCCAGGTGATGTTCGACGTCACCGTGGTGATCTTCGTGGTGGAGGATCTGCACCGCCCGGCGGCGGCAGGCCTGGCGGTCCTGCTCGCCACCCTGCCCGGCCTGCTGCTCAGCCCGCTGAGCGGCAGCTTCCTGCAGGGCCGCAACGTCACCGGATGGATGGCCGCCGACTACGTCATCAAGGCGGCGGCCACGCTGGGCATCGCCTTCGGCGCGTCGGCGGACTCCGGCGGCGTGTGGCTGCTGTGGGGGCTGGCCCTGCTGTCCTCGCTGACCAGCGCCTTCGGCAACGTCGCCTTCCGCAGCTACGTCGCGCTCTCGTTGCCCGCCGAGCTGCGCGGACCGGCCAACGGCCTCGACTCGATGATCGCCGGTCTCGCCGCGATGGCCGGACCCGCCCTGGCCGGCATCGCGGTCGCCGTGTTCGGCGGCCGGCACAGCGTGGCCGTGGTCGGCGTGGCCTTCCTGGTCGCGGCGCTGGTCGCGGCCGCCTCCGGGCGCACCACGCCGGAGGCCGGCGGCGAGGTCGGGCTGCGCAGCGCGGTGGAGGCCGTGCGGGGGATCCTGGTCCACCCGGTGCTGCGCGGCCTGACCGGGGTGTACTTCATGTACCAGGTCTCCGTCGGCGTCCTCGTGGTCACGCTGCCCCAGCTGGTCTCGGCCGGGTTCGGGGCGGACTCGTCCTGGGTCGGCATCAGCTGGTCGATCGCGGGCATGGCGGGCATCGTGGCCTCGCTGGCCGCCGGGCACCGGATCTCCGACGGTGCGGAGCGCCGCTTCCTGACCATCGGCGCCGCCGTGACCCTCGTCGGCGTCGCGGGCCTGTTCCTGCACTCGACCGTGTTCTGGCTGGCCGCGATGTTCGTGCTGCTCGGACTGGCCGTGGGCCCGATGGACGTCGGCCTGCTCAGCCTCCGCCAGAGGGTGCTGCCGGAGAACGGGGCGACCGCCGTGCTCGCCGTCTCCTCCAGCCTCAACATGGCCGGCTACCCGGCCGGCGCCATGGTCGGCGGTCTGGTGGCCGGGCTCGGCCTGGGAGCCCAGACCGGGGTGGCGGCCGGCTGCGCCCTGGCCGCGCTGCTCCTGTGCGCGCTGCTGCCGGCAGGCTCCCTCCACGCCCGGCGCACGTCGGCCGGCAAGACGGCCCAGGAGGCGGCCGAATCGCCCACTGCCTAGCGACTGCCCCGGAGAAGCCACCCGTCGAGGTGGCTGCCACGGTGAGATTCCTTGCTTTCTCAGAACCTTCCGACCTGTCACCTCTGATGGAAAGTACGGGAGAATGACGAAAATGGGAGCTGCCCGCTCGAGCACGACGTGCTCGTACCGTGTCGGCGTCGTCGCCGGCCGCGGTACGACCGGCCCATCCACCGACATGCCCGCCGGGCCGTCCGTACCGGGGGAGAGATCATGATCTCCCGGTTGTCCGACGGCGCGCCCGTCACGGGATCGGACGCGACCGGAACACTGCTCGCGGAACTCACCAGGAACGGACGGATCCCCCTCCGGCTCGCCCTCTCCCGGCTCACCGCCTGGGAGTCGTTACTGGTGCAGCACGTCCTGGGCCGCGGTGACGTCGAGTTCACGGCGACGGCGGAGCCGCCCGCACCCGGCCTGGTCCCGGTCACCAGGTCACCGCTGGCGGGCCTGTCGCTCTGGGCGCCGGGCGAGTCGCCCGAACCGTCCGCCGAGCGGCTGGGCGGCCTGCGCGTCCCGGCCGAGGTGCTCGACACGGTGGCCGAGGAGACCCGGGTGGTCGAGGACCGGGAGGCCGCCGACCGGCACGAGGCCGAGGAACTGCTGCGCACCTGGGAGAAGGACGGCGAACTGGACGACCGGCTCGCCCGGCTCGCCGACTGGGTGGAACGGGTCGAGAGCGTCTACCTCCTGATCGGCCGGGACGTCTTCTCGAAAACCGACGCGGGGACCAACACGTTGACCCGGGAAGGACTGCTGGCGAAGCTCAGGGAAAGCCCCGTCGCCGACTGGCGGCCGAGCGACCGGCTGTTCGTGGTGATGGCCCACTGCCTCTTCGTCAGCGGCCGTTCGGTGAGGTTCGAGGAATTCAACGGCCGGCAGTTCTCCGCCACCGGAGTGCGGAACTTCCTGCTCGACCGGCACGCCCAGTACTGCGCCGCGCTGGACCGCGCCCCGGGCAGCCCGGCCGGCCTTCCGCTGCTGGAGCTCGTCCGGCTCGTCCGGGAGCTGATGCACGACGTCGACCGCTCGCGGATGATGCGCTACCGGCGGATCAACGGGCTGACGTTCGTCAAGAACGAACGCCTGCTGGACTTCCCGCTGCCCCGCGACCCGCGGACGATGCCGGAGCTGGTCGCCCGGCACGGCCGGTCGAACCTCGGGGTGACCCCCAGCGGTGACGTCCGGGCGGACCTGCGGGCGATGACCCTGGCCGCCGCCGCACTCGACGCCGACGCCGACGCCGCCGACGCCGGCGGTGCCGGTGCCGGCTCCGCGCTCGGTGAACTGCTCGGCGCGATCGTGCTGTCCTCGATCGTGTCCACCGACGCCGACTACGGCATGAGCAGCTCCGTGCGCGACCTGTCCGCGCTGCGCGGAGCCCGGCCGGGCAGCGCGGACGGCGTGCTGGCGCTGAAGAAGGGGGACTTCTTCTGCTGCTGCCTGCCGCACCCGACCAGGATGGCCGGGACCGGGGACGAGACCACGCCGATCCTCTGGCGGGCCGCCCAGCGGATGATGTACAACCGCTGGCACTTCGCGCCGGGCGAGTACGACCGGGCGGAGATACCGGAGAAGCGGCACTACTTCTTCCCGCCGCAGGTGCCCGACATCGCGGAGCACGCCGAGCACCACCACGGAGGCCACGTCGCCTCCCGGGTGCGGTACACGATCCGCGCGCCCGGCGCGCAGGTCTGGCATCCGCCGTTCACCGTCTTCGGCCACGGCTACCGGGGCAGCTACGACATCCGGCTGGTCCGGATGGAGGGCCCGCCGTTCACCACGGCCGACATGGTCGAGGCGGTCCGCCACTGCTCCCTGGTGGACGAGCTGTGGCGCACCCTTGCCCGGGGCCTCCAGGACGGCACCCTGCGCGTCCCGCCGGTCGGCGGTTTCGACCGGGCCTGGTACGAGTCACGCGGCTGGGAGCGCCTGCGCCCGTACGCCCTCGCCGTCGGCGGTCCGGCGGGCGCGGCTCCCGCCTGACGCCACCGCGACGCCCGGGGCCTCCCCGGCGGGCCGGTCGGGAAGTCCCGCTTCCCGACCGGCCCG
>NZ_LWCC02000177.1 GCF_001642695.1 Streptomyces chilikensis
TGAAGCCGCGCAGGCGCAGGCTGTTGCCGACGACGAAGACCGAGGAGAAGGCCATGGCGGCGCCGGCGATCATGGGGTTGAGCAGTCCGGCGGCGGCGAGGGGGAGGGCGGCGACGTTGTAGGCGAAGGCCCAGAAGAGGTTGGAGCGGATGGTGCCGAGGGTCCTGCGGGCCAGGCGGATGGCGTCGGCGGCGGAGCGCAGGTCGCCGCGGACCAGGGTGAGGTCGCCGGCCTCGATGGCGGCGTCGGTGCCGGTGCCCATGGCCAGTCCCAGGTCGGCCTGGGCGAGGGCCGCGGCGTCGTTGACGCCGTCGCCGACCATCGCGACCGAGCGGCCCTGGGCCTGCAGGCGCCTGACGGCCTCGACCTTGTCCTCGGGCATGACCTCGGCGATCACCTCGTCGATGCCCACCTCGGCGGCCACCGCCTGGGCGACGGTCTTGTTGTCGCCGGTCAGCAGGATGGGGGTGAGGCCCAGGGCGCGCAGGCGGGTGATGGCCTCGGCGCTGGTGTCCTTGACGGCGTCGGCGACCTCGAGGACCGCGCGGGCTTGGCCGTCCCAGGCGACCGCGATCGCGGTGCGGCCGGCCTGCTCGGCGTCGGCCT
>NZ_LWCC02000178.1 GCF_001642695.1 Streptomyces chilikensis
CATGTCTGTTGTTGATGGTTCGGTGGTGGAGGGGACGTCGTCTCCTGGGCCCGGTGGTCCGGGCAGGGCACCGGTGCAGCGGTTGACGCCGCGGATGCGGCTGACGCTGGTGGTGCTGCTGGTCGCGCAGTTCATGCTCGCGGTGGACTTCTCGATCCTGAACGTCGCGCTGCCGGTGATCGGTGAGGGCCTGGGCTTCTCCCTGGGCAACCTGCAGTGGATCGCGACGTCGTTCGCGCTGTGCGCGGCCGGCTTCACCCTGATGTTCGGCCGGGTCGCCGACCTGTTCGGCCGCCGCCGCCTGTTCCTGGGCGGCCTGGCCGTCCTGGGCCTGGCCTCCCTGGTCGGCGGACTGGCCACCAGCCCCGAACTCCTCATCACCGCCCGCGTCTTCCAGGGCCTGGCCACCGCCGCGGTCACCCCGGCCGGCCTGTCCCTGCTCACCACCGCCTTCCCCGAAGGCCCCCTGCGGGAGAAGGCCCTGGGCCTCAACGGCGCCCTGATGTCAGCCGGCTTCACCACCGGCGCCATCCTCGGCGGTGTCCTCACCGACCTGCTCTCCTGGCGCTGGTCGTTCCTCATCAACGTCCCCGTCGCCGCCGCGGTCCTCATCGTCGCCCCCATGGTCATCGCCGAGTCCCGCCCCACCGACCGCCCCCGCCTGGACGTCCCCGGCGCCCTCACCGTCACCGCCGGCCTCCTGGCCGTCGTCTTCGGCCTCACCCAGGCCGGCGAACACGGCTGGACCAACACCACCGCCCTGCTCTCCCTGGCCGTCGGCCTCCTGCTCCTGATCGCCTTCTACTACATCGAACGCGCCACCGACGCCCCGCTGGTCCCCGTCGCCATCCTGCGCCGCCGCACCGTCGCCTGGGGCAACATCACCGGCGTCCTGGCCTTCCTCACCGAGACCTCCCTGGTCTTCCTCCTCACCCTCTACCTCCAGCAGGTCCTCGGCTTCTCCCCCCTGGCCGCCGGCCTCTCCTTCGGCGTCCTGGGCCTGGGCACCGTCCTGGGCGGCACCCTCGCCCCCCGCGTCATCGCCCGCACCAGCACCCGCTCCACCCTCCTCATCGGCGCCCTGATCCAGACCGTCGCCACCGCCGCCCTCCTGGCCCTGGGCACCACCAGCGCCAGCCTCCCCCTCATGCTCGCCGCCACCTTCATCGGCGGCATCGGCAACATGCTCCTGATCGTCGGCTTCATGGTCACCGCCACCAGCGGCCTGCCCGACCACGAACAAGGCCTCGCCACCGGCCTGGCCACCATGAGCCAGCAGATCGGCATCACCATGGGCACCCCCATCATGAGCGCCATCGCCACCGGCGCCATGACCACCACCGCCGTCACCGGCATCCTCGGCGGCATCCACACCGCCATCGCCGTCAACGCCGCCCTCGTCCTGATCACCACCCTCACCACCACCCTCTTCCTCCGCACCCCCACCACCACCAAATAACCCCTGCT
>NZ_LWCC02000179.1:0-29618 GCF_001642695.1 Streptomyces chilikensis
CGCCGCCGGGCCGCCGCCGGGCCGCCGCCGGGCCGCCGCCGGGCCGCCGCCGGTGCCTGCTGGCAGGCCAGCGGCCCCGGCTCGGCTGGCGTGCGGGAGGCCGGCAAGAGAAGAAGGAAAGGAGGAAGGGAGAGGGAGAACTGGCGGATGGACGACGGGATACGTCGGTGGGCACCAGGACGTGAGGGGCAGCTGGCGGGCGGGCCGGCTGTTGGTAGATCGGGGTGCTTCGCTGAACCGATATACAGTCGGCCCCGCTCGCGGGTGGCTCGTATGCCACCTGACCTGGGATAACGCGTGCGCGAGGGGCGTCGTATCCAAGGACGCCCCCCGAAACGTCCACGGAAACGAGCACCGAAACGAGCACCGAAACGCCATCGTCGGTCGAGCCAGGTTCGAGTGGCTCGACCGACGTCCGAGGAGTGCTCCTCCTCGACCTCCTCAGCGCCTGGCGCCCACCGAGGATCGCGGCGCGACCAGGGCCTTCGTGGCCTGGTCCGGTTCCATGTCGAGGTCGGCGAGGGCGCGGTGGAGGCGGGCGAAGGTGTGTTGGGCGGCGTCTTGGCGGCCGGCGCCTTGGTAGAGGCGGATGGTGTGCTGGGCGAGGCGTTCGCGCTCCGGATGGAGGGCGCAGAGGTGATCCAGGAGCGGCAGCAGCGTGTCCCGGTCGGCCGTCGACGCGCCGGCGCGCTCGACGTAGCGGGCCAGGCGGATGGCCGCGTCGATGGCTCGGGCGGCGAGGTCCTCGCGGACCGAGGTGACCCAGAGGTAGTCGCTGCCGTGGGCGAACGGGGCGCTGTAGTGGCGGAGCGCCTGGACCGCGTCATCGAGGAGGGGTTCGCCGGAGGAGAAGGATTTCTTCAGGCCTTCGGTGAAATCGGCGAGGTCCGTTTCGATGAGGTCCGGGTGGAGCCGGTGGAGCTCTCCTTGGAGGAGGATGAATTCCTGCTCCACGATGCCCGTAGCCCCGCGCAGTGCGCGACGTACGGCGCGGCGGAGGTTTTTCATTGAGTTCTGTTCGCTGCCGCGCGCGAGGCTGAGTTTTTCCGAGATGTCTTGGGTCACGAGGCCCTTCGGATGCGCTGCGAGGAGGGCGAGGAATTCGTGGACCTCGCTGCGCAGGTTCGCACCGAAGGGGGTCTCGCTGCCGCGGGCGTAGAGGGTGACAGGGCCGAGAACGTGGACGCGTACCGGCTTCCTCTGGGCGGAGCGGGGCTGCGCCCTGACGAGGGCTGCTGCAGGGGTGGCTTCGCGTACGGATCGTGGTTCCGGGACCTCGGCCCTGGCGTCTTCGTCGGGTTCCTCGTCGATGTCTGGAGCGGCATCCTGCACCGGAGGAGGAACGGGCGCCGGCCGTCCGGAGGGGGCAGGGAGGCGCGGGTGGTAGCCATGGGCGGTGAGCAGGACGTCGAGGACCTCGCGGCCTCCGGCCGGGGTGAGCGGATACAGGCTCAGGGGGTCCGCGATCTGACGGCCCTGCGGGTCAGTGCGCGCGGTGGTCCCGTCGGCAGCGACGGTCCAGCAGGCGGTTCCGGGCAGGGGGTTGCCGACGGCGACGAGGACCAGGCGGCGGGGGTGGACGCGGGCTGCCAGGGCCTGGAGTTGGCCGGTGTGGGCCGGGTCCGGGGTGACGACGAGGACGAGCGGGCCCGAGGCAGGTGACGCATCCGGGGTGCCAAGGTCGGCTTCGTCATCGGTGCGGGCCCTGCTGATGAGGTGCTGCTCCGCTGCCTGGATCGCGTCGGCGAGGGTGGGCGTCTGGGTGAGCGCCGAGAAGCGGCTCGGGAGTCCGGGGACGAGCTCGGCGGCGAGGTCGGCGGGAACGACGACGGTGGTCGTCGGGCTCTTCGGACGCTGACGTTCTGCGGCTGTGAGGATGCCGAGGAGGAGGCCTCGGGCGGCGGCCCCGGCGCCTGGCCCTGTCCAGGTGCAGCCTCCTGGGACGGCCAGGGCGTCGAGGGCGACTTCGCCTCCGTCACCACGGCCGATGGTGACGACGCCCTCGGGACGTGGCCGCTGCGGGGTGGGCTCGCGGGTGATCAGGGCTTCGGCGGCGAGCTCTTGCGGTGCGGAGGGGCGGGTGGCGTCGTGGGCTGCTCGTGCCGCCTTGTCAACGAGCGGGCTCAGCGGCGGGATCTCGTGGGTCTCGTCCGCGTCGCGGCGGCGGTTGTGGTGGGCGTACCAGTAGCGGCGTGCGGCCAGCAGACCGGCGGCCGCGGTGATGCCGATCAGTCCCGCCGGGCCGAGGCCGATGCTGACCGGCGCGGTGTCCTTCGCGTTGGCCACCACGTCCGGCTTGGGGTTCGCGGCGGGGCCGTGGGCCGTCCGGTGTTCCGGTGCCGCCTCCTTGGGCCTCGGCGGATGAGGGTCGTTGGGTTCCTCGGGGGTCTGCTGTGACTGGCGCGGAAGGGCTTCCGCCGGGCGCTCGGCAGGCGCGGGCGGGGTCGGCGCCCGAACCGCTGCTGCTACGGGGAGTGTTAGCCGCCAGCCCGGGTGGAGGAGGTCGGGGTCGGTGAGCCGGCGTCCGTCGGCTTGGAGGCGGTTCTTGTTGAGGGCGTAGATCCGGGGCCACTTGAGCGGGTCGCCGAGGTGGGCGTGGGCGATGTCCCAGAGGGTGTCGTCCTGCACGACCGTGTACTCGAGCCAATGGCTCTCGTACGAGGTCGCCCGGGGCACCTCCGCCGCAGGCCGGTCTGTGCCGCCGGTAGAGGGCGCCGGCGTCTCTTCGATGGCGGCCACCTGTAGTGGAGCCGTGGCTGCCACCATTCGCAGGCCGTGCAGGTCGGCGGAGGAATGGGACGCCGTCGCGGAGGCCTGTGGCGGTCGCAGCACGGTGAGCAGGGCGATCACGAGGGTGCCGACGCACAGCGCGACCAAGGCGCGGTGCCGAGGGAGACCGGCCAGGTGCTGATGGTGCAGGCGTCGGTCGCGGAGCAGTTGAGGGACGTGCGCGGCGTACCAGGCGGCTTCGCGGGCGAGGGAGATGAGGAACGCCACCCAGCATGCCCAGGCGAAGAGGCCGAGGAGTTCGACGACCATCGGGTCGGTGATCGGTTGGGCAAGGCGGTCGGTGAAGTCCTGCCAGGAGGTGGCCGGTTCCGGCCAGGGCGTGCCGAGCAGCCGCCACAGGACGACGGGCATGCCAACGATGACGGCGAGCGTCACCGTGCCGGTGGCGGCCGCTGTGGCGGCGGCCTTCAGGCGGCTGCCGAGGTGACGCAAAGTGGGCGATGCGGGGGGCATGGTGGTTCTTCCTCGGCCGCTCCTCGGGAGCCGCCGCGTTGTCAGGGCGTGACGCGTTCGGCCTGCGCGGTGGCGGTCGCGGTGAGGGTGAAGGTGTGGACGCCGACGAGGCGGAGGATCTGCGCCTTCCGCTGGTGGGTAACCCGCACGGTGACCGTGTTGCCGCGTACGGTCGCGCTGCCGGTGTCACCGGCAGACGTCACGTAGGTGCGGGCGGCGGCTGCGGCTCGGGAGGGGCGGAGGCGAATGTCGTAGGCGCCTCGGAGGCGGGCGAGGTCGAGTTCCTGGGCTCCGCTTCGGGCGGCTTCCTGCGCGACATCGAGGGCGTGGGTCTTGCCGGCGAGGGCGAGACCGCCGTCGACGACGAGTCCGGCGAAGAGCCATAGCACGAGGACCGTACCGACGGCGAAGGCGGTGACCTGGCCTCGGTCGCCTTCCAGCCGCCGCGCACGGCCTCGCACCGCAGTTGGTCGATTCACGAGCCGCTCCGGTACTGGTCGACGGGCGAGTGCGCGCTGCCGGTCACGGTGACGCTGCCAGGCAGGCCGAGGCCTGTGAGGTCCCCCAGGTCCGCCGTGCAGGACACCGTGGCCGTGGCGGCCGTGCCCGGGGTGAGGTCGCCGCTCACCGTCACCTGGGGCCTGGTGCAGGAGCGGGAAGCGCCGTCCAGCGCGGCGCGTGCCGTGCGGCGGGCGTCCGCCCGGGCGGTGGCGGCGGTGCGGGCGAGGGAGGCTGCCCGGGCCGCCTGGTGGGCGGCGTCGGTGACGACGAGGCGGGCGTCCGCGAGCCGTCCGAGGGCGACGACGGCCAGCAGGACGCCGATCAACAAGGGGGTCAGCAGGACGAGTTCGAGTGCCGCCGATCCCCGGTCGTCGACGCAAGCCCGAACCCCGGTCGCTCCGGTCGCTCCGGCCCGGTGTCGCGGGCGAGTCATGGCGTGCCTCCGTCGGGGGTGGTGAGGCGCTCGACCGCTCCGGACGCCGTGCCGCTGACCTTGAGGCGCAGGCCTGGCACGACGGGCATGACGTTTCCTCGGACAGTGACGGTGGCCTGTTCCCGGGAGCGGTGGGCGGTGACGGCGGGTGCGGTGAGAACGCGGCTGCCGAGCTGGGCGAGGCTGCGCCGGGCCTGAGCCTGCCCGGCGGCGGCCGTGGCGTCCTTCGTGCGGGCGGCCGCGAGTCCGCGTTCGGCGGCGTACTGGGCGATGTGCCGGCCGTGCCAGGCAAGGGCGAACTGGACGGTCAGCAGCATCATGAGGAGCACCGCGGGGACCACCAGGACCAACTGGGTCGTGGCGGCCCCCCGATCGTCGGCCTGGAGGCGCTGAGCGAGGTTCGGCATGCGGGTGAGGTCAGCCGAGGTCGATGCCGTTGGCCTTGGCGGTGACCTTGGCGACGATGATGCCGACCACCGCGATGGCGAGGATCGCGAGCAGCGCGGTGACGATGACGGTCTCGGTGGTGTAGCCGCCGTCGCTGCGCGGGTTGTCCCGCAGGTGGGCGAGGCGGTCGCGGGCGGTCGTGCGCAGCTTGGCGAGGGTGCGGCGGGTGTGGCGCATGGTCGGTCTTCTCCCGTGGTGGAGGCTGTACGTCGGGCGGGTTCAGGTGGCATTCAGGACGTGGGCGATGGCCGGGTAGCCGATGAGGAGGAGGAAGGCCGCGAACAAGATGACCATGGGCAGGGACATCTGCTCGGTGGCGGCCTGGGCGGCTCCGTCGGCCTCGGAGATGCGGCGGCGGCGCATGGCGCGGGCCTTGGCGGCGAGCGATCCGCGGATCTTCGCGCCTTCGGTTCCGGCGAGGTCGAGGGTGGCGGCGAGTTCGGTGAGGTCGTTGACGGCCAGCTGGCGTCCGAGTGTGCCGAGGTGGGACCACGGGCTGGTGCGGGTCAGTTCGGCGACGTGGAGGGCGTGGGCGAGTTTCCCTGCCGCCCAGCCGGTGGGTGCGCGGACGGCCTGGGTGAGGGCCTGGTGGACTCCGGCTCCGCCGGCGAGGGCGATGACGGTGAGGTCCAGGACCAGGCTGAGGACGTGCAGCATCTCCCGGCGCCGCTCCTCGGCCTGCTTGCGGACCGTGAGGTCGGGGACGAAGAACAGCAGGACGGCAAGCGCGAGCGAGCCGCTCAGCGGCACCCACCATCCCGGATCCGTGCCGAGGCCCACGCGGAGGAGGGTGGTGACGAGCCACGGCATGACCAGTCCGGCCAGGGCGCACGTCGCCTTGCCGGCGAGGTGCCGCTCAACGTCCTGTCCGCAGACGGCCAGGTCCGCCTGAAGTCCCGGGGTGGGCAGGCCCAGCAGCCGCACGAGGGGGACGAAGCGCCGGCCGAGGCGAGTCGCCCACTCCTCGTCCGCCCCGCTCTCCCGCTGCCCGGCCGCGGGTGCGACGGGAGCCGGTGCGTCGAGGGCGGCCAGGACGTCGGCGAGGGCGGGGCGTGGTGGCCGCAGCCCGTAGACCAGGGCGGTCAGCCCGGTGCCGAACAGCGCTCCGAGGAGCAGAACGGTCGTCATCGCGTACCTCCCGCTTCGGCGGTCGTGGCGGTGCTGATGAGGTGGCCGGGCTCGGCGATGCGGCCGATCGAGGTCAGCCAGCCGAAGGCCACTGCGAAGAGCGCCCCGATCACGGCGAGCACGCCCTGTCCGGCGGCGGTGTCGAACGGCTGCAGGTAGGAGCGGTTGAAGACGACCAGGCCGACCGTCATCCCCAGGGTGACCATGACCGTCACCCGGACCCCGGTGCGGACGCTGGCCCGGCCGGCGTCGATGCGCTGCCGCATGGCCACCTGCTCGCGCACCGACTCCGCCAGCTCGCCCAGCAGCGCCCCGAGTTGGCGGGCCTGTTGCTCCGCCGCCGTCAGCAGCGCGGCGACGACCACGTCGGCCAGCGGGTCGTCCACGGCCTCGGCGAAGGCGCGCAGCGCCGAGGGCAGCGGCCGTCCGGCGCGCACCTCGGTGGCGAGGGCCCGTAGTTCCGTCTCGAGTGGGGCGGGGGCGATGTCGGCGGTGGCGAGCACCGCCTGCTCCAGCCCGGCGGCGGAGGAGAGCGTGTCGCGGAGCATCTCCGTCCACGTCGCCAGCGCCTCCATCTGCTCCGTGCGGCGGGCGGCCTGCCGGTCCGGCCCGAGCAGACCGGGGAGGGTGAGCAGCGCCGCCGTCGTGAGCAGCGCGCCCACCGGCCACCCGGTCAACGCGCCCGCGACCACCCCACACACGGCAGCGACCGCGACCCGTCGCCGCGTCCAGTCCTGCGGAACGCACTGCCGCAACCGCTGCAGCAGGCCCGTGCCGTCCGCCCCGCTCTGCGGGTCGTCCGGCCGCTTCCACAGTCCGTGGACCACCGCGATGAGTCCCGCCCCGAACGCCGCTCCCAGCAGCGTGGTGACGGCCGTGAGTGCGCCACCGTCGAACTCGGCGCCCATCAGGCACCCCACAGCGGTGCGCCGAGAACCTGCGGGTCCATCCCGACGGCCATGAGGTCCTGCAGCGTCTCCGCCCGCAGTGGCGCACCCGGCACAGGCCGTCCGTCCGGACCGGGTCGGAAGATCTCGTTGGAGACGATCTGGCTGCCGTCCGCGTCGATGACCTCGCGGACCGAGTCGACAACGCGGCGGCGCTGGGCGTCCCAGCCGAGGTGGACGACGAAGTGCACGGCCGAGGCCACGAGCAGGTTGGTCGCCTCCATCGACAGCCGCTCTGGTGCCTGCGCCGCGTAGGTGGCGAGCTTGGTGAATACTCCGCGCGAGGTGGAGGCGTGGATCGTGGAGAGCGAGCCGTCGTTGCCCTGCGACATGGCGTTGCACATCGGGATGACCTCGGCTCCGCGGATCTCGCCGACGATCACCCGGTCCGGCGACATGCGCAGTCCCCAGCGCACCAGCTCCGCCTGGTCGATGCCGCCCTGGCCTTCCAGGTTCGGTTCGCGGGCCTGCAGTGCGACGACGTTCGGATGCGCGGCTCGGTCGACGTCGAGGCCAAGCTCGAAGGTGTCCTCGATGGTGACGAGGCGTTCCGTGGGCGGGATCTGGCTGGCGAAGGCGCGGAGCACGGTGGTCTTGCCGACGTTGGTGCCGCCGCCGATCACGATGTTCTTCCGGGCGCGCACCAGGGCGGACAGGAAGGACGCCATGTTCTGGTCGCAGACGCCGAGCCGGACGAGTTCGGTCATGGAGGCGGCGAGGAAGCGGTGTCGGCGGATGGTGAGCGACACCCGCCCGGTGACCGCCATGACGGCGAACAGGCGGGAGCCGTCCGGCATCCGTAGGTTCAGCCGCGGCATGCCCCGGTCGAAGCGCCGCTCCTCCCCGTCGACGTTGGCCGCGAGCCCGCGGACGAGTTCGACGAGTTCCGCGTCGGATCCGGCCACTGGCGGACGCTGCTGCCACTGGCCCGTCGTGTCCTTGACCCACACGTTGTCGCAGCCGTTGACGCAGATGTTCTCCAGGCTGGTGTCGGCGAGCAGCCGCTCCAAGCCGCCGGTGCCGAAGAGGGCGTCCTCGACGGACTGGGCGATCCGCTGCTCCGCCGAGGCGTCGAGGACCTGGCCGCCGGTCGTCACGGTCGCCCGCCACTGGGCGGCGATCTCCTCGCCCAGCAGCCGCCGTACCGTCGTGCGCCGGGCCGACTCGTCCTCGGGCGGCAGGCCGGCGGCCTCCCGTTCACTGGCGTAGGCGGCCAGCCTGCCGACCACCCGCTGCCGGACCTGCTCCGCCAGCTCCCGCTCGTACGCCTCGGGCCGCCCGACCGGGTCGGTCGTGGCGCCCACGAAGGCCTGCTGCATCGTCATGCCGTCCTCTTCTCCGTGAGCGCCGACCGGAGCTGGCCGGACAGGTCGGTCGGCCGCTGATCGCCGCCGGGGGTGACCGCGGCGATCCGGCGCGCCAGCTCCAGCGACTCGGCCATCAGCGGCGGAGTGCGGAAGCGCGAGGGTGGCGGGACGGCGCGGCGGGCGGCGAACGCGGCGACGGTCTTCGGATCCCACGGCAGGAACCACACACGCTCGACGTCCAGCGCCTGCGCGATCTCCTGCCCCGAGTACGGGCACGGCCCCACCACGACGAGCGTCGCCCAGGAGGACGCGGCCCGGGAGGCGAGCAGGTGGGCACGGACGTGGGTGAGCGCCTCGGGGGTTCCACTCGTCACCAGGAGGATGTGGTCCGCCGCGGCAAGCAGCTCATCGCTGTGCTCACCGAGCCGCCCGAGGTCCAGCAGGACCGTCCCCCGGTCGCCTTCCGCGCCGGTGAGCACCGCCTGGCCCTGCTCCCCGGCCAGTACCCGTACGGCCTCGCGGCACGCCGGCCGCCCGGCCGGGGCGACAACGGCCCGCACGCCGCAGGGCAGTGTCGCCACCGCCCCGAGCAGCGAGCCCGGGTGAGGCTGCCGTGCCGTCGCGGCGACGTCCAGCAGACCCGGGCTGTGCGGCACTCCGCACCGCGTGGCCAGATCGCCGCCCCACACGTTGGCTTCGACGACGACCGGGCGGCCGTCGCTCGCGACATGCGGCCAGCAACTGGCCAGCGCCAGCGCGGCCGTCGTGACTCCGGGCGCACCCGTCAGCGAGCCCAAGGCGATCAGCCGTCTCACAGGGCCTCACGCCCCTTCGCCGAGATGACGACGATCCGCGGGTGCTCCATCGCAGCGGCACGGCGAGCGGCGCTCGTCTCCACCAGCACGGTGACCACCCGGACCCCGCCCGTCGACTCCGGCGCCTGCACCCCGGTCACCGTGCCCAGCACCGGCGCGGGACCGGCCGCCTCCTCATCGTCTCTCCCGGCCGCCGCCGGAAGGCCACCCGGCCCGGCGACGACCGCGATCCTCTTGCCCCGCGTCAGGTCCGGCGGCGACCCACCCGCCTCCACCGCCAGCGGAACCTGCGACCAGCCGGCCGGCGGGAAGTCCGCGGCCTCCCCCATCTGCCGTCCCGACAGCAAAGAGCCCGCCACCAACGGCACCCTCGCCTGCTTGCCCAACACCTTCGCCGTGTCCGCGACGGGCACAACCCCCGCTTCCGCCGCCACCTTCACGGTCCGCAGATCGCGGGCGGTCAACGCCGCCCCGGCCGGCACGTCCCTCGCCAGGACCAGTACGTCGGTCCGGCCGCTGAGGTCGGCCGCGATCACCGTGAACCCCACCGCCGAGACCAGCACCGCCCCCACCCCGGCCCACACCCAGCCCGGTCGGCGACGCACACCGCCACCGACCACCGGCGGGCGGCCTTCGGATCCGGTAGCTCGACGGCCTCGCGCACCGGGCACAGCCCCAGTCCGGCCCGTGGCCGGTGAACGCATGGAAGAACTCACAACTCACCCCGCTGAAGAAGAAGTCGTTGGACCACAGGTCTCACGCCGACCCGCGATCACGAGGAGCGCGGACGGACGTCACCGCGCCACGACGGCCTGAACCTCGTCCACCAGCACATACCGCTCGGCCGTCGACGACAGGCCGTGCTCCGTTCCGCTCTGCCCGCCGCCGGACCACTCCACGTCCCACACAACGGTGACCGTGACGCGGTACTTGCCTCCCGGCTCGGCCAGCGACGCACGGCGGTAGACATGGCCGCAGTCCGGCGACTGCGCGTCCGCCCGGAACCGCGACGAGTACGGCGTTCCCGGTCCGTCACAGGTAACGGAGGACCCGTCGCCCATCGACCACACCGCCCGACGGGGCCGCGCCGTCGCGGTGACCGACACCCCGGGCACCGCCACCGTCTCGCTCACCGGCCGCCAGCTCGCCGCCGGCATCCACATCCAGGTCGGCACGCGCACCACCTGGGCGAAGTCCTCGTCCGGGTTCATCCGGATGACCGGCGCGGGCAGCTTCAACTGCGCCACCGCCTGCTGCGCGAGCTCGGCCGGCAACACCTGGGGCACCGCGGGCTCGGCGTCCCGCCGCTTCTTCCCCTTGTTGGCCGGCAGGATCGGCACGTACGGCTTTCCGAACTTGCCGGTGAACTTGTGCCGCACCACGAACGGGACGGCGCCTCCCGCCTTGGCGGCCGCGGCCGGTGCCCTCGCCGCTCCGCCCCGGCGAGCCGATGCCCGGCCCTGGGTGCTTCTTCCTGCACCGCCCCGCGACGCCCGGAGATCGCACCCGCCGCCCCCGCAGCGCACGCCGACTCTGTCGCCGAACCCGGTATCAGCCGCTACTCCAGGGGCCGTCAGGAGGCTCGCTCCCACGACAGCCGCGCTGACGGTGCCCGCGAGCAGGACCGAACGGGTTCGCCCCATTCGCCTCACGTGATGCACGTGCCCACCTCGTGGACGTACAGCGACTCCACCAACCAGCGATCGCCGTGCCTGCCGACCGTGGCGTCGATCAGGTGGTGGCCGCCGGGTACATCGTCCTCGAGTTGCCCATCACTCTTCCGATACATGAGCCACCGGGTCGCATCCGAGCAGTCGCTGATCACCACCTTGTCGGTGGTAACGCTCTTCACCTCCGGTGCGAAGGTGGGCCGCCCCCGGGCCACCAGCCCGTCCTTCGCATAGGACCGAATCAGGTACAGGAGGAATTGATGTGCGCCGCTGGTGGCGTAGTCGTCGAGGCCAGGGTGCTTGACGTTCGCCGTGTGCGAGGCCTCAACTGCCTCGTCCCACATGGCCTTGTAGGCGGCGACCGCCTCCTGGGAACCGTCGGGCGCCGCAGTGCTCTGCGGCCCCGAAGGTGGCGGCGCTTCTCCCGCCCCCGTGGCTGCGGACCCACCTTCGTGTGCGGTGCACGCGCCGGTGAACAACAACGCCGCAACGCCGAGCGTAGTGGCGCGAAACATGCCGGGCTTGATCACTTTCGCCCTCCATTCCCCGTGACGCCACATATAGCGACCGGAAAGCCCCGTTTTGCCGCGACGAATCCGGAAGCTGCCTCGGCGCGAGGGCATTGGCCCAGCCAACTAGCGCGCCGTGGACACCTGTTGGGCGCCGGCGAGGACGAAAGAGGGCTTCCACCATTCCCTCTTTCGGAGGAACATCTGGGCACCCGGCGACCTACACCGGGTTGACGCTCCGGGCAGGGCTACTGCGGTAGAGCCATCCATGCGACCTTGGCGGTCCCGGACGCCCGGCGGAAACCCCGGCAGCCCTCACTGAGCCGATCCACGATTTGCAGCCCGCGCCCCCGTTCCGCAAGCCCCGCGCACAGGGCATCCAAGTCCTGGAGGTCCTACCCGCCGGACTCGAAGGGCGGACGAGACTGCGGAAGCACCGGGAGACAGGGGTCGTGATCTTCCACCTCGCAGAGCAGCTCCCCACCGCTCTCCTTGTGCAGCCTCAGCTCGTACGGATTGACGCCATGCTCCACGGCATTCGCGACGAGTTCTCCAACTGCGAGCACCGCATCGTCGATCAGCGGTTGTGGGTACCCGAGCTGATCGAGCGCGCACTGCAGGCTTCTACGCGCTTGGGGAGGCGCGTGCGGGGTCTCGGCGGTCCAGCACCACAGGACGCTCGCGACCGCTTCACGGCGGCGGGTCACCGTCATTGACGACCTCCCCGAGCGGCGTGGCGGCCCCGAACCACCCGGCGGTGACGACCACGGCCGGGCGCGGCGCATGCCCAGGTCTGGGTCAGGGCGTAGGACGCGGTGGCCGGCGCGGTGCACAGCAACAGGGCCGCGGTGAAGAAGAACGCCGTCACGCTTCATCTCCCGTTGATCACGATGGGTGCACAACGACGACAGCGCGAATACACAAAGAGGGGAATACCTCTCCTACGAGAACTTTGCGGACACCGCCATAGCGGCCTGATGCCCGCCCGGTTCCCGTGACCTCCCGACCCAGGAGCCGTCGCCCCCGTCGACTTTTGTCGCGAAGTGGTTCTCCGCCTTCAGGTCGGCCCACACGGTCTTGCCGATGCCACCGACGCGTTGTTTGACGCCCCAGCGTTCGGCGATCGCGTCGACCAGCATCAGCCCTCGTCCACCGGTGTCCTGGTCGTCCGGTGTCCGCAACTCGGGCCTGCCTTCCCCGGCGTCGCTGACCTCCAGGCGAAGGGTCCCCTCCGCCGGCATGCGCACGATCCTGATGCCGACCTGCCGGTCGCGAGGGGCCCGGGCGCGCACCGCGTTGGTGACCAGTTCGGACAGAACGAGTTCGGCGTCCTGGAGGAGGGTCGGGTCGAGGTTCCAGCTGTCCAGCACCGCGTTCAGTGCCGCTCTGGCCCTGGGCGTGGTCTGCCGGGACCTGGACAGGCGGAAGGTGATCTCCTGCGAGCTCGAGCTCTCTGCCATGACGCCCCCTGCGGGTTCGTGCGTGAGGTCCGGTGACGGGAAGCACCGGACGGGTTTGGCACGAGACTGGCAGAACGGACATCTCACGCAACGTTGAATGGAGCTTCTGGGTTGAAATTCACCCTTTAGGGAGACTCGGCGGCACGTACGCGCGGATTCCTGATAGTCAGTCGGGCATGCCCAACGTCAAGCCGTCCACCGTCCTCGGCCGCCAACTCGGCGACGAACTGCGCCGTTTGCGCGAAGCCGCCGCAATGACCACAACTCAGGCCGCCGAAGCCCTCGACTGCACCAAGGGAAAGATCAGCCGCATCGAGCACGGTCACGTCCCCGTCCGCAGCCCGGACCTCGTAGCCCTGATGCAGGCCTACGGCGTTCAGGACCCTCAAGTCCGGGAGCGGCTTCACGCATTGGCGCTGAACGCTAACCGCCGGCGCCGAGACGGGTGGTGGCACCGGTACAGCACGGTTCTGGCTGACTCCTACCGCGACTACATCGAGATGGAGGACGTCTGCCACAGCATCCGGGCGTTCCAGGCCCAGTTGGTCCCGGGCCTGCTCCAGACACCGGAATACAGCCGGGCCGTGACCGTGGCCTCCCGGTCCTGGCGGACCGCCGAGGAGGTCGAGCAGTTCGTCCAAGTCCGTCAGGCACGGCAGGAACGCCTGACCGGCACCGAGCCGTTGGAGCTGTGGGCCGTCCTCACGGAGGGCGTGCTGCGCCAGCAGGTCGGCGGTCCGGCCGTCCTGCGAAGGCAGCTCGATCACCTGGCCGACATGGCGGAGGTGCCCAACATCACCGTCCAGGTTCTGCCGTACCGCCGTGGAGCGCACTCCGGTATGTTCGGCCCGTACCTGTTGCTCAGCTTTCCGCAGGTGTCCGCGCTGGACCTGGTGCTGACCGAGACCGCGACCGGCAACATCTGGATAGAGCAGGAACCGGAGGTCGCCCGCTACCGGGAACTCTTCGACGACGCCCGCACCTCGGCACTGCCCCCTGCGGAATCCCTCGGCCTGATCCGCCGCATCGCGAAGGAGCACGAGAAGTGAGCCGACACCCGCTTCCCACACCCGACCTCGCCAAGGCGCTGTGGCGCGCCAGCACCTACAGCGGCGGCCAGGGCGAGTGCCTCGAGATCGCCGACAACGCCGGCCCCTGCGCCCCCGTCCGCGACAGCAAGAAGCCCACCGGACCCGTGATCGTCTTCGGGCACCCGGCCTGGACCACGTTCACCACCCACCTCGTGAACTCGACGGACACCATCCCGGGAAGCGTTCCCCGCTAGGCCTCCGGGGGCACGCGGTCATCCGAAGCGCTCCGAGCCCTCCTGAGTGACGCGCACTCCGAGGGCGTCCAGGGGGGCGGCGAAGTCGGCAGTCAGGCTCTCCAGGACGGCCTTCCCCTTGCTCGCGCCGGCGAGGGAGGGGAAGCCGATCACTCCGTTCTCGGTGTAGGCGCTCATGCCTTCGACGAGGAGGAACCGGCGGGCTCCCCCGTCGTGATCGGCCTCCTCGTAGCCGTCGCGGACGAGTTCGGGCGCGGCATGCAGGAGTATCGAGGTCTCGATCTCGCCGGCATGCATGTCCGCGTGCCGGTCGGACTCGAGACCCCCGAGCGCGCAGGCCCTGTCCCAGTCCCCGCCGAGAGGGAAGAGGGAGACCGCGGGCCCGTCCACGTTGGCCTCCTGGACCAGGTTGGACAGGACGTAGTTTCCGCCATGCCCGTTGAGGCATTCGCCGTCCTCCAGAAGATCGCCGCCACCGCATGCCTCCCCGCCGTCGGCGCCCAGCCGATACGCCTGGCCGAGAACGACCTCTGGCGGCTCACCGACGACACCGTCGTACGCATAAGCCGCTCCGGCCACACAACAGCTGCCCGCCGCGAAGTCACCGTCTCCCGATGGCTCGGCCACCACGGCGTCCCCGCCGTCCGCCCACACCCCATGCCCCAGCCCGTAGTCGTCGACGACCAGGCCGCCACCTTCTGGGAACTCCTCCCAGGCTTGACCAACTCCCGCTGCTCGCCGGTGAGCTCACTCGGATACGGCTTGCGACTACTCATCCCGCTACCCGAGCGCATCCCGTACGCCCGACGGCCGAGGTGCGTCCATGTCACCCCACCAGCAACGACAAGACGGATATAAAGCCTCGAAGTGCACTCTCAGAAGGGCAAATTCTCTCGTCTCGGTTCAAGTGTCAGATGCATGAAGTACATCTGTGTCATGGGGATCGAGACGTATGAGTTGAACGAGGACGAGACGTGCAAGCGGTTCGTGCTTCCTGCCCTCAGGGCAGCAGGGTGGGGCGAGAAACAGATCCGGCCGCAGTACCGGATCAACGGCGGCAAGCTGGTGCCGACCCGCAGGCGACACAAACGTGGGCCGGCCCTCGTCGCCGACTATGTGCTTGAGTACGTCCCCGACGTGCCGATCGCCGTGGTGGAGGCGAAGCGATACCGCCTCAGCGAAGAGAACGGCGTGGAGCAGGCCCGCCGCTACGCGCGGAAACTGGGCCTGTCCTTCGCCTACGCCACCAATGGCCGGAAGATAGTCGAGATCGACTTCGCCGCCGAGAACCCCGTCATCCGGCCCATCGAACGGTTCCCCTCCCCGGGTGAACTCTGGGCGCGGTTCCTGGGGGACCAGGGAGTCAGTGGCACCGAGGCCGGTGAGGAGTTGCTGTCCGCACCGTACGACTACACCCTCCGCAACACGGACAACACGGTGAAGCGCCCGCGCTACTACCAGAGGGCTGCCATCACAAGGGCCCTGGCCGCCCTCGCCCGCGACGAGCGCCGCATCCTGCTGGTGCTGGCCACAGGAACGGGCAAGACCATGCTTGCCCTTCAACTGGTCGCGCGCCTGTTCCAGGCGCCGGGGGCGTTCGGCGGGCGCAAGCCCCGGGTGCTCTACCTGGCCGACCGAAACATGTTGGTCGATGACCCCAAGGACCGTTACTTCCTGCCGGTGTTCGGCGAGGACGACGTCTATAAGATCGGTGGAGGGGAGGCAAAGCGCGGCCGGAAGATCTACTTCGCGCTCTACCAGTCTCTGGAGCAGGGAGAAGCTGAGTCGGAGTTGTTCCGTGACTACCCGCCGGACTACTTCGATGTCGTCATCGTCGACGAGTGCCATCGGGGGAGCGCGGGCAACGACTCGCGGTGGCGGCGGATCCTCGAGTACTTCAAGTCTGCTGTCCAGATCGGGCTCACCGCCACTCCGGTCAGCGACAAGAAGAGCGACACGTACGAGTACTTCCGCAACCCCGTCTACACGTACTCACTCAGGGACGGCATCGAGGACGGATTCCTCGCGCCCTACAGAGTGCGCAGGGTCCGGCTCAACGTGGACGTGGAGGGATACCGGCCCGAGCCGGGCAAGAAGGACATGTACGACCGTGAGATCCCCGACGACCTCTACGGGCCGAAGGAGTTCGAACGGGTCATGGTGATTCTGGAGCGGACCGAGACCGTGGCCCAGTACCTCATCGACTACTTGCGGAAGAACGCGGAAGACGGGCGCCTCGGGAAAACACTCGTGTTCTGCGAGAACAACGAGCACGCTGGCCGGATGCGCACAGCCCTTCACAACCTCGCTTCCGCAGAGGTCTCCGTCCTGCCCGATTTCGTCAAGCGCATCACCAGTGCGGACGCACCTCATTACGGTGAATCACTGGAGGAGTTCCGTAAGGCTGACTCGAACCAGCCGGTCATCGCCGTGACGTCGAAGTTGCTGTCGACGGGCATCGACCTGCCGGCAGTGCGAAACGTAGTGCTGTTCCGAAGGATGGCCTCGATGCCGGAGTTCAAGCAGGTCATCGGGCGAGGCACCCGGCTGTGTCCGGAGATCGGCAAGGAGTCTTTCGACATCATCGACTTCGTGGAAGCCACCAGGCTCTTCGAGGACAAGAGCTTCGACGGCCCGCCGCTTCGGCTGCTCAAGGAAACGGCGGACGAACAGGGCGCTCTGGTCGACGTCGAAGATGTCACGCCACCCGCCGAGACGCCCGAAGACGAAGCCGAAGCTGTCGCCGAACCGGAGGCTGCGTACGAGGAGCAGGACGGTGGTTCCTTTGAATCCGGGCCGGACGGCGCGGATGACAAGGTGACCGATCAGGACGAGGTCGATCGCATCCAGGCCCATGGCAAGCGGTATACCGTCCGTGGCGTCGACGTCTACAAGCTGGGCGAGCGCCGCTACCAGCTTGCGGACGACGGCGTGACGATGCGCCTGGTGAGCGTAGAGCAGTGGGTGCACAACCAGGTGCTGGAACTCGACCTGGAACCCGCGCAGTTGCGCACCCGGTGGGCGCGGGCCAAGAGCCGGGCCGCGCTGATGGAGGCGCTGAAGGAAGCGGACATCGATGTGGAGGAGCTGCCCGAGGAGTTGGGCAAGCCCGACGTGGACCCCGTAGACCTGCTGGTCAGCGTTGCATGGGAAGGCCTCGGCGTGGTGAGCCGGGACGAGCGACTCACCTGGTTCCGCCGGGAGCACGAGGAGTTCCTGGACTCCTTCGGGGAGAGGGCTCGTGAGGTGCTGGAAGCGATGCTGGAGAAGTTCGCGGAGGCGGGCTCGCCGCAGCTGAAGGTGGAAACGCTGAAGGTTCCGCCGTTTGACTCGATGGGCCGGGTGGTGGACCTGACAGCGCGGTTCGGCGGGGCCCGGCAGGCACATGAAGCCATCGATCAGCTGGCGGCTAGACTCCTCACGGTCGTGTAGCGCAACTAGAACTTTAGTTCCGCGCAAATGATCGCCTCAAACTAAAGTGGCCTTTGAGTTATGTGCGCCTGCTATGGTGGTGGCGTGCTGAGAGATCGTACGGACAGTCGGGCTGCCCTCTGGCGGACCGCCGCCGGTCAACGCGGTTACTTCACCGCTGCGCAGGCGGTGGACGCCGGATACTCCTACCAAGCCCAGCGTTACCACGCCCAGCACGGCAACTGGCTGGTGATTGACCGCGCGCTCTACCGATTCCGGGAGTTCTCCGACCTGCCGGGCGAGGGCGACGAACAGCTGGTGCGGTGGTCGCTGTGGAGCAAGGGGAGGGCGGTGGTCTCGCACACCACCGCCCTAGCGGCCCATGATCTCGGCACGGCAAACCCGTCCCGCATCCACCTCACCGTGCCGCGTGGTTTCCGGCAGAAGTCGGACGCGGTGATTCTGCACCGTGCGGAACTGACAGAGTCGGACGTTGAGGAGCGAATGGGCTACCGGGTGACGACACCTCTGCGCGCGCTCACGGAGTGCGCAGAGGACGGTGAAGACCAGGACATCCTGGACGGGGCCGTGACAGAGGCGCTGGCGCAGGGAATCGTGTCTCGCCGGAGGCTGCTCCACGCAGCCCAGACGCTGGGCCCGCGGGCAGAGCTGGGCGTCGAGCGAGCGCTGGGAGCGATGTCGTGACCGGCCGCTACCGTGACGCCGCTGACTTGCGCCGCGCTCTGGAGGCCCGGCTGAAGCAGGACGCCGACTGTTCCGGAACCGATCTTGCCCGGCGTCGACGGCTGGTGGTCTTCGACCGCATGGCGGCACGTCTCGCGGAGGACCGGGCAGGCGGCTGGGTCCTTAAAGGTGGTGCGGCCATGGAATTCCGGCTCACCGGACGTGCTCGTACGACGAAGGACCTGGACTTGGCACTGCGGCCTGAGGACAGCTCCGACGCAGGGGGGAGCGAGGTGCGTGAGCTGCTGATCGACGCTCTGGCGGCCGATCTGGACGCTTCCGGGTCGGTGCGCCCGTGTCGTTGACGGCGGACACGGCAGGATGGGGCGGCTGGCGGTTCTCCGTCGAGGCCCATCTCGCGGGCAAGCTGTTCGCGGGTGTCAGAGTGAACGTGGTGGACCGTGGTGAGGAGAGCGCCCGGACGGAACGCATCCCACTGCCCAACACCCTCGGCTTCGCCGGCACCCCGCAGCGTGTGATCGAGGCCGTGGACCGCCGTCAGCACTTCGCGGAGAAGCTGCACGCTTTCACCCGCGACTACGGTGACCGTCCCGATACGCGAGTCAAGGACCTGGTCGATCTGGTGCTGCTGGCCGAGGACGGCTTGCCGGGCGATGCTGCGCTCGTGCAGGTCGTACGGCATGTATTCGCCGTACGCGCCACACACGAGGTGCCGGACGAACTCGAGGAACCGCCGCCTCGGTGGCGCGACAGCTACCCCGAGCTGGCACGGGAGCTAGCCACCGGAATCCCGCCGACGCTCGATGCCACCCTGGGGCTGGTACGAGGACTGTGGGCGGCGGCCCTCGCCGATGCGTCACTTGTCTCTTCCCGACCCGAACAGAAAGACCGACTGGGCTGACATGGCAGCGACCAAGAAGAAGACGGCGGAGAAGCCGGCCGGCACCTCCCGGACCCGGCTCACCTCCCTGATCAAGTCCGCGCGCGACACGATGCGCAAGGACGCCGGGATGAACGGCGACCTCGACCGGTTGCCGCAGCTGTCCTGGCTGCTCTTCCTGAAGGCGTTCGACGAGCGCGTCGAGCAGGAGGGCGAGGCGCTGGACCCGGACGGGTACCGCCGTGCGATCGAGGAGCCGTACCACTGGAAGGGCTGGGCGACCAATCCAGACCTCAGCGGAGACGAACTGAAGACGTTCGTCAACGAGAAGCTCATCCCGTATCTTGCAGGGCTGGTTGGGGAGGACGCGGAAGACCCGCGCAACGTCATCTCCACCATCTTCAAGGACGTCGTCAACCGCATGCAGTCGGGCACGCTTCTGCGGGATCTGGTGAACATCGTCAACCAGGTTGACTTTGTCTCCACCGACGACATCCACACCATGGCGTTCGTCTACGAGTCGATCCTCAAGGAAATGCGCGACGCGGCCGGCGACTCAGGCGAGTTCTACACCCCGCGGCCGGTCAACCGCTTCATGGTCCAGCAGTCCTTCCTCGAACTCGGCGAGTCGATCCTCGACCCGGCGAGCGGTACGGGCGGGTTCCTGGTCCAAGCGTACGAGGAACTGAAGGGCCAGGTCAGGACTGACACCCAGCGCAGGCGACTGCATGCGGACATCCGAGGCATCGAGAAGAAGCCGCTGCCGTACCTGCTGGGTTCGATGAACCTGCTGCTGCACGGCATTGACGCGCCGCATCTCCGGCGGGGCAATGCACTCCTGGAAATGCGGAACTCCAACGCCGCCGACAAGGTGAACGTGATCCTCACCAACCCTCCCTTCGGAGGCGAGGAGGAGTCGACGGTCGTCAAGGCATTCCCGGACGGCTTCCGTACCCAGGAGACGGCCTGGCTCTTCCTGTACTCGATCCTCGACCAGCTCAAGCTGGGCGGCCGGTGCGCGATCGTCCTGCCCAACGGGAGTTTGTTCGCAACGGGAGAGAACTCCATCGGCGCGAAGATCAAGAAGAAGCTGATGAAGGACTGCAACCTTCATACGATCGTCCGTCTCCCCCAAGGCGTCTTCGCGCCCTACACCCAGATTCCGTCGAACATCCTCTTCTTCGAGAAGACCGGGCCGACGCAGGAGGTCTGGTTCTACGAGATCCCCTTGCCGGAGGGGCGCCGGGGCTACACCAAAACGAAGCCCATGCGGATCGAGGAGTTCCAACCCTGCGTGGACTGGTGGGGCGGTAAACAACGTGAGGGGCGCGAGGAGGGCGAACACGCATGGGCCGTCCCGGCGTCGGACATCGTCGCCTCCGGCTACAACCTCAACATCGCCAACCCGCATGTCGGGGACGATCTGGCGCACCGGACACCCGAAGAGTTGGTGGATGAGCTGGTGAAGACAGAGAAGGGGATCTTGAAGCTGCTGAACGAGCTGCGCGCGGGGCTGGGGGCAAGTGCTGATGCTGAGTGAAGTTCGCCTCGGTGATGTGCTCGAATTGGAGAGGATCGCCGTTCAGGTTGACCCGGATGCCAAGTATCACCAGATCGGCATCAGGTCTTTCGGAAATGGAATCTTCCACCGAGATCCCTGTTTGGGTAGTGAGCTGAGCAAGCTCAAATACTTCGAAGTCCGCCCTGAGCGGCTTGTGGTGAGTAACATCATGGCCTGGGAGGGGGCAATTGCTGTTTCGACTGACAAGGAAGAGGGGCTCGTGGGATCGGCTCGCTTCCTGAGTTATCGGGCAATCGGGGAAGTGAACCTCCGCTACCTGAACTACTTCTTTCAGAGCAACGCCGGCAAGGTTCTCATTAAATCAATTTCAACGGGGACTGTAACGCGAAACCAAACCGTCTCGCCAAAGAATTTTGAGAACGCGACAGTCCCGCTACCCGAGCTAGCCGAGCAGCGCCGCGTAGTCGATAAGCTCGATGCAGCTGCGACCCGAATGAGGGAGGTTTCTCGACGGAAGAGTCATGCGGACAATCTAATTCTTAGCCATGCGGATTCCATGTTCAATTCCGTTGATGTCCATCTCCCGTTGTCTGAGGCGCTGTCGGTGAGCAACGACTTCGTGACCGTCGAGCCCGAATCCACCTATCAGACGGCCGGCATCCTTAATCGGGGGCGGGGACTCTTTAAGAGGCCGATCATTGATGGCAGCGAAACGAAATATTCGCGCTACAACAGGCTCCACAAGGATCAGTTTGTGTACAGCAAGCTCTTCGGTTGGGAAGGTTCTCTTGCTGTGGTTTCAGAAGAATTCGATGGCGTCTACGTCTCGCACGAATTCCCCACATTTCACATTGACGCAGCGGTTGCCGACGTCGAATACATGACTCACTTGGCACGTTGGCGCGGACTTCACGACAGCCTCCAGGGTCAGGGAACTGGCATGGGCTCTCGGAGGCAGCGGGTGAACGTGGACCGTCTGCTGGCTACCGAAGTGCCACTCCCCGGGCTACCTGAGCAGCGGCGCATCGCGAAACAGCTCACTCTCGCCCGCGAGGTGGCAGACGCCAGCGCCAGGCAGGTGGAACAGCTCTCCACCCTACGTTGGAGTCTTCTCGACGCTGCCTTCTCCGGGCGACTGTAGGTCCCTGCGTCGATGTCATACGGGCGGCACCCGCCGCCACCCCTCGTCCGTAACCACCACATGGTCTAGAAGCGCAGGCCGACCACTGTCGCACCCGCCCCCAAGCGGGATGTGGCGCGGCAGTCGGCCTTGCTTGTATCTAGGCAGCCCGTGGGGTGGTTGTGCGCCACGCCGAAGGATGAGCCCCCGGCCGCAAGTACCAGGGCGAGGACATCGCGGACTGGTAGCAGGCTGGGGTCCGACGCGCCCTCCGTGAGGACATCCGTGCGTAGGACCGTGCCTGCCCCGTCGCAGACGATCACGACCACACGAGTCCGTGGCGCTGACCGCGACGGTGCAGGCCAGCACGAACGCGCGGGAGGCCATGCGGCGGGCGGAGCTGATGCTGACGGCCGCGGAGAGCGCCGTGCCGGGGCTGCGCGGGCGGCTGCTGTGGCACGAGGTGCGCACCCCGGAGGACGTCCGGCGGGAGACCGGCGCGGAAGGCGTTCCCGCCCCCGCCCTGGCCGGCGGCGGGGCCGCGCTGCTGCGTCCCGGCAACGCCACGGGGCTGCCGAACCTGTACCGGGCGGGCGGCTGGTCCCACCCCGGCGGCGGGCTGCCGCACGCCGGCATGTCCGGGGCGCTGGTCTCCGGTCGTCGAGGGCCCCGCCTTCCGCAGCTCCGTCTGACCCGGGCGCACCCCACCCGACCCGGGCACACCCCACCGCGCCACCGAGGTCGACGCCTCGGTGAGCGGTCGTCCCGCGACCCGGCGCCACGACGCGACGCCCTTGCCCCGCAACGACGGAGGGCCGGCCCCCACCCGGGGGCCGACCCTCCGTCGTGCGCGACCTGCTCAGTACCGGTACTGCTCGTCGTACCCGTAGGGGTACGGCTGCTGCTGCGGTTGCTGCGGCTGCTCCTCCGTCCCGTACGGGTCGTCGGCGCCCCGCTGCTGCGGGACCCAGACCCCGCCGGGCGGCGTGGTGTCGGTGTAGCCGCCGTACGACGCCGCGTCGTACCCGCCCTGCTGCCCGTAGCCCTGCTGCTGGCCGCCGTACGTGGAGTCGTATCCGTACTGGCCGCCCTGCGTCGCGTAGGGGTCCGCGTAGGCCTGGTACTGCTGCTGGTCGTATCCGGTGCCGGCATAGGTGTCGTAGGCGCCGTACCCCTGCTGCCCGTCGGCTCCGGCGGACGCCGCGGCGGGGTACCCGCCGGTGTCGTAACCGGAGTCGCCGTACACGCCGTACGAGCCGGTGTCCTCCTGCGCCGTCTGCGACGGGTACGCGGTGGCGCCGGCGGCGGCCTGGTAGTCGTCCACGGAGGGCGCGGCCGGCAGCTCGTCGTCCTGGCGGCCCCCGAGATCACCACGGTCACCGCGCACCTCGTGCTCGTCGCGCTCCTCGCGGTCGTCGCCCCCGGACTCCTCCCGCTCCCCGTCGTCCTGGCCGGTGCGACGGCGGGCGGCGGGCAGTGCCCAGCCCTGCGAGAAGCCGCTGCGGAACGACAGGGTGACGAAGGTCTGCCCCACCGCGAAGGCGAGCGCGCCCAGGCCGATCACCGCGACCGACGCGAACAGCACACCGATGACGACGCCGAGGAAGCCCGCGAACGCGAGCACGCGCCACCGCAGTTTGGCCTTGTACTGCAGCAACACCTCGCCCAGCAGCCACAGCGCGACGATGCCGAACGCGATGTAGAGGACCGTCCAGCCCATGTAACGCCCCTCTCCCTAGGACCGGGCAGTCTGACGGACTCAGACGCTTCCGGTCCAGCCCCGCACCGGCTGGTGCAGGCCCAGGTTCTCGTAGATCTCCAGTGTCGCCGTCGAGTTGTTGAGCGTGATGAAGTGCAGTCCGGGCACACCCTCGGACAGCAGCCGCGCGCAGAACTCCGTGGCGAACTCGATTCCCAGCGAGCGTACAGCGGCCGGATCGTCTTTGGCTGTGAGGATCCGCTCTTTCAGCCGAGCGGGAATCACGGTGTTGCTCAGAGTCGGCAGCCTCTCCAGCATACGGACACTGGTGACCGGAAGCACCTCGGGGATGATGGGCGTCTCACAGCCGGCCGCCGCCACCTTGTCCCGGAAGCGCAGGTACGACTCGGGCTGGAAGAACATCTGGGTGATGGCGTAGTCCGCCCCCGCACGGCACTTGTCGGTGAAGTGCCTCACCTCCGTCTCCCAGTCGGGGGAGCGCGGATGCCCATAGCGCAGGCCACGCAGGAGTGGCGCAGCGGCCGCTGCCAAGTCGGACGAGTTGCTGATCCGTTGCCGGGCCGACGAGGACGGCAACGCAACTTGTCGGCCGAGTTGGAAGGCTGCCGCGACCCGCGCGGCTTTCGCTGGGCCGATGCCCGCCAGGCCGGCCGCCAACTCTTGGGCTGGGACCCTGGACAGCTCGTACAGTCCGCCGTGCCGGATGATCAGCTGACCGGCCAGTTCCACCGCGTCCTGCCCCGGCACCCCGGCGCCCAGCAACAACGCCAGCAGTTCTCGATCGGACAGGGCCTCGGCACCCCGAGCGAGTAGCCGCTCGCGCGGCCGGTCCCGGGCGGGCACGTCCCGCATGCGCACCGCCGTCGCACCTCCTCAGTCCACCGAGTCGTGGTCGATAGGCTCGGAGCCGGAGTCGGCTGCCACCGAAGCGTCGGGCGCAACGGCCGGCACCGGGGTGAAAGGTTCCGCGGCGTCGGCGCTCCCCGCCGCCGAGCCGATGAGTTCCATCAGCCTTCGGTGCAGCGTCTCGGAACGCGCACGAAGAAAACCGTCGTAGTCGTCGCGCAACGCCGCCTGGTAGGCGTCCTCCTCTATGAGGCATGTCCGCAGCCGCGCTCGCAGCTCGTCCTCGCCGTGCCAGTCGGCCAGGTCACTGAGGTAGGCAGAGGGCCGGCGGTCGGAGATCCAGTTGTTGCTGATGGCGCTGAGCATGATCAGGTTGCCGCAGACGTTGGCGCGCGCCGCGCTGACTCCCTCGCTCTTCAAGTAAGCGCGAGGGAAGAAATGGTGGAACTGCTTACTGTTCTGCCAGGAGAGGGCGTCAGCCACGTCGACGAGGCGCCCCGTGTTCAGGTCTCTCGGCTTCTCGTACGACATGAGCAGAACAAGGAGCTTGCTGGGGGAGTTCTGTCGGGAGAACTGAGCCCGCTGCCACAGGATGGCGCGAGGAAGTGCCGCGCCTGTCTCGATCTCCGTTGAGTGGCCCGCGGCGAACTCCGTGACCGCTGCCAGATCAGGGCCCATCTGCGACTCGCGCCAGCCCTTGAAGTACTCGCCGCTCGCAGTCAACCAGAACCACCGGGTCACCGCGTCATACTGGGCGGCCGTCGGCTTGGGCAGTTGCCTGAACAGCTCGACCAAGACGGCGAACTGGTTGTAGTAAGGCAGAGCCTCTGCCTGCGGGGTACCGATCTGCGTTGCCAGGAAGTCCACGGCACGCTCGGCGGCCTTGCCCGCCTCCGTGACTGCCGACCGGAGCTGGTTCTTGTCGAGGCCGCGCAATTCGTGGATGGACTTGGTGGAGAAACCGAACCCGGCTGCTGCCGAGATCGTCCGGAGCATGGTCTTCGCGTCGACCCGGCCGTAGTTCTTGACGTCAAGGACTTGGAGCAGTTGCTCGATTTCGTCCTTGAGATCGAAGTCCTTCGACCAGGTGCCGGCCCGGATCAGGTCCACGATGTCCATGGACGTGCCCGTGCTGTTGATCCGTTCGAAGATGCGGGCCGAGTCCTCCTCCGAGACGTCGAGCAGCGTGACGACCGGTACCTGGTAGTGGGCGAACTGATCGCTCAGCGCCTGGGCGCGTTCCTGCAGTTCCACCGGCGGGTTGTCGCGCCGGATCCACGACATCATCGCGCTGACCGAGGTCAGATGCCGTACCGGCATGATCTGCGGTCCCGCCGACGCCTCCTCTGTCAGGTGCAGGAACTCCTCACGTTCCAAGTCGTACGCGATATCCCATATCGGCCCGGTGCCGTGCAGAGCGCCGACCAGACTGGCGAGTCGTTGTTGACCGTCCAGGACGTAGTGCACCGGAGCTCCTTCGTGCTGCGGCACAGTATCCAGGCCCGCGACCTCGTGCCCGCTGGCGAGCTTGGCGGTGGTACGCCACATCAGGAGGCTGCCGATGGGATAGTTCCGGCGTACCGAGTCGAGCAGGTACAGGATCTGTTGCGGGGTCCAGACGAACGCCCGCTGGAACTTGGGTAAAACGATGTCGCCCGACAAGACCCGGCTTGCGAGCGAGGTGATGGGCGCGATCGTGGGCTCAGGTGCTCGCACCCGAGCCGCAGACGTTGATGATGTCCCCAACGCTTGTCCCCCTACTCTGAACGATCTCTACCGCATGCACGGCCACGCAGACGAGCGTAGGGCGTACCGCTGACAGTCGATCCTGAGGTTCCCCTGAACCCAGGGGCGGCGCACCACCCCTGGGCTCGTCGGGCCGCAGGGCGGGAGACGTCTGCCCCTGCGGCCGAGGACCCGGCTACCCCACCCGCGTCTTCGGCAGGTGCAGCGACGCGACCACCGTGAACGCGTCCGCCCCGGCCCCGCATAGCCCGACGCAACCAGCCCTTACGTGTGGCTCCTGCCCCGGGCTCGAACCTGCGGCGAACCGCCTACTTCAATCGCACTTGCGCTCGAATCGTGAGCTGTCCGCCCAGTCCCGCCCCCTGTTCCCATGTTCTGGGTCCCCCGCCGAGGGCACCGACCGGCGGCTGAGCTGCGGCCCCGTCTGCCCGCGCGCCGACAGTACGTGGACGGCCGAGACACCGGCGGCCAGTGCACAACCAGTGCACACTCGCGCGGGAACTTCCGGGAAAACCGCAGGTGGAAGCGGGAAGTCCGACCCCATATAAAACGGCCCCGATCCGGAAGTCTTCCCAGGTCAGGGCCGTAAAGGCAGACGAGTCGGGCTATACGCCGGGTTCTGTTCCATGAGACGTCCCACCGCGGCTGCCCCACTGCAGCCTCTGGCCGATGCAAGACCGTCGGCTAAGGGGCGTCACCCGTTAGGGGACCGTCGCGCTTGACTTGTTGGCGGGGTTGGAGCGTCCATGGTCGTGGCCGACCCGACGTAGGGGATCGCAGACCTTCGCGATGCCGTGCGCAGGTCGATCACGTCTGCCGGGTGACCGCGCTGCGCACGCGTCCGGCGGCATCAGCGGCTCGCTCAGCCGCACCCCGGCCGGGGACCTCACTACCCATCTCCGCCCCAGGAATTGAGGTGCCCACATGTCCAAGTCGACCACCGCCGACCGGCTCGAAGGGTTGGCTCCCGCCGTCATCGCCGTCTACACCCAACTGGTCGCGTTCACCGAGCCCGCGACGGTCGATCAGGTGGCGCAGACTGCGGAGACGCCGCGTTCCAGCACGTTCAAGGCGCTTACCGCGCTGGAGAAGCGCGGACTTGCTCAGCGGGAGCGCGGCGTGCAGTTCGGTCCCAAGCGCTGCCCCGACATTTGGAGTGCTGTCCACGAGGAGTCTCCGACACCCGCCTCGGCACCAGGAGAACTCGGAGGGAAGAACGAGCCGGTTGAGTCCGTCTGCGCGGAGTCGCCAGCTGGGGTGGGCACGAGTGCCGAGACCGTGGTGGAGGTGCCCCCGCAGCAGGAGGAAACCGTGTCGGAGCCGGCTTCGGTCGCCCTTGTGGCGGCGGTGCTCCCGGCGCAGGGCCTGTACGGCCCGCGGGCCGTACAGGCCGGTCCTACCGGTCCGGGATCAGAGACCGTGGTGGCTGGGGCGCGGGGAGGGAGCGGGCGGCTGGCGCACGGCGGGCTGCGGCAGCTTGTCATCGAGCACCTGACCGCTCATCCGGGTGAAGCGTTCACGGCCACCCGTATCGGCCGCGTGCTCGAGCGGTCCTCCGGGGCCGTCGCCAACGCTCTGGTCACGCTGACGAAGCAGGGCCGGGCCGAACAGGTCACCGAGCGGCCGCGTACCTACCGCGCCGTGCTGCCGGACCAGGCCGCATAACCGTCGGCCCGTGAGAGTACTGCTGGGCCGGCTCACCCGATGGGGCCGGCCCGGCAGCGCTCCTCTCGTGTCAATCCGCGGGTGGACGGTCTCCATACCAGGTGTGTCGGAACCATCGCCCTCGCGGTCCGTCGGGCCGCGCCCGAACCACGTCGTCCACGTGGCTCTTCCTGAGCACCCGGCGGAAGTGACCTTCCCGGTCGCCACCGCTCTGCTGCCCCTGCTGCGGCACCTGGCTACCGGCCCTCCCCTCCCCGACCACACCCCACCCGAAGGGACGACCAGTTCGTGATTCGTTTCGCGTTCGCCGGCCGCTGTTCCACCGAGGACCTTCAAGATCCCGAAGCGTCCCGGAACTGGCAGCTCACCCGGGCCAAGGCGCTGGTGGAGCCGGCCGGCGGTGAAATCGTTGCCGAGTATTTCGACATCGGCCACAGCCGCTCCCTGCCCTGGCAGCGCCGCCCTCGCGCCAACCAACTCCTGCAGGCGCTCCGTAACCCGCAGCGCGGGTTTGAGGCCGTGGTCATCGGGGAGCCGCAGCGCACCTTCTACGGCAACCAGTTCGGGAACACTTTCCCCATCTTCGTCCATTTCCGCGTTCCGCTGTGGGTGCCGGAGGTCGGCGGGCCGATCGACCCGGACAACGAGGCGCACGACCTCGTCATGTCCGTCTTCGGCGGCATGAGCAAGGGCGAGCGGAACCGGATCAAGATCCGGGTGCGGACCGCGATGAGTTCCCAGGTCCAGCTCCAGGGCCGCTACCTCGGCGGACGGCCGCCCTACGGGTACCGGATCGCTGACGCCGGAGTCCATCCGCACCCGGCGAAAGCCGCGACCGGCGCACGGTTGCACCGCCTCGAGCCCGACCCCGAGACCGCACCGGTCGTCCTGCGGATCTTCCAGAGCTACATCGACGGCACCTCGCCAAACGCCCTCGCCGCCACCCTCAACCGCGAAGGGATCCCCTGCCCCTCCGCGCACGACGCGGCCCGCAACCCCCACCGGGCCAAGACTGCCTGGCAGAGCGGCGCGATCCGCACCATCCTCCGCAATCCCCGCTACACCGGCCACGAGGTCTGGAACAAGCAGCGCAAGGAAGAGCAGCTCATCGACGTCGAAGAGGTCACCCTCGGACACCGCACCCGTATGGCGCACAACCCGGAGGAGAAATGGGTGTGGTCCAACGAGCCCGCCCACGAACCGATCATCACCACCCGCCTTTTCGAAGAAGCGCAAAAGGCCCGCCGCGAACGCTCCCTCCGGCACGGCGGCCGCCCCGAACGCGACACCGGCACCGGCACCGGCACCCGCCCTTACACCCTGCGCGGAAGGATCCGGTGCGCGCTGTGCGGGAGAAAGATGCAGCCCGCCGTCATCCGCGACAACGTCTACTACCGATGCGAGTTCCGCGAGACCGACCAGGCCCTCCACCCCGGCCTCGACCACCCCCGCACCATCTACCTCCGCGAAGACACCATCACCCCGCACCTCGACCGGTGGATCGCCCGCGCCTTCACTCCCGACCGGCTCACCACCACCCTCACCGCGCTCACCCACGCCACCGTTGCGGCAGCCAAGGTCGCTGCCACCGGCACCCCCGGAGAGGACCACGCACGGCGAACCCTGAAGGACTGCGACAAGCGCCTCGCCCGCTACCGGGCCGCACTCGCCGCCGGAGCCGACCCCACCGTCGTCACCCAATGGATCAACGACGCCCAGAACGACAAACGCACAGCCCTCGCGAGACTCGAAGAAGCCGAAAAACCACAGACGAGCGCAGCCAGCGGGGCCAACAAGAACCCGAAGATCGAGAAGCCGCTCACGGAGAAAGAGATCATCGAGATCGCAAAGAACCTCGGAGACGTCGCACAACGGCTACAGAGCGCCGAACCTAAGGCCAAAGCAGCTCTCTACGAAGCCCTGGGCATCACCGTCAGCTACGAAAACGCGACGAGGACCGCGACCGTCAGGTCGAGGCCCTCGCATACGTATCGTTGGAGTATGTGTCCGAGGGGGGACTTGAACCCCCACGCCCGATAAAGGGCACTAGCACCTCAAGCTAGCGCGTCTGCCATTCCGCCACCCGGACCAGGTGTCTCGCCGCGTCGGGGCGTTCCCCTCGGCGACGTGGATAACCATACCAAGGATCGGCGGTGGGTTTCACCTGCATATCCGCTGGTGGGCGACGTGCAGCGGGGAACGCACGGAGAGTGATGGCCGAGGGCGGGTTGGGGCCGGGCGGCGCAGGTCGGTGCCGC
>NZ_LWCC02000179.1:29628-31795 GCF_001642695.1 Streptomyces chilikensis
GGGGTGCCGCCGGCACCTGTCAGCAGGCGATGTCCGAGCTGCTGACGGCCACGTCGTCGAACCACAGGGTGTCGTCGCCGACGCCGTAGCTCTCCCAGCCGAGTCGCAGGCCGGTGGGCCGCGGGGCGGTGGTGCGGGACAGCCACTGCTGGTCGATGTCCGCGGTGGGGACGCCGTCGGCGTGCAGGCCCTCGACCTGCTGGCCGTTGAGCCAGGTGTCGAGGTTGCCGTTCGAGGTGTCGATCTTGAGCTTCAGGCACTGCCAGCTGCCGGTCGGCAGCGGCTTGCTCAGGGCGACGCCGGCCGGGCTCTGCGCGGGCAGGGTGGCGTCGTCGATCTCGCGGTTCCACTGCAGGGCGCTGTTCTGGCCGCCGACGCGCAGGGTCTTGCCGCCCTGGGAGTTGTCGGGCATGGAGACGAAGGAGACGTGGGCGGCGGGCAGCGCGGTGGTGTGCCGGATCCACATCCTGACGTACATCTGGGGGCCGACCGTGGAGAGGTCCTTGGCGTAGGAGAGGAAGGCGTGGTTGCAGTAGCCGGCCTTGCCGTCGACCCGGATGGACTTGCTGCCGGCGTGCGCCACCGAGCTGTCGACGGTGACCGTGCCGGTGCCCCGGCAGTCGGGGGCCTCGAACTTCCAGTCCCCGGAGGGCGCGGTGCCGCTCTGGGTCTCGAAGCCGTCGCAGACCTTGGCGCCGTCGCATCCGCCGCCCGGCGGGGGCGTGGTGGGCGGGGTCGGCGACGTGGGCGGGGTGGTCGGCGGGGTTCCGGGGTCGGTCGGGGTCACGGCGCCGTTGCAGGTCACGCCGTTGAGTGCGAAGGCGGTCGGCGTGGGGTTGGCGGACTGGTAGCTGCCCTGCAGCCCGAATTCGGCGGAGCCGCCGGTGCCCAGGTTGCCGTTCCAGCCGGAGCCGGTCGCGGTCACGTTCCGGTCGCTCTGGGTCACGGTGGCGTTCCAGGAGGAGATCACCTTCTGGTCGCCGGCGTACGTCCAGGTCAGGCGCCAGCCGGAGAGGGGGTCACCGAGGTTGGTGATCTTGACGGCGGCGGTGTAACCGCCCGTCCACTGGTTCACGGTGTAGTCGACCCGGCAGCCCGCGGCGGCGGCGCTGCTGACGGGCGCCGCGACGAGGGCGGACAGGACGAGGCCGACGGCCGAGAGGGCCGCCAGGAACGCCGCCGTCCAGGGACGGTGGCGTAATCGCGTGAGGAGTGTGCGCACGTGGACCTCCGGTGTGGGGGGCGGCGGAGCGGTGGGAGCGCTCCCACAACATCACAGCGACTCCTGCGGGGCCCTGTCAACGCATGCGCCCGGCTTTTTGGACCGTCATTGCACAGGCCGCGGCGGGATCCGCGGCCGGGACGGAGGAGGCGGGCCGGCCGGCGCGCGGCAGGACCTGTCCGTGGGGCGGTGCGGCCGCCCTTCCTCCCTCGCCCTCGCCGGGCCGGTGCGGTGATGATGGGCGGGTGTTCTACGAGGATCTCAGCGAGTACGACTACCAGGACGAGGACGCGTTCGTGGACAGGGAGTCGGGCTTCCACGCGCTCTGGTACCGCCCGGCGTACACCCGCCTGAACGTCGGATGGCTGGAAGCCGGCAGGCCGTACCCGACAGGGACGGTCCCCACGGTGTTCCTGGAGAAGCTGAAGGCCGTGCAGGAGGTCCAGTGGATGAACGTCTGCCTCGGGGTGCACGAGTGCGGCCTGTGTCCTGAGGACGAGGCCCCGGAAGGGAACGGGGAGGTGCGGATCCCGGGCGGGCCCGGCCTCGCCTATGCCGCTCCGTTCCTGATCACGCACTACATCGCCGTCCACGGCTACCGGCCGCCGCAGGCCTTCGTGGACGCGGTACTCGCCGTCGACCTCGACGCGTGGGCCTCCGCACGGTGGCCCGACGTTCCCTTCCCCTGGGTTCCGGACGACGCGGAACGCATGCTGGAGTAGGGCGCGCGGGGCTCGGCCCCGGCCGGGACAGCCGCCTCCGCCATCGCGCCGTCGGCGGTCGACCCGCCGCGGAGCCGCGGCCGCTGCGGTTTCCCGCGGCCGCTGCGGTTTCCCGCGGGCGGTCCGCCCGGCGGGGCAGGACCGCCGCCCGGCCCGCGCGCGGCGGGGAGGGTGAACGCGAGGCCCCCGGCGCGGACGGCGGAAGCGCGCCGCGGTGTTCAGG
>NZ_LWCC02000018.1 GCF_001642695.1 Streptomyces chilikensis
CGCCCGCGCCCGCGCCCGCGCCCGCGCCCGCGCCCGCGGCCCGGCGACGGCGCCGCGCCGCGAAACTCCGCCGGCCCGGCAGCGCCGTCCGGGTCAGTACCGCGGCAGTGCCGGCGCCCTGCGGTGGGCGAGGACGTCGGCCCGGGCCGCCATCAGCTGGGCGCCGAACTCGTCGTTGAGCAGGTAGAACTCACCCTTGGCGGACTGCTCGAAGAAGATCCGGGCCGCCTCCAGCGGGTCCATCGCGGTCGCGTTCAGCTCCAGCATCCGGGCCCGGTGGCCCTCCGCCGCCGTGACGTCGCCGCCCTCCTCGGCGCCGCCGGCCGCCTCGAAGATGTTGGACAGGACCGCCCCGGGCAGCACCGCCTGGACGTGGATGTGATCCCCGTGGCCCGCCGCCTGCACCTCCAGGCTCAGGCACTCGGTCAGCGCCAGCACCGCGTGCTTGCTGACGATGTACGGCGCCTGCAGCGGCGCGGCGCCCACCCCGCCGACCGAGGACAGGTTCCAGACCCACGAGGGACCGGGCTCCGCCATCAGTTTCGGCAGGAAGGCGCGGACGCCGTGGAAGACCCCGTCGACGTTGACGGACATCACGCGCCGCCAGTTCTCGACGGGGGTGTCCCACAGGTAGCCGAACTGCTCCACGCCCGCGTTGTTGACCAGCAGCCGCACCGGCCCGGCCTCCGCGAGGGTGCGGTCGGCCAGCCGGGCCACGGCCTCGGGGTCCCGGACGTCGCACCCGACGTCGATCGCCCGGGCGCCCGCGGCCTCCAGTTCCCCGCGCAGCGCGGCGACGGCCGCCGCGTCGACGTCGGCCAGGACCACGGTCATGCCCAGCTCCGTGGCGGCGTACCGGGCGAGGCCCGCGCCGATCCCCGACCCGGCGCCGGTGATGACGGCGACACCGCCCCCGAACAGCTCCTGCACGTCCATGCTTTCCTCCCCATGAAGGCGCGGCGGACCCCGCGTCCGCCGTGCGCGGGTGAGCGCGCGCCCGAACTGTAGATCATGGATTCCGCCGTCCGCCGGACGGGTGATGCACGGGCGTCGTCCGGCTGTACCGGACGCGGAGGGGTAGACGGCACCGCGTGCAGACCTTCCTTCCGTACGCGGACTTCCGGCGGTCCGCGCTGGTGCTCGACCGGCGCCGGCTCGGCAAGCAGCGGGTCGAGGCCCTCCAGGTCTTCCGCGCCCTCACCGTGCCCGGCTACGGCTGGCGGCACCATCCCGCCGTGCGGATGTGGACGGGGTACGAGGAGGCCCTGGTGCGCTACGGGCTCGAGGTGTGCAGGGTGTGGCAGGAACAGGGCCGCCCGGACACCTGCGCGGCTTCCCTGACCGCTGAGTACGCCGCCTTCCGCCCGGAGGCCACGGACGTCCGGGCGCAGGAGGCGCTCGCCGCGGCGTCGGAGCTGCCGCCCTGGCTGGGGGACCGGGCGTTCCACCTGAGCCACCGCTCGGCGCTGCTGCGCAAGGACCCGGAGGCGTACGGGGAGTGCTTCTCCGGTGTCCCCGACGACATCCCGTACGTGTGGCCCGGCTCGGACCGCGATCCCCGGGAGAAGGGGAAGAAAGCGTGATCTTGACGGACAAGCGGGGAAACGGAATCTGATCAAGTACCTGTCAAAAACGCGTTCCCGGCTCCACGGTGGCCCCAACGGCGGTGCGTCGCAACCGCTTTGTGATCCGGTCGACGTCGCCGCTACGTCCGTGTATGCCCCCGAGTGGGCCGCTTGCCAAGATCGTTGGTACTCCCATCTACTGCTAGGGTGAAAGCTCTCCCCGTAAGCTGACGGCGCGTCAAACGGAAGGCGCCGCAAGCTGAGGGACTTCTGTCACGAATGCGACTTGAAGAGAGCCCCATGACGTCTTTGCTCCAGGATCCACTCCTGTGGATCTTGCTGGTGGTGCTCGGGGCCGCGGTCGCCGCGGTGACCCGCGCGCGGCGGACCAACATGGCGCTTCGCGTCCAGAAGGACGCCCTGCAGCGCGACCTCGGAGCGGAGAAGGCCGAACGGGCTCAACTGCGCAACGAGTTGACGGCGCTCGAGCACCGGCACCGGGACGCGCTCTCCGAGGTGCGGCAGGAGGCCGAGGAGGAGACCAAGTCCGTCCTCAAGGCCGCCATGCGCACCCTTCAGGTACTGGCCGACGAGCAGCAGCTGATCATCGACCGGACTCAGAAGAGCTACGGCGACGACCCCCACGTGGTCGCCGACCTGATGGAGATCGACCACGCCAACAGCCAGTTCAACCGCCGCGCCCAGGGCATCGCCGTCCTCTGCGGCGGCTGGCTCGGACGCCGTGAGCACCCGGCCTCGGTGTACGACGTGACCCGCAGCGCCCAGGGCCGCATCCGCCACTTCGACCGGGTGGAGATCAACGCCCAGGTGAACGTGACGGTCGTCAGCAAGGTCGTCGAGCCCCTCGCGGTGGTGCTGGCCGAACTGCTGGCCAACGCCACCAACTACAGCGCCCCCGAGATGCCGGTCGTGGTCAGCATCCAGTCGGTGCCCAACGGCGTCTGCCTGGTCGTCGACGACTACGGCGTGGGCATGAGCCAGGAGGAGAAGGACCGCGCCGCCGCGCTGCTCTCCCCGCAGGGCCCGGTGGACCTGGCCGCACTGGGCAACCCGCCCAAGTTCGGCTTCGCCGTCTCCGGCGTGCTCGCCGCCCGGTACGGCTTCCGTATCTCCGTCGACACGCCCTCCCCGTACGGCGGCGTGCGCGCCGTCATCCTGCTGCCGGAGGACCTGCTGACGGCCGAGACCCCCGCCCCCGCCACGGTCGGCGGCGCCCGCGACACCGCGCCGGACGAGCGCCCCGCGCAGGAACGGCGCAGCCTCGCCCCCGCCGTGCCCGCCGCGGTGCCGACCGCCCCCACCCGGCCCGTCGGCACCACGGCCGGAGGGCTGCCCAAGCGCCGCCGCGTCGCCGCGTCCCAGGCACCCGCCCGGACCCCCCTGCCCGGGCAGGACCAGCCGGAACAGCACGACAGTCCCGCCGAGACCAGCAGCGAGACGACCGCCTCACGCCTCGGGGCGTTCGCGCGGGGCACGGCACGCGGACGGGACACGACCACCTCGGAAGGATCCGAAGAGCAGTGAATGACCAGCTTTCCTGGGTGCTGGACGACGTTCTCACGGTGCGCGGAGCGCGGCACGCGATCCTCGTCTCCGCCGACGGCCTGCTGATGGAGCGGTCCAAGGGCATCGAACGCGACGACGCCGAGAAGAACGCGGCGGCCATGAGCAGCATGCAGTCCCTCAGCCGCGCGGTCGCCCCCTTCGTCGGCGGCGGCGACGGGACCTGGAAGCAGACGCTGATCGAGTACGACGGCGGCTGGATCTTCCTCATCGCGGCCGGCAGCGGCGCCTACCTGGCGGCCTCCGCCGCGCTCGACGTGGACATGGAGACCATGTCCTTCCGGATGCAGAAGCAGGTCGCCGCCCTGGGGAAGGCCATGACCTCGCCGGTGCGTCACGACGCCGGTGCCGACGCATGACGACGCCCTCCGAGGACGATCTGGTGACCGGGGACTTCGTCCGGTCCTACGTCATCACCGGTGGGCGGCGGCTGCCGTCGGCGACGGACCTGTCGCTCCACACCCTGGTCACGCTGGCGCCGGACCGGGAGCTCCCCCGGCGGGCGAGCCCCGAGGTCCGGGCCATCTGGGACATCTGCGGCGGCGGCTACCTCTCCATGGCGGAGGTGGCCGCCCACCTCGGGCTGCCGACGGCCGTCGCCCGGCTGCTGCTGACCGATCTCGCCGAACAAGGGCATCTGCTGCGCCGCGCCGCACCGCCGCCGGCCCAAGCCGTTGACCGAGGGACCCTCGAAGAGGTGTTGCATGGACTCCAGACGCTTTTCGGCTGACCGGCCGGCGGCCACGTATCTTCCGGCGGGCGTCAGGAGAGCCGTCAAGATCGTCGTCGTGGGGCACTTCGGCGTCGGCAAGACGACCTTCATCGGCAGCCTCTCCGAGATCGAGCCGCTGCGCACCGAGGAGAAGATGACCGTGGCCTCGGCCCCGGTCGACGACCTCAGCGGAGCGGGAGCCAAGGAGACCACCACGGTCGCCCTGGACTTCGGCCGCATCACCCTGAGCGAGGAACTGGTCCTCTACCTGTTCGGCACCCCCGGCCAGCAGCGGTTCGTCCAGCTTTGGGAGGACATGACGGTCGGCGCCCTCGGCGCGCTCCTGCTGGTCGACCCGGCACGCCTGGAGTCGACCTTCCCGGTCATCGACCTGGTCGAGAGCTTCGGCCTGGACTACGCGGTCGCGGTCAACAGCTTCGACCCCTCGGTCCGTTTCGAGGAGAGCGAGATCAGGGAGGCGCTCGACCTGCTTCCCGACACCCCCGTCGTCCACTGCGACGCCCGGGACGTCGCCTCGTCCGCCGAGGCGCTCAAGGAACTCGTCCGTCACCTGCTCACCCGCAAGGGCTGAGCCGGAGCCCCCGTTCTCCTCCCCCCCCAGGCCCGGGCCGCAAGGACGCCGGGACGCCGAAGGAACGCACCATGGACTTCACACCCGCCGCCGACGGCGGCGCACCCTCCCGCTGCCCCATGCACGGCGCCGACTTCGCCGCCGCACCGCACGACGTCTACGACGCGCTGCGGGCCCGGGGGCCGGCCGGGCCGGTGGAACTCGCTCCCGGGGTGGAGGCCACCCTGGTGGTGGGGCACGAGGCCGCGCTGCGGGTGCTCCAGAACAGCACCCTCTTCGCCCGGGACTCCCGCCACTGGTCGGCGCTGCGGGAGGGCCGGATAGCCCCGGACAGCCCCGTGCTGCCGATGATGATGTTCCGGCCCAACTGCCTGTTCACCGACGGCGCCGAGCACCTGCGGCTGCGCAAGGCCGTCACCGACAGCCTCGACGCCGTCGACGGCCGTCAGCTCGCCCGCGACGTGCGGAACATGGCGGACTTCCTGATCGACCGCTTCAGCGAGCGCGGCCGCGCCGACCTGCTGAACGAGTACGGCAAGGTGCTGCCGCTCCTGGTCTTCAACAAGCTCTTCGGCTGCTCCGCCGACATCGGCGACCGGCTCACCCGGTCGATGGCGGCCATCTTCGAGGGCCGGGACGCGATCCAGGCCGACCGGGAACTCACCGAGTGCCTGATGGAACTGGTGGCCCTCAAGCGCCGCGACCCCGGCGACGACCTGACCACCAGGCTGGTCCAGCACCCCGCCGGGCTCAGCGACACCGAGCTCAAGGACCAGCTGGTGATGCTGATGGGCGCGGGCGTGGAGCCCGAGCGCAACCTCATCGGCAACACCGTGCTGCTGATGCTGTCGCCCGAGGGCTCCGGCCTGCTCATCGAGGAGGCGATGGAGCACGTCCTGTGGGACGACCCGCCCATCGCCAACTACGCCACCCACTTCCCCAAGCAGGACGTCGACCTGGCCGGGGTCCACCTCCCCGCGGGCAGCCCGGTGGTGATCAGCTTCGCGGGAGCGAACGCCGACCCGGCGCTGACCCAGGCCCGCCGGTCCCGCAGCCAGGGAGCCCACCTGTCCTGGGGCGCCGGGCCGCACAAGTGCCCGGCGTCCTCTCCCGCCCAGGTGATCGCCCTCACCGCCGTGGAGAAGCTCTTCAACGAGCTCGACGACCTGGCGCTGGACGTCCCCGTCGAGGACCTCGAATGGCGCCAGGGGCCATTCCACCGCGCCCTGGCCTCGCTTCCCGTGCGGTTCAGCCCGTCCGCGGCCACCCGGGTGGCCGCCGTGACGGGGCACCGCCCGCTCCCGCCCACCACACCCGTCCCCGCCCCGCGGACCGCCGCCGCGCAGCCGGCCGCGCCGGCCCGCAAGAAGGGATTCTGGGGCTCCTTCCTGGACGTCTTCCGCCTCTGAATGATCACTGGCATGTGACACGGGCAACTGCCGGGACAGGAGTGAGGCCCCGTCAGGCATGGGTAGGCTCCGCCGGAATTCGCTTTCGGAATCAGAAGGAGGAGCAGGGGTGACCGCTCTCGTCGATCCCGTCCCCGGTGTTCCGGCCGGCTGTCCCGTCCACGCCGGCGGGGCCGGGGCGGAGACGTCCAGGCCCGTCCCGGCCGCCCCGGGGCGGGACGGCGGGCGTCCGCTCGACGGGAGGGCCGGCCGGCCTCCCGCGGACCGGCGGACCGTCATCTCCCTCGTGCGCCGGCTGCGCTCCCCCGAGGGACAGCGCAACCCGCTGCCCGTCTACCGGGCCTTCCGGGAACTCGGCGACGTGGTGCCCGCCCCCTGGGGCGGATGGTTCGTCACCGGCTTCGACCTCGCCAACCAGGTGCTGCGCGGACGGGACTGGCTCACCCCCGACATCGCCTGGCAGGAACGCCGGCCGGACCCGGAACGCTGGCGGGCGCCGGCCACCCGGGAGATGAGCCACACCCTCTCCCGGCTCAACGCGCCCGACCACACCACCCAGCGGCGCGCCCTGGGCAACCTCTTCGGCCGCTCCACCCTGGAAGCCGTGCGGCCCGGTGTCGAGGAGCACGTCGACACCCTGCTCGACGACCTGGAGCGGGCGCTGCTCGCCCACGGCGAGGCCGACTTCGCCACGGTGGTCGCCGACCGGCTGCCGATCCGGACCGTGGGCGGCTGGCTGGGGCTGGCCGAGGAGGACCACGAGCGGATCCTCGACTTCACCCACCGGCAGGTCTTCGCCCAGGAACTGCTGCCCACCAGGAGCCAGCTCGCCGTCTCCGAGGCGGCCACCCTGGAGATGCGGGCCTACTTCACCGGGCTGCTGAGGCACCGTCGCGCCCACCTGGGCGAGGACGTCCTCTCCGGCTGGATCCGGTACTGGGACGAGTGGCACGCCGGTGACCGGGAGGCCGCCGACCGGGTCCTCTACCACCTGACGATGTTCGTCACCATCGCCTCGCTGGAGACCACCGCGACCCTGCTCTCCTCCTCGGTCGCCCTGCTGCTCGCCGATCCCGCGCGGTGGCGGTGGCTGCGGGAGCATCCCGGACACGTCGGCGACGCCGTCGAGGAGGCCCTGCGCCACGATCCGCCGATCTGGCTGAACAGCCGGGTCGCCGCGAAGGACACCGTGCTCGGCGGCGTGCGGGTCGCCCAGGACTCCGTCGTCCACGTGCTGTTCGGGGCCGCCAACCACGACCCGCGGCACAACCCGGATCCCGAGACCTTCGACATCCTCCGCGGCGGCTCGCAGCTCACCTTCGGCGGCGGGGTCCACTACTGCCTGGGCGCGGCGCTGGCCCGGCTCGAGGCGACCACGCTGCTGACCCGGATGCTGAAACGATTCCCCACCTTGCGGGCGGCCACCGACGGGCCCGAGTACGCGCCCCGGATGGTCTTCCGCCGCATCACCTCGCTGAAAGTGACCCGATCCTGATGACGTCCACACCCAAGACCCTCCGCGTGCGGCGCGACGGGGACGTGCTCCACATCGAGCTGAACATGCCGGAACAGGGCAACGCCGTCACCGAGGCCATGCTGGACGACCTGCTGGAGGCGCTGGAGGGGCAGGAGCCGTCCGTGCGAGTGGTCGTGCTCTCGGCCGTGGGGGACGACTTCTGCCTCGGCGGCGACCGGGAGGAGTTCGCCGAACAGCTGCGGCGCGATCCGGGAGGGGCCGGGATCCGGACCTCCGGGGACAAGGCCCGCCGGGTCTGCGCGGCGCTCTCCCGCAACCCCGCGGTGACGGTGGCCAAGGTGCGGGGACGGGCGGTCGGAGCCGGATTCGCGCTGGCCCTCGCCTGCGACCTGCGGATCGGCACGCCGGACGCCACGTTCCGGCTGCCGGAGATCGCGCTCGGGCTGCCGGTCGCGTGGGGCGGGCTGCTGCCGCGGCTGCTCGACGAGGTCGGGACGGCCAGGGTCCGCGAGATGGTGCTCACCGGGCGGCCGGTGGGGGCGCGGGAGGCGCTGGAGTGGTCCGTCCTCCAGCGCGTCGCGCCGGAGGACGAGCTGGACGCGGCGGTCGACGCGTGGGTCCGGCCGGTGCTGCGGCGTCCGCGGGGCGGTCTGCGGATGACCAAGGCGCTGCTGGAGGCACACGGGACGGCCACGCGCATGGCCGACGCGTCCGTGCTGGACGGCGAGCTGATGGCGGCGGCCCTGGTCGCCGCGCAGTGGGGCGACCGCCGGTAGCGCCGGCGGCGCGTCCGCGCGTCACGTGTTGCCGGAGCCGGAGCCGGAGCCGGAGCCGGCGCCGCCGGCGGTGCGCCGGGAACGCCGGCCAGGACCGCGGGGGCGGCGCCCCCGAGGCCCCGCCCCCG
>NZ_LWCC02000180.1 GCF_001642695.1 Streptomyces chilikensis
CGGGGCCGGCGGACCCGGACGGGACGCGGCCGGCCGGTTCGGCCGGGGTCTCCGCCGGCGGCGCCGGCGCGGGCGGCGGGGGCGTCTTGTCGAAGGACACCGCCGGGGGCGTCTGCGCGGTGGCGTCCGGACCGTCGGCGCCGGGGCCGCCGGGGTGCGGCGGGGTGGGTGGTTCGGTGGCCACTGGGCTGTGCTCCTCGTGCGGTGGTGACTCGTCCGCCGGCGGGACGGCGGGACGGCGGGGTGGCGGGGCGGTGCGCGGGACGCGCGGTGCGGCACGCGCGGCGCGAGGAGCGCATGCTATTCGAACGATTTTTCCCCTCGCTTCGCAGCCCCCGCAACCCCGCCGGCCGGGAGCCGGGCCCGCGACGGCCCCGCCCCCGTCACGTCGGACGTGACGGGGGCGGGGCCGGGGAAGGGAGGAGCCGGCCGGGCCCCTCGGCGAGGGGCCCGGCGGTGCGTCAGAAGGTGAGGCCCCAGCTGTTGATGTAGCCGGTGTCACCCGCGGCGTTGTCGCTGACCCGCAGCTTCCAGGTGCCGTTGGCGACCTCGGAGGAGGCGTTCACGGTGTAGGTGGTGTTGATGTTGTCCGTGGAGCTGCCGGTGCCGTACGCCTTCAGCGTGTAGGCCGAGCCGTCGGGGGCGATCAGCTGGACCTGGAGGTCACCGATGTAGGTGTGGACGATGTTGACCGGCACCTGCAGGGTGGACGGCGCGTTGCCGGTGACACCGCTCACGGTGATCGGGGACTCGACCGTGGTGTTGTCGCGGATCGTGTAGTCCGCGGTGTTGGTGAAGGACGTGCCGGGGGGCGGGGTGGTGCCGCCGGCGCCGACGTACAGCAGGCGGTTCGGCGAACCGGTGCCCGGGCTGGTGACCTTGCCGGAGACCGAGTTGGCGATCAGCGCGGAGGCGACCGACGCCGGCGTGGCCGACGGGTTGTCGGCGAGGTAGAGGGCCGCGGCGCCCGCGACGTGCGGGGTGGCCATCGAGGTGCCGGAGATGGTGTTGGTCGCCGAGTCGCCGGTGTACCAGGCGGAGGTGATGGACGAGCCCGGGGCGAAGATGTCCAGGGCCGAGCCGTAGTTGGAGTAGCTGGCGCGCGCGTCGGTGCTGGTGGTGGCGCCGACGGTGATGGCCTCGGTCACGCGGGCCGGCGAACCGGTCGCGGTGACGGACTCGTTGCCCGCGGCGACCGCGAAGGTCACGCCGGCGGCGATGGCCCTGCGCACCGCGGCGTCCAGGGTGGTGGAGGCGCCGCCGCCGAGGGACATGTTGGCGACGGCCGGCTTGACCGCGTTGGCCGCGACCCAGTCGACGCCGTCGATCACGCCGGCGGTGGTGCCGGAGCCGTCGTTGCCGAGCACGCGGACGCCGACGATGCTGGCCTTCTTGGCCACGCCGTAGGTGTTGCCCGCGATGGTGCCGGCGACGTGGGTGCCGTGGCCGTTGCCGTCCTGGGCGACGTTGTCGCCGTCCACGGCGTCGTAGCCGTTGCGGGCGCGGCCGCCGAAGTCGCTGTGGGAGATGCGCACGCCGGTGTCGATGACGTACGCGGTGACGCCCTGGCCGGCCGTGTCGTCGTAGGTGTACGAGCTGTTCAGCGGCAGGGAGGTCTGGTCGATGCGGTCCAGGCCCCAGGTCGGGTTGGTCTGCGTCGCCTGGGTGGTGAACGTGCGGTTCTGCTCGACCAGGGCGACGGCCGGGTCGGCGGCCAGCTTGGCGGCCTCGGCCTCGGTGGCCTCGACGGTGTAGCCGTTGACGGCCTTGCGGAAGGTCTTCTCGACCTCGGCGCCGTGCTTCTCGGCGACGTCCTTGCCCTTGGCGGAGCCGGCCTTGGTGTCGGCCTTCAGGGTGACGATGTAGCTGCCCTTGACCGCGTTCTCCGCGTTCGCGTAGGCGATCGTACCGGTGGCCTCGGCCGCACTCGCCGGAAGCGCGGTGAACAGGCCGCCGGTGAGGGCGGCCGCCGCCAGGGCGCTGACGCCGGCGAGCATTCTGCTGCGAGAGCTCCGCATCACTGCCATCTGAGGGTTCCTCCTGCGGTAGGTGGAGCACTGGTTGGGGGACCGGGGCGTCTGCGTGGGGCAGACATAGCGACAGGTACATGCCAATCACGGGTCATGGGACCCCGGCGGCTCCACCTGTCACCAGCCGAAAGATTGAAGCGTCTACGCGGATTGCACAAGAGGTTCCGCGCAGCCGTAACACCCGCGCCACAAAAGGGTCCCGACCCAATCGCCACCAAACGAGACACACACGCTCGGTAAACGAGACGAGCGTCACACCACGGCCCGCACCGCCGCGCCGTCGCCCTCCCCACGGCCACCGGCACTTCTCCTGACCAGGAGGCGACCCCCTCACAGCACCCGTGTGACCGCTTTCCGGACACCCGCCGGCCGACTTCGCGCCACACCCCCGCCCGCCGGTCCGCCACGCAGAGTGACACCTTCGCCGCCCGCCGGCCCCACCCGGAAGGCGCCCCTCCCGTTCCGGTTCCCCTCCGTCCGCCGCCCACCCTTGACCCGTATGGTCCAGACCAATAACGTCCGGCCATGCGCCTGCCTCGAAGACTCTTCTCCGCAGCGGGAGTTGTCACTTCCGCACTCGCACTGGTCGTCGGGCTCGCCCCGGCATCGTCCGCCGCGCCCGACTCCGCCTCCGCGGTCTCCGGGGCCTCCGCGGCCTCCGGACGGAACACGCTCCGTCAGGTCGGCTACTTCACCCAGTGGGGCGTCTACGGCCGCGACTTCCAGGTCCGGGACGTCGACCTGAGCGGCCAGGCCGAGCGGCTCACCCACCTCAACTACGCCTTCGGCAACGTGGGTCCGGAGGGCGAGTGCCTGATGGGCAACGTCCCCGGCGAGACCGACGCCTGGGCGGACTACGTGCGTCCGGTGGACGCCGCGGACTCGGTGGACGGCGTGGCCGACACCTGGGACCAGCCGCTGGCGGGCAACTTCCTCCAGCTGAGGAAGCTCAAGGAGAAGCACCCGGACCTCAAGGTGATGATCTCGCTGGGCGGCTGGTCCTGGTCCACCCACTTCTCCGACGCCGCCCTCACCGACGCCTCCCGCAAGCGTCTCGTCTCCTCCTGCATCGACCTGTACATCAAGGGCGACCTGCCCGCGGACAGCGGCCGGGGCGGTCCGGGCTCGGCGGCCGGCGTCTTCGACGGCATCGACCTCGACTGGGAGTGGCCCGGCTCCGCGGGCGACACGGACACCACCTTCCGTCCGGAGGACCGGAAGAACTTCACCAAGCTGGTCGCGGAGTTCCGCAAGCAGCTCGACGCGCTGGGCAAGCGGCAGCGCGAGCACTACGAGCTGTCCGCGTTCGTGCCCACCGCCGAGGCCAAGATCGACGCCGGCTTCGAGGTTCCGAAGATCATGAGGAACCTGGACTTCGTCACCCTCCAGGGCTACGACTTCCACGTCAGCGGCGAGCCCGTGACCAACCAGCAGTCCGCGCTGTTCGCGGGGAACGACCACAGCGTGCACGGCACCGTGGAGGCCTGGCTGGAGCGCGGCGCACCCGCCCGGAAGCTGGTGGTGGGCGTGCCCTTCTACGGCCAGGGCTGGACCGGGGTGACCGGCGGCGGCGACGGGCTGGGACAGCCGGCCGCGGGCCCGGCCCCCGCCCGGTGGGCCGACGGGTACGCGGACTACGAGGAGCTCAAGGCCCTCGTGGAGTCCGGCTCCTGGACCGTCCACCGTGACAGGGCCGGCGGTCACGCCTGGATCTTCGACGGCACCACGCTGTGGACCTACGACGACCCGCGGGTCCTCGCCCGGAAGGCCGCGTACGTGAAGGACCGCGGCCTGGGCGGCGCGATGATCTGGTCACTGGACGGGGACACCTCCGACGGCGAGCTGATCCGGGCCCTGGACGCCGGCCTGAACGACTGACCCGCCGGGCGGGGCCGCCCGGCCGGTGACGGGACCGGCGGGCGGCGGCCGCACCACCGCCGCGGCGCCCGGCCCGGGACCACCGGGGCGCGGGCCGCGCCG
>NZ_LWCC02000181.1 GCF_001642695.1 Streptomyces chilikensis
CGGCCGGCCCCCGCCGCGGACACGCCGGCGCGGGACGGGAGCGCCGCCGCCCGCGACGTGCTCGCGCCGGTCGCCGCCGCGACGTACGCGGCGACCGCCGCCCGGCCCCTGCTGCACGCCGTGCTCAACCCGTCCCCCCAGCTGACCCAGCGCGCCGTCGGCGGCGGCATCCGCGCCCTCATCCCCCTCCAGGCCGCCCTCGCGGCGAGAGCCGGCGCCCCCGTGGCCGCCCTCCTCACCGCGGCCCTCGCCCCCGCCGCCCGCCGCCTCGGCCGGAAAGTGAGCCTCACATGAGCACCGCCCGGTCACCGCGCCTCGGCTACGGCACCAACGGCCTCACCGACCTGCGTCTCGACGACGCCCTCGCCCTCCTCGCCGACCTCGGCTACGACGGCGTCGGGCTCACCCTCGACCACATGCACCTGGACCCGTTCGCCCCCGGCCTCGCCGCCCGCACCGCCGAGGTCGCCGCCCGGCTCGCGGAACTGGGCCTCTCGGTGACGGTCGAGACCGGCGCCCGCTACGTCCTCGACCCCCGCCGCAAGCACGGCCCCTCCCTCCTGGACCCCTACCCGGACGCCCGCGGCCGCCGCGTCGACCTGCTGCTGCGCGCCGTGAGGGTGGCCGCCGACCTCGGCGCGCACGCCGTCCACTGCTTCAGCGGCGTCCTGCCGCACGGCACCGACAAGGAGACCGCCTGGAAGCGGCTGGCCGAGACGCTCGTCCCGGTCCTGAACGCGGCCGAAGCCTCCAGGGTGCCCCTGGCGATCGAGCCGGAGCCCGGTCACCTCCTGGCCGATCTGGCGGACTTCCACCGACTGCGCCGCCTGCTCGGCGACCCCCGGCATCTGGGGCTCACCCTGGACATCGGCCACTGCCAGTGCCTCGAGCCCCGGCCGCCCGCCGACTGCGTCCGCGAGGCCGCGCCCTGGCTGCGCCACGTGCAGATCGAGGACATGCGCCGCGGCGTCCACGAACACCTCCCGTTCGGCGAGGGCGAGATCGACTTCCCGCCGGTGCTCGCCGCGCTCGCCGAGGCCGGCTACCGGGGTCTGACCGTCGTCGAACTGCCCCGCCACTCCCATGCGGGGCCCCGGTACGCCGAGCACTCCCTGGCCTTCCTGCGCCGCGCGGCGCGGGCGGCCCGGGCCGAGACCGTGGCCGAGCCCCCGGCCACCGAAGGGAGCACCGCGTGACCGACCGAGCCACCCCCCACCCCACCGACGGCGCCCACCCCGCCGACGGCGCCGACTCCGCGGGCGGCCTCCACCCGCTGCCCGAGCTCAGGGCCCGGCTCGCCGCCCGGTTACCCGCCCCGGCCCGCGACTGGCTGGACGCCGCCCTCGCCGAGGCCGCGGGCCCGGAGAAACAGTTGGACATCCGCTTCGCCGAGGCCGGCCGCCGCACCGGTCCCGACGCCGCGGACGACGCCCGCGTGCTCCTGCTGCACGCCGCCGGAGCCGGCCCCGACGCCCTGGGCCGCCTGTACCGGCAGGGCACCGCCGCCGAATGCCGCGCCGTGCTCCGGGCCCTGCCCCACCTGGTCGACGGCGACGAGGCGCTGGACCTGGTCGAGGACGCCCTGCGCACCAACGACACCCGCCTGGTCGCCGCCGCCCTCGGCCCCTACGGCGCCCGCCACCTCCCGGCCCACGACTGGCGCCACGCCGTCCTGAAGTGCCTGTTCACCGGCGTCCCCGTGGACGCCGTGTCCCGGCTCGCCGAACGCGCCCGGGGCGACGCCGAACTCGCCCGCATGCTGGGCGACTTCGCCGCCGAACGGGGCGCCGCGGGCCGCACCGTGCCACCGGACCTGTACCGCGTCCTGGCCCTCACCGAATCCCAGCAGGCCCGGCCGGCCCACCCCGAGGAGTCCTGATGCGCATCTTCGACCCCCACATCCACATGACCTCCCGCACCACCGACGACTACGAGGCGATGCGCGCCGCCGGCGTCCGCGCCGTCGTCGAACCCGCCTTCTGGCTCGGCCAGCCCCGCACCTCCCCGGCCAGCTTCTTCGACTACTTCGACTCCCTCCTCGGCTGGGAGCCCTACCGGGCCGCCCAGTACGGCATCGCCCACCACTGCACCATCGCCCTCAACCCCAAGGAGGCCAACGACCCGCGCTGCCTGCCCGTCATCGAGGAACTGCCCCGCTACCTGGTCAAGGACTCGGTGGTCGCGGTCGGCGAGATCGGCTACGACTCCATGACGCCCGCCGAGGACCACGCGCTGGCCGCACAGCTCCAGCTGGCCGCCGACCACGGCCTGCCCGCCCTGGTCCACACCCCGCACCGCGACAAGCTCACCGGACTGCGGCGCACCCTCGACGTGGTCCGCGAGTCCGCGCTGCCCGTGGACCGGGTCCTGGTCGACCACCTCAACGAGACCACCGTCAAGGAGGCCATGGCCAGCGGCGCCTGGCTCGGCTTCTCGGTCTACCCCGACACCAAGATGGACGAGGACCGCATGGTCGCCGTGCTGCGCGCCCACGGCCCCGAGCGGGTGCTCGTCAACTCCGCGGCGGACTGGGGGAAGAGCGACCCGCTGAAGACCCGCAAGGTCGGCGACGCGATGCTCCGGGCCGGTTTCTCCGAGGACGACGTCGACCTGGTGCTGTGGCGCAACCCGGTGGCGTTCTACGGGCTGAGCGGCCGCCTCGACCTGACCCCCGTGGACGCCCCGGCCACCCACGAGGGCAACTCGATCCTCCGTGGAGGCGAGTGACCATGCGCTTCCGGCACCCGGACGGCTCCGTGGTCCACCTGGCCTACTGCACCAACGTCCACCCCGCCGAGACCCTCGACGGCGTCCTCGCCCAGCTCCGCGACCACTGCGAACCCGTCCGCAGGCGTCTCGGGCGCGACCGGCTGGGCATCGGCCTGTGGCTTGCCCACGACGCCGCCCGCGCCCTCGCCGCCGACCCGGCCGCCCTGCGCCGGCTGCGCGGAGAACTCGACCGGCGCGGACTGGAGGTGGTCACCCTCAACGGCTTCCCCTACCAGGGCTTCGGCGCCGAAGAGGTCAAGTACCGCGTCTACAGCCCCGACTGGGCCGACCCCGAACGCCTGGAACACACCACCGCCCTGGCCCGCATCCTCGCCCAGCTGCTCCCCGACGACGCCGCCGAGGGCAGCATCTCCACCCTCCCGCTCGCCTGGCGCACCGCGTACGACGGCGACCGCGCCCGGCGGGCCCTCGCCGCCCTGCGCACGCTCGGCGAACGCCTCGACGCGCTGCACGAGCTGACCGGACGCCCGATACGCATCGGACTGGAACCCGAACCCGGCTGCGTCATCGAGACGACCGCCGACGCCATCGCCCCGCTCACCACGATCGCCCACCCCCGCATCGGCGTCTGCGTGGACACCTGCCACCTCGCCACCTCCTTCGAGGACCCCGGCACCGCCCTCGACGCCCTGGAGGCGGCCGGCGTACCCGTGGTCAAGTCGCAGCTCTCCGCCGCCCTGCACGCCCAGGACCCCCGGCAGGACGCCGAACGGGAGGCGCTGGCCGCGTTCGCCGAACCCCGCTTCCTGCACCAGACCCGCGCCCGCACCCCGGACGGCACGCTGAACGCCGTCGACGACCTGCCCGAAGCCCTCACCACCGGCCGGCTCCCGCGCGAGGTCCCCTGGCGCTCCCACTTCCACGTCCCCCTGCACGCCGACCCGGTGCCGCCGCTGACCTCCACCCTCCCGGTCCTCGAGGCCGCGCTGGCCCAACTGGCCGGCGGCCCGCACCCGCTCACCCACCACCTCGAGGTCGAGACCTACACCTGGCAGGCACTCCCGCCCGAGCTGCGACCCCGCGACCGCGCCCGCCTCGCCGACGGCATCGCCGCCGAACTCACCCTCGCGGGCGACCTGCTGACCGGCCTCGGCCTCAAGGAGCTGCCGTGACCACCCAGGCCACCCCCCTGCTGGTCCTCGACGTCGTCGGGCTCACCCCCCGCCTGCTGGCCCACATGCCCCACCTCAGGGCGATGGCCGACAAGGGCTCCAGCGCCCCGCTCGGCACCGTGCTGCCCGCCGTCACCTGCGCCGCCCAGTCCACCTTCCTCACCGGCGCGCCGCCCTCCGAGCACGGCATCGTCGGCAACGGCTGGTACTTCCGCGAACTCGGCGACGTCCTGCTGTGGCGGCAGCACAACGGCCTGGTCTCCGGGGACAAACTCTGGGACGCCGCCCGCCGCGTCAAGGCGGACTACACCGTCGCCAACATCTGCTGGTGGTACGCGATGGGCGCCGACACCGACATCACCGTCACCCCCCGCCCCGTCTACTACGCCGACGGCCGCAAGGAACCCGACTGCTACACGCGGCCGCCCGCCCTGCACGACGAACTCACCGAGCGGCTCGGCACGTTCCCCCTCTTCCACTTCTGGGGCCCCGGCGCCGACCTGGTCTCCAGCCGGTGGATCATCGACGCCACCCGCCACATCCTGCGCACCCGCCACCCCGACCTCGCCCTGTGCTACCTGCCCCACCTCGACTACGACCTCCAGCGCTACGGCCCCGACGACCCGCGTTCCCTGCGGGCCGCCGCCGACCTCGACGCGGCCGTCGCCCCGCTGCTGGACGACGCCCGCGCCGAGGGCCGCACCGTGGTCGCGCTCTCCGAGTACGGCATCACCCCGGTCTCCCGGCCGGTGGACGTCAACCGGGTGCTGCGCCGCGCCGGACTGCTGGAGGTGCACACCCAGGACGGCATGGAGTACCTCGACCCGATGGCCTCCCGCGCCTTCGCCGTCGCCGACCACCAGACCGCCCACGTCTACGTCCGCCGCGGCGAGGACCTGGCGAGGGTCCGCGCCCTGCTGGAGGAGGTGCCGGGCGTCGCGGAGATCCTGGACGACGAGGGAAAGAAGGCCCACGGCCTCGACCACCCGCGCGCCGGCGAACTCGTCCTGGTCGCCGAGCCGGACAGCTGGTTCACCTACTACTACTGGCTGGACGACGCCCGCGCCCCGGACTTCGCCCAGCTCGTCGAGATCCACCGCAAGCCCGGCTACGACCCCGCCGAACTCTTCATGGACCCGCTCGACCCCTACGTGAAGGTGAAGGCGGCCGGCGCCCTGGCCCGCAAGAAACTCGGCATGCGCTACCGCATGGCCGTCGTCCCGCTGGACCCGTCCCCCGTCCGCGGCAGCCACGGGCGGCTGCCCGCGAGCGACGAGGACGGCCCGCTCCTCCTGTGCTCCACCCCCCACGGCCCCGGCGACCGCGTGGCGGCCACCGAGGTGAAGAACCTCCTGCTCCGCCTGGCGGGCCTCGCCTGAACCCGGACCCCGCCCCGTACGACCCGACGTGCAGACACCAGAGAAGAGGCACCCGTGGACAACCACCCCGAGTTCACCACCGACAGCCCCGACGAAGGCCTGCGCCGCGCCCTGCGCATCGGACGCCGCGGCTTCCTGTCCACCTGCACCGCCGTCGCCGCCGGAGCGATCGCCGCCCCGGTGTTCGGCGCGGCCCCGGTGCACGCCGCCGAGGGACCGGTCGCGGGTGGCCGGGTCCACGGCCGGGGCCCCGTGCTGGTCCCCGCCCGTCGCCGCGGCATCATCCTCTACACGGTCCGGGACGCCGTCGGCCGTGACCCGCTCTCCACCGGCCTGCCCTCCGGTTTCCGCGCCGTCTTCGAGCAGCTCGCCCGGTTCGGCTACCGCCAGGTGGAGTTCGCCGGCTACGGCCAGCACGCCAACGCGCCCGGCGGCGGCGACCTGGAGTCGGTACAGGGTGCCCGGCTGCTGCGCTCGTGGCTGGACGAGTACGGGCTGCGCGCCCAGGGCAGCCACGGCTTCATCCCCGGCTCCTGGCCGCTCACCACCGCCGACACCGACCGCTTCAAGCAGCACCTGGAGATCGCCGCCACCCTCGGCATGGAGCACATGGGCACCGGCGGGGACCCCACCAACAGCTCGGTGAAGGCGGACTGGGACGTCGCGGCGGACAAGTGGAACGCCCTCGGCGAGATCGCCCGGGGCTTCGGCATCAAGCTCTACACCCACAACCACGACGCCGCCTACGGTTTCCTCCTCGACGGCGGCCCGCTGGACGCCCAGGGCCGCCCGACCCGCAGCTCCGGCATCCGCAAGCTGGAGTACTTCCTGAAGGTCACCGACCCGCGCCTGGTGTGGCTGGAGATGGACGTCTTCTGGGCGCACGTCGCCCGGTACAAGTTCCGCTCCTACACCGCCCACGACGGCTCCGTCCGGCAGGACGTCTTCGACCCCGCCGCGCTGGTGGCCGCCAACGACCGGCGCTACCCGCTGTTCCACGCCAAGGACGGCGTCCTCGATCCGGCGAACGGCAACGGGTACGCCATGGTGCCGTTCGGCACCGGCGACATCGACTACACGTCCTTCTTCTCCCGCGTCGGCCACCGCACCACCCACCACCCGATGGTCGAGCAGGACAACGCCCCCAGCTCCACCGACCCGGGCCAGTCCCTGGAGCACGCCCGCACCGGCTACCGCAACCTCGCGGCCCTGCGCCGGCGCGGATAGTCCCGGACGCCGTGCGGCCCGTGGCGGGACACCACCCGCCACGGGCCGCCGGGACCGGCCGGCTCAGCGCCCCTCGCACTCCGGGAGCCGCGCGCAGGCCACGAAGTGGTCCGGCTCCGCCTCGTACAGGTCGCCGTCCGCGCCCGCCCCGTGGAACAGGCAGCTCTCCACCGGCTCGGCGTCCACCCAGTCCACCCCGAGCCGCGGAACCGCGGCCAGCAGGTGCCGGGTGTAGGGGTGCAGCGGGTTCCCGAACACCTTCCCGGTCGCCCCGCGCTCCGCGATCCGCCCGTTGCGCAGGACCACCGTGCTCTCCGCCAGATAGGTGCCCAGCGAGAGGTCGTGGGTGATGTAGAGGACCCCGAGGCCCCGCTCGCGCAGATCGCCCAGGAGATTGAGCACGTCGATCCGGGTCGAGGCGTCCAGCATGCTGGTGATCTCGTCCGCGACCAGGATCTCCAGCCCGTCCAGCAGGAGCGCGCGGGCGATCAGCAGGCGCTGCAACTGGCCGCCGCTGAGCTGGTGCGGGTACTTCCCCAGCACCTGCGCCGGATCGAGCCGCACGTCGCGCACGGCCCCCTCCACCCGCGCCCGCCAGTCGGCCGCGGACACCCGCGGATGGTAGGCGTCCTTGACCAGGGCGAAGATCCGGTCGGCCTTGAAGACGGGGTTGAAGCAGCTGAACGGGTCCTGGAAGACCCCCTGCACCCGGCGGTAGTACTCCTTCCCGGGGCGCACCGGCTCGCCGTTCAGGGTGAGCGAACCCCCGCTGACGGAGGTCAGGCCGAGGATCATCCGGCCCAGGGTGGACTTGCCGCTGCCGCTCTCCCCGAGCAGGGTGACGACCTCCCCCCGGTCCACCGAGAAGGAGACCCGGTCCACGGCGGTCGTCGTGCTGCCGGAGAAGGTCCCGGTGCGGAACGTCTTGGTGACGCGGTCGAGTGTCAGCATCAGGCCTTCCAGCACGCTACGTGGTGACGGGGGGCGACCTCGACGACCGGCGGCTGCTCGGCGCAGCGGTCGTCGGCCAGCGGACACCGGTCGCGGAACCGGCAGCCCGCGGGCGGGGAGAGCAGGGACGGCGGGCTCCCCTCGATGCCCGAGAGGCGCCCCTGCGACCGGCGCACGCCCGCCTCGGGCAGCGCGGCGAGCAGCCGGCGGGTGTACGGATGGCGCGGCGCGGTGGTCAGGACGCCCGCCGGCGCCTTCTCGGCGAGCCTGCCCGCGTACATCACCATGACCGTGTCGGCGATGTGCGAGGTCAGGGCCAGGTCGTGGGTGATGAACACCATGCTGGTGACCAGGCCCCGGTCGCGCAGGCCCACCAGGGCGTGCGCCACCGCCTTCTGGTTGGAGACGTCGAGGGCGCTGGTCACCTCGTCGGCCACCAGCAGCGACGGGTCGAGCAGCGTGGAGATGACCATCACCGTCCGCTGCTTCATGCCGCCCGACAGCTCGATCGGATAGCGCTCGAGGACCTCCGGCCCGAGCCCCACCAGCGCCAGGCGCCGGTGCAGCTCGCCGGTGTCCACCGACACCCCGCGGGAGGCGAGCAGTTCGCGGACCATCCGGCCGATCCGGCGCGTCGGGTTGAGCGCGCTCATCGAGTACTGGGGCACCAACGAGATGCGGTGGAACCGGAAGGCGTTCATGGCGCGGTCGTCGCCCACCGGCACGTCGTCCCCGTCGAGGGTGACGGTGCCGCCGATGTGGCGCATCCGGCCGTCCATCCGGATCAGCGACTTGCCGAGCGTGGTCTTCCCGCAGCCCGACTCACCGACCAGGCCGAGGATCTCGCCGTCGGCGACGGTGAAGCTGACGCCGTCCAGGGCGCGGACGTCGCCGCGCAGCGTGCGGTAGTGGACCCGGAGGTCGTCGACGGTCAGGGTCATGCTCCTACGACTCCCTCAGCTTGGGGTTGAACACCTCGTCCAGACCCACGTTCGCGACGTACAGCGCGCCGACGACCGCGGTGATGCCCACCCCGGGCGGCACGAACCACCACCACATGCCGAGCTGGAGCGCGCTCCACTGCTGGGCGCTCTGGAGCATCAGCCCCAGCGACACGCCGTCGGTGGGGCCCAGGCCGATGAAGTCCAGGGAGGAGGCGATGAGGATCGCGCCGCCGAACAGCAGGATGAACGTCATGAACAGGTAGGAGCTCATGTTCGGCGCGATCTCGCGGAAGATGATCCGCCAGGTGCGGCTGCCGCTGAGCCGGGCCAGGTCGACGAAGTCACGCGTGCGCAGGCTGAACGTCTGGGCGCGGATCGCCCGCGCCGCCCACGGCCACGAGGTGAGCCCGATGAACAGGCCCTGCACCGGCACACTGCGCACGCCCAGGTAGGCGTTGACGATGAGCAGCACCGCCAGCGAGGGGATGACCAGCACGATGTTGGTGAACATGGTCAGCACCTCGTCGACGACGCCGCCCCGGTAGCCGGCGAAGAACCCGACCAGCATGGCGATCACGGCCGCGATGCCGCCGCCGATCACCCCGACCAGGAAGGTCGCGCGCAGCCCGTGCACGAACTGGGCGAAGACGTCCTGTCCGAAGGTCGTGGTGCCGAACCAGTTCTCGCCGGAGGGCGGCGCCGCCTGCGTTCCGGAATAGGCGTGGGGATCCGCGCCGTCCAGCAGGAACGGGCCGAACAGCCCGGTCAGCAGGAGCACGGTGACGACACCCAGCCCGATGAGCAGCTTCGGGTTGCGTACCGCGTAGTGCAGCGTCTCCCGGCCGGGGCCGAGCGGAGCGGCCGGCCGGTCCGCCTCCTGGGCGGCCTCCTGGCCCGGCGCGGAGGTCGCGACCGGCTCGGAGGCCGGTTCGCCGAGTGGGGGCATCGCGTTCATCACCGGCCTCCCGCCATGCCGGTGCGGGTCCGGGGGTCGACGACCACGTAGACGAGGTCGATGATGAAGTTGGCGATCAGCACGCCGATCACGATGAAGAGGAAGGTGCCCTGCAGCAGGAAGAAGTCGCGGTTCTGGATCGCCGCGAGGATCAGACTGCCCAGGCCCGGATAGTTGAAGACGATCTCGGTGACCAGCGCGCCGGCCACCAGGACGCCCAGCTGCAGGGCCAGACCGGTGATCTGCGGCAGGACGGCGTTGCGGAAGGCGTACCGGCGGATCAGCCGCTGCGGCGCGCCCAGGGCGGACAGGTAGGAGGAGTGGTCCGCCTCCAGCTCGTAGATGATCATGTTGCGCATGCCGATCGCCCAGCCGCCCAGCGCCACCAGGAACAGCGAGAGGAAGGGCAGCACCCAGTGGTGCAGCGCGTCGGTGAAGAAGTGCCAGGTCCACGTCGGCTGGATGTCCAGGCTGTACCCGCCCGAGACGGGGAACCAGCCGGCCTTCGCACCCAGCAGCCAGGCCAGCAGGACGGCGATCCACATGTACGGCATGGCCGTCAGCAGGTAGCCGGCCGGCAGCACGGTGTTGTCCAGCACCTTGCGGCGGGCGGCCAGCGCGCCGAGCCAGTTGCCGACGAACCAGCTGAGCAGGACGGCGGGGACCATCAGCGCGAGCGTGTAGGGCAGCGCGCCCAGGATGACCGAGCTGACCGGCTGCGGGAAGACCCAGATCGACAGGCCGAAGTCGCCCTGGAGCAGGGAGCCCCAGAAGTGCAGGTACTGCTCCCACACCGGCCGGTCGAAGCCGAACAGTTCGTTGTAGTAGGCCCGCATGGCCTCGACGGCCTCGGGCTGCGAGACCCGGGCCCGGGAGATCATCGCGGAGACGGGGTCGCCCGGCATGAAGCGCGGGATCATCCAGTTCACCGTGACGGCGAAGACGAAGGTCAGGACGTAGACGAGGAGCTTGCGGGCGAAGTAGCGGCGCAAGGGTGACTCCAGTATCAGGGGTGGCGGGGGAGGGCTGCGTCGGGGCGGCGTCCGGGCGGCCGCCGGAGGCCCCCGCACCCGCCGGCGGACCTGGCGGGGTGCGGTGCGGCCGGCGGCCGCGGAGGCCGCGCGGCCCGCCTACTTCTCGGCGGGCCTGAGGCCGGTCAGCGCCTCGAAGCCACCCAGCTCCAGCCAGTTGCGCCACAGCGTCGGCGCGTGGTGGTTGTCGCCCTTCTCCGAGGGCCAGTTGGTCCAGGTGCCGGTCGTCGACTGGGACCACAGGCCGTTGTACCAGAGCGGGATGACCGGCATCTCCTCCAGCTGGATCGCCTGGATCCTGGAGACCGCCTCCTTCATGCCCGCCTCGTCGTCGGTCCTGACCCCGCCGAGCTCGTTGACGAGCTTCCAGGCCTCCTCGTTCTCGTAGCGGCCGAAGTTCACCGTGTTCTGCTGTTCGCGGACGGGCAGCTGGAACATGTACTCGTAGTACGTCCACGGGGTGCTGGACAGCTGCCGCTCGTTGTTGATCACCAGGTCGAACTCGCCCTTGGAGCGCAGGTCGTTGAGCGCGTTCTGGTCCGGGAACTCGGTGCTCACGTCGATGCCCGCGTTCCTGGCGCTCTCCGAGACGACCTTGGCCGCCTCCATCCAGTCGGTCCAGCCGGAGGGCACCATCAGCTTCAGCCGCAGCTTCCCGCCGTTCCTGTTCTCCACCAGGCCGTCGCCGTCGGTGTCGCGGTAACCGGCCTCCTTCAGCAGCGCCTTGGCCTTGGCGGTGTCGAACGTGAAGCCGCTCCTCGAGGTCAGCGACTTGTCGACGTACTTGTCCCACTGCGGCAGCAGGCCGGTCGGGTCGGCCGGCCGCACCAGGTCGCCGTACACGCCCTTGACGATCTTGTCGATGTCCACCGAGTGCGCCAGCGCCCTGCGGAAGGCGGCGTCGTCCATCGGCTCGCGGGTGGTGTTGGGCACCAGCCACGCGGTGTTGGCGGACATCATGTAGGGCGGCCCGTCGTAGTACGAGACGGCCTTGCCCGTCTTGATCATCGAGGCCGCGCCCGGGAGGAAGTTGTTGCTGAGGTCCAGCTGCCCCTGCCCGATCTGGCCGATGACCACCTCGTTGCTGGGGTTGGAGATGTCGACGATGTACTTCGGCGCGGGCTTCAGGCCGAGCGCCTTCACGCCCCACCAGTCGTCGCGCCGCTCCCAGACCACCCGGTCCTGGCCGTGGCTCCTGAGCTTGTAGGCGCCGGAGACCACCGGCTTGTCGTTGACCCCGTTGAGGACCTCCTCGTCGGACAGCTCGCCCCAGACGTGCTCCGGCACGACGGGCTGTCCGTAGAGGGTGAAGTCCCACTCCTGGTAGCGCGACTCCTCGAAGCCGAAGCGCACCGTCCGGTCGTCGACCGCCTCGGCCTCGGAGAGCCAGTCCCACAGCGTGTGGAAGGAGGCGGCCTCCAGCTTGCCGATCTCGTACGAGAAGACGACGTCCTTCGCGGTCAGCGGCTTGCCGTCCGACCAGGTGATGCCGGAGCGGAGCTTCACCTCGTAGGTCTTGTCGTCCTTCCACTCCCCGCTCTCGGCCAGCCAGGGCTTGAGCTTGCCGGCCTGCGGGTCGAAGTGGAACAGCGTCTCGTACGCCAGGCCCTTGGTGCCCGTGGCGTGGTCCCAGTTGTGCAGGGGGTTGTAGTTGGCGGGCGGGCCCCACATGGTGCCGCTGGTGTACAGCGTCTCGCTCCTGGGCAGGCCTCCCTCGCCGACGGAACCCTTTCCGTTCGAGGCCGTCGAGGACCCCCCGCCCGTGCACGCCGTGACGACCATGCCGCCGACGGCCAACAGAGCGAACAACCGCGCTCGGATGCGCATCGGTCTACTCCCTCCCCACCCGCCTTTGGGCGGAGGCAACTGAACCGGGTAAGTGGCGGAAGTCTTGACCTGCCGGGCGGTCGTGTCAAGGGATTGCGGGAGCGCTCCCGAGGGTTTGTCATAAGGGAGTTGTTGTGGAAGAGGTCTGTGGTGGCATGCCTCGGCACGCGGCGGAGTCACTACGATGGTCGCTCTCATATGAAGCGGTTAAGCGAGGTCACATGTCCAGGCGTCGCCCCACCATGGAGGACATCGCGCGTCGAGCGGGTGTCTCCAAGGTCGCGGTCTCGTACGCGCTCAACGACCGGCCCGGCGTGTCGCCCGGGACCCGGGCCGAGATCAAGCGGATCGCCCGGGAGATCGGATGGCGGCCCAACAGCGCCGCCCGGGCGCTCACCCGGGCCCGCGCCGACGCCGTCGGCCTGGTCTCCTCCCGGCCGGCCCAACTGCTCGGCGCGGAACCGTTCTTCATGGGGCTGATCAGCGGCATGCAGGACGAACTGGCCGCCCAGGGGAAGGCGCTGACCCTGCAGTTCGTCGCGGACGCCGGGCAGGAGATGGAGGTCCACCGGCGCTGGTGGGGCGAGGGCCGCGTGGACGGCGTGCTGCTGACCGACCTGCGCGCCGACGACCCGCGGATCGCGCTGGTGCGCGAACTGGGGCTGCCGGCGGTGGCGATCGGCCACCCGGAGGCCGCGGCCGGACTGCCGGCGGTGTGGTCCGACGACGCGGCGGCCCTCGGCCAGACGCTGCGCTACCTGCACGCGCTGGGGCACCGCTCGGTGGCCCGGGTCGCCGGGCTGCGCTCCCTCGACCACACGGCGCGCCGGGACCGCGCCCACCGCGCGGTCTGCGCGGACCTGGGGATGGCGGAACCCGCCATCGTCCACACCGACTACTCCGGCGAGGCGGGGGCGCGGGCGGCGCGTTCGCTGCTGATCGGGCCCGGCCGGCCCACGGCGATCGTGTTCGACAACGACATCATGGCGGTGGCCGGACTGTCGGTCGCCGACGAGCTGGGGCTGCGGGTGCCCGGGGAGCTGTCCCTGGTCGCCTGGGACGACTCCCAGCTGACCCGGGTGGTGCGGCCGGGGATCACGGCGCTGAACCGGGACATCCCGGCGTACGGGCGGCACGCGGTCCGCACGTTGCTCACGCTGGTGGAGGAGGGGTGGGCGGAGGGCCTGGAGGACGAGCCGGCCCGCCTCCTCCCCCGCGGCAGCACCGCCGTGGCTCCCGGGGCCGCCGCGCCAGCCTCCGTCGTTGCCGCCGGGTCCGCCGTGGTTCCGGCCCCCGCCGTGGCCGCGGCGCCTGCCGGGTCACCGCTCGCCGCCGGGGCTGCCGGGTCCGGCGGGGTTCCGGCTCCCGCCGTGGCCGCCGTGGCCGCCGTGGCCGCCGGGTCCGCCGCGGCTCCG
>NZ_LWCC02000182.1 GCF_001642695.1 Streptomyces chilikensis
GGCGCTATCCGCTCCCACGCCGCATCCGTCAGCTCACCACGACCCACCACAAGATCAATTATCAGACAGGGCCTAGGCCGTGCCCATTGTCGGCGTCCCGGCGCTCGTTCGTACGGTGGGAGACATGACGGCGTCTTCCGCCCCCGAGCCGCTACCGCCGCCCATCCGGCTACTACTGCCCGGGGACCAGGAGGTCGTCGCCCGCTTGTTGTCCCGGCGCCAGACTCCCGACGGCTGGCGGTACGAGGTAGGGCTCCCGGCGTACCGCAACGGCCCCAGGGACTCGGTGGAGCCTGCCGAGTACCGGGTCTGGGTCCGTGCTCCGGACCACGTGCGGCCGGGAACAGCGTCTCGTACGACAAGATGCCCACTGAGTACCTGCGGGTGCCGAGTATTACATCCGCACAGGTCAAGCGGCGTGTACGCACTCGTGGAGAACCCCGCCGAGTCGGCCACGTCGATGGACGTCCAGCCGGTCGAGTCGCTCCGGTTCGGTGATCGGCTCGGTGGCCGGCCGCAAGGGGGCTGCGCTGTGCAGGGTGCGGTGGGGCCGGTGCTGATTGTAGAAGGCTTCGAACTCGCCGAGGGCGTGGAGCAGGTGGGCCTGCTTCCAGATCAAGCTCCGGTCGAGGATCTCGTGCGTGCAGGTCTGCACCCAGCGTTCCATGATCGAGTTCATACGGGGAACGCGGATGCCGGTGGTGACGATCTTAATGCCCTCGGCCTCGAAGACGGCGTCGAATGCGCGGGTGAACTTGCTGTCGCGGTCCCTGATCAGGTGCGTCAAGGCCTTGCTCCGCCGGATCGCCACCGACCCCGAGGTGGAGGCGCACCTCGCCTGCGAAGGCGAATTCGGCCTCACGCGGACCGACCCCATCGGGTCGATCGCCCTGCTGGCCGGTGTCCCGGTGGAGCTCGTGGCCGGCTGCAACACGGGAGGCACCCACTACCTCTGCGGCCCGACCGGCTCCGACCGCATCCGCCCCGTCCTCTACCCCGACTCCGAGGGCCATGCCTCCCTCATCGCGGAGTCCCGCGCCGAGGCCCTGACCCTGGCCATCGTCCTCCCCTCCTGGCACGACGCCCTGGCCGGCTTCCGTCCCCCCACGCTTAACGCCGACTACCTTGAGGACAACCCTGACCAACCCCGAGGTCCGTGAGCGCCTCCTCGCCGCCCTCCGTCTCCCCCCTGCCACCGAGCCCGAGGTCCTGGCCCGTCTCCTCACCACCGCCGCCCGCACCGTCCCGGACGGCTTACTCCCCTCGGTCGAGGGCAAGGAGAACGCGGCCTTCGAACCGATGCTCCGTCTGCCGGCCGAGTAGGACAGCCCCGCCGCGCGGGCAGCCCTGTGGTGGATTGCGGTTTTTTACGCTGGCGCCCACGTTCATTCGTTCGAGGAGTCCGTTGCCAGCGGGATACCGCACCGCGGGCAGCCGTTCGCGTGGTCGTCCTGGCAGACGTAGCCGATGGCACCATCCACGCACCATTCGGCGGCCTCCTCGGACAGCAGGTCAGGCCCGGCAAGGAGCAGCCGACGAAATTCCGTGGTGTCCGCAATGTCGGCCGGGCGGTTGGTGAACCACTCGTCGAACCAAGGCTCGTCCCGGTGCGTGCGCCAGTGCGCATTCTCCCGGTCGTCGACAGCCGTGAGGAACCGGTCGACGATGCGCCCCCAACTCGGCGCTCCAAACCAGCCGTTGTCGAACGCGCAGAAGAATTTGATCAGGGTTCGCAGGCCGAACTCCTTCTCGCGAAGGCAGTACGTTCGACCCCAATCGATCGCGCTCTGTGCCATCTCTGCGAGATCTTCTCGCGGATCAACCTCGTGCGTCGGGTCGTCAGGGTTGTGGCAGGCCAGCCCGAGCTCGAGCACTGACTGTCCTGTCGGTAGAACCCGAGATGGGTTGACGATGGCGAGACCGATAGCGATCCAGTCGACATGGTCGAACGACAGCATCGAGCGTACGATCCGGGTGGTTGCCGCGTTGATCCGCATCATCGTGCCGTCGTGCAGCGGACTCTTCCCGGCATGCCAGTTCTCGACGGGTGTGTTGCGCCACAGGGCAAGCGTGATGCGGGTGGCAGCGAGCCACAGCAGCGCGTTGTCGTCAAGGTGTCCGAACCGGTCGGCACACTCCTGGGCACCGTAGCGGATCAACTCTCGCGGGTTCGGCCGCGTGTGACTGTCAGACCCGTCAGGCGCGTACTCGTAGTCACCGGCGTACTCGTCGAGGATTTCACTCAACTCGGCTGCGCTGTCAGCCTCGCTGTACTCGGAGCCGTCCGGCCCCTCGACGGTGTACATGTCATGGTCCCAGGAGACATGCACGTCGCCCCAAAGCACGACGTCATCGCACTCGACGGCGTTATCCGTCACAACCGGCCTGATTATGATCGGCGCAGTACGCCCGTCGGTCCGCTCCCCGTCCTTCTTGGCCGCCCATGCGGTGATCACCCCGAGCGGCTTTGGAAGGAGAGGGCCGACCTTGGTGATGCTGAACGGCTCGTCGTCGCCATCGGTGTCGAACCGGCTGTTGACAAACGCGACCGCCTCGGAGGGCGTGCTGACGATGGACTGGGTACCGCTCTCGCTGTCAACCACTCGCCACAACGCGCTGTTCTTCACGATGCTCTCCGATCGCGGTGAATGCACCCGGGGCGGGTGCGATGCGCCGGTCGCTCGGCACTGACTCCAATTATGGGCTGATCAACCCATCCGTAGTCCCGCATGCGCTGGTCGGCGACAACGCTCGGGACGTTCGTGTGCAACCAGCTTTTCGCGACCGCGGCGACACAGCAGAGTCCAGCAGCGGAGGAGGCAAAGATGGCGCTGAGAGCGTTGTGGCGACCGGGGCCTTCCCCCGTGATGGTGGGCACGCGGTCATCGGTCACAAGCGGACGGTGAACTTACCGTCCTCGCGTTTGGGTGGCCAGCCACGGTCCACGAGCCTGACCAGCTTGGACCGCAACGGCCCGTAGTGCTTCAAAATTCCTTCACCAGGTCTGACCTAAAGGAATGAGCCTGTCGAGCATCCGGCAGGATCGGTCTCGTGCTCGTACGCATGACCTACCTGTTTACCACTCGCATCCTCGCGTGGCTGGCCCTGATGTGTCGGTCCTCGGCCGCGAAGGACGCGGAGATCCTGGTCCTTCGGCACGAGGTTGCGCTGCTACGCCGACAGGTCAGGGCCCCAAAGGCAACCTGGCCGGGACGGACCCTTCTCTCCGCACTCGCCCGCCCACTCCCCCGAGTCCTGCGTGGCCATCGCATCGTCTCACCGCGCACCCTACTCACCTGGCATCAGCGCCTGGTCGGAAGGAAGTGGACGCAGCCGGCGGCGCCGGGGCGCCCGCCCATCTCCGACGAGCTCCGAAACCTCATCATCCGACTCGGAGGTGAGAACGCTCGCTGGGGTGCACGCCGCGTCCATGGCGAGCTGCGCCGCCTCGGGCACAAGGTCAGCGCCGCGACCGTCCGCCGCGTCCTGCGTGAAGCCGGCCTCGGCCCCGCACCACGCCGCCACCCCGCCCGGCGCGAGTGGAGCCAATTCCTCAAGGCCCAAGCCAGCGGCCTGCTGGCGACGGACTTCTTCCACCTCGACACCATCGGCTTGCAGCGCCTGTACGCCCTGTTCGTCATGGAGGTCCGCACTCGCACCGTGCACATCCTCGGCGTCACCGCTCATCCCACTGCCGCCTGGACCACCCAGCAGGCCCGCCAGCTCATGTGGCACCTCGGTGACCGGGCCGACCGCTTCACCTACCTGATCCGGGACAGAGACACCAAGTACACGGCCGCATTCGACGCCGTCTTCGCCGGCCAGGACATCACCGTGACCAAGACCCCGCCACGCAGCCCCAACTGCAACCCGCACGCCGAACGGTTCATACGCTCCGTACGCCATGAGTGCACCAATCGGCTACTGATCTACAACCGCAGCCACGCCGAGAAGCTCCTCCACGCGTACGCCCAGCACTTCAACGAACACCGGCCCCACCAAGGCCGCGGCCAGCTCGCACCGCTCGACGACCCCAACGTCATACCTCTACCCACGCCCCGAATCCAGCGCAAACAAGCCGTCGGCGGCCTCATCAACGAGTACCGCCGGGCAGGCTGACCACTCGACAAAGCCCCTGGTCAAACCACGTGAAGCGGTTTTGAAGCAGTACGGGGCCCACATGCTCGGCTTCCGCGGCCACTTCTCCACCAAGACCCGCGCCTACTCCACCACCCTCAGCGCCCTCCGGGCCACCCGCGCCGCCTGGCACCGCCGCCACACCCCTCCGCCCTCACCGACCACCCTCGTCATCGCCCACTGGGCCTACGACGGCACCGGTCTCACCCCCGACCTCGAACGCCTCGCCGCACTCATCCACGGCAGCCCGACGCGCGAACGGGCGGTGACGGCCGGTGCGTGACGACGAACTCCTCACCGTCCCCGAGGCCATGGCCCGCCTCAAGATCGGCCGCTCCGCCCTCTACGACCTCCTGCGCACCCACCGCCTGACCTCGCTCACCATCGGCCGCGCCCGCCGCATCCCCGCCCACGCCCTGGACGACTACGTCCAGCGCCACCTGGAAGAGGCCTCCCGATGACCGCCCCCAAGCGCAAGAAGGCCCGCGCCAACGGCGAAGGCACCATCTACCAGCGCAAGGACGGCCGCTGGGAAGCCGCCGGCTACGTCCTCGCCGCCAACGGCACCCGCAAACGCGTCCGCGTCTACGGCACCACCCGGAGAGAAACCGCCGACAAGCTCGCCGAGAAGATCGCCGACAGCAACCGCGGTCTCCCTGTCGCCACCGCCGACAGCGCCCTCGGCGACTACCTCACCTACTGGCTCGGCAGCGTCGCCGTCCACCGGCTCCGCGAGAACACCCACACCCGCTACGCCGCCTGCGTCCGCCTCCACCTCATCCCCGGACTCGGCACCAAGAAGGTCGCGCGCCTCACGGCCAAGGACGTGCGCACCTTCCTCGACCGGCTCCGCACCACCTGCCAGTGCTGCACCCAGGGGCTGGACATCGAACGGAAGCAGTGCTGTGCGGTCGGCGAGTGCTGCCAGAAGCAGCTGTCCGCTTCGACCGTGACCTACGTGCACTCGGTGCTCAAGTCGGCACTGGAACACGCCGTCCGCGAAGACGAGCTGCCCCGCAACGTCGCCCGCAACGTCAAGACCACCACGCACCAGCCCAGGCGCTTCCGTCCGCTCACCGCGACCGAGGCCCGGCAGTTCCTCGACGCGGCCCGCGCCGACCGGCTCCACGCCCTGTACGAACTCGCCCTCCGCACCGGACTCCGCAAAGGCGAACTCCTCGGCCTCCACTGGGAAGACCTCGACCTCACCACCGGAACAGCCAGCATCCGCCGCTCACTCCAGCGCACCCGAACCGGCGGCCTCACACATCTCCCCACCAAGACCCGGGCGTCCGAGCGCCGCATCGCACTCCCGACCGAATGCATCCACTCCCTCAAGAAGCACCAGGAACGGCAGGACAAGGAGCGCGAGACGGCAGGACCAGCCTGGACAGACAACGGCCTCGTCTTCACCACGCCGACCGGACGGCCTCTCGACCCGGCCAACCTCACCCGCCGCTTCCACAACTTCCGCAACCGGGCAGGACTCCGCCGCATCCGCTTCCATGACCTCCGACACTCGACCGCCACCCTCCTCCTGGAACAGGGCGTCGACCTCGTCGTGATCAAGGAGCTGTTGGGCCACGCCCACATCGGCGTCACCGCCGGCGTCTACGCCCACGTACGACTCCGCCTCCAACGCCAAGCCATCGACACCCTGGGCCACGCCCTGGGCACAACCGACGACCCAGACGATCCGCCCTCGACAGCAGTCGTCCGCTGACGTTGCCGTCAGCGTTGCCGTCAAACGCCATATGGGCCCCGCCCGGAAGTTCTTCCGGGCGGGGCCCATATGCATTGATCTGAACGGCCAGCGTCAGCGTAAGGCGAGGAAATCGCCCACGAGAAGGCTACTCGGAAACGTTCAGCCCGACCAGTTCTGGCCGCTTCTCGCGGGCCCCCCAGTCCAAGATCTCACTTAGTTTCGTGGACAGGCTCGCAATATCGACTCCCGAATCACGCAGGTCCACTTCCACGACAGCCGAGGTTTCAAGAATCTCCGCGTCTTCAGTTGTGAACTCCAGGGCCAGCAGCGTGCCGTTAAGCTGCACACGCCGCAGACAGCCGTAAACCGTGAACCCCTGCTCGTTCGAGACGTTGTAGGAGTCCATTCCAGACTGCACTTCCTGCTCGTCCGGCTCATAGGTGGATCGCTGGATCGAGAATGATCTCCGAACGCCAGCGTCGTCGATCCCGCTGACGCCTACTTCAAGGGCCTCCTCATCCTCGTAGTCCTCAAAGAACCCGACCTCTGTGGCGGTCAGTCTCATCCTTAGCCCCTCGCCTTCCACGTTCCGGCGCCCTTGGCTCCGTCCCATGTATACGTAACCGTCACTCCCAATTCCCGGACCATGCGGTTCATTGCTCCCTTACACCTTGAGCAGGGCGGAAGCTGGCCTTGCATCGTCACCGCGTCACCAGGACTCAACGGGTACTTACCAGCGAACGGATCGTTCGGAAGCGAGACCTTCGGTCCTGTAGAGGCACCTGCCATACGCGAGAACCGGTGCTCCGTGTGCGTGAAAGCGGAATTATTGGGATAGCCGAGAGCAGCCTCCTCCGGAGTCATGTCACCGCTCTCCAGCTTCACATCGACACGCGTGCTCCCGTCAGGAGCTGTCGCGGTGATATCGCACATGTGGCCGCTGCCGCCGGTGTTATGAACGAGAACCGGAGTTGCCCCCGCCAGCACATAGTACGTGTGCGCGCTACTGACTGTCAGGTTGTAAACGGTCGCCGAGGTGACACTGGAGCGCTTCACCGCAGTGACCTGCACACGCGTGCCGGCACTGGTCTCGAGCCAGTTTCCGGATTCGAGATCGGTGGCGTCGACCCAGGCGCGCAGTTCGGGAACCCAGAAGGGGTGACCGTCGGTGGCCGTGACCTTGGCCGTCTTGGTGCCCGCTTCCCCATCGACGTCGATGGTGATCATGACGAGGCGCTTCAGGCCCTCACCCTTGATTTCAGCAGTGACGGTCTGGACGGAGGTTTCTCCGGTTTCCGGATCCCGCGCTATGACCTTGTCACCGATGCGCACATCCTTGATGGCTTTGGTAGCGCCATCGGCCATCAGAACCCGCGTGGATGGGGTGAAACTGTTGGGCGCAAGGCATCCGGTTGCCTTGCCCGCAAGGCCGCTGTTCTTCCACCAGCCCTTGACGCCCTCCCAGAGGTCGTCGGCAAGATTCCACAGCCGCTTACCGAGGGCGAAGCCCTTGGCCCAGTTCCACGGTGGTGCGTACTTGGCGGCCAGTTTGCCGACGATACCGCCGACGAGACTGGTGATCACGGAGAAAGCGACTTCGCCGCAGGACCCCAGCGCTCCCGTCGTGAAGCAGTCGAGAGCAGCAGTGAGCCCGAGCTCGTCCGCCGCGATCGCAGCGATCTCCTTGGCCGCGGCGATCGCACGCTGCTTGGCCAGCTCCGCCTCGCGCGCGGCCTTCCTGGCCTTGTAGTCGGCAGCCGTCTCGCTGGGGGCCTGGTAGCCGTAGTACGTGTAGTAGGTCGAGGTGACCTTGACGTCCCAGCCGCCCTTGCTGTTCAGGCTGCACTGGACACCGTTGTGGATGCAGTCGTCCGGCTTCAGCCCGTCGGGGTCGGAGAAGGTGACGGGGTTGTTGTAGCTGTAGGCGTAGCCGTTGACCTGCTGCGGATCGGTGTAGTCGATGATCGGGTCGGCGGATATGAACCGCCCGGTCGTGGCGTCGTACTCACGGGCTCCGAGGTGCACCAGGCCCGTGGTCTTGTCGTTGGTGCCGCCGACGAAGCCCTTGTCCGTCGGCCAGGCGCTCTGGCCGGTCGAGGTCTGGTCCCGGTTCTCGCCGAACGGGTCCAGGCGCCGGCGCTGGGTCTCGCCGGTGAGCGCCTTGACGGCGATCTGGGCGGTGCCGTGGTGGTCGGAGGCGAGGAAGGTGACGCCGCTCTTGTCCCTGACGGCGATGGTCTGGCCGCCGAAGGAGTAGAAGCGCTGGGCCTCGACCGTGCCGCTGGACTTGGTGAGCTTGAGCTCCATGCCCGGCAGGTAGAACGTCTTGTCCGTCGGCGTCTCGCGCACGATGCGGCTACCGGCGGAGTCGTAGACGTAGGCGGTCTCACTCCCGTTCGCTTCCTTGACCGTGGTCAGGTCGCCCTGGTTGTTCCAGGTCAGCGTCTGGGTGTCACCGTCAAGGACACGATGCGTGGTGTTGCCGCTGGTGTCGTAGTCGTAGGTGTTCTGGGAGACGACCTCGGGCGTGGTGCTGGTGGCGGCGGTCTTGGTGACCGCCGTCGTGAGCTGGTGCGGGCCGGCGCCGTCCTCACCGTAGACGTAGGACGTCTCGCGGGTCGGTGCTCCGGACAGCCCGTGCCGGGTCTGGGTCTTGCGGTTCCCGATCGAGTCGTAGGTGTACGACGACCAATAGGCCGCCGTCCCCCCGACGTTGGACGCGCTGGGCTCTGCCGCACAGGCCGCGTCCGGCGCACCGGTGCCGACCTTGCGGTCCGGCGTGACCTTAGACGTCCATGCCGAGGTCATCTGGCGCAGGCCGTCGTGGGTGAAGCACTGGGCGTCGGTGGTGCCGCCGGTCGGCGTGTCCACGATGGAGCGGACGTTGCCCGCCTGGTCGTAGGTGTAGGCGCCCTCGTACGCGGCCGCCGTCGCACCCTCGACGATCACACTCGACCTGGTGAGCCGGTCGGTGCCCTGCTCGTACTCGTAGCTGAGCCAGGTCTTCTTGTTGGTGCCACCCAGCGAGAGCTGCATCTGCTCCAGCTGGCTCGTGGGCGAGTAGGTCGTCCCGGTGACGTAGCTTCCGCCACTCAGTGAGGTGGTGAGGCCGACGGGGCGCTGGATGTCGTCGTACTGGTAGCGGATGGTTTCCGCGGACAGGCCGCCGGTGGCCGGGAAGCTCTGGCTCTGGACGCTGCCGTCGGCGTTGTACTGGGTGGTGAACTCGTAGGCTCCGCCCAGCTTCGGTTCGGCGGTCGTCGAGAGGTTGTACTTCACCAACGTCGGCTGGTACGTCTCGTCGAGGGCCGCGTAGAGAACGGACGAGTAGACGGCGTTGTTCTTGTAGGTGTACTCGGCGTAGAGGTGCCCCTTGGCGATGCTGTCCCACTTGGTGACCGACAGCTTGGTGCCGGTCTCGGCCGGGCCGTCCCACGTGCCCGTCTTGCGGCCGATGGCGTCGTAGGTCGTCGTGGTCGTCTTGCCGCGGGAGTCCTTGACCGACGTCATCCGGTCGAGGGCGTCGTATTCGAAGGTGGACTTGCCCGTGTCCGGGTCGACCGCCTCCTTCTTCCGGCCCCGCTGGTCGTAGGCGTACGACCAGGTGTTGCCGGCGTCGTCCTTGACGACGCTCAACTGCCCGGACGGCGTGTAGGTGTAGGTCGTGGAGAGGTAGTCGGTCTCGGTGCCGGTGGGTACCGGGCTGGTCGACTTGTCGTACTGCCGCAGTTCGACGACCCGGTCGTGCGCGTCGACGATCTTCGTGGTGGGTGTCTGTCCCGTCGGCGGGTCGACGTGGACCCGGTCGCCTTCGTGCGCGTAGGTGGTGCGGTACTTCTCCGCCCCTGCGACGTTGAGGATCTCCGCGGTCGTGCGCCCGGCGCCGTCGTACACGGTGACGGTCTGGGCGTCGAGGTCCTTGCCTTCCGGCAGGAAGAGGTCGGTGGACGGCGCACCCGTCACGGCGTACGTGTCGTTCGTCGTGACCGTGCGTCCGACGCCGTCGTAGAGGGTGTCGGCGATCAGGCGGTTGCCGCCGGCGCCCTCCGTCTGGATCTGGCGCGGCCGTAGGAGGCCGTCGTACAGCGTGTACTCGCTGCCGTACGACTTCCCGTCCTTCTCCACCTTTTCCGTGTGGACGTAGTTCGGGCCGTCGCGGCGGATGCCGTACGAGTACTTGATCGACGGGGTGTAGTTGGCCTTCGGGCGGTCCGGCAGCCACACCGAGGTGAGGCGGCCGAACGCGTCGTACGCGAGGTCGGTCCGCTTGCCGTTCGGGTCGACCTGTCCGGTCGGGCTGCCCCACTCGGGGGCGTAGTAGGTCGTGGTTTCCCAGCCGAACGGGTTCTTGTCGGTCTTGGCCGTGGCCAGGCCGTTGGTCTCCGTGTAGGTCGTGGTGGTGGTGGTGCCCGCCGCGTCCTTGACGGTCAGCGGACGACCGTAGGTGTCGTAGGTCGCCTGCGTGACCGTCTGGTAGGTCGCCGCGGAGCCGTCGTGCGAGGCGAGGCGCTTGATCGTCGTGGGGTGGCCCTTGGTCGGGGCCGCGCCCACGTCGGTGGTGCCGTCGTAGAGGGTCAGGTCGTCGGAGATGACCTGCTTCGACCTGTCGGGTGTCGTGTCGCAGCCGACTCCGAGTACCTCGACCCGGGCGACGAACGAGTACATGTGCTTGTCAGGGTTGTCGGCGTACTCGTTCGTGGTGCACTTGTTGTCGGCGACGCCGAGCTCGCCGTGGTCGGCGACCTGCGTCACGCGGCCGGTCTTGTCGTCGTAGGTGGTGGTCGAGGCGGTCTGCCGCCAGCCGCCGCCCGGGAGCGCGGTGTAGGTGTCCGTGCGCAACGGCTTGAGGAAGCGGGCGTACCGCGTGCCCCAGCTCTTGGCGCGGGTGGCGGTCACCTTGTTCCATGCGGTGGTGGTGGACTTGGAGACGACGGTGCTGCCGTTGTAGGTGATCGTCTCGGCCTCGAAGCCGCTGAGCCAGTCCGAGTCCGTGTAGGTCTGGCCGGTCGACGTGGTCAGCGTCGAGGACTTCTCCGTCCCGTCGGGGTTCTTGTCGCCGTCCAGGCCCTGGAAGAAGAGCTGCTCGGTCCTCGTGTTGGACGGCTTGTTCGTTCCGTCGGACTTTTCGACACGGACCCGCTGGTAACCCCGCCAGTCACTCCACGTGCGGTACTCGTCCTTGGAGAGTCCGTCGTCCTTCGCCTTGCGCCAGCCGGCGTCGCCCAGGTAGGTGTACGAGCTGACCTGCTTGGGGCTTCCGCCGACGAGGTCGGTCTCGATCACCTGGGAGACGACGTACTTGTGGAACCAGTCGGTGATCGGATCGTCCTCGCCCGGCGGGTTCCACTTCACCGGGTAGCAGCGCACCGTCGACCTTTCCGCGGCCGGTAGGTTCTTCTCGGAGCACTGGGTGTCGGCGTAGTTGACCGTCAGGTGGCTGCCCGACTCGCTCACCACGCTGTTGAGGCGGAAGCGGTTGAACGGCTGGATGTTGTCGCCGGTCTTGTCGATGCGGTTGGGCAGCTGGATGCCGCCCAGTTCGATGGTCGGAACCGTCTCGTCGGATCCCACGTGACCGGTGTGGACGATCTTGTTCAGCCACAGGGACTTGGATCCGTCACCGTTGTCGGAGAAGACGTGGCCGAGGGTCCAGGAGTCGACGTTCTTGAAGGTGGTCGCCCCGTCACGCACCTGAGTGGTGATCTTGGTGAGCTTCTTGCGGGTCCAGAAGGTGGGGGAGTTCTGGCCCGGGCACTTGGTGTCGACCTTGCAGTTGCGGTCCCAGGGGACGTCGGGCCAGTCCGCGGCCGTGGAGTCCGTGAGCTCGTCGGTGCCGCAGTCCGTCAGGTCGCCTATGCAGCGCTCGGCGGCGGTGAAGACGATCCGGGCGGAGGGCTGTGTGTCGTAGACGCTGTCGTCGCGCAGACCGTATTCGATGCGCTTGAGGTAGCCGCCGCGGGTGTAAGCCTTGCCGTTCTCGTCGGTCTTCAGGCCCTGGGTGTAGTAGTTGGTCTCCTTGCCCCAGTAGTAGGCCATGGCGCTGCCGTTGGGGTCGACCACGTAGTCCAGGTTCCACCGCCAGGCCTGGCGGCAGTGGGCGTCGGCGAGGTTCGCGTCGTAGCAGGGTTCGCCCGAGTCGTCACCGTAGACCGGCACGGTCCAGGCGGACTCCGTCTCGGTGTCGCCTGAGGCGAAGCCGGGCAGCTGGTTGAGACCGAAGAAGTACTGCGTGCCGTTGACGGCGGTGATCTTCCAGTACTCGCCGTTGTTGTCACCGTTGGTCGCGCCGGTGAGCCTCTCCACCTTGGAGAAGTCGTCGGAGGAGACCCGCCACTCGCCGGTGGTGTCGTCCTTGATCAGCTCACCGGACGCGCCGCCGGCCAGAGAGATCGTCGCGTTGCCGTAGGCCCAGCACTGGTCACCGTTGGTCTCCGCGTGCCCGTCCTCCGAGCAGCCCTTGTAACGGCGCTCGATGTAACCCGGCTCGTACGAGAAGCCCTGGCCGACCCACGATCCCTGGTTGTTCGTGGTCGCGGTCTGGCCGTCGATGGACTGCGAGCCGTAACCGAAGGAGACGCTGGGGGCGAGACCTCCGGGCACGGGAGGTGCGGTGATCGGGTAGGACCAGTTGAAGGCGCCGGAGGAGTTGGACACCGACCACTGGGAGGACGGCTGCAGCGAGGTGGCCTTGTAGTCGCCTTGGCCGCCGCTCTCGCCGGCGGTGGCCGCCAGCACGGTGAACCCGGCGCCGGTGGCGTTCGACTTCTGCGAGAGGGTCCGGGGCTGCGCCCCGGCGTCTTCCTTCTCCCCAGTGGTGTCCGCCGCGGCCGAGACCACCGCGGTCAGCGTCCGGTCCTCGGCGTCGTTGTCCGTCCGCAGCGGCTTGGGGGTCGAGCACTTCTTCTTGTCCGGCGTGGTGAGAACACACTCCGGGTACTCAACGAGCCTCAACCGGGAGCCGTAGCTGCCACCGTAGGCGTCGGCGAAGGAGGAGTAGTCGACGGTGATCTTGACCGGCCCTGCCTCGCCGGAGCCGTCCGACCGTCCCACGGTCAGCAGCGTGCCGTCGATGTGCGCCTTTTCGGCCTTCTCACGGCCGAGGACCTCGACCTCGACCGACGAGGGCGTCGAGCCGTTCTTCCCCGCCTTGCTCGTCCTGTCGGCCTTGGCGACCTTGACCGGCAGGCCCTCGGCCTGCACGGGCTTGCCGCCGAGCTCCAAGTCGGCCTTGCCGGCCTTCGGCCAGTTCACCCGGTCGGCCTTGGTGACCTTGGCCTTCTCCGCGGGATCGTTCCTGTCCCACTTCCGGGCCTTGGCGTTCTTGCCGTCGACCGGATCATCGAGGCTGGTCTGGGTCGCAGGCCGGGAGAGGCCTCCGTCCTCGGCGACCGCTTGTGGGGTGAACTGCGGCAACAGACCGACGGTCAGGGCCACACCGACCGACACCACCGTGCTTCTGAGCACGGGGGTACGGCGGCGCACCCTCCAGGGTGTGCGCATTGATGCTCCAGGTGAGGAGTGATGGGGATATGGGAGAGGAGGGGCTCCGGACTCGTCGGCGCGAAGCCCCTCCAGGGGAAGAGCGGCTCAGCTCACGGTGTCGGCGATGCTCTCGCCGCTCACCAGCCCAGCGACCAGCGGGACCATGCTCGGGTCGAGAGCACCGCGGAAGATCCGCAGTTCGTCAACGGCTCCGGAGAAGTGACCGGATGCCGTGGAACCTGTGACGGTGCGGCCGACCTGGACGCTTGCCGTGGTGAAGTCCCACGAGTTGTCCCAGGCCGTCTTCGCCGCCAGTTCGCCGTTCACGTAAAGGAGCACGTCTCCGAGAACGGCCGAATACACCACCGCCAGGTGGTCACCGTCCCCCTCCGAGCTGGGAGCGCTGATGTTGCTCACGATCTCCGACACAGCGGCGGAGGCGCCGTCCTTGTCGGTGGTCCTGAGCTGCCAGCGGTCCGTCTCGACGACGTACCGGACCTCCAGCGCGCTGCCCGCCGATCCGGCCAGGGACAGCACGGTGAGGTCCTTGCCCGGTGCGGAGGAGGCGAGCCTCGCCCGGGTGGTCAGGGTGAAGCTGTCCTCCTTGGCCAGCAGGCCGGCCCCGCGGGTGGCGTGGTCGTCGACGCCGTCCAGGGCGAGGTGCCCATCACCCCACAAGGGCTCCGCCACGGGCATGCAGTCGGGGTCGAGCGCCGGGTCGCACGAGTCGTCCGGCAGGTAGACGGACGCTCCCCCGCCCAGGGTGAGCCCCACGCCGCCCTCCGTCTCGTCCGGAACGGCACCGGAGGCGGCACTGTCCATGGCCCAGTACGCGAGCTGCGCCGCGGAGGACCCGCCCAGCGTCTCGCCCTCGGCTTCGGTGATGACGCGGTCGTGGACCTGGACGTCGCTGATGCTGCCCTTGAAGTGCCCCGTGTAGCCGTCGAGATCGATCTTGCGACCGATCTGCAGCGGACCCGTGGCATCCCAGGGAGTCGGCCGTGCCTGGATGTCCTCCTCCAGGAGGTCACCGTCCACCGAGAGGCTCAGCTTGCCGGTCACCTCGTCGTACACGCCGATCAGGTGCATCCAGCTGTCGGGGATCGCGGTCGCGCCGGACACCTTCCAGGTGCCCATGGTCTCCAGCTCCGCCGTCGGGGTGCGGAAGACCCATGACTGGGTGTCCACGTCGTAGCCCAGCTCGAATCCGGGCTGGCCCGAACCGTCCTGGCTGACGATGGTGATGTCGTCGGCGGGACGTTCCGCGATGTTCACCCAGGCGCTGACCGAGAAGGTCCTGCTGGTGTCCACGACCGGTACGCCGGCGTCCAGGTAGGCTCCGGCGGTTCCGTCGAAGGAGGCCGCGGTGTCGGCCGGCCCCGTGGGCCCGGCGTTCCCGAATGTCACCCCGGAACCGGCGGCGGCGGCGGGCGCCCCACTGGTTCCGGCGGCGGAGGTCGATCCCTTGGCGTCACCGAGCGTCCAGCCGGCGACCGGGGCACGCCCGTCGCTCACCAGGAAGGTGTACGCGGTGACGGTCTTCCGGGCGTTGCCGGCTCCGTCGACCGCCTTCGCCTCAACGTACATCGGCCCCTCGTCCGGCGGCATCCACCGCACCGTCGCGGGGCCACCGGCGGTGACCGACTCGATCTGCTTCCAGTCGCTGTCGCCCTTGAACCGGTAGACGTAGGAGGTGACGTCGGCATCCGACGAGTCAAAGGTGAAACTGCCGTAGTCACCCACACCCGCGTGCCATGCACCGTCCGAGGGATAGTCGGTCGACGAGATCACGGGCGGCTTGGGCGCGGTGGCGTCATAGATGAACTCGCAGCGGGTGGAAACGTCGCCCGCGGAACTCCACGGCCCCGAGTGCTGGCCGTCGTAGCCGCGGACCTCCCAGCCGATGACCACGTTCTGCGGGACGGTAAAGCCCGCCTGGCCGTCCCCGGTGACGTCGTCGCCGACTGTGTAGGTGAACGTCGCCACACCGGTCTGGCTGCTGCTCTTGGCGTTCCGCGTGCTCACTGCGGCGGTCATCGCCGTCTTGGAGTACTCAACGCCGTCCTTCACCCAGAAGACGCGGAACTCCGCCTGCAGGCTCTCGGTCTTGCCGGCCACGTCGTTGTGGTCGTAGTCCTTGATGACTGCCGTGATCTTGGGGGGTGCGGCGACATAGTGCTCCTCGGGCCGTCCGTACTCACAGACGCCGCCCGGAGCCATGGTCAGGTCCTTCATGGCCGGCTGCAGCGGCGGCCGGTTGTAGGTGACCTCCAGGTGGGCGTTGCCGCAGAAGCGCTTCCAGTAGGAGTAGTCGCTCTCCTCGGCGGCCTTGAGCCGGAAGGTGGTGGTGTCCCAGCCGCTGTCCGCGGCCTTCTGCACGGTCGACGTCACCGGAAAGCGGACGTTCTGGTTGGTCGACGTGCACGAACCGGCCGGGTTGGTGGGCGACTTCGAAGTGATGTTGTCCTTGAGGGAGGGCTGGTTGCCCCAGTTCGTCCCCGAGTTGATCGCGCTGGCACCTGACGAGTTGACTCTGCCGAGCTCCACTGCGCGGCCGGAGGTGTTGTAGGTGTGGACCATGGTGACCGCGAACTCGGCGCTCACGATCTTCTTGCCTTCGAACGTGCCCGTCGGAATGGCGAAGAACTGCCGCTTCCTGTCGTCGCTGGAGACGCAGAGGTAGGACACGTCCGCAGGACAGCGTCCCACGCCTTCGTCCTCCGAGAACTTCCAGAACTCGGACGAGGAGTGGTGTGAGGAGACCATCGTCCAGCCGGTGCGGCTGGCGGTCTTGTTGACCGGGTCGATGTAGACCGGGTAAACGGTGTCCTTGCCGCGCAGGAGGCTGAGGTCGGTCTTCAGCGTCAGCTTGCCGCGGGCCAGGCCGAGCCCGACGTCCGCGACACGCGACCCGTCCGGAGGCATCACGGCGGCCGAGGCGTCGGTCGGCGCCTCGGCCGGAACAGTGGGAGGTGCCGCTGTCTCCGCCCCGGCCGTCTCTGACCCCGACTCCGGTGTCACGCCGCTGGAGTCCCACATCATGGGCTGGGCGGCCTCGAACACAGCTCCGCCGGTAGCGGGATCCTTGGCCTCGACACCGCCTGCCGCGGTCTTCGCGAGCGTCAGACCGCGGGTCCTCACCGGCAGGTCGAGCTGGGCGAGCTCGGGGTGGTTCGCTGCCTTGGCGTTCTTGACGACGAGAACGTGCGCAAACCCGTCCGCGCTTGCCGTGACCTTGAGGTCGACGTCCTTGAGGACGTTGCGGTAGAGAGCTGTGGGGCCATCAATTTTCGGTTTGGGCAGCTTACCCGGCCAGTCCATCGACATGAACCGGCCGTCCTTCTCCATCCTGGCGAAAGTGGCCGTGCCTCCGTCGGAGAAGGACATGGCGGTAAGGGCGGCCTTCGGGCCCCAACTGCCGTCCTCCTGACGGACGAGATCTGTGTCGATGCCCGTCCACTTGCCGTCCTTGCGGACTCTGACCGGCTGGACGTACTGCGTGTGGGTGAAGGTGCCGTCCGGGTTGGCCACCGTGGTGGCACGTTCGTCACGGAGCGCCAGAACCTCGACACTCTTGCCGGTCCTGACCGCCTCGAACTGAGCCTCGGTGGCTCCGGACGCAGTGGCCTGCTGGTCCGCTGCGGCTGCCGACTGGGGAGCGCTCCCAGGAGTGGGCAGGACGCCGAGGCTGGTGGTCAGTACGGCGGACAGCGTGGTGGTGACCAGGACGGTCCGGCTTCTGCTGCGGATGCCGACCGAGATCCGTCTCATGAGGGTGTATCGCCTTCCGGGCGTGCCGTGTGTCATCCGACCACTCCGAAGGAGGTGCCGGCGTCGGGGATGCCGCCCGTGCCCGGCTTGAACGTGGTGGTGCCAACGCTGCTCGTGCCTTCGACCGATGCCCACGGCAGCACGTACAGAACGCCCTTGGAGGTGTCCGTGCCCTTACTGAAGGGCACGCCGACGTAGAGGTTGGCACTCCCGGAAGTCATGCTCATGCCCGTGTAGTCGCGCGCGGAGGCCGCTCCGGGAAGCACGCTTCCGCTGGCAGCCCTCGTGATGATCTTGTCGTTGGCGCCGATGGACGTGCCCAGCGGACGAAGGATGTGCACCGCGCCGGCATCCGTGACCGTCCCTGCCTCGCGGCCGGGAATGCCCACGGCAAGCCGGATCGTGGCGTCGCTGCTCACGACGGACGCATTCAGGTTGGCAATCGCCACCCGCTGCCCGAAGTGGTCACCGGCGGTCGCGTCGCCCTCCACACCCTCCTGGGAGGCGTCGGCAACCGCGATCTCCGTGTAGGTGCCGGACGGCTGGATTCTCAGCACCATGACCGTGCCCGCTCCGGCCACCGAGCCGATGGCTTCGCCCGGTGTCCCGATCGCCAGCAGGGCGTCGGAGTTGTAGGTCTGGTCGCCGGGGCGGAAATTCGTCATGTCGATCGACGTACCGAACTGATCACCGGCCTCTGCCGCGCCGGTCAGCCCCTCCCCCACACCTCCTTGGTCGATTCCGGCCAGTGGCGTGGGGAAGCCCTGGGCGAGCGTGTGGTTGAAAACGGCAACAGCGCCTGCGAAGGGAGCGTCGCTTCCGATCTTCTCCCCGGGCGCGCCGACGGCGAAGTACCGGTTGGTGCCGGTGAGCGAGTATCCGAAGCGGTCGTGCGCTTCGACGACGCCGGGTACACCCGGGTCGTCCTCGTTGATCGTGACCTTGGTCGTGCCCTGCATGTAGTGGACGCAGCCGGCGTCTGCGTAGTCCTTGCCGCCGCTGGTCACGTTCTCACCTGGGGCGCCGACGAGCAGGTAGGCGGCATTGGCCGAAGTCGTCCCCGCCTGCAGGGAGAAGCCGAACCGGTCGTATTCCTCGGTCGCCGTTCCAGGATGGAACTGCGCCTGCGTGTAGGACTCGATGACGGAACCACTTCCGACGCCGGCGGGTGTCCCATGTATGACCCAGATCACTCCGGCGTCACGGAGCTGGGCTCCGTCCTTGGCGATGTCCTCGTACGGAGCTCCGACGACCAGGTCCGTACATCCGTCACCGTCCGCGTCGTAGGACGCTCGTGAGGTGCCGAACTCGTCACCCCGCTCCACGGCGGCGTTCATGCCGGTGGTCGCCTGCGAGATCTCGAAGACTCCCTTGTCGGCCCCCAGCACAACCCGGACCAGTCCAGCTCGTTTCACGCCATTCACGGTGGCCTTGGGATCGGAGACGACCGTGTCGGTCACTCCGTCCCCGTTGAAATCGCTGGTGGTCCCGCCGGTACAGGAGGCCACGGCTACCGCCGGCTCCCCCGTCGAGATTTGGCCACCAGTGAGAGCAACGGTCAAACCCAATGATGTCGCGATCCAACCGACGGACCTCGCGCGTCTGCGCACGAACTGATACACCCCGCCCCCCTTTCCTCGGGCGCACCGAAGGATGAACACCCGACCCACGAGCCGCAATGAAGGTAAAAAATCAAACGAGCGAGAACTTAAGTAGCACAGCGGCACGCATGTCAAACGCCGCCCGAATTATGCGACACAAGCAGCCACAACTCTTAAAGGAACCGGAATCTAGCCTTCCGCCCAAAACAGGGCACTTCTGTCGATGACGGATCGTTCGTCACTTGACGGCTGGGCGCGAAGCCTTCATATTTCTTTTGGCTTCATTCCACTGAACGTCCACCGGCCAGCCACAGATGGTTACGGACGGAACGGGTCGTTCTAGGACACAGGTGACCACAGGGGTGCCCGATGAAGCTCGTGACGAGCAGGAGAAAGAGATGCGCCGCCTCTGGACTCACCTCGTGGTCTGCACTGCCCTGGTAGGGGCATTGCTGGCCGTAGGGGCCAATCCGAGTACCGCGTCCAGCGAGCGGCAGGAAGCCGTCTACTCATACGGTTCCCATGCCCGCCAGAAAATGGACGCCTACTGGCACACATCGAGCTCCGCGCAGCCCGCCATCGTCATCCTGCACGGCGGTTACTGGTATGAGGACTCGGGCTGGGCGACCTGGTCGCGCACGTTTGCCGACCAGGGATACGCCGTGTTTTCGGTCGATTACCGGCTTAATTTCGACGCCGCATGGCCGGCCCAGCGCAACGATGCCATTTCGGCCCTTGGCTGGATACGGTCCAACGCCTCGAAGTTCGACCTGGACCCCGACAGGATCGTGCTCCTCGGCTCTTCGGCAGGAGGCCAGATCGCAACAGCGGTCGGCACCTACGGAGCAGGAGCGGACCGAGTCAGCGGCGTGGTGGCGCTTTCACCTGTCGCTTCCCCTTATCGCGCGTGGAACGACGGCAACCACGACACCAGCACCGCCAAGGAGCGAAAGGTTCGGGACAACGCCGCCATTCTGGCGCGATGCTTCCCCGACCCCGCCGACACGGATACGTCCATGCATCCGAGCTGCTGGGGCACCTGGAAGGACATGGTCGTGAAGAACCGGGCGTCCGGTACGGATGACGCCCCGATGTACTTGATCCACTCCGTCGGCGACTTCGTGTCTCCCCAGCACTCCCTCGACCTGGAGGCGGCAGAAGAGGTGGATCATGACATGCCTTCCGACGGAGTGACCGTCGAGATCACGCCGGACAGCTCGGCACACGGCGGGGCCTTGCTCGACGCCCCTGGCATGCCGGAGAAGGTTCTCGCCTGGATTGACGCGCAGGTGTGACCAGGCCACGTGGCCAGAAGCACACATCCCAGCACACCTCACCAACAGGCGAGGTACATATCATCGAATAAATATCCCTGACCTCTTGGACTAAGAAACGGGGCACCGCCATGCCTTCCGCCTTGTCGACCGCCGCCAAACGCATCGCGCCCCGTCACATCAGGGCGCGAAGAGAGCAGGAGCGGCTACAGGCAGCCACCGCCGAGAAGGCACGGCAGCAAGCGGAGGCACGGCGCCGCAAAGAGGAGCGGATCGCTGCGCGGCGGAGCGCGATGCTCGCTTCGAACCCTGACGTCACCGAGTTGACCGTCCAGGGACGTACGTACTACGGCCGCACGGTCACCTCTTTCACCGCCGAGGCCGCCCGTGCCCGGCATCTTCACCTGGTCACGGACGCACTGGCGCACGCCGGCGTCGATTACTTCCTGGTGCCCGGCAGGTCCACGCGTCGCCACGTGGTCGGAATGCGGATCGACGATCGGAAACCCTTCCTGAGCGCGCTGAGGGAGCTGTACGGCACGGCGCCGCTCTATGCCGCAAAGCCCGGCAAGGACGCGTGGCCCGACGACGCCTCCCTCTACGCCGACGGAGCCCTGCCCACCTCCCTCAAGCGTTCCCGGGTGATCCGCTTCGCCGAGCTGCAACTCGGTCCGGCCGGACAGGTCCTGTCGGGATTCGAGGACGGATGCGAAGTGGAGTTCTGGCAGGACGGCGATGAACTGCGGGCCGCCGGCGCCGCCGCGGGCAGCGATTCCGAGGCTGTGAGCAAGGCGGCCGAGCGACTGTCCTCGCTACGCACCCAGCTCCCCGACAGCGCGCTCCCCGGCACGCTGATCGCACCTCGCGCCAACGCCATATCCGACTCCCTCACCGCCGAAGCCCGAATACCCGCGACCCGTCGGATACAGGGACGTGATCACCCCACCTTCCGGGACTTCTTCCAGCCTGCGATCGACGCGGTCGACTTCGACATCGATGTCGTCTACACCTGGGTGGACGGATCCGACCCGCGTCTGGCCGCACAGCGCGAGTCCTACCGCAACGGTTCACCGGCCCCTCGCCGCATTCACGCGCGGGAGACCAGCGCGTCCCGCTACACCAGCCACGACGAGCTGAAGTACTCCCTGCGCTCTCTGGAGATGTACGCACCGTTCGTCCGCAACATCTTCATCGTCACGGACGGACAGATCCCGTCCTGGCTGAACACCTCCATGACCGGAATACGCGTCGTGGACCACAAGGATATTTTCGCTGATCCAGAAGCGCTGCCGGTGTTCAATTCCCACGCCATCGGCACCCAGCTCCACCACATCGAGGGTCTGTCCGAGCGTTATCTGTATTTCAACGACGACGTCTTCCTGGGACGCCCGATCACCGCGGAGCACTTCTTCCACGGCAACGGCATAGCGAAGCTGCCCTTCTCCCCGTTCCAGTACGGCCTCGGCTCGCCGCTGGGCGACGAACCCGCGCCGAACTCAGCCGGCAAGAATGTCCGGCAACTGCTCCTCGAGAAGCACGGCCGGTTCATCGTCAACAAATTCATGCACACACCGCATCCGCAGATTCGCAGCGTGATGCGGGACATCGAGGAACTCTTCACCGAAGACGTTGAGCGCACCAGCCGTTCACGATTCCGCGCCATCACCGACATCGCCATGGGCGCCAGTCTCCACCATCACCATGCGTACCTGACCGGGCGTGCCGTCCCCGGCACGTTCAAGCTGCGCTATGTGGACATCGCACGTGAGGACGCCGCGGAGCGGCTCGCTGAGCTTCGGGCGAGCCGCAGCTTCGACTTTTTCTGCCTCAACGACGTCAATACACCGCCCGAGCTGCAAGAAACCACAACGGAAATGCTGCGCGGCTTCCTGGAGGACTACTTCCCCTTCCCCAGCCGCTTCGAGCGCCAAGGCTGAACTCGTGGCGCGCCGGCCTCATCCGACGTGGGCGGCGGGGAGATGCTCGTCGGCAGATCCAAGTGTCCGCGGGATCCGTGGCCAACCGCGCGCAGTGATGGATCGTCCGTCGGTTGGTGTTGCTTGAGCGGTCTGGTGACAGTCCAGACCGCTCGGCCCACTACTGCGTGGGCCTTTTCCGGGCACGACCAAGCTTCACTCCTTCGGGTCAACTGCCTGACGCGCAGGTGCAGGAAGACACCAGTATGGGCAGGTCGCAGAAAAGGCATTCGTGCCCTGGGAGGTGCCCCTCGTGGCGGCCCTACGCGACACAGCCGAATCTTCATTCGAACCGCCGACGCCATCGGGGCTACTGTCTCAGTGGGCTCGGGACAGCCCTGACTCGGCGCCTTCGAGTCTCCCGTCAGGCGGTCTTCGGTTCGCGTTCTACGGCCGGATGTCCACGGAGGACCACCAGGACCCGGCATCGTCCAGGGCTTGGCAGTTGATGGGGGCGCAGGCGCTGGTGTCGGGGCATGGGCGGATCGTCGCGGAGTTCTTCGACGTCGGCCGCAGCCGCACGGTTCCCTGGGCGCGCCGTCCCGAGGCCGCGGCGTTGTTGGTGGCGTTGGCGGATCCGGGGCGGGAGTTCGATGCGGTGGTGATCGGGTCGAGTGAGCGGGCCTTCTACGGCAACCAGTTCGCCACCATGGCTCCTCTCTTCGATCATTACGGGGTCGAGGTGTGGGTGCCGGAGCTGGGCGGTGCCGTGGACCCGAAGGTGGGCGGGCAGGAGGAGTTGATGATCCTGCTGGGGATCCTGTCCAAGCGGGAGATCGCCCGGGCCAGGATCCGCACCCGGGCGGCAATGACCGTGCAGGCCCGGGACCAGGGCCGCTACCTCGGAGGCCGCCCGCCCTACGGTTACCGACTGGTGGACGCCGGCCCGCACCCGAACCGGGCCCTCGCCCGCCGCGGCGTGTGCGCGCAAACCCTGGCCGTACACCCCGAGTGCGGACCCGTCGTCTCGTGGATCTTCGCCCAGCGCCTGGCCGGACACAGCATGGCCCGCATCACCCGCGCCCTCAACGACGCCAGCATCCCCTGCCCGGCCGCCGCGGACACCGCCCGCAACCCGCACCGGACAGGACGGCGGTGGGTGCTGCACTCGGTGCGGGCGATACTCGCCAACCCCCGCTACACCGGACGCCAGGTCTGGAACCGCCAGCGCACCGACCACGACCTCATCGACCCGGACAACACCTCACTCGGACACCGTGACGTCACCCGGTGGAACACCACCGCCGACTGGATCATCTCCACCCGTCCCGCGCACCCGGCGCTGGTCAGCGAGGCCGACTTCGTCGCCGTCCAGCAGATCCGCACCCGCCCGCAGCCAGTACCGGGCCGGACTTACCCGCTGGCCGGACTGCTGTGCTGCGGCGTCTGCGGCCGCCGTATGGAATCGCACTGGGTGCACGAGCACCCGGGCTACCGGTGCCGTCACGGACACACCAGCGCCAGCCGGCCCGACCCGGCCCGCACGCCGAACGCATATGCCCGCGAGGACCAGGTCCTCCCCCGTCTGCCCGCCCTGTACCTGCGTCTCACCGGCCGTATCGACACGGCCAGGCCCGAGGCTCCGTCCTGCGGGTCGGTGTCGCCGCCCACGGTCGAGCAGGCCGTCGCCCATCTCCGCGACCAGGAGATCACCCTCGTCTACGACCCCGCGGCCAGGACCCTGACCTCGGACACACCTCGAGCAGAAAGGATCACCATCGGCTGACCACCCACGAGGCCGGCAAGACACCGGAGAAAGGAGGAGAGCGCCAGGGAGAAAAGGCCGGAACGCAGAACACCCGCCCCGGCCGGAAGCCGATGCGGGTGCCGATCGCCCCTGCCCGGGAACCGGGCCCCGTGGGGCAATTGTGTGTCCGAGTCTGAGTTGCCCGCCAACGATACGCTCGTGGTCGCACAAGGACATCTCGGCCTCAGCCCTGGGACAGCCGGTTCCGCAGTGCGGTGACCCAGCTCCGGCCGGGTCGGACGCCTGCCCACGTACGCATAGTTTCCGCCACGCCCCCACCGAGCCGTCGCAGGCGCCGCTCCCCTGACCCCTTTCCCGGCGGCGACCGCTCAGAAGTTGCCGTATCCCTGGCCGTCTCCGGCGGCGTTGTAGACCTCGACGGACACGTCTCCGTCAACGCTCTCCTGCCAGTCAGTGAGGGCGTCCAAAATCAGTTCTGCTTCCGACTCGTAGTCGTAATCGGAGCCCCCGAAGTCCGTAAAGATCTTCACGTCCTCAGCCCACCAGTTGTCGTCGTTCCCGTCGATATTCTTGATCTTGACGACGTGGGCAACGGCGGCCTTCTGGTGCTCCGTTCCGTGCTTCTTCGTGTACGCCTTGAACTCTCTGGCCCACTCCTGAGCCGTCCAGTCCCCCTTGGGTTCCGACTCGACGCGCTCCGCCTTGACGGTCGCCTCCCGCGTCGGCGGTGCCACGGTTGCTGCCGCCTGTGGGCTTGTTTGCGGTGCGGCGTCGCCGTCGACACTGGCCACCCCGATGGCTATGCCGAGGGCAAGGCTTGCGACCCCCGTGCCTACGTAGCCGAAGATATGACGAGTATCCATCTGTTCCCCCCTTGATCATTGGTCACCGGACGGTAGCAAGAGCCTTGGCCGGCGCACCTCGCAGGGGCGCCGGCAGCGGCGAACATGTGGATGGTCCCATTCCACGCCAGGGCTGGACGGCCTCGGCATTTCCGCGGTTAGCAAGATCGCAGAAGGTGACCGCAGATGCTCCCACAAGCACGGTCGGCACGGCGTGAACGTGCAGGTGGTCACTGACCCCGACGGCCGGCTGCTTTTGGATTTCCCCGGCACTGCCGGGCCGTGCCCATGACCTGACAGCCGCCCGCAGCCACCGGATCATCCGGATCTGCGAGCGCCAGGGCGTCCCCATCCTGGCCGATCTCGCCTACCAGGGCGGCGGTCCCTGGCTGACCACAGGCATCGAACGCAGACCCCTGCAGGAACTCACGTCCACCGAAAAGGCCGGCAACCGGGCCCTGGCCGCGGCACAGGCGCCAGTCGAACGCGGTGTCGCTCGATTGAAGTCCTGGCGGATCTTCCGCAGAGCCCGCTGCAGCCCCAACCGCATGACGTCAATCGCCAAAGCGGTCCTCACCCTGGAGCGGCAACGCTGAAGAAGCTCACTGATTCGTCTTGCCTATGTGCGCAGAGCTACGATCGACCGCTGTCGAGTCCAATCGAGGGGGCTGAGCGCGGTGGCGCCGAGCAATGAACCTGAAGACATCGTCGTCCAAGTAACCGACGATCGAGCAATTGTGATCGGTGCCCCTTCCGGGACCGAGCGTTCACGCTGGGGTCGCTGGATCTCCGACTTCACCTCCTCCGAACTCGCCTCTCTCGTGCAGACCCTTGACCCTGCGACCCAGGCCTTCATCGAGGCCAAACGTCTGGCCGCCCATTGGGTCGAACTCGACCCAACCTCCCGCGCCATGTGGCCGGACCTCAAGAAGATCACCGAGCCCGGAGGCTGGATCCAGGGCACCCTCCGCGGCGATCAAAACCGATACGCTCGTGTGATTCGCATCCGCCCTGTCACGGGTGCCGCTGCCCTGTCAGGTGCGGTGGGGATCCTGGGTGCCATTACGGCCCAAGCCCAGACAGCCGAGATGGCGCGGGACATCAAAGACATCCGGCAGCGGGTTAACGAGATCTACGCGCACCTGCAGTCCGACCAGATCGGTGCCGTCGAGCATGTTGTCGAGCGGGTCGAGGATCTGGTCGAGCGACTTCGTGTCCACGGCAAGGACGGCGTCAGGGAGAGCGAGTTCTCAGTCCTCGGGGACCGTCTGGGTGATGCGAGGCGCAAGTGCATGGGGCATCTCAACGACTCGGTCAGGAAGTTGGAGAGCGTCAAGCAGCACAAATCATCACGAACGTCCGAAAAGAGGCTGAGCACGGGCGCCGTGGAAGAGGCGATGCTGTACCTCGACCTGCTGAGCAAGCTCTATGCGGCTTCGGTCCAGTTCGGATTCGCCGAGGTCGCCTTCGACCACCACGAGGGCAGGGGTGACGTCGCCAGGACCCGGGCCGAGCGCACAATCGAGTCCATCGCCAGGTTGCATGCTGAGCTTGAGGACGTATGTGGCCGGCTCGGCCAACTTGACGAGAGTGTCCGTGCACGGTTCGGATTCGTGAAGCGCAGGTTGTGGCTGGCTGCTGTGTCAAGGGCAGTCGTGGTCACAGATATAAAGCCGATCAGGGTTCCCGTTGCCGGAGCGTCGATCCCGATCCCCGGACCAGTCGTCGCCGGTGTCGGTGCCGTGCTGCTCTCGGCTGTTGTGGAAAATGTCGAGGCTCGCGCAGAGGAGAAACTGGACGACCGTTTGCTGAGGCTCACTGGAGCCAGCGGCAGCACCTCTGCATGTATGAACAGGGCGGCAGGGAGCCTTGAAGTGCTCCGTACCTTGATCGACGAGTTTGCTGGCTTTGGCGAGTGATGATTTCTCAACGGTGATCACTTCCAAAATCCGTTGGGGAAAGGACGCCGCGGGCGATGCCGCCGATCCGACCGGGGTTGAGGGTGACGTGCTGCAGCGTGTGCCAGTGCTGCGTGCGCTCGGCGGCAGCGCGTTCGCCGAGTGCATGTATGCCCCGTTCACAGAGCCTCCCACTACGAGCAGGGCCCCGTGATGGTGACCTCGAACCTGCCCTTCGGACGCTGGGGAGGGACCGTCTCAGACGACGTCGTCGCGACCGCGATGATCGACCGCCTGGTCGGGTGAAGGGACTCTGTGGCGGCGGGCAGTTACCAAAAGCGGTAGTGGACGAGGCGGGCGGTTGCCATCCGGCAAATGCCGAGATCGCCGTCTTGGGCGGTGCTCGTGGAGCACCGGGCAGCTCCCGGTGTCTCGCCCATGGTGAGGGCGGACACGGGGAGCGGCACCCGAATAAAGTGGGCCCGCGTCGAAGGACTCAGCGGTGCCGTAGGTAGCCGAAGGGACCAGCCGTACCGGGCTCGTCCCGCCCCTGCTTGGGCTGAAGCTGGCCACAACCCCCCGCCGCGGGACCGGCCGCTCCCCAGCACTCGGACAGCGTGCGCTTCAGCTCACGGCCGCCAGCCGTTCCGCAGCGGCGAGCACTGATAGCGCAGCCCCTTGCCCACGATCCGGAACCGCTCCCGACCTGCCGCCGAGAACGGGTTGGGCAGCTCGAACACCTGACGGTGCTCCGGGTCCAGGGCGGCGGCGATCAGCAGGATCCGGTACCGACCGCCACGCGCGTGGGTGCGTGCGGCATCCACCTCGGACGGCCCGAGTTCGAACTCCACGCGCTCGCGGGCGGGTTCGCTCAGCGCCTTCACCTCGTACAGCCGTGTGGTGTCACGCCAGGCGACCTCGAAGTCATACCCCAGGCTGTCCGATGCCTCCCGGTCGCCATTGATGACCGCGGCGTACCCCGACCGCCAGCGCACCTCGGAGTAATGGCGCTGGAGCCAGGCCCGTGCCGCGACCTCCCCGACCAGACCGATGGCCGACCGCTGGTCCTCACTCACCTGGTGCAGACGGGCCACGACCACTCGCGACGTGCCGGAACTCCCGCCCCGCCCGGGCCGGGGCGCCGGCGCGATTGTGTCCAGGCGTACCCTGCCGGACTGGGCGAGGAAGGCCTCGTCGACGGTCCTGGAGGCAAGGTCCGCGATGGCGGAGAAATGGTCGCGTCCCACGGCGACCTCCTTCTCGCCGATCATGATCGTGGCCGGGCCCGCCCCGCGTGATCCGGCGGCGCCCTGCGCCGGTCCGGTCCGGGGCGCCAGGTCGGCGGGGGTGAGGCCGAGGAGCCCTACGTCGGCGGTGAGCGGCATGCCGGTCGGCCAGCCCACACCGCGCCGCACCGCGTCGAGCAGTTGTTCCTCGCTCAGCTCGATGAGGTCGCTCAGGCCGGAGCCGTCGAGGAACGTCCGCGCCTCCAGCAGGGGCGCGCCCTGCCAGCTGGCCGGTACGGGTGCTCCGTGCCGGCGGCACCAGGCGGACACCAGCCGGGCCAGCGCCGGCACCAGGGAGTCCAGTGCGGTGGTATTGAGTTCGCGGAGCCGGTCGACGGGCGGGAGATCGGTGGTTCGGCCGAGATCGTCGTCGGCGCCGTGCGAGCGCAGCCAGGCCTGTGTCCTGGCTCGCATCTCATTCTCGGGCGGGGTGACGAACCGGGGCAGCCAGTCGGGGTCCGGCAGCAGGTCGTGAAGTCGACGGGCCTCGGCGTACACGGATACGTCCGCGCCGTCGCGGGCCGTCACCACGTACCGTTCCCGCAGCCGGTCCACGAGGGTGCCGGCGTGGCCGCGTACGAAGTCGCCGAAGGCCTGCTCGTGGAGATCGGGGTGGGAGTAGGGGGCGTAGCCGGGGCCGAGCGTGGCGAGCGCCTCGTTGAACCGCTGGAAGTCCAAGCCCAGTTCGTCACGGAGTTCGGCCGGCGTGGTGCAGGAGCGGGCGAGGGTGACGAGTTCGGCGGCCGGCACAGGCAGCGAGACAGTGTGCCGGCCGACGATCTGGACGAGTTCGTCCTCGCCTGCCGCGCGGTCGAGTGCCCGCGCGCTCTCCTCGTCCCATGCGGAGCCGAGGAGACAGCACAGGGCCGGGCGCAGCAGTCGTACCGTGTCGTGCACGTCTCCCGTGAGGTTGCGTCTGATTTCGGCGACTTTGGCCTCGGTCGTGTCCAGTGCCATCGCCAGGGTGCGGTCGTCGATCCTTTCAGGATCATGGGTGTCGAGCTGCCGTTCCAGCTTGACCAGGACCAGCTCCAGCGCGTCCTGCAGCCCCGGCCTGCCCAGCAGTTGGGCGAGCGCGGACGTGCACGCCTGCAGTTCGTCCCAGCCTTCCTCGCTGCGCCAGACGACGACCGTGGGATGGTCGGTGTCCGGCAGCGGCAGCGCGCGGGTGGTGGGCGGTGGTTCGGTGAGCACGCCCGAGATGACGACCTCCACCTCGTCGGCCCGGACGACGCGCACGGTGCGCAGCCGCTGCAGCAGGGCCCGCACACCGCGCTCGCTGCGGCGCAGGAACGACCCGGACTTCAGTTCAACGGCCAGGGCCACCACCGTGACGATCCATTCCCTGCCGTCGATGAGCGTGTCGGCGTGTCCGCTGGGAGTGATCGGTTCGCCGTCGCGGTGGCGGATCTGCACATCGGTCGCCGACGTGCGCAGGGTGCGGATGCCGTGCGCGTCGGCCATGTCCACGATGGCGTCCCCGCTCTCCGGTCCGGCGACCAGGACGGGATGGCCCGCCAGTTCGACGAGTGCCTCCTTCAGCGGTGCCTGCTCGTCGCAGACGTGCACGGGCACGTCCTCGGCCGTCGGTACGAAGGTGCTGAGGACGTTGCCGCGGCTGACCGCAAGCCGTACCTCCTCGCCGGTGAGCCATGGCCAGCGGGTGTTCTGTGCAAGGTGCGACCACGCTCGCCCGTAGTGCTTCTTGAAGGAGACGCTGAGGTGTGTCGGCACGTCTCCCTGGTGGAGGATCTCGCCGAGGTGTTTGACGGCCGCTCCGGCGTGCCGAGGGTCCTCCCAGCTCCGCAGCCCGCACTGACGGAGCCTCGCGGCCGTGGCCTTGTCGGTGAGAAGCCGCCGGGTCTGCAGCGGCAGCGAGGGGACGAAGGCGGGCAGTTCCCCGTCGGTGCTGAACCACGCCTCGCCGGGGGTGACGAAGGCCGGGCCGTCCGACTCAGCGTCCTCCACCGGAAGCCAGGGCGTGCGGCGGAGGAAGGACGCGAACGGTGTGGGCCAGGAGTGCTCGTCCCTCTTGTACGGGTGTCCGGGCCGGTACACGGTGACGTCGAAGACCTCGTCGCCCCAGGTGCGAAACCCCAGGATGAGCAGTTCGGCGAACTCCCGCCGTGTGGTGGGGCCGAGGTCAACCACCTCGGTCGCTCCCGGAAGATGGGCCAGTGGCCGCTGGAACGCATAAGGCGTCCACGGGTGGGCGAACTTGGTCCACCGGGACCGTACGTCCGCCGTCCACACAGGCCCCAAGTCGTCGCCGAGGCCGAACCGCTGGGCCAGGCCACGGGGTGCCAGATCGTTCCCCTGCTGGACTCCCAAACGATCCCCGACAACGGACAGCCGCAGTCCATCGGCCACGCCGATGGCCGTCAGGAATTCGAGGTACGCCTGCCGGTCACGGACCGGCGCGGGCCAGTCGTCGGGGCCGCTGATCCAGTGCCGCCGCTGGTCCGCTAGCTCGGGGATCCGGGAACCGCCCGCTTTGAGGAACCTCTCCAGCCGCTGCGCGCCTTCGGTGCCCCAGCCCGGTGAGTAGGAGCAGTGTGCCGCCCTCGCCCAGCCGCCGTTTGCGAGCGGCACGCGGAAGGCGATCCACGACAGCCGGTCGCGCTGCGTCGGCGTGAGCGCCGGGAACTGCCGCAGGGCGAAGGTGAGGGCGTCGCGGCTGAGGGCCTCGGAGGGCCGTGTCCCGAGCAGGTCGTGCAGCGCGTCGAGGACCTGGTCCAACTGGTAGGAGCGGACCAGCCCGCTCCGCAGCAGGAAGTCCCGTCCGGGACTCTGCCAGGTGATGTCGGGGTGGGTGAAAGCGATACGGCGGCGCAGCGCCTTGAGGTCGCCAGGAACGCGGGTGCCGGCGTTGTCGTGCTCGTCCCCGGGATGAAAGAAGACGGTGCCTTCCTTCTGGCCTTTCTTTCCCCGCTCCGCCGTACCGCCGAGCGCAGGCCGCAGGCCGCCGTCCTGGTCGAGGACGATCCGCCGGCCCTGCAGCGCGGGGTGCTGGCCGGTGAAGGCCTGGGCCAGGTCGTTGTAAAAGTCTGCCCAGCGAGGGCTCGGCGACTCACTACCTTCTGCCCGGATCTCCTCGGCCACCGCCTCGGCCCAGTCGGCGGTCCTGACCAGCGGAGGACGCATGGCCCGGGAGATGACCGCCTTGGCCAGCCGGTCGGCACGGGCGTGCCGGACCTGGCCTGCGGAGGCGGCGAGCAGATGGGCTCCGGCCCTGGCGAGCGCCCCGGCAGTGAGGACACGCCAAGGGCGTCGGCCATCCGGCCATGCGTAGGTGTCCTGCAGGGTGCCCCACGACTCCCCGCCCTCCAGAGGGAGGAACGGCTCGAGGGCGAGCCGCCCGTCCACCGCCTTGCCGAGGCGGGCCGGGTTATCCCAGCACATGAGGTCGAGGACGAGGTCCCCGGCACGGGCGTGCGGGGCCTCGGTACGCAGGCGTCTGGCTGATTCCACGCAGAGAACCGCCAGTTGGTCGAGCAGCAGATCGTTGAGGGCCACCGCCTCGCTGATGTCGAGCCGAGCGAGCTTGGTGAAGAACGGCGCGTGGGCGTGGCCCGGGAACGGCGCGGAGGACGCCTCCGACATCGGGATGAAGGTGTACGTCCGGCCGTTCCGCGACAGCGGCCGGTCCAGCCGGAGCGCGACACCTACCCACGCCTCACCCTGCCAGTCCAGCCATTTCGCGTCGATCCCATGGACGTCGACGCTGCGCTCGATCGCCACGCGCAGCGCCTCGGCGTCCAAGGTCCGCCGTGCCAGCAGATACCGCCCGGCGTCACCTAGATCGACCTCGCTGATCCAGTCCGCGGTCCGGGACGCGACCAGGCCGCAGGGGCGTTGGGCACGTGACAGCACATGTCGTGTGCCGCCTTCGGCCCCGTCACGGATCTCCACGAGCAGTTCCCGTACGCGGTCGAGAAAGAGCAGCAGGGGCGCCTCGTCGTCCACCACGTTCTCGGCCTGCGCCACGACGAGGCTCCAGGCGTGGTCGTTGCGCAGCGGCAGTCGTACGACGGTCGCGTAGCCGTCCGTGGCGAGTTCCTTGAGCACGGGGTCAGCGGCCTCGGCGGGCACCGGCAGTGCCAGCGGGGAGACGTCCTTGATCACCCGGGCGGCGAGGACCGGGTCGTCAACGACGGCGTGGATGTCGTCCGGTCGGGCGAAACGGAAGCAGTAGCCGTCGAACGAGTCGGAGGCGGGCGACGCCTTGGAGTAGATCTCCGGCCAATCGGTCAGCTGCAGCACACTGCGGAAGCCGAGCCCCTTGTTGCCGATGCCTTCACCGGCTTCCTTGCTGGAGAGGGCCAGTTCGGTGATGGCCTTGAAGTTCTCCACGGTGAATCCGGTGCCTTCGTTGGCGACGTACAGGACACCGCCGCCGTCCTGGTGGCGCGTGGCCAGCACGGCGATCCTGCCGGTGCCCCCCGCGGCCAGGGCATCGTGTCCATTCTGGATGAGCTCCAGGATCGTGCGGCCCTCGTACTCCTGGGCCGTGTCCTCGCCGACGGACTTCAGGCTCTCGGCGAAGCGCCAGTCTTCTCCCGCTCCGTCGAAGATTTCGATCCGCCGGCGTGTCAGGGCGATGATCGCGTCCCCGAACCCCGCCCCTGATCCGCTGCCCCTCATCGGTGTAATGGCCGTTCCCCCCCTCGCTGAACCGGCATGCCTGTGCGTGCCTGCCGGGAATCCTGCTCATCAGTGTGTCCGGAAGGGGGCACCAGCCACGTTTTCCGGCCAATTCCTTGAAAGCTCCCATGTCGTGCGAGAGAAGGTGGGGCCCGCTCGGTCCCCTGCGACGTCCGGGCACTCTCGGATGTGGTGAACGGCGGGACGACCGAAAGAAGCTCGTCGGAAGCCCGAATTGTCAGAGGCGGGTGCTAGGCAGTGTCTGACAAATGATCACGAGCTGGTTTCGCGGAGCCAAAGGATCAGCGAGGCCAGAACGACTCCGGCACGGTAGCGGTCGGCGAGCTTGTCGAATCTGGTCGCGATCGCGCGGAACTGCTTGAGGCGTGCGAAGCATCGTTCGACCACGTTGCGCTCGTGATAGACCTCTTCGTCGAAGGCGGGCGGCCGGCCACCGAGGCGTCCTCGGCGCCGGCGGTTGGCCGCTTGGTCGCGGCGCTCGGGGATCGTGACGGCGATACCGCGGCGCCGCAGCAGGTGCCGGATCGCCCGGCTGGAGTAGGCCTTGTCGCCCAGGACTCGGGTCGGTGTCCTGCGCGGGCGGCCGGTGCCGACTCTCGGAACGCGGATCCCGTCGAGGACCTGGCCGAAGGCGGTGGCGTCGTTGACGTTGCCGGGCGTGAGCACGATCGACAGGGGCAGGCCCCGGCCATCGACGGCGAGGTGGACCTTAGTGGTCAGCCCGCCTCGGGACCGGCCGAGGGCCTGACACGTCTGCGAGCGGCCCGGATCTTCCAGTTCGTCCCCGTCTGCAGCCCTTTTTTGCGGGCGCCGGCGGCATGCTGATGGGCACGGTTGACCGTGGAGTCGACGGCGACGGTCCACTCCACTCGGCCCACCGCGTCATCATGGACTTGGACGTATTCCAGCAGCTTCGCCCAGGTCCCGTCCGCTTCTCAGCGGGCGAACCGCTCGTAGACGGTCTGCCAGGGTCCGTACCCCTCGGGCAGATCGCGCCACGGGGCTCCGGTCCGCAGCCGCCACAGCACCCCGTTAACTACCTGACGGTGATCACGCCACGGACGACCACGCCCATCCACCCGCGGCAACAGGGGCTCTATCCGTTCCCACGCCGCTTCCGTCAACTCGCCTCGACCAGCCACAAGATCAATGATCAGAGTGCTCGTGTTCGTACTCTCGCGCGGGGTCCGTCACGAAACGGCTCAGCCGGTAGGTGGTCGGCACCGCCAAGCGTCCGCACAGCGTGTCGATCCGGATCATCGACCCGTCGACTCCGGTTTCCCGAAGACGGCGCAACCTCGTACGTATCTCCGCCTGGTCCAGGGTCTCAACGACCACTTCCCACTGTCCCACGTCCGGCGCAGTGCGAGCAGCAAGCCGCTGCCGCGCGTCTTCCTGCCGCCGCCTTCTTTTCCCCTGTCCTGGCACCTGCCCAGAATCACTGGCTGGCGTCAGCACGGCAAGGTAATTGGACCGAGCACGCATACTCTCGATGATCATTTGTCAGACAGGCCCTAGAGATCGTCTTCAAAGGTGCCCTTGTGATGAGGAATCATGCTTGGCGTGGTGCGTCGTCATGAGCTGTCGGATGCCGAGTGGGCTGTCTTGTCGCGGTTGCTGCCGAGTTCGGGGACCGCGGGACGGCCTCGTTCGGACGACCGGGTGGTGCTGAACGGGATCGTGTGGAAGCTGCGGACCGGATCGGCCTGGCGCGATGTGCCGGAACGGTACGGCTCCTGGCAGACCTTGTACACGCGTTTCCGCAGGTGGGCCCTGGACGGCACCTTCTCGCGCATGCTGCGGGCCATCCAGGCCGAGAAGGACGCGGCCGGGGACATCCAGTGGCTGGTGTCGGTCGACTCCACCATCGTGCGGGCCCACCAGCACGCCGCCGGCGGCAAAAGGGGGCGGTCGACCGGGACGAAGCGGGTGATCACGCCCTCGGCCGATCCCGCGGCGGACTGAGCACGAAGGTCCACCTCGCCTGCGACGGACTCGGCCGCCCCCTCGGCTTCGTCCTGTCGGGCGGCAACACCAACGACTGCACCCGTTTCGAGCAGGTGATGGGCTCGATCAGCGTGCCCAGGGTCGGGCCTGGACGCCCGCGGACCCGGCCCGACCACGTGGTCGCGGACAAGGGCTACAGCTCTCGAAAGATCCGTTCCTACCTGCGCAGGCGCGGCATCCCGCACACGATCCCCGAACGCGTCGACCAGGCCCTCGGCCGACTGAACCGGGGCACACGCGGCGGCCGGCCACCCGGCTTCGACCGGTCCGTCTACCGCCGCCGCAACGTCGTCGAACGATGCTTCAACCGCCTCAAGCAGTGGCGCGGCCTGGCCACTCGCTACGACAAGACCCGCGAGTCCTACCAGGCCGCCGTCACCATCGCCTCGATCCTGCTCTGGATCTAACCTTTGAAGACGATCTCTAGGCCCTGTCTGATAATTGATCTTGTGGTGGGTCGTGGTGAGCTGACGGATGCGGCGTGGGAGCGGATAGCGCC
>NZ_LWCC02000183.1 GCF_001642695.1 Streptomyces chilikensis
CGGCCGGGGCGGCGGCGCCGGTCGGCGCCGCCGGCGGCACGGGCACGACCGGCGGCACCGGGGCCGGAGCCGCCGGGGCCGGTGCCGGCCCCGGCGGCACATAGGGCCCGCCCGCGACCGTGCCCCGCGCACGGGCACTCGCCAGAGCCGCCGCCTGAGCGCGGGCCGCCTCCCGCGACTGGCGCTCGTACAGCACCGCGGCGAGGAACTGCGGCGCCGGCACGCCCTCCACCCGGGCTCCCGTCCGGGCGACGATCTCCGTGGCCAGCCGCTGCGCCATGGCGTGTCCCACCGCGGGGTCCAACTGCCCCAGCCGCGTCAGGTACTGCCGCAGCTCCAGCCACAGGCCGTCCGGCACGGCGGACAGGTCCAGCCCGGAGTAGCGCCCCATGAGCCACGGCGGCGGGGGAGGCGTCGGCCTGACGTGCCCGTCCGGCACCCGCTCGCGCACCACCAGCGTCCCCGCGAACACGTCACCGAGCCGCCGGCCCCGCGCCGACACCAGGGAGGCGATGCAGGCGACCACGCCGAAGGTCATCAGGACCTCGACCATCCCCAGCAGCCCGCGGACCAGCGCGTGACGGAACCCGATGGGCCCGCCGTCGTCGCGCACCACCCGCAGCCCCAGCGCCAGCTTCCCCAGCGACCGCCCGCGGGAGAGCGTCTCCACCGCGATGGGCGCGCCGATCGGGATCAGCAGGAAGGTGCCGACCGATATCGCCGCCGCGGCGGCCTCGTCGACCGAGGTCAGCGTCGCGAACAGCAGCATCAGCACGACGAACCAGGCGAACAGCGCCACCAGGAGGTCGAGGACCACCGCCAGCGCCCTGCTCGGGAACTGCGCCGGCCGTACCTCCAGCGCCACCGCCTCGCCGGTCACCAGTTGATCCATAGCCCCGCCCCTTTCCCACTGCCCGACTGTCCGACTGCCCGGACCCGCGTCCGCCCGGACCCGCGTCCTGGCCGCCGGCCGGGAAATCGTCCCGCACTGACGTCCGGGCCGTCAGTCTGCCAAGCTGTGCACCACGCCGCCGCAGGACCACCCCGGTCGGAGCGGGCCGGACGCAGGCCCGGAGCAGGCCGAGGACAGGATGAGGAGCAGCCGCACCCCATGGATCTGGACGTCTTCGTCTCCACCCATCGTGCCGAGTGGGACCGTCTGGAAGCGCTGCTGAACCGTCGGCGCCGTCTGACCGGCGCGGAGGTGGACGAACTCGTCGCCCTGTACCAACGCGCGGCGACGCATCTGTCGGTCGTCAGGTCCAGTGCGCCGGACCCGCGGATCACCGGCCGCCTGAGCCAGCTGGTGGCCCGCGCCCGCAGCAAGGTCACCGGCACCCGGAAGGCCTCGTGGCAGGACATCGCCCGGTTCCTCGGACAGGGCTTCCCGGCCGCCGTCTACCGGGCCCGGCGCTGGTGGGTGCCGACGGCGTTGCTCTCGGTGGCGGTCGGCGTCCTCCTGTCCTGGTGGATAGCCACCCACCCCGAGGTCCAGGCGGCCTTCGGCACGGACGCCGACCTGCGCGAGATGACCCGGCCCGGTGGCGAGTACGAGAACTACTACTCGAGCCACCCGGCGGCCTCCTTCGCCGCCCAGGTGTGGACGAACAACGCCCGCGCGGCCGCCCTGTGCCTGATCCTCGGCGTCTTCCTCGGCCTGCCGGTGATCTGGATCCTCTTCGAGAACATGCTCAACCTCGGCGCCGGCTTCGGCCTGATGACCGACGCGGGACGCCTCGACGTCTTCCTCGGACTGGTCCTCCCGCACGGACTGCTCGAGCTCACGGCCGTCTTCGTGGCCGCCGGCGCGGGCATCCGCCTCGGCTGGACGGTGATCGACCCGGGTCCGCGGACCCGGAGGGCGGCCTTGGCGGAGGAGGGCCGCGCCGCCCTGGGCATGGCGGTCGGCCTCGCGCTGGTGCTGTTCGTGGCCGGCGCGATCGAGGGCTTCGTGACCCCGTCCGGCCTCCCGACCTGGGCGCGCGTGGGCATCGGCGTCGTGGCCGAGCTGGCTTTCCTCGCCTACGTCTGGGTACTCGGCGGCCGGGCGGCACGTGCGGGCGAGACGGGGGACGTCGAGGAGGCCGGCCGGAGCGCCGCGGCCCCCACCGCCGCCTGATGTGCATCGGACGCCCACGAGCTGCTACTGTCCTCTTCGCCCCCGGAAGTGCCGTTGACGCGGTCCGTCCGGGGAGGTAGATTAGAACAGTTGCCCGGAGCGGTGCGGAGCACCCACTGGCAGCCGGTATGATCTACCGAGTCGCTTCCCGGCCCTTCGCCGGAGAGGCACCCCCGATAAATCGGAATTCGAAGCCGGTAAGACCGGCTGAAAACATCTGATAAAGTCGGAACCGCCGGAAAGGAAAGCGCGGAAGCGCCGGACTGGAAAGCACCGAGGAAATCGGAACGGAAACGGTCT
>NZ_LWCC02000184.1 GCF_001642695.1 Streptomyces chilikensis
GGACCCGGGAAGCGCCGGGGGAGGAGGAGCCGGCCGCCCCGCCGGGCACGCCGGGCGGGTGCCGCTGCGGCTCACCGTCCGCCGGCCTGCCGCTTCACCCCCGCCGCGCACGGCGGCCCGAATCGCCCCGGCCGGTCCGCGGGGCGGTGCCGCCGCGTTCCGCGGCGCGGGCGATGTTGCGCGCCATGCCGCCGAAGACCACGGCGTGGAAGGGGGACACCCCCCACCAGTAGGCGTGCCCCAGCAGCCCGTGCGGGTGGAACAGGGCCCGCTGGCGGTAGCGGGTCCGGCCGTCCGGCCCGGTGTCCACGTACAGCTCCAGCCAGGCGAGTCCCGGCAGCCGCATCTCGGCGCGCAGCCGCAGCAGCCGGCCGCGGTCGATCTCCTCGACCCGCCAGAAGTCCAGCGAGTCCCCGGCCCGCAGCCGGGCCGCGTCCCGGCGGCCACGCCGCAGGCCGACGCCGCCGGCCAGCCGGTCCAGGAGCCCGCGCGCCGACCAGGCCAGCGGGAACGAGTACCAGCCGTTCTCCCCGCCGATGCCCTCCACCACCCGCCACAGCGCCTCCGGGGTGGCGTCCACGGCCCGCTCCCGCCGGTCGGTGTACAGGCTGCCGCCCGCCCAGTCGGGGTCGGTCGGCAACGGGTCGCTGGCCGCGCCCGGCACCGCCGCGCTCGACCAGCGGGTGGCGACCCGCGCCTCCCGGACGTTGCGCAGCGCCAGCCGCACCGCGTCCTCGAAGCCCACCGGGCCGCCCGGGGGGTCCGGCACGTACCGGGCGATGTCGTGCTCGCGGCACACCACCTCGTGCCGCAGCGACTCCGTCAGCGGCTTGGCGATCGACGCGGGCACCGGGGTGACCAGGCCGACCCAGTGGCTGGACAGCCGGGGCGTGAGCACCGGCACCGGCACGATCAGCCGGTGCGGCAGGCCCGCCACCCGGGCGTAGCTCCGCATCATGTCCCGGTACGTCAGGATGTCCGGGCCGCCGATGTCGAAGGCGCGGCTCACGTCCGCGGGCAGCCGGGCGCAGCCCACCAGCAGCCGCAGCACGTCGCGGACGGCGATGGGCTGGATCCTGGTCCGCACCCAGCTCGGGGTGACCATGACCGGGAGCCGCTCGGTCAGGTAGCGCAGCATCTCGAAGGAGGCGGAGCCGGAGCCGATGATGACGGCGGCCCGCAGCACGGCCGTCGGCACGCCCGACTCCAGCAGGACGCGGCCCACCTCGGCGCGTGACCTCAGGTGGGGCGACAGCTCCTCCTCGGGCACGCCGGCCGGGGTCAGGCCGCCCACGTAGACGATGCGCCGGACACCGGCGGCGCGTGCCTGTTCGCCGAAGATCCGGGCGGCCCGCCGGTCGGTGTCCTCGAAGCCGGAACCGGTGCCGAGGGCGTGGACCAGGTAGTACGCCACGTCGACGCCCCGCATGGCACGGGCCGTCGACTCCGCGTCGGTGACGTCCCCGCGCACCACCTCGGCCTCACCCGCCCAGGGGTGGTCGCGGAGCTTGCCGGGGGAGCGGGCCAGGCAGCGGACCCGGTGCCCGGCGGCGAGCAGTTCGGGCACCAGACGCCCGCCGATGTAGCCCGTCGCACCGGTCACCAGGCAGTGCAGCGGCGCGCTCTCCCCGCCCGCGTCCTCACCCATCGCGCACGCTCCGTTCTCCTCACGCCGCGGTCCCGCGCCCGGCCCGCTCCCAGAATCGCGCGCCACGGCGCGCGGCGCATCGCGAGCGGCGCAGGCCGCACGCCGCCCGCCGCGCGGCCGCGGCCGGCCGGGTGTGCCGCGCGGGGACGGGTGTGCCCCGGA
>NZ_LWCC02000185.1 GCF_001642695.1 Streptomyces chilikensis
GGTCCGCCCGCGGCCGGGGTTCGGGGACGACGGGGCAGCCTCACGGGTCTGGCCTCCTCGGGTCGGCGGTCAGCGGTCAGCAGGCCGGCGGCCGGGGATCGGCCGGCCACCGGGCCGGCGGGTCAGGACGGACGCGTCCTCGGGCAGTACGCGGCGAGCATGGTCAGCAGGGTGAGCAGCAGCAGGACGCGCCGCCCGCTGAACGCGTGGGCGGCCAGCAGGGCGGTGGCGGTGACCGTCACGACGGCGACGCTGACCAGCGGCACCAGCATCAGCCGCTCCAGCAGGTCGGACCGGCGGCCGAACCGCGTGTCCCAGGTGTCCGTGGGCCCCTCGGCGGGGCCGGCGGCCGACGCGGGCCACCAGATCCGCACCAGCGCCGCACCGGGCCCGGCCGTCAGGAAGACCACCACGGCGGCGACGCGCGCCGGGGAGCCGTCGGGGAGGGTGAGCGCGCCGACGGCCAGCCAGCCGGCGAGGGGCGGCAGCATCCGCGTCACGAGTTCCGGGGCGGTCACCGGACGGCCTCCTCGACGGCCGCGACGTCGAGCTCGTACACCGAGCCGGCCGCGTTGCGGGCCACCAGGTCGAAGAACGGCGACGTGGCCACCGACCGCTCGACGCGGCGCCACTGCGCCCCGGTGAGGCGCCCGTTCATCTCCGCGTCGGCCCGCTGCCCCTGGGTGAACAGCAGGTAGGAGCGCCCGGGTTCGGGCCGGCCCCGCATGTCGAGGGCCAGCGTCCGGGCGGGCTGCCGCAGGATCCGGTCGACCACCGCGCGGTCCTCCTCGAGGAACCAGTGGTGGTCCAGTCGCCAGTAGTCCCCGTACGCCAGCGGGTGGTTGCGGTTGGGGGCGACGACCAGGGAGCCGTCGGGCGCGCTCCGCACGAGACCGGCGACCAGGGCGACCTCGGCGGGCGGGAAGTAACCGATCCGGTCCTTTCCCGCGTAGCTCGGCACGAAGGCGAACGTGGTGGCCAGCAGCACGGGCAGCGGCAGCCGGAGGAAACGCGCGGGCAGGGGGCGCGGCGGCGTCCCGCTCGGTGGCCCGGTGCGGGGCAGCAGCGCCGCGGCGGCGAAGAAGGCGGCGCCGGGGAGCATGAACATCAGCACCCGGAAGACCATTTCGCTGCCGTAGTCGCCGACGGCGATCAGCAGCGGCGGCACCGCGGTGAGCAGCAGCAGGGGCCGTGCCCGCCGGCGCAGCTCCCGCTGCCGGACGGCGCCGAGCAGGGCCAGCAGCAGCACCGCGCCGGACAGCCCGCGCGCCGCCCAGGAGGCGGCGACGGCTCCGGTGCCGGTGGGCGTGGTGCCGTAGCCTGTCTCGACGTTGGCGCCGATGTCGCCGACGGAGGCGATCATCCCGGGCAGTGCCGCGGAGAGGAAGGGCAGCGAGGCGGTGAGGTTCCAGGCGGCGAAGAGGGCGACGGCGGCCAGGAACGGCACCCGGTCGCGGTGGCGCCGGGTGAGCGCGAGCACGCCGAGGGAGGCGATCAGCACCACCGGGGTGAGCTGGTGGGAGAGGACGACCGGGACCATCACCATGATCAGCACCGTGGTCCACACGGCCTGCCGGGGGCCGTGGCGCCCGGCGCCCGGGAAGCGGCGCAGCACCAGGGCGATCACCGCCAGGTGCAGCACCAGGGCGAGCGACTGCGGCGAGAAGTAGTCCTGGCCGACCCAGTTGCCGGCGCAGAAGAGCCAGACACCGGTCCAGATCAGCCGCCGGTCCTGGGTGAAGGTGCGGTAGACCAGCACCAGCGGGGCGAGCACCAGCACGCTGGAGACCAGCGGCCACCAGCTCATCAGGGTGAGCGTGTTCTCCACGCCGGCCGACCGCACGGCGGCGGCCTGGAGGGCGAAGAAGCCGGGCCACTGGTCGTAGGCGGCCATGTCGCCGAGCTCGGCCCCGGACCGCAGCCCGCCGTCGGTCAGCAGGTGGTCGACGACGGCGTCGTGCTTCCACGCCCAGGCGTGGAGCGGGGTGGGGTAGACGAGGGCCTGGGTGGCGCGCTCCATGACCAAGAGGCCGAGGACGTGGGCCAGGGGCCAGGCGTCGGCGCGGCCGGAGCGGCGGACGGTGGACCAGAACCCCGCGGTGAGCACCGCGAGCCCCGCCCAGAAGGCCGGGTGCACGGCGGTGACCAGGCCGAAGTCGTCCAGCGTGGTCACGTCGGTGGAGCGGACGGCGTACGCCCAGAGGGCGATCGCGGCGAGCAGCGGCCCGGCGGGCCGGACGGCGCTCCACCGGCGCCCGTGCGCGGAGGGGCGCGGGCCGCCTCCGCCGGCGGGGCGCCGGACGCCGCCCTCGGGGGCGTGCGCGGGTGTCGCGTCGGGCACCGTGGTCCCCGCTTCGGTTCTCCGGTCCGGTGTCGCTGTCGGTCGCACGGTCCCCCCGTGGCTGTGGTCGGTGCGGGCGGTGGGCGCGCCCGCCGCCCGCACTCGGCTGCTCGTGTTCCGCTGCCCGTCGTTCGGGCGCCGGCCGTTCGGGCGACGGCCGTTCGGGCGCCGGCCGTTCGCGTGCCCGTCGGCCGTTCGCGTGCCCGTCGGCCGCGTACTCGCCGCTCTCGTGCCTCGTCGTCCGGTCCGCCTCACCCGGACCCGCTCGGCGCGTTCCCGGTGCGGCTCCCGTCGGTTCCGGTCGGCTCCCGTCGGTTCCGGTCGGCCTCGCCGCGCAGCGCGGACCGCAGTCCCGGCACGCACAGCAGCGCGACCACGGTCATGCTCAGCAGGACGCCCCACCCGGCGCCGTCGATGCCGGCGGGGGTGAGCAGCAGGGCGGCGGAGCCGAGCACCAGCACGCACATCACGCCCTGCAGCAGGGCGAGCGTCGCGGTGCGGCCCGCCACCCGGAGCACCCCGATGTACAGCTCGACCGCCACCCGGGGCAGTGCCGCGGCGGCCAGCAGCCGCAGCACCGTGGCGCCCCGGTCCGCGTAGTCCTCGCCGAACGGGGCGAGCACCAGCGGGGCGAAGAGCGTGAGGACGGCCACCACCGGCACCAGCAGCAGGGCCATCCGCCGCAGTGCGCCCCGCACGCCCTCGGCGAGGGCGCGGGGGTCGCGGGAGGCGTGCGCGGTGAGCGAGGAGGCCATGTTGATGGCGAGGAACTCCATGGTGCCGCCGACGGTGTAGGCGACGTAGAAGTAGCCGTTATCGGCGGCGCCCAGGCGCACGGCCACCATCACCGGCAGCAGGTTGATCATCAGCAGGCTGAACACGGCGCCGACCGAGTCCCCGGCGACGAACCGTCCGACGGCCCTCAGGGTGGGCGGCCGGCGGCGGTGGTCGGCGGCGGCCTGGCGGGGGATCAGCCGGCGGAACACCAGCCAGCCGAGCGGCACGGTGGAGAGGACGATCGCCGCGGCCCAGGAGACGAACACCCCGAGCACGGGCACGGCTCCGGCCAGGACGACCAGCAGGATCAGCTTGCCCAGCGAGAACACCGCGTTGCCGACGGGCACCCAGACCGCCTCGCGCAGCCCGGTGAGCACCCCGTCCTGGAGGGTGAGGATCGCCCAGGCCACGCAGGAGGCGACGAAGAGCGTCCCGGCCACCGGCGTGCCGAGCGGCGCGTACGACGGGCCCCACAGGTCGAGGGTGAGCAGGAAGACGATCCCGGCGGCCGTCACCACCAGCGAGCTGACGGCGTAGGCGCGCAGCACCAGTGGTCCGGTGGCGCGTCCGGCGCGCGGCACGAAGCGGACCACGGCGCCGATCATGGTGGTGGCGGTGATGCCGGCGAGCAGGCGCATGGCGGCGACGGCGGCCGATCCCTGGCCGACCGCCTCCTGGGAGTAGTGGCGGGCGGCGACCAGCCAGAAGGCCAGGCCGAGCACGGCGGAGACCCCGGTGCTGAGCATGAGGAAGTACGCGTTCCTGAACAGCGATCCACCGCCGTCCTCGCGCCCGGCGGACCGCCCGGTTCCGGCGGTCCGCGAGCCGGTGCCCCCGAGGTCCGCCACCTCCCGGACGCCTTCCCGGACGCCTTCCCGGGCGTCCCTCCGGATGTCCTCCCGGCCCCCTTCGCGGACGTCCTCGTGGATGTCCGCGTGGATGTCCGCGTGGACGCCGTCGTGGACGTCCTCGTGGATGTCAGCCACCGCCGCCTCCCGCGCCCGGGACCGCGCCCGGGTGCCCGGTGACCGGCGCCGCGGCCGGCCGTACCCCGGCCCGCCGCAGGACGGCGATCGCCTCGGGGGCGCGCAGCGGGTCCACCGGCAGCGCGTGCCGGGCGAAGTGGCGGGCGGGCCCGGGGCGGGTGGAGAGGTCGGTGAAGCCGGGGCCGGCGTAGTCGTCCAGCGGCGGGTCGTAGAGGTAGCCGGTGACGATGCCGTGCCGGGCCAGGGCGGTGACGGCGGCGTCCCGGTCGTCGACCAGCAGCGGCACCCGGAACAGCGGTCGCGCAGGCCCGGCGGACGCGCCGGGCGCGGCCCATTCGGTGTCCCGCAGGAGCGCGGTTCCCTCGCGGTGGGCGCGCAGCACCTCGTCGAGGCGGCCGAATCCCCGCGCGATCCGGCGGGCGCGGAGCGGGCCGGGCGCGAGGCGGTAGTCGTGCATGTCGACCCGCACCCAGGAGTGGTGGGTGGCGAGGTCGGGTGCCGGGACGGCGGCGGCCGCCAGTTCCGCCGCGCGCAGCGGCATGCGGATGCCGTCGCGCTCTCCCGGCCCGAGCAGCCGCGACGCCGCCCGCGCGGCCCGCCGCCGTACCGGTCCGCGCACCGCGGCCTCGGCGAACGGCCGTGCCGCGTGGGCGAGGTCGGCCGCCAGGCGGGCCGGTTCGAGCAACGCGTCGCGCGCCCGGGCCAGTTCCTCGCGCAGCGCGGGGTCGGCGTCGAAGGCCAGGATCCCGCCGGCCCCGGCGCCGACGTGCTTGGACATGCTGAACGAGGCCGCCGCCCCGACGGAGCCCACCGGCCGCCCGTCCACCTCGCCGCCGATGGCGTGCGCCGCGTCCTCGATCAGCGGTATGCCCAGTTCGTCGCACCGCGCGCGCAGCCGGGGCGCCGGGTCGGGATTGCCGTACAGGTTGGCGGTGAGCACGCCGGCCAGCCCGTGCCACACCTCCGGTTCCACGGAGTCGACGTCGATCGTCCCGTCGAACGGGCTCAACGGCGCCTGCACCGGGCGGAGTCCGGCCGCGAGCACGACGAAGAGGATGACGTCGTCGTTGACCGGCGACATCAGCACCCGGCCCCCCGGCCGGCACCAGTGCCGCAGCGCCAGGTACAGGCCCAGACGGCACGACGGCACGTAAAGACATTCGCGGCCCAGGCGTCCGCGCATCGCTTCTTCCAGCCGCTCCAGCCGGAACATCGACCGCGCACCCGCCCCGCCGGCCACCCCCATGGTCATGCGCCCCCCGGCGATGTGCCGCGCGAAGGGCCTCCCCTGGCCCTCCGGACACAACGCCCAGGCTCCTGCATTGCGGCCAACTGCGTCAAGGGCGCCCTATCGGGACATCTCCCCCCTTCCCGTGGGGCGTTGCGGACGGGGCCCGCCTCCACCGCACTCGCGGGACGGCCGTCCGGAGCCGGCGGCACCCTCCGCGCGGACGGGGCCGCGCGGAGGGCGCCGCCCGCGGTCCGCCCGTGAACCACCGGGAGTTAATGTCCGGGACATGGCCCGAACCCCTCGCCCTCTCCCGCCCACCACCCGGCTCGTCGACGGACGGATATGCGCCTACGACCTGGCCTCCGACGCGACGGGTGTGCTGTCGCCCGCCACGACGTTCCGGCCGGTTCCCGGGGACGACGTCGTCGCGCACACCGCCTCCGCCGACCTGCGGCGCGCCTGCTACACCACCCTCAACGCCGTCGTCTGCGTGACGGCGGAGGGGGACGAGGTCTGGCGGTGGGCGTTGGAGCCGTGGTCGGACGAGCGCTTCGGGCACCGTCCGGCCTGTGCGCTGTCGGCGGACGGGCGCGCGGTGTGGGTGTACCGGCCCGACGTCATGGCCGGACGCGGGCGGCCCGACCAGTGGGTCGCCCTGGACGCCGCCGCGGGAACGGTCCTCGCGCGGGCGGATCTGGAGACCGTCGGGCACGGCGGCGTGCAGCTGGTGCACCCGACGAGCGGTCACGTCCTCCTCGACGTGGGCGAGGGGCAGGACGGCTCGGTCGTCCACCGCGCGGCGCTGACCGATACCGGGATGGAACTCGTCCGCCATCCCGGGGACGACCGGTGCCTGATCGCCCTGTCCCCCGACGGCCGCCACTTCATGACCGTCGACCACGGGCAGGGTGACGTCGCCGTCCACACCTATCCCGACGGCGAGGTGACGTTCGCCCTCGCCGTCGACGCCTTCGGGCACGGCCCGGACGACGTGTGCGTCGAGTGGAGCGGCGGCTACCTGGACCCGGACACGATCGTCGTCGCCCTCGGCGGCGAGACCGAGGACGAGGAGGAGTGGTTCCGCCACCACCTCGTCGACGCGCGTTCGGGCCGCGTCCTGGGCGTGTTCGACGCCCACGCGAGGGACGCCTACGACATCCGCCCCCTGGGGGACGGATCCTGGCTGACCACGGATCCGTCCGGCCACCCGGTCCGCCGGACCGCGGCCTGACCGCGCGGCGGCACGACCGGGCGGCGGGCCGGGCGGGCGGGCGGGACGCGCCTGTCCGGGCGAGGCGGGCCGGGCTCCCGCTCAGGCGGTGAAGCCCCCGTCGACGTGGACCGAGGCTCCGGTGATGTACCCGCCGTCCGCGCCGGCCAGATGGGCGACGGTGGCCGCGATCTCCGCCGGGTCCGCGAAACGGCCGAGCGCGGTGAAGCCGGCGATCGTTTCGGCGTTCGGCCCGTCCGCGGGGTTGGTGTCCGTGTCCGTCGGACCGGGCACCACCAGGTTGGCGGTGATCCCCCGCGGGCCGAGTTCCCGCGCCAGCCCCCTGGTCATCCCGGCGAGGGCCGTCTTGCTCATCGAGTACAGCGCCAGCCCCGGGAAGACCGCCCGCTCGCCGACGTTGCTGCCGATGCTGATGATGCGGCCGCCCTCGCGCATGTGCCGCGCGGCCGCCCGCGCCGCCACGAACGGCGCCCGCACGTTCACCGCGAGGGTCCGGTCGATCTCCGCGGGCCCCATGCCCTCCAGCGGGCCGACGAGGAAGACGCCGGCGTTGTTCACCAGCACGTCGAGCCCGCCGAACGCCGCGGCCGCCTCGTCCACCGCGGCGGTGAGCGCGTCCGGGTCCCCGCTGTCGGCCCGCAGCACCAGGGCGCGACGGCCCTGCGCCTCGATCCGTCCCACCACCTCGGCGGCGCGCGCCTCGTCCTTCTCGTACGTCACGGCGACATCGGCACCCTCCTCGGCCAGACGCAGCGCCACGGCGGCGCCGATCCCCCGGCTGCCGCCCGTCACCAGGGCCACGTTTCCCTCGAGTCGCTTCATGACGACGAGCCTCGCGGATCCCGGCGCCGGAAGCCGGCAGGATCCCGACCTCGCGTTCGCTCCGCGCCGGAGGCCCGCCCGGCACTCCCGCGCGGCTCCGCCCACGCCGCGGGGACCCTCAGGAGCCGTGCAGCTCGTCGACGAGGGCGAACCCCTCGGCGATCCAGGCCAGTTCGGTGCGGGCGCGGGCGATGAGGCCGTCGTAGGCGTACACCTTGTAGCGCACCGCCAGCTCGGCCTCGCGGTCGTCCAGCTGGGAGAGGCGGGCCGCCAGGGTGGGGTGGGTGCGGTCGACGAGCGCGGCCCGGGTGCCCTCGAGCATGCTCAACTGCTCTTCCCAGTAGGCCTGTTGCTGGCGGAGCTGCTCCCGCACCGCCGCGGGGCCGGCGAAGTCGAAGTAGGCCGCCTTCAGGTACGCCGGGTCGCGCTGCCGCAGCGGCGTCAGCGGCGCCTGCATCCACGCCCGGAAGTCGGCGAGGCCGGCGTCGGTGACGTGGTACTCCTTCTTCGTCCCCTTCTTGCCCCACCGCACCTCGACCGAGGTGAGCAGGCCGTCGCGCTCCATCCGGTTGAGCTCGGGGTAGATCTGCGAGTCCGGGGCGTGCCAGACGTGGGCCACCGAGCGGCTGAAGCTCTTCGAGATGTCGTACCCGGTCATCGGACGACCGGTGAGCAGCGCGATCAGCGCGTAACGCAGCGACAAGGCACCGACCCCCTCCGAAAAGCCACGCTACACACCCTTGCCTTCTCACTATATCGATAGTTAGTTTGTGGCCCGCACCACACATACCTCTCTTCATAGGGAGTTCCATGTCCCGCACCGCCTCCCCCTCGACGGCCGCCGCTCCGCGGGCCACCGCGGCGGCGAAGATCTTCAACTACCCCCGCAACGCCTGGTACGCCGCCGCCTGGGACCACGAGGTCACCGGCAGGCAGCCGCTGGCCCGCACGGTCGCCGGCGTGCCGCTGGCGCTGTGGCGCACCACCGAGGGCCGCGCGGTCGCCCTCGCGGACGCCTGCTGGCACCGGCTCGCGCCGCTGTCGATGGGCAGGATCCTCGGCGACGAGCTGCAGTGCCCGTACCACGGCCTGCGCTACAACGCGTCCGGCCGCTGCACCGGGATGCCCGCGCAGGAGACGGTCAACCCCAGCGCCGTGGTCCCCTCCCACCCCGTCGTCGAGCGGTACCGGTACGTCTGGGTCTGGGTCGGCGATCCGGACCTGGCCGACCCGGCCACTGTGCCCGACATGCACCGGATGGACGACCCGGCCTGGGCCGGCGACGGCGAGACCATCCACGCCGACTGCAACTACCAGCTCATCCTCGACAACCTCATGGACCTCACCCACGAGGAGTTCGTGCACTCCTCGAGCATCGGCCAGGAGGAGCTGTCCGAGGCCGAGTTCGACGTGACGCACGAGGGCGACACGGTGACCGTCACCCGGTGGATGCGCGACATCGACGCCCCTCCGTTCTGGCTGAAGAACATGCGCGACAAGTTCCCGGGCTTCTCCGGCAAGGTCGACCGCTGGCAGATCATCACCTTCCAGGCGCCGGGCACGATCTGCATCGACGTCGGTGTGGCGAAGGCGGGCACGGGGGCGCCGGAGGGCGACCGCAGCCAGGGCGTCAACGGGTACGTGATGAACACGATCACCCCCGAGACCGACCGCACCTCCCACTACTTCTGGGCGTTCATGCGTGACTACCGCCTGGAGAGCCAGACCATCACCACCCAGCTGCGCCAGGCGGTGCACGGCGTCTTCGGCGAGGACGAGGAGATGCTGCGCGCCCAGCAGCGCGCCATCGACGCCAACCCCGGCCACGAGTTCTACAGCCTCAACATCGACGCCGGCGGCATGTGGGTGCGCCGGATCCTCGAGCGCATGCTCGAGGCCGAGGGCCGCCCCTCCTCCGCGCCGAGCGCCGGTCAGGGGGCCTGAGATGGCGGTGCAGACGCAGACCCGCTGGCAGCGGGCCCAGGTGATCGAGGTCTCCGACGCCGCCGAGGGCGTCCGCCGCATCGTCCTGGCCCCCGAACGGCCCGAGCACGCCGCGCCCGGCACGCACGTCGACGTGGAGCTCGACGTCGGCAACGGCGTCCGCCGGGTGCGTTCCTACTCGGTGGTGCGCTCGGCGGACGGCGGCCGGCGGCTGACGCTGAGCGTGCGGCTCTCCCCCACCTCGTCCGGAGGTTCGGCGGCGATGCACCGGCTGCGGGCCGGGGACGAACTGACCGTCACCGCACCGCTGCAGAACTTCCCGCTCGCGGTCGGCGCCACCCGGTACGTGCTGGTCGCCGGCGGCATCGGCGTCACCGCCCTGGTGGCGATGGCCTCCGCGCTGCGCCGGCGCGGCGCCGACTACGAGCTGGTGCTCGTGGGCCGCAGCCGTGCCGTGATGGCGTACGTCGACGAGCTGGCGGCCGAGCACGGTGACCGCGTCCGGATCCACGTCGACGACGAGGGCACCCCCCTGGTGGTCGACGACCTCGTCGCCCGGATCGCCCGGACGCCCGCCGCCGCGGGCACCGAGCTCTACATGTGCGGCCCGATCGGGCTGATGAACGCCGTCTCGCGGAGCTGGACCGAGCACGACCTGCCGGCGACCAACCTGCGCTTCGAGACCTTCGGCTCCGGCGGCCGTCACCCGGCCGAGGAGTTCCTGGTCCGCCTCCCTGACCTCGGCCGGGAGATCACCGTCGCCCCCGACACCTCGATCCTCGACGCCCTCGAGGCGGCCGGTGTCGAGACGCTCTCGGACTGCCGCAAGGGCGAGTGCGGGCTGTGCCTGGCGAAGGTGGTCGGCTCCACCGGCGTCGTCGACCACCGCGACGTCTTCCTGAGCGACTCCCAGAAGGAACGCTCGGACCGGCTGTGCCTCTGCGTCTCCCGGGCGGTGGCGGCCCCCGCCGAGGCCGGTGGCGGCCCCGGCGTCCCCGCCGTCCTCTCCCTCCGCCTCACCTGACCCGGCGCACCACCGCGTGCGCCCGGCCCCCTCACCCCCTGGACACCCATGAACATCACCGCACGCATGGCGCAGGCGCCGATGAGCGGCTACCAATGGCTGATCGTCGCGCTCTGCACCTTCATGAACTGCCTGGACGGCTTCGACGTCATGGCGGTCGCCTTCACCGGGCCGTCGGTCACCGAGGAGTTCGCGCTCAGCGGCTCGGAGTTCGGCCTGCTGGTCTCGGTCGGCCTGATCGGGATGGCGGTCGGCTCGATGCTGCTCGCCCCCTTCGCCGACCTCATCGGCCGGCGCCCGCTGATCCTGATCAGCCTCGCCCTCGGCACCATCGGCATGTTCGGCGCGGCGATGGCGCCGTCGGTCACCGTGATGGGCCTCTTCCGCCTCGTCACCGGCATCGGGGTCGGCGGCATCCTCGCCAGCACCAACGTGATCGCGAGCGAGTTCTCCAACGCCCGCAACCGCGGTCTGGCCATCGGCATCTACACCGCCGGGTACGGCATCGGCGCCACCGCGGCGAGCCTGGTCGCGAAGACCGTGGTGGGCGGCGACTGGCGGATCGTCTTCTACGCCGGCGGCGCCGGAACCCTGCTCGCCCTGATCGTGATCGCCCTCGTCCTGCCCGAGTCGGTCGCCTTCCTCGAGCAGCGCCGCCCGGGCGACGCGCTGGAGCGGATCAACCGGACGCTGGCCCGGATGCGGATGGAGTCCGTCACCGAGGCCGACCTCGACCGGGCGGCCGCCGCGCGGAGCGGGACCGGGCGGGCCGGCCCGGGATGGCTCAAGGAGCTGCTGACCCCGACGGTCCTGCTCTGGCTCACCTTCATCACGATCATGTTCGGCTTCTACTTCGTCAACAGCTGGACGCCCACGCTCCTGGTCGAGGAGGGCCTCTCCGAGAGCGCGGCGGTGACCGCCGGAATGGCGATCTCGATCGGCGGCACGGTCGGCTCGGTCCTCTACGGCGTCGCCGCCCGGGTGCGCACGCCGCGCGTGGTGCTGATCGGGTTCTCCCTGCTCTCGGCCGCGATGATGGTCGTCTTCATCGTGAGCACCTCCACCCTGTGGCTCGGGTTCGCCGTCGGCGTCGTCGTCGGCGCCCTGATCAACGGCTGCATCGCCGGCGCCTACACCGTCGGCCCGCCGCTCTACCCGGCCAACGTCCGCAGCGTCGGCATGGGCTGGGCGCTCGGCATGGGCCGCATCGGCGCCATCCTGTCCCCCACCGTCGCCGGTCTGCTCAAGGACGCGGGCGCCTCCGCGACGCAGCTGTACATCGGCGCCGCCGTGGTGGTCGCCCTGTGCGCGGCCGTCCTGGCCGGCCTGCGCCGCTACGACCCCGAGTCCCGTCCCGCGGCGCCGGCGGCGAAGGAGGCGCTCGCCACCGCCTGATCCCCGCCGGCGTGTTCCTCACGACCGCGGGCCGGCCGGTTCTCCGGCCGGCCCGCGGTCGTCCCCGCTCCGCGCCGCGGTCACGCGCGGCTGCCGGGCCGTGGACGGGCCGCGGACGGGCCGCGGA
>NZ_LWCC02000186.1:0-1262 GCF_001642695.1 Streptomyces chilikensis
GGGAGACGGCCCGCGGCGCCGGGCGGCGCCGGGCGGCGCCGCGGCACCCGCCGGGGCGGCCCGGGCGGCCGTCCCGGTGTGCCGGATGTGGTCTAGGCCAATTGTCGTCGACTGCTACCGTCACCCTGGACCGGCAGGCGGCGCGGCGGAGAGAGGGGACCAGCGGTGACGGACGGCGGAGCGCGACGGCCCAGGGCGTACATCGGATCCTTCACCGCGGCCGGCGGCCCCGGCCTGGTCACCGCCGACCGGGACCCGGCCACCGGGGCGCTCACCCTCACCGCCGCCTCGGACGACCTGCCCGACCCCTCCTACCTGGCCCTCTCCGCCGACGGCGCGGTCCTCTACGCGGTGAGCGAGACCGCCCGCGGCGCCGTCGCCGCCTACCGGGTCACCGGGGACCGTCCCGTCCGCCTCGGTCCGCCCGTGCCGGTCGGCGGCAGCGGCCCCACCCACCTGAGCCTCTTCGCCGGACGGGTGCTCACCGCCAACTACGGCTCCGGCAGCGTCTCCGCCCTGCGCATCCGTCCCGACGGCGCCCCGCACCGCACCCGCGCCGCCGTACTGGCCCACACCGGGTCCGGGCCCTCCGGCCGCCGCCAGCAGGGCCCGCACGCCCACCAGGTGCAGCCCGACCCGGACGGGCGGTGGGCGGTCAGCGTGGACCTCGGCACCGACTCCGTGCGGATCTGCGCCGTCGGGGACGACGGGCTGCGGGTGCACCGGGAGGTCAAGCTGCGCCCCGGATCGGGCCCCCGCCACCTGGCGTTCCACCCCGACGGCGACCGTGCCTACGTGCTCAACGAACTGACCCCCACCGTCACCGTGTGCCGCTGGAAGTCCCGTGAGGGGCTGCTGGAGCCGCTCCGCGAGCTCGGCGTGCTGGAAGGGGCCGTCGAGGGGGACGCGTACCCCTCGGGCGTCGTGACGTCCGCCGACGGCCGTTTCGTGTGGACCGCCACCCGCGGGACCGACACGATCTCCGTCCTCGCCGTCGACGGCGAGACCCTGCGGCTGCGCGGAACCGTTTCCTGCGGCGGGCACTGGCCGCGCGCGCTCACCGCCCTCGGCCGGTTCCTCTACGTGGCCAACGAGCGCTCCGGCGACGTCACCTGGTTCGGGACCGATCCGGACACCGGGCTGCCCGAGCGCGGGGGATCGGTCGAGGTGGCCGCCGCCTCGTGCGTGGTCCTCGGCTGACGCCGGCCCCGGGGGCGGGGGCCGCCGCCCCGGCCGCCGGCACGGCGAACGGCCGCGGGCTC
>NZ_LWCC02000186.1:1311-4546 GCF_001642695.1 Streptomyces chilikensis
CGCGGTCGTGTACTTGGCGAGCGCCAGCTTGCCGACGGCCGGATAGGCGCCGAGGGGCTCGGAGGCCGGGCAGCCGGCCTCCTGCGCGGCGGCCTCCAGCAGCTCCGGCTCGACCTCCGGACCGATCAGGTACGGGGCGAGCGCCAGCTGCTGCGAACCCGCGGAACGGAGCTGCTCCGTCACCGAGGCGAGGGAGCCCTCCTGGTCCAGCGCCGCGGCCATCACCGGCACGGCGAGCCGCGCGGCCAGCAGCATGCCGGTGATGCCGGCCGCCTGCACGGCCTCGTCGCCGCCCACGGTGGCCAGGACGATGCCGTCCGCGGCCGTGTGCACCGTGAAGAGGCGGGCGCGGTCGGCGCGGGCGTGACCCGCCTCCGACAGGCGCACGTGCAGCGCCTCGGCCAGCAGCGGGTGCGGGCCGAGCGCGTCGGTCAGGTCGGCTGCGACCCGGCTCTCCATGACGGCCTGGCGCACCCGGCGCAGCAGGGCGCTGTCCGGACCGGCCAGCAGCGGCACCACGACGGCGACCGGGCCGTCGGGCTCCTGCACGTCCGAACCGGCGGCGCGCGCGATCTCGTAACGGGCGGTCCGCTCCTCGGCGGCGTGCGTCAGCACCGACTGGAGGGTGGGGAACTCGGCGTCGTCCCCGTCCAGGTAACCGATGCGTCCGTCCAGGCCGGGCAGCTCGGAGCGCGCGATGCTCACGACCTCCTCGGCCAGGCTGCGGGTCGCGGCGCCGGGGGTGCCGGGCACCGCGAGCACCAGCGCGGGCGCGCCCTCGGGAGCCGCCAGCGGCTCGGGCCGGCGGTGCCGGCCGGGCTGGCGGGGACGCGGCATTCGTACGGGCAGGCCTGCGGGCCCAGTGGGGGAGCTCATGGCGCCGCATGCTACTGGCTTGAAGGGCTCTTCTGTTCGGGGAGGGGGCGGGTGAGCGGTATCCGTCCGCATTTGTCCGCCTGATCGTGTGACAACCGGAATGATTTCGCCCGACTGGCGGTGCCCGCCGTCCGGGCTCCGCGCGGTGCGGCGACAGGTCCCGCGAACAGGCGCCGGAGGTGTGCGCGACGCCTGGGTCCGCGCCCTGACGCCGCCTCATGCGGAAGCCGCCGGCGGCCCCCGGGGGCAAGGCGCCGCCTCCGCGTGATCCTCGCGCCCGGAGGGCCGCCGGCGGCGCGAACGGGGAAATGCAAGGGGATTTGTCGACAAGTGGTCAGTCCGTGCGCGGCCGTCCGGCCGTCCCGGCCCCGGTCACGCACAGCAGCCGTGGGTCGGGAGGGAGCGCCAGGTCCCCGAGGGCGAGCCCGGAGGCCAGGCGGAAGGCCCCGGCCAAGGGGTCGCCCGCGGGAGGCACCTGCCGCGCGTGCGGGACGGCCTTGGCCAGTTCCTCCCGCAGCGGCCCCGTCAGCGGCTCGCCCAGCCGCACCAGGCCCCCCGTCACCGCCACCACGGGCTCGCCCCCGCCCGGGCAGGCCGCGGCCGCGGCGCCGGCCATGTGGCGGGCGGCCTCCCGCAGGATCTCCTGCGCCACCGGGTCCGCCGGCGCGCAGGCCGCCACCTCCGGGGCGAACGAGGCCAGCACCGCGGAGCGGTCGGTGCGGGGGTACAGGGCCTGCGGCCACCCGGCGGCCGGTCCCAGCAGCGCCTCGCCGCGCTCCAGGAGAGTGGTGGAACCGCCCGGACGGCCGTCGTGGGCGCGCAGCGCGGCCTCCAGGCCCGCCCGCCCGATCCAGGCGCCGCTCCCGCAGTCGCCCAGCAGATGACCCCAGCCGTCCGCCCGCCGCCATGCCGACAGGTCGGTGCCGGTGGCGGTGAGCCCCGTCCCCGCCGCCACCACGGCGCCCGGCCGGCAGCCCAGTGCGCCCACGTACGCGGTCACGGCGTCCGAGGCCAGCACGGTGCCCGCCCACGTGCCGCGCCCGCCGCCGAACTCCCGCGCCAGGACGTCCGGAAGCTCCGCGCGCCAGGCGTCGCCCAGCGAGGCGAAGCCCGCCGCTCCCACCGCCACCGCGTCCGGCGCCCGGTGACCCGCCTCGGCCAGCGCGGCCCGGGCGAGCGGGACGAGCAACTCGGCCAGGTGCCGGGGGTCGAGGCCCCGCGCACCCGTCCGCACCGGTTCCCGGCCGGCACGCCGGACCAGCGGGCCGCTCGCCGGCGTGCCCACGGCGACCCGCAGGCCGGAGCCGCCGGAGTCCACCGCCAGCAGCACGCGTTCCCGCGCCCCGGTCGCGCTCACGACAGCCGCCGGTTCACGGGGGAGGGGGCGCGGAGCGGCTCGGCGGTCGGACGGAACACGTTCCCTCCCCGTTCATGACCGGCTGCGGGGACGGCCGGGCCGGTGGTTTCGACGAGGACGAAGACTAGTGCCCCGGGCCGTGTCCGCGGGCGGGATTCCGCAGGTGTGCGGGGTGTCGGTGGGGGCCAGTAGGGTGACGCGCTGTGGCACCAAGACCTCTCCATGAACTCGTTGAAGCGGGCTGGGCGAAGGCCCTGGAACCCGTGGCCGGCCGCATCGCCGCGATGGGCGACTTCCTGCGGGCCGAGATCGCGGCCGGCCGGACGTACCTTCCGGCCGGGGCGAACGTCCTGCGCGCGTTCCAGCAGCCGTTCGACGACGTCCGCGTCCTGATAGTCGGTCAGGATCCGTATCCCACGCCGGGCATGGCGATCGGGCTGAGCTTCGCGGTGGCGCCGGAGGTCCGCTCCCTGCCGCCCAGCCTGGAGAACATCTTCCGGGAGATGCACTCCGACCTCGGGCTTCCCCGGCCGTCGAACGGCGATCTGACGCCGTGGACCCGGCAGGGCGTGCTGCTGCTCAACAGGGCGCTCACCACGGCCCCGCGCAAGCCGGGCGCACACCGTGGCCAGGGCTGGGAGGAGGTCACGGAGCAGGCGATCCGGGCGCTGGCCGCGCGCGGCAAGCCGCTGGTGTCGGTCCTGTGGGGGCGGGACGCGCGCAATCTGCGGCCGCTGCTGGGGGACCTCCCGGCGATCGAGTCCGCGCACCCGTCGCCGATGTCCGCGGACCGGGGCTTCTTCGGCTCGCGTCCGTTCAGCCGGGTCAACGACCTGCTGCTGCGACAGGGCGCGGAGCCGGTGGACTGGCGACTGCCGTAGGTCCCGGCGCCCGCTGCCGGTCCCGTCGGCCCGCGGGCGATTCCGCGGCCGGCCGCGTCCTCCGGGCCGGCCGGGGCCGAGGCCACCCCGCGGTGCGGCGGGTCCGTAGGGGTCCGTCCGC
>NZ_LWCC02000187.1 GCF_001642695.1 Streptomyces chilikensis
CGACGGGGGCCGCCGGGCGGCGGGCGGAGGGCCGGTCAGCCGGCCGCGGCGAGCTCCGCCCGGCCGGCGGCGAGGACGCGGCGGGCGCGGGGGGCCGCGGCGGGGAGGCCGGCGGTGAGGAGGTCGAGGGTGGGGTCCAGGCTCGCGGCGGGAACCCCGCGCGCGGTGAGGACCTCCGCCGTCCAGGTGATGAAGCCGGTGAACAGCGCGTCGTCGTCGACGTAGAGGGCCGCCACCAGGTGGTCGACGACGTGGGCGACGTCCTCGGCCGTGCGGTCGCGCTGCTCGTCGGTGTAGGAACGCATCGGCGGGAACCGCTCCTCGAGCCCCGCCAGCACCTCCCGCACCAGCCGCTGCCGCGCCCGCGTCACCGCCGCGTACTCGTGGTCGGCCAGGTGCGGCAGGTCCTCGACCGGGAGGTGCGCCGGCCGCGGCAGGCTGCCGGCCAGTCCCGACGCCAGCACCTCGGCGGCCCCGCGCGCGTTGGGCGCCCACCCGTCGGCGCCCAGCGCCCGCGCGTGACGGCCGTCCGGTCCGAACGCCCGGCCGCCCGCGAGGACGGGGAACCCGGCCGCCTGGCAGGCCGCGATCACCCGGTGGGCGACCGGCAGGTGACGCGGCATCGAGCAGGACAGCGCCACCGCCCGCGGCGCGGTCGCGTGCAGTTCGGCGACCAGGTGCGGCGTGGGCACGTGGGCGCCGAGGAAGCCGACCTCCCAGCCGCGCCGCCGCAGCACCTCCGAGACCAGCCGGGCGGGCAGCGCGTGCCACTCGCCGTCCACGCAGGCCACGGTGATCCGCCCGAGGCGCGGGGGCGACGGCCGGTGCCCGGGGTGGTGGGCCAGCGCCGCCATCACCCGCTCGTTGACCGCCGTCGCGGAGTGCTCCTGGGCGACCGTGATCCGGTTCGCGGCCCACTCCGCGCCGATCCGCGCCTGGACGGGCGCGATCAGGTCGAGCAGCACCTCCTCGACGCTCGCGCCGGCCTCCACGGCATCCATGACGACGCCGGACGCCGTGTACTCGTCGCCGTCGCGCAGGGCCGCCCACAGACGCTCGTGGACCTCCTCCGTGACGACCGGGGCCCCCGGGCCCGGCTCCGTGCTCGGTTCCGTGCCCGTCTCCGGGCGGTGGGACGTCGTCATGCGGTCGGGCCTTCCTCGGGGGTTCCACGGAAGGGGGCCCCGACGGCCACCACCGCGATGTCGTCGTGGTCGTTCCCGCCGATCCATTCGGCGGCCAGCATGTGCACGTGATCCACCAGGGCGTGCACCGGCATCCCGGCGCACCGTGACAGCCCGGCCTCCAGCCGCCGCTGGCCGAACATCTCGTCGCCCATCGGTCCGCCGCGCGCCTCGGTGACGCCGTCGGTGAAGAACACGCAGGTCTCGCCCGGCTCCAGCACCACCTCCACGGTGGTGGAGCCGATCCGGCGGAACGCGCCGACCAGGGTGCCCTGGGTGGGCACCTCCTCCACCTCGCCGGAGCGGCGGACCACCACCGGCGGCTGGTGCCCCGCGCTGGTCACCCGCAGCCGCACCAGCGGGCCGTCGCGCACCACGGAGGCCAGTGCCAGCGTGGCGAAGCGCGGGTTGGCCGGGGTGAGCAGGGCGCCGTTGAGCAGCCCGAGCAGCCGCTGGTGATCGTCGGCCAGCGGCAGCAGCGCCTGGAGGGTGTTGCGTATCTTGCCGGTGAGCACGGCGGCCTCCAGGCCCTTGCCGCACACGTCGCCCAGCACGACCAGGGTCTCGTCGTCCGGACCGGCGCCCGGGTGGACGTCGTAGAAGTCGCCGCCGACCCGTTCGCTCGCCCCCGACGGGCGGTACACGCCCGCGTACTCCACGCCGTGCACGGCGGTCAGGTCGGGCGGCAGCAGCCCGCGCATCAGGGTGGCCGTGATCGCCGCCTGTTCGGCGTTCAGCCGCGCCGCCGACAGGGCGGCGCCGGCCCGGATCGCGAAGAGCCGGGTGAAGCCGGGTCCGGGACGGGTGCCCTCGGCGCCGTCCGAGGCGCCCGTGTCGAGCAGCAGCAGCGCCCCGGCCGGGAGGCCCTGTCCGGGCAGAGGGGTCAGCGAGGCGCGGGTGACCGGCCCCGCCGGCGAGTGGGGCAGGACCCAGCCGGGCAGGAGGGCCGGGTCGACGGCGACCGTGTCCGCGGAGGGGAGGCGGCCCCGCAGCGCCTCCTCCAGCCCCGGCACCGCGTCCGGCTCGGCGCGCAGCACCTGGTGCGTGGTCGTCCCGTCCGGGCCGCAGACCGCCACCGGCAGCCCGCGCCCGAGCGCCGGGGCGACCACCACCGCGGCGTCCGCCAGGTGCTCGGCGGCCAGCCGCGCGACGAGTTCCATGCAGCGCCCGGCGTTCAGCGTGGCGAGCAGCGCGCCGGACACCTCGGCGAGCACGGCGGCCTGCCGCCGTTCCTCCGCGAGGCGGCGCTCGGCGGCGTGCCGGGCGGTCTCGTCCGCCAGCCACCAGGCGACGCCCCCGTCCTCGGCGAGGACCGGGGTCGCGCGGAACCACAGATCGCCCACCGGACCGCACGCGGCCGGCCGGTCCGGCCCCGCGGAGGCCCGCCAGAGGCGTTCGTGGGCCTTGGCCAGCCAGGCGGGAGCCGCCCCGCGCAGCACGGTCCCGGCCGCGGCGCGCGGGAGCAGCGCGGCGGCGGCCGGATTCAGCGAGGTCACGACACCGGCCGGATCGACGGTCAGGACGGGGAAGGGAGCGGTCCGGGCCTCCCCGCGGTCGTGGCCCGCGGCCGGAGGGATGTCGTGGAGGGGATGCGATGTGTCCAAGGATTAGGGGCACGACTGCCGGCGTGCCCACCGCCCTTCTGAATGACATTGGTCCTCCCACCATCCCCCGCACCGCCGCACCGGGGCAAGCGCGGCGAACCCGTGGGCCGGGATGTGTGCGTTGTCACGGCCTCGGGCGGGTGCGCTGCCAGCGGGGACGTGCGTCCGGCCCGCGCCGCCCGGCCACCGAGGCGCACCGCGGGCAGACCCGCTGGACACGGTCCGCGGCGCCCCCGGACTCGGGGAAGGCGTCCTGCCAGGTGATCCCCGAGAACCGGGTCAGCTCGGAGCGGCTGATGGACAGCCCGCACACGGTCTGGTTCGTCCCCGGCTCCCAGGCGTGCACCTCGCCCGCCGGGAGCCGCCGCCCGTCCTCCTCGTCGGTCCACCGCCCCGACGCCGCCACGGCGTAGCGCTTGGTCCTGGCCATCGGCGTCACTTCCCCGTCACGGTGATCCGCAGGCCGCTGCGCGGCCGGGCCGGCACCCGGTGCAGGGAGATCCGCAGGTCCTGCTCGGGCACCTCGTGCTCCAGCCGGGCCAGCCGCAGCGTCAGCGCCTCCAGCAGCGCGATGGTGACCGCCTCGCCGGGGCAGCGGTGGCCGCGGGCCGGATCGCCGCCGCCCTGCGGGACCAGCTCGTCGCGCTCCACCGGCCGCCGCAGGAACCGCTCCGGCCGGAAGACGTAGGGGTCGCCCCACAGTTCCTCGTCGTGGTTCTGGCCGAACAGGTCCAGCAGCACCATGCCGCCCTCGGGGATCTCCTCCCCCCGGAAGGAGACGTCCGCCGGGGCCCGGCCGCCGACGAACGGCGCGAACGGGTAGAAGCGGCGCAGCTCGTGGACGAACGCGGCCAGGTAGGCGGCGTCGTCGGCCCACAGCCGGTCCCGCACGTCGGGGCGGTGGTGCAGCAGGTGTCCGGCGAAGGAGACGAACCAGGTCACCGCGACCGTCGGACGCAGCACGTTGAGCAGCTCCACGCCGGCGACCCGCGGCTCCAGCAGCAGACCGTCCGCGTCGCGGTGCCGGGCGATCACGTCCAGCGCGGACCCCTCCGGCGGGGCGAGGGCGCCGTCGCGGACCTCCTCGACCACGCCCGCGGCCCAGAACTCGCGGCGGGACCGGGCGCGGCGCGCCCGCCAGTGCCGCGGGCCGGCGGTGGCGAAACCGTCCACCATGGCCACCAGGTCGCGGGAGAGCGGCCGCGCGTCCGCCTCCTCCAGCGGCACGCCGGCCCACCGGCACACCGCACGGGTCAGGACCACGGCGGCCTCGTCGAACAGCACGATCTCCTCGCGCTCCGCCCACTCGGGCACCGCCCGCTCCCAGGCGTCGGCCACCTGCTCGGTCAGGTCGGCGACCTGCCCGGGATCGGTCAGCAGGGACAGGAACATCGCCTTGCGCACCCGGTGCGCCTCCCCGTCCAGGGTGTGCACGGCGCCCTTGCCGAAGAGCGTGCTCAGCACCGGTTCCGGCAGCGCGGGACCGCGCACCACGTGCCGCTCGTCGTACACGAACCGGACCGCCTCCGGGCCCCGCACGGCCACGGCCGGGCGGCCCATGAGCCGGGTGGACAGGGGGTGGCCGCGGCGCCGGACCAGGCCGGGCAGCCAGGCGTAGCCCTTGAGCAGCAGTGCGGCGGTGCGGTCGGCGAGCGGAGACGGGTTGCTGGACATGGCGGGCGGGTGCCCGGGGGAGGGGCCGGAAAACTCCCGGCTGCTCCAGGAGGGTGATCTTCTGACTGTTCTCGCGCAGCAGGGGCACAGGCCGTGTACGAGGCGGGCGCCGAAGGACGGCACCGCCGTGAGGAGGCGGTACGACGATGACCACGAACCAGGCGGGCCCGGCCGGCGCCCGGACCCCGGTGCAGCGGGCCGCCCAGGCCGTGGGACTGGTGTTCCTGCTGGTGGGGATCCTCGGGTTCATCCCGGGGATCACCACGCACTACGGGGAGATGGAGTTCGCGTCGCACGAGTCGGGGGCGAAGCTGCTCGGACTCTTCCAGGTCTCCGTCCTGCACAACCTCGTCCACCTGCTCTTCGGCGTGGCGGGCCTCGCGCTGGCCCGCACCGCGCCGGCGGCACGCGCCTACCTGATCGGCGGCGGCCTGATCTACCTGGTGCTGTGGGTGTACGGGCTGGTGGTCGACCACCACAGCGCGGCCAACTTCGTGCCGCTCAACACGGCCGACAACTGGCTCCACCTCTTCCTCGGCCTCGGCATGATCGCCCTGGCGCTGCTGCTGACCCGGGGCCGCGGCACCGCGCCCGCCGGGCGCGGAGGGGCGGGCACCAGGCCCTGAGGATTCGGCCGCGGCCTCCGGGTCACTCGCGCAACGGACACACACGCACGCCACGGAGGAGGGACGATGCCTGACCGCAAGGACGAGGAGCGGGGCGACAAGAGCCATCCGCTGGAGCAGGTCACCGGTGAGCGGGACGTCACCCCGGAGGAGGAACGGTCCCGCCAGGGCGACGACCGGTCCTCCTCGACCGACGAGGAACGCAACGACTGACCCCGCCCCACGACGCCGAAGGCCCCTGTCCCGTTCGGACGAACGGGACAGGGGCCTTCGGCACGCGCCGTCCGCGGGCGGACGTCAGCGGGTGGTGCCGCCGCCCGTGGCGCGGCGGCGCGCCTGGGAGGGGCGGCTGCGGCGGCCCCGGCGGGAGGCCGCCGAACGGGACGCGGGCGCCGCGGCCGGCGGCGACTGAATGACCACCGGGACACCGGACGGCGCCTGCGCCCCGGTGATCCGCGTCAGCTCCGCCTCGCCCGAGCGCACCCGGGCGATCCGCGGGGTGATCCCGGCGTCCGACATCAGCCGGTCCATCTCACGCCGCTGGCTGGGCAGCACCAGCGTGACGACCGTGCCGGACTCGCCCGCCCGCGCGGTGCGGCCGCCGCGGTGCAGGTAGTCCTTGTGGTCGGCCGGCGGGTCGACGTTGACGACCAGGTCCAGGTTGTCGACGTGGATGCCGCGCGCCGCCACGTTGGTGGCGACCAGCACGTTCACCAGGCCGTCCTTGAACTGGGCCAGCGTCCGCGTCCGCTGCGGCTGCGACTTGCCGCCGTGCAGCGCGGAGGCGCGCACGCCCACCGACAGCAGGTGCTTGGTGAGCCGGTCCACCGCGTGCTTGGTGTCCAGGAACATGATCACGCGACCGTCGCGGGCGGCGATCTCCGTGGTCGTCGCGTGCTTGTCGGCGTCGTGCACGTGCAGCACGTGGTGCTCCATCGTGGTGACCGCGCCCGCCGACGGGTCCACCGAGTGGACCACCGGGTCGTGCAGGTAGCGGCGCACCAGCAGGTCCACGTTGCGGTCCAGGGTGGCCGAGAACAGCATCCGCTGCCCGTCCGGGCGCACCTGGTCCAGCAGCGCGGTGACCTGCGGCATGAAGCCCATGTCGGTCATCTGGTCGGCCTCGTCGAGCACCGTGACCGACACCCGGTCCAGCCGGACGTCACCACGGTCGATGAGGTCCTTCAGCCGGCCCGGCGTGGCCACCACGACCTCCGCGCCGCCGCGCAGCGCGCTCGCCTGACGGCCGATCGACATGCCGCCGACCACCGTGGTGAGCCGCATCCGCAGCGCCTGGGCGTACGGGGTGAGCGCGTCGGTGACCTGCTGGGCCAGCTCACGGGTGGGCACCAGGACCAGGCCCAGCGGCTGCCGGGACTCGGCGCGCTGCCCGGCCAGACGGGCCAGCAGGGCCAGCCCGAAGGCCAGCGTCTTGCCGGAACCGGTGCGGCCCCGGCCCAGGACGTCGCGCCCGGCCAGCGAGTTCGGCAGCGTGGCCGCCTGGATCGGGAACGGGGCGGTGACGTCCTGCGCCGTCAGCGCGGACAGCAGCGCCGCCGGCAGGTCCAGCTCCGCGAACGCCTCCACGGCCGGCAGCGCCGGGGTGATGGTGGCGGGCGGCGCGAACTCGGCGGAACGGGCCGGGGAGGAGGGACGACGGGCGCCGCCCTTGCGGGACGGGGCGCCGCCCTGACGGCTGCCGCCGGAGCCGGAGCCCTGCGAGCGGAAACGGCCGGCGCCGCGGGCGGAGCCGCCGGAGCCACCGAAACCGGCCGCGGTGCGGCGCTCGGGGCGCGAGCCGTTGGAGCGTGTGGTGCGGTTCATGCGGAACCTTCCTCGATGCGGCACACGTATCGAGGAATTCCCCCGGGCGGATGAACGCCCTGCGGGTATTCGCAATACTGAGCCGGTGAACGGGCGAAACGGCGCCGGCCGGAAAAGGCGGGCGACTGCGCCGGAAGAATGAGCCGGACGGTGTACGGGAGGTGAAGCTCCGCCGTGTGTTCGTCCGTGCGGGGTGGGCGGCGGCGTGAGGCCGGGCCGCCCGGTGGTGCCGGAAAGCACGGGACTGGGGCCCGCACCCCAAAGTGTGCGGGCCCCAGTCCGTCGTACGCGCGTCAGCGTCAGGCGGGAACGATGTTCTCGGCCTGCGGGCCCTTCTGGCCCTGCGTGACGTCGAAGTTCACCTTCTGGCCCTCCTGAAGCTCACGGAAGCCGGAGGTGGCGATGTTCGAGTAGTGGGCGAAGACGTCGGGGCCGCCGCCGTCCTGCTCGATGAAGCCAAAACCCTTTTCCGAGTTGAACCACTTCACGGTGCCAGATGCCATATTGAATCTCCTTCTGGGGCAGTGCCCGGATCCACACCGTGTGGAACCGGAGTCGCTGCGATGATTTCCCGTCCGGAGATCTCCGGCAAGTGGTGAAACCGCCGAAAACAAAAAGAGTGCTCGTCGACGAAAGGGTCGGAAGAGCACTCGAAGCCTCTGGGAACCAAAACTGCAACTTCTGCGACCGTAGCACAGGTGGAGGGCCGGTGGGACGGCCGAGGGGCCGCAGTGACGGGGATCTCCGCCCCGCGGCCCGCCCGCGTGGTGCGATGATCGCCTGGTGGCGGGCGGAAACGCCCGCCCGGGGAGGGGGCAGAGGTGGGGACGGCGGTTCTGCTGGCGGCCACGGGAGTGAGCCGGGCCTACGGGGAACGGGTGGCGCTGCGCACCGTCCGGCTGGACGTCGCGCGCGGGGAGCTCGTGGCGCTGATGGGACCGAACGGGTCGGGCAAGTCGACCCTGCTGAGGATCGCCGCCGGACGGGACCGGCCCGACACCGGGACGGTCCTCCTCGACGGGGCGCCGATGGCCGAGAACGACCCCCGGGTGCGGGCCCGGGTCGCCGTCGTCGCCGACACGCCGAGCTGGTACCCGGACCTCACCGTGCGGCAGCACCTGGAACTGGTCGCGGTCGGCCACGGGGCGGACCGGGGGAGGATCGACGCCGTCCTGCGCGAGCTGCGGCTGGAGGCCCACGGCGGCTCGGTCCCCGGGGCGCTGTCCTCGGGGCAGCTCCAGTCGCTGCTGCTGGCCGCCGCGCTGATCAGGCCGCGCGACCTGCTGGTGCTCGACGAGCCCGAACAGCGGCTCGACCCCGGCGCGCGCCGCCGCCTCGCGGACGTCGTGCGCGCCGAGGGCGCCCGGGGCACGGCCGTCCTCTACGCCACCCACCACCGCGAGCTGGCCCTGGCCGCCCACCGGGTGGTGCTGATGGAGGACGGCGCGGTGGTCGCGGACGGCCCCGCGGACGAGGTGCTCGCGCGGGAGGACGCGTGAGCGGCCCGGCGCCGGCGCGGTCGCGGGAGCGCAGCCGCGGGCGGGCGGCCGGGTCCGGCGGCGACCGCACGGCGGACGTCCGGGCGTGGCTGGGGGCCCGGCGCGGAGCGGAGCGCAGGCGGCGGTTCGCCTCCCGCCTCTACACGGCGGTGGTGCTGCTCGGCGGGTGGTACGGCCTCTTCCTGGCCGGGCTGCTCGCGCAGGTGCGGTCGCGGCCGTTCGCCGCGCACGCCGCCGTGACCGAGGCCGTGCTGCCCGCCG
>NZ_LWCC02000188.1 GCF_001642695.1 Streptomyces chilikensis
AGGGCGGCGCGGGTGGCGTTCTCGAACTCGACGGTGTTGCGGAGGTTGTCGTACCAGTAGCCGCCGTCCATCACCGTGTCGTTGATGTCGAGGAGACGGCCCGTCAGGGACGAGTACAGGGGCGTGCCGCCCTGCTGGGGCTCGATGCCGTCCAGCAGACGGGCCAGCTCCTCCCGGATGGCCTCGACGTGCGCGGAGTGGGACGCGTAGTCCACGTCCACCTTGCGGGCGCGGATCCCGGCCGACTCGCAGGCCGTGATCAGCTCGTCGAGGGCGTCGATGTCGCCGGAGACCACGGTGGAGGCGGGGCCGTTGACGGCGGCGACGGATATCCGGCCGTCCCAGGCAGCGATCGTCTCGCGGACGGCGTCCGCCGCCCGGGCGACCGAGACCATGCCGCCGAGGCCGGCGAGCGCGGTGATGGCCCGGGAGCGCAGGGCGACGACCTTGGCGGCGTCCTGCAGGGAGAGGATCCCCGCCACCGCGGCGGCGGCGATCTCGCCCTGGGAGTGACCGATCACCGCGGCCGGCTGGACGCCGTGGGAGCGCCACAGCTCGGCCAGCGACACCATGACCGCCCACAGCACCGGCTGGACCACGTCCACCCGGTCCAGGCCCTCGCCGCTGCGGACCACGTCGAGCAGCGACCAGTCGGTGTGGGGGGCCAGCGCGGCGGCGCACTCGGCCATCCGGGCCGCGAACACCGGGGAGGTGTCGAGCAGTTCGACGGCCATGCCCGCCCACTGCGCGCCCTGGCCCGGGAACACGAACACCGGACGGACTTCCTCGGACGCCGCGCCGGTGACGGTCCCGGCGGCGGCGACGCCGTCCGCCAGGGAGCGCAGGTCCTTCAGCAGGGCGTCCCGGTCGCGCGGCACGAGGGCGGCGCGGCGCTCGAAGTGGGCACGGGTGGAGGCCAGGGACCAGGCCACGTCCGTGAGCGGCAGGCCGGGGTGGAGCTCGAGGTGGTCCGCGAGGCGGGCCGCCTGGGCGTGCAGCACCTCGTCGGTCCTGGCGGACAGGACGACGGGCAGGCCGGGGACGGCGGCCGGGTCGAGGGCCCCCTGCGGGTCCGGGGCGGGCGCCCGGCGGACGGGCTCCTGCTCGGGCGCCTGCTCGAGGACGACGTGGGCGTTGGTGCCGCTGACGCCGAAGGAGGAGACGGCGCCGCGGCGCGGCCGGCCGGTCTCGGGCCACCGGTGGGTGTCGGTGAGCAGTTCCACCGCTCCCGCCGACCAGTCGACGTGGCTGGTCGGCCGGTCGACGTGGAGGGTCCGGGGCAGGACGCCCTCGCGCATGGCCATGACCATCTTGATGATTCCGGCGACGCCGGCGGCGGCCTGGGCGTGGCCGATGTTGCTCTTGATGGAGCCCAGCAGCAGCGGCCGGTCCTCGGGGCGGTCCTGGCCGTAGGTGGCGAGCAGGGCTTGGGCTTCGATGGGGTCGCCGAGCTTGGTGCCGGTGCCGTGGGCCTCGACCGCGTCGACGTCGGCCGTGGTCAGGCCGGCGTCGGCGAGGGCGGCGCGGATGACGCGCTGCTGCGACGGGCCGTTGGGGGCGGTGAGGCCGTTGCTGGCGCCGTCCTGGTTGATCGCGGTGCCCCGGACCACCGCCAGCACCTCGTGGCCGTTGCGGAGGGCGTCGGAGAGGCGTTCGACGAGGAGGACGCCGACGCCCTCGGACCAGCCGGTGCCGTCGGCGGCGTCGGCGAAGGCCTTGCAGCGGCCGTCGGCGGCGAAGCCGCCCTGGCCGCTGAGGCCCGCGAAGGCGGCGGGGGTGGCCATCACCATGGCGCCTCCGGCGAGGGCCATGGTGCATTCGCCGTTGCGCAGCGCCTGGGCGGCGAGGTGCAGGGCGACGAGGGAGGAGGAGCAGGCGGTGTCGACGGTGACGGCCGGGCCCTCGAGGCCGAAGGCGTAGGAGACGCGCCCGGAGACGACGCTGGCGGAGATGCCGGTGAGGAGGTAGCCCTCGTTGCCCTCGGAGGCGTTGAGGAGCGCCGAGTAGTCCTGGCCGCTGGAGCCGGTGAAGACGCCGGTCCGGGAGCCCTTCACCGAGGCCGGGTCGATGCCGGCGCGTTCGAAGACCTCCCAGGAGGTCTCCAGCAGCAGGCGCTGCTGCGGGTCCATCGCCAGGGCCTCGCGCGGGGAGATGCCGAAGAAGGCCGGGTCGAAGCCTCCCGGGTCGGTGACGAATCCGCCGAGCAGGTCGAGGGGGCCGTCCTGGCCGGGTTCCATGCCGGGGAGGGCGGTGATGTGCCAGCCCCGGTCGGTGGGCACGGGCCCCATGGCGTCGCGGCCGTCGAGGACCAGCTGCCACAGGTCCTCGGGGGACCGGACGTCGCCGGGCAGCCGGCAGCTCATGCCGATGATGGCGATCGGGTCGTCGTCGCGGTCCCTGGAGACGGTGGCGGCGGCCTCGACGGCGTCGGGCCTGCCGAGGAGCTGCGCGCACAGGTGGTCGGCGAGGGCGGCCGGCGTGGGGAAGTCGAAGACGAGGGTGGCGGGCAGGCGGGTCTCGGTGACCAGGCTCAGCCGGTTGCGCATCTCGACGGCGGTGAGCGAGTCGAAGCCGAGGTCGCTGAAGGCCCGCTGGGGCTGGATCTCGGTGCCGGAGCGGTGGCCGAGCACGCCGGCCGCGGCGTCGCGGACGACGTCGAGGACGAAGCCGGCGCGGTCCTCCTCGGGCAGCTGGGCCAGGCGGCGGGCCAGGGAGGAGGCGGTGGTGGTCTCCGCGGCGGCGGCGGGGCGGGCGGCGGGGCGGATCAGGCCGCGCAGCATCGGGGGGATGGCCTCGACGGGCACGTCGGCGCGGGTCGGCAGGTCGATGTGGGCGGCGACGACGACGGGTTCGGGGCGGGCGGTCGCGGCGTCGAACAGGGCGAGGCCGTCCTCGGCGGACATGGCGGTCACGCCGGCCCGGTCGATGCGCTGCAGGTGCGAGTCGTCGAGGTCGGCGGCCAGGCCGCTCCGGTCGGCCCACAGGCCCCAGGCGAGGGCGACGGCGGGCAGGCCGTGGTCGCGGCGGTGGGTGGCGAGGGCGTCCAGGAACAGGTTGGCGGCCGCGTAGTTGCCCTGGCCGGGGCCGCCGAGGGTGGCGGCGAGGGAGGAGAACAGGACGAAGGAGTCCAGCGGCAGGTCCCGGGTGAGCTCGTGCAGGTGCGCGGCGGCGTCCAGCTTGGGGGCGAGGACGTGGTCGACGCGTTCGGGGGTGAGGGCGGTGAGGACGCCGTCGTCGGAGAGGGCGGCGGCGTGGATGACGGAGGTGAGGGGGTGCTCGGCGGGGACGGCGTCGACGACGCGGGCGAGGGCGTCCCGGTCGCCGGCGTCGGCGGCGGCGAAGGTGACGGCGGCGCCGAGTTCCTCGAGCCGGGCGGCCAGTTCGGCGGCGCCGGGCGCGTCGGCGCCGCGGCGGCTGAGCAGCAGCAGGTGGCGGGCGTCGTGGACGCGGACGAGGTGTTCCGCGAGGAGGGCGCCGATGGTGCCGGTGGCGCCGGTGAGCAGGACGGTGCCCCGCGGGTCGAGCAGGCGGCGGCCGGTGTCGTCCGCCCGGGGCGCGCGGGCCAGCCGCGGCGCGTACAGGGCGCCGTCGCGGACGGCGAGCTGGGGCTCGGGGGCGGTGAGGGCGCGCAGCAGGGCGCGGCGGGAGGCGGTGGCGGCGTCCAGGTCGACGAGGACCAGGCGGGCCGGGTTCTCGTTCTGCGCGGACCGCACGAGGCCCCAGGCGGCGGAGGCCGCGGGGTCCTCGAGGGGGTCGCCCTCGCCGGTGCTGACGGCTCCGCGCGTCACCAGGACGAGCCGGCTGTGCTCGAACCGTTCGTCGGCGAGGAGCTGCTGGGCGAGCCGCAGGGCGCGGTGCGTGAGGTGGTGGGCGGCCTCGGCGAGCGGGGCGGCCGGGTCGGCGGTGAGGGCGGCGACGACGGTGGAGGGCGCCGGCATGCCGTCGTCGACGGCGGCGGCCAGCGCGGCGAGGTCGTCGAAGCGGGCGGCGGCGGGCAGCTTGAGGCCGTTGTCGCCGATCAGCACGCAGTCGTCGGGGTCGTGGCTGCCGTCGGCGGTGACGGGGATCCAGTCGACGTGGAACAGGGAGTCGCGGGCGGCGGCGGGGCCGGCGGAGAGCTGTTCGGCGGTGACGGGCCGGAAGACCAGTTCGCCGACGGTGGCGACCGGCCGGCCGGTGGTGTCGGCGAGGTGGACGGTGACGGCGTCGCCTCCGGTGCGGCGCAGCCGCACGCGCACGGCACCGGCTCCGGCGGCGTGGAGGGTGACGCCGTTCCAGGAGAACGGCAGGCGTCCGCGGCCCTCGCCCAGGCCTCCGTCGAGGTCGTTGAGGGCGTTGACGTGCATGGCCGTGTCGAGCAGCGCCGGGTGCAGGCCGAAGGCGCGGGCGCCGTCGAAGACGTCGTCGGGCAGGCGGACCTCGGCGAAGAGTTCGTCGCCGCGGCGCCAGGCCGCGGTCAGCCCCTGGAAGGCGGGCCCGTAGGCGTAGCTCCGGGCGGCGAGGTCCTCGTAGAAGGAGTCGAGGGCGAGGGGGGTGGCGCCGGGCGGCGGCCAGGCGGTGAGGTCGCCGTCGGTGTCCGCCGGGCCGGCGGGCGGCGCGGTGGGCGCGAGGACGCCGTCGGCGTGGCGGGTCCACGGCTCGTCGGTGTCGCCGGAGGGCCGTGAGTGCACGCTGACGGAGCGCAGGCCCTCCGCGTCGGCGGGGCCCACGGACACCTGGACGGCGACGCCGCCCCGCTCGGGCAGGACCAGGGGGTTCTGCAGGGTGAGTTCGCGGACCTCGCCGCAGCCCGTCTCGTCGCCGGCGGCGACGGCGAGTTCGACGAACGCGGTGCCGGGCAGCAGGGTGGTGCCCAGGACGACGTGGTCGGCGAGCCAGGGGTGGGTCTGCACGGACAGGAAGCCGGTGAACAGCATGCCGTCGCCCTCGGCGAGGCTGACCGCGGCGCCGAGCAGGGGGTGTTCGGCGGAGCGCTGGCCGATGGCGGTGACGTCCCCGCTCCAGCCGGTGGGCAGCTCGGGCCAGTAGCGACGGTGCTGGAAGGCGTAGGTGGGCAGGGCGACGGCGCGGGCGCCGGACCCCTCGTAGAAGGCCTGCCAGTCGACCTGGGCGCCGCGGACGTGGAGTTCGGCGAGCGCCGCGGTGACCGACCGGTTCTCGGGGCGGTCCTTGCGCAGGGCGGGCACGAACGCGGCGTCCGCCCGGACGCTGTCGCCGCCGACCGCGCAGAGCGCGCCGCCGGGGCCGACCTCCAGGTAGGCGGTGATGCCGAGGCCGTCGAGGGTGCGCAGTCCGTCGGCGAACCGGACGGCCTCGCGCACGTGCCGCACCCAGTGGCCGGGGCTGCGCAGTTCGTCGGCGGGGAGGACGTCGCCGGTGAGGTTGGAGACGATGGGGAGGCGGGGCTCGTGGTAGGTGAGGGTGGCGGCGATCCGGGCGAACTCGTCCAGCATGGCGTCCATGTGCGCCGAGTGGAAGGCGTGGCTGACCCGCAGCCGCTTGGTCTTCGCGAAGCGTTCCGCGAGGGCCAGCACCTCGTCCTCGTCGCCGGAGACGACCACGGAGTTCGGGCCGTTGAGGGCGGCGATGGACACGTTCTCGGTGAGCAGGGGCAGGACCTCGTCCTCGGTCGCCTGGACGGCGACCATCGCCCCGCCCTCGGGCAGGGCCTGCATCAGCCGGCCGCGGGCCGCGACCAGGGTGGCCGCGTCCTCCAGGGACCAGACGCCCGCGACGTGTGCGGCGGCGAGTTCGCCGATGGAGTGGCCGAGGAGGTAGTCGGGGGTGACGCCCCAGTGCTCCATCAACCGGAACAGGGCGACCTCGACGGCGAACAGGCCGGCCTGGGTGTAGACGGTCCTGTCGAGCAGATCCGACTCCGCGTCGAACACCAGTTCCTTGAGGGGCCGGTCCAGGTGCTTGTCGATTTCCGCGCAGACCGCGTCGAAGGCCTCCGCGAACACCGGGTGGGCCTCGTACAGCTCGCGTCCCATGCCGGGGCGCTGCGACCCCTGGCCCGGGAACAGGAAGGCCAGCCCGCCGTGTTCCAGCGCGTTGCCGCGGAGCACGGCCGGGGCGGGGGCGCCGTCGGCGACGGCGCGCAGCCCGTCGAGCAGCTCGTCGCGGCCGGTGCCGAGGAGGGCGACCCGCAGGTCGAGGGCGGAGCGGGTGACGGCGGTGGACCAGGCCACGTCCAGGACGCCGGCCGGCTCGGACTCCAGGCGGGCGAGGAGGCGGGCGGCCTGCTCGGCGACGGCCTGCTCGGTGTGGCCGGACAGCAGCCAGGGGGTTCCGGCCGGGGTCCGCACCGGGCGGGCCGGGTCGTCGCCGGTGGCGCCGGCGTCGTCGGCCGGGGCCTGCTCGACGATGGTGTGCGCGTTGGTGCCGCTGATGCCGAACGAGGAGATCGCGAAGCGGCGCGGCTCACCGGTCTCCGGCCAGGCGCGCGCCTCGGTGAGCAGTTCGACGTCGCCCGCGGACCAGTCGACGTGCGAGGTCGGCCGGTCGACGTGGAGGGTCCTGGGCAGCACGCCGTGGCGCATCGCCATGACCATCTTGATGATGCCGGCGACGCCCGCGGCGGCCTGGGTGTGGCCGAGGTTCGACTTCAGGGAGCCCAGCCACAGCGGGCGGCCTTCGGGACGGTCCTGGCCGTACGTGGCGAGCAGCGCCTGCGCCTCGATCGGGTCGCCCAGCCGGGTGCCCGTGCCGTGGGCCTCCACGGCGTCGATCTGCGCGGCGGACAGGCCCGCGTTCGCCAGCGCCTGGCGGATGACGCGCTGCTGGGACGGTCCGTTGGGGGCGGTCAGGCCGTTGCTGGCGCCGTCCTGGTTGACGGCCGAGCCCCGGATGACCGCGAGGACCTCGTGGCCGTTGCGGCGGGCGTCCGACAGCCGCTCCAGCAGCACCAGGCCGACGCCCTCCGCCCAGCCGGTGCCGTCGGCGGCGTCGGCGAACGCCTTGCAGCGGCCGTCGGACGCCAGGCCCCGCTGGCGGCTGAACTCGATGAACATGCCCGGCGCGGACATCACCGTCACGCCGCCCGCGACGGCGAGGGTGCACTCGCGCTGGCGCAGCGCCTGCGCCGCCAGGTGGATGGAGACCAGGGCCGAGGAGCACGCGGTGTCGACCGAGACCGCCGGGCCCTCCAGGCCGAAGGCGTAGCTGATGCGGCCCGAGACGATACTGCCGGAGGTGCCGGTCAGGTAGTAGCCCTCGACGCCCTCGGTGAACCGGAGCAGCGACGAGTAGTCCTCGCCGGCCGCGCCCGCGAACACGCCGACCGGACGGCCGCGCAGCGAGGACGGGGCCATGCCGGCCCGCTCGAACAGCTCCCAGGTGCTCTCCAGCAGCAGCCGCTGCTGCGGGTCCATGGCGAGCGCCTCGCGGGGGCTGATGTCGAACAGCGCCGGGTCGAAGTCGCCGGCCGCGTCGAGGAACCCGCCCGAGGCCGCGTAGGACGAGCCCCGCTTGTCGGGGTCGGCGTCGTAGAGGCCCTCCAGGTCCCAGCCGCGGTCCTCGGGGAAGCCGGAGATCGCGTCCCGGCCCTCGTCGACCAGCCGCCACAGGTCCTCCGGCGACCGGACGCCGCCGGGGAAGCGGCAGGCCATGGAGACGATGGCGATCGGCTCGTGCTCCCCCGCCTCCAGTTCGCGCAGCCGCTGCCGGGTCTGGTGGAGGTCCGCGGTCATCCGCTTCAGGTACTCGAGGACCTTCTTGTCATCCGCCATGCCCCGCCAGCCTCTCCAGGAATTCCGTACGTTCGGCAATCACGCTTGCTCAGGCCTCTCCGAACTCGTTGTCGATGAAGGCCAGTACTTCTTCGGCGCTCGCGGCGTCCAGCCGGTCGGCGACGTCGGCCGTCGCGTCGGCGGGCGCGGGGCCGCCGTCCAGCCGGGCCACCAGGGCGCGCAGCCGGGAGGTGATCCGCTGCCGGGCGCCCTCGTCGCCGTCCAGGCCCGCCAGGCCGGCCTCGAGCCGGTCCAGCTCCGACAGCACCGCGGTCTCCGCGCCTTCCTGGGAGCGGACCGCGCCGCCGATCTCGCCGCGCAGGAATTCCGCCAGCGCGGTCGGCGTGGGGTGGTCGAACACGAGCGTGACGGGCAGCTTCAGCCCGGTCCGCGCGCTCAGCTGGTTGCGCAGGTTGACGGCGGTGAGCGACTCGAACCCGAGGTCGCGGAAGGGCCGCCGGGCACCGATCTCGTCGGCCGACCCGTAGCCCAGGACGACCGCGGCCTCGGCGCGCACCAGGTCCAGCAGCTTGCGCGTCACCTCGGACTCCGGCAGCCCCCGCAGGGACGCCCGGAACGCCTCGGCGCCGTCCTCGTCCTCGCCCGTCCCCGTCCGCTCCGCGCGGGCCAGGTACGCCCGGACCTCCGGGACGTCCTCCAGCCAGGCCGCCGGGCGGGCGGCGAGGTAGGCCGGCAGGTACGTCGTCCAGTCGACGTCGGCGACCAGGAGGGCCGCCGCGGGGCCGGCCTGGTCCGCTCCCCCGCCCGCGCCGGGCACGGCGCGGAACAGGGCGGTCAGGGCCGCGTCGGTGGGCAGCACCGGAAGTCCGCGGGCCCTCATGCGCTCGGCGAAGCCCGGGTCGTCCAGGGCCGTGCCGCCCTCCGCCCACGGGCCCCAGGCGAGGGAGGTGGCGGGCAGTCCCCGGCCGGCGCGGTGGACGGCGAGCGCGTCGAGGTGCGCCGCGGCCGCCGCGTGTGCGCCCTGGCCGACGCCGCCGACCGTGCCGGCGAACGCGGAGAACAGGACGAAGGCGTCGAGATCACGGTCCTCGGTGAGCCGGTGCAGCCGTGCGGCGCCCGTCGTGGACACGCGCAGCGCCTCGGCGAGCCGCTCGGGGGACAGGCCGTCCAGGATCCCGTCGGCCGTCACGCCCGCGGCGTGGACCACGGCCGTCAGGGGCGTCCCGTGGGCATCGGCGTCGGCGTCGATCCGGGCGAACAGTTCCTCCAGCGCCGCCCCGTCCGCGAGGTCGCAGGCGGCGACGGTGACGCGGGCGCCGAGCTCGGTGAGCTCCTTCCGCAGCGCGTCCGCGCCGGGGGCGTCCGGGCCGCGGCGGCCCACCAGCACCAGGTGTTCGGCGCCCTGCTCGGCGAGCCGGCGGGCGACCAGCCCGCCGAGGGCCCCGGTACCGCCGGTGACCAGCACCGTTCCCGAGGGCCGCCACGCGTCGGCCGCCCCGGCCGCGGTGCGCACCAGGCGCCGCGCGAACACCCCTTCGTGCCGCACCGCGAGCTGGTCCTCACCGCCGTGGGTTCCGTCCAGCACCGCGCACAGCCGGGCGGCGACGTCCGCGTCCCACGCGGCCGGCAGGTCCACCAGACCGCCCCAGCGCTGCGGCATCTCCAGACCGGCGACCCGGCCCAGACCCCACACGGCGGCCTGGTGCGGCGACTCCAGCGGATCGGCGCCGCCCACCGAGACGGCGCCCCGGGTCAGCGCCCAGAGCGGGGCGTGCACCCCGGCGTCCCCCAGTGCCTGCGCCAGCACGACCGTGCCGGACACGCCTGCCGCGCCGTCCTCACCGCCGTCCCCGAGGGCCGTCAGCGAGACGATGCCGTCGATGCCCTGCGGGTCCAGTTCGGCGAGCGCCGCCGCGAGGGCCTCCCGCCCGGTCACCGTCACCCGCAGGACGTCGGCGCCGCGCTCGGCCATGGCCTGCCCGACCGCGTCGGCGAACGTGTCGTCCACGGAACCCCCGGCCGGCACGGCGATCAGCCACCGGCCGGGGAGCACCGCGGCCGCGGCCCCCTCGGCCACGCGCTTCCAGCCGACGCGGTACGTCCAGCCGTTCAGCGCCGCCTTCTCACGCCGCTGCCTCCGCCAGCCGGCCAGCGTCGGCAGGGCGGCCTTCAGCGGCTCCGCGTCGACACCGCCCAGCGCCTGCGACAGCGCCTCCAGGTCCTCGCCCTCGACCGCGTCCCAGAACGGGGCGTCCGCCCCGTCCACCGCCGCGACCGACGTCTGCGCCGACAGCTCGGGCCAGTAGTGCTGGTGCTGGAAGGCGTAGGTGGGCAGGGGGGTGCGGCGGGCGCCGGTGCCGGCGAAGACGGTGTTCCAGTCGACGGCCACGCCGTGGCAGTGGGCTTCGGCGAGGGAGGTGAGGAAGCGGTCCGGGCCGCCTTCGTCGCGGCGCAGGGTGCCGAGGACGGCGGCGTCGGTGCCGGTGTCCTCGACGGTGCCCTGGAGGCCGAGGGAGAGGACGGGGTGGGGGCTGACCT
>NZ_LWCC02000189.1 GCF_001642695.1 Streptomyces chilikensis
TGCTGTCGGGCAAGTCCGAGGCCGCGGTGCGCGCGCAGGCGGAGCGGCTGCTCACGCACGTCCGGGAGAACCCGGACGTGCCGGTCGCGGACATCGGCCACTCGCTGGCGCTGACCCGTTCCCGCTTCGAGCACCGCGCGGCCGTGGTGGCGGCCGACCGGGACGACTTCGCGGCGGCGCTCGCCGCGCTGGCGGAGGGCCGCCCCACGCCCGGCGCGGTGCGCGGCGCGGCGTCCGAGGAAGCCCGGCCGGTGTTCGTGTTCCCGGGCCAGGGCGCGCAGTGGGCGGGGATGGCGGTCGAGCTGCTCGACACCTCCCCGGTGTTCGCGGCGCGGATGGCGGAGTGTGCGGCCGCACTCGCTCCGCACACCGACTGGTCTCTGCTGGACGTCGTCCGCAGCGGCGAGGGCCTGGAGCGGGTGGACGTGGTCCAGCCGGTGCTGTGGGCGGTCATGGTGTCGCTGGCCGAGCTGTGGCGCTCCTACGGCGTCCAGCCGGCCGCGGTGATCGGTCACTCCCAGGGCGAGATCGCGGCTGCTGCGGTGGCGGGCATTCTGTCGCTGGAGGACGCCGCCAAGGTCGTCGCCCTGCGCTCCCGCGCCATCACCGCGCTCGCCGGTCTCGGTGGCATGGTGTCCGTCGCGCAGCCCGCCGCCTGGGTCCGGGACACGGTCACCGCCTGGGACGGGCGGATATCCGTCGCCGCGGTCAACGGTCCCTCGTCCACCGTGGTGTCGGGCGAGGTCGACGCCCTGGACGAGTTCCTGGCCCACTGCCAGGCCAACGACATCCGCGCCCGCAAGGTGGACGTGGACTACGCCTCCCACTCCGCACACGTGGAAGCCATCCGGGAGGAGCTGGCCGGCCTGCTGACCGGCATCACCCCGCAGCAGGGCGGCACGCCCCTCTACTCGTCCCTGACCGGCCGTCTCCTCGACATCAACGACACGCCGATGGACGGCGGCTACTGGTACGACAACCTCCGCAACACGGTGGAGTTCGAGAACGCCACCCGCGCCGCCCTCGCCGACGGCCACACCGTCTTCGTCGAGGTCAGCCCCCACCCGGTCC
>NZ_LWCC02000019.1:0-3800 GCF_001642695.1 Streptomyces chilikensis
GGCGCCCCGGCCCGGCCGGCCGGGGCGCCGCCCGGGAGGCTGACCCGCGCGTCCGTCGGAGGCGGGTGCCCCCGCCGGACGCCCGTGCTCCGGCCCGCACGCCCTGCGCGGCGGAAGCGGCGGGAGCGGACGACGGGCCCGGCTCGCCCCCGGGGCCGTCCGGAAGACGGCCTCGTCCTCGGCGGCACCGCCGAGGACGAGGAGCCGGCCGTCGAGGGCCAGGGGCCGGCCGTCGAGGACGGCCGTCCGGTCGCGGGTCGGACGGCATACCGGGTGCCGCGTGGGTGCGGTGGCCGCGGGTGACGGAATGACGCCGTCCGTTCCCGGTCCGCCCCGGCCCCCGGCACGCCGGGCGGACGGGGTTCCGGCCTGCCCCGACGCCGGACCGGTGCCCGCCGACCCGTAGATCCTTTCGCCGAACACCCCCTGAAGGCGGTGTTCGGCGTTCGGCGTTCCAGGACCGCCCCTCTTTCCCGGGGAAGCCCGACCGGTCGAACTCCGCCACGGGGCAACCCGGTTGGCCGGTCTCCGGCAGCCGGTGCACCAGTTCGTGCCGGACCCCTTTACGCCCCCGCAAGATCTCTGTCACCATCCCGTCGCAATTCCTTGCAGAAAAATTCCGACAGAACTTGCAGCCGGTCTCTCCCCCCTCACGGTGCGTCAGGCACCGGCAGCGGTGGGGCGGCGCAGCCGCCCGCAGGCGGACATCGCCCCCGAAGCCGCGGCCCGGCCGCCGCCCAGCCTCCTGGAGATCACGCATGAAAGAACGCACGCCCCGCAACAGACCGCTGAGACGCCTCCTGGCGGCCGTCACGGCCATGGCAGGCGCACTCGGCCTGCTCGCCGCGCTGCCCGCCGCGTCCTCCTCGAGGACGGACACGGTGCCGGCGGCCGCCGCCGGGTCCACGGCAACCGTCATCTACTACACGAAGACGAAGAACTGGGCGGCGTACAACCTGCACTACGCCCCGGACGGAGGTTCCTGGACCACCGTCCCCGGAGCGGCGATGGAAGCCGCCTGCACGGACTGGGTCAAGAAGACCGTGACCCTCGGCGCGGCCGGCGGGCTGCAGGCCACCTTCAACAACGGCAGCGGCACCTGGGACAACAACGCCGGCCGGAACTACGACCTGGGCACCGGGGCCATCACGGTCAAGGACGGGGTCGTGGCCCACAGCGACCCGTGTGCGGGCGGCACGGGCCCCGATCCCAGCCCCGGCCCCACCGGGGGCGCCGGCACCGCCACCGTCTACTACTCGACGGCGAGCGTCGGCTGGACCACCACGAACCTGCACTACATGCCCGCCGGGGGCGCCTGGACGGCCGTGCCCGGCGTCGGCATGGAAGCCGCCTGCACGGGCTGGACGAGGAGGACGGTCGACCTCGGCGCGGCGACGTCGATGAAGGCCGCGTTCAACAACGGCAACGGCACCTGGGACAACAACAACGGCGCGGACTACACCCTCGCGACCGGGGTGAGCACCGTGAAGGACCGGGTCGTGACGAAGAACGCCGCCGATCCCTGCGCGGCCGAGGCGCCGGACACCGAGGCGCCGACCGTCCCCGCGAAGGTGACGGCCAGGGCCGACGGCGTGGCCGTCGTCCTGACCTGGGAACCGTCCACCGACGACGAGGCGGTCACCCGGTACCAGGTCACCCGTACCGGGGGGAGCAGGGGCACGGTGGTCACCGACGTGAGTTCGACCGTGCTGTCGGTGGCGGACCTGGAGGAGAGGACGGCCTACACCTTCACCGTCCGCGCGGCCGACGCGGCCGGCAACCTGTCCGCGGCGTCGGCGCCGGCCTCCGCCACCACCGGGGACGAGCCGCCCGCCGCCGCGCAGGGCAAGCCGCTGGGCACCGACCCGCGCAAGGACCCGATCTACTTCGTGCTCACCGCCCGCTTCAACGACGGCGACAGCTCCAACAACCGCGGCGGCAGCCAGCACGAGCGTTCCGGGAACGCCGCCAACAACGACCCCATGTTCCGCGGCGACTTCAAGGGCCTGATCAACAAGCTCGACTACATCAAGGGCCTGGGCATGTCGGCCGTCTGGATCACCCCGGTGGTCCTCAACCGCTCCGACTACGACTACCACGGCTACCACGGCTGGGACTTCTACCGCGTCGACCGCCGCCTGGAGTCGGCGGGCGCGTCCTACCAGGACCTCATCAACGCCGCCCACGCGAAGGGCATGAAGATCTACCAGGACGTCGTCTACAACCACTCCTCCCGCTGGGGGGCCAAGGGGCTGTTCACGCCCAAGCACTACGGAGTGCGTGACGCCCAGTGGAGCTGGTACTACGACGAGCCCAACTCCTCGTTCGAGTACGACGGCCTGTCCGTGGAGCCGAAGTCCGGGAAGTCGTACTACAACGGCGACCTGTGGTCCACCGCCGAGCCCACCGGCAACACCTGCGTCAACTGGGGCCTGCCCACGCCGTCCACCTCGCCCGAGGGCCACCGCATCTACAACTGCCAGTGGCCCAACGCCACTTCCGGCGCGTGGCCCAAGGACGTCTACCACACCTGCTGGCTGGGCAACTGGGAGGGCGAGGACTCCCGCTCCTGCTGGCTGCACGACGACCTCGCCGACTTCGACACCGAGAGCGCCAAGGCCCAGAACTACCTGATCGGCGCCTACGACAAGTACATCGACATGGGCGTCGACGGCTTCCGCGTCGACACCGCCGTGCACATCCCGCGCACCACCTGGAACCGGCGCTTCCTGCCCGCGATCCAGGAGCGGGTCACCCAGCAGCACGGCGCCGAGGCCGCGAAGAACTTCTTCGTCTTCGGCGAGGTCGGCGCCTTCGTGAACGACAAGTGGAACCGGGGCTCGGTCAACCACTCCGCGCAGTTCTTCACCTGGAAGGAACGCAAGGAGTACAGCGCCGACGACGCCGAGGCCGCGCTCGAGATGTACGAGTACGAGAACAGCGCCGGCACGGCCGCGCAGCCGACGTCCGCCAACGCGTTCCTCGCGGGCAACGACTACCACGCGCCCGACCACAGCAGGTTCTCCGGCATGAACATCATCGACATGCGCATGCACATGAACTTCGGTGACGCGGCCAACGCCTTCCACAACGGCAAGGACTCCGACGACTCGACCAACGACGCCACCTACAACGTCGTCTACGTCGACAGCCACGACTACGGCCCCAACAAGAGCGGCGAACGCTACACGGGCGGCACCGACGCCTGGGCCGAGAACATGTCGCTGATGTGGACCTTCCGCGGCATCCCGACCCTCTACTACGGCTCGGAGATCGAGTTCCGGAAGGGCAGGAAGATCGACTGCGGGCCCACCTGCCCGCTGGCGACCACCGGGCGCGCCTACTACGGCGACCACCTCCAGGGCGACGTCAAGGCGTCGGGGTTCGGCAAGGTCGACTCCGCCACCGGCGCGGTCGCCACCACGCTGGCCCAGCCGCTGGTCAAGCACGTGCAGCGGCTCAACGAGATCCGCCGCGCGGTCCCCGCCCTGCAGACGGGCCAGTACTCCACCGAGGGCATCAGCGGCGAGATCGCCTACAAGCGCCGCTGGACCGCGGGCGGAACGGACAGCTTCGCCCTGGTCACCGTCACCCACGCCGCCGCCTACACCGGCATTCCCAACGGCACGTACCGGGACGCCGTCACCGGTGACACCCGGGTCGTCACCGACGGGAAGCTCACCGTCTCCGCTCCGGGCAAGGGCAACCTGCGCGTCTACGTCCTCAACGGCCCCGGCAAGATCGGCACCGCCGAAACCTACCTGAAGTAACCCGCCGTCCGATCCGCGTTCCCCCCCCCC
>NZ_LWCC02000019.1:3819-16541 GCF_001642695.1 Streptomyces chilikensis
CGTCTCACCCGCGGCCGGTCGCGGTCCCGGCGGCGCGGAAGGCTCCCCGGGCGTCGTGACCGTCAGCGGAACAGGCGGAGCGGGACCGCGTCCGCCATCGCCTTCATGCCGGCGTCGTTCGGGTGCAGGCCGTCACCGCTGTCGTAGGCGGGGAGGAGCCGGGCCGGGTGCGCGGGGTCGCGGGTGGCGGCGTCGAAGTCCACCACCGCGTCGTAGACGCCGCCGGTGCGGATCCAGGCGTTGACGGCCTGGCGCTTCGCCTCGCGCTCCGGGGTGTGGAAGCCGAGGTCGTCGCCCTCGAACGGCATGATGGTCGCGCCGTAGGCCTTGAGACCGTGGCGGTGCGCCATCGCCACCAACCGCCGGTGGCCCTCGATGACTTCGGCCGCGGTGACCTCCTCGTCGGCGGGGGCCGCCGGACCGCCCGGCTGGCCGATGTCGTTGACCCCCAGCAGGACCACGACGTACCCGGCGCCCGGCTGGTCCAGCACGTCGCGCTCGAACCGCTTGAGACCGGCCTCGCCGAAGAACGTCGCGTAGTCCTCGGCGGGTGTGCCGGCGGGCGGACGGGGGTCGCGCAGCAGGCGGTTGCCGCTGATGCCGGCGTTGAGGACGCCGAGACGGGCCGACGCCGGATCGGTCCGGAACCGCTCGGCGAGCCGGTCGGGCCAGCGGCGGTTGGCGCCGAGGGTGGTCTCCGCGCCGTCGGTGATGGAGTCGCCGAAGGCGACGACGGCTCGGGACCGCCCCGCGCGCGGGCCGCCGGTGACGCTCACGCCGGACAGGAAGTACCACGTCGTGACCGTGGCGGTCGGTTCGACGGCCGGCTTGCCGGTGACGTTTCCGGGCGCGACCCAGCCGTGCTGGTACGCGAGGTTGTGCACGGTCGTGGCGGGGGTGCGGCGCGGGAGGTACGTGCTGACCGTCAGGTCGGCGCCCGCTGGGAGGTCGAGCGCGACCGGGTCGCTCCAGCGCCGGGCGCCGGGCGGCACGGTGACCGAGGTGCGGCCGCCGAAGCGCAGGGGACGGTCGGTGCCCGGCCGGATCCCGCCGGGCTCGCCCGGCGCGGCCAGGGCGACCCGGGCCTCGCCGATCACCAGGGGCGTCGCGCCGAACTCGTTGGTCAGCCGCACGCGGACGCCGCGCCCGGCGACACTGGTGCGCACGACCTGGCGGAGGGTCTGCTCCTCGAAGGCGAGGGTGCTGCTCGCGGGCACGGCGCTGGGGGCGGCGGCCCACGTCCCCGTCCAGGCGGCGGCGGACCGCGAGGCGCTCGCGGAGGCGGGCTGGGCGGCGAGCAGCATCGCCAGGCCGGTGATCAGCACGGCGAGGTGACCGGGAAGGCGTCTGGGCATGAGGTGTCCTCGGGTGGCCGGTGGGGCGGGGGCGCTCGCAAGCTAGGAGGACACCCGGCGCGTGTCAATGGCGCGATCCGCAGGAGCCGCCGGACGGTGGCCTGCCGGACGAAGGCATGCCGACGGCCGTGTGACGCGGGCGAGGAGCGGGGCGCCCGGGGCCGTGCCGACGGGCGGGCTCCTGCCGGGACTCCTCACCCCGCGAGCGCCTTCAACCGCTCCCGGAGCCCGGCCAGCACCGTGGCGAGCCCGAGGTCGAAGGCGGCCCTGGCCGCGTCCCGTCCCACCCGGGCGCCGACGACCTCGGCCAGCACCGGGGCCTGGTCACCCGGGACGTCGAAGATGTCGTCGGGCGCGGCCGCGTCCAGGGCCGATCCGAGGACGAAGGACTCTATCGCCACGACGACGTCCATGACCTGGTCGTCCGGCCATCCGCCGGCGCGCAGTCCGGCGGCGACCGTCTCGTACATCGCGACCGTGTGCGGGGACCCGGCGATGGGCGTCACCGCGATGACGGGGACGAGCAGCGAGTGGCGCGCGTACGCCTCGCGGTAGGAGTGCGCCCACGACTCGAGCGCGACGTCCCAGGGCCGGTCGCCGAAGCCGGAGCAGTCGATCTCCTTGTTGACGTGGTCCTGCAGCCACAGCAGCAGCTGGCGCTTCGATTCGACGTGGTTGTAGAGGGCCGAGGGCGCCACCCCCAGCTGCCGCGCGAGCGCCGCCATCGTGAGCGCCGTGTACCCCCGGGCCTCGATCAGTTCCACCGCCGCCGCGGTGATCTTCTCCTGCGACAGCAGCGGCGCGGTGGGGCGCCCGCGGCGCCGCGGCCGTTCGGAAGGTGTCACGGCGTCACCATCTCACAGCGCCGTTCCGGTGATCACCCAGGCCCTGGGAACGTCCTCCCGGTCCGGCCCGGCCGAAGCATTTCTGCTCCAGGACTCTTGACGGGGGACTCGCCGCCCGGGCTAAATGAGCGACATTCATATTGCCTTGCGGAAGAAGCGTCATGCACAGCCCCCACCAGACCACCCCCCTCACCCTCGATCGCGACGTGGTCGTCGTCGGCGCCGGACCGGCCGGCCTGATGACCGCCCGCCGCCTCAGCGAGGCCGGCGTCCGCGTCGCCGTCCTGGAAGCCCGCGACCGGGTCGGCGGGCGCACCTGGAGCGACACCGTGGACGGCGCCTGGCTGGAGATCGGCGGCCAGTGGGTCTCGCCCGACCAGACCGAGCTGCTCGCCCTCCTCGACGAACTCGGCCTGGAGACCTACGCGCGCCACCGGGACGGGGACTCCGTCTACGTCTCGCCGGACGGCACCCGCACCCGGTACAAGGGAGACCGCTTCCCGGTCGGCGAGCGGACCGCCTCCGAGATGGAGCGGCTGATCCAGCTGCTCGACGCGCTCACCGCAGAGGTCGGCGCCACCGAGCCGTGGGCGCACCCCGAGGCCCGCGAGCTCGACACGATCTCCTTCCACCACTGGCTCCGCCGGCAGTCGGACGACGAGGAGGCGTGCCGGAACATCGGCCTCTTCATCGCCGGCGGGATGCTCACCAAGCCCGCGCACGCCTTCTCCACCCTCCAGGCGCTCCTGATGGCGGCGTCCGCCGGCTCCTTCTCGAACCTCGTCGACGAGAACTTCATCCTCGACCGCCGCGTGGTCGGCGGCATGCAGTCGGTCAGCGAGGCCATGGCCGCCGCGCTGGGGGACGACGTCCACCTGTCCACCCCGGTCCGGACGGTCCGCCGCGACGACGCGGGAGTCACCGTCGTCTCCGACCGCGTCACCGTACGGGCGCGGAAGGTCGTCATGGCGGTACCGCCGAACCTGTACACCCGGGTCTCGTACGAACCGCCGCTGCCCCGCCGCCAGCACCAGCTCCACCAGCACCTGTCGCTCGGCCTGGTGATCAAGGTGCACGCGGTGTACGAGACCCCCTTCTGGCGCGAGGACGGCCTCTCCGGGACCGGTTTCGGCGCCGGGGAGCTCGTCCAGGAGGTCTACGACAACACCAACCACGGCGACACCCGCGGAACCCTGGTCGGCTTCGTCTCCGACGAGAAGGCCGACGCGCTCTTCGCCCTGCCGGCCGAGGAACGCCGCCGCCGCGTCCTGCGGTCCGTCGCCGCCTACCTCGGCGACCGGGCGCTCGAGCCGGTGGTCTACCACGAGTCCGACTGGGGCAGCGAGGAGTGGACCCGGGGCGCCTACGGCGCGACCTTCGACCTCGGCGGCCTCACCCGGTACGGAGCCGACCAGCGCACCCCCGTCGGACCGATCCACTGGGCCAGCTCCGACCTGGCCGCCGAGGGCTACCTGCACGTCGAGGGCGCGCTCCGGATGGGGCGCATCACCGCCGAGGAACTGCTCGACGAGCTCGCGGACACGTCCCGGGAGGAGACGTCATGAGCGTCCCGCACTACGTCGTCGCGTACGGCGGCGACGAACGGAGCAAGGTCGCCCTGCGCGCGGGAGCGGACCTCGCCCGGTCGCTGGGGGCGGTGCTCGACATCGTGCTCGTGGTCCGCTCCGACACCCCCTTCGGCGCGGCCTACCCGCCCGCGCCGGACGTCGAGTCGCTGGTCGAGCACCAGGCGGAGCGGTGGCTCGACGAAGCGCGGGCGTCGGTCCCGCCGGGCCTGCCGGTCCGGACCCACCTCCGCCGGCACCGGTCCGTCGCCCAGGGGATCCTGGAGGCCGCGGCGGACCTCGACGCCCGCCTGGTGGTGGTCGGCACGGCCTCCGGCGTCGGCCCCGGCTTCACCGTCGGTCCGGTGGCGACGCAACTGCTCCACGCTTCGCCGGTGCCCGTCGCGCTGGTGCCGCGCGGCCACGAGTCCCCGGGCCTGCTGGAGCGGGTCTACTGCGCCGTCGGAACCCGTCCCGGGGCCCAGCTGGTGGTGCGGGAGGCGGTCGAGGCGGCGCGCCGCGCGGAACTCGACCTGCACCTCGTCTCGCTGCTGGAGGTCGACGAACACCAGGGCGCGCGGGAGTCCGCGCGACGACGCGCCGCGGAGCTGATCTCCGCCGCCGCGGAGGACTTCACCGGCGGCAGGGCCACCGTCGAGATCGGGCAGGGCCGCACCATGAAGCAGGCCGTCGAGTCGATCGCCTGGGAACCGCGCGGCCTCCTGCTCATCGGCTCCTCCCGCCTCGCGCCGGGCCGGCGCACCTTCCTCGGAACCACAGCCGCCAGGATCCTCCGGCACCTGCCCATCCCCATGGTGGTCGTGCCGCACACGGATGGAGAACAGCGATGACCACTCCCGTCGCGGGCACCACCACCTCCGGCGACCGCGGCAGCGGCAGCGACAACGACGGCGCCGGCAAAGGCCTGGCCTCGGGGCGCGTCGGGCTGCTGGGCGCCGTCGTCATCGGGGTCTCCTGCATCGCCCCGGCCTACACGCTCTCGGGCGCACTCGGCCCGACCGCGGCCGTCGTGGGGGAGCAGCTCCCGGCGATCTTCCTCGTCGGCTTCCTCCCGATGCTCCTGGTCGCCGTCGGCTACCGCGAGCTGAACCGGGCGATGCCGGACGCGGGCACCACCTTCACCTGGGCGTCACGGGCCTTCGGCCCGTGGGTGGGCTGGATGGGCAGCTGGGGCCTGCTGGCCGCGACCATCCTGGTGCTCTCCAACCTCGCGGGCATCGCGGTCGACTTCCTCTACCTGCTCCTCGCCCAGGTCACGGGCGACGAGGCGCTGGCCGACCTCACCCGCAACGTCCCGGTCAACATCGCCACCTGCCTGGTGTTCATGGCGCTGGCCTGCTGGGTCTCCTACCGCGGGCTCGAGGCGACCAAGGCCGTCCAGTACGTCCTGGTCACCTTCCAGGTCGGCGTCCTGATCTGGTTCTCCGTCGCCGCGTTCGGCCACGTGGGCGACGGGACGGCCTTCGACGCCGCTGCGATCAGCGCCGAGTGGTTCAACCCGTTCGCGGTGGACTCCTTCTCGTCCTTCGCCGCCGGCATCTCCCTCTCCGTCTTCATCTACTGGGGCTGGGACGTCGTCCTCACCATCAACGAGGAGACCAAGGGGTCCGCCACCACCCCGGGGCGCGCGGCCCTGACCACGATCCTGGTCATCGTCGCCCTCTACATGGCGGTGGCGCTGGGCGTGCTCAGCTACTCCGGCGTCTCGGACGGCGCCCACGGACTCGGCAACGCCGACATCCAGGAGAACGTCTTCGCGGCACTCGCCGGCCCGGTGATGGGGCCGACCGCGATCCTGATGTCCCTGGCCGTGCTCTCCTCGTCGACGGCCTCGCTCCAGTCGACGTTCGTGTCCCCGGCACGCACCATGCTCGCCATGGGCCACTACGGCGCGCTGCCCCCGTCCTACGCGCGCATCACGCCGCGCTTCCAGTCCCCGGGCTACGCCACGGTCGCGGCCGCGCTGGTGGCGTCGGCCTTCTACACCGTCATGCGGGTGCTGTCCGAGGACGTCCTGTGGGACACCATCACCGCCCTCGGCATGATGGTCTGCTTCTACTACGGCATCACGGCGCTCGCCTGCGTGGGGTACTTCCGCAAGGAACTCGGCGGCGGTCCCAGGGCCTTCCTCATGAAGGGCCTGCTGCCGGGTGCCGGCGGCGTCCTGCTCCTGGTCTTCTTCGTCCAGACCTGCTACGACTCCATGGACCCCTCGTACGGCTCGGGGTCGCAGATCGGCGGAGTCGGCCTGGTCTTCGTCCTCGGCGTCAGCGTGCTGCTGCTGGGCGTCGTCGTGATGATCGCGCAGCGGCTGCGCCGGCCCGAGTTCTTCCGGGGGGTGACCGTCCCGCGCGGTGACTCGACCACCAACCTCCGGTAGGCGCGTCCCGCACGGCCCGGGCCGCCCCCGTCGCAGCGGACGGGGTGGCCCGGGCCGTCGGCGGGTTGCGGCCGGGGCCGAGGGGGCGGCGGGGCCGGCGAGGCGGAGGGGCACGAAGTTACCGCTGAGACACCCTGGGAATCCGGCCGCGCACCCATCAGGATGTCCCCGGATCACGCCCGCCCGGCACCGCGCCGGGCGGCGGACGGACTGGAGGCCGTGCACATGAGGAGAACCCGCTTATCCGCCACGCTCACCGCGTTGCTGGCCGCGACGACCGCGGCGGCGCCCGCCTCCTGGGGCTCGGCCCCGGGACCGGACCACCGCGGCGGTGACCGGACCTGTGCCCACCGCGACCTGCTGTTCTGCGAGGACTTCGGCACCCTGCCGCCCGGCGCGACGCGGGGCAGGGGCTGGACCACCGACACCGCGGACGGCACGCTCACCGTCGAGCGGCACGCCACCCGCCACAGCAAGCACCTGCGCGTCCGCACCGAGGGCAACGGCAAGGCGTTCCTCCAGGTCGACGGCCTCACCCCGCCGGGCAACAGCTTCTGGGGCCGCGTCCGCCTCCGCGTCGACGCCTTCCCGACGGCCCCCGACTGGGCCCACTGGACCATGGTGGAGGCCACCGGCGAGGGCCCGGGGTACGTCCGTCCCCTGGGCGGCCAGTACGTGCCCGGCGTCGGGAAGAACCTGTGGGGCGTCGGCTCCGACGGGGGCCCCACCGGCGACTGGACGGCCTGGCGCGAGTCGGCCCCCGCCACCGCGGGGGTGTGGCAGTGCGTGGAGTGGCGGATGGACGCCACCGACAACAGGATCTCCGTCTGGATCGACGGCCGGCCCAAGCCCGAACTGACCGTCTCCACCCGCGACCACGGCGGCGCCGACACCGACTTCGTCTTCCCGCGCTTCGACACCGTGAAGATCGGCTGGCAGCTCTACCAGGGCGACCCCAGCCCGTCCTCCTACGACGTCCGCATGGACGACATCGCGCTGGACGACCGCCGGATCGGCTGCTGATCCGCCCCGGTCAGCGGCCCTGCCGGGCGACCAGGGTGAAGGAGTGCCCGGCCGGGTCGGCGTAGGTGCGCACGTCCCGGGGACCCGAGTTGTCGCGGGTCTCGACGGGACGCGCGCCGAGGCTCACGGCCTCCCGCTCGGCCTCGTCCATGTCCTCCTCGGCCACCAGTATGTGCAGGTGCGCCTGCTGGGAGTCGTCGGGACGAGGCCAGCTGGGCGGCGCGTAGCCGTGGTCACGGCGGACGGCCATGCGCGTGCCGTCGTGCCCGACGACCTCGACGAAGTCGGGGTCGACGCCGCGCCGCACGGTGGCGTCCAGCAATTTGGCGTAGAAATCGGCGAGTTCCTCGGGGGCGGAGCAGTCGAGGACGAGCACTGTGGTCTTGGAAGTGGTCATGCCGTACGTCTGCCCGCGTCGGGCCCGCGCATCCGGCGGCCGGCGCGGGCGGACGTACGGCGCGGGCGGACGTACGGCGCGGCGGACCCGGTCAGCGCCGGGCGGTCATCACCGCGTACACCAGGACGCCGGCGAAGAGGAAGAGCACCCCCTGGTACACCGCCGCGTAGCCGGAACCCGCCACCAGCCAGAGGGAGAAGCCGGCGGCCACCGCGGACACCGTCATGTCGCGCGCCAGGCGGACGCGGTTCACCCGCTCGTGCCGGCCGGCCACCAGATGGCGCAGCTGCGCGGCGGTGGCCAGGAGGTAGGGGACGGTGGCGGTGAAGGTGGTGATCAGGACCAGGACCTCGAAGACGCGGGCCGAGCCGGAGGCGTAGTTGTAGACGGTCAGCAGGGAGGAGAGGACCACGGTGACGGCGACGCCGAAGGTGGGCACGCCGCGCCGGCGGCGGGCGAAGGGGGCCGGGAAGAGACCGTCGCGCGCGGCGGCGTAGGGGGTCTGGGCGCTGAGCAGGGTCCATCCGTTGAGGCAGCCGGTCATCGAGACGAGCGCGGCCACCGCGACGGCCCAGCCGCCCCAGGTGCCGCCGAACATCGCGTTCACGGCGTCCGAGAAGGGGGCCGTGGAACCCACCAGCTCCTCGTGGGCGACCGTGCCGAAGACGGCCAGCGTGCCCAGCAGGTAGACCAGTGCGGCGCCGGCCGTGCCGATGACGGTGGCCCGGCCCACGTTGCGGCGCGCGTTCGCGACCTCGCCCGCGCTGACCGCGGCGGACTCCACGCCGAGGTAGGAGAAGAGGAGGATCGCCGCGGCCGCGGAGACCGCCCCGACCGTGTTCTGGCCGCTCGCGTTGAACGGGCCGAGGTTGTCGGCGTCGAAGAAGAACAGGCCTCCGGCGGCGACCAGGAGCAGCGGGGCGAACTTCAGGGCCGTGGAGACCAGCTGCACGGCGCCGACCCACCGGGTGCCGGCGAAGTTGGCGAGCGCCGGGAGCCACTGCAGGACCAGGGCGGCCGCGCAGGCGGCCCAGCGGTGCTCGCCGACCGCCGGGAGGAGGACGGCGAGGTAGCCGACCGCCGCGACGGCCAGGGCCGCGTTCGACACCCAGGTGGTGATCCAGTACGCCCAGGCGGCGAGGAACCCCGCGAAGTCGCCGAAGGCCTCACGGGCGTACACGTAGGGGCCGCCGGTGCGCGGATCACGTTCCGCGAGACGTCCGAAGGTGAGGGCGAGCGCGATCGCGCCGACCGTCAGCACCGCGAACGCCACCAGGCTCACCGTGCCGAACGGAGCCACCGAGGCGGGCAGCAGGAAGATCCCGCCGCCGATGATGTTGCCCATCACCAGCGCGGTCGCCACCGGGAGTCCGAACCGGCGCGCATGCCGGCTTCCGCGCTCGTCCCGGGTGCCGGACCCCGGCTCCGGGCGGACGTCCGGGGCTCCCGGTGCGGGGGCGGGGGCATGGGGGGAGGAGGTCCCGATGGGGGGCCTGGGTGGTGCGCCTCTCGTCGTGCCGGCGCCCGGGATCGCCGGGCGTGCCGACCATGATTGGCGACGAGAGGAAGTGGTGCAAAATCGTACGTTTTTCTCCGCCCGGACCCCTGAGGACGCCGTAAGTCCTGCGCCTCAGGGGTCTGCGGACCGGAAGATTCCGGTTACCCGTTCCGTGGGCCGGCGAGTCAGCCGCCCAGCTTGCCGACGGAGTCGCTCAGGGACGCCGCCACCCGCGTCAGGTCCTCCTCGGCGGGGGAGGAGCCGCCCAGGCGTTCCACGAGCTCCCCGCGGGTCAGCAGGACGGCCGCGCCCCGGAAGTGGCTGTCACCCTCCAGGGCGGCACGGTCGGCCACCTGCGCCGTGCCCTCCAGCAGGACCAGGGCGGCGTCGTCCGCCGGCCTGTCCAGGAGCTCCTTGACCAGCGTCTCGTCGATCAGCATGCGTCTGTCATCCCTCCGGGTTGCCGCTGTCTGCGCGGCTGCGGGTACCCGCGCGGAGGCCGCTCAGGCGGGCTTGCGCCAGACGGAGACGTGACGGGTGGAGTCGTCGGTGAAGGGGGAGCCGTCCCAGTCCGCGACGCGCCGCTCCAGCTCCAGCCCGGCGATCCGCGCCATGAGGTCCAGTTCGGACGGCCAGGCGAAGCGGTGGCGCGAGGCGCCGCGGCGGTAGCGGCCGTCCGCCTCGCGGCTGAAGTGGTGGGAGACGAGGAGCTGGTCGACGAGGTCGATGGTGTCGAAGCCGAGGTGCCGGTCCGAGACGTCGAACGGCACGGCGCTCTGGCCGGGCGGCATCCGGCGCAGCGGTGGCACGCCGAGCTCGACCACGAACCGGCCGCCGGGGGAGAGGTGGCGGGCGGCGTTGCGGAAGCACTCGACCTGCTCGTCCTGCGTGAGCAGGTTGGAGATGGTGTTGTACACCAGGTAGACGAGGGTGTGGCTGCCGGGGACCACGGTGGTGGCCATGTCGCCGATGACGACCGGCAGGGTCTCCTCGTCGACCTTGCGGCGCAGCACCGCCGCCATGTGCTCGGACAGTTCGATGCCCCTCACCGGTACGCCCCGCTCGCGCAGCGGCACGCCGACGCGGCCGGTGCCGATGGCGAATTCCAGAGCGGGGCCGTCGCCGGCCAGCCGGGCGAGGAAGTCGACGGTGGGGCCGAGCACGGCGGGCGAGGTCATCTCCGTCTCGCCCTCGTCGTAGCGCTCGGCGGTCTCCTTGGTCCACAGTTCGCTGCTCGTCATGACCGGACAGTCTGCGGTGCCGGGCGGGTGGTTGTCGACGCCCCGTCCGGCGGGTCACCCCCGTCGGAGCGCGGTGGTGAAGCCCGCGAGGGCCGTGAAGTCGGGTCCGGTGAGCCCGCGGCGCGGGTCGACGCGGTGCAGCAGGGCGGGGCCCGGATGGCCGGCCTCCACCCAGAGCCGGTCCACCGGCCCGATTTCGTCGTCCACCCGGAGGAAGGGCCGGCCGCCCGCCCATGCCACCAGGGGCGCGGTCTTCCGGTGCAGCCCGCGGGGCCCTTCGGCGCCGGAGTCCTCCGGCCACCTCACCACCGGCAGCTCGGGCAGCCCGGGACGGGGCGAGAGGACCTCGTTGGCCTCATCCGGCCAGGTGGTGGCCCGGACGAGTTCGCAGCCGAGGGCCAGCAGACGAGGACCCGGCTCCGGCCGGAGGCGGGACAACAGGGGGTTGCCGGTGCCGGCCGTCTCCGGCGCGGGCCGCGCGACGCCGGAGCCGAAGGGGAGAAGCGGTCCGTCGACGTCGAGGAAGAGGAGAGGGGGTCGCCGGGTCACCGCGGCACGGTACCCCGGGGGTGGCGCACCATGAACACGTCGACCGGGTCCTCGGCCTCCACGGTGAAGCCGTGCCGTTCGTAGAGGCGCCGGGCCGGGCTGCCGTCCAGGACGTTCAGGCGGACCGTCTCGCCGGCGGTGTCCGCGCGGTCGAGGAGGGCGCGCAGGACGGCCGTTCCGAGTCCCCGGCCCTGCTGCCGGGGAGCGAGGTAGAAGTGCTCGAGCACCCGGCAGCCCTCGGAGGGCCGCAGGGTGACGCTGCCCGCGAAGGACCCGTCGACGGTGACCACCGAGGTGTGGAGCGGCGCCCAGGAGTCGCGGAAGCGCTGCCGGACGCGGTGCTCGTCGAACCGGCCCAGCCGCTCGAGGTCCGGCCGCATCACCACGGCCCGGAGCTCGGCGATCGTCTCGACGTCCGCCGGGCCGGCCGGCCGCAAGGCCCATCGCGTGTGCATGGGGGGAGTATCGCAGGCAGCGGCCGGGGCGGCCGGAGGTTCGCGCGCGGTCAGGCGGGGCGTGAGGAGACCAGGACGCCCACCTTGTCGATGCGGTGCTCCGGATTTCCCTTGTCGTCCCGCCAGAAGTTGCCCGCCGCGTCGTCCTCGGGCGTCGCACAGGTGGAGACGGTGATCATGGCGCGGGTCGCCTTCCGGCCCGGGTGCCCCGGCACCTCGGCGCGCTGTTCGGCGAGTGAGCGCTCGGACCGGAACGAGGTCGTGCGGGTCTCGGTGATCCGGTACTCGTACACGGTGCCGCCGGAGGTGACGAGGACCCGGTCGCCCGCGTCGAGGGAGGGCAGGTCCCGCAGCGGGCCGCCCGCGGAGAGGCGGTGGGCGGTGACCAGGTGGTTGCCGGTCTCGCCCGGACCGACGCCGCCGCCCGGGCCGTAGGGACTGGCCGCGTCGCCCCGGTTCTGGACGCGGGTGCCCGGCCAGTCGTCGGTGGTGCCCTCGTAGCGGACGACCCGGAGGCCGTCGAGACCGATCTCCGGGATGCTCAGCCGTGCCTCCCGCACGCGGGGGTCCGGACGCGAGGGTGCGGGGGTCGGGTCCGCCGGTCCCGGGACCCCGGGAACCGCCGCGGGAGAGGCCGGGGCCACGGCGTCGCGCGGAGGGACGGCGGCCCGCGGGGGTTCGCCGGTGGCCGCGCATCCGGCGGCCAGCACGGCGGCGGTCACGCCGGCCAGCGTGGCGGAGACGGTGAAGGAGGTACGGGATCCGGCCATGGTGCTCACGGTGACGGGGGGCGCGGCGCGACCCGGGCGGCGTGCCCGCCCGCCCGGCGGGCGGCACGTGTCTCTCCGGCACAACCGCGCCCGCGGCCCGGATGTTCCCGGGCCGGAGCCGGAGCCGGAGCCGGAGCCGGGCCGCGGCCAGGGTGGTGAAGGTGCTCACGGGACAATGCCTTCGGTGGGACGCCCACCTCGGGGTAGGATACCCGCGGGGGTATGCAGAGGAGGATGGGTGCAACTCGACATGAGTGCCGAGGAGCTCAAGTCGGCGCTGAACCGACTGCGGCGGGCGCAGGGCCAGCTGGCCGGCGTGATCAAGATGCTGGAGGACGGACGGGACTGCGAGGACGTCGTCACGCAGCTCTCCGCCGTCTCCAAGGCGCTGGACCGGGCCGGGTTCTCGATCATCGCCACGGGGCTGCAGCAGTGCCTGACCAGCGAGGACCCCGAGATCCGGGATTCCGTCCAGATGCGGGCCCGTCTGGAGAAGCTCTTCCTGTCGCTGGCCTGAGCGCGCCCGGGCGCCCGCGCGGCCGTCCGGTCCGCCGGCCCTCGGGCGGGGCCGGGGCGGCGTGCCGTCCCAGCCGCCCGGCGGCGTGACGAGCGGCGGACCGGCC
>NZ_LWCC02000190.1 GCF_001642695.1 Streptomyces chilikensis
GCCGATCCTCACAGTCCGTGGCAGCGCGGCACGAACGAGAACACCAACGGGCTCCTGCGCCAGTACTTCCCGAAGGGAACGGATCTCTCGAGGTGGTCCGCCGAGGAGCTCGAGGCTGTCGCCCACGCTCTGAACACCAGACCCCGCAAAACCCTCGGCTGGAAGACGCCAGCCGAGGCGTTCAACGAGCAGCTACTGTTGCTCCAAACCGGTGTTGCAACGACCGATTGAATCCGGTCAGTACACCAACCGGGAACCGGCCGCCGTCGCCGGCCGGATGGGCATACGGCTGTCCGTCGGACAGACCGGAGTCTGCTGGGACAACGCTCTCGCGGAGTCCTTCTTCGCCACCCTCAAACGCGAACTCGTCCCCGCCGACGGCCACGTCTGGTCCAGCAAGGCCGCAGCCCGCACGGCGATCTTCGAGTACATCGAGGACTGGTACAACATCCGCCGCCTGCACAGCAGCCTGGGCCACCGCAGCCCCACCGACCACGAGACCGCTCTCGCGGCCTGACCGACACAATCACCGCGTCCGTCAAAGCGGAGCAAGCTCAGGCGTCTCACCCCATGGATTCCGCTGACCTGGAGGACATCGCGCGTCTTTGCGGCCACTCCCCCGGCCAAGCGGCCGAACTCCTCGACCGTCTGGTGAGCGTCCGGGCGCTTGCCTTCTGGCAGCACGACTTAATCTCCGGCGCAGTCCGATGGCGCATGGCCCAGCTCACCTCTTCGCATTCAGATGCACTCGACGCGGGTTGAGGAAGTTGCCGCCTCGCCGGCGTCTGCCTGGTCGCGTAATCAACCCTTGTCGCGCACGGCCCTCGTCCATGACCAAGCCACCCGCATACCGAAGCGAGCCTCAACAGAGGCAGTGCTCAAGCTGGACGTCGGAAGGGAACGACTCAGCCACTGCAAGACGAGACCGGCCTGAAGGAGGACGTCATAGCCGAAGCCAAGGACGTCCTGCCAGAGGCTTGCGCTTCGCGGGCTGCCGTCCCGGCTTCCTGGACGGCAGCCGTATGGTGGCCGCCGCGGTCGAGGAGCAGGACACGGCGGACAACCCGCACCTGCTCCTGGACGACGGCGCTCTGCAGCCGCCCGCCGAATTCGATTACCCCAGGACTGGCTGCCCCGCTCGCCCTCGAAGAGACGGCTCCTGGCTGACGCTGCACAGCGACGCACTGCACCGCTGGCAGCTGATGAGGTGAGGACATGCCTGACACATGCGACAAGGCCTACGGATCGGTTTGCGTGCCGGGCAAAGACCATCATCGCCCTGGCCGGCGCAGGCCTCCTCTGTAGCTTCGGCAGCGAATCGGGTACGGTCTTCCACAGGATCGGACACCTCGGGTGTAGCGACTCGCAGTCGCCCCGATCCACTTGGGAGAGACCAGGGTTCGAGTCCCTGTCCGCTCTGGCGGGTCGTCCAACAGGAAAGACGCTCCCTACCTTCTTGTGCTGCTTCACCTCATTGCCTGTCATGCCCATTCGACGTAGGGCTAGTCAGGTGTGTGAAGTTCAGATCCGCCATCCCGGCCTTGAGGCGCTGGATCAGATTTTGCTGCCGCTGAGCCAATGAAATGATGACTTCAGGGGCTGACCAGGTCGATTCTGGCAGCGCCGCGGCATTGGCCACGGAGTACCAGTTTCCGAGGACTTCCAGCATGAGGTCGACGGTGCCACTGGCTCCATGAGCATCGTGACTGTCAGCAACCGATGTGAACACTCCCTGGTGCAATGCCGTGTTACGCACCACATACATCCAGCTGAGTTGAGCTCGATACCTTTCTTCCGTTTCGGTGAGCCATTCCGCGCATTTCCTAGGATTGGTCAGGCGTGCGCGCCATACGGCGAGTTCGTGGGCAGGCAGACCAGGAAGGACTGAGTGAAGACAGACCAATGCCTCGGAGCCAGCTTTGATCTCTTCGCTTGCTTCAGGGGAGGCTGCGAGTATGTCGGCCCATCGGTTGGGGTCACACAGCAGGCCGTGTTCGTTGACGGTGGCCGCCAAGTCGATCTCGCTGAGCGGCCGAAGATACAGATTGTCGGCGTCGGCCGCTTTCTGGTGGGCGAGGGTGGCGCGTTCACGCACCTGCATCAGCTGCTGTTCCAATGTCAGTGGGGCGCTCTCGTCCCCGAGGTGCTGCTCCATGCGGCGCACCGCGCGGGAAGCATCCTCTGCACGCCGTTTCACCGCTCGGCAGGTCGCTGTGGCGACCGTCCGTACACATTGGTGAGAACTGATCAGTTGTTGGCGCAATGCTTGAAGGCTCAGAGCCCGGGCAAGACGAACGTGCGGTGCATTATCTTTGTAACCGTGCTTGATGCCGGCCGCCTCAAGAGCGGCCCAGGAGAGGGCTGCCCTGGTGAGCGGTGAGGACGTGGAGCGTGCGATGTGGGCCGTACGCAGGCATTCACGGATTTCTGCAGGCCAGTGACTGGTCAGCGGGCGTGCTGTGTTGATTGCAGGCCCACGCAAGGTGTATTGACGGGAGCGGTTGCCTGTTTCCTCGTACACCAGTATCTCGGGCCGAAGTCGCAGCTCGGCAATGCGGTTACCGGCCATGTAGGCGTCGAGTGCTTCTTCGATGCCCCTCCTGGCTACATGTACAGCCGTACCGCGGTCGGGGGCCGTGACCCGCAGGGTCAGCAGGACGGCAGCGGCCGACCGTTCCTCCGCTCGGGCGTCCCTGTTGCGGTGATGTCCATGCAGTGACGCGAATTCCTTCAGCCTCGAGGTGCCTTGCCCCCATCCGTCAGGTTCCCTCTTCCCGATCGGAAACTGTCGGATGTCGGCACCTGCGTCAAACAACTCGTCCAGATGAGCCAGCGTGCGTGAACCTTCCACGACGGCTGCCACCCGTATCCGGCGCTGCATGGGACACAGAACTGACAGCAGAGCCTTGCCTGCGGGAATCTGCTGGAGGAAACGCTGTACATCGGCAAGCAAGCACTCGTAGTCCCGGCCGCGCCAGACGGCGAGGCTCGCAACCTCGGCAACCGCCCGCTCGGCCGCTTTCGCGGGTAGCGCCGTCTCCCATGCCTGCTCGAAGAGATCCAAAACCGTGCACTTCACTGCGGGTACGAGTGACTTCAGTTCATCGGCCAGTTCACCGCAGCGAACTGTCCCCTCGAGCCCACCTTCGCCCTGGGCGATTACCTCGCTCAACAGGTCACGCACGTCCTCGAGTGGTTTCCGGTCGCGGGTTACGACAGGCTCCAGCATCTGCACAGACTTCAACGCGCTGCGAATCACCGCGAAAGCCAACTCTGTATGCGGTTGAGGCCTGGAGTGGCGCCCGCTGGCGCGGGAGCGGAGCACGGCTTCGGCGCGTCCGAGGGAGAGCACGGTTGCTCCTCCCGCTGCAGCATGCTGGCTGGCATAGGCTCCGGGGTGCACTGCCCTGAGCGTCGCCTGAATCAGCATCTGTTGATGGCTGGCGAGACCAGCCTTGCTCATGCCGGTGATCAGTTCCGGCTCAGACCCGGGATAGAACATTCCCGGACCTTACCTGCTCAGCAAAGATTGCCGGATGCAGGCTCAAGAAACTGTTGCCGTACCGGTAGCGAGGTCTGCCAGCCGGATGGGAGTCGCAAGCGGCGTCCAAGCCGACGAGGTCAATCTGCCTGACTGGGACCTTTGTTGTGCTCCGAGTCGGGCTCAGTCCCACCACAGGACGACAGTGAGCGGGCCTTCCCCCAGGGTGGTGGACACGCGGTCATTGATCACGCGGCGAGCGTGAGCTTAGCGGCGTGGTGTCGTCGTTCGTGTTCGTCGGGGCTGAGGTGGCCGTTGGCGGAGTGCCGGCGGCGGGTGTTGTAGCGGGTCAGCCAGGCGAAGACGGTCCTTCTGCAGATGGCGGCGTCGCCGTAGTGGCGGGCGCCTTGGAGGGTCTCGCGTTTCAGGGACGCGTGGAAGCTCTCGCAGGCCGCGTTGTCCGCGCTGGAGCCGACCGCGCCCATGGACCGGGTGACACCCAGCTGGTCGCACAGGCCGGCGTAAGCCCTCGCCCCGTACTGGGCGCCGTGGTCGGAGTGGAACACGGAGCCGTCCAGGCCGCCGCGGGTGCGGGCCGCCATCTTCAGAGCGTCGGCGACCAGGTCGGTGCGCATGTGGTCGGCGATGGACCAGCCCACGACCTTCCGGCTGAAGCAGTCCAGCACCGTCGCGAGATAGAGGAACTCGCCGCCGACGAGGGGCAGATAGGTGATGTCGCCCATGTATTTGCGGCCCGGCTCGGTGGCGGTGAAGTCCCGCTGGAACAGGCCCGGGACCTGGGAAGCTGCCAGGTCGGAGAGAGTGGTGCGGATGCGTCTGCCCAGGCGGACGCCGGTGATGGAGAACGTCCGCATGACGCGGGCGACGCGTTTCTCGTTGACGTGCAGGCCGGTGTCCCTGAGCTCGGCGGTCACCCTCGGGGAGCCGTAGGCGCCACCGGAATCGGCGTGGACCTCGCGGATCCTGGCGGCCAGGCGCTGGTCGGCCCGCTGCCTCGCGGCCCTGGCCTCCCGGCCGGCCCGCCACTTGTAGTAGCCGGACCTGTTCACGTCCAGGACCTGGCAGAGCCGCTTCACCTCGAAGGCGTCCCGGTGGTCGTCGACGAACTGGAAGCGGCTGATCACCAGTTCGTCTCCCCGGCGAAATACTTGGCTGCCTTGCGGAGTATGTCCCGCTCGGTCGCGGGCTTGCGCTCACTCGCCTCGAGCTCGGCCACCCGGGCTTCGAGCTGCCGGATCCGCTCGTCCGGGTCCGAGGACGGTGTCACCTGGGCAGAACGGGCTGCGGTTCGTGTGACGGTCTGGTTGGCACCGCGGCGTTCGCGGTCTCGCTGGACCCAGGTCCGCAGGGTGTTCCTGTTGATGCTCAGGTCGGCGGCGACGCTCTTGTAGGTCGCCCCGGGTGTGGACTCGAACAGGGTCACGGCATCGGCCTTGAACTCGTCCGAGTAGTCCTTCATCGCCATCGGCGATGGTCTCGCTTTCTCCGGATCAAGCAGATCCAGTATCAGCGTGTCCACCATTCAGGGGGAGGCTCCCAGATCAGAGACCTGCTAGAAGGCCATCAGGCTGCAATACAACTGAGACGGCATACCCGGCGTTCCTCCATGTGCTGGCACATAGGGTGTGCGGATCACCAACGGCAGATGATCGGGGGCCTGATGAAGAAACTTCGCCGCGCCGCTCTCTTTGTGACGCTTCCCCTGGCGGTCGTCCTGGTCGCGGGCTACGTCTGGTACCGGACGAGCGAGACCGGCGAGCGCTGGCGGTACGAGGAGAAGCTGAGCTCCTACTGCGCCGGCCTTCTCCCGCTCGAGGAGTCGGCCGTCTTCACCGGCTACGACACGGAGACCAGCCTCTCCGTCGACCTGCAGCACGGCACCGGCGATGACGTCTACCACCGCTGCAAAGTGGCCGACCTGTACGTGTCCGTCGGCCGAATACCTGCCGAGGCGGACACGGCGCCCGAGCGCGTGGACGGCATTCTCGCCGAGCTCGGCCCCAGGTCGCGCGACTTCCTGCCGGTGGGACTCGGCGGCGGCTGGACCGGCCACACGGACCTGCACAGCACCAGCATCGTGCTGCCCTGCACCAACAAGCCCGGGTACATAGCCGTCGACGCCGAGAGCGACGACTCGCACGCCACCCCGACGGGGGCCCGCCAGGTGGCCGAACTGGCCGCCGGCATCGCCCGGAAGGCGGCCCGCCACTGGTCGTGCGAGGCCGAACCGGGTGACCGCATTCCGCCCCTTCCGGAGCCGAGGAGCAGCTCGTGGCCGCAGAGCGCCTCCGGCACCTGCGCGGGCCTGGGAATCCCCAACGACGACCTCTGGGTCCATTGGGTCAAGGAGACCCCGGCTTCCGCAGCAGCCCTCACGGAGCGCTGCGCACTGGGCGAGACCAAGGCGCGTGACGAGGTGCTCTACTGGCTGTCGGCCGACTACGGGCTCTACGCGCAGGCCCGGCGCGCCGCCAATGACGACCTGAAGCCGTGGGAGGAGCCCTCCGGGCTCGCCCCCAACCGGGCGTATGCGACGGCCTCCTGTCCCGGCGCCCCTGACGCGCTCCTCACCATCTCCGCGACCGAGTACGTACACGGCGCAAAGCCCCGCTTCCTCGTCGACACCCTGGCGGCCTTCGCCGAACGCTCGGTGAAGCTGCACGGCTGCACCGATCTGAAGCTCCCCTCCGCCGGGTGAGTCTCCGGATGCCGTGAAACGACAAAACGGTGCCCGCACCCCTCGCTCGGGGTGCGGGCACCGTTTTGTCGTTCCGTGGGAGGAGGATGCCTGAACGCTCTCCAGGCCCGCTCCGGCGTCAGCGTCGCAAGGCGTTCACCAGCTTGTCCGGGGTGGCTCCGTGCGCGAGAACGGGAGTCGTCCGTCAACGGCTCCCGGAGGCAGTGCGAGACCCCCGCCGCTTGATGCACGGCCGGAGGAGCGGGCAGGGGCACCACCCTGGTGCGTGGCAGACGGAGCGCGCGCCCGCTCCCGAGTTCGGTCACCGGTTCCTTCGTCACGCCGTTTCGCCGCTTCCGGTCCTGCCCAGTGGATCCGGTCTTCACTGCGGTAGTTCTTCCGGTCTCCGCTGGGCGGCTGCGGTGAGCTGGGCGGCGAGGTTCTTGAGCGCCTGCCGTAGTTCGTCGGGTTGGTGGATGGTGAAGGGCCATTCCAGGGAGGCGAGCATGTGGGCCATGCCGTCCAGCCGTTCTGCCCGTGCGTGCATCAGGACACCGGTGGGCTGGGCGGTGAGGGTCACCGCGGAGCGGGGCAGCCGGCGGGCGATCTCATCGAGGGGGCCGTGGATCGTCACCTCGACCTGCCAGCGGTAGGACCCCTGGGCGAGGGTGGAGGTCAGATGGGCCACGGGGTCGAAGCCGTCGGGTGCGGTGAAGCTGTCGGCCCGGGGGGTGACGGAGGCGATGCGGTCGATGCGGAAGGTGCGCAGGCCATCGCGGAGGTGGTCGTGGCCGATGACGTACCAGCGGCCGGTGTGGAAGACCACGCCGTAGGGGTCGATGTCGCGTTCGGTGTGTTCCTGGCGCCAGGACTGATGGCTGATGCCGACGGTCGTGCGGGCGCGGGATGCCTGGGCCAGGGCCAGCAGGACGCCGGTGCCGGGTGCCTGCCCGATCACGGCGTTGGCGGTGAACGACAGGGTCTCCCGCATAGCGGCGAGCGGTTCGCGCAGGGCGTGCGGGAGCACCCGCTCGATCTTGGCCAGGGCACCGGCAGTCGCCGGCGCGGCGGTGCCCATGCCCAGACGTTCTGCGGCGAGCAGGCCAAGGACGACGGCGAGGGCCTCGTCGTTGGTGAGGACCAGAGGTGGCATGCGGTAGCCGCGGGCCAGCCGGTAGCCGCCGTAGCGACCTCGCTCGGCCTCCACGGGGATGCCCAGCTCCCGCAGGTGGGCGGTGTACCGGCGCACCGTGCGCACGTCGGTGTCCAGCCGGTCGGCCAGCTCCGTCCCGGTGAGCCGGGCGTTGGACTGGAGGAGTTCCAGCAGGGTCAGCACACGGGTGAGGGGATGCGACATGGATCACTCAGCGTTTCAGGGCGGATTCTGTCCTGTATCGACCTTACGCTCCCCGCAGCACCTCACTTCAGGGAGATCGCATGGCCACCTTCGTACTCGTTCCCGGCGCCTGGCTCGGGGCATGGGCCTGGGAAGACACCGCCCGCGCTCTGCGCGAGCGCGGCCACACGGCGCTGCCGCTGACCCTGACCGGCCTGGCCGAGCGCGCCGACCAGGGCGGACCCGAGACGGACCTGGACACGCACATCGCGGACATCACCGGCTTCGTCGAGCGGACCGATCTGCGCGACGTCACGCTGGTCGCCCACAGCTACGCGGCGGCCCCGGTCACCGGGGCCGCCGGACGTCTCGGCGACCGGCTGGAGCGCGTGATCTACGTGGACAGCGCCCCGTTCGCCGCAGACATGTGCATGCTCGACCTCATGCCACCGCAGGCAGCTGACCAGCTGCGCCAGCAGGTCGACGCCGCCGGCGACGGGTGGCGGCTGCCGATGCCGCCGTTTGAGGTCCTGGGCTCGTCCGGCAGCCTCGACGGGCTCGATGAGGGCCGGCGGGACGCTCTGCGCTCGCGTGCCACCCCTCAGCCGTTCGGCACCTATGTCCAGCGTCTCACCGGCCCGGCCGAGCCCGGTCCCGGTGTGGACCGTGTCCTGGTCGCCTGCCGTGACTTCACGGGGCTGCTGGATGCCGGGGTGCCGATGCTGGCCTACCTGAGCCAGCCGCCGTGGCGGCGCTTCGACCTGCCCACCGGGCACTGGCCGATGCTGTCCGCGCCCGCCGAACTCGCCCGCGTCCTCGACAAGGCCGTCTCCTGACCGCGCCGGCCCGGAGGCACAGCCCGGTGCCTGACCACGGGAGCGTCCGCCGGCTGCGGGCCCACGCCCAGGCCCTGGCCGGCGGAGCACGGGAGGACTCCGCCGAGGCGGTCGTCCGCCGGGTCTTCGCCATCCAGGCCCAGGACGCCACGGCCGCCGGCCTGGGCATCCGGGTACGCGGCCGGGACATCACCGCCCAGGCCATCCGCACGGCCTACGAGAAGGAACGGAGCATCGTCCGCAACTGGTACATGCGCGGCACCCTGCACACCATCCCCGGCGACGACGCGCGCTGGGTGTTGCCGTTGCTGTCCCCGCGCATCCTTGCCGCGACCAGCCGCCGCTACCAGCAACTGGGCCTGGGCGGTGACCTGCGCCGGCGCGCCGACCATCTCATCCGGCGTGCTCTTGCCGCGCACGGCCCGCTCACCCGGGCCGAGCTGACCGAACGCCTCACCACCCTCGGTGTTCCGCCGGACGGGCAGGCGGCGTTCCACCTCATCCGCCACGCGGCACTCACCGGCGTCCTCTGCCATGGTCCGCAGCGCGCCGGTGAGGCCACGTACGTGCTGCTCGACGACTGGCTGCCCTCCACCAGGCGCTTCCGGTGGGAGGGCGACGATGCTCTCGCCGAGCTGGCCCGCCGGTACCTGGCCGCGCACGCCCCCGCCGTCTCGGAGGACTTCGCCGCCTGGTCCGGACTGCCGGTCACCTGGGCCCGCAGGGCCTGGAAAACGCTGGCGGAATCCGACGTGATCACCGAGTACGGCGCATTGACCGTGCTCGCCGGGCAGGTGCAAGAACTCCCACCCCCGTCTGACACCCCGGACGTTCGCATGCTGCCCGCCTACGACAACTACCTGACCGGCTACCGCACCCGCGAGGCGTCCGTCCCCGCTCTCCACCAGGCCCGCGTCCGGCCAGGAGGCGGCCTCGTCCGCCCCACCGTCATCGCCGACGGCCTGGCCATCGCCACCTGGACCCGTGGCCCCGGCTCGCGCTCCGTCCAGGTGGACGCGTTCGAGCCTGTCCCGCCTCAGCTCGAGCAGGGTGTCGAGAGGGAAAAGGAGGCCGTCGTCGGCTTCCTGCGGCCCACCCCATAGCCGACCCGCATCCCGATCCGAAAAGTGCGGCCGCACATGGCCCAGTCGCTGCCTCGTCCGGACGGCGCGCGGTGGTGGCCACGGCCGTCCGGCAGGGCCCAGGGCGGCGGCCGTCTGAGGCGACGCGCCGGCGGAAGATCCAGTTTCTGTACTTCGTCGGCAAGACGGTGCCGCCGCCGACAGGCCCTGCACCACTCATCCTGGACCGTGTTTCGGCCCGGCGTCTGCGGTCTCTGGCCCAGGCGATCGGCCGGGAGACGGGTCACGATCCCGACGGGTCGGTCGCCCGCTGGGTCTGCGGGACAGGAACTGGTCGTCCCACCGCTACGGGGTCTACCTCTCCTTCATGCACGCAGCTGCCCGCCAGGCGCCGTCCACGGCCGCGGTGCCGTGCTGGCCCGCGTGCGGCAGGGCATGGCGCTGTTCGCCCGGACCGTGCATCTCGGCACGAACACCGTCATCGAGGTCGACGGCGGCAGGGCCACGGCTCGTGGCGCCCAGCTGAGCACCCATGTCCTCGCGGACGGCTCGGACAGCGTCTTCGTCTCTGCGGGGCATACCGGCACCGAGCTGGTCAGGACGGCAGACGGCTGGCGGATCTCCGCCACCGCCCTGCGGATCGCGTCGACCCGGGGGACGCCACCGCACCTGCCGGAGGAGTTCGCCCCGGCCGCCGGCATCTGACGGGCGACCGGTCGGCCGGCCCCGGGGGATGTGGCAGGGGTCACGGGAACTTGCCGGACCGGCCGGAGAGGTAGAGGTGTGAGATGTGACGATCAGGAAGACCGGGAGCGCATGCGCACACGCATCAGGGCGGGCGACCGCCAGGCGTTCGGTGCGCTCTACGAGGAGTACGCGCGGCCGGTCTACAACCATGCCTACCGGCTGACCAGCGACTGGTCGACGGCCGAGGAGGTCATGTCCGAGACCTTCCTCGCCGCCTGGCGCACCCGGCACGCCGTCGAACCGGAGGGCGAATCGCTGCTGCCGTGGCTGCTTGGCATCGCCACGAACAAGGCGCGCAATGCCAATCGGGGCACCGGGCGGCGCCGGGCCTTCCTGGCCCGCCGCCCCGCCCCGGACCCCGTCGCGGACATCGCGGACGCCACGGCCGGACACGTCGACGACACCCGGCGGCTCGCCGCGGTCCGGCAGGCGCTGGACGGACTGCGGCACCAGGACCGCGAGGTGCTGGCCCTCTGCGTCTGGTCCGGTCTCGACTACGCGGAGGCCGCCGAGGCACTGGGTGTCCCGGTGGGCACGGTGCGGTCGCGGCTGTCCCGCGCCCGCGAGCGGCTTCGGCGGCTCACGAACGAACGGCTGGGCAGCGCAGCGGGTGGGTTCGCGCCGGCCGTGCGCCCCGGAGAACCGGCGTGGCCCGCACGCCCCGGGGACGGCAGCGGGTCCACACGCCTCGGACCGGGCGCGTCCGTACAACCCCGGGACGGCACGCCCGGCCGCCCGACGTGCCCCGAGGACGCCGCGCCCACGCGTCCCGAAGACACCAGGGCCCCACGCTCCGGAGAGGCCGGGCCCCCCTATCCCGCCGGGGAAGCCCGCACCGCGCGCCCGCGAGAAAGCGTCCGTCCCGGCAGGGAACCCCGTCCCCGCCGCGGAGAGGTAGAGGGCAGGGCCGCATTCGTGGTCCTGCCCATCCAGGAGGAAGCCCGATGAACGACCGTGCCTCCGGCCCCGACCGGGCCGAACGCGAGGAACTGGCCCGGCTGCTGCCGGTCCCGGCCGAACGGGACCTGCCCCCGGGCCGCCATCTCCACCACAAGGAAAAGCTGATGCAGCTGATCGACCAGGACCACGACCGCGCCACCGCACGCCCCCGGCGCCGCCTCCCGCGGCCCGCCGTCCTGCTGCCCGCCGCCGGTCTGGCCCTGGGCGGGGTCCTGTTCACCAGCCTCGCCATGACCGGGCAGGACCACAACCCGGCGCCCTCCACCGCCCGCTCCTCGGCGACGGCCCCTCGCGGTGCGACCATGCTGCTGGACCGGATCGCCACGGTCGCCTCGAAGAGCGACGCGCCGAAGGTCACCGACGGCCAGTTCGTGTACGTGAGGACGCTGCAGGCCGAGAACGAGGGCGTGTTCGGCGGTCCGGTGAAACTGGGCAAGCCCGGTGAGCGCGAGGTCTGGATGACCCAGAAGTCCGGGCCGGTGGTCGACGAGGGCCTGATCCACCAGGACGGCACGTACTTCCCGATCACGGTCGGCGTCCCGGACGGCGAGGAGCCCGTCGGCTCACCGGCGGGCCTCAACCGCCCGACGTACTCCTGGCTGGCCTCCCTGCCCACCGACCCCGACGCCCTGCTCCGCCGGCTCGCCGCCGAGATCACCGCGGACCAGGACGCGCGCGACGTCCCGGCCGACGAGCGGAACCCGGACCAGGACGCCTTCGAGGCCATCGGCGGGCTGCTGCGGGAGACCCTGATGCCTCCGGAGACCGCAGCCGCCCTGTACAGGGCCGCGGCGAGGATCCCCGGCGTGAGCGTGGACTCCGACGCGGTGGACGCGGCCGGCCGGCAGGGCATCGGCGTGGCCCGCGACGACGAGCGCGCCGGCTGGCGCACCGCCTGGATCTTCGACGCGAAGACCCTGGAGTACCTGGGCGAGCGGACCTACCTCACCCGGGACACCTCCATGGGCAAGAAGGGCACCGTGACGAACGAGTCGGCGGTCCTGGAACGCGCGGTGGTCGACGCCCTCCGCGAGAAGCCGGGGACCACGGCCTGACGCGACGGCCCTGACCTGACCGCATGACAGATGCTGTGCCGGGAAGCGCCGAGGCGGCGCCCTGCCGTCCCGAAGGGGAACCGGGCGGGGCGCCCCTCGCCGTCCCGAGCGCGCTCGGCGGGCTGTGGGCGGTCCGGCACGGACGGAGCACCCGACGTCGCGCTCGCCGAGGCCGAGCACGCCGGGGCACCTGGGGCGCGGGACTCGTCCTCTGCAGTGGGGGCTGAGGCACGGCCGCGTGCGGGACACCCGTGCCGGGGCAGTCGATGCTCAGGTCGCACCATCCCGTCCCGTCGTCGTGGATGGGACGTGCTGCCGAGCTGTCCCGCCTGGTGCCACTACCTGCCAGCGCCTGATGCCGCTGAGCGCCAGTAGATCGATGCCATTCACGCCAGGCCGGGAGCGGATTCTCGAGCGTGGGTGACGTCGGAGTGGTGACACTCAGACACTGGCACTGGCACTTCACATGGGTGGCGTAGCTGTCCGGCACCAGGCGCACGTCCAGGTCCGCAGGGACCTCCTGGTCCAGCTTGATCAAGAACTTTACGGGTCGGTCGACAGCTTGAACGCCTCTGTGCGGTGCGGTTGCAGGCCGAAGGCCCGCCAGATCCGCGACACGGTCGACTGCGAAAGGCCCGTCTCCTGAGCCGTCGCCCGCGTGGACCAGTGCGTGGCATTCTTCGGCGTCGACTTCAGCGTCCGCTTCACCACCGCGGCGACCTGTTCGTCGGTGACCGTTCCGGGGCCGCCGGACCGCGGCATGTCACCCAGGCCGGCGATCCGGTGCCCGACGGACCTCGCCCGCCACCGGCCCACCGCATGCGGTGTCGAACCGAGGTGGGCGGCGACATCCTTGTTCGACGCACCAGCCGCGCAGGCCAGGACGATCCGACACCGCAAAGCCCACGCCTGCGGCGTGGAGCGGTGGCGCTGCCGGAAGGGGAGCGTGCCGCCGATCGCGCCGCGGGCTCCTTCCCGGACTCGGTGCCCGGCGTAGCGCTCGTGGTCGGGGAGGCAGCTCGTTGCCGTCGGCCAGAGCCTTCTGCCCGCCGGGGTCAGGTTCTGGATCGGATGCCGTCCGGCCTTGTCGCTCGTCGGTCTCGGATGGACGTAACGGCCGCCGGTCGAGCACGGACTGCTGCCTCGGGTCAGGCTTCCATGTCACTTCACATGTGGCGGGAGTCACAACGGATGTAAAACCCGCCGGCCGTGCGCGACGTCTTGTGGGTGTGAGATCAGGCAGGAAGGCGCTGGGCGAGCTGGATGAGGAAGGTCTCGTCCGGCTGGTGGCCAAGGGTGACCGTGTCGCGTTCGAGGAGCTGTACCGGCGTACGTCGCCGTGGATGGCGGTTCGGCTGCGGCGTCGGTGCGCGGACGAGCAGATTGTCGCCGAGGTGATGCAGGAAACGTATCTGGCGGTGTGGCGCGCGGCGGGCGCGTTCGCCGGGACGGCGGTCGGGGGGACGGCCGTGGGCTGGCTGTGGACGATCGCGGCGCGTCGGCTCGTCGATGCGTTCCGGCGCAGGGCCCACCACGCGGAGCCGCCACCTGCGGCGGCCTCGCGGTCCTTGGCGCCCGCTGCCGAGGAGGAGGTGCTCGCGGCGAGTGTCGGGGGTGACGTCGGGGACGCGCTGCGGCGCCTCGCGCCGGAGCTCAGACAGGTGCTGCAGGCCATGGTGCTCGACGGGCTGACCGTCCGGGAGACCGCGGTCCTGCTCGGGGTGCCCGAGGGCACGGTCAAAACCCGGGCTCGCCGGGCCCGGATCGCGATGCGGAAGGCGCTGGCATGAGCGTGGAACACGCGTCGATGCGGATCATCAACGAATATGCGCGCGGTGACACGGACATCGCCGTCGACGAGGTGTGGGCCCTGGAGGCCCATCTGGAGATGTGCCAGGTGTGCCGGGACCGGTTGTCGGCCGCCGTCGCGACGCGGGCGCCGGCCGTGGTGGCGCTGATAGACACGGTCTGGTCCGACCTCGGGCCCCAGTTGGCCGCCGCGACCACGATGCGGCGGCGGAGCTGGTTGCCGCGACTGGCGAGGTGGCTGACACCCGCGATGGTGCCGTGGCTGGTCATGGTGGTGAGCGTGACACTGCTTGCGCTGCTGCTCGATCTGGCGGGCACCGGTGCCAGGTTCGGCTCCGGTGAGGTGTCCTTGATGCTGCTGCTCGCCCCGGTCCTGCCCGTGCTCGGCGTCGCGGCATCCTGGTCGCGCGGTCTGGATCCGGCGTACGAGCTGACGGCCTCCGCGCCGAGGGCGGGGCTGTACCTGGTGCTGCGGCGCACTGTGTCCGTGCTCGCCGTCGTCGTTCCCGCGTTGTTCCTGGGCGGATACGTGGCGGGGGTTTCCGGGATGACGGCCGTGCAGTGGCTGCTGCCTTGTCTGGCCTTCACCTCGACGACCTTGGCGCTGGGCGGTGTCATCGGCGTGACGCGCGCCGCTGTCGCGCTGGTCGCTGTGTGGGTGGCCGTCGTCGTGGCGCCGACGCTGGCCACCAGCCGTACGACCTTTGCTCTGCAGACGGGCGGTCTGCCCGTGTGGGCGCTGGTCCTCGCGCTCGGCACCGGTGTCGTGCTCGCCCGTAAGGGCGCGTACTCCGCGCTGGGAGCCCACCGTTGACGACCGGAGAGTCCGCCAGGACGGACACCTCGTCAACCACCGGAAACGACATCGGAGAGGATTCCCCATGATTGCCGCAGTGAACGCGGCCGACCTCGTGCCGACGGCCTACGCCTGGCAGATCAAGGCCACAGGGCTCAAGGTGAGGGCCGGCAGGAAACGGATGGCCGTCGACGGCCTCGACCTGTCACTGGGCACCGGCGTACACGGCCTGCTCGGCCCCAACGGGGCGGGCAAGACCACCCTCATCCGGGCGCTGGCCACCGTACTGCGCCCCGCCCGGGGCACCCTGGAGCTGCTCGGCGAGTCCGTGGGCGGCATGGGTGAGCACCGTGCGCTGCGCCGCCGGATCGGCTACCTGCCGCAGGAGTTCGGCTACTACAAGCGGTTCACCGTGCGCGAGTTCGTCGAATACATGGCGTGGCTGAAGGAAGTGCCCAAGGCGGAGATCCCCGCAGCGGTGCAACGCGCCGTGGAGCGGGTGGGTCTGGCGGACCGTGCCGACGAGCGGATGAAGGCCCTGTCGGGCGGCATGGTGCGGCGCGTCGGCATCGCCCAGGCCATCGTGAACGACCCGTCGATCCTGCTGCTGGACGAGCCGACGGTCGGTCTGGACCCGGCACAGCGGCTGCGTTTCCGCGAGCTGTTGCAGGAGCTGGGCACGGACACCTGCGTGCTCGTCTCCACCCACTTGGTGGAGGACGTGGCCGCCGCCTGCACCGACGTGGTGCTCTTCGCCGAGGGCCGACTGGTCTTCCAGGGCACCCCGGGCGAGCTGGCCGCTGCGGGTGGTCCCGAGCACGTGGGCGACAGCCCACTGGAGCGCGGCTACTCGGCCCTGCTCCAGGGCCCCGAGCGGGGAAGGGGCGCCTGGTGAACGCACGCGTCCTGCGCACCGAGCTGAAGCGCTCCGTCGCCCCCTGGGCCGGCGCCCTGGTCCTGACGAGTGCACTGGCGTTCCTGTACCTGGTGGACGGCGCATGGTGGAAGGGCAGCACGGCGTGGACGGCCCAGTGGACGTCCCTGGCCCTGACCACCCGCGGCCTGCTGTTCTACCTGTGGCCGCTCGCCGTGGGGCTCGGCGCGCTGCAGGGTTTGCGCGACCACCGCTCGAAGATGTCCGAGCTGCTGACGAGCACACCGCGGCCCGCCTGGCACCGCGCGGCCACGGTGGCGGGCACGACGGCGATCGCACTGGCGTCGGCCTTCGCGCTCCTCGTCCTCGTCGGCGCGGTCCAGGTGCTCGCCCATACCGAGTACGCACACCTCGGGTGGCTGCCGATCGCGCTGGTGGGAGCCCTCTCTCTCGCCGCAGGGGCGACGCTGGGCATGGGGGCCGGTCGCGCCCTGCCATCCGCGCTCACCCCTCCCGCGCTGGCCATGGGCGCCTTCGTCTTCTCGGCCCTGATGCACATGTCGTTGGGCCGGACGCAAACGTACACGGCGTCGGGCGTCCCGGTCACGGAACCCAACCGGGTCTCGCTGCTGTCCCCGGCGGTGCAGGAGGTGCGGGACGTACTGGTCACGCTCTCCGCGTCCGTGCACGTCGGGCAGACGATCTGGCTGCTGGGCCTGGCCGCGACCGGTTTCGGGCTGCTGGCCGCCACCACCTCGCGCACCCGGCTGATCGCCCTGACACCACTGTTGGCAGGCGCGGTGATCGCTCTGCTCGTCCTCCCTTCCGACCCGCGCCGGATGTACGTCGTCGACGAGGCCGCCGCGGAGCCGGTGTGCGACGGCCCGGTGTGCGTGACGAAGACGCACCAGGGACGGCTCCCCGGATTGGCGGGGCCCGGCAAGGAGGCGCTGCGCCTGCTGCACGAAGCCCTGGGCGACCGTGCACCGGTCTCCATCCGGGAGAACACCGCCGTACTGCCGGACGGCTCCACACCGCGGTGGTCCCAGGAGACCGTGCTCTTCGACTTCGACGAGGACATCATCGCCGCCGCGGAGGGCGAGGAGCTGACCTGGGCCCTGATCGCCAAGGGCATGGTGCCGGGGTGTGATCCCGTCGGCTGGAGCGGCTTCGGAGAGGACGACTTCGCGCGGACCGTCGCGGTGGGCTGGGTCCTCGGGGACCTCAAGTCGCTTCCCGGCGCAGGGCCGGCAAGCCTGCGCCGCGAGGCCGACGCCGAGGCCCGCCCGGTGTGGAGAGAGCTCGAGGCGCTTTCGCGGGACGAGCAGCGCGCGCGGATCAACGCGATGCGCGCCGCCGCGTTCTCCTGCGAGGGCGGCGCGTTCGACGCGCTGAAGGGCGGTGCGTCCCAGTGAGGTGGCTGACGCTGTACGCACGCTCCCGGCAGGTGCCCGCGTCACTCGCCGCAGTGATGATCAGCGCGATGGCGGTGTGGGCGCTCGCCAGGGACGGCGGCACAGAGCCGTGGGACCCACGGCCGCCCGTGCTCGTCCTCGCCGCGGCGGCGATGGCGGTCTCGATCGGGCTCAGCGGGCAGGACCTCGCGCTGGACCGGACGGCCGCGCTCCGCTGGGCACCCCGCAGAGCGGCGCACGTGCTGCTCAGCAGCGGGATCGTCGCCACGGCGGTGCTGGCCGTGCAAGCGGTGGGCGAGGACATGGCCACGACCGCGTTCGTCGTTCGGGACAGCGCGGGCCTGATGGGGCTGGTCGCTCTAGGCGCGGCACTCTCGGGCGGGCAGTTCGGGTGGACGCTGCCGTTCGCCTGGCTCGCGTTCTCGTTCTTCGCCCCACCCGCCACGAGTGTGCCGATGCAGGTGGCGACCTGGATGCTGCTCCCGCCTGGCACGGCGGCGGGCACCTGGACGGCCCTCGTCCTCACGGTCGCCGGCACCACGGCCTACGCCCTGGCGGGGCCGAGACGGTAGCCGGACCGGACGGTCGAAGACGGAGCGCCGTTCGCACAGGATCGGCGACAGTCCGTGAGCAAGTGCGCATAGGCCGGACGATGACGGTGGTCACCCGCGGTCCACGGCTGGTACGGCGACCACATCGTCACGAAGTCGGGAGCGGCAGGAGTCGGGCGCCACCACCAAGGTCCGGCCGAGCCGGACGCGTCGCGGAAACCGCGTGCAGCTCCGCGCCTCGGGGCCGGGCCCGGCGGGGTAGGTGCCGTCGGTTCCAGGCCGTCAAGGACCAGGAACGACCTCCGCACCAGTCAGGTCCTTCGGTCAGGTCGACCGGCGCAGTCCGTCAGAACCGTCTCGCACAGCATGCTGGTCTTGCCAGGGGTTCCGCCAACGGCGACCTGCGGATTCGTGAGCGGCTCCGGGGTGTTCGCAGAACCCTCGCAACTGGTCATCCGTGAGGATCACGCAGCACCCGGCCGTAGCCGCTGCGCTTGGGTACGCGGGCCGAACCGTTCCGTGCGCCCAAGCCCCGGCCGCGCCTGGCGGTTCAGCCCGTGAGGTGTTGAGCCGGCCGGTCGGCAGATGGTTGGTCCCCTCGGGGCGTTCCTGCTGGATCCAGTGGCCGCAGCCCTCTGTGAGGTGGGAGGCGGTCAGGCCAGGGAGGGGGGTGGGGAAGGCGTCGATGGCGTCGGACATCCAGGTGGTGGAGGCGTCCATGGCGCTGCCGATGAACAGGGGCGGCTGCTTGATCGGGGCGCCGCGGTGGGGGCGAGGTCTTCCCTGTCTCGGTCCGTGTTGCGGTGGCGGTTGAGGGCTCCGGTCAGGCCGGTGCGCTCGAACTCTCCGGCGTGGGCGTCGAGTTCGTCCTCGGTCAGCCAGGCCGGGAGGACGGCGGCGGAGAAACGGTCACGCAGTCGGCCGCCGTGGGTGACGAAGTGGGGATCGGGCTCGTCCTGGGCGGGCATGGTGTCGGCGGACAGGGCGGCGTAGAAGCCCTTGAGCCGGCCCCGCACGGTCACCCTGACGTTCGGCAGCGGTGGGACGACCTGGACGACCAAGCTCTTCGTGCTGCTGGAGCGGTGCAACCGCATCATCGGCATCGAGACGACGAGCAGTGCTGACGCAGGGCGGCGGGCGGTGGGCCTCCTCGCTCGCGGAGGAGGCCCACCGTCCGGCTGGTGTGTGCGCTCGGTGTCGTCGCGCCTTTCGTCGATCAGCGGAGGCAACCGCGGACCGAGGTCCTGCGTCTTGAGGGACGACGAACGGGCCGCAGCCCTCTCTTCCTTCCTTCAGCAGAAGGGTTGACGGCCGCCGGACTATACACCTGACGTATACGCGATGTGTATACGGGGGGGGTCCGGGCCACCGAACGGAAAGGTTTTGATGTACGGCAAGGCATTCGCCCCGGAGTACCAGGGCGCCCTCACCACCCTGTCCGTCAACGCACCGTTGGCCGACGTGCTCGCGGCCGGCATCGAGCAGATGCAGGAGGCCGCACGGGCCGGACGGACCGCCGAGGCGGCGCGCACGGGCCTGGCGGTCGCCGAAGCGCACCGGCGCCTCGGGCAGGTACGCGAGGCCGAGCGGGCCTGGAAGGCGAGTTACCGCACGGCCCGGGAGGCCGGAGACCTCGCGGGCATGGCCTGGGCGCTCTGGAGCGGCGGCACCCTGGCCCGCCAGCGAGGCGCGTTCCCGCTGGCCCGCCGGCTGCTCGCACTCGCCGCCGAGCTCGGCGAGCAGGCGGGGGACGTCGTCGTCCGCGGGTACTCGCTGGCGGGTCTCGCCGAGACCGGCCGCATCCAGGGGGACTACGAGGCTGTGGGCCGGCTGCACGAGCAACTGCTCGAGGAGGCCCGCAAGCGCGGGGAGGCCCGCCACACCGTCTGGGCGCTGGAGGGCATCGCCCAGATGCGGCGCAACACCGGCCAGTACGACAGCGCCCACGCACTGTTCGCCGAGGCGGCCGAGATATCCGCCCGCGCCGACGACCGGCGCGGGCACGCCTGGGCCCTGCGCGGCCTCGCCGACGTCGTCTCCGTGCGCGACGGCGACACCGAGCGGGCCCTGTCCCTGCTGTCGCAGGCCGAGGCCACGTGCAGGGAGATGAAACTGAAGAGCGCTCTCGCCTACAACCTCAAGATGCGGGGCAACGTCCTCTACCGCGCCGGGCGCTACGCCGAGGCGCGTGACCTGTACCGGGACGCGCTGGCGGAGTTCCGTGAGATGACCGAGCCGCGCGGTGAGACGCTGGCCCGGCTCGGGCTGGCCAAGGCGCTGGCCCGACTGGGCTGTGACCGCGCCGCGACGGCGGCCGAACTCGCCGAACTCGCCCGTCTGACCGAGCGGATCGGACTGCGGCACGCCCGGGAGATGGTCGCCCGGGCCCAGGCGGAGTTCGTCCCGGACGGGGAGGTCTCCGCGTGACGGTGACGGCCGTACCGGCGGCACCGGCCGTACCGGCAGCACCGGCGGCACCGGCGGCACCGGCGGCACCGGCGGCACCGGCCCAGATCGTCGACCGGTGCGCGCGGTTGACCCGGCCGGCGTTGCGGGAGGCCGTCGGCCGACTGCACCCCTGGGTCGGTGAGATGGCCGCCTACTCCTTCGGCTGGTGCGACGTGGGCGGCGCGCCGGTCACCGCCCCCGGTGGCAAGGGCCTACGGCAGGCACTGGCCGTGCTCGGTGCGGAGATCGCCGGGGCGCCCCCGGAGACAGGGGTGCCCGCCGCCGTCGCGGTGGAACTGGTGCACGCCTTCTCGCTCCTGCACGACGACATCATGGACGGCGACCCGGTGCGGCGGAGCCGTCCCGCCGTCTGGCGGGCGTACGGGACCGGCCCCGCCGTCCTCGCCGGCGACGCCCTCTTCGCGCTCGCCGTCGACACCCTCGCCACGTCCGCCGGCGGGGTCGAGGGCGTACGGCTGCTGTCGGCGGCGCTGGGCGACCTGGTGCGCGGACAGGCCGACGACCTGCTGTTCGCGGGGCGCCCGTGGACCGGGCCACGCCGCGTGCGGAGCACGGAGTACCGGCACATGGCCGAGGGCAAGACCGGTTCGCTGCTGGGCTGTTCGCTGGCCCTGGGGGCGCTGGTCGCCGGCGCGTCCCCCGCCGTGGTGGCCGGCCTCGACCGGGCCGGCCGGCAGGCGGGGGTCGCCTTCCAGATCGCGGACGACGTGCTGGGCACGTGGGGCGATCCCGCCGTCACCGGCAAGCCGGTGCACGGGGACCTGCGCGAGCGGAAGAAGACCCTGCCGGTGGTGTCCGCCCTGGAGAGCGGCCGTCCCGCCGCCCGTCGTCTCGCCGCTCTGCTCGAAGCGGACGGGGACGTGGCCAGGGCGGCGGAGCTGGCCGAGGAAGCGGGGGGACGCGCGGCGGCGCTCGCCGTGGCGCGGCGGTGCAGGGCCTCGGCGCTGTCGGAGCTCGACCGGATCCGGGCTCCCGCCCGGCCGGCCCGCGACCTGCGGGCGTTGCTGGACGGTGTGGTGGTGCGCAGCCAGTGACGAGGTTCGGGGCCCGGACGGCGGGCCCCGACGCTCATCCGGCGATCAGGGCCGGCTGCTCCGGCGTGGGCGCAGCAGCCGCAGGTCGCCTCCCGGCGGCGCTTCCGAGGAAGCGGGGGCCTTACGGGCCCGGCTGTCTCCCGCGTCGGCGGCTGCGTGGACGACGTCGGTCGCGGCGTAGCGGTGGAGCTCCAGTTCCGGGTGCGGCCAGGCGGCGGCCTCGGTGGCGGCGGGGAGCAGGTGGTCGACGGCCTGGAACGGGCTCTGTCCGTCCGGGCCCTCGTAGCTCCACAGGTCCACGCCCACGTGCCGGCCGATCGCGGCCGGCCGGGTGTGGGCGACCAGGGTGAAGGCGGAGTAGTGCCAGCTCCGGGTGCGGGCCAGCTCCTGGGGCCGGCTGCCGTCGGCGGCGGCGATCTGCGCGATGATGCGTGTGGTCGCCGCCTGCCGGACGGTACGGCGTGCCAGGTCCTCGTCGCCCGTCGCGTACGCGAGGGCCGCGAGCTGCATGTCGTAGAAGGTGCCGTGGTTGTCGGTGGCGGCGTTCTCCTGGTGGCCGAGGTCGCCGTCGTGCGGCCGGCGCAGGAAGTCCTCGTTCATCTGGAAGAGGTCCCGGTCCTCTGTCACGCCGTGCCGCTCACCCTGCCCGCGATGCGCGTTTGCGCAGGTCAGGAGGCAGTCCGGGGAGAGCGTGACAGCGGGCGTGACAGGAGGGTCAGTCCGCGGCGGCCGTGGACACCACGGGCCTGTCGGTGTGGTGGGCGAGTTGCTCCGGTGTCTCGCGCTCCCCGTACCGTCCGGATCGGGGCCCCGGCCTTCCGGGTCTTTCCCTGCTGTCACCGCGGTCCGGACGCCGGCCGGCGGGGTCCTTGAGGGCGGCGCCGGGGCCCGGCCGCCGGCCGCCGCGCTCCTCCATCGACGATGAGACACCGCGTGAGCAGCGAGCAGTCCGCCGGCGCCTGGAACGAGGGCCAGGACCTTGGCGGCGGCCGGGTACCGCCGGGAACGCCAGGTTGCGATCACAACGAAGAGGTAGGCGCAGCCGTGGGTGGGGCCCATCAAGGACGAGATGGGCTTCAGGTGGATGGTGAACACGTTGGCCGGCATCACGATCAGCTCGGTGTGAGCCGCGATGCGCAGGTGGAGGGGAGGCTGGAGGTGCACGGTCATGCCCCTGTGGTGGAGCCGGGACGAATGATCATCAGTATGGTGACGGTGGTCCAGAGCAGGTTGAAGAGGCCGGTGAGCATGGCGAGTCGGTGCGGTGCCACGGTGGTTGGCGTCGGCGCGGCGGAGCCTGTCGCCTCGTTCAGGGCGCGGTTCTGAGCGGGCAGGATCAGCAGGAGCAGCAGACCGGCGGCTGCCGTGGTCAGCAGGATCGAGGTGAGCAGCCAGGTGTCGCCGAGGACACCGAGGCTGCCGGCCGTGGCGAGGCCGAAGAAGGGAACCGCGATGCCGATGCCCGCGTAGACGCGGCAGATGCGGTGCAGCGTCCGCAGGGTGGTGGAGGCGTCACCGTCGCCGGGGGCGCCGAGGGCGCGGCGTAGCGTCGCGGGAAACATGCTTGCGGCGACGGTGACCGGGCCGACGGCGATGATGGCGGCCAGGACGTGCAGGGACAGAAAGAACTTGGTCACGCCTGGTGCTCCGGGGCGGTCCGGCGCTCGCCGGTGACCGTCGATGAAGGGAGGCGGCCGGCCTTCGAGGTACCCCGGAGGGTGTCACCGTCGACCGTCACGTCGAATGCCAGGTTCAGTCGCATGGGCTTGGTGATGGCCTGCCTCCAGGTGAGCCGGTCGCCGTCGAGGGAGATGTCGGTGAGTGGTACGTCCTCGCCGGCTCCGGACGCGACGCCGGTCAAGGCGCCGTCCTGTTCACGGAGTTCGACCACGGGCTTGATCTTGCCGATGGGGGTGGAGATGGACAGGTTCCAGGTGCCGTCGACGGACATGGTGATGTTCTTCCTGACTGTGCGAGGGGGATGGTGAGCGACGGATCGGAGAAGCAGACGAGTGCTCAGAGGGTGATGGGCGTCGGCCCTTGGGCGCGCCAGACGGTGCCGCGCCGCTCGTGGGCGAAGAGTTCTTCGACGGCGTGCGCGATGCGGGGGCCCACCTCGCGCTCCAGCAGGTATAGACCCAGATCGAGCCCGGAGGTGACGCCGGCGCCGGTGATCAGGTCGCCGTCGTCCACGATGCGGGCGTGGACCGCGTGGGCGCCGGTGGCATCCAGCATGACCAGGCCCATGTGGTGGGTGGTTGCGTGACGCCCCTCCAGCAGGCCGGCCATGGCCAGGACCAGCGAGCCGCCGCAGACGGTGGCGACCGTGATGTGCGGGTCGTCCATCGCCTGTTTGAGGAGTGCGGGCAGGTCGGTGGTCAGCGTCCGGCCCAGCAGCACCGGGATGAACTCGTCCTGCTTCCGCTCGCCGGCGTCCACTTCCTCTTCCGGGACCTCGCCGGGCTCGCCTACGCGGCCGGAGGCGCCGGGCACGACAAGGATGTCGGCGCGCTCCAGGTCGAGGGTGCCGGCGGCGTGCAGCGCCAGCCCTCCGGTGCCGCTGACCACCTCGCGAGGGCCCTCCGCGGTGACCAGTTCGACGCTGACTGCGCCGTCCGAGGCCGAGCCGCCGGCGTACAGCACCTCGTACGGGGCGATGACGTCAAGCGGGTCGAAGCCGTCGAACAGGACGATCTGGATGTGCATGGGCGATTCCTTCAGGGGCGTTTTTCATCGACGCCCTGAAGTCAACAGGTTGTCACCGCGACTGCCCAGTGGCACTGGTGACATGTTTCAACGGAATAATGCCAACACGTTGCCGACCGCTGTGAGCTGGGCGGATGTGGAATTTATCGGGCAGAACCATGACTCAGACAGTCCGATGGCAGGGTATGTTCTGGCCATGCATACCGTTGCCGTTCTCGCGCTGGATCAGGTGATTCCGTTCGACCTGTCCACTCCCATCGAGGTGTTCTCCCGGACCCGCCTGCCCGATGGACGGCCCGGCTACCAGGTTCGGGTATGCGCCGAGCACGACGAGATCGACGCCGGAGCGTTCACCCTGCGCGCGCCTTGGGGCCTGGAAGGATTGCAGGACGCGGACACGATCATCGTGCCGGGCGTCAACGACCTCACGGCCGCGCTCCCGCCCGCCGTACGCGACGCGCTGCGTTCGGCCGCCACCGACGGCACCCGGATCGCCTCCATCTGCGTGGGCACCTTCCCTCTGGCTGCCACCGGGCTCCTCGACGGGTTACGCGCCACGACCCACTGGCGCGCGGCCGGCCTGCTGGCCGCCACCCACCCCGACATCGACGTCGACCCTGACGTCCTCTACGTCGACAACGGCCAGTTCCTCACCTCGGCCGGCGCCGCCGCGGGAATGGACCTGTGCCTGCACATGATCCGCCGTGACTACGGCTCGGCCGTAGCCGCGGACGCCGCCCGCTTGTCGGTGATGCCCCTCGAACGGGAGGGCGGGCAGGCGCAGTTCATCGTCCATGATCACACCCCCACGCCGCGGGGCGCCGAACTCGAGGCGTTGCTCGCCTGGCTGCAGGACAACCTGTCCCGCGACCTCACGCTCGCCGACATCGCCTCGCGTGCCGGGACCAGCACCCGAACCCTGATCCGGCGCTTCCGCGACCAGACCGGCACCACTCCGCTCCAATGGCTCCACCGAGCCCGCATCCGCCAGGCACAACACCTTCTCGAAACCACGAAGCACTCCGTCGAACGCATCGGCAGCCAAGTCGGCTTCGGCTCACCCACCACCTTCCGTGACCGCTTCAAACGCGCCACAGGCGTCAGCCCGCAGACCTACCGCCGCACCTTCAGCTGACCCGGGCAGACATGCAGGCTCCGGGTTCAGGCGGCGTGCAGCCGACCGCGACGGTTTCCTCGCCGCGCAGTGGGATGAAGTCGATGTCCAGGCGGGGGTCGTAGGCAGCCGGTTCGTCGCCGAGTTCGTGGGTGGAGTATTCGCCGGCGCGGCGGATGTGCTCGGTCAGGTACGGCGAGACCTGCGCCAGGTCCTCCGGATCGATGTCCAGCCCTTCAGCAGGCCAGGTTCGACCAGCACATCCAGGCACCTCGATGAGAAAGCCTGTGGGCGGCAGCACGAGATTCAGCACCTGCAGTCACGGCTCCTGCCGTCCGGCGGGACGGGAGGAGCAGCCACGGCACGAAGGGGGAGATGCAGGCTCCTCCAACGAACAGGACGGCCCCCAGCCACATCACTTGCCTTCTTCATGTGCGGGTCCCCGGCTCTCCACCGGGGACCCGCACAGGGAACCTACCGTCTGATTGACGTATAGGGAGGGGATCTTCTCCTGGCCGGAGGGGTCGGGCAGTCCCGTCGTGTTCGTCGTGAGGTGTGTCTAGCGGTCAGTCGTTCCGGTCGGGCGTGCTCTTGATGTCGTCGACGATGGCGCGGTCGATGACGGCGCTGGTGAAGACGACCGTGCCGGGCTTGATGAGGGCGTCCTCGCCGGTGGTGTTCTCGCGCACCTGGACGGTGCGCCGGCCGAGGAAGTCGTGGTTCTTCGGGTCGAAGATCCATTCGTCGCGTCGGCCGCTGGTCTCGTCGAGCCGGGCGACGGCCACGCCGGTCCGGTTGGCGGCGTCGACCGCGTCCTGGACGATGACGACGCCGGGGATTTTGGCGGCGGCCTTGAAGAGTGCGGCGGAAAGCTCGGCGGGCGGGTAGCTTTCGCCGAGGAGGTCGCCGATGGTGGTGAAGGCCTGCTGGTCGGGGCTGTTGCCCATGCCTTCGGTTTCGTCGTAGACCTTGGTGAGCAGGATGTCGGGATCGGTGGGGAGCTGGGTGAGGTAGTCGTACGAGGGGTTGTTGAGGTAGGCCTTGGGGGTGTTGCCCTGTTCGTCGGGCAGGCTCAGCGTCTCGCCTTCAGGACTGTCGTTGACTGCGGGGTCGATGAGCCAGCCCTTGGTGCCGTCTGCGGATTCCCACACCTGGCGGCGGTGCAGCTCGTCGGACGCCACGGACGCCTTGCCGTCGACGGTTCGCACGTAGGTGGTGGCCGTCTTGGATTCGATGTAGATGTACTGGCCCGGCTTGACGGCTCTGGGTGCGGTGGCGGCCGCGGCGAGCGCGATCTGGTCGAGGAGCCGGGGCACGCCTTCGGTGCTGGCGGGACCGATCTGCGTGGTCAGAACGGGTCCGGTGGCGACTCCGCCGTCTTCGTTCTGTGCGCCGGTGGACGCCGCCAGGCCGGCGAAGACCGCGCCTGCCAGGACGACCGACAGGGCGGGCAGGACGATGGCGGGGCGGGGCAGCCGGAAGCGTCGGGGAGTGACGTGGGGGGTCTGTGCCGTCTCCTTCTGTTCTTCCTGCCGCATTTCGTGGATCTGGGCCATGAGGCGCTCCTTGTGGAACTGGTGGCGGCCCGCCGGCAGATCACGGGCCATGGCGGACAAGAGCTCAGAGCTCGGGTCCTGCTCAACCGGGTTCTCCCGGAACATGTCGCCGTTCATCGGTTTCCTTCCTGTGCGGGCCGGGTCGTCATGTGGTGATCGCCTCTTGTCTGTCGGCCGGGGGTGGCGCCTTCCCGTTTCCCCGAAGCTTTTTTCCTGGTGGTTCCGGACGGCCGTTGCGCCTTGCTGCCGCCGCCGACCAGGGCGCGGAGTTTTTTGCGGGCGCGGGAGAGTCGGGAGGCCACGGTGCCGGTCGGGATGCCGAGTGCTTCTGCTGCCGCCTCGTAGTCCAGGCCCTCGCCCAGGCAGAGGGCGACGACCTCGCGTTCGGGGGCGCGCAGTGCTGCGAGGGCTGCCAGGGCGGCCTCGATCTTCCGCCGGTCGTCGACGCGTGCGGCGACCTCGTCGGCGTGGTCGGCCACGGACGTCTCGGCTGCCGCCGCGGCTTTGACGGCGGCCCGGTACCGACGGTTGCTGCGGTACTGGTTGCGCGCGATGTTGCCGGCGATGCCCAACAGCCATGGGCGCAGCGAGCCGCCCTCGGGGTCGACCCTGCCCCGGAGCCGCCAGGCCTCGAGGAAGGTGGCCGCCATGATGTCTTCGGCCGTCGACCAGTCGGCGGTCAGGCGGTAGGCGTGGTTGTAGACGGCGCGCGAGTAGCTGTCGAACAGCTCCGCGAACGCGCTGGGATCCCCGGCCCGTACCCGGGTACGCATATCGGTGCTCACTTCTCTCAGCTGTGCGGAACTGGCAGCGGCTTCCCGTGATCTGGAACACACGGCTGCCGGTACGGAGACCGGCACTCGTGGCGGCGGGAGGTGCCGACCCTCACCACAGTGAACAGGTGTCTCTCATCACGAGGCCGCACGGATACTCACCCGATGTCTCAGCGCGAGTCCCGCAATGAACAGCGGACCAGGCCAGGTTCGACCAGCACATCCAGACACCTCGATGAGAAATCCTGTGGGCGGCAGCGCGAGATTCAGCAGTAGGCCGTGGCCGCCTTCGCCCGCTGCATGGCCGTGAGCCGCACCGCGAAGTGGATGGCAGCACCGGCGGCAGCGACGAACAGGAGGTCGACCACGATGTACAACTCCACGGCCGTCTGCAGGTCCGCGAACGTCTGCGCGATGTCGAACATCAGGGCGGCGTGCCGGCTGAGCAGATTGGCGGCGAGGAAGAGGCTCCACCACAGGCGCACCGGCCACATCGGGGTCCGGGACCGCCCGTCGGCATGCGGTGTCGGGTTGCAGGCCGACCACATGCCGACAGCGATCCGGTAGGGCAGTACGAAGTTCACCAGCGGGATGAACCAGGCCGCGATCGCCCAGCCGGGACCCGCGCCGAACCGGTCGGGAGCCAGTCGCTCCACGCTGCGGCGTATCAGGAAGAACCAGACGACGAAGGCCACCGCGCACAGCGCGTACACCGCCGTCTGCAGGCGGCCGACCGCGTCGTACAACTCGTACCAGGATTCCAGCGCCTCCGGGGAGGTGACGGGGGCGCGCTGTTCCTCGCCGGCCAGCACGTGCAGCCGAACGCCGACCTACACGTCGACCAGGGCGACGAGTGCGTACGCCGCGAGCGCCGCGATCAGTGCGAGGAGGGGGCCGCGGGGCGCGAGCAACGGGCCGCGCTGCGCGGGCGGGTGGAGCGCGTCGGGCGCGGACAAGGACAAGGACAAGGACAAGGTGCTGGTCCCCTGAGCGACATGGCGGAACCGCGTGCGGGCAGATCCCGGACGGGCGGAGGAACGCTACGTCGGGGGGAACACGGCGTCCAGGGAGTTCTCTGGCGGTGGTTGCCGCCGCGGAGAGCGAGGCCTCCTGTCCTGCGGAAGGGCATGCGCGCAAGGCCGCGCCACTCGTTCAGGTGAGCCAGGAGCATATGCCTCTGTCGTAACGGCAGGTGGGCCTAGGTTCCGGGCATGGTCAGTTCTTCCCACGAGGCTATGCACCGGATCTTCCAGGAGGATCCGGGTCTCTTCGCCCGCGCGCTGCGGCCACACGGCCTGGACATCGCCTCGCCCGCCGGGCTGCGCCGCCCGGGCAGCGGCTGGCCGAAGGGTCCACCGGCAACGGGCGTCGCGAGCGGTCAGTCGTTGAGCGTGGCGGAGGGTTCGTCACTGTTCTGGGCCTGCTGGGACCGCTGGGCGAGCATCGTGGCCAGGTCCTGGACGCTGTCGGCGTCGATGTCGCCCTTGCGCGTGGCGGCCTCCATGGTCCACAGCAGTGTCGTGCCGACCCGCATCTGGGTCACCGCACCGGGCTCGCCGTCGATGCCGGAGGTCCCGAGCCGGGCGTCGCGCTCGTCACCGATCGGGCCCAAGTCGAGCGGCTCGGCCTTCTGCCCCGCCCGGGTGCCGTAGTAACCGTCCCAGAGCACCCGGTACGCGTCCTGGGCGGCCTGTTCGCTGTCGTAGGCGACGATCTGGAAGGTGAGGGAGGCGAAGGGCTCGCCGCGCTTGAAAGTGGAAGCACCGAAGAAGCGAGCGCCCCCGCAGCCGGCGTTGCCCTTGATAGGGCAGGCCTGCGAGCGGTAGAGCTCGTTCATCTCGATGGCCGTCGACTCGAAGGATTGCTCCCAGCCTGTCATGGCCTCACCGTCCGGCAGGGCCCGGCCGACCTGGTCCTTCGTGAGCGGCGTCGCCTCGCCGGTGGTGGCGTCGCTCTCCGGCCCGCCACAGCCGGTCAGCAGCAGTGCTGTCACGGCTGCCGCGTGCCAACGGTGCTTTCTCATGGTCATGCCACCACCTCTCGAGTCGGCCATCGTACGCGGACCGGTCGTGCGTGGGTGCCGGCTTGCAGACTCTGCGGCCAGAGGGCTGTCACGTTGTCATGCCGAGCGCCCCGGAGCGCTCTTGATGAGTGTTTGCGCAGGCCACGGGCGAGTTCTCCAGGAGCGTGACAGGGCGCGTGACACGCGGCCGACGGGGACACCACGGCGGTGAGAGGGCCGGGGGTGCGCGGGTGGAGATCCCCGAGGAATCGGCGATGCGGGCCGATTTCGCTTACGGGGTTCCCGTCTACACGGTGGGGCTGCGGCGCAGGCGGTATGCGGTCGTGCGGCCCTACCCGCTACCTGGCCGCCGGCCTCGAGGACCTGGAGGAGCTGGTCCTGGCGCGCAGTGCCTCGGAGGCCCGCGAGCTCGCCGCCGCCCTCCCCCGCTGCCAGGTCGTCGACCTCGGCCTGCCCGAGCACGGACAGCTCACCATGTGCTGACCGCCCGCATGGCCGGGCAACCCGCCGGCGCGCGGCGGCCGGAGGGGCCGGTGGCTACCGGTGCAGGCGCGGGAGGGGGCGTTGAGTGAGCTCGGCCTGCTCGGCGGCGGCACGGAAACCCGGGCAGGACACGCCGGGTCCGGCCCCGCTGTCGTTCCGGCGGCCAGCGTGTCGGGCAGGGCGTGCTGTGAGTGGGGGCGGCGCGGCCTTCCTTCAGGATCCCGCGGGTCCGGGCGCGCCACCGTCGGGTCGGCTCCGGGCGGCCAGGGATCAGGATGACAGCCCCTTTCTACCAGGACTACGCCTGGTGCTGGTCCGCCACCTGGTCAGTCATGGGAGACGGGGCCGGCTGAGTGTCGGGGCGGGGCGGCGTTGGAGCGGTGGCGGGCTCGGGCGGCGAGAGGACTGCCGTACGGATCTGGCGTTGCAGGCGCCGCCTTTCATGGCGCGTGTACTGCGTCCTGTATCCGCGCGACCCCTTCCAGAGTCCGCGCCACAGCCTGTAGGTACCACGAGCCAGCGGCTCCGCAACGAGGACGGAGACGCCGATGAGCGTCACGAGGAAACTCCGCCTTGCAAGTGTCGCCGCAGCGCCTGGCTGAGCCGTTCCCAGCCATGCCAGGACCTGCATCTGGTTGGTGATCATCAGGAGGCAGGTGGCCGACCAGACCAGGCTTGCCACCAGGTTGGGAAGCGTCCGCTTGCGTAGTTCCCTGCGCTCGTTCCGTAACTGAAGGAGCGCCTCGGCGGAAGGATCAATGCCACCGCGTTGCTGTTCGATCAGTTGGCGCTTCGCTTCCGTCTGCTGCCGTTTGGTGGTGAAGACCCGGTCGCCCACCCTCCGCATCAACCCGGTGTACTGCACGGTCCCGACCAACAGCACAGCGGCGTTGATTGTCGTCAGAACCGCTGCGTAGTCGTTGCTCATAGCCCAGGTCATGTCCTCTTCCCGCCTCATCTGGTCTTGCTGCCGGTCAGCTGCGCGTCTTCCGCTTCCGGTGGCTCGTGCCGTTCGTCCGCTGTTCGCGCTCGGAGCGCCTTCGAGACCGTGCCCGCACTTGGGCCCTTCCTCTTGCGTTCGCCCGGGTCGTGGCCGTGGCGGGCGCCGGACCGGGTGGGCGCCGGGAGCCCGTCTCGCCCTGATGTACCCGGCGGGCCAGGGATGGCGGCCTTCGGAGGCGACGCGCCGGAAGAGGATCGCCCTGCTCGGCTTCGACCCACTGGCCGACTGGTGCTGACCCGTGCCGGCGGACCCCAGCGGCCAGCCGGCGGCGCACGCGGGTTCGCCGGCCGGGGCGGGCGGCTGCTGCAGGTGCTGGGCCACGAAGTTCTCCAGCGCCTGGTGGACCGCGGCGGTCAGCTGACTGCGGGAGCTGCCGAAGTCCTCCCGCTCGGCGGTCAGCAGGAGCAGCCGGTGCGTGCCGGCCATCCGTATCCGGCCTGCCGCCCGGGCCGCGGTCAGCAGGCGCCGGCTGGCGGGCTGTTTCAGCGGACCTCTTACAAGCGTGACCAGTTGGTGGGCGGTCAGCCGAAGTCGACGGCACGCCTCGAGCGGGATGCCGGCCCACGCCGCGTCGTCCGGTCCGGGCAGGAGGTGGCCGTGCGGCGCCGGAAGCGGCCGGGGTCGGAGGCCTGGCGGCCGGGGCCGGGGCGGGCGCGCAGGGAAGCTCGGTATCGGCCGGCTCGGAGGACTGGTCGGGGAGGAGGGCCGGAGCCCAGGTAGTGCAGGATCCGGCCCGCGCGTGGGCGGCCAGTCCGGCCGGCGGGCCGGCGTAGGCGCACCCGGGACAGCGTTCCCAGCCCGCCCGCGCAGTACATGGCCCGTCCCGCCGGCGGCCCGTCCCGCCCTGAGGCCCCCCGCGAGCCAGGGGTGGCGGCCCTCGGAGGTGAGGCGCCGGAAGAAGGTCGTGCTGCTCGGCTTCGACCCACTGGCCGACTGGCGCTGACCGGTGCCGGTGGGGCCGTCGGCGGCTGACGGCCGCCGAGCGGAAGCGGCTGTTCGTCGACGGCCACCGAAACAAGGCTCCTCCGCCTGCAACCTTTCCTCCCGTCCGGCTGTCCCCTAATCATCAACCGCTCCTGTCTCTGTGGTCCCCGAGACATCAATCGGCACAGGAGCGGTCGCACAGAATCATCAGGAGACACTTTCATGCGCATTCGCCCCGCAGCCTGCGCGGCACTCCTCGTGGCGTCCCTCGCCCCCGTCCTCACGGCACCTCCCGCCAGCGCGGCGGCGGCCAGGTACGCGGACGACTTCAACGGCGACGGCTACCGCGACTACGCCAGTTACACCTACGAGCAGTACAGCAAGGGCGGCGGCGTCCGGATCACCTTCGGTACCGCCTCCGGACCTGGCACCCAGACCCAGTTGATCACCCAGGGCAGCCCCGGTGTCCCCGGTGCCGACGAGGCGGAGGACCAGTTCGGCGACGTCCGGGTGCCCGCCGACTTCAACGCCGACGGATACGGGGACCTCGCCGTGTCGGTGTCGCGCGAGGACGTCGACGGACGCACGGACGAGGGCGGCGTCGTCATCCTGTGGGGAAGCGCGACCGGCCTCTCGGGTGGCACCGCGATCCCCAACGCCGGCGCCAAGGTGTCGAACGCCCGCTTCGGCCGCGACCTCGCCGCCGGGGACTTCAACGGGGACGGCAAGAAGGACCTGGCCGCGATCAGCGGGAGCAAGGCCTACGTCTACCGCAGCATCACGCGCACCGGTGTGGCAGGCTCGGTCACCAGCCACGACAAGACGACGAAATTCGCGCCCGCGTCCCTGGTCTCGGGCAACATGAACGGGGACTCCAGGACCGATCTGGTGATCATCGGAATCACCGACGAGCCCGACAACTTCGGCACGGACGCGTGGTTCATCAAGGGTGGCTCCACGCTCAGCGCGGGCAAGACCCTGCGCCTCGTCACGAACTACGGCGACCCCAGCGAGGCGGTCATCGCCGACTTCGACAAGGACGGCTACGGGGACCTCGCGGCGGGCAGCCAGATGTACAACAACTACCAGGGCCGGGTGTCCATCTGGTACGGCTCCTCCACCGGTCCCGCCACCGCCGTCCGTATCACGCAGGCCACCACCAACGTCGCCGGCACCCCGGAGTCCGGCGACCTGTTCGGCTCCTCCGTCTCGGCCGCCGACATCAACGGCGACGGCTACAAGGACCTCGCGATCGGCGCCTACGGAGAGAAGATCAGCCAGGAGACGACCGAGGGCGGCGTCCACGTCCTGCGCGGCAGCACGAGCGGGATCACCGGCACCAACTCCCAGTGGCTCGCCCGCAACACCGCCGGCGTCCCCGGCGGCGTCGCATGGAACGACTGCTTCGGCGATCCGGTCCGCCTCCGCGACACCAATCGCGATGGCAAGGCCGACCTCTACGTCGGCGCCATCAACGGCTCGCTGCGCTTCCCCGGCACGTCGTCCGGCGTCACCACGACCGGTGTGACCGACGCCGACACCGAACTCATCTGGGGCATGCTCCAGTAGGCCCGGCCTCCCGCCCAGCTGCCTGGGGTTCGCCTTGTTCGTACAAGTACGGCCCTGTCGTGACCACTCGCGCAGTTTCCCGCGCCCCTGAAACGGGGCTTCGCCTCTGAACCGGGCTCCGTTCGGCGTACAGGGGGCGGAGCCCCGACAGCAACGCCGAGGGCCGTACCCACGGCGGGGGTCCGGGGGCGGTCGCGGAGAAGCGGCTGCACGTCACGGTCATCAGCGCCACGCTCCGGGCGGACGCGGCGCTGCCCGGGGACCTGGCGGCCACGCTGGTGACGCCGGAAGGCGCCCGGTTCTCGGAGCTGGAGCACCTGCGGCGGAGCAAGGAGGCGGCAGCGCGGGCCAAGGAGGAGGAGCGAGCCGCTCTGGCCGCGGTGCGTGAGGCCGCGGCCAACGGTTTGTTGTCCGCGGACAACAAACCGACCGCTCCTCCGGCATCGGCAATGGTCCCGGCCGTCGAGGCCACTGCCCTGGCGGCCGTCGCCGGAAAGCCGACCGCTCCTTCGCTGTCGGAGGGCAACCAGGGTGCGGTGAGTTCACGCAGGCGAGGAGGAACGGGAAACCCGTGTGGTTGCCGGATCGGCGCGCCTCTCCAAAACCGGCAGGCGCCCCCAGGACGGGCCGTGAGAAGCTGCGGTTCGACCGGCAGAGGGGGAACGATGGGGCTGAGCCTCCTGTTCGCGCGGTCGACCACCACCAGGAAGGTGTTCACCGGTCTCACCGCCGCCAGCGGCGGAGCGTGCTACCTGTTCGGCGGCGACGGCGGCCCGGAGCAAGTGTGCCGGCTCAACGGCGAGCCCATCCAGGAGATGGTTTCCGGTCCCCGCGTTCCGGACCGGCAAGCCCTGGTGGCGCCGTGGCCCGACCCCGAGGGGTGAGCACCGGGCGATCACGTCGTGTCCCTTCATTCCTTGGCAGAACGTCAGTCATCTCATGGCTCAACATGACAACTCGGGTGGTGGCAGCTTGACCTCGCACATCGGAGGCATCTTCCGTGACGGTCCGGTGAGGAGGGTCCTGGAGCTCGCCGCCATGGTGCGGGAGTCCGAGGGGACGTTGTCTCTCGACGACGAGTTGCGGCGCTTCGTCCGCGTCACGGCCGCGACCAGTTCTGCGGAGTGGCTGTGCCCGGTCACGACGGTGACCGCGCTGCTCGACCACGTCGCCGACCTCTGTGCCGACGGCACGGACGGCATGCCGCCGCTGTTCCGTGACCTCCTGCGGCGAGCCGGCGCCGGGACGGATGCCACCGCGTGCCTGCGTTCCCTGACGGGGAAGCTCCGGGCACTGGACCAGCGACCGGCGGACGACCACGACCAACTGCCCATGGCCCGCTGGGAGATCGGCGTCAGGTTCCCGCACCTTGCCAGTTTCGGTGTCAACTGGGTGTACGAGGGGGATCACGCAACCCTTGAGGACTCCTTCCAGGCCGCTGTCGAGTCCGAGCACCCCTTCTGCGACGCGTTCCTGACTCCGCTCACCGCCGAGGCCCAGTCCGCCCTCGTGCTCTTCCCCAGCGAGCGGGCGATGACCGCCGTCCTGACTCCCGTCATCGGATGGGCGACGCCACAAGCCCTGCGCGGGCTGCTGCGCACCGTCGACGACCACATGCAGCGCGAGCACGCCGCTGCGCCCTGACTCCGCATCCCGCCGGGGGAAGCATCCACCATGCCGTCCCGGAACCGATCCGCCGCCCCCGCTGTGCGGGAGCGGCTGGCTCGGACCTGTCCGGCCGATCGTGGTCGTGGACGGTCCAGCATGATGCCGGAGTGAGCATCATCGTCGAGTTCTTCGCGGCTCCGGATGACGCGTCAGCGGCTCTGGTCCTTCAGACCGGGCCGCGACGCGCATTCGAGTCGCTCTCCTTCGGCAACTTCGATCCCGAAGAGGCTGTGGTCGAGTGGGAGTGTCTGTTTGCCGACGTCAGCTTCGAGCAACTCGTTGAAGCTGACGAGCCTCGTATCGTCGCCGGCCAGGACGATGACGGGTGCGTCGTCTTCGCGGTCTCGCCTCGCCTGTCCGCAGCGCTCGCCGAGGCCGAGCGGTCCGAGGTGAAGGATGCCGCTGTCGCGTGGTCCTCCCAGCGGGCGGAGGACGGCGAGGCCATCGACCCGGAGATCGCCGAAGTGATCCTGAGTGACCTGGCTGCTCTCGCCGGCAGTGCCCGACGCCAGGACCAGAACGTCTACTGCTGGTTCGCGTAGGAGTTCACGTTCGGAACCGAATCGCAACGGACGCCGCGGTGGCGGTGCCGAGGAAGACGTAACCGCGCCTGTCGTAGCGTGTGGCAGCGGCTCGGGACTGCTTGAGGCGGTTGATCGTCCATTCGACGGTATTGCGTTGCTTGCAGCGGTTCTCGTCGAAGCGGCCCGGTCGTCCGCCGCGCGATCCTTCGCGCAGGCGGGCTGCCTGGCTGTCGGTCTTCTCCGGGATGACGTGCCGGGCGTGCGGACGTGTCCGGCCGGGTCGGTCAGGTCCGGGCGGCCGGGGCGTCGGGGCCGCAGGAGAGGCGGGCCGCGTCCAGGGCCGGCTCCTCCTTCTTCGCGTTCTCGATCGGTGTGGAGCATTCCAGGGTGCCTGAGCCGTCGATGACCCAGCCGGCGGCCCGGCCCGTCACGGGTTTGCCGTCCCCGCAGGTGTGCCGGAAGTCGGCGGTGACCTGTCGCACCCAGGCGTACTGCACGAAGGTTCCGACGCCGTCGATGGCGGTGCTGCCGTTGTCGAGGTCCGGTGCGGCCCTGTGGACGTTGGTGAACTCGGTGCTCACGCCGTCGTCGTCGGCGTTCGCTTCCCCGATGAGGACGGCCAGCGAGCGGAGGGCGTGCTCCGCATCGCCTGCCGGCGATCCCTTCTCGAAGGTGACGGCGGTGCGCGGTGTGTGAAGCGGCGTCAGCTGGTGCGTGAGCTCGGCACCTTTCCTGTCGATCTTCTCCTTCTCGGCGACACCCGTCAGGACGTGCCGCTGGTCCACGTTGAACCACGAGTAGGTGCCGTCCTGGCAGGTGGTGCCGGCCGCGGTTGTGGCCGGGGCTGCGGCTGTGGCCTTGGCGGCCGGCGCGTCGCCGTCCGCGGTACAGGCAGCCGTGCCCGCCAGCACCACGGCAACAGCGCACGCCGGCAGAAAGGTCTTCTTGGTCTTCACGTTCTCGTCCCCCGGAACCACTGGTCAGATGGTGCGGTCGATCATGCCCAGCAGGCCACCTGCCGAACAAGGGACTTGAGCCACCTCTGAACTCGTGCTCGGGCAGGCAACGACGATGTCACCCCTTGCTGGCTCCCGCCAGGATCTCTGACAACCGCCGCGTCGTGCGCAAAAGCGTCAGCTTCGGTACCGCCTGCTTCAACCGGGACGCATCCACTCCCTACACGCGCGTGAACGTGTCCTGGTCGTCATCACCGATGCTCGGCCCGAGGCGTCACGCCTTGGTGAGGGTGACGTCGGCGGACCGTTCGCCGGTGCCGGCGCGGCCACCCGTTGAACGGGTTGTCGGCCGGCTCGCCCGCCAGAGCACGGGTGCTTGCGTTACTGCAGCACCTCTCCGGGGATCACAAGATTTGTTGTCCGCGGACAACGTGCCGACCACCTCTCCGGTACTGGTCCCGTCAAGGCCAAAGAAGAGTCAACTTGTTTCTGTGCCACCGGAGAACACCCAGCCGGGGCACTTCCCGTACGGCGACGCTCTTCGTGTCATTCAGCGCCTGCTCCGGAAGGTGGAAAGGCCAGCCCTCGTCCAAGGAGGCCGACTCTGGATGCGGATCCCGGAGCTCGCCTACCTGCGCAAGTACGACACCCTTGCCCAGATCGCCGCCGACTTCGGCGTATCTGTGGGCACCGCCCACGCCTACACCACCACCGTCGTGCGACTCCTCGCGGGCCGGGCTCCGGGCCCGCTCACGACCCTGCATGAGGAGGCCCGGACTACGTGCTCCTGGACGGCACCTTCAGCGAGTGCGATCGCCCGGGAGGCTCTCTCCCGCCCTGCCGGGTCGATGCCACGACCTGACCGCCGCCCGCACCCATCGCATCATCCGGATCTGCGAACGCCAGGGCGTCCCGATCGTCGCCGACCACATCAACGCGCTCGGCAGGTACTCCTTCCAGCTCCCCGACCTGCCCGGAGGGCTCCGGCCTCTGCGTGACGAGGATGCTGCAGCTGAACCGTCCTGACCCGCTGGCGGGAAGCGCGACGCCGTATAGCGTCGATAGACGCTATACGTGCTTCCAGAGTAATTTTATGTACCATCACTACATGGCGAAGGAAGCTTCATCGGCCCGGCGAACCCGCGCGCTGATCATCGACGCGGCCGCCGATCTTCTGGCGGCATCAGCCAGTGGGGAGTTCTCGACCCGCGAAGTGTGCGACGCGGCCGGCGTCACAGCGCCGACCCTGTACCACCACTTCGGCGACAAGGACGGGCTGCTGCGAGAGGTGGCGGCGGACAGGTTCAGCCGCTACCTGACCCGCAAGCAGGCTCTGGAGACGACCGGGGATCCGGTCGAGGACTTGCTTCGCGGCTGGGACATGCACGTGGAGTTCGGGGTGACCAACCCCGCGATCTACAACATCATGTACGGCCGCCCGACAGGCGGCGGTACGACTCCGGCGGATCACGCCCACGCCGTTCTCGTGGCGATGATGCGTGACCTGGAGCGAGCCGGACGGCTGCGCATGCCGATCGGGACGGCCGCGGACATGGTGGCCTCGGCCGCGGTAGGGGTCACTTTGCATCTGATCCGCACCCGTGCGGCAGCCGGCGACCCCCTGTCGGCCCTCGTGCGTGACGCCGTCACCGCGGCAGTCATCGGCCCGCCGGCCGTCCCTGGGGCGGCTTCGGTGACGCCGCGGCTCGCGCGAGCCGCCGCGCGACTGGAAGCGGAGATGCCGCATGGCTCCGTCGGCACGTTGCGTGCCTCGGAAGTCACGCTGTTGCGCGAATGGCTGGCCCAGCTGTCCGTCCCAGACCCCACGGCAGGCGGCGCCCCGTCCTGAGGGCGCCCTCCAGGGCGACTGGTCACACCGTCGGCAGGCTCCCCCCATCTGCGGACTCGACATGAAGGAGGAGTACGTGAGCACCATCCAGCACACGGATCAGGTCCTCAGCGAAGACGAGATCCAGAGCGTCTTGGACGGCATCGCGCAAGGCTTCGGCCACCCCATGCGCTCGCCGATCCTCAAGACCCCGGCCGATCACGGCCTGGCCTTCCAGGAGGTGTTCTTCCCCTCCATGGACGGCGTGCCGTTGGAAGCCTGGTACATCCCCTGCGATGGATCGGACAAGCTGATCATCGCCAATCACCCCCTGTGGTTCAGCCGCTACGGCTTTCCCGCCCACCTGGAGCCGTGGAAGTCGATCGGCGCGAGTACCGGCAACGACTTCGAGGTCGACTTCGTGCCCGACTACCGCATCCTGCACGAGGCCGGATACAACGTCCTCACCTACGACATGCGCAACCTCGGCCACAGCGGAACCGGCAACGGCGGCATCGGCAGCGGTGGCCGCTTCGAAGCCCGCGACGTCGTCGGCTCCCTGCAGTATGTGCGCGGCCGCGAAGACCTCAAGGACATGACCGTCGGTCTGTTCAGCCGATGCCAGGGCTCCAACGCGACCATGTTCGCCATGCAGATGTACCCCGAACATTTCGAAGGCGTGCGCTGCGTCGTTTCCCCGCAGCCGCTGTCGGTCGGCGTGACCATGCAGCGCACCCTGGAGATGCTGGGCCTGCCCGAGCGCATCGCCGAGCTGGAGGAAAAGGTCCGCCGGATCGTCAGCTTCCCCTTCTCCGAGATGTCACCGGTCGAGGCCGCCAAAAGCGTCACCATCCCCACCTTCCTCTACCAGGTCCACGACGACCTGCTGACCCGCCCCGACGACGTCCAGGCGATGTTCGACAACATCCCGACCGAGGACAAGAAACTCGTTTGGGTCCACGGAACCACCGCCCGCTGGGACGGCTACCTGCACTTCCAGCGCGAGCCCAAGGAAATGCTGGACTGGTTCGCCATCCACATGAAGTAGCCCCAGCCCTCATCCGCCACACCAGAAAGGGGCGGGCCACGCCGGCAACGTCTTGGCCCGCCCCCAGCGACGCAAGGCGCAAACCAGCGCCACCAGGCCTTGGGGCACTTGGCGAGGACCTTCCTCATGCCCCGGTTGTGCGTGCTGGGCGTGCGGTGCGTGAGGTACCGGTCCTTTGCGTGTGGCGTACTCATCGGCACCAGTCACTTCGGACGCCTGCGCCACCCTTGAGCCGGATTGCTGGCGCTCGTTGAAACTCCCCCGCTGCTGCTCAAAGGCTCCCCGGGCTCGCTCACCTCATTTCCCATCCACCGGGGTTCAGGTCGGTTTTTGATGGGTTCCTGCATCGGGGAGGTTCCGCGTGGCCTCTGCCGACGTGCGTTACCCGTGGTCGGCCCCGACTGTGTCGGCGCGGGAGTCGGTGGAGACGCCTACGGCCGAGGCCGTGGCGATGACTTCGTCCAGGACGTCGCGGGAGCGGAGCAGGTCGGCGATCGTTCGATTGATGCGCTCCCGTTCCGCGGAAAGGTCCTTGACCAGTTGCTGCGTGGCGATCTCGCTCGGAGCTCCGTCCGCGTCCCGCATGCACGGGAGCAACTGCGCGATCTTCTTGCTGTTCAGTCCCGCGGCGTAAAGGGCCTGGATGCGGATGACCCGGTCGACCGCCCACTCACCGTATTGCCGTTGGCCACCCGGTGTCCGCTCGGCCCTCAGCAGTCCCTGCGTCTCGTAGTAGCGCAGTGAACGCTTGCTCACGCCACTGCGCCGGGCCAGTTCACCGATCCGCATCGCCCACCCCGCATGCCCACCTTGGACTTGAACCTGACACTGATGTCAACTTCTACCGTACGTGGCATGACGAACGCATCAGCTGTTTCCCGCCTCTTCGAGCCCGCTTCCCTGGGTACCCTGCATCTGCCGAACCGCCTGGTGATGGCGCCCATGACCCGCAACCGCGCCACGGCCGACGGCGTACCTCAACCGATCATGGCCACCTACTACGCCCAGCGTGCTTCAGCCGGACTGATCATCGCCGAGGCGTCCACGCCGAACGCCGTAGGGCAGACCTACCCCAACATCACCGCCATCTACAACGACGCCCACGTGGCCGGATGGCGGCATGTCACCGACGCCGTGCGTGCCGCGGGGGGCCGGATGTTCCTGCAACTGCAGCACGGCGGCCGGGTCGGTCACCCCGACACCAGCGGAATGACGCCCGTCGCCCCCTCGCCCGTCCCGCTCCCGGAGACGATCTTCACACCCGGTGGCCACCGGAGCGCCGTGGTGCCCCGTGAGATGACGATCGACGAGATCCGCGCCACCGTGGCCGACTTCGCCGCTGCCGCGCGCAACGCCATCGACGCCGGATTCGCCGGTGTGGAGGTGCACGCCGCCAACGGCTACCTCCTCCACCAGTTCCTGGCACAGGGAACGAACCACCGCACCGACGCCTACGGCGGCTCCGTCGCCGGCCGGATCCGGTTCGTCGTGGAGGTGGCCCGTGCCGTCGCCGACGCGGTCGGTCCCGAACGGGTAGGGATACGGATCGCTCCCGGGCTCACCGTCAACGGCATCGACGAGGGCGACACCGAGAAGATCTATCCAGCCCTCATCAGCGGCCTGGCCGATGCCGGCCTCGCCTACCTCCACATGGTCTTCGCGGACCCCCACCAGCCGCTCTTCCAGGAGATCCGCAGGATCTGGCCCGGCACGCTGATCGCCAACCCGGACCTCGGATGGGGCAAACCGCTACCGGCCGACGGTGGACGGGACAAGAGCGAGCAGCTCCTCGCCGCCGGAGCCGACCTGATCTCACTCGGCCGACCGTTCCTCGCCAACCCCGACCTGGTGGAACGACTGCGCATCGGCGCCCCCGTCAACCAGGTGCGGGACGAGGGCCTGATGTACACGGGTGGTCCGGCCGGATACACCGACTATCCCCTGCTGGCCGACCTCCAGCACCGGGCTGAGACGCCGGAGCCCGTCGGACCATGACCACCAGGGACCGGCCCCACCCTGCCGGCCGGCCCCTCTGTCGCGTCTTGGCCATCCCCTCTCGTCGAGGTCGCAACCGCGTGAGGAGGAAGAGCGGGACTGGTGATTTCCAAGTCCCTCATCAGGATCCACCAGGAGCCAGGAAGCCAAAGCTCGGTGACGAGGACGGGGCCGCCCGGCTCGAGAGCAGGGGCGAGCACGTAGTCGGAACGGCTCGGCGCGGTAGGCGGTGACCTCGAGCAGGATCGGTTCGGGGTGTTCGAACCGCTGCAGCCGCAGCGGCCGCCCATCTGCCGACCTCATGCCGCGCCCGCGAGCTCGTGCCGGCGCGGCACCCCTGTAGCGGTTCCTCTGGCATGCTTCGTGGCCGATGACGCGGAAGGGTGGGAGGCCGGATGAGCGACCGGATACCTGACAGGGACGGAGACGGAGACGGAGACGGGGGCGGGTCCACCAAGGCGCCGAGGAGACGACGTTCCTGTCTTTTCGTGGCCGTGTTCGCGGTCCTGGTCGCGGCCGGAGGCGTGACCGGGCTCTTCTGGGACGACCTGACGCATCCTTTCGGTGATCCCCGCGCCTGCGACGGCAGCGAGGTGGCCCTGCCGGCAGCGATCGAGGCGGGCGGGGCGATGCTGCCGCAGGACGCCACCGATGTCCGGTACTACACCCACGACGGCAAGGCAATCGTCTCCTTCGTCAGTGACCAGGTGCCGGACTACCTGGTGCGGGCCGGGCTGATTCCCGATACGGATTCACTCTTCGCCGACAGGGATGTCGTCAAGTACGCCATGAACCCCGGGGATACGGAGCTGCCGGAGGGGTTGTGCGGGGAAAGCCTGCGGGCACCGGCCTGGTCCAGCACGCCTCGGTACGGAACGATCCTCGTCGAGCGCGCGCCTTCAGGTGCCGAGGAGCTGCGGAGTCCGGCGCGGGTGCAGGTGACGTTCCGGTACACGGACCCTGTGTCCTGAGCGGACGGCGCGGGACCGTCGCCGGATCGTGAACTCAGAACATATTTCGTCCGCTGCACCGCTTGCCCGCCCTTTGCGTAAAGGCCCCTGCCGACGACGACCGCGCGGTGCGCATGGAGGCACTCTGCGCGACAGCGATCGGCGTCAGGATCTGACCCGCTCTTGTCTTCGCGCAGATGACGGCCTGGAGTTCCCCTGCCGTGCGGCCAGCTCCATGTGTCCGGGCGGACGTTCCCGTGTCAGGGCGCGAGGTCCGGGGTCTCCCGTGACGCGCCAGGTGCCGTCGGACTGTTGCTCGCACACCAGGTAGGTGGTGATCGCGGTGTCCTCGGTCGTCATCGTGGTGATGCCGGCCAGGGCGAGGGTGTAGGTGGCTCGAACGACAGTCTTGGTTCCTTCCCGGCGGACGGTCTTCGTGGTGATCCCCACCGGCTTGCGCACCGTGCCCGGGGGCGGGGCGTCCCAGACCGGCTGGCCGAGGCCGCGTTCCGGGTTGTCCGGGTCCATGTACGCCTCGGCCCGCCGGGGCGGGGCGGTGGGCGTCGGCAGCAGTCTCGCGGGCCCCGAGGTAGGCGACGGCTGGCGACTCGGGGTCGGTGAGGCGTGCCGTGCGGGTGGGGGCCGGGCCGGGCGGGTGCTGCTGGTAGGCCAGTGGCCGGACCGGGGAACCGGGCGAGGGGGCGCTGCCGGCTCCGTCCTCGGAGTCGGCGCCGCAGCCGCAGCAGGTCGTATGCCTGCTTGAACTCGTGGACGCAGAGGTCACGGGCCTCCTTCCCGGTGGTCCGCGCCAGGCCGAAGTCACCGCCCGCCGCGTCGTGCAGCCGGTTGGCCTCGTCCCGTATGTCGTCGACGTCCATGGTCAGCTCCTCGAAGAAGTCCAGGACGCCGGTGGTGCCGCGCGCGTCTTCCCATCCGGGCTGTAGGGGGCGGTCAATCACCGTGCCGCCGCTCCACGAGAGAAAGAGCAAGCCTCGGGGTGGCGGGTTGGGGAGCGTGCGTTCGTGTGGGACCGACCGGCAGATGATGGGTGGGGTGGCCCAGGCGGGCCCGAACCAAGGCAGGCGTGAGTCTGAGTGATCATGGGGTTCCTGACGCTCGGTGATCACCCGGAGCGCTCGTGCCTGCGGTCCGCATGCCTTTCGGAACCCCTGTGGGACCACTTCGCAGCTCTGCTGCAGTGCGGACCGGATACGCCAAGAGCCATCCGCCGGGTTGCCACCGGCGACGGGTTCCAGACCGGACCGTCTTCGAGTACATCGTGCTCGCGCTGGTCCACTGCTCCGGCTACGCGTCGTGGACTTCCACCTCTGCCTCACCGCCACTCTCGCCAGGCTCCGCATGCTCGTCCGACGCTCGACGAGCCGTTACCGCTGGGACGATCGCCCCACCACCCGACGCCTCAAGTGATCCATCTGCCGGTCGGCCTCAGCCCCAGTCCTGCAGCTGTTGGAGCAGGCCGGCGTCGCCCTCGATCCGCAGCGAGCTGGCCGGGATGCGCATGTACATGAGCAGGGCCATCTCGCTTGCCGTGCCGTAGATGGCGGCGGTGGGCTTGCTCTCGGCGGCCTCCGCCGCGGTGAGGCGGGTGAAACGGGAACCGGCGGCGTCCACTGTCTGGCGCCAGGAACCGGCCTCGGCTGCGTGGTAGTCCATGGTGGCGGGCTCGCCCGGCCACGGGACTGTGCCGGTGCAGACGGTGGCGAGGAACTCCTCGATGGCGTCGACCGCCTCGGTCGTCGGCAGCTCCTGCGGGGTGCCGGAGGCCAGCTGGGCGTCGTAGGTGTGGATCAGCGATTCCGGGACGCGGCGGCGGGCCACGGCGGCCACCGTGTGCGGCGAGGCCAGCGGCTCCCACCAGGCCCAGCAGCCCCGGTCCGGGCCGGCCTCGCGCAGAGCGGTGAGCAGCTGCTCCGTCGAGTCGGCCAGCCAGGTTATGAGGGCCTCGCGCTCCCTGGGCGCCGCCAGCCCGTCCTTGCTCGGCCGCTCGTCGCCCGGCGCGGTGTTCAGCACGATGTAGGCCCAGAAACGGTCCCCCTCACTGAGGTGGTTCGCCAGGTCGTACAGCGTCCAGCCCGGGCAGGACGGGACGTCGGCGTCGAGGCTGGGGGCCGCGGCGACGGCGGCGCGGAACGCGGCGGAACGCTCGTCGATCATCCGCAGCAGGTCGGGGAAGGGGAGATGACCAGTCATGCGGACCTTGTATCACCCGGACCGGGACTCTCGCACTCGATTAAGACCGACCGGCAGATGGATCACTTGAGGCGCCGGATGGTGGGGCGGCCGTCCCAGCGGTAGCGGCTCGTCGAGCGCCGGACGAGCATACGGGGCGTGACGAGAGTCGCGGCGAGGTGGAGGTAGAACTCAATAACCGCGCCGTTCCTCTCGGTGCAGCGCCGGAGCTTGCCGTAGCCGTTCATCCACGAGTGCGTCCGTTCCACGGCCCACCGCTTACCGGCCTGGATCGGTGCGGGTACACCCTTGCGGGCGATCTCACCGGTGAAGCCCGACTCCCGGAGCGGAGTGCGGGACTTGTTGTTGTCGTCGCCCCGGTCGAGGTTGACGTTACGTCCTCGGACAAGGGTCCCACCTGTGTGCCGGTCGTTCCAAGCCAGGTCAACCCTTCCGTGCGGTGAACACCGGAGCCCGAAACCGGTCCAGGAAAGGGAGATCTTGTCTAGCTCTCGGCCTCGATGTCGTAGGTGTGCGGGGTGGTGGGCGAATTGGGCGCGCGCCGGACGGCAGGCGGCGAAGGCGTTCCAGGCGGGAGAAGCCGGCCCAACAGTCGACCCGGGGGCTGGGAAGTTCTTGGGCGGGGGCGGGGTTGCGGGTCCGGGGTCCGGCTGCTGTCCTCGAGCCGCAGAGTGAGCAGCGGGCCTCTGAGGGTGCCGGTGTCGAGTACGGCCCCGGTGTGGTGGGCCACCGCTTCCAGCACGGGGGCCAGGCCGGGGTACTCCTCGTTCGATGCGTCGAGCCGTTCCTGGACCGCATCCCACCAGGGGTGCGGGGGATCCGGCCTGGTGTAGGTGAACCCGGGCTCGAACTGCTCGGTGCACCGTCCGTCACGCCAGTGGGCGAAACCGTTCATGCCGTCCCCTCCCCGCAGGACGCTGAAGGTTTCCGTGCCCTGGGACAGCGCGGACAGCGGGCCTGGCATCGCCCCCATCACCCCGTGGTCCTCGAAGCAGAACGACCAGACGCCCAGCGACCCGGCACGCAGCACCGACCCCTGTGGCAGGTTGCTGTCGTTGAGATGGCCGGCTTGCTGTCCGGTGAGGAGCCGGGCGGCTCGCGTGTCAGCCCCGTACCGGGCGAGTACCTCTTCCGGTGTGATGCCGTGGGTAAAGGTCACGCACCACATCACGGCGTGCTGATTTCCGGCCCATGCCCATGGCCTGGTCGTGGAGTCTTGCACGTGCGTCTCCTCCGGCTGCTGCGGGGCGGGGCCCCGGGTCGTCCTCGGGTCCCCGCCGCGGTGGTGCTGTGATGTACGTCAGGCGACGATGTTGACGTTGTACTTTTCGGTGTCGAGCACGCGGTCCCGCCCACGCGTCGGCCGGACGGTGTGCGGCCGGTCACCGCAGCCTTCGCCGCACACGCGGAAGCCCTGCACCAGATGCGGGGCTCCCGTTCTGTTCCGTGTCCGCGCCGACGCCTCTACCACCTGACGGTCTGCCCGTCCGCGCCGACCTCGACGGTGAACTTCTCCAGCCCGGGAGCGCCGGCCGCACGTCAGTGTCCGAGCCGCTCCTCCACCGCCTCCGCGCCGAACGCGACGATCTGCGCGGACAGGCACAACTCCTGGCCCGGATCGTCCACGTCCTGGAGATCGGGAACAGCAAGCTCAAGGAGAGCAACGCGGACCTGGAACAGCAGGTGGCAGACCATGCCTCGGTCCCCGACCTCACCCGCCGGAGGCGCCAGCTCCGACCCCTGTGCACCACCTTCGAGCAGCGCATCCGCATGCTCTGAGCAATCGCGTGCCGTAGCGGGGCGGCAGGCGATCCGGAAGAAGAAGGGGTCCAATCTCGAAGTTCCGTGACGGTCCGCCGACGGTGTCGGCGGACCGTTTTCGTGCCGTGGGCCGAGAGCGAGCAGGTTGAGGGCCCGGGTGTTTGATTCCTCACGCCTCGTCAAAGACCTCGAGCATGCGCTCGTACGCCGGCTTCGGCCGCAGGGCCGCGTCCCACGGCAGGGAATCGGCCGTGCGCGGAGGGTAGATCTTGGTGTCGGCGGTGGAACCGTACCGGTCGGTGAATCCCCATGTGGAGAACGATGTGCAGTTCGGCTCCTCCAGGCAGACCCGCAGCTTGCCCGCCATCTCATCAGCCTGGGTCTGCCGCCCGTCCTCCTCGTCCTCACCTATGGGGACGTCCATCTCCGACACCCGCGTCTGAACCCCGAGCTCCGCCAGATCCCGCACGTGGCTGCGGAAGGTCTCCGGGTCGATGCGGTCGCCGGGTGCGTACTCATGGTTCTGGAAACCCACGCCGTCGATCGGTACGCCGCGTTCCTTGAGCCGCTTGACCAGATCGTAAAGGGCGTCCCACCGCTCGCCTTCCTCTTCGACCCCGTACTCGTTGAGGAACAGCCGTGCCTTCGGATCGGCCCGGTGGGCGGCCCTGAACGCCTCGTCGATGTACTCCTCGCCCATGGCCTCGAACCACGGGCTCTGCTCGGAGCGCAGACCGAGATCCCCGTTGGTGTAGCTCTTCTCGTCGTCGGACATGGGCTCGTTGACCACATCCCATTCCGCGACCCTTCCCTTGAAGTGCCCGGCGACCATGGCGATGTGCCGGAGCATGGTCCGGCGCACCTCCTCGGGGTCGTCGTTCTCCCGCATCCAGTGGGGCAGAGCCTCGTGCCAGACGAGGGTGTGCGCGTGCACCTTCATGTCGTTCGCGCGGGCGAAGCGTACGAGTAGGTCCGCGTCGCGGAAGTCGTAGACGCCCCGGCGTGGGTGGAGGAACTGTGGCTTGAACGCGTTCTCCGGAGTGAGCATGGAGAACTGGCTCCCCGCGAGCGCCCGGTAGCGTGAGTCGGTGAGCAGCGGGTTCTCGGCCAGGGCGGCGCCGACGTCGAACGGCCGCCCCACGTCCGCGGCCCGCGCACGCAGCGAGTCGTCGGGCTGCTCCTGGCGTAGCTGCGGCGCCTTGACCACGCGGAGCGAGTCGCCGCTCTCCGCCCGCGCGGTCAGCTGCGTCAGACGCCATCCCTCGCGGCGCTCGTCTTCGCCCGCGTCCGCCTCCAGACCGAACCAGACAGTGCCCTCGGCGAACACCCCCGGGTCCTGCACGGTTCCCAGCCGCCGCCCGTCGGCTTTCACGCGGAAGGTGTCACCGATGCTCGACACGGCGAGCGTCACCGTTCCGGAGCAGCCGCAGTCGAAATCCTTGGAGGTGGCCGGCTCATCGCCCTCGCCGTCCCATATCTGTACCTTCACCTGTCCGTCGGCGGTCACGCCGACGCGGAGTGAGGGCCGCTCCTGCCGCCACTCGTCGTAGATGACCGGTACCCGCCCGTACAGCCGCAGCCATGAGCCGCCGCCATCGTCACCCACACCGGACATGCGCGCGGTGACGGTGAAGTCGCCGTCGGACCTGAGATGCGGGCCGGCCAGGTTCAGCGGGGGGTTGGGCTGGCCGCCGGAGGAGTCCTGCTCCACGATGCGCCGATCCGTTGCGCCGACCCGCAGGATGTCGTTCCGCGCGGTGGTGCCCGGCATCTGCTTCCAGTCGTGGTTCCGCAGCAGGTCTTCGTCGTTCCCGCCGCCCGCGCCTTCGCCCTGCCCCGTACACCCGGCCGCCACCGCCATGACGAGCACCACGGCGGTCAGTCGCTGCCACGTCCCCCCACCAAGGCCCACGGCCCCTCCCGCTCTCTTGTTCGAGACGAGATCAACATCTCGAAACCGGGACACAGTTCATCACACATGAGGTACGGCGGCCTCGTGGTTACCCGGTGCGTGAAACGGACGTACGCTGCAAGCTGTCTCGCGCTTCTCACGGTCGGCTTTGCCGCTGCCCCGGCCGCTGCCGGCGGCGTCCTGCCGATCGCCTCGCCTGCATCCGGCACCTCATGCGCCCATCACGGCGGGTCTCACGCCAGCGGAACGGCCACCCACGGCACCGGCACCGCCAACGGCAACCTCGCCGGGCTGCCCTGGACCACCAGCAGAAAGGCCTGGCCCTGGCCGAGACCATCACCGAGGCCGGCGAACGCGTCGCCGGCTACCGCGCCGCGGCCGTCGAGTTCTCCGACCGCTGCGCCGGTACCTGCCTCGGCAAACGCGAACTGCGCGCGCTGGTCGCCAACCCCCGCCTCCCAGATCACCGCCCTGCGGCTCGTGGACCTGGCTGGGTCCGGTCAGGTCGAAATCCCGGGTGACCTGACCGATCGAACGCCCACCGCGCCGGCACAACTCGACGATCCCGGCCTTGAACTCCGGTGTGAACGAGCGGCGAGGGCGCGGCTTCTTCTTCCCCCATGCTCTTCATGGTGGACATCCTTCCGGGGGCTCGACCCCTGATCCGGGATGTCCGTCAAACCGAAGCAAGCTCAACTTGAGGAAGGACTCCCCCGCCCCGGCAGTCGCGTTCGGATGCTCCGCGGTGCTGACTGTCGCTTCACTGCGCTGGGCGTTCTCACGAGACCTCGGGCAGCCGTCTCACCACGTGCAGAGAACGGGCCGCTCAGGGCCCGGTCCCGCGGACGCCGGTACGAGAAGACGCTCCGGCATCGAGGCAAGGGTCAGCAGCTGTACGCCGAGGCGGCCGGGTGGCGTCCGGCGGCGGACGCCACCCGGGCCGGGAGTCAGTCGATCCGGGCGCAGAGGTCGTCGGTGGAGCCGTGCGCCAGGGACACCGTCTTGTATCCAGTGGGGGCGATGTCCAGGGTGTACACCCCGTCGACGATGTAGAGCCCTCGTTGCAGGGTGCCGCCGTTCTCCGCGACGCCGACCAGGACCGGACCGAGTACGGCCCAGTACTGCGACCGGTCGGGACGGTACTCCACCACGGCGCTGCCGCTCGCGTCGGCGTCGTAGGACTTTCCGGTGTCCGTGTTGGTGACCCGCACCACCAGGTCGCCGGCGTACGCGGCACGCCTCACCGTGCCGTCGGCGTAGGTCTCCAGGACCCGCCGTTCGACCTCGTCCACCACCGGTTCGCCGTGGACCGGGAAGTCGCACCGGGCGCCGGCCGGGACGTCCCAGGGGGTGGAGGGTGCCGGTTCCCAGCCTCCTGCGGGGGTTGCCGCGGCGGAGGCCTGCCCGGCTGGGGCGAGAAGGGGCAAGATGGCTGCGGACAGTGCAACGAGCGTGCGTCGCATGGTCGCTCCTGTTGTGTCGGAGGTCGGTGGGGGGTGCGCCCACAGCGTCGCCCCGCGTTCTGACCAACCCCTTACCACCATGCGCCCGGACGGTTAGGGTTACGGTGATCATGGAATTTCGCCTGCTCGGACCGTTCGAGGCCCGTCACGACGGCCGACCGGTCGTGGTGGGCGGTCGTCGGCAGGAGCGGTTTCTGCTGGCGGTGCTCCTGCTGCACGCGGACCAGGCTGTGCCGGCGGAGCGTCTCATGGACCTGATGTGGGGTACGTCGTCGGGCTCGCCGCGCGCCACCCTGCACACCTACGTGGGGAGGCTGCGGGCGAGCCTCGCCCCGTTCGGCGTGCGCATCCTGACCAGGCACTCGGGTTACCTCGTCGAGGGGGACGGTCACACCGTCGATGCCCGGGAGTTCACCGGCCTGGTGGGGCGCGCAGCGGCCGCCGGTGATCCGGCGGAGCGGGTGCGCCTGTACGGCGACGCGCTCGCCCTGTGGGGCGGGCCTCTCCTCGCCGACGTGGCCGACGACGAGCTCCGTGACCGGCTGGACGGTGCCCTGGGGCTCGGCGAGGCGCGGCTGACCGCCCTGGAGCTACGCGCCGAGGCCCAGCTCACCATGGGCCTGCACGAGCGGGTGGCCGAGGATCTCGCCCCGTTCGTCCGGCTCCTGCCGGGCCGGGAACGGCTCGTCCTGGCCCAGATGACCGCTCTTTACCGGTGCGGTCGCCGGGCCGAGGCCCTCGAACTCTTCGGTGACACCCGTGTGCGGCTGGCGGAGGAGCTCGGCATCGGCCCCGGCCCCGCCCTGACCGAGTTGCACGGGCGGATGCTGCGCGACGACCCGCGTCTGGACCGCCCGCCCGCGCCGCTGTACGCGGTGCGGGTCGGGGAGGAGTGGCTTCCGTGGACGACCAGCGGCCATCCCGCGCTCGAGTTCTGCAACACCTACGCCGGCTGGGGGTCCTCGGGGCCACTGCCGGGGTCGGACTGGCTGCGCCGTTACTCCGCCCTCGCGGTCTGGTCAGGTCACCTCGGCCTCGCCGACGACCACGACGTCACCCGGCTGCTCGGGCACGCCTCCCGGAACCCGTCCGAAGCCACGGCGGTCCTGGAGGCGGCGCGGGCGTTCCGGTCGAAGCTCTACGCCTGCCTGACCGATCCCGGTGACGCCCACGCCTTCCGGGCAGTGGCGGACGCCGCGCAACGGGCGGCGGCTCTGGCCGTCCTCACCCGGGGTGACGGAGGCCTCGCCTCCTGGCGGCTTCCGCCGGCCGCCGGTCTGAGCCTGCCGGTGCACGCGGTCGCCCTCAGTGCGGCCGAACTGCTGATGGACGCCCGGCGGTTCACGGTCCGCCGTTGTCCCGGCGCCGACTGCGGCTGGCTCTTCCTGGACGAGGCGGGCCGCCGCCGGTGGTGCAGCCTGGCCACCTGCGGCCGGCCCGCGTCGCCCGGCGGTCCCGGAACAGCCGGGCAATGAGGCTGCCCCGGGGCGTGATGGCCCCGGGGCAGCCCTCGCGCTGTTCCTCGACCACGCCGGACCGCGTTTCGCTGCTCGAGCAGTTCGGCGTAGGCGCCGAACGCGGTGGCGATGTCCGCCTGCGCCCAGAGCCGGTGGTAGGTGAAGGCCGGCTCGGAGCCGCCCTCCGGGTAGGCCTCGATCGTGGACCACGCGGGGTCGTTCTTCTAGAAGCTGCGGGTCGAAGGGCACCTTCAGCCGCATGCCCCGGCTCGGCCGGGACCGCTCCCGCAGTCGATCGAGGTCCGCTTCGGCACCAGCCGGGCCGGGGCCATCAACGTCGCGCCCTGCACCACGGCGTCCGTCGACGCGATCGTCCCCGCCCGCCCGGAGACCGACTGGGAGCAGCTGCGCGCGGTGGAGAAGGGCCGGCGCTCCCCTCTCGCCGCGTTGGTGAAGCAGGCCGCCCCGGCCTGACCCGGGCCGCTGCTCGGTGACGCCGCCTCTCCCCGTGCCCGACGGGGAGGGGCGGCGTCGCCGTGTGGGGTCGGCCGCGGCGGCGGAACGGCCCGCGGAGCTTGCCTGGCTCCTGGTCGTACTCCGGCTCCGGTCCCGGGGGCGTGGCGGCCTGGAGACGGGCTGCTTCAACGGCGGCTTCGTTGCGGGCGGCGTCGTCGGCGTGGCAGTCGCCGCGCACCGACAGGTTCCCGGCCTTCCAGGCCGTCCTCGCGGTGGTCCCCTCCCAGCGCGGGTCGGTGAACTTCCTTCCGCACCGCTTGCACACCGGTCGCCGTGCCTGCTGCTAATCGGTGTCAGGGCTGTCCGGGCGGGCGGTGTGGTCGGGGTGGCCGGCGGTGCGCCGGGCCTCTTTCATCTCCGCCTCGTACAGATGGTCCCTGCCGTCGGCCAGCTCTTGAAGTGCCTGCCGTTCCATCTGCTTGAACGGCTCGTAGTAGGTGCGGTTGTAGTCCTCGATGATCTGGAAGGTCCACCGTCCGGGGATGACGTTGCGGCCCAGGATCTCCTGCTGCACGCGGTCGGCCCAGTGTTCGTGGCCGGCCTCGCGCAGCAGGTTCACCGCCCGGTCCAGCTCCAGGTCGGCGCCTCCGGTCAGCTGGTGGAAGGAGTACAGGTGGCCACGGGCCCGCTCGGTCGTCTCCAGGGCCTTCGACAGAGCTCCGAGCGCCTCGACCGTGGCGCCGGTGACGCCGCCGGGTCGCTGATGCCGTGAGTCCGGTCCATCACTATGTGCGTTCATCGACGACCATCCCTTTCGAAGCGGCTCGTGGCTCGGGCAGACGCCCGGGTTCCCCAAATCTCGGGCCGGTCAAAGCCAGGGCACCCGACAATCAACCTGCTGGCCGCACCACGACAGCCGCTTGGTCACCCCATGACAGCGACCACACCCCCGCCCCTCACCCGCTCGCCAGCGCGTGACGGCAAGGGGCGCAGCTCGTTGGTCAGTGCGTTCTCCGAAGTCAGGGCCCCGGGGGCGTCACGGCTGATCCCTCCGGGGCCTACGGGCCTGCTGGAAGCGGCACGGAACAGCACCTGGGCTTCGCTCCCCCGTGTCCGGCGGCACACTCACAGACCGTCCACGCTGCCCGGCGCCTGCGGCGCGCCCGGTGACGGCTGCACGGCTCCGAAGCGGCGGTCGCGGCGGGTGTAGGTGTCGATGGCCTGCCACAGGTGGGTGCGGTCGACATCGGGCCACAGGGTGTCGAGGAAGACGAGTTCGGCATAGGTCGACTGCCAGGGCAGGAAGTTGGAGGTGCGCATCTCGCCGCCGGTGCGGATGAGCAGGTCCACCTCCGGCAGGCCGGGCTGGTGCAGGTGGGCGGCCACATGGCGGGGGGTGATGGTGTCGGGGTCCATCGTCCCCGCGGCCGCCTGGCGGGCCAGTGCGCGGGCGGCGTGGGTGATCTCGGTGCGCCCGCCGTAGTTGAGGCACATGTTCAGGGTCAGGGCGGTGCGGTTGCGGGTGGCGTGCTCGGTGCGGCGCGCTGACTGCACCATCTCCGAGGGCATTCCGTCGGGGATGCCCGACCAGCGCAGCCGGATGTCGCGCTGCCAGATCTCCTCGGTCTCCATGTCGAGGCCGTCCTGGAAGATGCGCAGCAGCGCTTCGACCTCGGTGGCCGGACGCGTCCAGTTCTCCGTGGAGAAGGCGTACAGGCTCAGGCAGGGCAGGCCGATCTCCAAGGCTCCGTGGACGACGTCCCGCAGGGCGAGCTGGCCGGCTTCGTGGCCGGCGGTGCGCGGTCGGCCGCGGTGGGTGGCCCACCGTCCGTTGCCGTCCATGATGACCGCGACGTGCTGGGGCATGCGTCCGGGCGGGAGCACGGGCGGGCGGACGCCGCTGGGGTGCGGCACCGGTGGCAGCAAAGCCTGCGTGTCATGTGGGGTGGGATCGCCTTCCGCGGACCGCGGCGGCGGGATGGAGGCAGGCGTCCGGGCGGCGGTGCGGGCGTGGTGGCGCCAGGCTCTGGCCACGCGGTGCCGGCCGCGTGCCAGCGTGAAGTGGAAGCGGACCGGGTGGGCCCGCGAAGGGCCGTTCAGGAGTGCGTGGGGGCTTTGGTCGATGCGGTCGAGTTCGAGCCGGTGCAGGTCGACGACGGTCCGCAGGGCGGCGGCCATGGGCGGGTGCTGGCTGCCGGCGGCCGCGGTCCGGTCCAGCCACTGACGGGTCCGGGCGGTCATGGCTCGGACCATGTCCGTGTACCGGCCACTCGCTCGTCCTCGGGCGAGGTCCTCGCTGCTGACGCCGTACTCGTCGAGCACGGTGGCCGGCAGCTTGACGAAGCCTTCCATGGCGTCTTCCCGCAGGTCACGCAGCGTATCCAGGAGGTTGAGGGCGTCGGTCCACGCGCGCAGCGCCTCGGCGTCACGGGGAGTGAACGCCAGCCCCGGTGCGGTGAGCAGGTTCAGCAGGCGCTTCGTTCCGAAGGGAAAGGTGAGCGTGCGCCAGTAGGCGAACCAGTCGTCCCAGGTGGCGAGCGCGCTCTCTCCCCCGGCGTCCTGCCGGTAGACGGCGTTGGCCGCCTCCAGTCCGTCGCCGGGCAGGTCCCAGGTCCATACGGCGTGCACGATGGCCGCACGCAGCGGATCCTGGCTGTGGCCCTGGCGCAGATCGGCCTCCAGCAACTCACTGAACCGGCTGACGTGCTCGGACCTTTCCCGTCGGCTGCCGTGCCGGGTGTCGGAGAGGTCGTCGATGTACCGGCCGTATCCGTACACGGCCCACCACACAGGCCGGATGCGGGCGGGGAGGAGCTTGGTGGTGGCTGCTTTCACGGGGCCGGAGCGGTGCAGCAGACGGCGGCAGATCTCGTAACCGGTGATGACCGTGGCGTCGTGGATGCCGGCTTGACGGTACATACGCGCGCGCAGCGGGTGCAGCAGGCGCAGGACCGTCAGGCGGACGGAGGACCTGGAGGCGTGCCGGCGCAGGAGCGTCTGCTTGAGGGTGCGCCGGCTGGTGCGTGCGGTGAAGGCCGCCAGTCCGGCCACCGTCAGCCCGGCCGACCAGCCCAGGCCCAGCAGGAGGTGGCGCCAGGGGACGAGGGTGAGGTCGACCGCGGACACCGCCGCCTGCATCGCCCCGTAGGCGGGCATGAGCCTCAGCAGTGGACTGTCCGCGGCAGGGTTGGCGACGGGGTTCTGCAGACCCAGATCGATGAAGCTGACCATGATGACGACGAACATTCCCGCCAGTTCACTGCGCAGCAGCGCCGCCAGCAGGATCCCCACGCCCCCGTACGTCAGGGCTCCCACCATGAACGCCCCGGCCATGACGTCGAGGCGCTCGGGCCGGTGGAAGACACACACCCACGCCGTGGCGTAGCCGGCCGTCAGCGCCGCGGCGAGCAGCAGCACGCCGCTGCGGGCCAGCAGCAGGCACAGGCGCGGATATCCGGCGAGTACCAGCCGGTGGTCGAACTCTGCTGAGCGGCTGGCGGCCAGGAACATCATGAACCCGACGATCAACGCGATCGCGTGCAGTCCGCCGGACAGCTGCGTCACCGTGTTGGCGTCGAGGTTCACCGGCCGGCCGGCCGCGCGCAGGAAGAACCGCACCGGGTCGCCGGGCAGGACCCGGTAGGCGAGGGTCAGCCACAGCGGGATGAAGAAGACCACCAAGGTCAACGCCAGCCGGTTACGGGCCTGCTCCAGTACCGCGTGACGCACCGCCGTGCCCATGCACTGCCACCACCAGGTCATGCGGCACTCCTCGTCACGGCGCTGTGGTCGGGGGTCAGGACGCCGTCCTGAAGCCGGTGCAGGACGTCCAGGCGTTCCCTGTCGTGGGCGAGGTGGGAGACCACCACGACCGTACGGCCCCGCTCGCACCATCCCCTGGCGATCTCCCAGAAGCACAGATACGTCTCCCAGTCGAAGCCCTGGTACGGCTCGTCCAGCAGCAACACCTCCGGGTCGTGCATCAGCCCCACCGCCAGGTTCAGCTTCTGCCGCGTCCCGCCGCTCAGCGTGTGCAGGCGGCTGCGGGGGCTCTCCTTGAACCGCAGTTGTTCCAGCAGCTCCCACGCCCTCCGGCAGTCGTCGAGCCGGTAGGCGGCCTGGAAGAACCGCACGTGCTCCTGAACGGTCAGCGCCGGGTGCAGCACGGTGTCCTGCGGGCAGTAGCCGATCCGGCCACGGCACCGGACCGTGCCGCTGTCGGCCGCCGCCTGCCCCACCAGGATCCGCAGCAACGTGCTCTTGCCCGCGCCGTTCGCCCCGACGATGCCGAGCAGACAGCCCTGGGGCACGTCCAGGTTCACCCCACGCAGCACCGGGCGCCGGCCGTAGGCCTTGTGCACGTCGTGGAGGCGCAGAACGGCGCTCGTAGGCGCCGAAGTTAAGAAGTTCACATCATCAGCTAACGATGGAATCGCGAGATGGTAGCGGGAGCGAACCCGTACCGGGCCGGCGCGAAACGCGGCATCCGCCGTGCGGGGGTCCTCCACGGCCTGACCGGATCCGCGCCGTCGGCCACACCCGCGCCGGAGCCGGCTTCGAAGACGGCACCGGCACCGCGTCCAGGCCCCTGACCGGCCGGAAGCACCTCCGGTCGGGTCGTTCGCCGCGTGCGGGTGTCCCGCCGCCCGGGTCACCACCGTCAAGGCCGTCCGGCGTGCCGGCGTCGGCGCCACGGAACTTCGCAGTGGGAGGGAGCAGGCACGCGGGAAGATCTCGGAAAAAGGTGACGTGAACTGTCACCTTTGGCGTGCACCGTAGTGGCATGGAAAAGAACACCACCACTCGGTACGCCGACCGGGCAGCCCCGCTCACCGGCCGGATCGCGCTCGTCGCCGGGGCCACCCGCGGCGCCGGCCGTGCCCTCGCCGTCGAGCTCGGCCGCGCCGGCGCCACCGTCTACGTCACCGGCCGCACCACCCGCGAGCGCGCCAGCGAGGTCGGCCGGACCACGGAGACCATCGAGGAGACCGCGGACCTGGTCACGGCGGCCGGCGGCACCGGCATCGCCGTCCCCACCGATCACTTGGAGGAGGACCAGGTGCGCGCCCTCACCGAGCGGATCGACCGCGAACAGGGGCGGCTCGACATCCTCGTCAACGACCTCTGGGGCGGCGAGCACCTGCTCGTCAGCTCCGTCTTCGGCAGGAAGAGCTGGGAGACACCGCTCGCCGACGGCCTGCGCGTCCTGGAGCTCGGGGTGCGCTCCCACGTGATCACCGCGGCACTCGCCCTTCCGCTCCTGGTCCGCTCCGACGCGCCGCTGCACGTGGAGGTCACCGACGGCACGGCGGCCTCCAACCGCCGTTACCGCGAGAACCTCTATTACGACCTCGCGAAGAACGCCCCGATCCGGATCGCGTTCGGGCTGGGCGAGGAACTGGCGGAGTACGGGGGCACGGCGGTCGCGGTGACGCCGGGCTTCCTGCGCTCGGAGCAGATGCTCGCCCACTTCGGCGTGACGGAGGGGAACTGGCGCGACGCAGTCGTCCAGGAGCCGGCCTTCGCCATCGCCGAGTCACCGCACTACCTAGCTCGCGGAGTCGCCGCGCTCGCCGCCGACCCGGACCGGGCGGCCCGCTGGAACGGGAGGTCCACCTCCAGCGCGGAACTCGCCAGGACCTACGGCGTACGGGACGTGGACGGCAGCCGGCCGGACGCCTGGGGGTACTTCGAGGACGTCGTGTACGGCGGTAAGGAGGGCTCGCCGGACGACTACCGCTGATCATCCTCCGCATCCGTCCCGTACAGGGCGGTGAGGGCCCGCGCGTGCTCGCGGAAGCGGGCGCGCAGGCCCTGCGGGGCCAGTACCTCCGCGTCCGCGCCCAGTTCGGCCAGCTGGGCGAAGGCGACGTCCTCCGACTCCACCGGCAGGTCGAGCGTGACGCGCCCGCCGGAGTCCGGCACGGTCGCGGAGGCCAGCGCCTCGCTCACGCCGGCCGGGTCCGCCACGGCGGGCAGGCGGCGCAGGCCGCGCTCCGTCAGACGCACGGTGACGATCTCGCGCAGCAGCGCCCGGGCGAACCCGGCGGAGTGGGCCCGCCAGTACGCGGCCAGGTCGAAGGACGGGTCACGGACGAAGGGGTCGTCGGCGCCGGGAGCGGGCGACAGTCCCGTGACGCGGTCGACCCGGTAGGTGCGCCAGGCGCCGGACCGGTCCGCTCGCCCGCCGGGGACACGTCCCACGACGTACCACACCCCCGCTTTCAGGACGAGCCCGTACGGCTGCAGCGGGCGGGTCACCGTGCGGGGCGGCGCGCCGTCCCGGCCCGGCCGCGCGTAGGCCAGTTCGACCGTGCGGTCGGACCACACGGCGCGGGCCAGCTCCGGCAGCAGTTCCGGCGCCGACGGCTCGCGGAACCAGGCCGGGGCGTCCAGGTGGAAGCGGCGCACCGACGACTCGGCCGCCTCACGCAGCGACGGGAGCAAGGTGGCCGACAGCTTCAGCCGGGCCGTGTCCGCCGCGCCGGACAGTCCCAGGTCGTGCAGGGCCGTGGGGAGACCGGAGAGGTAGAGGGTTTCCGCCTCGCTGGGGTGCAGCGTGGTGAGCCGGGTCCGGTGCCCCGGCGCCAGGTGGTAGCCGCCCGCACGGCCGCGCTCGGACCGGACGGGAACGCCCGCCTCCTGCAGGGCCTGGGCGTCGCGGATCACGGTGCGCACGGAGACGCCCAACTCGCGGGCGAGCGCGGCGGCGGTCAGACCGGGACTCGACTGGACGAGAAGCGCCATGCGGATCAGGCGGGCAGCACGCATGGCCCAAGGATCGTGGACCGGCCCCCGGATCCTGAAACCGGCCCCTGCCTCACCCTCGGAGGTCCTCTCCCCCATCGCTGCGACCGCACCCCGACCCGCCGTGCCGTCCCGCATCGCGTAGGACCGGCCGCCCCGCACGCCCGACTCCGTGCCGGAGCGGTGCTCCCGGTCCCCGGCACGGGGCCGGCCACTCAGACGGTCCCTGAGTACTCCCGCTCATGATCCGCGAGGTCGCCGCTGCCTAGGGTGACCCGCATGAACACGGAACAGGCCCCCGGCGGCACCCCGACCGCGGACACGCCCCGGTGGTCGAAGGGCTGCTCGATCGCTGTCTTCGTCCTCCTCGGCCTGACCGGCCTCGGGGCCTGGGGACTGGCCGAGCTCGAGAAGGGTCTCGACGGTTACGGCCAGCTGGAACAGGGCGGCCCCGCCGGATCCGTGGCGGACCCCCTCGGCCCCGGCGCGACCGCCCGGTACGAGGACGGTCTGAAGGTGACCGTCAGCCGTCCGCGCCCGGAGCCCGACGGCACCTACGGCCTCACCGTGACCTATGACAACGGCACCGACGGGACGGTGCGCCCCATCGGTGATTCGCCCGGCACGGGCGTCTCCGAGTACGGCCCCGCGCCCCTGGTCGTCCGCGCGGGCCGGTCCCTCGACGACCGCTCCTCCGGGGTCACTCCGAGCTGGCTGAACTCGGAGGAGGTCGCCGCCGCCCTCGTGCCGCCCCTGGGACCGGACCGCAGGCGCACCGTCCCGGTCCGCATCAAGCCGAACGGCGAGGGGGTCACGGTCACGGTGGAAGTGGCCCCGCCGACCGCCTCGTTCCGCGAGACGGCCTACTTCCAGCTCACCCTGGAATGACCTTGCCGGAGCCACCGGTAAAAGGCCTGGGTCAGATCGCCGGTCCCCGCCGCCGGTGCCGGTGGTGGCGGGCAGGCACGACGGCGAGGTCACCGAGGCCGGCTGAACACGGAAGGCCCGCCCTTCCCGGCGGGGAGGGGCGGGCCCGGAAGGGCACTCCGCGTATCAGTCGACGTACGTGATCTCCGACGAGGAGTAGAGGCAGTGGGTGCCGTCCGCACCCGAGCCGATCTCGCTCGGCTCACCGCTCGTCGTGCCCCGGTACTTGGTGCAGATCTTCATGTCCCGGCCGGCGTCCTCGTAGATCGTGACGTCCGAGATCCGTGCCGTGTCGCCGTAGTTGGTGTTGATGCCGACCAGGCTGGTGCCGGGGGCGGTCGCCCAGATGTTCTGCAGCTGGATGTGGCGGGCGTTCTGCGTGGAGCAGTTGCCGCAGGAGCGGACCAGCTTGCCGAAGTCGTCCACCTGGAAGTTCTTCACGACCAGGGTGCCGACGCCGTTGTGCTGGAACACCTTGTCCTCGGCCAGTTTCGCGCCACCGCCGTCGATCGTGCGGACCGTCGAGGAGGAGCCGCCGCGGAAGGTCGCGGCGTCCTCGCCCACGTCCTCCCACCAGACGTTCTTGATGGTGCAGGCGCCCGCGCAGTGCACACCGTCGGCGGCCGGAGCGCCGAGGATGACGTTCTGCAGGGTGGCGCCGTCCACCAGCCTGATCATCGGGGGCTGGCTCTCGTCCTGGTCACCGCTGCCCAGATCGCCGCTGCCGTACAGGCGCTTCATGCCACCGTCGTACGTGCCCGAGACCTCGATGGTCGACGAGACCGCCTGGCTGCCGTTGGCGGTCGGCCACGACGGCCGGTTCGTGGGCGGGTCGGTCGGCTCGGCAGGCGGGTCCGTCGGCTCGGTCGGCGGGTCCGTGGGGACGGTGCCGGACGCCGTGAAGGTCCAGTTCTTGCTCGTCACGGAGTCGCAGGAGTTCTGCTGCACCAGGGCGCCGGAGGCGGTCGAACTGTCCTTGACGTTGAGGCACTTGCCGCCGTTGCTGTTGACGACCCGGTAGGTGTTGCCGCTGACCGGCGTCAGGGCCCACACCTGGGTGGCGGTGCCGGCGCAGTTCTGCTGCTCCACGGCCTTGCCCGCGCTGGTGGAGGCGTCCCGCACACCGGCGCACTTGGCGCTGTGCGCGGCGGCCAGGGTGTGCCCGCTTCCTGAGGCGGTGAGCTTCCAGGTCTGGTTCGCGGCTCCGGTGCAGGTGCTCTGGGTGAGCTGCGTGCCTGCGGCCGTGCCGGCGCCCGGCACCGTCAGGCACAGACCGCTCGCCGCGTTCTTCAGGCTGTACGAGCCCGCGGCGGGTGCCGCCGAGGCCGAGCCGGTCGCGAAGAGGGTGGTGAGACCCGCGGCGAGGAGTGACGCCGCGGTGGCGAAGGCGGCGGCAGCACGGCCGACACGCCTTCTGACGTGCTGATTCTCTGTACGCACTGGCTGTTCCTTTCACCGCCTGCGGCGTCCTCCGCAGGCACCTGGGGGGTTGGTGCGGTGGTGAAGGCCGGTTCACGACTGCGGAGCGGGATTCAGCAGAATGAACCAGATTCGTGTATGCGAACATTCGTGACGGTAGGTCACGCACATGGCGCGGTCAACAAGTTGAGCGGAAGGATCAGTCGGCCGACCGGTCCGGGGCGGCGCGACGGGAACCCCGCCGGCCGGCGAGGCCGACCGTATGGGTCATGCGGTGGCGGGATCGGGTCCCGCGCCCTCCGATGTCCGGGCCGGCGGATCGACCGCCGCGGGGCCCGGGCCGGGGTCGCGGGCGCGACGGCCGTCGTGAGCCGTGGCCGGTTCAGCCGTTCGGCCTCGTCCCGGTTCCCGCCCTCGAGCAACCCGCCCGGGCCCCGGTGTCCACCCGGCCGGCACGCACCCGGTTGTCTCAGGTCGTGTGACGGCTGTTGACAGGCGCAGGCGCTGCTGGCTTCATGAACGAGCACGATGGGAGCGCTCCCATGGTCCCGATGTGCGATTTCTTGAATCCGGATCGAGACAAAGCACCGCACAGCGGCGCACATGCCGCCGCGCTCCTGCGGGGTCCGGCTCGGTGACATCACCGCACGCATCACCGTTCCCACGGGCCGCACAGCCGCACAGCCGCACAGCCGCACAGCCGCAAGACGGCACCACCCGCAGGCCGCCCCTCCGGGCGCCGGAGCCTCGCCCGCCGCCCGTGCCACCGACGTCGGAAGGAACGTTCCGTTGCGCCTCTTCAATGTGTTCCGCCGCAGACGAGGACTCGACGCCCCGGCCACCGCCGGGCGTCACGCGGGGCTGACAGCCCTCGCCGGGGTGATCCTCGCCGGCGCCCTGTTACCCCTGTCGGCCTCGACCCCCGCCTCCGCCGCGCCCACCTTCGCCTACGGCGAGGCGCTGCAGAAGTCGCTGCTCTTCTACGAGGCCCAGCAGTCCGGCCGCCTGCCCGACTTCAACCGCGTCGACTGGCGCGGGGACTCGGGCCTGGACGACGGCAAGGACGCGGGCCTCGACCTCACCGGCGGCTGGTACGACGCCGGCGACCACGTCAAGTTCGGGCTGCCCATGGCGTACTCCGCGACGATGCTCGCCTGGGGCGGCATCGAGCAGAAGGCCGCCTACACCTCCTCCGGCCAGCTCGAGCACCTGCGGAACAACCTGCGCTTCGTCAACGACTACTTCGTCAAGGCGCACCCCTCGCCGAACGTCCTCTACGGTCAGGTCGGCAACGGCGCGGACGACCACAAGTGGTGGGGTCCGGCCGAGGTCATGCCGATGGCCCGGCCCGCCTACAAGATCGACGCCTCCTGCCCCGGCTCCGACCTCGCGGGCGAGACCGCCGCCGCCATGGCGGCGTCCTCCATCGTCTTCCGCGACTCCGACCCGGCGTACGCCGACAAGCTGCTCACCCACGCCGAACAGCTCTACACCTTCGCCGACACCTACCGGGGCAAGTACAGCGACTGCATCACCGACGCGCAGTCCTACTACAAGTCCTGGAGCGGCTACCACGACGAGCTGGTCTGGGGCGCGATCTGGCTCCACAAGGCCACCGGCGACGCCTCCTACCTGAGCAAGGCCGAGACGTACTACGACAACCTCTCCACCGAGCCGCAGACCACCACCCGCTCCTACCGGTGGACGATCTCCTGGGACGACACGTCCTACGGCTCCTACGTGATGCTCGCCAAGCTGACCGGCAAGCAGCGGTACACCGACGACGCCAACCGCTGGCTCGACTGGTGGACGAGCGGGGTGAACGGCCAGAAGGTGAAGTACTCACCCGGCGGGCAGGCCGTCCTCGACAGCTGGGGTTCGCTGCGGTACGCGGCCAACACCGCGTTCGTCGCGCTCTCCTACTCCGACTGGCTGACCGGCGACAGCGAGCGCAAGCAGCGCTACCACGACTTCGCCGTCCGGCAGATCAACTACGCGCTCGGAGACAACCCGCGCAAGTCGAGCTACGTGGTCGGCTTCGGGACGAACCCGCCCACCAAGCCGCACCACCGCACCGCGCACGGCTCCTGGACCGACCAGATCACCAGCCCGGTCGAGAGCCGGCACGTGCTGTACGGCGCGCTGGTCGGCGGTCCGAGCGCCGCGGACGACGCCTACACCGACGACCGGTCCAACTACACCAACAACGAGGTCGCCACCGACTACAACGCGGCCTTCACCGGTGCGCTGGCCCGCCTCTACGCGGAGTACGGCGGCGCGCCGCTCGCGAGCTTCCCGCAGGCCGAGAAGCCGGACGGACCCGAGATGTCCGTGCAGGCCTCGGTGAACGCCACCGGCTCCAGCTTCACCGAAATCAAGGCGTATCTGGTCAACAGGTCGGCCTGGCCCGCGCGGGCGCTGAACGACGCGTCGCTGCGGTACTACTTCACCCTTGAGGACGGCGTCACGCCCGCCCAGATCACCCTGACCACCAACTACAACCAGTGCGGCAAGGTCAGCGGGCCCACGCAGTTCAAGGACGACGTCTACTACGTGACCGTGGACTGCTCGGACACGGTGATCGCCCCGGCGGGCCAGTCGGCGTACCGCAAGGAGATCCAGTTCCGGATCGCCTCCGCAGGCGCCTGGAACCCGGCGAACGACTGGTCCTACCAGGGCGTCCCCACCGCCTCCGGCAGCACGCCCGTCGACGCGGCGAACATCGTGCTGATGGAGGGCACGGCCAAGCAGTGGGGCGCGACCCCGGACGGGACGACGCCCACGCCCGGCCCGACGCCCACCCCCACCCCCACGCCGACGCCCACCCCCACGCCGACCGGTCCGTGCTCGGTGACGTACAAGGTCACCAGCGCCTGGGGAAGCGGCTTCACCGCCGACGTCGCGGTGAAGAACACCGGAACGACAGCGATCACCGGCGGCTGGAAGCTGGGCTTCACCTTCCAGGGCGGTGAACGGGTCACCAGCGCCTGGAACGCCACCGCCACCCAGTCAGGGGCCGACGTCACCGTGACCCACGCCGCGCACAACGGCGACATCCCGGCGGGCGGCACCGCCTCGTTCGGCTTCCAGGGCACCGGAACGCCCGTGGGCGCCAAGGCCTTCGCCCTCAACGGAAAGAGCTGCGGATAGGCATCCGGGCCGGGCTGGCCCGGGCCCGGCCCGGTCCGACTCGTACGGCCTCCGGCTCCGCCAGTGCCACGGCAGACTGGCGGGCGGTCCATCCGTCGCCGCGGCATGTCTGTCCTGACCGTGCCGACGCACGCGCAGACCACGGCCGGCGTATCCGTCGGGGAGGGCCTGGCGTACTGGAAGGTCGTCTCATTCGGCTGTCTCCCGGTAGCGGATGGTGAGCGGCGGACGGCTACGATCACGGCCATGAATACGGGGGCGCGCGGCCGAAGGTGGGCCGTGGTCGAGGTAGTGGTCGCTGTGGTGTGCGCGCTGGGGGCCGCGGGTCTGTTGTGGTGGCTGGGCTGGTCCAGCTCCTGGAGCCTGGGGGTACTCGCGTCCAGGGGGGCGGCCAAGGCGGCCGTACTGGGGGTGGCGGGTCTGGCAGGCGGATTGCTGTGGCTGCGACAGCGTCGTAACCGGTCGGAGGACTCGCAGGAGTAGCCGGCCGCGGGACTCCGTTGCGTCGGCCTCGAGCGGCGAGTCCTCGGCAGCGGATGAGGGTGCGGGCGATGCTGGTGAGGGCGAGGAAGCGCTCGGCCTTGCGTTCGTGGCGGCGGTGGGCCGTCGCGCCGGACGGGGCGGCGGGCAGTTGCTGCCACGTGCGGCCCGAGGCCGCCACGAACGCGATCGCGGCCGGCACCTCACGGTCGCCGTGACGACGCCGGTCACCACCCTGACGCGGCGACGGCGCCTCCGGCACCAGCCGCTCAACGATCCCCGCGCCGGGAGGCCACCGACTGCAGGAGAAGGCGAAGGCCCGTGGTCAGTGGCCCATTCGGCGCTGCTCGTCGAACCGAAGCAGCACCCGTACCAGACGCCGCACTCCGGCCACCGCTCCGAGCAGTGCGCCCCCTGCCGACACGCCTCTCTCCGCCGAACCAGAAAGATCAAGGACTTGGACGAGAGTCCAGGCGACGACAAGAATCACCCCAGCCAGCGCGGCGGCAGTCACCAGGGCGAAAACGATCTCCACCGTCATGGCGTCCTTTTCCCACCGCGACTCACGCCCCATGTCCATGCCGCAAGTCTCACATCGCCGTCAAGTCCACCGCGCCTGTGCCTGACCACTGACGCTCACGGGCGACTCGATCACCGATCGGGATGACTTGTGAGAACCGCCCGCACGACGGCGGAACGATGTGGAGCCGGGGCCGACGCTCTCCCCCGCCCCCGCCCGGCCGCGCCTCTTGGGCGTCGCCATGACGGAACCGGAAGGAGGCAGCAGGTGGTCCCCGGAGGCCCGGGGTAAAAGGGCAGGCGTCGCGGGCGCGTGGTGCCGCAGTCGGGCTGCCGTCGATGGAGACTGAGACGGTGACCTCGAACACTCTTCGTCGCCGGGTCCGCGAGACCGTCTCCCGACGCCGGGCACACGCGCCAAAGGAGCGGGTGCCGTTGCTGACGCGGTACGGCAGGGCCGCCTGGGTGCTTCCCATGGGCTGCCTGATCGCCATCATCGTCGTCGGTGAGCTGGGGCCATCCATCCGCATGGTGGACTGGCTGCTGATGGTGCCGCTGCTGGCGTCCGGAGTCTGCTCGCCCACGGTCACCTTCCTCTTCGCGGTCCTGGTGGTGGCGATCAACCGCTGGGTGGACATCGCCCACCCGTCCGTGGTCATCCGTCCCGAGGACTTCCTTCTCCAAGTCACCGCCGCGCTCCTCGCGCTCCTCATCGCGGTGCTCCGGGCACAGGCCTACGTCTACATACGCCACCTGCAGAACGCCGCCGAAATCACCCGTCAGGTCATCCTGCCGCCACTCCCACCGAGTTGACGATGTCCACCACCACCGGGTGACGTCATGTCCGGTGGACGTCCGCAGCACTCGGGACCACCCACAGCCGCCACAGCACGGACCAACCGCTGCCGCTTCAGGTTCTGGTCCGCGGTCACCGCTCGGGGGCGAGAGCGAAGGCAGCGGGGTTCACGAAGGGTGATCGCCTTCGGGCAGGTAGTAGGTCTGCCGCAGAAAGGCGGCCACGTCCTCGAGTGCCTGGACGTAACCGGCGGTGTAGCGCGCGTCGGTGTCCGTACGTCCGCTCTCCGCCTCCGCCCACCGGTCCAGGTGCATGGCGATGTGCAAGTGGTTTCTGTACAGCGGACCGTCGTCGCCGTCGAGGGCCGCTCGCGCCCGCCGCTCGTCCCAGTCGTCGAGCGCATCGGTGTCGAAGTCCAGCAGTTCTTGGTCCGGAGGCTGCATCGGCGTCCCTCCTCGTTCCCTTCGTGGTTCATGACACCCGTTGCGGGTTCCCGTTCCGCGGTGCGGAGAATCTCGTGCCGGCCACGGGAGAGTCATGGGGAACGGGTGTTCGTCCGGCGCGGGCG
>NZ_LWCC02000191.1 GCF_001642695.1 Streptomyces chilikensis
GGGGCGGCCGGGCGGCGGCCGGCGGCGCGCCGGGGTCACCGCCGGCCAGGTCGCCGCGCCCCGCGGCCCGGCCGGGCACCGTCGGCGAGCCGGTTCAGGTGGACCAGAGGACCCTGCTCCCGTTCGTGATGACGACCTTGCCGTCCGACCGCAGGACCAGCTTCGCGCCGCTGTTGCCGTGCGTCTTGCTCGCCCAGACCGGCTGGTTGGGGTTGTAGACCACGAGGTTGCCGTCCGCCTGGAAGACGGCCCTGTGGTTCTTGCCGAACATCATGGACGCCCAGACGGCCTTGCCGCTCCGGTTGTCGTAGACGACCAGGTTGCCGTCCTGCTGCAGGACCATCCGTATCCGGTTGGTGGTCCAGGCCTGGCCGACCTGCAGTGTGCTGGGCGCCGTGACGGTCTCGGTCGTCCACTCCTGCTTCGGGGCCTCCTCCTTCACCTCCTTCACCTCCGGCTTGTCGCTGCTGGGCTCGGGCTCGGGCTCCGGCTTGGGCTTCGGCTTCGACGAGGGCTCGAGCGCTTCCGGTGCGGGCCTGACGGGGACCTCGGCCTTCTTCTCCTTCTCCTTCTTCTCCCGGCTCGGAGAGGGACTGGGCTTCTCGGTGACGTAGTCCTCCGGGGCGTCGCCGGCGGGCTCCTCGTCCAGCAGCGTGCCGGAGTCGTTGGCGGCCAGCTCCCGCGCGGTGTCCTGCTTGCCGCCCTTGTCG
>NZ_LWCC02000192.1:0-13793 GCF_001642695.1 Streptomyces chilikensis
ATCAACAGCCTGGGGGCCTCGATCGTTGCGTTCGGCTGGGGTCACCTGATCGGGGCCCACCTCGAAGAAGCTCAGTCATCCGCGCCACCTCCGGTCCCGTACCCGCGCTGTTCACCCAGCCCTCACCCGGCAGCATTCAGCGTGGCTTACCCGGCACCGTACTGTCCACGGGAGGTGTCCGTACGCTAACGCTGCGTACGCGGTGCGGCTTTGGAGAACCTCGGCGTGCATCCATCACCGTGACTGCATGAGCGCTACCAAGACCACAGCCACACCTGGGGCATGTACGTTCGCCCAACTCCTGCCGTCCACGCGGCGTGGAGCCCGGCTTGCGCGTCTGCTCGCGGTCGGTCAGCTCCGTGTGTGGCCGGTGTTGCCCGACGTCATCGAGCGGGCTGAGCTGATCGTGGGTGAGTTCGCGGCCAATGCGGCGCTGCATGGTCATGTCACGGGCCGGAACTTCCGGCTCGCCCTGGCCTTGGATGCCGTGGCCGGGACGCTGCGGATCGCCGTCACAGACGCCAAGGGAGAGCACTTGCCGGAGCCGTGCGCGGATGCCGAGGCGGACCTGGACGCTGAGTCTGGCCGGGGCCTGCTTCTGGTCGCCGCACTTGCCGACCGCTGGGGCGTCGAGCCGTACCCGCCCGGGGGTAAAACGGTGTGGGCCGAGTGTGCCCTTGATCCTGGACCGATTCCCCCGGCGATGGGCACAGCTGAGGTCCTCTCGATCGAGCACAGGTGAACAGGGACTGGTGCAGGCGGATTTCACCCTGTCCGCCCCTGTGGCGAGGCGGTAGCCTGCCTGGTGGTTCAGGCGGCAGGCGCCGGCAGCCGGGGTGTGACGAGGGGGATCGTGGAACAGCACGACGTGCGGGGGCACTACGACGAGCTTGCGGCCGAGTACGACGAGCACTGGGTGTACGGGCCCGAGTACGTGCCCTGGATGTCGGCCCGGATCGCGGAGGCCCTGGAGCTCGGGCCCGAGGACCGGATCGCCGACATCGGTTGCGGCACGGGCCTGTTCGCCAAGGAGGTCGCACGGCAGGTCAAGCCGCGGCAGCCTGTGCTCTGCGTCGATCCGTCGGAGGCGATGCTCCGCGGGCTGGGTACGCCGCCCCCGCCCGAGCTGATCCCTCTCGCCGCCTCCGCCGAGGACGTGGCCGAGGGCCGGGTCGAGGTTCCGTACGAGCGCCTCGACGCAGTGTGGCTGAAGGAGTCGGTGCATCACCTGGCCGATCCCGGCCGCACGCTGCGAGGGCTGGCCGAGCGGCTGGCGCCGGGCGGGCGACTGCTGGTGGTGATGCTGCCGGCGACCATCAAGTACCCGTTGTTCCAGGCTGCGCTCGACCGGTTCGAGGAGTTGCAGCCGGATCCGGTCGGCATCGTGGGACACCTGCGTTCTGCGGGTCTCGAGGCCGAGCTCCGCTTCGTCGAGCACGAACTGCGGATCGAGCGTGAGCGGTATCTCGGGATGGTGCGGGCCCGGTACATGTCGCTCCTCTCCACCTTCAGCGACGCCGAGATCAAGAAGGGCGTCGAGGAGATCAAGGCGGCGCACCCCGAGCCGGTGCTGGTGTTCCCGGACACGTTCGCGTTCGTGGTCGGGCGGCGTCCGGACGAGCGCACGGCCGCGGGTGACGCCGACCGGAGGGAGGCGCAGGCGTGAGCACTGTCGTCGACGAGCGGCTGCGGCGGCTGCGGACCGAACTGGACGACCACTCCCGGCTCGCCGAGCGGTTAGGGCTGGACCTCGAGCGGCCGTTGCGGTCGCTGCACGACGGGTATCCGGAGAACGCGGTCGCCCTGGTCGGGAAGCTGACCGAGAAGCTGCTGAAGGAGCTGTGGCGGCACCACGACATCGCGGGCGACCCGTCGTCGAAGGCGCTCAACGACCTGGTCAAGGGCTGCCGTCCGCACATTCGTAGCGGCAACGTCCTCAACGCCCTGGACGACATCCGGCGGCTCCGCAACCGGTCGACGCACGACGGGTACGACATCAGCGAGGAGGACGGCCTGCTCGCGGTCCGCCGGCTGGTGGACGTGCTGGTGTGGTTCACCAGCACGGGCAGCGCGGCGCTCCTGGGCGGGGAGCCGCAGATGGCGCCGGAGGTCGCGCGCCGGAGCGAGTTCCTCGCCGGGCTGTACGTGACGCTCGGCTACCGGCAGGTCAAGCGGTTCGTGCTGAGTGCCGACACCGTGTACCAGCTGTTCTGCCGGGAGTCCGGGATCCGGCTGGAGTACGTGGAGCTGCTGGTCTCCCAGGACGCGGACGACCTCCGCACCGTCCTCTCCTCGGGCGACGGGGAGCTGCTGAAGACGCGGCTGCCGAAGCTGACCCGGTTCGTGGTGCTGGACGTGGACGAGCCCGGCCACGGCGACGACAAGAGCGGCGAGAGCGACGGCAGCGGCGGTTCGGGAGCGCGGGCGCTGCGGCAGCTGCTCGGCACCGACGTGCGGATCGTGCCGTACGGCGGCTTCGTCGACACCATCGTGCAGATCGACGCCCACCTGGCTCCGCTGGCGTCCGCCCTGGCCCCGGTGGAGTCCCGGAGGGCGGTTCCCGCGGCGATGCTGCGGACCGACCCCCTCACCGGGGAGTCCGGCGTGGAGCGGACCGGTGACGCGGCGGAGCTGCTGGTCCGGCTCGCCCAGGGCAGCGCGAACGTGCTGGTCACCGGCCGTCCGGGAAGCGGCAAGAGCACGCTGCTGCGCTCGCTGGTGCTGGATCCGGGCCTGCGTCGTTTCCGCTTCTACTTCGACCTCGGGCTGAAGCCGAAGGACGAGCCGTTCCCGGAGTACGCGGCCAGGCTGCTGGCGCCCGCCATGGGGCCGGAGCGTTCGCGCGCGTACGACCTCTTCCTCTTCCTGATCCGGTCGGGCATGGCGCTGTGCGTGCTGGACGCCGTGGACGAGGGGGTCGAGGAAGCCAGTCCCGCCGGGTTCCTGCGGCTGTTCAGCGATCTCGCCGCGGTGTTGTCCGCCGAGTCGGCGGTGGTGATGAGTTCGCGGGTGGCCTTCCTCGCCGACTCGCCCCAGATCCGGCAGCTCCTGGACAGCGGCGCCGGCCGTTCGGAGCAGCTGGTCGAGCAGATGTACGCGAACGGGGTCGACCCCGCGCGCGTCCCGCACTTCCACGTCGTGCGTCTCACCGAACCCGACACCACTCCGCTGGAGACGCGTCTGACGTCGGCCCTCGAGCTGGAGCCGGGCACGTCGCTGGCGGGCGTCCTCGGGACGCACATCGCGCGCACGCTGGAGGAGGCCGGCCGGCCGGAGCTGGAGGACCGGCTGCCGGAGGCGTTCGGGCGGGCGTTCCTGGAGGACCGGACGGTGTTCTCCCTGCTCGACCTGCACCGGTGGCTGGGACCGGGCGCGTTCAGGGACGGGCTGCTGGACCTCGACGCGTGCGTGCTCGCGCCCCTGCTGCGGGCCGCGGGACCGGAACAGGTCGCGTTCGTGCACACGGCGTACCAGGAGCTGCTGGCGGCGCGGTACCTGGCCGATCCGGCGCACCGGGAGGCGGCGGTGGACATCGCCGGAGGGGCCTTCCTCACCGAGCAGGTGCGGGCCTTCCTGGCGGAGGTCTCCGCGGGTGCGTCCGCCGGGACCGACGACTGCGTGCTGCCGGCGGGGGCGTACCTGGTCGGTCCGGCCGAGCGGCTGCTGATCCGGCGGGTGGAGCGCCCGGTGCGGTTCGACCGGTACGCGGTGACCGTGGCGCGGTACCGGCGGTTCCTGGAGGCCCTGGAGCCGGACGGGACGTCGCGCTGGGACCATCCCGACCAGCCGGCGGAGTTCTCCCACCGGCCGTGGACGGAACGCCTGCGTTACCCGGACTACTACGAGAGCTCGCGGTACGACGACCACCCCGCCACCTGCGTCAGCTGGTGGAGCGCGTACGCCTTCGCCGCGTTCGAGGGGAAGCGGCTGCCGACCTCCCTGGAGTGGGAGGCCGCGGCCCGCGGCGGTGACGGCCGGCTGTTCCCGTGGGGCGACGAGGTCGACGGCACGAGGATCAACTGCGCCGACGCGTGGGTGGGCAAGCCGGTCGTGACGTACCAGGCCTGGTACCGGGACTTCGCGGGCGACGCCGGGCGCCGGGCCTCGGTGACGCCGGTCGGTGCGCGGCCCGGGAACCGGTCGCCGTTCGGCGTCACGGACATGGTGGGCAACTGCTGGGAATGGACGTCCACCAGCCTTTCCGACCCCGGCGAGGCGGTCATCTGCGGTGGCAGCTACGACAACCCGATGCGCGCCACGCAGACCAGCGGCAAGGGCCTCTACCGCAAGCGAGGGTCGAGCAACGCGGTCGGCTTCCGGTGCGTGCAGGACCTGACGGACGACGGGGACCACGGGGACCACGGGGACGACGGCAGGGACGACGAGGCGGAGGTGACCCGGAAGTGAGCGACGTCGACGACTTCGGCGGCAGCCCGGCGCGGTACGGGACCATCGTCGACCGGCGGCCCAGCGGCGGCGGACCGACCGGGAACATGGGCTCGTACATAGTCCTCGACGACGAGGAGGAGCGGTACTACAGCTTCGACTACCGGCAGATCGTGACGGAGGGGTTCCGGACGATCCGCACGGGGGAGCGGGTGCGCTTCCACGTCGACGCACGAAGCCCTGACCGGGCCGAGTTCGTCATCCGGCTGGACCAGCCGGACCCGGCCGAGTACTACGGGTGAGCATGAGCACTGCGAACCACCCGCCGCTCCCGCTGCGCGACGCCCCACCGGGCGCCCGCCAGGAGCTGGCCGTGGTCCTCCCCGTGCGGTTGGCGGGCGCGCCGGACTGGGCGGAAGGGCCGTTCCCGTTCGAGCTGGGCAGCCGGCGGACGGACACGGCGACCAGGTCGACGTACTTCACGCCGGCCTCGGCACGGGCCCTGTACGGGGTTCCCGGCCGGCCCCGGCGCTGGCACCGGCCGATGGACGTCAAGCAGGACGGGATGCGGCTGCTGGGCGCGGAGCTGCTGTGCGCGTCGACGGCGGTCGGGGAGGAGCAGGGCCTGGCGATCCTCCACTTCACCGTGGAGGACCCGCTGCTGCCCGTGCTGCGGGCGCTGTCGGGCAGGCCCGGGGACCACCCCGATCCGTTGAGCGGGCGCTTCGATCCGGCGAGGCTGCTGGAGAGCGCGGCCGAACTGCCGGGCGAGAGCGCCCCGTTCGCGATCGCGCGGCCGTATCCGGTCGCCTTCATGTCGCCGACCGCCGCCCACTCCTCCGCCCTGCGCTCCGGCCCCGACGGCCTGGTGCCCGCGTCGGCGGACCAATGGCTGTGGCAACTCGCGTCACGCTCCACGGCCGAGGACTTCCCCGTGCCGCCGGAGTGCACCGACGAGCTGCTCCAGGACGTGGTGCGGATCTCCGCCGACTGGAGCGCGCTGGTGCTGCGGCAGGGAGCCGCGTTCCTGGGCCACCGGGCCGACACCGGGGACGGCGACTTCTACGGGTTCGCGGCGCTGCACTTCCGCACGGTCTACCTCGACGCCCTGCTGCTGGGGATGCTGCAGCGGGACCACATCGACGTGCTGACGGACCAGCTCTCCGAGGTCTTCGACGCCGGCGGCCTCGCGGGACGGGTCGCGGCGCTCGAGCGGAACATCGCGGTGTTCCGCAGCACGTACTGGCGGCAGCACCTCACCGCGCACGGCCCGGCGAACGACCTGCTGCTGGCCTTCCAGCGGCAGCACCGGCTGCCGGAGCGGTTCGCCGAGATCCTCGCCGAGGCCGCCGACTACAGCCGGCTCGTCCAGACCCGCGAGAGCCAGCAGATCAGCGGTGCCCTCGGCGTCCTCACCATCCTGGGCCTCCCGCTCGGCACGGCCCTGGGCATCCTCCAGGTGCTCGACGACAAGTCGCTCGCGCACCTGCTCCTCGCGCTCGGCGTATCCGTCGCGGCCACGGCGGGGGCGCTGACCACGCGGTACGGGCGGCTCGTGCTGGCGTCACTGCGGGGAGGCGACGGCACGGGGACGAGGCGCGGGTCCTGAAGGACACCGGCCCGTCGGAGGGATGTCCTTTTCAGAAGCCCGCGGATCGCGTCATGGAGAAGCCAGCGATGACCGTGTTCTCGGCCCTGGCACACGCCTCTCATCCTGACGTCGACGCCATACTGGACGGCGGTGGCCCGAGGCATCCAGGCCATCGGCGGAGACGCGAGCACGTTCTTCGGCGAATTCCTGGAAATCAGCCTGGGGAACACCCCGGCGCGTGAAAGTGGAGGAGGCTCATGCCCGTCACCTTCTACCCCGGGCGCGGCACGATGGTGGAGAAGGCCTATCTCAAGGGTGAGGCGGAGGGCCAGGCCAAGCTGATCCTCCGCCTGCTGGAGCAGCGCAAGCTGCAGATCGGGCCCGCCACCCGCGAGCGCATCCTGGCCTGCACGGACCGAACCATCCTCCAGCGCTGGTTCGACCGCGCCATCACCGCCGCCTGTGAGGAAGAGCTGTTCGCCGACGAGTAGAGCGCATTCGTCGACCGCCTTCCTGGTCGCCAGCTGGGCCGGGTCGGAGCGGTTGAAGAGTGTCGGCAAGCCGGAGGTGTCGGCGACGGCGATTACGCCAGGTCCTCCGTATTACGCCCTTCCCGTGACTCGTGACCTCGGACCACGGCGTCGCGGATGTCCTCGGCTGTGACGGGGCCGCCGAGATCGTAGGTCTCCTCGTCGGTGACGAACGGTTCTTCCCGTACCCGGTAGGCGAGGGCGATGCGGTGGATGCCCTCACGGATGATCTCGGCCTCGGACTTCCCGACCCGGGCGGCGGCCTCCTTGATCAGCTTCAGATCGCTGTCCTCGGCGTAGACGCTCGTGTGCTTCAGTGCCACACCGTGATGGTACGGATCCGGTACCAATCGTCTTGGAGGCTGCGGGGCCGCCGTACGGGTTCGAGCGTTGCTCAGTGGTCGTCCGGCCAGAGCCGGAACGAGGTGTGCCCCGACAGCGGCCGTAGGGCGCGGAAATGGCGGCGGTCCAGGGTCAGAATGGTGTCCGTGCTGTACTCGGCAGCCATGACGACGTTCATGGTGTCCGTCAGGCCGATCTGCGGGTAGCGGCGCATGGTCACTACTGCGGTGGACAGGTGCGGTTCGATCTCGGGCACGGCGTATCGCCGTACAGCGACGCGGTCACGGATGTGGGCCAGTGCGTCGCACGCGGCACGGGGCCCGATCCTCGTGGTCAGCAGATAGTCAAGCTCGGCCAGCACCAGTGGCGTCACCACGAGATGGGGCGCGGAGGACACCGCCTCGCGGCAGCGCCGGTGCTCCGCGTCGGTTCCGTCGTAGTACGCGAACAGTCCCGACGTGTCGGCGATCAATACGGTCACGCCCCGAAACCTTCCAGGTAGTCGCCCCGCCCTGCTGACCAGTCCACGGGTGACTCGCTGTGGAACACCGGAGCATCGGGGTCCTCGCCCATGGGGTCCGTCGGATACGGGGAAACAGGGGCGTCCTTGCCGGACACCGGGGACAGTATGGCGACGGGCCGCCCGTTCTTGGTCACCGTGATGCTCTCGCCCCGCTCCGCGGCGGCAAGGATCTTTGAGGCGTTCTGGTTGAATTCGCGGGCTGTCGTCTCCATGTAGTACAGGGTAGTACCGCGTAGTACACGGTGCGGCACAGCGTGCGTGAGGGGGCGCGGATGTACCCGGTGCAGGACGCGCTGGACCGCCACTCGCCTGCTGGTGCCCGCCGTGCCGTCCGCTAGCGGATCTTGAGGGTGATCGTGGAGCCCTTGGGGGCCTTGTCGCCCGCGGAGGGGGACTGGGACTTCACGGTGTCGCGGAAGATGCCGAGGAGGCCGCGGTCCTCGTCGACCTTGAAGCCTGCCGCCTCGAGGGTCTCCGTCGCCTCGTCGACGCTCTGCCCGACGACGTCGGGGACCTCGACCATCTCGGGTCCCTTGGAGAGGGTGAGCGTCACCGTGTCGCCCTCAGCCGCGCGGCCCCCCGGCTCCGGGGTCTGCCGGGCGACCTGACCGCGCTCGTGCGAGGAGTGGACCTCCTCGGAGCCGATCCGGACCTTCAGCCCGGCCGCCTCCAGCTCCGCGCGGGCCTCGTCCGGCTCGGAGCCCGTGACGTCCGGGACGTCCACCGGCGCGCCCTTGCTGACCACCAGCGCCACCGCCGTGCCGGCGCGCCGCTCCGCGCCCGCCGCCGGCTCCGTGCCGATCACCGAGCCCCGGGGGACGTCCTCGCTGAACGCGCGCGTCACCATGCCCGGCTCGAGCCCCTGGCCCTTCAGCGCCTTGCGCGCCTGCTCCAGCGGACGGCCCTCCAGCGAGGGCACCTTCACCACCTCGGGCCCGGAGGAGATCACCAACGACACCGCGCCCCCGCCGCGCACCCGCTCCCCGGCACCGGGGTCGGTGGAGATCACCGTGCCCCGCTCGACCGTGTCGCTGAAGCGGCGGGAGACGTCGCCGACCTCCAGCCCGGCGTCCGTCAGCCGGTCCCGCGCCTGCGCCTCGGTCTTGGCGAGCACCGGCGGGACCTCGGTGAACTGTCCGGAGTTGATGTACCAGACACCGCCGCCGAGGCCCAGCACCAGCAGCAGCCCCAGCAGCACCGCCAGCGGCCTCCGCCCCGCCAGGGCGCCCCGGCGGGAGGAGGGGCGGGCGAGGCCGCCCGTCTCCAGCCGCGTGGTGCGGTCGACGACCGCCGTGGGCTCGTCACCGTCGACCGGCAGCGGCCGCCGCACGACGGGACGGGAGATCACCGAGGTGCGGTCCTCGGAGCGGTCGTGCCCCTCGGCGCGCGCCGTCGGCGGCACGGCGTCCAGCTGGGCGTCGGTCAGCGCCGCGCGGACCGCCTGCGCCTGGGCCAGCAGCTCCGCCGCCGTGGCGGGACGGTCCGCGGCGGCGCGCGCGGCGGCCGCCGCGACCAGCTCGTCCAGCGGCCCCGCCAGCCCCGGCACGACCGCGGAGGGCGGCGGAACGTCCTCGTTGAGGTGCCGGAAGAGCACCTGGGCGGGGGAGTCGCCGCGGTGCGGCTTCTCGCCGGTCAGCATCTCGTGGAGCACGATGCCGCAGGCGTACACGTCCACCCGGGGGTCGACGGTGCCCCGCTCGATCTGCTCGGGGGCGAGGTAGGAGACCGTGCCCAGCACCGAGCCGGAGCTGTCGGTGACCGTGTCCACCGCCCTGACCAGGCCGAAGTCGGCGACCTTCACCCGGCCGTCGTCCCCTATCAGGACGTTCTCCGGCTTCATGTCGCGGTGCACGAACCCGGCCCGGTGGGCGGCGCCCAGCGCGGCCAGCACCGGCTCCAGGATGTCCAGCGCGGCCCGGGGCTGCAGCGCCCCGCGCTCGCGCAGCACGTCGCGCAGGGTGCAGCCGGCGACGTACTCCATCGCCAGGTACACGTACCCCCCGTCGGTCCCCTGGTCGAAGACCTGCACCACGTTGGGGTGCGCCAGCCGGGCCACCGACTTGGCCTCGCGGATGAACCGCTCGACGAAACCGGCGTCCTGCGCCAGCGACGGGTGCATCACCTTGAGCGCGAGGACGCGGTCGAGGCGGGTGTCCAGCGCGCGGTAGACGGTCGCCATGCCGCCGACCGCGATCCGCGAGTCGACCCGGTAGCGGCCGTCGAGCAGGCGGCCGAGGAGCGGGTCCTGAAGGGTCGTGTCCACGGGGCGAGTCTACGAGGGGCGCGACGGGCCCGGAGCCGCCCGGCGGGCCCGGAGGCCCCGGGCCCCGCGCCCCTCAGAACGCCGGGCGCTCCGGGTCGAGCTCGGCCAGCCCCTCCGCGGGGGAGGAGGCGTGCGCGAACCGGCGCTGCGGAATCCGCCCGGCCAGGCGGGCCAGCCGTCCCGCCTCCACGCCGTGGCGCATCGCCAGCGCCATCCGCTCCGGGTCCCGCGCCCTGGTCACCGCCGAGGCGAGCATCACACCGGCGCAGCCCAGCTCCATGGCGAAGCTCACGTCGGAGGCGGTGCCCGCGCCCGCGTCCAGGATCACCGGGACGCCGGCGGCCTCCACCATCAGCTCGAAGTTGTGCGGGTTGCGGATGCCCATCCCGGAGCCGATCGGCGAGCCCAGCGGCATCACCGCCGCGCACCCCACGTCCTCCAGCCGCCGGGCCAGCACCGGGTCGTCGCTGGTGTACGGCAGCACCGTGAACCCGTCGTCGACCAGCGTCTCGGCCGCCTCCAGCAGCTCCACCGGGTCCGGCAGCAGGGTGCGCTCGTCGGCGACCACCTCCAGCTTCACCAGGGAGGTGCCGAGTGCCTCGCGGGCCAGCCGGGCGGTCAGCACCGCCTCGCCCGCGGTGAAGCAGCCGGCCGTGTTGGGCAGCACGTGGATGCCCAGCCGCTGCAGGACCGAGAGCACCGAGCCGTGGCTCGCGGGGTCCACCCGCCGCATCGCCACCGTGGTCAGCTCGGTGCCGGAGGCCACCAGGGCGCGTTCCAGCACGTCGAGCCCGCTCGCGCCGCCGGTTCCCATGATCAGCCGGGAGGTGAGCTTCAGGTCGCCCAGCACCAGCACGTCGTCTTCCCGATGCTCCACGTCAGCCTCCCTGCACGGCGGTCAGGATCTCGATCCGGTCCCCGTCGGCGAGCACGGTGCCCGCCCACCGGTCGCGCGGCACCACCGTCTCGTTGACCGCCGCGGCCACCCCGGACCGGGCCGGGGTCAGCAGGGCGACGACGGTGTCCAGCGCGGTCCCGCCGGCGAGCTCGCGGGGGGTGCCGTTGACGCGGACGGTGATCGGCGTGGCGCTCATGCGGCGACCACCTCGCCGTCGGCCGTTCCGGCGTTCGCCGTCCCGCTGCCGGTCGCACCGGCGTCGGTCGCACCGGCGTCGACCGCACCGCCGCCGGCCGCACCGGCGACCGCCGTGTCGGCCGTTCCCGGGCGGGCGGTCCGGCTCCGGGCGGCGAAACGGTCCGCCGCGAAGGCCCGGGCCCGTTCGGGCAGCGTTCCCGAGGCCAGCGCCTCGGCCATCACGTCGCCGGTGACCGGGGTGAGCAGCACCCCGTTGCGGTAGTGGCCGGTGGCCAGCAGCAGGCCGTCCAGCGCGGTGGGACCGAGCAGCGGGGCGTTGTCGGGGGAGCCGGGACGCAGCCCCGCCAGGGTCTCGGTCAACGGCAGCTCGGTGATGCCGGGCAGCAGTTCACGGGCGTCCCGCAGCAGCGTCCAGACGCCGCCCGCGGTGACCGAGGTGTCGAAGCCCAGCTCCTCGCTGGTCGCCCCCACCACCAGCTCGCCGTTCTCCCGCGGCACCAGGTACACCGAACCGCCGCGCACCACCGCCCGCACCGTCCGTGACAGGAACGGCGCGTACACCGGCGGCACGGCCAGCCGCAGCACCTGCCCCTTCACCGGCCGCACCGGCGGCCGGACCTCCTCGGGCAGCCCGTCCAGCGCACCGCTGAGACTTCCCGCGGCCAGCACCACGCGCCCGGCGGACAGGGCGGTGCCGTCCTCCAGGACCACCCCGGCCGCCCGGCCGCCGGAGACCTCCAGCCGCACCGCGCGCCGCCGGTGGAACACCACCCCGGCCCGCTCGCAGGCCCGCAGCAGCGCGGCGGCCAGCAGGCGCGGATCGGCCTGGTGGTCGCCGTCCACCCGCAGCCCGCCCCGCACGCCCGGCGCCAGCATCGGCTCCAGCCGGCGGCACTCCCGGCCGGTCAGCCACTCGGACGACAGGCCGTGCAGCCGGTGCAGCACGGCGAGTTCGCGCAGCTCCGCCCGGTCGTCGGCGTCCAGGGCGACCGCCAGGGTGCCCGTCTCCCGGTAGCCCACGTCCATGCCGGACGCCCCGGCCAGCTCCTCGGCGAACGCGGGCCAGCGGCGCGCCGACTCCAGGTTGAGGGCCAGCAACTCCTGCTCGCCGTGGTGGTGTTCGGTGACCGCGGCCAGCATCCCGGCGGCCACCCGGGCCGCCCCGCCGCCCGGGTCCGGATCCACCACCGCGGTGGCCGCACCGCGCTGCGCGGCCCGCCAGGCGGTCACCAGGCCGATGATGCCGCCGCCCACCACCAGTACGTCGGACGTCATGGCGTCCAGCTCCTCCCTTCGCCGGAATGACCCGGATCAGGTTCGTACGGTCGGAGGCCGTCAGCCTCCCTCTCAGCCCGGTGCGTCCGGGCTCCCGCGGGTGCTCTACCGTCGCCACCCTAACCCGCGCCCCCACGACGCTGAAAGAGAGTCACCCGTGCCCCGCTCCCTCGACGGCCTGCTGATGGCCCCGATCGCCGACGACACCGCCCGGACCCCCGGCCAGGTCGGCTCCGCCACCCGGTTCCGCTACCACGAGAGCGGCACCCAGGTGTGGGCCACCTACGAGGGCGGCGACATCACCCGCGGATACCTGGTCGGCACCCGTGAGGGCGACCGCCTCGACTTCCGCTACGTCCAGCTGACCCGGGACGGCGCGACGGCCTCCGGGCACTGCGTCTCGCGGGTCGTCGGGCTGCCCGACGGACGCGTCCGGCTGGAGGAGACCTGGGAGTGGGAGTCCCGGCCGGGCAGCGGAACCAGTGTCGTGGAGGAGATCCGTCCGTAGGTCCGGCGGTCCGGTGTCTATGGTGAGGGAGTGAGCGAGGGCGTGAGCGAGCAGACGCGAGAGCGGGCCGGACGGCGGGTGGTGATCGCCGGCGCCGGCATGGCCGGGGTCCGGACGGCGGTGGCGCTGCGCGAGCAGGGCTTCGACGGCACGGTGACGCTGATCGGCGCGGAACCGCATCCGCCGTACGACCGGCCGCCGCTGTCCAAGGGCGTGCTGCTCGGCGGGTCCGAAGCCGAGGGTGAGGCCGCCTTCGACGTCGACTTCACCGGCCTCGGCATCGACCTGCGGCTGGGCCACGAGGTCACCGGGGTGCGCACCGCGGACAAGGAGATCGACACCGGTCAGGGGCCCGTCGCCTACGACGTGCTGGTGGCCGCCACCGGCGCCCGCCCCGTCCGGCTGCCCGGCACCGGGGGGTCCGAGGGCGTGCACGTGCTGCACACCCTCGACGACGCCCGGCGGCTGCGGCCCGTCCTGGAGCGCAAGGAGTCCGTGGTGGTCGTCGGGGCCGGCTGGATCGGCGCCGAGTTCACCACCGCCGCGCGGGAGGCCGGCTGCGCGGTGACCGTGGTCGAGGCCGCCGGACGGCCGCTCTCCGGGGCGCTGCCCGAGGAGGTGGCCCGGCCGATGGGCGACTGGTACGCCGAGAGCGGCGCCACCCTGCACACCGGCGCACGGGTCGAGCGGGTGGAGCCCGGCACGGTGGTGCTGGCCGACGGGCGGCGGCTGGAGGCCGACGCCGTGGTCGTCGGCATCGGCGCCCGGCCCGCCACGGACTGGCTGGCCGGCGCGGTGGAGCTGGGGCCGCAGGGCGAGGTGCTGGCCGACGAGCGGCTGCGCGCCTCCGTCCCGGACGTGTACGCGGTCGGCGACTGCGCCTCGTTCCCCTCCGCCCGCTACGGCGAACGGCTGCTGATCCACCACTGGGACAACGCGCTCCAGGGCGCGCAGACCGTCGCCGAGTGCATCCTCGGCGGGACGGCGGCCCCCTACGACCCCGTGCCGTACTTCTGGTCCGAGCAGTTCGGGCGGTTCGTGCAGTACGCGGGGCACCACGGGGCGGCGGACACGCTGCTGTGGCGCGGCGGCCCGCGGGACCCGGCCTGGAGCGTGTGCTGGCTGCGGGAGGGACGGCTGGTCGCGCTGCTGGCGGTGGGCCGCCCCCGCGACCTGGCGCAGGGCCGCCGCCTGATCGGGTCCGGCGCGCACGTCGACCCGGACCTGGTCCGCGACCCCGCCCGCCCGCTGAAGTCCGCCGCGGCCTGAGTCCGGCCGG
>NZ_LWCC02000192.1:13818-27086 GCF_001642695.1 Streptomyces chilikensis
CCCGTGACCGAGATTGACGCGAACATCGATGCTCTCGTTCCCGAGTGGCTCACCCTCCCCGACATCGCCGAGAAGCTCGACGTCGAGGTGACGCGTGTGCGGCAGCTGGTGAAGGAAGGCCAGCTGATCGCCGTACGCCGTGGTGAGAACCGCGCGCTGCACGTCCCCGCCGCCTTCATCGACGGGGACAAGGTGGTCAAGGGCCTCACCGGCCTGCTGACGCTGCTGCGGGACGACGGCTTCACCGACGAAGAGATGCTGGAATGGCTCTTCACCCCTGACGACTCCCTGCCGGGCACGCCCGCGCAGGCCCTCAGTGAGAACCGCGGCACGGAGGTGAAGCGCCGCGCCCAGGCGCTCGCCGTCTGACCGACGCACCACCGGCGGCCGCCCCGTCAGCGGGGCGGCCGTCCCATGTCGCGGCCACCGCACCGGCGGCCGCGTCCCCGTGTCGTCACCGGGCCCACGTCGTCACCGGCCCACCGTCCTCGCTCCGCGACGTCTCCGCGTCCTGACGTCCTCACGTCTTTTCCGCTCCCCGGGGGGAACCGCACCGTGTCCGAGACCGCCACCGCCACCGCCACCGCCGGGTCCGAGGCCCGCGCCCGGCTCGCCGACGCACGGCTCTACCTGTGCACGGACGCCCGCCGCGACCGCGGTGACCTCGCCGGGTTCCTGGACGCCGTGCTGCCGGCCGGGGTGGACATCGTCCAGCTCCGCGACAAGGGCCTGGAGGCCGCCGAGGAACTCGAGCACCTGCGGACCGTGGCCGAGGCCTGCGCCCGCCACGGCAAGCTGCTCGCCGTCAACGACCGCGCCGACGTGGCGCACGCCGCCGGGGCCGCCGTGCTGCACCTGGGCCAGGGCGACCTCCCGGTGCCCGCCGCCCGGGCCCTCCTCGGCCCCGACGTCCTGATCGGCCGCTCCACCCACTCCGTCGCGCAGGCCGAGGCCGCCGCCGCGCAGGAGGGGGTGGACTACTTCTGCGTGGGCCCCTGCTGGCCCACCCCCACCAAGCCCGGCCGCCCCGCCGCCGGACTCGACGCGGTCCGCCACGTCGCCGCGCTGGGCGTGGAACGCCCCTGGTTCGCCATCGGCGGGATCGACCTCACCACCCTCGACGAGGTCTTGGACGCAGGGGCCCCGCGCGTGGTGGTGGTCCGGGCGATCACCGAGGCCGCCGACCCCGCCGCCGCGGCCCGGGCCTTCGCCGAGCGGCTGCGCGCCCGCTGAGCCGGGGCCGCGCGGGCCGCACGGCCCGCGCGGGAGGGTTCCCCTAGGTCACGCGGCCGGGTTCCCGCAGGTCACGCGGCCGGGACCCGGCGGGTCGCGTGGCCGGGATTCCGCGGCTCGCCGGGCGGCGCGGCTGTCCGGGGATCGGACAGTTCTCCGGTCCGGGCCGCCACCTGGCTAATCTGCGAGACATGGCCCTAGGAACCGCATCCACCCGGACGGACCGCGCGCGTACCGTGCGTGACATGCTCGCCTCCGGGCGGCAGACCGTCTCGTTCGAGTTCTCCGCGCCCAAGACGGAGAAGGGCGAGCGGAACCTGTGGAGCGCGCTCCGGCGGGTCGAGGCGGTGGCGCCCGACTTCGTCTCGGTGACCTACGGCGCGGGCGGGTCGACCCGCGCCGGCACGGTCAAGGAGACCGAGCAGATCGTCTCCGACACCACGCTCACCCCGGTCGCGCACCTGACCGCCGTGGACCACTCCGTCGCCCAGCTGCGGAACATCATCGGCCAGTACGCCGACGCCGGCATCCGCAACATGCTGGCCCTGCGCGGCGATCCGCCCGGTGACCCGATGGGCGAGTGGGTCGCGCACCCCGAGGGCCTGCACTACGCCGCCGAACTCGTCGAACTCATCAAGGAGTCGGGAGACTTCTGCGTGGGCGTCGCGGCCTTCCCGGAGCTCCACCCGCGCTCCCCGGACTGGGAGACGGAGATCCGGCACTTCGTGGCCAAGTGCCGTGCGGGAGCCGACTACGCGATCACCCAGATGTTCTTCCAGCCCGAGTCCTACCTGAGGTTCCGCGACAAGGCGGCGGCGGCCGGCTGCGAGACGCCGATCATCCCCGAGGTGCTGCCCGTCACCAGTGTCCGTATGCTGGAGAGGCTGCCGACTCTGAGCAACGCGGTGATTCCCGCCCGGTTGAAAGAGCGGATCCTCACAGCCAAAGACGATCCGGCCGCTGTACGCTCCCTGGGAATCGACTTCGCCACGGAGTTCTGTGCGCGGCTGCTGTCCGAGGGTGTGCCCGGGCTGCACTTCATCACGCTCAACAACTCCACGGCCACACTTGAGATCTACGAGAACCTGGGCCTGCACCACCCGGTGCGGGGCTGGACCGGGAGCGTCTGAGTCCGTCAGACCGCCCCGGTCCCACGGGAGAGGGGCGTTACATGGGCTGGACGGTCCTCTACATCGCGTTCGGCATCGTCGCGCTGTGGCTGCTGGGCGAGGTGTTGCTGCAGTACAAGGCGAAACTGCGGTGGCGTGTCCTCGCGTTCGCCGGCTTCCTCGGCGTGGTGGTCGGCGTGCTGTTCGCCTCGGTGGCCGTCATCGGCCTGGGCGCGCTGGCCTTCGCGGTGGGACAGACCTTCGTCACCCTGTCGTTCCGCAGCGGCTTCTCGGGCGGCTGGGCGCTGCCCCAGGCCCGCCGCCGCCGGGCCGGACGGGACGACGAGGAGCACGACGACCGCGCCCAGGGCCGGGACGACCAGGGCGACCGCGGCGAGGACGAGCCGGCCGCTCCCGCCCCGGACGAGTACCAGGGCGCCGAGGACACGGCCGGGTACCAGCCGCAGCCGGCGCAGGACGACACCGGCTCCTACGGCGGGTACGACACCTCCGGGTACGACAACTCCGGCTACGACACCGGTGGTTACGCCACCGTGGCGCCCGCGGGAGCGGACGGCGTGCAGGACTACGGCTCGTACGACACGTACGCCGGCACGGGCTACGACCAGCAGCAGTACCCGGGCTACGCCGACCCCTACTCGACGCAGGGCGGCCAGAGCGACCAGGGGTACGGCTACGACGGTACGTACGGCGGCCAGCAGCAGGGCTACGGGCAGCAGGGCGGCTACGACGCCACGTCGTACGGCGGCTACACCGACTCCACGCCGCCCGGCGGGGTCTGGGTCCCGCAGCAGCGGGGGGCCGACGACCCGTACGGGGAGCAGCAGCCGCAGCAGCAGCCGCAGCAGCAGCCCTATCCGTACGGCTACGACGAGCAGTACCGGTACTGAGCGAGCGAGGGCCGGCCTCCAGGAGGCCGGCCCTCGGTCCGTTCGCGGGGTCCTGGCCCGCGGGCCAGGGCTGCGGGGCCGGTCCGTGGGAACCGTGCGGGGTCCGGTCCGCGGGACCGACGCCCGCACGCGCGGGTCCGCGGCCCGCGCCCGCCCACCGGCCGGAGGCCCCCGCCCGGGCGAGGACGGGAACGTGGGGGAGCGCCTGACGGGCTCCCCGGCTCACGCGCACGCCCCGCCGACCCCCCCGCGCACGACCCGCCGGACCGGGCCCAGGCCCGCCCGATCGGGGCGGACGCCGCGGAGGCGGGCGGCGCCAGGTCCTTCGGGGCAGGCCCGGCCGGCCCTCACCGGGGGCCGGCGCTCACTGGGAGCCGCGGAAGTCCGGTCCCTCGACGACCAGGCCCGCCACCAGGGCGCCGGACATGCCGGCGTGCGGCAGGCCCCCGCCCGGGTGCGACCAGCCGCCCACCCGGTACAGCCCCGGCAGGGGCGCGGTGTTGCCCGGGTGGAGCAGCGCGGCCCCGCCACCCGCCAGCGCGGGGGCCGGGACGCCCTCCGTGCCGGTCTCCCGCCGGGTGTCCGCGGGCGTGCGCACCTCGTGCCACAGCAGCCGCTCCCGCAGCCCCGGCACGGCCGCCTCGGCGGCCGTCAGCACCGACTCCGCCAGCCGCTCCGCCTCCCGCGGCCCCGTCCCGGCGGGCACCGGCGCGGTGAGGACCGCGGACTCGTGGTCGCCGTCCGGCCGCAGGGCCGGATCGCCGGGGCGCAGGACGGTCACCGTCGGAGTGACGGGGGCGGTCCCGCCCGACGGGCCAAAGGCTCCCGCCAGGAAGTCCAGCTCGGCGTCGCGGTCGGGGGAGTGGACCACCGTCCGGTGCACCGCGTCCGCCTCCCGGGCGCCGCGCAGCGCCAGCAGCACCGTGAGCCGGCCCGGCACCGCCTCGCCGGCGGGCCGCGGCGGCACCTCGCCCCCGGCCCCCGGCCCGCGAGGCGCCTCCACCAGACCCGGGCGGACCCCGGTCACCACGTGGTCCGCCCCGACGACCGTGCCGTCGGCCAGCTCCAGGCCCGCCGCCCGGCCGCCCTCCTCCACGACCCGCACGGCCTCGGCGCCGAAACGGAACTCGACCCGCCGGGCCAGGCAGCGCTCGTGGACCGCCCGGGCCAGCTCCCGCAGACCGCCGCGGACGTACCAGACGCCGAAGGCGTGCTCCATGTACGGCAGCACCGCCGCACCCGCCGGGACGGCGCGCGGGTCCAGACCGTAGGCCAGGGCGTGGCTCTCCAGCAGGCGGGCCAGCCGCGGATCGCCCAGCTCCCACTCGCCCACCTGGGCGAGGGTGGCGGCCCGCCGGGTGCGCAGCAGGCGCCGGTGCGGGACCGACGGGTACGGCTCACGGCCGGCGAGCACGTCCCAGTTGGGCCACAGCGGCTCCTCCAGCAGCGGGCGGCGGGTGCGGTCCCAGGCCTCGCGGCCCCGGACCAGGAAGTCGCCCCAGCGCTGCCCGGCGCCCTTGCCGAGGCTCGCCTCCAGGGAGGCCACCACACCGGCCCGGGAGGCGTTGGGAAGGTCCACCCGGGTGCCGTCGGGGAACAGGTGGCGGGCCGACGGGTCCGTCTGCACCAGCTCGACGCACTCCTCCAGCGGCTCCTTGCCGGTCTTGACGAACAGGTCGCGGTAGACGGCCGGCAGCGGCAGGAGGCCCGGCCCGGTGTCGAAGGCGAACCCGTCGCGCTCCCGGCGGCGCAGGGCGCCCCCGTAGGTGTCCGTCCGCTCGAAGACCGTCACGCGGTGGCCGGCCACGGCCAGACGCGCGGCGGCCGCCATGGCGCCCATTCCGGCACCGATCACTGCAACCCGTCCCATGGCCGGGAGTCTATGACCGGCCGGACCGGCGCACGGCGACGGGCACGGGACGGGAGGCCGACCGGGCCGCCACGGGCACGCCAAGAGGGGCGCCCGCCTCGGCGGACGCCCCTGAAGCCTCGCGGACTACCGTTCCTGCTGGTCGTCCCGGCGGCGCTGCCAGCGCTGCTCGATCCGGTCCATCACGGACCGCTTGCGGGCCGGCGCGGCGACCCCGGGACCACCCGGGAGGTCGGAGGCCGGCTGCTCACCGGGTTTGGGGCCCTTGCGCCAGCCGGTGACGGCGAGCACGGCGCATCCCAGCATCACCAGGAAGCCCACCACACCGATCCAGATCTGCTGGGCGACCATTCCGGTCATGAGGAGCGCGATACCTACGAGGAAGCCCGCGACCGCCTGGTAGACCCGTCGCCGGGTGTACGTGCGCAGCCCGCTTCCCTCAAGCGCTGTCGCGAATTTGGGATCTTCGGCGTACAGCGCTCGCTCCATCTGCTCGAGCATGCGCTGCTCGTGCTCCGAGAGCGGCACGGGAGTCCTCCTCATCGTGCAGTCGCCGGGGCGACCGGGGGTCCCCTCCAGGATAGGCAGGGAATCGCCCCCGTGAAACCCGCCCCTCTACGCCATTCGGCAACCGGTTCCGGTCACGGCAGGCCGACCCGGTGGAACTGTCATTCCCCGCGGGCCCGCCCGTCATGCCCGGCGGTCTGCCCCCGATCATACGGGTCGCGCGGCCGGTCGGCAGGGTCCGCGTCGTACTCCGTGCGACGCCGCACCGCTGATCACGGCGGGGATGCCGTCGCGGGACGGGGCGCGGAACGCCCGGACGCGGGGCCTCCGGCGCCGGAGGTCAGGCCGCGGACGACTCGGCGAGGACGTGGAGCTGGGTGGCCACCGAGCGGAACGCCTCCATCGAGGCCACCGCCGCCTCCAGGCGCAGCAGGGCCTCTCGGGCGCCCGGCTCGGTGTCGACCAGCACGCCGGGGACCAGGTCGGAGAAGACCCGCACGCCGTGCACCGCGCCGACCCGCAGACCGCTCCCCTCGACCAGGGCGGTCAGCCGCTCCACGGTGAAGCGGTGCGGGACCGGGTCGCCGTCGCCCCAGCGGCCGTCCGGGTCCTCCAGGGCCCGCCTGGCCTCGTGGAAGTGGCCCGCGAGGGTGCGGGAGAGCACCGCGCCGCCCAGGCCGGCGGCGAGCAGGCTGAGCAGGCCGCCCGGGCGCAGCGCGGCGGCCGCGTTGCGCAGGCCCTCGGCGGGGTCCTCCACGTACTCCAGCACGCCGTGGCAGAGCACCGCGTCGTAGGCGGCGCGGTCCACCACGTCGAAGAGGCCGCGGACGTCCCCCTGGACGCCCCTGACCCGATCGGCCACACCCGCCTCGGCCGCGCGGCGCTCCAGGGCGAAGAGGGCGTCGGGGCTCGGGTCGACGACGGTGACCCGGTGTCCCAGCGCGGCGACGGGCACGGCGAAGTTGCCGCTGCCACCGCCGGTGTCGAGGACGTCGAGGGGCCGGCCGTCACCGGCCTTGGCGTGGCGGTCCAGGGCGTCCCTGAGGACCTCCCAGACCACGGCGGTACGGAGAGAAGCGCGGGGGCGCATCGGGTCCGACACGGCGAATGACTCCTCGGCGGCGATCGGTGGCCGCCCGCCCGCGGAAGCGGGACGGGCCGGCGGATGCCCCCACCCTAATGCGCGTCCCCGCCGGTCAGCCCGGTCGCCCGCTCCACCAGGCGCAGGAAGGCCGCCACGTCGCGCACCAGGTCGTCGGCCTCCCGCGCGGAGACCGCGTCCGGCAGTCCGGCCTCGGCGCGGGCGCGGCGGTCCGCCCCGGCGGCGAAGAAGGCCGCCCACTCCGCCAGCTCGGGCGCCGTCTCCGTCAGCACCTCCCAGGCGCTGCGTATCGGCGTCCGGCGGCGACGGCGGGGCTCGGGCAGGGGGTCGGCGCGGACGGCGATGACGGCGGCGGCCCCGCGCAGCGCGGCCAGGTGGGCCGCGGCGTAGCGCTCGTTGGGCGTGGTCAGGAGCAGAGCGCGGTCCAGGCCCGTCCGGGCGCGGGAGAGCAGGTCGAGGCCGGCGGGCGGCGCGGACGCCCGGCGGGCCACCGGGTGGGTCATGACGAACCTCCTGTCGTCGTACGACAGCATCTGTCCTGTCTGTTCCCATCCTGCGGCCCGGCACTGACAACCGGACCGACCTGCGGTGTTGTCCCGGACCCGAGGTTCGGGCTAGTTTTTGCACTGACCAGTCAGTACAAAGAGCTGAGGTGCATGCGTGTGAGCCGGCAGGGGGACGGGCCGCCGCCCGGTCCGGGCGTCGTCGCCCGGGGGCTCGGGGTGAAGGGGCCCCGGGGATGGGCCTTCCGCGACGTGACGTTCGAGGCGGAGCCGGGGGCCCTGGTCGCCGTCACCGGCCCCTCGGGCTCCGGCCGCACGGCGCTGCTGCTGACCCTGACCGGGCGGATGAGGCCCGCCGAGGGCTCGGCCCGCGTCGCCGGGCTCGCGCTGCCGAAGCGGATGGCGGAGGTCCGCCGGGTGACCGGGGTGGCCCACGTGCCCGGGGTGACCGACCTGGACCCCGCCCTCACCGTGGCCGAACACCTGCGGGAGCGGGCGCTGGTCGGCCGCCGGTACGGGGGACCGGCGGCCGACGTGGTGCGCGGACTGCTGCGCTCGCCGCGGGCGCGGGCGGCCGGGGACGCCGCCCGCGCCGAGGAGGCGCTGCGGACCGCGGGGCTGGACCCGGCCGACCTGCCGAAGGGCGGACGCACGGCGGTGCGGGACCTCTCCCGGGCACAGGAGCTGCGGCTGTCGGTGGCGCTGGCCCTGCTGGGACGGCCCGGACGGCCCGCCGCGGTGGCGGTGGACGACGCCGACCTCGGCCTCTCGGCGGACGAGCGGGAGGACGCGGTCGCCCTGCTGTCCTCCCTGGCCGCCTCCGGCACGACCGTCCTGGCCGCCTTCCGCGAGGCCCCGCCGGAGGCCGGCCTGGTGGTCTCCACGGCGGCCCACGGCGACCCGGACCGGGAGCGCGCCCCGCAGGCGTCCCGGCCCGGGCCCCTCGCACGCCTCACCCGCCGTCGCGCTCCCGGCGACCGCGGGGCCGACGCGGCGGCGGACGCCGCGCCCGCCCCGTCCGGCCGGGCCGCCGACGCGGAGACGGCCGTCGGGGCCGACGAGGACAAGGACACCGAGGCTGCCGAGGACAAGGACACCGAGGCCGCCGAGGACGAGGAGAGGGCCGGCGAGGCCCGTACCGCTGAGGAGGACGCGGATGCGCACGCCGCGACTGGCCGCGCTTGAGCTGCGGCGGTTCGGCCGGAGCCGGCTGACCCGGGCCGCACTGGTCTCCATGGTGCTGCTGCCGCTGCTGTACGGCGCGCTGTACCTCTGGTCCTTCTGGGACCCCTACGGGAACCTCGGCCGCGTCCCCGTCGCCCTCGTCAACCAGGACCGGGGGGCCACCGCCGGGGGAGAACGGCTGACGGCGGGTGACGACATCGCCGAGGGACTGCGCGAGAGCGGCGTGTTCGACTGGCGCGAGGTGGGTCCGGAGGAGGCCCGCGCGGGCGTGGAGAGCGGCGAGTTCTACCTGTCGCTCACCGTCCCCGCCGACTTCAGCGAACGCATCGCCTCGGGCGGCTCCGACGACCCCGAGGCCGGCGTGCTGCGGGTCAGGACCGACGACGCCAACAACTACATCGTCGGCCAGATCTCCCGCACCGTCTTCTCCGAGGTCCGCACCGCCGCCGCCGACAAGGCGACCCGCACCTTCCTGGACCGCATCTTCGTCTCCTTCTCCGACATCCACGACGCCACCGAGAAGGCCGCCACCGGCGCCGACGACCTGGCCGGCGGCATCGAGAGGGCGAAGAAGGGCTCCGAGGACCTGGCCGGCGGACTCGGCGACGCCCAGACCGGCAGCGAGGACCTGCTCAAGGGCCTGCGCCGGCTCCACACCGGCGCGGGCGACCTCGCCTCCGGCTCCCGTCAGGTGGCCGACGGCACCGACCAGCTGGCCGGCACCGTCAACGGCGTCGCGGACACCGTCCGCCCGTTCCTGGAGAAGAACGAGCAGACCATCGCCGACACCGCCCGCCTGGTGGCCGACTCCGCCGCCGCGGTCCGCGGCAACCTCGGCACCCTCGCCGAGACCGCCCCGCAGGCCGCCCGCACCTCCGCCACCGCCTCCGAGACCCTGGCCCGGATCCACCGCACCCGCTGCGAGACGTCCCCCCTGCCCGACCCGGCCTGCCCCGACCTGGAGAAGGCCAGGGACGCCGCCGCCGACGCCGCCGCGGTCGCGGCCGACCTCGAGAAGCTGATCGGAGACCAGAACGGCGACCTGTCCGGGCTCGACGAGAACCTCGCCGCCCTGGAGAAGCAGGCCGACGCGCTCGCCGTACGCGCCCCGCGCCTCTCCGAGGACCTCGGCGACGCCGTGGAGCGGATCGACGAGCTGAACCACGGCGCGGCGGCGGTCGCGGCCGGCGCCGAGGACCTCCGCACCGGCCTCGGCGCCGCCAGGACGGGCGCCGGGAACCTGGACGACGGCGTCGACGCCCTCAAGAGCGGCGCCGACGACCTCGACGGAGGCATCTACCGGCTGGTCGACGGCTCCGGCGAACTCGCCGGCGGACTCCACGACGGAGCCGAGCGGATCCCCGACCTCGACGAGGCCGAACGCGACCGGCGCACCGGCGTGATGGCCGACCCGGTCCGGCTCGCCGACTCCCCGCTCCACCAGGCCGCCAACTACGGCACCGCCTTCGCGCCGTACTTCATCCCGCTCGCCCTGTGGGTCGGCGCGATGGTCGCCTACATGTTGATCCAGCCCCTCAACCGCCGTGCCCTGGCCGCCGGCGCGCCCGCCTGGCGGATCGCGGTGGCCGGCTGGCTGCCGGTGGCCGCGCTCGGCGTGCTCCAGGTGGCCGCGCTGATGTCGGTCCTGCACTGGGGGATCGGGCTGCGGATGGCCCGCGCCGCCGCCACCGTCGGCTTCCTGCTGCTGGTCACCCTCTGCTTCACGTCGATCGTCCAGTGGCTCAACGCCCGCTTCGGCGCGGCCGGCCGGATCCTGGTGCTCGCGCTGCTGATGCTCCAGCTGACCTCCGCGGGCGGCACCTACCCGGTGGAGACCAGCCCCGGCTTCTTCGCCGCCGTCCACCCCTACCTGCCGATGAGCCACGTCGTGGAGGCGCTGCGGCGGCTGATCACCGGCGGCGGCACGGCCCCGGTCACGCAGGCCTGCGCGGTCCTCCTCGCCTACACCGCGGGCGCCCTCGCGCTGACCGCGGTGGCGGCCCGGCGCAAGCAGGTGTGGACCTTCGACCGGCTGCGCCCGGAGCTGAGTCTGTGACAATCGACGGCATGAAAAGCAGCACCGGCCGCCGCGCCGCCACCAAGCAGAAGCTCTACGAGGCGGCCGTGACCCTCATCGCCGAGCAGGGCTTCTCCGCCACCACGGTGGACGAGATCGCCGAGCGGGCCGGGGTCGCCAAGGGCACCGTCTACTACAACTTCGCCAGCAAGTCCGTGCTCTTCGAGGAGCTGCTGCGGCACGGCGTCGGACTCCTGACGGCCTCCCTGCGCGAGGCCGCCGAGGCGACCGTGCGGCGCGGCGGCAGCCGGGTGGACGCGCTGGACGCGATGATCCGGGCCGGCCTGGTCTTCATCCACCGCTACCCGGCCTTCACCCAGCTCTACGTCGCCGAGCTGTGGCGCACCAACCGGGCCTGGCAGGAGACGCTGATGGTGGTCCGGCAGGAGGCCGTCGCGGTCGTCGAGGGAGTGCTGCGCGACGGCGTCGAGGCCGGGGAGTTCAGCGACGAGATCGACGTCTCGCTGACGGCCGCCGCACTGGTGGGCATGGTGCTGGTGGCGGCGCTGGACTGGCTGTCGTTCCAGCCGGAGCGGTCGCTGGACGACGTGCACGGCGCGCTCTCGCTGCTGCTGCAGGGGCGGGTGACCGGGCGCCGCTGAGCCCGCCGCGGGCGGGGAGCGCTCCCGCCGCGGGCGGGGCGGGCTCCCCGCGCCCCCGGGGCGGGCACGCGCACCGGTTCCGCCGCCCCGTGCCGGCGGTACCGGTGACGCGGTGCCCCGCTCCCCCGTGCCATGACTGTGCCGGAGCGCCCCGGCACCCGGCATCCGCTCGGATACTCATCCGGATCTGAGTACCCGCCCCCGGTCCGAGGCCGCGCTCCCGGGGAGGGCGCCCGGCGCGCGGACACCGATAGTTGGCCGAAAGTCGACCAACTTCGGTGCAGCCGGCACGCATCTCTCCCCAACAGGCTTCCCCAGTACAAGAATTGACTATCCGTCATCTTGCGTCTTGCCCCTTTCCCGTGCGTGTCCGGGCGGGGCGCGCCCCTTCGTCCGCATGTACCACGGGTCCGCGCGTTTCCGGTGACATCACGACGAACTCCCGATCCGCGCGATCAGTTCTGCTATGCGGATCAACGTGCTGTGAGGGATGGCTAGCATGGCGCCTGTGCGGCCGAAACGGCTCCGTTCCTCTCGCGCACCCGGCCTCGAGGCCGTCGAGCACCGGCCGCCCGCTCACCGCCAGATCCCCCTGACCGAGGGACCCGTCTGATGTCAGTGCCTGTTCCACCCGGCCAGCAGGACCGGGACAAGGCCTTCCTCCCGTCCCCGGCCGCCTGCTCCGCGCTGCTCGTGGTGACCGCCGCGGCGGGCGCGGCGGCGGCGGCCGCCGCTCCGTCCGACGCCCTGCCCTGGATCCTGGCCGTGGGGGGCGCGGCCTGGGTGGTCCTGGGCCTCACGGTCCTCGTCGGCCGCCTGCTCGCGTTACGGGCCGTGAAGGCGGTGGCCGCGCGGCAGGCGGAGAGCGCCCGGGCACGGGAGCAGGCCGAGCGGCTGGCCGCGCAGGTCTCCCACCTGCTGCTGGTGACGCTGCCGGCACTCACCGACGACCCGCACGCCGCCCTCGACCTGGACGACCCCCGGACCCTGCCCGACCCGCAGCTCCGCCGCCTCGCCCACGCGGTGGCCGCCACGGTGGGCCGGAGCGCCCAGCGGGCCGCCGTCATGGAGGCCGAGTACCTCGAGACCCGGGCCGCGCTGGACGGGGTCCTGGCCGACCTGGAGATGCTGCGGACGCGGACGCTGCCGGCCGCGGTGGGCGGACTGCGCGAGGGGCGGTCGGCCGACACCGTGCTCGCCGACGTCGAACTTCCGGCGCACCCCGTGGTGCGCGCCACGGCCGAGGAGTCCGTCCGCGCGCTCGCGGTCGGCGAACGGCGCGCCGCCGCGGCGCAGGCGGCGTCGGCGAAGGCGCTCGGCCGCGTCCAGGCCAAGGCCGTCCAGATGCTGGCGGACCTGCGCGAGATGCAGGAACGCCACGGCGAGGAGGTCTTCGGCGACCTCCTCAAGCTGGACCACAGCACCTCCCAGCTGGGCCTGATGACCGACCGGCTGGCGCTGCTCATGGGCGGCCGGTCCAGCCGGGCGTGGAACAAGCCCATCGTCATGGAGAGCATCCTGCGCGGCGCCGTCGGCCGCATCGCCGCCTACCGGCGGGTGCGCCTGCACTGCTCGACCACCGCGGCCATCTCCGGCCACGCGGCCGAGGGCGTGATGCACCTGCTCGCCGAGCTGATGGACAACGCCGCGAACTTCTCCCCGCCCATCGACGAGGTGCACGTCTACGCCGAACACCACAGCGCCGGGATCGTCGTCACCGTCGAGGACAGCGGCCTGAGGATGGCCGAGGCCGCCATGCGCCGCGCGGAGGAGGCGGTGCAGGGGCGCGTCACCGACCTCGCCTCGCTCCAGGGCACCCGTGTCGGCCTGGCCGTCGTGGGCCGCATCGCCGTGAAGCACGGCATCAGCGTCAACTACCGGCCGTCGTCGCGCGGCGGCACCGGAGTCGTCGTCCTGCTGCCGCTCCACCTGCTCGCGCAGCGGCGCGAACCCGTGACGCACGACCGCCCCGTCGCCGCCGTGTCCGGCGCGGCCGAGCCCGGCGCCCGGCCCGTCACCCAGGACGCCGACGGGACCGGGCACGGCCTGCCCGGCACGCCGCGGCGTCCCGGGACCGCCGAGCTGCCGCCGGAGCGTCCCGGGACCGCCGGGCGGCTCCCCGTCCGGCCGGCGCAGGAGCCCGCCGCGCAGGAGCCCGCCGCGCGGGCG
>NZ_LWCC02000193.1 GCF_001642695.1 Streptomyces chilikensis
GGCGCTATCCGCTCCCACGCCGCATCCGTCAGCTCACCACGACCCACCACAAGATCAATTATCAGACAGGGCCTAGCACCCCCACCACATCGCCGAACGGTACGGGCTGCTCACGCTCATCGTGCTCGGCGAGACCATCGCGGCGGCCACCGTCGCCGTGAAGTCGGGGATCGACGAGCACGAGGCCCTGGGTGAGTTGCTGCCCATCGCCGCCGGCGGACTGCTGATCATCTTCGCCGCCTGGTGGGTCTACTTCGCGGTCCCCATCCACGGGCACCTCCGATCCAACCGGCAGTCCTTCCTCTGGGGCTACGGCCATTACCTGATCTTCGTCTCGGGTGCCGCGATCGGGGCCGGCCTGGAGGTGGCGGTGGAGCAGGCGGTGGGCAAGACGCACCTTTCGGCGCTGTCGGCGTCGGCAGCGGTGACGCTGCCGACAGCGCTGTTCCTACTCATGGTGTGGGCCCTGCACTCGCGCTTCTACAAGGTGGGGATCGCCCAGCAGTCGGTCCTGCCGGCCACGGCGCTGCTGGTGGTCGTCTGTACGTTCCTGGGTCACTGGGCGGTGCTCGCGGCGGGGCTGGTGGCGGCGCTGGCGGTGGCAGTCGGGGTGACGCTGACGGCGCTCGGGGCGAGCCCGCAGCACGGGACGGGCGAGGAAGACGTCGCGGTGCCGGTTCTGTGAGGGAACCGTCGCCGCCGCGGGAACCTGGCCGGCACGGCGTACGACGGCGCCCGCGCCGTGCGCCCGGTACACCTGCTCAATGACGGTGACACGTTGTTCACGCCGACGACGGGGACGCACCCGCTCGGCACCGCGAACCCGCTGACCCTGGACAACGTCCTCACGGCGGGGCGCGGACGCGGTGACCCACGCGACCGTACGCGCCGTGGGCACCGCCGAGTCGGCGCCCACGCCTGCTCGACGAACCGGGCACCGGCCTGCGCGGCGAGGCCCGGGGCGACTTTCTCCGGTACGCCTACGGCCATCTCTCTTTGCCGGGCGGGGGGACGCGACCGGCACGATGATCCACGTGGCCTTCGTGCTGTCGTTGCGGTGGGGCCACAGCGCCCGGCTGGTGTTCTGCATGATCTTCGTCCGGGAGCCGCGGGTGTCGGCGAAGCGGATGGCTTCAGGCTCCGTTTGCCGGTGGGTGCGACAATTGCTGGTCAAGTGCGCGGCTGGTGGTTCGACTGCCTCGCGAGGCATGGCGGGGGACACGGCGGATGTGGGCGAAGTCAAGGACAGGCATGGGCGTCGGCCCGACCGGACTGGTCGGCCGGGAGGGCGAGCTCGCCGAGCTCGCGGCGTTCCTGGACATGGCCGGGATGAACGGAGCCGCCCTGCTGCTCACCGGTGATCCGGGCGTGGGCAAGACGGCACTCCTGGACGCGGCCGCCGAGCTGGCGGTGGCGAAGGGAATGCGGGTCGTCCGCGGAAGCGGCGACGAGTACGAGACGGACATCAGCTTCGCGGGACTCCATCAGCTCGTCGGCTCGCTGCCGGACGAGCTCGGTCGTCTGCCGCATTCCACCCGGGAGGCCCTCGAGGTCGCCCTCGGTCTCGGCGCCGGCCCCGTGCCGCGCCGGATCGCCGTCCTCAACGCGGCACTGTCCCTGTTCGACGAGGCCGCGAAGGAGCGGCCGTTGCTCCTCGTGGTCGATGACCTTCATGCCGTCGACCCGGCGAGCCGGGCCGCGGTGGGTTTCGTCGCCAGAAGACTGGGCGGTCGCCGCATCGGGCTGCTCGGAGCACAGCGGGAGGAGTCCGACGAATCCTTCCGGTCCACCGGTCTGCCGGAGCTCGAGATCGCGCCGCTGGACGACGCGGACGCCCTGCGCCTGCTGTCCCGGCGCTTCGCCCACCTCCCCCGCCGGGTCCTTTCGACCTTGGCGCACGAGGCACAGGGAAACCCCCTGGCTCTGCTCGAGTTCGCCGGGTCCACCGGGGCGTCCGGCGGCCGACACGGCCAAGGGGCGGGGTGGGCGAGCGGCCAGGGACGGGACGTGCGCGCTCTGTACAGCGCCCGCGTCGGACGGCTACCGCACAGAACGCGCGAGGTACTGCTGCTCGCGGCTCTCGAGGGCTCCGGCGACATCGGCATCCTCGAGGCGGCCGGCGGGCCGGGCGGGCTCGACGGGCTCGCTCCCGCGGAACGCGACCACCTGGTCATCGTCGCGGAGAACGGCCGCACGGTGCGCTTCAGGCACCCGCTGGTCAGGTCCGCGGTGGTCGACGGTTCCACCGGCGAGCAGCGGCGCACCGCCCACCGCCGGCTGGCCGACGCGCTGGGCGACCAGCCCGAGCGGCGCGGTGACCACCTCGCGAGAGCCACGACGGCGCCCGACGAGGCGGTCGCCACCGCCGTGGAGTCGGCGGCCCGCAGCAGCCTGCGACGCGGTGACGCCGACGGCGCGATCGCGAGGCTGCGGCGCGCGGCCGAGCTGAGCCCCGACCGGGCAGTCCGCAGACGCCGCCTGTCGCAGGCCGCCTACGTCGCCGCCTGGGTCGCGGGTCATCTGGAGGTCAGCCACGAGATCATGCGTGAGGTCGAGGGCGATCCGGCGGCCCGGTCGCTCTCGGCGGCCGCGACGGCCGGCTTCCTCGTGCTCGTCACGGAAGGGGACGCCGACACCGCCCACGCGCTGCTGACGGAGGCGATCGAGCAGGCGCCGATGTCGCCCGGTCCGCCGTCCGGCGAGCTGGAGACCGCGCTCTTCACCCTCACGCTCGCCAGCCAGTACTCGGGCCGGCCCGAACCCTGGCAGCCTCTGTCCAAGGTCCTCGCACAGCTTCCCGCGGCGTCGCCCGCCGCCGCGGCGTCCCTGGGGCGCGTCCACCACGACCTCGGCTCCATCACCGACGGCATGCTGCGCCGCCTGGACGAGGAGATCGCGCGACTGAGGGACCAGAGCAACGCCGACGTGGTCATCCGCACCGCCCTGACCGCCTCCTACCTCGACCGGCTTCCGGGCTGTCGCGAGGCCGTGTCCCGAGTCATACGCGACGGCGGCGCGGTGGGGTCGAGCATGCCGGCCCTGATGTTCGTCGCCCTGGACGACCTCTACACCGGCCGGTGGCAGCCGTCGGCCGACGCCGCGGACGAACTCATCGCACTGTCCGAGGAGACGGGATACCACTTGTTCGCCCAGGTGGGGCACTACATCGCCGCGATGGCCGCGGCCCAGCGCGGCGACCTCGACGCGTGCCGCCGCCACTGCGAGGCCGTCTGGGAGTGGTCAGGGCCCAGGGGACTGCGGCGGCTGGAGAACTGCGCCCACCAAGCGGCGGCCCGGGCGGCCCTCGGCGCCGCCGACTTCGAGACAGCCTTCCGGCACGCCACAGCGATCTGCGCCCCGGGTGTGCTGCCGCCGTTCAACCCCGAGGCCGTGTGGTCCGCGCCGGACCTCGTCGAGGCCGCCGTGCGCACCGGGCGGCACGCGGAGGCGCGACGGCACGCGGACGCGCTGCGCGACGCCGGTGTCGGCCACCTCTCGTCGCGGCTCGCGCTGAGCGCGGCCACGGTCACGGCGATGACATCGGCTGCCGAGGACACGGTCCGGTGCTTCGAGGAGGCACTCGCACTGCCGGGCGTCGAGCAGTGGCCCTTCGAGGTCGGCCATGCTCATCTGGCGTACGGCGAAGCGCTTCGCCGACAAGGACTCAACCGTGACGCCCGGGTGCAGCTGGCCGCCGCCCGCGACCGCTTCGAGGAACTCGGGGCCCGTTCGTGGGAAGCCCGGGCCGCCGCGGAGCTCCGCGCCACCGGCATGACGCGGACCGGCCGGGGCAAGGCCGGTGAGGCCCTCACCCCGCAGGAGCTGGAGGTCGCCAGGCTGGCGGCGACGGGGCTGTCGAACCCGCAGATCGCGTCGCGTCTGTTCCTTTCGCCGCGGACCGTGTCGTCGCATCTCTACCATGTGTTCCCGAAGCTGGGGATCACGTCGCGGGCCGAGCTCCGCGACGCACTGGAGGCGCTGCCTCCCGAGCCTTCGGTCACCCGGCTGTGAGAGCTACCGGTCGGGTCCCGGCACTGCCCCGGTACTGGCCCAAGCGAGCCGTCGGCCGGATGTCAGTCAGCTGACGGAGGCTGTCGGCACGGCCGCCGGGCCATTCTCGTGGAGACATCGAAACCGCCCGGCACCCGGGCGAGACCACGAGGAGCAGACCATGCCGTTCGTCACCGCCGGCGACGGAACCGAAATCTTCTACAAGGACTGGGGCTCGGGCCGGCCGGTCATGTTCCACCACGGCTGGCCGCTGAGCTCGGACGACTGGGACGCCCAGCTGCTGTTCCTCGTCCAGCACGGCTACCGTGTCGTCGCCCACGACCGCCGCGGGCACGGGCGCTCCGCCCAGGTCGGCCACGGGCACGACATGGACCACTACGCGGCGGACGCCGCCGCCGTGGTGGCGCACCTCGGCCTGCGCGACGTCGTCCACGTCGGCCACTCCACCGGTGGTGGAGAGGTCGCCCGGTACGTCGCCCGGCACGGTGCCGGGCGGGTCGCCAAGGCCGTCCTCATCGGAGCGGTCCCGCCACTCATGGTCCAGACCGAATCGAACCCGGGAGGGCTGCCGGTCGAGGTCTTCGACGGCTTCCGCGAGGCCGTGGCCACCAACCGCCCCCAGTTCTACCTCGACCTCGCCTCCGGGCCGTTCTACGGGTTCAACCGCCCGGGCGCGGACATCTCCCAGGGCGTCATCCAGAACTGGTGGCGCCAGGGAATGACCGGCAGCGCCCAGGCGCACCACGAGGGGATCAAGGCGTTCTCGGAGACCGACTTCACCGACGACCTCCGGGCGATCGACGTGCCCACGCTCATCATGCACGGCGACGACGACCAGATCGTCCCGATCGCCAACTCCGCCGAGACGGCGGTCACGTTGGTCAAGAACGCGCGCCTGAAGGTCTACCCGGGGCTGTCGCACGGCATGTGCACCGTGAACGCCGACACCGTCAACGCCGACCTCCTCGACTTCATCGAGAGCTGACACCGGCCCGGTGCCGACACACAGCCCGTCAGCACGGAACACCGCACGGAACAGGGAAGGAATCACCATGACCGCAACACCCACCAGCTACGTGACCGTCGTGTGGGACGCGAAGGCCAAGGCGGGCAGGGAGGCCGACCTCAAGGCGTTCATCACCGCCGCCGTCACCCCCTCGCGCAACGACCCCGGCAACATCGACTACGAGGCCCACGAAGTCGAGGGCCGACCCGGCGAATTCGTCATCTACGAACGCTGGGAGACCCGCGCCCACCTCGACGCCCACCTCGCCGCGCCCCGCATGCGGGAACTCGTCCCGCAGATGCTCGAACTGATCGACGGATCCATCGAGGACGGCATCCGCCTGCTGCGCCCGTTCCGCCCCGCCCACTAGCACCGGACGCCCGCCGGCATCGACGCCGGCGGGCCGCACCACCGCGGGGTGAGTTGCCCGCCAACGATACGCTCGTGGGTCGCGCAAGGACTTCTGAACATGGGGCGCTGACAGCTCGGCACCGTGGTCTGCTGGTGCACCCGATGGCCGAGCACCCCGTAGTGTTTCAAAACTCCTTCACCAAGGCTGACCTCGAGCAATGAGCGCGTCCAGCGTCCGGCATGATCGGGTCCTGTGCTCGTACGCATGGTCTACCTGCTTGCCACCCGTGTCCTCGCGTGGCTGGCCCTGATGTGCCGGTCCTCGGCCGCGAAGAACGCGGAGATACTGATCCTTCGGCACGAGGTCGCGCTGCTGCGCCGACAGGTCACGGTCCCGAAGCCGACCTGGCCGGAACGGGCCCTTCTCTCCGCACTCGCCCGACTGCTGCCTCAGGTACTGCGCGGCCATCGCATCGTCTCCCCGCGCACCCTACTCGCCTGGCACAAACGCCTGGTCAGGAAGAAGTGGACGCAGCCGGTCATGCCGGGGCGCCCGCCCATCTCCGAGGAGCTCCGAAACCTCATCATCCGGCTCGGAGGTGAGAACCCGAGCTGGGGCGCACACCGCATCCATGGCGAGCTGCGCCGCCTCGGGCACAAGGTCAGCGCCGCGACTGTCCACCGGATTCTGCGCGAAGCCGGCCTCGGCCCCGCACCACGCCGCCATCCAACGCGCCGCGAATGGCACCAGTTCCTCAAGTCCCAGGCAAGCGGCCTGCTGGCGACAGACTTCTTCCACCCCGACACCATCGGCCTACAACGCCTGTACGCCTTGTTCGTCATGGAAGTCCGCACCCGAACCGTGCACATCCTCGGCGTCACGCCCCACCCCACCGCCGCCTGGACCACCCAGCAGGCCCGCCAGCTCATGTGGCACCTCGGTGACCGGGCGGAGCGCTTCACCTACCTGATCCGGGGCAGAGACACCAAGTTCACGGCCGCCTTCGACGCCATCTTCGCCGACGAAGGCATCGCCGTGACCAAGACCCCGCCGCGCAGCCCCAACTGCAACCCGCACGCCGAAGGTTCGTGCGCTCCGTACGCCAGGAGTGCGCCAACCGGCTGCTGATCCATGGCCGCGGCCACGCCGAGAAGCTGTTGCGCGAATATGCCCGGCACTTCAACGAACATCGGCCCCACCAAGGCCGCGGCCAGCTCGCACCGCTCGACGACCCCAACGTCATACCTCTACCCACGCCCCGGATCCAGCGCAAACAGACCGTCGGCGGCCTCATCAACGAGTACCGCCAGGCAGGCTGACCACTCGATAAAGCTCCTGGTCAAGCCATGTGAAGCTGTTTTGAAGCAATACGCTGGATCGAGGCAACTCTGGCCGTATGAACGAACCGTCTCTTCCGAACATGCGTCCTGTTCTACGGTGCCGGTAGTGACCCGGAGACATGGGAGGGGCCGTGGAGTCGGCAAGGACGGCGCTCGCCGAACGGATCGCCGAGCAGCGGGCGGGAGTCGGTGATCCGCGGGCGTTGGTCGGTGAGATGCGGCGGTCGGTTCTTCTGATGCCGTCGGACGGCGGTGGTGGGCTGTGGTCCGCGCATTCGGGTGGTGTGCGGTGGGTCTGTGCGTTCACGGACGAGGCGGCGCTGGCGCGTTTTGCGCTGCTGCACGGTCCGGGTGACCGGCCGGTGGACTACGCGGCGCTGCTGGGCGCGCGGATCGTGGACGAGATCGTGCCGGGTCTGGGTGAGCCGGCCGGTCTGGCGGTCGACATCGCGACGGAGGACGGGGCGATGTTCTTCCCGCCGGTGACCGGCGTCGTCCCGGACGCGGCAGCCGTGGACGCCGAGATGGAGGGGACCGGTCGTGGGCGGTGACGGGATGGACCTCAACTTCGACCAGGCGTCGGTCGCCAAGTTCACACAGGGCGTCGGCGCCACCATCGACCAGCTCGGGGACTTGGGCGGTGCCACCGGCTCGGTGATGGGCAAGGGCTTCTCGGAGCTGGCGATGACCGGCATGGAGGCAGGTCACCACGGCCTGTCGGTCGATTTCGAGGACTTCTGCGAACGGTGGGAGTGGGGCGTGCGGGCGTTGGTGAGCGACGCGAGCGCGCTGGCGAACCGTCTCGGTCTGGCGGCGGGCACCCAGTGGGAACACGACCAGTACGTCGAGGGCACCCTCAAGGTGGGCGTCAACGCCCTGGCGGGCGGCAATCCGCACGCCACCGAGGAGGAGATCACCCAGCAGGACTGGGGCGAGGTCTTCAAGCCCGACTACCTGGACCCGGACTGGAGCAAGGAGTCGTTCGAGCAGGCCGGCCAGGACATCCAGCAGACCTGGAAGGACACCGGCCGCACCGTCCTCACCGAGGGACAGGTCGGCGACCTGACGTCGAGGATCGACGACGCGGCCGGTGTCACGCCGGAACTGCGTGAACAGGCACTGGACAACGTCTTCGGGCCGTCACCGGAGGAACGCGCCCGGCAACAGCAGCAGAGCGGTGACGGCGGGGGTAACTGAGCATGGGTATCGGCGACTTCATCAGCGACATCACGCCGGACTCGATGGAGAACGCGGTCGAGGACGGCGTCGAGTGGGTAGGCGACAAGGTCGAGGGCGCGGGCAACTGGACCGCCGACCGGCTCGACGACGTCGGCTGGGAGTCCGGCGCTGACTGGGTGCGCGAGCAATCGCGTTCGGTGGCGAACCGGATGGGTGCCGAGGTCGACGAGATGGACCTCGGGCAGACAGAGGACAAGACCAAGCTCATCTACGGCAGCGCGGAGAAGATTCGCTCCACCGCCGAGAAACTCCGCGGCTTCCAGAGCGCCTTCGACAACGCCGGCGAAGGACTCAGAGGCCTGGACTCCTCACAGTTGAAGGGTGAGGCGGCCGAGGCGCTGCGCAAGGCGGTCAGCACCCAGCCGCCGAAGTGGTTCACCGGCGCCGATGCCTGCGAGAAGGCCGCCGCCGCGCTGGAGGCGTTCGCCGGGACGGTCACCTGGGCGCAGGGGCAGGCGCAGACCGCGATCGACAAGTGGAAGGAAGGCGTCAAGGCATCCGAGGAGGCCGCGGACGCCCACCGCAAGAAGATCGACGACTTCAACGCGGCCGTCGACCGCCACAACGCCGACCCCGACAAGTACCCGGCCGGCAGCCTGCCGCCGCGTCCCTCGCCGACGTTCACCGACCCGGGCAAGAAGCTGATGCAGGACGCGCAGGACATCCTCGCCGACGCCCGCAAGCAGCGGAACACCGCCGCCGAAACCGCCCGCAGCGCGGTGCGCGCCGCCCGCGACACGGCCCCGGAGAAGCCGACCTACGCCGAACAGGCGCTCAGTGGTCTGCAGGAGATGCAGATCATGGGCGACCACGTCGGCGGCGGCATCATCAAGGGCACCGCCGGGCTGCTCAACTTCGTCCGCGGCGTCAACCCGCTCGACCCGTACAACATCACCCACCCCGCCGAATACACCACCAACCTCAACAACCTCGCCGCCGGTCTCGTCCTCGCCGCCAACGACCCCGTAGGCACCGGCAAGCAAATGGTCAGCGACTTCATGAAGGACCCCGCGGAAGGCTTCGGCCGGTTGATACCCGACCTGGCACTCACCGCGGCCACCGGCGGCGGAGGCGCCGCCGTCAAGGGCATTCGGGTAGCCGACGAATTGGCCGACGCTGCCGCCGCAGGACGGCATGCCGATCCCCCGTCCGTGCGGCCCCGCGACCCGGACGGGCCCGCTTGCCGCCCGGCCGACAGCACCCCATGCGTGGGTGAGCCGATTGATGTGGCCACCGGCGCGATGCTGATGACCCAGACGGACGTGACCCTGCCTGCCGATGGGCTGCCATTGGTCTTCCGTCGCACCCACCTGTCCTCGTTTCGAGCTGGTCTGCTTTTCGGCCCTACGTGGATGTCCACGCTCGACGAATGCCTTCAGGTCGACGACGAGGGTGTCGTCCTGGCCGCAGCCGACGGCATGCGCCTGACATTTCCCGTTCCCAGTGCCGGAGCTCCCACCACACCGATCGGTGGTGAACGCTGGTCTCTGGCGTGGGACGGTCACCCTGACGGCATCATGACCGTCACTGATCCCGTCTCGGGCATCGTGCGGACCTTCGGTGGCCCCGGCGTGCCCGCCCCTGGTGTCGGCGCGCTCCGGCTTCCGCTTCGGGAGATGTCGGACCGTAACGGGGGCACTGTCACCGTTGACCGGGACGACCGAGGCATGCCGACCGCGCTGTGCCACTCGGGCGGCTACTGGCTGGCTGTCGACCGCCACGAACATCTGATCACCGCACTGCGGCTGCTGGACGCGCCGCCCTCACCGTACGACCGGCACAAACCCGATGCAGCTCCCGGCACCGTCGTCGTCCGTTACGGCTACGACCTGCGAGGTCGCCTGGTCGAGGTGGTGAACTCCTCCGGGAAGCCGCTGCGCTTCGCCTACGACGACGAAGACCGCATCGACTCCTGGACCGATCGTAATGGCACCACCTTCACCTACGTCTATGACGATGAGGGCCGGGTGACCCGCACCGAGGGCAGCGACGGCTTCCAGTCCGGAACGCTCACCTACGACAACGACAGCCGTGTCACCACCTACACGAACTCGCTCGGCCGTACGTCCGTCCACCGGTACGACGAGCGCGGCCATGTCATCGAGGAGACCGACCCACTCGGCAACGTCACCCGCACCGTCCGGGACCGGCTTGGCCGCGCCGTAGAGGTCACCGACCCTCTGGGCCGCACCACCTCCTACACCTTTGACGATGTCGGCCGTATGACCGGCATCAACATGCCGGACGGTTCCTCGGCCCGGTCCGTACTCAACGAACTCGGCCTGCCCTTGGAAGTGGAGGAGCCCAACGGAGGCGTATGGCGCCACACGTTCGACGACCGCGGAAACCTGCTCAGCACCATCGACCCTCTGGGAGCCTGCACCCGATACACGTATGACGATACGGGCAGGCTCCGATCCGTCGTCGACGCCCTCGGCGGCGCCCGTCACGTCACCCCGAACGCCGCCGGGCTCCCGGTGGCCGTCACCGACGAACGGGGACGCACTACGACGGTGCGCCGCGATACCTTCGGCCGCCCCGTCGAAATCACCGACCCGCTGGGCCGCACCACCCGTCTGGGCTGGACAGTGGAAGGGCTTCCCGCCTGGCGGCAGAATCCTGACGGAGCACGTGAAACCTGGGTCTGGGACGGCGAGGGAAACCCGCTCAGCCACACCGACCTGAACGGCGCGACAACCCGGCACACCTTCACTCATTTCGATACGCCCACCACCCGCGTGTCCCCCGACGGATCGACCACGGCATTTGTCCACGACACCGAACTGCGCCTTGCTCGCGTCACCGACCCACGCGGTCTGACGTGGTCCTATGACTACGACCCAGCCGGCCGGCTGGTCTCCGAGACCGACTTCAACGGCCGCACCGTGCGCTACGTCCACGACGCGGCGGGTTCCCTGGTCTCCCGCACCAACGGTGCGGGCCAGACGGTGCACTACATCCGCGACACGATGGGCCGGGTGGTCACCCGCCACGCGGCGGACGGCACTGAGCTGACCCGGTACACGTATGACGCCGCCGGACGGCTCGTTCGTGCGTCCGAGGGTCACAGCGAGGTCGTCCTCAGCTACGACGAGCTCGGCCGCATCCTGAGTGAGTCGGTCGATGGCCGGACCACCAGCTACGCCTACGATGCCTTGGGGCGGCGCACCAAACGGGTCACTCCCTCCGGCCTGACCACCTGGTGGCTCTACGACGAGACTGGCCGACCGGTGGAACTGCGCTCCGAAGCGGGAACGCTCACCTTCGCCTACGACGAAGCCGGACAGGAGGTGACGCGTCGACTCGACTCCGAGATCGCCCTCAGCCAAAGCTGGGACGAGGCGGGCAGGCTGACCAGCCAGACCCTAAATCACACACCGGCCGATGCGAGCCGCCAGCTGCTCCAGCACCGTTCGTACCGGTACCGCCCCGACGACCGGCTGACCGAAATCCGCGACCTCACCTCCGGAACCCGGCGGTTCGGTCTGGACCCCGGAGGCCGGCCCATCAGTGTCCAGGCCGCCGGATGGGCCGAGAGCTACGCCTACGATGCTTCGGGAAGCCTCACCGAGGCCTCCGCACCGGGACACGCCTCGCCCGGGAGTCGCGTCCTCGAAGGCACCCTTCTGCGGCGGGCGGGGCGCACATCGTACGAGTACGACGGACAGTGCCGGCTCGTCGCACGTGTCCGCCGACTACTCAACGGACAGCGAAGGCAGTGGCGCTACTCCTGGGACGAGGACGACCGGCTCACGGAGGTCGTGTCCCCGGACGGGGCCGTGTGGCGGTACTCCTACGACGCGCTGGGCCGCCGCACCGCCAAGTACCGGGTCGACGAGAAGGCTTCCGGGGACGAGCGGGTGGTCTTTGCCTGGGACGGGACCGTCCTCGCCGAACAAAGAACCGAGGACGGCGAGGTCACCACCTGGGAGTACGAACCGGGCACCCATCGCCCTCTGGCCCAGCTGAACCACCGGCCGCTGGTCCGCGAGCCCGGCCGCTCCGCGCTCAGTCAACTCGACGGCAGTACAGACGGGCCTCCGCTCCTGCATGCCGTGATCACCGACCCGCTCGGCACTCCTACGGAGCTGGTGTCCCCTGCGGGTGAACTGGTGTGGCAGATGCGCACCACCCTGTGGGGAGCCGCCGTACCCTCCTTCTCCGACACCGTCGAGTGTCCGCTTCGTTTCCCCGGCCAGTACGCCGACGAGGAGAGCGGCCTCCATCACAACTACTTCCGTCTCTACGACCCCGAGACCGGGCATTACACCGCGCCGGACCCGCTCGGCCTGGCGGCGGGACCCAACCCGCATCGATATGTGCTCGACCCGCTCACCTGGGCTGACCCGTACGGCCTGGCACCGTGCCGGACCCGGCCCCGGCTCGAGACGGGCAACCTGAAGGAGGGCTGGGAGCACATCGAGGCTCGACACATCACCGGGACCCACCCCAGCACCAAGCACTCGGACATGCTGCCGCCCACCACCACACGGGAGCAGGTCGAGCGCGCCGCTCGCGAACTCGTCGACGGTGGTATGCGCGTGAGCGACCCCGAGAAGCGCATCCAGACCTACGAGCGACACCTCACGGTCAACGGCATGCACGCGACCTTCCGGGTGTCGGTGGACTCGCACGACGGGAACCGCGTGATCACCTTCCACCCTGTGGGAAAGTCGTGGACACCATGATGACCTTCCAATTCTCTGTCCGGCCCTACCCGGGTGAACCGATCGGCGGCCTCGACTACGGCGACATCGTCTGCAGCGGCGACCTGGGGACCGCCGCATCCAACGGCGATCCAGACATGGGCATGATGATCTTCTTCTCTCTGCAGGAACTGCTGGACGGCGTGCGTGAGTTCATTGGCTCTCGCCGCCTACGGTTCGACTTCCACGCCTCCGACTCCCGTTTCCGCCTAACCTTCCTGAGGACCAGGGGAGGGGGATACGAGGTCACCGGCCCAACAGGGAAAGTGGGCACGACGGACGAAGAGGAACTGATTCGCTCCCTGCGTGACGCCGCTGAGCGAATCGCCGAACTTTTCACCCCCGAGAGCGGCTACACCGAGGACTACCTGACTTCCCTTTCCCGCTTTCAGGCCTTCGCCGACAGCATCGCCAAGTAGGAGAGGATCTCGACGAGTCGAAGCGTTCCGGATTGAGTGGCACGGAGCGACCATGGAGAAGGAGAACGTGAGCGAGCGGCTACCGCTGTCCCGAACGATGGCGGACTGGGTGGATTGGGACCAGGCCGCCTACCTCCTGAGCGTGAGTCTGGGGGCGCTCTCCCCAGACGTCCCGTTCTCGAAGAGCAAGAGCCTTTTCTGGACGGACGGACCCGTCTCGCGTGGCCTCCATGCCGCTCTCCTCACACTCGTCGAGGCGAGCCTCATCGAATCCCGTGACGACGATGAGCAGTTCCGCTGGGCCGCCCCGTCGTTCCTGAATGACTTTCCGTGACCTGTAGGGCTCGTGCAGTCATCACCGCAGGTCGGGACGTAGAGCGTTCTCGGCTGGAACCATGTCCGCCGTGATCCTTTCGATGCTCCCGTAGTGCTTCGGAACTCCTTCACCGGGTCTGATCTCCGTCCCCGATGGGGTGCCCGCCGCGTTCATGGGGAGGTGCGCCTGTCCTTGCCGAAAACGCCGTCCGCCCGGGTGGGAGACGATGGCTCGCCTCCGGGGAGCTTCGGTCGATGCTGACGCCAGGGCGCTTGCGCTGAAGCTGAGCAGAGCGACAACGTAACCCTCATGCTGCCACGACTGGCCTACTTCGACATGAGCAATGCGTTGGCGCTGCTACGCCTCCTGCCAAAGAGCGAACGGGACAAGGACATCGAGATCCTGGCCCTGCGGCGTCAGATCACGGTGCTGGAGCGGCAGCTGAGCGAGGCCCGGCCGCAATTCGGCGTGGCCGACCGGGCGTTCCTGGCGGCGCTGCTTCACCGGCTCCCGATGGGTCGACTGCGCCGACTTCGGCTCCTGGTGCGCCCCGAGACAGTAGTGCGCTGGCATCGTGACCTGGTCGCCCGGAAACACGCCGCACGGTCTCGATCCAGGCGCCCTGGCCGGCCGCGGACCGTGCACTCCATACGCGCTCTTGTGCTCCGTCTCGCACGCGAGAACAGCAACTGGGGCTACCGACGCATACACGGCGAGCTACTCACCCTGGGCATCAAGGTCGCCGCATCCACCGTGTGGGAGATCCTGAAGCAAGCCGGGATCGAGCCGTCACCCGAACGTCGTTCCAGTACGTGGGCCGGCTTCCTGCGCTCCCAGGCCAATGCCTGCTGGCCTGCGACTTCTTCGAAACGGTCACCCTGTCCGGAGCGCGGCTGTGTGTGTTCGCGGTGATCGAGCACGGGAGCCGTCGGGTCCGTGTCCTGGGAGCCACTATGCACCCCACCGGGCGCTGGATGGCGCAAGTCGCGAGGAATCTCGTCATGGACCTCGAGGACGCAGGCTGCCAGGCTCGCTTCATGATCCGGGACCGGGACGGCAAGTTCCCCGAGTTGTTCGACGCCATCCTGAAGGACGCAGGGATCGAGGTCGTGCTCAGCGGCATTCGGATACCGAGAATGGACTCAATCATGGAACGCTGGGTGCAAACCTGCCGACGCGAACTGCTGGACCGCACCATCATCTGGAACCTGTGGGGCTCGTAAAGTCATCGCCGCAGGTCGGGGCATAGAGCATTCTCGGCTGGGACCATGTCCGCCGTGATCCTTTCGATGCTCTGCAAGGTGACCCGCGGGCTGCTGTCCGTCCCCGGAGTGCTGCTCCGACGCAACACCGCCAAGGACGCAGAGTTGCTCGTGCTCCGCCACGAGAATGCAGTACTGCGCCGTCAGATCACCGGCCCAGTCCGCTACGAGTTCGCAGACCGGTTCTGGCTGGCTGCACTCTCCAGCCTGATACCCCGACGCCGCTGGCGCGAGATCTTCCCGGTCACGCCCGGGACCCTACTGGCGTGGCACCGCAGATTCATCGCCGCAAAGTGGGACTACAGCGGCCGGCGCGCCCGCACGGGACGACCTCCCACCGAGGCAGCACTCAAGAAGCTGATCCTCCAGCTCGCTCGCGAGAACGCACAGTGGGGTCACCGCCGGATCCAGGGTGAACTCGCCCGACTCGGGCACCCCATCGCCGCCTCCACCGTATGGGAAATCCTCCACGCGGCCGGCATCGATCCAGCCCCGCGCCGCACCGGCCCGAGGTGGAGAGAGTTCCTCACCAACCAGGCCCAAGGCATCATCGCCGTCGACTTCTTTCACCTCGACACCGCCCTCGGACACAGGCTGTACGCAATGGCGTTCATCGAACACGACACCCGACGCCTGCACATCACCGGCGTCACCGCCAACCCCACCCGCGACTGGGCGGTACAACAGGCCCGGAACCTCGCCGCCGACCTGGGCACGCGCATGGAGTCCCTGCGCTTCCTGCTACGTGACCGCGACGGCAAGTACGGCCAGTCCTTCGATGCCGTCTTCGAAGCCGAGGAGATCGCGGTCCTCAAGAGTGCGCCGCGGGCCCCTCGGACGAACGCCCACTGCGAACGGGTGATCGGCACCATACGACGCGAGGCCCTCGACCATGTCCTCATCATGAACGAGACCCACGCCCAGCACGTCCTGGCCGCCTACGAGCAGCACTACAACGAGCACCGCCCCCACCGGGCCCACAACCAACTACCGCCAGACGCAGACCAACAACCCGTCACCGTACACAAACCCGAAGGCCGCACACTCCGACGCACCCGAATCCTCGGCGGCGTCATCAACGAGTACCGATACGCGGCTTGACCTGCAGCGACGACTTTCCGAGCCCCACAGGGTCCAGAAGCCGCTCACGGAGAAAGAGATCATCGAGATCGCGAAGAACCTCGGAGACGTCGCACAACGGCTACAGGGCGCAGAATCCAAGGCCAAAGCAGCGCTATACCAAGCCCTGGGCATCACTGTCCGCTACGAAAACGCGACGAGGACCGCGACCGTCAGGTCGAGGCCCTCGCATGCGTATCGTTGGAGTGTGTGTCCGAGGGGTGAGTCGCCCGCCAACGATACGCTCGTGGTCGCACAAGGACAGCTCGTTCTGTAGCTGACTACGGCGTCTCGTGATCACCCGAACGTGGTTTCCTTCCCAGCAGCCCGCATGCAAAGCTGACGAGCCGTCGCTGGCCTTATCAACGAGTACCGGCGGACAGTCTGACCGCTCACAGAAGTCGCAGGTCGATGCCAGTGAAGCCGTTTTGAAGCACTACGGGGCCCGGCTGAAGCGGCACGCCTCCTGGTCCATAGGCGCCCACCGCTCCATGGCGTCGGCCGCGGCCTCGTACTTCGCCGGCGTGCGGTTGGCGACCTATACCTGATCCGGGATCACGACGCGCGTTATCCGGCAGCGTTCGACGCCGTGTTCGCCGACAGGGCATCGAGGTCACGCCAACCGGAGTGAGGATGCCTCGCTTGAACGCGCTCATGGAGCGGTGGATCCGATCCTGCAGGAGCGAACTCCTCGACAGCACGCTCATCTTTAACCGCGCCCACCTCGTGCACGACTTGCGCAGCGTGTAAGAGGACTACTGCAACCAGCACCGCCCCCACCGGGTCACAGCCGCCGCTCCCCTACGCCCACTCCCGGAACCACTCGAGCCCGACGTACTCCCGTCCACCTCGACATCCGCAGACGCAACCGTCTCGGCGGCATGCTCCACGAGTACCAAAACGCAGCGTGACCTGGATGGACGTGGTTCTCGGCACCTACAAGGCCACGAGTGCACCAACCGGCTGCTGATCTACGGCCGCGGACACACCGAGAAACTGCTGCGCGAGTACGCCGGCACTTCAACGACCATCGGCCCCACCAAGGCCGCGGCCAGCTCGCACCGCTCGACGACCCTAACATCATACCTCTACCCACGCCCCGGATCCAGCGCAAACAGGCCGTCGGCGGCCTCATCAACGAGTACCGTCGGCAGGCTGACCACTCGATAAAACTCCTGGTCAAGCCATGCGAAGTGGTCTTGAAGCAGTACCGGGACGGCCGAGTGTCTCATGCTGCCGCCGAATCCGCCTTCTATGTCCACCAGTCTGTGGATATCTCCCGGACGAGATACTCCCACGGATCGTTCCGGAGAGCCGGTGGTCGATCCTCCTCGTACAGCAGACGAGAGGCCTCCTGACAGACAAACTGCGTGAGGCCGCGCACGGTAACCCGCAGGTGCTCCCAGCCATGCGTGGCCGCGACAACATCTACGAACCGTTCGGAACGACCTGCGTCGTCCGTGATGTGCGACAAAGCGTTCCGGCGCCCGCCGAAGCGAGTGAAGTGGGTGTTGAACTGGGAGAACACCGGCTGGGAGAGCAAGGCCCTTGCTTCCGAGAGTAGTTCGAGGAGAGCACGGCCGCCGCTTCCCGCCTCCGGCTTCAGCGCCTCCGCGATTCCGTATCCCCGCCAGTAGGTGGAGGTCTGCATCATCTCGGGCCAGGGCTCCGTCATGTTCTCCAGGGTCAGGATGTGGTTGACGAGTCCCTGATACGCCGCGACGAGGTTCACGTCGTCGGGCAGGCTTGCCGGGGCTACGGGCCAGTCGGACGAAGAGGAACCTACGACCTGGCCGAGGGTCCACCCGTAAATGACTGGGTTGAGGACTGATGGAAGGCGCCCTTCGAGATCGGGGACCTCTCCGACCGCCCGCTTCTGGACGTGAGTCCTCAACGCCGAACTCAAGCTGCGGTCGTCGCCCGTGTTGCGAAGGCCGGCCAGTATCCATGTGGCCAGGAGGGCATGCTCAGGGCTCTCGAGAGTGATGTGCTCGACGCTTCCGGTACCGCTGAGATCCAGCTGCATCGCCCAGTACTCGTCGTAGGCGTCGGCAGCGGTACCGAGCCATGTCGGGGAGTACCCGATCTCGCTGAGCCTCACCTCGAGGTCGCCGTACCGCTGGTTGTCGGCGGCCAGCAACCGGTAGAGCTCGGCGTAGACCAGTGGGGAAAGCGTGCAGCTCATGCGGTCCATAGCACCCGCTCCAGCTGGTCCGCCAACGCCACGTCCGGCTCGACGTCGGCGTCGAACTCGAGGGCCTCAGCCGGGATCGGAATGCGCGAAAGGTCCGCCCATCGCAGGGACGGAATTATCGCCCTCATCAGGAACATACGCCGCTTGGCCCGTCCCTCACGCCCGTTCAGAAAGTGTGCCAGCGCCGGCCCGCGTGACCTGTCCCGCAGCCGGAGGACGAAGATGCCCGGATCTGCCACAGCCGGGCGTTGCGCAACAGTGGCGTAGGAGTACTCGCCGACGCGGGCGAGCAGGAGGTCGCCCGGATCGACGCGAGTTACGGGGGTGAAGTCGGCTGCCACCCATCGCCGGGGCGGCCGGCCGCCCAGAGCGCCCACGTCCAGGACTGGCAGCGTGCCCGGCAGTTCCGTTGGCACCTCGACGTGACGGGTCGAGCGGGACGGCTTCACCTCCTGCACGAAGGAGCCGAGCGGTTCACCATCCGTCAGAAGTTCGGGACGGGGAGTGGCCAGCATGACTTCCCAGTCGTACCCGCGCCGAAGGTCGGCCGTGGCCCACCACGTCGACTCCGACGGCTCCTCTTCGAGATGGGTGTGCGCCTCAATCGAGGCCAGCGCCTCGTCGAGCCGCATGATCTCCGCGAGGGGCGGCAGGGGCACGCCCATGTCCAGCAGATCCAAAGTCTTCACCGACGGCACCGTGATGCCTGTCGCAAGCGATGCTCGGCGGGCCCGTCCGGCCCGAGTGTTCAGCACGGCCCAGATCCACCGGGACAGCATCGGATCGACGGGTCGGAGGGCGGTGAACCGGGAGGAGAGGAGCGCGCCGTCCAGCCGGGAGTCGATGAAAATGGCCGGCCCGGACGGCGAGGGAGGCACGATGACATCGCCGAGTCGAAGACCGCGAGGACCGACAGTGAATGCCTTGCCCTGGTACTTGGTGCTCCGCCTCCGGACAGCCCCGGTCCGCGCCACAAGGCCGCCGGGCGTGATCACAGGAGAACCGGCGGTCGCGACGCTGCCAGCCCGGACGTTGGAGACGAGTGAGCGCAGCGGGACCAGGGGCGCCTCTGTGGGCCAGGCGACCTTGGGATCGACCAGGCGTCCCGTATCCCAGTCGGCCTGGCCGCGCAGATCGACCGTCAAGTGGCTGCTCATGGCCTTCCCGGTGTATGTGGCCGGTCGGCTTCTGGATCCACCCCTGAGTCGGCTCCCACATTGATGAACTCCAGGACCGCGTTCAGCGCGGGGCCGTCCGGGCCGAGCTGCGTCTCCCAGTCCTCACCGAGGTGGGCGACCATTGTCTCCCCGGGCTCGGCGCGGTCGATGACGATGACAAGGGAACGAACGCCGCTGCCGGTCATGGCTCCCGCAGGGAGGCCGATCAAGGCCGCCACGTGGAAGTTGTCGGCCAAATATCTCCTGTACGCGGCGTGCCGACGTTCGAAAGTGAACGACTGTGCGAGATGCAGGACGGCGCGTCCTCCGGGCTTCAGAGCCCGCACACACTTGTCGACCGCTGCGGCGTCGGCGCGGGTGGTCGTCGATCCGTCCAGGAGCAGGTGCCGGTCGTTCAGGGTGAGGCCGACAGGCGGCGCCGTGACGACGACGTCTGCCTCGGCAAAGTCCCTGAGGAAGGAGTCGCCCTTTTCGATTCTTACGTGCCTTGGCGCGTCCTGCCCAATGTCGGCCGCCAGTTCGGCGAGCTGCGCGTCGAACTCATAGCCGAGGAATTCTGCTGCGACCCCTCGCTCCGCCGCACGGTCCAGGGTCGCCCAGAGGAACGATCCAGTTCCGCAGAACGGATCCAGGACGGTGCCGACCAGTTGCTTCTCGACCAGCGCGGTGACGGCAGCGGCGAGCACCGGGGGCGAGCTGAACTCTCGGTATCTGCCACGAGAGGCAAATTCGGTCAGCGCATCCTGCTTCGCGCGCCAGAGCACGTCCGCCCGAACCGGCATGAACACACCGTCCGGCAGTTCGATCCCCGGCCCACGATCTCGGGGCGGCGTCAGAACGTCCCCAGAAGGAAAGTACCGGTCTGCGGAGACGCCTGAATTGCGCAGACGGTCCGCCTCGAACCACAGACGCTGCAACAAGAGGGAGGTGGCCAGCGACCGGTCGGTGACCAGCCCCCGCGAGCCGTGCTCGGGCCTGGTCGGGCCGTCGACCGGTTTCAGGACACGGAGACCACGGTCGGCCTTGAACCACTGCCCGTTGACCACCGCATAGTGCTCGAACGTGCCCAGCAGGTCCTGGCTTCCCTCCAGGGCGGGAAGCACCAGTTCGGGCTGCCTGAGCTTCTTGTTCTTGCACTCGACGACCGCCCACGGCACGAGCTCCCCGTCGGCGTTCGACGCCCACGCCAACACATCCGGCCGAGAGCCTGACAGGCCTTCGACCCGCGGCTGCACCTGCAGAACCGTGTAGCCGACGGCACGCAGCGCGGCACGAACCTCGGCGACATCGGACTTGTTGCTCGGCATGGCTTCCCCTCCCTCCTGGCCTATTCTGGATCAAGCCAAGCCGCACACTGTATCGCACTTGATCATGAATACCAAGAGCATCGCGGTGCACACCGCAGGGTTGGCCTTCGGACAGGCCGTATGTCCCGCAGATCGATGTCGCCTGCGAGTTCCGTGTTGATCTCCAGCCGCTTCCCGGCGGTACCTTGACCGCGCCGAGTACAGTCGCCCGGTGGACCATATCTCCCATCGTGCCGACTACCGCTACCGCGACCAGGACCCCAACTGCCCTCGATGCTGTCTGGACATACTGCGCGCTCGTCATCCTGTGGGCGAAGAATTTGCGACGGCACGCGGCCTTGAAGGGCTGGTCGACAAGCATGGCTCCTTGGTCGAGCAGCACCTGTTGCGGTTGACGATCGGCAGATGGGTCACCGCTGGTCGCACCTACCCGTCGCCCCCAGACCTGGTGGAGTGGATGGCTCGCCTCACAAGCCCCGCCCAAGTCGCCGAGGCCATGCCGGTGCCGGCTGCGGTAGCCGTAGGCGTCGCTGCGGGCCTTATCGAACTAAACCAGGATCTCGAAAACGGTCGGGCCGGCGAGGTGGTGCAGCGACTGGCGCCGCACACCGAACGTGCACTGGTGGATCTTTGGCGCGACCTGACGCTGCTCAGCGTGGAGCGCTATCCCGTGGAAGCTGCGGGGCTTCGAACCAGAGTGGAAAAGTCCGTGAGTCGCCGCCCCACACTATGGTCCAGGTCACTCCCATGGCTCTTCGCCCTTGCCCGCCACATGGACGGTCTCGATGTCTTCCTCACACTGGCCCTAGCCGAGCAGCACCGGTCAGTGCGAGCGGCTCTCAAGGCGAACGCACGAAGCGCGGTACCAGAAGTCCGACGGCGGGCCGAGGGAATCCAGGCCATCTCCGACGGCAGCGGCCCCATCGAGCAGAAGCTGATCGACGCGCTGGGCGGCTCCATAGACGCTCGACGCCATGTCTTCCCGAGACCCCTCGACGCTCCGTCGTCAACATGGCTCGCCAGCACCGGCCTGGAAGATCTGATACGCGGAGCGGTGGCGGGCGCAGTCAAGGACTTCATGGGCTTTGTGTCCCAGTCCGGTGCGCAGGACGAGGAAGCGCTGACTGCCCGCCTGCTGGAGAAACTCGGGCAACGGTTCGCCGCCGGATCAAGGGCAGAGCAGTGGACCGATCACGACTCTCCAGAGGTAGCGCTAGCGAGTCGGCAGGAGACCAAGAACGCAGAGAAGGCGACCGGAGCGGACATCGGCATCGTCCTCGAGGTCACGGTCCCGGATCGGCTGACCACGAGGATCGGGGACCTGGTCCAGGTCAAGAAGGCCAACGCCCTTATTCCCAGCGCCTCATCTGGCGATTCCTGGAAGATCAACCGCCTGCAGCTCGACACCCTGCTAGAGGTCAGCTCAACGGCGACTTACTGGCTCATCCCCAGCAGCGGCAATGTCTACGTCGTACCAGCGAAATATCTGGCTGCTGTTGGTGCTGCCCGCTCCAGTCGCGCTCCCCTGTTTACCGTCGGGCACAGCGATGTACGCCATGCCGCCGTAAGCCTGGAGCACTACCTGACCGACCTGACGACAGGCATGTGGCTGGGAGGTACCAGCGCCTCGACGCTCTCAGCTGCCGCAGGTGAGAACCCGGCGAACCGTCCCGAGTTCTTCCTCAATCTCAAAGTCACGCTTCCCCGCTTCCTCGAGGATGCTCGGAGTGGTCCGCAGTGGATTGGTAGGTGAGCCGCGCGCGGCATGGGCGTAGCGCGTCGGGACTCCTTCACCAGGACCGGCCTCAAGGAGCAGCCCGTCGAGCGTCCGGCATTGTCGGCGGACCTGAGCGACGCGAACCTGGGCGCCGCGAATCTAACCCTGGCGGACCTGAGCAGTGCGCACCTGTCCGGTGCGGACCTGCGCGGCGCGAAACAGAAAGGCACGGTGCGGTAGGCCGTCATCTCGGTGCGCACGTCGACGCGGGGCCAGCTGCTGCTCGTGATCGCTCATGCGGCCAGTCGGCTACGGGGAACCTCTGGACAGAGGTCGGCGTCCGCTAGGACCTGTCTGACAAATGATCTTGTCCGGGCTCACGGAGCCAGAGGATGAGTGCTGCGAGGTGGAGTCCGGC
>NZ_LWCC02000194.1 GCF_001642695.1 Streptomyces chilikensis
CCTGCAGACTCACCCCGCCACGCTCGGGCAGGACCAGCGGGGTCTCCAGCGTCAGGTCCTCCAGGACCGGGCAGCCGACCCGCTCACCCGCGTGCAGCGCGAGCTCCACGAACGCGGTCCCCGGCAGCAGCACCGTCCCGAACACCGCGTGATCCGCCAGCCACGGATACGACTCCAACGACAACCGCCCCGTGAACAACGAGACGTCCTCACCGGCCAGCACCACCGCTCCTGCGAGCAGCGGGTGTTCAGCAGCGCTCATACCGACACCGGAGATGTCGATCGCCTGCAGCGACCTCTTGGGCCAGTAGTGCTCGTGTTGGAAGGCGTACGTGGGCAGGTCGACACGCTGAGCGCCGGTGTTGGCGAAGTACACCGTCCAGTCGACGGCGCTGCCGCTCGTGTGGAGTTCGGCGAGAGCGCTGACAACGGCGTCGGCCTCGGCACGGTCCTTCCGCAGAGCAGGGACGAATGCGGCGTCGCCGGCCGTCTCCTGGGCCATGGCGGACAGGACGCCGCCGGGGCCGAGCTCCAGGTAGGTGGTGACGCCCTGCGTCTCGAGGTGGCGGATGCCGTCGGCGAAGCGGACGGCCTGGCGGACGTGGTTGACCCAGTAGTCCGCAGTGATCAGTTCCTCGCCCGCCGTCTCACCGGTCAGGTTGGAGACGACCGGGATCCGCGGGGCGTGGAAGGTGGCCGCCTGCAGGACCTGCCGGAACTCCTCCAGCATCGGCTCCATGCGCGGCGAGTGGAACGCGTGGCTGACCCGCAGCCGCTTCGACTTCCCGAACCGCTCCGCGATCGCCAGTACCTCGTCCTCGTCGCCGGAGATCACGACGGAGGTGGGGCCGTTGAGGGCGGCGATGGACACGTTGGCGGTGAGCAGCGGCAGGATCTCGTCCTCGGTCGCCTGGATGGCGACCATCGCCCCGCCCTCGGGGAGGGCCTGCATGAGCCGGCCGCGGGCGGCCACCAGGGCGGCCGCGTCCTCCAGCGACCAGACGCCCGCGACGTGCGCGGCGGCGAGCTCGCCGATGGAGTGGCCGAGAAGGTAGTCGGGGGTGACGCCCCAGTGCTCCATCAGTCGGAACAGCGCGACCTCGACCGCGAAGAGGCCGGCCTGCGTGTAGACGGTCCTGTCGAGCAGGTCCGACTCGGTGTCGAAGACCAGTTCCTTGACCGGACGGTCCAGG
>NZ_LWCC02000195.1 GCF_001642695.1 Streptomyces chilikensis
GGGGGTGAGCTCACGCCCGCCGGGTGCGGGACCGGTCCGCGGGCCCGGCGTCCGCGCGCCGCGGGCGGGGCGGACCGGACGCGCCGCCCGCCCCGCGGCGGGTCACGCCGGGGTCAGCCACACCGTGGCGAGCGGGGGCAGCGTGAGGCACAGGCTCGCCGGGTGGCCGTGCCACGGCCGGGGCTCGGGCTTGAGGGGCCCCGCACCGCACACGCCCCCGCCCCCGTACCGTTCCGCGTCCGTGTTGAGGACCTCCGCCCACGCGGGCACCTCCTCCGGCACCCCCACCCGGTACCCGTCCCGCGCCACCGGCGAGAAGTTGCACACCGCCAGCAGCGGCGTCCCCTCCGCGTCGAACCGGAGGAACGCCAGCACGTTGTCGGCCGCGCCGTCCGCCAGCACCCACCGGAACCCGTCCGGCGAGGTGTCCCGCTCCCACAGCGCCGGCGTCCGCCGGTACACCGCGTTGAGGTCGCCGACCAGCTCCCGCACCCCCCGGTGGTCCGCGGCCGCGCCGTAGGAGGGGTCGAGCAGCCACCAGTCCGGCCCGTGCGCCTCCGACCACTCGGCGCCCTGGGCGAACTCCTGGCCCATGAAGAGCAGTTGCTTTCCGGGGTGGGCCCACATGAAGCCCAGGTAGGCCCGCAGGTCGGCCCGCTGCCGCCACCAGTCGCCCGGCATCTTCGACACCAGCGACCGCTTGCCGTGCACCACCTCGTCGTGAGAGATCGGCAGCACGTAGTTCTCGCTGTACGCGTACACCATCGAGAAGGTGATCTCGTCGTGGTGGTACGCGCGGTGCACCGGGTCGTGCGCCATGTACTGCAGCGAGTCGTGCATCCAGCCCATGTTCCACTTCAGGCCGAAACCGAGACCGCCGAAGCCGGACGGGCCGACGTGGTGGGTGGCGCGGGTGACGCCGTCCCACGCGGTGGACTCCTCGGCGATCGTCACCACCCCCGGCACCCGGCGGTAGACGGTCGCGTTCATCTCCTGGAGGAAGGCCACCGCGTCCAGGTTCTCCCGGCCGCCGCGCTCGTTGGGGGTCCACTGCCCGTCCTCGCGGGAGTAGTCCAGGTAGAGCATGGAGGCGACGGCGTCGACCCGCAGGCCGTCGATGTGGAACTCCTCGCACCAGTACACGGCGTTGGCGACCAGGAAGTTGCGCACCTCGCGCCGTCCCAGGTCGAACTCCAGGGTTCCCCAGTCGGGGTGGGCGGCCCGCCGCGGATCGGGGTGCTCGTAGAGGGGCCGGCCGTCGAACTCGGCCAGCGCCCACGCGTCGCGCGGGAAGTGGGCGGGCACCCAGTCCATGATCACGCCGATGCCGGCCCGGTGGAGGCTGTCGACCAGGTACCTGAAGTCGTCGGGGGTGCCCAGGCGGGCGGTCGGGGCGTAGAACCCGGTGACCTGGTACCCCCAGGAGCCCCCGAAGGGGTGCTCGGCGACCGGCATCAGCTCCACGTGGGTGAAACCGAGCTCCGCCACGTACGCGGGGAGCTGTTCGGCGAGCTGCCGGTAGGTGAGTCCCGGCCGCCAGGAGGCCAGGTGGACCTCGTAGACGGAGAACGGCGCCTCGTGGGCCGGGCGTTCGCCGCGCCCGGCCAGCCACTCCTGGTCGCCCCACCGGTACTGCGAGGTGGTGATCACCGAGGCGGTGGCGGGCGGGCACTCGGTGCGGCGGGCCATCGGGTCGGCGCGCAGGGTGCGGGTGCCGTCCGGGCGGGTGATCTCGAACTTGTAGAGCTCGCCCTCGCCGACCGCCGGCACGAAGAGCTCCCAGACGCCGGTGCCGCCCAGCGAGCGCATCGGGAACCCGGTGCCGTCCCAGAAGTTGAAGGTGCCGGTCACCCGGACCCCGAGGGCGTTGGGCGCCCACACGGTGAAGCGGGTGCCGGTGACGCCCTGGTGGGTCATGGGATGGGCGCCCAGGGCCTTCCAGAGCTCCTCGTGGCGCCCCTCGCCGATCAGGTGGAGGTCGAGGTCGCCGAGGGCGGGCAGGAAGCGGTAGGCGTCCTCGGTGTCGTGGGTGCCGCCGTCGTAGCCGACCAGGAGCCGGTAGGCGGGGACCGCCCCTCCCGCCGGTGCCGGGAGACGGCCGGAGAAGAGGCCGTCGCCGTCGTCGTGGAGTTCGGCCCGCAGCCCTTCGGCGACCACGGTGACGGAACGGGCGTGCGGACGCAGGGCGCGGATCACCAGGCCGTCGTCCACCGGGTGCGCGCCGAGCACGCCGTGCGGGTCGTGATGGGTGCCGGCCAGCAGCCGCTCGCGGTCCTGGGGGGAGCAGGGCGCGGGGACCACGGCGGGAGGCGCGGGCGGCCGCCGCACGGCGGGCGGGGGCCCGTCCACCGGGGTGCGCTGCTGAGGCGGCCGGGCGGCGGGCGTCCCGCGGACGGCGGCCGCCCGCTCC
>NZ_LWCC02000196.1 GCF_001642695.1 Streptomyces chilikensis
TCAGCGGCCGTCGGCGGCCGCGGCGGACAGCAGGGCGGCGGCGCCGACGGCGCGCGCGGCGGTCGCGGGGACGGTGCAGGCGTAGGCCCCGGCGACCGCGCCGAACCGCCCGCAGCGCTCCGGCGTCTCGCCGCGCAGCCAGCCGTACAGGTAGCCGGCCGCGAACGCGTCCCCCGCCCCGTTGGAGTCGACCACCGGCGCGGGCGGTTCGGCGGGGGCGATGCGGCTGAACGTGCCGTCGGCCAGCTGGAGCGCCCCCTCGGACCCCGAGGTGACCACCACGACGCGTGCCCGGCCCTCGCGGGCGATGCGGCGCATCGTCGGCCGGGGGTCCGCCGGGAGCGCGGCGGCGGAGACGAACACCAGGTCCGCCTCCAGGGCGTAGGGCAGGTGGTGTCCGGCCTCGCCGTCCCAGTCGTGCAGGTCGGTCGAGACGGTCACTCCCGCCTTCCGCAGCAGGGGCAGGGCGCGTTCGCAGGGCTGGGTGATGGAGACGTGCGCGTGCCGGCACCTCGCCGCGAGGGCGGCGACCGTCTCCTCGGGATAGTGGCCGCCGCCGCGGGCCCCGTCGTAGAGGGACGAGCGGCGTCCGTCCGGGCTCACCAGGTTGACGGCCCGCCGGGTGCCGGCCGGGGCCGGCGGCGCGGTCAGCGGGATGCCGCGCTCGCGGTGGAAGGCGCGCACCAGCTCGCCCTCCGGGTCGTCCCCGACCACGTCGAGGTGGTGGACCCTCAGCCCGAGTTCACTCAGGCCGAGCGCCACGAAGTCGCCGGTGTGGCCGGCCCGGGCCGTGATGCCCTCCACCAGCCGGCTGTCGGCGTCCCCCAGAGGCAGCTCGGGGACGTACACGATGGTGTCCACGCCCGCGCCGCCGAGGACCAGTACGTCGAAGTCGTCGTCCGTTCGCTCCATCCGCCCATCCTGGCGTGACCTGCCGCGCCGTTGGGCAGGAACCCCTCACCGGCCGGGCAGCCGAACGGGAAGGAAGCGGAGGAAGCGGACATGGGCGTGGTGGCTTGGGTGGTGCTGGGGCTGGTCGCCGGGGCGATCGCCAAGGTGCTGATGCCGGGCCGGGATCCGGGCGGGCTGATCGGCACCACCCTCATCGGGGTGGTGGGGGCCTTCCTGGGCGGCTGGCTGTCCGCCCGCTTCTTCGACCGCCCGGTCGACCGGGACTTCTACGATCCCGCGACCTGGGTGTCGGCGGTCGGCGGCGCCCTGGTCCTGCTGGTCGTCTACCGCGTCCTCTTCGGCCACTCCCGCGAGCGCAGCTGACCCCTTCCGCGGGGCCGGCTCACCGGGCCGGCCGGTAGGCGGCCAGCGCCCAGACGACGAACACGTCCAGGGCGATCAGCAGGACCGACCAGACCGGGGCGTACGGCAGGAACAGGAACTGCTCGATCAGGCTGATCACGGCCAGCACGAGGCCGACCGCGCGCGCCCAGGCCCGCCCGCCCAGCACCCCGACGCCGGTGACCAGGAGCAGGACGCCGATGACCAGGTGGGCGACGCCCCAGCCGGTGAGGGTGAACTCGAAGACGTAGGAGCCGATCCGGCCGTACACGTCGTCGCCGGCGATCGCGGCGATGCCCTGCAGCACCGTCACCGCGCCGGAGACGCCCAGCAGCACTCCGGCGAAGGTGATGCCGCCCTCGGCCAGCAACTGCTTGTTCCCGGTGTCCGCCTGCCCGTCCATCCGCGGTCCTTCCGCCGTGCCGTCCGTCCCTCCGAGCGTGCGCCGCGGGCGCGCGGGCGGCACTTCGGGCGACGCGGACGGGCTAACGGCGGGCGGGTCCGGCGAAGTCGCCCGCACCCGCCCCTCACGGGCTTGGTCGGGTTGAGCCGACCCGATTCCGTCGCACGGGGCATCAGTCCTGTGCACACGCCTTCTCCTTGGGCTTTTCGCACCCTTCGCCGCACCAGGAGCATCCTCGGCCCCCCTCCCCCCGGGCCGCGGGGCTTCCGCCGTCGCGCGCGGCGCGGGCGCCGGAGCGACGGCCGCGCGGCGGTCCTCCCGCCCGGTGGCCCGTCCTGCGGCGCGGGGCGCCCGACGTGCCCGCCGGGCCCGTCCGGTTTACGGTGCCCATGCGAACCAGAACGACACGGATCGCCCGGGAGGGGGGGCCGTCGCGTCCGCCGGAAGGCGTCACCCCGGCCGCGCGCGGGTCGGCCGCACACCAGGAAAGCGAGCACCGACTGTGAGCACCGACTACGCCACCGAGTTCGCCGGACGCGCCGCCCTCGTCACCGGAGCGGCCTCCGGCATCGGCCTGGCCATCGCCCGCCGCCTGGCCCAGGGCGGCGCCGAGGTCGTGATCGCCGACTACAACGCCGAGGGCGCCGAGCGGGCCGCCGCCGGCCTGAGGAACGACGGCTTCGAGGCCGCCGCCGTCACGGTCGACGTCTCCGACGCCGCCTCGGTCGAGGCCGCCGTCCGTTTCACCGTCGACACCTTCGGCGGCCTGCACCTGGGCGTCAACAACGCCGGGATCGGCGGGGCCAGCGCCCCCACCGGCGAGCAGACACTGGCCGACTGGGACCGTGTGGTGCGCGTCAACCTGGACGGCGTCTTCTTCTCCATGCGCTACGAGATCCAGGAGATGGAACGGTCCGGAAAGGGCGGCTCCATCGTGAACGTGGCGTCCATCCTCGGCTCGGTGGCCTTCAGCGGCTCCTCCGCGTACGTCGCCGCCAAGCACGGCGTGCTGGGTCTGACCAAGTGCGCCGCCGTCGAGTACGCCGCCAAGGACATCCGGATCAACTCCGTCGGCCCCGGCTTCATCGAGACGCCGCTGCTGGACAACCTGGACGCCGACGCCCGTGGCGCCCTGGTGGCCCTCCACCCGATCGGCCGCCTCGGCCGGAGCGAGGAGGTCGCCGAGCTGACGGCCTTCCTGCTGTCGGACCGGGCCTCCTTCGTCACCGGCAGCTACCACCTGGTCGACGGCGGCTACACCTCCGTCTGACGCCGCCGGGCACCTGCCCGCGGGGCCGCCTCCCCTGACGGAGGCGGCCCCGCGGTGTCCGGAGGGAGCGGCCGGTCAGGCCTTCGCCGGTACCGGCTCCACCTCGAGGTCCACGCTGTCGCGGAGTTCGGTGGGGGTGAGGAAGCAGGTCGCGAGGACGCCGAGGACCGCGACCGCCGCCGCGACCAGGAAGATCTCGCCGGTGGCCTCGCCGTAGGCCGCGCGGACGATCTCCCGGACCGGCGCGGGCATGCCCGCGATGTCGAGGGTGGCGCCCGCCCGGGAACCGCCGCCCGAGGTGTCCACGCCCAGCGCCCGCAGACCGTCGGCGATCCTGGCGGCGACGCTGTTGGCGAGCACCGCGCCCAGCACGGAGACGCCGATGGTGCCGCCGAGCGAGCGGAAGAAGGTGATCGAGGCGCTGGCCGCGCCGAGTTCGGCGAGCGGCACGGTGTTCTGCAGCACCAGGACCAGGTTCTGCATCGACATGCCGACGCCCACGCCGATCAGGAACATCCCCGCGAAGACGTGCCAGAGCGACGTCCGGTGGTCGATCACCGACAGGACGAGGAAGCCCAGCGTGAGCAGGACCGTGCCGGTCACGATGTAGGGCTTCACCTTGCCGCTCCTCGAGACCAGCTTGCCCGCGACCGTCGAGGACAGCAGCACGCCCGCCATCATCGGGACGGTCATCAGGCCGGCCTTGGTCGCGTCGTAGCCGCGGCCGATCTGGAAGTACTGGCCGAGGAAGACCGCGCCGCCGAACATCGCGACGCCGACCGCCAGGCTGGCGACGATCGCCAGCGCCGGGTCCCGGCGCCTGACGACCTTCAGCGGCACGACGGGGTCGGCGACCCGCGACTCCACCAGCAGGGCGAGGCCCAGCAGGACCACCGAGGCGCCGACCATGGCGCCGGACTCCCAGGAGATCCACGCGAACTCGTTGTCCACCCAGGTCACCCACAGCAGCAGCACGCTGACGCCGACGGCGATCAGTGCCGCGCCCAGGTGGTCGACCTTCGGCCTGGGACCGGTGCGCTCCGTCGCCGGGAGGTGCAGGGTCCGGGAGAGGATCAGGAAGGCGACGGCCGTGAACGGCAGGGCGAAGAAGAAGCACCAGCGCCAGCCGAGCCACGAGGCGTCGGCGATCGCCCCGCCGAGCAGCGGGCCGCCGACGGTCGCGACGGCCATCACCGCGCCGAGGTAGCCGTTGTAGCGGCCGCGCTCCCTGGGGCTGATCATCGCGGCGATGATCACCTGGACCAGGATCTGCAGCGCGCCCATGCCGAGGCCCTGCAGGGCGCGGAAGCCGATCAGCGTGCCGGTGTTCTCCGCGAGGCCCGCGCCGAGCGAGGAGACGAAGAAGATCACGATCGACACCTGCAGCAGCGCCTTCTTGCTGAAGAGGTCGGCGAGCTTGCCCCAGACCGGCGTGGAGGCGGTCGAGGTGAGCAGCGTCGCGGTGACCACCCAGGTGTACTGCGACTGGGTTCCGTCCAGCGCGCCGATGATCTGCGGCAGCGCCACGGAGACGATCGTGCCGCTGATCATCGTGACGAACAGCAGCAGGAGCAGGCCGCTCATCACCCGCAGGATCTCCCGGTGGTTCATCGGGGCGGCGGCCTCCGGCGGGGCGGCGGGGGGATCGGCGACGGGCGCGCTCAAGAAGGACCTCCGGAGAAGGAGCGGAAGGAAGGGAGATGCCCTCGGGGAAGGAGGGAGACGGCGCCCACACTACATGCGCAGTGTGCAAGTTTGCACACTGCGCATTTTTCTTGCCGTGGCCTTACCATTGCCCGCGATGGACACCACCGACCGCAACGCCGCCCCGGACAGCCCCCTCGGCCTGCGCGAACGCAAGAAGGCCGCCACCCGTGAGGCGGTGCACCGGGCCGCGCTGCGGCTGACGGTGGAACACGGCCTGGACCAGGTGACGGTCGAGGCGATCGCCGACGAGGCCGGGGTCTCCCGCCGCACCTTCTCCAACTACTTCGCCACCAAGGAGGACGCCGTCCTGTGGGGCGAGGAGCAGCAGGCCGCCACCCTCCTGCGCTCGGTCGCGGAACGGCCCGCCGGCGAGCCCCCCTGGACGGCCCTGCGCGCCGCCCTGCGCACCCTCGAACCCGGCCCGGTCTCCCCCGACCGGGAGACCATCACCCGCACCCGCCTCGCCCTGCGCCACCCCTCCCTGCTCGGCCGGCAGCTCGCCACCCACGCGGGCCTGGAACAGGACCTCGCCCGCGTCCTCACCGGGCGGGGCGTCGAACCGCGGCGCTCACGCGTCCTGGCCGCCGCGTTCCTCGCCTCCCTGCGCACCACCATGCGCACCTGGGTGGAGTCGGAACACCCGGCCGAGCTGCTCGACCTCGCCGACGAGGTGCTGCGCCTCATGAGCCTGCCCTTCGACGAGGCCCCCCGCGGCGACCGGCAGGCGTGAACACCGCCCGGCCCGCGCCCCGCACACCGCCCCGCCCCCTTCTCGCCTGACCCTCCGTCAGCCGCCCTCCAGGTGAACCCTCCTGGCGTGTCGCGGCACGGGAATTCACGTCTCAGCCACCCCGGCACCCTCACCATGTCACCACCGGGGAGCAGCCTTCCGGATGTCCCAGCCCGACCTCCGAGGAGGCACCATGGCCGACCTGCTCCCGTCCCGCAGAAACGTCCTGGGCTACGGCTCCGCCGGCGCCGCCGCCCTGATGCTCGGCACCGGACTGTGGAGCTCCGACTCCGCCTGGTCCGCCCCCGCCCTCCCCGACGACCCGTTCACCCTCGGCGTCGCCTCCGGCGACCCGCTGCCCGACGGCGTCGTGCTGTGGACCCGGCTCGCCCCCGACCCGTACGCCGCCGACGGCCTGGGCGGCATGCCCCAGGTACCGGTCCGCGTGCAGTACGAGGTCGCCGCCGACCCCCGCTTCCGCCGGGTCGTGCGCCGCGGCAGCGTCGTCGCCACCCCCGAACTCGCGCACTCCGTCCACCCGGAGGTCGGCGGCCTGCTCCCCGACCGGGTGTACTACTACCGCTTCCGCGCCGCCGGCCACCTCTCCCCCGCCGGCCGCACCCGCACCACCCCGCCGGCCCACGCCAGGCCCGCCGACCTGAGGTTCGCCTTCGCCTCCTGCCAGGCCTGGCAGGACGGCTACTACACCGCCTACGACCACATGGCCGAGGAGGACCTCGACCTCGTCGTGCACCTCGGCGACTACCTGTACGAGTCGGGCGTCCGCACCAACCGGCGCGGCGTCACCACCGACCCCAGGTTCCACACCGAGACCTTCGACCTGGCCCGCTACCGCCTCCAGTACGGCCTCTACAAGGCCGAGGAGCCGCTGAAGAAGGCCCACGCCCGCTTCCCCTGGGTCGTCACCTTCGACGACCACGAGGTGGAGAACAACTGGGCGGGCGACCTCTCCCAGGCCGACACCGAACCCGACCAGGACCCCGCCGTCTTCCGGGCCCGCCGCGCCGCCGCCTTCCAGGCGCTCTACGAGCACCAGCCGCTGCGCCACACGCAGATGCCGCAGGGCCCGCACCTCCAGGCCTACCGCCGCCTCTCCTACGGCCGCCTCGCCGACCTCACCATGCTGGACACCCGCCAGTACCGCGACGACCAGCCCGACGGCGACGGCGAGTCCGCCACCAGCACCGCGCGGTTCGACCCGCGCCGCACCATCCTCGGCGCCCGGCAGCGCGACTGGGTGCTGCGGAACTTCTCCCGCTCCTCCGCCCAGTGGCAGATCCTCGGCAACCAGGCCCCCATGGGCCAGACCGACAAGGACCCCGGCCCCGCCGAACTGGTCTGGCTGGACCCGTGGGACGGCTACGTCGCCGACCGCAACCGCCTCCTCGCGGAGGCCGACCGGCGCGGCGTGCGCAACCTGGTGGTCATCACCGGCGACCGCCACCAGAACTACGCCTGGGACCTCAAGCGCGACTACCAGGACCCCGGATCACCCACCGTCGGCGCCGAGTTCGTCGGCACGTCGATCACCAGCGGCGGCGACGGCGCGGACATGAACGCCGACGGCGAGAAGTTCCTCGCGGCCAACCCGCACATGAAGTTCTTCAACGCCCAGCGCGGCTACGCCCGCGTCCGCGTCGACCACCGCCGCTGGACCACCGACTTCCGCGTCGTCCCCTACGTCCAGCGGCCCGGCGCGCCGGTCACCACGCGGGCCACCGCGGTCGTCGAGGACCGGGTGCCGGGAGTCCGGATCTGACCTTCCCGGCCCGTCCGGCGGCCCGCTAGGATCGGTGGCCGCATCGCGTGCCGGCCACCGACCGGGTGGGGCATGGAGGTGCCGGGATATGCCCGTTGGAGGCATACCTTGTCCGTCAGCTTCAACCACACCATCGTCCACGCCCGGGACAACCGGGAATCCGCCCGCTTCTTCGCGGAACTGCTGGACCTCGAGATCACCGCCGAATGGGGCCCGTTCGTCGCGGTCGACCTGGACAACGGCGTCACCCTCGACTTCGCCACCGTCCCCGAGAAGGACATCGCCACCCAGCACTACGCCTTCCTGATCTCCGAGGAGGAGTTCGACGCGGCCTACGCCAGGATCACCGCCCGGGGCATCGAGCACTGGGCCGACCCGCGGCAGACCCGCCCCGGGGAGATCAACCGCAACGACGGCGGCCGCGGCGTCTACTTCCTCGACCCGGCGGGCCACGCCATGGAACTGATCACCGTGCCGTACGGCGGCCGGTAGGCGGCCCGTCCGCCGGCCCGGACGAGCAGCCGCACGGCCGGGCCGGCGACCGGGGCACCGGAGGCGGGGGCGCCCGGCCGGGCGCCGGGCGGCACACGGGGGGGCGCGCGACGGGATCAGTCGCGCGGGTCGAGCCGCATGGTGGTGGAGCGGGCCGCCTCGCCGAGGATGGTCTCCAGGGAGGCCGGATAGGCCTCGTACTTCGCGTGGTACGCGGCGTCGATCCGGTCGTTGAGCCGGGGATCGGCGTCGACGACGGTGACGTCCCTCTGGACCCGGCCCGCCCGGATGCGGCCCTGATGACGGATGCGGGTCCCCCGGTACCACCGGGACTCCGGGCCGTAGACGGACCGGACGTAGACGTCGTCGCCGTCGCGGACCACCCAGATGGTGCGCCAGCCGCCGAGCGAACCGTCCTCGCCGACCGAGGCGATCTCCAGCTCCTCCGCCTCGCCGATGCCCGCGAGTTCGGTCCGGGTCCAGGTGGTCATCACTCTCGGCTCCTCGCTGCGGTCCGGTGCACGCCTGCTCCCAGCGGAACGTTTCCCCGGGACGGACGCCACCGGTGGGCGTCCGGACGGACCACGCCGGACCGTCCGGACGCCCCCGCGCGAAGGGCCGTCAGCAGACCGGCACGCCGGGCAGCTGGGCCGAGGGATGGTCGATGTAGATGTTGGAGACGAACCCGTTCTGGTCCCGCAGCTTGCTCCACCAGTTGTTGGTGTAGCCCTCGGCGGTGACCGTGTCGCCCTGCTTCTGGCACAGCACCCGCACCGCGGTGGGCCCGCCGAGGGTGGCGACCACGGGGGCGCTCAGCCGGGCGTCGGCGCGGACGTTGACGCCGCTCCCCCAGGTGGTGAAGGGGACCCCCGTGCCGCCGCAGCCGTTGTCGCTGGTCAGGTAGGCCTGGTGGTAGGAGCCGGGGTAGGAGAGCGCGGCGCCGTTGATGACGATGTTCTGTCCGGTGCCGTTGTAGAGCTGCTCGTAGTGGATGTGCGCCCCGGAGGAGTTGCCGGTGGAGCCGGTGGTGCCGATCTGCTGCCCCTGCCCCACGTACGCGCCGTTCGCCACGGAGTACGCGGCGAGGTGGAAGTAGTAGGTGCGCCAGCCGCCCCCGTGGTCGATCACGATGTAGTTGCCCGCGCCGCTCGCCTGGTAGTGGCGCGTGGCGGTGCCGGCCGCCGAGGCGAGGACCGGGGTGCCGGCGGTGGCGCCGCCGTCGGCGCGGACGAAGTCGAGGGCGCGGCGCACCTCGGCCGAGTGGTGGCCGTACGTCCAGCGCTGCCCGCAGGGGAACGGCGCCTTGAAGTTCGGGGCGGCGGCGACCGCGGCCGGGGCGGCCTGCGCGGGGGCGGCGGTCAGGCCGGTCAGGGCCGTCAGGGCGAGCAGGACGACGGCCGGCAGGGCCGAAAGGCGTCTGAACAGGGACAAGGAGTGCTCCTTGGCTGGGGGGACGACGCGGGACGCCCGGACCGTAGGGCCGCTCCGCCGCTCCCGGCAAGGGCTGGTTCCGGCCGTCCGGTCCTCCGCCGGGATCGTGCCGCGCCCCTTGCTCTTATATGACTGTCGGAGAACCGGTGGACCTTCCCGCCCCCGACGGCCGCGCCGGCGGGGCCCTCAGGGCCGGACCAGCGCCCTGGCGCGCCGCCGTGCCCACAGCAGCAGGACCGCGGACACCGCCCAGCACGCCGCGGTCCGGACCCCCGGCGGTCCTCCCGTCCCGCCGAGGAGCACCGTCACCGCCGTGACGCCCGCCAGGGGTCCCGCCGCGTGCCACAGCAGGGCGAGCGCCGGTCCGGCCCCCGCGAGGGCGGGCGACCCGTACAGCAGCGCGGTGCGCGTGGGCGGCCGGTAGGCGCTCACCAGAGCGGCGGCCACCGTCACGGGGACGGCCCCGAGGAGGAAGGACAGCACCGGCCGGCCGCCCGTCAGCAGCGCCGCCCCCGCGCCCGCCGCCGTCAGCACGGCCGTCGGCACCACCGCGTGGGCCGTCACGGTCCACTCGAAGGGCCTCGGCGACCAGGCGGCCCGGCGGGGGTCGTCCCCGTCCAGCCGGGCGGTCTCCAGCAGCCGGGCGGCCGCGCCGTGGGCCGCGAGGGCCGCGGCCGCCGTCGCCAGGGGCCCGCCGCCCGCCGTCGCGGCCG
>NZ_LWCC02000197.1 GCF_001642695.1 Streptomyces chilikensis
CGCGCAGCCGTCGTCGACCGCGACGACGCGGCGTCCCGCGGCGTCGGACGTCGAGGCGGCGACCGCCGCGCGCGTGCCGCCCGCGCGGCGGGCCCGGACGGCTCCGCCCGGGACCTCGCGCCGTCCGCGTCTCAGGCGCCTGGGACAATGGCCGCCGGGACGCCACCGGCCGCCCGGCCGGCCGCAGGGCGCCCGTCCTATCCGGAAAAGAGTGGGGCATGAGCCGAGAGCACCTCGCCGCGGACGACCGCTCCCGGGGGCCGCGCCCCGACTCCTCCCGCGACCGGCACAAGGTCCTGGAAGCCGTCGCCGGGCGGGCGCGCGCGGGCAGCCGGCCCGGCGCCCGCGACGACGGCATGCGACTCGCCCTGGTCATCGAGGGCGGCGGCATGCGCGGCACCCTCTCCGCGGGCATGGCGCTCGCCCTGCACGAGGCGGGAGTGGTCGACGCCTTCGACGCCGTGTACGGCTCCTCGGCCGGCGCGATCACCGGCGCCTGGCTGCTCAGCGGCACACCGGAGCAGCTCAACGGCTGGGCCGAGCCCGAGTACGCCAACGCCATGATCCGCCTCTCCAACTTCTGGCGCGGCCGCCCCGTCGTCGACGTCCGCACCCTGGTCGAGCACCTCTACGCCGAAGTGGCCCGGATGGACTTCGACGCCGTCCTCTCCCACCCGGTCGAGTACCACCCCCTCGCCACCGACGCGCACACCGGCCTCTCCACGGACCTGCGCCCCTACCTCGGCGGCCCGGCCGACCTGAGGCTCGCCCTGCGGGCCAGCGCCGCGCTGCCCTTCCTCGCCGGCCCGGCCGTGGAACTGGGCGGGCGGCACTTCTACGACGCCGGCCTCGCCGAGTCCGTCCCCTACCGCACCGCCCTGGCCCAGGGCGCCACCCACGTCCTGGTGCTGCGTTCCCGCCCGGCGCCGCAGGACGTCCTCCCGGTGCCCGCGGCCGAGGCCGTGGTCCGGCCCTCCTACGGTTCCCGTCTGGTCGCCGCCACCGCACTGCGCCGCTACCCGAAGGCGCTGCACGACAGCTACTTCGCGCGGGCCCACCGGCAGCGGGAGGACGAGGCGCTGCTGTCCGAGTACGACCGGGGCGGTCCCCCCGGCCGGGACGGCGCCGCGGTGATGTCGATCCGGCCGGCCCTCGACGCGCCGCGGGTCGGGCGCCTCACCCGCGACGGCAAGCTGCTGAGGGCGGCCCTGGAAGCGGGCCGCGCGGCGGTCGGGCGGACCCTGCGTCTCCCGTCGGCCTGACGGGGTACTCCGGGCGGAGAACACGCACACGGACGGCGCGCGCGACGCGGCCGCCCGGTCCCGGACGTCCAGGAACACGGTGGTCCCCATGAGCGCGACACCCGGCGACAGCCCGTCCCCCGGCAGCGGCGGGTCCTCCGACGACTCGCTCGGCCTGCACTTCATCGGCAACGCGACCCTGCTCCTCCGCTACCGCGGGCTCACCCTCCTCACCGACCCCAACTTCCTCCACCGCGGCGAACACGCCCATCTCGGGTACGGCCTGCTCAGCCGCCGCCTCACCGAGCCGGCCCTGGACGTCACCGATCTCCCCGAGCTGGACGCCGTCCTCCTCTCCCACCTGCACGGCGACCACTGGGACCGGCGCGCCCGCCGCCACCTGCCGCGCAACGTCCCGGTGGTCACCACGCCGCACGCCTGCCGCCGGCTGCAGGGCCTGCACGGTTTCCGCCGCGCCGTCGGGCTGAGCACCTGGGAGGACTTCACGGTGCGGAGCGGGGACGCCCAGGTCCGCGTGACGGCCGCCCCGGGCCGCCACGCCGGTCACCCCGCGCTGCGCGCGCTGCTGCCGCCGGTGATGGGCAGCCTGCTGGAGTTCGGGCCCGCGGACGGGCCGCCCCGGCTGCGGTTGTACATCTCGGGGGACACGCTGATGTACCCGGGCCTCGCCGAGATCCCCCGCCGGTTCCCCGGAACGGATCTGGCCGTGCTGCACCTGGGCGGCACCCTGCTGCCCGGCGGCCTGCTGGTCACCATGGACGGCGAGCAGGGCGCCGAACTGGCGCGGCTCGTGGACCCCCGCCACGTCCTGCCGGTGCACTACGGCGACTACACGGTGATGCGGTCGCCCCTGTCGGACTTCCTGGCCGAGGCGGAACGGCTCGGCCTCGCGGACCGGGTCGTCCACTGCCGGCACGGGCAGCGGGCGGTGATCCCGCCGGACGGTTCGCCGCCGGTGGTGGGTTGAGCCGCCCCCCCCCCGTTTCGACAGCCGTCCCGCGTGAAACTCGCGTCGCGTCCGCACTTCGACCCACACCGGGAGGAACATCATGGCCACGGGTGAGACGGGCTTCAGCGACATCATGTTCGACCTGATCTCCGTCCAGTACCACTCCCTCAAGGCCGGGCACGACTACGGCCAGTACGTACGCGACGCGGAGAACGCCGGCAAGACGGAGATCGCCGAGTTCTTCCGCACGGTGATGGCGCAGGACTCCGAACGCGCGGCCAAGTGCCACGAGTTCCTCAAGCAGCTCTCCGGCACCGGGGACGCGGGTCCCGCGGCGAGCTGAGAGGAGGCCCGCCCTTCCCCTCGCACAGGAGGCCAGGAGGCCAGGAGGCCAGGACGACGGGACGACAGGACGACAGGACGAGGAGGCGGACGCCATCGGCGTCCGCCTCCTCGCGCGGTCCCGCGCCGGGTGCCGACGTGGTCCGCGCGGCGGCGGACGACCACGCTCCGTGACGACCGGAGGGAGCCGCGACCCCCGGCGCGGAGAGGCTGGTTGTGGGGTCAGGTGTGCGAACTGTCCTGCGGGAGAGGGGTGTAGGGGCGCATAGTTGCCCAACCGACCGGCAGAATGCGCGATTACGCGACTACTGTGAGTGTCCGCCGTGCGAGGCGCGTTCCCGCCGCCCGCACGAGCGCCCCGTCCCTGACGTACTGCCCAGCACGAGGACGTCGATGTCTCACCTCCGCGCACCGGCCGACCGCAGATCGCCGCAGCAGCGACACCTGCCGCCCCTCGGGCCGCAGTTGTCACGCATCGCGGTGCTGCCACCCGTGGCGGTGACGCTCGGCGGCGGCGCGGCCGTGCTGTACGTCCTCCTGACCGCCGGTGCTCCGACCGGGCCCGTTCCGTGGGCGGTCCTCGCCGGAGCGGTGGCGCTGGCGGCGGTGGCCGTCGCCGCCGCGGCGGTCGCCGCGCGGCGGGCCGCGCACTCCGTCTCCGCCCGCGTCGAGGCGCTGTGCCGCCGGGTCGACGAGCGGACGGCCGAACTGCGCGCCGCCGCAACGGACCTGGGCGTGCCCGACGTCCCCTCCGAGGGCGACGGCGCGCGGGACGGACGGGCCGAGGCCGACGACTTCGGCAGGCTGGCCGACGCGCTGGGACGCGCACACCACGTGGCGATGACCACCCTGGCCCGGGCCGCGTCCGACGCGGTGACCGGGCGGCCGGCGGCGGGGTCTCCGTCCGGCGCGGGCCTGGAACAGCGGATCGAGGTGTTCGTCAACGTCGCACGCCGGCTGCAGTCGCTGGCGCACCGGGAGATCGCCGTCCTGGACGAGCTGGAGCGGGAGATCGAGGACCCCGACCTGCTCCGGGGCCTGTTCCACGTCGACCACCTGGCCACCCGCGTCCGCCGGCACGCCGAGAACCTGGCCGTCCTGGGCGGCGCGGTCTCCCGCCGGCAGTGGAGCGAGCCGATCCCGCTCGACGAGGTCCTGCGGTCCGCCGTCGCGGAGGTCGAGCAGTACGCGCGGGTCCGGGTCGTCCCGTCGCCGGAGGGCGCCCTGCGGGGCCACGCCGTCGCCGACGTCATCCACCTGCTCGCCGAACTCGTCGAGAACGCGACGGTGTTCTCACCGCCGCACACCCAGGTGACGATCCGTGCCGACGCGGTCGCCGCGGGGCTGGCGGTGGAGGTCGAGGACCGTGGGCTCGGGATGCCGTCCGAGGAACAGGAGCGGATGAACGCCCTGCTCGCCGACCCCGCCTCGGTCGACGTCGCGGGCCTGCTGGCGGACGGACGCATCGGCCTCTACGTCGTCTCCCAGCTGGCCCGCAGGCACGGCGTCCGGGTACGGCTGGGCGGCAACATCTACGGCGGCGTGCAGGCGGTGCTGGTCCTGCCGCAGTCCCTGCTGGGCACCCGGCCGGCGGAGCTGCCGCCGGCCGCGTCGGACGCGCCGGCCGACGACGGGCCCGGAGGCGCGGCCGTGACCGGGTCCGGCCGCCGGGAAGCGGGGGAGCGGCCGGGTGCGCCGAGCCCCGCGGGCGGCACGGCCGAGGCACCCGGTCCGGACCCGGTCGCGGCGCGGCCGGACG
>NZ_LWCC02000002.1:0-9940 GCF_001642695.1 Streptomyces chilikensis
GGCGGTCCCGTCGGCCCGGACGGTGAAGGCCGCGGTGCGGACGACACCGTCGTGCCGGAAGTCCAGGAAGAGGCGGCAGGCGCCCGCGCCGGGCGCGGTCGCGGTGAAGGAGATGCCGGGGCCGGGCTCCGTGGCGCCGTCGCGCCCCTCGCCGTGACCACCCTCCCGGGGGCCGGGCGACGCCTGCCGGCCGTGAAAGCAGTGGTTCTCGCACCGGTGTTCGTGACGGATCCCTTCTCGGCGGTGTCGCCGCCGCAGTGACAACACGGCCGACCGAATACCCCCGGGGGGTACGCAGAAAGGGTTTGCCAAAGATACGGGGTGGGGGTATACCTGAAGATGTAAAGGTACCCCCCGGGGGTACCGGCTGCCCACATCCCTGGAGGAACCATGTCCTGCTGCACCCCTGACGGCACCTGCTCCACCGGCACCGGCGCGGCCGTGGCCACCGAGGTCTCCACGGGCGCCACCACCGTGTACGACGTCGCCGGAATGACGTGCGGGCACTGCAGGGCCACGCTCACCCGGGAGATCGGCGCCCTGGACGGCGTCCTCGCGGTCGACGTGGACCTGGAGGCCGGCCGGGTCACCGTCACCACCTCCGGCGAGCCGGACGACGCGCTGCTGGCGCGGGTCGTCGACGACGCCGGCTACGAACTCACCGGCCGCGCGGCCTGAGAACCCGCCCGCCCGGGCCCGCCCACGGGCCCGGCCGCACCCCTGACACCCCTGCCCCCTCTCACATCCCACAGCCCGAGGAGCGGTGATGGCCACCACGGTCCCCGACACAGCCGAGGTCGAACTCGCGATCGGAGGTATGACCTGTGCCTCGTGCGCGGCCCGGATCGAGAAGAAGCTGAACCGGATGGAGGGGGTCAGTGCCACCGTCAACTACGCCACGGAGAGGGCGAAGGTCACCTTCCGGCAGGACCTGGAGGTCGCGGACCTGATCGCCACGGTGGAGGCCACCGGGTACACCGCCCGCCGGCCGGAGCCGAAGGCGGTGTCCGGTGCGGCCGGGTTTGGGGACGGCGGGCCGGAGCGGGAGGAGCAGAGCGATGAGCTGCGGCCGCTGCGGCAGCGGCTGGTCACCGCCGTGGTGCTGGCGGTCCCGGTGGTCGCGATGGCGATGGTCCCGGCCTGGCAGTTCACGTACTGGCAGTGGCTGTCGCTCACCCTGGCCGCCCCGGTCGTCAGCGCCTCGGCCCCGGATCCGGGCCGGGGCGCGGGCACGCTCCGGCCGTCCTCCGGGACGCCGTCGGCCGCACTCCCGCCGACCGTCCCCGCCACCGAGGCGAACCGGTCGTCCAGGGAGTCCGGAGCGGCCGTCGGTCCCGTGTCACCGGCGGTCTCGTCGTACAGCTGGCCCCACCAGTCGTCCTCGTCCCCGTCCTCGTCCCGGTGGCCGGTGGGCGTCTCCCCCTGTTGGCTCATGCCCCTAATCATCGACCGCGCCGCGCGTCTGAAACCGGGCACGCGCCATTCGGGCGGACACCGCCACCAGAACAATTTTTCGGACGACAACCCGAACAGCAGGCCGAAGTCGCCGCGACCCCACGGCCGTGCCAACCCCGCACACACCGCCCGTTTCCGGCACCCTGGAGGAATGGGAGCGTGGGAACTCCTGCTGGCCGGGGCGATCATCCTGCTCGGCATCTGCGGAGTCTTGGCACCGGGGGTGCCCGGGTCGTGGCTCGTGTGGGCCGGTGTGCTCTGGTGGGCCCTCAACGACCCCCGGCCCACTGCGTGGGCGGTGCTGGTGGGCGCCACCCTCCTGCTCCTGCTGGCCCAGCTGCTGCGGGCCCAGATCTCGCACCGGCGGGACTCCCGGACCACCGCCGTCGGCCGCCGGTCCGACCTGCGCGGCTACGCGGGCGCCGGCGCGTTCCTCGGCTTCTTCCTGCTGCCGGTGATCGGCGCCGTGCCCGGTTTCCTCGGCGGCCTCTACCTGCACGAACGCGTGGGCGAACGCCGCCGCCCCCGCGAGGCGAGGGCGGCGGTCCGGAGCCTGATGGGCTCCGGCGGCACCGTGCTGCTGGTGGAACTCTACGCGGCGCTCCTGGTCCTCGGCGCGTGGCTCCTCACTGTCCTCACAAGCTGAACATCAGCCGTCAACCCCGCAGCGCCTTCAGGTCGACGGCTCGCGCCAGCGCCTTCATCCCCGCGTCGTTGAAGTGGAGGTGGTCGCCCGGATCGTAGGCGGGCCGGATCCGGTCCGGCCGTTGCGGGTCCCGCACCGCCGCGTCGAAGTCCACCACCGCGTCGAACGGCGCGTCCTCACGGATGAAGCGGTTGACCTCCTGCCGCAGCGCCTCCCGGCCCGGCGTGTACGCGAGATGCCCGCGGTAGGGCGTCAGCGTGGCCCCGACGACCTTGATCCCCTTGGCGTGCGCCCGCTTCGCGAGCGTCCGGTACGCCTTGCGGAACGCCTTGATGCCGTCCTTGCCCGCCGCGTCGGTCATCACGTCGTTGATGCCCTCCAGCACGATCACCGTCCGCACACCGCTGCGCCGCAGGACGTCGGCGTCGAAGCGCTCGAGCGCGCTCGGCCCTGACCGGTCGTTGAGGACCCGGTTGCCGGAGATCCCCGCGTTCAGCACCCCGAGCCGGTGGCGCGGCGGCAGCGCGGCGAGCCGGTCGGCCAGCCGGTCCGGCCAGCGGCTGTTGCTGTCCGGTGTGGTCCCCACGCCGTCGGTGAGGCTGTCGCCCAGCGCCACCACGCTTCCGGCCGCCCGCGCGGTGCGGACGTCCACGCCCGTCACGTAGTACCAGGACCGGACGGTCGAGGTGTAGGCCCCGCCGCGCACGTCGGAGGCGCGGTCGGCGCCGTAGGCGACGAAGTTGGTCTGCTTGGCGATCCGGTGGTAGGTGGCCGGTCCGTCGTCGAAGGGCGTGTGGACCGACACCAGGAGGTTGGAGCCGCCCGGCACCTGCAGCCGCACCGGGTCGCTGACGACCTCCTCGCCGGCCGGCACCACAGCCGTGGGCCTGCCGTCGAAGAGCACCTGACGCATCGTGCCCGGCACCGCGTCCGGCCGGGGGAAGTAGCCGTGTTCCTGCAGCGCCAGCGTGACCGAGCCGAGGCGGAGCGGACGGATGCCGAGCCGGTTGGAGAGGCGGACCCGCGCCGTGCTGCCGCCGATGCTGGTGTGCACCACGTTGCGGATGGACGCTCCGGGCAACGGCGGCGCCGTGCCGGAGGCGGCGGTCGCCCACGTGCCGGCCCACTCCTCCTTCTCCCCCCGGCGGTCGGGCGTCGCCGCGTGGGCCGGTGCCGTACCCAGCAGGACCAGGAGCAGCGCCACGATGACCCGTACCGCCTTGACCATGTATTCCGTCCTCCGCACTGTTCAGTTGGCCGTGCGTCAGGTGTGCATTGACGCAGCCGACAGTTCCACAACGTAACGCGACCGACACGGAGCGTGTCGGTCGCGTCGTCAGGATCACCCGCAAGAGGGGTGGTGACGGAGGTTTAACCCGGCGTCGGGGAGGTGGCGGCGGGGCCGTTCGGCCGCCGCCGCTCCTCCTTCCGGGCCGGACGCGCGGCTACCGCGCGCGGCCCCGCTTGGCCTCCATCGCGGCCCGCCCCTCGGCCCCGCGGCGCTTCCACTCGCGCCGCATTTCGGCCCTGGCCCGGGCGTCGGTCTTGGCCACGATGTACTGGTTCTCCCGGAGCAGCTTGCGGTAGCTCTCCAGGCGCCGTTCGGGCAGCTCGCCCGAGTCGAGCGCGGCCAGCACCGCGCACCCGGGCTCGGCGACGTGCGCGCAGTCGTGGAACCGGCAGTCGGCGGCCAGCTCCTCGATCTCCGCGAACACCTGCCCGACGCCCCGGCCCGCGTCCCACAGCCCGACGCCGCGCAGCCCCGGCGTGTCGATCAGCACCCCTCCGCCGGGCAGCGCGAACAGGTTGCGGGTGGTCGTGGTGTGCCGGCCCTTGCCGTCCACGTCCCGCGCGGCCTGCACGCTCATCGCCTCCTCGCCGAGGAGCGCGTTGGTCAGCGTCGACTTCCCCGCGCCGGACTGGCCGAGCAGCACGGTGGTCCCGCCGGCCACGGTGGCGGCCAGCACGTCGACGCCCTCTCCCGTCTCGGCGCTGACCGCCAGCACCTGCACCCCGGGCGCCGTCCCCTCGACGTCGCGCACCAGGTGCCCGAGGGTCACGGGGTCGGACACCAGGTCCGCCTTGGTGAGCACCACCAGCGGCTGCGCGCCCGACTCCCAGGCCAGGGCCAGGAAGCGCTCGATGCGCGGGTACTCGAGCTCGAGGGCCAGCGACACGGCGACGACCACGTGGTCCACGTTGGTGGCGAGGACCTGCCCCTCGGACCGCTTGGACGACGTCGACCGCACGAACGCGGTCCGCCGCGGCAGGTACTCCCGCACGTAGCGGGGCTCGCCGCCGGCCGGGTCGATCGCGGCCCAGTCGCCGGTACAGATGACCCGCATCGGGTCGTGGGGGGTGACGAACGCGGTGTCCGCGCGCACCACGCCCTCCGGGGTCATCACGTCGCACTGCCCGCGGTCGACCCGGATCACGCGCCCGGGGACCAGCCCCTGCGCGGCGTAGGAGGAGAACTCGGCCTCCCACCCCTCGTCCCAGCCGAAGCGGGCGAGGGAGTGCGAGGAAGCCGAAAGAGAAGAGAGGTTCAAGGGAAACCCTTCGAAGGGCGGCCCCGGCGCCGCGCGTCACAGGCGCGGAAGAAGAGAGGTGTCAGCCGGAGGCCACGGAGGTGAACGGAACGAACGACTGGATGCGGGCAGGGCCCGTCACAGAGACAGCCATCGGTCACACCTCCCGGAGTCCTCGAATCGAACGAACAGCACCCACAAGGCGCTTCGCCAACACGGCACAGCCTAGAGCCGCCGTCGGTCAGGCGCCATCTCTTTTCGGGCCCCTCCGGCGCGAGTACGGCACTCCAGGGACCCATACGGCGTGCACGCCGGTTGAACAGGAGGAACCAGCACCGTTGACCCGGCGCACCGGGACGACGTGCGCGCTCCTCCGCTTCTCGCCATTCACAGTCGCCCGCCCACCGGTGAAGCGGCAACCCGTTCGTCTGCGGCGCCCTCGGGGGGCGGCGGAAGTCGTCTCGGCCGTCGCCGTCGTGGCCGCGGTCCTCGTCCTCACCACCCGCATGGTCACGCAGGCAGTCCGAACCCTGGTGGAGGCGTGGCCCATCGTGCTGGCGCTCACCGTGCTCGCGGGGGCTTGCGCCGCGTGGCGCGTCGCCCGGTCGACCGCAGCGCGACGTCGGGCCGCGGAGCGGCTGGCCATGCTTCGCATCACCTTGGCCGAACTGGACGCCATGGACGACCACGCCTTCGAAGAAGCCATGAAGAACCTGCTGATCCGCGACGGCTGGCAGGCCCGCCGGGTGGGCGGCCGGGGTGATCAGGCAGCGGATGTCATCGGCGACCATCCTCACCTCGGCCGGCTCGTCGTCCAGGCCAAACACACCGCCGTCGGCGGGAAGGTCGGCTCGCGGGTGATGTACGAGGTGAAGGGAACATCAGGACCTGTCCACAAGGCCGATCACGCGGTCGTGATCACCAATGGAGCCTTCACCCGCGATGCCATGAAGTGGGGTGACCAGCACAAGATCCACTGGCTCGACAGAGAAAGACTGAGGCGCTGGGCCGAGAACGGCACCGCCCTGCACGAACTCCTCAAGCTGACCGCCCGCCCGAGCCGCTTCAACCGGGCCGCCTGACCGACCCGGCGCGATGCTGAAGCGCGGCTTCACGTCCGACGCCGTTGCGGAGCTCGGCAGGTTCGGCCCGCGTCGCCGATGGCGATGGCTCCGACGCGAGTTGTACGCCTTTCACCGCCCAGGCGGTCGGGGCGAGTGGTGGACGGCCACTGTTCGGGCACTCCACCCGCATCCGCTCGAGCAGGGGAATCAGCTGTGGGCTGTCGCCCCGCCGGCCAGGGGTGACCAGCAGAGCCTGCGGGCGAAGGCCGCCTTCCCGGCCGAGGTGAATCCTGCAGGTCAGCCCACCCGGGAGCGTCCACGTCCCTCATCGGGGCACTGGCCCGCCCCTGCCCGCGCGGCGAGGTCGAGGTGTCAGCAGCCGGCGGCTTCGAAGCCGCGCAGGTGCAGGGAGTTCCGGATCGGGTGAGCGGAAGGGGAAGGAAGAGGCCGGGCCGCGGACGGGCCCGGCAGACGGGCAGAACCTTCAGGCCGCACGGCCGGTGAGCTCGTAACCGGCGTCGTCGACGACCTTCGCCAGCAGTGCGTCATCGGGCTCGCCGGAGCTGGTGACGGCGACCTGTCCGGTCTCCAGGTCGACGTTGACCGCCAGCACGCCGTCCAGGGCGCCGATCTCCTTGGTGAGCGTGGCCTTGCAGTGCCCGCACGTCATCCCGGAAACGTTGTAGACGGTGGTGGTGCCCTCGGTGGCCTCAGCCGTGGCGGTGCCGGTGGAGCAGCTGCCGTCGGGGGTGCAGCAGGACATGAGGTTCCTCCCGGAGGATGCAAACAAGGATGTACCCCAGGGGGGTACCACTGACGTCATTAGATATACCCCCTCCCGGTATGTTTGGCAAACGTTCTCGGCTCCCGGCCATACCCCTGGGCCGTACAGGGTCAGAGGGACGCCGAGGGAGGCGGCGACAGCGCCGAGAACGGGTCCGCCCTGAACGCCGGCGTGAAGATCACCGCTCTCACCACCGTCATCGCGGCAACCTGACCCCGGCAAGACGGCCGGATCCCGGACCCACCCTTGCCGCCAGTCGCCCGGCCGTCGATCTGGAGCCACGCCTGGACATCTACGACCACCTCGCCACCCTGCGCTCCGGCGGCCTTCACCTGCCCCCACGCCCGTTCCCGACGGTGAACCCGGCAACGATGCCACCAAGCCCGGCCCGTCAATCCCCTTCGCCGCCACTGCATCCAGCGCGGGTGTCCACCGCCCCTTCCTGGGCTTCCAGCCCAACCACGCCGTCCGCACACGCCTTTGCCCTCCGGACCGGCAAGCCCACCCGTGCGTCCAAGCCGACAGGCGGTGAGCAGCACGGCGACGACCGGCATCACCCCGTTGTCGCCTTACGTCGACGCGAGCCCACCGCAACGCTCGGACCTCACCCTCACCCCCCGTCGTGACCGTGCTCAGGATTCGGTCACACCGAAGGAAGGGGCTCGGCGTAATACCGCTGGGGGGTATACTGGACGGCTCGGCTTCCAGTGCGATATCTCTACCTGGCCCCCCGTGCTGCCGGAACCTGCTGCCGCTGCAGCGAACGAGCGCAGCCGTGTTCCGCACACGAGAAAGACGAGATGGCAGATGGTCAGCTACAGCAACCACAAAGACGACGTGCTCAAGCGGCTGCGGCGGATCGAAGGACAAGTCCGAGGACTGCAGCGCATGGTGGAAGAGGACACCTACTGCATCGACGTCCTCACCCAGGTTTCCGCCGCCACACGCGCCCTGCAGTCCTTCGCCCTGCAGATGCTCGACGAGCACATGGACACCTGTGTACGGGCCGCTGTCGCCGAAGGCGGTGAAGAAGGAGACATGAAGCTGAAGGAAGCCCGTGACGCCATCGCCCGCCTCGTGCGTTCCTAGACACAGCCGCCCCTGTCACTCGAGCCCGGCCTTCCAGCTCCAGGCCATGCGGGACGCAGCAGCAGACGCCGATCCGCGAGTCCTTGGCGTCCGCCGCGTTCGCCTCACCACTCTCGAACCGCTCGGCCGCCTCCAGCCGTGCCCGTTCCCGGTGCTCCCGACGTTGTGCGACATCACGAGCGCAAGCCCGGCAACGGCCGGCAGCGCCGCACGGTGAGTCCGCGGCGGACCGGACTCGTTCTCGAGGACACGTACGGCGTGTTTCACCGAGTCGTACTTCACCAGGAGCTGCCGCACCGGCAGTTGAAGGTTCGCCGCCTTCATCACCGCAAGGCGCCTGGTCCCGGCTCCCATGGGAGCCGGGACCAGGCGAGGCCCTCTTCACGATCAGGCCATATGCGACGTGCCCACGAAGTCAGTGCGTGTGCCCGGGGTCTTCCTCTGCGGGCTTGGCCTCGGCGGGCTTCTCGGATTCGTCCGCCGCGCCGCCCGCGTGCACCGTGAAGGCCGCCGTCCGGACCTTGCCCTCGTGCTTGAAATCCAGGAACAGGCGGTACGCGCCGGCACTCGGTGCCGTAGCCGTGAAGGAGACTTCAGGGCCGGGCTCGGTCTTGCCGTCGCCGGGCTCGCCGTTCGGGTGAACGTGCAGGTAGGCGAGGTCACCGGAGCGCAGTGCGACCAGGTGGCCATAGGCGCCCAGGTAGGGCTGGAGGTCCCGGACCGGCTTGCCGTTCTTGGTGACCGTCAGGGTGACCTCGCTGTGCTCACCCTGGGTCAGGGTGCCCCCGAGCTTCACCTTGTACCCGTCGACCTTGGCTGTCGTGCTGTGCTCGGGCAGCTCGCCGGGCTCGTAAGGTCCGGACGCGGCGAGGTCGGCGCCGAGGGTGAGCGCTTCGCCGCCCTTGGGCTTGAAGTCGGCGAAGACGCGATAACTACCGGCCTTGGGCAGGTCCACAGGCGTGGACCACGTACCGTCGGCGGCCCGGGTGGGGTGCAGATGACGGTAGACGGTCAGGTCGCGCGAGGCGAGGATCAGATGCAGGTCCTTACCGTGCTCGCGCTCGTACGCGGTGACCTTGCGCCCCGTCCCGTCCCTCATGACGGCGAAGCGCAGGCTGGTCTTCTCGCCGGCTTCGATGCGCGGGGTTTCCAGGTCGAGCGTGTAGCCGTCCTTGGAGACCTCGAGACCTCCTGGCGGTGCCGCTTCGTGACCACCACCCCTCACTTCGTCGTGCCCAGCCGCTCCCTCCTTGTGTCCGGCGGCCGCATGGCTCTTGGAGCCACCGTGGGTGCCGCTCTCCGGCTCGGATGAAATCGGGCCGACCGCGCCGCCCACGCCGTAGGCGGCACCGAAGGTCGCGGCGAGCGCGGCGGCGAAGACGGTGACCCGCAGTCCGGTGTTCATGGACAACTCCTCATCTCCGGGCCGCTCGTGCGTGCGGCCAACACGCCTTAACATACCCCCCCGGGGTACTAAGTCAAGTCAGGTCGACGCTTGCCACCCGATACGGGCGGGGGGTATACATGAAGCCGTCACCCCATACCCCCCAGGGGTATAAGGACCAGTAGTGGAGGAATCCGTGTCGAACTGCTGCACCCCTGACGGAAGCTGCCACACCACGGCGGAGGTCAAGACCATCTACAAGGCCGAAGGCATCGGCAGCGCGCACTGCCAGGGCGTCGTCACCCGTGCGGTAGGCGGTCTGGACCAGGTCACCGCGGTCGAGGTCGAGATCGGCACCGGACTGGTCACGGTGACCACCTCGACCGAGCCCGACGCCGCGCTCGACGAGCTGATCGCCAAGACCATCGATGAGGCCGGCTACGACTTCGTCGGCCGCGCGGCCGCCTGACCCACGAACCGGGCGGGGGCCGCGCCGTCTTCGCGGTCCCCGCCCTGTCCCATCTGTCGCACATCACGTCCGTGAGCTCCGAGGAGCAGACATGACCACTACCACGCCCGACACAGCCGAGGTCGAACTCGCGATCGGAGGCATGACCTGTGCCTCGTGCGCGGCCCGGATCGAGAAGAAGCTGAACCGGATGGAGGGGGTCAGTGCCACCGTCAACTACGCCACGGAGAGGGCGAAGGTCACCTTCCGGCAGGACCTGGAGGTCGCGGACCTGATCGCCACGGTGGAGGCCACCGGGTACACCGCCCGCCGGCCGGAGCCGAAGGCGGTGTCCGGTGCGGCCGGGTTTGGGGACGGCGGGCCGGAGCGGGAGGCGGAGAACGATGAGCTGCGGCCGCTGCGGCAGCGGCTGGTCACCGCCGTGGTGCTGGCCGTCCCGGTGATTGCGATGGCGATGGTCCCGGCCTGGCAGTTCACGTACTGGCAGTGGCTGTCGCTCACCCTGGCCGCCCCGGTCGTCA
>NZ_LWCC02000002.1:10040-11296 GCF_001642695.1 Streptomyces chilikensis
GCGATGGCGATGGTCCCGGCCTGGCAGTTCACGTACTGGCAGTGGCTGTCGCTCACCCTGGCCGCCCCGGTCGTCACCTACGCGGCCTGGCCGTTCCACCGGGCCGCCTTCACCAACGCCCGGCACGGCGCGGCGACCATGGACACGCTGATCTCGGTCGGCACCTCGGCGGCGTTCCTGTGGTCGCTGTGGGCGCTGTTCCTCGGCACCGCCGGCACCGCGGGCATGACGCATCCGTTCGAGCTGACCATCGCGCGCTCGGACGGTGCGGGCAACATCTACCTCGAGGCCGCGGCCGGGGTGACCGCGTTCATCCTGGCCGGCCGCTACTTCGAGGCCCGCTCCAAGCGCAAGGCCGGGGCCGCGCTGCGCGCCCTGCTCCAGCTCGGCGCGAAGGACGTCACGGTGCTGCGCGACGGCCGGGAGGAGCAGATCCCGGTGGACGCCCTGAAGGCCGGGGACCGGTTCCTGGTGCGTCCCGGTGAGAAGATCGCCACCGACGGCACCGTCGTCGAGGGCACCTCCGCCGTGGACGCCTCGATGCTCACCGGCGAGTCCGTGCCCGTCGAGGTCGGCGTCGGGGACACCGTGACGGGGGCGACGGTGAACGCGGGCGGCCGCCTGGTGGTGGAGGCCACCCGGGTCGGCGCGGACACCCAGCTCGCCCGCATGGCCCGGCTGGTCGAGGACGCGCAGAACGGCAAGGCCGCCGCCCAGCGGCTGGCCGACAAGATCTCGGCCGTCTTCGTCCCCGTCGTCATCACCCTGGCCCTGGCCACCCTGGGCTTCTGGCTGGGCAACGGCGCCGGACCGGCCGCCGCGTTCACCGCCGCCGTCGCCGTGCTGATCATCGCCTGCCCCTGCGCGCTGGGCCTGGCCACCCCGACCGCGCTGATGGCCGGCACCGGCCGCGGCGCCCAGCTCGGCATCCTCATCAAGGGCCCCGAGGTCCTGGAGTCCACCCGCCGCGTCGACACCGTCGTCCTGGACAAGACCGGCACCGTCACCACCGGACGCATGACCCTGCTCGCCGTCCACACCGCCGAGGGCACCGACGAGAGGGAGGTGCTGCGGCTGGCCGGCGCGCTGGAGCACGCCTCCGAGCACCCCATCGCCCAGGCGGTCGCCGCGGGCGCCGCCGAACGCGTCGGCGCCCTGCCGGCGCCGGAGGACTTCGCCAACGTGCCCGGCCTCGGCGTCCAGGGCGTGGTCGAGGGCCACGCGGTCCTCGTCGGCCGGACCCGGCTGCTCACCGA
>NZ_LWCC02000020.1 GCF_001642695.1 Streptomyces chilikensis
AGGTCGACGACGCACACGTGCAGGTCGGGGACGAGGGTGAGTGCGCGGCGGCCCTGGTCCGGGGAGCCGTCGAGGAAGACGGTGCCGGTCTCCGCGCAGGTCACGGCGGAGGCGGTGACCACGCCGTCGAGCTCGCCGAGGCGGGGCGCGGGGATGTCGGCGGAGTCCCGCAGGACCTCCCCGTCGAAGGCGGTGAGCCAGGACGGGTCGAGTCCGGCGGGCACGCCGATCCGGCGGGCGCCGCGCTCGCGCAGCGCCTCGGCGACCGCCTTGGCGGTGCGGTCGGCGGTGCAGACCCGCACCCGCGCCCCGTGGCCGGCCAGGCGGCCGGTGAGGAGTTCCAGCCGTTCGGCGTCGGGGAGCGTGCGGCCGGTGCGGTAGGCGCGTTCCACCGTCACCTCGCGGGGGCCCGCCAGGGCGAGCGCGTCCCTGATCCGGCCGAGCACCGTCTCGCGTGCGGTCGCGGTCACCGTTCCTCCTCGTCGTCGTGTCCGCCGCGGGTGCGGCGGCCCTCCTCGGCGGCCGCGCGCAGGGCGGCGGCCCCCTCCTCGGAGGCCATCCAGGAGCGGAAGGTCCGCCGGGGCGGGGCGGGCAGGTCGCGGCTGTCGGTCCAGCCGTCGAAGGGCGGCGGCAGCCGGGAGATCACCTGGTCCCGTCCGGCGGCCAGCCGGAGGGGGGCGGCCGCCTTCTGCGCGGCGGCGAACAGTCCGGGCCTCCTCATCACCGCGGCGGCGGCCTTCATCGCCAGCTTCTCCGCGGTGGGGCCGGCCCGCTCGGTGTGCTGGTGCCGCAGCTCGACCAGGAGCGAGGGGATGTCGATCTTCACCGGGCAGGCGTCGAAGCACGCGCCGCAGAGGCTGGAGGCGTACGGCAGCGAGCTGTTGGGGTCGTCCTTCGTCACGTCCATGCCGGCCAGCTGAGGGGTGAGCACGGCCCCGATGGGGCCCGGGTAGGTGGAGCCGTAGGAGTGGCCGCCGGTCCGCTCGTAGACCGGACAGACGTTGAGGCAGGCCGAGCAGCGGATGCAGTGGAGCGCCTCGCGGCCGATCCGGTCGGCCAGCGCCGCGGTCCGGCCGTTGTCGAGGAGGACCAGGTGGAACTCCTCGGGCCCGTCGCCGGGGGTGACCCCGGTCCACAGCGAGGTGTAAGGGTTCATCCGCTCGCCGGTGGAGGACCGGGGCAGCAGCTGGAGGAAGACCTCCAGGTCCCGGTAGCGGGGCAGCACCTTCTCGATGCCCATCACGGTGATCAGCGTGCGGGGCAGGGTGAGGCACATCCGGCCGTTGCCCTCGGACTCCACGACCGAGAGGGTTCCGGTCTCGGCGATGCCGAAGTTGGCGCCGGAGACGGCGACCGGCACGGTCATGAACTTCTCGCGCAGGTGGGCGCGGGCGGCGGCGGCCAGGTGCGCGGGCACCGCGTCCAGGCCGGGGTCGACGCCCGGGATCGCGGCGCGGAAGATGTCCCGGATCTCCTCGCGGTTGCGGTGGATCGCCGGCACCAGGATGTGCGAGGGCCTGTCCCCGGCGAGCTGCACGATCAGCTCGGCCAGGTCGGTCTCGTGGGCCGCGATGCCCCGGCTCTCCAGGTGCTCGTTGAGGCCGGTCTCCTGGGTGGCCATCGACTTGACCTTGATGACCTCGTCGCTGCCGGTCGCCTCGACCAGCCGGGTGACGATCTCGTTGGCCTCGACGCCGTCGCGCGCCCAGTGCACCGTGCCGCCGCGCTCGGTGACCTTGCGCTCCAGCTCCTCCAGCAGCTCCGGCAGGCGGTTCATGGTGTCGGCCTTGATCGCCGCCCCGGCCTCGCGGAGCCGTTCCCAGTCGGGGAGCTCACCGGTGACGGCCAGCCGCTTGCCGCGGATGGTGCGGGTGGCCCTGGCCAGGTTGCGGCGCAGCTGCTCGTCGGCCAGCGCGTCGCGGGCGGCCCGGGGGAAGGAGCGGTCGCCGCGCAGGTTGCCGGTGCCGTGGGGCGGGCGGGGCGGGACGGCGGGCATGCCGAGGAAGACGCCGCCGGATCCGTCCGCGGGCGGGGGGCCGCTGCTCATCGGACGGCCTCCGGCCGCGGGAGCCGGTGGGGGGTGGTGCGGGTGGAGGCGAGGATCTGCGCCAGGTGCAGGGTGCGGACGCCCGCCCCGGTCCGGGAGAGGCCGCCGCCGATGTGCATCAGGCAGGAGGAGTCGCCCGCCGTGCAGACGTCGGCCCCGGTGGCGCGGACGTGGTCCGTCTTGTCCCGGAGCATGGCGGCGGACGTCCCGGCGTTCTTGAGGGCGAAGGTGCCGCCGAAGCCGCAGCAGGCGTCGGCCTGCTCCAGCTCGACCAGGTCGATCTCCTCGACGGCCCGCAGCAGCCGCAGCGGCTTGTCGCCCACCCGGAGCATCCGCAGCGAGTGGCAGGTGGGGTGGTAGGTGACCCGGTGCGGGAACCAGGCGCCGACGTCGGTGACGCCCAGGACGTCGACCAGCAGCTCGGAGAGCTCGTAGATCTTCGCCCCGACGGCGGCGACCCCGGCGCGCAGGGCGGCATCGCCGTAGCGGCCGGCGACGGCCCCGTGCTGGTGGCGGACCGAGCCGGCGCAGGAGCCGGACGGCACGACCACCGCCTCCAGCGACGGGTCGCCGAACTGCTCGGCGAAGTTCCGCACCAGGGGGACCGGCTCGCGCTGGTAGCCGGTGTTGACGTGCATCTGGCCGCAGCAGGTCTGGCCCGGCGGGAAGACCACGTCGTGGCCCAGCCGGGCGAGCAGCACGGCGGTGGCCCTCACCGCGTCGGGGAAGAGCGTGTCCCCCAGACAGGTGGCGAAGAGTCCGATCCGCATGGAACCTCCCGTCGTACGGTCCGGCCGGATCAGCCGCGGGGCACCACCGCGCCGGCCGGATCAGAGCTCGAAGCGGTACCCCATCCCCGGCTCCGTGATGAAGTGCCGGGGGTGCGAGGGGTCGGCCTCCAGCTTGCGGCGCAGCTGCGCCATGTAGACGCGCAGGTAGTTGGTCTCCCTGGTGTACGTCGGCCCCCACACCTCCTGCAGCAGCTGCTTCTGGCTGACCAGGCGCCCCGGGTTGCTGATCAGGATCTCCAGCAGGTGCCACTCGGTCGGGGTGAGCCGCACGTCCTGCCCGCCCCGGCCGACCTTCTTGGCCCTCAGGTCGACGGTGAAGTCCGCGGTCTCCACGACGCCCTCCCCACCGGGGCCGGAACCGGGCTCCCCCTCCGGGTCCGCGCGCCGCACGGCGGCCCGGACCCGTGCCATCAGCTCGTCCATGCCGAACGGCTTGGTGACGTAGTCGTCGGCCCCGGCGTCCAGCGCCGACACCTTCTCGTCGCTGCTGTGCCGCGCCGACAGGACGATCACCGGCACCCGGGTCCACCCGCGCAGCCCGCGGATCACCTCGACGCCGTCCATGTCGGGCAGCCCGAGGTCGAGCAGCACCACGTCCGGGTGCCGCTCGGCGGCCAGCCGCAGCGCCTGTCCGCCCTCCGCGGCCACGTCCACCGCGTAGTGGCGCGCCTTGAGGTTCATCACGAGCGCCCGCGCCATCTGCGCTTCGTCGTCGACCACCAGTACCCGGGTCGGCCCCGTCCTCCGGGCCGCCTCCCCCGTGCTGCGCGGCATGACGGTTCGCCTCTCTGTCTCACTCCGCTTGTCGCCCGGTGTCGCACACCGGTTCCCCCGGGGAGACTACGCGCGCTCCTCCGCGGGCGCGCCCCCGGCCGCCCCCCGGCGGGCGGCCGGCAGGGTGAGGACCATGGTCAGCCCGCCCCCGGGGGTGTCCTCCGCGGCCAGCGCTCCGCCCATCGCCTCGGCGAAGCCGCGCGCCACCGCGAGCCCGAGGCCGACCCCGACGCCGCGCGGGGCGTCCCCGAGCCGCTGGAACGGCTCGAACATCCGCTCCTTGGTCGCCTCGGGAACCCCCGGCCCCCGGTCGACCACGCGCAGCTCCACCCGGTCGCCGAGCGCGCTGGCCGAGACCCGCACGGGGGCGGGGGCCGGGCTGTACTTGACGGCGTTCTCGACGACGTTGGCGACCACCCGCTCCAGCAGTCCCGGGTCGGCGGCGACCATCGGCAGCGACTCCGGCACGTCCAGCACCACCCGCCCCGCCTGGTCCTCCGGCACCCCGCCGAGCGCCCTGGGCACCACCTCGTCCAGGTCGACCTCCCGGATCAGGGGGGTGACGGTGCCGGTGTGCAGCCGGGACATGTCCAGCAGGTTGCCGACGAGCTGGTCCAGCCGGTCGGCGCCGTCCTCGATGGCGGCCAGCAGCTCCGCCCGGTCCTCCTCGGACCACTCCACGTCCTCCGACCGCAGCGAGGAGACGGACGCCTTGATGCCCGCGAGGGGGGTGCGCAGGTCGTGGCTGACGGCGGCGAGCAGCGCGGTGCGGATCCGGTTGCCCTCGGCGAGCTCCCGGGCCCGCTCCGCCTCCCTCCGCAGCCGCTGGTGCTCCAGGGCGACGGCGGCCTGCGCCCCGAAGGCGGCCAGCACCCGGCGGTCCCCGGCGGGCAGCACCCGGCCGGACAGGGCGAGCGCCATCCGGTCGCCGACCGGCACGTCCACGTCGGCGTCCTCCGGCCGGGCCGCCACCGGGCCCGGCCCCACGCTGCCCGCGCAGGTCCAGCGGGCGTCCGCGTCCTCGCGTTCCAGCAGGGCCGCCGACTCCATGGAGAAGGTCTCGCGGACCCGCTCCAGCAGCGCCTGCGGGCCCGTGCCGCCGCGCAGCAGGCTGCCCGCGAGGTAGGAGAGGATCTCCGCCTCGGCCCGCAGCCGGACGGCCTGCTGGGTGCGCCGGGCCGCCAGGTCGACGGCGGAGGCCACCGACGCGGCGACCGCGACGAAGACCACCAGGGCCAGCACGTTGCGCGGCTCGGAGATGCTGAGGGTGCCGGCGGGCGGGGTGAAGAACCAGTTGAGCAGCAGGGTGCCGACCGCCGCGGAGGCCAGGGCGGGCAGCAGCCCGCCCAGCAGGGCGGCGGCGACGGTCAGGCCGAGGAAGAGCAGCATCTCGTTGGCCAGGCCGATGTGGCCGCCCACGCCCGCCCCCAGCAGCAGGAGGGTGAGCAGCACCGGTCCGGCCACGCCGGTCACCCAGCCGGCCACGGTCCGGGGCCGGCCGAGGTGGCTTCCCCGGGCCATCGGCAGGCCGCGGCCCTTGCCCGCCTCGGCGTGGGTGACCAGGTGGACGTCGATGTCGGGCCCCGAGTCGCGGGCGACGGTGGCGCTGACGCCGGGACCGAGGACGTACTGCCAGGCCTTGCGGCGGGAGACGCCCAGCACGATCTGGGTGGCGTTGACGCCGCGGGCGAACTCCAGGAGCGCGGTGGGGACGTCCTCGCCGACGACGTGGTGGAAGGTGCCGCCGAGCTCCTCGACCAGGGTGCGCTGGAGGGCGAGCTCCCGCGGCGGGGCGGACGGCAGGCCGTCACGGCTGGCGATGTGCACGGCCAGCACCTCGCCGCCGGCGCCCTTCTCGGCGAGCCGGGCGGCCCGTCTCATCAGCGTGCGGCCCTCCGGACCGCCGGTCAGACCGACCACGATCCGCTCGCGGGACCCCCAGACGGCGGAGACCCGGTGCTCGCTGCGGTAACGGGTCAGGTACTCGTCGACCCGGTCGGCGACCCACAGCAGCGCGAGTTCGCGCAGCGCGGTGAGGTTGCCGAGGCGGAAGTAGTGGGAGACCTGGGCGTCGATCCGGTCCGGCGGATACACGTTGCCGTGCGCCAGGCGGCGGCGCAGCGCCGGCGGCGACATGTCGACCAGCTCGATCTGGTCGGCGCGGCGGACCATCTCGTCCGGCACGGTCTCCGGCTCCCGCACGCCGGTGATCGACTCGACGAGGTCGCCGAGCGACTCCAGGTGCTGAATGTTGACGGTGGTGATCACCTCGATCCCGGCGTCGAGGAGTTCGGCGACGTCCTGCCACCGCTTGGCGTGCCGCCCGCCGGGGGCGTTGGTGTGCGCCAGGTCGTCCACCAGGGCGACGGCGGGCGCGCGGCGCAGCACCGCGGGCACGTCGACCTCCCCGTCGGCCCGGCGCGCCACCGCCTCCAGCCCGTCCAGCCGCTGCGCGGTGCGGGGGCGGTCGCGGTGCTCCACGGCGGCGACCACGCAGTCCGTGCCGCGCCCGGCCCGGCGGTGCGCCTCGTCGAGCATCGCGCAGGTCTTGCCGACGCCGGGTGCGGCGCCCAGGTAGATGCGGAGCCTTCCGCGCGCGGGGGTCATGGGGCTCGTGCCTCGGCCTTCCGGTGTCGTCCTGCGGTGCTGGGGCTCCCCCGGCGCCCTCTGCGATTGTCCGGCACGACGGCCCGCCGGGTGGCGCCCGGGTCCTCGCGGGCCGCCCGGCCGGTCCGGGTCAGGCCTTGCGGGCGACCGCCGCGTAGGTGGAGCTGATGCTGTCCCCCTGGCCCGGCACCGGCTCGCCCAGCTCGGGACGCCACTGCTCGGCCAGGACCACGCCCGGCTCCACCAGCTCGAGCCCGTCGAAGAACCGCGCGAACTGCTCGCGGCCGCGCGGGCTGAAGCTGTAGCCGCGGGCCGCGGCCGTGCCGGTCGCCTCCCGGACCTCCTCCTCGGAGTAGAAGTCGGTGGTGAAGTGGGACATCACCAGGTGGCTCCCGGGCGTCATGGTCTCCTTGACCCGGTCGACCAGCCGGGCCGCGCCGTCCTCGTCGCTGACGAAGTGGAGCAGCGCGATCAGCGAGACGGCGACCGGCCGGCCGAAGTCCAGGACCTCGGCGGCCCGCTCGAGGACGACGTCGATCTCGCGGGCGTCCGCGTGCAGGAACTCGACGGCCCCCTCGGGCGTGCCGTGCAGCAGGGCCTCGGCGTGGGCCAGGACGATCGGGTCGTTGTCGCAGTAGACCACCCGGGCGTCGGGGGCGGCCGCCTGGGCGATCTGGTGCAGGTTGGGCTCGGTCGGTATGCCGGTGCCGATGTCCAGGAACTGCCGGACGCCCTGCTGCGCCAGCCAGCGGGTGGAGCGGTGCATGAAGCCGCGGTTCATCTTCGCCATCAGCGGCAGGTGCGGCTCGATCCTGAGCATGTGCCGGGCCAGCTCCTCGTCGACCGGGTAGTTGTCCTTGCCTCCGAGCATCCAGTCGTACATCCGGGCCGGATGGGGCTTGCTGGTGTCGATCGTGGTGATGGCGCGGGCGCCGGGGGTGCCGGCCGTGCTGTCCGCTCCGGACATGAGGACTCCCGTGGGTCGGCGAGCTGTGGGCAACTGGCGGGGATTCTAGGCGTGTTGCGCGGGCGTCCGCCCTCCGGTCGGGTGGGGCGGCGGCGTCCGCCGGCCGGTACGGGCGGCGCGCGCCGCGCCGTGGGAGCAGGGACGCCCGCCGAAAAGGTGAGGCGGCCGGCGCCGCCGGCGGGCGATGACCGGGGTTCCGCCGACCCGTCGGACCGCCGTCAGGAAGGACCCCGCCATGTCCCCCACGCCCTCGGACGCCCCCGATCTGACCCGCCTGCTCGCCGACGGGACCCGGGCCCGGGTCTTCGCCGCCGTCACGCTCGGGGCGCGCACCGCCGCCGAGGCCGCGGAGCGGGCGGGGGTGCGGCCCGAGGAGGCCGTGCGGGCCGTGCGGCGGCTGGTGGACGGCGGGGCGCCGGCGCGGGGCCCGGCCGGGCTCGCGGTGGCGTACGACCGCTTCCGTGAGGCCGTCCGCCGCCCGGCGGCCCCGGCCGTGGACCACGGCACGGGGGACGCGTCCACCGAGGCGCTGCTGGGCACCTTCGTCCGCGGCGGCCGTCTGGTGCGGCTCCCGGCCCGCTGGGACCGCAAGCGGCAGGTGCTGCGGCACGTCGCGGAGCGGTCCTTCGACGTCGGCGTCGACCACCCGGAACGCGCGGTCGACGAGCGCCTCGCCGCCTGGTGCGCGCAGGACTCCCCGGTCGACCACGTGACCCTCCGCCGCCACCTGGTCGACCTCGGACACCTCGAGCGCCGGGACGGCGTCTACCGCCGCCCGGCCGCGACGCCGGGTTCCGCCGGTCCCGCGAGCTGACCGCGCGCCCGCGCCGGGGGCTACTTCCGGCCAACCGCCGCCCGGCGCGGTGGTGGAACTCGCCCGCGTCTGCATAATCGCCTGGCATGACGATCACGCGCGGAGCGCCCCTGACGGAGATCGGCCCGGGGCTGTACGCCCTGCTGCCGGGCCGGCGTGGCTGGGGGCTGGCCAACTGCGGGCTGCTGGTCGGCAGGGACTCCGCGCTGTGGATCGACAGTCCTTACGACCGGCGGCTCGCCGAGCGGTTCCTGGCGGCGAGCCGCGAGCGGCTGTCCCCGGGGGCGGACGTCGACCGGGTGGTCGTGACCCACACCAACGGCGACCACCTGTGGGGCGCCTGCGTACTGCCGGACGCGGAGGTCGTGGCCACCGAGGAGGCCCGGACGCACCTGTGTCTGGAGCCCACGCCGGACCAACTGCGGTCACTGGCGGGGGCGGTGAACCCGGCGACGCCGTGGGGCGCCTACGTGGTGCGGCACTTCGGGGCCTTCGACTGGTCGGCCACCGAGGTCCCGCCCGTCACCACGACGTTCACCGGCGCGCTGGAGCTCACGGTGGGCGGGTTCCCGGTGCGTCTCGCCTCGCTGCCGCCCGGGCACACCGCCGGCGACCTGTTCGTGCACCTGCCGGAGCAGGGCGTGGTGTTCACCGGTGACGCGGTGTTCGGCAGCACGGCCGCGACGCCGGGGGACCACCCGTCGCACTGGGCGGGTCCGCTGAGCAACCTGATCGACTCCTGCGAGCGGTTCCTGGCCACCGGGGCGCGGACCTTCGTGCCCGGTCACGGCCCCGTGCTCGACGCCGCCGGGATCAAGGAGCACATCGGGTACCTCGAGTACGTCGCCGAGCGCGCGCACGCCTTCCACGCGGCCGGGGTCCCCGCCGCGGAAGCCGCGCGCCGGGTGATCGCCGAGCGCAACTACCCCGAACTCGGCCTGCCCGAGCGGCTGGTGATCACGATCGGCAGCGAGTACCGCGTCCTGGACGGCGACGGCCACCCGGAGATGCTGCCCATCATGCGGCAGGTCGCCCAGCTGGCCTGGGACCTGGCCGGCGACGGCGCCGCGCCCGGCGGCTGAGGCCCCACCGCTCCGGGTCCGGACACGGCCGGGGCCGCCGGCCGTCTCCTTCCGGCAGACGGCCGTGGGCGTCCTGCGGCACGCGGAGCCCGGTCCGGGGAACGCGCTCCCGCGGTGACGGGGCGTCGGTCCGCCGGACGGGACCTACCGTCCGCCCGCCACCCGCAGCACCGCGCCCGTCGTGTAGGACGCGTCGTCCGACATCAGCCAGGCGACCGCGCCGGCGATCTCCTCCGGCCGGGCCGACCGGCCCATCGGCGTGTTCTCCCCCATCCAGGCGGGCCGCTGCGGGTCCTGGTGGAACTCGGTCCACACCGTGCCCGGCGCGACGCAGTTGACGCGGATCCCGTCGGCGGCGACCTCCTTGGCCAGGCCCACCGTCATCGTGTCCACCGCCGCCTTGGCCGCCGCGTAGTGGACGTACTCGCCGGGGCTGCCCAGGGTCGCCGCCGCGGAGGAGATGTTGACGATCGCGCCGCCCGCGCCCGCCGTCATGTCGCGGACCGCGCGCCGGGCGCAGAGCAGATAGCCGAGGACGTTGACGCCCAGCGCGTCCCGCATGCCCTCGGGGTCCGCGTCGGCGAGCCGGCCCACCGGGCCGCTGACCCCCGCGTTGTTCACCAGGCCCGTGACCGCGCCCAGCCGCTCGGCCGCGGTGTCGAACAGCCGGTCCACCGAGGCCGCCTCGGAGGTGTCCACCGCCACCGGCACCGCCCGGGCGCCCAGCGCGGCGGCCTCGGCGGCCACCCGCTCGGCGGCGTCCGCGCCGGAGCGGTAGCCGATCACGAGGTCGTGTCCCTCGGCGGCGAGACGGCGGCAGACCGCCGCTCCGATGCCGCGGCTGCCTCCGGTGACGACGGTGATCCTGCGTTCGGATGTCATGCCGGTCATGATGGCAGGCCGCTGCGCGCACGACCTCCCTTGATCACGAACCTGTGGAACCCACCCCGTCCGGACAGGTGTGCGGGCTAGCCTGACAGCCCGTCACCGACGAAGGGATGTCACCCGTGCAGGTCAGCATGGTGGGAACCGCGTACGCCGCCGAGAACCCGGCCCGGGCCGCCGCCTGGTTCGCCGAGCACTTCGGGTTCAAGGTGAACGTCGACCTCGGCTGGTACGTGAACACCCAGCACCCCGGCCACCCTCGGCTCAGCCTCGACTTCGTCCGGCGCGACCACGACTCCTGGCCGGCGGCCACCCGCGGCAGGGAGATCACCGGCGCGCTGCTGGCCTTCCTGGTGGAGGACGTGGACGCCGAGTTCGAACGGCTGCGCGCGGCCGGCGCCGAGATCGTGCTGGACCCGGTGACCGAGCCGTGGGGGCAGCGGCGGTTCCAGGTGGCGGCCCCGGACGGGCTGCTGGTCGAGGTGCTCCAGACGGTCGCCCCGGACCCGGAGTGGCTGAAGGCCAACGGCCTGGGCTGAACCGGGAGCCGGACGGGCCGCCGGACGGCCCCGGCGGGAGGGGCCGGCGGAGGCGGGCCGCGGGGAGGGGACCGGCGGGCATGGGCAGACCGCGCCCGGCCGGGTAGATTCTCCGGCGGCACGGCCCCCGCCGCGCCCCGCCCTCCCCTCACGAAACGGGATCCCATGTTCGGACTGAGCGAGCTCGCCGTCATCCTGCTCGTCGTCGCCGCGGTCCTCGCGGTGAAGCGGCTGCCGGACCTGACCCGGTCCATGGGGAAGTCGGCCCGCATCCTCAAGGCGGAGTCGCGCGCGCTGAAGGACCGGACCGCGCCCGGCGAGCCCAGGACCGTCCGGGGCGAGGTCGTCGACCGCGACACCGCCGGGCGGCGGGACCGGGCCGCCGGCGCCTGATCAGCCGCCGTCCGCGTCCGGCCGCCGCTCCTCCGGCGGCAGCCGCTCCTCCGGCGGCAGCCGCCGGGCCAGCGCGTCCTCGGTGAGCGACTTCCCGGCCAGCGCGGACGTCCGGTAGGCGGTGCGTCCCACGATCTGCCCGGTCACCGGGATGGTGAGCAGCTGGAACAGCGCCACCAGGGCCAGCGGCGCCGCGTACCGGGGCGCGTTCTGCAGGGCCGCGCCCAGCAGGATCAGCAGCAGCCCCAGCGTCTGCGCCTTGGCCGCCGCGTGCTGCCGGCCCACGGCGTCGGGGAAGCGGAGCACGCCGACCGAGGCCAGCAGGCAGAACACCGCCCCGGCGATCAGCAGCACCGCCGAGACCACGTCCAGGACGGCGCTCACCGCATCCCCTCCCGCTCCTCCACCAGGTGCGCCGCCGTGACGGAGCCGACGAAGGCCAGCAGGGTCACGGCGAGCAGCACCGGCAGCCCGGTGCCGTCCTCCCGCCGGGCGGCCTCCGCGGCGATGCCGGCCGCGAACAGGGTGACCAGCACGTCCAGGGTGACGATCCGGTCCAGCACCCCCGGCCCGATCACCAGCCGGACCACCGTCAGCAGGGCGGACAGGCCGAGGAGCAGGAACACGACGTAGTAGACGGCGGTCACGAGTCGTCCTTCCGTGACGTCGGGGAGGGGCCGGAGGAGCCGGAGGGACCGGAAGGGCCCGGGGGTTCGGAGGGGCCCGGGGGTTCGGAGGGGCCAGGGGGTTCGGAGGGGCCAGGGGGGCCGGAGGCGGACGGGGCGTCCTGGTCGCGGCCCAGCGCGGCCACCAGCCGCCGTTCGTTCTCCAGCAGTCTCCGGCGCGCGTCCTCCGCCTCGCCGGAGGCGACGACCAGCAGGACGTGGACGTAGAGGACGCCGCGGTGGCGGTCGATCTCCAGCACGAGGCTGCCGGGCGAGACGTTGACGAGCAGGGTCGCGAGGGTGACCAGCAGGTCGCTGTCGGCGGTGAGGGGGAGCTCCACGATCGCGGCCCGCACCCGGGGCCCGTGCCGCAGGGCGGCCCAGCCGACCGCGGTGGCGGAGACCACCAGGTCGCCGGCCGTCCGCGCGCACAGGCCCAGCAGCCGCAGCGGGCGCACGGTGATCTGCGGGGAGACGCCGGGGAAGCGGGAGACGGCGAGGACCGCCACCGCGACCAGCAGGCCGCCGAGGACCACCAGCGGGCTCGGCGTCGACCAGAGCAGGATCCACAGCAGCCACAGCCACAGCAGCGAGGGCAGCCTGCGCAGCAGGGAGCGGTTCACCGGCCCGCCCCTTCCCCGACCAGCACCGCGTCCCGGTAACCGGCGGGCCGCACCAGTTCGGTGGCCGCCCGCTCGCCCATGTCGGCCAGCGGTCCCGCGGCCGCCGCGAGGCCCAGGCCGGTGAGGGTCATGGCGACGGCGGCGGACATGGTGAGCACCACGCCGGGCCGGCGGCGCAGCCGGAGCGGTTCGCCCAGTCCCGGGGAGAACGCGCCGCGCCAGACGCGGACCATCGCGTACAGGGTGAGCACGCTGGTGACCAGGGCCGCCCCGGCCAGCAGGTAGGCCGCGACCCCGCCGTGCGCGGCGGCGGCCCGCAGCAGGGCGAACTTGGCGACGAAGCCGGACAGCGGGGGGATTCCCGCCATGCTGAGTCCTCCGACCAGGAAGAGCAGCGCGGTGACGCCGTGCACCCGGCGGGCGCCCTCGCCGCGTTCCATCCGGGAGAGTTCGGCGGTCCCGGCGGCGTTGACGATCAGGCCGGCGACCAGGAACAGGGTGGCCTGCGCGGTGATGTGGTGGAGGATGTACAGGATGGTGCCGGTCAGCCCGGCGACGTCGGAGAGCGCCAGCCCGAAGATCATGAAGCCGACGTGGCTGACCAGGGTGAACGACAGCAGGCGGTTGATGTCGTCCTGGGCGATGGCGCCGAGGATGCCCACCAGCATGGTGGCCACCGCCAGCACGGCCGCCACCCACCAGCTCCCGTCGCGGGGGAAGACCAGGCTCTCGGTGCGCACCATGGCGTAGACGCCGACCTTGGTGAGCAGCGCGGCGAAGACCGCGGTGATCGGGGCGGGCGCGGTCGGATAGCTGTCGGGCAGCCAGAAGTGCAGCGGGACGACGGCGGCCTTGATCCCGAAGACGACCAGCAGCATCAGGCTGAGCGCGGTGCGCAGGCCGGGCGGCAGGCGTTCCGCCTGGACGGCGAGGTCGGCGAGGTTGACGGTGCCGAGGGCGGAGTACACCAGGCCGAGGGCGGTGAGGAACAGCAGCGAGGAGGTCAGGCTGGTGATGACGTAGGTCATGCCGGCGCGGACCCGCCCGGCTCCCGCGTCCAGGGTGATCAGGACGTAGGAGGCGGAGAGCAGCATCTCGAAGGCGACGAACAGGTTGAACAGGTCGCCGGCCAGGAACGCCAGCGCGATCCCGGCCACCAGCACCAGGTACGACGGGTGGTACGGCACGGTGATGCCGGGCCCGCGGTCGGCGTTGTCCTGGCCGACGGCGAAGAGCAGCACCGCGAGGGCGACCAGCACGGCGAGGGCGAGCAGCATCGCGGCGAGCAGGTCGGCGACGAGCACCACGCCGAGCGGCGGGGCCCAGTCCCCGGCGCGCACCACGATGGTGCCGTCGCGCTCGACGACGGCCAGCAGGGCGATCGCGTCGGCCAGGACCAGGGCCAGCGCGGTGAGGGTGACCGTCCGCTGCCGGTCGGTGCTGGCGGAGACGATCAGGGAGAGCCCGGCGGCGAGCAGCGGCACCAGGACCGGGAGGGCGACCAGGGCGAGCCTCATCCGGCGTCCCTCCGGTCCTCGGGCGGCAGGTGCGGAGCGGGGTCGTCGTCGGCGCGTTCGGCGACGTCTCCGATGCGGCGGTCCTCGGGGTCGTTCTGCACCTCGTCGTGGCCGGTCAGCCGCCAGGACCGGTGGGAGAGGGCGAGCAGGAAGGTGGTGACGCCGAAGGTGATGACGATGGCGGTGAGCGCCATCGCCTGCGGCAGCGGGTCGGAGTAGGCGTCGACGTCGACGTCCGGGCCGCCGCCGGTGATGGGCGGTTCGCCGAGCGGTCCGCCGGCTTCGAGGAGCAGCAGGTTGGCGCCGTGGCCGAGCAGGATGATGCCGAGCACGATCCGCATCAGCGAACGCTGCAGCAGCAGGTGGACCCCGGCCGCGAAGAGGGCGCCGACGACCAGCGCCATGGTGACGTCGAGGCTGGTCACGCGCGCCTCCCGCCGGCCGCGCCGGTGCCGGTGCCGAGCTTGGGGACGGGCGCGCGCAGCGAGGTGCCGGCCGCCGAGAGGAGGGTCAGGATGACTCCCAGGATGAGCAGGTAGACGCCGATGTCGAAGACGAGGCTGCTGGAGGTCTTCACCTGGCCGAGCAGCGGCAGGTGGAAGCTCCACAGGGTGCTGGTGAGCGGCGGCCGGCCGAGGGCGAGCGGGGCGATGGCGGTGGCCGCGGCGAGGGTGAGGCCCGCGCCGATCAGGTGGCCGGGGCGGACGCGGATCGCGTGCTCGACGTCGGTGGGACCGCCGACCAGGTAGCGGAGGATGAACGCCTGCCCGGCGACCAGTCCGCCGGAGAAGCCGCCTCCGGGCCGGTAGTGGCCGGAGAGCAGCAGGAAGAGGGAGACGACCAGGATGGAGGGGAAGAGCAGCCGGGTGACGACCTCCATCAGCACCGACCGTTCGGCCCCGAGCAGGTCGGTGCTGCCGGGCAGCCAGTGTTCGCGGGGCTCGTCCCAGCGGGCCGTGGGGGACCCGGCGGAATCCGTGATGACGTCGGGGGCGGCGCGGCGCCTGCCGTCGGACCGGTCCACGGTCTGCGCGCCCAGCCGGATCAGGCTGATGACGCCGAGGGCGGTGACCATCAGCACGGCGATCTCGCCCATGGTGTCCAGCGCGCGGAAGTCGACCACGATCGCGTTGACGACGTTCTCGCCGCCGGTCTCGCCGACCCGGCGCAGGTAGTCGCCGGCCGGCCCGGCGTTGTCGCGGCCCTGCGGGGCGGTCAGCGCGAACCCGGCGACGAAGCCGCCCACCAGGAGGGCGACCGCGGCCCGGCCCAGGCGTCCCGGCCAGGTCTGCGTGGCGGGGGTGAAGCGGGGCGGCATGCGGCGCAGCACCAGCACCACGACGACCAGGGTGAGGGACTCCACCAGGAACTGGGTGAGCGCCAGGTCGGGCGCCCCCTGCACCACGAACAGTCCGGCCACCGCGTAGCCGACGGCGCCGGTGACCAGGACGGCGGCCAGCCGGTGCTTGAGCACCGCGGCGCCCGCGGCGGCGATCACCACGGTGAGCGCCAGGGGCAGTTCGGCGGGCGTCCACCAGGCGCGCACCTGGTCCAGCGGCGGCATGGCGTGCAGCATGGCGATGGACGGCAGCACCACGACGGTGAGCAGGATGGCGGTGAGGTAGAGGGGCAGGGAGCCGACCTGGGTGTACCGGGTGAACACCACGGCGCCGTGGTGCAGGGCGATCATGCCGCGCCGGTAGCACCACTCGGCGTCCGGCAGCCGGGGAAGCCGGTGCAGCAGCCGGGAGAAGGGACGGCGCGCGGCGTGCAGGGCGAGTCCCAGCACCACGATCAGCAGCGCCAGCCACACCACCGGGGTCCAGCCGTGCCAGAGCGCCGCGTGGAAGGGCTTGCCGGAGGGCTCCGGGTACAGGTCGGCGTACGGGGCGCTCAGCGCGTCGACCACCGGGTGTCCGAGGCCCGCGGCGAGGCCGAGCACGGAGAGCACGGCGGCGGGGGCGAGGAAGGCCGGGTGGGGAGGGCGCGCGGGCCGCCGCGCCCTGCCGTCCCGCTTCGTCGCGAACCCGCCCTGGAGGAAGCGCGCGGTGTAGGTGACGGTCAGCACCGAGCCCAGGCAGAGGGCGGCCGCCGCCCACGCCGCGCCGGTGAGGTGGCCGTGCAGCACGGCCTCCAGGGCGCCGTCCTGGGCGATCCAGCCCACCGTGGGCGGCAGTTTGGCCATGGACGCGCCGGCCAGCAGCGCCACCACGGCGACGGCGGGCAGCGTGCGGCCGAGGCCGGACAGTTCGCGCAGGTCGCGGGTGCCGGTCTGGTGGTCGACCACGCCGACCACCATGAACAGGGCGCCCTTGAACAGGGCGTGGGAGAGCAGCAGCACCGCCCCGGCGAGCGCGCCGGTGCGGGTGCCCATGCCGAACAGTGCGGTCATCATGCCGAGTTCGCTGACCGTGCCGTAGGCCAGCAGCCGCTTCATGTCGGTCTCGCGCAGTGCCCGCCAGGCCCCGACCACCAGGGTGTACAGCCCGACCGTCAGCACCAGCGGCCGCCAGGGCGCGGTGTCGGCGAAGCCGGGGGCCAGCCGGGCGACCAGGTAGACGCCCGCCTTGACCATGGTCGCGGCGTGCAGGTAGGCGCTGACCGAGGTGGGCGCGGCCATCGCGGCGGGCAGCCAGGCGTGCAGCGGGAACTGCGCGGACTTGGCGAACGCGCCGACCAGGATCAGCACCAGGGCCGTCGTCACCGTCACGCCGGGCGGGGGCGGGTCGGCGAGCAGGGCGGAGATCCGGTAGGTGCCGGCCGCCTGGCCCAGCATCACCAGGCCGAACAGCATGGCGAGTCCGCCGGCGACGGTGGTGAGCAGGGCCTGTTCGGCGGCCCGCTGCCGGTCGCCGCCCTCGCGGCGTCCGGCGATCAGCAGGAAGGAGGCGATGCTGGTCAGTTCCCAGAAGACGTACAGCAGCAGGAGGTGGTCGGCGAGGACCAGGCCCAGCATCACCGCGGCGAACGCCAGCAGCAGTCCGGCCTCCCGGCCGTGGCCGAGGTGGTGGTAGAAGGCGCCGTAGGTCATCACGGCGACGCCGATGCCGGTGATCACCAGGGCCATCAGCAGGGCCAGCGGGTCGAGGCGCAGCGCGATCTCCAGGCCGAGCGCCGGGGACCAGGCGTAGGTCTCGGTGTACGTCGTGCCGTCCAGGACGGACGCCGTCCGGGTGAGCAGCCAGGCCAGGGAGCCGGCGAGCGCCAGGGCGGCGGCCGCCCACACACCGCGGCCGATGCCCCGGGCGGCCGCGGGCAGCACGGCGGCGCACGCCAGCAGCGAGAGCACGACGACGAGCACGCGACCTCCGGACGCTGGGCGGTGTGCCTCCGGTTCCCTGTCCGTTCCACCCTTAACGTCCTGGTCGCGCGCCGCCTCCCGCACTGCCCTACATGGCGTAGGCGTCCGCCCCCGCCGGGGCGGCGGGAGGCCGGCGGCGGGGCGCCGGCCTCCCGCCGCCG
>NZ_LWCC02000021.1 GCF_001642695.1 Streptomyces chilikensis
GCGGGCGCCGGGACCGCGGCACGTGCGGGGCGTCAGGCGTCGGCGAGGAGGGGGTCGTACGGGGTGTTCGCGCGGCGGCCCGACATGAAGGAGAGGAAGTCGCCGACGAAGGCGCTGCGGCCGTAGGAGCCGTCGGCGGTGGTGAGGTCGCGGTGGAAGGCGGTGCGGAAGAGCGTCCGGTACTCGTCTTCGTCGATGGTCCCGCTGCCGTCCTTGTCGGTGACGTCGAAGAGCACCTCGGCGACGCGGATGAGCGCGGGGCCTGCGAGGGAGGGCACGGCGGCGGCGTACTCGTCGACACCGACCCGGCCGTCGCCGTCGGTGTCGAGGGCGGCCTGGAGTTCGCGCCACCAGGCGGCGAAGGCGTCGTAGAGCCGGGTCTCCTCGGGTTCGTCCAGGTCGAGGCGGGTGGCCAGTTCGCGTGCCATGGCGGCGAGGTCGGGCCAGTCGAGGTGGCCGTCGCCGGTCTGGTCCAGCACCTGGCGGAAGAACTCCTCCGCCGAGCGCCGGCCTTCTTCCGTGGCCGCCGTGGCCGCCGTGGCGGCCGGGGCGGGGTCGGGTCCGGTGTCACCGCTCAGTGGTGTGACGAGGCGGAGCAGGGCCGACGCCCGCTTCATGCGGGCGCGCAGCGCGCTCACGGTCCGGGCGCGGGGGTCGTCGCTGTCGGGCGGGAGGGAGAGGGTTTCGATCACGCTTTCGGCGTCGATCCAGCCCTCGGGCAGGAAACGGGTGAGGCCGGCGGCGAGGTAGGCGCCCTGCATGAGGGTCGGGGCGCCGGGTGTCTCGGGCAGGCCGGCCTTGCGCCGGTAGGGCTCGGGGAGTGAGGCGACGGTGATCGCGCCGAGGAGCGGGCCGACGACGGCCCGGCCGGCCGCCCACAGTGTCGGCGCGCCGTCGAGCAGTGCCGGAGCGGGCAGGTGGTCGAAGAGCCGGAAGAGGATGACGCGGGCCGCCTCGGTGTCCTCCAGTTCCTCCTCGACGACCCGGTCGAAATACCGCCAGAAGTCGTTCAGGTCCTCGGGGAGTTCGCCGGCGTCGCCGTCGAGCGCGGCGAGGAAGGCGCGGTACTCGGCGTACATGCGCTCCATGGTGTCCTGGTCGAGCGGCTGGCCGCTCAGCCGGCACATGGTGACGGCGCTCTCGAAGAGGGTGGCGACCACCCAGGCGCGGGTCGGACGGTCCATGGCGTCGTAGGCGCGGCCGCGGGAGTCGGAGCCGCTCATGCGGGCGTGCAGCCGGTTGAGCCGGGCGGCCTCCCGTTCGCGTACCGCCGGGTCGGGGTCGAACATGCGCCGCATGCTGAGGAAGGTGTTGCGCAGCCGACGCCAGGGGTGGGCGACGAAGGTGGAGTTCTCGGCGAGGGCGGCGCCGACCTGCGGGTGGGCGGCCTCCAGGACGGTGGCGCGGATTATGGCGAGCGCCCAGCGCGGGTCGTCGAAGAAGGCGCGGAACTGCGATTGCGTGCCGAACAGGGGTGCCCCGCCGGCCGTCCCGGTGGTTCCGGTCGTCATGACGTGTCTCCGTTCGTCTGGGGCGGCACGCCGCCGAAGCGGCGGTCACGGCGCCGGTAGGTGTGCAGGCAGGCGAGGAAGTCGGGGGCCCGGAAGTCCGGCCAGAGCACCTCGGGGAAGACCCACTCGGCGTAGGCCACCTGCCAGAGCATGAAGTTGGAGATGCGCTGTTCTCCGGAGGTGCGGATGACGAGGTCGACGTCGGGGGTGTCGGGGAACGGCAGGTGGTCCGCGAAGAGCCGCTCGGTCACCTCGTCGGCGGGCGTGCCGGTGCGGATCAGTGACCTGGCGGCCTCGACGATGTCCCGGCGCCCGCCGTGGTCGAAGGCGACGGTCAGCGTCATCCCCTGGTTGCCGGCGGTCAGCGTCGCAAGATCGTCGAAGTCCTGCGCCAGTTCGCGGGGGATGCGCGGGTCCGTGGCCCCGAGGAAGCGGCAGCGGATGCCGCGGGCGAGCAGCAGCGGCGCGTGCTTGCGCACGACTCGGCGGACCAGGCGCATCAGGTAGTCGACCTCGGTGCCGGGGCGGCTCCAGTTCTCGGTGGAGAAGGCGTACAGGCTGAGCCACTGGACGCCGGCCGTCCGGGCGGCCTCGATGATGTCGATGACGGTGGTCTCCGCGGCCCGGTGGCCCGCCGTCCGGGGAAGTGAACGCCGTTGGGCCCAGCGCCCGTTGCCGTCCATCACGCAGGCCACGTGCCGCGGCACCGCGCGCGCCCGCCCGTCGTCCCGCTGCTGCTCGTCGCCGTGCCGTCGTCCGCCCGGCCGGTCCCCCGTCGCCAGGCGTGTGCGCCGGACGCCGTGGTCCGTCACAGCCGGCCCCGTCCCGCCCGAAGCGGCACGGCCGGTCCTCCCGCGCTCGGTCACACCCACCCCGTATCCCCCCGTGCGGACGTTCCGCCGTGGCGCTCCCTTCAGGAGTCTGACGGCGCGGAAGGGGCCTGATCGGCCGAACGGGTGGGGCGTCACCCTTGGCTCATGTGTCCGATTTCTGCGGCGTCGGCGGTTTTCCCCGGTAACCACGACCGGTGGCCTCGTCCGCTGACGGCCCGGGTGCCTGATCCCTCCGAAGCGCCGGCCGCTGTGACGACCGCGCGTGGGTCCGTCCGATGCCGGCCGGAACAGGCACAGGCCGCTGAACCGTCAGGCGGACGACTGCGGCGGGAGCGGCCGTTCCGTCGTCATGCCCGCGGGGGCCCACCGTCTTCCGGCTGGAGGAGGACGGAAACGCGGTGTGCGGACGCAGTGTGCGGACGCGGTGCGCGCTTCATGCGCGCACGCTTCGCGCGGAACCGGTGAAGAGGTCACATCCGACCGGTGACCCGGACGGGCCACGGGCCGGCGGACAGGGCCGGTGCCCCGCGATCATCCGGATCACGGGGCACCGGCCGGATCGGGAAGGGGTCAGGAAGCGGCGGTCGCCCCGGTCCGCGTCTGCGGGACGGCGATCGCGGCCAGGACGAGGACGACGCCGAGGCACTGTGCCCCGCCCAGGCGGTCATGTCCCAGCAGCACCGCGAGCAGCACGGCGGTGAGGGGTTCGAGCAGGACCGCGACGACCCCGGCGGCCGCGCCGGTCCGGTGCAGGCCGGCGAAGTAACTGGTGTAGGCGACGGCGGTGGGCACCAGCCCGAGGAACACCACGGCGCCGACCGCGTCGATCCGTGCAGGCAGCGCCATCCCGGACACCAGGCCGGCGGGCAGCAGCACGAAGCCCCCCGTCAGGAAGCCCAGCCCGGTCATGGCCTCCCGGCTCAGGCCGGGCAGCGGCGCCCGGTGGCTCAGCGTGAGCGCGGCGAACCCCAGCGCGGACAGCAGCGCCAGGCCCGTGCCCGTGAGACGGTCGCCGCTCGTGCCGGTCGGGGAACCGAGCAGCAGCACCAGCCCGGTGACGGCGAGCGCGATCGTCCCGGCCGCGCGAGGCGAGGGCCGGCGCCGGTCGAGAACGGCGGAGCCGACGGTGACCAGGACGGGAAGGGCGACCATCGTGGTCAGTGTCGCCAGGCTGACCGAAGTGGCCGCCACGGCGGCGAAGTACGCGGTCTGGAACAGCGCCAGCAGACCGCCGGTGACGGCCGCGCGGGCCACCACCGCACGGGTGCACGGCCCCGTCCGCAGCCCGCCTGCGACCGCGGCGTAGGCGGTGACGAGGAGGCCGCCGACCAGCAGGCGGTAGGCGGCGACGGCGACCGGCTGCAGGCCGGTACGGGAGGCGAGGAGTGAACCGGCGAGGCCACCGGTGCCCCACAGCACTCCGGCGAGGACCAGCAGGGGGGTACCCGACCGCGGAAAGCGGGCAGGGGCGTACGACAAGCGTGTGGACATGGAGAGGCTCCGGCTTCGACGTGGCGGAAGGACGTCGTCGGAGCGGGGGCTGTCAGCAGCGCGTCATCGACGGCTCAAGGCCGCACCGGGCCGGGGCCACGGCCTGTACGTCGGCCGGCCCCGGGCAGCACCCCGCTCAGGAGCGGGGCGGCGGGCAGGTGATCCGGTACGGCTGCATGGCACGCAGTCTAGCCGGAGCGGTCCCCGGGCCGCCCCGGTCCTCCGCGCCGGCACGCGGCGGGCGCTCGGCTCAGCCGTGGTCGTACACGGTGACGGCGACGTCCCGGGCGCCCAGGGCGCCGTCGACGATGGGCTCGACGCGCTCCCAGCGGCCGCCGGCGAGGCCGCAGCCGATGCGGGGCATGTGCACGGACGCCTCGTGCTCCAGGGCGTGGCCGGCGAGCGTGTTCAGGCAGCGTTCGAGGGCGTCGTAGCGGATGGGCGGGCCGCCGCTGCCGGTCCTGATGCCCCGTTGCCCGACCATGTTGGCGACCCAGATGTCGGACCGCACCCGCACCAACTGCACCGCCCCCAGGGCGAAGTCGTTGCGGGCCCGCTCCCGGTGCCAGCGGCGGTAGGCCCGTTCCGGCTCCGGCCAGCGGCGCGAGATCGCCAGGACGAAGCCCTTGCCCCACCCGCCGAGGTCGTTGCACACGTGCGCGATGATCTTCGGCCCCTTGGCCTGGGGATTCGTCGCGTCACCCGCGACGATCGTCAGCGTCTTCACCACGGCATGATCGCCGGATCACGACGACGAGTCCACCGCATTGTCCGGCCCGGCCCGGACCGGACCCGGGAGGTCATGGGGCAGGCATCCGGACGACCGGCACCTCACCGACGGCGCCGGCGAACGCTGCGCCCTCCGGGAAGACCCAGCCGGTGTCCCCGTCTCCGCCGTCGGCATGAACCCGCTGGTCGGCGGCCGGATCCGGATCGGCGTCGTGCACGCCGCCGCCCCGCCTGCGCGGTCACGGCTATGCGGCCGCCGTGACCGCCGAGGTCACCCACGCCGCCCTGGCCGGGATCCGAGACGTCGTCCTGCTCGCGGACTCCTCGAAGCGCGGCCCGGTGCGCCTCCCCGCGTTCCCGCGCGGGTCCGGGAGACCGGCGTCGGGGCGGGCGGGGTGAGGGCGGTGCCGTGGTGGGTCTGTCAGAAGGTTCCGACGTACTCCTCGGCCGGCCCGAGGTCGGGCCGGTCGAGGATCTCCACCCGGTCGCCCAGCCGCTCGAGTTCCAGCAGGGTGAGGGTGTTCTCGCCCGGTACCAGCAGCGGGGCGGGCAGGTAGAGCGTGCGCTGGGGGCCGGTCTCCCAGTGGCGGCCGAGCAGGGTGCCGTTGACCCACACGAAGCCCTTGGCGAAGCCGGGGAAGGCGAGGAAGCCGTCGGCCGGCTCGGTGACCGTGAACCGTGCCGTCGCGAACCCGGCGGTTCCCTCCGGTGGCGCGGCCGACACCGCCCGCGCCAGGTCCTCCTCGGTCCAGGCGTCGAGCGGCAGCCGGTGCATCGTCCAGCCGTGCACCAGCCGCGGGCCGACCGCGACTCCGCCGAGGATGCCCTTGTGCTCGCCGAGCCGGGGCCCGTAGTTCACCCGCCCCTGGTTCTCCACCAGCAGTTCCAGGGAGGCCCGTTCACCGCGGCCCGGCAGGTCGAGGGAGGCGTTCTCCCGGTCCAGGACGCCGAGCGGGGAGCCGCCGAGGAAGACCTGGGCGCGGTCGCGCAGTCCGTGGACGGTGAGCCGGTGACTGCCTGCCGGCAGGTGCGGCGTGGCACGGTGGAGGAGGAGGCCAGAGGCCTGGTCCAGCTCCTCGAAGCTCAGCGGGTGGGGGGAGCTCACCGGGACGGAGGCCGCGCGGAGCGCCCCCAGCAGGCCGGCCTCGTGGGTGACGGGGAGCGTGCGGGGCGACAGCAGGGACGGGTCGGCGGGCAGCGGGCGCCGGGGAGTTCCGGTGGTCGTGTGCAGCAGGTCCCGGAAGGCGTGGAACTTCTCGGTGAGCGCCCCGTGCTCGGCGATCGGCGCATCGGAGTCGTAGCTGGTCACGGTCGGCCGGAAGGACGTGCCGTCGTGGTTGGCGCCGGACCACAGCCCGAAGTTCGTGCCGCCGTGCGCCATGTAGAGGCTGACCGAGCCGTCGGCGCCGAGGATGTCGGAGAGGGTGCCCACGGCGCTCCCGACCGACCGGACGTGGTGCTTCTCGCCCCAGTGGTCGAACCAGCCGTTCCAGAACTCGGCGCACAGGAAGGGCTCGTCGCTGCGGCGCGACCGCAGCAGTGCGGCCGCCTCACGGGCGTGGGAGCCGAACGTCGCGGCGGCGAGGTGGCCGGGCAGGTTGCCGCCGTCCTGCATCAGTTCGGTGGGGCCGTCGGCCGTGTAGAGCAGTTCGGTGATGCCGCGTGCGACGAGGGCGTCCCGCACCCGGCGGACGTAGGCGCGGTCGTCGCCGTAGCTGCCGTACTCGTTCTCGATCTGGACGGCGACCACCGGTCCGCCCCGGCCCGCCTGGAGGGCCGCGATCCGCGGGATCAGCTCGTCGAACCAGCGCTCGACCTCCGCCAGGTACGGCGGGTGGGAGGAGCGGAGGCGCATGCCCGGGCGGCCTGTCAGCCAGACGGGCAGCCCGCCGTTGTCCCACTCGGCGCAGATGTACGGGCCGGGCCGCACGATGACGTCCAGGCCGGTCTCCTGGGCCGTGCGCAGGAAGCGTTCGACGTCGTGTCCCCCGGTGAACCGGTGGTGGCCCGGGCGCGGTTCGTGGAAGTTCCACGGGACGTACGTGTCCACGGTGTTCAGGCCCATGGCCGCGACCCGCTCCAGGCGGTCGGCCCACTGGTCCGGGTGGACGCGGAAGTAGTGCAGGGACCCCGACAGGATCCGGTGCGGCCGTCCGGCCCGCAGCAGCCGGCCGTGCGGATGGGTCAGGATCGGCCCCGGCGCGGCCTCCGGAAGCGGGGTCGGCCCGCCGGACGGAAGGGGCCCGCCCGCCTTCCGGCCGTCGGCGGTCCCCTCCCCCGGCGTCCCGCGCCCGCCCTCCGCGTTCCGGGGGTTCCCGGATGTCGTCGGTGCCATGGCCAACCCTTCCCTCGGACCCGTCCCGTCGCGCCCCGCGGCCACGCGTGCCGCGGCCGGGGAAGGGACGGGCACGCCGCTCCGGGGCACGGCAGGGCCTTCCCGTGAACACGGTGAACACGGTGAACACGACCCGGAACTATGGCAGACGGGGTTGTCGGTGCCAACAGGGCCGGCACGGGTGGACCGCGGCACGGCACGGCCGCGCGACACCGGACGGCGGTACGCGGTCCGAAGGCGCGGCGCACATGCTCTTGACGGTGTCCTCGCCGGTCTCCTACCGTCCTGGTGGTCAAGACATCAGACGTCTCCTGTCGCATCCTACCTGCCTGTACGAACACACCGCACCTCCCGGTTCCGTCCGACGACCTCGTAGGGAGACACTGTGCGCTTACGAAGACTGACTCTGCTCCTGTCCGTCCTGTCCCTCCCCCTCACCTCGCTGGGGTTCGCGCCCGCCGGCCATGCGTCGGCGCAGGCCCAGTCCTTCCACGTGGACTGCGGTGCCGCGGCCGGCGGCGACGGCAGCCTGTCCAGACCCTGGAACACCCTGGCCACGGTCAACGCCCGTACGTTCCAGCCCGGTGACGCGATCCTCCTCAGGCGCGGCTCCACCTGCACCGGGCAGCAGCTCTTCCCCAAGGGCTCGGGATCTCCGGGGAGCCCGATCCGGATCGACGCCTACGGCAGCGGCGCCAAACCGAGACTGGCGGGCGCCGGTCAGGTGACGGACGTGGTCCGGCTCGCGGACCAGGAGCACTGGGAGATCGCCAACCTCGACATCTCCAACAAGGGGGACACCGCGGCGACCAGGCGCGGCGTCCACATCACCCGCACCGACTCCGGAACGGGAACGCACTACCGGGTCCGCGGGCTGGACGTGCACGACGTGAACGGCAACCAGACCAGGAAGGACGACGACGCCAGCGCGGGCATCTTCTTCGAGGTCCTCGGCCACACGACACCGACCCGGTTCGACGACGTGGTGGTCGAGAACAACACGGTGCGGACCGTCGACCGCTACGGCATCCACTTCTGGACGCGCTGGATGCTGCGGCCGGAGCTCAACAACCCCAACTGCGGTACCGCCTGCGGGTCCTGGACACCGCAGACCCGGGTCGTCGTCCGCGGCAACACCGTGACCGACATCGGCGGCGACGCGATCGTGCCGCACCACACCGAGGGCGCGCTCGTCGAGCACAACAGGGTCGACGGCTTCCGCGAGCGGGAACCGGCCCACTGCGCGGCCGGCATCTGGGGCTGGAACACCGACCGCGCCCTGTACCAGTACAACGAGGTCAGCGGCGGCAGGAGCGAGTGCGACGGCCAGGGACTGGACATCGACGAGGCCAACATCGGCACCGTCTACCAGTACAACTACAGCCACGACAACGAGGGCGGCTTCATCCTCCTGTGCAACGGCTCCGGCTCGACCACCGCCGACAACGTCGTGCGCTACAACATCAGCCAGAACGACGGCGGACAACTCTTCGACATCGTCTGCGCCAGGACCACCGACACGCAGATCTACAACAACACCTTCTACCTCTCCCGTCCGGTGGACATCATCAGCAACGCCAACGGCTCGGGCGCCGCGAACGCGGTCTTCAGCAACAACGTCTTCCACGTGGCCACGTCCGAGGCCTCCTACGTCAACGCGGGCAGCCTGGCGTTCGACTCGAACGTCTTCCACGGCAACCACCCGGCCGGTGAACCGGCCGACCCGAACAAGGTGACCGCCGATCCGGAGCTCACCGCACCGGGCACCGCGACCTCGCGCGCCGACGCGGACGGTTACCGGCTCCGGAGCGGCTCGTCCGCGCTCGCCAACGGCCGGCCCATGGCCTCGCCCGGCGGCCGCGACTACTTCGGCAACCCGGTCACGGCCGGTTGCGTCCCCGACCGCGGCGCCCACCAGGCGACGACGGCCTGCACCGCTCCCCCGGGGCCGGCGAACGGGGTGCACCAGATCTCCGCGGGCGGCCAGGCCGTCGACGTGCCCGCCAACTCCACCGTGCGGGGCACCCCGTTGCACGGCTGGAAGTGGCACGGCGGCGACAACCAGAAGTGGGCGGTCACCCGCAACGCGGACGGCACCCACACGCTGCGGAACGTGAACTCGGGCCTGTGCGCGGACGTCCGCGACAACTCCACGCAGGCGGGGGCGGCCGTCATCCAGTGGCCGTGCAGCGGGGCGGCGAACCAGCGCTGGACCGCCACGTGGAAGGACGGCGGCTACACCCTGACCTCCAGGTCCAGCGGTCTGCTGCTGACCTTGGCGTCCGGTGCCGACGGAGGACCGATCTCCCAGCAGCCGGCCGGGTCCACCGCGATCCAGACGTGGACCTTCGTCCCGCAGCCCTGAACCGCCGGGGCCCGGCCGCCGCCGGCCGGGCCCCGGAGCACGTCGACGACGGGCGGGAGAGCACCCGCCGGGTCTCCGGCCGCACCCCCGATGCCCGTCCCACGGCCCGACCGAAGCGGCCCGCGTGGGCCGCCCCATCGCACAAGGGAAAGACCATGCGAAGACGAACCGTACTGGCCGCCGCCGGCTCCCTGGCCGCCGCGATCACCGTCCCCGCGGGCCGTGCGTTCGCCGCGCAGGCCGTGGGACCGGTACTGGATCACCGGATCGAGAAGACCTACGACGGCACGTCGTACACCGACCTCTCCGCACAGGTGGCCGCCGTCAAGGGGCTGAGCACCGGGACCGTCCTCGCCACCTGCAGGACCACCAGCCGCAACCTGGCGATGACCCTCCTCGGCGTGTCGAACCCGGCGGAGCCGTCCAGCGAGGTCTTCCTGGGACTGGCCGGCGGCGCCCTGCAGTTCGTCGTCCGCGACAAGGGCTCCGTCAAGGTGAACCGCCTCACCCGCACGATGTACGACGACGGCGCCTGGCACACCTTCGCCGTGACGGTCTCCGGCGACGGCACCACCTTCCACGCCGACGGACGCCCCGTGCTGACCCTGGCGAACACCCAGTTCTTCTCCGCCGTCTCCGGCCTGGCCGCGGTCAACGTGGGACGCAACGTCGACAGCACCCATCCCGGCGGTGAATGGTTCTACACCGGCGGCATCCGCCGGGTCGCCGTCTACGACCGGGTGCTGACCCAGGCGGAACTGCAGGCGGAGAGCGTCCGCGTGGACCTCGCGGACTTCGGCGCCATCTCCGGGATCCTCAACTCCGACACCCCCGCCAACTGGGTGATCACGGGTGACAGCATCACGCACGGCGCCCTGTGGACCAACGGCTGGCGCAGTTACGCCGAGCACTTCCAGGAGCGCGTCCGCTGGGAGCTGGGCAAGCCCAAGAACACCGACTTCGTGGTCGACACCGGTGTCAGCGGCAGCACCACCGACGACCTGGTGGCCGCGTTCTCCCAGCGGGTGACGTCGTTCGCACCGCGCGTCGTGTCGATCATGCTGGGCACCAACGACGTCGCGACCCCGGGCATCGGCCCGGCGGTCTACCGGGCGAACCTCCTCAGGCTGGTCGCCGCCGTCCGCGCCCTGCCCGGCGGGGCCGTACCGGTCCTGCAGACCCCCAACCCCGTGGACCTCACCCGATGGAGCAACCGCACGGCACTCGGCGACTACGCCGAGACCATGCGGTCGGTCGCACAGGAACAAGGCGTCGTCCTCGTCGACCACCACGCCCACTGGACGGCGGCCCATGGGGGCAGCGTGCCCACCGATCTCCTGGGGGACGGGCTGCACCCCGACCAGCGCGGGCACCTGTTCCTGGCCCACAAGATGATCAAGGACCTGCGCGTCTTCGACCCCGGCAGCCGCGTCTGCTCCATGGTCATCCCCTAGTGCGCGGATCCGTCCGCTTCCCGCCGAGTCCGAGCCCGGAAACGCGGAAGGCCCGGACCGCGTGCCGCTGGATCAGCCTTCCCTCGCGGGGGCCGTTCCGCAGTCGGATCCCCTCGCCGGAGGGCGCGGACACGCCGGCCCGGGCCGGGTTCTTGACCTGCGAGGGTGAAGGACGGCAGGTCGGCACATGACGGCCGTCAAGGGGGTCGACCGCGTCCTCCGGCGCGGCCTCCCGCCGTCCCGCCGGAGGAGGGAAGCCACCGAAGGGGCGGCGGCACCGCGGCGAGCGCGTCTCGGCGCGTTCGATCACGGTCGTGTTCCCGCTGGTGCCGCCGTTCATCCCGGCCCCCGGAGTCGCTCCGGGGGCCGTGACTCGTTGTATTTGCTTTTTTCTGATCGAATACCGGGTTCTTCGAGCATGTATTGACACGGCTGTGTCGCCGCCATCACAGTCGTCCTCGCCAGTGATGCCGGTCGCGGATCAGAGGAGCTTCTTCATGCCCGAAATCCCCGCAGTCTCACGCCGTTCGCTCCTGGGAGGGGCCCTGGCAACAGGGGCGGTGGCGGTCGGCGCCGGCTCCGCCCGGGCGGAGCCCGCCGGCCCGGGCGCGGTCCTGCCGGCCCCCACGCCCAGGCGCCGCAGGGACCAGAAGTCGATGATCGGCGTCCCCTACGACGTCCATGAGACCGTCCGCGTCGGCGTGATCGGCATCGGCAACCGCGGGAGAGGCATGGGCGAGGGCTGGGCCGTCGTACCGGGCTGCCGGGTCACCGCCGTCTGCGACATACGCGCGAACCGCGCGAAGGCCCTGGCGGACCGTCTCGTCGCCCTGGGCAAGCCCCGCCCGGCCGAGTACGGCGGCTCCGAGGACGCGTACACGAAGATGCTGAAGCGCGACGACATCGACCTCGTCTACATCGCCACGCCCTGGGAGTTCCACCACCGGCAGGGCAGGGACGCGCTGCTGGCGGGCAAGCACGTCGTCGTCGAACTGCCCATCGCCACCGAACTCGACGAGCTGTGGGACCTCGTCGACACCTCCGAACGCACCCGCCGGCACCTGATGCTCTCGGAGAACTGCTCCTACGGCCGCAACGAGCTGGCCATGCTGAAGATGGCCCACGAAGGACTGTTCGGCGACGTCACCAACGGTCACGGCGGTTATCTGCACGACCTGCGGAGCCTGCTGTTCTCCGACACCTACTACACCGACTCATGGCGCCGCCTGTGGCACACCCGCAGCACCGCGTCCTTCTACGCGATGCACGGCCTGGCGCCGGTCGCCGCCGCGATGGACGTCAACCGCGGCGACCGCATGACCGTGCTGCGGGCCACCGCCACCGAGCCCAAGGGCCTCGCGGACTACCGGGAGCGGTTCGTCGACAGGTCCCATCCCTCGTGGAAGGAGACCTACGTCAACGGTGACCTGGTCACCTGTCTGATCGACACCGCCAAGGGCCGCGTCATCAGGGCCGAGCACGACGTCAGCTCGCCCCGCCCGTACAGCAGGATCAACAGCCTGGCCGGCAGCCGCGGCATCTTCGAGGACTACGCGGGAACGTCGTCGACGGGGGGACGGATCTACGTCGAGCCGGACCACAGCGGCCATTCCTGGCGCGACTTCGACTCCTACCGCAAGGAGTTCGACCACTGGCTGTGGAAGAAGATCGGCGACGACGCGGCGAACAACGGCGGCCACGGCGGCATGGATTACGTCCTGCAGTGGCGCACCGTCCAGCTGATGCGCGCCGGTCTCGTACCCGACATCGACGTCTACGACTCCGCCTCCTGGTGCTCGCCCGTACCGCTGAGCGTCACGTCCCTCGCCGCGGGCGGCCGTCCGGTGGAGGTCCCCGACTTCACCCGCGGCTCCTGGGTGAACCTGCGCCTGGGCCTGGACTCCCGTGAGACGAACATGCCCCCCGTCGCCTGAGCCCCCTCCCCCGGCCGACCGGCAGAAGGAGCAGTCCGTGAGAACCGTCCGAACGTTCAGATCCCTCGGGGCCGCAGTGGTGGCGGCGTTGCTCGTGATCGTCTCCGCGCCCGCCGCGGCCGGCGCCGAACCCCCGCCCGAGCCCGTTGCCTCGCGGACCGAGGTGTCGATCTCCTCCGTCGACCTCGACGGCCCGGCCGTCTCGACCGTGAAGGTGACCGTCAAGAACGCCGGACCGCAGCGGATGCGGTCGCTGAGGGTGTCCTTCGCGGGGCCGGCCGGCTGGGCCGTCCAGCCGGCCGTCACCAGTGTCGCCGGCGCCTTCGGGGTGGACGCCACCGCCGCCGCGGAGTTCCGGATCCAGGTGCCCGAGAAGCGCGACGGGTTCGCCCTGCGCACCTTCACCGCCACGGCCGCCTACGCCGGTGGTGACGGTGCGGGGTCGGCGACCGCCACCCGGACCCAGACCAACGGCGCCCCGCTCGCGGACCTCGCGGCCGCCTACGACAACGTGGGCATCACCGACGAGGGGAACACCGGGCCGGGCGACTACGACGGCGAGGGCAACAGCTTCTCGGCGCAGAAGCTGGCCGCCGCCGGGCTGGAGCCCGGAGGCCGGGTCGAGGCCCTGGGCGCCGAGCTGACGTGGCCGGACGTGGCACCCGGCACCAAGGACAACGTCACCGGCGCCGGTCAGGCGATCACCCTGAACGGCAAGGGCAGCAAGCTGGTCCTCCTCGGCTCGGGCGTCACCGGCGGGGCCACCGGCACGGCCACGGTGTACTACGCCGACGGCACCAGCACCCGCGGCCCGTTCGGCTTCCCCAACTGGTCCTTCGACCCGGCCGACGCCCACGGCGCGACGCTGGTGGCCTCCACGGACGGCCGCAACCGGCCGGACGGTTACGGGAACGCGGGCATCGCCTACCGGGTCTTCGCCCACTCCGTCCCGCTGGACCCGGCGAAGCAGGTCGAGTTCGTGGTGCTGCCGTCCAACAGGAACGTCCACGTCTTCGACATGGCCATCGCCCCCTGAACGGCCGCGGCGGCGAACGCGCGGACAAGCCGGCGGCCCGCCCCGGGCGGGCCGCCCCGCGCGGGCCGCCCGCCCCCGCGTCAGACGGCGTGGACCTTGATGCCGGCCTCGGTGAGCCGGACCCCCGTCTCGGCGGGCAGCCCGGAGTCGGTGACCAGGACGTCGACGCGGTCCAGCCCGCAGATCCTCGCGAAGGCGCGCCGGCCCATCTTCGAGGAGTCGGTGGCCACGATCACGCGGCGCGCCCGCTCGGTGAACAGGCGGCTGATGCTGGCCTCGTCCTCCTGGTGGGTCATCAGTCCCAGCCGGGAGTCGACACCGTCGACCCCCAGGACCGCGACGTCGAGAACGACCTCGTTCAGCACTCCCGCGGTGAGCGGTCCGACGAGTTCGTACGTCTGGGGGCGGGCCACCCCGCCGGTGACCACGATCTTCACCCGGGGACGCACCGCCAGCTCACCGGCGATGTTGAGCGCGTTGGTGACGACCGTGAACAGGGGGGACGAGGCGTCGGCAGGGTCCCGGCGCCGCCGTTCGCCGCGGCTGCCGCCCGTGCGCAGCGCCAGTGCCCGCGCCACCTCGGTCGTCGTGGTGCCGCCGTTGAGGCCCACCACGTCGCCGTCGGCGATCATCTCGGTCACGGCCGCCGCGATGCGCTGCTTCTCCGAGGCGTGGCGGGAGGACTTGTAGCGCAGCGGCAATTCGTAGGAGACCCCGTGCGCGACGGCTCCGCCGCGGGTGCGTACCAGCATCTGCTGTTCGGCGAGTTCGTCGAAATCGCGCCGGATGGTCGCGGGCGACACGTCGAGCGCGGCGGCGGCTGCGTCGACGTCGAGCCGGCCTTCGGCGGCCAGCAGTTCCAGCAGCTTGCTCCACCGATCGTGCTTGGACATGGGTCGGGCTCCCTCGGCCTCGGTACTGCGCTCTTGACACGTTAAGGGACGTCCGGGCCGCTACCGAACGAGGGAAGCGTCACGGGCGAAGGTGCTCGCCCCTTCTCCCTTCCTTGCACGAAGGAACAGTTCACGATCCTCCTCCTGCAACTTTCACGCCAAGCCCCTGGACCGGCGGTCCCTCCTTCCTGAATACTGCGGCTCGCAGCGAGTGCTCGCAGATGCTCGAAGGGTGGATTCCCTGAGCAGATTCGCGCACCTCTCAGGGGACAAGGCGGTAGGCGGCAGTGAAGAAGAGAACGCTCGTCCTCCCGGCGCACTGGACGGCCGGTGCTCCGGTCCTGACCGCCTGCGGGGGCGCCGGCACCGGGGAGTCCGCGGGCGGAACCGTGACCTTGGAGCTCGTCGCCGCGGACCACGGCGACGAGGCGTCCGACAGCTCCTCGGCAGCGACCTCCAGGTCACCCTCCTCGTGGCCGGCGGCTCGACGCTGCGGGTGGGCCTCTCTCGCGAGTTCCGTCAACTGGGCATGCTCAACCCGGTGTGGACGCCCGTGCCGTGCAACGCCGCGTTCGACCCGGCGTTCGCGATCCGGATGCTCACCGCCGACCCCGTGAAGCAGCCCGGCCCGCCGCACCGCGCCGCACCCGTTCCATCCCCTCCGACGAAGGAGTGCACCACCGTGTCCGCCACCTCCTCCTCCCGCACCTCGGCCGAGATCGCCTCCCAGCCCGCCGTGTGGCGCCAGGCCGCCGCGTCACTGCCGCGCGGGCGCGACGCCCTCCCCCGGCGGGGCGAGCGCGTCGCCGTCGTCGGTTGCGGCACCTCCTGGTTCATGGCCCAGTCCTACGCCGTCCTGCGCGAGACCGGAGGCCACGGCGAGACCGACGCCTACGCGGCCTCGGAGTTCCCGTACGGGAGGCACTACGACCGCGTCCTCGCCATCACCCGCTCCGGCACCACCACCGAGGTCCTCGACCTGCTGCGCCGCGTGAAGGGCACCGTGGCCACCGGCGCCGTCACCGCCGACCCCGCGACCCCCGTGATGCGGGCGGCCGACGCCGTGGCCGTCCTGGACTTCGCCGACGAGGAGTCGGTCGTCCAGACCCGGTTCGCCACCGCCAACCTCGCGCTGCTCCGCGCCCACCTGGAGTCGGAAGGCGCCCTGCCCGCCGGTGTCCGGCCCCTGGAGGCCGCGATCCGTGACGCCGGGCGGGCCGTCCTCGAACCCCTCGGCACCGCCGTTCTCGCCGCCGGGCAGTTCACCTTCCTCGGCACCGGCTGGACCTGTGGCCTGGCGCTGGAGGCCGCCCTGAAGATGCGGGAGGCGGCCGGCGCGTGGACCGAGGCGTACCCGGCGATGGAGTACCGGCACGGGCCCATCAGCATCACCGGTCCGGGCCGGGTCACGTGGGCGTTCGGCGGGCTCCCGGAGGGACTGGCCGGCGACGTCGCCCGGGTCGGCGGCACCCTGGTCGCGGACTCGGCCGCCGCGCCCGCCGCCCTGGACCCGCTCGCCGACCTCGTCCGTGTCCAGCGCCTCGCCGTCGCCCTCGCCGAGGCCCGCGGCCACGACCCCGACCGGCCCCGCAACCTCACCCGGTCCGTCGTCCTCCAGGACGGCCATGCCTGAGGAACACCGAGGACACGGCTGCGTCCTGGCCCCCGCCGTGGGCGGCACCGCGAAGCTGCTCCCGGGCCCGGTCCGCGACCGGCTGCCCGGGCACCTGACGTTCCAGTGCCGGACCGGGCTGGTCCGGGCCGGACCCGGCGACCGGGCGGGGTGCGCCGGCGCCGGACCGGCCGCCCGGCGGAGCGCGGGCGGCGCGCGCGGCGGC
>NZ_LWCC02000022.1 GCF_001642695.1 Streptomyces chilikensis
GCACCGCCGCGCGCCTCCGGCGGCCCGGGCCGGGCCGGGCCGCCGGAGGCGGGCGCGGGCCCCGCACCGCGCGCGTGACCTCGCGGCGGTGCGCTCCTGCCCGTGCCTTACGCTGCCCCCACCCAGATGGTTGGCCCATGAACACAAAGGGGGCGGGGCACCGCATGGACCGGACGCACGACACCGCCGCGTTCTTCACCGCGGACGGGGACGGCCTGCTCCCGGGGGAGGACGCCAGGAGCTGGTGGTCGCCCGACGCCCTGCACGGCCGCCTCCTCGGCGGTCTCCTCGCCCGCGCCCTGGAGCGCGAGCACCACGCGGAGGGCCTGCACTTCGCCCGCCTCACCGTCGACCTGTTCCGCACCTGTCCCTTCGCCCCGGTCCGGGTGACCACGGAGCGGATCCGCGACGGGCGCCGCATCCGGGTGGCCGACGCCGTGGTCCACGGCGCGAACGGGGCCGTCGCCCGGGCGAGCGCCGTACTGCTGCGCCGCGGCGAGCAGCCCGCGGGCGAGGTCCCGGCGACCCCGGACTGGGACGCCCCGCCGCCCGAGGAGATCGCCCCGGTGCGGCACGGCATGCCGTGGAACTTCTGGCAGTTCGACGGCGACAACCGCCCCGTGACGAGCTGGCGCGGCGTCGCCGTCCGCCGGGCCTGGCTGCGCGACGAGGCCGACCTGGTCGCCGGCGAGTCCCTCTCCCCGTTCACGCGGGTGGCCCTCGCCGCCGACACCTCCAGCCCGATGTCCCACCGGTCGGACGACGACCTGGAGTTCATCAACGCCGACTACACGCTCACGCTGGCTCGTCTCCCGCTCAGCGACGCCATAGGGTTCCAGGCCACGGCGCACAGCAGCGAGGACGGCGTCGCGGCCGGCCACTGCACCCTGTACGACACGGCCGGCCCGATCGGTTACTCCATGACCACCGCCCTCGCCAACAGCCGCCGGAGCTGACGTCCCCACCCTCGTCGTCCAAGGAGACCTCCGTGCCCAACCACGGTGACTGGCAACTCGGCGTCTACCTCGACGGATTGACCGGCAAGGTGCCCGAACACCCCATGGCGTACGCCGAACTCGAGCGCCGCGCCGAGCGGTCGATGCCCCCGGAGCTGTGGTCGTACGTGGCGGGCGGGGCGGGCGACGAGCGGACCCAGAACGCCAACGTGACGGCCTTCGACCGGTGGGGGCTGATGCCCCGCGTGCTCGCCGGCGCCGCCGAACGCGACCTGTCCACCGAGCTGTTCGGACACCGGCTGCCGACGCCGCTGATGCTGGCCCCGGTCGGCGTGATCGGCCTGTGCGACCTGGCCGAGGGCCGGGGCGACCTCGTCACCGCCCGCGTGGCCGCCGCGACCGGCGTCCCGATGATCGCCTCGACGCTCTCCCAGGACCCGATGGAGGAGGTGGCGCGCGAACTCGGCGACACCCCGGGCTGGTTCCAGCTGTACCCGCCCAACGACCGGGAGCTGACCGAGAGCCTCGTCCGCCGCGCGGAGGCGGCCGGCTACTCGGCGATCGTCGTCACCCTGGACACCCTCACCCTGGGCTGGCGCCCGCGCGACCTGTCCATCGCCGGTTTCCCGCAGCTCAAGGGCCAGTGCCTGGCCAACTACTTCAGCGACCCGGTGTTCCGCTCCCGGCTGGCGGCGCCGCCGGAGGAGGACCCGGAGGCGGCCACCGGCCACTGGGCGATGATCTTCGGCAACCAGCGGCTGACCTGGGACGACCTGGCCTGGCTGCGCTCCCTGACCTCCCTCCCGCTGCTCCTCAAGGGCATCTGCTCCCCGGAGGACGCCCGCCGCGCGGTGGACAGCGGCGTCGACGGCGTCTACTGCTCCAACCACGGCGGCCGCCAGGCCAACGGCGGCCTGCCCGCCCTGGACTGCCTGCCGGAGGTGGTCGACGCGGCGGGCGAGGTCCCGGTCGTCTTCGACTCCGGCGTCCGGAGCGGCCCCGACGTGATCAAGGCCCTGGCCCTCGGCGCCCGCGCCGTGGCGATCGGCCGCCCGGCCGCCTACGGCCTCGCCGTCGGCGGCCGGGCGGGCCTCGAACACGTCGTCCGCTGCCTCCTCGCCGAACTCGACCTCACCCTCGCCATCGACGGCTACGCCTCCACCGCCGCCCTCACCCGCGGCGACCTGCGCCCGGTGCGGTGAGTCCCTGATCCGGGCGAGCACGACGGCGCGCCGCGGCTCGCGGCGCGCGGACCCGCCGAGCGGGTGGCGGGTGGCCCGGACGCCGG
>NZ_LWCC02000023.1 GCF_001642695.1 Streptomyces chilikensis
CGGCCGGGACGCGTTCCGGCCCCGCGGCCGACCGGAACCGGTCCGGCCCGCCTGGGCCGGCTGGCCCGGCTGGGCCGGCTGGGCCGGCTGGGCCGGCTGGGCCCGTCCGGGCCGGCCAGGGTCCATCTGGGGCCGGTTAGGTCCCGGGGCTGGGCCGACCAGGTCCGTCCGGGCCGATCTGGCCCGCCTGGGTCATCCAGGGTCCCGGTCCGGGACGGCCAAGGTCCCGGCCTCGGACCATCCGGGCCGTCTGAGCCGTCTGAGCCGTCTGGATCGACGGATTCGCCTGGCCCGCCTGGCCCGTCCGGGACGATCCGGACCGGTCCGGGACGGCCGGGGCCGGTCAGGGTGCGTCCGGGCCGGTCAGGGCCGGAGCACGCCGGTGATCACATGGGCGTCGCTCTCCTCGCAGACCGCCACCTCGGCCGCCAGCCCCGCTCCCGCGAAGGCGCGCTCGGCGGCGGGAGCCTGACGCCCGCTCGTCTCGGCGAGCAGGCAGCCGCCGGGCGCCAGCCAGCCCGGAGCGGCCTCGGCCACCCGCCGCAGGACGGCGAGGCCGTCGGGGCCGCCGTCCAGGGCGGTCGGCGGTTCGTGCTCACGGGCCTCGGCGGGCAGCAGCCGGATGTCCGCGGTGGGCACGTAGGGCACGTTGGCGGCGAGGATCTCGATCCTCCCGCGCAGGGCCGCGGGAAGCGCCGCGAACAGGTCGCCTCGGTGGACACGGCCCCCGTAGGGCGCGAGGTTGCGCGTGGCGCACTCCACCGCGGCCGGGTCGATGTCGGCGGCGTGGAGCGCGGCGCCGGGCAGCGCGGCGGCGAGGGCCGCGCCCAGGGCGCCCGACCCGCAGCACAGGTCGACGACCGTCCGTGCCCGCGGCGCCAGGACGAGGGCGCGTTCGACCAGGAACTCGGTCCGGCGGCGCGGCACGAACACGCCCGGGACGACCTCGATCCGCAGGCCGCGGAACTCGGCCCAGCCGACGACGTGTTCCAGGGGCTCCCCGGCCACCCGCCGGGCCACCAGGTCCGCGACCCGGTCGGGCGTGCCGCCGGCCCGGACCAGGAGGGCGGCCTCCTCCTCGGCGAAGACGCACCCCGCGGCCCGCAGGGCGGCGACGACGGCCGGGGCCTTCGGCGGAACGGCGGGTGGGATCCGGGAAGTCGTCATCGGCCTCGCTGTCCGTGTCGGCGTCGGTGAGGGCGGCGTGCGGCGTGCGGACGGCCGGTACCCTGCTCGGCCGACGTGTCACCCTACCCATGGCTTCGGGGCGGGGCACGCGGACGACGGACCGCCGGCGGCCCCGGGTTCCCGCTCCGCGCAACTGTGGTTGTATTATGCAACCACAACGTGAGGAGGTTCCCCCGTGAACTCAGCCGCCGACCTGGCGATCGAGACGATCCAGCGCGAGATGACGTCGTTCGCACGCCGGGCACGGGCCCTGGCCGGACGGCTCCATCCGGAACTGTCCCTGGTCTCGTACACGCTGCTGGGTCATCTGGAGGAGAGCGGGGGCTGCCGGGCCACCGACCTGGCGGACCACTACGCGCTGGACAAGTCCACGGTCAGCCGTCAGGTGGCGGTGCTGGAGCGCGAGGGGCTGGTGGAGCGCCGCCAGGACGCGGCGGACCAGCGGGTGCAGGTGCTCCAGCTCACCGACGCGGGCCGCCGGATGCTCGCCCGGGTGACCGACCGCCGTCGCGCCGCCGTCGAGGAACGGCTGTCGGGCTGGACCGAGGAGGACCTGGCGCGGTTCGCCTCCTACCTGGAGCGCTACAACGCCGGCCTCCCCGGCGACGCGCCCACCGCGCCCGGGGCCTGACCGTCCCGCGGGGGGCGGGTGGCGACGACCAGGCGGCAGCGCGGACCGCCGCCCTCCCGGCGGCCGAACTCCGGCATGGCGTAGGTCCTCACCTCGAACCCGGCGCCGCCGAGGGCGTCGCGGAGCACGCCGAAGGTCAGGACGCGGTAGTACATGACGAACGGCGGGCGCCACACGGCGTTGCGGATCCGCATCGCCGTGTCGAAGGCCAGCAGCCCCAGGGCGGCCCTGGAGCCCGGGCGCGGCGGTCCGGGCAGGGGGAAGGCGAGGCGTCCGCCCGGGCGCAGCACCCGGTGCGCCTGCCCGAAGAGGGCGGGCAGGTCGCGGGGGAGGAAGTGGCCCAGGGCCCCGAAGGTGACGGCCAGGTCGAAGGAGGCCGGGGCGAAGGGCAGGGCGCGCGCGTCCGCGCGGACCAGCGCGGCCCGCGGCGCCGCGAGGCGGGCGCGCTCCAGCATTCCGGCGCTGATGTCGACGCCGGTGACCGACCGCCGGCACAGGGCGTCCGTCACGCCGAGTCCGGCGCCGGTGCCGCAGCACAGGTCGAGGCCGTCCTCGAACGGGCCGAGCGGGGCCAGGCCGTCACGGGTGGCCCGCAGGAGGCCGTCGGAGGTGCGGAACGGGGTGTGGTCGAAGGCGGGGGCGAGCAGGTCGTAGCCGCGCTCGACGGACGACAGGGCCTGCACGGCGAGTTCACCGAGGGTGGGGCCCTGCGGACCGTACCTCCGGGGGCCACGCCCGGTGATGCCGTGGCTCCTGGCCTCGCGCCTTCGCGGATCGGACATCTTCCGGAGGATAGCGGCGCCCGTACGGCATCCGGGTGCCGCACGGACGGATCCGGCCGTGGCGCGCGGCGTGTCGCCGCGCCCCATTCCTACCGTCTTCATATGAAAATCGCATTTTTCTCGCGAGGCTCCGGCTCTGGTTCCGGTCGGGCCGTCCGTCTGGCCGTCGCCGGGTGCGCCCTGTTCGCGGTGGGGGCGTCGGGGACGCCCGCGCCGGTGACCGGCCCGCCGGATCCGCTGCTGACCCCGGGCACCCAGGTGCGGCCGGCCGCGGGCGCGCCGGAGGTGCCGGAGGTGTCCGCGCTCTCCTGGGTGGTGGCGGACGCCCGCAGCGGCGACGTGCTGGCCGCGCACGACGCCCACCGCAGGCTCCCGCCGGCCAGCACCCTCAAGACCCTGTTCGCGCTCGCCCTCCTCCCCCGGGTGCCCGAGGGGCGCCATCGGGCGACGGGCGCGGAGCTGGCCGGCGTCGGCGAGGGCAGCAGCCTGGTCGGCGTGGAGGCCGGCCGCGACTACGCGGTGGACGACCTGTGGCGGGGCGTCTTCCTGAGTTCCGGCAACGACGCGGTGCACGTCCTGTCCGCCATGGCGGGCGGCACCCGGGCGGCGGTGGCCCGGATGCAGGACACCGCGCGGAAGCTGGGCGCCCGCGACACCCGCGTGGTCTCGCCGGACGGGTACGACGCGCCGGGACAGGTCTCCTCCGCCTACGACCTGGCGGTGTTCGGGCGTGCCGGGCTGCGCGACCCGCGGTTCACCAAGTACTGCCGGACGGCGGCCGCCCGGTTCCCCGGCCGGGGCGGCGTCTACGACATCCGCAACACCAACAGGCTGCTGACCGGGGCGGACGGCGTGGAGCCCTACCCCGGGGCGGTCGGCGTGAAGAACGGGTACACCAGCAAGGCGGGCCACACCCTGATCGCGGCGGCCCGGCGGGGCGGACGGACCCTGGTGGTGACGGTGCTCAACCCGCAGGACGGCGGTTCCACCACCGTCTACGAGGAGGCGCGGTCGCTCCTGGACTGGGGTTTCCGGGCGGCCGGGCGGGTCCGGCCGGTCGGCTCGCTGGAACCGCCCGTCGCGGCCGGGCCGCCGTCCTCCCCCCGGCCCCGCCCGTCCGCGGAGCACGCGGCGGCGGAGGTCGCCGGCCGCGGTGAGGGCGGCGGCACGACGTGGCGGACGGTCGCGCTGGCCGGGTGCGCCGCGGCG
>NZ_LWCC02000024.1 GCF_001642695.1 Streptomyces chilikensis
GCGCCGAGCGCACCAGACCCCACACCGCCGCGGCGGCGAGGTCGGTGACCTCCTCGGCCCCGGTCGCGGCCACCGCGCCACGGGTGACGACGACCAGACGACCGTCCTGCTCACCCGAGGCGAGCCATTCCTGCAGCCGGGCCAGCACATCGGCGACCACCGTCTGCACGACCGCCGGAACATCACCGTCGATGCTCGAAGCGGGCACCTCGACGACCTCCGGCAGGGCGGCCGGCACCTCGGCGCGTCCGACGGCCGGGCCGGAGACCCATTCGACCTCGAACACCGAGTCGGCACCGCCACTCCGGGCAGGGACGTCGAGTTGTCCCGCGCTCAAGGGACGCATGACCAGCGAGTCGATCCGTGCGACCGGCATTCCTTCGCTGTCGGCGAGATCGAGCGACACGTTTCCGTCGCCGGCGGTCGTGATCCGGACCCGCAGCGCGGACGAACCCACCGCGTAAAGGCTGACGCCCGACCACGCGAAGGGAAGTCGGCCGCCCTCGGCGAGCGAGCCTCCACTGACCCCGATGGCGTGCAGGGCGGAGTCCAGCAGGGCGGGGTGCAGCCCGAAACGGGTCCCCTCCTCCCCTGCGTCCGCGGGCAGCGCGACCTCGGCGAAGACCTCGTCCTCGCGCTTCCACACGGCACGCAGGCCCTGGAAGACCGGCCCGTACCCGTAACCGATGTCGTTCATGGCGTCGTAGACCCCGTCGACCGGGACCTGCTCGGCCGCACGCGGCGGCCACTCGGCCATGGTCCGGCCGACGGAGGCGGACGGCGCGTCCACGGCGAGCACACCACCCGCGTGACGCCTCCACGGTGCGGTGGCGTCGGAGGCCGGACGGGAGTGGATCTCCAGCGGACGCCGCCCGCTCTCGTCGGCGGGTCCGGCCCAGATCTGCAGGACGACGGACGCCGTGGGCTCGAGAACCAAGGGGGCCGCGATGGTGAGTTCTTCGACCCGGTCACAGCCGGCCGCCAGGGTGACGTGCGCGGCCAGGTCGACGAAGGCGGCACCCGGCAGCAGCACCGTGCCGAGGACCGCGTGGTCCGCGAGCCAGGGGTGGGTGTCGAGACCGATGCGACCGCTGAACAGCAGGCCGTCGGAACCCGCCACGGCCACGGAGGCATCGAGGAACGGGTGGTCCGCCGGGCCCATGCCCATCAGGTCGAGACCGGCGACCGAGGGACCGGCGGAGCGGAGCCAGTAGTTCTCGTGCTGGAAGGCGTAGGTGGGCAGGTCGACGCGTCGGGCGCCGGTGCCCGCGTAGTAGGCCGTCCAGTCGACGGCGGTGCCGTGCGCGTGGAGTTCGGTCAGCGCAGTGACGACGGCGTCGGTCTCGGCACGGTTCTTCCGCAGGGCCGGAACGAACGCGGCGTCGCCGGCCGTCTCCTGCCCCATCGCGGACAGGACTCCGCCGGGGCCGAGCTCCAGATACGCAGTCACGCCCTGCGTCTCGAGGTGGCGGATGCCGTCGGCGAAGCGGACCGCCTGGCGGACGTGCTCCACCCAGTAGTCCGCGGTCAGCAGCTCCTCGCCCGCGACGGTGCCGGTGAGGTTGGAGACGACCGGGATGCGCGGGGTGTGGAAGGTGACCGTCTGCAGGAGAGCGCGGAACTCCTCCAGCATCGGTTCCATGCGCGGCGAGTGGAAGGCGTGGCTGACCCGCAGCCGCTTCGACTTCCCGAACCGCTCCGCGATCGCCAGCACCTCGCCCTCGTCACCGGAGACGACCACGGAGTTCGGACCGTTGAGAGCGGCTATGGAGACGTTGGTGGTGAGCAGGGGCAGGATCTCGTCCTCGGTCGCCTGGACGGCGACCATCGCTCCACCCTCCGGCAGGGCCTGCATGAGCCGGCCCCGGGCAGCGACGAGCGCGGCCGCGTCCTCCAGCGACCACACCCCGGCGACGTGCGCGGCGGCGAGTTCACCGATGGAGTGGCCGAGAAGGTAATCCGCGGTGACGCCCCAGTGCTCCACCAGCCGGAACAGCGCCACCTCGACCGCGAACAACCCCGCCTGCGTGTAGACGGTCCGGTCCAGCAGGTCCGACTCGGCGTCGAAGACCAGCTCCTTCACCGGCCGGTCCAGATGCCTGTCCAGCTCGGCGCACACCGCGTCGAACGCGTCGGCGAACACCGGGAACGCCTCGTACAGCTCCCGGCCCATCCCGGCCCGCTGCGAGCCCTGGCCCGAGAACAGGAACGCCGAACGCCCACCCCGAACCACACCCGACACGACACCCGCGGCCGGACGGCCTTCGGCCACCGCGTCGAGGGCCGCGATCAGGTCCTCCGACGTCGCGGCGACGACCGCTGCCCGGTGCTCCAGGTGGGCGCGGCCGGTGGCCAGTGAGTACGCCACGTCCAGTGGCGGCGTCGCCGCGCTCACGGAGGTGGCCAGACGTTCGGCCTGTGCACGCAGGCCGGCCTCGCTGCGGGCCGACAGCACCCAGGGCACGACTGCCGGGAGCACCGGGGACGTGGGTGTTCCCGGGGCAGGCTCGTCGGTGGGCGCGGCTTCGAGAACGGTGTGGGCGTTGGTGCCGCTGACACCGAAGGACGAGACGGCGGCCCGGCGCGGGCGCTCGCCCGTCTCCGGCCACTCCCGCGCCTCCGTCAGCAGCTCGACCGCGCCCGCCGACCAGTCCACCTTCGACGACGGCTCACCGACGTTCAGCGTCCGGGGCAGCACCCCGTGACGCA
>NZ_LWCC02000025.1 GCF_001642695.1 Streptomyces chilikensis
GGCGGGGCGGCCGGGGGCGGTGCCGCGGGGACGCCGCCCGGGGCCCGGGAGGGCGTGGGCGGCGTGGTGGGGTGCGGGGTCCCGGTGGTCACTCCCGCATTGTGCCCCGTCCGGGCGGCGCGCGCGGCCCGGGGACGCGTCAGGGGCGGCCCGGTGGTCCGGGCCGCCCCTGGACGGCGGTGTCGACGAGGCGTGCCGGCGGGGCGCTCGCCGCGCCCGGTGCCGGCTCAGGCGTTCTCGGCGACCTTGTGCACCGGGTGCACGTCCTCCGGCTGACCGAGGCCCGCACGGCGCATCAGACCGCCGACGACCGCGCCGAGCAGCGTCAGACCGATGCCGATCCAGAAGCCGATCGGGTTGGCCATCACGATGAAGACGGCCGCGACGCAGAAACCGACGAAGGCGATGATGACGCCGGTCCAGGCGGCCGGGGTGTGACCGTGGTTGCTGCCCGCCATGACTTGCTCCTCGTTGACGCGTGTACGTGTGGTGAGCGGGGCGCTCACGTCACATTCTTCCCCACCCGCGCCGCGGGGCGCGTCCCGGGGTCGGGGGGATCAGGCCCCGGTGGGGTCCTCGCCGCGGTCGAGCGCCTTCCACATGTCCTCCGGACGCTCGGGGCCGGCGGGCGCCGCCCCGCCCGCGGCCCGCCGGGGGCGGGGGACGCCGCCGCCGCGCTCGTAGCGGGCGGACATGCCGGGCCAGCGGCTGCCGCGCCACAGCGCCAGCAGACCGGCGACGAGGATCAGCGCGCCGCCGAGGGCGGCGGCGTACGGCCAGGAGGTGTGGGCGAGGCCGCTCACCGTCGCGGAGGCGTCGCCGGAGACCTGGGCGGCCCGCTCGTCGAGCGCGGCCCGGTCGGACGCGCCGAGCAGGGCGGAGGCCACCGTGCCCGCGCCGCACAGGGCGAGCAGGGCGGCGACCAGGACCCGGCCGGCGCGGCGGACGGCGAAGACGGCGACCAGGGCGGCCAGGCCCACTATGGCGAGGGCGGCCGGCGCGCCGGTGACGTCGCTGCCGGTGACGGTCAGCGGGAACGCGCCGCCGGCCACCTCCGCGGAGCCCTCCGCCCAGGTCTGCCGGCTGGCGAGCAGCGCGACGGCCGCGCCGAGGGCCCCGCTGAGCAGGGCGACGGCGAGGCTGCGGCGGGCCGTGCGGGCGGGCGCGGCGTCTTCGGGACGGGAGTCAGCACTGGAGGTCACCCCTCCACTATGGCCCCGCGCCCGCCGCCGCGGGGACCTCGGCGGGCCGCCCGGGGGCCAGGTGAGAGCGACATCACGCCCGCCCGCCGGGCCGGTCGCGGCCGTCAGCCGGCCGGCGCCTTCGCGGCCGTCAGCCGGTTGGCGCTGTGGACGGCCCGGAGCACGGCGGCGGCCTTGTTGCGGCACTCGGTGTCCTCGGCCACCGGGTCGGAGTCGGCGACCACCCCGGCCCCCGCCTGCACGTAGGCGGTGCCGTCGCGCAGCAGCGCGGTGCGGATGGCGATGGCGGTGTCGGAGTCCCCGGCGAAGTCCAGGTAGCCCACGCAGCCGCCGTACAGACCGCGCCGCGAGGGCTCCAGCTCGTCGATGATCCGCAGCGCGCTCGGCTTGGGGGCGCCGGAGAGGGTGCCGGCCGGGAAGCAGGCCGTGAGCACGTCGAAGGCGCCGCGGCCGGGGGCGACGCGTCCGGTGACGGTGGAGACGATGTGCATCACGTGCGAGTACCGCTCGATCGACATGAAGTCGACCACCTCCACGGAGCCCGGCTCGCAGACCCGGCCGAGGTCGTTGCGTCCGAGGTCGACGAGCATCAGGTGCTCGGCCCGCTCCTTGGGGTCGGCCATCAGTTCCTCGGCGAGCGCCTGGTCCTCCTGCGGGGTGGCGCCGCGGTGCCGGGTGCCGGCGATGGGGTGGAGCACGGCCCGCCCCTCCTCCACCTTGACCAGCGCCTCGGGGCTGGAGCCGACCACGTCGAAGCCGTCGAACCGCAGGAGGTACATGTACGGCGACGGGTTGGTGGCGCGCAGCACCCGGTAGACGTCCAGGGCGCTCGCCGTGCAGGGCGTCTCGAACCGCTGCGAGGGGACCACCTGGAAGGCGTCGCCGGCCCGGATGCGCTCCTTGATGTCCTCGACGGCCTTCTGGTAGTCGGCGCCGCCCCACAGCGCGGTGTACTCGGGCAGCCCGGCGTCGGGCAGGGCGACCGGCGGCTGGGCGAGCGGGCGGGCGAGGTCGGCCTCCATGGCGTCGAGCCGGGCGACCGCGTCGGCGTACGCCTCGTCGACGCCGGTGTCGAGGTCGTTGTGGTTGATCGCGTTGGCGATCAGCAGGACGGTGCCGTCCTGGTGGTCGAGGACGGCCAGGTCGCTGGTGAGCAGCATGGTCAGCTCGGGCAGCCGCAGGTCGTCGCGGTCGCCGGGGCCGATCTTCTCCAGGCGGCGCACGACGTCGTAGCCGAGGTAGCCGACCATGCCGCCGGTGAACGGCGGCAGGCCTTCCTGGCGGGGGGTGTGCAGGGTCTCCACGGTGGCGCGCAGCGCGGCCAGCGGGTCGCCCTCCTCGGGCACGCCGACGGGCGGGGCGCCGGTCCAGTGGGCCTGGCCGTCGCGTTCGGTCAGGGTGGCGCCGCTGCGGACGCCCACGAAGGAGTAGCGGGACCAGGAGCGGCCGTTCTCGGCGGACTCCAGCAGGAAGGTGCCGGTGCGTTCGGCGGCGAGCTTGCGGTAGAGCGCGAGGGGGGTGTCGCCGTCGGCGAGGAGCTTGCGGGTGACGGGAATGACACGCCGGTCTGCGGCGAGGGTGCGGAACGTCTCGAGGTCCATGGCCGTGGACCCTACTGATCCGCGGCGGCGCCCGCCCGCGCGTCTTCCTCCGTGAGCAGGACGTCGGCGTCGAAGCAGGTGCGGTCGCCGGTGTGGCAGGCGGCGCCGGTCTGGTCGACGCGGACCAGCAGGGTGTCGCCGTCGCAGTCGAGGGCGACGGACCGGACGTGCTGGACGTGGCCGGAGGTGTCGCCCTTGACCCAGTACTCCTGGCGGCTGCGCGACCAGTAGGTGCAGCGGCCGGTGGTGAGGGTGCGGTGCAGCGCCTCGTCGTCCATCCAGCCGAGCATCAGCACCTCGCCCGTGTCGTACTGCTGGGCGATGGCGGGCACCAGGCCGTCGGCGGTGCGCTTGAGGCGGGCGGCGACGGCGGGGTCGAGGCCCGTGGACGGTTCGGGGGTGGCGCTGCTGCTCATGGTGTCCATTCTGCCGCGCCCGCGAGGCGGCGCCGGACGGGTGTCCACGGGACGGACCGGTGACGCGTCGGGCGCGGGGCGTCCTGTGCGCGGGGCCCGGACCGCCGTAGGGTGGGGGCATGTCGACGTTTGCCAAGCGTGAACGGCTGCTCCTGGCCGACCTGTTGGAGACCGCGGGCCCCGAGGCGGCCACCCTGTGCGGGGATTGGACGGCCCGCGACCTGGCGGCGCACGTGGTGGTGCGCGAACGCCGGGCGGACGCGGCGGGCGGCATACTGATCAAGGCGCTGGCCGAGCGGCTGGAGCGGGTGCGGGCGGAGTTCGCCGCGAAGCCGTACGAGGAGCTGATCCAGCTGATCCGTACCGGCCCGCCGCGGATGTCGCCGTTCTCGCTGAAGCAGGTGGACGAGGCGTCGAACACGGTGGAGTTCTACGTCCACACGGAGGACGTCCGGCGGGCGGCGCCCGGCTGGACGCCGCGGGAGCTCGATCCCGTCTTCCAGGACGCGTTGTGGAGCCGGCTGGAGCGGATGGCGCGACTGCTGGGGCGGAAGGCGCCGGCGGGGCTGGTGCTGCGGCGGCCGGACGGGCGCACGGCGGTGGCCAACCGGGGGGCGCCGGTCGTGACGGTCACCGGTGAGCCGTCCGAGCTGCTCCTGTTCGCCTTCGGGCGTCAGGGCGTCGCCGACGTCACCCTCGACGGCGACCCCGACGCCATCGCCAAGACCCGCTCCTCCCCCCAGCTCGGCCTCTGACCCCGCGCCCGGGCGTCCCCGCGGGCACCCGGGCCGCCCCGGCGGCACGACCGCCCGCGCCGCCGGGGCGGCCGGGGGGCGGTCGCCC
>NZ_LWCC02000026.1 GCF_001642695.1 Streptomyces chilikensis
CCCCGGGGCCCGGCGAGGGCCAGCACCGTCGCCCCGGCGCGCCGGGCGTCGCGCACCCGCTCCAGCAGTTCGGCGCCCGTCGCGTCCGGCGCCACCACCAGCAGCGTCTCCCCGCGCCGGGCCGCCTCCAGCCGCCCCAGCCCGACGGCCAGGTGGGCCGGGTCCGAGGCCCGCGCGGCGTGCCGCACCAGCGTGGGGGAGAGCTCCGGCGTGCCCGACCAGGCCGCCTCGTCCACCAGGTGCGCCGCCAGGTGCCACGGCTCGTAGGCGGGCGTGCCCACCAGCAGCAGCCCTCCGCCGTGCGACACCACCGACCCGCGCAGCACCCCCGCGAACCGGCGCGTCGCGTCCAGCCACTCGGTTCCGGCCAGGACCTCGCGCAGCAGCGCCACCCGTACGGCATCCATGGGGCGCATGGTGCCGCAGCCCCGTGCCCCCGAGCGCCGGGTCCGCCGCCGATTCCCCCGAAGTGACGGCCCGGCGTGGCGCGGGGTGACGTGAGGTACGCCACCGCGGTGCGGCGGCCCCCCGCACGTAAAGTCAGGCTCATGACCACTACAGACAGTGCGCAGAACACTCCCCGGAAGGCTCCCGCCAAGGACCCCTGGGACCTCCCCGACGTCTCCGGGATGACCGTCGGCGTCCTCGGCGGCACCGGTGACCAGGGCCAGGGCCTCGCCTACCGCCTCGCCCGGGCCGGCCAGAAGGTGATCATCGGCTCCCGCGCCGCCGACCGCGCCCGCGCCGTCGCCGAGGAGGTGGGCAACGGCGTCGAGGGCGCCGACAACGCGGAGTGCGCCCGCCGCAGCGACATCGTGATCGTCGCCGTGCCGTGGGACGGCCACGCCAGGACGCTGGAGTCGCTGCGCGAGGAACTCGCCGGCAAGCTCGTCGTCGACTGCGTCAACCCGCTCGGCTTCGACAAGCAGGGCGCCTACGCGCTCCGGGTGGAGGAGGGCAGCGCCGCCCAGCAGGCCGCCGCGCTGCTGCCGGACTCCCGGGTCACCGCCGCCTTCCACCACCTCTCCGCCGTCCTGCTGAAGGACCCGGAGATCGACGAGATCGAGACCGACGTGATGGTGCTCGGCGAGGAGCGCGCCGACGTCGAGATCGTCCAGGCGCTCGCCGGCCGCATCCCCGGCATGCGCGGCATCTTCGCCGGCCGGCTGCGCAACGCCCACCAGGTGGAGTCGCTGGTCGCCAACCTGATCTCGGTGAACCGCCGCTACAAGGCCCACGCGGGCCTGCGGCTCACCGACGTCTGACATCCGCCGCGCGGCCGGCCCGGGGAGGCGGCGCGGGCGGGACCGGGGCATGGGGGACACTGGGAGGGCACGAGCACGTCCCCGCCGCCCAGGAGCGACCACCATGCCCCGCCTCGCCCTCTACGCCCTCGTCGTGTGCGTCCTTTCCGTGGTCGCCGCCGTCGTCTCCTTCGTCGAGGGCACCTGGTGGCTCGGCATCGTCTGGGTGCTGCTCGCCGGGCTCTCCTCGAACATGTGCTGGTACTACTACAAGCGCACCAAGGCGGAGCGCGGTCACTCGGCGACCCGCTGACCCCTCCCCCCGCGCGTGCGGGGGACAATGGCGGGGTGCGCTACCAGGTCCTCGGCACCACCCAGGCCACCCGCCCCGACGGCACCCCCGTACCGGTCGGCGGGGCGCGGCTGCGCGCGCTGCTGACCCTGCTCGCCCTGCGGGCCGGACGCGCCGTCCCGTCGGCCGTGCTGGTCGACGAGGTGTGGGCGGGGGAGCCGCCCGCCGACGCCACCGGCGCCCTCCAGGCCCTCGTCGGTCGGCTGCGGCGGACCCTCGGCGCGGACGCGGTGACCTCCGCGGAGGGCGGCTACCGGCTGGCCGCCGACCCCGACGACGTCGACCTGCACCGCTTCGACCGGCTCGCCGCGGACGGGCTGCGCGCCCTCGACGGCGGCGACCCGGCCAAGGCCGCCCACGCCCTCGACGAGGCGCTCGCCCTCTGGCGCGGCCCCGCCCTCGCCGACCTGCCCGACCCCGGCGCCTGTGCCGCCCGCTGGGAGGCCCGCCGCCTGGAGGTCCGCCGGGCCCGCCTCACCGCCGCCCTCGCCCTCGGCGAGGCCGCCGCAGCGCTCCCCGACCTCACCGCCCTGTGCGAGGCCCACCCCCTCGACGAGCCGCTGCAGGCGCTGCGCCTGCGGGCCCTCGCCGCCACCGGCCGCCCCGCCGAGGCGCTCGCCGCCTACGGCGACCTCCGCCGCCACCTCGCCGACACCCTCGGCACCGACCCGGGCCCGGTCCTGCGCGCCGTGCACGCGGACCTGCTGCGCGGCGACGCGGACCCGCACGGCGCGGGCCCGCACGGCGCGGTCACGCCCCCCGTCCCGCGCTCCGGCGCCCGGG
>NZ_LWCC02000027.1 GCF_001642695.1 Streptomyces chilikensis
CCCGCCGTCCTGCCGGCGCGCACGGGGCCGCCCGACGCGCAGGCGCGCCGCGGCCCACGAGGCGTGGCCGGAGGAGGTGCCGCCGTTCGCGCTCCGCGCCGCCGGCGGGGCAGCCGCACACCGGTGACGTCCACGCCCGCCGGGCGTGGACCGCCGGCGGCGGGACCGGTCCGGTCCGGAGCCTCCGGCTGCCGCGCCACACCGGACGGGTCGCCGGCGAGCGGAGCACGGGCGGGCAGGTCACGGGCGAACGGGCCGGTCCTCGCAGCGGATGTCGTGCGCGGGGCGTCGTCCCCCGGTCAGGAAGGCGGTGACGGCGCTGTCGCCGCAGGCGTTGCCGTTGTTGAGGTAGACGCCGTGGCCACCCCGGTCGACGGTGACCAGACGGGCCCGGTCCCCGAGCGCCTCGCGCATCGCCAGCGCGCCGAAGTGGGGGGTGGCGGGGTCGCGCCGGTTCTGGATCATCAGGATGTTCGACGGACCTTCGTCGGTGATCCGGATCGGCGCGTCGGCCGGCGGGGTCTTCCAGAACGCGCAGGGCACCACGTTGACCGGCATGCCGTCCGTGAGGGGGTGACGCCTGCGGTCCTCGGCCACCGCGCGCGCGTAGGCGGCGACCGGCCGGGGCCAGGCGACGTCGTTGCAGATGGTGGCCACGGTGACCGCGGCGTCCTCGTCGGGCAGCGGACCCGCGAGATCGCCGGGCAGCACCGGCGTCGCCCCGGGGTCCTGGGCGTCGAGCAGCAGGCGGGCCATGCCGGGGAAGAGGTCGTCGTCGTACAGGGCGTTCTGCAGGGCCTGGCGGAGCCGGGCCCCGGTGAGCGGGACGCCCGGGGTCGCCGATCTCCTGGGCTGCCGGTCGAGACGCTCGGCGAGGGCGAGGAACAAGGGCTCGACGTCCTCGGGCCGCCGAGCCGTCCGCAGACCGTCCTCCTCCCGCGCCGGGTCGGCGGCCCAGGCCGCGAAGTCCGGGAACCGCAGGGCCGCGGCGGGCGCTATGTCGGCCAGCCAGCCCCGTGCCACCTTCGCCGGGTCCGGGTCGCCCGTGCTGTCGAGGACCACCCGGTCGGTGCGCCGCGGGTACTTCTGGGCGTACACGGCCGTCACGTAGGCGCCGTAGGAGGTGCCCCAGACCGACAGCCGGTCCTCGCCGAGGGCGAGGCGCAGGTGCTCGAGGTCACGGACCTCGTTGGCGGTGCTGAAGCTGCGGACCAGCGCGCCGCCGTTGCTCCGGCATGCCTCGGCGATCCGGCGGGAGCGGGCCGCGTTGCCGGTGACGGAGCCGTCGGCGGCCGGCCAGGACCGCAGGGTGACCAGATGACGGTCCTCGGCGGCGATCCCGCACCCGGCGCGGGAACTGCCACCGACCCCACGCGGGTCGAACGCCACCAGGTCGTAGGCGTCGCCGAGTTGGGTGCGGAGCGCCTGCGCCGTGCCGGTCAGCCGCTTCACCCCCGAGCCGCCGGGGCCACCGGGGACGACCAGGAGCGTGCCGCGCCGCCGGGACGGGTCCTCGGAGGCCACCCGGGTCACCGCGATCGTGATGCGGGGTCCCTCGGGGTCGGCGTGGTCGAGCGGGACGGGCAGGTCGGCGCACTCCTGTCCCCCGGGGCCCCCGGCCACCGGGCAGGGACGCCAGTCGAGCGGGGCCGGGCCGGCGGGCGCGGTGGCGGGGGCGGCGTGCGACGGGAGGGCGGGCGCCACGGCGGCCAGGGTGGCGGCGACGGTGACGGCGGACAAGGCGGACAGGGTGACCCTGCGGGCGCGGACGTGCGGTGAACTCGTCATGCGCCAAGGCTTGCTGACAGGGCCTCCGCCGCCCATCCGGAGGTCCCCAGACCACCGCGGGGGTACGCACCAGGTGCCCACGGGTGCCACCAGGGGGGTGCGGGGCCCGCCGGCCACCGGTCCGCCGCCTCACCGCCTCACCGCCTCACCGCCTCACCGCCTCACCGCCTCACCGCCTCACCGCCTCACCGCCTCACCGGGGTGACGTGCCACGGCCGTCGCCGGGGCGGGTGGCGGCCGTGCCGGACGCGGGCCCGCCGCGCGCGCCCCGTGTCCGTCAGTGGTGCGACGGTTCCGGGGGGAGTTCGGCCGGGTCGAGGCCGGGGCCCAGGGCGGTGAGGACGGCCACCGGGTCGGGGTCGGCGGTGCCGCGCGGCCACCAGTCGTCGGCGCCGGGCTCGGACTCGTAGGCGTACCAGAGGTTGTCCTGGCCGAGGCGGAGCTGGGCGTGTCCGGCCGGGTGGGTGAGGCGGTTGCGCCACGGACGGAACGGGGCCAGTCCGGCGGCCCTCAGCAGGGGACGGGCGCGGTCGAAGCGGCCGGCCGGCGGGTCCCACGGGTCGCCCTCCAGCACGGCCAGGCCCGCGGGCCCGCCCTGTCGCCAGGCGGCGACCGCGCGGGCCAGGTCGACGGGGGTCCGGCCGGCCGCCGCGGCCAGGGAGGAGTACAGGGTGCGGGTGGCGGCCGTGAGACCCGAACCGGGGCGGGCGGCGGCGACGCGCACGGCGTCCTGCCAGAGCGTCAGGTCACCGACCGGGTCCTCACCGGTGGTCAGCAGCGCGTGGGCGCGGGCGGCGGCGTGGGTCGCCAGCTGGTCCAGGGCGTACGGATCGGGTCCGCCGGGAGCCGCGGGGTAGGCGGGCGGGTGGCCGGGGTGCGCGGGAGGCGGCAGGGGGGCGGGCAGCGGCGGGAGGCCGGACGCGGCGCGGGACAGCGCGTCCTTGGCCCGCACGCCCTCCGGCACGGCGGGGTCGCGTTCCCGCGCGGCCCGCGCCTCGGCGGCGGCCCGGGCGGCGTGCGCGGCGTTGCGGCGGGAGAGGGCGTCCAGGATCTCCTGCTCGCCCCGGCCGCGCAGCAGGAGCAGCGCGAACGGGTCCGCGTCGAGGAGGCGGGCGGTCTGGTAGCAGAGCGCGGCGGCGTGCTTGCAGGGACGGCCGGTGTCGGGACAGCCGCAGAACGGCAGCAGGTCGCCCCGGCGCGGCAGCAGGGGCGAGCCGGCGCCCCCCTCGATCAGGGCCTCGGGCAGCTTCCGGTCGAGCAGCGCGGCGATGTGACCGGGCCGCTCGGCCACGGCGTCCAGGAACGCCTCCCACTCGTCGTCGTCCAGGGTGCGGACGCGGACCTGGGCGCGATAGGGGCGCGGTCGGCTGCCGTGGACGTAGGCGAGGACCAGGCCGGGCGTCACGGTGATCGCGTCGACCCGGCCGCCTTCGGCGTACCGCCGGCCACGGGCCAGCCGGGCGGGGTCCAGGGCCCGTTCGGTGAGCGCAGTCAGCCATGCCTCCCCCCACGGTGTCCCGGCGAGAGCGGCGCCCTCCTCGCGCGCGGGGAGCCGGTCGAAGGTCAGGCGGTGCTCGCCGGCGACGCCACGCGGCCTGGCGGCGGGCACGGGGTCCTGCGGCAGGAAGTCCTGCGCGGGGGCCTGCGGGGCGGGCGGGCCGCCCTCGGGCACGCCCGGGCCGCCCCGCGGGGAGCCGCCCGCGCGGGGGCGGCC
>NZ_LWCC02000028.1 GCF_001642695.1 Streptomyces chilikensis
GGAGGCGGGGCGGCGGGCCCGCCTCCGCGGCACCGGCTCGGCGGCCGGGCCCGCGGCCCACGGTCCGCGGGGATGCCGCCGGCCCGCCGTCAGTACGCGGGCGGGATCGGCCGCAGGGCCAGCATGGCGATGTCGTCCGCCCCGTCCGCCCCCAGTCCGATCAGCAGCTCGTCGCAGAACACGTCCAGCGGTCGCCTCGCCAGGTCCGCCGAGTGGTGCCGCAGCCGTGCCATGGATTCGGCCAGGCCCTCGCCCCGGCGCTCGATGAGCCCGTCGGTGTACAGCAGGACCGTGGACCGGGGCGGCAGGCGGACCTCGCTGACGGGCCGCGGCATGTCGATACCGGTGCCCAGCATCAGTCCGGTGCCGTCCTCCAGGTAGTGGGTCTCCCCGTCCTCGGTGATCAGCAGCGGGGGCAGGTGGCCGGCCGCGGAGTGGACGAATTCCCACGGCCCCTCCACGGGTCCGCGGACCAGGCCGTAGACGCAGGTGGCGGTGGCCTCCCGGTAGAGGGTGTGGTTGGCGAGGTCCAGCCGCCGCACCACCTCGCCGGGCGGCTCCTCCCGGTCGACCCCGATGCCCCGGAGCATCGACCGCAACTGGCTCATGGCGACGGCGGCCGACAGGTCGTGCCCGGCCACGTCACCGATGGTCACCGCCAGGTCGCCGCGGGGCAGCACGAAGCAGTCGTACCAGTCGCCGCCCACCTCGGCGGTGGCCGAGGACGGCACGTACCGCGCGGTGATCCGCAGGTGCGGCAGCCGGGGAAGCACCGGCAGCAGCGAGCGCTGCAGCTGCTCGGCGATGCCGCGGGTCTCCTCGTACATCCGGGCGTTGTCCACGCCCACCGCGATGCCGTGCGCCAGGTCGTCGACGAAGGCGAGGTCCGCCCCGGTGAAGGGCCGGTCGGGGGCGGTGCGCGCCAGGGTGAGGGCGCCCAGCACCTCGCGGCGGGCCCGCAGCGGGGCGACCACCGCGCTGTCGGCGCCCAGCTGGTCGAACAGGGCCCGGTGCCTGGCGTCGAGCGGGCTTCCGATCTGGCCGGGCGGCTCCTCGCCCCCGAGCGTGTGGAGCAGCAGCGGGCCCGCTCCCCGCAGCGCCCGCGCCAGCGGTCCGCGCGCGCTCCCGGAGAACGGCGGGAGGGTGCTCTCGATCCCGTCGGCCGGGCGGCCGTGCCGGTCGCGGCGGACCACGCCCACCCGTTCGCCGGTGCCGTTCGGGCCGAGGAGGTCGATCACGCACCAGTCGGCCAGTCGTCCGGTGAGGATGCGGCAGACCTCGCGCAGCCCCTGGCGGAGGTCGGGGGCGTCGGTGATGGCCCGGCCGGTGTCGACGATCAGCGCCAGCCGCTCCATCGCCTCACCGACCACCGGGGTGCCACGGGCGAGCGCCTGCTCCTCGACGGACGCGAGGGCGGGGCGGACGCCGGGTCCGGCCGGGTACGCCTCCTCGGCCCCGCGGCGGCCGGGCGCGGCGGACGGCTTCTCCCCGGTGCGGGGGATCAGGTGCGCCACGAACATGGTCGTGCCGTCGATCGTGTGCTGGGTCTCGATGAGCAGGCGGATCGGGATCTGCCGGCCGTCGCGGTGCAGCGCGGGCAGGGGCACCGAACGCCCGAGGATGTGGGACCGTCCGGTGATCAGCAGGGAGGAGAACATCTCCGTGTACCGCGGCCGCAGGTGCTCGGGCACGATCGTGAGGAGCGACCGCCCCACCAGCTCCTCCGGGGTCCAGCCGAGCAGCGCGGCGGCGGCGGCGTTCATCGTGACGACCACGCTCTCCTCGGTCGCGGCGACGGTCGGCGTCCTGCTGGCCCGCACCTGGGCCGCGTCCCAGGGAACCATCTCCAGGGGCCCGGGTCTGGGGTCCCTCGGGATCACCGTCCAGGCCGTCGGATGGCCTCCCGCGAGCTGACCGGCGATCTGCCCGAAGAGCCAGCCCCGCAGGGCCCGCACGGCCGGAAGAGCCGGAAGGGCCAGGATCCGCCCCTCGCGCGCCGCCTCCTCCGCCTGTTCGATCACCTTGCGCAGGACCAGCACCGAGAGCCCGGCGTCCGGCGGCACGGGCAGGGTCAGGGACCGGGTGCCGGTCTCGGCGACCGGATGCTCGCTGAGGGCGGCGTCCAGCCAGGCGCTGATCATGTGGTTGACGTCGTTGGCCACGGCCAGGTCCTTGGGCCGCACGCCCAGGTCGTCACCGCCGAGGGCGGCGAGGTTCAGCTCCCGCAGCAGCACGCGCCGGTTCTGGTGGGCCGCCATGAAGAGCGAGTCCGGCAGATCGATCAGCGTCACCATGCGCCGCGGCCCCCGGATGGGGGCGGTGGTGCCCCAGTCGGAGGGTTCCCGCGGTGTGCCCTCGGGGCCGATCTCGGCCCAGATCGTCTTGGCGTCCTCACCGGTCTCCACGCCGAACCGGGTGGCCAGCCGCTGGACCACGGCGAGGCCGTGTCCGGTGGCCGTCATCCGGTGGAACTTCTGCTGGGGCAGCGGCCCCAGGTCGGGACGCTCGTCGCGCACCCTGAGCTCCACCCGGTCCCCGCGGAGCCGGACCGACACCTCGATGCCGGTCCGGGCGTGCAACACCGCGTTGCCGACCAGCTCGCTCACCAGCAGTTCGGCGTTCTCCAGCAGGTGCTCGGCGACCCCGCCGAGCACCTGCCGCACGAGCCTCCTCGCCTCGCCCGCGCTCTCGGGGCGCGGGGGGAGGCGGCGGGAACTCGGCTCGCCGGGAACGATGTCGGACATGTATCCCAGTCTGTGCCATACCGGGCGTCCGTGACGGCAGGCGTCGCCGACCGGCGGCTTCGCGGGCGCTCGGCGGGACGCCGTCAGGCGGTGACCATCCGGAGGAACGCGTCCAGGTTGCCGCGCATCCGGGCGATCTTCCCCTCCAGGCCGATGCTCTCGTCGAAGCCGCGGCCCGCCGAGCTCTCCTTCTTGCCGCGCAGGTAGAGCGAGCAGGCCAGGTCCGAGCAGAGGTACTGGCCGACGGTGTTGCCCTGCCGTCCGGCCTCGCCCGTGCGGCGGGCGGACATGAGCACCACGTCCCCGCGGACGTGGGTGGTCAGGCAGAGCGAGCACAGGGACCGCGCGGTGAAGCCGCGCGCGGCGCCCGCGGTGACCGCCCGCAGGGAGAGGCCGAGCAGCCCGCCGTCCTCCCGCTCGGTGACCAGGTAGGCCCGGTCCGGGGCGCCGGGATCACGCCAGCCGAGGAAGTCGAGGTCGCCCCAGGGCGTCTCCTCGAGGCCACGGGGCAGGCCGAGGCGCTTCGCCTCGCCCTTGGAGCAGTTGACGAAGCTGGAACGGATGTCGGTCTCGGATATCTGTCGCACGACACCGAGGCTAAGACGCCTAATACCTTTAGGTGAAATGATTATTTCTCTAGGCGGCCGCGGAGGGCCGCGGTCAGGGCCGGTCGGCGGGCCGTCCGCCGGTGACCCCGTAGTACTGGAGGTCCTGGACCCGGGGCGCGGCGCTCACGGCGAACCGGGTGGCGGCCTCGGCCACGGTCGCCCGGCCGCGGGTCACCTCCGCGGTGGTGCGGCCGGGGCGCAGCGGCAGCAGTTCGGCCCGGACTCCCCCGCGCACCGTGTACCGCTCGTGGAGGTCGCCGACGGTGACGTCGACGGCCCCGGGGGCGGTCAGGAAGGTGAGCACCTCCACGGTGTCCCGGGCCGGGGCGGAACCGGGACGCAGCCTCATCGGCCGCGGCAGGCCGGCGGGCGCGGCGTGCGGCTGGACGCGGTGGGTGAGGTAGACGGTGTCCCGGACGACGCGCGGCCAGGAGCCGGTCTTGAACCGGGTGAGGTAGTAGGAGCTCAGGTCCAGGTAGGTGTGCCCGTTGTGCAGCGAGGGCGCGAACTGGGTGCTCTCCGAGTAGTCGTTCCAGGTGGTGAGCTGCACCCAGTCGGCGCCGTCCTCGATGGCGTGGTGCCAGCTGCCGCGCAGCGTGGCGGTGTTGCCGGCCTCGTCGTAGACGCCCTGGCTGGGCCGGGCGTCCTGGACGGCGACGGGCTGCATCCACAGCTTGCCGTGCCGCCGGGCCAGCTCGGCGTGCTCGCTGTAGTGGCCGAGGGTGGTGTGGCTGCGGCTGCCCCAGGCGGAGAAGCCGTGGGACAGGGGCGCGAACGCCTCCGCGTGCGAGGTCAGGTCGAGGAGGACCGGGACGAAGGCGGTGCGGGTGTCGTGCCGGGTGCGCAGGATGTCCAGCACCTGCCGCCACCAGCCGGGGGCCTTCTCCTCGGCCTTGAACGGGGAGACCACCAGCCGGCCGTCGTCGAGGCGGTGCGCGTTGGGTGAGGCGCCGAGTTCGGCGAGGGCGCGGGCGAGGGCGGCCGGGCCGGCGTCCAGGGACTTCATGTCCGGCATGAGCATGATGCGGAAGCCCGGATCCACCTCCTGGGCGGCGCGCGTCAGCGTCCGGACCCGCTCCCAGTGGGGGCCTTCGAGGGAGAGCAGGTCGACGCTGAAGCCGTCGATCCCGGCGGCGACGGCGGTGCGGACCTCCTGCCGGTGGTGCGCGGACCGCCAGTCGCCGCCTTCCGGCGCGACGGGGAGCGGGCGGTCGCGCAGCAGGCCGCCGTACTCGGCGTGCTTGCCGTCCTCGCCGTCGGCGGTGAGGTAGTTGCGGGCGTAGTAGTCCTCGTCGGCGGGGCGGTTGTCGAGCGACAGCGGGTAGGGCGTGAAGTAGTGGGCGAACACCAGCCGGTCGCTCGCGCGCAGCCGCTCGGTGGACGGCAGGTCGAACGGCAGGGGGTCGCGCGCGGCGGAGGGGGCCGCGCGGTCGTCCTCGGCGTCGGTGGATCCGCGTCCGGTGCCCGCGGCGAAGGTCAGCAGCAGGACGCCGACGAGTGCGGCGAGCCCGGCCCGCCGCCTTCCCCTGCCCGGCGCGGCGTGCCGCGGTGCGGTGCGGTTCCGCATGAGGCGCCCTCCCCCGGTCGGCGGCCGGACGGGCCGCACGACGCCCAGTCAAGCCGACCGGTCCGGGCGCCCGCAATGCCCCGAAGGGGTCGCTCCGCCGTCACGGCGCTCCGGCCAGGAACTCCAGGAGGGCCCTTCCCGGCAGCGGGTGCAGCACGTCGCCGCGGAGGCCGCGGACCGTCTCCGCCGCCAGCAGCGAGTTGAGCACGGCCTCCTCCACGGCGTCGAGGACGGCGCGGAACAGCGGGTCGAGGTCGGCGTCCGCCGCCGCCCGGGCCGCCCGGCGCGTCCCGAAGGCCAGCCCGTAGTCCCCGCTGCCGTGGCCGAACGACGCGCCGACCCGTCCCAGGGCGTAGACCGCGCGTCGGGCGACGCGGCCCAGCTGGCGGGCGTCCAGCGGCGCGTCGGTGGCGGCCACCACCATGCAGGAGCCGGTGTCCGCCGCCGGGGGCCGGGCCGGAACCCCGACGTCGGCGGGCGTCACCTCGCGTCCCCGGATCCGCAGGGTGCCGCCGAAGTTGGCCTGTACCAGGACGCCCACCACGGCCTCCTCACCGCCCACGGCGACCACCCTCGAGGACGTTCCGACGCCCGCCTTGAAGCCGAGCGCCGTGGTTCCCGTCCCCGCGCCGACGCAGCCCTCGGCCACCGGCCCGGCGGTCGCGCCGTCCAGCGCGGCCCGCACGTGTTCCTCCCGCACCGGGCGGGACCGGATGTCCGAGAGCAGTCCGTCGTTGCACTCCCCCACCACCGGGTTTAGGCTCAGCACCCGCTCGCGGCCCGGCTGTTCCAGCATCCACCCGACCAGCGCGTCGGCGGCCCGGAACGCGGAGAGCGTCGAGGTGAGCAGCACGGGCGTCTCGATCACGCCCAGCTCCGCGATCTGCGTGGCGCCGATCAGCTTGCCGTAGCCGTTGCCCGCGAACATCCCGGCGGGCAGCGGGTGTTCGGGACCGACGCCCTCCGGCACGACGGCCGTGACCCCGCTGTGCACCCGCGGCGGCTCGCTCAGCGTCGTGTGTCCCACCCGCACTCCGCGGACGTCCGTGATCGCGTTGTGGGGTCCGGTGGGGAAGGGCCCGGCCCCGAGGCCGAGCCCGCGGGCGCGGGCGGCGGGGCGGGCGTCGGGCCGGGAGGCGTCGTCCATGCCCGCACGCTATCCCGGCCTCCGTGCCGGGCGGGACGCTCCCTCCCTCCGTGGCCGGGCCTCAGCCGGCGGCGCCCGGGCCCGAGGCCAGTTCCGTCAGTTCCGTGAAGGAGTACGGCGGCCAGGGTCCCAGGAAGCGGACCCGCACGGCGGGGTGGCTGTCCTGGACGTCGGCGAGGACGGTGCCGACGGTCTCGATCTCGCCGGCCGGGACCAGCAGCGCGGCCGACAGCACCTCCGCCTCGCGCGGGTCCCGGACGGTGCGGGTGCGGTCGCGGATGTCCTCGACCACCGCGGCCAGCCGGCGGCGGACGTCGGCGTGGATGCCGTCCGCCAGCCGCTCGGTGGCCTCCTTGCGCAGCCCCTCCAGCTTCTTGGCGAGCAGCCGGCGCATGCCGGGCGAGCGGGTCTGCATCTCGGCCTCCAGGGCGCGGGCCCGCTCGTCGTCGCCGGTGGCGGCCTCGCGGTCCACCGTCAGCTCCACGCGCAGCTCGGCCCGGCCCTCCAGCTCCCGCAGGCGGGCGGCCAGTTCCTCCGCGTGCTCACCGAGCCAGGTGCGCAGCCGCTCCTCGGCGCCGGCGTCCTCGCCGGGGGCGACCAGGACGTTGAAGGTCATCGGCAGCACGGCCCCCGTGCGTTCCCAGACGGCGACCACCGCGCGGTCCTGCTCGACCACCCACCGGCGGACCTTCTCGTCGCCGCCCTCGAAGGGCTCGGGCGGGCCGTCGTGCACCAGGGCGGCCAGGCCCGCGCCGGGAGCGCGCAGCAGCCGCAGGGGACGGCCGTCGAGGCCGGTGACCCCTTCGGCGGGATCGCCGGGGGCGTCCGGCAGCAGGGCGTAGACGTAGAGGGCGCGGTCGCTCATCGTCCCGCCTCCTCCGCCCAGCGCGCCGGGTTGACCAGCTTGTCCACCACGTCGTCCACCACCTCGTCCAGACCCCGGTGGAGGTCGGCCACGGAGGTGGTGATGCCGTGGTCCTCCTTGATCTCCTCCAGCGCCTCGTCCAGTTCGAGCAGGGCGTCGCCGAGGCGTTCGAGTTCCTCCTCGGTGAGGTCGCCGCCCTCCATCCGGCGCAGCGCCTGGCGCTCCAGCGCCTCCTGGATCACCTCGACCAGGGTGAGCACCAGGGCCAGGACTCCGTGCTTGAGACTCTTCTCGTCGACCGTGAGAGCCATGTGTTGTCGTCTCCTTGCCTTGCTGTGCGGCCCGCGAGCCTCGTCCTCAGACCACCGCGCCCGGTGTGCCGGGTGGGTGCGCCGTGCCGGCCGTCCCCTCCGGGGCGGCCGTCGCGTCCAGGGCGGCGGCCCAGCGCCGCGGCTCCTCGGCGGCGAGGGTGACCTCCCCGTGGGAGGCGGTCTCCACCACGACGAGCTGTCCGTCGCCGCCGGGGCTGCGACCGGGCTCGACGCGGGCGCCGAGGATCTCCTCCGGCACGAGGACCAGGCCCGGGCGGGCGTCGAGCGGCGACTTCCACACCAGCCCGGTCGGCCCGAGCCGGCCCTTGCCGCCGCGCCACAACGGGCCGCCGCGGCGCGGCTCCTGGTACCAGAGGTGGCCCTCCAGTCCGCCGGGGGGCGCGCCCTGGGGGGCGGGCGGCAGCGCGGTGAGCGCCGGGTTGAGCGACGACAGCGCGTCGTGCAGGCCGTGCGGGTCGGCGGCGGAGAGCAGCGCGGTCCGCCCGTCGAGGGTGGCCACCCGCAGCCGGGTGCGCTGTTCGCCGCCGACGGTGGTCTCCGTCTCCAGCTGCACGGTGCGCAGGTCGCGGACGCCCGCCTCGAAGAGGACCTCCCGGGGGTCCCGGCGCAGGACCACCAGCCGCTGGTCGGTGAGGTGGACGCCGCCGGGACGCCAGCCGGTGTACACGCCCTCCTCCAGCAGGTGCCCGCCGGACATCCGGGTCACCAGCGTCTCGCCCGCCCGGAGTTCCAGCTCGCGGCGGCCGGCGGAGCGCTCGGCCCAGGCGCGGGTGGACTCGTCCCACTGGCGGAGCATGCCGTACTCCAGCATGGTCTCCATGCCGGCGATGGCGGCGCGCAGGCTGACGCCGATGAGGGGGATGTCCGCCACCGCGACGATGAGGTCGAGGTGGAGCACCGCGCCCTTGTTCAGCAGCACCTCGACCAGGTCGTCGAGCGTGACCCTCGGGTCGCGGGTCGGCTTCATCGGGGGCCGCGGCTGCGTCACTCGGTCCCCTCCTCCTTCCGCTCCTCGCGGGCGGTGCCGGTCTTCCGGCCGGTCGCCTCGCGCGGGGTGCGGGCCGTCCGGGACGTGCTCTTCCGGGCGGTGGTGCTCTTCCGCGCGGTGGTGCTCTTCCGCGCGGTGGTGCTCTTCCGGGGGGCCGCCTGCGCCTTCCGGGCCCGGGGCCGACGCTCCGGTTCCCCGGACTCCGTCTCCCCGGCCTCCCGGTCACCGGTGCCGTCACCGGCGGCCTCGCGGGACAGCGCCTGGGCGCTGCGCCAGCCGCACCAGGGGCACCACTCGTCCAGCAGCTGCCGGGTGGGCACCTTCTTGTCGCACTGCGGGCAGGCCTCCTTCTCCTCCTTGGCCTCGCGCCACGCGGCGGTGTCGGTGTCCGTGCCCGCGGGGAACTCCAGGCCGTACCGGGAGGCCGTCTCGAACGACGCCAGCGCGGCGCGGAGCCGGATGCCGAGGAGTTCGACGCCGGCCACCGAGACCATGATGTCGGCGTTGAGGACGAGGCCCTTGTCGAGGAGGGTCTCCACGACGTGGGCCAGGCTGCCCTCGCCGTCCCGGCGGGGTTCGAGGGCGCGGGCGTTGGCCACGGTGCGGGGCGGCGACGACGTGAAGGAGCCAGGCCAGCGCTCCGGGGCACCCGGTGAGCCGGTCGCCTGACGGGCGGGAAGTCTGGGCTGTTCCTCGTTCATTCCCTACGCGTTACCGGTCCGCCACGCCACACACCTGGGCTCTGCGCCCCCTGCCGGGAGACGACGGTCACCCGGGGCGGCGCGCGTGCGCCCCGTTTCCCGCGTCCGGTCGCATTCCCGGTGGAACGGGTACCCGGTGCGCATGAACATCGTTCGCAGGGGCGCGCGAGGCGCCGTGTCCGACCGGTGGCCGTACCTGGCCGCCGGTGCCGCGGTGGGTCTGAGCGCCTGGGTGGGTGCCCGGGCCGCGGGCCCGTCCGACGACTGGTACGCCGAGCTGGACAAACCGTCCTGGCAGCCGCCGGCCAAGGCCTTCCCGGCGGTGTGGACGCCGCTGTACGCGACGATCGCGTGGAGTGCCGGGCGCGCCCTGAGCCGTGCGGGCGGCCGGGAGCGGCGGGCCCTGGCCACCGGCTTCGGCGTGAACCTGGCCCTGAACTCCGCCTGGACGTGGCTGTTCTTCGCCCGGCGCAGCCCGTCGGACGGCGTGTGGGGCGCGCTGCTGCTGGACGCGAGCAACCTCCAGTTGATCCGCCGCGTGGCGCGCGGCGACCGGACGGCCGCCGCGGCACTGGCGCCGTACGCCGGATGGTGCCTGTTCGCCACCGCCCTCAGCGCGTCCATCGCGCGCCGGAACCGCTGACCGGGACGCCGCCCGGCGCCTCACCGCCCGGGCGGCGGGGGCCCGGTGGTCGCGCCCCGCGCGGCCCGCGCGACCGCGTGCGGGGGCGGGGCCTCGGGGGCG
>NZ_LWCC02000029.1 GCF_001642695.1 Streptomyces chilikensis
TGGTGCCGGCGAAGACGCCCGTCCGGGTGCCCCGCACCGACGCCGGGTCGATGCCCGACCGCTCGAACGCCTCCCACGACGTCTCCAGCAGCAGCCGCTGCTGCGGATCCATCCCGAGTGCCTCACGCGGCGAGATGCCGAACAGCGCCGGGTCGAAGTACCCGGCCTCGTAGAGGAAACCGCCCCGGTCGACGTAGGTGGTGTTCGGCGTGCTGCGCGTCGGGTCGTACAGCCGCTCCAGGTCCCAGCCGCGGTCCAGCGGGAAGCCTCCGACGGCGTCCTCGCCCGCCACGATGAGCTCCCACCGCTGCTCGGGGGAGTTCACGCCGCCGGGGAAGCGGCAGCTCATGCCGACGACGACGATCGGGTCGTCGTCCGTCACGCCACCCCGCGCGGCCGGGAGACCGTCCTGTTCCGCGGTGCCGGACCCGCCGAGGAGAGCGCTGTGGAGGTGGCGGGCAAGGGCCTCGGGCGACGGGTGGTCGAAGGCGAGGGTGGCCGCCAGCGACAGACCGGTGGCGGCCTTCAGACGGTTCCGCAGTTCGACGACGGCGAGCGAGTCGAACCCGAGGTCCTGGAAGACCCGCCCCGGCTTCACGGCCTCGGGACCGGGGTGCCCCAGCACGGCGGCCGCCTCGGTCCGCACCAGCTTGAGCAGCGTCTGGTGCTGCTCGGCGGCGGAGAGGCCGCGCAGCCGGGTGACGAACGCCGAGCCGTTGGCCGCTCCGTCCAGCAGCGACTGTTCGGCCGTCCGGGCAAGGGCCTGGACCTCGGGGATCTCGGAGATCAGCGGTCGGGGGCGGGCCGCGGTGAAACGGGGGGCGAACAGTTCCCAGTCGACGTCCGCCACGACCTGGCAGGTCTCGTCGGACGCGGTCGCGTGCTCGAGGGCCATCAGGGCCAGGCCGGGATCCATCAGTGGAAGCCCGCGCTTGCGCATCAGTTCGCCCGCCTCGCCGTCGGCCATGCCCCCGCCGCCCCAGGCCCCCCAGGCCAGGGAAGTGGCGGCGAGACCGCGCGAGCGGCGCTGTTCGGCGAGGGCGTCGAGGTGCGCGTTGGCGGCGGCGTAGGCGCCTTGGCCGGCGCTGCCCCACACACCCGCGCTGGAGGAGAAGAGGACGAACGCGTCCAGGGGGACGTCTTCGCCGAAGTACGCGTCGAGGAGGACGGCGCCGCGCACCTTGGCCTCCTGCACGGCCCGCAGTTCCTCGTCGCCGAGGTCGGTGACGGGGCGGGTGGGGCCGATACCGGCGGTGTGGACGACCGCGGTGATCTCCTCCTGCGCGGAGCGCAGTCCGTCGAGCAGCTGGTACAGGGCTTCCCGGTCGGTGACGTCGCAGGCCGCGACCGTCACGCGCGTTCCGGATGCGGAGAGTTCGTCACGGAGCTCAGCGGCGCCGGGTGCTTCGGGGCCGCGGCGGCTGGTGAGGACGAGGTGCTCGGCACCGCCCTCCGCGAGGCGGCGGGCGACCCGGGCGCCCAGCGCGCCGGTTCCTCCGGTGACGACGACGGTGCCTCGCGGCCTCCACGCGGTGGGGGCGCGGTGCCCGGCGGAGACCCGGACCAGCCGACGCGCGTACACGCCGGTCCCCCGCACGGCCACCTGGTCCTCGTCCCCGGCGGAGGCGAGAACCGCGCACAGCCGTGCGGCGGCGCTGTCGTCGAACTCCTCCGGCAGGTCGACGAGCCCGCCCCAGCGGTGTGGCAGTTCCAGAGCGGCAACCCGGCCGAGCCCCCATACGGCGGCCTGCTCCGGCCGGACCACGGGGTCCACGCCCCCGGTGGAGACCGCCCCCCGGGTCAGGCACCACAGGGGCGCCGTCACGTCCGCGTCGCCGAGTGCCTGGACGAGGACGACGGTGTCCCGCAGGCCCAGGGCCGAGACGACCCCGCGCACGGCACCCGGAGCAACGGCCTCGGCGAGGCGCTCGGCCAGCGCGGCACGATCGGCCGCCGCAACGCGCACCACCTCGGCGCCGTGCTCGGCCAGTGCCTCGGCGAGGCCCTCCGCGCGCAGACCGTCGTCAGCCGGGCCCCCCGCGGGCTCCACGAGCAGCCAGCGCCCGGTGACGTCCCCGTCCGCGATCCGAACGGGTCGCCAGACCACGCGGTAGCGCCACCGGTCGAGGGTGGAGTGCTGCCGCTGCCGGTCGCGCCAGGACGACAGGGCCGGCAGGGCGTCCTTGAGACTGAGGTCGCCGCTGAGATCGAGCGCGGACAGGTCCTCGTCCTCCACCGCCTTCCAGAACGCCGCGTCGGCGGGATCGGCAGCGGTGAGGGCTTCCGGCTCGGCCGGCTCGGGCCAGTAGTGCTGGTGCTGGAAGGCGTAGGTGGGCAGGTCGACGCGTCGGGCGCCGGTGCCGGCGAAGTAGGCGGTCCAGTCGACGGCGGTGCCGTGCGTGTGGAGTTCGGCCAGCGCGGCCACCACCGCGTCGGCCTCGGCACGGTTCTTCCGCAGGGCGGGGACGAACGCGGCCTCGGCAACCGTTTCCTGGGCCATGGCGGACAGGACGCCGCCGGGGCCGAGCTCCAGGTAGACGGCCACGCCTTGGGCGTCGAGGTGAGCCATGCCGTCGGCGAACCGGACGGCCCGGCGGACGTGGTTGACCCAGTAGTCCGCGGTCAGCAGTTCCTCGCCCGCGACGGTGCCGGTCAGGTTGGAGACGATCGGAATCCGCGGGGCGTGGAAGGTCGCCGCCTGCACGACCTGCCGGAACTCCTCCAGCATGGGCTCCATGCGCGGCGAGTGGAACGCGTGGCTGACCCGCAGCCGCTTCGACTTCGCGAACCGGCCCGCGATGGCCAGCACCTCGTCCTCGTCGCCGGAGATCACGACGGAGGTGGGGCCGTTGAGGGCGGCGATGGACACGCCGTTGGTGAGCAGGGGCAGGACCTCGTCCTCGGTGGCCTGCACAGCGACCATCGCCCCGCCCTCCGGCAGGGCCTGCATCAGCCGGCCACGTGCAGCCACCAGAGCAGCCGCGTCCTCCAGCGACCACACGCCGGCGACGTGCGCGGCGGCGAGTTCGCCGATGGAGTGGCCCAGCAGGTAGTCAGGAGTGACGCCCCAGTGCTCCATCAGCCGGAACAAGGCGACCTCGACCGCGAAGAGGCCGGCCTGCGTGTAGACGGTCCTGTCGAGCAGGTCGGACTCGGCGTCGAAGACCAGTTCCTTGACCGGACGGTCCAGGTGCTTGTCGAGTTCCGCGCAGACGGCGTCGAAGGCGTCGGCGAACACCGGGAACGCCTCGTACAGCTCCCGGCCCATGCCCGCCCGCTGCGAGCCCTGGCCCGAGAACAGGAACGCCGAACGCCCACCCCGAACCACACCCGACACCACGCCCGCGGCCGAACGGCTCTCGGCCACCGCGCGTAGCAGTTCCTCGCGGTCCTCGCCGAAGACCACCGCACGGTGATCGAACTGGGTGCGGCTCGACACCAGGGACCAGC
>NZ_LWCC02000003.1 GCF_001642695.1 Streptomyces chilikensis
TGCGTCACGGGGTGCTGCCCCGGACGCTGAACGTCGGTGAGCCGTCGTCGAAGGTGGACTGGTCGGCGGGCGCGGTGGAGTTGCTGACCGAGGCACGGGAGTGGCCCGAGACCGGTGACCGGCCGCGCCGGGCGGGTGTGTCGTCGTTCGGCATCAGCGGAACGAACGCGCACATCATTCTGGAGGCGGCCGAGCCGGAGCCGGAGACTTCGGGTGAGCCGGAGGTCGTGCTGCCGGTGGTGCCGTGGGTGCTGTCGGCGAAGTCGCCGGAGGCCTTGGCGGGTCAGGCGGAGCGGCTGCTGCCGCTGGCCACGGGTGAGGTTTCGCCGGTGGACGTCGGCTGGTCCCTGGTGTCGAGCCGCACCCAGTTTGACCACCGTGCGGTGGTCTTCGGCGAGGACCGCGAGGAACTGCTGCGCGCGGTGGCCGAGGGCCGTTCCGCCGCTGTGGGTGTGGTGTCGGGTGTGGTTCGGGGTGGGCGTTCGGCGTTCCTGTTCTCCGGTCAGGGTTCGCAGCGGGCCGGGATGGGGCGTGAGCTGTATGCGGCGTTCCCGGTGTTCGCCGACGCCCTCGACGCGGTGTGCGCCGAGCTGGACAAGCACCTGGACCGTCCGGTCAAGGAACTGGTCTTCGACGCCGAGTCCGAGTTGCTGGACCGGACCGTCTACACCCAGGCCGGCCTCTTCGCGGTCGAGGTCGCCCTGTTCCGGCTGATGGAGCACTGGGGCGTCACCCCCGACTACCTGCTCGGCCACTCCATCGGCGAACTCGCCGCCGTGGAGCACTGGGGCGTCACCCCCGACTACCTGCTCGGCCACTCCATCGGCGAACTCGCCGCCGCGCACGTCGCCGGGGTGTGGTCGCTGGAGGACGCTGCCGCGCTCGTCGCCGCCCGCGGCAGGTTGATGCAGGCCCTGCCCGAGGGCGGGGCGATGGTGGCCGTGCAGGCCACCGAGGACGAGATCCTGCCCCTGCTCACCGAGAACGTGTCCATCGCCGCCCTCAACGGCCCCACCTCCGTCGTCATCTCCGGCGACGAGGACGAGGTCACCGCGATCGCCGAGCGGTTCGCCAAGTCGAAGCGGCTGCGGGTCAGCCACGCCTTCCACTCCCCGCGCATGGAACCGATGCTGGAGGAGTTCCGGCAGATCCTGCAGGCGGCCACCTTCCACACCCCGCGCATCCCGATCGTCTCCAACCTGACCGGCACCGTCGCGGGTGAGGAGCTGCTGACCGCGGACTACTGGGTCAACCACGTCCGCCGGGCCGTCCGCTTCGCCGACGGCATCCGCCACCTCGACGCCCAAGGCGTCACCACCTACCTCGAGCTCGGCCCCGGCGGCGTCCTGTCCGCGATGGCCCAGGAGACGGCCGGCGACGCCACGTTCGTCCCCGCCCTGCGGAAGAACCGGCCCGAGACCGACGCGGTCGTCACCGCCCTCGCCGAACTCCACACGCACGGCACCGCCGTCGACTGGACCGCCTACTACGCGGGCACGAACGCTCAGCGGGTTGACCTGCCCACCTACGCCTTCCAGCACGAGCGCTTCTGGCCGGAGCCCGTCCAGGGTTGGATCGGCGATGTTGCCAGCTTCGGTCTCCGCACGGCCGAGCACCCCCTGCTGGGTGCCGAGGTGCTTCTCGCCGACGGTGACGGACTCGTCCTAGCACCCCCTGCTGGGTGCCGAGGTGCTTCTCGCCGACGGTGACGGACTCGTCCTCACCAGCCGCCTCTCACTGGAAACACACCCCTGGCTGGCAGATCACGCGATCTTCGGAACGGTGCTGCTGCCGGGGACCGCGTTCGTGGAACTCACCCTGCACGCCGGCGACCGCCTCGGCTGCGGCACGCTGGACGACCTCACCCTGCAAGCACCGTTGGTCCTGCCCGAGCGTGGCGGGGTGAGTCTGCAGGTGGTGGTCGGCGCGGCCGAGGACGGCGGACGCCGCCCGGTCACCGTGCACTCCGCTCCCGCAGGCGACGACAGCGACACCTGGACACTGCACGCTTCCGGCTTCGTCGCCCCGACCATGGAGCAGCACAACACCCCGCTGACCGAGTGGCCGCCGCGTCAGGCGGAGCCCGTGTCCGTGGACGGCATGTATGACGCCATGACCGAGCTCGGCTACGGCTACGGCCCGGTCTTCCAGGGCCTGCGCGGCGTGTGGCGCCGGAACCAAGAGGTGTTCGCGGAGGTCGCGCTGCCGCAGGAGGCCTGGGCGGAGGCCGGCCGGTTCGGTATCCACCCCGCCCTGC
>NZ_LWCC02000030.1 GCF_001642695.1 Streptomyces chilikensis
CTCGGGGTGCGCGGACTTGGAGTCGTCCCCCAGCGAGAGGTTGATGACGTCGGCGCCGTGGTCGACGGCCCACCGGCTGCCCTCGGCCAGCGCGTCGGCCCGCGTGCGCCGGGCCTCGGCCAGCTGGGGGTCGCCCTCCTCGAGGATCACCCGCACCGGGAGGATCCGGGCGTCGGGGGCCAGTCCCATCACCCCGTCGCCGTTGTTCCAGCCGTGGCCGTGCCCGGCGATGATGCCCGCCATGGCGGTGCCGTGCCCGGCCCACGCGTCGTCGCCCGGGCCGGCGCCGAAGCCGACCAGGTCCTTGCCCTCCAGGACGTTGCCCTTGAGGTCGGGGTGGTCGGGGTCCACGCCGGTGTCCAGCACGGCGACGGTCACGCCTCCGCCGCGCGTGGTCCGCCAGGCCTGTTCCGCGCCCAGCTCCCGCAGCGCCCACTGCCCGTCCCGGATCAGGTCGGCGTGGGCCACGGCCACGGGCTGCAGCACCAGCACCGCGCCCAGCACGGCGGCCACGGCCGCGCTCCGGCATCCGCCCCGGCGCGCGGATCCGCGGGGGGCGGGCCCGCCGCGGGCGCGGGACGCGGCGGGCGCCCCGGGCGTCGGTCCGGAGGTGTCGGTCACGTCGGTCACGTCGGTCACGAAGGGGTCTCCCGGGCGGGGGCGACGGTCTTGCGCAGGTCCTGGGCGAACAGGCCGGCCAGCCGGCCGGCGTCGTGGCCGAGCCCGGCCTGGGCCGCGGCGGTGTCCGTGTCGCCCTGCAGGGCCTCCTGCGCGGGCACCGGCTCCTCCACCGGCCGGCCGTCCGCCCAGCCGGAGACGGCGTAGACGACGACGGGCGCCTCGGTCAGCACGTCCAGCGCCCAGGAGGCGCGCTGCGCCTTTCCGAACCCCTCGGCGAGGGTCCCCTCGGCCGCGTAGGGCCGGGGCAGCTGGTCGGTCCGCAGGTCCAGCCGGTCCTCCGAGACCCGGGACCGCAGGGCGCGCATCGCCTCCGCGTCCGCCTCGGTGAACACCAGCCCGACGGTGACCAGGTGGCTGCCGGTGGCGTCGCTGTAGGTGGCGCGCAGCAGCCGCTCGCAGCCGACCGGCGCGAGGGTCTTGCGCAGCGCGGGGTCGAAGGCGTCGGAGCAGCCGCTCTCGGGGGCCACGGCGATCCGGTTCCAGGTGCGGTCGGCGCCGCCGGGGCCGAGGTCCTTGCCCTTGACCGAGGGCGGGAAGAGCTCGTCGACCGGGGTGGTGCGCCACAGGTCGCGGGCCTCGGCGTAGGTGTCCTCCTGGCCGTCCGCGCCGCCGGTGACGCCCGCGGTGACCCCGGCGGCCAGCAGCCCGGTGCCGAGCAGTCCGCAGGCCAGTGCCGCGGCCATCCGTCCGCGCACCCGGGCGGGGGCGTCGCCGGAGGCCGCGCCGGGGGCCCGGGCCGGAGGGGGCGGGAGCGCCGCGGTCCCGGCGGCGGGCGGGCCCCACGGGGTCCGGGCCGCGGTCC
>NZ_LWCC02000031.1 GCF_001642695.1 Streptomyces chilikensis
GGGCCCGTGCCCGTGCCGCGGCCGGCCCGGGCGGCGGGCCCGGTGTCGGACCCGGCACCGGTACCGGGGTGGTCGCGCACGGGCGGTTCGGCGGCGTGCGTCACGGCTGGCGGTCCCCCCGACGGCGGCGCCGGGCGGGGGCGGCCCCCCGCTCGCGGGGGCCGGCGAAGCCCTCCGGGCCCGGGTCGCTCGTCTCCAGGTAGCGCAGCCGTCGCCCGGACTCCGTCCCCCCGCCCTCGCTCCGGACGGCGGAACGCACCACGAGCCCTTCGGTGACCGGCGGGGCGGCGGCCGTGGTCGCCCCGGCGAGCGGCGCCCGTACCCGCACTCCCAGGGACGCCTTCAGCTCCCCGCCGAGCGCCGACCACACGTCGGCGGCGGCCGGCACGTCGGCCGCCGCTCCGGCGGTGTCCACGGCGACGGTCAGGCCCAGCTCGGCGAGCGTGCCGGTGAGCAGCCGCCGGGGGAGGGTGTCGGTGGCCACCAGGCAGGTGAGCACCTGGGAGAGCAGCCGGTGCTCGTCCTGCGGGCGGCTCGCCCACGCCGTGACGAGGTACGTCAGCTCGAACCACCGGGGCGGGGTGCGCCGCGCCACGAGGTGCCCGTCCTCGTCGTACACCTCGCCGGCGCCGCTGCCGCGCCGGACGGCGTCCTCGCGGATGTCGTACAGGAAGACGCAGACCGTCGGCGCGCTGCGCCGCGCGGCCCACTCCCGGGTGGGCGCGTCGAAGACCACCTCGACGCCCGACGCCTCCAGGCCCGACTCGCCGAGCAGCCGGCGCAGCCCCTCGTCGACCTCGTGGATCACCGGCGGGTCACCTCGTCGGGCGGCTGCACGCTGCCGCTGACCACCAGGAAGTCGGTTCTCACCGGTGAGAAGCCGGGGCCCCGGGCGGTGATGACCCGCGGACCGGTCTGGTCCTTGGCGAGGATGAGCAGCTGGCCGATGAACGTGCCGTCCGGCTTCGGCACGGTGGGCGCCGCCGCCGCGGTGATGCCCGGCTTCCAGGCGAACCGCACCGGCGCTCCCGGCGGGAAGTCCTCGCCGCGCACGGAGGTGACGAAGCCGGGCTTGCCGACCTCCGGCACCGCGACGATGCGCGGCTGGAGGATGCGCAGCCGCTGCCGCGCGGTGTTGTCGCTCCGGTCGGCGTCCGTCCCGGTGGTGGTGAGCTCACCGGTGACCTGGCCGGTCAGCGCCTTGTCGGGGCTGAGGACGACCCGCACGACGGTGCTCGCGCCCGGTTCCAGGTCCGGCAGGGCGCACAGCCAGGAGGAGTCGCAGCCCGGCGGCGGCCCGCCGTCCGGGATGCCCGCGGGGAGTCCGACGCGCAGCCGCAGTCCGGTCGCCAGCGCGTTGCGGCCGTTGCGCACGGTGTACGTCACCACGACCCGCCCGCCGACGTATCCGGGGTTCGGCTGCGCGGTGACGCGCAGTCCGGGCCCGGCCGCGGGCGCGGGCGGCTCCGGCGGCACGGTGGCGGGCGGCGGGGTGGTGGGCGTCGGCGGGGTCGGCGTGGGCGTCGGAACCGGCGGGGCCTCGCGCACCGGCACCAGGGTCCGGCCGGCGTTGTCACCGGGCCGCGGATCGAGGACGGCGCCGGTCACCGACCAGCCGACCTGCGCGTCGCCGGGGACGAGCCCGGTGAGGGTGACGTCCACCGGCACGGTCGCACCGGGCGGCACCACGCCGACGTCGCACTGGAGGGAGGCGGCGTCGCAGTCGCCCCCGGGCCGGGTCATCCCCGTGACCCCGACGCCGGCCGGCGGCACGACGGTCAGCCGGGTGCCGGGCGAGGCGGCGGGACCGTTGTTCACCACGTCGACGCGGACCGTGGTGGAGCGGCCGACGGTGACCCCGCCCGCGATGCCGGGCGCCCGGACCGCGAGGTCCACGGACTGCTGGACGCTCGGCTCCTTCTGGCGGCCCGGGAGCGCGCCGGTCAGGGAGACGAGGTCGCCGGAGGCGATGTCCAGGAACTTGATGCTCTCGGGGCTGTTGGCGGCGACCCGGGCACGGGCGCTGAACACCAGGCCCGCGCCGTCGGCCGTCCAGGCGGCGTCGCGCGGCTGGTGCGGTCCGGTGCCGGAGGTGTCCGGCAGCTCCCGGCCGCAGGCGCCGGCCTGCTCGCGGGCGGCGGCGGGCAGCAGCACCCGGCACTCGTCGCCCGACGCGGACACCAGGAGGATGCCGTTGCGCTCGTCGGTCCGGCCGCCGCCGTTCTTCCGGTTGAAGGCGATGCTCCGCCCGTCCGGGGAGAAGGCCGGGCTGTCGTCGATGACCTCGCAGGCGCCCGGGCAGTTCCCGGCGCTCAGGTCGCGCTGCCGGCCCAGGTCGTCCACGCGCGCGGTCCAGACGTGCTTGCTGCCGCCGCGTCCGTCGATCACGTGGTTGCGCGTGAAGGCCAGGGTGGTTCCGTCGGAGGACCAGGTGGGCTGGGCGTCCTGGCCCGGCAGCTCCTCGTCCGGTGGGACGATCCTGCCGGTGATCGCGCCGGTGGCCACGTCCGCGACGAGGATCTCGCTGGTTCCCGCGGCCTCTCCGACGCCGCCCGGCGACACCCGGGTGAAGGCGAGGCGCTTCCCGTCCGGGGAGAACGCCGGGTCGGTGTCCCAGTCGCCCGGGCCGCGTCCCTGGAGCGGCAGGTACGCCTCGTTCCGGCCGTCCGCGTCCGCGATCCAGATCCGCTCGGTCCGGCGGTCCCGGGGACCTTCGAACCGGGTCACCACGATCCGCCGGCCGTCGGGCGTGTAGCTCTGCCGCTCGGTCCACGGGTCGTAACCGGCCCGCGGCCGGAACAGCGGGTCCTTGGCGGGATCGGTGTTCGTGTCGGCCTCCGGGTCCTCCGTCAGGACCGCCAGTCCCAGGTCCCGTGGATCGGACCCGTCGAGCCGCACGTCCTGCAGCGTCGCCTCCTGCGGTCCGGACGCCGAGGTGCGCTCCACCACCGCGCGGCCGCCGTCCAGCGGGCCGAGCCAGGTGGGCGAGAGGACCTCGCGGTTCTCGTTGAGCACCAGCGCCGGGGTGGCGGCCGAGTACGCCGGCGTCCGGAACACGTGGTCCCAGTCGCCCTCGCACTCGCAGGTGGTCTCCGGGCTCAGGAACAGGACCTCGTCCCCGCCGGGCAGCCACGCCGCCCCGTGGGCCCGCCACTCGGCCCGCGCGCCGCCGAGCAGCGGCTTGTCGGTGGACCCGTCGGTCCCGTCGGTCACCCGCAGCCGGGTGCCGTTCTGCCCGTATCCGGCGGGGGTGGAGGTGTAGGCGATGAGGTCCCGGTGCTTGCCGTCGCCGGCCGGGTTCCACACCGGCTCGGTGGCCGTGCCCCTCGCGGGATCGGTGACCCGCACGGCGTCCCCGCCGGCCAGGGGCCGCACGTGGATCTGCCGTCCGGCCGAGGGGTCGCTGTCCGTGGAGTACGCCAGGCGCAGCCCGTCCGGGGAGACCGTCGGCCACTCCTCGTCGGCGGGGGTCCTGGTCAGCCGCTTCAGTCCGGTGCCGTCGGTGCGCACCCGCCACAGGTCGCGCTGGCTGCCGCCGTCCGCGCCGCCGGACCCGGCCGAGTCGAAGACCACGGACCCGCCGTCCGGCGTGAACCGCGGGTGCGCCGCGTTCATGCCGCGGGTGAGGCGGAGCACGGAGCCGTCGGCGGACCGCAGGTAGACCTGCGGGTTCTTCTCGTCGCGACGGCTCGCGAAGACGAGCCGCTCGCCCAGGGCGGACGGCTGCGTGTCGAAGTGGGCCGGTCCCGGGCGGAACAGCGGGGTGCTGGAGGTGGTGGTCCTCGCCTCGCCGAGGCTGCGGTGCCGGGTGCCGGCGTAGGCGACCCGGGTGACCGCGGCGTCCCGGGTCTCCGCGGCGGCGGCCACCCGCGGCGCGGAGGCCGCGTCGTCACGGCCGGACGCCACGGTCACCCCCAGCAGCGGGAGCAGCAGCAGCGACACCAGGCCGAACCGCCCCAGGCGGTACCGCCCGCCGGGGCCAGCGGTTCTCATCACGGTCCCCCTAGCAGTCGGTGCGGCATCCGGATGTGCCCCCGCCACCCTGCGGCACCCGTGCGGGGCGCGGCAGGGCGGCGGGGCCATACCCGGGGGAAGCGCGGGATGCGCTTTCGGGCAGTGCCCGTTCCCGGGCCGCCCGTGGCGGGACGGCCGTGGCGGGACGGCCTCCCCGGGCCGTCAGATCAGGCCGTTGCGGAGCGCGTAGCCGACCGCGTGGGCCCGGTTGCGCAGCTGCAGCCGCGTGATGACCTCGTGCAGGACGTTCTTGACGGTCCGTTCGGAATAGGCGGTCTTGCGGGCGATCTCCGCGGTGTCCAGGCCCTCCGACACCATGCGCAGCATGTCCGCCTCCCGCGCGGTCAGCGTGGACAGGGACATGCCCCGTGGGTCGAGCGCCGAACGCTGGAGGCTGCCCACGTGGGTGAGCAGCTTCCCGAGCAGGTCGCCGGGCAGGACGCCCTCGCCGTTGGCTATGGCCAGGACCAGGCGCAGGAGCTGGTCCTGGTCGGCCTCGGCGCGCCGCAGCACCGCCGCCACACCGCACTCGATGACGCGCTGCAGCGAGCCGGAGCCGAGGGTCGCGACCACCAGGCCGGTACGGGTGCCGGTGTTGTGCCGCAGCTTGTGCAGCAGGGCCGCCACGTCGTCGTCCACGTGGTCCACGACCACCAGCGACACCTCCGCCCGTTCGGCGTCGGGTTCGGCGACCAGGTCGACCTCGGGGCGCTGGCGCAACTGCTGGACGACGCCCAGGCGCAGGACCGGGTCCGCGGCGTAGACGGCCACGGTCACGCGCTCGGCGCGTTCGGAACGGGAAGTCCTGCGCATGGTCCAGGACGGAGTGGGCACATGTGCGGGGGCGGGCATGACGGCGGAGTCGGCCGGAGCGGCTTTCTCTGTGGTGGGCATAACGGCTTACCTGTTCAGGGTGAGGGGGGTGGAGTCGCACGGCGGCACGGCTGTGGAGGGAGTGCGCCGGAAGGCGGCGCCCGCGGCGCGACGGACGGTGGCGGCACGCCCGCTTCACGGGCCGCGCGTGACCGCCGGGGCACCGTGACTGCCCGGACTTTGCCCCCGCGCCCGTCGTGCCGGCCCGGGCGCGGCCCTAGCGTGGCGGCGTGACGCCTTCTGCAGCCTCTTCCCGTCCCGGCACGCCCGGTCTCGACATCCCGGAAGTGACCGTGGCACCGGGTGACACCGCCACGACGAGTCTCACCGTCCGCAACGACAGCGACATCGTCGAGGCGTACAGCCTGGAGGTCGTCGGGGACTGCGCATCCTGGACCACCGTGGAGCCCGCCCGGGTCTCGCTCTACCCCGGCACCTCCGAAACGGTGACCGTCCGGCTGGCACCGCCGCGTTCGCCGGAGGTCCGGGCCGGTGAGGTGCCCCTCGGCGTGCGGGTCCTGCCGGCCGAGCACCCCGACGCGGTGCAGGTGCTCGAGACCACCGTGCACGTGGAGGAGTTCCGGGAGCTGCACGCCGAGCTGGCCCCGCGCCGTCGCCGCGGCTGGCTGCGCGGCCGCTACCGGCTGGCCGTGCAGAACCGGGGCAACGCGCCGGTGGAGGTGGGCTTCACCGCCGGCCAGGCCGGCGAGGAACTGGCGTTCGCCTTCAGCCCGGCGGACCGGAAGCTGGAACCGGGCGAGTCGGCGGAGATCGGCCTGCGCGTCCGCACCGGCACCCCGGTGTGGTTCGGCGCCCCCGTGGTGTGGCCGTTCACCGTGGACACCGCGGAAACCGGCGAACGGGAGCCCGGGCAGGACGAGACCGCCGTCCGGACGCCGCTGGACGCCGAGTTCGTCCAGATCCCGGTCTTCCCCCGGTGGCTGCTCGTGGTGCTCGCGGCGCTGCTCGCCCTGCTGCTCGCCTGGTTCACGCTGGTCCGCCCGGCGGTGCGCAGCGCGGCCAAGGAGGCCGCCGCCGAGGCGGTCGCACCGAACCCCTCGGCCGCCGGGGAGCGGGGAACGGCAGGACAGCCCTCGGGCACCGGCACCGGCGCAGGAGCCGGCACCGGATCGGACACCGGCGCCGGCGGCCAGGGGACGGGCGCCTCCTCCGGGCCGGGCGGCGGCGCCCCGGCCGGGAACGGTGCCGCGGTCGGCGGCGGCCCGCAGATCTCGGAGACCATCGACGTGCAGACGGCCGGCGGGAGGACCAAGACCGGCACCTACCGGGTGCCCGCGGGCAGCGTCTTCGGAGTGACGGACATCGTTGTCGCCAACTTCCAGGGCGACGAGGGGCTGCTGACGATCACCTTCGGCGACCGCAAGATCACCACGATCGCGCTGGAGACCTTCCGCAACCAGGACTACCACTGGGTGACCCCCATCAAAATCCCCGAGAACGACACCGTGACCGTCGAAGTGACCTGCGGGAAGCCCGGGACACCGGCGTCCGGCCGTCAGGCGCAGGAGTGCCACGAGGTCCTGAACGTGAGCGGCGTACTCACCCGCACCACGCAGTGAGCCCAACCCCACCTCTGAGGCATTGTCGACCGAAATAACGCGTATACGACAAGAGTTGACTCTTGTTCCGGCCGGAAACAATCCGCATGGGGCCGGAAAGCGACACCTCGGCCCCCGGGTTCCGGGCCGGGGTCGGCCTCTCTCCGGCCGGTACGCCTCCGCGACCGCCGACGGCGCCGGACCTCGTCACCCGCTCCGTGAGAAACCCCGGGCCGCCGGCCCGGGGGCCCCGTGGGCCCGGACGCCGGGATCCGGTTCCTCGCGCGGGGCGTGACCGGACGGCAGGCGTGCCACCGGGTCCACGGCCCGGTTCCACGGCCCCGCGCCACGGCCCGCGCGGGGCATCCCTCGTCCCTCCTCGCCGGCCCACGGCCTGCCGCCCGCCCGCCCGACGCCCACGGTCATGACCGCGCCACCGGCGCGCCGGCCGGCGGTGTCGTCCGGAAGTCCTCGGGTACCGCGTACGCAAGTACGTGGTGCTTCCATGGACGATCTCGGGCAGGAGCTACTGAAGATGATGCGGACGTGACCCGCCCCGGCGACTCCCAGAACGGCCGGCCGGACGGACCGGGCGACGACCTCCTGTTCGTCGCCCGGGAGATCGCCGATGCCGTGGACGGGCTCGCGGAGCTGTGGACCGTGGCCGCCCAGGGCGCGAGTCTGCGCCTGTCGCCGCACCAGTTGCGGGCCCTGCGGCTCCTGGAGGCCAGGCCGGAGCTCAATCTCACCGCGCTGGCCCAGGGCATGGGGATCGGCTCGCCGACGGCCAGCCGGCTGTGCGACCGGCTGGAGGCGGCCGGCCTGGTCAGCCGCCTGCTGCATCCGCACGACCGCCGTGAGGTGCGGCTGGTCCTCACCGGGCTCGGCCGGCAGGTGCTGGGCGAGGTGGCCGTTCTCAGGTCACAGGCGCTCGCCGCGGCACTCGCCCGCATGGATCCCGTCGCGCGGGAGGCGCTGCGCCGGGGGATGCGGGCCTTTCCGGCGGCCCGGGCGCGGGACGACCCGCGGTGACCGCCCGGTCGTCAGCAGGTGGCACAGCAGCAGGCACACGTCGTCGTCGCGTTCGGAGGTGTGCAGGAGCGGCTTGAGCAGGCCGTCGGCGACGGCTTCGAGGTCCTGCTCGATCTCGGGCGTGGTGAGCGCGCCCAGCATGTCGCCGAGGCGGGCGATGCCGGGGTCGATGCCCTGCGCGCGGCGCTCGACCAGGCCGTCGGTGTACAGCGCCAGGGAGGAGCCGACGGGCAGCTCGGCCCGGTGGTCGGCGTAGACGTACGGGAGGGGGATGCCCAGCATCACGCCCGGCTTGTCGTCGAGGATCCGCACCGTGCCGTCGGGCCCGCGGACGACGGCGGGCAGGTGGCCGGCCGACGCCCACACGACCTCCGGTTCGCCGGGCCGGAAGCGGGCGATCATCGCGGTGGCGTACAGCTCGGGCTGCAGGTGACGGAGCATGCCGTGCAGGCGGGTGAGGATCGCCGCGGGGCTCTCGTTCTCGACGGCGTAGGCGCGCAGGGCGGTGCGCAGCTGGCCCATGACGACGGCCGCGTGCAGTCCGTGCCCGGTGACGTCCCCTATGACGGCCAGCAGGCTGCCGTCGGGCTGGATGAAGGCGTCGTACCAGTCGCCGCCGATGTTGAGGCCGCGGGTGGCGGGCAGGTAGCGCGCGGCCAGCAGCAGTCCGTCCTGGGAGGGCAGCTCGGTGAGCTGGGCGCGTTGCAGGGTCTCGGCCGTGTCGCGGGACTGCTCGTAGCGGCGGGCGTTGTCCAGGGCGATGCCGACCCGGCGGGCGAGTTCGACCAGCATCACCGACGTGTCCCCGTCGAAGCGGGGGCCGGGGGAGGTGAGGGTGAGGACGCCCACCAGGCCGCGCGCCAGCAGGGGGATGGCCAGCACCGGCCGCTCGGGGGACAGCCTGGAGGCCCGGAGGTCGTCCACGCCGGGCAGCTCACCGGGGAACGGGGCGGCGTGCTGGGGGCGGCCGGTGCGGGCGGCGACCACCGCGGCCTCGGTGCGGTCCGGTACGCCGCGGGTGCCCTCCTCCTGGCTCTCCTCGCCGAACAGCCAGATCTCGAGGTGCTCCGCGTACTCCGGCACCAGCAGTTCCCTCAGGCGGTTCAGGATGTCCCGGTGGCTGAGGGAGGCGGTGATGGCGGCGCTGGCGTCACCGAGGAACGCCAGCAGGCGCCGGGCCCGCTCGGCCTCGGCGCGCGCGTTCCGCTCGGCGTCCAGCAGGTCGCGGTGGGCCAGCGCCGCGGTCGCCAGGTCCGAGTGGAGGGCCACGACGCCCTGGTTGGTCTGCTCCAGTTCCTCCCGGTGCAGCCGGACGAGCTCCTCCTGCTCGTCCAGCAGGCGCAGGACGTCCGCGGTGTCCTCGTCGGCCCGCAGCAGGGCCTCGGCCAGCAGGGCCTCGTCCGAGGAGGGACCGGCCGGCGGCGGACCACCGGCGGGCGGCGGGCCGTGCGGCTCGTCCGGGGCGGACCGGCGCGGCAGGCGGCAGGTGAGGTCGGGCTCCTCGTCCGGGACCGGCCCGCACGCGGCGCGGCCGACCGGCCGCAGCCACACGTCGAGCCGGGCCCCGTCACCGGCGGCCCGCCCGGTGTGGAGCAGCAGTTCCCACTCGCCGCCGCCGGCGAGGCAGCGGCGCAGCCGCGCGCTCAGCGAGGTGAGGAAGCGCGCCCGCTCCGGCGCAGCCGCTCCCGCGTCGGCGGCGACGCGCGCGACGGCCGCACGGGCCCGGGCGGCGTCGGCGGCCGACGCGACCTTCCAGACGTCAGGACGCGCTGTCATGGGGTTCCGGTGGTTCGGAGGGCCGCCGCGACGGGAGCACGGACGAGGGATCGTGCTTGGTCACCCGCATCGTCTCCCTGCTGCGGCCCTCGACCGGGCCTGTCCGATGGCACACCACCGACGATTATTGTCTCATGGCAACTGATGTGGCGAGGGTGTGGGGCCGGACGACACGGGATCGTCACAACCCGGCGGCCCCGCCGTTCACGCTCCGGCCGGCCTCCCGTGCCAGTCGAGGCACACGACCAGGGCGTCGTCGTCCGGGACCCGCTTCCCGCGGTGACCCGTCAGCTCCCGGAGGATCGCCCTCGGCACCTCGGCGGCGGGCAGCAGCCGGGTGGAGTGGATCGCGCGGGAGAGGGCCGAGTCGCCGTACGCCTCGCCCTTCGGCGAGGCCACCGCGTGCACCCCGTCGCTGACGAAGACGAGACGGTCCCCGGGCTCGGCCTGGAACTCCTGGGCCACGTAGTCGGTCTCCTCGAACATGCCCAACGGCAGCTGGGCGTCGAAGGTGACGTGCTCCACGGAACCTCCCCGCAACCGCAGCAACTGGGGAGAACCCGCGTCCACCACCCGGGCCCGGCCGGTGGCCAGGTCGAACTCGAGCATCAGGACGGACAGGTAGCAGCGCCCGCGGTAGTGGGCGTAGACGGCCTGGTCCGCCAGGGCCGCCTGGTCGGCGATGGGTATGTCCGCGCGCCGGGCGTTGCGCAGGGCGTTGATCGCCAGGCTGGTCAGCAGCGACGCCTCGATGCCCTCGCCCATGCCGTTGGTGACGTACAGGGTGAGGCGGTCGCCGCTGGTGGACCAGTCGAAGTTGTCGCCGAAGATCGCGTACGCCGGTTCCAGCTGCGCCCCGATCTCGAACTCCGGGCGGGAGCAGGAGCGGCCCGGCAGCAGGTGCCACTGCATCTCGGCGGCGAGCGTGAGCCGGTCCTTGCGGCGGGCCTGCAGGAACAGGTCGGTGTCGCGCTCGGCCACGACCACCTCGTGGCCCAGCACCTCGGCGATGTCGGCCAGCTCCCCCTCCCAACGGCGGACGGCGTCGCCGTCGGGCAGGGTCACGGTCAGCACCCCGAGCCGGTCGCCGCGCACGCTGACCGGCAGGTGCAGGCGCGCCTTCCCGTCGCGCCCGTCCTCGCGGAACGGCCGCTGCGAGCCGAAGGCCCGGCCGGCCGGGCTGCCGTGGACCGGCATCGGCTCCAGGGTGTGCGGCAGCACCGACACCGGCTGCAGGACGCTCACTCCGTAGTCGGCCATGTAGAGCTCGACGCCCTCGGCGCCGTACTGCTCCCTCAGGACGGCGCGGACGACGTCGAGCAGCGCATGGGGAGTCGATCTTCGAAGGGCGCGCTCGGCGGCCACGAACCTGTGCATTGAGTATTTTTCACCATTCCTTCGCCGGACGAACGTACGTACGCCGCCAGAAAACGGGGACCCTGGAGCAGTCGCGTCGGTCATTCCGGGTCACCCGGGACCGGCGGGCGCGCCTAGTACGCTGACAGGCACCCCAGTCCCTGCGAGAGTGTGACCGTGACCGCCTTCCGCCGCTGCCCAGAGCCCGACGAGGTCGCGCGCGTGACCACGACGGCCGCCGAGCTGCTGGAGGTCGTCTGGGGCCGCGCCTCGACGGCGCCCACCTCCGCGTCCCAGCTGCGCGTGCTGCACATCCTGGAGCACCACGACGGCATCAACCTGCGCACCCTCGCGGAGTCCCTGGCGTCCACCCCGCCCTCCACCAGCCGGCTGTGCGACCGGCTGCAGGCCGCCGGCTTCGTGGAGCGGGTGACGAGCCCGGAGGACCGGCGCGAGGTGCGCCTGCACCTCAGCGGCCGGGGCCGCGTCTTCCTCGCCGACCTGCGGGACCGCAGGGAGAAGGAGGTGCGGGAGGTGCTGGCGGACATGCCCGCCGCGAAGCGGATCGCGCTGCTGGAAGGGCTGGAGGCGTTCTGCGCCACCGCGGCGGCGCAGATACTCGGCGCCGCTCCGGATTCCGACAGCCGGACCGCCTGACCCGCCGCTCCCGGCGCCGGCGCCGCCGTTCGGCGAGCGGCCGTGGCGCGGAGCGGTCTGCGCCCACCCGAGCATTCCAGGTCCTTCCCCGCGCCCGTCCGAACACGGTTACTTTGTTGTCTGACGGCTATTGTTGTCAAACGGCAACTATGCCCCTGACGACCCTTACCGGGACCCGGATACCCCGTAATGGGCCGTTCTGTCACGACATGCTCCGCCGGTCTCCCGAACGGGCGACGGGACCCGCGAAGTCCCGGGCCGGCGGCGGCGCAAGGCTTCTTCTTCCCGCCGATCCCCGGTCGGCCACCCACGTCTGCCGGCCGTCCGTCCCGCGGGCGGGGGCGCGGGCCCCGTCGTGCAACCCTCTGCCCGCCGCGCGTGTCCTACACCACCGCAGGCGGAACCCACCGACGGGAGCAGGACATTGCGGATCCGTACCTTCACCCTCGCGGCGGCGGCCGTCGCCCTCGCCGTCGCGGGGCCGGTCGCTCCGGGCGCCGTCGCCGCGCCCTCCGGGCTGTCGGACGACTTCGACGGTGACGGGTACCGCGACCTGGCCGTCGGCACGCCCAAGGCGAACGGCGGCATGGTCACCGTGCTGTTCGGCTCGTCCGCCGGCGTCGACCCCGCCCGGTCGGTGACCGTCACCCAGGACACCCCGGGAGTCCCCGGCGGTTCGGAGTCCGTGGACCAGTTCGGCGAGAACGTCACCAGCGGCGACGTCGACGGCGACGGCTACGCCGACCTCGTCGTCGGCGCGCCGTACGAGGAGATCACGGGCAGGCCGAGGGGCGCGGTCACCGTCGTCTGGGGCGGGGCCAGGCCGTTCACCTCCGGCGGCGTCATGCTCACCGCCCCGGACGCGGCGTCCGACCGGTTCGGGACGGGCGTCGCCTTCGCCGACCTCGACGGCGACGGCGGCGGCCAGCTGGTCGTCGTCGGCGCCGGCGCCTTCCGGTACTTCGACGACGGGGTGCCCGCCCAGGACGGGGCGCGGGAGCCGGAGACGGACTTCCTGCCCGACGGCGTGCTCCTGGACGGGATCGTCGCCGGCCGGTTCTCCGGCGGCGGCGCCGGGGACTTCGTCCTGCACGGCCGGCTGGTGGACGACGGCGCGGGAACCGGCGCCGGCGGCAGCCACCTGGGGCTGCTCCGCGGCGGCCCCGGCGACGTCGGCCGTGACTACACGGTGCTGGACAGCCCCGGCGCCGCCGCGTGGGACCGGGCCGTCGCGGCGGGCGACATCGACGGCGACGGGTACGACGACCTGGTGACCGGCGACCGGGACGGACCGGCCGGCGGCTCGTTCGACGTGCGGTACGGCAGGGCGACCGGGCTGCCCGTCACGGGCACCGGGTACACCCAGGCCACCGCCGGCGTGCCGGGCGCCGCCGAGACCGGCGACGCCTTCGGTCACGCCGTCGCGGTGGGCGACGCGACCGGCGACGGCTACGCGGACGTCGCGGTCGGAGCGGCGCAGGAGGAGGTGGACGGCCGCCGGGGCGTCGGCAACGTCGTGTTCCTCAAGGGCGGTCCGTCCGGCCTGACCACCGGCGGGGCCCGGTCCGTCCACCAGGCCACGTCCGGGGTCCCGGGCGCCGCCGAGGCCGGCGACCACTTCGGCTCCTCGCTGCGGCTGCGCGACGTCGACGGTGACGGCAGGGCGGACCTGACGATCGGCGCGTACGGCGAGGACGTGCTGGACGGCGGGTACGACGACGGCGCGGCGTGGGTCCTGCGCGGCGCGGCCACGGGCCTGACGACGTCGTACGCGACCGCGTTCGACGCCGAGGACTTCCCCGCCTACCCCTTGGTCCCGGGCCGCAAGTTCGCGGACGTCGTCGCCCGCTGACCCCGCCGCCGTGGAGCGGACACCGCCGCGCACCGGCACAACCCACGGCGCCGTCCGGACGTCCCACGGGTGAACTCCCCGCCCGCCCCTACCGCCTTGGAGCCCCCGTGCGCACACGGACCCGGACCCGTACCGCCGCCGGCGTCGTCGCCGCGGTCACCGCCGTGCTGACCCTCCCGGCCGTCCCGGCCTCGGCCTCCCCTCCCGCCGCCTCCGCCCCTTCCGCCGCGACCGCCGCGACCGCCAGCGACTTCAACGGCGACGGCTACGCGGACCTCGCCGTCGGCGTGCCCGAGGGCGCGGTCGACGGCAGGGCGCGGGCCGGGTACGTCAGCGTCCTCTGGGGCGGCGCGCAGGGCGTCGGCGCCCACGGCGGCACGCGGATCAGCCAGGCCACCGCCGAGGTTCCGGGCGTCCCCGAGGCCGGTGACCGGTTCGGCTCCGCGGTGGCGCTGGTGGACACGAGCGGCGACGGCGTCGCGGAACTGCTCGTCGGCGCCGCCGGCGAGGACGTCGGCTCCTTCTCGGACGCCGGTTCGGTCACCGCGGTGGCCGGCGCCCGCGGCGGCACCCGTCCCGGCTCGGTGGTCGCCACCGGCCCCGCGGCGTCGGCGGCGTACGGCCTGTCGGTCGCCTCCGCGGACCTCACCGGCGACGGCGGCCGGGACATCGTGGTCGGCGGCAGGGGCAAGGTGGTCGCGCGGACCGCCGACGGCGTCTTCGTCACCGTCGTCACCGACCACATGGGCGACCGCGCCCCCGTCCTCGCCACCGGCGACTTCGACGGCGACGGCACGGCGGACCTGGCGGTCGGGTACTGGTCGACGGCCCCCCGCATCCGCTCGCACGTGCGCCTGTACGCCTGGGACCAGGCCGAGCGGGCCCTGCTCAACTTCTGGAACACCGACAACGCCGGCGTCTCCGCCCTCGCCTCGGGCGACTTCGACGGCGACGGCTCCGACGACCTGGCCCTCGGCGAGTGCCGTGAGATCGCCGACGAGAACATCGACGACCCGTGCGGCCCCGAGGAGTTCTCCGGGGGCGGCGGCATCCACCTCCACTATGGCAGCGCCGGGACCGGCTGGTTCGGGAGCCGCCGGCAGACCCTCGGCCAGGACACGGCCGGCGTGGCGGGCGTCGCGGAGGACGGGGACCGCTTCGGCGCCGCCCTCGCCGTCGCCGACGTCAACGCCGACGGCCGCGACGACCTGCTCGCCGGCGCCCCCGGCGAGGCCATCGGCACCCGGGCGGGCGCCGGCGCCTCGACCCTCCTGTTCGGGGGACCGGCCGGCCTGGTCGACGCGTGGGGCGGGGGCCGCTCGGTCGCGCTCCACCAGGGCAGCCCGGACGTGCCGGGCGCCGCCGAGACCGGCGACGCCTTCGGCGCGGCCGTCGCCACCGGCGACCACGACGGTGACGGCGGGGCCGACCTGGCGGTCGGCGCCCCGGGCGAGAACGCCGGCTCGGGCGGCGTGTGGCTGCTGCCCCGGGCGGGCGCCGCCGGGTCCGCCGCCGTCACGCCGGGCAGGATCGGCCTGCCCTCGCCGTCGAGCGCGCTGTCCTACGGCAGGTACGTCCACAGCCGGTGACCGCCGGGCCGGCCGCCGGGCCGAACCGGCGACGCGCCCCGGGGCGGTGCTCCGGGGCGCGTCGTCACCTCGTCACCTCGTCGCGCCGTACGGCGTGGAGGTCAGACGCCGAGGTCGTAGAGGTTGAACTCCTCCCAGCTGCCGGTGATGTCGGCGGAGCGGGCCCGCAGGGCGTACTGCAGCGAGCCGGTGTAACCGTTCTCCATGGCGACGAACAGCCCGTTGCTGGCGGACTGGAGGGCCCAGTGGTCGAGCTCCTCGTTGTGCCAGAGGACGAACCGCTCCCAGCCGCCGGCCGAGGCGGAGCGGGCGCGCAGCAGGTTCTCGGACGCGCCGGTGTAGTTCTGCTCGACGGTCACGTAGCGGTTGTTGGCCAGGGACCTGACGGCGTAGGTCTGGGTGGCCTCGTCCCATTCGAAGGAGAGGCTCTCCCAGCCGCCGATCTTGTCGGAACGGGCGCGCAGCACACCGGTGTTCGGCGCGGTGTGGTTCAACTCGGTGGTCACGAACTTCGCGTTCTTCACCGACTCCAGGGCGAGCGTGAGCGGCTCCTCCGCGGCGGCCGAGACGTCGTCGGGGTTGTCCGTCACCCCGGCGATCTCGCGCAGCTCGCCGGCGGAGACGGCGTCCCAGCCGCTGGGCGCGGAGGCCCGCGGCGCGGCCTGGGCCGTCGGCGCGGCCAGCGCCGAGGCGGCCACGAGAGCGCTGAGGGACAGGAGGACAGAGGTCATGCGTCGCACAGGTATTCCTCACCTTTCGGCACGTCGGATTCCACGGGCGGCGGTCCTGCGGTTCCCCGGCAGTTGCGAACCCCAGGACTCCCGGCCCCCCGCACAGCCACCCGGACGCCCCTCCCCGGGCGCCCGAGCGGTCGCCCCACGACCCGGCGGAGCGGTCCCACAGTACGGGCGGTGACCGTGTTCCGGCAGTTGTCCTCGCTGGTCAGAGGGGGTCTGGGACACGGCCGTGACGATTCCGGATGCGTTCCTCGGGCGGCCACGCGAAAGGCACTTCCCGTTCCCTCCCGGGACCCTTTCCGGACACGTCCCCCCGGCCGTCACCGGCGGCCGCCACGGTCCGCGTGCAACCTTCGGCGGGCTCGAAGAGTCATGTTCATGAAGCCGGGATGTTTTCCGCGGACGCGTATCCCGCGCATCCGCCGGGCGGGAAGCCGGCCGCACGCCCCACGCGTGGCGCGGTTCCGCCTCCCCTCCCGCACTCGACGCGACAAGGCGTCATCTACGTGAGGTAGGAGTTTTGAGACGTCGTACGACAGCACATGCCTACCGCCCGCTGAGCATGAAGCGCAGAGCCTGGATCACCCTGGGCGCCGTGGTTCTCAGCGGCGGTGGCGTAGCCACTTACGCGATGGCCGATCCGCCGGCCGACGCGCCCGCCGAGCAGGCGCGTTCCAAGCGCCCGGTACGGGTGTACGACCTGGCGCTCCCCGGCAACAACGCCGAGAAGGAGCTGCCGCGCACGCGGACCGAGCTGTTCTCGATGCTGGGCGTCTCCTGGGACGCCGCCGAGAAGCAGCTGGAGGGCACCGCACAGGTCCGCACCCGCAGCACGGAAACCGATGAGTGGTCCGGCTGGAAGGACCTCGAGTTCCACTCGTCCCCGCCGGAGGACCCGACCGCCGAGATGCGCGGCGCGTCCGAGCCGCTCTGGGTCGGTCCGTCCGACGGCGTCGAGGTGCAGGTGGTCCGCGAGGACGGCAGCACCGCCGCGATGCCCAAGGGCATGCAGGTCAACCTGATCGACCCGGGTGTCGTCACCACCGCGGAGACGAGGTCCACGGACATCCAGCTCGAGCCGGTCGCCTTCGGCGCCGCGAGCGAGGAGACCACCGCGCCCGCGGCCGGGGAGACGACGGCGCCGCCGGCCGGGGAGACGACTCCTCCGCCCGCCGAGGGGACCACCCCGCCCGCCGAGGAGACCACCCCGCCCGCCGGGGAGACCACCCCGCCGGCCGAGGGGACCACCCCGCCGGCGCCCGAACCGTCCGAGACGGTGCCGCCGAAGCCGACCGCCCCTCCGTCCACGGTCACCCGGCCCCCGATCATCAGCCGGGCGCAGTGGGGGGCCGACGAGTCGAAGGTGCAGGACCCGGCCGAGTACATCGAGAAGGTCGACGCCGTCTTCATCCACCACACGGTCGGCTCGAACAGCTACAGCTGCGCGCAGTCCGCGGCGCTGGTGCGCGGCGTGATGGCGTACCACATCGAGACCGAGAAGTGGAACGACCTCGGTTACAACTTCCTGGTCGACAAGTGCGGCCAGATCTTCGAGGGCCGCGGCGGCGGCGCCGACCTGCCGGTCAAGGGCGCCCACACCTACGGCTTCAACGGCTACTCCGCCGGCATCGCCTTCCTGGGCGACTTCGAGGGCGTGGACGGCAAGCCGGCCGGCCGGCCCACCCGCGCCGCGCTGGAGTCGGCGGGCCGCCTCGCCGCGTGGAAGCTCGGCCAGTACGGCGGCGACCCCACGGGCAAGGTCACGCTGGAGGCCGCCGGCGACACCGGTGTCTGGGACCAGGGCGAGCTCGCCACCCTCGACGTGATCTCCGGTCACCGCGACGGCTTCAACACCGCGTGCCCCGGCGCCGCCCTGTACGCGAAGCTCGGCGAGATCCGCCGGATCGCGGCGAGCCCGCTCGCCCACTCCGCGGTCCCGACCGCCGACTTCAACCGTGACGGCGTCACCGACCTGGTGGCGGGCGTCCCGCGCGCGTCGGGCGGCGCGGGCAACGTGGTGGTCGTCCCCGGCTCCACGGACGGTCCCGACGGCACCCTGCGCAAGGTGATCTCGCAGAGCTCCGAGGGCGTCGCCGGCGCCTCCGAGTCCGGCGACAACTGGGGCGCCTCGAGCGCCTGGGGCGACGTGGACGGTGACGGTCACGCCGACCTGGTGGTCGGCGCGCCGGGCGAGGACGGCGGCGCGGGCACGGACGCGGGAGGCCTCACCGTGCTGTACGGCCCCTCGCTGACCCGCTCCGGGTTCGTCCCCGATCCCGTCGCGAAGGCCGGCGCCAGGATGGGCGGCACCGTCGCGGTCGGCGACTTCGACGCCGACGGCAAGGCGGACGTGTTCACGGCCGGCACCGGCAACGGCGGCGCCTGGAGCACCAGCCTCTCCGGCAAGGGGACGCGGTCCGGCAATCTGACCACCGCCACCGGGGCCGTGGCCCACCTGGACTCGGCGACCGGCGACTTCAACCGCGACGGCTACGCCGACGTGGCCCTCAACTACCGCGACCAGTCCTCCGTGGGCCGGGTCACCTGGTTCAAGGGCTCCGCCACCGGCCTGGCCAAGGTGAGCGTCCTGTCCGTCAAGGGCGGCCGCTCCATCGCCGCGGGCGACGTCAACGGCAACGGCTACGACGACATCGTCATCGGCCAGCCGTACACCGCGGAGTCCGGCGCCAAGGCGGGCGGCCAGGTCACCGTCGTCCCGGGCACCTCCACCGGGTTCACCACCACCGGGATGAAGACGGTCCACCAGGACACCGCCGGCGTCCCGGGCTCCGCCGAGAGCGGCGACGCCATGGGCTGGTCGGTGTCGGCGGGCGACCAGGACCTGGACGGCTACGCCGACGTGCTCGTGGGCGCGCCGCGCGAGGACATCACCCGCAGCGGCAACCGCGCCGACGCGGGCATGGTGTTCCTGCTGAAGGGCAGTTCCTCCGGCCTCACCGGCACCGGGGCGCTCGGCTACAGCCAGGACACCGCGGGCATCTCCGGCTCCACCGAGACCGACGACCGGTTCGGGTCGGCCGTGGTGCTCCAGGACCTGTCCGGCTGGGGCCGTGCGGACCTGGCCATCGGCGTCGAGGGCGAGGACTCTTTCAACGGAACCCTCCTCCAGATGGACTCCGGCAGCTCCGGCGTCTCCACGGAGGGCGGCGTCTACTACGGCCGCTCGGTCCTGGGCACGCCGGCCGGCGGGCACCTGGGCGAGGTCCTGCAGCCGTGACGGCGCGGGGCGGGGAAGTGCCGGCCGCGGCACTTCCCCGCCCCGTCACTTTTATTCCGGAACTCGCATGAATTTCCGGTGCGGATTTTTTTCCGCTGCGGCCCGGGACCGTTCGGGAATCCTGTGCTACGGTTGGCACCAGTTGCAGTTTTGGTTACCAGAGACTTCTTGAGTGCTCTCAGACGACCTTTACGTCGCCGGGAGCACTCTTTTGTATTTCCGGATATTGCCAGAGCAGCGACCCCGGGGCCACGAGGTGTGGTTCCGGAAACTGCCCAGAGGGAGATTCACATGGCATCCGGCACCGTTAAGTGGTTCAACGCGGAAAAGGGCTTCGGCTTCATCGAGCAGGACGGCGGCGGCGCCGACGTCTTCGCCCACTACTCGAACATCAACTCCTCCGGCTTCCGTGAGCTGCAGGAGGGCCAGCGCGTGAACTTCGACGTCACGCAGGGCCAGAAGGGCCCGCAGGCGGAGAACATCACCCCCGCCTGACGCGTACCGCGCACCACGCATCGCAGGACCGGGCCCGCACTCCTCGTGAGTGCGGGCCCGGTCCTTTTTCCGTCGTGGACGGGACTTGCGCGTCTCCCGGGCAGGGGGGAGATCCTGTGGCCATGCGCATGGTTGTGACCGGGGCCGCCGGAAGTCTGGGCACGCGGGTGATCGAGGAGCTGCTGGAGCGGGTTCCGGCGGACGGCGTGGTCGCGGTGGTGCCGAGCGGGAGGCACGGCGCGGCGTTCGCCGCGCGGGGCGTGCGGCTCGCCGTCGCCGACCACGACGTTCCGGAGAGCCTGGTCTGCGTGTTCCGGCCCGGGGACCGGGTGCTGCTGGTCCCGGGGGACGGCCCGGCCGCGGACCGGGCGGCACAGCACCGCCCGGTGGTGGAGGCGGCCGACGCGGCGGGGGTCGCGCTGCTGGCCTACGTGAGCGTGCCGGGGGCGCTGCGGGCCCGCGCGGCCGACGTCCACCGGCGCACGGAAGGGCTGGTCCTGGCCTCCGGCCTGCCGTACACGCTGCTGCGCACCAACTGGTGCACCGAGCTGTACACCGGGCGGCTGCCGCTGGTGCTGCACCTGGGCGCGGTCACCCAGGCCGCCGGGGACGGCCGGATCGCCTCCGCCTCCCGCGCGGACTACGCCGCCGCGGCCGCGACCGTGCTCACCGGCGTGGGCGGGGGCCACGAGAACCGGACGTACGAGCTCGGCGGCGACACGGCGTGGAGCCTGTCCGAGTACGCGGCCGAGATCAGCCTCCGGGCCGGACGGGAGATCCCGTACCGCGCGGTGTCCTACGACGCGTACCTGGATTCCCTCACCTCCGCCGGACTTCCCGGGCCCGCGGCCGAACTGGTCGCGGGGGTGGACGCGTCGATCGCCCGGGGCGAACTGAGTGGCGTGAACGGTCAGTTGTCGCGGCTGATCGGGCGGCCGACGACGCCGATGCCGTGGTCGGTGGCCGAGGCGATGCGGGGCCTGGCGGGGGCGGGCTGACCCGCCGGCCACCCCCTCCCGCCCTTCCCGCCCCTCTCCCCCGCTCCGCGCAGCCGGCCGGCCCTCACTCGCGGATGCGAGGGACTGAGCGGCTTGAGGCTTGAATCCGCGCGCTTTCCGGCCCTAGGTTGGCGCACATGCGGGAATACTCCATGGGCCGGGCGGCCCGGCTGCTCGGCGTCAGCGCGGACACGGTCCGGCGGTGGGCGGACGCCGGCCGGCTGGCCACGCGGCGGGACGACGGCGGACGACGGGTGGTCGACGGCCGCGACCTGGCGGCCTTCGCGGTGGAACTGGCGCGGGACGAGGACGGGGACGGCCCCGCGTACACGTCGGCGCGGAACGCGTTCCCCGGGATCGTGACCGCGGTCACGCTGGGGGACGTGGCGGCCCAGGTGGAGATCCAGGCTGGTCCGCACCGGCTGGTGTCGCTGATGACCAGGGAGGCCGTCGAGGAACTCGGCCTGGAGGTGGGCGTGGAGGCCACCGCCCGGGTCAAGGCGACCAGCGTCCACGTCGACCGCGCCGCGGAGCGGCGGTGAGGCCCGCCCGGCGTTGGGCCGCGGCGGTGCTGGCCGCGGTGACGGTGCTCTCCGGGTGCGCGGGGCAGGAACCGGATCCGACGGTCACCGTCTTCGCCGCCGCGTCCCTCAGGGAGTCGTTCACCACCCTCGGCGAGGAGTTCGAGGACCGGCACCCCGGCACCGAGGTCGAGTTCAGCTTCGGCGGCAGCGACACGCTGGCCGCCGGCATCACCGGCGGCGCCCCCGCCGACGTGTTCGCGTCCGCCGACGAGGCCACCATGGCCCGCGTCACGCGGGCCGGCGGCACCTCCGGCGAGCCCGAGGTGTTCGCCCGCAACCGCCTCCAGATCGTCACCCTCCCCGGCAATCCGCACCGCGTCCGGAGCCTGGGCGACCTGGACCGTCCCGAACTGAAGGTCGTGCTCTGCGACTCCTCCGTCCCCTGCGGCGCGGCGTCCCGCGCGGTGCTGAGGACCGCCCGGGTCCGGCTGAGCCCCGTCTCCTACGAGCAGGACGTCAAGAGCGCGCTCACCAAGGTGCGGCTCAAGGAGGCGGACGCGGCCCTGGTGTACGCGACGGACGTGCGGGCGGCCGGGGACACGGTGACGGGGGTGGAGTTCCCGGAGGCCGACACGGCTCTGAACAGCTACCCGATCGCCGTCCTCGACGACGCTCCCCAGCCGGAGCGGGCCGGGGAGTTCGTCGCGTTCGTGCGCTCGGCCGAGGGCCGCCGCGTGCTGCGCGCGGCCGGGTTCCTGGAGCCGGCTCCGGGAGCGCCGTGAGGGGCGGGGGGCCCGGGAGCGCCGTGGGGCCCGCGCGGTCCGCCGCTCGCGTCCCGTCGGCGCTGCTGGTGCCCGCCGCGGCCGGGCTGGTGTTCCTGCTGCTGCCGCTGGCGGCGCTGCTGGTGCGCGCGCCCTGGGCCGAGCTGCCCGGGCAGCTCGGCAGTCCGCAGGTGTGGCAGGCGCTGCGGTTGTCCCTGCTGTCGGCGACCACGGCGACCGCGCTCTGCCTGGTGCTGGGCGTACCGCTGGCCTGGGTGCTGGCGCGGACCGACTTCCCGGGCCGGCGGCTGGTGCGCGCGCTGGTGACCGTGCCGCTGGTGCTTCCGCCGGTGGTCGGCGGTGTGGCGCTGCTGCTGGCGCTGGGCCGGGACGGCCTGGTGGGGCGGCTGCTCGACGACTGGTTCGGGGTGACGCTGCCGTTCACCACGGCGGGCGTGGTCGTCGCCGAGGCGTTCGTGGCGATGCCGTTCCTGGTCATCAGCGTGGAGGGCACGCTGCGCGCCGCCGACCCGCGGTTCGAGGAGGCCGCGGCCACCCTGGGGGCCTCCCGGTTCACCGCCTTCCGGCGGGTGACCCTGCCGCTGATCGCGCCGGGCGTGGCGGCCGGCGCGGTCCTGGCCTGGGCACGGGCGCTGGGCGAGTTCGGCGCCACCATCACCTTCGCGGGCAGCTTCCCCGGCCGCACCCAAACCATGCCGCTCGCCGTCTACCTGGCGCTGCAGAACGATCCGGCCGCCGCGGTGGCGCTCTCCCTGGTGCTGCTGGCGGTCTCGGTGGCGGTGCTGGGCGCGATGCGGGACCGGTGGACGGCGGGGGTGGGAGCGTGACGGCGGGGGGCGGGAGCGTGACGGCGGGCCTCGACGCCCGTCTGGTCGTCCGGCGCGGGGACTTCCTGCTCGACGTGGCGCTGACCGCCGCGCCGGGCGAGGTGGTGGCGCTGCTCGGACCCAACGGCGCGGGCAAGACGACCGCCCTGCGCGCCCTGGCCGGTCTCGTGGCCCTGGACGAGGGCCACCTGCGGCTCGACGGGGCGGAGTTGGCGCCGCTGCCCGCCGAACGACGGCCGGTGGGCGTGGTGTTCCAGGACCACCTGCTCTTCCCCCACCTCTCCGCGCTGGACAACGTGGCGTTCGGCCCGCGCTGCCAGGGCATGCCGCGGCGGGCCGCGCGGGCGGAGGCCGGCCGGTGGCTGGAGCGGGTGGGCCTGGCCGCGCACGCGGACGCCCGGCCGCGCCGCCTCTCCGGGGGCCAGGCCCAGCGGGTCGCCCTGGCAAGGGCGTTGGCGATCCGGCCACGGCTGCTGCTGCTCGACGAACCGCTCGCGGCGCTGGACGCGCGCACCCGGCTGGAGACGCGGGCCGCGCTGCGACGGCACCTGGACGACTTCGAGGCGGTGACGGTGCTGGTCACCCACGACCCGCTGGACGCCATGGTGCTGGCGGACCGGCTGGTGGTGGTGGAGGACGGCCGGGTGGTCCAGACGGGCCCGCCGGACCTGGTCGCCCGGCGGCCGCGCACCGACTACGTCGCCCGCCTGGTGGGCCTCAACCTCTACCGGGGAGCGGCCTCGGGCCACCTCGTGCGGGTGGACGGCGCAGAGGCGACGGTCACGGTGACGGACGAGCTGACCGGGGAGGTCTTCGTCGCCTTCCCCCCGTCGGCGGTGACCCTGCACCGCGAGCGGCCGGTGGGGACCAGCGCGCGCAACGTGTGGCGGTGCCGGGTGGCGGGGATCGAGACCCACGGCGACCGGATCCGCGCGGACCTCACCGGCGAGCTGCCCATGGGGGCCGGCCTCACGGCGGTCGCCGCCGCCGAACTGCGGCTGGCGCCGGGCGTCGAGGTGTGGGCCGCGGTCAAGGCGGAACAGACGCACGCCTACCCGGCGGGGTAGGGGGCCGGTCGCGTCACGGGCCCGTGGACGTCACGGGCGCGCGGACGTCACGGGCGCGCGGACGTCACGGGCGCGCGGAGGTCACGGGCGCGGGCGCGCCGGGGTCATAACCGTTCCGCGGGCTGCTCGACGGTCTCCGTCCCGGCGATCCCGGTGCCCGTCGCACCGGCGCCGGCGGGACCCAGGTGCGCGGCGAGGAGCAGCGCCGCCACCGCCACCAGCCCGGCACCCACGGCGCGCAGGTGACGCGCGTACGAACGTCGGATCAAGGCGACCTCAGCCAGGTTCGGGAAACAGCGTGTGAACGACGGTCAACGTGCGGTTCAACCTAGAGCCACACATACCGAACAGCAAGAGTCGTCAGGGGAGATGACGGCGCCCACCGGGAACGAAGGGGACGAACCCGGCGGACGCGGCGGCCCGGCCGGTCACGAGGGCCCGCCGCGGCGGGCCGGCGTGCGGCCCCGCCCGCGCTCCGCCGCTGCACGGCTGAGGTGCGGGCGGGATTTCCGGGCCCGCCCGCGCGGCATGAACGCGGTCGTCCACACGTTGTGAAAAGTGGAGGGAGGTACCGGAGCCGAGCCGCCCAGGAGTCGTCGTGACCGTTCGTCCCACACCCCCGCAGAACCCGTCCACCGATCCCCCGCCCACCGGGCCCGCGGCCGCCGGGACCACGGCCGCGACGGCCGCGGACGCGGCGGGCGGGACGGCCACGGCGGATGCGGCGGCCGCGACGGCGACCGGGAGCACCCCCGACCTGTCGTCCCGGGACCCCCACTGGTGGCGTCAGGCCGTGGTCTACCAGGTCTACCCGCGCAGCTTCGCCGACGCCGACGGTGACGGCCTGGGGGACCTCCGGGGCCTCACCCGCCGTCTCGCCCACCTGGCCACCCTCGGCGTGGACGCGGTGTGGCTGAGCCCCTTCTACCCGTCGGAGCTCGCCGACGGGGGCTACGACGTCGCCGACCACCGCGACGTGGACCCCCGGCTCGGCACGCTGGAGGACTTCGAGGTGATGGTGGCCGAGGCCCACCGGCTGGGCCTCAAGGTGCTGGTCGACCTGGTGCCCAACCACACCTCGCACCGACACCCCTGGTTCCAGGAGGCGCTGCGGGCCGGCCCGGGCTCGCCGGCCCGGGACCGGTACGTCTTCCGTGACGGCCGCGGGGCGCGGGGCGAACTGCCGCCCTCCGACTGGCACTCGGTGTTCGGCGGCAGTGCCTGGAAGCGGGTGCCGGACGGGCAGTGGTACCTGCACCTGTTCGCTCCGGAACAGCCTGACCTCAACTGGGACAACGAGGAGGTGCGCGCCGACTTCCGCACCACGCTGCGGTTCTGGGCGGACCGGGGCGTCGACGGCTTCCGGGTCGACGTGGCGCACGCCCTCGCCAAGGACCTCACCGAGCCGCTGCGCGACCTCGGCGACCTGGCGGCCGGCGGTGACGAGGCCCTGGAGGGCATGGCGCCGGGCGAGCACCCGCTCTACGACCGGGACGAGGTGCACGAGATCTACCGGGACTGGCGCAAGATCCTCGACTCCTACTCCCCGCCGCGGATGGCGGTCGCCGAGGCCTGGGTCCCGGGTGAACGGCGGGTGCTGTACGCGCGGCCGGACGAGCTGGGGCAGGCGTTCAACTTCGAGTACCTGCGCGCGCCGTGGGAGGCGCGGACGCTCCGCGAGGTGATCACGGCGTCGCTGGAGCAGGCCCGTGCGGCGGGGGCGTCGGCGACGTGGGTCCTCTCCAACCACGACGTGATCCGGCACGCCACCCGTCTCGCCCTGCCGCCGGGCACCGACCCCGACGCCTGGCTGCTGTCCGGCGGCCGGGAACCGGAGGTCGACGCGGCGCTCGGACTGCGCCGGGCACGGGCGGCCACGCTGCTGATGCTGGCGCTGCCGGGATGCGCCTACCTGTACCAGGGCGAGGAGCTGGGTCTGCCGGAGGTCGCCGACCTGCCGGCCGGGGCGCTGCGGGACCCGATCTGGGAGCAGACGGGGCACGCGCGCAAGGGGCGGGACGGCTGCCGGGTTCCGTTGCCGTGGACACGCGGCGGGGCGGGGAGCGGCCTCGGTTTCGGTTTCGGCTCGGCGGACGGCGCGCCGTGGCTGCCGCAGCCCGAGGGGTTCTCCGAGCTGTCGGTGGAGGCGCAGGACGGGGCCGACGGTTCCACCCTGGACCTCTACCGCGCCGCGCTGCGGATCCGCCGTGGGCTGCTGAGCGCGGACGAGTCCCTGACCTGGCTCGACGGCGAGGGACCCGGCGTCCTCCACTTCGCCCGGCCGGGCGGCTGGCAGGTCGTCGCCAACACGGGCACGGCGCCGGTCCCGCTCCCGGCGGGGCGCACGCTGCTGGCCAGCGCGCCGCTGGGCGGCGACGGTGGCGCCGTGCTGCCGCCGGACACGACGGTGTGGCTGAAGGCGTGACACCGGGCGGTCCCGGCCGGCCCCACGTGTGACGCACCGCATGGGCGACCGGGTCCTGACGGGACCGCCCCGCGCCTACGGTGGAGGGCATGTCCCCGCTGGCCCGGATCGCCCACGCCTACACGCCCCGCTTCGCCGAGTTCGCGTTCGAGCCCGGCTTCACCGCGGCGGTGGACCAGCACGTGGCGGAACTGCGCGACCGGCTCTCCCCCGCCGGCCCGGGCGGCGCCCTCGCCCCGGCCGCCCCGGACCCCGCCGGCCTCGCGGACTACGCCCTCGGCTTCCTCGACGGCCTGGCGGAACTCGACTGGCGCGAGCCGGCCGGCCACGACTTCGCCGTCTGCCGCCTCACCGCCATCACCTGGCTCGTCCACCGCCACGGCCTCCTCGGATCGCCGGCCGACGGCCCGCACGAGCGCTGAGACCGGGCGGGGGCGCCCGGCGCCCGTCCGCGCCCGTCACTCCGTCCGCGGCCGGAGCGTCCGTGCGGGTGAGGCCCGCGGCGGCCCGGCACGGGCCCCGGCGTGCCCCCCGGCTTCCCCGTGCCCGCCGGCCTCCCCGTGCCCGCCCCTCCATGGCCGCCATGGCCGTTGGCCTCGCGGTACCCGCCCTACCCGCCGCACCCGCCATGCCCGCCATGCCCGCCGTCCCCGGCGTGTCCCCCGGCCTCCGCGTGCCCACCGGCTCCGCCATGACCGTTGGCTCCGCCATGACCGTTGGCCCCGCCATGGACGCCGTCCCCGCCGTAGCCCCCGTCGGGCGGCCGGGGCGGCTGCCGCCAGGGCGGCTGCTCGTCCGGGCCGGGGCGCCGGACGGAGAAGATCGTCGTGTCGTCCTCCAGACGGCCGTCGGTGTGCAGCAGGACCCCGTCCCGGACGAACCGGGTGACGGCACGCGGCCTCCGGGCCTCCGGACGACGCGCGGCGGCCCTGGTCACCTCCTCGCGCAGCGGGTAGAAGGTCCCGGCCTCGTTCCGCGCCTCGGTGACCCCGTCCGTGGTGAGCAGCAGGGTGGCGCCCACGGGGACGGTGACGCGCAGCACCGGCGGCGGCCGGTCCGCGATGTCGCTCATCCCCAGCGGCAGACCGTGCGCACCGGGCAGCGGACCGGTTCCTCCCGAGGGATCGATGAGCAGGGGCGGCTCGTGTCCGAAATTGACGAGCTCCAGCACGTCCGGCTCGTCGGCCGGGAAGCCCAGCATCACCGCCGTGGCGAAGCGGTCCCCGTCCTGCTCGTCGCCCATGTCGAGGCGGTAGGCGACCTGCCGCTTCAGGCGGACCTCCAGCCGCGACGCCACCGTCGCCAGGCACCGCTCGTGGTACGCGGCCTCCCGGAAGGTGCCCAGCAGGGCGGCCGCGATCTCCACCACCTCCAGTCCTTTGCCCTGGACGTCGCCGATCAGCACCCGGGTCCCCCAGGGGCTCGGCTGGATGTCGTAGAAGTCGCCCCCCACCCGCGCCTCGCTGTCGGCCGGCAGGTAGAGCTCCGCGTGCTCCAGACCGCCGAGCCCGGGCGGAAGGGGACGGAGCACCGCCCGGCGGGTGGTGTCCGCGACCACGGACAACCGCAGCAGCTCGGCCGCGTGGGTGACGCGCACCGCGCAGGCGAGGACCGACAGCACCCCGCCGACCACCAGCAGCACCAGCACCGGCCACCCGCTCACCATCGGCCGGTCCACCACGGTGAGCACCCCGTAGGCGAGCAGCGAGAGCACCACCAGGAGCACGGTGGTCCGCACACCGCACAGCGCGGCGGCCGTCCCGGAGACCAGCACCAGCCAGGACGACGCCCGGAACCAGTCGGGCGTCGTGAGCTCCACGACGGCCCCGGTCACTCCGATCAGCACCGGCAGCACCCAGCCGATGTCGTGGCCCCGCCAGTACAGGAGCCGGTCCAGCCGCCCCCTGCGGACGAAGGCGGAACGCGGCGCCCCGGGGTCGTAGGCCGGGTCTGCGGTGGCGCTGCTTCCGTCGGCCGGGGGCGTGAACCGCATGTCCTCAGCGAAACACGAGGGAGAGGGGGCTGCATCCGGTGGTGGACACCGGGGCGTTCCCGAGTTGCCCGTTCACCCGGACGGGTGTCCGCTGGAAACCGGAGCCGGGGTTCGTCCACAGGCCGCGGCGAGTCCGCGGCATCCGGTCCATCCTCGAGGTCCTGGTCCCGGGGCCCCGGCCTCCGGCGGAGAGGAGCGTTTCCATGACCTACGCGCCACACGCCCCACGGGGCTCCCTGCCCCGGCCCCCCGGCACCTGGCACCCGGGGTCCGACCTGCGCCGGGACGCGGACCTGCGGATGCTCGGCGACCGCGGGACCAAGATCATGAAGTGGGCCCTGCCCCTGGTCCTCGGACTGCTCTACGGCGCCTGGGCGGCCACCAACAGCCGCCACGGAGGCCCCGTCACCGGCTGGAACCTGATCTTCGGCTTCGTGACGGCGCTGGTCTTCATGCTGGCGCTGATGGCGATGCGGGCGTATGCCCCGCGGCTGCCGCGGGGCATACGCGCCGCGGCCTGG
>NZ_LWCC02000032.1:0-575 GCF_001642695.1 Streptomyces chilikensis
GCTGCGGCGGCTGGCCTTCGACCTGGTGGACCGGAAGCTGGCGGCGGCACAGGAACGTGGCGTGCAGGGCGAGCCGTTCGGCCCGGTCCCGGACGGGCTCGCGTTCGCCGGGCCGGCCTCCGACGCCCCCGTGCGCCTGCCGGAGTCCGTACGGCCCGAGGACGCCGAGGCGCTCGTGGCGAACCTGTCGGCACTGCCGGTACCCGCCCTCCTCGACGAACTGTCCTCGCTGCCCGTGGAGCACCGGCGGTGGCTGGCCGGACAGGACGAGTTCGTCACCTCGGTGCGGAACCGGTCGTCGGTGGACGACTTCGCGCAGTTCGGCGCGCGGCTGCTGGTCGTGGTGCCGGGCGAGTCCGCGCGGCCGGTCTCCGCCCGCTGGGAGGCCTACGCCCAGGTCGCCCGCATGCTGCGGGACCCCGACACCGTGCGCAAGCTGCTCGCCTCGGGCGCCGCGGTCGTCGTCCTCCCCCAGGACGTGCCGCTGGGTTCCGTCAGCTCCTTCGCCGGCCTGCACGGACCGGACGGCCGCGGCCTGGACGACCTGCGCGGCGCCCAGAGCGGACTCGTCGCCG
>NZ_LWCC02000032.1:674-9312 GCF_001642695.1 Streptomyces chilikensis
TCGCCTGGCCCGACGGCGTCCGCCGCGACACATCGAACCGCGCGACGGACAACTACTCCTCCACCGACGAGTTCGAATACTTCGCCCAGCTCAGCAACGCCTACCTCGGCACCAACCACGGCCACGACACGGCCACCGGCCGCCCCCGCAACAACGGCGCCCCCTGGGTCCGCGCCAACGAACCCGACCTCCTCCCCCTGCTGGAGCGCCTCTACGGCACCGACCCACAACCCCCACACACCGGCACCGCCAACCCCGTCACCGCCACCACCGCCGACAACGCCCTCTACGAAGCCTTCCGCGACTTCATGACCGGCATCGGGGAGAGCGATCCGGTGGCGGAACCGGCCGTCGCCCTTCCCGGTCCGCAGGCCGAGCCGCACGGGGAGGCGGGGGCTCCGGCGGACCTGCACGCCGCGCCGTCGGGCCCCGCGAAGCGTGTCACCGCCGATGTGATGGAGGCGTACTTCCAGGCGTACGCGGAGTTCTTCGAGACCGACGACTCCGCGGCCGACTTCGACAGCGGCTACTACGTCTTCGTCTACGGCCAGGACCTCCTGGTCGACACCCTCGCCGCCCATGACTCGATGCGTGAGCAGATGCGGCCGTTCCACGACCGGCTGGTCCGGATCCGGGAGGAGCAGGCCGCGTCCCCGACGCCGATCGACCGCCGGGACGGAGCGCCGATGCGGTTGTACCGGAAGATGTCGGCGGCGGAGGCGGCGCAGTTCCTGGGCGCCCGGGATCCGCGGGCGGCGTTCACGGCGGCGATGGCGTACAACCGGAGCGTGGAGTACCGGAAGTTCTTCACGACTTCGCTGTCCCACACGAGCGTGTTCAGCAATGCGAACGCCGCTTCGGACGACGAGCGGGTACTGGAGTTCACGCTGCCGTGGGACGGCTACTGGAACTTCATCGGCAGTCACGGCACACCCAATCAGCAGGCGGGCGCCTATCAGAGACGGGAATCCGCGCTCCTCCACCAGGAACGGCTGCGCACCGGCGCCGCCGCCAACTTCCGCACCGAGCGGGACGTGGCCGACGTACTGACGGCGCACACCCACCACAACGTCGGCATCGGGCACGGCAACGAGAAGGAGTTCGCGCGACTGGTGACCGGCGTGCGCGAGGTCACGCCGCAGGAGGTGGAGCGGGCGGCCAGGGACGCCGCGGACGCCGCACGGCAGGCGCGCCGCGCGCGCATCGACGCGGTCGTCGCCGAACGGATGGCCCCACTGCGCCGCCGTGAGGCAGCCGCCGTGCACGCGGCGCCCGCGGGCGCCGTCGCACCGCCTCCCCCGCCGTCTCCCGCGCCGACCCCCGCCGTGGTCACCGGCGCCGACGCCTCCGGTGAGCTCGCCATGCCGCAGGCGCTGGACCGGCGGGAGCTGGCCAAGCAGGCGATCAGCCGCCCGCTTCCCGGCACCCGGCACCGCCAGCCGCTGACCGTGCACGCCTCGGAGTACACGGCGGACGCGGCCCGGGACGACCGTCACATGGTCCCCGACGCCCAGGACCTGGAGCTGCTGCACGCCCTGCGCACCCCGGGCGACCCGCGTCACCGGGACGGCTGGGAGAAGCTGACGCCCAGCCAGTCATGGGCGCTGCTCGCCGCCGAACAGCGCGGGGAGATGTTCCACGAGCGCGACCGCGCGGCCTTCCTGGAGCGGATCGGCCGGTTCAACGACTCGTTCCGCACCAGGTACCCGGTCGACGACCCGGAGCTCATGGCCACCGTCGCGCAGGCCGCGCACGACCATGTGCGACGGCTGCCGATCGCCTCCAACTTCGACCTCGCGGGGCGCCCCGAAGGCGCGGCTCCGCGTCCCGACGGCACCGTCCCCACCAGGGCCGAGGCCGTCACCTCCGACACCGGTTTCCGCGGCTTCTGGGCCACCGGCTCCACCGGGGGCACCCCCAGCCGCGCCGGACGCGGCTGGGTCGAGGAACTCCAGGGGTACGCGGCCGCGCTGCGCCGCGTGGCCGGTGCGCCCGGGAACGGTCCCGCCGGCGGCGACTTCGACCCGCCGGACCCCGACGAACTGCCCAAGTACGCGGCGCTCGTCTCGCCGTCGCAGAAGGGCGGAACCTACTCCTACGGCAGCGCGGTCGTCCACTGGAAGGACTCGGTGCGCGGCAGGGCCACCCACACCCCGGGGGACAGCGCCGACGCGGCCGAGCGGGGCGTCCTGTCGTACACCGACAACGCCCACGTCTACCCGCTCCTCGCGTACGGCGAGGAGCGGCGGGTGCGGCTGGCGCTGGCCGAGGCCACCCGGTTCCGCTACGACCCGGAGATGCGCCGGGACGTGGCGGAGCTCGGTTACGCGGCCGTGGGCCGGTACTTCGAGACCCAGATCCACGGCGAGCTGTCCTGGACGGACGTCGACCGGATCGTGCTCAACTGGGGCGACCTGTTCGGCTCCGCCCAGCGGTTCACCACCCGGGCCCAGGCGGAGAGCATGGCGGCCTACCTGCGTGACTTCGCGGCCCGGCGGAACCTCGGCCTCACCGTCGAGCTGGGCCGCGAGATCGGGTCCCCCGACGGCGCGGAGCGGCTGTCCGACCAGCGGCTCACGGCCCTGTACGACCCGGTGGACGGCATCGGGGACGACGAACGCGAGCTGGGCGCGCAGTTGGACCGGCTCGCGGCACCCGCCCCGTTCCTCGCCCGGGCCGACGACCGGGCGCTCCTGGCGCTGGCCCGGTCGGCCGGGATCAGCGAGGCGGACCCGGCCCGGGCGCTCGCGCTCCTGTGGCGGGCGGCGGAACGCGCCCGCGACCTGCTGCCCGCCGGTGCGGAGCTGACCGTCGCCCACCTCGCCGGGCGGACGGGCCGGGCGTCCACGGCCGCCGGGCCGGCCGGCGAGGACACCGGCGGTCCGGCGCGGACGGCGTCCGGCGAGGGGCTGACGCTCGTGGACGCCCTGGTGGACGCGTTCGGTGCGCACGGCGGGCTGCCCGCCGATCCGGAGCAGTCCGTGTCCGTCGACGACCTGGACGGCCTGGGCGTCACCCTGACCTCCGGGCAGCGGGCCCAGGCGATCCTGCTGGGCGGCTCGTTGCCGGTGCGCGACCTCGGCCTCACCCCGGCGCAGCACCTGCGCTGGCTGCTGGCCCGGGGCACCGGAGCCGGTGGCGGCGAACCCGGCACGGACACGGCCGACGGGACCTGGGAGCGGGCGGTCGCCACGGCCGCCGCCGCTCTCGGCGTCGAGATCGTCGTCGTCGCCCCGGACGGACGCCCGCGCACCTTCGGCGTCGGCCTGCACGGCACCGTGCGGCTGCTTTTCGACGGCATGCGGTATTTCGTTCCGGAGAAGCCGTCGTGACACGTGGACAGGATGGCCAAGTATGATCCGGAGAAGTCGGCTCATCATGCGACAGGCGCATGCGGTGACATCCCTCCGCATTCGTCCGCGTCATGGGATGGCCATTCAAATTACCCGCCGCACAGGGGACTTGCCGGGTGGGGAGCACCGCGCGGAAGGAAATCGGCGCGGTGTTACGGTGAGCCGGTGCACGGGTCCGATATCGGTTCGACGTACCCATTCACACATGTCACCCGGGATTTCACCTGCTATGTTCGTGGCGTATGAAATGATGCCGGCCGCTTGTTTCCCGGCCCTGGCCGCCGAGGGGGGCCACCGCTGATGCGCTGGGGTCGCCGCCGGGCCGCGTCACGCCCGTCCGACACCGCCCGGCCGACGCCTCAGGCCGAGTCCCCCAGGCCCGGTCTCGTGGTCGAGGAGTACGGCCGCCTCCTGTTGCTCAGGCAGCCCTCCGACGAACTGCTGGGGCCCGCCGACATCGCGGACCTCACCCGGGCCCTGGAGGCCGACGGCGACGACACGGTGACCATCGTCGCCAGCGCGGACGGGAACACGGCCGCCGCCCTCTGGGCACGGCTCGGCGCCCTCATCGACACCCTGTGCGGCGACGGCGTCGGCACCATCCGGCTGGCGATGACCCGCGCGGGCGACGACCGCCCCGGCGGGCCCTCCGTCGCCCGCCGGATAGCCGACGCCTGGGAGATCGACGTCATCGCCCCGGACGGAACGGTCCTCGGCGTGCCGGGCGGCGGGCTCTTCGTCCACGACGTGCCGGCCGACGGCGAGCCGGACGGCGGCCGGGAGCCCGGCTGGTGGCGCTTCTCCCCCGGCGCGCCGCCCGTCCCGCTGGGCCCCCGTCAGCCCGCACCCGGCTGGCAGCCCGCCCCGGGCTCCCTGCCGTCCCGCACCCGCAACGGCTGTGTCGTCGAGCAGATACCGGCCGGCGTGCTCGTCCGCCCCGACGGCGCCCGCGCCCCGCGCCCGGGCGACCTGTGCTACGCCGTGCCGGTCGACCGGCACGGCATCCTCGTCGTCGTCGGGGTGCCGGACGGCGAGGACGTCACCTCCGGTGACGTGGCGGACCTGGTGACGGCGCTGCCCGCCGCCGCCCGCACCGTCCTCCGGTTCGCGCCGGGCGGCCGCCGGGACGTGCTGCGCGTCGGGCAGGAAGCCGCCGGACTGGTCGACGCCGACGTCGTCGTCTACAGCGGGCTGCCGCTGCTCGCCGAGTCGTTCGGCCGCGACGGGGGCACCGTACGCTCGATGACCGTGGGCGCCGACGGGGCCCCGCGCTGGCAGCCGTTCGTCGACTCCGTGATCTGCGCGCCCGACGCGTCCTCACCCCGGCTGCTGCGCTGGAGCCCGCCGTTGCCCGGCCGGGGCGACGCCCGGCGCGGCGTGGTGCGGCTGTCCGACCGGTGGCAGGTCACCGCGACCCGGGCGGGCCTGTGGGTCAACGGCGCGGACAAGGAGCCGCCCTCCTTCGCGGCCCGGCCCGTGGATCCCCAGGGTCCGGAGATCGAGGTGGGCGGTCCCGGTGACGCGCTCGACCGGTCGCTGTGGCCGGAGCTGGAGAGACTGCTCGGCGCGCTGCCGCCAGGCCTGTCGGCCCGGGCCCGCGTCCATGTGCACGGCACCGCCGTCGACGGCGGCCGGGAGCTGCGCCGCCTGGCCGCCCAGTACCAGGTCCGCAGCCTGCGTTTCGCGTCGTTCGGCCGGACCGCACCGGCCGCGCCCCTCGCGGCGCGGGCACCGCACGGCCCCGCGGCCCGCCCCGCGCCCGCGCACGGGGCACCGCAGCCGGGACCGGCGGACGCCGGTACGGGCACGGCGGACGACGCCGTTGCGGGGACGGCGAGTTCGGGCACGGGTCCGGGTCCGAGAACGACGGTGGGCTCTGCCCCGAGTACGGCGGCCGGTGCGGGGGCGGCTCCCGCCGGGCCGCGGCCTCCCGTCGACGGGAACGCGTCCGGTGCGAAGCCCGCTGCGACGGGCCCCGGCGCTCCCGCCCCGGCTCCGGCTCCCGCCCCGGCTCCGGCTCCCGCTCCCGCTCCCGCTCCGGCTCCCGCTCCGGCTCCCGCTCCGACTCCGGCTCCGGCTTCGGCTCCGGGAGACACGAACGTCTCTTCACCACTCGGGGCCCGCGCCACGCGGACGCCGGACGCACCCGGTCCGGCCCCCGCCCCGGGCTCCCGCCCGGACACGGACACGGACACCGGCACGGACGGCGTCCCCACGCCGGAGGTGCCGCCCGCCCCGCCGCGTTCCCTGCCCACCACGACGGGGACGCCCCCGACTGCCGGCGGGTCCCCGGCCGGCGTACCCTCCACGGCGGGTGCGCCGGGCGCTCCCGGCAGGTCTCACGCTCCTGCCCCTTCCGTTCCCCCGGTACCGGGAGCGGCGGCCGGAGCAGCGGCGGCCGGCGCCTCCGCCGGTCACCGCGTCCCGTCCGGCCGGTCCGCGGGAGCGACCGGCGCCGAGCCCTCCCGGCCCCCGGCCCGCCTCTCCCCCTCGCCCTCGGCCACCCCGGCGCGCGCGCCGCACCCGGAGCCGGAGCCGGCCCGGCAGGACCCAGGCGTACGCACCACCCCCGCCGCACCCCCGTCCGCCGCGGTGCCCACGTCCCCTGCCGTGCCGCCGGCCGGGCCCACGCGTCCGGTCCCCGGGGCCGGGGCGGGCCCCGACTCGCCCGTGAGCGGCGACGACCGGGACACCGGACACGACGAGGAAGTCCCCCTGCCGCCTCCCCCGAGCCGTCCGGTCCTCACCAGCACCCCTTCCCCGGCCGCCCCCTCACCGGCCGCCGCCGAGCGCGCTCCCCGTCCCGCCGAGCCGCCGACGCCGCCCGCGCCACCGGCCGGGAAGGCTCCCACGCCGCCGGCCGCGGGCACCTCGCCCGTGCCGCCGCCGACGCCCCCGCAGCCACTGCCTCCCGTGCCCTTCCTGCCCGGGCACCAGAGCACGCACGCGGAGCGGGCCGCGTTCCGGTCGCTCGCCGATTCGGTGTGGGACCGTCAGGCGGCTGTCGTGACCCGCACGTTCACCCGCATGCCCGCGCTGCGCGGACACGAGCAGGAGGCCGCGCGCGCCGACCTGATCGCGCTGCTGCTCTACCTGCGGACCGGCGTGCCGGACGGCGGGCTCGGCCACGAGGAACTCGGCCGGTGCCTGCGCGGCGGCGACCCGCGGCTGCTGCCCTACGGCGCCTGCGTCACCTCGGCCCTGCGGCGCCTGCCGTCCTTCCGCGGCCCGGTGCTGCGCGGTGCCGGGCCGGACGGCGGAGCGCAGGACCGGACACCGGTCCCCGGCACCGTCCTGCGCGACGCGGCGCCGGTGAGCGCGCTGCCCGGCGACGACCGTGGCCCCTCCCCCGCGGACGCCCGGTACGCCGTCTGGTCGGTGACCGGTCGCCGGGTACGGCAGTTGTCCGAAGCCACCGGCCCCGCCGCCCGGCACGACGAGGTGGTCTTCGCGCCCGGCACCGCGTTCCGCGTGCTCGACGTACGGACCGGCGGTTCCTCGCCCCTGGTCCTGCTGCGGGAACTGCCGGCCGCTCAGCACGCCTCCCACGTCGGCCCGGCGCAACTGGACGACCAGGACCGGGCCGTGCTCGCCCGCCTCGGCGAGGCACTGGACCGGCACGGTCCCGCGGCCGCGTCGTTCAACTGGCCCGCCCGATGTGCCGGACCCGTGGGTCCCCCCGACCACTGAGACGCCTGGACGGAGCACCTGTGCCGAAGCGAGAAGACGGAGCGACACCACCTCCCGGTCCCACCGCACGTCGGGCGTCCGTCCTGCCCGCGGTGCCGACCGGCTCCTGACCCCTGCCGACCCCCTCCTGGCCTTCTGGGCCGCCCCGCTCGCCGACAGCCGGCGAGCGGGCCGGACCCGGCCGGACCAGGACCAGACCCAGATTGCGAGACAGGACCGATGTCTCCCCAGAAAGACGGCGCGAAGCCGACCGGTGCGTCATCGGCCGCGGCGGAGCCCGGCGTGCCGAAGGTGCGCCAGGCGTTCGCGCTGCCCGGACCGGCCGCCGCTCCCACGACGGAACTGAAACCGGCCTCCACGCGCACCGCCGCGACACCCGAGGACGGTGACAGCACCGGCACCGGAGCCGGCACGGGCACGAGGACGGAGACCGGCGCAGGCACCGGCGCGTTCGAGCCGGGGACCGCGGCCGAGGCCCCCGAGAGCGCTCCGGAGAGCGCTCCGGAGTCCGCCTCCGCACCGGCCCCCGCCGCGGATACGGACTCCCGCACGCGGCCCGACGCCGGCGCCGCGGCCGGCGCACCGGTCCGGGAGCCGGACCCGGTTCCGGGCGCGGCCGCCCTCTCCGGTGAGCAGCCCGCCCACGCGGCGTCGGGCTCGGCCCCGCCGCACGGCGACACGGCGGTGAAGACGGACGCGACGCCCGGGCGCCCGAAGAAGCCGGTGCTGGCCGCCGCGGCGATCGCCGGAGCGGTACTCGTCTCCGTGCCGTTCCTGCTGCCGGGATCCGGCGACCGGGACCGGTCCGCCGCAGCGGTGGTGGCCGACTCCACCCACGGCACGGTCCTGGAGGAGGAGTCGCGGCGGTCCGGACAGTACGCCGCCGCGTCCCCTTCGGCCTCGCCGTCGCCCGAGCCCTCCCCCTCGGACACGGGCGGGGCCGGGGACGAGGACGGGGAGGAGAAGGAACAGGAGAAGAAGCCGGACAAGAAGGACGACGCGGACCGGGCCGGGAAGGACGGCAAGGACACGCGGGCTTCGGCCGATGCTCCCGCCGAGAAGACGGAGGAGAAGGACGAGTCCGCCGCGGGCGACAAGCCGGCCTCCGCTCCCGTGGCCGGTGACACCCTGGTGAGCAAGGCCTCGGGGAAGTGCCTGAGCGCCGGACAGGGCGCCGACGGCACCCAGTTGACGCTGCAGTCCTGCGACGGCTCCGCGGGGCAGCGCTGGACCTTCCGGTCGGACGGCACCATCCGCGCCCAGGGCCGGTGCATGGACGTGGCCTGGGGCGCCCAGGAGAACGGTACGGTGATCCAGGTCGCCGACTGCAGCGGCAACCCGGCCCAGCAGTTCCGCCTGAACGCCGTCGGGGACCTGGTGGCCGGGATCGCCGGCAAGTGCGTGGACATCCTCGAAGGCCGCACCGCCGACGGCAGCCCGGCGCACCTGTGGACGTGCTTCGGCGCGCCCAATCAGAAGTGGTACCGGAGTTGACCGTCCCGGCCGGACCACCACCGCGCCCCCGCATCCCTTGCTCCATATCCCGTCGTGACCGCCGCGCCCGGCCCCACGGGGCCGGCGGCGTCCGACGGCCC
>NZ_LWCC02000033.1 GCF_001642695.1 Streptomyces chilikensis
GGTGGTGGTGGCGGTGGCGGTGGCCGTACCGGGCACCGGCCCGGCGAGCTCCGCGGCGGGAGCGGCGGCCGCGCCGTCGCCGGCGAGACCCGACTCCGGTCCCATCCCGGCCAGCAGCTCCCGTTGCGCGGGGGTGAACGGCAGGGACGCGAGGTGCTTCAGGAGGACACTGGTGCGCGCCCCCTCGTTCGACACCCACTCCACGGCGTCCTCGCCGTCGCCGGGCCGCCAGACCTGGCCGTCACGGCGCACGGGACGGCCCTCACCGTCGGTGCGGGGCACGCCGCTGTGGTGCAGGGCGACGACCTCCCACTGGTCGTTGAAGACCGGGGAGCCCGAGTTCCCGGGCTCGGTGTCCGTGCGGTAGTGGAGGAAGTCGTCCAGGCGCACCTGCAGGGCGTTGTCGCGCACAGCGATCTCCTTCAGGCGTCCCATCGGATGGCCGATGACGTTGACCGGCTCGCCGATCACCAGCTTCCCCAGCTGCAGGCTCAGCCGGTTCCAGCCGAACGTCTCCCCGGGCGGCGTCCCGTCCGGGCCGGAGGCGACCAGCACCAGGGCGTAGTCGAGACGCCTGTCGGCCACGAAGAGGCCGTCCGGGTCGAAGTCCAGCCGGACCGGCACCTGCGGCGTGTTGTCGACGGTGACCTGGGCGTCGAACTCCGCGAAGCAGCCGCGGGCCGCCTCCGCGTCGGGCAGGACGTGATGGTTGGTCATCATCAGGCGGGGGGACACCAGGAACCCGGTGCCGACCGGCAGTTCGCGGCCGTTCTCCCGCGCCGAGATCCGCGCGACGCTGCGGGCGGCCCGGGCGCCGCGCGGCAGGAAGCTCCACGCCTGCAGCTCCTTGGACACCCCGAGGATCCGCTCGAACGCGTCGGGCGCCGCCAGCGGCTCGGAACGGACCGCCTCCACCACCATCGCGGCCGGCACCGCCTGCCGCTCCAGCAGGCGGGCGGTGCGCGCCGCCAGCGCCTCCGGCGAGTCGGGGAAGCCGACCCCCGCTTCCTGGCGTCGCTCGACCTCCTGTCGCTCCCTGCTGCTCCCGTCGTACCGGGCGGCCGCCGCGACCGCCTGGTGCGCCCGCTCTTCACGTGACATGTCCGTCATTCCCATGGCTGGCTCCCACCGTCCCGCTCTCGGAGGGCGTGGCGCGGCACG
>NZ_LWCC02000034.1 GCF_001642695.1 Streptomyces chilikensis
CCCCCGCATGGAACCCATGCTCGAGGAGTTCCGCACCCTCCTGCAGACGGCCACCTTCCACACCCCCCGCATCCCGGTCGTCTCCAACCTGACCGGCGCTGTCGCGGGTGAGGAGCTGCTGACCGCGGACTACTGGGTGGACCATGTCCGCCGGGCGGTCCGCTTCGCCGACGGCATCCGCCACCTCGACGCCCAAGGCGTCACCACCTACCTCGAGCTGGGACCGGGTGGCGTCCTGTCCGCCATGGCCCAGGAGACGACCACCGAGGCCGCGTTCGTCCCGGCCCTCCGCAAGAACCGCCCGGAAGCGGACGCGGTCGTCACCGCCCTGGCCGAACTCCACACGCACGGCACCACCGTCGACTGGACGGCCTACTTCGCCGGTACCGGCGCCCGACGCGTCGACCTGCCCACCTACGCCTTCCAGCGTCAACGCTATTGGCTCAACGCCGCTCAGACGGCGCGCCTCGTCGCGGAGGCGGCCGAAGGGGATGAGGCCTTCTGGGAGGCCGTCGGAGGAGGGGATCTCGAGGCTCTCGCCCAGACCTTGGACGTCCGTCTCGACGATCCGTTCACCGCCGTCGTGCCGGCCTTGTCGGAGTGGCGCCGTCGGCGCAGGGCCGCGGAAGCCCTGGACTCGTGGCGGTACCGGACCACCTGGCAGCGTCTGCCGGGAGCCGCCGGCCCTGTGTCCGCGCTTCCCGGCACGACCCTCGTCGTCGTCACCGACCGCACCGCCTCGCCCCTGACGGACGACTGCCTCGCCGCGCTGGGCGACGGTGCGGCAGTCCTCCGCGTCCCCGCGGACGCCTCCCGGGCGACGGTGGCCGAACGGCTGGCGGAGGCGGTCGGGAGTCTGCCTGCCGCCGTCGGACGTGTCCTGTCCCTGCTTCCGCTGGACGAGGCGGAGCACCCCGGTGTGCCGGGACTGCCCGCCGGTTACGCGGCCTCGGTCGCTCTCGTCCAGGCCATGGACGACGTCCGGCTCGACGTACCGCTGTGGACCGCCACCTGCGGGGCCGTCGCCGTGTGGCCCTACGAGTCCGTCCTCGGTGCCTCGCAGGCACTGTGCTGGGGGTTGGCCGAAGTGGTCGCCACCGAGTACCCGCAGCGCTGGGGCGGCCTGATCGATCTGTCCGAGGACCTGGACGAGCGCGGCCGCGAGCGGCTGCGTCAGGTGCTCGCGGGCAACGAGGACGAGGACCACCTCGCGATCCGGTCCGCCGGAACGTTCGCTCGCCGTCTGGTCCGGGCCCCGGCGTCGGCCCGGCAGCGGAACCGAGGCACGTCCTGGAGCCCGGACGGAACCGTTCTCGTCACCGGCGGCACGGGTGCGCTCGGCGCCCACGTCGCCCGCGGACTCGCCGGCCAGGGGGTCCGCCGGCTCGTTCTCACCAGCCGTCGTGGGCCCGACGCGCCGGGCGCGGCGGACCTCGTCGCGGACCTCGAGGGCATGGGCTGCCGGGTGCGCGTCGAGGCGTGCCCGGTGGAGGACCGGGACGCGCTGGCCGCGCTCCTCTCCTCGATCCCCGAAGAGGAACCGCTGACCGCCGTCGTGCACACCGCGGCGGCCCTCGACGACGCCCTCATCGACGCCCTGACGCCCGAGCGCCTCGCCCACGCGCTGCGCGCGAAGGTCGACGGTGCGCGCAACCTGCACGACCTCACCCTCGGGCTGGACCTGTCCGCGTTCGTGCTCTTCTCCTCCCTCAGCGGTGTCGTCGGGGCTCCGGGGCAGGGCAACTACGCTCCCGGCAACGCCTTCCTCGACGCCCTCGCCCAAGCCCGCCGGGCCGCGGGTCTGCCCGCCACGTCCGTCGCCTGGGGCCGCTGGGGCGGAGCGGGACTCGCCCAGGGCAGCGCGGAGGAGCGCTTCGAGCGGATCGGCGCCCATGCCATGGACCCCGAGCAGGCGCTCGCCGGGCTGGAGCAGGCGCTCGAGGACGGTGAGACCTTCCTCGTGGTGGCCGACGTCGACTGGCGTCGCATGGTCGACCACACCGCGACGCGCCGCCCGAGCCCGCTGATCCGTGAACTCCCGGACTTCCGGGACGACGGGCGTGCCGCGCGGTCCGCCACCGCCCCCGCGGGCGGCGGCCGGGACCGCTCCTCCTCACAGGTCGACGGGCTCCTCGCACTGCCCGCGGCCGAGCGGGCGCGCGCCGTCCTCGACCTGGTGCTGGCCGAGACGGCCACCGTCCTCGGTCACAGCGACACCAGCAGGATCCCCAAGGACCGTACGTTCCAGGACCTCGGCTTCAACTCGATGAGCGCCGTGGACCTGCGGAACCACCTGGGTGCCGCCACCGGGCTCTCCATGCCCGCCACCCTCGTCTTCGACTATCCGACGCCGGCCGCGCTCGCCGCCCACCTCACGGGCCACCTCGACGGCACCGGCACGGGATCCGAGGACGCGGGCCCGGCGACCACGGCGCACGGTGCGCCCGCCACCGCCGACGACCCGGTCGTCGTGGTCGGGATGAGCTGCCGGTTCCCCGGGGGCGTGACCTCGCCGGAGGACCTGTGGCGGATGCTGGTGGCCGGGCGCGACGGCATCAGCGGATTCCCCACGGACCGCGGCTGGGACGTCGCCGCCCTGTACGACCCGACACGCGGCACGCCGAACACGTCCTACGTGGGCCACGGCTGCTTCCTGCACGACGCGGCCGCGTTCGACCCCGCGCTCTTCGGCATCTCGCCGCGCGAGGCACTCGCCATGGACCCGCAGCAGCGGCTGCTGCTGGAGGTGTCCTGGGAGGCCTTCGAACGGGCGGGCGTCGACCCGCTGTCCCTCCGCGGCAGCCGCACCGGAGTGTTCGCGGGCACGAACGGCCAGGACTACGCGACCGTCGTCCAGGAGGCCGAGGACTCCACCGCGGGGCACGGCGCGATCGGCAGTCTGGCCAGTGTGCTCTCCGGCCGGTTGTCCTACGCCTTCGGTCTGGAGGGGCCGGCGGTGACGGTCGACACGGCGTGCTCGTCGTCGCTGGTCGCCCTGCACCTGGCGGCGCAGGCGCTGCGCTCCGGCGAGTGCGACCTGG
>NZ_LWCC02000035.1 GCF_001642695.1 Streptomyces chilikensis
CAGCCCCGACCCCTCCGGCCAGGAGAAGAACCCCTACCTCTACGCCGAGGGCGACCCCGTCAACCGCATCGACCCCCAGGGAACACTGTCGGTCGGCTCCGTCTTGGACGCGGTCTCGCTGGGCAACGGCTTCGCAACCGTCGGCAAGGCATGGAATGCGGCTTTGGACGGGAACTTCGGCACAGCGGCCGGCATTACCTTCGGGTTTGCCGTCAGTAAAGCCGTGGAAGGGGCGTGTATCGGCACAGCAGCGTATTTCTCGGGTGGCGCAGGAGCGGCTGCCGCCGCTGTGCCCTGCATGGCCGCAGGTGAGTACGCCGGATCCTTCGCAGAGGAAACGACAGTGAAGGCTTGGTCCTAATCGGAAGGGAAGCGGGTGGCGTCTGGCAGCGCCGCTCCTTCGTACCATAAGGAGAGGACATGCTTCGTATTGCCTCGGAAGGCGCGGGCTGGTGGATCCCTGAGGGCTGGGGACCTTACATATTTTTCGGGTCTCTTGCCTGCGTTCTGGTTATCATCCTCTACTTCCGGAAGCGCCAGCGGTGAGACCCTCACGGCACACCATCGGAACCCTTTTGCTGTGCGCAGCGTTCGTGGCTGCAATAACGCTGATCAGCATCGGCGCGCCACGATACATGGCGATCATCATCGCGACTCTCCTCATATTTGGCGGGCTTCACCTTCGACGAAGCGGTTGAATATCCAATCACATTTCGCTGCTCCTGTTTATCAAGGGCATCGAATCAGGGTTGTGGACGCGCCTCGGGATCGAATGGCGGAAGTTTGTGACATCCGAAACGGTTTTTGTCGCGGCATCGCCGGGAGGGGAATCAGGCGGAACCACAGAGCGGAACGCTCGGAGGGCTGCAAGGTGAGCTCTCAGGGCGGCTCTCCTCATCTGGATTGTCCGCAAGCAGGGCTGGTGAGCGCCGTCGGTCTCCGAACCTCGCCGTATGGAGTAGCGCAATGAAAGGCTTGACTGCAACCGTCGTCGTCGCTGGAGCCGGACTGGCTCTCGTGTTAGAGAGCGCTTCAGTAATTCCAATGCGCTGGCGTACAAGGCCGTCGGAGGCTTCTTGGTCGTCGGCGGCGTCCTCTGCTCGGCAGGTGTCTGGGGCTGACCGCAGCCTTTCTGCGAAAACGACGGCCGATGTGGACAGGAATCCAACCAAGGCGTGGGCTACTACTACCTCACCGACGCCATTGCCATCTCCGGGGCTGCCTGTACGGCGGGGGCAAGCATGGCCACCGCCGCAGGCATGCCGGCCCTCACGCCAGGAGTGGTCGCAATGTGCGGAATCGCCGCGGGCACAGTCAGCCGTGTCACGCCAGGTGCCATGGAAGATACCCTCAGCTAGGAGGCAGGAGTCATGAACGCTATGCCGGACGGCGGAGACCACCTTCGGGACAGAAACGAGGCACCTGAGGCTGTCATCACAGCTTCGATGTGGCTGGGTGTCTTCGCCGCTGTAGCACTGATTACGCTCGGAGTGATCGTTGCTTTCATCAAACCAGTGGTCGGAGTAGCAGTCAGTTTTGCGGGGGCGGTTTTCGCCGCCGGTATGTTCCTGGCCATTCGAGGCAGAAGGCGTACATCCGAGCGCTGACGTTCACGCCAGGCGTCCGTCGGATGGCCTCGGGCACCTTCACAATGCCCCGGATGTCGGAGCTTTACGGCTCGTAGCCGGGAAAACTGCAGGTAATGGCCACCTCTGGCAAATCCAGGGGCGGCCATTACCCGTTACGACCTCGTCGGCAACCTCACCTCGCAGGGCGTCGCCCCCGGCTGTCCCGCGGCGTCACCCGCGCCGCCGCCGCTGAAAAGATCCTCCAGCCCTACCGGTTCGCCGGCGGCTACCAGGACCCCACTGGCCTCTACCACTTCGCGGCCCGCTACTACGACCTCAGCATCGGCCGCTTCACCAGCCCCGACCCCTCCGGCCAGGAGAAGAATCCCTACCTCTACGCCGAAGGCGACCCCGTCAACC
>NZ_LWCC02000036.1 GCF_001642695.1 Streptomyces chilikensis
CGGGCCGGGCGGGAGGGGCGCGGCGGCGGTCAGGCGTGGAGCAGGAGCTCCAGCTCGGCCGGCAGGTTCTCGGTGTCCTCGTGCCGTGGCGGCGCGTCGCGGAGTTCGAAGGCCCACCGGTGGGACGGGGCGCAGCCGAAGGTCCGCTCGAAGAGGGCCGGGAGGGAGAGTTCGGCACTGACCGCCGAGTCCCAGACGAGCGCGAGCCCCTGGAGGTCCGCCCCCGGATCCGTGATCCACCGGCCGCTCCGCAGCCCGGGGAACTCGCCGGTGAGCGGGACCGGATCTTCGGGGCGGAAACCGGCCGTCGCGGTCGGGTGCGGTCGGCCGGTGCCGACCGCCGCGGCGCGCCGCTTGTCCCACCAGGCGATGACGACGTGCATGGAGCCTCCAGCTGCAGCCTCTGTCTCGTGCGTGTGAGCGCGGTGTCGCCGTCGACACCCCGGCATGGATGCGGTTCCCCGGGCGGGTGCTGCCGGTCAGAGCTGGGAGCCGCCGGTGGCGTCGACGATCTGGCCCGTCACCCAGCGGGCGTCGTCGGAGGCGAGGAAGGCGACCACGTCGGCCACGTCCTCGGGACGGCCGACCCGGCCGAGGGCCGACAGGCCGGCCGCGGCCTTCTCGGCCTCCTCGTTGCCGCGCAGCCAGGCGGCGTTCATGTCGGTGTCGATGATGCCGGGCGCCACCGCGTTGACCGTGATGCCGCGACCGCCGAGGGCCTTGGCGAGGGTGAGGGTGAAGGCGTCGACGGCCCCCTTGGTCATGGCGTAGGCGATGATGTCGGTGAGCGCGATCCGGGTGGCTCCGGAGGAGATGTTGATGATCCGCCCGCCGTCCCGCAGCCGCTTGAGCCCCTGCTGGGTGAGGAAGAACGGCGCGCGCATGTTGACGGCGACGGCCTCGTCGAACGCCTCGGCCGTGGTCTCCTCGATCTCGCCGCGCGGCGTGATGCCGGCGTTGTTGACCAGGATGTCCAGGCCGGTGTCGCCGGCGTGCTCCAGGATCCGCCGGTCGTACCCCTCCCAGAGGGTCTCCACGTCACCGGGCCGGCCCAGCTCGGCCTGAACCGCGAACGCGGTGCCGCCCCCGGCGCGGATGGCGCCGACGACCTCCTCGGCGGCCGCGGTGTCACGCCCGTAGTGCACGGCCACCACCGCACCGGCTTCCGCGAGCCGTTCGGCGATCGCGCGGCCGATCCCCCGGCTGCCCCCCGTCACCAGTGCCGCCTTGCCCGCAAGCGCACCCATGACCTCTTCCTTTCACGAGTCGAAGTTCTGTAGCGATGGCTACGCAAATACCTTACACGAATTCCCTAGCGATCGCTGTAAAATTCAGTCATGACGACGACGAAACGCGGCAGGCCGCGGAGCTTCGACCGGGAAGCGGCGCTCGCGCAGGCCACGCTCCTGTTCTGGCAGCACGGTTACGAGGGCACGTCCATCTCCGACCTGACCGGCGCGATGGGGATCTCGCCGCCGAGCCTGTACGCGGCCTTCGGTGACAAGCGCGCGCTCTTCACCGAGGTCGTGGACCGCTACGGCGGCACCTTCGGCGCGTTCATGGAAAAAGCGCTGGACCAGGAGAGCGACCCCCGCGCGGGCTTCGCCAGGATGCTGGACGAGGCGGCGGTGTCCTACACCTCCCCGGAGCACCCGGCGGGCTGCCTGGTCATCAGCGCGGCGACCAACTACTCCCCGCAGACGGCCGACGTCGAGCGGACCCTGCGGGCGCGCAGGGTGGCGAACGTGCGGTCCTTCGAGGCGAGGCTGCGGGACGCCGAGGCCCGCGGATCGCTCCCCGAGGGGGCCGACACCCGGGCGCTGGCGGTCTACTTCGCCGCGGTCGTCCAGGGCATGTCGCAGCAGGCGCGCGACGGGGCGACCACGGCCGAACTGCGGCGCGCGGCCGAGTACGCCATGGCCGCCTGGCCGGAGCCTCCGGCCCGGGGCGCCGGACGCGCCCCCGCCTGACGCGCCCCCCCGTCCGGCGCGCCGTCGGCCCGCCGCCGGCCGGGCC
>NZ_LWCC02000037.1 GCF_001642695.1 Streptomyces chilikensis
GCCGCCGGAGCCGCCCGCACCCGGTTCGTGGAGGAGTTCGGGACCGACCGGCTCGACCTCGATGTCCGTCGCGGATCCGACCGCCGGATCGGCCGGCTCCCCGCCCGCGCCGCCTTCCGGCTCCAGGTCGCCGAGGGGTTCCCCGGACAGTTCCCCGTCACCCGTGTCACCGAGGTCACCCGTGTCACCGAGGTCACCCGCGTCACCGAGGTCACCCGTGTCACCGAGCGCCTCGTCCCGCGGCACGGCCTCGTCCGGCGCGGCGCAGACCGACGGGTCCGCGCCGTCCTCGCAGGGGGCCGCGGCCATCGCACCGCGCAGCCCGCCGGAGCCGTTCCCCTCGGGGCAGGCGCCCGGGCCGCCGGGTTCCGGAGCGCGCCGCTGCGACGTGGCGATGCCCGCCACGGCCTGCGAGGACGCGCCGGGGGCGCCGGGGTCGCAGGAGGCCGGTTCGGCGGAGGCGACGGGCGCGGCGACCGTCACCGCCGCGCCGGCGAGTGCTGCGGCGGACAGGACACGGAGAGTGCGGCGCATGGGGCTAGAGCTCCTTCAGCCGGAAGAGAACTGGCCCCTCCATCCCAGCCGGGCCGGGCCGCCGCCGCCCGTCGCACGGCCCCATCCGCGTGATCCCCTCCGCCGGACGAGGGAGGCGAGGCCCTCGTGCCCGGCCCTGTCCCGCCCTCCCCCGATGACGCTCCGCCGCCCCTCGTCACCGCTCCCGGCGCCGCGGGTTCAGGACGCCCGTCCGGGCGGGGCCCCCGCGCCGGGCGTGCCGCCCGGCAGGGCCTGCCGTACCGCCGGTGGCGCGGGCAGCGCCAGAGGAGCCGGAACCGGCGTCACGGCCGGCAGTGCGACATCCCCGTCGGCCGAGGCCGTGTCCCCCTCCGGTCGAGGGAAGACGAAGTCCTCGTACCAGTCCATCGCCAGCATCATGCAGAGCATCAGAACCGGGATGATCACTACGAGCACCACCATGGGTCCGTCCTCCCAGGGGTGAACGGGGGCGGCGGAGCGCCCCGGGTCCTCTTCAGACTGCCGGACATTCCGGACTCCCGCGCGCCGACGGGACACGGGCCGGGCCACCCGCCTCCCCGGTGTGTCGCCTCCGCCTCCTCGGGTACGCGGGGGCCACCCGAAGATGTGGAGGGAGCCATGCAGCGTGGCAGCGACCGGTTGAGCGTTCACCGGGACGACGAGATGAAGCACGAGCTGAGGGGACTGCTGCAGTCAGGACATCCCACCCGGACGGAGGAGTGGCACGACCCCGAGCCGGTCGCCGACGACGATCCGGCGGTGGCGGGCGGCACGCAGAGCGTGCGGGAGGCCCCGCTGGCGACGGTACGGCTGGAACTGGCGCGCATCCTGGGCCGCACCTCGTTCCCGGCGGGCCCTCAGCAACTGGCGCGCACCCTGCGCCGCAACCACGCACCGGACGCCCTGGTGGAGCCCTTGGAGCACCTGCCGCACAAGGCGCGCTACGCCAACGTCCAGCAACTCGCCGAAGCGATCACCCGTCCGGCGTAACGCCCGCCGGACCACGCACCCGGGGGGAGAAGGAAGGATGGGAAACCGAGCATGCGCATCGCATTTCTGACGGCGCCCGAGGGCGTCGAGCAGGTCGAACTCACCAAGCCGTGGCAGGCGGTGACCGACGCCGGGCACGAGGCCGTCCTGGTGTCGACGCGGTCCGGCGAGGTCCAGGGGTTCAACCACCTGGACAAGGCGGACACGTTCCCCGTCGACAGGACGGTGGACCAGGTCTCGGCCCAGGAGTTCGACGGGCTGGTCCTGCCCGGCGGCGTCGCCAACCCGGACGCCCTGCGGATGGACGAGAAGGCCGTCGCCCTGGTGAAGGACTTCTTCGAGCAGGGCATCCCGGTCGCCGCGATCTGTCACGCGCCGTGGACGCTGGTCGAGGCCGGTGTGGTCTCCGGCCGGGAGGTGGCCTCCTGGCCGAGCCTGCGGACCGACATCGCCAACGCCGGCGGGACCTGGGTCGACGAGGAGGTCAAGGTCGACACCAACGGCCCCAACGTGCTGGTCACCAGCCGCAAGCCGGACGACCTCGACGCCTTCGACGAGGCACTGCTGCGCGAGTTCGCCGCGCGGGCCGGCTAGGCGGCGGGGGGGGGGGGGGGGGG
>NZ_LWCC02000038.1 GCF_001642695.1 Streptomyces chilikensis
CTAGGACCTGTCTGACAAATGATCTTGTCCGGGCTCACGGAGCCAGAGGATGAGTGCTGCGAGGTGGAGTCCGGCCCGGTAACGGGCGGCGAGTTTGTCGAAGCGGGTCGCGATGGCGCGGAATTGCTTGAGCCGGTTGAAGCAGCGTTCGACGACGTTGCGGGCCTTGTAGAGGTCGCGGTCGAAGGCCGGCGGTCTGCCGCCGGCCCGGCCGCGCCGCATCCGGTTGGCCTTCTGATCAGCCCTTTCCGGGATCACCGCCCGGATGCCCCGGCGCCGCAGCGTCCGGCGGATCGCCCGTGACGAATACGCTTTGTCGGCGATGACCGCGTCGGGTCTGCGACGCGGCCGCCCGACGCCGACCCGGGGCACTCGCACCGCGTCCAGGACCGCATCGAAGGCGGTGGAGTCGTTGACGTTGCCGGGCGTGACCAGGACGGCCAGGGGCAGGCCCCGGCCATCACAGGCGAGGTGGACCTTCGTGGTCAGCCCGCCGCGGGACCGGCCGAGCGCCTGACCAGCCGCCGCGCGTGCCGGATCTTCCAGTTCGTCCCCCGCCGACGCCCCTTTTTGCGGGCGCCGGCGGCATGCTGGTGGGCCCGGTTGATCGTGGAGTCGACCGACACCGTCCACTCCACGGCCCCGACGGAGTCGTCGCGGACCTGGACCTCCTCGAGCAGGCGGGCCCAGGTCCCGTCCGCCTCCCAGCGGGCGAACCGCTCATAGACCGTCTGCCACGGCCCGAAGCGTTCCGGCAGGTCACGCCACGGAGCACCCGTCCGCAACCGCCACAGCACCCCGTTGATCACCTGCCGGTGATCCCGCCACGGACGACCCCGCCCGTCAACACCCGGCAACAGCGGCGCTATCCGCTCCCACGCCGCATCCGTCAGCTCACCACGACCCACCACAAGATCAATTATCAGACAGGGCCTAG
>NZ_LWCC02000039.1 GCF_001642695.1 Streptomyces chilikensis
CGGCCGTCCGGGCACCGCGGCGGCCGGCGGCTGGGCGCGCGGCGCCTGAGGTGCCGGGGGCGCCCCCTGTGCGGGCGCCGGCGGGGCGGGCACGCCCGGCGGCTGGGGCGTCCGGGGCGTCTGAGGCGTCTGGGACAACGCCTGCTGAGGCACCTGCTGCGACGCCTGCTGCGACGCTTGCTGCGACGCTTGCTGGGGCCACGCACCCGTGGGTGGGGCAGCCTGCTGGGACGCACCGCCGCCCCTCAGGTCGCGCAGCACGTCGCTCTGCCAGTTGTCCCCGCTCGGCATCTCGCCTTCTCTCCTCCTGCGCCGCTGCCCCGTCCCCGTCCCGCCCGGGACGGCGACGAACCGGCGTCCGGTCTCCGAAGCACCAGACGTGCAATGTCAGAACTTGTCGAGCAGCTGTCCGTAGATCCCGAACACCCCGATCGCAAGCGGGAACAAGCCGATCACCCCGATGGACTCGATCAGGTCGGCGAACCTCCGCAGCCGCACCCGGACGTGCTCGGGCGGCTCCACCGCGAGCACCAGCAGCGGCAGCAGCGCCGCCGTCCCGAGGAGGGCCAGCGCGCCGGCGCCCCCCGAGTGGTCCAGCCACAGCACGGCCAGGCGCACGACGATCAGCCCCGCCGCACCGAACAGCGCCACCACCTCGGCGACCAGCGGGAACGCCCGGGCCCGGGAGAGCAGCACCACGGCGGTCACCGAGGCCAGGCAGACCGTCCAGACGTTGGGCCCTTCCGAGGAGGTCAGCAGCCAGCCGCCCGCCGCCGCGGACACGGCGGTCACGACGGTGGCGAGCGCCAGCCCCCGATGGGTGGCGGCCAGGGCGTTGGCCACCTCGTGCCGGCTCACCGAGGCCCCTGAGGACCGCTTGTCGTCCAGCGCGGTCAGACCCGAGGCCATCAGCGCGAACCGCGGCAGCAGCCCCAGCAGGACCAGGGAGACGACGGCCATCACCGCGCCCACCCGGTCCGCCCGGTCCTGCAGCAGAGCGACGACCTCCCACACGACGGTCGCGGCGGCGACCGCACCGGCCCCGATCAGCCCGCCGCGGCCGAGCGGCGAACAGTGGGCGAGCAGCACCAGCGTGAGCATCACCGTGACCGCGACGCCCGCCAGCCGGGCGGCGGGGGACCAGCCGTGGGCGTCCGCGGCGGTCCACGCGGCCATCAGACCGAGCCCGCCGGACGCCAGCAGCAGCGCCGTGGCCAGCCCCACGTTGCCCTTGCCGATCTTCGCGACCGCCGCCCCGGCGACCAGGAACACCGCGGTGACGACCGCCAGCCCGACGGCCACCCCCTCCAGCGCGAACTCCCGCCGGGCCAGGAGGGCCGCGACCACCGCGAACACCACGGCCGTCACCCCGGCGGAGACCCGGCGCGCGGCCGGCCGCCAGCGCCAGGCCCGCAGGTCCAGATCGTCCGCCACCTGGTCGGTGACGTCGTGCACCACCGGCGCCGGCGGCGCGGCGTGGGCGCGCACCAGGCGCAGCACCGCGCCGTCGGGCACCTCGGCCGAGGCGAGCGTGGCGTCGTGCGGCAGCGCGGCACCGTCCGCGGTCAGCAACTGCCGCGTGGTGGGCCGGGTCGCCACCCGGTCGTCCAGCAACCGCAAGATGTCCGGCAGGAGTTGACCGATCGGGGTGTCCGACGGGAGAACCAGGTCGGCGCGCCGCCGCTCACCTATCAGAGTGACCCTGCTGAGCTGGGTCCGGAACGTCGTCGCTGCGTTCACCGCTCACCGGAACCTATCGTCGCGTCGTGACGGGCCTCGAGTGCCCCTGCACGGACATGATCACGCGAACTCCCGTTCGCCCGTTGCGTGTTCACTGTTTCCCGCCGTCCCCACCGTCCCCGCCGGGCGAAGCGGCGGGGGAGGGGTTGTACAACTGCTCCTGCTGCTGCCGCTGTTTCTCCTGCTCGGCCTTCTGCTTCGCCAGCGTGGCCTGCAGGAACGACCACCCGACGCACCCGGCGCACAGCACGGCCGCGATCGCGATCCCCGCGAAGACCTTCCCGAACCGCTCGTCCGCCGTCCGCCGCACCCGCTGCGCACCGAACAGCAGCGCGTCCCGCATCCGCCGCCGGCGCACCGCCACCGACTCCAGCAGCTGGCTGTCGTAGTCCCGTGCCATTCAGTCGTCCTGGATCGAGGATGGATTTCGGGTCGGTCGTCGCCGCCCGGAACACCGGCGGACGTCGGTCGCCCGGGCCTGACCTGGAGCGAGGGCCGGGCTTCCGGCCCGGCCACCGCAACATAAGACATGGACGCGCCACACGTACAGCCGGGTTCCGGCAACACCGCACTCAACGCGAGTACTTGGGCACGAGACCGGTTGTGCCGGGCGCCGAGTCCCCCGGCCAGGTCCGCCTCGGTGGAGCCGGACGGCGCCCCGGGTCTTTCGGCGGTCAGGTGTCGAACTCGCCCACCCACTCGGCCTTCACCAGGACGTCGGGCAGGTAGTCGGACGTGACTTCGAGCGGCATCCCGTCGTCGTGGGCGAGACATGCCATGGCGAGCGGACCTAGTGCCACGAGGCCTTCACTGCTGAGGGCGCGGTCCTCGTCGGCGGTCCAGTACTCCTTGTGCAGCCGCAGACTCTCCTCCAGCGCCTTGCTGAACTCCGCGGTGTCCTGGCGCAGATAGTGATGGAACAACTTGATCGGCTGGGAGAGGACCATGAGCAGCAGGTCCGCACTCACGATCTCCGTGTTCTGCGGCAGCGCGCCGGCCGAAGCCGCCACGAGCTTGCCGCCCACGCCGTCGCGCCGCAGCCAGTAGCTCTGCAGGGTGTCGATCCACGCGTAGACGTACTCGTCGAACTCCGCTCCGGAGGCGCGGAGCAGAGATATCGGCACCCGGCACAACTGGGTCATGCGGTCCTGCTCACGGCAGACGACGGCCAGCCAGAACGCCTTGATCCAGTTGCCCGCGTGCGCGGCCCGGTTCGGGCCGGTCGCCGGAATGGAGCGCGCCTTGCCGGCGATCCGCGCTTCGACGCGTTCCCCGGCCGAATCGGCGGCGGCGAACAACGCGGAACCGACCTGCATCGCCGCCACCCAGGCCCGCCAGGTCGGGGCGAACTCCGCCAACGGATCGCTCGCGCATCGCGATTCCGCCTCGGTGAGCGTGATCATGAAGGCGAACTCGAGGTTCCGCGGGTCCCGCTCCAGCCCGTCGATCATCTCGGAGGCGGCCTGGTGCAGCGCTTGGTGTTCCTCTTCGGCGCCGTCCGTAGGATATGCGTGGCGGATGATGGAGGTGTGCACTGCTGGTTCTCTCCAGGGCTCGACGTGGGCCGGGCGGGGATCCTGCCGCCACTTCCACTGTCCCAGGCCCGCCCCGGGAGTCGCAGGGCAGTGGCACAGGCCGTGCTCAGCCTGTGCCTGACAGCCGCGCGACGGCGGACTCGATGAAACGAGCGGCCTCGACGGTCGAGATCTCGACATGGTCCACGTCGTGGTGCCCGAGTTCGCAGCGGCGCAGATACTCGGTGGGCTCCCAGCGGAGGTTACGGGTGAACGCCTCGTCGTAGGTCCGTTCCTCGTCGACCCGACGCCTGACGATTCCCCGCGGGCTGCTCCGTGGACAACCCTCGCTGACCTTGGCGTAGTACGTGATGTCGCCTTCGGCGTCAAGGGCGTCGAGCGTCGTCGACGCGAGCGTGAGGAAGGGCTGAACGGCGAGATTGCTGTCCACCGTGCCGAGGCGGACCATTGCGCCGTCGAGGTCGATGAATTCCCCCATGGAGTAACCGCCTCCGCGCTCGCACATGCGCAGCAGCGGCTCGTAGGGATCGCCCGGGAATTGCACCGGCACCCGGACCCCTGCCCGCACCGCGGCCGCCCACCGTACGGCTGCCCTGCAGACCTTCTTGAGCGATGCCGGAGCCACACCGGCGAGCGCGTCCTCCACCTCGACGGCGATGCGGAGATCGAGCCGAACCTCCGGGGCGATCAGCTCGGACACGTCAAGAAACGGCCAGACGCGGTCGGCGTCGAAGGCGCGTGCCCAGGCCGCCGTGCGGCGCAGGCACTCGCGCATGAGCAACGCCCGCGACTCGGCGTCCGTTCGGCAGCGGCAGCGTTGTCCCAGTCGATGGCCTTGAGCCGTTCCAGCACTGCACGTGGGTGATTCCCGAGCGTCATGGTCCAGATCCTTCAACCTTGGCGATGAGGGTCGAGGACCCAGCCATGTGGCACCCGGCCCACCACGCGGACATGAGACAGGGTGGCCGCGGCCGACCCGTCGGACTCCGTACCGGACTAGTGGAGCGGCGATACCGGACCCGGCAGTCGAGTGTGATGTCGGACCGGGCGGGTCAGGTGGGGAACTCGCCCAGCCAGCCACGCTGGACGAGGTGCGTGGGAAGGTAGTCGGACTCCACCTCGATCGGGATTCCGCCGTCGTACGCGAGGCATGTGATGGCGAGGAGAGCGAGCGGCACCGTACCGGCCGGGTCCTTTGAGCGGTCCTCGTCAGCCGTCCAGTACCTTTTGTGCAATTCAAGCCCTTCGGCCAAGGCCTGATTGAAACCCTCCTCGTCCCGCAGGAGAAATCGATAGAAGAGGTTGATCGGCGGATACAGAACGTGCTGCAGCAGATCGCGCGGGGCGACAGTCGCGGCGTCGGGGTGTGAACCCTGGATCGCGGCGGTGAGTTTCTCGACCAAGCCGGGGCGCTGCAGCCAGTAGGCCTGGAGCGTGTCCACCCAGTGGTAGACGTAGTCGTCGTAGGCCCCCTCGACCGTCCGGAGCCGGTCGAGGGGAATCTCGCACAGCCTGACCAAGCGGTCCTGATCACGGCAGACGACGGCCAGCCAAAAGGCTTTCAGCCAGTTGCCCGCATCAGCGTAAGTGCGCCGACCGAGAGCCGGAATGGTGCGCACCTTGTGCGCGATACGGCATTGAACAGTGCCCTCGGTGACCCCGGTCGCTTCGAACAGGGCCGATTCAACCTGCATGGCCGTTACCACGGCTTCCCAGGTCTCCAGCTTCGCTGCCCGGGGATCTACGCAGCATCGGGCATCCAGGTGCAGAAGAGCGGTGTCGACGGTGAAGTCCATCGAGTCGGAGCTCTCTTCCAGCGTCTGCAGATCCTCCGCCAAGTCCTCGCCCAAGCCCGCCGCGTAGGCCTCGGCGTTCGGGCCCGGCGTCCGGTGATGCGGGATGGTCACAGTCACGGGATGCTCCTGTCAGAGATGTCGAACTGCCGCGTATGGTATCCGGCATACTCGCCCGTGTTCTTCTCCCCCTTGACGACGATGTAATCCAGCTTTCCGGTCCTCAAGGCCGTCATGAGGTTGCGGGCGAGGGCGCGCTCGGCAGGGTTGTTCTCCCCCCGCTTTCGCATCTCCCGAATGATGTCGAGGAAATACTCCCTCGTTCCTTGTGAGACGCGTTGCCCGCTCGGCAGGTTGCGGGCGCCCAATTCCGTACTGACGCTGCTCTTGGCCTCGACCACGACGTAGCCGCCGTCCGCACGCCGCCACACCTGGTCGAACTGGTCGTTGCCGTTCTTGGGACCGTCCAGAGGCTCGCGCGTGGCTCCCTGGTAGCGCTCCGGAATGACGTGGTGCTCGGCCACCGCCTCGCCGAAGGCTTCGGAGTGGTCCCGCATCTGGATGTGCGCTTCCCGGTACGCCTCCTCAGCCTTGACCTTTTCCGCGAGAGTCTCCGGAGTCGGATTCTGTTCATGGGCGGCCCTGGCTTCCGCCTTCGCGTCCCTCATGGCCGTGTCGTGCTGAACGGCTTGGTGCCGTGCCTCCGCCGCTTCCTTGAGCGCGGCGACGGCTTCCGGCGTCGGAGGCTTGGTGTGAACCTTGTCCCAGTCACCGAGGAAGCGCGGCGCCAAGGGAGCCGGCGCGTCCTTCACAGCGACCCATGGATGGTTCGGTGACTGCCGCGTCAGCTGGGGAGGTACCGTCCCGGACTCGTCGACCACCTCCAGGCTCTTCCGGTTGCCGTTGGACTTGTAGTAGTCCTCGAAGTAGCCGGGTTCCTCATTGGCGCGCCTGACCTGCTCGTCCATGACCTCACGACGCCGTGCGGCGTCGTCCACGTCACGGCCGCCCGCACTGTCCGCGGAGTCACGACCGGAAGGCCCACTCCGGTTTCCGTCCCCGGCCCGGCCCATGTCGTCGCCTGTGCCGAATGCGTCGTCGCCGGCCCGGCCGATGTCGTCCAGACCTCCTGTCGGCACCTCGGGACCGCGAGGGCCGGGGAGGGCGTCGGTGCCACCCGTACCGGGCAGGTCGTGAACGGTGCTCGGGCGGGTGCCCGATGTCTGGTCGAGGCTGCCCGCGGGAGGGGCTCCGCCGGCACGGCCGGTCGGCAGGTTGTCCGCGGCGTTCCCGCCCGGGATTTCGTCGACCGAGGCCCGTATCGGCGGAACCTCCGCTCCGGCGCGTATCGGCGGCACCTCCGTGCCGGCGCGGACGGGTGGTGTGGTGTTGTCGCCGGTGCGGGCGGCGTCGCCGAGGGTGTCGGCGGGGTCGCTGCCGAGGCGGACGGCCTGGCCGGGGCCGTCGGCGGCGGCGTGGGCCGCGTTGTCCGTGGCGCCGGCGCCGACCAGGGCGGGTTCCCGGACTGGGGTGGGCGTGTGGGGGGTGTCCGCGCCGGCGGGTGTGCCGTGGTCGGTGCCGCCGGGTTCGCGGGGGGCCTGGTCGGCGCGCTGGACGACGGTGCCGGTGTCGTCGAGGAGGTTGCCCTGCGGGTCCAGGTAGCGTGCCGGGGCGCCCGGTTCGGTGGGCAGTTTGATGCTGCCCTCCGGCACCGGGACGGTCTGCTCGGGCAGCCGGACGTTGCCGTCCGGCAGCCTCGTCGCGCCGTCCGGGAGGATGGTGCCCGCGGGCAGGTCGAACGTGCCGTCGGGCAGGCGGACCGTGCCGGGCGGCAGCTCGAAGGCGTTCGCCGGCAGCGGCGGGATGTCGATGTTTCCGACGCCCTTGAGCGCGGTGGCGATGTCGCCGATCTTCGACAGGCCCGCGCCGGCGCCCTTGGCGATGTAGGTCATCGGGTCGATCGCCCTGCCGGTGGCGGACAGCACCTTGGCGACCGCGCCGGCCTTGCCCGCACCCGCCACCGCACCGCCCGCACCAC
>NZ_LWCC02000004.1 GCF_001642695.1 Streptomyces chilikensis
ACCAGGGACCAGCCCACGTCCACCGGCGAGACCCCACCCGTGGCCAGCGGCAGCAGCCGCTCCGCCTGACCCGCCAAAGCCTCCGGCGACTTCGCCGACAGCACCCACGGCACCGCCGGAAGTACGGCTGCGGACGCGTTGCGGAGTTCGGGGAGCATCGTGTCGGCGTCGCACGGCACATTCCGCCCGCGCAGTGCAATTGCCGTGTTCGTCACCTGGCGGACAGCCGGAGCGTCCTTGCTGAGTACCGAAACGGTCAGAGCATTCCCGTCGCCGAGGCACTGCCGAGCGAGTGCGGTGAGGACTCCGTCCGGGCCGAGCTCCACGAACTGGGTGGTGTCCAGGGCAGCGAGCGCACTGACGCCGTCGGCGAAACGGACCGCCCGGCGGACGTGGTCCACCCAGTAGTCCGCGGTCAGCAGTTCCTCCCCCGCGACGGTGCCGGTGACGTTGGAGACGACCGGGATGCGCGGGGCGTGGAAGGTGAGACCGGCGGCGATCCTGCCGCCGATGGAGTGGCCGAGCAGGTAGTCGGGGGTGACGCCCCAGTGCTCCATCAGCCGGAACAGCGCGACCTCGACGGCGAACAGGCCGGCCTGCGTGTAGACGGTCCTGTCGAGCAGGTCCGACTCGGCGTCGAAGACCAGTTCCTTGACCGGCCGGTCCAGGTGCTTGTCCAGCTCCACGCAGACGGCGTCGAGGGCGTCGGCGAACACCGGGAACGCCTCGTACAGCTCACGGCCCATCCCCGCCCGCTGCGAGCCCTGACCCGAGAACAGGAAGGCGGTCCTGCCCGGGGCCTCGGAGATCTGCGGGGGAAGCGACGGGACGCCGTATCCGTCCGGCGACTCCTCCACGATGACGTGCGCGTTGGTGCCGCTGATCCCGAACGACGACACACCCGCCCGCCGCGGTTCACGGCGGGAAGGCCAGGCGATCGGCGTCTTGACGAGTTCCACCGCGCCCGTCGACCAGTCCACCTCGGAGGACGGACGGTCGACGTTCAGGGTCTGCGGCAGGACGCCGTGGCGCATGGCCATGACCATCTTGATGATGCCGGCGACGCCGGCGGCGGCCTGGGTGTGGCCGA
>NZ_LWCC02000040.1 GCF_001642695.1 Streptomyces chilikensis
CGTCGGCCGGGGCCCCGCCGGCCGGACGCTCCCCGGCCGGCGGCCCGCCGGCGCGGCGCAGGTGGACCAGCCCGTGGTCGAGGTCGTGCCGCGCCAGGTCGCGGGCCGCCCGCACCAGGTCGGTCGCCGGGGTGCGGGCCTCGGGCCCCATGCCGGAGAAGAGCTGCGTCAGCTCGCCGGCGCGCAGGCCCGTCAGGAGCCGGCCGATCGCGAGGTCGTCGACGAGGGCGCCGGCGGCGAAGTCCCACTCCTGCGCCGCGGCGCCGTGGGCGAGCGCCTCCGGCAGGAAGCCGGCCCGGCGCAGCCACCGCGCGGCCCGCCGGTGGAGTTCCGGCTCCAGCCCGGGCAGCCGTACCCGCAGGTGGGCCCGGAGGATCTCCCCGAACAACGGGTGGAGCCGGTACCACGAGTGCCCGAGGTCCTCGACGAAGGCGTTCGCGCGGTGCAGCCCGACGAGCAGGGGCTCGGCGTCGACGCGGCCGGTCAGCGCGTTCGCCAGGTCGGGGCGGAAGCGCTCCAGGACGCTCACCCGCAGCAGGAGGTCCTGCGTCTGCGGTGTCCGCCCTTCGAGGACCTCGGCCAGGAGGAAGTCCGCGATCGCGCTGTGGCCCGCCTCGAACTCCTTCAGGTACCTCTCCGGGTCGTCGCTCTCCCGGGCCGCCAGTGCGGACAGGGCCAGGCCGGCGGCCCAGCCCCGGGTGCGGTCCACCAGGGCGCGCACGGACTGGGCCGGAAGGCCCAGACCGTGCAGCTCCAGCAGGGCGGCGGCCTCGTCGGGGGTGAAGGCCAGCTCCGCGGCCCGGATCTCGGTCAGCTCGCCGGCCGCCCGGTAGCGGTGCAGCGGGAGCAGCGGCTCGGTACGGGTGACGAGCACCAGGCGCATGCCCCGTCCGGCGTGGCGCAGCACGAACTCCAGCTGCTCCGCGACCTCCGGGGCGCCCACCCGGTCGTACGCGTCGAGCACGAGGACCACGGGCCGGCCGGCCTCCTCGAGTTCGGCGGCCAGCGCCGCCAGCAGCCGGCCGTCCACCCGGGACGCGTCGGCCGGCAGCGGTCCGCCGGGCCGCAGCGCGCCGCAGGAGCGGAGCGCGCCGAGGACGTACGTCCAGAACACGCCCGGCCGCCGGTCCCCCGCCTCGGCGGTGACCCAGGCGACCGGCTGCCGCAGGCCGGCGGCCCAGTCGGCCGCCAGCAGGGTCTTGCCCGCGCCGGCCGGTCCGTCGACCAGCGTGAGCGGCGTCCGCAGGGCCCGGTCGAGGCGCCGGACCAGCCGCGGGCGCGGCAGGTGGGCGGCGGGCCTCGCGGGCGGCACGATCCGGGTGCGCAGGAAGGGGTCCGCCAGGGCGTCCGCGCCCGGGTCGCCCGGTTCCGCCGCTCCGGCGGCGTTCCCGTCGGTCTCCGCCACAGCGCTCACCACCACTGTCCGCAGGTCGTGGACCGCCTGAACCTCCAGCA
>NZ_LWCC02000041.1 GCF_001642695.1 Streptomyces chilikensis
GCCTCGGCGCCTACACCGAACTCCCCTCCTCCAACCCGGCCGTGCTCGCCTTCCTGCGCGAGTACGAGGACGACACCGTCGTGTGCGTGCACAACTTCTCCCGCTTCGCCCAGCCCACCGAACTCGACCTGAGCGCCTTCGAAGGGCGCCACCCGGTCGAGCTGTTCGGCGGAGTCCGCTTTCCGGCCATCGGCGAGCTGCCGTACCTGCTGACCCTGGCGGGCCACGGCTTCTACTGGTTCCGGCTCGTCCGAGTCGCACCCCGCGCCAGCCGACGACTGTGAGCCTGAGCCCGCGAAAGGACACGCCATGACGAAGACAGCACCGCTCCGCACAGCCCGCCCGGTCGCCGCCGAGCCCATGGCCTCCCTCAAGGGGCTGTTGCTCGAGTGGCTGCCCCAGCAGCGCTGGTTCGCGGGCAAGGACCGGCCCGTGACGGACCTGAAGCTGCTGTCCATGACGGAGCTGCACCCGGGCTGCCTGCACCTGCTGGTGCACGCCGAGCACACCGGTCCGCCCACCCCGGGCGGTTCCCGTCCCGGCGACTGCTACCAGCTGCTGCTGGGAGCGCGGCGGGAGCTGCCGCCCCGGCTGGCCGAGGCGTTCATCGGCCGGGCGAACGCCGGCCCGCTGGCCGGCCTGGCCGTCTACGACGCGCTGCGCGAACCCCGCTCCGCGGCCCTGCTGCTCGACCGGCTGCGCCACCCGGGCACCACCGGGCCGCTCAGCTTCGAACGGGACACCAGCGTCAGCCTGCCGGCCGGTCTCGCCCCCCGGCTGCTCGCGGCCGAGCAGTCCAACACCTCCCTGGTCTACGGCGACCAGTACATCCTGAAGGTGTTCCGCCGCATCCAGCCCGGCATCAACCCGGACTGGGAGGTGCCGTGGGCGCTGGCGCGGACGGGCTGCACCCGGGTCCCGGCGCCGACCGCCTGGTTCCGCACCTCGCAGCCCTTCGAGGCGACCCTCGGCGTGCTCCAGCCGTTCCTGCCGTCCGCGACGGACGGCTGGACGCTCGGCCTCAACGCGCTGGCCGCGGAGAACGACTTCACCCGTGAGGCCCACGCCCTGGGGCGGGCCACCGCCGAGGTGCACCAGGCGCTGGCGGCCGCCTTCCCGCGCGGTCCGCTCGGCCCCGAGGCGGCGCCGCAGAAGGGCCGGCTGGCGCAGGAGATGACCGAGCGGCTGCACGCCACCGCCCGCGCCGTCCCCGACCTGCGGCCCTACGTGCCGGGACTGTCGGCGGCGTTCGCCTCGCTGGAGGCGGACCGGCCGGCCCAGCGCATCCACGGCGACCTGCACCTGGGCCAGGCCCTGCGGGCAGGGAGCGAGTGGTTCGTCATCGACTTCGAGGGCGAGCCGTCCCGGCCACTGGCGGAGCGGCGCAGCGCCCAGTCCCCGGTGCGGGACGTGGCGGGCATGCTCCGCTCCTTCGACTACGCGGCCCGCACCCGCCGGCCGTGGCATCCCGAGTGGGCCCGGCACTGCCGTGACGCCTACTGCGCGGGGTACGCGCTCGGCTCGGGGTGGGACCCCCGCGACGAGCCCGGCGTCCTGCGCGCCTACGAGACAGACCGGGCGGTGTACGAGGTGCTCTACGAGGCCCGGCACCGACCCGACTGGCTCCCCGTTCCGATGGCAGCGATCCGGCGTCTCGCCGTTCTAGGAGGCTGAACCCGACCATGGCACTGCGTGAGACCGCTCCCCCCGAGCCGTCCGCCCCCCGGCCCGGCACCACCGCCGCGGCCGCCGTCCCCGCCGAGGCGGGCGGGGGCGGCGCGGGCACGGCCGACGGCGGCCGGGCG
>NZ_LWCC02000042.1 GCF_001642695.1 Streptomyces chilikensis
TGTGGAAGGTGCGGGGCACGGTGCTGATCACCGGTGGTACCGGTGGTCTGGGTGCCAGGGTCGCCCGGTGGGCGGCAGCCAACGGCGCCGACCACGTCGTCCTGACCAGCCGCCGCGGCCTGGACGCACCCGGCGCGAGCGAGCTGTGCTCCACGATCGAGGAGCTCGGTGCCCGGGCCACCGTCGTGGCCTGCGACGCCACCGACCGCGAGGCACTGGCCGCACTCGCCCGCACCCTGGAGGCCGACGGCAGCCCGGTCCGCGCGGTCGTCCACACCGCAGGTGTCGGACAGGCCACCGCCCTCGCCTCCATGACCCGTGCGGAACTCGCCGGGGTGATGGACGCGAAGGTGACCGGCGCGGCCAACCTGCACGCCGTGTTCGCCGACGTCGACCTCGACGCGTTCGTCCTCTTCTCCTCCATCGCCGCCACCTGGGGCAGCGGCTGGCAGGGAGGCTACGCCGCCGCCAACGCCCACCTCGACGCCCTCGCCGAACAGCGCCGCGCCCGTGGCCTGGCGGCCACCTCCGTCGCCTGGGGCCCCTGGGCCGGCGGGGGACTGGCCCAGGGCGAAGCCGTGGAGCAACTGGAGCGGCGCGGGCTGACCCTCATGGACCCGGACGTCGCGATCGCGGCGATGGAACAGGCCCTCGCACTGGGCGCCCCCTGCACGACCGTCGCCGACGTGGCCTGGGACAGGTTCGCGCCGTCGTTCACCGCGATGCGCCCCAGCGCCCTGCTCGGCGAACTGTACGACCCGCGCCGCGGGACCGCCGCGGACACGCCCCCGCAGACCGGGGAGGCCGAGCAGGAGGCGTCCGACGCGTTCCGCGAGCAGCTCCTCTCCGTGCCGGCCGACGAACAGGGCCGCCTCCTGCGGGAACTGGTGCAGGCGGAGGCCGCCCGCGTGCTGGGACACGCGTCCGCCCACGCGGTCGAAGCCGACCGCGCGTTCCGTGACCTCGGCTTCGACTCGGTCATGGGCATCGAACTGCGCAACCGCCTCAACGACAGGACCGGCCTCGACCTCGAGTCGACCATCGTCTTCGACGAACCGTCCCCCGAGGCCCTCGCGGCGAGACTCCGCCGCGAACTGGGACTGGCGGCGGACGAGGACGGGCCCGAGGCGGCGCTTCCGGCGCCCGAACTCGCCCCGGCCGCCGAGGGAGACCCCACCGACCGCAGTGACCGGATCAGGGACATGGACGTCCAGGACCTGATCCGCATGGCCTTGGAGACGAACAGCTGATGAACGCGGGTACCGATCAGATAGTCGAGGCACTGCGGTCCGCCCTGGTGGACAACGAGCGGCTGCGGGTGCTGAACCGGAAGCTGGCCGACACGGCGACCGAGCCCGTCGCCGTCGTCGCGATGAGCTGCCGGCTGCCGGGCGAGGCCGTCTCGCCGGAGGCGTTGTGGCAGCTGGTGCTCGACGGCACGGACGCCGTGTCGCCGGCGCCCACCGACCGGGGGTGGGATCCCGCCTGGCTGCGCGCCCCCGGTGAACCGGAGGACGCGCCGGTCACCCTGGAGGCCGGTTTCGTCCACGACGCGTCGCGGTTCGACCCGGCGCCGTTCGGCATCAGCCCCCGCGAGGCGCTGGCGATGGACCCCCAGCAGCGCCTGCTGCTGGAGGCCACCTGGGAGGTGTTCGAACGCGGTGGTCTCGACCCGACCTCCCTCAAGGGGACGCCCACCGGCGTCTTCGTCGGCTGCTCGGCCTCCGGATACAGCGCCACCATGTACGGCGACGCGCAGGGGAGCGACTCCTACCTGCTGACCGGCACCGCCGGCGGCGTGCTCTCCGGGCGGCTGTCCTACACCTTCGGGCTGGAAGGGCCGGCGGTCACCGTCGACACGGCCTGTTCGTCGTCGTCCGTGGCGCTGCACCTGGCGGTCCAGTCGCTGCGCCGCGGCGAGTGCTCGCTGGCGGTCGCCGGGGGCGCGGCCGTGATCGCGACACCGGGCGTCTTCGCCGAGTTCAGCAAGCAGGGCGGGCTGGCCGGCGACGGCCGCTGCAAGGCGTTCTCCTCCGGCGCCGACGGCACCGGATGGGCCGAGGGCGTGGGCATGCTCCTCCTGGAGAAGCTCTCCGACGCCCGCCGCAACGGCCACGAGGTGCTGGCGGTCATCCGCGGCTCCGCCGTCAACCAGGACGGCGCCAGCAACGGCCTCACCGCGCCCAGCGGACCGGCGCAGCGCCGCGTCATCCGCCAGGCGCTCGCCGACGCCCGGCTCACCGCGGCCGACGTGGACGTGGTCGAGGCGCACGGCACCGGCACGACCCTGGGCGACCCCATCGAGGCCCGCGCCCTGCTCGCCACCTACGGCAAGGACCGTCTCGAGGAGAGCCCCCTCTGGCTCGGTTCGCTGAAGTCGAACATCGGCCATCCGCAGGCGGCCGCCGGAGTCGCGGGCGTCGTCAAGATGGTGATGGCGATGCGGCACGGGGTGCTGCCGAAGACCCTGCACGCCGACGAGCCGTCCCCGCACGTCGACTGGTCGGCGGGTGCGGTGCGGCTGCTCACCGAGTCCCGTCCCTGGCCGGAGACCGGCAGACCGCGCCGTGCCGCCGTGTCCTCCTTCGGCATGAGCGGCACGAACGTGCACCTCATCCTCGAGCAGGCTCCGGAACAGGAGGCCGCCGCCCAGGAGGAGGCCCCGGACGGCGCTCCGGTCGCCGGGAGCGGACCCGCCGTGGTGCCGTGGGTGCTGTCCGCCAAGTCCGAGCAGGCGCTGAAGGCCCAGGCCGAGCGGCTGCTGGCGCACGTCCGGGAGAACCCGGGGACCCCGGTCGGGGACGTCGGCTACTCGCTGGCGCTGACCCGCACCGCGTTCAACCACCGTGCGGCGGTGGTGGCCGCCGGGCGGGAGGACCTCGAGACGGCCCTGGCCTCGATCGTGTCGGGCGCGCCCGCGCCCGCCGTCGTCTCGGGCGTGGCGGGGCGCGGAACGCGTCCGGTGTTCGTGTTCCCGGGCCAGGGCGCGCAGTGGGCGGGCATGGCCGTCGAACTGCTCGACACCTCACCGGTGTTCGCGGCGCGGATGGCCGAGTGCGCGGCCGCGCTGGCCCCGCACACGGACTGGTCGCTGCTGGACGTGGTCCGTAGTGGCGAGGGCCTGGAGCGGGTGGACGTGGTCCAGCCGGTGCTGTGGGCGGTCATGGTGTCCCTCGCGGAGCTGTGGCGCTCCCACGGGGTCCAGCCGGCCGCGGTGATCGGCCACTCCCAGGGCGAGATCGCCGCGGCCGCGGTGGCGGGCATCCTGTCGCTGGAGGACGCCGCCAAGGTCGTCGCCCTGCGCTCCCGTGCCATCACCGCGCTGGCCGGACTCGGCGGCATGGTCTCGGTCGCCCGGGCGGCGGACGCCGTGCGCGAGGCGGTCGCCGCGTGGGACGGACGGATGTCCGTCGCCGCCGTCAACGGCCCCACCTCGACCGTGGTGTCGGGCGACGTCGACGCCCTGGACGAGTTCCTGGCCCACTGCCAGGCCAACGACATCCGGGCCCGCAGGGTGGACGTGGACTACGCCTCCCACTCCGCCCACGTCGAGGCCATCCGCGACGAACTCGCCCGTCTCCTCGAGGGCGTCACCCCCCGGCAGGGCACCACGCCGCTCTACTCCTCCCTCACCGGCCGTCTCCTCGACGCGGCGGAGACGGCGATGGACGGCGGCTACTGGTACGACAACCTCCGCGGCACCGTCGAGTTCGAGAACGCCACCCGTGCCGCCCTCGCCGACGGACACGGGGTGTTCGTCGAGGTGAGCCCCCACCCCGTCCTCGCCGTCGGCCTGCAGGGCACCGTCGAGGACGTCGGCGCGGCCGCCGCCGTCCTGGGCACCCTGCGCCGCGACGAGGGCGGCCCGGAGCGCTTCCTGACCTCCCTCGCCGAGGCCCACTGCCACGGCGTGGCCGTCGACTGGGAGACCGTCTTCGCCGGCACCGGCGCCCGCCGCACCGGCCTGCCCACCTACCCCTTCCAGCGGCGGCACTTCTGGCCCGACCCGCCGGCCCCCGGGGCCTTCGCGCCCGCCCCGTCGTCCACGGACCCCTCCGACGGCACTCCGGACGGCGGCGCCGTCGACGAGGAGGAGGCCGCCGTCGCCGGGCGCGAGTTCGCGGCGCGGCTGCGCGAGGTCCCGGCCGCGGAACGCCACTGGGCGCTCCTCGGCGTCGTGACCCAGCACGCCGCCGCGGTCCTCGGACACGCGTCCGCCGACGTCATCGAGACCGACACCAACTTCCTGGAGCAGGGCTTCGACTCCCTGACCGCCCTGCGGCTGCGCAACAACCTGCGCCAGGCCCTGGGCGTCGACCTCTCCGCGACCCTGCTGTTCGACCACCCCACGCCGGTGCGGCTGGCCCGGCACCTGGCGGTACGGGTCCTGGGCGGTGACGAGGAGGAGACGCCGCGGGAGACCGCCGCGGAGAGCCACCTGCTGGGGGAGCTGTTCCGGCACAGCCGCGATACCGGCCGGCCCGCCGAGTACACCGAACTGCTGATCAACCTGGCGTCGTTCCGGCCGGTCTACGACGACCACGCCGCCCTGGAGACGCCCCACCGGGCCGTCCCCCTGTCCGGCCGCGCCGGGGGCGAGGCCCCCGCCCTGATCAGCTGCTGCACCATGTCGATGCTGTCGGGCGCCCACGAGTACGCCCGCCTGGCCGCGGGCTTCCGGGGCGCCCGGGACGTCTACGCGCTGCCGCACCCCGGGTTCTCGGCGGGGCAGCCCCTCCCCGCCGACCTGGGCGTTCTGACCCGCACCCACGCCGACACCGTGCTGCGCACCGTCGGTGACGCCCCGTTCGTCCTCACCGGCCACTCCGGCGGCGCCATGGTGGCCAACGTCCTGTCGCTGGAACTGGCGCGCCAGGGCCGTCCCCCGGCCGCGGTGGTCCTGATGGACAGCTATCCGTTCGACAGCCCGGTACTGGTCGACTGGATCCCGCAGATGCTCGACGGCATGGTGGAACGCGACACCGCCTTCACGCCCATGGACGACTACCGCACCACCGCGTGGGCCGCCTACCTGCGGTTCTTCAGCGACTGGAAGGCCCAGCTGCTGGACGTGCCGACCCTGCTGGTCCGTGCGGACACCCCGCTCGGCACGATCCCGCAGGACGGCGACTGGCACGCCAGCTGGCCCCACCCGCACGACGTCCTGGACGTCCCGGGCGACCACTTCACCATGCTGGGCGACCACTCCGAGGACGTCGCCAAGCGGATCCAGGAGTGGCTGGCCGACCGGGGCCTGTGAGGCGCGGTGCGGGGGCCCGGCGGGGGGAGCCGCCGGGTCCCCGCACCGTCAGGGGCGGCGGTGCCGCGGACGGGAGAGGTCCGCGGGCCGCACGGCCTTTCCGAGGCGGGTGGCCAGGGCCTGCGTCCCGGAGGACGCCGACGCCGCGGCGACGACCACCGCGGGCTGATCACCCGTGTGATCGCCGACCAGCCGCGCCAGCTCCCAGGCGGCCTCTCCGCCGCCGGAGAACGTGCCCAGCGCCGCCAGGCGGTCCCCGGCGACGACGCGCAGCACCTCGTGCCACGAGCGGACCTGGTCGTCGCCCGAGCGCAGCAGGACCAGCTCCTCCGGGCCGGTGTACAGCTGGGCCAGCCGCACGTACCAGGAGAGCGGCGCCCCGGGCGAGGGCACCAGCCCGATCACCCGTCCCGTCCCGGGCCGCAGGGTCACGAACGGCGGACCGGAGGCCGAGGTGCCGGGCAGCAGCTCCAGCAGCCGGGCGATGGGCGTGGACCCGTCGGCGTCGGAGGGGAAGCTCCGCAGCAGGCGCACGCAGTGCGAGAGCACCCCCGACACGTCGGGCAGACGCCCGCGGTCGTGCTCCGCCGTCAGCACCAGGCCGCCCCCCTCGTCGCGGTGCGAGACCAGGGTCAGCGAGAACGCCGTCCTGGCACCCGTGGTCCAGGGGAACTCCATGCGCACGCCGAGGGCGGCGAACGACGGCTCCAGCCGCTCGAAGGGATTGATCCTGCTGTCGAACACGAGCAGGCTGCCGGCGTCCTGGTCCGGGACGGTGGGCCGCCCCGGCGCGCCGCCCGGGCCGTCCGGGGAGGCCAGGCCGTCCGGGGCGTGGGCCCAGGCACGGATCTGGCCCGCGGAGACCCACTCGTAGGACGCCAGGTCCAGCGCCTGGTCGCGCAGCGCCACCAGCAGTTCGGGCACGGTCCCCGCGGGATCGACCTCCACCGCCACCGGCACCGGGTTGCGCAGGGCGCCGGGCAGTCGCTCCACGCCGTCCAGCGCGATGCCGCGGCCGGAGAGGGCCACGCTGTACCGCACGGGACCGCGGCGCACGGCGCCCGAGGTGTGGTGGAGGAGGATCGCCCAGGCCGCCTGGACCGCGCTGCTCTCGGTCGCGCCGAGCCGTGCCGCCCAGGCCGCGAGCCGGGCGGCCTCGCCCGGCGCGATGCGGGCGCGCACCCGGCCCGGTCCCTGCCACCGCGCGGGCGAGGCGACCGCGCCGTCGCCCGGCAGGGCCACGACCCGTGTCCCCGCCCCCGCGGCGGGGGCGGACCGCCGCCAGAAGTCCTTGGCCGGGGCGGTGTCCTGGCCGGCCAGCCAGCGGGCGTGGTCCCGCACGTCGGGGCGCCGGTCGCCGCCCGGCAGGCTTCCGTCGGCCAGGTAGGCGAGACAGAACTGCTCCACCAGCAGCCGCACGCTCCACGCGTCGAGCAGCGCCTGGTGGTAGGTGACCAGCACGCGGGTCGCCGGCTGCGAGGGGGTGGCCTCGGGGTCCTGGACCAGGGTGACCCGCAGGGGGCCCGGCGCGCGCGGGTCGATGCCGCGCCTGCGGTCGGCGGCCAGCAGGTCGGACCAGGCCAGGTCGCCGGAGGCCGCCCGGACCACCTCGGGCGCCACGTGTTCGTGGATCAGCACCTGGACGTCGGAGCCGCCGCCGAACGACGCGCGCAGCACCGCCTCCCGGTCGAAGACGGACCGCCAGGCCGCGGCGAACCGCTCCTGCTCCAGCGGGCCGTGCCAGATCCAGCTGAGCTGCTCGATCTGACGGCCCGTCCCCGGATGGGCGTCGGCGTCGGCGAGCAGCTCCCGCTGCAGGGGGCTCGCCTCGATCACCCGGATGCCGTCGGCCGGCCGGTCCGCCCCGCGGGCCAGTTCCTCCAGGGTGTCCCGCAGGACGGCGACGAACCGGTCCGCGGACTCCTCGTCCACCGCGTCGAGCGGCGAGGGCGTCCAGCGCAGCTCCCACCTGAGCCGCCCGCCGCGGGTCCGCGCGGTGAGGTCGAGCAGGTGGGAGCCGTCCGCGGGCGGCGGCGCGGCGTCGGCGTCCGGGGTGAACCGCATGAGCGCCGGGACGAGTTCCCGCAGGACGAGCCGCAGGGCGGGGGAGGGGGCGTGCTCCCGGCACGCCGCGAAGGAGGCCCGTCCGACGACGGCCAGCCGGCCCGCCGCCCTGGCGAGGAAGTCCGGCCCGTCGCCGTCGGCGGCGCCCTCGAGCAGGACCGGCTCGGTGACGGCGAGCGGACCGACCGTGCGCCGCAGGGCGGGGCTGTCCTGACGGCCGTCCGTGTGCACGTCGAACGACGCCCGGTCCTCGTTCCGCCACCGGGCCAGGGCCAGCCCGGCGGCGCCCGCCAGCACCTGGGAGGCGGTCAGGCCGAGACGGCGGGCCAGGGTGACGGTCACCCGCCGGGTGGCGGCCCTGCCCAGGACGAGGGCCGGGCGGTGGGCCGCCTCCTGCGCGTCCCGCAGGGTCCGCCGCGGGCGGAACGGGTGGGCGGCGGCGCGTCCCTCGGCCACCGTCTGCCAGTGGCCCGTCTCGCGGGGGTCGGAGGCCACGTCCGGCAGCGAGCCGGTCCAGTCGCTGTAGCGGACCTCCTCGGGAGCGGGGTGCGCGGCCGCGTCGGCGAGCGCCTCGGCCAGGTCGGCGACGAGGACCCGCACGGAGGCGTGGTCGGCCACCAGCGGGTCGGCCAGCAGCACGATCCGGCGCCCGCCGCGCAGCACGACGGCGTGCAGGGTGCGGCCGGCGCGCGCGTCGAGGCGGCGGCCCGCCTCGGCGACCGCCTGCCGCTCGCGGGCGCGGGAGACCTCGGCCACGGTGCAGTCCACGGCGTCGGCGGGCGCGACCGGGCGGACCCCGGCCGCCGGGCCGTCGCCGACGCGGGACGCCAGCAGCGGATGGGCCTCCGCCAGGCCCCGCAGAGCGGCGGCGACGTCCTCCCCCGCCACCGGCCCGGCCAGGTTCAGGGTGCCGGACAGCGGGGGCACGCGGTGACCCGTCCCGTACAGCCGCAGCAGGGCGCGCTGTCCCGGCCCCGGGGCGACCGCGGGCCGGCCGGGCATGGTGAGCAGGTCCGCGACCCGGCCCGCCGGGAAGGCGTGGGCCGGATCGGGCGTCAGCAGGTAGTGGTCCGCGCCGAGCCGGCGCAGGGTGTGCCGCGTCCGGTCGGGCTCGTCGTCCAGGGCGGCGGCGACCCGCTCCTCGTGCGGGGCCCCGAAGAGCTCCAGCACGGGCGCGTGCCCGTCGGGCGACGGGCCCGGGGCCACGGTCACGACCGAGGCGGGGGAGGTGGAGAGTTCGTCGGTCAACGGTCCGTCGGGCCGTGGCCCTCCTCCTCCCCGCGATCGCCGGTCCGGATGCTTCGCCGTGCAGGCGTTACGGCAGACGGTAGGCGCGCCACGGGCGGGGTGTCCGTTTCCTCCAGCGAACCTGGAGCGGGACCCGGGAGCATCTCAGGGGGAGGGGCCGCCGGCCGGCGGGCCCGGCGGTCACCGCCGCAGCAGTTCCTCCATCGCCGCGGTCAGTCCGCGGCCGGCCGCGCGCGCCGCGCCCCGGAGGCCGGGGGCGTGCGGCGCGTCCTGGTAGGCGGCGCTCAGCACGTACCCGTCCAGGACGGTGTGGGTGGCGAGGACCCAGTCGTCGTGCCGGAAGGCGCCGCCGTCGGCCGGGGGGCCGACGCCCGGGTCGCCGAAGCCGAAGGTGGTGAAGTCCAGCCGCAGTCCTTGCCCGAGGGCCTTGCTGTAGGCCTCCTTGAGGGTCCACAGCCGCAGCAGCGCGTCCTTGCGCGGCCGCGGCGGCAGCTGGGCGAGGACGCGCAGCTCGCCGGGGGTGCAGGCCTGGGCGCTCAGCAGGCCGACGTCGGTGCGCCGGTCCAGCGGTTCGAGGTCGACCCCCACCCGGCCGCCGGTGGAGAGCCCGACCACGATCACGTCCGCGGTGTGCGACAGGCTCACCTCCAGGTCGGTTCCCGGCAGGAACGGGCGGCCGCCGATGCGGTGGCCGAGTTCGACGCCGCGCGGGTCGAGGCCGAGGACGGCGGCGGCGGCGTGCCGCAGGACCTGCTGCGCCGTCGGGTGGTGCCCGGCGTGTCCGGCGTGCCGGGGGCCGCGGGGTGGCCCGCCGGCCGGCCAGTCGGCGCCGAGGGTGTGCAGGACGGCCCTGCCGCCGGTCTCCAGGGCGGCGCGCACGCCGGCCCAGGGTCCGGCCGGGCCGTGGACGCGGACGGGGCGGGGGGCGGCGTCCGCGGCGGGCG
>NZ_LWCC02000043.1 GCF_001642695.1 Streptomyces chilikensis
GGGCCCGTGCGCGGGCCCGTGCCCCGTCCCGTGCGCGGGCCCGGGGGCGTGCCCGTGCGCGGGCCCGGGGGCGTGCTGCGGCGGCACCGGCGGCAGGGGCGGGGGCGGCGGGTCGTGCGGAGGACGCGGCGGCACCGGGGCGGGGCCCATGATGGTGCGGCCGCCGTTGCGGCGCTGCTCGATGAGGTGGACGGCCCGCTCAGGCAGCCACGCGGAGGCGGTGCCGCTGTCGTCGGAGCCCGCCCCGAACAGGTGCGGGGCGAGCTGGGCCTGGAGGTCGGCCGGGCTGGGTCGGGTGGGGGCGTCCATCTTCATGCAGGCGTCGATCAACGGCCGCAGCTCGTCCGGCAGCCCCTCCAGGTCGGGCTCCTCGCGCAGCAGCATGAAGACCGTCTCCACCGGGTTGGCGCCGTGGAACGGCGGATGCCCGGTGGCGGCGAAGACCAGGGTGGAGCCCAGGGAGAAGACGTCGCTGGCCCCGGTGACGCTCCGGGAGTCCTTGGCCTGCTCCGGGGACATGTAGGCGGGCGTGCCGACCGCCACGTTGGTCATGGTCAGCCGGGTGGAGGAGACGCCGGAGGCGATGCCGAAGTCGATGACCCGCGGGCCGTCCTCGACCACCAGGACGTTGGAGGGCTTGAGGTCGCGGTGGACCAGGCCCGCGCCGTGGATCGACTGCAGCGCCTCGGCGACGCCGGCGGCCAGCCAGCGGACCGCCTGCACGGGCAGCGGGCCGCACTCGTTCACGATCTCCTCGAGCGACGGCGCGGGCACGTAGGCGGTGGCCAGCCACGGCACCGCGGCGCGCGGGTCGGCGTCGACCACGGCGGCCGTGTAGAAGCCGGAGACGGCGCGCGCCGCCTCCACCTCACGCGTGAAGCGGACGCGGAACAGCTGGTCCTCGGCGAGCTCCGTCCGGACGGTCTTGATCGCCACGCGCCGCCCGGAGGCGGAACGCGCGAGATAGACCAGGCCCATGCCTCCGGCTCCCAGCCGCCCGAGCACCTCGAACGGACCGATCCGGCGCGGATCGGTCTGTGTCAGCTGATCCACCACTTGCCTGCCACCTCCCCGTGAGAGCCGCGTCGCCCTCATGTGTACGCGACCCCGTGCAGCGTCTCACCACCGCACCGCCGTGGCGGCACGCACCCCGATTCTTCCCTGCCCGAGCGCCACCGCGCGAACCCGGGGGCGAACCGGGCGCCGCCCGCCCCCCGGGTACCGCGCGCGACGGCCGGGGTGCGGACCCCCGCGGCCCGCCGCGGACCCCGGGAGCCCCGGCCTCCGGCGGTCCGTCAGCCCTCCAGCAGGGCGAACGAGGCGTTCTGATTGTCCGTCACCACGGCGACCGCACCCCGGTCGGTCCGGAACGGCTGTGCCTGTACCCGCCCGCCCAGGCGGTACACGGCGCCGAGCGCGCCCTCCAGGTCGTTCACCGAGAAGTGCACCAGAAAGTGCGACGGCATGACTTCCGGAAAAACGCCCTCCAGGGGGGCGATGCCGGTCCGGGACCCGCCGAACAGCCCGTCCCAGAACGGCCGGGCGGCCTCCGGGTCGCGGGTGTGGAGCACCGCCCGGGCGAACCCTCCGAGGGCCGGGCGCCGCCCGCCGAAGCCGTCGTGCAGGGCCGGCTCCCAGAGGCCGAAGACCGCGCCCTCCGGACCCATCGCCAGCGCCTGCCGCCCGAGCCTGCCCATCGGCGCGGGCTCGGCGATCACCTGTCCGCCCCCGGCGGCGATCCGCCGGGCCAGGGCCGTCGCGTCCGGGGTGGCCAGGTACACCGTCCACACCGTCGGCATCCGCCCGTCCCGTTTGGGCAGCAGGGCGGCCACCGGGTCGCCCTCCCGGTGCGCCCACGCCGCGCCGGGAGGTCCCCCTTCCACCCCCCGCGGTCCGACCGCGTCGAAACTCCACCCGAACAGTTCCCCGTAGAAACGCTTGCCCGCCTCCACGTCGGGAAGCGAGGCGTCCACCCAGCAGGGAACGCCCTCGGCGGCATCGCCGCCCTCCGTATTCACGGATGCCCCATTTTCGGCCATGGCGCCAAGTTAGCGGCACGGGAACGGGCGCGTGGTGCACCCGCACCCCATTTGCAGTCTGCCGAATAGCGCGCGAATCCCCCGTCGATAAGCTGACGACATGACAGGACACGTACGCACGGTCGACGGCCGCGTGGCTGGTCGGCGAGGGCAGGCGACGCGGCAGAAACTGCTGGACTGCCTCGGAGAAATGCTCGGTTCCGCCCCCTACCGCGACGTGAAGGTGATCGACGTCGCCCGTAGGGCCGGCACCTCCCCGGCGACCTTCTACCAGTACTTCCCGGACGTCGAGAGCGCCGTCCTGGAGATCGCCGAGGACCTGGCCGCGGGCGGCGCGGGCCTGGGCGGCCTGCTGGAGGGCCGGTCCTGGACGGGGCGCGCCGGCTGGCAGACGGCCCAGGAGCTGGTGGACGGGTTCATGGACTTCTGGCGGGCCAACGACGCGATCCTGCGGGTCGTCGACCTGGCCGCCGCCGAAGGGGACAAACGGTTCTCCAAGCTCCGGCTGCGCATCCTGGGCACCCTCCACAAGGGGCTGACGGAGGCCGTCGGCGGACTGCGCTCCAAGGGGAAGGTCGACCAGGACGTGAACCCCGCCGCGACGTCCGCCGCGCTGATCGCCATGCTCTCCGCGGCGGCCTCGCACCAGAAGGGCGGCCACACGGGCTGGGGCTACAAGGCCGCCGAGCTCCGCCCGAGCCTGGCGCAGCTGGTCCACCTCGGCGTCACCGGAAAGAGGCCGGGCAAGTAACGGGCGGGGCGCTCCCGACCGGTTTCCCCGGCGGGTCCCCCGCGGGTTTCCCCCGGGTCCGCGTCCTGTCATCCGGACCGCCGCGGGGCCGGTGCCGCGTTCCGGCCGATTTCCGTCACCCGCCTCCCCAGGGCTCCTCCCGCCGTCCACAATTCACCCTTGAGCGTGACCGATTCGGAATCAATTCCGGTCTTGACCGAGACCCATCAAGTGATTTCCCGAATAAAATCTCGGCATCATGCTCGAAAAGCCCGTTCCTCAGGACTCCCGGCCCCACGCCCGGCACCCCGTGTACGTCGTCGGCGGCGGGCCCGGGGGACTGGCCGCGGCGCAGGCCCTGCGGGCGCGCGGGATCCGCGCCGTGGTGCTGGAGAGGTCGCCCCGGGTGGGTGACTCCTGGCGCCGCCACTACGACCGGCTGCGCCTGCACACCACCCGCAAGCGGTCCTCGCTGCCCGGCCTGCCGATGCCGCGCTCCTTCGGCCGGTGGCCGGCCCGCGACGACATGGTGCGCTACCTGGAGGGGTACGCCGAGCACCACGGGCTGGAGGTCGTCACCGGCGTCGAGGTGTCCCGGCTGGAGCGAGCCGCCGGCCCATCGGGCTCCGACGGCTCCGACGGCTCCGACGGCTCCTGGGTGCTGCACGCGACCGGCGGGCGCCGGCTCACCGGCAGCGCGGTGGTGGTGGCCACCGGCTACAACCACACCCCGCGCGTCCCCGACTGGCCGGGGCTCGACGGCTTCACGGGCGAGCTGCTGCACGCCTGCGCCTACCGCTCCGGCGCCGCCTTCGCCGGGCGCGACGTGCTGGTCGTGGGCGTCGGCAACACCGGGGCGGAGCTCGCCGTCGACCTGGTGGAGAACGGCGCGGCGCGGGTCCGGCTCGCGGTGCGGACGGTGCCGCACATCGTGCGCCGCTCCACGGCGGGGTGGCCGGCCCAGAACACCGCGATCCTGGTCCGCCGGCTGCCGGTGCGGCTGGTGGACCGGCTGGCCCGCGCCATGGCCCGGGTGAGCCTGCCCGACCTGTCGGCGCACGGGCTGCCGCGGCCGGACACCGGCCTGTACTCGCGGGTGCGCGAAGGGGCGATCCCGGTGCAGGACGCCGGCCTGGTCGACGCGGTGCGCCGGGGCCGGGTGGAGGTGGTCGCCGCGGTGGACGGCTTCGACGGCGCGGAGGTCCTGCTGGCCGACGGCTCCCGGATCACCCCCGAGGCGGTCGTCGCGGCCACCGGCTACGTCCGCGGCCTGGAGGGCCTGGTGGGCCACCTCGGCGTCCTCGACGACCGGGGCCTGCCCACCGTCCACGGCCCCCGCTCCCCGCGGAACGCGCCCGGCCTCTTCTTCACCGGCTTCACGACCCCGATCAGCGGCACCCTGCGCGAACTGGCCCGGGACGCCGAGCGTCTGGCGAGGGCGATCGCCCGCGCGGCGGCGTAGGGCCCGCCCGCGCGGGCGGCGCGGGGCCGTACCGGCCGCCCTACCCGGCGAGCGGCGCGGCCCGCCCCGGGAGGGGCGTCGCGCGGCGGCGGATGACCAGGACCATCAGGGCCGCTCCCGCGCACAGGGCGCCGGAGGCGTACCAGACGACGTCGTAGGTGCCGAAGACGTCGCGGGCCAGGCCGCCCAGGAAGGCGACGGCGGCCGCGCCCGCCTGGTGGGAGGCGAGGACCCAGCCGAAGACGACCGGCCCGTCCTCTCCGAAGTGCTCCCGGCACAGGGCGATCGTCGGGGGCACGGTCGCCACCCAGTCCAGCCCGTAGAAGACGATGAAGAAGATCATCGGGGGGTGGACCGCGGGCGCCAGCAGCATCGGCAGGAAGAGCAGCGACAGGCCGCGCAGCGCGTAGTACACGGCGAGCAGCCGCCGGGAGTCGAAGCGGTCGGTGAGCCAGCCGGAGGCGATCGTGCCGACCACGTCGAAGACGCCGATGACGGCCAGCAGCGAGGCCGCCGCGGTGACCGGCATGTGGTGGTCGTGGGCGGCGGGCACGAAGTGGGTCTGCACGAGCCCGTTGGTGGAGGCCCCGCAGATGGCGAAGGAGCCGGCGAGCAGCCAGAAGGGGCCGCTGCGCGCCGCCCGGGCCAGTACGGTCAGCGCGCGCCGGGCCACCCCCGGGGCCGGGGCGGGCGGCGGCGTCACCTCCTGGGCGCCGTAGGGCGGAAGGCCCACGTCGGAGGGGTGGTCGCGCATCAGCAGCCAGGCGAACGGCACCACGGCGAGCGCGGCCAGCGCCACCGTGACGGCGGCCGGACGCCAGCCGTGGCCGACGACCAGCCAGGACAGCAGCGGCAGGAACACGAGCTGCCCCGAGGCGGCCGCCGCGGTGAGGACCCCGGAGACCAGGCCGCGGCGCTCGGCGAACCACCGGATGGTGACGGTGGCGGCGAACCCGGTGGCCAGCGCGCCGGTGCCCAGGCCCACCAGCACGCCCCACAGCAGCAGGAGCTGCCAGGCCTCGCGCATCAGGACGCCCGCGCCGACGCCCACGGCTATCAGGGTGAGCGCGCCGGTCACCACCCGGCGGATGCCGAAACGGTCCATCAGCGTGGCGGAGAACGGCGCGATCAGCCCGTTGAGCACCAGGTTGACGGAGACGGCCGCGCCGATGGTGCCGCGCGACCAGCCGAAGTCGTCGATCAGCGGGTCGGTCACCAGCCCCGGCAGGGTGCGGAAGGCCGCGGCGCCGATGATGGTCACGAAGGCCACGGCCACCACCAGCCAGGCGCGGTGCGGCATCCGCCGCCCGGTCCGCGGCCGCGGTCCGGGGCGGTCGCCGGTACCGGGCGCGGGCGGGGCGGCGGTTGCCGGGGCGGGGGCGGGCGAGGCGGGGCGCGTCTGTGTCACCGGGACAGCATCCGCCCTCCGGCACCGCGGGACGAGTGGCCGGAGGGACGCTGTTCGACAGGATCGGGCCACGGCTATCCTCCGGACATGGCGGCGGAGCGCGCGGACGAGGCGGAACGGGCGGAGCCGGACCGGCGGCCGGGGCGGCGGCACCGGGTCGCGGTGCTGGTCATGGACGGGCTGATCCCCTTCGAGCTGGGCATACCGCACCGCGTCTTCGGCCGGGCGCGCGGCGCGGACGGGCGGCGCCTGTACGAGGTGACGACCTGCTCGGCGGGCCCGCCGGGCGAGGTGCGGACCGACGCCGACTTCGCGGTCCGGGTGGAGCACGGCCCGGAGGCGCTGGCCCGTGCCGACACCGTGGTGGTGCCGGCGACGCACGAGCGGAGCGTGGTCCACGAGAAGGGCGTGCTGACCGGGGAACTCGCGGCGGCGTTCGCCCGCATCCGGCCTGGGACCCGGCTGGTGTCGATCTGCACCGGCGGCTACGTGCTGGGCGCGGCGGGCGTCCTCGACGGACGGCCGGCCACCACCCACTGGGCGCACGCCGAGCACTTCCAGCGGCTCTTCCCCGAGGTGCGGGTCGACCCCGACGTGCTCTTCGTCGACGACGGCGACGTGCTGACCTCCGCGGGGGTGGCGGCGGGGATCGACCTCTGCCTGCACCTGGTGCGGCGCGACCACGGGGCGGCGGTGGCCGCGGAGGTCGCACGGGTGACGGTGGTGCCGCCGCACCGGGACGGAGGGCAGGCCCAGTACGTGCGGCGGCCGGTGCCGGAACCGCGGGCGGCGGGGACGGCGCGGGCGCGGGCCTGGGCGCTGGAGCGGCTGCACGAGCCGCTGCTGCTGCGGGACCTGGCGGAGCAGGAGGCGCTGTCGGTGCGGACCTTCACGCGGAGGTTCCGCGAGGAGACCGGCCTGAGTCCCGGGGAATGGCTCACCCGGCAGCGGGTGGAGCGGGCGCGGCACCTGCTGGAGACCACCGGGCTGTCGGTGGAGCGGATCGCCCGCGACGCGGGGTTCGGCAGCGCGCAGTCGCTGCGGCAGCACGCGCGGGCCGTACTGGGCGTCTCCCCCACGGCCTACCGCCGCGCCTTCCGCGAGGCGCGCTGACCTTCGTCCACACCCTGTGGGCGACTTCGGTCCACACCCCGTGGGTGACCTCGGTCCCCGCCCGCCGGGCGGAGCGGCCACCGGCCGGATCCCCGCGGCGGCCACGGGCGGCCCGCGTCACGGACCCGGCGACGTCGCCGGCTCGGGAAGCCCGCGCGGGTGGCGGTTCCGGGTGCGGCCGACCCGGACGGCGGCCGGGGCGGGAGCGCGCGGGCACGGCGCGCCGTGGACCCGTGGACCGGGCGTGGACCGCCGCACGGGCGGCGACGCCGACGGCGGCGTGCACGACCGGAGCGGGGGGAGCAGAGGCGGGGGAGCAGGAGCGGGGAGTGCCTGCACCTGCGGGAGGGGAGGGGCTCAGACGGCCTCGTAGGCCAGTCCTCCGCACGCGGCGATCCCCGTGCCGTAGGCGACGGCGGCCGTCGTCACGCCCACCGCGACCTGCGCCCCGCGGTCCAGCTCGCACCAGATCCGCTTGCCGGCGCCCTCCCGCGTCCAGCCCCACCGGTCGGCGAGGCCGTCCACCAGGGCCAGCCCGCGGCCGCCCGTCTCGTCCTCCTCCGAGCACCGCGGCACCGGCGCCCGGCAGTCCGCGTCGGCGACCTCCAGGCGGACCGGCGGCATCGCGCCGACCGGGGCCTCACCCGCGTCCTCGGCCGGCAGCACCAGCCGCAGCACCGCGGGACACCCCGTGTGCACCACCGCGTTGGTCACCAGCTCGGACACGAGCAGGATCACCGTCTCGGCCAGCGACTCGTCCGCGTCCATCCCGGACCCCGCGAGCCGCGACCGGGCCCATCTCCGGGCTCTCCCCACTTCCGCGGGGTCGGGCCGGATCTCCAACTGCACTTGAAGCACCTGCACCGCTCACACCATCCGAACCGGCGGACACGACACGGAGTCACGGACTGTGACTCCCTTGTTGCACAGCATGGTTGACACTGAGTCACCCCAACAAGCGCTTCGGGCATATTCCAGCGCGAAGGAGTACCCGTGCGGCATACTGTGCGACGACCGCCGCCCCGCGGGACACCCTCGCACTAGGGCCGTTGGGCCCTGGCAACTCTGGCATTTCACCCAAGGTACCCGAGGGCGGGCGAACCCCGGGCGGGCGGCGGACCCGGCGCCCGCGCCTCCGCGTCAACTCTCCGTGACCGCACGGCGGCCACGGTGCGTGACGTGCGCTTCGTGACCACGCACGGGTGAACACCGGTCACGGGACCGCGGTCAACTGGTCCGCACGCCGGGCGTGTTGCCCCGTCGTCCCCGGCACCATCCTGCGGCGCGCTCCGACCGGCGCCGGTCCGGCACCGGCGCCGGTCCGGCACCGGCACCGGCCTAGGCCGACATCGGGCGGACGTCGTCGTCCAGCGCCGCCTCGGCGTCCGGGAAGACCTCGAAGAGCCGCCGCACCCCGAGCGCGCCCAGTACCCGGTTGACGTGCGAGCCGTCCTCCGCGCCCGCGGCCGGGAGCACCAGCCGCAGCCTGCCGCCGCAGGACCGCAGCAGCCGCCGGGTGGCGATCAGCACGCCGACGCCGCTGGAGTCGCAGAAGAAGACGTCCGAGAGATCGACGACCACACTGCGGTGCCCGGCCGCCACCGCGTCGTGCACCCGTCGGCGCAGTTCCGGCGAGGTCACCAGGTCCATCTCGCCGCACACCCGGAGCACGACCCATTCGCCGTGCCCGGTGCCGGTCACCGTGAACGCCACATCATGCCCCTAACTCGCCGGAGGCGGTCTCGTGGCAGCGCCCCTGCCCCCGCCACGCCTCCATGAAACCCAGGGCCCCACCGGGAAAACCAGACATCGACCGGCCACATCCGGGCTCATTCGATCAGAAGTTCCCATGCATCGGTCGGTTGTGCGCAGTGTCGGGGGACAAGGCGCACACCTCCTGCCGCCGGGTCTCCGGCCGCGCGACCCTTACCACGTGGGACCGCTCCCGTGGCGCGCGTTTGCCGTAAAGAGCCGTGCGCGGCACGGGGTGCCGACTACATTCGGCAGGAGGGGCGTTCCGCGGGAGGCGGGACGGAAGCGAACGGGACGCGGGGGCGACGGGAGGGGAGGGACGGTGGCGGTCACCACGGACGGACCGGTCCGCGCGGAGCGGAAGCTGCAGCAGCGACTGGAACGCGGAGAGGCCGCGGCCCTCGGCGAGCTCTACGACCGGTACGCCTCACTCGTCCACGGCCTGGCCAACCGGGTCCTCGAGGACGAGCGGGCCGCCGACGCGGTGACCCGCGAGGTCTTCGGACAGGTCTGGGAGAACCCCTCCGCCTACGACCACCGGCAGGGCCCGATGCGGACCTGGCTCTCCGAGCTGACCCGCACCGTCGCGGTGCGGCGGCTGCACGCGGCCGGGACGGCGGAACTGCGGCGCAGGGGCGCCGACCCGGAGGACCCCGAGGCCGTCGGAGCCGTCGAGGAACTGGAGGCCAGGGTCCGCGAGGCGGCCGTCGCCGCCCGCGCCGACTACATCGTGACCGCCATGCCCGCCTCGCTGCGGGCCGCGCTCACCCTCGCCTACCACCACCGGCGGGACTACCGGCGGGCCGCCGCCGACCTCGGCGTCACCGAGGAGGAGGCCCGCCGCCGGATCCGCCTCGGCCTGCAGCTGCTCGCCACCGCCCGCACGGCCCCGACGCCGGTCCCCACCGCGGACCCCGCGCCGGCCACGGACCCGGGAGGCGCGGTATGAACCGGCTCCCCGACCCGTCCTCCGGGGACCTCCCGGAAGAAGCCCGGCCCGGCGGCGGCGACCCCGGACGCCGCCCGGCCGGCGGCACGCGCCCCAACCGGCCCCACGCGGGCCGCCGGTCCGGCCCGGGCCCCGACGACCGCCCG
>NZ_LWCC02000044.1 GCF_001642695.1 Streptomyces chilikensis
TCGCCTCCGGCCGCCACACCGCGTTCCGGCTGCTGCGCGCCGCCCGCCGCGCCGCCGGCCGGGCACGGGCGTCGGCGGTCCCGCCCCGTCCGCTGCGCGGGCTGCGCACCCGCCTGCACTACCGGCGCGCCCTGCGCCGCCCGCTCGACCCGCACCTGGCGGTGTACTGCGCCTACTGGGGCCGGGGCTACGCCTGCAACCCGGCGGCGATCCACGCCAAGGCCCGCGAACTCGCCCCGCACCTGCGCGGCGTCTTCCTGGTGGAGCCGGAGGCCGTCCCCACGCTGCCGCCCGGTGTGGAGCACGCGGTGATCGGCACCCGCGCGTACTGGGACCTGCTGGCCCGCGCCACCTACCTGGTGTCCAACGCCAACTTCGCCGACGCGGTCGTCAAGCGGCCCGGCACCGTCCACCTGCAGACCCAGCACGGCACGCCGCTGAAGCGGATGGGGCTCGACCAGACCGCCCACCCGGTGGTGGCCGCCGCCACCGGCAGCTTCACCAGGCTGCTGGCCCGGGTCTCCCGCTGGGACTTCAACCTCTCCTCCAACCCGCACTCCACCGAGACCTGGGAACGCGTCTTCCCCGGCGGGCACGAGACGCTGGAGTACGGCTACCCCCGCAACGACGTGTACTGCACGGCCACCGCGCGGGACGTGGCGCGGATCCGCCGCGAACTGGGCGTCCCCGAGGGCGCCACCGCCGTGCTCCACGCCCCCACCCACCGCGACCACGCCGAGGGGTTCGACGCCGCCGGGGTCGACCCGGTGCGGCTGGCCGAGGCGGCCGGGGAGAACGCCGTGGTGCTGCTGCGCGCCCACTACTTCCACGACCGGGCCGGCCGCGAACGCGCCGCCGCCTCCCCGCGCGTGATCGACGTGACCTCCCACCGCTCGGCGGAGGAGGTGTGCCTGGCCGCGGACGTGCTGGTCACCGACTACTCGTCGATCATGTTCGACTACGCCAACCTGGACCGCCCGATCGTCGTCCACGCCCCCGACCTGGACGTCTACCGCGCCGTCCGCGGCACCACCTTCGACCTGCTCGCCGCGCCGCCCGGCCCCGTCTCCCGCACCGCCGACGAGCTGTACCGCCTCCTCGCCGAGGGCGCCCACGCCACCGAGGAGTCCGCCCGGCTGCGCGCCGCCTTCCGCCACCGCTTCTGCCCCTGGGACGACGGCCGCGCCGCGGAACGCGTCGTCCGCCGCGTCCTCCTGGGCGAGCCCCCCGAGGCCCTCCCCCCGGTGCTCCCCCCGGCGGCCCGCACACCGGCCCCCTCCGCCGCCCCGCCGGCCCCGCCCGCGGGCGGCTCCGCGGGGCGGCGGG
>NZ_LWCC02000045.1 GCF_001642695.1 Streptomyces chilikensis
CGGGGCGGGAGCCGGTGCCGCGCCGGACGGACCCTCGGCGGCGCGTCCCGGCGGCCCGCCGCCCGCGCCGCCGGGACGTGCCGGCGGGCCGGCCGGGTCAGGCCGGGGCCTGGCCCTGGGTCCTGCTGTGCGAGAAGAGCTTGAGGACCGGCACGCCCACCTTGTGACGGGCCCGGGAGGCCCAGTCGCGGTGGAAGAACTCCTCGACGTAGTGCGGGTCGGTCAGCACGATCACCTCGTCCGCGCCGACCTCCTCCACGACGGACCTCAGCTCGTCCAGCGGGTGGTCCTCGACCAGCCGCCCCTCCGCCTCGCTCCCCGCGGCGCGCAGCGCCACCAGGGAGATGTCGAGGGCCTGGCGGCCCTGTTCCGCGGCGTCCTTGCCCTCCGGCTGGGCGGCCTCCCGGGCCGCCTCGTCCAGCGCGCCGATGGCGATGTCGTCGATGGCGCGCAGCAGCCGGTCGGCCTGGTCGCCGCGGGGTTGCAGGAGGACGTGGAAGGCGACCGGCTCGTCGCCGTGCAGCGTGGTGACGAACTCCACGTCGGCCGAGGTCAGAGCCTTTTCGATCATCAGTACGCTCGTGAACACGTCAGGCGCCCCATCTCTCCACTCACGGACCTGAGGGGCCCGCTGTCGTCCGTGGCCGGGCAGCGGCGCCGCGTGCCGCTGCTGAAACCATCCTGCCCCTTCGCCCCGGCGCCGACCTACGGTTTCCGTCCACCCGGACCGGAGCGGGAGGCTGTCCATGTTCCACCGATCCCGCAGCTCAATCCCCGCCGGACGGGCGCTTCCCGCCCGGTGGAGGCAGTGGAAGCAGGGGTCCGCGGCACGGTGCGGCGGCGCCCGGACCGGCTCGACAGGAGCCCGCGAGCGCCCTCGGCCGTCAGGGCCGGTGGTAGCGGCCGAAGAGGAAGCCGTCCTCCTCCAGCAGCGAGCCGAGCAAAAACCGGTGCGGCACCACGACGGAGGGGCCGCCCGCGATGCGCTGGGCGTCGCCGGCGGTGAGGGTCGGGGAGACGGTGAGGCACAGCTCGTCCAGCACGCCCGCGGCGATCATCTGGCCCAGCAGGCGCGGGCCGCCCTCGGTGAGCAGCCGGGTGTGGCCGAGCTGCGCGAGCGCGTGGACCGCGCGGGCCGGGTCCACGCCCATGCCGTCGCCCGCCACGATCACCCGGGCCCCCGCCTTCTCCGCGGCGGCGGTCCGGTGCGGGTCGGCGGAGGCGCCGGTGAGGATCAGGGTGGGCACCAGGGGCGAGGTGAACAGCGGCAGGGAGAAGTCCAGCTCCAGGCCGGCCGAGACGACGGCGACGGCGGGCGCGGGCCCCTGCCCGGCCGCCTCGCGGCGGGCGGCGAACTCCTTGCGGGCCCGGGCGGGCCGGTACCCCTCCTGCCGGACCGTTTCCGCGCCGACCACGACGACGTCGGCCAGGGCCCGCAGGGTGCCGAAGATCCGCATGTCGGCGGCGCTGGAGATGGGGTGCGAGCGGCCGTCGTGCTGGGCGGCGCCGTCGAGGGTGGAGACCATGTTGGCGCGCAGCCAGGGCCCGCGGCTGCCGGGGCCGCCCTGCGGGTCGGTGGGGTGGCAGGGGTACGCGTAGGCGTCGGCCAGTTCGTCGAGGGTCCACTCGCGGCCGGGGTCCGCGGCCGCGGCGGTGGCTGTCTCTTGGGTCACAGGGAACAGGCGTCGCATGACACGCAGTGTGACATGCCGCTTAACATGGGGAAGCGTGTCTCCTTCCCCCTCCGCCGCCGGTCGCGGACCCATAGCCGAAACGGCCCCGCAGTCCCTGTGCGCCCGTGAGCCCCACGTCCCCGCCGACCGCCTGGTGGCGGAGATGGTGCCGCCGCCGCGTTTCGGCTCGGCCCGTTTCGGGACGTACATCCCGGACCCGAACCAGCCGAGCCAGAGCGAGGCGGTCCGCGTCCTCGAGGGGTTCGCCGCCTCCCTCGACGGAGCCCCGGCGGACGGCGGCGGCGGCGTGGTGCGCCGGCTGTTCGGCCTCGGCCGGGCGAAGCCGGCCGCCCCGGCCGGGCCCCGTGGCGTCTACCTGGACGGCGGGTACGGCGTGGGCAAGACCCATCTGCTGGCCTCGCTGTGGCACGCCACCCCGGCGGACCCGTCGCTGAAGGCGTTCGGCACCTTCGTCGAGCTGACCAACCTGGTCGGCGCGCTGGGCTTCCAGCAGACCGTGAAGACCCTCTCCGGGCACCGGCTGCTGTGCATCGACGAGTTCGAACTGGACGACCCGGGCGACACCGTGCTGGTGTCCACGCTGCTGGGGAAGCTGGTGGACGCCGGGGTCGCGCTGGCCGCCACCTCGAACACGCTGCCGGGCAAGCTGGGCGAGGGCCGGTTCGCGGCGGCGGACTTCCTCCGGGAGATCCAGGGCCTGTCCGCGCACTTCCGCACGCTGCGCATCGACGGCGAGGACTACCGCCACCGGGGCCTGCCGGAGGCGCCGCCGCCGTTCTCCGACGAGCAGGTGCGGCGCGTCGCGCACGCCGTGCCGGGGGCCGCCCTGGACGGCTTCCCCGCGCTGCTCGACCACCTCTCCCGGGTCCACCCCAGCCGGTACGGGGCCCTGACCGACGACCTCGCCGCCGTCTGCCTCACCGGGGTGACGGCCGTGCCGGACCAGTCCACGGCGCTGCGGCTGGTGGTCCTCGCCGACCGGCTGTACGACCGCGAGGTGCCGGTGGTGGCCTCCGGAGCGCCGTTCGACGAGCTGTTCAGCGCGGAGATGCTGGCCGGGGGGTACCGGAAGAAGTACTTCCGGGCCATCTCGCGGCTGACGGCGCTGGCCCGGGACGCCAAGCCGCTGGTCGAGGCCTGACGGTCCGCCCGGACAGGCTTGATCGGGAGCGGCACTGATCGGGCGGGCGCGGGGTACCCGGCGCGGCATGAGCACTCGTTACCCTCCGATCGGACCGTCGTACTGGATGCGGACGGCCCCCGGCGACGAGCCGTATCCCTCCCTGGCCTCCGACGTGGACGTGGACGTCGCGGTCATCGGCGCGGGCATGGCCGGTCTCAGCACGGCCCACGAGCTGATGCGCGCCGGCCGGACCGTGGCCGTGCTGGAGGCGGGCCGGCTGGCCGGCGGCGTCACCGGGTACACCACCGCCAAACTGACCGCCCTGCACGGCATGGTCTACTCGCGCCTGCGCAGGACCCGCGGCGCCGAGGGGGCCCGCCTGTACGCGCGGTCGCAGACCGAGGCGATCGAGCACGCCGCGGCCCTGGTCGAGGAACTCGGCGTCGACTGCGACTGGGAGCCCCGCAGCGCGTACTCCTACGTCACCGACCCCGCCCGGGCCGACCAGGTCAGGGCGGAGGCCGAGGCGGCCCGGGAGGCGGGGTTGCCCGCGGTGTTCACGCAGGTCACCGGCCTTCCCTTCCCCGTGGCCGGTGCGGTCCGGCTGGACGGGCAGGCCCAGTTCCACCCGCGGTCCTACCTGCTGGCGATCGCCGCCGACCTGGCCGCGCAGGGGGCGCTGATCCTGGAGAACACCCGGGTCACCGGTCTCACGGAGGGTGACCCGCACACCCTGGAGGCGGAGACCGGCCACGTGGTGCGGGCCCGCGACGTCGTGGTCGCGACCCACTACCCCGTCTTCGACCGGGCCCTGCTGTTCTCCCGGCTCAAGCCGCGCCGCGAGTTCGTGGTGGCCGGGCGGATGCCGGACTCCCTGGACCCGGACGGCATGTACATCACCTCCGAGGAGAACACCCGGTCGGTGCGGACCGCGCCGCTGGACGCCCCCGGGAAGCGGCTGCTGATCGTCACCGGCGAGCACGTCCTGCCCGGCACCGGCGACCCGGAGGAACGTTTCCGGCGGCTCGCGGACTGGGCGGTGGCCAACTTCCCGGGCACCGAGCCGGCGTACGGCTGGGCCACGCAGGACACCGACGCCACGGACACCGTGCCGCTGGTCGGGCCGCTCCACCCGGGTGCGCGGGGGCTGTGGGTGGCGACCGGGTTCCGCGGCTGGGGCATGAGCGGCGGCATCATGGCCGGCCGGCTGCTCGCCACGCTGATCGACGGGAAGAGCAGCCCCTGGGCCGAGCTGTACGACCCGCGCCGGGTGCTGCCGGTGCTGCGGGAGGCGCCGCGGTTCCTGCAGACCCAGGCGGAGGTGGCCAAGCACTTCGTCGGCGACCGGCTGGCGGCGGCCTGCCGGACGATGCCGGTGGACGGCATCGAGCCGGGGGACGGCGCGGTGGTGCGGGTGGGCGGGGAGACGCTCGCCGTCCACCGGGACGAGGAGGGCGCGCTGCACGCGGTCTCGGCCCGCTGCACGCACCTCGGCTGCCTGGTCGGCTTCAACGCCGCCGAGCGGGCGTGGGAGTGCCCCTGCCACGGCTCCCGCTTCGCCCCCGACGGCTCCGTCCTCCAGGGCCCGGCGACCCGGCCCCTGGCCCGCCGCGAACTGCGCCGCCGCGGCGACGGGCCGCCGGCGTCCTGACCTCTTCGCGCGGCCCCGCCGCCCTCCGCGGGCGGGGCCGCGCCACCTCCGCGGGCGCACCGCCGTGCGTGCCGCCC
>NZ_LWCC02000046.1 GCF_001642695.1 Streptomyces chilikensis
CCCGTCCTCCCGGACACGGGCCAGCAGCCGCTCCGCCTGGTCCGCCAGCGCCTCCGGCGACTTCGCCGACAGCACCACCGGCAGCACGACCTCCGGCTCGCCGGCAGGCTGCGGCTCCTCCTCGGCCACCGCCTGCTCGAGGACCACATGGGCGTTGGTCCCGCTCACGCCGAACGACGAGACCGCGGCCCGGCGCGGCCGGTCACCGGTCTCGGGCCACTCCCGCGCCTCGGTCAGCAGCTCCACCGCCCCCGCCGACCAGTCCACCTGGGTCGACGGACGCTCCACGTGGAGCGTCCGGGGCAGCACCCCGTGGCGCATCGCCATGACCATCTTGATCACGCCCGCGACACCCGCCGCCGCCTGGGCGTGGCCGATGTTGGACTTCAGCGAGCCGAGCCACAGCGGCCGCCCGTCCTCCGGGCGTTCCTGGCCGTACGTGGCGAGCAGTGCCTGCGCCTCGATCGGGTCGCCCAGCGTCGTGCCCGTGCCGTGGGCCTCCACCACGTCCACGTCGGCGGCCGGGACCCGGGCGTTGGCGAGCGCCTGGCGGATCACCCGCTGCTGCGACGGCCCGTTCGGCGCCGTCAGGCCGCTGCTCGCACCGTCCTGGTTGACGGCCGAGCCCCGCACCACCGCCAGCACCCGGTGCCCGTTGCGGCGGGCGTCGGACAGGCGCTCCACCAGCAGCACGCCCACGCCCTCGGACCAGCCCGTGCCGTCCGCGTCGTCCGAGAACGACTTGCAGCGCCCGTCGAAGGAGAGCCCGTCCTGGCGGCTGAAGTCGACGAAGGTGCCGGGCGTCGACATGACCGTGACACCGCCCGCCAGGGCCATCGAGCACTCGCCGTTGCGCAGTGCCTGGACGGCCAGGTGGAGGGCGACCAGGGACGACGAGCACGCCGTGTCCACCGTCACCGCCGGCCCTTCGAGGCCCAGGATGTAGGCGACCCGGCCGGACAGCACGCTGCCGGAGGTGCCGGTGCCGAGGTAGCCCTCGACGCCGTCGGGGAGGGACTGCATCAGCGTCAGGTAGTCGTGGTACATCAGGCCGGCGAAGACGCCCGTGCGGCTGCCCTTCACCGAGGCCGGATCGATGCCGGCCCGCTCGAAGACCTCCCAGGACGCCTCCAGCAGCAGCCGCTGCTGCGGGTCCATCGCCAGGGCCTCGCGCGGGCTGATCCCGAAGAAGGCGGGGTCGAACGCGGTGGCGCCCTCGAGGAAGCCTCCGGCGTGAGCGTTCGAGGTGCCCGCCTCACCGTCGCCGAAGAGGTGCTCGACGTCCCACCCCCGGTCGTCGGGGAACTCCGATATCGCGTCCCCGCCCTCCTGGACGAGGCGCCACAGGTCCTCCGGGGAGGTGACGCCTCCCGGGTAACGGCAGGCCATGCCGACGATGGCAATGGGCTCCCGGTCCCGGTCCTCGTACTCCCGCAGCCTGGTGCGCGCCTCGCGGAGATCCGCCGTGGCGCGCTTGAGGTAGGCGAGGTACTTCTCCTCGTTCGGCATGAGTTGGCACTCCTTGAAGGGCGAGGCGAGATCGGCGGGTGGCGGCTCCCGCGAGGGAGCCGCCGCACGGGGTCAGGAAAGTCCCAGCTCGCCGTCGAGAAGATCGAAGAGTTCGTCCGCGGTGGCGGAGTCGAGGTCGGTGACGTCGTCACCGGCAGGCCTGCTGTCCGTCCAGGCCGCGAGCAGCCCGCGGAGGCGCTCCGTCACCTGGGAACGGTCGTCGTCGTCCGCGGGCACGGCCGCGAGCGACGACTCGAGCCGGTCCAGTTCGCTGAGCAGCGTGAGAGCGGTGACGTTGCCCCCGGGAGCCAGTTCCGCCAGCAGATGGCGGGCGAGGGCCTCCGGAGACGGGTGGTCGAAGATCAGCGTGGCTGCCAGTTTCAGCCCGGTGAGCTGGTTGACCCGGTTGCGGAATTCGACGGCGGTGAGGGAGTCGAAGCCGATGTCGAGGAAACCGCGGCTCACCTCCACCGATGCGGCGGAGGAGTGACCGAGCACGGCGGCGATCGCCTCCCGGACGAGGTCGAGCACCAGGCGGTGGGCCTCGTCCTCGGAGCATCGGGCCAGGCGCTCCTTCAGCGCGGCGGCGGACTCCGCGGCGGGCCGCTGGGCGCCGGCGGCCTGCTTGCGCAGGGCGGCCCGAAAGAACGGGCGGAGCAGCGGAGGGAGCATGTCCGGCCGCACCTGGGACTCGTTCGGGGTGAGACGGGCGGCCAACAGGTGTGGCCGCTCCTCGGCGGAGGCGGCCACCGCCAGGTCGAACAGGTCGAGGCCCTGGTCGGCGCTCAGCGGAACGAGTCCCGCACGCGCCATGCGGGCGATGTCGGCCGGGGTGAGTTCTCCCAGCATGCCGCTGTCGGCCCAGGGTCCCCAGGCGAGGGAGGTGGCGGGCAGGCCGGTGGTGTGGCGGTGGGTGGCGA
>NZ_LWCC02000047.1 GCF_001642695.1 Streptomyces chilikensis
AAGCCCCGTGGGCCGCCCCGCCGCGCGGGGCGGCGGGGCGGCCCGCGGCCGGCGGGCGGGGACGGCCGTCGGGCGGAGGACGCCTTCGCGGCGGGGCTGGTCCGCTTCATGACCGACGTCCTGGGCGAGCAGGTGGGCCCGGCGCGGCTCCCGCTGCATGACGACGGGCCGGCGGAGCCGGTGCCCGCGCCCTGACCCCGGGCCGCGTCCGGGTCACCGGCCGGTCCCGCCGGCCCTCCGCCTCCGTCCTCGTTCCGTTCCGCCGGCTCCTCGCGCCGGCCGTTCAGGCCGGCTCGTAGGTGAGGCAGTCGACCTGCTCCTGTTCGGAACCGACGGCGATGGCCGGGGCGTGGCACTCCAGCCCGCTGTTGTGCCGGCAGTCGGCCATCTTGCAGGCGCCGACCCGGCCGGTGACGGAGGGCTCCCCGCCCCGGACGTCGGCGCTCAGGAACGTGTCGCAGACGGGATCGCTGACGTCTCCCACGGTGATCGCCGCGGCGTGGCAGGTGTGGTCGCTGTTGTAGGCGCAGCTCTCGGCCGAGCACTCGCTGATGACCGGCAGTTGCATGACGGGTGCGGCTGTCATGGCAGGACCTGCTTCCTGGAGGTGTCGTACGGAGCGTTCCCCGACGGCCGGGATGCTCCCCGGCGACGGCCGCGCGACGGCTCTCGGAACGCTCCCTTCCTTGCCTCCACTCTCCGCGACAACCGGATCCGGTGCACCTCGGCCGGGGAGCGGCCCCCTCCGGCCGGGCGCCCCGACGGGCGTGCCGGGCCCCGCGGCCCACGTGCGCGGTCCGCCGGACAGGCCCTAGGGTGGACCGGTGATCAGTGAGGCGGACCTGCGGCACCTGCGCCGCTGCGTGGAACTGGCGGCCCAGGCCCTGGCCTCGGGCGACGAGCCCTTCGGATCCGTGCTGGTGGCGGGCGACGGCACCGTCCTGGGCGAGGACCACAACCACGTCGCGGGCGGCGACCACACCCGGCACCCCGAGTTCGCCCTGGCCCGCTGGGCCGCGCGGCACATGACCCCGGCGGAACGCGCGGCGGCCACCGTCTACACCTCCGGCGAGCACTGCCCGATGTGCGCGGCCGCGCACGGCTGGGTGGGCCTCGGCCGCATCGTGTACGTGGCCTCCGGCGCGCAGCTGGCGTCCTGGCTCACCGAGTGGGGCGTGCCCGCGGCTCCGGTCGCCGCCCTGCCGGTCACCGCCGTCGTCCCGGACGCGGTGGTGGAGGGACCGGTGCCCGAGCTCGTCGACGACGTCCGCGCCCTGCACCAACACCTGCACCACCCGGCCGGCCGCACGGCGCGGCGGCCGGAGTAGACGCCCGTACCGTCCTGCCGGCCACCGCCGCCCCCGCCTCGCACCGGTTTCTGGCCCCCGGTCCGCGGCCCGCGGGTCAGGCGTCGCGTGCGCGGTCGCGGAGGTCGCGAAGCGGCATGGTGCGTGGCCGGCTCCGTGGGTCCGCCTGCCCCGCCACCGGGTCGCCGGGGCAGGAGGACAGTTCCGCGAGAGCCTGTGACGGGCTCAGTCCCCGCTCGCGGGTCGCGCGCAGGCGGTCCAGCCAGACCAGTCCGGCCCGGTGACCGTCTTCGCCGGCAGCGTCGCGCGGGGCGAAGCTCGCGGCACCGTCGGGGTCGGAGGCCCAGAGGTGGCCGAGCAGCAGGCCGTCGGAGCCGCGGACGGGTACGTACTGCACGGTCCCGTCCGCGGTACGCCCGAAATGCCCCTGGTGGAAGGGTGACAGGAACTCGAAGACCGCCTTCCGTGAGGGAATTTCGAAGCGGCCCCACACGTCCGAAGGAGATCCGTCGGCCTCGTACCGGTTGTCCACTCCGGTCGGGGTGGGAGTCCCGAAGCAGGTGGGGTCCTCCGGCTCCGTCCCGGTGCCGAGCGCGTCCGCGAGGCGGCTGAGGACGGCGGTGAGCCGTGGCGCGTTGGCGCTGGGGACGGCAGGCTGCGGGCGCCCCTTCACGTCGTACCTCATCCAGACGTCCGTGTACGTCTCGAGGTCCACACCGGCGAATCCGGCGAAGGAGGCGGACGACAGGAGGAACGCCCGCTCCTGTTCCCGTTCGCCTTCCTCGGTGAGCAGGACAGCGGTGCAGTCCATCCTCGCGTCCGCGGAACCGACCTCGCCGGGAGCCGCCACAGACCTGATCTCCTCCACCACACGGGCAAGACGGTCGGACGACAGGTCCGCCACCCGCAAGGTGATGTCGCGGTCGAACAGGCGATGCGTGGGATTGCCGTTCTCGGTGACCGTAAGCCGCGCCGCCGGCCCTCCGACGCTGAAGCGGTGCTCCGTGAGCACGTGGTGGGCGGACAGGAGACCGCGCAGGCAGAGCGTGATCTCGTCGGCGGACCGGTCCCACCGGCTCCACGTCCACCGGGCCACGCCACTGCTCGGGATCACCGAACTCCCTCCGGGACGAACCCGCCACCAGGTGGCACGAAGACGATCCCGTCAGACGCACGAATCAATGCCCCCACGCCCGAAGGCGAGCCATTGCCGCTCTGTGCGGGGGGTTCCCGACAGGCCGTACGTGTACAGCGATGAAGTCACGCGGCTCCCGCTCCTGTGCGGCGCGATCGCGCGGAGCGCGCATCGACAAGGACGTGGCGCCCTTGAGGGAAGACCTGACTGTTCGGTGGAGCGGTGACCGAGCCGCCGATGGAGGTCAACGGTTCGCCTGGATTCCCAGAACCCGGATTTCCCCGCCGTGATCCCTGATCCACTGCTGCAACTCCGAACCTGACAGCTCTCGGGAAACGCCTTCACGGACAAAGGTCACGGGCCCGAACACCGATCCCGACGCACCCTCGAGCTTCGTCTCCTCATCCACCTTCACCTGGAACGAGTTCTCGTCGAAGACCGCGTCGCTCAGGTCGGCGCCACGGAAGTCGGCACCCAGGAGAGAGGCTCCCGTGAACCGGGTCCCTCTGCAGCCGGCGCCGCTCGCATCGACACCGTGGAGCGACGCCTTGACGAGATCGGCGCCCTCGAGCGTCGCGTTCCGCAAGATCGCGTCGTCGAGGTTCACACGGACCAGAGAGGCTCCCGTCAGATCGGCTTCGGTGAGATCCGCCCCCTGGGCATCCGAGCGGTACAACTCCGCGCCGGCCAGCTTCACACCCGCCAACTTCGCGTCGGTGAACCATGACGCGGAGAAGTCACCGTAGGACAGGTCCGCGCCGCCGAGATCGAGGCCCACGGCGTCCAGACCGCCCTCCTCGGCATCGAGCCACTCCCGCAGACGCCGGCCCGCACCACTGTCCACAGGAAATCGAGCCGGTGCCCAGCCGTTACGTGTACCGAATGACATTCTCTTCCCAACCGTTCTCTTCACCGTCATGGGGGCGCGCCGGTGCGCCCTGCGTCACCGCCTGCGCCACCCGGCCGACAGTGCGGAGTGGCGGCCCGGGTGGCTCCGGCCACCGAGAGGCATGTCCAGGCGTGGTCCGCCCGTAACCAGGCTGCCCCCGCATCGGCGGCAGACATCCAGGACTCACCAGGTGCTGTTCAGAGCAGGTCGGTGAGATCGGGTCCCAGGCCGTCGATCAAGTCGGGCATCTGGATGCCGTAGCCGTCGGCGCGCCCGAAGTACGTCGGATCGCCCGGTCGCGCCGGCCGCCCCAGAAGCCCTTCCAGTTCCCGCAGGGCCGCGGCCAGCCGGGGTGCGTTCCGCTTCTCGACCTCCGGATGCGGGACGCCCTTGAAGTCGCAGTGGCCCCAGATGTCGTGGAACACCGAAACCTCAGCCGTCAGTTCCCGCTCGTCGGGATCGACGATCAGATCGACGAGCCCGTACTCCCTTCGCTCCGTGCCTCCGGCATCAAGCCACGTGCCTGGACCGGAGATGCGGAGAAGGTTGGGTTCGGCTTCTGAAAGCGCCACAGGACGAGCCTCCCGGACCCGCCGCGACAATCCACCGACGTCGAGACTCCCGCACAGCGAAAGCCTCGTCATCGCCCCTACACCCCCACGCCCGAAGATGAACCATTGCCACTCCACGTATTGAGGCTCCAGCAGTCCATGCTTCCGCAGCACGGTCGACATCTGTGCAGCAACCGTCAGCGCGGATTCAAGGCCAGGCAGGGCGAAGTCGCTCAGCTCCCACTCCCACGTGGCACATTCACGGGGAGCACGCATTAGCATGGACATGGCACTCCTTGAGGGTGGATCCGGCCGTTCGGCGGGACGATGGCGCCCACCATTCATCATCGCTACCCACGGCTTCCGGCCAACCGCCGCGGCGTTCCCCCCAGGGATTCCGTCGACCGAGGCGCGCACGGGCGGTGCCTCCGTGTCGGCGTGTACGGGTGGTGTGGTGTTGTCGCCGGTGCGGCCGGCGTCGCCGAGGGTGTCGGCGGGGTCGCTGCCGAGGCGGATCGTCTGCCCGGCGTTGTCGGCGGCGGTGGGTGCCGGCGCCGGCCAGGGCGGGTTCCCGGGTCGGGGTGGGGTGTGGGGGGTGTCCGCGCCGGCGGGTGTGCCGTGGTCGGTGCCGCCGGGCTCGCGGGGGACTGGTCGGCGCGCTGGACGACGGTGCCGATGTCGTCGAGGAGGTTGCCCTGCGGGTCCAGGTAGCGTGCCGGGGCGCCCGGTTCGGTGAGCAGTTTGAGGCTGCCACCGGCCCCCTCGGCAGGCCCGTCACCTGGCCTCGGCACAGGCGCGGACCCGCCTGACGGCAGAGTTCCGTGTTCCCCGGCCTCCCCGCACACGGCGCTCGTCCCTGAACCGCGCTGGATCCGCGGCCTCTCCTCCCGAGGCCGGGCGAACCTCAGCGGGCACCCGACAGCCGCGCGACCGCGGACTCGATGAACCGGGCCGCCTCGGCCTCCGTGATCTGCACGTGATCGACGTCGTTGTGCCCCAGCTCGTACAGGCGGAGATATTCGGTCGGCTCCCAGCGGAGGTTACGGGTGAACGCCTCGTCGTAGGTCTGTTCCTCGTCGACCCGACGCCTGACGATTCCCCGCGGGCTGCTCCGTGGATAACCCTCGCTGACCTTGGCGTAGTACGTGATGTCGCCTTCGGCGTCAAGGGCGTCGAGCGTCGTCGACGCGAGCGTGAGGAAGGGCTGAGCAGCGAGATTGCTGTCCACCGTGCCGAGGCGGACCATCGCGCCGTTGAGGTCGATGAACTCCTCCACGAAATAGCCGCCCCCTCGCTCGCACATGAGCAGCATCGGCTCGTAAGGCTCGGCGGGGAGCTCCGCAGGCGCCTCGAACCCGGCCTGTACCAGGGCGGCCCACCTGACGACGGCTCGGCAGGTCTCCTTGAGCGACGAAGGAGCCACGCCCTTGAGCGCGTCCTCCACCTCGACGGCGACATCCGCCGGGACCTCGACCTCGGGGGCGACCAGTTCCACGACGTCCAAGAACGGCCAGGAAGCCTCGACGTCGTAGGCGCGTGCCCAAGCAGCCATGCGCCGCAGGTACTCACGCATCAGCAGCCCACGCGAATTCGCGTGCTCATAGGCCGCGGTGTCGTCGGCCCAGTCGATGCCCCTGAGTCGCTCGAGCGCCAGGCGCACACGGTCTTCCGTCACTTGAGGTCCAGCCCCTTCGCCTTGAGTTCCTGGACTATATCCTTGACGAAATCGTCGATGTTGGACAAGTCGTCGGCCAACTGCGTCTTCGGGTGTCTGAGGCCGAGCTTCTGCCACGCCATACCGAAGCCCCCTCGGACGGGGTTCGGGGACAGATCGTGCGCGCCGGCGGCGCTCAGACTCTTGGGTGACCTGCGACCATCGACGGTTCCGTCGTCACCGAACCGCCACAGACCCCTTTCGTCTCGGAGGTAGGGAAGCCCTCGTTTCATGAGCTGACTTTCCACGTACTCATGACTCATCAGGTTTCTGAATTCCCTGATCTGGTCCGGGGTCAGGGTTCCCTTCCGGGCTCCGTCCCACAGATTCGCGATGTCATCGCGCGGCGTGAAAAGGCCACGCTTCCACTCGCCCGGCCCCACCACCACATCGTGCTGCGACCGGACCATGTGGGTCTTCACGTCACGGATCACGGATTCGGAAATTCCGGTGTTCCTCGCCATCTGCGGAACATCGATGTGGTTCGGCGTGGCGCGCAGTGACTCATAAATCCTCCCGGCGTACTCGGAGGGCTGATCGACCCATCCCGCGCCACTCCAGCCACCGTTTGGACCGTCGGTGTACGGGCTGTCGCCCGCACCGCTGTCCTCGTCGGTCGTGCGCTCCGGAGCATGGGTGTCGGTGTGCGGGGTTTCGGATTCGCCCCGTCCCAGGTCGTCGCCCAGGGAGTCGACCTGGTCGGCGACACCGTCGAGTTCCCTGCCGAGGGCGGAGGCCGCATCGGCAGCACCCTGCCCTCCGATACGGATGTCTCCCGCTCCGTGCGGGACCGGCACCCTGCCGAACAGCTCTGTCTGTTCGAGCTTGATCGCGGCGAGTTCGTCGGGCGAGACGCCGGGCAGGCGCTCCTTCTCGTACAGGACGTGGCCGTCCATCTTGGCCGCGAAGCTGTCCGCCGTGTGGAACTGCAGCTCGAAGATCTGGCCGCTGACCGGATCGCGCCACGTGGAGTTGATCCCCTTGTAGCCGGGCGAGTCCCAGGTGTTCTTGAACGTGACGTTCTCGAAGCCCTTGGCCTGAAGGTCGTTGACCGCCTGCTGGACCCCGTCGGCGTAGTTCCGGGTGGAAACCTCCATCGTGTAGCGGATGGAGTCCTTGATGTCGCCCAGTATCCGGGCGGGGCCCACGGCGACGTCGTCGAGCATGTCCGTGGCGAGCTTGCGCTTGAAGGAGTCCTCGCCCTTGAGCCGGTATTCCAGTCCGATGAGTCTGCCGTTGTCGACACGGCCGGCGACGGACCGCATCGACTCGGTGATGCGGGGTTCGGCCTCCTGCGAACGGCGCATGAAGTCGTCAGCGGCCGCGTTCGCCTCCGGGTCCAGCCGGAGCCCGTTCTCGCCCGCCCAGGAGCCGTCGGGCAGGTTGCCGCGGGGAGGAGCGGGGAGAGCACCGCCCGGGACGTCCGCTCCGCCGCCGGGCGGCACCAGGTCGTCCGTGCCGGATCCGGCCCCGGGTTCGTGCACACCGGAGCCCGGAGGGGTCTGGTCGGCGCTGCCGGCGGAAGGCTGATCGGCGTGCCCGCCGCCCGATCCGTCGTGGTGAGGAGTGCCGGAGCCACCGGTGGGACCGTCGGAGTGGCTTGCGGTGGGCCCTTGGGCAGCGTCGTCGGCCCGTCCGCCCGGCAGGTTGTCCGCGGCGTTCCCCCCAGGGATTCCGTCGACCGAGGCGCGTACCGGCGGCACGTCCGTGCCCACGCGGACGGGTGGTGTGGTGTTGTCGCCGGTGCGGGCGGCGTCGCCGAGGGTGTCGGTGGGGTCGCTGCCGAGGCGGACGGTCTGGCCGGGGCCGTCGGCGGCGGCGTGGGCGGCGTTGTCGGTGGCGCCGGCGCCGACCAGGGCGGGTTCCCGGACCGGGGTGGGCGTGGTCGGGGTGTCCGCGGCGGGTGTGCCGTGGCCGGTGCCGCCGGTTTCGCGGGGGGCCTGGTCGGCGCGCTGGACGACGGTGCCGGTGTCGTCGAGGAGGTTGCCCTGCGGGTCCAGGTAGCGTGCCGGGGCGCCGTCCTCGGTGGGCAGTTTGATGCTGCCCTCCGGCACCGGGACGGTCTGTTCGGGCAGCCGGACGTTGCCGTCCGGCAGCCGGGTCGCGCCGTCCGGCAGGGCGGTGCCCGCGGGCAGGTCGAACGTGCCGTCGGGCAGGCGGACCGTGCCGGGCGGCAGCTCGAAGGCGTTGGCGGGCAGCGGCGGGATGTCGATGTTTCCGACGCCCTTGAGCGCGGTGGCGATGTCGCCGATCTTCGACAGGCCGGTGCCGGCGCCCTTGGCGATGTAGGTCATCGGATCGATGGCCCTGCCGGTGGCGGACAGCACCTTGGCGACCGCGCCGGCCTTGCCCGCACCCGCCACCGCACCGCCCGCACCAC
>NZ_LWCC02000048.1 GCF_001642695.1 Streptomyces chilikensis
CCGGGCGCGGCCGCCGTCCCGGCGCACGGCGCCCCGCCGGGCCGGACGCCCGCCGGCGGCACGCCGGCGCCCGCTACCTTGGGGCGGGTGACGCCGGGGGCGGACCACGTGTCCGGCCGTCGCGTGAGGCGTGACCCGGCGATGTGGCGTTCTGCGAAAGATGAAAGGCTCGGAGCGTGAGTGAGACGAAGACCCCGGCCCTCCAGTTCCGCTTCGACGGGCCGGAACACGCTCCGGTGCTGATCGTGGGACCCTCCCTCGGCACCACCTGGCACAGGTTGTAGAGACCGTCCAGGGGCGTCTGTGCCAGTCCCCCGTGGGCACGAAAGTGCAGGTCGGAGCCTCTTGGTCCGAGAGCGTCTCCCCAGCTGGTGATGGCTGTGTGATACGAGGGTGATATGGCGAAGCGCCGCGGTCCGTCCTGGCGGGGTCTCTGCCCGGATGCGTGAGACGTCGAAGCCGCACCGGAGCGCTCCGGTGCGGCTTCGACGTGAGGTCGAACGCGTTGGCGCGCATGATGCGGTCGGCGCTCCTGAGCGGTCCGTGTGCCTGTAACTTTCTCGGGTGCCTGATTTGCGATCGCACCCGCTTATCCGTCCGTACCGGGGTGCGTCTTTCTCCCAGCGGGACGAGACATGCTCATGTATCTCGATTGCTACTTTGCCCGAGGGGCCGACCACTTGGCCGGGCTCACACGGCCATGACGGCCATCAGAAGCGGAGTCGTAGGCTATAAAGCTTGAAGAGCAGGGTCCGTGAAATATCGGCAGCTTCATCTCCAGCCAGACGGAGACCGACCTCACCGCCGATGACATGCGACTGGCCATCGGCGAGTTTCTTACGGCCTGCGACGAGGACGAACTGGCCCTGCTGTGTATCTCGGGGCACGGTGTAAGACGGGTCAGAGACGGCGGCGAGTTCTACGTCGTCGCCCGGGACACCGACTTCGACCGGGTGGCCGAGACCGGTGTTAGCGCCGGTTTCTTCGATGAGCTGTTGGAACAGTGCGCCGCGCCACAGAAGGTCGTCATGATCGACTGTTGTCGCAGCAGTGGCTTCGCCGTCGGCCGCACCTCCGACCAGCAGCCGAACGGCGCCGTGGCCAAGTCTGGCGAGCCGGCCCTGCTGACCAGTAGAGGCATGATGACCGCCGGCGGCCCGCTGCACGACCTCGGCACCCGCATACGGCCGGAAGTCGGCACGCCCCCCTGCGCCGAGCAGACAAGGGACGACAAGAAGGGGGCCGGCCCGCCGCCCATGAGGGTGGCAGGCCGGCGAGGCCGCTCCGGCTTCCAGTGGCAACGCCGTGGCCTGCCCACCTCGAATCGCCACTACGCGTCTTCAGCGGGTGCGTGAGTCAGACCTCTGGGGGACTGCACCGCAGTTCCGTTGCAGAACCGGCTCCGCCCGACGCGTCATGTGGCCGATCCCCGCCCCTGTTTCAGGCCAGCTTCGCGGTCAGGGTGATGGTCGTGCCGGTCAGGGCCTGGCTGACCGGGCAGTTCTTCTTGGCGTCCTCGGCGGCGGCGACGAAGGTGTCGTTGTCGAGGCCGGGGACGGTGCCCTCCACCGTGAGGTGGATGCCCTTGATGCCCTCGCCGGGCTGGAAGGTGACGTCGGCGGAGGTGGTGAGCTTGGTGGGCGGGGTGCCGGCGCCGGTCAGGCCGTGCGACAGTGCCATGGAGAAGCAGCTGGAGTGGGCGGCGGCGATCAGCTCCTCCGGGCTGGTCCTGCCGTTCGCCTGCTCGGCGCGCGACGGCCACGACACCGGCTGCTCGCCGATGCCGGACGAGTCGAAGGTGACGACGCCGTTGCCCTCGAGCAGGTTGCCTTCCCAGACGGTGTGCGCGGAGCGCGTGGTTGCCACGGTGGTTCCCTTCGTTGAGCCTTCGGCCCCTGATCGGGGCAGCGAGCCCATCGGATCACAGGAGGACGTGGCACGGCGGCACGGTGTCCCACGGCGATACCGGCGGTCTTGCGGTGTCAGCACCGCCCGCGAACGCAGGCCCTTGCCCGGACGGCACGCTTCACGAAGTTGATCGTCGTTCACTTTTGCGTAATTGTGTACTGCGTGCTGTAGGGCACGTAAGGCAGTAAGGCGAAGGGAAAGTGCTCCGACAGATGATCCCTCAGTTGCTAGAGCAACCTTCTCGGACCGGTCTGATCAGTCGCCAGGCCGGAGCAGCGTGCCGTCTCGTCTCTGCGCGTCGGCTGCGTCACGCTGCGCGCATCGACCCAACGCGTCCCGGAGACCCGTGCAGATATCGTGATCTCTCGTCATCGAGAGCCGGTACACATGCTCGTCGTCGGCGCATCGCTCGGGGCGGCAGTCGAGTCGGCCGCCCGTTTCACCCGCACCGCACGCCGGTGCACCGCACGAAGGAAGCCTCTTCCATGGAGTCCGTCCGCGTTCTGCTGGTCGACGACCAGCAGATGATCCGCACCGGTTTCCGTCTCATCCTCGAATGCGAACCGGACATCGCCGTTGTCGGTGAGGCGTCCGACGGCGACTCCGCTGTTCAGCAGGTCCTCGCCCTGCGGCCGGACGTCGTCCTGATGGACGTCCGCATGCCCGGCACGGACGGTGTCGAGGCCACCCGGCGCATCGTGGAGTCCGGTGCGGAAGCCCAGGTCGTGATGTTGACCACGTTCGACCTGGATCGGCACGTCCTGGACGCTCTCAGGGCCGGGGCCGTCGGTTTCCTGCTCAAGGACGGGCCCGCACAGTCTCTGGTGGAGGCGGTACGGATGGTGGCCGCCGGTGACGCGGTCCTGTCTCCCCGTGTCACTCGGCGGCTTCTGGACCGCTTCGCCCGTCTGCCTCAGCCGGCCGTCGGGGCCGCGTCCAGGCGGCTGGAGCATCTCACGGCCCGCGAGGTCGACGTGTTGCGTGCGCTGAGTCGGGGGCTGTCCAACGAGGAGATCGCTCAGGAGTTGGACGTCAGCAAGAACACGGTCAGGACACACATCGCTCATATCCTGGAGAAGTACCATCTGCGTGACCGGGTACAAGCGGTGATCCTGGCCTACGACGCCGGCCTGGTCACACCGGTCGGGCACGCTTCCACCGTCCGCTGACAGGCTGCTCCTCCCTGACGGCCTCCCACGAACGAGTCGTCAGCGCATCCGGGGCGCGAGATCAGAGGCGCAACGGCGACTGCGCGGGCGGCACTTCGTACGGCACGGCCTCGCGTACACCCGAGTACCTGGTCCGGCCCCACCGGTGTACGGCGTCGACAGAGACCCCGTACGGCGCCAGACGTCCGTTCAGACGCATCACACGGGCTTGCAGCGCCCGTTTGCTCACCGGCTCCCCGGCGGTGCCGAGCAGCAGACCCAGATCGTGACAACACCACTCACGGGAAGGCAGGCTTAGAAGTTCCAACAACACCTGCTGAGAAGCCTGGTGAGGCACGACCTGCGGACGACTCCGGGACGGTGCCCGCAGGCGTTGACGCCTCGAAGAGAGATCGATCCACCTGCGTTCGGCGACGATCCGTCCGGCCAACTCCCTAGGAGGGGTGTCCCGGGGGAGCACGTTGACGGCCCCCGCACGCAGCGTGGCGACCACGTCCACGTCCCGGGGGGCCAGCACCACGACCGAGGAGATCGTGCTGAGCACGCGCACGCGCTGCTCAAGTCGGTCCGTTCCGCCGTCCTCTGACACATCGAGGACGGTCAGTCCGTCGGGCCTGCGCAGCAGCGACATGTAGGCCGGTGCGGAACCCCATGAGTGGGACAGGGCCGGCAGCACGTGGTACGGGCGCATGGTGCGCAGCAGACGGGCTGTCTTCTGCCGGCGCAGTGAGAGGACGACATCGACGGGGCAGGAGGAGGACATCGCAGTTGTGGGCATGGGCATGGGCATGGGCATGGGCATGGGGGTGGTACTCGTGTGGCGGGGGGTGGTACTCGTGTGGCGGGTCCGTTCCATGCTCGGCACCCCCGCGCGCCACCGGCTGCTCAAGCGGTGGTCGCCATGTGCTCACCTGTGCTCAACGGCGGCCGCCGAGGGTGCAGGGGCGACGAACTCTCCGCCCCTCGTGGGCGGCCGCTCTTGGTGATCCACGGACGCATATGCTCCTCTCGGAGTACTCCCGTCGCGGCCGCGCTCCGCGCTGTCGCGGTCAGCGGCCCGGGCGCGTCGGGCGAGACGGAGAGGCGGAGTGAGTGAGCACGCGCGGCGGCAGCCTGGGCCGGCGGTTGGAACGAGTCCGGGAGCGTTCATTCCTCGGACGCAGGCGTGAGCTCCACTTCTTCCGCGCAGCGTTGCACGGAGCATCCGGCGCCGCCTGCGTTCTCTACCTGCACGGTCCGGAGGGCACGGGCAAGTCGATGCTCTTGCGCCGGTTCGCGCTGGAGGCCCGTGCCGCAGGCCGCACCGTCGTACGGGTCGACGGGCGGACCACGCCGGCGACCGCCGATGCGTTCACGCGTGCCGTACGTCCCGTCACGCGGGAGCCTGGAGCCGTTCTGCTCGTCGATTCCTTCGAGCACTGCCGGTCCTTGGACGGCTGGTTGCGTGAGGAGTGCCTACCCCGCCTCCCCTGGGGCACCGTGGTCGTCGTGGCGAGCCGCCACGAGCCTGACCCTCACTGGCCGGCCGACCCGGGCTGGACGGGGCTGCTGCGTGTACTGCCCCTCGGCGGTCTGAGCAAGCCCGACGCAGCGGCGTTCCTCCGGCAGCGAGGCGTGCTCCCTCACCTGCACGACGCCCTGCTGGAGTTCACCGGAGGGCACCCCCTGGCTCTCGCCCTGGCCGCGGAGGCGGCGGTGCGCACGGAGACCGATGGCGGTGCCGATCACGCGGATCCTCCGCTGGGCCAGGACGCCGTCGCCACTCTGCTGCGCCGCCTCGTCGGTACCCCGCTCGACGAGGCTCACCAGGCAGCCCTGGAGGTGTGCGCCCAGGCCCGTGTCACTTCGGTGGCGTTGCTGCGGGCGGTCCTCGGTGACCAGGGCGAGGATCTCTTCCTCTGGCTGCGCGACCAGCCGTTCGTCCAGACCACCCGGCTCGGTGTGGCCCCCCACGCCGTCGTACGCGAGGCGCTGAGAGCCGATCTACGCTGGCGTGATCCGGCCGGATTCGCAGAACTGCACCGGAGGATCCGGGGCCACCTGCTCGAACGGACGAGGCTCGGGCCCGCTTCCCGCGTCCTCGAGACCGTGGGGGACCTGCGGTTCCTCCACCGCTCCGGGCGCTTTCTGGCAGATGCGCACGGCCGGGCGTCGGGCGGCCGGGCCGAAGAGCTGCCCCGCGCGGTCGGGCACGAGGCGACGCTGATCCGCCGGATACGCCGCCAGGAGGGACCGGAGTCGGCGCGCATGGCCGCGCACTGGCTGCGCGAGCAGCCCGAGTCCTTCCTTCTGCAACGCCTCGGACCTGGTGAGGAGGACGTCGGAGGTTCGGCGTGGTTGAGGCTCATGCCCTTCGAAGGGGAGGCGGAGGACCCGGTCGTCGCCGCCGCCTGGGCGCACACCAGGAAGCACGGTCCGGTGCGGGCCGGCGAGCACATCGCGCTGGCGCGGTTCCACGTCGGCGAGTACGGCGATCACCGTCCCTCCCCCGTGATGGACGCGTCCCTCGGGCGCATGGTGGGGGAGATCATCCGCGACGACAGACTGGCCTGGGCGTTCGCCGTCCTGCGCGACGACGGCTTCTGGGACTCTCATCTGCGCCACCACGCCATGGAGCCGACGGCCGGCACGGTGACCGTCGACGGTCACCGTCACCGTCTCTTCGCCTGCGACCGGCGTGCCCTGCCCGCGGTGTTCGGGGGTGCGGCGAACGCTCCCTTGCTCACCGGCGCCGCTCTTGGTCCAGCCCGCTCCGGGAAGGATCCGTGCACGGCGGCGGAGATCCTGGTGCTGGGCGAGGAGGAGTTCGCCGTCGCCGTGAAGGCCGCTCTGCGAGCCTTGCGCCGGCCACGTGAGCTGGCGCTCAACCCGCTCCAGCGCAGTCGTCTCGTCCTGGCGCACGGCATGGGTCTCAAGGACGTGGTCACCAGCGCGATCGGCAGCCTGCCGCTCGAGCGCGGTGGTGACAAGGGCTACCGGGCGGCGACCGCCGCCTACGTCGAAGGGGCCTCGACGCAGGCGGCCGCCGCTCGGCGCTTGGGGCTTCCCCTCAGCACCTACCGCCGCCACCTGGCGTGGGCGACACGCCGGATCACGCGGATCATGTGGGAGCACGAACTGTCCGGAACCCCGCTGCTGTCACCCGCGGACCGGCCGCGGCGTTGACTCAGGTGACCGGGAGAGCGAGGACGGTCCCGGCCTCGTCGTCGTGGGACCCGGTGCCGTCCTCGTGGCCAACGGGCTCGGCGAGGACGCAGGAGCTCCGGTCGTCCGGCGGGGGCGGGCCGTACACGGACGGAAGGGGGAGGGCGGCATGCACACAGTAACCGCCTCCGGGCCGGTGACCGGTGTGCAGTGTGCCGCCCATGGCCGCGACCCGTTCCCGGATCCCGACCAGCCCGTGCCCCGCCCCCCGGTCGAAGACGTGGGCCGGTGAAGGCGCGGCCTGCTCGCCGGGGCCCGCGTCGCAGATCCTCAAGGAGAGCCTGCGGCGGTCGTGCTCCCACGTCAGCGTGACGGCGGTGCGGGTGCGGCCCGCGTGCTTGAGCGTGTTGGTGAGGGCTTCCTGCACGATCCGGTAGACCGCCAGTTGCGAGCCGGCCGACAGGTCGACCGGTTCCCCGCTGATGGCGCAGTGGACCTGGAGACCGGCGGCACGTACCGACTCCAGCAGCGCCGGGATGGCGTCGATGGTGGGCTGCGGTGGCTGCTTGCTGGGGTCGGTGTCGTCCTCGTCGTCGGTGCGGAGCACGTCCAGCAGTTGCCGTAGCTCGGCGACGGTGGCCCGGCCGGTCTCCTCTATGGTGCGGTGCAGTTCGTGGGCCTTCTCCGGGTCGCGGGCCTGGACCCGGTCGGCGGCGATGGTCTGCACGACCATGAGGCTGACGTTGTGGGCGACGATGTCATGCAGTTCCCGGGCGATGCGCGCGCGTTCCTCCATGACGGCGGCACGGGCTTTGGCGAGCTGTTCACCCTCCAGCGCCTTGGCGCGCTCCAGCGCCTGATCCTGCATGGCGGTCCGCGTTCGTACCAGCCGGCCGAGGGACCAGGCCGCGGCCGTCAGCACCGCCTCGGTCGTGCCCGCGGCAAGCCAGTGACCCGCGGGCGCCAGCACGGCTTCCGTCACGGACAGCGCCGGAACGTGGAGGAGCGCCACAAGAGCGGCGGTGCGGCGCTCGGTCCGCACGGCGGTCAGGAACAGGGCAGTCGCGGCGCACAGGTAGGTGGGGCTGATCGCGGTCCCCTGCGGCCCCACCAGGTGGGGGACGTAACTCAGCGCCTGGAGGATGCTGCAGGTGACCGCGACCACCACGAGGCTCGCCAGCGGGAACCGGTGATGAACGGTAATGGGCGCACCGCAGACCAGGATGAGCGCGACCCACCAGCCGCCCGGCGCGTTGTGCAGGGCCTCGCTCGCAGGGACCAGGGAGGGCAGGGCCAGGCACCAGCCTGTCAGGAGAACGCCCAGGGCCAGGTCGGTCAGGGCGGGGGGCAGACGGCGGCGCGGCCACGAGTTCAGTGCGCTCATGACGGTCCACGGTAGACCGCGCCGGCCGACAGCGGCCCGCCGGGACACCGGAAGACGGCGTACCCCTCGTCCGTGGGTCAGCGCGAGCACGGACAGTCCGGATGTCGGTGCAGGAGCGTCCGGGGGCACGTACTCGTTCTCCAGGACGAGCAGGAGAGCGACCTCGTCCGGTCGGCCGATCCGCGAGTTCGCCTCGAAGGCGGAGCTCGCCGACGACCGGGACGGTTGGACTGGAGGGGTTGACCGATCCCTTCGCAGAGGAGTTCCGGTGAGTCCGGGACCAGTCCCTACCCGAGCCGAACCAGTGAGCGGCAGCAAGGCCACGGACCCCGCCGGCTCCTGTGGTGACGGTCTGCTCGGCGAGCACGTGGCCGCCGCACGTGCCCGGGCCTTCGTCGGCAGGGCGGCCGAGCGGGATGCGTTCCGAGCGGCGCTGGCGGGAGAAGCCGAAGCCCGTCCCGTCCTCTTCGTGCACGGGCCCGGCGGTATCGGTAAGTCCGCCCTGCTGCACCGCCTGTCCTGGGACGCGACCGCCGCCGGCAGGACGGTGGTGTGGGTGGACGGTGCGAGGACACCGGCGGACGCCTGTGGTCGCCTGGATGCGTTCCGTGATGTCCTTGACGATCCCGCACCCGTCCTGTTGGTCGACAGCCTGGAGCGGTGCACCGGGCTGGAGGCGTGGCTGCGCGAGAGCTTCCTGCCCGAGGTGCCGGGTGATGCGGTCGTGGTCATGGCGTCCAGGACCCCGCCGCAGCTCGGCTGGAGAACCGATCCCGGCTGGGCCGCCTGCGCCCGGTCGATGAAGTTGCCCGCGCTCAGTGCGGAGGAGACCAAGAGGGTCCTGGGCGACCAGGACGTGCCGCCACCTTTGCACGTCTCCGTGCGGGAGTTCGCGGGCGGCAATCCCCTGGCTCTGTCCCTGGTCGCGGCCGCCGCCCGCACAGGTGGGGAAGCAGGGTGGTCCATGGACGGGGGCGTCTCCCGACGGCTGACCGCGGTCCTGTTCCACCGTCTCGTCGGCGGCCTTCCCACCGAGCAGCACCGACGGACTCTGCAGGTGACCGCCCGGGCGGGGACCGTCACGGAGGAGTTGCTGCGCGCCGAACTCGGCGCCGGCGCGGCGGCCCGGTTGTTCGCGTGGCTGCGCGCGCAGCCCTGGGTGACGGCCGTCGGATGCGGCCTGCGGCTGGACGAGGCGGTACGCAACACGGTCGCGCACGACGCCAGATGGAACGACCCCGACGGGTTCGCCACTCTGCACGAGCGCCTGCACGACCACCTGGTGGAGCAGATACGCACCGTGCCTTTCGACCGCGCCCTGGACGCTGCGGCAGCCCTGCACCGCTTGTACCGGGACATCACGGCGCTGCCACCCGCCCATGAGTGGACCGCGCGGGACAGCCACGAGGACGAGGCGTGCAGACCTGTGGACGAGGCCACCGTGCTCGGCCTGATCGCGGACTGCGAAGGGCCGGAGTCCGCGGAGAACGCACGGTTCTGGCTGCGTCACCAGCCGGAGGCGTTCAGGGTCCGGCGGCCAGTCCCGTACGGCCCACCCCGAGCCTGCACGGCCTGGCTGAGGCTGACGGCGTACGAAGGGGAGACAGCGGATCCCGTGCTCGCCGCCGTCTGGGACCACGTCCGGCGGCACGGGCCACTGCGGGCGAACGAGCGGATCTCGGTGGCCCGCTTCCACGCCGGCCCGCGAGAGCGACGGGACGCCTCATCGGCCGTGGCGCTGTCGCTGCGGTGCCTCGTCGCGGAGACCGTGCGGACCGGCGGACCGGCCTGGGTGTTCTTCGTGCTCCGGGACGACGGCGTCTGGGACGGGGCGCTGCGCCGGCACGGGCTGCTTCCCACGGAGCACCGCTGGGACGTCGGTGGCGTTCCCCAGCGTCTGTTCGCCCGTGACGTGCGGGTCTTTCCCGCTTCCGACTGGCTGCGCGGGCTGCTGCGCTCCGTGTCGGGTGAGGGCGACGGCCGCGACCCCTGTCATCGGGTGAACGGTGCCGGCCTCGTCCGCACGGATGAGGCGCGGACGCCGACGGGGGTACTGTCCGAGCGGGAGTTCGCCGACGCCGTGCACGCGGGACTGCGGGCGTTGCGGCGGCCGTCGGAGCTCGCGCTGAATCCGTTGCGGCGTAGCCGGGTGGCCGCCGTAGGCGGTGAAGACCTGGCGGCCGTGCTCCAACAGGCCGTCTACGAGCTGGCCGAGGAGCAAGGTGGGCACGGACCGCACCAGGCCGCGGTGACCGCGTTCGTCGAAGGGACGGCCACGCACCAGGCAGCGGCCGAACGACTGGGTGTGTCACTGAGCACCTACCGCCGTCATCTCAGGACTGCGGTCGAGCGCGTCTCGGCTCGTCTGTGGCATGAGGAGGTGTACGCGTCCGGTGTGCCGGACGAATACACCTCCTCCGTGGGCGACCGGGAACAGAGCCGCGTGGACCGCTGACGCACGAGGGCGGCAGCCGGAAGGGCGGCACCCTCGTGCGGGTCTATGCTTCGCGGACTAGGTGCGATTCCTCCTGGTGGCCGAGATCGCGGCGGATTCCGCGCGAAAGGATCGGCTCATGGATCGCATGCATGTTCTCGTCGCCCTGGTCGCTGTTGTGGCCCTTGCCCTCACCGCATGGACCAAGCCTCTCAAGGTGTTGTCCTTCTGGCCCCTCGTCATCGTCTGCATGATCTCCTACCCCGTGGGCGCACGGCTGTTCTCAGCGTTCGAGGAGGGGCGGTCCGGCGGTGCGTGGGTCGAATGGACCTTCCTGCTCAGCGTCGCCCTTCTGATCACCGTGCTCGTCGCGTCGGCCCTCCGGTTCCTCACGTCCTCCCGAGGCCCACACACCGACCGTCACGCCTACCACCAGGACCCCGACGCGTGAGTGTCCCTCTCCCGTAGTCCGGTGAACCTTGATCTGTGACGGTCCGGGGTTCCCCTGAGTCCGGAACGCTGCTGCGGCCCCGGACCGAGAGGTCGTGTCGGTGAGCGGGGCGCGGGGCGCGTGTTCCGAACAGTCCGTGTCGTTCGGCAGTGTCGCCGACACGGCTGTTGAGCACCATGCTTCGACGGTCAGCTTCGTCATGGACGACAGCCTCCCGCTCCGGCCGGGCCCGCACGGGAATGACTCCCTTCCAAGGGGCCGGGATCCTGCCATGGGGGACGACACCGCAAATGACGGTGACGAGCCCCGGTCGGTGGCCCCGCAACGGCTGTCGGCGGTTGCCGCACTCCTGCACCGTGCCCTGCCCCCGCCTTCCCTGACTCCAAGCCGAGGACCACTATGCCCGCCCCCGCTCCGACGACCACCGCACCCCATCGCCCCTGCCTGCCGCACACCGGGACCCGCACCATCACCCGTCCCGCTACGCTCGATGACTTCGACGCGGTGAACGCGCTGCACAACCGCTGCTCGCTCGAGACGCGCTTCGCGCGCTACCAGGCCGCCCGGCGTTCCCTGCGCCGGGGCGAGTTCCACCACCTGACCCGCCCCGACCTGGGCCTCACCTGGGTCACCCACCCGGAGGACGATCCTCAGCGACTCATCGCGACCACCAACCTGGTCCGCACGACCGAGCCCAGCACCGCCGAACTCGGCATCATGATCGAGGACCCGTGGCAGAGCCGTGGCCTGGGCACCACGCTGGCGCAGTACGCCCGGGAGCAGGCCCGCACCTTCGGCTGCTGCTCCATGAGTGTCATGACCGGCTTGGACAACGTGCGCATGCTGAGAATCCTGAGGACGCTCGGTGCCTCCCGGCCCGCCGTTCACCGCTCGACCGCCGACCTCACAGTCTCCGTCGAGCAGCCGTAGCCGCTGCTGCCGGGCACCGGTGTCCTCCAGGACCGCACCGATCAGCTCGGGATCGATGATCTCGGTCAACTCGCCCAGATGGCCGGGCGCATACACGTCGAGGGCTGTCGCACCGGACCTGACGCTGACAGGATTCTGCGGCAACGGGACCTCCGGGACACTCGCAAAGGCTTCGACACCATGCGAACTACCAGAGGTCCCGCCTTCTCGACAGGGCGCACGAACCCTTAACGCACTGGCGTTGCACACAGCGGGACGCCAGCTTGGCGCACCGTGGCCGGTGACCGGTATGCGTCCGGTGAACGTCCGCCCAAGCACCGGGTACGGCGGCTGCGGCGGCGTCGCGGAGGGGCGGTCGTTCAGCCGAGGGTGTAGCCGTACTTCTCGGCAACCTCACCCATGGCGACCACATCGGCCGGGTCGAGGGGAGGGCCGACCTGGCCCCGGACACCGGGGCGGCCGATCTCCTGGAACATGCCGTCCATGCCGCCAGGCACATAGAGGAAGTACATGCGGGCGGGGTGGCCCGGGCTGGTGTTCTTGAAGGAGTGACGAACGCCCTTGGGGACGTACACAACCCCTCCGGGCTCGACGTCGAACTGCTCGTCACCGACGGTCACACGAAGTGTTCCGTCAAGAAGAACGAACGTCTCGGACTCGCCATGGTGGGTGTGCGGCGGGGGGCCGGCATCGGCCGGAACGATGGCCTCTGCCAGGGACAGTTCACCGCCGGTGTCAGCGGCGCTGAGCAAGGTGGTGTAGGTGTCCCCTACGAGGAACACCGGGGAGCCGCCGTCCGGCGGTATGTGCAGTGGGGGCAAAGACATGGTTCGTACTCTCTTGCGGGTGCGGGGAGCGCTGTGTGGCGCCTTGCTTGCGGGAAGAGGCGTGGCCTGTGCCCGAACCACGGGCACGTCGGCCGCCACCTCGCGCCCATCCGGTGCTGGGAACGGTCGAAGAGCGGTCGGCGAAGATGCTCGCCGGACGGGTGGCGAGAAGGGCGTGGCGTTCTCGGGGGTGTCGCGGGGGTGTCGCCGGGGCAGTGACGGCGGCTCGCCGGATCGGCCCGTTGCGTCGACGACTGCGGAGCGTGTGGTCTCCCCGGAGTCGCCGGAGGATCGTCTGCCCGCCGTTGGAGCCGGGTAGTTCCCGCCTCCGTGGGTCCGTCCGCCAACAGCATGAAGGGGCGGCAGAAGCGGGCGGCCGCGGTCAGCTCCTCGGGAGCCCTGCTGCCGCTCGTCTGCTCGCCGATGCCGAAGAAAACGAAGGCGACGGCGCGTTCGCCCTCAAGCGGGTTCCTTCCCAGACGGTGGGTGCAGGCACGGTGGGTCCCATCCTCCTCGTGTATCGAGCCTCGCGTCGGGGCTGCGGGACATATCCGAGCACACGATGCCGCGATACGGCGGCGCGCCCGATATCCCTTTTCTGGGGAATCGATCGCAGGGTCGGCGGCCGCGTCGCCGACGGTCGAACGCCGCCCTCCAAGGAGCGCCGGTCGCTTCACCCATCAGTGAGGTTTGCTTCCGTAAAGGTGTGTTCTTGGAGCGGTGTAGGTGGGTGAAGCCAGGAATCACGTGTGGAGGATGCCGTCCGAGTGACCTTCACGTTGCTTCAGTGACTGATGCGGCGCGACTCGTCGATCGCCGGCAGGAGCAACGCGCCGTCTCGTCCGTCCGCGAACCCCGTGTCTCGACGGCACGGATCGTCGCAGTGAGATCACGGAACGACCCGTGCGGGTTTCGTGACCTGCTCTGCTGGTGGTCTTCGTGGTCGTACCTGCCGAGCAGCAGCGCACGGGGAGCGGACAAAGACCCGGCGGTGACTGTTCCGGGGCCCGGCCCTTCCGCGCTGGGCGGCCTTGCTTTCGGGGTCCTGGACGGCAGGCGAAGAAGGCTGGGCGGAGTCGGCCCGCGCAGGGCAGCGGCGGCGCAGTCCACCGCGGGTCCGCGATCGCGACTGCCGGCTTCGCGGCCAACTCTCCCTCTGATCGCCCTGGTGGCAGGCAAGCGGAGGGCCGCTCAGAGAGCCGGCGTCACCGACGGGCGGACCAGCCCACTCTCGTAGGCGAAAATGGTCGCCTGCACACGATCCCGTAGGCCCAGCTTGTTGAGCACTGAGCTCACGTGCACCTTCACCGTTCCCACGGCTACTTCCAGACGCGCGCCGATCTCCGCGTTGCTCAGGCCCGTGGCGACGAGGACGAGGATCTCGCGTTCGCGGCTGGTGAGGCTGTCCAGCGCCCCTGTGATCTCCGGAGCGAAGGAGGCCCCCCGAGCGAAGGCTGCTATCAGACGCCCCGTGACCGCGGGCGCGAGGACGCCGTCACCGGAGGCGACCACCCGTATCGCGGCCAGGAGGTCCTCCGGCTCGGAATCCTTGAGCAGAAAGCCGGAGGCCCCGGCGCGCAGAGCTTCGTAGACATAGGCGTCGAGGTCGAACGTGGTGAGCACGAGAACCCGGGAGCCGCTGCCGTGACTGGTGATCAGCCGGGTCGCCGTCAGTCCGTCCATACCCGGCATGCGGATGTCCATGAGCACCAGGTCGGGCGCGAGCTGTGCCGACATCGCCACAGCCGCGTCACCGTCCGCTGCCTCGCCGACCACGGTCATGTCGGTTTCGGCCGTCAGGATCGCCACGAAACCCGCGCGGACGATCGCCTGATCGTCCACGACCAGCACACGGATACCGATGGTCCTGCTCCTCTCTTCGCCCGCACCCGGGCCACTGTCTGCGCCGCATCCTCCCATGGAGGCGGTGCGCGGGACCCACCAGGTCGGCGTGCGCATCCAGAGGCCGCCACGCAGTCGCCGACCTGTCGGCACGGACACTTCTACATGCGAGGGGTGTTCGTCACGACGGCTCTTCGAGGCGCTTTCGGCGCTCTGCCGGCGTCCAGGCTTCCGAGCAACTGGCGCATGGCGCTCAGTGTCGCCCGCGTAGCCGCGGCCACCTGCTCCAGGCTGCCCTCCTCAGCCGAGGAGATCATCCGGTCCGTCTGCCGGAGCACCGTCTCCCGCAGACCGACGGCGACTCGCTGCCGTTCGCCGTGGACCATGGCCCTCGTGCTCGACAGCACAGTGGTGAGGGCCGTGTCCTCCCGGCCCAGTTCCCGCCTGCGACGCCTGTGCATCAGCCATCCCGCCCCCCAGGCGGCCGTGCATCCCAGGCCGGACAGGAACAGCGTCCAGCAGGCGAGAAACAGCACGAGAAAAGGCCCGGCCGGGTCTCCGAGCAGCGTCCCGTCGGCGGCGAAGGCGGACGTGAAGGAGATCGCCGACGGGAGAACCGCGGCGGGCACGGACAGAAACGACAGCCGTGAGCCCGCCGGAGATGTCAGTGGATGCGCCGTCGGCAGCGGGACGTGTCGGCCGGAGGGCACGGGCGCGGTTCTCAGGACCCGGCCGTACGCCGCGACCGCGTAGACCGCGGCCGGTGCGACGATGCCGCCGCCGAGGAAGCAGATCGCGGAGGACGGCGGCAGCGCACCACCGCGGAGCAGAACCGGCCACAGGAGGGCGGCGGCCCCGGTCACCGCCAGGACCGCCCAGGGCGCGTGGCGGCGCCACAGCAACGGCAGTGCGTGGAGGGTCAGCACCGACACGAGCAGCAGGCATGTGCCGGCCCCGTAGCCGGCGTCCTCCGCCTTCGTCAGGGCGACGCCCGACGCCACCGCGGCGGCCGAGCCGAAGATCGCCCTGTCCGCGATCCGCTGTTCGCGAGGAAAGTCGCGCCGACGCCCTGGGCTCGGCCGAGGGCCGGACGCGGCGTCGGGGAGCACGGCGTGTACGCGCCAGCCTCCGTCGGGGCGGGGTCCCGCGGACAGCCTCCCGCCGAGGACGGCGGCACGCCGATGCATTCCTTCCACCCCCCGGCCGGAGCCGATCCCCGCCGTGCCGGTGTCCGTGCCGCCGGGCGGCCTGCCGTTGTCGACGGTCAGATGCAAAGTGTCCCCGGCCCGTTGCACCCGCACGCTGACCGCGGCGCCCGGCGCGTAGCGAAGGGCGTTGGTCAGGGCCTCCCGGATGATGCCGTGGGCCGCTTCCGCCGCGGGTCCGGTGAGATCAGCGGGCAGGGAGACGGAGACGGGGCGGCCCAGCCTGCCGAATCCGGCGATCAGCGTCTCGATCGGAGCGGTCATCGCCTGGGGAGCCGGTGGGTCGTCCACCTGCATGACCGCTACGAGACGCCGCAGTGCGGACTGGGTCTCCCGTGCGGTGCGGCGCGCGAACGCGAGTGCCTCCGCGGCCAGGTCGGGCCTGCTGTCACCGAGCCTGCGGGCGGCCTCGACGGATACCACGACGGAGGTGAGGTGGTGCGCGCTGATGTCGTGCAACTCACCGGCCAGCCGTTCCCGTTCCGCCTCGGCGGCCTGCGCCTGCTGCTGCTCGGCACCGGCCAGCCGCTCCGCCGTGGCCTGCCGTTCCCGCAGCCAGTGCCGGCGGCCGGTGCCGAGAGCGGACACCAGCAGAAAAGGGCCGACACCAGTGAGCCAGTCGGAGAGGAGAAGACCGCCGACGCCGTGCCGTGCGGCCGCCTGCAGGAGCTGGACGACGGCGACAGCCGCGGTCGCGCCCAGGCCGACGGGCCAGCTGCACAGAACGGTGACGGTGAACAGCGCCACCATGACCGCCAGCCCCGGTACCAGGCCCAGCAGGTCGGGTGGCGCCAGGATCTGTCCCACCACGGACACCGCGACGATGACGCCCAGGGCGGCGAGCGGTGCCCGGTGACGCCGATCGAGCGCCACCACAGCGAGCGCCGTGGCACAGAAGGCGGTGATCCACTCAACGGTGTCCGGCGGCTCCTTCGAAGACGCAACGACGCTGAACCACAGCAGCAGTTGCGCTCCCATGAACAGTACCGGCAGTGGCCTGACCCGACGTCCTTTCCCCATTGGCGCAAGTGTATGGCCGGGCGTCGCCCTCCCCGACACCGCGGGGTTCAAGGGGTCACGCGGTGCCGGCCCTGCGGTCGCGCCACCGCTCTATGTCCCGCGGACTAGGCGACGATCCTTCCGGCGGGCGACGGGGCGGCACGTTCAGCGCGAAAGGATCGGCACATGGATCGCGTCGTCGCGTCGAGCCTCCGGGGGGATCAGGTCCTTCCAGGGCACACGCACCGACCGGTACGCCCACCACCACGACTTCGTGTGAGCGGCCGTCCACTGCGCCCGTATCACCCACACCAACTGGAGACCGGCACAAGCATGCCCGCACAACCTCGCATGTCCCGGACCGCTGTCGCCCTGGCGTCGCTCGCCGTGCTGGCGGCCACCGCGGTGACAGCCTGCAACCCCGAGACCGCCGACGACGCTCGCGGCGATGCCGCGATACCCGCGGTGCCCACCGCTCTCAGCGAGCAGGAACTGAAGTGGAGCACGTGCTCCGCTCCGTCCACGGCTCAGGGCGGCGGAGACAGGCCCGAGAAGCTGCCGGACGGAACGACGTGGCAGTGCAGCACCATGAAGGCTCCGCTGGACTACGCGGACCCCGACGGCGAAACCATCGATCTGGCCCTGATCCGGGCGAAGGCGTCCCCGGACTCCGGCGAGAAGCGCCTCGGGTCCCTGGTCTTCAACTTCGGCGGCCCCGGCGGCTCCGGGGTGCTCACCCTCCCCCTCGCCGCCGGCGACGAGTACATGACGCTTCACAAGCGCTATGACCTGGTCAGTTTCGACCCTCGCGGGGTCGGGGACAGTGCCGGCGTGCACTGCCTGGACACGAAGGCCATGGACGCCTGGCTGGCCGCGGACGCCACCCCTGACGACGCCACGGAGGAGAAGGCCCGCGAGCGTGGGGTACGCGCGTTCGCCCGAGCCTGCCAGAGCGAGTCGGGCGCGGTGCTGGATCACGTCGGCACCCAGGAGGCCGCACGTGACCTCGACCTGATGCGCCACGTCCTGGGCGACGAGAAACTCAACTACTTCGGCATCTCCTACGGCACACAGCTCGGCGGCGTCTACGCACATCTCTTCCCGAAGCGTGTCGGGCGCTTCGTCTTCGACGCCGTGGTCGACCCCACCGAGGACGCCCTGCACGGTGCCCTCGGCCAGGCGAAGGGGTTCCAGGGCGCACTGCGCAACTTCCTGGAGGACTGCGCACGGCAGGACTCCTGCTTCTTCGAAGGCACGAACCCGCAGCAGGGCGAGAAGGACATCATCGCGCTGCTCGAGCGCCTGGACACCGACCCCCTGCCCACGGAGTTCGGGCGTCCCCTGACTCAGAGCCACGCCCTCAACGGCATCGCCGCCGCCCTCTACGACCAGGAGAGCTGGCTGCTGCTCAGGGGCGGACTGGCCGCCGCCATGGACGGCGACGGCAGCGCACTGCTGCTGCTCTCCGACCTCCTCAACGAACGGATCGACGACGACGGATACGCCAACATCAACGCAGCCAACACCGCGGTGAACTGCGCGGACTACAAGGACCGCTTCACCCTTGAGGACGTACACCGCCACCTGCCCCGATTCCGCACGGCATCTTCGGTGTTCGGCGACTGGATGGCCTGGGGGCTGCTCCAGTGCACCGGCTGGCCCGCTGACGGCCACGCATCCACCGTCGAGGTGTCGGCCGACGGCGCGAACCCAGTCCTCGTCATCGGCAACACCGGTGATCCGGCCACTCCCTACGAGGGTGCCAAGAAGATGGCGGACGAACTGGGAGAGAAGGTCGGCGTCCACCTCACCGTGGACGGCGAGGGGCACGGCACCTACGCCGTCAACGACTGCCTGACCGAGCTGGTCGACGCGTATCTGCTCGACGGGACGGTCCCGGCGAACGACACCGTCTGCTCGTGACGTTGGCGTCCCTGCGGCTTCCCTGAGCCACCGTCCCCAGCGGCGGGCAGGTCCGCTGCCCGCCTCGGCAGACCGTTTCCGCTGACCGCCCGGACAACGCTTCTGCTCCGTCCGATGCGCCTCGATGGCCGGCATCCGCACCGGACGGACTCCGCTGCCGAGCCCGGGGCGTTCGGCCGGCGGCGGTTCCGGCTCTCGCGGGCGGGCCCGTGGCACGGCGGGGGAGCAGCGGTCGGCGTACGGCTGTCGGGGGAGGGCCTTGCGGGGGCCGAAACGCGCTGCGTGCCGGGCCGGCGGCGGGGGTCACGGGGTGGGGTGGCGCATGGCCGGCAGGATCAGGGAGGCGCCCAGAAGGAGCACCCCGGCGACGACGAGCAGAATGCCGTCGAAGCCCAGCCCCGTGAGCGCACCGGCGAGCTGTGGGCCCAGGCTGGCGCCGATGAACATGCTGCACCCGTAGAGGGCGACCGCCGCACCACGTGCCTGCGGGGCGTTGGCGTTGATGGTCTCGACGACCGCGGGCGCCGCTACCGCGACGGCGGCCACGAACAGCAGCAGGGCCAGGGCGAGCAGCGCCGTGTTACCGCCGAGGAAGGAACCGGTGGCGACGGTGAGAGAGGCCAGAGTGAAGGCGAGGGCCGCGCGCAGGGGCGCGGGCAGCCGCCCGAGCACGGGGACCAGCAGGGGTACGGCGATCAGGGCGGGGAGCGCGCTGGCCCGCAGGGCGAGGATCGCGGTGGCATCGCCGGTGACGGTCGGTGGGCCCGCGATGGCCACCGCCGTGTAGAGGGAGACGAAAGCCGTCATCAGGGCGACGGTGGACAGGCACAGGGCGCCCAGCCGCGGCTGTCGCAACAGCCGCGGCATCGCCGCGAACGCCTGCAGCAGTCCGCCGTCGGTGCCTCCACGCGGAGTGGGTCGCAGGACCCGGCGCACCGGGAACAGGTTCAGGGCCATCAGCACGGCACTGATCCAGAAGACCGCACGCCAGCCGATTCCGGCCGCAACAGCCTGCGCGCCGACCTGAACAACGACGGCGGCGGCGAGCATGCCACTGGTGACGCAGGTGAGGGAGGTGCCGCGGTGTCGAGGCGCGATGTGCCGGACGACGTAGGAGAGCGCGGCAGGGGCGAAGGTCGCGGCGGTCAGTCCCTGCAGGCTGCGCAGCACGACGGCGGTGGGAAGGTCGGAGACCGCGCTGACCGCCGCGGTGGACGCCGTGGCGGCCGTGAGCCCCACGGTGATCACGGCGCGTGGTCCGTAACGGTCGCAGAGCGGGCCGGCGAAGAGGAACCCGGCTGCGTAGGCGAAACCGAATGCCGTCGCCGTCCACGTGACCTGACCGGGTGTGGTGCCGAACTCGGTGGCCATGGGGTACAGCAGTGCCAGGACGGTGTACATCTGACCGACCATCAGCATGCCCAGCGTGGTGAGCAGTGCTGTGGTCCTGGCGGCCGGGGCCCAGCCTGGTGGCCGACCGGGCGTTCCGCTCCCGGTTGTGTGATCGAGTGCACTGGTGGGGTGGGACATGGGACTCCGAAAGAACGTCTGGTGGCCCCGTGTGCGGCATGACCGGCCGATGGCAGGCGCCGGGGACCGGGTCGCCCCCGGCCGGCGAGGGGCCGGCCGGGGGCGGTGACGGGATGATCAGGCTGCGTGGGTGTTCAGCACGTACTCGCGCGAGGCGTGGACCTCGCTGCGCAGGGCGGGCAGGTCGACGTCGAGGACCTGTCCGTCCCACTTGCGGGGCTCGCCGTTGATGAGGACGGTGCTGATATTGCGGGCGTCAGAGCCCAGTACGAGGGTGCCGATCGGGTCGTTGAGCGGCATGTTGTTGAGGTCCTCGGCCTGGATGACCAGCAGGTCGGCCTTCTTGCCGGGGGTGAGTGAGCCGGTGACGCCGGCGAGGCCGTTGGTGCGGGCGCCCTGGAGGGTGGCGAAGTCCAGGACGTCGTGGGTGGTGATGCGGACCGGCTGCCGGCCGGTGCCGTGGGCGGCGTTGACGGCCCGCATCCGCTGGATGGCGTGCAGGGCCCGCATCTGGGTGAACATGTCGCTGGCCAGGGCGACTTCGACGTCGATGCTGAGCCCGGGACGGATGCCGACGGACAAAGCCTCGTCGACGGCGGGGATCGCGGTCTCCAGGCCGATCTGGGCGTCGGAGGTGGGGGCGAGGGCCACGGTGGTGCCGCTTTCCCCCATCGCCTTCCATGCTTCGGGGGTCAGTCCGGTGGCGTGGATGAGGGTGACGTTGCTGCCGAGGATGCCGTCCTTCGCCCAGTTCAGGATCACCTCGGAGGAGGCTGTGCCGAAGACCGCGTCCACGCTCACCCCGATGCCCAGGTCCTTGGCGACGCGGGCGAGTTCGGGGCCGTAGGCGAGGGCCGGGCCGGCGATCTCGTCGGTGGCGAGCGTCGCCAGGCGCAGGGTCAGCAGTTGGTCGTCACTGTTGAAGTACTTCTCCCTGAGGCGTGTCAGGTCGCCGGGCCACTGCTTGTCCCAGTCACCGAAGTGCGGGCCCATGGAGGCGTGCACACCGCGGATGCCGGTGTCGCGGAGAGCCTCGACGGCGGCGTCGGAGTGTTCGGGGGTGCGGGAGTTGTGGGAGAAGTCGAGCATGGTCGTGATGCCGCTGTCGATCGCGGTGAGGGCGGCCAGCCTGGTGCCGGTGTACATGTCCTGGGGCCGGTAGACGGTGGCGTAGCCGGCCAGGGTGGACATGACGTAGGCGCCGAGGTCGTCGACGTCCGGCATGATCCGGCGCAGCTGGGCCTCCCAGGCGTGCCGGTGGGTGTCGACGAAGCCGGGGCTGAGGACGGTGCCGGTGGCGTCGACGACCACGGCGTCACCGGCCTCGAGACCGGGACCGACGGCGGTGATGGTGTCGCCCTCGACGAGCAGGTCGGCGTTGGGCAGGACACCGAGGTCGGCGTCCATGGTGACGATGGTCGCGCCGGTGAACAGGATGCGCCGTTCGTCCGCGGGGCGACGGCGGAGCTGTTCGAGGGCGGCCGTGGCGGCGGTGCCGTTGACGTGGGTCATGGAAAAGCTGCTTTCAGTACTTCGGGGAGGGGGAGGGCTGCCGGGAACGCCCGGCAGCCCGGTTTCCGGTTCTGGCGGGGCCGGCCCCGGCAGCCAGGGCGCCGTTCACCCGGGCGTCGTGCGTCCAGGACCGAAAGGCTGCGGAGGCACGGTCCGGACCCGGTGTTGTCGCCGTGTGTGCGGGCGGCTCGGCCGTTGCCGGCCGGGCGGTTCAGCCCAGCTTCATGACGTAGCCGGCGTGGTGCAGCTCGTCGCCCCTGAACTCTCCGTAGGCCCAGAAGCCGAGGTCGTCCAGGTAGTCGATGCGGTCGCCGTCGATCCAGAACCGCCCCTGGTAGGCGTGGGGGCGGCCGCCCCGGGTCTCGTCGTAGCGGCCGTCCGCGGTGAGTTCCTGGTGCAGGAAGTCCTGCCGGTCGATCCAGACGCCGAGCCGTGGGCTGCCGGTCAGGTCCGGAGCGGCGGGGATGCCGGCCTGGGGGGTTGTGGGCCCGCCGGAGATTTCGGTGCCCGACCACCGGACGGGACGGCCGGCCGCGACCAGTGCGCGGACCTGCTCCGGGTGGGACACGAGGGTGGCCACCGCGCTCGGCACGTCGGCGGCGAGTTCGTCGGGTACCACCAGGAAGTCGGTGTTGTTGCCGGGCGTCAGCGTCGCGACGTACTCCGAGCGCCGGCCGCGGCCGCCGGCCAGGGCGACGGTGTCCACGACGGCGGGGACGATGGTCGTGCCCGTGCAGTCGACGACGATGGCGTTGTCGTCCTGTGCCGCGGTGATGATGCCGGGGCCGACGCCGACGATCAGGTCGCCGACGAACAGGATGTCGGCACCGGTCATGGTCCCGATCAGCGGGTCCATCGTCACGATCCGGGCGTTGGTGAACAGGACGGGGCGGCCCCCGTCGTTCGAGAGGATCTCGTCGAGCGCCTCCGGGTGCCAGCTCAGGGCGCCGGTGTGGGCGTGGGTGTCGTTGGTGGTCATCGTTTTCCTCAGGGGTTCGGCTCTTCGGTCCGCCCGGCGAACGACGCGGGCTTCCTCACGGGCGGGTCGCGGCTGCTCGGCGTCACGGCAGCCGCATGACCACCAGGTTCGTCCGGCCGGACAAGCGGAACCAGGCCGCCGTGCACCCGGGTGCACGGCACCCACCCATGCCCGGCCGGAGGAGAGCGGAAGGGGCCGGCACCATGGCCGGCAGGGAGATGACGGGCACGGCACAGGCCCGGCGCAGAGCGTCCGGGGAATCTGTCCGCCCCGGCACGTCACTCCCGCTCCGTTCCGCGATCATGGGTGCACGGCTCCCAGGAAGCCCGTACCCGGGGACGCGGCGGCCTGGCCACGTTCCGTCATGGGGCCGAGAGTGAAGCCATGACCAGCAACGACACGCCTCGCGCTCCGCACCCGTACGTCGGGATGTGGGTGACCGCGGACGGATTCATCCGCCAGGAACTACTGCCGAACGGCCGCTACGACGAGGCCCGCGGACGGCGCCGGAGTGCCTACACCGGCCGGTACACCGTCAGCGGCAACCACATCGACTACGTCGACGACACAGGTTTCACCGCCACGGGGGACGTTCGTGACGGCGTTCTCTTCCACGAGCATCTGGTGCTCTACCGTGAGGGCGATCAGCGCGTCCGGCGGGAAGGTACGGGGTCGCGCGGCTGAGGGACCTGATCCTGGACTCCCGAGGGGCCGTCGGTTCTCGGGCCGACTCCAGGAGCGGGCGGCCGACGGTACAAGGCACGGTTGCCCTCACAGGCCCGAACACGTTCCGATGCCACAGCGAGGGCTCGTCGCCGGCCGGCGAGCCCTCCCTCTCGTCCAGGGCCCTTTCACACGAGGGGCCACTCAGCAGTCAGCTGTTGCCGGACGACAGCGAAACCTCGCGCACCACCTCTACCGACGCCTCTTCGCCGGCACCGGACCGGAGCACGGCGAAGGCGGCCGCGGTGGCGCTCGCCGGCTCTGCCTGGTAGACGACCAGCTGCTGATGCGGGGCTCCCCCGACAGTGAAGGCCGAGAACTGGATCTCCAGAGCACCCACCTCGGGATGCGACAGGTACTTCTCCTGCTGCGTCTTGCTCCTGACCTCGTGCCGTGCCCACAGCCCGGCGAACTCGGGACTCCTCCCGCGGAGCGTGTCGACGACCTCGGTGATCCGCGGGGACTCGGGGTCGTGTCCGAAGGCCGCACGCAGTTCGGCCACGCACGAGTGGGCGGAGTCGTCCCAGTCCCTGTAGAAGGCACGTCCCGCCGGGTCGAGGAAGACCATGCGAGCCAGGTTGTCGAACCGTTGGAATCCGCTGTGCAGGGCCGCGGCGAGCGCATTGCGCGCCAGGATGTCCAGGGCCGGGCCCAGGACAAAGGCGGGGGTGTCGGGCCAGCCGTCGATCAGCCGCAGAAGGTGGGGGTGGACCCTGTCGTCGCCGGCCGGAACACCGCGACGTTCCTGGGGCGCCCCGGTGAGCCTGCGCAGATGGTCGTGCGCCTCGTCACTGAGGCGCAGGGCGGCGGCGACCGCGTCGATCACCTGCGGGGACGGGCTGGACTCCCGTCCCTGTTCCAGGCGCATGTAGTAGTCGGCGCTCACCCCGGCGAGCATGGCGACCTCCTCACGGCGCAGCCCCGGCACCCGCCGGCGCCCGTGCTCCGGAAGCCCCACGTCCTGCGGCTTGAGGGCTTCGCGCCGTGCTCTCAGAAAGTTTCCCAAGGGAGTGGTGTCGCTCATTGTTCCAACCTAACGGAGAGGCCGGCCCGCCCTTCGTCCCTCACGTGTGGGCCTGGCCGGTGGACCCGGCCCGAACGGCGGCGACTCAGTCGAGCGCGGCGCCGGCCGCCGGCTCCTCGGCCACTGCGCCGGCACTGAGGGAGCCGAGCAGGGACAGTGCGTCGGCGGACGCCGTGCCTGGTTCGGCCTGGTAGACGACGAGCTGCTGCGTCGGGGCGCTGTTGACGGTGAAGGACTCGAAGTGCAGTTCCAGGTCACCGACCTGAGCATGGTGGAAGCGTTTCGCCTCCCGCGTCTTGGCGCGCACGTCATGCCGCGCCCACAGCGTGGAGAAGTCCGCGCTTTTCAGGGACAGCTCGCCTACGACCTGGTTCAGCCGCGGATCCTCGGGATCGATGCCGGCCGCACGGCGCAATGTGGCCACCGTCGACTCGGCCGCACGGTCCCAGTCCCGGTGAAACCGCCGCGCGACCGGGTCCAGGAACGTCATGCGCAACAGGTTGTCACTGTGAGTGAAGTCGGCGTGAAGAACGCTCGCGAGCCGGTTACGGGCCAGGATGTCCAGTACGGGGCTCATGACGAAGGCAGGCGTGTCACGCCACGTGTCGAGGAGACGCCTGAGGTGCGGGGCGACTCGTTCCACGCGCGGTGCTCGGCGTGTCCGGCGGGTGGTCGGGCCGGCCACGCGGTGCAGGTGGGCCATCGCTTCGCCGTCCAGCTGCAGTGCCCGCCCCACGGCCTCGAGGATCTGCCGGGACGGATGCCGCTCGCGGCCCTGTTCGAGACGCGTGTAGTAGTCGGAACCCACCCCCGCGAGGGCGGCCACCTCCTCACGTCGCAGACCGGGCACCCTGCGACGACCGGAGGTGGGAATCCCCACGTCGCAGGGGCGCAGGCGGGCGCGCCGCGCCCGGAGAAAACCCCCCAGCGTGTTGTCGACGAGCTCCTTCTCTCTGTCCATACGTCGAGGCTAGAGCGGCGCGACGCACTGCCGTAGGGGCGAGGGAGGGTGCGCTTACCCTGGGAACAGCACACCCTGGACAGTCACACCCCTGTCCGGGTCGACGACGGCCTCGCTCTCCGAGGGCGGCACAGGCCGAGTGCTTCCCACCCGTCGCAGGTGAAGCGCCGCGACTGGTGAAGCGCCGCGACTCCTCAGCACTGTCTTGGCATGCGTCTGCCTGGCCGGTCCCGCCCTGCGCCGGGAGATCCGAGCCGGTGCGACGCGGTGAGGAACCGGAACCGGAGCCCACCCACAGCCACTCGCCGCTTTCCGGCTGCCTGGCGCGTACGGGGCACGCTCAGGTACGGCCGGACGCCTCGGTGCCTGACGTGGTGCTTGACGTCACGGTGCGGTCGGCAGACCGGCCAGCAGACTGCGCCGTGCGGATTCCACATGCTCTTCGGCCCGGCGGGCCAGCGTCCGGATGTCGCCGGAGCGCAGAAGAGCGGCCAGCTCGCGATGCTCGTCGACCACGCGTGCGCGGTAGTGGTCGTAGGCCACGTCGACGCGGCGCAGCTGGAACAGGTGCACCTGAGAGCGGATCGCCTCCCAGGCGGAGGTGAGCCTGCCGTTCCCGGCCGCGGCGTAGATCTGGTCGTGGAAGGCGATGTCCAGCGCCACCAGCCGGGGGGCGTCACCGCCCTCGGCGATCTCGGCCGCCATCTCGGCCACCAGCCGATCCAGCGCGGACAGCTGCTCCGCGGTCGCGGCTCGCCGCGCGGTGGTCGCGGCCAGGCGGTCCAACGCGGCCCGCAGCGCGTAGACCTCCTGCGCGTCCTCGGCCGTCACCCTGATGACGGTGGTGCCGCGGTGCCAGCCGCCACGCACCAACCCCTCATGCTCCAGCCGGGCCAGTCCTTCCCGGACCGAGCCACGGCTGACCCCGAGGCGTTCGGCCAACTCCACTTCGCGCAGTGGGGCTCCGGGCGGGAAGTGACCCGAGAAGATCGCGGCGCGCACCAGGTCGGCGGCTTCGTCGGCCAGCCCGCGCCGGGCGGCCTTCGGCAGTGCAGATGACATGCCGCCATGTTGACATCCGGACAATCGCAACCACCAGACCGGCCAGGCGACTCGCCCCGGGCTTCCAGTCGACTCTTGTCCTAATGTTGACATTGAAAGATCGGGTGGGTCAGGCTGCCCTGGCCGCCGACTCCACCAGAGGGGACCCCCATGCCACGCCGACCCGCTTTCCACCTGGCCGTCCCGGTCGACGACCTGGTCGCCGCCCGCGGCTTCTACGGACAGGTGCTGGGTCTGCCCGAGGGGCGCAGCGCCGACCACTGGGTGGACTGGAATCTCGAAGGCCACCAGTTGGTGACCCACCTGGTGCCGACCGTGCCGCAGCCGGCGGGTACCAGCGTGGTGGGACAGCACCGGGTGCCGATCCCGCACTACGGTCTCCTGCTGCCCGAACAGTCCTTCCACCAGTTCGCCGAGCGGTTGCGAGCCGCGGGGGTTCGCTTCGACATCGAACCGCATCGCCGCTTTCCCGGTGAACCCGGCGAACAGTGGACCATGTTCTTCCGCGACCCCGCAGGCAACGCCCTGGAGTTCAAGTCCTTCCGTGACGAGTCGATGGTGTTCGCCCGATGAGGGGCGTGCTCGTCACCGGTGGATCGCGGGGCATCGGCCGCGCCGTCGCGAGGGCCTTCGCCGCCGGCGGTGACCGTGTCGCGGTGCAGTACGCCGGTCGCCGTGCGGACGCCGAACGGACGGTGCGCGAGCTTCCCGGCACCGGGCACACGCTGCTGCAGGCCGACCTGGGCGAGCCAGGTGCGGCCGAGCGGACCGTGGCCGAGGCGGTGGCCGCGCTCGGTGCCGTGGACGTGCTGGTGAACAACGCGGCCGTGGCACCCGCGGCGGACACCCGGCACCCCATCGCCGAGACCCCGCTGGAGCACTGGCAGCAGGTCTGGCGGCGGATGGTCGACATCAACCTGCTGGGCGCGGCCGACTTGTGCTGGGCCACAGCCCACCACCTCGTCGACCGGGGCACCGGCGGGGCGATCGTGAACATCGGCTCGCGCGGCGCGTTCCGGGGCGAACCCGATTACCCCGCCTACGGGGCCACCAAGGCCGCCCTGCACGCCCTCGGTCAGTCACTGGCCGTGGCCCTGGCTCCGCACGGCATCGCGGTCACCTCCGTCGCGCCCGGGTTCGTGGCCACCGAACGGCAGACGGGGAAGTTGTCCGGCCCGGAAGGGGAACGTCTGCGCGTGGAGAGCCCCTTCGGGCGCGTCGGCACCCCGGAAGAGGTCGCCGCCACGGTGCATTTCCTCGCCTCCCCGGCCGCGGCATGGGCCTCGGGAACCATCGTCGACCTCAACGGCGCGTCTCACCTGCGCACGTGACACCCAACCGCGCGAGAGAAGAACGGCGCGCGTGTGGGGCCCCGCCCACGCAGGGCAGCAGCTCGGCCTGGAGGTGACAGTGCGGGGGAAGCTGGGACCGCTGAGAACGAAGATGGCCGAGCTCGTCGATCGCGGCGGTACGGGCCCCACGGCGAACGCAGCCTGACTCACCCCGCCGTCGTCGCCCTCGACCGACTCGGCATGACCGCTGCCCGAGCGACAGGAGTTGTCGCGCTCGGAGGTCCTGGCGCCGGCCTCGGCCGCACTCCGTGCCGCCGAGGCCGATCACCTCCCGCTCGAGCCGGCCGGCATCGGACCGTTCCTGCCGCGTTACGTGCCCCTGCAGCAGGATCTCCCGGGCGGATGCGCCTCTTCGGACCTACGTGCCGGCAAGTGCTGCGCGTAGGCGACGGGCCTGGCTCACCAGCCGTGAGCTGCCCCGCCGGGCGGCTATCGGGTCGAGTCCGGGTATTACGCCCTGGGCTCCGGTGCGTTCGGCGCACTCGGCGGCGACGGTGAGCAGTTCGCCGAGGCCACGGGACTCGGCGGGGGAGAGGTCTTTGGACAGGAGCGGTGGCAGCGCGTCACGCAGCACGGTCCAGACGGTGCGGTACGCGCCGGTGGACGCGGCCGTTCCCAGGGACTCCGCCAGGCGGCTCGGAGCGACGATCCCGATGAGCATCAGCGCACCGAGGTCGGTGGCGAGCGCACCGGGATCCAGCTTCTTCTGTGCCGCCAACAGCAGCAGTGCGTCGACCGCGGCGATTCTGTCCTCCTGGCGCTGGACGCCGAGCCCGCCGGCCACCACCAGGGACGTCGCGGGCCCGCTCGCGCCGGGTGACTGCGCGAGCAAGGGCAGGACGGAGCAGACGTCCGGATCTTTCTCGGGATACCGGGCGCAGGGCAGGACGTGCTGTATCAGCCGCAGAGCTATGAGTTCGGGGTGTTCGGGCAGGAGGGCGGGCCAGTGGGTCTGCTGGACGGCCGCGGTGGCGGCGCACCAGCACCGGTGGTGGGAACCGAGTGCCGGACTCCCCAGCTCACGGAAAGCGAGTGGGAACATGTGCAAGGCGGTGATCTCGCCGGACCGGACGACCGGTGTCGTCCGGTCCGTCACCGCGCGGTGCAGGACCGTGCCGGTGAGGCCGCCGGTCCGCAGCCAGTCGGCGAGCCGCCGCCCCTCCGGCGTGCCCAGCAGTGCGGCCCGCTCGGCGGCGGCCTCGGCGGCCGCCCGGTCCGTGGTGCGCACCCGCAGCAGGGCCTGTGCGAAGTCGCACGCTCCGACGTGGGCGCCCAGCCGCTGGTACGTCTTCAGCCGGTCGGTCAGTTCTCCTGGCTCCAGCAGCCCGTTGTCCCAGCTCGGCGTCGACAGCAGGAACGGCTGCGGATCGGTGAGCAACCTGTGGGCGATCTCCCAGAAGCGGGCCCGGAAGGGGCCGTCCGGGAGGCATCCGGCATGCGCGCCCCCGCCGTCGAGCACTGCCTTCGCGGTGCGCGGTGTGATCCGCTGGTGGAGGCCGGCGAGGACCAGGTCGAGGGCGAGTCGCGGGGTGAAGCGGACATGGGAGGGGGCGAAGGCGGAGGGGACCGAGTCGTCGGGGAGAGGCCGGCGGCAGGTGCGGGACCACCACCGCGTCGCCGCTACCGGCTCGAGCGCCTCCAGCAGTGCTGCTCGATCCTCATGGGCCCAGCGCACCAGTCCGTCCAGGGTCCGCTCGAAGTCGGCGACGGGCAGGATGCCGTGGGAGGCCAGCAGCGCGCCGGTCTCCTCGGCCGTCTCCGCCACTGAGGCCGGCGGCGACGCGAGCGCGACCGGGGACGGAACGGGCGGCAGCGTGTCCTCGCCGGCCGCCTGCAGAGCTTCTTCCGCTCCGGTTCCCAGGGCTTCGACCACTCGGGTGCGCAGGCCGGGGGCGATGGGCGCGGCCGAGGTGAGGATCTCTTCACGCGAGAGGGCGTCGGTCAGATGTGTCCCGTGCCGCTCGATCAGCTTCAGGGCCCGTTCCTGGGCTTCGGTGTCCTCGTGGGTGAGGGCGTGGGACGCGGCCGGGAGCAGTGCGTCGGCTGTGGCGGTGTCGCGGGTGACCACTTTGTCCAGCAGTTTCAGCTGAGCTCGGACCAGGTTCTTCTCCGGCCGGGTGAGCACCGCTCGCGTCATGTCGGCAAGGTCATGCGTCGGCAGGGAGCCGGTCAGGGCGAGCTCGGCGAGGACGGACTGGACGTGGACGGCGACGGGCTGGAGCGCGTCGGCGGCCAGGGCCAGCCAGTCGGCGACACGGCCGGCGTGCTCCTCGGCGGACAGATCGAGGTCGAGCAGCAGCCGGTGGAACACCCGCTGGTCCACTGCCGTGCCGCCGCGCAACAGCCGCCCCAGACATCCGTCGACCATGGTGGCGCGGTCGAGCGTGCCTTCTGCGGTGAGCCTCGCGAGAGCGAGAAGCCAGGGATTGTCCTTGTTGGAGTGACCGCTGTTCAGCGCCTGGCCAGTCCCCCCTGCCGTGAAGAGGCCGGCCACCATGGGCCTGAGGTAGGGCGACTGTCTCAACCGCTCGGCGATCCGGTGCGCCAGCTCCGTCAGCCATTCGGCGGGGCGCTCCTCGAGCATGGGGATGAATCTCTTCTCCGCCACCCACATGCGCTCCCAGCCGGAAGCTGTGAGCCAGGACGCGACGGCCGCCGCTCCGCTCTGGCCGGCGACGCCCGCCACCAGCAGCGCAGGAGAGGCCGCTTGGAGCTGCGGCGTCACCCAGGCGTCGCGGAACTCCTTGCGCAACGCCTTCAGCGCCGGCAGTTCCCCGCGCCGTTCGGCGGCCGTCATGCCGTTCACGATCGTCACCACGTCGTCCGTCCGCCCGCCGCGCACCGCTTCGATCAGCTTGCTCAACTGTTCCTCTCCCGTCGTGCCATGCGTACCGCCAGCGCGTGCTTGCAGGGGCCGCGTCCGCCCCGGTATCTCGCCCACCACAGGCAGCTGCACCTCAAGACGCCGGCGTCCTCGCGCACCCGGTGGGTGTGGCCGTCCTCGGCCGTGACGGTGCCCATCGCGCCGTCCAGCGTCACGGCACCGGCCGACAGCAGGGCACGGGCATGCCGCAGCCTCGGGTTGTGACGCTCGGCGAGACCGGAGTCGTAGGGCAGCTGCCGGTGGAAATAGGCGGCTTCGGCCGTGTCGTAACCCACCCGGCCGGAGGTCGCCAGGCGCATCAGCGCCGACCGGACCCGCGCGGTGGTCACCCCGCAGGCCGCGGCCAGAGCACTCACGTCGATCCGCGGTTCCCACGCCAGCAGCACGGCCACCAGTTCCGCGTCCTGGACGGTCTCGTCGTCGGCCAGTGCCTCCAGTACGCCGCCCTCACCGGAGAAACCCCTTGCGGGGTCCGGGGAGAGAGTGAGCGTCAGGCGCATGCCCGGCAGAACCGCTTCCCAGGCACTCGCGGTGGCCGCCCGGCCGTCCCCCACGGGACCGTAGACACGCAGCGCGGTAGCGTGCCGCAGCACACGGTGAAACGCGGCCAGCCGCTCCGGTCCGGGCAGGCACACCGCTCCTGGTGCGGGACACGTGGTGGGCCTGGGCCCTGCCGGGCCAGCACGAACCAAACGGGGCCGCGCGGTTCTCTTCCACCGCTGTGAGGAAGGGACCGCAGGAATCGGACTGCTTCGGACGCGGGCAGTTCGGCACGCAGGTCGAACCCGGAGGCGATCGCCTGCGCCTCCGCGAAGCCGCGCAACCACCGGTCGGGCAGGGGCACCTTCTTCTCCACCACCGCGCCGCCCAGTGTGGTCACCGTCAACTCGTCAGGCCCCACCCGCAGATGGACCGGATCGCGTGGGGCCGACGCGCGTGAGCGCCTCACGTAACGGGTTGTTGACGTCGAAGTTGCTGGTGCCGTGCCCGATCTCTCCTCCGTCGAGTGCGTCTGCCAGCACGTCGAGCCGTGCGTAGACACCGCAGCAGCCGGAGAACGACTCGAAGCGGAGCCGGTCGCCGTTGCCGGTCGCCACCGGGTCCAGCCAAGCCGGTAGGTGAGGCCGGTAGTAGCGGGCGCGGCGGGGATGTCGGCCACCGAGAGCAGGCCGGCGGCGGCTGCCTGGGGACTGGTGAGGAAACCCGAGAAGAACCGGGGATGGTCCTGGAAGCCGGAGGGCGTCGCGCCTCGGGAGGTCTCCAGCCCCAAGAGGCTTCCGTCCGCCGAGGCTTCGAACGCGGAGAAACGCGCATAGGCGAGGGTCCCCGATGATCGCGTCATGGAGGAGACACTAGAGGCGACCACCGACAATGCCCTGATCAAGCCCTCGCGGCCGGCACTCGAACGAAGAGAGCCCACCGGTCCGGGTCCGCCTTTGCCTCAATTCAGAGTGGATCGCGTTCTTCACTCTCGAGAAAGAACCTCACACGCGGTACCAGGAAAGCGAACGGCTCGGCGTTTCCGACGAGAGCACTGGCCGCTGCGGACACGACCGGCCCGGAAAGAGCTGTGCAGGAATCGAGTGGGATACCGAGAGAGATCTCCTGCCGGGTCACCTGTCCGTGCCACGGTTGAACCGAGAGCGCACGGTCCTGAGGCACGCAGTAGGCGAGCATCCTCCCGTAGTCGGGAAAAGCGCGTCGCCAGGGTCCATCCGTCGGCCACTCGGGCAGCGGAACGAGGTGGGCCTCGGCGTCCGGGGCGGTACCGCGCCCCGGAGCCAGAAGGAGATCGATCCGATCGTCCTGCGCAACGAGTATCGAAGCTCGATCAAGAACGTGCATGGGCAACCCCTCGGCGACCATGCGCGCACCGAGGGCGTGCACCGTGCGATCGACAGCGGTACTGAGGAAGTAGACGCCCAGGGAACCTGTGCGGGGGTGGCGCACGTAGATCCGCCAGTTGCTCTGCAGCGGGGAGGGCAGGAGCCGCCGCCACCGGCCGAGCAGCGCTGGCCCCAGATGTCCATGGCGGTAACTCAGGAAGGTCACCATCGCCTGGTCGCCGCTCTTGCCGAGACGCTGCAGTTCCAGGCCGGGTGGGACCAGGGGTGCGATGCGGTGAGCATCGACCACGTAGTTGACGTAGACGACGTCGGTCACGTCGCTGACAAAGACCATTGAGGGGATGCGCTCACACAGCCTCCGCAGCAGTCGGCTGTCGGCCACCCGGTTCAGCGGTGCGGCGAGCCGGCCTCGCGGATGAACCCACGGTGCGTACCGCCCGTACCTGGTCTGCCGGCGAGTGCGACGCAATGAACGCTCGGCGGCCCAAGCGGCCAGGCCGACCGACAGGACGGAGCCGAGCACGGCGAGGAGCGTGAACATGAAGGCAGTATGGCAACCGCGGCGAATCCGGCTTCGGCCGCCAGGGACGTGGCATGCGATCTCACCCCAGTACTCGGGCCACGTTCGTGAGCCGGAGCCCGCGCCTGCCAGTGGCCTTCCGCGGTGAGCAATCCGGTATGGGTCCGCCCGCCGACGTTGTCGTCGGTCGACTGGGCCCCCAGCCGATTGCCGGTCTCCTGGGAGCTGCCGGTCACCTGTCTCCCGACAACGGACCCGGCGGGGTAGGTCCGAAGGATTACGCCCCGCCGATGAAGGCAGAAACGTGTCGCGAAGCGCGGGCGGCCTTCCCGCTCAGCATCTCACCTGGCGTCGAAGGACTCCCGTGCCTTTTCGATCTGGGGCATGTATGTCCGTACCCAGTCCAGGAGGACATCGACGGGCGGGCGCATGGTCTTCCCCAGCGGAGCGACCCGGTACTCCACTGCGACCGGCCTGGAGCTCACGACCTCGCGCTCGATGATGCCGTTGCGCTCCAGTCGGCGCAGGGTGGCAGTCAGCGACTTCTGTGTGACCGAGGGAATCGCACGGCGCAGCTCGTTGAACCGGCGCGGTCCCTCGCACAGCTCGCTGAGCACGCTCAAGGACCACTTGTCCAGTACTTGGTCGAGCAGTTCGCGGTGGGGCGCCGGGATGCTCAGTTCGTCGTCGTGGGAAGAGGCGGTATCGGTCATGAAACCTGGTCTCGTTGAAGTGTCCTGTGACTCCTAGGTATCAAAGGTATACGAGGTCCGTCACCGGAAGGAGACCACCATGTCCGTCCAACGTTTCACCCCCCAGGGCTTGCTGCAGCCCGCGCCTTACCATCACGTCGCCGTCGGCACCGGCAGCAGACACGTCCACGTCAGCGGGCAGACTTCCAGCCTCGCGGACGGGACCCCCGTCGCGCCGGGAGATCTCTCCGGGCAGGTCGCGCAGGCGCTGCGGAACACCGCACGCGGTCTCGCCGGGGCCGGCGCGACGTTCGACGACGTGGTCCGACTGACCGTCTACGTCACCCAGTGGAAGCCGGAGAAGATGGGCGCCTTCATGGCGGGCGTCGAAAGCGTCGCGGACGAGATCGGGCTGCCCCAGCCCCTCCCCCCGGCGTCACTCATCGGCGTCGACTGCCTCTTCGACCCGGGCGTCCTCGTCGAAATCGAAGCCACCGCCCTCGTCGACTGACCGACCGCTTGCACAGGCCCGCCCACCTGTGGCAGGTCCAGAACTCAGCTCTCTACCGACGCGCTTGTGGAAGGGCTTCGCATATCCCAGCCGAGCGAGGACGCTCGGCCCGACCATCCCGGTTCAGCGCGGGAACACCCGCCCGACCGACGCTTTCGCTGTTCGAGGGCACACGGCGCGACGCAGCTGTGCGCCGTTTCAGCCCAGAAAGGGAGTAACCGCTACCGGGCCGGCTGGTCGAAGCGGCCCAGTACGTGAACCGGTGCGGGCACGCCAACTCGTGGCTCACGTGCAGGGGCTGTCGGAACGCCCCACCGAGATGCCGCCCCGCTGCGGCATGCGAGGACCGGCGCATTCCACACGAATGATCAGGACAAGACGACCCCTCCCTGTACGAGGCGGTCGTCGTCAGAGCGGCACACCGTGGCCGCACCTTATGGGAAAAGGATCAATAGCCATGAAGCGTTCCACTTCGCGCATCGCCGTCACTGTGACGGCGGCGGCAGCCCTGACGGCTCTCCTTCCGGCCTCTCAGGCTGCCGCGATCAACCAGACCGACTGCGGCGACAGGACCGACTTCGTCAAAGTCTGGTACGACGGCGGTGCACGGACCATGTGCTTCGCCAACGGGGGCACTGTGACCCTTCAGCTTCCCAACGTCTCGAAGGTCACCTCCGGCGACAACAACGTCGCGATGTTCCTGGGCGCTCGAGCAGTCACCATGAACAAGTGGTCCACCCTGGTCGACGCCGAAGGACTCAACGCGACGCTTCACGCCCTCCAGATCTACTGACCCACCGCAAAAGTGCCGGGCCACACAGGCCCTTTCGGTGTACGGCATGCTCCGTGAAGCGTCGGCAGCGTCCCCACGCGGCCCGGGGCATGCCCACTACCCCCGCAGCGCTCGCGGCGGTACTTTCCACACCTTTGGCACCTCCCTTACGGCCGGCCGGTAGCTGCTCCGACGATGGCTGCCGCTCAACGCCGCGTCGCTGGCCGGAAGTTGTGAGGCCCCTGGCACCACTGCGCTCTCGTAAGCTGCGCAGGTCCGATGCGTGTGTACGGGAGGAGTTCGTCGTGGTGCAGCCGTTGGAACAGGGAGATCCAGACTTCCTGGGTGACTACCGGGTGGTGGGTCGACTGGGTGAAGGCGGCATGGGGCGGGTCTTCCTCGGGCGTTCGCCGAGCGGCCGGTCCGTGGCGATCAAGGTGGTGCACGCGTCGCTGGTGCACGAGCCGGAGTTCCGGGACAGGTTCCGCCGCGAGGTGGAGGCGTCGCGTCTGGTCGGGGGAGCCTTCACCGCCCCCGTGATCGACGCCGACACGGAGGCCGAACAACCCTGGATGGTCTCCAGCTACATCCCCGGCCCCTCGCTCCACCAGGCGGTCGCCGAACAGGGGGTCCTGCCCCCGGTGACGCTGGCCGCTTTGGCCGCAGGTCTGGCCGAGGCCCTGGTCTCCATCCACCGGGCCGGCCTGGTGCACCGCGACCTGAAGCCCTCCAACGTGCTACTCACCGACGACGGCCCGCGCGTCATCGACTTCGGCATCGCCCGGGCGCTCGACGCCACCGCCCTCACCAGGACCGGGGCCACCATCGGCTCGGCGGGCTTCATGTCCCCCGAGCAGGTCGCCGGCGGCGAGATCACCGCGGCCAGCGACGTCTTCTCCCTGGGCGCGGTGCTCGCCTTCGCCGCCACCGGGACCGGTCCGTTCGGCGTGGGATCGGCGCCCGCCATGCTCTACCGCGTGGTGTACGAGCCCCCGGACCTTCAGGGCGTCCCGGACCCCGAGCTGCGCGCCCTGCTGGCCGACTGCCTGGCCAAGGAACCGGCACTGCGCCCCACTCCGCAGCAGATTCTCCGCCGGGTGGCCCCGGCCGCTCCCTGGGCCCCGCATATGCCGGCAGCCGGCCGGCCGGCCACCGCCGGAGAGACCGGTGGGCCCACGCGGCCCGCCACCCTCGCGGAAATGTTCACCCAGTACGCCGGGGCGCCGCTCTCCCCGCCGGGGTCGTCCGGCGGGCAGGCGTCCGCGCCGGGCGACCCCCGCCGGTCCATTCGTCGCGACGTGATGGCCCCGACCGCCGGCGTCCACGCGGAGGAAGCGGTTCCCGCATCCGGGTTCGGTCCGGCGCCCGGGTACACGCCGGTCTCCGCGGGAGCCGTGCCCGACCCCGGTCCGGTGTCCGCAGCGCCTCGCCCCGTCGCGGCCTGGCGGCTCGACGAACGGTCCGGAACGCGGGCGACGGACGCCACCGGACGCCACCACGCCACGGCCACGGCAGTCAGATGGGCAACGCGCCACGGTGAGGGCGCCGAGTTCAACGGGTTCAGCAGCGAAGTGGCCACCGAAGGCGCGCTGATCGACACGGCACGCGGCAGCTTCACCGTCGGCGCGTGGGTCCGGCTCGGTGTGATCCCTCCCCACTTCGTCACCGCGGTCAGCCAGGACGGCGAGGAAACCAGCGGCTTCTACCTCCAGTACTCCTCCGACGAAGGCCGATGGGCCTTCGCCCGCCCGGACCTGCGCGTCACGTCGATGTCCGTACCGGTCGCCGGTGCGTGGACCCACCTGACCGGTGTCTGCGACAGCGTCGCCGGTGAGTTGCGCCTCTTCGTGAACGGCGTCCAGGAGGGCGCGATCCGTGACAGGATCCTGATCTGGTCCGAGGGGCCCTTCGTCGTCGGCCGGGGCCGTTACGGCAGGAGGCCGGTCGATCACTTCCCGGGCAGCATCAAGGACGTCACGGTCTTCGACCGTGCCCTCACCGAGGGGGAGATCGCCGGCCTGCTTCAGCCATGACCCACCCAACAGCCCGAATGGCCGGCTCGGAGAACAGGGGGCACTGCCAGCTGTTCGCGGTGGGACTCGGCGTTCACAGCGGCGGGGCTGATGCAGGTCCGCGGTCGGCTGGTGGGACAGCAGACCTCGGCCACGGGCGACGATGGTCGAAGGGTGACGCGGTGTGTGGACAGCCGTACGGCCGCTGGCAGTTGGCTACCAGGACGTTGTCGGAGGGGTGCCTTACCGTGTCGATCAGGCATCGGGCCCGCCCGCACGGTGCCGGTCACCGACCCTCGTCAGAAAGCGACCTCGTGGACAACTGGACCAGCACCGTCGGCCCCTCCGGAGATCCTGTGGGGCAGACGTCCCGCAACAGCGCCTTCCGGGCCCTCGCCCGGCGGCACGGGGTCTCCGACGACGCCATCACCCGCCTGCTGTGGAGCATGGAGCCGGCGGTGTACTTCGACTGGAAGGCCCCGGGGAGTGTCCGGCCCGATGACCGGGTGATCGGTTACATCGGAGGGGCGCCGGAGCTGCCCCTGGACATGGAGTGGGACATGGGCGACGTCTTCGTCGCCTCCTTCGACCTCGCGGCGGTGCCCCGGACGCTGTTCGACGACAGGCTGCCCCGGGAGGGGCATCTCCTGCTGTTCACCTGGTCGGACGCGGGCGGCGGCAAGGCGCTCTACATACCACCCGGGACCGAGACGGCTGTGGCCCCGATGCCCGTCCCGAGCGCACTGGACCTGCGTCTCGGGTCCTCCCACATGGTGCTGGAGCGCAGGACCATGGTGGCCTCCCGCGACGACGCCTGGGACGCCCACGCCTGGCTGATCGGCGAGGAGTACGGGGGCATCTGGGACGAGGTGGAGGACGAGGAGGCCGAGTGGCACGCTCGGCTGGAGGCCGCCGTCGAGGAGTACGCCGCCAAGGTCGGCGTCCGGCCGGCCATGAACAACAGCACTGACAAACTGCGGGGGGTGCAGCGGAACGTCCACGACAGCTGGGACTACGTCACCGAGGCGTTCCAGCGTCTGCGGGAGGAGGCGGTCCTCGCACTCCGGGACCACCCGGAGCGGTTCGACGAGGTGTACGACCGGGCGTGGCGGGAGCTGCCCGAACAACCGCTGTTGCACCTCGCGACCTTCAACATGGAGTCGCTGCAGTACGGCTGGATGGACGGTGACATCAGCTGGTTGATCAGCCGCGACGACCTCCACGCCAGACGGTTCGACAAGGTCGAGCACCACTGGCTGGGCTGACCCCGGCGGCTCGCGCACACGCCCCCGCGCGATCGCCTCGCATGAGACGGTCCGTCGCTGGTGTGTCACGTTCGGACAGACCTACGCCGACGCGCTCCGCCGTCGGCATCTCCGGTCCGGGGTGGCCGGTGCACGAACCACCGGTCCGTCGACGGCCGCCCCGCGCCCGTCTTCCGGTACCGGGAGCGGTCGAAGAGCGGTCGGCAGCGATGCTCGCCAGGCGGATGATGAGCACCGTGCCGACGCGGACGCCGGTGTCGAGTAGGGCCTCGACGGCGCCCGTCGGGCAGTCGGCGAGATGGAGCAATGATGCGGGTCGGTCGGCTGCGCGAACTGAGCTTCCGACCTGGGCGCACGGCTCCGACACCCGCCGGGCGTAGCAGGGAGAAGAGGGAATATTCAGCAGTAATAGGACTGCATGACGCGGTCGAAGCGCTGCGCCAGAAGGTCCTCACGGCGGATGATCCAACTCACCTCGCCGTCGCCGGTGTCGAACATTTCGGACTCGCCGAACTCCAAGAGGTTCAGCCAGGGGCCGCCCTCCTTCCACCACGCTTTCTCCAGACCCTCGGCATACAGCTCGTCGAACCTCTCCGGCGTATTCCTCAGCGTGACCACAGCTTCTTCGCACCGGTCCAAGAACTCCCTGCCGTACTGGCACCAGTAGTCCCGAGGACTCAACAACTCCCCCCGCAGGGTGCAGGTCCGGTGCACGAAGGGGATGCTCCCGACTCGCTCGGCGTACTCCGTGATCGCCTCCAGAAGCGGACGGAGCGTCTCCCTGTCGTCCTCGTGGACGTCATCGAGGTCAGGCATCAGAGCCCGGGGATGGTCGTACTGGTGCTCGGGAGCCCATGTCCAGCCCAGGGGGTCCCATGATGTACCGGGGCGGTAGACCAGTGTCCGGCGCTTAAGGACCTGTGTTGTCCACGTGTTGTACGGGGCAATGACCGAGACGCCCGCGGGTGCGGGTCGTACGGTCGTCTCGGTGCCTGGCGGTACGTACACCACCGGTGCGGACTCGTCGTCCTCGTAGCCGACGTTCGTGAAGAACAGGAGGTGTCCCTCACGGGGAAGATTGAGGGACAGGGGCTGCTCCGGTATCGCGGCCAGGTCCAGGCCGGCGACATAGACTTCCCCGCCCTCCCAGGGAACACCGGTGGGCAGCTCGGGCAGGCCGCCGGTGTGACCGACCACGATGTCGTGAGGGCCGACAGCCGCCGGATCGACCATGTCGAGGTGTACGGACGGCTGCATGCACCACATGATGCGGGTGATGGCCTCATCGGAGACGCCGTGTTCACAGGCGAAAGCCCGGAACTCGTCTGTGTATGACATACCGTCATCCTCACACCTGCCACTGACATGCCATGCGCTCGGGTTTCGTCAGCGGACCGCGTGCGAGGCACCTTTCCGGTGCCGTCGGCATGCTCTCGGCCGGCTGGCATCCGGGCAGCTGGGGCCGTCGGCCAGTAGGGCCGTGCCATCGGCGTACCAAGCGAGGAACTGCGGCACTCAAAGTGGACCTGGCCGCGGAGGAGGGCGCAGTAGCCGAACCGGCCGTCTCATCATGCCCACCACATCCGGGCCGCGGCAGCACGATCACCCGGAGCCTGTCCGGCGTCCAACTCGTCGCCTCCAACGCCCATGCCGGCCTGGTGGACGCGATCGACGCGGTCCTGTCCGGCGCCTCCTGACAGCGCTGCCGCACCCACTGAAGCCGTAAGGATTCAACCTGTCGGGGTGGCGCCTTCGCTTTGTGCTGCGGTGAGGAGATCAGCGGCGGATCGGTAGCGGGTACTGGCCGGAGACGGGAGGAGTTCGGCTTCGGCGAGCGGGGGGGCGGATCTCGCGGACCGTGTTGCCGATCGAGAATTGCTGACGTCGTCCAACGCCTCGGCGAGGACGTCCATAGATCACAACTTGCGCAGATGCAAGATAGTGAGGACGACGGGCTCTTCGTCGCCGATCTTCTTGGGGAAGACGCCGCCGCGGCTGCCCGGCTGGCGGTCGGCGCCTCGGCGCTGGTAGGCGGCCCGTTCGGTCTGAGTGCGACATGCCGGTCAGGCTCGGATGGGACAGGTTCTTCATGATCGAGGTGCGTCGCGGCGTCCGTTTGGCGCGGGGTCGTCCTGGGCGTGGACACGCACGGCGAGGTGCATGTCGCCGCCGTGATCTCCCCGCTCGGGAAGGTCCTGGGAACCGAGTCCCTTCCCGCGACGGCGGCCGGTTACCGACAACTGCGTGTCTGGGCCCGCAAGCGGGGGACGGTGCGCCGGGCCGGCGTGGAGGGCACGGGCACCTTCGGTGCGGGCCTGTCCCATTATCTGCTCGCTCAGCAGATTCAGGTGTTCGAAGTGAACCGGCCCGACCGCTCTGCCCGCCGGCTGCTCGGCAAGTCGGACCCGCTCGATGCCCAGGCCGCAGCGCGAGCCGTGCTCAGCGGTCGAGCCCGATCCCGGGCGAAATCCGGCGACGGTCCGGTGCACAGCGCTCGGATCTACAAACTCGCCAAGGACTCCGCGGTCAAGGCCCGCACCCAGGCAATCAACCAGCTCAAAGCCGTCCTGATCATCGCCGACCCCGCCCTGCGGGAACGCATGTCGAGCCTCGGCAACGCCGAGCTGTTCCGCACCTGTGCGCGCCTCGGCCCGCACGATGGTGGTGGGGGAGACGAGGACGCGGTGGCCCAGGCCACCCACATGACATTACGCATGCTCGCCGAACGCATCGAGCAGCTCACCGGACAGATCAATGAGCTGAACCAGCGACTGACCTGGCTCGTCGAACGCCACGCGCCGCAACTGCTCGTACCGGTGGGTATCGGTCCGGACAGCGCCATCACCCTGCTGATCACCATGGGGGACAACCCTGAGCGGCTCAACACCGAAGCGTCCTTGGCTGCCCTTTGCGGAGTCAACCCCATCGAGTGCTCCTCCGGCCGGCGGAGCACGCGCCGGCTCAACCACGGCGGCGACCGGCAGGCCAACGCCGCCCTGCACCGCATCGTCTTCACCCGCTTGCGTCACGACCCACGCACCCAGGAGTACTACGAACGCCGCACTCAGGAGGGCTAGACCCGATGTGAAATCATCCGATGCCTCAAGCGATACGCAGCCCGCGAGGTCTTCAACCTGGTCAGACTGGCTTTTCGCACCCCTGCGTTATAGGGGCGTCTGACCGAAGTGTCCAGTCACAGGCATGTCGGCCATCGTTGCGGGATGCTGCCTGCCACCGAGCCAGAGGGCGTGTCCCTATAGGGGCCTTGCCGATCAGGCGCCATCACGGTTCAGACCGCCCGAGCAGGCCGGTGCCATCCACCCTGCATCTCACATAGCGGGAGGCGAACCATCATGACGGCCCGACAACGCAGCACTTTCTCGAGCACGGATCCTCCCATTCGGCGCGAGGTTGTCCTGGGCGTGGACACCCACGGCGAAGTCCATGTCGCGGCCGTGATCTCTCCGCTGGGAAAGATCCTGGGCACCGAGTCCTTCCCGGCGACGGCGGTCGGCTACCGTCAGCTGCTCGTCTGGGCCCGCAAGCGGGGCACGGTGCGCCGGGCCGGCGTGGAGGGCACCGGCACCTTCGGTGCGGGTCTGTCCCGCTACCTGCTGGCCCAGCGCGTCCAGGTGTTTGAAGTGAATCGGCCCGACCGCACAGCCCGCCGTCTGCTGGGGAAGTCGGACCCGCTCGATGCGCAGGCTGCCGCACGGGCCGTGCTCAGTGGCCGCGCCCGGGCCCGGGCGAAATCCGGTGACGGTCCGGTGCACAGCGCCCGGATCTACAAACTTGCCAAGGACTCCGCGGTCAAGGCCCGCACCCAGGCGATCAACCAGCTCAAGGCCGTCCTGGTCATCGCCGACCCCACCCTCCGGGAACGGCTGTCCAGCCTGGGCAACGCCGAGCTGTTCCGCACCTGCGCGACCCTCGGCGCGACCGCCGGAGGGGGAGACGAGGACGCGGTAGCCCAGGCCACCCACATGACGCTGCGCATGCTCGCCGAACGCATCGAACAGCTCACCGGACAGATCAATGAGCTCAACCAACGCCTGACCCGGCTCGTCGAACGTCACGCCCCACAGCTGCTCGTGCCGGTAGGCATCGGTCCGGACAGCGCCGTCACTCTCCTGATCACTATGGGGGACAATCCCGAGCGGCTGAACACGGAGGCGTCCTTTGCTGCCCTTTGCGGAGTCAGCCCCATCGAGTACTCCTCCGGGCGTCGGAGAACGCGCCGGCTCAACTACGGCGGCGACCGGCAGGCCAACGCCGCCCTGCACCGCATTGTCTTCACCCGCCTGCGCCACGACCCGCGCACCCAGGCGTACTACGAACGCCGCACCCAGGAGGGCAAGACCCGACGTGAGATCATCCGATGCCTCAAGCGATATACAGCCCGAGAGGTCTTCAACCTGGTCAGACCGGCTTCCCACACCCCTGCGTTATAGGGGCGTCCGTGAGACGTGAGAGGGTCTGACGCGTGAGTGAGACACCGCCGAACACCCTGCAATACCGCTTTGACGGGCCAGAAGAGGCCCCGGTCCTGATCCTGGGTCCCTCACTGGGTACCACATGGCACATGTGGGACCGCCAGGTTCCGGAGCTCGCCCGGCAGTGGCGGGTGCTCCGATGGGACCTGCCCGGGCACGGAGGCGCCCCCGCCCACCCGGCCGGCTCGGTCGCCGAGCTGGCGGCCCGGCTGCTGGTCACGCTCGACGGTCTCGGCGTGCACCGCTTCGGCTACGCCGGCTGCGCCCTCGGCGGCGCGGTCGGACTGGAGCTGGCGCTGCGGCACCCCGAGCGGGTCGCCTCCCTGGCGCTGGTCGCCGCCTCGCCGCGCTTCGGCACCCCCGACGAGTTCCGTCAGCGCGGTGTGGTCGTCCGCAGCAACGGGCTGGAGCAGATCGCCCGTTCGTCCCCGGAACGCTGGTTCACCGGCGGCTTCGCGGCGGCCCAGCCCGCCATCACCGAATGGGCCGTGCAGATGGTCCGCACGACGGACCCCGGCTGCTACATCGCCGCCTGCGAGGCGCTCGCCGGGTTCGACGTGCGCCCCGAGCTCGGCCGGATCGGCGTGCCCACGCTGGTGCTGGCCGGGTCCGACGACCGGATCACCGGACCCGCCGAGGCCCGCACCCTGGTCGCCGGCATCCCCGACGCCCGCCTCGCCGTGGTCCCCGGCGCCTCCCACCTGGTACCGGTGGAACAGCCCGCCGCCGTGACGGACCTGCTGGTCCGGCACTTCTCCAGCGCGTGGGCGGCCGGCCCCGCCGGACCCGCCGGGCCGGTCCCCGCGTCGGTCACCCAGGGGGTGACCCGCCCCCGTGCCATGCCCATCGCCGAGCTGGCCGCCGCGCCGGCCCCGCCTGGCCCCGGGGGCCCGGACGACCTCTACGACTCCGGGCTGAAGGTCCGCCGGGAGGTCCTCGGCGACGCCTACGTGGACCACGCGCTGGACGACGCCGACGACTTCTCCGAGGACTTCCAGGACTTCGCCACCCGCTACGCCTGGGGCGAGGTGTGGAACCGCCCGGGCCTGGACCGGCGCGCCCGCAGCTGTGTCGCCCTGGGCGCCCTGGTCGCCGGCGGCCACTGGGAGGCGTTCGCCGCCCACACCCGCGCCGCCCTGCGCAACGGCCTCACGCCCGCCGAGGTCCGCGAGGTGCTGCTGCAGACCGCGGTGCACTGCGGACTGCCCGCGGCCAACCGGGCGTTCACGATCGCGCAGCAGGTGGTGCACGAGGAGACCATGCCCCAGGAGTGAGCGGACCGGCGCGCCGCGGCGAGGCAGGATGGGGCCATGGAGTTCATCAAGAAGACCCATTCCTGCGTGCGCCTGGAGAAGGACGGGGGCGTCCTCGTCATCGACCCCGGCTCGTTCACCGAGGAGGACGCCGTCGTCGGGGCGGACGCCGTCCTGGTCACCCACGAGCACCCCGACCACTTCGACGAGGGCCGGCTGCGGGCCGCGCTGGAGGGGAACCCGGCCGCCGGGATCTGGACCCTGGCCGCCGTCGCCGACAAGATCTCCGCGGCCTTCCCCGGCCGGGTGCACACGGTCGGGAACGGCGACACCTTCACGGCGGCCGGGTTCGACGTCCAGGTCCACGGCGAACTGCACGCGGTGATCCACCCGGACATCCCGCGGGTCACCAACGTCGGCTACCTGGTCGACGGCCGGGTCTTCCACCCCGGTGACGCGCTCACCGTGCCGGAGGGTGCTTCGGTGGAGACCCTGCTGCTGCCGGTGCAGGCTCCCTGGAGCAAGATCTCCGAGGTGATCGACTACGTCCGGGAGGTCAAGCCGCAGCGCGCCTACGACGTGCACGACGCCCTGCTGACCGATCTCGCCCGGCCCGTCTACGACCGGCAGATCGGCGCCCTCGGCGGCGCCGAGCACCTGCGGCTCGCCCCGGGCGACTCGGCCCGCCTGTGACCCGTCCGGAGTGAGGCGGACAGTCCCGCCCGTCCCTCGCGGGACTGTCCGGCCCAGCGGGTAGCGTGGGGCCATGCGCATCGCCACCTGGAACGTGAACTCGATCACCGCCCGCCTGCCGAGGCTGCTGGCCTGGCTGGAGAGCAGCGGCACGGACGTGCTGTGCCTCCAGGAGGCCAAGGTCGCCGAGGAGCAGTTCCCCTTCGAGCCGTTGCGCGAGCTGGGCTACGAGGCGGCGGTCAACGCCACGGGCCGCTGGAACGGCGTGGCGATCCTCTCCCGGGCCGGCCTGCAGGACGTCGTCAAGGGCCTGCCGGGCGGTCCCGGGTACGAGGGCGTGGAGGAGCCGCGCGCGATCTCGGCGACCTGCGGTCCGGTCCGCGTCTGGTCGGTGTACGTGCCCAACGGCCGGGAGGTCGGGCACCCGCACTACGCGTACAAGCTGCAGTGGTTCGAGGCGCTGCGGGCCGCCGTGGCCGGCGACGCGCGGGGAAGCCGGCCGTTCGCCGTGATGGGCGACTACAACGTGGCCCCGGCCGACGAGGACGTGCACGACGTCGCCGCGTTCGAAGGGCTGACCCACGTCACCCCCGCCGAGCGGGCGGCGCTGGCCGCGCTGCGGGAGACGGGGCTGGAGGACGTGGTGCCGCGGCCGCTGAAGTACGACCGGCCGTACACGTACTGGGACTACCGCCAGCTCGGCTTCCCGAAGAACCGGGGCATGCGGATCGACCTCGTCTACGGCAACCGGGCGTTCGCCGAGGCGGCCAAGGACGCCTACGTCGACCGCGAGGAGCGCAAGGGCAAGGGCGCGTCCGACCACGCCCCGGTCGTCGTCGACCTCGACGTCTGACGCGCCGGAGGGGCCCCGTCCGCGCGCCCCGTGGTCAGGACGCGGGCCCGGTGCCAGTCTGGGAGGCATGAACATCCCCTTCCTGGACTACTGGCGCAAGAGGCACGGTGCTTCCCGGGGGACGGCGGTGCTGGTGGGGAGCGGACCGGCCCTCGGCGCCGGCGAGGCGACCGGCCCGGCCGCGGCCGGGCCGGTCGCGGAACTGCTCGCCGAGTGCGAGCTGCTGCGCGCCCACGCCGCCGGGGAGGGCGTCGAACTGGACGACTCCCCGGCGTCCCTGGAGGCGCTCGACCAGCTCGCGCCGAAGTGGCGGGACGACGAGGAGACGGTCCTGCGGCTGGGCAACGACGCGGGGCTCTACCTGGGGACCGTGGTGGTCCGCACGGTGCCGGGCGCGGTGTGGGAGATCTGGCCGAACGGCCTGCCGGTGGTGCGGCTGGCGTCCGGCCGCGAGATCGACGTCGTCACGGCGGGGCGGGCGTGGGCGGCGGACGGCGCGCCCGAACTCTGTCACGTGTACGCGGAGGCCGCGGAGTCCTAGTGCCCCGGTCCGGGTGCGTGATCCCGAGCCCGGGGGCGGACCCGGGCGGCCGGTCGACGAGGTGTCGTGAGCCCCTGGCACGCCGTCACCCGGCGGCCGGGAACCGCTCGTCGGCCACCGGCGTGCAGCACTCCTCCAGCACGGTGGTCCTCGTCCCGTCCCGCCCGGACCTCGCGCCCGCCCCGCCGCAGGGGGCGGCGGTGTCCGAAGTGCGTGTCTACGTCACATATCGGATGGTCCCGGATAGTTTACGGAACCTACGACACGGCGATGAGCAATGGGGCTGGGCATGGCCTTCGATCCTCTGATCGAGCCTTTGATCGAACTGCGCGACGTCAACAAGCACTACGGCGACCTGCACGTCCTCCAGGACATCAACCTGACCGTCTCCCGCGGGGAGGTGGTCGTGGTCATCGGGCCGTCCGGGTCCGGCAAGTCGACGCTGTGCAGGGCGATCAACCGGCTGGAGACCATCGAGTCCGGCGCCATCCACCTGGAGGGGCGGCCGCTGCCCGACGAGGGCAAGGCGCTCGCCCAGTTGCGCGCCGAGGTCGGCATGGTGTTCCAGTCGTTCAACCTCTTCGCCCATAAGACGGTGCTCCAGAACGTGTCGCTCGCCCAGGTCAAGGTGCGCCGCCGCAGGCGCGAGGACGCCGACCGGCGCTCGCGCGAGCTGCTGGAGCGGGTGGGACTCGCCGCCCACGCCGACAAGTACCCGGCACAGCTCTCCGGCGGCCAGCAGCAGCGCGTGGCGATCGCCCGCGCCCTGGCGATGGAACCCACCGCGCTGCTCTTCGACGAGCCGACCTCCGCGCTCGACCCGGAGATGATCAACGAGGTCCTGGAGGTCATGCGGCAGCTCGCCCGCGAGGGCATGACCATGGTGGTGGTCACCCACGAGATGGGCTTCGCCCGCTCCGCCGCCAACCGCGTGGTCTTCATGGCCGACGGCAGGATCGTCGAGGACCGCCCGCCCGAGGAGTTCTTCACCGACCCGCGCAGCGAGCGGGCCAAGGACTTCCTCTCCAAGATCCTCAAGCACTGACCGGGGGCGCGCCGTGACCGACCACGCCCACCGCACCCCCGCACCCTCCCGCACCCGCCCCCGCGCCGCCCGCACCGTCCGCGTGCTGCTCGCCGCCGTCCTCCTCCTCGCCGCGGCCGCCTGCGGCAAGGACGGCAGCCCTCCGGTGAAGGGCCCGGCCCAGGACGAGCTGCCCACCTACCAGGTGAACGAGGACTTCCGGCTGCCCGGGTCGCCGACGTGGCGGCGCGCCGAGCGCCGCGGGTACTTCGTCGTCGGGGCCAAGGAGGACCAGCCGTTCCTGGGGGAGAAGGACCCGGCCTCCGGCGGGTACACCGGCTTCGACATCGAGATCGCCCGCATGATGTCGGCCTCGCTGGGCCTCGACCCGGACCGGATCCGGTTCAGGACCATCGCCTCCGCCAACCGCGAGACGGCGCTGCAGAACGGGCAGATCGACTTCTACGTCGGCACCTACACCATCAACGACAACCGCAAGAACCTGGTCGGCTTCGCCGGGCCGTACTACATGGCCGGCCAGGGACTCCTGGTCCGCAAGGACGAGGAGGACGTCAAGGGCCCCGGGGACCTGGACGGCAAGCGGGTCTGCTCGGCCTCCGGATCCACCCCCTACCAGCGGATCAGGGACGAGTTCCCGGAGGCGGAGCTGGTCGCCTACGACTCCTACTCGATCTGCGTGGACAACCTGCTGACCTATCAGGTCGACGCCGTGACCACCGACGACGCCATCCTCATCGGCTACGCCGCCAAGGTGCCCGAGGAGCTGAAGGTGGTGGGCAGGCCCTTCTCCGAGGAGCCCTACGGCATCGGCGTCCCCAGGGAGGACGACGCGCTGCGGCTCGCCCTCGACGACGCCCTGGAGGAACGGGAGAGGAACGGCGACTGGCGGCGGGCCTACGAGGCCACTCTCGGCCTGTCCGGCGTGCCGGCGCCCGAGCCCCCTCCCATCGACCGTTACCCGGCGGGCCGAGCGAGGACCGGAACCTGACGTGAACGTACTGACCGACAACTTCTCCACCTACGGCGAGGGCTTCCTCGGCACCGTCGAGCTCACCTTCTTCGCCTCCCTGCTCGCCCTGGCGCTGGGCTTCGTCATGGCCTCCTTCCGGGTCGCCCCGGTCGGATCGCTGAGAACCGTCGGCACGGTCTGGGTGACCGTGCTGCGCAACACCCCGCTGACCCTGCTGTTCTTCGCCGTCCTGCTGGGCCTGCCCCGCTTCGGCCTGGTGCTGCCCTTCAACGTCTTCGCGGTGCTCGCGCTGGGCTGCTACACCTCGGCCTTCATCTGCGAGGCGCTGCGCTCGGGCATCAACACCGTGCCGCGGGGACAGGGGGAGGCGGCCCGCAGCCTCGGTATGACCTTCGGCCAGACCCTGTCGAGCGTGGTGCTGCCGCAGGCCTTCCGCACCGTCATCCCGCCGATCGGCTCCACCCTGATCGCGCTGGCGAAGAACTCCGCCATCGCGGGCGCGTTCAGCGTCACCGAACTGCTCGGCACCTACAGGACGCTGGGCGAACTCGGCTACGACGTCATCTGGACGTTCATCTGGATCGCCGTCGGCTACCTGATCATCACCCTCGCCATCAGCGCGCTCTTCAACGTGCTGGAGCGCAAGTGGGGAGTGCCCCGATGACCGCGAAAGCGCCCGCCACCACCGCCCTCTACGACATCCCCGGCCCCAGGGCCCGCGCGCGCCACCGCCTCTACGGCGCGGGCGCCTCCCTGGTGATCCTGGCGCTGCTCGGCTGGCTGGTGTACCTGCTGGTGGACACGGGTCAGTTCGAGGCCGCCAAGTGGGCGCCGTTCCAGTACAAGGGCATCCAGGAACTCCTGCTGCGCGGCCTCGGCAACACCCTCAAGGCGTTCGCCCTCGCCGCGGTGCTCTCGCTCCTGCTCGGCGCGCTGCTCGCCGTCGGACGGCTCTCCGAGCACCGGGCGCTGCGCTGGGTCTCCACCCTGGTGGTGGAGTTCTTCCGGGCGATGCCGGTACTGGTGATGATCTTCTTCGTCTTCGTGGCGCTCGAGGTGCGGCCGCTGCCGGCCCTGGTCGCCGGGCTGACGCTCTACAACGGCTCGGTGCTGGCCGAGGTCTTCCGCTCGGGCGTCAACGCGGTGGACCGCGGCCAGCGGGAGGCCGCCTACGCGCTCGGCATGCGCAAGACACAGGTGATGACGTACGTCCTCGCGCCCCAGGCGGCGCGGGCCATGCTGCCCTCGATCATCAGCCAGCTGGTGGTCGCCCTGAAGGACACCTCGCTGGGCTTCCTGATCACCTACGAGGAGTTCCTCCACGCCGGGAAACTCATCGCGTCGAACCTTGACTATGATTTGCCGTTCATCCCCGTGGTCATGGTGATCTCGCCGATCTACATCGGGATGTGCATGGTGCTCTCCTGGTTCGCCGGGTGGGTCGCCCGGCGCCAGCGGCGCAGTCCCAGGACCGAGGCCGTCGACACGGCCCCGGTCCCACCGGGACCGCTGCTGCCGGGCGAGGCCCCGCCCACGGCCGACAGGCCGTAGGGGGCGGCGGCTCACAGGGCTCCCCTGGATCCGCCCGGCGGCAGCCGGAGATCACTGCTCGCGCGGTGGCGGACCGTCCACAGGACGGTCGGTCCCGGACGGGGAGAAGGTCAGCTGCGCGCCGGCCGGGTCCGGACCCGGCCGCCCGGCACCGGACCGTTCGGGGCGCTTCCGCCTCAGGAACCCGCCCGGTGCCTGGGCTGCGCCTGCGCCTGGAGCGGCTTGGCCTGGGGCGCCGACTGCGCGGCCTTGGTCACATCGCCCACCAGTTCGACCATGTCGGCGCCGTAGGCGGCCGAGTTCACCACCTTGAGCAGCAGGACGAACGATCCGCCGTCGTACTTGCGCGCCAGCTTCTCGTGGTGGCGCGCCAGGTAGCGGGTGGCCGCCTGGTTGGTGACGGCGCGCTGGCCGCAGAAGAGGAACACCGGACGCGCCGCCCTGCCCTGGCCCGCCGTCAGCCGGGCCAGCAGCACGTACTCCTCCTTGCCGGGATCCATCCGGTACCGCTCGGAGCCGATCCGGAACGCCCCGCGGTCCGGGCCCGCGTCCGGCTCCACGGTGATCCGCACGCCCGGCAGCAGCGAGTGCAGGTGCGCAGCCAGCCGCCGGTTGGCGCCGGGGCCGCCCACGCAGAACTCGGTCCGCCCGCCGAAACTCTGCTGCGCCGCGTCGTGCGGCACCAGCTGGGCGTGGGCGCCGCACTCCTTGACGACCGCGGCCAGTTCCAGCAGGGCGAAGACGTCGTGCCGCACCACGGTGAGCTCCGGGCCGGCGCCCGGGTCACGGTTCACGACCAGCAGCGACTCCGCGTTGTCGGGCAGCCCGAAGAAGGCCTGCCTGCGGCGGAGCCGGCGGTCGGCGAGGCGGCCGCGGAGCAGCCAGCCCAGTGCCGTGCCCGCGCACAGGGCGACCACGGAGAGCGTGACGAACGACAGTGCGACGGTATTCATGGGCGCGCAGCCTATCGGGCACCCGTCGCACGCCGGAGTGCGCATCTGAAATGTCCACGGCAAAAAGGAGTCCGGGGGCCGGTGGTCCGTTCCGGACGCCCGTCCGCGCCCGTCCGGCCCTCCGTCGGGGCGACGTCCGTTCCGGGACGAACCCCTGGCCGGTGTTCGTCCCTGCATTCGAGCGCGCCTCTGAAATGTGCACGGCAATCCGGGCTAGGCTGCGGCGATCACCGATGACCGGAGGTAAAGGTGCGTCCTTCCGTCACACCCCTGCCCGTCACACGGAACGAACCCCGGGCGCCGGGAGCGCGCCGGGCGATGAAACCGGCGGTGCTGGCCGTCTCGGCCGCCCTCCTCTGCTCCCTCACCGTCGCCGCCCCGGCGCAGGGTTCGCCGGCCGGGCGGCCCGGCCAGGCGCCCGTCAAGACCCCGGTGGCCACCGGGTACGGCGGCGCCGTCTCCAGCGTCGACCCGGACGCGACGGCGGCCGGGCTGGAGATCCTCAGGAAGGGCGGCAACGCGGTCGACGCGGCCGTGGCCACCGCCGCCGCCCTCGGCGTCACCGAGCCCTACTCGGCCGGTGTCGGCGGAGGCGGCTACTTCGTCCACTACGACGCGCGGTCGCGCACCGTGCAGACCGTCGACGGCCGCGAGACCGCGCCGCTGAGCGCCGGAAGCGACCTGTTCCTCGAGGACGGCCGGCCGATCCCGTTCGCCGAGGCCGTCACCAGCGGGCTGAGCGTCGGCACCCCGGGCACCCCCGCCACCTGGGAGGCCGTCCTGGACCGGTGGGGCAGCAAGCGGCTCGCGACCGTGCTGGCGCCCGCCGAGCGGCTGGCCCGCGACGGCTTCACCGTCGACGAGACCTTCCGCGCGCAGACCGCCGCCAACGAGGCCCGCTTCCGCACCTTCCCCGACACCGTGGAGCTGTTCCTCCCCGGCGGGCGGCTGCCCGTCGTGGGCTCGACCTTCAAGAACCCGGACCTGGCGCGCACCTACGCGCGGATGGCCCGGCAGGGCACCGGGGTCATGTACCGGGGGCCGATCGCCGAGGACATCGTCGAGACGGTCAACCGCCCGCCGGTGGCCCCGGACACGGACCACCGGGTGCGGCCCGGCGAGCTGACCGGGCGGGACCTGGCACGGTACCGGGTCACGAGGCAGGCGCCCACCGAGGTCGGCTACCGGGGCCTGAAGGTGTACGGCATGGCACCGTCGTCCTCCGGCGGCACCACCGTCGGCGAGGCCCTCAACATCCTGGAGAACACCGACCTCTCCCGGGCGACCGAGGAGCAGTACCTGCACCGCTTCATCGAGGCGAGCCGCGTCGCCTTCGCGGACCGGGGCCGCTGGGTCGGCGACCCGGCCTTCGAGGACGTGCCGACCGGGGAACTGCTGTCGCAGGAGTTCGCGGACTCCCGCGCCTGCCTGATCAAGGACGACGCGGTGCTCACCAGCCCCGTAGCCCCCGGCGACCCCCGCGACCCGAAGCCCTGCGCCCTCGGGGACGAGGCCGCGCCGACCACCTACGAGGGCGAGAGCACCACCCACCTCACGGTCGCCGACAAGTGGGGCAACGTGGTCGCCTACACGCTCACCATCGAGCAGACCGGCGGCAGCGGCATCACCGTGCCCGGCCGCGGCTTCCTGCTCAACAACGAGCTGACCGACTTCTCCTTCGCCCCGGCGAACCCGGCCGTCCACGACCCCAACCTGCCCGGCCCGGGGAAGCGGCCGCGGTCCTCCATGTCGCCGACGATCGTGCTGGACGGCAAGGGCAGGCCGGTGCTGGCACTCGGCTCGCCGGGCGGCGCGACCATCATCACCACCGTGCTGCAGACCCTCACCGGCGTGGTCGACCGCGGTCTGCCGCTGGTCGACGCCATCGCCGCGCCGCGCGCCAGCCAGCGCAACGCGGCCCGCACCGAACTGGAGCCCGGCCTGTACGACAGCGCGCTGCGCGGCCGGCTCGAGGCCCTCGGGCACGTGTTCAGCCGCAATCCGGAGATCGGCGCCGCCACCGGCGTGCACCGGCAGCCCGACGGCCGCTGGACCGCGGCCGCCGAGACCGTCCGCCGGGGCGGCGGGTCCGCCATGGTGGTGCGGCCCGCCGGCTGACGGGCCCGCACTCGGGGAACCCCGTCCTGACCTGCGTCCCCGGGGCGCGTCCCCGGGGACGCGGGTCAGGAACCCGTTCCGCCGGAGCCGCCGAACGGCGCCTCCGGCGGGGCGTCCTGGGCGGTGGCCGCCGTCGAGCCGCCGTCCTCCACCCGGAAGGCCGGACGGTCGTCCGCGCCGACCTCCACCGTCACCCGGCCGCCCGTGGACAGGCGGCCGTCCAGCAGCATCCGCGACAGCTCGTTGTCCACCTCGCGCTGGATGGTGCGGCGCAGCGGGCGGGCGCCGTACTCCGGCTGGTGGCCGTGACGCGCCAGCCAGTCCACCGCCTCGTCGGTGAACCGCACCGTGACGTCCTGCGCGCGCAGCCGCCGCCGGGTCCGCTCCAGCATCAGGTCGGTGATCTGCCGCAGCTGGACGTCGGTCAGCTGGCGGAACACCACGATCTCGTCGATCCGGTTGAGGAACTCCGGGCGGAAGTGCTGCCGCAGCGGGCGCAGCACCTGCTCCCGGCGGGCCTCCTCGTCCGCCGCCGCGTCCGCGGCGGTGAAGCCCAGCGTCCCGCCGCCCCGGACGATCGCCTCCGAGCCCAGGTTGCTGGTCATCACGATCACCGTGTTGGTGAAGTCCACGGTGCGGCCCTGGGAGTCGGTCAGCCGCCCGTCGTCCAGCACCTGGAGCAGGATGTTGAAGACGTCCGGGTGCGCCTTCTCCACCTCGTCCAGCAGCAGCAGCGAGTACGGGTGACGGCGGACCACCTCGGTGAGCTGGCCGGCCTCCTCGTGCCCGACGTATCCGGGCGGGGCGCCGACCAGGCGGCTCACCGTGTGGCGTTCCTGGTACTCGCTCATGTCGAGGCGGACCATCCGCTCCTCGCTGCCGAACAGCGCCTCGGCCAGGGCCCGCGCCAGCTCCGTCTTGCCGACGCCGGTCGGGCCGAGGAAGAGGAAGCTGCCGATCGGCCGGTCCGCGCCCGCCAGGCCCGCGCGGGCCCGCAGCACGGCGTCCGACACCGCCTTGACGGCCTCGTCCTGGCCCACCACCCGGTCGTGCAGGTGCTCCTCCAGGTGCAGCAGCCGCTCCTTCTCCTCGGTGGTCAGGCTGGACACCGGGATGCCCGTCTGCCGGGAGACGACCTCGGCGATCGACTCCACGGTGACCACCAGGTTCTGCCCCTCGTCCGGCTGCTCCTCCTGGCCGGCCGCCTCGATGCGCCCGCGGACCTCCTCGATCCGGTCCCGCAGCCGCATCGCCTCCTCGTACTGCTCGGCGGCGACCGCCTGGTCCTTGTCGCGGGTGAGCTGCTCGGCCTCCCGCTGCAGCGCCCGCACGTCGGTGCGCCGGCCGCGCGACCTCAGCCGGACCCGCGCGCCGGCCTGGTCCATCAGGTCGATCGCCTTGTCCGGCAGGAACCGCTCGGTCAGGTAGCGGTCGGACATCTCCACGGCCGCCACCAGCGCCTCGTCGGTGTAGCGCACCTGGTGGTGGGCCTCGTACCGGTCGGCGAGGCCGCGCAGGATCCCGATCGCGTCGGCGACCGACGGCTCCGGCACCATGACCGGCTGGAACCGGCGGGCCAGCGCGGCGTCCTTCTCGATCCTGCGGTACTCCTCCAGCGTGGTCGCGCCCACCACGTGCAGTTCGCCGCGGGCCAGGGCCGGCTTCAGGATGTTGCCGGCGTCCATCCCGCCGCCCTCGCCGCCGCCGCCCGCGCCGACCACCGTGTGCAGCTCGTCGATGAAGACGACCAGCTCGTTGGGGTGCGCGCGGATCTCGTCGATGATGCCGTTGAGCCGTTCCTCGAAGTCGCCCCGGTAGCGGGTGCCGGCCAGCACCCCGGACACGTCCAGGGCGACCACGCGGCGTCCGGCGAGCACGTCCGGGACGTCGTCGTCCGCGATCCGCTGGGCGAGGCCCTCCACGATCGCGGTCTTGCCGACGCCCGCGTCGCCGATCAGCACCGGGTTGTTCTTGCCGCGCCGGGAGAGCACCTCGACGGTCTGCTCGATCTCCTCGTCGCGGCCGATCACCGGGTCGATCCGGCCCTGCCGGGCCAGGTCCGTGAGGTCACGCCCGAACTGGTCCAGGTAGGGCGTGTTCATGCCGTGCTGCGGCTGCTCGGGGTGGCGGGCCGCGGCGGTGCTGCCGGAGGGACCGCGCCTGCCCGCCGGGGAGGACGGGTCCTGGCCCTCCGGCGGGGGAGTGGGGGTGAAACGGGCCGTGCTGAGGATGTGCCCGGCCGCCGAGTCGGGGTTGTCGGCCAGCGCGCTCAGCACGTGTTCCGGACCGATGTAACCGTCGCCGCGGCTGCGGGCCAGCTCGTGCGCGTCCAGCAGGGCGCGCTTGACGGCGGGCGTCATCACCACCGAGGCCGGCGGCGCCCCGTCCCCGACGGGGGCGGCGGAACGGCTGTCGATGTCCGCGGCCAGCTCGTCCGGGTCGGCGCCCGCCCGGGCGATCAGGCTCCGCGTGGGCTCGATGGCCAGGGCCGCGCGCAGCAGGTGCTCCGTCTCCAGGTCACGGCTGCCGTGCTCGGCGGCGTAGGCGGCCGCCGCGCGGACCAGGTCCTGGGCGGGGCGGCTCATCAGGCGGCCGATGTCCACCCGGCGGGGAGGCGAGCCGTCACCTCCGCCCCGGCCGCCCTGCGGCGCGCCGCCGGAGCCCCTGGCGGAGGGGGAGGGCCCGAAGAGGCCACTGCTGAACAGGCGTGCGAAGAATTCTGCGAAGGGGTCCGAGCCGTAGCCCTGCGGACCCGGGAATCCGCTGGTCATCAGCCATCCGTTTCAGCGCGCCCCCGGCATCGCGCGGGCGCACGAGGTCGACGGTCCGTGCGCCCGCCGGGTGCCCCTGAGGCAGGGCGCTACACCTGGGACGAACGGGGCCGCCCGCGCCGGCCGTCACGGTCCGCGCGCGGGGGACCACGCCGCGCCCTGGCCGAAAACTCCGCGTAGCACCGGCGTAACACGGCTGGTGTTCGCTTCGGAACCGGGCAGTGCCGGTCCACGGGCGGCAGGGGGAACACGGCATGGCGGCGGAACAGCTCCCGGCGCGGGTCCGGGACTTCGCGCGGTACCTCGGCGGCCTCCTCGGCCGCCTCGACCAGCGGGCCGGCCGGTCCGGCGTCCTCCTGCGGCGCGACCCGGAGGGCATGCGCGCCTGCCTGGAGGGACGCGAGGTGCCGCCC
>NZ_LWCC02000049.1 GCF_001642695.1 Streptomyces chilikensis
CGGGCCGCCGGAGGCGCGCGGCGGTGCCGGCGCGGGCGCGGGCGCCGCCGCTCAGAGCAGCGCGGCCACCCGGTCCCGGTACGTGCGGACCGGGGCCGCGTCCTTGTACGGCTCGAGCCGCCGCTCGAAGTCGCGCACGTACTCCACGGCCCGCAGCGAGCGCATCTCCGCCGCCTGCCCGGCCGCCTCCGCGCCCAGCTGGCACGCCTGGTCCAGCTCGCCCAGCCCCAGACGGGCCGAGGCCAGCACCAGGCGGCAGAACAGCCGGCTGCGCGCGTACCCCGGCGAGCGCAGCTGCAGGGACCGCTCCGCGTACTGCGCGGCCGCGCGGTACTGCTGGAGGTCGCGGTGGCAGTGGCCGAACTCGTCGGCCAGCTGCGCCTCGTCGAAGAACCGCGCCCACGGCGGCGTCTCGTCCCCCGGCCGCGCCGCCTCCAGCGCCCGCTCCGCCCGCACCAGCGCGGCCGTGCACGCCCGCACCTCGCCCAGCACGCCGTGCGCCCGGGCCTCCACCGCGTGGAGCAGTGCCTGCACGACCTGCGGCGCCGCGCCCCCGACGCCCTGCTGCGCCACCCGCGCGAGCTGCACCGCCTCGCGCCCGTGGCCCAGGTACACCGCCTGCCGGCTCATCGAGACCAGCACGTACGCCCCGTACGCCCGGTCGCCCGCCGCCTGGCTGAGCCGCAGCGCCTGCACGAAGTACCGCTGGGCCAGCCCGTGCGCCCCGATGTCGTACGAGGTCCACCCGGCCAGCCGCGTCAGGTCGGCCACCGCGCCGAACAGCCGCCGCCCCAGCTTCTCCCCGTAGGCGCCGCGCAGCATCGGCTCCGCCTCGTGCTCCAGGTAGCGCACCAGGGCCTGCCGGGCGTGCCCGCCGCCGTAGGCGTGGTCGAGGGAGCGGAACAGCTCGCCGACCGAACGCAGCGCCGCGACGTCGCCGCCGGTGACCCGCTGGCCGGGGCTCCGCTCGGCCGCCCGCTCCGCGCCCCGCCCGCCCCGCTGGCGCGGCACCGCGGCGAGCGCCTGCGCGGGCTCCCGTCCGGACCGCC
>NZ_LWCC02000005.1:0-95214 GCF_001642695.1 Streptomyces chilikensis
ACCGGGCGGGGTGCGCCGGCGCCGGACCGGCCGCCCGGCGGAGCGCGGGCGGCGCGCGCGGCGGCGCCCGCCGGACGGAGGCCCGGCACCCGTGATCCTCACCGTCACCCTGAACGCCGCCCTCGACGTCACCTACGGCGTCGACGCCCTGCGCCCGCGCACCTCGCACCGCGTCGGCACCACCCACCGGCGCGCCGGGGGCAAGGGCGTCAACGTGGCCCGCGTCCTCGCCGCCCGCGGGTACGGCGCCACCGTCACCGGACTCGTGGGCGGTCCCACCGGCGCCCTGCTGCGCGACGACCTGCGCACCGTCGCGAACCTCCACGACGAGCTCGTCGCCGTCTCCGGCACCTCGCGGCAGACCGTCACCGTGGTCTCCCGCGACGACGGGGACGCCACCGTGTTCAACGAGCGCGGTCCGCACGTCGCCCCGCGGGAGTGGCGGACCTTCACCGACCGCTTCGCGTCGCTGGTGCGCGACGTCCCGGTCGTCGCCCTCTGCGGCAGCCTGCCGCCCGGGCTGCCGTCCGACGCGTACGCGCGCCTGGTCCGCATCGCCGCCCGGGCCGGAGCGCTCACCGTGCTGGACACCGGCGGTCCCCCGCTCCTCGCCGCGCTGGACGCCGGCCCCGACGTCGTCAAGCCCAACGCCGCGGAACTCGCCGCCGCCACCGGGTGCGAGGACGTCGTGGTGGCCGCGCGGCGGCTGCGCGCCCTCGGCGCGCGTGCCGTCGTGGTCTCCTCGGGCCCCGACGGCCTCCACGCACTCACCCCGGACGGCGGCTGGCGCGCCGCACCCCCGGAGCGGCTGGCCGGCAACCCCACCGGGGCGGGGGACGCCTGCGTCGCCGCGCTCGCCGCGGGGCTCGCCGACGGCCGGCGCTGGCCGGACGTCCTGCGCGAGGCCGTGGCCCTGTCGGCCGCCGCCGTCCCCTGCCCCGTGGCCGGTGACTTCGACGCCGCCACCCGCCGACGTATCCGTCCCGCCGTATCCGTGGAGGACCTCCATGCCCCTCACCCCCACTGACGACATAGTCGCTCCCGCCTCCCGGTCCGGTGTGGGTGTCGGGGCCTTCAACGTGGTACAGCTCGAGCACGCCGAAGCCATCGTGGGCGGGGCCGAGGCCGTGGGGCTGCCCGTGATCCTGCAGATCAGCGAGAACACCGTCCGCCATCACGGCGCGCTCGCGCCGATCGGCCTCGCGTCCCTCGCGATCGCGCGCGCGGCCCGCGTGCCCGTCGCCGTCCACCTCGACCACGCGGAGTCCGTGGACCTGGTGCACGAGGCCGTGGAACTCGGTTTCACCTCCGTCATGTTCGACGCCTCCAAGCTGCCCTTCGAGCAGAACCTCGCGGCGACCCGGGAGGTCACGGACCACTGCCGTGCCCGGGACGTGTGGGTGGAGGCGGAGCTCGGCGAGGTCGGGGGGAAGGACGGTGCGCACACGCCGGGGGTGCGCACCGATCCGCGGGAGGCACGGGACTTCGTCGCCGCCACCGGGGTCGACGCCCTGGCCGTGGCGGTGGGCAGCTCCCACGCCATGGTCACGCGGGACGCCGTCCTCGACTTCGCCCTCATCACCCGGCTGGACGAGGCCGCCGGCGTCCCTCTGGTCCTGCACGGCTCGTCCGGGGTGGCCGACGCGGCACTCGCCCGCGCGGTCGACGCCGGGATCACCAAGGTCAACGTCTCCACCCACCTGAACAAGGAGTTCACCCGGGTCGTCCGGACCTGCCTGGAGGAACAGCCGGACGTCGTCGACCCCCGCGTGTACCTGGGCCCCGCCCGAGACGTCGTCGCGGACGCGGTGGCACACCTGCTGAAGGTGCTGCGCGGCGGGCACGGCTGAAGCGCGGCCGACGCGCCTGCCGGGGCCGCCGGTGACCGTGGGGACGGAGCCGGGGCCAGGCTGCGATGCCCCGGCCCGTGCGAGCCGCGGGCGGCGAGCACCATGTCCTCGCCGACGGAGGGGGCGTTCCGCCCGCGGTACCGCCGACCGGTGGAAGTCCCAACGGCGTCACGCAGTTGCTGCCCCTTCGCCAGGGTCTCCATCCCTGGTTCGGATCACCGGTTCACTGCGGGTTCCTGGTTCCTTCGTCCGGTCGGCGAAGCGGTTCGGTCCGGGCGACGAAGCGGGCGAGTTCCTCGGCTCCGCCGCGGGGCAGACTGGCCACCGCCGCCTCCGGCAGTGCCATGATCACGGTGCGCACCCGTGCCGCGAGGTTCGGGAGCAGGGTCCAGGCCGACGCCGGAACGTTCACCGCGGCAAGCAACAGGTCTCCCTCGTAGAAGTAGGCGTCAAGCATCGGTTCATCGAGCAGCAGGTTCCCTGCGAGCGGAAGGACGTGGGGCAGCGCCACTTGCTGGGAGATGAGGGTGCGTAGATCCGCCGGCCCGAGCTCGCCCAGCGGAACCCGCCGCAGTTCATGCACCCTGCGCACCAAGGAGGTTGCGTCAGGGCCGGCAGGCGCCCAGCGAGGCGGGTCCAGCTCATCGAGCGTGCGGTCGAGGTGCAGCAGACGGTCCATGGGGGTTCATTGTCACTGGAACAAGGAGGGAATCCCCGGCTCACCTCACCAGGCTGTTCCCGCAGATCACCTGACAGCGTCATCCCTGTCAGGTCGATCGTGGTTTTCTGCGTCGGCATGCGGCCGACCGTGTTCACGCTCAGTCGGTGTCGCGCCTGTTCACTGGTGCCCGGTGCAGGCGAACAGCCCGGCGCCTGCCGCGATCAGCTGTTGCGGGACGGCCTTCAGTCAGGGGTGCCCTTCAGCCAGGGGTGCCGTCGAGGGTGTAGGTGTCCTTGATCTTGACTTCGGTGAGGGCGCGTCCCTCGGTGTAGACGGTGCGCCAGTCACCGGTCAGGTGGAGTTCGTCGGTGCCCATGACCCGCACCAGGGTGAGGCCTTGCTCGTGGGCCTTGTAGGCCTTGGTCCAGAGGTTGGCGAACGCCTGGGAGCGGATGATGTGCATCCAGTCCGGGCGGTAGAGCTGCCGGTTGTAGTTCGACTCCCCCATGGTCGAGACGAACTTGGAGTACATGGCCTTGACGTAGTCCAGGGTGAGGTCGTCACCGGCGGCGATGGCCCGGTCGCGGGCGTCCTTGAGCAGGACACGGAACTTCTCCAGCAGGTTCTCCGTCGCCCCGGAGGTGAACGACTCGTGGATCACGGGTGGCTCGCACAGGCCGTGGCGGGGGCCGGACAGGCGCAGCAGGAGACGCAGGGTGGGCTCGGTGACCCATACCGGGCCCGGTTCTTCCCGGTTGCCCAGTGGGTTGGGGAGGACGTCGTCGTGTTCCCAGCGGGGAGGGGTGATCAGGTGGACGCCGGAGCGGCGCCGGTCGTGGTGGGGGCCGGTGGAGTGTTCGAGCTGGCCGATGGGCAGGTGGGTCTTCAGGGCGGACAGGTAGGCACCGTTGATGTCGAGGGCGGTGACGTGGTGACGGCCCGTCGGGAGGTGGGGCCGGGTCCACTTCGGACGCGCCTCCCACACCTGGTCGGCGCCATGGGCGGTGGGCTTGCGGAGGATGTCGGGGATCCAGGGATGCGCGATGACGTCGTAACGGCCGCCTTTGCGGACGGTGTCGAGGAGCGTCATCGCGTCGGGGATGGCTCGCTTCACCAGTGCGGCGGCCGCCGCGTCGATGTCACCGTGATGATCGGCCAGGGCCTTGTCCACAGCCGCGGTGATGAGGTGCGCGGCGGAACCGGCACCCGTGATGGAGGCTGAATCACGACGGGCAGCAACCGGCCTTCCGGTGCCGGCGACAGGGGTGGGAGAAGGCGCGGCGGTGGGCGCCGGGGTCCGGAGCGGCGTGGAAGCCTCCCTCGGGGCCGAGACCGGGGACGCCGAAGGGCCGACCGCGGGAGAGGATGCGGCTCCGGCGCAGGCGTCGGGTGAGAGGTGCTGCGGGAAACCGGCCATCCGGTACCAGGTCGCCGCCGCGCACAGAACACAGGGCTGCGGAGCGGGAAGCAGCTCCACGTCGTCGTCCCCCGGCACGGCCGGCACCGCAGCGGAGGCGGCCTCAGGGGCGGAGGCGGCGGGGTTCTCCCGGGAGTCGCGCATCGGCGCGTCCTCGACGGCGGCGTCCTCGGGGGTGGCGGCACCGGTGAGAGCCGCCGGGGCTGCGCGGTGCGGGTCCGGGTCCGACGCGGGGTCGGGGCGGCCGGTGAGGCGGGTGCGGGCGCGGTCGAGGAAGTAGGCGTACTTCTCACGGGTGTCGCCCGCGGGATCACGGCCGGTCTCCCAGCCGGCGACGGTGGACGGGCTCACGCCCAGGGCGCGCGCCACCTGGGCGCGGGAGAGGCCCAGGCCCTCACGCAGAGCGCGGCGTTCCGCCGGGGGGCGGCAAAGGCGTGTGCGGGCCGGCGTCGGCGAGGAGGGCGTCGATGGCGTCGAATCCGGTCACCGGGCCACCGCCCGGGACGCGGCGCGCACGGTGACGCGACGGCGTCCGGCAGGCACGCGGTCGCAGGCACGGGTCGGGCCCGCGAAAAGATCGAGGACATCGATGCCGTAGTGGGCGGCGACCGCCTCGCAGTCCGCCAGGCTCCACGCCACCGTGCCCGACTGACGACGGCTGACCTGGGCCTGGGCAACGCCCAGCACACGAGCGAGGTCGGCCTGCGACTCGCCCGTCACCTGCAGGAGTGCTGCCACCGACAATCGGACCCGCTCCTCCAACGACACACCCATACCCCACAACTTAACACCCGTCACGCATCTCTCATGCGGAAAACGCATGAGAGATGCGGGGTGGAGGAGTGAGGACACGACCCCCGCACGCGTCCCGTGCGACCCGTCGTTTTCTTCACGGCTCCGCGGCAGGGGCTCCGGCCTGCGGGTCCGGCAGGACTTCCTCCTGTCGCTGATGACCCGGGGAGGGTGTCGCAGGGCCCGAAGGCATCGACGGACCTCTGACGAGGGGGCCGCGCAGCGGCTTCGCCCGAAGCCGGACCCCTGGCCGGTGCCCGCCCGGAAGCGGCCGTCCCCGTCCTCGGAGACGGCCGCTTCCGGGCTCTGCGCCACACCATCGCCCCGGGAGGCGGCCGCCGTCGCCCGCCGGACCAGGGACACGCGCCAGGCGGTGAAGATCGCGTTCAGGTCGCCCTGGCGCCCTCGAACGGCTGGCGGAACGGGCCGCGGATGTCAGTAGAGTGAGGCCAGGAAGCGAGGGAGGAGTAGTGAGAGCGCCGCGCACTCTGACAACCCTGGACGAGGTCGACACCGGTGACCACGTCTGCCAGGTGCTGGATCGCACCGAGGACGTCATCGACCGCAGCCGGGCCTTCGTCGCGGACGGAGCACTGCACGGTGACAAGGTGGTGATCGTCGGGCCCGCCCTCCAGGGAGGGAGCGAGTTCGCCCAGCTCGTCCTCGATCCTGCCCGGCTGGACGTCTCCCTCCTCGCCGCGGTGCGCCGTGAGGCGGCCAACGCCGGCCGCGAGGGGTTCCGCTCGCTCCGGGTGCTGCACCACGTCCGGCCCGGCTGCCCCGCGAAGCAGACGGGGGAGTTGCTGCGCAGCGAGCTGGAGCTCGAGGAGTTCGCCGCCGACACCGGATCCCTGGTGGTCTGCGCGTACAGCGGTGCGGGCTGGGACCCGTCCACGCTCGAGCAGATCGCGTGCGTGCACCCCCACCATCTGGGCAGCCGTGCAGCGTCAACGGCGTTCCGGGTGTATCGGGCCGGCCAGAGGGGATGGGCGGTGGACGGGATCGTCGACAGCGACGGCGCGGTGCTCTTCGGCACCGTCCTGTGCACTCTTCTCGCCCGGACGGCGACGGTGCGTCTGCTCTGTCATGCTCTGGAGTTCTTCGACGCCGCCGGGATGAGCGCCCTGGCCGATGCGGCAAGGCACCTTCCGGATCGCAAGGTGATTCTGGAAGGAACCAACGAGACCGTGCGACTAGCCTGGGAACTGTCCGGCTTCGCAGTCCCCGACATCCCGGTGGTGATGGCGCCATGACCGCCTCACTCCAGCCAGTCACCACCGCACCGGGCAGCGGGTACCGGCACGAGTTGTACCCGTACGCCGGAGGGGACGAGTTCGTCCAGGGCGCGCTGCGTTTCATCCAGGACGCGCTCGAGGGGGGCGAGGCCGTCGTCGTGGCCGTCCCGCAGGACAAGGCGTCCATGCTGCGGGCCGAGATCCGTGAGGACGAGGCCGTCCGTTACGTCGACACGAGCCGTGTGGCGCACCGTCCGGGCCGGCTCATCGACGCCTGGCAGGGATGGATCAGGAAGCACGTCGAGGAGGGGCGGCCCGTCCGCGGGATCGGTGAGTCCCCCTGGGACCAGGTCCGCAGTCCCGCCGAGGCCGCGGAGCTGCACTACCACGAGTGGCTGCTCAACAAGGCCTTCGCCGAGGGCCCGGCCTGGTGGCTGCTGTGCCCGTACAACGTCGCTCACGGCGGGAGCGGCCTGCGGGACATGGCCCGGTGTCACCCGGAGATGCGCAAGGACGGCCGGACGATGCCGTGCGGGGACTACGACCCGCAGGCGTCGTACGCCTTCGTTCCGCTCACCCGCCCGTGCGACCCGTACGAGGAGTTCACCTACACCGGCGGTGACCTGCCCGCCCTGCGGGGAAAGATCACCGCCTGCGCCGAGGAGCACGGCCTGAGCGGCCGGCGGCTGCGCGAACTGCACCTGGCCGCCACGGAGGTGGCGACCAACAGCATCCGGCACGGCGGCGGACACGGGGTGCTGCGCACGTGGAGCGAGGACGGTCGCCTCGTGTGCGAGTTCCGGGACGGGGGCTACATCGAGGACCCCCTGTCCGGGCGCGTGCGGCCGAACCCGCGACAGATCGGCGGACGCGGGCTGTGGCTCGTCCACCAGCTCGCGGATCTGGTCGAGATCCGCTCCTCGCCGGACGAGGGGACCACGGTGCGCCTCCACACCGAACTGCCGGGGTGAACATCACCGCTGCCGTCCCCCGCCTGGACGACGGTGGCATAGGGTCGGTACACGTGGTCGGCCCCTGCGGGAAGGACCACGTGGACGACGCACAGGCGAACGGGCGCGCCGACGTGTAGGCGGTGGGCCGGTGGGAAGGCGTGTGATTACGCCTGGTAGCGGCATGGCAGGCGAAATCGGGACGAGTCGGGAGTATCGAGTACGTCATGCTCACCGTGCGAATGCAGGGCGAGAACACGGCGGTCGTGCGGTTGCCGCAGCAGGTGGACTACGACAACGCCTCCGTCGTCGGCGCGGAGTGCGAGGAGCTGGTCAGGCGGGGCTGCACCACCCTGGTCGTGGACGCTTCCCTGATGGAGTACCTCGACTCCTCGGGCATCAGCATGCTCATCATGGTGTCGCGCACGGCCGACGCCCATGCCGGCACGCTGCGCCTTGCCGCCTTCAACGACCACTACCAGCAGATATGGCACATGCTCGGCCTCGAGACGCTGCTCCCGCTCTCGCCCACCGTGGGCGCCGCCCTCTCCGCCCCCGGCGCGGACGAGCCTGCCGAGGCGCTCGAGGCGTCCGACCACGCCTGAACGGCGCCAGGAGTGAGGCGCTCCGGCGGGGCGGGCGGTCCGGACCCCGCCCGGCCGGGACCGCCCTCCCGGTCACCAGTCCAGCGGCAGGGTGGCGAGGTACTGGTCGAGCAGACCGGAGATGATCCGGTGGTCGTGGAGCGAGGGGTGCCAGTCGCAGCCGAGCCGGTCCAGGGCGGGATCGTCGTAGTACCAGTGGCCGACCCGGTCGTCCCCGCGCGCGTTGCGGTCCCTGACGATGCCCCGGGTGGTCTCGGCGAAGGCGGTGCCGGACACCGAGGTGGCACTGACCACCAGGAAGGTGCTGCCGCCGTACCGGGCCCGCAGCTTGTCGAGGAAGCCGTGGTAGGCGTTCGTGTAGGCGGCGATCAGCTCGCTCTGCGCGGCCCACGGCTCGCCCGGCCGCAGCGGGGTCGAGAAGTCGTTGATGCCGAGGCCGACGACGACGACCTGCGGCCGCCAGGCCCGCGGCTTCCGCCAGACGTCGCCGGCGACGTTCAGCAGGGCCCGGTCGTAGTAGGTGCGGTAGTCGGTGCCGGGATCACTGCCGTTGTAGTTGCGGACCATGCCGCGGCCGGAGAACGCGTTCTGCTGGTGATCGGCGTCGAGTTTCCGGGCGGTGAGGGCGCCGAAGGCGAGATCCGCGTTGCTGTTCCGGTCGACTCCTCCGTTGGCCGAGCAGTCGCGCGTGCCCGAGGTGTTGCCGTACCCGGCGGTGTAGGAGTCGCCGATGAACTCGATCTGCCTGCTCCGCGCCGCGGGGGCGGGCAGGATCCTTCCTCCCCGAGCGGCGACGAACCCGCTGAAGCGGCCGACGGCCCACGGGCTCTCCGTCCGCTTGACGAGCCGCACGGTGTGCCGGGTGTCGGCGAGGTCCTCGACCCAGAACGTGGTCCGTCCGGGAGTCACCAGCGTGCTGACGGTCTCGCCGTCGATCTGGACGTCGTAGTCGTTGGCGGCGTCGTCGAGCACGATCCCGACGCCGGTGCCGCGGAACCGGCCTTCGAAGGCGATGCCGGGCCAGGTGTACTGCACCGAACCGTCGGCCGCCTCCTTGACCCGGCCCACCGTCCGGAACCCGGCGAGGGCGGCGGGCCGCGCGGAGCTGGAGGCGGCGGACGCCTGGGAGGGAACGGCGGCGGTGACGCTCGCGGCGGCGGCCGTGAGCAGTGCCCGCCGGGAGAGAGGGGGAGTGCGCATGAGCGGTCCTTCCGGTGCCGGGGATCTGCACGTGCGGAGGTACGGGAGCGCTCCCATCATGGCCGTGCGGGCGGGGCGTGGGGAGTGGTCGGTGGTGACGGGTACGGAACACGCCGGGCGTGACGGCCGCACGGACGGTCCGCCGAGGCCGGTCGGGTGCGGCGACCCGCCCGTCCCGCGAGCCGCCGGCCGTTCCCGGGCGGCCGCCACGTCGGCGGCTTGGGGGAGGTCCGGTTCGCGGAGGACGTCGAGCACCTGGAATCCGGGCTGCGGCAGTCGTGCGCCGGCCTGCCCGTGGGACCAGGGGCGCGCTTCGGTCGACGAGAGGCGTGGGTGAGGCTCCCGCACCTCCCGGTGCTCCCGCTCCCGTCGCCGACCGTCCCGGGGCCGGTCCGGAGCTGACGGTCATCGGCACCGCGGCCGTGGCGACGGGCCCACCGGTGCCTCACCGGGTCCGGCGCCCCGCACGCAGTCCGTGCCCGTAGTGCCGCCGCACGCGGACGACGACCCGCACGGCTGCCTCACCCGTCTGCGACCGGAGCCGGGCGCGCGGCTCGCGCGCGGCGGCGACGCCACGCGCGGTGCGACCTCGTTCCGCCACCCGCAGGGGTCCCGTCCCGGCCGGTGGCAGCCTGCGGCCCGCCGCGCGACCGGAACGCGCTCGAGGCCGGTGACGAGGAGGAAACGGGGTCCGGTTCCGGCCCGTCCCGAAGGCCTCCTCCTCCGCCGCGTGTGGTCGCCGGGGGGCGTGTACCGCTAGGCGCCGCCGGTCATGTTCGAGGTCACCTTGCGGAGCATGCCCAGCTTCTGCTGGGAAGGCCGCTGCTGTTCGCCGTGCAGGGCGTTGAGGACCAGCACACCGGCGGTCAACGCGGGCACCGCCCACTGGAGCATGGCCAGCTTGTGCTGAGCTTCCTCCAGGCTCATGGGGTGGGCGTCCTGCTCGGCGGCATCGGACATCGGCGAGGAGGCGAGCTCGACCTTCTTGCCCGCCACGCGGCTGTAGGCGGTCACCGCCAGCGCCGCGCCCGTCAGCACCATCTTGGCGACGGTCGAGGCGCCCACGCCCTGCTGGTACTGCACCCGCGCGCTGTTCGCGCCCAGCAGGCCCGCACCGCCCACGAGGTGCGCGCCGATCGCCACGGCGTTCACCGGCGTCCAGGCGGCCCAGCCGGCACTGGCGATGCGGGCGGTGGACATCTCGTCGCTCCCTGTCCGCTCGGCCGCCTTGTTCAACCCGACGGCGCCCATCAGCGAGCCGCCGAACCAGGCCGCCAGACCGATGTCGTGCAGGCTGCGGAGCACTGTGTTGCGTTCCGACATGTCATTCCTCTCCTAGGCGAGCGGGGCAACGATGTAAGCCTGGCGTCGGGCGGTGAAGCCGGCCAACCGGTGAACCCATACGGGTGGGCCCGGCCCCCGCCTCCCCGTCGGCCCCCGGAAGCGGACCGAGGCCCCCGCCACGGCCGACCGGCCGCGCCGGCCTCGAGGCCGGCGATCCACCCCTGCCAGGGCCGGAGGAAGTCCGCCTGACAAGGGCCCGGAAGCGGTCCGGTGGGGCGCCGCGAAACGCCCTGACGGGAGCGTTGCCGGTGTGACCGTCGGGCCGAGGCACGGTGGTTGTCACCGAGGCGGGGACGTCGTCACTTCGCGTCCGTCGGCCGGCAGGGACCATGCCGTCCCGGACGACGAAGGTGCCGCCGGCGATCAGCGCGCCGCGCGCGGGCCCACGGGCCGTGGTCCGCCCGCCGCGGCACCTCCACGGGCCCGTCGCGCGTCACGGCCCCGCCCTGGTGCTGAGGGAACGTCCGCGACAACCGGCCCGCCTTCCGGACCGCCTCGGCCCGCCTCTTCCGCCGGCCTGTTCGGCTCCGCCGCCGACGACAGACGGTGACGGTGCTCAGCTCCGTGGAGTTGCTGCGGGGGTTGTCCGAATGCGCCGCGAGCGGGGGGGACCGTAAGGTCCGGACATCATGAACACGTTCCTCCATCAGCCACGTCTCCCGGCCGGCGAGCTTGTCCGTTCCCTGCGCGCCTGCTTTTCCCGGGCGCGCCCGGAGCGGGCCACGACAGCCGCGGGCGTTGAGGTCATCGGTGTGTCTGTGGCGCGGGAGAGGGTGCGTGACGTCTGGGAGGAGTGGCGCGGGAGGCACGGCGAGACCGGCTGGTAGCCCTACGTCAGCCTGAGGTCACCGGATGACGTGGCCCGGGCCGGTCTGCAGGACGGCTTCGACGCGGCGGCCCTGGAGAGCAGTGCCGTCCGGTGGGCGGTGGGCGGTGGGCGGGCACCGGAGCGCCCCCCTGGTTCCCCTCCCCGCCGTCGGGACGGGGCTCCGGTCCGGCCGGAGCCCCGTCGACGGTCAGCTGGTCGGGAAGGAGTCCGGGGTGCTGATCCGGCTCTTGAGCAGCGCACCGGATTCGGTCAGCACGCCGCTGCTGCTGTAGTCGGTGCCGTTGCAGGTGCCCGGCTTGAACGCCGCGCTGCCCTCATCGGCGTCGGAGTACGTCCAGTTCGCGTAGCCGATCTTGTGCCGGTCCAGGAGGTCCAGCCAGGCCGTGGTGCTCGCCCGGTCCACCGCTCCGCCACCGGTGTAGGTCACCGTGCCGAACTCGGTGACGAACAGCGGGAGCCGCGTGGCCGCCCGGTTCACCACGGTGCGGTAGTTGTCCGTGTGGCTGGCGGCGTAGAAGTGGAACGCGTACATGATGTTGGTCGCGTTCACGGGGTTGTTGACGATCTCGCTCTCGTCGGAGCCGTCCGAGACGCCGAGCGAGGACCAGCCCCGGGTGCCGACGATGACGACGGCGTCCGGGTCGGCGGCCCGGATCACCGGGATGACCTGCTCCGCGTAGCTCTTGATCGTCGCCCAGCTCACGCCGTTGGGCTCGTTGGCGATCTCGTAGATCACGTTCTTCTTGGCGGCGTTGCGGGCCGCGACGGACGCGAAGAACGTCTTGGCGCGCTCGAGGTTGTAGGTCGGGTCGCCCGGCGTCAGCGTGTGGAAGTCGATCATCGCGTACATGCCGCGGGCCTCGGCCATGTCGACGAGGCTGTTCACCCGGCTGGTGAAGCCCGCCGGGTCGGTCTCGTAACCGCCCTCCTGGACGTACATGGCGGTGCGCAGCAGGTCCGACTTCCAGTCCTTCGCCAGCGCGTCCAGCGACGCGCTGTTGTAGCACTTGCTGAACCACTGCAGGCCGTGCGTGCTCATGCCCCGCAGCTGTATGGGACGGTTGTACTGGTTGCACAGGTTCACGCCGCAGACGCGGAGCTGCCCGTTGATGCCCAGGGGGGTACCGGTCGCGGGCGGCGGGTCGGTCGGCGAGGGGCCTTCGACGGAGCCCGTGCAGGCGACGCCGTTGAGCTTGAAGGACGTGGGCTTGGGGTTGGCGCCCGTGAACGAGCCGACGAATCCCACGTCGGTCGCCGCGCCGGTGGCCAGCGTGCGGTTCCAGTCGACCGCGGCGGCGGTGACGGTGGAGCCGGACTGCGACACGGTGGCGTTCCACCCCTGGACGACCTTCTGCCCGGCGTCCGGCCAGTCGAAGGTGAGCTTCCAGCCGGTGACGGGATCGCCCAGGTTGGTGACCTTCACGCCGGCCTGGAAGCCGCCCTGCCACTGGCTGGTGATCGTGTAGTCGACCTTGCAGCCGGTGGCGGCCGCGGCCTGGGGGGCGCTCAGCGCCGTGAGGCCCAGACCCGTCGCACAGGTTGCCAGGAGGGCCAATAAGCGTTTCAAGGTGTTTCTCCTCGTGTGGGGGTGCGAAGCGAGAACAACGAGATGGGAGCGCTCCCAAAGCCCATCGGGTCGAGACCGTACACCCGTACGCCGAGGTGCGTACAGAGAGTCGACCATGGAGGAATTACCGGCACGGAGCGGCGGGTGGCGGCGAAGCCGTCGGGTGACGGCGCCGGCCCCGGCCAGGACGGGCGGGGAAGGCTTCGGGCCCGCGCGACTGGTCACGGCGCAAGTGGGCACGCGGTTCACAGCGGGCGCGCGGTGCGTGTCCGTGTCCGGCTCCACCGTCGAGACTCAGGAGTTCTCCATGATGATCGTCGGCGTGGCAGGTGCCCGTGTCGTCCCGGCCGTGCCGGCCGTTCCGCCGCCCCGGTCGTCCCGGTGCCCGCGGAACGGCGCCCGGCGCGTGCCGGGAGCCGGTTCGGGCACCGGGTCCAGGGCTCCTGGCCCCCTGGGACGCCGGCTCGGTGAGCCCTTCGGTTCCCGTTCGCGTGCCGTGGGCCGCAGTGACCCTGTCGGCCGGCGGACGCACCGGCATCTGCCGGTCTGATCATCAGGAGAGAGAGGAGTGGACGTGGCCGAGGACGAGCTTCTCGACGGTCTGACGGTGAACGAGATGCGACCGGAGAAGCCGATCCTGCTCAACGCCGACGGCAGCCCCGTCGAGACCTGGCGGGAGAACCATCCCTATGACCGCAGGGTGCGCAGGGTCGAGTACGAGCGGCAGAAGCGGGTGCTGCAGATCGAGCTGCTGAAGATGCAGCGCTGGGTGAAGGACACCGGCCAGCGGATCGTCGTGGTCTGCGAGGGCCGGGACGCGGCCGGCAAGGGCGGCACCATCCAGCGGTTCACCGAGCGGCTGAACCCGCGCGGCGCCCGCGTGGTGGCGCTGGAGAAGCCCACCGAGCGGGAGGCGGGCCAGTGGTACTTCCAGCGGTACGTGTCCCACCTGCCCGCCTGCGGCGAGATCGTCTTCTTCGACCGCTCCTGGTACAACCGGGCGGGCGTCGAGCGGGTGATGGGCTTCTGCACGGAGGAGGAGTACCAGCGGTTCCTGCGGCAGGCGCCGATGTTCGAGCGGATGCTGACCGACGACGGCATCATGCTGGTGAAGTTCTGGTTCTCCGTCTCCCGGGCCGAGCAGCGCACCCGTTTCGCCATCCGCCAGGTCGACCCGGTGCGCCGCTGGAAGCTGTCGCCGACGGACCTGGCCTCGCTGGACCGGTGGGACGAGTACACGACCGCCAAGGTCGAGATGTTCCGCGCCACCGACACCTCGTACGCCCCCTGGACGGTGGTGAAGAACAACGACAAGCGGCGCGGCCGGCTGGAGGCGATGCGCAGCCTGCTCGACCGCTGCGACTACCCGGCCAAGGACCACACCGCCGTGGGCAAGCCGGACCCGCTGATCGTGGGTTCCGCCGACACCCTGCTGGAGCCCGGCGAGGAACCCGCCGACCTCTCCCCCACCCCGCTGGCCGGTGACCACGACGGTCCGGGGATCCATCCCGGCCGGGAGGACGAACGGCCGGAGGGAACCGCGTGAGCGCGCGCCCGGCGCCGCTGTCCGCGTCATGGGCGCCTCGCCGGCGGGACGGGGCCGCTGCGGTGTCCCGCCGGGAGGAGCCCGTGCCCGGGGTGGTGCGGGCCGACGGCGGTGACCGGTCCGGGGAACCGTTCACGGTGACGACGTTCCCGCCGGGTCCGCCGGCGATGCGGCGCCGCCCGCACCGGTGACCCGAGTGGCGCCCGGCACGGCCTGCGGGCCGGGCGCCTCCCGGCCACGACGACCCGTTGCCCGCCAGGGCCGCGAGGACGGGACGCGTACCCGGGTGAGGAGGGGCCCGTCCGCACCGGTCCGTGCAGATGAGTCTCCCCGGGTTGCCCTGAATCGGATCTTTCTGGGTATTCGCGTGCTTACCCGACGGTCCTGTGCGGCTCGTCGTCATGAATCAGAAGCGGAGATGGGAGGTGATCGTCGTGTCGACCATGCAGCCACCGCATGCCGGCGCCGGTCGCGGCAGTACTCACGGCGCCGACGAGCCGGTGAGCGAGCTGGTGCAGCGCGCGTCGCAGCAGCTGACGGAGCTGGTACGCGGCGAGATGAAGCTGGCGCAGGCGGAGATGAAGGAGAAGGGCAAGCGCTACGGCAAGGGCGGCGGGCTGTTCGGCGGCGCCGGGGTGATCGGCTTCCTGATGCTGCAGGCGCTGGTGACCACCGCGATAGCCGGCCTGGCGGTGCCGCTGCCGGTGTGGGCCGCGGCGCTGATCGTCACCGTGGTGCTGGGCGTGGTCGCCGGGGTGATGGCCCTGAGCGGCAAGAAGCAGATCCAGGAAGGCGCGCCGCCGACGCCCGAGCAGACGGTGCGCAGCGTGAAGGCCGACGTGGCCGAGATCAAGGAGAGTGCAAAGCGATGACCCAGCCGTCCCACGACGAGCCCACCGCCTCCGACTCCGAGGAACTGCGTGAGCGGGTCGAGGAGACCCGTCAGGAACTCGGCAGGACGGTCGAGGCACTGGCGGCCAAGGCCGACGTCAAGTCCCGCGCCCAGGAGAAGGCCGCCGAGGTCAAGCAGCAGGCCGCCGCCAAGGCCGGGGAGCTGAAGGCCAAGGCCGCCGGGACCGCGGCCCAGGTGCAGGAGAAGATCCCCGATCCGGTGAAGGAGAAGGCCGCGTCCGCCGCCGGGCAGGCCCGGGCCAAGGCCGCCCAGGCCGCCGATCTGCTGCAGGAGAAGACACCCGAACCGGTGCGGCAGAAGGCGGCCCAAGGAGCTCGGGCGGCGCGGGACAACCGCACCCTGCTGTTGACGGCAGCCGGTGTGGCCGTCCTGGTCTGGCTGGCATGCCGCCGTTCGAAGGGGTGAGCGGCTGAAGACCTCGGAGGTCGTCGGCGAGCCGGACGGTCTCGCCCCGGGAGGCTTCGAAGGCGGCCCAACCGGAGCTGCGCTCGCGTAGGCGTGGAGGGTGCCTGGCCGCGACGAGGACGCCCCGGCGCCACCGGTGAGGAACGCGCTCGGCCGAGGTGCGGTGCCGCCGGGCGCCACCTCGCCGGGCGCGCTCCTCGCCGGGGCTGCCGGGGCCACCGGGGCTGCCGGGGCTGCCGGGGCTGCCGGGGCCGAAAGCCGCCGGCGGTTCCGGAGGGCCCCCGCGGACAGTCAACCAAAACCCAGTGGCCACGACACGGTCACCCTTCCGCCAACTCCCGTACACGACGCCACCCGAGAGTTGCGCGGTGCAGAACGACACCGCCGTACGCATGCCGCGACAAAGGGGCAGCGTCGCCTCCGAAAAACCCACCGTCCCCGCGCGCGAACACCGCTTCGACATCGATCTGATGCGGCTGATCTGTTCTGCGACCATCATGCTGGGCCACGTGGGCGCCCAGTTCATCCACGCCACCGGCAACGACCCGGCGAACGGCGCGGGTGCGTACTGGGCGGGCCATGTCGCCGAGGGGATCAACGCCTTCGCCGTCCCCATGTACTTCGCCATAGCCGGCTGGGCCGTACTGGCCGGCGCGCCTCCCCGCGACGGCTCCCGCATGTGGCAGCGCGTCGTCCGCAACGTCGTCCCGCTCTTCGCCTGGACGGCGGTCTACCTGATCTGGGCGTGGCTGCGGGACCGCAACGACCGGCCCATGACCGAACTGGCGGCGAACTCCCTCTTCGGCTCGGTGCAGCCTGCCTACCACCTGTGGTTCATGTACGCCTACGTCCCGATCATCGTGCTGCTCGCCTTCGCGGTGCTGATCAAGGCGGGGCAGCGTCCCTGGGGGCTCGGGGCGGCGCTGCTCGGCATCGCCGTACTGCCGAGCGCGCTGACCACGATCGCCGAGGTGACGGGCCGCGGGACGCCCCCGGTGGCCTGGGGGTTCAGCACCTACTCGCTGGTGTACGCGGTCGGCGGCGCGCTGCTGTTCAGCCTCCCTGCCGGGGTCGTGCGCAAGCGGTGGCCGGCCGTGCTGCTGCCGTTCACCATGGCCGGGGCGCTCTGGTACAACACGCAGGTCCACTACGTGCTGCCCAACGCGCACCTGTTCGTCGCCGCGATGAGCGTCTGCGTACTGCTGCTGGTCAGCAGGGTCCGGGTCCCCGAGAAGTGGCGCCCACGGCTGCGGAACCTGGCCGATGCGGCGCTGGGCGCGTACATGGTGCACGTGCTGTTCGTCGAGGAGATCGTCCACCCGCTGGTGTCGCCGGACCTGGGCGGACCCGTGGCCGGGCTGCTGCTGGCCGGTCTGGTGGTCACCGTCATGGTGCTGTCGTTCGCCACCAGTCTGCTGTGGGGAAGGCTGAACCTGCGGCGGCTGCTCGGCTGACCCGCTCCCCCACCACCGGGAGCGGTGGCCCGCCGTACGGGCCGGACCGCCGCTCCCGCTCCCGCTCGCCGGGCGGCCGCGGCCCCCCGCACGGGCCGTGGCGGCGGCCGCCGGGCGGGCGTGCGGTCACCTCCGCCAGAACAGGTGGTGCGTCACCCCGCTCGCGCTCGGCACGACGTCCAGGTGGAAGCGGTCGAGCAGTTCGTCGGGGGATTCCCACAGGCGCAGTCCGGTTCCGTACTTCACCGGTGAGACCGCCACGTGCAGGGTGTCGACGAGGTCCGCGTCCAGGAACTCCCGGATGGTGGTGACTCCGCCGCCGAGCCGGACGTCCTTGCCCTGCGCCGCCTCCCGCGCCTGTTCGAGGACCGCGGCCGGGTCCCCGCCGACGAAGTGGAACGTGGTGTCGGACAGCGTGATCGAAGGGCGAGGGTGGTGGGTCATGACGAACACCGGGGTGCGGAACGGGGGCTCGTCGCCCCACCACCCTTGCCACTCGTGGTCGTGCCAGGGTCCGCGCTGGGGACCGAACTTGTTGCGGCCCATGATCTCGGCGCCGATGTTGCGGGCGAAGTCCCGCGTGAAGTAGTCGTCGAGTCCCCGGCTCCCACCCGGGTCGGTGCGCATGGGCCAGCTCGCCGTGGCGCCTGCCCAGGCGAACAGTCTCTCGGCGCCGTCGAGGCCGAACGGGTTCTCCAGGCTCTGGTTCCCGCCGGCGGCGACGCCGTCACTCGACACGTTGAAGTTCTGCACTCTCAGCAGTTGTTGGGCCACGGGCTTCCTCCTGTGCTGGGTGGCACGACGGTGAGGGGACTCCCCGGGCCGGGAGAACTCATCGTCGTGTCCACGACGGCGGTGCGGGAGGGGGGCGATGTGCCCCCGGCCCGGGTGGTGCGCCGGACAAGCATGGTCCGCGTCAGCCGGTGCCGGTCGTCGTCGGCGCGCCGACGGCGACCGCCGGGTCACGAAGGCGCAGGAAGGCGGTGCGGGGCAGCGGACCGTCCGGCGCACGGGATCCCTCGGCGTCGCGCGGATCGTCCGGGCGCGGGCCGGGCACGGACACGGCCGGTCCGCCCGCGTCCCAGGTGTCGCCGCGGGAGCGGACGGACGGCCGGCCCGAGGTCCGCCTCGCCCGCCGAGCCGTCGTCCGGCGGGCGTTCGCCGTTCCGGATCGGTTCAGGCGGGTGGCGGCGCACCCGAAGCCGCGGTCCCCGACGGGGGCGGGCTTCCGGCCGCCCTGCCCTCCGGAGCTCCCGGGCGTCCGTCCGGCGGTACACGTGACGTGGGGAAGTGCCAGGCCACGTGGCGCGCCGGCAGGCGGAGCACCACCGGCGGGCGCCGGTCACGGCCACCGATCCGGTGAATTATGGCGACACGCCGCGCATGATCACGCACGGCGGCTATATCACCACTATCCGCAATCTTTTCATTTCATCTGATTGCACCACGGCAGATCAACACCCGGAGGCTGCAATGGGGGCGCTGAACAAGATCGAACGAAGTTTCGAGACCTTGGTGAACGGCGCGTTCGCCAAGGTGTTCAAATCCGCGGTCCAGCCCGTGGAATTCATCGGCGCTCTCAAGCGCGAGTGCGACATCAACGCCAGGATCTGGGACCGCGACTGCGTCGTCGTGCCCAACTGCTTCGTCGTCGAGCTGAATCCGGGCGACCACGAACTGCAGAGCGGGTGCCTGGTCATGCTCGGTGAGGAGCTGGTCCAGAAACTGCGCGAGTACGCGGAGCAGCAGCACTACTCGTTCGTCGGTCCGCTGAAGGTGCAGCTGCAGCGGACCGAGAACCTGAAGGCCGGGCGGTTCCGCGTGCGCAGCCGCCTCGAGGTCCCGCCCGACGTGCAGCGTGTCCTGCAGGCCAATGAGCGTTACCACACCACGTGTGCCCTGTCGGGCGGACCGGCCGAGGGGATCCGCCCGTCCTGGCAGCCGCCCCCTCACATCCTGCGGGGGGAGAAGCGGGTCCTGACGGTGGAGCAGTTCATATCCCTCGGCCTGACGTTCACCCAGGACGGCATGCTCGCCCGTATCCACCCGCCGAGCGCTCCCACCTCCCCGCCGAAGCGCTCCCGCCTCCGGGAGCCCGCCGCGGACCGTTCGGGCGTGGCCGTTCTGCCTCGGACAGGTCACGACATGCCCGGTCTCCCTTCCGTGTACGGCGTACGTTTCGCGCTCGGCCCGACGGAGAGCCGTACGCCTCGCCGTGGGCGGGACATCGGCCACCGGCACGTCACCGGCTTGCCCGAGCTCCCGGCCAGGAAGCCGGCCGCGGGGAAACCGCCGCTCCCTCCCCTACCCCTCGGCGGTCCGCCGCGCACGGAGGCCCCCCGTCACCGGTCCGGCCGGCAGGCCCTGCCGCCGGCCGGGGAGCACCACCGTCGTCACGCCGCCGGCCCGGTGCCCGACGGAACCCTCACTCACTCGAAAGGACACACCGTGACCCACGCTCGCGAAACCTCCGTCGGCGGTCCCGCACCCGACAGGAGGCCTGAGGGACCCGACGGCGCCGGTCCGGTACCGCCCGCCTCCGGTACCGCCGACGAGCCCCAGGAGACCGCGGGTCAGGCTCCCCCGCCCCAGGCCACGGCGCAGCACCACCGTCCGGCGGCCACGGCGCACGCTCCCGGCGCCGAGCAGCCCTCCTCCCCCGCCCCTGCCCCTGCCCCTGCCCCTGCCCCTGCCCCTGCCAGCTGGGCGTACATGCCGCACGGCGCTCCCGGCCTGCCGCAGTACTACGGTCCACCGGCCCACCACGCTCCGGCGCACTGGCCGGGAGCGGACCGCGGCGGTCGCAACGGGACCCTGGGGCTGAGCGCCGCGGTCGAACTCTCCTCCGACCGGCTGCTGCGCAAGCGGCCCGGCGACCGCCGAGGCCGCGGCAGGCTGCGCATCGGCGGCAGGAAGGCGGAACGGGAGCGCGAGCAGAAGCTGGCCGTCCTGCGCACCCCGGTGACGCAGTGCCACAAGATCGCCGTCATCAGCCTCAAGGGCGGAGTCGGCAAGACGACCACCACGACCGCCCTGGGCGCGACCCTCGCCACCGAGCGCCAGGACCGGGTCGTCGCGATCGACGCCAACCCGGACGCGGGAACGCTCAGCCGACGCGTGCGCTGCGGGACGAGCGCCACCATTCGTGACCTGGTGGCCGAGATCCCGAACATCGACAACTACATGGCCGTACGGCGCTTCACCTCCCAGTCCCCGAGCGGGCTGGAGATCCTCGCCAACGAGGCGGACCCCGCGCTCTCCACGGCGTTCAGCGAGGAGGACTACCGGCAGGTGATCGGCTGTCTCGGACAGCACTACCCGATCGTCCTGACCGACTCCGGTACCGGCCTGCTGCACAGCGCGATGCGGGGCATCCTGGATTTCGCGGACCAGCTGATCCTGGTCGCCACGCCCAGCGTGGACGGCGCCACCAGTGCCAGCACGACCCTGGACTGGCTCAACGCGCACGGCTACGAGGACCTCGTCCAGCGCAGCATCACGGTGATCTCCGAGGCCCGCCGGAAGAGCAAGAACGTGAGGGTGGAGGACGTCGTGCACCACTTCCACTCCCGCTGCCGGGGCGTCGTGATCGTTCCCTTCGACGAGCACCTCGCCACGGGCTCGGAGGTCGTCCTGGAACAGCTGAAGTCGCGGACCCGCCAGGCGTACTTCGACCTGGCGACGCTGGTGGCCGCGGACTTCCCCCGCACCCAGCCCGAGGCCGTGGGCTGGGGCGCCTCCTACCCCCACGGGGGTTACAACGCGGCCAGTATGTTCGCCGCCCCCGCGTGGGGGTGATCCGCCACCGGGCCCGGATCCGCGCCGCGGGGTGAACTGCCCGTGCCCGTGCAGCTGACCGACGGGCCTGCCGCGGTCCTCTCCCCCTCAGGGCACGGCCCGTCGTACGACGACGGGCGTCCGCCTCCTGGCACAGTCTTCGGCTCCGGCGCCGCCGTTCAGGGGCGGCGCCGGAGCCGAAGGCATCCCCCGGGCCGCCGGGCCGGGGCGACGACGTGGTGATCAAACCGCTGCCGTGCCGCGCACGGCCGCGTACGCCCCTCCCCTACCGGAGCCGGTGGTCCTCGTTGTCCTCGTTGTCCTCGTTGTCCTCGAACAGCTCCCGGGTGCGGCGCAGCAGCGTCTCCCGTACGTGGTCCGGGGACAGTATCCGGAGCGGGGTGCCCAGGCCGAGGAGGTAGGTGACGAGCTGGTCGGCGTCGTTGCCGCCTATCTCGACGACGGTGGCGTCGGGGCCGTCCGGGTGGTGGGCGCCGATCGTCGGCGGGACGAGCCGCAGGGCCTGGTCCATGGGGTGCGGGAGCCGGACCGTCACGTAGAGCGGGTACACGACGCCGGCGATGCCCCGGGAGACGAGGAGGGCCGGGTCGGGCGGGTCGACGAGTTCGGCCGCCTGTCCGGTCGGCCGTGCCTGCACCACCCGGTCGGCCCGGAACGTCCGCCACTGGTCCCGCGCCACGTCCCGGGCGACGAAGTACCAGCGCAGGCCCGTGTGCACCAGGCGGTAGGGGTCGACGTCGCGGACGGTGCTCCTCCCCGCGTGGTCCCGGTACGACAGGCGGGTGCGCTCGCCGCGGCGGCAGGCGGCGGCCAGTTCCAGCAGCACGCCGGGCCGGACCACCTGACGGCCCTCGGGCCTGGGAGTGTGCACGAAGGTGGCGTCCATCGCGCCCAGCCTGTCCGCGATCCGGGGAGGCAGGGCCTGCCGCAGCTTCAGCAGCGCCGACAGCGCGGCCTGGTCGCCGCCCAGGACGCCGCTGAGCGCGGCCTCGCGCAGCGCGAAGGCCACGGCGAGCGCCTCCTCGTCGTCGAGGACCAGCGGTGGCACCCGGGTACCGCCGCCGAGGCGGTACCCGCCCCACGGGCCGGGGTCGGACTCGATGCCGTAACCGAGTTCCCGCAGCCTGGCGACGTCCCGCCGGACCGTGCGGTCGGTGACCGCCATCCGCTCGGCCAGTTCGCGGCAGGTCCACGTCGGCCGGCTGGACAGCAGCGAGACCAATCGCAGCAGGCGGGCGGAGGCGCTGATCACATCCCGGATTGTTCCTCATGACCAGGACCGCTTCTGTCCTGGTCGCGTCATAGCGTCCTCCCCATGAACACCGAACCCGTGTCCGCACCCGCGATCCGTCTGCTGTCCGTCGACTTCGACTGCCCGGACCCCGCCGAACTGGCCCGCTTCTACGGCAGCGCGCTCGACCTGCCCGTCGTCCACTCCAGCGACGACTTCGTCCTGCTCGGCCGCGAGGGCTCACCCGGGCTGGGTTTCGTCCGGGTGGCCGACTACCGGCGTCCGACCTGGCCGGACCCCTCCCAGGGGAAGCAGGCGCACATCGAACTGGGCGTCGACGACCTGGAGGCCGCCCAGGCCCGGATGCTGGCCCTCGGCGCCGTGGAACCCCCGGTCCAACCGCACCCCGATCAGCGGAGGGTCCTGCTGGACCCCGCGGGCCACCCGTTCTGCCTTTCCACATCGTTCTGAGCGTCCCCGGCCGGCGATGACCATGCCGTGCCCCCACGCGGGGTCCGGATGCCGGCGCGGCGCGGGATGAGCACGCCGGTGTCGTGGCCGACGGAGATGCCGTGCCCGGCGTTGACCGGCGGCGTGCCGCATGAGGAGGGGGCGGCCCGCCGGCTTCGAGGGCCGGCGGTCGTCGGCGGTCGGTGAGTGAGGAATTGGGTCTGCTGCCGTCGTGAAGCGCACCAGGGCCAGGGCGGAGGGAGGTCGGGCCGCTCCGGCCGCGGTGCGCGAGGACGCGGCCGATCCGGCACCACACGCTCATGCGGAATCGCCCCGAGGGATCCGGAAAATTCCTAGACTCCCCTCATGCCGAAGACCCCATCGAGCGCCCAGGTCCCTCAGGAAGTCGCGGCTGAGGCCAGGGCCGCCGCCCGTGCCGGCACGCGCGCCTGGTCGCCTGTCGCCGCCGGAGCACATCCAGTCACAGCGAAGGGGGAGGGTCCGCTGACGACGGCCGAGGTCTTCGGCGAGTGATCCCCGCGCGCTTCGCCCGCAGCGTGGGCGAGACCATCAAGTCCCTGACCGAGACCGACCGGGAGCAGGTCCGCGCCGCCGTCGAGCGTGCCTGCGCCGATCCGTGGAGCTGGCCGCGGGCCGGCAAGGACGACTTCGACGACGAGGTCCGCGTCATCACCACCTCGGCGGTGATCGTCCACTACGTGATCATCCCAGGGCCCGCCCCCCACCTCTGGGTCTTCGCCATCACCGCCTGAGCATCTGTTCCGTCGGCGGGTTCCCGCAGGAAGGCTTCATGTCCACGGGCAACGGACCCGCACCGACGGACGAACTCGCCGTCGCCACACGGCCGTGATCCGCCCTGCCGCTCCCGTACGGCCCCGGTGACAGCCCGCTCAGCGATCGGCCACCCAGCGCGCGCCCGCGGGCCAGGAGCCCGTACCGACGATCTGCTCCACGAGCCCGATCGCCTCACCGACGGGAACGGTGTCCTCGTCCGGGTACTCGTCGTCCTGCCCGTTGGAGAGGAGGAACCCCCTGCTCACCCCCTGAGCCCCGGGATCCACGGCGTGCTCGCCGGGATCGCCGTCGTCTTCGGACAGCATCACCATCGCGCGCTCGGTATTCGTCACGAAGGTCAGCAACCGTCCGGACGAACTGGTCAGCCGTGTCTCGAACCGCCCACTGCCGATCCTCGACCGAAGAACCTCCGGCACCACCGCGGACGACACCGGGACGGGACTGTCGTCACCGATCACCCAGGACTCGATCACGGACACGACGATCTCACGGACGGATCCGGGAGGCGCTCCCGAGGTGCCGGAACTGTCGGAGATGCTTCGGGAGACGGCGCCGGCCACGCCCCCGCGGGCGGCACTCCGGCCGGGTGTGACCCGGCAGGCGCCGCTCGAGCGTCGGTGCCGTGGGCATGCTGCGCCGCGGCCCGTCCCGTTACTGGTTCCCGGCGCGAGGCCGTCACCCCGGCGAGCGGGTAGCGGCCGGTGTGCCGGTAGCGTCCGTTTCATGATCGCCCTCGATGCGCTTGTCCGCCTCTGTCCGCCGCCCGCCGAGCCGCCGCCCCCGGTGGACTGGGGGCGGGCCGAGCGCGCCCTCGGTACGGCTCTGCCCGCCGACTACAAGCAACTCGTCGAGACCTACGGCGACGGCGTCTTCGACGAGACGGTCTGGCTGCTCGTCCCCGACTCCGCCCACGACGACTGCGACCTGCACGCGCAGGCGAGGGAACGGGACGAGATCCTGACCGGGCTGTGGGAGTTCGAGGACAAGCCCGCCGGCCTGCGGGAGGCGGGGGCGAGGGTCCTGCCGTGGGCGTTCGAGGAGGGCACCGGAGCCTTCCTGTACTGGCTGGCGCGGCCCGGGCAGTCCCCCGACGACTGGACCGTGCTCTACAACGAGGGGCGCGGCCCCCTGTGGGAGCACCACGGCATGGGGTGCCTCGCCTTCCTGCTGGCGGTGCTCACAGGGACGGCCAGGACGGACCACTTCGGCCACCTCCACGAAGTGCTGAAGCCGGCGGAGCACCGCTTCACGACGGCCGGCCAGGCCCTTGGACCGACCGAGCGGTGATGCCGGCTTCCGGACGAACGCCTGTTCCGCGCCTCCGCTGAGCCGTCAGCGAACGAAGACCTGGCCCGGCGAGGCGACCGTGCAGGCTGGGGGCATGGACGTGATCGAGGTGCTGCCGAGGCTGCGCATGCTCCGTTTTCCGGTGGGGGCGGCCTATCTGTGGCGGGACGACGACGGTTCGACGCTGGTCGACACCGGGACGGCGGACCGCGCGGCGGAGATCGAGGAGGTGCTGGAAGGCGAGCTGCGGTGGATCGTGCTGACGCACTGGCACGAGGACCACACGGGTTCGGCCGCCGAACTGGCCGTCCGGCACGGCGCGGAGGTGGTGGCCCATCGGCTGGAGGCGCCGGTGATCCGGGGCGAGGCGGTCGGGACGGCGCCGGTGCTGGAAGAGTTCGAGGTGCCGATCCGGGCCGCCCTTCCGCCGCTGCCGCCGCGCCCGCCGTGCCGGGTGGACCGGGAGGTGGAGGACGGCGACGTGCTGGAGTTCGGCGGCGGGGCGGTGGTGGTCGCGGTGCCCGGGCACACGGACGGGTCGATCGCGCTCCACCTGCCCGGGCCGGGGGTGCTGTTCACCGGGGACGCGGTCGCCAACGTCGGCCGGACCACGCTGGGTGTCTTCAACACCGACCGTGCCCGGGCCGTCGGGTCGCTGCGCCGGCTTGCCGAGCTGGAGGCCGACACGGCGGTTTTCGGGCACGGTGACCCGATTCCGCACGGTGCGGCGGCCGCGCTGCGAGCAGCGGCCGCCTCAACGGTGTGAGGGACGGCCGGTTCCTCGGCGGGCACGCGCACACTGGCGGCCCCGCACCGGCGTTCTGTTCCCGGGTCCGGGACTCCTGGCTTCCGGGCCGCTGAGACGTCACGGGCCGAGGCGCGGCATCGGCGTTCCCCGGGGTGCGTTCGGGTCACCCGGGCTTCGCCACGGCGGCACGTCTCACCCTGCCCCGGGTCCCCGGTCCCTCACAGGCGGCCCGCGTCCACGATCCGTCGCAGGAAGCGCCGCGTGCGTTCCTGCCGCGGGTCGCCGAAGACCTGCTCGGCGGCGCCGCGCTCCAGCACCACGCCGCCGTCCAGGAAGCAGACCTGGTCGGCGACCTCGCGGGCGAAGCCCATCTCGTGGGTGGCCAGCACCATGGTCATGCCGTCGTCCTTGAGGCCGCGCACCACGTCCAGCACCTCGCCGACCAGCTCCGGGTCGAGGGCCGCGGTGATCTCGTCGAGCAGCAGCAGCCGGGGCCGCACGGCGAGGGCGCGGGCGATCGCCACCCGCTGCTGCTGCCCTCCGCTGAGCCGGTCCGGGTAGTCGCCCGCCCTGCCGCCCAGCCCGAGCCTCTCCAGCAGTTCCCGGGCCTGCTCCTCGGCCCGGGCGCGGGGGACGCGGTGCACCCGGCGGGGGGCGAGCGTGATGTTGTCCAGCACCGTCATGTGCGGGAACAGGTTGTACGCCTGGAAGACCACGCCGATCCGGCGTCGCACCGCGTCCTGGTCGGCGCGCGGGTCGGTGATCTCCTCGCCGTCCAGGTGGATCGTCCCGTCGTCGACCTCCTCCAGGAGGCCGGCGCACCGCAGCAGCGTCGACTTGCCGGAGCCGGAGGCGCCGATCAGCGCGGTCACCGTGTGCGGGGGCACCTCGAGTCCGACGTCCCGCAGGACGACCGAGCCGCCGAAGGTCTTGCGCACGGACTCCATCCGCAGCACCGGCACGTCGCCGCTCACGTGATTCCTCCTTGCGCCCGCCGGCGGTCCGTGCGGGCCGTCACCCAGTCCGTGAGGCGGGTCATCGGGATGGTCAGGGCGACGAACACCAGCCCGGCCACGATGTACGGCGTGTAGTTGAGGCTGCGCCCCACGACGACGTCCGCCGCGCGCACGGCGTCGACCGCGCCCCCGATCGACACCAGGCCGGTGTCCTTCTGCAGGGAGACCAGGTCGTTCAGCAGCGGCGGCACCTGGCGGCGCACCGCCTGCGGCAGCACCACGAACCGCAGCGCCTGCCGGTTGGTCAGGCCCAGGGAGCGGGCGGCGGCGCGCTGCGAGGGGTGCACCGACTCGATGCCCGCGCGGAACACCTCGGCGACGTAGGCCGAGTACGTCAGCGTCAGCGCCGTGCCGCCGAGCAGCACCGGGTCGACGGTGACGCCCTGCAGCCGCAGCGCGGGGACGCCCAGGACCACGATCATCAGGTTGATGATCAGCGGCAGCCCGCGGAAGAAGTCCGTGTACGCCGCGGCCAGCACCCGCAGCGGGAAGAACACCGGGCCGCGCAGGGTGCGGGCCACGGCGACGAGCATGCCGAGGACCAGCACGGCGGCGCCGCACACCAGCAGCAGCCGCAGGTTCAGCCAGAGCCCTTCCAGGACCTTGGGGAACGCCTCGCGCGCGTACTCCGGGCTGAAGAACGTCTCCCTGGTGCGCGGCCAGCCGGGCGCGCCGACGACGAGCAGGTGGAGCGCGGCCCCGGTGACCAGGGTCGACAGGGCGGCGATCGCCGTGGCGCGGCGGGCCCGGGCACGCCGGTACCGCTCGCGCTCCAGCCTGCGCGGCGACGGGACGTAGGGGTCCGCGGCGCCGGGCGGGCCGGCCGGGCCGTCCCTCCTGTCCTCGTCGTTCCCGTCGTTCCCGTCGTCCGCGCCGTCGCGGCCGGGCTCGTCCTCGACGACGGTCACCTGAGCACCGGGGCGTCGACGGCGTCGGCCAGCCACCTCTGCTCGAGCTCCGCCAGGGTGCCGTCCTCGCGGAGCACGTCCACGGCGTCCGTCACGCAGCCGGTGAGCGCGCTGCCCTTGTCCAGCACCAGCCCGAACTGCTCGGGAGCGCCGCCCAGATCCTCGAACTGGCCGACGATCTCGGCGTCGGTCACCTCGGCGGCGGTGATGTGGAACGCGGTCGGCAGGTCGACGACGATCGCGTCGACCTGGCCGTTCCTCAGCGCGGACTTGGCCTGGTCGTTCCTGCCGTAGACGGCGGCGTCCCCGGTCGGCTTCACGACGTCCTCGATGTGGGTGAGGCTGGTGGTGCCCACCTGGGCTCCGAGCCTGAGGTCCTTCAGGTCGGCGACGCTCTTCGCCTTCGCGGCCTCGGAGTCCTTCAGCGCGACGACGGCCTGGCGCACGTCGTAGTAGCCGGAGGAGAAGTCCACGGCCTTCCTGCGCTCGTCGCTGACGGAGACCTGGTTGATGTCGAAGTCGAAGGTCTTCTCCCCCGGGGCGAAGGCCTTGTTGAACGGGACGCTCTGCCAGACCACGGCGTCCTCGCCGTACCCGAGCTCCTCCGCCACGGCGTACGCGACGGCCGACTCGAAGCCCTCGCCGTTGGCCGGGTCGTCGTCCTTGAACCACGGCTCGTAGGCGGGCTGGTCGGTGGCGATCGTCAGCTTGCCGGAGGTCTTCGTGGCGAGCTTGCCCGGGGCGCACGAAGGACCGGCCGACCCGGAGGGCCCGGCGGACGCGTCGGTCCCGGGTTGCGGGGCGCAGCCGACCGCTGTCGCGAGGAGGGCGACGGTGGCGCCGGCGAGGACGCGGCGCAGGACAGGAGGGACGAGAGGCATGGCGGGAGAGTGGCAGCGGTCTCCCCGCTTTGTCGAGGGCGCCCCGTGATGGTCCGCATGCTGGGAACGGGTGTTGCGGTTCTGCGAACAAGGACGGTGCCGCGCACCGGTCAACCGCGCGTGCCGCGCGTGCGGCGCCGGTGGTGGTGCACCGTGACCGCGGCCAACAGCGGTCCCCACGCCACCACCGGCAGGTAGCAGACGGTCATCACCCACTCGCCCCACAAAGTGATCGCCATGTCCGCACGCAGCGTGGTCCACACGAAGGCCACGCCGTGCACGGTGCAGGCGAGCGCGCCCAGCGCCCCGGTCACGGTCACGGCGAGCACCGGGACACCGCGCCCGCGCAGACCCGGGACCCACCGCGGCCACACCTCGCCCCACGGCCTCACCAGTCCGAGCGTCAGAGATGCCGCTGCCTCCTGCAGCAGGGACAGCAGCGGAAGGACGAGGTACCCCCCACCCGGGGATGAGCATCGCGTCGTACTCGGACACGGCGAGCCCCAGCGGAACACCGAGCACCGCGGCAAGCCGCCACAGTGCCGAAGGCAGGGAGATCCACAACACCGCGGCCGCGGCGCGCCGGGCCCATGGAGGCACCGGCGCGGCGGCAGGAGGAGCCATGGGTTCGGGAGATGGCGCGACGACGGTCATGGGATCAGCTCCTGGCCTTCCGGGACCGGCTGCTGTGCTGAAGACTCCCGCCTCTGCGCACCCCGCCGCATCGGCTTCCCGGATCGGACCGCGCGGAATGTCTGCGCCCCCTGGCGGACCGTCCGGGGGAGGAGCTGCGGCCCAGGGAGTACGGCCGGGTTGCCGGTGGCCCGGGGTGGTTCCGGAGTGCTGCGGCCTCCGCCGGACGACGATGGGGCCGGCAGGCGGGTCACCTCGTGGCCGGCACGGCAGCAGGTCTTCCGCAGCAGGCCGCCGCCGCTGATGGGCTTCGTCATCGAGGCGGGGAACGCGTCGAGGTCACCCTCGTGGAGGGGGATCGTGTTCCTCGGGGGGCGGTGCGGGGCGCCGGCCACAGGCCCACCGGGCGTCGCTTGACCCTGCCGCTGGCGGCAGGGTTGGACGATGGCCGGCATGGACAACAGCAGCAGCACCGCGTCCCGGACCGGCAGGACCGTCGTCGTCACCGGTGCCGGCACCGGTATCGGCAGGGCCACCGCGCGCGCCTTCGCCGCCGAGGGCGCCCGCGTCCTGGCCGTCGGCCGGCGGGCCGAACCGCTCGAGGAGACCGCCGCCGGGCACGACCGGATCACCCCGCTGGCCGCCGACATCACCGCCGACGGCGGGCCCGAGCTGATCGTCCGGACCGTACTGGAGACGCACGGCCGGCTGGACGTGCTGGTCAACAACGCCGGCATCGTGCGCAGCGGCGCCCTCGGCACACTCACGCCGGAGACGATCGCGCCGCAGCTCGCCACCAACCTGGTCGCACCCGTCCTGCTGGCCCGGGCCGCGCTGGCGTCCCTGGAGGCGTCCGGCGGAGTGATCGTCAACGTGAGTACGTCGGTGGGGCAGCGGGCCTGGCCGGGCAGCTCGGTCTACGCGGCGACGAAGGCCGCGCTGGAGACGCTGACCCGCAGCTGGGCGGTCGAACTGGCGCTCCGCGGGGTGCGGGTGGTGGCGGTCGCGCCCGGCGCGGTCGACACCCCGATCGGCGAGCACCAGGGCCTGACGCCGGAGCAGATGGCCGCGGTGCGCGAGTGGCAGCTGGCGCACACGCCGCTGGGCCGGATCGGCCGGCCGCAGGAGGTGGCCTGGGCGATCACCCGGCTCGCCGCGCCGGCCGCGTCGTTCGTCACCGGGGTGGTCCTTGCGGTCGACGGCGGGGCGGTCGTGGCGTGATAGGAGTGGTGCTCCGGAAGGGGGCGGGGCGGGTGCGGATCGGTGAGCTGGCCAGGGCGACCGGGGCGACGGCCCGTGCGCTGCGGCACTACGAGCAGGCCGGGCTGATCTCCTCGGAGCGGGCCCCCAACGGCTACCGCGTCTACGGCGAGCGGGCGGTGGTGCGGGTCCGCAACATCCGCCACCTCCTGGCCGCCGGGCTCACCCTGGACGACGTACGGGTCTTCCTGCCGTGCCTGGACGGGGACCTGACCACGGCACCGCCCTCCGACAGGGGCGTACGGGTGGCGCTGGAGCGGCTGGCGGTCCTCGACGAACGCATCGCCGCCCAGACCGCGGTCCGGGACCGCCTCCAGGCCGCACTGCACCGGGCGACCGGCGGCCGGGCCCGGCCGGTGGCCTGACCTCCCGCCCCGCTCGACGGATGCCGGGGAGCCGGGCGTCCTCGCACTCCGGGCCCGCACCCAGCGGGCCGGCCGCCCCGCGCGACGGGCTCCCGCTGCCGCTCGAGCGCCGGTTCCGAGCCGGAGGACCGGCCCTCTCCGCGTCGTCAGATCCTCAGACGGGCCCGGTCCCCGTCGATCCGGAGGAAGAACTTCTCCACCGGGTTCCCTCCATGGCCGGGGACGACGGTCAGTCCGAGTGCCACGACCGGCTCGAGTGCCGCCGCCATCTCCGCGCCGGTCCGGTGCGGGGCGCGCAGGACTGCCGACATGCGGTCGAACAAGGGCTTCACCGGCTCCCAGCCCGGTCCCGGAACCACCCGGAACAGCAGGAACGGCTGATCCGTCCCGTCGGGCACCAAGGTGGCCACCAGGGTGTCCCGCTGCATCAACTGCCATGTTCCGGTCGTGGGCACTCCTTCGGGAACACCGGTCCCGCCCCATGCCGAGACCGTGTGATCATATCTTCGCAGCCTGCCCCTGGGCCTCCTCACCGTCAGGCGTCGGTGGCCGGCGAGCCACTGGCGCCCAGGTCCCGCACCCGGCCTCGCGGAGAAACCGCTCGCACTCGTCGTCGCCCGGGAGTCGTCCCGCAGACGCAGGTCCGGATGGCCGCTCGGGCTTCCGGGAACCGGGGGCGTCGTCCGGCGGTGCCGGGCGCACCGGGTCTACCGTGAAACGGCGTCCCTGCGTGAGGCACCCCGTGGAACGCCTCATGACGGCGGCCCGCGCAGACCGGCACGCACGGCACGAGGAAGGCGGTGGCGGAAGATGCCACGAACGACCACCGGAAGACCGGTCTTCGCCCGCTGCTACGCCCGGGTGGCCGGCCCGGGGATGGAGCGCGCCGGAGCCACCGAACACCGTCGGCGGCTGCTGGCCCCCTTGGCGGGCGAGGTGCTGGAACTGGGCGCGGGAAACGGTCTCAACTTCCCGCACTACCCGCCGGCGGTGGCGCGCCTGGTGGCGGTGGAGCCCGAACCCAGGCTCCGCTCCCTGGCCGAACGGGCCGCCCGGGACGCTCCCGTACCCGTCGAGGTCGTGGACGGGACGGGTGAGCGGCTCTCCTTCCCCGACGGCTCGTTCGACGGTGCGGTGGTCTGCCTCACCCTCTGTTCGGTGACCGACCAGGCGGAGGTGCTCCGCCGTCTCCACCGGGTGCTGCGCCCCGGCGGGCAGTTGCGGTTCTTCGAGCACGTCCGGGCCTCCACACCGGGCATGCGACGCACCCAGCGCGTGCTCGACGCCACCGTCTGGCCGCTGCTGGCGGGCGGCTGTCACATGGGCCGCGACACCGCCGCCGCGATCACCGGGGCCGGATTCGCCCTCACCGAACTGGACCGCTTCGCCTTCCCCGACATTTCCTTCCCTCTCCCGTCCGCCTCCCACATCCTCGGCACCGCCGTCCGGGAGGGACCGGGCACGAACGAGCCGTGAGGCGGGCGACGCCGGGCCCGGCCCTCGCCGCACGGCTGCGCGGGTGACGGCGGGGAGCCCTTGCCGGCGGGTTTCGGTACCGCGCATTGCCGGACGAGTACGTGAACGCCGGTGGGAAGCGGGAGCAGCCGGTGGTTCGCGCCGGTGCGGCGGCAGGTCTGCGGGACCGGCGGTCAGGGTGGTCCGACGGGGGCCGGCCTCAGTGGGTGGCCGTCGATTTCCTCGCGGCCTTCCTCGTCCCACCAGAGCTCGCCTCGTGCGGTGAGGTAGGGGTGCAGCCCACGCACGCCACCGCCTTCGGTGAGCGCACGCGCGACTGCGTGGAGAAGGCTCGCCAGATCAGGCCAGGCGTCGGTGAAGTCGCCGCCACCGCCGTGGCCCGCCCAGCCGAGACGGCCCGCGTCCGGGCCGGGACGCTGGTCGATCACCTGTGCCCCGCCGTCGGCGCCCTCGGCCCAGGGAATCCAGAGAGGGTGCCACCAGGGCTCGTCGTCCCAGGGGCGACGGGTCAGACCGTCGTTCTCCGCCGCGACATCCCTGTACGTCCGCCAGCGGTCCACGACACCGCTCACCGTGAGCGGTGACTGCTCCGGCAGGAAGGCCGACCAGGCGCTCACCCCGTTGTGGCATCGCAGGGACTCGGCGAGATCACCGGGCAGCGGGGTGCCGAGAAGCCGCTCCGCCCGCTGGAGCTCGTCCCGCGTCGCCGGCGGATTGAGCCGGGCGGCATCGGATGCCGCGTGGGCCGCCAGCCAGGTGTCGATCCGGCGCCAGGATTCCGACGGGGGCAGGATCCGTTGTGCCATGACGCCATCCTGCCCCACTCCTCGGGCCTGCTCCGCCTTGACGGACCCGGTGGCCGTGCCGCCCAGGCCGTGACGGCGGCCGGAACGGACGTGCGGCCCGCGGGCCCGGCCGGTCCGCCGTGACCGCTCCCGTCACGCCGCCCGCCCGGACCCCGCCGCCCGCCCGGACCCCGTTCGACCTCCTCGGAAGCCCGGGAAAGATCACTGATACGCTCCGGAACCCGCGCCGGCACTCCGGACGCTCACGTGTCATCTACATGACATTCCATCACCGGTGCCCGGTCGGGTGCCCGACACCGCTGCGAGGGGAGGTCGCCCGTGGGCACCGTCGTCGACGACGCCGCCTCCGCGGAGTTCCACGCGTTCTTCGAGCGCCACTACGCCGAACTGTCCCGGCTGGCCCATCTGCTGACGGGTGAACCGGACGCCGCCGACGACCTGGCGGCGGACGCTCTGCTGGCGCTGTGGCAGCGCTGGGACCGGATGCGCGACGCCGACCATCCGGCGGCCTACGCCCGGGGCGTGGTCGCCAACCTGGCCCGCACCCGGATCCGCAGCACGGTGCGCGAGCGCCGCCGGATCGCCCTGTTCTGGCCCCAGCGCGAGGAGCGGACCGAGAACCCCGACGTGCCGGGGGTGGTGGACGTGCAGGAGGCGTTGCGCCGGCTGCCGTTCCGCAAGCGGGCGTGCGTGGTGCTGCGGCACGCCTTCGACCTCTCCGAGAAGGACACCGCGCTCGCCCTGGGCGTCTCGGTGGGTACGGTGAAGAGCCAGACCTCGAAGGCGATGGCCGAACTGCAGCGGCTGCTGGGCACCCAGGAGGTGCCCCGGCAGGTGCACGCGGCGGCCGCGTCCGCCCGCGGGGGCGGGGCCGGCAAGGCGCGTGAACGGGCCGGCGGGGCCACAGGAAGGGACCGGTGACGATGCGGCGGGACGTGCACGAGGAACTGCGCGCCCGGCTGCACGAGGCGGCCGAGGCGCACGAGCCCGACCGGGAGCGCATCCTGGCCCGGGTGGAGCGCGGCATGAACGGTCCGGCCCGGCCGGCCCACCGGGCGCGGCGCATGCCGGTGTTCGGCTGGGTGCGGGTGGCGGGCGCGGCGGCGGTGGCCGGTGTGCTGACGGTGGGCGGGTACGCGGTGGCCTCCGTGGTGAAGGGCGAGGAGGCTCCCCCGCAGCGGCAGGTGGTGGTCTCGCCGACGCCCACGCCGTCACCGCAGGCCACGAGCCGGGCGCCCGAGCCTCCGGCGGACCCCTCGCCGGACCCGGCGGACGGCCCCTCGGACGACTCCACCCGCCCGGCCGGCACGCCGGAGGCGTCCGACGGCAGCCGGCCGCCGGCCGGGGTCGAGGACGGGCCGCTGTGGTCGGACGGCTCGGTCGACCCGCACAGCACCGAGTTCTGGGCGCAGAGCAACGTGACGCTCAAGACGCGCGTCGAACTGACCGCGCTCACCGTGGAGCTGCGGATCGCGCAGACCGGCGGGGTGGCCTCCACGGGTGCCTGGCGCTCCCTGCCCGAGGAGGACTTCCGGCTCCGCGTCGCGGAACGGGACGGCTTCCTCGTCTACACGTGGACCCTCAAGGAGGGCCGCGCCGTCGCGCCGGGCGAGTGGGTGTTCGCCGGCCAGTACGACCACGAGCGCGGCGGCCGGGACGCGGGCGGCGACAGCTACACGGCGACGGCCGTCACCGGGTCCGGACAGGCCGCGGTGGGCGGCGACTTCGCGGCGCGTGACGACGGGGAGGACGACGGAGAGGACGCGGACGACGAAGACGCGTGAAAAAGATTTCGGACGGCGGCAACCTCGCGGGTCCCTGCGGCGACCAAGAGACGCAAAGACTCCCCACACGCAAGGACATCGCGATGACTGCACAACCCGAACAGCGCGTCTCCCACCGCCGCCGCACCACCAAGCGACGGGCCGTGATCGCCGGATTCTCCGCGCTCGGACTCACGGGCGCGGCGATCGTCACCTCCTCGATGCTGTCCACCGCCGGTGCCGCCGTGTCCTGGCCCTCCGACACCGGCAGCAAGCCGGTCACGAAGACCATCCCCGTCTCCGGCGTCCACGACGGCGGGATGAAGAAGTTCTACGGCTCCGGCCCTCTGGGCGGTGACAGCCAGGACGAGGGTCAGGACCCGATCTTCGAGCTGGCCGACGGCGCCACGCTGAAGAACGTCATCATCGGCACGCCGGCCGCCGACGGCGTGCACTGCAAGGGCAGCTGCACGCTGCAGAACGTGTGGTGGCTGGACGTCGGCGAGGACGCCGCCAGCTTCAAGGGCACGTCCTCCTCCGCCCAGTACCGGGTGATCGGCGGCGGCGCGAGGAAGGCCGACGACAAGGTGCTCCAGTTCAACGGCGCCGGCACGCTGACGGTGAGCGGCTTCCAGGTGGAGGACTTCGGCAAGCTGGTGCGCTCCTGCGGCAACTGCAAGAAGCAGTACAAGCGCACGATCGTGCTGAGCGACATCGACGTGACCGCGCCCGGCAAGTCGCTCGTCGGCATCAACACCAACTACGGCGACACGGCCACGCTGTCGAAGATCCGCATCCACGGCGACAGCAAGAAGAAGATCAAGACCTGCATCCGCTACCAGGGCAACAACTCGGGCAAGGAGCCGAAGGAGCTCGGTTCCGGTCCCGACGGGACGTACTGCAAGTTCTCGGCCTCGGACATCACCTACAAGTGAGCCGGCCGGACGCGTGAGCTCCGGGCGCCCCGCCGGTCCGTACCGGCGGGGCGCCCCGCTCGTCCGGCGCCGGCGGTCGCCCGCTCGACGGCGGTCCCCCGCCGGGCCGGAAGACGGCACCGCGAGCGCCCCGCTTCACCAGCGGGAGGTAGCTTTCCTCTGGGAAGAAGGCGTTTGACGGTGCGTGCGCACTCACGGCGGAAGGAGCGGCAGATGGCGACGACGGCGGCCCGGCGGAGGGAACAGGCCAAGGCGGAGCACAACGCCTTCGTGGCGGCCTGCCCCAGCCACAAGCTGCTCGACCGGATCTCCGACAAGTGGGTCACGCTGGTCCTGGCCGCGCTCGGCAGCGGCAGCGCGCAGCGGCCGGGGGCCGGGTGCGCCGGCGAGCCCCGGGCGATGCGCTACTCGGAGCTGGCCCGCCTGCTGGCCGGCGTCAGCCAGAAGATGCTCACGCAGACGCTGCGCTCCCTGGAGCGTGACGGTCTGGTGACCCGCACCGTGGTGCCGACCGTGCCCGTCACCGTCTCCTACGAGCTGACCGGTCTCGGCCTGTCGCTGTACGAGACGATACGGGGCCTCAAGGCCTGGGCCGAGGTGCACATGGACGAGGTGCTCGCCCACCGCGAGAGCTACGACGCCCGCGCCGTCTGAGGGGGCGCCGGGCGCCGTCCTCCCGCCGTCCCCGGCACGAGTCACCGCGAGGCCGCCGGGGAGAAGGACGCCGTCACGCCCGGCCTCGTCCGCGGGATCGCTCCGTGCCCGCTGGCGGACGCGTGACCGGTCCAGGTTCTCCGGCCGTGTCCGCCCGGTGCCGGTCCCCCGGCCGATGTCGCGGCTGCCCCGGCGGACCAGCCCTCGGACGCCGCTGCTGTCAGCGGCCGATCCTGTCCAGTTCGGCGAGATCCTCGTCGGAGAGCGGGAGACCCGCGCCCGCGATGTTCTCGCGCAGGTGCGCCACCGACGAAGTACCGGGGATCAGCAGGATGTTCGGTGACCGCTGCAGCAGCCAGGCCAGGGCGACCGACATCGGCGTGGCCCCCAGCCGGGTGGCGACGGCCGTGAGCGCCGAGGACTGCAGCGGCGTGAATCCGCCGAGCGGGAAGAAGGGCACGTAGGCGACGCCCTGCCCGGCGAGCTCGTCGATCAGTTCGTCGTCCTGGCGGTGGGCGAGGTTGTACATGTTCTGCACGCACACGATCGGCGCGATCGCGCGTGCCTCGGCGACCTGTTCCGGCGTCGCGTTGCTCACGCCGAGGTGCCGTATCAGGCCCTGCTGCTGGAGTTCGACGAGCGTCTCGAACGCCTCGGCGACCGAGCCGGGCCGGGTGCCCCGGGCGTCACCGAGCCTGAGGTTGACCAGGTCCAGCGTCTCGAGGCCGAGGTTCTCCAGGTTGTCGTCGACGGCCCGGCGCAGGTCCTCGGGCCTGCGGGCCGGCGGCCAGCCCCCCTGCTCGTCCCGGGTCGCGCCGACCTTGGTCACGATGTGCAGCGGGTCCGGGTACGGGTGCAGCGCCTCGCGGATCAGCCGGTTGGTGACGTGCGGCCCGTAGGCGTCGGCGGTGTCGATGTGGGTGATGCCGAGGGCCACGGCCTCGCGCAGGACGGCGAGCGCGCCGTCGTGGTCCGCGGGCGGGCCCATGACCCAGGGGCCGGCGAGCTGCATGGCGCCGTAGCCGAACCGGGTGACGGTCAGATCGCCCAGGGTCCAGGTGCCGCCTGGAAGCGGGACGGGGAGCGTGCTCATCGCTTGCCTTTCGTGTCGGGTCGGAAGGCGGTTTCCGAAAGCGCCTCGCACCATCCTCGGGAGGTGACTTTCCGAGGGGAAGAAGGCACTTCGAAGTGCGTAGGTCACCCGCGGGTGCGGGGAGCGGCGGACGTGACCGCGTCCGGGCGGAGCACACGGACGGTCACGACCGCCTGCGGGCCGGTGCTCGGCACCGGTGCCGCCGCCGTGGTGACCCCGCGCGGCGAACGCCTCGGCGGACGTGCGCACGGCCGTGGCCCGGCGCTCGTCGGCGGTGGGGCGCTGCCGCGTCCTGCTTCCGGGGAAAGCAGCGCCGGACGACGCCCCCACCGGCAGGGCGGAGGGGCCCGGCCCCGGGCACGTGATGCCTGAAGGAACCTAGCGGGGTGCGGCCGGGAGGCGCAGGCGCCCGTCGTGGACCTCGGCGATCCGGTCGACGGCGGTGAGGTGGACGCGGTCGTGGGTGACCAGGACGGTGGCGGTGGCCCGCTGGTGGGTGAGGCGGGTGATGAGGCCGATGACGGCGGCGCCGCGTTCGTGGTCGAGGGCGCTGGTGGGCTCGTCGACGAGGAGGACGGTGGGGTCGTTCATCAGGGCGCGGGCGATGTTGACGCGCTGGCGCTGGCCGCCGGAGAGCTGGTGGGGGCGGCGGCCGGCCTGGCCGGCCAGGCCGACGGCGTCGAGGAGTTCCATCGCCCGGGTGCGGGCGGTGCGGGGAGCGCGGCCGCCGATCAGGGCCATCACCTGGAGTTGTTCGACGGCGGTGAGGGAGGGCAGCAGGTGGGGCTGCTGGAAGACGATGCCGATCCTGTGGCGGCGCAGTTCCGTCAGCTCGCCGCGGGTGAGTCCGGTGGTGGCCTGCTCGTCGATGGTGACGGTGCCGGTGTCGGGGGTGATCAGGGTGGCGGCGACGGCCAGCAGGCTGGACTTGCCGGAACCGGAGGGGCCGGCCACGGCGGTCAGGCTGCCCTTGGGGACCTCCAGGCTCACCCGGTCGAGAGCGGTCAGGCGGGAGTCGCCGTCGGGGTAGGTGAGGGTGACGTCGGTCAGTTTCAGGCTCATCGGGCGCTCCCCAGGGCGGTCAGCGGGTCGACGGAGGTGATGCGGCGGACGGCCAGGGCGGCGCCGAGCGCGCCGAGGAGGACGATCACGGCGGCCGGGGCCAGGACGGTGGCGGGGGTGAGGAGGAAGGGCACGGCACTGCCGGACACCAGGGCGCCGAGGGCGGCGGCGGCGCCGGTGCCGATCAGGGTGCCGCCCACGAGCAGGACGACGGCCTGTCCGAGGGCGTCCTCGAGGAGGTCCGCGGTGGAGGCGCCCAGGGCCTTGAGGACGGCGACGTCACCGCTGCGCTGGATGGTCCAGACGGTGAAGAAGGCCCCGATGACGAGGGCGGAGATGGCGAACAGGAAACCGCGCATCACCTGCAGGGAGCCGTTCTCGGAGGCGTAGGAGCCGATCGCGGACAGCGAGTCCTCGGTGGTGACGGTCCTGGTGCCGGCCTGGTGGTCGACGGCGGCCGCGTCGGCCTCGGAGGTGGTGCTCAGGGCGACGACGGTCGCCCTCGGGCCCTCCCCGCCGCCGGTGGGCGGTGCGACCGCCTGCCAGGCGTCCAGGCTGATCCAGACGACCGGGGTGTGGCTGAAGTGGGCATCGCCCTCGACGGCGGCCACCTCCAACCGCCGGCCTGCCAGGGTGAGGGAGTCGCCGGGCCGCACGCCGAGGCCGTCGGCGGCCGCGGTGGACAGCACGGCCGCGCTGCCGGTGATCCGGTCGCCGTCCGGGGCGAGGCGGGAGCCGGGCTCGACGCCGAAGGCCGAGACCGCGGTGCCCCTGTCCCCGGCGGTGGCCCTGGTCGTGGTGATCCCCAGCGGCTCGGCGCTTTCGACGCCGGGCGCCTCGGACCACTTCCGCCACTGCCGCGGGACGACGGTGGAAGCGGCGTACGACAGGTCCTGCCCGCCGGCCGGGGCCTGGAAGGCGATCCTGTCGGCGGGCAGTTCCGTGATCGCGGAGACGTTCTGCCGGCCCAGTCCGGCGGTCAGCCCGGACAGCAGCCCGACCAGCAGGGTGATCAGCACGATGACGGTCCCCATCAGGGCGAAGCGCCCCTTGGCGAACCTCAGGTCTCTCCAGGCGACGAACACGGCCTCGGTCCTTCCTTTCCGGCGGTGGGAGCGGTACGGCTCCACCGTCGCGGCCGGCCCCCCGTGCGCGCGTCCGGCGCAGGACAGCACTCGGCGGGCCGGAAGACGGCACGCGGGTTCCACCTTTCGACAGAGGCCCCCGGGCGCCGGCCTCCGTAACCTGGGACGCACTGTGAACACCGCCGCCCCCGCCCCGACCCCGACCACCCGGGCCCTGGCCTGGTGCCTGCACCTGCTGGTCGTCGGCCTGCTCGCCCTGACCGCCGGCCGGGCCGGGGCCGACGGCGGGCCCCACGCCGGAGGGATCGTCGCCGCGTCGGCGGTGTGCGGTCTGGTGTACGCGACCGGGCCCGTGCTGCCGGTCGTGCGCCGTTCGCGGCGGGCCGCCGCCCTGTGGCTGGCCGCCGTGGGCGCCTGCTGGCTGGTGCTGCTCGCCCTCTCCCCCGACGCCGTGTGGCTGGCCTTCCCGCTGTACTTCCTCCAGCTGCACCTGCTGCCCCGCCGCGCCGGGCCGGCGGCGGTGGCCGCCACCGCCGCCGCGGCCGTCGCGGGCTTCGCCGCCCACCAGCACTCCTTCGGCCCCGCCATGGCGCTCGGTCCCGCGCTCGGCGCCGCCGTGGCGGTCGCGGTGGTGCGGGGGTACCAGGCCCTGTACCGGGAGAGCGAACACCGCCGCAGACTGATCGAGGAGCTCACCGCCACCCGCGCCGACCTGGCCGCCGCCCAGCACACCGCCGGCGTGCTGGCCGAACGCGACCGCCTGGCCCGCGAGATCCACGACACCCTCGCCCAGGGGCTCTCCAGCATCCAGCTGCTGCTGCGCGCCGCCGAACGAGCGCTGCCCCAGGCACCGCAGAACGCGGCCCGCCACGTCGGCCAGGCACGGCAGGCCGCCGTCGACAACCTCGCCGAGGCCCGCCGCTTCGTCGCCGCCCTCACTCCGCCCACCCTGGAAGGCACCACCCTGGCCGGCGCCCTGGAGCGCCTGTGCGCCACCACGTCCGCCCGGCACCGGCTCACCGCGCGCTTCCACCTCACCGGCGACCCCGCCCCGCTCCCTACCGCGCACGAGGTCGCACTGCTGCGCATCGCCCAGTCCGCCCTGGCCAACACCGTCCGCCACGCCGAGGCCACCACCGCCGAGGTCACGCTCAGCCACCTCGGTGACCACGTCGCGCTCGACGTCGTCGACGACGGTCGCGGCTTCGACCCCGCCCGCCTGCCCGCCCCCGACCCCGAGGCCGGCGGGTTCGGGCTGGCCGCCATGCGCGCCCGTGCCCAGGCCCTCGGCGGCACGCTCACCGTCGAATCCGCCCCCGGCCACGGCACCGCCCTGGCCGCCCGGCTGCCCCTCCCCCCGCCGGCCGAGACCGAACCCGAGGCACGCCCGTGACCGACACCCCCATCCGCCTGCTCCTGGCCGACGACCACCCCGTGGTACGGGCCGGGCTGCGCGCCGTGCTGGAAACCGAGCCGGGCCTCGTCGTGGTGGCCGAGGCCGCCACCGCCGAGGACGCCGTCACCCGCGCCGCCGAGGGCGACGTCGACGTCGTGCTGATGGACCTGCGGTTCGGCAGGGGCATGGGCGGCGCGGAGGCCACCGCCCGGATCACCGCCCGGCCGGAAGCCCCCCGCGTGCTGATCGTCACCACCTACGACTCCGACGCCGACACCCTGCCCGCCATCGAAGCCGGCGCCACCGGCTACCTCCTCAAGGACGCCCCGCCCGAGGACCTGGCGGCCGCCGTGCGCACCGCGGCCGCCGGGCGCACCACGCTGGCGCCCACGGTCGCCGACCGGCTGATGAACCGGCTGCGCACCCCCCGCACCACCCTGACCCGGCGCGAGACCGAGGTCCTCGCCCTGGTCGCCGACGGCCTGTCCAACCAGGCCATCGGCGCCCGCCTCCACCTGACCGAGGGCACCGTCAAGTCCCACCTGGCCCGCGTCTACACCAAGCTCGACGTCGACTCCCGCACCGCCGCCGTCGCCGCCGCCACCGACCTCGGCCTCATCCGCCGCTGACCCGGGCGTCCACGGACGTCCGGAGCCGCCGCAAGCCCCGCCGCCGTGCGGCCCGGCGGCGCTCCGCGGACACCGGCGCCGAACTCCCTCACGTCGCGGACCCGGTCGCCGCGGATCCGTTTCCGCCGGATCTCCGGGTGGTTCCCGGGGTCCGGACGGTGTCCGTGGGGGAAGGTCCTCCGGCGTCCGGGGACCGGAATCCCGGAGGTCACTCCGCCGCACCGGCGGCCTCACCGGGACGCACGGGATCCGTCGGAGCCGGGAGGGGGACGTCCTCGACGCCGGCCGTCCTGGGCCCGGTGCGGTCCGCGACCCCGAGAAGTCGCAGGGGGACGGTCGGTGGAATGCCGGGGAGCGGCTCCCCCGGCCGGCGGATGTGCCGTCGCGGGGACCGGGCCAGATTGGCCGTCATGCGAATCCGAACAGGCAGAGTCACCATCGCGGCCCTCGTCCTCTCCCTCTCCGCCGGTGCGGGCACGGTCGCCTCCGCCGCCTCCTCGCCCGAGCCCTCGCTCCCGCCCTCGGCGGATCACCGTGCCGTGCGGTTCGAGCTGCCCGGGCCGACGGGGCGGCATGCGGTCGGGAGCACCGAACTTCATCTCGTCGACCGGCACCGGCCCGACCCCTGGGTCGCCGGCGGGGAACGGGAGCTGATGGTCGGTGTCTGGTATCCGGCGCGTCCGGCGGACGGACACCCCCGGCAGCCGTACATGCGGCCCGGTGCCGCGCGCTTCGTGGACGGATCGGGCTCGTTCGGGCTGGCCCGTCCCGGTGAGGTGGACTGGGCCGCCGTCCTGACGGACGCGGCCTCGGCGGCTCCCGCCGACGACCGCCGCAGGCGGCCGGTCCTGCTGTACTCGCCGGGACTGGGGGTACCCCGCACGCTCGGCACGTCGACGGCTGTGGAGCTGGCGAGCCGGGGCTACGTGGTGGTCACCGTGGACCACACCCATGAGACCGCTCCGGTGGAGTTCCCGGACGGCCGGGTCGAACTGCCGAAGGAACCGATGACCGGGGTCGACACGGTCAGGAAGGCTGTCGACACCCGGGTGCGCGACATCCGTTTCGTCCTCGACCAGCTCGCCCTGGTGCGGGACGGCCGCGGTCCCGACGCCGGAGGGCGCCCTCTGCCCCGTGGGCTGGGCAGGGCGCTCGACCTGGACCGGGTCGGAATGTACGGGCACTCGGCAGGAGGCGTCACCGCGGCCGAGACCATGCGCGCGGACCGTCGCGTCGACGCGGGCATCAACATGGACGGCACGCTCCAGTACAGCGGCACCGAGTTCCTCCCCGTGGCCCTGGAAGGGCTCGACCGCCCGTTCATGCTCATGGGCAAGGCGAGTCAGACCCACCTGAACAAGCCGTCCTGGCAGTCGTTCTGGGACCGCTCGACCGGCTGGAAGCGCGACCTGAGCCTGGAGCGGGGCGGCCACTTCAGTTACACCGACGCCCAGACGATCGTGCCGGCCCTGGACGAGCACCTGGACGTCCCGGCGCGGACCCGCGAGCAGTTCATCGGCACCGTGGACCCCGAGCGCAGCACCGCGGCCCAGCGCGCCTACATCACGGCGTTCTTCGACCGGCACCTGCTGGGCCGGCAACGGCCTCTGCTGGACAGGCCCTCCCCGGCCCACCCCGACGTGCGCTTCGTCCGGTGAGTGCGGCGATCCCGCGGAGGACGCCTCCCGGTGACAGGATGTCCGCCGGGGAACCGGTCCGCGAGGTCATGGGGGTGCGGGGTGACGGGGACGGTGCCCGAGGCGCTGGACGAGGTGCCGTGGGAGCGCTTGAAGGCGGTGCTCGGGCGCCGGCCCGCCGAGGAGCTGCGGCGGGCGCTGCGCCGCCTGGTGCTCAAGGGCGGGGCGGCGACCGAGGAGGACTGCCACCCGCTGTCCGACTGCTTCGGGCTGGGCACCGCACGCGTCTCCCCCGTCGCGACCGCCGCGCTGCCGTTCCTCGTCGCACTCGCCGCCGATCCGGAGACGGGCGCCCGGGCCGTTCTCGTCCAGCTGCTGGCGAACTCGTCCCGGGCGGCGGCCGAGGCCGGTCCGGACCGGGTGGCCGTCGGTGCCGGACGCCGGCGCCGGCTGCGGCGTCGGCGCCCCGTCCCGGCCGGCCGGAGCTGTCATGACGGCTGCGGCGTGGGCGCCCCGGACTCCGGCGGTGCGTCCGAGGGTGAGGCGGGGGCGGGAGGGCGGGTGGTCGGGCCCGTGGGGGCGGGGAGCGGGTCGGAGGGGACCGGCAGGCCGGGAGAGGGAACGGCGGAAGCGGAGGGCCCGGGCGGGAAGGGGACGGTCGTCGAGGAGGTGGCCGGCGGAGGACTGCTCGCGGGGCGCGGGGAGGGTGGCGCGGCCGGGGAGGCGGGACCGGCGGGGACCGCCGGCCGGAGCGACAGGGCGACCAGGACGGCGACGGCGCACGGCAGTGCGGACGCGGCCGCGGCTCGCAGCAGCCGGCGGCGTGCGGCGCGGCGGCGGATCCGCCGGTAGCGGCCGGGGGGCGGGGCGAGGTGGACCGGGTCGGGGCGCAGGACGGCGGCCAGGGGGTCGTCGGGGCCGAGGCCCTCGTCGGGACCGGGGCCGTCGTCATCGGGCGTGGTCAAGGTTCCTCCTCAGGTGGGCGCGGAGCAGTTCCCGGGCTGCGTGGAGGTCGGCCTTGACGGTTCCTTCCTTGCGTCCGGTCATCAGGGATATCTCCCGGATCGGCATGTCTGCGTAATAGTGCAGGAGGACCGGGACGCGCAGGCGTCGGGGCAGTGACTGCACCAGCAGGCGGATGGAGGGGTCGGTCTGTTCGGTGTGGGGGCGCAGGGCGGCTTCGGTGGTGGCGCGGCGGACGGTTCTGCGTTCGCGTTCGAGCTTGCGCCAGTGGTCGCGGACCAGGTTGGCGGCGGTGACATAGAGGAAGCCCCGGGGCTCGTCCACGGAGGTCCAGCGGGCCCACAGCCGGGTGAAGGCCTCCGAGGCGATCTCGTGGGCCGTCTCGTCGTCGTCGGTCAGCCGGCGGCACCAGCCGGCGAGGGGCGGGTAGAGGGCCGCGAACAGTTCGGACGCTGCCGCGTGGCGGGACCGTTTCAATGCTCTCCATCGTCGTGGCGGAGGTCCGCGGGGGTGCCCTGCGGAGTGCGGTTGTCGGGGGGGTGAGGGCCGGTCAGGGGGGTGGGGAGCTCAGCGTGGCGAAGACGATCACGTTGTCGCGGTACTCGCCGTCGTCGAGCGGGCCGCCGCACGTGACGAGCCGGAGCTGGGGGGTGGCGGTGTCTCCGTAGACCGCGTCCGTGGGGAAGTCCTTCTTGGCGACGGTGCGGACCGTGTCGGTGGTGAACACCGTTTCGGTGCCGTTCTCCAGGCGGGCCACGATCCGGTCGCCGGCGCGCAGCCGGGCGAGGTGGCGGAAGACGCCGTCCCCGTGGACCCCGACGGTGACGTGACCGAGGATCACGGAGGGGCCCCTCTGTCCGGGTGTCGGCGAGTGGCGGTACCAGCCGGCCCGGTCGTGGGCGGTGACCGGGGGAACCCGCACGGTCCGGTCGGGCGCCAGCCCCAGGGACATGACGGGTGTGTCGACGCCGATGGCCGGGATCTCCAGCCGGACGGGGACCGAACGCCCCACGGGCCGCGGCGCCGTCCCCGAGGAAGCTCGCGGGGAGGTCCGGGAGGGCGGCGGTGTGCTCCGCCGTGTGCTCTGTGCGGTGCCGGCGGAGCGGCCTCCCCCGGCGCCGCCGGGCGGACGGCCGCCACCGCAGCCGGCGAGCAGGGAGCCCACCGCCGCGGTGACGAACGCGCGTCTGGGGAACGGGTTCACGCTCCGGTCGCCCTCCGGCGGCGCACGAGCAGAACCGCCGCGCCGGCCACGGCGAGCGTCCCGGTGCCCCCGGCGATCAGGACGCCGCGGTCCGCCGGGTCGCCCGCCGACGCGGTCCGCACCGGCTCCTCACCGGTGTCGGGCGCGCCGCTCGGGACGACGGTGACCGACCCCGCCCCCTCGGACGGGGCCGGAGGCGCGGCGCCGTCGTCCGGTCCGTCGGACGGGGCCGGGGTCGGGGCCGGAGGCACGGACGGGGACGGCACGGGGGCCGGGGCCCCGGACGAGGTGGGTGCCGGCGCCGGGGAGGCGTCGGCGGCGAAGGCGGGGGCCGCGGACACCAGCACGGCCGTGCCCACCAGTGCCGCGGCGTTCAGAACGGTTCGGCGCATGGCTCTGCTCTCTTTCGTCGGTGCGCACCCGTGGGGGCGGGCACGTTCATGGACCGCACGGAGAGACGAGGCGGCGGCGACGCGCGTTGCAAAGGAAAGGCAAAGTCCGACGTGCCGCGAAGACAGGGTCCCGTGGATCGCCGCGCGGAAGTCCTCCCCCGCCCCGGCACGGTGAGGTTCCCGGCCGGTGCCCCGTCCCGGAGCGGGCGGGGGACGAGGGCCGTGACGGTGAGCACCGCCCGGGCAACGCCCTCGGGGTCCTCCGCTGCCCCGGTGGAGGACGCTCGGGCGGCCGGGGTGTTCAGCACGTGCTCACGCGAGGCGTGGACCGCGCGGCGCAGGGCGTCCCGGCACCCTCCCGCGCCCGTTCCGGCAGGCCCACGGCCTGCGGTGTGAGGGCTTCGCGCCGCGCTTCGAGGAAATCGCCCAGAGGGGTCCTGTCGCTCATGACCCCGGCCTGGAGGCCGCCACGCCGGTGGCCCGAAGCGGACCGGGCCGTTTCCCGGGGCGGCCGACTCCTAGTACTCCAGTGAGACTTCGTTTCCTGAGCTGGTGGTTGTCGTTGTCTGGGTATGGAGGCGATAGCTGAAGTCGGCCGGTAGCAGGCTGAGTTGGATTCGGTGTTCGCTCGGGTGGCGGGACGGTTTGCTCGGGCGGATCTACGGCGGCGGATGCGGGACTACGTGCGTGGTCTGCTGGCGCCGGTCGAGCGGAAGAACGGTTGGCAACTGGCCGAATGGGCCGGCCACCGCGACCCGGCGGGCCTGCAGCACCTGCTCAACGGCGCCCGTTGGGACGCCGACGCGGTCAGGGATGATGTCCGCCACTATGTGGCCGAGCGGCTCGGCCCCGGCGGGGTACTGATCATCGACGACACTGGGTTCATCAAGAAGGGCACCACCTCGGCCGGGGTCGGCCGGCAGTAATACCTTGCCTACACCCCCGTCGGCATTGAGATCGCCGAGCTGGCCCGCATCGCCGGCTCCCGCTGGGCGATCGCGGAGTGCTTCCAGGCCGCGAAGAACGAGCGCGGCCTGGACGAGTACGAGGTCCGCCGCTATCCCGGCTGGTATCGGCACATCACCTTGGCCATGCTCGCCCACGCCTTCCTCACCGCACTCGCCGCCCAGACCGGCGGCGGTGAAAGGGCCGCAGAAACGGATCAGCCCTCGTCCCACTCACCGTGGCAGAGATCCGGCACCTGCTGGACGCCCGCCTGCCGCACCCCCAGCCTCACCAGGACAGACGCCTACATGCCTTGAGCTGGTCGCACTGGCGCAGACGCCACCAAGCCACAGCTCGCTGCTGCCACTACCGAAGAAGAACCAGCTCAGAACCCGAAATCCAACTGAAGTACTAACTGCCGCGTTACAAAGTTGAGATCTCATTGCTCTGCAACTTCACGGCCCGCCGATCGTCTACCTGGGTGAAGCGTTCAACACTATGGGGGAGTTGCTCATGACCAGAAGCCGGATGCGTGCAGTGGCTGGGGCGTGCGCGACGCTCCTCTCGCTCGGCCTCACGGGGGCCGCACAGGCAGCGCCGCAGGCTTCGGGCACCGAGCCGGTGACCACCTACGAAAAGGGGCATGTGGTGGAGTGCACCGCGCAGCTGGAGCGGTACGACACCGTATATGTGTCGCTGTACAGCAACTCCGCGCACGGCAACCACACCCAAGTGGTGATCAGCAGCGCCGAGTCGGAGTACGCGGGCGCTGCCCAGCCCGAGAAGCTTTTCAGTCATGGCGCGATCCGGACCGTGGTGCCCATCTCGCCTGTCGACGGGCGTGTCGAGTCCGCCAGCAGTGCCGTCGTCCACGGTCGCTACGCCCCTGTTGGCGAACCGACGCCGTACAGCGACGAGATGTACGACGCGGGGTATCGCATCGTCACGACAGGAACTCATCAGGACATTAGCACTCGCCTCACCATCAAGGCCTTCGGCGAGAGGGCACCCCTTCAGTGTGACAACGCCCTCGCCTACGACCTGAGGATCACCAAGACTCCCGTCGTCTGAGGACCGCCCACCGGGTTCCTGCAGCGGCTGCCACAGCCCTCGTGGCCTGTGATGTGGCGGCTTGCCGTATGCAGGCGTGCCCGCTGTACGGACGGGCGTGGGCACCGTCCGTACGGCGGACGCCTCGCGGTCCGTCAAGACCGCCACAGGAAGCGGAGTTGCCTCGTTCGGTGGACTGCGCGTACCACACCGGGTGGACCGGGCCCGTGAGCCCGTGGTCCTGGCGGGTGACTCGGCCGAAGGCCGGGGGATGTCGGAGGTCAGACCCCGCCGGGCTGCTTGCCGTGCGGATCGGAGGCGTTGATCGTCGCGACGACCCGGTCGTAGTCGCCGCGGGCCTCGCCGTAGCGCAGGAACTTCACCCGCTCGACCTGGATCTCCTTCGCGTCGGGTTGCGTTTCCAGCAGAGCGACGGTCTCGGCCACGAACTCGTCCAGCGGCATGGCGAGTTCGTTGTCCTCATGTCCCGGCAGCAGAGCGGTGCGCACGGCCGGCGGCACGAGTTCCACGACCTTGACCGAGGTGCCGGCGAACTGCAGCCGGAGTGACTCGCTGAGCATGTGGATCGCCGCCTTCGACGCGTTGTAGCTCGGGGTGACCTTCAGCGGCGTGAACGCGAGGCCCGAGGAGACGGTCATGATCGTGGCGTCCGGCTGCGCCTGCAGGTGTTCCACGAACGCGGCGATGAGCCGGATCGGGCCGACTACGTTCGTGGTCACCGTAGATTCCGCGGAGGCGAGGAACGACGCGGGATCGCGCCAGTCCTCGATGTTCATCACGCCGGCCATCGTGACGAGGACGTTGAGGCCAGGGTGGTTCGACAGGACCTCCTTCGCGGCGGAGGCGATGCTCGCGGCGTCCGTGATGTCGATCCGCACCGTGCCGATGCCGGGGTGCTCGTCCGCGATCCGGTCCAGCAGCTCGGCGCGCCGGCCACCCACGATGACGGTGTTGCCCCTGGCCCGCAGCTCGAGGGCGAGGGCGAGACCGATGCCGCTGGTGGCGCCGGGGATGAAGACGGTGTTTCCGGTGATGTTCATGCCTCGACTGTCACCGCTTCGGCGCCGCAGGTGCAGAGACCGGTTATCGGGGGATCGGCGATCCCTGGCCCGCCCACCGTGACCGGGCGACAATCGAGCTATGGACCGTGCAGCACTGGCAGACTTCCTGCGCCGCCGCCGCGAGGCGCTCCAGCCCGAGGACGTGGGGCTGCCCGTCGGCGTACGCCGCAGGGCCCCCGGTCTACGACGCGAGGAGGTCGCGTCCCTCGCCGTGATGTCGACCGACTACTACACGCGGCTGGAGCAGCAACGCGGTCCGCAGCCGAGCGAGCACATACTGGCGTCGCTCGCCCGGGCCCTGCGGCTGACCGGCGACGAGCGCAACTACCTGTACCGGGTCGCCGGGCACAACGCTCCGGTGCCGCTGTCGTCCTCGGTGCACGTCGCCCCCGCGCTACTCCGCGTGCTGGACCGCCTCGACGACACCCCGGCGTGCGTCCTGTCCGACCTCGGGGAGACGCTCGTGCAGAACAGGATGGCCGCCGCCCTGCTCGGCGACGCGTCGGGATACACGGGCCTCGCCCGCAGCGCGGTCTACCGCTGGTTCACCGATCCCCTGGAGCGATCGCGCTACCCCGAGGCCGACCGGGACCGCCACAGCCGTGCCCAGGTCGCGAGCCTGCGTGCCGCCTACGGGCTGCGGGGGCCGCGGTCCCCGGCCGGCAAGCTCGTGCGCACCCTGCAGAAAACGAGCGGGGAGTTCGCCGAGCTGTGGGAACGACACGAGGTGGCACAGCGCTTCGAGGACCACAAGACGCTCATTCATTCCGAACTCGGAGCGCTCGAACTGGACTGCCAGGCCCTGTTCACCGAGGACCAGTCCCAGACCCTCCTCGTGCTGACCGCTCCGCCTCGGACCGAGAGCCACGAGAAGCTGCGGTTGCTCGCCGTGCTCGGACTGGACCGCTTCGCCGGGGCGGAACACTACTGATCTTTTCGTAAGTTCGGTGGGTGTGTTGGGTGGATGGTCAGGCCGGTATGGGCGAGGAACGACCATGGCAGTTGTGGGTTGCGGTTGATGCGGTGGATGCCTTGCTCGGTGGCGTCGGCGACATCGGCGAGGTGGCCGCCGGCGAGGTTGGCCAGTTCACGCTTCTTGAGCGAGGACCACAGCAGTTCCACCGGATTCAGCTCGGGAGCGTAGGCAGGTGATCGTTCCAAGGTGAGCCGGTCCTGTTCGGCGACCCAGGCCCGCATCGCCCGGCTCCAGTGGGCAGACGGGCCGTCCCGGACCAGGACCACTCGCTCGCCGCGGTAGAACACCTTCATCTGCTCCAGGACCTCGACAAGGGCGGCGGTGTCGTAGCTGCCAGGCTTGAGGTGGAAGCACAGACGAGCCCCGCGATCGGGGTCGGTGGAGTGGCAACCCAAAGCCCCGGCCATCGACGCGCGCTTCCAGTTCAGACGGTGCCGCAGGAGCGGAGTTTGCCCTCGAGGCGAGTAGGTTCGGCGGATCTGAGGGAGCAGGCAGACGCCTGATTCGTCGAGGAAGACGATCCAGGCACGTGTGTTCACAGCCCCTTTTTAATGCGCGGCCACTCGTGCGCGATCCAGCGGGCGATCTCCGCCCCGTCCCGCTCGACCGCCCGCCGCTCGGGCCGCTGCAGACTCCATCCGAGCCGGCCGGTCAGCGGCCGCCACACCGATGCCCTCGACAACACCACCCCCGTTGCCCGGGTGACGACCGTGCCGACTCGCTCCAAGGTCCACAGGTCAGCCTCGAAGCCGTGTGCCTGGGCACCTTGCTCCAACGCGGCCCGGACCATCTCGACCTGGGTGTCGTCCAGCTTGGGTGGGCGTCCGGTGGCTGCCCGGCGCCGCAAGGCCGAAGCACCGCCTGCTCCCACACCCGCCACCAACGCCGCACACTCTCGGCACACACCCCACCGCCCTCGCGATCTCCACGTTCGAGACGCCGCCCTCGAACAACTCGACTGCCCGAACGCGACGCGCCTCCGCCAACTGAGGCCGCGACAAAGCAGGAAAGGAGGAACCAGCAACCGAAGGGGAAGGTTGATATGCCACCCCGACAGCCTCCCACCCACACGGCTACCGAACCCACCGAACTTACGAAAAGATCAGTAGGAACCCTGCCCGGGATCCTGTTCCTCGTCGTAGTGGGTGTAGAGCACGGCGCCCTTCCCGGACGGGTCCAGGGCGGCGAGGACGGCGTCGCCGATGGCCGTGAGCTGATCCACCTGCTCGTCGGTGAGCGCGTCGATGACGTAGCGGCGGACGGCGGCGACGTGTCCGGGCGCCGCCTGCAGCACCTTCGCCCAGCCCTCCTGGGTGAGCCGGGCGTTGGTGGCCCGGCGGTTCTCCGGACACGGGAAGCGTTCCACCAGGCCCCGCTTCTCCAGGCGCGCCACCACGTGGGAGAGCCGGGGCAGGGTGGCGTTGGTCCGTTGGGCCAGACCGGTCATGCGCAGCGTCCGGTCGGGCGCCTCCGAGAGCATCGCCAGGGCGGTGTACTCGAACTCCGTCAGGTTGGCGTCGTTGCGCAGCTGCGTGTCGAGCGTGCCGGGCAGCAGCTCCAGTACCGCGCGCAGACGTATCCAGGCGCGCAGCTGCCGCCGGTCGAGCCAAGGTGTGTTCACGGTCACATCGCCACCCGGAATGGTTGTAGCTACAAGTTTGCTGGAGACGGTGTTCGTCCATTGTCGCCACAACCATTCCACGAGGAGGACGTCATGGCACATGTGAGCATCATCGGCACCGGCACCATGGGATCGGCCCTCGCCGGCATCGTCCGCAAGGGCGGGAACACCGTCGAACCGCTCGGCTCGGGGGACGCCGGCAAGCCGGTCACCGGCGAGATCGTCGTCCTGGCGGTCCCGTACCCCGCGCTGGCCGGCATCGTGGCGCAGCGCGGTGAACAGCTCGCCGGCAAGGTGGTCGTCGACATCACCAACCCGGTCGACTTCGCCACGTTCGACTCCCTGGTCGTCCCGGCCGATCGTTCGGCGGCCGCGGAACTGGCCGACGCCCTGCCGCGCTCCCGGGTGCTGAAGGCGTTCAACACCAACTTCGCGGCGACCCTGGCCTCGGGCTCCGTCGGCGGGCAGCCCGTCACCGTGCTGATCGCCGGTGACGACGCCGACGCCAAGTCGGCGCTGGCCGCGGTGGTCACGGCGGGCGGCCTGCGCGCCGTCGACGCCGGGTCGCTGCGCCGGGCGCGTGAGCTGGAAGCGCTCGGCTTCCTCCAGCTCTCCCTCGCGGCCGGCGAGAAGATCGCCTGGACCGGCGGGTTCGCCGTCACCGGCTGACCGGCCCCGGCGGACCCGGCCGGGCACCCGTACGGCGCGAGTGCCCGGGAGCCCCGCCGCGAGTGCCGGCCTCGCCCATCACCTCCGCCGGGGCGGCCCCCGCCGTCCCCGGCCCCTCCACACCACGACAGGATCCGACATGACCGTTCCCACCACCGCCCGTGACCTCGCACTCCTCGTGACCCGCGTCGCCGTCGGCGCCGTCTTCCTCGCCCACGGCTGGCAGAAGCTGTTCACCAACGGCATCGACGGCAGCGCCGCCTTCTTCGACCAGGCCGGCGTGCCCGCCGCGACCGCCTCGGCGTGGTTCGCGGCCGTCGTGGAGCTCGCCGGCGGCGCCGCGCTCATACTCGGGCTCGCCGTGCCCGTCGCGGGGGTGCTGCTGCTGGTCGACATGATCGGCGCGTTCGTCTTCGTGCACGCCGGCAACGGCCTCTTCGTCGACGCGGGCGGCTACGAGTTCGTCCTGGTGCTCGGCGCGGCCTCCCTCGCCCTGGCCGCCGTCGGCGCCGGGCGCTTCAGCGTCGACCACCTGCTCACCGGCCGCCGCCGGACCGCGCAGCACGTCAGCGCCTGACGGACGGGGGCGCTCCGGGCAGGGGGCGCGGGCCGTGGGACGGTCGCCGGTTCGGCACACACGTGCGGGCCGGCTTCCCCCCACACCCTCGCGGCGCCCGACGGCGGGCCCTCACTTGTCTGGACCTATTTTGTCTAGACCTCTTGCCCCGTCCGTGATCCGCGGGCTACGTTTCCCGCTGTTCGGAGCACCGCACGTTTCCTCCAACTCCCTTGCTGAGCAAGGCTGGAAGGGGCACGTCCGCCATGCAGCACCGGAGTCCGTCCAGACGAACCGTCCTCGCCTCCGCGACCGTGGCCGCTGCGACCGCAGCGGGCGTCGTGGGCGGGACGGCCACCCCCGCGATCGCGCACCGGCGCGACGACCGCCTCAAGAAGATCATCTCCCGGATGAGCGTCGAGGCGAAGATCGGCCAGCTCTTCGTGCCGTACTTCTACGGCACGTCGGCGACCTCTCCCAGCCAGTTCGACCAGGACCGCAACCTCAAGGAACTCGGCGTCCGCACCGTGGCCGAGCTCATCGCCAAGTACCACATCGGCGGTGTCATCTACTTCTCCGGCTGGGCGAACAACATCCTGGACCCCGCCCAGGTCGCGGACCTGACGAACGGTGTGCAGCGGGCCTCGCTCGCCCTGCCCACCCCCGTCCCGTCCCTGATCTCCATCGACCAGGAGCACGGGGCCAACGTCCGCATCGGCAGCGGCGCCACCCAGCTGCCGGGCGCGATGGCGCTCGGCGCGGGCCGCTCGGTCTCCGACGCGCGCACCGCCGGCCGGATCTCGGGCTCCGAACTCGCCGCCCTGGGCATCCACCAGAACTTCGCCCCGGTCGCGGACGTCAACGTCAATCCCGCCAACCCCATCATCAACGTCCGCTCCTTCGGCGCCGACGCCCACGAGGTGGGCCGCATGGTGGCGGCCCAGGTGACGGGTTACCAGCAGGCCGGCGTCGTGGCCTGCGCCAAGCACTTCCCGGGCCACGGGGACACCGGGGAGGACAGCCACACCGGACTGCCCGTGATCACCCACACCCGCGAGGAGTGGGAACGCGTCGACGCACCCCCCTTCAAGGCCGCGATCGCCGCCGGCGTCGACTCCATCATGACGGCGCACCTGCAGGTCCCCGCGCTCGATCCCAGCAACGACCCCGCCACCCTGTCGCCCGCGATCCTCCAGGGCGTGCTGCGCGGCGAACTCGGCTTCGACGGCGTGATCGTCACCGACGCCCTCAACATGCGCGGCGTGCGCACCAAGTACGGCGACGACCGCGTGCCCGTCCTCGCCCTCAAGGCGGGCGCCGACCAACTGCTGTTCCCGCCGGACATCGACGTCGCCTACAACGGCGTCCTGGCCGCCGTCCTCGGCGGGGAGATCACCGAGGACCGGCTCGACGAGTCGGTCCTGCGCATCCTGCGGCTCAAGGACAAGGTCGGCCTGCTCAGCGGCAGCCCCTACGTCTCCCCGAAGGAGGTCGACCGGGTCGTCGGCGCCCGCAGGCACCGGCTCGCCGCGGCCCGGATCGCCGAGCGCACCACCACCCTGCTGGTCAACGAGGGCGGGGCGCTCCCGCTGCGCCGCGGGCAGAGGAAGCTGCTCGTGGTCGGCGCCGGCCCGGCCTTCCCGACCGACGCCACCCGCAGCACCGTGCCCGAACTGGCCAAGGCGTTCGACGAACTGGGCTACGGCACCACCCACCTCGCCACCGGCCGGGCACCCGACGCGGCGAAGATCGACGAGGCCGTGGCCGCGGCGCAGGGACGGGACGCGGTGGTGGTCACCACCGACAACGTCGGCGCCACCAGCGCCCAGCGCACCCTGGTGTCCCGCCTGCTCGCGACGGGCGTCCCCGTCGTCCACCTCGCGGTGCGCAACCCCTACGACATCGCGCACCTCGGCGACGTCCCGGCCTCACTGGCCTCCTACTGCTGGACCGAGGTCGAACTGCGTGCCGCCGCCCGGGTGATCGCCGGCCTGGCCGAGCCGCGGGGCAGGCTGCCCGTGCCCGTCCAGCGGGCCGACGACCCGGCCGCGGTCCTCTTCCCCGCCGGTCACGGCCTGTCGTACGACGACTGACGCCCACGGTCCCCGCACGTCCTCCGGCCCCGGTGCTCCCCCCTTCGCGAGCACCGGGGCCGGAGGCGTCACCCGGGGGAACCGGTCCGCCGTGCCGGGCAGCCGCGGTGTCGGGCCGTCCGGATCCGGTACCGCGCCTCCGGCCGCGCCTCGAGCCCGGCCGCGGGGGACGCCCCGTCCCGCCGGCGGGACATCGCCGGAACCCGCCCTCCGATCCGCCGCACGGCACCATGCCGGCACCACGGGCGGCGCAGGACCGGGCGACGGGACCGCCTCCCGCCGCCCACGGCACGGATCACCCGTACATCGCCACGCGGTGGAAGGCCCCGAGCGCGTCGTCGATCGGATGGGGCAGCGGTTCACCGGACGGGCCGAGCCCGTTCCACCTCTGCAGGTTCACCGCGACGGCCATCTGCCGCCGGCCGTCGGCACGGGCCATGGCCAGCGCTCCGGCGCCCCAGACCGTGCCGCCGTGGCCCCAGAAGGTCTCCTGGCCGGGGAGCTCCATGGGGTGCAGGCCGAGGCCGTAGTCGATCGTCCGCCCTTCCTGGGAGACGACCGGGACGGTGCGCTGCATCTGCTCCAGCGACGACGGGCGGACGATCTCGCCGGCCAGCAGCTTGCGGAGGAAGCGGTTGAGGTCCGCGACCGTCGACACCAGCGAACCCGCCACTCCCACCCAGGACATGTCGTAGACGCTGTAGTCGCGCGGCGGGTCGATCATGCCGAACCACGCCTCGTAGATCTGCGAGTGCGGCCCGTGGACGTGGGGGTCCGAGGGGAGTTCGGTGTCCCGGAGCCCGGCGGGCTCGATGACGCTGCGGGTGATGTGCCGCTCGGCCGGCTCACCGGTGACCCGTGCCAGGAGTTCGCCCAGGAGCAGGTAGTTGGTGTTGGAGTACAGCCCCGGAGTGCCGCCCGGGGCGCCGACGGCGGGTGCGGAGACCCCCATCCCGATCAGCTCGGTGGGATGGAACCGCGTGAACCGGTTGTCGTCCAGGCTCCGCGGATCGGTGTCCGCGAGGGCGGGCAGCGCCTTGAGGGAGGGGTAGGCGTACGGGAGGTACTCGGCGAGGCCGCTGGTGTGGTTGAGCAGCATCCGGACCGTGATCGCCTCCCCGCGGTCCTTGGGCACCAGCTCCGGCAGGTAGCGGCCGATCGGCACGTCGAGGCCGATCCGGCCGCACTCGACCTGCTGCAGGACCGCGGCGGCCGTGAAGGGCTTGGTGATGCTGCCGACACGGTGCCGCATGTCGGCGGTGACGGGGCGACCGGTGGTGACGTCGGCGACCCCGGCGGCACCGCGCCAGACCTGGCCGCCGTCGCGCACCTCGGCGAACAGGCCGGGCACACCGGCCCGTTGGACGTTCCGTAAGGCGGCGCGCAGCTCCGCCGCGTTCAGCGGGTCCCTCATCGCATGCGTCCTTTCTTCCTTCCCGGGGCAGCCGGGCGTCACCGGCCCGGCCTGGGCGACCGGGCATGACCGTCACGCCGATCAGCCCGCTGCCGGGCCCTCGGCACGCTCATGCCCCGATTATGCACGCGGTGCGTGCAACGGCAAGTGCAACGCTAAGCGCATGGGTTAGGCTGAGGCCCGGCGAGAGGAGTGGGATGACGGGCCGAAGGCGCTGGTCGACCGAGGAGATCCTGGACGCGGCGGCGGAGCTGCTGCGCACGGGCGACGCCGAGTCGTTCAGCGTGCGCAAGCTCGCCGCGGCGCTCGGCACCGACTCCTCCAGCCTCTACCGCCACTTCCGCAGCAAGACGGAGTTGCTGCGTGCGGTGGCCGACCGGATCCTGCTCGCCGCCATGGACGGCCACCGCCCCGAGGGGGACTGGAAGCAGCGGATCACGGCCCTGGCCCTGCGCGTGCGGGAGGCCTTCGGCCGGCAGCCTCAGCTCGCCGCCGTGTGGGGGCGTTACGCGTCGAGCGGCACCGGTTCCCGGCTGGTCATGGAAGAGGTGCTGCAAGCTCTGCGGGCGTCAGGGCTGCCCGACGAGGAGATCCCCGCGCGCTACCACCGGATCGCGGTCCTCATCGCCTCGTTGATCGCCTCCGAGGCCGGGGTCAGCACCGTCTCCGCCGAGGAGCAGGAACAGGCGATGGAACTGTTCCGCGTCGCGGTGCTGGGCGCCGACCCCGGAGTCTTCCCTGCCCTGGCGCACTTCGCCCGTGACGTCCGTCCCCTCGGCGTCGACCGCCGGGCCGCGTTCGAGGAGATCCTCGCCGCCCACCTCGCCCACGTCGAGGCCGCGATCCCCTCGGACTAGCCGACGGGTGGCGTGGCTCCGGCCCACGGCTCCCCGCCCGCCCCTCGCCCGCGCCGCCCGCCGCCCCGCGGGCGAGGCCGGCGCGCCGGTGTCAGGGACGGGGGTGCAGCATCTCCAGGGCACCGGTCTCGGTGTCGTAGCTGCGCAGGGTGGTGAGCCGGACCGACAGCGGCGGCGCCGGCAGCAGCTCGTGGACGCGCCGGTCGGCGAAGGCGCCGGCCCGCCGGCTCCGGCCGAGGGTGACGTGCGGGGTCCAGCGCCCGGGCGCGTGCAAGGGGTTGAGGTCCTGGAGCGGGTTGTCCGCCGTCACCGCCTCCCACACCCTGCGGTGCAGGCCGGCCAGGGTGGCGTCGCAGTCCAGTGCCCAGGCCAGCACCGAGGTGGGGCGCTCGAACCGGATCACGCCGGTGAACCGGACCGGCAGCGGCAGGGCGGCGGCCACCCCGGCGAGTTCCCAGCGGATCGGGGAGGTCAGCTCCGGGCAGGCGGCCAGGGTGAGGTGCGGGCTGTTGGTCGGTGAGCGATGGCGTGCCTGACTGGGCAGCCCCGCGTCCGCGAGCAGCCGCCATGCCTCCCGGACCGCCAGGTCCGCCGCCTCGTCCAGCAGGACCTCGACCGTGCGCACCACCGCAGCCTACCCGCGGGACCCGTCCGGCAGGGGGCGGGGCACCGCGCGGGCGAGTGGTCCGACGCGCGTCGCGGGGCGCTTCGTCCCGCTCACGCCGTGAGCGGGACGAAGCGCCGGTGCGGAGGCGGCCGGGTCACCGCCACCGGGATCGGTCAGGGCAGGGTCCACTTCTGGTTGGCGTTGGCGTGGCAGGTCCACAGGTGGACCGCCGTGCCGTCGTTCCAGGTGCTGCCGGAGGCGTCCAGGCACTTGCCCGAGGCGGGGTTGCGGACCGTGCCGTCGGCCTGCGCGGACCACGCCTGGGCGCCCGTGCCGTTGCACGTCCACAACTGGACCCTCGTCCCGTCGGCGCTGCCGCCGCCCGACACGTCCAGGCACTTGCCCAGCGCCCGCACCGTACCGTCACCGGGCACCGTCCACCGCTGCGCGGCGGTGCCGTTGCACGTCCAGATCTGCACCTTCGTGCCGTCCGCCGTCCGCGCCCCGTCGACGTCCAGGCACTTGCCGTTCACCCCCTTCACCTCACCCGAGCGGGGGCCGGGTTCCTGCCCCCCGCCGTGCTTGACGCGGATGTTGCGGAAGGACACCTCGTCGCCTTCCCCGTGGTTCTGGATGCCGATGTGTCCCTGCCGCAGGCTCCGCGCGGGATCGGTGTTGGTGAAGTCGTTGATCTTCCGGCCGTTGAGGAAGATCTCCAGGCGTTCACCGGTCACCCGCAGTTCGTAGGTGTTCCACTCCCCCGGCGGGTTCAGCGCGGCGTCCCGTGCGGCGACGTCCGCGGAGCGGAAGCCGTAGACGGCGCCGGTGGTGCGGTTGGCCGCGTCGGTGGCGTCGATCTGGATCTCGTAGCCGTTGTCCACCGCCGTCCAGGGGTCGCCGGAGGCGGGGAAGCCGAGGAAGACGCCGGAGTTGTCGTCCCCGGCCATCCTCCAGTCGAGCTTGAGGGAGTAGTCACCGGTGAATTCCTCGGCCGAGTACCAGTACAACCCCATCCCGCCGGTGGAGGTGAGGGTGCCGTCCGCGAGGGTGAACGCGCCGGGACCGGCCTGGCTCCAGCCGGCGGTGGAGGAGCCGTCGAACAGGGACGTGTAGCCCGTCTCCGGCCGGCAGTCGGCGTCGGTCGTCCCGGCCGCCCAGCGGATGCCGCCGAGGATGTGCCGCCGGAACGCGGTCTCGGAGTAGGACTCGTCGGTGTGGCCGCCGCCGGTGTAGAACGCGCGGCCGCCCTGGTACTCCTTGCACCAGGCGATGGGGTGGTCGCCGGACATGGTCCCGCCCGAGTAGCTGGACTCGTCGAGGGAGGCCAGGACACGGGCGGTGGTGCGCGGGTTGGTGCGGTAGTCGTACCACTCGTCGGTGCGCTGCCAGGTGCTGCCCAGATGGGCCGTGGCGGCGTGGGCGCGGTCCTCCACCTCGACGGTGGCGGACTGGACGGCCGGGTGGGAGCGGAAGAGCGCGCCGGCCAGGCCCTCGTAGAAGGGCCAGTCGTACTCGGTGTCGGCGGCGGCGTGGATGCCGACGTATCCGCCGCCGCCCTGGATGTACTGCTCGAAGGCGGTCTGCTGGGCGGCGTTCAGCACGTCGCCGGTCGTCGAGAGGAAGACGACCGCCTCGTACCGGGCGAGGTTGCCGCCGGTGAAGGCCTGGGCGTCCTCGGTGGCGTCCACGGTGAAGTTGTTGGCGGCGCCGAGGGCCCGCAGGGCCGATATGCCGTCGTCGATCGAGGAGTGGCGGAAGCCCGCCGTCCTGGAGAAGACCAGGATCTCGTACGCGGGGTCGGCGGCGGTGCGCGTGTCCGCGGTGACGGATCGGGGTGCCGCGACGGGGTGGTCCGCCTCTGCCGGCAGTGCGGTGGCCTGGGGTGCCAGGCAGAGCACGGCGGCGGTGAACAGACCGAGGGCCGTCCTGGGAATGGTGCGCATGGTCGGTTCCTCCCTTCTAGGGCAGGGTCCACTTCTGGTTGGCGTTGGCGTGGCAGGTCCACAGGTGGACCGCCGTGCCGTCGTTCCAGGTGCTGCCGGAGGCGTCCAGGCACTTGCCCGAGGCGGGGTTGCGGACCGTGCCGTCGGCCTGCGCGGACCACGCCTGGGCGCCCGTGCCGTTGCACGTCCACAACTGGACCCTCGTCCCGTCGGCGCTGCCGCCGCCCGACACGTCCAGGCACTTGCCCAGCGCCCGCACCGTACCGTCACCGGGCACCGTCCACCGCTGCGCGGCGGTGCCGTTGCACGTCCAGATCTGCACCTTCGTGCCGTCCGCCGTCCGCGCCCCGTCGACGTCCAGGCACTTGCCGTTCACCCCCTTCACCTCACCCGAGCGGGCCGGGTCGCCGGAGGTGGTGAAGGAGAACTCGTCCACGTCGAACAGGGAGCCGCTGCCGCCCTTGAAGACGAGGTGGAGGGAGGTCGTGCCGGCGGGCCCGCCGCTCAGGCCGGCCGTGACGTCCTGGAAGGTCTCCCAGCCTCCCGTGACCGGCACGGTGGCGGTGCCGAGCAGGGTGCCCGTCGGGGATCCGGCCCGCACCTCGATGGTGCCGCCGGCGCCCGCGGAGGAGACGCGTGCGGAGAACCGGGTGGCGTTGCCGAGGGCGTAGGGCTTGAAGGAGATCCAGTCCCCGTTCTCGATGTGGCCGACGGTCCTGCCGCCGTGGGCGGGCGTGTGGTTGACGACCTGGACCCCGGCGGAGTCGGAGTGGTGCTCGGCCTGCCGGTGGGAGGGCTGGGTGATGTGCTGGTCGTGGGCGGTCAGCGCGGGCTGGCCGCCGGCGCCCTTGTCGGTGTACTCGGCGTCGACGACGCCGAAGATGTTGGCGTTGGGGTCGTGTTCGCCGTCGGCGAGGGTCTGGAGCCGCCCCTCGCACCCCGTGGCCGAGGTCTGCGGATGGCCGTGGCTGTCGTGTCCGACGATGAAGGTGACCTTGACCCTGGAGCAGTCGATCGCGCCGTCCTCGGGATCGGTCACCGTCACCTTGTAGGGGATGGCGTCACCGAAGTCGTGGATGCTCCCGTCCGCGGGCAGGTCGAGCCTGACCGTCGGCGCGGTGTTGCCCACCGTGACCTGGACGGACGCCGTGGCGGACTTCCCGGTCGCGTCCGTCACCTTCAGCGTCGCCGTGTACTGGCCGTCGGCGCCGTAGGTGTGGGACGGGTCGGCGGCCGTGGAGGTGGCGCCGTCGCCGAAGGTCCAGGAGTGGCTGAGGGCGTCGCCGTCGGGATCGGAGCTGCCGGCGGAGGAGAACGAGACGGTCAGGGGCGCCTTCCCGGAGGTGACGTTCGCCTTCGCCTGGGCGATCGGCGCGCGGCCGCCGGTGACGTGCTCGATGCGGTACAGGGCGGAGTTCGCGTCACCGCTGAAGTAGCCGGTGCCGTAGTCGAGGACGTACAGGGCGCCGTCGGGGCCGAAGGCCATGTCCATCACCTGGGTGCCGGTCCAGGGGAAGGAGTTGATCGACTGCACGGTGCCGCCGCTGCCGGTCTCGATGCGCTTGATCCACCTCCGGCCGAACTCACCGGCGAAGAAGTCGCCGTCCCATTCCTGGGGGAACTTGACCTCGGAGGTGGAGTTCGCGTCGTACCGGTACACCGGGCCGCCCATGGGTGATTCCGAGCCGCCGCCGAACTCCGGGACGGAGTCGCCGTTGTAGGCGATCCAGGCGGGCCTGGCCGGCGGCAGGTCGGTCAGGCCGGTGTTCCTCGGCGAGTTGTTCTTCGGTGCCGCGCAGTCGAACGCGGCCCCCGAGGCGCCGGTGGCGAAGTTGTGGTCCGTGTAGGCGTCGTTCTTGCCCGTGCAGTACGGCCACCCGTAGTTGCCGGCTTCGGTGATGCGGTTGAACTCGACCTGGCCCTCCGGGCCCCTCGCCGGGTTCGCGGTGCCGGAGTCGGGACCGTAGTCCCCGAGGTGGACGACGCCCGTCGCCTTGTCGACGCTCATCCGGAACGGGTTGCGGAAGCCCATCGCGTAGATCTCCGGCCGGGTCCTGGCGGTACCGGGCGGGAAGAGGTTGCCGTTCGGGATCGTGTACGAACCGTCCGCGTTGACCTTGATGCGCAGGACCTTGCCGCGCAGGTCGTTGGTGTTGCCCGAGGAGCGCTGCGCGTCGTAGGCCGGGTTGCGGGAGGCCCGCTCGTCGATCGGGGTGAAGCCGTCCGAGGCGAAGGGGTTGGTGTCGTCACCGGTCGAGAGGTACAGGTTGCCCTGGGCGTCGAAGTCGATGTCGCCGCCGACGTGGCAGCAGGTGCCGCGGGAGGCGGGCACGTCGAGGATCTTCTTCTCGCTGGTGAGGTCGAGCGTCCCGTCGGTCCTGAGGACGAAGCGGGACAGCCTGTTGACGCCGTCGAAGGGAGTGAAGTCCGCCGCCGTCCCGTCGGACGGGGCGTCACCGGCCGGTGTGGTGAGCCGGGGGGCGTAGTAGAGGTAGACGTGCCGGTTGGACGCGAAGCCGGGGTCGGCGGCGACGCCCTGCAGGCCTTCCTCGTCGTGGCTGTAGACGTCCAGCCTGCCCGCGACGGAGGTGGTGCCCGCGGCGTTGGTCAGCCGGAGCGTGCCGTCGCGGGAGGTGTGCAGGACCGAACGGTCCGGCAGCACCGCCAGCGTCATGGGCTCGCCGGTCTCGGCGACGCCCTTGGCGAGCGTGACCTGCTGGAAGTCCTCGGCCGCGGCCGTGGTCCGGGCACGGCCCCGGTCGCCCGGGCCGTCGGGCTGGGCCACGGCCGGGGACGTGGTCAGCAGATGTGCGAGGACGCCGGCCGCCGCGGTTAACAGCAGGCGGACGCGTCGGTGTCCGAGCGGTCTTGTGCGCACAGAGTTCTCCCCAGGGAAGTGGGATGACGGCAGGCCCGAGCGGGCTGCCACGAGGAGCACAGGCGCGCGCCGTCGCGCCTCGACCGGTCGCCCCTGTTCCGTGACCGGCTCATTACAAGGAAGCTAGCGGGCTTTGCCGCATCCCGTAACCCGAAGCGCGGGGGATCTCGATACTTTTTCCCGCGGCAAGACAAAGTGAGGCCCCCGCGGCCCGGCCCGGAGGGCGGGACGCGGGGCCGTCAGGAGCCGGCGGGCTCCGGGCGGCGTTCGCGGCCGCCGGGATGCCGGTGCCGCCAGATCCAGAAGACCGCGCACGACAGCAGGGCCCACCCACCCAGCACCAGGAACGGGAACGCGTGCTGGTGCCCCCGGAAGTACACCGCCGTGTGCTGTGCGTTGACCGAGGCGCCGGGCGGCAGCCACTTGCCGATCTCGCCCAGCGGGGACGGCAGCAGCGGCCAGGACACCGCGCCGCCGGACGAGGGGTTGCCCAGGAGGATCATCAGCCCCCACGTCGGCAGCATCGCCCAGCGTCCGACCAGGGTGTTGAACATGGTGAAGACCATTCCGGCGGCGAACAGGGTGAGCGCCAGGATCAGCCACGACTCCACGAACGGCAGGTCGAGCGCGCCGAGCAGCCAGTCCACGGTCGCGGCGACGGCGAATCCGCCGAGCAGCGCGTAGGCGAGGGTGAACGCCACACGTTCCAGGGGCGTCAGGGCCCGTGCGTGCACACTGAGCTGGATCGCCCCGAGGAAGCCGATGACGACGGCGGCCAGCGAGATGTAGAAGATCGCCAGCCCGCGCGGGTCGCCCTCCTGCAGCGGGTTGAGGTCGCGGACGGTGACCTCGACGCCCGTCTCCCTCCCCACGGCCGGCGCCGTGTCGGCGAGCACTTCCGCGACCGAGGCCCCGGAGGCGCCCGACAGGTCGAGGGCCACGGTCCTCCCGTCGTCACGGATGTCGAAGACCGCGAAGATCTTCTGCTCGTCCATGGCCTCACGGGCACCGGCCGCGCTGTCGTACCGGTGCACCTTCACGGACGCGTTCAGCGCCTCCTCCAGGCCGTCCAGGAATGCCTGCCCCCGGGCCCGCTCGTACGAGCCGACCACGGCCACGGGGATCGAGCGCGGCGTCGGATCGGCCATGGCGAAGGTGTACGAACCGGCGAAGAGACCGGCCGCGGCCGCCAGGATGAGCGTCAGCACGACGGCGGGGGTCAGCGGCGACTGCCGCAGCTCGGACCACCGCCGGCCACGCGTCGGCGGCCGGGCGTCGGCTCCAGGGGACGTGTCGGCCATGGTCAGGACATTTCCACAAGAACGCCTGGAGGGCATCAAAAGCGCCGCCCCCCGTGACGCGCACCGTGAGGGGCGTGCGGCGGCGTCACCCGCTCCCTTCGTCCCGGTCGCGGACCGCGACGGTCAGAACGCGTACCTGATCCGCAGCCAGGGGGCGTGGGCCGCGATCAGCTCCCGCAGGCGGGCGAGGGCGTCGCTCTTGACCTGGCGGGCGTAGCGGACGTTGAGGGCGCCGTTCTCCGAGCGCTTGACCTCCTGGGCGCCCGGCTGCCACAGCAGGTCCTCGGCCCGGGGGTGCCAGCCCAGGTTGACCTCGTGGAGCTGCTGGTTGTGGGTCAGCATGATGATCTCGGCGGCCGCCTGTTCCTTCACCCGGCCGGGAAGGACGTCGTCCAGGTGGACGAGCAGGTCGGCCCAGTCCTGCTGCCAGCCGGGGCGCAGCACCACCGGGGAGAGGTTGAAGTGGACCTCGTAGCCCGCGTCGAGGAAGTCCGCGGCGGCGGCGATGCGGTCGGCGACCGGGCTGGTGCGGATGTCCAGCAGGCGGGAGTCCGTGGCGGGCATGACCGAGAAGCGCACCCGGGTACGTCCCTGCGGGTCCATGGCGAGCAGGTCGGGGTTGACGAACTTGGTCGCGAACGACGCCTTCGCGGTGGGCAGCCGGCGGAACGCGGCGACGAGGTCGGCCGTGTTGTCGCAGACCAGGGCGTCGACGGAGCAGTCGCCGTTCTCGCCGATGTCGTACACCCACGCCTGGGGATCGCACTGGTTGGGTTCCCGTTTGGGGCCCTGCGCCTGCACGTGGCGCCGGACGTGGGCGACGATCGCCTCGATGTTGGTGAACAGCGTGATCGGGTTGGCGTAGCCCTTCCGGCGCGGCACGTAGCAGTAGGCGCAGGCCATGGCGCAGCCGTTCGAGGCGCCTGGCGCGATCCAGTCGGCCGACCTGCCGTTGGGGCGGGTGGTGAGGGTCTGCTTGACGCCCAGCACCAGGGTCTCGGTCTTGACGCGGGTCCATCGCGCGACGCTGCCGTCGTTGCCGTGCAGGGAGGGGATGCGCCAGTGGCCGGGCACCTCCGTGACGGGGACTCCCGGCAGCCTGGCCAGGATCTGCCGGCCGCGGGGGGAGGCGAGCGCGGCGGGTTCCGCGTACACCTGGCGCACGTCGAGCATCCGCCTGGCCTGTGGGCCGTCCCGGAATCCGCCGCCCGGCGGCGGAGCGGGCGCGGCGTCCTCCCAGTCGAAGAGCGTCTGCTGTCCGAGGTCTTCCGGGGAGGACCCGGGCGGGGTCCGGTGCACAGCGCTGCTCCTGTCGATGTCGCGGTGGCGGAACTCCCGGCCGGTGCGGCCGCGGGCGGTGGCGGCGGGCCGCTCCGCCGGGGAGAACTCCTCCCCGAGCTTATGTCCGCGGCGCGGCCGGGGAGGCGATCGGCACGACGGGCGGGCCCCGACGTCGGCTTCGAGGCGCGCCCCGTCCCCTCTTCCCCCTTGCGGCGGCACCCGGCCGGTCCGGCGGTCCTGCGTCCGGCACCGCTCGCGGGAGGTGTCCGGATGCCGTCGGACCAGGACGGGCATATTCTACGATATGTGGATGATGTTCGGTATGACTGGTGTCCTGCGGCCCTGCCGGAACCGTCGGGACACCGCCGCAGGTACCGCCGTCCCGAGCACCGGCATGCGGGCCGGCGGGCGCGACGCCGTCGGCGGGCCGCCGACGGGACGCGGCGGGAGGTGTTCCCGGCGAGCGCCTGCCGCCGGGGAGGCGGGCGCGCCTCCTGTCGCGTGACCCACCGGGGCCCTGGAGCGAGCAGGGTCGCCGAACGGGCCGCGACCGGGCCCGCTCCCCCGTCACCACGGGTTCGGGCAGGCATCTGATGGAGACCACGCTGACCAACGTGCTGCGCGAGAGCCGCGCCGCCGGCGGGCTGCTGTACGCACTGTCACAGGACGGGGACGCCCTGTGGCTGGTCCTGCTGACGGAAGGGCTGCAGGAGATCACCGTTCCGTGGACGAGGGTGGCGGTGACCGACCCGATGCCGGTGGCGGACGCCGTGCGCGAGCGGCGCCTGGTGTGGATCGGCGGCCGGGAGGACATGGCGCGCCTCTACCCGCGGGCGGCGCTCCTGCTGCCCTACGACTTCGCGCTGGCGGCCGCCCCGGTCGTCTCCGGCACCACGGTCCGGGGCGGGCTGGTGCTCCTGTGGTCCGGCGACCATCCGCCGCAGCTCGCCCATGACGAGCGGGCCGCCGTCGAGATCGGCTGCCGCCGTCTGGGCGGGCTCCTGCGCCAGGCGGTCGACCGCGGCGATCCACTGCCGCCCGCCGGACGGCCTCGCATCCTTCCTCCGCCCCCGCCCCCGCCCCCGTCACGGGGGCCGGCTCCTTCGCCCGCCGAGGCGGCGGAGATCGCGGCGTTCCTCGCCCGCCTGCCGGAAGGGGCCTGCTCGCTGGACCTGCGGGGCCGCATCACCTTCATCACCCGGACCGCCGCCGACCTCGTCGGCGGCGATCCCGCGGGCCTGCTGGGCAGGGTGCCCCGGGACGTGCTGCCGTGGCTGGACGTCCCCCAGGTCGAGGACAGCTACCGGGCGGCGCTGGTCAGCCGGCAGCCCCATGCCTTCACGGTCCTGCGCCCGCCCGACAGGTGGCTGTCCTTCGAGCTGCACCCGGACTCCTCCGGCATCAGTGTCCGCATCAATCCCGTCGGCAGGGCCCAGGACGCCCCCGGGCCGAAGACGGTGCCCGCCGCCGGCCCCGGCCGCGCCACCGTGCTGTACCAGCTGATGCACCTGGCCACCACCCTCACCGAGGCCGCCGGCGTGCAGGACGTGGTCGACCAGACCGCCGACCAGCTCCTGCCCGCCCTCGGCGCGCAGGGAATGGTGCTGATGACCTCCGAGGACGGCCGGCTGAGGATCCACGGCCACCACGGCTACACCACCGAGCTGATGGACCGCTTCAACGCCACCACCCTGCGCCAGGACCTCCCCGCCATCGACGTCCTGACCACCGGCGAGCCGGGCTTCTACCCCACCTTCGCCGACATCAAGCGCTCCTACCCCGCCATCACGCACGAGGACGGGATGGCCTCGTGGGCCGTCCTGCCGCTGATCGCCTCCGGCCGCCCCATCGGTTCCCTGCTCCTCTCCTACGAACGGCAGCACGACTTCCCGCCCGACGAACGCTCCGTCCTCACCTCCGTGGCCGGTCTGGTCGGCCAGGCGCTGGACCGCGCGCGGCTCTACGACAGCAAGCACGACCTCGCCCACCGCCTGCAGTCCGCCCTCCTGCCCCACACCCTGCCCCGCGTCCCCGGCCTGGAGGTCGCCGCCCGCTACCTGCCCGCCGCCCGCGGCCTGGCCATCGGCGGCGACTTCTACGACCTCATCCGCCTCGACGCGCACACCGCGGCCGCCGCCATCGGCGACGTGCAGGGCCACAACGTGGACGCCGCCGCCCTGATGGGGCAGGTCCGCACGGCCGTCCACGCCCACGCCACCGTCGGCGCGCCCCCGGACCACGTCCTCGCCCGCACCAACCGCCTGCTCACCGACCTCGACCCCGGCCTGTTCACCAGCTGCCTCTACGCCCACCTCGACCTCGCCCGAAGACGCGTGCGCCTCGCCACCGCCGGGCACCCGCCACCCCTGCTGCGCCACGCGGACGGACGCACCGAGCTCCTCGACATCCCGCCCGGCCTCCTCCTCGGCATCGACCCGGACGTCCAATACCCGACGCTGGACCGTTCCCTGCCCCCCGGCAGCGTGCTCGTCCTCTACACCGACGGGCTCGTCGAAGTGCCCGGGGTCGATCTCGACGATGCCGTCGCCGCCCTGGCCCGGCTCGTGGAGCGGGCGGACGCGACCGATCTCGACGCCATGGCCGACGCGCTCGTCGAACACTCCCCCTCCCCCGGGGACGACATCGCCCTGCTCCTGATCGCCTTCCGGCCCGGCTCTGGATCCGGCCCCGCCTGATCCCGGAGAGGGCGCCGCCGCCCGGCCCGGGCAGGGGTCATGGCGCGCCACGCCTTTTCACCCGTCCGAGTAGCTTTCCCGAGGTTCCGTTCCGGTGTGGGCGGTTTGTCTCGACCCTGGAGCTGTGGCGGACTTCGCCGGACGAGGGAGGGGACGACCGGTGTGCGGGGGAAGATCGGTGACGGATGTGGAGCACGCAGCGGTCGCCGGAGGCGGCGTCGGCGGCTCCGCCGGGGCTTCCGGGACGAGGCGCGGCCGCGCGCACCGGAGGAGGCGGAGCTCCGGTGCGCGCGGCCGGTGGCGTGCCGGGAGGCTACAGCGAGTGCGCGAGGCGCTTGAAGGCGGCGCGCGTGCCGGAGCCGGCGATGCCGTCGACGGCTCCCTTGTAGCCGTGGTAGCGCTTCAGGTAGCGCTGCAGTCCCTTGATCGTTCCGCTGCCGACGATCCCGTCGATCGGGCCGCTGTAGCTGTAGTGCTTCTTCAGGAAGCGCTGCATCGCCTTCCAGCTGTTGGTGCCGAGCCTGCCGTCGACGGCGCCCGTGTAACCCCACCGGGCCTTGAGGACGCGCTGGACCTTCTTGGCCTCGGCGGCGGTCAGGCCGAGGTTGGCCACCGCACGCGGGGCGACGGCCTTCACGTGCGCCGCGGGGTGCGTCACCGCCGCCTTCGCGGCGGGGGCGGACGCCGCGTGGGCCACGCCCGCCGTGGTCACGCCCGCTGTGGTCAGGCATCCGACGGCGATCGCGGCGGCGGTGGTGGCACCGAGGGCGGTCCTCGTCATGGCGCGCATTCTTTTTCCCTCCAGACGGTCCGGGCCGACCGCACCGGCCGGCTCCGCAACGAGAATGCGGTCCGACGGGGAGCAACCGCCACAATCGCCGCGGAAGTGACGTACGCACGGGCCGTCCCGGCCACCGACCTGCGGGGACGCGTGTCGCGGAGTCGGTGTCACGGGACGCGGGACGTGGGAACGGACGGCCGCCGCCGGGAGGCCGGGACCCACGTGACGGACCCCGGAGGCGAGTGAGGGAACATGCCGCGCTGGAAGGAACTGCCCGCCGAACTGGACGCGCGCGCCCGTCACCTGGTGGTGCGGCTGCGGCGCCTCAAGGACCACAGCGGGCTGAGCATGGCGCAGTTGGCCTCGAGGACGGGGTACAGCGCCAAGTCGTGGGAGCGGTACCTGAACGGCCGGTCGCTGCCACCGGTGGAGGCCGTCTCGGCGCTGGCCCGGATCGGGGGTGAGGACCCGGTACGACTGCTCGCGCTGCACGAGCTCGCGGCGGAGGGGTGGGCGACGGGACGCCCGGGCGGGCATCCCGTCCCGGCCCCGCACCTGGTCCCCGGGCCGGCTCCGGTTCCGGCCCCTCCTCCGGCCCCGGCCCCTTCTCCGGCTCCGGCCCCGCGCCCGGCGCGGGAGCCCGCCTCCTCGCCGGAGCCGACGGCCGGCACGGCGGCGGCGACGGCCTCCGCGTGGCGGGAGCCGCTGCGGGGACGGCATCCGCGCGTCGTCCTGCTTCTCGGGGTGGTGCCGGCGCTGGCCGTCGTCGCGTCCGTGCTCCTGCTCGCCGTGAGGCTCACGGATTCCTCCGGGGGCGACGGGAAGGCGGCGGCTCCCGCCGCGGAGGCCACGGCCGCCGCGTCGTGGGCCGTGGCCGAGTACACCTGCCGTCCGGAGCGGATCGACGGCCTCACCTACGCGGGCAACAGCCGCACCATGGTCACCGTGGTGGCGTACGGGCACGCCGGCCCCGAGGTGGCCGAGGCGCAGTGTCTGCTGCGCGAGGCGGGGCTCGACCCCGGCGACCTCGACGGCATCTTCGGCCCGCTGACCCAACGCGCCGTCCAACGGGCGCAGCGCCGGGCGGAGCTGCCCGCGGACGGCATCGTCGGGCCGCACACCTGGAAGGCCCTGCGGAGCATGGCACGGGGATGACGCGACGATGGCACGGAACACGCCGTCACCGGAGCGGGCGCGCCTGGCCGCCGCCCTGCGGGAACTGAAGCAGCGCACCGGCCTGAGCCTGGCGGCCATGGCGGACCGGACCCCGTACAGCAAGTCGTCCTGGGACCGCTACCTCAACGGCGGCACCCTCCCGTCCCGTCAGGCGGTCCGGGACCTGTGCGCCCTGGCCGGCGAACCGGAGGGCCGCTGCCTGGCACTGTGGGAGATCGCGGAGGCGGAGTCCAGCGGCCGTGCGGCGACGGCGGCCCCGGCCGCCGCCCCGGCACCCGCGGACGAGCCGCGCCCCTCGGCGGGGAGCGGTCACGGGACCGAGGTACCGCCGGGCGGTCGGGGGAACGCGGCGGCTCGGGGCGCGGTGGCCCGGAGCGGGCGCGGGAGCGCGGTGGCCCGGAGCGGGCGCGGGAGCGCGGTGGCCGTGCTCGCGGCGGTGGGCGCGCTGCTCGTCGGCTGTGGCGCGGCGGCCCTCCTCCTGCCGCCGGACCGGGCCGGCTCCACGACGCCCCCGCTCCGCGCCCCGTCCGCCTCCGTCCCGGTTCCCGGCCCGCGCTGCCGGGGTGCGGCCTGCGAGGGCCGGAACCCCCTGCACATGCGCTGCGCCGCCTCTCCCGGCTCCCTCCTCACCGCGCGCACCGCCACCGGCGCCTGGATCGAGCTCCGCCACAACGAGCGGTGCGGCGCGGTGTGGGCCCGCACCTGGGGCACCGGGATCGGCGACCGCGTCGAGGTGACCGCCGGCGGCCCCACCCGCGCCGCGGAGGTCGTGGACGAGATCGACGTGGAGTCGTACGTCTACACCCCGATGACGGCAGTGCGCCCCGGCGGTGTCGTCCACGCCTGCTTCCGCCCCGCGGGGAGCGGCGCACCGGAGTGCTTCACGCAGCGGGCGGAACAGCGGGGGCAGCGGGCGGAATAGCGGGGACCGGCGCGCCCCGCGGGCTCGCGGTGTCCGTGGGACGCGGCCCGGCGGCGGCGTGGTCAGCGAGTGCCGGGCGGGGCCGTTTCCGGCCGGGCGGCTTCGTCGAGGGCGCCCGTGAGCCTGGTCAGGAGGGTGCGCAGGGTGCGGGCGTCGTGGTGGTCGAAACCGGTGGCGGCGGCGACGCGACGGGGGACGAGGCGTGCCTGTTCGCGCAGGGCGACGCCCTCGGGGGTGAGGTGGACGTGGACGGAGCGCTCGTCGGCGGCGGACCGCTGCCGGCGGATCAGACCGGCCGCCTCCAGCCGCTTGAGCAGGGGGGACAGGGTGCCGGAATCCAGGCGCAGGCGCTCACCGAGGTGCTTGACCGGTGTCGTGCCGTCCTCCCAGAGGACGAGCATGACCAGGTACTGGGGGTAGGTGAGACCGAGGTCCTTGAGGACGACGCGGTAGAGGGCGGTGAAGGCGCGGGAGGCCGCGTTGAGGGAGAAGCAGATCTGGCTGTCCAGGAGGAGGGCCTCGTCGAGGCCGGGGCCGGCTCCCCCCTCCCTGTCCGCGCGGCCGGGGTGCGGGGTGTCCATGGGGCCAGGATAGCGGCCCACATTTTGATTGTGCACAACTGAATTGTGTGCTTAGCTTGAGCGCGACGGGACCGGACCGGTCCCGCCTCCGCACAGGGAAGAGGAATTCGCATGGACGCGCTCTACACCGCTGTCGCCACCGCCACCCACGGCCGCGAAGGCCGTGCCGTGGCCTCGGACGGGAAGCTGGACGTCCAGCTGGCGCCCCCGCGCGAGCTGGGTGGCAGCGGAGAGGGAACCAACCCGGAGCAGCTCTTCGCGGCCGGCTACGCCGCCTGCTTCGCCAGCGCCCTGGGCGCCGTCGGGCGGCAGGCGAAGATCGACGTCTCCGACGCCGCCGTGACCGGTGAGGTGTCGATCGGCAAGGAGGGCCCGGGATTCGCCCTGGCCGTGACGCTGCGGATCGAGCTGCCGGAGTCCGTGGACGAGCAGACGGGGCGCAAGCTCGTGGAGCAGGCGCACCAGGTCTGCCCCTACTCCAACGCCACGCGGGGCAACATCCCGGTGGACCTGGTCATCGAGTGACGCCCACCCGCCGACGGCCGGCACTCCCCCGGTCCGGGGGCCGGACGCCTTCCTGGTGCGTGGTCGGCGGGACGGTGCCACGATGGTTGCGCCGGGGCAGTGCGCGGGTGGAACCCGTCGCGGCCCTCCGGGAAGGCGAACCTCGAGGAACGGGTGCATCGCATGGACAGGTCCGGGCTGGTCGAAGCGGTCACACGGAAGGCGGCCGAGGGCGGTGATCTGACGTCCGAGCAGGTCGGCCGGGTCGTCGACGCCCTGTTCGGCACCGTCGACCGGGCGGGGGCGATCGCGGAGGCCCTCAGGGGAGGTCAGACCGTCACCCTCGACGCCTTCGGCAGTTTCCATCACCGGAACGGCGAGACGGGCCTGCGGCCGGGCAAGGCCCTCGACGAGTTCGTCAACGGTCAGGTCGGCTGAGCGGGCTCCCCGGCGATGGCCTCGGTCGTCCTCCGCGCCGCGGGCGCCGCCCGGGCCGAGGAGGTCTGGCGGCGTTACGTGACGCCCGCCCGCTGGCCGACGTGGTCGCCGCAGATCAGGGCCGTCCGCACGGAGGGTGACCGGATCACCCCCGGCATGCGGGGAGAGGTCGTCTCCCTGCTGGGGATCCGGGCCGCCTTCGTCGTGGACGACGTCGACGAGGCGGGCCGGCGGTGGGTCTGGCGGGTGCGGATCGGGCCGGTGCGGATGCGGCTGCACCACGCGGTCTCCCCCCACCCGCGCGGATCGGCCACCACGCTGCGCGTCGAGGGGCCCGCCCTCGCCGTCGCCGCGTACGCCGGCCCCGCCCGGTGGGCGCTGGGGCGCCTGGTCCGCGGCTGAGCGCACCGGCACGTCCGCGGCCCGGCGGCGGTGCGGCTGCGCGACGGACCACGACGGGGAACCTGCGGCCCGTCCGCCGGGACCGGTGGACGGGCCGCCGCCGGGGAGCCGGGAGGAGCGGTCGCGCCGCGGGTCCGCCCGCCGGTCCTGCGCGTCGTCCCGGGACGGGAGCGGCGACCCGGGCACCGGTGCCCTGCCCGGACCACCGGGCCCAGGAGACGACGTCCCCTCCACCACCGAACCATCAACAACAGACATGGCAATCCCTTCGAGAAAGTGCGACCGAAGGAATCGTGCGACGCACGCCGCCGGCTACCCAGTCCCCGAAAATGACGCCCCGCCCCCCGGCCAGGCAGCCCGTGGGTAGTCATGGCTTGACCACCCACACCGGGAAGTGACCTGACCGCCCTGGCCGTTGGACACGGTGACAGCCGCTCCACGTCGGACGCTCGATGCCACCGGCCACCGCCGGCCGCCTACCGCCGAAAGGACACGCCGTGCGTGATTACTCCGAGCTGAGCGACTTCCTGCGCAGCCGCCGAGCCGCCCTGACTCCCGAGGAGATCGGCCTCCCCCAGCTGGCCGAACGACGTCGCGTGCAGGGTCTGCGGCGCGAGGAGGTCGCCCTGGCCGCCGGAGTCAGCCTCACCCACTACACACGGCTCGAACAGGGCCGTGCCCAGCACGTCTCCGACGCCGTCCTCGATGCCATCGCCCGCACCCTGCGCCTGACCCCGGACGAGCACATCCATCTGATGGATCTTGCGCGGCCCGAGCACGCCGCCCCCCGCCGCCCTCAGAGCCCGCGTCCCGCGTGCGCCGACCACGGCCTGCGCCAGCTCATCGACACCTTCACCGACACCCCCGCCCTCATCCTGGACCACCGCAACGATGTCCTCGCCTGGAACCCGATGGGCCACCTGCTGCTGGCCATGCACATGGACTTCGACGCCCCCGCCGTCGCCTCCCGCCGCCCGAACCTGACCCGCATGCTTTTCCTCGACGAACACGTCCGGGACCTGTACCCGCACTGGCACGACGAGGCACAGCTGGCCGTGGCGTCACTGCGGCTGGTCGCCGGCCGTCACCGGCATGACCGGCAGCTCGCCGAACTGATCGGCGACCTCATGATCAACAGCGAGGAGTTCGCCGACCGATGGGCACGCCATCCGGTGCGCACCTGCGTCGCGGGCGTCAAGGAACTTCACCACCCCCTGGCGGGGCCGATGACCCTCTCCTTCCAGAGCCTGCTCGTCCCCACCGACGGCGGCCAACGCATGATCGCCTACAGCGCCCAGGCGGGTTCCACCTCGGAAGCCGCACTGCGTCTGCTCGCCGCCACCCTGCACGTCACTCGCACCGACACACCTGCGACCACCGACTGAACACACCCCCGGCCCCGGGCCTCGGGCGCGCCGCGGCAAACCTGCCTGCCCCGCCGCCCCTCATCCCAGCAAGCTGTTTCCGTCCCTTGTCGCAACAACAGGAAGTTGGCGAAGCAGCCGCCAACCGCACCGCATTCCGCGGGCCGGCAGGAACAACAGGGCTAACGTCATTGCCCGGTGCCCCCACCGGTCCGTCCGCGGCCCCCCCTCCGCGGACGGACCAGCACCCGCCCGGCCCACTTCCCCCTTCGCGCTCTTGCCGGGCAGGCCCGGGCACGCACACGTCCTCATCCACCCAGCACTAGGAGACCCCGTGCCCTTGGCCCTTCTGGCACTGGCCATCGGTGCCTTCGGCATAGGCACCACCGAGTTCGTGGCCACCGGCCTCTTGCCCCAGGTGGCGGACACCTTCGGCGTCTCCATTCCCGCGGCCGGATATCTGGTCACCGCCTACGCCGTCGGCGTCCTCGTCGGCGCGCCCGTCATGACCCTGCTGGGCACTCGCACTTCCCGCAAATCGATGCTCGCGCTGCTCATGCTGATCTTCGTCGCGGGCAACGCCCTGTGCGCGGCCGCACCGAACTTTCCCCTGCTCCTGGCCGGCCGGATCTTGGCCTCCTTCACCCACGGAGCCTTCTTCGGCATCGGATCGGTGGTCGCCGCCGGCCTGGTCGCACCCCAGCGCAGGGCCGCTGCCATTTCCATGATGTTCACCGGCCTCACGGTGGCCAACGTCGCAGGGGTCCCCCTCGGTACCCTGGTTGGCCAGGCAGCCGGCTGGCGCCTCACCTTCGTCCTCATCACCGTTCTGGGAATTCTCGGAACCCTGGGAATTCTCCGCTTCGTCCCCGCCGACCCCCGCCCGCAGACGGCCGGGATCAGCGGCGAGATATCAGCACTGCGCAACCCCCAGGTGCTCTTGGCGATGCTCATGACCATCCTCGGCTTCGGCGGGGTCTTCGCCGCCATCACCTACATCGCGCCGATCCTGACCGAGGTGTCCTCCTTCACCGACTCCTCCGTGGTCTGGATCCTCGCCATCTTCGGAGCAGGCCTCGTCCTCGGCAACATCATCGGCGGCAGACTCGCCGACACCCACCTGATGCCGATGCTCTGCACCGCCCTGCTGCTGCTGTGCGCGACACTCCTGTGCTTCTACCTCACCGCCACACACCAGGCAGCCGCAGTCATCTGCACCTTCCTCGTCGGCTTCTTCGGCTTCGCGACGGTCCCGCCCCTGCAGAAACGAGTCCTCGACAACGCGGCAGGAGCGCCCACACTCGCCTCCTCCCTCAACATCGGCGCCTTCAACCTCGGTAACGCACTCGCCGCATGGCTCGGCGGCCTCACCATCACCGCCGGACACGGCTACCACTCCCCCACCGCGGTCGGAGCCGCCATGGCCGCCACCGCACTCCTCACCGCCATCGCCTCCCACCGCCTCGAAACCAGACGCAAACAACGAAGCAGCATCCCCACCCACCACACCCATGCCGAAGAAGTGACTGCTCACTGAGCGCTTCGGCTCGCCAGGTATCCCAACGGCTCGGACACTCATCCGCCTTCTGAAGCACTCAGCCGCACCGAGGCTCGCCGGCTGTTCGGGGCGCGGCTGTTACAGCTCGAACTCCAGGTGCTCCACGTCGGTGAAGCGGACCTCCTCGAGGCTGCCGGCGCGGCGGCCGCTGTCCTGGAAGTAGACCTCCTTCAGTGCTTCGGCGGCGATCTGCTGGAGTTGCTGGTCGCCGGCGCCGGCCTCCTGGGCGTCGAAGAGGCGGGCGGCGTGCTGCGGGGGCAGGGCGACGGTCAGGTGCCGGATGCGGTCCTGGTCGGTCGATCCGATCGGGGCGGTGTAACCGAGGCGGGCGCGGGTGTCGATGACGATGCCGCCGGTGGTGGCCGCCTTCTGCCGGGCCTTGGCCCGGATCTGGGGCTGCCACCGCTTCCTCACCTCGCGGTCCAGGCGCGCGGCGAGGTGAGGGCGGGGCTTCTTGATCTGGTCCTTCACGTAGCGTTCGACGGTGCGCTGGGAGATGCGCAGCATCTGAGCAACCGCCTTCGTGCCCTTGAGCTGTTTGACCAGGTAGCGCATCTGCGCGCCCGCGCTCTTGGGCGCCGGGCGGGTGAACGCCTTCTGCACCGCGGCGTCCAGGCCGTCCCCGAACAGGCTCATCGTGGCCTACTCCTACTCTCCGTTGTCGGCGTCGGTGACGGTGCCGTCCTTGATGTACCGGGCGAGGTTGAGTTCCGGGGCGTTGAACCGCTCGCGGACCTCCTCGCCCCACAACAGCGGCTGGGTGCCCTCGTGCTTGACCAGGCCCGGGTTGATGCCAAGCTTGAACCCGCCGGGCAGCGGCTTGCCGTCGCGGTAAGGCAGGAAGTCCAGCGGCGAGGGTCCGGCGGCCGCGTAGACGACGCAGTCGGACAGGATCGCGATGGGGTACTGGCCGGTGAACGCCGCGTGCTTGACGATCTTGCGGTGGAGGTTGATCCGGGTGCGGGAGATGACCGCGGCGCGGATGTCCGGCCGCCATGTCGGGCGGGACAGGGCCCGCCAGGGTTCGCCGGGCCTCCAGCCCTCGCCCCGGGGCCGCTCGCGCAGTTTGCCCAGGCCGCCCTTCACCGTCGCTTTGATGGCGGAGACGACGAGCGCCAGCTCCGGGTCGCGGTCCTTGTAGCTGTCCATCGCGGCGAGGAAGTCGGCCGGCTCCATGTCGGCGTGGACGCCGAGGTCGGCCATGGTGGCGAGGTAGGCGTCACGGAGCCGGTTGTACCAACCGTCCAGGTAGCGGCCGTTCTCCCGCCGCACCCATGCTTCGGTCGGGCGGACTTCATAGCCGAGCTCCACCGCGTACGCCACGGTCGGAGTGGCGTACCAGGCCGGCCCTTCGGGGCGTTCCCCCTTAGGCGTGAACGGACTGGGCAGCAGGTCTGCGTCCAGTTGCGCCCACTCCTTGCCGATCTTGACGCGGGACAGGTCGACATGGGACAGGTCGACCAGCCAGGAGCCGGGCAGCTTCGGGTCGAACGTGGGGTTCTTGACGTGCGTCGGTGCGCCGAGGCCGACGGTCAGGCCATTGGCTCCGGCGGCAAAGGCCATGTTGACGTCGATGCCGACCAAGTGCCGCATGGTGCACTCGTCGTCGGTCATCGGTCGTGCCCAGTCGTAGGCTTCCTCGAACAGCTTCTCGGCCGGGCCGCGGACGTGGAAACGAGGCAGGTCCTTGAGGACCGGGTGACCGTCGGGGGCCTCGCACGGCGCCGGGTCGACCGGGTTCTTGCCCAGCGAGCCGGGGTTGTGTTCGGAGTGCCGCTTGCCTGTCTCATCGGCTTCGGAGGCGCGGGTCGGCGGATGCAACGCAGTCATCAGTTCCAGACCGGTTACGGCTGCGGAACCGCGCGGCGTCATCACCCGGGACGCGTAGACGCCCAGCACGCGGGCGAGTTCGGCCGGCGGAAGCTGCCCGGCCTTGCCCCAGTGCCGAGTGTCCAGCGCGTGCCAGGACGGGATGCACAGCTGCACGCAGGCACGCTCCGAACCGGTCGCGGGACGGTAGATCCGCGCCCACGGACCGAAACCGCGTTTGGTCAGTTTCCACTCCGCTCGCGCGAGCTGCTTGACGACCTTGTGGCTCTCCGGCAGACGCCCGGCGAGCCGTTCCTCTTCCGTGAGCGTGACGGGCAGACCGTAGCGTTCCAGCGCGGCCTCGGTGAGCACCAGCAGCGGGTCGGCGTCCTTGCCCGGCCCCGACAGTTTCGGTTGCCCGAGCCTTGCATCCTTGAGCGTCCAGTCGACCAGGGCCGGGATGCTCTTGGCAGGCACGTCCAGGATCAGGCCGCCGGTGCAGTACGCCACCGTCTTGCCGTCTGCGACGTCGACGACGGCCAGCGGTCCGTTCTCGAACCGCGGGTCAACGCCCGCCGGGGTGCTGGCCGGAGCAGCCTTTTTCGCGCCCGGGGGGCGGGACGCCGACGGCGTCCTGGCGGTGCGTGCCGGGCGGGATGCGGCGGCCGGAGCAGCCGCGACGGGAGCAGGGGGCTGGGTGTTCTGGGTTGTGGCCCCGGCCGTGGCCTCGAGGGCCTGGCCCGTGGGCGGAGTTCGCGTTTCCGTCGGGTCGGGTGCCGCGCCGGTAAACCTGGCGGGTGGCGGGGTGACCGGCTGCTCGGATGCTGGCGCAGCAGGGTAGAGCTCCGCGAGTTGCCGCAGCAGTCGCGCGTACGCCTCACGTTCCGGGCCTCGCGGCTCGGTCGGTTTCTTCACCGACTCCCAGCCGGAGACCGTGGCCCGCCGCACCTTCAGCGCGGTGGCCACCTCGTCCAGCGTCAGACCGTGTGCGACGCGCAGCCGCTTGCGTTCCTCCGCCGGCGGTAGCGGAGAGCGGGACGCCACCAGCGCGTCGACCGCGTCGAACAACTCGGACATGGGACACCTCCTGCCCCTACCCTATCCCGCTTAGCGCACGCATCGCGTACTTTTAGCGTACGGATCGCGTACGGAATGCCCGGATGCAGTTGTGGTGTGCGTTACAGCCGAAGCGATGGCCAGTTCGGGCGGGCCGACTCCCGCCCAGAGGTCTGGTCACTACGGTCCTGCACATCAGGAAGGCAACGGCTCCTCGGCGGCTTGGCACACGCCCTGTCTACTGCGTGATGGACGACGCCTGGGCTGTGCCCGCTGGTGGGCACAGTCACCGGACGGAACGGAGCACAGTCGAACCGGCCGGAACGACGACCAAGACTTCTTCAGATGCCGGGGGTGGCGGATGGACAGCAGGACCGGTGGCGCGGCGGGGCGGATCAGCAGTCGGTGCAGCGGCTGCGCACCATGATCGCGGACATGATGGTCGAGTTGCAGCGAGCTGACGGCAAGGCCACTGCGCTGTGCGGAGCCGCAGGAGGGCTCCTGGCCGCCTGTGTGGGAGTGCTGTCCGGAATGGACGCAGCTCCCCAAGGTCTGGTTGTCGCTCTGCTGTGGGCGTCGATCGTGTTGACAGCAGCGACGGGCACGGCTTTGCGGGCTCTTCGTCCGGTGCTTCCCCGGCCGAGTTCTCCCGGAAAGCTGCTCGGCGGGCAGCGAGGCACGGATGTCTTGCCGCTGATCGCGTCTCTTGCCGCTATGAGCGATGACGATCGACTGCATGGGGAGGAGGAACGGTTGGCGGTGATGGCTGTTCTTGCACGGCGGAAGTTCCGGATGGTCCGCATCGCAGTTGATTTGCTCGCCACCGCCCTCACAGTGGCCGGAATTGCACTGTTGGTGGCCTACGTCCCCGGTTGAGATCTGAGCTTGCTTCAGTTTGACGGACATCCGAGATCAGGGGTTGAGCCCCCGGAAGGATGTCCACCATGGAGAGCATGGGGAAGAAGAAGCCACGCCCTCGCCGCTCGTTCACACCGGAGTTCAAGGCCGAGATCGTCGAGTTGTGCCGGCGAGGTGACCGCACGATCGGTCAGGTCGCCCGGGACTTCGACCTGACGGAGACCGCGGTGCGGCTGTGGGTCAACCAGGCCCAGATCGACGCGGGTGAGAAGAACGGCCTGACCAGCGCCGAACGGGACGAGCTGGCCCTTCTGCGACGGGAGAACCGCCGGCTGCGCGAGGACGTCGAGGCCCTCAAGCGAGCCACAGCTTTCTTCGCGAAGGAGACCCGGTGAACGTCCACCCGTTCATCGAGGCGGAGAAAAACGCAGGTCACAGCGTCAAAAGAGCCTGTGACCTGCTCAAGGTCTCCCGAGCCGCCTTCTGCGCCCGCCGCTCCGACAAGCCTTCCGAACGCCGCCGCCAGGACGCCGGACTCACCGAACGGATCAGCCAGGTCCACGCCGGCTCCCGCGGCGCCTACGGCTCCCCGCGCATCCACGCCGCACTCCAGCAGGCGGGCACGTCATGCGGCAGACGCCGCATCGCCCGGCCGATGCGCGAAGCCGGCCTCACCGGCCGCTGCCGCCGACGCCGCGTCCGCACCACCGTCCCCGACCCCCACGCCACCTTCCGCCCCGACCTCCTGAACCGCGACTTCGCCCCCCCACCAGGATGAACACACGATGGTGCGGCGACATCACCCACATCGCGACCTCGGAGGGCTGGCTCTACCTGGCCACCGTCATCGACATCGCCTCCCGCAAGGTCGTCGGCCGGGCCACCGCCGACCACCTGCGGACCTCCCTGGTCACCAAAGCCCTCACCGCCGCCTGGCAGACCCGAAAGCCCCGGCCCGGACTGACGTTCCACTCCGACAGAGGCTGCCAGGGCGGATTCAACTGATCGTCGCAACACCCCCTGACTGCAGGAGTGCTGGATGGTTCGTCGTCAGCAGGCAGCGGATCGAGCGGTGCGTCCGAAGTTGAGGTCCCCGGGGCATCCGAAGTATCAGCGGCACGTCGAAGCGGCGTTCTGGGCGGAGATCGCCAAAGGGCTTCTGGCCGAGGAAGCCGCCGCTGTCATTGGTGTGGCGCCGGCAGTGGCCACACGCTGGTTCCGGCAGTGTGGCGGCATGCGACCGTTCGACCCGACGCCGTCTTCTGGCAGGTACCTGTCCTTCCGTGAGCGTGAAGAGATCGCGCTTCTCAAGGCCCAGGGCAAGGGCGTGCGTGAGACCGCCCGGGACGTCGGCCGTGACCCAGGGACGATCTCCCGAGAGTTGCGACGCAACGCGGCCACCAGGTGCGGAAAGCTCGACTACCGGGCGTCGGTCGCGCAGTGGAAGGCCGACATGGCCGCACGCCGCCCGAAGACGGCGAAGCTGGTAGCCAATCCGCGGTTGCACGCGTATGTCCAGGAGCGACTGTCCGGACAGATCAGCACGCCCGGCGGCAGGGCGGTCGCGGGTCCTGCGACCGGTGTGTGGACGGGACGGAACAAGCCGCACCGCAAGGACCGTGCGTGGGTGCAGGCGTGGAGTCCGGAGCAGATAGCGCACCGGATCAAGTTCGACTTCCCGGATGATGAGTCCATGCGCATCAGCCACGAGGCGATCTACCAGGCGCTCTACATTCAGGGCCGCGGAGCGCTCAAGCGCGAGCTGATCCTGTGCCTTCGCACGGGCCGTGCACTGCGGGCACCGCGTGCTCGCTCGCGTCGGAAGACCTGGGCACACGTCACACCCGAAACGCTCATCAGCGAACGGCCGGCCGAGGCCGAGGACCGCGCCGTTCCCGGTCATTGGGAGGGCGACCTGATCATCGGGCTGGAGCGTTCTGCGATCGGCACCGTCGTCGAGCGGTCCACTCGGTTCACGATGCTGATCCACCTCCCCCGTGAGGAGGGCTATCGGCACAAGCACACAGTCAAGAACGGGCCCGCGCTGGCCGGCTACGGGGCGATCACCATGAAGAACGCCCTTGCCGGCGCGATGTCGTCACTGCCTGGGCAACTGGCACGGTCGCTGACGTGGGACCGGGGAAAGGAGCTGTCGGCGCACGCCCAGTTCAGAGTCGAGACCGGCATTCCCGTGTTCTTCGCCGATCCTCACAGTCCGTGGCAGCGCGGCACGAACGAGAACACCAACGGGCTCCTGCGCCAGTACTTCCCGAAGGCCGCCACCGCCCCCGTCAGGGCCTCCGCCCCGGCCGCCGCGGCCCGCTCGCGCGGCTCCAGGCGGACCACGACGCCCTTGGAGGTGGGCGTGTTGCTGATGTCGGCCACGCTGTCCAGCGGCACCAGCACGTTGGTCTCCGGGTAGTACGCCGCCGCGCAGCCCCGCGAGGTGGGGTAGGGGACCACGCGGAAGTCCTCCGCGCGGCGCTCGACGCCGTCGCGCCAGACACCGACCAGGTCGACGGCGGCGCCCTCCGCGAGTCCCAGGGCGCGCAGGTCCGCAGGGTTGACGAAGACCACCCGGCGCGACCCGTGGATGCCGCGGTACCGGTCGTTGTCCGTGTACGGCACGGTGTTCCACTGGTCGTGCGAACGCAGCGTCTGGAGGATCAGGTGGCCCTCCGGGGCGCTCAGCGCCTCGAACTCGTTGCGGCTGAAGAGCGCCTTGCCGCTCGGGGTGGGGAAGCGGCCCTCGTTCACCGGGTTGGGGAGCCCGAAGCCACCGGGCCGGGAGACCCGGGTGTTGAAGTCCTCGAATCCCGGGACCACCCGCGAGATGTGGTCGCGGACGCAGCCGTAGTCCGCCTCGAACCGCTCCCACCGCGCGGCCGGCACCTTGTCGCCCAGGGTGGCACGGGCCAGCCGGCTCAGGATGGCGACCTCGCTCAGCAGCTGCTTGGACGCCGGCTCCAGCACTCCGCGCGAGGCGTGCACCTGGCTCATCGAGTCCTCGACGGTGACGAACTGCTCGCCGCCCGCCTGCACGTCGCGCTCCGTGCGGCCCAGCGTCGGCAGGATCAGGGCGGTCTCGCCGCAGACGGCGTGCGAGCGGTTGAGCTTGGTGGAGATGTGCGCGGTCAGCCGGCAGCGCCGCATCGCCGCCTCGGTGACCTCGCTGTCCGGGGTGGCCCGCACGAAGTTGCCCGCGAGCCCCAGGAACACCTTGACCTTGCCGTCCCGCATCGCGCGGATGGCGTTCACCGAGTCCAGGCCGTGCTCGCGCGGCGGCTCGAAGTCGAACTCCCGTCCCAGGGCGTCGAGGAAGGAGTCCGGCATCCGCTCCCAGATGCCCATGGTGCGGTCGCCCTGCACGTTGGAGTGACCTCGCACCGGGCAGGCGCCCGCGCCGGGGCGGCCGATGTTGCCCCGCAGCAGGAGGAAGTTGACCATCTCCCGAATGGTCGGCACGCCGTGCTTGTGCTGGGTGATCCCCATCGCCCAGCAGACGACGACCCGCCGGCTCTCCAGCACCATGTCGCGCACCTCCTCGATCTGCGCGCGGGTCAGCCCGGTGGCCTCCTCCACGCGCGGCCAGGAGAACGAGGCGCGCAGGTGTTCGGCGAACTCCTCGAAACCCTTGGTGTGCGTGCCGATGAACTCGTGGGCGAGCACCGTGCCGGGGGCGGCCTCCTCCGCCTCCAGGAGCAGCATGTTGAGCGCCTGGAAGAGCGCCAGGTCGCCGCCGACCTTGATGTGCAGGAACCGGTCGGCGATCTGGGTGCCCCGCCCGACGACGCCCCGCGGCTTCTGCGGGTTCTTGAACCGGGCCAGCCCGGCCTCCGGCAGCGGGTTCACGGCGACGATGCGGCCGCCCCGCCGCTTGGTCTCCTCCAGCGCGGAGAGCATCCGCGGGTGGTTGGTGCCGGGGTTCTGGCCGACCGTGAGGATCAGGTCGGCGTGGTGGATGTCCGGCAGGCTCACGTCGCCCTTGCCGATGCCCAGCGTCTCGTTGAGGGCAGAGCCGCTGGACTCGTGGCACATGTTGGAACAGTCGGGCAGGTTGTTGGTGCCGAAGGCACGGGCGAACAGCTGCAGCACGAACGCCGCCTCGTTGCTCGCGCGGCCGGAGGTGTAGAAGACGGCCTCGTCGGGGGAGTCCAGGCCCCGCAGCTCGTCGGCCAGCAGTTCCAGGGCCGAGCTCCAGCTGATCGGCTCGTAGTGGCGGGAGCCGGGCCGCTTGACCATGGGCCGGGTCAGCCGGCCCTGCTGGTTCAGCCACCGGTCCGACTTCGCGGCCAGCTCGTCGACCGAGTGCCGGGCGAAGAACTCGGGCGTCACCCGGCGCGAGGTCGCCTCGTCGTTGGTGTGCTTGGCCCCGTTCTCGCAGTACTCGTTCATCGGGCGCTTCCCCGGGGCGGGGTCGGGCCACGCGCAGCCCGGGCAGTCGAACCCGGGCTCCTGGTTCAGGTTCAGCAACGTCAGTCCCGTGCGGCGGGGCGACGTCTGGGAGAGGGAGTACTCCATCGCGTGATACACCGCCGGCACGCCCGCGGCCCACGTCTTGGGCGGTGTCACCTCGAGGCGGTCGTCGCTCCGCTCACCGCCGGGTCCGTCGCTCGAAGACTTCTGCAACGTGATCTCTCCTCAACTCTTCGATGAAAGCCGGTGACCTGCCACCTGCCACCGGCCGCCTGCCACCGGCCGCCTGCCACCGGCCGGTCAGCCGGTGGGCCAGGTCGGCACCTCGCGCGTGGCGTGACGGGAACCCGGACGCACGTGGCTCCCGCTGATCTCGCCGCGCCAGGTGCCGGTCTCACGGCCCTGGCCCTCGACGAACTCCTTGAAACAGCTCAGCGAACCGTCCACCCAGCGCCGCACCAGCCCGAGCGTCGCCGCCAGCCGCTCCAGCAGCCCGTGGGAACCCTCCGCCTCGATCCGCAGGGTCACCCGGCACCGTTCGCCGTCCAGCGGCTCGAAGGTCACCGTCCCGGTGTGCCGCGGCGGGTCCAGCGCCTCCCAGCGCATCCGCCGGTCGGGGACCTGCTCGACGATCTCGGCGTCGAACTCGACGGTCCGGCCGCCGATCCGGGTCACCCAGTGGGTCAGGGCCGCCTGCGTCTGGTCGACGCGTTTCACCCCGTCCATGAACCGGGGGAAGGTCTTGAACTGGGTCCACTGGTTGTACGCCACGCGCACCGGGACCTCGACATCGATCGACTGTTCGATAACGCTCATGGCCTCGCCGTCTTCTCGCCGCGCTGGGGGATCCGGGTCCCCCGGGAACGCCGTCCCATGCCGGGCGGGGTTTGGAGGGCCGGACACCGGGACACACAGGCGCCGGGCGGGCGGCACGCGAGGGCGGGGCGGTTCCAGGAGGGCGTGATGGCGTCGAGCGGCGAGGCCCGGCCAGACGTGGCCGTACTGGTCGGGCTCCAGGCGTCGGGGAAGTCGACCTTCTACGTGCGCTGCCTGGCCCACCGGTACGCCCTGGTCAGCAAGGACCTCTTCCCGCGGCGGGCGCGCGGGAAGCAGTCGCGGCAGATGCGCCAGGTGGCGGAGGCGCTGGAGGCCGGACTGCCGGTGGCGGTGGACAACACCAACCCGGGGCCGCAGGAGTGGGGTCCGCTGATCGAGGCCGGGCACGCGCACGGTGCCACCGTGACGGCGTACTGGTTCCCGCCCGACCTCGCCGGCTCGCTGCGCCGGAACGCCGCCCGCGCGGACGCCGCCCGCGTGCCCGACGTCGGCGTCCGCGCCACCTTCCGCAAGCTCCGGCGCCCCACGACGGCGGACGGTTTCGACGCCGTCCTGGAGGTCCGCCTCGACGGACGCGGCGGCTTCGATGTGCGCCCGGCCCCCACCGGGCGGCCCTGACGGCCCCCGGGGCGCCGGGCGGGGTCACAGGAAGCGGCGGATCGGCGTCACGGACGCCTCCTTCAGGCGCTGCACCGCCGCGCGGCGACGCCACCGCTTGCGGTCGATGGCCACGCTGCGCTCGATGTCCGCGTCGAAGTCCCGGTCCAGGGTCGCCGTGAAATCCCTGTCGAGCACCGCGAGCATGACCTCCTCGTCGTGCTCCAGCGAACGCCGGTTGAAGTTGGTGGACCCGACGAGGGAGGCCACCCCGTCCACGGTCACGATCTTGGTGTGCAGCATGGTCGGCTGGTACTGGTGGATCGAGACGCCGCAGTCCAGCAGGCGCGTGTAGAAACCCTGGCCGGCGAGCTGGCAGGCCCGCTGGTCGGTGTACGGACCGGGCAGCAGGACCTCCACCTCCACGCCGCGCCGCGCGGTCGCGCAGAGGAGGTCGACGAAGTACGAGTCCGGGGCGAAGTAGGCGGTGGCCAGCCGGAAGCGCTGTTCGGCGGAGGTCAGCATCACCCGCAGCAGGGTCTGCATGTCCTGCCACCCTATGGACGCCGATCCCCGGACCACCTGGACCACCGCGGAGCCGCACTGCGGCTGGCTGGGGAAGCGGTCGCGCTCGTCGAACAGGTCGTCGTGCGACTCGGCCCAGTTCTGCGCGAACGCGGCCGCGAGCCCGTCCACCGCGGGGCCCCGGAGCCGGACGTGGGTGTCGCGCCACTCCTGGGGGCTGCGGGCGTCGCCCGCCCACTCCTCGGCGATCCCGACGCCGCCGGTGAAGGCGACGGTCTCGTCCACCAGGAGCACCTTGCGGTGGCAGCGGTGGTTCTGCTTGAACGGCGACAGCCAGAGCGGTCTGCGGAACCAGGCGACCTGGACCCCGGCGTCGTCCATGCCGTCCAGCAGGTCCTTCTCGATCCTCTGCGCGCCGAAGCCGTCGAGCAGCAGCCGCACCCGGATGCCCGCGCGGGCCCGCTCCGCGAGCGCGGCGGCGAAGTCGCGGGCGATCTGGCCACGCCAGTAGACGAAGGTCATCATGTCGATGGTGTGCTCCGCCCCGCGGATGGCCTCCAGCATGGCCGGGAAGATCTCGTCGCCGTTCCGCAGCGGGACCAGCTCGTTCCCCTCGGTCGCCGCGACGCCCAGCAGCCGTTCCAGGCGCCGTCGCAGGCGCACCACCTGCGCGTCTTCGGCCGCGTCCGCGGCTCCGGGAGAGGGCTGGGATATCGGCAGGGGGCTCACCGCCGGACCTCCGTGACACTGGGGGCGGCCGCACGGCGCAAAGCGTCGCGGGAGACCCGGAAGGGCATGGGCACCGGGTCCGGAAGCCACACCTGCCCCTGGGTCTCTTCACCAAACCTGCCAGGTCCGCCCCACGGGCGGCACGGCCCCGGCCGCCCCGCGGGTGTTCCGCGGGCCGGCCGGCGCCGTGCCGGGCCACCGGGCCGGGCGGACCGCTCAGTCGAACTGGCCCGGACGGTAGTCGCCGGCCGGCATCCTCAGCATCACGTTGAGCCGGTTGTAGGCGTTGATGAGGGCGATCAGCCCCACCAGGGCGGCGAGCTGCTCCTCGTCGTAGTGCTCGGCGGCGTGGGCCCACGCCTCGTCGGTGACGCCGCCGGCCGCGTCGGCGATCCGGGTGCCCTGCTCGGCGAGTTCCAGGGCGGCGCGCTCCGCCTCGGTGAACACGGTGGCATCCCGCCAGGCCGCCACCAGATTCAGGCGCAGTTGGCTCTCCCCGGCAGCCGCGGCGTCCTTGGCGTGCATGTCGGTGCAGAAGCCGCACCCGTTGATCTGGCTGGCGCGCAGCTTCACGAGCTCCTGGGTGAGCACCGGGACCGACGAGTCGGTCAGGATCTTGCCGGCCGCGCCGAGTCGCTTCACGAAACCGGTCGCCAGCGGGCTGCCGAAGGCATTGATACGGGGTTCCATCTCGAGGTTCCTCCTGGCCGTGTGAACGGGTTCACCAGCTGGACGGAACGGGTGCGACGGGATGTGACACCCCTGGGCCGTGACCTGCGTCACGCCTATTCGGTGCCCTGGCCGGAGATCGTCCCCATCTCCCGGACCTGCCCGGACTGGGTGTCGAGGATCGACCGCGCCATGTCCTTGGCGGGCTGGTACTCGCCCTGCTCCGTCTCGGTGCGGGCCAGCTCCATGGAGCCCTCGTGGTGCTCGGTCATCAGGGAGACGAACAGGTCGTCGAACTCGGTGCCGGACGCCTGACGGAGCTGGTTCAGCTCCTCCTCGGTGGCCATGCCGGGCATGGCGCCCCCGCCGGTGGGACTGGCGGTGCCGGTGGGACTGGCCGTGTCCGTCGGGCTGCCGGTGCCGGTCGGGCTGCCGGTGCCGGTGGGGCTTCCGGTGTCCGTGGGGCCCGGGCTCCCGGTTCCCGTCGGGCTCTCCGTACCGGTGGGGCTCTCCGTACCGGTGGGGCTCCCGGTGTCCGTCGGACTCGCCGTGCCGGTCGGACTGGCCTCGGGGACGGGCTCCCCCCAGGAGTCGAGCCACTGCGTCAGCTGCTGGACCTGCGGCTCCTGCTCCTGCTCGATGTCCCGCGCCAGCGTCTTGACCTGCTGGGACTGCGCCCGCGTCTCGGCGAGGTCCGCCATCTCGATCGACTGGCGGTGGTACTGGATCATGCCCTGCGCGAACGACACGTCCTGGGTGTCGTGCGCCTGGCCGGTGCCCGTGGGGGAGGGGGAGGCGGTCGGGCTGCCGGCCGGCGTCGGGCCGGAGGACGACGCGCTGTCGGCGCCGCAGGAGGCCAGCGACAGGGCGGCGGCGACGGCGACGGCCACCGCGGCGGACGCTCGGGCCGGGGAAGGGTGCGTGCTCATGGTGGTGCGGCTCCTGGGGACGGCCCCGGTGGGGGCGGGGGACGGGGCGGCCGGCCGGGCGGCATCAGCGTATGCGGCACGCCCGTCGCCCGGCCCGTCGTGGTACGCCACCCGTGGCCGCCCCTCCCGCGGACGCCGTCCCGCGCGGCCGTCCCGCGCAGGCCCGTCGCCCGGCCCGCCGTGGCCGTGCGGCCCCGGCCCTCAGCTCCCCGCCGCCTCCAGTTCGTACGCCGCCTCCAGCAGCGTCCGCTCCTCCCCGATCCGCCCCGAGAGCATCACTCCCACCGGCAGGCCGTCCGGCGTCCGCCCCGGGCCGGGCAGGGAGATCGCGGGGCTGCCGCACACGTTGTTGACCGGCGTGAACGCCACGTAGGACTTCAGGCGTGCGATCAGCTCGGGGAAGGGCACGGCCGGCGACAGGTGCCCCAGCCGCGGCGTGGTGTGGGCGAGGACGGGGGAGAGGACCACGTCGTACCGGGCGGCGTCCTCGTAGCCCTCCCGCGCCGCACGCCGCAGGCGCCGCAGCACGCCCGGCGTCGAACGCCACTGCCGGAGGTACTGTCCGCGCAGGCCCTGGCTGAGGCCGTCCATCCGGCGTCGGTCGAAGCGCCGGTCCATCAGGAGGCGGCCGGTGGCGCCGGCGAGGAACGCCAGCATGCCCCAGTAGGTGACGAAGTCCTCCTCGAACCGCGCGTCCAGCGGCATCCGGTACGGCTCCACCCGGTGCCCGAGACCCTCCAGCGTGGTGGCCGCGGCGGTGACGGCGGCGCGGGTGACGTCGTCGGTGACCGTTCCGGTGGGGGAGTCCAGGAGCAGGCCGACGCGCAGCCGCCTGCCTCCCGGTCCCTCCACCCTGCCGATGGGCGGCAGTTCGGGTGCGGGCCTCACCTGTTCGGCCGCGGCGAGGAAGGCGGCGGTGTCGCGCACGGTGCGGGTCACCGCCCCGTCCACGACCACGTCGATCGGCAGGCTGCGCCCCGTCTCGTTCGCGGCCATGCGGCCCCTGGTCGGCTTGAGCCCGACCAGACCGCAGCAGGCGGCGGGGATGCGGATCGAGCCGCCGCCGTCGTTGGCGTGCGCGATCGGCACGGCCCCGGCCGCGACCAGGGCGGCGCTGCCACCGGAGGAACCGCCCGCCGAGAACTCCGTGTTCCACGGGTTGCGGACCGGTTCCGCGTCCTCGAACTCGGTGCTGGCGTTGAAGCCGAACTCCGGCAGGCGGGTCTTGCCCAGCACGGTCATCCCGGTGGCGGTGAACTGCCGGGTGAACGGGGCGTGCCGGGACGCCGGGCGGGGCGTGAAGGCGGCCGTGCCGTGACCGGTGGGCAGGCCCGCGTAGGTGGTGTTGTCCTTGACCAGGGTGGGGACGCCCGCCAGCGGGCCGTCACCGGGGACCGGGGCGGTGCCCGCCTCGAAGGCCTCCACCCGCATCGCGTTGAGCCGGCCGTCCACGGCGCGTATCCGCTCCACCGCGGCCCGCGCCACCTCCGCCGCGCTCACCTCGCCCGCCTTCAGCCGCGCCAGCAGGGCGACCGCGTCGTCCGTGCCGAGCGCGTCGTCCCGGAAGGCGAGCACCGGCGCGGGCGGGCCGTCCGGCACCGGGTCGAGGGACGCGTCGGCTGCGGTCATCGGGTCCTCCGTACGTCGAGCGGTCACCCCGGGCCCGGGGCACGGCGAGCGTACTCGGGCCGCCGACGGGCCGGACAGACCCCGGCGGAAGGCGGCGACCGCCCCGTGGCGACGCCCCGTGGTGCGTGAGGACCGAGGTGGGAGATAGGTTCCCCCGGACCCCGGCACCGGCCGGGGAGAAGCGAGGAAGGGGCGCGGATGACGAAGGTCGACCTGGTCGAGGACGGCGGCCGCTGGACGCTGACGCTGAACGATCCGGACCGCCGGAACTGTCTCGACGAGACGATGTGCCGGGAACTCGGCGAGGCCGTCGCCACGGTGGCGGGTGATCCGGGCGCCCGGACCCTGGTGGTCACCGGGGCCGGTTCCGCCTTCTGCGCCGGGGCGGACCTGCCCGCGCTGTTCGGGGACGCGGGGCGGCCGGTGGCCGAGGTGCGCGAGCACCTGCACCGCGTGTACCGGAGCTTCCTCGGCCTCCGGGAGCTGAGGATCCCGACCGTCGCCGCGGTGCAGGGGCCCGCCGTGGGGGCCGGGTTCAACCTCGCGATGGCCTGCGACGTCCGGGTGGCCGGGCCACGGGCCTCGTTCGCGGCGACGTTCACCCGCATCGGGCTGCACCCGGGCGGCGGCTGCACCTGGTTCCTGGTCGACGCGCTGGGGCCGCAGAAGGCGCTCGCCCTGCTGCTGGACGGCGGAACGCTGGGCGCCGAGGAGGCGGTGCGGGAGGGAGTGGCGCTGAGCGTCGCCGAGGACCCGGCGGCGGCGGCCCGCGAACTCACCGAGCGCTGGGCGGCGGTGGACCCCGCGCTGGTACGGGACATCAAGCGGGCGGTGGGCATCGCCCGGACCGGCGACTTCGGCGCGACGCTGGAGTTCGAGTCCTGGGCCCAGGCGTCCACGGCCACCGGTGAGGAGATCCAGCGGGCGGTGGAGCGCTTCCGCAGGCGCTGAGCACGCGGCCGGGAGCCGCGGGCCCCGCCGGGACGGCGGGGTCCCGGGCACGGCCGGCTGTGCGCCCGTCGTGCCCGGGGCCGCCGCGATGGGCCCCGGCACAGTTCTCGCCCGGTCCGTCTTGCCGCGGCGGGGAGCCCTCGGGAAGGTGCCGGGACGAGCCCGTTCCCGAGCCGTGTGCGAGAGGTGGAGCACCGTGTCACGAGACACCGCGTCACGAGACACCGCGTCACGAGACACCGCGTCACGAGACGCGTCACAGGACGCCGCAGCGCCGGGCGCCGCGTCACAGGGCGCCGCATCGCAGGACACCGGGTCGCGGGCCGCCGCGGCACGAAGGTCCGCGCCGGCAGCCGCCGTGCTCGCACGGGTCGTCGCCCTGCTGTCCGCGTTGGTGGTGCTCTGCGCGCTGCCGACGCCCGCCCTGGCCGGGCAGGACGGCGCCGGAGACGCGGACACCCTCCGTCCGGTGATCTTCGTGCACGGATCCAGCGGCTCCGGCGGGCAGTTCGAGACGCAGGCCCGGCGGCTGACCGGCAACGGCTTCCCGGCCGCGCTGATCGAGGCCCACGAGTACGACTCGACCTTCGCCACCACCACCCCCGACGCGGTGTACACGGCGCTGGACGCGCGGATCGACCGGCTGCTCGGGCGGAGCGGCGCCGACCGCGTCGACCTCCTCGCCCACTCGCTGGGCACCCTGCTGATGCAGAGCTACCTCCGGAGCTCCCCGGACCGCGCCGCCAAGGTCGCCCACTACGTCAACCTCGACGGGCGCACCTCGCCCGACCTGCCCGGCGGCGTGCCGACCCTGGCTGTCTGGGGCGAGGGGGACCCGGCCCGCGCCGTCGGCGGGGCGCGCAACGTGTACTTCCCCGGTCAGGGCCACACCGAGACGGTCACCTCCGAGGAGACCTTCGCCGCGTTCTACCGCTTCTTCCACGGCGAGGCCCCGCGCACCACCCGCGTCGTGCCCGAGCTGCACATCACCCTGGCGGGCCAAGCTCAGCTGTTCCCCTCCAACGTGCCGGTGGAAGGCGTGCGGCTGGAGATCCACCGGGTCGACCCGCTCACCGGGGCCCGGCTCGGCGGCGGGCCGGAGGCGGTCCAGGTCCTCGGGGCGGACGGAGCCTGGGGGCCGGTGAGGGCCAGGGGGTCGGCCCACTACGAGTTCGCGCTGGTCTGGGGCGAGAACTCCACCCACCACCTGTACTTCCCGCCGTTCGAACGCTCCGACCACCTGGTGCGGCTGCTCACCAGCCGGCCCGGCGAGGGCGTCTCCGGCCAGGTCGAGACCGGCGACGGGCACGCGGCGCTCACCATCAGCCGGCAGAAGGAGTGGTGGGGCGACCAGGGAGCGGCGGGGGACACCCTCTCCGTCAACGGCACGCAGCTGCTGAACGCGGCCAACACCCCGCGCGCCAAGCGGACCATCGGCGTCTTCGCCTTCGACGCCGGCTCCGACGGGGTCACCGATCTCTCGGCCCCGCTGTCGCCCTTCTTCGAGACCCCGTTCCTCACCGGGGTGGACGTGTACCTGCCGGCCGGTTCCCGGTGGTCCCGGCCGCTCACCCTGGTGTCCCGCCCGCGGAACGAAGGCGGACGCGTCGACGTGCTGAGGGTGCCCGCCTGGCCGTCGAGCACCGACCGGATCTCCGTGCAGTTCAACGACCACTGACCGACGGTCCGCCGACCGACGGTCCGCCGACCGACGGTCCGCCGACCGGCGGGCCGCCGCTCGGCGGACGGGGCCGCCCGCGCGTCGGCGAGCGCGTCGAGTTCGCGCACCGCTTCGGCGCGCACGGAAGTGGGACGGGCGGTCGCCGGCCACCCGTACGCCTACGTCACCGAGGCGCCGGGCGCACCGGACGCGGTCCTCCCGGTGGAGACCACCCCGGAGCCGCGCCGCGTCGGGGCGCCGACCCTCCGACGGCCCCGCACCCCTCCCCGCACACGGCACGGGGGCCGGCCGCCCGACGGGCGAACCGGCCCCCGACGCCTGCGGGAACCACAGCGGTCAGCCGCGCTTGCGGCGGACGACCATCCAGACGAGGGCGGCGCCGGCACCCGTCATGAGGGCGGTGCGGTAACGGCCGACGGCCATCACGGTCCGCACGGCGGTGAACGCCTGGGTGGCACCGGCCTTGACCGGGGCGGGCACGGACTCGCCCACCTTGCCGGTGACTCCGGCCGCGCGGGTCTTCAGCTCACCCGCCCTGGCGGTGATCTGCGGAGCGACCTCGGCGGCCTTCTCCCGCGCCTTGGCCGTGGTGCCCGACAGGGCGGCCGTGGCGCGGGCGGTGGACGCCTGGGCCGTCCGGCCCAGCTTCTTTCCGCCCTCACCGGCCTGACCGCCCAGGCCCTTCAGCCCGGAGGTCAACCGTTCCTTCTGCTCTGTCCTGCTCACGAGCGGCACTCCGTTCATGGTGGGTGGATGACCGGGGCCTCCGGCGGCCGGGACCGCCGGACACCCCCTTCCTCCCCTGATGGCCCCGATCGCCGCACTCACACCCCTTCAGGGCCGGACACTTCGCTCCGGCCACCGGCGGCGGGCGTGCGCACACGGCCATCCAGCGCACCCGGGGCCTCGCCGTACGGCGTCTTTCGGCGTTCCCCCGCGCGCCGGGTAGGCGCATCCCCGTCGGCGTGCTGCCATGGCGGACGACCGGACGTACGACGGCCGGCACCGGCGGGCGCCCTTCCTCGCGGACTCCTCCTCCCGGTGCCGCGCGCCGGGCGACGCCCGGGCGTCATCGGCGCGGAACGTGGAGAGTGAGGCGACTTCGTGGGTCCGACCGTGCGACCACCGGAAACGAACGTTCCTCCGGGCGGGCTGGTGGCCCTCCTGGTGGACGCGGGCGGCGTGGTGAGGCAGTGCACGGACACCGTGCGGGAGCTGACCGGCCGGGACAGGGAGGAGGTCGTGGGCCGGCCCATGGACGAACTCGTCGCCGCGCCGCCCGGCTTCGCGGAATGGGCCGGTGACGGCGGGTCCAGGGAGTTCGGCGCGGCGGTGCGGGACGCCGGGGGACACCGCGTCGACGTGGACGTGGCGATGGTGCCGCTGCCGCAGAGCGACGCGGTGCCCTACCTGTTCCTCCTCGTTCCGGCCTCCCACGCCCTGCGCCACCGGCAGGGGAGGGCCCTGGTCCGCGCGCTGCTCACCCAGGAACGGGTCGGCCTCGTCCTGCGCGACGCCGCGCCCGACGGGAACTGTTCCACCGTCAACCCGGGCTTCTTCGGGCTGCCCGCGTCCGGACAGGGCGGTCCGTCACGCCTGGTGCTGTCCGACGTCCTGGTCGCCAAGGACGCCGAGGTGATCGACGGGCGGCTGCGGGAGGTGCTGCGCACCGGCGAGCCGCTGGTCGACTTCGAACACGCCGCTCGCCGGCGTGGCGGCACCGCGGACCAGTGGGTCTCCGTCTCGGCGTTCCGCCTGAACGACGCCGCCGGACAGCCCGCCGGGGTCGCGGCGCTCTTCGTCGACGTCACCGAGCAGTTCGCCGCCAGGCGGCGGCTGACCCTGCTGCACGCCGCCGCGAACCGCCTGGGGGAGTCCCTGGACGTGACCCGCAACGCCGAGGAACTCGTCGCGGTCCTGGTCCCCGGCTTCGCCGACCACGCGTGCGCGGACGTGTCGGACACGGTGCTGCGGAGCGGCGAGACCTCCAGGATGGAACCCGGCATGAAGCTGCGCCGCGCGGCCGTCGCCTCGGCGGACGGGACGTGGCCGGCGGAGATCTACCAGCTGGGCGACGAGCTGCGCGTCCGGGACCTCGAGAGCGACGCCCTCGGCTCGGTCGGAACGATGGTGGTGCCCGACCTCGCGGCCCTCTCCGACGAGCTCCCGGTCGACGCGGAGCGCATGCGCCTGCTCTTCCCCGCCTCGGCCACCTCGGCCCTGTTCGTGCCGCTCATGGCGCGCGGCCACATCCTGGGCGTGCTGGGCCTGTGGCGCGGCGCCGGCCGTCAGCCGTACTCCGCCACCGACGTGCCGCTCATCGAGGAGATCGCCTCCCGGGCGGCCCTGAGTCTGGACAACGCCCGGCGCTACGCCCGTGAGCGCGACACCGTCGAGACGCTCCAGCGCAGCCTGCTGCCCGCTCCGGACACGCGCACGTCCGCCGCGGAGACCGCGGGCCTGTACGCCCCGGCCAGTACGCCCGCGGGCACCGGAGGCAGCTGGTACGACGTGGTCCGCCTGTCGGGCGTCCGGATCGCCCTGGTGGCGGGCAAGGTCGTCGGCCACGGGATGCACGCCGCCGCCGCCATGGGGCGGCTGCGTTCCGCCGTGCAGACCCTGGCCGACCTCGACCTGCCGCCCGCGGAACTCCTCACCCACCTGGACGACCTGGTGAAGCGGCTCGGCGAGGGCGACCGGTCCGAGGGACGCCCGCTCGCGGGCTCCCTGTACGGCGCGACCTGCCTCTACGTCACCTACGACCCGGTGACCGGGGAATGCCACATGGCGTCCGCCGGTCATCCCGGCCCCGTCCTCGTCCGCCGGCACTCGGCCACCGTGTCCGATCCGGTGGTGCGGCCGGGACCACGGCTCGGACGCGGCGCCGAACCCTTCGACCCCGTCGAACTGACGTTGCAGCCCGGTGACGTCCTGGTCCTGCACAGCGGCCCCCCGGTCGGCGTCGCGCCGGAGGACACCCCGGACCTGGGCCACCTGCACGGCAGCGCCCTGGCCGCGGCACGGGACGACACCCCCCTCTCCCGGCTCGCCGAGCGGCTGCTGCGCGACCTCAACCGGGAGCCCCGCCAGGAGGACCTCGCCCTGCTCCTCACCCGCGTCGGCCGGGTTCCGCCCGACCGGACCGCGTACTGGCAGCTCCAGGCCGACCCCGAGCAGGCGTCCCGGGCCCGCGATCTGACCGCCCGGCAGCTGGCCGAGTGGGGACTGGACGAGATGGCGTTCGGCACCGAGCTGATCATCAGCGAACTGGTCACCAACGCCATCCGCTACGCGGGCGGCCCCATCGGCCTGCGCATGGTCAAGGACGACCGCCTGGTGTGCGAGGTGTCCGACCCCAGCCAGGCCCAGCCCCACCTGCGCCGTGCGCGCACGTCCGACGAGGGCGGCCGGGGCCTCTTCCTCATCGCCCAGCTCGCGGACCGGTGGGGCAGCCGTTACACCCTGGACGGCAAGACCATCTGGACCGAGCAGACCTACCCCTCCGACCTCGGGTGACGCGCCCGCGCCCGCGCCCGCGCCCGCGCCCGCGCCCGCGCCCGCGCCCGCGCCCGCGCCC
>NZ_LWCC02000005.1:95314-100278 GCF_001642695.1 Streptomyces chilikensis
GCCGATCCTCACAGTCCGTGGCAGCGCGGCACGAACGAGAACACCAACGGGCTCCTGCGCCAGTACTTCCCGAAGGAAACGGATCTCTCGAGGTGGTCCGCCGAGGAACTCGAGGCTGTCGCCCACGCTCTGAACACCAGACCCCGCAAAACCCTCGGCTGGAAGACGCCAGCCGAGGCGTTCAACGAGCAGCTACTGTTGCTCCAAACCGGTGTTGCAACGACCGATTGAATCCGGTCAGTACACCAACCGGGAACCGGCCGCCGTCGCCGGCCGGATGGGCATACGGCTGTCCGTCGGACAGACCGGAGTCTGCTGGGACAACGCTCTCGCGGAGTCCTTCTTCGCCACCCTCAAACGCGAACTCGTCCCCGCCGACGGCCACGTCTGGTCCAGCAAGGCCGCAGCCCGCACCGCGATCTTCGAGTACATCGAGGACTGGTACAACATCCGCCGCCTGCACAACAGCCTGGGCCACCGCAGCCCCACCGACCACGAGACCGCTCTCGCGGCCTGACCGACACAATCACCGCGTCCGTCAAAGCGGAGCAAGCTCACACGACGGTTAGGAATGGCTGTGCGTGCTGTACGGGCGGTTGTGGCTCGCGCTCGGCGACCAGGACCTCATCCTCAAGGCCGGGGATGTCGCCGAGTTCGACACCCGTCATCCCCACGGGGTTGCAAATGCCTCTCCCAACAGCCCGGTCGAATACCTGATCATGTTCGGGCCGCAAGGGGAACGTCTGCGGCCACGCACTCCGCCCGTCCCCAGCCTCAAAGCCCGGTAACCAGTAGCAGACGAACGACCTGACACTGGCGAACGAACGGCCTGACGCCTCCGACACGCCCGGAGCATCAAGCTCTTCCCTCTCCGCCCTCACCCTCAGCACCCGCCGGGGTACGGGAAAGGGGCGCGGGCTCCAGCCGGGCGCATCCGTCTCGATGTCGAGCAGGGCGCGGTGCGACAGGGTGCTGGGACCCCTGCACGGAGTCGGGGGCGTCGGGGGCCCCTTCCTCGGGGCCGGTGAGCCGAGCCTGGTGCTTTCCTGGGGCCTGGCAGAGGCTTGTCGATCCGGTGGCAGGGGCGCTCCTGGTGCGGGCGGCGGTTCCGTCGGCGAAGTCGCGTCGCCGCATGTTCGTGAGGCCGCGTCGCCGCACGCTTGCGGAGATGTGGTTTCCGTCGTGGTGAGATCGTGACAATCGGCTTTGGCCTGGGCTTTCGGGTGAGCGGCCATGATCTGTGCACTACGCGTATACATGGCACGTATACACCACGTGTAGAGTCCTCGGCATGTCCATCGGTCACACCCTCCTGGGACTCCTGGAGTCCGGGCCGCGTCACGGCTACGACCTCAAGCGCGCCTTCGACGAGAAGTTCGGTCACGACCGGCCGCTGCACTACGGCCAGGTCTATTCGACGATGTCCCGCCTGCTGAGAAACGGCCTCGTCGTCGTCGACGGCATCGAGGCCGGCAGCGGTCCCGAGCGCAAGCGGTACGCGATCACCGACGCCGGGATCACCGACGTACAGCGGTGGCTCGCCACGCCGGAGAAACCCGAGCCGTACCTCCAGTCGACGCTGTACACGAAGGTCGTCCTTGCGCTGCTCACCCACCGTGATGCCGCCGACGTCCTCGACACCCAGCGTTCGGAGCACCTGCGCAGCATGCGCATCCTCACCGACCGCAAGCGCAAGGGTGACCTCGCCGACCAGCTGATCTGCGACCACGCCCTGTTCCATCTGGAGGCCGACCTGCGCTGGCTGGAGCTCACCGCGGCGCGCCTGGACAAGCTCCGTGAGGCGGTGACCCGATGACTCCTCCCGCAGGTTCGCTGCTCTGGGCCGAGCAGCTCCGCAAGGCCTACGGCCCCACCCTCGCCCTCGACGGCGCGGAGTTCTCGATCCACCCGGGTGAGGTCGTCGCCGTGATGGGGCCCTCCGGTTCGGGCAAGTCGACGCTGCTGCACTGCCTCGCCGGGATCGTCACGCCCGATGCGGGGACGATCATGTACGGCGGGCGGGAGCTGTCCGCCATGAGCGACGCCGAACGCAGTGCGCTCCGGCGCTCGGAGTTCGGTTTCGTGTTCCAGTTCGGGCAGCTGGTGCCGGAGCTGACGTGCGTCGAGAACGTCGCCCTGCCGCTGCGGCTGAACGGCAGCTCCCGCAAGGAGGCCGAGCGCGCCGCGCTGACCTGGATGGAGCGTCTGGAGGTCGACGAGCTGAGGAAGAAGCGGCCCGGTGAGGTCTCCGGCGGCCAGGGGCAGCGGGTCGCGGTGGCACGGTCGCTGGTCACGAACCCGCGCGTGCTCTTCGCCGACGAGCCGACCGGCGCCCTGGACTCCCTCAACGGCGAGCGCGTGATGGAACTCCTCACGGACGCCGCCCGCTCCACCGACGCCGCCGTCGTGCTGGTCACGCACGAGGCACGGGTGGCCGCCTACTCCGACCGCGAGATCGTGGTGCGGGACGGCAGGTCCAGGGACATGGAGCGCGCCGTATGAGCCTGTCCACGGGAGAACGGCCGCGGACCTGGCCGACAGCTCCCGCCCCGGGCAGACGGAGCCGGATACGGCGCGTGGCCGCGGACCTGGCCATGGGCGTCCGATTCGCCTTCACCGGCGGGCGCGAGGGGTGGACGCGGGCGGTGCTGACGGCGGTCGGCGTCGGGCTCGGCGTGGCGCTGCTCCTGCTGACGACGGCGCTGCCCCACGCGCTCGGGGTCCGCCAGGAGAAGGAGGCCGCCCGCACCGACATCACCTTCACCGGCCGGTGGCTGCCGAAGGCCGACGACACCCTCGTGGTCGCCAACGTCGGCTCCGACTTCCGTGACGACAGCATCCGGGGCCGGGCCCTGGAACCCGAGGGGCCGCGGGCGCCGCTGCCTCCGGGGGTGGAGCGGTTCCCGGCGAAGGGCGAGATGGTGGTCTCCCCCGCGCTGCAGGAGCTGCTGGAGTCGGACTCCGGCGCGCTGCTGCGCGAGCGGCTGCCGGACCGGATCGTCGGCACGATCGGGGAGAGCGGGCTGATCGGCCCGGCCGAACTCGCCTTCTACCAGGGAGCCGAAGGACTCGCACCGCACATCGACAGCGGCCGGATCGTCCGCATCGACGGGTACGGCGACCCGAACGCGACCTCCGAGCGGTCCGACCCGGTGCTGCTCCTGCTGATCCTGGTCGTCTTCGTGGTGCTGCTGATGCCGGTCGTGGTCTTCATCGCGGCGGCGGTGCGGTTCGGCGGGGAGCGGCGGGACCGGCGGCTGGCGGCGCTGCGGCTGGTGGGCTCCGACAGCGGCATGACCCGGCGGATCGCCGCCGGTGAGGCGCTGGCGGGCGCGATGCTGGGGCTGGTCTTCGGCGCCGGGTTCTTCCTGGCCGGACGCCGGCTCGCGGGAACCGCCGAGGTGTTCCACATCAGCGTGTTCCCGAGCTACCTCAGCCCCTCGCCGCTGCTCGCCCTGCTGGTCGCGGTGGCCGTGCCGACGGCGGCGGTGCTGGTGACACTGCTGGCACTGCGCGGGGTCGTCATCGAGCCGCTCGGTGTGGTGCGCGCCGGCCGGCCGCCCCGGCGCCGGCTGTGGTGGCGGCTGCTGCTGCCGCTCGCGGGACTGGCCATGCTCTACCCGATGATCGGCGACGGACGGGACAACGGAGACTTCAACCAGTACCTGGTGGCCGGCGGTGTGGTGCTGCTCCTGGTCGGCGTGACCGCGCTGCTGCCGTGGATCGTGGAGACGGCCGTCGCCCGGCTCGGCGCCGGCGGCGTCGCCTGGCAGCTGGCCGTACGCCGGCTGCAGATGAGCAGCGGTACGGCCGCCCGCACGGTCAACGGCATCGCGGTGGCCGTCGCCGGGGCGATCGCGCTGCAGATGCTTTTCACGGGCGTCGAGGACGACTACACCAGATCCACCGGGCAGGACGTGGCGTGGGCGCAGGTGGAAGTGACCCTGCCGAACGCCGTGCCGGTGGCCCCGGCGGCCGAGAAACTGCGCAACACCAAGGGCGTGAACGAGGTGTACGACTACTCCGAGGGCCACCTCGGTGACCGCGCCCGCGACCCGCAGGCCGGCACGACCGTGACGGTGGGCGGCTGCAGCGTGCTGCGGGAGATCGCCGATCTGCCCTCGTGCGCCGACGGGGACGTGTTCGCCGTCCACGGCGCCGAGCGGGACACGGGGGTCGACGTGGCGAAGCTGGCCGCCCCGGGACGCACGCTGTACCTCGACCCGTCGTACGAGGGCGGCCCGAAGAGCCTGGAGATCCCCTGGACGGTGCCGCAGGACGTGAAGACGGCAAACCCGCGTCACGCCCTGCTGGCCGGGACCGACCGGGGCGGCATCCTGATCACGCCGAAGGCCGTGCCGGACACGCTCACGCCGGCCCTGCAGGGACACGCCTACCTCAGGCTGGACGAGTCGGTACCGGACGTCCACGACCGGGTACGGAACACCGCCGCGGCCGTCGATCCGCTGGCGAACACCGTGACGTGGGCACAGACGGAGCGCACCGGCCGGTTCGACGCCATCCGCACCGCTCTGCTCGTCGGAGCGGCATGCGTACTGGCGTTGATCGGAGCGAGCCTGCTGGTCTCGCAGCTGGAACAACTACGGGAGCGCAAGAAGCTGCTGTCGGCCCTGGTGGCCTTCGGCACCCGGCGCCGCACACTGAGCCTGTCGCTGCTGTGGCAGACCACGATCCCCATCACCCTGGGCCTGCTGCTGGCCACAGCCGTAGGCCTGACACTGGGCACCGTACTCCTGAAAATGACCGCCACCACGGTCCGCGTCGACTGGAGCAGTGTCCTCGCCATGACCGGCATCGGCGCCGCGGTCGTCCTGACAGTGACCCTCCTCGGCCTGCCATCCCTGCTACGACTGACGCGACCGGAAGGACTGCGTACGGAATAAACCGGGACAACAGCCCTTCAGCACAGGGCCGGCCCCGGGGTGGGTGGCCGGGGCCGGCCC
>NZ_LWCC02000005.1:100316-144981 GCF_001642695.1 Streptomyces chilikensis
CACCTCACGCAAAGCCACCACCCGCCCCTCGCACTCCACGACGCGGGCCACTCCCGTACGCATGGCGAGAGCGATGCGGTGGTTGAGGGCCGGGGCAGCGAAGAAGGCGGCGAAGAGCTGGCTGCAGCGGGAGATCCCCACACGGACCGCCGTACCCAGAAGCCGCCCGCCCCGTCCACATCACCGGACATCCAGCCACCGCAGCATTCCTCCCCCACCTCGGCGAAGGAGCCGGTAGCAGGCCTGCCCCCTCACCCTCGGCACAGAACCGGCGCAACATCCCATAGCCAGGAGCGAGGAGACGCTCATGGCCCACGCGGGCAGGGTCCGCCGCCGACCGCAGACACGTCGGCAGACCCCCACACCCCTGACCTTCACGACACCCGACCGCAGACCGCCTTGTCTGCAGCCTTCCTCTCCCACGCCATCACCGCCCGGAACGACAGGGCTCCTGCGCGAGCTTCCGTCACGAGCGGGTCGTCGTTCGTCTCCCACACCCCCCATCGCCCCACCTGGCCCAACACCTGGCCGGAGCAGGTGTGTTCAGTCCTCCGGCACGGGAGTGCCCTGGTGGTAGTAGAGCCGCCATCCGGCCTCACCTCCACCCTTACGCCACAAGGAGCTGCGACGGGCCCGACGGCCGGCGATGACACTCTCGTACGTCAGATGCACGAGGCCCGGAGCAAGGAGCACCCCGCGCATGCCGAAAACCTCGATACGCGGGCTGTCCTCTCCACCGTGCAGCGTCGGCAGGGCCGCGACCATCTCCTCGTACGTCCAACGCCGCCCCGAAGCACCGACCTCGACGAACTCGGGATCGAACAACCCAACACCGACAGCGGAAACCCGGACAACAGGATCGTGCAGGCGCAGTTCACCGTCCACCGCCGCAGCGATCGCAGCCCGCTCCTCGGAGTTCTCAGCCGTGTCAACCATGAACGCATCCTCCCCCGCCCCGAACCCGTCGACAACGAAAGGCAGGAGGACGGCCGGGCAGGCACACAGGGCGCCAGGAGGCGTTCGCCGGACGGGACCGCGGGCTTCCAAAGGAAATACCGTACACACACGGGCAAGGCAGCAGGCTCACCGAACACAACTGCCCTGTACCAGCGAACCGACCCGAGAACCATGGGATCAGCTGCAAAGCATGGTGAACAGTATGAAAGCGACCTTTAGCGCGGGGGCGGAGTCGCGTTCTTGGCGGGGATGCCGTCAGCGGCCCGGATGACGGCATCCCAGGCGGACACACCGTCGAGCCGCCGCTCACCGGCCTCCACAGCCGCACGAAGGGCGAAGCTCCCCAACGGCAACCGCCGGGGCGGATCCACACTGTCCACGAGGGCGAGGACGGCCGGCACGGTCGCCTCGGGAGGCGGCAGAGAATCAGGGGTCAGGGTCGGATCGAGCAGGTCATGCAGAGGCGCGTACGCGGGATACGAGGCGGAACGCCGCGCGGCGGAGAACCAACCGGTCGCATATCCGCCCGGCTCGAGCACGGTGACCCTGATACCGAACGCCGCGACTTCCTCGGCCAGCGCTTCCGACATACCCTCCACGGCCCACTTCGTAGCGCAATAAAGACCCATACCCGCATACGCCTCGATGCCGCCGCTGCTCGACACCTGGATCAGATGGCCGCCTCCCTGAGCGCGCAGCAGCGGGAGCGCTGCCTGGGTGACGGCCAGGGTGCCGAGGATGTTGGTCTCGATGACGGCTCGGGCCTCGTGTTCCGTGACCTCCTCCACGCAGCCGATGTGGCCGACACCCGCGTTGTTCACGACGACGTCCAGACGCCCGAAATGGGCATGGGCACGCTGAACGGCGGCGAACACCGCGGCCCGGTCGGTGATGTCCAGCGGGAGAGGGAGTACGGCATCACCGCTGTCGTCCGCGAACGCCCGGAGGGCTGCTTCACTCCGGGCCGCTACGGCGACCTGGTCACCGCGGGCCACTGCCGCCTCTGCCCAGCAACGCCCGAACCCACGTGACGCCCCGGTGATGAACCAGACCTTGCCCACATGCCCTCCGTGAAAGATCAGGGGCCATCAACCGCGGCAACCACGGCGAACGACAAGGGTGTCCGGCCGCCACCACAGCACCTCCCAGCCGGCATGGCCATCCGGACGGCCTGTCCGCCAGACTGACAGACACATCGACGAACCGTCCAGGCCGCCTCCGGACCCGACCCGCCCCGACCAAGAGAACAATCCCAGTGACCCAGGTGGAGCAGGAAACGGGCCGGCCGACCCCACCCGAAGCAGCGCCCCGGACGGCGGCAACCACTTCGGCCCGCCTCCCCCACGACCCGAACCAGGCCCCACCCCAGACCCGCACCAACAAGCCCGAACACACCACCAGCCCTGCCACAGACACGCGTCCGGACCACCGGGACCGATCCATTCAAAATGCCGACTGAAGCGAGCTGCTCCGGTCAGGTGCCCCTCTCGTCCTGGTGCGCCCGTGCTTCCTCTTCAGGGAATGCAGGGCAATATGCCTAGATCAAACGTCCTCTCGGAGCAGCGGTGCTCCGCCACTGGAACGGCACTTCACCCCCGCGCTGCGCGCGGGGGTTCGCGCTCCCGCTCCGCGGGGAGAGTGACGGCCGTTCGGCCCTTCACCGCATTGCGGCCCGAACCGGGCGGGTCCTTCCGGCTGTGCCTCCAGAACCGTTGGGGCCCGCTGACGCGAGCCGGCTGCCGGGGTAAGGCTATTCGGGCTGAGTCACCGTCAAAGACCAGCGGACCCTCTCGTCAGAAGCGTCGACACCGATGGCGAAGGACCCGAATCTCACCACTCCCGCGTCCATGACCACCGAACCCATTCCCGGGGTGCCGGCGGGACAGTCGACGGTGAAGTCGGCGACCTGATACCCCTGGGACTCCATCGTCACGTCCACGCTGCCTCCCTCGCACGCCACCGTCAGCACCGTGGGCAGGCCCTCCCACGCACCACCGGAAGCCACGCCCCCGTCACCAGTCATCTCCTCCACCCACACCAGACCATCCGGGCCCGGATGAGGAAGAAGACCACCCGCCGCTGCTGCCGGCCCGGCGCCAGCCACAGCCATCACACCGGCCGCCAACAGCGCTGCTATCGACAGATTCCTCGCACGCATCACGCACGTCCCTCCCTGAATTACTGTCACAACATGCACTTCCCTACCCCTGCAGGCAGGGAAGTGCACATGAATACACCAACCCACGGACAGCAATCCAGACCGGCGGGCTCGAACCGCGCCCCGCCGACCGGACTCTGCCGGGCAGCGGGGCGGCCGACGGATTTTTCCTGACAATGAGCAGTGGCCGCTTCTGCCTGGCGGGCGGTGACTGCCAGATAACCGCGGGCAAGTATCGAACGGTCGAGGGCCAAGAGATGGCGGGAGCCAGGGGTCGCTTGTTCGTGTCGGCTTCGGTGTATCGCCTGCATCAAAATGACGCCGCATATAATGCTGGAGAAAATGTGGAGCGGGATTCGACGGGTCGCAAAGGTCAGCCGGCCCAGTCCTTCCAACGAGGATGGGCGGGTTCGCATTGCCCATTCTCGACTGCTTGTTGGTGAGCCTCCTCAGGGCTCAGCGGATTTCCGAAAGAAAGGAAGGTACAGTCGGGGTAGACCGGCTGCATGCCGTACCAACCGACTGACATGAGGAGCACGAGCAGGAGCGAAGCGAGAAGGTGCTTCCACGTTGGGGGACCTGAAGTGGGACGGATCACGCAGAGAGCGTAGGGCAGTTGTGAGCTGTCGGACCTGCTGGTTCCCCACTCGTCCCCTAACAAGTCATCTCATTTGGCCGGATAGGCTGCTGCTGTGGCGGGGATTGTTGAGCGGCTGGTGCCGGATGAGCTGTGGGACTTGTTCCAGCGGGTGGTGCCCGAGGCGCCATCACGGCCGCAGGGCGGCGGCCGACATCGACACGGCGACCGCGAGGTTCTGGCCGCGATCGTGTTCATCGCGACCTCGGGCTGCACGTGGAAGCAGCTGCCGACGGCTTCGTTCGGGCCGTCCGGCGCGACGGCCCATCGCCGGTTCACCGAATGGACCAAGGCCCGGGTATGGGCCGAACTCCACCGCCTGGTCCTCGACGAGCTCGGCGCCCGCGGCGACCTGGACTGGTCACGGTGCGCGATCGACTCGGTCAGCATGCGGGCCCTGAAAAGGTGCCCCTATGGTCTCCGTCAAGCTGATGTGCCAGCTGGAGCTTGGTAGAAGGTGCCGTCACGGAGCATGGCGAACAGGACGTCGACTCGTCGTCGGGCAAGGGCGATGACGGCTGCGACGTGGTGTTTCCCTTCCCTGCGTTTCTTGTCGTAGTAAGCGCGGGACTCCGGTTGCTTGAGCGAGGCGAACGCGGCGAGGTAGAGAGCGCGTTTGAGCTGCCTGTTGCCGCGTCGGGCGGGGTGCTCGCCGCGGATGGAGGAGCCCGAAGTTCGGGTGACCGGGGCGAGGCCGGCGTAGGCCGCCAGGTGCCCGGCGGTAGGAAACGCGGTGCCGTCGCCGACGTCGATGAGGATGCGGGCTGCGGTCCTGGTCCCGATGCCAGGCATGGAGGTCAGGACCTGGGAAAGAGGGTGGTCCTCCAGGAGTTCCTCGATCCGCGCGGCCAGGGCCTTGCGCTGGCCGAGGACGGAGGAGAGCGAGGAGGCCAGACTGAGGATGATCAGTGCTGCGGCCTCGGTCCCGGGAACGACGACGGTCTGCTCGTCGAGGGCGGTGAAGATGTCGTCCGCCAAACGCTCCGCCGTCCGAGGCGCCTTCGGTCGCAGCAACGAGACCAGGCGGCGACGTCCGGCCTTGCGGATCTGTGCGGGTGAGCCGAAGCGTTCCAGCAGTGCGAGAACGGCGGGATGGTCCAGGCGAGGGCCCAGGACCTGTTCAAGTGAGGGATGGATGTGGGTGAGCAGACCACGCAGGCGGTTCTTGATGCGAGTGTTCTCGGCGGCGAGGTCGTCGTCGAAGCCGGCGACCATCTGCAACTCGGCCGTGGTCTCATCGGCCGGGCCGACGGCGCGGAGCGTGTGCGGCATCGCGCGGGCAGCGTCGGCGATGACGTAGGCGTCCCTGGCGTCGGTCTTGGCCTCACCCGGATACAGGTCGGCGATCCGGCGCATCGTCAGGCCCGGCAGGTAGGCGACCTGGCAGTTCATGTCACGGGCGACTGCCAGCGGCAGAGCCCCCATGGAGGCCGGCTGGTCGACGACGACAAGCACGGTGCCGTGTTTGGCCTGCAGCTTGGCGAACAACTCGCGTAACTTCGGCTCGGTGTTGGGCAGCGGCTTGTCGAAGGTCTTCTTCCCGGCCGGGGTCAGCGCGGTGGCGTGATGCTCACCCTTGCCCACGTCCAGGCCCAGATAGATGTCGACGGTCTCGTGCTCGTTCACGATCTTGTATCCCGACTCCGAACCGTCCCGGCCTGCCTGCGGCATCAGCGTGCCGGCATCCACGTTACGAAGAGCCTGCCTCACCCTGTGCGGGATCGGCGCCCATGCCCCTGATCAGCGGTCTGCCGATGCCTCCGTGCCCGGTGACAGCACCTTTTCGATCATGACCGACTGGGGACCTGAGTCATGCCGGGACCGGAGGCCGGGAGCCCCATTGCGGGGCCACGAAAAAGGTAACGGGGACCTGACAGGTCCGAATCCTGTCGACCGGGGCAAGTACGGCTCGAAGATCCATCTGATCACCGAGCGGACCGGTCTGCCCATCTCCGTCGGCATCTCCGGCGCCAACGTCCACGACAGCCAGGCGCTGATCCCGCTCGTGAAGGGCATACCCCCGATCCGGTCCCGCCGCCGCCCTCGTCGGCGAAGGCCCGGCAAGCTCCACGCCGACAAGGGCTACGACTACCGTCACCTGCGGCAATGGCTGGCACAGCGAGGAATCCAGCACCGCATCGCCCGCAAGGGCGTCGAAACGTCACAGCGAGTCGGCAGACACCGCTGGACCATCGAACGGACCATGGCCTGGCTCGCCGGCTGCCGCCGACTCCACCGCCGCTACGAACGCAAGGCCGAGCACTTCCTCGCCTTCACCAGCCTCGTCTGCACCCTCATCTGCTACCGCCGACTCGCCGAATGAGATGGCTTGTCAGTGAGGACGGGTGACCCGGAAGTCGGCAGCCACCCGTTCCAGCATCACCCCAGGCACAGGGTTGTGCGCGAATCGTACGTTCCAGATGTCAGCCAACCCTGCAGCAGTCCCGTTGTGCCGTCGTGACCAGGGCCGGAAACAGTCCTGTGCGAGGAGACAAGGGCCCCGCTCCTGGGAGCGGGGCCCGGGCGGCTTATGAACCGACCCTGCGCTTGTTCCACACGTCGAAACCGACCGCGGCCAGCAGGGCAAGGCCCTTGATGACCTGCTGCCAGTCGGTCCCGACGTCGAGGAGGTTCATGCCGTTGTTCAGCACGCCGAGGACGAGGCCGCCGATGATCGCGCCGAAGACGGTTCCCACTCCGCCGCTCATGGACGCGCCGCCGATGAACGCCGAGGCGATGGCCTCGAGTTCGTAGTTCAGGCCCGCCTTGGGCGAGGCCGCGTTGAGACGGGCGGCGATCGCCATGCCCGCCAGGGCCGCCAGCGCTCCCATGTTCACGAAGACCAGGAAGGTGACCTTCTTGTCCTTCACACCGGACAGTTTGGCCGCCGGCAGGTTGCCGCCGATGGCGTAGATGTGACGGCCGAAGACGGTGTTGCGCATGACGTAGCTGTAGCCGACCACCAGCACGCCGAGGATCAGCAGCACGATTGGTGCACCCTTGTAGCTGGCGAGCAGCAGGGTCACCACGAGGATCGCGGAGGCCATCACGGCGAGCTTGAGCAGGAAGATGTTGCGCGGCAGCACGTCGAGGGCGAACTCCTGCTGCCGCCCCCGGTCCCGGATCTCCTGCAGGACCACGAAGACGATCAGCGCGATGCCCAGCAGCAGGGTGATGTTGTGGTAGTTGGTCTCCGGGCCCGCCTCGGGCATGAAGCCGTTGCCGATCTTCTGCATGCCCTCGGGGAAGGGACCGAGGGTCTGGCCTGCCAGCAGGATCTCGGTGAGACCGCGGAAGATCAGCATGCCGGCGAGGGTGACGATGAACGACGGTATGCCGCCGTAGGCGATGAAGAAGCCCTGTACCGCTCCGGCCACCGCGCCGACCAGCAGACACAGCACCACGGCGACGGGCCAGGAGATGTCCTGCTGCACGGTGAGCACTGCGGCGAAGGCGCCGACGAACGCCGTCAGCGAGCCGACCGAGAGGTCGATGTGGCCCGCGATGATCACCATCATCATTCCGACGGCGAGGACCAGGATGTAACTGTTCTGCAGGACCAGGTTGGAGACATTGCGCGGCAGCAGCAGGTCGCCGTCGGTCAGCCACGCGAACAGCGCCACGATCAGACCGAGGGCGATCAGCATGCCGTACTGACGCATGTTCCGGCGCAGACCGTCCCGCATCAGCTGCAGCAGGCCTCCGCCCGAGGCCGGACCGTCCTTGCCGGGCGGTGCCGGAGCCGACGTCGTGGCAGTCACATCGGTGCTCATCGTGTTACCTCTTTGTCCTTCGTCATCTGACGCATCAGCGCTTCCTGTGAGGCCTCGGCCCGCGAGAACTCACCGGTCAGCCGGCCGGCCGCCATCGTGTAGATGCGGTCGCACATGCCGAGCAGCTCCGGCAGTTCGGAGGAGATGAAGACGACCGCCTTGCCCTCGGCCGCCAGTTGGTCGATGACCGTGTAGATCTCGTACTTGGCTCCGACGTCGATGCCGCGCGTGGGCTCGTCCAGGATCAGCACGTCGGGACCGGCGAAGATCCACTTGCTGAGGACGACCTTCTGCTGGTTGCCGCCGGACAGCTTGCCGACCGGTTCGAAGACGGTCGGCGCCTTGATGTTCATGGACCTGCGGAAGCCCTCGGCGACCTTCCGCTCCTCGTGCTCGTCGACCACGCCTCGCTTGGCGACCTTGTCCAGTGCGGTCAGCGAGATGTTGCGGTTGATGGTGTCGATCAGGTTGAGCCCGTAGTGCTTGCGGTCCTCGGTGACGTACGCGATCCCGTGCGCGACGGCGTCCGCTACGTGCCGAGTCTGGATCTCCCTGCCGTCCTTGAGGACCGTGCCGCCCGCGTAGCGGCCGTACGTCCGGCCGAATACGTTCATCGCCAGCTCGGTGCGACCGGCGCCCATCAGGCCCGCGATGCCGACGATCTCCCCGCGCCGGACGTGGACCGACACGTCGTCGACCACCTTGCGGGTCCGGTCGATGGGGTGGTACACGGTCCAGTTGCGGATCTCCAGGGCCGGGGCCGCGCCCTCTTCCGCCCGGTGGGGAGTGCGCTCGGGGAAGCGGTGGTCGAGGTCGCGGCCGACCATGCCGCTGATGATGCGGTCCTCGGTGGTCTCCGAGGCCTTCACGTCGAGGGTCTCGATGGACCGCCCGTCACGCAGGATCGTCACCGAGTCGGCGACCCTGCGGATCTCGTTCAGCTTGTGGGAGATGATGATCGAGGTGATGCCCTGCTTCTTCAGCTCCAGGATCAGATCCAGGAGTTTGCCGCTGTCCTCGTCGTTGAGCGCCGCGGTCGGCTCGTCCAGGATGAGCAGCTTCACCTTCTTGGACAGGGCCTTGGCGATCTCGACCAACTGTTGTTTGCCCACGCCGATGTCGGCGACGCGGGTCTCCGGGTGGTCGTCGAGCCCCACCTGGCGCAGCAGCCGGGTCGCGTGCCGCAGCGTCTCGTTCCAGTTGATGAAACCGCGCCGGGCATGCTCGTTGCCGAGGAAGATGTTCTCCGCGAGAGAGAGATACGGCACCAGCGCGAGCTCCTGGTGGATGATGACAATGCCGCGCTGCTCGCTCGCCCGGATGTTTCTGAAGCGGCAGGGCTCCCCCTCGAAGAGGATTTCGCCCTCATAACTTCCGTGGGAGTGAACGCCGGAGAGGACCTTCATCAGGGTCGACTTGCCTGCGCCGTTCTCCCCGCAGATGGCGTGGACCTCGCCCTGGCGGACGGTCAACGTGACGTCCGACAGCGCCTTGACGCCGGGAAAGGTCTTGACGATCGAGCGCATTTCCAGGACGGGTCCCGCCATGGTCGTGCCTTCCAATCAGTGGGGGATGGAGGTTACTTGAGGTCGCTCGCCTTGATGTAACCCGAGTCGACGACGACCTTCTGGTAGTTCTCCTTGTCCACGCTGACCGGCTCCAGCAGGTGGGCCGGGACGACCTTCGAACCGTTGTCGTAGGTCTTCTCGTCGTTGACCTCGGGTTCCTTGCCGTTGAGCAGGGCGTCGACCATGCTCGCGGCCACCTTGGCCAGCTCGCGGGTGTCCTTGTAGACGGTCATCGCCTGCTCGTCCGCGATGATCGACTTCACCGAGGCGACCTCGGCGTCCTGACCGGTGACGATCGGCAGCGGCTTCGCCTTGGAGCCGTAGTTGTCCGACTTCAGCGCCGACAGGATGCCGATGGAGATGCCGTCGTACGGCGAGAGCACCGCGTCGACCTTCTCGGACTTGTACGACTTGGTGAGGATGTCGTCCATCCGGCGCTGAGCCGTGGCGCCGTCCCAGCGCAGGGTGGTGACCTGGGTCAGCTCGGTCTGGCCGGAGCGGACGACGAGCTGCTTCTTGTCGATGTAGGGCTGCAGGACCTTCATCGCGCCCTGGAAGAAGTAGCGCGTGTTGTTGTCGTCGTTGGAGCCGGCGAACAGCTCGAGGTTGAACGGCCCCTTCTCGCTGCCGTCCTTCAGTCCCAGTTGTTCGATGATGTACGTGCCCTGCAGCTCGCCGACCTTCTCGTTGTCGAACGACGCGTAGTAATCCACGTCTTCGGTGCCGAGGATGAGTCGGTCGTACGAGATCACCGGGATGTCGGCGTCCTTGGCCTGCTGGAGCACGTTGTTGAGCGACTTGTTGTCGATCGCGGCCACGATCAGAGCGTCCACACCCTGCGCGATCATGTTCTCGATCTGCGAGACCTGCTGGTCCGGCTTGTCCTCGCCGAAGACCAGCTTGGTCTCGTAGCCCTTCGCCTTCAGGTTCTCCACCACGTTGTCGCCGTCAGCGATCCATCGTTCCGAGGACTTTGTGGGCATCGAGATGCCGATGGTGGCACCCTCGCTGCCGCCCTTGCCTTCCTCGCTGCCCCCCTCGCTGTTCTGGCCGCAGGCGGAGAGAGTGAGGGCGAGGGAGGCGGCAGTGGCCAGGGAGGCGAACGCGGCTCTGCGGTTGCGCATGGTCATCATCCTTGATGTGTGCGGGCGAGGTCTGCGGCCAGGAGTGTGCAACGGTGCGGTCGGGCGGGAAGAGGGCTGCCGCGAACCTTGTGAGCACGTTCCACACGAGCCGACCGGACGCGGAAGACACTCCTCAGTGTGAGCGCTAACAATTCCGGAACGCAAGGGTCGTGAGCTGGAAAGCTTCGCCGAATCGGATGGCGGTCAGGAGTTCTGGCCTGCGCCATCAGGCAAGTCGCCGAGCGAGGGTTCAGCGACTTCGACAGTCGACAGGGCACTCGCCGCCTCCACTCAAGGCGATGTAGGTGTAACGCCCGCTTCGGAGGGGTTGAGTCTTGTCATTGTTAGCGCTAACAATGACGCTTTAGGTCGTGTCCTACGTGGTGAGGCGGACGTTGTCCCGGTATGGGGCGGGGGACGTGAAGCTGGATCGTGCCGGACGGCTTGCGGGAGATCGCCAGGCCGCTGATTCCGGAGCAACGGCGGCGGCCGCCAAGGGGGAACACAGAACACCGCTGATGAGACGGTGTTCGCGGCAATCGTCCATGTGCTGGTCAGCGGATGCGTCTGGCGGTCACTGACGCCCTGCTTCGAGGTGTCGAAGTCGACCCGTCCACCGCAGGTTCCTGATCTGGTCCAGGGCGGGCGTCTGGGGCCGACTGCACGAAGCCGTGTTGCACCGCCTGGACGACGCCGGCCTCCTCGACGTCTCCCACGTCGTCCTCGACACCGTCCACGTCAGGGCCAAAAAAAGGGGGCGAACACACAGGTCCGAGTCCCGTGGACCGGGGCAAGCCGGGTTCCACGATGCACGTCCTGTCGGACGCGAACGGCTTGCCCGTCCTTGTCGGCGTCTCCGCCGGCAACGTCCACGGCAGCGAAGGACTGAAGCCGATGATGGAGGGTCACCGAACGAGACCCGCCCCTCACCGCGGCCGCCACTTCAAGCCCCGGCGCCTGCACGCCGACAAAGCCTACGACCGGGCCGAGCTGCGCAGATGGCTGCGCGGAAAGCGGATCAGCGTGCGGATCGCCCGCACGGGAATCGAGCCCGGCGAGCGATTGGGACGCCGCAGATGGGTCGTCGAGCGAACGATGTCCTGGCTGTCCGGCTACCGCCGCCCCAGCCCCCGCTACGAACGCGACCCCCGCAACTACCCGGGCTTTCCCGGTCTCGCCGCTGCCCTCTGCTGCTACAAGCGGCTCGTCCGCCTCACCACGTAGGACACGCTCTCATACGTTGCACTGCCACGTATGAGACGGCGGAGTCGGCACCGCAGGCGGCCCCCACCGCTCCCTGACCCACCCTCAAACGGGCACAGGAGCGCGCCCTGCCGCTTCCCCCGGCTTGCGCCATACGGGAGGAGCATGTGGCTCCAGGTATCGGGGAAGTTGCCACCCAAGGAGGGTGCATGAGGCGACGGGTGTCGAAGCGGGAGTTGGTCGAGCGGCTGGAGGCCGTGGAGCGGCGCCTGGACCGACTCGAGGCGAGTCCGCTCGCCGGGCAGGAGACCATCCCCGTCATCCCCACGGTCCACGACCACCACTACGAAGGCCCCGGCCCCTGCAGCGCGGACGTGTTCGGGCAGGAGTGCGGTGCGCACCAGGCCCTCCACGCCAACCCCGACTAGAGATCGTCGATCATCGCGGCGCGGGCGGCGATCGACTGCCCGTCCGGCTACGTGCGCATCTACCCCTAGATCAGTTTCGGCGGCCGGCCCTCGGTACGCCGGGCCTCGGACGGCAGCGTCGACGACCTGCCCTCCGCGACCGCTCCATCCATGACCTGCGCGGCTACAACCTCAACGACCGGGCTCGCTCCCTGAAAAATCAGCCGCAACGACTGTGACTGAACACCCCGGCAAGCGGATACAGGAAGACCCCCGAGCCTGAACAGCAGGATCGGGGGTCTTCCTTGTGGAGCGCCGGGCAGGCCTTGCACCTGCATTTCCCCGCAGGAAGCGGGGCGTCTTTCCTTGGACTACCGACGCACAGCACGCCACCGACAACCTGGCGACGCGTTCAAGATCTACTCTACCGCACTCACAGCACGCCACGCACACCCCGGATACCTCCCGCCAACCCATCCCTAGTCGGTCCGCGCGGCGCACCGCCTGGGCGCGGACCCTCAGTGCGTCGGCGGCGATGCGTGCCCGCTCGTACGGCGGGGAGGTCCGCTTGCGTGTCAGTGGGCAGCACGGCCTGATCCTCGGTATCGCGCGGATACAGGGCGCGCAGGTCGGCGGGCGGATGTAGTCGTCGACGGCCGTCTGCACGATCTGTTCGTCCAGACCCACCTGGTGGGGCCGACGGCGCAGGACGTAGGAGAGGTGGCGGCGGGCTTCGGCGAGCAGGTGGTGGCGCTTGAACGCGCCGCGCATCACGTACACCACGGCGACGACGTCGACGGCCGCCAGCGCTACGTCGACCACCGGCCGCGCCCGCGCCCACACCGCTGCGGCCGCCGCCCGCGCCCGCTGTGCCGGCCGGTAGACGGTGCAGGCGCCGAACGCCCGGATCGCCGAGGAGTGCCATCGCGTCCGCAGCTCGGTCAGCGACCGCATCTCCGTGGGTTTGGGCGGACGCATCCGGTCGGCGGCCCGGCGCGTAGGCGGCCCGCTCCCCCGGTGCGTCTCCCTGCCGCTCCTCGTACCTGGCGGTCAGGACGGGCAGCGCGTCCTCGATCTGCTGTCGGCGGGTCGACTGCCAGCCGATGGGACGCCGGTCAATGCCCGTCCTGGTGGGGCACATCACGGCCGGTTCCGAGGGTGTTCACAGGCCCGGCTGCTTCGTGTAGTCGTAAACGGTCGCCCGGGATACGCGGAGTTGGCCGGCGATGAGTTCTGCGGTACTCCGGGTCTCGAAGAGGCCCTCGCTGTTCAGCCGACGTACCGGCCCGTGTTTCTGGCCGTGGTTGAGGCCACGCGGGGTACTGAAGCGCTGCGCCGCGAAGGAGCCGAGACCGGGCGGAGCTCGCGTCCGCTGCGGTCGCGTGGCGCCTCCGGAGCTCCACCCTGCTGCTCGGAATCCATGACGACGAGGTCGGCCAGGGTAAGGGCCAGCAGGGGACAGCGTGTCGACGTCCAGGTTCGGGCACAGGGCCGCGACGTAACGTCCTTCGGCGCTTTGATGCCGATCGAGGTGCTCTTGGGCGGGCGTCCATCGGGGAACTGGTTGCTGTAATTCTGGATGACACCGGGGTGGTCGGGGCCCGCGATGCGGCGCAGGCTCAGTTCGGTGGCGGAGTCGCCGACCTGCCGTCCGGACAGGTTGTTCTCGATGATGCGGATGGCGCTGTCAGGTCGGCGCAGATCGTGCGGGACGACCTCGCACGGACCTGGGAACGTGCACCCGACGGCGACAGCGATGCGCTCGGCCTCCCGTACGGGATGCCCGTCTTCCGGTACGGCAGGCTGATCGGGGCGTTCCCCATCCGGTCGGCCGGTGAGCGGGTTATCGAGCGCTGTTCGATTCATGAGCGCAGTCATCGTGCTCGGCGAACACTGCGGCCATCTTCTCGGCGGACTTCAGCCCCGCACCGGTGAGCACGACCACGGTCGTCTCGTCCGGAGCGATCTCTCCGATCGCGATGAAGTGATCGAGGGTGGCCGCGGCGACGCTGCTGGTCGGTTCGGCGTACAAGCCGCGCGCGCTCAGGGCGCGGACCGCGGCGTGGATCTCCGCCTCGGGGACGGCGTAGGCGGCGCCGTCGGAGCGGCGGATGGCATCCACCGCCTCGGGCAGCCGGACCGGGTGGGCGATGGACGCGCCCTCTGCGATCGTCGGCACCCGCTCGCCGCGGCCGGCCGGGTCAATGCCGTTGAACGTGTCGGCGATGGTCGCCCAGTGCTCGGGCTGTCCGACGAACAGGCGCGGGCGCCTGTCGATCTGGCCGGCGTCGAGCAGTTCGCCGAACGCGACGTCGCACCCGATGATGTTGCTGCCGGCCCCGGCCACGAGGACGACGTTGTCGGGCGCGGTGAAGTCGAGCGACTCCCACATTTCGTAGGCGATGGTCTTGGTGCCCTGGATGAACATGGGGTGCCAGTTATGGCTGGCGTAGGGGATCTGCTCCGACTGCCGGATTGCCTCGTCCGAGACCTCGTCGCGGGTGCCGCCCACAAACTCGATCTCGGCTCCATAGGCGCGGGCCTGGAGGATCTTGGCCACCGAGGTGGAGGCGGAGACGATGATCTTGGCGCGGATACCGGCAGCGGCCGCATAGGCGGCCACCGCTGCACCGCCGTTGCCCGAACTGTCCTCGAGTACACGGTCAGCGCCGTGCGCCGCGAGGTGGGACATCATCACCGATACGCCCCGGTCCTTGAAGCTGGAGGTCGGGTTGAACCACTCCAGCTTGAAGTGAACGCGCCGACCGGCCCAGACGACCGGGACCATCGGTGTACACCCTTCGCCCAGGCTCACCCGTCGGGCGGCCGGAACAGGCAGGGTCGCGTGGTAGCGCCACAAGGACCGTTCAGCGGTGTCGATCTGTTCGGGACGCAGGCCTGGCAGTGCGCTGACGGCGAGAGGGCTGCCGTCCTCGCCCCGCCAACGGGGGTCGTCCAGGGAGTAGCGCTTCCCGGACCGGTCATACATGTCGGCAGTGACGAGGGCTGAGCGCTGTCCGGCGTTCATGGGTGATTCCGGTTTCTCTTCAGGCCCGGAGCTGGGTCTGGGCGTCGAGGAGGAGGTCCTGGGCCTGGCGGGTGCGGCCGGTGCGGCGCAGCGGGCCACGCGGGCCGCGGCGGCGGCCAGCAGCGGCGGCAGTGTCTGCCGGAGGCAGGCGTAGTCGTCGGCCGCGAACAGGTGGCGCACCGCGGCGACGTCGCCGGCCGACAGCCCCGGCGCGCTGGGATGCGGGGGCGGCCCATGCAACCGGGCCGCCTGCCAGTGCCGCAGCTCCGAGGGCGGCTCCTGCGGTCAGGACACCCTGTCGGTCCATGTCCGTCTCCTCTCCCCGCCCGGGCCCGGGGCTGGTGTCGGTGTCGGTGTCGGCTCGACACTACGGGCGGGCGGGCCGGTCCGGGCAGGGCGCACGGGTGGCAGGCGAGTGCGCCCTGCCGCCTGCCCAGGACCGGGCGGGTCGCCGGGTCCGTCCATGTAGCCCTTCGCGATGAGCCGCCCCCGTTCGTCCGTCTCGCCCGTCAGCTGATGGGTCCAGCCGGCTTTGCTCAGTACCTCTCCGTACGCGGCCGATGCCGCCTCCGCAGTGAGGATCCATCCGTCCTCCGGACCATCTTGCAAGATCACTCGTGTTGTCATGGGGCGCGCCGTAGAGGGGTCGGCGTCCTGACGTCGCGCGCTCGGCGTCGAGCTCGGGTCCGGTGTGTCGGTGGGGCGCTGGACGCTGCACCTCATGCCGACTCCGGATGATCTGTCGCCGCATCGGCGGGCGAGGCTGCTGTGGCGCCGGGCCCACAACGTGCACGGGCTGGAGGAGATGGTCCGGGAGCCGGGTGAGCCGTGCCGCGTCGGCGGGCCGACCGGGCCGTGCCCGGTGACGGCGGACAGCGGGACGTCGAGGGCCGCCCGTGCTGGAGGGCCGCCGGTTGTCCGCGGTCGGTGGGGGCCGTGGTGGGCGCAGGGTGGTGAAGACCTGGGTGGGGATGCCGACGACGAGCGGTTCAACGCCCTCGGTCACGCGTTCGGCGACGCGGTGCAGAGGGGGCCTGCGTGGAGGAGGGCCGTGCGCCGCCCGGGCCGGCGGAGTTGTGGCCGGAGTTCCCTGGATCGGCGCGGAAGGAGATCAGGGCCGTGTCGTCGCGCTTGTCGGAGAGGTCCTGCAGCCGCCGCAGCAGTTCGGGCAGGGGGTTGTCGCGGTGGAGCGCGGCAGCGGCCAGGAGCCTCTGCTGCCCTTCGTCGAGGGATGCGGCGGGTCTCTCGATGAGGCCGTCGGTGTAGAGCAGGACGGTGTCGCCGGGGGCGAGCTGGTGGGTGTGGCTGGTGCGGTGCATGCCGGGGAGGGCGCACAGCGGGGGGTCCTGGTCGTCGCCGGTGAGGAAGTACGGTGCCTCGTGGGCCGGGAGGAGGAGGGGCGGCGGGTGTCCCGCGTTGGACCAGGTGAACCGCCATGCGCCGTTGGGGGTCCGGCGCAGGCGGGCATGGACGGCGGTGGCGAAGGAGGCGATGTCGAGCCCTTCGGCGGCGCTCTCGAGCCTGGACAGGACGGTGGACGGCTTGCACGTGGGGCCGTTGCTCCAGGCGAGGCCGCGGAGCATGCTGCGCAGCTGCACCATGGCGATGGCCGCGGTCAGGTCGTGCCCGGCGACATCTCCGATGTCGAGGACGAGAGTGCCGTCGGAGTGGACGACGGCGTCGTACCAGTCACCGCCGATCTCGTTGGCGGAGCTGGCCGGTTGGTAGCTCGCGGCCAGACTCGCGCCGGGCACGGCCGGCGGGTTGGTGAGGTGGGCCCGTTGGAGGCGCAGGGCGGTGCGACGCGCCCGCTGGAGGTCGAGGGTCTTGCGGAGGGGCGGTTCCACGTAGTGGAAGACCCTGCGCAGCAGTTCGGTGTCGGTCGGCCCCGGGGCGGGCGAGTCACCGATCGCGCTGGTGACGGCGTAGCCGAGCATGATGTCGTCGGCCATCAGCGGGTGGAGCGTCACACTGGTGGCGGCCGCGTCGGCGAGCCACCGCTCAGTGACCTCCGGGACCAGGCCGGGCGGCACCCGTCCCCCCACGGTGAGGTGGATGGTGTGAGGGGTTCGGCTCTCCAGGACCGTGCGGACGGCGTCATTGATGACGACCTCGCCCTCCAGCAGGGGAGGTCGAGGTGGCAGATCGCGTCGGGTCGCCGAGGCGGCCCGCCGGGCCGTGACGGCGGTGTTCTCCGGCGGCGGCCACTCCTCACCGGTCAGCAGCATGATCACGCAGGCGTCGACGAGTTCCGGGACAACGACGTGCACGACCGCCTCGAAGACCTCGTCCAGGGTGCCGCCGGACACCTCAGCGAGGTGCGCGAGCAGGTGCTCGCGCAGCGCCGCGCTCCATCTGTCCTCGACGTCCTCGGTGGCGGCGATCCATTCCGTGGTACGGCCGCCGCGCATGATGGGCACCGACCGGGTCGCCACGTGGCGGTACGAGCCGTCGGCGGTCCGTACCCGGAAGGCGGTCTCGACGATGCGCGGGGGATGCCGAGCCAGCATCAGACGCCGGTCGTGCTCAAGCCGGTGGCGGTCCCGGGGATGGACGTACGTGGTGAAGCGGCTGTCCATCCGACCGTGCCACGGCTCCCCGGTCAGCTCCTGCCAGCCGGGGACGATCTCCTCCGCGGAGCCGTCCGGGCGCAGTACCCACACCATCTGCGATACGGCCGACGCCACCGCCTGGTAACGCTCGAGGGCCACGATCTCGGCCGTGGTGTCCAGCGCGACGACCATCGCCCCGGAGCCCTCGGCCGTGGTGACGGGCGTGCAGGAGTAGACGAAGAACCTCGCCTGTTCCGGAGAGCCGGGATCGGGTTCGCGTGTTTCGGGGAGGCGGCGGGGCCGCCCCGTAGCGACGACCTCGTCCAGCACGGCCATGAACATGTCGGCGTCCTGTTCGGGGAACGCCTCCCGTGCGGGCAGTCCGAGGGGCCGTGCGCCGAGCAGTCGGGCGCACGCACGATTCTGGTAGACCAGCCGGTGTTCCGGACCGGTGAACAGGGCGACGGCCGCCACGGTCTCGTCGAAGAGCCGCACGTCGAGGGGCTCCAGCGGACTCATGGCCGTTCCCTCGTGCCCCGTGACCGTCGGACGTCCGACCGGTCGGGGGTCCGCCGGATCAGCGCCGTCACCGCGTGCTCCGCTCCCGCCGAAGGCCTCAAGGACCTCACCCTTCTTCCCGCGCCCGAGTCCGAGGCCGGGGTGCGCGAACTCGCACCACTGCCAGCATCACCTGTGCGCGGCGGGCCCGACGACCGGGCCTGCGTCGTACGAGTGAGCACATGCGCCCGGGTCCGGCACGCTCGGTCTCGTGGGATCGCGGTCAGGGCGACTTCGGAGCCGGTGTGCCGTCGCGCAGAAGGTCTCCGGCCTGGCTTTGGTCACGAGTCCCGGTTCTGGCTCAGGTTCCGTGCGGCGGCCGGCATCGGCCCGCGCCCTCACGGACGATGTCGTCGGTCAGGGAGCCGGAGTCGGTGGTGCCGTCCTCGTCGATCGCGCTGAGCACGGCCTGGACGAAGCCTGCGGCGGGCCGCTTCCAGGCGTTCGGCGTGGTCCACCGCGAAGATCCGCGGTAGCGACCTGTCGAGTCCTCCGGGCAAGGGTCGGAGGTCGCCGACGGTTCGCGCCGTCGCCGGCGAGGGCCTCACCGCAGCCCCGTGGGCCTTGTGAGCACAATGGGCGCCGTGACATCGACGATGGACTATCAGCAGGTTCTGGAACAGATTGCCGAGGAGATCGCGCGGACGCCCGGCCGGGGACGGTCCGCCGACTACATCCCGGCGCTCGCCGCCCGCGACCCGCGCGCCTTCGGCATGGCCGTCGCCGAGCTGGACGGCACCGTCCACGGGGTGGGCGAGTGGCGCGAGCCGTTCTCCACGCAGTCCATCACCAAGGTCTTCACCCTGGCACTGGACCTGGCCCATGAGGGCGACGAACTGTGGGAGCACGTGGGCCGCGAACCCTCCGGCAACCCGTTCAACTCACTGGTACAGCTCGAGCACGAGAACGGCATCCCGCGCAACCCGTTCATCAACGCCGGCGCCCTGGTCGTCACCGACCGCCTCCACACCCGCACCGGTGACGCGGCGGGCGAGCTCCTGCGGCTGCTGCGTGCCGAGAGCGGGAACCCGGACCTTGATTTCGACCTGGCGGTCGCCGCCTCGGAGACCGCGCACGGCGACCGCAACGCCGCCCTCGGCCACTTCATGGCCTCCTACGGCAACATCGACAACCCCGTCCCGCTCCTGCTCGACCAGTACTTCCGCCAGTGCTCGGTCACAGCCTCCTGCGCCGACCTCGCGCTGGCGGCCACCCTCCTGGCCCGGCACGGCATACGCGCCGACGGCACCCGGCTGCTGACACGCAGCCAGGCCAAGCAGGTCAACGCCGTCATGCTGACCTGCGGAACCTATGATGCCGCCGGCGACTTCGCCTACCGCGTCGGCCTGCCCGGCAAGAGCGGGGTGGGCGGCGGCATCATCGCCGTCGTGCCCGGTCGCTGCGCACTGTGCGTGTGGAGCCCCGGCCTGGACGAACGGGGCAACTCCGTCACCGGAGTGGCGGCGCTGGACCTCTTCACCACGCTCACGGGGCTGTCGGTCTTCTGATCCCGCCACCCCGCACAGCAGCCGGGCGTGCACCGCGGCCGTCGATGAGTCGGCCCCCGGCCGCGTGGTGCTGTGGGTGTGGCTGCTGCCCTTCGGCAGCGCCACCGAGGCGGCCGGTGAAGGGATACAAGGTGCACGTCACCGGCTCGTCACCCCTGACACGGGCGGTCCCGTCCAGGGCCACTGCTGGTGGACGTCGTCCAGGTCGATCCGGTGGACCGCGGCGCCGTACCCCTTGCCGAGCGCCGCGACGGTCAAGTGGTCACCGCGCAGTTCGACAAGGAAAGACACCAGCCGCTCCTCTCATGTGCAGGTCGCCGACAGGGAGAACCGCTTGTCGGCGTGAGTGTCGAGGCAACTCCCTGTGCCATTTCCTCCGGAGATGTTCGATGGTTGCCGGCAAAGAGGGCCAGACGGCCATCTGTCCGGCCGGTCACGGCTGCGGTCCGCCGACAACGCGGGTCCTGGATCGGCGAGGGGGCTCCGTGGTTCAGGCCGAAGGCCGTGCCGGCCGACTGGGATCTGTCGCGGCAGTTGTCCAGCATTCCGCCGGGATGGCGTTGACCGCTGCCGCGGGATGGGTGTCCCGGACCCGGGTGTCCCAGACGGTGAGCCTTCGCAGATGAGGCTCTTTCACCGCCGGAGATCAGGGCTGCGGGGAAGGAATGGGGCCACACGGCCGTCGGCGCGCCGCGGATAACCTGCGTGAATGAAGCAGATCCAGCGGGCCGCCGGCGCGGTCGTCGGCTCAGCGGTGGGGGACGCCCTGGGCGGACCCTTCGAGTTCGGTCCCCAGGGCGCGTTCTCCGCGCGGTTTCCCACGCCCGGTGCCGGTGACGAGATGTGCGGAGGCGGCGGCTGGGACCCCGGCGAGGCCACCGACGACACGCAGATGGCAGTCCTGGTCGCGGAATCGCTGCTGGAGCGGGGCGGTCTGGACCTGCCCGACATCTTCGCCCGCTTCCAGCGGTGGGCGGCATCAGACCCCAAGGACATCGGCCTGCAGACCGAGGACGTCCTGACCAACGGCATGCCCTGGGACCTCGCCGCCGCGATCCATTTCCAGGTCAACCAGCGAGCAGCCGGAAACGGCTCCTTGATGCGGGCATCAACCTCTGCGGTCCACTTCGCGGCGGCCGGTCGAGAAGTCACCATGGACGCGGCCCGCCGCATCGCCGCCCTGACCCACGGTGACCGTGCGGCCTGGGAAGGGACCGCGATCTTTCACGAACTCATCCGCCTCACGCTCGAGAACGCCGATCCCCTCGCCGCGCTCCCGGACGTCTTGGCTCTTGCCCATCCCGACCACCGTGGCCGCTACGCCACCGTCCTCGCGCCCGACTGGCACCCCGATCAGGCGACCGAGTTCAACGGTGCCGTCTGGCCCTGCCTGGGTTCCGCCGTCTGGGCCCTGCGCACCACCAACAGTTTCGAAGACGCGATACGCGCGGCGATCGATCTCGGCGGCGACACGGACACCGTCGCCGCGGTGACCGGAGGCCTCGCCGGGGCGTACTACGGACTGGACGCCATCCCCGCCCGCTGGACCCAACCGCTCCACGTGCCTCTCCCGGGCTTCGACGGACGGGTACTGCATCTGACAGACCTGCTCCACCTCGCGCACCGCCTCCTGGAGGAGGGCCGTCGATGAGAAGACAGACGTGGCTGCCCACACGAGCGGTGAGCTGGTGGTGTGGGAGGCGGACCCGCCTGCCTTGCGGCCATCAATGCCGGGACAGGATCTCGAGAACCGCCGCACCCGGCAACCGGACCCGGCACGGCGTCCGGGGCCGGCGCAGCGCAGTACGGACGGCGTTCGCGGCCGGGCCGGGCGTTCCACGACTGCCGCATCGTGCGCGGGTCGTACCGGCCCGTGCGGCCGGTCCTGGTCACCGCGGGCGAGCGACCCTTCTGGGTCGGAGCGCTAGACGCGGGAAAGGCCCTGTGCCGGTGCGTCGCGGGTGGTGGCGAGCAGGTCGGCGGCTTCCCCGACGGTGACGACGGGCTGGAGTCCGGGCACGTGCGGCCAGCCCGGCCGGCGCGGCATCACCCGGCGGCATCGCCCGGCGCCCGGCGCGGGGCCGCCTCAGTGCACATCGTCAGGGAATCGTCTTGCTGGTCCGGCAAGAGAAGTGGCCCCGCCGGCGGGGGTGCAGCACGGTGGGCCGCATGAACACGGAAGAGATGCCCGAAGAGTTCGATGTCGTTGTCGTCGGCGGTGCGACCGCCGGTCTGTCGGGGGCGCTGACCTTGTCCCGGGCCCGGCGTTCGGTGCTGGTGCTCGATTCCGGGCAGCCGCGCAACGCCCCCGCTGCCGCGGCCCACGGCCTATTGACGCGCGACGGGGCGGCGCCGCAGGACCTGCTGCGCGCCGGCCGTACCGAGGTGGCCCTCTACGGGGGCACTCTGCTTCAGGAAGGCGCGACGTCCGTACGCCGGACGGACGGCGGGTTCGTCGTGGGCACGCAGGGCGGCCGGACGTTCCGTGCCCGCCGTCTGCTGGTGGCGACGGGCCTGACGGACGAGCTGCCGGAGGTACCGGGTCTGTGGGCGCGGTGGGGGCGTGACGTGCTGCACTGCCCGTACTGCCACGGCTGGGAAGTGCGTGACAAGCTGATCGGGGTGCTGGGTACCAGCGCCGCGTCGGTGCACCAGGCGCTGCTGTTCCGCCAGTGGTCACCGCGCGTCACGCTGTTCCTCCACAACGGCCCCGAGCCGAGCGAGGAGCAGTGGGAGCGCCTCGCGGCACGCGGCATCGAGGTCGTCCGGGGCGAGGTGGCCGGCCTGGACATCACCGACGACGCCCTGAGCGCTGTCCGGCTGGCCGAGGGGCCACGCATCCCGGTGGAGGCGCTGGTGGTGGCCCCGCGGTTCGTGGCGCGCAGTGAAATCCTGGCCGGCCTGGGGGTCGACCCGGTGGAACACCCCATGGGAATGGGCACCTACGTTCCCTGCGGACCGGGCGGCGCGACGGAGGTTCCCGGGGTGTACGTGGCGGGCAACGTCACCGATCTGATGGGCGGCCTGCCCGCCGTGCAGGCGTCCGGAGTGGCGGCGGCTGCGGCGATCAACGCCGACCTGGTGAACGCCGACGCCGACGAGGCAGTGGCCCGCCGCCGGTCCGCACAGGTCTTCGGCCCGGTCAACGAGACACTCGTGTGCGAGCGGGTCCTGGGCGACCGCCGGCACGGTCTGGAATCGATGCTGCCCCCCGAATCCGGCCGGTAACGGGAGGACACACCCCGGCGGGCGGGTGTCAGGCGGGGCGGGCGCGCAGGTGGGCGCGTTCGCCCTGCTTGCCGAAGATGACCAGCAGTTCCACCGGCTGGTCGTTGTCGGGGCCCAGCCAGTGAGGGAGGTGGGTGTCGAACTCCGCGACTTCCCCCGGCCCCATGACCAGGACGCGGTCGCCGAGGTGAAGGCGGAGCCGGCCGTTGAGGACGTAGACCCATTCGTAACCCTCGTGCGTCCGGAGCTCGGGCTCACCCGCAGTGGGGCCGATGATGAGCTTGTGCGCGTGCATGCCGCCCGGCCTGCGGGTCAGCGGCACGTACGTCATGCCGTCGCGCGTGACGGGGCGCAGATGCACGCGGGGATCGCCCGTCTTGGGAGCGCCGACGAGATCGTCGAGCGGGACGTTGTACGTGCGTGCCAGGGGCAGCAGCAGTTCCAGGTTGGGTTTGCGGCCCCCGCTCTCCAGGCGGGAGAGCGTGCTCTCCGAGATTCCTGTGAGGTCGGCCAGCGCGGCCAGTGTGATGGCGTGCCGGCGGCGCAGGTCCCGTAGCCGGGGCCCGACACCGGCCAGCACCTTCTCGAAGTCGTCCATGCCCCGCATCTTGCTGAACCGGCATGACGGATTACAACTCTTCCTCAGCTGGGCGCACCCTCCTGGCGTCGTGGTCCACGTCCCTTGTGGACCACCGAGCCCCTGCCCCTCGTCGCGTCGGTCGCCACCCTCATGGTCGTGCTGGACGTGTCCATCGTGAACATCGCGCTGCCGCAGGCGCGTCCTCGTCATCGGGCTGTTGGGCTTCGTCGCGGCTTCCATGCTCGGCGGCCTGGCGCCCAATCCGGGGACCCTGTTCACCGCACGCGCCCTGGAGGGCGTCTTCGCCGCGCTTCTGGCTCCCGCGGCGCTCTCCCTCATCACCGTGGCGTGGCCTTCACCGACCCCGAAGAACGTGCCAAGGCCTTCGGGATCTTCGGTGCGTTCCAGGGCGGCGGAGGAGCCGTCGGGCTTCTCCCGGGCGGCGTCCTCACCCGGGCCGCCTGACACGGTGCGCGCCGCGGCACGCCGGTCCGCACGAGGAGCGGGGCCGGGCGGTCAGCCCAGCAGTCCGTATACCTGCCACGCGGGCCACGCGACCACCAGCCCAGCCAGCACGAGCATGGCGGCCACCAAGACCTTTCCGTGCCGGTGCCGCGACAGCGGCGGCACGTGGTACGCCGCGCAGACCCAGCCGGTGAAGGCCAGCAGGCTTCCCACCAGTATCGCGGGACTCGAGCCCGACGGGCAGGGGACGCCGTACCTGCCGCCGCAGGAGTTGCCGGGCATCTGATGGAATCCCCACGCGATGCCCACCACACCCAGTGCGAGCACCGCGCCCGCGATGACGACCAGGAGCACCGCCCTTCTCAGTGGCCGCAGCTCGTCGGTTCGCTCCGTCATGCTTCCCCCCGGAAGTCGGTCGTCACCGCCCGCGGCGGCAGGCCAGTGTAAGCATCTCGGCAGAGGACGCCCTTGGTCGGCTCAGGCTGCCATGAGGAGCGCGGCGGCGGTGGCGCACAGACCGCTGTGGTCGGTCATCCGGGCGGCGAGGTTGCCGGCGCTGTGGTGGCGGCAGCGGACCGCGCAGGGTGCCCACCTCACGCCCGTCCCCGGTCCGGCACAGCAGGTGCTGGGAGGCCAGGCCGGCTTCGGCTCGGCGCGGCTGGTGGTCTTCCAGGCGCTGGCCGCCGTCGGGACCAAACACGAGCAGGCCGACACCGTCGTGCGAGGCGGCCTGCACGACGGCCGCTGGTCCCGGCGTGGGAGGAGCGGCGGCCCGAGCCCGGTGCGGGCGCGGCTGGGTGACGGCCGGGTCCGGCGGCGTGCCGGGGCCGGCCGTCGTTGGATCTCTCAGGTGCGCGGCCGGGCCGCGGCCGGGCTCGAGGTGCTGGGCGCGGTCCGGGTGCTGAACCCGCGCTGCTGGGCCGTGGCCCGCACGAACGAGATGTGGGTGGGACACGTCTCGACCACCGCCACCTCCAGGCCGTCGGCGTCGACGAGGGCCAGGCGCTCGGCGGCGGCGGGGACCTGCCCGTAGCGGTCGCGCATCCCGCGCCCGACGCACACCTCGCACTCGGTGTAGGAGCCGGGTGGAAGGGGCGGTGCGGGGACCTCGACGGTGATCTCGCGGACGACCTCGACCACTTCGATACGGGTCATCGCGGCGCGCTGTGCGGCCTTGACTTCTTCGGAGTCCACCTGGGCCGGCGGCATCGTCCACTTCGCCTCGATGGCCGCGGCCCTGGAGGCCAGGTCGGCCAGCCGCTGCTCGGGCGGCAGTGCGAGACGGGCCTTGCGGGCAAGTTTCGCGGCGCGGTTGCGTTCGTTCTCCGCGCGCCGCCGGGCCTTGAGCTCCGCCTGCTCCACGGCGTCCCGCCGACGTCGCGCCTGGGCGTGCCGGACGTCGCCCGGCGTCGGTGTCCCTGCCATCCCCGTCTCCTCACGAACCGGCCGGCCTGAGCCTGCTCGGCAGCAGGTTGACGACGCCACCCGCCGCTGCCGGGCTGTTCCAGGACGCGGTAACACGATCGGGTGCCGAGCCGACCGCGGCGAGCCGGACCGGTACGAACCACCGGCCACACACGGCCCAGTCGCTGCCTCGTCCGGACGGCGCGCGGTGGTGGCCACGGCCGTCCGGCAGGTCGGGGCTGTCGGGCGGTCAGCCGGCCGTCCGGGCGAGGTCAACCTCGCCGGCCTCCACCAGGGCCCGGCGCGACTGCCGCGTCCCGGTGGAGCGTTCGACCTCCGGCAGCGCCGTGGCGGCGTGGAGCACGGCGCGGGCGGCGCCGGGGGGGCGGTGAGCGCGGTCAGCAGTCGGCTGGCCGCGGCCGCGCCGCCGGGGCCTGTGGTCCGGGTCCGTCCAGGCGGCCGCCGGATCGCCCAGGACGTCGTCGGCGCGGTGAGCAGGGCGCGGGCGAGGTGCTGGTCGGCACTGGGCGGGTGCTCGCGGACTGTGGCCAGGAGCGGGCTCCGTCCGAGGGCGGCCGGCAGCAGCGGGTCGGGGCCGCCCCGGACCCGGGAGCCGGGAAGCGGCCATGCCGGACGACGAGCCGCACCTGCGCAGCCTCCCGCCACGCGTCGGTGTCCGAACCCTCGGTCTGCGGGTGACACCGGCGGAACAGACGGGCCGGACCTCCGTGCCGTTCCGGCCCGCCTGTTCCGCGAGGTGACGGGCCGAGCCGTCACCTCGCGGAGGTGGGTCGTCAGTTCCAGGTGTAGGCGTCGAAGTTCCGGCTGAACTCCCAGTTGTTGAAGCGGTCCCAGTTGATCGACCAGGTCATCAGGCCGCGCAGGGACGACCAGGTGCCGTGGGTCTGGTAGGAGCCGCAGTTCTGCTTCTTGGTGAGGCAGTCCAGGGCCTTGTTCACCTCGGCGGGACTGGTGTGACCGTTGCCCGCCTGGGTGGAGGCGGGGAGGCCGATGGCCACCTGGTCGGGGCGGAGGCCGGGGAAGAAGCGCTCGGCGTTGCCGGCGACCGGGAAGCCGGTGAGCAGCATGTCGGTCATGGCGATGTGGAAGTCGGCGCCGCCCATCGAGTGGTACTGGTTGTCGAGGCCCATGATGGGGCCGGAGTTGTAGTCCTGGACGTGGAGCAGGGTGAGGTCGTCGCGCAGCGCGTGGATGACCGGCAGGTAGGCGCCGGCGCGCGGGTCCTGGCCACCCCAGGGGCCGGAGCCGTAGAACTGGTAGCCGAGCTGGACGAAGAAGGTCTCCGGGGCCATCGTCAGGACGAACTTCGCGCCGTACTTCGCCTTGAGGGCCTTGACCGCCTGGATGAGGTGGACGACGACCGGGCTGGTGGGGTTGCGGAAGTCGGTGTCGCCGGCCTGGAGGGAGAGCGAGTGGCCCTCGAAGTCGATGTCGAGGCCGTCGAGCCCGTACTCGTCGATGATCTTCGAGACGGAGGAGACGAAGGCGTCGCGGGCGGCCGGGGTGGCGAGCTGGACCTGCCCGTTCTGGCCGCCGATGGAGATGAGGACTTTCTTGCCGGCGGCCTGCTTGGCCTTGATGGCGGCCTTGAATTCGGCGGGTGACTCGACGCCGGGGCACTCGGCGGCCGGGCAGAGGCTGAAGCGGATGTCGCCCGAGGTCACCGAGGTGGGCTCGCCGAAGGCGAGGTTGATGACGTCCCAGGAGTCGGGTACGTCGGCCATGCGGGTGTAGCCGGAGCCGTTGGCGAAGCTGGCGTGGAGGTAGCCGACGAGGGCGCGGGCGGGCAGCTCGCCGCCTGCCCCGCCTCCCCCGCCTGCGGAGGCCGTGGTGGCGGTGACGGCCGTGGACTTCGCGGACTCGCCCGCGCTGTTGACCGCCGAGACCTGGAAGGAGTACGCGGTGCTCGGGCTGAGGCCGGTGGCGGTGTACGAGGTGCCGGTCGCGGTGCCGAGCGGGTTCCCGCCCCGGTAGACCTTGTACGAGGTGGCTCCCGCGACGGCGGGCCAGCTGAGCGGCACCGAGGTGGCGGTCGGGGTGCCGGCGGTGAGGCCCGTCGGGGCGGCGGGGATCTGGACCGGGTCGCCGCCGGGCCCGATGAGGGAGAGGTCGTCGGCCTGGTAGGCGGGGGTGCCGTACCAGCCGTGGGTGTAGACCGTGACCGAGGTGGTGTTCGCGCCGGTGGTGAAGGTCTTGGTGAGCTTCTGCCAGTCCGGGGCGGACTGGGTCCAGGCGTACCCGTCGGTGGTTCCGGTGCCGGTGACGCCGAGGTACACGTAGCTGCCGCGGACCCAGCCGTTCAGCGTGTAGGTCGCGTTCGGCTTCACGGTGACGGTCTGGGAGCACTTGGCGTTGTCGCTGCCGGCCGGTGTGGCCTGCAGCGCCTTCGTGCCGCTGCGCACGGGGGTGGTGACGGCGGCGCCGCTGCCCGCCGTACAGCTCCACCCGTCCAGGCCGGCCTCGAAGCCGCCGTTGCGGGTGAGTTCGGAGTCGGCGGCCTGGGCGGCCGGAGTGAGCGCGGCGAGCCCGCCGACGGCGAGCGCGCCCACCAGCAGCAGGGCGAGAGGTCTGGTGCGGTCCACGACTGCCTCCGGGAGTGAGGGATCGGAGTGGAGCGCGCCACAGCATGGTCCAGACCAATCAAGTGGTCAAGACCTCTGTACGGGACTCGACGAGCGGGCCGACGACCACACCCGTCCGCGTGTGCGTCCGCAGCGCCGGCGTCAACGGTCGCCGCAGGAGGGAACCGTGCGCAGCGCCACCACGCCTCGGTCGGTGCCGTTGCCGGCCGGTCTTCTCGGGAACGGCGTGCGTGATGCCGCGGGCGGTCAGCGGGAGGCGGACAGGACCGGGTGGCCGATGTGGTGGTGCTCGACGTCGACGCCCCGCGCGCCGCTCCACGCGGTCCAGACGCGGCGGGCGACCGCTTCCCGTGACCGCTGGCGCTCGGGTGCCCGTCACGGCAGTACCGCGGCCCCCCACGCACCACGCCCTGAACAGCTGGACGAACACACCCCGGCACGCTTCCGCGCGACGCGCGCGGGGTTCGCCCTCACACGGCCAGAGCCTGTTGAAGGGTGGGGTAGCAGGGGATGATGCCGTCCAAGCCGACAATCCTGATGACGTGCATGACAGACTTGAAGGGACCGGCCAGACGCAGCCAGCCGCCTGAGCCTTGGGCGGCGTGGTGGGCGGTGATGAAGGCGTTGATGCCGCTGGAGTCGATGAAGGTGACAGCGCTGAGGCTGATCACCGTGCGGGCCGCAGCCGCGCCGTGGGGGAAGAGCAGGACGTCTCGCAGGTGATCGATGTTGTGGTAGTCGATGTCGCCGTGCAGTGTGATGACGCTGATGGCTTCGGCGGCCGTGGTCTGCCCGGATGACAGCTGACCGTACGGTGCCCCGTAGTGGGATGGCATGGATGCCTTCGATGAGCTGTCGAGGACAGGGAACTGGGGTCCTGTCCGGGGATGGACGACTGACGGGCCCTTTCGAGGATAGGCATTGTCTGCTCGCGGCGTCTGCGGTCCGCCGGCCGGCCTGACGGGTGGCCCAGGGGGCGGAGACAGCCGTGACGCGGGGAAGCGGAAGGGAGCAGGTCGTGCTGCAGCTGACCGGCCGCAGCGAGGACCTGACGGTCGCCGCACTTCCACAAGACGTCGATCTCTGCGCCTGTGAACCTCTTTCGTCCTGTGCTGCAGGGGTGAAATGAGCTGCTCAGTGGGGGTGGTGACGCGGCAGGGCCCCTCGTCGCCGGCGTGGTGATTCCACTCGGCACGCCGGCGACCGGAGGGGCCCTGTTGGTTCCGTATCCGCCATGCTCGGCGTTCCTCACGAGCCGGTCGAGCATGTCTTCTGACTCCTCCACGCCCGAAGGCGTGAACTGAACTCGCCGTGGCGGAAGCCGGGCTGTTTCCAGCAGGCCTTGCCCGCCCTGGCACATCTCCGGAAGAACGAGACATTCGCCCAGCTCGACACTGGTTTCGCTGCCTCGGGGCAACGGCCCGGCGCCATGCCGACGAGGCCCTGGACGTCCTCGCCTCGCGGGCACCCGGCCCGCACGAAGCCCTTACCGGACTGGGCGAGGGCAATTTCGTCATCGTGGACGGCACGCTGATTCCGATCGAGCGCACCGCTGCGGACGAGCCGTACCACTCGGTCAAACACCGCGAACACGGCATGAACGCGCAGGTCATCGCCCGTCCGGATGGCACCCCGCTGTGGTTCTCGCGCGCAGCCCCGGGACGTACCCATGACCGGCCCGGCTGTTCCCACCTGCAGTCACGTCACACCGCACGGGCCGAGTCGAACCGGCGCCGCGCCTCCTCGATATGGTCCAAATAGGTGCGGGTCCAGGCGCACATGCCGTTGACCGTGGTGCGCAGTGCCTGGCCGGCTTCGGTGAGGCGGTATTCGACACGTGGCGGCACCACCGGGTGAACGGTCCTGTCGACCAGCCCGTCTCGTTCGAGGTGCCGCAGTGTCTGGGACAGCATCTTGTGACTGATGCCTCCGACCTGCGTCTGCAACTCGGTGAACCGCAGGGTGCGGTCAGCCAGGACGTTGATGAGCAACAACGCCCATTTGTCGGCCACGCCCGCGAAGACCTCACGGGCCAGCGAGTCGGCGCGGGTGAGATCCGTGTCGGCCGGATCACGGGCGGGGTGCTTGGTTACCACGAGGTGCCCCTCTCACGAAAAGGTGCGTTCTTCCAGTTCGGAGCACACTCTCCTACGGTTAGTCCGTTCCTGCTGGAGATTGAGGCAGCCTGAACGGACCCCTGGAGCAACGATGATCCTCAAGACGTACGCCCGTCTTTGGGCCGACGACCTGAGCACGGCCCTTCCCCTGCTGGAGCGCCTGACGGGAACGCGTCCACACTTGCACTTCGCCTTCGACGAGATCGAGCTCGCCGCCATCGGTGACTTCCTGGTCATCGCCGGACCTGCCGAGGAACGCGCTCGGTATGCCCACGCCACGGCCACAGTGATTGTCTCCGACCTGGATCAGGCGCGCGCGGCCCTGGACGAGGCAGGCGCCGAGATCACAACGGGGGAGACAACCAGCGCAACCGGCCGCTTCCTCTACGCCCGTCATCGGGGCGGAGTGGAGGCCGAGTACGTCGAATGGAAGCCGGAGGTGCGGCGTCAGGTACTCGGCGCGTAGGTGTCGGCCTCGGTGAGAATGCCGAGCTTGACCAGGCGTTTCAGCTTGGTGCGAGTGCCTTCGACATCCTTCGGCAGCAGTTCGTGGCTGAGGGCCTCGCAGACATCCTTGGTCCGTAGTGGTCCGGCCGCGTGGCGGAAGGCGTCGAGGATGCGGGTGGCGTGGCCCCGCCTGAATTGCAGCAAGGCAGGACACCACTCAGGGCGCCGGCCGTTCCATCACGGCCCGGCCGGTGGGTGCGGGTTCCCCACCCACCGGCCGGGCCGCTCGAAGCCCTGTGCCACGCGCTACCGCGCCCCGGAAAAGCCGGCCTCACACGGACAGGCGCCCCGGCCCTCAGGACAACCCCCTTCGTCCCAACCACACCCGCCCATGCCTGGGAGGCGCGGTCCGAGGGCCGTCAGGAGACGACGGTGAGCTTGGCGGTGACTGTGCGGGAGGCCGGGTGGTACCGCTTGTAGTGGCTGGCCAGGGACTTGATGTCGGCGGGCTTGAGCTTGATGCAGCCGTTGGACTTGTAGTCGCCGTTGCCGTCCCAGCGCTGGGACTCGACGTTGCGGTTCTGGCCACCGCTGCGGGTCATCTCGCTGTGGATGAACAGGTCGGTGCGGGTGGTGGTGCCCGCGGAGCACTTCTTGTTGTTCAGGCGGAAGGCGACGCCCTTGATGATGCTGCCGTTGTAGCTGGGGTGGAGCGTGATGTCGTAGGAGCCGTTGGGCAGCCACCCCTTGTTGCGGGTGCAGTCGTTCTTCACGCCGATGCCCGATCCTGCCCGCCAGGAGACGTCCACGATCTTCCTCTGGCGGCCGTTGTCCTCGACGCGGTAGACCCGCCAGTACAGACGCGAGTTGCTCGGGTCGGCGGGGTTCTTGTCGAAGATCAGCCGCGTGGAGTAGCCCACGGCAGCCGTGCCGACGGGTGCGGCGGCCGCCGGCGCTGCCAGGGCCAGAGTGGCGGTGGACACGGCCACGGCGGTGGTGGCGGTGATCTTCCTCAGGTTCCGCATGGTTTCTCCTTGTGGTTCGGCTACGGCTCCGCCGTGGCCGTGGACGGGCAATGCGCGCAGGTCTCCCGGCGTCCGGGGGCGGCTTCGGGCCGCGGCCGTCAGCCTGCATCGATCGGGTCTGCCGCGGCGCCGTTCCGTGCCACGATTCGAGGAGGTTCGAAGGGAAAGGGCCGCGGGTGCGGCGCGGCCGGACAACGGGAGGGTCATGATCGAGCTCACCGTCGACGCCGCGGGGCTCGCCCGTTCACGCTTCGCCGTGTCGCCGTTGCACGAGGTCGTCGCGACGCTGCTGCCCTGGGGCCTGCAGCCGGCGCCCGGTGCCGATCCGTGGGTCGCTCGCGCACGGCGTGTGCTGCGTCGGGCCCACCTGCCGTTGCTGTCCGAACTGGCGCTGGACGGACCCGGTTATGTGCCTGACTTCCTCACCCCGTACCCCTGCGGCCCCTCCCCCACCGTCGAGGAGGAACTGGAGCGGGTCCGGTGCACTCCCCCAAGGCGTGTCCTGGGCGAGCTGGAGGCGTTACGCGTCGGACGGCCGTGCAGCGGCCTTGCCGGTTCCGGGCTGCCGGAGGGGGTGCGCAGGGCCATGATGCGAGGTGGCGCGCATGTGGCCCGGCAGGCGGCGGACGAGTTACGGCGTTACTGGGAGCTGGCGTTCGCCCCGCACTGGGAGGCCGCCAAAGCCGTCCTCGACGCGGAGGTCGGCCGGTGCGCCGGGATGCTGGCCGGACACGGAGCAGCGAGGCTCTTCAACTCCTTGCACCCCGCGGTCGAATGGGCGGGGGGCACTTTGCGTGTCGAGGGCGGGTTGCGGATTGCGCTGCCGGTGCCCATGGTGGTCGTCGTGCCGTCGATCGTCGCGCCTCGGCCGGGTGTGGGAGTGGATCCCACGCGAGAGGAGGACCGGCCCCCGACGCTCATCTATCCGGTGCGTGACAGGGTTGTCGTCGACGCCATCGCTCCTGCGGTCCCCTCCGCCGAGATCGCCCGTCTGCTCGGCCCCACCCGCGCCGGGCTGCTCGCCGCGCTGACGCGGCCGGCTTCCACCGCGCAGTTGGCGGCGCGTTACTTCCTCAGCCCCGCCACGGTGTCCTATCACCTTGGTGTCCTGCACCGGGCCGGTCTCGTCACTCGCGCCCGGTCGGGCCGGTCGGTGCTCTACCGTCGTACGCTCGAGGGATCCCGGCTGGCGAGAAACCGGTAGGCAGGGTGACGACCCCGCGGCACCGTCATCCCGCACAGGACATCCCGCCGTCCTCGTCCGGCCGTCCCTCGTCGCCGTCCTCGCGCAGGCACCGGTACTGGACGCGGGAAGGAATCGGCCGCGGGTGCGGGCTGCAGCGTGCTCGGGCCGATGCGACAGGTGCCGCTGGGCTGGAACTGGTCGACGGCGAGACCAACGGCGGCACGGGCGCACCGACCGGGACGGACCTGCTGCATCGACGCCCCGAGGGCGAAGCACTCCCTTCCTCACGGTCCGTCGGCGGCCCCGCGCCGTCTGCTCAGGAGGCCTGACCGGTGTAGCGGAACGTCACCCGCACCCGTGCCGGACTCCGCAGCTCCTCGGCATCCGAAGGTACGCGCTCGAGGAGGATTGCTCCGGCCGACGGTGTGCCGTACCGGACCGGCTCTCGCAGGACCTCCAGGCACGCCTGCTCCCTGCCACGAGCTCGTGCCCGGCACCCGGAGTCCGGAGAGACCCGGCTGCGGGCGCAGGACGTGGAGGCGTGGATGAACGCCGTCGGCGTGGACGGCGTGGCCGTCGCTGCCGCCTGCTTCACCACGTCCCTCTCCCTGTCGGCGATGGACGTGGTTCTGGACGGCATGCGCATCAAGCACGCCCGCGGGGAGGAGAACCTCTCCCGTCCGTCCCGGCCCGCGCGGGCCCTGTCCTTCTCCGGCGGGGCAGCCGGGGCAGGCAGGCGGGCTGCGGTGCAGGGTGCGCGGTCCGACGCGACCGGCAACGTCAGGGAGCCGGCCGGACAGCCGGACACATCCTGGTCCGGAGTCCGGTCCGCGACACGCGCGCGGCCCGGTGGACGGGTGCCGGGGTGTCGCGCTCGGGTGGTGCTACCACAGGACGATGGATACGGGCCACAGGCACACAGCCGCCCCTTCGGAGCAGATGTACCTGCCGAAGCACAGGATTCTCGCGCTGACCGACGGCGTGGTGGCCATCGCCATGACGTTGCTGGTGCTCGACATCGACGTGCCCGAAGGGCTCCGGGGGCAGGCTCTGGTGGACGCGCTCGACGACGTGCAGGGCCAGGTGTGGACGTTCCTGTTGAGCGCTGTCGTGATCGCTCTGTTCTGGCGGGTCCACCACTCGGTGCTGCGCGACGCGGAGTGGATCAACGGCTCCCTCTTCTGGTGCAACGTCGCTTTTCTGGCGCTGGTCTCCTTGATCCCCTTTCCGACGAGGGTGCTGGCCGACTACGGCCACCGGCCGCTCGGACCGGGCCTGTACGGCGCGGTTATCGGCACGGCCGCCCTGGTGCTGTACGTGATGGCCGTGTGCATCGCCCGGGGATCGGGGCGCCGGAGGCCCTTCCCGCCCTTTCCCGCGCAGGCGTGCGTCTTCCTTCTCTCCGTCGGGATCGCCCAGTTCTCACCCCTGGCGGCCGTCTACAGCTGGATCGCCTCCGTGCCCCTCTCCGTGCTGGCCCACCGGCACGCCGCCCGCGCCTCGCGGGCCTCCGGGCCCTGACCGGAGACCGGCGGCAGGACGACCGCACCGTCTCGTCGTTCGGATCGCTCGTGCCGCCTGGGGGAAGGTGCCGTCAGGACGGCGGATGCCGCCGGCCTTCGGTCGGCTGCGGCTCTGTTGGAACGGCCAGGGCCGGCGGGTGGGCCGTGGTGCAGGTTGCGCGGTCCGACGCGACCGGCAAGGTCAGGGAGCCGGCCGGCCGTCTCACGCCGTCGCAGGTGCCCTCTCGGCTGCGGAACGGCGTTTCCCGTACGCGACGGTCAGCACGCCCAGCAGTGGCCCCCACAGGGTCAGCGGCGCGTAACACAGATAGAACCAGGCAGTTTCCCAGCCGCCGACTCGGCTGGGGTGGTCGGCCGGCAGGGCGCCACCTCGGACCGTGGTCCCCCTGATCTCGGAGACGACGAACAGAAGGGTGAACAGGAGGGTGAGGCTCGCGGCCCCGATGGTGGCCAGGAGGACGGCCACCCTTCTCGGAACCCGGCGGTCGCGAAGGAACGGGATCCAGCGCGGGAACACCTCACCCCAGTGGGCGATCAGACCGATCGCAGCGAAAGCGAAGACCTCGGACAGAACCGACAGGAAGACGACGTACATCCGTTCACCGAGTCCGCGGCCGTCGCCGAACGCGGCCGGGAGCCGCCAGATACTGGAAGGAAGGACGGCCAAGGGCACGGCGTAAGCCACGAGCCGAATCCGTCGTGACACTCCGGCAACGGGCTCGTGGGCCGTCCGCCATACGACGCGTAAGCGTCCGAGGGGGACGGTAGTGGATTCCTGGGCGTGCTGGAGCTGCTGCATGGGCGGTCCTCGGCTTGGATGAACTGCTGTTCGACTGTTCAGTAAGGAAGATCCCAGCCACGAGGGCTCCGAGCGTCACTCCGAAGGCCGACTCGGCTCCGGCTGACGGCCGATGAAGGGGTACGGCCGGGGAATGAGTAACGGCCTGTCGACGGTGCGGGTCAACGGATGGCCGTGAGGAAATCGACGTCCGCGAGCTCCTGGCCCTGGCTTGCGCGTTTCCCGCATGGTGAACCGTCACCGCAGTGGCGCCTCCGCGGAGCCGCCCTCATCGAATGACCGGGCTCACGCATCCACGGTTGCGCTTGACTGCTTTGTGCAGGATGCAAGCGTTCCGAGTCCTTTTCGGGAACGACTTCACGCTGCACCATTCGGCAGTGGGTTTTATGGGAGCAAGCAGGCAGGGCCCAGGCCGGCAAGGACCAGGCTCCGGTCACGGAGGTACACGGCTCCCCAGTGCTGGACCGTGCAGTCGACGGTGGCGTGCGCTCCTCTTGCCTGCAGACAGCACGACCCGCGAGAGCGGTAATGCACACGCGTGGGACATCGGGCGCGGGCAGGCTGCGTCATATGTTATGACTGACAGCCAATCAGGACGCTGCCTACACTGTGGCAGCGCCATCCACCCCAAGCGCCTCGACCGACCCGCCCCTTCTCGCGCGCACCCCGCACTTGTCCCGGCGTTCCGGCACGGCAGTGACCCGGCTCGGCGCGTCTTTCGCCTGTCACGAAGGAGTACAGCCATGTCTCGGGTTGTCGGCTACGCCTCAGGGGTTTTCGATCTCTTCCACATAGGTCACCTCAACCTGCTCAGACACGCCAAGGCACAGTGCGACCATTTGGTGGCCGGCGTACTCACCGACGAGGCGGCAGGCCACAAGGGCCACGCCCCCGTGGTACCGCTGACCGAACGAATGGAGATCGTGAGCGCCGTCAAGTACGTGGACGAGGCGATCGTCGACCACACCCTGGAGAAAATGGAGGCATGGAGGCAGGTCCGGTTCCACAAGCTCTTCAAGGGCGAGGACTGGAAGGGCACCGCCCGCGGCAGGCAGTGGGAGCGTGACTTTGCCGAAGTAGGTGTGGAAGTCGTCTACCTGCCGTACACGATGCACGTTTCAAGCACGAACCTTCGCCAATTGATCCAGAGCGTGATCGATGACGCCGACAGGCGGCTGGGTCAGTAAGCTTCGCCACCAGGCCGACGAGAACTCAGCCGACGATCAGGAAAGCCGTAAGCGCGGTGTCCTGCCCGGTACCTTTTGACATTCCGGACACCGAAACGCTCGAAGAGGCATTGCCTGTCGCCTCCAGGCCGGTCCTCATCCGCGTCAGCGTCTCGGCTTGCGCATTTCAGAGCTGCTGGGGACGCCCTTGCCCGTATCGGCCTTGGCGATGGTGAAGGCGGGCGAGCTGTGGACGCCGTTCCGGCGGAGGAGCATTCCGGCGGAGGAGCATCGCCGACGGAGGTCATACGCCCGCAAGGGCATCGAGTCCTCCACGCGGTTCGACCGATGCCGCCGGGTCGTCGGGAGAACGGTCTTCTGACTCGCGGGACGCCGAAGGTTGCGCTGCCGCTACGAGCGCAGGCTCGGGCACTTCCTGGCCTTCACCGGCACAGCCGCGGCCCTCGTCGGCTCATCACGTGAAACGACGCCCGAGCCCTGCTCAGCGGGTCCGCGCCTCGCGCGGCCGGGTTTTCCGCCGCCCCGCCAATACCGAGCCGTTCGGGATGCCGGTCTGTCGCTGAAGGATGCGACGGGACGGTTTACCGTGGAAGAAATAGACCAATTATTCAATTTCTTTCATTTTGAGCCTCAAGGGGTCACGATGATCGAGGAACTGCTGATGGTGGGCGGGTCGCTGGGGGCCGTCGGCGCGGTATATCTGGCTGCGGCGGTGCGGGTCGTCAAACAGTACGAGCGGGGTGTCGTCTTCCGTCTGGGAAGGCTTCGGACCCCGGCACGCGAGCCGGGTCTCACGCTGATCGTTCCGGCGGTGGACCGGCTGCGTAAGGTCAACATGCAGATCGTGACCCTGCCGGTGCCCGCGCAGGAGGGGATCACGCGCGACAACGTGACCGTGAGGGTGGACGCGGTCGTCTATTTCAAGGTCGTCGACGCGGCCGACGCGATCGTCCGGGTCGAGGACTATCGTTTCGCCGTTTCCCAGATGGCACAGACGTCGCTGAGGTCCATCATCGGCAAGAGCGACCTCGACGACCTCCTGTCCAACCGGGAGAAGCTGAATCAAGGCCTGGAGCTGATGATCGACAGCCCAGCGGTCGGGTGGGGCGTGCAGATCGACCGGGTCGAGATCAAGGACGTGTCCCTGCCTGAGAGCATGAAGCGCTCCATGGCCCGACAGGCCGAGGCGGCCCGGGACCGGCGAGCCCGCGTCATCAACGCCGACGCAGAGCTCCAGGCGTCGAAGAAGCTGGCCGAGGCGGCTCAGCAGATGGCCGACACCCCCTCCGCGCTCCAGTTGCGGCTGCTGCAGACGGTGGTGGCGGTGGCCGCCGAGAAGAACTCCACCCTCGTCCTGCCCTTCCCCGTGGAACTCCTCCGCTTCCTGGAGCGCGCCGCCCAGCCACAGGCTGCTGGAGCGGTCGGGCCGGTCACCAGGCCGACGACCATGGCGCCGCCGCCCACCGCGACGGCGCCGGGCGAGGGGGCGGCGGAAAGCATTGTCGAGCGTCTGCGGGACCTTGCGGAGTATCCGCAGCGTGCGCAGGAGCGGGGCAGGTGAGGCGCTTGACGGTGACGTTTCCTTGCGGCCGAGGCGGCTGCTGGTGAGGCCGGGGCGGGGGCGTCTGCGAGCTTTCCCGCTCCGCCTGGAACGTCACCGGGCCGACCGCGCGGCCCTCCGGGGGTGAAGCGGTTCTGCGGCGCCCGCCCGGCTTCCGCCCGTCGTGTACGTGCTCGCGCTGGGCACGTTCCCGATGGGCACCACGGAGTTCGTCGTGGCCGGCACCGTCTTCGCCGCACTGCCCCTGATCCCCGCCACCGTCCTCGCCCTGAACCGCCGCCACCGACCTCGACGGCGTCCCGGCCGGCCACCAGGACACGGCCGACCGCAGGGGCCTGAAGGTGCCCGGAGGGGCGAGGACGCGTATACGCGTGTGGGCACTCGGATGGGATGTCGCGCCGCCGCCCGGGACCGGCGGGTTCCGGGCGGCGGCGGGGTGGTGGGGCGTGATGTCCCGTCTAGAGGGTCCTCTCCAGGCGGTCGGCGACCAGCCTGACGAACTTCGAGGGCTCCTTCGGGCGGCCGCCCTCGGCGAGGACCGCCAGGGTGTGCAGGAGTTCCGCGGTGTCGGCGAGTTCCGTACGGTCCCCGTCCTGCGCGTACGCCCGGTTCAGCCCCTTGACGAGCGGGTGCTCCGGGTTGAGTTCGAGGATGCGCTTGACGGCGGGCACCTCCTGGCCCATCGCCCGGTACATGGCCTCCAGCGCCGGGGTCATGTCGTCGGTGTCCGAGACGACGCAGGCCGGGGAGACGGTGAGGCGGGAGGAGAGGCGGACCTCCTTCACCTCCTCGCCGAGCCGCTCGGTCATCCAGCCGAGCAGACCGGCGTACTCCTCGTTCTGCCCGTCCTTCCCGGAGTCCTTGCCCTCCTCCCCGTCGGTGCTCTCCGTGCCGAGGCCGATGTCGCCCTTGGCGAGCGAGCGCAGCTTCCTGCCCTCGTACTCGCCGACCGTCTCGGCCCAGACCTCGTCCACGGGGTCGGTGAGGAGCAGCACCTCGATGCCCTTGGCCCGGAAGGCCTCCATGTGGGGCGAGTTCTCGATGGCCTGCCGCGAGTCGCCGGTCATGTAGTAGATGTCCGTCTGGCTCTCCGGCATGCGCTCGGCGTACTGCGCGAGCGTCGTCGGCTCCTCGGCGTCGCGGGTGCTGGCGAAGGAGGAGACGGCGAGGAGGGCGTCGCGGTTGTCGGGGTCGGTGACCAGGCCTTCCTTGAGGACGGCGCCGAACTCCCGCCAGAAGGCGCGGTAGCGCTCCTGGTCGGTGTTCATCATGTCCTTGACCGTGGACAGGACCTTCTTCGTGAGGCGGCGCTGCATCATGCGGATGTGCCGGTCCTGCTGCAGGATCTCGCGCGAGACGTTGAGCGAGAGGTCCTGCGCGTCCACGACGCCCTTGACGAAGCGCAGGTAGGAGGGAAGGAGTTCGGCGCAGTCGTCCATGATGAAGACGCGCTTCACGTAGAGCTGCAGTCCGTGGCGGTAGCCCTGGGTGAACAGGTCGTGCGGGGCGTGGGAGGGGACGAAGAGGAGCGCCTGGTACTCGAACGTGCCCTCGGCCTGCAGACGGATCGTCTCCAGCGGGTCACGCCAGTCTTGGCTGATGTGCTTGTAGAGCTCGTGGTACTCGTCGTCCGAGACCTCGTCGCGGGAGCGGGCCCACAGCGCCTTCATGGAGTTGAGGGTCTCGGGCTCGCCTGCGGCCGTCTCCTCGTCGGTGGCGGCGTCGGACGTGGCGGTCCCGGCCGGGAGCAGCCGGACGGGCCAGGTGATGAAGTCCGAGTAGCGCTTGACGATCTCCCGGATCGTCCACGGGGCGGTGTAGTCGTGGAGCTGGTTCTCGGGGTCGGCGGGCTTGAGGTGGAGGGTGACGGCGGTGCCCTGGGGCGCGTCGTCGACGGTCTCCAGCGTGTAGGTGCCCTCGCCCCGCGAGGTCCAGCGGGTGCCCTGTCGTTCTCCGGCACGCCGGGTCACCAGGGTCACCTCGTCGGCCACCATGAAGCTGGAGTAGAAACCGACGCCGAACTGCCCGATGAGACCGTCGGCGCCCGCCGTGTCCTTGGCCTCCTTCAGTTCCTGGAGGAACGCGGCGGTGCCGGAGTTGGCGATGGTGCCGATGAGACGCGTGACCTCGTCGTAGGACATCCCGATGCCGTTGTCCCGCACGGTCAGGGTGCGGGCCTCCTGGTCGGCCTCGAGTTCGATGTGGAGGTCGGAGGCATCGGCGTCGAGGGACTCGTCCCGCAGCACGGCCAGACGCAGCTTGTCGAGCGCGTCGGACGCGTTGGAGATGAGCTCCCGCAGGAAGACGTCCTTGTTCGAGTAGACCGAGTGAATCATCAGCTGGAGCAGCTGACGAGCCTCAACCTGGAACTCAAACGTTTCGGTCGGCATGATCCGCGTATACCTCTCAGGGTCGCAGGCGTGGGAACCGGAAGTGGTACGCGCCTACTCTAGATCGCCGCGAGGGGGCCGGGGGGCAGGACCGGTACGGCCGGACGGGCCGGCGCGAGTTCCCGGAGGTCCTTCCCCTCGCCGTCCCCGGGCCGCGGCCGCCGCTCCCCCGCGCCCCGCCCCTCGGCTGTTTCCCCGCTTCCGGCCACGGGTACCCGCCTGCGCACGCTCCCGTTCCGGCAGAGGGGACATGGTGGCGTGACAGTACGGATCGACCCCTTTGTGACGGCCGAACCGGAGCCCGGGGCCGGGGCCGGAGCCCTGCGGGTGACCTTCGCCTCGGGCCGTGCCGTACGGGTGGAGTGCTCCGTGCCCGTGGACGGCGTCCTGCGCCTGCGCACGGACGGCCTGCCCGGGCCGGGTGGCAGGAGCGGGCCGGACCGGGATCCGGAAGGGCCGTGCTCCCGCGCGACGGGTGCCGCCGATCCCGTCCTGCTGGACCTGCCGCACCGGCCGGCCCGGCTCGCCCGTGTCGCGGGAGGAACCGAGATCACCGGCCCGGGCGTGCGGGCGGTGTGGGAGTCCGGCAGGGACGGGGGCGGCGGCTCCCCGGGTCTGCGGTTCGGGGCCTTCCGGCGGTTCTGCGAGCCCGAGGGCGACACCCTCCCCTTCACCGCCGGCTGCCTGCTCGACGACGGCTGTCCGGCCGGATGGGCGGAGACCGTCCACCTCGCTCCCGACTCCGCCGTCCACGGGGGCGGCGAGAGCTACCAGGGCCCCAACCTCCGTGGCCGTCACCGCGCGCTGCGGAACGTCGAGGAGAACCGTGCGGCGGGCCGGGACTCCGCCTACCTGAACGTCCCTCTGCTGTGGTCGGACGCCGGCTGGGGGCTGTTCGCGCACGCGGGCGGGCCGGTGCGGGCGGACCTGGGCGCCACGCACGCGGAGGCGGCCCTGGTCGAGATCCGCAGCAGCGCCCTGGACCTGTTCCTCGTCTCCGGTGACGCCCCCACCGTCCTCGCCCGGTACCGGGCGCTCACCGGCCGCCCGTACCGGCCTCCGGAGTGGGTCTTCGGGGTGTGGATGTGCCGCTCGTCCTACTTCACCGCGGAGGAGATGGTCCGCACGGCGGACGGTCTGCGGGAGGCCGGCTGCCCGGTCGGCCTCATGCACGTCGACGAGTGGGCGTCCGAGGCCGTCCTGGAGACCGCGTCGTGGAACACCGGCGCCGACCGCGACCGCTTCCCCGCCGGCTGGGCCCGCCCTCTCCACGAGAGGGGCATCCGCACCAGCCTGTGGATCAACCCCTACGTCGAGCAGGGCACCTCGCTCACCGACGACCTGGTCTCCCGCGGCTTCCTGCTCCTCGGCCCCGACGGCAGGCCGGTCCCCACCTCCGGCAACCCGCGGACCTACCTGGTCGACTTCCTCAACGCCCGGGCCAGGCAGTGGTGGTGCGAACGGCTGGCCCGCACCCTGCGTGAGGAGGGTGCCTCGGCGGTGCTGGCCGACTTCGGGGAGGAGATCCCGGAGGAGGCCGTCTTCGCGGACGGCAGCCGGGGCGTGGACCGGCGGGACACCTACGGTCTCTTCTACCAGGACACGGTGGTGGAGGCGGGCCGCAGGGTCCACGGCGACGCGTTCGTGTCCGTGCACCGGTCCGGCACGGCCGGGTCGCAGCGGACGGCCGTCCACTGGGCCGGTGACCTGCCGTCCACCTGGACGGGTCTGGTCTCCGCCGTGCGCGCCCTGCTGTCCATGTCGCTGAGCGGCTTCTCCGTCGTCGCCCACGACGCGGGCGGCTACTGGACCCCGGACTCGTTCGCCCGGGCCCACGAGCTGCGCCGGACCATGACTCCCGACGCCCTCCCCGCCGACGTGGAGCCGGAGTTGTACGGCAGGTGGGCGCAGTGGGCGGCGTTCTCGCCGGTGATGCGGTTCCACGGCATGGGCCGCCGCGAGCCGACGGCCTACCCCGAGCCGGTACGCGGTGCCGTCCTCGACGCCTGCCGCCTGCGGCCCCGGCTGAGCGGCTACCTGGCCGAGGCGGCCGGCGAGCCCCTGCCGCTGATGCGCCCGATGCCCCTGGCCGTGCCCGGCGACCGCGCCGCCCGTGACGCCGACCTGCAGTACCTGCTGGGCCCGGACGTGCTGGTCGCCCCGGTGCTCGAGCCGGGAGGCGAGCGCACGTTCTACGTCCCGTCCGGGGTGTGGCTGCCGCTGATGGGCTGCCCGCCGCTGCAGGGGCCGGGCTGGCGCACCGTGCTCTGCGCGGCCGACGAGTTCCCGGCGTACGTGCGCGCCGAACGCGGCGTCGACGGGGTGCTGACCGGCGCGAAGAGCTGACCCGGGCCTCGCCCCGCCCCGGCGTCCTGCGTGACGGGCTGGGACAATCGAGTTCTTCGTACGAGGAGACTTCCCCTTGAGCACAGACACTCCGCCGGTCGCCGAGGGCGACGCCTTCTGGCAGGAGCGCCGGACCTGCTTCCTGACCACCTTCCGGCCCGACGGCACACCTCACCTCGTTCCCGTCGGGGTCACCTACGACCCCGGGACCCGGATCGCCCGCGTCATCAGTGACGGCGGAAGCCGGAAGGTGCGCAACATCCGGGCCGCACTCGCCACCGGCGCGGAAGCCCGTGTCGCCGTGGGGCAGGTCGAGGGCCGGCGCTGGTGCACCCTGGAGGGCACGGCCGTCGTCAAGGACGACCCCGCCTCCGTCGCCGATGCCGTGTCCCGGTACGCCGACCGGTACAGGACCCCGCGGGTCAATCCGAACCGGGTCGTCATCGAGATCACCGTCACCCGCGCCATGGGAACCGCCAGGCCCTCCGGCTTCGACGCCTAGGAGCGGGTGTCCGTCCCCGGTCGCCTTCCCGGCCGCGGGCCCTCGTGGTCCGCCCGGTCGGCCGCGGGTACGGGCGTCCCGGCGCGGGCGGCGGCCGGGGGCGCCGGCGCGGGCGGCGCCCGCTCCCCGAGGCACTCCCGGTTCCTAAGCGTCCGCATCGCGCGGGGAGCGGGGTGTTCAGGCGCGCTGGATCCAGTCCGCGTCCAGGCGGTCGGCCAGGCCGGCGGCGGTGAACGCGGCCTCCAACTCGTCGCGGCCCTCGGTGAAGTGGGCCCAGCCGTCGTGGTGGACGGGGACGACGCGGCGGGCGCCGAGGATCCGGGTGGCTTCCGCGGCCTGGGCGCTGTCCAGGACGAGCAGCCCGCCGTCGAAGAGCATGGGGAAGCGGGGTGCTCCGGCGAACAGGACGGCGGTGTCCACGGCACCGAACCGCGCGGCGATCTCCCTGACCGCCGCGAGGGAGGCGTTGTCGCCGCTGACGTAGACGGTCGGCAGCCCCTGACCGGTCAGGACGAAGCCGACGACCTGGCCGGTGAACGGTTCGACCTTCTCGCGCGGGCCGGGGCCGTGGACGGCGGGAACACCGGTGACGGTGAGCGTGCCGCCGTCCGGGCGCTCCAGCTCGATCGACTCCCAGTCGGCGAGGCCCTTGGCCCTCTCGCCCAGGCGCTCGCCGCCGCCGGGGGTGGTGAGGGTGAGAGGGACGTCGGCGAGCAGAGCGCGGCCGGAGGTGTCGAGGTTGTCGGCGTGCTCGTCGTGCGAGAGCAGCACCACGTCGACGGGGCCGATGTCGGCGGGCGAGGTGGCGGCGGGCGTGGTCTTGACCAGGGTCGGACCGGGCGAGGGGTACTCGCCGGGACCGTCGAAGGTCGGGTCGGTCAGGAAGCGCAGGCCGCCGTACTCGAACAGGGCGGTCGGTCCGCCCAGGACGCGGACCGGGAACTGCTGGACATCGTGCCGGGACATGTCATCTCCTCGCTTCTCACGGATACATCACGCGTTTTCCGTGACACCCACGGTAAGCGGGGCTCACGGAAAAACGCAATCGCTACCATGAGAGTCATGGACGAGACCCTGGCCGCCGACCTCACGAAGTCCGCCCTGCCTCCCGCCCCGGGCGCCGACCGCCACCGCTCGCTGGACTTCGCCGACACGGCCGCGACACTCCCGGCCGGCCAGAGCTACGACCTGCTCGCCACGCCCGCCGCGGCCATGCGCTGGCTCGCCGGCCACGACCTGACCACCCCCGACGTGCGGCTGTACGAGGTGTGCGCCCGGCGGATGCGCACACTGCGCGGACACGTACGCGCCCTGTTCGCCGCGCGCGTCGACGGCACCGCGCCGTCCGAGGAGTCACTGCACGCCGTGAACGCGGCCCTGACCGCCGTGCCCACCGCTCCCCTGCTCGCCTGGGACGGCGCCCGGGGACCTCGGCGCGTCCAGGCGCACCCCACCGACCAGGCCGTCAACCACGCACTCGCGACCCTCGCGGCCGACGCCGCCGACCTGCTCACCGGCGCGGACGCCGACCGCCTCGCGGCCTGCGGCTCCGCGCCCTGCGACCGCTTCCTCCTGCGCACCCACGGCCGGCGCCACTGGTGCTCCACCCGTTGCGGCGACCGCGCCCGCGCCGCCCGCGCCTACGCCCGCCGCGGCGGCGGCACAGGGAACTGAACGCCCGGCGCCGCGGGGAGGCGGAACCTCCACGTGAGCACGCGCCGGAAGCTTCCGCGCCCGGGCCGGACGGGCGGCGCGCGCCGCCGGCCATGACGGGCCCGTTCCGCGCGGGCAGCGGCCTCCGCCACGTTCGGCCCGGGCCGCCGGGCGGC
>NZ_LWCC02000005.1:145081-165601 GCF_001642695.1 Streptomyces chilikensis
CGCCGCGGCGCTCGCGGCGGCGGGCACGGCGTTCGGCACGCGCCGCGGACGGCGCGGGCGGGCCGTGCAGGGCGCGGAGGACTGAGGCCGGCCCGGGTGCCGGCGGCGGGTGCGCCGCCCTTGGCGGCCCTCGGAACGGGACCGGGGCCGGAACCGGGTCAGAAGACGACCCGGGCGTCCGCGAGCGCCGACGCGGTCTCCTCGTCGCCCTCGAAACGGAGGTCGCCGCGCGCCGGCCTGCCCGACAGGTGACGGGCGAAGGCGACGGCGTCCGCCCGCAGCGTGACCGCCGGGGGGCCGTCGCGGTCACCGATCCGGTAGCGGCCGCCGATCGGTCCCGAGAGCTCCAGCAGGCACGGCGGACCGGTCCAGTCCAGGGCCAGGTCCAGCAGGATCTGGTGCATGATCTCCCGGTCGTGCTCGTCCAGGACCGGCTCGGCGCCTGTCGCGTCGCTGATGTCGATCCGGTGCATCCACATGTCACGCGCGACCAGGACGCTGTTCAGGTACTCCATCGAGTCCTCGGGCAGCGCCCTGCCCTCCGCCGGGAAGACCAGACTGGTGCGCAGGCGCCGGCGCAGCGGCTCCGGCACGCGGGCGAGGCCGCGCACCCCCCGCCGGCCGAACTTCGCCAGGTCGTGCACCAGCCGCTCGGGAGGCAGGTCCGCGCGCTCCTCGATCTGGCTCTCGTTGTGGCCGTCCAGGGCGCCGAGTTCCGGGTGCCGGGTCCGCGCCCGCCGGATCCGGGTGAACATCAGCCACGGCTTGGCCAGTTCCTCGCACTGGCCGACCTCGTGCGCGGCCATGTCCCGGACGGACCAGCCGGTGCAGGAGGTGGGCCGCGACCACGCGTCGGCCGGCAGTGAGCCCAGTACGTCGAGCGAGGCGCGCACCTCCGCGTCGTTCACCGTCCGCGCGCGTATCCCCGGGGTCCGGGGGATGTCCCGGGCGGAGACGGTCGTGGCCGTGGTCATACCGCACCTCCTCGGCCCCCGACGTCCACGGTACTCCGGCGGGGTGGGCGGACACGGGCCCCGGGACCCGCTCAGCCCCAGAGCGCCCCGCCCAGCGCCACGCCCGCGTACATCGCCCCGAGGCCCGCCGCCAGGCTGCCCAGGACGTTGCACGCCGCGAGGAGCGGGGAGCCGTCCTCGGCGAGGCGCAGCGTCTCCCAGGAGAAGGTCGAGTAGGTGGTGAGCGCCCCGCACAGTCCGGTGCCGAGCAGCAGTTCCAGCCGCTCGCCCGCCGCCCCGGCGGCCGCGGCGCCGGTCAGCAGTCCCAGGGCCAGCGATCCGGCGGCGTTGACCGTGAAGGTGCCCCACGGGAGGACGGCGTCCGGCCCCAGCCGCAGCTGCACGGCCCGGTCGGTGAGGTGGCGCAGCGGGGCGCCCACCAGGGCGCCGGCGATCACCAGCAGCCAGTTCACCGGCGCCTCCTGGCCCGCAGACCCCGGCGGGCGGCCGCCGAGCCCAGCAGCACGGCGGCCATCGCCGCGGTCAGGGTTCCTGCGAGGTGGAGGAGCGCGAGCAGCGGCTCGCCCGCCTCGTGCAGCCGCCGGACGTCCAGCGCGTAGGCGGAGAAGGTGGTGAAGCCGCCGAGCACCCCGGTGCCGAAGAACGGCCGCAGCAGCGGGTGCGGCGCCCGCGTCCCCTCGGTGACCAGGACGGTGAACGCGCCGATCACGGCGCAGCCGGTCACGTTGACCCAGAACACCGCCCAGGGGAAGGCGTCCGCGGCGGCGGGCCAGCGCAGGACGGCCGCGTACCGGGCGCTCGCGCCGAGCGCGCCGCCGAGCGCGACCGCGGCGACGACGGGGACGTCGGCGCGCCAGGCCCGGGGGGAGCGGGGAGGACCCGGCGTCCGGGTGTCCGGCGTGGTCCGGTCCGGGGCGGCCGGGTACGGGGCGGCCGGGTACGGCGTGGGGGCGTCACTCATGTCGGTCGGCCAGTTTATCGGGCCGCCGTCCCGGCCGTCGCCGCCGGCGGGAAAGGGGCCGGTCGGCCCTACGCCGGAGGAGCCGTGCCCTGACAACGTGATCGGTCCACCCTGTCGGACCAGGACGCCCACGTCCCGCGAGGAGCCCGGGAGCCCGCATCATGCCCACCCGTACCGTCACCGTCGGTGTGGACGGCTCGTCCGAGAGCCTCGCGGCCGCCGACTGGGCCGCGCGGGAGGCGGAGTTGTGGGGGCGTCCCGTGAGGCTGGTGCACGCGGGGTCGTGGCGGCCGTTCCCGTCGGCGGCCGGGGGACGGCGGGAGGGCGGCGAGGCGGAGGCGGCGCGGCGGCGGTGGGCGCAGCAGGTGCTGCGGGAGACCGCCGAGCGGCTGACCGCGGCACGGCCGCGGCTGCGCGTCACCTTCGAGCAGGTGCGTGACGCGCCGGCGCCGGCGCTGCTGGACGCGGCGTCGCACGGGTTCCCGCTGGTGCTCGGGTCACGGACGGTCGCGGGCGCGCACGGTCACGAGGACCTCTGGGCGGTGGGGCCGGTCGCGCTCGCGGTGGTCGCGCAGGCGAGCGGCCCGGTGGTGCTGGTCCGCGCGGGCACGGCGCCGCCGGAGGAGGACCGCCCGGCCGGGGCGGTCGGACCGTCGTGGGGCGTTGCCCCGTACCGGGACGTGGTGCTGGGTCTGGGCCCGGGGCGGCCGGCGGCCGGGGCGTTGGCCTTCGCCTTCGGCGAGGCCTCGCGGCGGCGGGCGCGGCTGAAGGTCGTGCGCGCCTGGCGGCGTCCGCCCGGCGCGGACCCGGGGCGGGACCGTGAGCTGGACCGGGACGCCCGGCAGGCGCTGCGGGACGTGCTGGAACCGTGGCGGGAGCGTCACCCCTCGGTGCGGGTCGCGGTGCGGACGGGGTTCGGCGGCGCGGCGGCGCTGCTGACCGACGAGGCCGCGGAGGCCTCGTTGCTGGTCGTGGGCCGCGGCGGCGCGGACGGGCGCGTCGGCGGCGTCGTCCGGACGGTGCTGCGGCACTGCGCGTCCGCGGTGGCGGTCGTCCCGGGGTGAGGTCCACGGCTCCCCGGCCGCCCGCCGGGACCCGGGCGGCGGGCCGGGTGGGCGTGCGCCGGATGCGGGGCCGGCCGGGGGCGGCGAGCATGGGGCCATGGCGGCGCACCTGAGAACCCTCGTCTACCCCGTCGGCGACCTCGACGGGGCCAGGGCGCTGTTCCGCGCCCTGCTGGGCGTCGAGCCGCACGTCGACGAGGCGCACTGGACCGGGTTCCGCACGGCCGACGGCCAGGAGGTCGGGCTCGATCCGCACGGTCACGACTCCGGGCTCACCGGTCCGGTCCCCTACTGGCACGTCGACGACCTGCCGGCCACGCTCGCCGCGCTGCTGTCCGCGGGGGCGGAGGCGGTGCGCGACGTGCGGGACGTCGGCGGCGGGAAGCTGGTGGCGACCGTCCAGGACGCGGACGGCAATCTCGTCGGACTGGTCCAGGACCCGCCAGGGACGGGGCCGGCGGCCGCCTGACGCCCCGTCCGACAGGGCGCTCCCGGGGTCTCCCCCACCGGACGGCGCCGTCCTACGATGGGCCCCATGGCAGCGGACACGGCCGGTGCGAGGCTGGAGCAACGGTGGCGCGGCATTCTCTCGGTCCATGCCCGAACGGTCTGCGAGATCGACCGGGTGCTGCACCCCCACGGGCTCTGCGCGAGTGACTTCGAGGTGCTGGACGTCCTGGTGTCCGGGACACCGGACGGTCCGGGCGTCCCCTGCCGCGTGCAGGACATCGCGGAGCGGGTCCACCTCAGCCAGAGCGCGCTCTCGAGGCTGCTGGGGCGGCTGGAGCGCGAGGGGCTGCTGGAGCGGACGGTGTGCCGCGAGGACCGGCGCGGTGTGTGGGTGGCCCCCACCGTGCGAGGCCGTGAGCTGTACGCCCTGGTCCGCCCGCTGCAGCGCGAGGTGCTGTCCCGCACCCTGGCCACCGACTGACCCGTCCCGGCCCGCCCGGGGCCGCCGGTCCGTGGACCGTGGACCGTGGACCGTGGACCGTGGACCGTGGACCGACGCGGGTCCCGCCCGGCGGCTTCTCCGGGGAGCGCCGCCCGCCCTCGTCCCCCGTGGCCGTGTGCGGGGCTCCCGCGTCCGCAGCGGTGCGGAACGGGCGGGCACAGGATCCGTGTAACGGGAAGGCAACAAACCCCCCGCGCCGTTCCTGGCCGGCACGGCGCTGCGCCAGGATCGAAACGCGGAAGGGCCGACTGTCACGCCCGACCGGGCAGTCGCCCCGTCGTCCGGAAGCAACCCCTGGCTCACGCAGCGTGGCCCCAGCCCTCGAGGAGATGTCGCATCGTGCCCACCATCAGGAAGACCGCCCGGAGCCTGTTCGCCGTGGCGTTACTGGCCGCGGGCTTCAGCGTCGTGACTCCGACGAATGCCGCGCACGCCATGAATCAGACGCCCTGCACCAGTGGCGACTTGTTGCACGTGTGGGGCCATTACAGTCGTCCGCTGATCGTCGGCCCTTCCGGGCCCTTCGAGTTCTGCGCCGCCAACGCGGGAACCATGAGTCTCGGAGCCGGCGCCTGGGTGGACAAGATCTCCACCGGGAACAACGACATCCAGATGAACGACGCCAACGGCGCGGCCGTCAGGATCAGTCGCTGGAACATCGTGACCTACCCCAACCAGCCGCCGAACATCACGTCCATCCAGATCTTCTGAGGTGCCGGCACGTCCGGCGGCGGCGCGCCCGGGACCGTCGCCCGGCGCCGGACCGGTGCGGGGCGCACCCCACACCGGAACGCCGGCGCACGACTGCGGCCTCGGGGCGCGCGGCCGGGGCATCGGCACCGCCGCGGCGCCTCCTCGTCGGCCGCCTGTTCGCGCACTCCTCCGCCGTACGGCCCGAAGCGGACACCGGGACCGGCGACGCCGCCGGGCAACGATCCCCGGAGAAGACCGGGTTCACCCGCGAAGGCGTGATGCGCGCCGCGGGGTTCCGCGACGGCATCGGCGGGACGCGGTGCGGTACGCGGTGACACGAGGAGACACCGCGCGGTGCCGCTCAGCCCTCGACCCCCGTGGCCGAGTGCGGGGCACCCACCGGCTTGGACTCCGGGCTGCCGCGCTGGCGCAGGTAGATGGAGAGCACCGCCATCGACGCCACCGCGAGCAGCTCGGACTGCCAGTTCTGCAGCGTGCGGCTCCAGAAGTCGGCGGAGGTGACGTAGCCGCCCCAGCCGACGGGGCCTTCCAGGGAGCGCAGCCGTTCCTCGTTGTACGCGGCGGTTCCGGTGACCGACTGGGCCAGCCAGGAGAGCAGGAAGATCCCGCCCATCACCAGCCCCAGCGAGCGGGAGAACAGCACTCCGCGCCACCCCGGGGCGGACGCCCAGCGCGGCGAGTCCGCCCGGGCGTGCGTACCGGTCCGCTGCTCCCGGTCCGACTCGGTGCCCGCCCGGCCGATCTCCTTGGACTCCGGCGAGCCGCGCTGCAGCAGCCACACGGTGCCGAAGATGTAGAGGAAGAACTGCAGGTACTCCGACTGCCAGTTCTCGGTGACGTCCACCGCGAAGTCCGAGGAGGTGGCGTAGGCGAGGAGGCCGACCGGGGGCAGCCCTTCGGAGACCAGGTCGTTGTTCAGCTCGGCGCGGCCCGCGAGGAGCTGGCCCGCCAGGGTCGCCAGGAAGCCCAGCAGGAACACCAGGCCCAGGCTGTTCTCGCGCAGGAAGCGGCCGGCGCGCCCGGCCCGGCCGTCGCCGTCGGCCGGGGTCATCGGTGCGCCAGTCCCAGCGCCGTGAAGTAGGCGAGTCCCGCGAAGATGATCAGGAGGGTCGCCGTGAACATCACCCGCACGTCCGTCACCCGCCCTTGACTCCGCAGCGGTAGGGCCGGTCGGGCCGCGGCTCGCAGCCGGCGGCTGTCACCTTCCACCCGCCAGGGAACCGGGAGAGGAAGAGGGTGTCGCCCTCCAGCACCACCCGCGCCCGGTCGCCCCAGACGTCCACGGCGCGCACGGCTCCGGCGGGCGGGAGGTCGTCCTCCTCGACGGCCTGGCGGATCGCCTCGGGACAGCCGCTCCTCGCGGTCTCCTCCAGCTCGTCCCGGGTGCCGGGAGCGAGGGCGGCGCACAGCAGGGCGTGCCGGCCCGCGTCCCGGGCGGCCTCGAACCGGACGGCCTCCGCCCCGGCCGCGTTCCGCCGTTCCTCCACCACGCCGCAGGCTCCGAGCCCGGCGAGCGCCAGGGAGACCGCCGCGGCCCGCACGGCCGCCCCACCGCACCTCCTGCCTCGCATTCCGCCTCCCGCCGTCGGGGTGCCGGTCCCGCTTCCGTCCGCCCATCCGAACCGGGGACCGCCCCGCCCGCAACCGGAGCGGCCCGAACGGGCCGGTCCCCGGCCGCTCCGCGCCCGTTCACCGCGCGTCCGGTTGCGGGCGCCCCTCGGGGCGCTTACTCCTGATGGACCGGCAGGTGATGACCGGGCGACCCGGCCCGGCGCAGGGGAAGGCGACGAGGTCACGCATGCGCGAGGTCCGGTGGTCCAGGAAGGCCGCGCTCTGCGCCGCGGCGGCCCTGCTGCCCGCGCTGTTCACCGGGTGTGCGGGAGGGACCGGGCCGGAGCGTCCGGACCGCAGGATCACCGTGTGGTCCCAGGAGAGCCTGCCGGACCGGATCGCCGCCACCCGGAGGGTGATCGACCGGTTCGAGCGCGGCACCGGCGTCCAGGTGGAGCTGGTCGGAGTGGCCGAGGCCCAGATGCCGCAGCTGATCATGTCCGCCGCGGCCTCCGGCACCCTGCCGGACGTGATCGGCGCGGCCACGCTCGGGCAGGTCTGGCAGATGTACGGCAACGGACTGCTGAACACCCGGGTCCCCGGCCGGGTGGTCGGGAAGCTGGGGCCCGGGACGTTCGACGCGAACGCCCTCTCACTGGCCTCCGACGGCTCCACGCGCCTGGCGGTGCCCTCCGACGCCTGGCTGCAGCTGCTGGTCTACCGCGAGGACCGGTTCGCGCGGCGGAACCTGCCTCCGCCGGACACCTACGGGCGCGTGCTGGACGCGGCGGAGCGGCTCACCGGCGGCGGCCGGGACGGGATGTCCGCCGCCACCGACCCCGCCGACGTCTTCACCTCGCAGAGCTTCGAGAACCTGGCCCTGGCCAACGACTGCCAGCTGGTCGAGGCGGGGCGGGTGGCCCTGCGGTCGCCGCCCTGCGAGCGGGCGTTCGCCGTGTACGACCGGCTCGCCCGGGACTACGGGGCGCCCGGGACCCAGACCGTGGACTCCACCCGCGCCACCTACTTCGCGGGCCGCAGTTCCATGGTGATCTGGTCGTCGTTCCTCCTCGACGAGCTGGCCGGACTGCGTTCGGACGCCCTGCCGAGCTGCCCCGAGTGCGAGGGCGACCCGCGGTTCCTGGCCGAGAACAGCGGGGTGGTCACCTCGCTGAAGGGCCCGGACGCGCGGGAACCCGCACAGTTCGGGGAGGTGACCTCCTGGGCGGTCACCCGGACCGCCGAGGAGGAGGCCGCCCGCCAGTTCGTCGAGTACATGATGGGCCCGGGCTACGAGGGCTGGTTCGGGATGGCTCCCGAGGGCAAGATCCCCGTCCGGCGGGGCACCGCCGGGGAGCCGGACCGCTACCTGCGGGCCTGGCGGAGCAGCGGTCTCGGGGTGGACACGCGCCGGCCGATCGACGAGGTGTACCCGCCGGAACTGCTGGACCGCCTGGTGGACGGGGTGCACCGGATGCGCCGCTGGGGCATCGCGCAGGGCGAGGGCGCGCTGGTCGGCGCCGCGGGCGGTGAGCTGCCCGTCTCCAGGGCCATCGGCGCGATGACCGGCGGTCAGCTCTCCCCCGCCGGCGCGGCCGCCCAGGCCGGCGAGGAGGTCGCCTCCCTCCAGGAGTCGCTCGACCGGCCCGCCCGGCCGGCGGGGTCGCCATGAGCGCGGCGGCCCCCGGACCTCCGGCGCAGCCCCGCGCGCCGCGGCGCGGCCGGCCGATGACCGCGAGCCGGCGCGCCAACCGGGCCGGCATCGCCTTCGTCTCCCCCACCTTCCTCGTGGTGCTGGTGGTCGTCGCCCTGCCCATCCTGTGGACGGTGCTGCTCGCCTTCCAGGACGCGCGGCTGGTCGACATCCAGGGCATGGGCCTGCTGGGCGACTGGACCCTGGAGAACTTCTCCGAGGTGTTCGGCTCCGGCGGCTTCTGGGAGAGCCTGCTGGTCACCCTCGTCTACACGGTGGGCGGCACGGCCGGTTCCATCCTGCTGGGCCTGGTCGCCGCGCTGGCCCTGCGGCCGCGCTTCCGCGGCCGGGGGCTGCTGCGCGCCGCGATGCTGCTGCCGTACGTCGCCCCGGTGGTCGCCGTGACGTTCGTCTGGGAGGTGGCCCTCTCCCCGCAGTACGGGATCGTCAACGACTGGGGACGGCGGCTGCTCGGCTGGGACGACCCGATCGCCTTCCTCTCCTCCCGCCGGTACGAGGTCGGCGTCCTCGGTCTCCACGTCGACGTCCCGCCGGCGCTGCTGACGGTGATCGCCTTCGAGTGCTGGCGCTACTTCCCGTTCGCGTTCCTGTTCGTCCTGGCCCGTCTGCAGGCGGTCCCGCCGGTCCTGGAGGAGGCGGCCACGGTGGACGGGGCGACCCCCACCCAGCGGTTCCGGTACGTCCTGCTCCCCCAGCTGACGCCGGTGATCGCCCTGCTGTGCGTGCTGCGGTTCATCATGACGTTCAACAAGTTCGACGACGTCTACCTGCTGACCGGCGGCGGAGCGGGCACCGACGTGGCCGCCGTGCGGGTCTACGACTTCCTCACCGCGCGGTACGACGTGGGCGCCGCGGCGGCGCAGGCGCTGGTGCTGGCCGCCTCGCTGATGGTGCTGCTGGGCCTGTACTTCCGGTTCTTCGGCGACAGGGCGCGGGAGGAGCAGGCGTGAGCGTCTCCCGGGCCCGTTTCGAGGAGCGGCTGTTCGCGGTGGTGCGGCCGCTGGTGATCGTGCTGCTGGCGCTGATCACCCTGGTGCCGTTCCTCTACATGGTGCTGCTGTCGGTGAAGCCGGTCGACGCGCTGCTGCTGGAGCCCGGGGCGCTGTGGGTCTCGGCGGAGGACTTCACGGTGTCCACCTACCGCGACGTGCTGCGCTCCTCCGGCGCGGGCGGGCAGGGCTTCCTGCGGTTCCTGCTCAACTCGGCGCTGGTGTCGCTGGGGACGGTGGCGCTGACGCTGCTGGCGTCGGTCCCGGGCGCGTACGCGGTGAGCCGGCTGCGGTTCTTCGGGCGGCGCCAGGTGAGCGCGCTGTTCCTGGCGGTGTACCTGTTTCCGGCCACCCTGCTGGCGGTGCCGCTCTTCGTGATCTTCGCGCGGCTGGGCCTGTCGTCCGGTCTGGTGGGGCTGGCCGTGGTCTACGTGGCGCAGACGGTGCCGGTCTCGGTCTACATGCTGAAGAACTACCTGGTCACGGTGCCGGTGTCGGTGGAGGAGGCGGCGGCGCTGGACGGCTGCACCCGGCTCCGGGCGGTGCGCGAGGTGGTGCTGCCGCTGGCGATCCCCTCGCTGATGGCCACCGGCCTGTACGTCTTCATGATCGCTTGGAACGAGTTCCTGTTCGCCCTGCTCTTCCTCGCGGCGGACCCGGAGAAGTGGACCGTCTCGCTGGGGCTGGCGCAGCTCGCCGACGGTGTGGAGGTGCCCAAGACGGTGCTGATGGCCGGGTCGGTGGTGCTGACGATCCCGGTGGTGGTCCTCTTCTTCGCCGCCGAACGCCTGCTGACGGAGGGTCTCACCAGCGGGGCGGACAAGGGCTGAGCCGAGGGGCCCGAAGCGCCGGTTCCCGCCATTGTGGGGCCGGGCGGGCACCGGCGGGGCGGAGCGGGCACGCCCGCGGAGACGGCCGGTCAGGGCCGCCGGACACCCGCGGACCGGGCGGTTCCGCCGGGCGGCGCGGGGCCGGCGGGCCGCCGGAACCGGCCGCGCGGCCGGGTACGCGCTCTGGCGGCGGTCCGAAGGCGTTCCTAGGGTGACGCGACGTCCCACTCCCGACCGCCTCCGGAGGCCAGCCATGTCGGTCGACGACGCAGCCGCACCGCTGAGTTACCCGTTCCCCTCGCAGTCCGCGCTGGAGCCGCCGGCCGAGTTCGCCGAGCTGCGGGAGAGGTGCCCGCACGCGCGGATCTCCGTGGGCGGCGGCGAGATGACGCTGCTGACCCGTTACGCCGACGTCCGCGCCGTCATGGGTGACCCGCGCTTCTCCCGGGACCTGTCGGCCGAGGGGGCGGTGAGCCTCAGCGCGGACGGCACGGACCTGTTCAGCCAGGGCGACTCCGGGAGCATGGCGACGTCCGGCGAGGCCCACGGGCAGTGGCGGCGCATGGTCAGCCGCTGGTTCACCGCCAAGCGGATGACGGCGCTGAGGCCGGAGATCGAGCGGATGGCGGACGAACTCGTCGACGTCATGGCCGAGCACGGTCCGCCCGCCGACCTCGTGGCCCACCTGGCGTTCCCGCTGCCGGTCCGGGTGATCTGCTCGATGCTGGGCGTGCCGGACCAGGACCGGGAGAGGTTCGCCCACTGGTCGCACGTGATGATGAACTACAGCCGGTTCTCCAGGGAGGAGACCGCCGTCTCGGCCGCGGAGTTCGACGCCTACATGCTCGGCCACATCGAGGCCAAGCGGCGCGACCCCAAGGACGACATCATCAGCAACCTGATCGTGCAGACCGACGGCGCCGGCTACCGGATGGAGGGCGCCGAGCTGCTCGGGACGGCCAAGGGGCTGCTCGCCGCCGGGCACGAGACCACCGCGAACAGCATCGGCAAGATGACGGCGGCGCTGCTCGCCGACCGCTCCCGCTGGGAGGCCCTGCTCGCCGACCGCTCGCTGATCCGCACGGCGGTCGAGGAGGCGCTGCGGTTCGACGCCCAGCTCGGACTGGGTCTGCCCCGGTTCATCGGCGAGGAGGTGGCGGTCGGCGACGCCGTGCTGCCCGCCGGGACCACGGCGATGCTGAGCATGGCGGCCGCCAACCGGGACGCCACGGTCTTCGAGCGGGCCGACGAGATGGTGCTGGACCGCAGCCCGAACCCGCACATCGCCTTCGGCGTCGGCCCGCACTCCTGTGTCGGCCAGGCCCTCGCCCGCACCGAGATGCAGGTGGTGCTCGAGGTGATGCTGCGGCGGCTTCCCGGCCTGGAACTCGCCGTCGAGGTGGACGAGCTGGCACTCGACGACGGCCTGATCGTCACCCCCCTGACCGAGCTGCCGGTCCGCTGGTGACGCCGGGGACGGCGGGGACGGCGGGAGAGGGGACGGCGGGCGTGAAGGTGACCGTGGACCAGGGCCTGTGCTGCGGCGCCGGTCAGTGCGTGCTGGTGGCTCCGGAGGTGTTCGACCAGCAGGAGGAGGACGGGCTGGTGCTCCTCCTGGACCCGGAGCCCGGCGCACGGCACGCCGCCGCGGTCCGGGAGGCCGCGGCGACCTGTCCGACGGGGGCCATCGGCCTGGCCGGGGAGGGCTGACCCGAGGCGTTCCCCGCCCCGCGGCTTCGCCCGCGGCCGGTCCGCGCGGGTGCCAAAACGGCGCCCGCGTTCACGCGCGCAGGACCGGGAAGTCCATCCCGGCCCACAGCGCCCGCGGTACGGCGGGCAGGCCGGCGCCCGAGTGGTCGTCGGTGGTCCACACCCTCGCGTGCGTGGTCCGGCCGTCGACCGCCGGCCAGCCGGGGTCGCCGGTCGCGGCGAAGTCGGCCCACGCGCGCACCATGCGGCGTGCCAGTGCGTGGTCCGCGGCGGTGGGCGTGCCTCCGACGAGGAACGCGAGGCGTTCGTCCCCGAGGGTGCCGAAGGCGAAGGGGACGTCCGCGCAGTGCCAGGCCCGCACGTCCCCGTCCGCGCCGGCGCGCCGCCGGTCGAAGCGCGACAGGTGGGCCCGGCCCCCGGCCCGGGCGTGGAGCTCGGCGAGCCGGTTGGCGTACTCGCCGAACAGCAGGTCACCGAAGACGGCGAGGTAGACGTCGAGCACCGGTGCGCCGGGCATCGCGGCGCGATAGCCGTCCACCAGGCCGTCGGGCAGGCCGAAGTCCGCGGCGAAAAGCGCCAGTCGCTCGTCGGTGGTGACCTTCGCGCTGCTGCCGACGGCGTCGAGCAGCCAGTACTCCTCGGTGGTGTGACAGACCAGCAGGTCCACGTCCCGGGCGGCTCCGGCCGCGATCCCCGTGAGGGGGTCGGTGGTCAGGACGTCACCGTCGAGGACCGGGGCGTAGAGCGAGGGGTCGTAGTGGCGCGACCCGGAGGCGGGGTCCCGCCGGTAGCGCTCGACCACCCGGTCGGAGGCCTCGACCAGGGCCTGCGGGGTCGTCGCCGACAGGCCTTCGGGGGTCGCGGGGCAGCCCGCCGCCGCGGCCACCTCACGCGTGGTCGCCGCGGCGATGCCGGGCGTGTAGCAGGGGCTCGCCGGGCTGTGGACGACGGCGCGGCGGAACAGGCCGCGGGCGCGGTCCGCCACCATCAGGCAGGCCACGGCCGCGGCTCCGGAGGACTGGCCGGCGACCGTGACGTTGCGGGGGTCGCCGCCGAACCCGGCGATGTTCTCCCGCACCCAGCGCAGGGCCGCGATCTGGTCGAGCAGGCCGCGGTTGTCCGGGTGACCGCCCGCGCCGCCGCCCGGGACGTGGCCGAAGCCCTCGAAGCCGATCCGGTGGTTGAAGGTCACCACGACGAGCCCGGCGCCGGCCGGCGCGGTCCCGTCGAAGTCGGGCTGGGCCGAGGAACCGAAGGTGTAGGCCCCACCGTGGATCCACACCAGGACGGGGAGGCGGCCTCCGTCCGGAGCGGGCGTCCAGACGTTGACGGTCAGGACGTCCTCGTCGCCGGGCGACCACACGGGCGCGCCGGGAAGCCGCGCCGACTGCGGGGCGACGGGGCCGAAGCGGACGCAGTCCCGCACCCCGGTCCACACCGGTGGCGGGAGCGGCGCGCGGAAGCGGGCGGCGCCGAAGGGCGGTGCGGCGTAGGGGATGCCGAGGACGGCGACGACGTCGGCGGAGACCCGGAAGCCGCGGACCGGACCGCTCGTCGTCCTGAAGACGTCCGTGGACACTGGCTGACCCCGCCTTCCCTGGCGCACCGGATCGCCCGGACGGGCGGGACCCAGTTTCACGTCGTCGGGCACGCCCGGTCCAGCGGAATTCGGGCGTGCCGGGTCCAGCGGGATTCGGGCGCCCCGGTCCGGCGGGAGAGGAGCGTCACGCCGGGCGTGTCCGTGACGCCGGCGCCGGACGCGTCCTCCTCCGCGCGCCCCGGGCGGCTCAGGCCTCCGCCGGGAGGCGCAGCGCGAGGACGGCCATGTCGTCGCGTCCGTCGCCGGGGTGGTGGTCCGCCAGCGCGTGCACCAGATCCTCCACCGGCAGCTCGGCGTGTACCAGCGCCAGTTCGAGCAGGGCGTCCATGCCCTCGTCGATGGAGTGGGCGGGGTGTTCGACCAGGCCGTCGGTGAAGAAGACCACCGTGGCCCCCGGCGGCAGTCTCCTGCGGTGGTCCGGGCGCGGCAGCGCCGGGTCGACCCCCAGCGGCACGCCCGGCTCGTGCAGCAGATACTCGGCCTGCCCGTCCGGCATGATCACCAGTGGCGGGAGGTGGCCGGCGGAGCACCAGTGCAGGACCCAGTCCTCCCTACCGGGCTCCACCCGGGCCACCAGCACGGTGGTCACCGCCGGACCGGGGCCGGCGGCCACGGTGACGTCCAGCTGCCGCAGGACGTCGCTGGGCGGGGTGCGGCGGTCGTAGAACAGCGCCCGCAGCATGTTGCGGACCTGCGACATGACGGCGGCCGCGGGCAGGTCGTGGCCGTAGACGTCGCCGATGACGATGCCCAGCGCGCCGTCCGGCAGCCGCAGCGCGTCGTACCAGTCGCCGCCGAGGTGGTGGGGCTCGGCGGCCGGGCGGTAGACGGTGGCGGCGGCGTAGGGAAAGAGGTCGGGCAGGGTGGGGAGCAGCAGGCGCTGGAAGGTCTCGGCGCTGTCGCGGACCTGCTCGAAGAGGCGAGCGCTCTCGATGGCGATGCCGGCGGCGCCGGCCAGGGCGACGAGGACCTCCTGGTCCCCCTGGTCGAAGGCCCGGCCGTCGTGGCGTTCGGAGAGGTAGAGGTCGCCGTAGATCTCCCCGCGGACGCTGATGGCGACGCCGAGCAGGGACCGCATGGGGGGATGGCCGGGCGGACAGCCGACCGACGCGGGATGGGTGGAGATGTTCTCCAGCCGCAGCGGCTCCGGATTCCGGATCAGGAGGCCGAGCACGCCCTCACCGTGCGGGAACTCGATGCCGGCCAGCGCCTCGTACTCCTCCTCGCTCAGCCCGACGGTGATGAAGTCCTCGAGGGCCCCGCCCTCCTCGTCCAGCACCCCGAGCGCGCCGTAGCGGGCGTCGCAGAGCTGCATCGCGGTGGTGACGATGCGCCGCAGCACCTCCCTGAGCTCGAGCTCGGCGGTGATGGTGAGCACCGCGTCGAGCAGTCCCTGGAAACGGTCCTTGGTGGAGGCGAGCGCCCTCAACTGCTGGGCGATCTGGTCCATCTCGGAGTCCAGGCGCCTGCGCAGGTCCCCGAAGGGTTCGGCGCCGCCGGACGGCTGCCCGCTCACCGCGCCCGCCTGCCGGCTCCCGCGCCGGGGCGCGGGAGCCGCCGGACCTGCCGATGCCTCGCGCGGTGCACCCCGCCTCCCGTCCCGGCCGTGAACGATCCGCCTCCACCCTGGCACGGGGGCGTGCCGGCAGGCCCGTCCGGTTGCTCCGAACGCGCAGGGGCGGGCGGGCCGGCTCAGCCGGCGGGCGTCAGGGTGACCGGGACGCCGTTGAGCACGGCGGTGCCGGAGAGCGGGTCGAGGAGGGTGCCGTCGAGGAGCTGGTTGACGTTGGCGCCGGGGGCGGCCGAGGCGTGGCCGGTGCGGGTCCCGGGCCGGTCGTGGCCCCAGCCGTGGGGCAGGCTCACCACGCCTCGGCGCACGGCGTCGGTGACCTCGGCGGGGACGGTGATCTCTCCCCCGGCTCCCTTGACGCGCACCGGCGCGCCGTCGGTGATGCCGTGCAGGGCGGCGTCCTCGGGGTGGAGGTGCAGGGTGCAGCGGTTGGAACCGCCGGTGAGGGCGGGGACGTTGTGCATCCAGCTGTTGTTGGAGCGCAGGTGCCGGCGTCCGACGAGCAGCATGCCCTCGGGGCGGTCGCGCAGCGCGCGGCGCAGCCGCGGCAGGTCGCCGGCGATCGGCTCGGGCAGCAGTTCGATCTTCCCGCTGCGGGTCCGCAGCACCTCGTCGAGCCTCGGCCGCAGCGGGCCGAGGTCCACGCCGTGCGGGTGGTCGAGCAGCACGCGCAGGGAGAGCCCGCCGGGGCGCGCGCCGAAGCCGTCTCCGTAGGGGCCGAGACGCAGCATCATGTCGAGGCGGCGTTCGGGGCCGTCCTCGCCGGTGAGTTCGGCGGTGAGTTCCCCGGGGTCGCGGCCGTGCACCGGGGAGTGCGGGTCCTCGACGGCCCGGCCGAGGGTCCGGGAGATCACGGCGGCGTCGACGGCTCCCGGGTCGGCGCCGGGCGCGCCGCTCGCGGCGAGGACCAGCCGGGCGAGGATCTCGGTCTCCGCCATGAGGCCGGGCTCGAGCGGGACGGCGGGTCGTGTGTAGCGGGCCTGGTTGCGCACCGCGAAGGAGTTGAGGGCGAAGTCGTGGTGCGGGCTCTGGGCCGGCGGGGGCGGGGGCAGCACCACGTGGGCGTGGCGGGACGTCTCGTTGAGGTAGGGGTCGACGCTCACCATGAAGTCCAGCGAGGCGAGCGCCCGGTCCAGGCGGTCGCCGTCGGGCGCGGAGAGCACGGGGTTGGCGGCGACGACGACCAGGGCGCGGATCGGCTCGCCGTCGTCGGTGGCGGTGTCGATCTCCTCGGCGAGCGCGGCCAGCGGAAGTTCGCCCTTGACCTCGGGGTGCCGGGAGACCCGGGAGTGCCGGCGGCCCAGGGTGAAGCCGGGGCCCGGGCCGGCGGGGCGCGGCGCCCGGCCGGTGGCGGCCTGCGGGAAGAGGGCGCCGCCGGGGCGGTCGAGGTTGCCGGTGAGGATCGTGAGCACGTCCACCAGCCAGCTGGCGAGCGTTCCGTGGGGCACGGTGCAGCTGCCGATGCGGCCGTACACGGCGGCGGTCGGCGCGGCGGCCAGTTCGCGGGCGAGCTCCCGCACCACGGCGGGTTCCACGTCGCAGACGGGGGCGACCGCCTCGGGGGTGAACTCCCGCAGGGCGTCGGGGAGCCGGTCGAGGCCCTCGAGGCGGGGGGCGAGGCCGCCCGGGCGGGCCAGGTCCTCCTCGAGCAGGACGTGCGCCATCGCGGCGAGCAGCAGGGCGTCGGTGCCGGGACGGACGGCCACGTGGCGGTCGGCGAGCGCGGCGGTGCGGGTGCGGCGCGGGTCGATCACCGTGAGGGTGCCGCCCCGCTCGCGCAGTGCCTTGAGGCGACGGGGGAAGTCGGGTGCGGTGCACAGGCTTCCGTTGGACTCCATCGGGTTGGCGCCGACGACCAGCAGGTGCTCGGTGCGGTCCAGGTCGGGCACCGGGACGGCGTTGGGGTCGCCGTAGAGCAGTCCGCCGGAGACGTGCTTGGGCATCTGGTCGAGGGTGGAGGCGGTGAACAGGTTCCCGGTGCCGAGCGCACCGAGCAGCGGACGCGGGTAGAGGGCGCCGGCCACGGTGTGCACGTTGGGGTTGCCGAGCACCACGCCGACGCCGTCGCCGCCGTGTCGCCCGAGGACCGGGGCCAGCCCTTCGGCGACGGCGGCGAACGCCTCCTCCCAGGTGGCCTCGCGCAGTGCGCCGTCCTTGCGGACCAGGGGCGTGCGCAGCCGGTCAGGATCGCCGTCGAGCTGCCCGAAGGCCGCGCCCTTGGGGCAGATGAAGCCCTGGCTGAACACGTCGGCCCGGTCTCCCCGGGCACCGGTCACCCGGCTCCCCTCCACCGTGAGCACCAGTCCGCAGGTGGCCTCGCAGAGCGGGCAGATCCGCAGTGCCGTACGGGAGTTGGCGGCCTCGGACATGGTTCTCCTCCCGGAGCGACGACGACCCGGCCGAGCATACCGACCGGTACGCCTGCCGGGGAGGGTCCGGTCCGGCCGTTTCCGCGACGCGGCGCCGGCCGGGGCGCGCACGGGGCGACGCGGCGCCCGCCGGCGCGCGCGCCCTACCCGGCCCGGCCCGTGAAGACGCGGTCCAGCCGGTAGCGGATCGCCGCGACCGCCGACGGCACGTCACGCTGCCCCACCAGCACGCCGGTGCCCAGCCCGGCCGACATGGCCAGCAGGCTCACCGCCTCCAGCCGCGCGTCCACCTCGGCGGGCACCGTGCCGTCCGCCTGCCCGCGGGCCAGCAGCCCGGCGACCGCCTCCTCCGCGGCGTCCGGATCGCCGGTGAACGGCTGCCCGGCCAGCGCCTCGTCGCTCATGGCCAGCACCGCGTACGAGGTGTAGACGTGGTGGAAGACGCGGCTCTCCTCGTCCGCGGGCAGCGCCGCCATCAGGAGCGCCTCGACGGTCTCCCGCGGGCCGGGGCTTCCCGGCACCGCCGCCAGCCGGGCGGCGGTGCGGGCGGAGAACCTCTCCACCAGCGTCCGCAGCCCGTGCAGCAGCAGCTTCTCCTTGCTGTCGAAGTAGTACTGGACCAGCCGCAGGGAGACGCCGGCCTCGGCGGCCACGTCGCGCATGCCGACGGCGTGCAGCCCCCGCCGGTGCGCGACGCGCAGCAGCGCCTCGGTGATCTCGGTGCGCCTCTCCTCGTGATCCACGCGCCTGGGCATCGGCTGCTCCGCTCGTCGGCCTCCGGGACAGCGTGATGGTACAGCCGTACCACGTTCATGGTACGGTCGTATCACAAAACTTCGCACCCCTTCCCGGAGGCAGTCGTGCCCGAGAGCGCCGTCCGTACCCGCCCGGAGCTGGGCCACTACGTCAGCGAGACCCTGCGGGACCGTTACCTCGCCGCCTGCGACGCGGCCTTCGCGCTGGGCGCCCCCGTCCTGGAGGAGCTGGACGTCGAGACCTCCTTCGCCACGACCCGCGTCTACCGGCACGGCCCCGCCGACGCGGAGGCCCCGGACCGCGCCCCGGTGGTCCTGCTGCACGGAGCCGGCTCCTGCTCGGCCATGTGGTACACGGCCACCCCTGCGCTGAGCGCCGAGCGCCCGGTGTACGCGATCGACACCCCGGGCGACGCCGGCCGCAGCGTGCAGCGCGAGGACATCCACCGGCCGGAGCACTCCGCCCGGTGGCTGGACGAGACCCTGGCCGGTCTGGGGCTGGACCGCGTGCACCTGGTCGGCGCCTCCTACGGCGGCTGGCTCGCCCTGAACCAGGCGCACCTGCGCCCGGAGCGCCTCGCCTCGGTGACCGCCCTGGACCCGGGCGGCCTGGAGAAGGTGGGGCCGCGCTTCTTCGTCTGGATCTTCGCCGGCCTGTTCGCGAGCTTCGCGCCCCGTCGGCTGCGTCCGCGCCTGGCCGCCCTGCTGGACCAGCCGGTCCTGGTGATGCCGGAACTGCGCGCCATGGTCCAGACCGGAGCTCGCGCCTGGCGCACCCGCAGGCCCTCTCCGCTGCCGCTCTCCGACGAGGAGCTGGCGGCCGTCCGGGTCCCCCTCCACCTGGTGCTCGGCCGGCGCAGCCCGCTGATGCACGCCCAGGCACAGGCGGAGCGCGTCCCGCGGCTGGTCCCCGGCGCCCGGGTCGTCGTCCTCGACGGCACGGGTCACGGCCCCTGGATCGACCGGGCCGAGGAGACCAACGCCCGGATCCTGTCCTTCACGGCCGAGGTGGACGGCCGCTGACCCGGCCGGGCCCGCCACGGTCCGGCACGCCGGGGCGGACTCCGCCGGTGCGGTCAGCGGCCCCGGCCCGGTTCCGCCAGCCGGGCCAGCAGCGCGTCGGCCATGGCCCGCTCGCCGGCCGCGTTGGGGTGGAGGGGCGCGGCCGGGGAGGCCGGGACCAGCGGCTCCGTCCAGCGTTCCGCGGGCGGCCGGCAGGCGTCGTGGCCGACGGCCGGGGCGTAGGTGTCGACGTAGCGCGCGCGGGAGTCGCCGGCGACCTCGCGCAGCATCGCGTTCAGCCGCTTCGCGGTGGCTCGCATGTACGGCACGTCACCGGTCGCCGCCGCCACCACCGGCCAGCAGCCGGGGCCGCTCTCCGGCAGGATCGGCGGATACCCCAGCACGTACACCCGGGCCCGCGGCGAGCGCTCGTGCACGGCGTCCAGGACCTTCCCGACCAGCGGCGCGGCCGCCTCGACACGGTCCGCCAGCACGTCGGTGCCGCCGCCCGTGTAGTGCGCCGTGCAGGGCGCGCCGGCCGGGTCGGCGGCACCGAGGCGGCCGCAGGTGGACATGATCTCGCCGAATCCGATGTCGTTGCCGCCGATCTGCACGGTGACCAGCGTCGTGTCCTTGGAGACCGCGGTCAGCTGCGGCGGATTGCCGCGCTGCGGCCGCCACATGTCGGCGGTGGTCGCGCCGCCGCAGCTGACGTCCGTGAACGAGGCGACGCCGAGGGCCCGGGCGGTGAGCGACGGGTAGTTGCGGTCGGAGCGCGCACAGTCGGCGTCGACCTGCCGGGGGATGCCGGGCCCCGAGGTGTACGAGTCCCCCAGCGCGACGTAGTGTTCGGCGGGCGTCGCCGGGCTGGGCGCCGCTCCCCCGCCGACCGCCAGCGCCGCCGCGCCCAGCGCGGCGAGTCCGAGGAGTGCTCTTCGTCGGCTCTTCCCCATGGCTGTCCAACCCCTCTTGTCCTGTGGCTCCGTCGCCGATCGGCAGACTCGGCCGCGGGGCGGGCGGTGTCAATCCCCGGGGCGTGCCGTTCCGTTCGCCGGACCGGCCGCCGACTCGGCGCTATGGTGCGCGAGTTCGACATCACGTTCCCCTTTCGTACGTGTAGAGGAATCGCGCCATGCGTGTGGGAATCACCGGGCACCACGGCCTGAGCCGCCGGACCGTCGCCCAGGTACAGGAGTTGCTCGCCGAACGCCTGCGGCGTCACGACCCGCGGTCGCTGACCGTGGTCACCTGTGCCGGCGACGGGCCGGAGAGCCTGTTCGCCAAGGCCGCCCTGGACGCGGGCGCGGCCGTGGAGGTCGTCGTCCCCGCCCCCGACTTCCGCGGCACGCTGCCCGCGGAGCACCTCTCCGACCACGACGACCTGCTGAGGCGGGCGCGGGCCGTCCACCGGACCGGGCTGCCGTCGGTGACGCCCCAGGCCCGCCAGGCGGCGGGCGAGATCCTGGTGGGGCTGAGCGACGAACTGCTCGCCGTCTGGGACGGACTGCCCGCCCGCGGCGAGGGCGGCACCGCCGACACGGTCGCCTACGCGCTGGGCGTCCACGTCCCGGTCACCGTCCTGTGGCCCGAGGGCGCGGCCCGCTGAGGGCCCGCGGCCGGTCAGGCCTGCCCGCGCACCGCCGTGACCACGGCCAGCGCGGTGCAGGCCGCCAGGGCGAGCGCCCCGAGGACGCACCCGGCGATGCCGCGGAGGCCGCCGCCCCCGCGGGACCCGTGCGGGCCGCGGCCGGGCACGAGCCGGACG
>NZ_LWCC02000005.1:165701-198757 GCF_001642695.1 Streptomyces chilikensis
CAGCGGACCCCCTCCGCCGCCGCACCGGGCCAGGCAGGCGCCCTTCCCCGGCGCAGGCCCGCGGGGACCGGAACCCCCGCCACGGGCCCCGGCGCCGCCGCGGCCTCCACGCTTCCCAAGCGCCGCCGCGGCCAGACCTTCGCCGCCGCGCACCCCGAAGGCCTGCCGGGCGCGGCCGGCACCGCGGACGACGGTGCCCCCGCGCCTTCCTCGCTCCCCCGGCCGGCCCGCCACGGCGCGCGGTTCCACGCGTTCCGGACCGCCGTGACCGGCCGGGCCGACCGGGCCGGCCAGGAGAACGCCACCCCCCGCTCGTCCGGCCCGGCGACAGCCGAGGACTAGGACTTCCCCCAAGCCCCCGCGAGCGCCGACACCCGAGGAAGCGACAGATGAACCACGACCACAGCCGCATCGCAGAGCTCACCTGGCTCCTGGAGGGCCTGCTCGAACGGACCCCGGGAGCACGCCACGCCCTGGTGCTCTCCCGGGACGGCCTGAAGCTGTGCCACTCCCCCGAGCTCACCGTCGACCAGGCGGACCAGCTGGCCGCCATATCGGCGGGCATCCAGTCCCTCGCCCAGGGCGCCTCCGCCGAGTTCGGCAACGGCGACGGCGGTGTGCGGCAGTCGATGACGGAGTTCCACGGCGGCCTGCTGTTCATCGTCGAGGCGGGGGCCGGCGCCCACATCGCGGTGGTCGCCGAGGAGGAGGCCGACCCCGGCCTGGTCGGGCACACCATGCAGGAGCTGATCGAGCAGCTCGGCGAGCACCTGAGCACGCCGCCCCGGGAGTCCTCCGACCCGGCCGTCCAGGTCGCCACGTCGTGAACCGGCCGGGGCCCGACGACCGGCCGGACCGGCTGTACACCCTCACCTCGGGGCGCAGCCGGCCCTCCCGGGAGGACCTGGACCTGGTGACGCTGATCGTCACCGAGAGCGAACCGGCGGCGGGACTGTCGTCGGAACTCACGGCGATCCTGCGTCTGTGCGTCCACCCCACCTCGGTGGTCGAGATCTCCGCCGAGCTCGGCCTGCCCGTGTCCATCACGAAGATCCTCGTATCGGACCTTCTGGACGCGGGCCGGGCCACCGCCCGTCATCCGCGGTACACAGCGTCCGGCCGTCCGGAGCTGGATCCCGCCACACTGGAGAAGGTGCTCGTTGGACTCCGCGCTCTCTGAAACCCGGCCCGCGCCCGACGGGCCGCGGGCCCCGCTCGGCGACCGCGCCAGCAACGGCCTGAAGATCGTCGTCGTGGGCGGTTTCGGGGTCGGCAAGACGACCCTGGTCCGTTCGGTGAGCGAGATCCGTCCGCTCAACACCGAGGAGACGATGACGCGGGCGGGCGTCCCCACCGACGACACGCGGCACGTGCCGGAGAAGACGGGGACGACGGTCGCCTTCGACTTCGGGCGGATCACCCTCGACGAGGAGACCGTCCTCTACCTGTTCGGCGCGCCCGGCCAGGAGCGGTTCTGGTTCCTGTGGGACCGCCTGTTCGCCGGGACCATCGGCGCGGTGGTCCTGGTCGACGACCGGCGTCTGGACGACTCCTGGTACGCGATCGACCGGCTCGAGCACCACGGCACCCCGTTCATCGTGGCCCGCAACGACTTCGGCGGTCCCCCGCACACCCTCGAGGAGATCCGGGACGCGCTCGACCTGGACCCGTCCATCCCCCTGATCGACTGCGACGCCCGTTCCCGGGAGTCCAGCAAGCGGGTGCTGCTCACCCTGGCGGAGCACCTGCAGACCCTCCACGGGGCCCACGCCGCGGCCCTCGTCCGGTGAGGCCGAGATGAACACTTCTGCCCAGACCTCCGCGCAGGACGGTGTCTGCCCCGTCGACCTGCTGGCGGACGAGCGCTTCCACACCGCGCCGCACGCCCAGTACCGGGACATGAGGGCCCGGTACGGTCCGGTGGTGCCGGTGGTGTTCGCCGGTTTCCCGGCCTGGCTGGTGATCGGCTACCGGGAACTGCACCAGGTCACCAGCGACCCCGAGCTGTTCCCCCGCGACGCCGGCCTGTGGAACCAGTGGCCGCACGTGCCCGCGGACTGGCCGCTGCGGCCGATGCTGGGCGAGCGCGTCCCCTGCGTGTACTTCACCGTGGGCGAGGAGCACCGCCGTCACACCCGCATGGTGAACGCGGTGCTGGAGCAGACCGACGCCTTCGCGCTGCGCCGGGAGACCGAGGAGCTGGCGGACCGGTTGATCGACGGTTTCTGCGGCCGCGGGAGCGCCGACCTGGTCGACGAGTTCGCGATGGCGCTGCCCATCCTGACCCTGGCCCGGCTGGCGGGCTTCCCCGACGAGGACGGTCCGCGGATCGCCCGGATCATCCAGCGGCTCTCCGACGCCGGACCGGACGCCCAGAAGGCGAACGACGAGTTCGGCGAGAGCATGCGGGAGCTGCTGCACTCCAAGCGGGAGCTGCCCGGTCCGGACATCGCCTCGCGGATGCTCGCCCACGACAGCGGCGCGGACGCGCCGTTCACCGAGGAGGAGATGGTCTGGGACCTGCGGGCCGTCGTGGCCGCCGGCTACCTCCAGACCACGGACTGGATCGGCAACTCGATCCGTCTGATGCTCACCGACGAGCGCTTCGCGACCGCGCTGGGCGGAGCCCGCCAGAGCATCGCGCAGGCCATGAACGAGGTGCTCTGGGAGGACACCCCCGCCCAGATGCTGCCCAACCGGTGGGCGGCCCGCGACACCACGCTGGGCGGGCGCGTCGTGCGCGCCGGCGACCTGATCCTGCTCGGGTACGGCGGGGCCAACCTGGACCCGCACGTGCGCCAGGACCTCACGGCCGGCCGGACCGTGGTCGCGGCGGGCAACAGCGCCCACCTGTCCTTCAGCCACGGCGAGTACCGGTGCCCCTTCCCCGCCCAGGAGATCGCCGAGATCATCGCGCGGACCGGGATCGAGGTGCTCCTCGACCGGCTGCCCGACCTGGAGCTGACGGTCCCCGCCGAGTCCCTGATGCGCCGCCCCTCCCCGTTCATGCGGGGCTTCACGTCGCTGCCGGTGCGCTTCACCGCCGTCCGAGCCGTGGGAGACCACTGATGAAGTGCCCCTACAGCGGTGCCGCCACCGCCGAACCGCTGGTGATCGACCCGATGGTCCGGGACCTGGACGGCGAGACCGAGCGCCTGGTCGCGGCGGGACCGGTGGTCCCGGTCGACCTGCTCGGCGTGCCCGCCTGGTCGGTGACCCGGCACGCCGTCGCCCGGGACCTGCTGCTCGACCCCCGTCTGGTCAAGGACCTGAACGAGTGGCGGCTGTGGCGGGAAGGGGTGGTCACCCGTGACTGGCCGCTGATCACCATGATCGACGCCGGCCGTTCGATGTTCACCGTGGACGGCGCCGACCACCGGCGGCTGCGCACCAAGACCGCGCAGGCGCTCACGCCCCGGCGCATCGAGGCGATACGCGAGGACATCGTCGCCTTCACCCGGGAACTCCTCGACGCGATGGAGGAGGCCGGCCGCGACGGCTCCCCCGTGGACATGAAGGCGGTCTTCGCCCAGCCGCTGCCGATGCGGGTGGTGTGCCTGCTGCTGGACGTCCCCGAGGGGAGCCAGCCCTGGCTGGCCGACGGGTACAAGCGGTTCTTCTCCATGCTCACGCCGCACGAGGAGCGGCTGGAGATCCTGGAGACCTTCGACCGGTGGTACCTCGACCTCATCCGGGAGCGCAGGGCGCACCCGGGTGACGACCTGCTCAGCGCGCTCATCCACAGCGAGGAGGGCGGCGAGCCGCTCACCGAGGACGAGGTCCTCGGCAACCTCAAGGCGCTGGTGGCCGCGGGGCACGAGACCACCATCGACCTGATCACCAGTGCGACCCGGGCCCTGCTGAACCACCCGGACCAGCTCGAGCTGGTGCGGGCGGGGAAGGTGCCGTGGGAGGCGGTGGTCGAGGAGACCCTGCGCTGGGACCCGGCCAACAGCCACCTGCTGATGCGTTTCCCGACGGAGGACCTGGCCGTGGGCGGCACGGTCATCCCCAAGGGCGACGGCGTGGTCATGTCCTACCGCGCGATCAACCGCGACCCGGAGCAGCACGGGGCGGACGCGGACAGGTTCGACGTCACCCGGCGGCTCCCGATCCGCCACATGGCGTTCGGTCACGGACCGCACATCTGCCCCGGCGCCGCGCTCTCCCGCCTGGAGGCGGCCATCGCCCTGCCGGCCCTCTTCGAGCGGTTCCCGCGGATGCGGCCGGCCGTGCCGGACGAGGAGATCCGGAACCTCCCGGTGATGACGCAGAACGACCTGGTGGCGTTCCCGGTGTTCCTGGCCTGACGCGCCGTCCACGCCGGAGCCCCGGCCCGCCGCCCCACGGCCGCGGTCCGGGGCTCCGGCGTGGACGGGGCGGGCGGAGGCGGAGGCCGGGGCGGGCAAGGACCGGCGCGCCGTGCTCCGCGCGCCAGGCCCCGGCGCGTCAGGCGTCAGTGCGTCCGGCGTCGGCGCGTCAGGCCCCGGCGCCGGCGCGTCCGGTGGCCACGGCGGCGAAGCGGTGGGCGACGGTGCGCCAGACCTCGGCGGCGGCCGCCTCGTCCTGCCGGGCGCGGGCGAGCAGTTCCGCGTGGTCGAAGCCGTTGCGGGCGAGCCGGCCGGGGTTCCAGTGGACGAGGTCCTCGGCGCCGGTCTCCGGGTGGAACTGCACGCCCCAGGCGGCGGGGCCGACCCTGAACGCCTGGTACGGGCAGGTCCGCGAGCGGGCCAGCCAGTGCGCGGCGGGCGGCAGCGCGGTGACGGCGTCCACGTGGTGCTCGACGGCGGTGACCCGCCCGGGCAGGCCGTGGAGGAGCGGGTCCCCGGCGACGGCGCCGGGCAGCAGGGTGAGCGGGGTGCTGCCCGCCTCGGGGGCGCCGTGCCCGGCGCGGACCTCGCCGCCCGCGACCTGGGCGAGGAGCTGGCCGCCCAGGCAGATGCCGAAGTAGGGCAGGCCGGTGTCCAGCGCCCGCCGGGTCAGCGCGCGGACGGCGGGGAGCCAGGGCGCGCGGACGTCGTCGTCCGGCATGAAGGGGCCGCCGAGGACCACCAGGGCGGCGTGACGGCCGGCGGCCGGGGCGTCGGGGAGCGCAGCCCCGGTGTGGGCCTCGACCACCTCGCAGCCGAGGCCCGCCTCGTCCAGCCAGTCCCCCCAGCGGCGGGGGCCGCCTCCGGGGAAGTTCTGGATCACGAGAGCGGTGGGCGCGGTCATGGGTGTCCCTTCGACGCGGCGGGCCCCGGCGCGGCCGGCCTCCGGCGTGGTGATCCCTACCCCCGGCGGGCTCCGGCCAGTGCCCGAAGGCGCCCGGGAACGCGGAACGCTTCTTCCCCCGCGCGGGCGGTGGCTGCCAGGATGGCGGAGCCATCGGCGCGGGGTGGTGAGCGCGAGGGGGAACGACATGATCGAACCCGTTGGGGACGAGTGCCTGCGGGCCCGTCTGGTCGCGGCGTTGGAGGACGCCGGATTCGGGTGGGAACAGGTGGCCGGCTGCCGGAGGCTGGGCGGCGGCACCTTCAGCGACGTCTACGGGGTGAGGACCGCGGAGGGCGCCCGCGCGGTGGTGAAACTCGCCCCCGCCACCGGCTCGCCCGTGCTGCGCTACGAGCGCGGCATCCTCGGCACGGAGGCCTGGTACCTGCGGACGGTCCGCGAGAGGACTTCCGTCCCGGTTCCCACGGTGCTGGCCGTGAGCGCCGGGGACGAGGGAGGGCCGGGCGACCACCTGGTGACGTCCGAGTGCCCCGGAGTGCCCTGGGAGGAGCTGGCGCGGAGCGTCGGCGCCGAGGCGCGGGCGGCGCTCCGCGAGGAGCTCGGCGGCCACATGGCCCGGGTGCACGCCGTCACCGGCACGGAGGGGTTCGGCTATCCGGCGCTGCCGTTCGGCCCGCTGCGGTCCGGCTGGCGCGAGGCCTTCCTGGAGATGGTGGACTCGGTGCTGGACGACGCCGGGCGCTTCGGGGTCACCCTCCCGCGGCCCGCCGGGGAGATCCGCGACGTGATCGCCGCCGAGAGCTCCTCGCTCGACGAGGTGACGACTCCGCGGCTGGTCCACTGGGACCTGTGGGACGGCAACATCCTCGCCGAGCGGCGGCCGGACGGGCCGCGGATCACGGCGCTGATCGACGCGGAACGCGCCCTGTGGGGCGACCCGGTCGCGGAGCTGGTGTCGCTGGCCCTCTTCCACGACATCACGCGGGACGAGCCCTTCCTCCGCGGCTACCGCGCCGCGGGCGGCTCCGTGTCCTTCGACGCCTCCACCCGCAACCGGATGGCCCTCTACCGCGCCTACCTGTACCTGATCATGTGGGTGGAGGCGCGGCCCCGGCGGTTCGGGGCCGCGCAGCTCGCCTGGCTGGAGCGGGACGTTTTCGAGCCGCTCGGGGTGATGCTGGACGCCTGGGCCCGGGGGGAGGGGCCGGTGGCCCACTGGTGGCCTAGGGGATGAGCACCAGGCGGACGGGGTTGCCCTTCTTGGACGTGAGGGCCTCCACCGCCTCGGCCGCCTCGGTGAGCGGCAGGGTGCCGCTGATGGAGCGCGAGAAGTCCAGCCGTCCCAGTTCGACCATGCGCACCAGGTCCGCCACGTGCCGCGGTTCCGAGCCGTAGTGGCCGAGGATCTGCTTGCGCGTGTACTGGAACGGCCCGTCGTTCTCGACCGTCAGCGCCCCTCCGCTGATGCCCACCAGCACCAGCCGGCCGCCCGTCCTCAGGGCCTTCAGCGCCTGGCTCCGCACGGGCGCGACGCCCGCGAAGTCGATCGCCGCGTCCAGTCCCGTCCCCTTGGTGGCGGCGGCGATCCGGGCGTCGAAGTCCGGGTCGGCGGGGTCCAGCGCGAGGTCCGCGCCGAACTCCAGCGCGCGCTCGCGGGCCGCCTCCACCGGGTCGACGGCGACGATCGGCGCCGCGCCGGCGAAGCGCAGCAACTGCACGCCGTGCGCGCCGAGGCCGCCGATGCCCCAGACGCCGACCGACTCGCCCGCCCTGATCCGTCCGGTCCACTCGACGGCGCCCCAGGGGGTGGACACGGCGTCCGGGATGATGGCGGCCTGTTCGAACGGGAGGCTGTCGGGGATCGGCAGCAGCACCTCCGCGGGGGCGACCACGTACTCCGCCCAGCCGCCGTCGTAGTCGACGCCCATCGTCCACACCACGTCGTCGACGCGCTTGCCCGCGCCGACGACCACCCGCGCGCCGGGCCCGATGCCGGTGACGCCCTCACCGGGCGCGTCGACCTCGCCGGCCACCTCGTGCCCGAGCGTGACCTCGTCGCCCCGGAGCAGCATCGGGCGGAGCAGGCCTTCGATCAGGTGGACGTCGGAGAGACAGACGCCCGCCGCGCGGACCCGTACCCTCACCTCGCCCGGCCCCGGTTCGGGGAGCGGCACCTCCTTGACGCCGAAGGTCCTGGTGGCGAAGTTCATCCGGCCCGCCAGCATGGTGCGGTTCATGACGTGGGTCCCTTCCTGCCGCTGTCGTCTTCCGTCGGACGGACTGCCGTGTACCCACTCCGGCAGCGGCTCGCGCCGTTCCCCCCGCACGGCGGACGCTCCGCCGGTCCCGGTGCGGGCCGCGGCCGTCCCGCCGGCGGCGGCGCGGGCGGTGCCGGCGTCCCCGGATCCCGCCGCGTGTCCGCACGGGTGCGTTCAGTCCCGCGCGCAGTGCAGGTAGAGGTGCGGTTCCGGCGCCGCCTCGGGGTGGGCGGGGGTGAAGAGCACGGACCTCTCCTCGACGACGGTGAGGCCCGCGCCCCGGGCCAGCTCCTCGAACCCGGCCGCGGCGAAGCTGCTCACCCGGACCGGGTGGCCCATGAAGGCGTGCGGGACGTCGTCCACGTCCACCGGCACCGTCGCCAGCACCACCGTGCCGCCCGGCCGGACGGCACGGGCGAGGCGCCGCACCAGGCCGGTCTGCTCCTCACGGGTCATCTGCAGCAGCGAGAAGTACACCGTGACGGCGTCGAACGACGCCTCCTCGAGCGGCAGCTCGCGGGCGTCGGCGAGCCGGAACCTGGCCCCGGGCACCTGACGGGAGGCCAGCTCGACCATCACCGGCGAGACGTCCACCCCCAGCACGTCGTGGCCGGCTCCGGCGAGGACCTCGGCGGTGGGCCGGCCGGTGCCGCTGCCCACGTCGAGGATCCGGCTGCCGGGCTCCAGCCGGTCCAGCAGCCACGCCAGCGAGGCGTGGTGGGCCTCGGACCCGGCGAAGGCCTTCTCGTAGTCGGCTCCCAGGGCGTCGAAGAGCGCTTCCGGGCGGGGGCGGGCGGTGCCGCCGTGGGCGTCGGTCATGGCGGCATCGTCGCACCGGGTGCGGAGGGGGACAATGGCGCGGTGCCCACCTTGCTGATCGTGCATCACACGCCCTCGCCGAGCTGCCAGGCGATGTTCGAGGCGGTCCTCTCCGGAGCGACCGACCCGGAGATCGAGAACGTGAAGGTCGTCCGGCGGGCCGCGCTGGCCGCGACCGCCTCGGACGTGCTGGAGGCCGACGGCTACCTGCTCGGCACACCGGCCAACCTCGGCTACATGTCCGGCGCCCTCAAGCACTTCTTCGACCAGGTCTACTACCCCTGTCTCGACGCCACCCGCGGCCGTCCGTTCGGCTACTACCTGCACGGCAACAACGACGTGACGGGCGCCGCCCGCGGCATCGAGACGATCACCACCGGTCTGGGGTGGAGACGCGCCGCCGACCCGGTGACCGTCACCGGCGATCCCGGCAGGGCGGGGACCCGGGCGTGCCGGGAGCTGGGCGCGACGGTGGCGGCGGGCCTGATGGACTGAGCCCGCCCCGGGTCCCCGGTCCTCGGTCCCCGGGTCAGCACTTCTCGTCGGTGCGGACCACCCCGAACTGGTACACCTCACGGCCGTTCGTCCCGCTGAGCTGGTGGACCGTGCAGAGCCTCCACTCCACCGGGTTCTCCACCGGCCGTCCGGCCCCGCTCGCGTCGGTGAAACGGATGTCCACGTCCGACCCGAGCTGCTCCATGGCGCGCTGGGCGTTGCCGCCCTCGAAGTCCGCGGTCCGGTCGGCCAGGGTGCTCAGCACCTCGGGCGTGGCGGCGGCCGGGGAGCCGGAGGCGGCCGGTTCCCCGGCCGGGGCGCCGTCCGGGGAGCCGCACGCCGTGGCCCCCAGGAGGGTCACGGCGAGCACGGCGGCCGAGCGGGTGACGGTGGTGCGCAGGACGGTGAGGCGGGGGGCTGTGGGGCGGGGGGCTGTGGGGCGCATGATCCCTCTCGGACAGCGGCCGGGCCGGCCGGACGGCGAACGGTGCCCGCCCGCCGGTCCGGTGATCCACCTGGCTGCGGGCGGGGAGATCGAACTCTACGCCCGCCCCGCCACCCGGACGCCCGCGGGGGGCGCCCGGCCGGTCAGGCCAACTGGCGTACCGACATCAGAAGATGACGGTGCGTCACATCTTCGGCGTCACCCGCTCCGTCCTCCCGGACGCCGCACAGCAGGGCGCGCTGGCCCGGGCCGAGCAGCTCGAACCGGATCCGCCGCGAGGTGAAGGACTGGAGGGCGTCCAGCAGGTACTGGGGGTTGAAGGCGACCGAGACGTCCCCGCGCCCGGTGAGGGTGGCCGGCATCCGCTGCGAGGCCACGTCGTCCTCGTAGCCGGCCTGCAGCAGCACCTCGCCGGCCGCCGAGAAGTCCAGCCGTATCGGGCTGTCGGATTCGGCCACCACGCCGACCCGGCGCACCGCCTCGGCCAGCGGCTCGCGCTCCACCTCGGCCACCGCGGGGCCGTCCAGGGAGAAGAGCTTGTCGTAGCGGGGCAGCCGGCCGTCCAGCAGCCGCAGGGCGCTGCGCACGCCGGCGGTCTCGAAGGAGACCAGGCCGCCGCCGCGCGGGTCGAGGCCCACCCGCAGCGTCCCGGAGCGGGCCGCGGCACGCGCCAGGTCGGTCAGCCGCCGCCCGGGGAGCACGGCCTCGAGGGGCTCCGCGGCGGCGTCCGGCTCGGGCTTCCAGGGCAGGGAGCGCACGGCGTAGCGGTAGCGGTCGGAGGCGGAGAGGGTGAGCGTCTCCCCGTCCGCGCGCAGCTGGACGCCGGTGAGCACGGGCAGGGTGTCGTCCCGTCCGGCGGCGACCACCACCTGGCCGAGCGCGGCCGCGAACTCCGCGGCGTCCACCTGGCCGCGGACCGCCGGGAGGGCCGGGAGCGCCGGGTACTCCTCCAGGGGCAGCGTGGACAGGCCGAAGCGGGTGCCGCCGCCGTCCACGGTGAAGCGGGAGCCCTCCAGGGCGCAGCCGACCCCGCCCTCGGGCAGGACCTTGCAGATGTCCGCCAGGCGGCGCCCGAGGACCAGCACACGGCCCTCGGCGAGCGTGTCGGCGGGGGTGTCGACCTCGGCGAAGGCCTCGTGGTCGAAGCCGGAGATCCGGAGCCGGCCGGCCCGGGCGTCCAGCAGCAGGCCGCCCAGCACCGGCACCGTGGAGCGTGCCGGCAGGGACCGGGCCGCGCGGGCCACGGCCTCCGCGAGCGCGCTCCGCTCGATCGTGAACTCCATCGCGCCCATCCCCCGTCGGGTCGTCGGTCGGCTGTGGCGCCCACGCTAGGCGGTGCCACCGACAACGCCCCTCGGGCGACTACCCCGCCGTGGCCGCGAGCTCCTCCTCCAGCCAGGTGCGTCCCCGGGTCCTGGGGGCGATGCGGGTGCCGTCGAGGAGGGCGGTGAGCCGGTCGGCCTCGGCCTGGACCGCGGCGCGGGCGTCGGCGCCGACGTCCTCGAGGAAGCGGTGGACGACCCCGCCCCCGGCGTCGGTGGTCCAGCCGCCGACGACGCGGCCGTTCCACCAGACGGAGGGGCCGATGTTGCCCGCCCGGTCGAACAGCTTCGGGCCGTGCGGTCCGAGGAACCACTCGCGCCGCTGCCAGCCCATCGGCGTGGGGTCCAGCGCGGGCAGCAGGGCGGCCCAGGGCTCCGGTGCGGGAACGTCCTCCAGGTCGTCGGCGAGCAGCAGCCCCGGCGTGCCGTCGAGGTCGACCTCCACCAGGTCCAGGCCGGCCAGGGCCTGCCGGGTGCGGGTGCGGGTCCAGCCCGTCCACCACTGGAGGTCCTCCGCGGGGGCGGGCCCGAACGACCGCAGCCACAGCCGGGCCAGCTCCGTCGCCGCCTCGGCGACGGGGAGGTCGGCCAGGCCCTGCGGACACCACCGTTCCAGCGGCGACCACCGGTACTGGTGGGACGTCCACGATCCGCGCGGCCGGCCGCGCACCGCCAAGCCCTCGGCGGCCAGCAGGAGCAGCAGCCGGGCGGCGACGGTGGGCCGCGCCTCGTTCCGGCTGCCCCGGCCGATCACCACGCGTTCCGCCAGCCGGGGGTCGTCGGAGGCCAGTTCGGCCGCCGTCGCCTCACCGCGCTTGTCCAGCGAGGCGAGCGCCGCCTCCTCGGCCCCGGCCAGCCAGCGCTCGGCGCCGGATTCCGTGCCGTCGCCGAGGCCGGAGCCGGCGAGCATCCCGACCAGCTTCCGCCGTTCCCTCGCCGCGACCTCCCGGGAGCAGGCGGCCTGGAGGACGGCGGCCCGGTCCAGGGTGGTGACGAAGACGGTCCGGCGCATCGCCAGCAGCCGGATCAGGGTCCGGTCGTCGTGGAGCGCGCACTCCACCTCGGCCACGCCGCAGCCGGTGGTCCGCGCCCAGCAGGAGATGTGGACCGACGACGGGTCGGTGCCGTGCAGCGCCACCACCGCGCGGGCGGCGTCGGCCGGGTCCGTGGCCCGGTCCCCGGGCGTCAGCAGGTGCCGTCGTCCCAGCCGTGCCCGTCGCTGTTCCGCCGTGATGGCCCGCATGCCGCCGTCTTCCTCCTCGGGCTCCTCGGGGGGTCCGCCCGGCGTCCGTGCGGCGCGACGGCCCCGGGCGGCACGGGCAAAACGAAAGGCAAGGAGAGCGCTCTCCCTGCCGTGCTCAACGTATAGCGCACCCGGGGGCTTGCCGCAAGGCCCCGGTGAGGCCCCAGAATCCGGTGGTCCGACCGACCACCGCTGTGCGTGCGGCACGGCGTCCCGGAGGTGTCGCAGTGACCGAGCAGTACGTACTGGATCTTCGATCCGTGGACCCGGCACGGGTGTCGCTCGTCGGCGGGAAGGCCGCGCACCTGGGCGCGCTGTCGCGGATCGGGGGCATCCGCGTGCCGGACGGCTTCTGCGTGACGACGGACGCCTTCCGGCGGGCCCTGGCGCAGGCGCCGTCGGCCGACGACCGGATCGACCGGCTGTCGCGCGTGGACCCCGACGACCGGGAGGCGGTCAGGACGCTCAGTGCGGAGATCCGCCGGACCGTCGAGGCGATCCCCGTCCCGGACGACGTCGCGGCGGAGATCACCCGCGCGCTCGCCCGGTACGGCGGACGCGCCGCCTACGCCGTCCGGTCCAGCGCGACGGCCGAGGACCTGCCGACGGCGTCCTTCGCCGGCCAGCAGGACACCTACCTGAACGTCCTGGGACCGGCGGTCCTGCGGCACGTCGGCCGGTGCTGGGCCTCGCTGTTCACCGAGCGGGCCGTGACCTACCGCCGGCGCAACGGCATCGACCACCGCGCGGTGCGCATGGCGGTGGTGGTGCAGCGGATGGTCGTCCCGGCCGCGGCCGGCGTGCTGTTCACGGCCGATCCCGTCACCGGGAACCGGAAGGTCGCCACCGTGGACGCCGGTTTCGGCCTCGGCGAGGCCCTGGTGTCGGGGCTGGTGAACCCGGACGTCTTCAGGGTGCGGGACGGCGAGGTCGTGGCCAGGACGGTCAACGTCAAGCGCCGCGCCGTGCGCGCCCTGCCGGACGGCGGTACGCGGGAGGTCGGGATCGACCCCGGGCAGCAGGGGGAACCGGCCCTGACGGACGCGCAGGCGGTGCGCCTGGTGGCACTCGGACGGCGCGTCGAAGCGCACTTCGGTCGTCCCCAGGACATCGAGTGGTGCCTGGTGGACGACGACTTCGAGATCGTGCAGAGCCGTCCGGTCACGACGCTGTTCCCCGTCCCCGAGAGCGGCGACCGGGAGAACCACGTCTACGTCTCCGTCGGCCACGGGCAGATGATGACCGACCCCATGAGGGCACTGGGACTCTCCCTGTGGCGGACGACGGCCATGGTGCCGATGCACGAGGCCGGCGGGAGGCTGTTCGTCGACGTCACCCGGCGGCTGGCCTCGCCGTCGAGCCGCGCCGCCCTCCTGGACGCCCTGGGGAAGGACGATCCGCTGATCAGGGACGCCCTGGAGACCGTCCTGGAGCGCGACGGCTTCGTTCCGTCGTTCCCGGACGCGGTGCCCGGCGGGCCGCCGGCCGGTGGCGCCGCGCCCGCCCCGGTCGGGAACGACCCGGCCGTCGTCGGCGAGCTGATCGGGCGCAGCGAGGCGTCCCTCGCGGCACTGGAGCGCGACATCCGGACGAAGAGCGGGCCGGCCCTGTTCGACTTCCTGCTGGAGGAGGCCTTCGTGGAGCACCGGCGGATCCTCGGCGACCCGCTGAGCCATCAGGCGGTCATGGCGGGGATGGAGGCCACCCGGTGGCTCAACGACCGGCTGCGGGAGTGGCTGGGCGAGCGGAACGCGGCCGACACGCTGACGCTGTCGGCCCCCGGCAACGTCACGTCGGAGATGGGGCTGGCGCTGCTCGACGTCGCGGACGTGATCCGTCCGCATCCGGAGGTGGTGGCCTTCCTGCGGGGCGTGGAGGACGAGGACTTCCTGGACGGGCTGGGGAAGCTCCCGGGCGGGGCCGAGGCGCGCGCCGCCGTGGAGGCCTACCTCGACCGGTACGGCATGCGCTGCGTCGGCGAGATCGACATCACCAGGCCGCGGTGGCGCGAGCGCCCCGCCCTGCTGGTTCCCGCGATCCTCGACAACGTCAGGAACTTCGCGCCCGGCGCCGCAGGGCGGCGCTTCGAGGAGGGAAGGTCGAGGGCGCTGCGGAAGGAGCGGGACGTCCTGGCGCGCCTGCGGGACCTGCCGGACGGCGACCGCAAGGCCGCCGACACGAAGTGGATGATCGACCGGGTCAGGATCTTCATCGGGTACCGGGAGTACCCCAAATACGACATCGTCAGCCGCTACCTGCTCTACAAGCGGGCCCTGATGGCGGAGGCCGGGCGCCTGGTGCGGGCCGGCGTGCTCCCCGACCGGGAGGACGTCTTCCACCTCACCTTCCAGGAGTTCCACGACGCCGTGCGCACCCGTCAGGTGGACCACGGGCTCGTCCGGCGCCGCAAGGAGGCGTTCCGGTCGTACCACGCGCTCACGCCGCCCCGGGTGCTCACCTCGGACGGCGAGGCCGTCACCGGGGCGTACCGGCGCGACGACGTGCCGGCCGGCGCCCTGACCGGTCTGCCGGTGTCCGCCGGGACCGTGGAGGGGAGGGCACGCGTCGTCCTCGACATGGCGGACGCCGATCTCGCGGCGGGCGACATCCTGGTCACGGCCTTCACGGACCCCAGTTGGTCACCGGTGTTCGTCGGGATCGCGGGCCTGGTGACGGAGGTGGGCGGTCTGATGACCCACGGCGCGGTGATCGCCCGGGAGTACGGGCTGCCGGCCGTGGTGGGCGTGGAGCGGGCCACCCGGCTGATCCGGGACGGGCAGCGGATCCGCGTGCACGCAACCGAGGGGTACGTCGAGATCCTGCCGTGAACCGGGCCCGGGAAGGGCGGACGACAGGTTGTCGACAGCGGTGTCGGGAAAGCGTCTATGATGCTGACACCGCTGTCGTCAAGTTTCGGCAAAGCGCCGCCGTGCCGTGGCCCGGTGCTGCCCTTCGCCTCCTGATCCGTGGAGATCCCTGTGTTCCTCGCCCTACGCGACCTGCGCTTCGCCCGCGGTCGTTTCACCCTGATGGGGGCCGTGGTCGCCCTCATCGCCGTGCTCGGGGTCCTGCTGTCCGGACTGGCCTCCGGGCTGGCGGACGCCGGCATCTCCGGTCTGCGCGCCCTGCCCGTGTCCCACATGGCCTTCGACGCGAAGGCGACCGGTGAGCAGTTCTCCCGTTCGATCGTGGAGGCGGAGGACTGGGAGGCGTGGTCCGAGGCCCCCGGGGTGGAGCGGGCGGAGCCGTTCGGCAACACCCTCGTCAACGCCCGGGTGACCGCGGGCGCGGAGAAGGGTGAACAGGTCGACCTCGCGGTGTTCGGCATGGCACCGGACTCGTTCATGGCGCCGGCGCCCACCGAGGGGAGGCCCCTGGCCGACGGCGGCGGGGGCGTCGTCATCACCCGGGAGATCGCCGACCTGGGCGTGCGGATCGGGGACGTGCTGACCGCGGACCGGAGCGAGGTGCGCCTGGAGGTCGTCGGCCTGGTCGACGAGCCCGTGTCCTACGGCCACATCGGTGTCGTCTACGCCGACCTGGACACCTGGCGTCACCTGCACCACGGCCTGCCCGGGGAACTTCCCGGGGCGGCGGGCGAACAGGCCACCGCGGTGGCGCTGGCCCTGGAGCCGGACGCCGACGTGACCGCGGTGGAGAAGGCGACCGGCACCCGCGCCGACACCAAGGAGGAGACCTTCGACGCCTCCCCCGGCTACGCGGCGGAGTCGAGCACCATGGCACTGATCAAGGGTTTCCTGTACGCCATATCCGCCCTCGTCATCGGGGCGTTCTTCACCGTGTGGACCGTGCAGCGCAAGGCCGAGATCGCCCTGCTGAAGGCGCTCGGCGCGCCCACGCGCTACGTCCTGCGCGACGCCCTCGCCCAGGTCCTGGTGGTCCTGGTGGCCGCCACGGCCGCCGGCACGGCGGTCGGACTGGCCCTGGGGAGCGCGATGACCGGCAAGGCCCCCTTCTCCCTCTCCGCCTCCGCCGTCGCCACCTCCGCCGGGCTCCTGGTCGGCCTCGGGGCCGCGGGCGCCGCCGTCGCCGTACGCCGCATCACCGCCGTCGACCCCCTGACCGCCCTGGGAGCCACCCGATGACCGTCCCCGCCTCCGGCACCACCACCGCTCCGAACTCCACGACCGCCGGCCTGAGCCTGCTCGACGTCACGCTGGTCCACGGCGACGGCGACACGGCCGTCACCGCCCTCGACCACGTCACCCTGCGAGTCGCCCCCGGGGAGTTCGTCGCCGTCGTCGGCCCCTCCGGCTCGGGCAAGTCCAGCCTCCTCGCCGTCGCCGGCGGTCTGCTGCGGCCCACCTCCGGGACCGTCTCCGTGGCCGGCACCGAGCTGACGTCCCTCACCGACAAGCGGCGCACCGAGGCCCGCCGCCGGCACATCGGTTTCGTCTTCCAGCAGTCGAACCTGCTGAGTTCGCTGACCGTGAGGGAACAGCTGCTGCTGCCGTCGCACATCGACGGGAGCCTCGACGCGGCGGCCCGCGCGCGGGCGGACGAACTCGTCGAGGCGGTCGGCCTCCCACACCGCGCCGGCTCCCGGCCCCACCAGCTCTCCGGGGGCGAACGCCAGCGCGCGGGTCTGGCCCGCGCGCTGATGTCCTCCCCCGCGGTGCTCCTGGTCGACGAGCCCACCTCGGCGCTGGACCGGGCCCGTTCGGCCGAGGCGGTGCGGCTGATCGCCGAACAGACCCACGAGCACGGGACGGCGACGGTCATGGTCACCCACGACACGGCGATAATGGACGCTGCCGACCGGGTGTACGAGATGGTCGACGGTCGCCTGTCCTGACCGGGGAGGCGGTCCGGCCCGCGACACCCGGACCGTTCACCACCCCGGAGTCCGCCCGTATGCCCAGGATCAACGCCGCCACCGTCGCCGAGCACCGCGCCCGCCAGCGCGAGGCGTTGATCCAGGCAGCCATCGACCTCCTGGTGAACGAGGGCGCCGCCGCCGTGACCCCCGCGGCGGTCGGCGCCCGCGCGGGCCTGGCGCGCTCCAGCGTGTACCAGTACTTCGACTCGTCGGCGGCCCTGCTGGCGACCATCGTCGAGGAGGCCTTCCGCCGGTCCGACGAAGCCCTCGCCCGGGCGATGGCGGACGCGACGGGTCCGCTGGAGCGCGTGGAGGCGTACTTCAGGGAGAGTCTGCGGCTGGGCGCGGAGGGCGCCCACCGGCCCGCGGCCGCCCTCATGGGCGCGGACCTCCATCCCGCCTGCCAGGAGCGGCTGATGGAACTCCACCTGCGGCAGGTCGCTCCCTTCCGGGCCGCCGTGGGGGAGATCGGCGTGCCCGACCCCGAACTCACCGCGGACCTGATCGCCGGCATGCTGCACTCCGCCCTGTCCTCCGTCGAGCACGGCACCCCTCTGGAGGCCGTGACCAGTCGCGCCCTCGCGCTGGTGCACCGGTGCCTGGCCACGGAGGGCTGACCGGACAGGACCCTCGCTCCGGCTCCGGCTCCGGCTCCGGGCCACCGGTTCCCGGTCCGGCCCGCGGTCCGGGCCGGGCATACGATGGACACCGGACGCGAAGATCACGGGGCGGAAGCGAGGCGGGGCGGATGAGCAACACCGAGGTGCACCCCCCGGAAGTACTGTGCACGTCCTCGCCGGGGCCCTCCGCCCGGGTGGAGGTCCTGACCCCGCGCTCGGTGCCGCTGGGCGGGCCGCGCGCGATGACCGTGCGGCGCACGCTGCCGCAGCGGGCCCGTTCGCTGATCGGCGCCTGGTGCTTCGCCGACCACTACGGCCCGGACGACGTCGCCGGAACCGGCGGCATGGACGTCGCCCCGCACCCGCACACCGGCCTCCAGACGGTGAGCTGGCTGTTCACCGGCGAGATCGAGCACCGTGACAGCCTGGGCAGCCACGCCATGGTCCGTCCCGGTGAGATCAACCTGATGACCGGCGGGCACGGCATCGCCCACACCGAGGTGTCCACCCCGTCGACCACGGTCCTGCACGGCGTGCAGCTCTGGGTGGCGCTGCCGGCCGAGCACCGCGACGCGCCGCGCGACTTCCGCCACCACGTGCCGGAGCCGGTGGCGCTGCCCGGCGGCGCGGGCGAGACCCGCGTCTTCCTGGGCTCGCTGCTCGGTTCGACGTCGCCGGTCCCGACGTTCACCCCGCTGCTGGGAGCCGAGCTGGTCCTGGCCCCCGGCGCCACCGTCAGCCTGCCGGTGGACGAGAGCTACGAGCACGGTCTGCTGCTGGACACCGGTGCGCTGACCTTCCCCGGCGGGCACCGTCTCGCACCCGCGGAACTCGGCTACCTGGCACCGGGACACGCCACCGTCGACATCGCCAACCCGAGCGCCGACGAGTCCGCCCGGGTGATCCTGCTGGGCGGACCGCCCTTCGGCGAGGAGATCGTCATGTGGTGGAATTTCGTGGGCCGTTCGCACGACGAGATCGCCGAGGCACGGGCCGCGTGGGAGGCGCGCTCCGACCGGTTCGGCGTCGTCGAGGGTTACCCGGGCGACCGGCTGCCCGCGCCCGCCCTGCCCAACATCCGTCTCCAGCCGCGGAGGAACCCGGTGCCCCAGACCCCGCCCGCCCCCGACGGGACCACCCAGGTCCGTCTCGCCTCCGGGGCCCACCGGTACGAGATCCTGGTGGAGGGCACGGTCGCCGGCTTCACCGAGTTCCGCGACCACGGCGCCCAGCGGGTCTTCTTCCACACGGTGGTCGAGGACGCCTACGCCGGACGCGGCCTGGCCTCGGTCCTGGTCCGGGAGGCGCTCAACCACGTGCGCACCAGCGGGATGCGCCTGGTCCCGATCTGCCCGTACGTGGCCAAGTACCTGACCAAGCACGACGGTTTCCGCGACATCACGGACGAGGACACCCGGGAGATCCGGTCCTGGCTGAAGGCGGAACTCGGCTCCTGACCCCGGGCTCCGGCGTCGGCGGCGAGCTCGGCGGCCACCGGCGCGATCGATGCCCCGGCGTTCACCCGTGGGTTCCGCCGCACCAGGCGCACCGCCGGTACGGGCCGGGGTGCGCCGGCCGGACTCCCGGACGAGGGGGTGACGGCGGAACGCGGCGGTGACGGCGGGTCGGCCGCGCGGACCGCTTCCCCCTGTTCCGCCGTCCCGCCGTCCCGCCCGGCCCCGGTGTTCACCCGGCCGTCGCCCTGCGGCCGGATCGCGGACTTCCCCCGCGCACGGTGAGCAGGCACGCTCCGGCTGTCCGACTCCAGACGTCGATCACCGTCCTCCGGGAGCGAGTTGTGAAGACCCGTAACAGCAGACCGCGCGTCCTGTCCGCCGCCGCGCTGGGCGCCGCCGTGGCGGTGGCGGCCACCACGCTGGCCGCCGCCCCGCCCGCCGGGGCCTCGGACCGGTTCCACGACGGACTCCCCGTCGTCACGCCCCGCGCGGAGACCGCCCCGGTCTTCGACGACGAGGAGGGCGGCAACGCCGACGCCGACGACCCGGCGATCTGGCGGAACGCGGCCGACCCGGACCGCAGCCTGGTGATCACCGCGGTGAAGGAGGGCGGCCTGCGCGTCTACGACCTCGACGCCCGGCAGGTGCAGGCCGTCGCCGCTCCCCCGGCCCCCGGTCCCGAGGACGCCCCGGGCCGGTTCAACAACGTCGACCTGGTGCACGGCCTGCGGCTGTCCTCCGGCCGGGCGGACGTCGCCGTGTCCAGCGACCGCGGCACCGACCGTCTGCGCTTCCACCGGATCGACGGCGGGGCCGCCGGCGCTCCGCTGACCGACGTCACCGACGCGGCGGCCCCGCGGATCTTCACCGCCTCGCAGGAGGAGGTGAACGAGGAACGCACCGCCTACGGTCTGGCCGCCTACACCGACCGGCGCACCGGCCGTTCCTACGCCGTGGTCAGCCGGGCGGGGACCACCGAGGTGGCGCTGCTGGAGCTGGGCGCCACGTCCGCCGGCACGGTCACCTACCGGAAGGTCCGCACCGTCGCGCTGCCCGCCGCGTTCCGTCTGCCCGGCGGGGGTTCCTGGTCGCCGTGCGGCGAGCCCGGTGAACTGCCCCAGGTGGAGGGCATGGTGGTGGACACCAGGACCGGCACGCTGTACGCCGGGCAGGAGGACGTGGGCGTCTGGAGGCTCCCCGCCGATCTGCGGGGCGCGCCGCGGCTCCTCGACAAGGTGCGGGAGTTCGGGGTTCCCGCCGCGTACGACGAGGAGAGCGACGAGTGCCTCCCGGCCGGTGAGGACCCGGGCCTCGGAGGCGCCCGCCTCACGGCCGACGTCGAGGGCCTGACGCTGCTGCCCGGCGGTGCGGGCGGTGCGGGCCGGCTGATCGTCTCCAGCCAGGGGGACGACACCTTCGCCGTGTACGAGCGCGGCCGTTACGCGGGCGGCTTCCGCGTGGTGGCGTCCGGGGAGCTGGACGGCGCCGAGGAGTGCGACGGCGCCGCCGTCCTCGACGCCCCGCTGGGCAGCCGGTATCCGGACGGGCTGCTGGTGGTGCAGGACGGCCACGTCTCGCCCGAGGACGACGACCGGGAGGCCACGGGCTTCAAGTTCGTCGACCTCGCCGACGTCGAGGCGGCCCTGGGCGAGCGGCGCTCCTGAGCCCCGCGGCGGAGCCGGGGCCGGAAGGACCGCGCGGCCGGGCACGGCCGTGGGCCGTGCCCGGCGCGGGGGCTACCCGGACTCGTCCCCGGCCCTCCCCGGCTCCGCCATCTTCCGGTGGAACAGGCCCTTCACCTTGTCCGGCAGCACCTTCTGCACCGTCCCCTGGGCCTTGGTCTGCGCCGAACCCGTGACCAGCTTCCTGCGTCCCTTGGTGACGGCCTCGAACGCCTGGCGGGCCACCTCGGCGGGGTCGTCCTTCTCCATGGCGCCGATCTTGGTGTCCTCCATGCCCGCGCGGCGGAAGAAGTCGGTGTCGGTGGGGCCCGGCATGAAGGAGGTGACCGTCACGGCGGTGTCCTTCAGCTCCTCCTGGAGCGCCTGGGCGAAGGACTGCACGAAGGACTTCGACGCGTTGTAGACGGACTGGAAGGAGCCGGGCGACAGGGAGGCGATCGACGAGGTGAACAGCAGCCGCCCCTCGCCGCGTTCCAGCATCCCCCGCAGCAGCGGCTTGGCGAGCAGCACCGTGGAGGTGACGTTGAGGTCGATGACCTCGCGGTCGTCGGCGGGGTCGGTGTCCGCGAAGGCGCCGCCCCGGCCGACGCCGGCGTTGAGCGCCGCGACGTCCACGGCGAACTCGGCGGCGGCCGCCGCCACCCGGGCGACCTCCTCGGGATCGCGGAGGTCGGCGCGGACCGTGCGCACGTCGGCGCCGGTCTCCCGCAGCCGGCGGGCGGCGTCCTCGACGGCCTCGTCCTCGGCGTTGATCAGCAGGTCGTAGCCGTGCTCGGCGAACTGGCGGGCGAGCTCGAAGCCGATGCCGCGTGAGGCGCCGGTGACCAGGGCGACGGGCCGGCGGCTGCCGGGCTCTCCGGGATCGGGTGTGGTGTGGGGGGTGTTCATGAGAGCGGAGTAACCGCCCTGGGCCCGCTCAACCGCCCGGCCGGCCCGCGTCGTCCGTCCGGCCCGGCCGCACGGCCAGCAGGGCGACGTCGTCGGTCGCGTCGGCGCCCAGGCGGATCAGCAGTTCGTCGCAGAGGGTGCCGAGCGGTTCGTGGGCCAGGGCGACGGCCTGGTCGCACAGTCGCCGCAGGGAGTCGTCGAGGTCCTCGCCCCGTCGCTCGACCAGGCCGTCGGTGAAGAGCAGCAGCGTCGCCCCGGGGGGCACCCGCACCGAGGCGCCTTCGCGGGGCAGGTCGTGGCCGGTGCCGAGCATCAGCCCGGTGCCGCCCTCGAGCAGGCCCGCCCCCCGGCCGGGGTCCACCAGGAGGGGCGGCAGGTGTCCGGCGGAGGAGAAGTGGAACTCCCACTCCCCCGGCGGGAGTTCCCTCATCCGGCCGTACACGCAGGTGGCGGTGGCGGCCGACCGCAGGCTCCGGTCGGCCGCGTCGAGGCGGCCGAGCACCTCCTCGGCGGGTTCCTGCCGGTCGAGGGCGATGCCGCGGAGCATGCTGCGCAGCTGGCTCATGGCGATCGCCGCCTCGAGGTCGTGGCCGGCGATGTCACCGATGATCAGGGCGGTGTCCCCGTCGGGAAGGCGGAAGCAGTCGTACCAGTCGCCGCCGATCTGGGTGGTGACGGAGGACGTGGCGTAACTCGCGGCGATCTCCAGCCCGGGCACCCGCGGCAGGACCGGCAGCAGGTCGCGCTGGAGCCGTTCGGCGACGTACCGGGTTCCCTCGTAGAGGCGGTGGTTCTCGACGGCGAGGGCGACGGAGCGCACGAGGTCGTCGACGAAGGCGAGGTCGTCCTCGACGAAGGGCCGCGCGGGATCCTCACGGGCGAGGGTGAGGGCGCCGAAGATCTCCCGGCGGGCGCGCAGCGGGGCGACGACCGCGCTGGAGGCGCCGAACCGTTCGAAGAGCGACCGGTAGCCGGAGTCCAGGCCGCACTCCCCGGGGCGTGACGGGATCCGTCCGTCGAGCAGCAGCGGGCCGGCGCCGCGCAGGGCGCGGGCGAGGGGACCGCGTGCGCGCTCCGAGACGGACGGGAGACGGCCCTCGAGCCCGCCGGACGCGATCCTGCCCCCGTCCCGGTGCATGACGCCGACGCGTTCCACGGTGTCGCCGTCGAGGAGGTCGATGACGCACCAGTCGGCCAGGCGCCTCACCAGGTGTGCGGAGACGGCGTGCAGGCCCGGGCCCAGGTCGGAGGCGTCCGCGAGTTCGCGGCCGACGTCGGCGAGCAGGCTGAGCCGCCCCGTGGCGGTCGTGGCCGCCGCGGCCGCCACGGGGCGGCGCGCGAACTCCGGGAGGCCGGGCGGCTCCTCCTCGGCGAGCCGGTGCGGCGGGGGCGGTGGTTCGGGCAGGCCCGTCGGCCGGACGACCGGCCTGCGGTGGGAGGGGCGGGGCTCCGGCCCGAGGGCGGTGCTGCGGGGCAGCATCTGGCCGATGAACACGGTGTGGCCGTCGGACGTCTCCTGGGCCTGGATCAGGAGCCGGACGGGCACCAGGTGACCGTCCCGGTGGAGCGCGGGAAGGGGTACGGCCCTCCCCAGGATGCGGGGCCGCCCGGTCAGCAGCAGCGAGCTGAACGCGGCCCGGTGGCGGTGCCTCAGGTGGTCCGGGATCAGGTCGGTCAGCGGACGGCCGACGAGGTCGTCGGTCTCCCAGCCGAGGAGATCGGCGGCGGGGGCGTTGACGGCGACGATCCGGTTGTCGTCGTCGACGACGACGGTGGGCAGGCGGCTGGTGCGGACCTCCTCCTCGTCCCAGGGCATCAGGTCGAGCGGGCTGTCGGAGGGATCGCGTGGCACCACCGTCCAGGCGGTCGGCAGGGCGCCGTCGAGCTGTCCGGTGATCTGGTCGAGGAACCAGTCCTGCAGGGCCTGGCTCTGCGGGAGTCCGGGCCGGGTGAGCAGCAGTTCTTCGCGGCCGGCCTCCTCGGCGGTCTCCAGCACCCGGCGCAGCAGCCGGACGGCGGGTCCGGCGTCCGCGGGGAGGGCGAGGGTGACGGTGCGGACCCCGGCGGCGCCCGGCCGGTCGTCGAGCGCGGCGAGTGCGGCGGCGCTGAGCAGGTTGTTGGTGTCGTGGGCGGCGAGCAGGTCCTCCGGGTCGACGCCCAGCCGGTCGCCGACGGCTCCGGCGAGGACAAGTTCGCGCAGGACGGCGTGCCGGTGCTGCTGGGAGGTGACGTGCAGCGCCCCGGGCAGGTCGATCAGCACGACGGGAGCGGTGTCCCGGCCGGTGAGCGGGCGGGGCGGGCCCCAGCGGGAGGGAGCCTCCGCGCCCCCCTTCTCCCGCAGCAGTTCGAACCAGACCTTCTTCTGCCCGCCCTCCCGGTCGACGCCGTGCCGGTCCGCGAGTTCGGCGACCACGCCGAGGCCCCGGCCGGTGCCCGCGTTGGGAGGACACTCACGGGGCAGCGGCATGCGGTCGGGTCTTCGGTCGGCGACCTCCACGCGGACCCGCGCCCGGTCGACGTGGACCGTCACCTCGGTCTCGGTGCGGGCGTGCAGGAAGCTGTTGCCGGCCAGCTCGCTGACCAGCAGCCGGGCGGTCTCGAGGGTCTCCTCCGGGACGGACGCCCGCTCCAGGACGGACACCACGAACCGGCGGGCGGCGGGAACGCTGTCCGGCCGCCGCCCGTCGAACCGCCGGGACGGCGGCGCTCCGGGCGGCGGCGGACTGTCCATGCGGACCAGTCTGCCGCCGCCCGGGGCCCGACGCGCGGGACCTCCGCCGTACGGGGGACCCGGGCGGGGCCCGGCGCGTCCCGGCCGGTCAGCGCAGGGTGTCCGCGAGGATCCGCGCCACGTCCTCCAGCAGGACGTCCTGGCGGGGCGCGTCCCGCTCGGGCTTGGTGGTCAGGACGGCCATCACCAGTGGCGTTCCGTCCTCGGTCCACACCACGCCGACGTCGTTGAGCGAGCCGTAGGTGGACGCGGCGCCCGTCTTGTCGGCGATGGTCCACTCCGGCGGCAGTCCGGCCCGCAGCCGCGTCCTCCCGGTCCGGTTGCCCAGCAGCCAGGAGGTGAGCAGTTCGCGGTCGGGCCGCTCCAGCGCGCCGCCGAGCACCAGGCGTGCGTAGGTCGCGGCGATGGCCCCCGGGGAGGTGGTGTCGGTCTCGCGCCAGGGCTCGCCGGAGTTGAGCTCCGTCTCCCACCGGTCGAGCCGGGTCACCGGGTCGCCCAGCGAGCGGGCGAAACGGGTGATGCCGTGGGGGCCGCCGATCTGCCGCAGCAGCAGGTTGCCGGCCGTGTTGTCGCTCCACTGGACGGCCGCCGCGCACAGTTCCCGGACGGTCATCCCGGTGGCCAGGTTGGCCTCGCAGACGTCGGAGTTCTCGACCAGTTGGGCCTCGGTGTAGCGGATCCGCCGGTCGAGGAACTCGCCGTCGCGGTCGCGGTCGCGCAGCACGGCGGCCGCCGCCAGCGTCTTGAAGACCGACAGGATGGGGAACCGCTCGTCGGCACGGTGCCGCACGGTCGTCCCGGTGACCGTGTTCCACGCGTGGACGCCCACCCGGGCGCCGTGCCGCCGCTCCAGCTCGCGCAGTCGTGCGACGGCGTCGTCCGGGGCTCCGCCGGCGGCCGCCGGCCCGGTGGCCAGCATGGTCGCGGCGGTGGCGGCGCCGGCCGTCAGGAAGGTGCGTCGGGAGGCGGTGAACCGCTGTGTCCCTGAGATGGCTCTCTCCGTTCCTCGGTGATCTCCGTCCCCATGGTCGACGCCGTCGCCGCGGGCTCCGGTTCCACGGCTTCCCGGGCGCGGCCGGCCGCCTCAGCCCTCGCGCGCGGCGCGGACCGCGGCGGCGGTCTCCTCGGCGATCAGGTCGGCGTTGAGGGCGGCTCCCGCCATGAGTCCCGCCGCGGAGGCGACGGTCACCATGGCCGCCAGGTCGGCGGTGTTGCCCGCCGCCCAGACGCCGTCGATCTCCGTGCGCCCCTGGGCGTCGGCGGCGACGTGCGACCCGAGCGGGTGGTCCGTGGGGCTGCCGCCGAGCTGTTCGTACAGATCGGTGCGGGCCGCGAAGCGGGGGCCCACCACCACGGCGTCGGCCGGGAGTTCCCTGCCGTCCTGGAGGAGTACGGCCCGCAGGGCGCCCTCCTCGTCGTCGAGCAGCCGGGCCGCCGGGCCGTCCACGATCGCGATGCCGCGCGCGGAGAGCTGTGCGAGCGTCTCCTCGTCGGGGGCCGGCATGGTGTGCCGCAGGAGCGTCACGTCGTCGCTGAGCTGCCGGAACATCTGGGCCTGGTGGGTGGCGTGCGGTCCGGTGCCGAGCACGGCGATCCGGCGGCCGCGGACCTCCCAGCCGTGGCAGTACGGGCAGTGCAGCACGCCGCTCCCCCAGTGTTCGCGCACGCCCGGCAGGCCGGGGAGCTCGTCGGTGAGCCCGGTCGCCAGCAGCAGGCGCCGCGCGCGGACCGTGCCGCCCGCGGCCAGGGTCACCCGGAAGCCGTCGCCCGAGCGGCGGGCCGTGACGGCACGGTCGTCCAGGATCCGCGCCCCGTACCCCTCGGCCTCACGGCGGCCGGCCGCCAGCAGTTCGAGGGGCGGGACGCCCTCCCTGCCCAGCACGTTGTGGGCGCCGTCGGCGGGCGCGTTCCGGGGGTGCCCGGCGTCGACCACGACCACGCGGCGCAGGGACCGGGACAGGGCGACGGCCGCGCTCAGTCCGGCGGGGCCTCCGCCGACGATCAGGACGTCGGCGGCGGTGCCGTCGGTGGCGGTGCCGTCGGTGGTGGTGCTCATGAGGTCCTCCTCGGGACAGGGGCGGTGCCGGGCGGCGTCAGGCCCGGCGCGCGGCCCACACGGTGCGGACGGATCGGGGGACGAGGTCGCGGCGGCGCCCGACGAAGGCGGGGTCGCCGGGGGTGAGGATCCGGTCCAGGGCGGCCAGGTCCTCCGGGTCCAGCTGGTCCTCCAGCGCACCGCGGATCCTGCCGAGGACCAGGTGGGCGTAGTGGGCCGCCTCCTCCCCCGGAGCGCCTTCCGCGGTGACGGTCCAGCGGTCCACGGGTCCGAAGCCGGCCCGTTCCAGGTCGTCCCGCCAGTCGGGGTGGGCGTTCCATCCGGCCGCGGCCGTCACCGCCCGGCAGCGCTCCTCCAGGCCGGGGCGCCCCGCTCCGGCGTCCTCGGGGAGGAACCGCGGCATCCCGTCCGACTCGACGACGATCAGCAGGCCGCCCGGTGCGACGGCCCCGTGCAGCCGGCCGAGCAGGGCGGCGGGGTCGGCGACGTGGTGCAGCGAGGAGGAGGCCCAGACGACGTCGAGCGGTCCGAGGTCGGGCAGCCCGGCGTCGAGGTCGGCCTCGGCGACCCGCACCCGTTCGGCCAGGCCCGCGTCACGGGCGGCGGCCAGGACCCGTTCGAGCATCACCGGCGAGCGGTCGACGGCGGTGACCCGCGCGGCGGGGAGGCGGCGGGCCAGTGCCAGGGTCCCGACGCCGGGACCGGACCCCAGGTCGGCGGCGTGCCGGGGATCGGCGGGGCCGAGCCGGGTGACCGCGCGGGCGAGCGCTTCCTCCAGGGCGGGCGCGAAGGTGCGGGCCTCCAGCTCCAGCAGTCCGGCGTGCGCGGCGTCGCCGCCGTGGTCGTGGTGCCCGCCGTGCCGGGCGGGGGATCGCGGGTGAGCATGGGGGTGGCCGTGGCCGTGTGTGTGGTGGCGTGTCATGCCCCCACCGTAAGGCGAATCCTGCCCGAGAGGCATACACTCTTGCGCATGACGCAAGAATTCGACCTGGACGGTCTGATCAGGCAGCGGATCCGGAGCCTGCGGCACGCCCGCGGCTGGTCCCTCGACGCCCTTGCGGCCCGCGCCCACCTCAGCCCGTCCAGTCTGAGCCGGATCGAGACCGGTCACCGCCGGATCTCGCTGGACCAGCTGGTCCCGATCGCCCGGGCCCTGGACACCACGCTCGACCAGCTCGTCGAGTCACCGCACGACGAGGACGTGGTGATCCGCCCGCAGCCGTCGCACACCCCCGGAACGACCGTCTGGCTGCTCTCCCGGGAGGCCTCGGTGCACGGAGTGACGGTGGCCAAGCTGCGTATCACCCCGGCGCTCCCGTTCACCCCGGAGAGCCTCAAGGTGCATCCCGGCCACGAGTGGTTCACGGTGCTCTCCGGCACGGCCCGCCTGCACCTGGGCGACCGGACGGTGCTGGTCCAGGCGGGCGACGCGGCCGAGTTCTCGACCATGACGCCGCACGCCATCAGGGCGCACGAGGGTCCGGTGGAGCTCCTGACGGTCCTGGACCACAACGGGGAGCGGGCGCACCTGCACGCGGGGGGCGAGGGCGCCCAGCCGTGACCCGCCGCGGGGCGCCCGGGCCGGGCCGCTCCGCACCGTCCTCCGCGCCCGTGTCGAAGAAGCCGCCGAGGGCGGCCGCCAGCGCCTCGGGCGCCTCCTCCGCGACGTGGTGGCCCGAGTCGATCCCGTGACCGCGGAGGTCGTCCGCCCAGTCACGCCAGATCTCCAGCGGATCGCCGTGGAGCTCCTCGAGATCGTCGCGCAGCGACCACAGCACCAGCGCGGGGCAGCGCACCCGCCGGCCGGCCTCCCGGTCGGCCTCCTCGTGGGCCCGGTCGACGGTGAGCCCGGCGCGGTAGTCCTCCAGCATGGCGCGGACGACCTCCGGGCGGCGCACCGCCGCCCGCCGCTCGGCGTGGTTCTCCGGTCCCATGGCCTGCGGATCGCCCCGGTACCAGCTGTCGGGGTCGGCGGTGATGACGCGTTCGGGGATCTCCGGCTGGGCGAAGAAGAACCAGTGCCACCAGCGGGTGGCGAACTCCGCCCCGGCGCGGGCGAGGTGCTCGCAGACGGGCAGGCAGTCCATCAGCGCCACCCGCGCGACCGCCTCCGGGTGGTCCAGGGCGAGCCGCAGCGCGACGAGCGCCCCGCGGTCGTGCCCGGCCAGCTGGAACCGCCGGTGTCCCAGCTCCCGCATGGCGGTCAGGAGATCACCGGCCATGGCCCGCTTGGAGTGGGCGCCGTGGTCGGGGGTGGGATCCGGCCCCCGGGAGCGGCCGTAACCCCGCAGGTCGGGGCAGACGACGGTGAAGCCCCGCTCGACGAGGAGGGGCGCCACCCGGTGCCAGGTGGCCGAGGTGCGCGGATGCCCGTGCAGGAGGAGCACCGGTGGGCCCGCGCCGCCGTGGCGGAGGAAGACCGACGCCTCGCCGGTGTCGATCGTGGTCTCGGTGAAGCCCGCGAACATCCTGCCGCCTTCCGCCACCGTCCGCCCGTCGGCCACCGTCCGCCCGTCGGCCGCCGGCCCGACCACCGGCCCGAACCGGGTACCCCGGCGCGCCGCGCGCCCACCCGCCCTGCCGCCGGCACCGGCGGTCGGCGTGAAGTCATGGCTCCACGGCGGCGGCCGGGCCCGGTGACGCCGGGCGTGCGGGATCCGGACGCGAGCCGCCGGTTCTCCGCGGAGGGCCTGGGCCGAAGACCGGTGCCCGACGGCGGGGAGGTGGTCCTCCACCGGGCCGGTGAAGGTGTGGCGCCCGGCCTGTTCCGGCCGCCCGGCCTCTCGGCCGGCGTCGGGCACCCGGCGACGCCCGGTCGCCGCGCGCCTCCTGGCCGCCGGGTTCGCCCCGCTCGGCTCCGAGGCGCTGATCGGGCCGGCCCGCGCCGACGGCTGAGGTCTCCCGGCGGGGGCGCACGCCGCGCCACGAGGGGGCGGCGCGGCAGACGCACGCCGCTCCGGGGGCCCGTGCCGCGGAGGCGGGGCGGCGGGCCGTCCGGCCCGTCCGCCGGCCGCCGTCGCGACCGGCACCCGCCCGTCCCCTCCGGTCCCGGGACGGCCGCGGCCCGCCGGGTGGCGCCGTGACCGGTCGGCGGGGTGCGCTCCAGCACCCGGCCGCGCGGGGGGCCACCCCGGACCTCCCGGCTCCGGCTCCGGCCGGACCTCGGCCCGGAGGAGTCCGCGGCAGGCCTCCCGGACACCGCGGAGTCCCCTCCGGCGCGTGAGGCGCGATGGGCGTGGCGGACGACGCGGGACGCGCCGGCGGGCGCGGCCCGCCCCGGACGCCCGCCACGCCCACGGACGCCCATGGACGCCCGCGCGCCACGGACGCCCATGGACGCCCGCGCGCCGCGGGCGTCCATGGGGTCCACGGGGCGCTCGCCGACGGCTATCGTGGCCTCATGCCGGCTCCCGAGATCGTCCGCATCGTCTCCCGCGACTCCCCCATGGCCCTCGCCCAGGTCGAGCGGGTCCGCGCCGAGCTGGCCCGGCACCACCCGTCGACGCGCACCGAGGTCGTCCCGGTGAAGACCACCGGCGACAAGTGGATGGGCGAGCTGTCCCGGGTGGAGGGCAAGGGCGCGTTCACCAAGGAGGTGGACGCCGCCCTGCTGGCCGGCGAGGCGGACCTGGCGGTCCACTGCGTGAAGGACGTGCCCGCCGACCGCCCGCTGCCCGCGGGCACGGTCTTCGCCGCCTTCCTGCGGCGGGACGACGTGCGCGACGCGCTGGTCCACCCCGGCGGGCTCACCCTCGACGAGCTCCCGCCCGGCACCCGAATCGGCACCTCCTCGGTGCGCCGGGTGGCCCAGCTGGCCGCCTCGCACCCGCACCTGACCTGCGTGCCGATGCGCGGCAACGCCAACCGGCGGCTGGAGAAGCTGGCGGCCGGCGAGGCGGACGCGCTGGTGCTGGCGCTGTCGGGACTGGAGCGGATCGGCCGGACCGACGTGATCGGCGAGGTGCTCTCCACCGAGACGATGATGCCCCCCATCGGCGCGGGAATCCTGGCCCTGCAGTGCCGTGAGGAGGACACCGGGCTGATCGAGGCGGTCGCCCCGCTCGGAGACCCGGACACCCACCGCGAGGCGGCCGCCGAGCGGATGTTCCTGCACGTCCTGCAGGGCCACTGCAACAGCCCGATCGCCGGCTTCGCCCGGGTCGACCGCACCGGTGAGCTCTCGCTGCGGGCCTGCGTCTTCACCCCGGACGGCAAGACGCGGCTGAACGCGCACGAGTGGGCCGGCCCGCTGGACCCGGCGACGCTGGGCACCTCGGTCGCCGTCACCCTGCTCCGCCAGGGCGCCCGGGAACTGATCGACTCGATCGACCACTGACGACGGCCGCTTCCCGCGCCCGCCCCTCGGAGCCACTGGAAGTTTTATGTCCGGTTTGTTTGGGTTCCTCCGTTAGAGGGAATTCCTCCTCCAGTGCTTCGGACAGGAGGCACGGCCGCGGGAAAGCGGGTCCGCAGGACCCCCCGGCGTCCCGGAACTGTCCGTGAGCGCGCCTCTCCCGCGGTGACCGCCCTGCCGGCCCAGCCGAGGGAGGTGCCCGTATGCCGGCCACCAGCACCACTCGCACCCGGACCACCCGCTCCCGCGGCCATCCACACGACGACGCCCCGGACACCGCGGCGGACTTCGCCCGCCTGGCGTCCCTCCCGGAGGGCCCCGAGCGCCGGGCCCTGCGCGACGACCTGGTCCGTGCCTGGCTTCCCATGGCCGAGCGGATCGCCGTCAACTTCCGGGGGCGCGGCGAGGCCCTGGAGGACCTCTACCAGGTGGCGGCGCTCGGCCTGGTCAAGGCCGTCGACCACTACGACCCGGCCCGCGGCTGCGCCTTCGAGTCGTACGCGGTGCCCACCGTCACCGGCGAGATCAAACGGCACTTCCGCGACCACCTGTGGACGCTGCACGTGCCCCGGCGGGTCCAGGACCTGCGCAACCGGGTCCGGCGGGCCGCGAAGGAGCTGTCCCAGACCATCCAGGGCCGTGCGCCCGCCATCGCCGAGATCGCCGCGTACACCGGGCTGACCGAGGACGAGGTGCGCACCGGAATGGAGGCGCTGGAGTGCTTCCACGCCCTGTCGCTGGAGGCGGAGCTGCCCGGCACCGAGGGATACGCGCTCGAGGACGCGCTGGGGACCGTGGAGACCGGCTACGACCTGGTGGTGGACCGGGTGGCGGTGCGGCCCTGCCTGGAGGCGCTGTCCGAACGGGACCGGGTCATCCTCTACCTGAGGTTCTTCCGCGGGATGACGCAGAGCCGGATCGCCCAGCAGCTGGGCATCTCCCAGATGCACGTGTCGCGGCTGCTCAGCGGCTGCTTCGACCGGCTGCGGGCGGAGCTGGACACGTCCGGGGAGGAGGAGCGGTGAGGACCGCCCTGGGTACGCCTCCGGCTGCCGGCCGGGGGGCGTGCCCGCGTACGGCAGTCGCCCGGCCTGGTGGCCGGGCGGCTGGGACGGGCTCACTGCCGAACCGTCCCGGGAGCCGTTCGAAAGCGAGCTCAGTGACCGGAGTGACCGGGCCCGGCGCCGTTGAAACGCGGCCGGGCGGCGGGACGGCCGGAGGGGGCGTGGCGGCGCAGCGCCACCTCGAGGGCGGCCCGTATCTCCTCGGGAAGATCGCCGGTGCGGGCCCAGAGCAGGATCATCTCGGCGACCTGGCGGAGCTTGACGTTGGTGTGCTGGGAGACCTCCTTGAGGATCGTCCAGCCCTGGTCCGGTGTCACCCGTCCGAGTACGACCACGCTGCCGATCGCCTGGTCCACCACCGCGTGGGAGGTGACCGCCTCCTTGAGCTGGGCGACCTCGACCTCGAGGGCGAAGACGCGGTCGGTCTCCGCCCCGGGGGCGGTCGCCGGCGGGGGGACCGCCCGCGCCCCGTCCCGCTCACTGTCACCCGGACGGCCCTCCGTGCGCATAGTGACCTCCGGCGTCCGTCGTAGGCTCCCGCGGGATCCTCGGGCTCATCTACATCGTCGCCATTCGTCCCGCCGCCTGCCACCGGGGGGCCTCCGGCGCCGCCCGGGGACCGCGTCACCCGGCGGGGATCCCGGTGGCCACCGTTTCGGCCGAACGGTCCGGGTACTCGACAGGCACCGGCACGAGGTCCGGCCGGACACTGGTGCCGGACCGTGCGCGCCGGCCCCTCGCCCAGGGCGCCCTTACTCGACGTGGGACTGCCATGACCGCCATGAACGACGACAGCACGCCCCCTGACGTCCGCGCCGGAAGGCCACGCTCCACCCGCCACATCTCCGGCGCTCCCGGCTGGGTGAGCCTGACCAGCCGCGATCTCGTCGCGACGCAGAAGTTCTACAGCGCCGTCCTGGGGTGGGAGTGGCGTTCCATCAGGCTGGGCGACCCCTTCCGGGTGGCTCAGGTCGACGGCGTGCCGGTCGCCGGCGTCGCCGCCGTCGCGGGCATGTGGCGGATGGCGGTCAGCTGGACGGCGTACTTCGCGGTGGAGAGCGCCGACGAGACGGCCGCCCGGGTCCAGGAGCGCGGCGGCACCCTGGCCGTCGGCCCGCTCTCGCTGCCGCCCGGCCGCGCCGCCCTGCTCGCCGACCGGGACGGCGCCACCTTCGGCATCTGGGAGGGCGAGGTCTTCGGCGCCTGGGAGGCCTGGCGGCGGGCCTCGCCGGTCCTCATCCGCCTGCACACCCGGGACGCCTTCGACTCCGCGATCTTCTACGGCGAGGTCCTCGACTGGGCCTCCGGCCGGCCCGGGGGCTGCGAGGTCCAGTACGACGGCGCGGAGGTGGTCGTGGTCAGCAACGGCGAGGAGGTGGCCCGGATCGAGTCCGGCGCCCTGGGAGCCGCGCCCGACCCGACGATCCGGCCGCACTGGCAGGTCCACTTCGCGGTCCGGGACGTCCTCGGCTGTGTCCGCGCCGCCCAGGCGCACGGGGGCTCGGTGCTCCGTTCCACGGACCGGGAGGCGGTGCTGCGCGACGCGGAGGGCGCCCTGTTCACCGTCT
>NZ_LWCC02000005.1:198792-253868 GCF_001642695.1 Streptomyces chilikensis
CCGCTCCTCCGCGGTCCGCCGTCCGCCGTCGTCCGTCAGCCCGTCGGTGAGGGCCGCGACAGCACCACCAGGCTGCGCGACTCGACGATCAGTTCGGTGCCGGCCTTGTGCTCGGCCTCGTCCGGCATCCCCTGCGGGTCCGCCGTGTCGACCAGCGCCGTCCACCGCTCGCCGTAGGCGGCCGGGGGCAGCCGGAAGACCGTCGGCTCCCAGTGGCTGTTGAGGAGCAGCAGGAAGGAGTCGTCCACCACCCGCTGCCCGTAGGAGTCGCGTTCGGCGATGGCGTCGCCGTTGAGGAAGACGCCGAGCGCGTGGGCGCCGGAACGGTGCCAGTCCTCGTCGGCCATCTCGGTGGCGTCCGGCAGCAGCCACACCAGGTCGGGGAGCGGCTGCCCCTCGTGGACCGGGGTCTCACCGCGGAAGAAGCGGCGGCGCCGCAGCACGGGGTGTTCGCGGCGCAGCGTGATCAGGCGGCTGGTGTAGTCGATCAGCTCGCGCTGCTCCGCGCCGAGACCGCGCCAGTCGATCCAGGAGACCTCGTTGTCCTGGCAGTAGGCGTTGTTGTTGCCCCGCTGGGTGCGGCCCAGCTCGTCGCCGTGACAGATCATCGGGATGCCCTGGGAGAGCATCAGGGTGGCCAGGAGGTTGCGCTGCTGCCGGGCGCGGAGTTCGAGCACGCCCTCGTCACGGGTCTCGCCCTCGACTCCGCAGTTCCAGGACCGGTTGTGGTTCTCGCCGTCGCGGTTGTCCTCGCCGTTGGCCGCGTTGTGCTTGTCGTTGTACGACACGAGGTCGCGCAGCGTGAAGCCGTCGTGGGCGGTGACGAAGTTGATGCTGGCGCGCGGCCGGCGGCGGTCGCGCTCGTAGAGATCGGAGGAACCGGTCAGCCGGGAGGCGAACTCGGCCAGGCTGTCGTCCTCGGCCCGCCAGAAGTCCCGCACCGCGTCGCGGTAGAGGCCGTTCCACTCCGACCACAGCGGCGGGAAGTTGCCCACCTGGTAGCCGCCGTCGCCGAGGTCCCAGGGCTCGGCGATCAGTTTGACGCGGCTGATGACCGGGTCCTGCTGGATGAGGTCGAAGAACGCCGACAGGCGGTCCACCTCGTGGAACTGCCGGGCCAGGGTCGCCGCCAGGTCGAAGCGGAAGCCGTCGACGTGCATCTCGGTCACCCAGTACCGCAGCGAGTCCATGATGAGCTGCAGCACGTAGGGGTGGCGCATCAGCAGGCTGTTGCCGGTGCCGGTGGTGTCGTAGTAGTGCGCCCAGTCGCCGTCGACCAGGCGGTAGTAGGAGGAGTTGTCGATGCCGCGGAAGGAGAGGGTGGGGCCCTTCTCGTTGCCTTCCGCCGTGTGGTTGTAGACCACGTCGAGGATGACCTCGAGCCCGGCCTCGTGGAGCGCCTTCACCATCGCCTTGAACTCGTTCACCTGTTCCCCGCGGGTGCCGCGGGCGGCGTACTCGTTGTGCGGGGCGAAGAAGCCGATGGTGTTGTAGCCCCAGTAGTTGGTGAGCCCCCTGCCCTGCAGGACGCCGTCATGGACGAACTGGTGCACCGGCATCAGTTCGATCGCCGTCACCCCCAGGGAGGTGAGGTGTTCGATCACCGCGGGGTGGGCGAGACCGGCGTAGGTGCCGCGCAGGCGGGCCGGCACCTTGGGGTGGGTGCGGGTGAGGCCGCGGACGTGGGCCTCGTAGATCACGGAGTCCGCGTACGGCCGTCCGGGTGAACGGTCGTCGCCCCAGTCGAAGTAGGGATCGGTGACCACGCCGAGCATGGTGTGACCGGCGCTGTCGGACGAGGACCGGCCGCGCGGGGCCCGCTCGTAGAGCGAGGGGTGGTTGTCGGGCATGCCGTCGACGGCCCGCGCGTAGGGGTCCAGCAGCAGCTTCCGCGGATTGCAGCGGTGTCCCAGCGAGGGGTCCCAGGGGCCGTGGACCCGGTACCCGTAGCGCTGGCCGGGGCCCACGCCCGGCAGGTAGCAGTGCCAGACGAAGCCGTCGACCTCGTGGAGCGTCACCGTGCGGTGCGAGCCGTCGTCGTCGGCCAGGACGAGGTCCACGCGCTCGGCGACCTCGCTGAAGAGCGCGAAGTTGGTCCCCTGGCCGTCGTAGGTCGCGCCCAGCGGACTGGGGCGCCCGCTCCACACGGACGCCCCAGCGCTCCCGGTCCTTCGCCCCGTCACCGCGTCACCACGCTCTCGTACGCGGCGGCGGCCACGTCGGGCGGCGCGAACCCCACCAGGGCCGGGACCGGCTCCTTCTCGCGCGGCAGGTCGAGCGCCTCGGTGACCAGCGGATCGGGGCCGACCGGCACCAGTGGGACCCGTTCCCCGGAGCGGGCGCGCCGGGTGAACCAGATGATCCGGCCGGCGCCCGTGTCGCAGCAGCCCCAGCCGTCGCTGTGCGCGGCGATGTGGGTCAGGCAGGGCCGCAGTTCGAGGTCGGGCCGGAGGTTGCGGTCGTTCTGGCCGACCGCGGTGATCAGGTGCTGACCGTTCCACCACATCTCGATGGAGGTCTTCTTGTCGACGGCGTGCTCGTCGATGGCGCGCAGCAGCACCTCGGCGCCGCGGCGTACGGGATCGACGAGGTTGTCCAGGCTCCAGAACCGGAGATGGGCGGCCAGGATCCGGCCGACCTGGTCGACCCTTTGCGGACCGACCTCCACGTCGAGGTGGTAGTAGCAGGGCACTGCTGTCTTCATCGTCGTTTGCTCCTCACCGGCGAAGCTCCCCGCCTCCTCGTGCCACTTGGCGGACACGAGCCCCGAACACGAAGCGTGAGCGTTGTTCGCTTCTGAGTCACCTTCAGGGTGAGAGTCTTACGCCGTTCGTGCAACCCGGGACGACTCCTGCGGTCGTTGAACCACCAACAAGACGCTGCGTGGTCCCATGTGCACCATGGGTGACAAGCTTGCCCGGCAACCGTCCGAAGCACCGAGAGGGGGCCCGCCCCATGCTGCTCCCCGCCAAGGCCGAAGTGGCCCGGCACCTGAGCCGGTACCGGGCCTGGGAACGGGTGATGCTCGCGTCCCCCGCCGACCCGGCCGTGCGCGACCGCTTCGAGGACTCGGGCTACAGCCTGTGCGCCCTGATGGGCAAGCGCTGTGCGCGCGAGGCGGCCGACGCCGCCGACCGGTACCTGCGCTCCGATCTCGTCTCCTACCTGCGGGAGGAACGGCGCGAGGCGCCGCCTGTGCACCGCGGGCGGCGGTCCTCCGGCCGGTCGGGCCGGCGCGGCCCGCCGGGCGGGCGCCGCTCGCCCGCGGGCCGGTAGGCACCACCGGTCACCGCCCCGATTCCCTCCCGGCATTCCGATCACGTCGAAGGCAGAACCATGAAGCGACCCCAGGCCATCGGCCGCATTCCCGTCCGCGACGTCCGTCCGGCGGTCGAGTGCGGCAGACGTCCGGCGAAGGCAGTGGCCGGCGAGACCTTCGAGGTCACGGCGACGGTATTCCGTGAGGGCCATGACGCGGTCGGGGCCAACGTGGTGCTGCGCGACCCCGACGGGCGGCCGGGCCCGTGGACGCCGATGCGGGAGCTGGCCCCGGGAACCGACCGGTGGGGCGCCCTGGTGACGCCGGACCGGACGGGCCTGTGGACCTACGCCGTGGAGGCCTGGAGCGATCCGGTCGCCACCTGGCGGCGGAACGCCCGCATCAAGGTCCCGGCCCGCATCGACGTGGGACTGGTGCTGGAGGAGGGCGCGGAACTGTTCGCGCGCGCCGCGCGCCGGGTGCCCAAGGGACCGGCGCGGGACGCGGTCCGCGCGGCGGCCCGGGCGCTGGGCGACGACCGGCTGCCGGTGGACGAGCGGTTCGCGGCCGCCTTCGACCCCGCGGCCGAGCAGGCGCTGGACCGTCATCCGCTGCGTGAGCTGGTGTCGGCCTCACGGCCGCTGCCGCTGCTGGTGGAGCGCGAGCGGGCCCTGTACGGCGCCTGGTACGAGTTCTTCCCGCGCTCCGAGGGCGCGGTCGTGCGCGAGGACGGCCCGCCGGTCAGCGGGACCTTCGCGACGGCCGCCGAACGCCTCCCGGCGATCGCCGCCATGGGATTCGACGTCGTCTACCTCCCGCCCGTTCATCCGATCGGGCGAACTCATCGCAAGGGCCCGAACAACACGCTGACGGCGGGCGAGTGGGACGTCGGCGTGCCGTGGGCGATCGGTTCGCCCGAGGGCGGCCACGACGCGGTCCACCCCGACCTCGGGACGATCGAGGACTTCGACGCGTTCGTGGCGAAGGCCTCGGAGCACGGCCTGGAGATCGCGCTGGACTTCGCCCTGCAGTGCTCGCCGGACCACCCGTGGGTGGAGAAGCACCCGGAGTGGTTCCACCACCGGCCCGACGGGTCGATCGCGTACGCGGAGAACCCGCCGAAGAAGTACCAGGACATCTACCCGATCGCCTTCGACCAGGACATGCCGGGCCTGGTCGAGGAGACGGTCCGCGTCCTCAGGTTCTGGATGGCCCACGGCGTGCGCATCTTCCGCGTGGACAACCCGCACACCAAGCCCGTGGTGTTCTGGGAGAAGGTGATCGGCGAGATCAACGCGGCCGACCCGGACGTGATCTTCCTGGCGGAGGCCTTCACCCGCCCCGCGATGATGGAGGCGCTCGCCCAGATCGGCTTCCAGCAGTCGTACACCTATTTCACCTGGCGCAACACCAAGCAGGAACTTACCGATTACCTGAGCGAGTTGTCCGGCGGGTCGGCGGCCTTCCTGCGGCCCAACCTGTTCGTGAACACCCCGGACATCCTGCACGGCTACCTCCAGCACGGCGGCCGTCCCGCCTTCGAGGTCCGCGCGGTGCTGGCGGCCACCCTCTCCCCCGCCTGGGGCGTCTACGCCGGTTACGAACTGTGCGAGAACACGCCCGTGCGCGAGGGCAGCGAGGAGTACCTGGACTCGGAGAAGTACCAGCTCCGCCCCCGCGACTGGGAGGCCGCCGAGCGCGAGGGCCGCACCATCGCCCCGCTGATCTCCGAGCTCAACCGCATCCGGCGCCGGCATCCCGCGCTGCACCGGCTGCGGAACCTCCATTTCCATCCGACCGACAACGACGCCGTCATCGCCTACAGCAAACGCGAGGGCGACGACACGGTCCTGGTGGTCGCCAACCTCGACCCCCACCGCACGCAGGAGGCGACGGTCCGTCCGGACCTGCCGCGACTCGGGCTGGAGTGGCACGACAGCGTGTCCGTGCGGGACGAACTGACGGGTGAGACGTTCCGGTGGGGCGGCGCCAACTACGTCCGCCTGGAGCCCGGCGTCCGGCCGGCCCACGTCTTCCACGTAGAGGGTTTCCGCTCCCAGGCCGGAGGGACCGCAGCGCCATGACCGTCAACGACCCCGTACCGGACACGTTCGAGGACACCCCCGCCCGCGACCGGGACCCGGACTGGTTCAAACGCGCCGTCTTCTACGAGGTGCTGGTCCGGTCCTTCCAGGACTCCAACGGCGACGGCGTCGGCGATCTCAAGGGCCTGACCGCCAAGCTGGACTACCTCCAGTGGCTCGGCGTGGACTGCCTCTGGATTCCGCCGTTCTTCAAGTCGCCGCTGAGGGACGGCGGCTACGACGTGTCGGACTACACCTCCGTGCTGCCGGAGTTCGGCGACCTCGCCGACTTCGTGGAGTTCGTCGACGCCGCCCACCAGCGGGGCATGCGCGTGATCATCGACTTCGTCATGAACCACACCAGCGACCAGCACCCGTGGTTCCAGGAGTCACGCAAGGACCCCGACGGCCCCTACGGCGACTACTACGTCTGGGCCGACGACGACGCCGGGTACGCCGACGCGCGCATCATCTTCGTCGACACCGAGACCTCCAACTGGACCTACGACCCGGTCCGCGGCCAGTACTACTGGCACCGGTTCTTCTCCCACCAGCCGGACCTCAACTACGAGAACCCCGCGGTCCAGGAGGAGATCCTGGCGGCCCTGCGCTTCTGGCTGGACCTCGGCGTGGACGGCTACCGCCTGGACGCCGTCCCCTACCTCTACGCGGAGGAGGGGACCAACTGCGAGAACCTGCCGGCCACCCACCAGTTCCTCAAGCGGGTCCGCAAGGAGATCGACGCGGGCCGGGGGCAGCGCGGCGCCCGCGGCCGGACCCGGGCCGCCGCCGGCGAGCATCCGGCGCGCGGCGGCCAGCGCCGCGCGGACGTCCCGGGTGCCGGTGGAGACACAGAGGGTGTAGGCCAGATCCTCGGACCGCCTGCCGGTGCGCGGACCGCCCCGCTCGGCCTCCTCGGCGAGCAGCGCGTGGTACTCGTCGACGAGCTTGCGCAGGGTCGCGGGGTGCGGCGTCAGCATGGGACCTACTCCTTCACGAAGGCGGTTCGCATGCCCTGGCCGAGGGCTTCCTCCCGTACCCGCGCACAGCTGCGGCTGATCAGCCGCGAGACGTGCATCTGGGAGATGCCCAGCCGGTCAGCGATCCGGTTCTGTGTCATGTCTTCGAAGAACCGCATGTAGAGGATGGCCCGCTCGCGCTCCGGCAGCCGGCGCAGTCCTTCCTTCGCCGCCTCCCGGTCGACCACCACGTCGTACGCGGAGTCGGAGGATCCGAGCGTGTCGGCGAGGCTGTAGCCGTCGTCGTCGGAGGAGAGTTCGGCGTCCAGCGAGAGGGTGCTGAAGCTCTCCAGCGCCTCCATGCCGGTGGCGACCTCGTCCTCGGTGAGCCCCGCGTACTCGGCGATCCGGGCCGTGCTCGGTTCCGGGCTGCCGGGGCTCTGGGTGAGCTCGCGCCGCGCCACGCGCACCTTGTTGCGGAGTTCCTGCACCCGGCGCGGTACCCGCAGGGCCCACATCCGGTCGCGGAAGTGCCGCTTGATCTCGCCGGTGATGGTGGGGACGGCGTAGCTCTCGAACGCGCCGCGGGAAGGGTCGAACCGGTCGATGGCCTTGACCAGCCCGAGAGCCGCGACCTGCCTCAGGTCCTCGACGGATTCCCCGCGGTCGCGGAAGCGGCTGGCGATGCGGTGGGCCATCGGCAGCCACGCCTCGGTCAGCTCCTCCCGCACGGCGTCCCGCTCCGGCCCGTCCTGGAGGGCGGCGAGCCGGGCGAAGGCGGCCGCGGTGTCGGGCGCGTCGTCGTGCGCCCTGCGACCGGAGGCCCGTTGTGCGGTGTTGTGCGAAGTTTCGGAGCGACTTGTCGACATATCGATGACCATGCGATTGAGCTCCTGAGCAGTGGGGGGTCAGGGAACTGCCGCGGAAACGCTGCCCACGGTCGCCGGGAGGTTTCGGGTGCCGGGCGGTGGCGCCGCCGGGCGGCGCGTTTCTCCGGTCCGAAGCACGAAACCCCACCTGCCCCAGGGGTCGGACGGCAAACGCCTCGATCTCCAATATTGTGACTGCCGTCACCCCACCGCGCACGCGGGCGGCTCCCGCGCGGCGTCGGCGCCGCGCCGACTTGCGGTCATTTCGAGCGAAAGCGCTGGTCAGGCCTTGATGAGATCCGCTTCACAGAAAAGTTTTCCTTCGGGTGGAGTAGGAAGCGAAGCTCGGGGCAGGCGAGCGTTGTCACCGTGCATCGGGGTGGCACGCAGCTACGAGGACGAATACGGCGTGTACGAGAATCTCTTCGATGATCTGTACGACGTGTTCGAAGACTGCAGACGATCAGAGAGGAACAGCATGGCAGCCGTGACCGCGGGAGAGACAACGACCACGGCGCAGTGGGAGGTCCGGACCGGGGAGACGACCGCGGGGCTCCCGTACATCGAGGACCCGTCGGCCGTGGCCCCCCGGGACGCCAGGGAACTGTCGCGCGAGTTCCTGAACCGGCTCGCCGTGCTGGAGGAGGGCACGCCGGAGTACCAGTACGCCAGGAACACGCTCATCGAGATGAACCTGTCGCTCGTCCGGTACGCCGCGTCCCGCTTCCGCGGCCGCGACGACTCGATGGAGGACATCGTCCAGGTCGGCACCATCGGCCTGATCAAGGCGATCGACCGCTTCGAGCTGACCCGTGAGGTCGAGTTCACCTCCTTCGCGGTGCCGTACATCGTGGGCGAGATCAAGCGCTTCTTCCGCGACACCAGCTGGGCCGTCCACGTCCCGCGCCGTCTGCAGGAGGCGCGCGTGGAGCTGGCCCGGGCGACCGAGGAACTGCGCAGCCGGCTGGGCCGCACCCCGACCACGCGGGAGCTCTCCGAGCTGATGTCGCTCCCGGAGTCCGAGGTCGTGGAGGCCCAGAAGGCGTCCAACTGCTACACCTCCTCCTCCCTGGACGCCGCGCTCACCCGCGACGGCGGCAACGACGGCGAGGCGGTGCTGGCCGACTTCATCGGCACCGAGGACGCCTCGCTCGAGCTGGTGGAGGACTTCCACTCGCTCGCCCCGCTCATCGCCGAGCTGGACGAGCGCGACCGCCAGATCATCCACATGCGTTTCGTCGAGGAGCGCACCCAGGCGCAGATCGGCGAGGAGCTCGGCATCTCGCAGATGCACGTCTCCCGGCTGCTGAGCCGCATCATCAAGAAGCTCCGCAAGGGCCTGCTCGACCCCTCGGTGGCCTGAGCCCCCACCGCTCGGCTCTCCCCCCCTGCCTCATGCGCGGACCGGCGTACCCACCGGTCCGCGCATGAGGCAGTATTGCGTCGCACCAATAGTTGTACGCACCATCGAGAGAGCGCGCGGTAGTACGTGGACACGAGCAGTCGAAGCGGCGTCGAGGATCACGGCGACGCCGGCAACACCTCCGCGGACGACGCCTCCGCGGCCGGGGGGCCGCCCCGCCGCGCGGCTGGCGCCGGTTCGCCATGGACACCCGCCCGCTGCGACGGCCGGCCTACCGGAGGCTGTGGTCCTCCACGATCGTGACCGCGGTGGGCAGCCAGCTCACCGCGGTGGCGGTCCCCAAGCAGATCTACGACATCACCGGCTCGTCCGCCTGGGTCGGCTACGCCAGCCTGGCCGGACTGGTGCCGATGGTGGTCTTCGCGCTGTGGGGCGGCGCGGTGGCCGACAGCGTCGACCGGCGCAAGCTGCTGCTGGTCACCAACACCGGCATCGCGGTCACCTCCGTGCTGTTCTGGGTCCAGGCGGCGGCCGGGCTGGACTCCGTCGCGGTGCTGATGGTGCTGCTCGCGCTGCAGCAGGCCTTCTTCGGGCTGAACTCGCCCGCGCGGACCGCTTCGGTCGCCCGGCTGGTGCCCGAGGAGGAGTTGCCGGCCGCCAACGCGCTGGGGTCCACCGTCATGCAGACCGGTCTGGTGGCCGGGCCGCTGCTCGCGGGGGCGCTGATACCCGTCGTCGGCCTGCCCGAGCTGTACCTGATCGACGCGCTGGCGCTGTGCGCGACGGTGTGGGCGGTGTGGCGGCTCCCGGCGCTGCCGCCGCTGGACGGCGGGCGGGCCCCGCGGCGGGCCGGCGTGCGGGAGATCGTGGACGGCTTCCGGTACATCGGCATGCAGCAGGTGCTGCTGCTCTCCTTCGTCGCGGACATCATCGCCATGGTCTTCGGCATGCCGCGGGCGCTCTTCCCGCAGATGGCGGAGGAGACCTTCGGGTCCTACGGCCCGGAGTTCGCGCTGGGGCTGCTGTTCGCGGCGATCCCGGTGGGGGCGGTGATCGGCGGGCTCCTCTCCGGCACGTTCTCCCGGGCGCGGCGCCACGGGTGGATGGTGATCGGCTCGGTCGTGGGCTGGGGCCTCGCCCTGGTCGGGTTCGGGCTCACCTCCAACCTCTGGGTGGCCGTGGCCTGCCTGGCGGCGGGCGGGGTGGCCGACATGGTGTCCATGGTGTTCCGCGGGGCCATCCTGCTGTCGGCCGCGACGGACGAGATGCGGGGACGGATGCAGGGGGTCTTCACGGTGGTCGTGGCCGGCGGCCCCCGGCTCGCGGACGTCCTCCACGGCACGGCCGCCGCCGGAGCGGGAACCCGGTGGGCCGTCGTGGGGGGCGGGGCGCTGGTGGTGCTCCTGACGCTGGGGCTGGCCGTGGTCTCGCCGGCGTTGCGCCGCTACCGCGTCTGACGGAGCCGCGCCGCCCGGGGCCGCCGGGAGCCCCCGGGTCAGTGGCGGGCGTGCTGGAAGGACTCGAGGAGCTGGCCCCGGGTGGATTCGAGGCGGAAGGCGAGGATCTCGGCGACGATCCGCATCAGGGAGAGTCCGAGTCCCGCGTCCTCCTCGGACAGCTCCAGGACCGGTGCCGCCTCGAACTCGTAGGCGCGGACCGGGCTGAAGGCGACCGCTCCGAAGTCCCATTCGTGGGGCGGGAACAACCAGGACCAGCCCAGCAGGTCCCCCGCCCCGAGACTCGCCACCGTCACCCGTCGCAACTGCGTGACCTGCTGGTACAGGTCGACACGTCCCGAACGCACCACCCAGAAGCGGTCGGCCACCCCGCCCTGGTCGAAGATCGGGGCGTCCTCCGGGAACGAGACCTCGCGCGCCAGGGCCATCAGCCGTTCCCTGCGTTCCGGAGTCAGCGCGGTCAGCAATTTGATCGGCTTGGTCATCACGGCGCTCCTGCCGGCCGGGCGGACAACGGACACCCCTCCCCCACCCCTCCATTGTCAGCGGGTCCCCCGGAGGAGAGCACTTCGAACGGGTGAAGGATCGGCAAAGCCGGTGGGGGCCGGGAGGAACCGGGCAAGGGCGGCGCCGGGCCCGCGGGACACGAAGAAGACCCCGACCGGACGGGGGAGACCGGTCGGGGCCGCACAGGGTACGACGATCACACGTCGTATGCATGAAGCTTAAACCATCCTCACCCCTTGGGACGAACCGGTCCCCACGATGTGATCGGCGTCCCACTCGGGGAACCCGGGGCCGATGAGCGAACCGCACCTGCCGGACGGCGAACCGGTCGAGCTCTACCTCGACCTGCTGCGTCTCCGTCTGAACCCCGAGGAGTACGACCTCCTGCTCCGCCTGGTCCGGCCCGCCCTGCGGGCGCTCGGCGAGGACGTCGACCTGGCCGATCTCGGCCCGGACGGCGACCGCCCCGACGAGGGTCCGGTGCCGCAGGAGATCCGCGACGAGGCCGCCCTGGTGATCGCGGCAGCGGTCACCGGCCGTCTCGACAACGTCCTGATAGAACTCGACTACGAGGACACGGGCCCCATCCGGGTGGTCACCGACGCGGCCAGCGCCGCCGATCCGGACCGCCGCCGCGAGATCGCGGACTCCCTGCTGCGCCGTCGCCGGGAGGACGAGGAACTGCGCGGCATCGCCGAGGTGAGCGACCTGCCCACCGACTTCTGACCGGCCCCGCCCGCCGGTTCCCGGCCGGCGGGCACCACCGCACCGGGCCCCGGCCGCAGGCCGGGGCCCGCTCTCACGCCGCCCGGCGGCCCTGCCGGGTCCGGGGCCGCAGCGGAACCTCCAGCGGGCGCGCGAGACCGGTGACGGCGTCGTCCAGCCGCCCCAGGTGCCGCAGCACCCGGTCGGTGACGCGCCCGTAGCGGGGCGAGGCGTAGGAGCCGGGCTCGAGCAGCGAGGCGATGCTGGCGCCGGTCTCCAGTTCGCCGGCGTCCTTGCGCTCCTCCACGTGCGCGGCGACGGTCCCGATGTTGCGCACGATCCGCTCCCCCGCACCGGCCAGCCTCGGGTCCGCGGCGATCGCCGTCTGGCTGGGCAGCAGTTCGGCCGTCGCGGCCAGCGACCGGGCGTGGTAGGCGCAGGTCTCCAGCTGGGCGACCACGTACCGCGCGGTGTTCCGCCGGCTGCGCAGCGGGGTGATCGGGTGGGTGAGCGGCTGGGTGGAGGACCGCAGGTCGCCCAGCGCCTCGTCGAGCTCGCGGGCCTGGTCCAGCAGGTCGGCCGAGGGGCCGCCGCTGAGCTGCCGGACCGCGGAGCGGGTGACGTCGGCCAGCCGTTCCAGCACCGTCACCAGGAGTTCGTCGGTGCGGTGCGCGGTGCGCACCGGCAGGATCAGCACCGCGGCGGCCAGTCCGCAGGCGGCCCCCAGCGCCGTCTCCCCCATGCGCAGCAGCAGGACGTCGAAGCTGTAGGTGTTGAGCAGCGTGTAGAGCAGTCCGAGCATCGCCGTGACGAAGAACGACATCAGCGTGTAGGACAGCCGGGCCAGGTAGTGCGTGAGGAAGACCAGGACCAGGACCAGGGCGAAGGCGAGTTCCACCCGCTGTCCCACCAGCCCGGCCAGCACGATGCCCGCCACCACGCCCAGCATGGTGCCCAGCAGACGGCGGTACGCCTTGACCAGGATCTCGCCGGTCGAGCTGGTGTTGACGAAGACGATCCAGCAGGCGAGGACGGCCCAGTACCAGCGTTCCCGGGAGAGCAGTTCGCCGCCCGCGATGGCGAGGACCGAGCCGACGGTGACCTGGGCGGCGGTCCGGGTGGTGGGGCGTTCGAGGCCGCGGCGTTCCTCCTCCTGCTCGTCCTCCTCGGTCTCGGCGCCCGCGATGGCGGCGTCCTCGGCCTCGATCTCCTCACGGGAGCGGGCGGTCTCCGGGCTGTCGTCGGTCTCGTCCGCGGGGCTCCCGCCCAGCGCGATCCGCAGTCCCATCACGGCGCGGGCGGCCTCGCCGACGCCCCGGAAGACGTCGCGGACCGCGGCGGAGGCCTGGGCGGGGAGCCTGTCGTCGTCGCGGTAGCCCAGGAGGCGGTTGCGCACCTGGGCGAGACCGGTGCCGCGGTCCTCGTCGGCGGAGCGCAGCACCAGGGTGCGCAGGGCGAGCAGGTCGCGGTGGAGGGCCTCCACGGCGCGGTCCCGGACGGGCTGGAGGCCGCTCTCAGGCAGCACGGCGCCCGGCAGGTGCAGGGTGAGGGTGTCGGCGCGCTCGGCGCTGCGCGCGGTGAGGATGAGCAGCCCGAGGCGTTCGGCGGCGATCTCGGCGTCGGCGATGCGCCGTTGCACCAGGGAGGCGGCCCGGTCGTCCGGGGTCCCCTCGGTGAGCCGGCCCTGGATCATCATGGCCGTCTCGTGGAGCCGTGCGGTACGGCCGCGCACCTGGTCCAGGGCTTTGTCGATCTGGTCGGGCCCGGCGTCCAGGAGGTCGACCTGGGCGCTCACCAGCTGGGCGAAGCGGGCCCGGAACGCGGCGCGGAGCCGTCCGAGGACCTGTTCCGGGCCGGCCTGCACCACGCCGAAGCGGATCAGCGCGCTGCAGGCGAAGCCGGCGCCGACCGGCCAGTAGAGGCCGGGCAGGCCTTCCGTGCCGACGCCCAGGAACTGGGAGAGGAAGTACGACTGGAAGGCGATCATGCCGAGGGCGAAGCCGCGGTCGCCGAAGCGGCGGCAGTAGACCGCGCCGAAGATGAGCGCCACGAAGACGGCCACCCCGACGAAGGTCCCGCTGAGCAGGGTGCCCAGGGTCAGCGAGAGCCAGGCCACGGGCAGCCCGGCCGTGAGCGACAGCGCCTGCCCGCGCCACCCCTTCTCCCGCACCGCGAAGGTGGCCACCATGGTGGCCATCGCCCCGGCGACCAGTTGCTCGACCCGGGCCCCGAACACGCCCACCACGCCCAGGGTGAGGGCGAGGGAGCTCACGGTGCGCAGGCCGGCCGTGAGCCGCAGCAGGCCCGGGTCGGACGCGGCGACCCGGTCGCGGAAGGCCGCCCGGCCCGCTCGCGCCCGCGCCGCCGCCGTCACGCCTCGCGCAGCTTGTGCCGCTCGACGCGCTCCCGGATCTGCTCCGGCGTCAGGTAGGCGTCGGTGTACTCGAAGTCCTTCAGGGTGGCGGGCTTGCGCGCCTGGAAGCCGGTGCGGACGAAGTCGTCGCCGGCCACCGCGTTGAGCGCCCAGTTGGTCGCCACCCGGGCCTTGGCCACGCCGGTGCGCAGCGCCATCCAGTGGTAGCCGCGGGCCACCGCGAGGGCGGGCACGCCCTTCAGCTCGACGCCCAGCGGCTTGGAGACCGCGTCGAGGCCGCCGAGGTCGACGACCAGGCCGAGGTCCTTGTGGACGTAGGGGCGCAGCGGCTGCTTGCGGATCCTGGCGATGACGTTGTCGGCGACGACCTTGCCCTGCCGCATGGCGTGCTGCGCGGTGGGCGGGCAGACCGCTCCCTCCTCGCCCTTGGCGAGGTCCGGCACGGCGGCGGCGTCGCCCAGGGCGAAGACGTCCGGGCATCCGGGGGCCTTCATCTCCGCGTCGACGACCATCCGTCCCCGGGAGGTCTCGCAGCCGAGGGTGGCCATCAGCGGGCTGGCGGCGACGCCGGCGGTCCAGATCAGGGTGTGGCTGGGGACCACGCGCCCGTCGGTGAAGGTGACCTCGGTGGGCGACACCTTGGCGACCGAGACGCCGAGGGAGACCTCGATGCCGCGCCTGCGCAGGATGCCCAGGGCGGTCTCGCCGAGCTTGCCGCCCAGCTCGGGCATCAGCCTCGGGGCGATGTCGATCAGGTGCCACTTGATCAGGCCGGGGTCCAGCCGCGGGTAGCGCTTGACCGCGTTGTGGGTGAGCCGCTGCAGGCAGGCGGCGGTCTCGGTGCCGGCGTATCCGCCGCCGACCACGACGAACTGGAGCCGGGCGGCGCGCTCGGCGGGGTCCTGGCTGGCGTCGGCGAGGTCGAGCTGCTGGATGACGTGGTCCCGGACGTAGGCCGCCTCGGCGAGCGTCTTCATGCCCCGGGCGTGGTCGGTCAGGCCGGGGATGTCGAAGGTGCGGGTGACGCTGCCGGGCGTCAGCACCAGGATGTCGTAGGGCTCGTCGATCAGCTCGTCGGTGACGGTGCGGATGACGCAGACCTTCGCCTTGCTGTCCACGCCGATGGCGCCGCCGGGGATGATCCGGGTGCGGTAGCGGCTGCTGCGCCGCAGCGAGACCGCGATGGACTGCGGGGTCAGCACTCCGGAGGCGACCTGGGGAAGCAGCGGCAGGTAGAGCTGGTAGGAGAAGGGTGCCACCAGGGTCACGTCCGCCTCGTCGGGCCCGAGCTTCCTCTCGAGGCGGCGGACGCACTCCACTCCCGCGAAGCCCGCGCCCACCACCAGGATCCTGGGTCGTGTCACGATGGCCACCTTTCTGCGGCTTCAGGGTCGGCTGAACGGCCCTGTTCGTACGTCACGGCTTCGTCGGAACGACACGGTCCGAATGCCCCCGAAGGGTCCTTTGATCCCACCGCGATCCGAGGTCTTTCGCCACTCGGGCCGGTTCCGGGGGTGCCGCGGGGATCACCGGCCGCGTTTCAGCGGTCCCCACTCCTCGCGGTGGCGTGCCACCTCGGCGCGGGACGCCTCGATCACCTCGTCGCCCACCCAGCACAGCGGTTCGACGTCCACGACCAGGGGCTCGTTGTCCGGGCCGCGGCCGGCCTCGGCGCCCTTGAGGACCCAGGGGCGGACCTGCGGGCCCTTCTCCCGGGGGAGGTGCTCGTAGTCGTAGACCCGCCGCGCCGCCCAGAGCACGAGGGGGCGGTCGTCCCACCACTTCTCCACGTCCAGCGGGTTGGCGGAGAGTCCGGGCATGAGGATGCCCGTCAGGTCGTCCTTGCTGGAGGACCTGGCCAGGTCGACGTCCGGTCCCTTCGACCAGCGAAGGTACAGCCCGTCCTGTTGCCCGAGGAGCTCCGCGAGCTCGTCGAGCGTGTGCAGGACGGGCATGCCGTCCTGGTGGGCGGATTCCACGCGCGATCACCTCCCGGTAGAACTCCGGGGTACCCGGTGACCGGGTGCGGAATCCACCCTTCCGGCAGGTCAGGCCACGGCGCGGGCGGCCGCGCGGCCCGCGGCGCGGCCGGAGAAGAGGCAGCCGCCGAGGAAGGTCCCCTCCAGCGCGTTGTAACCGTGGACGCCGCCTCCGCCGAAGCCGGCGACCTCGCCGGCCGCGTAGAGGCCTTCGACCGGGGCGCCGCCGGGGCCGAGCGCGCGGGAGTCCAGGTCGGTCTGGATGCCGCCGAGCGTCTTGCGGGTGAGGACGTGCAGCTTGACGCCGATCAGCGGTCCGGCCCCGGGGTCCAGGACCCGGTGCGGGGTCGCCACCCGGCCGAGCCGGTCGCCGAGGTAGCGGCGGGCGTTGTGGATGCCCTGGATCTGGGCGTCCTTGCTGTACGGGTTGGCCAGCTGCCGGTCGCGCTCCTCGATCTGCCGGCGGACCTCGGCGGCGTCGAGCAGCGGCTCGTCGGTGAGGGCGTTCATCTTCCCGACCAGTTCCTCGACGGTGCCGGCGACCACGAAGTCGGCTCCGTGCCGCTTGAACGCCTCGACCGGCGCCGGGGCGCCCTTGCCGAGGAGGCGCTCGCGGAGGAAGGCCTTGCGGTCCTTGGCGGTGATGTCGGGGTTCTGCTCGGAGCCGGAGAGCGCGAACTCCTTCTCGATCATCCGCTGGGTGAGGACGAACCAGGAGTGGTCGTGCCCGGCGAGGTCCCCGGTGGTGCGCAGGTGGCGCAGGGTGCCCAGGGTGTCGTGGCCCGGGAGGCACGGGGCGGGGAGGCGGCGGCCGAGCGCGTCCAGCCAGACCGGCGACGGGCCGGGCAGGATGCGGATGCCGTGGCCCTCCCACACCGGGTCCCAGTTGCGCACCCCCTCGGTGTAGTGCCACATGCGGTCGCGGTTGACCAGCCGGGCCCCGGCGGCCTCGCTGATCCCCAGCATCCTGCCGTCCACGTAGGCGGGAACGCCGGTGACCATGTTCGACGGCGCGGTGCCGAGCCGCTCGGGCCAGTACCGGCGGACGATGTCGTGGTCGGCGCCGATGCCTCCGCTGGTCACCACGACGGCCTGGGCGGTGAGCTCGAACCCGCCGGCCGCGTCACGGTTGGAGGGGACGCCGCGCGGGGAGTCGTCGTCGGCCAGCAGCGTGCCGCGCACACCGCGCACGGCGCCCTGCTCCACGACCAGCTCGTCGACCCGGTGCCGGTGGCGGAAGGACAGCAGTCCGTCCTGGAACGCCTGCTGGGCGTACTTCACGAAGGGCGCGACCACGCCGGTGCCGGTGCCCCAGGCGACGTGGAAGCGGGGCACCGAGTTCCCGTGCCCGCCCGCCCGCAGGTCGCCGCGCTCGGCCCAGCCCACGGTGGGCAGGAAGGTGATGCCGTGGCCGTCGAGCCAGGAGCGCTTCTCCCCCGCCGCCCACTCGACGTAGGCGCGGGCCCAGCGGACGGCCCAGGAGTCCTCGTCGTCGGTGCGGTCGAAGGCGGCGCTGCCCTGCCAGTCGCTCCACGCGAGTTCGAAGGAGTCCTTGACGCGCAGCCGCCGCTGCTCCGGGGAGTCGACCAGGAACAGACCGCCGAAGGACCAGAACGCCTGACCGCCGAGGTTCGCCGGGTTCTCCTGGTCCAGCAGCAGGACCCGCCGCCCCCGCCGGGTGAGTTCGTGGGCGGCGACCAGGCCCGCCAGGCCGGCTCCGACGACGATGACGTCCGCGTCCATGGCGGTGTCCCCTCTGATCAGCTCTCGCTCGTTCGGCCACTGCGTGCCGGCCGGCGGAGCCGGCCGCGCGCCCGCACGCGGTGCGGGCGCGCGGCAATCTAACCCGTGACCTGCGCCGCGGGGAACCTATGCGGTGGGCGCCGGCGGGACGACGGCCACCGGGCTGGCGGCGTGGTGGATCACCGCGTCGGCCACCGAGCCGAGCCGGCTGCCGATCGCGGCGCGGTGGGCGCGGCGGCCGACCACCATCAGGCGGGCCCCGCCGGACAGCGACAGCAGCACCTCACCGGCGCTGCCCATCTCCACGTGCTCGGTCACCCGGACGCCGGGGAACCGCTCCCGCCACGGCGCCAGCGCGGCGGCCAGCGCCTTGCGCTCGAACGGCACGGGGCCGCCCGCCTCGTCCAGCAGCTGGAGCGAGCCGGGGCTGTACGTGAAGACCGGCGGCAGCGACCAGGCGCGCACCGCGCGCAGCGGGGCGCCGGCGGCGGCGGCCGTCTCGAAGGCGAAGCGCAGCGTCTCGGCGCTGTCCTCCGGATCGCCCTGCTGTCCGACGACGACCTCGCCGGCCGCCTCGCTCCCGCCCTTGACGTCGGCACGGATCAGGACCACCGGGAGGTCCGCCTCGGCGATCGCCTGCCGGCCGACGGAACCGAGCAGGAAGCCGAGCAGGATGCCCCGTCCCCGGGAGCCGAGGACCAGCATCCCGGCGCCGTCCGCGGTCTCCAGGAGTCCCTCCGCCGCCTCGCCCCGGCGGACGTGGGTGCTCACGTCCAGACCCGGGTGGCGCTCGGCCAGGCCGCGGACCGAGTCCTCCACGCCCTGCCGGACCCAGCGCTCCTGCTCCTCCGAGGTGCCGCTGCGGTCCTCGGCGCCGCTCACCCGGCGCGGTTCCCACACGTGAGCCACCCGCAGCCCGGTCCCGCGCCGGCCGGCCTCGACGGCCGCCCACTCCAGCGCCGCCAGGCTCTCGGGGGTTCCGTCCACTCCCACGGCGATCGGACGGGTCATCAGCTGCCTCCCTGCTCACGGCCGGCGGCCGCGGTCGTGTCGTCACTCGTTCGCTCGGGACCAGTCTGGACCACGCCGGTGCGAAGATCACGGCGCACCCCGTGCCCCCGTACGCCCGGCGCCCGGGGACGTCCCCGTGGGCGGGGTCCACCGTGATCGCCGGGCGTACCACCGGGCGGCTCCCGCGCCTCGCGGGGCCCCGGGCCGCTCCCTCCCCCGCGGTGCGCTACCTCCGCCAGGGGCCCGTGACCGCGAAGGTGGTGCCCGGGTCGTAGCAGTTGACGTACATGGTCCCGCCGTCCGGCGAGAAGGCGACCCCGGCGAACTCGCCCCACTCCGGCGCCTCTTCGGTACCGATGTTCTGGGCGTTGCGGGCCATGGCGTAGACCTCGCCGCGCCGGGTCACGCCGTAGACGTGCTGGGCCCCGCTGCCGTCCTCGCAGACCATCAGCGAGCCTCCGGGCGCCAGGCAGATGTTGTCCGGGGACTCGCCCGGCAGCCGGACGTCCGAGCCGGGCCCGAAGACGATCACCAGGGTGAGGCGGCGGGCCCCCGGGTCGTAGCGCCAGACCTGGCCGTGGTGGTCGGCGCCGGATCCCTCACGGGTGCGGGCGTAGGAGGAGACGAAGTAGACCGAGCGCCCGCCCCAGTAGCAGCCCTCGAGCTTCTGCCCGCGGGTGACGCCGCCCCTGCCGTAGTCCTGGAGGCGGGTCGGGGTCCGCGCGGCCAGCGGGTCGGGGACGTCCACCCACCGCACGCCGCCGAAGCTCGCGCCGGGTTCGTCGACGACGGAGAGGTCGGGCAGGTCCGGCACCCGCATCGCCTGGAGCCGTCCGCCCGCGCGGAGCGAACCGAGGCGGCCCTCGGGCCGGTCGGGCAGGAAGCGGTAGAACAGGCCGAACGGGGCGACGAAGGCGTCCTCGGTCTCGTAGACGACGCCGTGGACGGGGTCGACGGCGACCGCCTCGTGCTGGAAGCGGCCCATCGCGGTGAGGGGCACCGCGCCGCTGCGCCGGGGATCGGCGGGGTCGACCTCGAAGACGAAGCCGTGGTCCTTCGCGTACCCGGCGACCCCGGCCTTGTCCTCGGTCTCCTCGCAGGTCAGCCAGGTCCCCCAAGGAGTGGGCCCGCCGCTGCAGTTGACCGCGGTGCCGGCGACGGCCACGCGTTCGTCCACGACCGCGCCGTCGGGACCGTCCAGGGTGATCGTGGTGCAGCCGCCCTTGGAGGCGGGGTCGTAGGTGAGCCCTTCGACGGTGGGCACGCCGAGTGCGGCGGTCGCGCGGTTCTCGTGGTTGCGGACGAGGTGGACGCGGCCCCTCCTGCCGGGCAGCGCGGTCATGCCGTCGCAGTGGGAGGGCACCGGTCCCTCGCCGGACCGCAGGGCCTCGCCCTCGCGGGAGAGCACCCGGTGGCGGAAACCCTCCGGCAGGTCGAGCAGGCCGTCGGGGTCGGGTATCAGCGGGCCGTATCCCGCCTCGGTGAGCGGCAGCGCGGAGGCGGCGGACGCGGAGAACAGCTCCGCGACGGCCCCGGAGACCACGATGCCCGCTCCGAGGGCACCGGAGCGGGCGAGCATCTGACGTCGTGTGGCGGACATGTGCGACCTTCCTGCTGGCGGACAGGAGCGTGATCAGCCGTGTGTACCACGTCACCTCGGGGCTCCGGAACCACGCCTGCACCACCCGGCCGGACCGTCCCGCGCCCTGCCGTCCGGCGGGAGCGGACGCGTGCGGTCCCCGGCCGGGCCGTTCCCGCCCGCCGGGGCTCCCGGACCCGCCGCACCCCGCTCGCCGGTCCGCCCTCCGCGAAGGGTGGTCCGGCCCGGTGCCGCGACGGGGCACGGCACCGGGCGCGACGGTCGTGTTAGCCTCGGCCGTGGTCGCCCCGCGCGGCCCCGGACGAGCGCGTCGTACCCGGTGAGGACAAGACGGCGTACCGACTGCCGTCTCCTCCGAAGGGTCCCACCGCCATGTCGGCCTGGCTCGTACTGATCGTGTCCGGACTGCTGGAAACCGTCTGGGCCGTCGCCCTGAACGCGTCGCGGGGCTTCTCCCGCCCGGTCCCTTCCCTGGTCTTCGCCGCCGCCCTCCTGCTCAGCATGGGCGGGCTGGCCCACGCCATGCGCTCGATACCGATCGGCACCGGTTACGCGGTCTGGGTCGGCATCGGCGCCGTCGGCACCGCCCTCTACGGGATGCTCTTCCTGCACGAGCCCGCCACCGCCGCCCGTCTGATCTGCCTGGCGCTGATCGTGGGCGGGGTGGTCGGGCTGAAGTTCCTGCACTGACGCCCGGCGGCGCGGCGTCCGGCCCGGCCGGTCAGGCGTCGCGCCGCCGCACGGCCCACCATCCGGCTCCCAGCGCGACGGCCGCCCACGCCGCGGTGACGGCGAGGCTCGCCCAGGGACCGAGCCGCCCGGTCGCCGCCTCGCGGAAGAAGTGGTTGCCGGCCTGGTCCGGCAGCCAGACGCCGATCCCCCCGGCGGCGTCGCCGATCACGAACGAGCCGACCAGGACGAAGGGGATCAGCAGGCTGAGCGTGCCGACCGCGCTCCGCAGCAGGAAGGTGAGGCCGGCCGCGAGGAGCGTCATCAGCACCAGGTAGAGCGCGCCTCCGACGAGGGAGCGCAGCACGCCGGGATGATCCAGCCCGATGGCGTGCTCGCCGACGAGCGACTGGCCGACGAGGAAGGTCGCGAGGGTCGTCGGCAGGGCCACCAGCAGGGCGGTGAGCGTGATCACCGCGGCCTTCGACCAGTAGAGGAGGCCACGGCGGGGCACCGCCGCCAGGGAGACGCGCAGGGCGCCCTCGCGGTACTCCGGGGACACCGCGGTGGCGCCGTAGGCGATGGCCGCCGCCTGCGCGAAGTTGAGCGGGTAGAAGGCCCCCTTCACCAGGTCCCCTCCGTCCTCCGCCTCGGCCTCGCCGACGGTGGCGAAGACCAGGGCGGTGACGGCGACGGTGACGACGAGGACCGCCAGCAGCGATCCCCAACTCGCCCGCACCGAACGGATCTTGATCCATTCCGAGTGGATCACGGGTGCGACGGACATGGTCAGACCTCCCGGGTGCCGGTCGTGGTGCGCGGGGACGCCGCGGCGAACTGGGCGGCCCCGGAGGTGAGGGCCAGGTACGCGTCCTCCAACGACACGCGCACGTCGTTGAGTTCGAGGACGGGGATGCCCTCGCGGGCGGCCACGGCGCCGACCTCCTCGGCCGTGGCTCCCTCGACGACCCACCGCGCGCCTCCGGTCTCCCGGACCTCGTGGCCCTCGGCGGCCATGCTCGCCCGCAGACGCGCCGGGTCGCTGGTGCGCACCTGGACGCGCGGGGCGGAGCTGCGGTCGATGAAGGCGGTCGTGCCGATGTCGGCGAGCAGCCGCCCGCGGCCCAGCACCACCAGGTGGTCGGCGACCGCGGAGGTCTCGTTCATCAGGTGGCTGGACATCAGCACGGTGCGGCCCTCGGCGGCGAGCCGGCGCAGCAGCTGCCGCATCCAGACGAAGCCCTCGGGGTCGAGGCCGTTGGCCGGCTCGTCCAGCATCAGCACCGGCGGGTCGCCGAGCAGCGCGGCGGCGATGCCGAGGCGCTGGCGCATGCCGAGGGAGAAGGTCCTGACCCGGCGCCCGGCCACCGGGGCGATGCCGGTCTCCTCCAGCACCTCGTCGACCCGGCCCGTCGGTATCCGGTTGCTCGCCGCGAGGAGGCGGAGGTGGTCGCGGGCGGTGCGGGAGGGATGGGCGGAGTGGGCGTCCAGCAGGGCGCCGACGGTGCGCAGGGGGGTGTCCAGGGTGGTGTAGTCGCGTCCGCCGACGGTGGCGGCGCCGGAGGTCGGGCGGTCGAGTCCGAGGACCAGCCGCATGGTGGTGGACTTGCCGGCTCCGTTGGGGCCGAGGAAGCCGGTGACCCGGCCGGGCTCGACGGTGCAGGTGAGGTCGTCCACCGCCCGGGTGCCGCCGTACTCCTTGGTCAGCGCGGTGAGTTCGATCGTCGTCATGTCCCCAGCCTGCCGGGGCGGGGCGGCCGTGCCCTCCCCGCCCGGAGGGGTTCTCCTCCCCCGTGCGGGGGAGGGCCGCCCGGGCTCCGTCTGACAGCATGACCGGGTGCCTCGCCTCCTCCAGCCGCTGATCCGCGCGGTCACCTACACCCGGTGGCTGCACCTGGTGGTCGCGGTGATCCTGCCGCTCATCATGGCCATGGTCTTCCCGGGGCTGGTGGACCCCTCCCCGGCCGACTGGGCCCTGATCGCCCTGCAGCCCGTGCCGCTGCTGGTCCTGCTCGCCGCCCTGGTGCCGTCGGTCCGCACGGCCGAGGGACTGCAGGCCCGGCTGATGCTCTTCCCCGGCCCGCACGCCAGGGGCGGGAGGGGGAGGCCCGACGACGACCACGGCATCTCGGCCGCCCCCTCCGCCTCGTGGCACGACCGGCTGCGCACCGGCGTCTGGCTGGTGCTGCGGCTGGAGGCCGGGTTCGCCGTCGCGATGGTGAGCAACGCGGCGGGCGGCCTCTGCCTGGCCCTGCTCGGCGCGGCGTTCGGCGACACGGAACTCACCACCGCCTACCGCGTCCCCGGCACCGGCTGGTGGTACGGGACCCTGGTGGTGGTGGTCCTGGCGGTGCTGCTCGCCTTCGTCACGGTCGCCGGAGCCCTGACGGCGCGGGCCGCCAGGGCGCTGCTGGGGCCGTCCGCGCGGGAGCGGCTGGCTCTGCTGGAGGAGCGGACCGAGCGGCTGCTGGAGCGCAACCGCATCGCCCGGGAGCTGCACGACTCCATCGGGCACGCGCTCACCCTCGCGGTGGTGCAGGCGGGCGCGGCGCGGGCGGCGGGCGACCCCCGCTTCACCGAGCAGGCGCTGGGCGCCATCGAGGAGACCGGGCGGGCGGCGCTGGAGGACCTGGAACGGGTGCTGGTGGTGCTGCGCGACCCCGCGCGGCCGGCGGGTTCCCGGCGCGACCTGCGGGAGGCGGACCGGTTGCTGGAATCGGCCCGGTCCTCCGGCGCCCGGGTCGACGCCGAGGTGTCCGGACCGCTGGAGAAGGTGCCCGCTCCGGTGTCCCGGGAGGGGTACCGGATGCTCCAGGAGGCACTCACCAACGCGGTGCGCCACGCCGGTTCGCTGCCGGTGGGCGTGCGGATCGCCGTCGAGGGGGCCCGGCTGCGGATCGAGGTCCGCAACCCGCTCCCCGAGGAGGGGAGCACGTCCGGGCTGCGGGGCGGGGGCACCGGCGTCCGCGGGATCCGCGAGCGGGCCGCCCTGCTGGGCGGCGAGGCCTGCGCCGGGCCCGAGGGCGGGGTCTGGAGGCTGCGCGTGGACCTGCCGCTCGGCTGAACCGCCGCTTTCCCGGGCCCCGTCGCCCGGCCGAACCGCCGCTCCCCCGGCTCCGCCGCTCCCCGGGCCTCGTCCTCCGTGCGCCCCGTCCCCGCCGGCACCGTTGGACTAGGCTGTGCCGATGCCCCTCACCGTTCTCCTGGTCGACGACGAACCGCTGGTGCGCGTCGGGCTGCGCGCCGTCCTGGAGGCGCAGCCGGACCTCGAGGTGGCCGGGGAGGCCGCCGACGGGGCCGCCGTGATCCCGCTGGTGCGCCGGCTGCGTCCGGACGTGGTGATGATGGACGTGCGGATGCCGCTGATGGACGGCATCGAGGCCACCCGGGCGGTGCTGCGCACCGTGGACGACCCGCCGAAGATCCTGGTGGTCACCACCTTCGAGAACGACGAGTACGTGTACGGCGCGCTGCGGGCCGGCGCCGACGGGTTCCTGCTCAAGCGCGCCCGGCCCGCCGAGATCGTGCACGCGGTGCGGCTGGTGGCCGAGGGCGACTCCCTGCTGTTCCCCGCCGCGGTGCGGCATCTGGCCGCCTCCTACGGCGAGACGCGCGGCAACGCCGAGGCCCGGGCGCGGCTGGGGCGCGCGGAGCTGACCGACCGGGAGGCGGAGGTGCTGCGGCTGATGGCCCGCGGCCTGTCCAACGCGGAGATCGCCGAGCGGCTGGTCGTGGGCGCCGAGACGGTGAAGTCCCACGTCAGCTCGGTGCTCGCCAAGTTGGCGGTGCGGGACCGCACCCAGGCGGTGATCGCCGCCTACGAGTCGGGGTTCGTCTCGCCCGGCTGAGGCGGGAGCGGCCCCGCCGGCGGTCAGGCGCCCTGCGGGTCCTGCGGCGCGGCGTCGGTCTCCCGCAGCCGTTCGTCCGTGAGTTCCGTGCGCGCCTCGGTGCGGTGGCCGCGGGCGATGTAGTCGCGGACCACCAGTTCGACCGCGTCCTGGGGCGAGTTGGTCCCGGAGAGGACCATCACCTCCACGACGAGCTCGGCGTCCAGGCTGATGCCGACCTTGGCCACGGTTCCTCCTCGCCCCCGCCCGCCGGACGGCCGGGCGCTGCGGCCGACTCTAGCCGTTGTCCGGCGCGGGCAGGACCGCCCGGGCGAAGTCTCCGGGGAGCTCGCTCGCCTCGGCGAGGAGGGCGCCGTCGGCCGCCCAGATGCCCGAGCGTCCCGAGGTGCGGTCGAAACCGCCTCCGGTGGGGCCGGCGAAGGCGGCGGTGGCGACCCAGACGCCGTGGTCGGCGGCGACCCTGCGGGCCCGCTCGCCGTGCAACCCGGCCTCGGTGTCGGCGTGCACCACGCCGGCCACGTAGCCGTCCATGCCGAGGGCGGCCGTGGCGGCCGCGTGCTCGGGCAGACCGGTGTCCCGGCAGACGGCCAGGCCCAGACGCACCCCGTCCACCTCGACCACGGCCGGCTCGCCGGGCCGGAAGCGGTCCGCCTCGGTGCCGTGCAGGTGCGTCTTCCCGTAGACCACGCGGGCGCCGTCGCCGTCGACGGCGAGCACACCGATGTGCGGTCCGGGGACCGGCGCGCCGACCAGGGCCAGCGATCCGGTGTCGGCGCAGGCGGCGACGATCGGGGCCAGCCGTTCGTCGTCGGGGGCGACCGGGTCCGCGTCCAGTTCGTAGCCGGTGAGGGAGAGTTCGGGGAACACCACGACCCTGGCGTCCGCGGCCCGGACCGCCTCGGCGTGGGCGACGGCGTTGCCCGCCACGTCGTGGGCCGCGCAGCGGGGCTGCGCCACGGCGATGCTCAGGGGATGACCGGTCATGGGTGTCCTTCCGGAAGCGTCGGCCTGATCATCCCATGGCCTGACGGACGGGCCGACGCGCCCGGGGAAACGGGAGGGAACGGACATGCCGACATAGAGTCCGGCCATGGGTCACTGGCTGTACCGGAACGTCGTCGAGCCCGGAAAACTCCCCCTGCTCCTCGCCCTCACGGCGTTCGTCGTCACCTTCGCGGTCACCCGCCTGGTGACCCGGATGATCCGCGCCGGGCGGGGGCCGTTCCGCGACGTCGAGACCGGTGGCGTGCACGTCCACCACGTGGTGCCGGGGGTGGTGCTCACCGTGGCGGGCGGCTTCGGCGCGGTGGCGAGCGGCAACCACGGCTTCGGCGCGTGGGCGGCGGCGGTGGTCTTCGGCGTGGGCGCGGGGCTGGTGCTGGACGAGTTCGCGCTGATCCTCCACCTCGCCGACGTCTACTGGTCGGAGGCGGGCCGCCGGAGCGTCGAGGTGGTGGTGATCACCGCCGCGCTGGCGGGGCTGCTGCTCGCGGGGTTCCTGCCGTTCGGGGTGGACGGCCTCGACCAGGACGACCAGGAGGGCCGCGGCGCGGTGGCGGTCACCGTGGTCCTCCACTTCCTCCTCGCCCTGGTGACCCTGGCCAAGGGGAAGGCCCGGCTGACGGTGTTCGGGCTGGTGGTCCCCCTCGTCGCCCTGGTCGGCGCGGTGCGCCTCGCCCGCCCCGGCTCCCCGTGGGACCGCCGGCTCTACCGGAGCCGTCCGCGCACCCGCGCCCGCGCCGAGCGGCGGGCGCGCCGGCACGACCGGCGGTGGGCCGGCCGGACGCGCAGGGCACAGGACTGGATCGGCGGCCGCCCCGACGACGGGGAGGCCGGCTGACACCGGGCGGACGGGGTGTCCCGGCGGGCGGCCGGCGGGAGCGGGCGGCGCGACGCGGCACCCGGCAGTGCCCGGCCGGCCTCCGGGCCGTCCGGGCGCGTCACGGCTGCCCTCCGGTGACCGGGTGCGCGGCGGCCGTGCCGGACCGGCCGTCGCGCGGCAGGACCGGGGTGGGCCAGGAGGGGTTCCACCGCCAGGCCGCCCAGGTGGCCGCGTCGGCGAACGGGCCGGAGCGTTCCTCGATCATCGCGAGGGCCCGGTCGCGGGCGGTGTCCACGGCCCGGTGCTCGAGGTCGGTGACGATGCCGAGGCGCCGCACGTGCGCGTACTCGTCCTCGTCCTTCCACTGCCAGCTGGTCAGGTCGGGGGCGACGACCAGGTCGACGGTGAGGTCGAGGGTGTCGAATCCGCCCTCGGTACGGGTGGTGGGGTGCTCGAAGTTGACGTACCAGTTCCGCAGTCCGCCCTCGGTGTAGAAGGCGTTGACGCTGAACCACTCCGCCGGGGGTTTCCACAGCAGCACCTCGGTCTCCTGCCAGACCGCGGCCGTCAGCTCCCACCTGCCGGTGGCCATCGCGTCGAACGCCTCCGTGCGCACCGTGCGGTCACCGACGGCGCGGGCCTCGACGTACAGGGTGGGCCACCGGGTCCCGGCTCCCGGCGGACAGGCCACGAGCAGGGCCTCGCCGGTGTCGGCGACGACGCGCAGCGCGTGTTCGCTCCAGACGCGGCCGGAGCGGTGCACGTCACGGCGCACGACCGTCTCCCCCGGGGCGAAGTGACGCATCCGTTCCTCCTTCGGCAGAGCCGGACGTCCCGCTGTCGGCGGCACGCCGGGCGGCGGTCCCCTTCCCCCGCGTGACCGACCGCGTCGACGCACCGCACGGTTCCGCGGGTGGCGCGAGCACCGCGCCGGGCCACCGCCCGCTCCGTCGACCCGCGCCCGCGGGGACCTTCAGGATGCCCTCACGACGCCGTGAACGCCGCATCCCGTTCCCGCCGTTCCGGACGGCGGAAGAGCCCGGCCCAGAGAAACGGTTCGCCGAACGTCCCGGAGGCGGGGTCCGGCCGGCGCATCCGGCGGAGCTCCACCTCGGTCAGGTTGGAGAAGATCCACCGGAGGTCGTCGTCCCCGTACGCCACTCCCCCGTGCAGGCGGGCGTCGCGGTAGAGGTCGAGGTCGGGGAGTTCGGTGCCGGAGCCCTCCGCCCCGGTGGCGAAGCAGCTGAGGCCGAAGGACCCGCCGGGGGCGAGGAACCGGTCGAGGAAGGCCAGGTAACCGACGCGGCGGTGCGGCGGCAGGTGGTGGAAGCAGCCCGAGTCGTAGATCAGGTCGTACGGCCCGTCGAGGTCCCGCTCGGTGAGGGTGAACGCGTCGGCCCGGTGGAACGTCACCTCGACGCCCGCCTGTCCGGTGCGTTCACGCGCCCGGGCAAGCGCCTTCGGGGAGAGGTCCACCGCGTCGACGGCGAATCCGTGCCGCGCCAGGTGCAGGGTGTTGCGGCCCGGCCCGCACCCCAGGTCGAGCGCGCGGCCGCGGGTTCCCGGGGTGACGAGTCCGCGGTCGAGCCAGGACACCAGGCTCTCGTCGGGCCGGGCGGCGAAGAAGGGGACGCCGCGCGAGCGGTCGGCGTAGAAGCGGTCCCACCAGTCGGCGCCGCCGTCCGTCCACCGGTCGGCCTCGGGGGCGAAGAGCCCGTCCATCAGCCGGAGGACGTCGTCGGCCGTACGAATGCCGCGCATGCTCCGCGGGGTGCGATCCATGGCTGAACCCTAGAAGGCGCAAGGGAGTTGGCCCAGGTCGCGGCGGTCGCGCGGAGTCCCTGGGAGGGCTGCCGGCGGGCTGCGCGGAGTCCGTGGGAGGGACGCCCGGACGGTGGCGCGCCGTGCGGGGAGCCGCGCCCGCAGGGGTCTTCCCCGCCCCTTCCCGCGGGCGGCGGGGGGCACTTGTCGAACTCCTTTCGCCGGGGCCGGGGCCGGCGCGGCGGCGTCAGCGCCCGGCGAACCGGTCCAGCGCCGCCATCACGTGCCGGCGCGTGGCCCCCCCGCCGAGGTGCCCCTCCCGCTCCACGGTGATCAGCTCGGCGTCCGGCCACCGGCGGCACAGCTGCCACGCGGTGTCCAGCGGCGCGCTCAGGTCGATCCCGCCGTGCACCAGGACGCCGGGAATGCCGGTCAGCCGGTGGGCGTCGCGGATGAGCTGCCCCTCCTCCAGCCAGGCGCCGTGGGCGAAGTAGTGCGAGCAGATGCGCACCATCGCCAGCACCGCCTCCGACGGCCGTCCGCTGTACGGCTTGGCCGTCCTTCCGCCCTCGGCGGAGAGCACGGCGTCCTCCCACGCGCACCAGTCGGCGGCGGCCCGCGACCGCACCCCGGGATCGGGGTCGGCCATCAGCCGCGCGTACGCCCCGACGACGTCACCGTCCGGCGGGGTGCCCGGCACTCCGGCGAGGAAGCGTTCCCAGTCCTGCGGGAAGAAGCGGCCCACCCCCCGGTAGAGCCAGTCGATCTCGGAGCGCCGGGTGGTGGTGACCCCGGCGACGACGATCTCGGAGACCCGTGCGGGGTGCCGCTCGGCGTAGGCCAGGATCAGTGTGGAGCCCCAGGAGCCGCCGTACAGCAGCCAGCGGTCGATGCCGAGCGCCTCCCGCAGCGACTCCATGTCGGCGATCAGGTGCTCGGTGGTGTTGTGCTCCATGGGGACCGACGGGTCGCTCGCGTGCGGAACGCTGCGGCCGCAGTTGCGCTGGTCGAACAGGACGATCCGGTACCGCTCGGGGTCGAAGACCCGCCGGGCCGCCGGCGAACGGCCCGAGCCCGGTCCGCCGTGCACCACCAGGGCGGGCTTGCCCTCGGGGTTGCCGCAGGCCTCCCAGTACACCTGGTTGCCGTCGCCCACGTCGAGCAGTCCGCTCGCGTACGGCTCGAGGGGCGGGTACGGCTCGGACGGTTCCCGTTCAGGCACAGCGTTCCCTCTCCTCCGGCCGGCGCACCGGCGTGAACCGCGCGCCCCCGTCGGCCCGTCCGGACAGGCCGGCCAGTCCGAGTGCGAAGGCCCACAGCAGGAGCGGGTAGGCGGCGACGCGCTCCATTCCCCCCATGCCCAGGCCGAGGGGCTGACGGTACAGCAGCAGGCCGCAGGCGGTGGCCGCCACCGTACCCGATGCCGCGGCGGCCCACCGCCACGGCCGGGCGACCCGGTCCGCCAGACCGGCCGCCGCGAGGAGCAGACCGATGTTTCCGACGCCCATCGCCAGCGCCGCGCCCAGCACGTGCAGGTGCGCGTCGACGTCGGCGGGGGCGAGGCCGGCCAGGGCGAATCCGGTGGCCGCCGCGCCGAGCGCCGCCCTGGCCGCGGCGCCGGCCGGTCCGCGTCGCCAGAGGGTGCCGGTCAGCACCGCCCCGGCCAGGAACAGCACGCCCAGGACGACGAACGAGCCGTTCATCAGGGTGTGTTCGGGTGAGCAGACGTAGCGCGGTTGCGGCCCGCCCTGCGGGCCGCAGGTGACGTTGCCCAGGTCGCTGATGTTGTGCTCCGCCCAGCTGTACGGACGGCTCCACGCGGACTCGGCGATCCCGTGGACCACGAAGAACTGCGCGACCGCCACCACCCACGCGGCATGTCCCAGCCGGTCCCTCACCTGTGCCTCCTCGCACGACGATCGTGCGGCCAGTCGACCAGGGGACAAGGGTTCGGGCACGCCGGATGACCCCGTGCCGGTACGGAGGTCACCCGTCCGTACCGCGCCGCCGGACGCCCCGCCGGCGTGGCGACGGGCACCGGGACGCACGAAGCGGCCGTGCCGGAGCGGCCTTCCTCGTCAGCCCTTCCGCTGCTGGAAGCGGATCATGTTGCCGGCGGGGTCGCGGAAGGCGCAGTCGCGCACGCCGTAGTGCTGGTCGGCCGGCTCCTGCAGGACCTCGCCGGCGCCGCTGGAGCGGATGCGCTCGAAGGTGCCGTCGACGTCCTCGGTGGCGAAGACGACCGCGCGGAGCAGGCCCTTGGCCAGCAGTTCCGTCATGGCGCGCCGGTCGGCGGGCGAGGCGTTCGGGTCGGCGAGCGGCGGCTCCAGCACGACGGAGACGTCCGGCTGGGACGGGGCGCCCAGGGTCACCCAGCGCATGTTCTCGAACCCGACGTCGTCGCGCACCTCCAGGCCGAGGGCGTCGCGGTAGAAGGTGAGCGCCTTGTCGTGGTCGTCGACGGCGATGAAGCACTGCGAGAGCGTGATGTCCATGCGTTCCACGCTAGGCTCGCGGCGCGGTGCGCGCTTCTCCGTTCCTGACCGGTCGGGTGTAGAGCTTGGCGACGCAGGGCGGGACGGCGGCGCCCGCCGAGTGGTCGCGTGCCCGGTAGGCGCTCGGGGTCTCGCCGACCAGTTCGGTGAAGCGGGAGCTGAACGACCCGAGGGAGGTGCACCCGACCGCGAAGCAGACCTCGGTGACCGACAGGTCGCCCCGGCGCAGCAGCGCCTTGGCCCGCTCGACGCGGCGCGTCATCAGGTAGCTGTACGGCGTCTCCCCGAAGGCCGCGCGGAAGCTGCGCGAGAAGTGGCCCGGTGACATCAGGGCGACGGCGGCCAGCGCCGGTACGTCGAGCGGCTCCGCGTAGTCGCGGTCCATCGTGTCGCGCGCCCGGCGCAGCCGGACCAGGTCCTCGAGCATCACCCGTCCAGCCTCCCACAACGCACCGGGCCGGTCCCGGCGTCCACGGGTTCCCGGGGTGACGGTCCCGGGGCGGGATCCGCGCGGTGGCCGGCCCGTCCCGTCTCCGCGGCCGTCGCCGCGTGACGGCGCGTCACCGCGCGTCCCGCGGTCCGGTGCCCGGCGGCATCCACCCCCCGGGCGTTACGGGCCGGCCCGCCGACGCCTCGCCGGCGCTGCGCCCACCCGGCGGCATCCACGGTTTCCTGTCCCTTTTGCCGGGAACGCGGCAGACATGGTGCAAATCGGATACACGATGATGACCGAGCAGGCCGGGCCGCGGGAACTGGTGGGGCACGTGGTGCGGGCCGAGGAGGCCGGTTTCGACTTCTCGGTGACCTCGGACCACTACTTCCCGTGGCTGCGCGAGCAGGGGCACGCCCCGTACGCGTGGGCGGTGCTGGGCGCGGCGGCGCAGGCGACCTCACGGATCCCGCTGATGACGTACGTGACCTGCCCGACCTTCCGCTACCACCCGGCGGTGGTGGCGCAGAAGGCGGCGACCCTGCAACTGCTCTCGCAGGGCCGCTTCCGGCTGGGGCTGGGTTCCGGCGAGAACCTCAACGAGCACGTGACCGGCGAGGGCTGGCCGGCGGTGGACGTGCGGCACGAGCGGTTCGAGGAAGCCGTGGAGATCATCCGGGCGCTCCTGGACGGCGGGCACCTGACCTACCACGGGGAGCACTACCAGGTGGACTCCGCCAAGCTGTGGGACCTGCCCGACCGGCCGCCGCAGATCGGGATCGCGGTCTCCGGCGAGCAGTCCTGCGCGCTGGCCGGGCACTACGCCGACCTGGTGATCGCCACCGAACCGAAGAAGGACCTGCTGGACCTGTTCGACCAGCACGGCGGCGAGGGCAAGCCGCGCGTCGGACAGCTCCCGGTCTGCTTCGACCCCGACCGGGAGACCGCGGTCCGGCGGGCGCACGAGCAGTTCCGGTGGTTCGGCATGGGCTGGAAGGTCAACGCCGAGCTCCCGCATCCGGACTCGTTCGCCGCCGCCACGCAGTTCGTGAGGCCGGACGACGTCGCCTCCTCGATCCCCTGCGGCGACGACCCGGAGGCCTTCGTCGAGGCGGTGCGGCCCTACGCGGAGGCCGGGTTCACCGAGGTCGCCCTGGTGCAGATCGGCGGGGAGTCCCAGCACGGGTTCCTGGAGTGGTCCGAGCGCACCCTGCTGCCCGAGTTGCGCAACGCCTTCGGGTGACCTCGCCGACGCCCGGAAGTCGGTGGTCATGGGCGCGGGGAGTGGGGGTAACAGGGTGTGCACCGTACATCTCGTCCACTCCCCCGGAGGTCTCGATGAAGTCGAGCGCGTTCGTGCACAGGGCCGTTGTGATGCAGCTCCAGTCCGGCGGGAGCGACAGCGACGCCAACCGCTTCGCGGTGCTCGCCCACCTGAGCTACGACATCGAGGACCCGTTCGCGGTCACCGCGACGTTCAGCCATGACGGCCGGGTGCTGGCCCGCTGGCGGCTGGCCCGCGAGATGCTCGCCGAGGGCCTGCGCCGGCCGGTCGGCGAGGGGGACGTGCGGTTCTCGCCGCGCTACGCCCGCGGCTGGCACGAGCTGCGCATGGACTTCTACGGGGAGCACCGGGGCGACGGCGAGCGGCACCACGCCGTCGTTCACGCCTGGGCGCCGGCCGTGGAGCGGTTCCTGGAGGAGAGCTACCGGGTGGTGGCTCCCGGCGACGAGCACGTCGAGGTGGACGGCTTCCTCTCGGAGCTGCTGGCCAACGGCTGAGGCCCCCGCGGCGCCGGCGAGGGCTTCGGCCGGGACGAGCGGCGCCCCCAGGAGGCGACGGAGACACCGGAGACACCGGACGAGCAGACGAAAGGCCCGGACCCGCTGAGCGGGCCGGGCCTTCGCCGTGCGACGCGGGGGCCGGCGGCTACTTCGAGGTGTAGCGGTAGCGGGTCCACAGGGGCAGCACGAACCAGCACAGGATGTACCAGGACAGCACCCCCGCGACCAGGTACGGCACGAAGCCGTCGTGGGTGGCGACACGGAGGATGAGCAGCAGCGCGCTGGTCATGGTCGCCAGCAGGAGCACCAGCCCCGTGAAGGTCACCCGGGCCGCCCACTGGACGGCCTGCGGCTTGACCTGGCGGCCGGAGACGATGCGGTGCAGCGCGACGGGGGCGATCAGGGCTCCGGTCGTCATCGCGCCGAGCACCACGGTGACCAGGTAGATGGTGCGGTCGGTCTGGCCGAGTTCCTCGTAGCCGGGCTGGAAGACGACGGTGAGCAGGAACCCGAAGAGGATCTGGACGCCGGTCTGGGCGACCCTCACCTCCTGGATCAGCTCGCCCCACTTCCGGTCCGCCGCCTCCTCCTCGGTCTCGTTGCGGCCTCTCCTGGGCCGCCGGCCTATGCCGTCCTCCAGGCCGTCCTCGTCGCCGGGTCGGTTACCGGTCACCCTTCCTCCTGTTCACCGGGGGCACTGTCCGAGTGCCCCTTCTGCCCGTGATTCCCCAGGCCAAGCGGCCGGGATCGACCGGGATCGACCGGGACACGGTCCTGCGGTTTCGGGTGCCGGTCGGGCGGTTACCCGTCAGGCTGCAATCAGGCAGGCGATCTGGGCCGAGGGAGTCCGTTGACCATGACCGGGACACAGCTCACCATCACCCTCAGCGGTGGACACTGCTCCGACGCCCAGGCGGTGCTCCGCACCCTGGAGCCGATCTTCGGTCCTCCGGACTCCCAGCCCAAGGACGAGCACGCCACGGTGCACACCGCCGTCTTCGGCGGTACGGAGGGTTCCGCCCCCACCCCCGAGGACACCTCGGGGCGGACCGGGGTCGCCGACCCCGTGACCGTGACACTGCAGGGCACGCCCGAGGCGGTCCACAAGGCGGGTGAAGCGCTGACCGCGGCCTTCACCGTGCGCGACCGGGGGACCGTCTCCGGGGACCAGGAGCAGGAGCGGGAGATCCTCATCGAGGCCTGACGCTCCCACCGCCACGACACGAGGGGCGGGGCCGTTCGCACCGGAACGGCCCCGCCCTTCGTCGTACCGCCGGCGGCTACCAGCGGTTCTCGACCTGCTCCTTGATCCGGCGCTCGTAGAGGTCGCGGACCGACGCCAGAGTCTCCTCGGAGAGCGGCGGCAGACCGGCCGCGGCGGCGTTGGTGCGGGCCTGCTCGGGATTGCGGGCGCCGGGGATCACGGTGGTGACGCCGGGCTGCTGCATGATCCAGCGCAGCGCGGCCTGGGCCGGGGTGAAGCCCACGGGAACCAGCCCGGAGAACTCGGCGGCGGCCTCCACACCGGTCTCGTAGTCCACCCCGGAGAAGGTCTCGCCCTGGTCGAAGGCCTCGCCGTGCCGGTTGAAGGTCCGATGGTCGTTGGCCGCGAAGACGGTGTCCTTGGTGTACTTGCCGGACAGCAGCCCGGAGGCCAGCGGGACGCGGGCGATGATGCCGACGCCGGCCTCGGCGGCGGCCGGAAGCACCTCGAGGAGGGGCTTCATCCGGAAGGGGTTGAGGATGATCTGCACGCTGGCCACGTTCGGCCGGGCGATCGCGGTGAGGGCCTCGGCGCAGGTCTCCACGCTGACGCCGTAGGCGGCCGTGCGGCCCTCCTCGACCAGGGTGTCGAGGGCGTCGAAGACCTCGTCGCTCGAGTAGACCGCCGTGGGCGGGCAGTGCAGCTGGACCAGGTCCAGCCGCTCCACGCCGAGGTTGCGGCGGGAACGGTCGTTCCACGCCCGGAAGTTCTCCAGGACGTAGTTCTCCGGGATCTGGTCGACGCGACGGCCCATCTTGGTGGCGACCGTGATGTCCAGGTCCGGCCGGCCGCGCAGGAAGGCGGCGATGGTCTGCTCGCTGCGTCCGTCCCCGTAGACGTCCGCGGTGTCGAAGAAGGTGGTGCCGGACTCCGCGGCCGCCTCGAGGACGGCCAGCGCGTCCTTCTCGTCGACGTCGCCCCAGTCGGCGCCAAGCTGCCAGGTGCCGAGTCCGATGACCGAAAGGCTCTGACCCGACCTGCCGATTACTCGCTGTTCCATACCGGCCAGTCTTTCACGCCGTGTCACGTCCTCCGCCCCCGGGCGCCGGTACGGAGAGCTGTCCTCCGCTTCTTCGCGGAACGCGGTTTGCTCCGGAGGCGGGCGGCAAGACGCAAGTCACGCAAGCTACACGAAGGAGGACATCACGTGTCCGTGATCGAGGAATCCATCGAGGTCCGAGTTCCTGTGCACACCGCGTACAACCAGTGGACGCAGTTCGAGACCTTCCCCGAGTTCATGAGCGGGGTCGAGCGGATCGAGCAGCGCACCGACACCCTCACGCACTGGGTGACCAAGGTGGACGGCGTCAAGCGGGAGTTCGACGCCGAGATCACCGAGCAGATCCCTGACGAGTGCGTCAGCTGGACCACCGTCGACGGGGAGACCAAGCAGGAGGGCCGGGTGACCTTCCAGCCGGTCGCCCCGGGCACCACCAAGGTGAACCTGCGCATGCGGCTGCAGCCCGAGGGCGCGGCCGAGAAGATCGGCGACAAGCTGGGCTTCGTGGAGCGCAACGCCAAGGCCGACCTGCAGCGCTTCAAGAAGTTCATCGAGGAGCGCGGCACCGAGACCGGCGAGTGGCGCGGCACCGTCCTGTGACGGCACCGCGCCGGTGAGGGCCGGCCTCAGCCGGCCGCGCGGCACTCCGGGTGACCCCATCCCTGGTCGTTCCTGGCGATGGACCCGCCCGCGGGATAGCCGCCACCGCAGACTCCGCACCTGCCGGGGAACTTGGCCTTGACGGTCCGGGCCGACGCCCCGGCGGAGGCGGCCCGCCCGCCCGTACGCGCACCGCGCGTACGGGCGGGCGTCTTCTTGGCCGCGGGCGTCGGCGAGGGCGGGGGCTCGGGCGAACCGAGGGCGCTGCCCGCGGGTTCCTGGGCGGTCGCGGCCTGGCTGGCGGCCCGGTCCGCGAAGTCGTTGAGCGGGTCGCCGTCCACCTGGTGGGCGGCGACGTAGCGGAACTCCACGGTGCGGCCGGCCAGCAGCTCGTCGATCCGGACGACCAGTTCGCGGTTGGCGACCGGCTTGCCGGCGGCCGTCCTCCAGCCGTTGCGCTTCCAGCCGGGCAGCCAGGTGGTGACGGCCTTCATGGCGTACTGGGAGTCCATCCGGACCTCCAGCGGCACCGCGGGGTCGGTGGCGGCCAGCAGCCGCTCCAGGGCCGTCAGCTCGGCGATGTTGTTGGTGGCGGTGCCGAGGGGGCCGGCCTCCCAGCGGGTGGGCGTCTCCGGGGCGGATCCGCTCTCGGCCAGGACCCACGCCCAGGCGGCGGGACCGGGGTTTCCCTTGCAGGCGCCGTCGCAGGCGGCGACCAGTCGTTCAGCACGCATGGACACGATCATCCCACGCGGGCCCCGCGGTCCCCTTCCCGAGGGGAACGGGACCGCGAGGGGGCGGCGGAGGCGTCAGCCGACCTCGTCCATCGGCGGCATCTCCCCCTCCGCCCTGTCCGGGTCGAGGAGCGAGAAGGGCGCGCCGTGCGGGTCCATGAGGGAGGCGAACCGGCCGAAGGGGCTGGTCACCGGCCCGTGCTGGACCTCGGCGCCCAGCTTCCGGGCCCTGGCGACGGCCTCGTCGCAGTCGGGGACGGCGAAGTAGACGTTGATGTGCGGCGGGACCTCCGGCGGGAAGTCCTCCGTCATCCTCATCCTGCCCAGCAGCGGGGCGCCGTTCAGCTCGTACACCCGGAAGTCGACCTTGTCGTCGGGCATGTTCTTCTGGGTGTAGGAGAAGACCGAGGAGAAGAACGCGTCCGACTTCTCGGCGTCGCGGGTGTTGATCTCGGCCCAGCAGAAGGCGCCGGGCGTGCCGACGGCGTCGAAGCCGGTGTGCTTTCCGGGCTGCCAGAGGCCGAAGACCACCCCGCCCGGGTCGCGGGCGATGCACATGGTGCCGAAGTCCGCGACCTGCATCGGCTCCATGACGATCTCTCCCCCGCTCTCCCGGATCCGCGCGGCGGTGGCCGCGGCGTCGGGGGTGGCGAGGTAGAGGCACCAGGCGGACTGCTCCTCGGCACCGGGCATCGGCGGGACCACGGCGGCGACCGCCTTGCCGTCCGCGTAGGCCTCCGTGTAGTTGCCGAACTCGGTGCTGGACTCTCCGAAGGTCCAGCCGAGCACCTCTCCGTAGAACTTCTTGGCCCCTTCGAGGTCGGCGAACATCGCGTCCGCCCAGATCGGGGTTCCCTCGGGTCGTGCGGCCATGGTGCGGCCTCCGTTCTTGATCGCTCGGTTCTCGGGCTGTTCGGGTGGGGACCGCGGACCCGTCAGGCGGCGTCGCGGGCGGCGCGCAGCCCGGCGACGTCGAGCCGCCGCATCGTGAGCATCGCGGCCATGGCCCGGGCGGCCTTCTCGCGATCGGGATCGCGCAGGATCTCCAGGGCCTCCTTGGGGATCACCTGCCACGACAGCCCGTACTTGTCCTTGAGCCAGCCGCACTGGCTCTCCTGGCCGCCGTCGCCGATCAGCGTGTTCCAGTAGTGGTCGGCCTCCTCCTGGCTGTCACACATGATCTGGAACGAGATCGCCTCGTCGAAGTGGAAGAGCGGCCCGCCGTCGAGGGCGGAGAACCGCTGGCCGTTGACGGTGAACCGGACCTCGGCGAACGACCCGGACTCGTCCGGGACGATCTTCTCCGGGCCGTTCTCGGAGAACCGGTCGACACGCTCGATGCGGGAGTCCGGGAAGACCGAGACGTAGTAGTTGGCCGCTTCCTCCGCCTGGTTGTCGAACCAGAGGCAGGTGGTGAATCCGTTGCTGTCCATCGGTTCCTCCCGATAGTCCGTCGTTCCTCACTGTCGACCGGCGGGACGGTGAAAACTCATCGGAGCCGGACGGGCGAAGGGGTCCTCTGCCCTCGGCGAATCTGCCGCAGGCAGAGAAATGCCCTGGTGGGGGGCGGTCCGGGGCACATTCGAGGCAGCACATCCCTTCCGGCACGAGTCTTCAGGAGGACCTCGGATGCTTCCACCGCGGTACGCCCCCCGGGCGCAGGACGGCGACACCCCCTGCACGAGCTTCGACGACCACCTGGCGTCGGCGCTCCTGGCGCAGCGGATCGTGGTGCTCGGCACCCAGGTGGACGAGGTGTCCGCCAACCGGGTCTGCGCCCAGCTGCTGGTGCTCTCCGCGGAGGACCCGCGGACCGACATCGGCCTCTACATCAACAGCCCGGGCGGCTCGGTGACCGCGGGTCTCGCCGTCTACGACACCATGCGGGCCATCCCGAACGACGTCTCGACGCTGGTGATGGGGTTCGCGGCCAGCATGGGCCAGTTCCTGCTGACCGTGGGCGCGCCGGGCAAGCGGTACGCGCTGCCCAACGCGCGGATCATGATGCACCAGCCTTCGGCCGGCATCGGCGGCACGGCGGCGGACGTGGAGATCCAGGCGGAGAACCTCCAGTTCACCAGGAGGCAGATCGAGCGGATCCTCTCCGAGCACACCGGGCAGAGCCAGGAGACCATCGCCCGGGACTCCGACCGGGACCGCTGGTTCACCGCCGGCCAGGCCCTGGAGTACGGGATGGTCGACCGCCTGGTGGATTCCTTCGACGAGGTGCGTCCCAGCGCCTCCCGACGCCGGACGGGGCTGTGACCATGGGGAGCTACACGGTTCCGTACGTGACCGAGCGGACCGCGCGGGGCGAGCGGTCCTCCGACGTGTTCAGCCGTCTGCTGTCGGAGCGGATCGTCTTCCTGGGCACCGAGATCGACGACGGGGTGGCGAACGTGGTCATCGCCCAGCTGCTCCACCTGGAGTCCGACGCGCCCGACCACGAGATCGCGCTGTACCTCAACTCCCCCGGCGGCTCCGTCACGTCGCTGATGGCCATCTACGACACCATGCGCTTCGTGCGCGCGCCGATCGCCACCTTCTGCGTCGGCCAGGCGGCGTCGACGGCGGCGGTGCTGCTGGCCGGCGGCGATCCGGGGCGGCGGTTCGTGCTGGAGCACTCACGGGTGCTGCTGGGCCAGCCGGCCAGCGCGGGCAGTCAGGGCACGGTGGCCGACCTGGCGCTGCGGGCCCGGGAGATCGGCAGGATCCGGGCCCAGGTGGAGGAGGTGCTGGCCCGGCACACGGGCCACGACACGGCGACGCTGCGCGCGGACATGGACCGGGACAAGGTGTTCACCGCCGCGGAGGCGGTGGCCTACGGCCTGGCGGACGAGGTGCTGACCGAACGTCTGTGACGCCCCGGTCCGGCACCGCGGGGCGCCGGACCGGGGCCGCCGTCCCGCGGTGCCGGGCCGGGGTGCCTGCCCGTGCCGCAGGACCGGATGCGGATGCCTGCCCGTGCCGCCGGCCGGGGTCAGGCCGCCAGGCAGAGGCCCCCGCGGCGCGGCACGGCGGCGGACACGGCGGCCGGGACGGCGGCCGAGCGGGTCGTGAGGTCGCTGTGGACGCGGATCAGCAGGTCCTCGAGGCCGAGGCCCAGGGCCCGGGCGGCGGCCGCGAGGACCTCCGAGGAGGCCTCCTTGCGGCCGCGCTCCAGCTCCGACAGGTAGGGCATGGAGATCCGCGCCGCCTCGGCGACCTCCTTCAGGGTGCGCCCCTGGGCGAGCCGCTCGCGGCGCAGCACGTCGCCCACGAGGTCGCGCCACAGCGGCTCCCTGGCACGGGCCGGGCGGCGGAGGGGAACGGGGGTCCGGGAGGATGCGTGGTCGCTCACCCTTCTCACCCTAGGCGGCTCCCGGGCCCCGGCAAGACGGCCGGTCGGGGTTCCGCTCAGAGGTGAATCGCCTTACCCGGCACGAGGGTTCGGCCTCGGCCGCGGTGTCCGCGGCCGAGGCCCGCTCAGCCGCCGAGGCGCAGGGTGGCGCGTATCCGCTTGCCGACCGGGACGCGCTCCACCACGACCTCGTCGGCGACCGCGTGGACGATCTCCAAGCCGTGCCGGCCGATCCGCTCGGGGTCCCGGGGGAAGATCTGCGGCAGGGCGACGCTGCTGTCGTAGACCGTGACGGTCACGGAGTTGTCCGAGCCCTCGAGCTCGAGGATGTACGGGCCGTGACTGTGCCGGTCCGCGTTGGTGACCAGCTCGCTGACCACCAGGAGCAGCTCACCGCCGTACCGTTCGTCGGCGGTGGCGCACCATTCGTTCCTCAGCTGCTCCAGGAACTGCCCCGCGAACTCCCGCGCCTCGGCGATGCACCCCGGCTCACCGGTGAAGTGCGTCGCACGCCGCAGAGGCTCTACGGGGACGTCGAAACCCGTTGTCGCCACCGCCCCGTCCAGGTGTTCGATCATGCGTGTCTCTCTCGGCTGCCGGCCCGGCCGGATACTGATGCGCCTCTCCTGGTACCCGGGTCCGGCCCCGGCACTCCCCCCATTTTGACTGCTCCGCGTCACCCTGTTCACCACGCGTGGGCCCCGCGGGAGGGGGACGGCACCCGCGGGGCCCGTGCGCCGGGCCCTCCGTCCGTCAGCCGGCGGCGCGGACGATCGCGTCGATGCGGGCCAGCTCGTCGTCGGTGAAGTCCAGGCCGGCGATGGCGGCGACCGAGTCCTCGACCTGCTGCGGGCTGCTGGCGCCGACCAGTGCGGAGGTGACGCGGCCGCCCCTCAGCACCCAGGCCAGGGCCATCTGGGCCAGCGACTGGCCGCGCGCGGCGGCGATCTCGTTCAGCGCGCGCAGGTGCCCGACGAGTTCCGAGGTCACCTTGTCGGCGGTCAGGAAGGGGCTGTCGCTCGCGGCGCGGGAGCCCTCCGGAATGCCGTCGAGGTAGCGGGAGGTGAGGAGGCCCTGCTCGAGCGGCGAGTAGACGATGGAGCCGACCTGGAGCTCGTCCAGCGCGTCGAGCAGGCCGGTCTCCTCGGGGCGGCGGTCGAGCATCGAGTAGCGGGGCTGGTGGATCAGCAGCGGCGTGCCGAGGTCGGCGAGGATGCGGGCCGCCTCGCGGGTCTGCTCCGGCGAGTAGTTGGAGACGCCCACGTAGAGCGCCTTGCCCTGCTGCACGGCGGAGTGCAGCGCGCCCATGGTCTCCTCGAGCGGGGTGTCCGGGTCGGGGCGGTGCGAGTAGAAGATGTCGACGTACTCGAGCCCCATCCGGGACAGGCTCCGGTCCAGCGAGGAGAGGAGGTACTTGCGGGAGCCCCACTCACCGTAGGGGCCGTCCCACATCAGGTAGCCGGCCTTGGTGGAGATCACCATCTCGTCGCGGTAGGGCCGCAGATCGGCCTTGAGGGCCTCGCCGAAGGCGGATTCGGCGGCGCCCGGAGGCGGGCCGTAGTTGTTGGCGAGGTCGAAGTGGGTGATCCCGAGGTCGAAGGCGCGCCGCAGGATGGCCCGCTGGGTTTCGACGGGACGGTCGGGACCGAAGTTGTGCCACAGGCCGAGCGACAGCGCGGGAAGCTTCAGGCCGCTGCGTCCGGTGCGCCGGTAGGGCATCCGCTCGTAGCGGCCGGGATGGGCGGTGTACAACGCGACTCCTGGGGTTTCGGCGTGTTCGACGGTGCGCGATCACTCTTCCTCACCGACCCTCTCCCGGTCCAACCGCCGAGCGGGGCGACGGGATGCGGCGGAGGCTGGACCCATGGACGCAAAGGACATTCTGGTCGACGGGTACGGACGGATCCGCGAGGAGGTGCACGCGGCGGTCCGCGGGCTGGACGCGGAACGGCTCGCCGCGCGCCCCGCCCCGGGGGCGAACCCGGTGGCCTGGCTGGTGTGGCACCTGACGCGGGTGCAGGACGACCACGTCGCGGACGCCGCGGGCCGGGAGCAGGTCTGGACGGCACAGGACTGGCACGGCCGCTTCGGGCTGGACCTGCCGGCCCATGACACCGGTTTCGGGCACGACGCGGCGAGGGTGGCGGCGGTGCGGGTGGACTCGCCGGACCTGCTGACCGGGTACTACGACGCGGTGCACGAGCAGACGCTCCGCTTCCTGCGCGCGCTGACCGCCGCCGAGCTGGAACGGATCGTCGACGAGCGGTGGGATCCGCCGGTGACGCTGGGCGTCCGGCTGGTCAGCGTGCTCTCCGACGACCTCCAGCACGTGGGACAGGCGGCCTACGTCAGAGGGCTGCTCGAGCGCGCCGGATGAGTTCCGGCGGACCACTGCGTGACCTGCATTACACATAACGGGTGAATCGGGGCAGAATGGAACAGGTGCGGGCCAACCGCCCCGCATTCGATTCCTTCCGCCGCACTCGCGGTCAGGCCTGAGATCTCGAAGGAGACGAGTCATGGCCAATGTCTCGCACCCGCGTGGTGACATGGCGAGTCACCCCGACGTGCTCGAAATGAGGGAGCAGTACGCCCGCTCCCAGCAGGGTCCGAATCTGGGGATGCTCGCCGCGCCGCTGGCCCTGGTCGGCGTGTACTGTGCCGCCTCGCCGTGGATCCTGCACTTCACCGGAAACCAGCCCCCGATGGTGGCGCACAACGTGATCGTCGGCGCGGCGATAGCGGCCCTGGCGATCTGCGCGGCGGCGAATCCGACGCGGATGAGTTCGCTCGGCCTGGGCGCCGCCGCCCTCGGCGCCTGGATGATCATCGCTCCCTGGGTGGTGGGCACCAACCCCGACGCCGGCGTGATCATCAGCAGCATCTGCATCGGCGCCCTGGCGATCTGCCTCGGAGCGGCATGCGCGGCCCTGGGCATGAGGAAGGCGAAGGCGCGTAAGTCGTCGAGGTTCTGACGGCTCCCTGCGGCCCTCCGCGACGGCGGGGCCGGACCGGGTCACCCCGGTCCGGCCCCGCCTCGTCCGTGCCACCGCCGGCCGGGGCCGCGGCGGGCGCGGCGGGTGCGGAGACGGTCCCGGGGCCGTGGGCCGCCGGTCCGCTCCGCGCGTCAGGTGAGGGAAAAGCACGTGACAGGCACGCGACCGAGGGCCCGGAAGCGTGCGACTCCCGCCCGGGGGCAGAAGGATCGCACGACAAATGCGAAGGGACGGGCGGGAAGATGGAGATCTCGGGCATCATCAGCGCGATTGTCATCGGCATCGTGATCGGCGTGCTGGGACGCCTCGTCGTTCCCGGACGCCAGCACATCGGAGTGCTGTGGACGATCGTGGTCGGCATCGCGGCGGCGCTGATCGGTTCGGCGCTCGCCGGTGCGTTCGGGGTCTCGGACACCAACGGGCCCGACTGGCTGGAGTGGCTGATCCAGGTCGTGCTGGCCGCGCTGGGCGTGGCCGCGCTGGACCGCAGCCGGGCGACCCGCTGACGCGCCCGGCACGCGGGCCCGCGCGGGCGACGCGCACGGCGGGACGACGGCGGCGAAGGGCGGGGAGGGCGGTTCCTCCCCGCCCTTCGCCGTGCCCGTGCCCGTGCGGCGGGTCCCCCGGGCGGCCCGCGCGGACGGGCGCGGCGGGCGGCTCACGCCTAACGTGGACCGCGGCCGTCCACCCCCGGAGGCTCGCATGCAGGGACCGTGCTCCATACGCGTCGCGGCCGGCACGGCCGCACTGGCCGCGCTCTGCGCGGCGCTGCCCGCCGCCCCGTCGGCGGCGGGCAGCGGGGCGGGGGATCCGCCGCCCCGCCTGAAGCAGTACTACGACCAGCGCGTGACCTGGCACCCCTGCGACTCCGAGGCCGCACCGCGTGACCTCCAGTGCGGCGCGGTCACCGTTCCCCTGGACTACGCGCGCCCGGACCGCGGCTCCCTCCGGCTGGCACTGGCCCGTCTGCGGTCCACCGGCGACCGGCCCCGCGGCTCACTCGTCCTCAACTTCGGCGGTCCCGGCGGTGAGGGCGTCGGCCGGCTGGCCATGGCCGGCAAGGACTTCATGCCTCTCGCCAAGGGCTACGACGTGGTCGCCTTCGACCCCCGCGGTGTCGGCCGGTCCTCCCCGGTGACCTGCGGCGAGGCCGCGTACTCGGGCTCCCCCGGGCAGGGCCGGGACGACGGGCGGCGGGACGCCCGGGAGGAGGGCGCCTCCCCCGGCCAGGTGGCCGACGGCGACCCCCACCCCTACCTGCGCAGACTGCGGGAGATCGCCGAGGCCTGCGCCGCCAGCTCCGGCCCGGTGCTGGAGCACATGGGCACCGTGGACGCGGCCCGCGACATGGACGTCATCCGCCACGCCCTCGGCGACCGGCGCCTGAACTACCTCGGCTTCTCCTACGGAACCCGCCTCGGCGCCGTCTACGCCGCGCGGTTCCCGCACCGGGTGGGCCGGTTCGTCCTGGACGGCGTGGACACCCTCACCGACTCCCCCGTCGAGCAGGCCCGGGCCGGCGCGGCGGGCCAGCAGGCCGCGCTGGAACGGTTCCTGACCTGGTGCGTACGGGACATCGCCTGCCCCTTCGGCCGCGACGCCCGCACGGCGCCCCGGCAGGTGGAGCGGCTGGTCGGCATGCTGGACGCCCGCCCGGCGCCCTCGGCGGCGGGCCGCGGTTTCACCGGCCAGGACCTGGTGGCCGCCCTCGGCCAGGCGCTGTACAGCCGGGCGCTGTGGCCGCAGCTGGAGCGGGGGGTGGCCGACCTGGTGGAGTACGGCGATCCGCGCGGCCTGCAGGGGTTCACCCAGGGCGCCTTCTCCCCGCCGGTGTTCCACCGCGAACGGCCGCGGAGGTCCCGGCAGCACGTGCCGCTGGACAACGCCCCGGCCGCGCTGCTCGCCGTCAACTGCGCCGATGCGCCCGAACGTCCGTCCGCGCGGCGCATCGCGGCGGAACTGGGCGCGATGCGCGCCTCCTACGAGAAGGCGTCCCCGGTCTTCGGCCGGTACCGGCTGGCCGAGGCACTGATGTGTTACGGGCGGCCCAGGGGGACCGACTTCGTGCGCGAGAGGGTCCACGACCTCAGGTCGCCCCGGATGCTCCTGGTCGGCACCCGGGGCGACCCCGCCACGCCGTACCGCTGGACGGTGGAGACGGCCCGGCGGCTGGGCCCCGCGGCGGTGGTCCTGGACAACAAGGGCGAGGGACACACGGGCTACGGATCATCACGCTGCGTACAACGGGCCGTGGAGGCGTTCCTGCTTCTGGGGGAACTGAAGAGCGGCTCCTGCCCCGCGGAGGAGCCCGGACCGGACGTCTGACCACCCGGTGGACGCCCCCGCGTCCGCCTCCAACTCCCTTGCGGAGAAGTAACTTTGGCCCCTGCTTCACCGGGACCCTGACCCCGGAAGACTCTGACATATGCCAGAAGCACCACCGAATCGAGTGTTGCCGAATCCCTTACAGGGGGTGGCGAGCTGTGCCAGAGTCGTATCCGGTTCACCGGCCGGTCACGGCCGTACCGTCTCCTCGACACCGGAGTCCGTCATGCCGTCCCCTCTGTCCGCGGATCGCCCCGCCGGCCTCTCGCCCTCCGGCGACAGCCCGGTGGAGGTCCTCATCGCGCGGACGCGGCAGCTCAGGACGGACATGGACGCGGTACGCCGCGGCGCGTGGAGCGACGGCACGGATCCCGAGGACCGGTGGCAGCGCGCTCTCTACGACCTCGCGCTGCATCACCTGGAGGACCTCGACGAACACCTGGCGCAGCTCCGCGAGGGCCCTCCGCCCGCGGCAGGCTCCCCCGAGGCGCTGCCCGCCCCGCCGGCCGCGCCCGGCACCGGACCGGCTCCGACTCCGGCCCCGGGCCGGATCGGCAGCGCGGAGTGGGAACTGCTGACCGACGAGGTCCGCTGGTCCGCCGAGTTCTACGAGATCCTTGGCATGGATCCCGCCGCCCACGCCCTCACCCTCGACGAGCTGCCCTCCCTGGTCCTCGACCAGGACCGGCCCCGGCTCACCGCCATGGTGACCGGCTGCCTGGTCGACGGCCGGCCGATCGACGGGGAGTTCCGGATCACGCGTCCGGACGACGGCAGGGTGCGGACCGTGCACATGAAGGGCGAGCCCGTGCTCGACGCCGACGGCAACACCGCCTCCATGTGGGCGGTGCTGCGTGACGTCAGCGAACTGCGCCGGTACCGGCGGGCGGTGAGCGAGACCCGTGACTCGCTCCGTCACCGCCGGACGGCCCGGTCCGGGCAGGGGCTCGTGGTCGAGCCGCAGGAAGCCGTGCTCCCCCCGTGGCACGGCTCCCTGCGGCTCCCGCGACAGGGCGGGCCCGGGTCGCTGGAGCTGGCGGCGGGTCGGCTGCCGTCCTCCGCGCCCGGTGAGCCCACCGGCAGTGACTGGTACGACGCCTGCGAACTCCCGGACGGGGAGACGCTGATCGGTTTCGGCACCCTGACCGGCGAACCGTCCGCGGTGGCCTCGGGTACGGCGATGCTGATCGGCGCCCTGCGCGGCATGGCGATGGCGGGCGCCGCCCCCGGGCAGTCGGCGGTGTGGCTGGACGATCTGCTGCGGCGCGGCGCCCGGCCGGTCTGCGGACCGGCCCTGTGCTGCCGGTACGCGGCCGGGACCAGGACCTTGAGGTGGGCCGGCTGTCCCGCCCCGGTGCTCTTCCGGGGCGGGACGGGCCGGACGCTCCGCTCCCCCGGCGGGCAGGCCGAGGCGGAGCAGCGGCTGGAGGCGGGCGACCTCCTGGTCCTCCGCACCGCGGGCCTGGCCGGCGGCGCGGACGGCGAGCGCCGGCTGACCGGACTGGCCGAGAGCCTCCGGGACGAACCGTCCGCGCAGGGCGCGGTACGGATACTGGCGGACGCGTTCGGCGGCGACCGGCACGACGGCACCGGCTGCTTCCTCGTGGCCCGCGTGCACGGCTGACCCTCGGTGCACGGCTGACCCGCGCGCACCGCTGATCCGGGCGCACGGCTGCGCGACCCGGCCGGCCGTCGCCCGACGGTGGCGCCTCCCGGCTCCTGGAGCGGTGACTCATCGCCCCGCCGTCAGGGCGGCCGACACCACCACCCCGCACGCCGGCCACGCGCCGTCACCACGCACGGGGACGCGGGATCCGGCCGGAACGGCGGAGCCCCGCCCCGTTCACACCGCCGCGCCGCTCCCCGGCCGCTTGGGCTTGGGCAGGGCGAGCTGGATCTCCTCACGCAGTTCCTCGATCTTCGGGTAACTCGCGTACTGGCCGGTCAGCCGGTACATCTGGCGGAGCCGGTCCCAGGTGCGGTGCGAGGAGTTGCTGCCCATCGAGACCAGCGCCAGGCGGGCGTAGCGGTCCGCCTGCTCGGGATCGTCGGCGATGAAGCACGCCGACGCCAGGGAGAGCCAGTCGAAGATCTTGGACCGCTCCCGGCCGTTCTCCCTGAGGTCGAGCGCCCGCTTGGCGTGGCTCTGCGCCAGGGCCGCCGCCGAGGGATCGTGCTCGGCGAGGGTGCGGTAGGCGAGCGCCTCCATCCCGTGCAGGTCGGCCTCGTCGAACATCTGCATCCAGCTGGGCGGGGCGACGTCTCCCTTGTCGGAGACGAAGAGGTCCTCCGCCCGGCCCAGCGTGCGGCGCATGGCCTGGCTCTTGCCCATGGACGCCTGCGCCCAGGCCTCGATGGTGTGGAGCATCGCCCTGGTACGGGGCAGGACCTCCTCCCCGGCACCGGACTTGGCGAGTTTCATCAGGTCCAGGGCGTCGTCGGGACGGCCCAGGTGGACCATCTGCCGTGCGGCCCGGGAGAGCGCCTCGCCGGCCCGGGGCCGGTCCCCGCCCTCACGCGCCGCGTGCGCCGCGATGACGAAGTACTTCTGGGCCGTGGGCTCCAGGCCGACGTCGTGCGACATCCACCCGGCCAGCACGGCCAGGTTGGCGGCGACGCCCCACAGGCGCCGCTGCAGGTGGTCGGGGTGGTGATAGGCGAGCATGCCGCCCACCTCGTTCAACTGCCCCACCACCGCCTTGCGCTGGAGGCCTCCGCCCCGGGAGGCGTCCCAGGCCCGGAACACCTCCACGGAGCGCTCCAGTTCCTCGACCTCCTCGGAGCCCACCGGGGCCGCCTCGTAGCGGTCGAACCCGGCCGGGTCCGCGTGCGGAAATTCGTCGGTCCGTGGGCCGTCGGCCGCGAGGGCCGGGTCCGCGTTCAGCCACTGGTGCATGGCGCTGTGCAGCGCCGATCCTGCGGTGAGCGCGACGCCCGCGCCCACCAAGCCGCGTCGGTTGAGCATGAGGTCCATTCCCGTGAATTCGGTGAGGACCGCAGCCGTCCGCTCGGGCGCCCACGGCAGACCGTCGGGATTCTCCTCGCCGCGCTGCCGTTTCCCCGTTCGCCCTTGCCGGACCAGTCCGAGATCCTCGATGGTCACGACACGGCCGAGACGCTCGGTGAACAGATCGGCCAGCACCCTCGGCACCGGATCGCGGGGGATCTCCCCCATGTCGATCCAACGCCGCACCCGGGAGGTGTCGGTCGCCAGCTGCGGGTGGCCCATGGCCGCCGCCTGCCGGTTGACCAGCCTCGCGAGTTCGCCCTTGGTCCAGCCGGCCAGGCCGAACAGGTCCGCCAGGCGGGTGTTGGGTTGTCCGCTCACGTCAAGCCCCCAGGTTCTCGGCTGACTTGACACTAACGCGGGCCAAAGTGCCGGGCGACTATTCGCCAGGGTTCGCCAGGGGTCGCCAGTTGTCAGCCACGCCCCCGCGTGATGTGGAGTAGAAGTGCGCCATCCCGCCCCGGTCCCGCACGGGGGCTCTCCCCAGGGTGCCCTCCGGGGCCGGGGCGGATGGCGCGGTAACTCTTCCGGCACACGAAGGGATCCGTCTCCCATGTACGCAGTGTCGTCCTCCGTGTCCGCCCCGCTCCGGCCGCAACCCCGCCCGGGCGCCGGCCCCTTCCTCGATCCGACCCGTCAGGGGGTCCAGCCCGCGGGCCCCCGGCTGCGGCGGACACCTCACCAGGGGGGCGGGACACTCAGCGGACGGCTGGACCTGTCCGGCCCGCAGGGCGCGCAGCTGCGGACGGCCATCGCCTCCGTGCACCGGATCTGTCCCGAGTTCGCGCCCGTGCAGGTGCTGCGGCGCACCGGCCGGTCCGTGCTGCTGGTCGGGACGACGGGACGGACCACCGCGGTCGCCAAGGTTTTACTGGACGACTCACCGGCCTGGGCCGAGCGGATCCGGCACGAAATAGCTGCGTACCGGTCCTTCGTCCGGCACCGGCCCCCCGTACGGGCGCCGAGGCTGATCGCGGCGGACCCGGACAACTGCACGCTGGTCATCGAGCGCGTGCCGGGACGGGCGGCGGCGCTTCACCGGCACCCCGTGGAGCCTCCGCCGCGCGCCGACCTCCGGGCGGCGCTGGGCGCGATCTGCCGGCTCAACGCCTGGCGGCCTCCGGCGGGCACCTTCTCCGCCCCGCTGGACTACGCGGCGCGGATCAACCGGTACCACGCGCTGGGGCTGCTCACCGACCGGGACCTGGGGGACCTGCAGAAGCTGTTGCACGGCATCGCGCACTCGTCGGGCAGGCAGGGGACGGGGCAGTTCTGTCACGGTGACGCGCTGCTCTCCAACATCCTCGTCTCGCCGACCGGTCCGGTGCTGGTGGACTGGGAGCACGCGGGCTGGTACCTGCCGGGGTACGACCTGGCGACGCTGTGGTCGGTGCTGGGGGACGCACCGGACGTGCGGCGTCAGATCAGCCAGCTGGCCCAGTCGCAGGGGCCGGCCGCCCGGGACGCCTTCCTGGTCAACCTGATGCTGATCCTGACCCGGGAGATCCGCACCTACGAGATGGCGGTGCAGCGGACGATGCAGGACGTCGCGCCGGCTCCGGTGGCCGCGCCGGCCGGGGCGATCCCGACGGGAGAGGAGCAGCGGTTGCTGCTGCGGCGGTTGCACGACGACGCGCAGATGGCGCGTCGGGCGGTGCGGGCGGCGGTCGGCACGCGCTGAGCCCGCCCGTCGCCCCCTCGCCTCAGGGCCCGGTGTTCCCGGGCCCTGAGGCGTTTCCGGACGGCCCAACTTGCTTGCATGCACGCGTCATTGACGGGGTGACGGGATACCGGTATCCCTGACGCACGCCACGCCGGTCCCACAGGCGCACAGCCGTCCCCGGGAGGATGCATTGCGAGGATCCGCCACCGTCCCCACTCCCCCGCCCGGGGGCCGTCGCCCCTTGCGCGGACGCGCGGCGGGAGCCGTCGCCGCGGCCGCGCTGGTGCTGCCCCTGCTGGGCGCCGCGCCCGGCGGCCCGGCGGGCGAGGGCCCGCTGGGCGCGGCGTTCGCCCGGGCCGCCGCCGAGTACGACGTGCCGCGGAGCGTGCTGCTGGGCGTGTCGTACCTGGAGTCCCGCTGGGACGCGCACGCCGGTCGTCCCAGCGTCGCCGGTGGTTACGGCCCCATGCACCTGACCGATCTGTCCCTCGCCCTGGCCGAGGCTCCGCACCACAGCCACGGCGAGGAGGATCCGCGGGGCGACGAGGCCCGGCCGTCGGGGGTCCCGGAGGCGGAAACGCCGGAGGTTCCCGAGGCGTCCGGGCTTCCGGAGCACCTGCGCACCCTGGCGGCCGCGTCCGCGCTCACCGGCCTGCCCGCGGAAGAGCTGCGCACCGATCCGGCGGCCAACGTGGAGGGCGGCGCGGCCCTGCTGGCGCGGACCCAGCGGGAACTGGGGCTGCCGCCGAGCGAGGATCCGGCCGACTGGTACGCGGCGGTCGCGCTCTACTCCGGTGCGGACGACGACGCCACGGCCGCCATGTTCGCCCAGGACGTGTTCTCGGTGATCTCGGCCGGCCAGGAGCGGGTGACGGACACCGGCGAGCGGATCGTGCTGGCGGCGGACCCGCGGGCCCGGGCGGACCCGGCGCAGCTGGAACGGGCGGGGCTGAAGCGGCTGGACCAGGACGGCACCGAGTGCCCGCCGACGGTGGCCTGCGAGTGGATCCCGTCGCCGTACCAGCACCTGGGCGGCGACGACCCGGGCAACTACGGGAAGTACGACCTGGCGAACCGGCCCGCGGACCAGTCGGTCGACTACATCGTGGTGCACTCCACCGAGGCGACCTGGGACACCACCCTGCTGCTGGCGCAGCGCGCCACCTACGCGGCGTCGTGGCACTACTCGATCCGCTCCTCGGACGGTCACGTCGCCCAGCACATCAAGGCGCGGGACGTCGGCTGGCACGCGGGCAACTGGTACGTGAACGCGCACGCGATCGGCGTCGAGCAGGAGGCGTTCCTCGCGCAGCCGGACGCCTGGTTCACGGAGTCGCTGTACCGCTCGTCCGCCCGCCTGGTGAAGTACCTGGCGAAGCGGCACGGCGTGCCGCTGGACCGGCAGCACATCCTCAGCCACGACGCGGTCCCCGGGGTGACTCCCGCCGGCATTCCCGGCATGCACACCGATCCCGGCCCGTACTGGGACTGGGCGCACTACTTCCAGCTGATGGGCGCGCCGTTCCACCCGAACGCGAACCCGCACGGCGACGTGGTCACGGTCCGCCCGGACTACGCGTCCAACCGGCCGGTCTTCACCGGCTGCGAGCGTGCCGGGGTGGCCTGCGCCCCGCACGGTTCCAGTGAGGTGCGGCTGTACTCGGCGCCCTCCGAGGACGCCCCCCTGGTGCGGGACATCGGCCTGTACCCGCGGGACGAGGGACGGACCACGATCGGCGTGAACGACGTCGGCGCCCGCGCCTCGACCGGTCAGCAGTACGTGGTGGCGGACCGGGCCGGCGACTGGACGGCGATCTGGTACCTGGGGCAGAAGGCGTGGTTCCTCGACCCGGCGGAGCGGCCGGCCGCGGTGGCGACGAAGGGCCTGGTGGTGACGCCGAAGGCCGGACGGGAGTCCGTGCCGGTGTACGGACGGGCGTATCCGGAGGCGTCGGCCTACCCGCCGGGGATCCCCGTGCAGGCACTGGCCCCGCTCCCCTACCGCTTCGAGGCCGGGCAGCGGTACGTGGCGGGTGACCGGTTCCGGTCGGAGTACTTCCGGAACACGACGTTCGGCGGCAGGGGCACCGTGGTGCGCGGCCAGGACGAGTACTACCAGATCCAGCTCGGGCACCGGGTGGCCTTCGTGAGGGCCACCGACGTGGACGTCGTCGCCCCCTGACCCGCGGGGGCACGCGAAGGGGCCGGACCACCTCGGTGGTCCGGCCCCTTCGCGCGTCGGCCGGGCGCGTGCCGACCGGGCGGGCTCAGCCCTGGCGGAAGAGCTCGGCGGGCAGCGGCTTGAGGAGCGCGTAGAGGTCCTCGGTGATCGGGCGGTCCCAGGAGGCGATGGTGACCAGGACGTTGTCGCTGCGGTCGAACTGGACGCAGGAGATCCGGCTCTCGGAGAGCTTGAGGCGGCGGACCACCAGCAGGTTGTCGCCCTGGAGCACGGGCACGTCCTCCGCGCCGACGACGGTCACCTCCTCGTCGTTCTCCAGCGCCAGCAGCAGCTGGGCGACCTCGAACGGCACCTCGCCCTCGGGGACGTCGCGGGCGGGCGAACCCTCGGGAAGGTTCCCGATGATCATCGCGGGGCCGCGGTTGCCGAACAGGTCGTAGCGGAGGAAGACGCCCTGGCAGCTGCCGTCGGGGGCCGGGAGCAGGCCGGCGCCGAGGTTGCCGGGCCAGTCGCCCGGGTCCATGGCCAGTACGTCGAAGTCGGGCCCGGCGGGCGTGGCGCTGCGGCGGCGGAGGAACGACATGCCGCCATGGTACGTGGCCCGCCGGGCTTCACGGCGTGCGGGAGTTCACTCCTCGCCGGGCCGTGCGCCGTCGGGGTCGCCCGCGTCCCCGTGCGGGTGCGGGGCCACCACGGCCACCGGGGCGGCGGCGTGCAGCAGCACCGCCTGGGTGACCGAGCCGACCATCCGGGTCGGTACCAGCAGCCGCCGCTGGTGGCGGCCGACGACGACCAGCTCGGCGTCCCGGGAGTGGGCGACGAGCCGGCCCGCCGCGTCGCCGCCCTCCACCGCGATGTCCACGAGGACCCGGGGGTGGCGTTCGCGGAAGGGGGCGAGCCTCTCCTCGGCGAGCGCCCGGGTCTCGGCGGCGACGCCGGCCTCCTCGATCACCGGCAGGGCGAACTCTCCGGGCACCGCCCAGATCTGCGGGGGCCACGGGTAGGCGGCGACGGCCTGGACCCGCACCCGGCGCAGCTCGGCCTCGGCGAAGGCGAACTCGACGGGGGCGTCGCCGACGTGGTCGACGCCCAGGCCGACGACCACGCGCGGGCCGGCGGAGGCGTCGGCGAGGTCGTCCGGGACCCGGCGGTCGGTCCGGGGGACGACCACGACGGGGCAGTGGGCGTCGCGGGCGGCGGCGATGCCGGTGGACCCGAGCAGCAGGCTGGCGAAGCCTCCGCGGCCGCGGGAGCCGAGCACCAGGAGCGAGCCCTCGGTGCTCACCTCCGCCAGCACGGTTCCGGGGGCGCCCACCCTGCTCAGGTACTCGACGTCCGGCCGGACGCCCCCGCCCGCGTCGATCCGGGCGCGCACCTGGTCGAGGACGGGGTCGTCGGCGGTGTCCACGGCGACGAACTCGGGCGGCGTCCACGCCGGGTACTGGCGTACGTGCACCACGCGCAGGGGTGCGCCCCGCATCAGCGCGGTGCGCACCGCCCAGTCCAGGGAGCGCAGGCTGTCTTCCGATCCGTCGACCGCCGCGATGACCGGCAGGGTCATGGGGTCCCTCACCTCCGGAGTTCGGCATTCCGCTCGTCCCCGCCCGGCCTCGCCCGGTGGGCGGGCCGGTGCGGGAGGCGGTGGCCGAGTGTCCGTAAATCAGGAGGGGAACCCTCGCACGGCCCCGTCGGGGCGCCGTCGCGGGGCCGCGGTACGGAGGCCGCGGTACGGGGGCCGCGGTTCACGCGCCGGTGGCGGCGCCGAACGTGTCGCGCAGTTCGCGCTTGAGGATCTTCCCGCTGGCGTTGCGCGGCAGCGCGTCGACGAAGACGACGCGCTTGGGGGCCTTGAATGAGGCCAGCCGCTCCTTGGCGTGGGCGACGAGTTCCTCCTCGGTGACCTCGCCCCGGCGCACCACGAAGGCGGTGACGGCCTCGATCCAGCGTTCGTCGGGCAGACCGACCACGGCCGTCTCGGCGACCTCGGGGTGGGTGTGGAGGGCGTCCTCGACCTGGCGGGAGGCGACCAGCACGCCACCGGAGTTGATCACGTCCTTCACCCGGTCGACGACGGTGTGGTACCCCTCGGCGTCACGGACGGCGAGGTCGCCGGAGTGGAACCAGCCGTCGCGGAAGGCCTCCCGCGTCTCCTCGGGCTTCTCCCAGTACCCCTCGCAGAGCTGCGGGGAGCGGTAGACGATCTCACCGGGGACGCCGTCGGGCACGTCCTTGCCGTTCTCGTCGACGACGCGGGCCTCGACGAAGAGGACCGGGCGTCCGCAGGAGTCCATCCGGCCGTCGTGCTCGTCGGGTCCGAGGACCATGGCGAGCGGGCCGATCTCGCTCTGGCCGAAGCAGTTGTGGAAGGCCAGTCCGGGCAGCCTTTCGCGCAGCCTCCGCAGCACGGGCACGGGCATGACGGAGGCGCCGTAGAAGGCCTTGCGCAGCGAACCGAGGTCGCGGGTGGCGAAGTCGGGGCGGTTGGCGAGGGCGATCCACACGGTGGGCGGCGCGAACACGCTGTCGACGCGGCCGGATTCGACGAGGTCGAGGAGGCGGTCTCCGTCGGGTGCGTCGAGGATGGTGTTCCGCGCGCCCACCGCGAGGTAGGGCAGCAGGAAGACGTGCATCTGCGCCGAGTGGTAGAGCGGCAGCGCGTGCACGGGCCGGTCCTCGGCGCTCAGGCCGAGCGCGGTGACGGCGCTCAGGTACGCGTGGACCAGGGCGCGGTGGGTCATCATGGCGCCCTTGGGAAGCGCGGTGGTGCCCGAGGTGTAGAGCAGCTGCGCGAGGTCCTCCGCGTCCGGCCCCGGACCGTCGAAGGGGGCGGCGGAGGCGAGGCGGGCGAGCAGGGAGTCCCCGGCGTCGCGCAGGGCGAGGGTGCGGGTGCCCTCCGGGAGCCGTCCGGCGATGGCGGGGTCCGCGAGGACCAGCGCGCTGCCGGACTGGCGGAGCAGGTAGGCCAGGTCGTCGCCGGTGAGGTTCTGGTTGACCGGCACGTGGACCAGCCCGGCGCGGGCGCAGGCGAGGTAGCCGATCAGGTAGGCGTCGGAGTTGTGGCCGTAGGAGGCCACCCGGTCGCCGGGCTCCAGCCCCGCGGAACGCAGCACGCCGGCGGCGCGGGAGACGGCGTCGTCGAGTTCGGCGTAGGTCCAGGACCGGTCCGCGTAATCGACCGCGGTCCGGCCGGGGGTGCGGCGTGCGCTGCGGCGCAGCACGGCGTCGACGGTGCTGGCGTTGCCGTT
>NZ_LWCC02000005.1:253900-273066 GCF_001642695.1 Streptomyces chilikensis
GCGGGCCGCGCCCGCACCGGCGGGGCGGGGCCGACGGGCCGGGGCCCGGGGACCGTGGGTGTGGTCAGCCCTTGAAGACCGCCTTCTGGACCTCGTTGGGCCCGTCGAAGCTGTCCTGGCGGAGGTTCTCGAGCTTCTCGACGAGCTTGCCGTCGGCGTGGTTGCTCCGGGCGCGGTCCACCAGGGACTTCTTGTCCGTGGGGTAGTCCATGCCGCTGAGTGCCTTCTGCAGTTCGATCGGGTTCGGGTCGGCCATGGTGTGCCTCCTGGAAGGGGGTGCGTGGCGACGCGGGCCTGCGCTACGCGGCGAGCGTGGCGAGGAATTCGGTGCACGCCTCGGCGCAGCGGCGGCACGACTTGGCCGCCTCCTCCGCCCCCGGGCAGGCGTCGAAGACCTCCGCGCACTCCAGGCACACGGTGCGGCACCATTCCACCTGCATCCGCAGCCCGGCCTCGTCCAGTCCGGTCTGTTCGGACAGCACCCGGCAGGTCGCGTCGCACACCTCGGCGCACATGATGCCCTTGCGCCGGGCGCGGTCCTGCGCCTCGGTTCCGTCCGGGTCCATGAATCCCGCGCGCAGGGCGCAGGCCCGCGCACATTCGGTGCAGGCCTGCGCGCAGGCGAACCGGTCCTCCAGGAACCGGTACAGCTCGTCCTGGGATGCGCTCGTCACGGGGGCCGAGTTGCCCCGTCCGGCGGTGTCAAACGCCTGCCCCCGGGCACCCGGCGTCGAGGAGGCGGAGGCGGGAGGCGGACGGATGGAACGAGGTGGTCCGGCCGCCCGGAGGGTGACCGTGGCGGAAGCGTCGGGGCACGGATTGATCATCGGTTCATATCAGCCGGTTAGGGGTAGATGCATACCATGAGCTACGAATGGGTGGATTTCGCCCTTGAAGAGGGACAGATCGGCGGGCTCGCTCCGTTCATCCTCGGTGCGATCGTGGCGGCCGCGCTGATCGGCGCGGTGGTCTTCGGCTGGCGGGTGCGTCAGCGGGAGCCGCGCAGGCCGACGCCTGAGGAGCAGCCGAAGATGCCGCCGGGCGGTCCGGTGCGTGAGGACCGGACGACCCGGAACACCGACGACGTGCCGAAGCGGGACCACGACCGGCTCACGCCGTACCAGCTGGACCCCCAGGGGACCGTTCCGGCCGAGGAGGAGCCGCCGCGCCCGCGCTGGAACGAGGGCAGCAGCGGAGGCTTCGGCAGCGGGGGCGGCGGCCACCGCTGACCGGCGGCCGGTGTCCTCGCCGCACCGCCCCGACACCGCGCGGCACCCCCGGCCGGCGGGGCGGTCCGAAGGGCGACCGGTCCCGGTCCTTGTTGCAGGGGAAGGCCCCCGGCGATTCCGCCGGGGGCCTTCCCCTGCAACAAGGGCGGCGGCGCATCCGGGCCGTTCAGGCGGGTTCCGCCAGGTCCAGTTCCTCCTCGACGGCCTTGCCCCGGCGGCGGGCGCGGGCGCGGGCCCCGACGGCGATGAGCACGGCGACGGCGACGAGGACCAGGGTGGCCGCGCCGGAGGAGGCGAGCACGGCGCGGGGACCGAAGGCGGCGGTGAGGGGACCGCCCAGGGCGGTGCCCATCGGGGAGGAGGCGAGCAGGGCGGCGCCGCGCACCGCGAGGACGGTGGTCAGCCAGGCCTCGGGCGTGCGGTCCTGGAACAGCGTGAAGGACAGCGCGGTGAACGGGCCGTAGATCACGCCGCCGAGGGCGAAGCAGGCGACGGTGACGGAGGGCGGCGCGCCGAGACCGAAGGGGAGCAGGACGGCACCCCAGCCGGCGACGACGCCGAGCGCCGTGGGCCACAGCGGCAGCCGTCGCAGCATCCCGGCGGCCAGCCCGCCGAGGACGGCGCCCACGCTGAAGAGCGTCCAGTACAGACCGAGCAGCTGGGAGCCCTGGTGCAGGTCCTGGGTGACGTGCAGGGGGAGGGCCACCTCCACGGGACCGTAGAGGAAGAAGAAGAACCAGGTGAGCGCCAGGACGCCGAGCAGTTCGGGCCGCTGCCGGAAGAGGGCGAGGACGGCGGAGGACCTGCCCCCGGCGCCGCCCGCCGGATCGCCGGCTTCCGGACGCCCGTCGGCTTCCGGGCGGACGCGGGCGGCGCCGAGGGCGAGGACGGCGAAGGTGAGGGCGTCGACGCCGACGATCCAGGCGGGGCTCACCACGGTGATCAGCACCCCGGCGAGGGCGGGCCCGAAGACCATCGCCGCCGAGGCGCTCGAACTGACCAGGGCGTTGGCGGCGAGCCGTCGCTCGGGCGGGAGGAGGGAGGCGAGCAGCGCGTACTTGCCCGCGCTGCCCCAGGCGTGCAGCAGCGACGAGGCGGCCAGCAGCAGCACGTACAGCCAGGGGGTCAGCACGCCCAGGGCCCAGGCCAGCGGTACGCAGGCGAGCATGGCGGCCCGCAGCACGGCGTCGGTCAGCAGCAGCCGCCGGGCGGGGAAGCGCCGCATCCACCTCCCCAGCAGCAGCGCCCCGACGGCGCCCGGCAGCGCGTACGCGGCGACCGCGGTCCCGACGTAGAGCCCGGGGTTCTCCTCCGGCGCCAGCAGCACGGCGAGCCACGGCACGGTCACGACGGCCATCCCGTCGCCGAAGTCGGAGGCGACGAACGCGGGCAGCAGCCGCCGGAACGGGCGGTGCGCGAACAGGGGCCGGTAGGCCGGGGGGAGCTTGGGGAGCCCGGTCCGGCCGGTTCTGGGTGCGGTCACCGGGACAGCTTCACTCCCCGGGCCCACCGCACGTCAACCCGGGCGGGCTCCACCGACGCCTTCAGGCCACCACCACGCATCCGCGCCGCTCGAGCGCGACGGCCACCGGGTCGTCGGCCGGGTCGACGGCGAGGTCGTTCCACCGCAGGTCGAGCTTCTCCAGGGAGGGCAGGTCCGGGAGCCACGGGGGCAGTCCGCGGATCCGGTTGCCCCGCAGGTCGAGGGTGCGCAGCAGGGGGAGGCCGGCCAGCCGGCCGGGAACCGCGGGGAGCAGGTTGTCGCGGAGTTCGAGATGGCGCAGTGCGCGGAGCCGGGAGAAGGAGTCCGGGAGGCGGGTGAGGCGGTTGCCCTTGAGCCAGAGTTCCCGGAGGTTTCCGAGGTCGCCCATGCGCGCCGGTAGGTACGTCAACTCGTTGTGTTGACACCGGAGTTCGACCAGGGAGGCCAGGCCGGTGAGGGTGTCGGGGAGTGCGGTGAGGCGGTTCTCGCCGATGTTGAGCAGCCTCAGCCGCGTGAGCGAGCCGAGCTCGTCCGGCAGCCGGCCCAGGCGGTTGTCGTGGAGGTAGAGGCAGCCGGTGAGGCCGGTCAGGGCGCCGATCTCGGGCGGCAGTTCGGTGAGCGCGTTGTGACCGAGGTCGAGGGTGGTGAGCCGCCGGAGCCCGCCGACCGCGGGCGACAGGGTGGTGAGGTCGTTGTCGGCGAGGATCAGCACGCGCAGGTCGTGCCGGTCCCAGACCGGCTCCGGTACGGCTCCGAGGTGCCGGCGCCAGAGGTTCAGTTCGCTCAGAGCCGCTCCTCGAGGTGGCGTTCCAGCTGGCCGATCAGGTCGTCGGCCGCGCCGAGGGAAACGCTGCGGTCGGTGACGACGGCGCGTCCGTCGTGCTCCAGCGCGTAGACGAACATGTCGCGGGCGTCCTCGTCGACGCTGCGGGGCGGGAGCGCGGCGAAGTCGATCTTCTCCAGCAGGGCCTTCAGCCGGTCGCGGTCCGCGCCCGAGAGGGGGTCGGCCTCCCAGTCGCCCTTGCTCCGCTCGCTGACCTCGACCGTGCCGTCGGTGGAGGCCAGGATCGAACGGTGGACGCCGGCGATGCCGCCGGTGACCGTGAGGCGGACGCTCTCGACCCGTTCCGCCGGCGTCGCCTTCCCGCCGCCCCGCTCCCCCGGCGGCCGGGAGGATTCCGGCGACGGCCGCGCCTGTCCCGGCGAGCGCGCCGGTCCGTCCGGCTGGGACGCCTCCACCGACCCGCAGGCGGCGAGCAGCAGGCCCGTGGCGGCCAGCAGGGCCGGAGCCCGCCCTCGCTTCCGGTACGGCATGTCGACTCCCTCCGCTCCGTGCGGTCCTGGCCTCATACGGTAGCCGCCCGGCCGTCCCCCGGCTCCGGTACGGTGCGGTCGCCCCCGGGCACCGCGGCAGGCCCCCGGCCGGCCGTTCCCCCTGCGGCACGGGGCGCGGCGGCGGGGCGTCAGGGCGTGCCGGAGGCGGTCCCGAGCTTGCGCAGCACGCGCCCGCGCAGGCGTTCGTACTCCTCCCGGCAACGGCGGATCTCGGCGGGCCGGGCGATCACCTGGCCGCCGGTGACGATCTCGTCCGGGCCGAACTGCTCACGGGTCAGGTCGATCTCCACCCCGGCGCCCAGGCGGTTCCACCAGTGGTAGTCGGTCCACCGGCCGTCGACGTGGACCTCCCCGCGGATCAGGTCGCCGCCGAGGAGGTCGTGCAGGACCAGCGCGGTGACGCCGCACTGGTCGCGGGCCGGATTGTCGGGGCGCCAGCGCGTCCGGTACTCGGGGGTGCAGGTCTCGGCGCTCCAACTCGCGCGGATCGCCTGCTCGATGTCGGTCAGCAGCAGCGGGCTCATGACCGCGATCCTGCCAAACGGCACCGACAGCGCGCGGCCGGCCGGGCGCGGTGTCGCCGCGGCGGTCTCAGTCCGCCGGGGTGATCAGGACGGCCACGGTGGAGGTGTGGCCGCCGCGCAGCCGGCTGCCCAGCAGGGTCAGGCGGCCGGAGAGGCCGTACTTGCGGGCGATGCCGCGGCGGATCCGCGCCGTGTCCTCGGGCGTGCCGAGCCGTGCGCGGGCCTCCACGGCCTCGCCGCGGAGGTTGCCCCGGAAGTCGCAGGGGGCCACCGTCACCCGGCCGTCACGGCGTATCCGCTTGACCTTGCCGCTGTCGACGCGGGTCCACACGGCCAGCGCGCCCTCACCGTCCGGCACCACCCAGAGGGGCGTGGCGACCGCCCGTCCGTCCTTGCGGAACGTCGTCACCGAGACGTAGGGGGCGGTGGCCAGGCCGTCGAGAGTACTCATGGCCCGCAGGCTACCCGGTCAGTTGACGCCGCGGCCGGATTCCCGCCAGTAGGGCTGCCGCAGCTTGAACTTCTGGATCTTCCCGGTGGCGGTGCGCGGGATGGATTCGCGGAACTCCACGCTGGTCGGGGCCTTGTAGCCGGCCATCCGCTCCTTGCAGTGGGCGATGATCGCGCTCTCCTCCGCCTCGGCGCCCTCGGCCAGCACCACGAGCGCCTTGACCGTCTCGCCCCACTTCTCGTGCGGCACGCCGATCACCGCGACCTCGGCGACCGCCGGATGGCTGAAGATCACGTCCTCCACCTCGATGGACGAGACGTTCTCGCCGCCGGTGATGATGACGTCCTTCTTGCGGTCGGAGATGGTGAGGTGGCCGTCGTCGGGGTCGAGGGCGCCGCCGTCGCCGGTGTGGAACCAGCCGCCGTCGAGCGCCTCCGCGCTGGCCTCCGGGTTCTCCCAGTAGCCCTCCATCACGGTGTTGGAGCGGGCCAGCACCTCGCCGGAGCCGGAGATCCTCAGCCGCGTGCCCAGGGTGGGCAGCCCGGCGCGGGACAGCCGGTGGGCGCGCCGCTCCGCGGGCAGCGCGTCGTCCGCGGGCAGGGAGCGGTTGAAGGTGAGCAGCGGGGCGGTCTCGGTGAGGCCGTAGATCTGCAGGAACTCCCAGCCGAGTTCCTCGCCCACCCGCTGGACGGTGCGGCTGGGCGGCGGCGCGCCCGCGCAGACGACGCGCACCCGGTCGCGGCCGGGGATCCCGCCCTCCCAGTCGGCGGCGGCGTCGAGCACCGCGTTCCAGACGGCCGGGGCGCCGCACATCAAGGTGACGCCGTGCCGTTCGACGCGGCGCAGGATCTCCGCGCCGTCGACCTTGCGGAGCACGATCTGCGGCACGCCGAGGCCCGCCATGACGAAGGGCATGCCCCAGCCGTTGCAGTGGAACATGGGGAGCACGTGCATGTAGACGTCGCGCTCCCAGGCCCGCGCGTGCAGGCCGAAGGTGACCGCGTCCACCCAGATGTTGCGGTGGGTGAGCTGGACGCCCTTGGGGCGCGCGGTGGTGCCGGAGGTGTAGTTGACGGTCGCGGTGGCGTCCTCGTCGGGGCGGGACCAGGGGCGGGGCTCGACGCCGAACCGCATCAGCGTCCGCTCCGTCTCCTCGCCGAGGACGAAGCGGTGGCGGGCGCGCACCCCGCCGAGCGACGCGTCGAGCTGGGGGTCGACCAGGAGCACCGAGGCCCCGCTCTGGCGGACGATGTAGTCGACCTCCTCCGCCGTCAGGCGGAAGTTGACCGGGACGCAGATCCGCCCGCTCATCGGCACCGCGAAGAGCAGTTCCAGCAGCCGGGCCGAGTTGTGGCTGACCACGGCGATCCGCTCGCCCTCCGCGACGCCGAGGGCGTCGAACCCCGCCTGCCAGGCGCGGACCCGCTCGGCGAAACGGCCGTAGGTGCTCGCCGGCACGGGCACGGCGGGCTGCTCCGGCTCGTCCACCACACCGGGGCCGCCGGCGAAGCCGGTCTCCGCCCGGTCGAGGAAGTCCGCGATGGTCATCGGCACCCGCATCGTTCTCGCTCCTCCGTACGGTGGCCCGCCGGCCCCGCCGGCCGGCCGGGTCGGCCAGGTCCGGCCATCCCATCACCCCGAGGGCCGGAGGTGAACACTCCGGCACCGGGCGCGGCCGGAGGATCGCGCCGGGGACGCGGGCGGGGGGGGGACGCGGCGGCGCGAGCGGGGGCCGGACGGGCCCGCGCCCCGGTCCGGCCCCCGCCGCCCGTACGGCGCGTGAGCAGCGACGACAGCGGATCCGCGCCGGCGGCCGTGGGCCGACCCGTCGTCAGGTCCGCCCGGCCGCAAGGAAGTTCAGCATACGTACGGCCCTCCCCGGCCGGTCAACGACCGACACTTGATGTGCACGCGCCAGCATGCGCATATTGGTACGGACCATTCCCCTGTGTTCCGCGGAGGTTCCGTCATGACCGGTGCGGCAGGTGTTCCCCGGGTGACGGCCCGGTGCTGCTGGGCGCTGTCGGCCGCGCTGCTCCTGGCCTCCTGCGGCACGGGCGCGTCCGCCGGGCAGGAGGACGGCGGGCGGCTCCCCGCGGCGCCCACCGGGGTCACCGCCGCGGCGGGCAGCGCGACCAGCGTGCACGTCATGTGGAACCGGGTCACCGACAACGGCTCGCGGGTGGAGGCCTACGAGGTGTACCGGGGCCCCACCCTGGTGAAGGAGGTGCCGGCGTCGGAGCACATGGTGGACGTCACCAGGCTGAAGCCCGGCACCACCTACACGTTCCGCGTCCGGGCCCGCTCCACCGACGGCCGGCTGGGCCCGGAGAGCGCCGAGGTGCGCGCCACCACCCCCGCCGCGGCCGCCGCCGACTCCCGTCCCCCGTCCCGTCCGGAGGGCCTCGAGGCCCGTGCCGTCGGGAGCCGGGCGGCGGAGCTCTCCTGGAAGGCCTCCACCGACGACCGGAAGGTGGTCTCCTACGAGATCCTCCAGGGCTCGACGAAGATCCACGGCGTGGGCGGCGACCGGACCTCGGCGGTGGTCACCGGCCTGCGCCCCGGGACCCGTTACTCGTTCACGGTGCGCGCCAGGGACGCCGCCGACAACCTCTCCCCCACCGGTGACGCGGTCCGCGTCACCACCACCGGCACCGGGCAGGACGACGGGCGCGGCACGGCGCCCAAGGCCTTCGCCGCGGCCGCGGTGAAGGCCGACGGAGCCTGGCACCTGGAGATCTCCTGGGAGCCGCCGGCCGCCGACGGGGTGGTCACCGAGTACCAGATCCATCTCGACGGCGCCCCGGCGACCACGCTGGTGTGGGGCGGGAGGACGCCCGACGGCCGGGCGACCCACCGCTTCTTCGTCGGCGGCGGGTCCGGCGAGACGCACCGGGTGCGGCTCCGCGCCAAGCTGCCCGACGGCACCTGGGGCGGCTTCTCCCCGGAGGTGCGGGTGACCACCGGGAGGTGAGGCGCCGTCGCCGGCGTCACCTGTCCGGGTGCTCTCCGGGTGCGCGCGGCGCGTCGTGGCCATTGGCTGTCCCCGAGGGCGGTACGGGCGTTCCCGATCCTCGGCGGCGCTAGGGATGTCCGCCAGCCGTGCCGCCGGAGGTCAGACCCATGCGTACACCTCGCGTCATCGTCCGATCAGGCCTGACCGTGGCTGCCGCCGCCGCCCTGCCGCTCGCCTTCGCGGGGTCGGCCGCGGCCGCCCCGGGAATCTCCGTGAGCACCAGCGGCACCACCGTCGCGGTCACGACCAGCGCCTGCTCCGAGATCAACGGCAGTTGGGGCACCGCCTCGCTGCTGAACAACCGGCAGAACACCTTCGCCGAGGGCCGTCAGGTCGCCCTGTCGGGCTCGGCCACCAGCCAGTCGGCCGCCTGGTCGAGCGTCACCCCCGGCACCTACACCGTGATCGTGCGGTGCTCCGACAACAGCACGGCGGGCACCCAGTCCGTCATCGTCTCCGGCGCGACCCCGACCGCCACGACGTCGCCCACCACCACCTCCACCGCGACCCCCACGATGTCGGCCACCGCCTCGCCCTCGCGCGGAGTGATGGGCGGTCTCGGCGGCGCGGTGAAGGATCACACCACCCTCACCCTGGTCGCGGGCGGCGGCCTGGTCGCGGCCGGCGTCGGCGGCGCCGCCTGGTACCTGCGGCGCAGGGCCAAGCCCCACCGGTTCTGAGCACCACTCGCGCGGTCCCCCGGCCGCCGCCCGGCCCCGCGGGCCCACGCCCGCCGGAACCCCGGGGCCGCCTACGCCGGCCCGGCCGTGCGCGGGCGGGTGGCGGCGCGGGGGCGGGAGGAGCGGCCGGGGCCCGGGTCGCCACGGTCGCCTTTCCCGGTCCGGCCGGGCCGACGTCGCGGGGACGGCCGCTCACCCCGCGCGCCCTGGCGCTCGGCGGACGCATCCGCGAGGCGGCCCGGGGCCGCCCCGGTCGGCGCCGGGTGCGCGGTCGTTCGCCGGGGGCGGCCGCACCGCCAAACGTCCACAGCTCCTGCCGCTCCGCCACACGACCGAACTGGAATGATGACGCCATGTCAGTCATTCACCGAACGACGTTGAATCCCACGAAGGTGGAGCTGGTGACCGCGTGGCTGCCCGGCCGCCCCTGGTTCCGGGGTGCGGACGCGCCCCGGCTGGAGCGGGTGGGCGGTTTCCGGCTCGACGACCCGGCCGGGGAGGTGGGGATCGAGTTCGCGGTCTTCGAGGACGCCGACGGCACCGCGTACCACCAGCCGATGACCTACCGGGGTGCGCCGCTGGAAGGGGCCGAGGAAGCCTTGATCGGTACCAGCGAGCACGGCGTGCTGGGCACGCGCTGGGTCTACGACGCCACCCGGGACCCGGTGGCGGTGGCGCAGATCGTCGCGCTGCTGGGCGGGCGCGCGGTGCCGCAGGCGCAGAGCCTGAGCCACACTCCTGATCCCTCGGTGGTGGCCTCGTACGGTGGTCCGCTGCCGGGCGGCGTGGCCGGATGGGTCTCCGCCGTGGACGGGGAGAGATGGACCGACGTGGCCCTCGACGGCGTCACCCTGCGGGTGCTGCGCGTCCTGGAGGAGACGCCGGAGGTCGAGGGGAGTGCCGCGGTGACGGCGGGGGTCATCGCCGGCTGGACCGGCGGGGGCGAGCCGCGGCGCGGGGCGTTCCTGCGGGTGCTGCCCGCCTGACGCGCTTCCTGCCGCCGTCGCCCGGGCCGGGCGACGGCGGCAGGACCTGGGACCGGACCACTTCGCGGGCCGTGACCGGCGGGGCCGGCACCCACGTGCTCCGTGCTGTCCGCGGCTGCTCCGGGGGCCGGTCGGGAAGCGTCCGCGGGTGCGCGTGCGCCGGTCACCAGCGGGTCGCGGCCATCCAGGCCGTGGTGACCTCGGCGCAGGAGCCCGGGCCCCGGCCGCGTGCTGCCGGGGGCCGGATGCTGCCGGGGTCCGGGCCTTTCCGCGCCGGCGCCCCACCCGGTGCCGGAGCAGGTCGGGGGTGCCGGCCCGTGCGGTTCTCCGCTTCCTCCGTGGATCGCTGCCCCCGTGCCGGCTGACGGCCCCTCAGCCGAAGACGTCCAGGAGATCCGGCCCGGAGCCGGAGCCGGAGCCGGAGCCGCCGGAGCGGACCCGCATCGGACGCGGCTGCGGGTAGACCGCCGCCGCGGCCTTCGCGCGGACGGCCTCCGGCCCGCCGCACTCCGCCACCGCGAAGGCGCCGAAGACCTCGGCGAAGGCGGCCGGGTCGCGGAACTCCACGCCGTACGCCCGGCCGTCCAGCAGGGGCACCCACACCACCCGGTCGGACCGGGTCCACTCCGGAACCGGCCGGTCGTCCGCGGTCGACCGTCCCTCCAGCCACAGCCGTGCCACGTGCAGCAGGTTCACCTCCTCCATCGGCAGCCGCTCGCGCCGTAGGCGCAGTTCGCCCGTCGTCAGCGTGACCAGCTGGTCCTTCCTCGAGTACCAGACGACGCCGATCCCGAACGGCACCCACAGCACGATCCCGATCACCGGCCAGACCAGGGCGTTGCCCCACGACCGGAGCAGTCCGTCCAGCAGGGCCAACGCCCCGAAGACCAGCACCCACTTGGCCGTCATCCGCCAGAATCCGGTGCCCTGCCGGTACAGGACCCGCTGCTGCTTCGTCATCGTCATGCCCGCACGCTATACGCCGCACCGCGGCTCCCGGCCGAGCCGGCTGTCCGCCGGGGTCGCCGGTGCCGTCAGCCGGCGGCGAGGGCCGCCACCACCAGGTCGGTCAGCAGGACTCCGGCGGTGCCGTCCGGGTCGAGGTCGGGGTCGTAGAGGGTGACGTCGAGCCCCACGCGGTGCGGGGACCGGACGAGGGGGCGCAGCAGTGCGGTGAGTTCACCGGGCAGCAGGCCGTCGGGGTCCGGACTGTCGACCGCGGGTTCCCGTCCGCCACGGCCGGTCCCTCCGCCGGCCACCGGTCCTCCGCACCGGGCGGCGCGGCCCGGTGCGCGAGGACACGCGGCGCCCCGCGGCAACGCGCGGCCGGGGCGGTGCGCGTCATTCCGCGGAGGTGAACCGGATGTCGTGCCGGTCCGCCTCCGGCGCGGCGAACCGGAGCAGGGCGGCGCCCTCCTCGGCGGCCTCGTCCCGCTCGCGGGGGGTGAGCGGGGAGAACAGCCGCACGGTGAGCACCGCCCTGCCGTCCGCCACGTGGGTCAGGGACCACAGTCCGCGGACGAAGCCGTCGACCAGGACCGCCGGTTCCACCACCAGGTGCCGACGGCGTTCGGCCGTCATGAGCCGGGCGCGGTCGGCGTGCCCGAGGACGACGTCGTCCAGCAGGGCCAGGAAGCGCACCGGGACGGGCAGGTCCTCCCCCGGCAGCGGCGCGTCGGGGAGGTCGAACAGTTCCTCTCCGTCCTCGCCCTTGAACTCCCGTAGGGCAGGACGTAGTGCGTCGACGACTTCGCGCAGCCGGGCCGTCCCGCTCCACGCCTGGACGTCCCCGACGGTGGCCGGCCCGAAGGCGGCGAGGTGGCGCAGCACCAGCCGGGCGGGGTCGGCCTCCGCCGCGGGCCTCCGGCCGAGCCAGTCCTCCGCGAGCGCGAACGGGACGGGGCCGCGCCGTCCCCACAGGCCGGCCGGCGGCGGATGGAGCACCGGGAGCAGCAGCTGTGCCGAGCCCGCCAGGGCGCCGGGATCGCGTCCGGGCCACCGGCCGGCCAGAGCCCGCCCCAGTTCCGGCCGGGTCGTCGTCCGCCCGGACAGCTCGGACCGGGCGGCCCGGGCCAGTTCCCCGGGGTCGACGCCCGCGGTGAGCCGTCCGAAGGCGCCCTCGCGCCGCGCGCGCAGCACCGGTTCCAGGGTGGGCCGCAGCCACAGGTAGTCCTCGGCGGTGACCAGGTGCTGCGTGCCCCGGTACAGGGTGGCGCGCACCACGGCCCGGACGTCCAGGAGGGTGGCGAGGTCGTCCTTGCGGAAGCCGTCGATCCTGTTCCAGAGCCCGATGTACGGCGGTTCGGGATCCTGGGCCCGCACTCCGGCCATCTGCTCGATCACGGCCTCGGCGGAGAGTTCGGTCCGTCCGGTGAGCAACTGGCGTGCGAGGGTGGCCCTGTTGAGGCGCCGGCGGGTGAGGTGTCGCGTCATGACGGCCAGCCTGCCGGGCGCGGAGGGCGGTTTCCGCCCTGAAGGCCGGTGTGACAATTGACGTCGAATCCGCGAGCACGCCGCACGGCCGTGGACACGGCCGGGAGGAGGCCGGGGGCGGTCGGCGGGCGTCGCTTCGCAAGCACCCGGCGAGAACGTCCGAAACCAGCCGTTACGCACGGTCACCCGCATCGTTGCCCTGTGTGAGCACACATTCGTTCGATGCGAGGAGGCGGTATGCGGCGTCCGGTGGAGGTTCTCCTGTGACGGTGACCCGGCCCGCGGCCGATCCGGCCGACCTCTCGGCGTACCTGGCCGTGCACCCGGCGCCGGTGATGGCGGCCGACGCGCTGATCCGTGACGAGACCGGTCGCATCCTGCTCGTCGACCCGTCCTACAAGGAGGGCTGGGACCTGCCCGGCGGCATGGTCGACGACGAGGAGCCGGTGGCCGCGCTGGAGCGCGAGCTGCACGAGGAACTCGGCATCCGGGGCGCGCGGGTCGGGCGGCTGCTGGCCGTCGACAGCATGCCCAAGGAGGTGTACGGCCGTTCGCAGGTCGCCTGCGTCTACGCCGTGCACCCGCGCGGGCCGCTGCCGCTGGAGGAGCTGTCCCTGCAGCGGGAGGAGCTGCGCGCCGCCGAGTACGTGCCCGAGCGGGAGGCGCTGCGCAGGCTGCCGAAACCTCTGCGTCCCCGGGTGGCGGCGGCGCTGCGGGCCTCGCTGGGTTCGTACACCGCGCAGTTGCGCCAGGGCCGGGCCGTGCCGGTGGACCTGCGGGACCACTACGCGCTGCTGCCGTCCCCGATGACGGCGGCGGCCGCCCTGATCACCGACGGGCGGGGCCGGGTGCTGGTCGCCGAGCACTCCTACGACCACGGCGGCGGCTCCCCCTACGGCCTGCCCGGCGGCATGGTCCACGCGCAGGAGTCGCCCCGCCGGGGCGCGGCCCGCGAGCTCGCCGAGGAGCTGGGGCTGACCGAGGTGCCGGTGGGCCGGCTGGTAGCCGTGGACAGCACTCCGGCCCGCACCTACGGGCGGGCGCTGGACGTGCAAGTCTTCGCGGTGGGGCCGCTGACCGACGAGCAGGCGGCGTCGATCGGTTTCCCGGACGGGGAGATCCTCGCCGTGCACTGGCTCCCCCCGGACGAGGCGCTCGCCCTGCTCCCGGCCCAGATCGGCAACCGGCTCCGGTACGGCCTGCGGGCCCTGGCCGCGGGGACCGTCGCGCACCTGGAGGGGGGTCTGCCCCAGCCCGGTTCCCCGGTGGGCGTGCCCTCCTCCCGGCGGCCGTCGCCCGGGGAGCCGGACACCACCGCGTGCGCCGACCGCCGCGCGCTGCGGGCCAAGGCGTTCACGGCCGCGGCCGTGCTGCTGACCGATCCCGCGGGCCGAGTGGTGCTGGTGCGCGCGGCGGAGGGCCAGGACTGGGCGCTGCCCGGCGGGCCGGTCGACAGCGACGGCGGGGAGGGCCCGCGCGAGGCCGCCCGCCGCGCGGTGCGGGAGCGGCTGGGGCCGGCTGCGCCCGTGCCGGTGGGGCGGCTGCTCGCCGTCGACTGGCTGCCGGGCGGATCCGCCGGATGCGCCGGCGCCCGTTTCCCCGCCGAGGCGCTGTACGTCTACGACGGCGGGGTCCTCGACGAGGCGGCCGTGGCGCGCCTCGGCTCCGGGCCCGGGGTGTGGCGGGCCGCGCCGGACCGGGACCTCGGCGGGCCGCCGGCCGGTCCCGTCACCGCGGCGCGCGTCAGGGCCTGCCTGGCCGCCCGCGAGCGGGGGGCCGGGGCCCTCGAGCTGGCCGCCGGGCACCCGGTGGAGGACTGAATGGGTCCGACTGCGCGGGACGGCTGGTCAAGGACGGTCCGCACCTGGGAGAGTTGGCGGATGCTTCTGGATCCGGAGAAAGCGATGTTCGTGCCCGGCGCAACGCCGATGCTGCTGCTCAGCGGCGCGCCGTTCCACGAGGCCCTGCCGCCGCTCGCGACCGAGGACCGGTCCCTCCCCACCTGCGAGGGGTGGAGCATCTTCCCCAAGCACACCCTGTGCGTGGTGGACGGTCCCGGGGAACACGGCGCGGTCATCCCCTCGATCGCCGCGCTGGTGCTGGGCGAGGCCGACATGAACGCCTGGTGCGGTGACGCGGCGCGGGCGGGCGGCGCGGTCGTCCTCTCCGTCGAGCGGCTGCCCGAGGTCGTCGACGTCCCGGCGCTGATGAACGGGGCCCCCACCCGGGGCGGCTTCATGGCGCTCACCGCCTGACCGGCCGGCCCGGCCGGCCTTCCGGGCCGGTCCTCCCGGTGGTGCCGGCCCTCCCGGTGGTGCCGGCCCTCCCGGTGGTGCCGGCCCTCCCGGTGGCGCCGGTCACCGGGACCGCTGCGGCCGAATGTCCGGGGCGGAGGACCGCTCCGGGGCGGACGGCTGTTCCGGGACGACGGCCCGTTCCGCCGGCGCCTCGTCGGCGAGCGGGGCGAGCGGCCGGGAGTGCGCCCCGTGCGGGCCGGGGTCGTCGAGGGTCCGGCCGAAGGCGTAGGTGCGCGCCTTGGGCCGCTTCGGGAACCGTTCCGGGCGGCCGGGCAGCAGCCGCAGCAGCGCCGCCCGCGTCCGCAGCGCGCGGTGGACGGCGACCCGCAGCCGGCGCGGTTCCGGGGGAGGCCGAGCGCCTTCAGCAGGGGTTCGTCCGACACGGCGATCGCCGCCCGGGTGGCGGTCCGGCGGAAGGGGGCGGGGTACCACGCGGCGAAGATCCGCAGGGTGGCGGCGGCCACCCTGCGGTTGGCGGGGTCGTAGGCGAACATCTCCCGTTCGTACGCGCCGTGCAGACGCTCGAAGCCGGCGTAGGTGCCGGGCACGCCGGTGATGCCCGTCGTCTCGCCCCTCCGGTGCCCCGCCAGCGCCAGGCTCTCGGCCTCCTGCTCGCACAGCCGCCGCCGGCCGTACCGGTCGATCCACCGCTTCGGCCCGGCCACGGTGGTGGCCGGGACGTGGAGGAAGTCCTCGTCGGGGATGCGGTGGCGGCCGTGGATGCGGTCGAGGTGGCGGGCGGCGGCCCGGCCGTGCTGCGAGTCCATGCCGTCGCGGACCATCTCGTAGGCGCTCAGGACCGTGTCGGCGTACCGCTTCCGCCCGGCCCGCTCGAACTCCTGGGTGCGGTCGAGGAGCCGGGAGACGCGGGGGACGCCGTGGTCGCGCGGGAAGGCGATCGACGTCCCGCGGAGGTAGTCGTCGGGGAACTCGTGGTGGGTGATCCACCGGTATGTCTGCTCGAAGTCCGCCGAGGGTCCATCTGCCGGATGCGTCGCAGCCGGCGGCCTCCGCCCATGCGTCATCGCTCCCCGCCACCGTGTGCGCACACCCCCGCGAGCCGGAGATGCAAAAACTGTCGACGTGTTTCACGAAGTGCGTCGGGACGCCGGAGATAGACTGGACGGGTGATCAAGGTCTACTGCTACTACATCTGAGTTCCGCCCGGGGAGTCCCGGCCGGCGGCCCGTCGCGGCGCCGTGCCGGCCGTCGCGCTCCCCCGCCGTCCGATCACGTCTCCCTTCTTCCGATACGGCGGAACTCATGCGTACCTCCACGCACCCGGGCACCGTGATGCCCGGAGACGAACCCACTTCCGGCGCAGTCGACGGCGCCGGGTCCTTCCAGCTGGTGCTGGACGATCTGACCCTCTCCCCCGGCGGACGTGCGCTGCTCGACGGCGTCCGGCAGTCGGTGGCGCCCGGCGAACGCGTCGGCGTCGTCGGCGAGAACGGCTCCGGCAAGTCCACCCTGCTGCGGGTGCTGGCCGGCCTGGAGCCACCCGCCGGGGGCCTGGTGCGCCTCGGGGCGCCCGGCGGTGTCGGTCACCTGCCACAGGTCCCCGGCCTTCCGCCCGAGGACACCGTCCAGGACGCCGTGGACCACGCGCTGGCCGGCCTGCGGGCGCTGGAGTCCTCCCTGCGGGAGACCGAGCGGGCCCTGTCGGCCGCCGGCCCCGAGGAGACCGGACCGCTGCTGGCCGCCTACGGCGACCTCCTCGAGGCGTTCGAGGCGCGGGACGGCTACGCCGCCGACGCCCGGGTGGCGGCCGCGACCCACGGCCTGGGCCTGGGCCGGATCACTCCCGACCGCCGCCTGGGCAGTCTCTCCGGCGGCGAACAGGCCCGCCTGGGACTGGCCTGCGTGCTGGCGGCCTCCCCGCAGTTGCTGCTGCTGGACGAACCGACCAACCACCTCGACGCCTCCGCCCTGGAGTGGCTGGAGGGGCGGCTGCGGTCCCACCGGGGCACCGTGGTGGTGGTCTCCCACGACCGGCTGTTCCTGGAACGGGTCGCCACCGCGCTGTGGGAGGTGGACGCCGAGCGCCGGACGGTCCACCGGCACGGCGGCGGCTACGCCGGTTACCTGCGGGCCAGGACCGCGGCGCGGCGGCGGTGGGAGCGGGACCACCGGGACTGGCTGGCCGAGGTGGCGGAGCAGCGGGAACTGGCCGGGCGCGCGGCGGACCGGATGGCCTCGGGGGCGCGGCGGGCCGCCACGGCGGAACGCTCGAACCAGCGTCACCAGCGCGGCGTGGAGCGCCAGATCTCCGCCCGGATCCGCAACGCCAGGGAGCGGCTGCGGCGGCTGGAGGAGAACCCGGTCCCCCGCCCGCCCGAGCCGCTGCGTTTCCGCACGCCGGCGACGGCCGCCCCGGACGACGGCCCCGGCCCGTCCACCGCCGAAGCCGCCGGCGTCTCCGGCCCGGTCACCGCCGACGCTCCCGGGGCGGCCGCCCCGGGCGGCGTCGGCCCGGCCGTCGCGCCCGGCGCCGGAGGGGAGGACGAGGCCGTGGCCGAGCTGCTGGACGTGCGGGTCGGGCGGCGGCTGGACGTCGGGGCGTTCTCGGTCGCGCGGGGGGAACGCGTCCTGGTCACCGGGCCGAACGGCGCGGGCAAGAGCACCCTGCTGGGCGTGCTGGCCGGGCATCTCGCGCCCGACCGGGGCGCGTGCCGGCGGACGCCGCGGACCGCCTGGCTGCCGCAGGAGACGGTGGTCGCGCACCCCCGGCGGAGCCTGCTGGACGCCTACGCCGAGGGCCTGCCCGGGATGCCGGAGGAGCACCGCGAGGCGCTGCTGGCCCTGGGGCTCTTCGCGCCGTCGGCGCTCACCACCGCGGTCGGCGACCTCTCGGTGGGCCAGGCGCGGCGGCTGGACCTGGCCCGGGTGCTGCGCGAACCGGCCGACCTCCTGCTGCTGGACGAGCCCACCAACCACCTCTCCCCCGGCCTGGTCGAGGACCTGGAGGACGCGCTGGCCGCCTGGCCCGGCGCGCTGGTGGTGGTCTCCCACGACCGCATGTTCACCCACCGGTTCGCCGGCCGCCGGCTGCGGCTGGAGGCCGGTCGGCCGGTGGGGTGAGGCACGGGCGCGCGGGCGCGGAGCGGCGAAACGCGTGATCATGCGCACACGCAGCGGTACGGAAGCGGCACCGGAAAGCGGACGGACCGCCGTGAACCGGGGCGCCTTGGGCCCCCGCGCGCCCGCCGGGCCCACCGGGGGCGGGCCCGGCTTGATCGACCATACTTCGAGATGGTTAACATGTGAGCGCCGCCTAGCTCGAAAGATGAACTTGTGACTGCCACCGAGGACTCGTTCACCAACTGGAAGAACCGCGAGGAGATCGCGGAGTCGATGATCCCGATCATCGGGAAGCTGCACCGGGAGCGGGACGTCACGGTCCTGGTCCACAGCCGCTCCCTGGTGAACAAGTCGGTCATCAGCATCCTCAAGACCCACCGGTTCGCCCGGCAGATCGTCGGCGGGGAGCTGTCGGTCGTCGAGACGATGCCGTTCCTTCAGGCCCTGACCCGGCTGGACCTCGGGCCCTCGCAGATCGACATCGGCATGCTGGCCGTGGCCCACAAGGCCGACGACCGCGGCCTGTCGGTCGAGGAGTTCACCGCCGAGGCCGTCGCCGGCGCCATCGGCGCCCACAAGATCGAGCGCCGCGAGGGCCGTGACGTCGTCCTCTACGGCTTCGGCCGGATCGGCCGCCTGCTGGCCCGCCTGCTCATCGAGAAGGCCGGCTCCGGCAACGGCCTGCGCCTGAAGGCGATCGTGGTCCGCAACGGCGGGGACGGGGACCTGGTCAAGCGCGCCTCGCTGCTGCGCCGCGACTCGATCCACGGCCAGTTCCAGGGCACCATCACCGTCGACGAGGCCCGGAACCGGATCATCGCCAACGGCCACACCATCCAGGTGATCTACTCGGACTCCCCCGAGTCGGTGGACTACACCGAGTACGGCATCAAGAACGCCATCCTCATCGACAACACCGGCAAGTGGCGCGACCGCGAGGGCCTCTCCAAGCACCTGCGCCCCGGCGTCGACAAGGTCGTGCTGACCGCTCCGGGCAAGGGCGACGTCCCGAACATCGTCCACGGCGTCAACCACGAGATGATCAAGCCGGACGAGAACGTCATCTCCTGCGCCTCCTGCACGACCAACGCGATCGTGCCGCCGCTGAAGGCGATGGAGGACGAGTACGGCGTCCTGCGCGGTCACGTGGAGACCATCCACTCGTTCACCAACGACCAGAACCTGCTGGACAACTACCACAAGGGTGACCGCCGTGGCCGTTCCGCGCCGCTGAACATGGTCATCACCGAGACCGGCGCCGCCTCCGCCGTGGCGAAGGCGCTGCCGGACCTCAAGGCGACCATCACCGGCAGCTCGATCCGGGTTCCCACCCCGGACGTGTCGATCGCCATCCTCAACCTGCAGCTCAAGCGCGAGACCACCCGCGCCGAGGTCCTCGAGTACCTGCGCGAGGTGTCGCTGACCTCGCCGCTGAAGCGCCAGATCGACTTCATCAGCGCCCCCGACGCGGTCTCCAGCGACTTCATCGGCTCGCGGCACGCCTCGATCGTCGACGCCGGCGCCACCAAGGTCGAGGGCGACAACGCGATCCTCTACCTCTGGTACGACAACGAGTTCGGCTACTCGTGCCAGGTGATCCGGGTCGTGCAGCACGTCTCGGGCGTCGAGTACCCGACCTTCCCGGCTCCGG
>NZ_LWCC02000005.1:273166-288709 GCF_001642695.1 Streptomyces chilikensis
GGACGGCACGCCCCGGCGTGGGCGCGCCGTCCCCGCGACCGGGTGCTCGCGGGCGCGCCGTTCCGTCACCCGCCCGCCCCGCGGGCGCGGCCCCGCCGGCGTCCGCGTCAGGGGCGCCGCGCCCGCGGGTTCACAGCGAGGGCACGAACGGGATGCCGGACGGCTTCGCCTTCTCCAGGTGCGAGACGTAACTGCTGTCCTTCAGCCCGAAGTTGGCGCTTCCCCAGTTCGCCTGGGAGAGCTTGTCGCGCAGTCCGGCCGGGTAGCCGTCCCAGCCGACCAGCGGCGGGTACTGCCAGGTGCCCCGGTGGTTCTCCGGCGGCTCGTCGCCCGCCGTGGCGGCGCGGAAGCAGTGCGTCCCGATGCCGTCCTTGTGGTAGACGACCTTGGGGTGGGTGCCCTCCCACGGGATGCGGTCGCGGCCGTGCACGGTGAAGTCGCCGTGGTTCGACGTGGCGACGTACCGGGCGGTGCCGGTGGCCTGCTCCACCCAGACCACGATGTGCTCCCAGTCGTGGCGGTGCCCGCCGATGCTGGTGCCGGTGAGGGCCTGGTCCTTCTCGAAGTAGAGGCCGTAGACCACGGCGCACCAGCCGTTGTTGCAGGTGGCGCGGGAGTAGGCGTTGGTGTTGCCCAGGTCGAAGGCGTCGCGGCAGTCGCCGTTGAGGGCGCCGGTCGGGTTCAGTCCGCCGTTGAGCGAGCCGTCGGGGCCGATGGCGGGGGTGGCGTAGCAGCCGTCCTTGTCGTAGTCGAGCGCGGGCTGGAACTGCCGTTCCAGGGTGGTGGCGTTGGCCGGCAGCGCGGACGGCGGTGCGGCCTGCGCGGGCCCGGCGATCGCGAGCAGCAGCGCGAAGGCGCCGCCCGTGACGCCGAGCGCACGGGCGGTGCGGCGGGTGCGGGGTCTGACGGGGCGTGAGGGCCGTCCGGACAAGAGCTTCTCCTCAACTCGTCTGCGCGCGCCGTGACATGGGACATCGGGTGGCGCTTCTGCGCGCGGAGGACACTCTGCCGGGAATTGGTGACGTGCTCATGAAAAACGGCCCAACAGCCCCGGGAGGTACGGGGTGAAGGTCTTCACCGCCGTCCCGGGAACGCAGAAGGACGGGGCGGGCCGTCCCGTCCTCCCCGGGGACGGGCTCTCCCCCCGCCGCCCCGTCCCGGGGCCGGCCCTGGCCGCGCGAGCCGCACGAGCGGCGCGAGCGGCCGGACGCGGCCCCGTCCGGCGGGGAGTTCCCCGGGGCGGGGCGGCGGTGACGTGGGGAGGCGGGGGTCAGAGCTGTTCGAGCGCCGCCATCGCCGCGTTGTGGCCGCCCAGCGCGGAGACCGCGCCGCCGCGGACCGCGCCGGAACCGCAGAGCAGGACCGAGGGGTGACGGGTGGCCACGCCCCAGCGGGAGGCGGGGGTGGTCAGGTCGGCGGCGTCGGCGGCCCAGGGCCAGGCGAGGTCGCCGTGGAAGATGTGACCGCCGGGCATCGCCACGTCCGCCTCGATCTCCTGGGGGATCTTGGCCTCCAGACAGGGCCGCCCGTCGGCGTCACGGGCCACCACCGACCCGATCGGGTCGAGGAGGTGCTCGTCCAGCGAGGCGACGGCGCGGCGCACCGCCTCCGCCTTGCGTTCGGCGCGGGTGGCCGGGTCCTCGAAGAGGGTGGCGGGGAGGTGGAGGCCGAAGTAGGTGAGGGTGTGGGTGCCCTCAGGGACGTCGCCGAGGACGGAGGGGTCGGTGAGCGAGTGGCAGTACACCTCTCCGGGCAGGCGGCTCGGAACACGGCCCGCGGCGGCCTCGGCGTGGGCGGTCTCCAGGTCGGCGTAGTCCTCGTTGAGGTGGAGGGTGCCCGCGAAGGCGACACGGGGGTCGGCGCCGGACCGGAGGCGGGGCAGCCGGTCGAGCAGGAAGTTGATCTTCAGTTGGGAGCCCACCGGCTTGTCGGCCGGGTCGCGGTGCTCGCCGAGGAGCCCGTCGAGCACCCACGGCGCGGCGTTGGAGAGCACGAGGCGCGCCTCGAGGGCGGGCCCGCCCGCGATCTCCACCTCGGCGCCGCCGGGGCCGGGCCGGACGGCGGTGACCTCGGCGCCCGTCACCAGCTCGGCGCCCGCGCGGACGGCCGAGGCGGCCAGGGCGTCGGTGACCGCGCCCATCCCGCCGACCGGGACGCGCCATTCCCCGGTGCCGTTGCCGATCAGGTGGTAGAGGAAGCAGCGGTTCTGGACCAGCCCCGGGTCGTGCAGGCCGGCGAAGGTGCCGATCAGCGCGTCCGTGGCGACGACGCCGCGCACGGTCCCGTCCGCGAAGCGCCGCTCCAGCGCCTCGCCCAGCGGCCGCCGCACGACCTCCTCCCAGATGCCCGCGTCGACCCGCCGCCGCAGGTCGCCCTCCCTGGGGAGCGGTGCGGTGAGGGTGGGCGCCAGGACCTCGGCGAGTTCGCCGACCTGTGCGTAGAACGCGCTCCACGCCTCGTACGCCTCGTCCGACCCGGTCAGGCGGCGGAAGCTGTCCCGCGTGGCCGGGCCCTCGGGGCGTTCCACCAGCAGTCCGCCGGGCACGCCGTCGCGCAGGACGGGCGTGTAGGAGGCGGTGGAGCGGGAGGCCAGCTCGAGTCCGAGGCCGAGGTCCCGGATGATCCGCTCCGGCATCAGGGAGACCAGGTAGGAGTAGCGGGAGAGCCGGGTCGGGCGTCCGGGGAAGGCCTGGGCGGAGACCGCGGCGCCGCCGGTGCGGTCCAGGCGCTCCAGCACGGCGACGGAGAGGCCGGCCCGGGCCAGGTAGGCGGCCGCGGCGAGGCCGTTGTGGCCGCCTCCGACCACGACGACGTCGTAGGCGGTGCGGCTCGGCTTGATCGGTGTCATGGCCCATACCTTGGCGCACGGCACGCGGCCGGTGCGCATGGGACCGCCTCCCGCGGTGACCCGGAGGGTGTACGCGGAGGTCGCCGGGCCGCTGGGGGGAACCCCGCGGCCCGAGGGACACGTTCCACCGCTGCGGGTACTGTGAGCGCACGCCGCCAGGGGGAAGGACCACAAGATGATCATTTTTGGCACCAAGGGCTACCTGTACCAGCTCGCCATGCTGACGCTGGTGTGCGGCAGCTGCGGCAATCCCTCCGCGCACGCGCTGCGCAAGCACGTCACGAAGTTCACGCTGTTCTTCGTGCCGCTCTTCCCGGTCTCGGTGAAGTACTCGACGCAGTGCACCTTCTGCGGGGCGCAGCGGCGGCTGGGCGCCGCGGAGGCCGAGCAGCTCCAGGCGGGCGCGGCGGGCGGGCAGGGCAACCCGGTCCAGGGCCGGCCGCAGCAGCCGTACCAGTCCTGACGTCCCGCCCAATCCCTCCGCACGACGACGGCGGCGGGCCGGGTGCGGCCCGCTGCCGTCGTCGTGTCGTCTCGTCGTGCGCTCCGTGCGGTTCCGGCGGTCCTAGCGGTCCTGGCGGTGGGAGCGGAACTCGACGACCTGCTGGTAGGTGGGACGGTTCTGCCAGCTGACCGGGGCGTGGGTGATGCCGCCCAGCGCCCGGTGGATCACGGCGTCGGCGCACCACTGGTCGCCCGCGTCGCAGTGCTCGTCGCCGGGGTAGACCTGGGCCGGGGTGCGTCCGGCGGCCTCCTTGAGCGTCCGGGTCAGCACCTGCCGGCAGTCGGCGAGGTCGCCGGCGCCGCAGTAGGGGCGGGCCAGGCCGCCCTCCACCTCGTCGCCGAGCACGGCCCGTACGTCCTTGTCGACATAGCTCCACCAGCCGTACTGGAAGGCGCTTCCGGCGTGCCCGCCGGTGGGGCCGTGCGCCGCCCCCGGCGGTTCGTCGACCGGCAGGTTGGCCTCGATGGCCGCGTACAGGCCGTCGCCGAGACCGGGACCGAACTGGGCCTTGACCAGCAGCGGCCACCACGCGTCGAGGATGCGGACGGCCTCGGCGTGGGCGTACCGCTTCGAGCCGGGTGAGGTCTCGGTGCGCAGCGAGCCCGCCGCGTTCCAGGCGGAGAGCCTGCCGATCGCCTCGGTGACCGCCGGGTCGTCGACCGGGCCGCTGCGCAGCACCCGCAGCAGCCCGGGCAGCACCTGTTCGGCGCGCAGGTCGGCGAGGCCGGCCTCGGCCATGGCGCGGGTGAGCGACGCCCGGGTGACGTTCCCCTCCCCGACCAGTTCCCGGACCCTGTCGTCGAGGAGGTCGCCGCGGTGGACGGAGCCGTTGCCCCAGGAGGCGGCGGTGTAGCCGTCGGCGAGTTTGTTGTTCCAGGAGATGTAGTAGTCCTGGTCGACCGACTGGGGGTGCTCGGCCGGCGGCGTGTAGGCGGCCCTGTTGTTCTCCGGGTTCCAGTCGCGCCACTCGTAGCGGGGGTCGGCCCAGGCCGGGAGGTCCGGGTCGACCCCGGCGGCCCGCACCGGGTTGTCGCCGCTGTTGTAGTAGGCGGTGTGGCCGGCGTCGGCGTAGAGCCAGTTGAAGGTGAAGTTGATGTGCTGGGTGGCCTGCTGGAAGGACCGCGGGCCGGTGACGTGTCCGGGGTCGTTGAGCATCTGGAAGCCGACGATCGAGTCGACCTCGTGCCGGTAGGAGGAGCGCAGGGTGGTGTAGGCGACCTTCTTGCCGCCGACCGTGGCGCGGTACTCCACCGGTCCGTACCTGGTCAGCCAGGCGCGCATCGTGTAGGAGCCGGCGGGAGTGGAGTCGGCGACGGTGGGCTTCCAGGAGTTGGTGTGCTCGACCTTCTCCATGGCGACGCACTCGCCGCGGTACAGGTAGTGGAAGTCGTCCTGGCACAGTTCCACGGCGTAGGTGTCGATGATGTCCTGTGCCGAGGTGGTCGCGGACCAGGCGTAGTCCTGGCCGCGCCCGAGCTGGACGTACATGGACAGTCCCGCGAAGGAGGCGCCGCGGGCGCTGATGCCGGGGCCCTGGATCTCCTGCAGCAGCAGGAGCTGGGGGGCGAAGTAGCCGGTCTGCGGCCCGAACACGGCGACGGGGTGGCCGCTCGCGGTGTGCTCGCCGCTGACCACGAGCGCGTTGGACATGCCGCGCCGGGCCGAGCCTGCGGCCGCCTCGGCGGCCGCCCTGGCGGCGTCGTCCGCCGTGGCCGTCGCGGCGCTGCCGGTGCGGTTGTGCACCAGCGGTTCGCGGGTCACCGATCCCGGGTCGGGCAGTGCCGTGCCCCGCGGGTCGTCGGGCTTGACGGCGTAGGGGAACGCGGCGCCGCGGACCGTGACCGTCGCCTCGGGGTCGTCGCGCTGGCGGAAGGACTCCCAGACCCGGGTGCCCTCCTCGACGCCGTAGCGGGACTGGGCGGCGAGCAGCGAGAGGGCGTTCTCGACCTCTCCCCCGCCGCCGGAGCCGAAGAGGGCGCCGATCACCGAGGCCAGGGCGACCAGGTCGGTGAGCTTGAAGCGCTCGATCCGGCCGAGGTTGAGGACGGCGTCCTTGTGGCCGGTGAGCACGTACTCGCCGGGGAAGTAGCGGCCCTTGTCGGAGGCGGCGATGTAGGCGTTGACGCCGTCCACGTAGGCCTGCGCGTCGGCCAGGGCCTGGCGGCCGCGTTCGCCGTTCTCGGCGGCCACCCGGTCGATCTGGGCCTGGAGTTCGGCCTCGGTGTAGGGGGCGGAGCGCCAGAACTCCTGCTCCAGGGCCTGGTTGCCCAGGGCGCCGCCCGCGAAGGAGGTGAGCCGTCCGCGTCCGACGTGGCGGAAGACGTCCATCAGCCACAGCCGGTCCTCGGCGGCGGCGTACCCGGCGCCGAACTCGGTGCCGTAGCGGGTGGTGCCGGTGATGTGGGGCACGCCGGTGGCCTTGTCGCGGACGATGGTGACGTCGGTGCGTCCGGCGGGCCGCTTGGTGGAGGCGACCTGGTCGGCGGGGACGCCGAAGGAGGCGTCGTTGAAGAACTCGCCGATGGTGGCGTCGGTCAGCTCCGGGTAGCCGGTGGCCAGGCCGGCGTAGGGGCCCAGCTGGTCGTCGCTGTGCGCGGGGACGACTCCGACGGTCTGGTCGAGCAGGATCTCGGCGAGGGTGGCGGTGCCGTCGGCGCCGGGCGGCAGGATGTCCGCGCAGCCGTCGCCGCAGTGGTCGGGCACCGCGGCGGCCGCGGCCGGTGCGGCGGGGGTGCCCGGCGCGGCGGCCGAGGGCAGGGCGGGAGCGAGCAGGGCGCAGATCATGGCGCCCGTCAGCAGGCCGGCCGTTCTCCGGCCGGCGCGTCTGCGGGCGGTTCGTCTGTCAGGGGCGGTGCGTAGGGTGTGCCGGATCACGGCGGCTCCTCCCGACGGGGACGGGAGCAGGAGGTTACCGCCGGTATTCGCGCGGTTGAAGACGCCCGTGCGCCAGTTTCCTGGCAGGGACCGCCGGGTTGTGCGGCGGACCGGTGAAGGGCGGCCGCACGCCCGGGCGTCTGTCGTGCTCACGACCACGCCCCCGGGGTGCCCGCGGCGCCTCCCTGCGGCGCCGCACCGGGTCTCCCTGCCCCAACCGGCTTGCCGGCCAGGGAAATCGCTCTCCCTTCCCTCTCCGGCCGCGGCGTGACGACGGGGTGGGGGAAGCTCGAGGACCGGGTACGGCCCGGCCGCCCGGGGGGCCACCCGTATCGTGGGCGCATGGATCTTCGATTGCCCAGGTGGCCACGGAGCCGTGTGCTGGCGGCGGCAGCGGCCGCCGTGGTGCTGGCGGGCGCCGGAACCTGGACGGCCGTGGCCTCCGGCGACGACGCGCCCCCGGTCCGGCACACCGAACAGATGATGACGATGGAGGGCGGGGTGCGCATCGACACCTCGTACTTCACCTCCGGCCCGTCCGGCGAGCGCCGCCCCGCGGTCCTCCTCGGCCACGGGTTCGGCAACGACAAGAAGGAGGTGCGCGGGCAGGCGGAGGAACTCGCGAGGAACGGGTACGCGGTGCTGACCTGGTCGGCCCGCGGATTCGGGGAGTCCACCGGCAGGATCGGGCTCAACGACCCGGAGGGCGAGGTCGCCGACGTCTCGCGGCTGATCGACTGGCTGGCCACCCGCCCCGAGGTGCGGCTCGACGAGGAGGGCGACCCCCGGGTGGGCGCCGCCGGCGCCTCCTACGGCGGGGCGATCGCCCTGCTGGCCGCCGGCCACGACGGCCGGATCGACGCGCTGGCCCCGGCGATCACCTACTGGAACCTCTCCGACGCGCTCTTCCCCAACGGGGTCTTCAAGAAGCTGTGGGCCGGGACGTTCATCACCTCCGGCGGCGGCTGCTCCCGTTTCGAGGAGGAGCTGTGCCGGATGTACCAGCGGGTCGCGCAGTCCGGCGAGCCGGACGCGGAGGCCATGGAACTGCTGGCCGAGCGCAGCCCGGTCGCCGTCGGCGACCGCATCAAGGCGCCGACGCTGCTCATGCAGGGCCAGAGCGATTCCCTCTTCCCCCTCGACCAGGCCGACGCCGCGGCCCGGGCCATCCGGGCGAACGGCGCCCCCGTGGCGGTCGACTGGCTCGCCGGCGGGCACGACGGCGGGGACGCCGAGGGCGACCGGGTCCTGGCCCGCACCACGGCCTGGTTCGACCGCCACCTGAAGGGCGACGAGGACGCCGGCGCCGGGCCCGCCTTCCGCGTCACCCGCACCGGCGGCGTGGACTCCAGGGACGGCGCCGCACAGCTCACCGGCGCGACCGCCGAGGAGTACCCGGGCCTGAACGGCGCCCCGCTGCGGTTCCCGCTGGCCGGGAAGGAGCAGCGGATCGAGAACCCCGCGGGCGCCGCGCCGCCCGCCGTCTCCTCGCTGCCCGGCCTCGCCGCGGGCGGCGGCATGTCCCAGCTCGCCTCGCTGGGCGTCGGGGTCTCCCTGGAGATCCCCGGCCAGTTCGCGGCCTTCGAGTCGCGGCCGCTGACCGAGGACCTGCGGATCACCGGGTCCCCGACCGCCACCCTCCGCGTCGGGTCCACCGCGGACGACGCCGTGCTCTTCGCCAAGGTCTACGACGTCGGCCCCGACGGCCGTCAGCAGGTGCTGCCCTCCCAGCTCGTCTCCCCGGTGCGGGTGCGGGCCGGCCAGGACGCGCGGATCTCGCTGCCGGTCATCGACCATGAGGTCCGCGCCGGGCACCGGCTGCGGCTGGTCCTGGCCTCCACCGACCTCGCCTACGCCTCCCCCGTCGAACCGGCGACGTACACGGTCTCCCTGAGCGGCGACCTGATGGTGCCGACCGCGCAGGACGTGAGGACGGCCGCCGCCCCGCTGCCGGCCCGGATCTGGTGGCTGCCGCTCGCCGGCCTGGTGATCGCGCTCGCGCTGCTGCTGACCGGCCGCCGCCGCGCGGCCACCGGGCCGCCGTCGGCGGACCTCGCCGAGGTGCCGCTGGAGATCACCGGGCTGAGCAAGCGGTACGCCGGCGCCGCCGACCGCTACGCGGTGCGGGACCTCTCCTTCCGGGTGGAGAAGGGCCAGGTCCTGGGCCTGCTCGGCCCCAACGGCGCGGGCAAGACGACCACCCTGCGGATGCTGATGGGCCTGATCCGGCCCGACGAGGGCGAGATCCGGGTCTTCGGCCACGCGATCCGGCCGGGCGCCCCGGTGCTCTCCCGGGTCGGCGCCTTCGTGGAGGGCGCGGGCTTCCTGCCCCACCTGTCCGGCCGGGAGAACCTGGAGCTGTACTGGCGGGCCACCGGCCGTCCGGCGCAGGACGCCCACCTGGAGGAGGCGCTGGAGATCGCGGGCCTGGGCGACGCCCTGGAGCGCGCGGTGCGCACCTACTCGCAGGGCATGCGGCAGCGCCTGGCCATCGCCCAGGCCATGCTGGGCCTGCCCGACCTGATGATCCTCGACGAGCCCACCAACGGGCTCGACCCGCCGCAGATCCGCGAGATGCGCGAGGTGATGATCCGGTACGCGGCGGCCGGCCGCACCGTGATCGTCTCCAGCCACCTGCTCTCCGAGGTGGAGCAGACCTGCACCCACCTGGTCGTGATGGACCACGGCCGACTGGTGCAGGCCGGTCCGGTCGCGGAGATCGTCGGCACCGGCGACACCCTGCTGGTCGGGACCGCCGAGCCGGTGCCCGCGCCGCTGGTGGAGAAGGTGGCCGCGCTGCCCGGCGTGGACACCGCGGTGGCCACCGACGACGGTCTGGTGGTCCGGCTCACGGCGGGCGGCGGCTCGAGCCGCCTGGTCGCCGAGCTGGTGCGGCTGGACGTGCCGGTGGAGTCGGTGGGACCGCACCGGCGCCTGGAAGACGCGTTCCTCACCCTGATCGGAGGCCCCGCATGAGCACGACGCTCACCGAGCCCGAGGCCGGCCCGGCGCGCACCGCGACCGCCGAGGGCTACCGGCCGGGGCGGACCCTTCCGCTGCGCGTCGAGTTCGCCCGGCAGCTCAAGCGCGGCCGCACCCTCGCCATGGGGGCGGTGCTGACGCTGCTCCCGGTGGTGATGGCGGTGGCCTTCGCCGTCGGCGGTGACGACGAGGAAGGACCGGGCCGCCGGATCAACCTGCTGGACACGGCGACCGCGTCCGGCGTCAACTTCGCCGCGACCTGCCTGTTCGTCTCGGCGAGCCTGCTGCTGGTGGTGCCGGTGGCGCTGTTCTGCGGCGACACCGTGGCCTCCGAGGCCAACTGGTCCTCGCTGCGGTACCTGCTGGCGGCGCCGGTGCCCCGGATGCGGCTGCTGGCGTCCAAGCTGACCGTCGGGCTGGGCATGAGCCTGGCCGCGATGGTCTGGCTGCCGCTGGTGGCGCTGACGGTGGGCGCGGTGGCCTACGGCTGGGGCCCGCTGCGCATCCCCACCGGAGGCTCGCTGCCGCTGACCGAGGCGCTCTGGCGCATGGTGCTGATCGTCGGCTACCTGTTCGTGTCCCAGCTGGTCACGGCCGGTCTGGCGTTCTGGCTCTCCACCCGCACCGACGCGCCGCTGGGCGCGGTGGGCGGGGCGGTCGGCCTGACCATCGTGGGCAGCGTCCTGGACCAGGTGGAGGCTCTCGGGCACTGGCGTGAGTTCCTGCCCGCGCACTGGCAGTTCGCCTGGGCGGACGCCATCCAGCCGCGGCCCGTGTACGACGGGATGCTGCAGGGCATGTCGGTCTCGGTGACCTACGCGCTGGTGCTCTTCGCGCTGGCCTTCCGCGGGTTCGCCCGCAAGGACATCGTGTCCTGACCCGCGCCGGCCCGCGTGCGCGAGGGGCGGCCGGGGTGCTCGCGAGCACCCCGGCCGCCCTTTTCCACGCGCCCCGGTCAGGCGCGCCAGGTGTCGTTCAGCGTGATCTGTCCGGTGGACGGCACCGTGAGGGTGCGGTTGGCGCCGGACTCCCAGGTGACGGCGCCGGCCGCGTTCTTGCGGATGTACTTGTAGGAGCAGGTGGTCCCGGCGGGCAGGGCCACGTCCAGGCTCCAGACCGGGTAGGCCGCCGGGTCGAGCTTGGGGGCCTTGGAGGTGTCCCAGCCGCCCAGCTGCGAGCAGTCGCCGGCGACGTGGACGTTCTCGCCGGGGACGGTGGTGGCGTTCACCCGGAACGCGGCCCCGGCGGCCGGCTGGACGCCTCCGGAGCAGTTGCGCGCCCCGGTGTGCAGCGCCAGCGCGGTGCCTGCGCCGAGGGTGGCGGTGAACTGGCCGGAGGAGTTGACGGTGACGGCTCGGCCGGACTGCACGTCGCAGTAGTCGCCGGCCGCCAGGGAGGTCTGGAAGGTCCGGGAGAACGAGGAGGCGGTGTGGTTGATCGCCACGTACGCCTTGCTGCCGCGGCCGAAGGCGATCCGGTCCCCGCCGTCGTCCCACCAGTTGGTCACCGCCTGCCCGCGGGCGGTGTTGCGGAGGGCGACCATGGAGGATATCTCCCGCCAGGCGTGCTGGCACTTCCACCCGTCGCTGTAACAGGCGTTCACCTGGCCGCCGTTGGGCGGACCGGCGTCGTGGTCGGTGAACTCGTAGCCGGAGTGGACGTCCGGGGACCCGTAGGGCCACGCCAGCATGAACACGTTGGCGAGGGTGTAGGCGGAACCGCTCTTGTAGTTGAGGGTCTCGCCGTTGCGTTCGGTGTCGTGGTTGTCGACGAAGACGCCGGCCTTGGAGGAGCCCAGGTAGCCCCAGGACTCGCCGTAGTTCTTCAGGTGGGCGAGGTTCTCGTTGGCGAAGACCCTCTTGAGGTCGCGGGCGTAGCGGAACTCCTGCACGTCACCGGTGTTGAGGTACTCGTCCGGCTGGACGGCCTCACCGGCCCCGTGGATCACCTCCTGCTTCCAGTAGGCGTTCGGGTTGGTCAGCCGTGACTTGATGGCCGCGAGGTCGGCGGCGGGCATGTGCTTGGCGGCGTCGACGCGGAACCCGTCGGCCCCGAGCGAGAGCAGGTCGTTCATGTACGCGGCGATGCGGCCGCGGACGTAGTCCTCGCCGGTGTCGAGGTCGGCCAGGCCGACCAGTTCGCAGTTCTGGACGTTGCCGCGGTCGCCGTAGTTGGTGATCTGCGCCGTGCAGTTGTCGAAGTCCGGGGCCGAGTAGATGCCCGGGTAGTTGTACTTGGTGTAGGAGGAGCCGCCGGTGCCGGTGCCCGAGCCGGCCGACATGTGGTTGATCACCGTGTCGACCACGACCTTCACGCCTGCCGCGTGGCAGGTGTCGATCATGCTCTTGAAGGCGGTGCGGTCGCCCAGACGGCCCGCGATCCGGTAGCTCACCGGCTGGTACGAGGTCCACCACTGGGAGCCCTGGATGTGCTCCTGCGGCGGCGACACCTGCACGTATCCGTAACCGGCGGGACCGAGTTGATCGGTGCACGCCTTGGCCACCGAGGCGAACTTCCACTCGAACAGGACGGCCGTGACGTCCTTGTCGCCGGGCGGGGCGGCCTGCGCCGGAGCCGGAGCCGCCACGACGGCCGTGGCGGCGCCCGCCACGAGAGCGAGAGCGGCGGCCGTGATCCTTCTGGCCATGTGTCCTCCACTGGGGGGAGAGGGAACGATGTGGGGAATTGCGGGGAGTTGCGGGGGATGCCGAGGGACGCGACCCGTTGCAAGAACCGGATGAGGCTTGCTGCAAGCTCTTGCATGTGTGCGCGATCGCGACCGTATGAGCGGTCCGACCAGGCGTCAAGCCCTCTCGCAGGCAGGGATTTCGAAGATCACCGGCGCAATGCGGGCGCTTCGCCCGTCGCCGCCCAGAACGAACGGCACCCTTTCCCCGTCCGCCCGGGAAGGGCGCCCCGCGCGGGTACCGCACGCCCTTCGCGGCACCCGCACCCCCTCCACCCCCACCCCCTCTCCGCCCTCCTCCGCCTCCCCTTGACAGCCCTCCCGCCCGGCTGAATTACTTGCCCCGTACACGAATACCGAATGTTCGGTCGGTCGCCCGGGGTGGTGGAATCCGTGACGCAGGCTGCTCAGGGCCCTCCGGGTCCCGCGGAGACGATGTCCGCCGCCGACGGGGCGCCGGCCCGGCCCGGCGTCGAGTTCGTCGCCCCCGCGCACGAGGACGACGTCCTGACGGCGCCCGCGACGGAGCGTGGCCGCTTCGGCCGCAGCGGCATCCACGACGTCACGGTCCGGCGCGGGGAGGAAGCGGTCGCGGAGTTCCGCGGCCGCGGCCGCAGCCGCGCGGCCGGCGGCGGAGCCGGCCGCCTCCAGCACCCGAGGAGTCGCGATGACCGCTGATCCGTCCGCCCCGCGGAACCGCCCCGCCCGCCACGGCGAGCCGCTCCCCCGGGAGCTGCTGGACCCGGCCGAGCGCCTGACCCGCGAGCGGCTGCGGGACCTCCAGCTGGAACGGCTGCGCTCCTCGCTGCGGCACGCCTACGACAACGTCGAGCGGTACCGGCGGAAGTTCGACGAGGCGGGGGTCCGCCCGGAGAACTGCCGTTCCCTCGAGGACCTGTCCCGCTTCCCCTTCACCACCAAGGGCGACCTGCGGGACACCTACCCGTTCGGCATGTTCGCCGTGCCGATGTCCGAGGTCCGCCGGGTGCACGCCTCCAGCGGCACCACCGGCCGTCCCACCGTGGTCGGGTACACGGAGAACGACCTGTCGGTCTGGGCCGACCTGGTGGCCCGCTCCCTCCGCGCCGCCGGCGGGCGGCCCGGTCACAAGGTGCACGTCGGCTACGGGTACGGCCTGTTCACCGGCGGCCTCGGCGCCCACTACGGCGCCGAGCGGGCCGGCTGCACGGTCGTCCCGGCGTCCGGCGGCATGACGGCGCGCCAGGTGCGGATCATCCAGGACTTCCGCCCCGAGATCATCATGGTGACGCCCTCCTACATGCTCACCCTGCTCGACGAGTTCGAGCGCCAGGGGGTCGACCCGCGCACCACCTCGCTGCGCGTCGGCATCTTCGGGGCCGAGCCGTGGACGGAGGAGATGCGGTGTGAGATCGAGGAGCGCGCGGGCCTGCACGCCGTCGACATGTACGGCCTGTCCGAGGTGATGGGGCCGGGCGTCGCCCAGGAGTGCGTGGAGACCAAGGACGGTCTGCACGTCTGGGAGGACCACTTCCTCCCCGAGGTCGTCGACCCGGTGACCGGCGAGGTGCTGCCGGACGGCGCCGAGGGCGAGCTGGTGTTCACCAGCCTCACCAAGGAGGCGCTGCCGGTGGTCCGCTACCGCACCCGCGACCTGACCCGGCTCCTGCCGGGCACCGCGCGGCCGGCGTTCCGCCGCATCGAGAAGATCACCGGACCCTGCGACGACATGATCATCCTGCGCGGGGTGAACGTCTTCCCGACGCAGATCGAGGAGATCGTGCTGCGCGTGCCCGGTCTCGCCCCGCACTTCCAGGTCCAGCTGACCCGGCGCGGCCGCATGGACCACATGACGGTCCTGGTGGAGGCCCGGCAGGACACCGGGGCCGAGCGGCGCGAGGAGGCGGCCCGTGCGGTGGCCCAGGGGGTCAAGGACGGTGTCGGCGTGACGGTCGAGGTGCGGATCGTCGACCCGGAGACGCTGGAGCGGTCGGTCGGCAAGCTGAAGCGGGTCAAGGACCTGCGGGACGGCTGAACCGGGCGTGCGGGGCGGCCGGGAGCGCCGAGCCGGGAACCGGGCGGCGGCTCACGGCAGTTCGGGAAGGACCAGGGCCTCGGCGACCGGCGTCCCGGTCCGCCCGGCGTACGCCAGCCGCTCGCGCACCTCCCGCACGGTGCGCGGACGGTACCCGGCGCCGCGGCCGTCGCAGCCGCTCGTGCGGAAGCGGACGCCCGCGTTCAGCAGCACGGTGAGCACCCGCCACCCCTCGTCGTCCCGCCGCGCGGGCGCGGCGAACACCGACCCGGCGTGGATCAGCGGCTCGGCGCAGCGCGGGCAGACGCGCGTGCGCCCCGCCTCGCCCGGCTCCGGGAACCCCCGCTTCCACGAGGCCCGGCAGGGCGGGCAGACGTACGACGTCCTGGCGATCCCCATGCCGTCACGGTAGCGGGACGGCTGCGAGCGGCACCAGCCGATTGCCGGGGCGGCGCCCCGCGGGGCGTGCCCCTCCCCCCGCCGCTGGTCCGGTCAGCCGAGGCTCGCGTACAGGAACAGTGCGGCGCCGAGCAGGGCCGGGGCGGCCAGCCACCAGGAACGCACCGCCGCGTAGACGCCCGCGAAGACGGTGAAGACGAGGGTGAGCACACCGGCGATCGCGGCCAGCAGGCTCAGCGCGTCGTCCAGCGGCATCTTGTCGGCCACCTGGACGCTGGTGACGATGAAGGCGATCACCGCGGCGAGCAGGCCCAGGGTGCCCAGGGACTCGGAGCGCAGCTTGGCCAGTTCGGCCTGCTCCCGCTGCTCGATGGTCCGGGCCACGCCGTCGAGCCGCCGCTCCATCTCCCTCTCCAGCCGCTCCGTCGTCTCGCGCAGGGACTCGCGGATGCGCTCGGTCTCCGCCCGCAGCCGGATGTCGGCGCGCAGCCGCTGGTACTCGATGACCCGGATCGCGTAGCCCTGCTGGCTGGAGTCCTCGAGGTCGAGCGCCCGCTGGATCGCCGTCTCGGCCTCCTCGTGCCTGCCGAGCAGGGCGCACAGCTGTCCCTTGACCGCACGGAACCTCGCCCGCTCCGGGTCCGCCTCGATCGACCGCTCCACCCGCCCGAGGGCCTGCTCCAGTTCGGCGGGGGCCACCTGCGCGCCGGACCAGCCCAGCTCGGCCAGGACGCGGGCGTGGTGGGCGATGAGGGGCTGGTTGTGCGGATAGGCGGCCAGCGCCCGCGCGGCATGGTCGACCGCGCCCGGCAGGTCGGGCCCGCCCGGGTGCAGCATGGCCATGTCGGAGTCGAGCACGGCGCGCATCGCCATGTCGTCGAAGCGTCCGGCGTGACGCTCGTAGATCCGGCGGTAGCGGTCGGAGTCCAGCGCCCGCCGGTGCCGGGCGAGCAGGACGTACAGCGCGTCGAAGGCCCGCTTCCTGTCGTCGCCGTCGGTGATCAGCGCCTCCAGCGCCGCCGCCTCCTCCTCGGTCAGCCGGTCGCAGAGCGCGCTGGCCCGCGCGTGGTACTCCGACGAGGCATGTGGGGGCATGCCCTCGAGGGCGCCGGTGATCTCGATGGAGAGCATCTCGCGTCTTCCTCCCGCCCCAGGCGCCGGCGCGCGTGCCGGCCCTTCCGTGACCCGGCCGGTGGCCGGACGACCCAGTACACCGCCCCGGCCGAAGATCCACA
>NZ_LWCC02000005.1:288809-302235 GCF_001642695.1 Streptomyces chilikensis
GGCCGGTCACACGGCCGCCTCCGTCACCGGTTCCGCACCCCCGCGCGACCGGTGGAGTTCGGCGTAGCGGCCGCCGCGGGCGAGCAGCTCCTCGTGGGTGCCGCGTTCGACGACCCGGCCGGCCTCCACCACCAGGATCAGGTCGGCGTCGCGGACGGTGGAGAGCCGGTGGGCGATCACCAGGGCGGTCCGGCCTTCCAGGGCCTCGGCGAGGGCTTCCTGCACGGCCGCCTCGGAGGTGTTGTCGAGGTGTGCCGTGGCCTCGTCCAGCAGGACCACGCGCTGACGGGCCAGCAGGAGCCGGGCGATGGTCATCCGCTGCCGTTCGCCGCCGGAGAGGCGGTAACCGCGCTCCCCCACCACGGTGTCCAGTCCGTCCGGCAGGGAGCGGACCAGGTCCTCCAGGCGGGCCCGGCGCAGCACGTCCCACAGTTCGTCCTCGTCCGCGCCGGGCCGGGCGAGCAGGAGGTTGGCGCGGACCGTGTCGTGGAAGAGGTGGCCGTCCTGGGTGACCATGCCGACCGCCCCGCGCAGCGAGGCCGCGCCCAGGTCGCGGACGTCGACGCCGCCGACGCGGACCGCGCCGGAGCCGGCGTCGTACAGGCGGGGCACCAGCTGGGCGACGGTCGACTTGCCGGCGCCGGAGGAACCGACCAGGGCGACGGTCTGCCCGGGCTCGGCGCGGAAGGAGACGCCGTGCAGGACCTCCTCGCCGCCGCGGGTGTCGAGGGTGGCGACCTCCTCGAGGGAGGCCAGCGAGACCTTGTCGGCGGCGGGGTAGGCGAACCGGACGTCGTCGAACTCCACCGAGAGCGGGCCGTCGGGCACCTCGCGGGCGTCGGGCCGTTCCCGCACGAGCGGTTCGAGGTCGAGGACCTCGAAGACCCGCTCGAAGCTGACCAGCGCGGTCATCACCTCCACCCGGGCCCCGGCCAGCGAGGTGAGCGGGGCGTAGAGCCGGGTCAGCAGCAGGGCGAGGGCGACGACGGAGCCCGGTTCCAGGCTGCCGCGCAGGGCGAACCAGCCGCCGAGCCCGTACACGAGGGCCAGGGCCAGGGCGGAGACCAGGGTGAGGGCGGTCATGAAGACCGACTGGGCGGTGGCGGTGCGGATGCCGATGTCACGGACCCGGCGGGCCCGCTCGGCGAACTCCGCGGACTCCTCCTCGGGGCGGCCGAACAGTTTGACCAGGGTGGCGCCGGGGGCGGAGAACCGCTCGGTCATCCGGGTGCCCATGGCGGCGTTGTGGTGGGCGGCCTCGCGCTGGAGGCGGGCCATCATCCCGCCCATGCGGCGCGCGGGGACGACGAAGACCGGCAGCAGCACCAGGGCGAGCAGGGTGATCTGCCAGGAGAGCGTCAGCATCACGGCGAGGGTGAGCACCAGGGTGACCAGGTTGCTGACCACGCCGGACAGGGTGTTGGCGAAGGCCCGCTGGGCGCCGATGACGTCGTTGTTGAGACGGCTGACCAGCGCTCCGGTGCGGGTGCGGGTGAAGAAGGCGACGGGCATCCGCTGGACGTGGTCGAAGACGGCGGTCCTGAGGTCCAGGATCAGGCCCTCGCCGAGGGTGGCGGAGAGGCGGCGGGCGAGGACGCCGAGGCCGGCCTCGGCCACGGCGATCAGTGCGATCAGGAGGGCGAGCCGCACCACCCGGCTCTCGTCGTCCCCGGAGACGATCGCGTCGACGACGCCTCCGGCGAGGACGGGCGCGGCCACCGCGAGCAGGGCGGTGGCCACCCCGAGCACCAGGAACAGCGCGATCCGGCGGCGGTGCGGGCGGGCGAAGGCGGCGATGCGGCGCAGGGTGGCGCGGGCCAGGGGACGGCGGTGTGCCCGCTCGTCGGCGTTCATCACGCTGTGGAGCTGCATCCAGGCGGTGGTCTCCATACTCATGTCCGGGACGGTACGACCTCGACCTTGCTGGAGGTCAACGCCGAAGCGGACGACGTGCGGGCGGCGCCGGGCCGGCGGCCTCCCAACGGCCCTGCCCGCCAGGGCGGATGACGGGTGGTCGGCCGGGTGCGGCAGGATGAACCCGCCCGCCCGGCCGCACACGTGTCCGGGCGGTGGTGCACACATCCCCGGAGAACCGAACAGGTGACAAGGTGACGAGACTCCCCCTCCGTCCGACGGCGAGCCCCGGAGGCGTCCGGTGAACCGAGCGCTGGAGCTGCAGGACCTGATCCGCGCGGGCATCGCGGTGGGCGCCGGCCTGGTGCTGGCCTTCCTGGCACGGATGCTGACGCGCTGGCTGGGCCGTCACGCGGAGCGCACCCGCTGGCAGGGCGACGACGTGCTCGTGGGCGCGCTGCGCACGGTGGCGCCGTGGGCGGCCGTCCTCGGCGGTGTGGCGACGGGCGCGGCGCTGCTGCCGCTGACGCCCCCGGTGGACCGGACCGTCAACCAGGCCCTGACCGTGGTGATGATCACGGTGGTGACGCTCACCGTGGCCCGCGCGGTGGGCGGCATGGTCGGCGTCATCACCCAGTCGCGGTCCGGGGTGGCGTCCTCGGCGTCGATCTTCGTCAACATCACCCGGGTGTCGGTGGTGGCGCTGGGTTTCCTGGTGATCCTCCAGTCGCTCGGCATCTCCATCGCCCCGTTGCTGACCGCCCTGGGGGTCGGCGGTCTGGCGGTGGCGCTTGCGCTGCAGGACACGCTGGCCAACCTGTTCGCCGGCATCCACATCCTCGCCTCGCGCACCGTGCGCACGGGTGACTACATCCGGCTGGCCGGCGGGGAGGAGGGCTACGTCGTCGACATCAACTGGCGGCAGACCACGATCCGCAACCTCTCGCAGAACCTGGTGATCATCCCCAACGGGAAGCTCGCCGGGACCAACATGACCAACTTCAGCCGCCCCGGCGAGGACATGACGATCATGGTCCAGGCGGGCGTCGGCTACGACAGCGACCTGGAGCACGTGGAGCGGGTGACCGCCGAGGTCGTCACCGAGGTGATGAAGGAGGTCGAGGGCGCGGTGCCGGAGCACGAGCCGGCGATCCGCTTCCACACCTTCGCGGACTCCCGGATCAACTTCACCGTGATCCTCGGCGTCGGCGAGTTCAGCGACCAGTACCGGATCAAGCACGAGTTCGTCAAGCGCCTGCACCGCCGCTTCCGGGCCGAGGGCATCGGCGTGCCGCCACAGACGCACGAGGTCGCGCTGCTGCGGGACCAGCCGGCCATGCCCCGCCAGCGCGGCTGAGGACGGCCCCGGACCCCGCGCCGGCGGCCGCGGCCGCCGGCGCGTACCGGCCGCCGCGGCCGCCGGCGCTCTTCCGTGCGACGGAAGAGGCGGGCCGGGGGTCGCACCGGCGCGATCACGAGATATCTTGATGTCGAGCAATGTTGCAGACGTGGAGCGGAGCACCCGGTGACTGACTCGACCATCATCTATACGCACACCGACGAGGCGCCGGCCCTGGCGACCTACTCGTTCCTGCCGGTCGTGCGGGCGTACGCCGCGCAGGCGGGTGTCCCCGTGGAGACCCGTGACATCTCGCTGGCCGGCCGCATCCTCGCCGTCTTCCCGGAGTACCTCCGTGAGGACCAGCGGATCCCGGACGCCCTGGCGGAACTCGGCGAGCTGGCCAAGAAGCCCGAGGCCAACATCATCAAGCTGCCGAACATCTCGGCGTCCATCCCGCAGCTGAAGGCCGCCGTGGCGGAGCTGCAGGCCCAGGGCTACGAGCTGCCGAACTACCCGGACGACCCGAAGACCGACGAGGAGCGCGACGTCCGCGCCCGCTACGACAAGGTCAAGGGCTCCGCGGTCAACCCGGTCCTGCGTGAGGGCAACTCCGACCGCCGCGCCCCCGCCTCGGTGAAGAACTACGCCAAGAACCACCCGCACCGCATGGGCGCCTGGTCCTCGGACTCGAAGACCAACGTCGCGACGATGGGGCGGAACGACTTCCGCTCCACCGAGAAGTCGGCCGTGATCTCCGAGGAGGGGTCGCTGCGCATCGAGCTGGTCACCGCCTCCGGCGCGACCGAGGTGCTGCGCGAGTCGGTGCCGGTCCTCAAGGGCGAGGTCGTCGACGCCTCCGTGATGCGCGCCGCCGCGCTGCGCGAGTTCCTCTCGGCGCAGGTCGCCCGCGCCAAGGAGGAGGGCGTCCTGTTCTCCGTGCACCTGAAGGCCACGATGATGAAGGTCTCCGACCCGATCATCTTCGGTCACGTGGTGCGCGCCTTCTTCCCCAAGACCTTCGCGCAGTACGGCGAGAAGCTGGCCGCCGCCGGCCTCTCCCCCAACGACGGTCTGGGCGGCATCTACAAGGGCCTGGAGTCCCTCCCCGAGGGTGACGCGATCAAGGCGTCCTTCGACGCGGAGCTCGCCGAGGGCCCGGCCCTGGCGATGGTCGACTCCGACAAGGGCATCACCAACCTGCACGTCCCCTCGGACGTCATCGTCGACGCCTCCATGCCGGCCATGATCCGCACCTCCGGCCACATGTGGGGTCCGGACGGCCAGGAGGCCGACACGCTGGCCGTCCTGCCGGACTCCAGCTACTCCGGCGTCTACCAGGCCGTCGTCGACGACTGCCGCGCCAACGGCGCCCTCGACCCGTCGACCATGGGGTCCGTCCCCAACGTCGGCCTGATGGCGCAGAAGGCCGAGGAGTACGGCTCCCACGACAAGACCTTCGAGATCGCCGAGGCCGGCACCGTCCGCCTGGTCGACGCCAAGGGCGAGGTCGTCCTGGAGCAGCCGGTCGAGCCCGGTGACATCTTCCGCGCCTGCCAGACCAAGGACGACCCGATCCGCGACTGGGTCAAGCTGGCCGTCACCCGTGCCCGCGCCACCGGCGACCCGGCCGTCTTCTGGCTGGACGCCGAGCGCGCCCACGACGCGAAGCTGATCGAGAAGGTCCGGGCGTACCTGCCGGAGCACGACACCGAGGGCCTGCAGATCGAGATCATGGCGCCGGTCGAGGCGACCAGGTTCTCCCTGGAGCGCATCCGCAAGGGCCTGAACACCATCTCGGTGACCGGCAACGTGCTGCGCGACTACCTGACCGACCTCTTCCCGATCCTGGAGCTGGGCACCAGCGCCAAGATGCTGTCGGTCGTCCCGCTGATGGCGGGCGGCGGCCTCTTCGAGACGGGCGCCGGCGGCTCCGCCCCGAAGCACGTCCAGCAGCTGGTCAAGGAGAACTACCTGCGCTGGGACTCGCTCGGCGAGTTCTTCGCGCTGGTCCCCTCCCTCGAGCAGTTCGCCAAGGTCACCGGCAACGCCAAGGCCCAGGTCCTGGCCGACACGCTGGACCGCGCCACGGCGACCTTCCTCAACGAGGACAAGTCCCCGACCCGTCGCGTCGGCGGCATCGACAACCGCGGCTCGCACTTCTACCTGTCCCTGTACTGGGCGCAGGAGCTGGCCGCGCAGAAGGACGACGCCGAGCTGGCGGCCGCCTTCGCGCCGCTGGCCGAGAAGCTCACCGCCGACGAGGCGAAGATCGTCGAGGAGCTGAACGCGGTGCAGGGCCGGCCGGCCGAGATCGGCGGCTACTACCAGCCCGACCCGGAGAAGGCCGCCGCCGTCATGCGTCCCTCCGCCACCTGGAACGAGGCCCTGGCGTCCCTGCGCGCCTGATTCCGCCCCGGGCCCGCCCGGCCCCGCCGCACCGCCCCGCCCGGACCACCGGGCGGGGCGGTGCGGCGTGACGGCTCCTTTCGCGCACCGGACGGATCCGCACGGAGCAGCCGGACGCGACAGACGGCCCGCGCCGCCCCAGGGTGGTGCCATGACCCAGGAGATCACCGCCCCGTCCTCCCCGCCGCCGCCCGTCAGGGAATGGGTGCCGCCCGAGATCGACGGCCCCGGTTTCGACCCGACGCTGGCGGAGCTGATGCGCGAGGCCCCGCTGACCAGGATCCGCCTGCCGCACGGCGAGGGATGGGCCTGGCTGGCCACCCGGTACGAGGACGTCCGCGCCGTCACCAACGACCCCCGGTTCGGCCGAGCCGAGGTGACCCGCCGCCGGATCACGCGGCTGGCCCCGCACTTCAAGCCCCGGCCCGGCTCGCTCGCCTTCGCCGACCAGCCCGACCACAACCGGCTGCGCCGCGCCTTCGCGGGCGCCTTCACCGTCGGCGCCATGAAGCGGCTGCGCCCCCGCGCCCAGGAACTGCTCGACCCGCTGGTCGGCGAACTGCTGGCCCAGGGACCGCCCGCCGACCTGATCGCCGCGGTGCTGGAGCCGTTCCCGCTCGCCCTGGTCAGCGAGGTGATGGGCGTCCCCGAGGCGGACCGGGCGCGGGTGCACGCCTGGACCCGGCAGATCATCTCCACCTCCGGCGGCGCCGAGGCCGCCGAGCGCGCCAAGGCAGGGCTCTACGGGTGGATCACGGAGACGATCCGCGCCCGGCGCGAGGAGGCGTCCGCGGAAGGCGGCGTGCTGTCGATGCTGGGCGCCGCGGTCGGCCGCGGCGAGCTCTCCGAGGAGGAGGCGATCGGGGTGGCGGGGCCGCTGCAGATCGGCGGCGAGGCGGTCACCCACAACTGCGGGCAGATGCTGTACCTGCTGCTCACCCGGCCGGAGCTGATGGCCCACCTGCGCGCGGTGCTGGACCGCCCCGCCGAGCGGGACGCGGCCCTGGAGGAGCTGCTGCGCTGGATCCCGCACCGCAGCACCGTGGGGCTGGCCAGGATCGCGCTGGAGGACGTGGAGCTGGCGGGCAGGACGATCGCCGAGGGCGAGCCGGTGTACGTGTCGTACCTGGCCGCCAACCGCGACCCGGAGGTCTTCCCGGATCCCGACGGGATCGACCTGACCCGTGACCCCAACCCGCACCTGGCGTTCGGCAACGGCTCGCACTTCTGCACCGGAGCCGTGCTGGCCCGGCTCCAGACCGAGCTGATGGTCACGGCGGTGCTGGAGCGGCTGCCCGGACTGCGGCTCGCGGTGCCCGCGGACCAGGTGCCCTGGCGGCGGCGCACCATGATCCGCGGGCCCGAGGCGCTGCCGGTCGCGTGGTGACGCGCCGGCGGTGACGTGCGCCCGCCGACGCGCGGGTGACGGCGGCGCCCCGGGCCGCCGCCGTCAGACCCGCAGCCACTCCGTGACGACCACCTCGTCGCCGGTCCGGACCCTCAGCGCGAACGGGCCGGTGACGTCGACCGCGCAGGAGAACCCGCCCGTCCCGTCGGCGGCGCAGGACGCGGTCGCCTCCGGGGTGGGACGGGTCAGCACCTCCACCCCCGCCTCCTGCGGCGGCAGCAGCTGGCCCAGCAGCCCGTCCTCGCCGACCTCGACGTCCACGGTGAGGTCGCCGGCCGCGAAGGTCAGCATCCGCGGCGCGTCCTCGGCGCTGCGCACCGGGGCCGCGTCGAGGAGGGAGTCGAAGGTGAGCTCGGCGAGCCGGGCGTCGAGGTCGTGGAGCGCGAAGGCCGCCAGCGCGGTGTCGCGCAGCGCCGTGGGCACCGGGTCGCAGACGAGCGCGGCTTCCCTGAGCAATTGCTCCACCTCCCGCAGCTGGGCCTCGTCGTAGGGCTCGCCGGCCCCGTCCGCCTCGTCGAAAGTCGTCCCGCCGTTCACAGAACCCCCCGGTCGGTCAGGCGCTTGCGCAGTCTGCGCAGGCACCTCTGTCGAATCGGTCCGATGGAACCCACCGCGATCCCCAGCGCGACGGACACCTCGCGGTAGCTGGGCGGCGGCTGGGCGATGATCAGGCGCAGCAGCTGCCGGCAGCGGTCGCCGAGCGCGTCGAACTCCTCCCAGACGGTGCGGTGCCGGTCGGCCCGCTCGGCCTCCGCCTCGTTCTCGAGGACCGTCTGCTCGGGCGAACAGCTGTCGCACGGGCGGTCCAGCACCTGGGGGTCGTCGGTGGGCGTCCAGCGACGCTGGGACCTCAGCACCTTGAGGCACTCGTGGCGCGCGGTGGCCGCGAGCCAGGAGCCCGCCTTCTCGGGCTCCCGGATCCGGCTCAGGTTCTGGGCGAACCGGAACCAGGCGATCTGGTAGACCTCGTGGGCGTCGGCCTCGGAAAGCCGGTGGCCGCGGACCACGGACCACACCAGCGGGCTGAGCCCGTCCACCAGTCCCCGCCAGGCGTCCTGGTCGCCCTCCACCGCGGACTTCAGCAGCTCAGCGACTGTCGCTCGTTCCACTCCCCCACCCCTCGTGTACGGCACGTCATCGTACGCCGTACGGGGGCGGGTCAAGCACGCGGCCGTCACGCCTGCTCCGCGGGGGAGCCGACGGGCCGCCAGGTGGGCGGGCGCAGCGCCGGCGCCCTCCGGCCGCGGACCTCGGCGGTCTCCTTCCGGTGGGCGGCCAGCAGGTCGCGGCGGGCCCTGCGGGGGTCGGTCTCCTTGTGGGCGGCCATGTGCGCGGCGATCATGGCGGCGACCAGCGGGGTGGCGAAGGAGGTGCCGCTCCATCGCGCGTATCCGGTGAACTCGACGCGCTCCGGCTCCGCCGGGGAGGCCGTGCCGTCGGCGCTGAGCAGCCCGGAGTGGGCGGGGAAGCGGCAGGTGCACGAGTAGTCGCCGCCGTGCCGGCACTCGTCGTAGCTGGAGTGCTGGTAGACGTACGGGACCGGTGCGTCGAAGCCGGTGAGCGGTCCGGTGAGGCGCTCGCCGGGGGCGTAGACGTCCACCCAGCGGCCGTGGTTGGAGAAGCAGGCGTGGCCCTCGCCGTCGCCGCGCAGCGCGCCCACGGAGAGCACCGCCTTGGCGTAGCGGGACTTGGCCGCGTAGGCGGCGGGGAAGAAGGGGATGTCGTTGCCGTTGTTGCCGGCCGCGGCGACCAGCAGGGTGCCCGGGTGGTCGAGCAGTTCGGCCATGAAGCGCTCCAGGCCCAGCAGGCCCTCGTCCCCGCCGGTGGAGGTGCCCGCGGAGAGGCTGATCAGGGCGGGCCAGCCGGCCTGCTCGGCGGCGTCGAGGAGGATGCCGCCGAACTCGGACTCCAGGACGGCCCCGGCCTCGTTGAGGGCGTTGCTGACGGTGATGTCGGTGTGCGGGGCGACGGCGGCCAGGACGCCGGCGATGAAGGTGCCGTGTCCCGCGTACTGCCGCAGCAGGCCGTCGGCGTCCCGTTCCGCGGTCTCCAGGTCGCCGCGCACCCGGGCGAGCAGGGGGCAGCGGGCGTGGTCGCCGGTGAGGCCGGTGTCCACCACCAGGACGCCGACGGGGGCGTCCGGGTGGTGCGCGGGTTCGGCGGGGGCCGGGTTGGGGCCCTCGCCCGGCGGGGCGGGGACCGGCTCGTCGCCGGGGCAGGCGTTGGGGGTGACCGAGATGACGTGGTTGCGGGAGGCCATGCGGCGGCCGGCGCGGGCCTCGACGGCGCGCACCGCGCGCAGCGCCCCGGCCACGGCGTGGTCGGCGTCCTCCGCGGCCCCGGCGGGTTCGGCGACCCGGATCCGCACCACTCCGGAGCGGTTGCCCGGCCCGGCGGGGCCTATCCGTTCGCGGCCGGCGGCGCCGGGTATCTCCCCGAGCCGGCCGCGCACCGTGTCGGCGACCAGGTGCGCGTCCTCCCCGTCGCGCACCAGCAGGTGCCCGCGCTCGTACAGGAATCCCCCGCTCTCGTCCACGGCCAGCGGCACGTCGGGCATCGAGCGTCGGACCTGTTCGCACTGTTCATGGAAGCGCCGGGCCGGCATGGGTGTCCTCCCCCTCGAAGGCAGTCGTCGGCGACTGCGGCGTCGTCGGGACTGCCGCGTCGTCATGGAGAGTCTGCCGCACGGGTTTTGATACGGCGTACAGGGTTTCGATACAGCGCCTTCACACGTCTCCCCTGGTGAAACCCCTGGCCAGGGCTACTACCATGCGGGGGGTGACAGCGGGAAGCGGAACCGTCCTCGAACTGCTGCCGATGGTCTTCGCCACACCTTCCGTGGCCCTCCGCAGGGCGGAGCGGCTCCTCGAGTCCGGTCCGCCCCCGGAGCACGCGTCGGTGGCCCATCAGGTGATAGGCATCTGGCAGAGGGACTTCGGTGACCTGGGCCTGGCGCTGCGCCATCTGCGGCGCGCCCGGGACCTGGCGGCGCGGGCGGGTTCGCCCGACCGGGAGGCCGACGTGCTGGCCACGCTCGGGGTGGCCCTGGTGCACGCGGGGCGGACCCGGGAGGGGCTGGCCGCGTTCGAGCGGGGGGTGGGCCGCGGCTCGGCGCACACCCGGGCCCGGGTGCTGTACCGCAGGGCGTACTCGTTCTGGGTGCTGGGCCGTCACCGCGAGGCGCTGGACGACGTCCGCCGGGCGGTCCCGGTGCTGCGGCAGGCGCGGGACGTGATCTGGGTGGCGCGGTCGCTGACCCTGCGGGCCACCGTGCACCTGGCGGTGGGCGCGGTGGACCGGGCGGAGGCGGACTTCGCGGCGGCCGAGCAGCTGTGGGGGACGACCGGCCAGGACCATGACAAGGCGGACGTGGTCGAGTGGCGGGCGCTGACCGCGTTCCGCGCCGGTGACATCCCGGCGGCGCTGCGGCTCTTCGACGAGGCCGCCGAGCGGTACACCGCGCTGGGCACCCCGACGTTCATGCTGAGCATCCGCCGCTGCGAGGTGCTGCGGGCGGCCGGGCTGGCCGCGGAGGCGCTGGCCGAGGCGGACGCGGCGATCGCGGCGCTCGACGGGGTGGGCGGGCAGCGCACCCGCAAGGCGGAACTGCTGCTGACGGCGGCGCAGGCGGCCGGGCCGGCGGGCGACCCGGACACGGCGGTGGACCGGGCGGCCGCGGCGGTGCGGCTGTTCGCCCGGCAGCGGCGGCCGTGGTGGGAGGCGCACGCCCGGCTGGTGCTGGCCGAGGCCCGGTTCGCCGCGGGGGCGCGCAACGGCCGGATGGTGGCCGACGCGGCGGCTCTGGCCGGGCGGCTGGCCTCCTTCGGCTCGCCGTCGGCGCCGCAGGCCGCGCTGCTGGCGGGGCGGATCGCGCTGGCGCTGGACCGTCCCGCCGAGGCGGAGCTGCACCTGGCGCGCGCCGCCCGGGCCCGGCGGAGCGGGGCGCCGCAGGCCCGGGTGACGGGCTGGGTGGCGCAGGCGCTCGGACGCGCGGGTCAGCCTCCCGGGCGGCGCCCCGGCCGGCCGGGCCGGGGCGCCGCCGGCCTCACCGCTCTCCCGCCGGCTCCTGGCCGGCCGCCGGGGAGACCTCGGCCGCCGGTTCCGCGGGCCGGCTCCAGTGCCGGACGAGCGGTGCGGACACCGCGCGCCACCACGGGTCGGCCGGCAGTTCGCCGCCCGGCGCGAAGGGCTCTCCGGGGCGCGGGAAGGCCACCGGCTGCCCCGCCGCCCCGGCCACGTCGTGGAGCCACTCGGCCGGCTCCGCCCACGGGTGGAGGGCCAGGTTGAACGTGCCCCAGTGGATGGGCAGCAGCGCCCCGCCCGGAGTGCCGCCCTGGAGGTCGAGGTGGGCGCGCAGGCCCTCCTCGGGGGTCATGTGGATGTCGGGCCAGTGCTCCGAGTAGGCGCCCAGCTGGATCATCGTGACGTCGAACGGGCCGAACTCGGCGCCGATGTCGCGGAAGCCCTCGAAGTAGCCGGTGTCGCCGCTGTGGTAGACGCGGTGGCGTTCGCCGGCGACGGTCCAGGAGGCCCACAGGGTGTGCTGGGTGTTGCGCAGGCCGCGTCCGCAGAAGTGGCGGGCGGGGTTCGCGGTGAGGGTGAGGGAGCCGACCCCGGTCGACTCGTGCCAGTCGAGTTCGCGCAGGCGGGTGCTGGACACGCCCCAGCGTTCCAGGTGGGCGCCGACGCCGAGCGGGACGGCGAAGAGGGTGTCGGTCCCGGCCAGCGCCTTGATGGTGGGCATGTCCAGGTGGTCGTAGTGGTCGTGCGAGATGACGACGACGTCCACCGGGCCGAGCGCGGCGAGCGGCGCCGGGACGGGGTGGAGCCGCCGGGGGCCGGCGAAGGTCACCGGGGAGCAACGCTGCCCCCAGACGGGGTCGAACAGCACCCGGTGGCCGTCGATCTCGGTCAGCACGGTGGAGTGGCCGAGCCAGGTGACCCGCAGTCCGCCGGCCGGCGGGGCCGCCAGGTCGGCGAGGGTCGTGGGGTGCAGGGGTATCGGCCGCGCGGGGGCGCGCAGCGCGCGGGCCTCGCGGTCGAGGAGCCCCTTGGCCAGCTCGCGCCGGGAGGACGGGTCGGGCGTCGTGCGGGTGGGTCCGGACGGGTTGCGGAAGACGCCGTCGGCGAAGTGGGGCGAGGCCTGGATGCGGGCCAGCCGCTTCCCCCGGGCCTCGGCGCCGAAGGCCTCGGGGCGCAGGCCCCTCAGCAGTGACGCGCCTGCCGCGGTGACGGATCGGGAAAGGGAGCCGGTGTCGCTCACAGGTGGCCTCCAGCCGCTGCGCCTGGTCGGGTGTCCTCGGGGGTGCGCGTGTCCATGCTCCTACGGACGCGCGCCCCGTGCGTCACGTTGCCCCGATCCGCGTCATCCGGTGCGCCGCTTCCACCGCTCCGCCGGCTCCACCGCTCCGCGGGCCGGCCGGCCCGCGGAGCGGACGTCGGCTCAGACCGCCCTGGCGAGCCAGGACTTGAGGTCGTCCAGCGCCAGCGTGCCCTTGGCGAGGACGGTGTCGCCGGAGGACTGCCCGCGCAGGCGCCGCCCGATCCACGGCACCAGGTGCTCGCGCGCCCAGTGCACGTCGTCCAGGCGGACCTCCAGGACGCCGCGCTGGGGCAGCGGCGGCCAGGGCTGCTCGGGATCGGCGGGGACCTCGAGGCCGAGGACCTGGCCGGCGCGGAGCGCCACCCGGGTGTGCCCCTCGGCGGAGAGGTGCAGCCGGTCGGTGTCCCAGGCTCGGCGGTCCTGGACGCTGCGCAGGGACCAGAGGTCCAGCACCCGGCAGCCGTAGCGGTCGGCGATGGCCCGTACGTGCCCGTTGTACGTGGCGATCTTCCCCCGGAGGTGCTTGAGCACGGGAACGCCGCGGGTGTCGAAGCCGGTCGCGACCAGGACGCCGCCGGCCGCGGAGGCGAGTGCGGCGACGGCCTTCTCGAACCGGTCGGCCACGTCGTCGGGGTCGGTGCCGGGGCGCAGGATGTCGTTGCCGCCGGCGCAGATGGACACCAGGTCGGGGGCGAGGCCGCGGACCTGGGGCACCTGCTCGGCCACGATCTGGTCGAGCAGCCTTCCGCGCACGGCGAGGTTGGTGTAGCGGAAGTCGCCCTCCGGCCTGCGGTCGGCGAGGAGCACCGCGAGGCGGTCGGCCCAGCCGACGAACGCCCCGTCCGGGCCGGGGTCCCCGACGCCCTCGGTGAAGCTGTCCCCGACGGCCACGTACGACCCGACCGACCCGACCGACCCGACCGACCCGACCGACCCGATCACTGTTCTGCTGTCATTCTTCGAATCGTCTGCCACATCGAGGCATCTTTCACCTTCGGATGTGAGCTACGCGACCGTAGGGAGGGGTTGACGGTGGGTGAGAAACGCCACTCGGCGTTCGTCGCCCGGGCGACGAACGCCGAGGGCCGCACTT
>NZ_LWCC02000005.1:302245-311899 GCF_001642695.1 Streptomyces chilikensis
CGAACGCCGAGGGCCGCACTTCCGGAAGGGAAGTGCGGCCCTCGGTCCGCGCTCGACCGTAAGGTCCCGCGGGCGTCAGCCGAGGCTGACGCCGTGCGAGCGGAGGTAGCCGACCGGGTCCACGTCGGAGCCGTACTCGGGCGAGGTGCGGATCTCGAAGTGCAGGTGCGGGCCGGTCACGTTGCCGGTGGCGCCGGACAGGCCGATCTGCTGGCCGACGGTCACGGTCTGGCCGGCGGAGACGGACAGCTGCGACAGGTGGGCGTACTGGGAGTACATGCCGTCCTGGTGCTGGATGACGACCTGGTTGCCGTAGGCGCCGCCGTTGCCGGCCGAGACCACGGTGCCCGCGGCGACGGACTTCAGCGGGGTGCCGGTGGGCAGGGCGAAGTCGACACCGGTGTGGTAGCCGCTGGACCACATGCTGCCGGCGGTGCGGTAGGCGGTGCCCAGGGCCGCGTCCGCGGGAGCGGTCCAGCCACCGGCGGCGGCCGCGTCGGCGACCGTGGTCTTCGGGGCCTCGGTCCTGGGCGCGGCCTTCGCCTCGGCGGGCTTGGCGGCGGCCTTCCTGCCGAGCTCCAGCTTGGTGCCGGGCTTGATCAGGCGCGGGTTGTCACCGACGACGTCGCGGTTGATCTTGTACAGCTTCTTCCAGCCGCCGGCGACCTTCTTCTTGTCGGCGATCTTCGACAGGGAGTCGCCCTTCTTGACCGTGTAGGTCTCGGAGGCCGCCTTCTTCGCGGCGGCCGGCACGCCCTGGACGTTGTGCTGCGGGGCGGCCGCGTGGGCGCCGGCCGCGCCGAACAGGGGCAGGCCGAGCGCCACGGCGCCGGTTCCGGCGACGGCGATGGAGCGGGTGAGGCGCTGGACGCCGGTGGGACGGCGGTGCTTGTGACGCTTCGCGGGCATGACGTTGTCCTCTCCGTCGCCTGCGAGGTGAGCTGTCGGGTGCGGGCTGGAGATGCCCGGCCGCGCTGGGCGCGGCTCAACCCCTAGCCCGTTCCGGAGACCGGAACAGGCACGTACCTGTGGGTCCCCCGCTCCTGCCGTACTCGGGTTACTCGGGTGAGTGTGAAGGATCCGGGCGGCGGCAGGATTCGGCGTCCGTCCGGATCGGATCGTGAACGTATGCGACTGGGGAGCAACGGGACAAGTACGGGATTTGCACGAAGGTGAGTTTTTTGTGATCACTTAAGTGCAAAATGGTCACGGAGAGTCGCCGCGGGCCAGGCAAGTCCCGCTGTCGGCACGGAAGTTGCCCCGCCGGCGCCGACGACGCTCGGTCACCGGTATGAGGCTGCTCACCCGGCCGCTCCCCACGCTCCCCCAGGTCAGGGGAAGTTGCGCTTTACCGGGACAAGACATTATTCGAGAGATTTGTCCGTATTGTGATTGTTCGTATGCGTGTCGCGGCGGGACGTCCGGCGGGGCGGCACCCTCCTTTCCCTGGTCGGCCATGTCGTATCGTCAGAACGCACCCGTCGGCTGCCGCACCGGCGGGGCCTAGTGGGAGGAGCCCCCCGTGACGCAGCAGGTCCCGTCGACCGAGCCCCGGCTCGCCGGAGTGCGCAACTTTCGCGACGTGGGCGGGATGCCCACCGAGGACGGGCGCAAGGTGAAGCCGGGTGTGCTGTACCGCAGCGGCCATCTGGCGAGCGCGACCGCCGAGGACGCCGCCTTCCTCGCCTCCCTCGACCTGCACACCGTCTTCGACTTCCGCAACGACGCCGACCGGAGCCTCGAGGGGCCGGACATCACGCTGCCCGGGGTCAGGGAGGTACGGCTGCCGCTGTCCGACCCGGCCGACGGGGCGGAGTTCTGGAAGCGCGTCCGCCGCGGCGGCATCGACGAACTCCGGCCGCTGCTGGGCGAGGGCCGCGCCGAGCAGCGCATGATCGCCTCCTACCGGGCGACGATCCTCACCCGCACCGACGAGCACGCCCGGGTGCTGCGCGCCCTGTCCGAGGAGAGCGTGCCGGCGCTGATGCACTGCTCGGCCGGCAAGGACCGGGCGGGGCTGTCGATCGCGGTCACGCTGCTCGCGCTGGGCGTGGAGCGGGAGGCGATCACCGAGGACTACCTGAAGTCGGGAGCCAAGCACCGGCGCTACAAGCTGCACCGGGGCGGCGAGTCCTCGGACCCGTACACGCCGGAGATCACGGAGCTGCTGAGCCCGCTGTTCGACGCGCGGCTCGAGTACCTGGAGGCGGCCTTCGAGACCATCGAGGAGAACTGGGGCGGCGTCGACGCCTACCTGACGCGGGGCCTCGGGGTGACGCCGGAGCTGCGGGAGCGGCTGCGGGAGCGGCTCCTCGACTGACGGCGCCCGGTGCGGGCCCGGCCGGCCCTCGTGGCCCCGCCGGGCCCGCTTCCGGCCCGGCCGGCCCTCGGCCTCAGTTGGCGCGGGCGCCCGCCTCGAAGAGCAGCCAGATGAAACCGGCGAAGAGGTGGCCCGCCACGATGTAGACGAAGAGGCGGATCCAGAGGGCGCGGGGGAACTTGTCCTCGACGTTCTTCTTGTCGGGGGTCGTCATGACGTGGGCACTCCAGACGGGGTCGGGTGGCCGGCGTTCGCCTCGGGACCGAGGCACAGTGCGGCCGTGGGGCTCTGCAGCAGGGTGTGGACGAACAGGAGCTCGGCGCCGTCCGGCCCGTCGGGGGCCAGGCGGTGCGGGGTGAGCGAGTCGAAGTGGGCGCTGTCGCCCGGCCCGAGCAGGTGGGTGGTGTCGCCCAGGTCGAGGCGGAGCCGTCCGGTGAGGACGTGCAGCCACTCCTCGCCCGGGTGGACGCGGACCACCTGGTCCTGGGGGCCGCCGCTGAGCGGGATGCGGACCTTGAGGGCCTGCATGGCGCGGCCCGGCGCCCCGGCGGGCCGGTAGCTCCAGCCGCCGGCGCGGGTCTCCGGGGCGTCGGCCGCCCGCACCACGGCCTCGCGGTCGGGTGCGGTCTCGCCGAGCAGCTCGGAGACGGTGGTGCCGTAGACGCGGGCGAGCCCGAGGAGGACGGGCAGGGAGGGCTGGCGGTGGCCGGTCTCCAGGCGGGAGAGGTGGGCCGGGGAGAGTTCGGCGGCCCGGGCGGCCGCCTCCAGGGTGAGGCCCGCGCGGTGGCGGAGTGCGCGGAGCGTCGGAGCTACGCTGGGAAGGTCTCCCGGGGCGGGAGCTGGGTCGGGCATGTGACTATTCAGCCAGCTTTTTGCCCTCGGGGCAAATTGTTTGCCTCAGAGGCAAGATGGCCCGGACGCCGGGCGGAGCCCCGTCGCGAGGCAGTACAGCTAGCGGTTGCTCACCGCCTGCCTCATCAGCAGGCGGCCGAAGTCCCACACGAGACCCCCCTCGTGGGCGTCGTCCATCACCGCCGTGAAGGCCGTGACGAAGCGGTCGACCTCCCGTTCGCCGATGATCAGGGGCGGGATCAGCTTGATCACCTCGAGGTGGTCGCCGGAGACCTGGGTGAGGATCCGGTGCCGTCGCAGCAGCGGCACCACCACCATCTGCGCGAAGAGCCCCTTGCGCGCCGCCTGCAGCATCGCCCACCTCCCCCGCAGCTTGAGCGAGCGCGGGCGGCCGAACTCGATGCCGGTCATCAGGCCCCGCCCCCGCACGTCGGCGAGCAGCTCGTACCGGTCGGTGAGCGCCGCCAGCCGTGACCGGAGCAGCTCCCCCGTGGCCCGCGCGCCCGCCACGATCTGGTCGTCCTCGATCACCGAGAGGACCGCGAGTCCCGCGGCCATCGCCTGCGCGTTGGACCCGAAGCTCGCGGAGTGGACCAGGACGCGGTCCATGGAGGAGTAGACCTTCTTGAAGATCCAGTCCTTCCCCAGGGTCGCCCCCACGGGCACGTAGCCGCCCGAGAGCGCCTTGGCCACGCAGACCAGGTCCGGCTCCACGCCCTCCTCGTGCTGGTAGGCGTAGAAGTCGCCGGTGCGCCCCAGTCCGGTCTGCACCTCGTCGGCGATCAGCAGCGCCCGGTGCCGGTGGAGAAGTTCCTGGGCGGCGCGCAGGTAGCCGGGCGGGGCCTCGTGCACGCCCTTGCCCTGGACGGGTTCGACGATCAGCGCGGCCACGTCGCCCCGCGCCAGTTCGCGTTCCAGCGCGGTGAGGTCGCCCAGCGGGACGGCGGTGTCCGGCAGCAGGGGGCCGAAGCCGTCCCGGAAGCCCGTCTCGCCGTTGACCGAGAGGGAGCCGGCGGTCAGTCCGTGGAAGGCGTGGTCGCAGTGGAGGACCCGGGGGCGCCCGGTGGCGCGGCGGGCGAACTTCAGGGCGGTCTCCACCGCCTCGGTGCCGCTGTTGCCGAAGAAGACGCGGTCCAGGTGCGGGCTGTGGGCCAGCAGCCGCTCGGCGAGCAGCCCGGGCAGCGGGGAGCAGTCGAAGCGGGTGAGGTCGGCGAGCCGGGCGTCGAGGACGTCGTGGAGCGCCTTGCGGACCACCGGGTGGTGGCGGCCGAGGCCCATCACCCCGAAGCCGGCCAGCATGTCCAGGTAGTCGTTGCCCTCGGCGTCCCAGAAGTAGGCGCCCTCGGCCCGCTCGTAGACCTTGTCGAAGCCGAGGGTGCGCAGCATCCGCGGGAGCTGGTGGTTGAGGTACCGCTCGTGGAGGGCGTACCGCTCGGCGGAGCGGTCCTCGAGCAGGGCGGCCAGGTCGAAGCCCGTCACGGCAGTTCCCGGACGGCCGCGGCCCGCCTCTCCGGCCGGTTGGCGCGGTTGGTGGCGACGGTGTCGCGCAGGGCGCGCAGGGACTCCTTGAGGGATCCCATGGTGGCGAGGACGGCGGTGGGCTCGTAGCCGCAGTGCGCCATGCAGTTGGCGCAGCGCGGGTCCTTGCCGCGGCCGTACTTCTCCCAGTCGGTCTCCTCGACCAGTTCGCGGTAGGTGGGGACGTATCCGTCGCTCATCAGGTAGCAGGGGCGCTGCCAGCCGAAGAGCGAGTAGTTGGGGATGGCCCAGGCGGTGCAGTCGAACTCGGCGCGGCCCTCGAGGAAGTCGAGGAAGAGCGGGGAGTGGTTGAGCCGCCAGCGCAGGCGGTTGCCCCCGGAGAAGGCCTTGCGGAAGAGCTCGCGGGTCTGCTCGACGCCGAGGAAGTGCTCCTGGTCGGGGGCCTTCTCGTAGGCGTAGGCGGGCGAGATCATCATCTCGTCCACCTCCAGTTCGTCGTTGAGGTAGTCGAGGACCTCGACGACGGTCTGCGGGGTGTCGGTGTTGAAGAAGGTGGAGTTGGTGGTGACCCGGAACCCGCGCCGCTTGGCCTCCTTGACGGCCGCGACCGCCTCGTCGAAGACGCCCTCCTTGGCGACCGAGGCGTCGTGCCTCTCGCGCAGGCCGTCGATGTGGACGGCGAAGGCGAAGTAGCGGGAGGGCTCGAACAGGTCGAGCTTCTTGCGCAGCAGCATCGCGTTGGTGCAGAGGAAGACGTACTTGCGCCGGGCCACGAGCTGGCGGACGATCTCGTCGATCTGGGGGTGCATCAGCGGCTCGCCGCCGGCGATGGACACCATGGGGGCGCCGGACTCGACGACCGCGCCGACGGCCTGGGCGACCGGCATGCGCTGCTTGAGGACTCCGGCGGGGTGCTGGATCTTGCCGCATCCCTCGCACGCGAGGTTGCAGGCGAAGAGCGGCTCCAGTTCCACGATGAGCGGGAACTTGTCACGGCGGCGGAGCTTCTGTCGGGCCAGATATGTAGCGACCGTGACGGACTGGCGCAGCGGCATGGCCATCTGGGCTCACCTCCTGGGGGACGGCAGGGAACGGTGCCATGCGAAGAAGGCCGGGAGCACCCGGCACAGCACATGGAACGCCGTCATTCCACCCTTGAATGTCCCGATCCGTACCAGTTCGTACTCCGGGGCGTCCACGACCACCCGGACGGCGGCGACCGGACGGGTTCCGGCGCGGACGGCGGTGAGCAGGGTGGCGGCGGACTCCATGTCGGCGGCGACGGCGCCGCCGGCCCGCAGGGCGCGCCGTTCGGCGCCGCGCACCACGTGGTCCGTGCCGGTGAGGATTCCGGTGTGGACGGTCCGGCCCGGCAGGGCACGGGTGAGCTCCTTGACCAGCGGCCCGGTGGCGGTGCACCGGACGCCGCCCTCCGGGTCGTGGGTCTCCTCGGCGACGACGAGGTCGCCGGGGTTCATGCCGGGGGCGAGTCCGGCGCAGAAACCGGTGGCCAGCACCGCGGCGTCGGTCAGCGGGCCGGCGCCCAGGGCGCGGGCCACGGAGCGGCGCGCCGCGGCGGCGCCCATGCCGGTGCGCAGCACGGTGACGGGTCCGGCCGGTCCGCCGCCCCGGCCCGTGGCGCGGGCGGCGGCGCGCAGGGCGAGCTGTTCGATGCCCAGCGCGCAGGCCACCAGCAGCGGGGCCGGGGCGGACGGGGCGGGGCCCGGGCCGGACGGGTGCGGCGCGGGCGGGGGGCCCATCAGCGGGCCTTCGCGGCGAAGGGTTCCCCGTTCAGGTACCTGCCGAGCGCGGTGAGCGGGAACACCTGCCGGTAGAGGTGGTAGTTGATGGAGAAGTCCCACGGGAAGCCGGTGCCGGTGAACTGGGGCTCGTCCCAGCCGCCGTCCTCCCGCTGGGTGGCGACGAGCCAGGCGACGCCGCGTTCGACGGCCTCGGACCCGCGCTCCCCCGCGGCGAGCAGGGCCATCAGCGCCCAGCCGGTCTGCGAGGCGGTGGAGTCGCCGCGGCCGGCCCACCGCCCGGGTTCCCGGTAGGACCGCAGGTCCTCGCCCCAGCCGCCGTCCGCGTTCTGCACGGACCGCAGCCAGGCGACGGCCCGGCGGACGGCCTGGTGCCCGGCCGGCAGCCCGGCGGCGATCAGGGCGGGGACGGCCGAGCCGGTGCCGTAGAGGTAGTTGACGCCCCAGCGGCCGAACCAGCTCCCGTCCGGCTCCTGTTCGCGCAGCAGCCAGTCCACGCCGCGCCGGGTGCGCGGGTCGTCGGCCCGGCCCTCGACCGCGAGCATCTCCACCACGTGGGCGGTGACGTCGGCGGACGGCGGGTCGACGACCTCGCCGAAGTCGCAGAACGGGAGCCTGTTGGGCAGCGCGCCGGTGTTGTCCGCGTCGAAGGCGCCCCAGCCGCCCCCGGCGGACTGCATGCCGAGGTTCCAGCGGACGCCCCGGGCGACGGCGTGCTCCACCCGCTGCGGGTCGTGGTGCGCGACCCGGCGCAGCGCGAGGACCACCTCGGCGGTGTCGTCCATGTCGGGGTAGTTGTCGTTGTGGAACTCGAACGCCCAGCCCCCGGGCGGCAGTCCGGGCCTGCGCACGGACCAGTCGCCGGGCCGTACGACCTGTTCGCCGAGCATCCAGTCGGCGGCCTTCACCAGCTGGGGGTGGTCGGCGGGCAGTCCGGCGTCGGCGAGGGCGATGACGGCGAGGCAGGTGTCCCAGACGGGCGACTGGCAGGCCTCGATCATGCGGGAGCCGTCCTCGCGCCGCACCGCGAAGCGGTCCAGGGCCTCGACGCCGGCCCGCATCACGGGGTGGCCGAGGTCGTAGCCGAGCAGGTGGAGGGCGATCAGGGAGTAGACGTGCGGGGGCTGGATGCCGCCCCAGCAGCCGTCGTTCTCCTGGCGTTCGACGATCCAGCGGGCGGCGGCGTTCATCGCGGCCCGGCGCAGCGGGGCCGGGGCGACCTTGCGGTAGCGGCGCAGCGCGGAGTCGACGCGCTGGAAGAATCCGTCCCAGCCGGCGGCGGACGCGGGGGGCGCGGGCGTGCGGCCGGCGGGGCCGGCGCGCAGTTCGTCGAGCGGGAAGGGCGCCGGGCGTACCGGGCGTTTCGCGGAGACGACGGTGAGCGGCACGATGGTCTGCCGGGCCCAGCAGCCGAAGTCGTAGATGTTGAGCGGGAACCACTTCGGCAGGAAGAGCATCTCGGGCGGCAGTTCGGGCAGGTCCTGCCACCGCCACCAGCCGAAGAGGGCGAGCCAGATGCGGGTGAAGACCCGGGTGGCCGCGATGCCGCCCTGCGCGCGGATCCAGGCGGCGGCCCGCGCCATGTGCGGGGCGTCGGGGGTGTCGCCGGCGAGGCGGAGGGCGACGTAGGCCTCGACGGTGGTGGAGAGGTCGGCGGGGCCGCCGTGGAAGGTGGCCCAGGTGCCGTCCTCGCGTTGCCGCCCGCGGACGAACAGGGCGGCGGCGTGCGCGGTCTCCTCGTCGAGGATGCCGAGGAACCGGCGCAGCAGGAGGTCCTCGGCGTCCATGGTGACGTTGGTCTCCAGGTCGCCCTTCCACCAGCCCTCGGCGTCCTGGGTGGCGAGCAGGAGGTCGGTGGCGCGGCGGGCGGCGAGGGCCGCGGCCTCCCGGAGGCCGGCCGACCCGTCCCCGGGGGGCCGGCCGGTGAGGCCGGCCGGCGTCGTTACGGTCACCGGGTCGGCGCGGCTCGGCGGCGCGCCGGTGCTTCCGTCGGTTGTCGCGGTCATGGCTTCCCCTTCCTGCAGTGGCGTGTCTGCTGCGGGTCCGCCGTCGGCCGGCTCCCCCGGAAGCCGCCGGCGACTACGCGGTGCTCGGACCTTCCGGGATCATCTCGTGCGAACCACCACGAAGTCGGCGAGCGCCACGAACTCTTCCCGCACCCGGGTGGGCATCTCCACCTCGTCGAGTGCCCGGACGGCGACGGCGTGCTGGCGGCGCGCCTCGTCGGAGGTCCACGCCCGGCCGCCGGCCTCCTCGATCAGGGCGGCGCGGGAGGCGAACTCCTCCTCGGAGAAGTTCTCGAAGTCGGCGGCCTTCGCGTCGGCGGCGAGGATCTCCGCCAGCTTCTCGGAGGCCGGGCCGCCCGCCGCGAGGGCGGCCACCACCGGCAGGGACTTCTTGCGCTGGCGCAGGTCGCTCCAGGTCTGCTTGCCGGTGGAGTCCGGGTCGCCCCAGATGCCGAGCAGGTCGTCGACGGCCTGGAAGGCGAGGCCGAGGTGGTAGCCGTAGCGTTCGAGGGCGTCCGCGGTACGGTCGTCGGCCCCGCCGAGGACGGCGCCGATGGAGCAGGCGCAGGCGAGCAGCGCGCCGGTCTTGTTGCCCTCCATCTCCAGGCACTCGTCGACGGTGACCCGCTCGCGGTGCTCGTAGGAGATGTCCTGGGCCTGGCCGTCGATCAGGGCCCGGCTGGCGGCGGTCAGCCGGCGGGTGGCCCGGCCCGCCTCGACGGTGCCCAGTTCCAGCAGGACCTCGTTGGCGAGGGCGAACAGGGCGTCGCCCACCAGGATGGCCTGGGCGGGGCCGTGCACCTTCCAGACGGTGTCGCGGTGACGGCGCTGCTCGTCGCCGTCCATCAGGTCGTCGTGCAGCAGGGAGAAGTTGTGGACCAGTTCCACGGCGACGGCTCCGGGCACGCCCACCTCGGGGGCGGCGCCGGCGGCCTCCGCGGACATCACCGCGAGCGCGGGGCGCACCGCCTTGCCGCCGTCCCCGGCGGCCGGGTTGCCCTCGGCGTCGATCCAGCCGAAGTGGTAGGCGGCGACGGTGTCCATGGGCGCCGCGAGACGATCCACGGCGGCCCTCAGCACCGGTGTGGCCAGCGTCCGGCCGCGCTCCAGCAGCGCGGTCACGTCCACCGCGTCGGCAGCCTTCTCGGCCGGGGGCACAGTGGGCACAGTCTCTCCTCGTGTGGTGACAGGGGTGGGCGGCGCCGCGCCGGCGCGGGCGCTCATGCGGCGCCGCCCG
>NZ_LWCC02000005.1:311999-329218 GCF_001642695.1 Streptomyces chilikensis
GCGGGTGCGGCCGAGGGCGGCCAGCGCGGCGTCGGCCGCGGTGACGCCGCTGCGGACGGCGCCCTCCATGGTGGCGGGCCAGCCGGTGGCCGTCCACGCGCCGGCCAGCGCCAGTCCGGGCAGCCGGGTGCGCGCGCCGGGCCGCAGCCGGCCCACGCCGGGGGCGGGGGTGAAGGTGGCGGCGCGTTCCCGGGTGACGAAGAAGTCCCGCACCCGGGCGCCACGGGTGAGCGGCAGGAGCTTCGCCAGCTCCGGCAGGTACCGGGCGCGCAGGCCGGCGACCGGGGCGTCGATGTCCTCGTGGGCGGCGGACTGCGACAGGGCCAGGTACTGCCCCTCGGCCAGGCCGGACGCGTCGGTGCGGTCGAACACCCACTGGACGGGGGTGCCCAGTCCGGCGACGAACGGCGCGTCGAGGACCTTGCGGTCGTAGACGACGTGCACGTTGAGGATGGGCGAGTGGCCGATCTCCAGGAGCCGTCCGGCGTCCTCGACGGCTCCGCCGGGCAGCAGCCCGTGGGCCTCGCGGGGCGGCACGGCGAGGACGACCGCGTCGGCGTCGAGGGTCTCCCCGCCGCCCGGGCCCTCGGTGAGGGCGACCTGCCAGCGGCCGTCCTCCCGGCGGGTCAGGGCGGTGGCCCGGGCGCGGGTGCGGACGCGGACGCCGGCGGCCTCCAGGGCCCGGCGGGCCAGGCGGTCGTGCAGGTCGCCGAGGGGGACGCGGGCCCAGCCGATGTCGGCGGCGCCTGCGCCGGAGAGCAGCCCGGTGCGCAGCACCATCGCGGCCAGCGCCAGCGAGACGTCGCCGGCGCGGGCGTTGAGGGTGGCCACGCCGATCAGGTCCCACAGTGCCTCGACGGCGCGCGGCGACTGGCCGTGGGAGGCGAGCCAGCTGCCGAAGTCCCTCTCGTCGAGGGCCGGGTCGTCCGGGTCGAGCCGGTACAGCGCGGCGGCCGCGCGGCCCACCCGGGCGCGGTCGGCGAGCGTCAGGTGCGGGTAGGCGGTGAGGCTGCGGCCGAGGTGGAGCGGCACGGGCAGCGGGTCGCGGCGCAGCCGGCCCAGCCGGCGGCCCGGCGGCCGGGCGACGTCGACCACGGGCACGTCGAGGCGTTCCTGCAGCGGGGCGAGCGAGGCGCCGCCGACGCGTTCCAGGAACCAGCGGTAGGCGGTGCAGCAGCGCAGGTAGACGTGCTGTCCGTTGTCCACGGTCAGTTCGCCCCGCCGGAAGGAGAAGGCGAGGCCGCCGAGCCGGGGGCGGCCCTCCAGCAGCGTGACGCGGACGCCGGAGTCCGCGAGGGACAGCGCGGCGGTGACGCCGGCCAGGCCCCCGCCCACGACGACGGCGTCGCCCGCGGTGGTGGCGCGGGTCGTGGCGGTGCGGGTCATCGCGCCCCCTCCCCCGCGCCTTCGCCGGACGGCGCCGGCCGGCCGGTGCTCCGTCGTGCGCGGCCGTCCGCGGGAGGCCGTCCGCCGCCGGTCCGCCCGTCGTCCCCGAGGCCCATCAGGAAGGCCTCCTGACGCCGCGTCGGGTGACGGCGCGGGCGTCCAGGCCGGACAGGCCGCGGACGGCGACGTACGCCTTCTCCCGGCCGGGCAGCGAGACCCGGCCCCTCAGCACGGCCTCCGGGTCGCGTTCGATGCGGTCCAGGAGCCGCCGGTAGATCCCGGCCATGGCGGCGACGCAGGCGCCGCTGCGCCGGTCGAGCATGGGCAGCAGCCGGTAGCCCTCGGCGAACAGCGCGCGGGCCCGCTGGACCTCGAAGTGGACGAGCCCGGCGAAGTCGGAGCCGGCGGGCGGCAGCGGGCCGGCGAAACCGGCCGAGCAGCCGAACTTGTCCAGGTCCTCCGCCGGCAGGTAGGTGCGGCCGCCCTCGGCGTCCTCGCGGAGGTCGCGCAGGATGTTGGTGAGCTGGAGCGCGAGACCGAGCGTGTCGGCGTACTCGGGCGCGCGTTCGACGTCGGGCGCTCCCGGGTCGGCGCCGAACACGCCGAGCGAGAGGCGGCCGATCGCCCCGGCCACGCACCGGCAGTACCGGGCGAGGTCGTCCCAGGTCCCGTAGGCCGCGCCGTGGACGTCCATCACCACGCCGTCGATCAGCTCGTCCAGTCCGCCCAGCGGTATCGGGAAGACGCTCGCCGCGTGGGCCAGGGCCACGGCCACCGGGTCGGTGTCGTAGTCGTCGATCCCGCCCTCGCGGATCCGGGTGAGCAGCGCCCGGGTCTCCTCCAGGCGGGCCGCCTTGACCTCGGGCGGCAGGTCGCCGTCGCCGATGTCGTCGACGCGCCGCGAGAAGGCGTAGAGCGCCGACATGGCCCGGCGTTCGGCCACGGGCAGCAGCCGGATCCCGTAGGCGAAGTTGCGCGCCTGTTGTCCGGTGACGGTCTCGCAGTAGCTGTAGGCGGCGAGCACCGCCGCGGACGCGTCTCGCTCGGGGTCCACGGGCGGGATCACCTCTTTCCTCGCAGGATCACGCCCGCCTCGCGCAGCAGGCGGGCCCTGCCGGCCCGGGGCGGGCCGGGCAGCACGTCGAACCCGGCGGCGGCGACGGCGGCGAGCGCCGCCCGGCCCCCGGCGGTGAAGCCGGTCAGCAGCAGCCGCAGCCGGCCGGACACGCTCGCGACCAGGGGCACGCCCTCGTCCAGCAGTGTCCGCGCGCGGTCCGCCTCGAAGGCGACCAGGGCGCGGACGGACGCGTTGGCCGTGGGCGCGGCGAGGTCGGCCTCGTCGACGTGAAAACGTTTCATGTCCCGCAGCGGCAGGTAGATCCGGCCCCGTTCCAGGTCCTCGCGGACGTCCTGGAGGTGCTCGACGACCTGGAGCGCGGTGCACACCGCGTCGGAGCGGCGGATCCGTTCGGGGGTGGCCGTGCCGGTGACGGCGAGCACCAGGCGGCCGACCGGGTTGGCCGACAGCGCGCAGTAGGCGAGCAGGTCGTCCCAGGTCTCGTACCGGGTGACCTGCTGGTCCTGCCGGTTGGCGGCGACCAGGCCGAGGAACGGTTCGGGGGTGAGACCGGCCCGGCGGACGGTCGGCGCGAGGGCGGCGACCAGCGGATGGCCGGCCCGGCCGCCGTCGAACAGGCGGCCGAGGTCCGCCTCCAGGGCGTCGAGCATCAGCAGCCGGTCACCGGCGTCGGCGGGGGCGACGCCCAGCCGGCGGGCGTCCTCGCCGCCCGGGGCGAGGTCGCCGTCGCCGATGTCGTCGACCAGGCGGGCGAAGCCGTAGACGGCCATCAGGTCCTCGCGCCAGGCGCGGGGCAGGAAGAACGGAGCCACGGGGAAGTTCTCGTCGGCCGCCTTGTCGAGGGTGCCGTCCCCGGCACGCGGCGCCGCTGCGCGCCTCACCACGCGCGGCCCTGGACGGGGACGGCGGACCCTGCGGGTCGGGGAGCTTCCGTAGCCATTGCCGTCATGTCTCCCGTTCTACACCGTGGAACTAAATCGCACTATTTCGGACACGCCGCTCGCGGGGCGACGCACCCGGGTGCGAGGAATACACCGTTTCGTCGCGCTTGTCGTGAATGCGGCGCCGATTCCCACCCTACGTGGCGCTGCGTGGCTGGTCGTCACGGGGGTCCGCCCGTCACGGAAGCGCGGTCCCGGGCGGGGAAACGCCGCGCCGCGCCCGCCGGGCGGGCGCGGCGCGGCCGTCGCCCCGGCGTCACTTGGCCGTGAACTTCTCGTACTCCTTGAGGACCTCGTCGGTGGGTCCGTCCATCCGCAGCTCGCCGCGCTCCAGCCACAGGACCCGCTCGCAGGTGTCGCGGATCGACTTGTTGTTGTGGCTCACCAGGAAGACCGTGCCCGCCTGCTGCCGCAGTTCGCGGATCCGGGCCTCGGAGCGCTTCTGGAACTTCCGGTCGCCGGTGGCGAGGGCCTCGTCGATCATCAGCACGTCGTGGTCCTTGGCCGCCGCGATGGAGAACCGCAGACGGGCCGCCATGCCGGAGGAGTAGGTCCGCATGGGGAGGCTGATGAAGTCGCCCTTCTCGTTGATGCCGGAGAAGTCGACGATCTCCTGGTAGCGCTCGCGGATCTGCTCACGCGACATGCCCATGGCGAGGCCGCCGAGTATCACGTTCCGTTCGCCGGTCAGGTCGTTCATCAGGGCCGCGTTGACGCCCAGCAGGGAGGGCTGGCCGTTGGTGTACACCTTGCCCCGCTCGGCGGGCAGCAGGCCGGCGATGGCGCGCAGCAGGGTGGACTTGCCGGAGCCGTTGGAGCCGATCAGCCCGATGGCCTCGCCCTTGTAGGCGACGAAGGAGACGCCGCGCACGGCGTGCACCTCGCGCACGCCCCGCTCCTCGCCCCGGCGCATGATCCGGGAGAGCGCCGCGGTGGCGCTGCCCTTGCCCTTCCTGGCGCCGTTGACCTTGTAGACGATGTGCAGTTCGTCCGCGATCACCGTGGGGACGCGGGCTTCCTGGTGCTGCTCAGCCACGGCCGTACCTCTCCTCGGCCTTCCAGAAGTACACGAAGCCGCCGGCCAGGATCACCACGGCCCATCCCAGGGCCACCGCCCACACGTGCGGCGGGAGGTTCTCGGACCCGTAGCCGTCGATCAGCGCGAAGCGGATCAGGTCCATGTAGACGGCGGCCGGGTTCCACTGCAGGACGTCCGCGATCCACCCGGGCCTGCCCTCGAGCATGGCCGGGATGGAGAACATGACGCCGGAGGCGTACATCCAGGTGCGGGTGACGAACGGCATCAGCTGCGCCAGGTCGGGGGTGTGCGCCCCGGCCCGGGCCATGATCAGCGCCAGTCCGGTGTTGAAGGCGAACTGGAGCAGCAGCGCGGGGACGATCAGCAGCCAGGACAGCGAGGGCCGGCTGCCGAAGACCATCACCACCACGAAGAGCACGACCATCGACACCAGCAGCTGCTGGAGCTGCTGGAGGGCGAAGGAGATCGGCAGCGAGGCGCGCGGGAAGTGCAGCGCCCGCACCAGGCCGAGGTTGCCCGAGATGGCGCGGACGCCGGACATCACCGACGTCTGGGTGAAGGTGAACACGAACACGCCGGTCACCAGGAACGGGATGTAGACGTCCTTGGGCAGGCCGCGGCCCGCGTTCAGGATGAGCCCGAAGATCAGGTAGTAGACGAGCGCGTTGAGCAGCGGCGTCACCACCTGCCAGAGCTGGCCGAGCTTGGCCTGGCTGTACTGGGCGGCCAGCTTGGCCCGCGAGAAGGCGACGATGAAGTGCCGGCGGTTCCACAGCTGACGCACGTACGCCGGGATCGCGGGCCGCGCGCCGCTCACGGACAGGCCGTACTTGGCGGCGAGCTCCGCCGCCGTCAGACCGTCGTCGGGCGACGGGCGCGGGCTCACCGCGACCGGGCCGTCATGCGTTGACTCACTCACTGCTCGAACTCTCGCTGTCTCGGATGGATACGGCGTGTCGATGGGCCGACGTGCGGGTGCACGTCCGTGGACGGGCACGGTCACGGACCGGGCAGGGCCGAGGGTACGGCCCCGGCCCGGTCCTCGCTCCGACGAGCTTGTCAGATGACCGGGGGGCGGCCCAGTCGGGTGAGCCGCCACACGGTACGCCACCGCATCGGACGGCGGGGGCCGCAGGGGGAGGCCCAGCCCTCCTTGAAGCCGCCGAACCACGCCCTGAGCGCGGCCCCGGAACGGGTGCGCAGCAGCGTGAGCGCCATCCAGACGCCCAGGTAGACCGGGACGAGGAGGGCGGGCAGGTTGCGGCGGGCCAGCCAGACGCGGTTGCGGGCCACCATCCGGTGGTAGACCGCGTGCCGGGAGGGGGCCGTGGTGGGGTGGTACAGGACCATGTCGGCCCGGTAGTCGATCATCCAGCCGGCGTCCAGGGCGCGCCAGGCGAGGTCGGTCTCCTCGTGGGCGTAGAAGAACTCGTCGGGGAGTCCGCCCACCTGGGCCAGGACCTCGGTGCGCACCGCGTTCGCGCCGCCGAGGAAGGTGGTGACCCGGGAGGAGCGCATCGGGTCCGCGGCGCGCAGCCGGGGGACGTGGCGGCGCTGGGTCTCGCCGGTGTCCGGGTCGGCGATCCGGAAGCTGATGATGCCCAGCTCGGGGTCGGCGTCGAAGGCCTTCCGGCACAGCTCCGCGGTGTCGGTGCGGGCCAGCAGGCCGTCGTCGTCCAGGAAGAGCAGGATGTCCACGTCATAGCCGTCGGTACCCTCGGCGGCGAAGGCCTCGATGCCGACGTTGCGTCCGCCGGGGATGCCCAGGTTCTCGGGCAGTTCGACGGTCCGCACGCCCTCGGGCACGTCGGGCACGGCGGCGCCGTTGCCGACCACGACGACCTCGACCGGGTCGCCCTCCTGGCGGGCCACCGAGTCGAGCAGCGCGCGCAGCTCGGCGGGGCGGTTGCCCATGGTGATGATCACCGCCCCGACCTTGGCCGGCCGGGGGCCGGCGGCGGGGACGTCCGGGGTGGCCTGGGTCACGGCGTCCTTCAGGGATTCGTTCATGGGGGCGCTCACCGCAGTCTGCTCGAGGCGAGGATGGACACGAGGTGCAGCAGGGTCTGCAGGATCGCGATGCCTGCCAGCACGGCGATGCCGAGGCGGGTCCAGAGGAGACCGTCCCCGGCGATCAGGTCGGCGATCGCGACCAGGAGGATGAACAGGCTCGCCTCGACGCCGCCGACCAGCCGGTGGAACTTCAGCGCGGCCGCCGCGCGGCGGGCCAGCGCCAGGCCGGAGGAGCGCGGCGCGGCGGCCTCGTCCTTCACGGCCGCCAGGCCGCTGCGGCTGCGCGCCACGTCGACCAGGTCGGTCTCGGCCTTGATCAGGATGGCGCCCAGGGCGGCCAGCGTGCCGAGGAAGGCCCACAGCCACTCGGGACCCTCCGACCCGTCCCACAGGTCGGCGCCCCTCAGGCCGAACCCGACCAGCAGGGCGGCCTCGGAGAGGTAGTGGCCGATCCGGTCCAGGTACACGCCGGTGACGGAGGTCTGCCCGCGCCAGCGGGCGATCTCCCCGTCGACGCAGTCCAGCAGCAGGTAGAGCTGGATCAGCAGCGCGCCGAGGAGCGCCCCGGCGAGGCCCGGCAGCAGGAGTGCCGCGCCCGCCAGGACGCCCGCCACCACCATCAGGTAGGTGAGCTGGTTGGGCGTCACCCTGGTGTCCACCAGGTAGCGGTCGACCCTCAGCGAGACCTCCCGCATGTAGAGGCGGCCCGCCCAGTGCTCACCGCTGCGCCGGTCCTTCACCCCTTCGGGGTGGACGACGGGTCGCAGTTCAGCTACCGATGGCCTTGGCATAGTCGGCGTACGCGTCCTTGATCTGGTCGGTCCGGAGGTCGAGGTGCTCGAGGATCGTGTAGCGGCCGGGACGGGTCTCCGGCGCGAACTCCACGACCTTGACGAACTCCTCCGCGGAGAAGCCGATGTCCTCGGCGAGCACCGGCAGCGCGTGCCGGCGCAGCACCTCGGCCATCTGCCCGGCCTCCTCGGTGGCCCCGCGCAGGTGCATGGCGAAGGCCGCTCCCAGGCCGCACTGCTCGCCGTGACTGGCGGCGCGACGCGGGAAGAGGATGTCGAAGGCGTGGTTGATCTCGTGACAGGCGCCCGAGCAGGGGCGCGAGTCGCCGGAGACCGACATGGCGATGCCGCTGAGCGCCAGCGCCTCGGCGAGCACCTGGAGGAAACCGTTCTCCTCGATGCCGCCGGGGTGCCGGAGCACCGCCTCGCCGGCCTGGCGCGCTATGGCGGCGGCCAGGCCGTCGATCTTCTCGCCCTTGACCCTGTGCGCCAGCTCCCAGTCCGCGACGGCGGAGATGTTGGAGATGGCGTCGCCGATCCCGGAGCGCACGAAGCGGCCCGGGGCCTCCCGGATGATGTCGAGGTCGATGACCACGGCGATCGGGTTGGGCACGCCGTAGGAGCCGCGTCCCGCGTCGTTGTCCAGGGTGGCGACCGGCGAGCACAGGCCGTCGTGCGCCAGGTTGGTGGGCACGGCGACCAGCGGCAGGCCGACCCGCGCCGCGGCGAACTTGGCGCAGTCGATGATCTTGCCGCCGCCGAGTCCGACGACCGCGTCGAAGCGGTCCGCCTTCATCTCGCCGGCCAGCCGGATCGCGTCGTCGAGCGTGCCGCCGCCGACCTCGTACCAGGTGGCGCCGGGCAGCGACGGGGCGAGCCGCTCGCGCAGCACGGCGCCGGAGCCGCCGCTGACCGCGACGGCCAGCCGGCCGGAGTGCGAGATCCGCTCGTCGGCGAGCACGCCGGCCAGGTCCTCGAGGGCGCCCGGCCGGATGTCGACGACGACGGGGGACGGAATGAGCCTCGTCAGTAGCGGCACGCGATCTCCCGCCCACGGGCCAGGTCCTCGTGGTTGTCGATCTCCACCCACGCGACCTCGCCGATCGGAGCGACGTCGATCTTGAAGCCGCGGTTGACCAGCTCCTGGTAGCCGTGCTCGTAGAACTGCTGCGGGTCGGTCTCCCAGACCGTCTTCAGCGCGTCGCCGAGCTCCGCCGCCGCCTCGCCCTCGATCAGGGTGACACCGATGTACTCGCCGGTGGCCTCGGCGGGGTCCATCAGCTTGGTGATCCTGCGGACGCCCTTCTCGGGGTCGACGACGACCTTCATCTCCTCGTCGGCGAGGTTCTTCACCGTGTCGAGGGCGAGAATGATCTTCTTGCCCTCGCCGCGGGCGGCGAGCAGCGTCTTCTCGACGGAGACCGGGTGCACGGTGTCGCCGTTGGCGAGGATCACGCCGTCCTTGAGGGCGTCACGGCCGCACCACAGGGAGTAGGCGTTGTTCCACTCCTCGGCCTTGTCGTTGTCGATGAGGGTGATCTTGACACCGTACTTGGCCTCGAGGGCCTCACGGCGCTCGTAGACGGCCTCCTTGCGGTACCCGACGATGATCGCCACCTCGGTGAGGCCGATCTCGGCGAAGTTGCCGAGGGTCAGGTCGAGGACGGTGATGCTGTCCTCCTGGCCCTCGGGCCCCACGGGCACCAGCGCCTTGGGAAGGGTGTCCGTGTAGGGGCGCAGGCGGCGTCCGGCGCCTGCCGCCAGCACGAGGCCGATCATGCGGGTTCTCCTTCGTCGTGTACAGCGGGTGCGCCGGCCCGGTGGGCGGACACCCAATAGCGGATGCTCTCGACGAGCACCAGGACGGCCACGGCCACGGCGAGCGCCGTGAGCGAGACCGAGAACTGCGCCGCGGTCAGCAGTGCGGCGAGCACGGCGACCACGAGGGTGCGGCCCTCGTGACCCAGCGCCGCCCGCACCAGCCAGTGCGGGGGCGCGCCGGCGTTGCCGCGGATGCGGTACACCGTGTCGTAGTGATGGTAGGCGACCGCCGCCACCAGCCCGAAAGCCGCGGGAAGGGCTCCGTTCACCTCGGCTTCGGCCGCCAGCAGCAGAACGACGCCATACTCGGCGGCGCGGAAGAAGGGGGGAACGAGCCAGTCCAGCGCGCCCTTGAGGGGCCGTGCGACGGCCGCGCCGGAGAGCACGGCGTAGCCGGCCGCGCCGGCCGCGGTGATCCAGGAGGCGCCGAAGAGTGCGGCGAGGATCACCACGAGCAGCGCGCCCGCGGCGGCGGCGAACGGGGCGGTTCCGGACGGAACGACGCGACGGGCGACGCGGGCCACGGCCTCGGCGACGGGTCCGCTGTCGGTCAGGTCGGCCAGCGCCCGGGCGGCCCGGTCGGTGCGGCGCGCCTTGCGGGTGACCGAGCGCAGCAGGCGGCCGGCGGTGGTGTAGCAGGCGGCGAAGGCGCAGCCGATCAGCAGGACCACGAAGGTGACGCGGGGCGTGGTCAGCGCGGTGAGGACGGCGATCATGGCCCAGCGTTCGCCGATCGGCAGGACGATCATGCGGCGGAGCCAGACCGTCCAGCCGAGGTCGTCCAGCCGGCCGGAGAGGGCCGCGGTGGGACTGGTGTTGGCGGCGGCGTCGTGGTTCGCCTCGTTGAACGAGAAGTCGACCACGTGCCGGCAGGTCTGGAGGATCATCGCGCCCAGCGCCAGCGCCCACACGTCGTCCCCGCCGCGGGCGGCGCCCAGGGCGAGGCCCGCGTAGTACGCGTACTCCTTGGCGCGGTCGAAGGTGGCGTCGAGCCAGGCGCCGAGCGTCGAGTACTGCAGCGAGTAGCGGGCGAGCTGCCCGTCCGTGCAGTCCAGGACGAAGGAGGCGATCAGCAGCACGCCGGCCGCGACGAAGCCGCCGCGGGTGCCGGTGGCCGCGCAGGCCGCCGCGATCAGCGCGGTGACCAGCGAGGCGGTGGTGACCTGGTTGGGGGTGAGACCGCGGCGGGCGCACCAGCGCGCGATGTACTTCGAGTAGGGGCTGACGAGGAAGGTCGTGACGAATCCGTCGCGGGCCTTCACCGCCGAGCGCAGCCGGACGGTCTCCTCGTCGACGGCCGCGACGGCCTCCCGGGCGGCGTGCCGGGCCTCCGGGCCGCCGGGGGTGGCGGCGACCAGGCTGCCCAGGTCGGGCCGGTGCACCTGCTCGCCGTCGGCCTCGACGGCGGCGGCCAGCCGGTCGGCCAGCGTGTCGCGGTCGAGCGGGGCGCGGGAGCCGCCCGCGTCCACGGCGGCGGAGTTGGCCCGGGCGGTGGCACGGGTCAGGGCGCGGCGCGCCTCCGGCCGCACGGAGACCGCGCCGGGGATCGCGGAGACGGGGAACCGGGGGTCGGTGAGGCCGAGGCGCAGGGCGTGGACGTGTCCCACGAACCGGGCGTCGACGACGGCGACGCGCCGGTCGGCGGGGACGGCGGCGAGGAGCGCCTCCGTCTCACCCACGTCGGCGGCGGTCCGCACCTCGAAGCCGAGGGACCCGAGATCGTCCGCCAAGGAGGATCCGGGCACCGGCTGGCCGGTGACGATGGCGGTCGGCAACCGTACTCACTCCCTGGGGGTGCGGCGCTCCTGGGCGCCGGCGACATACGTGGTGGCTCGCCCCGCACGGTGGCCGGGGGCGTGTCGGCAGAGGCTATCGGATCGCCGGACGTCCGCGATCACCGCCCGTCCCGCGGCCTCCGGCCAGCGGATCGTTTCCGCAGGTCAGAGGATACGACAACGGTGTTCAGCACCACGCTGCCCCTGGCTTCGGGACGTAGTCGGCCGAGGGCGGCGGCGCTCACGGGAGGCGGTTTCCATGGGGTCGGGCACCAGCACGGTCACGGGCACGGTGCGGGGTCCGGTGCGACCGTGACGGCGGCGCACCGTGGACGGCTGCGCGCCGCACTGGTGACCACGCTGCTGGTGACGGCGGCCGGGAGCACCGGCGGGGTGCCGGCGGGGTCACCGGCCCTGGTGGCGGACGCCGCGCACATGGCCACCGACGCGCTGGGACTGGGCATGGCGCTGCTCGCACTGCGCCTTCCAGCTGGAGCCGGCGGGGCGCGCGGCGCACGAGGCGGGCCTGTGCCGTCAGGGTCCGTCCGGCGGAGCGGGCCGTCCGTCCGCCGGTTCCCCGGTGACCCGCCCGAGCCCTTGCCGCCCACGGCGTGATCCGCCGGACGGCCCCTGGCACGCGCTCCGGCGCGCGGGGGACGACCGCCGGGTCTGACCGCGCCACCGGCTCGCGTACGGCAGACTAGGGACATGCCGAGCACACCTGTGAACACGACGACGGACGAGGCCATCCTGCTGGAGCTGGTCGACGAACACGGTGTGACCATCGGCACCGAGGAGAAACTCGCGGCCCACCGGGCCCCGGGTCTGCTGCACCGCGCGTTCTCCGTCTTCCTCTTCGACTCCCGCGGGCGGCTCCTGCTGCAGCAGCGGGCGCTGGGCAAGTACCACTCCCCCGGCGTCTGGTCGAACACCTGCTGCGGCCACCCCTACCCGGGCGAGGCCCCCTTCGCCGCCGCCGCGCGGCGCACCCACGAGGAGCTGGGCGTCTCCCCGGCACTGCTCGCCGAGGCGGGCACGGTGCGGTACAACCACCCGGACCCGGCCTCGGGCCTGGTGGAGCAGGAGTTCAACCACCTCTTCGTCGGCCTGGTGAGCGGCACGCCCGGGCCGGACCCGGAGGAGGTCGGCGACATCGCCTTCGTCACGGCCGAGGAGCTGGAGAAGCGGCACTCCGCGGATCCCTTCTCGGCGTGGTTCATGACCGTGCTCGACGCAGCCCGTCCGGCGATCCGCGAGCTGACCGGCCCGTCGGCCGGCTGGTAGACCGCGGCGGACCCGCCCCCGCGCGGGGGCCCGGCGGCGTCCCGGGCGGGGTGCCCGGGACGGACGGAAGCTCAGTACGGACGGAACGGGCGCAGCGGCAGCGCCGCCCAGATGATCTTGCCGCCGGCGGCGGTGTGCTCCACCTCGCAGGCGCCGCCGAACTCGCGCGTGGTCTCGCGGACCAGCAGCAGCCCCCTCCCGCCGGTCTGCCCGGTGTCCGCGACGAGCGCGGTGGGCCGGTAGGGATGACTGTCCTCCACGGACACCCGGATCCACTCCGCGCCCACCGCCACCTCCACGGCCAGGACGGGCGACAGCAGGGCCGCGTGGCGTACGGCGTTGGTGACCAGTTCCGAGACGATCAGCAGCAGGCCGTCGAGCACGTCCTCGGCGGCCGGCACCCCCTGCCGCCGCAGCAGGTCCCGCACCGCCCGCCGCGCCTGCGGCACCGAGGCGTCGACGGCGGGGGCGGTGAACCGCCACACGCCCTCGTAGGGCGCGTGCGCCCCGGGGGGCGCGGCCGCCCCCGCGGGACCCGGTGGGCCCGGATCCTCTCCGTGCCCACGGTCCCCCATCGTCCGGTCCCCACCCTCGTGCTCGACTGTCACCACACCCCCGAGTGTGGGAAACGACAGGACTCCGCCCGGACGGTGACCTGAAAACGACCGTTATCGATCGTTCTTGATCGTCGGAGTATGCCAAAGGCTGTTGCGGGACCGCTCCTGCCCGCCTCGGTGAAGCTTCGCGAACTCTTCCGCTTAATGCGGGTCAATGCGGGGGAACGTCCCCCCGCCCCCGGCGCTCCTCGCCCCGCGGGCCGGTCCGCTCCCCGGCGTCCACGTTCCGCTCCGCGTCCGAGCGGCCCGCGTAGTAGGCGTCCCCGCCGAGCGTCCGGTCGGTGCGATCGGTGCGGTCCGTCCGGTCCGCCTCGGTCACCATGCCCACGACGTTGCGCCCTCCGAAGCCGGTGGCGATCAGGCCCAGCCCGTCGAAGAGCAGCGCCAGCGAGAAGAAGGTACCCAGCACGTAGCGGCTGTCGCTCGGCCAGGAGTTCAGCACCAGGATGCCCAGCAGCAGGCCGAACGCGCCCTGCACCAGCGTCCAGCCGAACTGCGGTCCGCGCACCACCAGGCTGCCCACCACACGGAACACCCCGCCGGTGAGGAACAGCAGCGCCGCGAAGAGGGTCAGCGAGACCGCCGCCACGTCCGGGCGCACCAGGATCACCACTCCGGCCGCGATGTTCAGCGCGGCCACCACCACGCCGAGCCAGAAGAACCCGGTGCCCCGGGCCTGCACCGCGTGCAGCAGTCCGACCGCGCCGCCGATCAGCAGCAGCCAGCCGAACAGCAGCATGGTGGTGAGGGTCGCCACACCGGTGTACACGAGACCGACGACGCCGGCGACCACCAGCGCCACGCCGAGGGCGGCGAGCCAGCCGAAGCTCCGGCTGATCCGCGTCCGTTCGTCCTTCGCCCTGATCCCGCTCATCGCGGCCTCCTCGCCCGTCGTACCGTCGCACCGTCGTGCCGGTCCGAGTACCCAGACCGCCGGTACCATCCGCCGCATGCAGCCCCATCTGTCGCACGTCGTCGCCGACGGCGTCGCCACCGTCGTCATCAGCCATCCCGCCCGGCGCAACGCCATGACCAACGCGATGTGGCGGGCGCTCCCGCCACTGCTGGAGGCACTGGCGGCGGACGACGCCGTGCGGGTCCTGGTGCTCACCGGGGAGGGGGCCACCTTCTGCGCGGGCGCGGACATCTCGGGACTGCGCGACTCCTCGGAGGTGGCGCAGCGGCTTGCCGTGGAGGCGGAGGAGGCGCTGGCCGCGTTCCCCCGGCCGACGCTGGCCGCGGTGCGCGGTCACTGCGTGGGCGGTGGCACCCAGCTGGCCGCCGCGTGCGACCTGCGCTTCGCCGAGGAGGGCGCCCGCTTCGGGGTCACCCCGGCCAAGCTGGGCATCGTCTATCCGTCCTCCTCCACCCGCCGGCTGGTGTCGCTGGTGGGGCCTTCGGCCGCCAAGTACCTGCTGTTCTCCGGCGAGCTGGTCGACGGGGAGCGGGCCCTGCGGACGGGCCTGGTGGACGAGCTGCTGCCGGCCGGCGGGCTGGCGGCGCGGGTCACCGCGTTCACCCGGATCCTGGCCTCCCGTTCGCGGCTCACCCAGGCCGCGGCGAAGGAGTTCGCGGACGGCCGCACCGACCGGGACGCCCACTGGGCCGCGGCCGCGCGCAGGAGCAGGGATCTCGAGGAGGGCGTCGCCGCCTTCCTGGAGCGCCGCGACCCGTCCTTCACCTGGCCCCGCTGACCCCGCGGAAGGCCCGTTCCGGGAAAAAGTGCGCATGTCCGCGACAGGGCCGGTTACCTGTAGGTTCCCCGGCGCGGGCCCTCCGGCCGGGGAGAGCGAGGGAAGGTGACCAACGTGTTCCGAGCTGTAGCGGACGTCCTGCGCCAGATCGCCGGCGCGATCGCCACCGTGGTGACGCTGCCCTTCCGGGCGGTCGCCCGGCTGTTCGGCGGCGCCTCCTCCACGGCCCACGGCCGCCGCGCCTGACCGCACGCGAACGGCGCGCACAACGGTCCGAGAACGCGGAAAGGGCCCGGCCTCCCGGCCGGGCCCTTTCCGCGTCCGCGCACGCCCTGGCCCCGGCTGTCGGTGCGACCTGCCAGAATTGCCGCGGAACTCGAGGCTTCAGAAGGCGGTACGGGATCGTGACGACACCCCTGACAGCGTCCATCGAAGGCAGGATCGCCGAGGAACTCGGCGTACGGGAGCGGCAGGTCCGGTCCGCCGTGGACCTCCTGGACGGCGGGTCCACGGTGCCCTTCGTCGCCCGGTACCGCAAGGAGGCGACCGGCGGGCTGGACGACGCCCAGCTGCGCACGGTGGAGGAGCGGCTCCGGTACCTGCGGGAGCTGGAGGACCGCCGCACCGCCGTCCTGGAGTCGGTGCGCGAGCAGGGCAGGCTCACCGACGAGCTGGAGGCCCGGATCCGGGAGGCCGACACCAAGGCGCGCCTGGAGGACATCTACCTGCCGTTCAAGCCGAAGCGGCGCACCAAGGCGCAGATCGCCCGGGAGGCCGGGCTGGAGCCGCTGGCGGAGGGGCTGCTGGCGGACCCGTCGGTGGAGCCGCTCGCCGCCGCGGCCGCCTTCGTCGACGCGGACAGGGGGGTGGCCGACCCCCAGGCCGCGCTGGACGGCGCGAGGGCCGTCCTCACCGAGCGGTTCGCGGAGGACGCCGACCTGATCGGCGAGCTGCGCGAGCGGATGTGGACGCGGGGCCGTCTGGTGTCCAGGGTCCGTGAGGGCAAGGAGGAGGCCGGCGCCAAGTTCGCCGACTACTTCGACTTCGCCGAGCCGTTCGCCGCGCTGCCCTCGCACCGGGTGCTGGCGCTGCTGCGGGGCGAGAAGGAGGAGGTCCTGGACCTCGTCCTGGAGCCGGAGGAGCCGGTCGAGGGCCCTTCCTCGTTCGAGGGGATCATCGCCCACCGCTTCGGCGTGGCCGACCGCGGCCGCCCGGGCGACAAGTGGCTCAAGGACACCGTCCGCTGGGCCTGGCGGACCCGCGTCCTGGTGCACCTGGGCATCGACCTGAGGCTGCGGCTGCGCACCGGCGCCGAGGACGAGGCGGTGCGGGTGTTCGCCGCCAACCTGCGCGACCTGCTGCTGGCCGCCCCGGCCGGCACCCGGGCGACGCTGGGCCTGGACCCGGGCTACCGCACCGGCGTGAAGGTGGCCGTGGTGGACGCCACGGGCAAGGTCGTCGCCACGGACGTCGTCCACCCGCACGTCCCCGCCAACCGGTGGGACGAGGCGATCGCCAAGCTGGCCCGGCTGGCGGAGCGGCACGCCGTCGAACTGATCGCCATCGGCAACGGCACGGCCTCCCGGGAGACCGACAAGCTGGCCGGCGAGCTGATCGCCAGGCACCCGGAGCTGAAGCTCACCAAGGTGATGGTGTCGGAGGCCGGCGCCTCGGTGTACTCCGCCTCCGCCTTCGCCTCGCAGGAGCTGCCGGACATGGACGTGTCGCTGCGCGGCGCGGTCTCGATCGCGCGGCGGCTGCAGGATCCGCTGGCCGAGCTGGTCAAGATCGACCCCAGGTCGATCGGCGTCGGCCAGTACCAGCACGACCTGTCCGAGGTGAAGCTCGCCCGTTCGCTGGACGCGGTGGTCGAGGACTGCGTGAACGGCGTCGGCGTGGACGTGAACACGGCCTCCGCCCCCCTGCTGGCCCGGGTCTCGGGCATCTCCTCCACGCTCGCGGACAACATCGTCCGCCACCGCGACGAGAACGGGCCGTTCCGGTCGCGTGCGGAGCTGAAGAAGGTGGCCAGGCTGGGCCCCAAGGCGTACGAGCAGTGCGCGGGCTTCCTGCGGATCCGCGGCGGCGCCGACCCGCTGGACGCCTCCAGCGTGCACCCCGAGGCGTACCCGGTGGTGCGCCGGATGGTGAAGAGCACCGGGCAGGAGGTGGCCGCGCTGGTCGGCAACACCTCCGTGCTGCGCTCGCTGCGGCCCGAGGAGTTCGTGGACGAGACCTTCGGGCTGCCGACCGTGACCGACATCCTCAAGGAGCTGGAGAAGCCCGGGCGCGACCCGCGGCCGGCGTTCCGGACGGCCGGTTTCAAGGAGGGCGTGGAGAAGATCTCCGACCTGGAGCCGGGGATGGTCCTGGAGGGCGTGGTCACCAATGTGGCCGCCTTCGGCGCCTTCGTGGACGTCGGTGTCCACCAGGACGGCCTGGTGCACGTCTCGGCGATGTCGCGGACCTTCGTCAAGGACCCGCGGGACGTGGTGAAGCCCGGTGACATCGTCAAGGTGAAGGTCCTGGACGTGGACATCCCGCGCAAGCGGATCTCGCTGACCCTGCGCCTGGAGGACGAGAAGGCCGCCGAGCGGCCGGCCGGGGGCGAGCGGCAGCAGCGCGGCGGCGGGCGTCCGCCGCAGCAGCGCCGGCCGAAGGAGGGCCGTGGCGGCGGGGACGGACGCCGGTCGCAGCCGCCCGCCGACGGCGCCATGGCCGACGCGCTGCGCCGGGCGGGCCTGCTCTGATCCGCCGGGCGCGCCTGCTCCGACCCGCCG
>NZ_LWCC02000005.1:329318-366328 GCF_001642695.1 Streptomyces chilikensis
GGCGCCCGCCTCCGCGCCGCACGCCGCGTCCGCGGGCCCGGCCGCCCGCGGGCGGCCGGCCTCACAGCGGGGAGTCGTCCGCGACCGTGGAGCCGGATCCCGGGCCGCTGTCCTGGGAGGGGCGGACCTGGAGCTCGAAGTCGCCGTCGAACTTCCGGTACCCCGTCACCACCGCGTCCTCCAGCGCCTCGTTCGCCGCCTCCTCCCGCAGCATCAGCGGGTCCCGCCGCAGGTCCCGCATCAGGGCGAAACAGATGCCGATCATCACCAGCACGAACGGCGCCGCCGCCAGGATGGTCAGGTTCTGCAGGCCCGTCAGCGCGTCCCCCTCGCCGCTGCCGACCATCAGCATGATCGCGGCCACCGCGCCGGTGACCACGCCCCAGAAGACCACGACCGTCTTCTGCGGCTCCAGCGCCCCCCGCTGGGAGAGCGTGCCCATCACGATGGAGGCGGCGTCCGCGCCGGAGACGAAGAAGATCGCGACCAGGATCATCACCAGCAGCGAGGTGACCGTGGAGATCGGGTACTCCCGCAGGACCGCGAAGAGCCGCCCCTCGACGGTGGAGGCCTCGTCGAGCATGTTCCCCGCCTGCAGCTGCATGGCGCTGCCGCCGAAGACGGCGAACCAGAGGAGGCTGACCGTGCTGGGGACCAGGATGACCCCGCCGATGAACTGGCGGATCGTGCGGCCGCGGCTGATCCGGGCGATGAACATGCCCACGAAGGGCGTCCAGGAGATCCACCAGGCCCAGTAGAAGACCGTCCAGTTCGACAGCCACTCGTCGACCGTGGGCCCGCCGCTGATCTCCGTGCGCCCGGCGAGCTGCGACAGGTCGCCCAGGTAGGCGAAGAGCGAGGAGGGCAGCAGGTCCAGGATCACGATGGTGGGTCCGGCCACGAAGACGAACAGCGCCAGCAGCAGCGCCAGCACCATGTTGGTGTTGGAGAGCCACTGGATGCCCCGTTCGACGCCGGAGACCGCGGAGGCCACGAAGGCCAGGGTCAGCACGGCGATGATGGCGACGAGCAGGCCGGTGCCGGCCTCGTCCAGCCAGCCGACCTCGTGCATGCCGGAGCCGATCTGCAGGGTGCCAAGGCCGAGGGAGGCCGCCGAACCGAAGACGGTGGCCACGATGGCCAGGATGTCGATGACCCGTCCGACCGCCCCCTCGGCGTGCCGGCGGCCGATCAGCGGGGTGAAGACCGAGCTGATGGTCTGGCGGCGCTTCTTGCGGAAGGTGCTGTAGGCGATGCCGAGGCCGACCACCGCGTAGATGGCCCACGGGTGCAGGGTCCAGTGGAAGAGGGTGGTCGCCATGGCGGTCGACATCCGCTCCCCGTCGCTGGCTGGCCGGGTGCCGGGCGGCGCGTCGACGAAGTGGGCCAGCGGTTCGCTCACGCCCCAGAACATCAGGCCGATGCCCATGCCCGCGGAGAACATCATCGCGATCCAGGAGACCGTGCGGAACTCCGGCTTCTCGTGCTCCGAGCCGAGGTGGATCCGGCCGTAGCGGCTGATCGCCAGCCAGAGGGCGAAGATCACGAAGCAGGAGGCCGCCAGGACGAACGCCCAGCCGCAGGTGTGGATCAGCTCCCCGAGCAGCGTGCCGGAGACGCTCTCCAGGGAGTCGGTGCCGAGGGCTCCCCACAGCACGAAGGAGAGGGTCAGCACCGCCGTCACTCCGAAGACCACCCGGTCGGTGCCCTGGTGGCGGGGAGCGGCCAGGCCGGTCTCCGCGCCGGGCAGGGAGCCCTTGGGATGATGCTGCGGGGGTGGAGGGCTGTCATGCGGCACTGCGGCACCTTTCGCCGAGCGGTTCTTGATCTTCCGCTACGCAGCTACCACGTATTCCGCGTTTCTCACCCGTGTAACCCTGCCGTCGCCCTTCGTGTGCGGCCGGCGGCCCTCCTCCGGCCGCACACGGGGCCGGTCAGCTCCCCTTCGGGACGGAGATCCCCGCGTCCGCCGCCCGGGTGACCCGGCGCCGGACGGCGAACCAGCCCGCCACCAGGGCGGCCGCGATCACCGGGACGAGCAGCAGCGTCCTGCGGCCCACCTCGGGGTCGCCCCACATCAGCACCAGGACCGAGAGCAGGAAGGCGATCGTCACGATCTCGGTCACCGGGCTGCCCCACAGCCGGAAGTCCGGCCGGCGCAGCAGTCCGGCCCTGGCCCGGCGGACGAACACCAGGTGGCAGACCATGATGATCACCCAGGTGCTGATGATGCCGAGCGAGGCGACGTTGAGCACGATCTCGAAGGCCTGGCCGGGCATCAGGTAGTTGAGGCCGACGCCCAGCACGCAGACCGCGCCGGTGAGCAGGATGCCGCCGTAGGGCACCTGGTTGCGGTTCATCACGCCGGTGAACCGCGGCGCGGAGCCGGCGGCCGCCATGGAGCGCAGGATGCGGCCGGTGGAGTACAGGCCGGAGTTCAGCGAGGACATCGCGGCGGTGAGGACCACCAGGTTCATCACGTCGCCCGCGGCGGGGACGCCGATCCGGGAGAGCACGGTGACGAAGGGGCTCTCGTCGCCGGAGTAGACCGAGCCCGGCAGCAGCAGGGCGAGCAGCACCACCGAGCCGACGTAGAAGAGGCCGACGCGCCACATGATCGAGTTCACCGCGCGGGGGACGACCTTCTTGGGCTCGGCGGTCTCGCCGGCCGCGGTGCCGACCAGTTCGAGGGAGGCGTAGGCGAAGACCACGCCCTGCATCACCAGGACGACGGGGAGGACGCCGTGCGGCAGGAAGCCGCCGTTGTCGGTGATCACCGACAGGCCCGGGGTGGTGCCGCCCACGTCGGACTGCGTGACCAGCAGGAAGACGCCCACCAGCATGAAGACCACCAGGGTGGCGACCTTGACGATGGCGAACCAGAACTCCATCTCGCCGAAGTACTTCACCGAGATCAGGTTCACCATCAGCACCACGGCGAGCGCGGCCAGTGCGAGCACCCACTGGGGGATGTCGGAGAACATGCTCCAGTAGTGGGTGTAGAGCGCCACCGCGGTGATGTCCGCGATACCGGTCGTGGACCAGTTGACGAAGTACATCCAGCCGGCGACGTAGGCGCCCTTCTCCCCGAGGAACTCGCGGGCGTAGGACACGAAGGAGCCCGAGGACGGGCGGTAGACGACCAGTTCGCCGAGCGCGCGGACCACGAAGAAGGCGAAGACGCCGCAGACCAGGTAGGCCAGGGCGAGGGCGGGGCCGGCGCTGTTGAGGCGGCCGCCGGCGCCGAGGAACAGACCGGTGCCGATCGCCCCTCCGATGGCGATCATGTTGATGTGCCGGGCCTTGAGGTCCTTGCTGTACCCGGCGTCACCCGCGTCCGCGGGCGGTTCGGCCCGCAGGCCGGTGTTCACCGCATCTTCGACGGGCTTCGTGACCGTCGTGGTCGCGACGTCCTTGCTCACGCGTGTTCCACTCTGTTGCGCCCCGATGCGCTGTTCGCGCGGGGTCCGGATGGTGCACGGCCCGCCCCACCTGCGCTTGTGGCGGCCGACGGGGGACGCGGACCGGGAGTGAATGTCTCATTCCGCATGCCGATGCGCAGTGGCGGGGCTCACACCGCGTCTTTCGCAGTGCCGGTGAGACAGCAATACTGTTGCGCATGGGGACCGACACGGAGGGGCCGACGCTCACGGTCGACGAGCTGGCGGCGCGCGCGGGCGTGACGGTCCGGACCGTCCGCTTCTACAGCACGCGGGGGCTGCTGCCGCCGCCCGAGATAGGGCCGCGCCGGGTCGGCCGTTACGGGCCGGAGCACCTGGCGCGCCTGGCGCTGATCGAGGAGCTGCAGCGGCAGGGCATGACGCTGGCCGGGATCGAACGCCACCTGCGCGGGCTGCCCGCCGACGTGACCGCCCACGACCTGGCGCTGCAGCGGGCGGTGGTGGCCTCGTGGGCGCCGGAGAGCACCGGGACGGTGGACCGGGCGGAGCTGGAGCGGCTGGCCGGGCGCGCGCTGGAGGCGGCGGACCTGGAGCGGATGGCCCAGCTGGGCGTGGTGGAGCGCGAGGGCGAGGACGTCTACCGGGTGGACACCGGGCTGCTGCGCCTGTGCGTGGAGCTGCTGGACATGCCGTTCGCCCAGGAGACCCTGCTGGAGGCCCGTGCGGTGCTGACGGAGCACTCCCGGGCCGCCGCGCAGGCGCTGTCCGGGCTGCTGCGGGAGGCTTCCGCGGAGCGGGACGCGGACGCGGTGCGGTCGCTGTCGGCCCACATGCAGCCGCTGGTGGTGCAGGCGCTGCTCACCGCGTTCCAGCGGTCGCTGCGCCAGGAACTGCTCAGCTGGCTCGGCGGCCGGCCCTGAGAGCGGGACCGGCCGCCGGGAACGCCGGCGCGCGTCTCAGCGGGCGTCGCTGAAGACCTCGCCCTTCTCCGCCTTCTCCACCAGCAGCGCGGGCGGCAGGAAGCGGTCGCCGTACTTCCCGGCCAGCTCGCGGGCGCGGGCCACGAAGCCGGGCAGCCCGCCGCGGTAGCCGTTGACGTACTGCAGCACGCCGCCGGTCCATGCCGGGAAGCCGATGCCCATGATGGAGCCGATGTTCGCGTCGGCCACCGAGGTGAGCACGCCCTCCTCGATCAGCCTGACGGTGTCCAGGGCCTCCGAGAAGAGCATGCGTTCCTGCATGTCCTCGAACGGGATGCGGTGCCCCGGCCGGGTGAAGTGCTCGCGCAGGCCCGGCCACAGTCCGGTCCGCCTGCCCTCGGCGTAGTCGTAGAAGCCCGCGCCGCCGCTGCGGCCGGTGCGGCCGAACTCGTCGACCATCCGGTCCACGACGGCCTCGGCCGGGTGGGGGACCCAGGTGCCGCCGGCCGCCTCGACCGCCTCCTTGGTCTCCTCGCGGATCCTGCGCGGCAGGGTGAGGGTGAGTTCGTCCATCAGGCTGAGGACCTTGGCGGGGTAGCCGGCCTGGGCGGCGGCCTGTTCGACGGAGGCGGGGTCGATGCCCTCGCCGACCATGGCGACGCCCTCGTTGATGAAGTGGCCGATGACGCGGGAGGTGAAGAAGCCGCGGGAGTCGTTGACCACGATGGGTGTCTTGCGGATCCGGCGCACCAGGTCGAAGGCGCGGGCCAGGGCCTCGTCGCCGGTCCTGGCGCCCTTGATGATCTCCACCAGCGGCATCCTGTCGACCGGGGAGAAGAAGTGCAGGCCGATGAAGTCGGCCTGGCGCTGCACGCCCTCGGCGAGCGCGGTGATGGGGAGGGTGGAGGTGTTGGAGCACAGCAGGGCGTCGGGGGCGACGACGTCCTGGACCTCCTGGAAGACCTTGTGCTTGAGGGCGGTGTCCTCGAAGACGGCCTCGATCACCGCGTCGCAGCCGGCCAGGTCCCGGACGTCGGCGGTCGGGGTGATCAGGGCGAGCAGGGCGTCGGCCTCCTCCCGCGTGGTGCGGCCGCGGGCGACGGCCTTGGCGCACAGCTTCTCGGAGTGGGCCTTGCCCTTGGCGGCGGCCTCGGCGGTGACGTCCTTGAGGACGACCTCGATGCCGGCCCTGGCGCAGGAGTGGGCGATGCCGGCGCCCATCATGCCCGCGCCGAGCACGGCGACCCTGGTGACCTCACGAGGCTCGACGCCCCGGGGGCGGTTGGCGCCGGAGTTGACGGCCTGGAGGTCGAAGAAGAACGCCTGGGTCATGTTCTTGGCGGTCTGCCCGGCGGCCAGTCCGGCGAAGTAGCGGGACTCGATGACCTGGGCGGTCTCGAAGTCGACCTGGGAGCCCTCGACCGCGGCGGCCAGGATGGCGCGCGGGGCCGGGTAGGGGGCGCCGTTGGTCTGCTTGCGCAGGTTGGCGGCGAAGGCGGGCAGGTTGGCGGCGAACTTCGGGTTCGAGGGCGTGCCCCCGGGGATGCGGTACCCCGGGGCGTCCCAGGGCTGGGCGGACTCGGGATGGGCGTCGATGAAGGCGCGGGCCCGGGCGGTCATCTCCTCGGGGGTGTCCACCACCTCGTCGACCAGGCCGTTCTCCAGCGCCCGGCGTGGGCTGTACTGCGTGCCCTGCAGCAGCACCTTGAGCAGGGCGTCGGCGATGCCCAGCTTGCGGACGGTGCGGACCACGCCGCCACCGCCGGGCAGCAGGCCCAGGGTCACCTCGGGCAGGCCGATCTTCGAGCCGGGCGCGTCCAGCGCGACGCGGTGGTGACAGGTCAGGGCGATCTCGTAACCGCCGCCCAGCGCGGCCCCGTTGATCGCGGCGACGACCGGCTTGCCGAGGGTCTCGATGCGGCGCAGGTCGCGCTTCATCGCCAGTCCGCCCTCGAACAGGTCGTGCGCGGTCTCGGGGGTGACCTTGATGAGTTCGCGCAGGTCGCCGCCGGCGAAGAAGGTCTTCTTGGCGGAGGTGACGACGACGCCGCGGATCGAGTCCCTCTCGGCCTCGAGACGGTCGGCGACGGCGCGCAGGGCCTCGCGGAACGCCTGGTTCATCGTGTTGGCGGACTGGCCCGGGGCGTCCAGGACCAGCGTGACGACGCCGGTCTCGTCCTTCTCCCAGCGGATGGCGGTGCTGTCGGTCATGACGGGGTCTCTCCGTTGAGTTCGTGTGGTCGCGTGGTTCCGCCGGGACGGTTCAGAGGCGTTCGACGACGGTGGCGATGCCCATGCCGCCGCCGACGCACAGGGTGGCCAGCCCGTAGCGCTTGTCCTGGCGCTCCAGTTCGTCGATCAGGGTGCCGAGGATCATCGCGCCGGTGGCGCCGAGCGGGTGCCCCATGGCGATGGCGCCGCCGTTGACGTTGACCTTGTCCAGGGAGAGGCCCATGTCCTTGACGTAGCGCAGCACGACGGCGGCGAACGCCTCGTTGATCTCGACCAGGTCGATGTCGTCCACGGTCAGTCCGGCCTTGGCCAGCGCCTTGCGGGAGGCGGGGGCGGGCCCGGTGAGCATGATGGTGGGCTCGGAGCCGGAGACGGCGGCGGAGACGATGCGGGCCCGCGGGGCGAGGCCGTGGCGCTCGCCGGCCTCCCGGGAGCCGATGGCGACCAGGGCGGCGCCGTCGACGATGCCGGAGGAGTTGCCCGCGTGGTGGACGTGGTCGATCCTCTCCACCCAGTGGTACTTCTGCAGGGCGACGGCGTCGAAGCCGCCCATCTCGCCGACGGCGGCGAAGGAGGGCTTGAGCTTGGCGAGCGAGTCGGCGGTGCTGCCGGGGCGCATGTGCTCGTCGTGGTCGAGCACGGTGAAGCCGTTGCGGTCCTTGACCGGGACGACGGAACGCCGGAACCGCCCCTCCTTCCAGGCGGTGGCGGCCCGCTCCTGGGAGAGCGCCGCGTACTCGTCGCACTCGCGGCGGGAGAAGCCCTCGAGGGTGGCGATCAGGTCGGCGCTGACGCCCTGCGGGACGAAGTCGGTCTCCAGGCTGGTCATCGGGTCCATCGCCCAGGCTCCGCCGTCGGAGCCGAGCGGCACCCGGGACATCGACTCGACGCCGCCGGCCAGGACCAGGTCCTCCCAGCCCGAACGGACCTTCATGGCGGCCATGTTGACGGCCTCCAGCCCGGAGGCGCAGAAGCGGTTCTCCTGCACGCCGGCCACCGTGTCCGGCAGGCCCGCGGCGATGGCGGCGGTGCGGGCGATGTCGGAGCCCTGGTCGCCGATCGGGCTGACCACGCCGAGGACGATGTCGTCGATCGCCGCCGGGTCGAGGTCCGGGAAGCGGTCGCGGATCTCGTGGATCAGGCCGACGACGAGGTCGATGGGCTTGGTGCCGTGCAGGGCCCCGTCGGCCTTGCCGCGTCCTCGCGGGGTGCGGATCGCGTCGTACACGTACGCTTCGGTGCTCACTGGTCAGCCTTTCGCAGGGGTGCTGAGTCGTCGGCGGCGGTCGCGCCGGTGGTGCGGTCGTCCTGGACGGTGCGGTCGTCCGGCGCGGTGGTGTCCAGCAGGGCGGGCAGGTCCCAGTCGCGTGCCACCTCCGCGCTGCCCGAGCCGGCGAGCGCCGGGCCGGTCCGCACACCGGTGGGGGTGGCGGAGAACCGCGGGGCGGGCGCCGGCTGGACGATGCCGGAGTGCTCGACGAAGGTGGCACGGGCCGCGAGATGCGGGTGGTCAGGGGCTTCGCGCAGCGAGAGGACGGGAGCCACGCAGGCGTCGGAGCCCTCGAAGACGGCCGTCCACTCGTCGCGGGTGCGGGTCAGGAAGCGGGCGGCGACGGCCTCGCGCAGGGCGGGCCAACGGGCGAGGTCGAGGTGGGCGTCCTTGAACTCCGGCAGTCCCAGCAGGTCGAGGAACTGGGCGTAGAACCGCGGCTCCAGGGCGCCGACCGCCATGTGGCCGCCGTCGGCGCAGGTGTGGACGCCGTAGTAGGGGCAGCCGCCGTCGAGCAGGTTGCCGCCGCGCCGGTCCTGCCACTGGCCGGCCGCGAGCATGCCGTGGACCAGCGCCGACAGGTGGGCGGCGCCGTCGACGATCGCGGCGTCCACCACCTGCCCCGTGCCGGTGGCGCGGGCGTGGTGGAGGGCGGCGAGGACGCCGGTGACCAGGTAGAGGGAGCCCCCGGCGAAGTCACCGAGCAGGTTGGCCGGAGCGACCGGGGGGCGGCCGGCCTCGCCGATCATGCCGAGGACGCCGGTGGGCGCGAGGTAGGCGATGTCGTGGCCGGCCCGGTCGGCGAGCGGCCCGTCCTGGCCCCAGCCGGTCATCCGGCCGTAGACCAGGCGGGGGTTGCGCGCGTGGCAGTCCGCGGGGCCGACGCCGAGGCGTTCGGTGACGCCGGGGCGGTAGCCCTCGATCAGGATGTCGGCGCGCTCGGCGAGGTCGAGGACGCGCTCCACGCCGCCGGGCGTCTTGAGGTCGAGCACGACCGAGCGCTTGTTGCGGTGGGTGACGTCGTGGCGCGGGTCGGGGGCGAGGGGGATCCCGCCCGGCCGGTCCACCCGCACCACGTCGGCGCCTAGGTCGCCCAGGAGCATGGCGGCGAACGGGCCGGGGCCGATGCCCGCGAGTTCCAGCACGCGCACACCGTCCAGCGGCCCGCGCGGGCCGTCCGTCCCGGGGCCGTCCCCCGGGTTCCGCGGCGGGTTCGCCACCGTCATCGCCAGCCCCCACTGTCCGCGGCACACCCTGCGCGCGCCCGCATGTGACACAACTGATGTAACACCGGTGATGCTACGAAGGCGTGGGGGTGCGCACAAGAGTCAGGAAAGCAAGCGCTCAGTCGGTGGTGGTCGCGGGCCGGCCGGCCAGGGCCTCCTTCAGCGCCCGGCGGCACAGCGCGTCGGCGTGACGGGTGGTCTCGGGCAGCCGGTACCGCGGGGTCAGCGCCAGGGTGTGGGCGCAGGCGTTGTCCAGCGAGACCAGGTGGCCGGCCGAGACGAAGACGGGTTTGACGCCGGCGCGGGTGCGCAGCGCCCTGCCGACCTCCTCCTCGCCCAGGCGCAGCGGCGCGTGGTCGCCGCGCCGAGGGCCGGGCGGGTCCGCGGCGAGGACGAACGGGTTCTTGGCGACGCCGACGGTGGGCAGGCCGGTGAGCACGCCCACGTGACAGGCGAGGCCGAAACGGCGGGGATGGGCGAGGCCGTAGCCGTCGCAGACCACCAGGCCGGGCGGACCGGGCAGCGCCTCCAGCGCGGCCAGCACGGCGGGAACCTCGCGGAAGGCGAGGAGTCCGGGGACGTAGGGGAAGGCCACCGGACCGACGGCGACGGCCCGGCCGGTCACCGCGAGGGTCGCCGCGTCCAGGGTGACGGCCGCGGCGGCGACCACCCCGCGCGCGTCGTCGTAGGCGACGTCGACGCCGGTGACCCGGCCCTCTCCCGGCGGCGGGCCCTCCTGGTCGAGCACCAGGAGGGCCCGCAGCTCGTCCTGGACGGCCAGGGCGGCCGCCTCGGTGGTGGGCCAGCCCTCGGGAACGCGCGCGGCCGCCGTCACGGCCTGGGTGTCGGTCACGGGCGAAGAGACTACGTCCCCGCCGGGATCACCTGCCCGGCGCCTTCCGGAGCTGCTCCTCGTTCATGCCCGAGCGGCCGTGGACGTTCTTCCTCCTGGCCTCCTGGTGCAGATGGCCTCCTGGTACGGCCGGCCTCCCGGTACGGCCGGCCGTAGGCGGGTCCCTCGGATCCGCCGCCGGACCGCCGCCCGCGCGCGGGACGCGGGATGCGGGGGACGAGTCCTGGAGATGCCGTGGGGGAATGGTGCCGAAGCGATTGCCTCCGGTGACGCAGGTCACGCTGCCAGGGTGTACGGATCCCCGCCGTCCGGCCTCTGTTCCAGTGCGCGGGTCCGAGCAGCCCGGCGTCCGGTCAGCCGACTCTTAGGGGAGCAGACGTTTGTCCACCGTCATCGAGCACCCGGTTCAGGCCCGTCTCGTCGCCGCGGCTCCGCGGATGACGGTGATCCCGTCGACGATGCACTACGACACCGGTGACCCGTTCGCGGTGCGGATGACCTTCCCGGGCCCGGCCACCCTGGAAGGGGTGGAGGTGTGCTGGACGTTCTCGCGGGACCTGCTGGCCGAGGGACTGCGGGGGCCGCACGGCGTGGGGGACGTGCGGGTGCTGCCGTACGCGGAGGGGCGCACGGCGCTGGAGTTCCACTCCCCCGAGGGCGCCGCCGTGGTGCACGTGCCGACCGAGGAGGTGCGCCGGTTCCTGGCGGCCTCCGCCGCACTGGTGCCGTTCGGCGGCGAGCACCTGCACCTGGACCTCGACCACGACCTGGCGCGGCTGATGCGGGACGTGATCTGAGGAGGCAACGTCCGCCTGCCCGGGGCGGGCGGGCGGAGGCGCGGGAAAACACCTCGCACCGCCGGGAGGCGGTGGGTACTCTGGCGGTGGTTCTGTTGCCGTCGATCGGAGAAGGACGTTGCTCGTCTGAGGTCATGGGACACCGCGCCGCACCCCGTCACACCGGGGCTGTCGCGTCGCGCGTGCGACCTCGGACGTCATGAGCCGTCCACCGCCGCAGGGCCTCTTCCACGGCCTCGGCACGGTGTCTCGATACGCGATCACCCGACCGCACCCCACCATCGCGAGGCTTCGTGTCAACCACCGCCACCCCTTCGGTCACCGCCGCGTCCCTGTCGTTCTCCTGGCCGGACGGCACCCCCGTGCTGGAGGACCTGGACGTCTCCTTCACCCCCGGCCGCACCGGGCTCGTCGGCGTCAACGGCGCCGGCAAGTCGACCCTGCTCAAGCTGATCGCCGGGGAACTCGCCCCGACCGGCGGATTCGTCCGGGTGACCGGTGAACTCGGTCACCTCCCGCAGAACGTCACCCTCGACACCGCGCTCCGCGTCGACCGGGCGCTGGGCATCGCGGAGAAGCGCGCCGCGTTGCACGCCATCGAGTCCGGCGACGTCGCCGAGGAGCACTTCGAGACGGTCGGCGACGACTGGGACGTCGAGGAGCGCGCCCTGGCCACCCTCGGCGAACTGGGTCTGGACCACCTGGACCTGGACCGCACGGTCGGCGAGCTGTCCGGCGGCGAGTCGGTGCTGCTGCGGCTGACCGCTCTGCTGCTGCGCCGCCCCGACGTCCTGCTGCTGGACGAGCCCACCAACAACCTGGACGTCCACGCCCGCCGCCGGCTCTACGACACCGTGGCCGGCTGGAGCGGCGGCTCCCGGATCGTGATCATGGTCAGTCACGACCGTGAACTGCTGGAACTCGCCGACCGCATCGCCGACCTGCGCTCGGGGGAGGTCACCTGGTACGGCGGCAACCTCACCGCCTACGAGGAGGCGCTGGCCGCCGAACAGGAGGCCGCCCAGCGCACGGTGCGCGCCGCCGAGGCGGACGTGCGCCGCCAGAAGCGCGAACTCGTGGAGGCGCGGACCAAGTTGGCCAAGCGCAGGAAGTACGGCCAGAAGATGAACGAGCAGAAGCGCGAACCCAAGATCGTAATGGGGTTGCGGAAGAACGCCGCCGAGCAGTCGGCCGGCAAGCACCGGGCGATGCACCAGGAGCGCCTCGCCGACGCCCGGGAGCGGCTGGACGAGGCGGAGCTGGCGCTGCGCGAGGACGACGAGATCCGCGTCGACCTGCCGGCCACCGCCGTTCCGCCCGGCCGGACCGTGCTGACGCTCGACGGGCTCAGGCCGCCGCACGGGGCGGTCCTGAAGGGGGTGTTCGAGGTGCGGGGCCCGGAGCGGATCGCCCTGGTGGGCCGCAACGGCTCCGGCAAGACGACGCTGCTGCGGACGCTGGCCGGGGAGCTGGCCCCGGTGTCCGGCGAGGCGGTCACGCACGTTCCGGCGCGCTTCCTGCCGCAGCGGCTGGACATCCTCGACGACGAGCTGTCGGTCGCCCAGAACGTGGCCCGGTTCGCGCCCGGCGCCACCGTCAACCAGGTGCGGGCCAGGCTGGCCAGGTTCCTCTTCCGCGGGGCCCGGGCCGACCAGCCGGCCGGGACGCTCTCCGGCGGCGAGCGGTTCCGGGCGGCGCTGGCCGCGCTGATGCTGGCCGAGCCGGCGCCGCAGCTGCTGATGCTGGACGAGCCGACCAACAACCTGGACATGGCGAGCGTGCGTCAGCTGACCAGGGCGCTCGAGGGGTACCGGGGCGCTCTGCTGGTGGCCAGTCACGACCTGCCGTTCCTGGACTCGATCGGCGTCACCCGGTGGCTGATGGCCGACGGGGAGCTGACGGAGATCACCCGGGAGGACCTCGAACGGCCCTGACTCCACGGCCGGGGGAGGCGGGCGGTGCACACTCGGCGGTGCCCGCGGTTCGTCCGCGGGCACCGCCGCACCCCCGACGACCGTGAGGCAACCGTGCTGACCACCGCATTCGTTCCCGGCTCCCCGAACTGGATCGACCTGGGCACGCCCGATCTCGACGGGGCGACGGCCTTCTACGGCGGCCTCTTCGGCTGGCGGTTCCGCTCCGCCGGCCCGGACGCCGGGGGCTCCGGGTTCTTCACCTCCGGCGGACGGACGGTGGCCGGCGGCACGGAGCTCCCCGCCGGCGCCGCTCCCCCGTCGTGGACGGTGTACTTCCGTTCCGACGACGTGGACGCCACCGCGCGGGCGGTCCGGAAGACGCGGGGAAGGGTGGTGGTGGAGCCCGGCGAGGTGACGGGGAAGGGCCGCACGGCGGTCCTCGCCGATCCGATGCGCGCGCCGTTCGGCGTCCGGCAGCCGGGGACGCCGGCCGGGCTGGACGTCGCGGGTGAGGACGGCGCCCTGTGCTGGGTGGAGCTGCACACCACGGACGTGGCGGGGGCGGCGGGCTTCTACCACTCCGTGCTGGGCTGGGAGACGTCCTCGGTCGCCTTCCCCGGCGGCCGCTACACCTGCGTCAATCCGGCGGGCGCCGGGGAGGAGGGCACGTTCGGCGGTGTGGTCGGCCCGGTGGGCGACCCCGTGGAGGCGGGGGGCGGGTCGTACTGGCTGCCCTACTTCGCCGTGGCGGACGTCGACGCCGTCGCCGGCCGGGCCCGTGAGCGGGGCGGCGCGGTGCGGCTGGAGCCCACCGATGTCGCGGGTGTCGGCCGGACGGCCCGCCTCGCGGACCCCCGCGGCGCCCGTTTCGCCGTGCTCCGCCCGGATCCCGTCCGGGGGTGAGCCCGCACGGCCCGTCCGCGGCGCGGAGGCGGGGTCAGGACTTCCTGGCCCGGCTCGGCCGCACCCGCTTCGGCTCCCCCGGCATCTTCGGATGATCCGGCGGGTACGGCAGGTCCCCCAGCCCGTGTTCCGCCTCGTCCCGCCGGGCCAGCTCCAGCAGCGGTTCCAGCGAGAACGCGTGCTCCTCCATGTCCGCGTGCACGTCGCCCACGTCGGCGTACCGCGCCGCCATGGTCCGGATGTCGAAGTCCTCCGGCCGCGCCTCCCCCACCTCCTCCCAGCGCAGCGGCGCGGAGACCGGGGCGTGCGGCCTGGGCCGGACGGAGTAGGCGGAGGCGATGGTCCGGTCGCGCGCCGTCTGGTTGTAGTCGACGAAGATCTTCTCGCCCCTCTCCTCCTTCCACCACCTGGTGGTGACCCGCTCCGGCATCCGCCGCTCCAGCTCCCGGCCCGCCGCGATCGCCGCGCGCCGCACCTCGGTGAAGGTCCACCGCGGTGCGATCGGCACGAAGACGTGGATGCCGCGGCCGCCCGAGGTCTTGGGCCAGCCGCGGACACCGTGCTCCTCCAGCACGGCGCGCAGTTCGCGGGCGGCGGCGACGGCGTCCTCGTAGCCGGTGCCCGGCTGCGGGTCGAGGTCCAGGCGCAGTTCGTCGGGCCGGTCGGCGTCGGCCCGGCGCACCGGCCACGGGTGGAAGGTCACCGTGTTGAACTGCACCGCCCAGACCACGGCGGCGATCTCCGTCGGACACATCTCGTCGGCGCGGCGCCCGCTGGGGAAGGTGACGCGCGCCGTGGGGATCCAGTCGGGGTGGTTCCTGGGCATGCGTTTCTGGAAGAACCACTCCCCCTCGACGCCGTCCGGGTAGCGCTGGAGGGCGGTGGGCCGCTCCCGCAGCGCGCGCAGGACGCCCGGGCCCACGGCGAGGTAGTACTCGGCCAGGTCGCGCTTGGTCCAGCCTCTCTCGGGGAAGATCACCTTGTCCGGGTGGGACAGGCGCACCTTCCGTCCCGCGGCGTCCAGTTCCACGGCGTCGTCACCCATGTGTGCCACGGTAGGCGTGCCCCGGGCGGCCCGCACGCACAGAATCGGCCCATGGACCTGCCGGTGATGCCGCCCGTGAAGCCGATGCTCGCCAGGTCGGTGGCGAAGATCCCCGAGGGGATGCACTACGAGGCCAAGTGGGACGGTTTCCGCGCGATCGTGTTCCGCGACGGCGCGGAGCTGGAGCTCGGCAGCCGCACCGCCAAGCCGCTGACGCGCTACTTCCCCGAGCTGGCGGCGGCGCTGAGGGAGCGGCTGCCGGACCGGTGCGTGGTGGACGGCGAGATCGTGGTCGCCCGGGAGTGGCGGCTGGACTTCGACGCCCTGGCCGAGCGCATCCATCCGGCGGAGTCCCGGGTGCGCGCCCTGGCGGAGCGCACCCCGGCGTCGTTCGTCGCCTTCGACCTCCTGGCGCTCGGTGACGACGCGTTGACCGGGCGGCCGCTGACGGAGCGCCGGGCGCTGCTGGAGGAGGCGCTCGAGGGCGTGGAGCCGCCGGTCCACCTGGCGCCGGCGACCGGGGACGTCGAGGTGGCGCGGCGGTGGTTCGGGCGGTTCGAGGGGGCGGGGCTGGACGGGGTGGTCGCCAAGCCGCCGGAATCGACGTACCGGCCGGACGAGCGGGCCATGTTCAAGATCAAGCACGAGCGGACCGCGGACGTGGTGGTGGCCGGTTACCGGCTGCACAGGAGCGGCCCGGTGGTGGGCTCGCTGCTGCTGGGACTGCACGACGGCCACGGGGTGCTCCAGCACGTGGGAGTGTGCGCGGCGTTCACCATGGAGCGGCGGGCGGAGCTGGTGGAGGAGCTGGAGCCGCTCCGGCTGGACGACGTGGCGGGGCACCCGTGGGCGGCGTGGGAGGACGCGGCGGCGCACGGGCCGACGCGGCTGCCGGGGGCGCCGAGCCGCTGGTCCGGGGAGAGGGACCGGTCGTGGGTGCCGCTGCGGCCGGAGCTGGTGGCGGAGGTGGCGTACGACCACATGGAGAACGGGGCGCGGTTCCGGCACACGGCGCGCTTCCGCCGCTGGCGGCCGGACCGCACCCCGCGGAGCTGCACGTTCGCGCAGCTGGAGGAGCCGGTGCGTTACGACCTCGGCGAGGTCCTGGGCATGGGATGACGTTCCGTGAGAGGCGTTCCGCCGGAGGCCCGCCTCAGGGGTTGATGACGACCTTGACGGCGCCGTCACGCTTCTTCTGGAACATGTCGTACGCCTCGGGCGTCTCGGCGAGCGACACGTGGTGGGTGGCGAAGTCGTCGACGCCCAGCGGGTCCTCGTCGGTGAGCAGCGGCAGGATCTCGTCGGTCCACCGCCGCACGTTGGCCTGGCCCATGCGCAGCTGGATCTGCTTGTCGAACAGGGTGAGCATGGGCATCGGGTCGGCCATGCCGCCGTAGACGCCGGAGAGGGAGATGGTGCCGCCGCGCCGCACCATCTCGATGGCCGTGTACAGGGCGGCCAGCCGGTCGATGCTGAACCGTTCGGCGAGGGGCCCGCTGATCTTCTGGGGGAGCAGGGCGGTGGCGTTCTGGGCGAGCCGGGCCACGGCGCTGCCGTGCGCCTCGGTGCCGACCGCGTCGATCACCGAGTCCGGGCCGCGTCCGCCGGTGGCGTCCCTGACGGCGGCGACCAGTTCCTTCTCGCTGTCGAAGTCGCGCAGGTCGAAGGTCTCCACGCCCCGGTCGCGGGCCCGGCGCAGCCGGTCGCCGACCAGGTCGACGCCGATGACCCGCTCCGCGCCCTTCTGGAGGGCGATCCGGCAGGCCATGTCGCCGATCGGCCCGAGGCCGAGGACGGCGAGGGTCCCGCCCGGCGGGACGGACGCGTACTCGACGGCCTGCCAGGCGGTGGGCAGCACGTCGGAGAGGTAGAGGAACCGGTCGTCCGAGGGGCCCTCGGGCACCTTGATCGGCCCGAAGTGCGCCTGCGGCACGCGCAGGTACTCGGCCTGGGCGCCGGGGACGGCGCCGTAGAGGCGGGTGTAGCCGAAGAGCTGGGCCCCCATCCCCTCTCCGGTCACCTGGGTGGTCTCGCACTGGGTGTGGAGGCCCTGGCCGCACATCCAGCAACTGCCGCAGGAGATCTGGAAGGGCACCACCACGCGGTCCCCGGGCATCAGCCCGGTCACTCCCGGTCCCACCTCCTCGACGATGCCCATGGGCTCGTGGCCGAGGATGTCGCCGGGGGTCATGAACGGGGTGAGGACCTCGTAGAGGTGGAGGTCGGATCCGCACAGTCCGGTGGAGGTGATCCGGATGATCGCGTCGGTGGGTTCCTCGATCCTCGGGTCGGGAACGGTCTCCACCCGGACGTCCCGCTTGCCCTGCCAGGTCACTGCCTTCATCGTGTCGGACTCCCTGCTTCCGCATGCTCTCGTCCGTGCCACGGGTACCCGGACGGCCTACACGAAACCGGCCGAACCGACATCTCCCGCCCGCCCGGGGTGCGGCGGGAAGCCGAAACGGGTACAGCACGAAGGACCGGTGCAGGTGTGTGAACCGAAGATCGGTGGCGGTGGGCATGGGGCTGCGCGACAGACCGAACGGCTCGGCCGGCTCGACGCGACCCGCCGGCCGGACGAGAGCGGGAGCGGTGCTCGGGGCGGCGGTCGCCGCGCTTGTCCTGGCCGGCGGGTGCGTCGTCGGCCCCGGCGGCCAGGACCGCACGGGGACGCCCGCCCGGCCGCCGTCCGGCGTGCTCGCCGTCAAGATCGACAACGTGCTCCCGGCCCGTCCCCAGACCGGGCTGGCCCAGGCCGACGTGGTCTACGCCGAGCGGGTGGAGGCCGGTCTCAGCAGGCTGATGGCTCTCTACGCCACCCGGCTCCCCGGGGCGGTGGGCCCGGTGCGCAGCGCCCGGGAGACCGATCTGCGGCTGCTGCGGCAGTTCGACGAACCGGTGCTCGCGTACTCGGGTTCGCAGAGCCGGCTGCGCCCGCTCATCGAGGCGGCGCCGTTGCGCGCGGAGTCCCCGGGCAACCGGCCGGAGGCCTGGTACCGCGGCGACGACCGCCCGGCCCCGCACAACCTGTACCTGCGGCCGCGCCGCCTGGTGGACGCCCCGGCGGGGCGGGAGGCGCTGACCGCGGCCGGTTTCCGCGAGGGCCCGGCGCCGGCCGGCGGCCGGCCCGAGGAGGAGCGCACCGTGCGCTTCCCCTCCGCGCGCTTCACCTTCGACTGGTCGGCACGGCGGGGCGGGTGGCTGGTGGAGACCGACGGCCGCCCCACCACCGACGGCGGCAGGCAGCTCGCCCCGCCCACCGTGGTGGTGCAGTACGTGACGGTGCGGGAGTCGGCCTTCCGGGACCGCGGCGGCAACAACACGCCGTTCAGCGAGACGGTGGGGTCCGGTTCGGCGGACCTGCTGCGGGACGGCAAGGTCTGGCCGGTGCGCTGGCAGCGCGCCACCGAGGCCGACGGCACCCGCTTCACCACCGGGGACGGCACGCCGGTGAACATGGCCGACGGCCAGGTCTGGGTGGTGCTGGCCGAGCGGTGAGGCGCCCGCGGCCGGGGGCCGGCGGCGGACCGGACCGTCCGCCGCCCACGGCCCGCGCGGCGGACGCCTCGCCGCTCGGCGCGCTCAGCGCAGCAGGCGCGCCGGGACCGCATCGGCCAGCGCGCCGTAGCCCGCCGGGTTGAGGTGCAGGTGGTCCCCGGTGTCGTAGGCGGGGAGCAGCGCGGCGGGGTCCCGCGGGTCGCGGACGGCGCGGTCGAAGTCGACCACCGCGTCGAACACGCCGCTGTGGCGGATCCAGTCGTTGACCCGCTTGCGCGCAGCCTCGCGGTGGCCGTCCGGGTCGTCGTACATCTCGTTGCCGCCGAACGGCGTGAGGGTGGCACCGTGGACGGCGATCCCCTCGGCGTGGGCGCGGGCGACGATCTGGCGGTAGGCGGCGATCAGGTCGTCGGCGACGGCCTTCTGGGCCGGCGCGGTGGCCTCGGCGGTGCCCAGGTCGTTGACGCCCTCGAAGACCAGCGCCCAGCGGGCCCCGCTGCGCACCAGCACGTCGCGGTCGAGGCGGGCGAGCACGTTGGGGCCGAGCCCGTCGCGCAGCACCCGGTTGCCGCCCGCCGCCTCGTTGAGGACGGCCACGTGGGCGGTGGCGGGCGAGCGGAGCAGGCGCCGGTGGAGCTGGTCCGGCCAGCGGTCGTTGCCGTTGGTGGTGGAGCCCCGGCCGTCGCTCAGGGAGTCGCCGATCACCACCAGGCCGGCGGCCCGCGGGTTCTCGGACCAGGTCTCCGCGCCGCTGAGGAAGTACCAGTGGTCGGTGCGGGTGGCGCCGGGCAGGTCGGCGGCGGTGGCGTGGTCCCCCTTGACCAGGTACGACGAGGTGCGTGAGCCGGGGTGCGAGGTCACCGACGAGGAGGCCTGGCCCTCGGCGAGGTACACCGTCACCGTCAGGTTGGTTCCGGCGGGCACCTTCATGTCCACCGGGTCGGAGACCGTCTGGGCTCCCGTCGGCACCACGGTCGAGGTCCGTCCGCCGAAGGTGACCTGCCGGGCGGAGCCGGGCTCGATGGCGGGGACTCCCGCCGCGCCGCCGGCCGGGAGGGCCACGGACACGCGGGTGAGCGGGAGTTCGGCCCCGCCGAAGGCGTTGGAGAAGCGCAGCCGCAGCTTCTCGCCCGCGACGGTGGTGCGGATGGTCTGCCGCAGGGTGCTGTCGGCCAGGACGGACTCGCCGTCCGTGAAGGGCGCGGGCGGCATGTTGTGGGGTTCGGTGAGCTGCGGCATGGACACCCAGGTGTCCACCCAGTGGGCGCCGCCGGGACCGGTCCCGGGTTCACGGCCGCCGGCCGCGTCGTCGCCGAGGGCACCCGCGGCGGTGGCGGAGACGGTCACCACGACGGCGACCGAGGCCACCGCGGCGGTCCTGAGCACGGCCCCGGCGCGCTCCCGGAGTGCGAGCCGGGCGGCCACCCGGTTCCATCTTTCGCGAAACGACCTCGACGACGGCATGGGGCTCCCTCACGATGCGCGGCTCCGCGCCCCGCGCCGACGTGCCGGAGGGACGCGGGAACGCCCGGTTCGAAACTTTCGCCACGTACGCGAAAGTTTCCGCGAGGCAAGCTACGGAGCGGGGCCCCGGGCGTCAACACCGCGGACACTATTGACCGTTGGAAGGGCACCGGAGGTCCGGCACCGGTCCCCGGAACGCGGCCGCGGGGCCGCGCACGGGCGCACCGCGGCGCGTCCGCGCGCGAAGGGGAGGGCGGACCCGGAGCCGCTCCGGCGCTCGAAACATGTCGGCGCGTCCGCCGATCCGGTGCGGGCCGGCGCCCTAGACCGGCCGGCGGAGTTCCTCGGCGGCCTCGGAGACCCGGCGGATGAGGTCGACGAAGAGGTCCTGCTCCGGCACGCTCAGCGGGGCCAGCAGCACCTGGTTCATCCGGGCCGCCCTGACCGTGAGCCGACGGTGGGTGCGGGCGCCCTCCTCGGTGAGGCGCAGCAGGTACCGGCGTCCGTCCTGGGGGTCGCGCACCTTGTCCAGCAGTTCACGGCGGATGAGGCGGCCCACCACCTCGGCGACCGTGGAACGGTCGAGCGAGACCCGCTCCCCCACCGTGCGCTGGTCGAGGCCGGGCTCGGCCGTCACCGCGTTCATGACGGCGTACTGGGGCGAGGTGATCTCCTCGGACACCATCGCGTTCCAGAGCAGGGTGTGGGCCTGCTGCAGCCGTCGGGCGAGGTGCCCGGGATGGGTGGTCAGATCCACCGCGGCCATGCGCCCTCCCGAGGGCCGTTTTCGTTGGTACACGGAACAATAGTCGCTGCGCGGCCTCCTGTCGCCCGGCGCGCGACGCCGCGCACCACCGCGCATCACCTTGCTCACGGCCGGAATCTTGACCTCTCGACGGGAACGGTGAAAACGTGTGCCTCACCCGCCGGAATAGTCAGTGCCCTGACTAAATGACCGGCCGGGTTGTGGCCGGCGGGTGCGGTCCGAAGGGGTGTGCCGGCCTCTTCGGCCCGTGTCCCGCCCGAACGAAGGAGAGTCGCCGCCACCATGGCCCTCACCCAGCACGACATCGACGAGGAGATCGCCGCCGAGCGCGACGCCTACGAGCAGCGCGTCGCCGCCGGCGCTCCGGTGGAGCACCACCCGGACCGCGGTTACGCCCCGTACCGCTCCTCGGTCCTGCGTCACCCCCAGCAGCCCCCGGTCGGCATCGACGTCACCAGGGACCCGGAGCTGGTGGAGCTCTCCTCCCCCGCCTGGGGCGACCGTGACATCACGGAGATCGACAACGACCTGACCCGCCAGCACGACGGGGAGCCGATCGGCGAGCGCATCACCGTCGAGGGCCGTCTGCTCGACCGCGACGGCCGTCCGGTCCGCGGCCAGCTGGTCGAGATATGGCAGGCCAACTCGGCCGGCCGGTACGCCCACCAGCGCGAGCAGCACGACGCCCCGCTGGACCCGAACTTCACCGGCGCGGGCCGCACCATCACCGACGACCACGGCTTCTACCGGTTCACCACGATCCAGCCGGGCCCCTACCCGTGGCGCAACCACACCAACGCCTGGCGGCCCGCGCACATCCACTTCTCGGTGTTCGGCCGGTCGTTCACCCAGCGTCTGGTCACCCAGATGTACTTCCCCAACGACCCGCTGTTCCCGTACGACCCCATCCTGCACTCGGTCACCGACCAGGCCGCCAGGGACCGCCTGGTCGCCGCCTACGACCACAGCCTCTCGGTGCCCGAGTTCTCCCTCGGCTACCGCTGGGACATCGTGCTCGACGGCCCGAGCGCCACGTGGATGGAAGAAGGACGCTGACCGCCATGACCGACATCGCCATGACCGACCCCGCCGGCGGCAGGGCCGTGCTCCCGACGCCCTCCCAGACCGTCGGCCCGTTCTACGGCTACGCGCTGCCCGTCCCGGACGGCGGGAACATCGCCCCCGTCGGCCACCCGGACACCGTCACGGTGCACGGTCACGTCTACGACGGCAAGGGCGACCCGCTGCCGGACGCCCTGGTCGAGCTGTGGGGCCCCGCGCCGGACGGCTCGGTGCCGACGGCGACCGGTTCGATGCGCCGCGACCCCGCCTCCGGCGGGTTCGTCGGCCGCAACGGGCTGGAGTTCACCGGCTGGGGCCGGATCCAGACGGACGCCGACGGCCACTGGGTGGCGCGCACCCTGCGCCCCGGCGCGCGCGGCGCCAACGCCCCCTACCTCGCGGTGTGCGTGTTCGCCCGCGGTCTGCTGGTGCACCTGTTCACCCGGATCTACCTGCCCGGCGACGACGCCGCGCTGGCCGCCGACCCCGTGCTCTCCCGGGTCGGGGAGGGCCGCCGCTCCACGCTGATCGCCGAGGAGCAGTCGCCCGCGACGTACCGTTTCGACATCCACCTGCAGGGCGAGAACGAGACGGTCTTCCTGGAGTACCGGTGACACCGCTGCCCCCTCCCGCACCGCCCGAGGCCGGCCTGCTCTCCCCGGGGCAGGCCGGCTCCCCGGCGGCCGAGGCCACCGGCGACGCCGCCTTCCTGGCGGCGCTGCTGGAGGCCGAGGCCGCACTGACCCGCGCCCAGGCGTCCTTGGGCCTGGCGCCCGCCGAGGCCGCCGAGGCGGTGGCCGAGGCGGCCGTCCCCGACCGGTTCGACGTCCTCTCGCTCGCCCGGCGGGCCGCGAGCGGCGGCAACCCGGTGATCCCGCTGGTCGCCGACCTCACGGCGGCGGTCGGCGGGACGTACGGGCCGTACGTCCACCGGGGCGCCACCAGCCAGGACATCATGGACACCGCCACCATGCTGGTGGCCGGCCGCGCGCTGGACCTGGTCCTGGCGGACCTGGACCGCACGGAGCGCGCGCTGGCCCGGCTGGCCGCCGCGCACCGCGACACGCCGATGCCGGGGAGGACCCTCTCCCAGCACGCGGTGCCCACCACCTTCGGCCTGAAGGCCGCCGGCTGGCGCTCGCTCGTGCTGGACGCGCGGGACCGGCTGCGCGCCGTCCGCGGCGCGCTGCCCGCCCAGCTGGGCGGCGCGGCCGGCACCCTGGCGGCGTTCGCCGCCTACGGCGCGGACGACCCGCCGGCCCTGGTCGCCGCCTACGCCCGGGAGCTGGGACTCGCGGAGCCGCCGCTGCCCTGGCACACCCTGCGCACGCCGGTCGCCGACCTGGCAGGCGCGCTGGCGCTCACCACCGGGGCGCTGGGCAAGATCGCCGCCGACGTGCTGACGCTGGCCCGCACCGAGATCGCGGAGCTCGCCGAGCCGAGCGGCGGGGGCTCCTCCGCCATGCCGCACAAGGCGAACCCGGTGCGGTCCACGCTGATCGCCGCCGCGGCCCGCCGCGCACCCCACCTGGCGGCCACCCTGTTCGGCTGCCTGGTCGCGGAGGACGAGCGTCCGGCCGGCGCCTGGCACGCCGAGTGGGAGCCGCTGCGCGACCTGCTGCGGCTGGCCGGCTCGGCCGCCCGGCAGGCCGCGGACCTCGCCGAAGGGCTGCGGGTGGACGCCACGGCGATGCGGGCCCACCTGGACGTCACCCACGGCCTGATCGTCTCGGAGCGCCTCTCGGTCGCGCTGGCGCCCGTGCTGGGCCGCACCCGGGCCAAGGAACTCCTCACCGAAGCCGCGCGGCGGGCCTACGAGGACGGACTGCCGCTGGTCGAAGTCCTGCGCGCCGAGCCGGAGCTGCGGGACGTCGACCTGGCGTCCACGACCGACCCGGCCCAGTACACGGGCTCCGCCGCCATGCTCACCGACCGCGCCTTGGAGCGACGTTGACGAACAAGCTGCCGAACCACCGTGCGGAGGGCTCCGCTTCGGCCGAGCCGCTGCTGCTGGGGCCGTCCTTGGGCACGTCCCTGGCCCTGTGGGACGCGGTCGCGCCCGAACTCGCGGCCGCCCACCGGGTGATCCGCTGGGACCTGCCGGGGCACGGGGCCTCGCCGGCCGGGCTGATCGGCCCCGGCGCCACCGTGGGCGACCTGGCCGCGCTGGTGCTGGACCTCGCCGACGGCCTGGGCGTGGAGCGGTTCGCCTACGCGGGGGTGTCGCTGGGCGGCGCGGTCGGTCTGCACCTGGCGATCCACCACCCGGAGCGCGTCTCCTCGCTGGCCGTGATCTGCTCCTCGTCGCACTTCAACGGTGCCGGGCCGTGGGAGGAGCGGGCGGCGGCGGTGCGGGCCGGCGGCCGCGCCGCGATGGCGGAACTGGCCGGTTCGGCCGGCGCCCGCTGGTTCACGCCCGGCTTCACGGTGGACCGGCTGGTCCAGGACCACCGCGAGGCCGACCCCGCCTCGTACGCCGCCTGCTGCGACGCGCTGGCCTCCTTCGACGTGCGGGAGCGGCTGGGCTCCGTCCGGGTGCCGACGCTGCTGATCGCGGGACGTGAGGACCCGGCCACCCCGCCGGCGCATCTGCGGGAGATCGCGGACGCGGTGCCGGGTGCTTCCCTGACCGAGATCCCGGGCGCCTCGCACCTGGCCCCGGCGGAGCGGCCGGAGGCCGTGCTGGCGGCACTGCGCGGTCACTTCACCGGGTTCGCGCGGCGGGGCGTCGCGGTGCGCCGGGAGGTGCTGGGCGACGCCCACGTGGACCGGGCGCAGGCCCGGCAGACGCCGTTCACCGCGCGGTTCCAGGACTTCATCTCGCGCTACGCGTGGGGCGAGATCTGGACCGACACCACCCTCACGCGGCGCGAGCGGTCCATGGTGACGCTGACCGCGCTGGTGGCGCACGGCCACCTGGACGAGCTGGCCATGCACGTGCGGGCGGCGCGGCGCAACGGGCTCTCCGTGGACGAGATCGGCGCGGTGCTGCTGCAGACCGGGGTGTACGTGGGGGTTCCGGCCGCCAACTCCGCCTTCGCGGTGGCCCAGCGCGTCCTCGCGGAGGACGGCGACGTCTAGCCGCCTTCCCCCCCGGGGGGCGGGCTCCGCGGCACAACGGCACGCGGGAGGGCGGCCCGCCGCCGGGTGCGGCGCCAGCGCGGCGCCGGCGCCGGCCGCGGGCGCGGCGCGGGCCGGCCGCCGCGTGGACGCGGCGGCCGGCCCGGGTCATCCCGCGCCCCTCCCCGCCCGGCCGCGCAGCGCCGCCCACACGGCGTCCGCCCGCAGCGGCAGGTCGCCGAGGCGCACCCCGGTGGCGTCCCGGACCGCGTTGGCGAGGGCCGGGGCGACGGGGTTGAAGGGCAGCTCGCTCACCGGCTTGGGCACGGCGGGCGCCGCCCCGTGGCCCTCGGCGGTGACCAGGTGCACCTCGGTGGGCGGGAGGTCGCCGAGCCGGGGCACGGTGTAGCCGCGCAGGCTGTCGGTGACGACGCCGCCGTGCGGGCCGGTGCGCAGTTCCTCCCACAGGGCGAGGCCCGCTCCCTGGGCGACGGCCCCCTCGACCTGGGCGCGGCACCGTCCGGCGTCCAGCACCCGTCCGGCGTCGGCCACGTGCACGCTGTCCAGCACCCGCACCACCCCGGTCGCCGGGTCGACGGCGACCCGGAACCACTGTGCGCACGCGGCGACGCCCAGCGGCAGGTCGTCGGCCGCGGCACGCCCGGTGGCCGACAGCGGCCGTCCCGGGTTCCCGGCCGCGCGTTCCCGCAGGGCCCGGCAGGCCCTCCCGACGGCCTCGCCGGCGAGCAGCGCCCCGGTGGAGCCGTAGCCGCCGGTGTCGTGGCCGAGCAGGTCGGTGTCGGCCTGCCGGTGACGCACCCGCTCGGGGGCGACACCGAGCGCGGCGGCCGCGACGCGGCGCAGCACCGGTCCGGTTCCGCTGCCGAACTCCGGTGCTCCGGTGGACAGTTCGTAGTCGCCGTCGGGGCGCAGGGTGACGGCCGCCGTGGCGACGTGGCCGTCGCCGGGCAGGGTCGGCTGGGCCGCGAACGCCAGGCCCTCGCCGATCAGCGCGCCGGGCGGGAGGCCGTCCGGGCGGTTCCGGCGGCCGTCCCGGCGGTGGTGTTCCCGGCGGCGGCGTTCCCGGGCGGCGGCGAGGACCTCGGCGCACCGGGCGAGCCCGTCGTCGACGACCGGCCGCCGTCCGGGCGTGCCCGCGACGGGTGAGGACCCGCCGGCGGGCGGGTGGACCCGGCGGCGCAGTTCCAGGGGGTCGAGGCGCAGGAGGCGGGCGAGCTCGTCGAGGGCGCACTGCACGGCGAAGGCGGCCTGCCCGGCGCCGTAGCCGCGGAAGGCGCCGGAGGGGACGTGGTGGGTGCGGACGCTGTACCCGTCCACGGCGATGTCCGGGCAGTCCAGCAGCAGGACGGCGGCGGTGCAGGCGGCGTCGAGGACGGCGGGGCCGTGGTTGCCGAGGGCGCCGGTGTCGGCCACCGCGCGGATCCTGACGCCGGTGAGCCTGCCGTCCCGGCGCGCGCCGAGGGTGACGCGGATCCGGAAGGGGTGGCGGACCGTCGCCGCGGTGAGTTCCTCGGCCCGGGTGAACTCCCACTGCACCGGGCGGCCGGTGCGCAGCGCGGCGAGCACCGCGAGGTCCTCGGTGAGCATCTCCTGCTTGCCGCCGAACGCCCCGCCGAGCCGCCCCGCGGTGACCCTGACCCGCTCCTCGGGCAGTCCGAGGACCCGGCACAGCGTGCGGCGGACGAGGTGCGGCGCCTGGGTCGCGGTGTGCACGCGCAGGCGGCCGTCGGGGCCGGTCCAGGCCCGGGTGGCGTGGCACTCCAGGGCGGTGTGCTGGGCGCGCGGGGTGCGGAACTCCGCCTCCAGCACCACGTCCGCCTCCGCGAGCCCGCGGTCCGGGTCGCCGGCCCGCCGGTGGATCTCGTGGACGACGTTGCCGTCGGGGTGGACCCGCGGCGCGTCGGGACGCAGCGCCTCCTCCGGGTCGAGGACGGCGGGGAGCGGCTCGTACGCCACGTCGACCAGCCGGGCCGCCCGCTCGGCGGCGGCGGGGCTCTCGGCCACCACCGCGGCGACGCGCATGCCGACGTGGCGGACCACGTCGTCGAGGACGCGGGTGTCGGCGGGGTCGTCGCCGGGGCGCTCGTGCAGGGCGGTCGAGAAGCGGGCGGGCGGCGCGTCGTGGTGGGTGAGCACGGCGTGCACCCCGGGGGCGGCCAGGGCGGCGGCGGTGTCGACGGAGACGATCCGGGCGTGGGCGTGCGGCGAGCGGACCACCGCGAGGTGCAGCAGGCCGGGCGGCGGCGGACCGTCGAGGGTGAACCGGACGGCTCCGGTGACGACGGCGCGGGCCTCATCGCCGGGGCCGGCGCGGTCCTCACCGTCCGGGACTCCGGGCGCGCCGCCGCCGGGCAGGCCTCCGGACGGGTCCCGGCGCACCACGCGGGCCGCCCCGGCCGCCCCGGCCTCGCGGGCCGCCCGGGCCGCCCCGGCCAGGGCGCGGTAGCCGGTGCAGCGGCACAGGTTGCCCTTGAACGCCTCGGCCGGGTCCTCGGCCTGCTCCGGCGTCAGCGCCGCCGTGGTCATGACGAAGCCGGGCGTGCAGTAGCCGCACTGGTAGGCGCCCGCCTCGGCGAACGCCCGCTGCGCCGGGTGGGGCCGCTCCCCGGCCAGGCCCTCGACGGTGGTGACCGCGCGTCCGTCCGCACGGTGGGCCGGGTACAGGCAGCTGTGCACGGCCAGCCCGTCGACCAGGACGGTGCAGGCCCCGCAGTCACCGGTGTCGCAGCCCTTCTTCACACCGGTGCGGCCGAGGTCACGCAGGTAGGTGCGCAGGCACTGTCCGGGTGCGGGCGGCCGGCCGGCCTCGTGGCCGTCGACCCGGACGCGGAACGGCATCGGCTCAGCCCTCCCCCGCCGGGTCCGGGTCCGCCGCCCGCGTCCGGCCCCCGTCCGGGCCCGTCTCCCCCACCAGGCGGCGGCGGGCCTCTTCGGCGAGGTGCAGGGACAGGTGACGCCGCCAGACCGGGTGCCCGTGGACGTCGTCCAGCATCAGCCCGGGCGGCAACGCCTCCTCCAGCGCCCGCCGCAGCACGGCGGCGGTGGGCGGGGCGGGGAAGCGGACGGTGACCGGCCGGACGGTGGCCGCGGTGACGGTGAACGCGGTCACGGCACGCACGGCGGCCTCTTCCGCGGTGGCGGTGACCAGGGCCGCGGACCGGCCCCGCGGCTGGAGGCCCACCCGCCGCAGCACGGTGCGCCGCTCCAGCGCGGCGGCCGGCAGGGTGACGTCGCGGAGCAGTTCCCCCGCCGCCAGCCGGGTGCGGCCGTTCCCGCACACCAGTTCCTCGGCCGACACCGTGCGTTCGGCGCCGTCGGGGGTGACGAGGCGGCACCGGCCGTCCAGTGCGACCGCCATCGTGATCATCGGCCCGGCGGGGAGGGCCAGGCAGATGTTGCCGCCGACGGTGGCGGTGTTCCAGATCTTGTGGGAGGAGGAGAACGCCCGGCAGCACCGGGCGACGAACGCCCGTCCGCGCGGCCAGGGCCCGCCGGGGTCCTCGGCGAAGGCCAGCAGTTCGGCGACGGTGCAGGTGGCCGCGACGGTGAGGCCGTCACGGCCGGCCGTCAGCGGCGGCCACCCGAGGCCGGCGAGGTCGCGCAGGCGCAGGAGGCCCGGGCGCGGCTCGGCGAACAGCCCGGTGCCGCCCGCGAGCCACGCGTCGCCCGGCCGCCAGCCACCGGCCGTGCGCGCGTCGACGACTTCCCGGACAAAGGTGAGGTCCACGCCCCCACCATGGCGGGTCCGGCCTCCCGCCCCGCTCAGCACACGCGGCGCGTCCCGCGCCCGTCACCCCTCGGGCAGAGCTGACTTCTTTTCACGAATGCGTGCGCGAGGGCTTGTCGGGGCATCGGCTCACCCCTTAAATCAAACCCTGAATTAAGTCGCACAGTTCCATCGTCGCGCGAGCGGACGTCATCCCCCCGTACTTCCACCCGCATGGAGCCAGGACATGAGACTCAGATCCCTGGGTGCCGCTCTCGTCGCCACGGCGGCGTTGCTCACCCTCCCCGCACAGACCGCCTCGGCGCGGCCGGACCAGGCGCCGAGGGCGTCGGCCGCCGCGGAGGTCCCCCTCTCCCAGGGCCGCACGGCCGCCTCCTCCTCCGACGAGAGCCCGGTGCACGCGGCCGGGCTCGCGGTCGACGGCGACACCGGCACCCGGTGGTCGTCGACGGCCGCCGACAACCAGTGGCTGCGCGTCGACCTCGGCGCGAGCGCCTCCGTCACCCGGGTGGTGCTGCGCTGGGAGGCCGCCCACGCGGCCGACTACCGCATCCAGTTCTCCCCGGACGGCACCACCTGGACCGACGCCCGCAAGGTGACCGGCGGTGACGGCGGCACCGACACCGTCGACGTCTCCGGCACCGCCCGGCACGTGCGGATGTACGCCGACCGCCGGGCCACCCAGTGGGGCGTCTCCCTCTGGGAGTTCCAGGTGTTCGGCACCACCGGCACCGCCTCCGGCTGCTCCACGGCCAACGCCGCGCTGAACCGGCCGGCCACCGCCTCCTCCACCGAGGGCGCGGGTCTCGCCGCCTCCGCCGCCTTCGACGGCAACGCCGCCACCCGCTGGTCGAGCGCCCACTCCGACCCGCAGTGGCTGCGGGTGGACCTCGGCTCGGTCCGGGACGTCTGCGGCGTCGACCTGAACTGGGAGGCCGCGTACGCACGCGACTTCACCCTCCAGGTCTCGTCCGACGGCACCAACTGGACGACGCTGCGCAACGTCACCGGCGCCACCGGCGGCAAGGCCTCCTACGAGGTCGCCGGGTCGGGCCGCTACGTCCGGATGCACGGCACCGCCCGCGCCACGGCCTACGGCTACTCGCTGTGGGAGATGGCCGTGCGCACCGGCTCGGGCGGCGGCGTCCCGCCGGTCACCGGCGGCGGCGACCTCGGGCCCAACGTGATCGTCGTCGACCCGTCGACGCCCGGCCTCCAGCAGCGCTTCGACGAGGTGTTCGCGCGGCAGGAGGAGGCCCAGTTCGGTGACGGCCGCTACCAGTTCCTGCTGAAGCCGGGCACCTACAACGGCATCAACGCGCAGATCGGCTTCTACACCTCGATCTCCGGCCTCGGCATCAACCCCGACGACACGCAGATCAACGGCGACGTCACCGTGGACGCCGGCTGGTTCAACGGCAACGCCACCCAGAACTTCTGGCGTTCGGCGGAGAACCTGGCGATCCGCCCGGTCAGCGGCACCAACCGGTGGGCGGTCGCCCAGGCCGCCCCGTTCCGCCGCATCCACGTCCAGGGCGGGCTCAACCTCGCCCCGAACGGCTACGGGTGGGCCTCCGGCGGGTACATCGCCGACTCGAAGGTCGACGGCACGGTCGGCCCGTACTCGCAGCAGCAGTGGTACACCCGGGACAGCTCGGTCGGCGGCTGGACCAACGGCGTCTGGAACATGACGTTCACCGGCGTGCAGGGCGCCCCGGCGACCAACTTCGCCTCCGGCCCGTACACCACCATGGACACCACGCCGATCTCCCGGGAGAAGCCGTTCCTGTACCTGGACGGCTCCGCCTACAAGGTGTTCGTCCCCGCCAAGCGCACCAACGCCCGCGGCGTCTCCTGGCCGGCCAACGCGGGCACCTCGCTCCCGCTGGACCAGTTCTACGTGGTCAAGCCGGGCGCGACCGCGGCCACCATCAACGCCGCCCTCGCCCAGGGCCTGCACCTGCTGGTCACCCCGGGCGTCTACCACCTGGACCGGCCGATCGAGGTCGACCGGGCGAACACGGTGGTCCTGGGCCTCGGCCTCGCCACCTTCGTCCCCGACAACGGCGTCGACGCCCTGCACGTCGCGGACGTGGACGGCGTGCGGCTGGCGGGCTTCCTGATCGACGCCGGCGCCACCCGCTCCGACACCCTGCTGCGGGTCGGCCCGTCCGGCGCCTCGGCGGACCACGCCGCCAACCCGACCACCGTGCAGGACGTGTTCATCCGCGTCGGCGGCGCGGGACCCGGCCTGGCCACCAACGGCGTGGTGATCAACAGCGACGACGTGCTGGTCGACCACACCTGGATCTGGCGCGCGGACCACGGCGCGGGCGTCGGCTGGGAGACCAACCGGTCCGACTACGGCATGGTCGTCAACGGCGACGACGTCCTGACCACCGGCCTGTTCGTCGAGCACTTCAACAAGTACGACGTCCTGTGGCAGGGCGAGCGCGGGCGCACCATCTTCTTCCAGAACGAGAAGGCGTACGACGCCCCGAACGCCGCGGCCGTCACCCACGACGGGATCGTGGGCTGGGCCGCCTACAAGGTGGCGGACTCGGTGGACACGCACGAGGCGTGGGCGCTGGGCAGCTACTGCAACTACACGTCCGACCCGTCGATCGTGCAGCACCACGGCTTCCAGGTGCCGGTGAAGCCGGGGATCAGCATGAACCACCTCCAAGTGATCTCCCTCGGCGGGATGGGCCAGTACCGGCACGTCATCAACGACACCGGGTCGGCCACCTCCGGCTCGGACACCGTTCCCTCGAAGGTCGTCCGCTTCCCGTAGGCGGCCCGTGACCCGGCGCCCGCTCGCGCACGGCACACGAGGAAGGCCCCCCGGTGACCGGGGGGCCTTCCGTCACGCCGGGAGGGTCAGACCGCGGGACCCTCCCCGCCGGGCTCCGCGTGGGAGCGGACGATCTCCGCGTACCGGCGGCCGCTGGCCTTCACCGTGCGCCGCTGGGTGGCGTAGTCGACGTGGACCAGGCCGAACCGCTTGTCGTAGCCGTAGGCCCACTCGAAGTTGTCCATCAGCGACCAGGCGAAGTAGCCGGCCAGCGGCGCGCCCTTGCGGGCGGCGGAGGCGCAGGCGGCCAGGTGGCCCTCGAGGTAGGCGGTCCGCTCCGGGTCGTCCACGCCGCCGTCCTCGCGCACCGCGTCCGGGTAGCTGGAGCCGTTCTCGGTGACGTACAGCTCGCGGGCCCCGTACTCCTCGGTGAGCCGCAGCAGCAGCGACTCGATGCCGCCGGCGTCGACCTGCCAGTCCATGCCGGTGCGCGGCACGTCGGGCACCCGGACCTCGCGGACGTACGGCGCGGGGCCGGCGGGGTCACCGGTGACCGTCATCGGGAAGTAGTAGTTCAGGCCCAGCCAGTCCAGCGGCTGCGCGATCGTCTCCGGGTCACCGGCCCGCTCCGGGAGTTCGACGCCGTAGACCTCGCGCATGTCCTCCGGGAAGCCGCGCCCGTGCACCGGGTCCAGCCACCAGCGGTTGGTGTGCCCGTCCATCCGGCGGGCGGCGGCGAGGTCCTCGGCGCTTCCCGAGGCGGGGCGGATCTCGGAGAGGTTGTTGACGATGCCGACGCGGGCGCCGGGCGCGGCGGCGCGGATGGCCTGTGCGGCCAGGCCGTGTCCGAGCAGCAGGTGGTAGGAGGCGCGGACGGCGGCGGTCAGGTCGGTGAGGCCCGGGGCCATCCGGCCCTCCAGGTGCCCGATCCAGGCGGAGCAGAGCGGTTCGTTGAGCGTGGCCCAGTGCTTCACCCGGTCGCCGATCCGTCCGGCCAGCGCGGAGGCGTAGGCGGCCAGGTGGTGGGCGGTGTCCCGTTCGGGCCAGCCGCCGCGGTCCTGGAGGACCTGCGGCAGGTCCCAGTGGTAGGCGGTGACGGAGGGGGTGATGCCGGCCTCCAGCAGGGCGTCGACCAGCCGGTCGTAGAAGTCGAGGCCCCGCTCGTTCACGGGTCCGTCGCCACCGGGGACCACCCGGGGCCAGGCGGCGGAGAGCCGGTAGGCGTTGACGCCGAGTTCCCGCATCAGCGCGACGTCCTCGCGCCAGCGGTGGTAGTGGTCGCATGCCACGTCGCCGGTGTCGCCGTTGTCGACGCGGCCCGGGGTGTGCGAGAAGGTGTCCCAGATGGAGGGCGAGCGGCCGTCCTCGGTGACGGCTCCTTCGATCTGGTAGGCCGAGGTGGCCGTGCCCCACAGGAAGTCGCGGGGCAGCGCGGCGAGGTCGATGGACACGGGTTTCCCTTCGGAAGGTGCGGAAGGTGCCGGGCGGTGGGCCGTCACTTGACGGCGCCGGCCGTCAGGCCGGCCACCAGGTAGCGCTGGAGGAGCAGGAAGCCGGCGACCACCGGCACGCTCACCACCAGGGAGGCGGCCATGATCTGGTTCCAGTAGACCTCGGTCTGCGTGGCGTAGGCCTGCAGGCCGACCGCGAGGGTGCGGGTGGTGTCGTTGGTCATCACGGAGGCGAAGAGCACCTCGCTCCAGGCGGTCATGAAGGCGTAGACGGTGACGGCGACGATGCCGGGCACCGCGGCCGGCACCACCACGCGCAGCAGTGCGCCCAGCGGCCCGCAGCCGTCCACCAGGGCCGCCTCGTCCAGCTCTCGCGGCACGGAGGCGAAGTAGCCGATCAGCATCCAGATGGAGAACGGCAGCGAGAAGGTCAGGTAGGTGAGGATCAGACCGCCGCGGGAGCCGAACAGGGCGACGCCGGTGGCGTTGCCGATGTTGACGTAGATCAGGAAGAGCGGCAGCAGGAAGAGGATGCCCGGGAACATCTGGGTGGACAGCACGGTCACCGTGAAGAACCGCTTGCCGCGGAACTCGTAGCGGCTCACCGCGTAGGCCGCGAAGATCGCGATGACCACCGAGCAGACGGTCGCCGCGCCCGCCACGACCAGCGAGTTGACGAAGTAGCGGCCCAGCGGGACGGTCGACCAGATGTCGACGTACGGGCTGAGGGTGAGCTCCGCGGGCAGCCAGCGGAACTCCCCCGAGACGTCCTGGAGCGGTTTGAGCGAGCTGGAGACCATCACCCAGACCGGCACCGCCACGAAGACGGTGAGCAGGGTGAGGAACACGCGCCGCGACCAGACGAAGGAGCGGGGCGCGGCCATGGGAGACCTGGGCGCGCTAGCCATCGGCCTTCCTCCGTCCGCGTGAGGTGATCAGCAGGTGCCCGGCGGTGACCACGAGCAGGAAGAGCAGCAGCAGGACGGACATGGCCGATCCGCTGCCGAAGTTCCAGGTGACGAAGGACGCCTGGTAGATGTGGATGGAGATCAGGTCCGCGGCCTCCGGGGCCGATTTCCCGAAGAGGACGAACGGGGTGTTGAAGTCGTTGAACGTCCACAGGAAGAGCACCAGGACGAGGACCTGGTTGACCGGCCGGAGCGAGGGCAGGGTGACCTGCCGCAACTGCTGCCAGCGGCCCGCGCCGTCGAGGGCGGCCGCCTCGTAGAGCTCGCGCGGGACGGTCTGCAGGCCGGCCATCACGATCAGGAAGGCGAACGGCCAGCCCCTCCAGACCGAGACGACCAGCATGGCCCAGAAGCTGTTGTCGCCGAGCAGCCAGAACGGCGCCTCGTCGAACAGGCCGAGCTGGTCGACCAGGACGTGGTTCACCAGGCCGTTGTCCCGCTGGAACATGAACGTCCAGGTGATCACGGCGGCGTACATGGGCAGCGCGTACGGCACCAGGTACAGGGCGCGCAGCAGGCCGCGGCCGCGGAAGGACTCCTGGAGGTAGACGGCGGTGGTGGTGCCCAGCAGCCAGCACAGGCCGACCGACAGGACGGTGAAGAGGCAGGTGACCCAGAAGGAGTGCAGCAGCGCCGCGCCGACGGGCGTGTCGACGTCGACGGCGACGCGGAAGTTCTCCAGGCCCCGCCAGGGGGCGGTGGTCCAGTCGCGGATGTAGAACTGCGTGAGCTCCTTGAAGCTCATCAGCAGCCCGTACACCATCGGCACCAGGTGGACGAGGAGTTCGAGGGCGAGCGCGGGCAGGAGCAGCGCGTAGGGCAGCCAGGCCCGGCGCGGCCGTCCGGGGCGGCGCGGTGTGCGCGCCGCCCCCTCAGCCGCCCGCGTCCCCTCCGGGGGAGCGAGGGTGGTGGTCATGTGCCGCCTCACCCCTGCGGCATCTGCTGCTGGGCCTTGGTGAGCTTCTCCCGGACGAGGTCCTCGGTGACCGGCTTCCCGGCGGCGGCCTCGGCGAAGAGTTCCTTCACGGCGGTGCCGACGGCCGTCTCGAACTGCGACTCGGAGGGGACCTGCGGCAGCGGTGCGGCGCTCCTGGCGAGGGTGTCGCGGACCACCTTCTGGGTGGGGCCGTCGAAGGCCGGGTCGTCCTGGGCGGCCTTGACCGGCGGGATGGAGCCGTAGGCGGAGTTGAGCGCCTTCTGCTCGGCGTCGCTGGTCATGAACTTCACGAATTCCAGGGAGCCGTCGAGGTTGTCGGTGTTCTTGAAGACGGCCATGTTGATCCCGGCCACCATGGAGTTGACGCCGGTGCCGGCGCCGGGTTCGCCGGACCGCACGGGTATCGGGGCGACGCCCCAGTCGTCGTCCTCCATCCCGTGGGAGGCGAAGGCGGTCTGCGCGTTCTGCCACATGACCATCGCCGTCCTGTTCCTGGCGAAGTCCTGGAGGGACTGGTTCTGTGCGTACTCGGCGTTGCCCGGGGCGATGATCTCGTGCTCGGCCATCAGGTCGACGTACTGCTTCACGGCGTCCACGGCGGCGTCGGAGGTGAACTCGGGCCTGCCGTCGGCGGTGAAGAAGTCGGTGCCGTGCTGCCGGCCGAAGGTGAACACGTGGTGGATGTTCTCCGAGAGGTTGGCCCCCTCGGCGCCCAGCGCGAACTTCCCGTCGCCGCTCAGCCTCTTGCCGGTCTCGACCATCTCGTCCCAGGTGGCGGGTGGTTCGGTGATGCCGGCGTCGGCGAACATCTTCTTGTTCCAGTAGAGCGTGTAGGCCATCGAGTACAGCGGGACGGCGGCCGGGTCCTGGCCCTCTGCGCCCGCCGAGGCGATCGCGGACTCCACGAAGCGGTCGCGGCCGCCGATCCTCCCGAAGTTCTCGTCGTCCCAGGGCAGCAGGGCGCCGGTCGCCTGGAGGGACGCGGACCAGGTGTTGCCGATGTTGAGCACGTCCGGCCCCTGGCCGGAGGTGGTGGCGGCGAGGATCCTGTTGAGCAGGTCGCTCCAGGGCACGACCTCCAGCTCGACGTCGATCCCGGTCTCCTTCTCGAACTTGGCGATCTCGGCGGTGAGGATCTTCTTGTCCGCCTCGATGCTGGGGCCCTGGTTGGAGGCCCAGTAGGTGAGCTTCTCGGGCGAGTCGCCGGACCCGCCGCCGGTCGCCGAACCGCCGCCGCAGGCGGATACGGCGGCCAGCAGGGAGACGGTGACCGCACCGGCGGCCGCGGCTCGGATTCTGCGCATGGGTACGTGGGTCCCTTCCCGGGAGTCGACGGCCTGCGGGCCCGCTGGGGCGACGCGTCCCGTCACGACTTAATTCAGGCCGTGAGTTAAGACCTGTGAGAAGGTCGCGTCAAGGCGTCGCGCAGAGGTATCTTGCGTTCGGGGACACGAACGGAAGGAACCGGATGAGGGCGCGGAACGGACGCACGGTGCGTGACCTGCGGCGGGGCAACCGGGCGGCCGTCCTGCGCCAGTTGTACTTCGACGGGCCGCTGACCCGCTTCGACCTCGGCCCGGCCACCGGACTGAGCTCGGGGTCGGTCAGCAACGTGGTCGCCGAACTGATCGCCGACGGCGTGGTGGAGGAGGCCGGCAGCGTCGATTCCGACGGCGGACGCCCGAGGACCCTGCTGCGGGTGGTGCCGGGGAGCGGGCACCTGATCGGCGTCGACGTCGGCGAGACCCGGGTCCGGGTCGAGCTGTTCGACCTGTCGCTCGCCGAGGTCTCCCGCACGGAGCGGCCGCTGGAGCCCCAGCGGTACGACGTGGAGGTGGTCACCGGCCACATCCGGGACGGCGTCGCCGAGGTGCTGGCCACGGCCGGCCTGGCGCCGGAGCGGCTGCTGGGCGTCGGCATCGGCGTGCCGGGGATCGTCGCCCGCGACCCGGAGCGGGGCGCGACGGTGCACGGGCAGACCATGGGCTGGGACGCCGTCCCGCTGGAGGCTCTGCTGCGCGAGCGGTCCGGGCTCCCGGAGCGGGTCCCGTACTTCATCGACAACGGCGCCAAGACCCTCGGCCAGGCCGAGATGTGGTTCGGCGCCGGCCGGGGCGCCGGCGACGCGGTGGTGGTCCTGTTCGGCTCGGGCGTCGGCGCCTGCCTGGTCTCCGACGACGTCGAGCACGGCCGGGCCCTGGAGTGGGGCCACCTGACGGTGCGGGTGCGCGGGCGGCGCTGCCGGTGCGGCGCGCTCGGCTGCCTGGAGGCGTACGCGGGGGCGGAGGCGCTGGTGGCCCGCTGGCGGGAGGCGGGCGGGCGTCCGCCGGAGGGCGCCGACGAGGAGACCTCGCTGACCGCGCTGCTGGCGGCGGCCCACCCGGAGCGCGGCGGCACGCCCGACCCGGTGGCGCTCGGGGTGCTGGAGGAGACCGCCGAGTACCTCGGCGCGGGGCTGTCCGACCTGGTCAACCTGTTCCAGCCGGAGCGGATCCTGATCGGCGGCTGGGCCGGACTGCAGCTGGGGGCGCGCTTCCTGCCGGCGGTCCGGCGGCACGCCACGGCGTACTCGCTGGCCCATCCGGCGGGGCGGGTGCGGATCGAGCTGGGGCGGCTGGGGCCGGACGCGGTGACGGTCGGGGCGGCGACCCTGCCGCTGGCGGACTTCCTCGCCCGCGGCGGCCACCGGGGCGGGCCGG
>NZ_LWCC02000005.1:366386-368269 GCF_001642695.1 Streptomyces chilikensis
CGCGCCGTCTGCTCGTGGACGTACTCGGTGAGGCGGGTCAGCGCCCCCGGGTCCGTGGTCGGCAGCACGCCGTGGCCGAGGTTGAAGATGTGGCCCTCCAGGCCGGCGGCCGCGTCCAGCACCTCGCGCGTCTTGGTCTCCACGGCCTCGCGGGAGGAGAAGAGGACGGCCGGGTCCAGGTTGCCCTGGAGCGCCTTGCCCGGGCCCACCCGGCGGACCGCCTCGTCCAGCGGGACGCGCCAGTCGACGCCCACGACGTCCGCGCCCGCCTCGCCCATCAGGCCCAGCAGCTCGCCCGTGCCGACGCCGAAGTGGATCCGCGGCACGTCGTAGGGGGCCACCGCCTCGAACACCTTCTTCGAGGCCGGCATCACCGAGCGCCGGTAGTCGGCCGGGGCCAGCGCGCCCACCCAGGAGTCGAAGAGCTGCACGGCCGAGGCGCCGGCCTCGATCTGCACCTTGAGGAAGGCGGAGGTGATGCCGGCGAGGCGGTCCAGCAGGTCGGCCCAGAGCTCCGGGTCGCCGTACATCAGCGCCTTGGTGTGCTCGTGGTTCTTGGAGGGGCCGCCCTCGACCAGGTAGCTGGCCAGGGTGAACGGCGCGCCCGCGAAGCCGATCAGCGGCGTGGGGCCGAGCTCGGCGGTGAGCATCCGGATCGCCTCGGTGACGTAGGAGACGTCCTCGGGGGTCAGGTCGCGCAGCCGCTCCAGGTCGGCGCGGGAGCGGATCGGCTGCTCCACGACGGGACCGACGCCGGGCTTGATGTCCAGGTCCACGCCGATGGCCTTCAGCGGGACGACGATGTCGCTGAAGTAGATGGCCGCGTCGACCCCGTGCCGGCGGACCGGCTGCAGGGTGATCTCGGTGACCAGCTCGGGGCGCATGCACGACTCGAGCATCGGGATGCCCTCGCGCACCTTCAGGTACTCGGGCAGCGAGCGCCCGGCCTGCCGCATGAACCAGACCGGCGTGTGCGGCACCGGCTCTCGGCGGCACGCCTTGAGGAAGGCTGATTCGGCGACGGCGGGGTTCTCGGGCTTGTCAATGGCACTCACACGCAGAGTCTCCCATGTCCGCCCCGCCCGCCGGCGCCGAGTCCGCCGCCCCCGCCGGCGGATCGCGCAAACTTCCGGACCGTTCGCGGAGCGCGATCCGGACCGGGGCACGGCGCTGGGGTGTCCTTCCCGTCGCGGGGGCCCCGCGCCCCTTATCTTCTGCGCATGGCTGCGGCTCAGGGACGACTGACGGACGGTGCCGGCGGAGCGGGCGACGGGAAGGACGGGGAGCGGGAGCGGAATGCGGACGCCTTTGCGCCGCTGCCCTTCCGGGCCGCGGTCGACGCGTTGCGGGCGGCGCGGCCGAGGCCGCGCATCGCGCTCGAGCCGGTGGCGCCGCCGCGGCGGCTGGCGCCCCACGCGTACGCCCTGGAGGCGGCCGTGCTCGACGAGGACGGCGAGGAGCTCGCCGACGGGCGCCTGATCCTGCTCCACGACCCGGACGGGCACGACGCCTGGCGGGGCGCCTTCCGGCTGGTCACCCTGGTCCGCGCGGAGCTCCAGGAGCCGGAGATGGCGGCCGACCCGCTGCTCCCGGAGGTCTCCTGGTCCTGGCTGACCGGTGCGCTGGACGCCCGCGGCCTCGGCTACGAGGAGGCCGGCGGCACGGTCACCCGGGCGAGCTCCCACTACTTCGGGGCGCTGGAGGAACGGCCGGCCGCCTCGCAGATCGAGATCCGGGCCTCCTGGACCCCGCGCGAGGGGCTGGGCGGGGTCCCGGACACCGGGGGGCACCTCGCGGCCTGGTGCGACCTGCTGGCCCAGGTCACCGGTCTGCCGCCGGCCGGCCCGGCCGCCGAGGGCCCGCCGGCGGCGCCGACCGCGCCG
>NZ_LWCC02000005.1:368369-414124 GCF_001642695.1 Streptomyces chilikensis
CGCGGCGTCCGGCCAGCGCGGCGCAGCCGAGCCCGGCCGCGGTGAGGGTTCCGGCGGCGGCCAGCGCGGCGCCGGGCCCCACCCGCCCGGACGGCAGCGGCCGCCCGGGGCGTTCGCGGGCGTCCTCCTCCCGGTCGGCCCAGTCGTTGAGCGCCATCCCCGCCGAGTACAGGCACAGGGAGGCGGCGACCGCGCCGAGGGTGCGCACTCCGGGGCGTCCGCCGCCCGCCGCCGCTCCGGCCAGCGCGTCGCCCGGCACCGTGAACAGGGCTGACACCCGCAGCAGTTCGGCCCAGTCGCCGGCCGCGCTCATCGGGTCCGTCCCAGCCGGCGGGCGAACTCCAGCAGTCGCGCGTACTGTTCGCCGAGCGCGACCGGCCCCTCCCCCACCGGGTCCTTGAAGTAGAAACCGAGCTCCGCCACCGGGCCGGACAGGCCCAGTTCCCCCGCCCGGGCCATGAGCCGGGCCAGGTCCAGCACCAGGGGCGCGGCCAGCGCGGAGTCGCAGCCCTGCCAGGTGGTCTGCAGGACCATCCGGGCGCCGAGGAAGCCCTCGAAGGCGATGTGGTCCCAGGCCGTCTTCCAGTCCCCGAGCGCGGGCACGTCGTCGATGTGCGTCTCGCCCTCCGGCACGGTGCCGAGCGCGTCGGCGAGCACCCGTGCCTTGCCGGCGTTCTTGGCCGCGGCGGCGGCCGGGTCGGCCAGCGAGGCCCCGTCCCCGCCGCCCAGCAGGTTGGTGCCGGACCAGGCCCGCACCTCCAAGGCCCGCTGGGCGAACATCGGCGCCAGCACGGCCCGTAGCAGGGTCTGTCCGGTCTTGCCGTCGCGCCCGGCGTGGGGCAGCCCGCTCTCCTCGGCCTGCGGCACGAGTTCCGGGTGCTGCATCCCGGCGGAGGGGGTGAAGTTGACGTATGGGCAGCCGGCCCGCAGCGCGGCCGCCGCGTACAGCGAACTCGCCGGCAGACCGGGCCCGCCGGCCACCGGCTCGGTGGAGGCGACGTTGACCACCACCACCCGGGCGAGCCCGCGCCGCTGCGCGAAGTCCCGTATGTCGTCGGCCAGCCGGTCGGCCTCGGGCCATCCGCCCTCGCGCGCTCCCGGCCTGATCTCCCGGTCCACCGCGGCCAGTTCGGCCCGCACCGCGTCCGGCAGCCCGTGCGGCAGCACTCCCGCTCCGGCGAGCGCCTCGGCCCGCTTGGGCAGCGGGCACTCGGCGATGTCGTGACCGCCGAACTCCAGCAAGGAGAGCGCGGGCAGACCGCTGTGCGCGAACGGGGGCGTCTCGGTGAGCATGCCGGTGGCCGGACGCAGTCCCGCGGTCAGGGCCGCGCAGCCGGCGACGGCGGTGGTGGCGACGGACCCCCGGGCCCCGATCATCCAGACGCCCACCCGGGGCGGTGAGTCGAACGCGGACATGATTGCTGCCTCCTCGGTACGCACGGTGAGCGGGAGCGGGAGCGGGAACGGGAACGGGAACCGGAACCGGGTCAGGGGCGAGCCGGCCGGGTCGTGGACCGTGCGGAGAATCAAGGTGGTCCAACCGTGCCGGAGACACAAGACGGCACCGTCGGGACGGACGGGGCGCCAAAGGCGTGGGGGAGACGGCGGGCGGAGGTCCGGCGTCCTCCGCCCGCCGCCGTCGTGCGCCTACGCGGCGGGCCGCGCGGGCAGTTCCTCGATCCGGACGTCCCGGAAGGACGTCCGGTCACCGGCCCCGTGGTTCCGGGGGCCGGTGTGGCCGTCCCGCAGGCTGCGGGACGGGTCGGTGGTGCGGTCCGGGCCGCCGGCCGGGAGGGCGGCCGCGGCGACCGCCGTCCGGGCCCGCGCCGGGGCGCCTGACGAGGTGCGCGTGCCGCTCACCCCGGTCAGCCGGTGGTGAAGGTGAAGTCGTCCAGGTCGTAGAGCGCGCCGTCCCCCTCGCCCTGGAAGACCAGGTAGAGCGTGGTGGCGCCGTCCGGCGCCCCGGAGATGTCCGCGCTCACGTCCTCGAACGTCTCCCAGCCGCCGGTGACCGGCACGGTGGCGCTGCCCAGCAGGGTCCCGGTGGGCGAGCCGGCGCGGAACTCCAGCGTGCCGCCGGTGCCGCCGGAGGAGACCCGGGCGGTCACCGAGGTGACGTCGGAGAGGTCGTACGGGGTGAAGGAGATCCAGTCGCCGGCGTTGACGTCGCCGACGGTCCGGCCGCCGTGCGCCGTCTCCTTGGAGATCTTCGTGACGCCGGAGGAGGTCCCGTAGTGCTCGGCCTGGCGGTTCTCCGGCTGGAGCACGACCTGGTCGTGGGCGGTCAGCGGGTCCTGGCCGCCGCCTCCGCCGTCGGTGTACTGCGCGTCGACCACGCCGAACACGTTGGCGCTGGCGTCGTGGCCGCCGTCGGCGGTGGTCTGCAGGGTGCCGGTGCAGCCGTTGGCCGAGGTGAGCGGGTGACCGTGGCTGTCGTGGCCGAGGACGAAGGTGACGGTGACCTTGGAGCAGTCGATCCGCCTGCCGTCCTCACGGTCGGTGACCTTCACCTTGAACGGGATGGCGTCGCCGAAGGAGAACAGCCCGCCGTCGCCCGGCGTCACCAGTTCCACCTTGGGGGCGGTGTTGCCCACGACCACCCGGACGGTGGCCTTGGCGGTGCGGCCGGTGGGGTCGGTGACGGTCAGCTTGGCGGTGTAGGTGCCGTTCTTCCGGTAGGTGTGCCGCGGGTTCTGCGCGGTGGAGGAGGTGCCGTCGCCGAACTCCCACCGGTAGGCGAGTTCGTCGCCGTCGGGGTCGCCGGTGCCCGCGGAGGAGAAGGAGACCCTCAGCGGCGCCTTGCCGGAGGTGACCGACGCCGTGGCCTCGGCGATCGGGGAGCGGCCGTCGGTGGCGTTCTCGATGCGGTACAGGGCGGAGTTCTCGTCACCGGCGAACCACTGGACGCCGTAGTCCAGGACGTAGAGCGCGCCGTCCGGGCCGAACTCCATGTCGGTGATCTGGGTGCCGCTCCACGGGAAGTCGTTGATCGCCTGCACCGTGCCGTCGGCGTCGGCGGTCACCCGCTTGATCCACCTGCGGCCGAACTCGGACAGGAAGACGTCGCCGTCGTACGCCTCGGGGAACTTGACCGGGGAGTCCAGTTCGGGGTCGTAGTGGTAGACCGGTGCGCCCATCGGGGACTCCGAGCCGGTGCCGAACTCCGGGACGCTGCCGCCGTCGTAGGGGATCCAGGCGGGCTGCGAAGGGGGCAGCTCGCGCAGGCCTGTGTTGTGCCGGGAGTCGTTGACCGGGGCCGCGCAGTCGAAGGACTCGCCGGAGGTCCTGGTGGCGAAATCGTAGTCGACGTAGGCGTCGTTGTCGCCGGTGCAGAAGGGCCAGCCGAAGTTGCCGGGCCCGGTGACCCGGGCGAACTCGACCTGGCCGGCCGGTCCGCGCGCCGGGTCGGCGGCTCCGGCGTCGGGGCCGTAGTCGCCGACGTACAGGATCCCGGTCTCCCTGTCGACGTTGAACCGGTACGGGTTGCGGAGGCCCATGGCGTAGATCTCGGGCCGGGTGCCCTCGGTGCCGGGGGCGAACAGGTTGCCCTCCGGGACCGAGTAGGAGCCGTCCGCGTTCACCTTGATCCGCAGGATCTTGCCCCGCAGGTCGTTGGTGTTGCCGGAGGTGCGGCGGGCGTCGAAGGCCGGGTTGCGGTTCTCCCGGTCGTCCAGCGGCGAGTAGCCGTCCGACTGGAACGGGTTGGAGTCGTCGCCGGTCGACAGGTACAGGTTGCCCTGCGCGTCGAAGTCGATGTCACCGCCGACGTGGCAGCAGATCCCCCGGGTGGTCTCCACCTCGAGGATCTCCGCCTCGCTGGCCAGGTCGAGCGTGCCGTCCTCCTCCAGGACGAAGCGGGAGAGCCGGTTGACGCCCTCGAACGGCTCGAAGTCCGCCGCCGTGCCGGTCTCCGGCGCGTCACCCTCGGGGGTGTCCAGACGGGGCGCGTAGTACAGGTAGACGAATCGATTCTGCGCGAAGTCCGGGTCGACGGCGACGCCCTGCAGCCCTTCCTCGTCGTGCGTGTACACGTCGAGGCGGGCGGAGAGCCGGGTGTCCCCGGCGTCGTCGGTCAGGTAGAGCGCGCCGTCGCGGGAGGTGGTGAGCACCGAGCGGTCGGGCAGCACCGCCAGCGACATCGGTTCGCCGATCATCTCCACGCCCTTGGCGAGGGTGACCTGCTGGAACTGGGCCTCCTCGGCGGCGGCCCCGGGGGCGGCGCCGGCCGGGCCGGTGGCCAGGGTGAGCGAGGTGCAGGCCAGCAGGGCACCAGTGAGGAGTGCCAGGGCCTTTCGGAAGGTGTTCTGCCGGTTCCTTCTGTTCGAGCGCACGGAAATAGCCTCCGTCGGCTGGTGAACGTGTGGGGGTGACACCGGGATGCGCCGGCAGCCCGGAGAGTCTGTGCGGTCAGTTGCCGCCGAAGGCGGCGTCGAAGGACGCGGCCGGCGGATCGAAGTCGAACGCCTTGAGCCGCCGCAGCGCCTCGGGGGCTCCCTGCAGCCGGTCCATCCCGGCGTCCTCCCATTCGACCGAGACCGGGCCGGCGTAGTCGATGGAGCGCAGCATCCGGAAGACGTCCTCCCAGGGAACGTCGCCGTGGCCCGCCGAGACGAAGTCCCAGCCGCGCCGCGGGTCCCCCCAGGGCAGGTGCGAGCCGAGCCGGCCGTTGCGTCCGTCGAGGCGCTTGCGGGCCTCCTTGCAGTCCACGTGGTAGATCCGGTCGCGGAAGTCCCACAGGAATCCGACCGGGTCGAGGTCCTGCCACACGAAGTGCGACGGGTCGAAGTTGAGGCCGAACGCGGGCCGGTGGCCGACGGCCTCCAGTGCCTTCCGCGTGGTCCAGTAGTCGTAGGCGATCTCGCCGGGGTGGACCTCGTGGGCGAACCGCACGCCCTCGGCGTCGAAGACGTCGAGGACGGGGTTCCAGCGCTCGGCGAAGTCCTGGTAGCCGCGTTCGATCATCGGCTCGGGGGCGGGCGGGAACATGGCCACCAGGTGCCAGATCGCCGAGCCGGTGAACCCGATGACGGTGTCCACGCCGAAGGCGGCGGCGGCCCGGGCGGTGTCCGCGATCTCCGCGGCGGCCCGGCGGCGGACGCCCTCGGCCTCGCCGTCGCCCCAGATCCGGGCGGGCAGGATCGCCCGGTGGCGCTCGTCGATGATCGCGTCGCAGACCGCCTGTCCCACCAGGTGGTTGGAGACGGCCCAGCACTTCAGGTCGTACTTGTCCAGGAGCCGGCGCCGGCCGTCCAGGTAGGACGGGTCGGCGAGGGCCTTGTCGACCTCGAAGTGGTCTCCCCAGCAGGCGAGTTCGAGTCCGTCGTAGCCGAAGTCGCGGGCCAGGCGGCAGACCTCCTCGAGCGGCAGGTCGGCCCACTGGCCGGTGAAGAGGGTGAAGTTGCGGGGCACGGTGCGTCTCCTCGGTCGGTTCGCGGGTGGGGGGCTGGTTCCGATGGCGGGAGCGGCGGCGGCAGCGGTGAGGGGCTCACTCCACGGCGGTGTAGGCGGAGCCCTTGGCGGCGCTCTCCTCGACCGCCGCGAGGACCCGCTGCACCCGCAGGCCGTCGGCGAAGGTGGGGGCGACCGGTTCACCGGTGTGCACGGCGCGCACCAGGTCGCGGGCCTGGTGGACGAAGCTGTGCTCGTAGCCCAGGCCGTGCCCGGGCGGCCACCAGGCCTCCAGGTAGGGGTGTTCGGGCTCGGTGACCAGGATCCGGCGGAACCCGGCACGCGGGGCGGGTTCACGGTGGTCGTGGTACTCCAGCTCGTTCAGTCTCTCCAGGTCGAAGGCCAACGACCCCTCGGACCCGTTGAGTTCGATGCGCAGGGCGTTCTTCCGGCCGGTCGCGAAGCGGGTCGCCTCGAAGGTGGCGAGGGCGCCGCCGGCGAAGCGGCCGGTGAAGACCGCCGCGTCGTCGACGGTGACGGCTCCCTTGCCGGCCGACGCGTCCGTGGTGCCCAGGCCGCTCGACGCGGCCGCGGGGAGCGGGCGTTCGCGGACGAAGGTCTCGGTGAGCGCGGACACCCCGGCGAGGTCGTCACCGGTCAGGTACTGGGCGAGGTCGACGATGTGGGCGCCCAGGTCGCCGAGCGCCCCGGAGCCCGCGGCCTCCTTGCGCAGCCGCCAGGTCAGCGGGAAGCCGGGGTCCACCAGCCAGTCCTGGAGGTAGACGACGCGCACGTGGCGCAGCGTGCCGAGGCGGCCGGCGGCGACCATCTCGCGGGCCAGGGAGGCCGCGGGGACGCGGCGGTAGTTGAAGCCGACCATGGCGATCCGGCCGCGCTCGGCGGCGGTCCGGGCCGCCTCCACCATGGCCTCGGCCTCGGCGACGCTGTTCGCCAGCGGCTTCTCGCACAGGACGTGCTTGCCGGCCTCCAGGGCGGCGATCGCGATCTCGGCGTGGCTGTCGCCGGGGGTGCAGATGTCGACCAGGTCGACGTCGTCCCGGGCGATCAGGGCACGCCAGTCGGTCTCGGCGGCCGCCCAGCCGTGGCGTTCGGCGGCGGCGCGGACCGCCTGCGGGTCGCGGCCGGCGATCGCGGCGAGCCTGGGCCGCAGGGGCAGGTCGAAGACGCGGCCGACGGTGCGCCAGGCCTGTGAGTGGGCGGCGCCCATGAAGGCGTAGCCGACCATGCCGACCCCGAGTGCGGGTCGCGACGACGGATCGGGCTGGGGCATGCGGTTTCTCCTCCTCATCGACACGCGCGGTCGGGCGGGCCCCGCTCCCGGGGCCGCGCCTCTCCGGCGCACCTCTCGCTTCCTCACCGGTCGCGGTCACCGGTCACGGCCGAAGCCCTGGGGCGGTCCGGCCGACCGCAGGGGGCCCACGGGCAGCCGCACGGGCCGCGTCGCGGGGTCAGTCGAAGCCGATCGGCATGTACTGGTCGACGTTGGACTTGTCGACGACGGCCGAATACGCGGTGACCTGGGAGGGGATCTCGAACTCCGCCAGGCCGGACACCCCCTTGCCCTGCCCGAGCGCGCGGGCGAGGTCGATCGCGGAGGCGGCCATGGTCGGCGGGTACAGCACCGTCGCCTTCAGCACCCCGTCGTCCGCCTTGATCGCCTCGAACGCCGAGAGCGCGCCCGCCCCGCCGACCATCAGGAAGTCGTCCCGGCCCGCCTGGTCGATGGCCCGCAGCGCGCCCACGCCCTGGTCGTCGTCGTGGTTCCACAGCGCGTCGAACGCCGACTGGGCCTGCAGGAGCTGGGCCATCTTGGCCTGTCCGCTCTCGACCGTGAAGTCGGCCGCCTGCCGGGCCACCTTCTTGATGTTGGGGTAGTTCTTCAGTGCGTCGTCGAAGCCCTTGGTGCGCTGCCGGGTGAGCTCCAGGTTGTCCAGGCCGGCGAGTTCGACCACCTTCGCGTCCGGCGTGTCCTTGAGCTTCTCTCCGATGTAGTGCCCGGCGTTGAGGCCCATGCCGTAGTTGTCGCCGCCGACCCAGCAGCGGAAGGCCTGCGGTGAGCTGAAGACGCGGTCCAGGTTGACCACCGGGATGCCCGCCCGCATGGCCTTGAGGCCGGTCTGGGTGAGCGCCGCTCCGTCGGCCGGCAGGATGACCAGGACGTCGACCTTCTTGTTGATCAGCGTCTCGATCTGGCCGATCTGGGTGGCGGTGTCGTTGGAGCCCTCGGTGATGTCGAGGGTGACGTCCGCGTACTTCCCGGCGCGGGCGCGGGCCTGCTCGTTGATGGCGTTGAGCCACCCGTGGTCGGCCTGTGGTCCGGCGAAACCGATGGTGACGGCCTTGCCGGGCTTGTCGTCCGCGGCGGGCTGCTGGGAGGAGCCGGTGTTCCCCTCGTCCTTCTCGTTGCTGGTGCAGCCCGCGAGGAGGGCGCCGGCCGATACGGCGGCGGTCCCGAAGAGCAGTCCCCGGCGGCTCGTGAGGTCTGGCATGGCGGTGGACCCTTCTGTCGGCTCGGACGATCAGGCCAGCTCGTTCCTGACGGTGCGGCGCTGGACCAGGACGGCGGCGACGATGATCGCCCCCTTGGCGATCTGCTGGACGTCGCTCTGCAGGTTGTTCAGCGCGAAGATGTTGGTGATGGTGGTGAAGATCAGGACGCCGAGGACGGAGCCGACGATGGTGCCGCGGCCTCCGGTGAGCAGGGTGCCGCCGATGATCGCGGCGGCGATGGCGTCGAGCTCGTAGAGGTTGCCGTTGGTGTTCTGGCCCGAGCCGGAGAGCACGACCAGCATGAACGCGGCGATGCCGCAGCACAGTCCGGACAGCAGGTAGAGGTAGAGGCGCTGGCGGCGGACGTCGATGCCGGCCAGCCGGGCCGCTTCCGCGTTGCCGCCGACGGCCACCGTGCGGCGGCCGAAGGTGGTGCGGTTGAGCAGCAGCCAGCCGACGGCCGTGACGGCGGCGAAGACCAGCACGAGGGGCGGGACGCCCAGCACGTAGGCGTCGCGGCTGCCCAGGTCGAGCACCCCGTCCACGGTCACCCGCTGGGTGCGGCCCTCGGTGATCAGGAGGGCGAGGCCGCGGGCCGAGGCGAACATGGCGAGGGTGGCGATGAACGGCACCATCGCCCCGTAGGCGATCAGGGCCCCGTTCACCAGGCCGCAGCCGAGTCCCACCACCACCGAGGTGAACAGGATGCCGGCGAAGCCGAACTCCTGGGTGGCCACGGTGGTCGCCCACACCGAGGCCAGGGCGACGATCGCGCCGACCGAGAGGTCGATCCCCCCGGCGGTGATCACGAACGTCATGCCCACGGTGACCACGCCGATCACCGATGCCTGGGTGAGCACCAGCCGCAGGTTGTCGACGTCGAGGAACGCCTCCGGCCGGGTGACTCCGCCGGCCACGACCAGCGCGGCGAGCACGCCCAGCAGGGACAGCGTGCGGACGTCCAGCCGTGCGAAGGCGGTCCGTGGGGCGGTGCGGCGGCCCTCCGGGGGCGGCGCCGGCTTCTCCGCCCCGGGGGCGGGCGGGACCCCGCCGGCCGGTGGAGACATGGGGTGCGTCATGTCTGGCTCCCTTCGGCAGCCGCGTCGGTGGCGTGCAGTACGAGATCGAGGACCCGGTGCTCGTCGAGTTCGCCGGCCGGCGCGGTGTGCACCACCCGGCCCTCCCGGAGCACCAGCACGCGGTCCGCCAGGCCCAGCACCTCGGGCAGTTCGCTGGAGACCATCAGCACCGCGAGCCCTTCGTCCGCCAGGCGCCGGATCACCGCGTAGAGCTCGGCCCGGGCGCCGATGTCGACGCCCCGGGTGGGCTCGTCCAGCAGCAGGACGCGGCAGCCGCGCAGCAGCCAGCGGGCCAGCACGGCCTTCTGCTGGTTGCCTCCGGAGAGGGTGCGCACGGCGGCGTCGGGGTTGTCGGGACGCAGCGACAGCTCGCGGGTCGCCCTGCGGGCGGCGGCCCGTTCGGCCCCGCGGTCCAGCCAGCCGCCCCTGGCGAACCGGCCGAGCGAGGAGACGGAGACGTTGCGGGTGACGCTCTCCAGCATCAGCAGGGCCTGCGCCTTGCGTTCCTCGGGAGCCAGTCCGATGCCGGCGCGGACCGCGGCGGGCACGCTGCCGGGCCGCAGCGGCCGTCCGTCCACCAGGACCTGTCCGGCGGTGGGCCGGCGGGCGCCGTAGACGGTCTCCAGGATCTCGGAGCGCCCGGAGCCGACCAGTCCGGCCAGTCCGACGATCTCACCGGGCCGCAGTTCGAGGTCGAGCGGCTGGAAGCCGCCCTCCAGTGCGAGGCCCCGGACGGTGAGCACGGGGGCGGCGCGGGGCGGTTCGGAGGGCCTGGGCGGGAAGGCGTGCTCGACGCCGCGGCCGGTCATCAGGGAGACGATCTCCCGGGTGGGTGTGGTCCGGGCGGGCAGTCCGCCGGCCACCGCGCGGCCGTCCTTGAGCACGGTGACCCGGTCGCCGATGCGGCGGATCTCCTCCAGGCGGTGGGAGATGTACACGACCGCGACGCCCGCGTCGGTGAGTCCGTCGACGATGCGGAAGAGGTTGTCGACCTCGTCGGGGTCGAGGGCGGCGGACGGCTCGTCCATGACGATCAGCCGGACGTCGTGGGAGAGCGCGCGGGCCATGGAGACGATCTGCCGCTGGGCGGCGGAGAGCGCGCCGACCGGACGGTCGGGGTCGATCTCCGGGTGCCCCAGGCGGCGCAGCAGTGCGGCGGAGGCCTGGCGGGCCACGCGGGGACGGATCACGAAACCGGCCGAGGTGGGTTCGTGGCCGAGGTGGATGTTCTCGGCGGCGGAGAGGTGTTCGACCAGGTCGAGTTCCTGGTGGATGGTGGCGATGCCCAGACGGACCGCGTCGCTCGGAGAGCGGAGGGAAACCGTTTCTCCGCGCCAGGCGACGGTGCCGCCGTCGGGCTGGTGGGCGCCGGCCAGCACCTTGATCAGGGTGGACTTGCCCGCGCCGTTCTGCCCGAGCAGGCAGTGGACCTCGCCGGCCCGGACCTCCAGGTCCACCCCGTCCAGGGCGCGGACGCCCGGGAAGGACTTGGTGATCGCGGTCATGGTGAGCAGGGGTGCGGGGGCTTCGGACGGCATGACGCATCTCCCGGCGGTAGGCAGGGCGGAACGGATCGCGCGCGGTCACGGTGGTGCGGCTCGGGCGGTGCGGCGGCACCGCCCCGGTGGCTCCGGTTGCTGTCAGGCGGGCGAGAACACGTGGTCGCTGATCAGACGGGCCGCGCCGACGACTCCGGCGGTGGCCCCCAGTTCGTCAAGGACGATCGGCAGGTTGCCGGTCGCCAGGGGCAGCGACTGGCGGTAGACCTGGGTGCGGATGGCGGCGAGGAGGTTGTGGCCGAGGCCGGTCACCCCGCCGCCGATCACCACCAGGCCGGGGTTGAAGAAGCTGACGAGCCCCGCGATGACCTGTCCCGCGCGGGTCCCGCCGTCGCGGATCAGGTCGAGGCAGGTGGCGTCGCCCGCCGCGGCGGCGGCGCCGACGTCGGCCGCGGTGAGCCGGCCGTACTCGGCCAGCCGCGCGGCGAGCTGCGGGGAACGGCCCTGCTGGGCGGCCTCCACCGCGTCCTGGGCGAGTGCGGCCCCGCTGAAGTGGGCCTCCAGGCAGCCGCGGTTGCCGCAGGCGCAGGGGCGGCCGTCGGGCACGGCCTGGATGTGGCCGATGTCGCCGGCGCTGCCGGTGACACCACGGTGCACCTTGCCGCCGACGACGATGCCGCATCCGATGCCGGTGCCGATCTTGACGCACAGGTAGTCGTCCACGGACCGGGCGGCGCCGGCGTGCATCTGCCCGAGGGCCATCAGGTTCACGTCGTTGTCGACCATGACCGGGCAGCCGAGTTCCTGGCTGAGCGCCTCGCGCACCGGGAACCCGTCCCAGCCGGGCATGATCGGCGGCGCGACCGGGACGCCCTCGGGGAAGCGGACCGGTCCCGGGACACCGATGCCGGCGCCGTCGAAGCCCTCCGCGAGACCGGACGCCTTCAGCTTGGCGGCCATGCCGAGGACCTGTTCGAAGACCGGTACGGGGCCCTCGCGCACGTCCATCGGCTGGGTGAGGTGGCCGAGGACCTCCAGTTCGGCGTTGGTGACGGCGACGTCGACCGAGGTCGCGCCGATGTCCACGCCGAGGAAGCGGAGGTTCGGGGCCAGGCGGATGTTGTGGGAGCGGCGGCCGCCGCGGGAGGCGGCGAGGCCGTCGGCCACGGCCAGCCCCGTCTCCAGGAGCCGGTCCACCTCGACGGCGAGCCGTGACCGTGACAGGTCGACCCGGTCGCCGAGCTGCGCACGGGAGTTGGGCCCCTCGTCGCGCAACAGCCGCAGCAGGCGGGCCTGATGAGCGTTGGCGGGGCGCGCGGTCATCCGTCTCACGGTCCCCTCCCCTGCTCGGCTTCCCCTGCGTGGCCCTGCTTTCGCGGAGAACGTAGCAGCGGCCGGACGGAGTGGGAAGAAGTCGTGCACGAATCCGTGCGGACTTCTTCCCGGCGCAGGACAAAGTCGTCCTCTCCGGCGGGCGACCGCTCGCCGCCGGGGCGGCCGGGCCCGCACTCCGGGGTCCCCCGCCCCGCGGGGAGGGCGGGTCCGGCCGGGCGCGGGGGCGGCGGGGCGCGTGCCCAGGGGACCGCGGGGTGGGGGACCTCGGTAGCATCGGAGCGATCCGTACTGGACGTACTGGACGTTCCGTCAGGAAGGAATCACTCGTGGCCACCACGCGATCCGCCCACACCGTCTGGGAGGGCAACCTGCTCGAGGGCAGCGGCGTCGTCACCTTCGACTCGTCCGGCACCGGCTCCCAGCCGGTCTCCTGGCCCTCGCGCGCCGAGCAGGCGAACGGGAAGACCAGCCCGGAGGAGCTCATCGCCGCGGCCCACTCCTCGTGCTTCTCGATGGCGCTGTCGCACGCGCTGGCCGGTGCCGGCACCCCGCCGGAGCGGCTCACCACCTCCGCGGACGTCACCTTCCAGCCCGGCGAGGGCATCACGGGCATCCACCTGACGGTGGAGGGCGCCGTGCCGGGCATCGACAACGACGCGTTCGTCGCCGCCGCCGAGGACGCCAAGAAGAACTGCCCGGTGAGCCAGGCGCTCACCGGCACCACCATCACCCTCTCGGCCAAGCTGGCCTGACACCCCGCGGGCGCGGGGAGCCGGGCTCCCCGCGCCCGTCGGCGTGGCGGCCGTTACCGGTACCGCTCCCGGTACTCGCGGAGCACGGCGCGGGTGCGCTCCGTGGAGGCGGCGCGGGCCGTCATGTGGTCCAGTGCCTCGAGGTGGGCGGCGACCTCGTCGCGGGAGTCGAGGTAGAGCGCCCCGGTGAGGTACTCGGTGAACACCATGTCGGGCAGCTCCGGTTCCGCGAAGCGGAAGAGGGAGAACGGGGCGTAGGCCCCGGGATGCGGGCCGGACGCGAACTCGGCGACCTGCAGCGTGATGTGGTCCTGCTCCACCGCCTCCAGCAGCCGTTCGATCTGCTCCCTCATCACCCGGGGGTCGGGGCCCACGGGGCGGCGCAGCACCGTCTCCTCCATGATCACCCACAGCTTGGGCGGCGTCTCCCGCTCCAGCAGCCGCTGACGGGTCATCCGCAGCGCCACGTGCCGTTCGACGGTGCCCTCGGCGCTCGGCCCGGGGATGCCGGCCCGCAGGACCGCGCGCGCGTAGTCCTCGTTCTGCAGCAGCCCCGGCACGAAGTGCGGCTCGTAGGACCGCAGCATCTTCGCCGCGCCCTCCAGGCTGACGTACAGGGAGAACCAGTCGGGCAGCACGTCGTGGAACCGCTGCCACCAGCCCGGCCGGTTGGCCTCCTCGGCGAGCGCGACGAACTCCGCCGCCTCGTGTCCCGGGACCCCGTAGGCGGAGAGCAGCATCTGGACGTACGGGATCTTCAGCGAGACCTCCGCCGTCTCCATCCGCCGCACGGTGGCCGGCGCGACGTGCAGGATCCGGGCGGCCTCCTCCCGCTTGAGTCCGGCGGTCTCGCGGAGTTCCTGGAGCCGCTTGCCGAGCACCACCTGACCGACGGTGGGCGCGGTGCGTCGCTCGCTCACGCCGTCCTCCCAGAGCTTCACGCTTTCTTTGCGGGGGGCAGTCTGCCACGGGGGGCACCGATCTCCCATCGGCGAGGCGATTTCCCGGCCGAGGCTTTCGGAATGTCCCGACGTGCGGCCGGGCGCACCCCCGCCGGCCGGCGGACCTGTGGCACGCTGGCCGAAACGGAGCACCGGCCGAGGAGGAGCGGAGCATGGCTGTCGAGCCGCTGACGGAACGGGAGATCGAGGACCGGCTGTCCGGGCTGCCGGGCTGGCGGGTCGCGGAGGACCGGCTCACCCGTTCCTACCGCCTCGCCTCGCACACGGTCGCCGCCGCCCTGGTCGCGGACGTCGCCCGGGTCCAGGACGAGCTGGACCACCACTCGGACCTCACCCTCGGGTACAGGACTGTCGCCCTGTCGGTGAACACGCACAGCGTGGGCGGCCGGATCACCGAGCTGGACTTCGCGCTGGCGCGGCGGGTCGAGGAGCTGGCCGCCGGGCACGCGGCGTCCTGACGCCTACGGGTTGACGAAGGAGCGGAGCAGCCGCCTGCCCAGCTCCACCGCCGCCCTGCGGTCCTCCAGGGGCCGGGCCCGGGCGTCCTTGAAGACCAGGTAGGTGACGCCGGACCGTGCCCCGCCCCTGACCGGGTGGGGGTCGAGCCCGAGCGCCTCGGCCGCGGCGTAGGAGGCCTCGCCGATGACGCCGTCGGGGCCGATGTCGCCGATCACGGCGTAGGCGATCCGGTCCCCGTGGAGCAGGACCACCGGGTCCCCGGCGCTCACCCCCGAGGCGGTGTGGTCCCACTTCTCGCCCGGCCCCGGCACCACGACGTACGGCAGCCGGTCGGCGCGCAGCGGTGTGCCGTCGGCCTGGTGGAAGGCGGTGTCGGGGCGGAACCAGGGGTCGGTCCTCTCGTTGCACCGCCGCGTGCGCAGGCCGTCGCAGTCGACGTCGAGGTCCGCCGTCCAGTGGACGACGTCGCCCTGCCCGCACACCGGCACGGTGGGCCTGCGTCCCTCGTCGGTGGGGTACGCGCCGCGGGAGACCGGCCGGCAGGTCCTCAGTTTCTCCCGCACGGTCCACGCCGTGACCGGGAGGTCGACGACTCTGACGTCCCCGGCGGGAGGGCCCGGCCGGGGCGGGGACGCCTCGAAGGACGCCGGGTCGAAGGCGGCTCCCGCGGTGCCCGCGGGGAACAGCGCGGCACACAGGAGGGCCACGCCGATCCCCGCCGAGCGGGTCTGTCTGCCGATACGCACTGCTGCGGAGCCCTCCTTCTGCGGACCCGGGAGCCGCGCGGGTCAGTGGGGGAAGCAGTCGGTGGCGGGCCCGGGGCCGCGGACGGCCCCGGGCGGCGTGCCGTCAGCCGAAGTCGGCGGTGGCCGGGTCGGCGCCGAGGCGCCGGCCCTCGTCGAGGGCGCGGATCGCGGCCAGGTCCTCGTCGTCCAGGGAGAAGTCGAAGACCTCGATGTTCTCCTTGATCCGGGACGGGGTGACCGACTTGGGGATCACGATGTTGCCGGTCTGGAGGTGCCAGCGCAGCACCACCTGGGCGGGCGTCCGGCCGTGCTTCTGCGCGATGGCGACGATCGCCGGGACCTCCAGGAGGCCCTTGCCGGAGCCGAGCGGGGACCACGCCTCGGTGGCGATGCCCTGTTCGGCGTGGAACTCGCGGGCCTCGCCCTGCTGGAGGTACGGGTGGAGTTCGATCTGGTTGACCGCGGGGATCACCGAGGTGGCGTCCAGCAGCGTCCGCAGGTGCTCGGGGAGGAAGTTGGAGACGCCGATGGCCCGGATCAGGCCGTCGGAGTGCAGCTTCTCGAACGCCTTGTAGGTCTCGACGAAGGCGCCCCGCCGGGGCCTCGGCCAGTGGATGAGGTACAGGTCCACGTAGTCCAGGCCGAGCTTCTTCAGCGAGGTGTCGAAGGCGCGCAGGGTGGAGTCGTAGCCCTGGTCGCTGTTCCAGAGCTTGGTGGTGACGAAGATTTCCTCGCGCGGGATGCCGGAGGCGGCGACGGCCCTTCCGGTTCCCTGCTCGTTGCCGTAGACGGCCGCCGTGTCGATGCTGCGGTAACCGGCTTCGAGGGCGGTCGCCACGGCGCGCTCGGCTTCGTCGTCCGGGATCTGCCAGACACCGAAGCCCAGCTGGGGCATCTCCACGCCGTTGTTGAGGACGATCGGGGGGACCTTGCTGCTCACGCGCTCTCGATCCTTCGTTGGACGGACATTGCCTCCCATCCTCAACCATCGGCGGGCGCGGCGCATTCCGGGGAGGGCGCGCGGGCCGGCGGATCCCTCCGCGCGGCCGGCGTCCGTCCATCGGGCCGTCAGCTCCGGTAGAGCGCTTCGACCTCCACCTGGTACGCCTTCTCGATCGCCTTGCGCTTGAGTTTCAGAGAGGGCGTCAGCAGCCCCTGCTCCTCGGTGAACGGCTGCGCCAGTATCCGGAAGGTGCGGATGGACTCGGCCTGGGAGACCAGGCTGTTGGCGGCCTGCACGGCGCGCCTCACCTCCATCTCCAGGGTCGGGTCGCGTACCAGTTCGGAGGCGGCCGGGGTCGGCTTGCCGCGCATCTGGAGCCAGTGCTCGACGGCTTCCTGGTCGAGGGTCACCAGCGCCGCGATGTACGGGCGGTCGTCGCCCACCACCAGGCACTGGGCGACCAGCGGGTGGTCGCGGACCCGGTCCTCCAGCATCATCGGGGAGACGCTCTTGCCGGCGGAGGTCACGAGGATCTCCTTCTTGCGGCCGGTGATGTACAGGTAGCCGTCCTCGTCCAGCCGCCCGATGTCCCCGGTGGCCAGCCAGCCGCCGCGCAGCACCTCCTCGGTGGCCCGGGGGTCGTTGAGGTAGCCGTGGAAGACGCCGTCCCCGGCCAGCCAGATCTCGCCGTCCTCGGCGATGTGCACGGTGACGCCGGGGACCGGCGGCCCGACGCTGCCGTACCGGACGCGGTCGGGCGGGTTGGCGGTGGCCGCGGCGGTGGTCTCGGTCAGGCCGTACCCCTGGAAGACGCGCACGCCCGCCCCGGCGTAGAAGAGGCCCAGCCTGCGGTCCATCGCGGAGCCGCCCGACATGGCGTGCCTGACCCGTCCGCCGAGCGCCTGGCGCACCTTGGTGTAGACCGTCCTGTCGAAGAGCTGGTGCTGCATCCGCAGGGCGGCCGAGGGGCCGGGGCCGGTGCCCCAGTCCCGTTCCTCGACGGCCTCCGCGTACCGCACGGCGACGTCGACGGCCCGGTCGAAGGCGGCGGCCTTCCCGAACCTCTCCGCCTTGCGGCGGGCGGCGTGGAAGACCTTCTCGAAGACGTACGGCACCGCCAGCACGAAGGAGGGCTGGAAGGAGGCGAAGTCGGCCATCAGGACGGCGGCGTTGAGCTCGGGCTGATGTCCCATCCGCACCCCGTGGCGGATGCCGGCGACCTCCACCATCCGGCCGAAGACGTGGGCCAGCGGGAGGAAGAGGAGCGTGGACGCCTCGTCGCCCGGCTTGGAGTGGAAGACCGGTTCCCAGCGGCCGACCATGGTGTCGGACTCGAACATGAAGTTGCCGTGGGTGAGGACGCAGCCCTTGGGCCGGCCGGTGGTGCCCGAGGTGTAGATGACCGTGGCCACGGTCTCCGGGGTGACCGCGTTGCGGTGCCGGTGGGCCACCTCGTCGTCCAGGTGGGCCCCGGCCGCCGAGAGCTCCTCCACGGCGCCGGCGTCCATCTGCCACAGGCGGCGCAGCCGGGGCGCCCGGTCGATGACGGTGGCCACCGTCATCGCGTGGTCCTCGTGCTCCACGACGGCCGCGGTGACCTCGGCGTCCGTGAACATCCAGGCCACCTGCTCGGCCGAGGACGTCGGGTAGACGGGCACCACCTGGGCGCCCACGGTCCACAGCGCGAAGTCGAACAGCGTCCACTCGTAGCGGGTCCGCGCCATGACGGCCACCCGGTCCCCGAACCGGACGCCCTCCGCGAGCAGCCCTTTGGCGAGGGCGAGCACCTGGTCCCGGAACTCGGCGGCCGTGACGTCCCGCCACCGCCCCGCCGGGTCCTTGCGGGCGAGCACCACCCGGTCGGGTTCGGCACGGGCGCGCTGGAAGACGCTGTCGGCCAGGCCGCCGACCGGCGGTGGCACCGCCAGCGGCGGGTTGTAGTACTCACGCAAGGCCGATCCCCGCTTCCGTGCCTTGGTCACGCGCCGGTGACACGCTGTGATCCGTTCCCCCCAGCGCGTGAAACTACCTCACCGGGCGGTGCGCCGGGAGGGGTCCGGGGAGCCGGGGCCGGCCGGAACCCGCAGGAGGGACGGGCACGAAAGGGGTGAAGGGTGGTATCGCGCCCCCCTTCACCCACGGTGACGCGACTTCTGTGAGCGGCCCTCCACGGAACCCTCTCCGGCCGGTCACCGCGTCGCGCGTGTCGTGTGCGCGTGACGTGCGTCCGCGGCGCGGGTCACGGGTGCCCCCGGCGCAGGCGTTCGCCCCCGGCGAGGACGGCGGCCGCCAGCGCCCGCGCCGCGCCGGCGGCCCGGCCCGGCCGGTGTCCGTGCAGCAGGACGAAGTCCACCCGTCCCAGCTCCGGCAGCCCCGCCCGCTCCGGCGCCCGCACCAGTCCCGGCGGGATCAGGCCGCGCGAGTGCGGCATCACGCCCAGTCCGGCGCGGGCGGCGGCGATCAGGCCGTTGAGGCTGCCGCTGGTGCAGGCGATCCGCCAGGCCCTCCCCTGCCCCTCCAGAGCCTCCAGGGCCAAGGCCCGGGTGATCCCCGGCGGAGGGTAGACGATCAGGGGCACGGGCCGGTCCGGGTCCAGCCGCAGCCGCTCCGCGCCGATCCACACCAGCCGGTCCTGGCGGACCAGCTGCCCGCGCGGGTCGTGCGGCCGCCGCTTGGCCAGCACCAGGTCCAGCTTCCCGGCCGCCAGCCGCTCGTGGAGCGTGCCGGAGAGTTCGACGGTCAGCTCGAGGTCCACCTCGGGGTGTTCGTAGCGGAAGCCCTCCAGGATCTCCGGCAGCCGGGTCAGCACGAAGTCCTCCGACGCCCCGAAGCGGAGGCGGCCGCGGGGGCGCTCGCCGGAGAAGAACGACGTCGCCTGCTCGTGGACCTCCAGGATGCGGCGGGCGAACCCCAGCATCGCCTCGCCGTCCCCGGTGAGCTCCACCGAATGGGTGTCCCGGGCGAACAGCGGCCGGCCGGTGGCGTCCTCCAGCCTGCGCACGTGCTGACTGACCGTCGACTGCCGCACCCCGAGGCGGTGCGCGGCCCGGGTGAAGCTCAGCGTCTGGGCCACGGCGAGGAAGGTCCGCAGATGGGAGGGGTCGTACATGCGGGGAACCCTAGCCGGGCGCGGGCCGCCGGTCATCACGGCCGGCGATCGCAGTCAAAGCGGTGTGCGGGATTCCCGATCACGGGGGAAGGATGGACGATGGAGGGGGCACGTCCCCGTGCCGCGCTCGCGCCGCGACGCGCCTGCCCGCCCCCCTGAGCACTGGAGCACCGTGAAACGCCTGCAGTGGCCGCGCTGGATGCCGGTCGACCCGTACATCGTGCTGTTGCTGGCGACGATGGGCGTCGCGGCGCTGCTCCCGGCGCGGGGGGTGGCGGCCGACGGGGTCTCCGCCCTGGCGACGGCCGCGGTCGCGTTCCTCTTCTTCCTCTACGGCGCGCGGCTCTCCACCCGCGAGGCGCTGGACGGCCTGCGCCACTGGCGGCTCCACCTGACCATCCTGGGCTGCACGTTCGTGCTCTTCCCGCTGCTCGGGCTGGCGGCGCAGGTGCTGGTGCCGGTCCTCCTCGACGACGCCCTCCACCGGGGCCTGCTCTTCCTCACCCTGGTGCCCTCGACCATCCAGTCGTCGATCGCCTTCACCTCCATCGCCCGGGGGAACGTGCCGGCCGCCATCTGCGCCGGCTCGTTCTCCTCGCTGGCGGGGATCGTCGTCACGCCGCTGCTGGCGGCCGTGCTGCTCGGCGGGCAGTTCGGCGGCGGGCAGGGGTTCTCCGGGGACGCCGTGCTGAAGATCGTGCTCCAGCTGCTGGTGCCGTTCCTCGCCGGGCAGCTGCTGCGGCGCTGGATCGGCGGCTTCGTCGTGAGGCACCGCGCCCTGTTGTCGCTGGTGGACCGGGGGGCGATCCTGCTGGTCGTCTACTCCGCCTTCAGCCAGGGCATGGTGCGGGGCGTCTGGGGCCAGGTGAGCGCGGTCCGGCTGGTGGAGCTGATCGCGGTGGAGGCGGTGCTGCTCGCGGTGGTGCTGGCGGCCACCTGGTACGGCGCGAAGGCGCTCCGCTTCGGGCGGGAGGACCGGGTGGCGATCCAGTTCGCCGGTTCGACGAAGTCGCTGGCGGCGGGGCTGCCGATGGCGAGCGTGCTGTTCGGGGCGGAGGCGGCGCTGGCGGTGCTGCCGTTGATGCTCTTCCACCAGATGCAGCTGATGGTGGCGGCGGTGATCGCCCGTCGGCGGGAACGCGACCCCCTCCCGGCGGAGGAGACCCACCCCCACGCCGCCTCCGGCCACCGCTAGGGGGCTGCCGCCGGAGCCGGAGGACCGGGTGCGGGGCGGTGCCGCGCGGCTCGCTCCCGCCGGTCCTGGTCCGGGCCGGGGCCCGTCGCCGGCCACGGCCCTGCCGCCCACGGCCGCGGTCAGCCCGTGGCGGCCGTGGCCGTCAGGGCGATCCGTTCCTCCCCCGCGTACACGTTCATGGAGGTTCCCCGCAGGAACCCGACCAGCGTGAGCCCCGTCTCCGCCGCGAGGTCCACCGCCAGCGACGACGGCGCCGAGACGGCGGCCAGCACCGGTACGCCGGCCATCACCGCCTTCTGGGCCAGCTCGAAGGAGGCCCGCCCCGACACCATCAGCACGGTCCGCGACAGCGGCAGTGCGCCGTTCTGCAGGGCCCGCCCGACCAGCTTGTCCACCGCGTTGTGCCGCCCGACGTCCTCCCGGACGTCCAGCAGCTCACCGGTCTCGGAGAACAGGGCCGCCGCGTGCAGCCCGCCCGTGCGGTCGAACACCTGCTGGGAGGCGCGCAGCCGGTCCGGCAGCTCGGACAGCAGCGCCGGCTCCAGCGTCATCGCCGGCCCGTCGCCGTCGTCGATCGCCCACCGCGCCGTCGTGCGCACCGCGTCCAGGCTGGCCTTGCCGCACAGGCCGCACGAGGAGGTGGTGTAGACGTTCCGCTCCAGCGTGATGTCGGGCATGACGACGTCCGGCGCGGTCCGGACGTCGACCACGTTGTAGGTGTTGGACCCGTCGGCCGTGGCCCCCGCGCAGTACACGATGTTGCGCAGCTCCTCGGCCGAGCCCAGCACGCCCTCGCTGACCAGGAACCCGGCGGCGAGGGCGAAGTCGTCGCCGGGCGTGCGCATGGTGACGGCCAGCGGCTTGCCGTTGAGCCTGATCTCCAGCGGTTCCTCGGCGACGAGCGTGTCCGGGCGGGCGGAGACCGCCCCGTCGCGGATGCGGATCACCTTGCGTCGTTCCGTGACTCGTCCCATAGCCCTGTCGGTCCCGGTTCTGTACGTGCCTGCGGCCTGAGCGGCCCTTGACGGGGAGATCGCCGTGGGTCACCGGGCCGTCGTGCGGCGAGGTGACCTCGGCTGTCTCATTGTCCTGGACGTGCGGGACGACGTCGCGCCCCGCTCCGCGGCAGGCGCGGGCCGTGGGGGTCCGCCTCCGCCGGGACCCGTCCCGCGTACCCGCTGCGCGCGTGTCGAACTCGCCCTTCGGGGAGGGCGCCCCGGTGGAGCACGCCGCGACGCTTCCGCCGCGGCGGAAGCGGGCCGCGCCCCGGCGACCGGGAACCGGATTCCTCCCGGGTGCCGCGCCGTTCCCGGGGCATGGCGTCCGAGGACGGGGGAAGTGGGTGAGGAGCGTCCGGAGTCTTCCCAAGCCGCCAAGCGGTTCCTAGGGTTCCGGATCATGAGTCCACCGGTAGCACCGCCGGGATGGAGCCGCTGGCTCGTGCCCCCGGCCGCCCTCTCCGTCCACCTGTCCATAGGCCAGGCCTACGCCTGGAGCGTCTTCAAGGCGCCGCTGGAGTCCGCGCTCGACATCAGCGGCACGCTGAGCGCGCTCCCCTTCCAGCTGGGCATCGTGATGCTCGGCCTGTCCGCGGCCTTCGGCGGCACCCTCGTCGAACGCAACGGGCCGCGGTGGGCGATGACGGTGGCCCTGGTCTGCTTCTCCTGCGGGTTCCTGCTCTCCGCCCTGGGCGCGTGGACCGGGCAGTACTGGCTGATCGTCCTCGGCTACGGCTTCGTCGGCGGCATCGGCCTCGGCATCGGCTACATCTCGCCGGTGTCCACGCTGATCAAGTGGTTCCCGGACCGGCCGGGCATGGCCACCGGCATCGCCATCATGGGCTTCGGCGGCGGCGCGCTGATCGCCTCCCCCTGGTCCACCCGGATGCTGGAGTCCTTCGGTTCCGGCTCCTCCGGGATCGCCGCCGCGTTCCTGGTGCACGGCCTCGTCTACGCGGTGTTCATGGCGCTGGGCGTGCTGCTGATCCGCGTGCCGCGGCCGGCCCCGCAGGACGCGGCCGGGACGGACGCCACGGCCGGGGCGGGCGGCGTCCAGGTCTCCGCCCGGAACGCCGTGCGCACGCCGCAGTTCTGGCTCCTGTGGCTGGTGCTGGTCATGAACGTCACCGCGGGCATCGGCATCCTGGAGAAGGCCGCTCCGATGATCACCGACTTCTTCGGCGACACCTCCACGCCGGTGTCGGTGACGGCGGCGGCCGGGTTCGTGGCCCTGCTGTCGGCGGCCAACATGGCGGGGCGGATCGGCTGGTCGTCGACCTCCGACCTGATCGGGCGGAAGAACATCTACCGCGTCTACCTGGGCGTCGGCGCGCTGATGTACCTGCTGATCGCGCTCTTCGGTGACGTCTCCAAGCCGCTGTTCGTGCTCTGCGCGCTGGTCGTCCTCTCCTTCTACGGGGGCGGCTTCGCGACGATCCCGGCCTACCTGAAGGACCTCTTCGGCACGTACGAGGTGGGCGCCATCCACGGACGGCTGCTGACCGCGTGGTCCACCGCGGGCGTCCTCGGGCCGCTGATCGTCAACTGGATCGCGGACCGGCAGGAGGAGGCCGGCAAGCAGGGACCGGAGCTGTACGGGACCTCGCTGTTCATCATGATCGGGCTGCTGGTCGTCGGTTTCGCCGCCAACGAACTGGTGCGGCCCGTGCACGCCAAGCACCACGTCGAGGAGGCCGCCCGTGTCCCGGAATCCGTCTGAGGGCGGCGCACGCCGGGGGCTGATCGCCTTCGCCTGGCTGTGGGTCGGACTCCCGCTCGCCTACGGCCTGTTCGAGCTGGTCCGCAAGGCGAGCCAGCTCTTCACGGGCTGAACCCGCCCGGCGCGCGGGGGCCCGCACCGGGACCGGTGCGGGCCCCCGCGGCGCTCGTGGCCGCGGTCACGCCCCGCTCACGGCCCCGTGCCGGCGGGCGGCTCCCCCAGCCACCGCAGCAGCACCCGGTGGACGGCCTCGGCGCCCACCAGCGGGTCCTGCGGCTCGGGCAGCGCCACCGGCGCCAGCAGGAAGGCCCGGCCCTGCTCGCCGCCGAGCCCGCCGTGCGAGCCGATCTGTTCCTCGAAGGCGTGGACCTCGCCGGTGGCCGGGTCGTGCCATGAATTGATCATGATGTCGGCGGCCTGGGGGAAGCCGTGCGTGCGCTTCACCGCGGCCACCGCCCCCGGCCCGTACGGCTCGAGCGGGCCGGGGTTCTCCTCGCTGAGCTCCTCCAGGGGCACCGCCGCCCCGTGCGCCGCCATCACCAGCCCGCCGTGCTCCTCGCTGCGCACCAGCAGGAACCCGATGCCGGGATGGTTGGCCAGGGTGGCGAGGAGCGCCGGATGCCGCGCGTCGATCTCCTCACGGCTCATCCGGTGCCCCACGTCGGGGAAGGAGACCAGTCCCAGGTTGCCCGAGGCCAGCACGACGGGTTCGGCGCGGCGCACCGGCGGCAGGTGCTCCCCGGCGCCCTCCTCGACGGGGCGGTGCAGCGCGGCCCGGACCGCGGACCGGGCCTCCGCGCCGCTGCGGGTGCGGCGGGCCCGGCGCGGCACCGGCAGCCCGCAGCCGGCCCGCACCAGGTCGCCCAGGTCCAGCCCGTACCGGGAGCGGAAGGTCTCGCCGGGGCTCTGCCCGTGGTCGGAGAGGACCACGAACCGGTAGGGCCTGGGCGTGTGTTCGGCGACCTTCTCGAGCAGGGCCAGCACCCGGTCCAGGCGGCGCAGCACCTGTGCGGCGTCCCTGCCGCGGGGACCTGAGTGGTGGGCCACCTCGTCGTAGGCGACCAGGTCGGCGTAGACGGCGGTGCGTCCGGCGAGCATGTCCCCGGCGACCGCGTAGACCACCACGTCGCGCTGGACGACGGTGGCGAAGGCGCGCAGGAACGGGTACAGCCCGCCGCGGCCCACCCGCGGCCGGCGGCGCTCCAGCCGGGAGCGCAGCGACTGGCCCAGTTCGCGCAGGACCTCGGCGCCGAAGGACAGGGCGGTGCGGACCGCGTTGGCGGGGTCGGCGAAGTAGGCGAAGTAGCCGGAGCGGGACCGGAACCCCTTGCGGCGGCGACGGGCGGCGATGGACAGGACCAGGGCCTGTTCCCCCGCGCCTCCGCTGAACAGGTTGCCGCGGCTGGCGCCGTCGACGGCGAGCAGACCGGGGTGGCCGGCGTTCTTGGCGGCCCGTCGCTGCAGGACGACGGCGCTGGAGGGCCGGTTGCAGACCATCACCTCGCGGCGCTGCTTGTCGTACCAGCGGAAGGCGGGGACGTCGAAGTTGGAGCCGTGCAGGATGCCCAGCTGACTGGCGCCGGTCTGACTGGACCAGTCCGTCCGCCAGAGGGCCAGCCGGTGGGTGGGCGGACGGCCGCCGCCGTCCTCGCCGAGCCACCGGGCGACGGTGGGCATCAGGCCCTGTCCGACGGCGTCGCGGAGCACGTCGTGTCCGACGCCGTCCAGTTGGAGGAGGACGACGCCGGGGGTGACCGGTCCGCCCGCCACGGCCCGGACGCGGCGGCGGTCGGAGAGCCGGTGGAGGCGGCGGCGGTAGGCGTCGTCGTCACGGACGGCGAGGGCTCCGCCGGTCGCCGAGGCCACCGCGGACATCACCGCGGCGACCACCACGGCCGTCTCCGGGCTCGCGTCGCCCTGCTGGACGGGGTTGGCCCAGAGCGCGACGAGGAGCAGGCCGCCGTTGAGGAAGAAGACCAGCAGGCCCAGCACCAGGGCGGGGACCAGGAGCAGCAGCCGGACCAGCAGCGGCCAGACCAGGGCGGAGAGCAGACCGAAGACGCCCGCGCCGATCGCGGCGGTGACGCCCAGTCGGGTGGCGCTGTCGTCGTCCGGCGACTCCAGCCGGAAGTCGGGGAGCAGACCGGCCAGGACGAGCATCGTGAGGGTGGTCACCACCCACACGGCGACGCTCCGCCCCAGCTGTCCGGCGCCCCGCCGCCAGCGGTCCTTCACACGCACCTCCCGCTCTCCCGCCGTGCTCCGTCGTCCGGCGGGCGGACGGTTCAACCCTGTCATACCGGACAGACGGTGGGCGGGGATCATGACTTCCGCCTGCCCCACCGAACCTGCCCCTACCCGTAGGCTCGGAAGCAGGCCGCACGAAGGAGGAGGGCGAGGTGCCGGCGGAGATCACCTGGTGGGGACACGCCACCTGTACGCTGCGGGACTCCGGCGTGCGCCTGCTGACGGACCCCCTGTTCACGCGCCGGCTCGCGCATCTGCGCCGCCGCCGGGGCGCGCCGCCGCCCCCGGACGCCTGGCGCGCGGAGGTGGCGCTCGTCTCGCACCTGCACGCCGACCACCTGCATCTGCCGTCGCTGGCCCGGCTGGAGCCGGGCACCGTCCTGCTGGCGCCGCGCGGGGCGGGGCGGGCGGTGCCGGCACTGACCCGGCTGGCGCGGGCCCGCTCCCTGGACGTGCGGGAGATGGAGCCGGGCGACCGGACGCGGGTGGCGGACCTGACGGTCCGGGCGGTGACGGCCCGGCACGACGGGCGGCGGCTGCCGGTCGGCCCGCACCGCTCCCCCGCCCTGGGCTTCGTGGTGGAGGGCGAGCAGCGCACGTACTTCGCCGGGGACACCGGGCTGTTCGACACCATGGCCGAGGAGGTGGGGGCGGTCGACCTGGCGCTGCTGCCGGTGGGCGGCTGGGGCCCGTTCCTCGGTGAGGGCCACCTCAACGCCGCCCGGGCGGCGGAGGTGTTGACGACGCTGGCCCCGGGCTGCGCCGTGCCGGTGCACTACGGGACGTTCTGGCCGGTGGGGATGGACGCCGTACGGCCGCACGAATTCCACTCCCCCGGCGACGAGTTCGCGCGGCTCGCGGCCCGCAGCGCGCCGGGCGTGGAGGTACGGCTGCTCGAGCACGGCGAGTCGGCGCGGCTCGGAGGGACCCGGTGACGCCGGACGGCGCGGTGGGCTACCCGATGCTGTTCCTCCTGGTGCTGCTGGGCTCGCTGGTCCCGGTGGTGCCGACGGGCCCGCTGGTCGGTTCGGCTGCGGTGGTGGCCTTTCACCACGCGGCGCCGGCGGTCTCGCTCCTGGTGGTGCTGGCGGTGGCCGCCACGGCGGCGTGCGCCGGGGACCTGGCGCTGTACTGGCTGGGCCGGCGCGGGATGGAGTCGCGCGGCGGGACCCGCTGGCTGGAGCGGATCAGGGACCGTGCCCCGCAGGAGCGGCTGGAGCAGGCCCAGGAGCGGCTGGGCCGGCACGCGGTGCCGGTGCTGGTGCTGTCCCGGATGATCCCGGCGGGGCGGCTGCCGGTGATACTGGCCTGCCTGGTGGCCCGCTGGCCGCTGCGCCGTTTCGCGCGGGGCAACAGCCTGGCCTGCGTGGCCTGGGCGGCCACCTACCAGGTCATCGGGGTGCTGGGCGGCTCCTTGTTCGACGAGCCGTGGAAGGGCGTGGTCGTGGTGGTGGTGCTGACCCTGGCGATCAGCGCCGCGCCCGCCGTGTGGAACCGTCTCCGGGACCGCTGAGGGCGGGGACCGCCGAGGGGGCGGGCCGATGCCCCCTCGGCGCTCCGTGTTCCGGCGGCCGTGTTCCGGCGGTCCGGGTCGCGGCGGTCAGTCCCCGAGGACCCGGGAGCCCCCCACCGGGAGGTCCCACAGGTCCTCGCGGGCCCGTCCGGCCGCGGCCCAGGCGTCGCGGACCCGGTGCAGGGGTTCCATGACCGGCTCCGACGACAGCAGGAAGGTGCCCCAGTGCATCGGGGCCATCCGCCGGGCTCCGACGTCCAGGGTGGCCCGCACCGCCTCCTCCGGGTCGCAGTGCACGTCGCGCAGCCACCAGCGCGGGTCGTAGGCGCCGATCGGCATCAGGGCCAGGTCGATGCCCGGGTAGCGCTCGCCGATCCGCCGGAACCAGTGTCCGTACCCCGTGTCCCCGGCGAAGTACACGCGGCGCCCGTCCCCCGCGCCGCCGCCGTCGTCCGCGGTGAGCATCCAGCCGCCCCACAGGCTGCGGCAGGTGTCGGTCAGGGTGCGCTTCGACCAGTGGTGGGCCGGCACGAAGTCCAGCCGCACGCCCTTCAGCCGCGCCGACTCCCACCAGTCGAGCTCCGTCACCCGCCGGAAACCCCGGCGGGAGAACCACCGGCCCAGTCCGCCGGGCACGAACATCGGGGTGTCGGCCGGCAGCCGGCGCAGGGTGGGCAGGTCCAGGTGGTCGTAGTGGTTGTGGCTGATCACCACGGCGTCCACCGGGGGCAGCGCGTCCCACGGGACGCCGACCGGGGTGACCCGGGCGGGAGTGCCGAGGATGCGGCGGGACCACACCGGGTCGGCGAGCACCGTGAGGCCGCCGATCCTGATCACCCAACTGGCGTGCCCGGCCCAGCTGACGGCCACCTGGCGGGCGTCCACCGCGGGCAACGGCTCGGGGCGGTAGGGGATGCGGGGGACGTCCGCCAGGCCCTCGCGCCCGGGCCGCACCGCGCCCTCGCGGGCGAACCGGGCGAAGGAGCGCAGCCCGGGGAGCGGGGCGGTCAGCCGGTCCTCGAAGGACCTGGGCCAGCGGCGGCCGCGCCCGGACGCCAACGGCTCGGCGGGCGGGGCCGGTTCGGCCCGGGGCGGCGCGGTGCGCAGCCGTCCCGGGCTCCCCTCCTGTGCGCGGCCGGGCCCGGGGGCGGACGTGGTCTCCGCGTCGGGGCCGGGCAACCGGCGTGAACGGAACTGCGGTTGCGTCATCGCGGGCTCTCCCCTCGCTCGGGCCCGATGGTCGCGTCGGACGGTGTGCCGAGCCGGGCGAAGGCCGTGCGCCATCGGGTCAACGCCCCCCTCACCCGGTGCAGTTCCAGCGGGTCGGGGGCGGTCAGGCAGGCGGCGCGCTCCACGGCGTCGCCGCCGAGCAGGTCGCCGGTGGACAGGCGGACCCGCGGGGCGGCCAGGTCGTCGCCGAAACGATGGCCTCCGCTCGCGGGGACGCCGTGGTGGACGTCGAGGCACTCCTCCAGCTCCTGGCCGTCGCCGACGCCGTGGGTGGCGAGGGCGTCGGAGAGCGGCGACAGGTCGGCGTAGACGCACCGTCCGGCCTGCGGGGGGAGCGTCAAGCCGCCTGCCGCGACCACGAGTTCGTGCACCGCGGCGGCCAGCCGCGCGTGCAGGCGGACGGACGCGGCGCGCCGGGCGGTGACCTCCTCGGGCTCGTCCAGCGCGTAGGCGGCGGTGACGGCGAGCGGCCCGGGGATCTGGGCGCCGAGCGCGGTGAGCACGTCGAGCACCCGGGCGCGCAGCGCGCCGCCGTCGCCGGGGCCGGTGGGGAAGCGGGCGATCGCGGCCGGCCAGCCGGCCGGGAGCAGTCCGCCGCGCAGGTCGCAGACGACGGCCACCCGGCCCGGGAGCATCTCGGCGGGGCTGAGCAGGACGGTGCCGTGCGGGTCGTGGACCGTGTCCCGCCAGGTCTCGTCGCTGATCACGAAGAGTCCCTCGGCCTCGGCGACCTCGACGGTCTCGTGCAGGGAGTCCGGTGCGGCGACCGCGCCGGTCGTCTCGTCCGCGGGCGAGAGCACCAGCTGGCGCGGGTCCCCTCCCTCCGCCCGCACCCGGCGGATCGTCTCCTGCAGCGCGTACGCGTCGGGGACGCCGGCCGACTCGGGCGGCGTGGGCACGTGGAAGACGGGGCGGCCCAGCAGCCGTGCGTAGGGGGCCCACCACGCGGCGCACGGGCGCGGCACCAGGACGTCGCCGCCCAGCGTGGCGGTCAGCGCGACCAGCAGCGCGGGCGCGCCGGGGGCCGCCGCCACCCGGTCGGGCACGGCGGCCAGGCCGCGCCGGGTCCAGTAACCGGCGGCGGCCTCGAGCAGGCCGGGACCTCCGCCCGGGGGTTCGTCCTCGGCGCGCTGGGCTGCCGCCGACAGCACCGCGGTCAGCTCGGGGAGCACCGGCAGGCCGTCGTCGGGCATGCGGGGACCGAACCGCACCGGGCCGTGTCCGCCGGCCCGTGCCGCCCCGTCCCTCTCCGTCCGCCCCATCCGCACCTCCGCGCGGTCACCGGCATGCGCCGTGGCGGTCCTTCCGCACCCGATGCCGTGTCCGATGGCCCCGAGTACCCCGTGGCGGGCGGGACATGACCCGACCGCCAGGTGATCAGCGCGTCCGGCCCGTGCGGGAGGGGGCGAACCGCTGCCGGATCCGGTGCCCGGCGGCCACCGCGGCGCCGGCGATCAGCAGCCCGCCGGCCACCTGCAGCGGCACGGAGTCGCTGAACGCGCCGCCCGCTCCCGCCTCCACTCCGCGGTGCACGGGCGGGGCGGTCCGGCCGTGGTGACCGTGGCCCTCCTTGCCGCCGTGGCCCTCCTTGCCGCCGTGGCCCTCCTTGCCGCCGTGGCCGCCCTGGCCGGGCCGGTGCCCGGGTTCGCGGCCGGGACCGCCCCCCGGGCGGTCCTTGCCGCCCGGGGCCGCGGGCCGCGGGGCCGCGGGCCGCCCGCGCCTCCCGCACGCCGGACCGGGCCGGCCGCACCCCGGCAGTGGTCCTCGTGCCTGTCGGGGATCCGGATCGTGGAGTTCCTCCCGGCCCGCGCGGCGCCCTTCGGCTAAAGCCGGTGCCCGGGTGGCGGGCGTCGAGGAGGACCGTCGTATGCGCATAGTGATCATCACCGCCGGTTCGCGGGGGGACGTCGCGCCCTTCACCGGCCTGGGGCGGCGTCTGCTGGAGGCGGGCCACGAGGTCGAGGTGGCCGCTCACCCGTCCTTCGCCCCGCTCGTCGAGGGCTGCGGCCTCGGCCACCTCCCGATGCCGGGGGACCCGCGGGAGCTGATCGGCAAGTGGTCCCGGGCGACCTCGCGGGACGAGGTCCGGGCGCTGAACCGGGCCTACGCCGACGGCCTCGCCGACGGGGTGGCGGAAGCCGTGACCCGCGGAACCGACCTGGTGCTGACCGCCTTCGGCCCGGCGCCCCTCAGCCGTGCGGCGGGCGAGGCGTCGGGCGTCCCCGTCATCGGCACCTACCTCGCACCGCAGTTCGCCACCGGCGAGTTCCCGCTTCCCGGCGCACCGGACGGCGACGGCCCGGGGCCGGAGGGCAATCTCGCCGCGGGGCGGGCGGTGCTGAGGAGCGCGGAGCGGCTCTTCGCCGGAGCGGTGACCCGGCTGCGCGACCGCCTCGGGCTGCCCGCCTCCCCTCCGTCGGCACCGGCGGACGACGGACCGGTCCTGCACGGCTTCAGCCCGTCGGTGGTGCCGCGCCCCGCGGACTGGCCGTCCCGCGCCGAAGTGGCGGGCTACTGGTGGCCCGCGCGCCCGTACGGCTGGCGGCCCCCGGCCGAGCTCGTCGACTTCCTCCAGGCCGGTCCGCCTCCGGTGTTCATCGGCTTCGGCAGCATGGCGGTGGGGCAGGGGGAACGGCTCGGCGAGCTGGTGACCGGGGCGGTGGAGCGGGCGGGAGTGCGCGCGGTGGTGCAGGCGGGGTGGGCCGGTCTGAGCGGCGGCGGTGACGACGTCCTGGCCGTCGGCGACGTCCCGCACGACTGGCTGTTCCCCCGTACCGCCGCCGTCGTCCACCACGCCGGGGCGGGCACCACCGCGGCCGGGCTGCGGGCCGGAGTGCCCGCGCTGCCCGTGCCCGTCATGACCGACCAGCCGTTCTGGGCGTCCCGGCTGCGGAGGCTGGGAGTGGCTCCCCGTCCCCTGCCGTTCGAGGACCTCACCGCCGAGGCCCTCGCCGCGGCCGTCACGGCCTGCCTGTCCGAACCGTCCCACCGCCGCCGCGCCGCCGCGCTCGCCCGCCGCATCGCCGCGGAGGACGGCGCCGGGAGGGTGCTCGCCCGCATCGGCACGATGCGGGCCGGGTGAGTCGCGGCCGGGACCGGAAACGCCCGCCGTCACCGGCCGTGTCACCCGATCGGTGGCCGCGCGGTGGACACCGCGGCCGCCACCGGCGCGCCTGACGGAGGACCCGGCGCTTCGGTGAACGATCGTGATTCCGGACAGATCACCGCAACCGGGAGTGACCCATGCCGTTCGTCACCGCAGCCGACGGAGCGCGGATCCACTACAAGGACTGGGGCCGGGGCCGCCCGGTGGTGCTCAGTCACGGCTGGCCGTTGAACGCCGACAGCTGGGAGGCGCAGCAGCTGTTCCTGGCCGCCCACGGATACCGCGCCATCGCGCACGACCGTCGTGGACACGGCCGTTCCGAGCAGACCTGGGACGGCAACGAGATGAACACCTACGCCGACGACCTGGCCGCCCTCATCGACACGCTCGACCTGCGGGACGTCACCCTGGTCGGATTCTCGACGGGCGGCGGGGAGGTCGTCCGCTACGTCGGCCGGCACGGCACGGACCGCCTCTCCCGGATCGCCCTGGTCTCCTCCGTGCCGCCGTTCATGCTCAGGACCGACGACAACCCGGGGGGCGTGCCGGCCGAGGTGTTCGACGGGCTCCGCGCCGGCTCGCTGTCCGACCGGTCGCAGTTGTACCGCGACCTGGCCGACGGACCGTTCTTCGGCAACAACCGGCCCGGCGCGGACGTCTCCCGGGGCGTCCGCGACGCGTTCTGGCGCCAGGGCCTGCAGGCCGGCCACAGGAACGCCTACGAGTCCATCGCCGCCTTCTCCGCCACCGATTTCCGCCCGGACCTGGACGCCGTCGACGTGCCCGCGCTCGTCGTCCACGGCGACGACGACCAGATCGTGCCGTTCGAGGTGGGCGGCAAGGCATCGGCGGCACGCATCAGGAACGCGACCCTCAAGGTCTACCAGGGCGCCCCGCACGGCATCACGGACACGCACAAGGAGCGGCTCGCGGCCGACCTGCTCGACTTCCTCGGCTCCTGACCCGCGCGAGGCGGGCCACCGGTCGTCGCCCGCCACGCCCTCGACCCGGCCCTCTCACGCGCACGGCGGGCCGCCCGGGCCGCCCGCCACGCCGCCGACGCGCCCCCGCCGTTCAGCCCCCGCCGTTCAGCCCTCGACGTCGCGCAGCTTCTCGGCGATGCGTTCGACCGCGCGAAGGTCCTCGGCCGAGAGGAGGTCGATGAAGTGGCGCCGCACCGAGGCGATGTGCGCCGGCGCGGCGTCCTCCAGCGTCTTGAGGCCGTGATCGGTGAGGACGAGGAGACAGCCCCTGCCGTCCGCGGGGTCCGGCTCGCGCCGCAGGAGGCCGCGCGCCTCCATCCGGGTGGCGTGGCGGGAGAGCCGGCTGCGTGACCAGCGCATCTTGGCGGCCTGTTCCCGCAGCGTGCTGGTGCGGTCGGGCCGTTCGGACAAGGTGCTGAGCACCTCGTAGTCGGGGTCCGACAGCCCGACCGCGGCCAGGTCGCGCGCCGTCGCGGCCTGCACGGCGACCACCGTCCGCCGGTAGGCCCGCCAGGCCCGTTCCTCGTCCGGATCCAGCCACTTCACCCTGTCGGCCGACGATTTCGTTGACATGGAACCAATCTACTCCCTAAGTTCATTTCCATGTCAATGAAAACGATCCGCGTCCTCGTCCTGGTGTGCAGCACCCGTCCCGGCGCCCTCGGTCCGGCGGTCGGCAAGTGGCTCACCGGGGCGCTCGAGGCCCGCGCCGGTGAACTCGACGTCGAACTCGTGCCCTTGTCCCTCGGTGACCTCGGCCTCTCCTTCCTCGACGAGGAGGAGGAACCGTCCTCGGGCATCTACGCGCACGAGCACACCCGGCGGTGGAGCGCGCTGGTGGACGCCGCGGACGGGTTCCTCGTGGTCACGCCGGAGTACAACTACGGGATGCCCGCCACCTTGAAGAACGCGCTCGACCACCTGGGCCGCGAGTGGGCGTGGAAGCCGATGGGCTTCGTCAGCTACGGGCACACCTCGGCGGGCACGCGTTCGGTCCAGCACGCCAAGCAGGTGGTGACCACCCTGCGCCTGGTGCCGCTGGGCGCCACGCTCGCGATGCGCATCGGCGACACCGTCCAGGACGGGCAGGTCCGTCCGGGCGCCGCCGCCGCCGAGACCGCCGTGGGGGTCCTGGAGGAACTGGTCAGGGTCTCCCACGCCCTGCGTCCGCTGCGCGAGCGGTCGCGCCCGGGTGTGCAGGCCGGCCCGCTCCCCGGTTCCTACCTGCGCGCGCTGACGCCCGACGACGCCCCCGAGGTGACGGTGCTGCAGCGCTGCTGCTGGGTGGAGGAGGCCCTGGCCAACGAGAGTCTGGACATCCCGGCGCTGCACGAGTCCCCGGAGCGGGTCCGCGAGTGGATGGCGTCCTGGACCACCACGGGCCTGTGGCGGGACGGCCGGCTGCTCGGCATGGTGCGGACCCGGCGGGTCGACTCCGACTGGCACGTGGGCCGGCTCGCCGTCGTACCCGACCTGCGGGGCCGGGGGCTGGGCCGTTGGCTGCTGCGTACCGCCGAGACCGGCGTCGACCCGGACTGCCTCCGCGTCGTGGTGCACACGGGCGTCCGCAGCGAGCGGAACATCCGCCTCTACCGGAGCGAGGGTTACCTGGCGGCTCCCCCGGCCGACGACGGGACCGTGTGCCTGACCAAGGAGATGGTGGCCTCCCTGGCCGGATAGCGGTGCGGGCCGCCGGGCGCCGTGGCGGGATGTCATGCTTCCGCGGTGCGGCCGACCGCCGGCGCTCCGGCCCGCCGCTCCCCGGGAGTGCGCGGGCGCCGTCCAGGATGAGGGAGACATGCGACCGATCGAGAGGGAGATCGCCCGGTACGACTGGGGCGGCATGCTCTGCGGGTGCGGCGACTCCGCGGAGCACGTCGCGCGGGATCTGCTGCGGACGGCGGACGGCCACGGGCCGGAGCCGGCCGAGGACGGCCTCGAGCGGCACGTGTGGTGTTCCACCCACCTCTGGGAGCCGGCTCCCGCCGTGGCGGCCGTCGCCCTGGCGGCCCTCACGGAGGAACTCCCGGCTCCGGCCCGCGCGTGGTACCTGGACCTGCTCCACGCCCTGGTGGCGGGCGAGGGCTCGGACTTCGGGTCGGCCCGGCGAGGACTGGACCTTCCGGAACTGTGCCGGGACGCCGCCCGGCGGGAACTCCGGCTGCTCCACGGGCAGGTGATGTCCCACCGCTCCCCCCGGACCGCCGGCAGCGCCTTCGAGATCCTCACCGTGGTGGAGCCCGACAGGGAACGTCTGCGGAGGCTGCGCGGGAGGGCGGCCGGCTGGTTGCCGGTGTGCTGCCGGACCGGCTCGTGCGACGACGGGTGGTGACGGGTTCCGCGCCGGCGGCTGCCGCGACCGCCCCTTCCGGAGCACGCCGTAGCCCCTTCGGCTCATCCGCGGATCCCCCCGTGCTGCCGTGCGCCGCCACCGGGAGCAGAGTGCTGCGGGGGAACTCGTCCAAGGAGCTTCAGCATGCGAAGAATGGTCGGACGGGGGCCGAGCGCCCCGGTGACGCGGCTGGCCGTGGGCCTGGCGGCGCTCGTGTCCACGCTGCCGGCGGCGGCCTCCGCGGCCGCGGAGGGCACGGCGCCGCCGGCCACCCGTGACCCGGCGGTGGTGACCGAGTGGATGCGTGTCGCCGCCGACACCATCGATGCCGAGGTGGACGGCACCCCTCCCGACCGGATGTTCTGGGAGGCGTACGCCGCGACGGCCATGTACAACGCCGTGACGGGCATCGAGGGCCGGTACGTCCCGTACAGGTGGCGGGAGCACGGGCCGAGGAAGGCGTCCTCGGCGGCCGCCGCCGCGGCCGCCGCCCACCGTCTGCTCAGCCACTACTTCCCCGCGGCGGACGCCGAACTCGACGCCGCCTACACGGCCACGCTGGCGAGGATCCCCGACGGCCGGGCCGAGCAGGAGGGCGCCGCGTTCGGCAGGCGCGCCGCGGACCACTTCGTGGCGCTCCGCGCGCACGACGGGCGGGGCGACAGCGTGTCCTTCGACAAGCCTCCCGTGCCGGGGATCTGGCGGCCCACCCCGCCCACGTTCGGCCCCTTCTCCAACGCCTGGCTGGGCCGGATGCGGCCCCTGCTGCTCCACTCCCCCGACATGTTCCGTCCCGGCCCGCCGCCCCCGACGACCTCCGCCCCCTACGCGCGGGACCTCAACGAGGTCAAGGCGTACGGGGCGAGGGACAGCACGGTGCGCACGCCGGAACAGACCGACACCGCACGGTTCTTCACCGAACTCGACATCCCCGCCGCCCTGGGCGACCAGGCGGTCCGGCGGCAACTGGACATCGCCGGCACGGCCCGACTCTACGCGGCGGTGCACGCCGCGCAGGCCGACGGCATCATCGCCGCCTGGGACGCCAAACTGCACTACGGGACGTGGCGTCCGGTCACCGCCATCCATCTGGCGGACCAGGACGGCAATCCGGCCACCGAACCGGATCCCGGCTGGGAGCCGCTGCTGCCGACCCCGGCCCACCCCGACTACCTGAGCGGGCACGCCGCCACCGCGGGCGCCCTGACGGGCACCCTGACCAAGCTGCTGGGCGACGACCGGATCGACTTCACCGTCCGCTCCGTCCGGGGCGGATCGACCCGGCACTACGAGCACGCCGCCGACTACGACCGCGACGTGATCGACGCCCGCGTGTTCGCGGGCATCCACACCCGCACGGCGGACACCGTCGGCAACCGTGTCGGGCACCGGATCGCCGACTGGGCGCTCACCCGGTACTTCGTCCCCGTCGAGCGGCGCTGACCCCGTTCCGCGCGGAACCCGGCGGATCCCGGTCCACGGTGCGGCCCCGCCCGGCCGGCCGCTCATCGGTCAGGCAGCGGCCGTGTCCCCCGGCCACGCGGCGGCCGGACTTCTCCACCGCGGCCCTCGCCGCCGTCGCGGACGACCGCCCACCGGTGACGACCGGTCAGCCGGCGTCCTCGGCCGGGGCGCCTGCCGCCGGAGGCCGGCCGAGGTCCACCGCGTGGGGCGTCGCGACGGAAGGCCACTGCGGATCCCGCGGAGCCGTCGTGCGGTCGCGGACCCGCTCCACGTCCGTGGGGCCGAGGAGGGGACCGCCGCCGGGGGCGGCCCGCGCACGGCCCGGCCACCAGGCGCGGGGCGTCGGCCGCCCGCCGCCCGGCGCCGGGTCAGGCAGGCGCCAGGCCGTCCGCCCTCAGACCGGCGAGGACCGCCTCGCCGAGGGCCTGGACCGCGGACTGCGGGCGGACCATGACGGTGAACTCCTTGATCCGGCCGTCCTCGTCGAAGTGCAGCAGGTCGATGCCGTGGATCTCCCTGCCGCCGACCTCGGCGCGGAAGACCAGCACCGCGGCGTCGGCGGGCGAACCGTCGGCGCCGGTCCGCACGGTGCCGGCGCAGTCGCCGACGTAACGGAACTCGTCGAAGGTGCGCAGCAGCACCCCGAAGAGGCCCATGACCATCGGCTTGCCCATGAAGGGCGTGAACTTCACCGGGCTGTAGAGGCGGACGTCGTCGGTGAACAGGCCGTCCAGCGCCGCGAGGTCACGGCGGTCCACGGCGGCGCGGAAACGGTCGGTGGTGTTCATGCCTTGCTCGGCCTCCACAGTCATGAATGTGACCAGTCAGATTCATGACTACCATGGGCCGGGCGCCGGCGACAGGGGCGGGCGCGCACGAGGAGGCGAGGGGATGGCGCTACGGCACGCCGTGCTGGCGGCACTGCTCGACGAGGAGCTCAGCGGCTACCAGTTGGCCAAGGCGTTCGACCTGGGGGTCGCGAACTTCTGGCACGCGCGGCCCCAGCAGCTCTACGCCGAACTGGGCCGCCTGGAGAAGGACGGGCTCGTCCGGGGCCGGGAGGTGGTCCAGGAGTCACGGCCCACCAAGCGCCTGTTCCGCGTGACCGAGGCCGGTCTGGCGGAGCTGGAGGAGTTCGCGGCCGCCTCGGCGAAACCGTCCTTCGTCCGTGACGACCTGCTCGTCAAGGTCCAGGCGGCGGACCACGTCGACGTCACGGCGCTCATCGCGCAGCTCACCGAGCGCGCCGCCTTCGCCCGCGCCAGGATCGAGCTCTTCGGCAAGCTGCTGCGCGGCATGCGCGGTGACCGCACGGAGGAGGAGTTCCTGCGCGACGGCGACCGGATCGGCCCGTACCTGACCTGCCTGCGCGGGCTGGCCTTCGAGGAGGGCAACCGCGACTGGTGCGAACACGCCGTCACCGTCCTGCGCGGGAGGGCGAGGGCGTCCTCGGCCCGGTGAGCGCCGCGTCCGTCCGGTGAGCGCCGCGTCCGTCCGGTGAGCGCCGCGTCCGTCCGGCGGACGGCTCCCGGACGGTCCGTCCGCGAAAGGTCTTGACCTGGAGCGCGCTCCAGATCCGAGCATGGAGCGCATGGACAACACCAACGCCCACGTCGTGCTGGGCACCATGGACTTCGGTACGCGCGTCGCTCCCGAGCAGGCCTTCGCGATCCTCGACGCCTTCGTCGCCGGCGGCGGGGTCTGGCTCGACACCGCGAACTGCTACACGTTCTGGCTCGATCCCAGCGGTGTCGGCGGCGCCAGCGAGCGCGTCATCGGCTCGTGGCTCGAGGCCCGGCCCGGCGCCCGTGACGCGGTCCGGATCGCGACCAAGGTCCGGCAGAATCCGCTGGTGCCGCACTCCTGGCCAAAGAGCGCGGAAGGTCTCTCCGCCCGCGCGATCCACGCAGGCGTGGAGGAGAGCCTGCGACGGCTGCGGGTCGATCACGTCGACCTCCTCTGGGCCCATGCCGAGGACCGGACCGTGCCCCTGGAGGAGACCGTCGGCGCCTTCGGGGAGCTCGTCGCGAAGGGGGTGGCCGTACGGCTGGGGGCGGCGAACCACGCGTCCTGGCGCGTCGAACGCGCCCGGGCCGCCGCGCGGGAGCAGGGCGTGGAACCGTGGACGGCCCTGCAGCTGCGCCATTCGCTGGTGCAGCCGCGCCCGCTCACCCCGGTGGCGGAGGGCGGCCACCGCATGCTCGCCGCCGAGGACCTCGACCTCGCGCGGTCGGAGGGGCTCGCCGTGTGGGCGTACAGCACGCTGCTGTGGGGTTCCTACGTGCGGGCGGACAAGCCGCTCCCACCGACCTATGATCACCCCGGTACCACCCGGGTGCTCGCCGTCCTGGACGACGTGGCCCGCGAACTCTCGGCGACGCCCAACCAGGTGGTCCTCGCCTGGCTGATGCGGCAGGGCATCGATCCCATCGTGGGCGTGAGCCGGGTGGAGCAGATCGAGGAAGCGCTCGCCGCACGCCGCGTGCGACTCGGCGACGAGCACCTGGCGCGCTTCGCCGAGGCGCGATAGCCCCGCGGCAGCGCGGTGATCCAAGGAGTGCCATGACCGTCCTCTCCCCCGCCACGGCCGCCGACCGGACCGGGGTCTCCATCGACACGCTGCGCTACTACGAGCGGGAAGGGCTCATCGGCCCGATCCGGCGCTCGGCGGGCGGGCGCAGGGAGTACACCGAGGACGACATCTTCTGGATCGGCCTGGTCACGTGCTTCCGCGATGCCGGACTGGGCATCGCGGACCTGCGGGAGTTCGTCGCGATCCTCCGCTCCGAACGCTCCCCGCAGGACCGGGTCGCCTTCCTCCGCGAGCGTCGTGCAGCGCTGGAGGAGCGGGTGGCCGCGCTGCACCGGGCCATGGGGGTCCTGGACGAGAAGATCGCCCACTACAGCTGAGCGCCGTGCGTCCCCGGCACCGGGAGGCACACGAACGGCGCGGGCCGCGTACCGTGTCGGGCCGGGGAGCCGGCGCGCGGTCGAGCGGCTCGGTGACGGCGTGTGCCTCTGGGGGCTGTGGTGGTGGACGGACCGGTTCTCGTGACGCGGGCGGCGCGGGAGCGACTCGTCCTGCGGTTCGGGCCCGAGGCGGACCGCTGGTGCGAAGCGTTGCCGTCCCTCGTCGGCGAGCTCGCCGCCCGCTGGGATCTGCGCGTCGTGGAGTCCCTGGGGGGCGGCACCTCACGGGTCTTCCGCTGCTTCCAGGAGGGCGCCGGCAGGACGGTGTGGCTGAAGGTGACCCCCGACCCCGCGATCGCCGCGCAGGAGGCGGAAGCACTGGCCCTGTGGTCGGGGACACCGTCCGTGGTCGGTCTGCTGGCGCGGGATCTCACGGCCGGAGCGCTGCTCCTGGCCGACGTGGCCCCGGGACGGCCGGCCGGGGAGCACGGCCGGCGGCTGCCGGAGGTGGCGGTCCTGCTCCGCGAGCTGCGGCTGCGGACCCCGCGCCCGGCGGAGCCCTCGGTGCTGCGCCCGCTGGCGGAGCGGATCGACCTCCTCTTCGGCCTGGCGGAGCGCAGGCCGGTCACGGCCGGGGGCCGGCGCGTGGCTCCCGCGGTCCTCGAGCGCGCCCGGGCCCGGTGTCTGGAACTGTGCGGGAGCGGACCGGTGGGTCTCGTGCACGGCGACCTCCACGCCGCCAACGTGCTGGTCGGTCCGGGCGGCCGCCTGGTGGCGATCGACCCCCGGCCCGCGTGGGGCGACCCGGACTTCGACGCCGTCGACTGGGTGCTCGGCGGCGTCCTAGACCTCACCGCGCTGCGGCGGAGGATCGCTTCGCTGGCGTCCCTGGTCCCGGGCCAGTCGCCCGAGCGTGTGCTGGCCTGGTGCCGGGCGCTGGCCGCCCTCGAGGCCGCGCCGAGGCTGCGCGCCGGACGGGACGACGCGGAGACCCGTTTCCTGCTGTCACTGGCGCGGTGATCACGCGCCGGCCCGGTCCCGGCACGGGCGTCGGAGTCGAGGCCGCCGGGCCGGGCCCCCCGGGAGGACAGCGGTACGGCCCGCTCGATCCCGTCGTCCCGTCGGTCCCGGCGATCTCGATCACGGGCCGGAGGTTCTCCGGGGCGTCGCCGTGACCCGCTCCCCCGCGGCACCGTGGTCGTGCGCGCCGGAGCAGGCGTGCGCGCCCCGGAGGACTTCCTCCGAAGCGGCCCGGGGAGGCCGGCGCCGCCGATACGGTGGGCGCCTACAGGAAAGCGACCACCCGTCAGGAACCCCATGACCGGTGACACGGCCCGGACGGCCTCCCGCGCCCGCGACCCGGAACCCGCCTGCCCGACCGCTCCGGTCGTGGACGTCGTCCTCGGTCCGCTCCTCGCGGGCCTCGCCCCATGGGCGGCCGACGGCCTCGAGGAGGTGGAGCGTGCTCGCCACGCCCTCGCCGGCACGCCGCCCCGGTGGCGGGCGGAGGTACCGGCGTGACCCACGACGGGATCGAGATCACCGCGGAGCTGGTCCGGGACCTGCTGCGTGAGCAGCACCCCGACCTGGCCGGCCGTCCCGTGCGTTTCGGCGCACGGGGCTGGGACAACCAACTGTGGCGGCTCGGCGACGACCTGGCCGTCCGCCTGCCCTGGGCGACGCGGTCGGCCGATGCGCTGCTGCGCACGGAACACGCCTGGCTGCCGGGGCTCGCCCCCGGTCTGCCGCTGCGGGTGCCCGTTCCGCAGCGCCTCGGTGAACCCTCCGCGCGGTTCCCGCGGCCCTGGATCGTCACCACCTGGGTGCCGGGCACTCCGGCCGACGTGGCCCCGGTGACGCGCGCCGCGGAGGCCGCCGCCGGTCTGGCCGCCTTCCTGTCCGCCCTGCACCGGCCCGCTCCTGCCGGAGCGCCCGCCGGCCGTGGCCGCGGAGGGCCGCTGGCCGACCACGCCGAGTCGTTCGACGGGGGTTTCGCCTCCGCCACCGCGCTGGGGCTGGTCCCCGCACCGGACGCCGTCCGCGCGCTGTGGGAGGACGCCCTCTCCGCGCCCGTGTGGCCGGGACCGGCCCTGTGGCTCCACGGCGACCTGCACCCGGCCAACGTCCTCACCTCCGAGGGCGCCCTCTGCGGCGTGATCGACTTCGGTGACCTCTGTGCCGGCGACCCCGCGTGCGACCTCGCCGCCGTGTGGATCCTGCTGCCGGACGACGCCCTCGCACGTTTCCACGAGGCGTACGAACCGGCCGTGGACGCCGCCACCCTGCGCCGCGCCCGCGGGTGGGCGGTGCTGAAGGCCCTCGCCTGCGCCCTCATCGGGGACGCCGGCGTCCACGGCCGCCCCGGCGGCAAGCCCACCTGGGGTCCGCCCGCGCAGGCCTCCCTGCGGCGCCTCGTCGCGGCGGCGTGCCGCTGACCGGTTCCTCCCGGCCGGTGGCCGGCCGCCGCGCTCCTCCGCGCGCCGCGGCCGGCGGCCGTTCACGCCGGCAGCAGCCCCGCCGCGCAGAGGACGCCCATGACGAGCAGGCACCCGCCGACGAGCCTGTAGGCCGGCGCGGTGGGCCTGGCGGGACGCCGCTCACCCGCGCGGCTGCCGAACACGGCGGCCCACCTCTCCCCGCCCACGAGGGAGAACAGTCCCATCAGGGCGATGACCACTCCCACGACGACCTGCACAGCAGCGCCCTCCCTGCCGAACCTCCGAAGGATCACGACGGACGAGAGTCACCTCCTGCGGTTCCGCAGGCCCCCGGAACCGGATCGGTCATGGTCCTTCCGGTGACGACGTCAAGGTGCGTATGAACTCGACGGCCGTGCGGAAACGAGCGATATCCCGCCATCGAAGGCCGCGCGGAGATCCCCGCGGCGACGGCGGAGGGCGGGGCGCGGGCCGGGAGCGCCGGCGCCTTCCGTACCCTGGCGGCATGCGCATGCGCCCCACCCTGAGCTGGACACCGCCCGAGGACCTGCCCCCGGGCACCACGGATCCGGGACCGGTCGTCGACGCGCTGGAGACCGGCGGTGTCCTCGTGCTCAGCGGGGCGGGCATCTCCACGGAGTCCGGCATCCCCGACTACCGGGGAGAGGGCGGGAGCCTCAGCCGCCACACCCCGATGACCTACCAGGACTTCGTCGGCGACGCCCGCGCCCGGCAGCGGTACTGGGCGCGCAGCCACCTCGGCTGGCGCACCTTCCGCCGGGCGCACCCCAATGCCGGGCACCGGGCCGTGGCCGCGTTCGAGGCGCGGGGCCGGCTGGCCGGTGTGATCACCCAGAACGTCGACGGACTGCACCAGGCCGCGGGCAGCGAGGACGTCGTGGAGCTCCACGGCAGCCTGGCCCGCGTCGTGTGCCTCACCTGCGGCGCCATGAGCGCGCGCCGCGAACTGGCCGAGCGGCTGGAGGCGGCCAACGAGGGGTTCGCGCCGGTGGCCGCCGGTCTGAACCCGGACGGCGACGCCGACCTCACCGACGAACAGGTCGGCGACTTCCGGGTGGTGCCGTGCACGGTCTGCGGCGGCGTCCTCAAGCCGGACGTGGTGTTCTTCGGCGAGAACGTTCCGCCGGGCCGGGTCGAGCACTGCCGCCGGCTGGTGCAGGGGGCGACGTCGTTGCTGGTGCTGGGGTCGTCGCTGACGGTGATGTCCGGTCTCCGGTTCGTCCGCCAGGCGGCGCAGGCCGGCAAGCCGGTGCTGATCGTCAACCGGGACCCCACCCGGGGCGACCGGTACGCCCTCACCCGTGTGGCGCTGCCGTTGGGAGCGACCCTGACGACCGTGGCCGAGCGGCTGTCGTCCCCGCCGGAGCACCGGGCGACGGCCCGGACACGACCGTAGGGCGCCGGCCGCGTGGTCGCCGTGCGTAGCCGTCGGGGCGCCGCGACGGCTCGGGCCTCGGGGCGAACGCACGGGCCGTCCGCCCCGCCGTGGCGGCGGGACGGACGGCCTGTGTGCGTTGCCGCGCCGGCGTCAGGACAGCGGCGGGTAGGCGTTGGCCATCAGCTGCTGGAACTGCGCCGAGAACCACTTGCCCGACAGGGGCGCGTTCGCGAGCGCGCCCGACGGGCTGTTGCCGTTGCGCACGTTGCCACCGTAGGTGGGGTCGCACATGCGGTCGAAGCCCTTGCCCTCGTCGTTCTCGATCACGGAGCTGGCGCCGTCGGACTCACCCGGGGGCTTCATCCAGACGTACGCGTCGATCCCGGGCTCCGGGCTGGCCTTCGGACGCTCGCCGAGACCGGCACCGGACTGGTTGCACCAGTTGCCCAGGTGGATGCGCCGGTCGACACGACCGCCGTTCACGTAGGCGTCGACGCTGGTCGTCGGGCCCGCGGCGGTGGGACGCGCGGAGCCGCCCCAGCCGTTGCGGGAGGTGTCGATCAGGAAGCCGATGTTGCTGGGGAAGCCGGTCTGGATCAGCTTCTCACGGAACGCCTGGGCGTAGGAGAGCTCGTCCACGTAGTAGTTCCAGTCGACCCACTTCGACTGCCGCACGGTGGTGCCGTTCACCGTGTCGGTGACCTTGAAGTGGGGCTCCTTCAGGGCGCTGTAGTTCGCCGTGTTCACGATGAAGCCGGTCACGTCGGACAGCTGGGCGCCGTTGCTGGTGGCGGTGGTCTTGAACAGTTCCGCGGTCGGGCCCATGTTGGTGTCCCAGCCCAGCCAGCCGTGGTGTCCCGCGTCGATGTAGTTGTAGACGTTGGGGATGCCGCCGAAGACGTCCAGCGCGTAGCCGACGCCCTTGACGTAGTTCCCGTTGCTCTTCATCGTGTCGCACATGGGCACCGCGGTGTCACGGCCCGAGACGTTGGTGACGAGGTTGGGCAGCGAGTCCACCTCGATCGTCGTGGCGATCCGCAGGCTCGCGTACTTCGGGTCGCGGAAGATCTCGGCGATCTTGTCGATGTACTCCGTCTTGTACCGGTCGATCTCCGTCGGGCCGAGTTCGCCGTTGGAGGCCAGCGCGGAGCAGTCACGGCCGGGGAGGTTGTAGATCACAAACTGGATGACGAGCTCCCCGGAGCCCTTCTGCTCCAGGGCCTTGTCCAGGTGCGCCCTGACACCCATTCCACCGTTCACACCGTTGATGGCGGCGGTCCGGTCCAGCCAGACGCCGGTCGGCTGGTTGGAGACCCTGGTGCCGCCGGGCTCGGCCGCCGCCTTGGCGGACCACTCCGGGTTCACGTACATCTTGGCGCCGGCGTACGGGTTGTCGACCTTGCTGCCCGGCGGGTCGGTGGGCGGCGGGGACGTGGGCGGCGGGGACGTGGGCGGCGGCGTCGTGGGCGTGCCGCCTCCGTCGGTGTCGCAGGCCACGCCGTCGAGGGTGAAGGCGGTGGGCGCGGTGTTGGTGCCGCTGTAGGTGGCGTTGAAGCCGAAGCTGACCGACGCCCCACTGCCCAGGCCGCCGTTGTACGACTCGTTGGCCGCGGTGACGGCGGTGCCGCTCTGGGTGATCTTGGAGTTCCAGCCCTGGCTGACCTTCTGGTTGCCGGCCCAGGTCCAGCCGACCTTCCAGGAGGACTTGGCGCTCGAGTTGTTGACGAGGGTCACGTTGGCGGTGAAGCCACCGCTCCACGAGCTCTGCACCTGGTACTTGACGGTACAGGCAGCGGCTGCGGCGCCCACGTCGTTCGCGGGTGACATGGCGGAAGCCACTCCCGCGCCACCCGCGACCATCGCGAAGGCGGAGAGTAAGGCTGTTCTGGTACGGCGCATCGTGTGCGGGTCTCCTTGTCCGTGCGGTTCGACTCCGCCCGGCATCCGGGAGCACACCGCGTCACGCCGGGGGGCGGGAACACGGGACTTTCGCATGGAGCGACTCCTGGGGGGCCGGACACGTACAGGCGGACGTGTCGACTGAAAACGGAATCGCTCCCACTGGTACGAAGGACGCTAGCGGTCAACTCATGTACACGTAAAGATGGCCGACATGCCTTTTCTCCGTCAGCTGCGGCGCGGCGCCTTCGAAAGTTTTTCGAACCTCCCAACACCTTGACCCCTACCGGCCCCGCCCACACCATGGGAGCGCTCCCACTGGTGCACCACCCCCCACAGGCCCCGCCGCGGGCCATCGCACCCCCGCTCAAGGAGTGATGCGCGACCTGTTCCGAAACGCTTGTGCACCATCCCCCACCAGCACGTTTCGATGAAGGGACCCGCATGTCCGCCCTGTTGTCCAGGCTTCGCGCCCTGCACCCCGCACTGGCCGCGTTGGTCCTGACAATCGCCTCGCTGACCTCGGTCGGCCTGGCATCCACGTCGGCCCAGGCCGACACCCTGATATGCGACCAGTACGGCTCGACGACCATTCAGGGCCGCTACGTGGTGCAGAACAACCGCTGGGGCACCAGCGAGCAGCAGTGCATCAATGTGACCAGCACCGGCTTCCAGCTGACCACGGCCAACGGCTCCGTCCCCACGAACGGCGCTCCGAAGTCCTACCCGTCGGTCTACAACGGCTGTCACTACACGAACTGTTCACCAGGCACCAACCTGCCCAAGCAGATCAGCACGATCTCCACCGCGCCGAGCAGCATCTCGTACACCTACGTCAGCAACGCGGTGTACAACGCGTCGTTCGACATCTGGCTAGACCCGTCCCCGAAGAAGGACGGCGTCAGCGCGACCGAGATCATGATCTGGCTCAACCGGGTCGGCCCGATCCAGCCGATCGGTTCGCAGACCGGCACGGCCTCGGTCGCCGGCCGCACGTGGGAGGTCTGGACGGGCAACAACGGCGGCAACGACGTGATCTCCTTCGTCGCCCCGTCCGCGCTCAACAGCATGAGCTTCGACGTCATGGACTTCGTGGACCAGGCGATCGCCAAGGGTCTCGCCCAGCAGTCGTGGTACATCACCAGCATCCAGGCCGGTTTCGAGCCCTGGCAGAACGGCGCGGGCCTGGCCGTGAACTCCTTCTCCTCCACGGTCAACTCCGGTGACGGCGGTACCCCCACCAACCCGCCCACCAACCCGGCCGGCTCCTGCCGCGTGACCAACACGTCCACCTCCTGGCCCGGCGGTTTCACCTCCAACATCACCGTGACCAACACCGGTTCCACGGCGATCAACGGCTGGAAGGCGGGCTTCACCCTGCCGTCGGGGCAGACCGTGACCAACGCCTGGAACGCCACCGTCTCGCCGAACTCGGGCGCGGTCACGGCGACCAACACCTCGTCCAACGCGCAGATCGCGCCGGGCGCCAGCCAGTCGTTCGGCTTCCAGGGGACCTACTCCGGGTCCTTCGGCAAGCC
>NZ_LWCC02000005.1:414155-415959 GCF_001642695.1 Streptomyces chilikensis
CCCGGCCGCAGGCCGTGTTGACCCGGCCGCACAAGGCGCCGGCCGGACCGGGAGCGCCCGCGTTCCGCGGGGGCGGGCGGACCGGCCGGCGGCCGTGCCGTCCGGAGACGACGCCTTCCGGTGCTCCGGCCCCGGGCGTCCGGCTCACTCGAAGAACTTCAGGCTCCACCCCGTGTCGGTGTTGGGGCCGGGGACGTTGGCGCGGCTGTAGGTGGTGTTGCCCCACCAGCAGAACGTCCCGGTGTACCAGTACCGGTTGTCCCACGAGTACGGGGTTCCCTTGGGAACGGCGTGGAACATCAGCGGGAACCTCGGCCCGGCGGGCGGGCTGGTGGCGATGTCCCCGTCGAGCAGCACGAAGGTGTGGTGACCGGGACCGTTCACGTACAGGGTGGGGTCCCAGCCGGGCATCATCGTGGCGCGGTGGGAGCCGAACAGGCAGCCGTTCGACTTGTACCAGTCCCACACGTGGGTCGGGTCGCCGCCGGCCCGCAGCCTGAGGTCGGCCAGGCAGTACTGGTCGCTCCAGCTGCCGTTGGCGGAGTACACGATGTGCAGCTGCCCGTTGGGGTCCTTGATCGCCTCGGGACTCTCGTTGATGTACGGATCGCCGACCACGCGCTCCCAGCTCTCCCGCGGCTGGGAGATGACGTGGCGTCCACCGGTCGGGGTGGTCGGACTGCTCATCCGCGCGATGTAGAGGTTCTGCTCGACGTTGGTGTCACCGGCCCACCCGGACCAGACGAACCAGCGCTGACCACTGAAGGTGAACATCGTCCCGTCGATGGCCCATTTGTCGTCGGGCAGGGCGAGCTTCGTCTCCGCGGAGTACCCGGCGTCCGGGGCGGAGGAGCTGATCACGTACATCCGGTGCGCGGCGCCGCGGCCGGCCGTGAAGTAGATGTAGTAGCGACCGCCGTCCCGCACGATCTCGGGCGCCCAGACCTCGCCGAGATTCCGGCTGTCCGACCAGACCTGCCGTGCGGTCGCCGAGGCCAGGCCCTCGGTCGAGGACGCCTGCCGCACGGCGATGCCGCCGCCGGTCGACTGGACGGAGACGTAGGTCCCGCCGACCCGCAGGACGCTCGGGTCCGCCCCGCGCACGGCGGTCTGGCCCGCCTGCGCGGACGGCGCGGACGTCATCGAGAGCGTCAGGGCGAGCAGGAGGGACAGCGCGAAGGCCGCCGCGCCGGACGTGCGAGCAAGTCTCATGGCTTCTCTCCCCGCGGTTCACGGTGCCGGTCTCCCCATACCTACCCACAAGATGACAGTGTCCATGTCAAATCGACGGGGGCGGCCTCCCGCCCGCCCGCGGCGCGCGCCGCCCGGGTCACCGCGCGGGGGTGCGGACGGCTGGCGCGGGCGCCGGGGCGGGAGCGGCGGTGTTGCCGTAGTAGGCGCCGGGACCGTGCTTGCGGGTGTAGTGGCGCTCCAGCAGGTGCTCCGGGGGGTCGGAGACCTCCCCCAGCTGGGCGCGGAGGGCCAGGGTGTGCAGGGCCATCTCGGCGACGGCTTCGCAGACGACGGCGTTCTCCAGCGAGGCGGTGGCGGTGGGGCCCCAGGTGAAGGGGCCGTGACGGGAGACCAGGGCGCCGGGGACCTCTTCCGCCCGCCGCGGGTCGGAGCGGAGCATGGCGACGATCACCTGGCCGGTGTTGAACTCGTAGTCCCGGGCGCACTGTTCGGGGGTCAGGTCCTCGGTCACGGGGACGGGCCCGTTGAAGGTGTCGGCGTGGGTGGTGCCCAGGACGGGGATGGGGCGGCGGGCCTGGGCGAAGGCGACCGCGTGGGTGGAGTGGGTGTG
>NZ_LWCC02000005.1:415982-504782 GCF_001642695.1 Streptomyces chilikensis
GTGTCCCTCGACGACCCGGCCGTCGTCGAGGGACACCACGACCAGGTCCTCCTCGGTGAGGTCGTCGTAGGAGACTCCGGAGGGCTTGATGACGAAGACTCCCGCCTCCCGGTCCACGCCGCTGACGTTCCCCCAGGTGAGGGTCGCGAGGCCGGCCTCGGGTATCCGGAGGTTGGCCGCCAGCACCTCGCGGCGCAGGTCCTCGAGGGGAGTTTGGTTCACTACGCTCTCACCGTCCTTCCAGGGGCGGCGGCAGTTCTCCGCGGGAATTTCGCGGGGACCCTGCGGCCGGTTATGGGTGGGCCTGAGAATTGTGAGCGCTAACATGGCGCTGACTCAAGGGTGGAGACAAAATTGCGGCGTGCGGTTGACGGTTCGCCGGGTTCATGATGTGAGCGCTCGCATCGAGCGTTCGCGGTACGGCCGCATACCGGTCCGCGATCCGGGGTGCCGCGTCGCGCGGGACGGCACCCCGGGACCGGCCGCCCATCGAGGAAGGAAGAGGATTGATCCAGATACCGGACGGCTCCAAGGCGCCCACGATGGCGGACGTCGCCCGGGTCGCCGGCGTGTCCCACCAGACGGTCTCGCGCGTGATCGGCGGTCACCCGAACGTCAGCGCCAAGACCCGCGCGGCGGTGACGGAGGTCATCGAGCAGTTGGGCTACCGCCGCAATTCGGCGGCCCGGGCGCTCGCCACCCGGCGGACGCACACGCTCGGGGTCATCGCCGTGAACACCACGCTGCACGGGCCCGCCAGCACGCTGGCGGGGGTGCAGGAGGCGGCGCGTGAGCGCGGGTACCTGACCTCCGCCGTCACCCTGCGGGCGGCCACGCAGGAGGCGCTCACCGAGGCGGTCCAGCACCTCGCGGGGTGGGGGGTGGAGGGGATCGTCGCCATCACCCCCTGGCGTGACGCCGTGCGGGCACTGGCGGCGCTCGACGCGCCGTGCCCGGTGGTCACCGTGGAGGGCGGTCACGACCTGGATCTGCCGGGGGTCTCCCTGGACCAGGACCTCGGGGCCCGCATGGTGACGGAGCACCTGCTGACGGCCGGCCACTCCACCGTCTGGCACGTGGCGGGACCCGCCGACTGGCTGGAGAGCGAGGCGCGCACGGCCGGCTGGAGGGCCGCGCTGCGGGACGCCGGGGTGGAGGAGCCGCCGTTGCTGCGCGGCGACTGGAGCCCTCTGTCGGGGTACCAGGCGGGCCAGCAGCTCGCGGGCCGGGTGCTGGCGTCTCCCGGGCAGGGCGACGGCCTCACCGCGGTGTTCGTCGCCAACGACCAGATGGCGCTCGGGGTGCTGCGGGCGTTCCGGGAGGCCGGGCTGCACACTCCCGCCGACGTGGCGGTGGCCGGTTTCGACGACATCCCCGAGGCGGAGTTCTTCCCGCCGCCGCTGACGACCGTGCGGCAGGACTTCGCCTCGCTCGGGCGCAGCAGCATCGGACTGCTGCTGGAACACATCGAGGGCACGGCGGAGGGCACCACCCACCTCACGCTGGCCCCGGAGCTGATCGTGCGCGCGAGCACCGCCCGGCGGCGGCCGGCTGAACGGCCGGCGGCGGCCGGCTGAACGGCCGGCGGCGGGCACGCGGACCCGCCCGGGCCGGCCGCCGCACCGGCCCGGCGGGCACCGGGGACGGCGCCCGGGCCACGGGTCAGGGCGCGGTGTAGGCGGCCAGGTGCTCGGCCGTGAGGGTGGACGCGGCGCCGACCAGGTCGGCGGGGGTTCCCTCGAAGACGACATGGCCGCCCTCGCGGCCGGCGCCCGGACCGAGGTCGATGATCCAGTCGGCGTGCGCCATGACCGCGAGGTGGTGCTCCACCACGACGACCGACTTGCCCGAGTCGACGAGGCGGTCGAGCAGGGTCAGCAGCTGCCCCACGTCGGCGAGGTGGAGGCCGGTGGTGGGTTCGTCGAGCACGTAGACGCCGCCCGGGTCACCCATGTGCGTGGCCAGCTTGAGGCGTTGGCGCTCTCCGCCGGAGAGGGTCGTCAAGGGCTGGCCGAGGGTCAGATAGCCCAGACCGACGTCGTCGAGCCGGGTGAGGACCCGGTGCGCGGCGGGCGTGCGGGCCTCGCCGGAGGCGAAGAAGTCCAGGGCCTCGGACACCGGCAGGGCGAGGACCTCGCTGATGTCCCGGCCGCCCAGGCGGTACTCGAGGACGGCCGGCTGGAACCTCTTGCCCTCGCAGTCCTCGCACGGCGTGGAGACGCCCGCCATCATCGCCAGGTCGGTGTAGACCACGCCGGCTCCGTTGCAGCCCGGGCAGGCGCCCTCGGAGTTGGCGCTGAACAGGGCCGGCTTCACGCCGTTGGCCTTGGCGAAGGCCTTGCGGATCGGCTCGAGGAGACCCGTGTAGGTCGCGGGGTTGCTCCGCCGGGAACCGCGGATCGCGCCCTGGCCGACGGACACCACTCCTGCCCCGTCGCCGAGGGGCGTGCCCACCAGCGAGCCGTGGACGAGGGAACTCTTGCCGGAACCGGCGACGCCGGTGACGACGACCAGGACACCGAGCGGGATGTCGACGTCGACGTCCCGCAGGTTGTGGGCCCGGGCCCCGCGGATCTCGAGCCGGCCGGTGGGGACGCGCACCTTCTCCTTGAGGAGGGTGCGGTCCTCGAGGTGGCGTCCGGTGACGGTGCCGGCCGCGCGCAGCCCTTCGACGGTGCCCTCGAAGCAGACGGTGCCGCCTTCGGTGCCCGCGCCCGGACCCAGGTCGACGACGTGGTCGGCGATCGCGATGGTCTGCGGCTTGTGCTCGACGACCAGGACGGTGTTGCCCTTGTCGCGCAGGCGCAGCAGGAGGTCGTTGACCCGCTGGATGTCGTGGGGGTGCAGGCCGACGGTGGGCTCGTCGAAGACGTAGGTGACGTCGGTGAGGCTGGAGCCGAGGTGGCGGATCATCTTGACGCGCTGCGCCTCGCCGCCCGACAGGCTGCCGGTGGGGCGCTCCAGGGAGAGGTAGCCGAGGCCGATCCCGACGAAGGAGTCGAGGACGCCTCGCAGGGAGGCGAGCAGGGGAGCCACGGCGGGCTCGTCGAGACCGGCGACCCACGCGGCGAGTTCGCCGATCTCCATGGCGCAGAGGTCGGCGATGTTCCGGCCGCGGATGCGGGAGGACCGCGCGCTCGCGCTCAGACGGGTGCCGTCGCACTCGGGGCAGCTCACGAAGGTGACCGCACGGTCCACGAACTCGCGGATGTGCGGCTGCATCGCGTCGCGGTCCTTGGAGAGGATCGACTTGCGGAGCTTGGGGATGAGGCCCTCGTAGGTGAGGTTGGCGCCTTCGACCTTGACCTTGACCGGCTCGTGGTGGAGGAAGTCCTCCATCTCCTTCTCGGTGAACTCGCGGATGGGCTTGTTCGGGTCGAGGAGGCCCGACGCGGCATAGGTCCTGACCGTCCACCAGCTGTCGGACTTCCACCCCGGGATGGTGAAGGCCCCTTCGGCGATCGACTTGGAGTCGTCGTAGAGCTGGGTGAGGTCGATGTCGGAGACGGTGCCGCGGCCCTCGCAGCGCGGGCACATGCCGCCGGCGCGGGAGAAGGTCTGCTTCACGGTCCTGGCCGTCCCCCGCTCGACGGTGATCGCGCCGGCGGCGCGCACGGAGGGGGTGTTGAAGGAGAAGGCGCTCGGAGGGCCGATGCGGGGCTCACCGAGCCGGCTGAAGAGGATGCGCAGCAGCGCGTTGACGTCGGTGACGGTGCCGACGGTGGAGCGGGGGTCCGCGGCGATGCGTTCCTGGTCGACGACGATCGCGGTCGTCAGCCCTTCGAGGACGTCGACGTCGGGGCGGGCCAGGGTGGGCATGAAGCCCTGGACGAACGCGCTGTACGTCTCGTTGATCAGCCGCTGGGATTCCGCGGCGATGGTCTCGAAGACCAGGGAGCTCTTGCCGGAGCCGGAGACGCCGGTGAAGACCGTGAGGCTGCGTTTGGGGATGTCGACGCTGACGTCCCGGAGGTTGTTCACCCGGGCCCCGTGCACGCGGATCACGTCATGGGGAGCGGGGACCGGTGTGTGCGGTCCGTTCTGGGCCGGGACTGCGGCTTTGCTCACGACGGGCTCCCACGCGGCAGAAGGACGGGTCGGCTCGGGCACGGGGCCACGGTAGACGCCGCCGCCGACAACGTCCGCGGATCGCCCGCACGCGCACGATCCTGTCGCCGGCGGTCGGCGGTCGGCGGTCGGCGGTCGGCGGTCGGCGGGACCCCACCGCACTGATCCGTACGGAACAGGCGTAGGGCGCGGTGACGGAGCCGGGCGGCGGCTCTCGGCGATAGTCGGCACATGTCGAACATCTGGGGAAGGCGGGAAGTCCGGGAGACCGGCAGACGGGAGAAGGGGCTCTGGGAGCTCAGGGAAGGTCTTTCCTCGCGCATCGGTGAACTCGACGCGCTGCTGCAGGCCGAGCGGGAGGGCGGCGGTGCGCAGCCCGGCCCGGAACGGGAAGCGCTGACGGCCCGGGCCTTCGAGGAACTGGACGAGGCGCGGGAGACGCTCCGCCATTCCCACCGGCGCAGACAGCCGGCGGCGCACCTCGCGGTGGCGCAGGCCCACTACGACACCGCGTACTCCCTGATGCTGCGTCTGACTCCGCCGGAGAAGATCGCGGCCATGCTCCCCGGACTGCTGGCCTTCGTGCGGGAGCACCTCGCGGTGAGTGACGAGCGGAGGGTCCAGACCGAGCAGATCGCGCTGTCCGTGCTGGCGGGCGGCGTCCTCGACGACGCCCGGCGACAGGTCCTCGTCGACGCGACGAGCGTCGCGCGTCAGGCGCACCTGAAGGAGACCCTGCGGGTCCGGAGCTTCACCCAGATCGTCTACGGGATCTCCGCCGTCCTCGCCGTGGTGGTGATCCTGGTCGGGGTGGTCGGGGCGCTGTCGCCGAGGATGGTCCCCCTGTGCTTCGAGCCGAAGGGCGTCGGAGTCGTGTGCCCGACGGGCAGCGCTCCCGCGCGGGCCGTGCGGCCCGGGCAGGACGTGGACGTGGTGATCGCGCAGGTGGTGTCCCGGTGGGACTACGCCGTCGTGCTGTTCGTGGGCATGGTGGCGGCCGCCATCGCCGCGGCGGCGTCGCTGCGGCGGATCAGGGGCAGTTCCACGCCGTACAACGTGCCGGTGGCGCTGGCGATGCTGAAGCTGCCGACGGGGGCGCTGACGGCCGTGCTGGGGCTCCTCCTGATGCGCGGGGAGTTCGTCCCCGGGCTGCAGTCCCTGGACTCTTCCGCACAGATCATCGCCTGGGCGGTGATCTTCGGGTACGCGCAGCAGCTCTTCACGCGGTTCGTCGACACCCAGGCGCAGAGCGTGCTGAATTCCGTCGGAGGGCCTGGCAAGACGCCCGCGAAACAGTCTCGTGATCCGCAGGGCCCTCCGGCCTGAAATGTTGACCGGGCAATCACGTCACCCCCTCCGACCGGTTTCGGAGGGAATTCCCGGAAAGCGGCCGGAGAACTACTCTGGAAGCATGACGACACGACATCTGACACGACACGAAACGTATTACACGGTACAAGCCGGGGATACTCTCACGGCCATCGCGAAGCACTATCGCACGACCGTGAAGCAGCTCCAGATATGGAACGACATCCCCAACCCGAACATCATCAGGGTCGGGCAGCGGCTCGTCGTCGCCAAGCACCACTCCTCCGAGAGCTACGTCCCGTTCCCCGGCAAGGAATGGTTCGCGAGCGTGCCGAACAGTCCCGTCATCGTGATGATGGGCTACCGGCTGGTCGACGAGGGGTGCGACTGCTATCCCGACGGCGTGGAGGGCATCGGCCCGCGCTGGGACGAACACCACCGGGATTCCTACGCCATGTGGCAGCGCAAGCTGGGATTCACCGGAGCGGACGCGAACGGCGTGCCGGGGCGCGTGTCCTGGGACAAGCTGCGTGTGCCCGTTCCCGTGGAGGGCGGCTGAGACGTCGGGTTCCCTCTTCCCGCACCCGCCGGACGGAGAGGGGCCCGGGAATTCTTCGACGCGGTGAATTTTGAAGGGGCAACGGGGTGCTCGTGCCGCGCATTTCCGGCGCACGGAATTGCGGGCGTCCGCGGCGAAGAGGAGGCTGGACACTGAAGGGGATTCCCGCAATACGCCCTGTGCGGGTGTGGAGGGGCGAGCGACATGACACGCCAGTACTACCAGCGCGGCCGGCTCCTGGAGGCCGAGGAGATCGACGGGGTCGTGGCGGTGAAGATAAGCGCGGACGCCCCCGGCGGCCCCACGGGAATCGGTGCGGAACTCGGCACGGCGGCGCTGGAGAGCATTCGCGACGCCGGTGTGGAGGAGGACGTCTCCGAGGCCTTCGCCCGCGCCAACTGGGTGCTGGTGCGGCCCGCACCCCACGTCCACGAGGCGTTCACCACCGGCGAGCCGCTGCCCGGCGCGGAGGCGACCGGGACGGTGGTGCGGCGGCCCAACGGCAGGATCGGCATCGCCACCGACGAGCTCACGGTCCGTCTGGATCCCGCCCTGTCCGAGGAGGAGGCGGAACGGGAACTGGCGGCCGCCCGTCTGACCACGCTGCACAGGCTCGCCTTCGCGAAGAACCTGTACCAGGTGCGCGCCCCGTCCGGTCTGGACTCCCTCGGCGCCTCCGTGCGACTGCACGAGAACGACCGTTTCCTCTTCGCCGAACCGGCCTTCGTGGAGCACATGCCCGCCCGGCTGCGGCCCACCGGCTCGCGTTACGCCCGGCAGTGGCAATGGCACAACACCGGCACCGACGGCGGCGTTCCCGACGCCGACGTCCACATCGAACCCGCGTGGGACCACACCCTGGGAGCCGGTGTCCGGGTCGCCGTCATCGACAACGGTTTCGACACCCTCCACCCGGACCTGACCGACGGCCTCGACCCCCTGTCGGGTCATTACACCGAAGGGGCCGACGGGACCACCTTCACCCGGGGCGCGGCGGGGATGCCCGACAGCGACCACGGGACCTTCTGCGCCGGCATGGTGGGGGGCCGGCTCGGCAACCCCTCCGGCGGGACCGGCGCCGCTCCCGAGTGCGACCTCCTCCTGCTCGCCTGCCTGCCCGACCAGGTCGGCACCCAGACCACACTCGCCCGCGCCGTCGCCTACACCGCCGACCCGTCGACCGAGACCGGCTCGGCACGAACCGGCGACGGGGCGGACGTCCTCGTGTGCAGCCTGGGCCCCAACGAGGCGGACTGGGACCTCACCACCACCCTGGAACTCGCCCTGGAGTTCGCCGCCGCGAACGGCCGCCGGGGCAGGGGACTCCCCGTCTTCTGGGCCGCCAGCAACGGCCGCAACGTCGACATCGGCAAGGACGAGGTCGTCTCGCACCCCGACGTCATCGCCGTCGTGCGCTCCACCAACCAGGACCGCGAGGACCAGGCCGCGCGCGGCCCGGAGGTCGAACTGATCGCCCCCGGCGTCAACGTCCTCAGCACCACCTCCGGCGGGGGCTACGGCACCGACACCGGCACCAGCTTCGCCGCTCCCTGCGCCGCCGGCTGCGCGGCCCTCGTCCTCGCCGCGAACCCCGGCCTCACCCGCGACCAGCTCCGCGGCATCCTGCGCGACACCGCCGACAGGATCGGCCCGCCCACCGTCGAGTACGACGCCGACGGCCACAACGACGACTACGGCTTCGGCCGCGTCAACACCATCGAGGCGCTCCGCGCCGCGCAGGCGGTCTCGTGACGGGCGTTTCCGGCGCCGCGCGCCCCCGGTCGTCCGGGGGCGGGAGCGGCGTCAGACGTGGAGTTCGGGCGGCAGGCCGGTCCAGCGCAGCGACTCCGGCAGGTGACGGGTGTCGTTGTAGGTGAGGAGGGCCGGGGGGCGGTCCGGGGTGTAGCGGATGACGGTGAGGCCCGCGTTGGCGTGGTCGAGGCCGATCCACCGGCCGGGCGGGGCGTCCAGCGCGGCCCGGACCAGCCAGCCGATGAGGAAGTTGTGGGTGACCACGAGTTCGTGCCGGGGGCCGTCCTGGTCCGCCGGTCCGGTGAAGCGGTCGAGGGCCTCCCGGGCCAGTCGCGGGCCCTGTTCGCGCTCCGCGGCGGGGAAGGAGGCCAGGAACTCGAGGATCCCGTCCGCGGACGCGGGGTGCAGTTCCTCCCGGGCCGGGAGGTGGGGGACGTAGTCCCCGGCCGGATCGCACGGATGGGCGGTCACGCCGCCGAGCCGGGCGGTGATCAGGGCCGCGGTCTCGGTGGTGCGGGGCAGCGGGCCGTGGTGGACCGCGGCGAAGGGGACGCCGCGCAGGCGTTCGCCGAGGAGGGTGGCCTGGCGGCGGCCGCGCTCGGTGAGCGAGGTCTCGTCCGCGGCGGCCTCGCCGTGGCGCGTGAGGTGGAGGAAGCGGTCGGAGAGGACGGGCACGCGGTGACTCCTGCGGTTGTCGGATGACGGACCGCCGCGAACCGCCCTGCCTTCCGGCGATCTTGGCGTCAGTGGGTTCCGACGCGCCTTCCGCCGCCGTGGTTCCGGAACGCCCCGGACCCGTTTCCTCGCTCTCCGCCGTCTCGTTGGACATGCGTTGGACAAGCCCGGGCGGATGAGGCCCCGTGGGCGGTCGGCGGGAACGGGGGCTCGTGTTCTCCGTCGGGAGCCGGACCGGTGGACGGGCCGGCGAACGGTTCCTCCCTCTCCGCCCCCTACGAAGGGATACGCCCCGGTGCGAGTGACCGACATCCAGCGATGCGACGTGCGTCCCGGACTGCTCGTCGAGTGGACGCTCAGTCCGGAGACCGTCGAGGCGGCCGCGGGCCTGCCGGAGGACTCCCGGCCGCCGGCGTACGTCCAGGAGTCGCACATCAGGACGGCACGGTCGGTGCGGGAGGACGGGCTGTTCGTGCCGACGTGGGTCGGCGCGGCGTTCGACGTCCCCGGGAACGTCGACCTCGGGGCGCTCCAGCGGGCGCTGCACCACTGGACGTTGCGGCACGAGACGCTGCGCAGCGGCTTCCGCTGGGACCGGGGGACGATGCGCCGGTTCACGCTGGACGCCGGCGCGGTGCGGCTGCGCCGCGAGGTGGTGGGCGAGTTCACCGGGGCGAGGGAACTGGTCGACCACCTGCAGGACCGGTTCGACGTCGCGGCGGACGCGCTGGACTGGCCGAACTTCATCTACGCGGCGGTGGTCCGGGAGGACTGCGCCAGTGTGTACATGGCCTTCGACCACAGCAACGTGGACGCGTACTCGCTGCACCGGATCCCGGCCGAGGTGCAGGAGTTCTACGCGGCGGCCGTCGAGGGCCGGGAGGTGGCGCAGCCGCCGGCGGGCAGTTACGTCGACTTCTGCGAGGCGGAGCGCGCGGACGCCGACCGCGTGGACGACAGCCACGGGATCGTGGCGCGCTGGCGGGAGTTCGTGTCGCGGTGCGACGGGCGGCTGCCCGGCTTCCCGGTCGACCTGGGGCTGGACGCGGAGGGCAAGCTGCCGACGCAGAAGCTGATGCAGGACATGCTGGCGGACGCCGGGGACGCGGCGGGCTTCGAGGCCTTCTGCCGGCCGTTCGGCGGCAGCCTGGTGGGCGTGCTGGCGGCCACGGCGGTGATCGTCCGGGAGATCTCCGGCACGCGGGTGTACCGGACCGTGGTGCCGTTCCACACCCGGGCGAAGTCGCAGTGGCAGGACTCGGTGGGCTGGTACGTGGGCGGGGTGCCGATCGAGGTCGACCTGTCGGACGGGGCGGGGTTCGAGGAGGCGCTGCGGCGGGTGCGCGCCGAGCTGCGCGAGAACCGGCGGCTGGCGCGGATGCCGATCGCCCGGGTGCTGCGCCTGCTGGGTTCCGAGTTCCGTCCGCGCTCGCCCGACCTGTACTCGATCGTGTCGTTCGTCGACGGCCGTCCGGTCCCCGGATCGGAGCGGTGGGACGAGCTGCACGCGTACGGGCTGCTGCGGGTGTCGTACGGGGACCAGGTGTGCGTGTGGGTGAGCCGGGTGCACGAGGGTCTGCAGTTCGCCGCCCGGTACCCGGACACCGGACCCGCGCTGCGGAGCATGGAGGCCTATCTGGAGCGGCTTCGGGAGATCGTCTCGGAGGTCGCCCGGCCGGCGGGCGGGGCTCGTGGGGAGGGGGCCCTGGTGTGAGAGCGGGCGTCACCCGGTTAGGGTGAGGGCCCACTGCTCGTGGTGCAGGAACCCGGTGAGAGTCCGGGGCGGTTCCGCCACTGTGTCGTTCCCCTCGGGGACGCAGCCAGACACTGACCACGGGTCGTCCGACCGTCGTACGGGGCGAGAACCCCGGGGGAGGAACACGGCCTTGACCGTGCCTGTTGCGCTGCTGTCCACGTCCGACACCGATCTGCTCTCCGCGCGGGCCAGTGGCGCCGCCTACGTGTGGGCGAATCCGTCCCGGGCCTCCGACGAGGAACTCTCCGCCGCGGTGGAGGGCGCCGCCCTGGTGGTGGTGAGGCTGCTCGGCTCTCCGCAGGACCTGTGGCCGGGACTCGCGGCCGTCCGCGAACGGGGGACGCCCCTCGTCGTGCTGGGCGGGGAGCTCCAGCCGAGTGCCGAGCTGATGGAGCACTCGACGGTGCCCGTCGGGGTGGCCGCCGACGCGCACCGGTACCTCGCGGAGGGCGGGCCGGCGAACCTGCGGCGGCTGCACGCCTTCCTCTCCGACACCGTGCTGCTCACCGGTGAGGGCTTCGACCCGCCGGAGGCGGTGCCGCTGTGGGGGTTCGCCCGGCGGGACGTTCCGGTGGACGAGGGCCTGCCGCGGGTGGGGATCCTCTACTACCGGGCGCACGAGGCGGGCGGCAACGCGGCGTTCGCGCACGCGCTGGCCGACGCGGTGGACGCCACGGGCCGGGGCGTGGGCGTTCCGGTGTTCGCGGGGTCGCTGCGGTCGGCGCCGGACGAGCTGTACGAGGCGCTGGGCGCTTTCGACGCGCTGGTCGTGACCGTGCTGGCGGCCGGCGGGAGCGTCCCCGCCTCCGCGAGCGCCGGCGGCGACGACGAGGCGTGGGACGTCGAGCGGATGGCCGCGCTGGACGTGCCGGTGCTGCAGGGGCTGTGCCTGACGAGCTCGCGGGCCGAGTGGGAGGCGTCGGAGGACGGCGTCACTCCGCTGGACTCGGCGAGCCAGATCGCCATCCCGGAGTTCGACGGGCGGATCATCACCGTGCCGTTCTCCTTCAAGGAGATCGACCGGGACGGCCTGCCGCGCTACGTGGCGGACCCCGAGCGGTGCGCCCGTCTGGCGGGGATCGCGGTCGGCCACGCCCGGCTGCGGCACGTGCCGAACGGGCGGAAGCGGATCGCGGTGGTGCTGTCGGCGTACCCGACCAAGCACTCCCGCATCGGCAACGCGGTCGGGCTGGACACGCCCCGCTCGGCGGTGCGGCTGCTGCGCCGGCTGCGTGAGGAGGGCTACGACCTGGGCGCGCCCGGCGACCTGCCCGGTCTCGACCTGCCCGACGACCAGGAGGCGGGGGACGCGCTGATCCACGCGGTGATCGCGGCGGGCGGGCAGGACGAGGAGTGGCTGACCTCCGGCCAGCTCACCGACGCCCATGTGCGGATCACCGCCGAGGAGTACGCGGCGTGGACGGCGGACCTGCCCGCCGGGCTGCGGGACGCGATGACCGGGGCGTGGGGCCCGGCCCCGGGCCGGCTGTTCGTCAACGAGGCCGGGGAGATCGTCCTCGCCGCGCTGCGCGCGGGCAACGTGGTGGTGCTGGTGCAGCCGCCGCGCGGCTTCGGGGAGAACCCGGTGGCGATCTACCACGACCCGTCGCTGCCGCCGAGCCACCACTACCTGGCCGCGTACCGCTGGCTGGAGAACGGTTTCGGCGCGGACGCCGTGGTCCACCTGGGCAAGCACGGGTCGCTGGAGTGGCTGCCGGGCAAGAACGCCGCGCTGTCCGCGTCCTGCGCCACCGACGCGGCACTGGGCGGGATGCCGCTGGTCTACCCGTTCCTGGTGAACGACCCCGGCGAGGGGGCCCAGGCCAAGCGCCGGGCGCACGCCACGGTGGTCGACCACCTGATACCGCCGATGGCGCGCGCCGAGTCCTACGGCGACATCGCGCGCCTGGAGCAGCTGCTGGACGAGCACGCCAACATCGCGTCGATGGACCCGGCGAAGCTGCCGGCGGTCCGGGGCGAGATCTGGTCCCTGTTGCGCGCGGCGGAGCTGCACCGGGACCTGGGGCTGGAACAGCGGCCGGACGACGAGGAGTTCGACGACTTCCTGCTCCACGTCGACGGCTGGCTCTGCGAGATCAAGGACGCGCAGATCCGGGACGGCCTGCACGTGCTGGGCGAGGCGCCGACGGGTGAGGCGCGGGTCAACCTGGTGCTGGCGATCCTGCGGGCCGCCCAGGTGTGGGGCGGGGTCGGCGGCGCCGTGCCGGGGCTGCGGAAGGCGCTGGGGCTGAAGGACGACGAGCGGCTGGACACGGTCGACGGCGTCGAGGCGCGGGCGCGCGAGCTGGTGGAGCGGATGGAGGCCGCGGGCTGGGACCCGGCGGCGGCCGCCGCGCTGCACGACGACCCGCAGGTGCGGCGGGTCCTGGAGTTCGCCGCCGAGCAGGTGGTGCCCCGGCTCGCCCGGACGACGGAGGAGCTGGACCACGTGGTCCACGCGCTCGCGGGCGGCTACGTGCCGGCCGGCCCTTCGGGGTCCCCGCTGCGCGGTCTGGTGAACGTGCTGCCCACCGGGCGGAACTTCTACACGGTGGACCCGCGGGCGGTGCCGTCGCGGCTGGCCTGGCAGACCGGCCAGGCGATGGCCCGCTCGCTCGTGGAGCGGCACCTGCAGGAGACCGGGGACTACCCGGAGTCGGTCGGCCTGTCGGTGTGGGGCACGTCGGCGATGCGGACCTCCGGCGACGACGTGGCCGAGGTGCTGGCGCTGCTGGGCGTGCGGCCCGAGTGGGACGAGGCGTCCCGGCGGGTGTCGCGGCTGGAGGTGGTGCCGCTGGAGGAGCTGGGCCGTCCCAGGATCGACGTGACGGTGCGGATCTCGGGTTTCTTCCGCGACGCCTTCCCCCACGTGGTGGCGATGCTGGACGACGCGGTGCGGATGGTCGCCGTGCTCGACGAGCCGGACGAGCGGAACTTCGTGCGGGCGCACGCCCGGGCCGATCTGGCGGTGCACGGGGACGAGCGCCGGGCGACCACGCGCATCTTCGGCTCGAAGCCGGGCTCCTACGGGGCGGGCATCCTGCAGCTGGTGGAGTCGGGCAGCTGGCGTGACGACCGCGACCTCGCCGAGGTGTACACGGCGTGGGGCGGCTTCGCCTACGGCCGGGGGCTGGACGGCGTGCCGGCCGCGGAGGACATGCGCGCCAACTACCGCCGGATCAAGGTGGCGGCGAAGAACATCGACAGCGCCGAGCACGACATCGCGGACTCCGACGACTACTTCCAGTACCACGGCGGCATGATCGCCACGGTGCGCGCGCTGACCGGCGCCGACCCCAAGGCGTACGTGGGCGACTCGACGACGCCGGACGCGGTGCGCACCCGGACGCTGGCGGAGGAGACGGCCCGGGTGTTCCGCGCCCGGGTGGTCAACCCCCGCTGGATCGCGGCGATGCGCCGCCACGGGTACAAGGGCGCGTTCGAGCTGGCGGCGACCGTCGACTACCTCTTCGGTTTCGACGCCACGGCCGGCGTGGTGCACGACTGGATGTACGAGAAGCTGGCCGCCGAGTACGTCCTCGACGAGGAGACCCAGGAGTTCCTGCGGCGCTCCAACCCGTGGGCGCTGCACGGCATCGTGGAGCGGCTGCACGAGGCGGCGGAGCGCGGTCTGTGGGCCGAACCCGATCCGGAGACCCTGCGGGCCATGGCCGAGGTCTACCTGGAGGTCGAGGGCGAGCTGGAGGAGCGGTCCGAGTGAGCGTCGCGGTGAGGGTGCGGATCCTCGGCATCGGCATGGGGCCGCGGCACCTGACGGCCGAGGTCGTGGAGGCGCTGCGGGGCTGCGACTACGCGGTGGCGGCCCGCAAGTCCGAGGACGACGGGCTGCTGGAGACGCGGCGCGCGGTGTGCGGGGCGCACGGCGTGGAGCTGGTGGAGGTGCCGGACCCCGAGCGCGACCGGCGCGATCCGAAGGACTACCCGGGGGCGGTCGCGGCCTGGCACGAGGCGCGGGTGGCCGCCTACGAGCGGGTGCTGGCCGCCCGCGGCGGCACGGCGGCGTTCCTGGTGTGGGGCGACCCCTCGCTGTACGACTCGACGGTGCGGATCGTGGAGCGGATCGCGGCGCGGGGGGTGGTGCCGGTGGAGTACGACGTGCTGCCGGGGGTGGGCGCGCCGCAGCTGCTGGCGGCGCGGCACCGGATGGTGCTGCACGAGGTGGGGCGGCCGGTGCACGTGACCACGGCCCGCCGGCTGGCCGCGGCGGTGGCGGAGGGCCAGGAGAACATCGTCGTGATGCTGGGCGCCGAGCCCCGGTTCGACGGGCTGGAGGACTGGTCCGTGTGGTGGGGCGCCAACCTCGGCACGGACACCGAGGAGCTGGTGGCCGGTCCGGTCGGTGAGGTGCTGCCCGAGATCGCGCGCGCCCGCGCCCGGGCGCGGGAGGCGGCCGGATGGGTGATGGACGTCTGTCTGCTGAGGAAGGGCGCGGGGGCATGAGCGGGCTGCTGGTGGCGGGGACCACCTCGGACGCCGGGAAGAGCGTGGTGACGACGGCGCTGTGCCGGGCGTTCGCGCGGCGGGGGCTGCGGGTGGCCCCGTACAAGGCCCAGAACATGTCGAACAACTCGATGGTCTGCCGCGGCCGCGACGGGGTGACGGCGGAGATCGGGCGTGCCCAGTGGGTGCAGGCGGTGGCGGCGCGCGCGGTGCCCGAGCCGGAGATGAACCCGGTGCTGCTGAAGCCGGGGACGGACCGGCGCAGTCACGTGGTGCTGATGGGGCAGCCGGCCGGGGACGTGTCGTCGGCGGACTGGGAGACGGGCCGCAGGCATCTGGCCGAGGCGGCGCACGCCGCCTTCGACGATCTGGCCGCCCGGTACGACGTGGTGGTGGCCGAGGGGGCGGGGAGCCCCGCCGAGATCAATCTGCGGGCGGGCGACTACGTCAACATGGGGCTGGCCCGGCACGCGCGGCTTCCGGTGGTGGTGGTCGGCGACATCGACCGGGGCGGGGTGTTCGCCTCGATGTACGGAACGGTGGGGCTGCTGGAGCCTGCCGACCAGGCGCTGGTCGCCGGGTTCGTCGTCAACAAGTTCCGCGGTGACGCGGGACTGCTGCGGCCCGGGCTGGAGGATCTGGAGCGGCTCACCGGTCGCAGGGTGTTCGGCGTGCTGCCGTGGGATCCGGGGCTGTGGCTGGACTCGGAGGACGCGCTGGACCTGGAGGGCCGGCGGGCACGCGGGGACGCGGTGCGGCGGGTGGCCGTGGTCCGGCTGCCGCGCGTCAGCAACTTCACGGACGTGGACGCGCTCGGGCTGGAGCCGGACCTCGACGTGGTGTTCGCGTCGGGGCCCCGGGACCTGTCGGACGCGGACCTGGTGGTGCTGCCGGGGACCCGGTCGACGCTGGCCGACCTGGCGTGGCTGCGGTCGCGGGGGCTGGACCGGGCGGTGGTGGAGCACGCACGGCGGGGCCGGCCGGTGCTGGGGATCTGCGGAGGGTTCCAGATGCTGGGGCGCGTCGTCGCCGATCCGGACGGGGTCGAGGCGGAGCCGGGGGCGCGCGCGGAAGGGCTGGGACTGCTCGACGTGCGGACGGACTTCGCGGTGGAGAAGACGCTGCGGCTGCCGGAGGGGTCGGCCCTGGGGGCGCCGGCGTCCGGGTACGAGATCCATCACGGGCGGATCACCGTCGGCGACGGGGCCGTGGAGTTCCTCGGCGGCGCGCGGGCGGGCAACGTGTTCGGGACGATGTGGCACGGAAGCCTGGAGGGGGACGCCTTCCGGCGGGCGTTCCTCGCCGAGACGCTGGGGTGCGCGCCGTCGGGGGTCCGGTTCGCCGCCGCGCGGGAGGGACGGATCGAAGGGCTGGCCGATCTGGCGGAGAAGCACCTCGACGTCGACGCGCTGGCCGGGCTGGCGCGGGACGGGACGCCGGGTGCGCTTCCGGTGCTGGCGCCCGGAGGTGTGCGGTGAGGCTGCTGCTGCTGGGCGGGACGGCCGAGGCCCGGGAGCTGGCCGCCCTGCTGGTGGACGCCGGGGTGGAGGTGACGACCTCGCTCGCGGGGCGGGTCGCCCGGCCGCGCCTGCCGGTGGGGACGGTGCGGATCGGCGGTTTCGGCGGCGTGCCCGGGCTGCGGGCGGCGCTGGCCGACTACGACGTCGTGGTGGACGCGACGCATCCGTTCGCCCAGGGCATGAGCGCCAACGCCGCGGTCGCGTGCGGGAGTTCGGGGGTGCCGTTGCTGCGGCTGGAGCGGCCGGCCTGGGACCCCGATCCGGCGTGGACGTACGCCTCCTCGCACGAGGAGGCCGCCGGGCGCGCCGCCGGGCTGGGCGGTCGGCCGTTCGTGACGGTGGGGCGGCAGGAGCTGGCGCGCTTCGTGCCCGCGCTGGGGGCACGTGCCGTGCTGGCGCGGGTGGTCGACGTGCCGGACCTCCGGCTCCCGCCCGCCTGGCGGCTGCTGACCAGCCGGGGGCCCTACGTCCTGGACGGCGAGCTGGAGCTGTTCCGCGAGCACGACGCCGATGTGCTGGTGACCAAGGACTCCGGGGGAACCTACACCTGGCCGAAGATGGAGGCGGCGCGACTGCTCGGGGTTCCGGTGGTGGTGGTCCGCAGGCCCCGCGGCACGGACGGTGTGCCGGTGGTGCACGACGTGGCCGAGGCGTTCGCCTGGGTGCGGGAGCAGGAGGGCTGACCGCTCCTGCGCTCAGGCGGTCCCGGCGGCGGGCACGGCGTAGCCGGGGACGGACGGCCATCGCACGGTGAGCACCACCGACTCCTCCTCCGCGCACCACGAGTGGTCCACGCCCTCGCCCCAGACGACGTAGTCGCCCTGGCGTTCCAGCACGACGCTGCGGCCGGGGAACTCCACGCGGAAACGTCCGCTGATCAGGACCTGCAGTGCGGTGCGCTTCTCGCCCCGCACCCACCGGGCACGGGTGTCGCCCCGCGGGTGGACGCCCCACTTGATCTCCACGGCTTCGCTGTGCCGCGGGTCGTCCGCGTCCTTGAAGTGCCCGAGCAGCCAGCCCCGGTCCAGGGCCGCGTCCTGGCCGGCGTTGCCGACGTACACGCTGTCGTCCATGGCTGCGGACACTAACAGCTCCGCCGCGCCGGCCCGCGGCGCGAGGCCGCCGCGGTCACCGCGGCGGTGACGGCCGCGGCCAGGGCGACGCGCCGGGCCAGGGCGGTGGCCCGGGGGATGTCGGTGGGCGCGGGGGGCGGGCCGTCGCCCATGACGGCCCGGTGCTCGGTTCCGGAGGCGTACCGGTTGGTTCCGCCGAGGCGGACGCCCAGGGCGCCCGCGAACGACGCCTCGACGACGCCCGCGTTGGGGCTGGGGTGGGCGGCGGCGTCCCGGCGCCAGGCGCGCAGCGGCCCGGCGGGGCCGGTCGGCGAGGCGGCGGCGGTGAGCAGGCCGGCGAGGCGGGAGCCGGGCAGGTTGAGGAGGTCGTCGAGGCGGGCGGAGGCCCAGCCGAAGCGCTCGTGGCGCGGGGTGCGGTGGCCGACCATGGCGTCGAGGGTGTTGGCCGCCCGGTAGGCGAGCAGCCCCGGGACGCCGGTGACGGCTCCCCAGACCAGCGGCGCGACGACGGCGTCGGAGGTGTTCTCGGCGACGGACTCGACCACGGCGCGGGCGATCTGCCCCTCGTCCAGGGTCGTGGTGTCGCGGCCCACCAGGGAACGGAGCCGGGTGCGGGCGGCGGGCAGGTCGGCGGCTGCGAGGTGGTCGTGGACCGCGGCCGCCTCGCGTTCCAGGGAGCGGCCGCCGAGGACCGCCCAGGTGGCCAGCGCGGTGGCGGCAAGGTGGGCGGCGGGGTGGCGGGCGGCGGCCCGCTCCACCGCCGTGCCCAGGGCCGCGGCGCCGCCCACCAGCAGGAGCGTGTGGACGGCGCCGCGGGCGCGGGAGTCGGCGTGCAGCCGTCGCTCCAGGGAGGCGGCGACGGTTCCGAAGCCGGCCACCGGGTGGAAGCGGCGCGGGTCGCCGAGGAGCCGGTCGGCGGCGTGGCCGAGCAGGAGGCCGGCCGCCCGGGTGTTCACGCGGTGGCGCATGCCCGCACCTCCGTCAGGGCGTCGAGGAAGCGGCGGCCGGTCTCCGGCGGGCGGACCGCCAGGCGGATCCAGGAGCCGTCCAGGCCGGGGAAGGTGTCGGCGCGCCGGACGGCGACGCCGCGTTCGCGGAGCAGGCCGTGGACCCCCTCCCCCGGCCGGGCCAGGACGAAGGGCGCGGCGGACGGGACGAACGGCACGCCCTGACGTGCCAGGCCCTCCTGGAGGAACTCCCGCCACTGCGTGAGCCGCCGGGCGCGCGACAGGGCCTCGGGAAGCGCCTCGGCGGCGGTGCAGGCGACGGTGGCGGCGACGGCCGGGGACGACAGCGACCACGGGGTCTGCGCGCGGGCCAGTTCCCGCACGACGTCCGGGTCGCCGACGACGTAACCGGCCCGGATGCCGGGGATCGACCAGTGCTTGGTGAGGCTGCGGATCACCAGGAGTCCTCCGGCCCGGTCGTCGGCCAGGGACTCCGGTTCGCCGGGGACGGCGTCCATGAACGCCTCGTCGACGACGACCAGGCGGCCCGGGCGGCGCAGCGCGCGCAGGGTGGCGGCCGGGTGGAGGACGCCGGTGGGGTTGGTGGGGTTGCCGATCATCACCAGGTCGGCGTCCTCGGGGACGGCGGCCGGGTCGAGGGCGAAGCCGTCCTCGGGGCGGCAGAGCACGGTGGTGACGGTGTGTCCGGCCTGTTCCAGGGCGGCGTGGGGCTCGGTGAACTGCGGGTGGACGACGACGGGCCGCCGCCAGGGGCGCAGGCGGGCCACCAGGGTGAAGGCCTCGGCGGCGCCGGCGGTGGGCAGCGCCTCGCCGGGCGGCCGGTGGTGGCGGCGGGCGACGGCCCTGCGGGCGGGCTCCGGGTCCGGGTAGGCGGCCGCGTCGGCGATGCCGTCGTGCAGGGCGCGGTCGAGCCAGTCGGGCCGGTCGCCGCAGTAGACGTTGACGGCGAGGTCGAGGAGTCCGCTGCGGGCCTCGACGTCGCCGTGGTGGCGCAGCGGGTCGGCGACCGCGCTCGTGGGGGCGGCGGGCGCGGTGTTCCCCGGCCGCGTGGCGGCGGCGAAGCGGGCGGCGAGGTGGGGGTGTCCGGCCCAGTGGACGTGCAGGTAGGAGGCGTGCAGGGTCGCGGTGGCGAAGCCCTCGGGCCGGCCGTCGATCTCCCAGGCGGGCGTGCCGGCCGAGGCGCCGGGGGTGGTGCGCGTGCGGTGGAACTCGTGTCCGGTGACCCGCTCCCCCGCCCGGGTGAGGAGGGTGTCACCGGGCGAGACGGCGTGCGGGTAGCGGAGGGTGAGGCGTTCGGTCATCCGGGCGTGGGCGGGGACGGCGCCGGCCATGGGGGTGTCGTCGAGGGTCTTCGCGAGGTAGAGCAGGCCGGCGCACTCGGCGACGGTGGGCACGCCGTCGCGGACCGCTTCCCGGATCTCGGCCAGCAGCGGCGTGTTGGCGGCGAGTTCGGCCGCGTACACCTCGGGGAAGCCGCCGCCCAGGTAGAGGCCGCGGGTGCCGGGGGGCAGGGCGGGGTCGGTCAGCGGATCGAAGGGGACGACCTCGCAGCCGGCGGCGGTGAGGAGTTCCTCGGTCTCGGTGTAGCGGAAGGTGAAGGCGCGGCCTCCGGCGACGGCGACGACGGGACGTCCGCCCCCGCGCGGTGCGGTCACCTCCTGCGCCGGGTCCCAGGGCCGGGCGTGGAGCGGGGGCGCGCTGCGCGCCAGGGCGAGGACGGCGTCCAGGTCGACCTGGCGGGCGATGCGCTCGCCGAGCCGCCGGACGGCGCGGGCGGAGCCGGCGCGTTCGGAGGCGGGCACCAGGCCGAGGTGGCGGGAGGGGGCGGCGATCTCGTCGTCGCGGGGGACGACGCCGAGCACGGGCAGCCGCAGGGAGCGGCGTATCTCGGCGACGTTCCGTTCGGAGCCGGCCTTGTTGAGGATGACGCCGACGACCTCGACGGCGGGGTCGTAGACGGCCATGCCCTCCACCAGCGCGCCGACCGAGCGGGACATGCGGGAGACGTCGACGACGAGCACCACGGGGGTCCGGGTGAGGGAGGCGACGTGGGCGGAGGAGGCGAAGCCGTCACCGCCGATCCGCCCGTCGTGCAGGCCCATCACGCCCTCGACGACCGCGACGTCGGCGCCGCGCGCCCCGTGCAGGAGGAGCGGCGCCACCCGGTCCTCGCCGGCCAGGTGGGGGTCGAGGTTGCGGCCGGGACGGCCGGTGGCGAGGGCGTGGTAGCCGGGGTCGATGTAGTCGGGGCCGGTCTTGTGGCCGCTGACGGTGAGCCCGGCGTCGCGCAGGGCGGCCATCAGGCCGGTGGCGACGGTGGTCTTGCCCTGCCCGGTCATCGGGGCCGCGATCATGATCCGCGGCAGGTCCACGGGGACCGGGGCGCCGTGGGACCGGCTCGGGCGGTGCGGATCGTGCGGGTCGTGCGGAGGGTGCGTCACCATTCGATGCCTCGCTGGCCCTTCTGCCCCGCGTCCATGGGGTGCTTGACCTTGGTCATCTCGGTGACGAGGTCGGCGGCCTCCAGCAGCTCGGGGGCGGCGCGGCGGCCGGTGATCACGACGTGCTGGCGGCCGGGCCGCTCGCGCAGGGTCGTGACGACGTCGTCGACGTCGATCCAGCCCCAGGCGAGGGGGTAGGTGAACTCGTCGAGGACCAGCAGGTCGTAGGTCTCGTCGGCCAGCCGGCGCTTGATCTCGGCCCAGCCCTCGACGGCGGCCGCGGCGTGGTCCTCGGCGTCGCCCTGCTTGCGGGTCCAGGACCAGCCGGAGCCCATCTTGTGCCAGTCGACGGGACCGCCCTCGCCGGTCTCCTCGTGGAGCCGGCCGAGGCGTTCCAGGACGGTCTGCTCGCCGATGCGCCACTTGGCGGACTTGACGAACTGGAAGACCCCGATCCGCCAGCCCTGGTTCCAGCCGCGCAGGGCGAGGCCGAAGGCGGCGGTCGACTTGCCCTTGCCGTCGCCGGTGTGGACGACGAGGAGGGGCTTGTTGCGGCGCTGGCGGGTGGTGAGGCCGTCGTTCGGCACGGCGGCGGGCTGTCCCTGGGGCATCAGGCGGCCCTCTCTCGGACGGCGGTGCTCAGCGCGTCGGCGCTGACCTCGCGGACGGGCAGGTGGTCGGCGTGCAGGCGGGCGGCCAGGTGGGCGGCCAGGCCGAGGCGGAGGGGTCCTGACTCGCTGTCCACGACGACGGTGCTGACGCCCAGGGAGGCGACCTGGTCGGCGGCGGCCAGCGAGCGGGCGACGGCGTCCTTGCCGCCGGTGGCGCGGCCGTCGGTGACCACCACCAGCAGGGGGCGCAGCCGCGGGTCGCGGCGGCGTTCGCGGGCGACGACGCGGGCCGCCTCCAGCAGCCCCTCGGCGAGGGGGGTGCGGCCGCCGGCCGGGAGGCCGTCGAGGCGGGCGGCGGCGATGTCGACGGAGTGGGTGGGCGGCAGGGCGAGTTCGGCGTCCTGGCCGCGGAAGGTGATCAGGCCGACCTTGTCGCGGCGGCGGTAGGCGTCGAGGAGTAGGGAGAGGACGGCCGTCTTGACCTGGGTCATGCGCTTGCGCGCGGCCATGGAGCCCGAGGCGTCGACGCAGAAGAGGATCAGGTTGGCCTCGCGGCCTTCCCGGACCGAGGTGCGCAGGTCCTCCGGGCGCAGCCGCAGCGGGCCGGCGGCGCGGACGGAACCGCTGCGGGCGGCACCGGCGCGGGCCGCGGCGGCGCGCACCGTCTCGACCAGGTGCAGGGACCCCCGGGCGCCCCGGTGGCCGGGCCTGTCGGCGCCGATCCTGCGGCCGCGGGCGCCCAGGGCGCGGCTGCGGCGGCCGTCGGCGCCCTCCCCGGTGCCGCGGACGGTGAGGAGGCGGGGGCGGTAGGGGGCGGTGGCCTTGACGGTCGTCTCGGCGGCGGGGGCCGTGCGACGGGGGCCGTCCGGGGCCTCGTCGCCGGCGGTGCCCGGGGCGGCCCCGTCGGGGAGGGCGGGGGTGCCGCCGGGCTGCGGGGTGCTGTCGGAGTCCGCCGCGCCCTCGGGTCCGTGCGTGCTCCCGCCGGACCTCGTGCCGTCGCCGGGGCCGTCCGTGGGGCCGCCCCCGTCGGGGCCGTCCCCGCCGGGGCCGGCGTCGGGCCCGTCCGGTCCGCCGTCGGCGGGCGGGGGCGGCGTCGTGCCGTCCGGCGGGTCCGGCGGGAGTTCGTCGTCGCCGAGTATCCGGTCGAGCAGCTCCTCGTCGAGCCCCGGCGCGTCGAAGGGGTTGCGGCGCCGGCGGTGCGGCAGGGCGAGCCGGGCGGCGCGGCGGATGTCGTCGCGGGTGACGGTGGTGCGGCCGGCCCAGGCCGCGTGGGCGACGGCGGTGCGCGCGGTGACGATGTCGGCGCGCAGCCCGTCCACGTCGAACGCGGCGCATATCTCGGCGATCTTGTGCAGGGCGGCGTCCGGGAGCCTGACCTCGCCCAGTCGCGAGCGGGCGGCGGCGATGCGGGCGGCGAGGGCCTCCTCCGACGGGCGGTGGCGGGCGGCGAAGGCGGCCGGGTCGGCGTCGTAGGCCATGCGGCGGCGCACCACCTCGGCGCGCGGGGCGGGGTCCCGGGGCGCGGCCACCTCGACGGTGAGGCCGAACCGGTCCAGGAGCTGCGGACGGAGTTCGCCCTCCTCGGGGTTCATGGTGCCGATCAGCAGGAACCGGGCGGCGTGCTCCATGGAGAACCCGTCGCGTTCGACGGTGACCCGGCCGGTGGCGGCGGCGTCGAGGAGGAGGTCGACCAGGTGGTCGGGGAGGAGGTTGACCTCGTCGGCGTAGAGGATGCCGCGGTGGGCGCGGGCCAGCAGGCCGGGCTCGTAGGCCACCTTGCCGTGGGAGAGGGCCTGTTCGAGGTGGAGGGAGCCCAGGACGCGGTCCTCGGTGGCGCCGACGGGGAGTTCGACGAGGCGGACCGGGCGGCTCTCCAGGGGGCCGCCGGGCTCGAACGGCCCGTCCGGGGAGGCGTCGTCGGGGTCGGCGGGGTCGGTGGAGAAGCGGTCCGCGGGGTGGACGTCCACGGGCGGCAGCAGGGCGGCCAGCGCGCGGGCGGCGGTGGACTTGGCGGTGCCCTTCTCGCCGCGGACGAGGACGCCGCCGATCTGCGGCGAGATCCCGGTGAGGATCAGGGAGAGGCCGAGGTCGTCGGGTTCGCCGGCGTCGCAGCCGACGATCGCGGAGAAGGGGTAGTGCGAACGCACCAATGGCATGTGAGGCTCCCGCTCGTTTCGCCATCCGTAAGGGGCGGGCGCGAGGCCGGTCTTCGGACTTGCCGAGTCCTCGCGAACGAGGCTCGGTTCACCGCAGCGGGCCTGTGCCGGATTCTCACCGGGCTTCCCAGATTCTCCCCGTCGACCGTCCTCGCCGTTTCCGACGGATGGGCCGTAGGGGCACCTCGTGCCTGTGATCGACCACGATAGCGTCATGGGTATGACGATCGGCACGCCCCCTCCCCCTGTTCCCCGCATCACGGGTCCCCGCACCGCGGGTCCCCGGATCACCGTCGTCGGCGTTGCCGCCGACGGCTGGTCCTCGCTGCCCGAGCGGCTGCGGCGGACGGTGCTGGAGGCGGAGGTGGTGCTGGGCGGACGGCGGCACCTGGCGATGCTGCCGAAGGCGCCCGGACAGCGCCGTGAGGTGTGGCCCTCGCCGCTCCGGGAGGGACTGCCGGCCCTGCTGGCCTCCCTCGCCGGGACGCGTGCGGTGGCGCTGGCCTCGGGCGACCCGCTGGTGTCGGGGATCGGCACGACGCTGATCGACGCGCTGGGGGCCGACGCGGTGCGCGTCGAACCGGCGGTGTCGTCGGTGGCGTTGGCGCGGGCCCGGCTGGGCTGGCCGTCCGAGCGGTGCGCCGTGGTGACCTTGGTGGGGCGTGATCCCCGGTCCCTGGTGCGGGAGTTGGCGCCCGGGCACCGGGTGCTGGTGCTCTCCTCGGACGCGACGACCCCGGACGCGGTGGCGGCGCTGCTGGTCGGGGCCGGCTACGGGGAGAGCGTGATGACCGTGCTCGGCGACCTGGGGGCGGAGTCGGAGTCCCGGCTGGAGGGCACCGCGGACGGCTGGCTGGCGTCGCCGCCCGGGGAGGTGCCGCCGCTGCACGTGCTGGCGCTGGAGCTGGCGGGGCCGCCCGGGTACGGGCTGGTGGCCGGGCTGCCGGACGACGCCTTCGAGAACGACGGACAGCTCACCAGGCGTGATCTGCGGGCCTCGGCGCTGGCCCGGCTGGCTCCCTGCCCGGGGCAGCACCTGTGGGACGTGGGCGCCGGCGCCGGCTCGGTGGGCATCGAGTGGATGCGGTCCCACCCGGCCTGCACGACGACGGCCGTCGAGGCGAACGGGGAACGCGCCGGGCGCATCGCCCGCAACGCGGGCCGGCTGGGCGTGCCGGGGCTGCGGGTGGTGACCGGGCGGGCCCCGGACGCGCTGGCCGAACTGCCGCCGCCGGACGCGGTGTTCGTGGGCGGCGGGGCCACCCGGCCGGGCGTCCTGGAGACGTGTCTCGGGGCGCTGCGGACGGGTGGCCGGCTGGTGGTGCACGGGGTGACCCTGGAGACCGAGGGGCTGCTGGCGGAGGCCTACCGCCGCCACGGCGGGGAGTTGACCCGCCTGGCGGTGGAGACGACGGCGCCCATCGGCTCGTTCACCGGATGGACGCCGGCGCGCACGGTCACCCAGTGGAGTCTGACGGTGGGCTGACGCGGGGGCGGGCCGGATCGTAGAGGAACGACTCGCCGCCGGGGGCCGGGTCGAGCGCCCGGCCCACCAGGATCACCGCGGCCTGCCGCAGTCCGGCCCGCTCCACCGCGTCGGCGATGTCGGCGACCGTGCCGCGGAGCACCAGCTCCTGCGGCTGGCTCGCCCGGTGGACCACGACCACGGGGCAGTCGGGACCGTACTCGGGCGCGATCTGCGCCATCAGTTCGCGGACGCGGGTGATGGCGAGGTGCAGGACCAGGGTGGCCCGGGTGGCGGCGAACGCGGCGAGCGACTCGGTGCCGGGCATCGCGGTGGACCGGGCCCGGGTGCGGGTGAGGACCACCGACTGGGCCAGCAGCGGCACGGTCAGTTCCCGCCCCGCCAGCGCGGCCGCGGCCGCGTAGGCGGGGACCCCGGGCGTGACGTCCCAGGGCACGCCGTGCGCGTCCAGGCGCCGGGTCTGCTCGGCGAGCGCCGAGTAGAGCGAGGGGTCCCCGGAGGTCAGCCGGACGACCTCCCGTCCGGCCCGGTGCGCGGTGACCAGGTGTTCGGTGATGCGGTCCAGGTCGAGCCGCTGGGTGTCGACCAGTTCTGCGCCGGGGGCGCAGTGGTCGAGGACCTGCGGGTCGAGGTAGGTGCCGGGGTAGAGCACGGTGCCGGCCCCGGCGAGCAGCCGTACGGCGCGGACGGTGAGCAGGTCGGCGGCGCCGGGACCGGCGCCGACGAAGTGGACGGTCACGGCTTCACCCACCTCGGCGTCCACACCCGGCCGGCCTGCGAGACCCGGGTGCCGGACGCGCCGACGATCAGCAGGCAGCGCATGTCGACGGTGGCCGGGTCGAGTTCGCCGAGGGTGGTGACGGTCAGCGACTCGCCGGGGCGTCCGACGTCCCGGCCGACCACGACCACGGTCGCGGGTCCGCGGTGCTCCAGCAGGACGCGGCGGGCGGTGGCGATCTGCTCGGTCCGGGACCGGGAGGCCGGGTTGTAGACGGCCAGCACCAGGTCGGCCTCGGCGACGGCGCGCAGGCGGCGCTCGACGACCTCCCAGGGCTTGAGCCGGTCGGAGAGGCTGACGACCGCGAAGTCGCCGCCGATGGGGGCGCCCGCGCGGGCGGCGACGGCCTGCACGGCGCTGACGCCGGGCAGCACGCGCACCGGCACCTGCCGGAAGGCGGGGTCCTCGGCGGCCTCGAAGACGGCGGTGGCCATCCCGAAGACGCCGGCGTCGCCGCCGGAGACCACCGCGACCCGCTCGCCGTTCCTCGCCAGCTCCAGGGCGAGGCGGGCGCGTTCGAGCTCGACGGTGTTGCCGGAGGCGTGCCGGGTCAGGCCGGGGCGCTGCGGCACCCGGTCGACGTAGGGGCCGTAACCGACGACGTGGTCCACCTCGGCCAGCGCCGCGGTGGCCTCGGGGGTCAGCCAGGCCCCGGGGCCGGGACCCAGGCCGACGACCAGCAGCTCGGCCGCGGGGACCGCGGGCCGTTCCCCGGCCTCGGGGGCGGCGGACCGGTCCCGGGCCTCACTCCGCTCGCCGGGGAGCCGGGAGCGGGTCCCGTTGCGGCTGTCGCCGGTGACGAGGATCAGCGAGAAGTACGGGACGCCGGCCGGATCCACCTCGGCGACGGGCAGGCGCCGTTCGCCCTCCATGGAGGCGCGCTCGACGTACACGGCGTGGTCGAGCCGTCCCGCCGCCTCCAGGGCGCGGCGGACGGCCGGGAAGGTGCGGCCCAGCTTCATCACGACGGCGGCGTCGGTGTCGGCGAGGCGGCGGGCCAGTTCCGGTTCGGGCAGGGTGCCGGGGAGCACGGTGAGCACGTCGGTCTGGCGCACCAGGGGCGCCGCGGCGGCCGCGGTGGCCGCGGCGAACGCGGGGACGCCGGGCACGATCTGCGTCTCGTACCGCTCGGAGAGCCGGTCGTGCATGTACATGAACGACCCGTAGAAGAGGGGGTCCCCCTCGGAGAGCAGCACGACGTCGCGCCCGGCGTCGAGGTGGGCGGCGAGGCGGGCGGCGGACTCCTCGTAGAAGTCGGCCAGGGCGCCCGCGTAGCCGCCGGGGTGGTCGGTGGCGCCGGTGGTGACCGGGTAGGCCAGCCGTTCCTCGATCGCGGTGTCCGGTATGAGCGGGGCGGCGATGCGGCGGGCGTTGGACTCCTTGCCGACGCCCGCGTGGTAGGCCACGACGTCGGCGGCGGCGATCAGCCGGGCCGCCTTGAGGGTGATCAGTTCGGGGTCGCCGGGGCCGACGCCGACTCCGTGGAAACGTCCGGTCACTCCTCCTCCTTCGCGAGTGCGTTCAGGGCCGACGAGGTCATGGCGGATCCGCCGCGGCGGCCGTGGACGGTGACGTACGGGATGTCGATTCCGTGCTCGTCGGCGAGTTCGGTGAGGGCCTGCTTGGACTCGGCGGCGCCGATGAAGCCGACCGGGCAGCCCACGATCGCGGCGGGGCGGGGCGCCCCGTCGATCAGCATCTCCAGCAGGTGGAACAGGGCGGTCGGCGCGTTGCCGACGGCGACCACGGCGCCTTCCATGAGCGGCTCCCAGAGGGAGACGGCCGCCGCGGTGCGGGTGGTGTTCCAGCGGCGGGCGAGGGCGGGCACGCGTTCGTCGCCGAGCAGGCAGACGACATCGTTGTCGCTCGGCAGGCGGCTTCGGGTGACTCCGGTGGCGACCATGGTGACGTCGCAGAGGATGGGCGCGCCCGAGCGCAGGGCGGCGCGGGCGGCGGGAACCAGTCGCGGGTGGACCACCAGGTCGTCGGCGAGGTCGACCTGCCCCGCCCCGTGGATCATCCGCACGGCGAGGCGTTCCGCCTCGGCGGGGATGTGGTCCAGTCGCGCCTCGCGGCGGATGGTGGCGAAGGAGTCGACGTAGATGGCCGGGCCGTCGGCGAGGTAGTCGTAGTGCGTGTTCGGCCGGCGGGGTTCGGTGTGTCCTGGGGTGGTGGTGTTCACGCGGCGGCTCCGGGGACGATGACGCCACGCCAGGGGGTGACGGTGAGTTCGGTGGCGCCCGCGGCGTGGGCGTCGTCCACCAGTCGGGCGGTGAGGCCGGGGGTCATGCCGTCGTCGGGAACCCCGACGTGCCGGCCGCCCTCCGGCAGCGGGCCCGGGGGCAGGGGTGGCTCGGGGCTCGGCAGACGTGGGTCCGGGCTCCCGGGGGGCGCCATGGGGGCGGGCAGTTCGACGACGTGCCAGGGCGCCGTGGGGCCGGTGCCCCGGGCGTCCATGAAGCTCCGGGCCAGGCCGGTCAGCGCCGGGGCGGCTTCGGGGAGCGGTACGACGGGACCCCAGGAGTCCCCGATCCGCAGTTGGGCGGTGTCCTGGTCGAGGGCCACCAGGCCGAGGTCGGCGGGGCGGGTGACCAGGTCGCCGCGGCCGTCGTCCAGGACGAACAGGAAGCGGGCGGGCAGTCCGGCGAGGTACGGGTCCGCGCACAGCAGCCGGTCGAGCTCGGCGGCCACGGGGCGCAGGTCGGCGCGGCCGCCGGCCGTTCCCGTGCGGGGCGAGACCATCACGTTCCTGACGAGTTCGTGCGTGCGCGAGGGCAGCAGGCCGGTGGCCTCCACGGCGTCGAGGACGGCGCTGCCGAGGCGGCCCTGGTGGCCGGGCAGGGCGCGGATCTGGAGGTTGGCCCGGCCGGTGACGTGGACCCGGCCGTCGCCGTGGCGTTCGGCGACGGCGGTGAGGGCGGTCAGCGAGGACGTCGGGAGGCGGCCGCCTATGAGGCGGAGCCGTATCAGGAGGCCGTCCTCGGCGGGCCAGGGGCGGAGCACGCCGGGGCAGCGGTCGCGGCGGGCACGGCGTGCGGAGACGATGGCGTTGTCCATCCGGGACATGCGAGTCCTTCGAGGTCAGGGACCCGTTCGCGGGGTCCGCGGTCGACCTGGCGGCCCGTCACCGCCAGCGCCAGCAGGTCTTCGGACTCGGGTTCCTCCGGTACGGGCGCCTTCCCGGAGCATCGCTCCAGTGGCTGCGCCGCGCTCGTCGCGCCTGCGCGTGCCCGACCGTCACCCTCACCGCTGCGCGTCAGTCCCGGACTCCCACCGGGTTCCCTGACCCCACCACGTGGAGTTCGACTGGCTGGACGAGAGTACCTTGCCCCGCGAGGGCCGTGGACGGCGGCGTCGGAGCCGGGGTTAGGGTCCGGCCATGACTTTCTCGATCGCCGCGCGCAGTGCGGACGGGACCTGCTTCGGGGTCGCCGTCGCGTCCAAGTTCCTCGCCGTGGGAGCGGCCGTTCCGGCGGCACGGGCCGGGGTGGGCGCCCTGGCCACGCAGGCCCTGGCCAACCTCGCCTACCGCCCGGACGGCATACGCCTGCTGGACGAGGGGCGCTCCGCCCGGGAGACCCTGGACACGCTGCTCGCCGGGGACGAGCGGCGGGACGACCGGCAGGCCGGGATCGTCGACCGGGACGGCGGCTCGGCGACCTGGACCGGTCGCGCCTGCATGACGTGGGCGGGGGGCGTGTCCGGGCCGGGGTACGCGATCCAGGGCAACATCCTGACCGGCCCCGAGGTGGTGCGGGCGATGGAGCGGGCCTGGCTGGAGACGGACCAGGACCTCCCGCTGGCCCGGCGGCTGCACGCGGCCCTGCTGGCCGGCGACCGCGCGGGCGGTGACAGCCGGGGCCGGCAGAGCGCGGCCCTGCTGGTGGTGACGCCGGACGGCGGATACGGCGGGGGCAGCGACGTGCTGGTGGACCTGCGGGTGGACGACCACGCCGATCCCTCGGCGGAACTGGGCCGTCTGCTGGACCTGCACGACCTGTACTTCGGCAGGCCCGATCCGCGGACCCTGCTGCCGCTCTCGGGCGAGCTGGCCGAGGAGGTGGCCGGACGGCTGGCCGCGCTGGGGCACCGCGGCGTGGAACTCGACGTGGCACTGGCCGAGTGGGCGGGGATCGCGAACCTCGAGGAGCGGCTGGTGACCGGGGCGATCGACCCGCTCGTCCTGGAGCACCTCCGGGCGGCGGGGGACCCGCGGGCGTAGCCCGCCGCGCCGCCGCCCGGCGGGCCCCGGCCACGCGGCCGGGGCCCGCCGTCCCGGTACCGGTCAGGGGACGTCGAGGAACGCCGCCAGCTCCGTCACGAAGGCCGGGGCGCCGACGGCGCCGGAGTGGTCGCCGGGCACCGTCCTCAGCGTGGCCGCGGGAAGTGCTCCGGCGAGCACCTCGGGCCGGGTGGCGAGCGGGTCGTCCTCACCGGCGAGGAGCAGCGTGGGCGCGGTGATCTCCGTGAGGGGGATCGGCTCCTGGTGGATCGCCCGCGCGTGGGCGGCCAGGGCGAGGCGGTCGGCGCCGACGGCGTCGGCGAAGGCCCGGAAGTCCGCCGCGGAGGGGTCGGTGACGGTGGAGGGGTCCTCGGCGGTCAGGGCGTCCACCAGCGCGGGTCCGCCGACGACGCGGCTGTCCACTCCCCCGAGTTCGACGACCGCGGCCCCCACGCCGCCGATCACCAGACGGCGGATCCGGGTGTCCCGGGCGGCGGTGAGCAGGCTGACGACGGCGCCCATGGAGTAGCCGACGAGGTCGTAGGCCTCCTCGTCGAGGAGGTCCATCAGTTCGCGCAGGTCCTCGGCCATGCGCGCCTCGCCGTACCGCGCGGGGTCGTGCGGCTTCCCGCTGCGGCCGTGTCCCCGGGCGTCGAGGGCGAGGACCCTGCGGCCCGTCTCGGCGAGCACCTGGACGATGCCGGGGGAGATCCAGTCCACGTCGGCGTCGGCGATGAAGCCGTGGTGCAGGAGGATCAGCGGCTGCCGGGAGTCCTGCTCCCAGAGCCGGTAGTGGATCTCGACGTCGTCGGAGGTCTTGAAGTACGGCATGTCAGGGGATCCTTTCCGGTCGCGCGGGCGCTGCGGCACGGCCCGCGCGGGTCAGCCGTCCCGGTGGCGGACGTGGACGTGGCCGGGGCCGGGATACCGCGGGGGCCACGGCGCGAGGACGCGGTCGAGGGCGTAGCGGCACCGCTCGGCGACGCGGCAGGAGGCCTGGTTGGACTCCTGGTGGGTGAGTTCCAGGGCGGTCAGGCCGTCGAGGACGGTGAACGCCCAGCCGGTGAGGGCCTCCAGGGCCCGCGGGGCGACGCGGCGCCCGCGGGCGGGGGCGGCCGTCCAGTAGCCGACCTCGGCGGTGGGTGCGCCGGGCCGGATCTCCCGCAGGACCACCTGGCCGGCGAGTTCGCCGGTCTCCTCCAGGACGGCGAAGGAGAAGCGTTCGCCGCGTTCGGCCGCCGTCCGCTGTTCGTCGATCCACCTGCGGGCCCCGGCCTCGTCGTCGAGCGGGTCGGTGAGCCACCGGCGCATGGCGTCGTCCCGGTGCGCCGCGGCCAGGGCGGCGGCGTCCGTGGCCCGCCAGGGCCGCAGGAGGAGGCCGGAGGCGGTGTCCGGCACCGGTCGGGTGGCGGTCACCGGACGCGGGCCGGCGGGCCGGGGGCGTGGCCGCCGTCGGCCGTCCGGCTGCCGGGCGTCACGCGTCGGGGGGCCCGGCGGGTGCGCCCGTCGGTGGCCGGGGCCGTGCCGTCACCGGCGGACCGGGGGACGCCGGCCTCCGTGCCGGTGTCCGTGCCGGTGTCCGGCATGCCGCCGCCAGGAGCGTGATCGGTTGCGTCCATGCCCGAAGCCTCACACGGCGCTCCGGGCTTTCGCCGGTGTTTCGGTCAGTTCGGCCGGGCCGGGCTCAGCCGGTTCTCGAGGAGGGTCCGCAGCCGGTCCCCCGAGCCCTCCTTGGGCAGCACCACCAGGCAGGGCTGGGCGCGGCCGGAGCCGATCAGCAGGAAGAGGCGGGGCGTCTCCAGGTGGCGGGAGATCTCCGGCCACGCGAAGCGGCGCTGCTCGGCGCCGGTGGTGACGCGCACGCCGGTCCCGTCGATGCGGACCCGCTGCCCGCCGTCCTCCGCGGCCTTGGCGGCGGCGCGGCCGGCCTGCGCCCGGGGCAGGAAGACCAGGGCGAAGAACAGGTAGGCGACGCCCATCAGCAGGGAGAGCACGGTGACCGAGCCGCCGCGGATGCCCACCGCCATCACCGCGACGGTCAGCGCGAGGGTGACGGCGAGCCGGCGGCGGCCCGCCCAGGTGGAGCGCGCGTGGGCGCGGTGCGCCTCGCGGAAGTCGCGTGCGGTCGGGGTGTGCCGGAGGTCCATGCGGTCCGTCCGGGTGTTCTTCTGCCGGCTGTCGGTGGTCACGTGCGTCGGCTGCCTGTTCTGTGGTGTGAGGACCGGCGGTGGGGGGCGCCGCCGGCGGGACCGGTGGAGCGGGGCGTGACCGCCCGGGGGAACGGAAGGGACGGTTCTCACCCGCTCCCTCCCAGTGTGCCCGTGTGCGCGGCTCCCACCCCCGCCCCGCCTGTCGCGTCGGGGCCCTCGGGTGAGGATCAGGCCGCTTCGTCCTCCAGGAGGGCGAGGAGGGTCGAGCGGGCGAGGTTCGACATGACCGGGTTGGTCTCCCGGTAGTACCAGAGGCAGCCGACGGCCTGGGCGAGGGCCCAGCCCTTGCCCCGGTCCCAGGCGGCGTCGTCGGCGCCGAGGGCGAGGCGGAACGCCTCGCGGGCGGTGGGGCCGAAGTGGTTCCAGGCCGGCTGCAGGTCCAGGGCGGGGTCGGCCACGCCCGCCTGGCCGACGTCGATCACGCCGGCGAGCCGGCCCCGCTCGGTGAGGAGGTTGCCGGGCATCAGGTCGCCGTGGGTCCAGACGTCCGGCTCGGTGCGGGGGGTCCGGCGCAGCCGTTCCCACAGGCGTGCCAGGGCGGGGGTGTCGATCAGGTCCCGGCTCTTCTCCAGGCACGAGGCGACGTAGTCGTCGTGGCCGCCGAGCAGTCCGCCGCGGCCCTTGCCCCGGAAGACGCGGCCCTCGGTGTCGAGGGCGCGGACGTCCAGGACGAAGGCGGCGAGGTCCTCGGCGAAGGCGGTGGAGTCGTGGACGTCCGCCGCGGTGGCGGTGGTTCCGGGGATCCAGTGGTAGACGCTCCAGGGGAGCGGGTAGCCCTGGCCGGGTTCGCCCAGGGCGGCGAACCGCGGGGTGGGCACGCGGGTGGCCCCGGCGATCCTGGCCGCCGCTTCGATCTCCCGGCGGATGTCCTGGAGTTTGCCGTCCGGGTCGTCGCCGAGGAGCGGGAGCCTGGCGACCAGGCCGTCGCCGATGCGGAAGAGGGCGTTGTCGGTGCCGTCCGAGGGGCAGGCACGGACCGGCAGTTCCTTCCACCGCGGGAACTGGGCGGCGACCAGGGCGGTCATCTGCTGTTCGGTGACGACGAGTTGACCGGCGTGCATGGGAGGTGAGGACGGCATGGGCGCATTCTGCCGGAACGCCGTACGGGCCGCCCGCCGGTTTCCGGGTGGTGCCCACCGGGCCGGAGGCCGCGACGGCACGAGGAGCTCTCGCGGGCCGTCGGCCTGTGCGGCGGGCGGGGTGACTGAGGCCCCGCCCGCCGCATCGCCGTGACCACGGTCCGGGTTGCCTGCGCGGCGGACGCCAAACCGGTCACTTCGGACCGTGGGTGAACCGCGGCTCGAGGGAGCCTCCGGCCAGCCGGAGGGCGGTGACGCACCGGTGCGGGGGGCGCGCTCCGCCACGCGGGCGGCGCCGGAGGGCGGTAGCGTGCTGGTGCCGGACGTCTCTCCCCGTGGAGGGCAGCATGCGCGACCCCGTACCGCACCCCGCCCTGCGGCGGCTGGACCCCCTGACCGGGGTCTGGGACATGTTCGCGCGGGGCACCGATGTCGGGCCCGTGCGCACCGAGTTCGCCTGGCGGGAGGGCGGCGCCTTCCTCGTCCAGCGCGCCGACCTGCGCCCGGACACCGTGCTGCCCGAGGACTGGCAGGGGCACGTGCCCTTCCCGACCTCCTGTGTCACGGGGTACGACGACACCGCCGACGAGTTCACGGTGCTCTACGCCGACGGGCGGGGCGTGGCCAGGGTCTACCGAGCCGATCTGGTGGACGGTGTCTGGCGGCAGTGGCGGGCCGCGCCCGGCTTCCACCAGCGCTTCACCGCCGACGTGGACCCTGCGGGCGGGACGCTGGCCGGGGCGTGGGAGTTCTCCGAGGACGGCACGGCCTGGCGCCGTGATGTCGACGTCACGTACCGGCGGGTCCGCTGACGGCCGGACCGCCGTAGGCTGGGCGGGTGCACCTGACGTTCGTCTGCAGCGGAAACATCTGCCGGTCCCCCTCCGCCGCCCTGGTGGTGGCGGAGCATCTGCGCCGGGCCGGTCTCGACGACCGGGTCCGGGTGACCAGCGCCGGCATCGGCGACTGGCACGTCGGGGAGCCGATCGACCCGCGCTCCGGGGGCGCGCTGGCGGGCCGCGGCTATCCGACCGCCCACGCGGCCGCGCAGGTCGGCGCCGAACACCTGGACGCCGACCTGTTCCTGGCGATGGACCGCACCCACGAGAAGGCGCTGCGCGGGATGGTGGAGGACCGGTCCCGGGTGCGGCTGCTGCGCTCCTTCGACCCGAAGGCGGTGGCGTCCGGCGACCTCGAGGTGCCCGACCCGTACTACGGAGGGGGTCAGGGCTTCGAGGACGTGCTGGACATGATCGAGGCGTCCGTCCCCGGTCTGCTCGCCTGGGTGCGCGAGCACCTGGACGGATGACCGCCGCGGACGGGCCCGCGGCCGCCGCGGCGCGTCTGACCGGCCGGCGGGTGACCGGGGAGCGCCGGGCGGCGGGCGGGCTCACCGAGGTGGAACTGGACGACGGGCGCCGGGTGATGGTCAAGCGCGGCGACGACGCCCGGGCGGTGCTCGCCGAGGCGGCCGGACTGCGCTGGCTCGCGGAGCCGGGTGCGGTCCGGGTGCCGGTGGTGCACGGCTGGGACGACCGGTGGCTGGTCAGTGACCGGGTGACGGAGGGCGGCCCCGGTCCGGCGGCCGCGTCGCGGTTCGGCCGGGCGCTCGCCGCGCTGCACGCCTCCGGTGCGCCCGCCTTCGGCGCCGCGCCACCCGACGGGCCGGTGGAGGCGTACATCGGGGCGGCCCCGATGCGCAACGCCCGCGGCGGGGACTGGCCCGCCTGGTACGCCGAGCACCGGGTGCTGCCCTACCTGCGCCGGGCGGTGGACGGGGGCACCCTCCGGGCGGCCGAGGCGGCCGTGGTGGAACGGGTCTGCGCCCGGCTGCCCGAGCTGTCCGGGCCGCCGGAGCCGCCTGCCCGGCTGCACGGCGACCTGTGGAACGGAAACGTGCTGTGGGGCGCCGACGGGGAGGCCTGGCTGATCGACCCGGCCGCGCACGGCGGTCACCGGGAGACCGACCTCGCCATGCTCCAGCTCTTCGGCTGCCCGCACCTGGAGCGGGTGCTGGCCGGCTACGACGAGGCCGCGCCGCTCGCCGGCGGCTGGCGGCGGCGGGTGCCGTTGCACCAGCTGTTCCCGCTGCTGGTGCACACCGTGCTCTTCGGCCGCGGTTACGCCGAGCAGACGCTGACGGCCGCCAGGGCGGCGCTGGCGGCCGGCTGAGCGGGCAGGACGACCGCCGGGCGGCCGGCCGCCGGCGCCCCGGACGCCCCCGCTCGCGCCGGGCGCCCAACGCTCGGCGCTCAGTGCCGGGAGGCCATCACCAGCGTCCACCAGGGGCCGCCGCGCGCGCGTGCCACGCCGACGCCGGCGTGGGAGTACCGGCAGCCGAGGATGACGGCCCGGTGCGGGGAACTGCGCATCCAGGAGCGGACCGCCGCGCGCGGTCCGGCCGGACCCGCGACGACGTTCTCCCCCACCCAGCCCGGACGGTATCCGGCGGCCCGGACCCGGTCGCCGGGAGAGGTGCCGCCCCGGCCGCGGTGGCTCAGACGGCCGAGGCGGGACAGGTGGGTGCTGTGCCCGGCGGCCGCCCGGTGCAGCGCCTGCCGCCCCTTGACGGGAGGGCATCCCGCGTCCCGGCGGTACTGGTTGACGGCGGCGATGACACGGGAACGCGCCGAAGCCCTCACCGGTGCCCCGGGGCGGGGACGCGGGGGAACGGCCTCCTCGCCCGGACGGTGCGGCCGCCCGTGCTCACCTCCGGGCAGCCAGGGCACCGGGGGACGGAGCGTCCAGGGCTGCGCGTGGTACGGAGGCGGCGGTTCGTGCGTCGACTGCCCCGCCCAGGACGGCGTCGTCGTGAGGGCCACCATCGCGAGGGCGATCCGCACGGCCGCCCCCGTTCTCCGCACCCCGGCCATCTCGTCCCCTTTCCGGATCATTGGCTTTCCCGCGCATTCTGGCACCTCGGTTCGGCGCGATTCCGATGGGCGCCGCATCCATTCGAGGGAAAACGCATCGGAGGCGGCTGTCCCGTGAACTCCGGCTCTTTCCCGTCTTTCTTTTCGGGGGCTCTTCGCCATGCCCTCCGCAGGCCGTCCGGCGGCTTTCCTCCTTGCGGGACGACCCTCTTCCGGCGGCGATGCCGCAGGCGGTCCCCCGGCCCCCGGGAACCGGTCCGCCGCACCCGAAAGGCGGCGGGACTCCTGGAAGGCCCCACCGCTTTTCCTTTTCGGACGCCGGGACGATCAGCTTTCGAGGAAGGCGGAACCGGCGACGGGAAAGAGCACCGCGGCCCGGCAGAAAACACCGGCGGCCCGGAGCGCGGTCTCGGCGACGGGGACGGGGACGGCACGACCGACGCGCCGGAAAGGGGAGCTCCGGCAGACGGCCGAGGCCGCGCCGGCCGGCCGTCGGCCGACGCGCGGGACCCCGCACCGGTCGCCCCGTCGACCCGCACCACACCGCACGGGAACCACCCCACGGCCAGAACGGTGCGTAACGACACAAATGCTTACGGACAGGTGTGCGATCCGGTGGCCTCGCGGGTACTCGGGGCGTCGCACGGGACCGCCCGGAACCGTCGGGAGGAGTAGCGATCATGACCACACTCGACTTCCACCGCCATCGCTCCAACGGACACCGCACCGAGACCCGCAGCCCGCAGACCGGCGGCGCCGACGCCCACGCCTCGGTGGGCCAGCTGGTGCAGCAGGCGTCGCGGCAGCTCACCGATCTGGTGCGGGCCGAGATGCGGCTGGCGCAGACCGAGATGACCCAGAAGGGCAAGCGGTTCGGCGCCGGCGGAGGCATGCTCGCGGCGGCCGGGGTGTTCGGGTTCCTGGCGCTGGCGACGCTGGTGACGGCAGCCGTCGCGGCGATCGCCGCGGAACTGCCGCTCTGGGCGTCGGCGCTGATCATCGCGGGCGCCCTGCTGCTGATCACCGCGGTGATGGCGATGGTGGGCAGGTCGATGATCCGTAAGGCGACCCCGGCAGCCCCACGCCGCACGATGGCGAGCGTGCGCACCGACGTGGCCGAGATCAAGGAGAGGACCCGGCGATGAGCAACACCCACACCCACCACTCCCACAAGGGCCCTCACGGTCCGCACTGCGAGGACGAACTGCGCCAGGACGTCGAGGAGAGGCGCGAGGAACTGGGGCACACGGTCGAGGAACTGGCCTCGCGCGCCGATGTGAAGGCCCGCGCCCGGACCCGGATGCGGGAGACGCGGCAGCACGCGGAGGCCCGGCGGGCCGAACTGCGGGGACGGGCGCTCGACGCCAAGCAGCGGATGCAGGGCAGGACGTCCTCCGACGCCGGTCGGGCGAACGCCGGGCCGGTCGGCGTGGGCTCCGGTGCCTACCGCGCGGACATGCGGGCGAGGACGAACCGCCGCAAGCCGCTGGTGGTCGCGGGCAGCGCGGCGGTGGCCGCCTGCGCGGCCGGCGTGCTGATGCACAGGAGCGGCCGCTCCCCCATGGCCGGATACTCCATGAGCAGGACCTCCATGGCCGGCCGAGCCATGGGCGGGCTCCACAAGGGCGGCCGCGGCATGAGCGCCCGCACCATGGTTGCCTCCACCATGGGGGGCCACCGGATGGGTGGACACGTCATGAAGTCCGTGCGCCCCGTGCACCGCACGGGCTCCTCGAAGGGCGGCTCCCTGACGGGCGGGCCGTTCCCCGGCGGCCGCTCGGCCCCCGTCGGCGGCCTGTCACACCTGTACGGCGGCCACCGCGGCACGACCGGCGGCTCGGCGATGCGCGACATGGCCCTCAGGAAGGGCGTGGCCATGGCCGGCGGCGCCCAGGTGCTGGGCACGAAGGTCATGGCTCAGGGGGTCCGCGAGGGCCGCGCCCTGATGCGCGCCGGCGTCCCGCAGGGAGGCGGCCGGTCCTCCGGGACGGGCGTGGCGCACGCCGTGGCGCACCACGTCGCCCCGGACCAGGGCATGGCCCACCGGCTGCACCACGCCCTGGGCCAGAGTCACCACCACGGCCTCACAGGCCACCGGCACTGACCCCACGCACCGCAGGGAGGCGATCATGACGGTCCGGCCCGCGATGGCCGCGCTGCTGACGGCCGCGGGCGCCGCGCTGGGCGCCCGGCTGTCCGCCGCACGGCAGGCGCGCCACCACGCGAGCGCCGCACGGGCGCCGTGGCGCCGCACCGCTCCGGCCGGTCCCGTGGGTCACGCGACCGGCCGGAGTCCACTGACCCCGCGGCCTCCCGCGGGGTCCGCCGAACCCCACCGCCCCGCCGGCGCGCAGCCGGCGACCGGGCCCGGCGTCACGCCGTCCGCCGGGGACCGGCCGGCGGACCGGGAGGCGCAGACGCTGGAGGAGGTGGAGAAGGACCTGCGCCGCTACTGGGACCGGATCCGGCCCCTCTATCCGCGCCAGTGAACCGCGGCGCGGCCGTCCAGGACCGGCGACGGCCGCGGAGGAGTCACAGGACTCCTTCGCGGTCGTCTCCGGTCCTGTCCACGACGTCCCGCCTGCCCTCGTTCTCCCGGTCGCTCAATGCCGCGTGCCGTGGATGGTGCAGGTCGAAGGCGGGCGAGTCGGACCGCACCGACGGCAGGGCGTGGAAGTTGTGGCGGGGCGGCGGGCAGGAGGTCGCCCATTCCAGCGACCGGCCGTAGCCCCAGGGGTCGTCGACCTCGATCTTCGGCGCGTACCTGCGGGTCTTCCAGACGTTGTACACGAACACCAGCGTGGACGCCCCCAGCAGGAACGAGCCCACGCTGGAGACCGTGTTGAGGGCGGTGAACCCGTCGGCCGCGAGGTAGTCGGCGTACCGGCGGGGCATGCCCTCGGCGCCCAGCCAGTGCTGCACCAGGAACGTGGTGTGGAAGCCGGCGAACAACGTCCAGAAGTGGATCTTCCCCAGCCGCTCGTCGAGCATCTTGCCGGTGAACTTCGGCCACCAGAAGTGGAACCCGCCGAACATCGCGAACACGATGGTGCCGAACAGCACGTAGTGGAAGTGGGCCACCACGAAGTAGCTGTCCGTCACGTGCCAGTCGAGGACCGGGGAGCCGAGGACGACGCCGGTGAGGCCGCCGAAGAGGAAGGTGACCAGGAAGCCGACCGCCCACAGCATCGGCGTCTCGAAGGAGAGCGAGCCCTTCCACATGGTGCCGATCCAGTTGAAGAACTTCACCCCGGTCGGCACGGCGATCAGGAAGGTCAGGAAGGAGAAGAACGGCAGCAGCACGGCGCCGGTGGCGAACATGTGGTGCGCCCACACCGTCGCGGAGAGGGCGGTGATGGCGATGGTGGCGCCGACCAGACCCATGTAACCGAAGATCGGCTTGCGGCTGAACACCGGGATGATCTCGGTCACCACGCCGAAGAAGGGCAGCGCCAGGATGTAGACCTCGGGGTGCCCGAAGAACCAGAACAGGTGCTGCCACAGCAGGGCCCCGCCGTTCTCGGGGGCGAAGACCCGGGAGCCGAACTGCCGGTCCGCCTCCAGGACGAAGAGCGCCGCGGCGAGCACCGGGAAGGCCAGCAGGACGAGCACCGAGGTGAGCAGTACGTTCCAGGTGAACAGCGGCATCCGGAACATGGTCATGCCGGGCGCGCGCATGCAGATGATCGTGGTGATGAAGTTGACGGCGCCGAGGATGGTGCCGAATCCGGAGAGCGCGAGCCCCATGATCCACAGGTCGGCCCCCGGACCCGGTGTGCGCTGTTCGAGGCTGAGCGGTGTGTAGGCGGTCCAGCCGTAGTCGGGGGCGCCCTGGGGGGTGAGGAAGCCGCTGATCGCGATCAGTCCGCCGAACAGGAACAACCAGTAGGAGAACATGTTCAGCCGGGGGAAGGCGACGTCGGGCGAGCCGATCTGGAGCGGCATCACCGCGTTGGCGAAGCCCGCGAAGGTCGGCGTCGCGAAGAGCAGGAGCATCACCGCCCCGTGCATGGTGAACGCCTGGTTGTACTGCTCGTTGGAGAGGAACTGGATGCCCGGCCGGGCGAGTTCGGCCCGCATCAGCAGGGCCAGCACCCCTGCCAGCAGGAAGAAGGCGAACGACGTGACCAGATAGAGGTGCCCGATCTTCTTGTGGTCCGTGGTCGAGGCCCAGGTGATGACCGCGCGGCCCCTGGTACGCCTCTTCCGCGGTGCGGGGGCGACCGGTTCGGTGTCTGTCATCGACGTCCTTCGCGATTCGGCGTCAGTCTTGCTTCCGTTGTTCCGGGAGCCGGGCCGCGCTCCTGCCGCCTCTCACCCGCCGCTCTCGCGCCGCCCGTCCCGGGAACCGGCGTAGGCCGCGACGCGGAGCGCGCGCAGTGAACGGGTGGGGTGCAGCCCCGGCAGGCAGTGGGTGTAGGGCTCGTACGAGACCGTCCAGGCGGCCGGTTCCGGTCCGGCGGGGCCGAGGGTCAGGGCGGCGAACATCCGCCGGGGTTCGCCCGCCGCCACGGTGCAGAGCCGGAACGCGACGGGCCCCTGGGCGAGCGCGTGACGGAACCCGGTCAGGCTGACGGGGACCCGGGACCGCGCGGCAGGGGGGCCTGCCGGGAAGGCCATCAGCAGCCGGTCGCGTCCGCCCACCCGATAGGCGGTGAGCGTGGAGTACGGCCCGCCGAGCGCGTCCCGGCGCGGGAGGGGCAGTCGCCGGCCGAGGCGGCCGCGGCCGCTGGAGGTGAGGAGCAGGTCGAGGGTCGAGCCCGTGCCGTCGGCGTCGTCGACCCGCAGCGCGAGTCCCACGCCGTCGGGCAGGCCGCCGGGCAGGCCGGCCGCGAGGGACCAGCGCGCGGTGACCGGGTAGGTGCCGGGCCGGTCCAGCCAGTCGGCCCCCCAGCCGCCCCGGGGGTCACCGGGGACCTCCAGCGTGCCCCGGCACATCACCCCCGCCGGGTGCAGGGCGGGCGCCCTCCGCAACCGGGCCACCCGCCGGGCGACCGCGTACACCGTGCTGTCGAACACCCCTGTCATCGCGCACCCTTCTTCTCCGGTCGGCCCACACCTGGCCGCGGCCGGACCACGGCCGGGCCATGGCCGGTTCTCCTACCCCTGCCCGTCCTCCGGGAACGTCCCGGGGACGGCGGCGCGGCGGCGCGGCCGAAGGGCCCCGCCGCCGCCCGTCGGTCCACGTCGGTTCAGCTGTCGCCCATGGCCCGCCGTACGGCGTCCCGGGTGCGGTCCATCAGCGCGGCCAGCGGCCCGGCCGCCACGTTGGCGGCGCCGGACTCCACCCCCGGGTGCGGGTGGGTGGGCGCCGTGGCCTCGGCCGCCTTGACCGCCTTGGCCATGGTGGCGAGCTGGGCGGGGCCGGCGGTGCGCAGGAGGTGGGTGAACTCGTACCGCTCCTCGGCGCGCGCGTGCTTCTGCACGTCCGTGCGCAGGAGGAGCAGCTTGGGGAGGAAGGCCGGGTCCTGCGGGTCCATGCCGTCCAGCTCGGCCAGCGTCTCCTTGGCGAGCCGCTCCTCCTCGAGCCGGTCGGCCACCACCTGCTCCCCGCCGGTGACGTTCCGCCGGGCGAAGGGGTGCACGACCTCCTCCTCCGCGGTCTCGTGGACCGCCAGCAGGCGGACCAGCCGGCGGAAGGCGTCGCGCCGGGCGTCGCCGGAGGCCGCCTCCACCTCGTCGAAGAGGTTGCGGATGTCGCCGTGCTGGCGCATCAGCAGGTCCACCACGTTGTCGTCGGCGGCGTTGTCGTCGCCGGCGTGCGGGGTGCGGGTCTTCTCCGCCCCGGTCCCGCTCATCCCGGTCTCGCTCATCCCGGTCACCCCTGCCGCATCGCCGGGTCGGGGTGCTCGCCCTCGGTCACCAGGCGGTACTCCCGGCCGAACATCGCGCGGTGCTCGTCGATCACCCGCTCGCTCGCGGGCTCCTCGCCCCCGTGGATGTCGGCCTGGAGCTTCTCGAACCGCTCGTGGGCGTCGCGCACGTAGCCCGTGCCGAGGGTGGTGAGGTCCATCTGCGTGGCCAGGAGCTCGCGGAGGTAGGCCTTGTTGGGCTCGAAGGTCATGACATCGGGCAGCTGCGGCGCCAGGATCTCCTCCGGCTCGCGGCCGTCGTGCCGCCGCATCAGGTCGCAGGCGATGCGCAGGTGCTCCAGCTCCATGTTGAGGTGGAGCTCCCAGATCGCCTTCACCTTGGGGTCGGACTCCTGCTCCATGAAGGAGTGATACAGGTAGCACTCGTTGTACTCGTGGTTGACGAGCTGCTCCCACCACGTCTCCCCCGGGTCGACCAGCGACTCGTAGTGGGTGACGTGCTCCTCCTCGATGAGCCCGATCTCCTGGTAGAGCTGGCGGGCGATGGGCTCCATGTAGGTGGGGCCGACGTTCATGTAGAAGTTCATCGTCTGCTGCTCCGTCGACATGATCGTCAGCGCGTGCAGCTTGGAGAGCGGGTCGGTCCGCGTGCGGTCGTACGGGTCGCGGACGTTGTCGGCCGGGTGGCGGTGGTGGTACTTCGTCGGCCGGCCGGGCATGACCTCGGTGAGCTGGTCGACGATGGCCTCCGCCTTGCGGTGCTCGATCATCTCGTACAGGTTGGCGTACCGGTAGAGGTGGTCGAAGTCCTCGAGCACGCCGAACTGGTACGCCTGCTCGAGGTACGGGTCGGGCTCCATCCGGGCGACCCATGCGGTCAGGTCGACGGCCACCTGCTCGTAGGCGATGGTCGTCTCGAGCACCGAGGCGACACCGGGGAGCAGCCAGTTGACCGCCTTCTGCTGCTGGTGCTCGATGTAGCGGACCTCGGCGAGCTGCCGCTTGATCTCGGGGTCGGGGCAGTGCCGGGCCATCTGGTGGCTGAAGAGGATCGCCTCCACCTCGATGCCGTTCATGGTGATGACGCGGCAGCGGGTGTAGGGGTCCCCGTGGTCGGGGTCGACGGGTTCCACGTCGAGTTCGCGCCAGTTGCGCAGTTGCCGGTCCAACGGGATGCCCCGTTGTTCGAGCGGGTTGAAGGTCACGGGTGCTCCTGGGGGTGGGCCTCGTCCCGGCCCGTCGTGGAGGTGACGAAGCCGGTCGTCCGTCATGCTGGGCGCCGGGTGCCACCGGAGGGCGGGTCCACGCCACGGCCGGCCGGGCGTTCATCCGTTCGGGGCAGTGGGGTCGCGGCCGAGTGGCGGGATCCGCCCGGGAGGACCTTCGCGGGCGGTCCCGTCGCCCGGGGGGCGGCGGGCGACGGGGCCGCGGGGGTCAGCGTCCGCCGTTCGGGGGGCGGTGGGGAGGCTGTTCGGGGGTGGGGCGGTGGACGGGGCTGGGGACGGGGCGGACGACGGGGCCGCCGCCGTTGGCGGTGACCCTCACCGGCGTGCCGTGGTGCCGGATGGTCAGCGGCCGCCCGCTCACCAGCCGGTAGGCCGCCGTCTCCTGGGTGATCTCCACCCGCAGGCAGCGCCCGAGCACCTGGAGGGTGAACGCGAGCCGGCTGAACTTCTCCGGCAGCCGGGGCGAGAACTCCAGCTGGTCGCCCCGCTGGCGCAGCCCTCCGAACCCGGCGACCAGTGCCAGCCAGGCTCCCGCCAGGGAGGCGATGTGCAGGCCGTCGCGGGCGTTGTGCTCCAGGTCGTCGAGGTCCATCAGCGCCGCTTCGGCCGTGTAGTCGTAGGCGAGCCGCAGATGCCCGGCGCGGGCCGCGATGACGGCCTGGCAGCAGGCCGAGAGGGAGGAGTCGCGGACGGTCAGCGGCTCGTAGTAGGCGAAGTTCCGGGCGATCTGCTCCTCGTCGAACATGTCGTCGCAGGTGTACATGGCCAGGACCAGGTCGGCCTGCTTGATGACCTGCTTGCGGTACAGGTCGAAGTACGGGAAGTGGAGCAGCAGCGGGTACTGGTCGGCGCCGGTCTTCTCGAAGTTCCAGCGCTGGTGGCCGGTGAACCCGGCCGACTGCTCGTGGACCCGCAGCTCCTCGTTGTAGGGGATGTGCATGGCCGACGCGGCGTCCCGCCAGCCGGCGCTCTCCTCGTCGTTGACGCCGAGCCGCGCGGCCTGGTCGGCGTGGCGCTCCACCGCGTCGGCGGCGGCGAGCAGGTTGGCCCGGGCCATCAGGTTGGTGTAGGCGTTGTCGTCGACGACGGCGCTGTACTCGTCGGGGCCGGTGACGCCGTCGATGTGGAAGTTGCCGTGGTGGTCGTGGTGGCCGAGCGAGCGCCACAGCCGCGCCGTCTCCACCAGCAGTTCGAGGCCGACCTCCTGTTCGAAGCGACTGTCCCCGGTGGCCGCGACGTAGCGCACCACGGCGGCGGCGATGTCGGCGTTGACATGGAAGGCGGCGGTGCCGGCCGGCCAGTAGCCGGAGCACTCGGAGCCGTCGATGGTCCGCCAGGGGAAGGCGGCCCCGCGCAGTCCGAGCGTGGCCGCGCGCTCCTTGGCGACCCCGAGGGTGTTGTGCCGCCATCGCAGGGCCTCGGCCACGGCCTTGGGCGAGGTGTAGGTGAGCGGCGTGAGCACGAACGTCTCGGTGTCCCAGAAGGCGTGCCCGTCGTAGCCGGACCCGGTGAGCCCCTTGGCGGGAATGGCGCGCTCCTCGGCCCGGACTCCGGCCTGCAGGACGTGGAAGAGGGCGAAGCGGACGGCCTGCTGGATCTCCTCGTCGCCGTCGACCTCGACGTCGGCGCGGCCCCAGAAGTCGGCGAGGAACTCCTCCTGCTCCTTGAGCAGCCCTTCCCAGCCGCTGTGCCGGGCGGCGGCGAGGGCCGCGTCGACCTGGTCGCTCATGGCGGGCAGCGAGCGGGTGCGGGACCAGCCGTGGGCGACCACCTTGTGCACCACCAGGCGCTGCCCGGGCGCCAGGACCGAGGTGACGGTGAGCCGGGCGAGGTCGTCCTCGCTCTCGCTGTCGGTGACGATCGGCTGGTGTCCGGTGATCACGTGGTCGGCGGCGACGGCGACCCGGATGCCGCTGCGCCGGGTCCGGTGCACCAGGCGCAGCCTGTTGCCCGAGGCGAAGTTCTGCTCCGGCTCCAGCGGGGACTGGAGCGCCCTGGCCGCCCGGGGATCGCTGTCGGTGCCGTCGGGGAGCTGCTCGTTCGCGACCAGTTCGGACTGCAGGACGACGCGCACCCGGGCGTCGACCGGTTCGACCTCGTAGGAGACCGCGGCGATGGCCCGCTGGGTGAGGGAGACCAGGCGGGTGGAGCGGATCCGGACCCGGGAGCCGGCCGGGGACACCCAGTCGCAGCTCCGCTCCAGCACGCCGCGGCGCAGGTCCAGCGTGCGCTCGTGGGCCACCAGCCGGCCGTGGCGCAGGTCGAACGGCTCGTCGTCGACGAGCAGCCGCAGCACCTTCCCGTTGGTGATGTTGATCACCGTCTGCCCGGACTCGGGGTAGCCGTAGCCGGCCTCGGCGTAGGGCAGCGGGTGGAGTTCGAAGACTCCGTTGAGGTAACTGCCGGGCAGGCCGTGCGGCTCTCCCTCGTCGAAGTTTCCGCGCCAGCCGACGTGGCCGTTGGAGAGCGCGAACACCGATTCGCTCTGGGCGAGGACGCCCAGGCTGAGTTCGGTCTCGCGGACGGTCCAGGGTTCGACGGCGTACGACCGCTGGGTGATCACCCGCCGCCTCCCGGGGTGTCGGTCGGCACGGCGGCCCGGGCGGGCCCGCCCGGGCCGGCCGGTCCGTCCGGACCGCCGAGCTCGCCGAGGTCCTCGACCACGACGTCCGCGCCGTGCGCGCGCAGGGCGTCGGCCTGGCCCACCCGGTCCACGCCGATCACCCGTCCGAAGCGTCCGGCCCGGCCGGCGTCCATGCCGGCCAGGGCGTCCTCGAACACGGCGGCCTCGGCCGGCCGCACGCCGAGGTCGCGGGCGGCGGCGAGGAAGGTGTCCGGCCTGGGCTTGCCCGGCAGGCCGCGCTCGGCGGCGGTCACCCCGTCGATCCGGACGTCGAAGAGGCCGACGGCGTCCACGGCGCGGAGCACGTCGAGGCAGTTCTTGCTGGAGGACACGATCGCGGTGGCGAGCCCGCGGGCGCGCACCGCCCTGATGTAGTCGAGGGTGGTGTCGTACGCCTCCACCCCGCCCTCGCGGATCCTGCGGAGCACCAGCTCGTTCTTCCGGTTGCCGAGCCCCTGCACGGTCACGGCGTCCGGGGGGTCGTCCGGGGATCCCTCGGGGAGCGTGATGCCGCGTGAGGCGAGGAAGGCGCGCACCCCGTCGGTGCGCGGCAGGCCGTCGACGTACTCGTCGTAGTCGTGCGCCGCGTCGAAGGGCCGGTAACCGGCCCCGTCCCGTTCCTTCAGGAAGGTGTCGAAGGTCTCCTTCCAGGCCGCCGCGTGCACCACGGCGGTACGCGTGACGACGCCGTCGAGGTCGAACAGGCAGGCCCGGATCTCCGGGGGAAGGCCGAGGTCGGTCATGCCGACCACCTTCCCACCGGGCGTGGATCCTTGCCTGCCGGCTTTACCCGGAGTGGGGTAAAGCGGACGACCGGACGTTTTCCGGCCACGTCTTCCCGCAGGGGCGGAAGGGAGGATTCCGCGCCGTCCCGGAGCCGGGCGGGAGAACAGGGCCCGAGGTCCCCGGCAGACGCCCTGACGTGGGCGTCCGCGTGATCTCGTCGCACCCGGTGTGCCATGCTCATCACGTGACGACCGATCCTGCCCCCGCCGCCGAGGCCGGCGCCGTCCCCGATGTGGTGGCGCCCGAGGCTGTGCTGGAGCGGGCCAAGGGCGTGATCATGGCCCTGACCGGCAGCACCGCCGACGAGGCGCACGCGGAGTTGCTCCGCCGGGCCCGCGCCGCGGGACGCACACTGCTGGACGAGTGCTGGACCACCCTGGACGGGACGGCGTCGGGCCGGCCCTCCTCCGCGGCCGGCACGGCCGTCCGCCGGATGCCCGCGGTGCCCGCTCCCGCTTCGCCGGCCGCCCATGGGGACGCTCCCGCGGCGTGGGGGTCCGCGCCCGCCCCGGCCGAGGACGCCAACGCCGCCGTGCTGCGGCGGGTGGGCCGTGCCCTGGTGCGGGTCCGCACCCCGATGGAGCTGGCCCGCCGGCTGCGCGAGCAGCTGGCCGACAGCGTCGGCGCGGACGCCGTGGTCGTCTTCTCCGCGCTGCCGGACGGCGGCCTCAAGCTGACCGGTCACGCCGGTCTGGGGAGGGGGCCGGCCGCCCGGTGGCGCCGCGATCCGCCGGGTGACGGCAGCCCGGTGGCCGAGGTGGTCCACACCCGCGAGCCGCTTTGGCTGGAAAGCGCCGCCGGGAGCGAGGGCCGTCCGGCCCGTCCCGGCGTTCCGCCGGGTCCGTGGGGTTCCCACGCGTGGCTGCCGATCGGCACGGGCGGCGGGCCCGCCGCCGCGCTCGGCGTGCTGCGCGGCCCACGGGCGCCGTTCGCTCCGCGGACGCGCGAGCTGCTGCGGTCGGTGGCCCGGCTGTGCTCAGGGCCGCTCGGCTCCTTCGACGCCCGGCCGCTGCCCTTCGAGGACGTCTCGCTGCCGACGGTGCGGGCGGTGCTGGACGCGCTGCCCGAGGCGGTGCTGGCGCTGGCCCCGCTCCGGTCGGTCTCCGGCCTGGTCGAGGACTACCGCATCGAGGCGGCCAGCCCCGCCGTGGTCGGGCTGACCGGCCTCAGCGGCCGGTCGCTGGTGGGCGTCCGGCTGCTCGAGTCGTTCCCGGCGCTGGCCGACGAGCACACCTGGGAGGGCCTGCGGCACACCCTGGCCACCGGGGAGCCCTACGAGGGCGAGCCGATGGCCTATCCGTCGCCGGACGGCGACGCGGCGGAGCTGCCCACCTTCTCGGTGCGGGCCCGGCGGCTGGGCGACGGCCTGATGGTGACCTGGTCCCGGTACGAGATCGCCGAGCGTCAGGAGCAGCGCCTGTCCGACGTGCAGCGCCTGGGCAACCTGGGCTGGACCAACTGGAACCTGCTGACCGGCGAGGTGAACTGGTCGCCGCAGGTCTTCAGGATCTTCGGCCGCTCCTCCGCGGACGGCCCCGTCCCCTACGGCGACCTGCCCGGCCTCGTGGTGGCGGAGGACCGGCCGGTGCTCCGCCGTGCCGTGGACGTCCTCGCCGCGGAGGGCCGGGCCTTCGACGTGCCGTTCCGGATCCGCACCGCCGGCGGCGTGCGCCACCTGCGGGCCGTGGCCGAGGCGGTGACGGACCCCCAGGGCACGCCGGTGGAGGCGCACGGCTTCGTCCAGGACCTGACGGCGCAGCGCAGTGCCGAGCTGGCGCTGGTGGAGAGCGAGCGGATGATGCTCACCCAGCACGGCATGCTGCGGGCCGAGCGGAGTCTGGCCAGCCGCCTCCAGCAGGCGCTGCTGCCGCTGCCGCACGAGCCGGTGCGCCCGGGCGGGCTGCGGGTGGACGTCGCCTACCTGCCCGCGCAGTCCGGGATACAGGTGGGCGGCGACTGGTTCAGCGCCATCGAGCTGCCCGACGGGGACGCCCTGTGCGTGGTGGGCGACGTGGCCGGGCACGGCATCGACGCGGTGGCCACCATGGCGCAGCTGCGGTTCACCGCCAAGGGCATGGTGATCACCGGCTCCTCGCTCACCGGTGCGCTGTCCCGGCTGAACGCCCTGCTGCTGCACACCGGGGAGCCCCGCGCCACGGCCACCATGGTGCTGGCCCGCTACGACCCGCGTGAGCGGAGGCTGGTGTGGGCGCAGGCGGGCCATCCGCCGCCGCTGCTGCTGCGCGACGGCGAGGCGCGGTTCCTGAAGCGGCCCACGGGCATGCTGCTGGGGGCGGTGGAGAACCCGCCGTTCCAGGAGGCCGAGTGCCTGCTGGAGCCCGGCGACCGGATCCTGCTGTACACCGACGGACTGATCGAACGGCCCTCGGAGGGCATCGACGCCGGCCTCCAGCGGCTGGCCCGCGCGGCCACCGGCCACGACGAGCAGCCGGGGTCGGCGTCGCTGGGGCCGCTGCTCGCCGAGATGCTGCGGGGCGAGCGGCGCGACGACGTCTGCGTGCTGGACATCCGGGTGATGCCGGAGGAGGAGCCGAAGGCCTGAGGGCGCGTCCCGGCCTGGCCGCCCTGTTCGGCGGGCAGGACGGGACGCGCGCCGCGGGCGGGACGCGCTTCCCGCCCGCGTGGACACCCGGTCCCGGACGGGACGCGCCTCCCGCGCGGCCTCCGCGTCTCAGGCGGGGTGCCCGGGCTCGACGTCCGAGACGTCCTCCAGCCTGAGCAGGCGCCCCCGTGCTCCGGGGCGCTCACCGCCCTGCTCGGGCGCGAGGACGTGGGCGACGTGGTCGCCGGTGTCGAAGCGCCGCTGGACGACGCCGACCGTCCAGGCGGCCGCTGCGGTGAGGACCGCGCTGCCGCCGGGGCCTTCCCGCCATTGCGCGCGGGCGAACTTGTCGGTGTCGTCACCCGTCTCCCCGCCGAACAGGGCGGCCAGGCCGTGCTGGTCCGGGGTGAGCAGGTGGACCGTCAGGCGTTCGGCCCGCAGCGCGACGCGGTGGGTGTGGTTGGCCTTGGAGATCCAGACGGTGAGCCGGGGCGGGTCGATGGAGCACTGGGTCCAGAACCCGACGAGGCAGCCGGACCGTTCCCCGTCGGCGACGGCGGTCACCACGCACATGTCGGGATTGAGCCGCTTCATGAACGCGTCGGTGGATCGCATGCGTGCCATGCTGCCCCGGAACGGGGTGCCCAACCGCTCAGCCCCGGTCGAGCAGGCGGCGCAGAGCGGCCTTGAGGGCGTCGACGAACGCGTCGCGGCGGGCGGCGGGGAGGGCGTCCAGGGACAGGTACGGGTTGAGGTCCTCCAGTTCGACCAGCAGCAGCGTGCCGTCGGGGGCGCGGCAGGCGTCGACGCGCTGGATGCCGTGCGAGACGGTGTTCCACTCGACGAAGCTGCGGGCGAACTCCAGGTCGTCGCCGGTGGGCTCGTAGGGGACGAGTTCCCAGCGGCGCTCCGGGTCGGGGGCGTGCAGGGCGTACTGGAACGCGTCGTCGACGAAGTAGAAGGAGACCTCGTACCGGAAGTCGATCCGGGGCTGCACCAGGACGTCGCCGTACTCGACGGCGTCGAGCTCGTCCGGCGCGACGACGCGCAGCCCCACGGAGTCGGCGCCGAGCCGCGGCTTCACCACGTAGGCGTCCGCGCGCGGCAGACGGCCGAGGTCCTCGGGCCGGTCGACGGTGGGGATGACGGGACGGCCCGCGGCGGTGAGGTCGAGCAGGTACTGCTTGCCCGCCATGTCCCCCCTGCCCGTCAGCTCGTTGTAGACGCGGGTCCCCGCGGACAGGGCACGGTCCCGGAACTCGCGGTGGGCGGCGAGGTGGCCCAGCACGGGGCCGCTGTTGCGGACCAGCACGGCGTCGAAGGAGTCCATCAGCGCCGCGGCCTGCCGGGGGGGGCAGAGGGCGACGTCGAAGTCCTCCGCCAGCCGGGCGGAGAGGTGGATGTCCTCGTCGCAGTAGCGTCGTCCCGCGGCGGGGTAGGCGAGGTCGGTGACGTGCAGGAGCCGGGGACGGGCGGGCGGCATGGGCTACTCCTCGAACGGGCGTCTACGCAGGTCAACCTAGCCGGTGCACTCCGTTCCCCGATGAGGGGACCCAGTACCGCGTGAGGGGTTCGGTGCTACGTTTCGCGGCATGAGTTCCCCGTCGAAGCCGCCGATGCGTGACGCGCTGGTCGAAGCCGCCTTCCGGCTCTTTCTGGAGCGCGGGTACGAACAGACGACGGTGGAGGACATCGTCACCCTGGCGGGGGTGGGCCGCCGTTCGTTCTTCCGGTACTTCCCCTCGAAGGAGGGCGTGGTCTTCCCCGACCACGAACGCCGGCTGGCCGAGGTGACCGGCTTCCTCGCCGCCGGCGGCGAGGGCGAGGACCCCGTGGCGCGCGTCTGCGAGGCGGTCCGCCTGGTGCTGCGCCTCTACACCGACAACCCCGTCTTCTCGGTCCAGCGTTACCGGCTCACCAAGGAGGTCCCGGGCCTGCGCGCCTACGAGCTGTCGGTGGTGTGGCGCTACGAGCGGACCTTCGCGGGCCACCTGCGCGAGCGGCTGGCGGACCGGCCGGACGGGGCGCTGCGGGCCGACGTGATCGCGGCCGCCGTGGTGGCCGCGCACAACAACGTGCTGCGCTCCTGGCTGCGTTCGGGGGGAGAGGGTGACGCCGGGGCCGCGGCGGACCGGGCGCTCGCCTACGTGCGCGAGGCGTTCGGGGACGGTGCGGGCCGGGGGGACGAGCGGGACGAGGACGTGGTCGTGGTGGTGTCGCGGCGCGGGGCGCCGATGTGGCGGGTGGTGCGGGAGATCGAGTCCGCGCTCGGACCCGGGGAGCGGTTCCCGGACCGGCCGTGAAAAGAGGCGGTACGCAGTGCCTTTACCTGTGGCACTGGGTGCCATACGCTGTGCTCGCGCGCGGGGGCGCCGCGCGCTCGGGATCTCGTCCGCGCGCAGGGAGATGACAGTCGTGTTCCAGTCAGGATTCACCTCGCACCCGGCCGCCGGCTCTTCCGCGACGGGTGTGCTCGACCACGGCACCCAGGAGACCGAGGGCCTCAGCTACCAGAGCTGCACCTGGTGCGGCACCGCCATGTACCACAAGCTGCTGTGCCCGGTCTGCGCGGGCAGCGAGCTGCGGACCGAGCGCAGCGCGGGCGCCGGAACGGTGCTGCGGTCGACCGTGGTCCACCGGAACACCCCGTCGGCCCGGAACGTCTCGCTGATAGAGATGGCCGAGGGATTCGTGGTCCGCGGCCGGGTGACCGGACCGCCGGCGGGCGTGCACACCGGCGACCGGGTGCGGCTGATCACGGCGAAGGACCCGGTGCGGGGCGAGCCCGTCTTCCAGCTCACCGACGACACGCACCGGTCCTGGCACTGACGGCGCCGGACCGGCGGCGGGTCCGGTCTCCACGCCCCCGCGGCGCGGGGACACGGGCGGCGGGCGAGGGGCTCAGGAGGCGCGGGCCGGGCACCGGCGGGGCTTGGGCCGCGGGGTCGCAGCGGCCCACTCCCCCACCAGACGCTGATACCTGCGGCGCTGCTCGTGGTCGAGCCGCCCGCCGGACTTCATCAACAGGTCCCGGATCTCCTCGTTCACCTCGGCCGCCGAACGAAGGCGGGCGGTTTCAGGAGTGGTGGACATGTTGTGAAGCATACGGCGGAAGCCGGGGGGACGATGTGAGCAATCCGACGGAAACGCGCAATGCGGACGTGGTTCTGATCACGTGCCGGGCTTGCGGCCCCACACGTACACCTCGTCGCCGGTCCGGAGCAGGTTCCAGTACTTCTCGGCGTCCCCGGGCATCATGTTGACGCATCCGTGCGAGCCCGGAGGGCTCCAGACGCTCACGCGGACGGAGTGGAACGCCTGGCCGCCGTCGAAGAACTGGCTGTAGGGCATGGGCACGTCGTAGAGGGTCGAGACGTGGTCGATGTTCCGCCACGAGATCCTCTTGAGACCGGTGCGGGTCTCGTAGCCGTCGCTTCCGGTGCGGACGGGGACGGGCCCGTACACGAGCTTCCTCCCGTCCTGGATCCAGCTGAGCTGGCGGGTGAGGTCGACGCAGGCGATGCGGCCCTTGTCGGCGGGGCAGCGCCCGTCCTCGTCCGGGGTGGCGCCGGCGGCCCGCTGCCGGTTCATGAGGTCCATCACGCCCCGGGTGACCGGCCCGGCGAAACCGGCGCTGGGGGTGATCAGGTGCTCCTCCTGGAAGGCGCGGATCGCCTCGCAGTCGGTGCGCGACTGCCGGCCGTCCACCGGCAGGCCGAGGAAACGCTCGGCCTCCTTCTGGTGGGGGCCCGTGCCGGCCGTGCAGGCCGCGGCGGCGGACGCGCTCCCGTCCGCGGCGGCCGGGGCGGCGCCGACGGTCAGTGCGAGCGGTGCCGCGAGCAGCGCGGCGAGCAGGGCTGCGCCCCGTCTGCGGATGTCCCCCATGGCCCAGGGCCTTTCTCGTTCTGTGACGTCCCGCGTTCTGTGACGTCCCGGTCCCGCCGACACGGGCGCGCGCCCCGGGAGGCGGTCCCGGGGCGCGGCACGTCGGCGGAGAAATGATGACATCACAGAACGGGCGCGCCGTGAACGGGGCGGGTACCGGTACGCCGCGCGGGCGGTCCCGTTCACCGCCCCGGTCGATCGGCGCGCCGGGGCCCGGCCGGCCGGATCAGTGGCCCCGGGCGATCCATTCGCCCAGGTGAGGGGCCTCTTCGCCGATGGTGGTGCCGTCGCCGTGGCCGGTGAGGACCTTGGTCTCCGGCGGCAGCGTGAGCAATTTCTCGCGAATGGATTCGATGATGTCCGGGAAGCTCGACCAGGACCTGCCGGTGGCTCCCGGCCCGCCCTGGAAGAGGGTGTCGCCGGTGAACACGACTCCCAGCCCGACGGCCCACAGGCAGACGGCGCCCGGGGCGTGGCCGGGGGTGTGGACCACCTTCAGGTCGGTGCCGGCCGTCTCGATCCGCAGGCCGTCCTCGAGCCAGGCGTCGGGCAGCCGGTCGGGGTGGGTCTGCTTCCACAGGTGCAGGTCGTCCGGGTGCAGCCAGATCGTCGCCCCCGTGCGCTCGGCGAGCTCGGGCGCCGCGCCGATGTGGTCGTTGTGCGCGTGGGTGCAGATGATGCCGGTCAGCCGGCGGTCGCCGACCGCCTCGAGGATCGCCTCCGCGTCGTGCGCGGCGTCGATCACCACGGCCTCGTGGTCGTCGCCGACGATCCAGACGTTGTTGTCCACGTCCCAGGTGCCGCCGTCCAGGCTGAACTGCCCGGAGGTGACGAGGTGTTCGATCCGCGCGGTCACGGGAGGACCACCACCGAACGCAGCACGTCGCCGTGGTGCATGCGCTCGAACGCCGCCTCCACGTCGGTCAGTCCGACGGTCTCGGTGACGAACTTCTCCAGCGGCAGACGGCCCTGGAGGTGCAGGTCGACCAGCATCGGGAAGTCGCGCGAGGGCAGGCAGTCGCCGTACCAGGAGGACTTCAGGGAGCCGCCGCGGCCGAAGACGTCGAGCAGCGGGAGCTCCAGCTTCATCTCCGGGGTGGGCACCCCGACCAGGACGACGGTGCCCGCCAGGTCGCGGGCGTAGAAGGCCTGCCGGTAGGTCTCCGGACGGCCGACCGCCTCGATCACCACGTCGGCGCCGAAGCCTCCGGTGAGTTCGCGGATCGCCTCGACGGCGTCCGTCTCCTTCGAGTTGACGGTGTGGGTGGCGCCCATGGTGCGGGCGGTCTCCAGCTTCCGGTCGTCGATGTCCACGGCGATGATCCTGGCGGCGCCCGCCAGGTTCGCCCCGGCGATCGCCGCGTCGCCGACGCCGCCGCAGCCGATCACCGCGACGCTGTCGCCACGGCCGACGCCGCCGGTGTTGATGGCGGCGCCGATGCCGGCCATCACGCCGCAGCCGAGCAGTCCGGCGACGGCGGGAGAGACGGACGGGTCCACCTTGGTGCACTGGCCCGCGGCGACCAGGGTCTTCTCGGCGAACGCCCCGATGCCCAGGGCGGGGCTCAGCTCGGTCCCGTCGGCGAGGGTCATCCGCTGCCGCGCGTTGTGGGTGTCGAAGCAGTACCAGGGGCGGCCGCGCAGACAGGCACGGCAATGGCCGCACACCGCGCGCCAGTTGAGGACGACGAAGTCGCCGGGAGCGACGTCGGTGACGCCCTCGCCGACGGACTCCACCACGCCGGCCGCCTCGTGACCGAGCAGGAAGGGGTAGTCGTCGCTGATGCCGCCCTGCTTGTAGTGCAGGTCGGTGTGGCAGACGCCGCAGGCCTGTACCTTCACGACGGCCTCGCCCGGTCCCGGGTCGGGCACCAGGATCGTCTCGACACGCACCGGCTCGTTCCTGCCCGGGGCGACTACGCCGCGTACTTCCTGCGCCATGGAGTGACCTTTCGTCGGGGACGTGGACCGGGTTCCGGCCTCCCCACGGTACGTCACGGGAATGAGGACGCGCCGCAGATGGTGGCGACGTCGCGCAGGTCAGCGGCGTGGGCCCGCCCCGGGCGGGGCGGGCCCGGTCCCGTCAGAAGGGGTAGTGGGCGTGCTCGGTGGCGACCGTCACCCAGCGGGTGGCGGAGAACGCCTCGATGCCCCAGCGTCCGCCGAAGCGGCCGTAGCCGGAGTCCTTGACGCCGCCGAACGGGGCCTGCGGCTCGTCGCCCACCGACTGGTCGTTGACGTGGACGATGCCGGTGCGTATCCGCCGGGCCAGCTTGAGGCCGTGGGTGGCGTTCTCGGTGATGATGCCGCAGGTGAGCCCGTTGTCCGTGTCGTTGGCGAGCGCGACGGCCTCGTCGTCGGTCGCGAAGCCCCGCACCACGCAGACCGGGCCGAAGGCTTCCGCGTGGTGGAGGTCGGCGTCCTCGGGCACACCGGTGAGCACGGTGGCGGGGTGGACGGCGCCCTCCGGCTCGCCCCCGCCGGTGAGGACGGTGGCGCCCTTGTCGACGGCGTCCCGGACCAGGGCGGCGACGCGGCGGGCGGCGTCGGCGGTGACCAGGGGGCCGATCACCGTCTCGGGGCGCGTCGGGTCGCCGGAGGGCAGCGCGGCGACCTTGGCGGCGAACCGCCGGCAGAACTCGTCGACGAGCGACTCGTGGACCAGGACGCGGTCGCCCGACATGCAGATCTGGCCGGCGTTCATGAAGACGCCGAAGGTGGCCGCGTCCACGGCATAGTCGAGGTCGGCGTCCTCCAGCACGATGACGGAGTTCTTGCCGCCGAGCTCCAGGACGGCCGGCTTGAGGTGCCGGGCGGCGTGGGTGCCGATGATCCGGCCGACTCCGGTCGAGCCGGTGAAGTTCACGGCCCGCACCCGCGGGTCGGCGATCAGCGTCTCGGCGATCTCGGCCGCGTCCTCGCGCGCGTTGGTGACGACGTTGACGACGCCGTCCGGCAGGCCGGCCTCGCGCAGCACGTCGGCGACGAACAGGGCACAGGCGACCGGGGCGTCCTCACTCGCCTTGACCACCACGGTGTTGCCCGCGGCGAGCGGCGCGGCGACGGCCCGGACGCCCAGGATCACGGGGGCGTTCCACGGGGCGAAGGCGGCCACCACGCCCAGCGGCTCGCGGACCGCCATGCCGAGCACTCCCTCCTGCTGGGAGGTGAGCACCTCGCCGCGCGGCGCGGTGACCGCGGCCGCCGCCTCGCGCAGGATGCCGGCGGCGAGCCCGGCGTTGAACATCGCCCAGGGACGGGTTCCGCCGGCCTCGTCCGCCATCATCCCGGCGACCTGCTCCGCCTTGCCGTCCATGACGTCGGCGGCCCTGAGCAGGATGGCGCGGCGGGCGAAGGGGGACAGCGCCGCCCATCCGCCGAAGGCGGCCTCCGCCGCGTCCACCGCGCGCCGCACGTCCTCGGGCCCGGCGGCGGCGACCCTCGCGTACACCTCACCGGTGAACGGATTGACGTCCTCCTCCGTCCGTCCGGAGGCGGCGGGCACGTCCTTGCCGCCGATGAGCAGGTCACGGGTGAGGGTCATGGTGCGATTCCCGTCGGTCTGGATGTACACGGATCCGCTGGGTGAACACGCGTTCACCTGCCCGGGCATGCTCCGTTCCGCGTCGAGGCAAAGTCAAGGCGCCGCCGGGCGGGGCCCGCGGGCGGTCGCTCACCACCACGGCGGCGGACGACCGGTCACGCACGCGCCGTGACCGTCCGTCACCGCGGGACTCCCGTGCGGGAAATCTGCACACCCGCTTCCCCAACCGGGCACCGCCGGCACCCTCCGCGCCCCGCGGGCGCCCCGCCGCGGTCCCGAATGCCCCGTTCCGGCCGGCGCGCCGGAGAAGGGCCTGCGACCACCGCGTGCCGCTTGTGTGGGAGAGATCCCCGCCCGGTGACGGGCCGTTCACGCTTCCTGCCGACCTCGCGGCAAAAGCCCAGCTCGCAGCGGTTCTTGAGTGGAAGGCGGCAACTCGCCCGTGCTTTGATCCCACCGCGCCGCAGGGCTCGGCGCGGCCCCCTCCGGAGCCCGGTGGCCCGCGGCGCGATTCCCCATCAGTAGGTCCTTACGAAGGGAAGTTCCCCATGAACTTCGTCCCCCAGGTCGAGACCGCCGAGATCTCCGACGCCGAGCTGGACAACGTCTCCGGCGGTCTGCTCGGTGAGACCCTCGGTGCCGTGACCGGCGTCGTCGACGGCGTCGTCCCGGTCTCCGGCGTCCTCAACACCGCGATCTCCACGGTCGAGGGCACCACCGGCCTGAACACCGCTCCGGTCACCGGCCTGGTCAACGGCCTCTGATCGCACGCGGCTCCTGACCGGCCCCTTTCCGGTCGGACACCGTGCCGCCGAGTCCCGGAGCCGTCACGCGGCTCCGGGATTCCCGGCGTTCCGCACCGGTTCCCGCCTCGGCGGCCGGTATGTCCGTACAGCCGAAAGAAGTTCCGTGCAGTTCCGTCAGCAGGCCCTCGACAAGCTGCGGTCACCGGAGGATCTCGAGCTGCCCGCCCGGCTCGCGCGGCCCCAGGGCCGGCTGGTGCTCTCGGTGACCCTGGCCGTGATGGCCGCCGCCTCCGTGTGGGCGGTGACCGGTTCGGTCGTCACCACCGTGAGCGCGCCGGCCGTGCTCAGCCACGGGCAGGGCGGTTACGTCCTGCAGAGCCCCGTCACCGGGCAGGTGACCGAGGTGCTGGCCGAGGAGGGGGACCGGCTCGCCGCCCGGGCGCCGGTCCTGAGGGTGCGCGCCGTCGAGGGCGACGTCCTGGTCCGGACCGTCGAGGCCGGACGCGTCACCGCCCTCGCCGTGAACGTCGGGGCCGTCCTGCGGACCGGCGCGGACGTGGCGGCGGTCGAGAAGGCGGCGGACGCCGACGCGCCCCTGTACGCCACCGTGTACGTCCCGGCCGGCGAGGCGGCCGAGGTCCGTGAGGGCGACCGGGTGGACCTCACCGTGCAGACCGCGCCGGCCTCCCGGTACGGGGTGCTGCGCGGCGAGGTGAGGTCGGTGGAACGGCGCCCGCAGTCGGCGCGCCGCATCGACTCCTTCCTGGGCGACTCCCAGCTGGCCGGACGTCTCACCGAGGACGGCGCGCCCGTGGCCGTCACCGTGGCGCTGGTCCGCTCGTCCTCGACGAGGAGCGGCTACGCCTGGTCCACCGAGGACGGTCCGCCCTTCCGTCTGGACTCCATGACACAGGCCACCGCCTCCGTCCGCGTGGCCGACCAGCACCCCGTCGATTGGCTCCTGCCGTGACCACCCAGCCCGCGACCGCCCGGAAGGACCTGCCGCCGCCCGTCCGCGGCCGGCGCCGGGCCGCCCCGGAGAGGAGGCCTCCGGCCCGCCGGAGGCGCCTGCGTACCGTGCGCACCCCGACCGTGCTGCAGATGGAGGCCGTGGAGTGCGGCGCGGCCGCGCTCGCCATGGTGCTCGGACACCACGGCCGCCATGTGCCCCTGGAGGAACTGCGGATCGCCTGCGGCGTCTCCCGCGACGGCTCGCGGGCCGGCAACCTGCTGAAGGCGGCCCGGAGGTACGGCCTGACCGCCAAGGGCATGCAGATGGACACCGCGGCCCTCGCCGAGGTCAAGGCCCCGGCCGTCCTGTTCTGGGAGTTCAACCACTACGTCGTCCTCGACGGCATGGGGCGGCGCCTCGGCCGGCGCGGCGCGTACGTCAACGACCCCGCCAAGGGCCGCCGGTTCGTGCCGGCGGAGGATTTCGACACCAGCTTCACCGGTGTGGTGCTGGTGATGGAACCGGGACCGGACTTCCGGCGCGGCGGACGCCGCCCGGGCGCGCTCGGCGCGCTCCCCGCCAGGCTGCGCGGCACCGCGGGCGCCCTGCCCGCCGCCGTGCTGGCCAGCCTGCTGCTGGTGCTGGTCGGCGCGGCGGTGCCGGCGCTCAGCCGTACCTACATCGACACCTTCCTCATCGGCGGCCGGACCTCGTTGCTGGACGTGCTGTTCACCTCGATGGGCGCCTGCGTGCTCCTCACCGCGGTGCTGACCTGGCTCCAGCAGGGCAATCTGCTGCGCGGGCGGATCATCTCGTCCACCCTCTCCAGCGCCCGGTTCCTGCGCCACCTGCTGCGGCTGCCGGTCACCTTCTTCTCCCAGCGCGGCCCGGCCGACCTGGTGCAGCGGCTGGAGTCCAACGACTCGGTGGCCGAGACCCTCTCCCGGGACCTGGCCTCCGCCGGTGTCGACGCGGTCGTGGTCGTGGTGTACGCGGTGCTGCTGTACACGTACGACCCGCAGCTCACCGCCGTCGGGATCGGCGTGGCGCTGCTCAACGTGGTGGCCATGCGGGTGGTGGTGCGGCTGCGCGCCACCCGGACCGCCAAACTGCGCGCCGACTCCGCGCGGCTCACCAACACCGCCTACACCGGTCTCCAGCTGATCGAGACGATGAAGGCGACCGGCGGAGAGGACGGCTACTTCCGCACGTGGGCCGGACAGCACGCCGTCACCCTGGAGGAGCAGCAGCGCCTGGGCGTGCCCACCGCCTGGCTGGGCGTGGTGGCGCCGGTCCTCGCCACCCTCAACAGTGCGCTGATCCTGTGGATCGGCGGCCTGCGCGCGGTGGAGGGCCACATCACGGTGGGTCTGCTGGTCGCCTTCCAGGCGCTGGTGACCCGTTTCACCGCGCCGCTGACCCGCCTCAACGGCGTGGCCGGGCGGATCCAGGACTTCGCGGCCGACGTGGCCCGGCTGAAGGACGTGGAGAACTTCGCGCCCGACCCGCTGCACGCGCGCGGCGGCGAGGACTCCACCCGCCGGCTGCGCGGGCACGTCGAGCTGTGCGACATCACCTTCGGCTACAGCCCGCTGGACGAGCCGCTGCTCAGCGGCTTCGACCTGACGGTGGGCCCGGGGCAGCAGGTGGCGCTGGTCGGCGGTTCCGGCAGCGGCAAGTCGACGGTGGCGCGGCTGCTCGCCGGCCTCTACACGCCCTGGGAGGGGACGATCCGGATCGACGGGCGGCGACTGGAGGACATTCCGCGCGGGGTGCTGGCCGCCTCGGTCTCCTTCGTCGACCAGGACGTCTTCCTCTTCGAGGGCACGGTCCGCGACAACGTCGCCCTGTGGGACCCGTCCGTCCCGGACGAGGCGGTGGTGGACGCGCTGAAGGACGCGGCCCTCTACGACGTGGTGATGCGCCGCCCCGGCGGCATCCACAGCCCGGTGGAGCAGGACGGCCGCAACTTCTCCGGCGGGCAGCGGCAGCGGCTGGAGATCGCCCGCGCCCTGGTCCGCCGTCCCAGCGTCCTGGTCCTCGACGAGGTCACCAGCGCGCTGGACGCCGAGACCGAGCTGGTGGTGATGGACAACCTGCGCCGCCGGGGCTGCGCCTGCGTGGTCATCGCCCACCGGCTGAGCACGGTCCGGGACAGCGACGAGATCGTCGTGCTCCGGCACGGCGTGATCGCGGAACGCGGCACGCACCACCGGCTGCTGGCCGCGGGCGGGGCCTACGCACAACTGGTCAGGGAGCGGTAGATGACGTCCGTGGACGACGGCGACCAGGTGCTCGGCGCCCTGGACGGACTGGGCACGCCCGTGGACTGCTCCGGCCCGCGGCTGGACCTGGAGGGTCCGCAGGTGCTGTGGCTGGTCGCCGCGGGCGCGCTCGACCTGTTCGCGGTGGACGTCGTGGGGCAGGGCCACTGGCACCATCTGGGCCGGCTGGAGGCGGGATCGCTGCTGCTCGGCCCGGTTTCCGGACCCCAGCACACCCTGGTGGCACGGCCGCTGCGGGACTGCGCGGTGCGCCGCGTCCAGCTGCGCGAGCTGTACCAGCCGGTGGCCGGGGGGACCTGGACGTACGACGCGTACGGCAACCCGCTCGGTCCGGGTCCCCGGGACACCGCGTCGGGGCCGGGCCCGCTGGAGCACGCTCTGGCCCTCGGCGTGGGGCGCGGGCTGTCGGTGCTGTTCCAGGCCCCGATGGCGGCCGTGTTCACCGCCGAGTTCACCGAGGGGTTCTCCACCGAGCCGGGCTTCCGGCGGACGGCCGAGCACATGGCCAGGAAGGCCGACGAGGACGTCTTCTGGATGCACGTGCCGCCCGGCGGCGTCGCCCACGGGTCGGTGTACGGCGCGGAGGCCGCCGCGGACCTGCTGGTGGACCCGGCGCTCTGGCAGGGCATGGTGGACCGGCAGTTCCGGCTGCTCTCCACCCTGGACCGCTGGATCGAGCAGCAGGAGAGGTCGTACGAGAGCCGCGCCGCGGCGGGCATCCGGGCCGGCCGGGAGGCGCGTGACCGTGCGGACCGCACCCTGCTGGCGTCACTGGGCGGCCGCTCGCGCCGCCGGATCACCGACGTGGACGAGGACGCCACCTGGGCGGCCTGCCGCCTGGTGGCCCGGGCCTCGGGGATCACGCTCACCGATCCGGCCCGCGGCGCCGCGGGCGCCGAGCGGCTGGACCCGGTGGAGCGGATCGCCGCCGCCTCCCGGGTGCGCACACGGACCGTGCGGCTGGGCGGCGGCCGCTGGTGGAAGGAGGACGTCGGCCCGCTGCTGGGCTTCCGGGCGCTGTCCGGCGCCCCGGTGGCGCTGCTGTGGCGGCGCGGGGGCTACGTGGCGGTGCATCCGACCACGGGCCGGGAGAACCGGATCGGCGCGCAGAACGCGGACGACTACGACGCGCGCGCGGTGATGTTCTTCCGTCCCCTCCCCGAGCGGCGCGTCACCCCGCTGCGCCTGGTCCGGTTCGTGCTGGCCGGCGCCCGCGGGGACGTGGCCTCCCTGCTGCTCGGCGGACTGGTGACGGTGGCGGTGGGGGTGACCGTGCCGGTGGTCACCGACAAGGTGCTGGGACAGTACGTGCCGCAGGCCCGCACCGACCTGATCGCGCTGGCCTGCACCGCCGTGGTGGTGGCGGCCGTGGTGTCGGCGGTGTTCCTGCTGCTGCAGAACCTGACGATGCTGCGGCTGGAGGGCCGGATCGAGGCCGTGCTGCAGCCGGCCGTGTGGGACAGGCTGCTGCGGCTGCCGGCGGCCTTCTTCGCCGGCCGGTCCACCGGCGAGCTGGCCGGGGCGGCGATGGGCATCAGCCGGATCCGGCAGCTGCTGGCCGGCGTGGGGCCGGTGGCGGTCCAGTCGCTGACGGTCGGGACGGTCAGCCTGGGACTGCTGCTCTGGTACGACGTGACCATGGCGCTGGCCGCCGTGGCCCTGCTGGCGGTGCTCGCCGCGGCGTTCCTGCTGCTGGGCCTGTGGCAGGTGCGGTGGCAGCGCCGGCTGGTGCGGCTCACCCACAAGCTCAACAACCAGGCGTTCCAGACCCTGCGGGGCCTGCCCAAGCTGCGGGTCGCGGCGGCCGAGAACTACGCCTACGCCGCGTGGGCGGGCGAGTTCGCCCGCAGCCGCGAGATGCACCGCCGGCTCGGGGGCATCAAGAACCTCAACGCGGTGCTCGGCTCGGTGGCCCTCCCGGTGTGCTCGCTGCTGATGTTCGTGCTGCTGGCGGGCCCGGCGCGCGGCGCGATGCCGGCCGCGGACTTCCTCGCCTTCAACACGGCCGTGACGATGCTGCTGGGCTCGGTCACCCAGCTCACCGGCGCCGCGGTCTCGGTCGCCGCCGCGCTGCCGCTGTTCGAGGAGCTCCGACCGGTGCTGGACGCGGTGCCGGAGGTGCGGCGGGCGAGCACCCCGCCGGGGCGGCTCTCCGGGGCGATCGAGGCGCGGCGGCTGTCGTTCCGCTACACGCCCGACGGGCCGCCGGTGCTGGACGACGTCTCCTTCACGGTGCGGCCCGGTGAGTTCCTGGCCGTCGTCGGACCGAGCGGCTGCGGCAAGTCGACGCTGCTGCGGCTGCTGATCGGCTTCGACCGGCCCGACTCCGGAAGCGTCCTCTACGACGGCCAGGACCTGGCCGCGCTGGACCGGGCGGCCGTGCGGCGGCAGTGCGGTGTGGTGCTGCAGCACGCCCAGCCGTTCACCGGCTCGGTGCTGGACGTCATCCGCGGACACGAGCCGTACTCGCCCGAGGAGGTGATGGCGGCGGCGGAGCTGGCCGGCCTGGGGGACGACATCCGGCGGATGCCGATGGGGCTGCACACCCTGGTGGCCGGCAGCGGCTCCCTGTCCGGCGGGCAGCGGCAGCGGCTGATGATCGCGCAGGCGCTGATCCGCGGACCGCGGATCCTGTTCCTCGACGAGGCGACCAGCGCGCTGGACAACGAGACCCAGCGGCGGGTCATCGAGAGCACCCGTGCGCTGGAGGCGACCCGCGTGGTGATCGCGCACCGGCTGTCCACGGTGATGGACGCCGACCGGGTGATCGTGATGGACGAGGGACGGGTGGCGCAGACCGGCACTCCCGCGGAACTGCTGGCCGACCGGGGAGGACGCCTGCACGAGCTGGTCCGGCGCCAGAGGGCGTGACGGGCGCCGACGGGTCTTGTCCGGGGCCGTACCGGGTACCCGCAGTCCGCCCCTCCGGGGCCGACACGACAGCACCCGTGCAACCGAGGAGACGAACGGTGAACCACCATCACGACCACGGCGACCAGGGCGACCACCGGGACGAGCCGCCGCGCACCGCGCTGGCCGAGGCCTTCCGGGAGGCCGAGCGGGCCGCGGCCCGCGTCACCGACCGGGACCGGGCCGCGGACGACCGGGGCCGGCCCGGCGGGGCGGGCGACGCCGTCTCGCCCGCCCCGGATGCCCAGGAACAGGCCCGGCGGCAGGGCTGACCTGGAGGTCCGCCCGGGTACCCGGCGTCGCGGCGGGTACCCGGGCGGCATGAGTCACGACCGCGACGACCTTCACGACCCCCACGCCCCCGGACTTCCCGCGCCCCGCGGCCCGCTGTCCGCGGGTGTCCTCGCGCTCCTTCGCGGCGAGGGCCCGCCGCCCGCCCCGGAGAGCGCCGGGACCGCCGATCCGTACGGCGACGACCTCCAGCTCGCCCTGTACTGCTGCTACGAACTGCACTACCGCGGCTTCGCGGGCGTCGACCCGGCCATGGAGTGGGATCCCGGCCTGCTCGCCGTGCGGCGGGCGATGGAGCACCGGTTCCTGGAGGCACTGCGCCGGGACGTCCCGGTGCACCGGGACGTGCGGTCCGCCGTCAAGGACCTGCTGACGGAGCCGGCCGAGGGGACGGGCGTCACCTGGTTCCTGCGCGACGAGGGCGAGCTGCGCCACCTGCGCGAGTACGCCGCGATGCGCTCCGTCTACCACCTCAAGGAGGCGGACCCGCACGCCTGGGTGCTGCCCCGGCTGTGGGGGCGGGCCAAGGCCGCCATGGTGTCCGTGGAGTTCGACGAGTTCGGCGGCGGCCGTGCCGACCGCGTGCACGCCAAGCTGTTCGCCGACCTCATGAGGGACCTCGGCCTGGACGACTCCTACGGCCGCTACCTGGACCCCTCCCCCGCCCCGGCGCTGGCCGTGGTCAACCTGATGTCCCTGCTGGGCCTGCACCGCGCCCTGCGCGGCGCGCTGGTGGGTCATTTCGCCGCCGTCGAGATCACCTCCTCCCCCGGCTCCCGCCGCCTCGCGGAGGCGATGCGGCGCACCGGCGCGGGCCCGGCGGCCGAGTTCTTCTACGACGAGCACGTCGAGGCGGACGCGGTGCACGAGCAGGTGGTCCGGCACGAGGTGATCGGCGGCCTGCTGGAGGAGGAGCCGTACCTGGAGGACGACGTGGTCTTCGGCATCGACGCCACGGTGTTCCTGGAGGACCGGCTGGCGGACCACGTCATGGCCGGCTGGCGGGGGAACGGCACCGCGATGCGCTCCCCGCTCGCGGAGACCGCGGCGGTGGTCGCGTGAGCGGGGCGGTGACCGGCGGCGGACGGCGCGTCCGGCCGCGGTACTGGACGGGTGACGCGAACGGGCCGGTGAGCCATGGTGCGGTCGCACCGGGGTATTCGGCCCGTGTGAATCATCCCTTGGTAATTCCCGGGGTGTATGCCCCGCAGGACGACACGGTCCTCCTCACCGAAGCCCTGGCCGACGAATCCTTCCCGGCCGGCGCCCGCGTCCTCGACGTGGGCACCGGTTCGGGCGCGCTGGCCCTGGCCGCCGCACGCCGGGGCGGCGAGGTCACGGCCGTGGACGTCTCCCGCCGCGCGGTCGTCGGCGTCCGGATCAACGCCCTGCTGCACCGGGTCAGGGTGCGCGCGGTGCGCGGCGACCTGTTCGCTCCGGTCCGGGGCCAGGCGTTCGACGTGATCACCGCCAATCCGCCGTACGTGCCGGCGCCTCCGGGCGGGCTGCGCGGACGTCCGCGCAAGGCACGGGCCTGGGACGCCGGGGACGACGGACGGCTGGTGGTCGACCGGATCTGCCGGGAGGCGCCGGGGCTGCTGCGCCCGGGCGGTGTGCTGCTGATGGTGCACTCGGAGCTCTCCGGGCCCGTCGCGACCGTGGAGCAGCTGCGGGCCGCCGGGCTCAAGGCCGCGGTGACCCTGCGGCGGCAGGTGGCCTTCGGACCGGTGCTCCGGGACCGGGTGCACTGGCTGCGGCAGCGGGGGCTGATCTCCCCGGAGCAGGCGCGTGCCGAGAGGGAAGAGCTGGTGGTGGTCCGTGCAGAACGACCCGTCTGAGCAGAGCCCGCGGGACGACACGGCGCGCCGGAGCGCCGCTCCGGCGCCGTCCGGGCGTCCGGCGGACGCGCGGCGCATCGTGGTGCCGCGCCGCGGACCGGTGCTGGTGGACGGTCCGGTGGAGGTGGAGCTCGAGGACGGCACGGTGGCGTCCTCGGACCGTTTCCGGGTGGCGCTGTGCACCTGCCGGCTGAGTGAGCGCTATCCGTGGTGCGACACCAGTCACCGAAGGCGGCGCTGACCGTGGGCCGGGCCGCCGGTGGATCACAGCTGCCATTCCCTGAGGCGGTCGGCGGCCCCGTAGACGTCGGCCTTGCCCGCGATCAGGTCGCGGGCGAGGTCGACGAGCGCGCCGTAGGGCGGGTCGATGCCCGCCCCGCTGGCGTACATGTAGGCCACCGCCGTGGCGCACGCGAACCGGGCGTTGGAGGACGGAAGCGGCCTGAGCACGGCGATGGTGTGCAGCAGGGCCGCGGCGCGCCAGGCCGGATCGGAGTCCACGCCGAGGCGGGGCGGGTCCACCCGGTGCCGGGCCACGGCGGCGACCAGCGCCGAGAAGTCGGTGATGGTCGGCTGGTCCGGCAGGACCTCCTCGTGCCGGTGCAGCAGCCAGGGCACGTCGATGTGCAGGGGCGAGGACATGGGTCAGGCGGCCCGGCCCGCGCCCCGGAGCGGCGGCTCGTCGTCCGGGAAGGCGGCGGCGAACTCGTCGGCGTGCGTGCTGAAGAAACGGCGGAATGCCTCGGCGCCCTCCTGCAGCGCCCGGTGCCGCGCTATGTCCGCCGCCGCCGCCTCGCGGACCAGGGCCTTCATGGAGGTACCGCGCTCCTTGGCGATCTGCCGCAGGTCCTCGAGCTCGCGGTCGCTGAACTCCACATTGAGAGCTGGCATGGCGCCAAGGTACCGCTCGTCCACCGGAGCGTAAAAACACGCAGGTCACAACCGTGGGTACACCCGTTCGGACCGGTACCCGCGGTGGTCCGCGCGCCGGACGCCGGGCCCTTCCCCGGGCCGGCCGGGGCGGGTGCCGCCGCTCGCCCGGCCCAAGGCGGCGGCACACGCCCCCCTCGGAGGGACTACGCTGGGACCGACGTGACGCGACGGTCACGGAAAGTGCCCGCGATGGAGTGCCGACCATGAGCCCGGTCAACCCGCTGGACGATGCCGCGACGGCACGGGCCGTCGTCGACGACGACGGCGTGGTGCTCGAGTGGAACGACGGCGCCGTCCGGCTCCTGGGGTACGGCCCGGACGAGGTGGTGGGCCGCCCGGCCTCCGAACTGTGCGCCGTCGAGGGCGGCTGCGAGGGTCTGCTCGCGCCCCTGTCCGTCGAGCGCCGGACGACGGCGACCGTGTCGCTGCGCCACCGCGACGGGCGGACGGTGCCGGTGGGCCTGATCGGCCACCGCAGGCCTCCGCGTGCGGGCCGTCCCGGCCACTGGCTGCTGGTCGCGCCGGTCGGCGAGACCTCCGGCCCGCTGCGGCCCGACGATCCGCTGGCGGTGGTGGAGCTGGTGCAGTCCCCCTGCGCGACGGCCGTCTTCGACACCGGCCTGCGGCTGCGCGCCATGAACGCCGACATGGCGAGGGTGCTGGGGGCCCCGGCCGACCGGCTGCGCGGGCTGCGGGTGACCGACATCGGCGCGCGCCCGGAACTCACCGAGGTCGAACAGGCCATGCGCCAGGTCCTGGAGACCGGCGAGCACCGGTCGGTGCGCGTCTACATCCCGCAGATCGGCGGCAGCACGTCGCGCGCCTGGCTGACCAGCATGGCGCCGGTCCGCGACGACCGCGGGGAGATCCGCGGCGTGTCCCTCGCCTCCCACGACTTCACCGAGCAGCTGCGCGCCCGTGAACGCCTCGAGCTGGTCAACGAGGCGAGCACCCGGGTGGGCACCACGCTCGACGTCCGGCGCACCGCGCAGGAGTTCGCCGACGTGCTGGTGCCGGCGCTCGCCGACCACGTGTCCGTCGACCTGCTGGACCCGGAGGACGGCGGCGACCCGCCCTCGGAACCGCCGCCGCCGACCGTTCCGGTGAGGCTGCGCCGGGTCGCCGACCGTTCGGTGGTCACCCGGGCGCGCGGCCTGCCGGACGTCGGCGAACTGGCCGCCTATCCCGCGACGACGCTGCAGGCGGAGTCGCTCAGCCAGGCACGGACCCTGGTGGTCACCGACACGCCGCGGGCCCTGGCGCGGCGCTTCGCGTACCGCGACGGCCTCGACACCCGGGCCGTCGAGGTCGGCATGCACTCGGCGATGGCGGTGCCGCTGCGGGCGCGCGGCATGATCCTCGGCGTGGCGCTGCTCACCCGGCACCGGCAGCAGGAGCCCTTCTCCCGCGACGACGTGCTGCTGGCCGAGGAGGTCGCGGCGACGGCCGCCGTCGGCATCGACAACGCCCGGCGCTACTCGAGGGAGCGGGAGGTGGCACTGGCGCTGCAGCGGAGCCTGCTGCCGCGCTCGCTGCCCATCACGGCCGCGCTGCAGGCCGCCTCGCGCTACCTGCCGGCGGCCCGGGCCGGCGGGGTGGGCGGGGACTGGTTCGACATCATCCCGCTCTCCGGGATGCGGGTGGCGATGGTGGTCGGCGACGTGGTGGGCCACGGCGTGCAGGCCTCCGCCACCATGGGCCGCCTGCGCACCGCGGTGCGCACCCTGGCGGACATCGACCTCGCGCCCGACGAACTCCTCACCCACCTCGACGACCTGGTGGTCCGCCTCTCCGAGGAGGCGGGGAACGACGGCAGTCCGGGCGAGGTCGGCGCGACGTGCCTGTACGCGGTCTACGACCCGGTGTCGCGGCGCTGCTCCCTGGCGCGGGCCGGGCACCAGCCGCCGCTCATGGTCCTTCCGGGCGGCCTTCCCGAGCCGGTGGAGATGCCGGCCGGTCCCCCGCTGGGCGTGGGCGGACTGCCGTTCGAGGCGGCCGAACTGGACCTGCCCGAGGGGACCGTCCTCGCCTTCTACACCGACGGCCTGGTGATGAACCGGGGCCTGGACGTGGACGCCGGCCGCGTCCTGCTGCAGGAGGCGCTGGCGGAGCCGGCCGCTTCGCTGGACGAGAGCTGCGAGCAGGTCCTGGCGACGCTGCTCCCCAGGGGCGACGTGGCCGACGACGTCGCCCTGCTGCTGGCGCGGACGCGTGGCCTGCCCGCCTCCAAGGTGGCGACCTGGGACATCCCGGCCGACCCGGCGCTGGTGGCGGCGATCCGCAAGCAGGCGGTGAAGCAGCTCGACCACTGGGGCCTGGAGGACGCCGCCTTCACCGCGGAGCTGGTGGTCAGCGAACTGGTCACCAACGCCATCCGGTACGGGGCGCGCCCCATCCGGCTGCGGCTGATCCACGGCTCCACCACGCTGATCTGCGAGGTGTCGGACACCAGCCACACCGCCCCCCACCTGCGCCGGGCCCGGACCTTCGACGAGGGCGGCCGCGGCCTGCTGCTGGTGGCCCAGCTGACCCAGCGCTGGGGCACCCGGCACACGCCTGACGGCAAGACGATCTGGGCGGAGCTGGCCCTTCTCGACGAGGCGTGAGCAGTCCGGATCCGGCCTTTGCGGATCCGGTCCGCCGGAGGAGCATGACGGGAGCATCCGGCACGACGATCTCCCGGAGGTGTGGACGAATGGGCCCCTCGCGCGCGCCGCGCCGGCGCGGCGTCCCGTGGCCGGTGGCCGCGGCGCTGTGCGTTCCGGTACTGCTGGCCGGCTGTTCGCAGACCGACGACGGTTCCTCCGCCCGCGCGGGCGGCCGGGCGACGGACGCGTCCCCCACGGCCTCCGCGTCCTCCGCCGCCTCCTCGGCCCCGGCCTCCGCCGCCCCGTCGGGTCCGCCCGCCTCCTCCGCCGCCCCGGAGTCCCGGGGAGGTTCACCGAGTCGCTGCCGCACCTCCGGGCTGGCGGCCTCGGTCGGACCGGGCGACGCGGGAGCGGGGCAGCGCGGCTTCCCGGTGGCCCTCACCAACCGGTCGCAGCGCTCCTGCACGCTGCGCGGATATCCGGGCGCGGCCTTCACGGACGCCTCCGGGACTCAGCTGGGCCCCGACCCGCGCCGGACCAGGGGGACGCCGGTCACCACGGTCGAGCTGTCCCCGGGAGAGAGCGCGTGGGCGACGCTGTCCTTCAGCGATCCGCGGCTCACCGGCTCGGAGGCGAAGGTCCCCGCCACCCTGCTGGTCACGCCGCCGGACGAGCGGCAGCCGCTGAGCGTGCGGTGGGAAGGCGGCGAGGTGCCGGTCTCCGGCAACGCGGCGGTCTCCGTCACGGCGTTCGGCGAGGGGTAGCCGTTCTCCCGGGCGGCCGCCGCGGCGGCGCGCCGTTGGTGCCCCCAGGTGAGCGGGCGGCGTGTCAGGTGGCTGCGGCGGCGGCCGAGGGGGAGCGGTCCTCCATGCTCGGCGGCGGACCCGACGCTCCCTACCCCCGGAGGAACCGGTGCCGGCATCCCCGACCCCGCCGCCCCGTGCCACGCTCACCCGGCGGACCCGCGCCGCCCTGACCGCGGGAGCGGTGATCGTGGCGCTGACCGCCCTCACCCCGCTGTTCGGATCCCGGTCGCCGGAACCTCCGCCGTCCGACGGCCGCGGCTCCGCTCCCGCCGCGGCCCCGGCCGCCGCGGAGGCCGCCGCGGAGACCCTCTGCGCGCCGGCCGGCGTCCTGCGCGGCGGGAGCGGCGCGAAGGCCGCGGTCAGCCTCTGCACCTCCACCGGCGGGCCCTCCCTCGCCCTCTCCGCCCCCGCCTCCTGCTCGGCGCCCGGCGGCAGGACGTACGCCTGCCGCACCTCCGGCACCTGGACGGCCCGCAAGGACGGCGAGGTGGTCGCCCGGGGCGCGCTGCCCGGATCCGCCGACCGTCCCGGCCCGGGCACGTACGAGATCACCGCCGAGGTCCGGGTCCGCTCCACGCCCGCCGGGATCGACCTGCGGGGCGGGGCGCGCGCCCCGCTCACCCTCACGGAGCCGCTGCGCGCGCCCACCCACCGCATCGAGGTGGACCGGGAACGGCTGCGCCCGGGCCGGACCACCGTGCTGACCTACACCGTGCACCGGGACAGCGAGGAGGGCGACGGCAGCGGCCGGTTCGGCCTGATCGGCGAGGAGGACTCCGGGATCCGGCTCACCACCGACGACGCCCGCTGCGTCAACCCGCTGATCGGCCGCCATCCGTCGAAGGAGCGTCTGGTCCACTCGCTGGACTGCGCGCTCACCGACCTCCAGCCGGGCAACCCCTCGACGGTCGTCGTCCGGGCCACCACCACCGACACCTGCTCGACCGTCGTGTCGAAGCTCGGGTACTGGATGCCCAAGGGGCAGACGTTCCGCACCGGCGGGATGGTGGCCGGTCCCGCCGTCGCCTGTACCGGGTGACCCGGAGCCCGGCACGGCCCCGCCCGGAGGGGCGATCTCCGGGGCCGCGGAAATTCCCGCCGGGCCGGCACGCATGAACCCGTGAGGGCGGGGCAGACGCTTGTCGGGCCCCGCCGCGCTCCCCCGTCGTGGCGGGGCCCACCAGCGTCCCGGCCCTCCTCACGCCGTGGGAACCGCTCCGCTCCCCCACCGCCGCCCCGGCCGGCCCCCTCTCCCCCGCCCCGCGCACGCACCGCCGTGCCACCGTGCCGACGTGCCGCCCGGGATCTTCGGCGGTGCCGAACGCCGAAAAGGGGGAACGCGTCCCTGGGAGCGGACACCATCCGGTCCGCGGACGGCAGGCGAGAGGGCGGGCGGCGATGGGCGGCGAGGGAAACACCCGGTACGGCCGCGAGAAGTTCGAACGGTCGCGGAGCCACTTCGCGGACCGGATCACGGCCGACGGCCGGGACGGCTGGCCGGTGGAACCGGGGCGCTACCGGCTGGTGGTCAGCCGGGCCTGTCCGTGGGCGAGCCGGGCGGTGATCTCCCGGCGGCTGCTGGGCCTGGAGGACGCGATCTCCATGGCGGTCACGGACCCCATTCAGGACGACCGCAGCTGGCGCTTCACCCTCGACCCCGGCGACCGTGACCCGGTGCTCGGCATCGGGTTCCTCCACGAGGCCTACGACCGGCGCGAGAAGGACTACCCCGGCGGCGTCAGCGTGCCCGCGATCGTCGACGTCCCGAGCGGCGCACTGGTCACCAACGACTTCCAGCGGATCACCCTGGACTTCGCCACCGAGTGGACCGGCCGTCATCGCGAGGGCGCGCCGGACCTGTACCCCGAGGCGCTCCGGGCGGAGATCGACGAGGTGATGGAGGACGTCTACCGGGACGTCAACAACGGGGTGTACCGGGCCGGCTTCGCGACCAGCCAGGCCGACTACGAGGAGGCCTGCGACGCGGTGTTCGCCCGGCTGGAACGGCTGGCCGGGCGGCTGGAGCGGCGGCGCTACCTGGTGGGCGACACCATCACCGAGGCGGACATCCGGCTGTTCACCACCCTGGTGCGCTTCGACCCGGTCTACCACGGCCACTTCAAGTGCAACCGGTGGAAGCTGACGGAGAACCCGGTGCTCTGGGCCTACGCCCGCGACCTCTTCCAGACCCCCGGCTTCGGGGACACGGTCGACTTCGACCACATCAAGCGGCACTACTACATGGTGCACACCGGCATCAACCCCACCCGGGTGGTGCCGGTGGGACCGGACCTGTCGGCGTGGCTGACTCCGCACCACCGGGAGCAGCTCGGCGGGCGGCCGTTCGGCGACGGGACGCCTCCGGGTCCGGTTCCGCCGGCCGAGGAGGTCCCCGCAGCGGGGCGTCCGCGACCGTCCTGACCGACCACGCCGGCCGACCGGTCCCGGCCGGCCGGCCGACCGAGGAACAGAGGAGAAACACCTTGGCCACGTACACGCAGAAGAAGCAGCACCTGCCCACCGTCTACAAGCCCCTCGGCTTCGCGGTCAGCTGGGGCGGCGGTCGGCTGGCCACCGCCGCCTTCCAGAAGACCTGGAAGGCGATCAGGCACGAGGACGACGCGCCGGACGCCCTGGACCGGGACCGCCGATGGGGCGAGATCCTGCTGGCAGCGGCGATCCAGGGAGCCATCTTCGCCGTGGTCCGGGCGGTCATCGACCGGACCAGCGCCCAGGCGGTCGAGCACCGGACCGGCGTGTGGCCCGAGAAGGCGAAGGGCAAGGGCCGGGACTGACACCGGTCACCGTGCCGCGGCCGGGGCTCCGGAGGATCCGGGGCCCCGGTTCTCCTTGTGGCGGGCCGCGGGCGGGGATCCGGGCGGGAGCACGTTCTCCCGGCACATGACCCGGGGAGTAATGCAGGTCACATGTTTGAAGGGTATGCGCGTGTGACCGGAAGGGCAGCTTCGGAACGGCTCTGTGTCGACTTGGCTTGTTCAAGACGCCTTTGGAGCCCACAGCCCGTCCCGAAAGGAACCCCCATGCCTCAGGACGTCACCTTCGACCTGCCCTTCTCCACACCGGTCAGCCCGCATCTGGAGTACGCGCGGGAGCGGCACCTGCGCTGGGTCCGTGACCGGGGGCTGGTGCGGAGCGACGCGGGGTTCGAGGAGTACTGCTCGTGGGACCTGCCGCAGGCGGCGGCGCGGACCTACCCGTACGCCTCCGCCGAGGACATGACGGTGCTGATGAACTGGTTCTCCCTCGCCTTCCTCTTCGACGACCAGTTCGACGCCGGCCGGCCGGACCGGGCCGACCGGGTCACCGAGGTGGCCCGTGAACTGATCGTCACCCCGCTGCGCCCGGCCGGTACCCCGCCGCGCGTGGTGTGCCCGATCACCGAGGCCTGGGCGGAGGTCTGGGGCCACCTGTCGCACGGCATGTCGCTCACCTGGCGGACCAGGTTCGCCGCCTCGTGGGGGCGGTTCCTGACCGCGCACTGCGAGGAGGTGGACCTGGCGGCGGCCGGACTCGAGGGCACGCTCACGGTGAAGGAGTACGCGGAGTTCCGCCGCCGGACGGTGGGCATACACCACAGCATCGACGCCGGCGAGCGCAGCCGCCGCTTCGAGGTGCCGGCCCAGGTCCAGGCGCACCCGGTGATGGAGCGGATGCGGGACCTGGCCGCCGACGTCATCGGCTTCATGAACGACATCCACTCCTTCGAACGGGAACGGCGCCGGGGCGACGGCCACAACCTGATAGCCGTTCTCCGCCGCGAACTGGGCTGTTCCTGGGAGGAGGCGGCGGCCGAGGCGTACCGGATGACCGCCGGGTGCCTGGTGGAGTACCTGGAGCTGGAGGCCCGGGTGCCGGAGATGTGCGACGAGCTGGGCCTGTCGGACGACGAGCGCCTGCGCACCCGGATGGGCGTGGAGGCCGTGCAGCACTGGATCAACGGGAACTACGAGTGGGCCCTGGTGACCGGGCGCTACGCGGCGGACAAGGACACGCCGGCCGCCGCGGCGGAGCGGGCGGGGCGGGGCTCGGTGGACGACCTGCTGTCCGTGGGCTGACGTCCGGCGCGGGGAGCGCGTACGACACGGCGGCCGCGCCCCCTCGGCGCGGAGGGGCGCGGCCGCCGTGTGGTGCGCGCTCAGGTCACCGGACGGGGAACTCCACCGGCAGGCTGTCCAGACCCGCCACCCAGGTCGAGGCGGTGGAGGTCAGCGCCTCCGGCGGGACGGCCAGCCGCAGCCCGGGCAGCCGGTGCAGCAGGACGTCGACCGCGATCTCGATGATGGCGTGCCCGATGCCCTGCCCCGGGCACTCGTGGGGGCCGGAGCTGAACGCCAGGTGCGAGTGGTTGCCCTGGAGCGACACCTCGCCGTCCGGACGGATCTCCGGGTCGAGGTTGCCCGCCGCCAGCCCCAGCAGGAGCATGTCGCCCTCCCTGACCGAGGCGTCACCGAGCTGCAGGTCCGCCGTGGCGAACCGGCCGGGCAGCACGGCGAGCGGCGGGGTGTTCCACATGACCTCCTCCACCACGGAGGACAGGGCGAGTTCGCCGCCGACCAGGGCGGCGAGCCGGGCGTCGTCGGTGAGGACCGCCTGGAGCACCCGGGCCAGCAGGTTGCTGGTGGTGGTGTGCGCGGTGATCAGCACCAGCCGCAGGTGGTGGAGGATCTCCTCCTCGTCGAGCCGGGCGGGGTGTCCGAGCAGTCCGGTCGTGAAGTCGGCGCCCGGTTCGTGGCGCTTGCGGTCGGCGAGTTCGCCGAGGATCGTCATGATCCGGCCGTTGTGGACGAGGGCGTCCGCACCGCCCTTGATGACGTGGTTGCTGGACTCGGCGAGGCTGCGCCCCTCGCTCGCCGCGAGGCCGAACAGCCGGGTGAGCACCAGCATGGGCAGGTACTCGGCGAAGTCGGCCACCAGGTCGGCCCGGCCGGCCCCGGCGAAGGCGTCGATCTGCCTGTCCGCGAAGTGCGCCACGTGGCGCCGGATGCCGCGGCCCGCGACCGCCTGGAGGCTGTCGGTGACCGCGCCGCGCAGCCGCCGGTGCGGTTCGCCGTCCTGGGAGACGCAGTCGGGGCGCCAGCCGACCATCTGCATCACCGGCAGGTCGTCGTCGACGCGTCCCTCCTTCCAGTCCCGCCAGATCCGGGCGTCCCGGCTGAACTGGAGCGGGTTGTCGAGCACCCGCCTGTTCTCCCGGTAGCCCAGCACCAGCCAGGCCGGGACGTCGCCCTCGATCAGGACCGGTGCCACCGCGCCGTGCTCGCGGCGCAGCCGCGCGTAGACGCTCTCCATGTCGTGGGTCGTCTCGGGCCCGTACAGCCGGGTGGCTCCCCCGTGGGCGACGGGGCAGCCGGTTGCGGTGGCGGGACCGTGGGAGGTCCGTTCGGTCATCGGGGCTCCAGGGCGACGGCGCGTTCCTGCAGGTGTCGTATGAGCGCGACGAGGACGTCACGGCTCGCGGCCCGGTCACGGGCGTCGAAGGCGACGACGGGGATGTCCTCCGGGATGTCCAGGGCGTCGCGGATCTCCTCGACCGGGTGGTCGCGGCTGTCGGGGAAGACGTTGAGGGCTATCACGAAGGGGACGTTCTGGCGTTCCATCTCCTCTATGGCGCGGAAGCTGGAGGCGAGCCGGCGGGTGTCGACCAGGACCACCGCCCCCAGCGCGCCCTTGAAGAGCCCGTTCCACAGGAACCAGAAGCGTTCCTGTCCCGGCGTGCCGAACAGGTAGAGCACCAGCTGGTCGTTGATGCCGATCTTGCCGAAGTCCAGGCTGACGGTGGTCTGCTGCTTGTCCGTGACGCCGATCAGGTGGTCCACCCCGGCGCTGGCCTGGGTGAGCGTCTCCTCCGTGGTGAGCGGACGGATGTCGCTGACCGACCGGACCATCGTGGTCTTCCCGGTGCCGAAGCCTCCGGCGATCATGACCTTCACCGAGCGGGTGCCGTCCGCCGCCGTGGTCCGGCCGGTGGGGTCAAAGCCTTTGAAGTCCACTGAGTACCTCCTCAAGGAGCGCGAGGTCGGGCCCGAGTCCGGCGGAGTTCGCCGGGACGGGGTCACGGGTTTCCACGCGCCCTGCTTCGAGCAGATCGGCCAGGAGCACCGCGATGATGTTGAAGGGCAGCCCCAGGTGGGCGCCGAGCTCCGCCACCGACAGCGGCTCGCGGCAGCGGCGGAGGATCTCCTCGTGCTCGTGCTGCAGGCCGGGCTGCGGCGACGGCTGCGGCCCCGTGCGGGAGACCACGAGGGTCGCCACGTCCAGGGTCGCCGCCGGGCCGGCCGGCTTGCTGCGGCCTCCGGTGAGGACGTAGTAGCGCTCGAGCCCGGTCGGGTCGGTGGGCCGGCGGGGAGCACTCATCCAGAGTGCTCCTCCAGCCGCGGAGTGGTGCCGAGCAGCTCACCCATCCTCCGGGCCAGGTCCCGCATCTGATGTCCCAGCAGGCCCTGGTCGAGGCCCTCCTTGGCGAGGACGCCCAGGTAGGTCTCCTGACCGGCCCGGACCACGAACAGGTGGCCCCCGTCGACCTCGATCATGGCCAGCCGCAGCTGCCCGGCGGCCGCCGGGAACTGCTCGGCGACCGGCTGTGCGAGCGCCTGCAGTCCGGCGACCACGGCGGCGAAGCGGTCCACGTCGTCGGGGTCGTCGGCGCCGTAGGAGGTGATGGCCTTGCCGTCACTGGAGGCCACCAGGGTGAAACGGATCTCCGGGATGCTCTCCGCGAGGTCGCGGAGAGCCCAGCTGACATCGTTTCCCTGCTGCGTCGTCATGCGGACCAGTCGCTTTCTTCCGTACGGGGTTCGGTGGACTCGCGGTCGTCGGCGGCCGCCCGGGGGGCCGGGGCGTGGGTGTCGCGACCGGCGGTGGCGAAGGCGGCGAGGCCGGCGAACGAGGCGTCGGGGGGGACGTCGGGCACGCCGGCGGATCGCTGCGGGGCGGCGTGGGCCCGCACGGCCTCCCGCGGTTCGGCGGCGCTCCGGCGCAGGCTGCGGCGGCGGGGAAGCCCTCCGGGGGTGGACTCGCCGGTGTGTCCGGCGTCGTCCGTGTCGTGCTCCGCCTCGGACTGCGCCGGCACCGCGGGGACGCCCGCGGGCCGCTCGGACGCCGTGGCGGCCGGAGCGGCGGCCAGCGGGCTGAAGTACTTGTGCGGCACCACCACGACGACCGAGGTGCCCAGCCAGGGCGAGTCGGCGAAGGTGACGCGGATCCCGTACCGGCGGGCCAGGGCGCCCACGACCCGCAGGCCGAGGTGGGCGTCCTCGGACAGACCGCCGAGACCGGAGCCGGCGGGGACGCCCGCCAGGGACCGCTCGGCCTCGCGCTTCTTCTCCTCGCTCAGGCCCTTGCCGGCGTCCTGGATCTCGATGCCGACGCCGTTGGGGACCTCCTTGCCGGAGACGATCACCGGCTCGCTCGGCGGGGAGTAGCGGGCGGCGTTGTCGAGGAGGTGCGCGAAGATCAGCGTGAGGTGGTCCACCAGACCGCCGTCGACGCCGAGTTCGGGCAACTGGCGGACCTCCACCCGGTGGAAGTCCTTGATCCGGCCGATGCCGCCGCGGACCACGCCGAGCAGCCGCTGGGGCTCCTGCCACTGGCGGCCGGGGCGGGCCGATCCGCCCAGCACCCCGATGGAGGCGGCGAGACAGTCGGCGGGACCGATCTGCTGGTCGAGTTCCATCAGGCCCTGCGCGACCACGGGGTGGCGGCCGTGCTCGCCCTGCATCTCGTGCAGGCGGACACGGAGCTTGCTGGTCAGGACGTGGATGCGGTTGCCGAGGCTGATGACGGCCTGCTCGGCGGAGGTGGAGCGGTTGAGCTCCTCCTCGACGCCGATGAGGGCGGTGCGCAGCACCTTGCGCAGTTCGGCCCTCACCTCGGGGGTGACGTCCCGCTCCTCGGCGACCAGCGGGAGGAGGTCCTCCACCGCCTCCCCGTCGCGCAGGCGCTTGAGCGCCTCGGGGAGGTGCTGGTCGGCGAACCGGGCGACGACGGCCAGGTCGCGCCCCCGGGTGGCGATCCACGCCTGGTCCCGCTCGGCGAGGCGCTGGTCGAGCGCCTCCCGTTCGGCGGCGAGGCGGCTGTCGGCCTGGGCGCGGGCCGCGGCGAGCTCGCTCTCCAGTCCGGCGGCCCGCTGCCGCCAGCGGCGCTCGATCTCCTGGCTCTCGGCCCGGAACTCCTCCCGGGAGCGCCGCAGCCGGTCCTGGGACCTGAGGAGGAGCCGGACGCACACGGCGCCGGCGGCGGTGGCCGCGGCCCCCGCGGGAGTGGTGACAGCGGGTTCCGGACCGAGGAAGGCGGAGGCGACCGTTCCGGAGCCCAGCGCCAGTGGCATGAGCCACCAGCTGTACCAGGCGGCCGGGGTCCGCACCGGTGGTGTGGCGAAATCCATCTGCATCCTTCGGGGCGACACGTCGGAGCGACAGGCGGGCGGGGGAAGTCGGGAGGGAACTGGCGGACGGGTGGACGGGAGGCACGGCGGGGCGCCTGCGGGCACCCCGGGGACACGCCGGCGAACCGTGCCACCGGCCGCCTCCCCGGCACCGCGGGCACACGGGCACGCATGTGCGGACGGTGAGGCGATCGCGGTGCGTAAGGGCCCCAACTCGCAGCGCTGCGGGGGAGCTTAGCCGGAATTCCGCACGCCGGATCAACTCCCCGGGATTCGGCCGGGAATATTCCACGGGGAAAGACCGCGGGCGCTACCCTCCTCCGGCGTCCGCCCTCCGGACCCGCCGTGCGCCCGGCGGGCACCGGTGGCAGGCTGGTGGCCATGAACGGCTCGAAGACCATGCGCGCGATCCGGCAGGACACCCTCGGCGGCCCTGACGTGCTGCGGGAGGTGGAGACGGAGCGCCCCTCGCCCCGGCCGGGCGAGGTGCTGATCCGGGTCCGGGCGGCCGGCGTCAACCCCACGGACTGGAAGCACCGGGCCGGTGGCGGGTTCCTCGGGGAGCCGCCGTTCGTGCTCGGGTGGGACGTGTGCGGCACCGTGGTGGAGACCGGATACGGCGTCACGATCCACCGAACGGGTGATGAAGTGTTCGGGATGTTGCCCTACCCCTTCGGTCACGGTGCGCACGCGGAGTACGCCGTGGGGCCGGCCCGCGCCTTCGTGGCCCGGCCGGAGGGCGTGGACGTGCTGCAGGCGGGAGCGCTCCCGCTGGTGTCGCTGACCGCCTGGCAGGCGCTGGTCGACACGGCGGTGCTGGGACCGGGGCAGCGGCTCCTGGTGCACGCGGCCGCCGGTGGCGTCGGGCACGTGGCGGTGCAGATCGCGAAGTCCCGGGGCGCGTACGTGGTGGGGACGGCCAGCTCCGCGAAGCACGGGTTCCTGAGGAGCCTGGGGACGGACGAGCAGATCGACTACCGGGAGACCGACTTCGCCGAGGCGGTCTCCGGGATGGACGTGGTGCTGGAGACGTTCGGCGGTGAGCACGCCCTGCGCTCGCTGCGGGTGCTCCGCCCGGGCGGGATACTGGTCTCCTTGCTGCCCCTTCCGCGGGAGCTGTACGCCGAGGCCGAGCGGCTGGGCGTGCGGACGGCCGTGATGCTGGTCGAGGACGACCAGGCCGGAATGCGCGCCGTCGCGGACCTGGCGGCCACCGGGAGGCTGCGGGCGGTCGTCGCGGAGACGTTCCCGCTGGCCGAGGCGGCGCGCGCGCACGCCGCGGGCGAGACGGGACGCACCGCGGGCAAGCTGGTGCTCACGGTCGACTGAGTCCGGCGCCCGGGGAGGGCGCCGCCGGCGCGGGACCGGCGCGGGGGCCGGTGCGACGGTCCTCACACGAACCTCGCGGCCAAAGGCCAGACATATGTCAATCGAACATGCTGGAATTCACTCTGTCGGGGTAACTTCCGTGCCGGGCAAGGGACTTGGGCGGACCCGAGCCAGGCTGCGGCCGGATGGAGGCGATCTCGTCGTGCGGCAGGAACCCGCGCCCCTGACCCGGCACCTGCGGGTGCGCGAGCACCGGGGCCACACGGTTCTGGAACTCCGCGGCGAGATCGACGTCCTCGGCGCGCAGGAGGTCTCCCCGCATCTGGACGCCGTGACGGGGCGCCCCCGGGCCGACGTCGTCGTCGACCTGACGCCCGTGGAGTTCTTCGACTGCGCGGGTCTGCGGCTGCTGTACCGGGCCCGGCGGCGGGTGCTGGCCCGCGGCGGGGAGTTACGGCTGGTGTGCGCGGACGGGATGGTGCTGAGGATCCTGCGGGTCACCGGCCTGGCGGAGCTGCTGACGGTCGCGCCCACCCTGGAGGAGGCGCTGCGCGCCCCCGGCGCCAGGACCGCCCCGGGTCTCCGGTAGGGCCCCTCCCGGGCCGCCTTCCGCGCCACCGTCCGGACCGTCCCCGGGTCTCCCCCGCTCCCCCTGCGCCACCTCCGTCCCGGCCGTCCGCGGCGTCCGGCCTCCGGGTCGATTCCCCTGTCTGAGAGGCCCGAGGGCGGGAAAGGGTGAGCAGGAAAGGGGAGGCCCGGATGACGACGAAGACCTCAGGTTCCGCGCGCGGGTCGCGGGTCATGGCATGGGTGGGAGCACTGCTGCTCGTACTGCTGGCGCTCGCCGCCGGGATCAAACTGAGCGGGATCCCCGGTCCCGGCGACTGGTTCGGCGCCGACACCCACGACCGGTCCGGTCCCGCACTGCTGAAGTCGGTCCAGGACATCAGCCGCCATGACGCGGCCACCGGGAACTTCCAGGTGGTCGTGGACCTGGAGAAGGACGCCAGGTTCCTGCCCGACGCGGTCCGCGGAACCCGCACGCTCTACGTGGGCGCGGGAACCGTGGACGCCTACGTCGATCTGGGCGAGGTCGGCGAGAAGGACGTCACCGTGAACGAGGACCGCACCGAGGCGACGCTCCGCCTGCCGCACGCCGAACTGGGCCGGCCGGCGCTGGATCCCGAGCGCTCGTACGCCGTCTCCAAGCAGCGTGGGGTGCTGGACCGCCTCGGCGACCTCTTCTCGGACAACCCCAACAGCGAGCAGGCGGTGCAGAAGCTCGCGGTGAAGCACATCGGGGACGCGGCGAAGGAGAGCGAACTGACCAGGACGGCAGAGAAGAACACGACGGGAATGCTGGAGGGCCTGCTGCACTCACTGGGCTTCGAGAAGGTGACGGTCACCTATGGCGACTGAACGCGCGATCCGCACGGGCGACGGCATGACGGCGTCCGGACCCCCCGCACGACGACCGCTGCCCTGGCCGCTGCGGGCCCTGGCCGTGCTGGCCGGTTTCGCACTGCTGGTCGGATTCTCCGTCCTGCTGGCCCGGCTGACGCTCAACCCGTCACCGGCCTCGGCGGAGCTGACGCACAGCAACCTGCGCCCCGGGGACTCCCTGCGGACGTACTTCACGGCCTACGAACCCCTCCAGGCGCTCAAGCAGGTCGGCGGAAACGTCCTGCTGGGGGTGCCGTTCGGGGTGCTGGTGCCGGTGGTCGCCCCGGCGGCGCGGGGCATGCTGCGGGTGCTCGCGCTCACCGCGGTGGTGATGCTGTGCGTGGAACTGGTGCAGGGATCCCTGGTGACCGGGCGGGCGTTCGACATCGACGACGTCATCATGAACACCACGGGAGCACTGCTGGGCCACCTGCTGATCGGCCGCAGGCTGGGCCGTGCGGTGCACGCCCGCCGGTCACGCCCGCCCGCGGCCTAGAGGTGCCGCCCCGCGACGACGACGTCGCGGGGCGGCACAACCCGGGCCCCGGCCCGTCCGGCGATCCCCGTGCGCCCCCTCGGAGGGGCGCACGGGGATCGCCGGACGGGTTTCTACCGCGGGCGCGGGCCCCAGGTGAACTTGTCGCCGCCCACCCAGCGCACGACGTCCGGGTCGTCGAGGTCGTGCACGACGATCCCGTAGGCGGCGGCGATCTGCAGGACGTCGGTGACGGACTTCGCCTCACCGACGAACTCGCCGTCGATCTCCACGATCCGGAAGGGCTGGCTGTCCGGCTGGACCCCGAGCACGGTGATCCGGGACCGGCCGACGCGAGGGCTCGAGATTTCCGTCATGGCTCCGAGAGTAGTTCGGCTCAGGGCCGACGCCAGTCGTCCCGGTCCAGGGACGCCCCGGCCATCGGCCCCATCCGCGTCATCCCGCCGTCGACGACCCAGGAGGCCCCGGTGACGTAGGAGGACTCGGGCCCGGCCAGGAAGGCGACGACAGCGGCGACCTCCCGGGCGTCGCCCGGGCGGCCCAGCGGAACGCCCGGACGCCGCTGGGTGGCCGGGTCGGTGTCCTCCTGGCCGGTCATCGGGGTGGAGATCTCGCCCGGGGCCACCGAGTTCACCGTGATGCCGTGCTCGGCGAGTTCCAGCGCCATCACCTGGGTGAGCAGTCCGAGCCCGCCCTTGGCCGCGCAGTACGGGGCCGCGCCCACCTTCGGCTGGTGCTCGTGCACCGAGGTGATGTTCACGATGCGGCCGCCGTCGCCCTGGTCGATCATGCGGCGGGCGGCGCGCTGCGAGCACAGGAAGGGACCTGACAGGTTCACGTCCAGCACGTGCCGCATGTCGTCGAGGCCCAGTTCCAGGAAGAGGGTGGAGGTGCCGGTGCCCGCGTTGTTGACCAGGACGTCGACGCGGCCGAGCCGCTCGCACAGTTCGTCCACCGTGTCGGCGGCCTCCGGAAGCCGGGTGAGGTCGACCTGGGCGATCTCGGCGCGGCGGCCCTTGGCGCGCACCTCCTCGGCGGTCCGTTCGGCGCCTTCGCGGTCGGTGTGCCAGGTGATGCCCACGTCCATGCCCTGCTCGGCCAGCCGGACCGCCACGGCCCGGCCGATGCCGGAGTCGGAGCCGGTGACGACGGCGACGGACGGTGCTTTCTCGGGCATGCGGCGCCTCCTGCGGGAGCGGTCGGGGGTGGGTGCTCGGTCCGTCGCAGTACCCGGGGGCCCGCCGGGCAAACCGGGCGGGGAGCGGCTTCGGCGGGGTCTGAAGGCGTGGTGGCCGTGGTACCCGGCGGAAGGGTCCGCCGGAGGCCGGCGGACAGCGAGCGAGAGGCGGGACGGGCATGGAACGGGCCGTGGTGTTCGACGTCGACGGAACCCTGGTGGACACCAATCATCTGCACGTCGTCGCCTGGTGGGAGGCGTTCCGCCAGGCAGGGCACCGGGTGCCGATGCACAGCGTCCACCGCGCGGTGGGCCTGCCGGGCGCGGACCTGGTCGCCCGGGTGCTGGGCGAGGACCGGGACGAGGAGCAGGACGAGGCCGTCAGCTCGGCGCACAAGACCCTGTACGGCCAGTACTTCGACCGGCTGGCCCCGCTGCCCGGTGCGGGCGACCTGCTGAAGCGGCTGCACGCGGCCGGGCGCCGGGTGGTGCTGGCCACCTCGGCGGGCGGCGCGGAGCTGACCGCGCTGCGGCGGGCCCTGGACGCCGACGAGGCGATCACCGCGACGGCGAGCGCGGACGACGTCGACCGGGGCAAGCCCGCTCCCGAACCGGTGGAGCGGGCGCTGGAACTGGCGGGGGTGCCGGCCGAGCGGGCCGTGTTCGTCGGGGACACGGTCTGGGACATGAAGGCGGCGACCCGCGCGGGCGTGACCGCGGTGGCGGTGCTGTGCGGGGGCATTCCGCGCGCCGACCTGGAGGAGGCGGGGGCGAGCGCCGTCTACGCCGACCCGGCGCACCTGCTGCAGGCGCTGGAGGAGAGCCCGCTGGCGTGAGGCGGGGCGGTCGGGGGGCGGGGCGGTTACCGGACCGCCTCCCGGCAACACGTGCCGGATGAACCGTGCGACGGAGGTGATCGGCCGGGAGCTGCGGGCCGTCGGTGTGACGGCACGGAACGCGGTGCGCGGTCCGGGGCGGGAGCGGGACCTGATGGTCCAGTCCCTCAAGGCGTCCGTGGCGGCGCTGCTCGCCTGGACGGTGGCCAAGCTGTGGCTGGAGGACCCGATGGCGCTGATGGCGCCGTGGGCGGCGCTGGTGCTGGTGCAGGCCACCGTGTACGGGTCGCTGCTGCGGGCGGCGCAGCAGTGCGCGGCGATCTGCGTCGGCACGCTGCTGGCCAGTGCCGCGCAGGCGGTGACCGGGGACGAGCTGGCGGCCATGGCGGTGTGCCTGCCGCCGCTGATGCTGCTCGCCCAGTGGTCGCGTTTCGGGGACCAGGGCAACTACGCGGCGACCACGGCGGTGTTCACGCTGGCCACCGGCGCGGTGAGTGCGCAGGCGGCGGGCCACCGGGTGGGACAGGCGGTGCTGGGGGCGGTGATCGGGGTGGCCGTCAACGCGCTGGTGCTGCCACCGGTCCATCTCCGTGACGTGCGGGACAACCTGGTGGGTCTGGCCGCGGAGGCGGGGGCGGTGCTGCGGAGGGTGGCCGGGGACCTCACGCGGGCCGAGTGGGACGACTCGGCGGCGGCGCGCTGGTCGCGCGCCACCGACCGGCTGGAGCGGCGCCTGGAGGGTCTGCGGTCGGCGCGCGGCTGGTCCGACGAGAGCCTGCGGCTGGCCCCGGACCGGCTGCGCCGGCTGCGGCGGATCCCCCCGAACGTGCCCTCGGCGGAGGAGGACGAGCGGTGGGCCCGGGTGACCGGCCAGGTCGTCGCGCTCACCCGTGCCCTGTCGGTGGCGGCGGACGCCGACCGGTCGCCCCTGCCGCCGGACGGCGCGGCACTGGAGCGGTACGCCGGGATGCTGGAGGTGCTGGGGCTGGCCTGCGAGGCGGAGAGCCGGCGGCTGGCCTCGGGCCCGGTCGGGGCGACCCGCAGCGACCTGCGGCGGAAGGAGGCCCGCGCGGCGTCCGGGCCGCGGGCGCCGGAGGGGCCGGCGGCCTCGCCTGAGCCGGACCCGGAGCCGGACCCGGAGCCGTCGGAGGAGAGGCTGACGGAGCTCCACGCGGGGCTGCGCGAGCACCTGCGCGAGCACGCCGCCCGGAACCCGTCGCAGGCCGCGGTGCTGGGCGCGCTGCTGCTGCACGCCGAGAACATCTGGGCGGACACCGCGCTGGGCGCCCGCCGGGAGTGAGCGCCGGAAGGGGGCGCCGGTCCGCCACCCCGCCGGTCCGCCACCCCGCCACCCCGCCGCTCCACCGGTCCGCCGGTCCACCGGTCCGCCGCCCCGCCGGTCCGCCGGGCGGGCGCCGGGCACGGGTGAGCACCGGGCGCGGCCGGGTACCCGGCCACCGGTACCGACGTGAGGAGCACGGCGTGAGCGGCAGGATCGTGGTGACGGGGGCGACCGGCAACGTGGGCACCAGCGTGGTGCGCGCCTTCACCGGGGACCCGGCGGTGACCTCGGTGACGGGGATCGCCCGGCGGGTGCCCGAGTGGCGGCCGGAGCGGACGGAGTGGAAGGCGCTGGACCTGGCCCGCGGGGAGTCCGCGGCCCGCCTGGTGGAGGTGTTCCGGGGCGCGGATGCCGTGGTGCACCTCGCGTGGGCGTTCCAGCCCACGCACGACCCGGTGACGACTTGGCGCACCAACGTGCTGGGCAGTCTGCGGGTGTTCGAGGCGGTGGCCGCCGCCGGGGTTCCGGCGCTGGTGCACGCCTCGTCGGTCGGGGCGTACTCGCCGGGCCCGAAGGACCGGGAGGTGGACGAGTCGTGGCCGACGCACGGCTGGCCGGACGCCGCCTACACCCGCGAGAAGTCCTACCTGGAACGTGCGCTGGACGCCTTCGAGCGGGAGCACCCGCGGATCCGGGTGGTGCGCATGCGGCCGGCGTTCCTGTTCAAGAAGGAGTCGGCGAGCGAGCAGCGGCGCATCTTCGGCGGCAGGTTCCTGCCGGGCGCCGTCGCCCGGCCGGGCGTGCTGCCGTTCCTGCCGGACGTCCCGGGGCTCCGGGTGCAGGCGCTGCACACCGACGACGCGGCCGAGGCGTACCGGATCGCGGCGCTCTCCGCCGACGCGCGCGGTCCGTTCAACCTGGCGGCCGGCCCGCCGCTGGACGCCCAGGTGCTCGGGCGGATGTTCGGTGCCCGGCCGGTGCGGGTGCCGGCGGGCGCGGTGCGGGCGGCGATCGCGGCGGCGTGGCGGATGCGGGTGCTGCCCGCGTCCCCGCACCTGTTCGACGCGGTGCTGCGGGTGCCGCTGCTGGACAGCGGGCGTGCCCGGGACGTGCTGGGCTGGCGGCCGACGCGGGACGCCGAGTCGGTGGTCGAGGAGTTCCTGGCGGGCATGCGCGAGGGCGCGGGCCAGGCGACGGCGCCGCTGCGCGGGCGGCTGGTGGGCTGAGGCCCGTGACCGGGGCCGCGGGGCCGCCGCCCCGTTCGCGCCCGGCCCCGGACGATCATGGCGTTTCGCTCCCGGGCCCGGAGGTACCCGCAGGGTCGGGCCGGTTCCGGCGGGCGATTCCGGAGAGTCCGGCCGGCGGCCCGGAGAAAGGGAGTGGAACACGTGAGTGACGCGACAACCGGGGCAGGCGCGCAGCCGGTCCCCCGGGACATGCCGGACCAGCAGGCCGGTTCGCAGGAGGCCGGGCACCGGGACGCGTCGCGTGCCCCGGAGGCGGGCCCGGGCGCGGCGGCCTCGCCGGACCGCGATCCGGCGACCGCCCCGAAGGACGCCGAGGCGGCCGCGGCCCGGGAGGAGCCGGGGGGCCGGGAGGACCCGGAGCGTCCCTCGGCCTCCGGCAGGCAGCCCGTTCCCCGCGACCTGCAGGACCAGCAGGCCACCGAGGGCGACGACCGCTGGGACGCCGGACCCGCCACCGGCCCGGGCGACCGGCCGGGCGGCGAGGAGGAGGCGGAGGAGGAGCTGCCCGACACCGACGAGGCGGGGACCGGCCGACAGGGCGCCCCGCTCGGCGGCAGCCCCAATCCGGCGCATCCGGTGCCCGACGAGCCCGCCGGCTGACCTCCTTCCCCCGGACGAACCGGACCGGAGCCCTCGCGGCCCGTGTCGTGGAGCGGATCCACGGCACGGGCCGCGACCATGGACCGCACAGGGCTCCACCTGGCGGAACACACGTGTTGGGGGCGCCCGGAAGCGGGAAGGCGCGGGGCATGCGGGACGTACGAGGTGTGAGGGAAGCGCTGGTCACGAGGTACCGGAGGTGGAAGAGGGATCCGGACGTCGTCCACACCCTGCGGGCGACGGCCGCCGCGACGATCTCCTACGTGATCGCGCTGCACCTCAGCCCCGAGGCCGTGCCGCTGACCGCTCCGCTGACGGCGCTGCTGGTCGTGCAGGTCACCCTCTACTCCACGCTGACCACCGGCATCGAGCGGGTGAACTCGGTGGTGGCGGGCGTGCTGATCGCCATCGTCTTCACCCGGGTGGTCGGCCTCACCTGGTGGAGTCTGGCGCTGATCATCCTGGCGTCGCTGGTCATCGGCCGGCTGGCGCGCACCGGGGACTTCCTGCCCGAGGTGGCGATCAGCGCCATGCTGGTGCTGGGCGTGACCACGGTCGGCGACACCGCGTGGGCGCGGATCGTCGAGACGCTGATCGGCGCGGTCGTCGGACTCTCCTTCAACTTCCTCTTCGTTCCGCCGGTCTGGGTGGACGTGGCCGCCGAGTCGCTGACGGACCTGTCCCGGCGGATGCGGCAGCTGATGCTGCGGATGGGTGAGGAGGCGTCGGGGCACACGCCGGTGTCGAACGCCACGGCCCGGCTCCACGAGGCGCGCGCCCTGGACCAGCACATCTCCGGCGTCGACGCCGCGCTGCGGCAGGCCGAGGACAGTCTGCGCCTCAATCCCAGGGTCCGGGAGGGCCTGCTGCACCGGGTGGTGCTGCGGACCGGGCTGGACACCCTGGAGATCTGCACGGTGGTGCTGCGGGTCATCGCCAGGAGCTTCACCGACCTGGCCAAGCGGCGCGACCCGGACCCGTTGTTCGACCCCCAGGCGGGCCCGGTGGTCGAGGAGCTGCTCGCCGAGGTCGGTGACGCGGTGGTGAGCTTCGGCGTGATGGTGATCTCCGACGTCAGCGCCAGCGCCGAGGAGGCGGAGGAGCGGCTGGCGGCCGAGCTGACGCAGGCGACGGCCACCCGGGACCGGCTGGCCCACATCCTGTTGGAGCGCGTGCGGGAGGACCCCAAGGACTGGCAGCTGGTGGGTGCCTTCCTCACCGAGATCACCCGCATCCTCGACGAGCTGGACACCGACCACCGCTCGCGCCGCCTGCTGGAGGAGCTGGACCGCAACACCCGCCTCCAGCGGGAGCGCAGGCGGCGGCTGGAGGAGCTGCGCCGCAGGCTGCGGTTGCCGCAGCCGCGGCGGAACCGTGCGCGGTCCTCGCGGCGTTCTTCCTGACGGGCCCGGAGTCCGGGCCGCGGACGAGGGGAGCGTGCGATGGGCGGGACGGACGGCGTGCGGATCGACGGGGACACCCTGTTGCTGCCGGGCGGGGTGCGGGTGCGGTTCATGCGGACCCTGCGCCTGCCGGAGACGGGCACCCACGCGCTGCCCCCGGGGCTCGGTTCGTTCCCGCTGCGCCGGGTCCAGGACTTCCCCGGCACCGCTCCGGCCGAGTGGCTGGCGCGCGGCGGCGTGATGCTGCCGGTGTACCTCCGGGAGGCGATGTGGCTGCACTTCGGCGGCACCTCGCGTCCGGCGGCGCTCAAGGTCGGCGTGGGGAAGGTCTGCGCGGTCTCCGGGAAGCCGTGGAGCGACCGGCTCTCCTCGGACCCGCAGAACTACCTGCCCCTGCCGGACCAGCCCTGGCTGGACGGCATCAACTCCGGGCGGGGGACGGTCCGCCAGTTCGTGGCGGTCCCGCTCGGCCTGGGAGCCACCGTGGAGGGCCAGGTGACGGGCGAGGAGACCTGGGGCGGCGTCCAGCTCCAGGCGTTCGGGCTGACCGACGGGAAACTGGCGGAGTGGACCCGGCTCCAGGCGCGGTCGGGGTCCTGGCCCCCGCCGGGGACCGGGGCGGTCCCTCCGCCCCCGCCGTTCGCCCCGGGGCCTCCCCCGCCCTCCCCGTTCACCGCCGTGCCCGTGTCGGCGCCTGCGCACGACGTGGTGTTCGGGGCGCCGCCGGCGCCCGGTGCGGCGCCGCCCGCTCCCGGCGCGGTGCCGCCTCCGGCTCCCGCCGCGGCCGCTCCGCGGGGC
>NZ_LWCC02000005.1:504882-540056 GCF_001642695.1 Streptomyces chilikensis
GAAGGGCGGACCCCCCCCGGGGGGGGTCCGCCCTTCCTCACGTCCGTCGCCCGCCGGGGGCCGCGTGCGGGGCGTCGCTCAGTCCCGCGCCTGCCCCGGGTCCCGCTCCCGCGCTCCCTCCCGGGTGCGCCCGGCGGAGACCGGCCGTCGTGGATGGCGGCGCAGGTACTCGCCCTCCAGCTGCGCCATCCGCTCGTTGTGGGTGCGCAGCGCGTCGCTGGACCCGTGCAGCAGCGTGTCGTGACGCGTGCGGTGGATGGTCTCGAGTTCCTTCATCAGCTGCTGGTCGTCCAGCCGGTCCGGTTCGACTCCTGCCATGGCGGCACCCCGTTCCTCGTGTTCCTTCATGGGGCACGGGTACCCGCCTGGGACACGGATCCGACGCACGAGAAAGACAACCACCCGACCGACACCGGACGCGGAACCATGGATCTCGCATTTCTTCAGCCCCTGTACGAGCGCCGAGGCCCGTGGGCCTCGGTCTACGTGGACACCTCGCGCCACACCCAGGACACGCCGCGCGAGCGGCGCCTGATGGCTCAGGCGGTCGCCCGTGAACTGGCCTCGCAAGGCGCGGACGAGGCCACCTGCGAGGCGGTGCGGACGGCGGTCGACGAGCTTCAGCACTCCACCGAGCCGCACGGGCGGGCGCTGTTCGCCCACGACGGCGAGGTGGTGCTCGACCCGTCGCTGGCCCGGGCCCCGCAACGGGAGAGCATCGCCGTGTGGGCGCCGCTGCCGCACGTCTCGCCGCTGCTGAACCTGCTGGGCGAGGACCCCACCTGCCTGGTGGTCTACGTCTCGCGCCGCGGCGCCGACCTGGAGCTGCGCAGCGCGCTGGGCAGTTCGGACGCCGGTGAGGTGGTCGGCCGGCAGTGGCCGCTGCACCGCACGGCGTCGTCCGACTGGTCGGAGCGGCACTTCCAGCTGGCGGTGGAGAACACCTGGGACCAGAACGCGGCGGAGATCGCCCGCGAGGCGGCCTCCTGCCAGGAGGAGACCCGGGCGGACCTGGTGATCCTGGTCGGCGAGGACCGGGACCGGCGGGCCGTGCGGGAGCACCTCCCCCCGCCGGTGCGGGAGTGCACCGTGGAGGCCTCGCACGGGAGCGGGAGCCGCCTGCTGGACGACGAGGTGGAGGAACTGCGCGCCACCCACGAGCGGCAGAAGGCGGAGGCCGACCTGGGCAGGTTCCTGGCCGCGCGCGGGCGGGACCGGCAGGGCGGGGCGGGGGCGGTCGAGGGCGTGCCGGCGCTGGTGGAGGCCGCGCAGGAGCACCGGATCGACGAGCTGCTGGTCAACCTGGACGGGCCGGACGCGCACCGTCAGATCTGGATCGGCGAGGAGCCGGACCAGCTGGCCGTGCGGCGCACCGACCTGAGGATCCTGGGCGAGCAGCACTCGTGGGCGGCGCGGGCCGACGACGCGTTGCTGCGGTCCGTGGTCGCGACGGGGGCGCCCGCGATCTCGGTGGATCCGGCGCTGGACGACGACTCCCCGGTGGTACCGGTGGGCGGCCTCGGCGCGCTCCTGCGCTGGGCGTGACCCCGCGGCGGGCTCCCCGTGAGCGGCGGCCCCGCCCCGGGGAGCGCGCGGGCCGGGCACCGGGACCACGGGCCGCCCCGTTCCGCCCGCGAGCCGGCGTCCTGCGAGCCGGCGTCCTGCGAGCCGGCTCGCGCACGCGGCGGCGTTCCGCGCGCCGGGGTCAGCGGACGCGGTCCACCCGGCGTTCGTCCCAGACCGGCTCCGCCGTCTCGCGGACCCGCCCGTCGCTGCCGAACACCAGGAACCGGTCGAAGGAACGGGCGAACCACCGGTCGTGGGTGACCGCCAGCACCGTGCCGTCGAACGCCTCCAGTCCTTCCTGCAGCGCCTCCGCCGATTCCAGGTCGAGGTTGTCCGTCGGCTCGTCCAGCAGCAGCGCCGTGACACCCTGCAGTTCCAGCAGCAGGATCTGGAAGCGGGCCTGCTGTCCGCCGGAGAGACGGTCGAAGGTCTGCTCCGCCTGCCGGGTGAGTTCGTACCGCCGCAGGCGCGACATCGCCGCCCCGCGGTCCTGGGAGTGCTCGGTCCACAGGATGTCGAGCAGCGTCCGCCCCAGCAGCTCGGGATGGGCGTGGGTCTGGGCGAAGTGCCCGGGCACCACCCGCGCGCCCAGCTTCCACGCGCCGGTGTGGGCGACGTCCTCCCCCGCCAGCAGCCGCAGGAAGTGCGACTTGCCGGAGCCGTTGGAGCCGAGCACGGCGACCCGTTCGCCGTAGAAGACCTCCAGGTCGAAGGGCTTCATCAGGCCCGTGAGCTCGAGCCCCTCGCAGGTCAGGGCCCGCACACCGGTGCGCCCGCCCTTGAGCCGCATGGTGATCTCCTGCTCGCGCGGCGGCTCAGGCGGCGGCCCGGCCTCCTCGAACTTGCGCAGCCGGGTCTGCGCGGCGGCGTAGCGGGAGGCCATGTCGTGGCTGACCGAGGCCGCCTGCCGCAGGTTGACGACGAGCTTCTTCAGCTGCTCGTGCTTCTCGTCCCAGCGCCGCCGCAGTTCCTCGAAGCGGGCGAACCGCTCCCGCCGGGCCTCGTGGTAGGTGCCGAAGCCGCCGCCGTGCACCCAGGCGTCGGCGCCGGCCGGACCGGGCTCCACGCTGACGATCTTCTGCGCGGCGCGCGAGAGCAGCTCCCGGTCGTGGGAGACGAACAGCACCGTCTTGCGGGTCTCGGCGAGGCGCTCCTCCAGCCACCGCTTGCCCGGCACGTCGAGGTAGTTGTCCGGCTCGTCGAGCAGCAGCACCTCGTCCGTGCCGCGCAGCAGGGCCTCCAGGACCAGCCGCTTCTGCTCACCGCCGGAGAGGGTGCGCACCTGCCGCCACTGCGCCTTGTCGTAGGGCACGCCGAGCGCGGCGGTGGTGCAGATGTCCCAGAGGATCTCCGCCTCGTAGCCGCCGGCCTCGCCCCAGTCGGCGAGGGCCTGCGCGTAACGCATCTGCGCGGCCTCGTCGTCGTGGGTCATCATGGCCAGCTCGGCCTCGTCGACGGCCTCGGCGGCGGCCCTGACGCGCGGCACGGAGACCGACACCAGCAGGTCGCGCACGGTGGTCTCGTCGCGCACCGAGCCGACGAACTGGCGCATCACGCCGAGTCCGCCCTGCACGGTGACGGTGCCGCCGTGCGGCTTGAGCTCGCCGGAGATCAGCCGCAGCAGCGTGGTCTTGCCCGCGCCGTTCGGTCCGACCAGCGCGACGACCGCGCCCTCGCCCACCCGGAAGGAGACGTCGCCGAGCAGGGCTCGGCCGTCGGGCAGGTGGTACTCGAGGTGCGCGGCTTCCAGGTATCCCATGGGCAGGCATTGTCCGGGTCCGTGCCCGACCGGGGCAAACCGTTATCCCGCCCTCACTCCACGGGACGGCCGGTGGGGCCGCTCCCCGCGTCCGGCCCGGTGGCGGAGACCACGGCGCCGGCCCAGGACAGCGCCTTCCAGCCGTCCTGCGGGGAACCCTCCAGGACCACCACGCCGGTGTTCTCCAGCGGATGGGAGGCGGCGAACTCCACGTCCACGTTGTCGGCGCGGGCGGCGGTCCAGGTGCGGATGGCGGCGCCGTGGCTGAGGAAGGCGACGACGTCGGCGCCCAGGGCGGACGCCTCCTCGACGACGGCGTCGTAGCGGCCGAGCATCTCCACCCCGTCCTCCCCGCCGGGCATGCGCCGGGTGACCTGGCCGGCCGCCCAGGAGAACGCGATCTCCATGTAGCGCAGCCCGCGCCCGCTGTGGCCTGACTCGCCCTCGAACTCGCCGGCGGTGATCTCACGGATGCCGTCGCGGACCCTGATCTCCAGCCCGAGCTTGCGGGCCAGCGGCCGTGCGGTGAGCTGGGTGCGCACCAGGGTGGAGGCGAAGAGGGCGGTGATGTCCTCCCCGTGCAGGGCGTCCGGAAGCGCCTGGGCCTGCCGCTCGCCCAGCTCGGTCAGCGGGGGGCCGGGGACGCGGGTGTCGAGGACGTCCCGCGCGTTGGGCGGGATCTGGCCGTGGCGGATGAGCAGCAGGCGCATGCGGGTTCCGTTCCTTCCGCTCGACGGCGCGCTCCGCGAGCCGTGTCGTGCCGGGTTCCCTCATGCGGGCGTCCGTGCACCTGGGGCGGCCCGGCGGGACGGCCGCGCGCGGGACGGGACGGACGCGCGTGCGGCGTGCCTGCGGCGGGAAGCCTCCCCCGGCGGGTACTCGTCGAGGATGACGCGTGACATGGGTGTGGGCGGGCGCTTCGGCGCCCGGGAATCGTGCGGAACGGCCAGGGGGGTGCTGCAACGCGTGCTGGACGCGGACCGCGGCGTGTTCGAGACGGTGGCCAGGCGGCACTGGCCGGGAGCCGACGCACTGCTGCCGAGACTGAGCCGGGCCGCCAACCACGGCGTCCTCTGGTTCGCCGTGGCGGGCGCGATCGCCGCCTCCCGCACCCCGCGGGCCCGGCGGGCCGCCCTGCGCGGCGTCGGTTCGCTCGCCCTGGCGTCGGCCGCCATCAACACGGTCGGCAAGAGGTCCGTGCGCCGTGCCCGCCCGTTGCTGGACGTGGTGCCGCTGGTGCGGCGGCTGGAGAAGCAGCCGCACACCACTTCGTTCCCCTCCGGCCACTCCGCCTCCGCGGCGGCCTTCGCGACGGGGGTGGCGCTGGAGTCCCCCGGCTGGGGTGCCGCGGTGGCCCCGCTGGCCGGGGCGGTGGCCCTCTCCCGGGTCTACACGGGCGTGCACTACCCCATGGACGTGCTGGTGGGAGCGGCCCTCGGAGTGGGCGCCGCCTTCACGGCGCGGGCCTTGGTGCCCACCCGCGACCAGGCCAGGCCTCCGGCCCGTCCACGGGCCGAGGCGCCCGCGCTGCCGCACGGCGCGGGGCTGATCATGGTGGTGAACAGCGCCTCCGGAAGCTCCGAGCGGGCACTGGCCCTCCGTGCCGCGCTGCCCCTGGCGAAGATCGTGGAGTGCGAGCCGCAGGCCCTGGAGGACGAACTCGAGCGCGCCGCGTCACTGGCCCGGGTGCTGGGCGTGTGCGGCGGCGACGGAACGGTCAACGCGGCCGCCCGGATCGCCCTGCGGCACGACCTGCCGCTGGCCGTCCTGCCCGGCGGGACGCTCAACCACTTCGCCTACGACCTCGGGGTCGAGGACGTCCGCGGCCTCGCCCGGGCGCTGGAACGCGGCGACGCCGTCCGCGTGGACGTGGGCATGTTCAGCACCGAGCAGCGGCGCGGCATCTTCCTCAACACCTGCAGCCTGGGCGTCTACCCGGAGCTGGTGCGCGAGCGGGAACGGTGGGCGGGCCGGATCGGCGGCTGGCCGGCCGGGCTGCTGTCGGCGGTGCGGGTGCTGCGGGCCGACCGCCATCCCCTGGAGGCCCGTTTCCAGGGCCGCACCCATCCGCTGTGGCTGCTCTTCGCGGGCAACGGCACGTACCACCGGATGGGCGTGATGTCCGGCCGGCGGACGGACCTGGCCGACGGGCAGCTGGACGTCCGGGTGGTGCACGGCGGCCGGTGGCCCGCCGTGCGGCTGCTCTCCGCGGCACTGGCCGGCCCGCTGACCCGCTCCCCCGCGCACGCCGCGGTGCAGGTGCCGCACCTGCACATGGAACACGTCTCCCCCGGCACCCTGCTGGCCTACGACGGCGAGGTGACCCACGTGCGGGGCGCGGTGACGCTGCGGAAGCTGCCGCGCGCCCTGACGGTCTACCGCCCCGTGCCCTGAGCCGTCCCGGGTGCGCGCCGGGCGCACGCGCCGGCCGCGGAGCACCGGGCCCCGGACATCGGCCCGACCGCATCATGAGACGGATATCTCATGATGCGGTCGGGCCGGGGTAGCGTGGCGCCCGTCGGCACGGTTCTTCGCCAAGGGGGCGCGGCATGGGCAGAACTCGGGAGACAGCGGTCTACACGCACGGGCACGGCGAGGCGGTGCTGCGCTCGCACCGCTGGCGGACGGCCGCCAACTCGGCGGCGTACCTGATGGGGTCGCTCCGGCCGGGGATGCGGGTGCTGGACGTCGGCTGCGGACCGGGGACCCTCACCGCCGACCTGGCGGAGCTGGTGCCGGGCGGCGTGGTCGTCGGTCTGGAACGCGCCCCGGGGGTGCTGGCCGACGCCCGCGCCGAGGCCGCGCGGCGGGGCACGGGGAACGTGGAGTTCGCGGTGGGGGACGTGCACGCGTTGCCCTGCCCGGACGGCGCGTTCGACGTGGTCCACGCCCACCAGGTGCTCCAGCACGTGGGCGATCCGGTGGCCGCGCTGCGGGAGATGCGGCGGGTGACCCGCCCGGGCGGGCTGGTGGCGGCGCGGGACTCCGACTACGGCGCGATGCGCTGGACGCCCGCCTGCGCCGGACTGGACGAGTGGCGGGCGGTCTACCGCCGGACGGCGCGCGCCAACGGCGGGGAGCCCGACGCGGGGCGCTTCCTGGCCGGCTGGGCCCGCGGGGCGGGGTTCGACGAGGTCGTCGTCTCCTCGTCGGAGTGGGTCTACCGCGACGCGGAGGACCGTGCCTGGTGGAGCGGCATGTGGGCGGACCGCACCCTGGCGCCCGGCTACGCGGACCGGGTGCGGGAGCTGGACCTGGCCGACGCGCAGGCGCTGGAGGCGGTGGCGGCCGCCTGGCGGGAGTGGGGGCGCCTGCCGCAGGGGCGGTTCACGGTCCCCCACCGGGAGATCCTCTGCCGCCGTACGGCCTGAGGACCCGCAGGCGGGTGTCCCGGCCCGCCGCGGTCCCGGTGCCGGAGCGGACTCACCGGCCTCCGCCGAGTTCTCCGAACGAGTACGGCGCCCAGGGGCCGGTGAGGTGGACCCGCACCCCGCCCTCCGGCAGGACCTCACGGGCCTTGTCGACCGTTTCGACGAAGCCTCCGGACTGCCGGCGCGGCACCAGGTAGGCGGCGTCGAGGAGGTTGCGCCCCCAGGCGCGCTCCTCGTCGTCGGTGACCTTGAGGATGCGGGGCGGGTGCAGCCGGCTCTCCTCGGCGGCGGCGCGCAGTTCCTCGTGCAGGCGGGCGGCGAGGCGTTCGGCCTCCTCGGCGCCCCGCTCGTCCCCCAGGTAGACGCGGACGCTCCACTCGACCCGGCCCGCCAGCCGGTCGAGGACGGCCCGGATCTCGGCGGCGTGGGTCTCCAGCAGGACGCGCACGGCGCTGTCGTCGGGCAGCACGGTGGCGAACCGCAGCGGCAGCGGGGTGGTGACGGTGGTGAGGGCGTCGATCACCTGCTCGTGCGCCCTGGCCGTCGCGGTCAGCCACTCCGGGTCCTCCAGGCGGTGCCGCAGCGGCCCCTCGTCGAACTCGTCGGCCGGGACAGTGCTCACCACGGCCACCAGGCCCTGGTGGTGGACGGCCGTGGGCGGGCAGCCGGCCACACCGCCCAACTGGGCCTGCAGCGCCGCCTCGAACGGGCGGCAGACCGCGTAGACGTACCGCAGTCCGCTCATGGTCACTCCTTCTCGCCGTGGGGCCGGGCGGGGACCCGGGCGGGCCGGGCGTGCGGTCCGTGCGCGAGGCCCGTACCTCCACCCTGCCCGAGCCCGGGCCGCCGCTCCAGTTCCCCCGCCCGGGACATCCGTCCCGGAGGGCGGCGAGCGGCGGCCGGCGGGGCTCTCAGGCCGGCTCGATCTCCTGGCGGCCGGTCCGCCCGACGGGGAACTCGTCCTCGTCGGGGTCCGTGTCACCGTGCTTCCCGCCGGCGTCGTCCGCGCCGCGGGCGAACATCTTGCGGAGCGTCGAGTCGTCCCACCAGGCCGTGGCGGCGCCGGCCGTGCGGACGCCCTCCATCAGCAGCCGCCGCCCCTGGCCGGCCAGGTAGGCGCGGGGCTCCTCCCGGCCGGCCAGCACGATGGCGACGGCGATCACGAGCGGCAGCGTCCGGGTACGCCCGACGACGTAGCCCGCGGTGGCCGCGAGTCCGAGTTCCCAGCGCTGGGCGGCGTTCATCCGAAGCCTCCCCGCTGCTGCACACCGGCCGCGGTCTCCAGCCGCTCGAGCAGTTCGTCCTCACGCCGGTCGAACTCCTCCTCGTCGATCTCGCCTGCTTCCAACTGCTCCTCCAGACTCGCCAGTTCGGCGCGGATCGTGGCGGGGTCGTAATAGATGCGCTCGGCCTCGCGCATGACCTGGCGGATCACCCAGGCGCTGCCGCGCACCGGCGCGAGCGGCAGCAGCAGCACCTCGGAGAGGAGTCCCACCGCGTCACTCCACGGCCGCGCCGGCCGCCTGCCCCGCGCCCTCCGGCGCGTGGTCGGCGGGGCCGGGCTCCACGAAGCTGTAGGGCGGCAGCGGCCCGTTGACGCGGAGCTGGACGTGCGGGTTCTCCTCGCGGAACCGCTCGACGGCGCCGAGGAACTCCTCCGCGGAGTCGGCGGCCACCAGGAAGGACAGGTTGGTGATCCAGCCGGTGGACTCGGCTCCGGTGGCCACGGCCGTGGCCGTGGGCTCCAGCGCCTGCTGGAGGAGTGCCGCGTCCACGCCCTCGCGGGCCTTGATCGCGGACACCACCATCTCGCCGAGCTTCAGCTTGTCGTCGTGGCTGCCTCCGCCGGCCTGGCGGTTGGCCTCGGCCATGGCGCGCAGTTCGGCGTCCTCGCCCATCACCACGTGGAGCACGGCCTGCTCGTCGTGGTTGGCCTTGACGTTGTACTCCGCCTTGCCCTCCAGGGCGCGCAGACGCTCCGCGTAGTGGCCGGCGCGTTCCGCGAGCACCCGGCGGACGGCGTCGTCGTCGGGCGCGACGTTGCCGAAGCGCATCGGCAGCACGCAGCCGCCGGCGCCGGCCTCGGCGAGGATCGTCTGGTGGGCGAGCAGGTCACGCCGCTTGGGACGCAGGTCCTCGGGCGCGTCGCCCGCCACCGCGACCAGGTCGCCCTCCTTGAGGAGCCGGACCGGGTTCGGCGGATCGCCGACCCCGCCCATGCCCTCGGGCAGCGACGGGTGGGACGCCGAGGCGATCCCGTAGACGTAGGTGCTCACTCCTTCTCCTCCTTACGCCGCGCGGACGCGGGCTCCTTGCGCTCCTCGCGGCCCTGCCGGAAGGCGTCGGATATGGTCTCGGCGGCTCCGGAGAGCGCCCCCTTGGACTTGCCGCGGGCGCCGGACTCGGTCATCTCGCCGACCAGGTCGGGCAGCCCGGGGTTCTTGCGCGGACCGGACTCCAGGTCGAGGCGGTTGCAGGCCTCGGCGAAGCGCAGGTACGTGTCCACGCTGGCGACGACGACACGGATGTCGATCTTCAGGATTTCGATGCCGACCAGGGAGACGCGCACGAACGCGTCGATCACGAGGCCCCGGTCGAGGACGAGTTCGAGAACGTCGTAGAGGCCGCTGCTGCCGCCGCCACCACCGCTCTGCTGTGCCGGTACAACCGTCACGGGTGCTCCTCACTGTTCCGGGCATGCCTGACCGCCGTCGCGGGCAGGCCTGCCCTGTCACGGGAAGTCGGGCGGACGTGTACGTAGGACTCCTGGGCCGCCTCGTCAGCGGCGGCCGCTGTCCGAACGTCCGCGTTCGTAACGCCGGATGCGCTTGTAGCCGGTGAGCATGCCGTCCGGGTCCAGGTCGACCTTGTAGGTCGACAGGAGGCTCATCGTGTCGGGGACGCGCTCGAGTTCGAGCACCTCCACCTCCAGCGACCAGCCGTCCTCGGTCCTCTCGAAGGACGACACCGACTCGGCGGCCATCCCCGTCAGCTCCTCGAGCTGGGCCCGCGCCTCACGCAGCACTTCGGTGGGGCGCGGACGGCGCTGATCCGGTTCCTTCTGCTCGGTGTTCTCGGTGTTCTCGGTTTCTGTTTCCTGCTTCGGTGTATTCGTCATGGCCACCTCTGTGAGTGCGGATGACCGGTGACCCTGACGGCAAACCTCCCGATGCGCACCGACCGGCCTCTTCTGCGTCCTTCCCGTGACGGCTTCGCGGACCGCCCTTCACGGACGGGTCGGACCCGTGCGGGTCCGGCCACGGCGTACCGGCGCCACCGGCGTCAGGCGGGCACGCCCTGCCCGGTCAGGAGCCGCACGGACGCGGCGATCGACCGCGCGTCGATGCCCGCCTCGCGCAGCTGCTCCTCGGGGCTCGCCGACCCCGGCATGGAGCGCACCCCCAGCCTCACCAGGCGCGGCACGGGGGACCCGTCGGTGAAGGCCGAGGCGACGGCGTCGCCGATGCCGCCCTCCTCGTGGTGGTCCTCCACGGTGAGCAGGCACCCGGTCTCCGCGGCGGCCCGGCGCAGGGTCTCCTCGTCGACCGGCTTCACGGAGTACAGGTCGACCACGCGCACCGCGATGCCCTCCGCCGCCAGCTCGTCCGCGGCCGCCAGCGCCTCGTGGACGGTGACGCCGGCCGCGACCAGGGTGAGCCGGTCCTCGCCGGAGGAGCGCAGCACCTTGCTGCCGCCGACCGGGAACTCCTCGTCGGGCCCGTAGAGCACCGGGTTCTTGCCGCGCGAGGTGCGCAGGTAGCGGATGCCCGTGAGGTCGGCCATGGCGGCGACCAGCCGGGCGGTCTGGTGGGCGTCGCACGGGTACAGCACGGTCGAGCCGTGCACCGCGCGGAACATCGCGAGGTCCTCCAGGCCCATCTGCGAGGGACCGTCCTGGCCGATGGACACGCCCGCGTGCGAGCCGACCACGTTGACGCCGGACCCGCTGACCGCCGCCATCCGCACGAAGTCGTGGGCGCGGCTGAGGAACGCCGCGAACGACGAGGCGTAGGGCACCCAGCCCCGGGCGGCCAGCCCCACGGCGGAGGCGATCATCTGCTGTTCGGCGATGTAGCACTCGAAGAACCGCTCCGGGTGCTCCTTGGCGAAGGCCTCGGCCCGGGTGGAGTCGCTCACCTCGCCGTCCAGGGCGACGACGTCGTCGCGGGCGGTGCCGAGCGCGGCGAGGGCCGCGCCGTAGGCGTCCCGGGTGGCGACCTCCTCGCCCTCGCTCCAGCGCGGCAGCTCCGGCGTGCCGGTGCGCGCGGCGGGCCGGGCGCCGGCTTCCCAGGGCTCGCGGACCTGGATCCGCAGGTCGCGTTCGCCGCCCAGTTCGGCGATCGCCCCCTCCGCGTCCTTGATCGGCTTTCCGTGCAGGCCCTCCTTGTCCTCGGCCGCCGCCACGCCGCGCCCCTTGAGGGTGCGGGCCAGCACCACCGCGGGCTGCCCGACGGTGGAGCTCGCCTCGCCCAGCGCCCGTTCGACCGCCTCGACGTCGTGGCCGTCCACCTCGACGGTGTGCCAGCCGAACGCCTTGAACCGCCGCGCGTAGGCGTCCAGGTCGTGGCCGTGGCGGGTTTCGCCGCGCTGTCCCAGCCGGTTGACGTCGACGATCGCGGTGAGGTTGTCCAGGTGCTCGAACGAGGCCTGCTCGGCGGCCTCCCACACGGACCCCTCGGCCAGTTCGCTGTCGCCGCACAGCACCCACACCCGGTACGGGGCCCGCTCCAGCCGCTTGCCGGACAGGGCGATGCCCACGCCGACGGGCAGGCCCTGGCCGAGCGAGCCGGTGGCGGTCTCCACCCAGGGCAGCCGGCGCGGCGTGGGGTGGCCCTCCAGACGGCTGCCGTGCTCGCGGAAGGTGAGGAGTTCCTGGTCGTCGATGGCCCCGACGGCCTTGTACGCCGCGTAGAGCAGCGGTGACGCGTGCCCCTTGGAGAGCACGAAGCGGTCGTTGCCGGGGTCGCCGGGGTTGCCGAAGTCGTAGCGCAGGTGGCGGGCGAGCAGCACGGCCATCAGGTCGGCCGCGGACATCGAGGAGGTCGGGTGGCCCGACCCGGCGGCCGCGGCGGCGCGCACGCTGTCCACCCTCAGCTGTTGTCCCAGTTCGGCGAGGCGGGCGAGTTCGGCGTTGTCGGGAGCTCGGTCGTCGGTGTGCATGGGTCCCCTCGGGATCGCGTTCCGCGTGACCCCCTCCGCGTCCCCCCGGCCCGGTGGCCGAAACGGCCCCGGGCCCACACCGGCGGCTCCGCACCGGGCGGCCCGCTCCAGGGGCCGCGCCGGGCAGCCCGCACCAGGGGCCGCGCCGGGGCTCGCTCCGGGGGCGCGTCCGGAAGTCGTGGCGGCCCGGCAGCGGCTCGTCGGGGGAGCTCGCGTCCGGCGGGCCGGTGGACCAGGGATGCGGTCCGGCCGCCGGGGGCGGGCAGCACGGTCGCGCGGAGGCGGTCGTCCTCGACGGCGACCGCCTCCGCCGGCCGTGGTGCGCGGTGGCGGTCGCGGCCGTCGCGGACGCGTTCCGGGAGCAGTCCGGTGAGCGGGCGCGCCCCGTCCGCCGGGCCGTGCCGCGCGACAGGCCCTGGCGGTCGCGCTCCCCGGCCCGGTGCGCCTCGTCCGGCGGTTCCAACGGCGGCAGCGGGTTGCCGGGGCCCGGCTCGGCGGCGGGCGGCGTCAGCACCTCACGGCGGGCGGCCGTCACCCGGCCGTGGGAGCGGGAGGGCGCCGGTCGCGCCAGGGGCCGGCGGCCTCGCCTTCAGCCCCGGACCGTCTCCGCGGTGATCGCCCAGCGCTCGTGGTCGCGCCACGCGCCGTCGACGAAGAGCATGCGCGGGGAGTAGCCCTCCTTGGCGAAACCGGCGCGGCGGGCCAGGGCGATGGAACGGGCGTTGCCGGGCTGGACGTTGATCTCCAGCCGGTGGAGGTTCAGCGGCGGCGCGAAGGCGTACCGGACGAGGGCGTTCAACGCCTCGGTCATCAGGCCGCGGCCGGCGGCGTGCGCGAACGCGCCGTAGCCGAGGGCTCCGCAGCGGAAGGCGCCGTGGACGATGTTGTTGATGTTCACGTACCCGGCGAGGGCGCCGCCGTCGGCGCGGTCGCAGATCAGGTACCCCTCCTTGTCCGGGCTCTCGATCAGCCGGGTCGCGTACTGCAGGTACGCGGAGGGACTGTCCGGGGGGAAGAGCCAGGGACGGTGCAGTTCCCGGCTCTCGCGGGCACGGGCGGTGAACTCCGCCTCGTCGGCGAGGGTGAAGGGGCGCAGGCCGATCCGGTCGGTCACGGCAAGGTAGGACACCTCGGGCATGAAGATCACCCTACCGCCGCGGCCGGCGCGCCCCCGGTCCCGCGCGCCCCCGGCCGGCCGGGCGACCGGCCGGGACCGGAGCCGGAGCGCCCTTCCCGGCCGGCGGGCGGAACGGACGTGCCCCGCCGGCGGGGCACGGGCCGGAACGTGCGCGGGAGCGCGTCTGGCCCCTCCCCCGCCCCTGAGGCGTCCCGCGCGGGCGCGGCCGGCCGACGGCGCCCGCGCGGGACACGCCGCGCCGCCCGGGTGACGCCCCGAAGGGGCGCGGGGAACCGCGCGAACACCTGCCACGAGAGGGGCGCGGGGAACCGCGCGAACACCTGCCACGAGCCTGCCGCACCCGGCGGCACACGGTTTTTCGTACCGGGGTCGCCGGGGCCCCGGGCGGAGCCCCGGTCTTCCGGAGGACCCGAACGAAGTCAGGGAGGTGAAGGGGCGGAGTTCGAAAATCCCCGGGGCACCGGAGCCGGGGACGGCAGGATGGGCGCGTGATCAGGGAGATGAGGGTCGCGGACTGCGCCCGCGTGGCGGAGATACGCGTCGCCGGGTGGCGGCACGCCTACCGGGGCCTGGTCCCCCAGCCGTACCTGGACCGGATGGACCCCGTCGCCGCCGCGCGGTGGCACCGGGAGCTGCTCACCGGCGCCGGCCCCGGCGTCGTCAACCTCGTCGCCGAGCACGACGGCCGGGTCGCCGGGTGGGCCTGCCTGGGCCCGAACCGCGGCCCCGAGCCCGGCTCCGAGCTGTACGCCCTCTACGTGGACCCCGACCGCCACCGCACCGGCCTCGGCAGCGCCCTGCTGCGCCGCTGCCTGCCCGCCGGGGAAACCGTCCACGTCTGGGTGGTGAGCGGCGACGTCCCCGCCCTCCGGTTCTACGCGCACCACGGCTTCGCCCCCGACGGCGCGCGGGAGCCGTTCGCCGTGGACGGCGTCGAGGTACCCGAGGTCCGCTACGTCCTCTCCTCCCCGGGCGTGTCGCCGAGCGCCTGAAGCGCGGCGCCGGCGGCCGCGGCCAGGTCCTCGCGGCCGGAGGCGAGGGCGCGTTCCAGCACCGGGCGCCCCCGCGGGTCCCCCAGTCCGCCGAGTCCCTCGACGCAGGCCAGCGCCACCTCCCGGTGCGGGTCCCGGTCCGACGCCAGCCGCCGCTCCAGCACCGTCACCAGCGCCGGCACCGCCTCCGGCGCACGCAGCGCCACCAGCAGCCGGACCGGGTGGAGCGCGTACCCGACGCGCAGTTCGTTGGTGGCGAGCGCCGCCGCGGCCCGCCCGGTGCGCGGATCGCCCAGCCGCGACAGGGCGTAGGCCGCCGAGGCGCACCGCGGCGGGTCCCGGTGGTTGAGCAGCAGCACCAGCGGCTCGAACGCCCGCCCGTCCCCCGCGAGTCCGAGCCGGAACGCCGCCAGTTCCCGCGCCCACAACGGGTGTCCCGGCTCGCCGAGCACCTCCGCGAGCTCCTCCGGGCCGGCCTCCGACGCCAGCCGCCGGTGGGCGAACCCGCCTCCCGACTCGGACCGCAACCGGTCGTCCAGCAGGGCGAGTTGACCCTCGTCGTCGTCCACCCGGCCAAGCCTACGCAAATCACCCCCTCGCATGGGAGCCGGATCACACATCCCGATGCCCCGCACGGTCTGGCGCGCTCACTACTCACCGGTTAAGCTCATTCGAGCGAGCCACCCCTCGCACCCCTCGCAGCGGCCTGGTGACGCAGCCGCCGCGAGCGCAGTCGGTTCGGTACCGCGGTACCGCAGCACGCCCCGTACGCCCCGGTTCCGGGACAGGACCGGTCGGCACGGGCGCGGAGACCGGCGGACCGCCGCCGGCCCGCCCGCTCCCGCTCCTCCTCCGCACGCCCGTAGGCCCTCGCCGCCGCCGGTGTGCCTTCCAGCCGTCACCTCACGCCTTCATGGAGTCCGTCATGGCCGCTCCCTCTTCCCTGTCCCGCTCCGACAGCGCCTCCGCCCTCCGCACCGTCGCCGTGGTGGGCCTCGGCACCATGGGCTCGGGCATCGCCGAGCTCCTGGCCCGGGCCGGCCGCGAGGTCGTCGGCATCGACATCAGTCCGGAGGCCGCCGCCCGCGCCGCCGCCTCGCTGGAGACCTCCACCGCCCGTTCCGTCGCCAAGGGGAAGCTGACGGAGGCGGAGCGCGAGCAGGTCGTCGGCCGGCTGCGCACCTCCGCCGACCTCGCCGACGCCGCCGGCGCCGACCTGGTGATCGAGGTGGCCCCGGAGTCGTACGACGTCAAGCAGCGGATCTTCCGCGCCCTGGACGACATCGTCCGCCCGGACGCCATCCTGGCCACCGGCACCAACGCCCTGTCGGTGACCCGGCTGGCCGCCGACTCGGCGCGCCCCGAGCGGGTGCTGGGCCTGCACTTCTTCAACCCGGCCCCCGCGATGAAGCTGGTCGAGGTGGTCTCCTCGGTGCTCACCGCCCCGGGCGCGGTCGCCGCCGTCACCGACCTGGCGGTCGAACTGGGCAAGGAGCCGGTGAAGGTGGGCGACCGGCCCGGTTTCGTCGCCGACGGCCTGCTGTTCGGCTACCTCAACCAGGCCGCCGCGATGTACGAGTCCCGGTACGCCTCCCGTGAGGACATCGACGCGGCGATGCGTTTCGGCTGCGGCCTGCCGATGGGGCCGCTGGCCCTGCTGGACCTGATCGGCGTCGACACCGCGCGCACCGTGCTGGAGGCGATGTACCAGGAGTCCCGCGACCGGCTGCACGCCCCCGCGCCGATCCTCCGCCAGCTCAGCGACGCCGGCCTCAACGGCCGCAAGTCGGGCCGGGGCTTCTACACCTACGAGGCTCCCGGCTCCGCCACCGTCGTCCCCGACGCGCTCACCCCGGGCCGCGGCGCGGACGCCGGCGCCGGCCGCCCCGTGCGCGCGGTGGGCGTGGCGGGCTCCGGCACCATGGCGTCCGGCATCGCCGAGGTCTTCGCCAAGGCCGGCTACGACGTCGTGCTGGCGGCGCGCAGCGAGGAGAAGGCGGTGGCGGCCAGGGCGCGGATCGGCAAGTCGCTGGCCCGGTCGGTGGACAAGGGCCGGATGACGGCCGAGGCGGCGGCGCAGGCCCTGGACCGGATCACGCCGGCCGGGACGTACGACGCCTTCGCCGACGTCGACCTGGCGGTGGAGGCCGTCGCCGAGGACCTCGAGGTCAAGCGGCAGCTGTTCGCCGCCCTGGACAAGGTCTGCAAGCCCGGCGCGGTGCTGGCCACGACCACCTCCTCGCTGCCGGTGGTGGCCTGCGCCCGGGCCACCTCCCGGCCGCAGGACGTGATCGGCATGCACTTCTTCAACCCGGCCCCCGCGATGAAGCTGGTCGAGGTGGTCCGCACGGTGCTGACCGACGACGACGTGCACGCCACCGTGCACGAGGTCTGCGCCAGGATCCGCAAGCACCCGGTGGACTGCGGGGACCGGGCCGGTTTCATCGTCAACGCGCTGCTGTTCCCGTACCTCAACAACGCGGTCAGGATGGTCCAGGACCACTACGCGACGCTGGACGACATCGACGCCGCGATGAAGCTCGGCGGCGGTTACCCGATGGGTCCGTTCGAACTGCTGGACGTCGTCGGCCTGGACGTCTCGCTGGCCATCCAGAAGGTGCTGCACCACGAGTTCCGCGACCCCGGCCTGGCCCCGGCGCCGCTCCTGGAGCACCTGGTGGCCGCGGGCTGCCTGGGCCGGAAGACGGGCCGCGGCTTCCGCGAACATGCCCGGCGCTGAGCCCCGCCCCCGCACCGGGCGCGCCCCGGGGGACGGGAAGTCCCCCGGGGACTGGGGCGGGCTCCTGGACCGGCCCGGCTTCCCCCCGCCCGGTCCGGTGGCGCCCGCCCCGGACGGCCCTCCCGGCGCTCCTGCGGCCGCACCGGGCCGGGGAAGCCCGGGACGTGCACACCGAGGTGCGCGGATGGAGTACGTTCAGGGCATGTCCCACCCCGCCAAGTCGACACGTACCCCCGCCGCGGCCGACGCCCCGGAGAGCACCGCGGGCAGCCGGGCGGCCGCCCAGCGGCTCAAGATGCGCCGTGAACTGGCGGCGGCGGCCATGGAGCTGTTCGCCACCAAGGGGTACGAGGCGACGACCGTCGACGAGATCGCCGCGGCCGCCGGCGTGGCCCGCCGCACCTTCTTCCGCCACTTCCGCTCCAAGGAGGAGGCGATCTTCCCGGACCACGACGACACCCTGGTCCGGGCCGAGGCCGTGCTGAAGGCCGCTCCGGCGCACGAGCACCCGCTGGACACGGTGTGCCGCGGCATCAAGGAGGTCATGCGGATGTACGCGGCCCACCCCGAGGTGTCGGTGGCCCGCTACAGGCTGACCCGCGAGGTGCCGACGCTGCGCGAGGCGGAGATCGCCTCGGTGGCCCGCTACGAGCGGCTGTTCACCCGCTACCTGCTGGGCCACTTCGACGAGAAGGCGCACGCCGACGACGCCAACGACGATCCGCTGCTCGCGGAGGTGGCCGCGTCCGCGGTCGTCACGGCGCACAACCACGTCCTGCGGCGCTGGCTGCGCGCGGACGGCCAGGGCGACGTGGAGCGGCAGCTCGACCACGCCTTCGCCATCGTCCGGCGGACGTTCGGCCGCGGCATCGGCGCGAGCCGGGAGGACGCCGGCGGGATCTCGCCGGACGCGGCGTCGGTCTCCGCCTCCGGCGAAGTGCTGGTCACCGTCGCCCGGGTCGACGCCCCGCTGGACGAGATCATGGACACCATCGAGAAGGCCCTGCGGGACCGCGCCTGAGCGCTCCCCGGGGCCTTCCCCGGCTTCCGCGGGGACCCGCGGAGGAAGCGGGGCGAGGGAGTGGGCCGCACGGAGCCGTCGTCGTGCCGGAGGCGGGCGCCACCCGCGCCGCCCGGCCCTGACCGCGGCGGCGTCCGCGTCCGCGCCGTGAAGGCCGCGAGGGCCGTGCGGGTCATCGTCCGCGCCGTGGGGCCGCGAGGGCCGTGCGGGTCATGAGGAGGGGCCGGCGACAGCGCGCGGGCCGGGTCCGGGGCGGCCGGTGGGGCGGCGGCGACCGGTGGGACGAGGGGTGGCACGGAGTGTCATCCACTTCCCCGTCCAGGAGCGCCGAGGACGATCCGCGACGAGCCCGGAGCGCCACGGCCGGCCTCCGGCGGCGATCGCCCGGACAGGCCTCTGACCACCGCTCACCTTGGAAATACTGATCGATCATCGATCGAGTCCCACCGTTCCGCCCGGCCTGATCGATCATCGCTCGTCTGTCGGGCAAATATTTCACCTGAGCGGAATTGCTGGCACTCAGTGCCTTGTCAACGGTCACACCGTGCCATACGTTGTGGGTGTCCGGACGGCCGGCGCACCGCGAACCCGAGGTGCGCCGGATGTTCCCGCGGGGCGCTGCCCCGCGCGTCCGGACGCCTGCGTCACAGGCATCCCCGCGCCACAACGCGCCGCCGCACCACCCGCCGAACCGACGGCACCCCATCGCAACAGCACCAGCACGACGTACCCTCTGCGCCCTCGAGCGGGCGCCCGTCGCCGGAGGCAACACCGTGACCGTGAAGGACATCCTGGACGCGATCCAGTCGCAGAACGCCTCGTCCGAGGACTTCGCCGCCATCCCGCTCCCCGAGTCGTACCGCGCGATCACCGTGCACAAGGACGAGACGGAGATGTTCGAAGGGCTCGCCACCCGGGACAAGGACCCGCGCAAGTCGCTGCACCTCGACGAGGTCCCGCTGCCCGAACTCGGCCCGGGCGAGGCCCTGGTGGCCGTGATGGCCTCCTCGGTCAACTACAACTCGGTGTGGACCTCCATCTTCGAGCCGCTGTCGACCTTCGGCTTCCTGGAGCGCTACGGCCGGGTCAGCGACCTGGCCAAGCGCCACGACCTGCCGTACCACATCATCGGCTCCGACCTGGCGGGCGTCGTCCTGCGCACCGGCCCGGGCGTCAACGCCTGGAACCCCGGTGACGAGGTCGTCGCGCACTGCCTGAGCGTCGAGCTGGAGTCCTCCGACGGCCACAACGACACCATGCTCGACCCGGAGCAGCGGATCTGGGGCTTCGAGACCAACTTCGGTGGCCTCGCCGAGATCGCCCTGGTCAAGTCGAACCAGCTGATGCCGAAGCCGGCGCACCTGTCCTGGGAGGAGGCCGCCTCCCCGGGCCTGGTGAACTCCACCGCCTACCGTCAGCTGGTCTCCACCAACGGCGCCGACATGAAGCAGGGCGACAACGTCCTGATCTGGGGCGCCAGCGGCGGCCTCGGCAGCTACGCCACCCAGTTCGCGCTGGCCGGCGGCGCCACCCCGATCTGCGTGGTCTCCTCCCCGGAGAAGGCGGAGATCTGCCGGAGCATGGGCGCCGAGCTGATCATCGACCGCGCGGCCGAGGACTACAGGTTCTGGAAGGACGAGAACACCCAGGACCCGAAGGAGTGGAAGCGCTTCGGCAAGCGCATCCGCGAGCTCACCGGCGGCGAGGACATCGACATCGTCTTCGAGCACCCCGGCAAGGAGACCTTCGGCGCCTCGGTCTTCGTCACCCGCAAGGGCGGCACCATCACCACCTGCGCCTCCACCTCGGGCTACATGCACCAGTACGACAACCGCTACCTGTGGATGTCGCTCAAGCGGATCATCGGCTCGCACTTCGCCAACTACCGCGAGGCGTGGGAGGCCAACCGCCTGATCGCCAAGGGCAAGATCCACCCGACGCTCTCCAGGACCTACAGCCTGGAGGACACCGGCCAGGCCACCTACGACGTCCACCGCAACCTGCACCAGGGCAAGGTCGGCGTGCTGTGCCTGGCCCCCGAGGAGGGCCTGGGCGTCCGCGACCACGAGATGCGCGCCCGGCACATCGACGCCATCAACCGCTTCCGGAACATCTGAGGCAGGCCATGTCAGAGCGTCAGAAGGACCGTCCGTGGCTGATGCGGACGTACGCCGGCCACTCCACGGCCGAGGCGTCCAACGAGCTGTACCGGCGCAACCTCGCCAAGGGGCAGACCGGCCTGTCGGTGGCGTTCGACCTGCCGACCCAGACCGGCTACGACTCCGACCACGTCCTCGCCCGCGGCGAGGTCGGCCGGGTCGGGGTCCCGGTGGCCCACGTCGGTGACATGCGCCGTCTCTTCGAGGACATCCCCCTCGAGAAGATGAACACCTCGATGACCATCAACGCCACGGCCATGTGGCTGCTGGCGCTCTACCAGGTGGTCGCCGAGGAGCAGGGAGCGGACGTCTCCGCGCTGCAGGGCACCACCCAGAACGACATCGTCAAGGAGTACCTCTCCCGCGGCACCCACGTCTTCCCGCCCGGGCCCTCCCTCCGGCTGACCACGGACCTGATCACCTACACGGTCACCCACATGCCGAAGTGGAACCCGATCAACATCTGCAGCTACCACCTGCAGGAGGCGGGAGCCACCCCGGTCCAGGAGATCGCCTACGCGATGTCCACCGCGATCGCCGTGCTGGACGCGGTCCGCGACAGCGGCCAGGTGCCCGAGGAGAAGTTCGGCGACGTGGTCGCCCGGATCTCGTTCTTCGTCAACGCCGGCGTCCGCTTCGTCGAGGAGATGTGCAAGATGCGGGCCTTCACCCGCATCTGGGACCGGGTCACCCGTGAGCGGTACGGCGTCGAGAACCCCAAGCAGCGCCGCTTCCGGTACGGCGTCCAGGTCAACTCCCTGGGCCTGACCGAGGCGCAGCCGGAGAACAACGTCCAGCGGATCGTCCTGGAGATGCTGGCCGTCACCCTCTCCAAGGACGCCCGGGCCCGCGCCGTGCAGCTGCCGGCCTGGAACGAGGCGCTGGGCCTGCCCCGGCCCTGGGACCAGCAGTGGTCGCTGCGCATCCAGCAGGTGCTCGCCTACGAGAGCGACCTGCTGGAGTACGAGGACATCTTCGAGGGCTCGAAGGTGATCGAGGCCAAGGTCTCGGAGCTGGCCGACGAGGCCTGGGCGGAGATGGACCGGATCCAGGAGATGGGCGGCGCCATGGCCGCCGTGGAGTCCGGCTACCTCAAGTCGCAGCTGGTCTCCTCGCACGCCGAGCGCCGGGCGCGCATCGAGTCCGGCCAGGACAGGATCGTCGGCGTCAACGCCTTCGAGTCGACCGAGCCCAGCCCGCTCACCGCGGACCTGGACACGGCGATCCAGACCGTCGACCCGGCCGTCGAGGCCCGGGTGATCGCCTCGCTGCGGAACTGGCGGGACACCCGCTACCAGCCGCCGTTCAACCACCCGCGCCCGTGCAAGGCGCTGGAGCGGCTGAAGCAGGCGGCGCGCACCGGCGAGAACCTGATGGAAGCCACCCTCGAATGCGCCCGTGCGGGGGCGACCACCGGGGAGTGGGCGGGAGCGCTGCGGGAGGTGTTCGGCGAGTACCGGGCACCCACCGGCGTCTCGTCCGCCCCGGTGGCGGTGGCGGCCGAGGAGGGCACCCAGCTCGCCGGGGTGCGCCGCCGGGTCGAGGCGACCGCCCGCGACCTGGGGGTCGGCAAGCTCCGCTTCCTGGTCGGCAAGCCGGGCCTGGACGGGCACTCCAACGGCGCCGAGCAGATCGCCGTGCGGGCCCGCGACGCCGGCTTCGAGGTGGTCTACCAGGGCATCCGGCTGACGCCGGAGCAGATCGTGGACGCGGCCGTCGCCGAGGACGTGCACGCGGTCGGCCTGTCCATCCTGTCCGGCTCGCACGCCCAGCTGGTGCCCGACGTCCTGACCCGGCTGCGCGCGGCCGGCGCGGACGACGTCCCGGTGATCGCGGGCGGCATCATTCCGGGCGCGGACGCCGAGGAGCTCCGGTCCGCCGGGGTGGCCGCGGTGTTCACCCCGAAGGACTTCGACATCACCGGGATCATCGGCCGTATCGTCGACGAGATCCGCAAGGCACACAAGCTCGACCCCCTGGAGGTCCCCGCATGACCGCGCCCCAGCCGTCCGTGAACCGCCTGCGCCCCCGGCGCTCCTGCCTGGCGGTCCCCGGCTCCAACCCGCGCTTCCTGGAGAAGGCCCAGGGTCTGCCCGCGGACCAGGTGTTCCTGGACCTGGAGGACGCCTGCGCACCGCTGGCCAAGCCGGAGGCCCGGCACACCATCGTCAAGTTCCTCAACGAGGGCGACTGGACGGGCAAGACCCGCGTGGTGCGGGTCAACGACTGGACCACCGAGTGGACCTACCGCGACGTGGTGACGGTCGTCGAGGGCGCCGGCCCGAACCTGGACTGCATCATGCTGCCCAAGGTGCAGAACGCCGAGCAGGTCGTGGCGCTGGACCTCCTGCTGACCCAGATCGAGAAGACCATGGGCTTCGAGGTCGGCCGGATCGGCATCGAGGCGCAGATCGAGAACGCGCAGGGCCTCAACAACGTCAACGCGATCGCCGAGGCCTCGCCGCGGCTGGAGACCATCATCTTCGGCCCCGCCGACTTCATGGCCTCCATCAACATGAAGTCCCTGGTCGTCGGCGAGCAGCCGCCCGGTTACGGCGCCGACGCCTACCACTACATCCTGATGAAGATCCTGATGGCGGCCCGCGCCAACGACCTCCAGGCGATCGACGGCCCCTACCTGCAGATCCGCAACGTGGACGGCTTCCGCGAGGTGGCCGGGCGCGCCGCGGCCCTGGGCTTCGACGGCAAGTGGGTGCTGCACCCGGGCCAGGTGGACGCCGCCAACGAGGTGTTCTCGCCCTCGCAGGAGGACTACGACCACGCCGAGCTGATCCTGGACGCGTACGCGTACTGCACCTCGGAGGCGGGCGGCAAGAAGGGCTCGGCGATGCTCGGCGACGAGATGATCGACGAGGCCAGCCGGAAGATGGCGCTGGTCATCGCGGGCAAGGGCCGCGCGGCCGGCATGAAGCGCACCAGCAAGTTCGAGATCCCGGAGGGCTGAGCCGATGCAGTTCGGGCGCACCTACGAGGAGTTCGAGGTCGGGGCGACGTACAAGCACTGGCCGGGCAAGACGGTCACCGAGTACGACGACCACCTCTTCTGCCTCCTCACCATGAACCACCACCCGCTCCACATGGACGTCAACTACGCGGAGAGGACGACCGACTTCGGCAAGAACGTCGTGGTGGGCAACTACGTCTACTCCCTGCTGCTCGGCATGTCGGTGCCGGACGTCTCGGGCAAGGCGATCGCCAACCTGGAGATCGAGTCGCTCAAGCACGTGGCGCCGACCTTCCACGGCGACACGGTCTACGGCGAGACCACGGTGCTCGACAAGTGGCCGTCGAGGTCGAAGAACGACCGCGGCATCGTCCACGTGGAGACCAAGGGCTACAAGCAGGACGGCACCCTGGTCTGCGTGTTCCGCCGCAAGGTGATGGTGCCGACCGAGACGTACATCGAGGAGCGCGGCGGCGAGCAGCCCGGCCGGCCCGAGCTGAAGGAGAAGGAGTCCAAGGGATGAGCCGACTCGCCCGGACCCACGGTCTCACCGAGGTCCAGCAGGAGATCCTGGCCACCGTCCGGGAGTTCGTGGACAAGGAGATCATCCCGGTCGCCACCGAGCTGGAGCACCGCGACGAGTACCCGCAGGCGATCGTCGACGGCCTGAAGGAACTCGGCCTGTTCGGCCTGATGATCCCCGAGGAGTACGGGGGTCTGGGCGAGTCGCTCCTGACCTACGCGCTGTGCGTGGAGGAGCTCTCCCGCGGGTGGATGTCGGTCTCCGGCATCATCAACACCCACTTCATCGTGGCCTACATGCTCAAGCAGCACGGCACCGACGAGCAGAAGGAGCACTTCCTGCCGCGGATGGCGGCGGGCGAGGTACGGGGCGCCTTCTCGATGTCCGAGCCGGCGCTCGGCTCCGACGTGTCGGCCATCTCCTCCAAGGCGGTGAGGGACGGCGACGACTTCGTCCTCACGGGCCAGAAGATGTGGCTGACCAACGGCGGAACCTCCACCCTGGTGGCCGTCCTGGTGAAAAGTGACGAAGGACACCCCGAGGGGACCGCGCCGCACAAGTCGATGACCACCTTCCTCGTCGAGAAGCCGGCCGGCTTCGGCGAGGTCCTCCCCGGCCTGACCATTCCAGGCAAGATCGACAAGATGGGCTACAAGGGGGTCGACACCACCGAGCTCATCATGGATGGCCTGCGAATTCCGGCCAATCGGGTACTGGGTGGCAAAACCGGCCGCGGCTTCTACCAGATGATGGACGGCGTCGAGGTGGGGCGGGTGAACGTCGCGGCCCGTGGCTGCGGCGTCGCACAGCGTGCGTTCGAGCTGGGCGTGCAGTACGCGCAGCAGCGGCACACGTTCGGCAAGCCGATCGCCCAGCACCAGGCGATCCAGTTCAAATTGGCCGAAATGGGCACCAAGGTCGAAGCGGCTCATGCGATGATGGTTAATGCAGCCCGCAAAAAGGACTCCGGGGAGCGAAACGACCTCGAGGCAGGCATGGCGAAGTACCTCGCCAGCGAGTACTGCAAGGAGGTCGTGGAAGATGCCTTCCGGATCCACGGCGGCTACGGCTTCTCGAAGGAGTACGAGATCGAGCGCCTCTACCGAGAGGCCCCGATGCTGCTCATCGGTGAAGGCACCGCAGAAATCCAGAAAATGATCATCGGACGCAGACTCCTCGAGGAGTACCGCTTCCAGGGCTGAATCCGGAAAGATCCGGTTACGGCCCGGCCGATTTTCCCGCTACGGGGTGTTTTCTTCGAGAAGAAGATCACACCCCGTCAGCGGCCCCGGCCGTCGACTCGGCTTCTGGCTTGCCCAGTTGTAGTGCCTGACCGGTACGATTCCGGAAAGCCGCCGTCCCCGTGAACTGCAGCGCGGCACCCTCCCGCTACGAAGGTCTTCCATGCCCCACAGCCATTCCTCTGCACACCGCGACAGCCTCGCCGGCGCACGGCTCGCGCGCGGAGCGTCGCCGTGGCTCGCCCCGACGGTCGCCACCGCCGCCCTCAGCCTGCTCCGGGCGCGCCGTTCCGGCGCGGCCAAGGCGGTCGCTGTGCCCGCCACCGCCCTCGCGGCGGGCATGCTGTGGTTCTTCCGGGACCCGGAGCGTGAGATCACGCAGGGCCGCGTGATCTCGCCCGCCGACGGCGTGGTGCAGAGCATCATGCCCTGGAAGGACGGCCGCACTCGCGTCGCCATCTTCATGAGCCCGCTCAACGTCCACGTCAACCGCGCGCCGCTGGCCGGCACCGTGACGTCGGTCGAGCACGTGCCGGGTGGGTTCGTTCCCGCTTTCAACAAGGAGAGCGAGAACAACGAGCGCGTGGTCTGGCACTTCGACACCGAGCTCGGTGACATCGAGATGATCCAGATCGCCGGCGCGGTGGCCCGCCGCATCGTGCCCTACATCCCCAAGGGGACCAAGGTCGAGCAGGGTGAGCGGATCGGTCTCATCAGGTTCGGCTCCCGCGTCGACCTGTACCTCCCGGCCGGAGTGGAGGTCGCGGTGGAGGTCGGCCAGAAGACCGTGGCTGGGGTGACTCGCATTGACCGCGACTGACCAGGATCCGAGTACCGGCTGGACGCCCCAGGCGTCCGGCCGTGACGAGGCCGAGGACGAGGAGATGCCGCTGTCGCTGCGTCTGTCGATAGCGGACACGCTGACCCTCGGCAACGCCACCTGCGGCTTCATGGCGGTGTACTTCACCACCACCGGCATCCTGATCCCGCACCTCACCGGCAGCCAGGAGACGGGCATGGCCCGCCACAGCGCGGCCACCGCGGTCATCCTGATGCTGTGCGCGGCGATCTTCGACCTGTTCGACGGTCTGGTCGCCCGGAAGCTGCGCTCCTCGCCGATGGGCGCGGAGCTGGACAACCTGTCCGACCTGATCAGCTTCGGGCTGGCTCCGGCCTACTTCGTCCTGGTGTACGGCATGGTCGCCGACGACGCGCACCAGCGGGTCGCGGCACTGGCCGCGATCATGGTGCTGCTGGCGGTGGTGCTGCGGCTTGCGCGGTTCTCCATCGTGACGGTGCCCAACGGCACGTTCCAGGGCATGCCGTCACCCTTCGGTGCCCTGACGGTGGTCTCGATCGTCCTGCTCGAGCTGCCGTTCATCGCGACGCTGCTGGCCGTGCTGGGGACGGCGTGGCTGATGGTGAGCCGCGTGGAGTACCCGAAGCCGCGTGGACGCTCGGCGGCGGCGATGCTGATCTGGATCGTCGCGTCGATGGGCATGCTGGTCGCCTGGGCGGCCGGTGCGCCGAGCGGTGAGCTGCTCCTGCAGACCGGCTGCGCGCTGCAGCTGGTGCTGGGGGCGGTGATCCCGCTGTTCGCCACGGCCCGCCGGGTGAACAACTTCCGCGACAACCGGCGCGAGGCGAGGGCCGCGCAGCTCCAGTAGCCCGCGCCGCACTCCGCCTCACGTCCCGCACGGCCCCCCGAGCCATTCACCCGGCCCGGGGGGCCGTCGGCGTTCCCCGGGGCCCTTACCGGGCCCGGGGAACCATGCCGCCCGGGGGCACCGTCGTCCGCAGGGGCGGCCGGCAGGGCCCGTTCGCTGGGCGGCGCGCGGCGGGGTCAGGTGAGGTGGTCGTGGGCGAGCTGTTCGGCCACGCGTTCGAGGAGGGGCCCGGCGTTCGCGATGCTGCGGGCGACGTCCGGCTCCACCGCGGCGAGCGGATACGCCCGCCCGATCCCCGCCCCCCGCAGCTCCTCCGCGGAGAGCGCGAGCCGCCCGCAGACGGCGACCACCGGCACCCCCGCCGCGGCGGCGGCCGCCGCGACCCCCGCCGGCGCCTTCCCCCGCAGCGTCTGCGCGTCCAGCGACCCCTCCCCCGTGATCACCAGGTCGGCCCGCCGCAGTTCGGCCTCGAACCCCACGGCCTCCAGCAGCACCTCGATGCCCGCCCGGAACCGCGCTCCCAGCAGCAGCGCCGCGAAGCCCAGGCCTCCCGCCGCGCCCGCCCCCGGCGCCTGGGCCAGGCCCTCCGCCCGCGGTCCCACGGCCCGTTCCAGGACCGCCGCGTACCGCCCGAGCGCCGCGTCCAGCACGGCGACGTCCTGCGGCGTGGCCCCCTTCTGCGGCCCGTACACCGCCGCCGCCCCGGACGGACCGGTCAGCGGGTTGTCCACGTCGCTCGCGAGCACGAGCTCCACCGTCCCGTCGCCCACCCGCGGGTCCAGCCCGGAGAGGTCGACGGACTCCAGTGCCCCCAGCGCCCCGCCGCCCGGCCCCAGCTCCCGCCCGTCCGCGTCCAGGAACCGCGCCCCGAGCGCGGCCAGCATCCCCGCGCCGCCGTCCGTGGTCGCGCTGCCGCCCACCCCGAACACCACCGTCCGCGCGCCCGCGTCCAGCGCGGCCCGCAGCAGCTCCCCGGAGCCGTGGGTGGAGGCGGTGAGCGGCGTGGGCGTCCCGCCCGGCAGCCGCTGCAGCCCGCTCGCCTCGGCCATCTCGACCACGGCGGTGTCCCCCCGCATCGCGTACGCCGCCGTGACCGGGTTCCCCACCGGCCCGGTGACCCGGACCTCGCGGCGTTCGAACCCGGCGGCCACCACCGCGGCGACCGTGCCGTCGCCGCCGTCCGCGACGGGCAGGGCGGCCGTGGCGACCCCCGGTGCGGCCCGCCGCAGCCCCGCCGCGACCCGCTCGGCCACCTGCACCGCCGTGAGCGATCCCTTGAACTTGTCAGCCGCGATCAGCACGTGCCCCCGCCGGGCCGTCTCCACCACAACGCCTCCGCTCCGCCGCTCCCCGCATCCGTCGCTGCGACCTTAGACGTCACCGGCCCCGGGCCGCCATGGCCGGACGCCGGTCCCGCTAGGCTGGCCGGGTGACCTCCGCCGCCGAGTCCTACGCCACGTACATCGCCGGCCTCCCCCGCGTCCTGTGCGGCGCGGCCACGCTGTTCCGCGACCCCGGGGGCCGGGTGCTGCTGCTCGAGCCGAACTACCGCGAGGGCTGGGTCCTGCCCGGCGGCACGGTGGAGTCGGACGACGGCGAGACCCCCCGCCAGGGCGCCCGGCGGGAGACCGCCGAGGAGATCGGCCTCGACGTGCCCCCCGGCCGGCTGCTGGCCGTGGACTGGGTGCGGAGACCGGCCCGCCCGCCGGTCGTCGCCTACCTCTACGACGGCGGCGTGCTCGGCCAGGAGGCGGTCGACGCCATCCGCCTCCAGGAGGAGGAGCTGCTCTCCTGGCGCTTCGTCCCCCGTGAGGAACTGCCGGCGTACCTGCTGGGCGCGGCTCTGGGCCGGGTGGAGACGGCCCTGGACGTGCTGGCCGACGGGTCGGGTCCGGCGGAGCTGGAGGACGGCCGCCGGGTCGACCGGGGCTGAGGACAGCCGCCGGGTCGACCGGGGCTGAGGAACCGGGCCCGCGCGCCGGTTTTCCGTTCGCCCGGGCCCGCCCCGCCGCCCTACCCTCGGCGGCATGACCACGCCCTCCTCGCCGCCCGTCCCCGCCAGGCAGCCGCTCGTCGCGATCCTCAGCGGCGCCGGGATCTCCACCGACAGCGGGATCCCCGACCACCGGGGGCCGAACGGCGTGTGGCGGCAGGACCCGGACGCGGAGAAGCTGGTCACCTACGACCACTACATGAACGACCCGGAGATCCGGCGCCGCTCCTGGCAGATGCGCCGGAAGCTCCAGGTGCTCGCGGCCGGGCCGAACGCCGCGCACCGGGCCGTCACCGAGCTGGAGCGGTCCGGCGTGCCGGTGCGGGTGATCACCCAGAACGTCGACGGGCTCCACCAGAAGGCCGGGATGCCGGAGCGCAAGGTCCTGGAGCTGCACGGTTCGGTGCGCGAGGCCGTCTGCACGGCCTGCCGCGCGCGCGGGCCGATGTCCGAGGCGCTGGCCCGCCTGGAGGCCGGCGAGGAGGACCCGCGCTGCGCAGCCTGCGGCGGCGTCCTCAAGCCCGGCACCGTCATGTTCGGCGAGCGCCTCGACCCGCGGGTGCTCGGCCAGGCCCTGTCGATCGCCAAGGCCTGCGAGGTCTTCGTCGCCGTGGGCACCAGCCTCCAGGTGCAGCCCGCCGCCGGGCTGGCGGGGGTGGCCGCCGGCCACGGGGCACGGCTGGTGATCGTCAACGCGAAGGAGACCCCGTACGACGGGCTCGCCGACGAGGTCGTCCGCGAGCCCGTCGGCACCGCCCTCCCGCGCCTGCTCCGCGCGCTGCGCGCCTGAGGCGCCCGCCGGCGCGCGGGCCGGGGGCCCTTCACCCCGGCAGCGGCACCGCGCCCCGTTCGAAGGCCAGCAGCCGCTCCTTGCGCTCCAGCCCGCCGCCGTACCCGGTGAGGGACCCGCCCGCCCCGATCACCCGGTGGCAGGGCACGATGATGCCCACCGGGTTGCGGCCGTTGGCGAGCCCCACGGCCCGTGAGGCGCCGGGACTGCCCAGTTCCGCCGCGAGCTGACCGTACGAGCGGGTCTCCCCGTACGGGATCGCGCGCAGCCGCTCCCACACGGAGCGCTGGAAGGCGGTCCCGTTCATCCGGAGCGGCAGGTCGAACTCCCGCAGCTCGCCCGCGAAGTAGGCGTCGAGCTGCTCCACCACCGCCGGGAACGGCCCCTCGTCGGCGGCCACCCGCTCGCCGAAGGTCTCCTCGGCCGGCCGGTGCCGCTGCTCCGTCATGTAGAGCCCGCACAGGACGCCTTCGTCGGCGACCAGCGTCAGGACGCCGTAGGGGCTCTCGACCACCGTGTGCTGCTTCATCTCTCTCATCCTTCGAAGTCCCTCACACCGGGAGGAAGTTGATCGGGTGACTCTCGGTCGCCCACAGGTACTGCACCGCGTACGCCCGCCACGGCCGCCACGCCTCGGCCCGCGCGGTGAGCGCGCCGGGGGTGGACGGCAGGCCCAGCTCCCGGGCCGCGCGGCGGATTCCGAGGTCGGTGGGGAGGAACGCGTCCGGGTCCCCCAGCGCGCGCATCGCGATCACGTCCACGGTCCAGGGCCCGAAGCCCGGCAGTTCCAGCAGCCGCGCCCGCGCCTCGGACCAGTCGCTGTCCACCCCCAGCCTCAGTGATCCGTCGGCGAGCCGGCCCACCAGGTTCGTCAGGGTCCCCCGGCGGCTGCGCGGCATGGCGAGCTTCTCCGGGTCGAGGGCGGCCAGCGCCTCGGGCGAGGGGAAGAGGTGGGTGAGCCCGCCCTCGGGGTCGTCGACCGGCTCACCGTGCGCGAGGACCAGCCGGGCCGCGTGGGTGCGGGCCGCCGCCGTGGACACCTGCTGCCCCAGCACCGCCCGCACCGCGAACTCGGCCTCGTCCACCGTGCGCGGCACCCGCCGGCCGGGCGCCTTGTCGACGTACGGCTGGAGCACGGGGTCGGCGCGCAGCTGCCCGTCGACGGCGACGGGGTCGGCGTCGAGGTCCAGCAGGCGGCGGCAGCGGCTGATGGCGACGGTGAGGTCGCGCAGGTCGGTCAGGGTGAGGCGGCACACGACGTGGTCCGGCCGCGGCGCCAGGGAGACCACGCCGTGCCCGTGCGGCAGGCGCAGGGTGCGGCGGTAGGCGCCGTCCCGCCACTCCTCGACGCCCGGCACGGCGGTGGCGGCGAGGTGGCCGAAGAGGTTGTCCGGGTTGAGCGGCGCCCGGAACGGCAGCCGCAGCGACAGGGTCCCGCCGGCCACTCCCTCGGCGGGCACCGCCTCGGCGGGCACCGCCTTGGCGCGCAGCTGCCGGGGGGTGAGCGCGTAGACCTCGCGGACGGTCTCGTTGAAGCTGCGCACCGAGGAGAACCCGGCGGCGAAGGCCACGTCGGCCATGTTCAGGGCGGTGGTCTCGATCAGCATCCGGGCCGTCTGCGCCCGCTGTGCCCGGGCCAGGGCCAGCGGCCCCGCGCCGAGCGCGGCGAGGAGCTGCCGCTCCGTCTGCCGGGTGCTGTAGCCCAGCCGTGCCGCGAGCCCGGGGACGCCCTCCCGGTCCACCACGCCGTCGGAGATCAGCCGCACGGCCCGCGCGACGACGTCGTCCCGCTCGTTCCACTCCGGCGAGCCGGGGGTGGTGTCGGGGCGGCAGCGCTTGCAGGCCCGGAACCCGGCCTGCTGGCAGGCGGCCGCGCTCGGGTGGAAGACCATGTTCTCCGGCTTGGGCGTCGTCGCCGGGCAGCTCGGCCGGCAGTAGATCCCGGTGCTGAGCACGGCGGTGTAGAACCATCCGTCGAACCGCGCGTCCCTCGACCGCACGGCCCGCGCACAGCGCTCCGCGTCGAGATGCATTCCGTTCCGCATGCCTCCAGCATCCGGCATCGGCGGGGGCGGGGCTGGCAGGAATCCGACATCGCCCTCGACGGGCACCGGGCCCGGCACGGGGCTTCGGAAGGGCGGCTCGCTCCCCGGCGGGGCGGCGGGTCGTACGCGGGGTCGAAGACGTACCGGACGTAGTGGCGCAGGCCGCCCTCCCCCAGGCCGACGTGATGCAGTCAGGGCAGTTCGTCCAGGGCGCGCAGCAGCGTGTCGTCCAGCCGTCCGTCCAGAACCGGGCGGAGCTCCTCGGGAGCGGGCCGGGCCTCCTCGAAGCAGAGCCGGGCGAGAGCGGCGGCCACCGCGGCCTCGGCGGGGCGGGCGGGGTCCCGCAGGAGGGCGTCCAGCCAGGGGCCGGCGTCCTGCCCGTGCCGGTGGGCGAGCTGCGCGGCGGCCGGCACCAGGCTCGCCGCGGCCAGGGGCGCCGTCCCGGTCCCGGCACGCCGGCGGAGGGCGTCCGCCGGGGCGGGCCCGGAGGCCATGGCCAGGGTGTACGCCGCCATGACGCGCACCTGCGGGTCTCCGTCGTCCAGCAGCGGCTCCAGGACGCCGAGATGGGCGGTGACGGCGGCCTGGACGGCCTCCATGGACCAGTTCGCCAGGTAGCCGCTGGTGTCGTACGCCCGGCCGCCCCGGGCGCCTTCCGTCAGCCACAGCACGTTCTCGGTGGGGCCCAGCGTGTCGGCGCCCCGGGCGCAGGCCGCGACGAGTGCGAGGATGCCCTGCCTGTCGTGGGTCCGCGGGCGTGCCGCCGGTCTCAGCAGGAAGGGGGCGGCGAGCGCGGCGGAGGCGTAGACGGTGCCCTGGTGGTGGAGGGACCTCCAGAGACCGGCCGGCGCCTCGTCCGCGACCTCGGGGTCCGCGGAGGCGAGGCCGGCGAGGTGACCGGGGACGTCGCCGACCGGGCCGTACGGGCCGGTGAAGCCGTCCCACGGCGCGTCCGCCGGGTCGGCGGGGAGCCGGGGCACGACGGCACGGACGTCGAACTGCGTACCGGCGTACCTGTCGGGGTCCTCCTCGTGCGCGAGCAGGTCCGCCGCGGTGGGCCCGTGGTCCGCGCTCACGCGAACGGCGGCCGGTGGTCCAGGGAGATCGAGCGGCGGCCGGCCCAGCGCCAGAGGCGGCCGGCCGCGTCGCGGTCCTCCTCCGTGACCAGGTTGCCCATCCACCGCAGCGCCAGCCGCATCAGCAGCTGGGACCGCATGCCCACCGGGCCGAGGGCGGGCAGCAGGCGCGGGACCGTCACCAGGCCCGCCAGCCGGCGGGCGACGGAGAACGCCTCGCCGTAGTGGCCGCGCAGGACCTCGGGCCACACCGCCGACAGGTCGTCGTGCTCCTGGAGGACGCCGGCGATCAGCCGCCCGGTCTCCAGGCCGTAGTCGATGCCCTCGCCGTTCAGCGGGTTCACGCAGCCCGCGGCGTCGCCGATCAGCGCCCAGTTGGGCCCGGCGACGCCCGAGACGGCGCCGCCCATCGGCAGCAGGGCGGAGGTCTGGGCGCGCAGTTCGCCGCGCAGGCCGAAGCCTTCCCGGCACTGCTGCGCGTAGTGCCGCATCAGCGGCTTGATCGCGACGTCGGCGGGCCGCTTCGCCGTGGCGAGGGTGCCCGCGCCGAGGTTCACCTCGCCGTTGCCGAGCGGGAAGATCCACCCGTAGCCGGCGAGCGCCGCGCCCTTCTCGTCCCGGAGCTCCAGGTGGCTGCTGATCCACGGGTCGTCCGACCGGTCCGAGGTCACGTACGACCTGCCGGCCACGCCGTACACCGTGTCGCGGTGCCACTCCCGCCCGAGCGCCTTGCCGAGCGGCGAGCGCACGCCGTCGGCGACCACCAGGCGGCGGCAGAGCACCGTCTCGACGGGCGCGTCGTCGCCCCTGCCCGCCCGGAACCGCACGCCCCGCACGCGTCCGCCCTCCATCACGGCGTCCAGCGCGCGGACGCCGTCCCGGGCGGCCGCCCCGCTCTTCATGGCCACCGTGCGCAGGTGGTCGTCGAGCTCGGTGCGGGGGACGGCGGATCCCCAGTCGGGCAGGGAGCCGCCGGGCCAGCGCAGGTGCAGGGTCTGCCCGAAGCCGTGGGCGCGCAGGCCCTGGTTGACGGTGTGGGCGCGCAGCCAGTCCTCCAGCCCGAGGCGGACCAGCTCGGCCACGGCCCGCGGGGTGAGGCCGTCACCACAGGTCTTGTCACGGGGGAAGGTCGCGGCGTCGGTGAGCAGGACGTCCTGGCCGGAGCGGGCCAGCCAGGCGGCGGCGGAGGAGCCGGCCGGGCCAGCCCCCACGACGAGGACGTCCACGGAGGTCGGGAGAGTCACGGGGGTCATCCTCCCATCCCGCTCCGTGACGGCCGCAGGAGCCCGTCGCCCTCCTGCCGCACCTGTCGGGCCACCGTCACCGGGTCTCACATCACGAGACAGCCTTGCCGGTAAGTGAGACGATCATGAGATCGTGCGAGGGCAGAGCGGTTCACGTCCTTCCACCGGAACGACGCGTTCCGCCGTGCGGGCCGCCGACGACGGCGCCGGCGGCCTTCCCCCTCGTGCGAAAGACCCGAGAGAACGACATGCCCGAAGCAGCATCCGCCCCCGCAGGCTCCGCCCAGACCCCCGTCAATTCGCGGTCGCGCGTTCTCATCGCCAGCCTCATCGGCACCACGATCGAGTTCTACGACTTCTACATCTACGCGACCGCCGCCGTCCTGGTCTTCCCCACGCTCTTCTTCCCGAGCGACGACCCGACGACCGCGCTGCTCTCGTCGTTCGCCGTGTTCGGCGCGGCGATGGTCGCCCGCCCGATCGGCGCGATGGTCTTCGGGCACCTCGGCGACCGGCTCGGCCGCAAGGGGACCCTGGTGGCCTCGCTGCTCACCATGGGCATCGCGACCTTCCTGATCGGTGTGCTGCCCACCTACGAGCAGATCGGCTGGATCGCCACCGCGCTGCTGGTGGTCATGCGGCTGGCCCAGGGCTTCGCGCTGGGCGGCGAGTGGAGCGGCGCCGCGCTGATCGCCACCGAGAACGCCCCGAAGGGCAAGCGGGCCCTCTTCGGCACCTTCCCGCAGCTGGGCGCCCCGCTGGGCTTCATCATCGGCAACGGCCTGTTCCTGATCATCGGCGCGCTGCTGCCCTCCGCCGCCGGCGCGGACCCCTCGCAGCCCTCCGAGGCGTTCCTCGACTGGGGCTGGCGGATCCCGTTCCTGTTCTCCGCGGTGATGGTCGCGATCGGCCTGTGGGTGCGGATGCGGCTGGTCGAGGCCCCCGTCTTCACGAAAACCCGTGAGGCCGGCCTGGTCCGCAAGCTGCCGCTGGCCACCGTCTTCCGCGGCCACTGGAAGCAGCTGGTCCTGGGCACCTTCATCATGCTCGCGACGTACGTCCTCTTCTACCTGATGACGACCTTCTCGCTGAGCTTCGGCCGCACGCCGACGGACGCCGCGGTCCCGGGCCTCGGGTACAGCTACACCACCTTCGTGCTGATGCTGATCTTCGGTGTGCTGTTCTTCGCCGTCTTCACCCTGGTCTCGGGCCCGCTGGCCGACAAGTACGGCCGCCGCCGCACGCTGATCGCCGTCACCGCCGGCATCGTCGTCTTCGGCCTGGTCTGGGTGCCCCTGATCGGCCTGGGCACGCTGGGCGTGGTGCTGTGGCTGGTGCTGGGCTTCACGCTGATGGGCATGACCTTCGGCCCGATGGGCGCGCTGCTCCCCGAGCTGTTCCCGACCAGCGTCCGGTACACCGGCTCCGGCGTCTCCTACAACGTCAGCTCGATCCTCGGCGCGGCGGTCGCCCCGTTCATCGCGGTGGCCCTGTGGGAGGCCGGCGACGGCTCGCCGTGGCTGGTGGGCGTCTACCTCTCCGCCATGGGCGTGCTGACGCTGATCGCCCTGCTGCTCGGCAAGGAGACCAAGGACGTCGCCCTGGACGAGGGCGAGGCCCCGGCCGGCGCGGAGGCGGGCGAGCCCGCTCCGGCCGCCGCCTCCGCCACGGTCTGACCCCGCACGGCACGACGGCGCCCGCCCCCTCGCACGAGGGGGCGGGCG
>NZ_LWCC02000005.1:540156-544549 GCF_001642695.1 Streptomyces chilikensis
CGCCCGGCGCCGCCCGGCGCCGCGGGCCGTCTCCCGGCCCCGGTCAGGCCCTGGCCGGCACGGACGCCGCGGCGGACGCGGAGGCCCGCAGCGGCTCGGCCAGGGCGACCAGGGCCCGCTCCACGCCGTGCAGGTGCGCCAGCGCGCCGTCGGCGGCCGGTTCCCGGCCGCCGGTGTCCGGGGACGGTCCGGCGGCCGGCGCGGTGAGCGCCTCCACGGCCGCCTCCACCCGCCAGCAGGCCGCGGCCAGCCGGGCGTCGTGGGAGGCCTCCGGGTCGGCTGCGACGGAGACCAGCGCGCGGACCTCGCGGGCGCACTCGTCGAGCAGCACCAGCACCCGGCGGGCCCGCTGCCTGCGCGCCCTGCCCGGATACAGCGGGTGGACCAGCGGCGCCACGGTCTTGCGCACCTGGGCCAGCAGCGCCTCCAGTTCGGCCACCCGGGGCGCCGGGTCGGCGTCGGGGTCGCCCGCCAGCCGGGCCGCCGCCTCGGTGGTGCAGGCGTGCACGCAGCGGACGGCGCGCCGGATCCAGGCGTCGTTGAAGGCGTGGGTGGTGACCGGCAGCACCAGCAGCACGGCCAGCCAGGCCCCGGCCGCCCCGACCAGCGTCTCGGCGACCCTGAGCACCAGCAGGCCGCCGTCGAGCAGGCCCACGAGGCCGTACAGGGTCTGGGCGAGCACGGTCACCGACAGCATCATCCAGGTGTAGGAGGTCTGCGCCGTGTAGAAGATCCCGAAGGTGGCGACGGCCGCGACGACGGCGGAGGGGACGGGCTCGCCGTGCAGCGGCAGCGTGAGCACGACGCCGAGGAGCGCGCCGGCGCAGGTGCCCAGCACCCGCCGGAAGGCCCGGACGGCGGTCTCCCCGCGGGAGGTGACGTTGACGAAGATCCACCAGGTGGCTCCGACCGCCCAGTACCAGCGCTCCTCGGAGAGCAGGTGGCCCACCGGGAGGGCGAAGAGGCAGCCGGCGGTCACCTGGAGCGCCTGCCGGGTGGTGATGCGGCGCAGGCCGGTGCCTCCGGTGGGCGGCGCCGGCGGCACGGGCAGCGGGAAGCGGCGTTCGTAGCACCACAGGCCGAAGCGGACCGCGGCGGCGACGGCGACGGAGACCAGGACGTCCCCGCAGAGGGACGGCAGCATGCCGGTCGTGGGCCGGGCGAACTGGGCGACGAAGTAGCACATGAAGGCGAAGGCGCCCAGGGTGTGGCCGCGCGGCCCCCAGCGGCGCGCGTACACGCCGAGGCCGCCGATGGCCACGAAGACCACTCCGGCGGCCACCGGGTCACCCCGCAGCAGCACCGCCGCCGTCAGCGCGGGCAGGCCCACGACCGGCAGCAGCGCGACGGTGACGGCCTGGCCGCGCACCGTCGGGTCGGTGACCGTGAACAGGGCCAGCAGGGCGGCGAGGCCGCCGGTGGCCATGCCCGCGACGCCGTGGCCGAGCAGACCGCAGACCGCGACGGCCAGGGCGATGCCGAGCACGCCTCGCGAGGCGAACCGCAGCCGGATCCGCCCGGGGTCGGCCGGCGGCACCAGCGCCTTCCGGAGCCACGGCGTCCACCGTGCCGCGACCGACCGCCGCATCGCGACCGAGCACTGTGTAAGGACCAAGGTCTCACCCTCCTCGACGCCGTCCCGGCGGCTGCCCGGCCTAACCGGCGCCTTGAAAAGCGGCACAAAAAAGACGCCGCGGAGATCCACAGCGCCATTGACCCGACCATTTCACCATGCGGGACGGATATGGCTCAACCGCTCCGTTCATCACTGGGCCATTGGCCCAGCGCTCGCGCGTGGATTCCGGTCCCGGAGGGGCCATCGGACCACTGGTCCGACGGCACGGCGGAAGGGCGGTGGACCGGGCCGTTGGTACAGTCGGCGGCCATGTCCGTGGACGAGCTCGACACCCGCATCCTGCGGCTGCTGCTGGAGCAGCCGCGCACCAGCGCGCGCGAGTACGCGCGCCTCCTCGGGGTGGCCCGGGGCACCCTGCAGGCCCGGCTGGACCAGCTGGAGCGCCGGGGGGTGATCACCGGCAGCGGCCCGAGCCTCTCGCCGGCCGCGCTGGGGCATCCGGTGCTGGCGTTCGTCCACATCGAGGTGACGCAGGGGCACCTCGACGAGGTGGGCGACGAGCTGGCGGCCGTGCCGGAGATCGTCGAGGCCTTCTCCATCACCGGCGGCGGCGACCTGCTGACCCGGGTGGTGGCGCGGGACAACGGTCACCTGGAGGACGTGATCCAGAAGCTGATCGGCCTGCCGGGGGTCGTGCGCACCCGCACGGAGGTGGCGCTGCGGGAACGGGTGCCGTACCGCCTGCTCCCGCTGGTGGAGTCCGTGGGGCGCACGGTCGCCGCTCGCTGACGGCGACCGTGCGTCCCGCCCCGGAGGGATGAGCCCCGCGGGCCCGGCAGGGGCGCGAGCGGGCGAGGACGCGCAGCGCCCGTGCCTCCCGCCCGCCGCACCGCCCGTCTACCCCGGCGCGGGAGGACCGGACGCCGCCACGGCCGCCACGGCCGCCGCGGCGCGACAGGCGCTGGGGCTTCGGCCCTTGTGGCGCTTGAACGCGGCGCTGAAGCCGAAGGCGTCGGCATAGCCGACGGACCTGGCGATCTGCGCCATGCCGAGGTCGGTGTCGGACAGCAGCGCCTCCGCCTCGTCCATGCGGCATTCGGTGACGTAGGCGAGGGGCGGGCGGCCCATCAGGCGGGTGAAGCGCTTGGCGAACAGCGCCCGGGAGACGCCGGCCCGAGCGGCCAGGGAGGCCACCGTCCAGGGGTCGGCGGGCCGGTCGTGGAAGGACCGCAGGGCGGGCGCGAGGACCGGGTCGGTGAGGCCCCGGTACCAGCTGGGCGCGTCGGCGCCCGCCTTGTCGAACCAGCTGCGCAACGTGCACACCAGGGCCCAGTCGAGGAGCCGGTCCATCAGCGCCTGCGAACCGGCCGGGAGACGGGCGGCGTCGGCGGCGGCCGTCTCCAGCCAGGCGCAGACCTCGGCGTCCTCCTCGACCACCAGAACGGGCGGCAGGGCCCGCAGGAGCCGCTCGTGGCGGTGTCCCGAGGCGCGGTAGGCGCCCACGATCAGCGCGGTCGCCTCCGGCGAGTCGGCTCCCCACCGGATACCGCCGAGTTCCTGGGCACCGCACCCGGGGCTCTCGGTGAAACAGGCGATCTCGTACGCGGCGTGGGAGCCGTCCAGGGTGGTGGGGTGGTCCACGAGGTGGAACGGTCCGGGGCCGCGCACGACGGCGGTGTGACCCGCGCCGACCGCTCGCTCCGTTCCGTCGGGCAGCAGCAGGACGCCCCCGCCCCGCAGCACGCTGATCATGGTGAGTGGCGCGATGTCGGCGAAGCGGACGGCCCAGGGCACCGCGAGGACGACGTGGCTGACGACCGACCCCTCGGCCCGGATGCCGCTCAGCAGCGAACTCAGAGGATCCATGGAAGGACCGTAGACGATCTCCTATGTTTCGGAGCGGTTCTCCCATGGATCATCTACGTCGTCGCGGCTGAACTGGACTCGTACACCGGACCGACCGAGACCGGCCCGGACCGACCGAGACCAACCGGGAGACACCGTGAGGCAGCACGACAGCCGCGCCAGGACAGCCCTCGTCGTCGTCGCGCACCACCGCACCGATTCCCTCACCGCGCACACGGCCCGCCGTGCCGCCGCGCGGCTCGAGACCGCCGGCTACCGCGTCGACCTGCTCGACCTGCACGCCGAGGGGTTCGACCCCCGGATGAACGTGGCGGACCAGCCGGACTGGGGCAACCGGGAGAAGAGGTACTCGGAAGAGGTGCACACCCACATGCGGCGCATCCTCGACGCCGATGCCGTCGTCGCCGTCTTCCCGGTGTACTGGCAGAGCGTGCCCGCCCTGCTCAAGGGCTGGATCGACCGCGTGTGGAACTACGGGTTCGCCTACGGCCGCAGCAGGCCCCGCCTCGCCGGCAAGCGCATCCTGTGGCTGGGCCTGGCCGGCGCCACTGCCGACGATCCGGTCGTGGCGGGCATGCGGAGCTTCCTCGAGACCGGCCTGAACGAGGGCATCGCCTCCTACTGCGGCTTCTCCCGCTCCACCGTCGGCCTGCTCACCGACGCGGAGGAACGCCCTCAGCGCGTCGACGCCGAGGGCAATCTCCTGGTCGGCGACGCGATCACGGGCGCGGAGCGGGAGGCGCAGTACGCGGCTTTCGACCGTCGCACGCGGGAGTTCGTGGAGGCATTCGTGGCCGAGGACGCCGAGGACGCCGAGGACGCCGAGGACATCGTGACGGCCTGACCCCGGGGAGGCACGCGTCAGCCGCGCCGCTTCGGCCTGCCGCCCCGGCGCGGGGCGCCGCCCTTGCCGCCGGGGGTCGCGCCACGGCCGCCGCGGCCGCCGCGACC
>NZ_LWCC02000005.1:544649-571278 GCF_001642695.1 Streptomyces chilikensis
CAGCCCGCCGGGACCGCGCCGCGCGGGGCGGCCCGCTACCCGGCGGCGTGCCCGCCGTCCTGGTCGCGGCACCCGCAGCGCGCGGCCGCGGCGGCGGGTCCGTCCCCGTCCACCACCACGGCCGTGGTGACGAACCCGTCCGCCACGGACCACCGGCCGTCGAAGACGCCCGGGCCGCCGTCCACCAGCGCGCCCGGCAGCACGCGGGCCCGGAACGTGCCGGCGGGATCGAAGGCCAGGACCGCGTCCTCGAACCCCAGCCATGCCCCGGTGAGCGGGTGCCAGGCCTTGTAGACCGACTCCTTGGCGGAGAACAGCACCCGGTCCCAGTGGATCCCGGGCCGCAGCCGGGCGAGCCGGCCCAGGTGCCCCCGTTCCTCCGGCAGGGACGCCCCGCCCAGCACCTCCTCCGGCAGCGGCTCGTGCGGTTCCGCGTCGATGCCGACGGAGGCCAGCACGGCGGCGTCCGCCACGGCGGCGGCGCGGTAGCCCTCGCAGTGGGTCATGGAGCCGATCACGCCCGACGGCCAGCGCGGCGCGCGCAGTTCGCCCGGGGGCAGGGCCGCGCCGCCGTGCCCGAGGCAGCCGAGCGCGCGCCGGGCCAGGTGCCGCACGGTGGTGTACTCGCGGCGCCGTTTCTCCACCGCGCGGGCGACGGCCGGTTCCTCCTCGGGCAGCAGCACCGCCTCGGGCAGGTCGCCGAAGGACTCGGCGACGTGCACCGCGGCCGGCAGCAGGTCACGCATCATCGGTCGGCCCGCCCGCGGCGCTCGTGGAGGGCGACGTGGTGCCGCCGCCGTCCGGCGTCGGCGGCGGGGTCGATGCCGGTGCGGGCCGGCGGGGCGGCCGCGTCGAGGAGGGCGGTGCCGGCGGCGGGGGCGGTCATCCCGTCGGCGAACTCCGCGTTGTGCGGGGTGGCGCCGCGGCCGAGGACCCCGATGCGCGGGTGGATCGACGGCACCACGCGGCTGACGTCGCCCCTGTCGGTGGAGGCGGTGACGCTGCCCGGCGGCAGCGGTTCGGCGGCGCGGCCGACGCCGGCGAGGTGCCGCTCGTACGTCTCCAGCAGGCCGGCCGCCCCGGCCGAGGCGGCGTGCTCGGCGAAGGCCGTCTCCGGCTCGGCGCGGATCGCCCGGCCGGGCTCCGGCAGCCGGCCGGTCCACCGGCCTGTCGCCTCGTCGGCGGGGGCGTAGGGGGTCTGGGTCATCATCGCTTCCTGAGCGGCGCGGCACGGTCGAACGGGTCTTCGTCGAAGTCCCCTCGGACGGTACACGGCGGGCCGTGCCGCCCGGTGGACACCTCCCGGGGCCGGCGGCCGCCCCGGCGTCGCTCCGGGACGGCAAGGCGGCTTCCGCGCGGTCCGGTGCCGAGTCACGTGGCGGACCACGCCCTCACCTTCGCCGCGTGCGTCGCGGCGGGGCCCGGCGTGCCGGCCGCCGGGTTCGCCGCCGACCGCCTGCGCCCCGCCCGGAGGTCCGGGCAAACCCCTTCAGCCGGCCAGCTGGCAGAGTCCGCGCGGCAGGTACACCCCGTGCCCGGCCCGCCCCACGTACGCGCCGGCCTCGACGACCGGGACCCCGCGGGAGAGGACCGTCTCCACCCGGCCGGTGATCCGCCGCCCCTCGTAGGCGGAGTAGTCGACGTTCATGTGGTGCGTCCCGGCGGAGATCACCTGCTCCGCGCGCGGGTCGTAGATCACGACGTCGGCGTCGGCGCCGGGCGCGACGGTGCCCTTCCTCGGGTAGAGGCCGAACATCCGGGCCGGGGTGGCGCAGGCGATCTCGATCCAGCGGCGGCGGGTGATGTGGCCGTCGACGACCGCCTGGTGCAGCAGGTCCATGCGGTGCTCGACGCCCGGCAGGCCGTTGGGGATCTTGGAGAAGTCCCCGCGGCCCCTCTCCTTCTGGCCCGTGAAGCAGAACGGGCAGTGGTCGGTGGAAACCACCTGGAGGTCGTCGGTGCGCAGTCCGCGCCACAGCGCGGCCTGGTGCTCGCGGGGGCGCAGCGGGGTGGAGCAGACGTACTTGGCCCCCTCGAAGCCCGGCTCGGCCAGGTTGTCGGTGGAGAGGAACAGGTACTGCGGGCAGGTCTCGCCGAAGACGGGCAGTCCTTCGTCCCGGGCCCTGGCCAGTTCGGCCACGGCCTTCGCCGCGGAGACGTGCACGACGTACAGCGGGGCTCCCGCCACCTCGGCGAGGCGGATCGCCCGGTGGGTGGCCTCGGCCTCCAGCAGCTCCTTGCGGACCTCGCCGTGGAACCTGGGGTCGGTCTCGCCGCGGGCCAGGGCCTGTTCGACCAGGACGTCGATGGCGATGCCGTTCTCGGCGTGCATCATGATCAGTCCGCCGTTGGCGGCGGCGCGCTGCATCGCGCGCAGGATCCGGCCGTCGTCGGAGTAGAAGACGCCCGGGTAGGCCATGAACTGCTTGAAGGAGGTCACGCCCTCCTCGATCAGGCGGTCCATCTCCCGCAGGGTGCCCCCGTTGACGTCCGAGACGATCATGTGGAAGCCGTAGTCGATCGCGCAGTTCGACTCCGCCTTGGCGTGCCAGGCGTCCAGGCCCTCGCGGAGGGTGCTGCCGACGGTCTGGACGGCGAAGTCGACGATGGTGGTGGTGCCGCCCCAGGCGGCGGCGCGGGTCCCGGTCCCGAAGGTGTCGGAGGACCGGGTGCCGCCGAACGGCATCTCCATGTGGGTGTGGGCGTCGACGCCGCCCGGGAGGACGTACCGGCCGGTGGCGTCCAGGGTGCGGTCGGCGGTCCACGCGCCGGCGGCGGAGGTGCCGGGGGCGGCGAGGGCGGCGATGCGGCCGTCCTCGATCAGGACGTCGGCGTGGACCTCGTCGGAGGCGGTGACGACGAGGCCGCCGCGGATCGCGGTGCGGGACATGGGCTGTGCCTCCCCTTCCGGGACGGGCCTTGCCGGGACGGGCCTTGCCGGGACGGGCCTTGCCGGCGCCGGCCCGGACGTGCCGGGGGCCGGCCCGGGGTCACCCCGCGACCCGGCGGAGGGCGCGTTCGAGGATCGCCGCCCCCTCCTCCGCCTCGGCGGCCGTGAGCGACAGGGGCGGGGCGATCCGCAGCGCGCTGGTGTCGTGGCCGCCGCCCTTGCCGAGCAGGAGGCCGCCCTCGCGGGCCTCCTCCAGGACGGCGGCCACGGCCTCGGGAGCGGCCAGGCCGGTGCCGGGCCGGATCAGTTCGACACCGAGCATCAGTCCCCGTCCCCGCACCTCCTTGACCCCCGGCAGCCCGGCGCAGGCGGTGCGCAGCCGCTCCAGCAGCAGGGCGCCGACGCGGCGGGCGTTGCCCTGGAGGTCGTACTCCAGCAGGTGTCCGAGGTTGGCGAGCGCGGCGGCCATGGTGATCTGGGTGCCGCCGAAGGTGGAGATGGAGTGGGCGTCGAGGCAGTTCATGATCTCGGCGCGGGCGATCACCCCGCCCACCGACATGCCGTTGCCGAGGCCCTTGGCGAAGGTGACGATGTCGGGCGGACCGTTGCGCGCGTGTGCCTGCCAGCCCCAGAAGTGGTCGCCGGTGCGGCCCCAGCCGGTCTGCACCTCGTCGGCGATCCACAGCACGCCCTGCTCGGCGAGGACTTCGCGGAACGCCGCGTACAGCCCGTCCGGCGGGGAGGTGAACCCGCCCACGCCCTGGACCGGTTCGGCGATCAGCGCGGCCGGGGCGCGGACGTGGCCGAGCAGGTCGCGCAGGTCGGCCACGCAGGCGGCGGTGAACGCCTCGTCGTCCAGGTGGGCGTAGGGGCCGTGGTGGCGGACGCCGCCGTGGACGTAGAGGGTCTGCAGCGGGGAGAGCGAGGTCGGCGACCAGCCGCGGTTGCCGGTGACGGAGACGGTGGAGAAGGACCGGCCGTGGTAACTGTTGCGCATGGCCAGGATCTGGTTGCCGCCCCGGTGGGTGGTGGCGAGCAGCAGGGCGGTGTCGTTGGCCTCGGTGCCGGAGGTGGTGAAGAAGACCCGGGCGTCGGGGATGCCGGAGAGCCGGGCGATCCTCTCGGCGAGCTCGACCATCGGGCGGTTGAGGTAGAGCGTGGAGGAGTGCAGCAGCCGGCCGGCCTGTTCGGTGACCGCCTCGGTGACCTCGGGGAGGGCGTGGGCGGTCATGGTGGTGAGGATGCCGCCGAAGAAGTCGAGGTACGCGCGTCCCTCGGCGTCCCAGACGCGGCGTCCCTCGCCGTGGGTGATCTCCAGCGGGTCGTCGTAGTAGAGGGCGAGCCAGTCGGGGAGCACGGCCCGGTGCCGGGCGAGCAGTCCCGACGGCCCCGGGGACGCGGGGGGAGCCGGGGGTGCCGAAAGCTCCGTGGCGCTCGCGTCGGCCGCCGTCACGGCCGCACCAGGCCCTGGTAGGCGTCCGGCCGCCGGTCGCGGTAGAAGGCCCACTGCTGCCGGACCTCCTCGATCATGCCGAGGTCGAGGTCGCGGACGACCAGTTCCTCCTCCTTGTCACTGGCGACGTCGCCGACGAACTGCCCGCGGGGGTCGACGAAGTAGCTGGTGCCGTAGAAGTCGTTGTCGCCGTACGGTTCCCGGCCGACCCGGTTGACGGCGGCGACGAAGTACTCGTTGGCGACCGCGGCCGCGGGCTGCTCCAGCTGCCACAGGTAGGCCGACAGGCTGCGCGAGGTGGCGGACGGGTTGTAGACCAGCTGGGCTCCGTTCAGGCCGAGTTGGCGCCACCCCTCCGGGAAGTGCCGGTCGTAGCAGATATAGACGCCGACCTTGCCGGCCGCGGTGTCGAAGACCGGCCATCCCAGGTCGCCCGGTGTGAAGTAGTACTTCTCCCAGAAGCCCTCGATCTGGGGGATGTGGTGCTTGCGGTACTTGCCCAGCACCGTTCCGTCCGCGTCGACGACGACGGCGGTGTTGTAGCGGAGGCCGCTCCGCTCGACCTCGAAGACCGGCGCCACGACCACCATGCCGGTCTCCCGGGCGAGGGCCCGCATCCGGGTCACGGTGGGGCCGTCCGGGACGCCCTCCGCCCAGCGGTGGTGCCCGGGGTCCTGGACCTGGCAGAAGTAGGGGGCGTTGAAGACTTCCTGGAAGCCGATGATCCGGGCGCCCTGCCGGGCCGCCTCGCGGGCGTGTTCCTCGTGTTTGGCGATCATGGATTCGGTGTCGCCGGTCCAGGTCGCCTGGACCAGGGCTGCGCGTACGACGTCGGCCACGGGCTGCTCCTTCGACGGAACGTCAGAGGGTCTCCGCCGCGGGGACCCGCCGCGGGAACCGCTGCGGCGGCCGAAGCCGCCGGAAGCCCGAACCTAGGACGCCCCGGGCGCCTCGCCAAGGCCATCCCGGCAAAGCCGCCGATTCGCCCGCTCCAAGCACTCTTGCGGGTCAGCCGCCGCGCCCCCGGGAGCCGTTCCGGGCCTTTCCGGAACGGCTGGAACAGGTACCCGTGCGCCCTTCCCGCCGAAAGTCCGGTCGGCCCGGCCTTGCTTTCGTTGCGCGGCCTGCGGCGGTGGGTACCCCCTGCCCACGCTCCACCGGGGGCCGAAGTGGCGCGAGGTGCCAACGGGGTGGACGGTGCTGTTCGGCCCCGCGCCGCGGGAGGAGTGCGAGGCGCGTCTCCACCGGCCCTGACGCCGCGGGCCACGGGGGCCGGCCGCGGGCCCTACACCCCCCGCACTCCCGCGACCCGCAGCGCGTGCACCACCCCCCAGTAGTGGTCCTCCGACACCCCCCGTGCCGCCTCCAGCAGCAACGGCGTCATCCGCACCGGATCCCCCGTCACGCACCGCACCGCCTCGGCGGGCGCGCGGACCCGGACACAGGCGTCCAGCAGCAACCGCACCTCACGGCCGCGCCCCGCGTCGCACAGCGCGGACACCGCGCCCGCGATCTCCTCGGCGGAACGCGCCACTCCCTGCCGCAGCACCCGTTCCCCGTCGTCCCCCCGCCCCGCCGCGGCGAGCGCGTCGGCGGCCGGCACCAGGCGCGGCACCGGCAGGGAGGAGACCTCCCACAGCAGCGTCGCCCACTCGGTCCCGGCGCCGGCGCGTTCCAGCTGTGCGGCGGCCAGGGGAAGCCGGACGGCGGGCCCGCGCGCCATCTCCGCCAGCAGCGCGTGCGCCTCGCCGGAACGCCCCTGTCCGCGCAGCCTCAGCAGCAGCCGCACCGCCTCGGCGACCGTCCGCCGGTCCTCGGCGTCCGGCGGCCGCGCGACGGCCGGCCCGGCGCCCTCCCGCTCCCGCCCCCGCTCCGCCCCCGCGAACCGCGCGCCGCGCGGGGTGCCGGCCGCGACGGCGGCGAGGGCGGCCGGCTCCTCCGGCCCGTCCGGTCCGCGGTCGTGGCCGCAGGCCGTCGTGCGGCCACGACCGCGCACCGGGAGGCCGGCGGCGCGCGGGGCGTCGAGGCGGACGAGGACGCCGGCCGGGGCCGGGCGGGTGGTTCCGGCATGCGCGCACCGTGGAGCACGGGACGGCGCCGGGCCGGACCCCGCACCACCACCGCCGTGGAGGTGCGGCGGGCGCCGCGTCAGGCCGGGTCGTCGGCCCAGACGGGGTCGTCCTCCTCGAGGAAGCCGCCCGACTGGTGCTCCCACAGTTTGGCGTAGACGCCGCCGGTGGCGAGCAGTTCGTGGTGGGCGCCCTGCTCGATGATCCGTCCGCGGTCGAGGACCACCAGGCGGTCCATGCCGGCGACGGTGCTGAGCCGGTGGGCCACCACCAGCGCGGTCCGCCCCTCCATGAGCCGCCAGAGCGCCTCCTGGATGAGGATCTCGCTCTCCGAGTCGAGGGCGCTGGTGGCCTCGTCGAGCAGCAGGATCGGCGCGTCGCGGAGGATCGCCCGGGCGAGGGCGACCCGCTGGCGCTGCCCCCCGGAGAGTTTGACGCCCCGTTCGCCGACCATGGTCTCGAAGCCCTCGGGCAGCGCGTCGGCGAACTCGGTGACGTGCGCGGCCTCCGCCGCGCGGCGGATCTCGGCGTCGGTGGCGCCGGGCCGGGCGAAGGCGATGTTCTCCGCGAGGGTGCGGTGGAACATCGCCGGTTCCTGCGGGACGTAGGCGATCATGCCGCGCAGGTCGGCCTGGCGGATCCTGCTGATGTCCTGACCGCCGATCAGGATGCGGCCGCCGTCGATGTCCGTCATCCGCAGCAGCAGCCGGGTCAGGGTGGTCTTGCCGCCGCCGGAGCGGCCGACGAGGCCGATCTTGGCCCCGCCGGGCACCGCCAGGTCCAGGTCCTCGAAGAGCGGCTTGCCGCCCCCGTGGGAGAAGGTCACCCGCTCGAACCGGACGTCCGCCCCGTCGGGCCGCAGCGGCTCGGGCTCCGGCGGGTCGAGGACGGTGGGCGGCGTCAGCAGCAGTTCGGTGAACTGGGCCGCCTCCGTCATCGAGCTCTCCAGGCGGCGGTAGATCTGGTTGAACTCGAACATGATCCGGGTCGCGTTGGTGTAGTAGGTGAAGGCGACGACGACGGCCTCCACGCTGTGCGTGCCGCCGCCGAGCGACACCGCGAGCAGCAGGCCGAGCAGGTTGGTGGCGACGGACATGGGGGCGATCAGCGTGTCGATGCGCAGGTTCCCGAAGTCCCAGGACCGCAGGGTGAGGCGGCGCGACTCGGCGACCCGCGAGCGGTGTTCGGCGGCCTCCCGCCGCTCGGCGGCGAACGCGCGGACGGTCTCCATGTTCATCAGGCTGTCGGCGACGTGCCCGGAGACCCGGGCGATGGCCTCCTCCCGCCGGGCGACGAGCCTCTGCCGGCGCCGGATGAGCGGCACCACGCAGACGGCCGTCACCGCGAGCATGGTGAGCAGCCCGACGACGAGCAGCGGGTCGTAGTTCCACAGGACCACGGAGCCGAAGGCGAGCGGCACGAAGCTGCCCATGATGTTGAAGGTGAGGGTGTCGGCGAACTCCTCGAAGCGGGTGGCGAAGCTGAGGACCCGCTTGGTGAGCGATCCGGCGAAGTTGTCGTGGAAGAACGCCGAGTCCTTGGCGTAGAGCTCGTCCATGCCGACGACGTAGAGGTGTTCGATGCCGTAGGCGTCGAGGCGGTTGAGGCAGTGCAGGCCGATCCGCCACAGGGCCTCGGCGAACAGCAGCACGCCGGCGAAGCCGAGGACGTAGGGGAGCGCGGACGCGAACGCTCCCTCGCCGCCGGGATTCCCCTCACCGGCGACGTGGCCGATCAGCTTGGCGACGATCAGCGGGGCGACGTAGTAGAGGCCGATGTTGCCCAGCGCCGGCAGGAGCAGGGCGGGGACGGTGAAGCGTCGGAGCCGGGCGAGTTCCCGGCCGTAGTGGCGGAGTGCGAGGAGGACGGGGCCCTTGCGCGGACCCTCGCGTTTCTCAGGCGATTCCATGTGTGTGCGCCTAGGGGTCGTGGTGCTCCCGGGCCGGACATTTGGGGCGAGCCCGGGAGGGGAAGTCTTCCGTGGCGCGCTTCGCCCCGTCCAAGCGTTTTTTTCGGCCGCGGACGGGAGCGGGGCGGCGGCGCGGACGGGGCGGCCCGGCGGCGTGTGACGCGCGTCCGGCGCCCCGGCCCGGCGGCGGAGACCCCCCGCACGGCGGACCGGGCGGACCCGGGTGCGTATCTGCGGGCGCCGAGGATACCCGGCGTTCATGGCGAAAATGCATCTTCCAGGTAGCGGCGACCACGGCGACGGCGATGCCGACCGCGGTGAGCGTCCCGTCGGGCCGGCCGGGTCCCGAGGACACCGCCACGGCGACGACGACACCGGCCCGGAGAACTTCGGTCCCTCCCCCTCGGTGGAGCGCAACGCCCCGGACAGTCCGAGCGATCTCCCGAAACCCCGTTGGGGCAAAGTCTTCAAGGGCGCCGTCAAGGAGTTCAAGGACGACGAACTCACCGACCGCGCGGCGGCGCTGACCTACTACGCCGTGCTGTCGCTCTTCCCCGCGCTGCTGGTGCTGGTCTCCCTGCTGGGCATCATGGGCCAGAAGGCCACCGACAGGGTGATGGACAACGTCACCAAGCTGGCGCCCGGTCCCGCCCGGGACATCATCACCCGGGCCGTGGAACAGCTCCAGGGCAGCGCCGGGATCGGCTCGATCGTGGCAATCGTCGGTCTGGTGCTGGCGGTCTGGTCGGCGTCCGGCTACGTCGCGGGCTTCATCCGCGCGGCCAACGCCGTGTACGACATGCCCGAGGGGCGGCCGGTGTGGAAGGTCCTGCCCGTGCGGGTCGGCATCACCGTGGTGCTGATGGTGATGACGGCGGCGAGCGCGCTCATCGTGGTCTTCACCGGCGACCTGGCCCGTCAGGTCGGCACCACCCTCGGCATCGGCGACACCGCCCTGACGGTGTGGTCGTTCGCGAAGTGGCCGGTGCTGATCATCCTGGTCACCCTGATGATCGCGCTCCTCTACTGGGCGACGCCGAACGCGAAGGTCAAGGGCTTCCGGTGGATCACCCCGGGCAGTTTCCTGGCCCTGTTCCTCTGGATGGTCGCCTCGGCCGGGTTCGCCTTCTACGTGGCGAACTTCGGCTCGTACAACAAGACCTACGGGACGATGGCCGGTGTGGTGATCTTCCTGATCTGGCTCTGGATCACCAACCTGGCCATCCTGCTGGGCCTGGAGTTCGACGCGGAGACGGTCCGCCAGCGCGCCATCTCCGGCGGTCACCCGCCCGAGGAGGAGCCCTACACCCAGCCCCGTGACACCACCGCGTGGGACGAGGAGGACCGCAGGCGCATGGAGGACGGCACGTGACCCGGTGTGACGCCCGGACACGGCCGGCGACCCGTCCCCATCGGAATCCAGAAGTCCGGTTTGTTCTGCCCACCACGGAAACCCGAGGAGACGGAAAGCGCGCACAGACCTTCGAGGAGGAGTGACGACCATGACGACGGCCAAGGACATCATGCACCCCGGCGCCCAGTGGATCCCCGCCGGTGAGACGCTGGACCGCGCGGCCCAGCTGATGCGGGAACTCGACGTCGGGGCGCTGCCGGTCGCCGGCGAGGACGAGCGGATGCAGGGCATCATCACCGACCGTGACATCGTGGTGAAGTGCGTGGCCTCGGGCAAGGACCCGTCCAAGGTCACCTGCTCCGAGCTCGCCGAGGGCACCCCGCGCTGGGTCGACGCCTCCGCGGACGTCGACCAGGTGCTCCAGGAGATGCGGGAGCACCAGATCAAGCGGCTCCCCGTGATCGAGAACAAGAGGCTGATCGGCATGATCAGCGAGGCGGACCTGGCGCACCACCTGACGGACGACAAGCTCGCCGACTTCGTGGAGAGCGTCTACTCGCGCTCCTGACCACCTCGCGGTCACCGGACGACGCGATGCCCGCCCCTCGGCTCCCGAGGGGCGGGCATCGCCGTGGGCGGCGCCCGCCGGGCGGCCGGCCCGCCGGGTCAGCCGAGCCCGAGGACCGTCATGGTGTGGTCGGCCATCCGGCTCTCCCCCAGGGCGTTGGGGTGGACGGGCACGATGCTGTTGCCGCCCAGGACCGGCTCTATCCACCGGGTCCCGGGCGCCTTGCAGGCGTCGTGCCCCTCGGAGACCTGGGCGAAGTCGATGTAGACGGCGCCGGACTCGCGGGCGGCGCGGGCGATGGTGTCGTTGAGGTGGCTCTGGAGGCCTCGCAGGTAGGGGATGTCGCCGCGGGCGACGGGGAGCTTGGCGAAGCAGGTGGGGTCGAAGGACGCCGGGGTGATCCAGGGGTAGCCGAGGACGGCGATGCGCGCGTGGGGCGCCTTCGCCTTGACGGCGGCGAGCGCGCTCCTGAGCGCCGGGTAGGTGTGGTCGTCGATCGCGTCGGTGAACCGGCTGCCGTGCAGGGTCTCGCAGGGGTTGCCGTACCCCCCGGTGGTCAGACCGGCGGAGCCGCAGGCGAGGAGCGCGCCGATGAAGGTGCTGTTGTCGTTGCCGCCGATGGTCAGCGTGATCAGGTCGGTGTCGGCGTTCACCGCGTCGGCCTGCGGCGGGACCAGCGGGTACTGCGACTGGGTGAAGTGCTTGGTCTGGGCCGCGCCGCAGGTGACGTCGGTGAGGTCCGCACCGGTCCGGCCGGCGATCACCTTGGGGTAGTTGGCCTTGGAGCGAAGACACAGGGGGCTGCTGAAGTCGGTGGGCGAGACCCCGGATCCCGCGCTGTAGCTGTCACCGAGGGCCACGTAGCGGAGCGGGTCGGCGGCCTGCGCGGGCTGGACGGCGAGACCGAGGGCGACGGCGCTCGCCGCGAGGGCGGCGGCGAGGGTTCTGCGCGGGCGGCGGGCGGGGTGCGGCATCAGGTCCTCCTGGGAAAACGGCATGGCGGAGCGCGCCGGGGCGCGTGACGGCGGGGGCGGCGCACCGGCTCGGGACGACGCGGGTTACTCGCTCGTAATGTCTGATGCTGACAGGGGCTTGTCAACGATATGGACGTGTCCCGTCGTGACAGAAACGGATGACGGGCCGTCCCGGGGCGCCCGGGACGGGGCCGGACGCGTCGTGGAATAGCCCGCCGCCGCGCGCGGTTCAGGCAGGCGAAGGGAGTCGACGTGAACACGACCAAGTCGTACGACGACCACGGGACGCCGGCCGAGCGGTGGGAGCGGGCTCAGAAGTACTTCGGCCGCAAGAACTACGCGGGCGCGGCGCGGGTGCTCAGCACGCTCGTCGAGGAGGTGCCGGAGCAGAACGGCCCGCGGCTGCTGCTGGCGCGCGCCTACTACCACTCGGCGCAGCTGGGGCGGGCGGAGGCGCAGTGCCGTCTGCTGGTGGAGCGTGACCCGGTGGAGCAGTACGCGCGGTTGCTGCTCGGGCGCACGCTGGAGCGGCAGGGCCGCCATGAAGAGGCGCGACCGCACCTCCGGCTCGCCGCGGCGATGGCGGGCGACTTCGGGGACCTGTGAGCCCTGCCGTGCGGGCGCGGCCGGCCCGCGGGGCGGCCCGTCCCCGGCGCCCGGCCGGGGGCGGGCCGGGCGCCGGGGTGGCCGCCGTCAGCCCCGGTAGGTCTCCAGGAACCGGAGCCACACCTCGCTGATCGTCGGGTAGGCGGGGACGGCGTGCCAGAGCCGGGCGACCGGGACCTGGGCCACCACCGCGATCGTCGCGGAGTGGAGCAGTTCACCGACCCCGGGGCCCACGAAGGTGACGCCGCGGAGGATCTCCTTGTCGAGGTCGACGACCATCCGCGCCCGCCCGCGGTAACCGTCCGCGTAGAGGCCCGCGCCGGCCACGGTGGCGAGGTCGACGTCGACCGCGCGGACCCGGTGCCCGGCACGCTCCGCCTCCGCGAGGGTGACCCCCACCGAGGCGGCCTCGGGATCGGTGAAGACGACCTGGGGCACCGCCCCGTCGTCGGCGGTCGCGGCGGTCGGCGGCGCCTCCCCCCTGGCCCGGGCACCGATCGCGTCACCGGCGATCCGCCCCTGGTACTTGCCCTGGTGGGTGAGGAGCGCCCGGTGGTTGACGTCCCCGACCGCGTACAGCCAGTCGCTGCCGGTGACCCGCAGCGTGTCGTCCACGTCCAGCCAGGAACCGGGTTCCAGTCCGACGGTCTCCAGCCCCAGGTCGTCGGTGCGCGGCGCGCGCCCCGTGGCGAAGAGGATCTCGTCGGCCTCCACCCGGTCGCCCGCGTCCGTGGTGGCGACCACCGTGCCGTTCTCCCCGCGCACCCCGGTGACCGAGACGCCGGTGCGCACCTTCGCCCCGGCCTCGCGCAGCGCGTCGGCGACGAGTTCCCCGGCGAAGGGCTCCATCCGCTCCAGCAGCCCGCTTCCGCGCACCAGTACCGTGACCCGGCTGCCGAACGCCTGCCAGGCGGTGGCCATCTCCGCGGCCACCACTCCCCCGCCGACCACGATCAGCCGGTCGGGCGCCTCCCGCGCGCTGGTCGCCTCCCGGCTCGTCCAGGGCGCGACCGTGCCGTCGCCCAGCCCCTGCAGGCCGGGCAGCGCGGCGCGGCTTCCGGTGCACACGGCGACCGCGTGCCGGGCCGTCAGGGTCTCGGTCCGGCCCTCGGGCGTGGTGACGGTGACGGTGCGGGGGCCGGCGAGACGGCCGTGCCCGCGGTGCAGCCGGGCTCCGGTGCCGTCCAGCCAGCTCACCTGCCCGTCGTCCTTCCAGTGCGCCGCGTACTCGTCGCGGTGCGCGAGGACCTCGGCCACGTCGAGCGGCCCCCGCGCGGCGGCCCGCAGACCGGGCGTGCGGCGGCCGTCGGCCCGGGCGATCACCGGCCTGAGCAGCGCCTTGCTGGGCATGCAGGCCCAGTAGGAGCACTCGCCGCCGACCAGCTCGCTCTCCACCACGGCGGTGGAGAGCCCGGCGGCACGCGTGCGGTCGGCGACGTTCTCGCCGACGGGCCCGGCGCCGATCACCACGACGTCGTAGCTGAAGGTCTCGGTCTCGGTCATGGGGCTCAGTCTTCCGGGTGGTGTGCGCACCGGCCACACGGGTAGGCGCGCGGGACCCGTCCGCTGGGCCGGACGGGTCCGTCCGGTCGCGCCGGCGGCGCGGAGCCGACCATATGGGGCGAACGGAATAGCCCGCCCGGTCGCGCCGTTGTCGTCGACAGCCGGGCGGCAGACAGTCGCACCGACACCCCCGGAAAGAGGACATCAGCTCATGAGCAGCACGGTGGAGCTCACCAAGGAGAACTTCGACAAAACGGTCACCGAGAACCCGTTCGTTCTCATCGACTTCTGGGCCGACTGGTGCGGACCGTGCAAGCAGTTCGCCCCGGTGTACGAGAAGGCCGCGCAGGACAACCCGGACCTGCTGTTCGCCAAGGTGGACACGGAGGCCCAGCCGGAACTGGCCCAGGCGTTCGGCATCCAGTCGATCCCCACGCTGATGATCGTGCGGGACCAGGTCGCCGTGTTCGCGCAGCCGGGCGCGCTGCCGGGCCCGGTGCTGGAGGACCTGATCGGGCAGGCGCGCGGACTGGACATGGAGGAGGTCCGCCGCTCCGTCGCCGCGCAGCAGGCCCAGACCGGGCAGGGCGGCGCCGCCGAGGACCGCGGCGGCGAGCCGGCCTGACCCGGACCCCGCTCCGGCGGAACCGGAAGGACGCGCGAGGATGTCCGGCATGACGCGCCGCATACGTGACCGGCTGCGCTCCTGGTGGGCCGGCCGCAGCCGCGACCCCGCTTCCCGGGCCGGTCAACGCCCCTCCTACGGTGGGGCGATGACCGTTCCCATCGACGAAGTCCCGGGCCGCCTCGGCCCGTCGGCGACCACCGAGGCCGATCCGCGTGCCGTCGGCACGGTGCGCACCGAGTACTCCCCCGCCCACGACGGCGATCCCGATCCGGGTGAGGTCGTCTGGACCTGGGTGCCCTACGAGGAGAACGACGGCCGGGGCAAGGACCGCCCCGTGCTGGTGGTGGCCCGTGAGCCGGGCGGTTCCCTGCTCGCCGTGCAGCTCTCCAGCAAGGACCACGACGGCGACCGGGACTGGGTCCCGATCGGCGTCGGCCCCTGGGACCGCTCGGGACGCCCCTCGTGGGTGGCGGTGGACCGCGTCCTGCGCGTGCACGACGGCGGCATGCGCCGCGAGGCGTGCGCGCTGGACCGGATGCGGTTCAACCTGGTGGTCCACCGGCTGCGCGAACGGTACGGCTGGCGGTAGGACCGTCCCACCGCGCAGGTCCTGCCCCCACTCGGGGCCCGCCGCGACGCCGGGACCCCGGCCGCGGCGGGCCCCTTTCGCGTGCGCCCGCGATCCACGGACGGTTCGGCCCGCGTCGGGTGGTCCTGGCGAGCGACGCGCTGCGCTGCGTCCTGATCCTCGCGGTGGCCCTCGTCTTCGGCGCCGTCGACGCGATGTCCGTGCCGGCGGCCGGCTCGCCGCCGCCCCGCATCACCATGCCCGACCGGCGGGCCGGGGTCAGCGGCACGCGCTCGCTGTCGACGCGGCTCAGCCAGGTCGCGGGACCGCCGATCGGCGGTCCGGCCGCTGCCCGCGGACGGCGCCGAGGAGCCTGAGGCGGGCGGCACCGGCCGGGAGGATCTGCTGGGCGGGCTGCGCCACATCCGCCGGCACCGGCTGACCGGTCCCCTGATCCTGGGCGGCGGCATCTTCGAACCCGGCCTGAGCGGACCGTTCAACGTCGGACTGGTCCTGCTCGACGCCGAGCGCGGCTGGGGACCCTGCCGGCGGTGTGCGCGGGCGCGGCCGCCGTCGCGCTGGCACCCACGCTCCGGTGCGCCGGGCCGAACTGCCGCGGCCTGAACGGCGGCGAGGGGTGACGGGCACGGCGCCGGGCCGCGGTCCGCGGCGTGCTCTCGACGCCCTCCGCCGGGGAGGCGGGACCCGCGACGGCGCACGGCCGTGAGACGGAGGGGGCGGGGCGGCCGGATTCGAACCGGCGTCCTCCGAGATGTCATCGCGGCGCATTACCTCTGTGCTACGACCCCGCCCTTGAGCCGGGATTCTACGTCGCCGAAGCTGGCGGCGCCGGGAAATAACGCTGTTCAGGCCGGTGAGGCCGCCCTGACCGGCGTCGACGGCCGCGAGCCGGTCCTCGGGGCCGAGGCCGTGTACGCGGCGCGCGCCGGCGGGGACCGTCAGCCGCCCACCCGGTTCCGGTCCCGGCTCAGGATCTCCCGAGCCGCCGCCACCAGTGGGGCGTTGCCCTCGGCGGGAGTCCCGTCCGGCAGGGTCAGCGCGTCCTCGATGCCGATGCGCGTGTCGAGGCCCAGTTCCGCGGCCGTCTCCAGCACCGTCCAGGCGCTGTCCTCCTCACCGTGCAGCAGGAGGGGGGCCGACGTCACCGCCGACAGCCGCCGGACCATGCCGCGGGCCTCCTCCGGGGCCCGCGCGACCGGCGTGCGGATGATCTCGATCAGCACCCGCAGGACCCGGTCGGCGAACGGGGAGGACAGGTAGGCGTGCGGTCCGCCGGTACCGGGGAACAGCCCGGCCTCGATGCCGACGCCGCGTTCCGTCATGGTGCGGGCGACGAGGTCGGCGCCGTCCTCGTGCCAGTTGACCGACGCGTGGTCGGGCAGGGTCGTCCAGGATTCGATGAGGCGCGCGCGGCGGGCCGGGTCGCGTTCGATCCACTCCCCGGTCGTGACGCCGACGGGGATGCCGGGACCGACGGCCTCGCGCACGGCCTGCAGCACGTCGCGGACGACCACCGCGTCCAGCGTCTCGTGTCCGTGGTGGTCCCGCGGATGCAGGTGGATGTCCTCGGCTCCCGCGTCGACGGCCCGGCGCGCCTCGGCCGCCAGCTCCTCGGCGGTGACGGCCACCCAGGGGCTCTCGTCGGGTCGACGTGTTCCGTTCAGACAGGCTTGCAGCATGTGCCGCACTCTGCCACGCCGGACGACGGACGACCGGCGCGACGAGAGCATCCGCGATTCCGCCGCGGGACCCGCGCACCCTGGACACGCACCCGCCGGTGATCGCCGGCCGCCCGGACGCACCCGGCTCCCGGCCGGCCTGGCAGGCGTGACCGACCGTCACGCCGCCGCAGGAGCCGCCGGGGGCCACCGACGGCGCCGGGGAGCCGGTGGCCCACCGGACCGGCCTCGGCGACGCGGCCGGCCCACCACGGTTTCCTCGGACGCGCCACCGCGTGTGCGGGCACCGGCCGGCGCTTGCCAGGCCCGCCCGCCGCGCCATAAGTTACTGGTTAGTAGGTTGGTGTCACCGCCTCCACCCGCGCGCAAAGGAGCAGCCATGCCCACTCTCGGCCGTCAGGGCGACGTCTTCGTTCTCGATCTCGGGGACGGCGAGAACCGCTTCCACCCGGACTGGATCACCTCGGTGAACAGCGCCCTGGACGAGGTCGAGAAGGCGGAGGGCCCGCGTGCCCTGGTGACCGCCGCGACGGGGAAGTTCTGGTCGAACGGCCTCGACCTGGACTGGCTCTTCGCCCACGCCGAGCAGCACCAGGAGTACGTCGTCTCCGTCCACGCGCTGTTCGCCCGGGTGCTGTCGCTGCCGGTGATCACGGTGGCGGCCCTCCAGGGACACACCTTCGCCGCCGGAGCCATGCTCTCGCTGGCCCACGACTTCCGGGTGATGCGCGCGGACCGCGGTTTCTGGTGCCTGCCGGAGGCGGACATCCACATCCCGTTCACCCCGGGCATGTCCGCCCTGATCCAGTCCCGGCTGACGCCTCGAACGGCGCACGAGGCGATGGTGACCGCCCGTCGCTTCGGGGGCGAGGACGCCCTGGCCGCGGGCGTCGTGGACCGCGCGGTCGCGGAGGACGCCGTCCGCACGACCGCGGTGGAACTGGCGGCGTCGCTGGCCGGCAAGGCGAGCGAGACGCTCGGCACCATCAAGTCCCGGATGTACGCCCCGGCCCTGGAACTGCTGCGGGACACGACCGACCCGATGGGCTGATCCGCCGCGCCGGCCCGGCCGCCTCCCTGCCCGGCTGCCGCCTCCCGTCCGGTCGCCGTCGACCGGGCAGGGGCGGCGGCACGGGTGCGGCCGGTCCCGTGCCGGTCCCGGTCAGCCGACCCGCGCCGCTTCCGCCGGCTCGAGCGCACGCACCCCGCGGGAGAACAGGACCGCCAGCGACGAGCCGGAGATCACGGCGGCGACCACCAGCAGCCAGCTGTCGACGCCCGCCGCCGCGGCCACCGGCCCGGTCAGGGCGAGACCGAGCGGCCGGGCCACGAAGGAGCCGACCGAGTCGAAGGCGTACACCCGGGCCAGCTTGTCCTCCGGCACCTGGCTCTGGATGGTCTGGTCCCAGTACACGCTGAACATCTGCAGGCCCACGCCGTGCACGAAGGCCCCCAGCATGACCGGCCACAGGGTGTCCGCCATCGCCATGGCGAGCGGGAAGACACCGGTGAGGGCGAGCAGCACCACGCCTGCGCCCAGCGGCCGGCGGGGCCTGATCCGCAGGGCGAGCAGTCCGCCCACGACGAAGCCTGCCATCAGGGCGGAGAGGGCGAAGCCCCAGGCGGAGCGCCCGATCTCCTCGCCCACCACGACCGGCCCGATCACGGCCTGCGCTCCCCCGTAGAAGAGGTGGTAGAGCAGCGCCTGCAGGATCAGCAGCCACAGCCAGGTGTGCCGCGCGACCTCCCGGAAGCCTTCGCCGAGATCCGTGAGGGGAGATGTCGTGCGGGGTGCGCGGGCGTTGCTCACGCCCATGCGGCCGAAGGCCAGGGCGGCCACGGCGAAGGTGGCCGCGTCGACCGCGACGGCCCACCCGGGGCCCACCACGGCGACGAGGACTCCCGCGACCGCGTAGCCGAGGGTCCGGCACACGCTGTCCACCAGGGAGCGCAGCGCCACCGCGTCGGCGAGGTCGGCCTCCGGGACGACCACGCGGGTCATCGCCTTGGAGGACGGCCTGCTCAGCGCCGTGACCACGCCGCCGATTCCGCCGAGCACCGCGATCAGCCATATCGTGGCCGCGTCCAGCACCACCGCGGACGCCATGACGGCCATCACGACGGCGCTGACGGCGGAGGAGCCCTCCATCATCAGCTTGCGGGAGAAGCGGTCCCCCAGCACCCCGCCGGCGAGCATGGTGACGACCTGGCAGATCGCGAAGACGGCTTCCACCAGGCCCAGGTCGGTCAGCGACCCACCGAGGTCGAGCACCGCGAAGGCGAGCGCGACGGGGGTGATGGCGTTGCCGAGGGAGCTCACCGAGGCTCCGGTCACCAGGAGCCGGAAGTCGCGGTGCCGAAGGACTTGTCTGCTTTTCACGCCGGGAAGTTAGTTCGCCGGCTAATTATTGGTCAATCAACTATCAGGCCATCCGAAGGCATGCCTCTAGGATCACGCCATGGCCACGGCGGAGACCGAAAGCGACGACCACCTCGGGGACTGGGCCGACCGGTACGTCTCCCGGCGGCGGCACCACGGGGCCGGCCTCCTCCTCGACGACGAGGTGGAGGTGATCACGGTTCGGCTCGAGCGCGTCGTCCGCCACCTCCGGCGGGCCGTCCGTGACGCCCTCGCACAGGTCGGCCTGCAGAACTGCGAGTACGAGACGCTGCACCTGCTGATGATCCGGGACACCCCCGGCCGGGCCGCGCCCTCCGCGCTCGCCGCCGACCTCGGCGTCAGCGGCGCCGGCATGACGGGGCGTCTCGACGCGCTGGAGAGGGCGGGATGGATCCGGCGCACCCCGGCGGCGGCCGACCGCCGGCGGGTGGACGTCGTGATCACCGAGGCCGGGGAGCGCGTCTGGCGGCGGGCCACCGTCGTGCGGGGCCGGGCGGAGAGCCGCCTGCTGGGCTCCCTGCCGCCCGGGGAACGCGCCCACCTCGCGGCGCTGCTCCGGCAGCTCACCCTGCGGATCGAGCTTCCCGACCGGCCCGCCGACGGCTGACCGCTTTCCGGCGTTCCCCGCGGGACCTCAGAGTTCGAGGGGGTGCCCGGTCGTCGCGTCCACGTGCGCCGGCACCTCGTCGTGCCGGTCGCCGACGCTCGAGGTCCCCGCGGGTTCGAGAAGCAGCAGTGCGGCGCCCTCGGGCGCGGACGGCCGGTGTTCGGTGCCGCGCGGGACGGTGAACACGGCCCCCTTGGGGAGGCGGACGGTGCGCACCCCCTCCGGTTCGCGCAGGGCGATGAGGAGTTCGCCGTCGAGGACGAGGAAGAACTCGTCGGTGTCCTCGTGGACGTGCCAGACGTGGTCGCCGGACACCTTGGCGACGCGCACGTCGTAGTCGTTGACGCGGGTGACGATACGGGGGCTCCACAGGGAGTCGAAGGAGGCCAGGGCCCGGGAGAGGTCGACGGGTTCGGGGCGGCGCGGTGTGCTGTCGGTCATGGAGCCATGCTGTCCGCCCGTCGCCGCCGGGCGTGAGTGCCAGAATGCGCACATGCCGCAAGGATCCTCGCACCGGGTCGTGGTGATCGTCGACGAGAACTCCAACCCCTTCGAACTGGGTTGCGCCACCGAGGTGTTCGGACTGCGCAGACCGGAAATCGGGCGGGATCTCTACGACTTCCGGCTCTGTTCCCCCGGACCGAGGACCCGCATGCGGGACGGGTTCTTCACCCTGGCCGAGGTGGCCGGACTGGAGGCCGCCGAATCCGCGGACACCCTGATCGTGCCCAACCGGCCCGACGTCGAGGTCCCCCGCCGCGCCGACGTCCTGGAGGCGGTCCGGCGGGCGCACGCGCGCGGGGCGCGGCTGGTGGGCTTCTGCAGCGGGGCGTTCACCCTGGCCGAGGCCGGTGTGCTGGACGGGCGGCGGGCCACCGCGCACTGGCAGTGGGCCGACCGGTTCCGTGAGCGCTTCCCCGCGGTCCGGCTGGAGGAGGACGTGCTCTTCGTCGACGACGGCGAGATCCTCACCGCCGCGGGCAGCGCCGCCGCGCTGGACCTGGGACTGCACATCGTCCGCCGGGACCACGGCGCGGAGGCCGCCGCCGCGGTCAGCCGGAGGCTGGTCTTCGCCGCGCACCGTGACGGCGGGCAGCGGCAGTTCGTCCGGCGCCCCGTGCCCGAGATCCCGGACGAGTCCCTCGGTCCGCTGCTCGCCTGGGCGCAGGAACGGCTGGACGCCCCGCTGAGCGTCGCCGACCTCGCCGCCCGGGCCGCGGTGAGCACGGCCACCCTGCACCGCCGCTTCCGCGCACAGCTCGGCACCACCCCGCTCGCCTGGCTCACCCGGCAGCGGCTCGCCCTGGCCTGCCGCCTGCTGGAGCGGGGCGAGTCACGGCTGGAGGTGGTGGCCCGGCGCAGCGGCCTGGGCACCGCCGCCAATCTGCGCGCGCTGATGCGTCGCGAGACCGGCCTCTCCCCCTCCGCGTACCGGCGCCGGTTCGGCCCCGTCACCGCGGACGGTCCGGCCTCGCCACCGGTGTAGGCCGCACACGGCCCCAAGGCCCTCCGGCAGGCGTCACGGCGTGCGCCTGCCGGAGGGGCGTCACCGCCCGGACGCCGTCGCCCCGGTCCCGAGCGCGGCGACGGTCTCCCGCAGCCAGGCCGTCTCCGCGCGTCCCGTGGCCCGTGCGACGGTGAGGATGCCGCGCCTGAACGGGTCGTCGAGTTCCTCGGCGCGCAGCGGCCGGTCGCCGTCGAGGAAGAAGCTGGAGGGCTCCTCCAGGAACGCCAGCCGTCGCAGCAGCACGGCGGCCTGCGCGGCCGGGTCCTCCAGGTGACGGAGGAAGGCGAGCAGGGTGAACCAGCGGTTCTCGTCGGTGATGTCGAGCCGCTCGGGCGTCCCCAGACGGCGGCGCAGTTCCCGCTCCCCGTCCTCGGTGAGCGTCAGGACGTGCCGCGGGGCGGCCGCGGCACCCGGTTCGGTGGCCCGGGCGAGCAGCCCCGCCGTCTCCATCCGTTTGAGGGCGGGGTAGAGGGTGCTCTCGGCGACCGGGCGCACGTGGCCGATCAGCGCGGTCAGGCGCTTGCGCAGCCCGTAGCCGTGCAGGGGTGTGTCGCGGAGGAAACCGAGGATGGCCAGTTCGAGCATGGACGCATTCTCCCGTACATCCGGCACGCAGTACCTCGATCCCGATGTATCGTCACGGAGTCAGGAGGTCGACGGCGGGCCCTCGGGCCCGGCGCGTGAGGGTGGTGGTGTGGTGCGGCAGACGGATTTCGACGACCGGGGGAGCCAGGTCCGGTGGACCGAGACGCCCGGCGCGGAGCCGGCCAGGGTGTACGTCCACGGGCTGGGCGCCGCATCGGCCGTGTACCACGCGCACGTCGCCGCCCGCGGCGAACTGGCCGGCCGGCGCAGCCTCTTCGTGGACCTGCCCGGCCACGGGATCAGCGACCGGCCCGCTGACTTCGGCTACACGCTGGAGGACCACGCGGACGCCCTGGCGGCCGCGCTGGACGCGGCCGGGGTGCGCGGGGCGGAGCTGGTCGGGCACAGCATGGGCGGTTCGGTGGCGATCGTGCTGGCCCACCGGCGACCCGAGCTGGTGGCCAGGCTGGTCCTCACCGAGGCGAACCTCGACCCCGACCCGCCGGCGACGGCGGGGAGCAGCCGGATCGCCTCGTACGGCGAGGAGGACTTCGTCGCCGAGGGCCACCGGCGGACCCTGGACCGGGTCGGTCCGGTGTGGGCGGCGACCATGCGGCTGGCGGACCCGCGGGCGCTGCACCGGTCGGCGGTGGGCCTGCTGCGGGGGTCGCGTCCGACGATGCGCCGGATCCTGGAAGGGCTGAGCGTCGACCGGGTGTACCTCCAGGGCGCACTGAGCGGTGACCTCGGGGGCCGGGCCGCCCTGGAGGCGGCGGGGGTGCGGGTGGTCACGGTGCCACCTCGAGACGCAAGGGGTGACCACCTACCTGGAGCTCGGCCCCGGCGGCGTCCTGTCCGCCATGGCCCAGGAGACGACCACCGACGCCGCGTTCGTCCCCGCCCTGCGCAAGAACCGCCCCGAGACCGACGCCGTCGTCACCGCCCTGGCCGAACTCCACGTGAACGGCGCGCCCGTCGACTGGGCGGCGTACTACGCCCGCACCAACCCCCGGCGCGTCGACCTGCCCACCTACGCCTTCCAGCACCAGCACTACTGGCCCCAGGTGTCCTTCGGCAGCCCGAGCGGCACCGTCGAGAAGGGTGAGGCCACGGACGACGCCTTCTGGGAGGCGGTGCACCGGGCGGACCTGGCCGGGCTGTCCGAGACCCTCGGTCTCGGAGGTGAGGAGAAGGCCGCGGCGCTCGGTGACGTCCTTCCCGCGCTGTCGTCCTGGCACCAGGAGCAGCGGAAGCGGACGGCGGCGGACTCCTGGCGCTACAAGGTCGTGTGGCGGCCGCTCACCGAGCCGGCCGTGCCGGCGCTGAGCGGTACCTGGCTGATGGTCGTCCCGGAGGCGGGCGCCGAGGAGAGCCTGGTCGCGGCCTGCTCCGCCGCGCTGGCCGAGCACGGGGCGTCCGTCGAGATCCTGAGGCCGGCGGAGGAGCCGGACCTGGCCGCACGGCTGCGGTCCCTCTCGGCGGCCGCGCCGGACGGGGTGCTGTCGCTGCTGGCCATGGACGAGCGTCCGCACCCCGAGCACGCGATCGTGCCGAACGGGCTCGCGGAAGGGCTCGCCCTCCTCAAGGCGATGGCCGAGGCGGAACTCGACGTGCCGCTGTGGTCGGTGACCCGGTCCGCGGTCGCGGTCACCGGGGAGGACGGCCCGGCCCGGCCGGCGCAGGCCCAGACGTGGGGCCTGGGCCGGGTGGCCGCCCTCGAGCACCCCAGGCGCTGGGGCGGACTCGTCGACCTGCCGGAACGGCCCGGCAGCGGCGACCTGAGCCGCATGATCCCGGTGCTCGCGCAGCGCACCGCCGCGGCCGGCCCCCCGCCGGGCGGCGTGGAGGACCAGGTGGCGGTGCGGGCCTCCGGGATCCTCACCCGGCGCCTGGTCCCCGCGGCCACGGACGGCGCCGCACCGCGCCGCAGGTGGCGGCCGAGGGGAACCGTCGTCGTCACCGGCGGCACCGGGGCCATCGGCGGCCACGTCGCCCGCTGGCTGGCCGCGAACGGGGCGGAACACCTGGTGCTGACCAGCCGGCGCGGCGAGGACGCCCCGGGCGCCCGTGAGCTCAAGGCGGAACTGGAGGCGGCGGGCAGCAGGGTCACGGTCGCGGCCTGCGACGTCGCCGACCGCGACTCCGTGGAGGAACTGCTCGCCAAGCTGGCGTCGGACGGCGACGAGGTCCGCACGGTCATGCACGCCGCCGGCGTGGGCCTGCTGGCCCCGCTGACCGAGTGCGGTCCCGAGGCGGCGGCCTACGTGGCGAACGGCAAGGTGGCCGGCGCCCGCCACTTCGACGAACTCCTCGACCCGGCGCGGCTCGACGCGATCGTCCACTTCACGTCCGTCGCCGGTGTCTGGGGCGTCGGGGAGCACGGCGTCTACGCGGCCGCGAACGCCCACCTCGACGCGCTGGCCCAGCGGAGCCGGGCCCGCGGGGTTCCCTCCGTCGCGGTGGCGTGGGGCCCGTGGGCCGACGGAGGCATGGTGGCCGGCGCCGGTGACGGCGGGGGAGAAGGAGCCCTCACCCGGCACGGCGTGCTGGCCCTGCGGCCCGAACTGGCGATGGTCGCCCTGCAGCAGGCCCTCGACCACGACGACACGGCGGTCGTGCTGGCGGACATGGACTGGGAGCGGTTCGCCCCCGTCTTCACCATGAGCGGCGACCGGCCCCTGCTCGCGGAGATCCCGCAGGTCCGGGAGCTGACCGCACGCCAGGACGCGCTGGTCTCCGAGGAGACCGGGTCCGCGCCCGCGCTCCGGGCCGAGCTCGCCGCCCTGTCCGACGCGGAACGGGACCAGCGCGTCCTGGACCTCGTGCGGGAGCACACCGCGTCGGTGCTCGGACACTCCTCCGCGCAGGAGATCGAGGCCAGGCGCCCCTTCCAGGACCTGGGCTTCGACTCCCTGACCGCCGTGGAACTCCGCAACCGCCTCGGTGCCGCCACCGGGCTGCGGCTTCCCGCGACCATGGTGTTCGACCACCCGACACCGGCAGCGCTCGCCGCCTTCGTCAAGGCCGAGGTGCTGCCCGCCGCACCGGGCCAGGTCCTGCCCTCGGCCGAGGAGCTCGACTCCCTGGAGGAGGCGCTCGCCGCACGGACGGGTGACGACATCGGCCGCGTCCGGGTCGTCATGCGGCTCGAGGCACTCCTGTCCAAGCTCAGCCGCGGACACGGCGACGAGCCGGCGAAGGGGGCGCAGGACGGCGCTATGGCAGGACTCGAGTCCGCTACTAACGAGGAGTTGTTCGATCTGATCGACAGGGATCTCGGGCTTTCCTGACCCTGCCTGCCTCTCCCTTCCGAGCAGCAGCAGCAGTACTCACCGTGAGTCAGACCCGACGGGAGCGACGTTTCGATGGCGGACGAAGAGAAGCTGCGGGAATACCTGACCCGTGTGGTCGCCGAGTTGCAGCAGACTCGCCAACACCTTCGAGACGTCGAATCGCGGGAAGCGGAGCCGATCGCGATCGTCTCCATGAGCTGCCGCCTTCCGGGCGGCGTCGCCTCGCCCGAGGACCTGTGGAACCTCCTGTCCTCGGGCGGCGACGCCATCTCGGGCCTCCCGACCGACCGCGGCTGGAACATCGAGGACCTGTACGACCCCGACCCGTCCGCGACGGGCAAGATCTACGCGCTCGAAGGCGGCTTCCTGCACGACGCGGGCGACTTCGACCCGGGCTTCTTCGGCATCTCGCCGCGCGAGGCGCTGGCCATGGACCCGCAGCAGCGGCTCCTGCTCGAGACCTCCTGGGAGGCGCTCGAGCGTGCGGGCATCGACCCGACGACCGTCGCGGGCAGCGCCACCGGAGTGTTCGTCGGCGCGGCGGGCCAGGGCTACGGCGGTGACCTGAGCGGTTCGGCCGGCTCCGAGGGCTACATCCTCACCGGCACGGTGACCTCCGTGCTGTCCGGGCGCGTCTCCTACACGCTCGGCCTGGAGGGTCCGGCCGTCACCCTCGACACGGCCTGCTCCTCCTCCCTGGTGGCGCTCCACCTCGCCGTGCAGTCCCTGCGCAACGGCGAGTGCGCCATGGCCCTGGCGGGCGGCGCCTCGATCATGCCGAACCCGGCGGGCCTGATGGAGTTCAGCCGTCAGCAGGGCCTGGCCCGCGACGGCCGGTGCAAGGCGTTCGCCGACGCGGCCGACGGCATGGGCATGGCCGAGGGCGTGGGCGTGCTGCTGCTGGAGCGGCTGTCGGACGCCCGCCGCAACGGCCACCGGGTCCTCGCGGTCGTGCGCGGCTCGGCGATCAACCAGGACGGCGCCAGCAACGGTCTCACCGCCCCCAACGGGCCCGCCCAGCTCGAACTGCGCAACCGCCTCAACACCGTCACCGGCCTGCGCCTGCCCGCCACCCTCGTCTTCGACCACCCCAACCCGGCCGCACTGGCGGAGCACATCGTCTCCGAGAGCGTCGGCACGGTGGAGGGGACGGAGAAGCTGTCGGGGGCCGCGAGCACTCCCGTCCTCCTCGACGCCGACGACCCGGTCGTCATCGTGGGCATGAGCTGCCGTTATCCCGGCGCGGTGGCCGGCCCCGACGACCTGTGGCGTCTGGTGGCGTCCGGAGGCGACGCGATTTCACCGCTTCCCGACGACCGGGGCTGGGACATCAGCCGCCTCTTCGAGCACGGTGAGGGAGACGGCACCGGTACGTCCTACGCGACCGAGGGCGGCTTCCTCACCGGTGCCGATGAGTTCGACCCGGCGTTCTTCGGCATCTCGCCGCGCGAGGCGCTGGCCATGGACCCGCAGCAGCGGCTCCTGCTCGAGGCCTCCTGGGAGGCCATCGAGCACGCGGGCATCGACCCGACGACCCTGCGCGGCAGCCGCACCGGCGTCTACGCCGGACTCATGTACCACGACTACGTGGCGCAGCTCGTCGAGGTTCCGCAGGGAGTCGAAGGCTTCCTCACCACCGGTACCGCCGGCAGCGTGGTGTCCGGCCGGGTCTCGTACGTACTCGGTCTCGAGGGCCCGGCGGTCACGGTCGACACGGCGTGCTCCTCGTCGCTGGTCGCCCTCCACCTGGCGGCACAGGCACTGCGCTCCGGCGAATGCTCACTGGCTCTCGCCGGCGGCGCGACCGTCATGGCCACGCCCGGGAGCTTCATCGAGTTCAGCCGGCAGCGCGGGCTCGCTCCCGACGGCCGGGTCAAGGCATTCGCCGACGCGGCCGACGGAACGGCGTGGTCGGAGGGCGTGGGCGTCCTGCTCCTCGAGCGGCTGTCGGACGCCCGCCGCAACGGCCACCAGGTCCTCGCGGTGGTGCGCGGCTCCGCCGTCAACCAGGACG
>NZ_LWCC02000005.1:571378-578449 GCF_001642695.1 Streptomyces chilikensis
CGGGGTCCAGCCGGCCGCGGTGATCGGTCACTCGCAGGGCGAGATCGCCGCCGCCGCGGTGGCGGGGATCCTGTCGCTGGAGGACGCGGCCAAGGTCGTGGCCCTGCGCTCCCGCGCCATCACCGCGCTGGCGGGTCTCGGCGGCATGGTCTCGATCGCCCAGCCCGCCGCCTGGGTCCGCGACACGATCACCGCGTGGGACGGGCGGATATCCGTCGCCGCCGTCAACGGTCCCTCCTCGACCGTGGTGTCGGGTGACGTGGACGCCCTGGACCAGCTGATCGCCGCGTGCGAGTCGGCCGGGGTCCGCGCCCGCAGGGTGGACGTGGACTACGCGTCCCACTCCGCGCACGTCGAAGCCATCCGCGACGAACTCGCGCGCCTGCTGGACGGCATCACGCCGCAGCAGGGCGGCACGCCGCTCTACTCCTCCCTCACCGGACGCCTGCTGGCCGAGACGGTGATGGACGGCGGCTACTGGTACGACAACCTGCGCAACACCGTCGAGTTCGAGGACGCCACCCGCGCCGCCCTCGCCGACGGCCACACCGTCCTCATCGAGGTCAGCCCCCACACGGTGCTCTCCCTGGGCCTCCAGGGCACCGTCGAGGACGCCGGCACCGACGCCGCCGTCCTCGGCACCCTCCGCCGCGACGAGGGCGGCCCGGAGCGCTTCCTCACCTCCCTGGCCGAGGCGCACTGCCACGGCGTGGCCGTCGACTGGGACACGGTCTACGCGGGCACCGGCGCCCGCCGCACCGACCTGCCCACCTACGCCTTCCAGGGCAACCGCTACTGGATCGCGGACGAGATCGCCCCGCCCGCTCCGGCGGCCGCCGAGGTGAACCCCGCCGACGCAGCCTTCTGGGAGGCCGTCGAGCACGCCGACGTCCAGGCCGTCGCCGACGTCCTCCGCGTCGACGCCGAGGAGGCCTCCCTGGCCCTGGGCGCCACCGTGCCCTACCTGTCCGCCTGGCGGAAGCGGCTGCGGGAGACCTCCTCCACCGACGACTGGCGGTACGAGGTCACCTGGCGGGCGCACCCCCGGCCCTCCACCGCCCGCCTCACCGGCACCTGGCTGGTGCCCGTCGCGGAGAGCCTGGCCGACGACCCGTACACGGCGGCCGTCCTCGCCGCGCTCGAGCAGCACGGCGCCGAAGCCGTCCTGCTCCCGGTCCCCGAGGCGGACACCACCGACCCGCAGGCGCTCGCCGCCCGCGTCGGCGACGCCCTCGCCCCGGAGCACCCGGCCGCCCCGGCCGGGATCCTGTCGCTGCTCGCCCTCGACGGCGTCCCGCACCCGGACGCCTCCGCGGTGCCCCGCGGCTACGCCGCCACGGTGACCCTGCTCCAGGCCCTGGGCCGGGCGGGCGTCCACGCGCCGCTGTGGACGGCCACCCGCGGGGCCGTCTCCGTCAACGTCGCCGACCCCCTCGACTCGCCCTACCAGGCAGCCGTCTGGGGCATGGGCCGCGTCGCCGCGCTGGAGCACCCGGACCGGTGGGGCGGCCTGATCGACCTGCCGTCCGTCCTCGACGAGCGCACCTCGGCGCTGCTCGCCGCCGCCCTCGGCGACACCGGACCGGAGGACCAGCTCGCCGTCCGCACGGCCGGGACCTTCGTGCGGCGCCTGCGCCGCCTGCCCCTGAAGGCCGCGTCCGGCGACAACTCCTGGCGCACCCAGGGCACGGTCCTCGTCACCGGAGGCACCGGCGCGCTCGGTGGCCAGGTCGCCCGCTGGCTCGCGGGCAACGGCGCCGAGCACCTCCTGCTCGTCAGCCGCCGTGGCCCCGCCGCACCGGGCGCCGACGCGCTGCGCGACGAACTCACCGCCCTCGGAGCCCAGGTCACCGTCGCCGCCTGCGACACCGGGGACCGCGACGCGCTCGCCGCCCTCCTCGCGTCCGTGCCCGAGGACCGGCCGCTGAGCGCCGTGGTGCACACCGCCGCCGTGCTCGACGACAGCGTCATCGACTCGCTGGGCCTCGAGCAGATCGACCGGGCCCTGCACGCCAAGGCGCGGGCCGCGTTCAACCTGCACGAGCTGACCGCCGGCCTCGGCCTCAAGGCGTTCGTGCTCTTCTCCTCCTTCGGCGGCACCGTCGGCACCCCCGGCCAGGGCAACTACGCCCCGGGCAACGCCGTCCTGGACGCCCTCGCCGTGCACCGCAGGGGCCGCGGCCTGCCCGCCACCTCCGTCGCCTGGGGCGCCTGGGCGGGCGGCGGCATGGCCGAGGGCGACTTCGGCGACACCCTCAACCGCCACGGCCTGCGGGAGATGAAGCCCGAACTCGCCACCGGGGCGCTCCAGCAGGCACTGGAGCAGGACGAGACCAGCCTGCTCATCGCCGACATCGACTGGGAACGCTTCTACACCGCCTTCACCGCGATCAGGTCCAGCCCGCTGCTCGAGGACGTCCCCGAGGTCCGGGCGGTCGCCCGGGCCCTGGCCGAGGCCGGCGGCGGCGACGAGCCGTCCGAGCTGGTCCAGCGCCTGGCCGGCCTGACCGAGCAGGAGCAGGAGAACGTCCTCGTGGAGCTGATCCGCGAGTGCGTCTCCGCGGTCCTCGGCTTCTCCGGGAACGAGGCCGTGCCGGTCCGCAAGGCGTTCCGCGAGATGGGCTTCGACTCCGTCACCGCCGTCGAGCTGCGCAACCGACTGTCCTCCCGGACCGGCCTGAAACTGCCGGTCACGACCGCGTTCGACTACCCCACTTCCAAGACTCTGGCCGCGTTCATGCGGGACCGGCTACTCCAGGACGGTGAGGCCGTCGCGACGGCCGCCCTCGAGGAGCTCGACCGGATCGAGACCGCGATGGCGTCCGTCGCCGCCGACGACGTCGGCCGGACGCGAGTCCTGCTGCGGATGAAGGCGATGGTCGCCGCCTGGCAGGAATCCCATGGCGACGCGCCGGCCTCGGCGGCGGAGATCGACTCCGCCTCCGACGACGAGATGTTCCAGCTTCTCGGCGAGAAGTTCGGCATCTCGTAACCCGCTGCCCCGCGCGGCGACGACACGTCAAGGAAAGGACGTCAGGGTGGCGAACGAAGAGAAGCTCCGCTATTTCCTCAAGCGCGTCAGCACCGATCTCGACGCGGCCCACGAGCGGCTGCGAGAGATGGAGGCCCGCAACACGGAGCCGATCGCGGTCGTCGGCATGAGCTGCCGGTTCCCCGGCGGCGTGCACAGCCCCGCCGCCCTGTGGCGGATGATCCACGACGGCGTCGACGCCATGGCGCCCTTCCCCACCGACCGCGGCTGGGACCTGGGGTCGATCATCGACGACACCGGTTCCGGCCAGGCGGGCACCTCGTACGTCGCCGACGGCGGATTCCTCGACGGCGTCGCGGAGTTCGACCCGGCGTTCTTCGGCATCTCGCCGCGCGAGGCGCTCGCCATGGACCCGCAGCAGCGCCTGCTGCTGGAGACCTCCTGGGAGGCCTTCGAACACGCGGGCATCGACCCGGAGGCCGTGCGGGGCAGCCACGTGGGGGTGTTCGCCGGCACGAACGGCCAGGACTACCCGCTGCTGCTGGTCGGCAACCAGTCCGGCCTGGAGGGCTACCTCGGCACCGGCAGCGCCGCCGCCGTGGTGTCGGGCCGCGTCTCCTACACCCTCGGCCTGGAGGGCCCGGCCGTCACCGTCGACACCGCCTGCTCGTCCTCGCTGGTCGCGCTGCACCTCGCCGTGCAGTCCCTGCGCTCCGGCGAGTCCACGATGGCCCTCGCCGGCGGCGTCACCCTGATGGCCACCCCCGGCATGTTCATCGACTTCAGCCGGCAGCGCGGTCTCGCCGGGAACGGCCGCTGCAAGGCGTTCGCCGAGGCCGCCGACGGCACCGGGTTCTCCGAGGGTGTGGGCATGCTGCTGCTGGAGCGGCTGTCGGACGCCCGCCGCAACGGCCACCAGGTCCTCGCGGTGGTGCGCGGCTCCGCCGTCAACCAGGACGACGCCACCCGCGCCGCCCTCGCCGACGGCCACACCGTCTTCGTCGAGGTCAGCCCCCACCCGGTCCTCGGCCTGGGCCTCCAGGGCACGGCCGAGAACGCCGCCGTCCTGGGCACCCTCCGCCGCGACGAGGGCGGCCTGGACCGCTTCCTCACCTCCCTCGCGGAAGCGCACTGCCACGGGGTCACGGTCGACTGGGAGACCGTCTTCGCCGGCACCGGCGCCCGCCCCACCCCCCTCCCCACCTACGCCTTCCAGCGGCAGCGCTACTGGCCGGAGTCCCCCGCCGCCGAACTGGCGGAAACCCTCGACCCCGAGGACGCCCGCTTCTGGGAAGCCGTGGAGCGGCAGGACCTCGAGGCGCTCGGGGAGGCACTCGGCGCGGTGGACGAGGCCACCGGGGCCTCCCTGGCGGCGGTCCTTCCGGTGCTCGCGTCCTGGCGCCGCCGGCGCTCCGAGCGAACGGCCGCGGAGGCGTGGCACTACCGCGTCGCGTGGAAGCCCGCCTCCGCCCCGTCCCTGGACGCCACCCTGTCCGGGCGATGGCTGCTCGCCGTCCCCGACCGCCTCGCCGACGACGACCGGCTCGTGGTGGAGACCGTCGCCGCCGGACTCGCCCGGCACGGCGCCGAGGTCGCCAGGATCGTCGTCCCCGCCGAGGCCGCCGACCGGGACCGGCTCGCCGCGCTGCTGGCCGGCGACTGGCGCCTGACGGGCGTCCTGTCCCTGCTGGCACTGGCCGACGGGGCCCACGCCACGCACCCGGAGGTCCCGGCCGGCCTCGCCGGTGATCTCGCGCTGCTCCAGGCCCTCGGCGACGCGGCGGTCGAGGCCCCGCTGTGGTGCGTCACCCGGGCCGCCGTCGCCACCCACGAGCGGGACCCGCTGCCCCGCCCCGACCGCTCGGGCGTCTGGGGCCTCGGGCAGGTGGCCGCACTCGAACAGCCCGACCGGTGGCGCGGCCTGATCGACCTTCCGCTCGTCGTGGACGACCGGGCCGTCGACCGCCTCGCCGGTCTCCTGGCCGACGGCGACCGTGACGGCGACGAGTTCGCCGTGCGCGCCACCGGCGTCCTCGCCCGCCGGCTCGAGCGCGCTCCGCTCGCCGGGAACACCGACGCCTGGACGCCCGGTGGCACCGTCCTCGTCACCGGGGGCACCGGCGCACTCGGCGGCCACGTGGCCCGCTGGCTGGCCCGGAACGGCGCCGCCCACATCGTGCTGCTCAGCCGCCGCGGCCCGGACGCCCCCGGCGCCACGGACCTGTGCGAAGAGCTGGCCGGCCTGGGAGCACGCGTCACCCTCACCGCCTGCGACGTCGCCGACCGCGCCGCGCTGGCGGCCGTACTGGACGCGATCCCCGCCGAGCAGCCGCTGACCGCCGTCGTCCACACGGCGGGCGTGCTCGACGACGGCGTCCTGCCCTCCATGAGCCCCGCCCGCCTCGCCCCGGTGCTCGCCGCCAAGGCGACCGCCGCCCTCCACCTGCACGAGCTGACCCGCGACCTGCCGCTCGACGCGTTCGTGCTGTTCTCCTCCCTCGCCGGCACGTTCGGCAACGCCGGCCAGGCCAACTACGCCTCCGCCAACGCCGTGCTGGACGCCCTCGCCCAGCACCGCCGCGGCCTCGGACTGCCCGCGGTCTCCATCGCCTGGGGCGCCTGGGGCGGCGGCGGCCTCGCCACCGACCCCCTGGTGGCCCGGCGCATGGAGCGCGGCGGCATGCCCGCCATGGACCCCGAGACCGCCGTGGCCGTCATGGCCCGCTCGGTCACCACCGGCGCGCCCTGCACGGCCGTCGCCGACGTCGACTGGTCCGTCCTCGCGCCCGCCCGGCTCGCCACCGGACGGATCTCCCTCGTCCGCGACATCGACGACGTGCGGCGCGCCCTCGCCACGCCGGGCGGAGCGCCCGCGCCCGCCGAGGAGACCGCGGCCGGCGCCCTGACCGCACAGCTCGCCGCTCTCACGCCCGCCGACGGCACGCGCCTGCTCCTGGACCTCGTCCGAGGCCGGGCGGCCGCCGTCCTCGGCCACGCGTCCGCCGAGGCCGTGCTGCCCGGCAAGGCGTTCCGGGAACTCGGCTTCGACTCCCTCACCGCCGTCGAACTGCGCAACTCCCTGGCCGCGGCGACCGGCCTGCGACTGCCCACCACCCTCGTCTTCGACCACCCGAACCCCACCGCACTCGCCACCCACCTCCACGCCGAGCTCACCGGGGCGCCGGACACCGCCGGCCCGCCCGTCCGCCACGCCGCACCCGACGACCGTGACGAGCCCGTCGCGATCGTCGGCATGGGCTGCCGCTTCCCGGCCGGCGTGTCCGGCCCGGACGACCTGTGGCAGCTGCTCCTGGCGGGCACCGACGCGATCTCGCCGCTGCCCGCCGACCGCGGCTGGAGCCTGGAGGACTACTACGACCCCGACCGGCCCGGCGCCTCACGCGCCCGGGAAGGCGGGTTCATCGACGCCATCACCGAGTTCGACCCCGCGTTCTTCGGCATCTCGCCGCGCGAGGCGCTGGCCATGGACCCGCAGCAGCGGCTCCTGCTCGAGACCACCTGGGACACCCTCGAACGCGCGGGCATCGCCCCCACCTCACTCCGCGGCAGCCGCACCGGCGTGTACATCGGCACCAACGGCCAGGACTACGCCAACCTCCTGATCGGCTCCACCGAGGGCGTCCAGGGATACGTCGCCACCGGCAGCTCCGCCAGCGTGCTGTCCGGCCGGGTCTCCTACACCCTCGGCCTGGAGGGCCCGGCCGTGTCCGTCGACACCGCCTGCTCCTCGTCCCTGGTGGCCCTCCACCAGGCCGTCCAGGCACTGCGCGCCGGAGAGTGCGACCTCGCCCTCACCGGCGGGGTCACCGTCATGGCCACCCCGGGCGTCTTCCTGGAGTTCAGCCAGCAGGGCGTCCTCGCCTCCGACGGCCGGGTGAAGGCCTTCTCCGACGACGCGGACGGCACCGGCTGGGGTGAGGGCGTCGGCGTCCTGCTGGTCGAGCGGCTCTCCGACGCCCGCCGCAACGGCCACCGGGTGTTGGCGGTCGTGCGCGGCTCGGCGATCAACCAGGACGGCGCCAGCAACGGTCTCACCGCCCCCAACGGGCCCGCCCAGC
>NZ_LWCC02000005.1:578549-579168 GCF_001642695.1 Streptomyces chilikensis
CGATCAACCAGGACGGCGCCAGCAACGGTCTCACCGCCCCCAACGGGCCCGCCCAGCAGCGCGTCATCCGCGCCGCCCTCGCCGACGCGAAGGTCTCCGCGGACCAGGTCGACGTCGTCGAGGCGCACGGCACGGGAACCTCCCTGGGCGACCCCATCGAGGCACAGGCACTGCTCGCCACCTACGGGCAGGAGAGGCCGGAAGGCCGGCCGCTCCTGCTGGGCTCGGTGAAGTCCAACATCGGTCACACCCAGGCCGCGGCGGGCGTCGCCGGCGTCATCAAGATGGTGCTGGCGATGCGCCACGGCGTGCTGCCGGAGAGCCTCCACATCGACGAGCCCTCCACCCACGTCGACTGGACCGCGGGCGCGGTCGAGCTGATCGACGCACAGCGTTCGTGGCCGGAGACCGGCGGGCCGCGCCGGGCCGGCGTCTCCTCGTTCGGCATCAGCGGCACCAACGCGCACGTGATCCTCGAACAGGCGCCCGCCGAGGAACCGCAGGCCGGGACCGAACAGGGCCCGGTGACGTCCCGCGGCGTGATGCCGTGGGTGCTGTCGGGCAAGTCCGAGGCCGCGGTGCGCGCGCAGGCGGAGCGGCTGCTCACGCACGTCCGGGA
>NZ_LWCC02000005.1:579268-583023 GCF_001642695.1 Streptomyces chilikensis
GCAGGATCGCCGCCGGTCTCACCTTCCACGCCCCGCGCATCCCGGTCGTCTCCAACGTCACCGGCACCGTCGCGGGTGAGGAGCTGCTGACCGCGGACTACTGGGTGGACCACGTCCGCCAGGCCGTCCGCTTCGCCGACGGCATCCGTCACCTCGAGATCCAGGGGGTGACCACCTACCTCGAGCTCGGCCCCGGCGGCGTGCTCGCGGCGATGGGGAAGGACTGCCTGGCCGATTCCCGGAAGAAGACCCTCATCCCCGCTCTCCGCAAGGCCTTCCCCGAACCGCGGAGCGTCATGGGGGCCATCGCCGAGGCACATGTGCACGGCGCGGTCGTCGACTGGACGCGTTTCTACGCGGGGACGGGGGCCGTCCTCGCCGAGCTGCCCACCTACGCCTTCGACCGCCAACGCTACTGGCCGCAGGCCCCGGAACCCGTCGCGGCCCCGACCGCCCTGCCCGCCCCTGCCGTGGACGCGTCCGTGGACACGGCGCTGTGGGAGGCGATCGACACGGGTGACCTGTCCGCCCTCCTCGCGGAGCTGAACCTCAGCGGAGACCTTCCGCTGCAGGACGCGCTGCCGGCGCTCTCCTCCTGGCGCACCCGTCGGCGCCGCCACGCGGTTGCCGACACGTGGCGCTACCAGGTGACCTGGAAGCCCGTCGCTGCCGCTGACTCCGCTGCCCTCAAGGGGCGGTGGCTGCTGGTGGTGCCGGAGACGCTGGACGAGTTCACGGTCGAGTGGGCCTCCTTCATCCGCGCCGCACTCGCCAACGCCGGTCTCGACGGCGCCGACGTCGACGCCGTCGAGGCCCACGGCACCGGCACGACGCTGGGCGACCCCATCGAGGCCCAGGCACTGCTGGCCACCTACGGCCGGGAACGCGATGCGGACCGGCCGCTGTGGCTGGGATCCATCAAGTCCAACATCGGGCACACGCAGGCCGCCGCGGGCGTCGCCGGCATCATCAAGATGGTCCTGGCCCTCCGCCACGGCGTCCTGCCCCGCACGCTCCACGTCGGCGAACCCTCCACCCGGATCGACTGGTCACCGGGCACGGTGGCGCTGCTCACGCAGGAGCGCCCGTGGCCGGAGACCGGGGAACGTCCGCGCCGCGCCGCGGTCTCCTCCTTCGGCATCAGCGGCACCAACGCCCACGTCGTCCTCGAGCAGGCACAGGAGGAGCCCGCCGCCCGGCCGCAGGACCCCGAGTCGCTGCCGCCCCTGGTGCCGTGGGTCCTCTCCGCCCGCTCGGACCGTTCCCTCGCCCGACAGGCCGAGCGGCTCCTCGCCCACGCCAGGGGGGACGCCGGGGCCTCCTTGATGGACGTCGGCTTCTCCCTGGCCACCGGCCGCGCCCACCTCGAGCGCCGCGCCGCCGTGGTCGCCGCCGACCGGGCGGAGTTCCTCAGCGGCCTGGAACACCTCGCCTCGGGAGAGACGGCACCGGGCGTCTTCCGCGGCCAGGCCGCGGACGGCCGGACCGCCTTCCTGTTCTCGGGCCAGGGTTCGCAGCGGGCCGGGATGGGGCGTGAGCTGTACGAGGCGTTCCCGGTGTTCGCCGACGCCTTCGACGCCGTCTGCGCCGAGTTGGACAAGCACCTGGACCGTCCGGTGAAGGAGCTGGTCTTCGACGCCGACTCGGATCTGCTGGACAAGACCGTCTACACGCAGGCGGGTCTGTTCGCCGTCGAGGTCGCCCTGTTCCGGCTGATGGAGCACTGGGGTGTCACGCCCGACTACCTGCTGGGCCACTCCATCGGCGAGCTCGCCGCCGCGCACGTCGCCGGCGTGTGGTCGCTGGAGGACGCTGCCGCGCTCGTCGCGGCACGTGGCCGGCTGATGCAGGCCCTGCCGGAGGGCGGGGCGATGGTCGCCGTCCAGGCCACCGAGGACGAGATCCTGCCCCTGCTCACCGCCAACGTCTCCATCGCCGCCCTCAACGGCCCCACCTCGGTCGTCGTCTCCGGCGACGAGGACGAAGTGCTGGCGATCGCGGGCCGGTTCGCGAAGTCGAAGCGCCTGCGGGTCAGCCACGCCTTCCACTCGCCGCGCATGGAACCGATGCTCGACGAGTTCCGCAGGATCGCCGCCGGTCTCACCTTCCACGCCCCGCGCATCCCGGTCGTCTCCAACGTCACTGCCCTCAAGGGGCGGTGGCTGCTGGTGGTGCCGGAGACGCTGGACGAGTTCACGGTCGAGTGGGCCTCCTACGGGTTGAAGAGCGCCGGCGCGGAGGTGGTGCGGGTCGGCACCGACAGCGATCTGTCGCAGCACCGGCAGGCGGCAGGCGTCCTGTCCCTGCTGGCGGTGGACGACGACGATTCCGTGTGGGAAGCGGGCGGTGTCGCTCCCGGTCTCGCGGCGACGCTCGACCTGGTGCAGCGTCTGGGTGAGGCGGGTGTGCAGGCGCCGCTGTGGTGCCTGACCCAGGGGGCGGTCACCACCGGTGACTCGGATCCTGTCCGTAGTGCCGCTCAGGCGCAGGTGTGGGGTCTGGGCCGGGTCGTGGCGCTGGAGGAGCCCAAGCGGTGGGGCGGTCTGGTCGATCTCCCCGAGGTCCTGGACGGGCAGGCGTGGGAGCGCACTGCCGCCGTTCTGGCCGGGCTCGAGGGTGAGGACCAGGCGGCGGTGCGTCCGGCCGGTGTTCTCGCCCGTCGCGTGGTGCGGGCGGCCGCGTCCGGTGCGGGCGGGGTGTGGAAGGTGCGGGGCACGGTGCTGATCACCGGTGGTACCCCATCGAGGCGCAGGCCCTGCTCGCCACCTACGGCCAGGACCGGCCCGAGGACCGGCCGCTGTGGCTGGGCTCGCTGAAGTCGAACATCGGCCACACCCAGGCCGCGGCGGGCGTCGCCGGCGTCATCAAGATGGTCATGGCCATGCGCCACGGCGTCATGCCGCGCACCCTCCACGTGGACGCGCCCTCCTCGCACGTCGACTGGGCCTCGGGCTCCGTCGAACTCCTCACCCGCCCCCGTGCCTGGGAACGCCCGGGCCGGCTGCGGCGGGCGGGCGTCTCCGCCTTCGGCATGAGCGGAACCAACGCCCACGCCGTCATCGAGGAGGCGCCCGAGCCGGAGCCCTCCGAGGAGACGGCCGGCGGTGCCACCGGTTCCGCCGGATCCGCGGTGTCCGCGCCGGCGGGTCGTCCGAACGGACCGCTGCCGTGGCTCCTCTCCGCACGGACCGAAGCCGCGCTCGCCGACCAGGCCGGCCGGCTGCTCCGGCACGTGCGGACCGCGCGGCCGGTTCCCTCACCCGAGGACATCGGCCTGTCGCTGCTCCGTACCCGTACCGCCTTCGACCACCGCGCCGTGGTGGTCGGCGACGACGTGACCTCCATGGCGGACCGCCTCCTCGCCCTGGCGGAGGGCGACCTCCCCGCCGGCGCCGCACGCGGATCCGCCGGTGATCACGGCAGGCCGGTGTTCGTGTTCCCGGGTCAGGGCGCGCAGTGGGCGGGGATGGCGGTCGAACTCCTCGACGCGTCTCCGGTGTTCGCGGCGCGGATGGCGGAGTGTGCGGCCGCGCTGGCTCCGCACATCGACTGGTCGCTGCTCGATGTCGTCCGCAGTGGCGAGGGCCTGGAGCGGGTGGACGTGGTCCAGCCGGTGCTGTGGGCCGTCATGGTCTCCCTCGCGGAGCTGTGGCGCTCCTACGGGGTCCAGCCGGCCGCGGTGATCGGTCACTCCCAGGGCGAGATCGCCGCCGCGGCCGTCGCCGGGATCCTGTCGCTGGAGGACGCGGCCAAGG
>NZ_LWCC02000005.1:583123-596854 GCF_001642695.1 Streptomyces chilikensis
ACGCCACCCGCGCCGCCCTCGCCGACGGCCACACCGTCTTCGTCGAGGTCAGCCCCCACCCGGTCCTCGGCCTGGGGCTCCAGGGCACCCTCGAGGCCGCCGGTACCGACGCCGCCGTCCTCGGCACCCTCCGCCGCGACGAGGGCGGCCTGGACCGTTTCCTCACCTCCCTCGGCGAGGTGTGGGCCCTCGGCCTCGACGTGGACTGGGACGTCGTCTTCACCGGCACCGGTGCCGGCGTCACCGACCTGCCGACCTACCCCTTCCAGCGGCAGCGCTTCTGGCCGCGTCCCGCCGCGTTCACCGGCGACGTGGCCTCCGTGGGCCTGGAGAGCGCCGAGCACCCGTTGCTCGGCGCGGTGCTCGAGCTGCCCGAGCCGGGCGGGGTGGTGCTGACCGGGCGTCTGTCCGTCCGCACCCACCCCTGGCTGGCCGATCACGCCGTGGAAGGGCGGGTGCTGGTACCGGGCACCGCCCTGGTCGAACTGGCGGTGCGTGCGGGTGACGAGGCCGGCACGGGAACGCTGTCGGAACTCGTGCTCGAGCAGCCTCTGCTGCTGCCGGAGAACGGCGCCGTCGCCCTCCGCGTCGTGGTGGGCGCGGAAGGCGAGGACGACGCGGGCCCCGGTGCACGACCCGTCGCCGTGTACGGACGTGCCGAGGACGCCGAAACGTGGACACGGCACGCGTCCGGCGTGGTGACCGACGCGACGGAGGACCGGTCCCGGACCGCGGGCTGGGCCGCCGTCTGGCCCCCCAAGGGCGCCGAGGCGGTCGACGTGACCGGTTTCTACGCGGGCGCCGAGGCCACCGGTTACGGGTACGGCCCGGTGTTCCGCGGGCTGCGCGCGGTCTGGCGGACCGACGGCGAGGTGTTCGCCGAGGTGGGTCTCGAGGGTGAGGCCGCGGAGCAGGCGGGCCGGTTCGGTCTGCACCCGGCCCTGCTGGACTCCGCCCTGCACGCCGTGGGCGCGGGCGAGCTCCTCCCGGGCGGTGCCGGCCTGCGACTGCCCTTCACCTGGGAGGGCGTCGAACTGTTCGCGGCGGGCGCGTCGACCCTGCGGGTTCGGCTCACCGCACTGGACAGCCGTGCCGTGTGCGTGGAGGCGGTGGACGCCACGGGTGCGCCCGTGGCCACGGTCGGGTCGCTGGTCTTCCGCCAGGTCGACGCCGACCGGCTGGCCGCGGCGGAGCACGGAGCCGTTGCCGACTCCCTGTACCGCGTCGACTGGGCGCCGCTCACGGGTGTTTCCACGACGGCTCCGGACGAGGAGATCCAGGTCCTGCACGTTCCCGGCGGACCGGAGCAGACCGGTGACGGCTCCCCTGAGGGTGTCCGTGATGCGGTGGTGCGGGTGTTGGGGTGGTTGCGGGAGTGGGTGGCGGCGGAGCGGGAGAGTGACGCGCGTCTGCTGGTGGTGACGCGGGGGGCGGTGGCGGTCGGGTCGTTCGGTGGTGATCCGGTGCTGGGTGCGGTGTGGGGTCTGCTGCGGTCGGCGCAGTCGGACGGCGGCTACTGGTACGACAACCTCCGCAACACCGTCGAGTTCGAGAACGCCACCCGCGCCGCCCTCACCGACGGACACACCGTCCTCATCGAGGTCAGCCCCCACCCCGTCCTCTCTCTCGGCCTCCAGGGCACCGTCGAGGACACCGGCACCGACGCCGCCGTCCTGGGCACCCTGCGCCGCGACGAGGGCGGCCTGGACCGCTTCCTGACCTCCCTCGCCAAGGCGCACTGCCATGGCCTCACCGTCGACTGGGACACCGTCTTCGCCGGCACCGGTGCCCGCCGCACCCCCCTGCCCACCTACGCCTTCCAGCACCAGCACTACTGGCTCGAGGACGAGCCCGAGGCCGCCTCCGTGCGGTCCGGCCCCTCCCCCGTGGAGGCGGAGTTCTGGAAGGCCGTCGAAGCGGGGGACACGGAGGCGCTGGCACGGCAGCTGGAGGGGGTCGGGGCGGACGCCCTCGGGGCGGTGCTGCCCGCCCTCGCCGCGTGGCGGCGGGAGGCGACGACCCGCGCGCAGGTGGACTCGTGGCGCTACCGGATCTCCTGGAAGCCGCTGCGCGCCGGGGCGCGCGGCGGACGCCTCGACGGCGTCTGGCTCGTGGTCGCACCGGAGTGCGGCGGCGACGGGACCACCGCCGCGGCCGCCGCGCGGGCGCTCGAGGGGCGCGGTGCGCGCGTGGTGTCGCTGGCGCTCGGTGAGCACCAGAGGGACCGGGAGGGCATCGCCAAGGCGCTGCGGGCCGCGCTGGAGGAGACGGACGGGACGCCGCTCGGCGGCGTGCTGTCGCTGCTGGCCGTGGCGGACGGGGCGGGCGGGGCGGCCGCCCGGGACGCGGAGAACGCGCTGGGGGTCGGGCTTCCCGCCGTGACCGCGGGCACGCTCGCCCTCCTCCAGGCCCTCGACGACAGCGGGACGCGAGCGCCGCTGTGGTGTGTCACTAGTGGCGCCGTCCAGATTGGGCGGGGCGGGCAGGCGGAGCCGGCCGGCAGCCCGGTGCAGGCGCAGTTGTGGGGGATGGGGCAGGCCATCGCCCTGGAGGCGCCGGGGAGCTGGGGCGGTCTGATCGACCTGCCCGACACCACGGGGGGCGAAGGGGGCGACGCGTCGGTGATGGAGCGGATGTGCGCCGTGCTCGCCGGGGACCTCGGGAACGAGGACCAGGTGGCGCTGCGCGGCTCCGAGGTCTTCGCCCGCCGGGTCGAGCGTGCCGTGCTCGCAGGCGCGGGCCGCCGGTTCGAGCCGCGGGACACCGCTCTGGTCACCGGGGGCACCGGCTCCGTCGGCGGGCGGCTCGCCCGCTGGCTGGCCGGACGGGGCGCCCGGCACATCGTGCTGACGAGCCGTCGGGGCCCGGACGCGCCGGGAGCGGCGGAGCTGGTGGCCGACCTGGCCCGGGCCGGTGCGACGGCGACGGTGGTCGCCTGTGACGTGGCGGACGGCGAGCAGGTGAGGGCCCTGGTCGAGCGGCTGGAGGCCGAGGGCCGGCCGGTGCGCAGTGTCTTCCACACGGCGGGTGTCGACGACACGGCCGCCTTCCAGGACACGGACGCCGACGCCTACGCGGCGGTGCTGGCGGGCAAGGTGAACGGCGCGCTCCACCTGGACGAGGTGCTCGGGGACTCCGTGGACGCCTTCGTGCTGTTCTCCTCGATCTCCGGGGTGTGGGGCAACGCCCGGCACTCCGCGTACGCCGCCGCGAACGCCTCGCTGGACGCGCTCGCCCACCGCAGGAGGTCCCGGGGCCGGACGGCGACGTCCGTGGCCTGGGGCTGGTGGGAAGGCGGCGGGCTGGCGGGTGACGAGGGCGTCGGCGGGGCGCTGAGCGGACTGGGCCTGTCGGCGATGGCCGCGGAGCCTGCCCTGGCGGCCATGGCGCAGGCGGTCGAGCACGGGGAGACCGCGGTCGTCGTCGCCGACGTCGACTGGTCGCGGTTCGCGCCCGTGTTCACCGCGATGCGTCCGAGCCCGCTGATCGGCGACCTGCCGGAGGTGCGCGGCCTGCGGTCCGCCGAGGACGCGCAGGACACGGGGGACGCCGAGGGCCCGGCACTCGACGCGGCCGGCCTCCTCCGCGCGGAGCTGGTCGAGCTGTCGCTTCCGGAGCGCGAGTTCACCCTCCTCGAAATCGTCCGCGACCACGCGGCGGCGGTGCTGGGGCTGGACGGCCCGGGCGAGGTGCGGCCCGACCGGGCGTTCCGCAAGCTCGGCTTCGACTCGCTCACCGCGGTGGACCTGCGGAACCGGATCGCCCGGGCCACCGGTCTGAAGCTGCCCGCCGCGCTGGTCTTCGACCACCCGACACCCGCCGTGCTGGCGCGCTTCCTGCTCGGCAGGCTCGGCCTTCCTCCGGTGGCGGACGGTGATGCGGGCGGTGCTCCGGCCGCGCCGCCCGCGACCACCCCCGCCCCCGCCCCCGTCCCGGTCTCTGCCGGGACGGCGACCCCGGTGGCGGACGACTCGATCGACGACCTGGACGCCGAAAGCCTGATCCAGCTCGCGCTGGGTGACAACGGCTCGTGATGACGTGCGAAATGTGGAGTGAATGATGGCTGCTTCGGCGGACAAGGTTCTTGAGGCTCTGCGGGCGTCGGTCAAGGAGACCGAGCGGCTGCGCCGGGAGAATGCCCGGATCACCGAGGCGGCGCGCGAGCCCGTCGCGATCGTCGGCATGAGCTGCCGTTACCCCGGCGGGATCGCGGATCCCGAGGACCTGTGGCGGCTCGTGGACGAGGGCCGCGACGCGGTGGGCCCCTTCCCCACGGACCGCGGGTGGGACGTCGACGGCCTGTACGCCTCGAGCCCGGCCGGCTCGGGGGCGTACGAGGGCGGATTCGTGCACGACGCCGCCGAGTTCGACGCCGGGTTCTTCGGGATCTCGCCGCGCGAGGCGCTGGCGATGGACCCGCAGCAGCGGCTGCTGCTGGAGGCCGCGTGGGAGGCGGTGGAGCGGGCCGGGATCGCGCCCACCGCGCTGCGCGGCACCCGTACCGGCGTCTTCGCCGGCGCGGCGGTCTCCGGTTACGAGTCGAAGCTGCAGAACGCCTCCGAGGACGTCGAGGGCTACTTCCTCACGGGCACGGCGGGCAGCGTCGTGTCCGGCCGCGTCGCCTACACGCTGGGGCTGGAGGGCCCCGCGGTCACCGTCGACACCGCCTGCTCGTCGTCGCTGGTCGCCCTCCACATGGCCGTGCAGGCCCTGCGGTCGGGCGAGTGCGACCTGGCGCTGGCCGGCGGTGTCGCGGTGATGGCGGTGCCGGAGGCGTACGCCGAGTTCAGCAAGCAGGGCGGCCTCGCCGTCGACGGCCGCTGCAAGTCGTTCGCGGCGGCGGCGGACGGCACGGGCTGGGCCGAGGGCGTCGGCGTGCTGCTGGTCGAGCGGCTGTCGGACGCGGTGCGCAACGGCCACGAGGTCCTGGCGGTCGTCCGGGGCACCGCCGTCAACCAGGACGGCGCCAGCAACGGCCTGACCGCCCCCAACGGCACCGCCCAGCAGCGGGTCATCCACGCCGCGCTCGCCAACGCGGGCCTGACCACGGCCGACGTCGACGCGGTCGAGGCCCACGGCACCGGCACGGTGCTGGGCGACCCGATCGAGGCGCAGGCCGTCGTGGAGACGTACGGCCAGGGCCGCGCCGACGGCCGGCCGCTGTGGCTGGGCTCCCTGAAGTCGAACATCGGTCACGCCCAGGCGGCGTCCGGTGTGGCCGGCGTCATCAAGATGGTCATGGCGGTGCGTCACGGCGTACTGCCGAAGACGCTGCACGTGGACGCCCCGACCCCGCACGTGGACTGGTCGGCGGGGGCCGTGGAACTGCTGGCGGAGGCGCGCGGCTGGCCGGAGACCGGGGCCCCGCGCCGTGCCGCCGTGTCGTCGTTCGGCGTGAGCGGCACCAACGCGCACGTCATCGTGGAGCAGGCTCCCGGGACCGCCGCCGGGCAGGACTCCGGCGCCGCGCCGGAGGAGGCGGCGGCTTCCGACGCCGCCCGCGCCGCCCTTGCGGTCCACCCGTGGCTGGTGTCCGGCGCCTCCGCGCAGGGCCTCGCCGCGCAGGCGCAGCGTCTCCTGGACCGGCTCACCGAGGACCCGGCCACGCCCGGGAGCGCCGCCCCGGCCGTCGCCGGCGCCCTCGACGTCGGTTTCTCCCTCGCCACCGGGCGTGCCGCGCTGGACCACCGGGCCGTGGTGCTCGGCGAGGACCGCGCCACGCTGCTGGACGGGCTGCGCGCGCTGGCCCGGGGCGAGGAGGCCGCGGGAACGGTGCGGGGGCTGGCCGTGCCCGGCCGGCTCGGCGTGATGTTCTCCGGCCAGGGCTCGCAGCGGGCCGGGATGGGCCGTGAGCTGTACGAGGCGTTCCCGGTGTACGCCGAGGCGTTCGACGCGGTGTGCGCCGAGCTCGACCGGAACCTCGCCGGACACGTCGACCGGTCCGTGCGGGACGTCGTGTTCGCGCAGGAGGGCAGCGCGGACGCCGCGCTGCTGGACCGGACCGTCTACACGCAGGCCGCCCTGTTCGCCGTGGAGACGGCGCTGTACCGCCTCGTCGCGTCCTGGGGCGTCACCCCCGACCACCTGATGGGCCACTCCGTCGGCGAGATCACCGCGGCGCACGTGGCAGGGGTCCTGGACCTCGCGGACGCGGCCGCCCTGGTCGCCGCCCGCGGCCGGCTCATGCAGGCCCTCCCGGAGGGCGGCGCCATGGTGTCCGTGGAGGCCACCGAGGAGGAGGTCGCCGCGGTCCTGGCCGGCCGGCCGGAGGTGTCGGTCGCCGCCGTCAACGGTCCGCGCTCGGTGGTGGTGTCCGGTGCGGAGGCGGCGGTGCTGGAGGCCGCCGCGGCCTTCGAGGAGCAGGGCCGCAGGATCCGGCGGCTGAGGGTGTCCCACGCCTTCCACTCCCCGCTGATGGAGCCGATGCTCGACGCGTTCCGCTCGGTCGCCGAGAGCCTGACCTTCCGTTCCCCGCGGTTGTCGGTGGTCTCGAACGTCACCGGCCGGCCGCTGCGCGCACGGGAGATCCGCGACCCCGGCTACTGGGTCCGGCACGTCCGTGAGGCGGTCCGCTTCGAGCAGGGCGTCCGCACCCTGCTCGACCAGGGCGTCACCTCCTTCCTCGAGCTCGGCCCCGGCGGCGTGCTGACGTCCATGGCGCAGGGCTGCGCCGCCGGTGACGGTGACGGCGCCGGTGACGCGGGCGCGGTGTCCTTCGTGGCCGCCCTGCGCAAGGACCGGCCCGGGACGGCGGCGCTGACCGCGGCCGTCGCCGCCCTGCACGTGCACGGCGTGCCGGTCGACTGGTCCGCCTTCTACGCCGGTACGGGCGCCCGCCGGGTGGCCCTGCCCACCTACGCCTTCCAGCGGCAGCGCTACTGGCCGACGCCGGCCGCCGCGCAGGACGCGGCCGAGGTGCTCGCCACCTTCCGCAACGAGGCGCGCTTCTGGGAGGCGGTGGAGCGCGAGGACCTCACCGCCCTCGCCGACGCGCTGGGGCCGGTCGACGTCGATCCGCTGGCCGCCGCGCTGCCGGCGCTCGCCGCGTGGCGGCGCCGCAACCGCGACCTCGACGTCGTCGACTCGCTGCGCTACCGGGTCGACTGGAAGCCGGTCGCCCCGGCCACCGGTCCGGCGGCACGGCCCCTCACCGGCTCCTGGCTCGTCCTCACCCCCGCCCGCACCGCCCACGGGCAGCTCGTGTCCCGGGTCGTCGACGCGCTCGGCTCCCGCGGCGCCACCGTGACCACGGTCGCCGTGGACGCCGCCCTCGACCGCTCCGGGCTGGCGGCGCTGCTCACCGGACACACCGGGACGGAGGCGCCCGCCGGGGTGCTGTCCCTGCTCGCGCTGGCCGAGGACGACGCGCAGGACCCGTTCGCCACCGGGAACCTTCCGGCCGGCGTCACCGCCACGGTCGTCCTGGCGCAGGCCCTCCAGGACACCGGGTCCGCCGCCCCGCTGTGGATCGCCACCCGCAACGCCGTCTCCGTGGGCCGCTCCGACTCCTCCCCCTCCCCCGCCCAGGCGCCGCTGTGGGGCCTGGGCCGCGTCATCGGCCTGGAGCAGGGCGAGTGCTGGGGCGGCCTGGTGGACCTCCCGGCCGAACTCGACGGGCGCGCCGCCGACCGGCTCGCCGCCGCGCTCGCCGACGGGACCGAGGACCAGATCGCCCTGCGCTCCTCCGGCGTCTTCGTCCGCCGGCTCCTCCACGACCCGCGCACCGGCGGCCCTTCCGGCTCCGGCGCGTTCACCGCGCGCGGCACCGCCCTGATCACCGGCGGCACCGGTGCGCTCGGCGCGCACACGGCACGCTGGCTGGCCCGCAACGGCGCAGAACGCATCGTGCTGACCGGCCGACGCGGCCCGGACGCCCCGGGCGCCGCCGAACTCACCGCCGAGCTCCAGGCGCTGGGCGCCACCGCCGTCGTGGTCGCCTGCGACGTCTCCGACCGGACGGCCCTGGCCGCCCTCCTCGACTCCCTGCGCACCGACGGCGGCCCCCCGCTGCGTTCGGTGTTCCACACCGCGGGCATCGCCACCGACACCGCGCTGGCCGACGTCGGCCTGGCGTCCTTCGCCGCCGAGATCCGGGCCAAGGCCACCGGCGCCGCCCTCCTCGACGACCTGCTGGGCGACCTCGACGCGGAACTCGACGCGTTCGTGCTGTTCTCGTCCATCTCCAGCGTGTGGGGCAGCCGCGGCCAGGCCGCCTACGCCACCGGCAACGCCTACCTCGACGCCCTCGCCGTGCGCCGGCGGTCCCGCGGCGCCGCCGCGACGTCCGTCTCCTGGGGCGCCTGGGGCGGCGGCGGACTCGCCGACGGACGGGAAGGCGAGCGGCTGGCCCGCCGCGGCATCCGCACCATGGACCCCGAGCACGCCGTCGCCGCGCTGCGGCACGTCCTGGACCACGGGGACACGCACGTCGCCGTCGCCGACGTCCACTGGGACCGCTTCCTGCCGGCCTTCACCGCGGTGCGCCCGCGCCCGCTGCTGAGCGACCTCCCGGAGGCCGTCGCCCTCGCCTCCGGAACCACCGGGCAGGACGCCTCGCCCGGGGCCGACGACGCCCGGACCCGGCTGCGCGACCAGCTCGCCGCGCTGTCCCCCGCCGACCGCTCCGCCCACCTGGTGCGGCGCGTCAGCGAGGCCGCCGCCGCGGTCCTCGGCCACGGCGACACCACGGAGATCCGGCCCGACCGCGCCTTCCGCGACCTGGGCTTCGACTCGCTCACCGCCGTCGACCTGCGCAACCGGCTCGCCCGTGAACTGGGCATCGCGCTGCCCAGCACCCTCGTCTTCGACCACCCCAGCCCGGTCGCGCTGGCCCGGTTCGTCGAGTCCGAGCTCCTTCCGGCCGAGGCCGCCACCGCGTCCCGTTCCGCGGCGGGCGTCACGGGCGCCGCCGACGACGAGCCGATCGCCATCGTCGGCATGGCCTGCCGTTACCCCGGCGGCGTCGCCGGTCCGGACGACCTGTGGCGGCTCGTGGAGTCCGGCGGCGACGGCATCACGCCGTTCCCCACCGACCGCGGATGGGACCTCGAGGCCCTCTACGACCCCGACCCGCAGACGCCCGGCACCTCGTACGTCCGTGACGGCGGGTTCCTGCACGACGCAACCGGCTTCGACGCCGGCTTCTTCGGCATCTCGCCGCGCGAGGCGCTGGCCATGGACCCGCAGCAGCGGCTCATGCTGGAGGCGTCCTGGGAGGTCTTCGAGCGGGCCGGCATCGACGCCGCGTCCGTCCGCGGCCACCGCGTCGGCGTCTTCGCCGGCGCGTCCGCCTCCGGCTACGGCGCCGACCTCTCCCGCGCCGCCGACAGCACCGGCACCGAGGGCCACCTGCTGACCGGCATGGCCACCAGCGTGCTCTCCGGCCGCGTCGCCTACGTCCTGGGCCTGGAGGGCCCGGCCATCACGGTGGACACGGCATGCTCGTCGTCGCTGGTCGCCCTCCACCTGGCCGTGCAGGCACTGCGCTCCGGCGAGTGCACGATGGCCCTGGCGGGCGGTGTCGCCCTGATGGCGACGCCGACCGGTTTCGTCGAGTTCAGCCGCCAGCGCGGCCTGGCCGCGGACGGCCGCTGCAAGTCGTTCTCCGACGAGGCGGACGGCACGGGCTGGTCCGAGGGCGTGGGCGTGCTGCTGGTGGAGCGTCTGTCCGACGCGCGCCGCAACGGGCATCAGGTGCTGGCGGTGGTGCGGGGCTCGGCGGTCAACCAGGACGGTGCGAGCAACGGGCTGACCGCGCCGAACGGGCCGTCGCAGCAGCGCGTCATCCGCGCGGCGCTGGCGGGAGCCGGTCCGGGGTCCAGCCGGCCGCGGTGATCGGTCACTCGCAGGGCGAGATCGCCGCCGCCGCGGTGGCGGGGATCCTGTCGTTGGAGGACGCGGCCAAGGTCGTCGCCCTGCGGTCACGCGCCATCACCGCGCTCGCCGGTCTCGGCGGCATGGTGTCCGTCGCTCAGGCGGCGGACGCGGTGCGCGAGACGATCGCGGCGTGGGACGGGCGGATATCCGTCGCCGCGGTGAACGGTCCCTCGTCCACGGTGGTGTCGGGTGACGTCGACGCCCTCGACGAGCTGATCACGGCCTGCGAGTCGGCCGGGGTCCGGGCCCGCAGGGTGGACGTGGACTACGCGTCCCACTCCGCCCACGTCGAGGCCATCCGGGAGGAGCTGGCCCGTCTGCTGACCGGCATCACCCCGCAGCAGGGCGGCACGCCCCTGTACTCGTCCCTGACGGGCCGTCTCCTCGACGGCGACGAGACGCCGATGGACGGCGGCTACTGGTACGACAACCTCCGCAACACCGTCGAGTTCGAGGACGCCACCCGCGCCGCCCTCGCCGACGGGCACGAGGTGTTCATCGAGGTCAGCCCGCATCCCGTCCTGTCGATGGGCCTCCAGGGAACCGTCGAGAACGCCCCCGTCCTCGGTACCCTCCGCCGTGACGAGGGCGGCCCGGAGCGCTTCCTGACCTCCCTCGCCGAGGCCCACTGCCACGGCGTCACGGTCGACTGGACCACCGTCTTCGCCGGCACCGGTGCCCGCCCCACCCCACTGCCCACCTACGCGTTCCAGCGGCAGCGCTACTGGCCGGACACCCAGCCCGGTGCCGCCGTACCGGGGGCCGCGCGGACCGTGGACCCCGACGAGGCGCGCTTCTGGGAGGCCGTCGAGCAGGGCAACGCGGAAGCCCTGGCCGCGGCCCTCGGCGGGGCCGACACCGGGCCGCTGCACGCGGCCCTGCCCGTCATCAGCTCGTGGCGGCGCGACCGCAAGGAACGCTCGACGATCGACGCCTGGCGCTACCACGTCACCTGGAAGCCCGTGGCCACGTCCGGTGAGGCGTCCGCCGCCCCGACCGGGCGCTGGCTGGTCGTCGTACCGGACGATCCGGCCGCCGGGACGTCCGCCCTGGCCGACGCCCTCGTCACCGGTCTCATCCGGCACGGCGCCGAGGCGGAACCGCTCACCCTCGGCGCGTTCACCGGACTCGACGACACCGAGGACGTCCAGGGCGTCCTGTCCCTCCTCGGTCTCGACGAGACCCCGCACCCCGACTTCCCGGCGCTGCCCGCCGGGCTCGTCTCCACCGTCGACCTGGTGAAGGCGCTCGTGACCGCCCCGGGCTCCGCCCCGCTGTGGACGCTCACCCGCGGGGCCGTCTCCGTCGGCAGGTCGGACACGCTCACCGCACCCGACCAGTCCATGGTCTCCGGTTTCGGACGGGTCGTCGGACTCGAGCACCCGGGACGTTGGGGCGGGCAGATCGACCTCCCCGCGGTCCTGGACGACCGTGCCCTGACCAGGGTGTGCGCCGTCCTCGGGGCGGCCGGCGGTGACGACGGCGAGGACCAGGTGGCCGTCCGGTCCACCGGTGTGTACGCCAGGCGCCTGCTGCGCGCCCCGATGGGAGGGACGACCGAGAGCTGGACCCCGCGGGGCACCGTCCTCATCACGGGCGGCACCGGCGCCCTCGGTACCTTCCTGGCCCGCCGGTTCGCCGAGCTGGGGGCCGAGCACCTGGTCCTGACCAGCCGACGCGGACCCGCCGCGCCGGGCGCGGCCGAACTCCGGGCGGAGCTGACCGCCCTGGGGGTGCGCGTCACGGTCGCCGCCTGCGACGTCGCCGACCGCGCCGCCGTGCGGACCCTCGTCGACGGACTGAGGGAGCAGGGGGACACCGTCACCGCCGTGATCCACACGGCCGGCGTCAGCCAGCTCAGCTCCATCGAGGACACCGACCACACCACCTTCGCCGACGTGATCACGGCCAAGGTCGCCGGCGCCCGCAACCTGGACGACGTCCTCGGCGACGACCCGCTCGACGCCTTCGTCGTGTTCTCCTCCATCTCCGGCATCTGGGGCAGTGGCGGCCAGGGCGCCTACGCCGCGGCCAACACCTACCTGGACGCGTTCGCCGCCTCCCGCCGGGCCCGTGGCCGCACCGCGACCGCCCTGTCCTGGGGTGCCTGGGGCGGTGCCGGCATGGCCAAGGGAGAGGCGGAGCAACTGCTCAGCCGCCGCGGTCTGCCCGTCATGGACCCCGACCTCAACATCAACGCGCTGCGGCAGGCCGTCGCGGGGAACGAGACGGCGCTCACCGTCGCCGACGTCCGCTGGGACCGCTTCGTCCCCTCGTTCACCGTCGCGCGCCGCAGTCCGCTGCTCGAGGACCTGCCCGAGGTGCGGGAGGTCCTGGACGCCGCCGAGGCCGAGGCGGGCGGCGAGTCCGCCGTCACCTCCGCGCTGCAGCAGAGCCTCGCCGGGCTCGCCCCGGCCGAGCAGCGCAACCGCGTCCTCGACCTGGTCCGCGGGGAGGCCGCCGCCGTCCTCGGTTACGCGAACGCCGCCGAACTCGATGCCGCACGCCCCTTCCGGGAACTCGGCTTCGACTCCCTCACGGCCGTGGACGTCCGCAACCGGCTCAGCACGCTCAGCGGTCTGCGCCTCCCCACCACCCTGGTCTTCGACTACCCCACCGTCGCGGACCTCGCCGACCACCTCCTGACGCTCGTCCTCGGACAGCCGGCCGACGGCAGCGCGGCACGGTCCGCGGTCACCGGCCCGGTCACCGGTTCCGCCCCGTCCGACGACGACCCGGTGGTCATCGTCGGCATGAGCTGCCGGTTCCCCGGGGGCGTGAGCTCGCCGGACGAACTGTGGCGGGTCGTCGCCGAGGGCGTGGACACCGTCGGCGACATCCCCGCCGACCGGGGATGGCCGGGCGACGCCCCCGAGGACGGCCTGTCCGTCGCGGCCGGCTGGCTCTCCGGAGCCGGCGACTTCGACGCCGCGTTCTTCGGCATCAACCCGCGTGAGGCCCTGGCCATGGACCCGCAGCAGCGGCTGCTGCTGGAGGCGTCCTGGGAGGTCTTCGAGCGGGCCGGCATCGACCCTCTGTCGATGAAGGGCAGCCGCACCGGCGTCTACGTCGGCGCCTCCTCGCAGGGCTACGGCAGCGACGTCGTCCAGGCGCCGGAAGGCACCGAGGGCTACCTCATGACCGGCACGGCCACCGCCGTGCTCTCGGGACGGGTGTCGTACGTGCTGGGCCTGGAGGGGCCGGCGGTGACGGTGGACACGGCGTGCTCGTCCTCGCTGGTCGCCCTCCACATGGCCGTCCAGGCACTGCGCAACGACGAATGCTCGGCCGCCCTCGTCGGCGGCGTCGCCGTGATGGCCACCGGCACGGTGTTCGCGGAGTTCTCCCGTCAGGGCGGGCTGGCCGCGGACGGCCGGGTGAAGGCCTTCTCGGACGACGCGGACGGCACCGGCTGGGGCGAAGGTGTGGGCGTGCTGCTGGTGGAGCGTCTGTCGGACGCGCGCCGCAACGGGCACCGGGTGCTGGCGGTGGTACGGGGTTCGGCCGTCAACCAGGACGGTGCCAGCAACGGGCTCACCGCACCGAACGGACCGTCGCAGCAGCGCGTCATCCGCGCGGCGCTGGCGGGGGCCGGTCTGACCGGTGCGGACGTGGACGTGGTGGAGGCGCACGGCACGGGCACGACGCTGGGCGACCCGATCGAGGCGCAGGCACTGCTGGCCACGTACGGGCAGGAGCGGCCCGAGGACGGGCGACCGCTGTGGCTGGGATCGCTGAAGTCCAACATCGGGCACACGCAGGCGGCAGCGGGTGTCGCGGGCGTGATCAAGATGGTCATGGCGATGCGTCACGGGGTGCTGCCCCGGACGCTGAACGTCGGTGAGCCGTCGTCGA
>NZ_LWCC02000005.1:596954-605527 GCF_001642695.1 Streptomyces chilikensis
CCGACTACCTGCTCGGCCACTCCATCGGCGAACTCGCCGCCGCGCACGTCGCCGGCGTCTGGTCGCTGGAGGACGCGGCCGCCCTGGTGGCTGCGCGTGGCCGGCTGATGCAGGCCCTGCCCGAGGGCGGGGCGATGATCGCGGTGCAGGCGACCGAGGACGAGATCCTGCCGCTGCTCACCGAGAACGTGTCCATCGCCGCCCTCAACGGACCGACCTCCGTGGTCATCTCCGGCGACGAGGACGAGGTCACCGCGATCGCCGAGCGGTTCGCGAAGTCCAAGAAGCTGCGGGTCAGCCACGCATTCCACTCCCCGCGCATGGAACCCATGCTCGAGGAGTTCCGGCAGATCCTGCAGACGGCCACCTTCCACACCCCGCGCATCCCGATCGTCTCCAACCTCACCGGTCAGACGGCGGGTGAGGAGCTGCTGACCGCGGACTACTGGGTCAACCACGTCCGCCGGGCCGTCCGGTTCGCCGACGGCATCCGCCACCTCGACGCCCAAGGCGTCACCACCTACCTGGAACTCGGCCCCGGCGGCGTCCTGTCCGCCATGGCCCAGGAGACGACCACCGACGCCGCGTTCATCCCCGCCCTGCGCAAGAACCGCCCGGAAACGGACGCCGTCGTCACCGCCCTCGCCGAACTGCACGTGCACGGCACCGCCGTCGACTGGACCGCCTACTACGCAGGCATGAACGCTCAGCGGGTTGACCTGCCCACCTACGCCTTCCAGCACCAGCACTACTGGCTGGAGTCCTCGCCCGCCCCGGCCGGCGACCCCGTGGGGCTCGGGCTGGACCGCACCGGGCATCCGCTGCTCGGCGCCGAGACGGAGGTCGCCGGATCGGAAGCCGCCCTCTTCACCGGTTCCCTGTCGGCGTCGCACGCCTGGCTCGGTGACCACGTCGTCATGGGGGCCCGCCTGGTGCCGGGCACGGCGTTGGTGGACTGGGCGCTGCACGCGGGCGGGCGGGTCGGCGCGCCCCTGCTGGAGGAGCTGACGCTGCACGCGCCGCTGGTGCTGCCCGAGCGGGGAGGGACGTCCCTGCAGATCGCGGTCGACACCCCCGGCGAGGACGGGCGGCGAGCGGTGCGCATCCACTCCCGCGTCCCCGGCGGGGACGGGGACGGGTGGGTGCTCAACGCCGCGGGCGTGCTCGCGGACGAGGACGCGACTGCCGGCGCCTCCCCGCCGGACACCGAGTCGCTGCGGATCTGGCCGCCGGCCGGCGCCGTCGAGGTCCCGGCCGGGGCGGCGTACGACGAACTGGCCGGGACGGGCCTGGAGTACGGCCCGGCGTTCCGGGGTCTCCGTGCCGTGTGGCGGCGCGGTGACGAGGTGTTCGCCGAGGTGGCGCTTCCCGGGACGGCCGGTGATGAGGTCGACGGTTACGGCGTGCACCCCGCGTTGCTGGACGCCGCACTGCATCCCGTGGCACTGGGCCTGCTGTCCCCGGAGGACACGGAGGACGCCAAGGCCGACGGAGGGACCCGGCTGCCGTTCGCGTGGAGCGGCGTGCGGCTGCACGCCGTCGGCGCCCGGTGGCTCCGGGTGCGGCTGGCGCCCGCCGGGGCGGACGGCCCGGGGGTCTCCGTGGTGTGCGCGGACGGGACGGGCGCGCCGGTGGCCTCGGTGGAGTCGCTGGAGCTGAGGCCGCTGAAGGCGGAGCAGCTCGCCCGGCCGGGGGCCGGCGGGACGGCCGGGAACGACCTGTACCGGGTGGACTGGGTCGCCGTGGACACCCCCGAGGCGGTCGGGGGCGACGCTCCGGAGGCGTCGGTGCTCACCGTCCAGGCCGCCGCCGAGGGCGTGGACGTGGACCGTGCGGCCGAGGCCCGCCACCAGGTGACCCGGGTGCTGGAGCGGCTGCAGGCGTGGCTCGGCGGGAACCCGCCGGACGACCGCCCGGTGCTGGTGGTCACCCGTGGAGCGGTCGCCGTCGACGGCGGGGACGTGCCGGACCCGGGCGCCGCCGCCGTGTGGGGCCTCGTGCGGTCGGTGCAGTCGGAGTACCCGGGGCGGGTCGTGCTCGTCGACACGGACGGCTCGATCCGGGACCTCGCGCCCCTGGCGCTGCTGGACGAGCCGCAGCTCGCCGTGCGCGACGGAGTGCCGTACGCCGCCCGCCTGGAACGGTCCGGCGCGGTGGCGGCCGGGACCGGCCACCGCCCGGACGTCGAGGGCACCGTTCTGGTGACGGGGGCCTCCGGCACCCTGGGCGGGCTGGTGGCACGGCACCTGGTCACCGCGTGGGGGGCGCGGGACCTCCTCCTGGTCAGCCGGCGCGGCGCCGCCGCGCCCGGCACGGCCGAACTCGTCGCCGAGCTGCGGAACGCGGGCGCGGCCGTGCGGGTCGAGGCGTGTGACGTCGGCGACCGTGCGGCGCTGTCCTCCCTGCTGGCCTCGGCCGTCACCGGCGGCCGGCTGGCCGGCGTGGTGCACACCGCGGGCGTGCTGGACGACGGGGTGGTCGAGTCGCTGACGGCGGAGCGCGTCGCGACGGTCTTCCGCCCCAAGGCGGACGCCGCCCGGCACCTGCACGACCTGACCGCGGGCATGGACCTGTCGTTCTTCGTCCTGTTCTCCTCCGTCGCGGGTGTGATCGGCGCGCCCGGACAGGCCAACTACGCGGCGGCCAACGCCTACGTGGACGCGCTCGCGCACCACCGCCGGGCCCGCGGGCTGCCCGCCGTGGCACTCGCCTGGGGGCCCTGGGCGGAGAGCGGCATGCTGGGGAGCCTGGGGGAGGCGGACGTGCGGCGGCTGCGGCGCTCCGGGATGGCGCCGATGCCCGCCGCCCGCGGCCTTGAGCTGTTCGACGCGGCCGTGGCCGCCGGTCACGCGGCGGTCGTGCCCGTGGTGCTGGACCTGTCGGCCGCACGGCGCGAAGCCGCCGGCAGCGGGGTCGTCGCCCCGTTCATGCGGCGGCTGCTGCGGGCGGTTCCGCGCCGGGCCGCCGCGGGCAGCGGGACGGCGACGGAACGGACCCTGCGCGACCGGCTCGCCGAGGCCGCCCCCGAGAGGCGTCGGGCGATGGTGGTCGACGTGGTCGTGGACGAGGTGGCGTCGGTGCTCGGCCACGCCGCCGGACACCGGGTCGCGGAGGAACACGCCTTCAGCGAGCTCGGCTTCGACTCCCTGACCGCGGTGGAGCTGCGCAACCGGCTCAACGCGCTGACCGGGCTGCGGCTGCCGGCGACCCTGGTCTTCAACCATCCGACGCCCCTGGACCTGGCGGCCCACGTCCTGTCCCAGCTGGCGCCCGACGCCGGAGCCGACGCCCGGCCGGACGCGGCGGGACCGCTCGACCTCGACGCCGAGCTGCGGCGGCTGGAGGAGACGTTCGAGACGCTGACACCGGAACGGGTCAGGGGGCTCGCCCCGGACGGCGGGCCGGCGGAGTCCGTGGCACTGCGGCTGAGGAACCTGCTGGCACGGTGGGACGAGGTCCGGGGAGGAACGGCCGGACACGTCCCGTTCGAGGAGGAGAGGGGCGCCGACGTCCGGGAGGAACTCGACGCGGCCTCCGACGACGAGCTGTTCGCCTTCATCGACCAGCGCTTCAGCACCACCTGACCCACGCGGGAGGGTGCCTCGCCCCCTCCCGCAGAAGCTTCAGGGTCCGTCCTCCGCGGTGGCGGAGGACGGACCCTGAGGACTTGCGGGTCTCGCCTGGCTTATTCGGCGATCTTGGTGCGGCCCACCCACTGGTAGACCCCGGGCGTGCTGCCGGACGGCGTGTAGTGCTCGTAGCCGTTGCCGTGCCGGATCTTGATCTTCTCGTCGGAGAAGATCGTTTCGCGGAATTCCTTCAAATCCACGGTGCCGACCAGTTCGGCAGGGCCTCCTTCGAGTCGGACGGGGCTGTTCGTCGTGCCTGAGGGAAAGGGCAGGGTCTGTGTCATCGGCACACCTCTCGTCTCGATCCGGCCCCATTCTTCTTCGGATCCGCCCCTTTCATGCACCCCTGACCGCCCCCGGTAGGGGGGAGGAATTCTTGGTAGGGGTACTTCCCGAATGATTCCCTGGTGGCCCTGGTCCCCTTGTTCTCCCCGCGCGGACAGAACTCCGCGGAAAGAACTCACGGATTTCCCGTGCACAGATCTTCGGCGGGCGGACCGGCCGCACCCTTCTTCGCGTGCCGTGGAGCCGTCCGACCGATGTCCGAACGATGCCCGAACGATTCCTCTACGGAAGGCCGTCACATGGCAGAGAAGTACGACGTGGTCGTCGTGGGCGGCGGCTCCGCCGGCGTCGCCGCCGCCGTGGGGGCGCGCCGCGCCGGCGCCCGCACCCTGCTGCTGGAGCGCGGCCCCTGCCTCGGCGGGGCCGCCACGCTGCGCAACGTCCTGACGTACTGCGGGATCTACACCCGCGAGGACGAGCCCCGGCAGGTGGTGTTCGGCGTGGCCGAGGAAGTGCTGTCCGCGCTCCGCGAGGAAGGAGCGGTCAGCGCCCCGCAACGGTTCAACGGCGTGTGCGTCGTGTTCGAGCCGGAGGCCGTCAAGCGCGTCCTCGACACCCTGTGCGCCACCGCGGGCGTCGACGTCCGCCTGCACAGCCACGTGGCCGGTGCGCACCGGGTGGACGGGAGGATCACCCGGGTGAGTGTCGCCGGCCACCGCGGCGTCACCGAGGTCACCGCGGACGCCTTCGTCGACGCCAGCGGCGAGGCCGACCTCGCCGCGTTCGCCGGGGCGGCGGTCCGCTACGGAACGGACGGCATGGTGCAGAACGGGTCGCTCGGCGTCCGCTTCGGCGGCATCCCGCCGCAGGTCGACGTCTCCCGGGCCCAGGTCTCCGCCGCCGTCCACACCGCTCGGGCCCGAGGCGTGCGGCCACTGGTCTCCGCCCACGGGCTGGTCGCCCGGCTGCCCGTGTCGGGGGACGTCATCGCCTACATCGTCGACGAGGCGTACGACGCCCGCGACGCCGCCGACGTCAGCCGTGCCGAGGCCCGCGCCCGCGTCCAGGCGCACGCCTACCTCGACGTCATCCGCTCCCTGCCCGGAGCCGAGGGCGCGTACATCGTCAGCACCGGCCCCGAGCTGGGGACGCGCGAGTCCCGCCACGTCATCGCCCGGTACCGGCTCGGCGTGGACGAGGTCCTGGGCGCCGCCCGGTTCCACGACGCGGTGGCCGTCGGCGCCTGGCCGGTCGAGTACCACCCGGGTCCCGGCCTGCCGTCCGAGTGGCACTTCATCAAGGGGGACGGCTACTACGAGATCCCCCTCGGGTCGCTGTGGAGCGCCGACACGGACAACCTCTTCGCCGCCGGCCGCAACGTCGACGGCGACCGCCTCGCCGGTGCGTCGCTGCGCGTCATGGGCACCGCCTTCGCCACCGGGCAGGCGGCGGGCGTCGCCGCGGCCGTGGTGGCCGACGGCGGCACGCCGGGCGGCGCCGAGGTCAGCGCCGAGCTGCGCCGTCAGGGCGCCGTGCTGCCGGAGCCGGCCCTCCTCTGACCGCAACCGGCTCCCGTCGACCGGCGGCGGGCAGCGGCCGGGGAAGTCCTGGCGCGCCCCTCCCGTCCGGCAGGCCCGCCTCTCCTCGCCCCCGGTCCGGTCCTGGCCCCCGCCCCCGGGCGCCCCCTACGCGGCTGCGGGGGAGTAGGGGGAACAGTCCGGACCGGAGGGGTTGGGCCGCCGGACTCCCCCTTCTACCGTCGACGGGAAGTGGCGGGAACACGGGAAAAGCGGAAAGGACCTATTTCTCACATGGCTGCTCCGGAAGTCGACCCCACACTGTGGCTCCGCAGATTCGGCGAAGCACCCGGCCGGAGAACGCGGCTCGTCTGCCTGCCGCACGCCGGCGGCTCGGCGACGTTCTTCTTCCCGGTCGCCAGAGCGCTTTCCCCCGCACTGGACGTCATTTCCGTGCAGTACCCGGGACGCCAGGACCGCCGTCACGAGAAATGCGTCGAAACGCTGCAGGAACTCGCCCGGCAGATCGTCGACGTCCTTTCCCCCGGCCCCGACGACCCGCCGACCGCCCTGTTCGGCCACAGCCTCGGCGCCACCCTCGGCTTCGAGATGGCCCGGCTGATGGAGGCCCGGGGCGCCGCTCCCGTCCACCTCTTCGCGTCCGGCCGCCGCGCCCCCTCCCGCCCGCGCCACGAGACCGTGCACCTGCGGGACGACGAGGGCATGCTCGCCGAACTGCGCCTTCTCAGCGGCACGGACCCCCGGGTCCTCGGCGACGAGGAGGTGCTGCGCATGTCGCTGCCCGCGATCCGCGGCGACTACCGCGCCGCCGAGACCTACGTGTACGAGCCCGGCCCCGCCCTGTCGTGCCCCATCACCGTCTTCACGGGCGACGACGACCCGAAGGTGACCCTCGACGAGGCCCGTGCCTGGGAGGAGCACACCGACGCCGGGTTCGCGATGCACACCTACGCGGGCGGCCACTTCTTCCTCTCGAACCACCAGACCGCCATGCTGAAGATCATCTCGGACCGGTTGGCGACCGCCACCACCGGCAGCCGCTAGGCCTACGACCGCGCGGCACCGTCCGGCGGCCCCCGTGCCGGACGACTCCCCTGACGGCCGTACGCCCCGGAACAGGCGGGCGGCGTGGCCGGCAAGGCCCGCCCCCGCCTCTCTTTCGTCTTCCCGGGGCCGTTCGCTTCCCCTTCCGCTCCGGCTCCCGATCCCGCTTCCGTTCCCTTTCTCGCCCCCGCCCCCGCCCCCGCTCCTCGTGAAGTTCCAGCTCGTCGGTTTATCCGGACAGGTGACGCTCTGATGGCGAACGAAGAAAAGCTCCGCTCCTACTTGAGGCGAGTCACGGCCGACCTGCACGAGACCAGCGAGCGGCTGCGCCGCGCCGAGGCCAAGGACCGGGAGCCCGTCGCCATCATCGGAATGGCCTGCCGCTACCCGGGCGGAGCCGGCGACCCCGAGGGGCTGTGGCGGCTCGTCGCCACCGGAACCGACGCGGTCAGCGGCTTCCCCGCGGACCGCGGCTGGGACGTCGACGACCTCTACGACCCCGACGGCGCCCAGCCCGTCACCCCCGGGATGAGCGCGGGCGGCTTCCTGCACGACGCAGGCGACTTCGACCCCGCCCCCTTCCGCATCTCGCCGCGCGAGGCGCTCGCCATGAACCCCCAGCAGCGACTGCTGCTGGAGACGTCCTGGGAGGCCGTGGAGCGCGCCGGCATCGGCCCGGACACCCTGCGCGGCAGCCGGACCGGCGTGTACGTCGGCCTCATGTACCACGACTACGCGGCGGGCGTGGCCGACGAGGACGTCCCCGAGGGGGTCGCCGGGCTCCTCGGCATCGGGAACATCGGCAGCGTCGCCTCGGGCCGGGTCGCGTACACCCTCGGTCTCGAAGGGCCGGCGGTGACCGTGGACACGGCGTGCTCGTCCTCGCTGGTCGCCCTCCACCTGGCCGTCCAGGCGCTGCGCAACGGCGAGTGCGACATGGCCCTCGCGGGCGGAGCCACCGTCATGGCCACCCCCGCGGCCTTCACCGACTTCCAGCGCCAGGGCGGCCTGTCGACCGACGGCCGCTGCAAGTCGTTCTCCGACGACGCGGACGGCACCGGCTGGGGCGAGGGCGTGGGCGTGCTGCTGGTGGAGCGTCTGTCGGACGCGCGCCGCAACGGCCACCGGGTGCTGGCGGTGGTGCGCGGCACCGCCGTCAACCAGGACGGCGCCAGCAACGGGCTGACCGCCCCCAACGCGCCCGCGCAGGAGCGCGTCATCCGCGCGGCGCTGGCGGGTGCCGGCCTGACCGGTGCGGACGTGGACGCCGTGGAGGCGCACGGTACGGGCACGACGCTGGGTGACCCGATCGAGGCGCAGGCGCTGCTGGCCACGTACGGCCAGGAGCGTCCGGAGGACGGGCGGCCGCTGTGGCTGGGCTCGCTGAAGTCGAACATCGGGCACACGCAGGCCGCCGCCGGTGTCGGCGGTGTGATCAAGATGGTCATGGCGATGCGTCATGGCGTCCTGCCGCCCACCCTCCACGCGGCCCGGCCGTCGACGAAGGTGGACTGGTCGGCGGGCGGTGTGGAGCTGCTGACGGAGGCGCGGGAGTGGCCGGAGACGGGTGACCGGCCGCGCCGTGCGGGTGTGTCGTCGTTCGGTGTGAGCGGGACGAACGCGCACGTGATCCTTGAGGCCGTCGCGGACGGGGAACCGTCGGCGGATGTGGAGCCGACGGTCACCCTTCCCGTGGTGCCGTGGGTGCTGTCGGGGAAGTCGCCGGAGGCGCTGGCGGGGCAGGCGAAGCGCCTGCTGGCCCGTCTGCGTGCGGACGAGGAGACGTCGAGCGCCGACAACGGCTGGTCCCTGGTTTCCACCCGCTCGCACTTCGAGTACCGGGCCGCCGTGGTGGCGGCGCACCGGGAGGAGTTCGTCCGAGGGCTGGAGGTCCTGGCCTCCGGCGGCACCGCCCCGGGCGTGGTCCGGGGCACGGCCACCAGCGGACGGTCGGCATTCCTCTTCTCCGGCCAGGGCTCGCAGCGGGCCGGGATGGGCCGCGAGCTGTATGCGGCGTTCCCGGTGTTCGCCGACGCCCTCGACGCCGTCTGCGCCGAGCTCGACAAGCACCTGGACC
>NZ_LWCC02000005.1:605627-608425 GCF_001642695.1 Streptomyces chilikensis
CCAACGCCTTCCTCGACGCCCTCGCCACCCACCGCCACACCACCGGCCTGCCCGCCACCTCCCTCGCCTGGGGACCTTGGGCCGACAGCGGCATGCTGGGAGAACTCACCCCGGCCGACATCGCCCGCATGCGACGCGGCGGCATACCCCCGCTCACCCCCGACGAAGGCCTCGCCCTGTTCGACGCGGGTGTCGCCACCGGCCTGGCCTCGCTCGTGCCGGTCCACATCGAGCTGGACGCGATGCGCAAGGCGACCGCGCAGGGGGCCGAGATCACTCCCCTGCTGCGTGACCTGGTGTCGGTGTCGCACCGGCGGGCCGCCGCTCAGGTGGGCGCCGCAGCGGCCGGTGGTCTGGCGGCCCGCCTCGCGGGGCAGACCGCCGAGGAACAGGTCCGGACGGTGCTGGAGACGGTGCGGTCCGAGGTGGCATCCGTCCTCGGCCACGCCTCCGGCGAGGCCGTGCCCACCCATCGGGCCTTCACCGAGCTCGGCTTCGACTCCCTCACCGCAGTCGAACTCCGCAACCGTCTCGGCAAGATCACCGGCCTCCGCCTGCCCGCCACCCTCGTCTTCGACCACCCCAACCCCACCGTCCTCGCGGAGTTCCTGACCCAGGAGCTCACCGGCGGTCTCTCGGCGAGCAGCACCCAGGCCGCCCCGTACGGACCGACCACCGTCGCTCCCGCCGGCTCCGACGAGCTGATCGCGATCGTCGGCATGGCGTGCCGTTACCCCGGCGGTGTCTCCTCGCCCGACGACCTGTGGCGACTCGTCTCCACCGGAACCGACGGCATCTCGGCCTTCCCCACCGACCGCGGCTGGGACCTCGACGGCCTGTACGCCGAGGCGGTGGCGGACGACCCGGAGCAGCGTTCGCTGACCCTGGAGGGCGGTTTCCTCTACGACGCGGACAAGTTCGACGCCGACTTCTTCGGGGTCAGCCCGCGTGAGGCGCTGGCGATGGACCCGCAGCAGCGCCTGCTGCTCGAGGCCTCCTGGGAGGCGCTGGAGCGCGGCGGCGTGGACCCGCTGTCCCTGCGCGGCAGCCGCACCGGCGTCTTCGCCGGCCTCATGTACCACGACTACGGTTCTGGCGCCGAGGCGATCCCCGACGGTGTCGAGGCGTTCCTGGGCCTGGGCACCTCCGGCAGTGTGCTCTCCGGCCGCGTGTCGTACGCGCTGGGGCTTGAGGGTCCGGCGGTGACGGTGGACACGGCGTGCTCCTCGTCCCTGGTCGCCCTGCACTGGGCCATCCAGGCGCTGCGTTCCGGCGAGTGCGACATGGCCTTGGCCGGTGGTGTGACCGTCATGGCCACACCGACGACCTTCGCCGAGTTCAGCCGCCAGCGCGGTCTGGCCGCGGACGGGCGCTGCAAGTCGTTCTCCGACGAGGCGGACGGCACCGGCTGGGGCGAGGGCGTCGGCGTGCTGCTGGTCGAGCGCCTGTCGGACGCCCGCCGCAACGGCCACCAAGTCCTCGCGGTCGTGCGTGGCTCCGCCGTCAACCAGGACGGCGCCAGCAACGGCCTCACCGCCCCCAACGGGCCGTCCCAGCAGCGCGTCATCCGCGCCGCCCTGGCCAGCGGTGGCCTGACCGGCGCCGACGTCGACGCCGTCGAGGCCCACGGCACCGGCACCACCCTCGGCGACCCCATCGAGGCCCCCCGGTCGTCATCGTCGGCATGGCCTGCCGCTTCCCCGGCGACGTCACCTCACCCGACGACCTCTGGAACCTCGTCCTCCAGGGCCGCGATGCCATCGACACCGTTCCCCACGACCGGCAGTGGGAGCTGCTCCTGCCGTCCGCCTCCGAGGACGGGTGGCAGGCTCCGCCGGCCATCCAGGGCGGCTTCCTGCGGAACGCCGGTGCGTTCGACCCCGGCTTCTTCGGGATCAGCCCGCGCGAGGCTCTGGCGATGGACCCGCAGCACCGCCTGCTGCTCGAAGCGGCCTGGGAGACCTTCGAGAACGCCGGCATCGACCCGCGCGGCCTCAAGGGCAGCCCGGCCGGTGTGTTCGTCGGCGTCAACACCCAGGACTACGTGTCCCTGCTGGCGCGCGTTCCGGCCGGAGCCGAGGGCTACGTGGCCAGCGGCACCTCCGGGAGCGTCGCCTCCGGGCGCATCTCCTACACCTTCGGTCTGGAGGGCCCGGCCGTCACCGTCGACACCGCCTGCTCGTCCTCCCTGGTCGCCCTCCACCTCGCGGGCCAGGCGCTGCGCAACGGCGAGTGCACGATGGCCCTGGTCGGCGGCGTCAACGTCATGGCCACCCCCGGCACCTTCGCCGACTTCGGCAAGCAGGACGCCATGTCCTCGGACGCCCGCTGCAAGGCGTTCGCGGACGCCGCCGACGGAGCGATCTGGGGCGAGGGCGTCGGCGTGCTGCTGGTGGAGCGGCTGTCGGAGGCGCGCCGCAAGGGCCACGAGGTCCTGGCGGTCGTCCGGTCCACGGCCGTGAACCAGGACGGTGCCAGCAACGGCCTCACCGCCCCCAACGGCCCGTCGCAGCAGCGCGTCATCCGCCAGGCGCTCGCCAACGCGGGCCTCACCACGGCCGATGTGGACGTGGTGGAGGCGCACGGCACCGGGACGACGCTGGGTGACCCGATCGAGGCGCAGGCGCTGCTGGCCACCTACGGCCAGGACCGGCCCGAGGGCCGGCCGCTGCTGCTGGGCTCGATCAAGTCCAACATCGGCCACACCCAGGCCGCCGCCGGTGTCGCCGGCGTCATGAAGATGGTCCTGGCCATGCGGCACGGCACCGTCCCGCAGACCCTCCACATCGACCGGCCCA
>NZ_LWCC02000005.1:608525-609661 GCF_001642695.1 Streptomyces chilikensis
CCCGGTCGTCATCGTCGGCATGGCCTGCCGCTTCCCCGGCGACGTCACCTCACCCGACGACCTCTGGAACCTCGTCGCCCAGGGCCGCGACGCCATCGGCCCCGTCCCCCACGACCGCAACTGGAACCTGGAGGTCTTCCGGCACACGGCGGGGGACTCCCAGGGGACCTCCTACGTGGCCGAGGGCGGCTTCCTGCGGGACGCCGGTGCGTTCGACCCCGGCTTCTTCGGGATCAGCCCGCGCGAGGCGCTGGCGATGGACCCGCAGCAGCGCCTGCTGCTCGAAGCGGCCTGGGAGACCTTCGAGAACGCCGGCATCGACCCGGCGATGATGCGCCGGACCCGTACCGGCGTGTACGTGGGGGCGGCGGCTTCCGGCTACGGCGGCGCGACGCGGGTCCGCCCCAACGGCTTCGAGGGCCACCTGCTGACCGGTACCGCGGGCAGCGTCGTCTCCGGCCGCGTCTCCTACGCCCTCGGGCTCGAGGGTCCGGCCGTCACCGTCGACACCGCCTGCTCGTCCTCCCTCGTCGCCCTCCACATGGCCACTCAGGCGCTGCGCAACGGCGAGTGCACCATGGCACTGGCGGGCGGCGTGATGATCATGGGGACGCCGACCTCGTTCGTGGAGTTCAGCAGACAGCAGGCGCTGGGAGCCGACGGTCGCTGCAAGGCCTTCTCGGAGGCCGCCGACGGTTTCGCGCTGGCGGAGGGTGTCGGCGTGCTGCTGCTCGAGCGGCTGTCGGAGGCCCGCCGCAACGGGCACGAGGTGCTGGCGGTGGTCCGGGGCACCGCGATCAACCAGGACGGTGCCAGCAACGGCCTCACCGCCCCCAACGGGCCGTCGCAGCAGCGCGTCATCCGCGCCGCCCTCGCCGACGCGGGCCTGGGCACGGCGGATGTGGACGTGGTGGAGGCGCACGGCACCGGAACCACGCTGGGTGACCCGATCGAGGCGCAGGCGCTGCTGGCCACCTACGGCCAGGACCGGCCCGAGGGCCGTCCGCTGCTGCTGGGCTCGATCAAGTCCAACATCGGCCACACCCAGGCCGCCGCCGGCGTCGCCGGCGTCATGAAGATGGTCCTGGCCATGCGGCACGGCACCGTCCCGCAGACCCTCCACATCGACCGGCCCA
>NZ_LWCC02000005.1:609761-612094 GCF_001642695.1 Streptomyces chilikensis
TGTGGAAGGTGCGGGGCACGGTGCTGATCACCGGTGGTACCGGTGGTCTGGGTGCCAGGGTCGCCCGGTGGGCGGCCTCCAACGGTGCCGACCACGTCGTCCTGACCAGCCGCCGCGGCCTGGATGCACCCGGTGCGAGCGAGCTGTGCTCCACGATCGAGGAGCTCGGGGCCCGGGCCACCGTCGTGGCCTGTGATGCCACCGACCGCGAGGCGCTGGCCGCGCTCGCCCGCACCCTGGAGGCCGACGGCAGCCCGGTCCGCGCGGTCGTCCACACCGCCGGTGTCGGACAGGCCACCGCCCTCGCCTCCATGACCCGTGCGGAACTCGCCGGGGTGATGGACGCCAAGGTGACCGGCGCGGCCAACCTGCACGCCGTGTTCGCCGACGCCGACCTCGACGCGTTCGTCCTCTTCTCCTCCATCGCCGCCACCTGGGGCAGCGGCGGCCAGGCCGGCTACGCCGCCGCCAACACCCACCTCGACGCCCTCGCCCAGCACCGCCACGCCCACGACCTGCCCGCCACCTCCATCCACCGTGGCGGTGGCGGACGTGGACTGGGCGCGGTTCGTCCCGCCCTTCACCGCACTGCGCCCCAGCCCGCTCCTCGCCGAACTCCCCGAAGCGAACACCACCCGGACCGAAGCCAATGGTTCCCACGAGGAGCGGTCCTCGGCCCGCTCGGCGCTGGAGGAGCGCCTGAAGGGGCTCGAAGAGCCGGAGATCCTGGCGGCGTTGCGCGAGGTCGTGCGTGGTCACGCCGCAGCCGTGCTGGGACATCGTGACGTCTCTGCCGTTTCGCCCATGACGGCGTTCCGCGATCTTGGGTTCGACTCCCTCATGGCCGTCGAGCTACGGAACCGCCTCGCCGAGGAGACCGGGCTGCACCTGCCCGCGACCCTGGTGTTCGACTACCCGGACACGCAGGCCCTGGCCGCGCACCTTGCCGAGCACCTCACGAACGAGCCGGCCCCGGGCATTGCTTCGTCCGACGTCCGGACGACGCCCGTTGACGACGATCCGATCGCGATCGTCGGTATGGGCTGCCGGCTGCCGGGAGCGGTGGCATCGCCCGAAGACCTCTGGCAGATGGTCAGTTCCGGACTGGAGGGCATCACCGGCTTCCCGGTGGACCGCGGCTGGGAGGGCATCTCTCTCGCAGACCTGGACACCGGAGCCGGAGGGTTCGCGCGGGTCGGAGGGTTCCTTCACGACGCCGGCTCCTTCGATCCCGAGTTCTTCGGCATCTCGCCCCGCGAGGCCCTTGCCATGGACCCCCAGCAGCGCCTGGCCCTGGAGACGGCTTGGGCGACGGTGGAGGGAGCGGGGATAGCTCCCACCACCCTGCGGGGCAGCCGTACCGGTGTCTTCGTCGGCGGTTGCAGTCAGGGCTATGGAAGTGGGGCACTGGCCCAGGGCGAGAAGGGCGTCAGTGGTCAGCTCCTGACCGGCACGGCGACCAGTGTGCTCTCCGGCCGGCTGTCCTACGCCTTCGGTCTGGAGGGGCCGGCGGTGACGGTGGACACGGCGTGCTCGTCGTCGCTGGTCGCCCTGCACCTGGCGGCGCAGGCGCTGCGCTCCGGCGAGTGCGACCTGGCGTGGAAGGTGCGGGGCACGGTGCTGATCACCGGTGGTACCGGTGGTCTGGGGGCCCGGGTCGCCCGGTGGGCGGCCGCCAACGGCGCCGGCCACGTCGTCCTGACCAGCCGCCGCGGCCCCGACGCACCCGGTGCGGCCGAACTGTGCTCCACGATCGAGGAGCTCGGCGCCCGGGCCACCGTCGTGGCCTGCGACGCCACCGACCGTGAGGCACTGGCCGCACTCGCCCGCACCCTGGAGGCCGACGGCACCCCGGTCCGCGCGGTGGTGCACGCGGCGGGGGCGGGGCAGATCACTCCGCTGAAGGAGATCGGTCCGGCGGAGCTGGCGGACGTGCTGCACGCGAAGGTGACCGGCGCCGCCAACCTCCATGCCGTGTTCGCCGACACCGACCTCGACGCGTTCGTCCTCTTCTCCTCCATCGCCGCCACCTGGGGCAGCGGCGGCCAGGCCGGCTATGCCGCCGCCAACGCCCACCTCGACGCCCTCGCCCAGCAGCGCCGCGCCCACGACCTGCCCGCGACGTCCATCGCCTGGGGCCCCTGGGCTGGTGGAGGACTGGTGACCACGGAGAGCGAGGAGATGCTGGGGCGGCGGGGGCTGCCGGTGATGGATCCGGAGCACGCGCTGGCCGCGCTGGGGATGGCGGTCGCCGCGGAGGAGGCCACCGTGGCGGTGGCGGACGTGGACTGGGCGCGGTTCGTCCCGCCCTTCACCGCACTGCGCCCCAGCCC
>NZ_LWCC02000005.1:612194-614086 GCF_001642695.1 Streptomyces chilikensis
ACACGGCGTGCTCGTCGTCGCTGGTCGCCCTGCACCTGGCGGCGCAGGCGCTGCGCTCCGGCGAGTGCGACCTGGCTCTGGCCGGCGGTGTCACGGTGATGGCGACACCCGCCGGCTTCGTGGAGTTCTCCCGCCAGGGTGGTCTGGCCGCGGACGGTCGTTGCAAGTCGTTCTCCGACGACGCGGACGGCACCGGCTGGGGCGAAGGCGTCGGCATGCTCCTGGTGGAGCGGCTGTCGGACGCGCGCCGCAACGGCCACCGGGTGCTGGCGGTGGTGCGTGGCACCGCCGTCAACCAGGACGGCGCCAGCAACGGGCTGACCGCCCCCAACGGCCCCGCCCAGCAGCGCGTCATCCGCGCGGCGCTGGCCAACGCGGGCCTGACCGGCGCCGACGTGGACGCGGTGGAAGCCCACGGCACCGGTACGAAGTTGGGTGACCCCATCGAGGCGCAGGCACTTCTGGCCACCTACGGCCAGGACCGCCCCGCGGACGGGCGGCCGCTGTGGCTGGGCTCGCTGAAGTCCAACATCGGGCACACGCAGGCCGCCGCGGGTGTCGCCGGGATCATCAAGATGGTCATGGCCATGCGCCACGGCGTCCTGCCGCCCACCCTCCATGCCGGTGAGCCGTCGTCGAAGGTGGACTGGTCGGCCGGCGCGGTGGAGCTGCTGACGGAGGCGCGGGAGTGGCCCGAGAGCGGTGACCGGCCGCGCCGGGCGGGTGTGTCGTCGTTCGGCATCAGCGGGACCAATGCACACGTCATCCTCGAGTCGGCCGAGCCGGAGCAGGAGACTTCCGGTGAGCCGGAGGTCGTGCTGCCGGTGGTGCCGTGGGTGTTGTCGGCGAAGTCGCCGGAGGTCCTGGCGGGTCAGGCGGAGCGGCTGCTGCCGCTGGCCACGGGTGGGGTCTCGCCGGTGGACGTGGGCTGGTCCCTGGTGGTCAGGCGGAGCGGCTGCTGCCGCTGGCCACGGGTGGGGTCTCGCCGGTGGACGTGGGCTGGTCCCTGGTGTCGACCCGCACCCAGTTCGATCACCGTGCGGTGGTCTTCGGCGAGGACCGCGAGGAACTGCTGCGCGCGGTCGCGAAGGGCCGTTCGGCCGTGGGTGTCGTATCCGGCATGGTCGGGGGCGGGCGTTCGGCGTTCCTGTTCTCCGGTCAGGGCTCGCAGCGGGCCGGGATGGGGCGTGAGCTGTATGCGGCGTTCCCGGTGTTCGCCGAGGCGTTCGACGCCGTGTGCGCGGAGCTGGACAAGCACCTGGACCGGCCGGTCAAGGACGTTGTCTTCGCGGACGAGTCCGGTCTGCTGGACCGGACCGTCTACACGCAGGCAGCTCTGTTCGCGGTCGAGGTGGCGCTGTTCCGGCTGATGGAGCACTGGGGTGTTACCCCCGACTACCTGCTCGGCCACTCCATCGGCGAGCTCGCCGCCGCACACGTCGCCGGCGTCTGGTCGCTGGAGGATGCTGCCGCGCTCGTCGCCGCCCGTGGGCGGCTCATGCAGGCCCTGCCGGAGGGCGGGGCTATGGTCGCGGTGCAGGCGACCGAGGACGAGGTCCTGCCCTTGCTCACCGAGAATGTGTCCATCGCCGCCCTCAACGGCCCCACCTCGGTGGTGATCTCCGGGGACGAGGACGAGGCCACCACGATCGCGAAGCTTTTCGCGAAATCGAAGCGGCTGCGGGTCAGCCACGCGTTCCACTCCCCGCGCATGGAACCCATGCTGGAGGAGTTCCGCGCTCTCCTGCAGACGGTCACCTTCCACGCCCCGCGTATTCCGGTCGTCTCCAACCTCACCGGCCAGACGGCCGGGGAGGAACTGCTGACCGCGGACTACTGGGTGAACCACGTCCGCCAGGCCGTCCGCTTCGCCGACGGCATCCGCCACCTCG
>NZ_LWCC02000005.1:614186-614717 GCF_001642695.1 Streptomyces chilikensis
CTGCCCTCAAGGGGCGGTGGCTGCTGGTGGTGCCGGAGACGCTGGACGAGTTCACGGTCGAGTGGGCCTCCTACGGTCTGGGGAACTTGGGTGCGGAGGTCGTTCGGGTCGACGCCGACACCGACCTGACCGTTCACACGGACGCGGCAGGTGTCCTGTCCCTGCTGGCGGTCGACGACGACGATGCCGTGGGGGAAGCGGGTGGTGTGGCTCCCGGTCTCGCGGCGACGCTCGACCTGGTGCAGCGCCTGGGCGAAGCCGGTGTGCAGGCACCGCTGTGGTCCCTCACCCAGGGCGCCGTCACCACTGGTGCCGAAGACCCGATCCGCAACACCGCACAGGCCCAGGTGTGGGGTCTGGGCCGGGTCGTGGCGCTGGAGGAGCCGAAGCGGTGGGGCGGTCTGGTCGATCTCCCCGAGGTCCTGGACGGGCAGGCGTGGGAGCGCACTGCCGCTGTCCTGGCCGGGCTCGAGGGTGAGGACCAGGCGGCGGTGCGTCCGGCCGGTGTTCTCGCCCGCCGCGTGGTGCGGG
>NZ_LWCC02000005.1:614817-624666 GCF_001642695.1 Streptomyces chilikensis
TGCTGACCGCGGACTACTGGGTGAACCACGTCCGCCAGGCCGTCCGCTTCGCCGACGGCATCCGCCACCTCGACGCGCAGGGCGTCACCACCTACCTCGAGCTCGGCCCCGGTGGCGTTCTGTCCGCGATGGGACAGGAGACGACCGGCGACGCCGCGTTCGTGCCGGCCCTGCGGAAGAACCGGTCCGAGACCGATGCGGTGGTGGCCGCGCTGGCCGAGCTCCACACACACGGCACCGCCGTGGACTGGGAGGCGTACTTCGCCGGCACCGGCGCCCGACGCGTCGACCTGCCCACCTATGCCTTCCAGCGCCAGCACTTCTGGCTGGAGGAGAAGCCGGCGCTTCGCTCGACGCTCGCTTCGTCGGCGATGGACGAAGTGTTCTGGGAGGCGGTGCAGCGCGAGGACCTGTCCGCGCTGGATCTCAGCGGTGACGTTCCGCTGAAGGACGCTCTGCCCGTGCTGTCGTCCTGGCGTGACCGGCAGCGGCAGCGGTGGACCGTCGACGGCTGGCGCTATCACGTCACGTGGAAGCCCGTCGTTGCCGCTGATTCCGCTGCCCTCAAGGGGCGGTGGCTGCTGGTGGTGCCGGAGACGCTGGACGAGTTCACGGTCGAGTGGGCCTCCTAGTTCGAGAACGCCACCCGCGCCGCCCTCACCGACGGCCACACCGTCCTCATCGAGGTCAGCCCCCACCCCGTCCTGGCGGTGGGCCTGCAGGGCACCGTCGAGGACGCCGGCGCCGACGCCGCCGTCCTCGGCACCCTGCGCCGCGACGAGGGCGGCCCGGAGCGCTTCCTGACCTCCCTCGCCGAGGCCCACTGCCACGGCGTCACGGTCGACTGGAACACCGTCTTCGCCGGCACCGGCGCCCGCCGCACCGACCTGCCCACCTACGCCTTCCAGCGGCAGCACTACTGGCTGCCCATGCCCGGCGACGGGGCGGGCGACCTCGGCTCGGCGGGCCTCGACGGCACCGAGCACCCGATGCTCACCGCCGCCGTCCACCTGGCGGAGAACGACAGCCACGTCCTCACCGGCCGGTTCTCCACCCGGAGCCACCCGTGGATGGCCGAGCACGTCGTGATGGGGACGGTCATCGTCCCCGGCACCGCCTTCGTGGAGATGGCCAACCACGCCGCCCACCTGAGCGGTTGCGACACCGTCGAGGAACTCACCATCGAGGCCCCGCTCACCCTCGCCGACGACGAGGCCCGCCAGATGCAGGTGACGGTGGGCGCGGCCGACGGGACGGGCCGCCGCACCCTCACCGTGCACTCCCGTCCGGCCGGCGCCGACCAGGACGCGGACCGCTCCTGGCTCCGGCACGCCACCGGCGTCCTCGCCCCCGCGGACGCCCGCGACGCCCTGCCGTCGTACGACTTCACCGCCTGGCCGCCCGCCGGCGCGGTCGAGCTCCCCGTGGCCGGGTTCTACGACCAGGCCGCCCTGACCGGCTTCGACTACGGCCCCTTGTTCCAGGGCATCACCCGGGCCTGGCAGCTCGGCGAGGACATCTACGCCGACCTCTCCCTCCCGCAGGACGGCCGCGCCGAGGCGGCGGACCACGGCCTGCACCCGGGGCTCCTCGACGCCGCCCTGCAGTCCATGGGCCTGGGCGACTTCAAGCCCGGAACGGGCCGCGGCGAGGACGCGGGCAAGCCCCGCCTGCCGTTCGCCTGGCGGAACGTGACGCTGCACGCCACCGGGGCCTCCGCGCTGCGGGCCCGGCTCCTGCCCGTCGGCCCCAACGGCATCGGCTTCCAGATCGCCGACACCACCGGCGCCCCCGTCATCACCATCGGCGAGCTCGCGATGCGGCCCGTCGAACCCGAGCAGCTCAAGGCCGCGACCCGGCCCGCCGGGGACGACTCCCTGTACGTCCTGGAGTGGAACCCGGCACCCGCCACCGCGCCCTCGGCGCCGGCCGCCGGCGCGGACTGGGCCCACCTCGGCGCCCCGGAGGCCCCCTACACCGTGGCGGGCGCGCGCCCGGCCGCCTACGCGGACCTCACCGAACTGCTGGCCGCCCTCGACGCGGGCGCCGCCGTCCCCGGAACCGTCGTCGCCGAGGTCCGCGGCGCCGCCGGCACGACACCCGCCGCAGCCGCGCACGCCACGGCCGCGGCCACCCTCGACCTGCTCCAGCGGTGGCTCGCCGACGACCGCCTCGCCGACAGCGACCTGGTGGTCACCACCGTCGGCGCCGTCGCCTGCCGGCCGGGCGAGGAGGTCTCCGACCTGGCCGCCGCACCGGCCCGGGGCCTCGTCCGGTCCGCGCAGCCCGAACACCCCGACCGCTTCGTCCTCGTCGACACCGACGGCACCGAGGCGTCCTGGACCGCCCTGGCCGGCGCCCTGACGAGCGGCGGCACGGAGCAGCAGTTCGCGCTGCGCGACGGCGCCGTCCTCGTCCCGCGCCTGGCCCGGACCCCGGCGGCGCCCGACGACACGGCCCCGGCCGTCGACCCCGACGGAACCGTGCTGATCACCGGCGGCACCGGCGTCCTCGGCGGCCACCTGGCCCGCCACCTCGCCGCCGAGCACGGCGTCCGCCGCCTCCTCCTGCTGAGCCGTCAGGGCCCGGACGCCCCCGGCGCGGCCGGCCTGGTCGCCGACCTCGAGGCCGCCGGCGCCCACGCCGACGTGGTCGCCTGCGACGCCGCCGACCGCGACGCCCTGGCGAAGGTCCTCGACGGGATCGACGCCGCGCACCCCCTGACCGCGGTCGTGCACACCGCGGGCGTCCTCGACGACGGCGTCATCACCTCCCTCACCCCCGAGCGGCTCTCCGCGGTGCTGCGGCCCAAGACCGACGCCGCCTGGAACCTGCACGACCTCACCGCGGGCCACGACCTAGCCGCGTTCGTGCTGTACTCGTCCGCCGCCGGCACCCTCGGCAGCTCCGGACAGGGCAACTACGCCGCGGGCAACGCCTTCCTGGACGCCCTGGCACAGCACCGCCGCGCCCGGGGACTGCCCGCGACCGCCCTGGCCTGGGGCTTCTGGGCCGAGGCCAGCAGCATGACCGGGCACCTCGACGAGGCCGACGTCCGCCGCATGAGCGGCGCCGGAGTCGTCGGCCTCACCACCGCCCAGGGCCTCGCCCTGTTCGACCGGGCCCTCGCCCGCACCGACGCCCTGCTGCTGCCGCTGCGCCTGGACCTCCCCGGTCTGCGGGCCCGGGCCGCCGCCGGCGGACTGCCGGAACTGCTGCGCGGCCTCGTCCGCGACCGCGCCCGGCGCGCCGCCGAGGTGGGCGCGGCCCCCGCCGTCCCGCTCGCCCAGCGGCTGGCCGGCCTGTCCGAGGAGGAGCGCGACACCGTCGTCCTCGACCTGGTGCGCACCCACGCCGCCGCCGTCCTCGGCCACGCCACGCCCGACGCCATCGCCCCCCACGACGCGTTCAAGAAGCTCGGCTTCGACTCGCTGATCGCGATCGACCTGCGCAACCGGCTGAACGGCGTGACCGGGCTCCGGCTGCCCGCCACGCTCGTCTTCGACTACCCGACTCCAGTGGAACTCGCCGCCCACCTGAGGAACGAGGTGGTCCCCGACACCGTCGCGGACGCGGCCGCACCGGTCCTCGCCGAACTCGACCGGCTCGCCGCCGTCCTCGCCGGCATCGGCGACACCGGCCACCGCTCCCTGATCACCGAAAAGCTCAAGGGACTCGCCGCCCAGTGGGACACGTCCCAGGCCAAGGACGGTGCCGCCTCCGACGACACCGACATCGACGGGGCCAGCGACGACGAGATCTTCGAGTTCCTCGGCCGTGAGTTCGGCATCGCATGACCGGCCGCACCCGCCCTTCCCGGACCCCTACGGCACACATCCGCTTCGAGGAGCGACTCCACCATGACTGACGCATCGAAGACCGACGAACAGAAGCTTCGTTACTTCCTCAAGCGGGTGACGGCCGACCTCAAGGAAACCCGCGACAAGCTGCAGGAGACCGAGGCCAAGGCGCACGAGCCCATCGCCATCACGGCCATGAGCTGCCGCTTCCCCGGCGACGTGCGCAGCCCCGAGGACCTGTGGCGCATCGTGTCGTCCGGCACGGACGCCCTGTCCGCGTTCCCCGAGGACCGCGGGTGGGACTTCGAGGGCCTGTTCTTCAAGGACGACGACGAGCCCGACAAGTCGTACTCCCTCGAGGGCGGGTTCGTGTACGACGTGCCCCGCTTCGACGCCGACTTCTTCGGGATCTCGCCGCGCGAGGCCATCGCCATGGACCCGCAGCAGCGCATCGTCCTGGAGACCGCCTGGGAGGTCGTCGAGCGGGCCGGCATCGACATGGCATCGCTGCGCGGCTCCCGGACCGGCGTCTTCCTCGGCACCAGCTTCCAGGGCTACGGCGCCTCGATCGAGAACCCGCCGGAGGGCACCGAGCTCTACCTCGGCATCGGCACCACCATCAGCGTCGCCTCCGGCCGGGTCGCCTACAGCTTCGGCCTCAACGGCCCGGCGGTCACCGTCGACACCGCCTGCTCCTCCTCCCTGGTCGCACTCCACCTGGCCTGCCAGTCGCTGCGCAAGGACGAGTGCTCCATGGCCATCGTGGGCGGCGTCACCGTCATGGCCAACGCCGGGGCGTTCACCGAGTTCAGCCGCCAGCGCGGGCTCTCCACCAGCGGCCGCTGCAAGGCGTTCTCCGCCGACGCCGACGGCACCGGCTGGGGCGAGGGCGTCGGCATGTTCCTCGTCGAGCGCCTCTCCGACGCCCGCAAGGCCGGCCGCCGGGTGCTGGCCGTGATCCGCGGGTCGGCGATGAACCAGGACGGCGCGTCCAACGGCCTGACCGCGCCCAACGGCCCGGCGCAGCAGAGGGTCATCCGCGCCGCCCTCGAGGACGCGGGCCTGTCCACCGCGCAGATCGACATGGTCGAGGCGCACGGCACCGGCACCAAGCTGGGCGACCCGATCGAGGCCCAGGCGCTGCACGCGGTGTTCGGCAGGAGCCGCCCCGAGGGCCGCCCGCTCTGGCTGGGCTCGGTCAAGTCCAACATCGGCCACACCCAGGCCGCCGCCGGCGCCGCGGGCCTCGTCAAGACGGTGATGGCCCTCCAGCAGGGGGCGATACCGCCCACCCTGCACATCGACCGGCCCTCCGAGCACGTCGACTGGTCGGCGGGCGAACTGGCCCTGCCGTCCGAGCTCACCCCGTGGCCGGAGACCGGCGCCCCGCGCCGGGCCGGCGTCTCCTCCTTCGGCGTGAGCGGCACCAACGCGCACGTCGTCATCGAGCAGGCCCCGTTCGACGACCCGGCCCCGGAGGCCGTGCCGGCGTCCGCCGGGAACGGGCCCGCCGTGGTGCCGTGGGTGCTGTCCGCCAAGTCGGAGCAGGCGCTCAAGGCCCAGGCAGAGAGGCTGCTGGCCCACGTCCGGGAGAACCCGGGCGTCCCGGTGGCCGACACCGGCTACTCCCTGGCCGTGACCCGGTCCCGCTTCGAGCACCGTGCGGCGGTGGTGGCCGCCGGGCGGGAGGACTTCGAGGCGGCCCTGGCGTCGATCGTGTCGGGCGCGCCCGTACCCGGCGTGGTGTCGGGCGTGGCGGGACGCGGGACGCGACCGGTGTTCGTGTTCCCGGGCCAGGGCGCGCAGTGGGCGGGCATGGCCGTCGAGCTGCTCGAGTCCTCGCCGGTGTTCGCGGCGCGGATGGCGGAGTGTGCTGCGGCGCTGGCTCCGCACATCGACTGGTCGCTGCTGGAGGTCAGCCCCCACCCCGTCCTCTCCCTCGGCCTCCAGGGCACCGTCGAGGACACCGGCACCGACGCCGCCGTCCTGGGCACCCTCCGCCGTGACGAGGGCGGCCTGGACCGCTTCCTGACCTCCCTCGCCGAGGCGCACTGCCACGGGGTCACGGTCGACTGGGAGACCGTCTTCGCCGGCACCGGCGCCCGCCGCACCGACCTGCCCACCTACCCCTTCCAGCGGCAGCGCTACTGGCCGGAGTCCCCCGTCGCCGAACTGGCGGACACCCCCGACCCCGAGGACGCCCGCTTCTGGGAGGCCGTGGAGCAGGGCAACCTGGCGGCCCTCGCCGACGCCTTCGATCCCGCCGACGCCGAACTGCTGGACGCGGCGCTGCCCGCCCTCTCCTCGTGGCGGCGAAGGCGGCGCACCAACGCCACCATCGACTCCTGGCGGTACAGCCTCGGCTGGAAGCCGGGGACGGCCGCCCTCGACGCGCGCCTGACCGGCCGGTGGCTGGTCGTCGTGCCGGACCACCTGGACGCCGAGACGTCCGCCACGGCCGACACCCTCACCGCGGGGCTCCTCCGCCACGGGGCCGAGGCGGACCGGCGCACCCTGGCCGAGCTCGCCGCCCTGGAGGGCGTCGAGGACGTCGACGGCGTGCTCTCCCTCCTCGCGCTGGGCACCGCCGCCCACCCCTCCGCGCACCCCGAGGTGCCCGCCGGTCCCGCGGTGACGGTGGAACTGCTGCGCGCGCTCGCCGGTCTGGGGGCGACCGCGCCGCTGTGGGCCGTCACCCGCGCCGCCGTCCGGGTTGGCGTTTCGGACCGCGCGGTCGATCCGGCGCAGAGCGCCGTCTGGGGCCTGGGCCGCGTCGCCGCCCTGGAGCTTCCGCAGGGCTGGGGCGGACTGGTCGACCTGCCCGCCGGACTCGACGACCGCGGCGCGTCCCGCCTCTGCGGCATCCTCGCCGCGGCGGGCGACGAGGACCAGTGGGCGGTCCGCGACTCCGGCGCCTACGTGTGCCGCCTGACCCGTTCCCCGCTCGGCGGCCGTCCGGGCTCCCGGAACTGGACCCCGCGGGGAACCGTGCTCGTCACCGGCGGAACCGGTGCGATCGCCTCGCGGGTCGCGCGCCGGCTCGCCGAGACCGGTGCCGAGCACCTGGTGCTCACCAGCCGCCGCGGACCCGACGCGCCCGGTGCCCCGGAACTGCGCGACGAGCTCACCGCCCTGGGCGTCCGGGTCACCGTCGCCGCGTGCGACGTCGCCGACCGGGACGCGCTGGAGGCGCTCGTCGGCGGCCTGCGGGAGGCCGGCGAGACGATCACGGCGGTGCTGCACGCGGCGGGCGTCGACCGGGCCGGCGACATCCTGACCCTCGACGCGGAGCAGCTGCGCGAGGTCCTGGCCGCCAAGACGCTGGGCGCCGCCCACCTCGACGCGCTGTTCGACGACGACCCGCTCGACGCCTTCGTCCTGTTCTCCTCCAACTCGGGGGTCTGGGGCAGCGGCGGCCACGCGGCCTACGCGGCCTCCAACGCCTACCTCGACGGCCTCGCCCTGAACCGGCGCTCCCGCGGCCTGACCGCGACGTCCGTCGCCTGGGGCGCCTGGGACGGCGGCGGCATGTCCGGCGGCGACGCGGGCGAGCAGCTGGCCCGCCGCGGCCTCGCCGCCATGCCCGTCGAGCCGGCCCTCGAGGCCCTGCAGCAGGCCGTCGAGCACGACGAGACCTGCGTGAGCGTGGCCGACATGGACTGGGAGCGCTTCGCCCCCGTCTACTCCATGTCCCGGCCGCGCCCGCTGATCGGCGACATCCCGGAGGTCCGGCGCGCCCTCGCCCGCGAGGAGGACACCGCGCCCGACGCGCAGGCCGGCTCCTCCGCCCTGCGCGGCCGGCTCGACGGGCTCACCGCCGACCGCCGGAGGGAGGTCCTCCTCGACCTGGTGCGGGGCGAGGCCGCCGCGGTCCTCGGCCACCAGGACGCGGACGCCGTCCCGCCCGCCCGGGCCTTCCGGGAACTCGGCTTCGACTCCCTCACCGCCGTCGAACTGCGCAACCGCCTCTCGGAGGCCACCGGCCTCAAACTGCCGACCACCCTGGTCTTCGACCACCCCGACGCGACCCGGCTCGCCGCCTTCCTGGGCGAGGAACTCCTCGGCACCCGGACGGCCACCACCGTCGTGGACCGCGCCACCGGGTTCTCCGACGACGAGCCGATCGCCATCGTCGGCATGGCCTGCCGCTACCCCGGGGACGTGAGCTCCCCCGACGACCTGTGGCGCCTGGTCGCCGAGGGCGCCGACGCGATGGGGGCCTTCCCCGGCAACCGCGGCTGGGACCTCGACGCCGTCTACGACCCGGAGGGCCGCCCCGGAGCCTCCTACGTCGCCGAGGGCGGATTCGTCGCGTGCGCGGGCCACTTCGACCCGGCGTTCTTCGGCATCTCGCCGCGCGAGGCGCTCGCCATGGACCCGCAGCAGCGGCTCCTGCTGGAGACCTCCTGGGAGGCCTTCGAGCACGCGGGCATCGACCCGACGACCCTCCACGGCAGCCGCACGGGCGTCTACGCCGGCACCAACGGCCAGGACTACGCCCCGCTGCTGATGGCCTCGGCCGAGGGCGCCGACTCCACCCTCACCAGCAACGCGGCCAGTGTCCTGTCCGGCCGCGTCTCCTACACCCTCGGCCTCGAGGGCCCCGCCGCGACCGTCGACACCGGCTGCTCGTCGTCGCTGGTCGCGCTGCACCTCGCCGCCCAGGCCCTGCGCCGGGGCGAGTGCGACCTGGCGCTCGCGGGCGGCGTCACCGTCATGTCGACGCCGATGTCGTTCACCGAGTTCTCCCGCCAGCGCGGCATGGCGGCCGACGGCCGGGTGAAGGCGTTCGCCGACGCCGCGGACGGCACCGGCTGGGGCGAGGGCGTGGGCGTCCTCGTCGTCGAACGGCTCTCCGACGCCCGCCGCAACGGTCACCACGTGCTGGCGGTGCTGCGCGGCTCGGCGGTCAACCAGGACGGCGCGTCCAACGGTCTGACCGCCCCGAACGGCCCCTCGCAGCAGCGCGTCATCCGCGCCGCCCTCGCCGACGCGGGTCTGACCCCCGCCGACGTGGACGCGGTCGAGGCGCACGGCACGGGGACCACCCTGGGCGACCCGATCGAGGCCCAGGCGCTGCTGACGACGTACGGCCAGGAGCGCCCGGCGGACGGCCGTCCGCTGTGGCTGGGCTCCATCAAGTCGAACGTCGGCCACACCCAGGCCGCGGCGGGCGTCGCCGGCGTCATCAAGATGGTCATGGCGATGCGCCACGGCGTGCTGCCGCCGACGCTGCACGTGGACCGGCCGTCCGGCAAGGTCGACTGGTCCGCCGGCGCGGTCGAGCTGCTGACGGAGGCCCAGGAGTGGCCGGCCGCGCAGGACCGCCCCCGCCGGGCGGGCGTCTCCTCGTTCGGCGTCAGCGGGACGAACGCGCACGTGATCATCGAACAGGCGCCGGCCGAGGAGTCCACCGCCGATCCGGAGACGGTTCCCGTCCCGGCGGGTGCGGTGACGGTGCCGTGGGTGCTGTCCGCCAAGTCGGAGCAGGCGCTCAAGGCCCAGGCGGAGCGGCTGCTGGCCCACGTGTGGGAGAACCCGGACGTGCCGGTCGCGGACATCGGCTACTCGCTGGCGCTGACGCGGACGGCCTTCAGCCACCGGGCGGCCGTGGTCGCCGCGGAACGCGACGCCTTCGAGACGGCCCTGACCTCCCTCGTGGAGGGAGCGCCGTCCACCGCGGTCACCACCGCCTCCACCGCCGGCCGTGCCGCCAAGACGGTGTTCGTGTTCCCGGGGCAGGGCGCGCAGTGGGCGGGCATGGCGGTCGAGCTGCTCGAGTCCTCGCCGGTGTTCGCGGCGCGGATGGCGGAGTGTGCGGCGGCGCTGGCTCCGCACATCGACTGGTCGCTGCTCGATGTCGTCCGCAGCGGTGAGGGCCTGGAGCGGGTGGACGTCGTCCAGCCGGTGCTGTGGGCCGTCATGGTCTCCCTCGCCGAACTCTGGCGCTCCTACGGCGTCCAGCCCGCGGCCGTGATCGGTCACTCCCAGGGCGAGATCGCCGCCGCGGCCGTCGCCGGGATCCTGTCGCTGGAGGACGCGGCCAAGG
>NZ_LWCC02000005.1:624766-652487 GCF_001642695.1 Streptomyces chilikensis
ACTCCGCCCACGTCGAGGCCATCCGCGACGAACTCGCGCGCCTGCTGGACGGCATCACGCCGCAGCAGGGGAACGTCCCGCTCTACTCCTCCCTCACCGGCCGCCTGCTCGAGGCCGACGCGACGGTGATGGACGGGGGCTACTGGTACGACAACCTGCGCAACACCGTCGAGTTCGAGAGCGCCACCCGCGCCGCCCTCGCCGACGGGCACACCGTCTTTGTCGAGGTCAGCCCCCACCCGGTGCTCGGTCTGGGCCTGCAGGGCACCGTCGAGGACGCCGCCGTCCTGGGCACCCTCCGCCGCTACGAAGGCGGCCTGGACCGCTTCCTCACCTCCCTGGCCGAGGCGCACTGCCACGGTGTGGCCGTCGACTGGGAGACCGTCTTCGCCGGCACCGGCGCCCGCCGGACCGACCTGCCCACCTACGCCTTCGAGCACCAGCACTACTGGCCGCGGAACTTCAACCGCACCGGTGACCTCGCCGGCGCGGGTCTGAGCAGCTCCGCGCACCCGCTGCTGGCGGGTGCGGTCGCGGTCGCCGGTGAGGACGTGTCGCTGTTCACCAGCCGGCTGTCACTGGACTCGCACCCCTGGCTGGCGGACCACGCCGTCCTCGGGACGGTGCTGCTGCCGGGCACCGCGTTCGTCGAACTCGCCCTGCACGCGGGTGGCCGGGTCGGCTGCCCGGTGCTCGACGAGCTCACCATCCAGGCACCGCTGGTGCTGCCGGAGCGCGGCGCCCGCGCGCTGCAGGTCATGGTCGGAGCGGCCGAGTCCGACGGCCGGCGTCCGCTGACGATCCACTCGGCGGTGCCGAGCGAGGACGTCGACGCCGTCTGGACCCTGCACGCCTCCGGTTTCGTCGCCGAGAGCCAGGAGCAGGCCGCGGCGAGCGCCGTGGGCATGGTCCAGTGGCCGCCGGCGGGAGCCGAGGCGGTGCCGGTCGAGGGCATGTACGACCTCCTCGCCGACATGGGCTACGGCTACGGTCCGGTGTTCCGGGGCCTGCGTGCGGTCTGGCGGCGTGGTGACGACCTCTTCGTCGAGGTGGGTCTCGAGGGTGAGGCCGCGGAGCAGGCGGGCCGGTTCGGCCTGCACCCGGCCCTGTTGGACTCCGCCCTGCACGCCATCGGCCTGACCGGCGGCGTGTCCGACCTGGACGGTCCCGGCCTGCCCTTCGCGTGGACCGGGGTGGAGCTGTTCGCCGTCGGTTCGCCCGCGCTGCGCGTGCGGATGACGGCGGGCGAGGGCGGCAGGATCTCCCTGGACCTGGCCGACGGCATCGGGGTGCCGGTGGGCCGCATCGGCTCGCTGGTCCTGCGTTCCGTCTCGCCGGGGCAGCTGGACGGCACCGCCGCCCAGGAGACCGGCCCCGATTCCCTCTACCGCGTGGACTGGACGCCCAAGGCCGCCCCCGCCGAACCGGTGGACGCGGCGCCGACCCAGGTGGTCGAGCTGGGCGTCGAGGACTCCGAGGGTGTCCGTGATGCGGTGGTGCGGGTGTTGGGGTGGTTGCAGGAGTGGGTGGCGGCGGAGCGGGAGAGTGACGCGCGTCTGCTGGTGGTGACGCGGGGTGCGGTGGCGGTCGGGTCGTTCGGTGGTGATCCGGTGCTGGGTGCGGTGTGGGGTCTGCTGCGGTCGGCGCAGTCGGGCCGCGCCGCCTCGGCGGGCCCCTCCCCGCGTCCCGGCCTGTCCGCGTCACCCCGGGACGCGCCCGGCCCCGCGTCCGCGCCCGGCAGTCCGGCGTCGCCCGGCGACCCGCCGCCGGCCCGCGTCGCGTCGTCGTCCTCCGGGTTCCGGACACCGCCGGGCAGGTCTCCGCCGGGCAGGTCGCCGTCGCCGGGGCCGGCCGTACCGGAGCCCGGGGCGTCCGCACCGGGGTCACCCGGCCCCGGCGTCCCCGGAACGGCGGAGGCCGTGCCTCGCGGGTCCGGCCCGGTCGCGTGCGGGGGTGTCATGCGGGCCTCCGCAGGGAGACGAGGTCGGTGAGTTCGCGGTCGGTGAGTTCGGTGAGCGCCGCCTCGCCGGAGCCGAGGATCGCGTCGGCCAGGGCCCGCTTCGCCTCCAGCATCTCGGCGATGCGGTCCTCCACCGTGCCCTCGGTGATCAGCCGGTGCACCTGCACCGGCTGGGTCTGGCCGATGCGGTAGGCGCGGTCGGTGGCCTGTTCCTCCACCGCCGGGTTCCACCAGCGGTCGAAGTGCACCACGTGTCCGGCCCGGGTCAGGTTGAGACCGGTGCCGGCCGCCTTGAGGGAGAGAACCAGCACCGGTGTCCCGCCCTCCTGGAAGCGGTCGACCATGCGCTCCCGCTCGGCGACGGGCGTGCCGCCGTGGAGCATCTCCGCGGGGACGGAGCGGGCGGCGAGGTGGGCGGTGATCAGGCGGGCCATGCCGACGTACTGGGTGAAGACCAGCATCGACCCGTCCTCGGCGAGGACCGTGTCCAGCAGTTCGTCGAGCAGGGTGAGCTTTCCGGAGCGCTCGGCGCGGGCCCGGTCCGGGGAGAAGCCCTCCTTGAGGAAGAGCGCGGGGTGGTCGCAGATCTGCTTGAGGGAGGTGAGCAGCTTCAGGACCAGACCGCGGCGGGCGATTCCCTCGCTGCCCTCGATGACCAGCATGGACTCGCGGACCACCGCCTCGTAGAGCGACGCCTGTTCGCGGGTCAGCGGGACCGGGCGGTCCGTCTCGGTCTTCGGCGGGAGCTCCGGGACGATGCCGGGGTCGGATTTGCGGCGGCGCAGCAGGAAGGGCCGGACCAGCCGGGCGAGCCGCTCGGCGGCCTCCGGGTCCTCGCCGCCCTCGACCGCGCGGGCGTGCCGGGCGCGGAAGGACTTCAGGGGGCCGAGCAGGCCGGGCGTGGTCCAGTCGAGGAGGGCCCACAGTTCGGAGAGGTTGTTCTCCACGGGGGTGCCGGTGAGCGCGACCCGGGCGGGGGTGGGGATGGTACGCAGGGCGCGGGCGGTGGCCGAGCCGGGGTTCTTGACGTGCTGCGCCTCGTCGGCGACAACCATCCCCCACTCGACGCCTGCGAGTTCCCCGGCGGCGGAGCGCATGGTGCCGTAGGTGGTGAGGACGAATCCGCCGTCGAGGCCGGTGAGGGCGCGGCCGGCGCCGTGGAAGCGGCGTACCGGGGCGCCGGGGGCGAACCGCTGGATCTCGCGCTGCCAGTTGCCGAGCAGGGAGGCGGGACAGACCACCAGGGTGGGCCGCCCGGCCGGGTTCCGCTCCGCGCGGCGGAGGTGGAGGGCGATCAGGGTGATCGTCTTGCCGAGGCCCATGTCGTCGGCGAGGCAGCCGCCGAGGCCGAGCGAGGTCATCAGGTCGAGCCAGGCGAGGCCGCGCAGCTGGTAGTCGCGCAGCTCGGCGTCGAGGCCCGCGGGCGCGGCGGCGGGCCGCGGTCCGATGACCAGGCGGTCCCGGAGGGTCGCGAGCGCGCCGGCCGGGACGGCCTCGACCGTCTCGCCGTCGACCTCGGCGGAGCCGGTGAGGGCGACGGCGAGCGCGTCGACCGGGTCGAGCAGGCCGAGGTCGCGCTTGCGGGCCTTGCGGACCAGGGCGGGGTCGACGACCACCCACCGGTCGCGGAGGCGGACGACGGGGCGGTGCGACTCGGCGAGGGCGTCCATCTCCGCCTCGGTGAGCGGTTCGCCGCCGAGGGCGAGCTGCCATTCGAAGCGGAGCAGGTCCTCGCTCTCGAAGAATCCGGTGCCGTCGGTGGCGGAGCCGGGCGCGGGGCGGACCACGGCGGTGGCGGAGAGGTCCTGGGCGAGGTCGCGCGGCCAGTGCACGGTGACTCCGGCGGCGGCCAGCCGGGAGGCGGCGACGCCGAGCAGGTCGGTCACCTCCTCCTCGCCGAGGGCCATCACGTCGGGGACGTCCTGCTCGGTGAGGCGTTCCAGCGGGGGCCAGACCCGGGCCGCGCGGCGCACCGCGAGGGCCGCGTCGATCCGGGCGCGGGGGCCGAAGGCGTCGGGCGCCCGCCCCGCCCAGAGGGCGGCGGCGTCGACCACCAGCGTCGGGTCGGCGAGGCTGTGCACCTGGACGATCGCGGCGCCGGCCCGGCGGGTCACCGCGCCGGCGCCGCCCTCCCCGGCGGGCGCGGTGACGCCGCTCCCGGCGTCGTCGCTGTCGAACAGGCTGAACGCGGACAGGTCCAGGCGCAGCGAGATCCGCACGCCGGCGTCCATCCCGGAGGCGACCTCCGCGGCCCACTCGTGGGCGCCGGGCAGGCGCTGCGCCCCGGCTGCGGCGAAGGGCCCGCCGACGGCGTGGGGGGCGGCCGGCGTGCGGGGCAGGGCGTCGGCCACCGCGTCCAGGAAGGCGCGGACCAGTGTCTCGGGGCCGGGCAGGCGCAGCGGGGCCGGGCCGGGCAGCGGAACGGCGTGCCCCTCGGGGGGCAGGGCGGCGGCGACCGCGCGCAGGTGCGCCGCGTCCTCGGGTTCCAGGGGGCCGGCCCGCCAGGCGTCGTACCCCTCGGGGGTGAGGCCGGGGAGCAGCCGGCCGCGGGCGACCAGCCGCAGGGCGTGCAGTGCGGCGGCGCCCCAGCAGGCGGCGGCCGGGTGGGCGGCCGGGTCCCGCCGGGCGCGGACCAGCAGCGGCAGGGCCGCGGCGACCGGGAGGACGACGGCGGGGACGGTGCGGCGGCGGACGCCCGCGCCGTGCGGCCGGACCACGGTGAGGTCGGTGGTCTCCGCCCCTTCGGGGAGCGGGTCCCCGGCCGGGTCCCAGAACGCGACGCGTCCCTCGCGGGGCAGGGCGGCGGGGAGGAAGACGGCGGCCAGGTGTGCCGGTGCGGTGGTGGTGCCCGTGCGGTGCATGCGCCTGCCCTCCTCCATGTGCTCGTCGCTCCTCACGTGTTTTCGACTTTACGTTCGGGTGCCGACAACGGACGCGCGCGGTGGTCCCGCCGCACGGGCGGAGGGCCGTCCGCGGGCCCGGAACGGGCGGCGAACGACCCTCTCGTAGCGGCGGAAGCGCAGGTCAGGGCGTGGTGCGGGAAACCACGTACACCATCGGGTTAGCCGGGTCCGACATGTTGACGACCACGTTCTGCGTGGGCAGCGGGTCCTCCTGGGCGTGGGTGACCCCGTACCAGGGACCCGGGCCGCGGAACTCCCAGCCCGCGGTGCGCCGGTCGCGTTCGCCGATGGTGATCTCGTCCTTCTTCAGGTCGTCCCGGGTGACGCCCAGGGAGCGCAGGAAGGTGTCCAGGCCCGCGTCGGTGGTCAGGAACTGGACGTGCAGCCGGCTGGTGCGCCAGTTGTTGGTCTCGTACTGGGCGACCAGCTCCGCCGGGTGCGGGATGGGCACCTGGTAGATGCGGCGCTGCACCTTGGACGGCCAGCCCCAGGTGAGGCCGGTGGCGGAGTACCGGGCCTCCTTGTCCTTGCCGCTGTCCCGGCTCTGGGCGCCGGAGATCACCAGGTAGCCGGCCGGGATCCCGATCAGCAGCACGATGGTGAGCAGGGTGAGCGCGCGGCGGCGGATCACCCGGCGGCGGGCCTCCTGGTCGTCACCGGCCCGCAGCAGGGGATCCCGGTGCGCGTCCCCGCGGGACGGCTCGCCGCGCTCCGGGGGCCGGGCGTCGGTCACAGGCCGTCCCCTGAGCCCCGGACCGCGGCGTCGGGCACCCGCTCGTAGCGCTCCGTCCGGCGGCGCTTGGCGCGGCGGAAGCGGCGGGCGACCAGGCGGGACAGGTCGGCAGCGCCCACCATGCCGGCCTCCGGGCCGAGCTGGGCGCGGGCGATCCGGGCCTCGGGACGGTAGCCGCGGCCGGTGAGGTGGCGGCGGAAGGCGTCCCGGGCGGGGCCGATGAGCAGGTCGTCGGCGGCCGAGACGCCGCCGCCGATGACGAAGCAGGACGGGTCGAGGGCGGCCGCCAGGTTGGCGATGCCGACGCCGAGCCACTGGCCGATGTCCTGGAGCAGCTCGACGCACATGGCGTCGCCCTCGCGGGCCAGCTCGGTGATCATCGGACCGGTGATCGCGGAGACGTCGCCCTTGACGTGCTCGATGACCCCGAACGCCACCGGTGAGTCGGCGGCGGCGAGCTCGCGGGCCTCACGGACCAGGGCGTTGCCGGAGCTGTACTGCTCCCAGCAGCCGCGGTTGCCGCACGGGCAGCGGTGTCCGCCGGGGACGACCTGCATGTGGCCGAACTCGCCGGCCACGCCGAACTTGCCACGCTTGACCCGGCCGTCCTCGAGGATGGCGCCGCCGATGCCGGTGCCGAGCGTGATCATGACGAGGTGGTCCTCGCCCCTGCCCGCCCCGAACCGCCACTCGGCCCAGGCGGCGGCGTTGGCGTCGTTGTCGACCAGCACCGGTACCGCGAGCCGCTCGGCCAGCCGGTCGCGCAGCGGCTCGTTGCGCCAGGACAGGTGCGGGGCGAAGAGCACCCGGTTGAGGTCGGCGTCGATCCAGCCGGCCGCGCCGATGCCGACGGCGTGCACGTCGTGCCGGTCGGAGAGGTCCAGCACCAGCTCGGCGATGGTGTCCTCGACGACCTTGGGGCTCTTGGACTTGTCCGGGGTCTCGGCCCGGAGCTTCTCCAGGATGTTGCCGTCGGCGTCGACGACGCCGGCCATCACCTTCGTGCCGCCGATGTCGATGCCGACCGTGGGGACACGGGGCGCCGACAGGTGCGAACGGCGCTCCCGGGAGCCCACCGTCCGCAGGACGGGGGCACGGCGCGAGCCGATCGGGGCTCCGGCCGCCCGGGCCGGGTTCAGCGCCCGGGGCAGTGCGAGGTCGCGGTAGGTGCTCATCGCGCCGATTCTGCCTCAATCCGGCGAGCCGCCGCATGGCGGCGCCCCACCCGGCTCCCGCGCCCCACCCGGCTCCCGCGTCCCGGGCGGGCCGTCCGTCCTCGCGGCGCGGTGCGCGCCGCCCGTCCCGTCGACGCGCTCACGGCCGCCGCCGCTCCTCGTCCGCCGCGGCCGCCCCGCGGGGGACGTCCGGTTCCGGACGCTCCAACTGGTGGCGCAGGTCGTCCAGCTCGTCCCCGCCGACCATCTGCCGGGTCAGCTCGTCGAGGGTGATCGCGTCACGGGTGTGAAGGCCCGCCATGGTGCCGCGCTTGAGCAGCACGAAGCGGTCGCCGACCAGGTAGGCGTGGTGCGGGTTGTGGGTGATGAACACAACAGCCAGTCCGGCGTCCCGGGCGGCGGCCACGTACTTCAGGACCACACCCGACTGCTTGACGCCGAGGGCGGCGGTCGGCTCGTCGAGGATCAGCACCCTGGCGCCGAAGTACACGGCGCGGGCGATGGCCACGCACTGCCGTTCTCCGCCGGAGAGGGTGCCGATGGGCTGGTCGACGTCGCGCAGGTCGATGCCCATGCGCAGCAGTTCGGCGTGGGCGGTGCGCCGCATGAACTCGACGTCCATGCGGCGGAGGGGACCGCGTCCCCTGGTGGGCTCGGAGCCGAGGAAGAAGTTCCGCCAGACCGGCATCAGCGGGACGACCGCCAGGTCCTGGTGGACGGTGGCGATGCCGCGGTCCAGGGCGGCGCGGGGTCCGGCGAGCCGGGTCTCCTCGCCGTCGATCCGGAAGGAGCCGGCGTCGTGGCCGTGCAGCCCCGAGATGATCTTGATCAGGGTGGACTTGCCCGCGCCGTTGTCGCCCAGGACGCAGGTGATCTCGCCCGCGCGGGCCTGGAGGGAGACGCCCTCCAGGGCGCGGACGTTGCCGTAGTACTTGCTGACCTGTTCCAGCTCGACCAGCGGGGCCGGCCCGGCGGTCGGTTCGGTCGCCGTGGTCATGTGGTCGCCTCCGCGCGCTTGCGGACCCAGTGGTTGAGCAGGGTCGCCAGGAGCAGCATCGCTCCGAGGAAGAACTTGAACCAGTCGGACTCCCACTCCGCGAAGACGATGCCCTTGCTGGTCATGCCGAAGATCAGGGCGCCGACCGCGGACCCGACGGCGGAGCCGTAGCCGCCGGTGATCAGGCAGCCGCCGATGACCGCCGCGATGATGTAGATCAGCTCGTTGCCGACGCCCTCGCCGGACTGGACGACGTCGTAGCTGAAGAGCAGGTGCTGGCCGGAGATCCAGGCCGCGAGTGCCACGCCCATGTAGAGGCCGATCTTGGTGGCGCGCACCGGCACGCCGACCGCCCGGGCCGCCGCCTCGTTGCCGCCGACGGCGAAGATCCAGTTGCCCGCCCTGGTGCGCAGCAGGATCCAGGAGGCGACGGCGATCAGCAGCAGCCACCAGAGGATGGTGATCTTGAAGCTGATCCCGCCGAGCGTGAGCGTGGAGGCGAAGACCGCCTTGGCCTCGGGGAAGCCCTCCATGTCGGCGACGGTCTTGGTGGAGACCGTCTCGCTGATCAGCTTGGTGAACCCGAGGTTCATGCCGATCAGCATCAGGTAGGTGCCGAGGGTGATGATGAAGCTCGGCAGCCTGGTGCGGGTCAGCATGAACCCGTTGAACGCGCCGACGGCCAGCGTGACCAGCAGCGACACTCCGACGCCGACCCAGACGTTGGCGGTCATCTGGTAGCTGAACATCGACGAGACCAGCGCCGACGTGGTGACCAGGACGCCCGCGGAGAGGTCGAACTCGCCGCCGATCATCAGCAGCGCCACCGGGACGGCCATGATGCCGATGGTGGACGCCGCGTACAGGACGGTGCTCAGGCTCGAGGCGCGCAGGAAGGAGTCGGCGGCGAAGGCGAAGAAGACGAAGACGGCCACGGCGCCGACCACGGCGCCCAGCTCGGGCCTGCCGAGCAGCCGCCGCAGCGGCGAGGTGCGCAGCAGACGTTCGTCCGCGGGGGCGGCCGCGGCCGGGGCGGCGGGGCTCATCGGGTGCCCCGTTCCGCGTACTCGGCCAGTTCCCCGGCCTGTTCCTCGGTGACGATCTGCGGGCCGGTCAGCACGGGCTGCCCGCCGCCGAGCACGTCGGCGTTGTACTTGTACAGCCACAGCAGGTCGACGGCCTGGTAGCCCTGGAGGTAGGGCTGCTGGTCGACGGCGAAGCCGAGGGTGCCGTCCTTCAGGCCGGCGGCGACCTTGGCGTTGAGGTCGAAGGTGTCGATCTCGGCCTTGCTGCCGGCCTCCTCCTTCGCCCTCGCCGCGGTGTCGGCGAACGGGGCGCCCAGGGTGACGATCGCGTCGACCTTCTTGTCCGCCTCGAGCTTGGCGCCGATGGTGGACTGGACGTCGGGCATGTTGGTGCCCTCGACGTACAGGTTCTCCACCGTTCCCTCGAAGGTCTCCTTCAGGCCGTCGCACCGCTGCTCGTGGCCGACGTTGCCCTGCTCGTGCAGGACGCAGAGGACCTTCCGCTTCCCGCGGGCGTTGAGCTCCTCGCCGACCGCGCGGCCGGCGACGGTCTCGTCCTGGCCGATGTGGGTCAGGGCGCCGAACTCCTCGGAGACCTCGGAGCCGGAGTTGACCGTGACCACCGGGATCCCGGCCCTCACGGCGCGGTCCACCGCGGCCTTCATCGCCTCGGGCTTGGCGAGGGTGACGATGATGCCGTCGACCTTCTTGTCCACCGCGGCGTCCACGAGCTGGGCCTGCTGCTGCGCCTCGGCGTCGTGGGAGTAGAGGAAGTTGATGTTGTCCTTGACGGCGGCCTGCTCGGCCCCGTTCTGGACGATGTCCCAGAAGGTGTCGCCGTCACCGGAGTGCGTGATCATGGCGAAGGTCCACCGGGGGGTGTTCACCGCCGCCTTCCCCTGGGCCGCCGCGGCCTTCCGGGCGTCCTCGGCGCGCTTGCCGCCGGTGCTGCTGCAGCCGGCGGCCGAGACGCAGAGCGCCCCTGCCACCGCGATGCCCACCCAGGCCCGAAACCGTCCCACGAGGTGTGTCCTTCTTCCTTCTCGGCTTCCGCGGATCTTCCTCCGCGCTCTCCGGCACGGGGGAACGGCCGGTCGCCGTCCCACCCGAACGCAGCATTATCGAACATCCGGATGGCGGGAAGGTCGGCGGGGTGAGCCGTCGGGCCGTCCTGCCCGGCGACGTGGAACGCGTCACTCCGGGGCGAGCAGGCGCTGGTCGAGGACCCAGCGGGTGGGGCGGACGGCGTGGTCGGCGCACTCGACGGCGCGTCCGGTCGCGTCGACCACGACCCGCCACAGGGTGAGCAGCGGCGCGCCCTCCCGCTCGTCCAGCAGACGGGCCTCAGACTCCGTCGCCCCGCGCGCGCCGACGCGCTGCCGGGCGCTGTGCGGGACGACGCCGGCGGCGCGCAGCAGCCGGAACAGCCCGGTGGCCTCCAGTTCCGCCGCCGGGGGCAGCGGCGCCCGCAGCGGCAGGTGGCTGCGCAGCACGGCCAGCGGTTCGTCGTCCGCCAGGCGCAGCCGCTCCAGCCGGCGCACCTCGGCGCCCTCCTCGACGCCCAGCGCCCGGGCGACGTCGGCGGGGGCGGCCACCACGGCGCTCTCCAGCACCCGGGTGGCGGGGCGCCGTCCGGCCGCGTCGAGCTCGTCGTGGAGGCTGGTCAGCGCCGGCCGCGGTCCGGCGCCGGTGGCCGCGGCGGCGGGGACGACCCGGGTGCCCACGCCCTTGCGGCGCACCAGCAGCCCCTGGTCGACCAGGGTCCGCAGCGCCTGCCGGACGGTGGGCCGGGAGAGGCCGAGCCGGGCGGCGAACGCCACCTCGTTGCCCAGCAGCGCGCCGGGCGCCAGCCTGCCCTGCTCGATCGCCGCGCGCAGCTGCTCGGCCAGCTGGAAGTAGAGGGGGACCGGGCTGCCGCGGTCGACGCCCAGCCCGAGCGACACGAGGGGGTCGGTGGGATCGGTCTCTGCTCTCGCCACGGGCGGAGGTTAACGCCCGTGCGAGGTGGAAGTGAAACCGTATGTCCGGTCAAACGGACATGCGCTTTGACATCGCGTCAGGCGACGGCCATTTTTTGTCCTCATGCGCATCGGAGTCATCGGCACGGGACGGATCGGGGCCCTGCACGCCCACGTCCTCAGCCGTCACAGCGAGGTGGGATCCCTGGTCGTCACCGACACGGACCAGGACAGGGCACAGGAGATCGGCCAGCGGCTGGGGGCGACGGTGGCGCCCGGCGTGAACGAGGTGTTCAACTGGGGCGTCGACGCGGTGGTCATCACCGCGTCGACCTCGGCCCACTCCGACCTGATCCGGCGCGCCGCCCGCTACGGGCTGCCGGCCTTCTGCGAGAAGCCGATCGCACTGGACCTGTGGTCCACGCTGGAGGCGATCGCCGACGTGGAGGCGGCGGGCACGGTGCTCCAGATGGGTTTCCAGCGCCGCTTCGACGCCGCCCACGCGGCCGCCCGGGAGGCCGTGTGGAGCGGCCGGCTGGGGCGGCTGCACACGGTGCGGGCGCTGACCGCCGAGCCGGCGCCGCCGCCCGCCGGGCAGCTGGCGCTCTCCGGCGGGCTGTACCGGGACGTGCTGATCCACGACTTCGACACCCTCCGCTGGGTGACCGGCCGGGAGGTGTCCGAGGTGTACGCGGCCGGGTCCGCCGCCGGACCGGCGATGTTCCGGGACGCCGGGGAGGTGGACACGGCGGCGGTGGTGCTCACCCTGGACGACGGCACCCTGGCCACCGTGACCGGGACCCGGCTCAACGGTTCGGGCTACGACCAGCGGATGGAGCTGGCCGGCGAACTGGACCAGGTGGTGGTGGGGCTGGACGAACGCACGCCGTTCTTCTCGGCCGGACCCGGCGGGCCGTCCGCGGCGGAGAAGCCGTGGACCGGGTTCCTCGAGCGGTTCGCCCCGGCCTACCAGGCGGAGCTGTACACCTTCCTGGACGTGGTCCGCGGCGCCCGGCCCAACCCGTGCGACGGCCGGCAGGCGCTGGAGGCGCTGCGGATCGCGGAGGCCTGCGAGCTCTCCCGCCGCGAACGCAGGCCCGTCCACCTGGGCGAGATCCCCGACGGCCCGCGCTGACCGTGCGGGGCGGGACGCGGGGCCGGGTCACCCGGTCACCACCGCACGGGCAGGGAGCGCAGGCCGCGCACGAGCATGCCGGGCAGCCACTCGCCGGGCGGTCCGTCGAGGGCCAGGCGGGGGGCGCGCCGCAGCAGGGAGCCGATCGCGATCCGTCCCTCCAGCCGGGCCAGCGGCGCGCCCAGGCAGAAGTGGATGCCGTGCCCGAAGGCGAGGTGGCCCGCGTTCGGGCGGCGTATGTCGAAGCGGTGCGGGTCGGGGTGGCGGGCGGGGTCGCGGTTGGCCGCGGTGAGGCCGATCATCACCTGCTCACCTCGCCCGACGTGCACCCCGCCCATCTCCAGCGGCTCGGCGGCGAAGCGGAAGGTGGCCGTCTCCACCGGCCCCTCGTAGCGGAGGGTCTCCTCGACCGCTCCCCCGAGGAGCGACATGTCGGCCCGCAGCAGGGCCAGTTGCTCCGGATGCGTGAGCAGTGCGTGGACGCCGGTGGTGATCAGGTTGACCGTGGTCTCGTGGCCGGCGAGGAGCAGCAGGAAGGCCATGGCGGTGAGTTCGCGGGACGAGAGGCGGTCGCCGTCCTCGGTGGAGACGCGGATCAGTTCGCTCAGCAGGTCGTCACCGGGACCGGCGCACCGCTTGTCCTCGATCAGTTCGGTCAGGTACTCGGCGAAGACGTCGGCGGCCTTGCGCCCGTCGGCTTCGGTGGCCGGCGCCACGGCTTCGGTGGACACGCTGCGGAAGCGCGCGCGGTCGCCCTCGGGCACGCCGAGGAGCTCGCAGATCACGGCCATGGGCAGCGGGTAGGAGAGCGACTCCACCAGGTCCGCGCGGCCCGCGGGGAGCATCCGGTCGAGCAGGTCGTCGGTGATCTCCTGGACGCGCGGCCGCAGCGCCTCCACCCGGCGGGGTGTGAACGCCTTGGAGACCAGGTGCCGCAGCCGGCTGTGCCGGGGCGGGTCGGCGAAGAGCAGGTGCCTGCCGATCGGGTCCTGGCCGAAGCCGGTGATGCCCAGCTTCTCGGGGTCCTTGGCCAGCCGCGGGTCGGCGAGCGCGGCACGCGCCTCGCGGTGGCCCACGACCAGCCAGGTCTCGTACTCCTCCGGTGCGGGCAGCAGCACCCGGTGCACCGGCCCGCCACGCCGTAACTCCTCGTACACCGGGTGCGGGTCGGCACGGAAACGCTCGCCGTACTGCCGCAGGTCCACCACGTCCGCCATCAAGACCCCCTGTGCGCCCCTGTCGGGGGACCCCGCGTCCCCCGACAGGGGAACGCCCGGGGCCCCCGGCGGGTTCCGGGTCCGGCGTGGCGGAGGCCCCGGGGCGTCAGCCGCCCAGTTCGCGCAGGCGGTCGGTGAGGGCGCGGGTCCCCTCCGGGGTGAGGGTGCCGTGGAGGCGCAGACGGGAGATCCCCCCGTCGGGGTGCACGTCGAGACGGGCGTGGGTGCCGGTCACCGGGGCGGGCAGGACGAAGCGGTGGTTGGTGTCGGGCTGCAGGCGGGTGCGGGGCACGATCTCGGTCCACGAGCCGGCGGCGCCGCGCCCGTCGTCGTCCCACAGGGAGACGGACGCCCAGCCGGCGCTGTTGCCCTTCAGGCAGGCGGTGTCGATCTCGACGGCGCGGACGGCCGCGTGGGCGGTGAGCCGGTAGGTGATCCGGTCGTGGCCCCGGTCGCGCCGGCGGCGGGTCTCCCAGCCCTCGTCCATACGGGCCGACCGGCCGGGCAGGATGGTGTGGACGGCCGGGGAGTAGAAGCGGTCGGAGACGTCCTCGACCGCGCCGCCGTTGGCGAGCGCGACGACGTCCAGGACGCCGAGGGCGGTCAGCCACTCGGGGTCGGGGACGACCTCGCCGTGGACCCGCAGCCGGGCGATGCCCCCGTCGGGGTACTGACGGAGCCTCAGGTGCGTGCACCGCCGCTCCACGGCCACCTCGAAGCCGTTGGCCGCGTGACCGCCGACCGGGGTGCGCGGCACCAGCGGCGTCCACGTGACGCCGTCGGCCAGCAGTTCCTCCGGGGAGGGGGTGCCCGGCACGTCGGCGCCCTCGACCGAGACCGCCTGCGGGTGGTTGCCGCGGAAGTGCGCGGTGTCCACGACGACGCCGCGCACCACGCCGGGGGCGCCGAGGCGCACCAGCGCCCAGTCGTGGTCGTCGTCGGCGGGCCACGGCTCGGCGGCCGACGCGCCGCGCCGCCGGCGGGTCTCCCAGCCGTCCATCACCTTGCCCTTGTGGCCGAAGCTCTCCGGGTCGAACACGGGCCGGCCCGGCAGCAGCAGGTTCTCCCGGGGGGCGAAGAACTCGTCGCTGGCGGCGATCACGGCCGCGCCGAGCCGCCGGTCGGCGAGGTCGGGCAGGGCGGCGAAGGGGAACACGGCCGTGCGGTGGTCGGCGTACGGATCGCCGCCGCGGTAGGGCTCGGCGGGGCCGGTGAAGCGGGGGATCGCCGTCACGGGGAGGGGTCCTGCCTTTCCGGGGTGGGCCGGCGCCGCAGCAGGCGGCCGGCGGGTTCGGTGAACGTGCCGTCCAGGTGGATCCTCCGCCCGCGCAGCCAGGTGGCGCGGACGACGCCCTGGAGGGTGCGGCCGGCGTAGGCGGTGACCGGGTTGCGGTGCTGGAGTCCGGCCGGGTCGACGGTGAACGACGCGTCGGGGTCGAACACGACGAGGTCCGCGTCGCGCCCGGCGGCGACGGCGCCCTTGCGGTCCAGCCCGGCCAGGGCGGCGGTGCGCGCGGACATCCAGCGCGCCACGTCGCCCAGGCCGTGCCCGCGGCGGCGCGCCCCGGTCCAGACGGCGGACAGGCTGAGCTGCAGGCCGGATATGCCGCCCCACGCGGTGGCGAAGTCCTCGGTCTTGAGGTCGGCGGTGGACGGCGAGTGGTCCGTGACCACGCAGTCGACGGTGCCGTCGGCCAGGCCCTTCCACAGCAGGTCCTGGTTGGCCGCCTCGCGGATCGGCGGGCAGCACTTGAACTCGCTGGCGCCGTCGGGGACCTCCTCGGCGGTGAGGGTCAGGTAGTGCGGGCAGGTCTCCGCGGTGACCCGCACCCCGTCGGCCCTGGCCGCCGCGATCAGCGGCAGGGCGTCGGCGGAGGAGAGGTGCAGGATGTGCACGCGCGCCTCCGTCTCCCGCGCCAGCTCCAGCACGCGGGCGACGGCCCGGTCCTCGGCGTGCCGTGGCCGGGAGGCGAGGAAGTCGGCGTACCGGGGGCCGCCGCGCTGCGGCGCCTCGGCGAGGCGGTGGGGGTCCTCGGCGTGCACGATCAGCAGCCCGTCGAACGCGGCGATCGCGGCCATGGCGCGGGCCAGCCCCGCGCGGTCCAGCTCCGGGAACTCCTCGACCCCGGAGGGCGAGAGGAAGGCCTTGAAGCCGAAGACGCCGGCCTCGTGGAGCGGGCGGAACCACCCGGTGTTGTCCGGGACGGCGCCGCCCCAGAACCCGACGTCGACGTGGACGCGGCCCCGCGCCGCCGCGCGCTTGGTCTCGAGGTGGCGCGGTGTGGTGGTGGGCGGGAGGGAGTTGAGCGGCATGTCGATCAGCGTGGTGACGCCGCCGGCCGCCGCGGCGCGGGTGGCGGACCGGAAGCCCTCCCAGTGCGCGCGTCCGGGGTCGTTGACGTGGACGTGGGTGTCCACCAGGCCGGGCAGCACCACCAGGTCCCCGACGTCCTCGAGCAGGGCTCCGGGCGGGACAGGGGCGTCGTGGGCGAGGACCGCGGTGATCTCGCCGCCGGACACGCAGACCGAGGCGGCGCGGATCCCCTCGGGCGTGACCACGCGGGTGGAGCGCACCACCAGCTCCGTCCCGGGCGGCCCGCCCCGGGACGGCTCCGTACGGGACAGCTCCGTCTCGGGCAGTTCTGCCTCGGGCACGGGGACGGCCCTCCTCCTCACGCTCCGCGCGACGCGACGCGCCGGCTTCAACGATTTGTTGAAGGATTCCTCCGGGGCCCCGCCGCGTCAAGAGCGGGCCGGGGCGGCCGAGCGCCACCGGCCGGTCCCCGCCGCCGCGTTGCGGCTACGCTTCCCCCGTTCCAGCACCCGCCGAAAGGACCGTGCCCGTGCCGACGTCCAGCTCCCCGAGTGGATCGGTCCAGTCCCTGGAACGCGCGTTCGAGCTGCTCGAGCGGATGGCGGACGCGGGCGGCGAGGCCGGACTGAGCGAACTGGCGGCGGGCAGCGGCCTGCCGCTGCCGACCATCCACCGGCTGATGCGCACGCTGGTCACCTGCGGCTACGCCCGCCAGCAGCCGAGCCGCCGCTATGCGCTCGGACCGCGGCTGATCCGGCTCGGCGAGTCCGCGTCCCGGCTGCTGGGGTCGTGGGCCCGCCCGTACCTGGCCCGGCTGGTCGAGGAGACCGGCGAAACCGCCAACATGGCGCTGCTGGACGGCGACGAGGCGGTGTACGTGGCGCAGGTGCCGTCGAAGCACTCGATGCGGATGTTCACCGAGGTGGGGCGCCGGGTGCTGCCGCACTCGACCGGGGTGGGCAAGGCGCTGCTGGCGGACTCCTCGCCCGAGGAGGTGCGGGCGCTGCTGGCCCGCACCGGGATGCCGGCCGCGACGGACCGGACCATCACCCGTCCCGACGCGTTCCTGGCGGCGCTGGAGGAGGTCCGGCGGGCGGGGTACGCGGTGGACGACAACGAGCAGGAGGTGGGCGTCCGCTGCCTGGCCGTGGCCGTGCCGGGGTCGCCGACCCGGGCGGCGCTGTCGGTGTCGGGGCCCGCCGGCCGGGTCACCGACGAGGCGATGGCACGGATCGTGCCGGTGCTGCGCGCGGTCGCCGCCGAGCTGGGCGAGACGCTGCGGGGGGCGGCCGCCGCCCCGTGACGGATGTCCGCCGTGCGGTTCCCCGGCCGCCGTCCGGCCCGGGGAACCGCACGCGGCGGGCGCCCCGTCAGACCGCCGGGGCCGGGGAGTCGAACTGCTCCACCGCCCTGCGGACCTCGCCCATGCCCCCGGCGAGGGCGGACACGGAACCGACCGCCCCGGCGATCAGCAGCAGCGAGCGCCGCAGCCGGGCCGGATCGGGCGAACCCTCGGCCGCGAGCGCGGCGAGGCCCGCGATCTCCTCCTCCGCCACCGCCCGGTCGGTCAGCTCCGACCGGTAGGCGGCCAGTTCACGCCGCAGCCGGGCCACGGCACTCTTCAGTCCCGCCACCCGCGGGTCCTCCCCCCGGCCCTCGGCCGGCGGGCACTCCAAGCTCCGCAACACCGCACTCCCCCTTACGTCGTCGGCCGGGCATCGTGTGTCGCACGTCGACTCCCTGGGAACCAGGGGCACGAGCCGGCTCGCAGATCCTGCGCTCCCTCATGCGCAACCCCTCCCGCGCACGGCGCTGGTCGGACGCCGTGAAACGCGGGGCAGCCAGTAAACGCCACCCCGCGGCCGCCGCGCCACTCCAAGGAGACAAATTCCACCCATAGGGTTCACTCCCGGCAACGAAACTGCCGGTCGTCCACAGGCCGGTGACGCCGTTCGCGCAGGTCAGGTATGCAGGACCCATGACAGGAACGCAACGCGCCCGTGACACCTCCGCCGACGTCGCCGGACTGCTGCTCGCGGCGGGCGGCGGGCGGCGGCTCGGAGGCCGTCCCAAGGCCTTGCTGGAGCACCGTGGCGCCCTGCTGGTGGAGCGGGCCGCCGAGGCCCTGCGCGCCGGTGGCTGCGGGCGGGTGCACGTGGTCCTCGGCGCCGGCGCCGACCGGGTCCGGGCGCGGGCCCGCCTGCCGGGCTGCGTGCTGGTGGACAGCCCCCACTGGGAGCAGGGCATGGGCGCCTCGCTCCGCGCCGGCCTCGCCTCGCTGGCGGGGACCGGCGCGCGGGCCGCGCTGGTGCTGCTGGTGGACCAGCCGGGCATCGGCGAGCGCGCCGTCCGCCGGGTGCTGGAGGCGGGCCTCGCCGAGGGCCCGTCCGCGCTGCCGGGGGCCCTGGTCCTGGCCGAGTACGCCGGCGCACGCGGCCACCCGGTGCTGTTCGGCCGCGCGCACTGGGCGGGAATCGCCGCGCGTGCCGAGGGCGACCAGGGGGCACGCGCCTACCTGAGGGAGCGTGAGGCGGAGGTCGCGCCGGTGGACTGCGCCGACGTGGCCGATCCCCACGACATCGACACGGAGGCGGATCTGGCCCGCCTGCGGCCCGGGCGTTGAACTTCCCTTTCCGCCATGAGGAAACTGGTGTCCACTCATCAGAAGTGTCGGAAGTGCCCCTGCTGAAGGAGTCCGCTGATGTCCGCATCCGTGCCGTCCCCGGCCGTTGTCGTCGACGCCGATCCCCTGCCCCGGCAGGAGGAGGTCCTGACCGGTGAGGCCCTCGCCTTCGTGGCCGGACTGCACCGCCGTTTCACCCCCCGGCGCGACGAACTCCTCGAGCGCCGTGCCCGGCGCCGCGCGGAGATCGCCCGCACCGCCTCCCTCGACTTCCTGGCGGAGACCGCCGCGATCCGGGACGACGACACCTGGCGGGTCGCTCCGTGCCCCGAGGCGCTGCGTGACCGCCGGGTGGAGATCACCGGTCCCACCGACCGCAGGATGACGGTCAACGCCCTCAACTCAGGCGCCCGGGTCTGGCTCGCCGACTTCGAGGACGCCCTCTCCCCCACCTGGGAGAACGTGGTGACCGGCCAGCTCAACCTGATCGACGCCCACACCCGGAACATCGACTTCACCGACGCCGCCTCCGGCAGGTCGTACGCGCTGCGGCCGGACGAGGAGCTGGCGACCGTGGTGATGCGGCCGCGCGGCTGGCACCTGGACGAGCGTCACCTGGAGGTCGACGGCGAGAAGGTGCCGGGAGCCCTGGTCGACTTCGGGCTGTACTTCTTCCACAACGCCCGTCGCCTGCTCGAGAGGGGCAAGGGGCCGTACTTCTACCTGCCGAAGCTGGAGTCGCACCTGGAGGCGCGGCTGTGGAACGACGTCTTCGTCCACGCGCAGGACACCCTGGGCGTCCCCCAGGGCTCGGTGCGGGCGACCGTGCTGATCGAGACGATCACGGCCGCCTTCGAGATGGAGGAGATCCTCTACGAACTGCGCGACCACGCCTCCGGCCTGAACGCCGGCCGCTGGGACTACCTGTTCTCCCTCGTGAAGAACTTCCGCGACTGCGGCGCGAGGTTCGTGCTGCCGGACCGCAACTCGGTCACCATGACGGCCCCGTTCATGCGCGCCTACACCGAACTGCTGGTGCGCACCTGTCACCGGCGGGGCGCGCACGCGATCGGCGGCATGGCCGCGTTCATCCCGTCCCGGCGTGACGAGGAGGTCAACGAGGTCGCCCTGGAGAAGGTGCGGGCGGACAAGGACCGGGAGGCGGGCGACGGGTTCGACGGCTCGTGGGTCGCCCACCCGGACCTGGTGCCGCTGTGCGAGGCGTCCTTCGACGCGGTGCTGGGCGACCGGCCGCACCAGAAGGACCGCCTGCGCGAGGAGGTCGACGTGGCCGCGGCCGACCTGCTGGCGGTCGACTCGCTGGAGGTGCGGCCGACCTACGCCGGTCTGGTCAACGCGGTCCGGGTGGGCCTGCGGTACATCGAGGCGTGGCTGCGCGGACTGGGCGCGGTGGCGATCTTCAACCTGATGGAGGACGCGGCAACCGCCGAGATCTCCCGCTCGCAGATCTGGCAGTGGATCAACGCGGGCGTCGAGTTCGAGAACGGCGAGAAGGCCACCCCGGAGCTGACCCGCCGGGTCGCCGCGGAGGAGCTGGAGAACCTGCGGGCCGAACGGGGCGAGGAGGCGTTCGCGGCCGGCCACTGGCAGGAGGCGCACGACCTGCTGCTGAAGGTGGCGCTGGACGAGGAGTACGAGGAGTTCCTCACCCTGCCGGCCTACGAACGCCTGGCGGGCTGACGTCCACCGCGGCAGTGGGCCCGCCCCGGCCTGCCGCCCCGGCCCGCCCGGGGCGGACCGAGAGCGGGTACCGGGCGGGCCGGTCGTTCAGTCGGCGCCGTCCAGGTGGACGGACCAGTCCTGTTCGGCGCCCGGCCTGCCGTGCAGGTCGGGGACGCGCTGGAGCCATCCCGGGCGCCCCCGGCGGCTCTTCTCGCGACGGGCGTGCTCCTCGGCCGCGAGCTGGTCGCCGCTGGGGAAGTCGGTGGGCAGCCAGGCGGCCGAGGCCGCGGCGCGGGCGGCCAGCCAGCCGGCGTAGGCGTCGCGGACGGCCTGCGGGTCCGCGAAGCCCGGCTCGCCGGCCAGCCACTCGTCGGGGACCTCGGAGACCACCTCGCGCAGCAGCGCCTCGGTGACCCGGGGGCCCAGTTCGGCGTCCGCCGCACGGGTGTCCGGGGCGTACCGGCCCAGCGCGTGGTGGCGGAAGTCGTACGCCTTGTCCGGGGCGGTGCCGCCCCAGCGGTGGTGGAAGACCAGGGCGGCGCCGTGGTCGATCAGCCAGAGGCGGGCGGGGACGGTGCCGCGGGTGGGCCACACCATCAGGTTGGAGCTGTGCACCGTGCGGTCGACGTTGGCGGTGAGGGCGTCGAGCCAGACGACCCGGCCGGCCTCCAGCGGGTCGACCCGGAACGTCTGGGCCAGCTCCGGGGTGAGGTCGGCGCCGCCGGAGAGGTAGTCCATGCCGAGGTTGAGCCCGGCGCTGGCCTCCAGCAGGCCGCGGACCTCGGCGTGCGGCTCGTCCGCTCCGAGGGCGGGGTCGAAGTGGGCGCGCACCAGTTCCGGCACCCGCAGGCCGAGCCGGCGGCCCAGTTCCCCGACGATCACCTCGGCGACGAGGGCCTTGCGGCCCTGGGCGGAGCCGGTGAACTTGACGACGTAGGTGCCGAGGTCGTCGGCCTCGACGACCCCGGGCACGGATCCGCCGGTCCGCAGGGGCGCGACGTAGCGGGTGACAGCGACCTCTCTCAGCATTCTCCCAGGCCCTACCGGTCGTTCGCCTTGGCTCACGGCCGGCTCCGACGCGTCCGCGCCCCCGTGGGGGCGGCCCGCCGCTCGTGTCCGGCCTTCGGCACGAAGGGGGCATCGTAACCGGGCGGCCGGGCGGTCAGGCCAGTGGGTCGTGGCCCCAGTTCATGAGCGAGTGCCTCCAGCGGGTCTCCCGGACGTCTCCCGAGGGCCGCTGGGCGAGGTGGCGCCGGACGTAGCCGACGACCTTGCGCATGTGCTGGTAGTCGTCGTCGGACAGCTCGCTCCTCCCCGTGCGCAGGATCTCCGCGATCCGGCGGCCGGAGGCGTGGCCCGTGGACTCGCCGCCGTCCTTGTGCTGTCCCGCGTCCTTCGACTCCGGGGTGGCCAGCCAGCCCTCCAGGTCGGCCGGCTTCATGTTCACCAGCTCGCGGAACTCCGACCAGGTCTCCTTCCGCTCGTCGTCGTCCATGCCGGTCACTTCTTCCTCAGCGAGGACGGCTTGTGCACCGCGGACCTGCCGGACTTCTCGCTGCGGACCTGGTACTGGGGGTCCTCCGGCGACGCGTCCACCGTGCGCCCGGCGGCCTCCGTCCGCTCCGTGATCTTCTTCTCGACCTCGCCCTCGGCCTCGTTGCCGTGACTGCTCCAGGCGACCTTCTCGCCCTTGCGCAGCTTCTTGTCCTCGTCACCGTTTTTGGCCATCGTCGGCTCCCTCACCGTTCTCCGTGGACCGGGCGACACCTCTCGCCCGGGTGCGGCCACTTCCCAGGGTGCGGCCTTCCGGCACCGGTCGCAGCTCCGCGCGGGCGGACGCCGACTCACACCGCCTCCGCCAGCGGGTTCGGCAGCGGGAGGTAGCGGGCGTCCGCCCCGTCGGCTCCGGTCCAGCGCAGCAGCAGGTTGGTCTTGCCGGGCAGGGTCGGCCGGGCGAGCAGCCGGCGGACCTCCGGGACGTCGTGCCGGATGAGCTCGCGGCGGACCGCGGGCCACGGGTCGAACGCCGGGTGGCGTTCCCGCAGGGCACCGGCCAGTTCGCCCACGTGGTTCACGATCAGGCAGTAGACCAGGCGTTCCCAGCCCGCCGCCCGGCCGGCCGGGGGGACCGTCTTGACGCCTTCGGCGTCGCGGAAGACGGCGCGCACGGGCCGTCCCGCGGCGTCGACGGCGATCAGGCAGTTCTGCAGGTGGGCCTCGAGGACCACGCCGTGGTGGTGGAACAGGTGCAGGACGGGCGGCACGAGGTGGCGCAGGTACGCCGTCCACCACGGCTCCGGGTCGGAGCCGAGCCGGTCCAGCGGGTTGCCGTCGAAGCCTTCGGCGAGGGCCGCGCAGAGCAGCGCGGTGGAGTCCGGCGGCAGGTGCGCGGCCAGGCCGTCGCGGACCAGGACGGCCAGTTCCTCGAAGGCGAAGGAGGCGGTCCGGTAGCCGCGGTCGCTGAGCCAGGCGGCGCCCGCCGACTGCGCCGCGGGGAGGGCGGCCAGCGCGGTGGTCACCGCGTCGTCGGTGCGGCGCAGGCGCAGCAGGTCGTGGCGCCACAGCCGCCGCACGTCGTTGGTGATCCGCACGTCGAGGCTGAACTTGGCGAACAGGTCCGCCCCGGGCAGGTGGACGGTGCGCACGGCGGCGGTGGGCCAGGCGGGCTCGGCGGTGACTCCCAGGCGCACCAGCCGTCCGTCGGCGAACGCCTCGCGCACCTCGGGGCGGCCGGCGACCAGCTCCAGCTGCCAGGGGTGGGCGGGCAGCAGCCGGTAGCCGGGCGGGGCCTCGCCCAGGCCGTCCAGCGCGGTGGCGTCGCCCTCCTCGACGGCGGCGTCCTCCCGGAGGGCGAGCAGGGTCAGCGGGAAACGGGCGTGCGCCTCCGGCGCGTACGGCAGCCAGGCCGCCGCGGGGCCGCCGCCGCGGGCCTTGGGCGCCGGGTGGAAGGGGTGGCCGGTGACGAGTGCCTGCTCGGAGCGGAGGTAGGGGTCGGCCGGCGGGGCGGCCGCGGCGCGGGCGGCGAGGAGGGCGGCGACGGCGTTGCGGCTGTCGAGCATCTCGCCGGGCAGCTCGTCGTTGGTGAGTCCGGTGTGCAGGCGCAGTTCCTCGGCGGCCAGTTTGACCAGTTCCGCGTGGTCGAGCCGCCGCCAGCCGTGGTCGTCGCGCACCTCCGGTTCGGCGGGGCGGCGGGCGCCGAGCACCCGCAGCAGGCGGCCGCTGCCCGCCAGCCGGTGGACGCGCCGGCCGCCGCCGCTCCCGTCGCCGCCGCTCCCGGCGGTGTTTCCGCCGCCGCCCGCGCTGCCGCCGCCCGCCCCGCCGCCGTCCCCGCCGTTCGCGGGCCGGGCGACCTCGCGCAGCAGGCAGTTGAGGAGAGGGGCGCAGGCGTAGGCGTCGGCGAGCTCGCCGAGGTCCGCGATGGGGGGCATGTGCGCAGGTGGTCCGTTCGTCCGGCGGCGCGGTCGCGGTCAGTATCCCCGGCGCGACCAACGGTAGCGAGGCCGCCCGCCGGCCACTCCCCGGCCCGGAGCGGCGGCACGGCGGGGCCCCGCACGGGCCGGCCTGGACAAGTGCCGCGCCGGCCTGAAGGATCTTGTCGCGGCCTTCGAGGTCTCGGCGAGGGGGGAGGCCGCGTTCGCCCTCACCGGCCCCTCGTCACCACCGGCGTAAGGACGACACGTGGACCACCGGCACGACATCGGCTGGGACGAGGCCACCTGGCTCAATCCCCCCGCGGCGACCGCCCGGGACGGCGCGGACCTGCTCGTCACGGCCCGGGACGGGAGCGACTTCTGGCGGACCACCGGCTACGGTTTCGTCCGCGACGACGGTCACGCGCTGCTCACCGGCTTCCCCGCCGGCTCCGCGGTGGAGGTGACCTTCCTCGCCCGCTTCGACGCGTTGTACGACCAGGCCGGCCTCATGATCCGCGTCGACGAGAGCTCCTGGATCAAGGCCGGGGTGGAGATGAGCGACGGCGTGCCGCACCTCGGCGCCGTCGTCACCCACGGCCGCTCCGACTGGTCCCTGTCGCCGGTCCCCGACTGGGACGGCCGCCTGGTCACGGTCCGGGCCAGCCGCACGGGCGACGCGGTCACCGTCCGCGCCCGGACGCCGGAGGACCCCTGGCGCATGGTCCGGCTCGCCCCGCTGGAGGCGGAGGCGGCGGCCTCCGCCGGCCCGTTCTGCTGCTCCCCCCGGCGCGCCGGGCTCCAGGTGCGCTTCACCCGCTTCACCACGGGCCCCGCGGACACCGCCCTGCACGAAGACCCCGTCGGCTGACCGGACCGCCCAGGAGGCCGTACGTGCGCCGTTCAGCAGGCGAGGAGAACGCGGTGGCGCGGCAGCTGGCGGCCGTGCGCCCGGCCCTGGTGGAGCCGTTCGGGCGGGCGCTGCCCGGGGCGCGGGCCGCGGTGCTGTCCCGGCTGTGGCGGGCCCTGGCCTTCGAGCCGCTGCCGTGGATCGCGGGGAGGGAGCGCACGGGGGACGGCCTGACGGTGCGGCTGGCGGACGGCCGGGCGGTGCGCGGCCCGGACCCCGACCCGTTCGCGGTGGACGGCGCGGTGACGCAGGTCGGGCTGGCGGGCGCGGGGTACGACGACCCGGCGTCGCTCGTCGACGCCCTGGGCGTCCCGCACGGCGGGACCTTCGCCGCGGAACTCGCGGGCAGCGTGGCGTCGTTGGCGCTGTCACGCGCCGACCGCGCGCCCTCGCCCGGCGTGTCGGCACCGGTGTGGGCCTGGGAGCAGCGGGTGGTCGACGGCCATCCGTACCACCCGGGCTGCCGCCACCGGCCCGGCTTCTCGGTGGCCGAGGAGCTGGCCTACGCTCCCGAGCACCGGCCGGTGGTGCGGCTGCGGCTGGCGCCGGTGGACCGGGACGACTGCCTGGTGTCCGGGGAGTGGCCGGCCGAATGGCGCGACGGGGCACGGCTGTTGCTGCCGGTGCACCCCTGGCAGGCGAGGCACGTGCTGCGCCGGTTCCACGACGCCGACGGGTTCGCCGCGCATCCGCTGATGGCCCTGCGCACGCTGGCGGTGCCGGGCGGACCTCAGGTGAAGACCGCGTTGTCGACCCGGCTGACCTCCTCGGTGCGGGACATCTCCGTGGGCTCGGTCGCCTCCTCCTCGGCGGTCTCCGCGTTCGCCGGGTCCCTGACACCGCGCCTGGAGGGCCTGCTGCACGTCACCCGCACGCTGGGCGCCGCGTGCGACGGCACCGCGGACCTCGCGGCCGTGGTGCGGGAGAGCCCGGAGGCGTACGCGGGCGCCGGTGAGCGGGTCCTGCCGGTGGCAGCGCTGGAGGCTTCCGGTCCCGTCGCGTCCCCGTCCTGGCTGGGCGAGTTCGCGGTCCTGGCGCTGCGGGCGGGGCTGCGGATGCTGGAGCTGGGGGTGGCGCTCGAGGCGCACGGCCAGAACCTGCTGGTGGTGCTCTCCCCCGACGGCCGGCCGGTGCGGCTGGTCTACCGGGACCTGGCGGACATCCGCGTGAGTCCCGCCCGGCTGGCCCGGCACGGTCTGCGGCTGCCCGAGGGGGTGCCGGCCCGGATCGTCACCGACGACGTGACGGCGTTGCGCCGCAAGCTCTTCGGGTCGCTGGTGGCGGGGGCCCTGGGGGCGGCGGCCGGTTCCGCGCCGGTCCTGGCCAAACTGGTGCGCCGGGCCGCCGCCGAACTGCCGTCCACGCCGGACCGCGAGGCGTTGCTGCGTGATCCGCTGCCGGTGAAGGCGCTGACCCTGATGCGGCTCTCCCCGGACAGGCCGGGTGATCTCTGGACGTACCTTCCCCGTCCTTCGGACGTGTAGGCGCCAGGGGGTGACCCGCCGTCACCGTTCCCGCCGAGGTTCCATACGATCCGGTGATGATCAGAAGAAAACGGTTGGCGGCGGGGGCTCTCGCCCTGCTCGCCGCCCTGACGGCGGGGACCGCGTTCCCCGCCACGGCCGCCGCCGACGGGACGGACGGCCGGCCCGCGCCCCAGGTCGAATTGGTGCTGGACGTCAGCGGCTCCATGCGCGAGCGCGACGTCGACGGGGGCACCCGGATGGCGGCGGCCAAGCAGGCCTTCGGCGAGGTGCTGGACGCGACGCCCGAGGAGGTGCTGCTCGGCATCCGCACCCTCGGCGCGAACTACCCGGGCGACGACCGCGTGGAGGGCTGCGAGGACACCGAACAGCTCTACCCCGTCGGACCGCTGGACCGGGTGGAGGCGAAGACCGCGGTCGCCACGCTGACGCCGACCGGCTGGACGCCCATCGGTCCCGCCCTGAAGGCGGCGGCCCGTGACTTCCGGGAGGGCGAGGGCACCCGCCGCATCGTGCTGATCACCGACGGCGAGGACACCTGTCAGCCGCTGGACCCGTGCGAGGTGGCCCGTGAGATCGCGGCGCGCGGCATCGGTCTGACCATCGACACGCTGGGCCTGGTCCCCGACGCCAGGACCCGCGACCAGTTGCTCTGCATCGCCGAGGCCACCGGCGGCACCTACACCTCCGTCCGGCACAAGGACGAGCTCGCGGACCGTGTGGGCCAGTTGGTGGAGCGGGCGGCCGAGCCGACGGTGACGCCGGTCGCGGTCGAGGGCACCGACGCCTGCGTGGACGCCCCGGTCCTGGAGTCCGGCCTCTACACCGACCGCGCGGAGTTCGGGCAGGCCCGCTGGTACCGGGTCGGCCTGGAGCCCGGGCAGGAGGTCCGCGCCGCGGTGAGCGTCGCGTCCGACCGGGAGGTGAACCCCGGGTACGGGGTGCTGCTGCGGGCGGTCACCGTCCACGGCCGGGAGATGGTGCGCGGCGAGGCGGCCGGGCACGGGCGCACCGACCTGGTCTCCACGGGACTGCGCCTCCCCAAGGAGGACGACGAGGAGGCGCTCGCCGAGGTGGTCTGCCTCGAGGTGACGCACTCCTTCTCGCCGGCCGCCGGGGTCAAGACCACTCCCGGTCTGCCGGTGGAGCTCACGGTGGACGTGGTGGACGGGCCGTCGGACGCCTCCGACGTGGCCGCCTTCGGGCTGGGCCGCGGATGGTGGCTGATCGGCGCGCTGGTCGTCACCGGATTCCTGGCCGGCCTCCTCTGGGGCTGGGTCTCACGCTGGCGGGTCGCCGTCTGGAGGACCAACTGATGCGTCTGACACGTGCGTTCGGCGGAGCGGTGCTGCTCCTCGGCCTGGCCGTGGCTCCCGCCGCGGCCGACGCCTCCCCGTCCGCGTCCGGGGATGAAAAGGACGGCCGGCCGACCGAGGCGGGCACCTCGTTCCGCAGCGCGACCGCGATCGACCCCGGGGTCGGGGCGACGGCCCAGGGTTCCACGGGCGACTACCTGTACTGGTCGTTCGGGGCGGACGCCACCCAACGGCCCACGGTACGCGCCTCGGTGCGGCTGCCGGAGGAGCACGCCGGCGAGACCTGGCAGATCGACGTCTACGACGGCCTGCGGCGGCGTCAGGCCTGCCGGCACGGGGCGCAGACCCGTACCGCCCCGGCCGGGACGTCCTCGGTGGAACTGGCGTGCGCGCTGCGCACGGTGCGCGGCTGGGCCGAGCCGTGGTCGGACGATCCGCTGCCCGGGACGTACTACATCCGCCTGTCGGCGGTCGGCCTGCCGGTGTCGGACGTGGGCCGGGCGGTCTCGGCCGAGGTCCGGGTGGAGACGGCCGACGCCGGCGGGGCGGCGGCCGTCGACGGCGCGCTGGCCGAGCCGCTGATCCCCGGGATCGCCCTGCGGGCGGACGCGGAGGAGGCGGCCGGGGACGGGGAGTCCGACGACTCGGCCGCGCCGGTGCTCTCCGGGACGGCGGCGGAGGACGGCTGGTCCTCGGGACGGTGGACGGACCGGTGGGCGTGGACCGCCGCCGGCGGCGTGCTGGCCGCGCTCACCGGGGTCTGGGGCCACTCCCTCACCCGCGGCCGGGGGCGGCCCGGGGCGTGACCGCCGCCGTCCGGCGGGGCGGCCGTCGCCGCGGGGCCCGTCGCGCACCGACGGGCCCCGCGGGCGGCGGTC
>NZ_LWCC02000005.1:652587-654565 GCF_001642695.1 Streptomyces chilikensis
GGCGCCCCGCGCCGCCCGGGCGGCAGGATCCGCGGGGAGGCCCCGCGCGGCCCCGCGCCCGCGTGCCGGCCGGCGCCCGGCGGCCGCTCAGACCCGCGCCGACAGGGCCTCCGGGTCCAGCTCCCCCCGGGCCAGGGCCAGACAGGTCTCCGTGTCGAGGGTGAGGCGCAGGTCCGGTTCCACGAGGGCCGCCCCCAGTCCGTACGCAGGCCCCTCGGTCGCCCCCGCGTGGAGGTGGAACTCGCCCTCCTCGAGGGACACCTGCACCACCCCGCGCACGCCCGCGTCCTCCAGCGCCCGCAGCAGCGGCAGGGCGAACCAGTGGGCCCGTACGGCGTCGGTGGGCCCGCGGTCGCCCAGGCCGCCGGCGCCCCACTCCCCCAGCGCGTGCAGCACACCGGTCAACGCGCGTCCGCGTGACGTCAGTTCGTACACGTTCGCGTTGCCGGGCGGAGCCAGCCTGCGCCGGGTCACCAGGCCGTCCCGCTCCATGTCCCTCAGCCGCGTCGCCAGCATGTCGGTGCTGACGCCGGGCAGGTCGGCGTGCAGGTCGGTGTAGCGGCGCGGTCCGGCGAGCAGCTCCCGGACGATCAGCAGGGTCCACCGGTCGCCCACGAGGTCGAGCGCCCGCGCGGCGGAACAGTACTGGTCGTAGCTTCGGCGAGGTGACATGACCGGCAGTCTAGACAACAGGTTGGACTTTCCAAGTGCCCACTTGGTAAAACCAAGCAACACCACGAACCCGAGGGGCACACGATGGAGTTCCGCCAGTCGAGCAAGCTGAGCGAGGTCTGTTACGAGATCCGCGGCCCGGTGATCGAGCACGCCGACGCCCTGGAGGAGGCCGGGCACAGCGTCCTGCGCCTCAACACCGGCAATCCGGCGCTCTTCGGGTTCGAGGCGCCGGAGGAGATCCTCCAGGACATGATCCGGATGCTGCCGCAGGCCCACGGCTACACCGACTCCCGCGGCATCCTCCCGGCCCGCCGGGCCGTCGCCCAGCGCTACCAGGCGCGCGGCGTCGAGGTCGGCGTGGACGACGTCTTCCTCGGCAACGGGGTCTCCGAACTGGTCTCCATGGCGGTGCAGGCCCTCGTAGAGAACGGCGACGAGATCCTCATCCCCGCCCCGGACTTCCCGCTGTGGACCGCCGTCACCACGCTGGCCGGCGGCAAGGCGGTGCACTACCTCTGCGACGAGCGGTCCGACTGGTACCCGGACCTCGCCGACATGGCGTCGAAGATCACCGACCGCACCAAGGCGGTCGTGATCATCAACCCCAACAACCCCACCGGCGCGGTCTATCCGAAGGAGGTGCTGGAGGGCATCCTCGACCTCGCCCGCCGGCACGGGCTGATGGTGTTCGCCGACGAGATCTACGACGAGATCCTCTACGACGACGCCGTCCACCACCCGGCGGCCGCCCTCGCCCCCGACCTGGTGGTGCTGACCTTCTGCGGCCTGTCCAAGACCTACCGGGTGGCCGGGTTCCGCAGCGGCTGGCTGGTCGTCTCCGGCCCGCGCGAGCACGCCCGCGACTACCTGGAGGGACTCGGCATGCTGGCCTCCATGCGGCTGTGCGCCAACGCGCCCGCCCAGTACGCCATCCAGGCCGCGCTCGGCGGACGGCAGTCCATCCGCGAACTCACCGCCCCGGGCGGCCGCCTGCGCGAGCAGCGGGACCGGGCCTGGGAGAGGCTCAACGAGATCCCCGGCGTCTCCTGCGTGAAGCCCAGGGGCGCCCTCTACGCCTTCCCGCGCATCGATCCCGAGGTGCACCGGATCGTCGACGACGAGAAGTTCGTGCTGGACCTGCTGCTGCGCGAGAAGATCCAGGTGGTGCAGGGCACCGGCTTCAACTGGCCCTCCACGGACCACTTCCGCATCCTCACCCTTCCGCACACCGATGTGCTGGACACCGCCATCAGCCGCATCGGCCGCTTCCTGTCCGGCTACCGCCAATGACGCGCCCGGGACG
>NZ_LWCC02000005.1:654605-678644 GCF_001642695.1 Streptomyces chilikensis
CTGGCCGAGGGATCCTCCGTGCCGACGGACGGCTGGGACTTCTCCTGGTTCGAGGGCCGGGCCACGGAGGAGCGGCCCTCCTGGGGCTACGCCCGGCTGCTGGACGAGCGGATGGCGCGGGCCGGGGCGGCGCTCGACGTGCAGACCGGCGGCGGGGAGGTCACCGCCACCGTCCACCGGGCTCCCCCGCTGCTGGCCGCCACCGAGGCGTGGCCGCCGAACGTGGCGATCGCGCGCCGCACGCTGGCACCGCTCGGCGGGAAGGTGGTGCAGGTCGGCGAGAGCGACGGGCTGCCCTTCCGGGACGGCCTCTTCGACCTGGTGGTGAGCCGGCATCCGGTGGTCACCCGCTGGGACGAGGTGCGCCGGGTGCTGCGGCCCGGCGGGACGTACCTGTCGCAGCAGGTGGGGGCCGCGACGGTGCGCGAACTGGCCGAGTTCCTGCGCGAGGGACGGCCGGGGACGCGCGCCGCGGCCGCGGCCGCCGCGCCGGACCCCCTGGCCACCCGGTCCGGGAGCGCTCCGACGACCGCGGTGGCCGTCGCGGAGGCGGCCGGCCTGGAGGTGCTCGACCTGCGCCAGGAGGCGCTGCGGATGGAGTTCCACGACATCGCCGCGGTGGTGCACTTCCTGCGCAAGGTGATCTGGATCGTGCCCGGTTTCACCGCCGGGGAGTACCGCGACCGGCTGGCCGTCCTGCACGACTTCATGGAGCGGCACGGCCCCTTCGTCGCGTACGCGCAGCGCTTCCTGATCGAGGCGCGGAGGCCGGAGCGTGGCTGAGGGCACCGCCGCCGGTCCGACGGCGGCGCAGCGGCGGGTGATCGAGGCCGCCGACCCCGCGACGGGACGGCTCAAGGGCGCCTCCGCCCAGCTGGCGGCGCTGGTCCGGCTCGGCCTGGCGTTCCGTCATCCGCGGCCGCCGCACGACTGTTACCTCACCCCGGCGGGCCGCCGGCTGCGGGACCGGGCCGCGGCGGAGCCCGAGACGCGTCCGCAGCCGCAGCCGCAGCCCGAGGACCCCCGGGCGGGCGTGTTCACGGCCCGGCTCGGCGGGGAGAGCGACGACCCGCCGCGCACCGCGGAGGTACGCGGTGCCTGGCAGGGACTGGTGGAACTGCGCCGGATGACCAACCCGGACGCCGCCCTGGACCGCCCCTGCGGCTGGGAACGCTCGCACCTGCTCCAGGCGGCGGCGATCGTCCTGGAGGCCGCCGGCTGCCGCCCGGCCGGGCCGCGCGCCGAGGGCTACCGCGTCGAACCCACCCCGCAGCCGGAGGCGGTGGCGGTGCGGGCGGCCGACGCCGGGCTGCTGCGCGCCTGCGAGGAGGCACTGGACTCCTCCGGCTGGCACGCGGGCGCGTACACCGAGCCCCGCACCGGCGTCCGGTACCTGCTCGCCTCCCCCCGGCGCCGCTAGCCGGCCGCCGGGCGCGCCGCCCCCGCCCGCACCGCCGCGGCGTACGCTGCGGCACCCGCGTGCCGCACGCCCCTGCCTCCGCTCCCGGAGAACCGCGTGGAGCGCCCCGGCCCGCCCGGTCAGGGTCGCGGGATGAGCACGCGCACCTTCCGCATCACCGTCCGCGGCGTCCTCGACGGGCTGGACACCGGTCAGCGGGCGGAGCTCCGGGCCCGTGCCGCGGAGCACGACATGCTGCGCGCCGCGTTCACGCGCGAGGGGCACCTCAGCCACGACGTGGCCGCGCGGCCCGCCTTCACCTTCCGTCTCCTGGCCTCCGGCGAGGCGGAGGAGGACGTCCTGGAGGCCTCCGAGCACGCCGAGGAGGCCGCGAGGCCTGGCTGACCGGCCGCGGCCACGGATACAAGCACCTCCGCTCCCAGGCCGAGGACCTCTCCCGGGCGCCCCTGGGCAAGCGGCAGCGGCAGACCGCCCGGCAGCAGGGCTGAGGGCACGCGGAGGCCGGCCGGCAGCGGGACCGGCCGTCCCGCGCCGCGGCCCGGGCGCCTCAGCCGCCGTCCCCGGTCAGCCACTCGGCGAGGACCGCCGTGTGGCTGACCGCCGGGTCGCGCGTCGCCGTCAGGAGGGTCACCGGCCCCGCGTCGGCCAGGGCACGCAGCCGTTCCGCCGCCTCCCGGTGCGCGTCGTCCTCGAGTTCGGCGAGGTAGCGGCCGCGGAACTGCGCGTACCGCCCGGGATCGTGCCCGTACCACCGGCGCAGCGCGTCGGTGGGAGCGACCTCGCGCAGCCACGCGTCCAGACGGGCGTCCTCCTTGCCGAGGCCGCGCGGCCAGATGCGGTCGACGAGGATCCGCGCTCCGTCGTCGGGGGAGACGTCGTAGACCCGGTGCTGGGTGATCTGCCTGTCCATGGTTCCACTGTGGCGGCCCGTGCCGGTGCCGCCAGTCGGAAATGCCGGTGCGCCGGGCGGGGCGGCACTGGGATCATCCCGGCATGCGTCCCCTTCTCGAACAGATGGTCCTGCGCCGCGCGTTCCGTCTGCCCGCTCCCGTCGGCCGGCCGGGTGACGGCGCCGCCGTGGTCCGGCAGCTCGACTCCGCTTTGCTGTCCGCCGGCTTCACGCTCTCCGGCGAGCTGCGGCGGCACCTGGCCGCGCTGGACCCCGGGGTGCTGGAGCCGATGGCGGGGCGCACCCTGGCCACCGTTCGCGAACTGGTGGGCGATCACGTGCGTCACAACGTGTACTTCAAGGACTTCCCGGCCGGCGTGCCCGACACCGTGGAGTTCTGGCACCGCTGCCTGACCGAGGCGCTCGCCGGCGACCGGTCCCGGCCCGGCGTGCTCGCCCAGCTCCGCGACGGCGTGCTGAACCTGCTCAGCCTGCCGTCCTACGGCACGTACCGGCACACCTACGAGGAGATGGCGGCCGCCCACGACGAGCTGATCGCCGCCGCCGGTGACCGGATCACCGTGATCCACCTCGGCGGACGCCTGGAGGAGGAGCTCTCCGCGCTCTACCTGTCGCTGGCCGCCTCGCCCGTCCCGCTCGGCGAGGACGGGCTGGAGGACCTGCGGCTGCTCGCCGGGCGCTGCTCGCGCGGGCCGCAGCCGGAGGCGATCCCGGTCCGTGAGAACCGTGCGGTGATCAACGCCGTCCGGGCCGCCGCGGGCGAGGAGCTCCTGCTGGACACCGTCACGGACGTGCTGCGGGTGGCCTGCGCCCTCTCCGGCGCGTCGGTCACCCTGCAGGAGCCGGTGCGGTTCCGCTCCCTGCGGCGGCCGCTGCGCCGCGCCCTGCTCGCCGGGCTGGACCGGGTGGTCGCGGACTCCCCCGCGAAGCTCGCCGACGTGCACCGGCACCGTGAGCGGTGGAAGCGGCTCGGGGAGCGGCTCCACCCGCACGAGCACCCGCGGTGGCCGCACGCGGCGGAGGTGTTCGCGGTGGCGCGCGGGGAGCGGAAGGCCCCGACCTTCGAGAGCCGCGTCGAGAGGCTGCTGGCCGACGGCGACGCGGCCGGGGCGGCGGGGCTGCTGGCCTCCGCGCCGGGCCGCCTGTACCGGGCGCTCGACCGGCTGGTGCTGGCCGCCGGCGGGGAGGCGGAGCGTGAGGCGGTGCTCGACGCCGCCGTACGGGTCGCGCCCGAGGTCTCGGGGCGGGTCCTGCTCTCCGTGCGCGAGCACTTGGAGAACCGGACCGGCCGGCCCGGTGGGCGGCGGGTGTTCCTCAACCGGTCCGGACGTGCCTGGGCGACGGCCGACACCCGGCCCGCGATGCCCCGGGGGACCCGGGAGCGGCTCGCCGCCCTGGCCGACGCGGAGTTGCGGCGCCGCCTTCCGCGGACGGGCACGGTGGTGGTGGACCCGGCCGTGCTCGACGTCGCGCTGCCGCTGAGCGGGAAGGACGTCTCCCCGGGCCTGGGCGTGCTGCCACGCGGCTCGACGTCGGCGGTCGACGGGGAGCTGCTGCGGTTCTTCACGTACTGGAGGCAGACGGAGCGGCGGACCGACCACGACCTGGCCGCGCTGCTCCTGGACGAGGACTACCGGACGCTGACCTGGCTCGACTGGACCGCGCTGACCGCCGTCGGCGGCGCCCACTCGGGGGACGTCACCGACGCGCCCGAGGGCGCCTCGGAGTTCATCGACCTCCGGCTCGCCTCGCTCGAGGCGAAGTTCGTCGTGCCGATGGTCCACGTCTACAGCGGTGAGGACTTCGGGCAGGTGGCGGAGTCCTTCTTCGGCTTCATGCTGCGCGACGCCGCGCAGGCGGGGGCGCCCTTCGAGCCCCGCACGGTCCGGATGAAGTCGGAACTGCGGGGTCCCGGCCGGGTCGCGCTGCCGCTGGTCTTCGCGCACGACGGGCACGGCGGCTGGTACGCCAGGTGGATGCACGTCCACCTCAAGGGCCACCCGGAGGCCAACCAGGCCGCCGGGCACCGGGTCTCGGCGGGCATGCTGGTGCGCGGCGTGGTCGAGCGCAGGTCCCTCACCGTGCGCCACCTGACCGGGCTGCTCGCCGACAACGGTGTGACGGTGGTCCCGTGGGACGGGGGGACGGCGCCGGACGGCCCGGTCACCTTCGTCGGCCTGGCACGGCCGGAGGGACTGCACCCCGAGGCGCGCGTGATCACCCCGGAGAATCTCCGCGACCTGGTCCCGGCGTAGCTGCTAGGGTGACGGGCACGGCGAGGCCATGACGGGGCTTCCTTCTCAGACTCCAACTGACCGCTAGTCCCGTCGCTTTCCTCGCCGTTCCTCATGCCCTCACGCGCTCGGGGCGCGTTCCGCGTCGTAGGCGACCCTGGCCCGGGCGATCGTGGTGCGGTGGCGTTCCGCCCAGTCGGTGAGCCGCAGCAGGGTCTCGTACAGCTCCCGGGCCACCGGGGTGATCTCGTACTCCACCCGGGGCGGGACCGTCGGGTGGACGGTGCGGGTGAGCAGCCCGTCGCGCTCCAGGTTGCGCAGCGTCAGCGTGAGCATGCGGCGGCTGATGCCCGTGACGGCGCGCTCCAACGCGGTGAAGCGGATGGGTCCTTTGGCGGCCGCGACCAGGATGCCGACGCTCCACTTGCCGGAGACCCGGTCCAGCACCTCCTGCACCGGGCAGGCCTCCGCGGTCACTGCCTGCGAGGTAACACCGGTGTTCCGCTGGGACATGAAAGTGCCTCCTTACGCCGGACCTCCATGGTCACCCACGATGTACTCCGTTACAAGTCGTGCGCCATGGACCGCGCGGGGAGTCGCCGTCATGTCGCTGCTCAAGCCTTCGTCCCACGAGGACACCGACCTGTCCGCGCGGAGCGCCCGTTCGCGTCCGCTGTCGCTGCTGGTCCTCTGCGCGGGCGCGCTGATGACCATCCTCGACGGCAACATCGTCACGGTGGCCATGCCCGCGGTCCAGCGCGATCTCGGGTTCTCCGCGCCGGGGCTCGCCTGGGTGGTCAACGCCTATCTGATCCCGTTCGGCGGGCTGCTGCTCCTGGCCGGCCGGCTGGGCGACCTGCTGGGCCGCAAGCGGATGTTCACCTCGGGACTGGCCGTCTTCACGGTGGCGTCGGTGCTGTGCGGCGTGGCGGGCGGCCCAGCGCTGCTGGTCGCGGCGCGTGCCCTCCAGGGCGTCGGCGGGGCGATGACCACGGCGGTGGTGCTCGGCATGATCGTCGCCCTGTACCCGGAACCGCGCGAACAGGCCCGCGCCATCGCGGTCTTCAGCGCCGTGGGCGCGGCCGGGGCGGCGCTGGGCACCTTCCTCGGCGGGGCGCTCACCCAGGCCGCCGGATGGCACTGGATCTTCCTGATCAACCTGCCCGTCGGGGCCGTCGCCTGGTTCGCGGCGGTGCGGGTGCTGCCCGCCGACCGGCCCGCCGCACCGGTCCGTTCCGCCGACTGGGCGGGTGCGGTGCTGGTCACCGGGGCGCTGATGACCGGCGTCTACGCGATCATCGGCTCCGGTGGGCGTACACCGGGCGCCACGCTCGTCCTGGCGGCGGTGGCGGTGGCGCTGCTCGGCGGGTTCGCCCTGCGCCAGAGCCGGGCGGCCCATCCGCTGCTGCGGCTGGGCGTCCTGCGCTCGCGCACCCTCAGCGGGGCCAACGGCACGCAGGTCCTGATGCTGGGCACCATGTACGGCTTCCAGTACATCGGCACCCTGTACCTGCAACGCGTGCTCGGTTACGACGAGTTGTCCACCTCGTTCGCCTTCCTGCCGGCCCCGCTGCTGATCGGCGCGCTGACGCTGGGCCTGGCCGCGCGCCTGGTGGGCCGGTTCGGGCCCTACCGGGTGCTGCTGGCGGGGCTGGCCCTGGCCACGGCCGGCATGGCCCTGCTCGGCCGGGCTCCGGCGGACGGGTCGTACGCGGCCGACGTGCTGACGCCGCTGCTGATGCTGTCGGCGGGGTTCGCGGTGGCCATGCCGGCGCTGACCGGTCTGGCCATGGCGGGGGTGACGGAGGAGGACGCCGGCCTGGCGTCCGGACTGTTCAACACCACGCAGGTGGTGGGTGGTTCGCTGGGGCTGGCGGTGCTCACCACTCTGGCGGCGGGCCGCACGCAGGGACTGCTGGGCGAGGGCGTGCCCTTGGTCGCCGCCACGGCGGACGGCTACCGGCTGGCGTTCGCGGTGGCCGCGGGCCTGGGGGCGGCGGCCCTCGCCCTGGCGGCGGCGACCCTCCGGCCGGGGCGTGCGGACGGCTGAACGACGTCGGCGAGGGGCCGGGACCGGCCCGGGGCTCCCTCCCCGCCCGTGCGTCGCGCCGGCGCACGGGCGGGGAGGGAGCGGTGCGGCGCACGGGCGATATCCGGTACCGCCGCCCGGCCGGCCCTGGAACGCTTCACCCATGAGCCCGCGACGCGTCAGATCCAGCCTCTACGTCTCCGTGGACATCGAGGCGGACGGCCCGATCCCCGGCCCCTACTCGATGATCAGCCTCGGCGCCGCCGTGGCCGGCCGGCAGGACGCCGACGGCTTCACCGCCGCCGATCCCGAGGAGCACACGTTCTACCGCGAACTGCGCCCGATCTCCGAGGAGTTCGACGCCCAGGCGCTCGCGGTGAGCGGCCTGGACCGGGAGCGGCTGTGCCGGGAGGGCACGGACCCCGCGACCGCCATGGCCGGGTTCACCGCCTGGGTGGGCGAGGTCTCCGCGGGCTCCCAGCCGGTGGTCTGCGGCTATCCGGTCGCCTTCGACTGGATGTTCCTGTACTGGTACCTCGTCCGCTTCACCGGCGGCAGCCCGTTCGGCCACTCCGGCTGCATGGACATGAAGACGCTGTACGCGACGAAGGCCGGCACGCCGCTGCGGGCGGTCGCCAAGGGGACCATGCCCCGGTACCTCCTGTCGCGGCGCCGGCACACCCACCACGCGCTGGACGACGCCGTCGAGCAGGCGGAGCTCTTCGCCAACCTCATGCGGTGGGAAGGCCCCGCCTCCTGATCAGTCCTCCCCCGCCGCCAGCCGGGCCAGCCGCCGCGCCTCGTCCCGGGTGGAGCGGGCCACGGCGTCCTCGTCGACGGTGAGCAGCCGCCCGTTCTCCACCACCGGGACGCCGCCCACCAGCGACAGCGTCACCGGCGCCGCCGCCCCGAGCACCAGCGCGGCCACCGGGTCGGCGATCGAGGCGTGGGCCAGGGTGTCCATCCTCCACAGCACCAGGTCGGCGAGCTTGCCGGGCTCGAGGGAGCCGATCTCCGCCTCCCGGCCCAGCACCCGGGCGCCGCCGTGGGTGCCCAGCCGGAGCGCCTGGCGGGCGGTGAGGGCCGCCTCGCGGTGCCGGCCGAGGCGGTTGACCAGGAGGGCGTTGCGGAGTTCGGTGTGCAGTTCCCCGGACTCGTTGGAGGCGGTTCCGTCGACCCCGAGGCCCACCGGCACCCCGGCGGCGAGCATGTCGGGCACCCGGGCGATCCCGGCGGCCAGGCGGGCGTTGGAGGAGGGGCAGTGGGCCACGCCGGTCCCGGTGCGGGCGAAGGCGGCGATGTCGGCGTCGTTCATGTGCACGCAGTGCGCCATCCAGACGTCCTCGCCGAGCCAGCCGGTGGACTCGAAGTAGTCGGTGGGGCCCATGCCGAAGAGTTCGTGGCAGAACTTCTCCTCCTCCACCGTCTCCGACCCGTGGGTGTGCAGCCGGACCCCGAGCCGGCGCGCCAGCTCGGCTCCCTGCCGCATGAGGTCGGTGGAGACGGAGAACGGGGAGCAGGGCGCGACGGCGACCTGGGTCATCGACCCGAACGAGGCGTCGTGGTGGGCGGCGACCGTCTCCTCGGTCGCGGTGAGCGCCCCGTCCAGGCTCTCCACCGCGAAGTCCGGCGGCAGTCCTCCGTCCGACTCGCCCCGGTCCATGGAGCCGCGGGCCAGCGTGAAGCGGACGCCCGTCCCGCGGGCGGCGTCGATGATCGCGGCCGACAGGTCGCCGGTGCCGCGGGGGAAGACGTAGTGGTGGTCCATGGCGGTGGTGACGCCGCCCCGTGCCATCATCGCCAGCGAGCCCTGCGCGGCGGCGCGCACCATCGGCTCGTCGATCCGCGCCCAGGTCGGGTACAGCGCGACCAGCCAGTCGAAGAGGTTGTGGTCGGTGGCCAGGCCGCGGGTGAGCCACTGGTAGAAGTGGTGATGGGTGTTGACCAGGCCCGGGGTGACCAGGTGCCCGGTGCCGTCGACCCGGCGGACCACGTTCTCCAGCCCCTCGGGCGCCTTCCCCTCCCCCACCGATTCGATCACCTGGCCGGCCACGACCACATGGCCCGAGGCGTACTCCGTGCCGTGGGCGTCGACGGTCGCGACGGCGCAGTTCTCGATGATGGTGCGGGCCGGCTGCTGGGCTGCGGACGCCATGGGTCTGTCTCCGGGGGGTGTGCGGTGGGTCGGGGGTTTCAGAGGTTGGTGAGTTCGGCCGGGATCCTGGCCTCGGCTCCGTCGCGCAGGACGGTAGCCTCGATCAGGCCGTAGGGGCGGTCGGCGGCGAAGTACACCTCGTTGTCGTTCTCCAGCCCGAACGGCGAGAGGTCGACGAGGAAGTGGTGCTTGTTGGGCAGGGAGAGGCGTATCTCGTCGATCTCCGGGCGGTTCTCGATCACCCGGGAGCCCATCCCGTAGAGCGTCTGCTGGAGGGAGAAGGAGTAGGTCTGCGCGAACGCGTCCAGCAGGTGGCGCCGGGTCTCCCGGTAGGAGGCGTCCCAGTCGGGCGCGGTCTCCCCCTCGGCGTCCGCCCAGGAGTACCGCCAGCGGGTGGAGACGTCGGTGGCCAGGATCCGGTCGTGGGCCTCGGGCAGGGTGGTGTACCGGTCCTTGCGGTAGCCCCAGAACTCGGAGTCGGTCGAGTTGAGGACGGTCAGGTCCTTCAGCCCGGCGACCACCTCGGTCCCCTCCCCGTCGTGGACCACCTGGGCGACCCGGGTGCCCCCGCCGGTACGGGCGAAGGAGTGCTGGGTCCCGGGTCCGCCGATGCGCTCCCAGGAGTACTCCTCGATCCTGATCCGCGCCCGGCGGATGGGTTCCTGGGAGGTGACGAAGTGCCGCGCCAGCAGCAGCCCGAACTCCTCCGGAGAGCTGATGCCGTGCTCCTTGGCGAAGGCGTAGACCGTGTTCTTGGTGGTGTCGGTGGGCAGCACGTTGGCGTTCGAGCCGGAGTGGTGGACGTCGTCCATGTCGCCGGAGAGCGCGACGGAGACGTTGAGGTCCTTGATGTGGTGACGGTCGCCGTCGCGGGTGATCCGGACGACGCGGGTCTCGGCCTTGCCGTACTGGTTCTGGCCGAGCCGTGCGGTGCGGGCGGGGTTCTCGCTCATGGTGCTAGCTCCCTCGGTATACGGAGTAGCCGAACGGGTTGAGGAGCAACGGGACGTGGTAGTGCTCGCCGGCCTCGACGGCGAAGGCGACCGCCACCTCGGGGAAGAACGCGGCGCCCTCGCGGCGCGCGCCCGCGTGGTACGGCCCGACGTCGAAGACGAGCCGGACGTGGGTGGCGCCGGGAGGCGGGGCGGGCAGGTCCTGGCAGCGGCCGTCCGCGTCGGTGGCGGACCCTCCCAGCACCCGCCAGGGCTCCTCCGGGCCGGTGCGGGCCGACACGGCGACGGCCACCCCGGCGGCGGGGCGGCCGAGGCTGGTGTCGAGGACGTGCGTGGACACGGTGGCGGTGGTGTCGCCGGACGTCATGGGCGTGCGTCCTCCTCGGGCGGGCCCTCCTCGACGAGGCGGGCGAGACGGATGCGGTTGATCCTGCCGAGTTCGGTGCGGACGGCCTCGCGTTCGGCCTCCGGCGTGTTGCCGAGGCGGGCGCGGGCGGCGTCCCGCATCTCCTCGGCGGTGCGCCCGGTGGCGCAGATCAGGAACACGTGGCCGAACCTCTCCTGGTAGGCCAGGTTGAGCTCCAGCATCTCGGCCCTGAGCGCCTCCGGCGCCCCGGCCATCCCGCGCTGCTCCCGCGCGGAGACCGGGTCGCCCGGCTCGGGCCGGCCGATCGGCGGGTGCCCGGCCATCGCCTCCGCGAGGCCGGCGGCGGTCAGGGCCGCCGTGGCCGCGTCGTTGGCGGCGTACAGCGCCTCGGGGCCGGCGTAGGGACGGCGGCCGAGCAGGTGTTCCGCCCAGGCCCCGGAGGCGCAGATCCCGCGCAGGACGGCCCGGGCGGCGTCCTCGTCCATCGCGTTGAACCGGGCGAGGCCGGGGGCGGGCGGCGTCGGGGTACTCGCTGTCACATCCGGCAGCCAACCCCACCGGGCCGCCGGGCGTCAACATTTTGTTGAAGGTGAGCCGGTCAGCCGTCCGCCCGGCCCAGGGGGAACCGGACCCACTCCCGCCAGCGGCGGCCGTCGAAGACCACCAGGTCGACGGCCGCCACCCGCTCGGCCAGCGGCAGGCAGGGGGCGAGCGCCGCCTCGATGAGGTCGTGCTGTCCGGCGTCGCCGGTGTTGGCGACGGTGACGTGGGGGTCGAGGTCCCCGAACAGGCCTCCGTACGGGGTCCGCCCCGGCCAGCGCGCGGTGACGGCGGCGGTGAGCGCCCGCAGCGGGGCGTCCGGTTCGGGACGCAGCCAGAGGACCCCGGGGAAACGCCGGCATCCGGCGAACCGGAGCTCGAAGGGAGGGTGCGCCGCGAACTCCTCGGCGAGGGCGGCGCGCACCTCGCGGTCCACCCGCTCACGGTGCAGGAACGGGAAGAGGACCGTCGCGTGGGCGGTGCCGCCGTGGCGCGCGGCGGTGTCCCAGTCGCGCCGCCAGGGGGCCACCAGGCGGTCCAGGACGGGCAGCGCGACGCTCAGCGAGGTCGTCCCGGCGGCGACGGGCCACGCCTCGTCCTCGCCGCCCGCGGCGACCGCGTCCGCCTCCGCCGTCCCGCTCCCCGCCGTCCCGGTCCCCGTCGTCTCCCGCACGCGTGTCACCCTAGCCGCCGGGCGGGCGGCTCGGGCGGCGTGCGGCCCCGGGCGGTGTGGGGTCCGCCGGGGGCGGCCGCCGCCGGCGCTCACCGGACGCCGCGGCGCTCCTCGTTGGCCCGGTTGAGATAGTTGTAGACGGTGAACCGGCTGACGCCCAGCGCGGTCGCGACCGTCTCGACGCCGTGCCGGACGGCGAAGGCACCACGGGCCTCCAGGGCGCGGACCGCGTCCTGCTTGGCCTTGCGGTCGAGTTCGGCGAGCGGTCTGCCCGCGGCGCGTTCCATCGCGGCCAGGACGTGGTCCAGCGACTCGGCGAGCTGCGGCAGCCGCACGGCGACCGCGTCCGCCCCGCCCCAGCGCAGCACCACGTCGTCGGGGCCGGCCTCCTCCGGCGGCAGCAGCGCGGCGCCCATGGCGTCCGCCAGCGGCCTCAGCGCGACGACGAAGTCCTCGGCCGCGCCCCTCCCGGCGCTCACCCCGCGGCCCCGTCCGCCGTCCCGGCCCCTGTGGCTCCGCCGACGACGTTGACCTGGAGGGTGACCCGCGTGGCCCCGGCCGCCAGGGAGCGGCGCAGCACGGCGTCGACGGCGGCGAGCACGGCGTCCGCGCCGCCCTCGGCGGTGTTGCCGAAGGGTCCGACGTCCACGGAGTCCAGCCCTTCCGCGGCCTCGACGACCTCCCGGGACGCGACCGCGTGGCCGGGGACCTCGTCGAGGTCGAACGGCTCGGTCGTGAACTCCACCCGCAAACGCATTCCCGCCCCCAGCGCACCCAGAGCACCGGGCCGGCCCTTCCGCCCGGCCCGGCGGCGACTCTAACCGACCGCCGCCGGATCCCGGGCCCACGGGCCGGGCGGCCGGCCGGACGCGGGAGGGGACGCCGCACCCGCCTCCGTCACCGACGGTGCCGCCGCGGTCGCAGGGGCCGGCGGTCGGGCCCGTGCGCCTGGATCGGCGGACCGGACCGCCGGTGCCGCCGCCGCGTGCGGTGGAACGGATGTCCGGCGCGGAGGTCCGGTCGTGGCGCCGTGGGGGCGGACCACGGCCCGCCCGAGGTGCGCGTCCGGCCCGCCCGCAGCAGCCTGGGGACATGAACGGACCTGACATCGTGGTGCACCCGCCGGGCCTCGACGGCTCCCGCCGGGTCACCCTGGACGACGAGCCGCTGGGCGTCGCCTCCCACCTGGACGACGTCCGCGAGATCCTCCGGCTGGCCGACCTCGACGTGGGCGACGTGGAGACCGGCGACCGGATCGACTGGCAGGGCGGGGGCCCCGGCGAGTGGCCCGGGCTGGAGGAGCACCCCAACCTCAAATGAAGCTCTGAAAGCGCCCCCCGCCCTTCAACCGGCTTGACTCCAGGGCTCATTGTTGTCCGCACGAGGTCCGCCGGCACGGGGGCGGCGGACCTCGTTCCGGCCATCCCGACGGCGGCGGCCGCACGCGGGGCGGAGGGCCGGGCCGCGCGGGCGGCCACCGGCCGTCCGGCGCGCCTCTCTGCCGGACGGGACCGGACCGGAGCCGGAGCCCGCCGGGAGCCGGGACGTCCTTCCCGCGGTGCGCGAACGCCCTTCCGCCGTGCGGGGCCGGCGGAGGAGCGGAGCCGAAAGGGCGTCAAGGGACGGACAAACGGCCTCCGCCGGGAGCACCATGGGAGTCCGACCGCATCACGTCCTGGAGTGGCCATGTCCGAGAAGGTTCCGGTGCGTTGCCCGGCCTGCCGGCGCGAGCACGTCTACCGGGTACCGGCGTTCCCCTGCGCCTGCGGTACGCCCGTGGCCCCTGCGCTGGACGTCTCGGGCGAACCGGCGCAGCTGACCCGGCGGGTCTGGCAGGAGAGCTGGGTGACCGTGCCCTGCCCCCGCTGTTGCCTGCGCACGCAGTGGCCGTGGCCCGAACTGGGCTGTCCCTGCGGGGTGGTGCTGCGGCTCCCGGTGCTGAGCGCGGAGGGCGCGACCGGCCCTTCGGCGGGCCGGCCGGCCTTCCAGCCGGTGACCATCCGCACGCCGCTGGACGCGGTGACGGCGGCCGCGCTGTACCTGCGGTGGCTCGGGTACCCGGACGTGCGCCGGGCCGACCAGCGGCCGCCGTCCGGCATCGGCCTGGCGGCCCGCGGCCTGGTCGCCCACGTCGACCCGGGCACCGGGCCCTCGTCCACGCGCGAGGTGGAGTGCCTGTGGCTGACGGCGATGACCGAGTCGGCACGGGGCGTCCACTTCTCCCTGGCCGGGTACGACCGGCCGGCCCTGGAGCGCGCCGGGCAGCTGGAGATCCCGCTCTTCCTCCTCGACCGGACGGGCACGCCGCAGGCCGTCAACGACGCCGCGGACGCCTTGGCCGAGGGGTGACACCCGGCCCGACGGGGCACGGGCGGGCCGCCGCGGTCACCGCGCGGACGTTCCCGGCCCGCGGGGCCGGGCGGCCTCCGCGGCGGCGGTGAACCTCCGCGGCACGGCCTCCCCCGGCAGCCGGAGGGCGCCGGAGGGGACACGGCGGCGCGTCGGGGTGCCACCGGCCGCGTTCCTGGCGTGCCCGGGCGGGTTCAGGCCCGGCCGCCGTCCGGGCGTGCGCGCCCGGCGGCCTCCGGCCGCCGCCAGAGGCACGGGCGCCGGCCCGGGAGGCGGTCCTGCCGGCACGCGGCGGGACGCGCCGGCCGCCGGGTGCGACACCACCCCGGGCGCACTGCCCGAAAACGGCATTCGGCCTGAGTTCGCCCTTTCCTTTTCCCCGCTTTCCCTTACGCTCCGGACGCCCGGCGTTGTGGGACCAGGCCCGCCCGAACGCCGTCCGACGCGTCGGAGCCGTTGCTTACCATTGGCCGGAACACGACATTCGAGGGGAGCGGTGACCGTGCCACACGACTTCCAGTACCTCGCCGGCCGCCGCTCCGACCGGACGAACGAACAGGTCATCGGCCAGGAGGAGTTGCTCGCCGCGGCCCGGCGAAGGCTCGAGCGGGGCGGCGGTGTGCTGCTCCACGGACCGGCCGGAATCGGCAAGTCGACGGTCCTGCGGGCCCTGGCGGCGGAATACGCCGGGAAGTCGCGGACGGTGCTGCGCTGTTCGGCGACCGAGTCGGAGTCCCACCTCCCCTTCCTGGCCATCGCCGACCTCCTCGCTCCCGTCCTGGACCGGGTCGCCGACCGCCTGCCGGCCGCCCAGCGCACGGCGCTGGAGGCCGCGCTCACCGGGCACGGAGATACGGTGCTGCAGCCGGACGGTCACCACGGGCTGGCCCTGCGGCTGGCCGTGCTGGCGGCCTTCCGGGCCCTGGCGGCGCAGGGGCCGGTGCTGCTGGTCGCGGACGACCTCCAGTGGCTGGACCGGGCCAGCACCGAACTCCTCGGGTTCGCCGCCCGGCGGATCAACGGCAGCCGGGTGCGGATGCTCTGCGCGCTGCGCACCGGGAGCCCCGGCGGGCTGGACGTCGGCACCTGCCTGCGCGGTCTGCCGCACGACTCCGAGGCGCTGCGGGTGGCCCCGCTGCAGCGCGCGCAGATCTCCGTCCTGCTCGCCCGTCGCGGCCACCGGTCGCTGCCCCGCTCGACCGTGCGCGCCATCGGCGCGGCCAGTGACGGCAACCCGATGTTCGCGCTGGAACTCGGCCGCGCGCTGGCCGAGAGCCCGACACCGCCCCGGCCGGGAGAGCCGCTGCCGGTCCCGACCTCGCTGAGCGCCCTGCTCCTCGGCCGGCTGGACCGGCTTCCGGCCGAGACCCGCCGGACCCTGCTGGTCGCCGCGGCGGGTGCCCGCCCCACGCTGGCGCTGCTGCACGCCGCGGGACGGCCGGACGCCGAGGCGGACGTGGAGCGGGCCTGCGCGCTCGGTGTGCTGGTCGCCGACCCGGAGAACCGCACCGTGAGGTTCACCCATCCGCTGGTGCCGTCCGCGCTGTACGCGGCGGCCGACGGCCCCGAACGGCGGGCCGTCCACACGGCGCTCTCCCGCGTGGCGTTCGACCCGATCGAGCGCGCCCGGCACCTCGCGCTGGCCACCGCCGGGGCCGATCCGGAGGTCGCCGCCCGGCTCTCCGAGGCGGCCGGACTCGCCCGCGACCGGGGCGCCCCGTCGGTGGCGGCCGCCCTGGGCCTGCTGGCCGCGCGCCACGCCCCGGAGGCGTCCCCGCGCTCCCCCACGGCCCACTCCCCCGACACGCACCGGCTGCGCGCCGCCGAGGACGCGCTGACCGCCGGCGAGACCGATCTGGCCCGCGACATCGCCCACGACGTGCTGGGCCGGGCCACCGGGGCGGCCGAACGGGTGCGCGCCTGGATGGTGGTGATCGACTCGGCCGGCCAGGCGATGGCGGAGGTGGACGCCGCCCTCCCCCAGGCGCTCGCCGACGCGGGGGACGATCCCCGCCTGCTGGGCCTGGTGCACCATCAGCTGGCCTGGCAGGCCCTGCTGGTGGAGGGCGACAGCCGCCGCGCCCACGAGGAGGCGGCGCGCGCCGCGCGGCTGGCCGCCGCGGGCCGGGACCGCCGGACCGAACTGCTCGCGCTGGCCTTCCAGGCCCACATGGAGGTGCTGCGCGGCCACCCGGACGCCCCCGCCACGATCGCGCGCGCCCTCGACGCCCCGCAGGACGAGGCGGTGGCCTGCGACCCCAACGGGGCCGGGGCGGTGCACTGCCGCTGGATGCTGATGGGCGACCGGCTGGACGAGGCGCGGTCCACCGTCACCGCCCTGCTGCGCGGCGCGCGGCGGCGCGGCATGGTCGAGGCGGAGGTGCAGTACCTGCGGCTGCTCGCCGAGACCGAGTTGCGCTCCGGGCACTGCGGGCGGGCGCTCGACCTGGCCCGGGAGGCGCTGCGGCTGGCCCGTGACACCGGGATCGGCGAGGCCGCGGCGGGGGCGCTGGCCGCGCTCGCGGAGGCGGCCGGCGGTGACCCGGCGCGCGCCGGGGAACTGGCCGAGGAGGCGGTGCGGACGGCGGAGCGCGACGGCGACCAGATCTTCCTGGCCCGTGCCCTGGCGGCGCTCGGCCAGGTGCGGCTGGCCGCGGGCGACCCGGCGGACGCGGTGCGTGTGCTGCGCGGGGTGCGGACGCTGGAGGCCGGGGTCGGCATGGACGACCCGGCCGGGGGCCGCTGGCACGGTGACCTCGCGGAGGCGCTGGTGCGTACCGGGGAGACCGCCGAGGCGCGGCGGCTGGTGGAGGAGACCCGGGTCCGCGCGGCCCGGTTGGACCGGGAGGGCGTGCTGGCGGTCCTGGACCGGGCGGAGGCGCTGGCGCTGGCCGCGGAGGGCGATCCGGACGGGGCGGAGCACCTCCTGGGGCGGTCGCGGGACCGGCTGGCCCGGCTCGGCCGGCGGCTCTCGGAGGGGCGCACCCTCCTGGCGCTGGCCGAGGTCCGCAACGCCGCCGGACGGAACGGGGCGGCGCCGCTGGAGGAGGCGGCACGGCTGTTCCGGCGCTGCCGGGCGCTGCCGTGGCTGCGGCGGGCGGAGGCCGTGGCGCACGCGGCCCACGCGGCCCCCGCCCCGGCCGGCGACGGCCGGGACCGGACCGGGGCGACGGCGCTGGAAGGGCTCGCGGCGATGGAGCGGCAGGTGGCCGGGCTGGTCATGGAGGGGGCCACCAACCGGGAGATCGCGGGGCGGCTGTTCGTGAGCGTGAAGACGGTGGAGGCGACCCTCACGCGGGTCTACCGGAAGCTGGGCATCCGCTCCCGCGTCGACATCGTCCGCCTCACCGCGGGCCGCGCGGGCGGCTGACGGCTCCCGCCGCCCCCGCACACCCCACCGCTCCCCGCCCGCCGCCTCCCGGCGGCGGCCCGGCCCGCGAGCGGTCGCTCCGCCCCGCGCGTCGGTGAGCGGGGCGGACGCGCGAGGGGCGGACCGAGGGAGGGAAAACCCTCGGTCCGCCCCCGCAGGGCAGTCCCTCATGTGCGCCGGGTGGGCATCCTCCTAGGCTGACCTGGACCCCGGACGGGCCGAAGACCGGGGGGCGTTGCGGACGACCACGAGCGACCCGCAGCGCCCCCCATCCAGGTGGGGAAGGGCTGTCACCTTCCTCCCTTCCGGTGCTTGCCTCGGCCGCCGCCCTCGCCGCCGAGGTTGCCGGGGTCCACGCCGGACGACGGCGACGAGGAGGCGTCCATGCCCGTGGCCTCGAAGCCCTCCGTCTCGATCCGCTCCTTGCGGACGCGGCCGGTGACGGTCTTGTTCTGGACCCGCTCCTCGGTGGTGAGCCGGACCCTCTCGACCGGGACCACCTCGGTCTCGACCACGGGCCGCTCGGAGTGGAGCGTCACCTCGTACTCCGCCTCCTTCAGCGGCTCGCCGGAGAGCGCCGACGAACGGTTGGCTTCGGTGATCGGCTCGCGGACGACGCGGACCTCCTCGTAACGCAGCGGAACGCTCTGCTGCACCTCTTCCGTGTCGACGTACTTGTGCAGCCTGGCCCGGCCGCTCTCCTGACGCTCGACCCGTACGTGCATGCGCTCCTCGGAACGCGTCATGGCGTTCTCGGCCGTCTCCCGGCCGAGGTCGCCGCCGGCACGGGCGCGGGTCTCGGAGCCCGTGCCGCGTCCCTCGGTGCCGAGGCCGCGGCCCTCCGCGCCGGTGGCGCGCGCCTGGGCCCGGCCGGTTTCGTCGGCGTCCCCGGCCTTGCGCCCGCGTGCGGACGCCTTGCCGGTGATGCCTCCGGCCACACCCCCGGCCGCCCCCGCGGCTCCGGCCGCACCGGCCGTCCCCGCGTCCGTGCCGCTCCGGCCGGCCGCGGAGGTCCGGCCCTGGCCCTGCCCCTGGCCCGTGGACTGCTCCCACGGCTGGTCCCACTGGACGCCGTAGTACTCGTACAGACGGTGCTCCTCCTCGCGGGAGAGGTGACCGCCGCTGTCGACGACGACGTCGGGGGCGTCCTTGACCTTGTCCTTGGTGTACGGCACCTCGAGGTGGTCCTCCACCACCGTGGCGTCGCGGATCGGGACGAACGTCTCGTTGCCGCCGAAGAGGCCGGTCTTGACGCTCACCCACTCCGGGCGGCCGGTCGCGTCGTCGAGGAACACGTGCTTGGCCTCGCCGATCTTCGCGCCCGTGCCGTCGTACACCGGATGGTCGAGGACGGCGGGGATCTGGTCTCGGGTGATCATTTCATCACCCTCCTTCCACACTCGGCTCGCCCCACGGGTAGACGCGCACAAAAGTTATGAAACGGTCTTTCAGCCCCGATCTCGCCCGATTCCCTGCCCATCCGGCGGAAAACCCGGCCGCACGACGCTTGGCCCCGGGCGGAACGGGGAACCGGGTCGCACTGTGCGTACGACCGACGACGCCGCGCACGCGCTCCCTTCGGGCGAGGAGCCGGTGCGGCGCATCCTGGTGACCGGGTGGTTCAGCTTCCTGCACGGGGAGGCCACCGCCGGGGACGTGCTGGCCCTGGAGCGGGTCCGCGAGGTGCTCGGCGGGGCGGGACTGCCCCACGACGTGGCCTGGAGCCCCGGTTTCCGGCCCGGGGCGCTCTCGCTCGAGCGGGCCGACCCGGCGTCCTACTCCCACCTGGTCTTCGTGTGCGGGCCGGCGCACGGGTGGCAGATCGAGCAGCTCCACCGGAGGTTCGCGGACTGCGTGCGGATCGCGGTCGGGGTCTCGGTGGTCGACCCGGCGTCCGCGGCGGTGCGCGGTTTCCACCGGGTGCTGGCGCGGGACGCCGCGGGGGCGGCGGCCCCCGACCTGGCGGCCCGCGCCCCGGTCCAGGAGGCCGTGCCGGTGGTGGGGGTGATCCTCACCCACGGTCAGCACGAGTACGGCGGGCGGCGGCTGCACGAGGCGGTGGCGGCCGCCGTCACCGAATGGCTGGCCGGGGCGGACTGCGCGCGGATGGAGCTGGAGACCCGGCTGGACGCCCGGGACTGGCGGCTGGCCTCGACGCCGGGACAGCTGGAGTCGGTGCTGCGGCGGCTGGACGTGGTGGTGACGGACCGGCTGCACGGGCTGGTGCTGGCCCTGCGGTCCGGGGTCCCGGTGGTGGCGGTGGACCCCGTCGCCGGAGGTGCGAAGGTGTCGGCGCAGGGGCGGGTGTGGGGCTGGCCGGCGGTCGTGCCCGGGGAGCACGTGTCCCCCGCGGCGCTCGACCGGTGGCTGCACTGGTGCCTCTCGGCCGAGGGCCGCGACACCGCGGCGGCCGTCGCGGGCTCGGCGCCGCGGGACCCCGCCGACGCGCTGCCGGGAGCGTTGCACCACGAGAGGTGAGGCGGGGGCGCCGCGCGCGGTCGGCGGGTGGTCGCACGATGGCGTGACGACCGGCAGCACTCCGCCGAACCACCGCCGCGCCGGGCGGAACTCCGCGGACGTCGCCTTCGCCCGGGGGATGGTCCCGCACCACCACCGGGCCGTGGAGACGGCCGGCCGGGCGGGGCCGGACGAGGTGAGGGACCTCGCCGCGGAGATCAAGAAGGCCCAGGGGCCGGAGATCCCCGTCCTCTCCGGTCCGGGCTCGGCCCGAGGGCCGCGGTCAAGGTGGCGCTGGCCGCCGACACCGTCTCGATCGCGGTGATGGAGGCGGTCGACAGCGGGATCATCGCCCTGGTCCCCGGTGCGATGGACGCCCATCTGTCCGACGGCCTGTTCTGGGGCGCCCTGCTGGGCGGCTTCGGGGTGGCGTTCCTGGTGACCACCCCGCTCAACAAGTGGATGATCGGCCGTGGCAAGGGCCACGCGGTCGTCCACGGTCCCCACTGACCACGCCGCCGGCGCCCGCTCCTCACCCGGTGTACCGGCGGGCCCGCGAGGTCCGTTGCGAGGCCTCCAGCAGCGCGAGCCGGGACTCCACCGGGGCCGGCAGCACCCGCCGCTCCCGCAGCACCCAGGGAAGGCCCGCCGCCGCCAGGGCGAACCCCCGCACCGACGCCGCGTCCCGCGGCACGGTCCGCGCCAGGTGCAGGGTGCGCCGCAGCGCCGCGCGGACGGGGCGCCGCAGCCAGGTGAACCAGAGGGTGTTGCGGATGCCGTGCGTGCGCCGCAGCGTGGAGTCCCGTGCCGTGGACGCGCGGTGGTGGATGGTGAGGGAGTCCGCGTACACCAGCCACCACCCGGCCGCGGCGAGGTCCGCGGCGAGCAGTTCCTCCTCCCCGCCCAGCCAGAGCCGGGGCGAGAAGCCGCCCGCCGCCCGGAACGCCTCGGCGCGCAGCACCGTCGCCGCCGCGAGGAACGAGCCCAGCGCGGGCCCGGGCAGCCGGTCGGGTCCCGGGACGGGCGAGTCGCGCAGTTCCCCGACGATGGGGTCCTCGGCCCCGCCCGGTTCCACCAGGATGCGCGCCGTCACCGCCCCGACGTCGGGGAAGCGGTCGAGGAGGTCGGCGGCCCCGCTCAGCGAGCCCGCCTCCCACCAGGTGTCGTCGTCGCAGAACGCGACGTAGGGCGTGGTGACGTGGCGCACCGCGAGGTTGCGCCCGACCGCCCCGAGGTTGCGGCCCGGCCGCAGCAGCCGCACGCCGGGGTGGTGGAGGGCGACCGCGGCGGCGGTGCCGTCGGTCGAGGCGTTGTCGGTGACGATCACCCGCGGCCGTTCGGGAAGGGCGGCCAGCCGGCCGAGGGTGTGCAGGAGTTCGTCCCGGCGGTTGTGCGTGATGATCACGACGGTGACGCGCGGGTCGGGTCCGCCGGGACGCGGCGGGCCGGGGTTCACGCGCGGCCTCCGTCCAGCAGCCGGGCGGCGCGTTCGACGTGCGGCGGCAGCGGCGAGCGGGCCCGCAGGGCGCCGGGGAGCCGCAGCAGGGCCTCGCGCAGCGCGCGCCGGGCCGGACCGTCCCGCCGTGCCTCGGCGGCGAGTTCGCCGGTGCGGGCCAGGGCGAGGGGAAGGGGGCGGCGCAGCCAGGCGGTCAGCAGCTCGTTGCGCCGCTGGAGCGCGGTGCGGTGGGGGCGGGGCGCGGTGGCGGGGTGGTGGTGGGCGACCACGTCGGGGCAGTAGGCGACGCCCCAGCCGCGTGCGGCGAGGTCGTAGGCGAGCAGCGTCTCCTCCGCCCCGAAGAAGAGGACGCGGTGGTAGCCGCCGGCGTCCAGGTAGGCGGTGCGGCGGACGACGGCGGCGCAGCCGAGGAAGCCCAGCACCTGGGTGCCGGGCAGGTCGGCGGCCGGGCCCAGCGGGGAGGCGGCGAGCACGTCGTTCACGGGGTCCTCGGTCCCGTTGGGGCCGACCAGGGTGCGGGCGGCGAGGAGGCCGAGCCGGGGGTGGGCCTCCAGGTGGCGCACGGCGGTGGTGAGCGCGCCGGGCGCCCACCAGGAGTCGTCGTCGCTGAAGGCCACGTAGGGCGTGCCGAGTGCCCGCACCCCGTGGGTGCGGGCGGTCGCGCCCTGGTTCTCGGCGAGGGCGACCACCCTGACCTCGGGGTGGTCGCGGGCGATCATCCCGAGGGTGCCGTCGCGGGAGGCGTTGTCGACCACCACCAGCGTGGGCCGTTCGGGCAGTGCGCGCAGGCGGCGCAGGGTGCGGGCGAGGCTGTCCCGGCGGTCGCGGGTGGCGATCACCACGCCGACGGCGGAGCCGGGGCGTGCGGGCGGGGGCTGGACGTTCACGGCGTTCCGGTCGTCACGCTCGCACCGGGCACACCGGGCACACCGGGTGCCGCGGCCCGTCCGGTCGTTCCGGCCGGGGCGGGGAGCCGGTCGAAGGCGGCGAGGACGTCGTCGGCGGTGATCCGCAGCAGGGCCGGGTCGGGGCGGCGGGCGTGCGGGTCGCCGGGCGGGCCGGGGTGCCAGAGGACCTGGTGGCGGCGGTGGGCGGGCGGCCCCCACCGGCTGGGCGGGGTCGGCCCGAAGAGGGTGACGGACGGGGTGGCGTGGGCGGCCGCGAGGTGGGCGAGGCCGGTGTCGCCGCTGATCACGGCGCGGGCGCCGGCCACCAGGGCGGACAGCCGCGGGAAGGGCGGCCCGCCGCCGAACCGGTCGTCTCCGGGCAGTCCGGCGCGGTCGGCGACGGCGGCCACCAGGCCGTCCTCCCCGGGGCCTCCGGTGACGACGACCCGGTGACCGCGCGCCCGCAGCGCGGCGGCGACGGCGGCGAAGCGGTCGGCGGGCCAGCAGCGGGCCGGGGAGCCCGCGCCGGGGTGCAGGACGACCGCGCCGGGCGCCCAGGAGGCCGCGGGCGGGCGGTCCAGCCGGAGGTCGGCGGGGTCGGCGTCGAGGCCGTACCAGGAGAGCAGGCGGCACCAGCGCTCGCGTTCGTGCTCCTCCGCGTGCCACTCGGGGCCCGCGATCCGGGGGGTGTCCGGGTGGGCGAAGGCGAGGAGGCGGGCGGGGCGCAGGGCGGCGAGGAGGCGGTGGCTGAGCGGGCCGTTGCCGTGCAGGTCGACGGCGAGGTCGGGCGGCGGCCCGGTCCAGTCGAGGGCGGCGGGCACGGCCCGGCCCGGCGCGGATGCCGGCAGCAGGCGGTCCACGGCGCCGGACGCCTCGGCCACGGCGGCGAGCGGGGCGGGCGCGGCCAGGACGATCTCGGCTTCCGGGTGGGCGCGGCGCAGGGCGCGCAGGGCGGGGATCCCGGCGAGCAGGTCGCCGAGGCCCAGGGCGCGCAGCACCAGGACGCGACGGGGGGTCACCGGGCGCCTCCTGCCTCTGCCTCCCGGGCGGCGGCCACGGCGGCCGCGGCCCGGGCGGCGAGCCGGGTGGAGGAGCGGCCGTCCAGGTAGGGCAGCAGGACGGCCTGGCCGCCCCATTCCTCCAGCAGGGCCGCCTCGGGCAGGTCCGCGCCGGCGTAGTCGCCGCCCTTGACCCACACGTCGGGCCGGAGCCGGGCGAGGAGCCGCTCGGGGGTGTCCTCGTCGAAGACCGCGACGGCGTCGACGCAGGCCAGCGCCTTGAGGACGCGGATCCGGTCGGCGAGCGGGTTGACCGGGCGTCCGTCGCCCTTGCGGCGGCGGACCGAGGTGTCGGAGTTGACGCAGACGACCAGGCAGTCGCCGAGGCGGCGGGCCTCCTCGAGCAGGCCGACGTGGCCGGCGTGCAGGAGGTCGAAGCAGCCGCCGGCCGCCACCACGGTCCCCCCGGCGGCGCGGACCCTCTCCGCGAGGGCGCGGGGGTCCTCGGCGCCGAGGCGGGCGGGGAGCGTCCCGCGGGGGTCGTGGACGCGGACGTGCGCGCGGGGCGGGGGGCGGTCCGCGGTCCCGCCCGCCGGTTCGCAGCCGATCGCCCCGGCGGCGCCGGCGGTGACGAACTCGGTGGCGGTGGCGACGGCCCGGGCCACCGCCTCCTCGACGAGCGCGCCGTCGGCCAGGCGTCCGGCGGCGGTGGCGGCGAACCGGTCGCCGGCGCCGCAGGGGTCGCCGGGGTGGGCGGCCGGGGCGGGGAAGAGGAGCGGGTTGTCGCCGTAGGAGAGCAGGGCGCCGCGCGGACCGAGGGTGACGACGACGGCGGCGGCCCGCCAGGCGCGGACCAGGGCGGCGGCTCCCCGGGAGAGGGTGCGCAGGTCGTCGCCGGGGCCGCCGTCGGCGAACAGGCGGGCCTCCTTCTCCGCGGGGGTGACCAGCCGCGTGCCCGGGACCGGGACGGCGCCGCGCGGGTGCGGGTCCCACACCTCGGGCGGCCGCTCGGCCAGGACGTCGCGCAGCGCGTCGGCGGCGCCGCGGCCGTAGTCGGAGACCAGCACGGCGTGCGCCGACCGGATCGCGGCGCGGGCCGCGTCGGTGGCGCCGGCGGCACGGCCGTCGCCCCGGTCGACGCGGGCCACGGGCCGGTGCTGGGCGAGCAGCCGGGTCTTCTCCGGCAGCGGGCCGGTGACCGGCAGGGCGATCACCCGCACCCGCGGTTCCAGCAGCCGCCG
>NZ_LWCC02000005.1:678716-718776 GCF_001642695.1 Streptomyces chilikensis
CGCCGCCGGGACGCAGCCGCTCCACGCAGTCGGCGACCACCGGCACGGGCGCGTCGGGGGCCAGCCGGTCGGCGGTTCCGGCGAGGTCGCGGTCGAGCAGCGCGTCGCCGACCACGACCAGCGGGGCGGGGGCCCTTTCACTCATGGCGGCGGCCTCCTCGCGGCACGTCGTCCGGGGCGCGCCGGATCAGCCCGGCCCGCAGGGCGTGCGGGCCGCTTCCGGCTCCGCGCGCCGCCGCGGGCGCCTCGGTGGCCCGGACGGCCCCGTCGGTGCGGCGGCGCCCCTTCGCGCCCCAGCCGCGTTCCAGGGCGGCGTCGAACGCCTCGCAGACCATGTGGACGGCGACCAGGTGGAGTTCCTGCACGGTGGCGGTGGAGGGCGCGTCCACCGCCAGCACCTCGTCGGCGGCGGCGGCCAGCGGGTTGGGGGCCGGTCCGGTGAGCGCCCACACGTGCAGGCCGGACCCGCGGGCGGCCTCGGCGGCGGCCAGCAGGTTGGCGCTGGCGCCGCTGGTGGAGAGCAGCATCAGGATGTCGCCGGACCGTCCGTGGGCGCGGACCTGGCGGGCGAACACCTCGTCGACGCCGTAGTCGTTGGCGATGGCCGTGGTGCTGGAGGTGTCCGCGTGCAGGGCGATCGCGGAGAACGGCGGCCGGTCGTCGCGGTAGCGGCCGACGAGTTCGGCGGTGAGGTGCTGCGCCTGGGCGGCGCTGCCGCCGTTGCCCGCGGCGAGCAGGCGTCCGCCGCCGGTGAGGACGGCGGCGAGGAGTTCGCCCCAGCGGTCGACGGTGTGCGGGGCCCGGGCCCGGAACGCGCCGAGGGCCTGGTCGAGGGCGTCGCAGTGACCGCCCGAGGCGGAAACCGGTCGCATGTCCATCACGCCACCTCCGAGGAAGAGAGTTCGCGGCCCGCCGCCACCTGGCGGTAGACCTCTTCGACGCCGTCCGCGACGCGCCGCCAGGTGAAGCGGTCCAGTACGCGGGCCCGGCCCGCGGCCCCGTAGGCGCGGCGCAGGGCGTCGTCGTCGAGCAGTTCACGTGCGGCCCGGGCCAGCGCCCGGGGGTCGTCGGGCGCAACCAGCCGTCCGGTGGTCCGGTCCGCGACGCTGTCGCGGTGCCCGCCGACGTCGGTGGCGAGCACCGGGACGGCGCAGGCCATGGCCTCCAGCGGGACGATGCCGAACGGTTCGTAGGAGGGGGTGCACACCACCAGGTCGGCGCTGCGCATCAGGGCGGGCATCCGGTCGCGGGGGACCGCGCCGAGCATCCGGACGCGGTCGGCGACGCCCAGGTCCTCGGCGAGGGTGAGCAGCCGGGCCGCCTCCCGGACGGCGTCGGCGAGTTCCGGGGCGTTCTCGGTGCGGCAGGCGAAGGGGCCTCCGGCCACGAGGAGTTCGGTGTCGGGGATCTCGGTGAGCGCGCGGACCGCCCGGTCGTAGCCCTTGCGCGGCACCAGGCGGCCGCAGGCCAGCAGCCGGTGCCGGTGGCGGCGCGGGGGCGCTCCGGCGAGGTCGGGGCCGGGCCGGAACTCGGTGGTGTCGACTCCGCAGGGAACGACCGAGACCCGGTCGCCGGGCACGCCCATGGCGGCGAGTTCGGCGGTCTCGTCGGAGCAGGTGGCGATCACCCGGTCGCAGCCGCGCCCGAGCTGGCGTTCCAGGGCGACGCGCTGGACAGGGCTGGTGTCCAGGGCGCCCTGGTGGCGGCGCTTGACGGTGCCGAGGGCGTGGAAGGTCTGCACGACGGGGATGCCGTGCGGGCGGGCGCCGTCGCGGGCGGCGAGTCCGGACATCCAGAAGTGGGCGTGCGCCGCGTCGGGCCGCTCGCGCGCCCACACCCGGTCCAGGTGTTCCCCGAACTCCGGCATGTGGGCGAGGAGTTCGTCCTTGGGGATCGGCTCGGCGGGACCGGCGGCGACGTGCTCGACGACGGTGCCGGCGGGCATCCGCACCCGGTCGGGCAGGCCGGGGTCGTCGCGGCGGGTGTGGACGGTGACGTCGTGGCCGCGGCGGGCCAGTTCCTCGGAGAGGCGGGCGACGTACACGTTCTGTCCGCCGGCGTCGGGGCCGCCGAGGGCGGCGAGCGGGCTGGCGTGCTCGGACACCATGGCGATCCTCATCGGGTCACCTCCTTCAGCAGCCGCTCCCAGTCGTCGAGGAAGCGGGGCAGCCCGTAGCGGGCGAGCGCCGCCGCGCGGGCGCGTGTCCCGACGGCCCGGGCGTGTGCCCGGTCGGCGGTGAACTCCCTCACGGCGTCGGTCAGCACGTCGAGGCGGTTGGAGACGACTCCGGCGCCGTCGGGCACCGCCTCGGTGACCTCGGTGGTGGCGAGCGCCACCACCGGCATCCCCAGGTGCATGGCCTCCAGCAGGGAGAGCCCCAGGGAGGTCCAGCGGACCGGGTGGACGTAGACGCGGCGCCGGGCCATCTCGGCGTGCAGGTCGCGCTGGACGAGTTCGTGGTCGCGGCAGCGGCCGGGGTCGATGCCGAGGGCGTCGGCGATGCCGCGGGTTCCCATGCCGAACACGTCGAGCGGCGCGGCGTGGGCGAAGTGGGCGAGGAGGTCGGTGCCGGTGGTCCGGCCGCGGCGCAGCGGTTCGTTGACGACGACGGCGGCGCGCGGGAGTTCTCCCGTCCACCGCGGGCCCGGATCGACGATGCCGTGCTCGATCACCGCGGTCGGCGCGGAACCGGCGTCCCACATCAGGCGGTTGAAGTGGGTGACGTGCACCAGGGTGACGCCGGGGAGGTCGGCGGCCGGGTGCCGGGTGTCGGGCACGTCACCGCCGGGGGCGTTGTGCTCCAGGTAGACCATCGGCGGGCGGCGGCCCAGCCACCGGTCCACCAGCCGGATCTCGTGGGGGCGTTGGAGGACCACCAGGTCGATCTGCGTGTCCCGCAGCCGCTGCGGGGGCAGTTCGACCACGGAGTCGGGCCAGTCGAAGGTCCGCGCGCGGCCCAGGCCGTCCGGTCCCCGGTCGGGGGTGACGGGCACGACGTAGGTGTGCGGGCCCTGGACGAAGGCGGTCGTCCAGGAGCCGTGCACGTGCCAGATCAGGATCCTCATCGGGACACCACCACTTTCTCCACCGCGGTGAGCACGTCGAGCCCGGTCACCGTGTCCAGGCACGGATGGCCGGGGAGCGGGCAGGTGCGGGCCCTGCTGTCCGCGCAGGGCGCTTCCTGGTCGCCGAGCAGGACGTGCGGGACGCCCCAGGGGCGCCAGCGCTCGGCCGGCACCACGGGGGCGAAGAGCGAGACCACGGGTGTGCCGACGGCGGCCGCGAGGTGGGCCGGTCCGGTGTTCCCGGTGACCACGGCCCGGGCGCGGGAGAGCACGCCGGCCAGGCCGGCGGCGTCGGTGCGGCCGCCCAGGTCGAGGCCGTGCCGCCCGGCGACCCGGGCGGTCAGGGCGCGTTCGCCGGGGCCGCCGGTGACCAGCACCCGGTGGCCCGCGGCGGCGAGTTCGCGCACCGCCTCGGCGCAGCGGCCGGGGCTCCAGGCACGGGCGGGGACGCTGGCGCCGGGGTGCAGGACGACGTAGGGCTCCGGTCCGGTGAGGGCGCCGGCGTCCGGCGGCGGCAGGACCGCGAGGCGCCCGTCGTCGTCCTCGGCGGGCGGGAACCCGGCGGCCTCGGCGAGGTGGAGGGCGGCCTCCACCTCGTGGGCGCGGGGGGCGCGGCGGTGGCGGAGGTCGAGCAGCGCCCCGGGGTAGTCCTCGCTGTCCGCGGCGATCCGCGGGACGCCGGCCATCCGCAGCAGCAGGGCGGTGGGCAGCGGCGACTGGTGGAACGAGGTGAGGACGAGCGCGCTGTCCGCGCCGAAGGCGGCGATCCGGCCGGCGGCCCGCGTGATGTCGGCGCGGGTCGCCGGCGGCGGTTCCAGGCCGACCCAGGGGGCGTCCCAGACGATCACCCGGTCGACGCCGGGCAGCAGCCGGGCGGCGGGCTCGCCGCGCGGGCCGCAGAGCAGGGCGACCTCGTCGGCGTGCCGGGCGACCGCGCGCACGGCGGGCCCGGCGAGCAGGACGTCGCCGAAGCTGTCGAGCCGGACCACCAGCGCTCTCATGCCGGCCTCCCCGCCCCGACCGTCTGCCCGACGCAGTCGAGGTAGGCGACCACCAGCCGCACGGCGGCCGTCAGGTCGGGGGCGACCACGGGCGCGGCGTCGACCTCCTCGGCGCGGGTGACGGGGGTGGGCACCAGCACGGCGCGCGCCCCGGCGCGCCGGGCGGCCTCCACGTCGGCCCCGATGTCGCCGATCACCACGCAGCGGCCGGCGGGGACGCCGAGCCGGCCCGCGGCGGCCTCCACCAGGCCGGGGGCGGGCTTGCGGCAGCGGCAGCCGTCGTCGGGGCCGTGCGGGCAGATCTCCCACACGTCGAACGGCCCGAGCAGTTCCTCCACGCGGGCGTTGACGGCGTCGACCTCGGCGCGGGTGAGCAGGCCGCGGGCGATCCCGGACTGGTTGCTGACCACGCCCACGGCCACCCCGCGCTCCCGCAGCAGGGCCAGGGCCTCGGCGGCGCCGGGCATCGGGCGGACCCGTCCGGGGTCGCCGTTGTAGGGGACGTCCTCGACGAGGGTGCCGTCGCGGTCGAACAGGACGGCCTGCACGGCGCTCACGGGCGGACCACCTCCTGCCAGGGCCGGGCCCCGCGGTGCCGCCACAGGCCGGTCAGCCAGTGGCGCGTGGCGGCGGGCGGGATGAGGACGCTGGTGGTCAGCATGGTGACCACCTCGTGGCGGGTGCGGGGCCCGGGGGCGATGCGCGCCCAGGCGAACTCGGCGGTGCCCAGGGCCCAGCCGAGCGCGGCGAGCGAGGCGGCCCGGCGGCGTCCGGCGGCGGCGAGCAGGCAGGCGGCCGCGCCGGCCGCGCTGATCGCCGTGTGGCGCCGGATCCGGCCGCGCGGGGCGGCGGCCCGCTTCCACCAGCCCGGCCCGTGCAGGCGCAGCATGAGCGCGTCGTCGGCGTTGCCGCGCTGCTGGCGCAGCGAGACCCAGCGGTCGGCGGGCCGCACCGGGTGCCGGGTGGTGCGGCGGCCCCGGCGGATCCGCCAGCCGGCGTCCAGGACGCGCAGGGCCACGTCGGCGTCCTCCCGGAAGGCGCGCGGGAAGCGCTCGTCGAACCCTCCGACCTGCTTGAGCGCCTCGCTCCGGTAGACCATGTCGGCGGTGATCCACAGTGCCTGGGCGAGCCCGGCGGTGGCGCGTTCCCAGTCGGTGGGGCGGCGCTCGCCGGGCAGCGGCACGGCGATCACGCCCTGGATCCCGCCGGTGTCGGGCTCGGCGGTGGCGAGGTCCTCGGCGAGCTGGTCGCACCAGTGCGGGCCGACCTGGACGTCGTCGTCCAGGAAGGCGATCCACGGGGCGGCCACCGCCCGGGCGCCGGTGTTGCGGGCGGCGGCCGGTCCCCGGCCGCCGCCGCGCAGCACGGTGGTGCGTCCGCGCAGGTCTCCGAGGACGGACAGCGGGTGCCGGAGCGGCCCCTCGTCCTCGTGGTGCGGGGCGGGACGGTCGTCGACCAGGACGATCTCGTCGGGCCCGGGCCCGTGGGCGGCGGCCAGCGAGGCCAGGCAGTCGGCGAGGGTGTCGCGGACCAGGGTCGGGATCACCACGGCGTAGCCGGCCCGGGCGGGGGTCGCGGCCGCGGCCCCGCCCGGGCCGGACGCCTCGGCGGGGCCCGTCATGCGAACATCCTTCCGCGACGGACCGCGAACGGGCCGATGGCCAGCAGGTCGACGGGGGCGGAGCCGAAGCACTCCAGGGCGTCGCGCGGGTCGTCGACCATGGGCCGGCCGGCCGTGTTGAGGCTGGTGTTGACCACCACGGGGAGGCCGGTGCGCCGTTCGAAGGCGCGCAGCATCCGGGCGACCAGCGGTTCCCGGCGCTCCTCGACGGTCTGGATGCGGGCGGTGCCGTCGACGTGGACGACCGCCGGGATGCGGTCCCTCCAGGCGTCGGCCACGTCGTGCACGAAGAGCATGTACGGGCTGGGCAGCCGTCCGGTGAAGATCTCGGCGGCCCGTTCGTCGAGGACCATCGGGGCGACCGGGCGGAACTCCTCCCGGCCCTTGACCCTGTTGAGGCGGTCCAGGTTCCGCGCGCGTCCCGGGTGGGCCATCAGGGACCGGTGACCGAGCGCGCGCGGGCCGTACTCGCTGCGGCCCTGGAACCAGGCGACGATGCCGTCCCGGGCCAGTTCCCCGGCGACCGTCTCGGCGATGTCCTCGGGTTCCTCGAAGGGGACGGCGGCCTCCTGGAGGATGGCGCGCAGTTCGTCGTCGGACCAGCCGCGGCCGAGGTCGGCGCCGGGCATCGGTTCGGGGCGGTCGCTCAGGTGGAGGGCGCCGCCGAGCGCGGTCCCGGCGTCGCCGGCCGCGGGCTGCACCCAGACGTCGCGGAACGGGCCCATCGCGGCGATCTTCGCGTTGGCCACGCAGTTGAGGGCGACGCCGCCGGCCAGGGTGAGCGAGTCGCCGCCGCCGGCGCTGTGCAGCCAGTGGACCAGTTCGAGGAGGACCTCCTCCAGCACGGCCTGGGCACTGGCGGCGAGGTCGGCGTGGTCCTGGGTCCACGGCTCGTGGCGGCCGCGCGGCGGGGCGTAGGCCGCCCAGTCGACGCCGTGGGCACGGAACCCGCCGTCGTCGGTGGCGTGGACGTGTTCGCGCAGCCGCGTGAGGAAGCGGGGCCTTCCGTGGGAGGCGAGCGCCATCACCTTGAACTCGTCGCTGCTGCGCAGGAACCCGAGGTGCTCGGTGAGCTCCTCGTAGACCAGGCCGAGGGAGTGCGGCAGGGCCTGGGCGGCCAGGATGTCGAGCTTGCCCTCGGTGTAGCGGCCGGCCAGGTGGGAGGAGGACTCGCCGCGGCCGTCGAGCACCAGCACGGCGCTGTCCGGGTACGGCGAGGCGGGTCCGGCGGAGGCGGCGTGCGCGACGTGGTGGGGGACGAAGACGACCCGGTCGGGGTCGAGGCCGGGCAGCGCCTCGGCGAGGAACTCCGGGGCGCGGCGCGCGTACTCCAGGCGCAGCGGGTCCCAGGGATCGACCAGGCCCATCCGGTCGGCGGGTCTGGCCAGCCGCGGGTCGAACGAATAGGCGATCGCGTCGAGTTCCTCGGGGCGTATGCCCGCGTGCTCCAGGCACCAGCGGGCCGACAGTTCGGGCAGTTCCCAGGCGGAGAACGGGACCGGGCGCTTGCCGTGCTTACGTCGGCTGAATCGTTCCTCCTCGGCAGCGGCGACCGTGCGGCCGTCGACCACCAGGGCGGCGGCGGGGTCGTGGAAGAGGGCGTTGATGCCAAGGATGCGCATGGTGGTGCTCCGTCCCGGACGTGCGGTCGGGGTCTGGCCGCCGGGTCCGCGGTGGGTCTCCGGCTGGGGCCGGCCGGCGGTTCCCGGCCGTCCGCGCCGCTCCTCGCGGCGCGGGTGGGCGGGTGCCGTATCGGCGGGGCGCGAAACCCGGGCCGGGCGACTGTCACCCGGTTGCCGCACCCGGCGCGCGGGCGGGCGGCGGAGGTGCTTCGGCCGCCGCGCGGTGCTCGGGCGCCGCGCGGAACCTGGGTTCCGCGCGGCGCTTCGGTTGCGCGTGGCGCGGGCCGGGCGGCGGGTGGTCAGGCGGCCTGGGCGGTGCGGGAGAACCAGCCGATGGTCTCCGTGAGCCCGTCGTTCCAGCTGGTCCGGGGCTGCCAGCCGAGGCGTTCGCGGGCCAGCGTGGTGTCGGGGCGGCGCCGGCCGGGGTCGTCGACCGGGCGGTCCACGAACCGGATCCGCGAGCCGGAGCCGGTCAGCTCGATCACCCTGCGGGCCAGTTCCAGCATGGTGATCTCCTCCGAGCCGCCGATGTTCATCGGCCCGGCCTCCTGCGACCCGGCCAGCGCGAGCACGCCCTCGACGGTGTCGTCCACGTAGCACAGGGAGCGGGTCTGCCCGCCGTCACCGGCCACCGTGAGCGGCATGCCGTCCAGCGCCTGCGAGATGAAGGTGGGCACCGCGCGGCCGTCGCCGGTCCGCATCCGCGGGCCGTAGGTGTTGAAGATCCGCACGATCGCGGTGTCGGTCCTGTTCACCTGGCGGTGCGCGGTGGTCAGCGCCTCGGCGAACCGCTTGGACTCGTCGTAGACGCTGCGCGGGCCGATCGGGTTGACGTTCCCCCAGTAGCCCTCGCGCTGCGGGTGCTCCAGCGGGTCGCCGTACACCTCCGAGGTGGAGGCGAGCAGGAACCGCGCCTCGTCGACGCCCGCCCGCTCCAGGGCGTGGCGGGTGCCGGTGGAGCCGACCTCCAGGGTCTGCAGCGGCAGCCGGAGGTAGTCGGCGGGCGAGGCGGGGCAGGCGAAGTGCAGCACCAGGTCGAACCGGCCGGGCAGGCCGGACAGCACCCCCGGCTCGGTGACGTCGCCCTGCACGAAGGTGAAACCGGGATCCTGCTCCAGGTCCAGGACGTTGGCGCGGGAGCCGGTGCAGAGGTCGTCCACGCAGACGACCTCGGTGCCCTCCGACACGAGGCGGGCACAGAGATGGGAGCCCACGAAACCGGCGCCGCCGGTGACCAGGGCGCGTCGCCAGGGGCGTCGGGGTCGGCCGAACCAGTTGGGGCGGCTCATGTGCCTCTCCTTCCTCCCGCCTGCGGCGGGGAACTGCCGGGCGCGAGTACCCGGGTCGGGCGGGACATGCGCGAGGCTCACCCGTCCGGGTGAATGCGGGAGGTGGGGGCGGAGGTTCTCTACCATCGGCGGATGGCCGAATTCGTGATCGAGCGCACGGTGCCGCTGCCCCTGGACGAGGCGTGGCGGCGGGTGACGGACTGGCCCCGCCACGGGCGGGTGGTCCCGTTCACCCGGGTGACGGCGCACGGCCGTTCCGTGCGGGCCCGCACCGGGGTGGGGCCGGTCGGCTTCCTGGACCCGATGGAGATCACGGTCTGGTCCCCGCCCGGTGACGACGGGGAGGGCGGAATCTGCCGCCTGGAGAAGCGGGGCCGGGTGGTGCTCGGCCGGGCCGAGCTGGAGGTCCGGCCGGGCCCGGGGGGCCGCGCCCGCGTCCTGTGGCGCGAGGAGGTGCGGCTCCGGTTCCTGCCGTCCTTCCTCGACGGCCTGCTCCTGATCGCGGGGCGGTACGTCTTCGGCCGGGCGCTCGACCGCCTGCTGCGGTGGGAGTGACCTCGCCGGGGCCGCAGAACGTGCGGGGCAGGCCCACGCCGCGTTGACTGGCCCGGACGCCCCTTCGCCCCGGCGACCCGCCCGAGGAGAACGTGAGCACTTCCCCGGACCCCGCCCCCGGCCCCGCCCCGGCGACCTCCGCGACCCCGGCGACGACGGCCGAGGCGGCCCTGCGGCAGACCCTGCTGAGCCGGGGCTACCTGCGGCTGCTCCTGCTGTCCGCGCTGCTCGGCGTGCCGGTGGCCCTCGCCTGCTTCTTCTTCGTGGCGCTGCAGCAGGAACTCCAGGACTGGGTGTGGCAGTCGCTGCCCGAGGCGCTCGGACACACCCGGCCGCCCTGGTGGTGGCCGCTGCCGGCGCTGCTGCTGGCGGGACTGGTCCTGGCGCCCGTGCTGACCCGGATGCCGGGGCGCGGCGGGCACCTGCCGGTGCACGGGCTCGGCGGGCCCCCCGTCGGCCCGGTGGAACTGCCGGGCGTCGTCCTGGCCGCGCTGCTCACCCTGCCGCTGGGCGTGGTCCTCGGGCCGGAGGCCCCGCTGATGGCGGTCGGCAGCGGGCTGGCGCTGCTCGCCGTCCGCCTGCGCGAGGGCCCGCCCGACCCCAGGGCGGACGCGGTGGTGGCCACCACCGGCTCCACGGCGGCCATCTCCACCATCCTCGGCGGGCCGCTCACGGCCGCCGTGATGGTCGTCGAGGCCGCCGGGGTCGGCGGCGCCCGGCTGGTGGCCCTCCTGCTGCCGTGCCTGACCGCGAGCGCCACGGGAGCGCTGGTCTTCACCGGTTTCGGTCACTGGACCGGCCTCTCCGTGGGCGCCCTGACGCTGCCGTCGGCGCTGCCGAGGGCCGGTCCGGACGCGGGTGACTTCCTGTGGGGCCTGCCGCTGGCCGCGCTGATCGCCGTGCTGATCTCCCTGGCACGGGGCCTGGGCCGCCGCACCGCCGCCTGGACCGCCACCCGCACGGCGTGGCGCGTGATCGCCTGCGCCGCGGCGGTCGGCGTCTGCATCGCCGCGTACGCCCTGGTCACCGGCCGCTCACCCGCCGAGGCCGCCCTCTCCGGTCAGGCCGCCCTCGCCGAACTCGCCGGCGATCCGCACGCCTGGCCGGTCGCGGCGCTCGTCGCGCTCGTGGCCTGCAAGGGACTGGCGTGGGGCATCAGCCTCGGCAGCCTGCGCGGCGGGCCCATCTTCCCGTCCGTCCTGCTGGGCGCGAGCGCCGCGCTGGCGTGCTCCGGACTGCCGGGGCTCGGCACGACCCCGGCGCTCGCCCTGGGCATCGCCGCGGCGGCCACCTCGGTGACCGGACTCCCGCTGACCAGTTCGGTGCTGGCGGTGCTGCTCCTCGGCCGCGCGGCGCACGACCAGATGCCGCTGATCGTGCTGGCGTCGGTGGTCGCGGTGGTCGTCACCCGGGCGCTGTCCCGGAACGGCGGGGACGACCGGTCCTCCTGACGCGGGAGGGCTGGTCGCGGGACGCCGCCCGCGGGTCACACCGCCGGCTCCGTCGGCCCCGCCGCCGAGCCGTGACCCGACGGCCACCGGACCGCCGGGCCGCTCCTCCTGACACCGGGGGCGGGTCGCAGGGTGCCGGCCCAGGTCGCTCAGGTGGTCACGCCGCGGGCCCTGCTTGACGGCCGGCCGCCGGGCCGTGACCCGGTGGCCGGTGGACCGGTAGGCGGTGGACCGGTAGGCGGTGGACCGGTAGGCGGTGGACCGGTAGGCGGTGGACCGGTAGGCGGTGGACCGCCGGGCGCTCCTCCTGGCACCGGGGCGCGGGACGCGAGGGCTGGCCGCAGGGTGCCGCCCGCAGGTCGCGGCGGTGACCATGACGCCGGCCCTGCCGGTGGCCGGCCGCCGGGCCGTGGCCCGGCGGGCAGGCGGACCGCCGGGCGCCGGTCCCGCCGCGATGCGGCCGGGCGGCGGGGTGGGGGCCCGCCGGGCGGTGCTCAGCGGTGGATCGGGACCGTCGCGCCCGTGAGGGGGACCCCCGTGCCGCCGCGGCGGCAGGCGACGATCTCCGCCGCGATGGACAGCGCCGTCTCCTCCGGGGTGCGGGCTCCGAGGTCGAGGCCGATCGGGGAACGCAGGCGGGCCAGCGCCCCCTCCGTCACCCCCTCCTCCCGGAGGCGGGCCAGCCGGTCGAGGTGGGTGCGGCGCGAGCCCATCGCCCCGACGTACGCGACGTCCAGGTCCAGGGCCCTCGTCAGCAGCGGGACGTCGAACTTGGGGTCGTGGGTGAGGACGCACAGGACCGTGCGGGAGTCCACGGCGGTGTTCTCCAGGTAGCGGTGGGGCCACTCGACGACCACCTCGTCGGCCTCCGGGAAGCGGCGCTCCGTCGCGAAGACGGCCCGCGCGTCGCAGACCGTGACGTGGAAGCCGAGGAACCGGCCGGCCCGCGCCAGCGCCGCCGCGAAGTCCACCGCACCGAAGACGATCATCCGCGGCGGCGGCGTCGATGCCTCCACCAGCAACGAGAGCGGTGCTCCGCAGCGCGATCCCTGCTCGCCGATCTCCACGACGCACCCGGTGCGCCCGGCGTCCAGCAGCGCGCCGGCCTCCGCGGCGACGGTCCGGTCCAGTTCGGGCCCGCGGTCGAACCCGCCGGACACCGCGCCGTCGGCGCGGACCAGCAGGGCCCGGCCCAGCAGTTCCCCGGGGCCCTCCACGATCCGCGCCACCGCGGACGGCTCGCGCCGTACCGCCGCCGCGACGGCGGCCGCGTACACCTCCCGCACCGGGTCGCCCACGCGCACCGGCACCACCAGCACCTCGACGGTCCCGCCGCAGGTCAGTCCGACCGCGATCCCGTCGGCGTCCGCGTACCCGAAGCTCTCGCGCACCGTCCGGCCGTCCTCCAGCGCCCGCAGGCACAGGTCGTGGACGGCGCCCTCGACGCACCCGCCGGAGACCGATCCGACCGCCTCGCCCTCCGTGTCGACGGCCAGCGCGGCGCCCGGCGTGCGGGGCGCGCTGCCGCCGACGGCGACCACCGTGGCGACGGCGAAGTCACGGCCCTCGCCGATCCAGCCGTGCAGCTCGTGCGCGATGTCCAGCATGGCCGCGCTCCTTTCCGCCGTGGGGCCCCGGGGGGAACCCTTACCCGTCCGTGAGGTGTTCCGGTCGCACCGGCGTCCGCCGCAGGTCCAGCCCGGTCGCCGCCCGCACCGCGGCGAGGATCGCCGGCGTCGAGGAGAGGGTGGGCGCCTCGCCCACCCCGCGCAGCCCGTACGGCGCGTTCTCGTCGGCGAGTTCCAGCACCTCCACCGGCATCGGCGGGGTGTCGAGGATGGTGGGGATGAGGTAGTCGGTGAAGGAGGGGTTGCGGACCAGTCCCGTGGTGCGGTCCACCACGATCTCCTCCATCAGCGCCACCCCGAGCCCCTGCGTGCTGCCGCCCTGGATCTGGCCGACCACGGCGAGCGGGTTCACCGCCTTGCCGACGTCCTGGGCGCAGGCCAGCTCCACCACCTTGACCAGGCCGAGTTCGACGTCCACGTCGACCACGGCCCGGTGGGCGGCGAAGGAGTACTGGACGTGGCCGTCGCCCTGGCCGGTGTGCCGGTCGAAGGGCCGGGTGGGCCGGTGGCGCCACTCGGTCTCGACCTCGACGGCCTCGTCGCCGAGCACCTCCGCCAGCCCGGCCAGCACCGCGCCGTCCCCGGCGACCACCTTGCCGCCCTCGAGCCGCAGCCCGTCGGAGGCCCAGGCCGGCTGGGTGGCTCCGAACCTGGCCCGCCCCAGCTCCAGCACCCGCTCGCGCACCAGCTCGCAGGCCCGCTTGACGGCTCCGCCCGTGACGTAGGTCTGCCGGGAGGCCGAGGTGGAGCCGGCGCTGCCCACCCGGGTGTCGGCGGGCTGGACGGTGACCCCGGTGACGCCGAGCTCGGTGCGGGCGATCTGGGTGTGGACGGTGACGCCGCCCTGCCCGACCTCCGCCATGGCGGTGTGCACCGAGGCGACCGCCTCGCCCCCGGCGGTCTCCAGCCGCACCCGGGCGGTGGAGTAGTCGTCGAACCCCTCCGAGAAGCCGACGTTCTTGATGCCGACCGCGTACCCGACCCCGCGCACCACGCCCTCGCCGTGGCTGGTGTTGGAGAGTCCGCCGGGCAGGGCGCGCACGTCGACCCCGCCCCCGCCGGTCTCCCAGGGCCGCTCGGCCGGCAGCGGCAACTCACTCACCCTGCGCAGCAGTTCGGCGACGGGGGCGGGCGAGTCGACGACCTGGCCGGTGGGCATCACCGACCCCTGGGACATGGCGTTGAGCTGCCGGAAGGCGACCCGGTCCATGCCGACCGCGTCGGCCAGCCGGTCCATCTGCGCCTCGTAGGCGAAACAGGCCTGCACGGCGCCGAAGCCGCGCATCGCGCCGCACGGCGGGTTGTTGGTGTAGAGGGCGAGCGCCTCCACCTCCACGGCGTCCACCTCGTACGGGCCCACGCTCAGCGAGGCCGCGTTGCCGACCACGGCCGGGGAGGAGGAGGCGTAGGCGCCGCCGTCGAGCACGATGCGGGCGCGGACGTGGGTGAGCCGGCCGTCCTTGGTGGCGCCGTGCTCGTAGACCAGCCTGGCCGGGTGGCGGTGGACGTGGCCGAAGAAGGACTCGTACCGGTTGAAGACCATCTTCACCGGCCGCCCGGTGCGCAGGGCGAGCAGGCAGGCGTGGATCTGCATGGAGAGGTCCTCGCGCCCGCCGAACGCCCCGCCGACGCCGGCCAGGGTCATCCGCACCTTCTCCTCGGGCAGTCCGAGGACGGGCGCGATCTGCCGGCGGTCGGCGTGCAGCCACTGGGTGGCGACGTAGAGGTCGACGCCGCCGTCCTCGGCGGGGACCGCCATGCCGGACTCGGTGCCGAGGAACGCCTGGTCCTGCATCCCGAACTCGTACTCGCCGCGGACCACGAAGTCGGCGCGGGCGGCGGCCCGTTCGACGTCGCCGCGGACGATCGGCTGGCGGTGCACGACGTTGGGATGCGGGACGTGCGGGGCGTGGTGGTCGGTGCGGTCCTCGTGGAGCACGATCGCGTCGGGCGCGGTGGCGCTCTCCTCGTCCGTGAGCACGGGGAGTTCGCGGTACTCGACCTTGATCTTCTCCGCGGCCCGCCGGGCGATCTCCGGGTGGTCGGCGGCGACGGCGGCGATCGGTTCGCCGTGGTGGCGGATCCGGCGGTGGGCGAGGACGGGGGTGTCCTGGATCTCCAGGCCGTAGTGGCGGACCTCGGTCGGCAGGTCGTCGTACGTCAGCACGGCGTGCACACCCGGCGTGGCCAGTGCTTCGGACACGTCGATGGAGAGGATGTCGGCGTGTGCCGTGGTGGAGCGCAACAGGTGGCCCCACAACATGTGCTCGTGCCACAGGTCCGAGGAGTAGGCGAACTCGCCGGTGACCTTGAGGACGCCGTCGGGGCGCGGCACCGACTCGCCGACGCCGCCGACGTTCCCGGCGCGCTGGGTGAACCGTGTGGGCAGCCCGAGCACGCCGGCGCGCCGGTCCGCCTCGGAGCGCACGCCGGGGACGGCGGGGGCGGCGTGCCCCTCGGTGAGGTCGGTCATGCCCGGTCCCCTTCCGGCTCGGCGGAGCGCCGGGCGGCGGCCAGGCGGACCGCGTCCATGATCTTCTCGTACCCGGTGCAGCGGCACAGGTTGCCCGAGAGGGCCTCCCTGATGTCGGCGTCCGCGGGCTTCGGCTCGCGGTCCAGGAGCTCGTCGGCGGCGACCAGCAGGCCGGGCGTGCAGAACCCGCACTGGACGGCGCCGGCGTCGATGAACGCCTTCTGCACGGTGGACAGTTCGCCCTCCGGTGCCAGTCCCTCCACGGTGACCACCTCGCGCCCCTCGGCCTGTCCGGCGGCGACCAGGCAGGCGCAGACCGGCACACCGTCCAGGCGCACCGTGCAGGATCCGCACTCGCCCTGTTCGCAGGCGTTCTTGGAGCCGGGGAGTCCCAGCCGCTCGCGCAGCACGTACAGCAGCGACTCGCCCTCCCAGACGTCGTCGGCCTCCCGGAGGCGGCCGTTGACCGTCAGCCGGACACGCATCATGCGACTCCCTCCGTGACGCGGGCGCTCCCGCGGTACTCCTGCCAGGCCCAGCCCAGGGTGCGGCGGGCGAGCACGCCCACCGCGCGGCGGCGGTAGGCGGCGGTGCCGCGCACGTCGTCGATCGGCGAGCAGGCCGCGGAGCAGAGCTCGGCGAACCGCCGCGCCGCCGACGGCGGTGGCGGGCGTCCGGTGTCCCAGCACCGTTCCTCCTCCAGCACCCCGCCCAGGAACTCCTCCGCCTCCCGGGCGCGCACCGGCGTGGGCGCGGCGGATCCGATGCCGGTGCGGAGCGTGCGGCTCTCCGGGTGGAGCGCGAGGCCGAAGGCGCAGACCGCGATCACCATGGCGTTGCGGGTGCCCACCTTGGCGAACTGCTGCGGTCCGCCGGCCCGCCGCACGCGCACCGCGCGGATCAGTTCGTCGGGGGCGAGCGCGTTGCGCTTGGGACCCAGGTAGAAGTCGTCGATCGGGATCAGGCGGGTGCCGCGCGTGGAGACCGCCTCGACCTCCGCGCCGGAGGCGAGCAGCGCGGGGTGGGCGTCGCCGGCCGGGGAGGCGGTGCCGAGGTTGCCGCCGACGCCGCCGCGGTTGCGGATCTGCGGGGAGGCCACGGTGTGGGCGGCCAGGGCGAGGCCGGGGAGGTCGGGCCGCAGCCCTTCCATGATCCGCGTGTAGGGCACGGAGGCGCCCAGGCGCACGGCGGGGCCGTCGCCCTCCCACTCCTCCAGCTCGGCGATCCGCCCGAGGTCGAGCAGCCGTTCGGGGCGGCGGTGGCCGAAGTTCAGCTCGACCATCACGTCGGTGCCGCCCGCGAGGGGCACCGCGTCGGGGTGCTCGGCCTTGACGGCGAGCGCCTCCTCCCAGCTGGCAGGTCGTAGGAATTCCATGCCTGGGCCGCTCCTCCCGGAATGCTGTCTACGCGCGTGGCGCGAAGGGGTGGTCCGATACGTGTAGACGCTCGGAGCGTCCAGTACACCGCCCCGTCACCCGACCAGGTCAGTCGCCGAAGACACGAAGGAATTGGCTGGCCACGCCTTCCATCTTGTAGATTCGTATGAAGGGGCGAGGTGCTCGGACTTCGCGTTTCCGTACGGGAACACAGCACCCCGATGGCTCCACGACCTCGAGACCCGAACGGCGGCGACTGGAATGCGGCTCCGCGCACTGCTGGACACCCCCGGGCTCGGCCTGCGGCTGCTCGGCGGCGAGGACGAGCTGGACCGCGCGGTGCGCGGCGTGATGACCACCGACCTGAAGGACCCCGGCCGCTACCTGACCGGTGGCGAGCTGGTCCTGACCGGTCTCCTCTGGCGTCACGGGCCCGCCGACTCGGAACGGTTCGTGCGCATCCTCACCGACGCCGGCGCGGCCGCCCTGGGGGCCGGAGAGGCGGAGCTGGCGGGCATTCCCGACGACCTGGTCGAGGCCTGCGCCCGGCACCGGCTGCCGCTGTTCGCGGTGGACGAGTCCGTTGCGTTCGCGAGCATCACCGAGCACGTGGTGCGCCAGGTGTCCGGCGAGCGGGCCGGGGACCTGGCGGCGGTGGTGGACCGGCACCGCCGCATGATGACGGCCGGGCCCGCCGGGGGCGGCCCGGACGTGGTGCTGGAGCTGCTCGGCTCGGACCTGGACCTGCGGGCCTGGGTCCTCTCCCCCGCGGGCCGCCCGATCGCCGGGCCCGAGGGGGCCGGCCCCGACCTCCCGCCCGAGGTCCGCACCCGGCTGGCGGCGGAGCACCTGGCCGCGCTGCGCGCGGGCCGCCGCGCGCCCCACCGGGTGACGGCCGGCGGGACGACGTACTCCCTCTTCCCGGTCCGCGCCGCCGTCCGCGCGGACCGGCCCGGGCAGGGACCGCGCGAGCGCCGGGAGACCGCCGCGGCGGGTCCGGCCCTGTCCGACTGGCTGCTGGCCGTCGAGGCCGACGCCGCCGAGTGGCCCGAGGCGCGGCTGGACCTGGTGCACGGCGTCACCCAGCTGGTGGCCGTGGAGCGGGAACGCCGGGACACCGGGCGCGCCGTGCGCCGGCGGCTGGCGCAGGAACTGCTGGAACTGGTCCAGGCGGGTGCCGCGCCCGGCGAGATCGCGGCCCGGCTGCGGGTCGCCGCTCCCGTGCTGCTGCCCGGCCTGGAGGCCGCCCCGGACTGGCAGGTGGTGGTGGCCCGCGTCGAGTGGCAGGGGGCCGAGGACCGCGCCGAGGGCGGGCGGCTCGCCCAGGCGCTGCTGGAGGAGTTGCTGGTCGACCCGTCCGCGGACGGCCCGGAGCCTTCCGACCGGCTGGCCGTGGCGCACTCCGGCGAGGAGGCCGTCGCCCTGGTGCCGCTGCCCCCGGCCGGCGAGGACACCGCCCGCACCGGCTCGGCCGAGGGCGCCGCGGGCGCCCGGGAACACCACCCGGCGGGTCTGTCCGCCGAGTCGCTGCTGGCCGCCGTGCGGGAGCCGCTGGCCGCCGGGCTCGGCGACGAGGGGCGGGTCACCCTGGGCGTCAGCGCCCCCGTGCACTCCGCCGAGGGCCTGCGCGGGGCGCTGGAGGAGGCCCGGCACGCCCGCCGGGTGGCCGCCGCCCGCACCGGCGCCGTCTGCGCGGCCGGGCACCAGGAGCTCGCCTCGCACGTGCTGCTGCTGCCGTTCGTCCCCGACGACGTACGGCGCGCCTTCACGGCCCGGCTGCTGGACCCGCTGCGGGAGTACGACGGACGGCACCGCGCCGAGCTGATCCCGACCCTGGAGGCCTTCCTGGAGGCCGACGGCTCGTGGACCCGGTGCGCCGCCCGCCTCCACCTGCACGTCAACACCCTGCGGTACCGGGTGGGCCGCATCGAGCAGTTGACGGGGCGTGACCTGTCCCGCCTGGAGGACAAGCTCGACTTCTTCCTCGCCCTGCGGATGAGCTGACCCGGGCGAATCGTTTCTCGCCACACACCGGGTCCGGCCACTTTGTGAAATGTTTCACCCGACCTCTTGGCCGGAACATCTGAATCGTGCTGAGATTCCGCCACCACCACATCCGGCTCGATGGCGTGCTCGGGGAGGGCAACGTGGCGTACACCGCCATGTCCGGTACCGCAACGACCGCAGCGACGACCGCAGGCGAGGAGTCCCTCCAGGCAGCCGTATGGCGCCTGCGCTCCCGGGCGTGCTGGGCCGACGCCGCCGCCCTGCTCCCCCGCGACACCCCCGACGGCGCCCTGCACCGGGCCGCGCTGCTGGTGGAGCGGTGCCTGTACGCCGAGGAGGGCTGGGAGGACGCCGAGGACGAGCTGCGCAACGCAGAGGCGACGGCCCGCAGCAGCGAGGAACGGGGCGGGGCGGCCTGCGAGCGCGGGTACCTCGCCTACGCGGCCACCCTGCACGGGGTGCGCGACCGGGCGGACGAGGCGCGCGCCGCGCTCGGCCGGGCGGCCGCGCTGATCCCGCCCGGGACGCCCCGGCGGGCCCTGCTGGACTTCCGCCGCGGGCTGGTCGCCCAGAACATCGCCCGGGCTCCCCAGGCGGCCCGCGCCGCCTACCGCAGGGCGCACGCGGGGGCCACCGCCCACCCGGACCCGCTGCTGCTCTCCTTCACCTGGCGGCACCTGGCCGCGCTGGCCCTCCAGGACGGCGACGTCGCCGAGGCGCGGCACGGCTTCACCGAGTCGCTGCGGCTGCGGGTCGAGCTGGGCTACCTGGTCGGCACGGCTCCCGCGCTGCTCTCCCTCGCCGGCACGGAGCCGGAGCCCAAGGCCCGCCGCCTGCGCGCCGAGGCCCGCCGGCTGCACCGGCTGCTGGGGGGCGTGCCGACCTGGCTGTCCCCCCACCTGGAGGAGGACGGCGCGGAGCCCTCCGACGACCCGGCCCCGGCGGACGACGCCTAGGCTCCGCCGGGCCCGGACGGCCCGCCGGGCGTCGTCGGCTTCCCGCTCCTCCCGCACCGGGACCACGAGGCGTGGCCGGGGAACACCGCGGCCCGTGCCGGGCGGCGGGCGGCCGGACTCGGGGTCCCCGCGTACGCGATCGACGACCGGGCCGCCGTGAAGGTGACCGGCGACGGCATGGAGGCCGTCCCCGAAGGGCGCCGGAAGACGTTCGCCCCTCCGTCGTGAGCGTCGGCGGCGCGCGGGGCCGTCCCGCCCTCCGGCGGTCCGCGGCCCGCCCGCGGACCGCCCGCGGACCGCTACAGGTCCGCGCCCGCGAAGTGTGCGCGCACCAGCCGCCGGACCACGTCGAGGTCCTGCTCCGCCAGGGCGTCCAGCAGCGCGCCGTGCTCGGCCGCGTCGGCGACCAGCTCGCCGTGACCGGGCGTCCCGGCACCGCCCTCCCCGGGGGCCGGGAGCCACCGGGAGCGCCGGTGCAGGTCGTCCGCGATCCGCACCAGTTCGGCGTTGCCCGCGAGGGACAGCAGGGCGCGGTGGAAGGCCCGGTCCGCCTCGGCGTACGCGGCCGGGCAGCCCGAGGAGGCGGCCAGCACGGTCCGCTCCGCGAGCGGCCGCAGCTCGGCCCACCGCCGCGCGGGCACCGTGCGGGCCAGCCGCAGCACCACCGGCACCTCGATCAGGGCCCGCACCTCGGCCAGCTCGGCCAGCTCCCGCGCCCCCCGCTCGACCACCCGGAAACCCCGGTTGGGGACCACCTCGACGGCCCCCTCCGCCGCCAGCTGCTGCATGGCCTCACGCACCGGCGTCGCCGACACCCCGAGCCGCTGCCCCAGCACCGGCGCCGAGTACACCTCGCCGGGCGCCAGCTCCCCGGCGACCAAGGCCGCGCGCAGCGCCCGGAGCACCTGATCGCGCACGAAGGCCCGCCTGACCGGGGGCCGGGCGTGCGGCTCCCGCGGCGCGGGCAGCGACGGCGCGGCCTCCGCCGGGGCGTGCGTGTGCTCCCCGCGCGCCGGGACCGCTCCGGCGGCGCCGCCCGGCGACGCCGACGCGTCCGTCCGCTCGCGCGGACGTGCCTGCTCCACGGGGACCTCCTGGTCGAGGGTGTGCCTTCCGGTTCCGGTTCCGGCTCCGGTTCCTGCTCTGTTCGGACTCCAGCACGATAAGTGCCGGGCCTCGGTGTTCCCACCCCCGGCCACTATGAGTAAGGTAAGGCTTACCTGTCATCGCCTCCTCAGCTCACGGGAACGGGAGTCCGTCGTGCCCCTTGCCACCTCGGCCTTTCAGGACGCCTACGACCGCCTCGCCCAGGCCTTCCCCGGCCTGACCGTGACGGAGGTCGCGCCCGGCGAGCCGCTGCCCACCGAGCGGGCCGACGCCGAGGCCGGCTGGACGGCCGCCGCCCGGTTCACCGAGGAGGGCCCCGAGGTCGCGGAGCTGATCGCCCGGGACGAGGCGACGGTGGAGGAGTACTACGGCAGGCGGCCCCGCCCGGACGTGGGCGCCTCCCTCGCCCTGCACCGGTACGCCTGGCCGGTCTGCCTGCTGTTCACCGTCCCCGCCTTCCTGGATCGCCGGGTGCCGCGGCTCACCGTGGACGACGTCGCGGTCCACCACCCGTCCGGCCGGATCGCGGTGCGTCCGCGCACCTTCGCCTGCCTGCCGGACGACCCCGCCGCCGCGCTGCCCGGCGCCCGGGTGGTGCCCGACGAGGACGCCCTGCGCGCCGAGGTGCGGGCGGCGGCCGCCGAGCACATGGGACCGGTCCTGGAGGTCTTCGGCCCGCGGATGCGCCGCCGCGGCCGTTCGCTGTGGGGAATGGTGACCGACGAACTGGCCGAGGGCCTGTGGTACATCGGCAGCCTGCTGGGCGAGGAGCGGCGGGCCGTGGAGGAACTGGGCCGGATGCTGCCCGGCGCGACCCTCCCGCTGCCCGGCGCCGCCGGCTTCCGGGAGCTGCCCGGCCCGGCCGGCGAACCGCTGACCACCCGCGACCGGGTGACCTGCTGCCTGGCCTACACCCTGGCCGACAACACCTGCGTCACCTGCCCGCGCACCTGCGACACCGACCGCATCGCGAAGCTGACGGCGGCACAGGCGGCCTGACATCTGATCGGATCTGCGCCCGGCCGCCGTCAGGCGGCCCCTCTCGGCATCACCCGTGAGAGCGATTTCCCTTCGAACACATCTCGCACCTCCAGGGCGCACGTTCGAGAGGCGGGGCGCGAACCCGTCCCTCCGCACCACTCCCTCGGTTCCTCTTGTCTCGAAACCCCTTGCGGGGCACGCCGGTTGGGCCACCATGGCCGGCAGTCACGCCCTTCCCACGCAAGCCCGACGCAAGGGACACCGGATGAGATTGACCGACGTTTCGCTGGACTGGCTGCTTCCGGGCGCCGTGCTGCTCCTCGGCGTGCTGGCGGCGGTGGCGGTGCTCGCGCGCGGCCGGAAGGCGTCGGCGGCGGGCCCGGCCTCCTCGGACGACTCCTGGGAGCGCAGCGAGGAACGCCGACGGCGCAAGGAGGCGGTCTACGGCACGGCGTCCTACGTCCTGCTGTTCTGCTGTGCCGCGGTGGCCGCCGCGCTCTCCTTCCACGGCCTGGTCGGCTTCGGCCGCCAGAACCTCGGCCTGTCCGGCGGCTGGGAGTACCTGGTGCCGTTCGGCCTGGACGGTGCGGCGATGTTCTGCTCGGTGCTCGCGGTGCGCGAGGCGAGCCACGGCGACGCGGCCCTGGGCTCCAGGATGCTGGTCTGGCTGTTCGCGGGCGCGGCCGCCTGGTTCAACTGGGTGCACGCCCCGCGCGGCCTGGGCCACGCCGGCGCGCCGCAGTTCTTCGCCGGCATGTCGCTCTCCGCCGCGGTCCTCTTCGACCGCGCGCTGAAGCAGACCCGTCGTGCCGCCCTGCGGGAACAGGGCCTGATCCCGCGGCCGTTGCCGCAGATCCGGGCGGTGCGGTGGCTGCGCGCGCCGCGCGAGACCTACCGCGCCTGGTCGCTGATGCTGCTGGAGGGCGTGCGCAGCCTCGACGAGGCGGTGGAGGAGGTCCGCGAGGACACCCGGACGCGGGAGCGGGCCCGGCGGCGCCGCCGGGAGCAGAAGCGGGTGGAGCGGGCCCACCTCAAGGCGGTCAGCCGTGGGCACGCCCCCGCCGCCCTGCCGGAACGGCCGGCGTCCCAGGTGGAGCTCGAACGCGCCGACGGCGCCGGTGCCGCCGCCGCTTCGGAGCCCGAACAACTTCCGCTGCGCAGCCGTCCGTCGCTTCCGGCGCCCGAGGAGGACACCATGGCCCTGCGGCAGTTGGACACGCTGGAGCGCAAACTGAAGGACCTGGAGCAGCAGTTCGGCTGACCGGTCACCGCCCGGGGGCCCGCGTTCGTCCGCCGCCCGTCAGCGGGCCTGACCCGCCCCGCGGTACGCCAGCTCGAACCACACCGACTTGCCGAGGGCGTGGCCCCGCACCCCCCACGTGTCGGCGAGGGTGGCCACCAGGAGCAGTCCTCTTCCGCAGGTGGCGTCCTCCTCGGCCTCCTTGCCCACCGGAAGCCGGCGGGGTCGCACGAAGTCCCGCACCTCGACCCGTAGTCGCCGCCCGGTGACCGTCACCTTGAGCACCGCGCCACGGCCCGTGTGCACCAGCGCGTTGGTGACCAGTTCGGTGGTGAGCAGTTCCGCCGTCTCCAGCACGTCGCCGTCCCACGGCCGGCCCGGCGCGTCGCACCGCACCAGTTCCCGCAGCGCCCGCCGCGCCCGGGGCACGGCGCCCAGGTCGGCCCGGCGCAGGCGCTGCCTGAGCCGGGGCCGCCGTATGCGGAGGCGGGGCCTGGGGGCCGGGACGAGACCCGCTTCCCGTGCCACTGGTCGCACGCCTGGTCCGGTGGACGGCTCCGCCGCGTCGGCGACGGCGGAGATGCCCACCTCTGGTGCCTGCCTCTTCATGACCCCCCGTTCGCGCTCGTCGGCGCACTCCGTTCTCGAACACGGTCACGGGATGCATGCCCCCGTCCGGAACGCGGCACTCATCCCGTTCCGGCAGGAGAGGGAGGAGGGCCCGGATTTCGTCAGGGCCGGGGGACGTTGCGCAGGTTGGAGCGGGCCATCTGCAGCATCCGTCCCACGCCGCCGTCCAGCACCACCTTGGAGGCGGAGAGCGCGAACCCGGTGACCATCTCCTTCTTGATCTTCGGGGGGATGGACAGCGCGTTGGGGTCGGTCACCACGTCCACCAGCGCGGGCCCCTTGTGCCGGAAGGCCGCCTTCAGCGCGCCCGCGAGGTCCTTCGGCTTCTCCACCCGCACCCCGAAGGCCCCGCAGGCCTCGGCGACGGCGGCGAAGTCCGGGTTGGTGTTGGCGGTGCCGTGCGAAGGCAGACCGGCGACCAGCATCTCCAGCTCCACCATGCCGAGCGAGGAGTTGTTGAAGAGCACCACCTTCACCGGCAGGTCGTACTGCACCAGGGTCAGGAACTCCCCCATCAGCATGGCGAATCCGCCGTCGCCGGACATCGACACGACCTGCCGGCGGCGGTCGGTGAACTGTGCTCCGATCGCCATCGGCAGGGCGTTGGCCATCGAGCCGTGGGAGAACGAGCCGATGACGCGCCGGCGTCCGTTGGGGGTGATGTACCGCGCGGCCCACACGTTGCACATGCCGGTGTCGACGGTGAACACGGCGTCGTCGTCGGCGAGTTCGTCGAGCACCGCGGCCACGTACTCGGGGTGGATCGGTACGTGCTTGTCCACCTTGCGGGTGTAGGCCTTGACCACGCCCTCGAGCGCGTCGGCGTGCTTCTTCAGCATCTTGTCGAGGAACCTGCGGCTCTTCTTCGCCTTCACCCGGGGGATCAGGCACCGCAGGGTCTCCTTGACGTCGCCCCACACCGCCAGGTCCAGCCGGGAGCGGCGGCCGAGGTGCTCCGGGCGGACGTCGACCTGGGCGATCTGCACGTCGTCGGGGAGGAAGGCGTTGTAGGGGAAGTCGGTGCCGAGCAGGATCAGCAGGTCGCACTCGTGGGTGGCCTCGTAGGCGGCGCCGTAGCCGAGCAGACCGCTCATCCCGACGTCGTAGGGGTTGTCGTACTGGATCCATTCCTTGCCCCGCAGGGCGTGGCCGACCGGCGACTTGAGGAGTTCGGCGAGCTGCATGACCTCGTTGTGCGCGCTCTTGCAGCCGGCGCCGCAGAACAGGGTGACCTTGTCCGCCTTGTCGATCATCTCCACCAGGGCGTCGAGTTCGGCGTCCCCGGGGCGCACCGACGGCCGGGACGTGACCAGCGCCGTGTCGTACGCGCCCTCGGGGGCGGGCTCGTCGGCGATGTCGCCGGGAAGGGTGACGACGCTGACGCCGGAGCGGCCCACGGCGTGCTGCACGGCGGTGTTCAGCAGGCGCGGCATCTGCGCCGGGCTGGAGATCATCTCGCTGTAGTGGCTGCAGTCGCGGAACAGCCGGTCCGGGTGGGTCTCCTGGAAGAAGCCGAGCCCGATCTCCGAGGAGGGGATGTGCGAGGCGAGCGCCAGCACCGGGGCCATGGAGCGGTGGGCGTCGTACAGGCCGTTGATCAGGTGCAGGTTGCCGGGGCCGCAGGAGCCGGCGCAGGCGGTCAGCTGTCCGGTGACCTGCGCCTCGGCGCCGGCCGCGAAGGCGGCGGCCTCCTCGTGGCGTACGTGCACCCAGTCGATGCCCTTGTGGCGGCGCACGGCGTCCACGACGGGGTTGAGGCTGTCCCCGACCACCCCGTACATGCGCCGCACGCCCGCGCGGGTGAGGATGTCGACGAACTGCTCGGCGACGTTCTGCTTGGCCATGGCTGAGCGTGCCCTTCGCTGCGTGTTCACGATCCGTGTCCGGACCGCTCGTGTCCCCCGTCCCGGGACCATCAATCCACGCGACGCGGGTTCACGCCTCCCAGACGGCCACCGCCGTGCGGTCGTCGGCGTAACCCTTCACCCGCACCTGCACGTCCGCCAGGAAGTCGGCGAGCCCCGGCGGCTCGGGCGCGGCCCACCGCCGCGCCAGGTGGGCGCGGAGCGCGGGCTCGTCGCCCAGCGGTTCGGCCAGGCCCGCCGCCGACATCAGCAGCCGGTCCCCCGGCCGGGCGACGCAGGTGCGGAACCGGAACGGCTCGCGGGGTGGCGCGGGAGCCGGTTCGTACGGGCTCGGCGGTGTGCTGATGCCGAGGTCGAGGGTGGCCGCGGCGGGTCCGACGGGGCGGGGCTCGAGGTCCTGCCAGTCGCCGTCGCGCAGCCGGTGGAGGCCGCCTTCGCCGACGCCGAAGAACACCCGGGTGCGGCACTCCGGGTCGGCGGGCAGCAGCAGGCAGCGCAGCGACGCCCGCTCCCCGCCGGGCCCGTGGTCCTCGTCGGCGGCGGCCGCGCGCAGGCGGCCGAGGCTGCGGTCGGTGAGCCGCTGGAGTCCCGCCCGCAGGTCGGCGCGGCGCCCTTCGCGGATGTCCTCGGCGAGCCGGGCGGCGCTGCGGCCGACGGCCTGGCCGATCCAGCGGCAGGCCGCGGCGGCGGCCCGCTGCCCCTCGGGGGTGGCCCGGGCTCCCGTGGCCACGGCCACCAGGACCAGTGCCCGGTCGCCCACCCCGAACCGGGCCGTCAGCAGCGCGTCCCGCCGCACCTCGCCCCGGTACCGGGCGGAGTCCCCGCGCACGGACGCGGCCCGCAGCGTCAGCCCGCCGTGCCGGGCGCCGTCGAGCACGGTGTCCGGCACCAGGTCCTCCAGCGTGCCGGGGTCCGCCATGGGCAGCGAGGTCGGCTCGGGCTCGTAGCCCGGCGGCTCCTCCCCCACGTACGCCACGGCCCCGGCCCGTCCTCCGGAACCTCCTCCGCCTCCGAGGTCCAGCGTCCCGCGGTCGGGCGGTAAGGCACCGGCCCCCTCGGACCGGCCGCGCGACGCGACGGCACGAGCACCGGAGGCCGGCCCGGTGCCGCGGGCGGCTCCGGAACCGCCGGCAGGCCCGGCTCCGCTCCGTGCGCCCCCCGGCGCGCCCGGACCGCCGGTCACGCCGTCACCGCCGGAACCGGCATCACGACCGCCGGGCGTACCGGCATCGCGACCGATGCCGGTGCCGGTCCCTGTGCCTGTGCCTGTGCCTGTGCCGAACCAGTCGGCCGTCCCGGAGGTCCGCTTCCCGCCTCCGGCACGGCGGCCGGGCTCTCCCCCGTCGGCCCGGGGCCCGGGGAGCGAGGGACCCCGGTCCTCCCCCCGTCCCTCCGCAGGCCCCGGCCGCGCGTCCGGTCCGCCCGGCTCCGCCCCGTCTCCCGCGCCGGCGCGGGGTCCGCCCTCCGCGGTCCCGCGTTCCCCGGTGGTTCCCGGCCGCGGTGCCCGGACGGCCGCAGGCCGCCCCGCGCGCCCGGGCCCCCCGCACCGCCCCGGACTCCCGCCCGGTGGTGGACGGCAAGCTCGCCGCCGCCGGCCGCGCGCCGCGCCGCGGGGAACCGTTCCTGACCCGCGCCCTGCGGGCGGTGCGGCGGACCGTTTCCTCGTCGGCCGCGCGTGAGGTCGCCGAGACGACCGCGACCGCCGAGGTGCTGCAGCAGCCGGTCACCACCGGCCGTCAGATAGCGGTGACGTCCATCCGCGGCGGGTCGGGCAAGACCACGGTCGCCGCGCTGCTGGGCACCACCTTCGCGCACTACCGCCAGGACCCGGTGCTGGTGGTCGAGGCGGACCCGGCGCTCGGCTCGCTGCCGCTGCGGCTCGGCGCGGAGAGCCTGCGCTGGACCACCGGCGACCTCGCCGACCTGATCGAGCCGCAGATGACCCTGCTCGACGTGACCGGCTACCTGGTCAAACTGCCGGGCAACGCCTGGCTGTTGCCCGCCAGTCAGGGGCAAGTCGGCACCATGCTCAGCACCAAGGCGTACGAGCGGGTCATGATCTCGACCCGCCGCTACTTCGGGGTGACCGTGGTGGACTGCGAGACGATGCCGGCCGAGGTCGCCCGCACCGCGCTGTCCGCCGCGCAGGCCCGGGTGCTCACGGTGCCGGCGACGCTGGAGGGCGTGGCCAGCACGCTCGCGGTGCTGGAGTGGATGAGCGGGCTGCCGCGGGGGATCACCACCTCGACCGTGGTGGTGATCTGCGAGACCGCTCCGCGGTCCGGCGTCGACCTGGCGAAGGCCACCGAGCGGCTGGAGGCCACGGGGGCGCGCGTGCGGGTGCTGCCGTACGACCGTCATCTGGCGGCGGGCGGGACCATCCGCCCCGAGTTGCTGGCCCACGGCACCCGGGAGGCCGCCACACGGCTGGCCGCGGAGGTGTTCCGGCTCTCCCACAGGAGGCGCTGACCCGGCCCGCCCCGCGGCGGCCTGGGCCGGCTGCGGCGGGCAGGCCCCGGTGATCCCGGCCGCCGGTGCCGGGCACGCCGCGCGGACCGGGGACCCGGCGAGCCCGGGGACCCCGACGGGCCCGGGGACCCCGACGGGCCCGGGGCCGCCGGCCGGGCCGAGGGCGCCGCCGAGACCGGGGACCGCCGGAGACGCCGGCGCCGCCGGAGACGCCGAGGACACCGAGGACACCGAGGACGCCGAGGAAAAGGCAAGGACGATGAGCACCCGACTGATCCACCGGCCGGCCCGCACCACCCGGCCCCCGGCCCCTCCCGAGCCGCGCACCATCGAGGCGCCGCCCAACCTGCCCGAGGGCAGGACGGGTTCGGTCGCCACCTCACTGCTGCCGGTCGCCGGTGTGATGTCGTCCGTCGTGATGATGACGGTCATCCGCAGCAGCCAGTTCGCGGCGCTGGGCGCGATCATCCTGGTCGTCACCGTCGTCGGCGCGATGGTCCTGCTCCTCTCCCAGCGCGGCAAGGCGCAGCGCACCCGCCGCACCCAGCGCGAGGCGTACCTCTCCTACCTGGAGGACCTGCGGGAGGAGTTGTTCCAGGAGGAGACGCGGCGGCGGGAGAGCGCCCAGGTGCTCAACCCGCCGCCGGAGGCTCTCCACGACATCGTGCGCGACCCGGCCCGGCTGTGGGAGCGGCGCCGGACGGACGCCGACTTCCTCCGGGTCCGGGTGGGCACCGGTGAGATGCCGGTGCGCGACCTGCGGGTGGGGCAGCCGAACTCGTCCGTGCTGACGCCGCCCGACGAGTTCATGCTGAACGAGGCCTCCGCGCTGGTGTCCCGCTTCGGCATCGGCACCGAGCTGCCCCTCACCGTTCCCCTGGACCGGGCCGGCGACGTCAGTGTCGTCGGCGGCCGGGAGGACACCCTGCGCGTGGCGCGGGCGCTGATGGCGCAGGCCGCGGCGACCCACGCGCCGGACGACGTGGCGATGGCGCTGGCGGTGCCCGGCGACCGGATGGCCGACTGGGAGTGGGCCAAGTGGCTGCCGCACCTGCTGGACGGCGAGCAGTTCGACGGCCCGGTCGCCGCCCGTCGCATCGAGCCCTCGCTGCTCCAGCTGGCCCGCCGTCTCGGTCCCGAGCTGCGCCGCCGTGCCTCCTACGCGGCCGAGGTGCGCCGCGGGCTCTCCGACAAGGCGGCCCTGTCGATGGCCTCCCGGCTGCTGGTGGTGGTCGACGGGCACGGCGACGACGCGGTCGACCTGCCGCGCCCCGACGACGCGGTGGGGCTGCGCGACATGGGCGTCACCGTGCTGCACCTGCTGGACGAGCGGATCCAGGAGCCCGGCAGTGTGAGTCTGCGGATCACCGTCGAGGGCGAGCGGGTCGTGGTCGAGGACCTGCGCGCGCCGGAGCCGATCGCCGCCCACGGCACCGTCGACGACATCGGCGTCCCCTTCGCCGAGGGCCTGGCCCGGATGCTGGCCCCGCTGCGGCTGTCCGCCGAGTCGGTGGCCGACGCGCCGCTCGCCGGGCCCGTCGGCTTCGCCGAGCTGCTCGGCATCGACGACGTCGCCGACCTCGACCTGGACCGGCTGTGGGCGCCGCGCGGCGAGAGGGCCTTCCTGCGGGTGCCGATCGGCGTGGGCGACACCCACGAGCCGGTGCTGCTCGACCTCAAGGAGTCCTCCGAACTCGGCATGGGCCCGCACGGCCTGTGCGTCGGCGCGACCGGTTCCGGCAAGTCGGAGCTGCTGCGCACCCTGGTGCTCGCCCTGGTCGCCACCCATCCGCCGGAGGACCTCGCCCTCGTCCTCGTCGACTACAAGGGCGGCGCGACCTTCGCCCCCTTCGCGGACCTCCCGCACGTCGCCGGCGTCATCACCAACCTGGAGAACCAGGCCGGTCTCGTCGAGCGCGTCCACGCCTCGCTCGCCGGAGAGGTCAAGCGCCGCCAGCAGGTGCTCAAGAACGCGGGCAACGTCGCCGACATCGGCCACTACGCCGCCCTGCGCGCCGAGCGGCGTCCCGACCTCGACCCGCTGCCGCACCTGTTCGTGGTGATCGACGAGTTCGGCGAACTCCTCACCGCCAAACCGGACTTCATCGACCTGTTCCTGTCGATCGGCCGGATCGGCCGGTCCATCGGCGTCCACCTGCTGCTGTCCAGCCAGCGCATCGAGGGCGGCAAGCTCAAGGGCCTGGACACCTACTTGTCGTACCGGCTGGGTCTGCGCACCTTCTCCGCCGACGAGTCCCGCACCGTCCTGGACACCACGGACGCCTTCCACCTGCCCCCGCTGCCCGGCTTCGGCTACCTCAAGGTCGACACCAGCCACTACGAGCGGTTCAAGGCCGGTTACGTCTCGGGCGCCTACAACGGCCCGGTCCGGCGCGAGACCGAGGAGAGCGGCCCGCTGGCCCTGGAGTACGGGGCGTACAACACCCTCGGCGAGGACGGGGGGAGCACGGGCGAGGAGCCGAAGGTCCGTCGCCGGGAGACCGGGCCCACCCAGATGGGCATGATGATCGGCCAGCTGGAGCGGGCGGGCGCCCGCCCGGTGCGCCAGATCTGGCTGCCGCCGCTGCCTTCGGCGGTCCCGCTGGACAAGGTGGCGGGACCGGTGGCGGTGGGAGCGCGGGGCATGCAGCTGGCCGGGCGGCGCGGCCCGCTCCAGGTGCCGCTCGGCCTTCTCGACGACCCGGCCAAGCAGTGGCAGGGCCAGTGGTACCTGGACCTCACCCTGGCGGGCGGCCACGCGGCGGTCATCGGCGGCCCGCAGTCGGGCAAGACCACCCTGCTGCGCACGCTGGCCCTGTCGCTGGCCCTCACGCACACCCCGCAGGAGGTCGGCGTCTACGGCCTCGACCTGGTCGGCGGCGGCCTGCAGGTCCTGTCCGGGCTGCCGCACGTCGGCGGGACCGCCGGCCGCGCCGACCGCGAACGCGCCGCCCGCACCGTCGAGTCGGTGCGCACCATGCTCGACCGGCGCGAGGAGCTGTTCCGGATCCACGGGATCGACTCGCTGGAGCAGCTGCGCACCCGGCGCGCCGCGGGGCAGGTGCCGGAGTTGGCGTCCACCGAGATCGTGCTGCTGATCGACGGGTTCGGCGCCCTGCGCGACGACTTCGAGGAGCTGGACGACGCGGTCTCCGACATCCTCAAGCGCGGCAGCGGCTACGGCATCCACGTGGTCGCCGGCATGCTCCGCTGGAACGACGTGCGCATCGCCACCCAGTCGCAGTTCGGCACCCGGGTCGAGCTGCGGCTGAACGATCCCGGCGAGTCGAGCATCGAGCGCAAGCTGGCCCAGACGCTCTCCCCGGAGGAGAAGGGCCGCGTCCTCACCGACGGCAAGCTGTTCGCCCAGGTGGCGCTGCCGCGCACCGACGGCCTCGCCGACACCGACGACCTGGGGGCGGTGCTGGAGCGCACCGCGCGCCAGGTCCGGGCCACCTGGACCGGCGAGGTCGCCCAGCCGGTGCGGGTGCTGCCCCACGTGCTGGAGCCGAACGCGCTGCCGACAGCGGCGGCGGAGCCCCGGCGCGTGCCGGTCGGCCTCGACCAGTCCCAGCTCGAGCCGGTGCTGCTCGACCTGTTCCGGCACGACCAGCACCTGGTCGTCATGGGTGACAGCGAGTGCGGCAAGACCAACCTGCTCAAGGTGGTCGTCCAGGGGCTGGTCGAGCGCCACGGGGAGGACGAGCTCGTCTTCGGCGTCTTCGATCCCCGGCGCGGTCTGCGCGGCGCCGTCCCGGAGGAGTACCGGGGCGGTTACGCCTACAACTCGAAGCTCGCCGCGGGCCTCGCCGCGGGCATCGCCGCGGAGCTGGAGAAGCGGTTGCCCGACGAGGGCACGGACGGCGAGGACCTGGAGCCGGGCAGTTTCTCCGGCCCGCGGATCGTGATCCTCGTGGACGACTACGACGTGCTCACCACCGCGGGGCAGCAGCCCCTGGCCCCGTTCGTCCCGTACATCCCGTCGGCGGTCGACATCGGCCTGCACTTCGTCGTCACCCGACGGGTCGCGGGTGCCGCGCGCGGCCTGTACGAGCCGCTGCTGCTGGGCCTGCGCGAGTCCGGCGCCTCGGCCCTGGTGATGGCCGGCGACCGCGGCGAGGGCCAGCTCTTCCCCGGTGTGTACGCCGGCCCGCAGCCGCCCGGGCGCGGCGTGCTGGTGCAGCGGGGGCGTCCCAGCCGGCTGATCCAGACCGTCTACGCGGGGAACAGGTGAAACACGCATGACGAAGGACGTCGTCACTCTCACGAAGAAGATGCCCGACCCTCTGAGCGTGCTCGCGGGGCTGCTGGCCGGCGGCCCCGACCGGCTGGCCGGCGTCGAGGGCGAGGGGGCGGTGGTGCGGCTGTGCGACGCGCAGGGCCGTCCGCTGGTCTCCGTCGAGGCCCCGCTGCTGGTGCAGGTCAGGGGTGAGGCGGAGCGCCTGCTGGGGGCGAGTGCGCCGGAGGTTCCGTACTGGTGGACCGAGGCCCGCGCCACGACCGGCGTGAAGGAGGCCGAGCAGCTCGCCGGCACCTTCGCCGCCCGGCTCGCCACACTGGTCGGCGGGACGGCCTGGCCCCCCGGGGCCGCCTGGTCGCTGGCGGTGGTGGACACGGACGGGATGAGCGCGGCGCCGGTGCCGGCGTCCGCCCGGCCCGCGGTGGACGTCCTCACCGACAAGGTCGCGGTCGTCATCCAGGACCGCCCGGTGATCGCCATGACCGCGTGGCTGGCGGACGCCTTCCGGGCGGCGGCGGAGTCCGAGCTCGGACTCCAGATCGTCACTCCGGCCGGCACCCGCCTCTCCCCCGCGGTCCGCGCCGGCCTGCCGGGCTGGCCGTCCCGTTGGGTGGTGCAGGACGAGCGGGACGGCTACTACGACGGTCTCTCCGGGGCCGTCCTGCAGTGGAGGGACGGCTTCTTCGCCACCGTCGTGCCCCCGGACGCGACCGAGGAGGACCCGCGCACCCCGGTCGCGGCGAGCTTCCGGGAGGGCGCCACCGCGCACGGGGACACCGGCGAGCGGCAGCTGGCGATCTCGTTCCGCACCGTCCATCCCGCCGACGACCGCCTGGTGCTCGGCGGCGCCCTGGAGGCCGTGTGGCGGGAGGTCACCGGTGAACCGCCGGCCGGCTGGGGCACCGAGGAGCCCGCCAACCTTCCGTGGTCGCTGCGGCAGCTCACCGAGGTGGCGTACGAGCGGGCGCCCGCGCCGACCTGGCTGGTGGTCGTCGGCTCCCCGGAGCGCCCGGGTCTGGCGACCGTGCGCGTCACCCGGACCAAGGCGGGTGTGGAGGAGGACGTGACACTGGCCTTCGGGTACGGCCCGGGCGAGACGCCGCCGACGGAGGCCGTGGAGGCGGCGGCGGACGCGCTCGCCACCCGGCACGGCCTGCAGTCGATGCTGGTGCAGCTCCGCCGGGCGCGCCGGGACCTGTCCGTCCCGGCGTACTTCGAGGGGCCCGGCGCGCCGCTCGCCTTCGTCCTGGGGGCCGAGGAGGTCCGCGCGATGCCCGGCGACCGGGCCCGCCGGACCCCGCTCGCCGAGCCGCCGCGCGAACTGGGCCCGAAGACCCGTCCCGCGCTGTACTACCCGCTGCCGGGCGACCCGTCGGACCTGTCGGGCTGGCAGGACTTCGAGCGGCTGATGCGGCACCTGAAGGGCGAGGAGACGGCGTAACCGGCCGCGGGAGCCCGCCGGTTGCGCCCGCCGGTCCGGGCCGGGAGGGCTCACCCGGCCCGGAGGACGGCGTCCAGGAGGCGCAGGAGTTCCCCGGTGCGGCCACCGCCGGACGGGGCCTGCGGGTAGCGGCGGAGGACGTCGGCGACCGCCGGTGTCGCGTGGGACGCGGCCTGCCGCACCTGCCGCTCGCCGACGGTCCGGTCGCCGCCCGCGAGGAGTTCGGCCGCGCGGGCCGCGTGGGCGGCGGAGCCGAGGATGTGCTTGACCTGGGTGGCCTTGGCCAGCGGGTGGAGATAGGCGGCGCCCGCCGCGGCCATGGCCGCCCGCGCCGCCTCGGAGGCGGCCGCGCCCTCCGCGTCCTCGGCCTCCTGCGCCGCCCGGGCGGCCCTGAGCGCGGCCCACGCCGCGTCGCGCAGCGCCTTGCCGCGCTCGCCGCCCCGGGCGAACTCCCGGGCGGCGTCGACCGCCCGCCTCGGGCGCGGGTCGTCCGGCCGGCCGGCCTCGAAGATGCCGAGGACCGCCTCCGCGCAGGTCGCGGCGAACCCGGTCACCTCACGGAGGTCCGGCCGGCTCAGGTCGATCTCCCGCGCTCGCTCGGTCATGGATCCCATCCTCGGGCATCTCGCGGCACCCCCGCACGGCTTCCCCCGGCATCCCGCAGACCCTGGAGGGCCGCCTTCGGGCGCCGTCGGCGGCCGCGCCGAACGCGGCGGCCGCTGCGAGGAACGCGGCGCGGAGCGTGCCGGAGCCGCGCGGTGCGCGTCGGACGGTTTTCCGCGGAGCCGTTCGCTCCCGACGGGCCCGCCGGAGCTCCGGCGCGGTGAATAACCACGTGCCGGGGCACGGTCGTTGGTGCAGACTCGCGCGCATGGCGGCGATGACGACGTTCCGGGACGCGGTCGGCAGCTGGGCGGCCGGCGGCTCCGCCGGGCCGGCGGGTGAGGCGGCCGCGTCGCTCGGGCTGCGCACGGCGGTGCTGCTGGAGGGACCCAGTGACCTCGCCACCGTCGAGGCCCTGGCCGCCCTGCGGGGCCGGGACCTGGCGGCCGAGGGGGTGTGCGTGCTGTCGATGGACGGCGCCATGAACGCCGGCCGCTTCGCCCGGGTCCTCGGCCCCCCGGGGCTCGGCCTGCGCCTGACGGGCCTGTGTGACGAGCGCGAGCGGCCGTACTACGACCGCGGCCTGGAGCGGGCGGGCGCGCCGCGCGACGGCGTCTTCGTGTGCGTCGCGGACCTCGAGGAGGAGCTGATCCGCGCGCTCGGCGCGCAGCGGGTCGAGGAGACGGTCCGGGCCGAGGGCGACCTGCGCGCCTGGCGGACCTTTCGCAGCCAGCCCGCGCAGCGGGGCAGGTCCCGTGAGCGGCAGCTGCGGCGGTTCCTCGGCACCAGGAAGGGCCGCAAGATCCGTTACGGCCGCGTCCTGGCCGAGGCCCTCCGTCCCGGCGAGGTTCCCGCCCCGCTCGAGGGCCTCTTCTCCCGCCTGTGACCCCGTCCGGCTCCGCGTCCCCGCCCGGCCCGGCCACTTTCGACCGGCCCCACGGCTTCGACCGCCCCCATGACTTCGACCGACACCGCCGAACGGAGAGGGAAAGGCATGACCTCCCACCTGCACGCGCTCACCTTCGACGCACTCGACCCGACCGCCCTCGCACTCTTCTGGGCGGGCCTCCTGGGCCGGACGATCGGCGAGGACACGGGTGACGGCGTCACCGTCCTGCCGGGGAGCGGGACCGAACTCCCGCTCCGGTTCGTCCGGACCCGGGAGCCGAAGACGAGCCAGAACCGGCTGCACTTCGACCTGACGAGCGCCTCCCTGGACGAGCAGAAGGAGACCGTGGCGAGGGCCCTGGGGCTCGGCGGCCGGCACACCGACGTCGGGCAGCTTCCGCAGGAGGAGCACGTGGTGCTCGCCGACCCGGACGGCAACGAGTTCTGCGTCATCGAGCCCGGCAACGGCTTCCTGGCCGGCTGCGGGTTCGTCGGGGCTATCGCCTGTGACGGTTCGCAGGCGGTCGGGTACTTCTGGAGCCGGGCGCTGGGCTGGCCGCTGGTCTGGGACGAGAACGAGGAGACGGCGATCCAGTCGCCCGCCGGCGGGACGAAGATCACCTGGGGTGGTCCGCCGTTGATGCCGAGGCTCGGCAGGGACCGGATCCGCTTCGACCTCGCCGTCGGTGCCGGCGACGGCCTCGAGGCGGAGATCGAACGCCTCCTCTCCCTCGGCGCCACCCGCCCCGACGGCGGGGGGCGCGACGACGGCGGGCGCGTGGTGCTGAACGACCCCGACGGCAACGAATTCACCGTGCGGACGGCCCGATAGCCTTGCCCCAGGTCAGGATCACAGAGGGGTGGAGACGATGACGGACATCGTGAAGGCGGCGGCGCGCAAGGTCTTCGAGCGTTACGACGTCGACGGGGACGGCCAGGTCACGGCCGAGGAGTACCGGCAGGTGGTGTCGGAGCTGGAAGGCTCCGGGATCACCGAGGAGCAGGCCCGGGAGCTGATCGACTCGCTCGACACCGACGGCGACCGGCAGATGTCCTTCGAGGAGTTCTGGGCCGCGATGAACGGCTGACGCGCGGGGACGGCCCGGGCCCGGCGCGGGGAGCGCGGGGCCCGGGCCGTCCCGTTTCCGGGGGCGGGCGCGGGTCGCGCCCGGCACGGAGGCCGGGACCCGGTGGCCTGCGGCCGGTCAGCCGGGCCGCTTGGCCATGACGACCACACCTGGCCCGGTCAACTCCTCCGCGGGGAGCCGGAGTTCCGCGACGGGACACAGTCCGGCCCGCTCGATCATTTCCACGAGCTGCTCCGGCCGCCACTTGTGCGTGGTCCAGCGCACGGGCACGCCGCCGTAGGCCTCCGTGCGCACCAGGTCCTCGTCCCCGACGTGGGTCGCGGTGATCAGGTGCCCGCCCGGCTTCAGCGCGCGGGCGAACATGGCGAGGACCTGGGGCAGGACGTCACGGGGGAGGTTGAAGAGCGACCACCACCCGAGCACACCGCCGAGGGACCCCTCGGCGAGGTCGAGTTCGGTGGCGGAGGCGACGTCGAAGCGGCATCGCGGGTGCAGGCGGCGCGCGTTCTCGATCATCCGGGGGGAGAGGTCCACGCCGGAGACGTCGAGGCCGCGCTCGGCGAGGTAGGCGGTCACCGTTCCGGGGCCGCAGCCGACGTCCAGGACGGGGCCGAGCCCGCCGACGGTGTCGGCGAAGGCGTCGATCGACGCCTTCAGCCAGGGGTGACTGCGGATGTCGCCGACCCCCGTGGTCAGCACCATGTGGACGTAGTTGTCGGCCACGGCGTCGTAGGAATCACGGACCACGTCGAGGTCGACCGGGCGGTCGATACGGTGTGCGCGCATCACCCGACGTTAGCCCGCGGCAACGACACCGCGGACCGGGCCGGCCGGGGCGGACGGTTCCCCTCAGCCGGCGGCGCCGGCCGCGGCCAGCGCGATCTCCTCGCGGATCTCCTCGACGCGGTCGTCGAGGTAGAAGTGCCCGCCCGGGAAGGTGCGCAGCCGGAACGCCCCCGTGGTGTGCTCCGACCAGCGCTCGACCTCGGCCACCTCCACCGCGGGGTCCTCCTCGCCCGCGAGGCCGATCACCGGGCAGGTGAGGCGCAGGCCGGCGGGGGCCCGGTAGTGGTTGCCGGCGTGGAAGTCGTTGCGGACGGCCGGGAGGACCAGCTCGAGGAAGGCGGGGTCCTCCGGGAGGGACGCGCCGGAGCCGCTGCCCAGCCACCTCATGGCGTCGAGGAGCTCGGCGTCGGTGTCCAGCGCGCGCGAGGAGCCTTCCGGCGGGAGGGACGGGGCGCGCCGGGCCGAGGCGAACAGGGCGCGCACCGTCGCCCCGCGCCGCTCCAGCCGCACGGCGGTCTCGAAGGCGACGGCGGAGCCGAGGCTGTGGCCGAACAGCACCAGGGGGAGGTCGGCCCAGGGCTCCAGTTCCTCGGCGACGCGGTCCGCCAGCTCCCCGACGTCCGCGACGCAGGGCTCCGCGATCCGGTCCTGCCGCCCCGGGTACTGGACGGCCAGCGCCTGGACCTCCGGGCTCAGCGCGCGGGACAGCGGGTGGAAGCAGGTGGCCCCGGCCCCACTGTGCGGGAAGAGCACCACGTGCGGCGCGTCCCGCGCAGCGGTGTGGAACCGTCGTATCCAGGCCGTCCTCTTCGGGCGCTCGGTCACTGCCCCGTCCCTTCCGCTCGGCTTCGCTTCCCCGGCCTGATCATCGCACCGTCGCCCCGGACTTCCGCCCACCGGCCCCGCCCGGCGCCTCCCGGCCCCGCCCGGCGCCTCCCGGCCCCGGGCGGGACGGCCCGTCGAGGTCACCGGAACCTTCGGCTCCGACCCGCATGTTCGGGGAGGAAACAGAATTTTCCCGACTTCTGCCGCATTCGGGGAATGTTCTCCTTCGCACCACATGTTGTGACAGGTGCGAAGGGAAAGCGCCTGTCGTCCCTGCGGCCCGGCGCCGCGCACGAGGGACAGGTTTGCCGTTCCCCCTGGAGGACACTCCGTCGCCGGACGCGGAACCGGTGGAGCGGGTCCGCGGGCAGTTCGCATGTGTGCGGGGGGAGTTGGGTCCACCGGGAGGTCACCGGCCTCCGACCTTCCGGCCGAGGGTCCGGGCGCGAAGCGGCTTTGGGGAGCCGCGGACCGTCCGGACCGCTCGTCTCCCGCCCTTCCCGGATCCCGCCTCGGGCTGCGATCATGGCCTGACCTCGCCCTTCTTCCGCCTTCCGTCCGCCCAGGAGGTTCCGCGTGTCCTCGGACGCCCCCACTTTCGACGTCGCCGCCGTACGTGCCCACTTCCCGGCCCTGCTCACGTCCGGCTGGGCCCGGTTCGACGCCCCCGGCGGTACGCAGACCCCCGCGCCCGTGGTGGCCGCGATGGCCGAGGCCCTCACCCGCCCGCTGGCCAACCGCGGCCGGGTCACCGAGGGGCAGCGCAACGCGGACGGGATCGTCGTCGAAGCGCGCCGCGCCATGGGCGACTTCCTCAACACCCCCGCCTCGACCGTGGTGTTCGGCCGCAGCGCGACCCAGCTGGTCTACGACCTCGCCCGTACCCTCGCCAAGGAATGGGGGCCGGGCGACGAGGTGGTCGTGACGCGGCTGGACCACGACTCCAACATCCGCCCCTGGGTCCAGGCCGCGGAGGCCGCGGGCGCGACCGTGCGCTGGGCGGACTTCGACCCGGCCACCGGTGAGCTGCGGCCCGAGCACGTCGGGGCGGTGCTGTCCCCGCGCACCCGCCTGGTCGCGGTCACCGCCGCCTCCAACCTCAACGGCGCCCGCCCCGACGTGCCGGCCATCGCCGCCCTGGCGCACGCGGCCGGCGCGCTGCTGCACGTCGACGCCGTGCACTACGCGGCGCACGTCGCCGTCGACCTGCCGGGGCTCGGCGCGGACACCCTGGTCTGCTCGCCGTACAAGTTCCTCGGCCCGCACCTCGGGGTGCTGGCCGGCCGCGCCGAACTGCTGGAGTCGCTGCACCCCGACAAGCTGCTCCCGTCGAACGACGCCGTCCCGGAGCGGTTCGAGCTGGGCACGCTGCCTTACGAGCTGCTGGCCGCCACGCGGGCCGCCGTGGACTTCCTCGCCGGTCTGGCCCCGGTGACCGCCGGTCCGGGCCGCCGGGAGCGGCTGGTGGCCGCCTTCGAGGCGACGGAGGAGCACGAGGACCGCCTCCGCCGGCGCATCGAGGAGGGGCTGGCGAAGCTCCCCGGCGTCACCCTCCACTCCCGCGCCGGACTGCGCACCTCCACCCTGCTGTTCACGGTCGACGCGATCCCCGCGGCGGAGGTCTCGCTGCGGCTGGCGGAGCACCGCGTGGACGCCCCCGCGAGCTCCTTCTACGCCCTGGAGGCCTCCCGTCACCTGGGTCTGGGCGACGGGGGCGGGGTGCGGGTGGGCCTCGCCCCGTACAACGACGACGAGGACGTCGACCGGCTGCTGGCCGCGCTCGGGCAGGTCCTGCGCTGAGCACGGCTCCCCGGGCGGCGGACCGGGCGAGGCGGACGGCGGAGCCCGGCCCCGCCGGCGGTGCCCGGTCCCGCCGGCGACGGGCCGGCGGGGCCCCTCTTCCCTCAGGACCACGCACCGGACGGCACCTGCCGCAGCGCCTCCGCGCGCCCTTCTTCGCGTCCGCCCGCGGACCGGCCGCACGCCCTCCGGGGAGGGGCCGGGCCGGTGTGACGCGGCGCACCCGCCGGAAACGCACGCGAGACCTCACGGCTCTTCACACGACCTGACCGGATCCGGACCGCGAACCCGGAACCGCCCGTACCGGCCGGCCGTCCTCCCCCCTGTTGCAGGAGAGTGCAGGGGAGGCACACAGTGACCTGGCAGAACAACCCGCAGCCACCACCACCGGTTCCGCCGCAGCAGCCGGCGACCGCGCCCCGCCGGGCGAAGGGCCGCCTGGGCGGCCTGCTGGCGCTGGGCGTGGTGCTCGCGCTGGGATTCGGCGCCTCGCAGGTGTTCAAGGAGGACGACGGCACCACCTCGGCCCCGTCCTCGTCCTCGTCGAGCTCGGCGGGCGCGTCGCAGTCCTCGGGCGACCAGGAGTCGCGCAGGTGGAAGAAGGGCGACTGCGGCGGTCCCGACCCGGAGAAGGGGTCGGACAGCTACCGGATGTTCGACTGCGACGCGCCGGGGGCGACTTTCAAGGCCCTGGAGATCATGGACGGCAGCTTCATGCCGGAGTCCGTCCAGTGCCCGGCCGGCACCGACCTGATCATCGAGGTGTCGATCACGTACGGCGGCAGCGACTCGGGCGGCATTCCCAGCGAGACGGTCTGCGGCCGCAACCTGTCCGACGACCACCCCGGCGACGCCGGTGCGGGCGGCGGTCAGCTGGTGGAGGGCGACTGCGTCGACAGCCGGGCGCAGGAGATCGCCTGCTCCGGCGCGGGGGCGGCCGACCACAAGGTCCTCGGGCTGGTGAAGAAGAAGTCCGAGTGCCCGGCCGGCACCACCGAGCCCATGGAGCTGCTGTTCGCGCTCGGACGGCCGTACGACGTGATCTGCGGCGG
>NZ_LWCC02000005.1:718828-724149 GCF_001642695.1 Streptomyces chilikensis
GGGACGCCGGGGAGGAGCGACGGGGTCAGCGGCCGTTGTAGCGGCCGGGCCGGTGGTTCATCGCTATGACCAGGTTGAGCACGGCGACGCCGGCCAGCGAGGCGAGGACCACCATCGGCTCCACCAGGGGCAGCGCGCAGAGGATCACCACCGCGTCGAGGCCGAGCTGCACGTAGCCGGCCCGCCAGCCGTACCGGTCCTGCAGGTGGAGGGCGAGGATGCCGAAGCCGCCTCCGCTGGCGTTGTGGCGGAACACCACGATCATCCCGAGCCCCACGCACAGACCGCCGAACACGGAGGCGTACCAGGGGCTCATCCCGGAGAGGGTGACCAGTTCCTGCTGGACGGGCGTCAGCACCGAGGTGAGCCCGACCACCGTCAGGGTGCGCAGGGTGAAGGACCAGCCCATGCGCCGCACGGCGAAGTAGTAGAACGGCAGGTTGACGACGAAGAAGACGGCTCCCAGCGGCAGGCCGCCCGTGTAGCTGACGAGGAACGACGCGCCGGCGAGGCCGCCGGTGACGCCTCCGACGGCGTGCAGGAGGGTGAGCCCCCAGGACATCAGGAAGGCGCCGATCACGTACGCCGCGGCGTTCTCCACGAGGGTGTGCGGAGCGGCGGGGGAGGCGGCCGGAACCGGAGAGGCGACCGTGGCCCGGGAGTCGGCCTCGGTCGAGATGGCAGAACTCGACATGACCGAAAAAGTATCACCTATTTTTCGCACGCCTGTTTCCAGGCGATGTCACTCCGTGGTACAGGACATCGCCCGCGAACGCCGCCGCCCCGTGCGGCCGGCCCCGGAGGGCGGGCCGCACGGGGCGGCGGGGAGGACCGGCCGGCGGGAACGGCCGCGCGGGCGGCCGCGGGCCGGGCGGTGTGCCGGTCAGGCCTGCTCGACGGCCGCGGCCGCGATCTCGTTGTCCACGTAGGTCTCGTCGGCGGGGAGGCTGTCCATGAAGGAGCTCACCGAGAAGACGGCGCGGCCGGGTCCGGGCGGGCCGTAACCGGGCGGGGAGGAGAGGCCGAAGTCCTCCATCGTCTGCCGGTAGGCCTGCAGCAGCCGGATGTGGTACTCCAGCGGCGCCCCGTCGGGGTTGGTCTTCCCGAGCGGCGTGGTCGGCTCCGGGCACCAGGTGGTGAACCGGGGGGTGATGCCGTTCGACATGAAGAACCGCAGGCCCTCGGTGGTGGAGGCGATGGCCTCGTCGACCGTCTTGAAGCCGAACGGCTCGGCCATCTCGACGCCGGCCACGAAGTTCGGGATCACGTTGCGCGGGCCGAAGATCTCCGCGGAGTCCAGGATCCGCCGGTGCCACTCGTCGCGGCCGACGTACCGCTCCTTGCCCGGGCAGTACATCTTGAACAGGTACTCGTCCCACACCTCGAAGTTGGGGTGGTAGATCTTGACGCCGTAGTCCTTGAACCGCTGCACGTCGTCCTTGGGCAGTGCCTGGGCGACGACCTTGCCGATCCAGCGGTCCGGGAAGCGCTCCTCGATGGCCTTGGCGTAGTGGCCGTAGAAGTCGGCCTCGTCACGCCCGGCGACCTTGGAGGTGATGGCGCCGCCGGTGAGCGTGTAGGCGGTGGAGGTCTTCTGGGTGTCGTACCTGTCGATGATCTCGAGGGCCTCCAGCACCTCCTCCACGTCCTTGACGCCCGTGTAGGGGCGGCCGGCCTTCTTGTGCTGGCGCCAGTTGTGGTTGATGTCGCAGTACTGGCACTCCTCCTTGACCCCGAAGTACTGGCACACCCGGAAGACCGTGAGGTAGATCAGGTAGCCCCACTGGATGGTGGGGGCCACCTCCATCACGGACTTCCCGTTGGAGAGCTTGTGCCGGTAGTACTCGGGCATCGGCGGCACGCCGACGTCGGCGATCCGCTTCCCGTCGAGGTAGAGGCCCAGCATGCCGTGGTCGTCGGCGGCGACCCGGTAGGGCGAGCCCGGGTTGACCCGGACCGAGACGACGGTGCGCCGCAGGTCGTAGGGGCCGCCGGTGAGGATGATCTCCTCCGGCGGGCGCCGCAGCGCGGCCTCGCCCAGTTCGGGGAGGGTGCCGTGGTCGAAGGAGAAGATGAAGTAGGACTTCGGTTTGACCTCGCCGTCCTCGTTGTCGCTGAGCGCCGAGGCGTCGAACGCCACCCCGCCCCGCAGCAGGTCCTCCTTGAACACGGCCTCCCGCGGTACGTGCGGGAACCGCTCCATCAGATCCTCGACCAACGCGGTACGACTGCCCGTGCCCGTGCTCATACCGTTCTCCTTCCCATGCGCGACTTCTCACCGTATGCCGCCGGTGACGCGCGTGCGGTACCGGGTCCCCGTGTCACGCCGCGAGGCGGCCCGGATGTGGGGCGCCTCACAGTCGTCGGCGCAGGTGAGGGCTTTCCCGCCCGCGGGTGAGAGGCTGAGGGCCGGACCGCGCGCCGCGCGCCTGTCCTCGCGGAACCGCGCCCGCCCGAAGGAACCTCGCATGACCACCACCACCGCCGCCGCCCCGACCAACTGGGCGGGCAACGTCGTGTTCTCCGCCGCCGAGCTCGCGCGGCCCGCCTCGCTCGGCGAGCTCCGCGAGACGGTGGCCGGTGCGGGCCCCGTGCGGGTGCTGGGCAGCGGGCACTCCTTCAACACGATCGCCGACCCGGGCCCGGACGGCGTGCTGCTCTCCCTGGACGCGCTGCCGGCCGAGGTCGAGGTGGACACCGCCGCGCGCACCGTCCGGGTCGGCGGCGGGGTGCGGTACGCCCGCCTGGCCCGCGAGGTGCACGCGCGCGGGCTGGCGCTGCCGAACATGGCCTCGCTCCCGCACATCTCGGTGGCCGGGTCGGTCGCCACCGGCACCCACGGCTCCGGCGCGGCCAACGGCCCGCTGGCCTCGGCCGTGCGCGAGGTCGACCTGGTCACCTCCGACGGCTCCCTGATCCGGATCGGCCGCGACGACGCCCGCTTCGGCGGCGTGGTCACCTCGCTCGGCGCGCTGGGCGTGGTCACCTCACTCACCCTCGACCTGGAGCCCGCCTTCGGGATCGAGCAGCGGGTGTTCACGGAACTCCCGCTGGAAGGGCTGGACTTCACCGCCGTCGCGGAGTGCGCCTACAGCGTCAGCCTGTTCACCTCCTGGCGCCGGCCGGTCTTCGAGCAGGTGTGGGTCAAGCACCGGACCGGCGACGGTCCCCTGGACTTCGGCTGGGCGCCCGCCGCCGACGGCCCGGTGCATCCGGTTCCGGGGATGCCGGCGGCCAACTGCACCGAGCAGCTGGGCGTGCCGGGGCCCTGGCACGAGCGTCTGCCGCACTTCCGGGCCGAGTTCACGCCGAGCAGCGGTGACGAGATCCAGTCCGAGTACCTGCTGCCGCGCTCCAGGGCCCTGGAGGCGCTGCACGCCCTGGCCGCGATCCGCGAGGCGGTCGCTCCGGTCCTGCAGATATCCGAGGTCCGCACGGTGGCCGGCGACGAACAGTGGCTGAGCCCGTCCTACGGCCGGGACAGCGTGGCGCTGCACTTCACCTGGGTGGACGACACGGCGGCGGTCCTGCCGGTCATAGCCCGCGTCGAGGAGGCCCTGGCGCCCTTCGACCCGCGGCCGCACTGGGGCAAGGTCTTCACCGTCCCCGGTCCGGTGCTGCGCGAACGGTACGAGCGCCACGCCGACTTCGCCGCCCTGGCCGACGAGCTGGACCCCCGCCGCGCCTTCCGCAACGCGTTCGTCCGCGACTTCCTGGGCGACTGATCCCCCCTCCCCCGGCGGGCCCGCCGCGTCCTACCGTGTCGGTATGACGCACCGCCTGCTGGTCCACACCCGCACGACCGGGTACCGCCACGACTCGATCCCCGCGGCCCTCGCCGCCGTGGGCCGGTTCGCCGGGTTCACGGTGGACGCCACCGAGGACCCCGCCGCCCTGGAGGGCGACCTCTCCCGGTACGCCGCCGTGGTGTTCCTGTCCACCTCCGGGGACATCCTGACCGAGGCCTCCCGCGCGGGGCTGGCGGCGGCGGTGGAGTCCGGCACGGGCTTCGCCGGCGTGCACGCGGCGGCCTGCACCGAGGAGGGCTGGCCCTGGTACACCGGGAGCCTCCAGCGTTCGCGGTTCGCCGGCCACCCGCCGTACGGGCCGGGCCGTGTCCTGGTGGAGGACCGGGCGCATCCGGCCACGGCCCACCTGCCGGCCGAGTGGGACTGGAGCGACGAGTGGTACGACTTCGATCCCTGCCCCGACCCGGCCGAGGTCCACGTGCTGCTCCGCGGCGGCCAGGACCGGCACCCACTGGCCTGGCACCACCGGCAGGGGCGCGGCCGCGTCTTCTGGACCGCCCTGGGCCACGCCGACGGGGCGTACTCCGACCCCGGCTTCCTGGCCCACCTGCGGGGCGGCCTGGAATGGGTCTGCGAGGGCCGGGGGTAGGGACAGCCCCCGTACGGCGAAGGGGGTGCGCCGGATCGTGACGGCGTGCCCGGCTCCGTAGCGTCGGTACCGTCGGCAACGGCCGACGCGAAGCCCCACCCGACCCGAACGGAGGCCCCCGTGGCCGCAGTCCATCGCACCGCCCGTGTCGCCCTGGTCGCCACCGGCACCGCCCTCGCGCTGGCGGCGCTGAGCGGCTGCGGCTCCGGCCTGGAGGACGCGGAGCCGCAGAAGCGCTCCTTCGCGGCGTCGGCCGGCCGCCTCACCGTCGACACCGACAACGGGGACCTGGCGGTCCGCCCCGCCGACGTGGAGAAGATCGAGGTGACCCGGTGGTTCGCCGGCTGGGCGCTGATCGGCGAGCCCGAGGCCACCTGGGAGATGGACGGCGACCGGCTGGAGCTGAGGACCGACTGCGGCGTGGTGGTGGCCGGTTGCTCGGCCAGGTACGAGGTGCTGGTCCCCCGCGGGACGGAGCTGACCGTCACCGGGGACAACGGGGACATCCAGGCCTCGGGTTTCGGCACCGCGCTGCGCGTCGAGACGGACAACGGCGACGTCGAGGTGACGGACTCCACCGGCCCCCTCACCCTGGAGGGGAACAACGGGGACCTCCGGGCCACCGGCGTCACCTCGCGCCGGGTGAAGGCCGTCTCCGACAACGGCGACGTCCGGCTGGTCTTCGCCTCCGCGCCCGAGCGCACGACCGTGGAGTCGTCCAACGGCGACGTGACCCTGGAGGTCCCGGAGGGCACCGCGTACCGGGTGGACGCCGCCTCGTCCAACGGCGACGTGACGACGAAGCTGCCGACCGACCCGGACGGCGCGCACCGGCTCGACGTCCGCTCCGACAACGGCGACATCACCCTGCACGCGGCCGGCTGACGCGCCCCGGGCGGCGCCGCCCGGCGGCCGGCCGGCCC
>NZ_LWCC02000005.1:724249-726526 GCF_001642695.1 Streptomyces chilikensis
CGTCGGCCGGCTCCCCGCCCAGGTTGAGGACGACGCGCAGGTCACCCCGCCGGAACGCGAACCAGCGCGCCTGCGCGTCGTACGCGACCCGCACGTCCGCGAGGTCCGGATCCGTGAGGTCCCCCTGCTCGTGACGGAGCGCGATCAGCATCCGGTACCACGCGAGCAGCCGCGCGTGCGGTTCCTTCACCGGCTCCGTCCAGTCCAGGCAGGACCGGTCCCGCGTCGCCGGGTCCTGCGGATCCGGCACGTCCTCCTCCGCCCAGCCGTGGGCAGCGAACTCCCGCCGCCGCCCCTGCCGGACCGCCTCCGCCAGCTCCGGGTCGGTGTGGTCGGTGAAGAACTGCCAGGGCGTGGAGGCGCCCCACTCCTCGCCCATGAAGAGCATCGGCGTGAACGGCGAGGTCAGCGTGAGGGTGGCCGCGCAGGCCAGCAGACCGGGGGAGAGGGTGGCCGACAGCCGGTCCCCCTGAGCCCGGTTGCCGATCTGGTCGTGGGTCTGGGAGTAGCCCAGCAGCCGGTGCGCGGCGAACCGGGAGCGGTCCAGCGACCGCCCGTGCCGCCGGCCGCGGAAGCTCGAGTACGTGCCGTCGTGGAAGAACCCGGCGGTCAGCGTCTTGGCCAGCGCCGCGAACGGGTCACGGGCGAAGTCCGCGTAGTAGCCCTGCGACTCGGAGGTCAGCGCGGTGTGCACCGCGTGGTGGAAGTCGTCGTTCCACTGGGCGTGCAGCCCCAGCCCGCCCGTCTCGCGGGGGGCGAGCAGCCGCGGGTCGTTCAGGTCGGACTCGGCGATCAGGAACAGCGGCCGGCCCAGCCCCACCGCCAGCCGGTCCACCGCGGTCGAGAGCTCCTCCAGGAAGTGGTAGGCCCGCGTGTCGCGCAGGGCGTGCACCGCGTCCAGCCGCAGACCGTCCAGCCGGTAGTCCCGCAGCCAGCTCAGGGCGCTGTCGACCAGGAACTCGCGGACCTCGTCGGACCCGGCCGCGTCCAGGTTCACCGCGGCGCCCCACGGGGTCTGGTGGGTGTCGGTGAAGTAGGGGCCGAACCGCGGCAGGTGGTTGCCGGACGGGCCGAGGTGGTTGTGGACCACGTCGAGCACGACCCCGAGCCCCAGCTCGTGCGCCCGGTCCACGAACCGCTTGAGCGCCTCGGGTCCCCCGTACGGCTCGTGCACCGCCCACAGGGAGACGCCCTCGTACCCCCAGCCGTGCCGCCCGGGGAACGGGCACAGCGGCATCAGTTCCACATGGGTGACGCCCAGCTCCGCGAGGTGCTCCAGGCGCGCGGCGGCCGCGTCGAGGGTGCCCTCCGGCGTGTACGTGCCCACGTGCAGCTCGTAGAGGACCGCTCCGGGCAGCGGGCGGCCCGGCCAGTCCGCGCGCCACCGGTACCGTCCGTGGTCGACGACGGCGCTCGGCCCGTCCGGGCCGTCGGGCTGCCGCCGGGAGCGCGGATCCGGCAGCACCGGACCGTCGTCCAGCGCGAACCCGTACCGCGAGCCGTCCTCCGCGTCGGCCTGCGCCGTCCACCACCCCCGGCGCAGCGCGTCGGGTTCCATCGCGTACTCGCCCCCGTCGCAATGGAGTGTCACCCGACCGGCCTGCGGCGCCCACACCTCGAACTCCACGAACGGCTCCCCTTCGTTCCAGCGATTGGCCCGTATGCCCTGGATGCAGCGGGACCATCCTGCGACACCAAGGGATCATCGCGCTGAGCATCACGACCCTTCCCCCATGAGCGATACGTCATGCCGTACTCCGTGCGGGTGACTTGGGTGTGGCAGAGCCCGGCGGATGCCGATGCTTCGGGTATGAGACTGATCTCCTGCGCCCCGGCCGTCCGGGGCCTCCCGGTGCGCGGCGCCCTGCTGACGGCCGCCGCCCTGCTGCTGACGGCTCCGGCCGTCGCGTCCGCCCAGGCCGCACCGCCCGGGCCCTACCAGGGAAACTGGGTCTACGTGTCCGTGACCGACGGCGACGCCCGCTCAGCGGCCCCCGCCAAGGCCCGGGGCACACTGCTGCTCTGCGACCCGCCGCAGGCCGCCGGTCACCGCGAGGCCGACCGCGCCTGCGCCGAGCTGGCCCGGGCGGGCGGCGACCCCACGGCCATCCCGGAGCGCGCGGACGCCGTCTGCCCCATGCGGTACGCCCCGGTCACGGCCCGTGCCCGCGGCGAATGGGGCGGCAAGTTGGTCCAGTACACGGAGACCTTTCCCAACGAGTGCGTGATGACCGCCCGAACGGGTGACGTCTTCACCCTGGCCGACGCCGCCCCGGC
>NZ_LWCC02000005.1:726607-728864 GCF_001642695.1 Streptomyces chilikensis
CCCGCGTCGGCCCCTCGAACTCGCGGCCGGGCGCGCACAGGTCGGTCCAGCGGCCGGGCGGCAGGAGCAGCACGGTGTCCCGCCAGCCGCCCGACTCCTCGAGGCGCAGCGACAGGCGGGTGACGGCGGTCAGCACCCGGCCGGAGCGGGTGAAGGCCAGGCAGTGCCCGGCCGCGGGCCCCTCGGCGGGCACCGGGCGGTAGGAGGCGCCGGCGCCGAAGAGTTCGGGCCGTCGCCGACGCAGGGTGAGGGCGGCGGCGGTGAGCATGCCCTTCGTCCCCGGATCGGGGTGGGGGAACGTGGCGGGGGGACGGTTGTCGGGGTCGACCAGTGCCCGGTACTCGCCCTCGCTGCCCTGGTAGACGTCCGGGACGCCGGGCATGGTCAGGTGCAGCAGCGCCGCGGCCAGCACGTTGGCGCGGACGTGCGGCTCGAGCGCCTTCCGCAGCGCGGTCACCCGCTCGCCGGGCGTTCCGCACAGGGCCGCGGTGACGAAGGTGGTCACCGTCTCCTCGTAGCGGGCGTCCTGCTCGGTCCAGGTGGTGTGCAGGCCGCTTTCGCGCGCGTGCTTGAGCAGCGCGCCGGTCAGCCGTTCCCCGGAGGGGTCGCCGAGCCCGAACAGCGTCTGCCAGCCCGCCCAGGCCAGCTGCCGGTCGGGGCCGCCGCCCGCCGTGCCCGCCCCGCTCGCCGAGGCCGCCTCCTCGACCGTCTCCGCCCAGCGGTCCGGGCACTGGGACAGCACCGCGATCGCCGCCCGCACGTCGGCGCTGCGCTTGGTGTCGTGGGTGGAGAGCACCGTGCCGGTCAGCGGGCGCTCCCGCTGGGTGCGCGCGCACCAGGCGTGGAACTCCTCGGGCTCCAGCGCGGGCCGGCCGGGGGAGCCGCCGACCTCGTTGGCCGAGAGCAGCGGCACGTACCGGTAGAAGGCGTTGTCCTCCACCGACTTGGCGCGCAGTGCCGACGAGGTCTGGGCGAAGCGGGTGCAGAGCTCGACCTGCTCGGGCCACTCGCCGTACCGGCCGCAGAGCAGGCCGCGGACCACGTCGACCGCCTCGGCCTCCTCGGGCACCGTGAACGCCGCGCGTGCCTCGGCGGCGGCCCGCTCGGTGAGCACCGCCGCCGCGTCCCGCGGGGTGTAGGGGCGGTACACCTCCATCCGCACCAGCAGCTCGCGCAGCGCGGTGCGCAGCGCCCACGGCGCGCGGTCGCGCAGCGCGGCGTCCGGGGAGGCGGCGCAGGCCCCGGCCGCCGCCCGGGTCAGCCGCGCCATCTCCGAGGCGAGCTCGTGGTCGACCACCCGCTCGGCGCTGCGGTGCCGGGTGGCCTCCCAGTCGCCGCCGAGGTCGCCGGGAGGCGCGGCGTACCGCCGGAAGCGGTCCAGCAGGCCGCGGGCGCCCTCCGGGTCGGTGAGGACCGCGTCCAGGCGGCGCAGGGCGTCGTAGCCGGTGGTGCCGGCGACCGGCCAGGACTCCGGGAGGCGTTCGTCCTCGGCGAGGATCTTCTCCACCACGGTCCAGCGGCCGCCGGTCGCCTTCTCCAGCCGCCGCAGGTAGGCGCCGGGGTCGGCCAGGCCGTCGGGGTGGTCGATGCGCAGGCCGTCGACCACGCCCCCGTCGAGCAGCTCCAGGATCTTGCCGTGGGTGGCGTCGAAGACCTCAGGATCCTCCACCCGGACGCCGATCAGCTCGGAGACGGTGAAGAAGCGCCGGTGGGCGAGCTCGGTGCGGGCCAGCCGCCACCAGCCGAGGCGGTACCACTGGGCGTCCAGCAGCTCGGGCAGCGGCAGCTCCCCGGTGCCGGCGCGGAGCGGGAAGGCGTGGTCGTGGTAGCGCAGCACCTCCCCGTCGACCCGCAGGTGGGGGAGTTCGGTTCCCAGCGGGCCGCCGAGGACCGGCAGGAGCATCCGGCCGCCGCCGGCCTCCCAGTCGATGTCGAACCAGGAGGCGTAGGGGGAGCCGGGCCCCTTGCGCAGCACCTCCCACAGCGGTCGGTTGTGCCGGGGGGCCATCGCCATGTGGTTCGGCACGATGTCGACGACCAGTCCCAGCCCCAGGGCGCGGGCGGCGCGGGAGAGGGAGCGCAGTCCCTCCTCCCCGCCCAGCTCCTCGCGGACCCGGGCCGGGTCGGTCACGTCGTAGCCGTGCGTGGAGCCGGGGACGGCCTCCAGGACCGGCGAGAGGTGGAGGTGGGAGACGCCGAGGGCGGCGAGGTGGGGTACGGCGGCCTCGGCCGCCGCGAAGGGGAAGCCGGGCGGCAG
>NZ_LWCC02000005.1:728973-756442 GCF_001642695.1 Streptomyces chilikensis
GGGAGCGGTCGGTGAGGGTCAGCCGCTCGCCGGCGCGCAGTTTGGCCCCGCCGCCCTCCGGCACCCCTTCCGCGAGGGCCGTGTCGACGATCACCTGCCACTGCTGCCCGTGGTCGTCGGGCAGGGTGAACTCGATGGGCTGCGGCGAGGCGTTGAAGAGCAGCAGGAACGAGTCGTCGGTGACCGGCTCGCCGCGCGGCCCGGGCTCGGAGATGGCGTTGCCGTTGAGGAAGACGGTGAGCGCGCCGGCCTGTGCGGACTCCCAGTCCTGCTGGGTCATCTCGGCGCCCTCCGGGGTGAACCACGCGATGTCGGAGAGCTCGTCGTGGGTGCCCTCGACCGGGCGGCCGTGGAAGAAGCGGCGGCGGCGGAACACCGGGTGGTCGCGGCGCAGCCACACCATCGACCGGGTGAACTCGCGGATCCGCAGGGCCTCCTCGTCGGACTCCTCGTCGTCGCTCCCGGACGGCCAGCTCACCCAGGCCAGTTCGTTGTCCTGGCAGTAGGCGTTGTTGTTGCCGTGCTGGGTCCGGGCGAACTCGTCGCCGTGGCTGATCATCGGCACGCCCTGGGAGAGCATCAGGGTGGCGATGAAGTTGCGGATCTGGCGCCCGCGCAGGGCGCGCGTCCCGGGGTCGTCGGTGTCGCCCTCGACGCCGCAGTTCCAGGAGCGGTTGTGGCTCTCGCCGTCGCGGTTGTCCTCGCCGTTGGCCTCGTTGTGCTTGTCGTTGTAGGACACCAGGTCGCGCAGGGTGAAACCGTCGTGGCAGGTGACGAAGTTGACCGAGGCCAGCGGGCGGCGGCCGTCGTCCTGGTAGAGGTCGGAGGAGCCGGTCAGCCGGGACGCGAACTCGGCCAGGGTGCGCGGCTCGCCCCGCCACAGGTCGCGCACGGTGTCGCGGTACTTGCCGTTCCACTCGGTCCACAGCGGCGGGAAGTTGCCCACCTGGTAGCCGCCCTCGCCGACGTCCCACGGCTCGGCGATCAGCTTCACCTGGGAGACCACCGGGTCCTGCTGGACCAGGTCGAAGAACGAGGACAGCCGGTCCACCTCGTGGAACTGGCGGGCCAGGGTGGCCGCCAGGTCGAAGCGGAAGCCGTCCACGTGCATCTCGGTGACCCAGTACCGCAGCGAATCCATGATCATCTGCAGGACGTGCGGGGACCGCATCAGCAGGCTGTTGCCGGTGCCCGTGGTGTCCATGTAGTAGCGCGGGTCGTCCGTCAGCCGGTAGTACGAGGTGTTGTCGAGACCGCGGAACGACAGGGTGGGCCCGAGGTGGTTGCCCTCCGCGGTGTGGTTGTAGACCACGTCGAGGATGACCTCGATGCCCGCCTCGTGCAGCGCCCGCACCGCCGACTTGAACTCCAGCACCTGCTGCCCCCGGTCGCCCCAGGAGGCGTAGGCGTTGTGCGGGGCGAAGAAGCCGATGGTGTTGTAGCCCCAGTAGTTGCTCAGACCCAGGTCCACCAGCCGGTGGTCGTTGACGAACTGGTGGACCGGCATCAGTTCCAGCGCGGTCACGCCCAGGTCCGTCAGGTGCTCCAGGATCGCCGGATGGGCCAGCGCCGCGTAGGTGCCGCGGAGTTCCTCCGGGAGCGCCGGATGGCACATCGTCAGGCCCTTCACGTGGGCCTCGTAGATGACCGTCTCGTGGTACGGGGTGCGCGGCGGCCGGTCGTCGCCCCAGTCGAAGTACGGGTTCACCACCACCGACGTCATCGTGTGCGGCGCCGAGTCCATGTCGTTGCGGCTGTCCGGCGACCCGAAGCGGTACCCGTACACCTCCTCGCCCCAGCGGATCGAGCCGGAGACCGCCTTGGCGTACGGGTCCAGCAGCAGCTTCGCCGAGTTCGTCCGCAGCCCGCGCTCGGGCGCGTAGGGGCCGTGCACCCGGAAGCCGTACCGCTGGCCGGGCATCACCCCCGGCAGGTACGCGTGGCGGACGAACGCGTCGCTCTCGCGCAGTTCGACCGCGGTCTCCGAGCCGTCGTCGTGCAGCAGGCACAGCTCCACGCGCTCGGCGGTCTCCGTGAAGACCGCGAAATTGGTGCCGGCGCCGTCGTACGTGGCACCCAGTGGATACGCCTCTCCGGGCCAGACCTGCATGGATTCGACTCTCCCAGGTGGATGCGGATCTACGGCACCTCTTCGTGTTCGTGGCGATTCTTCCCGAAAGAAGGCGAAGCACGCGCCGCAGGTTCGGATTCGGTGCCCGGGTCAATGCCCTTCCCCGAAACCTCACCCGGAAAGGTGACGGCGAATGATGAGGGGCGGCGTACCGGCGCGGAAGAAGCGGAATCGGCCATTCTGCCGTCCGGCCCGCCCGCACGGCCTCCACCATGCCTCCGACCACCGCCGATGCAGTATGAAAAGACTCACTCCGTCTCCTCCGCACTGCTGGAACGGACGTGCAGGATGCGGTAGTTGGGGAAGGAGCCTGTGCATCCGGCTGCACCGTCCGCCAACCCGGAGTAATCTTTCTTGATCATTGAAGAGGACGGCTCCAGGGGAGCGGAAGGCGGTGCACGGGTGGGCTCGGGAGGCCTGGAGTTGCCCCCTGGCGACGACGGTCGTGAGGGAAGCTCCGCAGACGCCCCGCCCGGCGCGGTGTCACTCGCCCGGCCGATGGAGGCCGCCATCGGGCCGGAGCTGGAATGGGACAGCGAGGCGTGGGGCGAGGTGCGCACCCGCGCCCAGCGGGCCGGCCGCGCCTACATCTGGCTGAATCTGGTCGAACAGCGGATGCGGGCGGTGGTGGCCGCCGTACTGCGCCCCGTCTACGAACCGGTGCACGGCGACGACTGGGTGGTCGCCGCCGCGGGCCCCGCCGGGCAGGAGTGGGTGCAGCGCGCCGTCGCCGTCCGCGAGGTCAGCCGCCGCAAGGGCTACCTGCTCGACCCGGCCGACGACAACGTGCTCAGCTTCCTGACGCTTCCGCAGCTACGCGAGTTGACCGTGCAGCACTGGCCCTGCTTCGAGCCCTACTTCGACGACCGCCGCGAACTCGAACTGGCCCTGGACGAGCTCGAGGTCGCCCGCAACGTGGTCACCCGCAACCGCGCGCTCTCCGAGGCCGTCCTCGCCCAGGCCGAACGCGCCTCCGCCCGGCTGCTGGACATGCTCGGCGCCGGCGGCGACGTGCCCTCCGCCCGCCGGCTGCCCGTCGACGCGGTCGAGGACCTGGTCGGCGACCGGTACGCCGACGTGGTCGCCGTCCACCCCGACCGGGTCCGGATGCTGCGCGACTTCCCCGCCGAGGACATCTTCGGCGGGGCGCGCCGCCTGGACGCCATCGGCATCGGCCTCAACCTGCTGGTGCAGAACTTCTCCGGCCGGCGGCTGGTGCGCCTGGCCGAGTCCGGAACACGGGTGCGGCTGCTCTTCCTCAACCCCGCCTCCAGCGCCGTCCGCCGTCGCGAGCGCGAACTGGGCATCAAGCGGGGAGAGCTGAGCCGGGCGGTGGAGATGAACATCCTCCACATGCGCCGGGTCCGGGCGAGGCTGCGCGATCCGGGCGCCTTCGAGATCCAGGTCTACGACGAGACCCCCCGGTTCACCGCCTACCTGGTCGACGGGGACGGCGCCGACGGGATCGCGGTCGTCCAGTCCTACCTGCGGCGGACCCGGGGAATGGAGGCCCCGGTGATGCTGCTGCGCAACGGCGGCCGGGTCGTCAGGTCGGGCCACCCCGAGGAGGGCGCCCTCTTCCCCACCTACCGCGAGGAGTTCGAGACGGCCTGGGCGGATTCGCGTCCGGTTTCCTGAACGCCCCCCTTTCCGCCGCTTGCCTCCGGGGCGCCGCCGGGAAGGGGAGGGGGCGGGAGGGGAGGTGGTCCGGGCCGGGCGTTGTCAGTGGCGCGTGCGAAGGTGAAAACACCTGGGGGACGCATTTCACCACAAGAAGGGGGCCGCCATGGGCTGGCACCACGCACCGCTGATCGGCTTCGACCTGGAGACCACCGGAACCGACCCGCACCAGGCGCGCATCGTCACCGCCGCCGTGCTCGAGGTCAGGGAGGGGGAGGTCGCCGGGCGCCGGGAGTGGCTCGCCGATCCGGGCATGGAGATCCCCGCCGAGGCGGTCGCCGTGCACGGCATCACCAACGAGCGGGTGACGGCCTGCGGCCTGCCCGCCGACCGGGTGGCCGACGAGGTGGCCGAAGTGCTCACCGCCCACTGGCGGGCCGGCACACCGGTCGTGGTCTACAACGCGGCCTTCGACCTCACGCTGCTCTCCGCCGAACTCCGCCGCCACGGCCTGCCCTCGCTGCGCGAGCGGCTGGGCGGACAGGACCCGGCGCCGGTCGTCGACCCCTACACGGTCGACCGGGCCGTCGACCGCTACCGCCGCGGCAAGCGCACGCTGGAGGCGGTCTGCGCCGAGTACGGCGTCCCGCTGGACGACGCGCACGACGCGGCCGCCGACGCCCTGGCCGCCGCCCGCCTGGCCCGCGCGATAGCCGAGCGCCACGCCCAGGTGGCCGGTCTGGGCGTGGCGGAGCTGCACCGGCTCCAGATCGGGTGGCGGGCCGAGTGGGCGGCCGGGCTGCAGGACTTCCTCCGCTCCAAGGGGGAGGCGGACGCGGTGGTCGACGGGGCGTGGCCGCTGCGGGAAGCGGCGTAGCGCCGCCCGGCCCGCGCGCCGGGGCTCAGAACGGGTACCAGCGCACCGTGGGGTCGCCCTCGCGGAGCGAGGCGACGCGGCGCCCGAACTCGGCGAGAGCCTTGGGGTTGTGGGGCGCGTGCTGCGCCACCCATGCGCAGCTGGCGGTTTCCCGGGCGCCGCGCAGGACCGCGCAGCCCTCCCATTCGCGCACGTCCCAGCCGTAGGTCCCGGTGAAGGCGTCGTACGCCTCGGCGGGCAGGCCGTAGCGGTCGTGCGAGAGCGCCATCACGACCAGGTCGTGCTCGCGGAGGTCGGAGGAGAAGGTCTCCAGATCCATCAGGACCGGGCCGTCCGGGCCGACGAGCACGTTGCGCGGCAGCGCGTCGCCGTGGATGGGGCCCGGCGCCAGACGCGGGACGAGGGCGGCGGCCTCGGCGGCGAAGCCGTCACGCCGGGCGCGGAGGTAGGCGGCGTCCTCGGCGTCGATCGCGTCGCCGGCCAGCGTCAGCCAGCGCTCGACCCCGCCGAGCAGGTCGCGGCGGGGAAGCGGGAGCGGCGGCGCGGGCAGCGCGTGCACCACCCGGAGCAGCTCGGCCAGGTCGCGGGCCTCGGCGGGGCGGACGGCGTCGGGGAGGCGGTGCCAGAGGGTGACCGGGTGCCCCTCGACCAGCCGGGGTTCCCCGGCGGCGCGGACCGCGGGGACCTTCCGCTCCTCCAGCCAGCGCGCGATGGCGACCTCGTGGCGGGCGCGGTCCAGCAGTTCGGGCGTGCGGGCGATCTTGACGACGAGGTCGCCCGCGGCGAAGACGGCGTTCTCGCCGAGGGCCAGCAGCGGCGCGTCCTCGGCGACGCCGCGGAGCTCGGGGTGCGCGTGCCTCGCGGCGGCGGCCAGGACGGCGCGGGCCGATGCCTCGTCCATGGGGGTCCTTCATGAGGTGTGCGGGTGTGCGGGCCCAGTCTGACATCCGCGAGGCGCCCGCCCGGACCGGGGCGGGCGCGGGGCACCCGCACGACGGCGGGGAACCGGCGTGCGGGTGCGCGGCGCGGGACCTAGGGTGACCGGATGGCGTCGATCAGGAAGTTCCAAGTCACCTTCGACTGCGCGGAGCCCGAGCGCGTGGCCCGCTTCTGGTGCGAGGTGCTGGGGTACGTCGTGGCCCCGCCCCCGGAGGGGTTCGCGAGCTGGGACGAGTTCAGGCGGACGCTGCCGCCCGAGGACCGGGGCGCGGCGTTCGCCTGCGTCGATCCCTCGGGCGTGGGACCGCGCCTGTACTTCCAGCGCGTTCCCGAGGGCAAGGTCGTCAAGAACCGGGTGCACCTCGACGTGCGGGTCGGCACCGGGCTCGTGGGTGAGGAGCGCCTGGCCGTCCTCGAGGCCGAGTGCGAACGGCTGGTCGCGCTCGGCGCGGTGCGCGAGAGGCTGCTGCCCGCCGACGGCGTCGACGAGTCGTGCATCGTCATGCGGGACGTCGAGGGCAACGAGTTCTGCCTCGACTGAGGGCGCGGGAACGGGCGTCAGACGCCCGGGATTCCGCGGGCCCGGAAGGCGGCGCGGACGGTGGCGGCCGCCTCCGGGCCGTACATCTCCTGCGCCGTGGCGACGGTCGCCGACGCCGCGTCGGCGAAGCTGGTGTCCGGGGCGAAGTCGAACTGGGCGTTGACGATGACGCGGTCCGCGGTGCGCGCGCCCAGCGCGCCGCGGATGTCGAAGAGGGCGCGGGACCATATCTGGCCGTCCGCGTGGACCTGGCCCACCCGGTCCGCGTAGGTCCTGGTCCCGTCGACGCGGCGCAGGCAGTGCGGGGCCGCCGAGTAGGGGGCCGAGTCCCAGTCCGCCACGCACGCCAGGTCCGCGGCGCGCGTCCACCCGTACCGCTGCGTCGCGTGGTCGCCCACGGTCACCGCGAGGTAGTCCCCGAAGGCCTCGCCGATCGCGCCGGCCTCCACCGACGTGCCGTACCCCGGCACCTGCGCGTGGTGCACCGCGTGGCCGTACTCGTGGATGATCACCTCCGCGTCCTCGGCGTCGTCCACCCCGCCCTTGCCGAGCCGGATCTCCGCCTTCCTGTCGGTGAAGTAGGAGTTGTCGGCGCCCCACTGGTTCAGCCGGACCGGCTGCACCCGGTCGTTGACGCCGGGCAGTTCGCTGCCGAATCCGAGGCTCTGCAGGTACTCCTGGGTCTCGTTGATCCAGAAGTACGCCATCACCTGCTCGAACCCGTCGTCCTGGCGGTCGTAGGCGTCCGCCCCCGCCACCGTGGCGGGGGCGCCGGTCTCGGAGCGGACGGTCACCCACCGGCCGGAGAGCCGGCCGCTGCCGTCGAGGTTGCGCAGTGTCGCCAGGGCGTAGGCGGAGTCCGGGACGGCGGACGCGGAGTCCTTGGCGTCCACCAGGGTCTGGTCGCCCGACGACTGGACCGGGTTGACCATGAAGACGCGCCCGGCGGGGACGTCCTCGGCGGCGGCGGGCGCGGCGGTGGCCAGGCCCGCCAGCGCCACGACGGCGACCGCCGCCGACACGGCGCGGCGGTGGGTGCGACGGATCATGTGGATCCTCCGGGGTTCGTGGGTATGCACCGGGGGGTGGGTGGCGGTGATACTTCCGCATTCACCGGGGTGTTGACCAGGCTCGGCCGTGACTGCCGTACCATCCACGGACAACTCCTCATGCCCCGCGGTGGCCCCAGGCCCGTCGCCGGGGCGCAGTGTTACGGCGAAGACGGCGAAGACGCGGGAGGAACCCCATGGCCCGGGGCAGACATCGCAGGCGCAGGAGGGGTGCTGCGCTGCGTGCCCTGCTGGGTGGGACGGCACTCGCCCTGACCGGGGCGGCGACCGTCATCAGCGTGTCGCAGGCGACCGACGACACGCCGGGCGGGCTGGAGCGGCTGCCCGCCGCGGCCGGTCCGGCGCTCCACGAGGAGGCCGTCCCCTGGCGCCGGCTCGACACGCTCGCCGAGAGGCTCGGGCAGCCCGTCGCGCTGGGCACGGTGCTGCGCGAGGCCGGGCACGAGATGTCGGCGGAGGCCGGCTGCGCGGACGACGGGACACTGCCCGCCGACCCCGAGGCGGTCCGCGCCTACTGCTGGGAGAAGACCGACGCCCGGGACGAGGACTGGACGCCGGTGTCGGTGACCACCTCCGCGGACGCCGACGACGACGGGCGGTGGGGCGAGCACCGGGTCGTCCTCTCCGCCTGGACGCGCGCCCCGGAGGCGGACGGTCCCGGTTCCGCGCGGGTCGCCTTCGTCGACGCCGGGGACCCCGGCCGGCTCACCTACACCTGGGGGCTGCTGGCGCTGCCCGCGGCGCAGGGCGAGCGGGGACGGGGCGAGGCGTACCGGCCGCTGGGCGCCGAGGTCCGCGGCATGGTCTGGTACCAGGACAAGCTGCTGGCCACCGTGGGGCGGCCGGACGGCGGGGAGACGCTGCACGTGTTCTCCCTGGACCGCGTCCACCGGACGGCGGCGACGGCGCAGGAGGCCGGGAACCGGACACCGTTCGTGCTCCCGGCCGTCGCCTCGTACCGCCTGGAGGGCGGCGGGTGCGGTCCGGCGCAGGAGTCGGAGGAGGGCGCGGCGTGCCTCGGCGCGCTCTCGCTGGACCGGTCCACGGCCCCCGACACCCTGGTCGTCGCCGAGCGGCGGGCGGAGGGCCCCTCGCGGCTGTGGCGCTACACGTTCAGCCGGTACCCGGGCCGGGAGGGACTGCTCTCCGTGGACGGCGGCGGCGTGGCGCGGCCGGTGGAGAGCTTCCGGACGGAGGCTGCCGAGATCCGGGGCCTTGTCCCGTACCGCGCGCCGGGCGCCGCCGAGGACCGCTGGTACCTGGCGTCGGACCCGCGGGAGGCGGACGGCGGCCGGTCCGCGCTGTGGGCGCAGTCGGCGGGGGAGCGGACCGCCAGGGCCGCGCGGTGCGGGGAGTACGAGCTGCCGTTCTGCTGGGCGGCGGGAGCGCGCGGGCTGGCGCTCCGGCCGGGCACCGGTGAGCTGTGGGGCGTCTCGGACGCGCCGGGCCGCGGGGAGCGGAGCCTGTTCACCGTGCCCCTCGGTGCGGTCGACGCCTCCCTGGAGTAGCCCCGGCGCCACCACCGGCCGGCACTTCCGCCACCGGGGCGTCCGGACCGGCCGCCGGGGTGCCCGAGGCGCCCTCGGTACCCGGACCGGCCGCGGCACCCCGACGGGGACGCCGCCGGCCGGTCGCCCGGCTCCCTGGGCCCCGCCGCCGTCACCACCCGGTGCCTCGAGCAGGCCTTCCCGGCGGTCCCGCGCCGGCCGCCGGGCCGGGCGGGGACCCTCCGGCCCGCTCGGGCCGCCGTGCCCCGCCGGAGTCCGGCGGGTTCCTGCGCGCCTCGGAGGGCCGCGACGCCGGCCGGGCCGGCCGGCCCGGTCCTCCGGGTGGCACCAGCCGTCTCACGGGCCCCGCCCGTCCCCACGGTCGCTCCCGCCGCCGCGGCCCCGCCCTCTCCCTGACCTGGTGGTACGCCCCGGCCGTCCACAGGTGTCCATGACACCTTCATGTCGCATGCCGAGACAGCTCGGTCCGGAATGTGGACGATGCTGGACGGTCTCCGTGCTGCCGTGTCACGCTTCCGCCATGTTCGGAACTGGAATCGCCCTGGTGAGTCGACGGCACGTCGACCTCGGCCGCATGTCCAGCGCCATCTGTCCGGCCTGCTGACGCGTTCTCAGCCGCCCGACGCCCCCCTCCCCCCTCTGTGCCCGCGCGCTGCCCGCGCGGTACGCCTCTCTGCCCCTGCGCGCATCCGCCCAGCTCAGAGCCGCTCCGCCCGTCTGTCCCGAAGGACTGTGAACCATGGCCGCCACGCCTCAGAATCCCGCCGCCTCCCGCCGCAAGGTGAGCCGACACCGCGGTGAGGGTCAGTGGGCCGCCGGGCACTTCACCCCCCTCAACGGAAACGAGCAGTTCAAGAAGGACGACGACGGTCTCAACGTGCGGACACGCATTGAGACGATCTACTCCAAGCGCGGCTTCGACTCCATCGACCCCAACGACCTCCGCGGACGCATGCGCTGGTGGGGCCTGTACACCCAGCGCCGCCCCGGGATCGACGGCGGCAAGACGGCCGTCCTCGAGCCGGAGGAGCTGGACGACAGCTACTTCATGCTGCGCGTGCGCATCGACGGCGGCCGGCTGACCACGGAGCAGCTGCGCGTCATCGGCGAGATCTCGCAGGAGTTCGCCCGCGGCACCGCGGACATCACCGACCGGCAGAACATCCAGCTGCACTGGATCCGCATCGAGGACGTCCCCGAGATCTGGAACCGCCTCGAGGCGGTCGGCCTGTCCACCACCGAGGCCTGCGGCGACACCCCGCGCGCCTTCCTCGGCTCCCCGGTGGCCGGCATCGCCGAGGACGAGATCATCGACGGCACGCCCGCCCTGGAGGAGGCGCACCGCCGCATCGTCGGCAACCCCGCCTACTCCAACCTGCCCCGGAAGTTCAAGACGGCGATCTCCGGCTCCCCGCTGCTGGACGTCGCCCACGAGATCAACGACGTCGCCTTCGTCGGCGTGCGCCACCCCGAGCACGGCCCCGGCTTCGACCTCTGGGTCGGCGGCGGCCTCTCCACCAACCCCAAGCTCGGCGTCCGGCTGGGCGCCTGGGTGCCGCTGGACGAGGTGCCGGACGTCCTGGAAGGCGTCATCTCGATCTTCCGCGACTACGGCTACCGCCGGCTGCGCAACCGGGCCCGCCTGAAGTTCCTGGTCGCCGACTGGGGCCCGGAGAAGTTCCGGCAGGTGCTCCAGGACGAGTACCTCAAGCGCGAACTGGCCGACGGGCCGGCGCCCGCCGAGCCGGTGGAGCGCTGGCGCGACCACGTCGGCGTGCACCGGCAGAAGGACGGCCGCTACTACGTCGGCTTCGCCCCGCGCGTCGGCCGCGTGGACGGCGCCACCCTCACCAAGGTCGCCGACCTGGCGGCGGAGCACGGCTCGGGCCGGCTGCGCACCACGGTCGAGCAGAAGATGATCGTGCTGGACGTGGCCGAGGAGCAGGTCGCCTCGCTGACCGAAGGGCTGCGCGCCCTGGACCTGGTCGTCGAGCCCTCCTCGTTCCGGCGCGGCACCATGGCCTGCACCGGCATCGAGTTCTGCAAGCTCGCCATCGTCGAGACCAAGGCCCGCGGCTCCGCGCTCATCGACGAACTCGAGCGCCGGCTCCCGGAGTTCGACGAGCCGCTGACCATCAACCTCAACGGCTGCCCCAACGCCTGCGCGCGCATCCAGGTGGCCGACATCGGCCTCAAGGGCCAGCTCGTGCTCGACGACGACGGCCGGCAGGTCGAGGGCTACCAGGTCCACCTCGGCGGCGCCCTCGGCCTGGAGGCCGGCTTCGGCCGCAAGGTCCGCGGCCTGAAGGTCACCTCCGCCGAACTCCCCGACTACATCGAGCGCGTGCTGCGCCGCTACCTGGAGCAGCGCGAGCCCGGCGAGCGCTTCGCCGCCTGGACCGCCCGGGCCGGCGAGAAGGACCTGTCGTGAGCGAGCGGGCGGCCCCCTTCCACTGCCCCTACTGCGGGGACGAGGACCTGCGGCCGGGCGAGGAGGGACCCGGGAACTGGGAGTGCGGGGCGTGCAACCGCGCCTTCCGGCTGAAGTTCCTCGGACTGCTCGCCCGCGGGTTCCAGGACGGCGGCCGGCAGCACCACGACCGTGACGGCGAGGAGGAGGGGACATGACCACGGCGGAACAGCACCGCACCGACGAGGAACTGAAGGCGCTCGCCGAGCGGGCGGGCCGCGACCTCGAGGACGCCCCGGCCCTGGACATCATGAGGTGGGCCGTCGAGACCTTCGGCGACCGCTTCTGCGTCACCTCCTCCATGGAGGACGCGGTGGTCGCCCACCTCGCCTCCCGGGTGAGGCCCGGGGTGGACGTGGTCTTCCTCGACACCGGCTACCACTTCGAGGAGACCATCGGCACCCGGGACGCCGTCGAGGCCGTGATGAACGTCAACGTCCTCACCCTCACCCCCCGGCAGACCGTCGCCGAGCAGGACGCCGAGTACGGGCCGAGGCTCCACGACCGCGACCCCGACCTGTGCTGCAAGCTGCGCAAGGTCCAGCCGCTGGAGGAGGGGCTCAAGGGCTACCAGGCCTGGGCGACCGGCCTGCGCCGCGACGAGTCCCCGACCCGCGCGAACACCCCCGTCGTCGGCTGGGACGCGCGTCGCGGCAAGGTGAAGGTCTCGCCGATCGCCCGCTGGACCCAGGACGACGTGGACGACTACGTCGCCCGGCACGGCGTGCTCACCAACCCGCTGCTGATGGACGGCTACGCCTCCATCGGCTGCGCGCCCTGCACCCGCCGGGTGCTGGAGGGCGAGGACGCCCGGGCCGGCCGCTGGGCCGGGCGCGGCAAGACCGAGTGCGGGCTGCACGGATGACCGGCGGCACCCGGGCACCGGGGGAAGCGATGACCGAGGAGAACGAGCACGTGAGCGGAGCCACCGTCTGGCTGACGGGTCTGCCGAGCGCCGGCAAGACCACGATCGCCCTGGAACTCGCCGCACGCCTGCGCGCGGAGGGACACCGCGTGGAGGTCCTCGACGGCGACGAGATCCGCGAGTTCCTCTCCGCGGGCCTCGGCTTCACCCGCGAGGACCGCCACACCAACGTCCAGCGCATCGGCTTCCTCGCCGAACTCCTCTCCCGCAACGGCGTGGTCACGCTGGTGCCGGTGATCGCGCCCTACGCCGACAGCCGGGACGCGGTCCGCAAGCGCCACGAGGCGGGCGGCACCCCCTACCTGGAGGTGCACGTCGCCACCCCGGTCGAGGTCTGCTCGGTCCGCGACGTGAAGGGCCTGTACGCCAAGCAGGCGGCCGGCGAGATATCCGGGCTCACCGGCGTCGACGACCCCTACGAGGCGCCGGCCGCTCCGGACCTGCGGATCGAGTCGCAGGACCAGACCGTCGCCGAGTCCGCCGCCGCCGTCCACGCGCTGCTCACCGAAAGGGGCCTGGCATGACCACCGTCGCCGCACTCCGCGACACCACCGCGGGCCAGGGTCCGCTCGGCCACCTCGACGTCCTCGAGTCCGAGGCCGTGCACATCTTCCGCGAGGTCGCGGGCGAGTTCGAACGGCCGGTGATCCTCTTCTCCGGCGGCAAGGACTCCATCGTGATGCTGCACCTGGCGCTCAAGGCCTTCGCGCCCGCGCCGGTGCCGTTCACCCTGCTCCACGTGGACACCGGACACAACTTCCCCGAGGTCATCGAGTACCGCGACCGTGTGGTGGCCCACCACGGGCTGCGCCTCCACGTGGCCTCGGTCCAGGACTACATCGACCGCGGTGTGCTCCGCGAACGCCCCGACGGCACCCGCAACCCGCTCCAGACGGTCCCGCTCACCGAGACCATCCAGAGCGAGAAGTTCGACGCGGTCTTCGGCGGCGGCCGCCGCGACGAGGAGAAGGCCCGCGCCAAGGAACGCGTCTTCTCCCTGCGCGACGAGTTCTCCCAGTGGGACCCGCGCCGCCAGCGCCCCGAGCTGTGGAACCTGTACAACGGCCGGCACGCGCCCGGCGAGCACGTCCGCGTCTTCCCGCTCTCCAACTGGACCGAGCTGGACGTCTGGCAGTACATCAAGCGCGAGGCGATCGAACTGCCGTCGATCTACTTCGCCCACGAGCGCGAGGTCTTCCGGCGCGACTCCATGTGGCTGACCGCGGGCGAATGGGGCGGCCCCAAGGACGGCGAGACCGTCGAGAAGCGCCTGATCCGCTACCGCACCGTCGGTGACATGTCCTGCACCGGCGCCGTCGACTCCGACGCCGCCACGCTGGACCAGGTGATCGCCGAGATCGCCGCCTCCCGGCTCACCGAGCGCGGCGCCACCCGGGCCGACGACAAGCTTTCCGAGGCGGCGATGGAAGACCGCAAGCGCGAGGGGTACTTCTAACCATGACGACCACCACCGAACAGGCCGCCGAGCCCACCACGCTGCTGCGGTTCGCCACCGCCGGATCGGTCGACGACGGCAAGTCCACCCTGGTCGGACGGCTGCTGCACGACTCCAAGTCGGTCCTCGCCGACCAGCTGGAGGCGGTCGAGCGGGCCTCCGCCGGCCGCGGCCAGGACGCCCCCGACCTCGCGCTGCTCACCGACGGCCTGCGCGCCGAGCGGGAACAGGGCATCACCATCGACGTGGCGTACCGTTACTTCGCCACGCCGAGGCGGCGGTTCATCCTCGCCGACACCCCCGGCCACGTGCAGTACACCCGCAACATGGTCACCGGCGCCTCCACCGCCGACCTCACCGTGATCCTGGTCGACGCGCGCAACGGCGTCGTCGAGCAGACCCGCCGGCACGCCGCCATCGCCGCCCTGCTGCGCGTCCCGCACGTCGTCCTCGCCGTCAACAAGATGGACCTGGTCGACTACGCGGAGCCGGTGTTCGCGGCCATCGCCGAGGAGTTCACCGCCTACGCCACCGAACTGGGCGTGCCCGAGGTCACCACCGTCCCGATCTCCGCGCTGGCCGGCGACAACGTCGTCGAGCCCTCCGCGCACATGGACTGGTACGGCGGACCCACCGTGCTCGAACACCTGGAGACCGTCCGGGTCGACGGCACCGTCGACCAGCTCCCGGCCCGGCTCCCGGTGCAGTACGTGATCCGCCCGCAGACCGCCGAGCACCCCGACTACCGCGGCTACGCCGGGCAGATCGCGGCCGGCTCCTTCCGCGTCGGCCAGGAGGTCACCGTGCTGCCCTCCGGCCGCACCACCCGGATCACCGGCATCGACCTGCTCGGCGTGCCGGCCGACAGCGCCCGCGCCCCGCAGTCGGTGACCGTGCTCCTCGCGGACGACCTGGACGTCTCCCGCGGCGACCTGATCGCCCCGGTCCAGGCGGCGCCCGCCGTCACCCAGGACGTCGAGGCCACCGTCTGCCACGTGGCCGACCGGCCGCTCACCGAGGGCCACCGGGTGCTGCTGAAGCACGGCACCCGCCTGGTCAAGGCGATCGTCAAGGAGATCCCCTCCCGGCTCACCCTGGACGACCTCTCCCTCCACCCCCGGCCCGGACAGCTCGTCGCCAACGACATCGCCCGCGTGGTGATCCGCACCGCGGAGCCGCTGCCGCTGGACGCCTACACGCAGTCCCGCACCACCGGCGCGTTCATCCTGATCGACCCGGCCGACGGCTCCACCCTCACCGCGGGCATGGCCGGCGACTCCTTCGCCTCCGACAGGCGCACCGCCGAGGCCGCCCCGGCCGCGGCGGACGAGGACGGGTGGGACTTCTGACCGTGAACACCCCAGGTTTCTTCGGCACGTTCGCCAAGGAGGGCGGCCGCGTCGGCAGCGGCACCCTCGGCAGCGGGCAGGGCGGAGTCGCCCGATGTGCGGGACGCGTCCGGCGCGTCCGGCGTCACCGACTCCGCACCGAACGAAGATCCGACCACCTCCCGGCCACCACCTGACAGACGCGCAGGCGGTGACCGCCGGGCCACCGAGAGGACACCCTCCCGTGCCTGCCATCCGCTCCCTGACCCGCCGGGGCATCGCCGCGGTCGCCGTGCTCCCGCTGCTGGCGCTCGCCGCCTGCGGCTACGGCTCCCAGGCGAAGGGCGACGCGCAGAACGCGGTCGCCCAGGGCAGGAAGACCGACGGCCTGGACTCCGTCCGCATCGGATACTTCGGCAACCTGACCCACGCCACCGCGCTGGTCGCCAACAACAAGGGATTCCTCCAGAAGGAACTCGGCGGCACCCAGGCCACCTACCAGGTGTTCAACGCGGGACCCTCCGCGATCGAGGCGCTCAACTCGGGCTCCATCGACATCGGCTGGATCGGCCCCTCCCCGGCCGTCAACGGCTACACCAGATCCCAGGGCAAGAACCTCCGCATCGTCGGCGGTTCCGCCTCCGGCGGCGTCAAGCTGGTGGTCGACCCGGACAAGGTGGGGTCGCTCGAGGACGTGAAGGGCAAGCGGATCGCCACCCCGCAGCTCGGCAACACCCAGGACGTGGCCTTCCTCCACTGGATCTCCGAGCAGGGCTGGAAGGTCGACGCCGAGAGCGGCAGGGGCGACGTCTCCGTCGTCCGGTCCGACAACAAGGTGACCCCGGGAGCGTTCGCGTCCGGTTCCATCGACGGCGCGTGGGTGCCCGAACCGACCGCGTCGAAGCTGGTCGCCGAGGGCGGCAAGGTGATCCTCGACGAGGCGAGCCTCTGGCCGGACGAGAAGTTCGTGATCACCAACATCGTCGTCTCCCAGGAGTTCCTCACCGAACACCCCGAGGCCGTCGAGGCGGTGCTGCGGGCCTCCGTCGAGACCAACGAGTGGATCAACGCCCACCCCGACGAGGCCAAGCGGGCCGCCAACGCGCAGCTCGAGCTGGACTCCGGCAAGGCACTGCCCGCCGAGGTCCTCGACCCGGCATGGGAGTCCATCCGGATCACCGACGACCCGCTGGCCGCGACCCTGGACGCCCAGGCGGACCACGCCGTCGCCTCCGGCCTGCTCGAGGACCCGCGGCTGGACGGCATCTACGACCTGCGTCTGCTCAACAAGGTCCTGAGGAAGGCCGGCAAGCCCGCCGTCGACGACGCCGGCCTCGGCACCGACTGACCGCGGCCGCACCGCCGGCCGCGCCGAACGACCACACCCATCCGTGAGTTCCCCCCAGGAGGTGACCATGGCGACCATCACCCTCGCCACGGCCGAGGACACCCGGACCGACGTCCGCAGCGCCGCGCGCATCGAGCACGTCTCCAAGTCCTTCGCCGGGCCCGCCGGAACCCAGCTCGTCCTGGACGACATCAGCCTCGACGTCGCCCCCGGCGAGTTCGTCACCCTCCTCGGGGCCTCCGGCTGCGGCAAGTCCACCCTGCTCAACCTGGTCGCCGGCCTCGACCGGCCGACCTCGGGCGCCATCACCACCGACGGCCGCCCCGCCCTGATGTTCCAGGAACACGCGCTGTTCCCCTGGCTGACCGCCGGGAAGAACATCGAACTCGCCCTGAAGCTCAGGGGGGTCGACAAGAGCCTTCGCCGCGACCGGGCCGAGGAACTCCTCGAACTGGTCCGGCTCAAGGGCGCCTACGGCAAGCGCGTCCACGAACTCTCCGGCGGCATGCGCCAGCGCGTGGCGCTCGCCCGCGCCATCGCCCAGGACAGCCGGCTGCTGCTGATGGACGAGCCGTTCGCCGCGCTCGACGCCATCACCCGCGACGTGCTGCACGACGAACTCACGCGGATCTGGCGGGAGACCGACCTGTCGGTCCTCTTCGTCACCCACAACGTGCGCGAGGCGGTGCGGCTCGCGCAGCGGGTCGTGCTGCTCTCCTCCCGGCCCGGCCGCATCGCCCACGAGTGGCAGGTCGACATCCCGCACCCGCGCCGCATCGAGGACGCCGCCGTCGCGGAGCTGTCCGTAGAGATCACCGAACAACTCCGTGGGGAGATCCGCCGACATGGCCAGCACTGACACCTCGACAGCCGCCAAGGACGCCGTGGAGGGCGGCGACGGGGGCCGGCCGGCGGACGACACCGCCGGGCTCGAAGCCGGTCTGGACGCCCTGGAGTCGGTGGAGCCCCGGCGCACCCCGCTGCGGCAGACGCTGCTGCAGAAGGTCCTCCCGCCCGTCGTCGCCGTCCTGCTGGTGGTGGCCGTCTGGCAGCTCCTCGTCACCCTGAGGATCGTCGACGACCCCACCAAGCTGCCCGCGCCCTCCGACGTCTGGGCCGAGATCGAGGAGTCCTGGCTCCAGGGCGAACTCCTCGGCTACATCTGGACCAGCGTCTCCCGCGGCCTGCTCGGCTTCCTGCTCGCCCTCGCCATCGGCACCCCGCTCGGACTGCTGGTCGCCCGGGTCAGGTTCGTCCGCGCCGCGCTCGGACCCATCCTCTCCGGACTCCAGTCGCTGCCCTCCGTCGCCTGGGTGCCGCCCGCGGTGATCTGGCTGGGCCTCAACAACTCCATGATGTACGCGGTGATCCTGCTCGGCGCCGTGCCGTCCATCGCCAACGGACTGGTTTCCGGCGTCGACCAGGTGCCCCCGCTGTTCCTGCGCGCCGGCCGCACCCTCGGCGCCACCGGCCTCAAGGGCGCCTGGCACATCGTGATGCCGGCCGCGCTGCCCGGCTACGTGGCCGGCATGAAGCAGGGCTGGGCGTTCTCCTGGCGCTCCCTGATGGCCGCCGAGATCATCGCCTCCTCGCCCGACCTCGGCATCGGACTGGGCCAGTTGCTGGAGAACGGCCGCAACGCCTCCTCCATGTCCCTGGTCTTCCTCGCCATCATCCTGATCCTGGTCGTCGGCATCGCCATCGACCTGCTGATCTTCAGTCCCCTGGAGCGGCGGATCCTGCGCGGCCGCGGCCTCCTCGTCAAGAGCTGAGCGATTCCCGTCATGCACCACGCCCCCGTCCTCCTCGTCGTCGCCCACGGCAGCCGCGACCCCCGCCACGCCGCCACCGTCCACGCACTGGTGGAGCGGGTGCGGGAGCGGCGGCCCGGACTGCGCGTGGAGACCGCCTTCCTCGACTTCAACCTGCCCTCCGTCACCGGGGCGCTGGAGTCGCTGGCCGCCGAGGGGGTCCGGGAGGTGGTCGCCCAGCCGCTGCTGCTCACCCGGGCCTTCCACGCCAAGGCAGACATCCCGGCCGTGCTGCGCCAGGCCCCGCCGTCGCTGCGGATCCGCACCGCCGAGGTGCTGGGCCCCCACCCGCTGCTGCTCACGGCGCTGGAACGACGGCTGTACGAGGCGGGACTGACCCCCGCCGACAGGTCCGCCACCGGGGTCGTCCTGGCCTCGGCGGGCTCCACCGACCCGGAGGCGATCGCGGTGATCGCTGACATCGCGCGGGAGTGGCGGCACACCGGTTGGTGCGCCGTGCGGCCCGCGGTCGCCTCCGCGGCATCTCCCGAGGGGTTCCCCCGCACCGAGGACGCGGTGCGGGAGCTGCGCGCCGCGGGATGCGAGCGGGTGGCCGTGGCCCCCTACGTCCTCGCCCCGGGCCGCCTCCCCGACCGCATCGCGGCCGGCGCGGCCGCGGCCTCCGCCGACGTGCTCGCCGACGTCCTGGGCCCGGCCCCCGAGGTGGCCCGCCTCCTGCTGACGCGGTACGACGCGGCGTGCCTCCCGGCGGTGAGGGCGCTCGGGGCGTAGGGGCGTCCCGAAGGCCCCGCGGGCGCGGAAAACCCCTGCGGGCGCGTCACCCGGCCGTGACAGTGTCTGCCCACACGAACTCGCGCCTCTTCGTGGGGCGGGACGGAACGGAACAGACATCCATGGGCACTTTCAAGCGGTTCGGCACCCATTCCGGGTTCAAGTGCGACTTTTACCTGCACATCGGGCCGGTGGAGGGCGCCTGGGAGAACTGGTCGGGCTGGGACGGCAAGCGGTTCGGCGACCAGTTGTGGAGTGATGTGGGGCGTGGTCTGAGGGTGCCCACCGAGAGCTGCCCGGGCTCCCAGGACGAACGGGTGCCGAGCTGGTACAACTACCATTTCCTGGACGACGACGTCAGTCTGAAGCTGTATGTGGAGGAACCGGAACCGGGAGACGCCTATGAGGTGGTGCCGGTCAGTCTCGACGTGATCTCGCTCTGGAGCGAGGCCGGCGACGTGGCGGAGCGGATCTACGACTGGCTGGACGCCACGGGGAAGTACTTGTTGGTCGCCCACGAGGTGGGCGGCATGAGGGTGGCCGCCAACTTCGAGGTGCCGGAGACGGACTGAGGGGGCCGGTCCCCTCAAGGAGCCGCCGTCAGCTCCGTCAGCCTGAGGACCGTGTTCCAGTTGCGGGTGGTGGCGACCAGGCCCTTGGTCAGGCGGGGTCCGGCGAGGTGTTCCGCGAGCTTGGAGCGGCCCATGCCGTCGGGCAGGTACAGGTAGAGCGCGCGGTCGCCGACGCGGAACTCCTCCGGGAGGTACGCCTCGCGGTCCGGTGCCGCGAAGCGCGCCTCGTCGACGGAGCGGTCGAGGAAGGTGACGTGCAGCTGCCTGCCCTCCAGCTCGGCGGCGGGGAACGGGCAGGCGGCGACGATCCCGGCGAGGTAGGCGTGGTCGCGGACCAGCACCTCGCAGGTGAACCCGAACCGCTTCTCCAGCGCCTCCGTCAGCTCCGCCGCCAGCGCGTCCTCGTCCCCGCGCTCCGTCGTGAACACCGCCTGGCCGCTCTGCAGGTACGTCCGCACGTCCCCGTGCCCGAGCTCCTCCAGCAGGGAACGCAGTTCGGCCATCGGCAGCTTCCGGCCGCCGCCCACGTTGATTCCGCGCAGCAGCGCCGCATAGGTCGTCATGGCGGTCACCTTACGGCGGCGGGGCGGAGCCCGGGCGGTGGGGACGACGACGGGGGAGCCGTCGCCGGGGGCGGCGAGGATGTCGGCGTCGATGCCGTACAGGTCCTTGACGAGGGCGGCGGTGACGACGTCGCGCGGGGCGCCGGCCGCGGTGTCGGTGCTGGAGGACATCGAGAAGGCGATGGCCGCGTAGGACCATCGGCCGGCGGGCCGGACGGGGGACGGTCCCCGGGGCCGGCCCGTTCTCCGTTCCGGCGCACGGGAAGGGGGACGGGACGCGCAGGGGGAGGAGCGGCGGACGATCTCCCGGCCCGGCCCGGCCCGGCCCGGGCCGTGGGCGCGGGCGCCTCAGCCTTCCGCGAGCAGCGGGTCGATCATCCCGTGCAGGTCCTCCCGCGACAGCTCCCCCATGGCGCGCGCGGCGATCCGCCCCTCCCGGTCGACGACCACCGTGGAGGGCACCGCCCGCGGGTGCAGTGTCCCCTTCGGGAAACCGGACAGGACGAGGCGGCCGTCGGGGTCGTACAGGCTCGGGTAGGGGACGCCGTACTCCTCCTCGAAGGCGAGGGCGAGGCGCCTGGTGTCGCGGGTGTCGACGCCCACGAAGCGCACGCCCTCGCTCCTCGTCTCCTCGGCCACGTCGGCGAGGTGGGGCGCCTCGGCGCGGCAGGGCGCGCACCACGAGGCCCAGACGTTGAGCACGACGATCCGGCCCCGGTGGTCGGCGACGTCCAGTTTCCCGCCGTCGAGGGTCTCGCCCCGGATCTCGCCCAGGGGGCGCCGTTCCCCCTCGGGGACCATGGTCACGCCGACGACGGCGCTCCCGGGGGCGGTCCCCTGCTCCGTGCCGTCCGCCCCGGTCGCGCACGCGCCCAGCGAGAGGCTTCCGACCGCCGTCGTGACCGCCAGGACGGCCCGTGTGATCCGCACGGAGTTCATGACGGGCGGCATCGCACGGCTCGTGCCGGGACCCGGCACCGCCCCCGGGGCCGCCGCGGGACGTCCGAGGGGCCGCGGCCCCGTCGTTGTACCGTGCGGCCGTCGGCCGGGACGGCCGTCGGCGGGGCACGGGCCGGAAGCCGGAAGGGCGGGACGCGCGGGCGGGGTCAGGAGCGGGACGCGCGGGCGACGGCCGCGATCGCGTCCGGTCCCACCCGGCAGCAGCCGCCGACCAGCCGCGCCCCCGCCTCGCGCCATGCGGTGACCGCACCGGGGTCGAAGGCGGAGCCGCCGGTCCAGCCGCGGGCGGCGGCGTCCCAGGCCTCGCCGCTGTTCGGGTAGACCACCACCGGCTTGCCCGTCACCCGCACCGCCGTCGCCACCGCCGCCGCGACGTCCCCGGGCGCGCAGCAGTTGACGCCCACCGCCACGATCTCCTCCGCGTCCGCCGCGAGCGCGAAGGCGTCCTCCAGCGGCTGCCCGGCCCGGGTGCGGCCGCCGTCGACGGTGTACGACAGCCAGGCCGGCACCCCCAGCCCCCGCACCGCCCGCAGCAGCGCCCTCGCCTCGTCCGCGTCGGGAACCGTCTCCAGCGCCAGCACGTCGGGCCCCGCCGAGGCCAGCGCCTCCAGCCGGGGCCGGTGGAAGCGCTCCAGCTCGTCCACGCCCAGCCCGTACCGCCCCCGGTACTCGGCGCCGTCGGCGAGCATCGCCCCGTACGGCCCCGCCGAGGCCGCCACGTACAACTCCCGGTCCACGCCCCGCGCACGGGCGCGCCGCGCCGCCTCCCGGGCCAGCTCCACGCTCAGCGCCATCAGTCCGGCCGCGCGCCCTTCGCCGATCCCGCGCCGGGCGAACCCCTCGAAGGTGGCCTGGTAGCTGGCCGTGACGGCGACGTCCGCACCCGCCTCGAAGTACGCCAGATGGGCCTCCACGACCGCCTCCGGCCGCTCGGCGAGCAGCCGCGCCGACCACAGTTCGTCGCTCAGGTCGTGCCCGGCGGCTTCCAGCTGGTTGGACATGCCGCCGTCCAGCACCAGCCCGCCGGGGACGGAGGCGAGGGCCCCGGAGAAACGCGTGGTCACAGCATCGCTCATGCCGCCGAGCCTACGACCCCGGGTCGGCCAGTCCGTTCTTGACGGCCTCGTTGTTGCGCACCGCCTCGGCGTCGCCCTTGACCGTCTCGTCCAGGCCCTTGCCGTTCTTCACCGTGCCCTTCCCCGCGCCCCCGTCCTTCGCCGCGTGCCGCGCGTGGGCGCGCAGCAGGCGTCCGGTGACGTCCTCCGGCGGGAGGAAGCGGGACCACCGCTCGGGGAACTCCGACGGCGTGTCCGGGTCGTCGTCGGTGGCGCCCACCGTCGTGGTGCGCGCGACGTACTCGACGATCTGCGCCTTGCGCATCCGCTCGTTGGCCTCCCGCGCCGCGGCCGTGGCGGCGGCCGGCCAGACCCGGTCGATGGCGGCGTTGACCGCCGCCCCGACCAGCACCGCGAAGGCCGACACGCCGATCCACAGCAGGATGGCCACCGGCGCCGCCAGGGAGCCGTAGATGGTCGGCCCCTCGATGGTGGAGGTCAGGTACAGCCGCAGCAGGGCGCTGCCCAGCACCCACATGCCCAGGGCGACCAGCGCCCCCGGAATGTCCTCCATCCACGGCGAACGCACCGGCACCGACACGTGGTACAGCGTGGTCAGGAAGACCACCGACAGCACCATCACCACCGGCCAGTACAGCAGCTGCACCAGCGTCTCCGACCACGGCAGGATCCGCATCACCACGTCCGGCCCGGCCACCATCAGCGGCAGCGCCACCGACCCGATCAGCAGCCCCACGACGAACAGCAGGAACGCCATCAGCCGCGTCCGGACGATGCCGCGCACCCCGTCCAGGCCGTACATCACCGTGATGGTGTCGACGAAGACGTTGACCGCGCGGGACCCGGACCACAGGGCCAGCAGGAAGCCCAGCGAGATCACGTCGGGCCGGCCGCCGGAGGTGACGTCGTCGAGGATCGGCTGGGCGATCCCGGTCACGCCCCGGTCGGTGAGGACCCGCCGGGAGGCCTCCAGGATGTTGCGCTCCACCCCCTGGATGGTCTCGGCGCCGGTCCAGGCGTCCACGTAACCGAGCAGCCCGACCAGGCTGAGCAGCAGCGGCGGCACCGAGAGCAGGGTGAAGAAGGCCGCCTCGGCGGCCAGGCCGAGGATGCGGTACTCCATGCACGAGTTGACGGTGTCCTTCAGCAGGAGCCAGGCCGTCCGGCGCTTGGAGACGTTGCGGTAGAGGACGCGGGCCCGGTGGAGGCGGCCGCCGGAGGGCTCGTCGGAGTTTTCACTTGCTGCCTGCACGGGGTAAAGGTAACGGCAGCGCGGCGCGTCCCTGACATCCCGGGGCCGGGCGGCGACGTCACGAGGGCCGCCCGGCGCAGGCCCTGGGAACACGGAGCCCGGCACGGTAGGTTCCCGCCCATGCCGGCAACGCACTCCGTGACGAATCAGCCTCCGCCCCTGACCGGGTACGACGTGTACAGCGCGGACCGCGCGCTGACCGACGCCGTGGAACGGCACCTCGACCCCGAACTGCTCGACGAGGCACGCCGGGAACTCTCCGGCCTCGGCCGCAGCGCCGGATCGGCCCAGGTGCAGGACTGGGGACGGCTGGCCAACGAGAACCCGCCCAAGCTGCGCACCCACGACCGCTACGGGCACCGGATCGACGAGGTCGAGTTCCACCCGTCCTGGCACCAGCTGATGCGCAAGGGGATCTCCGCCCAGCTCACCGCCGCCTGGACCCGCCCCGGCGGGCACGTCCGGCGGGCGGCGGGATTCCTGGTGTGGTCGCAGGCCGAGGCCGGACACGGCTGCCCGCTGTCGATGACCCACGCCGCCGTCCCCGCGCTGCGCGCCGACCCGGCCCTCGCCGCCGAATGGGAGCCGCGCCTCACCTCCACCCTCTACGACCCGGCGCTCGCCCCCGCCGCCGGGAAGCCCGGCGCCGTCTTCGGAATGGGCATGACGGAGAAGCAGGGCGGCAGCGACGTCCGCGCCAACACCACCGTCGCCCGGCCGCTGGCCGAGGACGGCGCCTACGAGCTCACGGGCCACAAGTGGTTCTGCTCCGCGCCGATGTCCGACGGCTTCCTGGTGCTGGCGCAGACCGCCGAGGGCCCCACCTGCTTCCTGCTGCCGCGCGTCCTCGAGGACGGCACCCGCAACGTCTTCCGCATCCAGCGGCTCAAGGACAAGCTGGGAAACCGCTCCAACGCCTCCGCCGAGGTCGAGTTCGACGGCACCTGGGCCCGCAGGGTCGGCGAGGAGGGCCGCGGGGTGCGCACCATCATCGAGATGGTCGCCGCCACCCGGCTGGACTGCGTGCTCGGATCCGCCGCCCTGATGCGGCAGGCCGTCGCCCAGGCCGTGCACCACGGCGCCCACCGCGAGGCCTTCGGCGGACTGCTGATCGACAAGCCGCTGATGCGCAACGTGCTGGCCGACCTGGCACTGGAGTCCGAGGCCGCCACCGCCCTGGCGATCCGGCTGGCGGCCGCCTACGACGCCGTCCAGGACCACGATGACGAACGCGAACGGGCCCTGCTGCGCCTGGCGGTCCCGGCGGCCAAGTACTGGGTGACCAAGCGGTGCACGCCGCTGGTGGCCGAGGCCGCCGAGTGCCTGGGCGGCAACGGCTACGTCGAGGAGTCCGGCATGCCGCGGCTGCTGCGCGAGTCCCCGCTCAACTCGGTGTGGGAGGGCGCGGGCAACGTCCAGGCGCTCGACGCGCTGCGCGCGCTGCGCCGGGAGCCGGCCGCGCTGGACGCCCTCCTGCGCGAGGTCGGGCGGGCCCGCGGCGCGGACCACCGGCTGGACGGGGCGATCAAGCAGCTGCTGACGGAGCTGGCCGACATGGAGGGCGCCGAGGCGCGGGCCCGCCGGGTGGTGGAGCGGATCGCACTGGTCCTCCAGGGCTCCCTGCTGGTCCGGTTCGCCCCGCCGGCGGTCGCCGACCTGTTCTGCGCCTCCCGGCTGGGCGGCGACCGGGGCTCCGCGTTCGGCACCCTGCCCCACTCGCCGCACCTGGCGGAGGTCGTCGAGCGGGCCCGGCCGGTCGCCTGACGCGCTCCCCGGCTGTCCCGGCCGGTGTCGACCTGGCGCCGCCCGGGACCGCCGCCGGCCCGCGGCGTCAGAACCCGGCCCGGGCCGGCCGGCCGCCGGGCGGCGCCGCCCGGGGCGCGTCAGCCGGCCGCGTGCAGGGGGATGTCGGGGGGGGGGGAGCGTCCGGGGCGGTCAAGGGTGCCTCCTGGGGTGTCGGGCTTCGGCCCGCCGTCGCGGCGGGGTCCGTGTCGGAATCGGTGGCCGGGCGAACCGGTCCGCGCGGGGACGGCCTCCCCGCGCGGACCGGCCCCTCGCCGGGACCGGCCCCCGCACGGGCCGGTCCCCCACCGGGCCCGGGCCCCCCGCACGGGGTCCGGGCCCGGCGCCGGGGAACCCGCACGGCGCCGCGTCCCGCGCGGGAAGGAGGTCCGCGCGGGGGCGGCGGCGGTGCGGGGCCGGTCCCGTGCGGGATCGTGGCCCGCACGGGACCGGCGCTCGTGGGGGTCAGCTTTCGCGGGGCTCGCGTTCGTCGAGCTGTCCCGCTCCGGCCCACCGGCGGACGAGGCCCGGCACGTCACCGGTCTCGTCGACCCGCGCCCGCAGCTCCGGGCTCCAGCCCGCGTCCGGCCGGAGGAGGGCGTGCGGGTTCTCGGCGTTGTGCGCCGCGATCAGATCGGCCTCCGCGCCGTTGACGAAGTTGTCCTCGGCGGTGATCGGCGCCTCGCTCCACTTGTGCAGGACGTCACCGGCGGAGACGGACGCGGGCAGGGTGAAGTGGTTCTTCTCGGCGAAGATCGCCGACTCCCGGCCGACGCCGTACGCGTAGCCGAAGGCCTCGGCGTCCTTGACCAGGTGGTGGTTGTTGTAGACGTCGACCCGGCCGAAGCGGACGCGCGGGGTGCGCTCCCCGGTGTCCCGGAACAGGTTGTGGTGCAGAGTGACGCGCAGCCTGCCGCTGTCGGTGGCGCCCGCGCCGTCGCTGTTGCCGATCAGGATGGTCTTGCCGTGGTCGGCGAAGACGTTCCAGGAGGCGGTGACGAGGTCGGCCCCGCGCACGACGTCCAGCTGTCCGTCGTGCTGCTGGAAGAGCTGCCCGAAGTACCGCGGCTGGGCGGCGTCGGGGCGGCGGCCGTCGGTGAAGGTGTTGTGGTCGGCCCACACGTGGGTGGCCCCGTGCACGACCAGGCTGTCGTACTCGGAGTTCCAGGCGCCCTCGTCGCCGTCGGTCGGGTCCCACTGCGGGAAGCAGTCGAAGGTGTCCTCGAAGGTGAGGTTGCGGACGATGACGTTGTCCACGCCGCGGATCTGGACGTTGGCGCCCAGCAGCCGGGCGTCGTCGCCGACGCCGACGAGGGTGGTGTTGGACCCGATGTCCAGCCGGATCCGGGAGGCCTGGCGGGCGGCGGAGGCGACGCGCGCGTCCTCCATCGCCCCGGACGGCTCGGCGGTGCCCCAGGTGGCCGGGTCGTAGGCGGCGAGGTAGCCCTCCAGGGTGTAGCCGTCCGTGGCGTGGTCGGCGCAGCTCAGCGGTTTACCCTCGGCGTCGCTGTTGGCGTCGAGGGTTCCCTTGACCCGGATGACGCGGGGGGTGCCGTCGCCGTCGCCGACGGCCGCCTTGAGCTCGGCCCAGGTGTCGACGGTGTACACGTGGGCGGCGTCGGCGGCCGCGCCGCCGGTGGTGCCGCCGTCGGCCGCGGCCCAGCCGTCGTTCTGCGGGAGGACCTGCCGGGCGGGGCCGGCCTTGCCCGGGGCGGCCCCGGCGGCGCCCGCCGAGGTCACGGCCAGGGTCAGCGCGGTGCAGCCGACGACGGCTGCCTTGGTGAAGCGTGCATGACACAACTGACGGCGCATTGCGGCTCCTGAGGGAAGCGGAGGGGAACGGGGGGTGGTGGGTCGTCGTTCAGTCGGCGGCGGGCCAGGTGATCCACTCCGGGGGCACCGGGTCCTCGAGCCGCCGGACGTCGAAGGGGGCGAGCGCGTCGAGCTCCCGCAGCCCGCGCGCCACCGTCCGGGCCACCTCGATCGCGCCCGCCGGGCGGAAGTGGGTGTTGTCCCGGACGCCGTCGGGGTGTCCGGGCGCCTCGCCGGGCTCCAGCCACAGGAACAGCTCCTCGGTGCCCTCCGGCCCGAGCTCCTGCCACCGGGCGAGGCTCGCGGCCTGGACGTCCACGAGGGGCACCTTCTCCTCGGCGGCCAGGGCCCGCACGGCGGCCGGGTACTCCCCGTGGGTGGGCACGGCGGTGCCGTGCGCGTCGAAGCGGCGGCGCTCGACGGACGTGAGCAGCACGGGCCGTGCCCCGTGTTCCCGGGCCGTGCGCACGTACCGCCGCAGGTAATCGGGGTAGGAGGTCCAGGGGTCGGTGTGCCGCTCGTCGTCCTTGGCGTCGTTGTGGCCGAACTGGACGAGCAGGACGTCGTCCGCGCGCAGCACGCCGGCGATCGCGTCCAGCCGCCCCTCCTCGACGAAGCTGCGGGAACTGCGGCCGTTGACGGCGTGGTTGGCGACGGTGAGGCGCGGGGTGAGGAAGAACGGCAGGGCCATGCCCC
>NZ_LWCC02000005.1:756475-794890 GCF_001642695.1 Streptomyces chilikensis
CGCGGCGGCGAGCGGGAGGGCGGCGAGGGAGGCCGCGAGGTGTCTGCGGGTCATCGGCATGGTGTGGGCGGCCTTCCTCCGCGGTGCGGGAGAGAGGGAGTGCGCGAGGGGGGCGGGACGGCCGGCGGGGCGGGGCGGCGGTGTCCGGGCGCGGGCGGCGGGAAGCCCTCCGCGCCCGGACGCACGACGGTGCGGCGCCCGCCCGCCGCCGCGGTCACTGCTGCTGCTTCCACTCCGCCTGGGCGGTGTTGAGCTTCTCGGCGAGCTTGTCCGCGAACTCCTTCGCGGTCATCTCGCCGAGCAGCAGCTTCTGGAAGTCCGGCTCGGAGTCGGCCTTGCTGATGTTGTTCCAGTCGGGCAGGTGGTACGGGAGCTGGACGACCTTGGTGCCGGGGTCGTTGAGGGACTCCATGGCCGCCTTGACCGGCTTGGCCTCGCTGATCCAGGCGTCGCCGGACGCGTCGGTGTTGGCGGGGATGGAGCCCGCCTCCTTGTTCCAGAGGCTGTTCATCTCGTGCGAGGCGGCGAACTCGATGAACTTCCAGGCCGCCGTCTTGTTCTTGCTGCTCTTGAACAGCCCCAGCCCGTCGACCGGGTTGGAGACGATGGTGCGCGGGCTGCCCTCGGCGGACGGGGGCAGCGGTATGCCCTCGACCTTGTCCTCGCCGAACGCCTTCACGTGGTCGGTGTAGGAGCCCAGGTTGTGCTGCAGCATGCCGATCCTGCCCTGGCCGAACTGGGCGACCATCTTGGCGAAGTCGTTGTTCAGGTCGGCCTCGGGCGTGGCCTTCTTGTAGAGGCCGACGTACTTCTCCAGCGCCTCGACGTTCCTCGGGTCGTTGACGGTGGTTTCGTCGCCCTTCCAGAAGGTGTCGACGCCGGACTGGGCGTACATCATGTCGAGCGCCTGGGCGACGGAGCCCGCGCCGCCGCGGATGGTGAAGCCGAACTCGTTCTTCCCCGCGTCGGTGAGCTTCTCGGCGGCCGCGTAGAAGTTGTCCCAGGTGGTGGGTGGTTCGGCGTCCGCCGCCTCGAACAGGTCGGTGCGGTACCAGAGGGTGCCCTGGTTGGCGCTGGTGGGCACGGAGTACATCTCGTCGCCCCGGCCGCCTGCCGACCGGACGCTCTCGGTCATCTGCTCCGAGAGCTTGCCCTTGAGCGCGCTCTTCCCGATCCGGTCGCCGACCGGCTCCAGGGCGTCCTGGGCCACCATGTTGGCCAGGTAGGCGGTGCCGACGCCGCCGACGTCGGGCAGGCCGCCGCCGGCGATGGCCGTGTCGTACTTGGACTGCACGTCGGTGATGGGCACCGGCACGTACGTGACGTCGATGTCCGGGTTCTTCTTCTCGAACTCGGCGATGATCTTCTCCCAGACCGGGGTGCGGACGCCGCCGTTGTTGTCCCAGAAGGTGATGGTGCCCTTGCCCGAGCCCTCGTCGCCGCTCGCGGTGCCGTCGTCGCCGCAGGCGGTGGCCGTCAGGGCGAGCACCGCGGTCAGCGCCACGGCCGCCGTCCCTCTCCGGTTCCGGTGGATCGTGTTCTTCATGGTCGGCTCTTCTCTCGTGGGTTGGGTTCCTCGGTGGTGCTCGGTGGTGCTCCGGTGGTGCGGTACCGGGTGAAGACGCCGGTCCCCGCCTCGCCCGTCCCGGGCGGCGCGGCGGCGAACAGGCCGAGCAGGGCGCCGGTCCAGCCCCACGGGGCGGCGGCGAAGACCTGGCCGGAGGGCCGGAAGCCCTGCCCGTCCCCCGTGTCGGCCAGGAACCGGCACCGCGCGCCCGGTGAGACCTCGACCCGCAGCCGGGCCCGTCCCCGGGGCGCGTCCCTCGGGTGCGCGGCGTCCCGCTCCCGGTCCGCCGTGTGCTCGGCGAACCGGTGGACGAGGCGGACCGGCCCCGCGGGACCGCGCTCCAGGCCGATCCAGGAGTAGGCGTCGCCGACGACGGCGAGTCCGGCCCTCGCGCCCTCCGCGGCGGCGTCGAGGCGCAGCTCGACCCCGGCGGTGAACGCCTCGGCGGGCAGCCGCTGCGTCAGGACGTGCGCCAGGGCCCTCAGGTCGTCGGCGCGGCCGGCGCGCACGCAGGTCAGGCGCAGGCCGTCCCCGTCGTGCGGGGTGGTCCACCCCTCCCCCGGGTTGGCCGCCCACTGCCACTGCGGGCCGAACCCGCCGCCGGGGAAGTCGTCGTCGGTGGCGGGCGCGGCGGGCGGCCGCGGCGGACCCGCGGGCTTGCGGTGGACGCCGACGGGCGTGCCGTCGTCGCCCAGCACCGGCCAGGGGCGCCCCCGCTCGTCGGTGGTCCAGCGCATCGGCTGGAGGTGGACGACCCTGCCGTGGGCGCCGCGCGACTGGAAGTGCAGGAACCAGTCCTCGCCCCGCGAGGTGCGGACCCAGCCGCCCTGGTGGGGGCCGTTGACCTCGGTGCCGCCCTGTTCCAGGACGACCTTCTCCTCGTAGGGGCCGAAGAAGGAGCGGGAGCGGAAGGCTCCCTGCCAGCCGGTCTCCACCGATCCCGCGGGGGCGAGGATCCAGAACCAGCCGTCGTGCCGGTAGAGCTTGGGCCCTTCGAGGGTGAACCAGCCGGGCAGCCGGTCGCCGTCGACGACGATCGTCCCCTCGTCGAGGAGGGTGCGGCCGTCGGGGCTCATGCGGTGTCCGGTGAGGCGGTTCTTCACCCCGGAGCGGGACCTGGCCCAGCCGTGCACGAGGTACGCCTCGCCGGTCTCCTCGTCCCACAGCGGGCAGGCGTCGATCAGCCCCTTGCCCGGCTTCAGCAGATGCGGTGCGGTCCAGGGACCGTGGATGCCGGGGGCGTTGACCTGGAGGACGCCCTGGTCGGGGTCGCCCCAGAAGATCCAGAAGCGGCCGGCGTGGTGGCGCAGGGCCGGGGCCCAGACGCCGCCGTCCGGCCGGGGCACCGCGAAGTCCTCCTGAGGGGTGAGCCGTTCGAGGGCGTGCCCGACGAGCGTCCAGTTCACCAGGTCGCGGGAGTGCAGCAGCGGCAGGCCGGGCGCGCGCCCGAAGCTGGAGGCGGTGAGGTAGTAGTGGTCGTCGCCGACACGGACGACGTCGGGGTCGGACCAGTCGGCGTTCAGGATCGGGTTGCGGTAGGTGCCGTCGCCCAGGTCTGCGGTCCAGGGGCGGCCGGACGGCGCGTTCACGCGGCGGTCGCCTCCCTCACGAGGCCGTGGGCGGCGCGCCGGTCGAGGCGGCCGTCGGCGACCACGGTGAGCAGGCGCCGTACGAGCGGGCGCCCGGCCGGGACGGTCAGCGGCCGCGACCAGGCGAGGGAGGAGCCGACGCCCGGGTACTCGGTGCTCCGCACGAACCAGGGGTCGCGGCGGGTGGTGTCGTCCGCCCCGGCGAAGAGGAGCGTCCAGCCGTCCCCGGCGAGCGCGAGCCAGTCGGCCGTCCGGCCGTGGACGGCCTCCTCGCCGTCGGCGGCCCCGGTGAACACGGCCGGGGCGCCGGCCTCCTTGGGGGCGCGCCAGAAGAAGCCGCCATATCCGGCGCCGGGCCGGCCGTTGGTGGCGGGGCTGCCGATCGTGACGGCGCCGCCCGCGGGGGTGAGCGCGAAGGTGAGGCCCAGCGCCCAGGCCCGGCCGGTGAGCGCGGTGGCGGTGACGGTGCGCCGCTCGTGCAGCAGCACGGCGCCGTCCGCCTCCCACACGAGGTCCTCCTCGAACCGGCCGTCCTCCTTCAGCCGCCAGCCGGTGTGGCGCTGGGTGCCGTGGTTGTCGAGCAGGACCGGTCCCCGGTCGCGGACGAAGGTGCGTCCGCCCCAGAAGCTGTGGCCGTCGACGTCGGGGACGGCGACGCCCGCGCCGAGGTGGTGGAGGTGGTCGCCGGGCATCTCCTCGGTGACCGGGACGCCGCCGAGGGTCGTCACCGGGTGGAGGTAGGGGCGGGGCGACAGGCGCGGGTCCAGGCCGGGGCGGACGGCGTAGCGGGCGACGGTCCGTCCGGCGCAGCGGAGTTCGGCGAGGACGTCCGCGGCGGACGGCGCGTCGGTCCGGGGCGCGGCGGCGGGTGCGCCGGGCACGGGTGCGGGGGCGACGGGGGCGGGTTCGGTCATGACGTCCTCGGTCCGGAGGGGGCGGACGGCGTCGTCCAGGGAGCGGCACCGGTCTCGGAGAAGAGGCGGAGGGTGTCGGCGCAGGCGGCGACCAGGCCGTCCACGCCGCGCACCACGCGCCGGGGCGCGGGCGTGTCGTGGACGGTGTGCCAGGCGTCCGGCGGCAGCGGGAGGGGTTCGGGGGCGGTGCGGACCGCTTCGAGGACCCGCATGAAGGCGCCGGACCGGGCGGGCGGGGCGAGCAGCCCGGTGCCGTCCGCCAGGTGCGCGAGGAGGTTCTCCAGCAGGTCGGTGCGGCCGTGGACGTGTTCCTCGGGTCCGTGTCCGGCGCGCTGCACGAGGACCCGGTCCTGCTTGTACCAGAAGGTGATCCGGCCGCTCTCGCCGTGGACGAGGACGTACGGTTCGCCGGCCCGCTCGGCGCACAGGGTCGCGGCGACGACGACGTCCGTCCCGTGCGTGGTGGTGACCCGTACGCAGGAGGTGTCGTCGGCCTCGATGTCGTTGGCCCGCAGCAGTTCCGTCCGGACGCCGGTGACGTCCTCGGCGCGGTCGGCGTCCGCGACCGCGAGGGCGGTGGACACGGCGTGGGCGAGCGGGTTGGTGAGCACGCCGTCGACCACGTCGACGCCGCCGAGCCGGCGCCGGCCGGCCCAGGGGGCGCGTGCCCAGTAGGCGGCGTCGCGCACCCAGGCCCCGGCGGCGGCGACGCCCCGGACCCGGCCGACGGCTCCGGAGGAGATCAGTTCGCGGATGGCCGGCAGGGCGTGCGAGCCGTAGGTCTGGAAGCCGATCTGGCAGGCGGTGCCCGCCTCCCGCACCGCCTCCTCGACCTTCCGGTGGGCGGCCCAGGAGGCGGCGGGCGGCTTCTCCAGCAGCAGGTGCACCCCGCGTGCCGCGGCGGCGGTGGCGAGGTCCGCGTGCGTCTGGAGGGGTGTGCAGACGACGGCGGCCCGGGCCCCGGTGGCGTCCAGCAGGGCGCCGAAGTCGGGCGACTGCCGGGGTGGTGCCGCGAAGCCGTCGAGTTCCGCGCCGGTGAGCGGGGTGAGGTCGCAGACCCCGGCCAGCCGTACCCGTCCGGCGCGTTCCAGGCGGCGGATGTTGTCCAGGTGCCGGCGGCCGTGGCCGCGCGCCCCGGCGAGCACCAGGGGGATCGGTGGCGGGGTCGTGTGCGGGGCGCTCATGGTGCGGGCCTCCTTGGACGTGCGCACGGACGGGTGGCGGGCGGTGGCGGCGGGCCGGGTCAGCCCTTGACCGCGCCCGCGCTGAATCCGGTGATCAGCCATTTCTGGATGAAGGCGAAGACGATGACGACGGGGACGGCGGCGATCACTCCGCCGGCGGCCAGCGCTCCGAGGTCCACGCTGTCGGCGCCGATGAGGGTGTTGAGGCCGACGGGGATCGTCTGCTTGTCCTGCTCGCTCAGGAACATCAGCGCGAACAGGAAGTGGTTCCAGCTGTGCACGAAGGCGAACGACCCGACCGCGATCAGCCCGGGCCGCAGCAGCGGCAGCACCACGGTGCGGAAGGCGCGCAGCCGCGAGCAGCCGTCGACCCAGGCGGCCTCCTCCAGGGAGACCGGCACGTTCTTGATGAAGCCGCTGATGAGGATGATCGACAGCGGCAGCTGGAAGACGGTCTCGGCGATGATCACGCTTCCCAGCGAGTTGATCATCCGGAGGTTGCGGAAGATCTCGAAGAGCGGCACCAGCATCAGCGCGCCGGGGATGAACTGCGAGCACAGCAGCGCCAGCATGAAGGCGCTCTTGACGCGGAACTGGAACCTGGCCAGCGCGTACCCGCCGGAGAGGGCGATCACCGTGGTGGCGACGAGCGTGGCGAGACCGACCAGCATGCTGTTCTCGAAGAAGACGCCGAAGCTGCGTTCGTTCCATACCTTCTCGAAGTGCTCGAAGGTCATCGGCCAGGGCACCAGCGAGGTCGATCCGGCGGGCCTCAGGGCGAAGAGCAGCATCCAGTAGAACGGCACCAGGGTGAAGGCCAGGTACAGCCCCAGCGGCAGGTAGATCTGCCAGCGCGGCACTTCGTCGAAGGCTCGCTGCCGCCGGCGGCGGCCCTTCGGGGGGATCGCGGGTGTGTCGGACGGTGGCGCCGTGCGGCGGGCATCCGTCTCGGTGAGTGCGGCGGTCACCGGGAGTCGCCTCCGAACTTGCTCAGACGCAGGTAGAGGATGGAGCAGAACAGGAGGATCACGAAGGCCACGGTGGTCAGCGCGGAGGCGTACCCGAAGTCGTGTCCCTCGATGCCCGTGTTGGCGACGTACAGCGGGAGCGTGGTGGTGACGCCCGCGGGGCCGCCGCCGGTCAGGGTGTAGAGGAGGTCGACGTTGTTGAACTCCCACACGGCGCGCAGCAGCGTGGAGAGGATGATGGCGTCCTTCAGGTGCGGCAGCGTGATGTGGACGAACTGCCGCAGCCGGCCGGCGCCGTCGACCGACGCCGCCTCGTAGAGGTCCTTGGGGACGGACTGGAGGTCGGCGAGGATGAGGATCGCGAAGAACGGCACGCCGCGCCAGAGTTCGGTGAGGACCACGGCCCAGAAGACGGTGTCGGTGTCGGACAGCACCGAGGTGCCGTACGCGCCGATCCCCGCGTCCGCCAGGTAGCGGCTCACGCCGGTGGACGGGTTGTAGAGCAGCATCCAGATGGTGGTCGTCAGCACCCCGGAGACGGCCCACGGCGAGAAGACCAGGGCACGGGCGACGGCCCGTCCGACGAACGTCTGGTTGACCAGCAGGGCGAGCGCCAGGCCGAGGACGAGCTGCAGCGAGACCTCGGTGAGGACCCACTTGGCGCTGAACACCAGGGAGTCGCGGAAGAGCGGGTCGTCGGTGAAGACGCGGGTGAAGTTGTCCAGGCCCGCGAAGCCGTTGCGCCAGGGCTTGGTGACGTTGTAGTGCTGGAGGCTGTAGTGGAAGACGCTGATCACCGGGTACGCGATGAAGCCCAGCATGAGCAGCGCGGCCGGGGCGATCAGCAGGTACGGCAGGTGGCGCGGGGTGCTGCTGCCGGTCCTGCGTCGCCCGGGAGCGCCCCGGGATGTCTTCGCCACGGCTGGGGCGGCGGCCTGCGCTGGGGCCATGACCTCTGTCTCCGTTTCGTTCACGGTGGTGCGTGTCGTACGGGAACCGGGCCCGGGCCGGCGGGGGCCGGCGCCGGCGGGGCCGGTGGGGCGCGGAGGGGAGGAGCGCCGGGGAGAAAGCGCTTGCTCCCATGCCGTGCGGAACGTCCCGGTGCGGAACGTCCTGGTGCGGGACGCCGTCGTCGGGGGTGGTGCGCCGCCGGCCGGGGCGCGGGGCGCGCCCGGCCGGCGGCGGCTCAGCCGGCGTAGGGTTCGGGCACCTTCCCCGGGCGGGCCAGGAAGGCGAAGTCGCAGCCGGTGTCGGCCTGGGTGATCTGCTCCTGGTAGAGCGCGCCGTAGCCGCGTTCCCACCGCTGCGGGGGCGGTGTCCAGGCGGCGCGGCGCCGCTGGAGTTCCGCGTCGTCGATCTCCAGGCGCAGGGTGCGGGCCGGGACGTCGAGGGTGATGGTGTCGCCGGTGCGCACCAGGGCCAGCGGGCCGCCGACGTGGGACTCGGGCGCCACGTGCAGCACGCACGCGCCGTAACTCGTGCCGCTCATCCGGGCGTCGGAGATGCGCACCATGTCCCGCACGCCCTCCTTGAGGAGGTACTCGGGGATGGGCAGCATCCCGTACTCGGGCATGCCGGGACCGCCCTGCGGGCCCGCGTTGCGCAGCACCAGCACGTGGTCGGCGGTGATGCCGAGCGCGGGGTCGTCGATGGTGCGCTGGAGGGTGCGGTAGTCGTCGAAGACGTAGGCGGGCCCGGTGTGCCGCAGCAGCCGCGGTTCGGCGGCGATGTGCTTGATCACCGCGCCGTCGGGGCAGAGGTTGCCGCGCAGGACGGCGACCCCGCCCTCCTCCGCCAGTGCCCGCCCGCGCGGCCGGATGACCTCGTCGTCGTGGACGAGGGCGCCCTCCAGCTGGGCGCGGAGCGTGGGGTGGGCGGCGGTGGGCCGGTCCAGGTGGAGGACGTCGGTGAGGCGGGTGAGGAAGCCGGGCAGGCCGCCCGCGAAGTGGAAGTCCTCCATGAGGTACGCGCCGCCGGGCCGCAGGTTGGCGAGGACCGGCACGGTGCGGGCGATGCGGTCGAAGTCGTCGAGGGTGAGCGTGACGCCGGAGCGGCCCGCCATGGCGATCAGGTGGATGACGGCGTTGGTGGAGCCGCCGAGGGCCAGGACGGTGGCGACCGCGTCCTCGTACGCCTCCCTGGTGAGGATCTTCGACGGGGTGACGTCCTGCCACACCATGCCGACGATGCGGGCGCCGGCCGCCGCGGCCATCCGCTCGTGGGCCGAGTCGACGGCGGGGATGGACGAGGCGCCGGGCATCGTCATGCCGAGCACCTCGGCGGCGGCGGTGAGCGTGGAGGCGGTGCCCATGGTCATGCAGTGGCCGGGCGAACGGGCCAGCCCGTTCTCGAGTTCGGCGAGTTCGCCGTCGCCGATCTCGCCGGTGCGCCGCTGGTCCCAGTACTTCCACATGTCGGTGCCGCTGCCGAGGACCTCCTTGCGCCAGTGCCCCGGCAGCATCGGTCCGGCGGGGACGAAGACGGCGGGCAGGCCGGCGCTGGCGGCGCCCATGAGCAGGGCGGGCGTGGTCTTGTCGCAGCCGCCGAGCAGCACGGCGCCGTCCACCGGGTAGGAGCGCAGCAGCTCCTCGGTCTCCATGGCGAGGAGGTTGCGGTAGAGCATCGGCGTCGGCTTCTGGAAGGTCTCCGACAGCGTGGAGACCGGGAACTCCAGCGGGAAGCCGCCCGCCTGCCACACCCCGCGCTTGACGGCCTGGGCGCGCTCGCGCAGGTGGACGTGGCAGGGGTTGATGTCGGACCAGGTGTTGAGGACCGCGACGACCGGCTTGCCGAGGTGTTCCTCGGGCAGGTAGCCGAGCTGCCGGGTGCGGGCGCGGTGGCTGAAGGTGCGCAGGCCCGATGAGCCCGCGGTGGCGGAGTCGCCGTACCACCGGCGGCTGCGCAGGTCCTCGGGGCGCAGGGTCCGCGGGCGGGGGTCCTCGGGGCGGACGGTCATATCTCCCACCCCTCGACCAGGCCGGCGACCGCGGCGCGGCGTTCGGGGGTGATCGCGTGGCTGGGCGGGCGGACGTCGCGCCGGCACAGGCCCAGCACGGCGAGCGCCTCCTTGATCACGCTCACGTTGTCCGCGGACTGCCGGTCCGCGCGCAGCTCCTCGAAGGGCCGGATCCGCTCCCACACCTTCATGGCGGCCGGCAGGTCGCCGGACCGCAGCGCGTCGAGCATCGCGAGCGAGAGCGCGGGGGCGACGTTGACCAGGCCCGAGGTGAAGCCGGTGGCCCCGCCCGCCCAGTAGGAGGGGGCGTACAGCTCGGCGAGGCCCGCGACCCACACGAAGCGGTCGAGGCCCGCGTCGCGGGCGAACGCGGCGAAGTGGGCGGCGTCGGGCACGGCGTACTTCACGCCGATCACGTTGGGGCAGGCCGCGCCCAGCTCGGCGAGGGCCTCGCCGTCCAGGTGCGGGTTGCGGACGTAGGGGACGACGCCCAGTTCCGGCACGGCCTCGGCGACGGCCCGGTGGTAGCCGATCCAGCCGTCGCGGGAGACGTAGGGGTGGACGGGCTGGTGGACCATGACCATGTGCGCGCCCGCCTCGCGGGCGTGGACGGCGGCCGCCACCGCGGTCGGCACGTCGTGCCCGACGCCCACCAGGACGGTCCCCCGGTCCCCGGTCTCCTCGACCGTCACCTCGGTGACGGTGCGCCGCTCCTCGGGGGTCAGCGCGTAGAACTCCCCGGTGTTGCCGTTCGGGGTGAGGGTGTGCACGCCGGCGTCGAGCAGGCGGCGCAGCAGCGTCCGGTGCGCCGCGAGGTCGGGGCCTCCGTCGGCGCCGAACGGCGTCACGGGGATCGCGACGACGTCGGCCAGTGCTGTCCTGAGGGGGGTGTGGTCCGCGTGCGCCATCGAGGCCGCCCTTTCTTCTCCGTGACGATGTCCGTGTGCCTGCTCGGGCCGAACCGCCGGTGTCACATGTCGCCACCGTCCTCGGGGAAGGCCCGGCGGACGAAGGAGGCGATGTGGTCGTGCAGGGCGCGGACCGCGCCGTCCGCGTCGCCGGCCCGGGCCAGCCGCAGGATCTCCCGGTGCTCGGCGGCCTCCCGCTCCCAGGAGGGGATGGCCCCCCACACCACGGCGGAGACGAGCGCGGCCTGGTCGCGCACCTCGTCGAGCATCCGGGCCAGCAGCGGGTTGCCGCACGGGAGGTAGAGGGCCCGGTGGAACTCCCGGTTGGCCAGGCTGCGTTCGGCGCTGTCCTCGGCGCCGTCGGCCCGCAGGAGCGCCTCCGCGGCGGCCTCCAGGGACGCCTGGCGGGCGATGGTGCGGCGCAGCGCCTCGGGCTCCAGCAGCAGGCGCACGTCGTACACCTCGTGGGCCATGGCCGCGTCCACCTCGCGCACGGTGGCGCCCTTGTACTGGCTCATCACCACCAGCCCGGTCCCCGCGAGGGTCTTGAGCGCCTCGCGCACCGGCGTCTTGGAGACGCCGAACCGCGCGGCGAGCTCGGCCTCCACCAGCGCCTGGCCGGGCACGAGCTGCCCGGTCAGGATGCCGTGCTTGATCGCGTCCAGCACGTACTGGGTGCGCGAGGGGATGGGGGCGGGGGCGGCGAAGGCCATGGGGTCTCTTTCGTATCCGACGTATCGCGTCTCATATATGACGTACGAAGTACGACGCGACGAAGCTAGGACCGCGGTCGTGTTTCGTCAATGCTTCGGGCGAGGAAATCCCTTGCGCGCAAACCGAGTTGGCGCTCGGGGCAAAAGGCCGGGAACGGACGCCGGTTTCCGCCCGCTCGCCGGGCGCGCCTGTGGGCCCCGGCGCCCCCGTGGGCACGGGGGCGCCGGGGCCGGGAAGGGGGCGGGCCCGTGCCGCCCTTCGGGTCAGCCGAGTTCCGCGAGCTGCTCCGTGACGGTGCGCAGGTCGGCGTCGGAGGCCAGTCCGGCGTGGTAGAGCCGCAGTTCGGTGGCGCCGAGCGAGGCCGCGTGGGCGGCGTCCGCGGCGAGCGTGGCGGGGCTGCCGCCCATGCCGGAGACGACCGTGAGGTTGGCGGCCAGCACCGTGCCCTCGCGGCGGTGGGGCCCGAAGGGGGCGAGGACGGCCTCCCGGGCCGCGGGTCCGCCCGTGCAGGGCAGGACGGCGCCGTCGGCGACGCCCAGCAGGTGGCCCGCGTCGACGCCCACGTTGGCGCCGCAGCGGTACGGCGCGGGATCGGCGTGGAGCAGCACGCGGAAGCCGGGCGGCGCGTCGGCGCGGACCGCGCCGACGGCGGCCTCCTGGAGGGCGCGCGCGGCCCGGGTGCGCCAGGCGAGGGTGGCGGCGGCCGGTACCGCTCCGAGCAGCTTCTCCACGGCCGGCCATCCGGCCGCGTCCGAGCCGCCCGCGCTCCACACGGGTTCCAGCGCCTGGCGGACCAGTGCCGCGAGTTCCCCGGCGTCCAGCCCCTGGGCGGCGTACCCGTTCCGGCAGTCGGGGCAGAAGCACAGCGACATCAGGTACTGGGCCGCGTCGCCGAGGGCCACCCCGCCGACCTTGTCGTGGGCGTGCAGGTGCGCGAAGCCGTACCAGCCGCAGGACTCCAGTTCGGTGCCCGCGGCGCCGGGCCTCACCGCCGCCTCGGCGGCGAGCGCGGTGAGGTGGTCGCGGACGGCGGGCCGGGCGATGCACGGGGCCCACGGGTAGCGGTCGCCGTACGCGTTGACCACGCTGGTGTCCGGATGCTCGGCGCCCAGGCGGGAGTTGTGGGCGAGCACCACCCAGGTGTGGACCTCCAGCCCGGCGCCGGCGAGGGCGGCGGCGGCCCGCCCGTAGGGGTCGTCCCCGGCCGGGGCCCAGTCGCCCGCGGGGTACGGCCGCAGGTCGCGGCCCGCCCAGCGGTCCGCGTCGGGCGGGTAGAGGACCGCGGCGTGCCCGGCGGTGACGATCCGGTGGCCGGGGTGGCGGGGGGTCAGCGCGCGCGTGGAGTGGTAGGCGGAGGCGAGCGTCACCTGGCGCACGCCGAGGGCGGCGGTCCGGGCGGCGGCCTCCGGGTCGCCGAGGACGTCCCAGGGGTAGAGGAAGGCGGAGGCCCTCACGCCGCGCCCCCGTCCTCCGCGCCGGCGCCGAACGCGTCCGGCAGCCCCTTCGGGCGTTCGGCCTCCGGCAGCAGGGCGTACCCGCGGGCGACGATGCGGGCGAGCTCCTCGACGTGCGCGGCGGCCGGTTCGCTCAGCGGCGGGCGCACCTCGCCCACCTTCCCCCCGCGCAGCCGCACGCCCGCCTTGACGAGCGAGACGGCGTAGCCGCGGCCCCGGGCGCGCAGTTCGACCAGGGGGCGGTAGAAGCCGTCGATCAGGCGCCCGGCCGTGGCGTCGTCGCCGGCGGCGAGCGCCCGGTGGAAGGCGGTGGCGATCTCCGGGGCGAAGCAGAAGGCGGCGGAGGAGTAGAGGGTCACGCCGACCCCGCGGTAGGCGAGGGCGGTGAGTTCCGCCGTGGGAAGGCCGTTGAAGTAGAGGAAGTCCTCGCCGGGCCGCTCGGTGCGCACGGCGCTGACGATGCGCTGCACGAGGTCGAGGTCACCGAGGCCGTCCTTCAGGCCGACGATCCGCGGGTGGGCGGCGAGTTCGGCCACCGTCTGCGGGGTGAACACCGCGTTGTCGCGCTGGTAGACGATGACGTCGAGGCCGGTGGCGTCCGCGAGCGCGGTGTAGTGGGCCAGCAGGCCCCGCTGGTCGGCGACGACCAGGTACGGGGGCATGGCGAGCAGTCCGTCGGCGCCCGCCTCCTCGGCGGCGCGGGCGTACCGCACGGCGAGGGCGGTGCCGTACCCGGCGCCCGCGAAGACCGGCACCCGTCCGGCGGCCTCGGCCACCGCGGCGGCGACGCAGTCGCGGAACTCCTCGGGTGTCAGGGCGTGGAACTCGCCGGTTCCGCAGCAGGCGAAGACGGCGGCGGCGCCGGCGTCGATGCCGTCGCGCACATGGGCGCGGAAGGCGTCGGTGTCGACGGCCCCGTCCGGCCCGTAGGCGGTGACGGGGAAGAACAGCACGCCGTCGAGCCGGGTGCTGAGAGGGGGCGAGGTCGAGGTCACGGGACTCCCTGGACGACGTACGGCGGCGCGACAGCGGCGTACATGCACCTGACCGATGTTTACATTTCTGAACGCTGGTCACGCTAGGGCAGCCCTCGTTCCCGGTCAAGGCACATGAACGCACACTTGACGCTGCGTCGGAGAACTCCCTAGCGTGCCCACGATCGTGAACCCCGTCCACGGATGCGGACCACCGGCTCGCGTCCGCCGGCCCCGCGCCGCCCCCGAACCGAGGAGAACGCCATGCCCGCTCCCCGCTCCGTCCTGCTCACCGGTGCCGCGGGCGGACTCGGCACCCTGATGCGGGACCTGCTCCCCTCGTACGGGTACGCCCTGCGGCTGCTCGACGTCATGCCCGTCGAAGGGGTGCGGGACACGGAGGAGGTCGTCACCGCCGACCTCGCGGACCGGGCGGCGCTGCGCGAGGCGGTGCGCGGCATGGACGCGGTCGTCCACCTCGCGGGCATCTCGCTGGAGGCGCCCTTCGAGAAGATCCTGCGGTCCAACATCGAGGGCGCCTACCACCTGTACGAGGCGGCCCGCGAGGAGGGCGTCCGGCGCGTCGTCTTCGCCTCCAGCAACCACGCCGTCGGCTACACGCCGGCCCCGGCCGAGGGCGGGCCGCTGATCCCCGTGGACACCCCGCGCCGCCCCGACACCTTCTACGGCCTGTCCAAGGCCTTCGGCGAGGACCTGGCGCAGCTCTACTGGGACAAGCACGGCCTGGAGACGGTGTCCGTCCGCATCGGCTCCTGCTTCCCCGAGCCCACGACGGTGCGCATGCTGTCGGTCTGGATGAGCCCGGCCGACGGCGCGCGGCTCTTCCACGCGGCGCTGACCGCCGAGGACGTCGGCCACACCGTCGTCTACGGCAGCTCCGCCAACACCCGTCTGTGGTGGGACCTGTCCTCGGCGCGGGCGCTCGGGTACGAGCCGCAGGACGACTCCGAGCCGTACGCGGCCAAGCTGATCGCCGAACAGGGCGAACTCGACCGTTCCAACCCCGAACAAGGCCTCCTCGGCGGCCACTTCACCACCAACCCGCCGATCTGGCCGCACTGAGCGGCGGAACCGGGGCGAAGGCGGCGGCCCGCCCGCGTCCCGGCGCCGCTCACCCCGACCGCGGCGCGCCCGTGGAGGCCCGCACGACGAGTTCGGCGGCGACCTCGGCCACCCTCCCCTCGGGCGGCTCCTCCGTGCCGAGCGCCAGCCGGCCGGCCCGCGCCCCCGCCTCGTGCAGCGGCAGCCGCACGGTCGTCAGGGCGGGCACGGCGTCCGCGCTGAACGGCAGGTCGTCGAAGCCGGCGACCGAGACGTCCTCGGGTATCCGCAGCCCGGCCTCGCGCAGGGCCGCGCAGACGCCGAGCGCCACGGTGTCGTTGGCCGCCACGACCGCCGTCAGGTCCGGGTCGCGCCGCAGCAGTTCGCGCGCGGCCTCGTACCCGGACCGCCGGTCGTACGGGCCGTGCACGGTCAGCCGCCGGTGGGCGCGGGCGTCGTCGGCGCCCGCGGCGGCCAGCGCCGCGCGGTGGCCCTCCAGGCGGTGGCGGGTGGTGATGCGCTCGGCGGGGCCCGCCACGTAGCCGATGCGCCGGTGGCCGAGTTCCAGCAGGTGGGCGGTGAGCGCGCGGGCGCCGCCCCGGTTGTCGAACGGGAGCGCGGCGACGACGGCGTCCGGGTGCGCGTCCAGCGGCGGGCGGCCGCAGAGGACGACGCGCGTTCCGGTCTCCGCGAGCCTCGCCAGTTTCGCCGCGACCGCCGCCCCGTGGGCGGGGTCCTCGACGGCGTCCCCGGTGAGCAGGACGGCGGCGGCCCGCTGGCGCTGCAGGAGGGTGAGGTAGGTGAGCTCCCGGGCCGGGGAACCGCCGGTGTTGCAGACGACGGCGAGCTTCTCGCCGCCCGCCCGGCCCGGCAGGGCCCCGTCACGGCCCCCCATCTCGGACTGCGCGGCCGACGCCATGATGCCGAAGAAGGGGTCGGCGATGTCGTTGACGAGGATGCCGACCAGGTCGGAGGTGGCGGCGGCGAGGGAGCTCGCCGGGCCGTTGAGCACGTAGTCCAGCTCGTCGACGGCGCGCAGCACGCGCTCCCTGGTCGCCGCGGCGACGGGGTAGTTGCCGTTCAGCACGCGGGAGACCGTGGCGGGCGAGACCCTGGCACGGTTCGCCACGTCCGACAGGGTCACTGGCATGGGCCCTCCAGGCGCCGGCGGTCGCGGTGGTCGGTGGGAGGCGGGCCCCGGGCGCCGCCCCGCCCGGGATCCCGGGGAATCGTCCCATCATCGCGGCCCCCGGCGGCACGGCGTCCCGGTTTCGTCGTCCGGGCCCCCTGTACGCGGCCCCTCCCGGTCGCTAGCGTACGTCCGTAGAAAGCGCTTTCTACGCTCGACGGCCCTCGCGGCCGACCTCACTCGATCCGTTCGCCCGGCGCGCGGCCCCGGAAACCGGGGACGAGAACCGCCCGCCACACCCCGGAGGGAAGCACGTGACACGCAGAACAGTGCGCATCGCCATGAACGGCGTCACCGGACGGATGGGATACCGCCAGCACCTGGTGCGCTCCGTCCTGGCCCTGCGCGAACAGGGCGGCCTCGACCTCGGCGACGGCACGGTGCTGTGGCCCGAGCCCGTCCTGGTCGGCCGCCGGGAGCACGCCCTGCGCGAGATCGCCGGCCGGCACGGCCTGACCGAGTGGTCCACCGACCTGGACGCCGTCCTCGCCGACGACACCGTCGACGTCTACTTCGACGCCCAGATCACCTCCGCCCGCGTCGAGGCCGTCCGGAAGGCGATCGCCGCGGGCAAGCACCTGTACGTCGAGAAGCCGACCGCGACGTCCCTCGACGGCGCGCTGGAGCTGGCCCGGCTGGCGCGGGACGCCGGGATCAAGCACGGCGTCGTCCAGGACAAGATCTTCCTGCCGGGCCTGCTCAAGCTGAAGCGCCTGGTCGACGGCGGTTTCTTCGGCGAGATCCTGTCCGTGCGCGGCGAGTTCGGCTACTGGGTCTTCGAGGGCGACTGGCAGGAGGCCCAGCGCCCGAGCTGGAACTACCGCGCCGAGGACGGCGGCGGCATCGTCACCGACATGTTCCCGCACTGGGAGTACGTGCTCCACGAGCTCTTCGGCCGGGTCACCTCCGTCCAGGCCCTGGCCACCACCCACGTCCCGCGGCGCTGGGACGAGCACGGCAAGCCGTACTCCGCCACCGCGGACGACGCCGCGTACGGCGTCTTCCAGCTGGAGGGCGGGGCCGTCGCCCAGATCAACTCGTCCTGGGCGGTCCGGGTCCACCGCGACGAGCTGGTCGAGTTCCAGGTCGACGGCACGCACGGCTCCGCCGTCGCGGGGCTGCGCGGCTGCCGCGTCCAGCACCGCTCCGCCACGCCCAAGCCGGTGTGGAACCCGGACCTGCCGGTCACCGAGTCCTTCCGCGACCAGTGGCAGGAGGTGCCGGACAACCTCGCGCCGGGGGCGGAGTTCGACAACGGCTTCAAGGCCCAGTGGGAGCTGTTCCTGCGCCACGTGGTCCTCGACGAGCCGTACGCCTGGGACCTGCTGGCCGGCGCGCGCGGCGTCCAGCTCGCCGAACTCGGCCTGCGCTCCTCGGCCGAGGGCCGCCGCCTCGACGTCCCGGAGCTGACGCTGTGACCCTCCTGCTGCCCCGCGCGGGCGGGGGGACCGCCCCCTACACGCCGCGCACGACTCCCGCGGACCTCACGGCGGGCGGCGCGCCGCTCGTCTCCCGCACGGTCCTCGCCGCGGCGCACGTGGTGGCCGACCCGTACGCCGACACCACCCCGGACGGCCCGGCCGCCGTCGACTGGGACGCCACCCTCGCCTTCCGCCGCCACCTGTGGGCGCACGGGCTGGGTGTCGCCGAGGCCATGGACACCGCGCAGCGCGGCATGGGCCTGGACTGGGCCGGGGCCCGCGAGCTGATCCGCCGCAGCGCCGCCGAGGCCCGGAGCGTGGGCGGGCACGTCGCGTGCGGCGTCGGCACCGACCAGCTCACCGTGCCCGGCGCGGCCCTCGGCGAGGTGCGCGCCGCGTACGAGGAGCAGCTCGCCGTCGTCGAGGAGGCCGGCGCGCAGGCGGTGCTGATGGCGTCGCGGGCGCTGGCCGCCGCCGCGAAGGGCCCGGACGACTACCTCGAGGTCTACGGCGCGCTGCTGCGGCAGGCATCCGAGCCGGTGGTGCTGCACTGGCTGGGCCCGATGTTCGACCCGGCGCTGGAGGGCTACTGGGGCGGTGACGGCCTGGACGCGGCCACCGACGCCTTCCTGCAGGTCGTCGCCCTGCACCCGGACAAGGTCGACGGCGTCAAGGTGTCGCTGCTGGACGCGGACCGCGAGGTCGCGCTGCGGCGGCGGCTGCCGGACGGGGTGCGCTGCTACACCGGCGACGACTTCCACTACCCGGAGCTGATCGCGGGCGACGGACGGGGCTTCAGCCACGCCCTGCTCGGCGTCTTCGACCCGCTGGGCCCGCTCGCCGCGCGGGCCGTCCGGGTCCTGGACACGGGCGACACGGCGGGCTTCCGGGAGATCCTCGACCCGACGGTGGAGCTGGCCCGCCACCTGTTCGCCGCTCCCACCCGCTTCTACAAGACGGGCGTGGTGTTCCTGGCCTGGCTCGCGGGCCACCAGGAGCACTTCGCGATGGTGGGCGGCCTGCAGTCGGCGCGCTCACTGCCGCACCTGGCCCGGGCCTACGAACTGGCCGACGGGCTCGGCCTGTTCCCGGACCCGGCGCTCGCCGAGGGCCGGATGCGGAACCTGCTGGCCGTGTACGGGGTGGAACAGTGACCGACGCCGATCTCTCGAGGTTCAGCATCAACCAGGAGACCGTCAAGCAGTGGTCCCTGCCCGAGCTGGTGGAGGGCTGCGGCAAGGCGGGGGTCGCCCGGGTCGGCCTGTGGCGCGCGCCCGTCCAGGAGTACGGCGTGGAGCGGGCCGCGCGACTGGTCCGCGAGGCGGGCCTCACCGTCACCAGCCTGTGCCGCGGCGGCTTCCTCACCGCGTCCGAGCCCGGCGCGCGCGCCGCCGCCCTCGACGACAACCGGGCCGCGATCGACGAGGCGGCCGCCCTCGCCACCCCCACCCTGGTCCTGGTCTCGGGCGGGCTGCCCGCCGGTGACCGCGACCTGCGCGGGGCGCGCGAGCGCGTCGCGGACGCGCTCGCCGAACTGGCCCCGTACGCCCGCGAGCGCGGGGTGCGCCTCGCGATCGAGCCGCTGCACCCCATGTTCGCCTCCGACCGCTGCGTGGTGTCCACCCTGGGCCAGGCCCTGGACCTCGCCGAGCGCTTCCCCGTCGAGGAGGTGGGCGTCGTCGTCGACACGTACCACGTGTGGTGGGACGACACGGCGGCGGCGCGGATCGCCCGGGCCGGGGCCGCCGGTCCGGGCGGCGGCCGGATCGCGGCGTTCCAGCTCGCCGACTGGGTGACCCCGCTGCCCGCCGGCGTGCTGCTCGGGCGCGGGCAGCTCGGCGACGGCAGCGTGGACCTGCGCCGCTTCCGCGAACTGGTCGACGCCGCCGGGTACGACGGGCCGGTCGAGGTGGAGATCTTCAACGAGGGCCTCTGGGCGCGGGACGGCGCCGAAGTCCTCGCGGAGGTGGTGGAGCGGTACGCGGCCCACGCGCTCTGACGCCGCGGACCGCCGACGCCCGGAAGAAGATCCACTGGAGAACTGGCGTCGAGCGAGGACGAGTTGAGAGGATGACCATGAACCCGCAGCCGCCCCGGGCGAGCTGCGGGTCAGTCACGCCGACACAAAGGGGATCACAGCATGGACGACATCTTCGGGGACTTCGTCGAGGAGATCGTGGAGGAGACGGCCGAGGAGATCGTCGAGGAGGCCGTGGAGGAGACCATCGAGGGCTTCTTCGGCTGACCGGCGGCCGTGAGGGGGCGACGACGACGCACATCGTCGTCGCCCCCCGGTGGTTCCGGGCGGGCCGGTGCGGCTCGGCGTCCTCCGGTGGGCGGCCTCTTCAACGGTCAGGGCGAGGACTCAGGACAGTCCTCGTCCCTCAGGACCGCGCCGCGCTCGGGTCCTCGGTCCTCGGCCGGCTCCAGTCGCAGCGGGCGCAGCGGACCTCGGTGCGGACCGTGCCGTGGGAGGTGTCCTGGATCAGTCCGACCGCGTCGGTGTCCTTCGGGTCGCGGAAGGACGGCCAGTCGTGCTCCAGCACTCGCACTCGCACTCGCACCGCGGCAAAACTGCGCCCTCACCCCCGGCTCATACGGCGTGTACGTGCACATCCGGCGGGTCGAGCACCGCCAGGTACGCCTTGACGTCCTCCGGATCGCTGGTGAAGATCACCGCGCTGCCGTGCTTGGCCGCGGCCAGCGCCACCCACGCGTCCACGGCATCGGGTTTCTTCTTCCCCGGAAGAGCCGCCTGCCCCAGTGCCGTGCCGACCCGGCGCCAGTCCGTCAGGTCAGGACCCGTCAGACACCCGATGCACTCGGGGCGACCGGCCCGGGTGTCGCGCATCGGCGGGGCAGAGCCACGAGCCTGCGGCACGGTACAGTCGCCGAGGACACCCGCAAGGGCGTGCACCAGTCTCGGGGCCGGACGCCACACCTGCGCCAGCACAGGCCCCAGCACGACCGCACGGTGCGGAGTTCCCCTCATCGCTTCGTGCAGGTGCACCGCCTTGGCCTTGCGGTCCGCGAGTGCGATGAGCATCCCCGTGTCGTACACGGGCACGCGCGCGCTCAAGCCGCTTCTCCCGGCCGCACGGCAGGCCGGTCCGCCCCGTACACCAGGCCGAGAGCCCGTTCGACGTCGCGCCGCTCCTCCTCCGTCAGGTCGGCGACCGGCTCCTCGGGGAGCTCTCCCGCACGTGCGGCCTCGGTCTCCGCGGCGGCGATCACCGCGTCCACGCCCGCGAACTGTTCCTCTATGGCTTCGGTCTCGGCCATCTGCCGCGTCGCGGCATGCACCAGATAGGCCGAGACGTCCATCCCGGCGCGTTCCGCGTGCCGGCGGATGCGTTCCGCCTGCTCCTGCTCAAGGCTGATGCTGATCCTGGTCCTGGCCATACCCGTAAGCGTATGACGCGTATTACCGTCGAGCAAGCAACTGCCGCGCGGCTCCCGGCGCACACGACGCACCGGGCCCCGGCCGACGTGCGGCCGGGGCCCGGGCGGCAGAGGGACGAGGACGGCTCAGTCCTGCGCCGGCTCCAGCCGCAGGGAGATGGAGTTGATGCAGTACCGCTGGTCCGTCGGCGTCGGGTAGCCCTCGCCCTCGAAGACGTGGCCCAGGTGCGAGCCGCAGCGGGCGCAGCGGACCTCGGTGCGGACCATGCCGTGGGAGGTGTCCTGGATCAGTTCGACCGCGTCGGTGTCCTTCGGGTCGTAGAAGGACGGCCAGCCGCAGTGGGACTCGAACTTGGTCTCCGAGGTGAACAGTTCGGCTCCGCAGGCGCGACAGGAGTAGACGCCCTTCGCCTTGGTGTCCGTGTACTCACCGGTGAAGGGGCGCTCGGTGCCGGCCTGGCGCAGGACCGCGTACTCCTCGGGGCTGAGCTCCGCGCGCCACTGCTCGTCGGGCTTGTCGATCTCGTAGGCCATGGTGTGCGCCCTCCCTTTACCGGTTCTGCTCTGCGAGGCGGTCCAGGATCAGCGGGCCGAGGTCGGTGACGTCGCCCGCTCCCATGGTGAGAACGAGATCACCGGGCTCGGCCATTCCCGCGATCACGCCGGGGGCGGCGGCCTTGTCGTGGACGGCGGTGACGTCGGCGCCGGTCCCGCGGGCGGCGTCGATGATCAGCTCGCTGGTGATGCCCGGGATCGGGTCCTCGCGGGCCGGGTAGATGTCGAGGACCACGGAGGCGTCGGCGAGGGCGAGCGCCTGGCCCATCTCGGTGCCGAGCTCCTGCGTGCGGGAGAACAGGTGCGGCTGGAACAGGACCAGTATCCGGCCGCCCTCGGGGAGACCGGCGCGCATCGCCTCGAGGTCGGCGGTCATCTCGGTCGGGTGGTGGGCGTAGGAGTCGATCACCTGGACGCCGGCCGCCGCGCCCTTGAGCTGCAGCCGCCGGTTGACGCCCTTGTAGGCGGCGATCGCGGGCGCCAGGTCCTCGGCCGGGATGCCCAGCGCGACGCCGGCGGCGAGCGCGGCGACCGCGTTGTGGGCGTAGTGGCGGCCGGGCACGGAGACCGTGAAGGTGAGCGGGGCGTCGTCGATCTGGACGGTGACGTCGCTGGTCAGGCCCCTGGCGACGACGGCGCCGACGCGGACGTCGGCGTCCGGGGACTCGCCGTAGGTGACCGTGCGGATGCCGGTGCCCTCCAGGCGCGCGGTGAGTTCGCGGGCGCCCTCGTGGTCGGCGGAGATCACCAGCGTGCCGCCGGGGACGATCCTGCCGGCGAAGATCCGGAAGGAGTCGTAGATCTCCTCGATGGACGCGTAGTTGGCGTGGTGGTCGAGCTCCACGTTGAGGACGATGGCGACCTCGGGGGCGTACTTGTGGAAGCTGCGGTCCGACTCGTCGGCCTCGGCGACGAAGATCTCGCCCGTGCCGTGCGCGGCGTTGGAGCCGGGCACGTCGAGGTCGCCGCCGATGGCGTACGAGGGGTCCAGGCCGAGGGCGCCCAGCGAGACCGCCAGCATGGAGGTGGTGGTGGTCTTGCCGTGGGTGCCGGCCACGGCGATGGGCCGCAGGCCGTCCATCAGGCGGGCCAGCGCGTCCGAGCGGTGGACGACCGGGATGCCGAGCTCGGCGGCGCGGGCCAGCTCCGGGTTGTCCTCGCGGATGGCGGAGGAGACCACCACGCAGGTGGCGTCGTCGGCCAGGTGGGCCGCGTCGTGGCCGATGTGGACGGTGGCGCCCAGGGCGCGCAGCGCCTCGGCGGTGGCGGAGTCCCGGGCGTCGCTGCCGGCGACCTTGGCGCCCCGCTGGGCGAGGATCTTCGCGATGCCCGACATACCGGCGCCGCCGATGCCGATGAAGTGCGGTCGGTCCATGGCGGTGGGCAGGCCGGGTGCCATGCGTGTCTCCCTGCGGTGGTGCGGTCGTGTCCGCGCACAGCCTAGTACCGACGCGCGCGCCGCCCGGGACGGCCGCACCGGGCCGCGCCCCGGCGGCGCGGCCCCGGCGGGCGGGGGGAACCCGGCGGCGGGCCGCGGTGCCGGGCCCGGTTGACGGGGTCGCCTTCGGCGTAGAGGTAGGGATTCTTCTCCTGGCCGGAGGGGTCGGGGCTGGTGAAGCGGCCAATGCTGAGGTCGTAGTAGCGGGCCGCGAAGTGGTAGAGGCCGGTGGGGTCCTGGTAGTCGCCGGTGAACCGGAAGGGCGGGGTACCTGTTCGGCGGTGGTGGCGCGTGTGACGCCGCGAGTGCTGCAGCAGCCCCGCCGCGTCTGCTGAGGTAGAGGTACGCCTTACCGTTGGGGAGGCAGCCCGTCAGAGCCGACATCCTTGAAGCGCCACACCAGCAAAGCCCAGATGGCGGCCACGATCCCCATCCCCACCCATGCCTCACTGACCTTCTGGACTGCAATGAGGTAGAGGAGCAGCACAACGCAAGGCACTGTGGCGATGGCCGTCCACCGTAGGTTGCGACGAGTCTTACTGACGCCAGTGAAGCGTTCTCGGCTCATACCCATCCTTCCGGCTCGGCGGAGGGGCAATGCCTCTCCGCCGGTGCGCTGGCTGTTCAGTCTCCCTTGATGACACTCGACGCGATTTCTCCGGCGTAAAAGCCCATGCCGGCGCGCACGGCGGGCGCTACCGCGGCGCCCATTCCTGTCCCGGCAGTCGAGGCAGTGCACCCCAAACCCGCTACTGTGCCCACGGCCCACCCTGCCAGGCTTGCCCAAGCCGCGCGCGTGTCATCCTGCAGTGCTGGTATCCGGTACCCAGCAAGTCGCTTGCCCTACCAAGTACCTCAAGGGCTTCTCCGAAGCTGAGCGGTCCGGTGGTGTCGATGCGGTTGACGGGGTCGCCTTCGGCGTAGAGGTAGGGATTCTTCTCCTGGCCGGAGGGGTCCGCGGCCGGGTGGCGCCGGCGCGGCCCCGGGCGGCCGGCGCAGGCTCCGGCGGGGGTGGCGCAGGCTCCGGCGGGGGCGGCCGGTGCCCGGTCAGGTGACGACGCGGAAGGTCTCCGCCTTCGGGTCGGCGGCGTCCGGCAGCAGCATCCCCGCCGCGACCCCGCTGCGCAGGTAGTCCACGACCTCCCGCGTGATCACCTCACCCGGCGCCACCGCCGGCACGCCCGGCGGATACGGGGTGATGGTCTCGGCGGCCACCCGCCCGACGGCCCGGTCGGCCGGAACGTGGTCGACGTTGCCGAAGAAGGCGTCGCGCGGCCGGATCGCCTGCTCCAGCTCCAGCCCGTCCGGCACGGGCAGCAGCACCCGCGGCGGCCGCTCCATGCCGTCGGCCTCCTTGGCCAGCCGCCGCAGCGACTCCACCAGCAGCGCCTCGGTGCGGTCGTCGTCGCCGTGGGTGATCTGCGGACAGATCCGCAGCGTGTCGGCGGAGCCGACGTCCACGTGGCAGTTGGCGCGCAGCCATTCGGCGGCCTGCATGCCGGTGATGCCGAGCTCCCGGACCTCGATGGTCAGCTTCAGCGGATCGTGCTCGAACGCCAGCCCCTCGCGGACGATCTCCTCGCCCATCACGGAGAGCCCGGGCACCTCCGCCACCGCCTCGCGGATCCGCCGGGCGCGGGCGAGGGCGGTGTCCAGCAGGTCGTGGCCCTGCTCCACCATCTGCCGCCGCCAGCCGTCGAGGGTCGCGTAGACCAGGGAGGACGAACTGGTGGTGCCCAGCAGGTCCTCGCGCTGCTGGAGCACCTCGGCGGAGATGCGGTCGCCCTTGAGGTGGAACACCGAGCTCTGCTCGATCGCGCCGCCCATCTTGTGCACGCTGGTGACCACCATGTCGGCCTCGGCGTTCATCCCCCAGGTCGGCAGCTCCGGGTGGAAGGGGAGGTGGGCGCCCCACGCCTCGTCGACGATCAGCGGGACGCCGAACTCGTGGCAGACCCGCGCCACGCCGCGGATGTCGGCGCAGGAGCCCCAGTCGGTGGGCGTGATCAGCAGCATCCCCTTGGCGTCCGGGTGCTCCTGGAGCCTGCGGCGCACGTCGTCCGGCTCCGGCGGGTGCGCCAGGTGGCGGTCGCCGTCGAACTTCGGGTGCACCCAGATCGGGACCACGCCGTTGATGATCACCGCGGCGATCACCGACTTGTGGGAGTTGCGGGAGATCAGCAGCTTCTCCCCGGGGCCGGCCACCGCCAGCATCCCGGTCTTCACGGAGAGGGAGCTGCCGCAGGTGGAGAAGAAGGCCTGGTCCGCGCCGACCGCGTCCGCCATGAGCTCCTGGGCGTCGCCGAGCACGCCCTGCGACAGGCGGCGGTCGTCCAGCCCGTTCATGTTGAGCACGTCCGAGGCGAAGACGCCCTCGCCGAGGATCTCCTTCACCCGGGGATCCGCGCCACGGCCCTGCCGGTGGCCCGGCGGACCGTAGACCACGTCCCCTCGACGGCGGAAATCCTCCAGCGCCTCCAGCACGGGTACGCGTGAATGATCCACGGATCCTCCTCCTCCGGGTTCGGTCACCGGGTCCGGTCACCGGGTCGGGCCACCGTGTACGGGTCGCCCCGCCGTCGCGGACCCAAACGCCGGGCCGCGGCGCGACCGGTGAGGACTGATCGCGAGGACCCCCGGGAACACGAGGGAAACCGCTCACTAGAGGAAGGCCCCCGTGCGCACCGTCGGCGTCGAAGAAGAACTGCTCCTGGTCGATCCGGAGACGGGCGAGCCCCGTGCCCTGTCCGCAGCCGTGCTGGCCCGGGCGGAGCGTGACCCCGCGGACTCCGAGGTCTTCGAGAAGGAACTCCACGGCCAGATGCTGGAGTTCGCCACCCATCCGCAGTCCTCCCTGGCGAAGCTGCAGGAGGAGATCGTCCGCTGGCGCGCGGACGCGGCCCGGCACGCCGCCGGGACCGGCGCCGCGGTCGCCGCGCTGGCCACCTCCCCGCTCCCGGTGAGTCCCAAGGTCAGCACCAGCGAGCGCTACCAGTGGATGGTCGACCGCTACGGTCTGGCCACCCAGGAACAGATGGTGTGCGGCTGCCACGTGCACGTGTCCGTGGAGTCCGACGAGGAGGGCGTCGCGGTCCTCGACCGGATCCGTGACTGGCTGCCGGTGCTCACCGCGCTCAGCGCCAACTCGCCCTTCTGGCAGGGCAAGGAGACCGGCTACCGCAGCTACCGCCGCCAGGTGTGGGAGCGCTGGCCCTCGGCCGGCCCGACCGAGCCCTTCGGCAGCCCCGAGGAGTACCACCGCCGCACCGACGCGATGGTCGCCACCGGGGCCGTGCTCGACCGGCACATGGCGTACTACGACGCCCGCCTCTCCGACAACTACCCCACGGTCGAGATCCGCGTCTCCGACGTCTGCCTGGACGCCGACACCCCCGTGCTGATCGCCGCCCTGGCCCGCGGTCTGGTCGAGACCGCCGCCCGGCAGTGGCGGGCCGGCGTCGAGCCCCCGGCGCCCGCCAGCGTGAGCCTGCTCAGGCTCGCGGCGTGGCAGGCGTCCCACTCCGGTCTCGAGGAGGACCTGCTCCACCCCCTCACCTTCCGCCCCGCCCCCGCCCGCGAGGTGGTCGGCGCGCTCCTCGAGCACCTCGACGAGGCGCTCGGCGAGGCCGGTGACCGCGACCTGGCCCACCGCACGGTGGACCGCCTCTTCACCGAGGGCAACGGGGCCCGGTTCCAGCTCGAACTGTGGGAGAAGACCGGCAACCTGCGGGACGTCGTCGTGGAGTCCGTGCGCCGCACCGCCGCCGGCGCCCCCTGACCCGCCCGGCCCCCGCCCGCGAAGCCCCCGGTCCGCCCCGTCCGGGGGCTTCGCCGTGCGGTCCCGCCCCCCCGGAAGCGGTCACGATGGGCATCGCCCCGTCTCCCCGGAGATGACCGCCGAGCTCAGGGCCGCGGTCGTCGAGGGCGCGGGCCGGGCGTTCGTCAACGGCCTGCACGCCGCCGTGGTCGTCACCGGCGTCCTGTGCGTCCTCGGCGCGGTCGTGGCCGGCGCCGGCATCCGCTCCCGCGTCCCGGCGGAGGAGCAGGCCGCCGCCGCGGAGGCCGCGGCGCGCTGACCTCCCACGACGCGGGAAGGGCGACGCGCCCCGGGGGACACCCGCGGGGCGCGTCCGCCGTTTCCGGGCGCCCGTTCCCGGGCGCGTCGCCGGATCGGGAAAACCTCGCCGCTCCCGCCCCGCGCGTCGATTCGGCCGAACGGGTGAGCGCACGCCACAATGGGGGCCCAGCAGACGATCCGGGCACGAGGCGGGGGACCGACGGTGATGAGCAGGCGCAGGCACGACGTCACCGACGAACAGTGGGAAGGCCTGGCCGAGGTCGTCCCGCTGCGGGGCCGGGACGCCTGGCCCTCCCAGGTGGACCACCGGGCGCTGCCCGGGCAGGTCACCGAACCCCGCCGCCGTTTCGTGGTGCTCCGGGTCAACGTCTTCGCCGACGCCCGCGAGGTCGCCGAGACGCTGATGGCGGGCGCACCCGTCCTGCTCGACCTCTCCGGCGCCGAACCCGACGTGGCCAAGCGCGTCCTCGACTTCTCGACCGGCGTGGTCTTCGGCCTGGCCGCCTCCATGCACCGGGTCGACCGGAACGTCTTCCTGCTCACCCCGAACGGCGTCGAGGTGCAGGGCCTGATCGAGGGCCTCGGAGGCGGGAACTCCCGCTCCCAGCAGGGGTGATGCCGGGGGGTGACGCCCCCTCCGCCGCTGACCGGGTCCCCCGATCGTAGGAAGGCCCGCCGGGCGGAACGGTTCGCCGCCCCCGCGCCCGCCTACGGTCCGGTCATGACCGTGTCCATGCCGTCCGACGCCCCTCTCCCCTCCCCGTTCCCGCGCGAGGCGGAGGCGGCGCCGGTGCCCGTCCGGCGCGCCGTCACCGGCCGGGCCCGCGTCACCGAACTGCGGCTGTCCGCCTTCGCCGCCCACCGGCGGCTGCGCGTCCCGCTCGACGCGCCGTTCACCCTGGTCGCCGGACCGAGCGGCAGCGGCAAGTCCGGCGTGCTGCGCGCCTACGAGGCGCTGGCCCGGCTCGCCGCCGGGGCCGAACTCGGCGAGGCGTTCCCCGACGCCCTCTCCTGCGTCCCCGACCGCGCCCGCCCGGACGGACAGGGGCGCCGCGGGTTCCGCATCGGCTGCACCGCCGACGGCCCCGAGGGGCCGGTCCGGCTCGACGTCGCCGTCCAGGTCGAGCCCGAACTGCGGATCGTGGGGGAGAGGCTGACCGGTGGCGGGCTCACCCTGCTGGAGACCGCCCTGCGCGACCCCGGCCGCCGCGCGGTGCAGGCCGCCTGGCACACCGCGGGCGCCGCGCCGGTCACCCGCGCGCCCCTCCCCGACGACCGGCTCGGCACCCCGCTGCTGCCGCTGCGGGTCGCCGGGAAGACCGAGGGGCAGCGCCGGGTGCTGGGGGCCGCCGAGCAGATGGTGGTCGCCCTGCGGTCCGTGTTCGTCTGCGCCCCGCGGCCCGCCAGAATGCGGTCCGCCGTGCCGCTGGGCACCGGGCGTCTGCTGCGCGGCTGCGACAACCTCGCCGACGTGCTCTTCCGCACCCGCTCCGAGTGTTCCCGGCGGCACGGGCTGCTGATCGAGGCCGTCCGCGCCGGGTGCGCGGGGCCGGTCGCCGACCTGCTGGCCGAACGGACCACCGACGGGCGGGTGCGCGCCCTGATCGACCGGGGCGACGGCGCCCGCACCGACCTCGCCCGCCTCGGTGACGGCGAACTCCGGTACATCGCGCTGGCGTTGGTGCTGCTCACCGGGCCGGGCGTGCTGGAGGTCGACACCGTCGAGGTGCCCGAGGCCTACCAGACGCTCACCGTGCTCGCCGACGGGTTCGGCCACGGACTCGACGCCCGGCAGCGCCGCGAACTGCTGGGACTGGTGGCCCGGATGTGCGAGCGCGGGCACATCCGGCTGGTCGGCGCGGTCAACGACCTCTCCTGGGTGGAGGGCGAGGAGGGGGGCGACGCGGCGCGGGTGGTAGACCTGGCCCCATGACCGAGCAGCACCGGCCCCACCGTGACCTGGCCGCCCTGCAGCGGCGGCTGACGGAGTTCGCCGCGGCGCGCCGCTGGGAGCCGTACCACACGCCCAAGAACCTGGCGGCCGCGCTCAGCGTGGAGGCGTCCGAACTGCTGGAGATCTTCCAGTGGCTGACGCCGGAGGAGTCGGCGCGGGTGATGGAGGACCCGGGGACGGCCCACCGGGTGGAGGACGAGGTCGCGGACGTGCTCGCCTACCTGCTGCAGTTCTGCACGGCGCTGGGCGTGGACCCGTTGTCGGCGCTGGATGCGAAGATCGGACGCAACGAGGAGAGGTTTCCCGCGCCGGGGGAGTGAACCCGGCACCTTCGAGGCCCCGCCTTCACTCTCCGGAGTCGTGGAGCGAAGCGTTCCCGCGAAGTTTTCCACAGATTTCCGGCATGGTCTGGCGTATTCGTGCCCGACCCTTCACTCTGGGTAGTGAAATCGGCACGGCGTGCGCGGGGGCACGCGGAGCGAACGGGGGCGGCGTGGATGGACGCGGCACGACTCATCGAAGCGGGTAGACGCGCCCTGGCGGTCAGCGAGGAGCCGCAGGCCGTCATGGCCGAGGTCTGGCAGGCGCACGCCCTCGCCCAGGCGGTCGGCAGCCGCCTGGCCGTGGCCGGTCCGCCGGAGCTGCGCGGCGAGGCGCTCGGCCTGACGGAGCTCGCCGGGCGGGGCTGCGGGGTGCTGGGGCCGGCGCCCTTCGGCGGCGAACACCTCCGGGCGGCCAGGCTCACCTCCCTGGGTGAGCCGTGCCAAGTGCTCCAGCTCCTCGGGGAGTTGCTGTCCGAGGCGGGCATAGCCATGATCGGCCTCGCCCCGGTGGCGGCCGACGACGACACCTACTGGCAGTGCATGGAGGCCATCGACGCGGCCGACGAGTCCCGCGACCGCGTCCTGCAGATGATCCGCCGCCTGTCCTGACCCTCCGCCGCCGCCCGGATGTCCGCCCTCCCGGCCCGCGGGTCCGGGCGGGCGTCCTCCGGGCCGCGCGCCGTCCTCCTACTTCTTGCGGGGTCTGGCCGCCTTTTTCCTGGAACCCGTCGGCGTCCTGCCCGCCCGGCCGCGCTGGGGGCCGAGCGAGGGCGCGGACGGCCGCGGGGCGGCGGCGGCCTGCCGGGCCGCGAACGTCCGGGTGATCTCGGTCTGGGTGCGGACGGGCGCGGGCAGGTCGGGGAGGGCCAGGAGCGTGTCGCACGCCCGGAGCGAGGCCGGGAGGTCGCCCACCCCGTACGCGGTGACCGCGTACTCGAAGAGCAGGCCCCAGCGGTACACCCAGGGCCTGATGAAGAGGAGGTCGTCCGGTTCGCCCCGGCCGACGACGGCGCCGAGGACGGCGTGCGCGGTGTGGTGGCGGCCCTGGGCGCGCAGGCGGGAGGCGAGTTCGTAGCAGGCCTCCAGCCGCTGGGGGCGCGCCTCCCAGGCGCGGGAGAAGGCGTCCATGGCCCCGGCCCAGTCGTCGTTCCTGTCGGCCTTGAGGATGCCGGCCTCCAGCAGCGAGCAGTAGACCTCCTCCTCCCAGCCGCCCATCGCGGCGCGGCGCTCGTAGAGCGCGATCGCCTCCTGCGCGTGGCCCAGGTCGCGTTCGGTGTTGGCCAGGTAGAACACCGTCCGCGTGTTGGAGGGGTCGCGTTCGAGTTCGCGCCGCAGCAGGCGCGCGTCGCGTGCGAACTTGTCGTCGCGGCAGCCGCCGTCGGCGTGGTCCTCGATCACCAGCGCGTCGAGGTTGCGCTGCACGTCGGGCTCGTCGGTGCAGGGGTACTCGTGGGTGACGCCCTCGTAGCGCCAGGCCAGGTCACCGCGCATGAGGTGCTTGAACCGGTGCTGGGTGCCCGGTGTGTCGTAGCGCAGCATGTACGAGGTCGCGGTCAGGCGGGGCAGCGGCGCGTCCTGGCGCAGCACGTGGTCGGCGTCGAGCGTGAGCAGGTAGTCGGCCCTGCCGCGGGCCCGTCGGATGTTCCGCGTGCGGTTGTGGCCGAAGTCGACCCAGGGCTCCTCGTGCAGCTCGCCGGGGATGCCGTCGAGCGCCCTGCGGATCAGGTCCTGGGTGCCGTCGGTCGAGCCGGTGTCGGAGATCACCCAGGTGTCGATCAGGTGACGGACGGAACCGAGGCACCGTTCGATCACGTGCGACTCGTTCTTGACGATCATGCACAGGCAGATGGTCTGTTTCGGCATGTCTCACCGGTCCCGGATGCTGACCGCCTCCCCGCCTGGAGGGGGCGTCACTGTGGCACGTGCTGGATCCGGGAGAGGGTATCCGCGCGGCGGCCTGATTGCCCGTCATTGATCACATTGACGCCTCATGTGTCGTCACTGCTCCCTTTGGGCTCATATAAGCCGATTTGATGATGTCTGGGCGCGCCGCGGTCCGATGCGCCGCTCTCCGGAGGGACGGCGGGTGAGACTCCTGCTGCGGAAACCTTCCGCGGACATCGACGCAAGGGAGAGCAGGCGCATGAGTTCTGGGGCCGCAAGACGCCCGCTGTGTGGGCCGCTGGCACGTGACAGGTTCAGGAAAGCAGGGATGCTGGCCTCGCTCGCGCTGGTCATGGCGACCGGTGTGGCCACCCCGGCCACCGCGGTGCGGAGCATGCCGGAGCACCCGGCCACGCCGTACGGCGGCGACACGAGCAGGTGCACGGACGGCCAGGACCGGCACGCGGTCTCGCCCCACGGCGGCGGCTGGGGCAAGGACCACTGCCGGGGAGCCACCGGCCCCACGGGCCCGCAGGGGCCGCGCGGAGCCACCGGCCCCACGGGTCCGCAGGGGCCGCGCGGGGCCACCGGCCCGTGCGTCGACATCGACTCCGTCGCCCCGTCGAGGTCGGAGCAGTTCAGCGCGGTGATCTCGGGCGGCCTGACGTCCGTGGGCCGTCAGGACCTCACGCCCACCGTGGGTCCCTTCACCTGGGTGGACCTCAGCGACAACCCCGGCTACCCAGGACCCTCGTCCTGTGGTGTCGGCATCTCCACCCAGGGCAACGACCTGTGGGTCCAGGTCCTGACGACCGGTGGCCAGATCTGGCAGACCCACTGCGCCCTGGAGGGCACGACGCTCACCTGCACGGAGGCGTGGCTGCCGCAGACGGTTCCACCCACCCTCAGGAGCGCCCCGAGCCCGAGGTAGGCCACGGGCGGCGAGCCGGACCGCCGTGACGGCCGGCCGCCCGCCCGCCGGCTCCCCGCCGGAGGGTACGCCCGGGGCCCGGGTGGCCCTGGGGAGGAGCGGCTCGCCGTGCCGCACCCGGCACACCCCGCCGGGGCGGCACGCAGGGCCCCGGTACGGCGAAGGGCCGCCGCGGTGTGAACGCGGCGGCCCTCGCGAGCGGGGACCCGGTCACCGGACGGCGGGGACCGGCGGCTCCTCGGCGGTACGCGACGCCAGCACGGAACGCTTGCGGCCGTACCCCAGGTACACCGCCAGTCCCGCCGCCAGGAAGGCGGCGAACTGCGCCCACGTCGACGGCCCCGTCTCGTACATCAGGTACAGGCAGAACAGCACGCCCAGTCCCGGCAGCACCGGTCCGAACGGCACCCGGAACGGCCGCGCCAGCTCCGGCTCCCGGCGCCGCAGCGCGATCACCGCGACGTTGACCGCGGCCATGGCGCCCAGCGTGCCGATGGTGGAGAGGTCGATCAGCCCGTCCAGCGGAACGAACGCCGCGACCAGGCCGAAGACCACGCCGACGACGACCGTGCCGGTCACCGGCGTGGAGGTCTTCGCGGAGACCTTCTCGAAGACCCGCGGCATCAGGCCGTCGCGCGACATCGACATCAGGATCCGGCTCTGTCCGTACGTCACCGCCAGCGTCACCGAGGCGATGGCCACCACCGCGCCGAAGGCGATGACCGCCCTGCCCATGTCGGAGCCCGTGACGACGTCGACCACGTGGGACAGCGCGGCCGGCCGGCTGCCCGCCTCCTCGGAGCCGATGGCGCCGATCGCCGCGAGGGCCACGGCGCAGTACAGGACGGTCACCAGGCCGATGCAGACCAGGATCGCGATCGGCACGTCCCGGCGCGGGTTGCGCGACTCCTCGCCGGCCGTGGTGATGGCGTCGAAGCCGATGTAGGAGAAGAACGCCGCCGAGGTGGCCGCGCCGATGCCCGCCATGCCCTCGGGCGCGAACGGGCTGAGGTGCCCGTCCTGGAAGGCGCTGTAGCCGACCGCGCAGAACACCAGCAGGATCGCGATCTTGACGACCGCCATCACCGCGGTGGCGCGGGCGCTCTCCCGCACGCCGCGGACCAGCAGCAGGGTGGCCAGGCCGATCAGCACCACGGCCGGCAGGTTGACCACGCCGCCCTCGGTGGGGCCGTGCGAGAGGACGCCGGGCAGCTGGAGGCCGAGCAGGCTGTCCAGCAGTTCGTCGAGGTACTCGCTCCAGCCCACCGCGACGGCGGAGATGGAGATGCCGTACTCCAGCAGCAGGCACCAGCCGACCAGGAACGCCGCGGTCTCGCCGAGACCGGCGTAGGCGAAGGAGTAGGAGGAACCCGCCACCGGGACGGCGCCGCCGAGCTCGGCGAAGGAGAAGGCGGTGAAGACGCAGGTGATCGCGGCCAGGACGTAGGAGACGACGACCGCGGGGCCGGCCTCGGCGATCGAGTCGGACAGGCCGACGAAGATGCCGGTGCCGACCACGGCGCCGATGCCGAAGCAGATGAGGTGGAAGAGGCCCATCGTCCGCTTCAGGCCGTGACCCTCGAGGTCGTGGCCCGATTCGGCGATCAGGAGCTGGGAGGACTTGACGCGTGGTGCGGGCATGCGGGTGGTGCTCGTTTCTGGGTGGTGCGGGGCGCGACGGGGTGGGTCGCGGGTCGGGCGGCACGGAAGGGATGGTTCCCTGCCGCCCGGGGGTCGGTTCCGCGGCGCGCGACGGCCGCGGAGCAGCATCCTCGGGCCAACCCGGTCACCGGGTCAACGGGGGTCCGGATCACCGGCCGGGCGGACGACCGGGGCGACCGGGGCCGCCCCGGGCACCGGTGTCACCGGCCGAGCGCGGCGACCATGACGGCCTTGATGGTGTGCAGGCGGTTCTCCGCCTCGTCGAAGACGACGGAGTGCGCCGACTCGAAGACCTCGTCGGTGACCTCCAGGCAGTCCAGGCCGTACTCGGCGTGGATCCGCCGGCCGACCTCGGTGCCGAGGTCGTGGAAGGCGGGGAGGCAGTGCAGGAACTTCACGTCCGGGTTGCCCGTGGCGCGCAGCACGTCCATGGTCACCGCGTACGGCGACAGCGCGGCGATCCGCTCGCCCCAGACCTCCTTGGGCTCGCCCATGGAGACCCAGACGTCGGTGGCGACGAAGTGCGCGCCCCGGACGCCCTCGGCGACCTCCTCGGTCAGCGTGACGCGCGCGCCGCTGATCTCCGCCAGCTTGCGCGCCCGGGCGACGACCTCCTCGGCGGGCCAGTGGTCGCGGGGCGCGACGATCCGCACGTCCATGCCGAGCAGGGCGCCGGTGACCAGGTAGGAGTTGCCCATGTTGAACCGGGCGTCGCCCAGGTAGGCGAAGGCGGTCTCCTCCAGCGGCCGGCCGCCGTGCTCGGTCATGGTGAGCACGTCGGCGAGCATCTGGGTGGGGTGCCAGTCGTCGGTCAGGCCGTTGAAGACCGGCACGCCCGCGTACGCGGCGAGCTCCTCCACCTTGGCCTGGCTGTCGCCCCGGTACTCGATGCCGTCGTACATCCGGCCCAGCACCCGGGCGGTGTCCTTGACCGACTCCTTGTGCCCGATCTGCGAGGCGGACGGGTCCAGGAAGGTGGTCGAGGCGCCCTGGTCGGCGGCGGCGACCTCGAACGCGCAGCGGGTGCGGGTCGAGGTCTTCTCGAAGATCAGCGCGATGTTGCGGCCCCGCAGGTACTGGGTCTCGCTCCCGGCCTTCTTGGCCGCCTTCAGCTCGGCGGCCAGTTCGACCAGGCCGAGGAACTCCTCACGGGTGAAGTCCAGCTCCTTGAGGAAGCTGCGGCCGGCGAGGGCTGAGGGGAGGAGGGGCATCACGAGCTCCTGTGCTGCTGCGGGGACGCTGGAATTCTATACGACGGTGAGAATGATTATTCACCGCAGGGTGGAAAGCGAGACCCTACACCGGATCCCGCTCCACCGGGCAGCTCATGCAGCGCGGCCCGCCCCGCCCCCGGCCCAGCTCGTTGCCCCGGATCTCGATCACCTCGACCCCCTGCTTGCGCAGGTGCGTGTTGGTGGTGGTGTTCCGCTCGTAGGCGACCACCACGCCCGGCTCCACCGCCAGCACGTTGCACCCGTCGTCCCACTGCTCCCGCTCGGCCGCGTGGACGTCCTGGGTCGCGGTCAGCACCCGGATCTCGCCCAGGTCCAGCGCCGAGGCGATCGCGCGGTGCATGTGCTCCGGCGGATGGTCGGCGACATCGATCCGCCGCCCCGCGCCGCCCGGGGTGATCGTGTACGAGCGGAGCATGCCGAGCCCCGCGTACTGGGTGAAGGTGTCCCGGTCCACCATGGTCATCACGGTGTCCAGGTGCATCGTCGCCCGCCGCTTCGGCATGTCCAGCGCCACCACGGTGCGCGCCGACCCGGTGGCGAAGAGCTTGTGGGCGATCATCTCCACCGCCTGCGGGGTGGTCCGCTCGCTCATCCCGATCAGCACCGCCCCGTTGCCGATCACCAGCACGTCGCCGCCCTCGATGGTCGACGGGTAGTCCTCGTGTCCCTGCGACCAGATGTGGAACTCCTCACGGCGGAACAGCGGGTGGTGCCGGTAGATCGCCTCGAAGTGCACCGTCTCGCGGCGGCGGGCCCGCCAGCGCATCGCGTTGATGGACACCCCGTCGTAGATCCAGGCGGAGGTGTCGCGGGTGAAGAGGTGGTTGGGCAGCGGGTTCAGCAGGAAGTCGTCCAGCTCCATCACGTGGAACCGGACCGAGACGGGCTCCGGATGCTCGTCCAGGTACTCCCGCTTGGTCATGCCGCCGATCAGCGCCTCGGCCAGCCGGTCGGACGGCAGCTCCTCGAAGACGGATCTCAGGTGGCCGGTGGCGAGCGGGCCGAACTCCCGGTTGTCGAACACCTCGTCCAGGACGAGGGAGCGCGCCTCGGGGATGGCGAGCGTCTCGGCCAGCAGGTCGCCGAAGAGGTGCACGGCGACGCCGCGCTCACGCAGCACCGAGGCGAAGGCGTCGTGCTCCGCCTGGGCACGGCGCACCCAGAGCACGTCGTCGAAGAGCAGGTCGTCCTTGTTGCTGGGCGTGAGCCGTTTCAGCTCCAGGCCCGGACGGTGCAGCACGACCCGGCGCAGCCGGCCGGCCTCTGAGTCGACGTGGAATCCCATGCCCCTCATCCTGACCCCGACCGCACGACTTCATCCCTGTTCACCTGCACCTTCCGCCCGCAAGCAGCAGCCGCCTGCCGGCCCGGAGCTTTACGCCTGGGAAGATCCGTGCGAAGTTGCGGCATTGCGCCATGGCACGAACCCGCCGCGCCCCGGCGGAACGGGAACGAATGGGGGCCACGATGATCCAGGACGTGCTGGGACTGACGGAGAGCGAGTCGAACGCCTACCGGGAGCTGTTGCGCCGCCCCTCCTGCTCCGCCGGGGAACTGGCCGGGGTGCTGGAGGTGCCCGAGGGCGAGGCGGCGCGGCTGATGGGACGGCTGGAGGCGCTGGGCCTGGCCGCCCGCAACGGGCAGGCGCCCGGCCGGCTGAGCGCCTCGCCGCCCCGGCTCGCGCTCGGTTCGATGCTGGTCCACCGGCAGAACGCGCTCCGGCTCGCGGAGATCGAACTCGGCTCGCTGGAGGAGCTGTACCGGGCGACCATGGCCGAACGGTCCTCCTCCGACGTCCTGGACGTGATCCGCGGCACCGACGCCACCCGGCAGCGCCTGGAACAGCTCCAGACCGGCGCGCGCAGCGAGATCCTGGGCCTGGTCCAGGCGCCCTCCCGCTTCGTCTCCGTCGCCGAGAACACCGCCACCGAGGCCGCCGCGGCGGCGCGCGGGGTCGCCTACCGGGTGGTGCTGGAGCGCCGCATGCTGGAGGAGGGCGACGGCATCGTCGAGGAGCTCGAGCGCGCGGTCGACGCGGGGGAGGAGGTACGGGTCACCGACTCGGTCCCGGTCAAGCTGCTGATCGCGGACCGCGAGCTGGCGCTGGTGCCGATGGGCGGCCGGGGCCACGCCGCGGACGGCGCCCTGCTGGTGCGTCCCAGCGGCCTGCTCGACGCCCTCATAGGCCTCTTCGAGCTCGTCTGGCACCGCAGTTCGCGGCTCACGGTGCCCCGGGCGGGGGAGGTCGTGGTGTCCACCTCCAGCGCCCTGGACGGGACGGACGCCCGCATCATGAGCCTGCTGGTCGCCGGGCTCACCGACCAGGCGGTCGCCGTGCGTCTCGGACTGTCGTTGCGCACCGTGCAGCGCCGGGTGGGCCAGCTGATGAAGCTCACCGGCGCCCAGACCCGCCTCCAGCTGGGCCTTCAGGCCGCGCGCCTCGGCTGGGCCTGACCGCCCGGGCGGCGCCGGAAACCCTCCCGGCGCGGCCCCGGTGACGCTCCGTCATGTCCGCCGCCTAAAATGATCAACGTGTCCGACCAGCGCGCTCCCCGATCCCTCATCGTCACGCTCTACGGCGCGTACGGCCGCCACCTGCCAGGACCGCTGCCCGTCTCGGAGCTGATCCGGCTGCTCGCGGCGGTGGACGTCGACGCCCCCGCCGTGCGTTCGGCGGTCTCCCGGCTCAAGCGGCGCGGCATGCTCGTCCCCGCCCGCACCGCCGCCGGCGCGGCCGGCTACGCGCTCTCGCCGGACGCGCGGCAGCTGCTCGACGACGCCGGACGCCGGCTGCACGCCGGCCCGCCCGGGCAGGAGGAGGGCTGGCTGCTCGCCGTCTTCTCCGTGCCGGAGACGCTGCGGCAGCGCCGCCACGTGCTGCGCACCCGGCTGGCCCGCCTCGGGTTCGGCACGGCCGCGCCCGGGGTGTGGATAGCCCCGGCCCGCGTCCACGACGAGACCCGGCACACCCTGAGCCGTCTCGGCCTCGACCGCTACGTGGACCTCTTCCGCGGCGAGCACCTCGGCTTCCCGCCCACCGGGGAGGCCCTGGCCCGGTGGTGGGACCTCGCCGCGATCGCCGCCCGCTACGAGGACTTCCTCGCCCGGCACACCGGCCTGCTGCGGGCCTGGGAGCAGCGGGCGGACACCCCCGCGGAGGAGGCCTACCGGGACTACCTCCTCACCCTCGACGCCTGGCGCGAACTGCCGTACGCGGACCCGGGCCTGCCCCCGCGGCTGCTCCCCGCCGACTGGCCGGGGCCGCGCGCCGCCGCGCTCTTCGGCGCCCTGCGCGACCGGCTGGGCGAGGGCGCGGCGAGGTTCGTCCGGCCGGCGTGAGCCGGCCCGGGCGGCGCGTCCCCGCGGCCCGCCCGCGACGGTCGCGGTCCGGCCCCGTGCCACGGCCGTCCGGCGGTTCGCTGTGGACGGCCCGCCCGGCGGTGGGGCCTTTGCACCACAGGGCTCCCTGTGGACGATGGGTCCATGGTCTTCTCCTCGCCCCTGCGCGCGTGGCTGCTCCCCAACGCCCTCCTGCCCGTCCTGCTCGTGGCCTGGGGCGCGCTCCGCTACCCGCACCTGCCGGGGCGGATACCGGAACACGTCGGGCTCGGCGGGGTGGACGCCTGGACGGACAGGACGATCGGCAGCGCCTTCGCCCCGGTCCTCGTCCACCTGGGCGTGACGGTGCTGATGGTGGGCTGCGCCGAGCTGACCCTGCGCGTGACCCCGCGCGACGAGCTGCGGGCCGGCCGGCCCGCACCGTTCGCCGTGACGCCCACGGCCCCGTCCCCGCTCAGCAGACCCGGCAGCCGTGCCTCCGCGCGCCGGATCGCCCGCGCCCTGCTGGTGTTCAACGCCTGCGTCGGCGTCTCCTTCGTCGCGGGCTGCGGAGTGCTCTGGCGCTCCACGCCGGATCCGGACGTGCCCGCGTGGATCCTCGTGGCGATGATCCTGCCGCTCCTGGCGGGCGGCGCGGTGACGGTCGCCGCGGCGACCGGCGACCGGCGGCGGTGACCGGGGCGGCGCCGGGCGCCCGCTCCCGCGGCCCGGCTC
>NZ_LWCC02000005.1:794990-798481 GCF_001642695.1 Streptomyces chilikensis
GAGCAGCCGGCCCTTGAGCCGCAGCGCGCTCTGGTTGTGCAGCAGCTGCTCGTACCAGTGGCCGACCACGTACTCGGGGATGTAGACGGAGACCACGTCCCGGGGCGACTCGCGCCGCAGGTTCTTGACGTACTCGATGACCGGGCGGGTGACCTCGCGGTACGGCGAGTCCAGGACCTTCAGCGGGACGCCGATCCGGCGCCGGTCCCATTCGGCGCGCAGCTCCCTGGTCTCCGCCGGGTCGACGTTGACGGTGAGCGCCTCCAGGGTGTCCGAGCGCATCATGCTCGCGTAGCTCAGCGCCCGGAGGGCCGGCTTGTGGACCTTGGAGACCAGGACGACGGAGTGCACCCGGGAGGGCCGCCGGCTCTCGTCGCCGGGCTCCTCGGGCGCCGCGATCTCCTCGGCGACCTGGTCGTAGTGGCGGCGGATCACCGTCATCGTGCCGTAGAAGATCACCATGCCCAGCAGGGCCACCCACGCTCCGTGGGTGAACTTGGTGAGCAGCACCACGACCAGCACCAGGCCGGTGAAGGTGGCGCCGAAGGCGTTGATGGCGCGCGAGCGCTGCATCCGCCGGCGTTCGGCCTGGTCCCTCTCGGTGGCCAGGTGGCGGTTCCAGTGCCGGACCATGCCGATCTGGCTGATGGTGAAGGAGACGAAGACGCCGACGATGTAGAGCTGGATCAGCCGCGTGGAGTCGGCGTCGTAGACGACGACCAGCAGGGCGGCCGCGCCGGCCAGCAGCACGATGCCGTTGGAGAAGGCGAGGCGGTCGCCGCGGGTGTGCAGCTGGCGGGGCAGGTAGCGGTCCTGGGCCAGGATCGAGCCGAGCACCGGGAAGCCGTTGTACGCCGTGTTGGCGGCGAGGAAGAGGACCAGCGCGGTGGCTCCGGCGAGGATCAGGAACGGGACGGTGTTGTGCCCGAAGACCGCCTCCGCCACCTGCGAGATCACCGGGTGCTGGACGTAGTCGGCGCCCACCGGCCGTCCGTCCTTCAGCAGGTCCTGGGCGGGCGACTCGGCCATCTTGACGCCGGTCGCCATGGCGAGGGCGATGATGCCGCAGAACATGGTGACGGCGATCGCGCCCATCAGCAGCAGCGTGGTCGCCGCGTTGCGGGACTTCGGCTTGCGGAAGGCGGGCACGCCGTTGGAGATCGCCTCCACACCGGTCAGCGCGGCGCAGCCGGAGGAGAAGGCGCGCAGCAGCAGGAAGACCAGGGCGAAGCCGGCGATCCCCTGGTGCTCGGCGTGGATCTCGTAGTCGGCGGTGGGCGCCCGCAGGTCGTCGCCGAGGAACAGCCCGCGGAAGGCGCCCCAGAGGATCATGCCGAAGACGCCCGCCACGAAGACGTAGGTCGGGACGGCGAAGAGCTTGCCCGACTCCTTCACCCCGCGCAGGTTCATCAGGGTGAGCAGCACGATGACGGCGACGGCGCAGGCGACCTTGTGCTCGACCACGAACGGCACGGCCGAGCCCAGGTTCTCGATGCCCGAGGAGATGGACACCGCCACCGTGAGGACGTAGTCCACCAGCAGGGCGCTGGCGACCGTCTTGCCGGCCCTGCGGCCGAGGTTGGTGGTGGCCACCTCGTAGTCGCCGCCGCCGCTGGGGTAGGCGTGGACGTTCTGCCGGTAGGAGGCGACGACCGTGAACATCAGCACCACGACCGCGACGGCGATCCAGGGGCTGAAGTGGTACGCCGACACGCCCGCGATCGACAGGACCAGCAGCACCTCCCCGGGGGCGTAGGCCACGGAGGAGAGGGGGTCGGAGGCGAAGACGGGCAGGGCGACCCTCTTGGGCAGGAGGGTCTCCCCCAGCCGGTCGCTGCGCAGTGCGCGCCCGATAAGGATGCGTTTGGGCACGTCGGTCAGTTTGGACACGACAGAGGATCGTAGGCGTGCCCGGGGGGAGGTCCCAGCCGGGGACATCAGGATCGCGTTAAGGGAGTGAAAACATCGCCAAGGCTTTACCCGGAAGGTGCGGGGGGTGGTTTGCTCCGGACGCTGCGTGTGTACCTTGGGCGGCTGTCTGAGACCCTGTTCCTGCCGACCGGTGACGCCGGTCGGCAGTGACCACTCGGCCAGCGCAGTGCGCAACGACAATCGGGACACCGGAAGGACGGTCGTGCACATCGTCATCATGGGCTGCGGACGCGTAGGCGCCGCGCTCGCCCAGACCTTGGAGCAGCAGGGGCACACGGTCGCCGTGATCGACCGCGACCCCACCGCCTTCCGCCGGCTGGGCTCCGGTTTCGGAGGCCGCCGGGTCACCGGCGTGGGGTTCGACCAGGACACCCTGCGTGAGGCCGGGATCGAGGAGGCGGGCGCCTTCGCCGCCGTCTCCAGCGGCGACAACTCCAACATCATCGCCGCCCGGGTGGCCCGCGAGATGTTCGGCATCGAGCACGTGGCCGCGCGCATCTACGACCCCCGGCGGGCGGAGGTGTACCAGCGCCTGGGCATCCCCACGGTGGCGACGGTCCGCTGGACGGCCGACCAGATGCTGCGCCGCCTGCTGCCCTCGGGCGCCGAGCCGCTGTGGCGTGACCCCACCGGCGGCGTCCAGCTGGCCGAGGTGCACACCTCCCCGGCGTGGATCGGCCACCGGATCAGCAGGCTGCAGGACGAGACGGGGGTGCGCGTGGCGTTCCTCACCCGGTTCGGCGAGGCGATGATCCCCTCCTCGCAGACCGTCCTCCAGGACGGCGACCTGGTCCACGTCATGATGCGGACCGAGGACGTGGCCGAGATCGAGGCCGCGTTCGCCAAGGGTCCGGAAGAGGAGGCGGGGCACTGATGAGGGTCGCCATTGCCGGAGCCGGCGCCGTCGGCCGTTCGATCGCCGCCGAGCTGCTGGAGAACGGCCACGAGGTACTGCTGATCGACAAGGCGCCGACCGCCATCTCGGTGGAGCGGGTGCCGCGCGCCGAGTGGCTGCTCGCCGACGCCTGCGAGATCACCTCGCTGGACGAGGCGGCGCTGCAGCGCTGCAACGTGGTCATCGCCGCGACCGGCGACGACAAGGTCAACCTGGTGGTCTCGCTGCTGGCGAAGACCGAGTACGGGGTGCCCCGGGTCGTCGCGCGGGTCAACAACCCGAAGAACGAGTGGCTCTTCAACGAGGCGTGGGGCGTGGACGTCGCCGTCTCGACGCCGCGTCTGATGTCCGCGCTGGTGGAGGAGGCGGTGAGCGTCGGCGACTTGGTCCGCCTGCTGCGGTTCAGCCACGGCGACGCCAACCTGGTCGAGCTCACCCTGCCCCCGGAGTCGGCGCTGGCCGGCACCCGGGTGGGTGACGTGGCGTGGCCGCAGGACACCTCGCTGGTCACCATCATCCGTGGCTCGCGGGTGCTGGCGCCCTCGCCGGAGGACTCGCTGGAGGCCGGTGACGAGCTCCTCTTCGTCGCCGCGCAGGATCGCGAGGAGCAGCTGGAGAACCTGCTGTCGGTCCGCAACGGCGTCTGACGCACCGGAGCGGCGGG
>NZ_LWCC02000005.1:798518-836722 GCF_001642695.1 Streptomyces chilikensis
CCGTGGTGCACCGGTTCCCCGGATCCGCCGGCCCGGTTCGCCGGCTCTCCGCCGCTCCCCGGTTCGTCAGGCCCCCGTCCGCCGGGCTCGCCCGCCCGCCGGGAGAAGGCCGCGGCGGGAAGGGGCGCGGCGGAGGCGGCACGCGGGCGGGGCCGCGGTCAGCCGTCCCGCCGGTGCCGTCCGCCCTGCCCCGGCTCGGGTGCGGCGGAGGGCTCGCCCGCCCCGGTGTCCCCGGCGGCCGTCCCGGCGGCTTCGGCCTCCGCCCGCTCGGCCTCGGCCCGCTCGCGCTCCTCCATCTCGGCGAAGACGTCGATCGGGGCGGGCGCCTTGGCCAGGAAGACCCAGGTCAGCCAGACCGCCAGCAGGAACGGCGGGATCTTCAGCGAGATCAGCACCCAGCCGAGTTCGGTGGTGTCCGCCCACCAGTAGAGCGGGAACAGGATGGCGCACTTGGCAAGCAGGATCAGGCCCCAGGCGATGCTCGCCTTGGCGTAGGCCTTCTTCCGCCCGGGATTGCGGGTGCGCCAGGACAGGTTCTCCTTGAACAGCGGCCCGAGGATCACGCCGATCAGCGGGAAGCCCAGCGCCGTGGACAGCAGGTAAGCGACCGCGAGTCCCAGCGTGTAGAGCATGCCGGGCAGGTAGAAGTCCTTGGCGTTGCCCGTCATCATGGCGAACACCACGCCGAAGGCCACGCCGAAGACGCCGCTGAAGGCGTGCTTCACGGTGTCCTTGCGGATCAGCCGCACCACGCCCATCAGCAACGACACCGCGAGCGCGGCGATCGCCGAGATGTGCAGGTCCTTGTTGACGGTGTAGATCGCGACGAAGAGCAGTCCGGGCACGACCGTTTCGATCATGCCGCGGATTCCGCCGAACGCCTCGCCCAGCGCGGCCTCGGTCGCAGCCCGTGAGTCGTGCTCCGGCTGCTGCGTCTCTTCGGTCGGCTTGTCGAGCGACGTCACCGGCTACTCCCGTCCGAGGGGTCTCAGTTCGTAGTGGGGGTTGAACAGCACACGACGGCCGTGGATCAGGGTGATCCGTCCCGACGCGATCAGTCTGCGGCCGGGCTCCACGCCCACGATGGAGCGTCTGCCCAGCCACACCACGTCCAGGGAGGCCGAGCCGTCGAACAGCTCCGCCTCCAGGGCCGGGACACCTGCCCGCGGGCGCAGGGTGACCGTGCGCAAGGTACCAGTGACCGTGACGACCTCACGGTCGCTGCAGTCACCTATTCGGGTCATTCCAGCGGTGTCCGTCTCCTCCCGCAGCTCCTCGCGCTCCAAGTCCTCCTGGGACGAGGAGAGCCGGTCGATCATGCGGCGGAACCGGCCCACCGGCTTGTCGGAACGGGGAACAGCACTCATGTCTGCAGCCTACCGGGGGTGTGGAGACGCCGGAACCCATGCGGAATGCGGCCTTCCGCACGATCCGCGCGGGTGCCGGTCTCAGGCCTTTACGACCTCGCCGTCGGCCAGTTCCAGCACCCGGTCGGCGAGGTCGAGGAGGGTGTTGTCGTGCGTGGCGACCAGGGCGGTGACGCCCTCGCTGCGGACCACGGCGCGCAACAGCTCCATGACCGAGTGGCCCGTCTCCGCGTCCAGCTGGCCGGTGGGTTCGTCGGCGATGAGCAGCGCCGGGCTGTTGGCGAGGGCGCGGGCCGTCGCCACCCGCTGCTGCTGCCCGCCGGACAGCTCGGCGGGGCGCTGGGCGGCGTGTCCGGCGAGGCCCACCAGGGAGAGCAGCAGCCCGACGCGTTCCTCGCGCTCGGCGGGGTCCGCGTCGCGCAGGCGCAGGGGGACGCCGACGTTCTCGGCGGCGGTGAGGATCGGTATCAGCCCGAAGGACTGGAAGACGAAGCCGATGCGGTCGCGGCGCAGGGCGAGCAGCTTCTCCTCGTCCAGGGACGACAGGTCGTGGCCGTCCACCACCACGGTGCCGGAGTCGGGGGTGTCGAGGCCGCCGACGATGTTCAGCAGCGTGGTCTTGCCGGAGCCGGAGCGGCCCTTGAGGGCGACGAGCTCCCCCTGCGGTATGTCCAGGGAGACGCCGCGGAGGGCGGTCACGGCGGCGGGGCCCGTGCCGTAGGTCTTCCACACGTCCTCGACCCGCACCATGCTCATACGCCACCCCTCCCCGGCCTCGGGGCGTCCGCCGCCCCTCGCCCCTCCAACGCCCGGCCCGGGCCACGGGTTCCCCCGCGCGTGCGGGGGTCGCGGCCTCCGCCCGGAGGGCCGCACCGCCGGAGGGCCGCACCGCCGGAGCGACGCGCGTCGCGGAGCACACCCGTTCCCTCTGCGCGGCCTCGTGCCGCCAAGGCGGGGCTCGTGCCGCCGGGGCGCGCCTTGCGGCCGCCGGGGGCCGCACGGCCGGGCGCGGGGGGCCGCACGGCCGGGCGCGGGCCTCACCCGCGCCGCGCCACGGCTCGCCCCGCGGAGACCGGGCCTCCCGGGGCCCGCGGCGCGGTCACGCCCGTACGGCGGCGGGGACGCCCCGCGCACACGCGTCCCTGCGCACCGCGCCCCGCTCCCGCGGGACGCGGCGGCGGAACGCGGCGCTAGCGGACCTCGGAGATCTCCGGGCCCCGCTGGAGCTGGCCGATGCCGCCGGCGAAGCGGGAGCCCTGGTCCTCGGCCGGCGCCTGCATGCCCTCCGGCACCATCTGCGCGTCGTTCGGCAGCTTGAGGACGATCGGGTCGCGCGGCGCCATCGGGCCCTCCCCGCGCACCACGACGGTGTCGCGGAAGATGTGCTCCAGCAGACCCGCCGCCTCGGGGTGCACGGCGCCCTGGCCGGAGATCACACCGCGCAGGAACCACCGCGGGCCGTCGACGCCGACGAACCGCACGACCTGGAAGCCGCCGGTTCCGTCGGGCAGCTTCACCGGGACCTGGGCGCGCAGCTCCCAGCCCAGCGGTCCCTCGACCTCGTCGACGATGCCGCCCTGCTGGGTGATGCCGGAGGCGATCTCCTCGCGCACCTCGCCCCAGATGCCCTCGCGCTTGGGGGCGGCGAAGGCCTGCAGCTGGACGGCGCTGTCGCGCAGCACGACGGTCGCGGCGACGATGGCGTCACCGGCGACCTCCACGCGCAGCTCCATGCCGTCGACTCCCGGCACGAACAGGCCGCCGAGGTCCACCCGGCCCTCGCCCGGCTCACGGACCTCGGAGCTGTCCCAGGGGCCGTCGGGTCGCGGGGCCGGCTCCAGCCGCACCCGCTCCGCCTCGGCCTCGTCCGCCCCGCTGCCGACACCGCCGACGACCTGCTCGGCCTCGCCCGCCGCGCTGTCGGCGGCAGTGCCCTTCTTGCGACGTCCGAACACGTCACTGTCCTTCCCGGTCGGATACGACCGAACCGTATCGATTCCCACCCGCCAAGTCGCCCACCGCGGCATGACCGCCGGTGGACCCGAAGCCCCCCGCGGCCCGTACCGAGCCGGGAAGCTCCGCCACCTCCTGGAAGCGGACCCTCTCGACCTGCTGGACGACCAGTTGCGCGATCCGGTCGAAGCGCTCGAACCGCACGCTTTCGCGCGGGTCGAGATTCACCACGATCACCTTGATCTCCCCACGGTACCCGGCATCCACCGTCCCTGGGGCGTTCACAAGGGCCACACCGCACCGGGCGGCCAGTCCCGACCGCGGATGCACGAAGGCGGCGTACCCCTCGGGCAGGGCGATCGAGACCCCGGTGGGCAGCACCGCCCGCTCGCCGGGGGCCAGTTCGCACGCCTCGGTGGTGCGCAGGTCGGCGCCCGCGTCGCCGGGATGCGCGTAGGCGGGCAGCGGCACCTCGGGGTCGATCCGGCGGATCAGCACCTCGAGGCCACCGCTCACGGGTTCACCTCGAAGGCGCGCGCCTGGCGTCGCACGTCGGGGTCGTGCATCACGGCCTGGATCTCCTCCTGGCGGCCGTTCTCGATGAAGTGGTCGACCTTGACCTCGATGAACAGCGCGTCGGCGCGGACCGCCACCGGGCCGTCGGGCCCGTCCAGGCGTCCCTCCGCGGTGGCGTAGATCTTGCGGCCGGCCCGGGCGGTGACCCGGGCGGAGAGGTGCAGCACGCTGCCCACCGGCACCGGGCGCAGGTAGTCGGTCTCCAGCCGGCCGGTGACGGAGATGACGCGCAGGATCCAGTTGAGGGCGCCCAGCGCCTCGTCCAGCGCGGTGGCGAGGACGCCTCCGTGGGCGAGTCCGGGGGCGCCCTGGTGCTCGGGCCGCACGGTGAACTCGGCCGTGATGTCCACGCCCTCGCCCGCCCGGGCGGCCAGGTGGAGGCCGTGGGGCTGGTCGGGACCGCAGCCGAAACAGTTCGCGTAGTGGGATCCGACGGGCTCGCCGGGGGCGGGCGCCTCGGGGTGCCGCACCGGGGCGGCGGCGTCGGCGGGGGGCTGCACGGCCGTGTTCGTTGCACTCACGGCGCAGACCTTACCCGCGCGTACGCGAGGGGCCGACACCGTGCCAAGCTTGGTTCCATGGAGCGTTCCCCCTCGCAGTCCCCCCAGCAGTCCGCGTCCTCCTCGCCGTCCTCGGCCGGGTCCGCGCCGGCGTCCTCGCCGCGGCCCTCCGGGCCGGCCCGGTCGTCGTCCGCCGACGGCACCCCGGCGCGGGCGGCCGTCTCCTACGACGAGCGGCTGTCGGCGCCGTGGCACTGGTGGCTCTACTGCCTGCTGCTGGGCGTGGCGGCCGCCCTGGTGGTCTATCCGTTCGGGGTGCTGCCCATGCTGGGCGGTCTGGCGGTGGGCGCGGCCGGGTCGGCGATGGTGGTGAGCTCCTACGGTTCCGCGCGGATCCGGGTGGCGGGCGGTTCGCTGATCGCGGGCGACGCCCGGATTCCGGTGTCCGCGCTGGGCGGTGCCGAGGTGCTGGAGCCGGCCGAGGCGCGCGCCTGGCGGTCCTACAAGGCCGATCCGCGCGCGTTCATGCTGCTGCGGGCCTACGTGCCGGGGGCGCTGCGGATCGAGGTCGTCGACCCGCAGGACCCGACTCCGTACCTCTACCTGTCGACGCGTGAGCCGGATCGGCTCGCGGCGGCGGTGGAGGCGGCCCGGACGACGGCCGCGTAGCCGCCCGCCGTCATTCGTTCCGGGGATCTCCGGGCCGGGGCCTTGACTCCGGCCGCTCCGGTGCGTGGTGGCCCCGCCCGGTCTCGGGCAGCGGCAGGGGCTGGGCGGGCTTCTCCAGCGGGGGCAGGTCTCCCAGCCGCTCCCAGGGAACCTGTGCCTCGCGCAGGTCCTCGCGGATGTGCTCGGCGAACCGCCTGGTGTCACGCCGGTTGATCACCGCGCCCACGGCGGCGCCCAGCATGAGGGGCAGCAGGTTCGGCACGTTGCGGACCAGGCGCCTCTTGATCTGCCGCCGCAGCGCCTGCTTGAGGCCGTTGTCGACGACCTTGGGAAGGCTGGACGGGTTGCCGGCCTTCACGCCGTGCTCGGAGGTCCAGGCCGTGAGGTAGGCGGTGCTGCGGGCCCGGAGGTCGCCCGGAGGGCGCCGTCCGTACACCTCGTGGAGTTCCGCCACGAGCTTCAGCTCGACGGCGGCCACACCGGTGATCTCCGCGGCGAGGCTGGCCGCCATGGCCGGCGGGACCGGCAGCATGTTCACGGCGCCCACTCCCGCTCCCACGGTCGCCGAGGCCTTGGCCGCACCGGCGACGAGCCGGTCGGCGATCTCCTCGGGGCCGAGGCCCGGGAAGTGCTGCCGCAGGGTGTCCAGGTCGCGCACCGGGACACGGGGCGCGATGGCGATCATCCGGTCGGCGACGAGGCCGACGGCGGCCTGCAGCCTGCCTGCGGCCCGCCGCAGGGCGGCGGGACCGCCGGGCGCGGCCGGCGCCGGGAGGCCGCCGCCGGCCGGTTCGAGCGGGGCTCCGTCGCCTGTCACGGCACGGGGGCCCCGCTCTTCGACGTCACGCGCGCCGTTCGAGCCGAGGGGCGGCTCGGGGTCCGCTCCCCGCGTGCGGGGGCGGCGCTTCCAGGGAGGGGTCGAGCCTTTCACGGCCGACCCCGCCTCAGTCGCAGTCGCGGCAGATCGGCTGACCGTTCTTCTCGCGGGCCAGCTGGCTGCGGTGGTGCACCAGGAAGCAGCTCATGCAGGTGAACTCGTCCTGCTGCTTGGGCAGCACCCGGACGGCGAGTTCCTCGTTGGAGAGGTCCGCTCCGGGCAGTTCCAGGCCCTCGGCGGCCTCGAACTCGTCGACGTCCACCGCGGAGGTGGACTTGTCGTTCCGCCGCGCCTTCAGTTCTTCCAGGCTGTCCGAGTCGACGTCGTCGTCGGTCTTGCGTGGAGTGTCGTAGTCGGTTGCCATGTCGCTCTCCCCCTCTGGGTGGTCTTGGGTGTCTCCAGCGCACGTAACGCGTGAGAGGCCGGACTTGTGCCCGACCCGAGGCGGAGATTTTGCCTCACATCAAGGTCTGTTACTCAATCGACACCCAACCGGACTCCCGAAGAGTGATCGGCTCGGATGGCGAACCGGACCGTACACCCTGCGAATGCCCCAGTCCAAAGGCGTCCCTCCGTGTACTGCCCGGCATCAGGACGCCCGAAAACCCGGATTTCCCTCATTTTCGGAGCGCGCTTTCGTCACGGAGAGTAGAGGCCCTCCGTGACGCATCTGTGACCGATCCCACAGCCCCCACTCCGACGCGACACTCCGGGATTCAGCGCACAGCGAACAGGATGTCACTCGTTCAGAGGGGAAGAGTGACCCTCATCACGAGCCCGCCACCCTCCCGGGGGATGGCCGTGATGTGCCCGCCGTGCGCCCGGGCCACCGAGCGGACGATCGACAGGCCGAGCCCGACGCCCTTGTCGCTGCCGGTCCGCTCGGTCCGCAGCCGCCGGAAAGGCTCGAACAGGTTGTCGATCTCGTAGGCGGGCACCACCGGCCCCGTGTTGGTGACCACCAGCACCGCCTGGCCCTGCTCGGTACCGGTGGTGACCTCCACCCAGCCGCCCTCGGGCACGTTGTAGCGCACCGCGTTCTGCACCAGGTTCAGCGCGATCCGCTCCAGCAGGACGCCGTTGCCCTGGACGACCACGGAGGACCGTGCGCCGCGGAACTCCACGTCCCGCGTCGCCGCCTCGCCGCGCACCTGGTCCAGGGCGCGGGTGGCCACCTCCGCGAGGTCCACCGGCTTGCGCTCGACGATCTGGTTGTCGCTGCGGGCCAGCAGGAGCAGGCCCTCCACCAGTTGCTCGCTGCGCTCGTTGGTGGCCAGCAGGGTCCGGCCCAGCTGCTGCAGCTCGGGCGGCGCGTCGGGGTCGGACAGGTGCACCTCCAGCAGCGTGCGGTTGATCGCCAGGGGGGTGCGCAGTTCGTGCGAGGCGTTGCCGACGAACCGCTGCTGGGCGGTGAAGGCCCGCTGGAGCCTCTCCAGCATGTCGTCGAAGGTGTCCGCCAGCTCCTTCAGCTCGTCGTCCGGGCCGTCCAGCTCGATGCGCCGGGACAGGTCGGATCCGGCCACCGCGCGGGCGGTGCGGATGATCCGGCCCAGCGGCGAGAGCACCCGCCCCGCCATCGCGTAGCCGAAGGCGAACGCGATCACCGCGAGCCCCAGCAGCGCCAGCAGGGAACGGCTGAGCAGGCTGTCGAGAGCGGCCTGGCGCTCGAGGTCGATGCAGCGGGCGATCTCCGTGTTGAACTGCTCGAGCGGGAGCTCGCCCTGGTTGACCGCGGGGCACCGGTCGCTGGTCACCCTGACGTCGGTGAACTCGACGATCTTGAACGGCGGCTGGTTGCCCGTGGAGATCGCCTGGGCGGCCAGCAGGTAGATCATCGACAGCAGCACGATGCCGGCGATCAGGAACATGCCGCCGTACAGCAGCGTGAGCCGTATCCGGATCGTCGGGCGCAGCCACGGGAGGCTCGGCCGCTGTTCCTTGGGGTCCCAGGTCGGACGTGGCGGGATGCGCGGGGGCGGGGGCGGCGCCGGGGTGGTGGCCACGGCGTCAGATCCGGTATCCGGAGCCCGGCACGGTGATGATCACCGGCGGCTCGCCCAGCTTGCGGCGCAACGTCATCACCGTCACCCGCACCACGTTGGTGAAGGGGTCGGTGTTCTCGTCCCAGGCCTTCTCCAGCAGCTGTTCCGCCGACACCACGGCTCCCTCGCTGCGCATCAGCACCTCGAGGACCGCGAACTCCTTGGGGGCCAGCTGGATCTGCCTGCCGTCCCGGGACACCTCGCGCCGGTTGGGGTCGAGCCGGATGCCGGCCCGCTCCAGCACCGGAGGCAGCGGCATGCTGGTGCGGCGGCCCAGGGCCCGCACGCGCGCGGTGAGCTCGCTGAACGCGAAGGGCTTGGGCAGGTAGTCGTCCGCCCCCAGCTCCAGTCCGGCGACCCGGTCGCTGACGTCGCCGGACGCGGTGAGCATCAGCACCCGGGTGGGAGCTCCCAGCTCGACGACCCGGCGGCACACGTCGTCGCCGTGCACCAGCGGCAGGTCACGGTCGAGGACGACCACGTCGTAGTCGTTCACACCGATGCGCTCGAGGGCGGCGGCGCCGTCGTACACGACGTCGACGGCCATCGCCTCACGGCGCAGACCGGTGGCCACCGCATCCGCGAGCAGCTGCTCGTCCTCGACGACGAGTACGCGCACGTCGGCCTTCCTTCCTGACTGCCACCGGCCTGACGTGCCGGTGGGACCGCCTCCATCCTGCCTCCTGGTCCGGTAAGTCGGCCGTAAGGCGGCCGGGGCGGGAAAGGCGAAGGGGCCCCGGCCGGTGCCGGGGCCCCTCGTGCTGCCGGTGTCCGCGTGGTGCTCGGTCGCGACGCCCGGTGTGCCGTCAGACGCTCGCGGCGCCGACCTCCACACCGTGCTCGGCGGCCAGACGGCGCAGGTCGTCCAGCTCGCCCTGCTCCACCTCGGCGGCGAACTCGTCGCCCTCGTCGCGTGCCCGCGTGAGGTGCGACTCGGCAGCCCTTATGCGCTTCAGAAGCCCTGCGGTGAATGCGTCCATGCGGCGCCCCCTCGTCCTGGGTCGTGGGTCGGGAAGGGACGATCACGCGGGCGGTGCGTCCGGCCGTGCCTTGCGGGGAAACGGGACGAGCGGACGACGGGGCCGTGACGTGTCGCATGGTGGTGCGGCACGTGCGGAGCGTGATCGCGGGGTTGGAAACCGTCCTCCCCACGCGTCACGGGATGGAAACCTTCGGCGGCAAAGAAATCTGGCATAGGCCAGATGTTCGACTCCGGGCCTTCGAGGGTTCACGTGTGCGCGGGCCGCCCGTCCCACCCTCAGTCGTGCCACGCCCCGAGCCGCTCCAGCAGACCCTGCAGCGGCTCGAAGACCCCCGGGGTCGCCGCCACCGTGAGGTCGTCCGACGGGCGTCCGCCGGTCCGTCCGCCGGTGACGGCTCCGGCCTCCCGGGCGATCAGGTCCCCGGCCGCGCGGTCCCAGGGGTGCAGGCCGCGCTCGTAGTACCCGTCGAGCCGCCCCGCCGCCAGGTCGCAGAGGTCCACCGCGGCCGACCCGCCCCGGCGGATGTCGCGCACCAGGGGCAGCAGCTCACGCGCCACCTCGGCCTGGTGGGCGCGCACCGCGGTGACGTAGTTGAAGCCGGTGGAGATGAGCGCCTGGTCGAGGGGCGGCGACGGCCGCACGGCCAGCCTCCGCTCCCCCTCCCAGGCCCCCGTCGCCCAGGCTCCTCCGCCGAGGACCGCGTGGAAGGACTCCCCCCGCATCGGGATCTCCACCACGCCCGCCACGGTCTCGCCGTCCACCTCGGCGGCGACCGAGACCGACCAGGAGGGCAGGCCGTACAGGTAGTTGACGGTGCCGTCGAGCGGGTCGACCACCCAGCGCACCCCACTGGTGCCGGCCGAGGACGCGCCCTCCTCGCCGAGGAAGCCGTCGTCGGGCCGCCGGGCCGACACCAGGTCGACGACCAGTTTCTCGGCGGCGAGATCCATCTCGGTCACCACGTCGATGGGGCTGGACTTGGTGGCGGCCACCGCGAGGTCCGCGGGACGGCCGTCCCGCAGCAGCTCACCGGCCCGGCGGGCCGCCTCCCGGCCGATCTCCAGCAGTTCCTGGCGCAGATCCGTCTGGTGCGCATCCGTCACGGTGTCCTCGCGTCCTCTCGGTCCGGTGTCGGGCTGGCGGGGCGGCGGGCGACCGGGGCGGCGCGCACACGCCGCCCCCGCCGCTCAGGCGTACGGGCTGTCCGCGCCGGCCGCGGCCGGCTTGGGGTCGCGCGCCGCCGGGCAGCAGCCCACCGGGCAGACGTCGTGGCTGGCGCCGAGGGCGCCCAGCGCGCAGGGCGTCACCCGCTGCCCGCACTCCACCGCGGCCCGCTCCACGATCATGTCCCGGATCGCCGCCGCGAACCGGGGGTCGGCGCCGACGGTCGCCGAGCGGCGCACCGGCAGCCCCAGTTCCTCCGCCTTGGCCCTGGCCTCCGTGTCGAGGTCGTAGAGCACCTCCATGTGGTCGGAGACGAAGCCGATCGGCACCATCACCACGGCCGGGACGCCCGCCGCGTGCCGCTCCTCGAGGTGGTCGCAGATGTCCGGTTCCAGCCACGGGATGTGCGGGGCGCCGGAACGCGACTGGTAGACGAGCTGCCAGGGCCGGTCCACCCCGGTGCGCTCGCGCACCGCGCCGGCGATCACCCGGGCGACGTCGAGGTGCTGCTTGACGTAGGAACCGCCGTCGCCGTGCTCCTCGACCGGACCGGAGGTGTCCGCGGCGGCGGTCGGGATGGAGTGCGTGGTGAACGCCAGGTGGGCACCGTCCCGCACCTCCTCGGGGAGGTCCGCCAGTGCCTCGACCACGCCGTCGACCATCGGCTCCACGAAGCCCGGGTGGTTGAAGTAGTGCCGCAGCTTGTCCACCCGCGGCAGCTCCAGGCCCTCCGCCTCCAGGGTGGCCAGGGCGTCCGCCAGGTTCTCGCGGTACTGCCGGCAGCCCGAGTAGGAGGCGTAGGCGCTGGTGGCCAGCACCAGGATGCGGCGGTGGCCGTCCTGGACCATCTCGCGGAGGGTGTCGGTCAGGTACGGGGCCCAGTTGCGGTTGCCCCAGTGGACCGGCAGGTCCAGGCCGTTCTCCGCGAAGTCCGCACGCAGGGCGCTCAGGAGCGCGCGGTTCTGGTCGTTGATCGGGCTCACGCCGCCGAACAGGAAGTAGTGCCGGCCCACCTCCTTGAGGCGTTCCTTGGGGATGCCGCGGCCGCGGGTGACGTTCTCCAGGAACGGGACAACGTCCTCGGGGCCTTCCGGGCCGCCGAAGGAAAGCAGCAGCAACGCGTCGTAAGGGCCACTGGAGGAGGATTCGAGCACATCTGGCATGCCCCGATCCTCCCACCGGCGACCGGTCACGGGGAAACCGGGCCGCCCGGCCCGCGGGAAGCCGGCCACCCGTCGAGGGCCGCCCGGCGGCCTGCGCCCCCTCTGCCCCCGCGCACCCTGTTCAAGCACCCCCGCACCCGGGGAACACCTGATCGGAGCAGCCGTAAGCTGTATCAGCCAACCACTTCGCGACCAGGGCAACGACGCCCCTTTCCCCCGGAGAGCCCGTGCCCACGTCCTACCGCGCCCTCTTCGCGCCGCCCGGCACTCGCAGTTTCGCCGCCGCAGGTCTCGTCGGCCGGCTGCCGCTGTCCATGATGGGCATCGGCGTGGTCACCATGATCTCCCAGGTCACCGGCCGCTACGGGCTGGCCGGCGCGCTCTCGGCGACCATCGCGCTCTCCTCGGCCGTCCTCGGTCCCCAGATCTCCCGCCTGGTCGACCGCCACGGCCAGAGCCGGGTGCTGCGTCCCGCGGTGCTGGTGGCGCTCACCGGGGCCGCCGGCCTGCTGGCGGCGACCCGCTTCCGGTGGCCGGACTGGACCCTGTTCGCCTTCGCCGCGCTGGTCGGCTGCGTGCCGAGCCTGGGGTCGATGGTCCGCGCCCGGTGGGGGGCCCTCTACCGCGGCACCCCGCTGCTGCACACGGCCTACTCCTTCGAGTCGGTCGTCGACGAGGTCTGCTTCATCGTCGGCCCGATCGTCTCGATCGGCCTGTCCACCGCCTGGTTCCCGGAGGCCGGTCCGCTGCTGGCGGCGGTGTTCATGGCGATCGGCGTGTTCTGGCTGACCTCCCAGCGCGCCACCGAGCCGCGTCCGCACCCACCCGAGGAGCACGTGCGCGGCAGCGCGCTGCGCTCCCCGGGGCTCCAGGTGCTGGTGGCCACCTTCGTGGCCACCGGGACCGTCTTCGGCGCGGTCGACGTGGTGACGGTGGCGTTCGCCGAGGAGCTGGGGCAGAAGGCTGCGGCCAGCCTGGTGCTGGCGGTGTACGCGGCGGGGTCCTGCGTGGCCGGCCTGGTCTTCGGGGTGCTGCGCGTCCAGGGCCGTCCGGAACGGCTCTGGCTGGTGGGCGTCTGCGCGATGGCCGCGAGTATGATCCCCCTCCAACTGGTCGGGAACCTGCCGTTCTTGGCCGTGGCGCTGTTCGTCGCGGGCCTCTTCATCGCTCCCACGATGATCACCACGATGTCCCTGATCGAGCAGCACGTACCACGCGCGCAACTGACCGAGGGCATGACCTGGATCAGCACCGGGCTCGCCGTCGGCGTCGCGCTCGGCTCCTCGGTGGCCGGCCTGGTGATCGACACGGCCGGCGCGAAGGCCGGGTACGTGGTTCCGGGGATCGCCGGAGCGGCCGCGGTGGCGGTCGGTTTCCTCGGGTACCGCCGGCTGTGCAGGCCGGCTCCGTGGCGGGGAGGCACCGTTGTCGAACAGCACGGCGAGCGCACGGGCAAGGCGGAGCGGCACCTGGCGTAACTGGGCGGGCAACGTCACCGCCCGCCCCGCGCAGCAGATCGCGCCGGGCAGCGCCGAGGAGGTCGCCGCGGCCGTGCGCCGCGCGGCGGAGAAGGGGCTGCGGGTCAAGGCGGCCGGCACCGGCCACTCCTTCACCGCGGCCGCGGCCACCGACGGCGTGCTGATCCGGCCCGAACGGCTGGCCGGGGTCCACCGGATCGACCGGGCCGCCGGCACCGTCACGGTCGGCGCCGGAACGCCGCTGAAACAGCTCAACTCCGCCCTGGCCGGCGAGGGCCTGTCGCTGACCAACATGGGCGACATCATGGAGCAGACGGTCTCCGGCGCCGTCGGCACCGGAACCCACGGCACCGGCCGGGAGTCCGGCTCCCTCGCCGCGCAGGTCACCGCCCTCGAACTGGTCACCGCGGACGGCTCGGTGCTCACCTGTTCCCCGCAGGAGAACCCCGAGGTGTTCGCCGCCGCGCGGATCGGCCTGGGCGCGCTGGGCGTCGTCACCTCGCTCACGTTCGAGGTGGAGCCGGTCTTCCTGCTGACCGCCCGCGAGGAGCCGATGGGCTTCGACCGGGTCACCGCGTCCTTCGACGAACTCTGGGCCGAGAACGAGCACTTCGAGTTCTACTGGTTTCCCCACACCGGCAACTGCAACACCAAGCGCAACAACCGCAGCCCCGGTCCTCCCCGGCCGCTGGGCCGGGCGGGCGCCTGGTTCGAGGACGAGTTCCTCTCCAACGGCGTCTTCGAGGCGGCCAACCGGCTCGGCCGGGCGGTGCCGTCGGCCGTACCGGCGATCGCCCGGGTGTCCAGCCGGGCGCTCTCCCCTCGCACCTACACCGACATCCCCTACAAGGTGTTCACCTCGCCGCGCCGGGTGCGGTTCGTGGAGATGGAGTACGCCCTGCCGCGGGAGACGGTGGTGGACGCGCTGCGCGAACTGCGGTCCGTGGTCGACCGGTCGGGGCTGCGGATCAGCTTCCCGGTGGAGGTGCGCACCGCGCCCGCCGACGACATACCGCTCTCCACCGCCTGCGGCCGGGACAGCGCATACATAGCCGTGCACATGTTCAGGGGGACTCCGTACCGGGCGTACTTCACCGCCGCGGAACGCATCTTCACGGCGTACGGGGGCAGACCGCACTGGGGGAAGATCCACACCCGCGACGCGGAGTACCTGGACGGGGTCTACCCCCGTTTCGGTGAGTTCCGGGAACTGCGGAACCGGCTGGACCCCGAGCGGCGTTTCCACAACGACTACCTGAGGCGGATCCTCGGGGAGTGACAGCGGGTGACGGCGGACGGACACACCGGGAGGAAGCGGTGCGGGTGATTGGAACCCCGGGAACGGGGCAGGGATCAGGGGCGTGGACCGGGGCGTGAAGTGCGCCACGTTTCAAGGGCCGTCGGGTCGTTGGGGCGTCGGGCCGTGACGATCTCGGGGCGACCCGCCCCGATCCGACCGGCGTGCCAATCCACGCACGTGGCCCAAATGGAGTAGTGTTCGGAGCCCTGGGTCCGGACTCCCGCCCGGGTGCCCGCGATCCGTCAGGAGCGCCGGGGAGGGAGACTGTTGCGCAGGGTGACCGATGTGGGTCACTTGACGTTGCACACAGGTAACCGTGCCATAGCGGTGCGCCTGGGCCTCGGCGTCCGACACGCCGGGCAACTCGGCAAGGTTGTGGCAGGCTGCACCCGGGCAGGCCACACTCGACTAGCGGAAGCAGCGACGCACGTGACGTCGGCAGGCACCACCCGGGAGGTCCCCATGCCCGAACTGCGTGTCGTGGCCGTCTCCAATGACGGCACACGGCTGGTGCTCAAGGCTGCGGACAGCACGGAGTACACGCTTCCGATCGACGAACGGCTGCGCGCCGCCGTGCGCGGTGACCGCCCCCGTCTCGGTCAGATCGAGATCGAGGTGGAGAGCCACCTCCGCCCCCGCGACATCCAGGCCCGTATAAGGGCGGGCGCGACCGCGGAGGAAGTCGCCCAGATGGCCGGCATTCCGGTGGACCGGGTGCGGCGCTTCGAGGGCCCCGTGCTGGCCGAGCGCGCCTTCATGGCGGAGCGCGCCCGCAAGACCCCGGTGCGACGCCCGGGCGAGAACACCGGTCCCCCGCTGGGCGAGGCGGTCGCGGAGCGGCTGCTGCTGCGCGGCGCCGACAAGGACACCGTGCAGTGGGACTCCTGGCGCCGCGACGACGGCACCTGGGAGGTGCTGCTGGTCTACCGCGTGGCCGGGGAGCCCCACACGGCGAGCTGGACCTACGACCCGCCGCGCCGCCTGGTGGCCGCGGTGGACGACGAGGCGCGTTCGCTGATCGGCGAGTCCGACGACCTGGGTCCGGCGGAACCGGCGCATCCGTTCGTGCCGCGCATCGCGCGGCTGCCGCGCGACCGTGACCGGCCGGAGCGGGCGGTGGTGCCCGCGCAGGCTCCGCCGTCCGATCCGGTGGAGGAGAGCGGCGATTCGCTCACCAGCCTGCTGGAGGCGGTGCCGAGCTTCCGGGGCGACCTGGTGGTCCCCGAGCTGCCCGGGGAGGGCCCCGACGGACCCGACACCGAACCGGACGTCGAGGAGCCGCCGGCCGCGTCCGCGGGGGCGGGCGCGGCGTACGCGGACGTGCTGATGCCGCGGGCGGTCAGCAGCCACCGGGACCGGCTGATCGGCGCGACCGACCGGCAGGCGGAGGCGGACGGGGTCCGTCCGGGCCGCCGCGCGGCGGTGCCGAGCTGGGACGAGATCGTCTTCGGCACCCGCCGCAAGAAGAACTCCGAGTAGCGGCGCGGGCCGCGGGGATCCCCGCGGCCCACGGCCGTCTACCGGGGGTCCGGTCCGGTCGCCACGGGCCGCCCCGGATCGGCCGTCCACTCCGACCAGGAGCCCGCGTACAGCGCGGCCGGGACACCCGCCACCGCGAGCGCGAGGATCTCGTGCGCCGCCGACACCCCGGATCCGCAGTAGACGCCGACCCGCGAACCCGGCGTGACTCCCAGCGACTTGAAGCGCTCGGCCAGTTCCCCCGAGGGCAGGAAGCGTCCGTCCGCCGCCACGTTCTCCGTGGTGGGCGCCGAGACGGCACCGGGGATGTGTCCTCCCACCGGGTCGATCGGCTCCACCTCGCCCCGGTACCGTTCGCCGGCGCGCGCGTCCAGCAGCAGCCCCGAACCGGCGATCCGCGCGGCGCCCTCGGCGTCGAGCAGCCCGGAACCGCCCGCGCCCGGCACGGGCACGAAGTCGCCCTCGTCGGGCACCGTCACGTCGGTGCTGAGCGGTCCGTCCCACGCGCCGAGCCCACCGTCCAGGACCCGCACGTCCGGATGCCCGGTCCACTCCAGCAGCCACCAGGCCCTGGCGGCCCCCCAGCCGAGGCCGCCGTCGTACACCACCACCGGCCGTCCGGCCGACACGCCCGCACGGCGCATCGCGGTCCCGAAGGTCGCCATGTCGGGCAGCGGGTGGCGCCCGCCCGCCCCCGGCGGGGCGGCCAGGTCACGGTCCAGGTCGACGAAGACCGCACCGGGCAGGTGCCCGGCCTCGTACTCGGCCCGCCCGTCGAACGGCGGGGCGCCGGTGGCCGCGGCCAGGCTCAACTGCCAGCGCACGTCCAGCAGCACGGGCCGCCCCGGTCCGTCCAGCAAGCGGGCCAGTCTTCGAGCGGAGATCAGCGGCCGGCCGATGTCGGGGCCGCCGTGAAGGATGTCGTCCATGGCCGCATCCTGCCCCAATGGTGGCCCCGGGGGTGGCAGGGCGCACGGCTTCGGCCGACGTGCTCCGTCACGGCCTTCCGCCACGGCCTTCCGTCACGGAGGGCTCCGCCTGGGACACACTGTGTGCGTGCCGGCATGGGTTCGCGTTCAGCGGGCAAGGGGCATTGCGGAGAACCGACGCGCTGAGGACGGACGGGAGCCACCATGGGGACCGCGAGGGGAACAGGGACGGCCGAGGTGACCGAGACGACACGCGTGGCAGGTCCCGGGAACGCGCCGGGGGCGCCCGGCACACCCGGCTGGGTCACCCTCGTGGCGCCCCGGCCGGAGCGGCTCAAGGGTTTCTACGAGCAGCTCCTCGGCTGGGAGTTCCGGCCGGGCCCGCCCAGACTCGGCATGAACCTGCGGGCCTTCGCCGGTGACCGTCCGGTCGCCGCCATCGGGCAGGTACCGCCGCACCGGGCGTCCCGCGCCGCCTCCTGGACCCCCTTCCTGCTCTCCGCAGACCTCGACCTGGCGTCGATGGCCGTCGGGGCCTGCGGGGGCACCATCGGGGTCGGACCGCTGAACGACCGTGAGGGCGGCCGCCTGGCGATCGGCGCCGACCCCTCGGGGGCCGTCTTCGGCATCCGGAGCGCCGCCCCGTTCGACGGACCCGGCGACGGCCCGGGCGTCCCCGTCTGGCACGAGCTGCTGACCTACGAGCCGCACCGCATCGCCCCCTTCTACCAGCGCGTGTTCGGCTTCGCCTCGGAGAGGGAGGTCAACCCGGAAGGCGCCGAGAGGGCCGTCCTGCACGCCGGGGGGCGTCCGATCGCCTCGATCCGCGGTCTCGGCCGGGGGGAGACCTTCGACCGGGGACCGCACTGGGTGACCTGGTTCCAGGTCGAGGACGTCGACGCCGCCGCGCTGCGCGCGGTCGACCTGGGCGGCCGGATCTCCGAGGCCCCGCACGAGGGCCCCTACGGCCGGACGGTCACGGTCGTCGACCCGGAGGGCACGCCCCTCGGACTGATGATCCGCCGGCGCGGCTGACGGCGGTGCGGAGACGGGCCCCCGGCGGGGCGGTCCCGGACGCTCCGGTCCGCGGACGTCCGTTCCGGCGGCCGGTCAGTGGTGGACGTCCACCACGACGCGGTTCGGGGCCGTGAGGGCGAAGAGGCGGTAGGAGGAGTACTTCCCCAGGGCGAGACCCATGTGGAACTCGCGGGCCGACGCGTCGGCGTACCGGAACTGCCCCTGGCCCTTGAGGCTGGGGAAGTCGTAGGTCTGGTGGCGCGGGCTCCTGTACACGGGCGTGCCGCCGGCGAAGTCGAAGCCGGTCGCCCGGTGCAGGGTGATCTTCAGGTACTCGTCGCCCTTGACGGGCACGGCCGCGCCCTCCCCCATGGTCAGGCGACCGCCCTTCTGGAGGCTCGTCGTCCACCGCGGGAGCTTGCCCGCACCGAGGTCGATCACGAACCGGTCGTACCGGGGGTGGGTCGCGGCGCGGACGCCGAGGACGCAGGTGTCCCGGCAGTCCGCGACGGCGGAGGCCGTCACCGCCCCCTCGGAGGCGGCGACGGCCTGCGGCGCGGTCAGGCACAGGGCCGCGGCCACGAGCGCCGTGACGGACGCCGGAAGTCGTGTGCGTTTCCTCTGGTTCACGCGGTTCCCCCTGGGTGCACGCCGATGGGCTCACACCCGACGGTACCCACGGGCGCGGGGCGGAGGGACGTGAAGGGGAGATCGGCCCCGTGAGGAGGCCGGCCGGCCCCGGGAACCCTCCGGAAACGTCGAACGTCCGCGGCACATCCGGCCGGGTTTCCGCACCGTCCGCCGGTGACCACACGTCCCGCGCGTCCGGCCGGAGCCGTCACGCCGCCCCGGCCGTGCGGTGCCGCGGCGTCCGCCCCGCCGCTCGTGCCGTCGCGCCGGTCGTCCCGGCCCGCGGCGGGGCGGCGGCACGCCGACGGCCCGTCAGGACACGGCTCGGCAGGCGGCGTCCGGGCCCGGGAGGCGGCGTCCGGGCTCAGGAGGCGGCGTCCGAGGGGGGCAGGGCACGGAGCAGGGCCTCGAGCGCCGCCCGGTAGGCGTGTTCCGCCGGCGTGGCGTAGCCGATGACGAGACCGTCGCCGGCCGGCACGGCTGCCCGTGGGTGGCGGAACCCGGCGAGGCCGTCCAGCGCGATCCCCTGCCAGGACGCCGCCTTGACCACGGACGCCTCCGTGCCGGGCGGCAGCCTGAGGACCGCGTGCAGGCCCGCCGCGATGCCGGTGACCGTGACGTGCGGGGCCCGTTCGGCGAGGGCGGTGACGAGCTGGTCGCGGCGGCGCCGGTAGCGCTGCCGCATCCGGCGAACGTGACGGTCGTACTGCCCGGAGGCGATGAACTCGGCGAGCGTCAGCTGGTCGAGGACGCCCGCCCACGCCTCCCGCTCGCCCTTGGCCGCGAGCACGCCGTCGACGAGGTGCTCGGGCAGGACCATCCAGCCGATCCGTACGGCCGGGGACAGGCTCTTGCTGACCGAACCGAGGTGGACGACCCGCTCGGGGTCCAGGCCCTGCAGGGCGCCGACGGGCTCGCGGTCGTAGCGGAACTCCCCGTCGTAGTCGTCCTCCAGGACCAGCCCTCCGCCCGCACGGGCCCAGTCGACGACCGCGGCGCGCCGGGCCGGGTGCAACGGGCCGCCGGTCGGGAACTGGTGCGCGGGGGTCAGCAGCACGCCCCGTACCCGCGGTTGCCCGGCCAGCTCCTCGACGCGGGCGCCCCGGGCGTCCAGCCCCAGCGGCACGGTGCGCACTCCCGAGCCCTCCAGGATCTCCCGGTGGAAGCCGAGCCCGTACGACTCCACGGCGAAGGGCCCGCGCAGAACACCGCCGCCCGCGCCGGGCGAGCCGCCGGACAGCAGCCGCAGCGCATGGGCGAAGCCGGAGCACACCACGATCCGCTCCGGGTCGGCGCGCACCCCGCGGGCGCGCGCCAGATAGTCGGTGAGCGCGCGGCGCAACTCGATGCGCCCGCGCGGATCACCGGGCCCGAAGGCCGCGTCGGGCGCGGCGCCCAGCGCCCGCCGGGCGGCCGAGAGCCAGGCGGTGCGGGGGAAGGAGGCGGCCTCCGGGGTGCCCTGGCGGAGGTCGTGCACGGCAGTGGCGGGCCGTCCGGGTGCGGGCTTCGGTCTGCGTGGCCGCTCGGGCGGCGCGGCGCGTTCCGCCACCCGGGTCCCGGAGCCCTGACGTGCGGTCAGCCAGCCCTCGGCGACCAGTTCGGCGTAGGCGTCGGCGACCGTGTTGCGGGCCAGGCCGAGGTCGGCGGCCAGCGAGCGGTAGGGCGGCAGCCGGGCGCCCGGCGCGAGGCGCCCCTCCCGCACGGCGTCCCGCAGGGCGCGGATCAGCACGGCGCGGCGACTGCCGGGACCGGACAGGTCCAGGTGCAGGTCGCTGCCGATGCGCTCCGCCGAATTGACCCAGGATTCCGGCATGGGAATGCACCATAGCCGAGGTCTTTCCCGGCCCTAGATTCGTGGTCATGACGAACGACGCGAACACCTCGACCGCTCCCCACGCCGCCGCCCCGACCACTCACGCCCACGCTCCGCGGATCAACTTCGCCAAGGCCGCCCCCAGGGCGTTCAAGGCCCTCATCGGCTTCGACGCCGCCGCCCGTGAGGGCCTCGACCCGGCCCTGGTCGAGCTGATCCAGATCCGCGCCTCGCTCCTCAACGGCTGCGCCTACTGCCTCCACATGCACACCTCCGACGCCCGCAAGGCCGGCGAGGACGAGGCCCGGCTGCACATGATCGGCGTGTGGCGCGAGGCCCGCAGCTTCTTCACGGAGAAGGAGCAGGCCGCCCTCGCGCTGACCGAGGCCGTCACCCTCGTCTCCCGGGACGGCGTCCCCGACGACGTCTACGCGCAGGCGTCCCGCCACTTCGACGAGGCGGAACTGGCCCGTGTCCTCGCCCTGATCCTCACCATCAACACCTGGAACCGCATCGCCCTGAGCACCGCCAAGGTCGCCGGCGAGGACGAGCGGGCGGCCCGCTGATGGCCACCCCGGTGACGGCGGCCGGGCCTGCGACCTGTTCGGCCCGCGCCGCACGTTCGTGCTCGGACTGGGGCTGTACGGGATCTCGTCGCTGGCGGGAGGCCTCGCGACGGGACCCGGCCTGCTGGTCGCGGCCCGCGCCGTGCAGGGCGTCGGCGGCGCCTTCCTCTTCCCCGCCACGCCCACCCTCGTGGGCACGCTGTTCGCGGCGGGGCGCGAACGCGATCGCGCCTACTCGGTGTGGGGCGCGGCGGGCGGCAGCGGCCTCGTCGTGGGCGCGCTGCTCGGCGGAGCGCTGACCCAGTACCTCGGCTGGCGCTCGGTGCTGTACGTCAACGTCCCGCTCGCCCTGATCGCGGTCGCGGCCGCCTTCCGTCTCCTCACCCCGGACACCGCCCGGCGGGCCGGCCGCCGCTTCGACCCGCCCGGCGCCCTGACCTCGACGCTCGGCGTGACAGGCGTGGTCGTCGCCCTGGTCCAGGGCCCGGAGTCGGGCCGACTGCCGGCCACGGTCGTGCTCTCCGCCATGGCGGGCACGGCCCTGCCGGCCGCCTTCCTCCTCGTCGAGACCCGCACCCGTGACCCCTGATGCCCCTGCGGCTGCTCCGCGACCGCGCCTTGCGCACCGGCATGGCGGTGACGTTCCTCCACATGGCGACGATCGGCAGTCTCGCCTGCTTCCTCACCGTCCACTTCCAGCACGTGCTCGGCCACGACGCCCTGCGCAGCGGCCTGGCCTACCTCGCCCCGATGCTGGCGATCACCACGGGCTCGCTCCTCGCCGGCCGGATCACCACGCGGCTCGGCACCCGCACCGCGATGACCGGAAGCCCGGGCCTCGGGGCGGTGGGCACGGCGATGGTGGCCCTCGCCATGACCGCCGACGGCTCCTGCACCGCGCTGGTCCCCGGCTTCCTGGCCCTCGGACTCGGCCAGGGCGCGGCCACACCCTGATGTTCGGCGCCGCCACCGCGGGCGTCTCCGGCCGCGAGCAGGGCATCGCCTCCGGCATGGCGTCCACGGCCCGGCAGGTCGGCGGCGCGGTGGCCTGGCGGTCCTGGTCGGCCTCGCCGGCCTCGGTGAGCGGGCCTCGGCGTCCGCCACGGTGGACGGCATGCGCACCGGCCTCCTCGCGGCGACGGCGGGCATCGCCCTGACGGCGGTGGTGGCCCTCGGCTTCCCCCGCAGGGCCGGCCGCTGACCCGGGGCCGCCGGGTCGCCGCACCACCGCGCCGCCCGGTCCGGGCCGCCGCCGGAACGGGTATCGTCCCGGCGCGCCTTCAGGCCGAGCTGACCGGCAGCACGTCCGGCGACAGCGCTCCCGCCCGTGCCGTCGCGCTCGTCATCCGCCGGCGGTGGTGGCGCCGGCACAGCACCTCGTAGCCGATCTCGTCCGGCTGGTTCGCCACGTCGCCCACCATGACCTGCTCGCCCTCGACCACCATCACGCCGCCCACCGTGCGGGCGTTGTGCGTGGCCCGGGCGCCGCACCAGCACAGCGCCTCGACCTGCAACGTCTCGACCCGGTCGGCGAGTTCGATCAGCCGCTGCGAGCCGGGGAAGAGACGGGTGCGGAAGTCGGTGGTGATGCCGAAGGCGTAGACGTCCATCTCGAGGTCGTCGACGATGCGCGCGAGCTGGTCGACCTGCTCGGGTGCCAGGAACTGTGCCTCGTCCGCGATGACGTAGTCGACCCGGCCGCCCCGCTGGAGCCGGTCCACGACGTAGCCGTACGGGCCGAACCCGGGCCCCGCCTCCACCGCGTCGGTCACCAGACCCAGACGTGACGACAGCTTGCCCTCACCGGCCCGGTCGTCACGGGTGAAGATCAGCCCCTCCAGCCCGCGGGCGGACCGGTTGTGCGCGATCTGCAGCGCCAGGGTCGACTTCCCGCAGTCCATGGTCCCCGAGAAGAACACCAGCTCTGGCATGACGGGTCGAACGCCTTTCGGTCAGCGTGCGGATGGGAGGAGGACGGAACGGGGCGACGGCGCGGGCCGTCAGGTGCGGACCTCCAGGAGGGGCACCAGCTGCTCGGCGGGGGTCATCGACCCGTGGTTGCCGACCATCAGGGATTCCTTGGGCTCGCGCCGGGAGGCGATCAGCAGGACGTCGTCGCGGGCGGCCGCGATCACGTCACCGAGGCGGGCGTACACCCGGTCGTCGACGTGCGGGCCGAACCAGCCGGCCGCGATCGCCTCGTCCCGCGAGGCGATCCAGAACTGCTCGCCGAGGACCTCGCGCCAGACGGCCAGCACGTCGCCGGCGGCCCCCGGCACCGCGTAGACGTGGCGGGCACGGCCCTCGCCGCCCAGCAGGGCGACGCCTGCCTTGAGCTCCCAGTCCTCGTCGACGTCGATGCGGTGCTCCTCGTCGAAGGGCACGTCGATCATGCCGTGGTCGGCGGTGACGTAGAGGGCGCTGCGCGGCGGGAGCTGCTCGGCGAGGCGCTGGACCAACCGGTCGACGTAGCCGAGCTGGCCGCGCCAGGTGTCGGAGTCGACGCCGAACCGGTGGCCGGCGCCGTCGACCTCGGAGTAGTACGTGTAGACCAGCGCGCGGTCGCCCGCGGCGAGTTGCGCGGCGGCGAGGTCCATCCGCTCCTCGCCGGCGAGCCGGCCGTGGAAGACGCCGCCGCTGAGCGCGACCTCGGTGAGCGGGGTGGTCTCGAAGGCCGGGGAGGACACCTGCGCGGCGTGCACGCCGGCCGCCTCCGCCGTCCGGAACACGGTGGGGTGGGGCTGCCAGGCCTCCGGCGACGTCCAGGGCCTCCAGCGGAGCTGGTTCATCAGCTCGCCGGTCTCCGGGTTGCGGACCGTGTAGCCGGGCAGGCCGTGCGCGCCCGGGGGCAGGCCGGTGCCGATCGAGGCCAGGGAGGTGGCCGTGGTGGCCGGGTAGCCGGCCGTCAGCGGGCGTCCGGTGCCGCCGCGCGAGGAGGCCAGCAGGGAGGTCATGAAGGGCGCCTCGTCGGGGTGCGCCTTCAGCTGCTCCCAGCCCAGGCCGTCGATCAGGAAGACGCAGGCCCGGTCGGCGGGCGCGAGTTCCGGTACGGCGGCCGTGAAGCCCGGCACGCCCATCCCGGCGGCCAGGGTGGGCAGCAGGTCGGCGAGCGAGCCGCTGCCGTACTCGGGGACCGGGGCGGAGGACAGCGGCAGCGGCTCCGGGTGGCCGGGGGCGGACGCGGCGTTGGCCCGCTCCCAGTCGTCCCATGCGGCGTGGGTCATCAGCGGGAGGTGTCCGCGATCGCCTCGGAGAGCGCCTGCGCGAAGGAGAGCGCCTGGGCGACCGTCTCCGGCCCGTCGCCGGCCTCGCTGACGCGGAGGCTGAGGTCGTCGGCGGTGGAGCTGCCGGTGTAGCCGTGGTCGGCGTCGCAGTTGGGGTCGCCGCAGGCGGCGGGCTCCAGGTCGATGCGGGAGACCGCGCCCCAGCCGATGGTCAGCACGACCTCGCGGGGCAGCCTGCCCGGCGTGTACGTCTCGGGGTCGGAGACGACGCGGCTGACCACCACCGAGGAGATCTTCTCCAGCTTCACCGACTCCGTCGACGTCGTCGCGTAGGGCGACGGGGAGGTGCTGTCGGCGTTCTGCTCGTCGGTGTGGCTGACGATGAAGCGGTTGCCGGTGAGCACCAGCACCGTCACGTGGCGGCGGACCTCGTTGGCGTCGAACGTGGTCTCCTGGTGGACCAGGAACGACCGCACGGGCTCCCCGCCGACGGCGGACTCCACCGCCTCGGCCACGAGGGCCGGGTAGTAGCCGCTGCGCTCGATCGCCGCGCGCAGCCCCTGGGTCGTCGTACTGGTCTTGGCCATGACGTCCATCCTACGGCGGCGCGCCGACTGCCCGGACCGCTCCGGAGGCTCTGGAACGCTTCGGTCAGTACTCCGGCAGCGTACGCGGACCCTGGTCGTCCCGGGCGGGCGGGGGCGCGAGCCGCACCGAGGCGCCGAGCACGCTCACCCCGCGGGGGGCGACGACCACCGGCTCCAGCGTGACGGCGACCACCTCGGGATGGTCGTCGACCAGCCGGGACACCCGCAGCAGGAGCCGTTCCAGGGCGTCGGTGTCCACGGGGGCCGCGCCCCGCCAGCCGAAGAGGAGGGGTGCGGTCCGCACCGAGCGGATCATGGAGGCGGCGTCGCGGCCGGTGACCGGGATCAGGCGGTGGGAGAGGTCGCCCAGCAGCTGCGAGGGGGCGCCGGCCAGGCCGAAGGACAGCACCGGCCCGGCCGCCGGGTCGATCACGGCGCGCACCAGGGTGTCCACGCCGCGCGGGGCCATCTGCTGGACCACCGGGCGGACCTCCTCGGCCCCGCCGAACAGCTCGGCCAGTTCGGCGAAGGCGCGGCGGACCTGCTCCTCGTCGGCGAGGTCGAGCCGGACGCCGCCGAGGTCGGCGCGGTGCCGCAGGTGAGGCGCGGTGGTCTTGAGGGCCACCGGGAAGCCGAGCCGGCGGGCGGCGGCGACGGCCTCGCCGGCGGTGGGGGCGGGCACCGCGCGGCGCACCGGGATGCCGTAGCGGCGCAGCAGGGCGGCGGTGTCCTCGGGCCCGAGGTCGGGGCCGCCGCCCGGGCCGGCGTCCCCGACGGCGGGACCGCCCGGGCCGGGGCCCGCGGTGCGGGCGAGGAGGCCGTCGATGAAGGAGGCGGTCTCCTTCTCGTCGATGTCCTCGAACTCGGGCACCCGGCCGGGTTCGGCGGCCTCCCGGCGCCAGCCGGCGTACCGCACGGCCTCGGCGAGCGCGCGGACGGCGCGCTCCGCGGCGGGGTAGGCCGGGATGAGCCCGAGCCGGGTCCCGTCGGGCTTCTCCTCGCCGGCCGCGGTGCCGTCCTCCTGCGGCTGCGGGGCCGCCGCGCCGGGGGCGGGCTCCGCACCGGCGGCGCGGGCCCGGGGCGCGGTGCCGGCCGCGGCGGAGAGCGCCTCGGCGAGGCCGCCGAGCTCGACGTGGACGACCAGGACCGGTTTGCCGGGGGCCTGTGCCCCGGCGGTGCGGAGCGCCTCGGCGAGCGCGGCGTCGGCCGTCCGGCCGCCGTCGCCGGCCGTCTCGTCGATGCGCGGGATGGCGGTGACCACCACGGCGTCGCAGCCGGGGTCGGCCAGGGCGCGGGAGAGCGCCCGGTGGAAGTCGTCGGGGGTGGCCGCGGTGGTGAGGTCGAGCGGGCGCAGCGGCCGGAGGCCCTCGGCGAGGCAGGCGTCGTAGGTGAGCAGGCCGAGCGACTCGGAGTTGCCGAGGATCGCCACGCGCGGCCCGGCGGGCAGCGGCTGACGGGCCAGCAGGAGGCCGGCGTCGACCAGCTCGGTGATGGTGTCGACGCGGATCACCCCGGCTTGGCGCAGCAGCGCGGAGACGGTGTCGTGGGGCAGGCGGGTGGCGCGTACGGCGTGGCCCTGCGGAACGCCGCTGTGCCGGGCGCCCTGCACGACGACGAGCGGTTTGGCGGCCGCCGTGCGCCGGGCGAGGCGGTTGAACTTGCGCGGGTTGCCGATGGATTCGAGGTACATCAGCGCCACGTCGGTCTCCGGGTCGTCGTACCAGTACTGGAGGACGTCGTTGCCGGAGACGTCGGCGCGGTTGCCGGCCGAGACGAAGGTGGAGACGCCGGTGACGCCGGTGACGCCGCCGCCGCGCCGGTGGAGGCGGGAGAGCAGGGCGACGCCGATGGCCCCGGACTGGGTGAACAGGCCGATCCGGCCGGCGCGGGGCATCTCGGGGGCCAGGGAGGCGTTGAGCCGGACGCCGGGGGCGGTGTTGACCACGCCGAACGCGTTCGGCCCGATGACGCGCATTCCGAAGGCGCGGGCGCGGCGCACGAGCTGGCGCTGCCGTTCCCGTCCCTCGGGGCCGAGTTCGGCGTAGCCGGCGGAGAGCACCACCAGCCCCTGGACGCCGTGCGCCCCGCACTCGTCGACCACCTCGGGCACCCGCTCGGCGGGCACGGCGACGACGGCGAGGTCGACGGGGCCGTCGATGTCGCGGAGCGAGCGGCGGGCGGGAACGCCCTCGATCTCGGCGAGGTCCTCGGGGAAGGACGTGTTGACCGCGTGGAGGGCGCCGGTGAAGCCACCGTCGCGCAGATGCTCCAGCACGCCGCGGCCGACGCCGCCGGGGGTGCGGCTGACGCCGATCACGGCGACCGAGCCGGGGGCGAGCAGCCGCCGCACCGAGCGTGCCTCGGCGCGCTGTTCACGGGCCTGCTGGACGGCGAGCGACCGGCCGGTGGGCTCGAGGTCGAGGTGGAGGCGGACCACGCCGTCCTCGTAGCTGCGCTTCTGGGCGTAGCCGGCGTCGGTGAACACCTTGATCATCTTGGTGTTGGCCGGCAGCACCTCGGCGGTGAAGCGGCGCACGCCGCGTTCCCGGGCGACGGCGGCGATGTGCTCCAGCATCGCGGAGGCGACGCCGCGGCCGTGGTGGGCGTCCTGGACCAGGAAGGCGACCTCGGCCCCGTCGGCGGGCGCGGAGGCGGGCATGCCGGTGGCGTCGACCCGGTCGTAGCGGACGGTGCCGATGAACTCCCCGCCGACGGTGGCCGCGAGCCCGACCCGGTCCACGTAGTCGTGGTGGGTGAAGCGGTGCACGTCCTTGGCGGACAGGCGCGGATACGGCGCGAAGAAGCGCAGGTACTTGGACTCGTCGGAGACCTGCTCGTAGAAGCTGACCAGGCGCTCCGCGTCGTCGGCGGTGATGGGCCGGACGTGGGTGATGCCGCCGTCGCGCAGCACCACGTCGGCTTCCCAGTGTGCGGGGTACTCGTGACGGTCCGACGGGCTCTGCATGCCGCCAGCCTACGGCTCGCGGCCGGTGGGGGCGCGGGACTGTGTGCGAATGACCGGTGAGGACGAGGAGGAGGCGGACATGCCCGAGTGCCGAGTCAGGGTGGCGGGGCCGGACGGACTGCACGCGCGGCCGGCGGCGCGCTTCGTGCGCGCGGTCCGGGAGTGCGGGCTGGCGGTGCGGATGGACCGGGCGGACGGCGCCGGGGCAGGGCCGGTGAACGCGGCGTCGATCCTGGGCGTGCTGGCACTGGGGGTGCAGGGGGGCGAGGAGATCGTGCTGACGTGCGAGGACGAGGGAGGGGACGCCGACGGGCGCGCGGACGGCGCCGGAAGGGCCGAGGCGGTGCTGCGGCGCCTCGCGGACCTGGTCTCGGGGAATGTGGAGGAAGAGCCGGTCCACCGGATTCCCTGAGCGGGTCACGAATTCTTCTCCGGCAGAGAAGCGACGGTCTTTGTGTCCGGTGCTTTCGGACGCACGAGAACACCGGAAATGCTCCGGAGAATTCCCTCCGCCTCTTGTATACGGCCCCGCTGTTAATTCCGGAGTCCGCTCGTGTTTACGGCATGTTGCGAAGTCCTCACCACGGCGGGGCGGGCCACGGCCCCGCGGTTCTGGCCAGGAATGCGCAGCCGGTGAAGGGCCAGGGAGCGCTCGGTGTGCACGGCGGTCACCTGCCGGGCCCGCTCGCCGTCGCCCCGGGCCACCGCGTCGACGATGGCGCCGTGCTCGGCCCAGGTCTCGGCGGGGGCGGGCAACGGCTCCACCGCGTACATCCAGGCGATCTTGTGTCGCAGCTGGGTGAGCGTGGAGGTCAGGGCGGCGCTGCCGCACGCCTGGGCGAGCGTCTCGTGGAACCAGCCGCCCAGCGACCGCAGGTCGTCGCCGTACCCCCGCCGGGCCCGCTCCTGACCCAGTCTGACCAGGCCGCGGAGCACCTTGAGGTGGGCCTCGGTGCGCCGCTGGGCGGCGCGGGCGGCGCCCAGCGGCTCCAGCAGCAGGCGCATCTCCAGCAGGTCGGCGGCCTCCTGTTCGGTCGGCTCCGCCACGCAGGCCCCGGCGTGCCGCCGGGTGACCACGAACCCCTCGGCCTCCAGCGTGCGCAGCGCCTCGCGGACCGGGACGCGGGAGACGCCGTAGCGGCGGGCGAGCAGTTCCTCGGTCAGCCGGCTCCCGCGCTCGTGGACGCCGGCGACGATGTCGTCCCGGATCGCCGTGCATACCGAATGCGCGGGAATACGCATGCCGACCTCCGCCTCGATGAATGAATTGACTCTAAGGCAATGGCCCTCGATTTCCGACGGCAAGAAGCGACGGAAGGACAATTTTTGGCCGAACCCGGTCCGGACCGCCCGGGTTACGCCCCGATTCCGTCCGGTCCGTCCGGGACGACGAAAAAGCCCCCGCCCGGAGGAAACCGGGACGGGGGCTTTCGCGTGACCGCTGTCAGAGGTTCACGCCGTGGGACCGGAGGTAGGCGACCGGGTCGATGTCGCTGCCGTACTCGGAGGTGGTGCGCGCCTCGAAGTGCAGGTGCGGTCCGGTGACGTTGCCGGTGGCGCCGGAGCGGCCGATGTGCTCGCCGGGGGTCACCGACTGGCCGGCGGCGACGCTGACCGAGGAGAGGTGGCCGTACTGGGTGTAGGTGCCGTCGTGCATCTTGATGACGACCTGGTAGCCGTAGCTGCCGCCCCAGCCGGCCTCCACGACGGTGCCGCGGCCCACGGAGCGGACCGGGGTGCCGGCGGCGGCGTGGAAGTCGACGCCGGTGTGGCTGCCGGAGGACCAGACGGCGCCGCCCGCCTGGTAGCCGGTGGAGACGTAGGAGCCGGCGATGGGGCTGACGAACATGTTGAGGCGGCGCAGGCGCTCGCGCTCGGCGTCACGGGCGGCGCGGGCCTCGGCCTCCTCGCGCTCCTTGAGGGCCTTGGCCGCGGCGGCCGCCTCGGCGGCGGCCCGCTCCTGGGCCTCGGCCTGCTCGTCGATCTGCTCGGCGACCCGGTCGCCGATGGTGACGACCGGCAGCAGGCCGGTGGCCCCGGCGGCGGAGGTCTCGGCGGCGGAGGCGGGGGTCGCCAGGGTGCCGACCACGCCGGTGGTGGTGAGAGCGGCGAGGCCTGCCAGGCCGGCGGTGGTGCGGCTGGTCCGGCCGGGACGACGGTGCCTGCCGGAGGCGCAGTTGAACGCCATGAAGTGGCTGAGTCCTTTCCTTCCCTCTCGCCGGCCGGGTTAGCTGTCGGGTTCGGAGCAGGAAGGTCTCCTACGGGCTCCTCCCGCGGTGCGGAAGGCGCTCGATTCACCCCAGGGGATGCCGCTCGTGGGTCCCCGGCTCCCCTGGCTCGCGCCGTACGGGGATTAGGCGATGGCTGCCCGGCACCGCGGGCGCGGCGCACAGGTGTGGCGGACAGCCGGACCGAAGCTAGTGGGGTGATCATTCGGATAACAAACGGATCAAGGCTTTTGTAGCGCACGCCACAGGGCAAAACGGACCCTTCGCCATGCATCGCGTCCCGTGCGGCACACGGCGGGCCCCGTGACCACAGCGGCCCCGTGACCACAGAGGGCCCCGGTGACCACAGGGGTCACCGGGGCCCGGACCGGTCCCGGACGGCGGCTACTCGGCGCCGACCACCGTCACCTCGCCGATGCCCAGCTCCCGCACCGGGCCGGCGATCTGCGAGGCGTCGCCGACCAGAACCGTCACCAGGCGGTCCACCGGGAAGGCGCTCACCGCGGCGGCCGTGGCCTCGACCGTGCCGGTGGCGGCGAGCTGCTGATAGAGCGTCGCCTGGAAGTCGTCCGGCAGGTGCTGCTCCACCTGGTCGGCCAAGGTGCCCGCCACCGCGGCCGCCGTCTCGTACTTGAGCGGCGCCACGCCCACCAGGTTCTGCACCGCGGTGTCCCGCTCGGCGTCGGTCAGCCCTCCGGCGGCCAGGGTGCGCAGCACCTGCCACAGGTCCTGGAGCGCCGGGCCGGTGTTGGGGGTGTCCACCGAGCCGCTGATCGCCAGCAGCGCCGCGCCCGACCCGTCGGGCGCCGAGCGCAGGACCTGCCCGAAGGCGCGCACGCCGTAGGTGTAGCCCTTCTCCTCGCGCAGCACCTTGTCCAGCCGGGAGGTGAGGGTGCCGCCCAGGCAGTAGGTGCCGAGGACCTGGGCCGGCCAGACCCGGTCGTGCCGGTCCGGGCCGGCCCGGCCGATCAGCAGCTGGGTCTGGACCGAGCCGGGGCGGTCCACGATGACGACGCGGCCGGTGTCGTCCGCGGTCACGGCCGGCACCGGGCGCGGGGAGGCCGGGGAGCCGGTCCACGCGCCCAGCGTCTCGGCGAGCAGGGCGTCCAGGTCGATGCCGGTGAGGTCGCCGACCACCACGGCGGTCGCGGTGGCCGGACGGACGTGCCGCTCGTAGAAGGCGCGCACGGCGGCGGCGTCGATCTTCTCGACCGTCTCCTCGGTGCCCTGCCGGGGCCGCGACATCCGCGAGTTCGCCGGGAAGAGCTCCTTGTAGAGCTCCTTGGCGGCGCGGCGGGCCGGGTTGGCCAGCTCGTGCGGGATCTCGTCGAGCCGGTTGCGGACCAGCCGCGACACCTCGTCCTCGGCGAACGCCGGGGCGCGCAGGGCGTCCGCCAGCAGGCCGAGCGCCTTGGGCAGACGGGAGGCCGGGACCTCCAGGGAGACCCGCACGCCGGGGTGGTCGGCGTGCATGTCCAGGGTCGCGCCGCACCGCTCGAGTTCGGCGGCGAAGTCCTCGGCGGAGTGCTTGTCGGTGCCCTCGGCGAAGGCGCGCGCCATGATCGTGGCGACGCCGTCCAGTCCGGCCGGCTCGGCGTCCAGCGGGGCGTCCAGCAGCACCTCGACGGCCACGACCTGCTGGCCGGGGCGGTGGCAGCGCAGAACCGTCAGGCCGTTGCCGAGCGCGCCGCGCTCCGGTGCGGGGAACGCCCACGGCTTGGGCTCACCGGCCTGCGGCATCGGGTGGAACTCCATCGTGGCCAGCTCGGTCACTTGGCCTCCTCCTCGTCCTCGTCCCCGTCGGCGGCGTCGCCGGCGTCCTCGGGGGTGATCGGCTCGTACACCAGGACCGCGCGGTTGTCGGGGCGCAGCCGGGCCTTGGCAACCTCCTGGACCTCCTCCGGCGTCACCTCCAGCACTCGCTTGACGGCGGTCAGCGCGAGCTGCGGGTCGCCGAACAGGACGGCGTACCGGCACAGCTCGTCGGCGCGGCCGGAGACCGTGCCCAGCCGGTCCAGCCACTCGCGCTCCAGCTGCGCCTGGGCGCGCTCCATCTCCTCCGGCGTCGGGCCCTCGGCGGCGAGCCGCGCCAGCTCCTCGTCGACGGCGGCCTCGATCACCGGCACCTCGACGTCGCCGGAGGTCTTGACGTCCAGCCAGCCCAGCGAGGGGGCGCCGGCCAGCCGCAGCAGCCCGAACCCGGCCGTGACCGCGGTGCGGTCGCGGCGCACCAGCCGGTTGTAGAGGCGGGAGGACTCGCCGTAGCCCAGGATGGTCAGGGCCACGTCGGCGGCGTCGCAAGCGCGGGTGCCGTCCTCCGGGAGCCGGTAGCCAGCCATCAGGGCGCGGGCCGGGACCTCCTCGCGGACGACCTCGCGGACCTCGCCGCCGATGACCTCGGGCAGCGCGCCGTCCCGCGGGGCCGGCTTGCCGTCGTGGGCGGCGATGGAACCGAAGTACTTCTCGATCCAGGCGAGCGTCTGCTCCGGGTCGATGTCGCCGACCACCGACAGCACCGCGTTGTTCGGCGCGTAGTAGGTCCGGAAGAACGCGCGGGCGTCCTCCAGCGTGGCGGCGTCGAGGTCGGCCATCGAGCCGATCGGCGTGTGGTGGTACGGGTGGCCCTCCGGATAGGCCAGCGCGAAGATCTTCTCGAACGCCGTGCCGTAGGGGACGTTGTCGTACCGCTGACGGCGCTCGTTCTTGACGACGTCGCGCTGGTTCTCCATCGACTCGTCGTCGAGGGCGGTGAGCAGGGAGCCCATCCGGTCGGCCTCCAGCCAGAGCGCGAGCTCGAGCTGGTGGGCCGGCATGGTCTCGAAGTAGTTGGTGCGCTCGAAACTGGTCGTGCCGTTGAGGGAGCCGCCGGCGCCCTGCACCAGCTCGAAGTGACCGTTGCCCTTCACCTGCGCCGAGCCCTGGAACATCAGGTGCTCGAAGAGGTGGGCGAGGCCGGTGCGGCCCTGGACCTCGTGCCGGGAGCCGACGTCGTACCAGAGGCACACCGCGGCGACCGGGGTCAGGTGGTCCTCCGAGAGCACCACGCGGAGCCCGTTGGCCAGGCGGTGCTCGGTAGCTGTGAGGCCTCCTGAGCCTGCCTCGGCTGTGGCCGTGTGACCCATGGGCATGTACGTCCCTTCGCTCGCGGGAATCCTGAACGCGTGAACAGATGAAAACGCGGACTGCCTGTCACTGTATGCAACCGAGGGCGGGTGCCGTGAGGTTCCCGATACGTCACATTGCCGCCCGATCCGGGGAACCGTCCCCCGCCGCGCGCCTCCCCTCCGGCCCCGCTCCCGCCGCGCCGGAGGCCCCGCCGCGGACGCGCACCGACCGCCCACCGGCGGGGGCGCGGTCCGCGCTGTCGGCGGCGAGGGCCACAATGGTGCGCGACAGTCCCCCGTTCATGCTCGCAAGACCGTGAAGGAGCCCGGCAGCGATGGCCCGCCGCAGCACGAAGACAGCGTCGCCCGACGATTTCGAGGAGCGGATCCTCGACATCGACGTCGTGGACGAAATGCAGGGCTCCTTCCTCGAGTACGCGTACTCGGTCATCTACTCCCGCGCCCTGCCCGACGCGCGCGACGGCCTCAAGCCGGTGCACCGGCGGATCGTCTACCAGATGAACGAGATGGGCCTGCGGCCCGACCGCGGCTACGTCAAGTGCGCCCGCGTCGTCGGCGAGGTCATGGGCAAGCTCCACCCGCACGGCGACACGTCGATCTACGACGCCCTGGTCCGCCTCGCCCAGCCGTTCTCCATGCGCGTGCCGCTGGTCGACGGCCACGGCAACTTCGGCTCCCTGGGCAACGACGACCCGCCGGCCGCCATGCGGTACACCGAGTGCCGGATGGCCGACGCGACCAGCCTGATGACCGAGTCGATCGACGAGGACACGGTCGACTTCCAGCCCAACTACGACGGCCAGGAGCGGGAGCCCGCGGCGCTGCCCGCCGCCTTCCCCAACCTGCTGGTCAACGGGGCCTCCGGCATCGCCGTCGGCATGGCGACCAACATGCCGCCGCACAACCTCGGCGAGGTCGTCGCCGCCGCCCGGCACCTGATCCGCCACCCGAACGCCGACCTCGACGCGCTGATGCGGCACATCCCCGGCCCCGACCTGCCCACCGGCGGCCGGATCGTCGGCCTGTCCGGCGTCCGCGACGCCTACGAGAAGGGCCGCGGCACCTTCAAGATCCGCGCCACGGTCTCCGTCGAGCAGGTCACCGCCCGCCGCAAGGGCCTGGTCGTCACCGAGCTGCCCTTCGCCGTCGGCCCCGAGAAGGTCATCGCCAAGATCAAGGACCTGGTCGGCTCCAAGAAGGTCCAGGGCATCGCCGACGTCAAGGACCTCACCGACCGCGAGCACGGCCTGCGCCTGGTCATCGAGATCAAGAACGGCTTCGTCCCGGAGGCCGTGCTGGAGCAGCTCTACAAGCTGACGCCGATGGAGGAGTCCTTCGGCATCAACAACGTCGCCCTGGTCGACGGGCAGCCGCTCACCCTGGGCCTCAAGGAGCTGCTGGAGGTCTACCTCGACCACCGCTTCGACGTGGTGCGCCGCCGCTCCGAGTTCCGCCGCGGCAAGAAGCGCGACCGGCTCCACCTGGTCGAGGGCCTGCTGACCGCGCTCATCGACATCGACGAGGTCATCCGCCTGATCCGCTCCAGCGACAACTCCGCCCAGGCCAAGCAGCGCCTGATGGAGAGCTTCTCGCTGTCGGAGATCCAGACCCAGTACATCCTCGACACCCCGCTGCGCCGCCTCACCAGGTTCGACCGCATCGAGCTGGAGGCGGAGAAGGAGCGGCTCACCGCCGAGATCGCGGAACTGACCCGCATCCTGGAGTCGGACGCCGAACTGCGCAAGCTGGTCTCCGCCGAACTCGCCGCCGTGGCGAAGAAGTTCGGCACCCCGCGGCGCACGGTGCTGCTGGAGTCCGCGGACACCCCGGCCGCCCTGCCGCTCCAGGTCGCGGACGACCCCTGCCGGGTGCTGCTCTCCTCCACCGGTCTGCTGGCCCGCACCGCGAACGCCGACCCGTTCCCCGTCCAGAGGGGCGCCAAGCGGGTCAAGCACGACGTGATCGTCTCCGCGGCGAGCACGACCACGCGCGGCGAGATCGGCGTGGTCACCTCCGCCGGACGTCTGCTGCGGATCAACGTGGTCGACCTGCCGCTGCTCCCGGAGATCGCCGCGGGCACCGCGCCCAACCTGGCGGGCGGCGCCCCGCTCGCCGAGTTCGTCTCCTTCGAGGACGACGAGACGCCGGTCTGCCTCACCTCGCTCAGCGAGTCCTCCGCCGGCCTCGCCGTCGGCACCCTCCAGGGCATCGTCAAGCGGGTCGTCCCGGACTACCCGGCGGGCAAGGAGGCGCTCGAGGTCATCACCCTCAAGGAGGGCGACCGGATCGTCGGCGCGACGGAGCTGCGCACCGGCGACGAGGACCTAGTCTTCATCACCGACGACGCCCAGCTGCTGCGCTTCCAGGCCTCCCTGGTGCGCCCGCAGGGCCGCCCGGCGGGCGGCGTGGCCGGCATCAAGCTGACGGACGGCGCCAAGGTCATCTCCTTCACCGCGGTGGACCCCGGGCAGGACGCGGTCGTCCTGACCGTCGCCGGCTCGCGCGGCACGCTCGACGACTCGGTCCAGACCACGGCCAAGCTGACGCCGTTCGACCAGTACCCGCGCAAGGGCCGGGCCACCGGCGGCGTGCGGTGCCAGCGCTTCCTCAAGGGCGAGGACTGCCTCTCCCTGGCCTGGGCCGGCCCGGCGCCGGCCCGCGCCGGGCAGAAGAACGGCATGCCGGCCGAGCTGCCGGAGATGGACCCGCGCCGCGACGGCTCGGGCGTGGGCCTGCCGAAGACGGTCTCCGTCGTGGCCGGCCCGGCGTAACCGCGCCCCGTCGCCGCGGCCTTCGCCGTTCCCTTCGCCGTGCCCCGCGGACGCGTTCGCGGGGCACGGCGACGGTCCGCCGCCCGCCCGCTACACCTCGGAGGGGGCGACGCCCCGGACCGCCGCGTGGTCCGGGTCACCGGCGTCGGCGCCGCCCGGAAGGGCGTCGGCGGGGACGCCGGCGTCCGCGCCGACGACGGCGTCCACGGGGCCTGCGTCGTCCACGAGGCCGGCGTCGTCCGGGACGTCCGTGAGGTCCTCGTCGTCCTCCCCCCGCACGTACCGCAGCACACCCCACATCCCGTCCTCGTCCGCCTCCCCCGGCGTCGGACTCACGCAGGCGTGCAGCTCCTTCTCCAGCCCCGCCGCGTCGATCCCGGACCCGATCAGCACCAGCCCGGTCCCCCGCCGCTCCCCCGGCCCCCAGGGCTCCGGGTAGAAGCGCAGGAACCGCCCCACGGCGTGCACCAGGTACCGGTTCCGCGGGTCGTACGCGCCGAAGTCCACGTACCCCTTGATCCGGTACAGCCCCTCCGGCCGCTCGTCGAGGAACCGCATCAGCCGCCGCGGGTCCATCGGCTGCTCGGACGTGAACGAAACGCTCTCGTACCCGGCGTGCAGGTGCCCGCCGTGCGCCTCGTTCCCGCCGTGCGATTCGTTCCCGCCGTGCGCCTCGCCCTCCTCGTACAGGTGCAGGTCGTCGAAGGAGAGCTGTCCGATCCGCTCGCGCGACGGCCGGCAGTCGAAGAGGAACTCCGGGTCGACCCTCCCGTACGACGCCGGCACCACGGCGGCCCCGTCGGCCAGCCCCCGCACCGTCCGCAGCACCGCCTCGTGGTCCACGGCGCGGTCGATCTTGTTGACCACCACCAGGTCCGCCAGCGCCAGGTGCCGGTCGACCTCCGGGTGCCGCGCCCGGGTCTCCTCGAACTCGGCCGCGTCCACGACCTCCACCAGCCCCCCGTACACGACCTCCGGCTGCTCGCTCGCCAGCACCATCCGCACCAGTTCCTGCGGCTCCGCCAGCCCGCTCGCCTCGATCACGATGACGTCGATCCCCGCCGAGGGGCGGGCCAGCCGTCCCAGGTACTCGTCCAGTTCGCCGACGTCCACGGCGCAGCACAGGCAGCCGTTGCCCAGTGACACCGTGGAGTCGCCCAGGGCGCCGGCCACCGCGAGGGCGTCGATCTCGATGGCGCCGAAGTCGTTGACCACCGCTCCGATGCGGCTGCCCCCGCTGTGGTGCAGCAGGTGGTTCAGCAAGGTGGTCTTCCCCGCGCCGAGGAACCCCGCCAGGACGATCACCGGAATCTGCGGAGTCCGCGGGGTCCCGTTGCTCATGTCGCGCCCTCTCTCGTCGCATCGCGCGCCTCGGCGCACGCCGCTCGCCTGCCCGTGCCGCCGCCAGGATATGAGGCCCGGGGAACGGCTCCTGGTGAACGGTTGTTCGCGCCCCTTGCTGGGCAAACGTCCCGGCACGGCGCCGGTCCCGGGACCCGCACGCCCCTCCGGACCCGACGCCCCCCGGACCGGGGCGCACCCTTGCGTCCTCGTCGGCCGGGAGACGCCGGCGGGAGCCGAGACGGGCCGTCCCGACGTCCGACACGCCCGGAAGCGAGCCGGTGCGGCCCCGGCCGCGTGACGCGGGGAACCCTTCCCGCGTCCGTGTCGGGGTCCCCCGAACGACCGCCGCCGAGCCGCGCCCGCCACTCCGGTCAGGTTAGGCTCACCTGTGTGAGTAGGTGCGCAACCGTGTCACGGGTCCTGGACGAGCCGATCGCCGGGACCGCGGTGCACGCGAGCACGTGGCTGCTGCTGGAGCAGCCCGGCCCGTGGGGTCCCCACGCGCTCACGTCGAGCCGGCTGGACCCCGCGCTGGGGCGTGCCCTGGAGGACGCCGCGGAGGGCAGCGGGGTGCGGATCGCGCTGATCCGGCGGCCCGGACGTCACGCGGACCACGGCGCTCCGCCCGTGCGGCAGGTGTACGCCGCGCACACCGTCCCCGGGCGCGGCTGGGTGCGCGGCGCCGTCACCTCCGCACCCGAGCGGCTGCTGGACATCGACTTCGCGGCGCTCGGCCGGGGCGACCACGGGACGTTCGACGCCGCCCTGCCCGACGCCGCGCCGCACGACGGCTGCCCCCTGGCCTTCGTCTGCACCAACGGCCGCCGTGACCGCTGCTGCGCCCTCCTCGGGCGCCCGCTCGCCGCCGAACTGGCCGCCTCCGGGGTGGCGGGCACCTGGGAGGTCACCCACCTCGGCGGGCACCGCTTCTCGCCGACCCTGCTGGTGCTGCCCCACGGGTACGCGTACGGGCGCGTGGACGCCCCCGCGGTGAAGGAGATCCTGCACCGGGCCCGGGAGGGCCGGGTGGTCACCGAGCACTGCCGGGGCCGCTCCGCGTGGGCGCGGCCCGGACAGGCCGCGGAGCTCGCCGTGCGGGCCCGGACCCGGGAGACCTCGGCGGACGCGCTGGACGTCACCGAGGTCCGGTCCGTCCCCACCGGTGAGCAGGACGGGGTCCCGCCGCTGTGGGAGGTCACCGTGGCGCACGCCGGGGGCCGCCGGTGGCGTGTGGTCGTCGCGCAGAACGCCGCCGACCCGCCCCGCCCCGAGAGCTGTGGCGCCCCCTTGGGCTCCCCTGCCCGGATGGACGTGATCCGGGTCGAGGAAGGAACCGCCGAGCCGGCCCCGTAGCGAGCCGGCCCCGTGGCCAGCCGGTCCCGTAACGAGCCGGTCCCTCGACGGCGGCGGGAACGCCACGGCCGGGCGCTCCGCGCACCGGAGTGCGCGGAGCG
>NZ_LWCC02000005.1:836739-849249 GCF_001642695.1 Streptomyces chilikensis
CGGCGCGGTCAGACCGCTCCCGCTCCGGTGAGGGACCGGACCTCGGTCTCCGCGTGCTTCGCCTCGTCCGCCTCCTCGGAGGAGGTCACCGTGCCGAGCCATCCCGCCAGGAAGCCCAGCGGGATGGAGATCAGCCCCGGGTTCTCCAGCGGGAAGAAGGCGAAGTCCGCGCCGGGGAACATGGAGGTCGGCCTGCCGGACACCACCGGCGAGAAGACCACCAGGGCCACCGCAGGGATCAGGCCGCCGTAGACGGACCAGACCGCACCCCGCGTGGTGAAGCGGCGCCAGAAGAGCGTGAACAGCAGCACCGGGAGGTTGGCCGAGGCGGCGACGGCGAAGGCGAGACCGACCAGGAAGGCGACGTTCAGACTGCCGGAGAGCAGGCTGAGACCGATCGAGACGACGCCGATGCCCACCGCGGCGACCCGGGCCACCGCGACCTCGCTCCGCTGCTTCGCGCCCGCCCTGCGGAACGAGGCGTAGAGGTCGTGGGCGACCGACGCCGAGGAGGAGAGCGTCACCCCGGCGACCACCGCGAGGATGGTGGCGAAGGCGACCGCCGCCACCACCGCGAACAGCACCGGACCGCCCGTCGAGTCCGCTCCGCCGCCCAGGTCCAGGGCGAGCAGCGGCACCGCGGTGTTGCCGGCCTCGTTGGACTCGCGGACCTCGTCGCTGCCCACGATCGCCGCGGCGCCGAAGCCCAGCAGGATCGTCATCAGGTAGAAGCCGCCGATGAGGCCGATCGCCCACACCACGGACCGGCGCGCGGCACGGGCCGTGGGCACGGTGTAGAAGCGCGAGAGGATGTGCGGGAGACCCGCCGTGCCGAGGACCAGGGCGAGGCCGAGACTGATGAAGTCGAGGCGGTCGGTCCAGCTCCCGCCGTACTCCAGGCCGGGCGCGAGGAACGCCTCGCCGAAGCCGCTGTTGTCGGCGGCCGTGCTCAGCAGCTCGTTGAAGTCGCCGCCGAAGCGGACCATCACCAGCACGCCCAGCACCAGCGTGCCCGCCAGCAGCAGGACGGCCTTGACGATCTGGATCCAGGTGGTGGCCCGCATGCCGCCGAGGGAGACGTAGACCACCATCAGCGCGCCGACGCCGATGACCGTCCACGTCTGGGCCGCGCCGCCCGTGCCTCCCAGCAGCAGGGCGACCAGGCTGCCCGCGCCGACCATCTGGGCGACCAGGTACAGCACCGAGACGATCACCGAGGAGGTGCCGGCCGCGATCCGCACCGGCCGCTCCCGCATCCGCGCCGCGAGCACGTCGGCGAGCGTGAACCGGCCGCAGTTGCGCACCAGTTCCGCGACCAGCAGGAGCACCACCAGCCAGGCGACCAGGAAGCCGACCGAGTAGAGCATCCCGTCGTACCCGAAGAGGGCGATGAGGCCGGAGATGCCGAGGAAGGAGGCGGCCGACATGTAGTCACCGGCGATCGCGAGGCCGTTCTCCACCGGGGAGAAGAGACGGCTCCCGGTGTAGAACTCCTCGGCGGAGCCGTGCCGGTTGCGGCTCGCCCAGGTCGTGATGCCGAGGGTGACGGCGACGAAGACGCTGAACAGGACCAGTACGAGGGACTGGTGGTTGCCCGTCACGCGGCACCGCCCCGGGCGCCACGCGTCAACTCCTGGGTGTCCCAGCGCAGCTGGAGGGCGGCCCGGTCCCGGCGCAGCCGGGCGTGGCGTGCGTAGGCCCAGGTCAGGACGAACGTGGTGAGGAACTGGCCGAGGCCGGCGAGCATCGCCACGTTCACCGAGCCGGCCACCGGGGTGGCCATGAACTCGGTCGCGGTGGTGGCGGTCACCACATAGGCCACGTACCAGAGGAAGAAGGAGACGAAGGCGGGGACCACGAACTTGCGGTAACGGCTGCGCACCTCCTGGAAGGCCGCGCTTCGCTGCACCTCCAGGTAGACGTCGGCGGCCGCGCGGTCGCTGTCCTCCTCCTGCGCCCGGCGCGCGGCCGGCACCGTGGGAGCCGGCTCCCCCGTGCCGTCCGTCTCAGCCCAGCCGAAGGCGAGCGCGTCGTACCAGGGGTCGTCGAACCTCACCTCTCCGGCGTCGCGACCGTCGTGCTTGTTCACCGAAATCTCCTTGTCCCACGGCTCCATTCGGCCGTAGGAACAATGATGGACAGACCGTGAACATCCCGGACTCTTTCGGCGGCTCTCTCACCCCATCAGGTGACCGAAAAGTCAACGGTCACCGGTGTGCTTCCCGCACGGGTGAGTGCCGGGGCGAACGCGCGGCGGTCCGGGCGGGAACGCGTCCGCCCGGGCGTCCTGGGACGCCCGGGCGGGTCACTCGTCCAACGGATGCGGTGCGGACCGGTGCGGCGAAGGCCGTGCGGCGGACGGCGGCCGGGCCGGCGCAGGGCCCGTCAGACGTCGATCCGGGAGCGGTCGAGCGTCGCCGCGGAGCTGGAGATGAACTCCTTGCGCGGGGCGACGTCGTTGCCCATCAGCAGGTCGAAGACCTGCTCGGCCGCCTCCAGGTCGGAGAGGTTGATCCGGCGCAGCGTGCGGTGACGCGGGTCCATCGTCGTCTCGGCCAGCTGGTCGGCGTCCATCTCGCCCAGGCCCTTGTAACGCTGGATCGAGTCCTTGTAGCGGACGTTCCTGCGCTCGAACTCCATCAGCTTCTCGCGCAGTTCGCGGTCCGAGTAGGTGTACACGTACTTGTCCTGGCCGCGCTTGGGCTGGACCAGCTCGATCCGGTGCAGCGGCGGCACCGCCGCGAAGACCCGGCCCGCCTCGACCATGGGCCGCATGTAGCGCTGGAAGAGGGTCAGCAGCAGGCAGCGGATGTGCGAGCCGTCCACGTCGGCGTCGGTCATCATGATGATCTTGCCGTAGCGGGCCGCGTCGATGTCGAAGGTGCGCCCCGAGCCGGCCCCTATGACCTGGATGATCGCACCGCACTCGGCGTTCTTCAGCATGTCGCTGACCGACGACTTCTGCACGTTGAGGATCTTGCCGCGGATCGGCAGCAGCGCCTGGAACTCGGAGTTCCGGGCCAGCTTCGCGGTGCCGAGCGCGGAGTCGCCCTCGACGATGAAGAGCTCGCTGCGGTCCACGTCGTCGCTGCGGCAGTCGGCCAGCTTCGCCGGGAGGGAGGAGGACTCCAGGGCCGTCTTGCGGCGCTGGGCGTCCTTGTGCTGACGGGCCGCGATCCGGGTCCGGGCGGCGGCCACGGCCTTCTCCAGGACCGCGCGCGCCTGCTGCGCCGCGTCCCGCTTGGCCGAGGTCAGGAATGCCTTCAGTTCCTTGGCGACGACCTGGTTCACCACCCGGCGGGCCGCCGAGGTGCCCAGGACCTCCTTGGTCTGCCCCTCGAACTGCGGTTCCGCGAGCCGGACCGTGACCACCGCGGTCATGCCCTCTATGGCGTCGTCCTTGACGATGTCGTCCTCGGCGACGCGCAGCATCTTCTTGCCGCGCAGCACCTCGTTCACCGTGCGGGTGACCGCCTGCTCGAAGCCGGCCACGTGGGTGCCGCCCTTGGGCGTGGCGATGATGTTGACGAAGGAGCGCAGCGTGGTGTCGTAGCCGGTGCCCCAGCGCATCGCCACGTCCACGCCGAGTTCCCGGGTGACCTCGGTCGGGGTCATCTGGCCGTGCTCGTCGAGGACGGGCACCGTCTCCTTGAAGGTGCCCTGGCCGGAGAAGCGCAGGACGTCGCAGATGGGGCGGTCGGAGGCGAGGTACTCGCAGAACTCGCTGATGCCGCCGTCGTAGCGGAAGGACTCCTCGCCCTTGCTGCCGCCGTCGCCGAGCCCGAACTCGTCCCGCACCACGATGGTGAGGCCGGGGACCAGGAAGGCGGTCTGACGGGCGCGCTGGTGGAGGTTGTCCAGCGAGAGCTTGGCGTCCTTGAGGAAGATCTGGCGGTCCGCCCAGTAGCGGACCCTGGTCCCGGTGCGGCTCTTGGGAATCTTCTTCGCCTTGCGCAGGCCGCTGCCGGGCTGGAACTTCGCGGCCTCGCCCCGGCCCGAGAACTCGCCGGGGACGCCGCGCCGGAAGCTGATCGCGTGGGTGTGGCCGCCGCGGTCGACCTCCACGTCCAGACGGGCGGAGAGGGCGTTCACCACGGAGGCGCCGACGCCGTGCAGACCGCCGGAGGCCGCGTAGGAGCCGCCGCCGAACTTGCCGCCCGCGTGCAGCTTGGTCATCACGACCTCGACGCCGGAGAGGCCGGTCTTGGGCTCGACGTCGACCGGGATGCCGCGGCCGTTGTCCCGGACCTCGACCGAGGCGTCGTCGTGCAGGATCACCTCGATGTGGTCGCAGTACCCGCCCAGGGCCTCGTCGACCGAGTTGTCGATGATCTCCCAGAGGCAGTGCATCAGGCCACGGCTGTCGGTGGACCCGATGTACATGCCGGGGCGCTTGCGGACGGCCTCGAGTCCCTCCAGGACGAGCAGGTGCCGCGCGGTGTAGTTGGAACCGTCCCGATCTGCTCCGGTCAGCAGCGCTGTGGACGGCATCGTGTCGGCGGTCACGCGGTTCGCTCCTCGCTGAATTTTTCTGGGCATGTCTCGGCGTCGCCAGGGGACGCCCCACGGCTCGGTCGCCGCTCCAGAGAGTACCGATGCCTGATGAGGCCGGTGTAACGCCACCCTCGTCCCCGATCAAACCCTAAGCCAGAATCGTATGGACGTTCGATACCCAGGAAGAGTGAAGCACACATCACGTTCCACGGAAGGCATGAACCCTCTAGGCTCCGGGCACGTCCTCCTCAACGAGCGGCGTTCAGCCGTCGGAGGACCGACACTGGAAGAAGCGCGAACCCGTACGACACGAAGACACGCACTACGGCACATTCGCCGCCAACCGGCAGCAGACAGCCGCCTCGCCGAGAAATTTTTCGAGGAAAAGCCGCGAGCGGGAACGTTTTCGGCCTGGTTGGATGTTGACCCTGGTACGACAGCTCGTCGAGCTAGAGAAGAGGCGACGTGACTACTGTTCTGACCCCCGCGAGCCCGCTGACGGCCGCCGATCGCTGCGACCGCTGCGGCGCCCAGGCATACCTGCGCGTCGTCCTGCTGAGCGGCGGAGAACTGCTCTTCTGCGCCCACCACGGCCGCAAGTTCGAGCCGGAACTCAAGAAGATCGCCGCCGAGATACAGGACGAGACGGAGCGACTGACGTCCTCCGGCCCGGCAGCAGCCGAATCCGACGGAGAGCGCTGAGAGCGCCGACACTCACCCCACGACGAGCTAATCCGGCACAGGCCGGGTGACAAGGGCGGTCGCCTCCCCCACCAGGGAGGTCGGCCGCCCTCGCTCGTCGTCCCTCGTGCCGTTCCCGCCGGGCCGGCTCCCGCCGCCGGGCCGTTCAGGGCTCCCGGGCCACCGGGCCGCTCAGGGCTCCCGGGCGAGGGCCCGCACGACCTCCGACACCCGGGTGTACACGCCCGGCTTCCGCGCCTGCCCGCAGCCGCTGCCCCAGGACACCAGTCCGATCAGCCGGCCCTTGGCCACCAGAGGGCCTCCGCTGTCGCCCTGACAGGCGTCGGGGCCTCCCTCGGGCTCTCCGGCGCAGAGCATGGCCCGGGACGTGTAGGCGCCCTCCACGCCCCCCGGATAGGCCTCCTCGCACCACGCGTCCGCCAGCACGTGCACCTGCGCCGCCCGCAGCGACCGGGCGTAGGCCCCCGAGCCGGTGACGTCGCCCCACCCGTAGACCGTGGCGGGGGTGTCCGGCCGGTACGCGCTGTCGCCCGCCGGGGCCGCCTTCACGACGTGGTTCCCGGGCAGGGGCTCGTCCAGGGTGAGCACGGCGAAGTCACCGGCGTTGGTGATCTTGTCGTACTCCGGATTCACCCAGGTGCTCCGCACCCGGATCTCCCGGCCTCCGGCACCGGTCAGCTCGGACCGCCCCGCGATCACCGTCAGGTCCGGCACCTGGCCCGGCGACCTGCCCAGGACCTCCTCGCCCAGGCAGTGCGCGGCCGTGAGGACGGTGTCGGCGCCGATCACCGCGCCGCCGCAGAAGTGCCCGGCCCTCGTCTCGCCGAAGAGTTCCCGGCTGGAGAGCGCCACCGTCCAGGGGGCCCGCTCCACCTCCACCGGAAAGCCGCCGACGACGACGCGGGAGGCGCCGCCGCGGGCGGTTCCCGCGTCGGCGGCGGCCGGTGCGGCCGGTACCAGCGCCGCCAGCGACGAGGCCACCGCCGCGGCCCCCACGGCTGGGAGAAAACGCATAACATCCTCACTCCGGGTCGACCATGTGTCGACCCAAAGTAATCCAGCGAGGCCCGCCGCCACAGGCCCGACGACGCGAAGGCCCGGCTCCCCCTTCGGGGAGCCGGGCCTTCGCGTCGCTTTCCGACCGGTTGCGACCGGTCCCGGTCAGTCGAGGTAGTCGCGCAGGACCTGCGAACGCGACGGGTGACGCAGCTTCGACATCGTCTTCGACTCGATCTGACGGATGCGCTCACGCGTCACGCCGTAGACCTTGCCGATCTCGTCGAGCGTCTTCGGCTGGCCGTCGGTGAGGCCGAAGCGCATGGAGACCACGCCCGCCTCACGCTCGGAGAGGGTGTCCAGGACGGAGTGCAGCTGCTCCTGGAGCAGGGTGAAGCTGACCGCGTCGGCCGGGACGACCGCCTCGGAGTCCTCGATCAGGTCGCCGAACTCGCTGTCGCCGTCCTCACCCAGCGGGGTGTGCAGCGAGATGGGCTCGCGGCCGTACTTCTGGACCTCGATGACCTTCTCCGGGGTCATGTCGAGCTCCTTGGCCAGCTCCTCCGGGGTGGGCTCGCGGCCCAGGTCCTGGAGCATCTGGCGCTGGACGCGGGCCAGCTTGTTGATGACCTCGACCATGTGCACCGGGATGCGGATGGTGCGGGCCTGGTCGGCCATGGCGCGGGTGATCGCCTGACGGATCCACCAGGTGGCGTACGTGGAGAACTTGTAGCCCTTGGTGTAGTCGAACTTCTCGACGGCGCGGATCAGACCGAGGTTGCCCTCCTGGATCAGGTCCAGGAAGAGCATGCCGCGGCCGGTGTAGCGCTTGGCCAGCGAGACGACCAGTCGGAGGTTGGCCTCCAGCAGGTGGTTCTTGGCGCGGCGGCCGTCCTCGGCGATGATCTCCAGCTCGCGCTTGAGCTTGGGAGCGATCTTGTCCGAGTTCGCCAGCTTGTCCTCGGCGAACAGGCCGGCCTCGATGCGCTTGGCGAGCTCGACCTCCTGCTCGGCGTTGAGCAGCGGGACCTTGCCGATCTGCTTGAGGTAGTCCTTGACCGGGTCCGCGGTGGCGCCGGCTGCGGCGACCTGCTGGGCGGGGGCGTCGTCCTCGTCCTCGTCGGACAGCACGAAGCCCGCGCTCTCGGCGCCCTCGGGCTCGTCGCCGGCCTTGCCGGGGACCTCCTCGAGCTCCTCCTCGACGAGTTCCGGGTCGTCCTTCTTGGACGCCGTCTTCTTCGCCGCGGTCTTCTTGGCCGTGGTCTTCTTCGCCACCGTCTTCTTGGCGGTGGTCTTCTTGGCCGCGGTCTTCCTGGCGGGCGCGGCGCCCTCCGCCTCCTCGCCCTCCTCGACGGGGGCCGCGGGAGCGGCGGCCTTCTTGGCCACCGTCTTCGCTGCGACCGACCGGGTCGTGGTGCGCTTCGCGGTGCTCTTGGCGGCGACGCTCTTGCGGGCGCGCTTGGGCTCCGCCGCGTTCACCATCAGCGTCACGCCCTCGTCCTCGAGGATCTGGTTGAGGCTGCGGAGAACGTTCTTCCACTGAGTGGCCGGAATCTGGTCGGCTTCGAAGGCGCGACGCACGTCATCGCCGCCGATCTGCCCCTCAGCCTTCCCACGCTCGATGAGCGCCATGAGAGAGACGGACTCGGCGATCTCCGGCGGGAGCGTACGGGATGTGCTGGCCGACACGAACAACCTCTCGGAACGTTGGAAAACGGCTTCCGGCCCCGTCCGTGAGGACAGGAGCCGACGACCGCCGGCCTGGGGATGAGCCGACGGCGCGGGCTCGGGCCGGGAGGAGTAGCGCCTTGTGCGGCGCCCGTATTCCTTCCTCGGCTGTCACCTCTTAGGTCATCGCGCTGCTCCGTCGAGCGTTACGCCCAATCTGCGTGGCCCGAGTCACACCGCGAAACGGTGCAATACCGAAGATAGTCGGTCATTGCCGGTCACGGACCGACCGTTTTCCGCAAATCTCGTGATGCAGAGCACCCCCCACCCCGACGTGCCGGAAGGGAGGGGCCGCCGGGGCATCCCCGGCGGCGCCCGGCCCCTCTTCCGTCAGTGCTCGCGGGGCGCGGGGACGACGGTGTCCGGGTGGACGGTGAGCAGCTGCCGCATGGCGGTCTCGGCGGCCGCCCCGTCGGCCTGCGCCAGCGCGTCCACGATCCGCGCGTGGTGCGTCAGCGAGGTCTCGTTCGGCCGGTCGCAGCCGGTGATGGGACCCCCCGAGACCTGGAGGGCGGACGAGACGATGCCGGAGAGGTGCTCCAGCATCCGGTTGCCGGCGACCTGGATCAGCAGGGAGTGGAACTCCGCGTCGGCCCGGGAGAAGGTCAGGACGTCACCCTGGGCGACCGAGTGGTTCATGATCTCGACCATGTCGGCCAGGCGCTGCTGTACGTCCTCCCGGCCGTGCCCGGCGGCGAGCCGCGCGGCGAGCGGCTCGATCGTCCAGCGCAGCTCGGTCAGCTCCCGGCGCTGGTTGTCGCGCTGGGGGCCGAAGGCCCGCCATTCGATGATGTCGGGATCGAGCAGGTTCCAGTCACTGACCGGCCGCACCCGGGTGCCCACATTGGGGCGGGCGCTGACGAGACCCTTGGCCTCCAGCACGCGGAGCGACTCGCGGACGACGGTACGGGACACCTCGAAGCGCTGACCGATCTCCTCGGGGACGAGCGGCCGGTCCGCGCCCAGGTCGCCGGAGACGATCATCTGTCCCAGCTGCTGCACGAGTTGTCCGTGCAGTCCGCGGCCGCGGCTTCCGGCGGCGCGACGGGCGCCGACCCGCCCGAGCTCCGGTTCGGCCTCCCAGGCGGGCGCGCCGGCCCGGTCCACCGCGGGGCCTTCGGCGTAGGGGTAGCGGTCGAGTTCACCCGCGCCGGCCAGGCCGGAGTCGGCGGAGCGGGCGGCGGTCATCATGGTGTGCGCAAGGGTACTCACGGGTCTTTTTTCGGCGCTGACGCCAACTCCCTTGAGCGCTTTGGTGAAAAGCACACGAAAGGGTGATCGCTCACCCCGTCTCAATTGACGCCTTATCGGAAAGAAATGTGACGTTCCATGGCGAGTTGGGCACGCGGGAGGGCTCCGAGACGTCGAGCGGTCACCTTCGGCCCCGTTGCGGACGCCGCCGGGTCACCCTGCGCGGCGCCGTGAACAGGTACGCGCACATCAGCGCGGCGAGCGACAACGCCATTGCGCCGCCCAGGGGTTGGCCGACGACCCGCAGCACCTCCGCGGTGGTTCCGGTGCGGTCGGGGGACCACCGGGTGAGCAGGTCAGCGCCCCACCGCGGCGGACGTCCCGGTCCCGCGCCGGGCAGGAGGAGTCCGGCGGCGTGTTCGGCCAGCGGCGCCGCGACGACCGGGACGGCGAGCACCGCGGCCAGCCCGCCGGCCACGGAGCGGAAGAGTCCGGCGGCCAGGACGCCCGCCCACGCGCACGCCGTCACCAGGGCGAGCCAGCCCGCCGCCAGCGCCGGCCACCGGGGCGGCGGCGCGGCGTACTCGTCGCCGAGGAACAGCCTCAGCAGCCCGGCGTCGACGACCACGGCGGCGAACGCGGGCACGGCGGCCGCGAGCGCCGAGACCAGCAACTTCGCCCCCAGAAGTCCCAGTCGCCGGGGAACGGCGCCCCGGTCGACGGCGAGGGCGGGGTGGCGGAACTCGTGGCCGGACGAGAGGGCGCCGAGCAGTCCGGCGGCCAGTGCGGCCGGCGGCAGGGGCAGTTGTGCGGGCCAGGCGGCCAGCAGCCTGGGGTGCGGGGTGTGGCCGACGCGGGCCAGTACCAGGGTGACCAGCGCGGACGCCAGGACGACGGTCAGGGCGGTGCGCGTCCAGGTTCCGGTGCCGCCGGCCCGCCGGAACTCGTAACGCAGCGGCCGCAGTGGCGAGAACGGGTGGCGCACGCGGAGCGGGGGGCGCGCACCGGCCATCCCACCCCCGGACGAGGGCCGCCCCTCGGGGGAGCCCGCGGAGCGGGCTTGGACCGCCTCGGCGTCGGCGCGTCCGGCCGGGTCCCGCGAGGACCGTGCGCCCCGCGGATCCCTCGTCGCCCCGATGGCCTTCGCGGCCTCGGCGGCCCCGGCGGTCGCCGGTGCGGGCGGGACGGCCCCTGCCCCCGGTCCCAGGTCCCCGGTCTCTTCGGCGAGTTGGTGGATCAGGATGCCGTGCCGGAAGGCCGTTTCACCGATCTCGGCGCAACTGCCGCCGTAGACCGAGAGGAGCGCGCCTCCCTCCCGGACCACTTCCACCGAGCGGCGGGAGATCCGCGCCTCCTTGGCCAGCAGGTCCGCGAGGCGCTCGGCATGAGGGGTGCGGACGGCGACGCGACGGCGCAGACGGGCGCGGGCGAACTCCTCGACGTCCTGGTCGGCCACCAGCCGCCCCCGGTGGAGGGTGACGACCCGGTCGGCGACCCGGGCCGCCTCCCGCGGGTCCGCGGTGGTGAACAGCACCACGCCGTCGCGGTCGGCACAGCGGCGCAGAGTGGCGTGCAGCCAACGGGCGTCCGCGGGGGCGAGGCCGGCGGCCGGTTCGTCGAGGACCAGGGCGTAGGGGTCCGCCAGCAGGGCGCAGGCCATGCCGAGCCGCCGGTCCGCGCCGCGGGACAGTGAGTCGAGCCGCCGGTCGCGCAACTCCACCAGACCGACGGTTTCGAGGAGTTCGTCGGCGCGGGCGGTCGGCGCCCCGGCGGCGGCACAGAGCATGCGGAGGTGTCCGCGAACGGTCCGGGCGGGGTGGCCCGGGACGTCGCCCAGGAGCACTCCCACCTCGCGCAGCGGGGCCGGCGACGCGTGCAGGGGACGGCCCCGGAAATGGGTGACGCCACGCCCCGGACGCAGTTCCAGCATGAGTTGGAGAACCGTGGTCCGGCCCGCACCCGGCGCTCCGAGGAGCGCGGTGACACGGCCGGGAAGCGCCTCGAAGGACACGTCGTCGACGGCGGGCGGGAGCTCCTTGCGGGGGGCGCTGGTCAGTCCGATGGCCTTGATCACCCGAAGCAAGATAGCGCGACGCCTGGTATTTGCTTATGTTTTGCCCTTTTTGCCTTCCCGGAAGGTGCCCGGCGGCGCACGACGGCGCGACGACGCGGGGAGGCCGGGAGTGCTCCGGTCAGACCTCGGGGCGGAGCATCGGAGGGTTGAGCAGCGTGGCCCCACCGGCGCGGAACAACTGGGCGGGACGGCCGCCCTGGCGGGTGGTGGTGCCTCCGGTCGGGACCAGGAAGCCGGGCGTACCGGTGACCTTGCGGTGGAAGTTCCGCGGATCGAGGGCCACGCCCCACACCGCCTCGTAGACGCGGCGCAGTTCCCCGACGGTGAACTCCGGCGGGCAGAACGCCGTGGCCAGCGAGGAGTACTCGATCTTGGACCGGGCCCGCTCCACCCCGTCGGCGAGGATGTGCGCGTGGTCGAAGGCGAGTGAGGCGTCCTGGTCCCGGTCGGCCCCGGCCGGCTGGAGGAGTTCCTCCACGGGGGCCCAGCGGGCGTCTCCGGCGTCTCCGCCGGGGCGCGGGGCGGGGAGGTCGGGGGCGAGGGCGAGGTGGGCGACGCTCACCACCCGCATCCGGGGGTCCCTGCCCGGGTCCCCGTAGGTGGCGAGCTGCTCGAGGTGGGCGCCGTTCTCCTGCGGTGGTTCCGCCGGGGCGGCGGGGTCGTGGGCCCTCAGCCCGGTCTCCTCGAGGAGCTCGCGCGCCGCGGCCTGGGTCAGGTCCTCGTCCTCGCGCACGAAGCCTCCGGGGAGTGCCCAGCGGCCCTGGAAGGGGGGCTCGCCGCGGCGGACCGCCAGTGCGCACAGCGAGTGGCTGCGCACGGTCAGCACCACCAGGTCCACGGTGACGGCGAAGGGCGGAAAGGCTGACGGGTCGTAGGGCATGCGGCGATCATAGTCGTCTTCCTGACGATAAACACCGCCTCGGATCGGGCGCCCCGCTGAAGGCCGACAGCCGCACCCTCGGCGGTGGCCGCGCCGAGCCCGTCGGCCCGGGCCGACGGACCGGCTGACCGGCTGACCGGCTGACCGGCTGACCGGCTGACCGGCCGGGAATGGTGCGCGGGGCTCCAGCGCTCCGGTCGGGGGAACTCGTCCGGCGGTGCGGCGGAGCGGGACGGGCGGCGCCCGTGCCGGACGGACGTCGGTGCGGATCCCTGCGGGCCTGCCCCCGCGCCCCGCCAGGCGTGCCACGCCTGGCGGGGAAGGATGACGCGGTGTTCCGCGATCCGGATGCACGGAGCGCGGCTCGCCCGGTCACGCCCGCCGACCTACGCGGCCCGTGGAGCGGGTCCGGGCGTCGCCCACACCCCTCGCCCCGCCTCCGCCC
>NZ_LWCC02000005.1:849421-893045 GCF_001642695.1 Streptomyces chilikensis
CGGCCCACCCCGCGCGCCGCGGACCGATCCGTCGCTCCGCGCGCCGCGGACCGGCCCGGGAGGCGGCACGGTCACCGCGGCGGGAGGGCCGTCGTCACGCGTGCCGGCGCCGTCCGCGTGCGCCGTCGTCCTCACCTCCGCGGGCGCCCCGGACGACGTCTCCTCCGGCGGCTCCGCGCGGGACGTCCCGTCCCGGGGCTCTCCGGCGGACGTCCCGCCGGGGCCACTCCCGTCCGGCGGCGGGCCGTCCACCGCGGGCCGGGCGGCGGCGACCCGGCGCGCCCGTTCCGCGCGCAGGCAGCCGCGGACCGACTCCGGGTCCAGTCCCTCCTCGACGGCCCGGTGCAGGAGCCGGGCGAAGAGGTAGCCGGGGTCGGCGGCGAGCGCCATCGCCAGCGCCTCCCGCGCCTCCACGTCGTCGCCGGCGGACCAGGCCACCCAGCCCGCCAGGGTGAGCGAGGGCGCCGCGTGCTCACCGTAGGAGCCGACGCAGCGGCGGGAGAGCGCCCGCCAGAGCCGGAGCGCGGGCTCCGCCTCGCCTCCCTCCATCCACTCCGCCGCCCGGTCCCGGGTGGTGCGGTCCTGCAGGCCGAGGATCAGCGCCGCGGCCTCCTCGTCGGTGAGGAGCTCGTCGTCCCGGAGGTCCGCGTCGAGCGGATCGGGCCGCGACGGTTCCGCCGCGTACCGGCGGTGGACCCGCGCCGCCAGTTCCATGGTCCGCTCCGCCACCGACGCGCGGCCGTCCGCCTCGACGAGGCGCGGCAGCAGCGCGGCAGCCGTCTCGTCCAGCGCGGTCTCCTGGGCCGCCACCGCCGCGGTCCCCTCCCAGGGGCGCAGCCGCACCCGCATCTCCCCCAGCGAGCCACGCACTCTCAGCCCGGCGTAGGCCGCCGCGGCGGCCAGCACCGAGGTGCCGGGAAGGCCCGCGGGTCTGCCCTCCGCCGGGCAGCAGGTCTCGTCCGAGCAGCAGTAGGACCAGTAGCGCCCGCCGGAGAGGCACAACGCCTCGATCACCGGCACGTCGAGCTTTCCGCACTCCGTGCGCAGCAGCTGGGCCAGCGGCCGCAGGCGTTCCATGACGGCGCGCCCGGTCCCGCCGGACGCGGGCTCCTCGCACACGTAGGCGACCATCCCGGTGACCGCGGAGCCCCGGCGGGCGCTGCCGGTCACCAGGCCGAGGGCGAGCTGCCGGGCGGCGGCCTGCCACTCCGAGGAGTCGGCCGGGATGCCGAGCCGGGCCCTGCCACCGAACCGTCCGTGGTCCCCCGAGTCGTGCAGGGCCACCAGCACCATGCTGTCCTCCGGCCGGTAACCGAGCAGGTAGGGCAGGGCGTCGGCGAGGTCCCCGGTGCTGCTCAGGGTGACCTGCTGGAGGAGGGAATCAGCCGTCCCGCCACCAGGAGTCCCGTTCGTCACGTTTCCGGATGAGCCAGTGGTTTCGTCGCGATTTGTCATGCGGCGACGATACGGCCGATCACCACCCTCACCCGTTCGGCTGTGGACGACGGCCTGTGGACGAACTCCGTCTGTCACCGCCGTCCTGTTTGATGGGGGTCATGGACCAGCACCACGACACCACGGAACTGCGGACCGAGGCGGACGCCGTCCTCGCCCGGCTCGTCGGCGACCCCACCGGCCGGGCCCGGCTGCGCGAGGACCAGTGGCGGGCCGTCGAGGCGCTGGTCGCGCACCGCCGCCGCGCCCTCGTCGTGCAGCGCACGGGCTGGGGCAAGTCGGCGGTGTACTTCGTGGCGACCTCCCTGCTCCGGGCCCGCGGCAGCGGTCCCACGGTGATCGTCTCGCCGCTGCTGGCGCTCATGCGCAACCAGGTCGACTCGGCGGCGCGGGCCGGCATCCACGCCAGGACCATCAACTCCGCCAACCAGGAGGACTGGGAGACCGTCCAGGCGGAGATCACGGCGGGCGCGGTGGACGTGCTGCTGGTCAGTCCGGAGCGGCTCAACAACCCGGACTTCCGCGACCAGGTGCTGCCCGCCCTGGCGGCGACGACCGGCCTCCTGGTGGTGGACGAGGCGCACTGCATCTCCGACTGGGGCCACGACTTCCGTCCCGACTACCGCCGGCTGCGCACGATGCTCCAGGATCTGCCCGCGGGCGTGCCGGTGCTGGCCACCACGGCCACCGCCAACGCCCGGGTGACGGCGGACGTCGCCGAGCAGCTCGGCACCGGGGCGGCCGGGGCGGACTCCGACGCGCTGGTGCTGCGCGGTCCGCTGGACCGGGAGAGCCTCAGTCTGGGCGTCCTCGAACTGCCGGACGCGGCCCACCGGCTGGCCTGGCTGGCCGATCACCTGGACGACCTGCCGGGCTCCGGCATCGTGTACACGCTGACCGTGGCGGCGGCCGAGGAGGTCACGGCCTTCCTCCGCGGCCGCGGCCACACCGTGGCCTCGTACACCGGCAAGACCGAGAACGCCGAACGCCAGCAGGCCGAGGACGACCTGCTGCACAACAAGGTGAAGGCGCTGGTCGCCACCTCGGCGCTCGGGATGGGCTTCGACAAGCCCGACCTCGGCTTCGTGGTCCACCTGGGCTCGCCCTCCTCCCCGATCGCCTACTACCAGCAGGTCGGCCGCGCCGGCCGCGGCGTGGACCACGCGGAGGTGCTGCTGCTGCCGGGCAGGGAGGACGCGGCGATCTGGACCTACTTCGCCTCGCTGGCCTTCCCTCCGGAGGAGACGGTCCGCCGCACCCTCGACGTGCTGGGCGCCTCCGAGCGCCCCCTGTCCCTGCCCGCCCTGGAACCGCTGGTGGAGCTGCGCAGGTCCCGGCTGGAGACCATGCTCAAGGTGCTCGACGTGGACGGGGCGGTACGCCGGGTGAAGGGCGGCTGGATCGCCACCGGTCGGCCGTGGAGCTACGACGCCGAGCGGTACGCGTGGGTGGCCCGGCAGCGCGAGGCGGAGCAGGAGGCGATGCGCGCCTACGCCGCCACCGACGGCTGCCGCATGGAGTTCCTGCGGCGCCAGCTCGACGACGAGGAGGCCGCGCCGTGCGGCCGCTGCGACAACTGCGCGGGAGCCCGCTTCACCGCCGACGCCTCCACCGGGTCGGTGGACGCCGCGCGGTCGAATCTGGCCCGGGCGGGCGTGGAGGTCGAGCCCCGCAAGATGTGGCCCACCGGCATGGCGGCCGTGGGCGTCGACCTGAAGGGGCGCATCCCGGCGACCGAGCAGGCCGGCGAGGGCCGGGCGCTCGGGCGGCTGTCGGACATCGGCTGGGGCAACCGGCTGCGCCCGCTGCTCTCGCCCCAGGCCCCCGACGGGCCGGTTCCGGACGACGTGGCGCGCGCGGTGGTGGAAGTGCTGGCCGACTGGGCGAAGGGCCCCGGCGGCTGGGCGCCCGGGGTGGAGCGGGCGCAGCCCAGGCCGGTGGGCGTGGTGACGGTGGCCTCCCGTTCCCGTCCGCGGCTGGTGGGGTCGCTGGGTGCCCGGATCTCCGAGGTGGGCAGGCTGCCGCTGCTGGGGGCCGTGGAGTTCACGCAGGAGGCCCCGCCGCCGCACCGGAGCAACAGCGCCCAGCGGCTGAAGGCCCTGCACGACTCGCTCACCGTGCCGCCGGAGCTGGCCTCGGCCCTGGCCGGCGCGCCCGGGCCGGTGCTGCTGGTGGACGACTGGACGGAGACGGGGTGGACGCTCGCGGTGGCGGCCCGGCTGCTGCGCCGGGCCGGTGCGCCGGGGGTGCTGCCGCTGGTGCTCGCCGTCCAGGCCTGACCGGACCCGCGCCGGCCGGCCGCCGCCGCCCCAGGATGCCGGCCGGGGTCACCGGTCGGCGTCGCCGGCCGGACGACGGCACCGCCTCGCCGAAACCCCGCCGCGTGCTCCGCTCCGCCCTGCGCGCCGCCGCGCACCCCGTGCCGCCGCGCACCCCGCTACGCCGTCCGGCCCGCGGTCGGCCCTGCCGTGCGTCCGCCGCGCACCGGCGGCGCACCGGTCCGGCGGGCGGCCGCGATCCAGGGGCACTCCTGCGCGTGGCCTCCGGGTCACCCGGAGGTCACGAAGCCACAGCTCAGCGGGGGTAGTACGCGGAACCGGAGCATCCCCATCGCTCCGTACGCCGGTTGGCGCGCCCGCACGGCGGGGATATTGAAGGCGGAACACCAGAAAGCGGTCAGCGGCCCTAATTGCTCGTTGCCGAGGTGCAGTTCGAGGGCGAGAATTGAGATCCGCCCCCGCGTTGACCCGCCGTCGAACGGTCGGGAGCCTCGTGGTGCGCGCTCCCCCGAATCCGACCCCGCCCGCGCAGTGGGCGTATTGCCGAAGGGAGGACCGTGACCTTCGGATTCGCCCCGTCCTCCGCGGCAGCCGCGTCGACGTCCGCCGACCCGTCCGCCATGTCCACCGGTCGTGTGCTCGAGCCCGCGGAGTGGAGTGCCGCCGGTGTGCCGTTGCTGCGCAACCCCCGCGAGGTCGTCAACGGCCTGCACTCCAGGCACCTGCCCGAGGCGGGCACGGCCGTGGTGGCCGTCCTCGATCCTGACGAACGGCTGCGCGCCAGCGCCTCGTTCACCCGCCGGCCCGGCACGCCCGCGGACGGCTGGATGTTCCGCAACGCGCTGCTGGCGCAACTGCGCCGGGTGATCCCCCACGACCTGCGCCGCCGCAGGCCGGTCCGCACGGCGGTACTGCTGTACTGCCGTGAGGGCGACGGCCGCTGGACGGAGGAGGACGGCGCCTGGATGTGGGGTCTGCGGGACGCCTGTACCTTGCACGGGCTGCGCTGCGGCGCCTACATCACCCTGACCGGGGACGGCTGGCAGGTACAGGGCGAAGGCCGCGGCGGCCGGCGTCCGCACACGGACTCGCCGCCGGAGCTGTTCGGCGGCGCGGCCCCCGTCCCGCCGCCCCGCACGGGCGGAGCGGTGTCCGAGATCCTCCGGCGCGCGGCGGCCCGCTGAGAGCAGGGGCCGCCGGGCGCACGGGACGACCGGACCCGCCCGGGACGCGGGCGGTCCGGACTCAGACCCCGGCGCCCAGCACCGCGTTGACCCGCTGCGGCTCGCCGCAGACGACCAGCAGCGCGCCGGCCCGGCGCAGCGCCGTCGGCAGGGCCGCGGCCACCGCGTCGTCGGAGCCACCGTTGACGGCGATCACGGTCACGGGACGCGGCGTGAGCCGGTCCAGCGCGGACGCGTCGGCGTAGAACACGTCGTCGCCGGCGTCGTGCTGCGCCCAGTAGGCGTCCTCGCCGAAGGACAGTTCGTGGACGGCCCACGGGTGGGGGTCGCCGGTGGTGATCACCAGCACCTCGCCCGGGGCACGGCCCGAGTCGAGCAGCAGGTCGACGGCTTCCTCCGCGGCGTCCAGCGCGCCGTCGACCGGGGCCGGGATCAGCTGTATCTGCGGAGCCGCCGAGGCCGACGGGGCGGCCTGCGGTCCGGGACGGGGGGTCTTGCGCTGGGCGGGCGGCACCGGACGCGGGCCCGGCCGACCGGGACGCGCGGCGGCCGCGGGGCGCGGACCGGGGACGGGGCGGGGGGTCGGCACGCTGCGGCTGGGGGCCGGAGTGGTGCTGGGACCCTGGGCGCTCTCGGGAATCTGAGGCTCCTCGGGACTGAGAGGCATGGTCTGATGTCTATCAAATGTCGGTGCGTCCCGCAGGAGCGGGGGCACGTCAAAGGTGGAACCGCGGGAGGACGGACCGGTCAGAAGTCGAAGCCCAGTTGGCCCTCGATCTCCGGAACGCTCGCCTCCGGCCAGGTGCGGACCTTTTTCAGATGCCGCCACCGTGGCAGCGCATCAAGATACGCCCATGACAGCCGGTGGTGGGGGGTGGGGCCCCTTTCCTCCAGCGCGGCCCGGTGGACGGGGGACGGATAACCGGCGTTGGCCGCGAAGGCGAAGTCCGCGTGGGCCGCGCCGAGTTCCGCCATCATGGCGTCCCGCTCGACCTTGGCGATCACCGAGGCGGCGGCGACGGCGACACAACTGCGGTCACCCTTGATCACCGTGCGGACCTGCCAGGGGCCGCCCAGGTAGTCGTGCTTGCCGTCCAGGATCACCGCGTCCGGCCGGACCGGAAGGCCCTCCAGCGCGCGCACCGCGGCGAGGCGCAGCGCGGCGGTCATGCCGAGGCTGTCGATCTCCTCCGGCGAGGCGTGCCCCAGCGCGTAGGCGGTGACCCAGTCGCGGAGTTCCGCGGCGAGTTCGTTGCGCCGCTTCACGGTGAGCAGCTTGGAGTCGGTGAGGCCCGTCGGCGGGCGACGGAGGCCTGTGATCGCCGCGCAGACGGTGACCGGACCGGCCCACGCGCCGCGGCCCACCTCGTCGACACCTGCGACGACCTTGGCTCCTGTCGTGGCGCGGAGGGAGCGCTCGACGGCGTGGGTGGGTGGTTCGTACGGCATGACGTTCTCAGACTACGCCGCCCTCCGGCAGGGGGAACCTCCGGCCTCGCATCCGCCCGTCCCCACCCACCATCATTCGCTGCCGCACACGTCACGACACCGCTCGATCCCGGCCGCGGAAGGCCGGACACCCACCCCGGAAACCCCGGCGGCGTGGCGACGCGGCGACGATCAATCACCTGTCCGGATTCCCCGGCCGGGCCGATCCGCGGGAAGCCGTCGACCACGTCCCGCCCTCCCGGCCCACCGGCCGCATCGACGAACATCGCATCGCGAACGCGAACCATCACGAGCACCGTGCCCGGACGCCGGGGCACCCGACGCCGGGCACCCACCGCCAGCCGGCCGACGCCCGACACCAGCCGCCGCGAACGCGGGAGCGCCGGGGCGGGGGACGGCCGTCCCCCGCCCCGGCGCCACGGGCCGCACGGCCTACTCGTAGAGGTCGTCCTCCCAGCGGTCACCGGTCCGGCAGGCCGAGGGATCCGGTTCCACGGGCCGCTCGTCGAGGATCCGGCGGGCCTCCTGCTCGCTCCAGCTGGTGGCGTACCAGGGGGTGTCGTCGTCCAGCTCGTCGGTGTACTCCGCCAGCAGGCAGCTCCGCAGCGGTTCCTCCAGGCGGTCGAGGGCCGGGACCGCGTCGACGGACAGGCCCTCGAGGTACATCCGGTCCAGCTTGCCGTCGGCCGTGTACCGCTGGACGTTGTGCTCGGCGATCACCGCGTCGGGAGACATCAGCCCGAACGCCAGCACGCCCACGGCGGCCGAGGCGGCGACGGCACGGGGCAGCCACCGGGCGCCCCACACTCCCGCCGCCATGACGAGCACGATCACCAGGCCCAGCCAGAACTCCATCGCGAACACCGAGATGCGCAGCCGGGTCAGCCCGTAGGCGTCGACGTACATGTCCATGCGCCGTACCGCGGACGCCACCACGACGAGCGCCAGCGCGCAGAGCACGCCGAGGACGCCGCGCACCAAGGCGCGGTCGCGCGGCCCGGACCGGGGCGCGGTGCGGGCGGCGACGACCACCACGACCAGGAACAGCACGGTGACGACCAGCAGCTGCCAGAAGCCCTGACGGGCGTACTCGGAGTAGGTCAGACCGGTCTTCCGCAGCACCGCGTCGTAGCCGCCGAACAGCACCGCGAGCTGCACCGCGTTGAACGCCGCGAACAGCCCGGTGAGGACGACCAGCGGCAGTGTCCACTCGGTGCGGCCGCGCGGACGTCCCGCGGGGATCCGGGTGCGGTCCCAGGGGATGGGCGCGGCGGCGGTGCGGGCGGCGGCGAGCGCCCCCACGGCGCCGAGCACGAACGTCACCAGCCGCAGCGGCCCGTCGGCCGGTCCCTCCAGTTCGGGGACCAGGTTGCCGAGCAGGTCCGCGAACGCCGCGTCCGCCCCGGCGAACAGCGCGCCGAAGACGACGAGGAGCACGACCGCCGCACCGGTGCCGCGGAGCACCGGTCCCAGCCTGCCCGAGGTGCCGGCGGCCCGCGCCTTGACGCCTCGCAGACCCCAGACGACTCCGCCGACGGCCGCCGCGCACAGCCCGAGCGGGGCCAGCAGCACGGCGGTCCAGGAGCGCCCGCCGTTGAGGGCGAGCGCGCCCAGCGCGAAGGCTCCGGCGAGGGCGAGGAACACCGGCCAGCCCGCGTCCCGCAGCGCGGGCACCGTCAGCAGGGCGAGGCCGGCCGCGGCCCAGACCACCGTCCAGGGGCGCACGCCCCGCCCGGCCCGGCGGGCGGCCCCCCAGGCCGCGGCCGCGGCGGGCAGGGCGGCCAGCAGCAGGTTGATCCCCAGGCCGTCGGCGAGCACCAGGCCGGCGATCAGTCCCGCCGCCAGGGCGGCCCAGAGCGTCACCGTGCCGACCGCGGCCGGGGCGGCGCCCTTCACCTCGTCGAACCAGCCCGGTGGCGGCGGCGTCGTCGGGTGCCGCACGGCTCCGGGCCGTGGCGGGGGCCAGTCGGCGGACGGCTGCCTCGTCCTCGGGGCGGCGGAAGTGCCCGGTCCCGCGCCGTCCGGCCTCTTCTCGGGCTCCCCCTGAACCGGTATGTCGGACAACTCGACCCCTCCCCCACCGCCCGCGGGCGAGGCCCGGCGACCCGGCGGCGATCACGCCGGTGCGGCGCTGGCGGGGTCTCGGTGCGGTGTGTCGTCGTGGACGCCGCGTGATCGACAGGCGGCGGGCGCTCAGGCTAGCCCTGCCGCGCCGGGCCGCCTTCGGGCGGAGGAGCCTGTGGCAACCCTGTGGCATGTCTGTGACACAGAAGGGGTGGAAACCGGGCTGCCGGGGGAAGGAGGGCGGGCCGGCGGCCGGGAACGCGCCGTACGTCCCCCGGCCCGCGGCAGGAGAGCGGGAGACCTCAGCCCACCGGCGCCGGCACCCACCGCGGGACCGGCTCGGTCCGCGCCAGCCAGTCGGCGGGCGGAGCGCCGGGCGGCCCGGCCGCCGCGACGACGCCTCCGACCACGGCGCAGGTGGTGTCCACGTCACCGCCGGCCCGCGCGGTCGTCCAGAACGCCGTCCGGAAGTCGCCCGCCGCCCGCGCCGCCGACCAGAGCGCGAAGGGCACGGTGTCCTGGGCGGTGCTGCGGCGGCCGCAGCCCACCACCGCGGCGACGGTCGCGGGGTCCTCGTAGTCGAGCAGGGTGCGGACCCGCTCCAGGCCGAGGGCGACCATGCTCCGGGCCGGCAGCAGCGCCAGCACCCCGTCGATCAGTTCCTCCGGGCGGTGCGCGCCGGCCGTCCGGGCCGACAGCGCGGCGGCCGCGGCGACGGCCTGTGCTCCGGCCACGCCCTCGGGGTGGCGGTGGGTGATGACGGCGGAGAGGGTGGCCTCGCGGACCGCGCGCCCGGGGTCGTCGGCGAACCAGGCGCCCAGCGGGGCGACCCGCATGGCCGCGCCGTTGCCCCAGGAGCCCTGTCCGTCGAAGAGGGCGGCGGACAGCTGCCGCCAGTCGCCGCCCTCGCGGACCAGGCGCAGCATCCGGTTGACGGCCGGGCCGTAGCCGCGGTCGAAGTCGTGGTGGCGGGCGAAGGCCGCGGCCAGTTCGTCCTGGTCGACGGCGCCGTGCGCGGCGAGGACGGCCACCACCGAGCAGGCCATCTCGGTGTCGTCGGTCCAGCCCCACCGGCCGGGCGGGAGCTCGCCGCCGTGCAGCAGCGGACCGTTGGCGGGGACGAAGAACTGGGAGCCGAGGGCGTCGCCCACGGTGAGGCCGGTCAGGGAGGCCAGGGCACGGTCCAGGCGTGCTCCCGGGTCGGACGAGGGGTCATGGGTGGTGGTGGTCACGCTGCCATCCTGCCGATCGGCCCTGCTGCCGACCAGTGCCTTCCGATACCGGATCGCGCCAGCGGTCGAAGGGCCGGTCCAGGGTGTATTTGCCGTTGTCCCCGAGAACGAGCATGCGCGTCTCGCCGTTCCCCGGGTTGGAGAGCGACTCGAACTCGTCGACGGTCCAGTGGAACCAGCGCATGCAGAACAGCCGCATCGCCAGGCCGTGGGTGACCAGCAGGACGTTCGGCGGGTGGTTGGCGTCCTCGAAGCTGCGGAACAGGCTCTCCAGGAAGCCGCCGACCCGGTCGTAGACGTCGGCGCCGGACTCGCCCTGGGCGAAGCGGTAGAAGAAGTGGCCGTAGGCGTCGCGGTTGGCTTTCTGCCTTGCCACGTCCGCCTTGTCCTGCCAGTTCCCCCAGTCCTGCTCGCGCAGCCGGGGTTCCTCGCGGACGCGGACCCGCGCGGGATCGAGGCCGAGCGCCTGGAAGGTCTCGTGGGTGCGGCGGTAGGGGGACACGTAGACGCTCACCCTCTCCTGTCCGAACACCTCGCGGAGTCTGCGGCCGGTCTCCTCCGCCTGCCTCCAGCCCCGGGCCGTGAGGGGGAGGGCGTGGTCCGGGGTGCGCTCGTAGACGGAGTCGTCGGCGTTCCCTGCGGACTCGCCGTGCCGGACGAGGACGATGCGGCGTGGTCGGGCCATACCGGAACCCTAGATCGGGAAGGGTGGCACAGTCCTGTCGTGCGCGGGTCATGTCGCGCTCGCGTCATGCCCTTCCGGGGGTGGTGTCACTCCCGGGCCACGTCCCGTCGCGCGCTGTCACGCCCGAGCGCGCGTCCACGCGTGCACGGGTCGCCGCGGACCGCGGCCCGTCCCGCACCGTGCCCGCGTCCCCGCCCCGCCGTCACGGCCACCGGGCCGACGGGCGACCGGCCCCGCGCCCCATGGACCCCGCATCCCGGCACCCGGCACCCGGCACCCGGCACCGATCGTGCCGCCGGCGTCAGGGACGCTCGGCGGGGACGACGGTCCAGGTGGGCTCCAGGTCGACTATGTCGCCGTCGAGGTCCGCGACGTCCGCCTCCAACTGGGCGCGCAGGGCGAGCCGTTCGATGCGTTCGGTGCGGTACTTGGCGCGCTCGGCGGCCGACTGCCACATGGAGAGGATCATGAACTCGGAGCCCGGCGCCTCGGCGAAGAGCCCCCGCACCATGCCGGGCGAACCGGCCATGGCGGGGTTCCACACCTTCTCCTGCATCAGCGCGAAGTGCTCGGCGCGCTCCTCGCGCACCCGGCAGTGGGCCACGCGGACCCGGTCCGTCTCGGTGAACCGCGGCTGGAAGCCGGTCTTCACGTCGAACCGGTGGGTGAAGAGCCGGACCCGGGTGTCCCGGAAGGTGCCGACCTGGGCGGTGGCCAGCCGGTCGTGGGAGAGCGCCATGAACGAGTCGTAGAGCACCCGGCTCTCCCAGAAGGAGAAGAGGTGCACGACGCCCGGCCGCACCCGGCTCCAGCCCCCACCCTGCCCCTGGAAACCGGACTCGCCGCGCAGACCCGCCCATTTCCGCTGCCCCTGTCCGAACCCTCGGGGGTCCGTCACCGTGCAGCGAATCCACTTGACCAGCACCGCGCCATCGTACGGCCATGAGCGGCGCCTCTCGAGAGCGTGAACTACCGGCGCACTTCCCGGTGATGAGTCGCACACGCGTGGCAGGATGGACAACCGGCCTTCTGCCGGGTCCGGTTGGGACGGCGAAGCGACCAACTGCCTGCTTGCCGGGGCGCGTCGGAAGGCCGTACGGGCACAGGTCGAGGGAAGGGGAGAGCATGTCCGGCAGTGTTTCCGGCATCGGCAAGGGGATCCGCAAGGCCGAGGTGTCGCTGAAGTGGGATCCCAGCCCGATGGGGCAGCCTGACGTCGACCTCGATCTGGTGGCGGCGACCTACCGGCACACCGACCCGCACGGCGAGCCCGTGTACGTGGTCCACTTCGACAGCCGCTCGCCCGACGGCACGATCACCCTCCACCGGGACAGCCGGGACGGCAAGGGGTTCGGCTGGGACGAGGTCATGACCCTGGAACTCGACCGGCTGGCCGGGGAGTTCGGCCGCGTGGTCGTCGGAGCCGTGGTCCAGCAGGGCACCGTGGGGCGGACCTTCGCGCAGGTGCCGCAGGCCCGGTACCGGGTGGCCGAGGGGTATGCGACGCTCACCGAGGAGGACTTCGCGGAGGTGGGCGGCGCCCGCGCGGCCACGCTGTGCGAGTTCGTCCGGGCGGGGAGCCGCTGGGAGTTCCGTCCCGCGGTCCGCGGTTTCCAGGACCCGGAGGGCTTTCCGCGGATCATGGGCGCCGCGGCCGGCGGCTGACCCGGCGGCGCGCCCGGGCAGGGGCCCGGCCGAGGAGCCCGGCGGAGGGATTCGACGAGGGGACGACCCGTCGGGAGACCTCCGGGAGCACCCCGGACGGACGGCCCGAAGGCCCCGCTCCCGCGCGACGGACGCGTGGGAGCGGGGCCTTCGGCCGTGCGACGGTCAGCTGCAGCCGCTGGTGGAGCCGCAGCCCTCGCAGACGTAGCAGGAACCGGCCCGCTGCATCTTGGTGCCGCAGGAGAAGCAGAGCGGGGCGTCGGCCTGGATGCCCAGCTGCATCTCGACCAGCTCCGCGCTGGTGTGCGACTCGCGCGGCGCCGGCTTGGCGGCGGGCGCCTCGGCCTTCGGCGTCACCACGGGCGCCGACTGGGCGAGGCTCTCGACGTCCATGCCGTCCTCCTCGAGGAGCGGCTCGTAGGAACCGGTCTCCAGGTGGCGCTGGCGCTCCTCGGCGGTGTGGATGCCGAGCGCGGACCGCGTCTCGAAGGGCAGGAAGTCCAGCGCCAGGCGGCGGAAGATGTAGTCGACGATCGACTGCGCCATCCGCACGTCCGGGTCGTCCGTCATGCCGGCCGGCTCGAAGCGCATGTTGGTGAACTTCGAGACGTAGGTCTCCAGCGGCACGCCGTACTGCAGGCCCACCGAGACGGCGATGGAGAAGGCGTCCATCATGCCGGCCAGGGTCGAGCCCTGCTTCGACATCTTCAGGAAGACCTCGCCGAGACCGTCGTCCGGGTAGGAGTTGGCGGTCATGTAACCCTCGGCGCCGCCGACGGTGAAGGAGGTGGTGATTCCGGGCCGTCCCTTCGGCAGGCGCTTGCGCACCGGGCGGTACTCGACGACCTTCTCGACCTTGGCCGGGGCCTCGGCGACCGGCTCGGCCTTCTTCTCCTCCTCCTTCTTCTTGGCGGAGAGCGGCTGGCCGACCTTGCAGTTGTCGCGGTAGATGGCGAGCGCCTTGACGCCCAGCTTCCACGCCTCGAAGTAGATCTCCTCGACCTCCTCGACGGTCGCCGTCTCCGGCATGTTGACCGTCTTGGAGATGGCGCCCGAGATCCACGGCTGGATCGCGGCCATCATGCGGACGTGGCCCATCGGGGAGATGGCGCGCTCGCCCATGGCGCAGTCGAAGACCTCGTAGTGCTCCGGCTTGAGGCTCGGCGCGTCGATCACGTTGCCGTGCTCGGCGATGTGGGCGACGATCGCCTCGATCTGCTCCTCCTGGTAACCCAGGCGGCGCAGGGCCTGCGGCACGGTGCCGTTGACGATCTGCATCGAACCGCCGCCGACGAGCTTCTTGAACTTGACCAGGGCCAGGTCCGGCTCGACGCCCGTGGTGTCGCAGCCCATGGCCAGACCGATGGTGCCGGTCGGGGCCAGGACGGACGCCTGGGAGTTGCGGAAGCCGTTCTGCGCGCCGAGGCGCAGGACGTCCTGCCATGCCTCGGTGGCGGCGGCCCACACCGGGGAGTCCAGGTCGTCCATGCGGACGGCCACGGCGTTGGCGTCGGCGTGCTGCTTCATCACCCGCTGGTGCGGCTCGGCGTTGCGGGCGTAGCCGTCGTACGGGCCGACGACGGCGGCCAGTTCGGCGGAGCGGCGGTAGGCGGTGCCGGTCATCAGGGAGGTGATGGAACCGGCGAGGGCGCGGCCGCCGTCCGAGTCGTAGGCGTGGCCGGTGGCCATGAGCAGGGCGCCGAGGTTGGCGTAGCCGATGCCCAGCTCGCGGAAGGCGCGGGTGTTCTCACCGATCTTCTCGGTGGGGAAGTCCGCGAAGCAGATCGAGATGTCCATCGCGGTGATGACCAGCTCGACGACCTTCTGGAAGCGCTCGACCTCGAAGGACTGGTTGCCCTTGCCGTCGTCCTTCAGGAACTTCATCAGGTTGAGCGAGGCGAGGTTGCAGGACGTGTTGTCCAGGTGCATGTACTCGCTGCACGGGTTCGAGCCGTTGATCCGGCCGGACTCCGGGCACGTGTGCCAGTGGTTGATGACGTCGTCGTACTGGATGCCCGGGTCGGCGCACGCCCAGGCGGCCTCGGCCATCTTGCGGAAGAGGTTCTTGGCGTCGACCTCCTCGATGACCTCGCCGGTCATCCGGGCGCGCAGGCCGAACTTCGAGCCGGACTCCACGGCCTTCATGAACTCGTCGTTCACGCGGACCGAGTTGTTGGCGTTCTGGTACTGGACGGACGTGATGTCGTCGCCGCCCAGGTCCATGTCGAAGCCCGCGTCGCGCAGGGCGCGGATCTTCTCCTCCTCCTTCACCTTGGTCTCGATGAAGTTCTCCACGTCGGGGTGGTCGACGTCGAGGATGACCATCTTGGCGGCTCGGCGGGTGGCGCCGCCGGACTTGATGGTTCCCGCGGAGGCGTCGGCGCCGCGCATGAAGGAGACCGGGCCGGAGGCGTTGCCGCCGGAGGAGAGGAGCTCCTTGGAGGAGCGGATGCGGGACAGGTTCAGGCCGGCGCCGGAGCCGCCCTTGAAGATCATGCCCTCTTCCTTGTACCACTCCAGGATCGACTCCATGGAGTCGTCGACGGAGAGGATGAAGCAGGCGGAGACCTGCTGCGGCTGGGGCGTGCCGACGTTGAACCAGACCGGGCTGTTGAAGCTGAAGATCTGGTGCAGCAGTGCGTAGGCCAGCTCGTGCTCGAAGATCTCGGCGTCCGCGGGCGAGGCGAAGTACTTGTTGTCCTCGCCGGCCTTGCGGTAGGTCTTCACGATCCGGTCGATCAGCTGCCGGAGACCGGTCTCCCGCTGCGGCGTGCCGACCGCGCCGCGGAAGTACTTGCTGGTGACGATGTTGACCGCGTTCACCGACCAGAAGTCGGGGAACTCGACGCCACGCTGCTCGAAGTTGATCGAGCCGTCGCGCCAGTTGGTCATGACGACGTCACGGCGCTCCCAGGCCACCTCGTCGTACGGGTGCACGCCGGGGGTGGTGTGGATGCGCTCGATGCGCAGTCCCTGCCGGGCCGCAGCAGCCTTGGAACCCTTGGTCCGGGAACCTCGTGCCGGACCGCTCGCCGTCTCTGTCATGCCGCCTCCCTATACCGGGCAAAACGCCCTGAAGTGCCGCGTTCTTCCCGTGGCACGAATTTGTCCTGTTCGTCGCGGGACGCCCTCGCTGCGTCACCCGCGACCCGTCTTCCTTCCACCGCCGCCCGACCGGCTCCGGAGCCGCTGCCCCCGGTGCCGGTCCGCCGTTCAGTCGGCGGTGCTCACGGGCAGCGGAGCCTTGCCCGGCTCCACCTGCCCGCGGTCGTCTTCCCGGGCCCGCCCGCCCGAAGCGTCCTCGCCCGAAGCGTCCTCGCCCGATGCGTCCTCGCCGGGGGCGGGACACCGCCTCGCCTCCCTCAGTTCCGCGATCGCGCCCTCGAAGTCCTCCAAGGACTCGAACGCGCGGTAGACGGACGCGAAGCGCAGGTAGGCCACCAGGTCGAGCTCCTGGAGCGGACCGAGTATGGCCAGCCCCACGTCGTGCGTGGTGAGCTCCGCACTGCCGGTGGCGCGCAGCGCCTCCTCGACCCGCTGCCCCAGCTTCGCCAGCGCGTCCTCGGTCACCGGCCGGCCCTGGCAGGCCTTGCGGACGCCGTTGATGACCTTGGTGCGGCTGAACGGTTCCGTGACTCCGGAACGCTTGATCACCATCAGCGAGCACGTCTCGACGGTCGTGAACCGACGGGTGCATTCCGGGCACTGGCGCCGCCTGCGGATCGACGTGCCGTCGTCGGTCGTACGGCTGTCGACGACACGGCTGTCGGGGTGCCTGCAGAAGGGGCAGTGCATGGCGTTCCAACCCTCCTCACAAGCAGACTCAACAGCCTCGCAGGACCCCGTGGGCCCCTCGAAGCGAGCACCAGCATAGGTGATGGCGTGATCCCCGAAGACCACACCCACCACAACCTCTGGGTCGCGCCGCACATCCAACCACTAGATGTGGGGCCAGGCCGGGAAATTGCACACAGGAGCACCTCAACTCCGCGTGTCGCCGCGGGCGGGCCCGGGCACGGCGTCCGCAGGGCCGCGCGCCACGGCCGGCGGGCCGGCGCAGCACCGGACGAGGGCCCGCGCGGGGCCCTTCCGGAGGGGCCGCGGGGCGCCCGCACGAGCCCTTCCGGGAGCGCACCCGCGGGCATGCGGGCGCACGGTCGGGGAGGTGGCGTGACCACCGCGCGGACGCGGCGCGTGCCTCCTGCGCGGATGCGGGGCCGAAGCCGACCACGGGGTCGGGCGGACGGGGCACCTGATGGCAGACTGGGGCACGGCCCGGGCGGGACGCGGACCGGTGAAGCGTATCCCCCCGCCCCCCTCCGCCCGAGATCGGGGTGGTCCGGGGGCCTTACACCCCGCCCGTGGCACGTGCCAGAGGGATCGGCTTTTTTCACTCGAACGTGTGTTTGGCGCAACCTTTCGAAAGCCTCTACCGTTGAGCAGCAGGGAGACCATCGAGAGGGGCCGACGTGACCACCACCGCAGACAGCGCCACCATCACCGCCCAGGACCGCTCCCAGGGGCGTCTCGAGCCGCCACACGCGATGAACGCCGGGATCAACACCGCGATGAACGAAGCCACGCACCCAGAGGGGCCAAAGCGCTCCCTCCCCGGGCGACCTCCCGGCATCAGGGCGGACAGCTCGGGCCTCACCGACCGGCAGCGGCGGGTCATCGAGGTGATCCGTGACTCGGTGCAGCGCCGGGGCTACCCGCCGTCCATGCGGGAGATCGGGCAGGCCGTGGGCCTCTCCAGCACCTCCTCGGTGGCGCACCAGCTGATGGCGCTCGAACGCAAGGGCTTCCTGCGCCGCGACCCGCACCGGCCGCGCGCCTACGAGGTCCGCGCCTCCGACCAGGCCACCCCCGTGCAGCCCACGGACACGGCGGGCAAGCCGGCGGCGTCCTACGTGCCGCTGGTGGGCCGGATCGCCGCCGGTGGGCCGATCCTCGCCGAGGAGTCGGTCGAGGACGTCTTCCCGCTCCCCCGGCAGCTGGTCGGTGACGGCGAGCTCTTCGTCCTCAAGGTCGTCGGCGACTCGATGATCGAGGCCGCGATCTGTGACGGCGACTGGGTCACGGTCCGCCGCCAGCCGGTGGCGGAGAACGGCGACATCGTCGCCGCCATGCTGGACGGCGAGGCGACCGTGAAGCGGTTCAAGCGCGAGGACGGACACGTCTGGCTGCTCCCGCACAACGCCGCCTACGAGCCCATCCCGGGCGACGACGCGACCATCCTGGGCAAGGTGGTGGCGGTCCTGCGCCGCGTCTGAGACCAGCGGCCCACCCGGCCGCGCTTGATCGGGCCCCGGAACCCCTGCGCCGGTTCCGGGGCCCTGTCGTGTCCCGCCGCACGGCCACCCGCCGCCTGGCGTCCCGCCGCGTGACGTCCTGCCGCACCGGTGGGCCGACCGCGCCGCATCCTGACGCCTCGCGTGCCGCCGCCTGGCGGCTGTGTCCGCCGCCCGCGCCTAGCGCCCCTCCGCCTGGGCGGCCGCGTCGATGGCGGCGAGCGAGCGGCGGACCTGGTTCCGGTCGGTCGTGTACCAGAAGTCGGGCAGGGACGCCTTGAGGAAGCTCCCGTAGCGTGCCGTGGCCAGGCGCTGGTCGAGCACCGCCACCACGCCGCGGTCCCCCGTGGCCCGGACCAGCCGTCCGGCTCCCTGGGCCATCAGCAGCGCCGCGTGCGTCGCGGCGACCGCCATGAAGCCGTTGCCGCCGCCTTCCTCCACGGCCTTCTGCCGCGCGCTCATCAGCGGGTCGTCGGGACGGGGGAACGGGATCTTGTCCATGACCACCAGCTGGCAGCTGGGTCCCGGCACGTCCACGCCCTGCCAGAGGGAGAGCGTGCCGAACAGGCAGGTCTTCGGGTCGGCCGCGAAGTTCTTGATCAGTTCGCCGAGGGTCTCTTCTCCCTGCAGCAGCACGGGGAACTCCGGGATCCTCTCCCGCAGTTCCTCCGCCGCGAGCTGGGCGGCCCGCATCGAGGAGAAGAGTCCGAGGGTCCGCCCGCCGGCGGCCTGGATCAGTTCGGTGAGTTCGTCCAGCATGTCCGCCCGGTCGCCGTCCCGGGCGGGGCGGGCCAGGTGCTTGGCGACGTAGAGGATGCCCTGCTTCGGGTAGTCGAACGGCGAGCCGACGTCGACGCCCTTCCACTTCGGGAGGTCGTCGCCCTCCAGCCCTTCGGGGCCGAGCCCCAGCGACCCGGCGACGCCGTTGAAGTCGCCGCCCAGCTTCAGCGTGGCGGAGGCCAGCACCACGCTGCGGTCGGCGAACAGTTTCTCCCGCATCAGCCCGGCCACGGACAGCGGAGCCACGCGCAGCGAGGCGCCGAAGCGGTCGTGCCGCTCGTACCAGACCACGTCCCACTCGTTGCCGTGGGTGATCCGCTCCGCCACGGCGTGCACGTTCTCGACCGAGGCCAGGGCCTGCTTGCGGACCGCGTCCTCGTCCTGGACGGACTTGTCGCGGGTGTTGCCGAGGGCGGAGATCACCGACCGGCAGGCGTCCCGCAGCGCGGTCAGCGCGTAGGCGAGGTCCTCGGGGATCTCCTCCAGGCGGCCGGGCAGGGCCAGCTCCATCACCCGCTCGAAGCCCTCGGAGGCGGTCTGCAGCTGGTCGGCGAACTTCTCGTCGACCAGTTTGGCCGCGCGGCGCACCGCACGGCCGACCTGGCCGGGGGTGAGTTCGCCGGTGGCGACACCGGTGACGCGGGAGACGAGTTCGTGGGCCTCGTCGACGACGAGCACCTCGTGCTGCGGGACCACCGGCGCGCCCTCGATCGCGTCGATGGCCAGCAGCGCGTGGTTGGTGACGATCACGTCGGCGAGCTTGGCCCGCTCGCGGGCCGCCTCCGCGAAGCATTCCGCGCCGTAGGCGCACTTGGAGGCGCCGAGGCATTCGCGGGAGGAGACCGACACCTGCTGCCAGGCCCGGTCGGAGACGCCCGGCGTCAGGTCGTCGCGGTCGCCGCTCTCGGTCTCGTCGGCCCAGTCGCGCAGCCGGAGCAGGTCCTGGCCGAGCTTGCTGGTGGGCGCGGCGGCCTCGAACTGGTCGAAGAGGCCCTCGTCCTCGTCCTGCGGCATTCCCTCGTGCAGCCGGTGCAGGCAGAGGTAGTTGGAGCGGCCCTTGAGCATCGCGTACTCGGGCCGGCGGCGCAGCAGGGGGTGCAGGGCGTCCACCGTGCGCGGCAGGTCGCGTTCGACCAGCTGCCGCTGCAGCGCCAGGGTGGCGGTGGCGATGACCACGCGCTCCCCGTGCGCCAGGCTGGGCACCAGGTAGCCGAGCGACTTGCCGGTGCCGGTGCCGGCCTGGACCAGCAGGTGGGTGCCGTCGTCGATGGCCTCCGCGACGGCTTCGGCCATGGCCACCTGGCCGGGGCGCTCCGTGCCGCCGACGGCTCCGACGGCGGCGTGCAGGAGCTCGGGGAGTGAGGGCTTCGTCATAGCCCCACCCACCCTAGTGCGTCCCTCCGACAGCGTTCCGCCCGCGGACCATCAGGGCGGCCCGCCTGCCGGGCAGCCCGGGGGTGGCGGCCCGGCGGAAACCGGCCTTCCGGAAGGCTCCGGGGAGGCGTGGTTCCGCACGCCGGGCTCGGCGACCGGCCTCGGGCGGGCGGGACGCCGGGCGGGCTCCGGGCGGGCCACCGCGTGCGGCAGCGGGGCGCCCGGTCCGCGTCCGCCGGTCGGCGGCCTCGCCGACCGGCGGATGCACGCCGGTGTCGTGGGGGCGCGCGGCGGAGTGGTCCGCGAGCGGGTCCAGGCCGGTGCGGTGGACCTCCCCGTGGCTCATCGGCCGCCCGTCGGGCGCCCGGGGCACGGCACGCTGCGGCCGTCGTCCCCGGTCTGCGCCCGCACGTGCTCCTCGGTGCGCCGGAGCGGTCCGGTGGGTTCCCCGAACGCGGTCACCACTCGGGGGCGACGTTCGACAGGGGCTTCACCGGGGTCGTTCAGGATCGGGGGATGCCGTCGCCGCTTCCACCGCGTAGGCCAGCCGCTCCAGCACGGCGTCGGCCTGCTCGTCGGTGACGGTCAGCGGCGGCAGGAGGCGGACGACTCCGGCGCGCGGTCCGCCGAGGCCCACGATCAGTCCGCGCCGCAGGCACTCCCGCCGTACCGCCGCGGCGAGACCGGGCGCGCCGCGGGCCTCACCGGAGGCGAGGGCCGGGTCGACGAACTCCAGGCCGAGCATCAGCCCCCGCCCGCGCACCTCACCGACGCACGGGAGGTCCGCGGCCCACGCCCGCAGCCGGCGGAGCATGAGGTCGCCGATCTCCCCGGCCCGCGCGGCGAGCCGGTGTTCGCGGACGTGGGCGAGGGTCGCCGCCCCGGCCGCCATGGCGAGCTGGTTGCCGCGCGGCGCGCCGGCCGGCGGGACCGGGGCGCCCGCCGCGTCGAGGTCCTCCCGGTGGACCACCACGGCCAGCGGCAGGCTGCCGCCGATCGCCTTGGCCAGCACCATCGCGTCGGGCGTCACACCGCTGTGCTCCACGGCCCAGAACGCGCCGGTCCGCCCGACCCCCGTCACCGTCTCGTCGACGATCAGGGGGACGCCCCGGTCGCGCGTGCTCTCCCGCAGTCGCCGCAGCCGGTCGTCCTCCGCCGGCTCCACGACCGTCCCGCTCATCCCCCGGGCCAGTCCGCGGGCCACGGCGAGCGCGTCGGCGGCCGTGGGGCCGCAGAACCTCACCCGGGCGCCCGGCGCGAACCGCGGCGGCAGCGTGGCCAGCAGTTCGGCGACGAACCGCTCCTCCACCGGCGTGGACAGGTCCAGGACGCCGATGGGCGCACCGGAGTCCAGCACCTCACGCACCGCGGCCAGCACCACGGGGTGGTTGTGGCCCAGCGCGAGCGCCCCGTCGCCGGAGAGGCAGTCCAGGTAGCGGCGGCCGTCCGGGCCCTCGACGGTCATCCCCCGGGCGCGCACCGGCACGATCGGCAGGGCGCGGGCGTAGGTCCGCGCCGACGGCTCCCGCAGCGGCTGTCTGCGCACGGTCCCGGACAAGGCCACCCTCTGGTCCTCCCGCCGTCCCACGACATCGGGGCCGGACGCGGACAGCCGTCCCCTCAGCGCTACAACTGCGCCGCCTCCGTCCAGGACACGGGTGAAGCGGGATTTCCGGGGAAGCAGCGGAGGAGACCACGCGGACCGGAACCCCCTGGTGGACGCCTCCGTCCGCCCCTCGTGACGGAACCGTTGCCTGCCCGTCGGCGCCCGCCCACAGCCACCCCCTAGGGTGGGATGGCCGATCGGGCACCGTGGGTGACCGGTCCCATCACGTCCAAGCGCACTCACGCCAGGGGGAGTTCTGAACATGCGACCCATACGCCCGCCGTTCCCGTCCGGCCGGGAGGACACCGCGGGCCGGACGGCGCGCACGCGGCGCGGCGCCTTCCGCCCCTTCGCCGCCGTGGCCCTGGCCTCGGCCCTCGCCCTCACCGCGGGCGCCTGCGGGCCGGAGGGCACCGAGGCCGCCGACAAGCCGCCCGTGTCCCTCCCGGACGACGGCACGATCAAGATCCCCCAGGAGCTGACCGACAAGCTCAAGGAGCACGGGATCGACCTCGACGAGTGGCGGGGAGGCGCCTGGAAGAACTGGGACAAGGACGACTGGCTGCGTGAGGCCGACCAGTTCATCAACCCGGTCATCGAGGACCTCTGGAACCCCGACCGCATGCGGGGGGCCGAGGAGCCGGACAGCACGGTCGACGAGAACGCCATCGCCGACGACCAGGGCGTGACCGACCCGACGCCGGCGCCGGTGGAGGCCGCCGGGGTCTCCGCCCCGTACAGCGACTCGGCGCCGGCCGCGGGCAAGCTCTTCTTCGACGGGCCGCAGGGCACGATGGTCTGCTCGGCGACGGTCGTGAAGGACCCGGCCAACCCCGGGAAGTCCAACCTGGTGTGGACGGCCGGCCACTGTGTGCACGCCGGCGAGAAGGGCGGCTGGTACCGCAACATCGCCTTCGTGCCCTCCTACAACGACCAGGGCATGAGCGGCCAGGAGCTGGCCGGCGCCGCCCCCGAGCAGATCGCTCCGCACGGCCTGTGGTGGGCCCAGGTCGCGATGACCTCGGACCAGTGGATCGCGCAGGGCGGCCAGACCGGCGGCGACGGCGCTCCGTTCGACTACGCCGTGCTGAAGGTGACCCCGGAGAACGGCGGCGGCAAGTCGCTGGAGGAGACGGTGGGCGCCGCGCTGCCGGTGGAGTTCGACGCCCCGGCGGTGGCGGAGATCGACAGCGTCACCGCGACCGGTTACCCGGCCGCGAAGCCGTTCGACGGCGAGCGGATGTTCCAGTGCGAGGACAGGCCGGGCCGTCTGTCCGTGGTGGCGAGCGACCCGACCATGTACCGGATCGGCTGCACGATGACGGCCGGCTCCTCCGGCGGCGGCTGGGTCGCCGAGGGCTCCGACGGCAAGCCGGCGCTGGTGTCCAACACCTCCATCGGCCCCGTCAGCGCGGGCTGGCTGGCCGGACCGCGTCTCGACTCGCAGGCCGAGAAGCTCTACGAGTCCGTGAGCGCTCAGTAGCCGGCGGACGCGGGCGAAGGCCCGCGCACGACGAGGGCCCGCCTCCCGGTGTCACCGGGAGGCGGGCCCTCGTCGTCGCCCCGGCCCGGAGGGCCGGAAGCGTCAGGCGGCGGCCGGCGTGTACGGAGCGAGGTCCGAGGCCAGCTCCTCGTGCACGCGCACCTTGAGCAGGGTGCCCTCCGCGGTGTGCTCCTCGGAGATCACCTCGCCCTCGGCGTGCGCCCGCGCCACCAGCTTGCCGTGGGTGTACGGGATGAGCGCCTCGACCTCGACGGCCGGGCGGGGCAGCTCCGCGTCGATCAGCGCCAGCAGCTCGTCGATGCCCTGCCCGGTGCGGGCCGACACGGCGATGGAACGCTTCTCGACCCGCATCAGCCGCTGGAGCTCCAGCGGGTCGGCCGCGTCCGCCTTGTTGATCACGACGATCTCCGGCACGCCGGTGGCGCCGACGTCACGGATCACCTCGCGCACCGCGGCCAGCTGCTCCTCCGGGTTCGGGTGCGAGCCGTCCACCACGTGCAGGATCAGGTCGGAGTCGCCGACCTCCTCCATGGTGGAGCGGAACGCCTCGACCAGGTGGTGCGGCAGGTGGCGCACGAAGCCGACGGTGTCGGCCAGCGTGTACACCCGCCCGCTGGGCGTCTCGGCCCGGCGCACGGTCGGGTCCAGGGTCGCGAACAGCGCGTTCTCGACCAGGACGCCGGCGCCGGTGAGGCGGTTGAGCAGGGAGGACTTGCCGGCGTTGGTGTAACCGGCGATGGCGACCGAGGGCACCTTGTTGCGGCGCCGCTCCTGACGCTTCACGTCGCGGCCGGTCTTCATCTCCGCGATCTCCCGGCGCATCTTCGCCATCTTCTCGCGGATCCGGCGCCGGTCCGTCTCGATCTTGGTCTCACCGGGACCACGGGTGGCGAGACCGCCGCCCTTGCCGCCGCCCATCTGACGGGACAGCGACTGACCCCAGCCTCGCAGGCGCGGCAGCATGTACTGCATCTGCGCCAGCGCGACCTGCGCCTTGCCCTCGCGGGACTTGGCGTGCTGGGCGAAGATGTCGAGGATCAGCGCGGTCCGGTCGATGACCTTGACCTTGACGACGTCCTCGAGGTGGATCAGCTGGCCCGGGCTCAGCTCACCGTCGCAGATCACGGTGTCCGCGCCGGACTCGATGACGATGTCCCGCAGCTCGTTGGCCTTGCCGGAACCGATGTAGGTCGCCGCGTCGGGCTTGTCGCGCCGCTGGATCACGCCGTCCAGCACCAGCGCGCCCGCCGTCTCGGCGAGGGCGGCCAGCTCGGCCAGCGAATTCTCGGCGTCCCGCGCCGTGCCCGAGGTCCACACTCCGACGAGTACGACCCGCTCCAGCCGGAGCTGCCGGTACTCGACCTCGGTGACGTCCTCGAGTTCGGTGGACAGGCCCACGACGCGTCGCAGGGCCGCACGCTCGGAACGGTCGAACTGGTCGCCGTCCCGATCGCCGTCGATCTCGTGGCTCCAGGCGACGTCCTCTTCCATCAGGGCATCGGCCCGAAGGGCGTGCGCGAAACGCTCGGAGTCCTGGGAAGTGGATGAAGAGGAGGTCATTGGGTCCTTACGTCGAAGGGGGGAAACGACGGGCCGTGCGGTCCGTCACTGGTCACAACGTCCGGGTGCCCCGGGAGATTCCCGGGCAACCCGCCCGCGCCCCACGATGGTCCCACGGCGCCGCCGCCCCGTCACCGGGTTATGTGCCGCGGCGGCCGGCGGTGCACCCGCGCGGCGGTCACCCGGGTGCCGGGAGGGGCTCCGCCGGGCCCGCGGCCGTCGCCCTCGCGTCCTGCGCGTGCCGCACCGCGGTCTGCGCGTGCCGCACCAGGGCCCTGGCGCTCGGGTCCGCGGCGGCCCCGTCACGGCGGACGCCACCGCGGCGGTGGACCGCCCGCGAGGAGCGGCGGCCGCGCCCGCGGGTGTCACCGCGCGCCCTCGGCCCGCCCGGCCACGGCCCGCCCAGTCATGCTCACGAAGTCATGTCCAAGGGGCCGTGCCCAGGAGTCGTGTCCAAGGAGTCATGTCCACAAGGTCACGACCCCGCGATCACGGCTCATCGGCCATGGTCCATGTGGTCGTGGCCCATGTGGTCGTGGCCCATGTACTCGTGCCACATGTGCGCGTGCCCGTGGCGGCCGGGTTCCGGCGCGGGCACGGCGGTGCGTCCGGCGGCCGGCCCGCCCTCGGCCGCGGGGGCGTTAGACCTCCAGTCGGGGTGCCCCGGCATCGGCGGTGTCCGGGTGCCGTGGAGCCAGGCCCGGAAGAAGCCGCCCAGGTCGCGTCCGGCGATCTCGGAGGCGAGCCCGACGAAGTCGGCGGTGGTGGCGGTGCCGTCCCGGTGCCGGTGCACCCAGGCGCGTTCCACCTGCTCGAAGGCGTGCCGTCCGATCTCCTGTCGCAGCGCGTACAGCACCAGCGCCGCCCCGTCGTAGATCACCGGCCGGAAGATGCCGATCTTCTGCCCCTTCCTGGGGACCTTGGGGGCCGCGGGCGGCCCGCCCGCGGCGCGCCACTTGTCGGAGGAGGCGTACGCCGCCTTCATCCGCTCCTCCAGCGTGCGGTGCCCGGTCTCCTCCGCGTGGAGCGCCTCGTACCAGGTCGCGTGGCCCTCGTTGAGCCAGACGTCCGACCAGGTGGCCGGGGTGACGCTGTCGCCGAACCACTGGTGGGCCAGCTCGTGCACCATGACCGACTCCACCAGCCAGGCGGGGATGGCGGGCTCGGTGAAGAGGAAGCGCTCGAAGAGGGAGAGCGTCTGGGTCTCCAGCTCGAACCCGGTGGCGGTGTCGGCGATGAGGATCCCGTAGGTCTCGAACGGGTAGGGGCCGACCTTGCCCTCCATCCACCCGATCTGCCCCGGTGTCTTCGCCAGCCACGGCTCCAACTTCTTCCGGTCGGCGGCCGGGACGACGTCGCGCAACGGCAGCCCGTGCGGGCCCTTGCGGGTGACCACGGCGGAGCGGCCCACCGAGACCTGGACCAGTTCGGTGGCCATCGGATGCCTGCTGCGGTACGTCCAGGTGCGGGTCCGCGCCGCGCGGGCGGCGCTCCTCCCGTCCTTCTCCGGCAGGCCGTTGGCCACGGCCGTCAGCGCGGTGGGGGCGGTGACGCGGATCGTGTAGAGAGCCTTGTCGGACGGGTGGTCGTTGCAGGGGAAGACCAGGTGGGCGGCGTCGGCCTGGTTGGCCATGGCGAGGCCGTCCTTGGTCACCACCCAGCCGTGGTCCCGTCCCTTCGGCGGGCGGGGGTCGCTGGTGTGCCGGACGACGATCCGGGTGGTGTCGCCCGCCTCCGGCAGGGCGCGCGGGGTGATCACCAGGTCCTCGCCGGCGGTGGTGAACGCGGCCTTGGCGCCGTCCACCGTGACCGAGGAGACCTTGCCGTGCGCGAAGTCGAGGTTGAGCCGTTCCAGGCGGTGGGTGGTCCTGGCCTCGATGGCGGTGACCGCCTCCATGGGGCGGGTGTTGGAGCCCGGGTAGGTGAAGTGCAGGTCGTACGAGAGGACGTCGTACCCGGGGTTGCCCAGCTCGGGGAAGAGGTGGTCGCCGACGCCGAGCGGTGCGGCGGGCGTGGGGTCCGGGGCGGCGGCCGCGACCAGGCAGACGGAGACGGCGGAGGCGAGCAGGGCGCCGCGGACGGCGCGGCGGCGAGGGCGGTGCGAGAGCATCCCCCACGGCTACCAGCACGGGCCGTCGCCCCGGGGGCGACTCACGTCCTTCCCACCCGAACGGGTTGCCGCCGGCTCCGGGCCGGCGGGCTCACTGCGCGGCGGTGGCGGCGCGGCCGACGTCGAAGACGCCCGGCACGTCCCGCATGGCACGCATCAGTGCGGGGAGGTGGGCGGCGTCGGGCAGGTGGAGCGTGTACGTGTGGCGGACGCGCTGGCGGACCGGTGGTTCCACGGTGGCGGACACGATGTCCACGCCTTCGGCGGCGATCGCCTCGGTGAGGTCGGCCAGCAGGTGGGGCCGGCCGAAGGACTCGGCGATCAGGGTGACCCGGCAGCCGGTCGTCTCGCCCCAGTGCACGCCGACCGGTTCCCGCCCGGCTCCCAGCATCCGCACGGCGGTGGCGCAGTCCGTCCGGTGGGCGGCGATCGCGCCGCCGCGCACGGCGAAGCCGACGATCTCGTCCCCCGGCACGGGGGTGCAGCAGCCGGCGAGCCGCACCTGGCTGCCCGGCCTCTCCGCGATCACGCCGGTGCCGCGGAACGACACGTCCGGTTCGACGGAGGGGTCCGGTGCGGGCGGCACGTCGCGGATCGCGTCCTCGGAACGCCCGTCCTCGTCACGCCCGTCGGCGGACGTCCCGCCGGCGGGGGCCTCGGCGGCGCGGGCCGCGAGCCGGCGCTGGATGGCGATGCGCGCGGTGGGCGTCCGGGCGTGGTCGAGCCACTCCCGGGAGGGCTCGGAGGCCGGGTCCTGGCCCATCAGCAGCTGCACCCGGTCGCCGTCGCGCAGCACCGTCCCGAGGGCGGCGAGGCGGCCGTTGACCCGGGCGCCGATACAGGAGTGGGCGTCCTCGCCGTACTGGGCGTAGGCCGCGTCGACGCAGGTGGCGCCCTCGGGCAGGCCCAGGGCGCCGCCGTCGGCGCGGAAGACGGTGATCTCGCGGTCCTGGGCGAGGTCCTGACGGAGCGTGGACCAGAAGATGTCGGTGTCGGGGGCGGCGGCCTGCCAGGCGAGCAGCCGGGAGAGCCAGCCGGGCCGGGTCGGGTCGGCGCGCTCCCCGTCCGGTCGCTCGCGCTCGGCGCCCTCGCCCTGTTCGTCCGAACCGGGCGGCGTCACATGGGGGTTGCCCAGTGCGATCACGCCGGCCTCGGCGACCTTGTGCATCCGGTGCGTACGGATGAGGACTTCGGCGACCTGGCCGTCCTCGCGGGCGACCGCGGTGTGCAGGGACTGGTAGAGGTTGAACTTCGGGACGGCGATGAAGTCCTTGAACTCGGAGACGACCGGCGTGAAGCAGGTGTGGAGTTCGCCGAGCACCCCGTAGCAGTCGGCGTCCTCCTGCACCAGGACCAGCAGCCGTCCGAAGTCCGTGCCCCTCAACTGTCCGCGTTTGCGCGAGACCCGGTGCACGGAGACGGAGTGCCGGGGCCGGATGACGACCTCGGCGGGGATGTCCGCCTCGCGCAGCACCGCGCGCACCGACTCGGCCATCTCGGCCAGCGGGTCGTCCGCGCCGGCGGCGTTGCCGGCGATCAGCTCCTGGGTGCGCCGGTGCTCCTCGGGGTGGAGGACGGCGAAGACCAGGTCCTCCAGTTCGGTTTTGAGCACCTGCACGCCGAGCCGTTCGGCGAGCGGGATCAGCACGTCGTGGGTGACGCGTGCGATGCGCTCCTGTTTCTCGCGCCGCATCACGCCGAGGGTGCGCATGTTGTGCAGCCGGTCGGCGAGTTTGATCGACATCACGCGGACGTCGTTGCCGGTGGCGACCAGCATCTTGCGGAAGGTTTCCGGCTCGGCGGCCGCGCCGTAGTCGACCTTCTCCAGCTTGGTGACGCCGTCGACCAGGTAGGAGACCTCCTCGCCGAACTCGGCGCGCACCTGCTCCAGGGTGACCGCCGTGTCCTCGACCGTGTCGTGCAGCAGCGAGGCGGTCAACGTGGTGGTCTCCGCGCCGAGTTCGGCGAGGATGAGGGTCACCGCGAGGGGGTGGGTGATGTAGGGCTCGCCGCTCTTGCGCATCTGCCCGCGGTGCGAGGACTCGGCCAGCACGTAGGCGTGGCGCAGGGGTTCGAGGTCGGCCTCCGGGAAGTGCGCCCGGTGGGCCTCGGCGACGTGGCTGATCGCGTCGGGCAGCCGGTCGCGGCCCGTCGGGCCGAGCAGGGCGACCCGGCCGAGCCGCCTCAGGTCCAGTCTGGACCGGGAGCGCCGGCGGGGAGCCGGCGGGCTCTGGGGAACGGGCGTCACGGCCCCTGGGGTCGCGGCGTTCGTGGCCTCCGCGCTCATCGGCACCTCCGGCTGCGTCGACCGGCGGACGGGGACCCCGAGAGGCGACACGGCCAGGGGTGCGGTGTCGATCCCCCGTCCGGACCGGTGCTTGATGCTATCGAGCCCATCACGTGCCGTTCACCGCCTCTCGCCGAGCGTGAACGGGATCACCCGTTCGAGGGAAGGGGGCGGGCATCGCGGCGTGGCGCTCCGCCGCGCGCGCGGCGGAGGGTCCCACGACCCCGGCCCGCTCCCTTCCGCCCGGTTTCATGCGTTCCGCACCGCCAGGGTCCTCGCGGCGGTGGCACGCTCCAGCCAGTCGGCGTCGACGGCGCCCTCGGCGACGATCTCCGCCGGGCCGGTCATCTCGATCTCGCCGTCCGGATGCTCGGTGATCACCAGACGACCGCCGGGCAGGTCCACGGTGTACGTGACGGGGGTCCCGGCGACGGCCGGGTCGGCACCGTCCCGGCGGGCCGCGGCGACGGCGACGGCGCAGGCGCCGGTGCCGCAGGAGCGGGTCTCGCCGGAGCCGCGCTCGTGCACCCGCATCGCGACGTGGCGCGGGCCGCGGTCGACCACGAACTCGACGTTGACCCCGTCCGGGTAGACCGAGGCCGGCGCGAACGGCGGCGGGGCGTAGAGGTTCCCGGCGTGCGCGAGGTCCTCCACGAAGGCGACGGCGTGCGGGTTGCCCATGTTGACGTTGCGCGCGGGCCAGCTGCGGCCGTCGACGGACACCGTCACCTGGTCGTCGGACAGCACCGCGCGGCCCATGCGGACGGTGACGTCGCCGTCCTTGGCCAGGTGGACGGTCTTGACGCCGCCCCGGGTGGCCACGGCGACCTCGCCGGCGGTGACGTGGCCCGCGTGCTGGAGGTACCGGGCGAAGACGCGGACGCCGTTGCCGCACATCTCCGCGATCGAGCCGTCGCCGTTGCGGTAGTCCATGAACCACTCGGCCTCGCCCGCCGTCTCCCGGGCCTCCGGGTGGGCGGCCGACCGCACCACGTGCAGCAGCCCGTCCCCGCCGATCCCCGCCCGGCGGTCGCACAGCGCGGCGACGGCGGCGGGGGACAGGTCCACGGCGTTGTCGGGGTCGGGCACGATCACGAAGTCGTTCTCGGTGCCGTGGCCCTTGAGGAAGGCGATCCGCGTGCTCATCCTTCGATCGTACGGCCTGAGGAGGTCCGGTGACGTGCGGGGACCGGGACCGGCGGGGGCGCCCGGCGGGCCGGCGTCCATGGTCACCGCAGGCGCGCGACGCGCCATACCGCGAGCACGACGACGGCGATCACCACCACCGCGTAGGCCAGCGCGACCCGCCAGTCGGCCCGTCGGCCGCTGCCCCGCGGGGGCAGGCCGGGCCAGTTCTGCCCGACCTTGCGGGCGGCCACCAGCCCCCAGCCGGCGGCGCAGGAGCAGATCAGGACGCCCAGCATGGCGATCACGGCGCCGCTGTCGCCGAAGTCGAAGGCGAGCGGGAAGGCGAACATCAGCGAGCCGGCGGCGGCGAGTCCCACCACGGGCGCGAGGTGCCAGGCGCTGAGCCTCCGCCGGGGGCGGATCTCGACCTCGACCTCGGGGCCGGGGAACATCTCGTCGGGCGGCGGACCGTCGTCGCTCACACCGTCCTCGCCGACCTCGTCGTCGGCGTCGACGTCGATGTCGGGGTCGACGTCGGGGTCGGTGTCCACGGGGGTGTCCACGGCGTCCGCGAGCTCCAGGGCGGGGGCGTGCGGTTCCGGCCCGGACTCCGCGCCGGGGAACCCGTCGTCCCCGGTGCGTGCCGAGGGCACGAGGGGCAGGTCGGCACCGGGCACCGGAGCGGCCTCGTCACGCTCGTCGTCGCCCTCGGTGACATGCCTCCCGTGTGCGGTGTCGCGAGGGCCGGCCTCCATCGCCACGCGCCCTCCTGACTGGGACTCCACTGGTCGATCGGATCACGATGATGGCACGGCGCCCGGGGCCGGAATGACGACCGGAGCGACCCGATGCCATGACGTGATCAGGCTGTGACCGGCCGTTCGAGGAGGGCCAGCGCACGCCCGGGCAGCTCGGCGGCGTCGTCCGCGGCCCCACTGAGCCAATGCACCCGCGGGTCCCTCCTGAACCACGAATCCTGGCGGCGCGCGAAGCGCTTGGTCGCGCGGACCGTCTCGGCGCGCGCCTCGTCCTCGGTGCACTCCCCCGCCAGCGCCGCCAGAACCTGCTGGTAGCCCAGCGCACGCGAGGCCGTGCGCCCCTCGCGCAACCCCTGTGCCTCCAGTGCCTTCACCTCATCGACCAGCCCGGCCTCCCACATCCGGTCGACCCGTCGGGCGATCCGCTCGTCCAGCTCCGGCCGGGCGACGTCGACGCCGATCTGCACGGTGTCGTACACCGATTCGTGGCCGGGGAGGTTGGCGGTGAACGGCTTGCCGGTGATCTGGACGACCTCCAGGGCCCGGACGATCCGGCGGCCGTTCGACGGCAGGATCGCGGCCGCCGCCTCGGGGTCCGCCGCGGCCAGCCGGGCGTGCAGGGGGCCGGGACCGTGCAGCTCCAGCTCCTCCTCGAGCCGGGCCCGTACCTCGGGGTCGGTGCCGGGGAACTCCATCCGGTCGACCGCGCCCCGCACGTAGAGGCCGGAGCCGCCCACCAGGACCGGCCACCGGCCCGCGGCGAGCAGCGCGTCGATCCGGGCGCGGGCCAGCTTCTGGTACTCGGCGACGCTGGCGGCGACGGTGACGTCCCAGATGTCGAGCAGGTGGTGCGGGATGCCGCCGCGCTCCTCGGGGGTCAGCTTGGCGGTGCCGATGTCCATGCCCCGGTAGAGCTGCATGGAGTCGGCGTTGATCACCTCGCCGCCGAGCCGCTGGGCGAGGAAGACGCCCAGGTCGGACTTGCCGGCGGCGGTGGGGCCGACTACGGCGATGACGCGCGGGGTGGGACGAGTACTGCTCACGGCCCCAGTCTCCCAAATCCCGGGAGCGGTCCCGACCGCGGTGCGTGGACGCCCCGGTCGGACGCGCGCATCCGGCCGGTTCCGGTGCGCATACATACGGTGTGAAACGGACAGGTGTGTATCGACACCACGGAAGGCGGACCATGAGCGGTTTCCTCGACAACCTGAAGAACAAGCTCGGTCCCGCGAAGGAGAAGGTCACCGACCTCGCCTCGCGGAACCAGGACAAGATCCAGCAGGGCATCGACAAGGCCGCGCGGATGGCCGACGAGCGCACCAAGGGCAAGTACTCGGAGAAGATCGACCGCGGCACCGGCAAGGCCAAGGACGCGGCCGCGCGGCTGGCCCAGCAGGAGGGCGGCGGCCCGCACGGCCGCGGCGCCGGCATGGCCGGCGACGAGGGTCCCGGCCCGGTGCGCCGCCCGGACAGCGGTGACGGCGGCACCACGCCGCCGTCCTCCCCGCCGCCGGGGTACTGACCGCCACCGGCGCGGGGCCGGCCGGGGACGGTGCCGCCGGTCAGGTCCAGGAGGCCACGAAGTAGCCCACGCCGTAGGGGGCGTCGTCGTAGAGCAGGCGGCAGTCGAGGTCGTCGTCGTGCGCCGCGGAGAGGATCTGCCACGGGGAGCGGCCCGAGATCATCAGGTCGCGGGCGAGCGCCTCGTCGAGGCCGGTGAGGAGGAACCCGTCGCGGTCACCGGTCGCCAGGGCCTTCGCGATGCCGGCGTCCACGGCGGCGGCCCGCTCGTCCAGGTAACCGGGGGCCTTCACGTCCCGGCGGGCACTGCCGTCGCCCATCACCAGGAGTCCGACGCGCTCGCTCGACCGGGCGAGGTTGACCCCGTCCTCGCCGTTGGCCGGCGTGGACCGCCCGTGCGGGGACACCTCGTAGCCGCGGACGGGTCCCGCCCAGTTCGAGCGGGCCAGGAGCCAGGCGCCGACGGTGAGGGCCGACGGCAGCGCCGCGGACCCTTCCTCGCCCTCGCCCTCGCCCTCGCCCAGCGTGACGTCCGTGGGCACGCCGTAGCCGCGGAGCGAGCCGGTGGCGCCGGCCTCGTGCAGCATGTCGCGCTCGCCCGCGCCGACGACCACGACCAGGTCGGGCTTCGCCTCGACGAGGGCGCGCACCGCCTCGTCGCAGGCGGCACGGAGCGCGTCCAGTTCGGGCGCGGCCCCCTGGGCGACCTCGGGCACGAGCAGCGGGGGGCAGGGGCAGACGGCGGCGGCGACAAGCATGATCGCAGCGTAACCGCTCCCGCGCGGGCTCTCCCCTGCCGGCGACGCCTCGGCCCCCACCCGGCCCCGCTCCCCCGCCTGCGGGCAACCGTGCCGCCGGGCGACCGGCCCAGCCGGCCCGTTCCGTCTGCGGGCAGTCGTGCCGCCGAGGGCGGCATGGGTGGGCGCGGGCCTCACGTGCGCACGCGACGGTCCGCTCCGCGGAACCTGAGCCCTCCTGGGAAGGGGGCGGGTCGGGGGTCGAACAGTGCTGTCCGCTCAGGCCGGCTTCCGCTCGCCGTGGTGGCGCCGCCCTGTGCCCGCAGCACGGGCGGGCACGGTGACCGTCGTGAGGGGGGTGTCAAGGCTGGTGTGGGGGCCGGGCAGGTGGCCGCGGGGTGTGCGGCCACCCGGCAGAGGCGGCGGGACTGTCCCCCGCCCCCGCCGAGGGGACGGGGACACGCGCGGAAGGCTCGTGCCGGACCGGCGGGGTCAGTCGCAGCCGCAGCCACCCGCCGGCGCGGGAGTCGGCGCGGGCACCCCGACCTTGGGGAGACCGAGCAGCACCCCCATCGGCCTGACCGCCTCCGCCGCGTTCCGCTTCTCCCACGCGTCACCCGCCCGCGTGCGGCGGACCGCCAGGACCGGGCCCTCCGCCAGCAGGTGGTGCGGCGCGGCGTACGTGATCTCGACGGTCACCACGTCACCCGGCCGCACCTCCTCGTCCGGCTTGGTGAAGTGGACGAGCCGGTTGTCGGGCGCGCGCCCGGACAGCCGCCGGGTGGCGCCGTCCTTGCGGCCCTCGCCCTCCGCGACCATGAGCTCCAGCGTCCGGCCGACCTGCTTCTTGTTCTCGTCCCAGGAGATCTCCTCCTGGAGGGCGACCAGCCGCTCGTAGCGCGCCTGGACGACCTCCTTGGGGATCTGGTTCTCCATGGTGGCCGCCGGGGTGCCGGGACGCTTGGAGTACTGGAAGGTGAAGGCCTGGGCGAACCGCGCCTCGCGGACCACGTGCAGCGTCTGCTCGAAGTCCTCCTCGGTCTCGCCGGGGAAGCCCACGATGATGTCGGTGGTGATCGCCGCGTGCGGGATGGCGGCCCGCACCTTCTCGATGATCCCCAGGTACCGGTCCTGCCGGTAGGACCGCCGCATCGCCTTGAGCACGGTGTCCGAGCCGGACTGCAGCGGCATGTGCAGCTGCGGCATCACGTTCGGCGTCTCGGCCATCGCGGCGATCACGTCGTCGGTGAAGTCGCGCGGGTGCGGCGAGGTGAAGCGGACCCGCTCCAGGCCCTCGATCTTCCCGCAGGCGCGCAGCAGCTTGCTGAACGCCTCGCGGTCGCCGATGTCGGAGCCGTAGGCGTTGACGTTCTGGCCGAGCAGGGTGATCTCGGAGACGCCCTCGGCCACCAGGGCCTCCACCTCGGCGAGGATGTCGCCGGGGCGGCGGTCCTTCTCCTTGCCGCGCAGTGCGGGCACGATGCAGAAGGTGCAGGTGTTGTTGCAGCCGACGGAGATCGACACCCAGGCCGCGTAGGCGCTCTCGCGGCGGGTCGGCAGGGTGGAGGGGAAGGCCTCCAGCGACTCGGCGATCTCGACCTGCGCCTCCTCCTGGACGCGGGCGCGCTCCAGCAGCACCGGCAGCTTGCCGATGTTGTGGGTGCCGAAGACGACGTCCACCCAGGGCGCCCGCTTCACGATGGTGTCGCGGTCCTTCTGGGCCAGGCAGCCGCCGACGGCGATCTGCATGCCGGGGCGCGATGCCTTCTTGGGGGCGAGCCGGCCGAGGTTGCCGTAGAGGCGGTTGTCGGCGTTCTCCCGGACCGCGCAGGTGTTGAAGACGACGACGTCCGCGTCACCGTCCGACCCCTCGGGAGCGCGGACGTAACCGGCGTCCTCCAGCAGCCCGGAGAGCCGCTCGGAGTCGTGGACGTTCATCTGGCACCCGTAGGTGCGTACCTCGTAGGTCTTCAGGCCCACCGCTGTTTCGTCGACGGCTGTTTCGTCGACGGCCACGTCCACTGCCCCGCCCACCGCGTCGCTCCGGTCCATGCTGCTCATGGGACACAAGGGTAAGGGGGCGCCGGACCCGTCCCGCACGCGTCCCGGGGGCCGCCCCGGTCCGGAGGCGGGCGCGCATCGACCGGCAGACGCCGTGCGCACCGTCGAGCGGGGGCCCGGCGCCGCCGGCCCTGGGCACGCCCTCGGCCGGGAGGGCGGGGACGGCGGGCTCCCGGTCGTCGGACACGGTGCCGGAGCCGGCCACCGCCCGGAGCCGTCAGCGGACCGGACGTCCTCTCCGGCCCGCGGGCGGTGACCGGTCGCACAGGGCGGCGGGGCCGCGGGCGTGATCTCCGGCCTACCGGTGACGGGCTCCCGCTGGCAGGATCGCAGGCATGTTCCCGGCTGTGACCCGTATCGGCAGGCGAAGAGTCCTGACCGGCTCGTTCGTCGTCCTGGTCGTGCTGGCCGTGTTGCTGTGGTGGCTGCTGCCCCTGGGCAGGACCCCGCCGAGCGGGCGGATGGTCTTCGGCACCGGCACCCAGGCGGGCGTGTACCACGTCTACGGCCAGGAGTTGCGGAAGGACTTGGCCGTGGACACGCCGGACCTGTCGGTGCGGCTGAAGGAGTCCTCCGGGTCCCGGCAGAACGTGGCCATGGTGGCCGTCGGCACCGCCCAGTTCGCCATCGCCGCCGCCGACGCCGTGGAGGAGTACAAGTACTCCGAGAGTTCCCGGGCGGACGAGCTGCGCGGCGTGGCCCGCCTGTACGACGACTACCTCCACGTGCTCGTTCCCGCCGGCTCCGACGTCCGGCGGGTCAGCGACCTCAAGGGGCTCCGGGTGGGCATCGGCCCGAACGACTCCGGTGTGCAGCTGATAGCGGAGCGGGTCCTGGCGGCGGCGGGTCTCGACCCGCGGGACGACGTGGTCCGGCACCTCGACGGCATCGACACCGGGCCGGACAAACTGCGGCGCGGCGAGATCGACGCCTTGTTCTGGTCGGGCGGCATCCCCACCAGGGGCCTGGAGGACCTGGCCGAGAGGTTCGACTACCGCTTCGTGCCGGTCGACAGCGATCTGGTGGCCCGCCTGCACCAGCAGGGCGAGAGGTACGGCCACTACCGGTCCACCACCATGCCCGAGTCCGCGTACCCGCGGGCGATGCGCGGGGAGCCCGTGGAGACCCTGGCCGTCTCCAACCTGCTGATCACCCGCGCGGACGTGGACGCGGAGCTCACCGAGTGGCTCACCCGTACGGTGATCCGCAGCCGGGACGAGATAGGCGAGAAGGTGCACTCGGCCCAGCTGGTCGACGTGCGCACCGCGATCGACACCTACCCGGTGCCGCTGCACAGGGGCGCCCGGGAGTACTACCGCTCGGTCAAGCCGTAGGCGCCGAGCGGGGCACGGTCACGGTCACCGTCAGCCCGTGCGGTTCGTGGTGGGCGAAGTCCAGCGTGCCGGCCGCCGCGGCGAGCAGCGCCCTGGAGATGGACAGGCCCAGGCCGGACCCGTCGACGTTCTGGTGGCGGCCGCTGCGCCAGAACCGGTCGCCGACGCGGTCCAGCTCCTCGTCGGTGAGGCCCGGCCCCTCGTCGGTGACGGTCACCGTGGCGGCCTGCCCGTTGGCGGCCACCGTCACCCGCACCTCGCCGCCCCCGGGCGTGAACTTGACCGCGTTGTCGATGACCGCGTCCAGGGCGCTGGAGAGGGTGACCGGGTCGGCCCAGGCGGTGGTGGCGGGGCACTCGCCGGTGAGCCGGACGCCCCCGGCCTCCGCGGCGGGGGCCCAGGAGGCGACCCGTTCCGCGGTGAGCGCGCCGATGTCCGTGAGCTCCAGTTCCGGCTCGGCGTGCTCGGCGAGCGCCAGGTCCAGCAGGTCGTCGAGGACCTGGGCGAGCCGTTTGCCCTCGGTGCGCACCGAGGCGATCTCCTCGTTGTCCTCGGGGAGTTCCAGCGCCAGCAGTTCGATCCGCAGCAGCAGCGCGGAGAGCGGGTTGCGCAGCTGGTGGGAGGCGTCGGCCACGAAGGCGCGCTGCTGCTCCAGCACGTCCTCGACGTGGTCCGCCATCTCGTTGAACGAGCGGGCCAGCCGCTGGAGCTCCGGCGGTCCGCCGGCCGCGGCGACCCGGGACTTGAGGCGGCCGGTGGCGATGTCGTGGGTGGTGGCGTCCAGCACCCGGACCGGCCGCAGCACCCAGTGGGTGAGCCGCAGGGCGGCGCCCACCGCGACCAGCATGGCGGCCAGTTCGCCGACGGCGATCAGCAGCCAGCTCTGGACCGTGCGCCAGCGCATCCCGTCGGTGGGCGAGTCGGTGACCACGACGGCCACCACGTCACCGTCCCGGATCACCGGGGAGGCGACCACCAGCCGCCGGTCCTGCCAGGGCCAGACCTGCTCCGGGTCGTGGCTGGGGCGGCTGAGCAGCGCCTCCTTGAACGCGGCGCGCACCTCGCCGTCCTCGGGCAGTTCCCAGTCGCCGGGCGAGGAGGTCACCAGCTCGTCGTTGCGCAGGAAGACGCCCGCCCGGATGCCGAAGACCTCGTGGTAGCTGTCCAGCTCGCGGGCGAGGTTGTCGTCGCGCTCGCCCACCGCCCCGTCGGGGACGTCGCCCGGCGCGAGGTTGCGGACGAACTGGGCGAGGGCGGCGAAACGCGCGGTGTCGTCGATCCGGTCCACCACCACCCGCTGCTGCTCGGCGGCGGCCACGCTCAGCGCCAGGGGGACGCCCAGGGCGAGCAGCATGGCCGCCATCAGGACGATGAGCAGCGGAAGAAGCCTGTTGCGCACCCGTCCCCTAGGCGGCCGGGGCGACGAGCCGGTACCCGACGCCGCGAACGGTCTCTATCAGCGTCGGCCGGCGCAGCTTGGAACGCAGCGAGGCGACGTGCACCTCGAGGGTACGCCCGGTCCCCTCCCAGCTGGTGCGCCAGACCTCGCTGATGATCTGCTCGCGCCGGAAGACCACGCCCGGACGCTGCGCGAGCAGGGCGAGCAGGTCGAACTCCTTGCGGGTGAGGGCGACGGCGGCACCGTCGACGGTGACCTGCCGGGTGGACAGCTCGATCGTGACCGTGCCCAGGTCGAGCACGGTGCTCTCGGCCCCGGGGACGCTCTCCTCGGAGGCGCGGCGCCGGCTGACCGCGTGGATGCGGGCGAGGAGTTCCCCGGTGTCGTAGGGCTTGACCACGTAGTCGTCGGCCCCCAGGTTGAGGCCGTGGATGCGGGAACGGACGTCGGCCCGGGCGGTGACCATGATCACCGGGGTGGTGGTGCGCTTGCGGATCCGGCCGCAGACCTCGAACCCGTCCTGGTCGGGCAGGCCCAGGTCGAGCAGGACGACGGCGAAGGCGGGGCCGCCGGGCACCAGCGCGCGCAGCGCCTCCTCGCCGTTGCGGGCGTGGGTGACGCTGAAGCCGTGCCGGGCCAGGATCGCGGTCAGGGCCGCCGCCACGTGGTTGTCGTCCTCGACGAGCAGCAGTCTCATGTCGTTCGGCCCTCCCTTCGGCCGTCCCGTCCGGGCGCGCTCCCCGCCCGGACCTCTTATCGAGGTACCACCCCGTGAACAGGTTGAGGAGCGCCGTGAGGGGATTCGTTACCCACCCGGTACGGAGCAGGACGCCCCAACTACGGCTTGTGTCCGATTGCTATCCGATCGTGATGCTCAATTTCCGCTCAGAAGTAATGCGCTGGTAGGACCTGGTTATTAAGGTCCACCGGAAACCGAGGAGGACGGAGCCAGCAAACGATGACCGATGTAACGGTGGCCAAGGAAGATGCGGCCCCGGTCGGCGATCTCGTGGTCCTGAAGGACGTCAACAAGCACTTCGGCGCTCTGCACGTGCTCCAGGACATCGACCTGACCATCGCCCGCGGTGAGGTTGTCGTGGTCATCGGACCCTCCGGGTCCGGCAAGTCCACTCTGTGCCGCACCATCAACCGACTGGAGACCATCGACTCCGGTTCGATCACGATCGACGGCAAGCCGCTGCCCGACGAGGGCAAGGAGCTGGCCCGGCTGCGCGCCGACGTCGGCATGGTCTTCCAGTCGTTCAACCTGTTCGCCCACAAGACGATCCTCGAGAACGTCACCCTGGGCCAGGTCAAGGTCCGCAAGGCGGACAAGAAGGTGGCCGAGGAGAAGGCGCGGGCCCTGCTCGACCGGGTCGGCGTCGGCGCACAGGCGGACAAGTACCCGGCCCAGCTCTCCGGCGGCCAGCAGCAGCGCGTCGCCATCGCGCGGGCGCTCGCCATGGAGCCGAAGGTGATGCTCTTCGACGAGCCCACCTCGGCCCTGGACCCGGAGATGATCAACGAGGTCCTGGAGGTCATGCAGCAGCTCGCCCGCGACGGCATGACCATGATCGTCGTCACCCATGAGATGGGCTTCGCCCGGTCGGCCGCGAACCGGGTCGTCTTCATGGCGGACGGGCGGATCGTCGAAGAGGCCGCTCCGGAGCAGTTCTTCAGCAACCCCCGGAGCGACCGCGCCAAGGACTTCCTGTCCAAGATCCTGCACCACTGAGACACCCGCCGGGGAACCCTTCGAGGCGCCCGCGCCACCTCCCGTCTCCGGACCCCGTCCGGGGGCGGGTCGTATCTCCTCATCACGCAAAGGATGTTCACCATGAAGCTTCGCAAGGTCACCGCCGCCTCCGCGGCCGTCATCGCCCTGGCCCTGACCGCCACCGCCTGTGGTGAGGGCGCCGCCGAGAAGGACGCCAAGGGCGGTTCCGAGGGCGGCAAGGGCAAGATCACCGTCGGCATCAAGTTCGACCAGCCGGGCCTCGGCCAGAAGACGCCGCAGGGTTACGCCGGCTTCGACGTCGACGTGGCGAAGTACGTCGCCAAGGAGCTCGGCTACTCCGAGGACCAGATCGAGTTCAAGGAGTCGAAGAGCCAGGACCGCGAGAACATGCTCTCGCGCGGTGACGTGGACTTCATCGCCGCCACGTACTCGATCAACGACGAGCGTGAGAAGAAGGTCGACTTCGCGGGCCCGTACCTCCTCGCCCACCAGGACCTGCTGGTCCGTGCCGACGACGACTCCATCAAGTCGGCCGAGGACCTCAACAGCAAGAAGCTCTGCTCGGTGACCGGTTCCACCTCCGCGCAGAACGTCAAGCAGAAGCTGGCCCCCAAGGCCCAGCTGCAGGAGTACCCGACCTACTCCGCCTGCCTGACCGGTCTGCAGAACGGCGCCGTCGACGCGCTGACCACGGACGACTCGATCCTCGCCGGCTACGCCGCCCAGGACTCCCACAAGGGCAAGTTCAAGCTCGCCGGCCTGGAGCTGTCGAACGAGAACTACGGCATCGGCGTCAAGGAGGGCAGCGACCTCAAGGCGAAGATCAACGCCGCCCTCGAGAAGATGGTCTCCGACGGCTCGTGGGAGAAGGCGGTCGAGGCCAACTTCGGCCCCGCGAACTACGAGAACGAGCCCGCGCCGAAGATCGGCGACATCAAGAAGTAACGTCCAGCGGCTTCACCACGGCGGCACCGTCCTCCCGGCTCCGGCCGGGGGGACGGGCCGCTTGCCCTGAGCCAACCGACACGCGGAAGCGCGGGAGATCGTGTTCGACTTTCTTGAAGGTTACGACCTGCTGGGGGCCTTCTGGGCGACGGTGCAACTCACCGTCTACTCAGCGATCGGCTCCCTGATATGGGGAACTCTGCTGGCCGGCATGCGGGTGGGCCCGGTGCCGCTGATGCGCACCTTCGGCACCGCGTACGTGAACTTCGTACGCAACATCCCGCTCACCGTGATCATCCTGTTCAGCTCGCTGGGCCTGAACCAGACGCTGGGGGTGAAGCTCGGGGGCGGTGAAGACTTCGACACCATCAACTTCCGGCTGGCTGTGCTGGGCCTGATCGTCTACACCTCGGCATTCGTCTGCGAGGCGCTGCGTTCCGGCATCAACACCGTGCCACTCGGTCAGGCGGAGGCCGCGCGCGCCCTCGGTCTGAACTTCGGCCAGGTGCTGCAGCTCATCGTGCTGCCGCAGGCGTTCCGGGCGGCGGTGAACCCGCTGGCCAACGTGCTGATCGCGCTGACCAAGAACACCACGGTGGCAGCTGTCATCGGCGTGGCCGAAGCCTCGCTGCTGATGAACGAAATGATCGAGAACGAGGCGCAGTTGGTGCTGATTGGCGCGGTCTTCGCGTTCGGCTTCGTGTGCCTGACCCTGCCCACCGGCGTGCTGATGGGCCTGCTGGGCAAGAAGGTGGCGGTGAAGCGATGAGCGCGTCGGTCCTCTATGAGGCCCAGGGCCCCCGTGCCAAGGCCCGCAACGTCATCTACACGGCCGTCTTCCTGGTCGCCGTGGCCGTGCTGCTGTGGTGGGTCTACACCTCGCTCGACGAGAAGGGCCAGCTCGACTGGGCCCTCTGGTCGCCGTTCTTCGGCAGCGAGGCCTGGACGACCTACTTCCTGCCGGGCCTGAAGAACACCTTGCTCGCCGCGGCCCTGTCCCTGGTGATAGCCCTGCCGCTGGGCGCGGTCCTCGGTATCGCCCGGCTCTCGGACCACGCATGGGTCCGGGTGCCGGCCACGGTGGTCGTGGAGTTCTTCCGCGCGATCCCGGTACTGATCCTGATGCTCTTCTGCCGGGAGGTCTACGTCGCGTACACCGGCGTCAGCAGCGACTCCCGGCCGCTGTACGCGGTGGTCACCGGTCTGGTGCTCTACAACGCCTCGGTGCTCGCCGAGGTCGTCCGGGCCGGCATCCTCTCCCTGCCCAAGGGGCAGTCCGAGGCCGCCATGGCGATCGGTCTGCGCAAGAACCAGATGATGCGGATGGTGCTCCTGCCCCAGGCGGTCACCGCGATGCTGCCGGCCATCGTCAGCCAGATCGTGGTCATCGTGAAGGACACCGCGCTCGGCGGCTACATGCTGGCCTTCCCCGAGATGCTGTCCAACGCCACCACGGCGAGCTCTTACTACGGCGCCAACATCATCGCCTGCCTCACGGTCGCGGCAATCATCTTCATCGTGGTCAACTTCGCGCTCACCTCGTTCGCGAGCTGGCTGGAGAAGCGTCTGCGGAGGGCCAAGAAGTCCACCGGCGCGACCCTCGCACCTGACGGAGGCGTCGACCAGTCGGGCTTCGGCGGCGCGACGAACTGACACCACGTCAGTTCCGTGACGTCCCAGGTGACACGGGAATCATCCGACGAAGGCAGTGGCGGCCCCGCCACTGCCTTCGTCGCTTGACGCGGACACCTGCAATGGGTTGCATAACCATGTGATCGCGCACCCGGCTCCACCTCCCTCCGCCCCTGTGCTCGTCGTGGGCGCGGGTCCGGTGGGGCTCACCCTCGCGCTCGCGCTGGCGCGCCTGGAGGTCCCGACGGTGGTCCTCGACGAGGGGCAGGGCGGCGACGAGCGACGCCCGGCCCGCACGGTCGTGCTCCATCCGGACACCGCGGCGCTGATCACCCGGATCACCGGCGGCGGTCTCGACCGGCTGGGGCTGCGCTGGAGCGGCTGGTTCGCGATGCGCGGCCGCCGGACGGCGTTCTCGACCGACTTCGGGGCGTCCGGTCCCGGCGCGACGGAGTTCGGTCACGACGCCCCGCTGCACCTTCCGCAGCACGCGCTGACCGGCGCCCTGCGCGCGGCGGCCGAGCGGGAACGGCTGATCACCCTGGCCCCGGGGAGCCGGCTGGACTCGCTGGAGCAGGACGGCTCACAGGTGCGCGCCCGGGCCCGCGGCACCTGGTGGCGCGGCAGCCACCTGGTCGGCTGCGACGGCGCCCGGTCCACGGTCCGCAAGCTGCTGGACATCCGCTTCCCCGGCCGCACCGCCGTGGAACGGCACGCGGTGGCCACCCTGCGCGCCGCCCTGCCCTGGCCCGGGCGGGGCGTGCTGCACCGCTCCCCGCCCTGGCGCGTCTCGACCCCGTTCGCGGGCGAGGTGGTGGCGCGCCCGCTGCCGGACGGGGTGTGGCGGCTGGACTGGCTGATGCCGCCGCCCCGCGATCCGGCGGCCGACCTGGTCACGCCGGAAGTCCTGGTGGCGCTCGTCCGGGAAACCCTGGCCGGCTGGGAGGACGTCGACCTGCCGTCGCCCTACGAACTCCTCGACACCGGGGTCCACACGGTCCACCACCGGCTGGCCCGCCGGTGGCGGCGAGGCCGGGCCTTCCTGGCCGGGGACGCCGCCCACCTGCTGGGTTCGCTGGGCGGCCAAGGGCTCGAGGAGGGCCTGCGGGACGCCGAGAACCTCGCCTGGAAGCTGGCCTTCGTCCGGCACGGCACGGCGCCCGAGTCGCTGCTGGACACGTACCAGGCGGAACGGCGGGCGGTGGTCGCCGCCCGGCTGCGCGCCGCCGACCAGGCGCTGCCGATACTGCGCGGCGGTGGTCTGCGGAGCTACGTGCCGGGCACGGCCCGCGCCCAGGACGCGCTGCTGGTCGACGGCCACCTGGGGCGGGGCGCGCTCGGCGGTCCGGGCGGGTACGGCGCCTCGCCCCTGCTGCCCTCGCCGACGGACGCCGACGCGACGGTGGACACCGCCCCGGGCGGGCTGGTGGAGGACGTGCGGGTCACCGCGGAGGACGGCTCCTCCACCGGGCTGTGGGAGCGGCTGGGACGGTCCACGCTGTCCGTCGTGCTGGTCGCGCCGGGCACCGGGGTGTGGGAGCGGCGGCACTGGGCGGGGGCCGGGATCATGCCGGCCCTGGCGGAGGCGGTGCGGACCCTGCCGGTACCGGCGGAGCTGCTGGTCGGCGAGGCGTATCCGGGCGCCCCGGCGCACACCGTCCTGCTGGTCCGGCCGGACGGCCGTCTCGTCACCGCCCTCGCCGGGGTCCGCCCGGAGCAGTTGCGCGCGGCGGCCGAGGCGGCGACGGGCGCGGGCCTCGCCGTGCCCGCCCCGTCCGAGCCGCAGCGCGACGCGGCGGAGCGCGCGGGGGCGCGTTCCTGACCGGTGCCGGCCTCGTGCGGCCGG
>NZ_LWCC02000005.1:893145-911938 GCF_001642695.1 Streptomyces chilikensis
CGCGCGGGGGCGCGTTCCTGACCGGTGCCGGCCTCGTGCGGCCGGCCGCGGCCCGCGGGGCGCTCCCTCCCGGGACGCCCGTGCCCGCGATCGCCCCGACCGGGCCGGTCGCACCCGGCCGCTCCGTACGCACCGGCTCCGGCGTGCCCGCCGCCGGCGGGCGTTCGCGCGCTGCCGCCATGGCCGGGGCGATGCCTCCGGACAGCGTGCCGGGTCCCGTGCACGAGCGGTGGCCGCGCGTCCTCGCCGGTTGTGGCGCCGAGGCGTCGCGGCTGCCGGCGGCAGCTTCGCACCGGGCCGTCGGATCCGCGCCGCCCCGCTCGCCGCACCGCCGGCCCCGGGCGCGCACCCGCCGGGCAGCGCTCCGACGCCCCGCCGGTGATCCGCGCGGTGGCCCGGGGCCGGTGCGGGGACGAAGGGCCGCGCTCCTACCGCGGCTCGGTGGCGATCTGGATCAGGTTGCCGCAGGTGTCGTCGAAGACGGCGGTGGTGACGGGGCCCATCTCCAGGGGCTCCTGGGTGAAGCGGACGCCGTGCCCCCGCAGGCGCTCGTACTCCGCCCTCACGTCCTCGACGGCGAACTGGGCGAGCGGGATGCCGTCCTCGACGAGCGCGTCGCGGTAGGCCCTGGCGGCAGGGTGGCCGGCGGGTTCGAGGAGGAGTTCCGTGCCGCCGGGCTCGTCGGGGGAGACGACGGTCAGCCACCGGTCCGTGCCCCCGACCGGGACGTCGTGCTTCTTCACGAAGCCGAGGACCTGGGTGTAGAAGTGTTCGGCCTTGGCCTGGTCGTCCACGAAGACGCTGGTGAGGTGGATCTTCATGAGCTGTTCTCCTCTGGGCCGGAGGTGTCGCGCACGAGCCACCGTGCGGTGATCTGCCGTAGCGGAGCCGTGTTCAGGTCATGGAACTTGTAGCGGCCTTCCCGCCTGGTCTCGACGAGCCCCGCGGCCTCCAGCACGGCGAGGTGCTGGGAGACGGCCTGGCGTGAGATGCCGAGCTGGTGCTTCATGCTCAGCCGGGAGCAGATTTCGAACAGCGTCTGACCGGACTTCTCCGCGAGCTCGTCGAGAATGGTGCGACGGGTGGAGTCGGCCAGGGCTTTGAACAGGTCGTCGGCCACACCCCCACCATAGGCAAGTAACCACTTGCCTATCAACCGGGCGTGCGGCGCCGGTCCGCGGTGCCCCGCATCGGGCCGCGCCCGCGCCGCGCGCGTCAGTAGGCGTCGTCCCCCGTGAGCCCGGGGAACTCCTCGGGCTCGATGTCCTGGCCCTCCGCCTCGAGCGCCTCGCGGACCACCCTGAGCGCCATGCCCTCCGGGTAGCCCTTGCGGGCCAGCATCCCCGCGAGGCGGCGCATGCGCTTGTCGCGGTCGAGCCCCCGGGTGGAGCGCAGTTTCCGCTCGACCAGGTCGCGGGCCGTCGCCTCCTCCTGGTCGCTGTCGAGCTGGGAGACCGCCTCCTCGATGAGGGAGGTGTCCACGCCCTTGGTCCGCAGCTCGCGGGCGAGGGCGCGCCGGGCCAGGCCCCGGCCGTGGTGCCGGGACTCCACCCAGGCGTCGGCGAAGGCGCCGTCGTCGATCAGGCCCACCTCTTCGAACCGGGTGAGCACCTCGTCGGCGACCTCGTCCGGGATCTCCCGCTTGCGCAGGGCGTCGGCAAGCTGCTTGCGGGTCCGCGGGGACCCGGTGAGCAGGCGCAGGCAGATGCCCCGCGCCCGCTCGGCCGGATCCCCGCGGTCACCGTCGTGAGCGATGCGATCGACCTGCTCGCCGCGCGTCCCGCGGCTCTCGCGACTGCCGCGACCGGAGCGACGGTCCGGACCGGGGGGACCGGCCTCGTCGCCGGGGCCGGACTCCCCGGCCCATTCGGTTCGGCGCGTCACGGATCAGCCCTTGGCCGCCGCGGCCTTGGCCTTGGTGGCCCGGGTGGCGGGGGCCGGGACGGCCTTGGCGGCGTCCGCGCCCTCACCGTCGGCCGACTCGGTGGCGGCGGCGGTCGCGGCCGCCTCCTCCTCCGTCGGCTTGATGACGCCGAGCTTGGTCTTGATCTTCCGCTCGATCTCCTCCGCCAGGGCGGGGTTGTCCTTGAGGAAGTTGCGGGCGTTCTCCTTGCCTTGGCCGAGCTGGTCGCCCTCGTACGTGTACCAGGCGCCGGCCTTGCGGACGAAGCCGTGCTCCACGCCCATGTCGATCAGGCCGCCCTCGCGGCTGATGCCCTGGCCGTAGAGGATGTCGAACTCCGCCTGCTTGAACGGCGGGGCCACCTTGTTCTTGACCACCTTGCAGCGGGTGCGGTTGCCGACCGCGTCCGTGCCGTCCTTCAGGGTCTCGATGCGGCGGATGTCGATGCGCACCGAGGCGTAGAACTTCAGCGCCCGGCCACCGGTCGTGGTCTCCGGGGAGCCGAACATCACGCCGATCTTCTCGCGGAGCTGGTTGATGAAGATGGCCGTGGTCTTGGACTGGTTGAGCGCGCTGGTGATCTTCCGCAGCGCCTGGCTCATCAGGCGGGCCTGCAGACCCACGTGGCTGTCGCCCATCTCGCCCTCGATCTCCGCGCGCGGGACCAGCGCCGCGACGGAGTCGATGACGATCAGGTCGAGCGCGCCGGAGCGGACCAGCATGTCCACGATCTCCAGCGCCTGCTCGCCGTTGTCCGGCTGCGAGAGGATCAGGTTGTCCACGTCCACGCCGAGCTTGCGCGCGTACTCGGGGTCGAGGGCGTGCTCCGCGTCCACGAACGCGACCTGGCCGCCGGCCTTCTGCGCGTTGGCCACGGCGTGCAGGGTCAGCGTGGTCTTGCCGGAGGACTCCGGGCCGTAGATCTCCACCACCCGGCCGCGCGGCAGACCGCCGACGCCGAGCGCCACGTCCAGGGCGGTCGAGCCGGTCGGGATGACCTCGATGGCCTCCTGGGTGCGGTCACCCATGCGCATGACCGCGCCCTTGCCGAATTGCCGTTCAATCTGCGCGAGGGCTGTCTCCAGCGCCTTCTCGCGGTCGGTTCCTGCCATGGGTTCCACCCGGTTTGCTTGAGTCGATCGCTTCACGTCAAAAACGCTAACGCCTGCCACTGACAACGTGCCCCGACGCCCGTCCACCCTGTGGAAAACTCGAGGGCATCCCTCCTCAAACCGTACATAAGTACCTTTGTGAGGCGGATGCCCGGGCACCACCGGCGACCCCATGAGAACGGCTGTTCGATTTTTGTGTCAAATCACGCCGGGTTCACGACCGGGAACTACGCCAGAGCCGCCGGGCCCGGCGGAACAGCCCCCGGGCGGCCGCGTCCGCCGCTCCCCGCCGGTGACCGTGCACCCGCGGATCGTCCGTCACGTCGTACCGCTTCACATAGGCGCCGAGGAACGCCTGGAGGGTGGCGACGGCCGGGATCGCGATGAGCGCGCCCACCGCGCCCAGCAGCGCGGTCCCGGCGATCACCGAGCCGAAGGCGACCGCGGGGTGGATATCCACCGTCCGCGCGGTCAGCTTGGGCTGCAGCAGGTAGTTCTCGAACTGCTGGTACACCACCACGAAGATCAGCACCCACAGCGCGTACCACGGGTTGACGGTGAAGGCGATCAGCATCGGCAGCGCACCCGCCAGGTAGGTGCCGATGGTGGGGATGAACTGCGACACCACTCCCACCCAGACCGCCAGCACCGGCGCGTAGGGCACGTCGAGGAACTGCAGCAGCACGTAGTGGGCCAGGCCCGAGATCAACGCCATCAGGCCGCGCGAGTAGATGTAGCCGCCGGTCTTGTCGACCGCGATCTCCCAGGCCCGCAGCACCTCCGCCTGCTTGGCCGGCGGCAGCACCGAGCAGAGGGCGCGCCGCAGCCGGGGCCCGTCCGCGGCGAAGTAGAACGAGAACAGCGCGACGGTCAGCAGCTGGAACAGGCCGCCGAGGACCTGCGCCGACACGTCCAGCACCCCGCTGGCGCTGTTCTCCACGTAGTTGCGCAGCCAGTCCGAGCTGAGCAGGCTCTCCTGGATGTCCACCCGGCGCAGCTCGGTGTCGAAGTGGTCGTTGATCCAGTTGATCACCGAGTCCAGGTAGGCCGGGAAGCCGTCGATGATCCGCACGATCTGGTCGGCGAGCATCGAGCTCATCAGGGTGACGATGCCGGCCGCCCCGGCCACCGCGCCGAGGAACACCAGGAACGCGGCGACGCCGCGCCGTATGCCGCGGGACGCCATCCAGCTGACCGCGGGCTCGATGGCCAGCGCCAGAAAGAAGGCGATCAGCACGTTGATCAGCAGACCGGTCAGCCGGTGGAAGGCCCAGCTCCCCAGCTGGAACACGGCGACCAGCGAGAGGGCGAGCACCATGGCGCGCGGCAGCCAGCCCGGCATCCGGGCGGCGGGGGACGACGCGCCCGCGGCGGCCGCCGCCTCCGCCGCCGTCACCTCGCTGGCGCCCCGCGGCACGTGCGTGGGGGGCGGCACCGCGTCCCGCCGCGCCGGCGCCGCTTCGCCGCCGGCGGCCGGTGCCGCGTCCCGCTCCCCGTCGTTCTCTGTCCCCTCAGGCCCTGTCACAGGTCAAGTCTCGCCCACCTCGAGAGGGTTCGGCCGCCTTCCCGCGGTTCACCGCCGCTCGGGCGGGACGTTCATGGCGGTACAGACCGCCCGCCACACGTCCTTCGCCTCCCAGCCGGCGTCCAGCGCCTGGTGGACGGTCCGGCCGCCGAGTTCCGTCATCACATGGTCGCGCGCGAAGGAGTCGGCGTACCCGGGACCGAAGTGATCCGCCATCCGCTGCCAGAAGACCGTCAACCGCATGTGTCCAGTATCCGCCCCGGACGTCAGAGCAGTGCGCGGACCCCGGCCGTCACGGCCACCGCGACGCCGACCACCACGAGGAACGGCGCCCGCAGCGCCAGGGCCACCCCCGCGGCGCCCACGCCCAGCACCCTGGCGTCGAGCACCAGCTCGCGCCCGTCGCCGAAGGTCTGCTGCGCCGTCAGCGCCGCCAGCAACGCCACCGGAAGCAGCGCCGCCAGCCGCCGCACCAGCGGCCGCTCCAGCACGGAGCCCGGCACCAGCAGCCCCGCGAGCTTCACGGCGTAGCACCCGACCGCCGTCACCCCGATCGCGATCCAGACGTTCACCGCTGCTCCTCCTCGTTCCCGCGGCTCTCGGACCGGCGCACGCGGCCGGAGTCCCGCCGCCCCCGCACGTACAGCACGGCCGGCGCCGCCAGCGCCGCCACCAGCACCGGCACCCCCGCCGGCAGCACCGGCAGCAGGCCCAGGCCGAGGACCACCGCGAGCGCGGCGGTCGCCCGTTCCACGGTGCCGCGCAGCATCGGCGCCAGCAGGGCCAGGAAGACGGCCGGCCCCGCGGCGTCCAGCCCCCACGCCTCGGTGTCGCCGATCGCCTCCGCGCCGAGCGCGCCGAGCAGCGTGGTCAGGTTCCACAGCAGGTAGAGGGTGACGCCGGTGACGGTGAAGCCGATCCTCGCGGCCCGCCGCGTCGGCTGCGCCAGGGCCACCGCCGTGGTCTCGTCGATCACCCACTGGGCCGCCGCCGGCCGCACCGGCCCGCGCAGCGCCAGCAGCTGTGACAGCCGCAGCCCGTAGAAGGCGTTCCGGATCCCCAGGAAGAAGGCCCCGGCCGCCGCCGTGAACGGGTTGCCGCCGGCGGCCAGCGCGCCCACCAGGGCGAACTGCGAGGCGCCGGTGAAGATGAGGAGGCTGGTCATGCACGTCTGCAGCAGGGTGAGCCCGGCGCCCGCGGAGGTCACTCCGAAGGCGAAGCCGGACAGTCCCACGGCGACGCCCACCCCGAGGGCGTCGCGGACCACCGCCGCGTCGGGCTTGCCGCCGCCGGTGTCCCCGGGCTCGGGCCGTTCCGTATGTGCTGTCTCGTGTGCCACGCCCGCAGCCTAGGCAGGTGTGCCGCGAGCGGGCCGATCTGTTCGATATTCGGGCAGGCGGGCGGCGACTGTCGGTGCCGAGGTGCACGATGGTTCCATGGCCGGCACCCCCCACCCCGCCCTGGCGGGCTTCTCCCCCGCGACCCGCGGCTGGTTCACGGGCGCCTTCGCCGCGCCCACCTCCGCCCAGGCCGGCGCCTGGCAGGCCATCGGCGAGGGGTCCGACGTGCTGGTGGTGGCGCCCACCGGCTCCGGCAAGACCCTGGCCGCCTTCCTCGCCGCCCTGGACCAGCTGACGTCCACGCCGCCGCCCGCCGAGCCGAAGAAGCGCTGCCGGGTGCTCTACGTGTCGCCGCTGAAGGCCCTGGCGGTGGACGTGGAGCGCAACCTGCGCAGCCCGCTGACCGGCATCCGCCAGGAGGCCGTCCGTCTCGGTCTGCCCGAGCCCGAGGTCCGGGTGGGCATCCGTTCGGGTGACACTCCCGCCGCCGAGCGCCGGTCGCTGGCCAACCGGCCGCCGGACATCCTGATCACCACCCCCGAGTCCCTCTTCCTGATGCTGACCTCCGCCACCCGGGAGGCCCTGACCGGCGTCGAGACGGTGATCCTCGACGAGGTGCACGCGGTGGCCGGCACCAAGCGCGGCGCCCACCTGGCCCTCTCCCTGGAGCGGCTGGACGAGCTGCTGCCCCGCCCGGCCCGCCGGATCGGCCTGTCGGCCACGGTCCGTCCGGTCGACGAGGTGGCCCGCTACCTGTCGCCGCAGCGCCGGGTGGAGATCGTGCAGCCGCCGTCCGGGAAGGAGTTCGACCTGTCGGTCGTCGTTCCCGTGGAGGACATGGGCGAGCTGGGCGGCTCCCCCGCCTCGGACGCCGGCAAGGACGGCGAGCGGCCGTCGATCTGGCCCTCCGTCGAGGAGCGCATCGCGGACCTGGTGCAGTCGCACCGCTCGACCATCGTCTTCGCCAACTCCCGCCGCCTGGCGGAGCGCCTGTGCAACCGGCTCAACGAGATCGCCCACGAGCGCGCCACCGGGGAGCCGCTGCCCGAGCAGCACTCCCCGGCCGAGCTGATGGGGGGATCCGGCGCGGCCCAGGGCGCTCCCCCGGTGATCGCGCGGGCGCACCACGGCTCGGTCTCCAAGGAGCAGCGCGCCCAGGTCGAGGAGGACCTGAAGGCGGGCCGCCTGCCCGCCGTGGTCGCCACCTCCAGCCTGGAACTGGGCATCGACATGGGCGCCGTGGACCTGGTCGTCCAGGTCGAGTCACCCCCGTCGGTCGCCTCCGGCCTGCAGCGCGTGGGCCGCGCCGGCCACCAGGTGGGCGCGGTCTCCACGGGTGTGGTGTTCCCCAAGTACCGCGGCGACCTGGTGCAGGCCGCCGTGGTGACGGAGCGCATGCGCACCGGCGCGATCGAGTCGCTGCGCGTGCCCGCCAATCCGCTGGACGTGCTGGCGCAGCAGATCGTGGCGATGACCGCGGTGGACGGCTGGCAGGTGGACGAGTTGCTGGCGGTGGTCCGCCGGGCCGCGCCGTTCGCCTCGCTGCCGGAGTCGGCGTTCACCGGCGTCCTCGACATGCTGGCCGGCCGCTACCCCTCCGACGCCTTCGCCGAGCTGCGGCCCCGCCTGGTGTGGGACCGGGTGACCGGCACGGTCACCGGACGGCCCGGCGCCCAGCGGCTGGCCGTCACCTCGGGCGGCACCATCCCCGACCGCGGACTGTTCGGCGTGTTCCTGGCGGGCTCCGACCCGAAGAAGGGCGGCGGCCGGGTCGGCGAGCTCGACGAGGAGATGGTCTACGAGTCCCGTGTGGGCGACGTGTTCACGCTGGGCACCAGTTCCTGGCGGATCGAGGACATCACCCGGGACCGGGTGCTGGTCTCCCCCGCGCCGGGCGTGCCGGGACGGCTGCCGTTCTGGAAGGGCGACCAGCTCGGCCGCCCGCTCGAACTGGGCCGCGCGGTCGGCGCGTTCCTCCGCGAGGTCGGCTCGCTCTCCGAGGAGGACGCCCGGCTGCGGCTGCTCGCCGCGGGCCTGGACGCCTGGGCGGCGGACAACGTCATCGCCTACCTCACCGAGCAGCGCCAGGCCTGCGGCCACGTCCCGGACGACCGCACCATCGTGGTGGAGCGCTTCCGCGACGAGCTCGGCGACTGGCGGGTCGTCGTCCACTCCCCCTTCGGCGCGCAGGTGCACGCCCCCTGGGCGCTCGCCCTGTCCGCCCGCCTGGCCGAGCGGTACGGCATGGACGCCCAGGTGATGCACGCCGACGACGGCATCGTGCTGCGCCTGCCGGACGCGGACCTGATGGGGCTGGACCTCATGGACCAGGAGCCCTCGCGGGCGGGGACGGAGTACGACGGCGAGAAGGCGCCGGTGGGTGCGGCCGACGTCGCCTTCGACAAGGGCGAGGTCTCCCAGCTGGTCACCGACCAGGTGGGCGGCTCCGCGCTGTTCGCCTCCCGGTTCCGAGAGTGCGCGGCGCGCGCCCTGCTGCTGCCCCGCCGCAACCCCGGCAGGCGCACGCCGCTGTGGCAGCAGCGCCAGCGGGCGTCCCAGCTGCTGCAGGTGGCGAGCGAGTTCGGCTCCTTCCCGATCGTGCTCGAGGCGATCCGGGAGTGTCTGCAGGACGTGTTCGACGTGCCCGGCCTGACCGAGCTGATGGGCGACATCGAGTCCCGCAGGGTCCGCCTGGTCGAGGTGACCACTCCCGAGCCCTCGCCGTTCGCCCGCTCCCTGCTCTTCGGTTACGTCGCCCAGTTCCTCTACGAGGGCGACTCCCCGCTCGCCGAGCGCCGGGCCGCGGCGCTGTCCCTGGACTCCCGGCTGCTGGCCGAACTGCTCGGCCAGGCCGAGCTGCGCGAACTGCTCGACGCGGAGGTGCTCACCGAGCTGGAGCGGGAGCTGCAGTGGCTCACCGAGGACCGCCGGGTGAAGGACGCGGAGGGTGTGGCCGACCTCCTGCGGCTGCTGGGCCCGCTCACCGAGGCGGAGCTGGCCGAGCGGGGCGCCGAACCGGGCTGGGCCGGGGAGCTGGCCTCCGCCCGCCGCGCGATCAGCGTACGGATCGCGGGCACCGGCCACTGGGCCGCGGTCGAGGACGCGGGCCGGCTGCGCGACGCCCTGGGGACGGCCCTGCCGGTGGGCGTCCCCGAGGCGTTCACCGAGCCCGTCAAGGACCCGTTGGGTGACCTGCTCGCCCGCTACGCCCGCACCCACGGCCCCTTCACCTCGGCCGTCGTCGCCGCCCGCTTCGGGCTGGGCGTCGCCGTCACCGAGGGCGCCCTGCGCCGTCTGGCGGCGGGCGGCCGGGTGGTCGAGGGCGAGTTCCACCCGGCGGGCATCGGCCAGGAGTGGTGCGACGCCACGGTCCTGCGGCGGTTGCGGCGCCGCTCGTTGGCCGCGCTGCGCGAGGAGCTCGAGCCGGCGCCGCCCGCGGCCCTCGCCCAGTTCCTCCCGCAGTGGCAGCACATCGGCAGGGGGCACGCCCTGCGTGGCGTCGACGGCCTGGTGCGGGCGGTCGAGCAGCTGCAAGGGGCCTCGGTGCCCGCCTCGGCGCTGGAGAAGCTCGTCCTGCCGTCCCGCGTCGTCGGCTACACCCCGGCGATGCTCGACGAGCTGACGGCGGCGGGCGAGGTGGTCTGGGCGGGCGCCGGCTCGCTGCCCGGCAAGGACGGCTGGGTCTCCCTCTACCTCGCCGACACCGCACCCCTGCTGCTGCCGCCCGCGCACCCGCTGGAACTCACCGCCCTGCACGAGTCGGTGCTGGCGTCCCTCTCGGGGGGCTACGGCCTGTTCTTCCGGCAGATCGCCGACCAGGTCCGGGCCACCACCCATCCGGACGCCGGCGATCCGGAGCTCGCCGACGCGCTGTGGGACCTGGCGTGGTCGGGCCGGCTCACCAACGACACCCTGGGACCGATGCGTTCCCTGCTCGGCTCGGGGCGGACGGCGGGTTCCACCGCCCACCGCGCCAAGCGGGCGGTGCCGCGCGGCCGGTACGGCGGCCTCACCGCCTCGGCCCGCCGCCCCGCCTCGCGCTCCGGTCCGCCGACGGTGGCCGGCCGCTGGTCGCTGCTGCCCGAGCGGGAGGGCGAACCCACGGTCCGGGCCACCGCCCTCGCCCGCGCGCTGCTGGACCGGCACGGCGTGGTGACCAGGGGCGCGGTCGGCGCGGAAGGGGTCGAGGGCGGCTTCTCCGCCGTCTACCGGGTGCTGGCGGCCCTGGAGGAGACCGGCCAGGCCCGGCGCGGCTACGTGGTGGAAGGGCTGGGCGCCGCCCAGTTCGCGATGGAGGGCGCCGTCGACCGCCTGCGCGCCACCGCCAACGCCCGGGAGCGGGGTGAGGCGGTCCAGCCCGCCGCCGACCCGTGGAGCGGCACGGTGCCCGGGGGCGGTGGAAGCGGCGGGGATGGCGGGAGCGGCTTCCCCGAGCCCTGGGGCCCCGCGCCGATCGCAAACCCGTCCGGCGGGCCCGGGCGGTACGGGGGCCGCCCCTCCGACCGGCCCGGCGGCCGACGCGACGCGGGCGGCTCCCGCGCCGTGGTGCTGGCCGCGGCGGACCCCGCCAACGCCTACGGCGCGGCCCTCGGCTGGCCCGAGCCGCCGGGCGGCGCGGGGCACAAGCCGGGCCGCAAGGCGGGCTCCCTGGTGGTCCTGGTCGACGGTGAGCTGGTGCTCTACATGGAGCGCGGCGGCAAGACGCTCCTGGCCTGGCCCGCGGAGCCGGATCTCCCCGCCGACCGCGACCCCCGGCTGCGGGAGGCCGCCGACGCGCTCGCCGAGGCCGCCCGTTCCGGCTCGCTGGGCACGGTCACCGTCGAGCGGATCAACGGCGAACCGGCGCTGGGCGCACCGCTCGGCCCGTCCCTGGAGGAGGCCGGCTTCGTCGCCACGCCGCGGGGCCTGCGCATGCGGGCCTGACGGCGGACCGGGTCCGGGCGGCACCTCGGCAGGCCCGCGCCCGGTCACACCGCCTCGGCACCGTTCAGCCCCACCGCCTCGCACCGCCCGACCCCACCGCGCGCCGTCGCGCGCCGCAGCGCACCGCAGCGCACCGCAGCGCACCGCAGCGCACCGAGGCCCCCTGCCCCACGGCACGCCGCGGCGCCACACCGCCGTGAGGGGCGCGCCTCCCCGGCGCGGCCTCGCGCCGCACGCACCGGGCGCCCTCCTCAAGGCGCGCGCCCGGACCGCCCCGCCTTGGGACGCTCCCGCTGGGGCACCCTTGAGGCATGCCCGAAGGCGACACCGTATGGCTCACCGCGAAGCGGCTGCACGAGGCGCTCGCGGGCCGGGTGCTGACCCGCAGCGACCTGCGGGTGCCCCGGTTCGCCACCTCCGACCTGACCGGACGCGGCGTGCTGGAGGTCGTCCCCCGCGGCAAGCACCTGATGACCCGGCTGGAGGGCGGCCTCACCCTCCACTCGCACCTGCGGATGGACGGCGCGTGGAAGATCCTCCCGGGCGGCGGTCCCGGGGTCCGGCTGCCCGGGCCGCAGCACCAGATCCGTGCCGTGCTGGGCACCGCCGAGAACACCGCGGTCGGCTACCGGCTGCCGGTGCTCGAGCTGATGCGGACCGCCGAGGAGGACCGCGCGGTGGGGCACCTGGGGCCGGATCTGCTGGGGCCCGACTGGGATCCGGAGCGGGCCCTCGCCCGTCTCGCCCGCGACCCGGAGCGCCCGCTCGGCGAGGCCCTGCTGGACCAGCGGAACCTGGCCGGCATCGGCAATGTGTACAAGTGCGAGCTGTGCTTCCTGCTCGGGGTGACGCCCTGGCTGCCGTTCGGGCTGCTGCCCGCGGACCGGGCGGCGGCGCTGCCGGGGACGGCGCGGCGGCTGCTGGTGGCCAACCGGGAGCGGTCCCAGCGCCGTACGACGGGGCCGGCGGTGCCGCCGGGGCGCCCGGCGGGGCAGAACCTCTACGTCTACGGCCGCGCGTCGCGGCCGTGCCTGCGCTGCGGCACGCCCGTGCGCGTCGCCGACCAGGACGACCGCCCGACGTACTGGTGCCCGGCCTGCCAGGCGGGGCCGACGGCGTAGCGCAGGGGCACTGCCGGCGCCCCCGCCGCACGGCGCCCCTCCCCACCGCCCGGCACCCGCTCCACCCCACCGCGGCAGGAGCCGTCACCCGTCCTCCGCCCGGCGTCCCCGCAGGGCCCGCACCCACCGCCCCGTGGCGACGACCACCCCCGTCGCCCGCTCCTTGGCGACACAGTGCACCGGCAGCAGGCTGATGCTCCACCCGGCGATCACCACGCCCGCCTCGACCGCCCCGAAGGCCCGTGGGGCGAGGGCGAGCCGGAGCGCCGCCCACCACCACAGCAAGCACAACGCCACTCTCACCGCCGCGCCCATGACGTACCTCCCGCTCCGCCCGCGCGGCCGTGCCCCGGCACCGGCGAGCCCGGCGATCCGGCCGTCACCGCCCGGACCGGAGGCCTACCCGTTCTCCGCCTGGAACATCCAGTGGTGCTTCTCCAGGTCGGCGGTGATCCCGATCAGCAGGTCCTGCGTGATCGGATCCGGCTTCTCCGTCGCCTCGACCCTGGCCCGCATCCGCCCGATGACCGCTCCCAGCGCGTCCACCATGGTCCGCACCGCGTCGCCGTCCTTGATCCATCCCTCGGACACCGTCGAGACGCCGGACCCGGAGGCCACCGTGGCCGCTCGCCCGTCCGGCGGGACTCCCAGCGCGGAGGCCCGCTCGGCCACCGAGTCGGAGTGCGCCCGGGCACTGGTCACCACGTCGTCGAGCTGGAGGTGCAGCGACCGGAACCGGGGGCCGACCACGTTCCAGTGGACCTGTTTGGCGACCAGCGACAGGTCCACCAGGTCGACCAGCGCGCCCTGCAGCGCTCCCGCGACCACCTTGAGGTCCTCGTCCGGCAAAGGGCTCTTGACGACGTACATGGGATGCTCCTCGTCAGCCGACGTGTCCCTCCACCATGACCGCACCCCGACGACACGGCAAACGGGGCGTATCCGCACGTCGTGCGCATACGCCCCGCTGTTCGCCGTTCGTTCCGGCCGTTTCCCGTCCGGTCGCCCCAGGACCGCCCGGGTCAGGCGGCGACCACGCCGACGGCCTCTGCGGGCGCCTTGATGGTGACCCGCTCCGGGGAGACGCCCGTCACGGAGACGGAACCCAGCATTGGGCGCACCGGGGCCGGTACGGAGGAGTCGGTGGAGGCGGCGGACCGGGCCAGTTCGGCGAGGGCGAGCTCGTCGCTCACTTCCCGCATGAGTTCGGACATCCGCACATCCAGCGCGTCGCAGATGGCGGCGAGCAGTTCGGAGGACGCCTCCTTCTGCCCGCGCTCGACCTCGGACAGATAGCCGAGCGAGACCCGGGCGGACGAAGAGACCTCGCGCAGAGTGCGGCCCTGGCGCTGCCGCTGCCGACGCAGCACGTCACCCAGCAGGCGACGGAGCAGAATCATCGGTGGCTCCCTCCTCGGACCGCGTAGCCGCATCCTTCTCGCCCCACCGTACCGCCTCGCGCCGCGGCCGTGCGGGGAGCGATGTCGTGTTCACTCAGGGCTGCAAACATCAGATCCCCCCGTTCTGTTCCGTATCCTGTGCCCGCTCGTTTCCTTGCTGTTGATCCGCCTGCCCCGCTCCTCCGGCGTCGAGGAGCTCTTCCAGGAGCAGTGCGAGTACGCTCCGTACACTCTCCATACGAATTTCCGCCCGTGTGCCGTTCAACCGCAGAGCGCGGACTTTCCCGCCTGCGGAGACATCCTCACCGTCCGTCGCGCCACCGGCGACGGCGACGAAGACGGTGCCGACCGGCTGCCCGTCCTGCGGCTCGGGGCCGGCCACTCCGGTGGTGGCGATCCCCCAGTCGGCGCCCAGCTCGCGCCGCACGCCCTCCGCCATCTGCCGCGCCACCTGCGCGTCGACCGCGCCGTGCTCGGCGAGCAGCCGGTCGTCGACGCCCAGCAGCCGGTGCTTGAGTTCGGTGGCGTAGGCCGTCACCGAACCCACGAACGCCTTCGAGGACCCCGGGACCTCCGTCAGCTCGGCCGCGACCAGTCCTCCCGTGAGCGACTCGGCGACAGCGACGGTCTCCTCACGGTAGGTGAGCATCAGGACGGCCTCGGCGGCCGCGGACGTCATGCCTTGCTCCCCCTCAACGCGGCACGCCGCTCGGCGATTCCCCGCCGCCGCAGCACGATCGCCTGACGGACGTAGTCCAGACCGGTGGCCACGGTGAGCACCACCGCCAGCGCCATCACCCACCACCGCAGGGTGGCCAGGGGGCCGGTCAGCGCCAGGATGTACATGCCGACGGCGATGCCCTGGGTGAGCGTCTTGAGCTTCCCGCCCCGGCTGGCCGGGATCACGCCGTACCTGATGACCAGGAAACGGATCACCGTGACGCCGAGTTCCCGGCCCAGGATGACCGCGGTCACCCACCACGGCACCTCGTCCAGCCAGGACAGGCAGATCAGCGCCGCGCCCATGATCGCCTTGTCGGCGATCGGGTCGGCGATCTTGCCGAAGTCGGTGACCAGGTTGTACGTGCGGGCCAGGTGCCCGTCGAAGAGGTCGGTGAACATCGCCACCGCGAACGCCGCCCAGGCGAAGGACCTCCACGCGGGGTCGTAGCCGCCCTTGGCCATCATCAGCACCACGAAGCCGGGCACCAGGACCAGCCGGAACATGGTCAGCAGGTTGGCCACGTTCCACAGGCTCGCCTCGTTGACCGCGGCAGCCGCGATCTTCCCGCCTCTGGCCGTCGGCCTGGCGCCCAGGGGCTCGACGGGCTCCTCCATCAGGACCTCCGTCTCGGGCGAGGCGCCCGCCGCGGACGCCGGTACGCCGGTCATCCGGTCGCCTCCGCGCTGCCCACCGGGGACGCCGAGGCACCCGGCACCGCACCGCCCAGCGGTTCGGCCACCAGGTCGACGCCCTCGGTCGCGACCACCTTCGCCTCGACGAACTGCCCGGCCCGCAGGCCGGCCGCCCCGGTCAGCCGGACCTGACCGTCGGTCTCCGGCGCCTGGTGCGCCGCTCGCCCGTACACGCCGTCCTCCTCGTCCACCGATTCCACCAGCACCCGGACCGTCTCACCCACGCGCTCCTCGGCGCGCTGGGAGACGAGCTCCTCGGCCAGCCGGGAGACCCGGGCCAGACGCTCGGCGACGACGTCCTCGTCGAGCTTGCCGTCGTACCCGGCGGCCTCGGTGCCCTCCTCGTCCGAGTACCCGAAAACGCCGATGGCGTCGAGACGGGCGTGGTTGAGGAAACGCTCCAGCTCGGCCAGGTCCTCCTCGCTCTCGCCGGGGAAGCCGACGATGAAGTTGGACCGCACACCGGCCTCGGGCGCCTTGGAGCGGATGGTGTCCAGCAGTTCCAGGAAGCGGTCGGTGTCGCCGAAGCGGCGCATGGCGCGCAGCACGGCGGGCGCCGAGTGCTGGAACGAGAGGTCGAAGTACGGCACGACGCCCGGCGTGGACGTCAGCACGTCGATCAGGCCGGGCCGCATCTCGGCGGGCTGGAGGTAGCTGACCCGCACCCGCTCGATGCCGTCGACCTCGGCCAGCTCGGGCAGCAGGGTCTCCAGCAGGCGGATGTCACCCAGGTCCTTGCCGTACGAGGTGTTGTTCTCGGAGACCAGCATGACCTCCTTCACCCCCTGCCCGGCCAGCCAGCGCGTCTCGTTGAGGACGTCGCCGGGGCGGCGGGAGATGAAGGAACCGCGGAAGGACGGGATGGCGCAGAAGGAGCAGCGCCGGTCGCAGCCGGAGGCCAGCTTCACGGAGGCCACCGGGGAGCCGTCCAGCCTGCGCCGCAGCGGGGCCCGGGGGCCGGAGGCCGGGGCCACGCCCTCGGGGAGGTCCGCGGGGGCGGGCGCGGTGTCGGCGCCGTGCCCGGGCAGTGCGACGTCGGTGGCCGCCTGTCGTTCCGCGGGGCTGATGGGCAGCAGCTTGCGCCGGTCCCGCGGGGTGTGGGCGGCGTGGATGCCGCCGGAGAGGATGGTCTGCAGCCGGTCGGAGATGTCGGCGTAGTCGTCGAAGCCGAGGACGCCGTCGGCCTCGGGGAGCGCCTCGGCGAGGTCCTTGCCGTACCGCTCGGCCATGCAGCCCACGGCGACGACGGCCTGGGTCCTGCCGTGGCCCTTGAGGTCGTTGGCCTCGAGGAGGGCGTCGACGGAGTCCTTCTTGGCGGCTTCGACGAAGCCGCAGGTGTTGACGACGGCGACGTCCGCGTCCTCGGCGTTCTCCACGAGGGCCCAGCCGTCCGCCTCCAAGCGGCCTGCGAGCTCCTCCGAGTCCACCTCGTTACGGGCGCAGCCAAGGGTGACGAGTGCGACGGTACGGCGTTCAGGCATGGGCTCTAGACTACTTCGTTCCCTCGGGGTCCCACGCCGACGGGGTTGGCCCGGCCGGACCAACCCCGTGTGCGCGCGCCCCTGCTTCCGCTGTGCGGCGGCCTCATCCGGCGGCCGGGTCGCCCTTGGTGTACGACAGGCGCTCGACCTGGCCGTTCCGGAAGTCGTCCTCGATCTTCTCGCCGTTGACGTGCAGCTCGAGGGCTCCGGCGTTGCCGAGGACCAGGTCGACGCGGGTGTCGTCCTGGAAGGTGCGGGAGTCGCCCTCCTCCAGGACGCCGTCCCACAGGACCCGCCCGCTGGAGTCCTTGGCGGAGATCCAGCTGCGCCCGTCGGGCGCGCCCACCTTCACCACGACCTTGTCGCGCGGCGCGGCGGCGATGGCGCTCTCGGCGGGCTCGGGCGCGGCGGGCTCCCGGGTGGGCTCCTCGGTCACCGAGACGCTGGCCTCGGGGCCCTCGGCGACCTGGGCGCGGTCGGTTCCGTCGCTGTCCCCGCCGAAGGCGGTGAAGCCGGCGAAGCCGACCACGGCGACGATGGCGGTGACCATGGCCGCGGTCCAGTTCGGTCCGCGCCTCTCGGGGCGGATGCGCTCCGCCTCGAAGATCGGCGCCGCCAGGGTGGGCGCGGGGCGCCCGCCGTGCCTCTTGTCGTAGGACGCGATCAGCGGGGCCGGGTCCAGGCCGACCGCCCGCGCCAGGGTCCGGATGTGGCCGCGGGCGTAGACGTCGCCGCCGCACGGGCCGAAGTCGTCCTCCTCGATGGCCCGCCGGGCGGAGCTCGCCGCGGCCGGCTGACCGGCCCTCCGCCCGCCGCCCGGCGGCCCCCGTCGGCGCGGCGGGCCGGGGCCGCCGGGTAAGGGACTGCCGGGTCAGGGGCGGATCACGGCGCGGACGCAGCCGTCCTTCTTGTGCTTGAACAGGTCGTACGCCTTCTCCGCCTCGTCCAGCGCGACGGTGTGCGTCGCCAGGTGCGCCGTGCTCACCTCCCCCGAGGCCACCTTCTCCAGCAGCATCGGGATGTACCGCTGCCCGTGCATCTGGGCGCCCCGCAGGGTCAGGCCCTTGTTGACGATCGCGCCGAGCGGGAACTTGTCGACCAGCCCCGCGAAGACGCCCAGGACGAAGACCGTGCCGCCCTTGCGGCAGGCGTGGACGGCCTGGCGCACCGCCGTGGGCCGGTCGGTCTGCAGCCGCAGCTGCTGCTTGGCCTTGTCGTACAGGTGCATGACGCCGTCGCTGTGCGCCTCCTGCCCGACCGCCTCGATGCACACGTCCGGACCCCGCCCGCCGGTGCGTTCGCGCAGCTCCGCGGCGACGTCGGTGGTGGTGTAGTCGATGACCTCGGACCCGATGTACCGCTCCGTCATGGCCAGCCGCTCAGGGACGCGGTCGATGGAGATCACCCGCTCGGCACCCTTGAGGGCGGCCGCGCGGGCGGCCATCTGCCCGACCGCGCCGCAGCCCCAGACGGCGACCACGTCGCCCGGTTTCACCCCTCCGAGGTCCGCGCCCATCCATCCGGTCGGCACCGAGTCGGAGACGAACAGGGCGCTGACGTCGTCGACGCCCTCGGGGACCGGGAAGGCCCCGTGGTCGGCGAAGGGGACGCGCACGTACTCGGCGTGGCTGCCCCGCAGCCCGCCCATGGCGTGCGAGTAGCCGAAGATGCCGCCGGTCTCGTAGCCGAAGAGCGCCTGGCCGAAGCCCGGGTTGGTGTTGGTGTTGTCGCACAGCGACCACAGGTCGTTGGCGCAGTACCAGCAGCGTCCGCAGCCGACGAAGGAACAGACCACCACCCGGTCGCCCGGCTTGTGGCGGCGCACCCCGCGCCCGGTCTCGACGACCTCGGCGACGAACTCGTGGCCGATGACGTCCCCGGCCCGCATGGCGGGGATGTACCCGCCGATCAGGTGCAGGTCGGAGCCGCAGGTCGTGCCGGCCAGCAGCCGCACGATCATGTCCTGGTCGTTGCGCAGCTCCGGGTCGGGGACCTGCTCCACGGCCAGCTTGTTCACGCCTTCCCAGCAGAGCGCCTTCACAGCACCCCCTCCCCGCCGGCCCTCCGGCCCAGCAGTCCGACCACTTTTCCTCCCGGGGTGCCGCGGGTGGTGGGCGGCGCGTCCGGCTGCATCACCTCGCCGGTCTCCAGCAGGGACTTGGCCTCCCGCAGGGCGACCCGCAGCTCCTGGCGCGGGTCCTGTCCGCCCAGCCGTCCCGGCAGGGAGGTGGCGAGGGCGGAGGGCGGCTCCTTGAGGCGGACCGCCAGCTCGGCGCCGCGGTCACCGGGCGCCGGGCGGACCTCGACGTCGATGCGGTCGGCGTGGCGGTGGAGCGGCGGCGGCAGTTCCCCGCCGGGGCGCACCTCCTCGGGCGGCCGGTTGACGGTGACGGTCAGCCACCGGTTCCCCGGCCGGTCGTCCCCGGCTCCTCCGGCCGCGGGGCCACGGGCCCTGCGCACCGCCGCGACCCCGGCGGCGAGGGCGGGGAGAGCCCACACGATCTTCTTCATCCGGTCCTCCCGGCACATCGGTGGTGTCCGTCCTGTGAACGGTGAGGTACCAGGACGGACC
>NZ_LWCC02000005.1:912034-922311 GCF_001642695.1 Streptomyces chilikensis
GGCGGGCGCCGAGGTCGCGCAGCCGGTCGTACCCGCTCAGCGGGACGCCGAGCACGGCGTTGCCGGGCGGACGGCGGGGGACCGCCGGATGCGGGTGGGTCGGCGCGGTGAGCCGGACCGCCTCCCAGGCCGCGCCGGCCCGGCGCAGCCGCCGGTCGTCGAGGCCGGCCCGCAGGAGGGGCAGGAGTTCGTCCTCCTCGTCGCGGATGTCCTGGCGGATCAGGGCGAAGGCCTCGGTGATCCACTGCTCGCGCCGGGGGTCGTCGGGGCCGGCCTCCTCGACGCGGGCGACCAGTTCGTTGATCGCCTGGTGCTCCTCCTCGACGATCGCGGTGAGCTCCTCGCCGTCCCCGGCCAGCCGCCGCAGCAGCGGCCACAGCACGGTCTCCTCGGCGAAGGCGTGGCTGAACGTCAGCTGCACGACGTCCTTCCAGAGCCGCTCGCGCTCCGGGCCCCCCGGCGGGGCCTGCTCGTAGGCGTTCATCATCCGGTCGAGTTCGTCGTGGTCACGACGTTGCCGCACCAGGATGCTGCCGTCGCCGCCCAGTTCGCGGGGGTCGAGGTCCGCGATGGAGGGGAGAGCGGTGGGGGCGGACGGGTCTGTCATGGGGGCGCCTCGCGGGAAGGTCGTGGCCGGACGGTGTCGCCCTGCGAGTCACCCGGAACTCCCGCGTCAATCCCGGCGGCCGCCTTCGACGGCGGCCTCCTTCCGCGGCGGTCGCCCGCCCCGGCCGCCGCCCCGCGCCGGTAGAGTCACCCCCCTCCCCCGAACCCCTGCGAGGTGCCCCGTGACGGCCGTCCCCCGTGAGCTCGCCGACCTGCCGTACGCGAGGCACCTGGAGCCGCTGCGCGGCGAGCTGGAGACGGAGGGCGTCTACGACACCGTCCACGCCGACGAGCGGGAGTTCCAGGAGCCCCGGGCGGGCGGCGCGCGGTTCGTGGAGTGCGCCTTCACCTCGGTGGCGTTCGAGGGCGGGCGGATGCGGCGGGCGCGGTTCACCGACGTGTGGTGCCACACCGTGCGCTGGGTCGGCACCGACCTGGCCGAGTCGGGGTGGATGGACGCCACGGTGGTCTCCGGGATGCTGGCCGGGGTCCAGGCGTTCGGCGCCACCCTGCGCCGGGTGACGTTCTCGCACTGCAAGCTGGACTCGGTCAACTGGCGCTCGGCGGCGCTGCGGGAGGTCCGCTTCGTGGACTGCCTGCTGCGCGACGTGGACTTCGGCGAGGCCACGCTCACCGACGTGTCCTTCCCCGGTTCCGCGCTCGACGGCGTCCACCTGCGCGGCGCCCGGCTGGGCAAGGTCGACCTGCGGGGCGCGGCGTCCCTGGAGATCGCCGACGGCGTCGAGGCGCTCCGCGGCGCCACCATCGACCACGGGCAGCTCCTGGACCTGGCACCGGACTTCGCCCGGGCGCTGGGCGTCACGGTCGCCCCGCGCTGACCCGGCCGTCCGGCCGCCGACGCGGGCCGGACCCGGCCCGTCTCCTCCCGGCGCCCGACGTCATCCCAACGGGTGGAACAACACCCCGTTCGGCTCCGGCGCACGGCTCCGGCGCGCGGTGGCGGCGGGATCGCGCGGCTACCCTCCGCTGGACCGGCGACCCGCGGCCGCCCGCGCGCTCCGCCGCGCCGGGGGCGCGGGAACCCTCGGGCTCGCCGGTCCCACCGCACCCGTGCCAGGCGTCGAAGACATCGATCGCCCCCGAACGAGGAGACCGATGGCGTCCCATACCGAACCAGTTGCCCCGGTGCCCGTGGCCGGCCGCCGCGGCCCCGGACGAGTGATCGTCTCCTGGCTGACAACGACCGACCACAAGAAGATCGGCAACCTCTACCTGATCAGCTCGTTCCTCTTCTTCATGCTCGCCGGCCTGCTGGCGCTGGCGATCCGGGCCGAACTGGCGCGTCCCGGCCTGCAGTTCCTCACCAACGAGCAGTACAACCAGGCGTTCACCATGCACGGCACCATGATGCTGCTGCTGTTCGCCACACCGACCTTCGCCGGGTTCGCCAACGCGATCATGCCGCTGCAGATCGGTTCCCCCGACGTCGCCTTCCCGCGGCTGAACGCGTTCTCGTTCTGGCTGTTCCTCTTCGGCAGCCTGATCGTGCTCAGCAGCTTCCTCACGCCGAACGGCGCGGCCGACTTCGGCTGGACGGCCTACACCCCGCTCAGCAGCGGGGCACGCACCGCCTACCTCGGCGGTGACCTGTGGATCATGGGCCTGGCGCTCTCCGGCTTCGGCACCATCCTCGGCGCGGTCAACTTCATCACCACGATCCTGTGCATGCGCGCGCCCGGCATGACCATGTTCCGGATGCCGATCTTCACCTGGAACGTGCTGCTCACCTCGGTCCTGGTGCTGCTGGCCTTCCCCGTCCTCGCCGCCGCCCTGTTCGTGCTGCAGGCGGACCGCACGTTCGGGGCGCAGGTGTTCAACCCCCAGAACGGCGGGGCGCTGCTGTGGCAGCACCTGTTCTGGTTCTTCGGCCACCCCGAGGTGTACATCATCGCGCTGCCGTTCTTCGGCATCGTCTCCGAGGTCATCCCGGTGTTCAGCCGCAAGCCGATCTTCGGCTACATGGGCCTGGTGGGCGCCACCATCGCCATCACCGGTCTCTCGGTCTCGGTGTGGGCGCACCACATGTTCGCCACGGGCGGTGTGCTGCTGCCGTTCTTCTCCTTCATGACCTTCCTGATCGCGGTCCCGACCGGGGTGAAGTTCTTCAACTGGATCGGCACCATGTGGAAGGGCTCGCTCTCCTTCGAGCCGCCGATGCTCTGGTCGGTGGGCTTCCTGGTCACCTTCCTCTTCGGCGGACTGACCGGCGTGGTCCTCGGTTCGCCGCCGCTGGACTGGCACGTCACCGACAGCTACTTCGTGATCGCCCACTTCCACTACGTGGTGTTCGGCACCGTGGTGTTCGCGATGTTCGCCGGATTCAGCTTCTGGTGGCCCAAGTTCACCGGCACCATGCTGGACCAGCGGCTGGAGAAGGTGCACTTCTGGAGCCTGTTCGTCGGCTTCCACGGCACCTTCCTGGTCCAGCACTGGCTGGGCGCCGAGGGCATGCCGCGCCGTTACGCCGACTACCTGGCCGCCGACGGCTTCACCGCCCTCAACACGGTCTCCTCGATCGCGGCGTTCCTGCTGGGGCTGTCGACCCTGCCGTTCCTCTACAACGTCTGGAAGACCGCCAAGTACGGCCGCCGGGTCGAGGTCGACGACCCGTGGGGCTACGGCCGCTCGCTGGAGTGGGCCACCTCCTGCCCGCCGCCGCGCCACAACTTCCTCACCCTGCCGCGGATCCGCAGCGAATCCCCCGCGTTCGACCTGCACCACCCGGACCTGGCCGCGTTCGACGAGGAGGAGAACGACGGGAAGCGGGACGTCCTGGAGGCGGAGAGCCACCGGGGGTCGAGGACGTGAGCCCGGGAGCCCGCGGCGACCGGGAGTTCTCCCCGGCCGTCGAGATGGAGGGCTACCTCATCGCCCACAACCACCGCGAGCACGCGCGCCGGGAGGCCGAGGGGCTCTGCGCCCGGATGCCGTGGCTGACCACGGCGCAGGCGGAGGACCTGACCCGGCAGTACGTCCTGCTGCGCATCGGCCTCAGCCGCCGGATGCTCCTGGACGTCACCGAGCGCACCGCGCAGCTCCGCGAGGAGTACGAGGCCCGCTACCAGGCGCTGCGCCGCGCCCTGCTGCGCCGCCACGCCGGGGCGGCCTGCGCCACCCTGGTCTGCGCGGCGGGCATGTCGACCCTGGTGTCCATGGCCTCCAGGTGACCGCGTCCACGGCCGCCCGGTGCGCCGGCCCCGTGAGGGGCCGCGCCCGGCGGTCCGTCCGGACGGCGGACCGGGCGGACGCCGGCCGGCGTCCGGGTGGTCAGACCACCCGGATGCCGATCAGGCAGGTGTCGTCGTCGGTGTCGGACTTGCTGTGCGTGAGCAGCCCGTCGAGCCGCTGCTCCAGGCTGGCCCCGGGGACGCGGGCGGTGGACAGCAGCCGGGTCAGGGACTCCTGGACCGACTCGTCGCGGCGCTCGACCAGACCGTCGGTGTACATCAGGAGCGTGTCGCCGACGTCCAGCTGCAGCTCGGCCTCCTCGTAGGTCGCCTCGGAGAGGGCGCCCAGGAGGATGCCGCCGGCCGGCTGGAGCGGGGAGGCCTTGTCGCCGCGGACCAGGACCGGCGGGAGGTGCCCGGCGCGGGCCCAGCGCAGCGTGCGGGTCTGCGGGTCGTAGAGGCCGCAGACGGCGGTGGCGGTGACGTGCTCGGTCAGGTAGTGGGCCACGATGTTCAGCCAGGCCAGCAGCTGTCCGGGGCCGGCGCCGGTCACCGCGAGGCCGCGCATGGCGTTGCGGAGCACGACCATGCTGGTGGCGGCCTCTATGCCGTGGCCGGCCACGTCGCCGACGCAGAGCATGACCTGCTTGGACGGCAGGACCACCACGTCGTACCAGTCGCCGCCGACCATCGACTCGGACTCGGCGGGCCGGTACCGCACCGCGACCTGGAGGCCGGGGCTGTCCATGCCGGAGTGGCTGGGCGGCATGATGGCGTGCTGGAGCTGCAGGGTGAGCCGGTTGCGTTCGGCGGCCTGCTGCTCGGTGTGGGCGAGCTGGTCGCGTGTGGCGGCCAGCGCCACCTCGGTCCAGTGCTGCGCGGAGATGTCCTGGTAGGCGCCGCGCACCGAGCGCAGCCGGTTGTCGTCGTCGAGGACGGGTTCGGCGACCACCCGGATGTGCCGGGTGATGCCGTCCGGCCGCTGGAGGCGGAAGGCGGCCGAGGCGGGCCTGCGGTGGTGCAGGACGGCGCGGACGAACCGCCCGATGGAGACGGCGTCGTCGGGGTGGGCGTGCGCCGCCATCTCCTCCAGGGAGACCGGGCGGGTGTGGTGCGGCAGGCCGTACAGGTCGAAGAGCTGGTCGTTCCAGACGATCTCGCCGTTGAGGACGTTCTCCTCGAAGCCGCCGATCCGGCCGAGCCGCTGCGCGTGCTGGAGCAGGTTGGCCAGCCGCGCGGTGTCGTCCTCGACCCGCCAGATCAGCAGCACGCTGCTGCCGTGGCGGCTGACGCTGACGTCGACGGTGGTGTCCAGCGGGACCTGGTCGACCAGGGTGGTCAGCGTCATCCGGCGGGCGCGGAACGCCTCGCCGGTCGCGTAGACCCGCTCGATCTTGTCGAAGAGGCCGCTGTCCCCCATGGCCAGCGGGTACGACTCGAGGAGCAGGGTGCCGCCGACCGCGTTGCGGGGGCGCCCCGCGGGGTCGGTGAAGTGGCTGTTGACGTGGTGGATCCGGAAGTCGGCGAGCCGGCCGTCGGGCCACAGGTGGGGGGTGAGGACGAGCGCCGGGTCGTACAGGCCCTCGGCGAGGTCCACCAGCTCGGACAGGTCCGGCGGCACGCTCCAGGTGTCCGCCGCCGGCGGGGCCGCGGTGCCGGGGCCGCCCTCCAGGGTGTGCGCGCACAGCTCGGCCAGTGCCTCCACCTGGCGCAGGATCTGCGGGGGCTGCTGCTCCAGGGGCTCCGGCCAGCAGATCTCCAGGATGCCGTGGACCCGGCCGCCGGTTCCGGCCGGGACGGCGATCCGCCCGCCGCGCGGGTTGTGGGTCCAGCCGATGGAGGGCATGGCGGAGGAGGGCTGGGACTCGCACAGGACCGTGCTGCGTTCGGTGAGCGCCTGCCGGGCCAGCGTGCACACGCCGGGCGGCACGTACCGCCACCGGCCCGCCTCGTCGGCGGGGAAGCCGGCGTGCCCGGCGAGGGAGAGCGAGGCGTCGGCGCCCGCCGCCCAGACGGCGACCGCGGTGGCGCCCAGCGGGGTCAGCGCGTGCTCCAGCAGGGACTCGGCGACCGCCTGGGTGTCCCCGGCGGCGGCCGCGCCGCTCTCCGCGGTGCGCAGGCGGACGGCGACCGTCGCGGCGTCCTCCGCCTCGACCGCGTCCTGGTCCTCGTGGCTCTCCTGGCCGGTGGCGCGGCGCACGAAGTCGGCGGCCACCTCGGTGACGTGGTCGCGGGCCGCCTGGTTGACGATGTCCGCCGCGAGCTCCAGCTGCGACAGGCCCGACTCCTCGGCGAGCGCGGCCAGCTGGCGGCCCGCGGCGGTCGGCCCGCAGCCGAGCCGCTCGATCAGCACGCCCTTGGCCAGCTCGATCAGCGCCCGGCCGTCCGCGGCGGCCTGCGCCGCGCGGATCTCGTCCCGCAGCCGGGCCACCGTGGCGGCCAGCCGGCCCATGCCGGCGGTGCCCTCGGTCTCCTCGGCCGCACGGTCCACGCCCGCCTCCGCCCGGACCGCGGGCACGGGCGGCACCTGACCGGCGGCGGTCTCGTCCACCCGCACGGGGTGCGCGGGGTTCTCGGGAGTGCTCACGGTGCTGCTGACTCCTCGGTCGGCGGTGGACGGCTGGCGGGTGGGTGGCGCGGGGTCGTGGGCGGAGGGCACGGGGCGCCGGAGCGCCCCGTGCCACCGGTCAGTCGGACAGCCAGCGCTCGATGCAGGCGATCAGGTCGTTGGCGTCCACGGGCTTGGTGACGTAGTCGCTGGCGCCCGAGGCCAGGCTCTTCTCCCGGTCGCCAGGCATGGCCTTGGCGGTGACCGCGATGATCGGCAGGTCCGTGTAGCGCGGGTCCTGCCGGATCGCCGAGGTGGCCGTGTACCCGTCCATCTCCGGCATCATCACATCCATCAGGATCAGGTCGATCTCCGGGTGGGCGTGCAGCGACTCGATGCCCTTGCGGCCGTTCTCCGCGTGCAGCACCTCGATGCCCTGGAGCTCGAGGATGCCGCTGAGCGCGTACAGGTTGCGGGCGTCGTCGTCCACCACCAGCACGGTCCGGCCGGCCAGGCCGCCGACGACGGTCCGCTCGGGCTGCCGCCGGCTCTCCTCCTGGCGCACCAGGGGAAGCACGTCGCCGGGCTCCTCGGCGGACAGGTGCAGGGTGATCCGCTCGCGCAGCTCGTCCAGGCTGGAGATCAGCTCCAGCGGCCGCGTCCGGGCCAGGAACTGCAGCTGCTGCTCCTGGGTGACGTCCATGCGGCGGCTGTTGTGGGCCAGCACCGGGACGCTGGTGAGCGCGGTGTCGCCGTCCATCGCCTGGAGGAAGCTGATCGCCTCCCCGTCCGGCATGTCGATCTCGAGGACGACGCAGTGGAACGGGCCGGCCGCCAGGCTCTCGGCGGCCTCCTGGGCGCCCACCGCGGTGATCACCTCCGTGTCGCCGGCCGGCTTGCCGAGGCCCGCGCCGGCCATGAGGTCTCCCACGGCGCTCTCGGCGACCAGGGAGAGCAGCCCGCGGCTGCGCTCCTCGACCACCAGCAGCCGGCGCCTGGGCCGCTGTTCCGGCGCCGGGCGGTCCTGGGCGGGCGGTGCCACGGCCGGACCGGCGGCGTTCAGCGCGGCCGGGGCGGCGGCGCCCGAGCCGAGGGCGTTCTCCCAGTCCCCGCGGGCGACGGGAAGGTACAGCGTGAAGGTGCTGCCCTCGCCGACGGTGGAGCGGGCGGTGACGGCGCCGCCGAGCAGGTGGGCGATCTCGCGGCTGATGGACAGGCCGAGACCGGTGCCGCCGTACTTGCGGCTGGTGGTGCCGTCGGCCTGCTGGAACGCCCCGAAGATCGCCTCCAGGTGCTGTTCGGCGATGCCGATGCCGGTGTCCTTGACCTGGAACGCTATGACCGGGCCGCCGCGGTGCACGAAGGGCGGCACCTCGTCGGCCTCGGCCGTCTCGATGCGCAGTTCGACGCTGCCGTGCTCGGTGAACTTGACCGCGTTGGAGAGCAGGTTGCGCAGCACCTGGCGCAGCCGCGCGTCGTCGGTGAGCAGCTCGCCCGGGACGCCGGGCGCCGTGCTCACCGTGAAGTCGAGGTTCTTCTGGGTGGTCATCGGCCGGAAGGTGACCTCGACGTACTCGACCAGCTGGCGCAGCGGCACCTGCTCGGGGTTGATGTCCATCTTGCCCGCCTCGACCTTGGACAGGTCGAGGATGTCGTTGATCAGCTGCAGCAGGTCCGAGCCGGCCGAGTGGATGATGCCGGCGTACTCGACCTGCTTGGGCGTCAGGTTGCGCGTCGGGTTCTGCGCGAGCAGCTGCGCGAGGATCAGCAGGCTGTTGAGCGGGGTGCGCAGCTCGTGGCTCATGTTGGCCAGGAACTCCGACTTGTACTTCGACGCCAGCGCCAGCTGCTGGGCGCGGGCCTCGAGTTCCTGGCGGGCCTGCTCGATCTCCAGGTTCTTGGTCTCGATGTCCCGGTTCTGCGCGGCCAGCAGCGCGGCCTTCTCCTCCAGCTCGGCGTTGGACCGCTGGAGTTCGTCCTGCTGGACCTGGAGTTCGGCGGACCGGGCCTGGAGTTCGGCGGTGAGCCGCTGGGACTCGTCGAGCAGTTCGTCGGTGCGCGCGTTGGCGACGATGGTGTTGACGTTGACGCCGAGCGTCTCCATCAGCTGTTCCAGGAAGTTCTGGTGCACCAGCGTGAACGGCGTGAAGGAGGCCAGCTCTATGACGCCGAGCACCTGCTCCTCGACGACGATGGGCAGCACCACCAGGCTGCCCGGGGCGGCCTCGCCGAGCCCGGAGGAGATGGTCACGTAGTCGCCGGGCACCTGCTCGACGACGATGGTGCGGCGGCTGCGCGCGGCCTGGCCGACCAGGGACTCGCCCAGCCGGTAGCGGGCGTGGCCCTCGAACCGGGCGGGCCGGCCGTAGGAGCCGACCAGGCGCAGCTCGAGCTCGCCGGCGCCCTCCTCCGCGAGGTAGAAGGCGCCGTACTGGGCGGCGACCAGCGGGGTGAGCTCGTCCATGACCAGTTCGGCGACGACGGCCAGGTCGCGGTGGCCCTGCATGAGGGAGGAGAACTTCGCCAGGTTGGACTTGAGCCAGTCCTGTTCCTGGTTGGCCCGGGTGGTCTCGCGCAGGGACTCCACCATGGAGTTGATGTTGTCCTTGAGCTCGGCGACCTCGCCGGAGGCGTCGACGGTGATGGAGCGGGTCAGGTCGCCCTCGGCGACGGCGCTGGCGACCTCGGCGATCGCGCGGACCTGGCGGGTGAGGTTTCCGGCCAGCTCGTTGACGTTCTCGGTGAGCCGCTTCCAGGTGCCGGAGACGCCCTCGACCTCGGCCTGGCCGCCGAGCCGGCCCTCGCTGCCGACCTCCCGGGCGACGCGGGTGACCTCGGCGGCGAACGAGGAGAGCTGGTCGACCATCGTGTTGATGGTCGTCTTCAGTTCGAGGATCTCGCCGCGGGCGTCGACGTCGATCTTCTTGGACAGGTCGCCCCTGGCCACGGCGGTGGTCACCAGGGCGATGTTGCGCACCTGGTTGGTCAGGTTGTTCGCCATGGAGTTGACGTTGTCGGTGAGGTCCTTCCAGGTGCCCGCCACGTTGGGGACCCTGGCCTGGCCGCCGAGCTGGCCCTCGGTGCCCACCTCGCGGGCCACGCGGGTGACCTCGTCGGCGAAGGCGGAGAGGGTGTCGACCATGGTGTTGATCACACCGGCCAGCGCGGCGACCTCGCCCTTGGCCTCGACGGTGATCTTCTGCGACAGGTCGCCCTTGGCGACCGCGGTCGCGACCTGCGCGATGGAACGCACCTGACCGGTCAGGTTGGAGGCCATCACGTTGACGTTGTCGGTGAGGTCCTTCCAGGTGCCGGAGACGCCGCGCACGGTCGCCTGGCCGCCCAGGTTGCCCTCGGTGCCCACCTCGCGGGCGACGCGGGTGACCTCGTCGGCGAAGGCGGAGAGCTGGTCGACCATCGTGTTGATGGTCTCCTTCAGCTCCAGGATCTCGCCGCGCGCGTCGACCCGGATCTTCTGCGAGAGGTCGCCCTGGGCCACCGCCGTGGTGACCTCGGCGATGGACCGCACCTGGGCGGTGAGGTTGTCGGCCATGACGTTGACCGACTCGGTGAGGTCCTTCCAGGTGCCGGAGACGCCCTTGACGTCGGCCTGGCCGCCCAGGCGGCCCTCGGTGCCCACCTCGCGGGCGACGCGGGTGACCTCGTAGGAGAACGCGGAGAGCTGGTCGACCATCGTGTTGATGGTGTTCTTCAGCTCGAGGATCTCGCCGCGCGCGGTGACGTTGATCTTCTGCGACAGGTCGCCCTTGGCGACCGCGGTCGCGACCTGGGCGATGGAGCGCACCTGGGCCGTCAGGTTGCCGGCCATGGAGTTCACGGAGTCGGTGAGGTCGCGCCAGGTGCCGGAGACGCCCTTGACGTCGGCCTGGCCGCCGAGGATGCCCTCGGTGCCGACCTCCCGGGCCATGCGGGTG
>NZ_LWCC02000005.1:922327-944539 GCF_001642695.1 Streptomyces chilikensis
GGAGAGCTGGTCGACCATCGTGTTGATGGTGTTCTTCAGCTCGAGGATCTCGCCGCGCGCGTCGACGGTGATCTTCTGCGACAGGTCGCCCTTGGCGACCGCGGTGGTCACCTGGGCGATGTTGCGGACCTGGTCGGTCAGGTTGCCGGCCATGAAGTTCACGGAGTCGGTCAGGTCGCGCCAGACGCCGCCGACGCCGGGCACCTCGGCCTGGCCGCCGAGCCGGCCCTCGCTGCCGACCTCCCGGGCGACGCGGGTCACCTCGTCGGCGAAGGAGGAGAGCTGGTCGACCATCGTGTTGACGGTGTTCTTCAGCTCCAGGATCTCGCCGCGCGCGTCGACGTCGACCTTCTGCGACAGGTCGCCCTTGGCGACCGCGGTGGCCACCTGGGCGATGTCGCGGACCTGGGTGGTGAGGTTGCCGGCCATGGCGTTCACCGAGTCGGTCAGGTCGGCCCAGGTGCCGGAGACGCCCGGCACCTCCGCCTGGCCGCCGAGCGTGCCCTCGGTGCCCACCTCGCGGGCGACGCGGGTCACCTCGGAGGTGAACAGGGAGAGCTGGTCGACCATGCCGTTGAAGACGGTGGCGATCTCGCCGAGGAGGCCGTCCTCCTCGTCGGAGAGCCTGGTCCCGAAGTCGCCGTCACGCACCGCCGTCAGGCCGGCCAGGAGCTGCCTCAGCTCCGCCTCGCCGATCTTCCCGCCCCCACGCGAGGACCGCGACCGCGGCGCGCCACGCGTACCTTCGACCGCCGTCGCCTCAGCCACGACCGACCTCTTTCCCTCATCGTTGCCATGACGCAGTGATGCCATGACGAAAGGCCGCACGGCGAACCCGTCGTCTACCCGGAATCCCCGGCACCATGCTTCCGGTTCCTCATCCACGCCGAGGACGACTCCGGAGGCTACTTCACCTTGTGAAGGAAGTGAAAACGGCCGTCGCCCCTGGGTACCGGCGGGTGCGATTTCCGGCCGCCTTCGCTTCCCGCCTGCCCCCTTCCACCGTACGACTTCGCGGAGGCATGTGCCGGAACCGTCCCCCGGGCGTACCGTGGCACGGCGGATCCCCCCGGAACCACCGCGGAAAATTCGCAGGTGTGCGACGCCGGAGCCGGGGTATCGGGAGCGGGACGTTTCCGTCGTGCCTCCCCGCGCGCGCCGCGCGGGGAGGTGCGGCGCGCCGACACTGCCGTCGCAACCGGTGGCGAGTGCACGTATCAAGAGGAGTTCAGCGGTGGCAGGGCAAGAAGTTTCCAGCAGGCTCGTCGAGCTGCTGACGGCCAAGGACGAACAGCTCGCCTCGGCCTGGGTGGAGGCCGTCTCCCGCACGCTGCGCGGGCGGATGTCGCTGTCCGAGCTCGACCGCGAGCTCCGTGAGCTGTACACGGCCCTCGTGGACGGACTGCGCAAGGGCGCGTTCGACTGGCAGGGGGAGGCCTACGCGGAGCTGCGGGCGCTGCTCGCCGAGCTGTCCCGCAGCCGGGCCCGGCAGGGCTTCACCCCCACCGAGACCGCGACCAGCGTGCTGGCCTGCAAGGACGTCCTCGCGCCGACGACGGACACCCCGGCCGAGGACATCCACGCCTACCTCCACCTCGGCAAGCTGATGGACGCCCTGGCGCTGTTCACGCTGGAGGTCTACGCCAAGACGCGCGAGGAGATCATCAGCGCGCAGTCCGAGCAGCTGATGGAACTCTCCACCCCGGTCGTGAAGCTGTGGGAGGGCGTGGTCGCCGTCCCCCTGGTGGGGACCCTGGACTCCGCCCGCACCCAGGTGGTGATGGAGAAGCTCCTCCAGGCGCTGGTCGACGCCGACGCCGACCAGGCGATCATCGACATCACCGGGGTTCCCGCGGTGGACACCGAGGTCGCCCAGCACCTGCTGAAGACCGTGGTGGCGGCCCGCCTGATGGGCGCCGAGTGCATCATCTCCGGCATCCGCCCGCAGATCGCCCAGACCATCGTCGCGCTGGGCATCCAGTTCGGCGACATCGTCACCAAGGCGTCCCTCGCCGACGCCCTCAAGCACGCGCTGCGCCGCGGCGGCGCCGACGTCACGACCGCCGGCGGCCAGGCGTGACCGAGCGCGTACCCGTCCTGAAGATCGGTGACGTCCTCCTGGTCTCCATCCAGGTCGACCTGGAGGACCAGATCGTCCTGGACCTCCAGGAGGACCTGGCGGCCCGGATCGTGGACTCCGGGGCCCGGGGCGTCGTCATCGACATCACCGCGGTGGAGATCGTCGACTCGTTCGTGGGCCGCATGCTGGCCACCACCGCGGCCATCTCCCGCATGCTCGACGCGGAGACCGTCGTCGTCGGCATGCGGCCGGCCGTGGCCATCACCCTGGTCGAACTGGGTCTGTCGCTCGGCGGCGTGCGCACCGCGCTCTCGCTGGAGAAGGGCCTGGACATGCTGGCCCGGCCGGGTGACGACCGTCCGGCGCAACGATGAACGGGCCCCTGCCCGACCTCGACGCCGACGTCCAGACCCTGCCGATCGAATCCAACGACGACGTGGTCCGGGCCAGGCAGCTGGTCCGGACGCTCGCCCAGCGCTGCAAGCTCTCGCTCGTCGACCAGACGAAGCTGGTCACGGCCGCGAGCGAACTGGCACGCAACACGCTCGTCTACGGAGGGGGCGGCGTCCTGCGGATCGGTCTGGTCCGGCGGGGCGGAAAGGTCGGAGTGAGCGCGATCTTCGACGACTCGGGGCCCGGCATCCCCGACGTCGACCAGGCGCTGACCGACGGATGGACCTCCGGCGGCGGCCTCGGACTCGGCCTGAGCGGCGCGCGCCGTCTGGTCGACGAGTTCACCCTGGACACCGAGGTCGGCGGCGGTACCCGGGTGTCGGTGACCAAATGGGGCCGGTGAACTGGACGGTCCTGGACGCGGAGGACGTGGTCTGGCTCCGCGACCAGGAGTCCTTCCCCGCCGCCGCCAGGATCGCCGCGGTGTCCGTGGCCCGGCGGATCGGCTTCGACGAACAGCGGTGCGCGGAGGTCGCCCTCGCGGTGAGCGAGGCGGCGACCAACCTGCGCCGGCACGCCGTCGACGGCGCGCTCCTGCTGCGGGTGGTGCGGACCCGCCAGGACGCCGGCGTCGAGTTCGTCACGACGGACGCGGGCCCGGGCATGGCCGACGTGGCGCGCTCGCTGACCGACGGCACCTCCACCGCGGGCACCCTCGGGATCGGTCTCGGAGCGATATCCCGGCTCGCCGACACCTTCCGGCTGCACTCGCTGCCGGGGCGGGGAACCGTCCTGACGGCCCGCTTCTGGACCAAGGAGGCGGACCGGCGGCAGGCCGCCTCCGCGGATCCGCTGGTCGAGGGGTTGACCCGGGCGATCACCGGCGAGGAGGTGTGCGGGGACTCCTGGGCGGCCCGCCTGGTCGGCGGGCCCACGGCCGGGTCCAGGACCGCCGGTTCGCTCCCGGCCGGCACCGCCGCCGACGCCACGCCCGATTCCTCCCGGGGCGTCCTCGGGTGGGCCGAACTCACCGGTCTGCGGCCCCCGCCGTTCACCGGCTCCGCGCTCCCCGGCCGCCGGACGGCGCACGACGCCACCACCGGCACCGGCGAACAGGCGCTGATGGTCCTGTGCTGCGACGGCCTGGGCCACGGGCCGCTCGCCGGGCGGGCCTCGCAGGCCGCGGTGACGGCGTTCCGCGACTCGAAGGCGGAGGACCCGGCGGCGATGCTCGCCGACCTCCACAGGGCGCTGCGCGGCAGCCGCGGCGGAGCCGTCGCCGTGGCCCGGATCGAGCCCGCCTCCCGGAGCGTGTACTTCTGCGGCGTGGGGAACATCAGCTCCTTCGTCGTCGACCCCGCCACCGGGGTCCGCCGGTCCCTGGTGTCCGCGCCCGGCATCGTCGGGCACCAGATGCCGACCCTGCGGACCGTCCGCCAGGACCTTCCGCCGGACGGCGCCGTGGTCATGCACTCGGACGGTCTCACCGAACGCTGGAACGCCTCGGACATGCCCGGGTTCCTCGACCACACCCCGCTGGTGGCCGCCGCCCAGCTGCTGCGCGAGGCGGGCGTCCGCCGGGACGACGCCGGGGTCGTCGTCGCGAAGGGGCCGTGGTGAGCACGGCCGCGGAGTGCGGGGCGGTGCCCCTGGTGTCGCTCTCCCTCACCACCGAACAGGACGTCTTCGTGCTGCGCCGCAGCGGCAAGACGGCCGCCGAGGCGCTCGGCGCGGAGCCCCAGGACCAGATCCGGCTGGCGACCGCGCTGAGCGAGCTGGGCCGTGACCTGGTGGGCTCCTGCGAACCGACCGTCTCCTTCGCCCTGGTCGGCGAAGGAGACGGAGGGCTACGGAGGCTGCGGTTCACCCTGCGGTGGGAGGACGGCCCGGGTCCCGGCGAGGAGGCCCTGCTCGCGGCGTCCCGGCTGGTGGCGCTGGAGCGCTCCGGGACGGGACGGAGCGTCGTCATCGAGCACCCGCTCGGTGCGCGGGCGCCGTCGGCCGAGCTCGTCGCGCGGACGCGGGAGGCCCTCATGACCCACAAGGGGGCGACGGCCCTGGAGGACGCGCGCGCCCAGACGGTCGACCTGATAGCGGCCCTGGAGGAGTCCCGGGCGCAGCGGGAGGAGCTGCGCCGCCTCAACGCGGAGCTGGAGGAGACCAACCGCGGGGTGATGGCCCTCTACTCGGAGCTCTCCGAGGAACTGGAGGAGACCAACCGGGGCGTGGTCGCCCTGTACGCCGAACTGGACGAGAAGTCCCGCCAGTTGCGGGAGGCCAGCGAGGCCAAGACCAGGTTCTGGGCCAATGTGAGCCACGAGCTGCGCACCCCGGTGAACGCCGTGGTGGGACTGGCGCGGCTGCTGCTGGAGTTCGACGTGGAGCGGCTCAACGAGGAGCAGCACCGGCAGGTCTCCCTGATCTCCGCCTCGGGCGCCACGCTGCTGGCGCTCGTGGACGAGCTGCTGGACGTCGCCAAGGCCGAGTCGGGCCGGCTGGAACCCGCCTGGGGGCCGGTCGACCTGCGGGCGCTGCTGGGACAGCTGCGGGGCACCCTGCGCGGGTACGCCCGGCACGGCGACGCCGAGCTGGTCGTGGCGGAGCCGGAGCTGGAGATCGTCAGCGACGAGGTGATGCTCACGCGGATCCTGCGCAACCTGCTCTCCAACTCCCTGAAGTTCACCGAGACCGGCACGGTGCGGCTGGACGTCGCCACCGAGGCCGGGGACCTGGGCGAGCAGGTCGTGTTCACCGTGACCGACACCGGCGTGGGGATACCCGAGGAGGAACAGCAGCAGATCTTCGAGGAGTTCTACCAGGTCCGCGGCGCGCACCAGCGGGGCCGCTCCGGCACCGGGCTCGGCCTGCCCTACGCGCGGCGCCTGACCGAGCTGCTGGGCGGCACCCTGACCCTGGCCAGCAGCCCGGGGCGGGGGACGCGGGTCACCGTGCGGCTGCCGGTGGCCCCCCGGCGGGACCGGGGCGCGGCCGGCGGCCCGCTGGTCACCGTCCTGGTGACGGTGGACGACGACGACGTGTTCCGCACGAGGATCCGGCCGCTGCTGGAGCAGCTCGCGGAGCGGATCGTCGAGGTGGACCGCGGCGACCGGGCGAGCCGGGTGGTCCGCGAGGAACGGCCGGACGCCGTCCTCCTGGACCTCCACATGCCCGGCGTGGACGGCTACGCGGTGCTGGGGGAACTCGCCGCGGACCCGGAACTCAGCGCGATCCCCGTGGTCGTCGTCACCTCGGCGGCCCGGGAGAGCCTGGACCACGACCGGCTCCGGCACGCCCGGGCCGTGCTCGACAAGTCGGCCCTGTCGCTGCCGCAGCTGGCGGCGGCGTTCGCGGGGCACGGAACACACGCGGCACAGGGGGCGAGCGGGAAGGAACCACGGCTGTGAGCCCCTGTCTCCAGCAGGACAGCGCCGTCGCGAAGGTGATGGTGCTCGACGACAACGACACCAAGCGGTACATCATCGGCAGCTGGCTGCGCCGGGCCGGTCACACGGTGGTGGAGGCCGCCGACGGCACGGAGGGCCTGGCCCTGCTCGCCGGCTGCCCCGACGGGGAGCTGCCGGAGCTGGCCGTCGTCGACGTCAAGCTGCCCGACATGAGCGGCTTCGAGGTCTGCGAGCAGATCAAGGCGGACCCGCGGACCGCCTCACTGCCGGTCATCCACATCTCGGCGCACGCCATCGAGCTGAGCGACCGCACCCAGGGCCTCCACCGGGGCGCCGACGCCTACCTCACGGACCCGATCGCCCCGGACGAGCTGCTGGCGACGGTCACCGCCGCGCTGCGCTACGCCCGGGCCCGCCGCCGCGCGGAGCGGCTGGCCGCCCGGGTGGCGGCCCTGAACAGCAGCACGCTGGCGGTGTACGGGGCCAAGGACGGCCACACGTTCGCCGAGGCGGCCGCGACCGGCGCGGCCACCCTGACGCGGTCGCCCGCGGTCGCCGTCGCGCTGAGCCCGGACAACCGCACCCTGCACGTCGCGGCGGCCCGGACGCCGGGCCCGGGCGGTGCCCCGCCGGTGAAGGTGTTCCGGTCGGAGCCGCGCCTGCTGGACCTGCTGGCCGGCCGGGCCCTGGGGGACGGCACCGGCACCGCCACCGCGCTGCTGTCCGCGGCGCAGTGGCGGGCCCTGGTCTGCCGCGAGGACGGCGCCGAGGCCGACGTGTTCGCGGGTGAGGTCGCCCTGGTCCTGGCCCGGACCAAGAAGGGGCGGCCCCCCGTCGCGCTCGCCGTGGACGGCGGGGCCCTCGCCGGGGTGGACGCCCGCGACCTGCTGTCCCAGCTCGCCCAGGCCTGCGCGCTGGCGCTGGAGGCCCTGCGGTCCCGCAGCGAGGAGCACGCGCTGGTGCTCACCCTCCAGCGCACCTTCCTGCCGGACCGGCTCCCCGAGGTGCCGGACGTGGACCTGGCGGTGCGCTACGAACCGGCGGCCGACGACTCGGAGATCGGCGGCGACTTCTACGAGGTCATCGAGACCCCGGCAGGTCTGCTGCTGGCCATCGGCGACGTGGCGGGACACTCCCTGCAAGCGGCGATGATCATGGGTGAGGTCCGGCACGCGCTGCGCGCCTACGCCATCGAGGGACACGACCCGCGCACCCTGCTGGACCGGCTGGACGCCCTGCTGACCCGGCTGCGGCCCGCGATCACGGTGACCGTCTGCCTGGTGCTGGTGGAGCCCGGCGGACGGCGCATCCAGGTCGCCAACGCCGGCCACATCCCGCCCCTGCTGCGCCACCCCGACGGCTCGACCCGCTACCTGACCGAACACGGGCCCCTGCTGGGCCTGAACGTGCGGCATCCCGCCGGCACCGCCCACGACGTGCCGGAGGGGTCCACCCTGCTGCTGCTCACCGACGGCCTGATCGAGGTCCCGGGGGTGGACCTCGGCAACAGCCTCGCCGCGCTGGAGACCACCCTGGCCGGCGCGCCCGGCGAGATCGAGGACCTGTGCGACCTGCTGCTGGAGCGGTACGGCAGGGAGAAGACGGACGACATCGCCCTGCTCGCGGCCCGGCTGGGCCGCACCGCCGGCTGATCCGCGGCGGGCCGCCGGGCGGGCCGGGTCAGGCGCCGCCGCGTTCGCGCCGCCGCCGTCGCAGGACCACCAGGAGGTCGAGCGCGGCCAGCAGGGCGACCAGCGCGCAGACGACGGCGGTGCCGGTCAGCGTTCCCCGTGAGGGGCTCTCCCCCGGGCCCGCGTCCGCCGCCCACAGCGCGAAGTAGACGGTCAGCGCGACGAAGAGCGGGACGAAGACGGCCGACAGGACCAGCCGCAGTCCGAGGGCGCTGCGCGCGGTGACCGGTTCCGTGCCCGTCCGGGGGTACCGGCGGCCGATCACCCCCGAGTTCCGCCGTGTCGCCGGCCTCCCGTCCGCACGGTGCCGGGGGGCGTCGCGGCGGGGTGCGGTGCCGTCGCGGCGGGGTTCGTCGTCGTGCCGGCGAGGCGCGTCGCCGGTCATGACCTGTACTCGCTCAGTATCTCGACGACCTCGTCGTCCCCGACCTGTTCGAAGTCGTCGTACCAGAGGCCGACCGCCTGGAAGTCCGGCGGCTGCCGGAGGCAGACCACGTCGTCGGCCTCGGAGCGCATCGCGGCGGCGGCCTCGGGGGCTCCGACGGGCACCGCGAGGATCAGCCGGGCGGGTTCCTGCCGCCGCAGGTGGCGGAGGGCGGCGCGGGCGGTGACGCCGGTGGCCAGGCCGTCGTCGACGAGGAGCACGGTGCGGTGCCGCACGTCGGGCAGCGAACGGTCGCCCCGGTAGAGCAGCGAGCGGCGCTTCAACTCCTCCCTCTCACGGGCCACGGCCGGGGCGAGGCGGTCCTCGCTCAGTCCGAGCATCTCCAGCGACGCCCGGTCGAACAGGGGCGGGTCGTCCCCCACGACGGCGCCGACGCCCACCTCGGGGCTGCCGGGCAGGCCGATCTTCCGCACGACGAGGACGTCCAGCGGCGCCCCCAGGGCCCGGGTGATCTCGACGGCCACCGGCACGCCGCCGCGGGGCAGGGCGAGCACGACGGGTTCGAAGAGTTCGCCGTCGGACGCCCACTCCATCATCCGCAGGCCGAGTTCCTGGCCGGCTTCCCGGCGGTTGTGGAATCGCATGACGTGAGGTCTGCCTCTCCCTCGGTGGCGGTGGTCGGGCCCCGGCGTCCTCCGGGGTTTCCTGCCGGCCGGCGCCTGAAACGGCCCGTGCCCGGTCCGCCCCGCGCGGCCTCACCCGGCGGGGCGCCGGCGGTCCGTGAGGTGCTCCCGGAACCAGTCGGCGGCGGCCCCGGTGACCTCCTCCAGGGCGCCGGGCTCGGGGAAGAGGTGGGTGGCGCCGGGGACGACGTGGAGCCGGTGGACCGCGGGCAGCCGCCGGGCCGCCTGCCGGTTGAGGCCGAGGACCGGTTCGTCGTCGCCCCCGACCACGAGCAGGACCGGTGCGGTGACCTGGTCCAGGGCGTCGCCGGCGAGGTCCGGACGGCCGCCCCGGGAGACCACCGCGGCGACCCGTCCGGGCCGTTCGGCGGCCGCCACCAGGGCGGCGGCCGCCCCGGTGCTCGCCCCGAACAGGCCCACCGGCAGGTCCGCCGTGCCCGGCCGGGCCTCCAGGTGGTCGACGGCGTCGGCCAGCCGCCCGGCCAGCAGCGGGACGTCGAAGCGGAGCCGGGCCGTGGCGGTGTCCTCGAGCTCCTCGGCCGGCGTCAGCAGGTCCATCAGCAGCGTGCCGAACCCCGCCGCGCGCAGTCCCCCGGCGACCGCGCGGTTGCGGGGGCTGTGACGTGAGCTGCCGCGCGCGGGCGTGGCGCGCCCGGCCGCGCCACGACGGCGGGCTACCCGCCGGGAACCTCGCCACGGATCCGGGCGAGCGCCTCGTCGAGGTCGTCCGCCTTCACCAGCACGTCGCGCGCCTTGGACCCCTCGCTGGGACCGACGATCTGACGGGACTCCATCAGGTCCATCAGGCGGCCGGCCTTCGCGAAGCCGACGCGCAGCTTGCGCTGGAGCATCGAGGTGGAGCCGAACTGGGTGGTGACGACCAGTTCGGCCGCCTGGCAGAGCAGGTCGAGGTCGTCGCCGATCTCCTCGTCGATCTCCTTCCTCTGCTTGGTGCCCACCACCACGTCGTCCCGGAAGACCGGGGCCATCTGCGCCTTGCAGTGGTCGACGACGGCGCGGATCTCGTCCTCGGCGACGAAGGCGCCCTGCATGCGGATGGGCTTGTTGGCGCCCATCGGCAGGAACAGGCCGTCGCCCTTGCCGATCAGCTTCTCGGCGCCGGGCTGGTCGAGGATGACCCGGCTGTCGGCCAGCGAGGACGTCGCGAAGGCGAGCCGGGACGGCACGTTCGCCTTGATGAGACCGGTGACCACGTCCACCGAGGGCCGCTGGGTGGCGAGCACCAGGTGGATTCCGGCCGCCCGGGCGAGCTGGGTGATGCGGACGATGGCGTCCTCGACGTCGCGCGGGGCGACCATCATCAGGTCGGCGAGCTCGTCGACGATCACCAGCAGATAGGGGTACGGCCTCAGTTCGCGCTCGCTGCCCGGCGGGGTCTGGAGCTTGCCGCTGCGCACGGCCTCGTTGAAGTCGTCGATGTGCCGGTAGCCGAAGGCCGCCAGGTCGTCGTAGCGCAGGTCCATCTCGCGCACCACCCACTGCAGCGCCTCGGCGGCCCGCTTGGGGTTGGTGATGATCGGTGTGATCAGGTGCGGGATGCCCTCGTAGGCGGTGAGCTCGACCCGCTTGGGGTCGACCAGCACCATGCGGACGTCCTCCGGGGTGGCCCGCATCATGATCGAGGTGATCAGGCAGTTGATGCAGGACGACTTGCCGGAGCCGGTCGCGCCCGCCACCAGGATGTGCGGCATGTGCGCCAGGTTGGCCATCACGTAGCCGCCCTCGACGTCCTTGCCCAGCGCCACCAGCATGGGGTGGTCGTCCTCGGCGGCGTCCGCCAGGCGCAGCACGTCCCCGACGTTGACCATCTCGCGGTCGGTGTTGGGGATCTCGATGCCGACGGCGGACTTGCCCGGGATCGGGCTGATGATCCGCACGTCAGGGCTGGCCACCGAGTAGGCGATGTTCTTGGTGAGCGCGGTGATCCGCTCGACCTTGACGGCGGGGCCCAGCTCCACCTCGTAGCGGGTGACCGTCGGGCCGCGGGTGAAGCCGGTGACCGCGGCGTCGACCTTGAACTCCTTGAAGACGTTCCCCAGCGCGGCGGCGACGGCGTCGTTGGCGGCGGTGCGGGACTTGCCGGGGCCACCGCGGTGCAGCAGGTCGAGTGCCGGCAGCGCGTAGGTGATGTCGCCGGACAGCTGCAACTGCTCGGCCCGCGGGGGCAGCTCGCGCTCGCGGGCGGGCGGCGCCTTGGTGAGGTCGGGGACGGTCCCGGCGGCCGCCGGCGGCTCCTCGGACACCGGGGCGGACGGGGTCGCGGGCTCGGGCCGCGCGGTGGGCACGGACGGCTCGGACGGCTCGGTGTCGTCGTCGTGGCCGCCGCGCTCGGTGACGCCCTGGGTGAGCCCGGCGACCAGCGGCGACGGCGGCAGGCCGTGCAGGATCGCCCCGTCGAGCGCGGCCGCCGCCTGGGCGGCGACGTCGACGGCGTCCATCGGGCGGTTCGGGTCGGGGCGGCGGTTTCCTCCGCGCCGGGAGCGTCCCTTGCCGGCGGGCGGCGCGTCCAGGCCCGCCGCCTCGGCGGCGTCGATCTCGTTCTCGGCCGCGGGCAGCGAGCGCCTCCGCCGGGCGGGCGGCAGCGCCTCACGCCACTGCTCCTCGTACCGTTCGTCGTCCTCGCCGGCCACCTGTGCCCCGGCGAAGCCGGCGTCGGCCACCGGCGGCTGCACCAGGCCGAGCCGGACGCCCAGGGCGCGCAGCCGCTGCGGGATGGCGTTGACCGGGGTCGCGGTCACCACCAGCAGGCCGAAGACCGTGAGCAGCAGCAGGAGCGCGACGGCCAGCGCGGCACCGGTCGCGTAGATCAGCGGGGTGGCGGCCGCCCAGCCGATCAGTCCGCCGGCGTCCCGTATCGCCTGCATGCCGCCGCTGCGGGCGGGCGAGCCGCAGGCGATGTGGACCTCGCCGAGCACGCCGATCACCAGGGCCGACAGGCCGATGACGATCCGTCCGTTGGCCTCCGGCTGCTCGGGGTGGCGCACGAACCGGCCGGCGACCACGGCGAGCAGGATCGGCACCAGCAGGTCGAGGCGGCCGAAGGCGCCGGTGACCAGGATCTCCACCAGCTCGCCCACCGGACCGCGCAGGTCCGCCCAGGTGCCGGCCGCCACGACCAGGGAGAGGGCGATCAGCAGGAGGGCGATGCCGTCCTTGCGGTGGGCGGGGTCGAGGTTCTTCGCCCCGCTCCCTATCCCCCGCAGCACCGCGCCGACGGCGTGGGCGACGCCCAGCCACAGGGCTCGGACGAGCCGGTACACGCCGTTGGTGGGGCTGGGCGCGGCCTTGGCGGCGGCCTTCCTGGCGGGCGCCTTCTTCGCGGGGGCCTTCCTGGCGGCCTTGACGGCCGGTTTCGCGGCCTTGGCGGGCCGGGGTGCCCTCGGCGCCTTCGCGGCCGAGGACGCCTTCGCGGGAGCGGGCGGCTTCTTGGCTGCGGAGGGTCGTGAGGCCATGAGGGTGAGGTTACCGGGGGATGCGCCCGTGGACACGCCTGCGCGGTGCTTCACCCGTTCGTGTCGTCCCGGGAGTGGACGAGGCGCCGCGCGGGGCGACCTGCGAGGCGGTGGACGGCACTGCCGACGCCCCCTCACCACCCGGTGGTGAGGCGGGCGTTCAGCTCTGCTGCGGCAGCTTCGGCTCGGCCGGCCCGGTGCCGGGCTCCAGCGCGTCGAGGGCGCGGCGCAGACCGTTCAGCTTGCGCTCCAGGTGCGCCGCGGTGGCGACCGCGGCGGCGTCCGCCGCGTCGTCGCCCAACTGCTTGGAGAGCGCCTCGGCCTGCTCCTCGACCGCCGCCAGCCGCGCGGACAGCTCGGCCAGCAGCCCGGAACCCGCCACACCGTCCTTGGCGGCGTCGCCCTCGGGCCGGCCGCCGCCCTCCAACTGCAGCCGCAGCAGCGCCGCCTGCTCCTTGAGCTGGCAGTTCTTCATGTAGAGGTCGACGAAGACGGAGACCTTCGCGCGCAGCACCCACGGGTCGAACGGCTTGGAGATGTAGTCCACCGCACCCGCCGCGTACCCGCGGAAGGTGTGGTGCGGCCCGTGGTTGATGGCCGTGAGGAAGATGATCGGGATGTCCCGGGTCCGCTCCCGCCGCTTGATGTGCGCGGCGGTCTCGAAACCGTCCATGCCCGGCATCTGGACGTCGAGCAGGATGACCGCGAAATCGTCCGTCAGCAGCGCCTTGAGCGCTTCCTCCCCGGACGATGCCCGGACCAGCGTCTGATCGAGCGCGGAGAGGATGGCCTCCAGCGCCAGCAGATTCTCCGGCCGGTCATCGACCAGGAGGATCTTGGCCTTCTGCACCATGGCCCGTCCTCCTCGCCCCGACGTGGGGCCGCCCCTGTTGGCAGGACTCGGGGCGGCTTCCTGGGATGCCGCCCGTGATGACGGCTTCCTTGCGCCGTCCGTCCTTGTGCCGGTCATCGTAGCCGCACCCCGGGTGCCACCACACCCTGTCACCGCGATGTCACTGTGCATGCAGCGGAAACGCGGCGCGAGCCCGAATGGTTCCCGGTGGTTCCCTTCGCCCACCGGGCCCCGCCGGATCCCGGCCACCCTCCGTAGCACGCTTACCCCGGAGCCCGCGTTTCTCACCCCTGGACGCGGATCACTTCCGCCCCATCCATTCCTCCATCACCGCGAGCAGGTGATCCGGGTCGACCGGCTTGGTGACGTAGTCGGACGCTCCCGACTCGATCGCCTTGTCCCGGTCCCCCTTCATCGCCTTCGCGGTCAGCGCGATGATCGGCAGCCCGGCGAACTGGGGCATCCGCCGGATCGCCGTGGTCGTGGCGTAGCCGTCCATCTCGGGCATCATGATGTCCATCAGGACGATCGTGACGTCCTCGTGCTGCTCCAGGACCTCGATGCCCTCGCGGCCGTTCTCCGCGTACAGCACGGCCACCCCGTGCTGCTCCAGGACGCTGGTGAGGGCGAAGACGTTGCGGATGTCGTCGTCGACGATCAGCACCTTCTCGCCGTGGAACCGGACGCCCTTCCGCGGCCCCGCCGACGGGGCGGGGGACTGCTCCGCCTCGCCGCCGGGACGGACGGACGGCTCCTCGGCGCGCGGCAGGGGCGGGTGCTCCTCGCGGCGGCGGCGCCGGAAGAGCGCCGCGGGCCCGTTCTGGGTCTCCCGGTAGGAGTTGACCTCGGCCGGGGTCTCACCGCCCGCGGGCAGCTCGGCCCGCGCCTCCGGCCCTTCCAGCGCCTCGTGCTCCGCGCCCTGCGCCGGCGTCTCGTTCGGGTGCAGCGGCAGGTAGAGCGTGAAGGTGGAACCGCGGCCCGGCTCGGACTGCGCGTGGATCTCGCCCCCGAGCAGCCGGGCGATCTCCCGCGAGATCGACAGGCCCAGACCCGTGCCCCCGTACTTGCGGCTGGTGGTGCCGTCGGCCTGCTTGAAGGCCTCGAAGATCACCCGCATCTTGCTGGCCGCGATGCCGATGCCGGTGTCCGTCACCGAGAAGGCGATCACCTCGGCGTCCGGCTCGCGCAGCGCACCCGACTCCAGCAGCTGCTCCCGGATGGCGGCCGGCACGTCCGCCCCGGCCTGCCGGATCACCAGTTCCACCGCCCCGCCGTCGGTGAACTTCACCGCGTTGGACAGCAGGTTGCGCAGCACCTGCAGCAGCCGCTGCTCGTCGGTGTGCAGCGTCGCCGGCAGCTCCGGCGACACCCGCACCGAGAAGTCCAGGCCCTTCTCCGCCGTCAGCGGCCGGAACGTCGCCTCCACGTAGTCCACCAGCTGCACCAGCGCGATCCGCGTCGGCGAGACGTCCATCTTGCCCGCCTCGACCTTCGACAGGTCCAGGATGTCGTTGATCAGCTGGAGCAGGTCGGAGCCCGCTCCGTGGATGGTCTCGGCGAACTCCACCTGCTTCGGGGAGAGGTTGCCGTCCGCGTTGTCCGCGAGCAGCTTCGCCAGGATCAGCAGCGAGTTCAGCGGAGTGCGCAGCTCGTGCGACATGTTGGCGAGGAACTCGCTCTTGTACCGCATGGACACGGCGAGTTGCTCGGCGCGCTCCTCCAGGACCTGCCGCGCGTCCTCGATCTCGGTGTTCTTCACCTCGATGTCGCGGTTCTGCCGCGCCAGCAGCTCGGCCTTCTCCTCCAGTTCGGCGTTGGACGCCTGCAGCGCCAGCTGCCGCTGCTCCAACTCGGCCGAACGGTCCCGCAGCTGCTCGGTGAGCTTCTGCGACTGCTTCAGCAGCACCTCGGTCCTGCTGTTCACCGAGATGGTGTTGACGCTGGTCGCGATCATCTCGGCGATCTGGTTGAGGAAGTCCTTCTGGATCTGCGTGAACGGCGTGAACGACGCCAGCTCGATCACGCCGAGCACCGTGCCCTCGAAGAGCAGCGGCAGCACGATCACCTGCGCGGGCGGGGCCTCGCCGAGACCGGAGGCGATCTTCAGGTAGCCGCTGGGCGCGTTCTCCACCAGGATCGCGCGCTTCTCCTGCGCGGCCGTGCCGATCAGCCCCTCACCGGGCCGGAACGACGTCGGCATGGAACCCATCGAGTAGCCGTAGCTGCCGAACATCCGCAGCTCGTAGGCGTCCCCGTCGACCGCGCCGACCTCCTGGGAGTCGCCCGGCGGGATCGCCAGGAAGAACGCCCCGTGCTGCGCGGACACCACCGGCGTCAGCTCGCTCATCACCAGCGACGCCACGTCGTCGAGGTCCCGGCGGCCCTGCATCAGGGCCGAGATCCGCGCCAGGTTGCCCTTCAGCCAGTCCTGCTCCTTGTTGGCGATCGTGGTGTCGCGCAGGTTGGCGATCATCTTGTTGATGTTGTCCTGCAGTTCCTGGATCTCGCCGGAGGAGTCGACGTCGATCTTCAGGTTGAGGTCGCCGCGGGTCACCGCGGTGGCGACCCGGGCGATGGCGCGCACCTGACGGGTCAGGTTCCCGGCCATCTCGTTCACCGACTCGGTGAGGTCGCGCCAGGTGCCGTCCACGTCCCGCACCCGCGCCTGACCGCCGAGCCGGCCCTCCGTGCCCACCTCCCGGGCCACCCGGGTGACCTCCTCGGCGAACGAGGACAGCTGGTCGACCATCGTGTTGATGGTCGTCTTCAGCTCGAGGATCTCGCCCCGCGCGTCGATGTCGATCTTCTTGGTGAGGTCGCCCTTGGCGATCGCCGTGGTGACCATGGCGATGTTGCGCACCTGACCGGTCAGGTTGGACGCCATCTGGTTCACCGACTCGGTGAGGTCCTTCCAGGTGCCGGCCACGCCCGGCACGTGCGCCTGGCCGCCCAGGATGCCGTCCGTGCCCACCTCGCGGGCCACCTTGGTGACCTGCTCGGCGAACGAGGACAGCGTCTTCACCATGATGTTGATGGTGTCGCCGAGCTGCGCGACCTCGCCGCGCGCCTCGATGGTCACCTGCCGGGTCAGGTCGCCGTTGGCGACGGCCGAGGCCACCTGCGAGATGTTCCGCACCTGGGTGGTGAGGTTCTTCGCCATCAGGTTGACGTTGTCGCTCAGGTCCTTCCAGATGCCGGTGACGCCCGGCACGTGCGCCTGACCGCCGAGGATGCCCTCGGTGCCCACCTCGCGGGCCACCCGGGTCACCTGCTCGGCGAACGACGACAGCTGGTCCACCATCGTGTTGACCGTGGTCACCAGCTCGAGGATCTCGCCCTTGGCGTCGACGGTGATCTTCTTCGACAGGTCGCCCTTGGCGACCGCCGTGGTGACCTCGGCGATGTTCCGCACCTGGATGGTGAGGTTGTTCGCCATGAAGTTCACCGACTGGGTCAGGTCCTTCCAGGTGCCGGAAACCCCCTGCACCTCCGCCTGACCGCCGAGGATGCCCTCGGTGCCCACCTCGCGGGCCACCCGGGTCACCTGCTCGGCGAAGTTCGAGAGCTGGTCCACCATCGTGTTGATGGTGTTCTTCAGCTCCAGGATCTCGCCGCGGGCGTCCACGTCGATCTTCTGCGACAGGTCGCCGCGCGCCACCGCCGTCGCGACCTGCGCGATGTTGCGCACCTGCGCCGTCAGGTTCCCGGCCATGCCGTTCACCGAGTCCGTCAGGTCACGCCACACGCCGGCCACGCCCGGCACCTGCGCCTGCCCCCCGAGGCGGCCCTCGGTGCCCACCTCGCGGGCCACCCGGGTCACCTGGTCGGCGAAGGCGGAGAGCTGGTCGACCATCGTGTTGATGGTGTTCTTCAGCTCCAGGATCTCGCCGCGGGCGTCCACGTCGATCTTCTGCGACAGGTCGCCGCGCGCCACCGCCGTCGTCACCTGCGCGATGTTGCGCACCTGCGAGGTGAGGTTGCCGGCCATGCTGTTGACGGAGTCGGTGAGCTCCTTCCAGGTGCCCGACACCCCGTCCACCCGGGCCTGACCGCCGAGACGGCCCTCCGTGCCCACGTCCCGCGCCATCCGCGTCACCTGGTCGGCGAAGCTGGAGAGCTGGTCCACCATCCGGTTCACGGTGTTCTTCAGCTGGAGCATCTCGCCGGAGACGTCCACCGTGACCTTCTGCGACAGGTCGCCGTTGGCCACCGCCGTCGTCACCTGCGCGATGTTCCTCACCTGGCCGGTGAGGTTGCGGAACGCCGTGTTCACGGAGTCCGTCAGGTCCTTCCAGGTGCCGGCCGCGCCGGGCACCTGCGCCTGACCGCCCAGCTCGCCCTCGACGCCGACCTCACGGGCCACCCGGGTCACCTCGGCGCCGAACGCCGACAGCTGGTCCACCATCCCGTTGACGGTGTTCTTCAGCTCCAGCATCTCGCCGGCCACGTCCACCGTGACCTTCTGCGACAGGTCGCCGTTGGCCACCGCCGTCGTCACCGCGGCGATGTCGCGCACCTGCGTCGTCAGGTTCCGGAAGACCGTGTTCACCGAGTCGGTGAGGTCCTTCCAGGTGCCGGCCGCGCCCGGCACGTTCGCCTGGCCGCCCAGCCGGCCCTCGGCGCCGACCTCGTTGGCGACCCTGGTGACCTCGTCCGCGAAGATCCGCAGCGTCTCGGTCATCTGGTTGATCGTGTCGGCCAGCTGCGCCACCTCGCCGCGCGCGCTCACCGTCACCTTCCGCGACAGGTCGCCGCTGGCGACCGCCGTGGTCACCTCGGCGATCCCCCGCACCTGGGCGGTCAGGTTGCCCGCCATCAGGTTGACGGAGTCGGTCAGGTCCTTCCACACGCCGGCCACGCCCGGCACCTGCGCCTGCCCGCCCAGCTCGCCCTCGGTGCCCACCTCGCGGGCCACCCGGGTCACCTCGGCGGCGAACGCGGAGAGCTGGTCCACCATCGTGTTGACGGTGTTCTTCAGCTCGAGCATCTCGCCCTCGACGTGCACGGTGACCTTGCGGGAGAGGTCACCGTTGGCCACGGCGGTCGTGACCAGCGCGATGTCCCTCACCTGAAGGGTGAGCCGGTGCGCCATCGTGTTGACGGACTCCGTCAGGTCCTTCCACGAACCCGACATGCCGCGCACCTGGGCCTGACCGCCCAGCTTGCCCTCGGTGCCCACCTCGCTGGCCACCCTGGTGACCTCGTCGGTGAACCGCGACAACTGGTCGACCAGGTTGTTCACGGTCCGCGCGACCTTCAGGAACTCGCCGCGCAACGGGTGCCCGCTGCCGTCGGCCCCCCGGGTCCGCATCTCCATCCGCGGCGACAGGTCTCCCTCGGCCACCGCGGAGAGCACCCGGCCCACTTCGGAGACCGGCCGCACCAGGTCGTCGACCAGGGCGTTCGACGCGTCGATCGCGGCCGCCCAGGACCCCTCGCAGGCCCCGGTCTCGAGTCGCTCGGTGAGTTTTCCCTCACGCCCGACCATCCGCCGCACCCGGGCGAGCTCGCCGGTCAGGTGCAGGTTCCGGTCCGCCACCTGGTTGAAGACGGCGGCGATCTCGGACATGAGGTCGTCGCCGGACACCGTCAGCCGCTTGCGGAAGTTCCCGTCGCGCATCGCCACCAGACCGGACAGCAGCCTGTTCAGCGCGGCCGTGTCCACCTGGGTGGTGCCTCCGCCCTTCGCACGCGTCCTCGCACTCCGCGTCGCCGCGCCAGACTCCACTGTGTCCCTCCCGCAGGGATCGACCAACCACTGCCGCTCGCGTGCCCGTGACCGGGGCCGCGCTCGCTTCACCCGCCCGTCACAACCACGCGTCGGGGGCGTTACCGTCAAGCCTGCCCAGTGCAGGCCCGTCCAGTGTTTCACCTCGTCCGAACCAGGCCATAACAGTTCGGCAAGCCCGCACACCGTCCGCACACCCTGCGGACGTAATCGGCGTCAACCGGCATCCGCGCGGACCGCGAAGGTAAGTAACCTTGCAGAAGGCTGTCCGGCCGAGCGCGGTCCCGTCCGGTCCGGACGGTGGTAAGACCATGGTGTGGGCATCGGAGGGGCGGCCTCGGAGAACATGACGACCGGACTGATCTCGGGGGAGCAGCCCCCGGAGTACCCCGGCCCGGCGGACGCGTTTCCCGCTCAGCAGCGGCAGGCGCAGGACGGACGGCCGGATCCACACGCCCCAGAGCGCACGAGGAGTTCTGTGATCACCGCGCGGGCGGCCGCCAGCTTCGAGCCCGTGGGGCGTTCCGTCGCCACGGCCCGGTCCTTCGTCCGCGACACCCTCCAGGGCTGGGGCTTCGCCGACGTCATCGACGACGCCGTGGTCCTCACCAGCGAACTGGTCACCAACGCCGTCGTCCACGCCGGCACCGCCGCCGACGTCGTCTGCCTGCGCTCCACCGAGGGCGTCCGGATCGAGGTCGCCGACCAGTATCCGGAGCGCGAGCTGCCCCTGCAGTCGGCCGCCCTCACCATGACCAGCCCCGACCAGGAGGGCGGCCGCGGGCTGCAGCTCTGCGCGGCCCTCGCCACCCGCTGGGGCGTCGACTACACGACGACGCGCAAGCAGGTCTGGTTCCAGCTGGATCTCCCCGACCGCGCCGTCGGCACCCGCTCCGCGGGCCCCGCGCTCCCGGTCGAGATGCTGCCGGCCGCCGACGGCCGGGTCAGGGTGGCCGTCGTCCAGATCGACCGCGACGGCGCGGTGACCTCGTGGAACGAGGACGCCGAGGACCTCTTCGGCTACCCGGCCGCCTCCGTGACCGGCAAGCCGCTCACCGACCTGGCGGCCTGGCCGCACACCCCGGGCACCGGCACCGGCATCGCCGAGGCCCTCCGGCTGTCCCGCTGGGAGGGCAGCTACGGCATCCGCGACGCCGTCGGCCGGGTGGTTCCGGTGTACGCCTCGCACCTGCGCGTCCGCGACCCCCAGGGCGAGCCCTCCACGGTCTGCCTGCTGGTCCGCAACGAGGAGCGCGCCGTCCTGCAGAGCCCTTCCCGGGGCGCCTCCTCCGGCGACACCGCCGGCCACGACGGCCGGGACGCCGACCCCTTCGAGGTGTTCATCGGCTCCCCCGCCCCCGACGACCTGGACGGCCTCCTCCAGCGCACCGTCGAGCGAGCCCGCGACATGCTGGACGCCGACGCCGCGTTCCTGCTGCTGGCCACCGACGACGAGACCGAGCTGGAGGTGCGCGCGTCGACCGGTCTGCCCTCGGCCCGCCAGCGCTTCGCCCGCGTCCCCGTCGAGGCAGGTCCCGGCCGCTACGGCTCGGCCCGCATGCCCGCCGTCCACGACGACCTGACCGCCGCCCCGGGCGCCATCCCGCTGCTCAACGGCACCGGGATGCGCTCCGTGGTCACGGTCCCCCTCAAGGTCGAGGGCCGCCTCACCGGCTCCCTCGGCGTCGCTGCGGAGTCCCCCGGCCGCTACTCGAACGAGGAGGCCCTGCGCCTCCAGTTCGCCGCCGACCGGATCGCCCTGGCCGTCGAGTCCGCCCGCCTGGGCGAGCTCGAGCGGCTCCGCCGTGGCTCGCTGAGCTTCCTCGTCGAGGCCTCCGACCTGCTGGCGGGCACCCTCGACCGCGACCAGACGCTCGCCCTGATGGCCCAGATGACCGTGCCGACGCTGGCCACCTGGTGCGCCGTCTACACGATCAACGACCCGTCCTCCGAGCCGTACCTGTCGTACGTCCTGCACGAGGACGAGGACCGCATCGACGGTCTCAAGGCTCTGCTGTCCAAGATCTCGCCACCGGACCCGGTCCCGACCCCTGGCGCCCGCGTGTGGACGGCCCCGTTCGAGGCCGCCCACGAGGCTGCCCTGCGCACCTCCATGCGCAGCCTGGGCCTGGGCGAGCCGACCACGCTCTCCTCCGGCATCGGTCCCACCCTCGCCACCGCCTCGGCGGTGGGCGGCGAGACGGTCGTCCTCCCGCTGGTGGCGCGCAACCGCGTCATCGGCATGCTGACGCTGGGCAAGCCCACCGACGAGCACTTCCGCCAGGAGTCCCTGGAGCTCGCCGAGGACCTGAGCCGCCGGGCCGCCCTGGCGCTGGACAACGCGCGCCTGTACTCGGAGCGCATGGCCATCAGCCAGTCCCTCCAGCGCAGCCTGCTCCCGCCGGAGCTCCCCCGGATCGACGGCGTCGAGGTGGAGGTCATCTACCAGGCGGCCGGCGAGGGCAACGAGGTCGGCGGCGACTTCTACGACGTCTTCCCGATCCGGGACGGCGCCTACGGCTTCGCCATCGGTGACGTGTGCGGCACCGGCCCCAACGCGGCGGCGGTCACCGGCCTCGCCCGGCACGCGCTGCGCCTGCTGGCCCGCGAGGGTCTCAGCGGCCCCGCGGTGCTGCAGCGCCTCAACTCCGCCATCCTCGACGAGGGCGAACGCAGCCGCTTCCTGACCCTCCTCTACGGCGAGCTGTGGCCGCAGGAGGACGGCAGTGCGCTGCTGAAGGTGGTCTGCGCCGGTCACCCTCTCCCCCTCCGCCTGCGCCAGGACGGCACGGTGGAGCCCGCGGCGGAGCCGCAGCCGCTGCTCGGCGTGATGGACGACCTGGAGCTCTACGAGGAGACGCGCGTCCTCGATCCGGGAGACGTCCTGCTGTGCGTCACCGACGGCATCACCGAACGCCGCGAGGGGATGCGCATGCTGGGCGACGACGGCCTGGCGGACGTCCTGACCACCTGCACCGGCCTCACCGCCGGAGCGGTCGCGGCACGCGTCCTGCGAGCGGTGGAGCGCTTCGCCTCGGAGCCGCCGTCGGATGACATGGCCATTCTGGCGATGCGGGTGCCCGGCCTGCACGCGGACTGACGCCGGACCTCAGTCGAGGCATACGAAAGAGGCCCCGCCCGAATGGGCGGGGCCTCTTTGCGGCTGAGCCCCCAAACGGAATCGAACCGTTGACCTTCTCCTTACCATGGAGACGCTCTACCGACTGAGCTATAGGGGCCTTGTCGTTTTTGAGGTTTCCCTCGCGGCGACACATGAATACTAACCCACGACCTGCGCAGACTCCAACTCCAGCTGGAAGACCGACGGACGGACGGGCCAACAAAGAAGATCCGCCCGCAATTGCCCGGAATCGACCCACCTGCCGGATGCCGGCACCGGCGCTGAATGAGGGGCGCCGGCGATGGGCATTCCCCGTGCCCATAACGCAGAAGACCCCCGCACCAACCGGTGCGGGGGTCTTCCCTCTTCAAGAATTGTTCGGCGGCGTCCTACTCTCCCAC
>NZ_LWCC02000005.1:944639-952971 GCF_001642695.1 Streptomyces chilikensis
GCAGGCACAGCCCGCCCAGCCCGCACAGGGTTTCGGCGCCCCGCTCCCGCCGCAGCAGCAGCAGCAGCAGCAGCAGCAGGGTTACGGCTTCCCGCAGCAACCGCAGCACCAGCCCGGGCAGCAGCCCCCGCAGGGCTACGGCTTCCCGGCCGCGCCGCCCGCGCCCCCGCAGCACCCTTACCCCCAGCAGCCCCAGCAGCCGCAGCCGCAGGCCCAGGGGTACGGCTTCCCCCAGCCCCAGCCCCAGCCCCAGCCGCAGCAGCCCGGGCAGCCGCCTCAGGGCGCTCCCGACGCCGCGGCCCAGCAGGGCGGTTACGGCTTCCCGCAGGAGGGCGCGGCGGCTCAGCCGCCCGCCGCGCCGGTGGATCCCCGCACCCCCGCCGCCGCGTGGCCGCAGGCGGTGCAGCACGACCAGCGGCAACCGGTCAATCCTGGTGCCGCGCCGCTGGGTTACCAGGCCGCCGTGGAACTGTCGTCCGACCGGCTGCTCAACAACAGGAGGCAGCGGGCCAGGAGCACGCGTCCCGCGGCGGCGGCCTCGCGCTTCCGGATCGGCGGCAAGAAGGAGGAGGCCGAGCGGCAGCGCAAGCTCGACCTCATCCGCACGCCGGTGCTCTCCTGCTACCGGATCGCGGTGATCAGTCTCAAGGGCGGCGTCGGCAAGACGACCACCACCACGGCGCTGGGCTCCACCCTGGCCACCGAACGGCAGGACAAGATCCTCGCGATCGACGCCAACCCGGACGCCGGCACGCTCGGCCGCCGGGTCCGCCGTGAGACCGGGGCGACCATCCGCGACCTGGTGCAGGCGATCCCGTACCTCAACTCCTACATGGACATCCGCCGGTTCACCTCGCAGGCGCCCTCCGGCCTGGAGATCATCGCCAACGACGTGGACCCGGCCGTCTCCACCACCTTCAACGACGAGGACTACCGGCGGGCCATCGACGTCCTGGGCCGCCAGTACCCGATCATCCTCACCGACTCCGGCACGGGTCTGCTCTACAGCGCCATGCGCGGGGTGCTGGACCTGGCCGACCAGCTGATCATCATCTCCACGCCGTCGGTGGACGGTGCGAGCAGCGCCAGCACCACGCTCGACTGGCTCTCCGCGCACGGTTACGCGGACCTGGTGCAGCGCTCCCTGACGGTGATCTCCGGCGTCCGCGAGACCGGCAAGATGATCAAGGTGGAGGACATCGTCAGCCACTTCGAGACCCGCTGCCGGGCCGTCGTGGTGGTGCCCTTCGACGAGCACCTGGCGGCGGGCGCGGAGGTCGACCTCGACATGATGCGGCCGAAGGTGCGGGAGGCGTACTTCAACCTGGCGGCGCTGGTGGCCGAGGACTTCGTGCGGCACCAGCAGGCACAGGGGCTGTGGACGTCGGACGGGAACCCGCCGCCGGTCGCCGCGCCGCCGATGCCGGGGCAGGCGGCCCCGGGCCAGTACGGGTACCCGGCCCCGCCGGCCGGACCGTACGGCCAGGTCCCGCAGCAGCCGCAGCAGCCGTACGGACAGGTACCGCCCCAGCAGCCGCCGCACCCCGGTTACCCCCAGCAGCCGCCCGGGCCGCCGGCGCGGTGAGCCGCGGGGCCGGGCACCGCGCGGGGGCGCGTCACGCCGGGACGTGAGCCCGCGCCCCCACGGGCTGCTCAGCCGCCCGTGGGACCGGCCCGCACACGCGTCAGGGCCGGCCGGGGACCCCGGCCGGCCCTGACGCGTGCGGGCCGGGCAGCGTGCCGCGGGGCCCGCACTCCGGCCGTCAGGCCGCCGCGGCGATGAGTTCGCGGCAGCGCTGGACGTCGCGGGCCATCGCGTCGAGGAGGTCGTCGAGGGTGGCGAACTTGGCCTGCCCGCGGACGAAGGCGAGGAAGTCCACGGACGCGTGCATGCCGTAGAGGTCGAGTCCCTCGCGGTCGATCGCGTACGCCTCGACCGTGCGCTCCGTGCCGTCGAACTGCGGGTTGGTGCCGACGGAGACGGCGGCCGGCATGGTCTCTCCCGCGACGTTCAGCCAGCCCGCGTAGACCCCGTCCGCGGGGATCGCGCTGAACGGCAGGGTGTCGATGTTCGCCGTGGGGTAGCCGAGTTCGCGGCCCCGCTGGGCGCCGCGGACCACCACGCCCTCGACGCGGTGCGGGCGGCCCAGGATCTCCCGGGCGCCCTCGACGTCGCCGGCCGCGACCAGACGCCGGGTCAGGGTGGAGGAGAAGGGCTGCCCGCCGCCCGCCTCCCCGCTGACGTGCAGGTCGATCACGTCGACCTCGAAGTCGTAGGTCCGTCCCTGTTCGGCGAGGAACGCCACGTCACCGGCGGCCCTGTGGCCGAACCGGAAGTTGGGGCCCTCGACGACCGCGCGGGCGTGCAGCTTGTCGACCAGGACCTTCACCACGAACTCGGCGGGCGAGAGCTTGGAGAACTCCTCGGTGAACGGCAGCACCAGCACCGCGTCGACGCCCAGCTCGGCGGCCAGCTCGGCGCGCCGGGCGTGCGGGGCGAGCACCGGCGGGTGGCTGCCGGGGCGGACGACCTCGCTGGGGTGCGGGTCGAAGGTGACCAGCACGGAGGGGACGCCGAGGGCCCGCGCGCGCTCCACGGCGTGCCGGACGATCAGCTGATGTCCGCGGTGCACTCCGTCGTAGGAGCCGATGGTGACGACGCTGCGCCCCCAGTCCTGGGGGATGTCCTCCAAGCCACGCCAGCGCTGCACTGTGACCGCTCCTCGTCGAACCCGTGTCCGTGTGTGCCTGTGATGCAGCTCCAAGAGTGCCATGCCGTCGTCGGCGCACCGGCATCGGCATGGGTGATCGGCACGGGCACCTGATCACCGGCGGAGCGCGGGACGCCCTGGGCGGACTCCCCGGGGGCCTGCCCTCAGCCCGCCGGAGCGCCCGCCGCCGCGCCCGCCCCGGCGCCTTCCACGGTGCCCTCCGCCGGACGCGGGCCCTGCGTCCGGGCGGCGACGGCCGGCACGACCGCGGCCGTCACCGGTTCGTCCTCGCCGGCCAGCAGCCGGGCCAGCAGCTCCTGCCGCAGCGGCCGGGAGGCGGGGGCGCCGGGCCGGGCCAGCACCGCGGCCAGCGCTGCCCGGACCGGCGGCGGGCCGTCCGCGATCAGTCCGGTGACCAGCGGCAGCAGCACCGCGCGCACCGCGGGCCCGTGGTCGAGGCGCCGGTCCACGTACCCCGCGACCGCCGCGGCGACGGACGTCGCTCCGCGCGCCGGGCCGCAGCCCCGCACGGCCTCCCGGATCAGGGCGGCGATCCGCCGGGCCAGGGCGGGCGCGGTGACCTCGGCGAGGGCGTCCAGCGCCTCGCCCCCGCCGGGCTGCCGCAGCCGGTCCCGGAAGGCGTCGAGCACCGGCTCGGGGTGGGTGGCCAGCGCGGGCACCAGCGCCTCGGCGGGCAGCTGCGGGTCCCCGGCCACGAAGCGGCGCAGGGCGTCGGGGAGGTGGCGGCCCCGGGTGCGGGGGTCGCGGACCAGCACGGCGAGCGCGCCGCCGTGCAGCGCCGCGTCCTCGGGGCGGGCGAGCAGCGCCAGGGCGGCGTACCGCAGCAGGTCGCGGTCGGCGTCGGAGCGGACGTGGCGGGCGGCGAGGCGGCCGTGGGTGACGGCGGCGACGCGGCGGGCGGTGCGCGGGTCGTGGGCCCAGCGGTCGACGGCGCGGCAGAGCGCGGAGGGCTCCTCCTCGGCGAGCACGGCGAGCAGTTCGGCGGCCTTGGGGTGGGCGCAGTCGGCCAGCGCCTCGGTGAGGTCGTCCAGGCCGCGGTGGCGGTGGGCGTAGAGCAGGGCCTGGGCGGCGGCGGCCACCGTGGCGTGCGGGGCGGCGGGCAGCGGGCGGGCGTCGTCGAACCAGTGGGTGAGCTGCCGCTGGGCGGGCGCGGGGTCCTCGGCGAGCAGCCGGGCCGCCGCGTCCAGCCAGCGGCTGCCGGTGCCGGCGGGGGCGGTGACCACCAGCCGGTGCAGCAGCCCGAAGCGTTCCCCGGTGTCCAGCGGCACCGACGTCCAGAAGTCGGGGCCGAACTCCTCCGGGGCGGGCCGCCCCTCCCTCTGGCGCGCGGCGATCCGGTCGGCCAGGCGCCGCAGCAGCGCCGTGTACGGGGAGGCGTCGGGCAGGCCGAGCAGCGTGCCGGCCAGCAGCCGGGCGGCCCACCAGGTGTCGGTGGAGGTCTCCGTGGCGGCGGCCAGCGCGCCGAGCCTGCGGGACAGTTCGGCGGGGCCGCGGTCGCGGCCGAGGTGGAGGAGGGCCTGCACCACGGGCCCGATCCGGTGCCGGGGCACCGGCAGCGGGTGCCCGGTGGCCTCGCCCGCCCCGCGGCGCAGCACCAGCGCGCGCAGCGCCTCGTCGACGTCGAGGTGGAGGCCCTGGAGCCAGTCGGCGAACTCCTCGTCGGCGAACCGGTACCCGGCGCCGGCCGGGACCAGCAGTCCCTCGGTGAGCACGGCCCGGGCCCAGCCGGTGCCGCCTCCGAGGCGGGCGGGGGCGGGGCCCCAGGGGAAGACGGCCTCGAAGGCCTCCCGGTCGAGTCCGCCCTGGCCGGGGCCGAGGCTGCGGCGGGCCGCCTCGTGGACCTGCCCGGCCACCTTGGCGGCGAGGCGGCGGATGGCGGCTCCGCGCTGTCCTCCGGCGGCGGCGAGCCGGACGGCGACGCGCAGGCAGGCCAGGTCGAGGTGGGCGGAGAAGACCTCGTGCCGGGTGAGGCGGCGGTCCTCGGCGTCGGGCAGGGCGGTGCGCACCCCGGCGAGCAGCCGCAGGGTGAGCGGGTGGCGGGCGTCGACGCCGCCGAGCACGCCCTCGGGGACGCGGAACCGCTCGCGGGCGAGGCGGCCCTCCTCGGCGGTGAGGTCGCCCAGGCGGACGCAGGGCGGGAGGGTGCCGGTGCGGGCGGCGTCGCCGGCCGGGCCGTGCAGCAGTTCGGGCGGGAACTCGGCGCCGGCCCGCTCCCAGTACTCGGAGCGGCATCCGACGGCCATCCGGGCGCCGTGGGCGCGGAGCCAGTCGGCGGTGCCCTCGGTCCAGGCGGGCATCCGGTGGGCGAGGAGGGGCGGCATCTCCTCCGGCCCGTCCAGCACGATCAGCAGCGGCCGCCCGGCCTCGCGGGCGATCCGGGCCAGCCGTTCCGGTGACAGGTCCCCGAGCCCCGCCGCGAGGAGCTCCGCCTCGCCGCGTCCCGTCCCGCCGCGTCCCGCCTCGCCGGGGCGCGGCTCGCCGGGGTCGCCGGTGCGGGAGTGCGGGAATCTCGCGGCGGCGGCGATGCGCCCGGCGCGGTCCAGGGCGCGGCGGGCGGCGTCGGCCACCGACGTGTCGCCGTCCCGGAGGTCGGCGCCGCGCAGCCACAGGGTGGGAGCGGCGGCGCCGGTGGCGCGGTGGCGGCGGGCGGCCAGCTCGGCCAGGGCCGTGGTCCGGCCGCTGCCGGGCGCTCCGACGAGCCCCAGCACGACCGCCCCGCCCCGCTCGAAGGCGGCGAACTCCCGCTCGACGTCCGTCCGCGGCACGGGCTCGACCGGTCCGCGGGCCGGTCCGTCGGAGGCCGCCGAGGTGGCGGTGAGCTCGACGACGGCGGCCAGGTTGAGGTCGGGGCCGTAGGCGGGGACGGTGGCGGCGTTGCGGGCCAGCAGCTCGGCGAGGGGTCCGGTGGCCGCCCGCAGCGGCAGCGCGTACCCGGCGGCGCGGTGCCCGCCGAGCGGGTCCGGGCCGGCGCCGGTGTCCGGGGCGGCCCCGGCCGGGCAGGTCCTCAGGCCGGTGCCGACGACGCCGAGCACGGCGCCGGTGACCGGATCCAGCACCGGTCCTCCGGCCGCCCCACCGCCGGGACGCAGCGCCTCCCGGCCCGCCGTGCCGATGGCGAGCTCCAGGACGCCGCGCAGGACGTGGGTCCGGTGGGCCGCGTCGGTGACGCCCAGCACCCGCGCCTCGCGCAGTCCGGCGGCGACGATCCGCACGTAGGCGCCGGGGCCGACGGCGGCCCGCGGGGACACCGGCAGCGGGGCGGCGCCCAGCCCCTCGGCGCGCACCAGGGCGAGGCCGAGGACGGGCAGGGGGGTGATCGCGCCGTCGGCGGTGGCGAGGGTGCGGTCGCCCGCCCGGACCAGGAGCCGGGCCAGGCCGTCCACCACCTCGTGGGCGGTGATCAGCGTGCCGTGGTGGTCGGCGGCGAATCCGGTGCCGCGCGGGCGTCCGGCGGGGTCGCAGAGGGTGACCAGTGCCGCTTCGGGGGCGGCGCGCACGCCGTCCGGCCGCCGGACGTCCTCCGTCCCCTCGTGCGCTCCCGCCATGCCCCGTCCTCCCGCTGCCGTGCCGGTCCGCTCCGACGGTAGGCCGAAGATGATCAGCGGGGCGGGTGGGCGGGAAAACGCGCCCCCTTCCACTCCCTCCGTTCACTCCGAGCGCCCGTCCGGACGGGTGAATACGGCGGTGCGGATGGAAAGAGGTTCTCCCGGGGGAACCGAGGGGGGAACCCGTGGAGCGGCGGAGCGCCCGGTGGCGCCGCCGCTCCACGGTCCCGCCCGGCGGGGGCTCAGCCGAACACGGCCAGGCTCTTGGCCTTGCCCTTCAGCGACTCGGCGAGGGCCAGGAAGACGCCCTGGGGCCCGAAGACCGCGACCGGGCCGCGGCCGGCGTACTCCTCGGGCATCTCCAGCCGTACGCCGTTCAGCAGCAGCCGGGCACGCCGGTCGTCGACGTCCCAGCGCGGGAAGGCGGCGGTGGCGGCCTCCGCCACCGGCATCACGGTCAGCTCCTGCTGGAGCTGGTCCAGGGTGCGCGCCGTGTCGATCCGGTAGGGACCGACCCGGGTGCGCCGCAGCGCGGTCAGGTGACCGCCCACGCCGAGCCCGGCGCCGAGGTCGCGGGCGAGCGCCCGGATGTAGGTGCCGGAGGAGCAGACCACGGAGACGACCAGGTCGGTCACCGGGGTGCCGTCCTCGGCGACCGCCTCGCGGACGTCGTGGACCAGGAACGAGGAGACCGTCACCGGGCGGGCCGGGATGTCGAACTCCTCGCCCTCCCGGGCGCGCTTGTAGGACCGCACGCCGTTGATCTTGATGGCGCTGACCTTGGACGGCACCTGCATGATGCGGCCGGTCAGTTCGGCGACGCCCGCGTCGATCGCCTCGCGGGTGACCTTCGAGGCGTCGGCCGACGCGGTGATCTCGCCCTCGGCGTCGTCGGTGACCGTGGTCTGGCCGAGCCGGACGGTGCCGAGGTACTCCTTCTCGGTGAGCGCCAGGTGTCCGAGAAGCTTGGTGGCCCGCTCGACGCCGAGGACCAGCACGCCGGTCGCCATCGGGTCGAGGGTGCCGGCGTGGCCGACGCGCCGGGTCTTCGCGATCCCGCGCATCTTGGCGACCACGTCGTGCGAGGTGAAGCCCGACGGCTTGTCGACGATGACAAGGCCGTCGGGCGTGGTGGTGTGCTGCGTCATGCGGTGGTGTCGTCCGTCCCGGCCTCGTCGTCGTCCTCACCCGGCCTGCGGTACGGGTCCGCCTCGCCGGCGTACGCGGCTCCGGCGGACGCCTCGCGCACCTTGGCGTCGGACTGCCGGGCCTTGTCGAGGAGGTCCTCGATGGTCCGGGCGGTGTCCGGCAGGGCGTCGGCGACGAAGGTGAGGGTGGGGGTGAACTTCACCCCGGCGGCCCGGCCGACCTCGGAGCGCAGGATGCCCTTGGCGCTCTCCAGCCCGGCCGCGGCGGCCTTGCGCTCCTCGTCGTCGCCGTACACCGTGTAGAAGACGGTCGCCTCCCGAAGGTCCCCGGTCACCCGGGTGTCCGTGATGGTGACGTGCGAGCCGAGCCGCGGGTCCTTGATCCCACGCTGCAGCTTCTGGGCCACCACCTCTCGGATGAGGTCCGCCAGCCTCTTCGCCCGCGCGTTGTCGGCCACTGGTCCGTCTCCCGTTCCCTTTGTTCCTCGTGTTACAGCGTTCTGTGCAGATCAGTCGTCGTCGCCGTGGAACCGCCGCCGCACGGACAGCAGTTCCACCTCCGGACGGCCGGCGACCATCCGCTCGCAGCGGTCCAGTATGTCGGCCACGTGCGTCGCGTCCCCGGAGACCACCGCCAGGCCGATGCCGGCCCTGCGGTAGAGGTCCAGATGGTCCACCTCGGCGGCGCTGACCGCGAACTTGCGTTGCAGGTCGGCGACGATCGGGCGGACGACGGAGCGCTTCTCCTTCAGCGAGCGTATGTCGCCGAGGAGGATGTCGAAGGACAGCGTCCCTACGTACATGGTGTTTCCGGATGACCCGCCGGTCCGGGATCGGTGGCTCCTTGAACCGTACCCCGGTTCGCGTCCCCTCCGACGACCATTTACGGCGCCCCGGGCGGCCCCGC
>NZ_LWCC02000005.1:952993-972944 GCF_001642695.1 Streptomyces chilikensis
CCCCCCCGGCGGGGGCCCGCGCCGACACGCCGGTGGCCGGCGGTACCGAGGTACCGCCGGCCACCGTGAGCCGTGCGTGCTTACGCGCGCGGCTTCTCGCGCATCTCGTACGTCGCGATGACGTCGTCGACCTTGATGTCGTTGAAGTTTCCGAGGTTGATACCACCCTCGTAGCCTTCGCGGATCTCGGTGACGTCGTCCTTGAAGCGACGCAGGCCCTCGATGTTGAGGTTCTCCGCGATGACCTTGCCGTCGCGGATGAGGCGGGCCTTGGTGTTCCGCCTGACCTCGCCGGAGCGGATGAGCACACCGGCGATGTTGCCGAGCTTGGACGAGCGGAAGACCTCGCGGATCTCCGCGGTGCCGAGCTCGACCTCCTCGTACTCCGGCTTGAGCATGCCCTTGAGGGCCGCCTCGATCTCCTCGATCGCCTGGTAGATGACCGAGTAGTACCGGACGTCCACGCCCTCGCGCTCGGCCATCTGCGCGGCACGCCCGGCGGCGCGCACGTTGAAGCCGATCACGATGGCGTCGGAGCCCATCGCCAGGTCGATGTCGGACTCCGTGACCGCACCGACGCCGCGGTGCAGGACGCGGATGTCGACCTCTTCGCCGACGTCCAGCTGGAGCAGCGAGGACTCGAGGGCCTCGACCGAACCGGAGGCGTCACCCTTGATGATCAGGTTCAGCTGCTGGATCTCGCCGGCCTTGAGCACCTTGTCCAGGTCCTCGAGGGAGACGCGGCGCGTGCGCTTGGCGAACGCGGCGTTCCGCTCGCGGGCGGCGCGCTTCTCCGCGATCTGACGGGCCGTACGGTCCTCGTCCACCACGATGAAGTTGTCGCCGGCACCCGGGACGTTGGTCAGACCCAGCACCTGCACCGGGGTGGACGGACCCGCCTCGGTGACGTTGGCGCCGCTGTCGTCGAGCATCGCCCGCACGCGGCCGTAGGCGTCGCCCACGACCATCGTGTCGCCCACGCGCAGCGTGCCGCGCTGGACCAGGACGGTGGCCACGGCGCCGCGGCCGCGGTCCAGACGGGACTCGATCGCGATGCCCTGCGCGTCCTGGTGCGGGTTGGCCCGCAGGTCGAGCGAGGCGTCGGCGGTCAGGACGACGGCCTCCAGCAGGCTGTCGATGTGCAGGCCCTGCTTGGCGGAGATGTCGACGAACATGGTGTCGCCGCCGTACTCCTCGGCCACCAGGCCGTACTCGGTCAGCTGACCGCGCACCTTGGTCGGGTCCGCGCCCTCGACGTCGATCTTGTTGACCGCGACCACGATCGGCACGTCGGCCGCCTTGGCGTGGTTCAGCGCCTCGACCGTCTGCGGCATGACGCCGTCGTTGGCCGCGACGACAAGGATCGCGATGTCGGTCGACCGGGCACCACGGGCACGCATGGCGGTGAACGCCTCGTGACCCGGGGTGTCGATGAAGGTGATCCGGCGCTCTTCGTCGTTGACCTCGGTCGCGACCTGGTAGGCACCGATGTGCTGGGTGATGCCGCCGGCCTCGCCCGCGATGACGTTGGTCTTGCGGATCGCGTCGAGCAGTCGGGTCTTTCCGTGGTCGACGTGACCCATGACGGTGACGACCGGCGGGCGGACCACCAGGTCCTCCTCGTCGCCCTCGTCCTCGCCCCACTCGAGGTCGAAGGACTCGAGCAGCTCGCGGTCCTCCTCCTCGGGGCTGACGACCTGGAGGTTGTAGTTCATCTCGTCGGCCAGGAGCTGCAGCGTCTCGTCGGAGACGGACTGCGTCGCGGTGACCATCTCGCCGAGGTTCAGCATGACCGCGACGAGCGACGCCGGGTTGGCGTTGATCTTCTCCGCGAAGTCGGTGAGCGACGCACCGCGCGACAGGCGAACGGTCTCGCCCTTGCCGCGGGGCAGCATCACGCCGCCGACCGACGGGGCCTGCATGGCCTCGTACTCCTGACGGCGCTGCCGCTTCGACTTGCGGCCACGACGCGCCGGACCGCCGGGACGGCCGAAGGCGCCCTGCGTGCCGCCACGGCCACCGGGGCCGCCGGGACGGCCGCCGAAGCCGGGACGACCGCCGAAGCCGCCGCCACCGCCGCCGGGACCGCCGCCGCCGGGACGGCCGGCGAAGCCGCCGCCGCCACCGGGACGGGCGCCGCCGGGGCGGGCCGGGGACCGGGGGTGGGGCGCGGACCGGGGGTCGGCGCGCCGCCCGCGGGCTTCTCCGCGGCGGGCCTGGGGGCGGCCGGCGGCTTCGGGGCAGCCGGACGTGCCGCCTGCGCCGGGGACGGCGCGGGGGCGGGCTTGGGGGCGGCCTTCTTCGCGCCGGGCTTCGGGGCGGCCTTGCCGCCGCCGCCCTGCTGGAAGGCGTCAGTCAGTTTGCGCACAACGGGGGCCTCGATCGTCGAGGACGCCGATCGGACGAATTCACCGAGTTCCTGGAGCTTGGCCACGACGACCTTGCTCTCCACTCCGAACTCCTTGGCGAGTTCGTATACCCGGACCTTAGCCACTTCGCTCCTTTGAGGTCCGGGTTGGAAGCCGGACCGTCGCTACTTCATGGGCGTACTCATCGCGTACTCATCGAGTGCTCATCGCAATCTCGACCTGCTTTCAGACTCGCGAGGTACCTGGGCCGCGCGGCTGCTCCGCGCGACGCTTCTTACGTTGCCGCCGAATCGGCGGCGGTCATCCGTTCGACCTGCCGGCGCAGCGCCGCCGTGTCGAACGCTCCCTGGACGCGGAACGCCCTGGGGAACGCCCTGCGGCGCACCGCCTGGTCGAGACAGACCACGGCGGGGTGCAGATAAGCACCCCGGCCCGGCAGCGTACCGCGACGATCGGGGACGCACTCGCCCTCGACCGCCACGATCCGCAGCAGCTCGTTCTTGGCCGCCCGCTCCCTGCACCCCACGCACGTGCGTTCAGGGCCGTATTCGGGGCGTGCATCGGTATGCGTCCGGCCAGACACAGCTAAGTCTACCTCCCCGTACCGACGCCTGCCCGAGCGGGCGGACGTCGCACGGTCGTCTCTGTCCTGATGTCAACCGTTGACACGGCTCAAACATTCCGCACCGCGGGTCCCACCGGATCTCCGGTCCGGCTCCGCGGCCGGGTCAGTCCTGGCCGTCCTGCTCGGTGTCCGGGCGGATGTCGATCCGCCAGCCGGTGAGGCGGGCGGCGAGGCGGGCGTTCTGCCCCTCCTTACCGATCGCCAGCGACAGCTGGTAGTCGGGCACGATCACCCGGGCGGAGCGCGCGGCGAGGTCGACGACCTCCACCTTGTTCACCCGGGCGGGGGACAGCGCGTTGGCGACCATCTCGGCCGGGTCGTCCGACCAGTCCACGATGTCGATCTTCTCGCCGTTGAGCTCGTTCATCACGTTGCGGACCCGCGCGCCCATCGGGCCGATGCAGGCGCCCTTGGGGTTCAGGCCGCTGCGCGTGGAACGCACGGCGATCTTGGTGCGGTGGCCGGCCTCGCGGGCGATCGCGCAGATCTCGACGCTGCCGTCGGCGATCTCCGGGACCTCCAGGGCGAACAGCTTCTTCACCAGGTTCGGGTGGGTGCGCGACAGCGTCACCGAGGGGCCGCGGACGCCGCGGGCCACCCGGACGACGTACGACCGCAGTCGCGTGCCGTGCTTGTAGTCCTCGCCGGGCACCTGCTCCTGCACCGGCAGGATGGCCTCCAGCTTGCCGATGTCGACCAGGACGTTCTTCGGGTCGCGGCCCTGCTGGACGACACCGGTGACGATGTCGCCCTCGCGCCCGGCGTACTCGCCGAGCGTCGCGTCGTCCTCGGCGTCGCGCAGCCGCTGCAGGATGACCTGCTTGGCGGTGGTCGCGGCGATCCGCCCGAAGTCGGACGGGGTGTGGTCGAACTCGCGGGGCTCCTGGCCCTCCTCGAGCTCGTCCGGGTCCTCCTTGGCCCACACGGTCACGTGACCGGTCTCCCGGTCGAGCACGACGCGCGCGCGGCGGCGGCTTCCCTCGGTCCGGTGGTAGGCGATGAGGAGGGCCGACTCGATCGCCTCGACCAGCAGGTCGAAGGAGATCTCCTTCTCCCGCACCAGACCCCGCAGGGCGCTCATGTCGATGTCCACGGCTACGCCTCCTCGTCATTCTTGTTCTTGCGGCCGAACTCGACCTGGACCTTCGCCTTGGCGACGTCCGGGAAGGCGAGCCTGCGTGTGGTGGCCTTGCGGCCCTTGACACCCGGGACCTCCAGATCGACGCCCTCGTCGTCGACGTCCAGGATCCGGGCGACCAGTTCCCCGCCCTCGGCGAGCTGGAACCTGACCAGCCGGCCGGTGGCGCGGACGTAGTGGCGGTGCTCCGTGAGGGCGCGCTCGGCACCGGGGGTGCCGACCTCGAGGGTGTACTCGCCCTCCCCCATCGCGTCCGTCTCGTCGAGCTTCGCCGAGAGCGCGCGGCTCACATCGGCGATCTGGTCGAGGTCGGCGCCGGTGTCGGAGTCGACGACGACGCGCAGCACCCGCTTGCGGCCGACGGCCTCCACCTCGATCTCCTCGAGGTCGAGCCCCTGCGAGGTGACGAGCGGTTCCAGCAGCTCTCGCAGCCTCTCGCTCTGGGTGGTGCTCATCCGGGTGACTCCTCGGCCGCGTGTGCTGTTGTGGGATGGATCGCGTGTCAGGTCAAAGGGTATCCGGTCGCGGGGGGTGTTGCCGTCCACCGGGTGTCCCGTCCGCCGTGGCGCGGCACCGGTCGTCCGCGCGGGCCCGGGGCGCAGGTACGGTGATCACACATTCGTCAGCCGGGAGTTGACGGCGTGACGGCTCGCCGGGCACCGCGGCCGGCGGTCGTTCCGTCCGTCCGCACCCCGCGCCGAACCCGCAGCTCCCACCGAACCGCCACCGCCCCAGGCCCCTGCCCTTCAGCCGAGGACGCCCGCCGTGTCATCGACCCCTTCACGCCCGCGTACCGGGCCGCGCCGCAGAACCCTGCTCGCCTCGGCGGCGGGAGCGGCCTCCGTGCTGCTCGCCGCCTGTTCCGCCGGCTCCCCCGGCCGGTCCGACGCCGCGCGCACCCCGACGGCCGACGAGCGGGCGCTGACCCGCGCCGCGACGGACAGCGCGGAGCTCGCGGCCGTGTACGACGCGGTGCTGACGGCCCATCCCGGGCTGGCGGCCAGGCTGACGCCGCTGCGGGACGCGGTGCTGCGGCACGCCGAGGCCTTCGGGGAACACGCCGGGGCGAAGGCCTCGCCGTCGTCCTCGCCGTCGCGGTCGTCCTCGCCGTCCGGCGTGCCGGCCGGGCAGCCCGCCGCGGCACCGTCGCCGTCGGGGCCCGCGGTGCCGGACGACGAGACGGAGGCGCTGGGGTCGCTGGCGGACGCCGAGCGGGAGCTGTCCGCGCGCCGCACCCGCGAGCTGTCCGGGCTCGGCGGCGGGACGGCCCGGCTGCTGGCCTCGGTCGCCGCGGCCGGGGCGGTCCACGCGTACCTGCTGAAGAACGGTTGACCGGTGGAGAGGTCGGGGAGGTCCGGGATGAGTCTGGAGGCCACGCAGGCGGCCCTGCGGGCGGAGCACGCGGCGGTCTACGGCTACGGCGTGGTCGGCGGCCGGATCGGCGACGACCGCCGGTCCGAGGCCCGCGAGGCGTTCGAGGCGCACCGGGCGCGCCGGGACGACCTGGTCCGGGCCGTGCGCGACCTGGGCGCGGACCCGGCGGCGGCGGAGGCGGCGTACGCGCTGCCGTTCGAGGTGCCGGACGGCGCGGCGGCGGTGCGGCTGGCGGCCGAGCTGGAGGACCGCCTGGCGGGCGTCTACGCCGACCTGGTGCGGGCCGGCGAGGGCGGGCGGCGCCGGGCGGCGGCCGACGCGCTGCGGGACGCGGCGATCCGGGCGGCCCGCTGGCGGGGCGGCGGCGTAGCCTTCCCTGGGCTCGCCGAAATGACGTGAAATGACGTGACCGCAGGGCGCCTCCGGGACACCCGGTGCCCGGGCTCGTCGTGAAGAAGGGGAACGACTCGCGCATGGCTTTCGAACCGCCGCCACGTCTGGTCCGGGCGCTGGCGGAGACGAACGGCGCCGGCGACTGGCTGCGCGGGCTGCCCGCCGCCCTGGACGACGCCGTGGCCGCGCTGGGCCTGAGCGTGGAGCGGGTGCAGGTGCCGGGCGGGCGGAGCTCGCTGGTGGTGCTGGTGCGGCGTTCCGACGGCTCCCCGGCCGTCCTCAAGCTGATCCCGCCGCGGTCGCGGCCGGCGAGCGAGCGGGCGGCGCTGGCGCACTGGCACGGGCTGGGCGCGGCGCAGCTGCTCGCACCGGAGTCGTCCGCCGGTGACGGCGTGCTGCTGCTGGAGCGGCTGAACCCCGACGTCTCGGTGCGGACGCTGCCGGAGGCGAAGGCGCTGCTGGAGGGCGCGGCGACGCTGCGGCGGCTGTGGGTCGAGCCGCCGGCCGGCCACGTCTTCGAGACGGTGGCGGAGCGGACGGGGCGGCAGGCCGAGGCGATGCGGGCGAGCGTGTCGGGCCCCGGCGACGAGGCGGCGGGCCTGGTGGACACCGCGCTCGGGCTGCGGACGGACCTCCTGGCGGATCCGCCGGAACGGCTGCTGCTGCACGGGACGTTCCGGCAGAGCAAGGTGCTCGGCGGGGAGCGGATGCCGTGGCTGGCGGTCGGCCCGGATCCGGTGGTCGGCGAGTGCGCGTTCGACCTGGCGCGGCTGGTGCGGGACCGGGTGGAGGACCTGATCGCGACGCCGTCGGGGGCGGCGACGACGCGGCGGCGGGTGAAGCGGCTCGCGGAGTCGCTGGAGGTGGACCGCGAGCGGCTGCGGGGGTGGACGGTCTTCCGCGCGGTCGAGTCGGGGGTGCGGGCGCGGCGGGTCGGCCGCGACCGCGACGCCGACTGGCTCCTGGAGTTCGCCACCTGGCTCTGACCCCGCCGCCCCGGCGGCACGGCCGCCCGCGGCGGCGAGGCGCGCGTTCACCCGTACCGCCCGCCGGGCGGCGGGAACCGGGCGGCCCCGCGCCCCGCGGCGTGGTGGGACGCCGGGGGCACGGGGCCGGGGAGGGGGTTACGCCGTGAGGCGGGCCACGGCCTCGGCGACGGGCAGCTCCTCGCGCTCGCCCGTGCGGCGGTCCTTGAGCTCGACGACGCCCTCGGCGGTGCGACGCCCCGCGACCAGGATCCACGGGACGCCGATCAGCTCGGCGTCGGTGAACTTCACGCCCGGCGAGACCCCGGCGCGGTCGTCCACCAGCACCCGCACGCCCTTCGCGGCCAGCTGCTCGGAGACCTCCAGCGCCAGCTCCGTCTGCGCGGCCTTGCCGGCGGCGACCACGTGCACGTCCGCCGGGGCGACCTCGGCGGGCCAGCACAGGCCCTTGTCGTCGGCCGTCTGCTCGGCCAGGGCCGCCACCGCGCGGGTCACGCCGACGCCGTAGGAGCCCATGGTCACCCGGACCGGCTTGCCGTTCTGGCCCAGTACGTCCAGCTTCATCGCGTCGGCGTACTTGCGGCCCAGCTGGAAGATGTGGCCGATCTCGATGGCGCGGTCCAGCTTGAGGCCGGTGCCGCAGTTCGGGCAGGGGTCGCCCTCCTGGACCACCACGACGTCCACGTACGCGTCGACCTCGAAGTCGCGGCCGGCGACCACGTTCCTGGCGTGGGTGTGCTCCTTGTTGGCGCCGGTGATCCAGGCGGTGCCGGGGGCGACCCGCGGGTCGGCGATGTAGGTGACCTTCTCCAGGCCCTGCGGGCCGACGTAACCGCGGACCAGGTCCTCCCGGCCGGTGAAGTCCTCGGCGGTGACCAGCTCGACGGCGGCCGGGGCGAAGTGCGCCTCGACCTTGTCCAGGTCGACCTCGCGGTCGCCCGGCACGCCCACCGCGACGATCTCCCCGTCGACCTTGACCAGCAGGTTCTTCAGGGTGGCGGAGGCGGGTACGCCCAGCGAGGCGGCCAGCGTCTCGATGGTGGGGGTGTCCGGGGTGGGGATCTCCTCCAGGGCGGGGACGGCGGAGCCGTCGACCGGCTTCAGCGCGTGGGAGACCGCCTCGGTGTTGGCGGCGAAGTCGCAGTGGGGGCAGTCGGCGAAGGTGTCCTCGCCGGCCTCGGCGGGGGCCAGGAACTCCTCCGACTTGGAGCCGCCCATGGCGCCGGCCGTGGCGGCGCAGATGCGGTAGTCGAGCCCCAGGCGGGTGAAGATCCGCTGGTACGCCTCGCGGTGCAGGGCGTAGGACCGCGCCAGTCCCTCGTCCTCGGTGTCGAAGGAGTAGGAGTCCTTCATGAGGAACTCGCGGCCGCGCAGCACCCCGGCCCGGGGACGGGCCTCGTCGCGGAACTTGTTCTGGATCTGGTAGAGGGTGACCGGCAGGTCCTTGTAGGAGGACACCTGGTCCTTCACCAGCAGCGTGAAGATCTCCTCGTGGGTGGGGCCGAGGAGGTAGTCGCCGCCCTTGCGGTCCTTGAGGCGGAACAGCTCCTGGCCGTACTCGTCCCAGCGGCCGGTGGCGTCGTAGGGCTCACGCGGCAGGAGGGCCGGGAGCAGCACCTCCTGGGCGCCGATGGCGTCCATCTCCTCGCGGACGATCCGCTCGACGTTGGAGAGGACCTTCATGCCGAGCGGCAGCCAGGACCAGACGCCGGCGGCGGTGCGGCGGACGTAACCGGCGCGGACGAGCAGCTTGTGGCTGAGGACCTCGGCGTCGGCCGGGTCGTCGCGCAGGGTCTTCGCCATCAACCGGGACATGCGCTGGACCTGGGCCATGTTCATTACTCCTGCTGCGTGAGGGTGATGGCCCCGAGGTTAGCCGGGCGGCGCGCGGCGGTGGAAATCGGTTTGCCCCCCGACGGGTGTTCGGAGCCCGGCTATCCGCGGCGCAGCGGCAGCGGCGCGCCCATCACGGCGTAGGGGACGGTGGCGCTGGGGAAGTGCACGCGGCGGGCCAGGTCGGTGTAGCCGAGGCTGCGGTAGAGGCGGCGGGCGGGGCTCTCGTGGTCGATGGCGGAGAGGATCGACCGGGGTTCGTCCGCGCCGTCGGTGATGGCGGTGATCAGCGCGCGTCCGATGCCCTGCTTCTGGTGGAGGGGGTGGACGTGCAGTTCGGTGATCACGAAGGAGTCGTCCAGCCAGGCGTCGTTGCCCAGCGCCCGCAGGTAGGGCTCGACCACGGTGGACCACCAGTGGGAGCGGTCGTTGGGCATCCCGTAGACGAATCCGGCGAGCCGTCCGTCGGGGGTGGCGGCGCCGAGGGCGCGGGCGCCGGGGAGGGTCATGTGGCGCTGGACGATCTCCCGGCGTACCGCGATCTCGTCCTCGCCGAGCCCGAACGCCTCGGCCTGCACGGCGAGCGCCTCGTCGACCCGCGCCGACAGGTCGAGGGGGGCGATGACCACGGGGCCGGAGGGGATGTGCGGCATGTCGGGAGAGTACCCGCTGACCGCCGGTCGTCATCCGCCGGATCCGGACCGCGCGCGCGACGGCCGGACCGCGGGCCGGAGCCGGGGGCGGACGGGGGACCGGACGGAGCGCGCGGACCGGGCGGGGAGCGCGTCAGAAGAGGACGCTCATGAAGGTCCCGGCCTCGCGGAAGCCCACGCGCCGGTAGGCGGCGCGTGCCGGGGTGTTGAAGTCGTTGACGTAGAGGCTGGCCACGGGTGCCACGTCGCGCAGCGCGTACCGCAGGACGGCGGCCATGCCGGGCGCAGCGTGACCCCGGCCGCGGTACTCGGGGGCGACCCAGACGCCCTGGATCTGGCAGGCCTGGGGGGTGGCGGCGCCGATCTCGGCCTTGAAGACGACCCTGCCCTCCTCGTCGACGCGGGCGAAGGAGCGCCCGGTGGCGACGAGTTCGGCGACCCGGGCCTGGTAGAGGAGTCCGCCGTCGCCGGCCAGCGGGGAGACGCCGACCTCCTCGGTGAACATGGCGACGCAGGCCGGGAGGATGGTCTCCATCTCGTCCTTGCGGATGCGCCGCACCAGCGGGTCGGGCTCCACGTCGTCCGGCATCCGGTCGGTGACCATCAGCGGCTGGCGGGGGCGGACGTCGCGGGCGGGACCCCAGTGGGGTTCCAGGAGCCGCCAGAGCGCGGCGGTCGGTTCGGCGGGGCCCACGATGGAGGAGCAGCGCCGTCCGGCCCGGCGCGCGCGGTCGGCGAAGGCCCGTACGGCGCGGGGGGTGGCGCAGATGGGGACCAGGTTGGCGCCCGCGTAGCAGAGCGAGGTGAGGACGCCGTCCTCGTACCAGCCCCACATCTCGCCGCCCAGGCGCCACGGGTCCAGCCCGGCGACCCGGACGCGCGCGGCCACGAAGGCGTTCGCGACCGGCTCGCGGTCGAGGACCGCGAGCGCCGCGTGCAGGTCGTCGGGTTCCAGAACCCTGGTGGTCGTCTGGGTCAACACGGGGAGGGCCTCGCCATATGATCTGCCGGTTTCCGCCACTGTATCGGCCTCCCGGCGGACCTGCCGCCAGGTCCTCACAGGGCCTCGGGTCCCTCCCTGGTGCCCCGTGGCGGGGCGGGGGAATCCGGTCAGCCGGCGACCGAGACGGAGGGCTCGCCGGAGACGACGCCGTCGGCCTCCATCTGCGCGGCCAGCTTCATGGCCTCCTCGATCAGGGTCTCCACGATCTTGGACTCGGGCACGGTCTTGATGACCTCGCCCTTGACGAAGATCTGGCCCTTGCCGTTGCCGGAGGCGACGCCGAGGTCGGCCTCGCGGGCCTCGCCCGGACCGTTCACCACGCAGCCCATGACGGCCACCCGGAGCGGGACGTCCATGCCGGTCAGGCCCGCGGTGACCTCCTCGGCCAGCTTGTAGACGTCCACCTGGGCCCGCCCGCAGGAGGGGCAGGAGACGATCTCCAGGGTCCGCTGACGGAGGTTCAGCGACTCGAGGATCTTGATGCCGACCTTGATCTCCTCGACCGGGGGCGCGGAGAGCGAGACCCGGATGGTGTCGCCGATGCCCTGCGAGAGCAGGGCGCCGAAGGCCACGGCGGACTTGATGGTGCCCTGGAAGGCCGGACCGGCCTCGGTGACCCCGAGGTGCAGCGGGTAGTCGCACTGCTCGGCGAGCTGGCGGTAGGCCTCGATCATCACGACCGGGTCGTTGTGCTTCACCGAGATCTTGATGTCGCGGAAGTCGTGCTCCTCGAAGAGCGACGCCTCCCACAGCGCCGACTCCACCAGGGCCTCGGGCGTCGCCTTGCCGTACTTCTGCAGCAGGCGGCGGTCGAGCGAGCCGGCGTTGACGCCGATGCGGATCGGCGTGCCGTGCTCCTTGGCGGCCTGCGCGATCTCCTTGACCTTGTCGTCGAACTGCTTGATGTTGCCGGGGTTGACCCGCACGGCCGCGCAGCCCGCCTCGATGGCGGCGAAGACGTACTTCGGCTGGAAGTGGATGTCCGCGATGACCGGGATCTGCGACTTGCGCGCGATCACCGGCAGCGCGTCGGCGTCGTCCTGGGTGGGGCAGGCCACGCGCACGATCTGGCAGCCGGAGGCCGTCAGCTCGGCGATCTGCTGCAGGGTCGCCCCGATGTCGGAGGTCCGGGTGGTCGTCATGGACTGCACCGAGACGGGAGCGTCACCGCCCACCGCCACCGTCCCGACCTGGATCTGCCGGCTCTTCCGGCGCTCGGCGACCTTGGTCGGAACGGACGGCATGCCGAGTGAAATCGCAGTCATCTGCTGTGCAACCCCATGGTCTGATCAAGCTCGAGGCGTATCAACGCGTCGAGGCCCCGGTTGGGCTCCGGGATCCGAGATTACGGCACCGCCCGCCGGCCCGGCACGTCCGCTCCGAGCAAATCCACACAACGGAGGACGTACGGGAGGAATGGACGGCGGGGCCGGCGGGCGGGGGTCAGGAGATGCGGACCGGGTTCACCACGTCCGCGATGCCCACCAGCAACGTGAAGCAGACGAACACCGCCGCCACCACGTAGGCGGCGGGCATCAGCTTGGCCACGTCGAACGGGCCGGGGTCCGGCCTCCTGAGGACCCGGGCGATGCCGCGCCGCACGGACTCCCAGAGCGCTCCCGCGATGTGCCCGCCGTCGAGCGGGAGCAGCGGAAGCATGTTGAAGACGAACAGCGACAGGTTGAAGCCGGCCACCAGGGAGACGAAGAACGCCACCTGCTGGCTCGGCGGGATGTCCAGGGTGAAGACCTCGCCGCCGACCCGGGCCGCGCCGATCACGCCCATCGGGGAGTCGTCCTCGCGCGGTCCGTCGCCGAAGGCGGCGTCCACCAGGGCGGGGACCTTGGAGGGCAGGGCGACCAGTCCGTCGACGGCGTCCTCCACCCGGTCGCCCATCCAGACGACCGACTCGCCGAAGTCCTGGCGGAAGACGCCGCTGGCGGGGCTGAAGCCCAGGAAGCCGGCCTCCACGTACTCGCCGCGGACCGGCATGCCCCGGTCGTCCTTCTTGGCCACCTTGTTGGTGGTGATGTCCGCGCGCAGGGTGAGCCGCTCGCCCTTGCGCTCCACCACGAGGGGGACGTCCTGCTCCCCGGCGCGGGTGCGGATGGCGTCGGAGAGGGCGTTCCACTCGGTGGTGGCCACGCCGTCCACCGAGAGGATCCTGTCACCGGCGCGCAGGCCCGCCGCCGCCGCGGGAGCCGCGGGGTCCCCCGCCCGGCAGTCGTCGCGGTTCTCGCCGGCCGCGATCACGCACTTCTGCACCGAGCTGACGACGTTGGTCTCCTCGCGGATGCCGAACCCCATCAGGTAGACGAAGAACAGCGCGACCGCGAGGACCAGGTTCATGAACGGCCCGGCGAACATCACGATCACGCGCTTCCACGGCTTGCGCGTGTAGAACATCCGGGTCTCGTCGCCCGGCCGGATCTCCTCGTAGGCCGCCGAGCGCGCGTCCTCGACCATGCCCCGCCAGGGCGAGGTGGACCGGGCCTCGACCCGGCCGTCCTCGCCGGGCGGGAACATGCCGATCATGCGGATGTAGCCGCCGAGCGGGATCGCCTTGATCCCGTACTCGGTCTCGCCCTTCCTCCGCGACCAGATCGTCGGTCCGAAGCCGACCATGTACTGGGGCACGCGGATGCCGAAGAGCTTCGCCGTCGACAGGTGGCCCAGTTCGTGCCAGGCGATCGAGATCAGCAGGCCCACGAAGAAGATGACCATGCCGAGCACGAACATCAAGGTGGTCATCCACGCGCCTCCGCGCTCGTCAGTTCACGTGCCCGGGCCCGTGCCCAGGTCTCCGCCTCGAGGACGTCGGACAGGGTGAGGGAGGTTCCCGCCCGCGGCGTGCCGTGCTCCTCGACCACCCGGACGACGGTGTCCATGATGGCGGGGAACGGCAGCCGGCCGGCCAGGAACGCCTCGACGCACTCCTCGTTGGCGGCATTGAACACGGCCGGGGCCGTCCCCGCGAGTTCGCCGACGTGCCGGGCCAGGTTCACGGCCGGGAAGGCCTCGTCGTCCAGGGGGAAGAACTCCCAGGTGGAGGCCTGGGACCAGTCGAAGGCGGGGGCGGCGTCCGGGACGCGCTCCGGCCAGCCGATGCCGACGGCGATCGGCCCGCGCATGTCCGGCGGGGTGGCCTGGGCCAGCGTCGAACCGTCGGTGAACTCGACCATGGAGTGCACGTAGGACTGGGGGTGGACGACGACCTCGATGCGGTCGAAGGGGATGTCGTAGAGCAGGTGCGCCTCGATCACCTCCAGGCCCTTGTTGACCAGGGTGGCGGAGTTCACGGTGATCACCGGGCCCATCGCCCAGGTGGGGTGCGCCAGCGCGTCCTGCACGGTGACGTCGGCCAGCTCCGCCCTGGTCCGCCCGCGGAAGGGGCCGCCGGAGGCGGTCACCACCAGCTTGCGGACGTCGGCGCGGGTACCGGCGGCCAGCGCCTGGAAGAGCGCGGCGTGCTCGGAGTCGACCGGGATGATCTGCCCCGGCTTGGCGACCGCCTTGACCAGCGGGCCGCCCACGATCAGCGACTCCTTGTTGGCCAGCGCCAGTGTCCGCCCCGCCTCCAGGGCGGCCAGGGTGGGGGCCAGGCCGATCGAGCCGGTGATGCCGTTGAGGACCGTGTGGCAGCGCGACGCCGCGACCTCGGTGGCGGCGTCCGGCCCCGCCAGGATCTCCGGCAGCGGCTCGGCGCCGTACCGCTCGGCCAGCGCCTCGCGCAGCTGCGCCGCCTTGTCCGCCCGGGCCACCGCCACGGTCCGCACCCGCAGCCGGTGCGCCTGCTCGGCGAGCAGTTCGACCCGTCCGCCGGCGGCGGACAGCGCGGTCACCCGGAAGCGGTCCGGGTTGCGGAGCACGAGGTCGATGGCCTGGGTGCCGATCGACCCGGTGGACCCGAGGATCACCACGTCCCTCGGCCCGTCGGACGGGTCGAAGACGAGGTGCGGATCGGCGAGCGGGGCTGGACTGTCAGTCATCCCCCCATTGTGGCCCCCGGCGGCCCCCGCCGGAGTCCGCACCGGTGTGATTCGGGCGAACTCCGGCGGACGGCCCGGGAGCCGGGCCGGCGGGCGGCCGGGCCGGCGTCAGAGGGCCAGGCCGGTCAGGACCATGACGCGCTCGTAGGTGTAGTCCTCCATGGCGTAGCGGACGCCCTCGCGGCCGACGCCGGACTGCTTGGCGCCGCCGTACGGCATCTGGTCGGCGCGGTAGGACGGCACGTCGCCGATGATCACACCGCCCACCTCCAGGGCGCGGTGGGCGCGGAACGCCGTCTGCAGGTCGTGCGTGAAGACGCCCGCCTGGAGGCCGTAGGGCGAGTCGTTGACGGCGGCGAAGGCCGCCTCCTCGCCCTCGGTCCGCTGCATGGTCAGCACCGGGCCGAAGACCTCCTCGCAGGAGAGCGTGACGCCCTCGGGCACGCCGGCCAGGACGGTCGGCGCGTAGGTGGCGCCGTCCCGGGTGCCGCCGGTGAGCAGTTCGGCGCCGGCCTTCACGGCCTCGTCGACCCATGCCTCGACGCGCTTGGCGGCGTTCTCGTCGACCAGCGGGCCCACGTCGGTGGCGTCGTCGGCCGGGTCGCCGGTGACCTGCGCCCGGACCTTCTCCACGATCATCGGGACCAGGCGGTCGTACACGGCCGCGTCGGCGACGACCCGCTGCACCGAGATGCAGGACTGGCCGCCCTGGTAGTTGGAGAAGGTGGCGATCCGGGTGGCGGCCCACTCGAGGTCCTGCTCGCTCGCCCAGTCCGGGAGGACCACGGCGGCGGCGTTGCCGCCGAGCTCCAGGGTGCAGTGCTTGCGGGGCACGCTGTCGCGGATGGACCAGCCGACCGGGCCGGAGCCGGTGAAGGAGATGACCGGCAGGCGCTCGTCCCGCACCAGCGCGGGCATCCGGTCGTTGGGCACGGTCAGCACCGACCAGGAGCCGGCCGGCAGGTCGGTCTCGGCCAGGATCTCGCCGAGCACCAGGGAGGAGATCGGGGTGGCCGGGGCGGGCTTGAGGATGATCGGCGCGCCGACCGCGATGGCCGGGGCCACCTTGTGGGCGCTCAGGTTGAGCGGGAAGTTGAACGGCGCGATGCCCAGCACGGCGCCGCGCGGGACGCGGCGGGTCAGGGCGAGACGGCCGGTGCCGCCCTGATCGGTGTCGAGCCGCTGCGCCTCGCCCGCGTTCCAGCGGCGGGCCTCCTCGGCGGCGAGCCGGAACACGGAGATCGCCCGGCCGACCTCGCCGCGGGCCCACTTGACCGGCTTGCCGTTCTCGGCGGAGATCAGCTGCGCGATCTCCTCGGTGCGCTCGGTGAGGCGGCGCGCCACGTGGTCGAGGGCGGCGGCGCGGACGTGCGCCGGGGTGGCGGCGAACTCGTCCCGCACGGCGTGGGCGGCGGCGACGGCCTCCTCCACCTGGGCCTCGGTGGGGACGCTGACGGTGCCGACGGTCCGGCCGTCGTAAGGATTGGTGACGTCGAACGTCTCGTCGCCGGTGGCCTCGCGGCCGGCGACCCAGAAGGCGTGGGTGGTCATGCGTCCACGTTAGGCCGGACGGGGACGGGGCCGACCTGGCCACCGTGGAGCGGCAGCGCGCGCCTTTGCTCCAGACAGGCGCACGGCCCGCCGTTCCGGGCCGAGGCGGGCACTGCGCGCACGAGGACCCTCCGGCGGGCCCGTGCCCACTAGATTGAGGCACGGTACACGTGACGTCACGCAGCGCACCTGGGGGCCCGATGGACATCGACGGCAAGCCGGACAACCGTCCCGTTCACCCGCCACGCCCGCGCCACGCCCCCGCCGTGGAGGCCGCGCCGCCGGGCGCCGCGTTCCTGTCCTGGCTGCGCACCCCGCGTCCGGAGGCCGCCCCGGGCATCTGGCGGTTCGGGCACCGCCCGCGGCCGGACGAGGAGCCGGAGGTCACCCCGGCCCGGCAGCTGGTGACCGGGGCGGTGATCTCGTTCCTGGTGGGCTGGCTGGTCTGGTCGCTGCTGTGGAACGGCTACCTGGGCGGCTGGTGGCTGCTGCCGCTGTGGGCGATGGTCCCCGACTCCTGGGCCGAGCCGCACTCCGTCGGCGCGGTGGTCGCCGTGTACGCCTACTACGCGCTGGTCGGCGGGATCATCCTGCTCGCGGTGGCCCGGCTGGGCCGCTGGGCGGAACTGTGGCGGAGGTTCGGGCCGCCCGCCTGGGCGGCCCGCCGGCCGGCCGAGGCCGCCGCCCCCCGGCCGGCCGGCGAGGACCCCGCGCACTGGCCCGAACTGCGGGCCTCCGGGTCCGTGGAGGCCGTGGCCGCCGCGGACCGGCTCGCGGCGGACGCGCGGGCCGGGCTGATGCGGGACGTCGACCACGCGCGGCTCACCCGCGCCTGGCAGGGCGTGCGCGCCGGGCTGCTGTCGCCGGGGGCCTTCGCCGAGGCGGTGCTGAGGGACGGCGCGGCGGCCTGCCCGCACCCGTCCGGCACCCGTGACCTGCCGGTCCGCACCGCCCGGCACGACCTGCTGACCGGGCAGGTGCGGGTGGGCACCGCCGCCGACGATCCGCGCAACCCCTACGCCTACCGGGACGCGGGAGTGGCGCTCGCCCCCGACCTGCTGGCCACCTCGCTGGTGGCGGTGGGTCCGGCCGGGTCGGGCAAGACCTCCGCGCTGGTCCGCCCGCTGGCCGAGTCGCTCACCCTGCACGCCCTGGCGGGCCGCGCCGCCGTCGTGGTGGTCGGCACGGACGGGGCCGGGCTGGGGCCCGCCGACGCCTACGACGTGGTGATCCGCGTCGGCGACCCCGACTCCCCCCACGACCTGGACCTGTACGGCGGGACCACCGACCCCGACGAGGCCGCCGCGATGCTCGCCGAGGCGCTGGCCGGGGACGTCGCCGATCCGCAGGCCCCCGCGGAGGGCGGCCGGCGGCCGGCCACCGTGCTGGCCCAGCTCCTCGGGCCGTTCCGCGCCGTCCACGACCGGTTCCCGTCGGTGCCGGAGCTGCGGGCGCTGCTGGACGGCGACCCGGAGCCGCTGGCGGCGCTGCGCGAGGCGCTGGTGCGGGACCCGGCGCACGCCTCCCTGGTGCGCGAGCTCGACGCCCGGCAGCGGCAGTCGGGGCGTCACGGGGACGCGGCGCCGCTGCTCGCCGACCGGATCGCGCTGCTGGACCGGCCCGCCTTCTCCACCTTCTTCGACACGACCGGCCGGACCCGCCCGTTCCCGCTGCGGGCCCTGGACCACCCCGTGCGGGTCCGCCTCGACCTGCCGCGCCACGGGCACTCCGAGGCGGCGCGGATCCTGGCGCGGCTGGTGCTCGCCCAGTTCTCGGCGAGCGTGGCCGTACGGCAGGACCGGTCGCTCTTCGCCTGCCTGGTGCTCGACGAGGCGGCGGGCGTGGTCACCCCCGAGGCGGTGCGGGCCGTGCAGCGGCTGCGGTCGGTGAACGCGGGCGTGGTGCTGACGCTGCGCACGCTGGACGACGTGCCGCGGGCGCTGCGGGGGCCGCTGCTGGGGTCGGTGGGGTGCAGGGTCGCGCTGGCCGGCCTCACCCCGTGGGACGGGCAGGACTTCGCCGAGGTCTGGGGCAAGGAGTGGACCGAGGCGCGGGACGTCACCGACCGGCAGATCGTCGCCGAGACGCCGGCGGGCAAGGCGCTGCACGCGCTGCGGCGGGTGATCACGGGGCACGCGCCGACCGCGCGGGCGGTGACGGTGCGGCAGGTCGAGCGCGAGCGGTGGTCCGCGTCCGACCTCGCCCACGGCGTTCCGCCGGGTCACGCGGTGCTCTCCCTCACGACCGCCGCGGGCGAGCACGCCCCGCCCCTGCTGACCGACCTCCGGGCCTGACGGCCGGGGCCGGCCCCTCTCACGGGGACGGCGCCCGGCCCTGGAACCTCCGCAGGTCCTCGGCGCGCGTCTGGATCACGAGCACCGCGATCAGGGCCGCCAGCGCCGCCATGAGGGAGGCGGCGACGAACGCCGAGGTGATGCCGGCGGCGAGCACCTGTTCCCGCAGCTGGGGCGGCAACGCGCCGGTCCGCCCGAACCGTCGCCGTTCCTCCGGCGTGGCGCGGGCGAGGAACGCGCGCACGAGGTCCTGCGCCTTGTGGCGGCTGCTGGTGCTGAAGACCGTCACGAGGATGGACAGGCCGAGGGACCCTCCGACCTGTTGGGTCGCGTTGAGCACCCCGGACGCGGCGCCGGACTCCTTCTCGGCCACGTTGGAGACCGCCATCAGCGTGAGGGAGACGAACTCGAATCCCATGCCGAAGCCGAACACGAGCATCGGTCCGAGGATGCCGCCGGTGTAGCTGCTGGTGACCTCGAGCCGGGACAGCCATCCCAGGCCGGCCGCGGCGAGGACGGCCCCGGACACCATCACGGCCTTGGGCCCGGTCCTCGGCAGCAGCTGGGAGGCCACCGCGGCGCTGACGGCGATGACGGCGCTCACCGGCAGGAAGGCCAGGCCCGCCTCGAGCGGGCTGAAGCCCATGACGTCCTGCACGAAGAGGGTCAGGAAGAAGAACATGCCGAACATCGCCGCCGCGAGGCAGAGCATGATCGCGAAGGTGCCGGACCGGTTGCGGTCGCGGAACAGCTCCAGCGGCGTGATCGGCTGCCGTGACCTGCGCTCGACGAGGAGGAAGGCCCCCAGCAGGACGACCGCGGCGACGAAGGCGGTGACGGTGAGGGGGTCGGACCACCTCTTCTCCCCGGCACGGATGAACCCGTACACCAGCGCGACCATGCCGAGCGTGGAGGTGCAGGCACCGCCCACGTCGAACCGTCCCGGCCGGCGCTCCGACTCCCCGATGGAGCGCGTGGTGGCGAGGACGATGAGGAGGCCGATCGGGACGTTGACGAAGAAGATCCAGCGCCAGGTCAGCCATTCGACGAGCATCCCTCCCGCCAGCAGTCCGATCGCGCCGCCCCCCGCGGACACCCCCGCGAACACGGCGAACGCCCGGTTGCGCTCCCGTCCTTCCGCGAAGATGGTGGCGATGAGCGCCAGTGCCGTCGGTGAGGCGATGGCGCCGCCCATGCCCTGCAGGGCACGGGCGGCCAGAAGCTGCCAGGGCTCCTGCGCGAGGCCGCACAGCAGCGATGCGAGGGTGAAGAGCGACACGCCGTACAGGAACACGCGCCGACGGCCGAGGATGTCACCCGACCGGCCGCCCAGCAGGAGCAGCCCGCCGAAGGTGAGGGTGTAGGCGTTGATCACCCAGGAGAGGTTCGCCGTGGTGAAGTCGAGGGCCGACTGGATGTGCGGCAGCGCGATGTTGACGATGGTGATGTCCAGCACCACCATCAGCTGAAGCGAGGCGATCACCAGGAGCGCGACGAGCTTGCCGCCGTTCCCCGGCGCCGCCCCGCCGGTACCCGTCCCCTGCTTGCGCGAGCTCGGCTGCACGGTCAGCTCCCTCCGCGGCCGGCACCGGCCGAAGGCCGGTCCGCGCAGGTCGGCGGCCTCGTCGTCAGAGGCGAAGGCGGGCTCTCCATGGGGCCGACCCTACGGCCGGCCCTTCGCCCGGGCGACCGGAGCGGACCGTCCGGCGTACGTGCGCCCCGACGCCGCACCCGCCCGGCCCG
>NZ_LWCC02000005.1:973044-980828 GCF_001642695.1 Streptomyces chilikensis
GGGACGCGGCCGCCGGTGACCCGCCGCGGCCCGGGCCGTCGCGGCCGGCAGACGCCGCGGCCGCCGGCCGGGCCGGTGCGTCCCGCCGACCGCGTAGACTGGTCGGCTGTTGTCCGGACGCGCGCCACGGGTGCGCGCGTCCGATTCGTCACCGAGGTTGTGGAGTCACCCCGCCATGCAGGCACAGGAGAAGAAGTCGCTGGTGGGCGTGGAGTACGAGGTCGAGATCGGCCCCGTCGCCCACGGTGGTCACTGCATCGCCCGGACCGACGAGGGCCAGGTCCTCTTCGTCCGGCACGCGCTGCCCGGCGAGCGGGTCGTGGCCCGGGTGACCGAGGGCGAGGAGGGCGCGCGGTTCCTGCGCGCCGACGCCGTGGAGATCCTCGAGGCGTCCAAGGACCGCGTCGAGGCGCCCTGCCCGTTCGCCGGCCCCGGCAGGTGCGGCGGCTGCGACTGGCAGCACGCCAAGCCCGGCGCCCAGCGGCGGCTCAAGGGCGAGGTCGTCGCGGAGCAGCTCCAGCGGCTGGCCGGGCTCACCCCCGAGGAGGCCGGCTGGGACGGCACCGTGATGCCCGCCGAGGGCGACAAGGTGCCCGCCGGCCAGGTCCCCTCCTGGCGGACCCGCGTCCAGTACGCCGTCGACCCGGGCACCGGACAGGCCGGCCTGCGCAAGCACCGGTCGCACGAGGTCCAGGTGATCGACCACTGCATGATCGCCGCCGAGGGCGTCAGCGAGCTCGGCGTCGAGCGGCGCGACTGGTCGGGCATGGAGAGCGTGGAGGCCATCGCCGCCACCGGCTCCCAGGACCGCCAGGTCATCCTCACCCCGCGCGAGGGCGCCCGGCTGCCCATCGTCGAGCTGGACCGCCCGGTCTCCGTGATGCGCGTCGGGGAGAAGGACGGCGGCGTGCACCGGGTGCACGGCCGCCCCTTCGTCCGCGAGCGGGCCGACGGCCGGACCTACCGGGTCGGCAGCGGCGGCTTCTGGCAGGTGCACCCGAAGGCCGCGGACACCCTGGTCACGGCGGTGATGCAAGGCCTGCTGCCGCGCAAGGGGGAGACCGCCCTCGACCTGTACTGCGGCGTCGGCCTGTTCGCCGGCGCGCTCGCCGACCGCCTCGGCGACGAGGGCGCGGTGCTGGGCATCGAGTCCGGCAAGCGCGCGGTGGAGGACGCCCGCCACAACCTGGACGGCTTCGACCGGGTCCGCATCGAGCAGGGCAAGGTCGAGGCGGTGCTGCCGCGCACCGGCATCACCGAGGTCGACCTGATCGTCCTCGACCCGCCCCGCGCGGGCGCCGGCCGCAGGACCGTCAGCCACCTCGCCTCCCTCGGCGCCCGCCGCGTCGCCTACGTCGCCTGCGACCCGGCGGCCCTCGCCCGCGACATCGCCTACTTCCGCGAGGGCGGCTACCGGGTGCGGACGCTGCGGGTGTTCGACCTCTTCCCGATGACCCACCACGTGGAGTGCGTGGCAATTTTGGAGCCGGTCAAGAAGGGTGCCTGACCCGCGGTTCCTCCCTACCGGGCCGGCTCTCGACGTGTTCCGCCGTGCACCACGGGTGGGGCGGGGCGCACCCGCCCCACCCGCGGTTTTCCGCCATCGCTGCCCCGGCCGGGGGCAGCGGCGCCCCGGCGGCGGCCAGGACCGCTCCGGTGCGTCGTCTGGACATGCTGCTCCAGCTCCGGCCGGCGGGTGGTCATGGGCGGGGTGCGCGGCGGCGGTGGACCGTTGCTGTCAGGGAGCGCGCCGACCGGCAGCGCCCCGGCCGTTCCCGTGACGTGATCACATCGAGCCGTGCGGCGGGCGACGGCGGCTGCTGCGGCTTCCGTGGCCACGCGGCGCTGCGGAAACCGCCGCCCACGGGTCCTGTCCGGTCGGCGGAGTCCGCCGTCCTGGCCGAAGGACCCCGCCCAGGGCGCGCCCTGACGTGGCAGATGACCAGGCAGGCGCGCGCCGACTCGCTGCGATCACGATGACGCCGGTCACCATGAGCACGCTGCCGGTCGGGCCGGCCGGACCGGCCACCGCGGTCCGTGGCCTGCGGTTCGCGTCATCACGCCGTGCCGTGCAGCGCCTCTCACGACCGGCCCGTCCGGTCGTCCGGCTTCCCCGCCACCGACCTCTACGACGACCGCTGGGTGTTCCTCGTCGCCGACGACCACCCGGGCGTCGAGGACCGGCTCACCCGGCAGGACCTCGCCCGGCTGCCGTGGGTGACCTACCAGCGCACCTACGACGCCCCGGCCGTGCGCCAGCTCGGCATGCTCGGCGTCGAACCGCGCGTGGAGGTGTCGGTCGACAGCTTCCAGCTGCTGCCGCTGCTGGTCACCGGCACCCGGCGCATCGCCTTGATCCAGGCACGGCTGGCGCGGCTGCTGACGCCGATCGCCGCCGTGCGGGTCGTCGAGCCCCCCTACGAGGCGGTGCCGCTGCGCGAAGCGCTGTGGTGGCACCCGGTCCACACCCATGACGCGGCGCACATCTGGCTGCGGGAGACGGCCGCACGGGTCGGCAGCCGCCTGGCCGGCGTCCCGGGGGCCGGCTGACCCCCGACGCCACCGCTCCGCCCGGGCGGCGGGCGTTCGTCCGCCGGCCGGGACGGCGGACGGTGGGCCCGGAGCCTCGCGCCCTCCTCCTCGCCGTTGCCGCCCGATGACGGGGAACGCATCCGGAGCGGGACGTGGAGGGACCTGTCCGTACCGGTCACCCTGCGGGAAACCGCAGGGTGACCGGTACGGGAAACAGCATCCGGTCGGAGGGCAACCCTCATACCGCGGCCCCACCGCGGTTCCTAGGTTGGACGACACCGGGGCGGCCGCCCCGGTGTCGTCCCGTCACTTGGAGACCACCGTGCATCACATGACCTCGGCGCTGCCCCAGGAGCCCGCGGACGGCATCGCGGGGTGGGCGGCGGACCTCGTGGACACGATGGGCGGTCCCGGGGCGGGCCTGGCCATCGCCCTGGAGAACCTCTTCCCGCCGCTGCCCAGCGAGATCGTCCTGCCCCTGACCGGCTTCGCCGCGGGACAGGGCGTACTGACCCTCACCTCGGCACTGTTCTGGACGACGCTCGGCTCGGTGGCCGGCGCGGTCGTCCTCTACTGGCTGGGCGCGCTCTTCGGCCGGGAGCGGATGCACGCGCTGTGGGCGAAGCTGCCCCTGGTGAAACCCTCCGACCTGGAACGCACCGAGGAGTGGTTCGCCAGGCACGGGACCAAGGCGGTCCTCCTCGGCCGGATGGTGCCGCTCTTCCGCAGCCTGATCTCGGTGCCCGCCGGCGTCGAGCGGATGCCGGTGCCCGTGTTCGTCATGCTCACCACGCTCGGCAGCCTGGTCTGGAACAGCGTCCTGGTGCTGGCCGGTTACTGGCTGGGCGACCGGTGGGAAACGGTGGAGACCTACGTCGGCCTCCTGAGCAAGGCCGTCCTGGTCCTGGCCGTCGCCGCCCTCGTGCTCTACCTGGCGGTACGGCTGAGGGGCCGCGGCAAGGCCCGGCACCGCCGCGCCTGATGCGCCGCGACCACTCCCGCCACAGCCCCGGCGTGCTTCCGCCGGCGGCCCCGGGCGATCTTGCCCGGGCCCGTACGGCGCCGCTAGGCTCCCGCTCCGTGCGGCAGGATCCGACGCAGGCCGCGTCCGACGGCCTCGGGAGAACCCCTCGCGCTCCGGACACCGGGCACGGCCGGAGCGCCGCACCGCCGACCCCGTGGTGGCGTCGTGGCGCGGGCGTCCTGCTCGGCTGCCTGACCGCCCTGCTCGACCTCCTCTACTTCCTCGTCGCCGGCACCGCCCTCGGCCCCTTCCTGCTGTGGCCGCGCACCCGGCCCGACGCCCTCGGCGTCCTGGTGTCCGGGGCGCGCCGCCTGCTGACGCTGGAACGGATCCGCCGCTCGGTGTTCTTCGGCGACCGCTTCCCCGCCCGCTACACGGTGGCCGACCAGAAGGTCCTGCGCCACCTCGCCGTCCACTGCCGCACGGGGCTGCTGTGCGCCTTCGTGACCGGGCTGCTCGGCTTCGGCGTCGTGCTCGCCGGACTGCTGGTCACGGGGATGGCACGGGGCAGCCTCGGCTGGGACGAACTCCTGACCCAGGTGGTGCTGGGCGGCGTCCTGCTCTTCCTCGACGTCCAGGGCCTGCGCTCGCTGGCCGCCCTGGACGCCCGGACCGCACGCGAGTGCTTCGGGCCCTCCGAGCAGGAACTGCTCCGGCGCCGGATCGACGAACTCGCCGCCAGCCGGGCCGCGGTGGTGCGGGCGGTGGACGCCGAACGACGGCGCATCGAGCGCGACCTGCACGACGGCGTCCAGCAGCGCCTGGTCGCACTGGCCATGCTGCTCGGCCGGGCCCGGCGCGGCCGTGACCCCGAGCGGACCGACGCGTTGCTGCTCCAGGCGCACGAGGAGTCCCAGCAGGTCCTCACCGAACTGCGCGAGGTGGCCTGGCGGATCTACCCCTCGGCGCTGGACAGCCTCGGCCTGAAGGAGGCGCTGGGCGGCGTCGCCGGGCGGTGCGGCATCCCGCTGCGCATCCGGTTCGAGGACGGCCCGCCGCTGCCCCGGCTCGTGGAGACTGCCGCCTACTTCGTGGTGTCCGAGGCCGTCACCAACGCCGCCAAGCACTCCTCGGCCACCGCGGTCGACGTGCAGGTGGCACGCACCGGCGCGAGCCTCGCGGTACGGATCGAGGACAACGGCAGGGGCGGCGCGGACCCGGCCGGCAGCGGACTGACCGGACTGCGCAGCCGGGTGGCGGCGCTGGACGGCGTACTGCGCGTCGACAGCCCTCCCGGGGGACCCACCACCATCACCGCGGAGCTGCCGTGCGCGTGATCATCGCCGAGGACTCGACCCTGCTGAGGGAGGGCCTGGTCCGGCTGCTCGCCGACGAAGGCCACGAGGTCGTGGCGGCACTGGGCGACGCGGTGACCCTGCTCGACGAGGTCGAGGAGCACCGGCCGGACATCGTCATCGTCGACATCCGGATGCCGCCGACCCACACCGACGAGGGACTGCGGGCCGCCGTGGAGATCCGCGGGCGCCGGCCGGGAACCGGGGTGCTGGTGCTCTCCCAGCACATCGAGCGCAACTACGCGGCCCAGCTGCTGGCCTCCAACGCCGAGCGGGTCGGCTACCTCCTCAAGGACCGGGTGGCCCAGGTCGAGGAGTTCCTGGACGCCCTGGAGCGGATCCACGAGGGCGGGGCCGTCATCGACCCCGAGGTGGTACGGCAGTTGCTCCTGCGCACCGTGCACGGCAATCCGCTGGCCCGGCTCACCCCGCGCGAGCGCAGCGTGCTGGAGGCGCTGGCCCAGGGGCACACCAACACGGCGATCGCCGGGAAGCTGCACATCTCGCTGAGCTCGGTGGAGAAGAACCTCAACGCCGTCTTCGACAAACTCGAACTGAGCCACGCCACCGGGTACAACCGGCGCATCCTCGCGGTCCTGCGCTACCTGGAGTGCTGAGGGCGGGCGGGGACCGCCGCGCAGGACGCCCGGGCGCCTCCGCGAGGGAGACCGCTTCCCCACCGGTCGTCGGGCACCCCCGGTCCGGACGCACCGCCACGACAGGACACCGCCACGGAGGGGAACCGCCACGCGACCGCGGCCTGCGCCGGACCCCGCCGCCGTGCCCCTCCCCGGCGCTCACGCGGGGGAGGCGCCGCCGCGGGGTCCGGGCCGCGGGCGGCTCAGAGCTGGAACTCGGCGGGGGACACCCCCAGCGCCCCGCAGGCCTCGCGGAGGATCATCTGCTCGGGCTGGGAGAAGTCACCGTCGGCCCCGGCGATGACCATGCCGATCTGGATCACCGCTCGCGCCTCGGTCGGCTTCCCGGCGGTCCTGGCGATGTCCTGCAGCGCCTCGGCCCTGCCCTGCGGGAAGTCGCGCGTCAGCCGGTCCACGTGCTTGTTGAAGCGCTGGCGCAGCTGCTCCGGCGGGAAGTTCTGCAGCACCTCGTTGCCGAGGATCAGCGACTCGACGCGCTGCCGCTCCGCCGGGTCCACGTGTCCGTCCGCGGCCGCCACCAGTGCGCACATCGCCATGCTCGCGTCCCGGTAGGCGCCGCTCTTCAGCTCGGTCTTGAGGGAACCGAGCTGCGTCTTCAGCACGCTCACCAGCTGGGCGCGCGATCCACCGCCGGAGCCCGGGGAGCCGCCCGGCCCGTGGGCCGCGCCGCGTCCGCGCTGGGACTGCTGCAGCGTCTGGGCCTGTTCCTTGAGCCGGTCCCACATAGCCATTGACGTCACCCTCGACATTCCTCTGAGTCGTCCGAGTCATCGGTCGCGACCGCGCTCACCGTCGAAGGGGTCAACGACCGCCCCCGGGTAAAGGTTCCCCCAAAAGCGTCGCCCGGCCCCTCGAGGCCGCACGGCGGGGAAGCGGCGGGCGGGGGACGGCGTGCCGGGGCCCGGGCGCCCGGTACCGAACCCGGTGGGAGCGGGGCCGGACGCCTATCCTGTTCCCGGCGGGTGCGCCCTCCCGCGGGAGCCGTCAACCGCCGGACGATCCGAGGGAGTCGTACCTCGAACCGACCAGAACCGCCGGAGAGTGTCGTGGTCCGTCCCTTCGACGTCAACGAGATCTACCCCGACGACCCGGCCGACTCGGTGCGACTGCCCCGGCGGCGGGCCGGCGGCTCACCGCAGAGCCTCGCGGTCACCCTGCTGGCCGACTACACCCTGCGCACCCGTGCGTCCCTCCCCTCGGCGGCGATCGTGGCGCTGCTGGGCGAGTTCGGCGTCACTCCGGCCGCCGGCCGCACCGCCATCAGCCGGCTGGCCCGCCGGGGGGTGCTGGAGAGCAGCCGGAAGGGGAGGCACAGCGCCTACCGCCTGAGCGACCCCGCCGCGGTCAACCTCTCCCTCTCGGGCCACTCGATCGTGGCGTTCACCGAACAGGCGGAGAAGTGGGACGGCTCGTGGACGATCATCGCCTTCTCGCTCCCCGAGGGCAGTGGTGCCGAGCGGAGGACGCTGCGGGGGCGGCTCCGCTGGCTCGGGTACGCGCCGCTGTACGACGGGCTGTGGCTGTCGCCCCGGCCGTTCACCCCGAGGGCGCGGGAGGAACTGGCCGGGGTCGGCTCGGGATCGCTGACGGTCTTCCGGGCCCAGCACGTGGAACTGGAGCGGACCGTCCGCCGCGACCCGCTGGACGCCTGGGACGTCGCCGCCATCGCCGAGGAGTACGCGTCCTTCATCGACCGGTGGAGTCCGCTGCTGGACCGGATGCGGGCCGGTGAGGTGGGCGGCGTCGAGGCGGTGTGCGCGCGGACCGAGGTCATGGACACCTATCGCCGGTTCCACGTCCTCGACCCGCGGCTGCCGATGCGGTGCATGCCGCGGGGCTGGCGGCGGGCGCGGGTGCGGGACGTCTTCACCGCTGTCTACGACGGTCTCGCGGCGACGGCCCAGGAGCACGTCCGGGCGGTCGCCGCGTCGCCCTCCGGCGCGTCGCCCTCCGACGCGGCTCCCCCCACCGCGCACACCGGCATCGGCGCGCACACCACCGCCGACCTGCTCGCGGGTGTCCGGCTCGGGGAAGGCTGACGCGCCGGGTCCGGCGCATCGGGGCCGGCGCACGCCGGACGCCCGGCCGCTCCTCCCGCCCCCTCGGACGACGTCCCGTCAGGAGCCGCTCGTGGCCGCGTGCCGCGCCCAGGAGCCGGCCGGCCGGCGCCGTCCTCCGATTGATTGACGGTTTTCTGCCCGGTCGGTACGGTCATTGTTATACGAGGCGGGTACGCGAGCCTCGCAGCGGTCATGTCGCGGACCCGCACCGCCC
>NZ_LWCC02000005.1:980846-1008825 GCF_001642695.1 Streptomyces chilikensis
CGGGCCGGCCGGGGCCGCGCCGGCCGCAGACCACCGCGCCTGCGCCGCGGGCCCGCTCGCAGGCGCTCCCCCCACCGCCGGTACGGACGGCTTCGGCCGGGCGCCGTCCGGCGAACCCGAAGGAGTCGGCCATGAGGATTCCCCGCAGACCGTTATCGAGGCTGACCGCCGCGATCGTGGCGGTCAGCCTCGCGCTGTTGGGCCTGATCATGGTGACGCCGGCATCCGCGGCGTCGCTGGTCCAGGTGACCAACTTCGGTGACAACCCGGGCAACATGAAGATGCACGTCTACGTGCCGGACAACCGCCCCGCGAAGCCGGCCGTCGTCCTGGCCATGCACGGCTGCGGCGGGTCCGGGCAGAACTTCTACTCCGGCAGCGAGTTCGCCTCGCTCGCCGACCGGTACGGATTCGTCGTCATCTACCCGACCGCCACCCAGTCGGCGGGCTTCGGCAACTGCTTCGACACCTGGTCGGACGCGGCCAAGCGCCGCGGAGGCGGCAGCGACCCGGTCTCGCTCATCTCGATGATCGAGTACGTGAAGCGGCAGTACAACGGCGACCCGGGCCGGGTGTACGCGACGGGAAGTTCGTCCGGCGGCATGATGACGCAGCACATGCTCGCCCTCCACCCCGACGTGTTCAAGGCGGGCGCCTCCTTCATGGGCGTTCCCTTCGGATGCTTCGCCAACGCGGCGGACTACCCGCCCACCACGAGCAGGTGCACCGGCGGGAGCATGGACAGGACTCCCCAGCAGTGGGGCGACGCGGTCCGGCAGGCCTACCCCGGGTACGGCGGCACGCGGCCCCCGGTCCAGTTGTGGCACGGCACCGGCGACACCCTCGTGCCGTACCAGTTGCTGCGGGAGAGCGTCGAGCAGTGGACCGACGTGTTCGGCCTCGGTCAGACGCCGACGTCCACCGACACCCCGCAGCCGGGATGGAACCGGCAGCGCTTCGCCGGTTCGTCCGGCGCGGTGAACGTGGAGTCGTACAGCATCCAGGGCGCCGGCCACTCCCTGCCGTCGAGCGGGATGGCCGCCGCGGCGGTCCAGTTCTTCGGGCTGACCGGTAGCACCCCGGGCCCCGGCCCGACGACGGGGAGCCCCAGCACTCCGCCGGCCGGCGGCACCGGGTGCAAGGTGACCGCCGCGGTCACCGCGTGGAACACCGGACTCACCGAGAACATCACGATCACCAACACCGGCGGTTCGGCGGTGAACGGCTGGTCGCTGGCCTTCACCCTCCCCGGCGGGCAGGCGGTCACCAACGGGTGGAACGCCGCCTACAGGACGGCCGGCGGCCAGGTGACCGCGACGAACGTGAGCTTCAACGGCACGATCGCGCCGGGGCAGTCCGTCACGATCGGATTCCAGGCCACGCACACCGGTGACACCGCCGCGGCCACCGGATTCTCCCTCAACGGCGCTGCCTGCACCACCGGCTGACCGGGCCGGCCGATCGCCGGGCGGACCGGGGTCCTTGGGGGCCCCGGCCCGCCCGGCTGCTCGGGCGCACGGCGTTCTCCTGAACCATTGACAGGTTTCCTTACAGTCTCGACACTGGCCGTCGATCAGGAAACCTGACAGTTCTTCGGGCCGGCAGTGCGAAGGAGCCCTGGCATGAAGCCCTCACCTCCCGCACCCGGTGACAGCACCCAGCTGCGCCGGGCCGTGACGTCCAGCTTTCTCGGCAGCGTCATCGAGTACTACGACTTCCTGCTGTACGCGACCGCCTCGGCGGTGGTGTTCGCCGAGGTGTTCTTCTCCGACCTCGACCCCCTGGCCGGAACGGTGGCCAGCTTCGGCACCCTCGCCACCGGCTACGTGGCCCGGCCCCTGGGCGGCGTGCTGTTCGGCCACTTCGGGGACCGGCTGGGCCGGAAGAGGATGCTGGTGCTGTCCATGACCCTGATGGGCGTCGCCAGCTTCCTGATCGGCGTGCTCCCCACGTACGGCACCGTCGGCGGCCTGGCCCCGGTCGCACTGGTGCTGCTGCGGGTGGTGCAGGGCGTCGCGGTGGGCGGCGAGTGGGGCGGGGCGGTGCTGATGTCCGCCGAACACGCCACGGAACGGCGCGGGTTGTGGGCGAGCTTCACCAACGCGGGGGCGCCGTGCGGGATGGCGGTGTCCACGGTGGTGATGTCGGTGACCGCCTCGGCGGTCGGGGAGGAGGCCTTCGTCGCCTGGGGCTGGCGCATACCCTTCCTGCTGAGCGTCGTCCTGCTGGCCCTCGGCCTGTTCGTGCGGCTGCGGGTGACGGAGACGCCCGTGTTCGCGTCGGCCGCCGCCGAGGAGGCGCCCCGGCGCGCCCCGCTGTGGGACGTGCTGCGCAACCACCCACGGGTCCTGCTGCTCGGCGTGGGCGTCGGCCTGAGCGCGTTCGTGGTGCAGGGCACCCTCACCACGTTCATCATCTCCTACGCCGTACGGGCCGGGTTCGGCCGCGAGACGGTGCTGCACGCCCTCACCGTCTCGTCCGCGCTGGCCGTGGTGGGCATCGTCGGCTGGTCGGCGGCCAGCGACCGGTTCGGCCGCCGGCCCGTCGTCGCCGCCGGCGCCGTGGCGGTGGGCGCGTACGCCTTCGCGCTCTTCCCGCTGGTCGACAGCGGCAGCACCGCCCTGCTGCTGGTGGCCGTGGTCGTGGGGCAGTCGGTGCTGCATCCGATGATGTACGGACCGCTGGCCGCGCTGTACACGGAACTGTTCGCCACCCGCAGCCGCTACACCGGGGCCTCGCTCGGTTACCAGCTCGCCGGCCTGGGAGCCGGTTTCGCCCCGCTGATCTTCGCCGAGGTCCAGGCGCTGGGCGGCGGCACGACGGCCATCTCCCTGGTCATCGCCGGCTTCTGCGCGCTGACCGTGGTCTGCGTCCTGGTGCTGGGCGAGACCAGCGGCAACGAGCTCGCCGCGCCCGCCGGGAGGCGTGCGGAGCGGCGGGAGGCGGTCTGAGCCGCGCGGTCGCTCCGGCCGCCCCGCGCCGGCCCCGTCACCGGGGCGGGCGCAGGGCCCGCCAGGAGCGGTCCAGGGAGAAGCGCAGGTGCGCGCGTTCCTCCTCGCCCAGTCCCGAGAGCATGCGCTCCTCGATCTCGGCGTGCGCGTCGGCGTACTCGGCGAGGAGGCGGCGGCCCTCCCCGGTGAGGTGCACCAGCAGCTCGCGGCGGCTGGCGGGGTTGGGGGAGCGGGAGATCAGCTCGCGCTGCTCCAGCGAGCGCAGCATGTCGGCCATGGCCTGGGGCGTGACGAAGGAGTCGCGGGCCAGCTGGGCCGCCGAGATGCCGTCACGGCGCTCGAGCACGGTCAGCGCCGTGTACTGCAGGGTGGTCACCCCCGAGCCGCGGAGCATCTCGTCGAGCCGCGCGCGGATGACCAGTTCGAGGCGCTTGACCGCGTACAGCAAGGACGGAGCGCCACGGCCCCCGGCTTCCTCCATCGTTCCCCTCCCAAGGTATTGACAGGAATCTTGATGATATCAACGATGGTTGATCATCAAGATTCCTGATGGTCTGGAGATGGTGTGACCGCTGAGAAGAACCTTCCCGCATCCCTGTCGCTGGACCGTCATGACGACATCGCGGTCCTGACCCTGAGCCGGCCCGCGAAGCGCAACGCCCTGGACGACGCCACCGTACTCGGTCTCGGCCGCTTCTTCGACGCCCCGCCCGCCTGGGCGAAGGCGGTGGTGCTCACCGCCGACGGCGACCACTTCTGCGCGGGACTGGACCTGAGCGAACTCGTGGGACGGGACGCGGTGCAGGGCCTGCACCACTCCCGCATGTGGCACCGGGCCTTCGAGCGGGTCGAGGCCGGGACCCTGCCGGTGATCGCGGTGCTCAAGGGCGCCGTGGTGGGCGGCGGCCTGGAGCTGGCCGCGGCGGCGCACCTGCGGATCGCCGAGGACTCCGCCTTCTTCGCCCTGCCGGAGGGCGAACGGGGGCTGTTCGTCGGCGGGGGCGCCTCCGTCCGGGTGCCGCGGCTGACCGGCGTGGCCCTGATGGCCGACATGATGCTCACCGGCCGGGTGCTCGACGCCGACGAGGGGGCCGCCGCCGGGCTCGCCACCTATCGGACCGCCACCGGGGACGGCCTGGCCACGGCGCTCGCGCTCGCCGCCCGCGTCGCACGGAACTCCCCCGTCACCAACTACGCCGTGATCCACGCCCTCCCCAGGATCGCCGGAGCCCCGCCCGAGACCGGCCTGCTTCTCGAGTCCCTGATGGCCGGCGTCGCCCAGAGCAGCTCCGAGGCCAAGGACCGGATGAACGCGTTCCTGTCCGGCCGGGCCGCCAAGGTCACCCCCGCACCCGTCCCCGCACCCGCCGCCGAGGAGGCACGATGAGCGACCCCCGCCCTCCGCGCGAACCCGAACTCCTCGGCCCGCCCGCCCCGGAGCAGGTCCGCGACGCACGCGTCCACGGCTTCCTGCGCTGGCTGCGCGAGAACCGGAAGGCCGACCTCGCCACCTGGGACGAACTGCGGGCGTGGTCCGTACGGTCCCTGGAGGACTTCTGGGAATCGGTCCGGGAGTACTTCGGCGTCCGCTTCCACACCCCCGCCGAAGAGGTCCTCACCACCCGGGAGATGCCCGGCGCCCGCTGGTTCCCCGGGGCGACCCTCAACTACGCCGAGCACGCCTTCGGCCGGCCCGAGGACGCCGGCACGGTCGCCGTCGTCGCGCACTCCCAGACCAGGGAACCCCTCGAGCTGACCTTCGCCGAACTCGCCGAACGGGTACGGCGCGCGCGGGCCGGGCTGCGCCGCCTCGGAGTCGGGAAGGGCGACCGGGTCGCCGGTTACCTGCCCAACGTCCCCGAGACGCTGGTCGCCTACCTGGCCACCGCCAGTCTGGGCGCCGTGTGGGCGGGCTGCGCACCGGAGTTCGGGCCGCGCAGCGTCAACGACCGGTTCGGCCAGGTGCGGCCCAAGGTCCTGCTCGCGGTCGCCGGATACACCTACGGCGACAAGGAGATCGACAAGCGGGCCGAGGTCGCCGAGATCCGCGCGGCGCTGCCCGGCCTGCGCCACGTCGTCCACGTCCCTTACGGACGGCACGGGCTGGACGACGCGGTGCCCTGGGACGAGCTGCTCGCCGACACCGACGAGCCCCTCGCCTTCGAACCCGTCGCGTTCGACCACCCGTTGTGCGTGCTCTTCTCCTCCGGCACCACCGGCAGGCCCAAGGCGATCGTCCACGGCCACGGCGGACTGCTGCTCGAGCACCTGAAGAACCACGCCTTCCACTGGGACCTGGGGCCCGGCGACCGGCTGATGTGGTTCAGCACCACGGCCTGGATGATGTGGAACGCGCTCGTCTCGGCGCTGCTCGTCCGCTCGTCGATCGTGATGGTCGACGGCGACCCGCTCCACCCCGGCCTGCGGGAGCAGTGGCGGCTGGCGGAGCTCACCGGCGCGACCCTGATGGGCGCGAGCCCCGGATATCTGATGGCGTGCCGCAAGGAGGGGGTGCGTCCCGCCGAGGAGTTCGACCTGTCCCGGCTGCGGCAGCTCGGGGTGGCGGGCAGCCCGTTCCCGCCGGAGGGCGCCCGGTGGGTGGCCCGGCAGTTCGGCGGCGGGGTCCTGCTCAACGTCGGCAGCGGCGGCACCGACGTGTGCACCGGGCTGGTGCAGGCGTCGCCGCTCACCCCGGTGTACGCCGGCGAGATGTCGGGCCCGAGCCTGGCCGTCGACGTCAAGGCGTTCGACCAGGACGGCGGGACCGTGGTCGGGGAGCTGGGCGAGCTGGTGATCACCTCGCCGATGCCGTCCATGCCGGTCGGTCTCTGGGGCGACGCCGACGGCAGCCGGCTGAGGGACGCGTACTTCTCCGCCTATCCGGGAGCGTTCCGCTTCGGCGACTGGTGCCGGTTCTCCGAGGCGGGGTCCTGCCTGATCACCGGCCGGTCCGACGCCACCCTCAACCGGGGCGGGGTGCGGCTGGGCACCGGCGAGTTCTACCGGGTCCTGCAGGACGCCGACGAGATCACCGACAGCGTGGTGGTCCACCTCGAGGACCCCGCGGGCGGCATGGGCGAACTGATCCTCTTCGTGGTGCCGGGACCCGGCACCACGGTCGACGACGACCTCCGGCGCGAACTGGCGCTGCGGATACGTTCCGCCCTGTCGCCGCGCCACGTGCCGGACCGGGTCGTCGCGGTGCCGGCCGTGCCGTACTCGCGGACCGGCAAGAAGCTGGAGGTGCCGGTCAAGCGGATCCTGCTCGGCGCGGACCCGGCCGCCGTCGCCTCCCCGGGAGCGCTCGTCGACCCGTCGGCACTGGACGCCTTCGCGGAGTACGGCCGCCGGCGCGCGGAGGACGCCCGATGAGCACCGGACACGTCGCGGTGGCGGGCGCCGGCGTCATCGGCGCGGGCTGGGCCGCGCTGTTCCTCGCCCGCGGACTGGACGTCCTCGCCCACGACCCCGCGCCCGGGGCCGAGCGGCGGCTGCGGGAGGCCGTACGGCAGGCGTGGCCGGCCCTGACCCGCCTCGGCCTCGCCGAAGGGGCCGCGCCGGACCGGCTGCGGTTCGCCGGCAGCGCCGGTGAGGCCGCCGACGGGGCGTGCTTCGTCCAGGAGAGCGGCCCGGAGCGCGAGGACCTCAAGGGGCGGCTGCTCGCCGAGCTGGACGAGGCGGCCCCGCCGTCGGCGCCCGTGGCCAGCAGCACGTCCGGGCTGATGCCCACACGGCTGCAGGAGATGTGCGCGCTCCATCCGGAGCGCGTGCTGGTCGGCCATCCCTTCAACCCCTCCTACCTGATCCCGCTGGTCGAGGTGGTGCCCGGCGCGCGGACCCGGCGGTCCGTCGTCGAGGAGGCGCTGCGCTTCTACGCCGGGCTCGGCAAGCGCCCGGTCCTGGTGCGGCGCGAGGTGCCGGGCCACGTCACCAACCGGCTGCAGGCGGCCCTGTGGCGGGAGGCCTACTCCCTGGTGGAACGGGGCGTGGCCACCGTCGCCGACATCGACGCGGCCGTCTCCCACGGTCCCGGCCTGCGCTGGGCGCTGCTCGGTCCCCTGGTCAACCAGCACCTGTCCGGCGGACCGGGCGGCATGGCCCACACCCTGGAGCACCTCGGGCCGCCCGCCCAGCGGTGGATGGACGACCTCGGCGCGCCACGGCTCACCCCCGCGCTGACCGAGGCCCTGGTCCGCGGCGTCGACCAGGAACTGGCCGGCGTCGACCAGGCGCGCATGGTGGCCGACAGGGACGAGCTGCTGGTCCGGCTCATCGAGGAGAAGCGCCGCCACCACGACCTGCCCTGACTCCGCCACCACGACCTGCCCCGACTCCGCCGCGCGACCCGCCCCGACGCCGTCGCGGCCCGCCCCGACAAGGAGCGCACACATGCCCACCCGCTACCTCCCCCGTGTCGACCCGGACGCCATCACGGCGCTGGACACCCACGTCCACGTCGAGTGCGACGCCCACGGCCACCTCTCCCTGGACCAGGAGCTGATGGACGCGTCGGCCGCCTACTTCCGCGCCGGCCATCCGCGCACCCCCACCCTCGAGCAGATCGCCGAGCACTACCGCGCCCGGAACATGGCCGCGGTCGTCTTCACCGTCGACGCCACCACCGGCCTCGGCCGCCCGGCGCTCTCCAGCGAGGAGATCGCCGAGCGCGCCGCCGAACACGCCGACGTGCTCCTGCCGTTCGGCTCCGTCGACCCGCTGCGCGGCGCCGTCGCGGTGCGGCAGGCGCGCCGCCTGGCCGAGGAGTACGGCGTCCTCGGCTTCAAGTTCCATCCCAGCCTGCAGGGCTTCGCGCCCGACGACCGGGCCCACTACCCGCTCTGGGAGACGCTCCAGGAACTCGGGACGGTCGCCCTCTTCCACACCGGGCAGACCGGCATCGGCGCCGGGCTGCCCGGCGGACGGGGCATCAAGCTGAGGTACTCCGACCCGATGCTCCTCGACGACGTGGCGGCGGACTTCCCCCGCCTGACCATGGTGCTCGCCCACCCGTCGGTGCCGTGGGTGGACTCGTCGATCTCGATCGCCACCCACAAGGCCAACGTGTACGTCGACCTCTCGGGCTGGTCCCCCAAGTACTTCCCGCCGCAGCTGGTCCGGCAGGCGAACGGTCCGCTGCGCCACAAGGTCCTCTTCGGCTCCGACTTCCCGGTCCTCGCCCCCGACCGGTGGCTCGCGGACTTCGAGGAGCTGGACGTCAAGGACGAGGTGCGCCCCCTGATCCTGAAGGAGAACGCCGTGGCCGTGCTGGGGCTGAGGGGAGGGCGTCCGGCGGGCCGGTGAGCGGCCGGCGGCCGGTGTCGGTGATGCGGGCGACCGCCTCCAGCGTGAGGGCGCGGTCGTGGGGTTCGGTGGCCAGGGCGCGGTGGAGGGTCAGGCCCTCGATCAGCGCGTCGAGCTGGCGGGCGGTGTCCGGGTCGAAGTGCCTCTCCAGGTGGACGCGGCTGCGGCGCATCCACGCCTGGGTGAGTTCCCGGTAGGCGGGCCGGCGGGCGGCGAGGGTGTACAGCTCCTGGGTGAGGACGAGGTCCCGCCGGCTCCCCCCGGACAGGGAGTGGATGAGGTCGGCGACGGCCTCCCGCGCTTGGGCGGGGTCGGCCGGTGCGGCCAGGCGGGCCTCGAAGACCGCGGCGATGTGCTGCGTGAAGCGGCTGAACGCTTCGCGCAGCAGGTCGTCCATGCCGTCGAAGTGGTAGGTCGTCGACCCCAGCGGGACGCCGGCGCGGGCGGCGATCCGCCGGTGGGAGACGCGTGCGATGCCCTCGTCCGCGATGAGGTCGAGGGCCGCGTCGAGGATGCGCTCGCGGCGCCGGGGGTCGGTGTGTCCGGTGGCCATGGTGACGGTCCTACAGGCTCCGCACCACTCGGGCGGGGTTGCCGAGGGCGACGACACCGGCGGGGACGTCCCTGGTGACGACCGAGCCGGCGCCGATGACGGAGTCGTCCCCGATGCTCACCCCCGGACACACGATCACTCCGCCGCCGAGCCAGACGTTGTCGCCGATGGTGATCGGCTTCGCGGCCTCCAGCTTGTCGCGGCGGGGCCCCGGTTCCACCGGGTGGGTGGGGGTGAGGAGCTGGACGTTCGGGCCGATCTGGCAGTCCTCGCCGATGACGACGGCGGCGACGTCCAGGGCGGTGAGGTTGTAGTTGACGAAGGTCCGCGCGCCGATGGTGATGTTGGAGCCGTAGTCCACGTACAGGGGCGGGCGGACGTGCGCCTCCTCACCGAGGGCGCCCAGCAGTTCGGCCAGGACCGGCCGTGCCGCGGCGGCGTCCTCGGCGTAGGCGGCCTGGTAGCGGGCGGCCAGGGCGACGGCCCGCTGCTGCCGGCGGCCGATCTCGGGGTCGTCGGCGATGTAGAGGTCGCCGGCCTCCATGCGTTCCAGGTTCGTGCGCGGGTCGCCCGCGAAGTGGTCCGTGAGCATGCGTACGAACGTACACCTCGGGTGTACGTTCGTACGCTCCCCGGCCGGGAGCGCGGGCGTCCGGCGAAGGCCGCCCCGGCGGAGGCGGCGACGCCCTCCCCGGCGGCGGTGGTGGACGGTGAAGGGCCGGCCGCGGGCCCGTCAGCCCGGCGGGCGGCGCAGGTCCTGGGCCCGTAACGCGAGCTGCATCTCGAACTGCGCCGTGGGGTCGCGGAGCCGTTCCCCGAAGACCTCCTCCAGCTGGCGCAGCCGGTACCGGACGGTCTGCGGGTGGACGGCGAGGCGCTGGGCGACCTCGCTCGCGTTGCGGGCACAGCTGAGCCAGCACAGCAGGGTCTCGGCGAGCCGCTCGCGCTGCGGGGACCGCACGGCGTCGAGCGGGCCGAGACGCTGCCGGGCGAGCGCGTCGACCAGGTCCTCGTCGCGGAAGAGCAGCAGGGTGGCCAGGTGGTCGGCGCAGCGGACGAGCCCGGTGCCGGGCAGGACGCCCCGCCGGGCCAGGTCCAGCGCGTCGCGGGCCCAGCGCAGTGAGCGGGCGCCCGCGTCGAGCCCCACGGTGGGCCCGAGCGCCGCGCGCAGGCCCCGCAGCGCCCCGGTGATGGCCCGCTCCCGGCCGAGGCCCTCCGGGTCGGGGACCACGACGACGCCCTCCTGCCCGTCGAACCGGGCGAGGAACTCCGGTGGCAGGATGGGGCGGACGGCGTCCGGCTCCGCGGCGTGGTCGATAACGACCACCGCCATGTCCCGCGGCAGCGGCCACCGCGCGGTCCGGGCGAGACCGGCCACCGCCTCCGGGGCGACCGCCGGGTCGGAGGTGAGCAGGTCGATCAGCCTGCTGCGGCGCTGCTGCAGTTCGCCGGCGGCGTGCAGCCGGGCCTCGGTGTACCCGCTGGTGGTGGCGGCCGCCATCTCGTCGAGGTGCAGGAAGATGGTCTCGCCGAAGGTGATGAGCACGTGCGGCGGCAACCGGTGGACCTCGAGGAGCTCGCTCATCCTGCGCCAGGTCACGCGCGCGCCGAGGCGCAGCGCCGCCTGGAACGAGTCGAGGCTGCGCCCCTCCTCGGCCTCCCCCCTCCCGATGCGCTGGTACGTCGCCTTGACGTCGTCCCAGTCGGTGCCGGAGCCGGACAGCCGGGCGAGGAAACCCTCCAGGGCCTGTGCGACACCCCGGTTCACGACGTGCATGTACGTCTCGTCCGCGGGGCGGGCGTACTCGGCGATCTCGGTGCGGATCGCCCCGACCACCTCCTCGATGATCTCGCCGAGGAACGGCCTCAGCTGGTCGAGGAGTTCGGGGGGGATGCCTGCCGGCGGCGGGTCGCCTCCGGGAGGTTCGGTCCTGGTGCGGGATCGGTCGGACATCGGGCTCGGGCTCCCTCAGCATGGGGGACGTCAGGGCGTGCGGGCCTCAGGGGCCCGGATAACTTACCGCCCGGTAAGTTGCCCGGCCCGTCGACGGCGGACAGATCGCCCGGCGGTGCTTGTCACCGAAGTGACAAGGCGGCGGCCCGCCCACGAGCACGAGGCCCTGGCCGCGGTGCGCACCGTCGTCACCGCCCCGCTGGACCCCTCCACCGGCGAGCGGCTGCGGGCGCCGCTGGACGCCCGTGTCGTCGAGACGTACGGTCCCGCCGCCGCGGGCGTCGCGCTGGCCAACCCGCTGACCGCGGACGCCCGCCCGGGCACGGCGGGACCGGCGCTGCCGGGCACCCGGGCGCGCATCGCCGTCGAGGGTTTCCCGGAGGTGGACGTGCTGCCGGGCCACGCCGGTGAACTCCTGCTGCGCGGCCCCCGGATCGGTGACCTCGCAGGACTCCGCGGCCGCCCGGCCGGTGACGGGTGGCTGCGCACGGGACGGCTGGCGGTACGCGGCCCCGACGGGTCCGTCACGCTGCTCGACGACGGTGACGGCCGGGGCGGCGCAGCGCCACGACACCGACGGCGGCGCCCGGCAGGACGCGGCCGGCGGCCGGGCGCAGCCCCGCGTCGTGGCCGTCGGGGAAGGCGGTGTGCGGCGCCGCCCCGCCGGCCGGCGGGTCCGGTGTTGTCACCGGGCTGACAGTTCCTCCCGGACGAACTGTCAGCGTCCCGTCTTCTTCCGCCGCCGCGCGGAAGCGGAACCTGGGGCCTCGACCGAACCACCCGTCACCTCAGGGGAGCCGAGATGACCGAAACGTCCGGGCCCGCGCCGCTGCTGACCGACCGGCTCCGGCACTGGGCCGCCCACCGGGCCCACCGGCCCGCCGTCACCCACGTCGCGTTCCCCGGCCCGGACTCCTCCGGCGTGCACAGCACGCTGAGCTGGCACGGCCTCGACGCACGGGCGCGTGCGGTCGCGGGACGGCTGCGGCAGACCGTGCGGCCCGGTGACCGGGTGGCGCTGCTGCTGCCGCAGGGCCTCGGGTACCCGGCCTCCTTCCTCGGCTGCCTGTACGCCGGAGTGATCGCCGTTCCGCTGTTCACGCCCGACCTCGCGGGCCACGGGGGACGCCTGGCCGGCGTGCTGGACGACTGCGAGCCGGCCCACGTGCTGACGGACGGACCGTCACGGGAAGCGGTGGAGCGGGCGACCGGCGGGCGCCTGCCCGTGACCGAGGTCGACGCGCTCGCGGAGGGCCCGCCCGCCTCCGAGCTGCCCCGGCCCGCACCGGACGACGTCGCCTACCTGCAGTACACCTCGGGCTCCACCCGCAGCCCGGCCGGCGTCATGATCACCCACGCCAACGTCGTCGCCAACGCCCGGCAGGCCGTCACCGCCTTCGGTGCCGCGCCCGGACGCACCACGACCGTGGGCTGGCTGCCGCTCTTCCACGACATGGGCCTGGTGCTGAGCGTGGCCGCGCCGGTCCACGCCGGACTCGGGTCCGTGCTGCTCGACCCCGTGGCGTTCCTGGAGAGCCCGGTGCGCTGGCTGCGCCTGCTCGGCCGGTACCCCGGGGCGGTCAGCGCCGCGCCCAACTTCGCCTACGACTACTGCGCCGGCCGGATCGGCGCGGACGAGGCCGCCGGCCTGCGGCTCGAGGGGGTGGCGGCCCTGCTCAACGGCAGCGAGCCGGTGCGGCCCGCCACCCTGGACCGGTTCCTCGCCGCGTTCGCCCCGGCGGGCCTGGCCGCAGAGGCCCTGTGCCCCGCCTACGGGCTCGCCGAGGCCACCGTCCTCGTGACGGCCGACCGGCGCGACCGGCCGCCGGTGACCGTGGAGTGCGACGCCGAGGCCCTCGCGGCGGGCCGCGTCGAGGAACGGCCCGGCGGGACGGCACGGCTCGCCGCCTGCGGCCGGCCGGCCGGACAGGAGGTGCGCGTCGCCGACCCGGAGTCGGGGACCGTCCTCGGTGAGGGACGGGTCGGCGAGATCCAGGTGCGCGGGCCGAACGTGGCCGCCGGCTACTGGAAGCAGTCCGGACGCCCGGCCGGGACCTTCCGCGAGGGCTGGCTCCGCACGGGGGACCTGGGAGCACTGCACGGGGGCGGGCTGCTGGTGACCGGACGGCTCAAGGACCTGATCGTCGTGGACGGCCGCAACCACCACCCCCAGGACGTCGAGGAGACCGTGCGGTCCGCGGTGGCCGTGGTGCGCCGGGACCGGCTCGCCGCTTTCGGCGTCCCGCACGGGGACGACGGCGGGGAAGGCCTCGTGGTGGTGGCCGAGGTCCGCAGGGGCACCCGGGTGGACGGGGAGCGCACGCGCGAGAGCCTGGCCCGGGCACGGGCCGCGGTCGCGGCCCGGCACGGAGCGCGGCTGGCCGACCTGGTGCTGGTCGGGGCCGGGGCGGTGCCGCGGACGTCGAGCGGGAAGGTGGCCCGGGCCGCCTGCCGGGCGGGCTACCTCTCCGGCGCGCTGCGCGGGGAGGAGCTGTGAGCAGCACGGCGCGACGGGTCCGGGAAGTGCTGGTCTCACGGCTCGCCGACTGGTACGGGGTGGCCCCCGAGGAGGTGACCGACGACCGGCCGTTCGCGGAGTACGGGCTCACCTCCCGCGACAGCGTCGTCCTCACCGCGCTCCTCGGCCGGGCCACGGGACGGCAGCTGCCCGCGACGCTGCTGTGGGAGACGCCGACGCCCGCGGCGCTGATCGCCGCGCTCACGGCGGAGGAAGAGGAGGAGCGGCCCGCGGCCGACGGGATCACGGCCCGTCCGGAGGACGGGCGGCCAGGGCCGGCGACGGCGCCCGGGCGGTCGCCCGTCGGTGGCTCGACGGGCGGACCGTCGACCTGACGGCCCGCTCCCCGGCCCCGTGGGCGCCGACGTCCCGGTGCGCGGCGCGCGGACCCGGCGCCTTCGGGGCCGCCGCGTCCTGCAGCGGCACCGTGCACACGTCGGCCGCCTGGAGGACCTCGGGATCCCGGCCGAGGCGCACCCGTACCGGCGCGGAACGCACGCACGGCCCGCGGGGCGGGGGGACTTCGAGGCGTCCTGGCCGGCGCTCGCCGCCGGCCCGGGACCGGACCCGGACGCGTGGCCCGGCCGGTGAGGTCCGGCCGGCGGACGGTGGCGGCCCGGCGTCCGCCGGAGAACCGGTGAGCGATCCCTGGAGAGTCGGAGGAGAACGGCACCCATCGGGTCCCCGCCGGGCCATGGCCCGGCAGACGTCCCGCGGCCGTGCGGCACGCCCCGGCGGGCGGAGAACCGCTGGTCGTCGGCCTGTTCGGCCCGGGGGAACCCGCGTCCGGGCGGGCGGAAGGGCCGCGGGCCGGACCGTTCGGAGGGGAAGTACGGGTCCACCGCGCTGACTACGATCGAACACGCCTGTGTTCATGGGGAGTTCGGTCGACCGGCGGAGGGCGGGGTGGACGGCGTGAACCACCGCTTCCGGGCGGTCGCATCCGCATACGCCGCGTCCGCGTACGGCAACTACCTGAACCTGATCGCGCTGAGCCTCTTCTCCTACGAGGTCACCGGCACGGCGTTCGGTGTCGGCGCCGTCGCGGCGTTACGGCTGGTGTCCGGCTTCGCGGCGGGCCTCCTCGCCGGGGCGCTGTCGAGGCGTGCCGGCCGCCGGGCGGTGATGATCGGCGCCGATGCCGCCCAGGGCGTGGCCATGGGCGTCATGGCGCTGTGCGCCGAGGACACGCCGCTGTGGCTGCTCGGGGCAGCGGTGGTGGTGCTGGGGGCGGGGAACACGTTCTTCACCGTCTCCCTGCGCAGCGCCGTTCCGGTCATGGTCGGCGAGGAGGCCCGCACCCGGGCCAACGGGATGCTGGTGACGGGGCGGTCCCTGGGCACGGTGCTCGGATTCGCCTCGGCGGCCCCGGTGATCGGATCCGGCGGCTACGCCCTCGCGTTCACGCTCAACGGCGTCAGCTTCGCGGTGTCCGCCGCCGTGCTGCTGGCGCTGCGACCGCACACGGACCGTGCGGACCCGCCCGCGGAGCCCGCCGGGGGGAAGGCGGGGCCCCCGCCCGCCGGGGGCGGCGGCGGACGCCTGAAGGGCGTCGTGGCGGGTCTGCCCCTCCTCCTGCTCGGCATGATCCTGCTGAGGGGGATCGACGCCCTGGCGTCCTCCTCCCACAACGTGGCGCTCCCCGTGGTGGCGCACGCCACCCGTCCGGCCGAGCCGGCGGTGGTCATGACCCAGTTCTGGACCGCCTGGGCGGCGGGCACCGTCCTCGCCCACCTGGCGCTGAAACGCGGGCGAAGCGAAAGGGCCTGGGGAGAACGCTCGTTCGTCCTCGGCACCTGCGCGATGTCCCTGTCGTTCGTGGCGGCCTTCCTCGGGCTGCCCGCGCTCGCGTGGGTGGCGGCGGCCGCGGCGGCCGGGTTCGCGGACGGCTGGACCGAGATCGTCTACACCTCGCGACTGCAGGCGGTGCCCGACCGGGAGCGCGGGCGGCTGTTCGGCCTGTCCGCCGTGGCGGAGCAGTCCGGGTTCGCGCTGGGCATGGTGGCCGCCGCGGCGGCCCTGGAGACCTGGTCCGCCCTCGCCGTCGTGGCCGTCTTCCACGGCGCGGCGGTGTGCGCGGCGCTGGTTCTGCTGCTGTGCACGGTCAGGAGGCGTGGTGCGACCGGTTCGCGGCCTTCCACGGCCGGAGAAGAGGACGAGGGAGAGGACTCGCATGGAACGCGTACAGGGGCAGGCGGTCTGCCGGGGTCCCGAGCCGGTTCGCACGGACGGTGATCCGCGCGACGCGGTGCAGGCGCTGCTGCGGGCCGCGCGGTCCGGTTCCGGCGGGGCCGTGGTGACGGTCGCCGCCGACGGCACGACGACCTCGCGGTCGTACCCCGAACTGCTGGACGCGGCACGCCGGTTGCTCACCGGACTGCGGGAGCGGGGGGTCCGCCCCGAAGACGCGGTGGTGCTGTGCGGGCTGCCGCTGGAGGAGTTCTTCCCCGCCTTCTGGGCGTGCGTGCTGGGCGGCGCCCGGCCCGTCGCCGTCGCCGAGTCCCCGCTGCCGGGCTCCCCGGCCCTCGAACGCCTGGTGCACGTCTCCCGGCTGCTGGACCGGCCGCTGGTGCTGAGCGACGCGGCCGGCGCGGCGGCGCTCGGCGAAGCCGCCCCCGGCCTGCGCGTGGGCCTCGCGCGGGACCACCTGGACGCGCCGCCCGCGGACGGTTTCGCCGCGCCGGACGCGTCGGCCACCGCCCTGCTGATGCTGTCCTCCGGCAGCACCGGCGTGCCCAAGGCGGCGCGGCTGACGCACGCCGGCCTGGCGGACTTCGCGGCGAGCACCCGCCGGATCCTGGACGTGGGTCCGGACGACACCATGGTGAACTGGCTGCCGGTCGACCACAGCGGCGCCTTCCTGCTGTACCACCTGCTCGCCGTCTTCACCGGCTGCACGAACGTCCACGCACCGACCGACCTGGTCCTGTCCGACCCCCTGCGCTGGCTCGACCTCCTCCACGAGCACCGGGCGCGGCACGGCTGGGCGCCGACCTTCGCCTACCAGCTCGTCGCGGACGCGCTCGCCGGGCGGCGGGAGGAGGGACGGTGGGACCTGAGCGGCCTCAAGTCCCTGGTGTGCGGAGGAGAGCGGATCGCGCTTCCGGTGCTGCGCCGCTTCCTCGACGCGACGGCGCGGTACGGCGTCCGGGAGGGGCACGTCGTCCCCGCGTGGGGCATGGCCGAGACGGTCACGGCGGTCACCTACGGCAGACTGGACCGGCCCGGCACCGTGCACCGCCTGCTCAAGAGCAGCCTCGGCGGCGAGCTGGTGCGGGCCGGCGAGCCGACCCCGGAGGAGGACAGCGTCACCTTCGTCGCCTCCGGCTCCCCGGCGCACGGCGTGACCCTGCGGATCGTCGACGACGGCGGCGACCTGATGCCGCCCGGGCGGATCGGCCGCCTGCAGGTCCGCTCGCCCGCACGCCTGACCCCCGGCTACGTGGACGACCCGGAGGCGGACGCCACGGCCTTCCCCGCCGGACCGGACTGGCTGGACACCGGTGACCTGGCCTTCCTCGACGGGGGACAGGTCGTCATCACCGGCCGGCGCAAGGACCTGATCATCCTCAACGGGCACAACCTGTACTGCCACGAGGTCGAGGAGGCGGCCACCGCCGTCGACGGCGTCCGGCCGGGCGAGGTGGCCGCCTGCGGCATCCCCTCCCCGGACCGGGGGACCGAGGAACTGGCCGTCTTCTTCGTCAGCCGCGGCGCCGCGGAGGACGCGCGCATCGCGCACGAGGTGAGGGCGGCGCTCTTCACCCGGCTCAGGCTCACCGCCGCCCACGTCCTGCCCGTTCCGGCGGAGGAGTTCCCGAGGACGCCCGCGGGGAAGGTGCGCCGCGCGGAGCTCCGGGACCGCCTCACCGGGGGCGGCCCCGACACGGCCGGCGGGCCCGCCCCGGCCGCACGGCCGCACCCGGACGCGGTGACGGCGGCGGTCCGGGAGGAACTCGCGGCCGTCCTGGGGCGCGCGGCCGACGCCGACGTGCCGTTCTACGAGCTCGGGCTGACCTCCGTGCTCCTGGTCCGCCTGCGGACCCGGCTGGAGGAACGGCTCGGGACACCGGTCGCCCACACCGCGTTCTTCGAGCACCCCACGGCCCGCTCCCTCGCCGCGCACCTGTCCGGCGCGTCCGGGGCGCGGGAGGAGCCGAAACCCGCACCCGCCGCGGGACCGGGGCCCGCCGCGCCGGACACCGCGCCGCCGGGTGCTTCCGCCCCGGACGCCTGCGTGCCGGGCGCCTGCGTGCCGGGCACGCCCGCGCCGGATGTCCCGGTGCCGGACGTGCCCGCGCCGGATGCCCCGGTGGCGAGCGCCCCCGCGCCGGATGCCGGCGACCGGCGTGTCGCGGTCGTCGGGCTGTCGCTCCGCTTCCCGGGCGCGGACACCCCCGAACGGTTCTGGGCCAACCTGCGCGGCGGGGTGGACAGCGTCCGGGTGTTCGGCGAGGAGGAGCTCGCGGCCGCGGGCCTCACCCCGGAGCAGCGGGCCGCCCCCGACCTGGTGCCGGCCGCCGGAATCCTCGACGGCGTCGAGGAGTTCGACGCGGACTTCTTCGGCATGAGCCCCAGGGAGGCCGAACTCACCCACCCGGCGCACCGCCTGTTCCTGGAGGTCTGCCACGAGGCCCTGGAGCAGGGCGGTTACGCGGCGGCCGGACCGGACACCGCCATCGGCGTGTTCGCCGGATCCGGCATGCACCTGTACGACCACCAGCAGCCGCCCGCGGACGGCGCGCCGCGGGAGCCGCACGACCGGACGGACCCCGCCGTCGGCATGCAGGCGACCGTCGGACAGCAGCCCGACTTCCTCGCCACCCGCGTCGCCTACCGCCTCGGGCTCACCGGACCGGCCATCGGCGTGCAGACCGCCTGCTCCACCTCGCTGGTCGCTGTGCACCTCGCGGTCCAGGCGCTGCTCGGCGGCGAGGCGGACCTGGCGCTCGCGGGGGCCGCCGCCGTGCACCTGCCGCAGGAGACCGGCTACCGCAGCCGGCCGGGCTCGATCCTGTCACCCACCGGTCGCTGCCGCGCCTTCGACGCCGACGCCGACGGCACCGTCGGCGGCAACGGCGTGGCCGCGGTCCTGCTCAAGCGGCTCGACCGGGCGCTGGCCGACGGCGACACGGTCCACGCGGTGATCCTGGGCTCCGCGGTCAACAACGACGGAGCGGGCAAGGTCGGCTTCACCGCCCCGGGCGTCGCGGGACAGGTCCAGGTGGTACGCCAGGCGCTGCGCCGGGCCGGGGTGCCGCCGGAGACGATCTCGTACGTGGAGGCGCACGGCACCGGCACCCGGCTCGGTGATCCGGTGGAACTCGAGGCGCTCGGCAGGGCGCTCGGCGAGGGAACCCGGCGCACCGGCTTCTGCACGGTCGGCTCGGTGAAGCCGAACATCGGGCACACCGACTCCTGCGCCGGGATGGCCGGCCTCGTCAAGACGGTGCTCATGCTGCGTCACCGCACCCTGGTGCCGACACCGCACCTGACCCGGCCCAACCCCGGGATCCGCCTGGACGGCGGCCCGTTGCGGCTGGCCACCGAGCTGCGGCCGTGGACGGTGCCGGACGGCGTGCCGCGCCGCGCCGGGGTCAGCGCGCTCGGCGTCGGCGGCACCAACGCCCACGTCGTGCTGGAGGAGGCCCCGCCCACGGAGGCGACGGCCCCCGGCGGACCCGGACTGCCCGTCCTCGTACCGCTGTCGGCCCGCGACGCCTCCGCGCTGGGCCGGCTCGCCGGCCTGGTGCGGGACCGGCTGCGGCAGCGGCCGGACCTCCGGGCCCGCGACGTGGCCGCCACCCTGGCGCTCGGCAGACCGCACCGCCCCGCCCGGACCGCGGTCGTGGGCGCCACGGCCGAGGAGCTCGCCCGGAGCCTGGAGACGCAGCGGCCCTCGGAGGACGTGGGATCCGGGCCACCGCTCGGGCCGGTCGCCTTCGCCTTCTCCGGGCAGGGCAGCGCCCGGCGCGGCATGGCGAGCGGACTGTACGCCGCGTTCCCGGCCGCCCGGCGGACGCTGGAGAGATGTGCGCAGATCCACGCCGAGGAGTTCGGCGGGGGCCTGCTGCCGCTGCTGCTGGAGGAGCCGGGCGCGGGGAGCGAGGTCTGGTCCACCGGAACCGCCCAGGCGGCCCTGTTCACCCACCAGGCGGCGCTGGCCGACGTGTGGCGCGCCCTCGGGATCCGCCCCGCCCTGGTGCTCGGACACAGCGTGGGCGAGTACGCGGCGCTGTACGCGGCCGGCGCCCTGACGCTGGAGGACGGGCTGCGGCTCACCGCGTGGCGCGGGCGCCTGATGCACACCGCGTGTCCTCCCGGCGGCATGCTCGCGGTCGGCGCCGACGCCCGGACCGCGCAGCGCGTCGCGCGGGCCACCGGTACCGCGGTGGCCGCGGTCAACGGCCCGCGCGCCCACGTGCTCGCCGGTCCGCCGCAGGCCGTGGACGAGGCGGCGCGCCTGTGCGACCAGGAGGGGCTGCGGTCGCGGAGGCTCTCCGTCGACCGGGCGTTCCACACCGCCGCGATCGAGCCGGCGCTCGGCGAGTTCCGGCGGCACGCCGAGAAGGTGGCGTACCGCCCGCTGGACACCGCGCTGGTCACCACGGCCGACGGCGAGGTCCGCGCCGCGGGACGGACGGTCGACGCGGACCACCTCCTCCGTCACGCGCTGCGGCCGGTCCGCTTCGACCTGGCCATGGCCGCGGCCGTGGAGCAGGGCTGCGCGGACTTCGTGGAGATCGGGGCCGGGGACACCCTCACCGGACTCGGCCGGCACTGCGTGCCCGGGAGCCGCTGGCTGCGGGGGCAGGGGGAGGACGGCGGCGCGGCGGACCAGGTGCGGGGGCTGCTCGCCGCCCTCGGCTCGCTGTACGGCAGGGGCGCCGACCTGGACTGGCACGCGCTCACCCGCGGCGGGGGCCGGGTCCCGCTGCCCGGACACCCGCTCGGGCGGCGCCGGGTGGCGTACCCGGCGACGCGCGCGTCCCACGTCCACCGGGCGCCCGAACCGCCCGGGAACCGGCCCACCGCTTCCGAGGAGCCCACCATGACCGGCGAACTCCTGCTCTCCGTACGGCGGCTGACGGCCGACAGGCTCGGCAGGGAGGTGGCCGAGGTCACGCCCGACAGTTCCTTCTTCGAGCTGGGCGCGGACTCGCTGGTGCTGATGAGCATGACGACGGAACTGGAACAGCGGCACGGGGTGCGCGTCCCGGTCCGGGAACTGTTCGACTCCGCCGACACCCCGCGCAGGCTTGCCGAGCGCCTGGCGCGGGAGACGGGGGCGGAAGCGGAAGCGGGGACGGGCGCCCGGCAGACGGATGCCGGGATGGCGGAGGCCCCGACCGCCGGCGCCATGGTGGCGGAGGCCCCGACGGCCGGCGCCATGGTGGCGGACGCCCCGACCGCCGGTGCCGGGGCCACGGCCGAGGACGCGCAGGCGCGGGAGGCGGCCGTGCCCGTGGCGCCCCCGGAACCCGGAGCCACCCCGGAACTGCACGCCCTGCTGGGACAGCAACTGCGGGTCGCCGGGCAGCTCGTCGACCAGGTCGGCGGTCTGCTCTCCCGCCAGCTCGACCTGCTCGCGTCCACCCCCGCGCCGCCGTCGCCGACGGCCGCGGCGCCGGCCACCCGCCGCGAACCGGCCGCGGCGCCGGTCCCCACGGCCCCCCTCACGGCGCCCCCGGTCCACGCCCCGGTGACACCCCCGGCCCCGGCCCCGGTCCCGGCCTCCGCGCCGCCCACGGCCCGGCCGGAGGCCCAGACCCGGGCCGAGCCCCAAGGCCGGGCCCCGGCGCCGCTGCCGGTGCCGGTTCCCGCCCCGCGCCCCGCACCCCTGCCGGCGTCTCCCGCGGGCTGCGACTTCAGCCTCTACTTCTTCGGCGACTACCCCGACAGCGCCACCCACGACAAGTACGCGCTGATCATGGAGGCGTCCGAGTTCGCCGACCGGCAGGGTTTCCACGCCCTGTGGTTCCCCGAGCGCCACTTCAACTCCTTCGGCGCGCTCTTCCCCAACCCGTCCGTGCTCGCCGCCGCGCTCGCGGCGCGCACCCGCCGGATCCGGCTGCACGCGGGCTCCGTCGTGCTGCCGCTGCACCATCCGGTCCGCGTCGCCGAGGAATGGTCGGTCGTCGACAACATCTCCGCCGGCCGGGTCGGCCTGTGCTTCGCCAGCGGGTGGCACGCCACCGACTTCGCGCTCGCCCCGCAGAACTTCGGCCGGCACCGGGAGGTGATGTACGAGCAGCTGGCCACCGTGCGGCGGCTCTGGTCCGGGCAGCCGGTGACGATGACGGCGGGCGACGGCGAACCCGTCGGCATCCGGCTGCACCCGAGCCCGGTGCAGCGGGAGATCCCCCTGTCCGTGGCGGTGGTGGGCAACCCGGACAGCTACCGCCGGGCAGCCGCCGAGGACCTGGGGGTGGTCACCAACCTGATGTCGCAGACCGTCGAGCAACTGGCGGAGAACATCGCGCTGTACCGGCGCACCCGTGCCGAGCACGGACTCGACCCGGCCGCGGGACGCGTCGTGGTGCTGGTGCACACCTACCTCGAGGAGGACGCGGAACGCGCGCGGGCCGAGGCGTACCGGCCGTTCGTCTCCTACCTGCGTTCCTCGCTCTCCCTCTTCAACCAGGTGACCAACAGCCTCGGCTTCGAGGTGGACCTGGAGAACACCCCCGAGAGCGACGTGGAGTTCCTGCTCGGACGCGCCTACGAGCGCTACTGCGCCTCGCGCGCCCTCATCGGCGACGAGCGGACGGCCGCCGGGACCGTGCGCCGTCTCGTGGAGGCCGGAGCGGACGAGATCGCCTGCTTCGTGGACTTCGGCGTGCCCAAGGACAAGGTCCTGGCCTCCCTGCCGGTGCTCGACCGCGTCCGGCGCGGCGGGCGGAGCGGGCGGGCCGGCGGGCGGACGGCACCCGGGGCGCCGGAGCGGATGCCGCTCACGCCCGCGCAGCGCCGCATCTGGTTCCTGGAGCAGTTGCACCCGGGCACCGCCATGTACCACGAACCCAAGGCCGTCCGCCTGGACGGCCCGCTCGACGTGCCCGCGCTGCGGTGGGCGCTGCGGCGCGTGGAGGAACGGCACCCGGCGCTGCGCACGGTGTTCGGGGACCGGGGCGGGGTGCCGTACCAGGAGGTGCGGGACAGCGCCGGACTCGACTGCCCGGTCGAGGACCACGGCGGGGCGACGGAGGAGGAGGCCCTGCGGGCCGCGCTGGAGACCGCCGGCCGCCGGAGCCTCGACCTGACCTCCGGACCGCTGCTCACGGCCCGGCTGCTGCGCCTGTCGGAGGACCGGCACCTGCTGTTCCTGCTCGCGCACCACATCGTTTTCGACTCCTCCTCCACCGCCGTCCTGGTCCGCGACCTGGCCGCGTTCTACCGCGCGCGCACCCGGGGGAACGGCGACCCCGGGCTGCCGGCCCTCCCGGAACCGCCCCCGGCGGCGCGGCCCGACGCCGCCGGGCTCGCCGCCTCGCTCGACTTCTGGCGGCACACGCTCCGGGACGCCCCGGACCTGTCCCTGCCCACCGACCGGCCCCGCCCGCCGGTCCGGTCCGGCGCGGGCGCGAGCCTCACCCACGCCCTGGACGCCGGCCTCGTCGACGGGCTCCGCGCCTACGCCGCCGGACACCGCGCGACCCTCTTCATGGCCCTGACCAGTGCCATCGGCGCGGTGCTCGGGCGGTTCGGCGGACAGCACGACCTGGTGATCGGCACCGCCGTGGCCGCCCGCCCGGCCGGCGCCGAGGACCACGTCGGCGTCTTCCTCGACACCGTGCCGCTGCGCCTGGACCTCGCCGGGGACCCGGACTTCCCGACGCTGCTGGGCCGGGTACGGGACGGCAGCACGGCGGCCTACGAACACCGCGGCGTCCCCTTCGACGAACTCGTCGGCGCGCTGAACCCGCCCCGCGACCCGGGGCGCAACCCGCTGTTCCAGGTGATGGTGGAGTACGAGAACGAGGGCAGGGCCGACTTCGACCCGCCCCGGCTGACGGCGACCCTGCTCGACGTGCCGAGCGCCCGCGCCCCGTTCGACCTGAGCGTCTACCTGACCCGCCACGCGGACGGCGTGCGCCTCATGGTCGAGTACGACACCGCCCTCTTCGACGGAGCCACCGTGCGCCGCTTCGTGGAGTACGTCGAGCAGGTGCTGCGCCGCGCCCTCGACGACCCCGGCGCGCGCCTCACCGACCTGACCGCCGTCACCGGCGCCGACCGCGCCGCGCTGGCCCGGCTGGGGCGCCTGCACGAACCGCCGCCCCCCGCCGGGGACACCCTGCACGGCATGGTCGAGGCACAGGCGCGGCGGACGCCCGACGCCGTCGCGCTCGTCGACGGCGAGCAGCGGGTGTCGTACGCCGAGCTGGACGCGCGGGCGAACCGCCTGGCGCGGCTGCTGCGCGCCCGGGGCGCGGTGCGCGGACAGCGCGTGGCGGTGCTGCTGCCCCGCGGCCCCCACCTGATCACGGCACTGCTGGCCGTGCTCAAGACGGGCGCCGCCTACCTGCCCCTGGACCCGTCCGTTCCCACGCCACGGCTGGCCGCGCTCCTCGAGGACGGCGCGCCCGTGCTGCTGCTGGCCCGCGACACCACCCTCGCGCCGCACCCGGGGCTCGCGGACCTGCTCCCGGTGCACCGGGTCGACGAGGCCGGCACGGCCGACGCGGACGAGGCCGGCCGCGAGCTCCCGGACGGCCCCCCGGAGGACGGGGCCCGGCCCGACGACCCGGCCTACTGCATCTACACCTCGGGCTCCACGGGCCGTCCCAAGGGCGTCGTCGTACCCCACCGCGGCCCGGCGAACCTGGTCCGGGGACACCTCGAGCGGCATCCCGCGCTGCGCACCCTGCAGTGGACCTCACCCGTGTTCGACGTCAGCGTGCAGGAGATCTTCACCACGCTGGCGGCCGGGGCCCCGCTCGTCCTGATCGACGACGCCGTGCGGCACGACCCCGCGGCCGTGGCCGAAGCGGTGCGCCGTCACGAGGTGCAGCGGATGTTCATGCCCTGCACCCCGCTCACGTACCTGATCGGGACGCGGCCCCGGCTCCCGTCCCTGCGCGAGCTGTTCTCGGCGGGTGAGCCGCTCCGGCTGACCGGCTCCTTCCGCCGCTTCCTCGCCGCGCACCCGGACTGCGCGCTCCACAACCAGTACGGGCCCACGGAGACCTCCGTCATCGTCACCTCGCACGCGGTGGACCCGGACGCGGAGGAGTGGCCGCCCATCGGCACGCCGGTGCCGGGGGCGTCCGTCAGGCTGCTGGACGACGCGGGGCGGGAGACACCCGTCGGGGCCGTCGGCGAGATCCACGTGGGCGGCGTTCCCGTGGCGCACGGCTACCACGCGCGGCCGCAGGAGACCGCGGCCGCGTTCCTCGACGACGGCGCGGGCGGGACGCTGTACCGCACCGGGGACCTCGGACGCTGGCGCGCGGACGGCACCCTCCAGTACTGCGGCCGGACCGACGACCAGGTCAAGATCCGTGGCCATCGGGTCGACCCCGGCGAGGTCCGGGCGGCGCTGACCGCCCTCCCCGGCGTGCGCGACGCGGCCGTCGTCGCCCGCCGGGACCGGCACGGCGACGCGGAACTCACCGCCTACGTGGTGCCCGTGTCCGCGGCCGAGGCTCCGCGGTCGCCCGTGCGGGACGGCGTCCGCGGGCTGCGCGCGGCGCTCGCCGCGGTGCTCCCGGACCACCTGGTCCCGCGCCGCTGGGCGCTGCTGGAACGGCTCCCGGTGAACGCCTCCGGGAAGCTGGACCGCGCGGCCCTGCCGCACCTCACGCCCGACACCACGGAGGCGGAGGCGGAGGCGCGGGCGGACACCGGGCCCGCCACCCCCCTGGAGAAGACGCTGCACGAGGTGTGGTGCGAGGAACTCGGCGTGCCCCACGTGCCGGTGACCGCCTCCTTCTTCCACCTCGGCGGCCATTCCCTGAGCGCGATCCGCCTGCTGAACCGCATGGCGGAGCACGCGGACGTCGACCTGACCATGGCCGACTTCTTCCGCGACCCCACCGTTCGCGGCGTCGCGGCGCGCGCCGAACGGCCGGCGCCTGCGGAGCGGGTGGTGGACACCGCCCCCATGCCCGCCACCCTGCGCCGGCTGTGGCGGCGTCACCACGAGCGCGCCGACGCGAGCGTCTACAACGTCGCCCACCGCATCGACCTGCACGGCGACCTCGACCCCGGGACGCTGCGGCGGGCCCTGGAGGACCTGGTGGCGCGCCACCAGGCGCTGCGCAGCCGGGCGGCGCGGCGTGAGGACGGGCAGTACGTCGTCGAGGTGCTGTCCGAGGTGCCCGTGCGCCTGCCGGTCACCGACCTCGGCCCACCGGCGGGCGCACCGGCCGGGGACGGCGAGGAGGCCGTCGAGCGGTGGTGCCGGGAGCAGGCGTCCGGCGCGTTCGCCATGGACCGCGCACCGCTGTTCCGCTTCCGCCTGGCGCGCCTCGGCGCGGACCGCTGGGTGCTGGTCACCGTGTTCCACCACGCGGTCTGCGACGGCTGGTCCATGGGAATCATCTGGCGCGACCTGGGGGAGTTCTACAACGCGCGGCGGTCCGGCACCACGCCGCGACTGCCCGGACCGGCCGCCCGGTTCACCGACTTCGCGCGGTCGGAGCACGAGCTGGACGGCGAACGCAGGGCGGAGGCCGAACGGTTCTGGCGCGCCGAACTGGAGGGTGCGGTCCTCCGCCCCGCCCTGCCCCACGACCGGCCGCGTCCGGAGACCCTGTCCGGCCGGGGAGCCGTGCGCACCTGGGTCGTCGGCGGTGACACGTCCCGCGCCGTCACGGACACCGCGGCGCGTCTCGGCACGACGCCCTACTCCGTCCTGGCCGCCGCGTTCGCCGCCTGGCTGGCCGGAGTGTGCGGCGAGCGCGGCGACATGGTGCTCGCCGCGTCCAGTGCGAACCGCACGCGGCGCGAACGGGCGGACGTCGTCGGGCTGCTGGGGGACGCCGTCCCGCTGCGCGCCCGGCTCGGCGAGGCGCGCACCTTCGCCGACCTGGCGCGGCAGCTGGGCACGACGCTCTTCTCCGCGCTGGACCACCAGGACCTGCCGCTGACGGAGATCGTGGAACTGGCCGCGCCCGGCACCGGGGACGCGCTGTTCCCCACGGTGCTCTTCACCGTGGTGACCACGCCGCCGCCCGCCCTCGACCTGACGGCGGTGTCCGCCTCGGTCCGCGACCTGCCCACGGAGTCGGTGGCGCGCAACGAGCTCTACGTCGTCCTGGTACCGGCGGACGACGGCATCACGGTCACCTTCGAGTACTCCACGGACCTGTTCGACCCCGCGACGGTCGAGGAGTGGGCGCGGACCTTCACCGCGTACCTGCGCGCGGCGGCCCGGACGCCGGAGCGCGCGCTGGACACGGGCATCCGGCCCGAGGACTGAGCCCGTGGGGGTTCCCGCCGCGCCCCTCCGGGGGCGCGGCGGGACCGCGGTCACCCGCGGGGGACGGTCACGACCGGGCAGCGGGCCCGGTGCAGGAGTCCGCGCACCACGGGGCCCACGCGCGTCCCGGTGCAACCGCCGCGGCCCCGGCGTCCGACGACCACCGCCGGCGCGTGCTCGGCGGCCTCCGCCAGCGCCTCGACCGGCGGGCCCGCGGTGACCTCGTGGGTCAGGGGCACCTCGGGGTACCGCTCCGCCCACGCGAGGGTGGCGTCGGTGAGCCGTTGGCGCCCGGACCGGAACAGCGGTGCGCGGCCGGGGCGCCCGGCGAGGACGGGCGGCCGCCCGACGGCCACGGTCCGCAGCTCACAGCCCCGCAGCCGCGCCTCCTCGAAGGCGAAGGCCAGCGCGGCCCACGACGACTCGCTTCCGTCCACCTCGACGACCAGGTGGGACGGGGCCCGCGTCGCGTGTCCCGCGTCGCCCACGACGGCGACCGGACACCGCGCCTGCGCGGTCACGGGGACGACGGGGGAGCCCGTGCCCAGGAGCCCCTCGGTCCGGCTCGGCCGGCGGGAGCCGAGCACGACCATCGCCGCCCCCTCGGACAGGCGCGTCATGACCTGCGCCGGGTTGCCCCCGAGGAGCACGGTGGTCACCGGGACCCCGGGACGGCGTTCGTGCGCCCAGGCGGCCGCGGCGGCCAGCGCGTTCCCGCCCGCGAGGGTCTGCGCCTGCAGGCGGGGGGTGTCGTCGACGTGCTGGGTGTCCCGCGGCGGAGGCACGGAGACCGCCAGCCGCAGGGCCGAGCGGCGTCGCTCGGCCTGGTCGGCCGCCCAGGCCACGGGGAGGCGCCAGTCCCCGGCCGGGTCGATCCCGACGACGATCTCCGGTCGTTCCGTCGTACCAGGCATGGTCGTACCGGTCATGGTCGTACCGGTCATGATCCTTCTCCCGATGGGGTGCCGGGGCACTCGACCGGGCACGGGCCCGGGCGTGCCGCTGGGCATGACGGCGCCGTCATGCGGACTCCTCAAGGGTTTCACGAACGGGCGGCGGCGCAACCGGACCCCGGCCGCGCGCCGCCTTCGCCCGCGACCGGCCGCGGGGCCGGGCCGTACCCCCTGCTGGACCTCGTCGCGAGCCTGCCGGTCACCACCGTGATCGCCCTGCACGACCTCGACCTCGCCGCGAGGTACCGCGACCGCCTGCTCGTGCCGCGCGACGGCCGCGCGGTCGCCGGGGGCACCCCGGCCGAGGTCCTGACCCCCGCCCT
>NZ_LWCC02000005.1:1008878-1012809 GCF_001642695.1 Streptomyces chilikensis
TCCCGCGCCCGACGGACCGGGGCGGACGGTCCGCAGGAACCGGCGGGGCGGGCGCGCCCCCCACCGCGCCCTGACGCGACCGGGCCCGTACGCCGCCCGCGCCCCGCGCGCGGGCGGCGTGCCCCCGCACGCGAGCCCACGCGAGGTCGACCGGATCAGGCACTTGCCGGACCCCCGGATGCTCGTCATATCATTGGCCGAACGAATGGTCGGTAGGGATTGGTGATACGGATGACGGCACAGCAGGCCGCCGAGTCGGCCGCGCCCGGCGCTCTCCCCCCGTTGCAGGAGCACTTCGACGCGACGATCGCGCGCGACCAGCGGATCGAGCCGCGCGACTGGATGCCGGACGGCTACCGGTCCACGCTGATCCGGCAGATCGCGCAGCACGCGCACTCGGAGATCATCGGCATGCAGCCGGAGGGGGAGTGGATCACCCGCGCGCCGTCCCTGCGCCGCAAGGCCATCCTGTTCGCCAAGGTGCAGGACGAGGCCGGACACGGCCTGTACCTGTACTCGGCCGCCGAGACCCTCGGCGCCGACCGCGCCGACCTGACCGAGCGGCTGATCGAGGGGCGCCAGAAGTACTCGTCGATCTTCAACTACCCCACCCTGACCTTCGCCGACGTCGGCGTCATCGGCTGGTTCGTGGACGGCGCGGCGATCTGCAACCAGGTGCCGCTGTGCCGCAGCAGCTACGGGCCCTACGCGCGGGCGATGGTGCGGATCTGCAAGGAGGAGTCCTTCCACCAGCGGCAGGGCTACGAACTCCTCATGACGATGATGCGCGGCACCGACGCCCAGCGGGAGATGGTGCAGGACGCGGTGGACCGCTGGTGGTGGCCGTCGCTGATGATGTTCGGCCCGCCGGACGACCACTCGCCGAACTCGGCGGCCTCCATGGCGTGGAAGATCAAGCGGCACAGCAACGACGAACTGCGCCGGCGGTTCGTCGACATGACCGTCCCGCAGGCCGAGAGGCTCGGCGTCACCCTTCCCGACCCGGAGCTGCGCTGGAACGAGGAGCGCGGCCACCACGACTTCGGCACCCCCGACTGGGACGAGCTGATGCGCGTCATCAAGGGCGACGGGCCCTGCAACGCCCAGCGGATCGAACGGAGGCGCACCGCCCACGAGGAGGGCGCCTGGGTAAGGGAAGCGGCTGCCGCCCACGCGGCCAAGCAGGCGGCCCGCACGGAGAAGGGAACGGCGGCATGAGCGGCGAGGCGCGCGACGGCGGGAAGCGGGACTGGCCCCTGTACGAGGTGTTCGTGCGCGGCAAGCGCGGGCTGAACCACGTCCACGTCGGCTCGCTGCACGCGGCCGACGACCGGATGGCCCTCACCCACGCCCGTGACCTGTACACGCGGCGCAACGAGGGCGTGTCGATCTGGGTGGTGCGCTCCGAGCACATCGCCGCCTCCACCCGCGACGAGAAGGACCCCTTCTTCGCGCCCAGCGCGGACAAGGTGTACCGGCACCCCACCTTCTACGACATCCCCGACGACGTCCCGCACATCTAGGAGCAGGGCATGAACGACGACCACGTCTACATGACCCTCGCCGAGGGGCACGAGGACGACACCCGGTGGGCCTACGGCACCGGCTTCGAGGACCCGCTGCACGGCGTGGACACCACGGTGCCCGACGGCGTCGACACCGACGGGCTGGCCGCGCTGTGCCTCGCGCTCGGCGACGACGCGCTGGTGAGCGCGCAGCGCCTGGCGGAGTGGACCACCCGCGCCCCCGAGCTCGAGGAGGAGATGGCGCTCGCCAACATCGGCCTCGACCTGCTCGGACAGGCCCGGCTGCTGTACGCGCGGTGCGGCCGGACCGACGGCACGGGGCGCGGCGAGGACGCCTACGCGTACTTCCGCGACCCCGGCGAGTTCCGCAACGTGACCCTGGCGGAACTGCCCAACGGGGACTTCGCGTTCAGCATGGCGCGGCTGCTGGTGCTGTCCAGCTGGCGGCTGGCCCACTTCGAGGGCTTCACCGCGTCGGCCGACCCGGTGCTGCGCGCCGTCGCCGCCAAGGGCGTGAAGGAGCTGACCTACCACCGCCAGTACGCGGCCGAGTGGGTGGTCCGGCTGGGCGACGGCACCGAGGAGTCGCACCGCCGGATGGCGGCCGGGCTCGAGCGGGTGACGCCGTACCTGGAGGAGCTCTTCGCGGCCCACGACGCGCGCGAGGAGGTCCTCGCCGTCCTGCGCCAGGTCGCCGGGGCGGGCGGCATCGCCCTGCCGGAGACCGCCCCCGCCGCCGGGGGGCCGGGCCGCGAGGGCCGGCACACCGAGCACCTCGCCCCGCTGCTGACGGAGCTGCAGTCGGTGGCGCGGGCCTACCCGGAGGCGACGTGGTGACCGGGACGGAGGCCCTGGAGGCCCGGCGCGCGCGCCGCGTCGCCGAGCAGGTCCCGGACCCGGAACTGCCCATGCTGACCCTGGCCGACCTCGGGGTGCTGCGCGGGGTGGAGGTCGCGGAGGACGGCACCGTCGTCGCCGCGCTGACCCCCACCTACTCGGGCTGCCCGGCGATGGCCGAGATGCGGGCCGGCGTGGCCGCCCGGCTGAAGGCCGCCGGGTTCGCGCGGGTGGACGTCCGCACGGTGCTCGATCCGCCGTGGACCACGGACTGGATCACCGACGAGGGGCGCCGCAAGCTCGCCGAGCACGGCATCGCCCCGCCCGGCCCGGCTCCGCGCCGGGCGGCCGGTCCGGTGCCGCTCACCCTGTCGCCGGCCCGGCACCGCGTGGCGTGTCCCCGCTGCGGCTCGGCGGACACCGAGGAGAGTTCCCGGTTCGGCGCCACGTCCTGCAAGGCGCTGTGGCGCTGCCGCGCCTGCCGCGAGCCGTTCGAGTACGTCAAGGAGATCTGATGGCAGACGTGACGGCCCCGGCCGGCGCCGCGCCCGCCGCCGGGCGGCGGGTACGCCGGCGCCCGGCCTTCCACCCCCTGCGGGTGGCCGCCGTGGAGCGGCTCTGCGAGGACGCGGCCGCCGTGCGCTTCGACGTCCCCGACGAGCTGGCCGAGGAGTTCGCCTTCGCGCCCGGCCAGTCGCTGACGCTCCGCCGCGAGGTGGACGGGCGCGACGAGCGGCGCTCCTACTCGATCTGCTCCCCGGTGGGCTCGGCGCCCCGGATCGGCGTGCGGGTGGTGCCCGGCGGGCTCTTCTCCTCCTGGCTGGTCCAGGACGTCCGGCCCGGCGACGTCGTCGAGGTGATGGCTCCCACCGGCCTCTTCACGCCGGACCTGTCCACGCCCGGTCACCACGTGCTGATCGCGGCCGGCTCCGGCGTCACCCCGATGATGTCCATCGCGGAGTCGGTCCTCGCCGCCGACGACCGCTCCCGCGTCACCCTGTTCTACGGCAACCGCCGGACCGGCTCGGTGATGTTCGCCGACGAGCTGGCCGACCTCAAGGACCTCCACCCGGACCGGTTCCAGATCGCCCACGTGCTCTCCCGGGAGCCCCGCGAGGCGGAGCTGCTGACCGGGCGGCTGGACGCCGGCCGGCTGGCGGCGCTCGTCGACGGACTGGTCGACGTGGCCGGGGCCGACCACTGGTGGCTGTGCGGGCCGCACGGCATGGTCCGCGACGCCCGGCGGGTGCTGACCGGCCTGGGAGTGCCCGGCGACCGGGTCCACCAGGAGCTGTTCTTCGCCGGGGACGAGCCGGCGGCCCCGGTCCGCAGGGAGGAGGCGCGGCCCGACGGACCGGTCAGCCAGGTCACGGTCGTCCTGGACGGCCGCACCACCACCTCCGCCCTGTCCCGCGGGGAGACCCTGCTCGACGCGGCGTCCCGGGTGCGTCCCGACCTGCCGTTCGCCTGCAAGGGGGGCGTCTGCGGCACCTGCCGCGCGCTGTGCTCCGAGGGCGAGGCGGACATGCGGCGCAACTACGCGCTCGAACCGGCGGAGATCGAGGCCG
>NZ_LWCC02000005.1:1012860-1080995 GCF_001642695.1 Streptomyces chilikensis
CGTGCCGGAGTGGGAGGCGCGGCGGCCGGCGGCCAGCAGGGCGTGGATCCGGACGCCGACCTGGTCGGCGTCGGTGACCGGGGTGGGGAACGGCAGGCACACGTCGCGTTCGGCGGCCGCGTACTCCAGGCGCAGGGTGACGCCGTGACGGTCCATCCGGAGCGGGAGCGCGCGCACCAGCCCGCGCCTGGCCCCCGGCTCGACGAGGCGCAGCAGGAGGGCGACCAGGTCGGAGTGGGCGGCGGCCAGGTGGCCCAGCAGTGACGCCTCGCGGGTGGCCAGGGGGTCGGGCTCCGCCGCCTCCAGCCGGCTCCACGGGACGTGGGCGCGCGCCCCGGCGCTCTCCAGGACCGCCCGGTCGAGCCGCATGCAGGTGCTCGCGGCGGTGTCCGGGTCGAAGGGGGCCGCCATGAGGCCGGTGAGCGTCACCCGGGCGCGCAGCCGGTCACGCACGGGCGTGGGGGCGATGTCGGTCAGCTCCACACGGGCCGGGAGGCGGGGCGCGCGGTCGCCGTCGCCGAACTCCGCGGTGGGCGCGTGGAGGTGGATCCGGCGCATGGCCGCGGTGCCGTCGAGACGGTGGACGTCGTGGCGCCGGCCGTCGACCACCACGGTCATGGAGTGGGCGGCCGTGATGACCGACCGCATCCGCTCGGCGGGCGTCGGCCGTCCGGCGTGGACAGTGCGCAGGCGCATGGGGGCTCCAGGGCGTCGCGGAACACAATTCTTACTTAGGTTTGCCTAACCTAACCTATAACCGCGCGGGCCGCGACGGGGCACGGCCGGTGGTCCCGTTCGTACGGAAGGCCGCGTGCGCCGTGCCCCCGCCGGCGTCCCCCGGTGCCGCGTCGCCGTGGGGCCGGGGGCCCGCCCCACGGGCCGTCAGACCGTGCGCACCGACAGCGTCGCCGCCCGCCCGGTGCACGCGGCGAGGTGCGCCGCCTCCGCCTCCAGCGCCTTCCCGGGCACCTGCGGGCACTCGCCGAACAGCTGGACGTCGATCGCGGCGTCCGTGAACTCCCAGACGCCCACGACGCGTCCCCGGTGCACGACCACCGGGGAGATCCAGCCGGCCGCGCGGCTCACGGCCTTGCGGCGCGCCGCGTCCAGGAGCCGGGTGTCGGAGGTGCCGGGCCCGAGCACGTACTGGTCGAAGCCGGCCAGCAGCCGCACCTCCCGCGAGGGCTCGGCCGCGGCCAGGGCGTCCAGGTCCTCCGTCCGCGCGTAGCAGCTCACGCCGTCGACCTCCACCCGCGTCAGCCCGGCGCCCAGGGAGGCGAACCAGCCGCGCAGCGCCGCCTTGCGGGAGGAGCCGCGGGTCAGCCAGGCGTCGAAGGCCTCCGGGGTCGCCGGCCCGTGGGCGCCCAGGTAGGCGGGGACGACGGTCCGGGCGGCCTCCTCCGGCTCCGGGACGCCGGCCCAGCCCGGCACCCGGTCGCGTGGGGAGGCGAAGGTGATCCGGTTCCCCCGGTTCGGCCCGTGGCAGAGCCTCCCCGTCCAGGCGAGCGGCTTGAGCACCGCGCCCCAGCCCGACGTCAGCTGTTCCTCGAGCCCGGCGAACCCGCCGCGCGCGACGAGGGCCGCCGTCAGCTCCTGGCGGGTCGGCGTCCGGCCGTCCAGCACCTCCTCCACGGCCTCGCCCAGGGCCGTCATCTGCTCCGGCGACACTCCGAAGGCGCGCTGCCAGGACGGTTTCTCCCAGGTCCGCGCGGCCGCCATCAGCGACAGGTACGCCGCCATGTGATCGGGCGTCAGCAGGTGGAGCGTGCCGCGCATGGCCCAGGTCCTGACGACCTCCCGGCTGTCCAGCGCCTCCTCCACGGCTCCCGGCACCGGCCCGAGCCGCCGGGTGGCGACCGCCAGTTCCGCCGACGACGCGACCTGCGCCTGGACCCCGGCGAGCCGTCGCACGAGGTCCGCGACCGACGCCGTGGTCCGCGGGGCGAGGCTCTGCCGCCGCAGCCGCCATGCGAGAACCTGGTCCTGGGTGACCTTCATGCGGCGGCTCCTCGTCCGGGTCGGGTGCGGAGTCCATCCTGCCCCCGGGGGCCCGGCCCGTCGGCCTTCCGCCGAAGATCCGCGCGCCCCGCCCCTCCGCGGGCCGTGGCCGGGCGGAGGCGGAACGATGCGCTCCGCATTGTCGGACCCCTGCGGAAGAGTGACCTCCATGACGACCTCTCCCGCCGTCCAGGCGCTGACGACCCCTGCCCGGTACACGGCCGCGATCGCCCGGGTGCGCGCGGCCGCCCGGGCGTACTACGGCGGCGACGGCGACGTCGCCGCCGAGAGCGTGATGGACGACGCGACGTACGACCGGGAACTGCTCGCGATAGCCGCCTACGAGGAGGCCCACCCGGGCGAGGCGGCCGCCGACTCGCCGACCCGCCAGGTCGCGGCGGGCGCGGCGCCGGCCGGCGACGTCGCGCACACCGTGCCGATGCTGTCGCTGGACAACGTCTTCTCCGCCGAGCAGCTGGTCGCGTGGGGCGAGGGCCTGCGGCGGCGCCTGGGCCGCCCGGTCGAGGGCGGTTTCACCGTGGAACCCAAGCTCGACGGCGCGGCGATCGCCGCGCGCTACCGCGACGGGCGCCTGGAGCGGATCGTCACCCGCGGCGACGGGCGGTTCGGCGAGGACGTCAGCCATGTGATCGGCACCGTGGAGGGACTGCCGGAACAGCTCGGCGCTCCGGTCACGGTCGAGGTGCGCGGCGAGGTCCTCTTCACCCGGGCGCAGTTCGAGCGCGCCAACGAGATCCGCGCCGAGCACGGCGCGAAGGTGTTCTCCAACCCCCGCAACGGAGCCTCCGGCACCCTGCGCGCCAAGGACCGGCCCTACCGGCCGGCCATGACGTTCTGGGCGTACGGCGCGGTCGACCTGGACGGCGGATCGTTCCTGCCGGCGGGGGCGTCGCACTCCGAGGTGCTGACCGCGCTGTCGCGGGCCGGCGTGCGGACCACCCGCGACAACCCGGCGGCGGCGCGGTTCGTGCGCACCGTGGAGGAGGCGCAGGCTCGCATCGAGGAGATACGGGCGATGCGGCCCGGCCTGCCGTTCGGCATCGACGGCGTCGTCGTCAAGGCGGACGCCGCCGCGGAACGGCGGGCGGCGGGGACCGGGTCGCGGTTCCCCCACTGGGCGATCGCCTACAAGCTGCCCGCGGTCGAGCGCACCACCCGGCTGCTGGAGGTGGAGTGGAACGTGGGCCGCACCGGCGTGCTCGCCCCGCGGGCGCGCCTGGAGCCGGTGGAGATCGACGGCAGCGTCGTCGAGTACGCCACGCTCCACAACCCGGCCGACATCCGCCGCCGCGACCTGCACGTCGGGGACACGGTCACCGTGTACAAGGCCGGCGACATCATCCCCCGCGTCCGGTCCGCCGTGGTGGGCCTGCGTCCGGCGGACGCCGTCGAGGTGCCGTTCCCCGGGGAGTGCCCGAACTGCGGCGGGGGGATCGACAGGAGCCAGGAGCGGTGGCGGTGCGTGAAGGGGGCCGCGTGCCGCCTGCCCGCGCTGATCGCCTACGCGGCGCAACGCGACTGCCTGGACATCGACGGCCTGGGCACGACGTACGTGAACGCGCTCGTCGCCTCCGGCGCCGTCACCGACATCGCCGACCTGTACACCCTCGACCTGGAGACGCTGTCCCGGGCGGCGGGGAGCGCCAAGCGGGGCGCGAGCCTGGTCGCGCGGATCGAGGCCGCCAAGGCCAGGCCGCTCAGCCGGCAGGTGTGCGCGCTCGGCATCCGCAACACCGGGCGGCGCCTGTCGCAGCGGATCGCCGCGCACTTCCGCACGATGGACGCGATCCGGGCCGCGGACGCGGAGGCGATGCGGGAGGTCGAGGGCATCGGCGCGGAGAAGGCGCCGGGCATCGTCGCGGCCTTCGCCGAACTCGGCCCCGTCATCGACAAGATGGCCGCCGCCGGGGCGACCATGACCGAGCCGGCCGACGAGAGCGCCGGCGGGGGCCCGCTCGCCGGCGAGGACGGCCGGCCGATGAAGGTCGTCGTCACCGGGAAGATGACCGGCCCGCTCGCCGACCTCGGCCGCACCGGCGTGAAGGACCTGATCGAGCGCGCGGGCGGGAAGGCCGGCGACAGCGTCACCGCCGCCACCGCCTACCTCGTCGCCGCGCCCGCCGCGGGCGGCCGGCTCAGCGCCAAGGCGGCCAAGGCGGAGCAGCTCGGCGTGAAGGTCCTCACCCCCGAGGAGTTCGCGGAGCTCCTGGCCGGCCACCTCGACGGTTCCGTCTGACCCGGGCTGCCGGTTCGGCGGGCCGGGCGGCCCGCGTCACGCCGGTGCCGGGCCGCTCGCCGCCCGGCCGGGCCCGTGGTGCGGGGCCGGGGGCCGGACGTCTCAGGCAGCCCGGCGGCGCTGGGCCGGACCGACCGGGACGTCCACCAGCAGGAAGGCCGGCAGCGTCCGCCCGAGGACCGGCAGTGCCCGGCCGAGCGCGGCGACGAGCGGGAGGCCCACGGCGAGGACCGGCAGGGGAAGGCCGCGCCAGGCGCCGCGCGCGGGAGCCCTGCCGACGGGGGAGCGCACCGGTCGCCGGGGCGGCGCGGCCGGCCACACCCCGGTCAGGAGCGCGGCGTCCAGGTGCCCCGACAGCGCGCCGGGGGAGGGCGACGAGCCGGCCGTCCCCGGCGAGGCGGCCAGGGCCCGGCGCGCGCGTGGTGGGCCAGGGCGTGCGCGGCGGCCGTGGGGGCGCCGACGACCGGCCGGGCGTGGGCGGACACCGTGTGCGGCGGGCCCCGCAGGGCCGTCGTCGCCGAGGTGACGGTCAGCGGATCGTGCTCACGGTCCGTGAACCGCCGGGCGGCGAGCGCGGTGCCCGCGAAGGCCAGGAGCAGCGCCCGGCCGGGGACCGGGCGGCCCGAGTCGAGGAGGTGGCCGGTGGCCGGTGGCCGTCGGGAGAACGCCGACGGCGGCGAACGTCACGGCCCGCACCCCTCGCGAACACCTGCCCGGAGTCATGACGCGCCCACCCCCGCGCTCCTCTCCCCGGGCGGGGGCCCGCCGTGCGGCGGCTCCCCCGGGGGTCATGCCTACGCGGCCGGGGCGCACCCCGCAAGACGGCCTCGCGCACGCACAGGTCCGCTCCGCCCATCCTCTGTCCTTCGCCGTGGCCTCACCGGTGTGGTCAGGCAGTCGGACGGCGGGCCCGTCCGGTTCCCGGCCCGCCGCCGGAGCCCGTGTCCGCCTGCCGGAGGGCCTGTTGACGCTGCACCGGCCTTCTGCTTGCATCGACCCATGTTGCGCCGGACGCTCACCTCCCGCCGCTGCGTCGACCTGGTCAGGGTCGCGGCGGCGCTCTGTCGTACGGCCTGACGACCCGGAGCCCCGGCCCACGCGTCCCGCCCGGAAGTCCCGCTCCCCGCACCCTCAGGCGTTCTCCGCCGTCGCCGTCGCCGTCGCCGTCGCCGTCGCCGTCGCCGTCGCCGTCGCCGTCGCCGTCGCCGTCGCCGTCGCCGGACCGTGCCGGTCCGCGGCCGCGGGAACGCCGGCCGGGCCCGCGGGCGTGGCCCCTCCCGGTGCCGGACGCCGCGGGACCACCGACGCCGCCACCGGGGCGCCCCCTCGTGCGGGGCGGCCCGTCCCCGAAACGGCCGGACGCGCCGCGTCCCCGGCGGGGTCCAGCCCCGGCGGGCGGCGGGTGGCGCGCCGCCGGAGCCGGGAACGGAGCACCTCGCCCTCCCCTTCCGAGAGCCCTTCGGACACTCCCCACGGAAAGCAGCAGCCATGGCAACCGCCCCTTCCCTGTCCCCGCCCGCCCATGTGATCGCCGACGACGCCGAGGCCCTCGTCGTCGCCGCGGAGCTGGCCGAACGCTTCCGGCACGACGCCTCCGGCCGGGACGCCGAACGCCTGCTGCCCGAGCGGGAGCTGGACGAGTTGTCCGCGTCCGGCCTGCTGGCGGTCACCGTGCCGGCGGAGTTCGGCGGGGCGGACGTCCGCCAGGAGACCCTCGCCGAGATCTTCCGCCTGCTCGCCTCCGCCGACGCCAGCCTGGCGCAGATCCCGCAGAGCCACTTCGTCTACGTCAACGTCCTGCGGCGCCAGGGCACGCCGGAGCAGCAGAAGTTCTTCTTCGGCGAGGTCCTCGCCGGCCGGCGCCTGGGGAACGCCCAGTCGGAGGCCGGCACCCGGCACGTCCAGGACATCCGCACCCGGCTGGACCCCGCCCCGTCCGGCGACGGCTCCTACCTGCTGACCGGCGTCAAGCACTACTGCACGGGCGCCCTGTTCGCCGACTGGATACCCGTGCTCGCCCGCGCGGCGGACGGCAACCTGTACGCCGCCTACGTGCCGCGTGACGCCGAGGGGCTGACCGTCGTCGACGACTGGGACGGCCTGGGCCAGCGCACCACGGCCAGCGGCACCGTCCGGCTGGAGGGCGTGCCGGTCCCCGCCGACCGGGTGGTGCCCCACCACCTCACCTTCCGGGGTCCGCAACTCCACGGGGCGGTGGCCCAGTTGCTGCACGCGGCGATCGACGCGGGGATCGCGGACGGCGCGCTCGCCGAGGCGGTCGCCTTCGTCCGCACCAAGAGCCGTCCCTGGTTCGAGGGCGTGGAGGCGGGATATCCGGAGGCCTTCGACGACCCGCTGCTGATCCAGCGCTTCGGGGAGCTCGCCCTCCAGGTCAGGGCCGCCGACGCCCTGCTCGCCGCGGCGGCGCGGGCCGTGGACTCCGCCCGCGCGGACCTGACCGACGACAGCGCGGCGGAGGCCTCGATCGCCGTGGCGGCCGCGAAGGTCACCGCCGGGCGGGCCGCGGTGGACGTCGCGAGCGCCCTGTTCGAGGTGTCCGGCACCCGGGCCGCCCGCGGCACCCTGGGCCTCGACCGGTACTGGCGGGACGCCCGGACCCACACCCTGCACGACCCCGACCGCTGGAAGATCCAGCACATCGGCCGTCAGGCGCTGCACGGCACCCGTCCGCCCCGCCACGGCCTGCTCTGACGGCGCCACCGCCGCTTCCGCCGTCGCCGCCGGTGGCGGCGGCCGCCGCGCTCAGCGCGGCGCCGCTCCGTGCAGCGCGTGGTCGACCAGGCGCGGGACGAGGGAGGCGTCGAAGGGCGTCCCGAGCACCAGCAGCCGGTGGTAGCAGGCGCCCCACAGCTGGTCCACGACGATGTCCAGGTCGGCGTCCGCCCGCAGCCGGCCCTGCCGCTGCGCGACGCGCAGACGCTCGCGCGCCAGCTCGCGGCGGGGCAGCGCGTAGTTCTCCGACCACGCCCGGGCGACGTCGGGGTCCGTCTGGGCCGCGCCGACGAGCTCCGCCACGGGCCGCTCCGCGCCCTCGTCCTTCAGCCAGCGGACGAAGGCGCGGAGCTGGGTGATCAGGTCGGCGCGCAGGTCGCCGGTGTCGGGGAAGTCGAGCACCGGGCGGCTCCGGGCGAAGTACGCCTCCGCCGCGAGCGCGCCGGGCGACGGCCACCACCTGTGGAGGGTCGTCCGGCTCACCCCCGCATCCTTCGCCACCCGGTCGAACGTGAGCGCCCGCAGGCCGTCCCGCAGCAGCAGGTCGCCCGCCGACGCCAGCACGGCGGCCCGCACCTCCGCGGCAGGTCGCCTGCCCCGGCCCGGCCGGCCGGACCGGCCGGCGGCGTTCTCGGACATCGTCACCTCGCTTGTGGACAGCGTGTTCATTTCCGCTGTAGCCTGATAAATGGACAGTGCGTTCATATTCTATCGGGGGTACCGTGATGACCGACGACACCGCGGGCCGGGTGGCGCTCGTGACCGGCGGGTCCGGCGGCATCGGCCGCGCCGTGGCCGAGCGGCTGGCCGCCGACGGCCTCGCCGTGGCCGTGCACCACGCGGGCAACGCCGCCCGCGCCGAGGAGACGCGGGACGCGATCACCCGGTCCGGCGGACGGGCCGTGACGGTCGGCGGGGACGTCGCCGACGAGCGGGCGATGGCCGCGGCGTTCGACGCCGTCGAGGAGGCCTTCGGCGGCATCGACGTCGTCGTCAACACCGCCGGGATCATGCTCCTGTCGCCCATCGCGACGCTGGACCTCGCGGACCTGGACCGCATGCACCGCACCAACGTCCGCGGCGCGTTCGTCGTCTCCCAGCTCGCCGCCAACCGGCTCCGGCCGGGCGGCGCGATCGTCAACTTCTCCACCTCCGTGACCCGCACCCGGTTCCCGGCCTACGGGGCCTACGTCGCGTCCAAGGCGGCGGTGGAGGGCATGACGCTCGTCCTGGCCCGCGAACTGCGCGGCAAGGACATCACGGTCAACGCCGTCGCGCCCGGCCCCACCGCCACGCCGCTGTTCACCGAGGGCAAGAGCCAGGAGGAGATCGACCGGATCGCCGCCATGAACCCCGCGGAACGGCTCGGCACCCCCGAGGACATCGCCGAGGCGGTCGCCTTCCTCGCCGGACCCGCCCGCTGGATCAACGGCCAGGTCCTCTTCGCCAACGGGGGCATGGCCTGACCCGCCGCGGAGCCCCGCGGCCGGGGGCGGGCCGGCCGGGGGCGGCCGCCGCGGCTCAGGCGGCCGCGGCGATGCCGGCGCCGATGGCGACGAACAGCCAGCCGGTGGTCAGCTCCCACCGGTGACGGACGCGCGGGCGGGCGAGGAACGCGCGCAGCCGTGCGGCGACGGCCACCAGGGCGAACCAGAGGGCGACGCCGATGAGGACGTCCAGGGTGCCGAGGAGGAAGATCTGCCGCGTCATCGTGCCGCCACCGCCACCGCCACCGCCACCGCCGCCGTGGACGAACTGCGGCAGGACGCTCAGGAAGAACAGCGCCGCCTTGGGGTTGAGCACGTTGGTGAGGAGGCCCTCGGAGAAGCCGGACCGCCACCGGCCGCGGCCGGCCCCCCGCCCGTCCGCGGACGGGCGCGCGTCCGGGAGTCCGGGGCCGCCCGCCGGGCGCGCGGCGCGGCGGGCGGCCAGGAGCGCCCGGATCCCCAGGTGCACCAGGTAGGCCGCGCCCAGCAGCCGGACGGCGTCGAAGACCGCGGGCGAACGGGCGGCGACCAGCGACAACCCGAGCGCGGCGGCGAGCATGTGCACGCACAGACCGGTCTGCGCGCCCAGCGCCGCGGCCCGCCCCTTCGCGGGGTGCTCGGTGGCCGACCGGAGCACCACGAGGAAGTCCGGGCCGGGGACCAGATAGGCCACCAGCACCACACCGACGAAACCCGCGAGGTCGACCGACATCCGCACCCCTCCTGCCGTGGCCGCCCCGGGTACCCCCGGCCGGCGGGCCGATGGCGCCGGTTTCCGCCACCGGGAGGCTCCCGGCGAGAAAGGCTGTCGAAGCGCTTCGACACCTATGGACACCCGGCCGTGGTGAAGTTACTGTCGACCCATTCTGACTCGCACGAATCGGCACAGCGCCCTGTCGAAGCGCTTCACAACCTTGGAGAGCTGGATGGTCACCCTCGCTGAGGTTGCCCAGCACGCCGGAGTCTCGGCCAGCACGGTGAGCTACGTCCTCAGCGGCAAACGGTCCATCTCGGCCACCACCCGGCAGCGGGTCGAGCAGAGCATCCGCGAACTCGGCTACCACCCCAACGCCGGCGCGCGCGCCCTGGCCAGCAGCAGGTCCAACATCATCGCCCTGGTGATCCCGCTCCGCACCGACATGTACGTGCCGGTCATGATGGAGATCGCCATCGCGGTGGCCACCACCGCGCGCACCCACGGCTACGACGTCCTGCTGCTCACCGGCGAGGAGGGCCCCGAGGCGGTGCGCCGGGTGACCGGCAGCGGACTGGCCGACGCCATGATCCTCATGGACGTCGAACTCGACGACGAGCGGCTCCCGTTGCTCCGCCAGGCCGACCAGCCGTCCGTGCTGATCGGCCTGCCCGCCGACACGACGGGGATGACCTGCGTCGACCTCGACTTCACGGCGACCGGGGCGCTGTGCGTGGAGCACCTGGCGGAGCTCGGGCACCGTGACATCGCGGTCATCGGCGAGGCGCCGGCCGTCTACGAGCGGCACACCGGCTTCGCCGAGCGCACCCTCGACGGACTCCGTTCCCGCGCACGGGAGCTGGGCGTCCGGGTCCTGCACCGCCCGTGCGAGGGCGGCTACGACGCCCTGACCGTCACCCTCGCCCGCGTCTTCGACGAACGCCCCGGCACCACCGGTTTCGTCGTGCAGAACGAGTCCGCGGTGGAGCCCCTGCTCGCCCTGCTGCGCCAGCAGGGCCGGGCCGTCCCCGAGGACGTGTCGGTGGTCGCGGTCTGCCCCGACCAGGTCGCCGTCCAGGCGTCCGTGCGGCTCACCTCGGTCGCCATCCCGGCGCAGGAGATGGGCCGGCGAGCCGTGGAACACCTCCTCACCAAGCTCGAGGGGCGTGGCAGCGAGGACATCGTGCTGCTCGCGCCGGAACTGGTGGTCCGCGCGAGCACCGGGCCGGCGCCCGCGGCTCCCCCTGACGCCGCCGGCCGGCCCCACGCCGCCCGGGCACCCCGGTCGGCCCGTCGTCCGCACCCGTAAGGAGTACGCCACGTGAACCAGCCGGTCGGAACACCGCCCGAGGTCGGCCTCGCCCAGTCCTCACCCACCGTCGGCGTCCTCCGGGAGCGCGACGGCGGCCTGGAGTGGAGCGGCCGGCAGGAGACCGTCCGCATCGAGCCGTGGGGCCCGGACGCGGTCCGGGTCCGGGCCAGACTCGGCGGTCCGGTCCTCGACGGCCTGCCCGGCGCGCTGCTCGGCACCGCGCCGGACGCCCCGGCCACGATCAGGATCGGTGACGGCACCGCCGCCCTGACGGTCGGCGCGCTGACCGTCGAGGTGGACGCGCAGGGCATGCTGCGCTTCCTGCGCACCGGCGACCGCGCGGAACTGCTCGCCGAGGAACGCGCCCACTTCTGGTGGCCGGGCCCCCGGCTCTACACCGCCGTGGGCAACGGGCACCACCGCCTGGAGCAGCGCTTCGCCGCCTACGAGGACGAGAAGCTGTACGGCCTCGGCCAGCACCAGCACGGCCGGCTCGACCAGAAGGGCCTGGTGATCGACCTGGTGCAGCGCAACGCCGAGGTGAGCATCCCCGTCCTGACCTCCAGCCGCGGCTACACGCTGCTGTGGAACAACCCGGCGATCGGCCGGGTCGAGCTGGCGGGCAACGGCACCCGCTGGGTGGCCGACTCGGCCCGGCAGATCGACTACTGGATCACCGCGGGCGCCCCGGCCGACGCCCAGCGCGCCTACACCTCGGTCACCGGCCGCACCCCCATGCTGCCCGCCTGGGCCGCCGGGTTCTGGCAGTGCAAGCTGCGCTACCGCACCCAGGACGAACTGCTCGCCGTGGCCCGCGAGTACCGGCGCCGGGGCCTGCCGCTCGACGCGATCGTCTGCGACTTCTTCCACTGGACCCACCTCGGCGAGTGGAAGTTCGACCCGAAGGAGTGGCCCGACCCGGCGGCCATGGTCCGCGAACTGGACGGACTCGGCGTCAAACTGGTCGTCTCGGTCTGGCCGTCGGTCTCGCCGCTGTCGGAGAACCATCCGGTGATGGAGCAGCGCGGGTACTTCATCGGCACCCAGTACGGGCCGCTGGCGCACGCCGACTGGCCGGACAAGGAGGTCGCCTCGACCGTCCAGGTCGCCTTCTACGACGCCACCAACCCCGAGGCGCGGGAGTTCGTCTGGTCCCGGATCAAGGAGAACTACCTGGACCCCTACGGCATCACGGCCTTCTGGCTGGACGCCTGCGAACCGGAGCTGAAGCCGGGCTTCCCGGAGAACCTGCGCTACTGGGCCGGACCCGGCCTGGAGGTCGGCAACCTGTACCCGCGGGAGAACTCCCGCGCCTTCCACGAAGGGCTGCGGGCGGCCGGCGAGAGCGAGGTCATCACCCTCAACCGGTCGGCCTGGGCGGGCAGTCAGCGGCACGGCGCGGCCCTGTGGTCCGGTGACATCGGCACCGACTTCGCGACCCTGCGCCGGCAGCTGGCCGCCGGCCTCAACACCGCGCTGTCCGGCATACCGTGGTGGAACACGGACATCGGGGGCTTCCACGGCGGCGACCCGGACGACCCGGCCTACCGCGAGGTGCTGGTGCGCTGGTTCCAGTTCGGCGCGCTGTCGCCGCTGATGCGGCTGCACGGCTTCCGGGACCCGGGCATGCCGCTCGGCCCGGACATGACCGGCGGCCCCAACGAGGTGTGGTCGTACGGCGAGGAGGCCGGGGCGGTCCTGGAGAAGTACCTGCGGCTGCGCGAGCGGCTGAAGCCGTACGTCCTGGAGGTCATGCGCGAGGCCCACGAGGAAGGGCTGCCGGTGATGCGGCCGCTGTTCCTGGAGTTCCCCGACGACCGCGCCGCCTGGTCGGTGGACGACGCCTACCTCCTCGGCCCCGACCTGCTGGTCGCCCCGGTGCTCGAGGCGGGGGCCACGAGCCGGAGCGTCCACCTCCCGGCGGGCGCGCGCTGGACGGACGCGTGGACGGGCGAGGCGCACGAGGGCGGTGCGGCCGTGACCGTCGAGGCGCCGCTGGAGCGCATTCCGCTCTTCCTGCGGGACGGGGCGAGCCTGCCGGTCCGCGAGGCCTGAGCCGGAAGGGGCCCGGAGCGGAAGGGGCCCGGGCCGGAAGGGGCCGCCCGCGGGTGCGGGCGGCCCCGGGGCCTAGCCGGCCGTGACCGTCAGGTTGTCGGTGCGGAAGTCCAGGCCGCCCGCCGACGAGGTGATCTCGTAGCCGAACTGCACGTCGCCGATGGTCTCGTCGCCCATCCAGCGCTTGGTGTCCTTGATCCACCGCAGGATGGGCAGCATGTCGACCGTTCCGGAGGTGGAGCGGGAGGTCCGCAGGAACGAGAAGACCTGGTTGGAGCCGTTGTCGCCCTTGTACACGTTCCAGGTGTGGCCGCCGAGGGTCACCGTGCCCTGGGACGAGCCGAGCGGGCCGACCGGACCGTACTGGTTGACCCAGAGCATGATCTCGTAGTCGTGGTCCGTGTCCCAGATGTCGTACGAGGTGTTGTACGCGCCCGCCGACGGCACGCTGACGCTGTAGCTGCTGGTGAGCGTGCGCAGCGAGGAGACGGTCCGGTTCACCACCTTCTTGGAGTTCGGGTAGGACTTGATGCCGCCGGTGTTCGGGTGGTCGGCCCACACGCCCCAGTTGGTGCCGGAGTTGGCCCACACGCACTGGCTGCCCGCGCCGGAGCCCCAGATGTTGTTGTAGAGGGTGTAGCCGTTCAGGCCGGTGTTGCCCCACCGGTCGCAGGAGCTCCACACCGCGGCCTGCGCGGGGGCGGCGGCGAGGCCCGTGGTGAGGCCCAGCGCGAGGGCGGGAGCCAGCAGGGCCCGGGTGATGCTGCGGAGGGTGCCTGTTGCCATGGTGTTCCTTCCACGGGTGGGGGGAGTCACGCGGTCACCGCGCCGTCAGGGTGAGGACGCGGTCTTCTCCGGCGACCAGGTCGAGGAACCCGGCGCCGGCCGAAGTCCTGAGTTCGATGCGGACCGTGCGGGTGGGCCGCAGGACGGCCGTGACGCCGTCCGGGCTCCAGGTGAGGTCGAGGACGGCGCCGAAGCGGGTGCGCACGCCGCGCAGCGATCCCCTGGGGTACGCCGGCGGCGGCGCGGGCAGCAGGACCAGCCTGCCGGGCGTGGACTGCGCCAGCGCCTCGATCAGCACCGCGGGCAGGGCGTGGGCCGCGTCCGCGTTGTAGACGTCGCGGTGCGGGTAGTGCGAGCTCATCAGCGAGACGTGGAAGTGGTCGCCGCGCAGCACGCGGGCCAGCGCGCGGGCGACCCGCTCGCCGTCCCGGAGCCGTGCGGCGACCAGCGCGTGGTGCAGGTGGCCGTGGGCGGAGTCGTTCTCCGGGCCGCGCAGTTCCAGGGCCCGGTGCGCGGCGGCGGCGAGCGCGGGCGTGTCGTAGGGGTTGATCTCGTCGAGCGGCCACACGCCGTAGAGGTGGCTGAGGTGGCGGTGGTCGTAGGTGTCGCCGAGGCCGGGCCAGGCCCACTCGGCCAGCGCCCCGTCGGCGTTGACGCGGTGCGGCGGCAGCCGGCCGGCGAGCGCGCGCCAGCGGTCGGCGGCGGCCCCGGGGTGGTAGCGGGCGGCGGTGAGCAGGGCGTGCCGGGCGGCGGAGAGGTCCATGGCCGCGTTGACCGCGCCCCAGCTCCCGCCCGCCGGGCGGTTCTCCGGCGAGTACGACGGCACCACCACCAGGTGGCCCGCGCCGTCGGTGCGGGTGAGGAAGTCCTCGTAGAACAGGGCGGTCTCGGCCAGCGCGGCGGCGGTCGCGGGAGTGGTCACGCCGTGGATCTCGTCGTGCTCGACGAGGGGGACCAGCAGCCAGTCCGCCCCGGCGGTCCACAGGTGGAGCGGGTACTCGCGGCTGAAGTGGAGGCTGAGCCCGCACTCGCCGTCGGTGTGCGAGGGGGCGACCACGCCCCGGGCGCCGAAGACGGCGCGCGCGTTCTCCCGCCAGTCCGGGAGCTGGCGTTCCACCAGGGCGGCCAGGGCCCCGGTGACCTCGGGGAGCGCGGCGGCGCCCGCCGAGGCGGTCTGGAGGTTGAGGTTGGCGTTGGTGGTGAAGGCGCCCGACCAGGCGGTGTCCCAGTCGCCGGTCCACAGACCGGTGAGCCGGGGCGGCAGCAGGCCGCTCGCGGAGAGCAGGTGGTAGCGGCCGGCCGCGAAGAGCCGTTCCAGGAGCGCGGCGCTGTCCGGCCGGCGGAGCAGCGCGGAGCCGGGAAGCGCGCGCTCGGCGGGGTCGGCCGCCAGGTCGAGCCCGGCCCGCAGGTAGGCGGTGCGGTGCAGGGCGGTGTGGCGGGCGAGGAGGGTGTCGTAGGTTCCGGCGGCGAGCAGGCCGCGCAGGGCCCGCGCCCCGGCCGCCAGGTCCGTCCCGCCGGTGTGGCGCCGCACCCGGGTCAGCAGCAGCACCGAGCGCGCGCCCGTGACGCGCACCCCGGCGGGCGTGGCGCCGGTGCGTCCGCCCGTGACGCGGACGAGGGTGACGCCCGTGTACGCGAGGTCGCCGTCCGGGTAGCGGACGGTCAGGCCGAGCACGGCGCCCCCGGGGACGAGCAGGACGCCGTGGTCGACGCGCAGGCGCTCCGGGGCGCCGGGCAGCCGGTGGTCCAGCCCGACGTCCAGCTCCGGGGCCGGCCCGGTGACCTGGTGGACGATCACGTCGTCGGCCCGGGAGACGAAGACCCGGGAGCACCGGTCGCCGCGCTCGGTGACGGCCTCCCCGGTGGTGAAGTCGACGGACCGCCGCATCCGCGAGGGCGCCCCGGCGCCGGCCACGGCCCGCAGCCGGACGAGGAAGGCCGGGTGGAACGGCCGCACCCACTGCAGCGGCCGCCCGTCGGTGAACTCCTCGGCGGCGGTGAGGTCCCCGGCCAGCATCCGGTCCCGCAGGGCGGGGAGGGCGGCGGCCAGGGCGGGGGGCCGGGCCCCCGCACTGCCGTTGGGACGGACCAGGGTGTGGTGGGTGACGACGACCCGGTCGTCGTCCGGGTCGCCGAACACCAGCGCGCCGTGCCGGCCGTTGCCGGTGAGGAAGGCGTCCTCCCAGCGGGTCGCCGGCGACGGCTCCCAGGTGCCGTGCACGGGGCCCGGGCTCACGGCCGGAGCACCGCCGCCCCGTACCGGCCGAGGGCGACCCCGTCCGTGACGGCGGTCCCGGAGAGCAGGTCGAGGTGGCGGCCGGGGAGCGGGACGGTCACCGGGGCGCGCCCGTGGTTGAGCAGGAACAGCAGCCCGCCCCGGCGGACCGCCTCCACCCCGGGGGGCAGCCCGTCCAGCACGGGGCTCACGCCCGCGCCGGCGGCGATCCGCGCGAGCAGGTCGCGCAGCGCCCGCGGTTCGGGGAGCGTGGACAGGTACCAGGCGCGGTCCCTGCGGAGCACCGCGGGCATGCCGTCGAGTTCGCCGCCCCGGTAGGCGAGGGTCTCGGAGACGGTGTCCGCCGCGTCGATCTCCTCCGACCACAGGGTTCCCGAGAAGCCCTCGCAGTCGACGTGCTCACCGGGCGGCAGCGGCCACCACTCGTGCAGGACGCCGATGCCGAACAGCTCGCGCAGCCGCGGGTCCATGCCGCCGGGCCGGATCCGGTCGTCCTGGTCGGCCGTACCGGTCAGGAAGCCGGCGACCAGTGTGCCGCCGCCGCGCACGTAGGCCAGCAGGTTGTCGACGGCGGCGTCGGTGAGCAGGTACAGCTGGGGCGCGACGACCATCCGGTAGCCGGACAGGTCGTGCTCCGGGTGGGCGAAGTCGCAGGTCACGGCGGACTCCCAGAGGGCGCCGTGCCAGGCGGACAGGACGGCCCCGTACTCGACCTCGGTGGAGGGGCGGCCCTGCTGGTCGCCGGCCCACCAGGCGTGCCAGTCGTGCAGCACGGCGACGTCCGCCCCGATGCCCGTGCCCGCGACCTCGCCGCCGATCCGCGCCAGGTCGGCGCCGAGCCGCTTCACCTCCTGGAAGGCACGGCCCCGCGGCCCGGCGTGGCCCAGCATGGCGGAGTGGAACTTCTCGGCGCCCTGCCGGGACTGGCGCCACTGGAAGTAGCAGACGGCGTCGGCGCCGCGGGCGACGGCCTGCAGCGACCAGAGGCGGTTGAGGCCCCGCGGCTTGGGCTGGTTGACGCCGCGCCAGCTGACGCCGCCGGCGGCCTGCTCCATCACCATCCACGGGCCCCGGGCCTGGGAGCGGGTGAGGTCCTGGACCAGGGCGGCGGACCGGGGCGCGAGCGGGTCGCGGGAGTCCGGGTACAGGTCGACGGAGACGACGTCCTCCTCCTCGGCCCACCGCCAGCCGTCCTGCCCCGTCCACAGCGGCATGAAGTTGGTGGTGACCGGGATGTGCGGGGTGTGCCGGGCGACGATGTCGCGTTCGGCGGTGAAGCACTCCAGCAGCATGTCGGAGGTGAAGCGGCGGAAGTCCAGCACCTGGGAGGGGTTGTTCAGGTAGTGCGCGCGGCGCGGGGGCAGCACGCCCTCCCAGCAGTCGTAGCCCTGGCTCCAGAAGGCGGTGCCCCAGGCGGTGTTGAGGGCGTCGAGGGTGCCGTACCGGTCGCGCAGCCAGCGCCGGAACGCGGCCGCCGCCTCGTCGCCGTGGTCGAACGTGCAGTACTCGTTGTTGATGTGCCACATCGTGAGGGCCGGGTGGGAGCCGTAGCGGGCGGCCAGGTCCTCGGTGATGGCGGCGGCGTACCGGCGGTAGACGGCGCTGGAGTGCGAGAAGTGCTGCCGGCCGCCCCACCACTCGACGTGGCCGTCGGCGTCACGGGGCAGCGTCTCGGGGTGGAGGCGGCCCATCCAGGGCGGGGGAGAGGCCGTCGGGGTGGCCAGCACGACGCCCACGCCGTTGTCGTGCATCAGGTCCATCAGGGTGTCGAGCCAGCCGAACTCCCGCTCACCCGGCCGGGGTTCCAGTCTGGCCCAGGAGAAGACGCCGAGGGTGACGGTGTTGACGCCGGCCTCCTTCATCAGCCGGACGTCCTCGTGCCAGGTCTCCTCGGGCCACTGTTCCGGGTTGTAGTCGCCGCCGAACAGGATGCGGCCGCGCGCGGCGTCGGCCAGTACGGGGCCTCGGGGCCGGTCCATGGGCACCTGCCTTGTCGTATGCCTTCTCGTGCGAGCCCGTGCGGGCGGACGGGGGTCGCGCCGCGGCGCGACCGCGCGGGTCAGCCCTTGACCGCGCCGGTCAGCATCCCCTTCCTGAAGTGCTTCTGGACGAACGGCGACAGCACGGCGACCGGCAGCAGCGCCAGCACCATCACCGCCATCTGGACGGCCAGGCCCGACAGTTCGCCCGTCTTGATCGCCTGTCCGAGCCCCACCGGGGCCTGCTGCTTCTGCACCAGCTGGATCATGACGTTCTGCAGCGGCATCTTGTCCTGGTCGTTGAGGTACAGCGACGCGTTGAACCAGGCGCTCCAGTACCCGACGGCGTAGAACAGGGTGATCACCGCGACGACGGCCCGGGAGAGCGGCAGGACGATCTGCCACAGGATGCGGAACTCGCCGGCGCCGTCGATCCGGGCGCTGTCGACGAGCTCCTGCGAGATGCCCATGAAGAACCCGCGCAGCACCAGGATGTTGAACACGCTCACCGCGCTCGGCAGGATCAGCGACAGGTAGGTGTCCATCAGGCCCAGCGACTGCACCAGCAGGTACGACGGGATCAGGCCGGCGCTGAAGAACATCGTCGCCATCAGCGTCATCAGGATCCAGCGGTGCCCCAGCGAGCCGCTGCGCGACAGGCCGTACGCGCACAGCACGGACACCGCCATCGAGAACAGGGTGCCGACCAGCGTCACCAGCACGCTGACCACGGCCGCCCGGCTGACCTGACCGCCGCTGAGCAGTTCCCGGTAGGCGACGAAGGTGATGTCCTGCGGGATCATCACCAGGCCGCCCGCCTCGTCGATCGTCCTCCGCGACGACAGGCTGGTGACGACGACGATCCACAGCGGGAAGAGGACGGCCAGGCAGGCGAGGGTGAGCACCAGGCCCTTGCCCGCGAGGCCGGCACGGCCCGGCGGCTCCTCCCACACGGGGCGCGGCGGGGCCGCCCACCACCGCTCCCGGGCGGACGCCTTGCCGAGTCGGGTCGTCACTTGCGGTACACCCCCTGCTCGCCCATGAGATGGGCGACCTTGTTCGCGGCGAGGACCAGGCCGATGCTGACCACGCCCTTGACGAGGCCCGCGGCGGCGGCGTAGCCGAAGTCCTGGTTGCGGACGCCGTACCACCACACGAAGGTGTCCAGGACCTCGGACGCCTCGGGACCGACGGCGTCGCGTTGCAGCAGGATCTGCTCGAAGCCGACGGTCAGCGCGTCGCCCACCCGCAGGACCAGCAGCAGGGCGATCACCGGACGCAGCGCGGGCAGCGTGACGTGCCACATGCGCCGCCACCGTCCGGCGCCGTCCATCGCGGCGGCCTCGTACAGCTCCTGGTCCACCGAGGCCAGCGCGGCGAGGAAGACGATGATCCCCCAGCCGGCGTCCTTCCACACGCTCTGCGCGGTGACGAGGAACTTGAACGTCTCCGGGTCGGTCATCAGGTCGATGCCGTCGAAGCCGTGCTGCCGCAGCAGCTGGGAGAGCAGCCCGGCGCCGCCGAGCAACTGCTGGAAGACGGCGACGACCAGCACCCAGGAGAAGAAGTGCGGCAGGTACAGGATCGCCTGGGAGACGGCCCGCACCCGGGGCCTGACCACGCTGTTGATGAGCAGGGCCAGCGCGATGGGCACCGGGAAGTAGAGGAGGAGCTGGAGCAGGAAGAGGACCAGCGTGTTCCGCACCGCGTGCCAGAAGGCCGGATCCCCGAAGAGCTGCTCGAAGTGCTCCGGGCCGACCCAGGAGCTGTTCAGGATCGAGACGACGCCGTTGTCGCTGATGTAGGGGTCGTAGTCCTCGAAGGCGACGACGTTGCCGAGGATCGGCACGTAGTTGAAGACCAGGACCAGGGCGACGGCCGGGACCGTCATCAGCAGCAGCGCGCGGTCGCGCCGCAGTCGCAGCCGCAGGGGCAGCCGCGACCCCCGGGGACGGCGGCCGGCGGTGCTCCGCCGGCCGCCGCCGGTGCCCCCGGTGGTGCCGCCGGACACCACCGGGGCCGTCTCCGGCTCTCTCGCCGCCCCGGTGTCGTTCCGGGGCGCCGTGCTGTGGGACACGGCCCTCTCCTCGCCTGTACGGGCCGGTCAGCCGGCCGCCGAGCCGTTCTCGTCCAGGAGCTTCCTGTACCAGTCGCGCAGTTCGTCGCCGCCCCTGCTCCTCCACTCGGAGACGGCCTGCTGCATGTCGGAGACCTTCTTGCGGCCGCGGACGATGTCGTCCTCCAGCTGCTCGAAGTCGTTGCCGAGGTCCGCCCAGCGGGACGGCTCGGTGATCATCTGGCCGTAGAAGCTGGACTTCCTCGTGAAGGCGCCCATCCGCTGCTGCCACCGCACCTGCGCCTCGGCGACCTCGGGGAAGTCGGGGTGGGCGATGGTGGCGGTGGGGCCGGCGATCATCACGAAGGCGTTCATCACCTCGTTGTTGCCCTGGTCGGTCTTGGCGGGCACCCCGTCCTTCACCGTGTAGTGGGTGCCCTCGACGCCGTAGTTGACGGCCATGTACTCCTTGGTGCCGTACGGCGCGGCGGTGACGTTGGCGACCGCCAGGACGTCACGGACCACGGCCTCGGAGGCCTTCTCGCTGACGAAGGCGAAGATGTTGGCCGGCTGGGTGGCCCACAGCACCGGATCGCCCCCGTCGTGGCCGAAGAAGTCCATCCCCCAGATCTTGAAGTCCGGGTTCTGGGTCGCCTGTTCGGCGGTGCGGCTCCACCACTGCGAGATGTCCTGGTTGTAGATGAGGAACTCGCCGGCCGCGAACTTCGGCCCCGCGTCGGGGGAGTTCTTGCCCAGCTCGGCGTCCGGGTGGACGTACCCGGCGGCGAAGAGCTTGCGGGTCCACTCCAGCGCCTCGAGGAACTCGTCCGTCTCCGTGCGGTGCACCAGCTTGCCGTCGACCAGGTTCCAGGCGAGCGGCTTCTCGCCGCCGGAGAGCACGCCGAAGGCGCTGAAGGCGGTCCACTTCATGTCCAGGCAGGCCCACCGCTTGGCCGCGGGACGGGTGATCTCCTTGCAGAGGTCCTCGAACTCCGCGCAGGAGCGCGGCACTTCGTAACCCTCCTCGTCGAAGACGTCCTGCCGGTAGAAGGGCACGTTGTTGGGCACGTAGGAGGACGGCATCGGCAGCCCGCGGAGCTTGCCGCCGATGATGCACCGCCGCCAGGCGTCGGTCGGGACCGCGGCCAGGTTCGGGTAGTCCTTGACCTTGTCGCCGGAGAGGTACGGGCCGAGGTCGGCGAACTTGTTGGTGATGGCGGTCGGTATCTTGCCGCCCATGTTCCAGCCGGGGATCACCACCACGTCCGGGATCGCGCTGGAGGCGAGCACCGCGCCGAGCTTCTGGTCGTAGGTGTTGCCGTCCTGGTTCTGCCACACGACGTCGACGCCGGTCAGGTCGTTCATCGCCCTGTAGTAGGCGTTGTCCTGCTTCGGCGGCGAGCCCCAGAACGGCGACATCACGGTGACCTCGTTGCCCTTGCCGAGCTTCTCGGGGACCGAGGTCCTGAGCGCGGCGAGGTCGAGCTCGGCGGTGAAGCCGACCGCCGAACCGTTCTTCGCGGGGATGTCCGGAGTGACGACGTCGTTGGCGACGTAGGCCGGAAGCAGCTCCTTCGCGCCCTTGTCCGAGGAGGAACCCCCGTCCTTGCCGCTGCCGGAGGCGCCGCAGGCGCTGAGCAGCGGCGTTCCGCCGGCCACCGCCACGACGGCGGCCGCCGTGGAGGCGAGGAAGGTTCTCCGGCCGGCGCCGGCGGGGGCGGGGGCGGCATTCGGCGTCATTGCGTCAAACCCTTCGTGGGGCGCCCGGACACCCGGGCCCGTCGGCTGCGGCGGCACTGTCGAACTGTCGAAGCGCTTCGAAGCTGGAGGCGAGGTTAGGTGAACACGACAGGGTGCACAAGGCTCGTCACCAAGATTCCTCGGCGGGCCCCGGAACCCGGAGAACACCGGGATTGTCTCGGAATGGACGGCGGGACGACGGACCCGCGCGCCGAACGGTCTTGACAGGGGCTCCTCCCGAAACCAGCATCGAAGCGCTTCGAAAGCCATCCGCCGCCGCCCTGCAGGGGGACCACCAAAGTGACCGCAGCGATGCCCGACGCACCGTCGTTCCGCGATTCCCGGCTGCCGTTCGCGAAGCGCGTCGAAGACCTCCTGGGGCGGCTCACCCTCGACGAGAAGATCTCCCTGCTGCACCAGTTCGCGCCCGCCGTCGAACGGCTCGGGGTCGCCGCCTTCCGCACCGGACAGGAGGCCCTGCACGGTGTCGCCTGGATGGGCCCGGCGACCGTGTTCCCGCAGGCGGTCGGGCTCGGCGCGACCTGGAACACCGACCTGGTCCGCCGGGTCGGCGAGGCGGTCTCCCGGGAGGCGCGCGCCATGCGCGCCCGCGACGACCGGGTCGGCCTCAACGTGTGGGCGCCGACGGTGAACCTGCTGCGCCACCCGCTGTGGGGCCGCAACGAGGAGGGCTACTCGGAGGACCCGGGCCTCACCTCGGCGATCGCCACCGCCTACACCCGGGGCCTGCGCGGGGACCACCCGGTGTACTGGCGCACCGCCCCGGTGCTCAAGCACTGGCTCGCGCACAACAACGAGACGGGCCGCGACGTCACCTCCTCCTCCGTCCCCCCGCGCGTCCTGCACGAATACGATCTGCGCGCCTTCCGGGAGACCGTCGAGGCCGGCGCGACCGCCGGGGTGATGCCCGCCTACAACCTGGTCAACGGCCGCCCCAACCACGTCTCCCCGTACCTCGCCGAGCACCTGCGGACCTGGACCGACGAGCCGCTGCTGGTCTGCTCGGACGCCGGCGCGCCGTCCAACCTGGTCGACTCCGAGCACTACTTCGACACCCACGAGGAGGCCGTCGCGGCCGCCCTGCGGGCGGGCGTCGACAGCTTCACCGACCACGGGACGGACAGCTCGGTGACGACCGGGCGCATCGCCGGGGCCCTCGAGCGGGGCCTGCTGACCGAGGCCGACGTCGACCGGGCGGTACGCCGCCACCTGTCGGTCCGCCTCCGGCTCGGCGAGTTCGACCCGGAGGACGACCCGCACGCCCGCACGGCGGAGTTCGACACGCCCTCCCACCGCCGGCTGGCCCAGGAGGCCGCCGAGCAGGCCGTCGTGCTGCTGAAGAACGACGACGGCCTGCTGCCCCTGCCGCCCGGGACGCGGATCGCGGTGGTCGGACTCCTCGCCGACGAGTGCAAGCTCGACTGGTACAGCGGCACGCTCATCCACCGCTCGACCCCGCTCCAAGGGCTGCGCGGGCGTTTCGGGGCGGAGCGCGTGGAGTTCGCCGAGGGCGTGGACCGGGTGCGGCTGCGCACGGGGAGCGGAGCCTTCCTGCGCGTGCCGGAGGCCGGCGGCGCGTCCGGCGGGGCGCGCGGCGCCGAGGGCGCGCTGGACCCGGCGCTGCTCGCCGGCCGCACCGACCTGCCGCCGCTGGTGACCGGCCCGGACGGCACCGTGCTGGACCTCGTCGACTGGGGCGGGGGGGTGCTCACGCTGCGCGCCCCCGACGGGCGCTACCTGTCGGTCGCGGAGGACGGCCGGGTGCGCGCCTCGGCGGAGCAGCCGGGGGGCTGGGTCGTGCGGGAGACGTTCCGCCTGGAACCGCGGGGAGACGCCCACCTCCTGCGCCACCTCGGCACGGGGCGGCACGTCTGCGTCGACGCGGACGGCGTCCGGGTGGCCGCGGAGGGCGAGTCCGCCGCCGAGCCCTTCGAACTCGTCGTCGAGGAACGCGGCGAGGACGCCGTCGCGCGGGCCGCCGCGCGGGCCGACGCGGTCGTGGTCGTCGCGGGCAACGACCCCCACATCAACGGCCGGGAGACCGAGGACCGCACCACGCTGCGGCTGCCCGGCCACCAGAGGCGGCTGCTGCGCGCCGCACGGGCCGCCAACCCGAGGACCGTGCTCGCCCTGGTCTCCTCCTACCCCTACGCGGTGCCCGCCGAGGCGCTCCCGGCGGTGCTGTGGACGGCCCACGGCGGCCAGGCCGCCGGCACCGCGCTGGCCCGGGTGCTCGCCGGCGACGTCTCGCCCGCCGGCCGCCTCCCGCAGACCTGGTACGCCGACGACGCCGACCTGCCCGGCCTGCTCGACTACGACGTCATCGGCTCGCGCCAGACCTACCTGTACTTCGAGGGCACACCGCTCTTCCCCTTCGGGCACGGGCTGTCCTACGCCTCGTTCTCCTACACCGGCCTGACGGCGGCCGTCACCGGCGGCTCGGTACGGGTGTCCTGCACGGTCGCCAACACCGGCGACGTCACGGCGGACGAGGTGGTGCAGCTCTACACGCGGGCGGTGGACCCGCCGGTGGTCCGCCCGCGCCGCGAACTGGCCGCGCACCGGCGGGTGCGGCTGGCCCCGGGCGAGAAGTCCGAGCAGGTCTTCGAGGTGCCGCTGTCCGCCTTCGGGTTCTGGGACGTGGCCCGGGGAGGCGAGCGGGTGGCCCCGGGACCCTGCGAGCTGCTGGTCGGGGCGTCCAGCGAGGACGTCCGGCTGCGGACGGTCGTCCTGCTGCCGGGAGAGCCCGGCGCCCCGCGCCCGGTCCGGGCCTCCGGACTGTCCGCGCCGGACTTCGACGAGCACGCGGGGGCCGAGATCGTGGACCGCGCGAAGGCCTCCGGCGACGCGGTCGCCCCGGCGGCCGGCGGGCGTGCCGAACTGCTCTACCGGGACTGCGACTTCGGCGAGGGAGTCACCTCCGTCACCGTCACCGTGGCCGGCGTCGGCACCCTCGACGTCACCGCCGCGCCGTCCTCCGGCGGCCCCGTGGCCACGGCCACGCTCTCCCCGGCCGTCCCCACCGCCGGCCCGTACGACTACACCACCCTCACCGCGCCGTTCACCGCGACGGGGGTGCGGGACGTCCGCGTCACCCTGCGCGGACGGCTCCGCCTCGCCGGGATGGACTTCACCGGCTGAGGCGACGGCCGGCGGCGCCCCCGTCCGCCCGGCGAGGCCTCGCCGGGCGGACCTGCCGAGGGCCCGCGTCCGGCCGGAGCACGGCCCACACCGTCCTGCCGCCCGGATGGTGCGGCCGGACGCCCCGGCCGTCCGCCGGAGCCTCGACGAGGAACAGGCCGCGCCCCGACCCGCCGTCCGTCAGCAGACGGACTGGCTGCTGTTGATCAGCGTGTTGTTGCGGAACGTCGTGTTGATGCCGCAAGGGCTCTCACGGATCGCGGAGTTGGTCACCGTCAGGTTCTGGATGAGGATGTCCGAGTTGTTCGGGAACTCCGTGCGCGCCGCCAGACGGATCTCGCCGCCGCCGCTGACCGTGCCGCTCTGGGCGGCGACGGTCACGTTGTAGCAGTTCTCGATCAGCACCGCGTTGTTGCCGGTGTTGGAGATGCTCACCCGGTCGATGACCGCGCCGCCGCTCTCCGAGACGCAGAAGACGCCGCGTCCGCCGCCCCGGGCGACCACTTCGCCCACCCGGATGTTGGTGGGGTACGAACTGCCCAGGCGCCCGTTGCGGTTGGCCATCCGGAAGGCCGCGTACCCGGTGCCGGTGCCCGCGTTCTCCGCGTCGACCCTGGTGATCGTGGCGTTGACGGTCTGGTTCAGGAGCAGGCCGGACTCGCCGACGTTGCGGGCGGTCACCGTGCCGACGCTGAGGCCGTCGACGCCGTAGGTCTCGACGGCGTGGCTGGAGGCGCCGGAGACGTAGACGCTGTCGATGCGGACGTTGCGGGTCCACTGGGTGGTGTCGCCCCGGTTGTCGATCCGCACGCCCAGCCCGGAGGACAGGCGCATGTCGATCTGGCCGAGGACCACGTTCTGCACGTTGCGCAGGAAGATGCCGTAGAGCGGGGTGCCGGTCACGTTGAGGTGCTGCACCTCGACGTCCCGGGTGCCGCGCGAGTACACCGGCGCCTGGTCGCCCGAACCGCTGCCGGTGACGTTGATGGTGCCGCAGACGTCCAGGGCGGTGTAGCTGGGCAGCGAGATGCGGGAGCCGGCCGACATGGAGCCGGAGCCGCGGACGACCACGCGCTCCTTGTACGTCCGGCCCGTGGTGAGGCTGTTGACGGCGGCCTGCACGGCGGCGCGCAGGTCGCCGCCGGTGTACACCGTCGAGGAGCCGCGGCGGGCGGTCCAGGTGCTCCCGTTCAGCACGGCCTCGGCCTGGTAGGCGCCCTCCCCGCAGGCCGCGGCGGCGGTCGCGGAGGACGCCAGCGCGACGGGGGCCGGGGCCTCGGGCGCGGCCAGCGCCGCGGCGGTGGTGGTGAGGGCCAGCGCCGCGGCGGCCAGGGCGCCGGTGCGCCGGCGCTCAGGGCCGCGCCTGCCCAGCAGCGCCGTGAGTAAAGGGAGTTCGGATCGGCTTCCCATCAGGGACATCTCCGCTCGGGTCGGCGAACCGGTCCGGGGGAACCGGTTCGTACGTTCGTGGGGAGGGTGAGTCTGCTGAGGGCGCGGGTGCAGCGTCAATGGCATGTTGAGACAGGCTGGGGGAGGGGGACGGGGGAAGTCCTGTTCCCCGTGTGCCCGGCGCCGCCGCGCCGCCCCGGTCACGGAGGATCCGGGGCGGGGCACCGGGGCCGGCGGATGAGGGGGCCCGCGTTCGGCGCGTGGGGCCCGCCGCAGGTCAGGGGCGCCGGAGCACGGGGTTCCGTTCCGCTCGCAGGGCCCGGGCCGCGGGCGGTACCGGCGGCGCCGCCGCTGCGGCCCGGGGCGTTCGTCCCGCTCGGCACTTTGACCGAAGTGCCGCGGCCGGTCCGCCCGCCGCGGCCGGACGCCGCCGGGCCGCGTCCTCGAGGCGCCGCCGCTCGACCACGGCCTTCGTTCCGGGACGGCGGGCGGACCTGAGGGCTCAGAGCAGTGAACCCAGCGGTCCCAGGTCCAGGTTGAGGTCGTCGCGGGTCAGTCCGTGCTGGGCGCAGAGGTCGTCCATGCGCTGCTCCAGGAGCATGAGGGCGGTGCCGAGGCGGTCCTCCTGCTCGGGGCTGAGCGTGCCCTCCTCGAACCGGCGGACCGCCTGCTTCTCCATGAGCTGGCGGAGCAGTTCGACCACGGTGAGCACGAGGTGGGCCAGGCCGTCGGCGACCTTCTCCGGATCGAGGTCGAGGGTACCGTCGCGAGGGGCGGGTGCCGTGGTGTTCATGAGGTCCTCACAGGGGGCCGCTGTCGGCCCAGGGGGAAGGGACGCGGGCGGAGACCGAGGACAGCAGGGCGTGCAGGGAGACCCGTACCAGCGGGACGTCGGCGATGGCGAGGACCAGGTCGCCGCTGACGACGACGCCCGCGCCGAGTACCCGGTCGAGGAGGTCGACGAGGGGGAGCCCGATCGGGGCGTACGGCTCGTCGCCGTCCCACGGAACGGGGGGCGGGAGCCCGTCCTCCCGGGCGTCCGGCAGGATCACGGCGCCCCCGTTCCCGCGGCGCCGGCAGCCGCCGTCGTGGCCGCCGCGGGCACCTGCTCGCCGAGGCGGGCGAAGGAGTAGGGGATCCACGGCCCGGAACTGGTGATCTCCACCTCACGCAGGCGCCCGTCCGCGCGCAGGCGGTCCAGCGCGGCCGTGAACTCGGCGCGGCGGGCGTCGTCGACCAGGTAGGCCGCGTTGAGGAGCTGGGGGGCCCTGCGGCCGGTCAGATGCTCGCTCTGCGGGCGGTGCGCGGTGGCGTCCACGGCGTACCTCCGCAGCGTCAGGTCGACGGTGCGGGCCACGGCCCGGGCCGTCTCGTGCCGGTCGCGCCGCATCCGCTGCCGTGCGCTCGCCCGGCTGAGGTAGCCCCGGCCGCCCGGGACCGCGGTGCCCGGACCGCCCGTGCCCGCGCTGCCGGAGCCGGCCGCGCCGGCCGCCGCCTCCGGGGCGGCGGCGTGGACCTTGACCGCCCACTCGGTCCGGCCGTCCAGCCGCCGGAACACCGCGAGGACCGCCTCCTCCCGGGAGGCCACGGCCGAGACCGCGTTGCCGTCGCTCAGGTAGACGGTGGCCATCGGCAGCGGCACGACCGGCCCGCAGGGCGCCGCCGCCGCCACGCCGCGGTGATGGGCGAGGGCACAACGCCGGAGCTCCTCGGGCCGGTTGAGCCGGTCGGTCAGCGCCCGCTCGCCGAAGTCGGCGGCGGGCACGTCCTGCACGACGAGGTGCACCGCCCCGGCGGCCAGGGTGCGCAGGGGGCCGCCGCCGGAGTGCCCGGCGACGGCGGCCAGCGCGCCGTCCGGCGGGCGGCCGGCGCAGAGGGCGAAGAGGTAGGTGACGGTGCCGGTGTCGCTGCTGCTCATCGGGCGTGGTTCTCCGTGCTGCTCTTCGTGGGCGTGGGCGTGGTGGTGGGGGACGGCCCGGGCGCGGTGCCGCTCGCGTCGTCGAGCCGGCTCTCCAGGGCCGCCAGGCGTTCGCGGAGCATCTCGTTCTCCTGGGTGAGGGCGTCCCGGGCGGCGCGCGAGGACATCGCCGGGTCGGTCTCCCACCAGTCGATGCCCGCCTTCTTCGCCGTGTCGACGGAGGCGATGAAGAGGCGGAGCCGGATGGTGAGGAGCTCGATGTCCAGCAGGTCGATCTTGATGTCGCCGGCGATGACGACGCCCTTGTCGAGGATGCGCTCCAGCAGGTCGGCGAGGGTGCTGTTGCCGGGGCCCGGGACGTACACGGTGGAGTCCGCCGGGTCCGCCCATGCGGACACGTCCGTCACGACGCTCCCTGCCGGCCGCGTCGCCGGCGCCGCCGGCCGTCGTCGCTCTCCGCGGCCTCCGGCTCCCCGTCCTCGTCACCGAGGTCCTCCTCGTCCGCGTACTCGTCGTCCTCCTCGGCGTCCTCGTCCTCCTCCGGTTCCTCGTCCTCCTCGTCCTCCTCGTCCGCCTCGCCGTAGGGCTCCTCCTCGAAGTCCTCCTCGTCGCCCAGGTCCTCCTCGTCCTCCTCGGCCTCCCTCGCCTCCTCGTCCTCCATCGCCTCCTCGTGGCTGCGGACGACCTCGCCGTCGCGGATCTCGCCGCGCCAGCCCTCCGGCTCCTCGTCGCCGTGGAGCGTGACGTGCCGGGCGAAGTGCTTGAGGTCCAGGCGCAGACGGCGGCCCTGGGCGCGCCACAGGTTGCCGGTCTTCTCGAAGAAGCCCGCCGGGTAGTACTCGACCACCACCACGATGCGGGTGAGGCGAGGGGCGAGCTCGTGGAAGGTGACCGCGCCCCGGGTGCTGCCCTTGGCGCCCTCGGAGGTCCACACGATCCGGTCGTCCGGGATCTGCTCCTGGACGGTGGCCTTCCAGCTCCTGCTGGACGGACCGACCTTCATGTTCCAGTCGGAGGTGATCTCGTCCTTCTGGCTCACCCCGCGGACGCCCTTGGTGAAGCCGCTGAACTCCTCGAACTGCGTCCACTGGTCGTAGGCGGTGCGCAGGGGAACGGCCACGTCGAGGATCTCCACGATGTTGGTGGCCTTGACACCGCCACCGCCTTTCCTCCCGCCACCGCCACCGCCACCGCCCCCGCCGCCCGTGAGCTTCTCCTTGACGGTGTCCTTCATGCCCTTGAACTTCTCCGACAGCATGGCCTTCGCCGGGGACTCGCCCTTGATCACCCGCCCGGCGACGGCGCCCAGGCCGCCCGCCTTTCCGGCCTTGCCGCCCGCGCCGTCCGCCGCGTCGAGGAGCCGGTCGGTGACGCCGCCGATCCGGTCGCCGGCCTTCGACACCAGGCTGCTGCCCAGGGCGCCGATCAACTCACCGAAGGCGTCCTTCAGTTCGTCGAGCGGAAGTCCTTCGTCCTGCTTGTCCCGGCCGCCGTCGCGTTCCTGTCGTCCGTTCGCCATGTCGCTCACTTCCCTCGCCGAGTGCCGGAGCCGGACCCGGAGCCGGACCTGGTGGCGGTTTTCTTCCTCACCGCGGCGTTGGCCACCGCGGGACCCGTCGAGGCCGCGCGGCGCACCGTGGCCCTGCGCGCGGTGCTCCGGCCTGCCGCGGACGACCGCCGCGGTCCGTCCGCGACCGGCTCCTCGTCGTCCTCGTCCGTGCCGTCCGTGTCCTCCGCGTCGCCGGCGGGCTCCTCGTCGGCGTACCCGTCGTCCTCGTCCCGCTCCCCGCGGCCCGCCGCCGCGCCGGAGAGGCGCTCGCTCTGATCACGCAGGGATTCGCTGAGGTCGAGGAGCTTGCGGCGGGCGGCCGCGGTGACCGCCGAGCGGCCGGCCTGCAGCAGCTCGTGGCGCACCTGGTCGGTGAGGTCCTGGAACTGCGGGGTCTCCCGCAGCTTGGCCAGGCCCTGTGCGGCGAGCCGGGACGGGGACAGGCTGAAGCGCCGCCCCGCCAGGTAGGTGCCGACGAGCAGGGCCAGCTTGGCCTTCTTCGTGCGGCCCAGCAGATATCCACCGGCGACGGCGGCGGCCATCGCCGCCTTGCAGTTCTGGTTCATCGAAGTCCCTCGGAAGTGCGGGTGCGAACGGAAGCGGTCGGCCGGCCGCCCACCCGGCGGACGGGGTTCTCCAGCAGCCTCAGGAGGCGGTCCTCCTCCTCCTCGAAGGACGCCTCGTCGATGGCGCCCTCGTCGAGGGCGCGGTGCAGCGCCGCCAGCCGCGCCTGCACCAGGCGCGGGTCACGGGCCTGGCGCTCGGCCTCCCGGGCCAGCTGGTCGGCGATCCACACCGTCCCCCGGACCGGGGCGAGGGGCAGCAGCAGGATTTCCTTGAACAGACCCACGTCCTAGCCCCCCGTCAGGGCCGGTGCGGCCGTCGTGGGGGCGTCGACGAAGCTGTAGCAGGGCAGCGGTCCCGTCAGGCTGAGCGCGATCCGGGCGCCGTGACGGCGCGCCTGTTCCTCCACGGTCCGCCGGAAGCGGTGTTCCGCGTCCGCGGGCACCAGGAAGGAGGCGCTCAGCACGACGGTGTCGTCCACCTCGCCCTGCGCCGTGCGGCGGGCCAGCGGGACCAGGCGGGAGCGCACCTCCTGCGCCGCGCGCCGGCCCTCCCGGGTGACCGCGCGGGCGAGCGCCTCGCCCAGCCGGACGTTGGCGTCGTAGTCGGGGCGGCGGCGGGTCCGCCGGGCCAGCTCCCGCAGCTTGGCGTCCCGGTGGACCAGGTCCTCGAAACAGCCGGGCACCGTCACACCCTTGACGTTCATCTCCACGCAGCCCCGGATCCGGTGCAGCTGGGCCTCGAAGTGGAGGCGCTGCTCGCGCAGGTAGGCGACCAGGGTGCCCTCGTCCCCGGCGAGCACCGCGAACCGCATGGGCAGGACCGGGGCCTGCCGGGCCAGCTCGCCGAGCACCGTCTGGTGCGCCAGCAGGTCCCGGCGGCGGGCCCGGACGCGGGCGGGGGCCGCGGAGACCGCGGCGGACAGGCCCGAGGAGGTCAGCAGCCGGACCGCGGCGCCGTCCACGCCCCCGGCCCGGGGGGCCCGGACGCCGGCCGGGGCGATGCCGTAGACGTACAGGGCCCCGGCGCCGGCGGAGCCCCGGGAGGGGGCGGCGAAGGACGCGGTGGCCACGGTCAGTCCTCCGAACGGCGACGGGCCCGCGGCCGGTCGCGGTCGTCGTCACGGTCGCGGCTCCGTTCCCCGGACGTGCCGGCCGGCCGGCGGCGGCCCTCCTCCGGCCGGCGGCGCCGCTGCGGCCGGGGGCTCTCCTCGTAGGCGTGCTCCTCCTCGTCGAGGCCGTCCCGCGCGTGGTCCTCGGCGTCCTCGGCGTACCCGGTGTCCTCGGCGTCCCGGTCGTCGCGGTGGCCCTCGGTTCCGAGGACGTCGCGCACCTTGTCGCCGAGGGACCGCCCCGCCTTGCGCGCGCCGGCCTTCGCGACCGTCCGGCCCACCGCCCCGCCGCCGCCGAAGAGTTCCGGCACGGTCTTGCTGCGCGAGGTCCGCTCCAGGTCGAGCCGGTTGCACGCTTCGGCGAACCGCAGGTAGGTGTCGACGCTCGCCACGACGATCCGGGCGTCGATCTTGATGATCTCGATGCCCACCAGGGAGACGCGGACGAAGACGTCGATGACCATGCCGCGGTCGAGGATCAGGTCCAGGACGTCGTACAGGGTGCCCGCGCGCGGCACGCAGGCGAGTTCGTCGGCGTACGGGGACGGGGTCACGACGGTCATGTGGCGTTCCTCTCGGAAGGGGTACGGCCGCCTACTGGTCGGCGCCCCCGCGCCGGTAGCGAGCGGTGCGGCGGTACTGGACCATGTCGCCCTCGGCGTCCAGTTCCACCTCGTAGGTCGCGAGCAGGCTGGTGGTGTCGGGGATGCGGGCCAGTTCCAGCACGTCGAGGACGACGGTCCAGCCGCCGTCCTCGGTCCTGCGGACCGCCGACACGCCCTCCTGCGGGCGGTGCACGAGTTCCGCCAGCCCTTCGGCGGCGCACCGCGCCGCGTCGGCCGCGGTGCGGACCCTGCGTTCCCGCGGCGCGCGCCCGGTGGCCGTGGCCGAGGCGCGTCGCCGCTCACCGTTGTCTGCCATGGCCCCACTCTGTCCGCAGGTGCCGCCCCGGCGCGTGCGCAGTTGGTCCGAGCGGGTCACCGCGCGCACCGGAGGGTTCGGAGGAGGCCGGGAGGGAAGCCGTTCCCCTCGGAACCGATCACGCTCGGGCGACGGAACGGGACGGGAACACGCATGGCCACGGAAGACGCCGCGCGGACGCACACCGCGACGCCCAGCAGCCTCCGGCTGCCCGGGATCCTGCTCGGAGCGGGTCTGGGAGGCTTCGTCGACGGGATCCTCCTCCACCAGGTCCTGCAGTGGCACCACCTGCTCACCAGCACCGACCAGGACCGCATCGGCGTCAGGTACTACGACCCGAGGACGGTTCCGGGACTGGAGATGAACACCCTCTGGGACGGCGTCTTCCACGCGCTCTGCTGGATTCTCGTCCTGGCGGGCCTGGCCGTCCTGTACGGGCGGGTGACGCACGACCGGCGGGCGGTGTGGACCTCGCGGGTGCTGTGGGGGTGGGTGCTGTTCGGCTGGGGCCTGTTCAACGTCGCCGAGGGACTGCTGAGCCACCAGATCCTCGGCATCCACCACGTCCGCGCCGGTGAACACCAGGCGTGGTGGGACGCCGGCTTCCTGGCGCTCGGCGTCCTGTTCATGATCGCCGGCCACCTGGTGCGGCGCGGTGGCAGGGCCTTCGACCCGAGCGCCCCGCGCGGCGCCGCGCGGGCCGCCGGGGACCGCGCCTGATGGACCACGGGCACCACCACGGCGGCGGCGCCCCCGGGCCGCTGGAGCCGGCGCTGACCGTCGTGGCCCTGGCCGCCGTCGCCTGCGGCTACCTGCTCGCCGTGCGGCGCGCCGGGCGGCGCAACCCCGTCCGGGGCTGGAACGCCTGGCGCACGGCGTCCTTCCTCGGCGGACTCGCCCTGCTCGCCCTGGCGCTGCTGCCGCCCCTGGGGCCGGCCGCGCACACCGACTTCCGCGCGCACATGACCCAGCACATGCTCATCGGCATGTACGCGCCGCTCGCGCTGGTGCTGGCGGCGCCGGTCACCCTCCTGCTGCGCGCGCTGCCCGCCCGTCACGCCCGCCGGGTCTCCGCGGCGCTGCACAGCCCGCCCGTCCGGGTGGTGACGCATCCCGCGGTGGCCCTGCTGCTCGGCACGGGCACGCTGGTGCTGCTGTACTTCACCCCGCTGTACGAGGCGGCCATGGCCCACCCGGCCGGACACCGGCTGCTGCACCTGCACTTCCTCGCCTCCGGCTGCCTGTTCGCCCACGTCGTCGCCGGCCCCGACCCGGCGCCCGCCCGCCCCGGCGTGCCGGCCCGCATGGTCTGGCTCGGTGTCGCGATCGCCGCGCACGCCCTGGTCTCCCAGGCCCTGTACGGCGGGTTCCACGTCCAGGTCCACGCTCCGGCCGTCCAGCTCCGGCAGGGCGCGGAGATCATGTACTACGGCGGGGACCTCGCCGAGCTGCTGCTGGCCGGCGCGCTGGTGGCGACCTGGCGGCCCGAACGCCGCACCGGCCGGCGGCGCCCCGCCGCCGGCCCGGCGCACGGCCGGTCCGCGGCCGGGAAGCGGACGGCCGGGAAGCAGGCGGCCGGCGGCCCGCCGGCCGCCGGGAGCGGCCCCGGCCGGCTCCGCGACGCCGCGCACGCGAGGGCCGGCCGTGCCGGCGCGACCGTGTCCGCGCCGGGCGGACGCGGTGCCGCCCCGCACTCCCCCACGCCCCCGAGGGGGACACGGCCGGAGGGCGAAAGGCGCGCACCTCAGCGGGACAGTGCGGCACAATCACGGGTGGGTTTCACTCCACTCCGGCCAAGACCGTCACCTGTCAGGAACACCGATGCCGCCCACCCTCGCCTCGCTGCTGCACCACTCCGCGCTGCGCCTGACCCTCCGGGCCGGCGAGGGCACCCTGGACGTCCCCGTCCGCTGGGCGCACGTCAGCGAGCTGCCGGACCCCGTCCCCTACATGGAGGGCGGTGAACTCCTGCTCACCACCGCGTTGAAGGTCGACGCCGAGGACCCCGCGGAGGCCGGCCGGTACGTGCGCCGCCTGGCCGCCGCAGGCGTCGTCGGCCTCGGGTTCGGCGTGGGCGTCAACTACGAGAAGGTGCCCGAGGCTCTGGTGGACGCCGCGGCCGAGCACGGCCTCCCGCTGCTGGAGGTGCCGCGCAGCACGCCCTTCCTGGCGATCAGCAAGGCCGTCTCCGCCGCCATCGCCGCCGACCAGTACCGGGCGGTGACCGCCGGTTTCGCCGCCCAGCGCGAACTGACCCGCCGGGCGCTGGGCGACGGCCCCGAAGGGCTGCTGGCGTCCCTGGCCTCCCAGGTCGACGGCTGGGCCGCGCTGTACGACGCCGCCGGCGCGGTGGTCGCGGTGGCGCCCGACTGGGCGGAGCGGCGCGCCGCCCGGCTCACCCCGGACGTGCAACGCCTGCGTGAGCGCCAGTCGCCCGCCACCGCGGTGATCGCCGGGCAGCCCGACGAGGAGGACCCGGCCCGGGCGGCCGGCGCCGGGAGCCCGCGCGAGGGACGGCCCCGCACCCGGGACCGTGACCAGGACACCGGTGAGGACCGCGTCGAGCTGCACACCCTCGGCACCGGCCGCCGTCCCCGTTCCACGCTCGCCGTCGGCACCGCGGCTCCGCTGGGCACCGCCGAGCGGTACGCCGTGCACTCGGCGATCGCGCTGCTCACCCTCACCACCGAGCGGTCCCGCTCGCTGCACGCGGCGGAACAGCGCATCGGCGCCGCCGTGCTGCACATGCTTCTCTCCGGTGAGGCGGAGCACGCCCGCACGGTCGCCGGCGACCTGTACGGCGGCCTGCTCGACGCGCCGTTCCGGGTCGTGGTGGCGGAGTGCCGAGGCGAGGAACTGCCCGCCGCGCTGGAGGCGGCCGCCGCGTGGGCGGGCGAGCCGGTGCTGGTGGTGCCCGAGGAGGAGCAGGGCCGCCTCGTGGTGCTGGCGGCGGACGGCGGCGCCGCGCTGGCCGCCTGCGCCGAGCAGGCCGCGGCCCTGGAGACCGCCGCGGAGCGCGGCGGGACCGCACCGGCCATCGGCGTGTCCGCCCCGGCCGGGCCGACCAGCGTGGCGTCGGCGTACAAGCAGGCGGTGCAGGCGCTGGCGGTGGCCCGCCGACGGGGCCGGGTGCTGGTCGAGCACGAGCACATGGCGGCCGGCTCGGTGCTGCCGCTGCTCGCGGACGACGCCGTGCGCGCCTTCGCCGAGGGGCAGCTGCGCGCGCTGCGGGACCACGACGCCACCGGACGGGGCGACCTGGTCGCCTCGCTGCGCGCCTGGCTGTCGCGGCACGGCCAGTGGGACGCGGCCGCCGCCGACCTGGGCGTGCACCGGCACACGCTGCGGTACCGGATGCGCCGGGTGGAGGAGATCCTGGGCCGCTCGCTGGACGACCCGGACGTCCGGATGGAGCTCTGGCTGGCCCTCAAGGCCACGGGCAACGGCAACGGCAACGGCAACGGCAACGGAGGCGGGGGCGGGCACGGCGGCGGCACCGGCCGGAGCGGGGCGCCCCGCTCCGGCGCCTGAGCCGCCCGCACCGCACTGCGCCTCCGCGGACAAGGCGACACGCCGAACGCTCCCCCGTGGAGCATGCTCACCCCGTCCCCCCGGCCCTAGCCTGCGAACAAGGAGGGAAGCGTCCGTCCTGCGGCACACGGCCGGCAGCGACACAGCGGCACAGCCGCAGGGCGACACACCCCCGACCGTCCGCACGACCCTCAGGGAGTCCCCCATGACCGCATCCGCGCTGCCTCAGGAGCGCCGCGTCGTCACCGCCGTCCCCGGCCCGAAGTCGATCGAGCTGCAGGCCCGCCGGGCCGCCGCGGTGGCCCAGGGCGTGGGCTCCACCCTGCCGGTGTTCGCCTCCCGCGCGGACGGCGGCGTCATCGAGGACGTCGACGGCAACCGCTTCATCGACTTCGGCTCCGGCATCGCCGTCACCACGGTCGGCGCCTCCGCCGAGGCCGTGGTCCGCCGCGCCTCCGCCCAGCTCGCGGACTTCACCCACACCTGTTTCATGGTCACCCCCTACGAGGGCTACGTGGCCGTGGCCGAGGCGCTGGCCGAGCTGACCCCGGGCGACCACGCCAAGAAGTCCGCGCTGTTCAACTCCGGCGCCGAGGCGGTGGAGAACGCGGTCAAGATCGCCCGCGCGTACACCAAGCGCCAGGCGGTCGTGGTCTTCGACCACGGCTACCACGGCCGCACCAACCTCACCATGGCGCTGACGGCGAAGAACATGCCGTACAAGCAGGGCTTCGGCCCGTTCGCCCCCGAGGTGTACCGGGTACCGGTGGCCTACGGCTACCGCTGGCCGACGGGCGCCGGGAACGCCGGTCCGGAGGCCGCCGCCCAGGCGATCGACCAGATCACCAAGCAGGTCGGGCCGGAGAACGTCGCCGCGATCATCATCGAGCCGGTGCTCGGCGAGGGCGGCTTCATCGAGCCGGCCAAGGGCTTCCTGCCCGCGATCCGCGAGTTCGCCGCCGAGCACGGCATCGTCTTCGTGGCGGACGAGATCCAGTCCGGCTTCTGCCGCACCGGCCAGTGGTTCGCCTGTGAGGACGAGGGCGTCGTCCCGGACCTGATCACCACCGCCAAGGGCATCGCCGGCGGCCTGCCGCTGGCCGCGGTCACCGGCCGAGCCGAGATCATGGACGCCGCGCACGCCGGCGGCCTCGGCGGCACCTACGGCGGCAACCCGGTGGCCTGTGCCGCCGCGCTGGGCGCGATCGAGACCATGAAGGAGCTCGACCTCAACGCCCGCGCCCGGCACATCGAGGAGGTCATGAGGGGCCGCCTCCACGCGATGGCGGAGAAGTTCGACGCCATCGGCGACGTCCGCGGCCGGGGCGGCATGATCGCCATCGAGCTGGTCAAGGACCGCGCCACCAAGGAGCCCGACGCCCAGCTCGCCGCCGCCGTGGCGAAGGCCTGCCACCAGGAGGGCGTGCTCGTCCTCACCTGCGGCACCTACGGGAACGTGCTCCGCTTCCTGCCGCCGCTGGTGATCGGGGACGAGCTGCTGAACGAGGGCCTCGACGTCCTTGAGCAGGCGTTCGGCGCGGCCTGAGCCGCGTCCGCCGGGCCCGCGCGGCACGGGGGCGGGGCGCGGGCGTCCGCCCGGGAGAGCCTGTGAAGAAGGTGTGCGAGGTGGATGGCGGGTCGGGCCCGCGGCTGTTCCGCCCTCCCGCCCTGCCGTAAGTTCTCCCTGGATGAGAGACACCCCGCACCCGCGGTCCGCCGCGGGTCGTCCGGGCCGAGGATTCCCCGCCTCCGGCCCGGTCGTGCATCGCGCACGCCCGGAGACCTGACGCTCCGGGTTCTCCTCACCGATCGGACGGCCGTCCGCCCCACACCCCCCGGGGCGCACGGCGATCCGGTCCGGACCTCCCTTGCCGGTGGTCCTCCGAAGGGCCGGCACACATCCCCCCTTGTGCCGGCCCTTCGGCATGTCCGGCACCCTGGGGGCGTGCCGACCACTCCTCCCCGTCCCCGTCCGCCGTTCCTCCGGTGGGCGCCGTGCCTCCTGGCCCTGCTCTTCGCGGTGGTGACCTGGCAGGTCGCCTCGCGGGGCCCCCTGGCCCGGGCGGACGAGCGGCTGGGGAGGGCGCTCGTCGAACGGGACGGGGTGTCGGCGTTCCTCGCCGACCTGGGCAACGTGGAGGTGGCCCTTCCGGTGCTGGCGGCGGCCGCCTGTCACGCGGCGTGGCGGGCGCGCGGGGCGGGGGCGCCGCGGTGGTGGACGGCGCTCGCGGTGGCCGCGGGCGCGGCGGTGGCCGTGCCGCTGGTGGTCGCCCCGCTCCAGGCGCTGATCGCCCGTCCCGGACCGCCGCCGATGGCCCCCGACACCGGTTTCTACCCGTCGGGCCACACCGCCACGGCGGTCGTCTTCTACGGCGTGGCCGTCCTGCTCCTGCTTCCCTGGCTGCGGCGGCGTGCGGCGCGGCTCGTCGCGGCCGGGGTCTGCGTGGTCCTGGTGGCGGCCACCGCGGTCGGCCTCGTCCGCCACGGCTACCACTGGCCGCTGGACGTCCTCGGCAGCCTCGCCGCCGGCGCCGCCGCCCTCGCGACCCCGGCCGCCCTGCGCACCCGCGCCGCCCGTCAGGGCCCGTCCGGCCGTCAGAACCCGCCCGCCCGTCAGGGCCCGTCCGGCCGTCAGAACCCGTCCGCCCGTTAGGGCCCGTCCGGCCGTCAGGGTCCGTCCGGGCGTTCCCGTCGTCGCCCGGAGGGCGGCCGCGCGGCGGACCGGGAACGGCCGGGGAGGGCCCGGCCTCCGGTCGGCCCCGCCACCGCCTCGTGCACGGCGATCTCCAGCCGCACGGGGTCCGTCAGCAGCCCCGTCCCGCCGGGCGGGACCAGCCGGCGCGTCCTCGCCCCGCGCACCCGTCCGGGGTCCGGGCCGACCACCCAGGTGCCGCGCCCCGCCGCCCGGACCCCCGTGCCGAGCCACCGCCCGGCGGTGCCGGGCGGGACCAGGAACCCCACCCGCTCCCCGTCGAAGCCGACCGGCACCGGACCCGGCCGGCCGGGGCACCGCAGCACCGCCGGCGTGGCGCGGCCCGGCCCGCCCGGCAGTGTCAGCACGTCCCAGCCCTTCCCGGCGGGCAGCAGGACCACGCCGTCGGCGCGCCGGGCCCATTCCCTGCGGCATGCGGCCGGATCGGGGACGACCGACGCCGGCCACTCGACCGCCCGCCTCGCCACAGCCGTCCCGTGCATCCGCGGAGCCTCCTCGTCGCCGGGGTGCCGCCGCCGTGCCGACGGCACTCCTCCGGGGGAGGGAGGCGGTGGCGCCCCGGTCATTGCGCGACTTCCGCGCAGCCACCCGTTCGGGTGAGGGTGGCCGCGCGGAAGGACGGTGGCCGGCGGGGCGGCGCGGTCAGCTGTCGAACCCGAGCCCCACCCGGTCCAGCGCCCGCAGCCAGACGTTCCGTCTGCCCCCGTTCACGTCGGCCCGGGCCAGCGACCACCGGGTGAGCGCGATGCCGGTCCAGGCGAACGGCTCGGGCGGGAACGGCAGCGGCTTGGACCGCACCATCTCCAGCGCCGTCCGCTCGGTGGTCCCGCCGTCCAGCAGGTCCAGCACCACCTGCGCGCCGAACCGGGTGGCGCCCACGCCCAGCCCCGTGTAGCCGACGGAGTAGCCGACCCGCCCCCGGTGCGCCGTGCCGAAGAACGGCGCGAACCGCGAGCAGGTGTCGATGGCGCCGCCCCAGGCGTGGGTGAAGCGCACTCCCTCCAGCTGCGGGAAGCAGCCGAAGAACTGCTCGGCGAGGGCCGCGAAGGTCTCGGGGCGGCTGTCGTACTCGGCGCGCACCTGCCCCCCGTAGCGGTAGACGGCGTCGTAGCCGCCCCACAGGATCCGGTTGTCGGCGGTGAGCCGGAAGTAGTGGAACTGGTTGGCAAGGTCCGCCAGCCCCTGGCGGCCCCGCCACCCGAGCGAGGCGGACTGCGCCCCGGTCAGGGGCTCGGTCACCAGGGCGTAGTCGTAGACCGGCACCGTGTACGGCCGTACCCGGCGCAGCAGGCTGGGGAAGACGTTGGTGGCCAGGGCCACCTTCCCGGCCCGCACCGATCCGTAGGGCGTGGACACCGTGACGCCGGCGCCCTGCCGCCGCAGCGAGAGCGCCGGACTGTGCTCGTGGATCCGGACGCCCAGCTCCAGGCAGGCCCTCTTCAGCTCCCAGGCCAGTTTGGCCGGGTGGACCAGGGCGACGCCCCGCCGGTCGTACAGCCCGGCGAGGAAGGTCGGGGAGTCCACCTGGGCGCGCACGCCCTCGGCGTCGAGGAGTTCGACGCCGTCGGCGAGTCCGTGGGCCTCCATCAGCCGGTACAGCTCGCGCATCTCGCCGACCTGGTGCGGTTCGGTGGCGAGGTCGATCTCCCCGGTGCGCTCGAACTCGCAGTCCATGCCGTACCGGGCGACGGTGTCCTCGATGGCGTCGAGGTTGCGCGCGCCCAGTTCCTCCAGGACGCCGATCTCGTCCGGCCACCGGGAGAGCCCGTTGGCGAGTCCGTGGGTGAGGGAGGCGGCGCAGAAGCCGCCGTTGCGCCCCGAGGCGGCCCAGGCCACCTCCTTGCCCTCCAGCAGCAGGACGTCGCGGCCCGGGTCGCGTTCCTTGGCGAGCAGCGCGGTCCACAGTCCGCTGTACCCGCCGCCGACCACCAGCAGGTCGCAGGTGGCGGCGGCGGTGAGGGCGGGCTCGGGGCGGGGCCTTCCGGGGTCCTCCAGCCAGTAGGCGGCCGGCCGGGCCTCGGCGAGAGACTTGGTCCAACGGTTCATGGCTCCAGGGGCCATGAATCTCAACTCCCCACAGGATGTGTTGTTGTCACGCCTTCATGCGTTTTCGGCCGTTGCCCACGGCCATGGAGACGACGACGACCAGCACGGCGACGAGGAACATGGCCGTGCCGACGACGTTGATCTGGACGGGGGTCCCGCGCTGCGCCGATCCCCAGACGTACATGGGGAAGGTGACCGTGGAACCCGCGGTGAAGTTGGTGATGATGAAGTCGTCGAAGGAGAGCGCGAAGGCGAGGAGCGCGCCGGCGGCGATGCCGGGCCAGGCGATGGGCAGGGTGACGCGGAGGAAGGTCTGCGCCGGTCCGGCGTAGAGGTCCTGCGCGGCCTGTTCCAGGCGCGGGTCCATCGACATCACGCGCGCCTTGACGGCGGTGACGACGAAGCTGAGGCAGAACATGACGTGGGCGATCAGCACCGTCCAGAAGCCCAGCCGCGCGCCCGTGTTGAGGAACAGGGTGAGCAGCGAGGCGGCCATCACGACCTCGGGCATCGCCATCGGGAGGAAGATCAGCGAGTTGACCGCGCCGCGCGCCCGGAACCGGTACCGGGCCAGGGCGAAGGCGGTCGTGGTGCCGAGGACGGTGGCGGCGAGGGTCGCCCAGAGGGCGAGCTGCAGGCTCAGCGCGAGCGAGTCGCAGAGCCCGTCGACGCCGCACGGGTCGGTCCAGGCGTCGGTGGAGAACTCGTTCCAGGCGTAGTTGAAACGCCCGGAGGGGTCGTTGAAGGAGAACACCGTCACGACGACGTTGGGCAGCAGCAGGTAGCCGAGCGTCAGCAGCCCGAAGATCACGACGAGGCGGCGCCGGAACCAGGTGAGCAGGGCCATCAGACGAGGTCCTCCGTCCCGGAGCGGCGGATGTGGACGCTGACGGCCACCAGGATCACGGCCATCAGGATGAAGGAGAGGGCCGCGGCGGTCGGATAGTCCAGGACGCGCAGGAACTGTGTCTGGACGACGTTGCCGATCATGCGGGTGTCGGTGGAGCCCAGCAGGTCGGCGTTGACGTAGTCGCCGCCCGCCGGGATGAAGGTCAGCAGCGTCCCGGCCGTCACTCCCGGCATGGAGAGCGGCAGGGTCACCTTGCGGAAGACGGTGGCGGGGCGGGCGTAGAGGTCGGCGGCCGCCTCGTGCAGGCGCGGGTCGATGCGCTCCAGCGAGGTGTAGAGCGGAAGGACCATGAAGGGCAGGAAGTTGTAGGTGAGGCCGCAGACCACGGCCAGCGGCGTGGCCAGGACGCGCTCCCCGTCGGTGAGGCCGAGTCCGGCGGTCACGTCGAGGACGTGCAGGGTGTTCAGCGCGTCGACCACCGCTCCCCCGTCGGCCAGGATCGTCTTCCAGGCGAGGGTGCGGACCAGGAAGCTGGTGAAGAACGGCGCGATCACCAGGATCATGATCAGGTTGCGCCACCGTCCGGCCCGGAAGGCGATCAGGTAGGCCAGCGGGTAGCCGAGCAGCAGGCAGAGCGCGGTGGCGGTGCCCGCGTAGAGGACCGAGCGCAGGAACTGCGGCCAGTACTCGGCGAGCGCCTCCGTGTAGGTGGCGAACCGCCAGGTCACCTCGTAGCCGGCCTCCAGCGACCCGGTCTGGACCGAGGTGGAGGCCTGGTAGACCACCGGCAGCACGAAGAAGACCAGCAGCCAGAGCAGGCCGGGCAGGAGCAGCAGGTAGGGGGTGAGCCGGCCGCGCCGGCGCGCGGGGGCGGCCTCCTCCGCGGCGGCGGCCGGCGCGGGCGGGGGCGGCCCGGTGAGGGCGGTGGAGCTCATCCGGCCGCCTCCTTCACGCCGCCGCCGGTCCCGCCGGTGCTCCCGGCCCGCGCGGGGTTCCCGGCCGTCCCGGGGGCTTCCTCCGTGCGGGCGGCGGTGGCCGGCTCGACCCGCTCGACCCCGGCCTCGATGTCCTGGGCGGCGTCCAGGGCGAAGGTGTGGGCCCGGTCCCAGTGCAGGACCACCTGTGCGCCGGGCGCCAGACGGGGGTCGCGGTCGACGTTCTGCGCGTACACCGCGAGGCCCTTTCCGGCGGGGCTGTCGACCAGGTACTGGGTGGAGACGCCGAGGAAGCTCGCCTCGGTGATCACCCCGGTGACCCGGTTCCGGCCGTCGGGTATCCGCCCGGCCTCGTCCGCCAGGGTCAGCGCGGCCTTCTCCGGCCGCACGCCGACCAGCAGCCTGGCGCCGGTCCCGGCGGGGGCGGAGCAGCGCCCGGCGGGGACGCCCAGCCCGCCGCCGCCGGCGCGCACCAGGATCTCGCCGCCGGCCGTGGAGGCGACCTCGGCCTCGATCAGGTTGGAGGTGCCGAGGAAGTTGGCGACGAAGGTGGTGGCCGGGTTCTCGTAGAGGTCGGCGGGCGCGCCGAGTTGCTCGACGCGGCCGGCGTTCATCACGGCGACCGTGTCGGCCATGGTCATGGCCTCCTCCTGGTCGTGCGTGACGTGGATGAAGGTGATGCCGACCTCGGTCTGGATCCGCTTGAGCTCGAGCTGCATCCGCCGGCGCAGCTTGAGGTCGAGGGCGCCGAGCGGCTCGTCCAGCAGCAGCACCTTGGGGTGGTTGATCAGGGCGCGGGCCACCGCGACCCGCTGCTGCTGTCCGCCGGAGAGCTGGTGCGGCTTGCGGTGGGCGTGCTCGCCGAGCTGGACCAGGTCGAGCATGTCCCGGACCTGCTTCCTCACCGACCTGACGCCGCGGCGGCGCAGGCCGAAGGCGACGTTCTCGAAGACGTCCAGGTGGGGGAAGAGCGCGTAGGACTGGAAGACGGTGTTCACCGGCCGCTTGTACGGGGGCAGCCGGGTGACGTCCTGCCGGCCGAGGTGGACGGAGCCGCTGCTGGGCTCCTCCAGGCCGGCGATCATCCTCAGGGTGGTGGTCTTGCCGCAGCCGGAGGCGCCGAGCAGGGCGAAGAAGGAGCCCTCGGGGACGGTGAGGTCGAGCGGGTGGACGGCCGTGAAGTCGCCGTACGTCCTGCTGATGCCGCTGAGGCGGACGTCCCCGCCGTCGCCGGGGGCGGTGGTACCGGTCGTCTCTGTCACGTCTCTCACGCCCCTGTCAGCTTGGCGAACTTGGCTTCGTAGGCCGTCTCTTCCTCGTCGCTCAGGGAGCGGAACGCCCGGGACCTCTCGGCCATGGCCCGGTCGGGGAGGATCAGCGGGTCGGCGGCGGCGTCCGGGTCGATGGCGGCGAGCTCCTCCTTGACGCCGTCGACCGGGCAGACGTAGTTGATGTACGCGGCGAGCCGGGCCGCCATCGCCGGCTGGTAGTAGTGGTCGATCAGCCGCTCGGCGTTGGTCTTGTGCCGCGCGTGGGCGGGGACCAGCAGGTTGTCCGTGGACGTCAGGTAGCCGCTGTCGGGGACCACGAAGTCGATCTCGGGGCTGTCGGCCTTGAGCTGGACGACGTCCCCGGCCCAGGCGAGGCAGGCGGCGAAGTCCCCGCTGGTGAGGTCGGCGGTGTAGTCGTTGCCGGTGAAGCGGCGTATCTGGCCCCTGTCGACGGCCTTCTGGAGGCGGGCGAGGGCCGCGTCGTAGTCGTCGTCGGTGAAGTCGCCGGGGTCCTTGCCCATGTCCAGCAGGGCCATGCCCATGGTGTCGCGCATCTCGGTGAGCATGCCGACCCGGCCCTTGAGCCTCGGGTTGTCCAGCAGGTCCGACACGGACCTCACCTCGATGCCGTCGAGCGCCTTCTTGTTGTACGCGATGACGGTGGAGATGGCGGTCCACGGATACGAGTAGGCGCGGCCCGGGTCCCAGTCCGGCGAGCGGAACTGGGCGGAGAGGTTGGCGTAGGCGGTGGGCAGGTTGGAGGGGTCGAGTTTCTGCGCCCAGCCGAGGCGGATCATGCGGGCGGCGAGCCAGTCGGTGACGCAGACCAGGTCGCGGCCGGTGTCCTGCCCGGCGGCCAGCTGGGGCTTGATCTTCGCGAAGAATTCGTTGTTGTCGTTGATGTCCTCGCTGTACTCGACCTGGACGCCGGTCTGCCGGGTGAACGCCTCCAGGGTGGGGTGGCGGGTCTCGCTCTCGTCGACGTCCATGTACTCGGTCCAGTTGGAGAAGCTGACCGTCCTCTCCTGCGCCGAGCGGTCGTCGGCGGCGGCGGCGCCCCGCGCGTCGCCGGCCGGCGGGATGCCGCACGCGCCCAGCGCGCCGGCGCCGCCGGCCGCGAACACGCCGCCCACCGAGGCGCGCAGCAGCGAGCGGCGGGTGAGGGCGGTCCCGCGGACCGGCGAGGGACGGGCCGGGGAGGGCCGGTCTGGTTCGTACTGCTCCATGCGCGTGGCGCCCTTTCGGGTGTGCCCTTTCGGGAGGTGCCGACGGGAGGCGGCCCGCCGGGCCGGCGGTCCTGGGACGTCCGGCCGCCCGGGGGGGGTGGCGGGCGGGGACGTCGCGGCGTGATGCCTGGTCACCGGCACGGCCGGGACCGGGTGCCGATCCTGACAGAGCAACGGCCCCCCAACAAGGGATTCCGTTGTTGCCTTTTGGTTAATCGACGGAATCTGTCGACCGGGCGTCGGTCACCGGAGAAATCCAGGGGCCGGGTGCCGGTGATCCGTGCGATCGTGGCGGACATGCGAACGTCTCAGGTGCGGTCCCGTGAGGACCTGGCCGGCCTGCTGCGCTCCGGCGCCCGGGCCAAGTTCCTGTACTTCTGGGGTCACCGCCCGCGGAAGGACGGCGGCGTCGGCGCGGGCTGCCTGAGCCAGTGGTGGCCGTCCCCGTTCACCGTGGACGGCCAGGACTACGCGACGGCGGAGCACTGGATGATGGCGAACAAGGCCCGCCTCTTCGGCGACGCGGAGGCCGAGCGCCGCGTCCTCGGGGCCGGCAGCCCGGCGCAGGCCAAGAACGAGGGCCGGCTGGTCCGCGGTTTCGACGAGGCGGTGTGGGAGCGCGAGCGCTTCGGCATCGTCGTCGAGGGCAGCGTGCACAAGTTCGCCGCCCACGAGGAACTGCGGGCCTTTCTGCGGGGCACCGGCGACCGCGTCCTGGTGGAGGCCAGCCCGCTCGACCGGGTCTGGGGCATAGGCCTGGCCGCCACGGACGAGCGGGCCGCGGATCCCTCGCGGTGGCGGGGGCTCAACCTGCTGGGCTTCGCCCTGATGGAGGCCCGGGACCGGCTGGTCCGCTGAGCTCCGCCGGGGACCCCGCCGCCGGGACGCGGGCGGCTCGCGCCGTCCGCGTCCCGGCGGTGCGGGAAGTCCGCGCGCCGCGGGGCGCCTGCCGGCAGGCGCCCCGGGCCGCTCGTCCTACAGCGCCGCCATGGGGCCCAGCGACGCCCCGATGATGACCACCAGCACGATCGGCAGCACGATGGCGCAGATGCCGCAGATCAGGCCCGCCATGGCCATGCCCCTGTTGGTGGCCTCGCCGCGCTTCGCCTTCTGGATGCCGATCGCGCCGAAGACGATCGCGAGCACGCCCAGCAGGATGGCCAGCGGCCAGAAGCACAGGAACACCACGCCGACGATGCCGAGCACCATCGAGGTGACGCCCATGCCGTTGGACGGCTGCGGCGGCATGCCGGCCCACTGCGGGGTGGACTGCGGCGGCACCACGGGTCCGAAGCCCTGCGGTGCGGGCGGGGCCTGCGGCGGCGGGCCGAACGGGCTCGGCGCGGACGCGGGCGGCGGCGGCACCGCCCCCGGCTGCGGCGGCGTGCCCTCCGCGGGCTTCGCCCACGGGTCGGGCGTGCCCCCGGCGTACGGGTTGTCGGCGGTGTTGTCGGCCATGCGGTGGCTGTCCCCTCCTGCTTCGCCGCGTACGCCATCCGTACGCGGACGCGCCATCCTATGGCCCACGGCGGCGCCCCCGGGGGGCGGCCCTACGATGATGCGGACCCAGGGAGGACCTCCATGACCGACCAGCCCGCCGCCGGCCACACCCTCGACGCCGGCGTCCCCCGCGACCTGCACGCCTTCGTCGCGGGGCTCCCCAAGGCCGAACTGCACGTCCACCACGTCGGCTCGGCATCCCCGAGGATCGTGGCGGAACTGGCCGCCCGCCACCCGGACTCGAGCGTCCCCACCGACCCGGAGGCGCTGGCCGACTACTTCACCTTCACCGACTTCGCCCACTTCATCCAGGTGTACCTGTCGGTGGTCGACCTGGTCCGCACCCCCGAGGACGTCCGGCTGCTGACCTACGAGGTCGCCCGCGACATGGCCCGCCAGCAGGTGCGCTACGCCGAGCTGACCGTCACCCCGTACTCCTCGGTCAGCCGGGGCATGGACGAGAAGGCGTTCATGGAGGCCATCGAGGACGCCCGGAAGTCCGCCGAGGCCGACTTCGGCACGGTGCTGCGCTGGTGCTTCGACATCCCCGGCGAGGCCGGCCTGGAGGCCGCCGAGGAGACCGTCCGGCTGGCCACCGACGACGGCGTCCGCCCCGAGGGACTGATCTCGTTCGGTCTCGGCGGCCCGGAGGTGGGCGTCCCCCGGCCGCAGTTCAAGCCGTACTTCGACCGCGCCCGCGCGGCCGGGCTGCGCTCCGTCCCGCACGCCGGCGAGACCACCGGACCGCAGACGGTGTGGGACGCGCTGCGCGAGCTGGGCGCCGAGCGCATCGGCCACGGCACCAGCTCCGCCCGCGACCCGCGCCTGCTGGAGCACCTCGCCGAGCACCGGATCGCCCTGGAGGTGTGCCCGACCTCCAACATCGCCACCCGCGCGGTGCGCACCCTGGACGAGCACCCGATCAAGGAGTTCGCCAAGGCCGGGGTGCTGGTGACGGTGAACTCGGACGACCCGCCGATGTTCGGCACCGACCTGAACAACGAGTACGCGGTCGCCGCCCGCCTGCTGGACCTGGACGAGCGCGGCGTCGCCGAGCTGGCGAAGAACGCCGTGGAGGCCTCCTTCCTCGACCCGGCCGGCAAGGCCCGGATCGAGGCGGAGATCGACGCCTACACCGCCGCGTGGCTCGCCCCCTGACCGCGGTCGCCCACCGCGGCGACCCGTACCGCCACCGGGAGAACACCCTGGCCTCGCTGCGCTCGGCGCTGGAGCGGGGCGCGGACGCGGTGGAGGTGGACGTCCGCCTCACCCGCGACGGGGTGCCGGTGCTGCTGCACGACCGGACCCTTCGGCGGCTGTGGGGCCACGACCTCCCCGTGGCCTCCCTCACCGCGGCCGGGCTGCGGGACCTCACCGACGGCGGGGTGCCCGCGCTGGCCCGGGCGCTGGAGGTCACCGCGGGGCACCGGGTGCTGCTCGACCTGCCCGGTGACGCGGCCGGCTCGCCGCGCGCGCTGCGGCGCGTCCTCGAGGCGGTGCGGGAGGCCGGGGCGGAGGACCGCGTGTACTGGTCGGGCGCGGCGTCCACCCTGCTGGCGCTGCGGGCCGCCGCCCCGTCGGCCGAACTGGCGCTGACCTGGACCACCTCCGCCCCGCCGCGCGCCGGCCTGCTGGCGGCGGTCCGGCCCCGGTGGCTCAACTACCGCTTCGGCCTGGTCACCGCGGAGCTGGTGCGGCGGCTGCACGCCGAGGGGTACCTGGTCTCGGCGTGGACCGCGGACACCCGCCGGTCCATGCGGGGGCTGGCCCGGGCGGGCGTGGACGCGGTCACCACCAACCGGATCGACGTGCTGGCCGCGCTGCGGGACGCCCGGCGGCCGGTGCCGGACGCGGCCCCCTAAGGGGCGCCCCCGCCCTCCCCCGGAGCCTCGGCCGCCCCTGCCGTGAGGGGGGTTGCAGGGGTCGTCCCCTCCTCGGCGGTGATCCGCGCCGGAGGTGGCGGCCAGCAGGATGACCCGTGCCGCAACGCACCCGTCACCGCGAGGAGTCACCGCATGCCCCGTACCGCACGCAGCGCCCGCACCGCCCGCGCCACCGCCGTCGCCGCCGCACTGGCCCTGGGGCTCGGCGCCCTGGCCGTGCCGGCCGGCGCCGCGGCGGCCGCCCCGCGCCCGCTCGCCTCCTGCGTCACCCTCGCCCCCGGTCCCGACGCCGCGTCCCTCTGCGCCGCGGTCTCCGGGCTCCCCAACGACGGGGCCACCGCCGCCCAGGTCCGCGTCGGCGGCGAGGGCGCCTGGCTCGGCACGGCCGGCGTCCGGGACCTCGGCTCCGGCGCCCCCGCCGTGCGGCACGCCCGCTTCCGCGCCGGTTCCACCTCGAAGGTCGTCACCGCCTCGATGGTGCTCCAGCTCGCCGCCGAGGGCCGGATCGGCCTCGACCGGCCCGTGCAGCGGTACCTGCCCGGCCTCTTCCCCGCGGAGTTCGAGCCGATGACGGTGCGCCAGCTGCTGAACCACACCAGCGGCCTGAGGCCGGGCGCCTCCTTCGGCGACACCACCGAGGAGATGTGGGAGCACCGTTTCGACACCCTGACGCCCCAGGAGGTGGTCGCCGGGTCGATCGCCGCGGGGCCGGGCACCGCCCCCGGTGAGGTGCAGCGGTACTCCAACATCCACTACGTCGTCCTCGGCCTGATGATCGAGGAGGTCACCGGCGACACCTTCGCCCACCAGGCCGAGGTCCGGATCTTCCGTCCGCTGGGCATGAAGGACAGCTACTTCCCGGTGGACGGCGACCCCCGCGTCCGCGGCCCGCACAACCGCGGCTACGAACGGATCGACGGCCGCCTCACGGACGTCACCGAGTGGAACATGACGGACCGCTTCGCCGCCGGCGACCTGATCTCCTCCACCGCCGACCTGGAGACCCTGGTGGTCTCCCTCTTCCGCGGCGAGGTCGTCCCCCAGCCGTACCTCGACCAGATGTTCCAGGTCCCGCGGGTCGACGACGAGGACGGCCGGGACGCGACCATCGGTCTGGGCCTGGAGCGCTTCGAGATCAACGGGCAGGAGGTCTGGGGCAAGACCGGCTCGCGCCCCGGCTACCACACGGTGGTGGCGGCCACCCGGGACCTGTCCCGCACCGTGGCCTATTCGGTCAACTCCACCGACGCGCGGGGCGACGGCCTCGCCATCGCCCGGCGCTTCGCCTTCCCGGCCTTCAACCGCTGACCGCCGCCGCCCTGACCGCCGCGGCCGCCGCGTCCGCACCGGCCGCGGCGGTCAGCGCCTCCAGCCGCTTGATGCGGCGGCGCAGGATCAGCAGCGGGATCACCCCGAACACCCCGAAGGACATGTCGATCAGCATCCAGAAGACCGGGATGCCCCGGATCGGCCCGCAGACCAGCGCCAGCGGGACGACCCCCGCGCAGGCGATCATCCCGAACTCGATCACCCAGACGTTGCGCACCGGATCCCGGTAGGGCCCCCAGAAGGCCACCGCGATCACCAGGTGGGCGAAGGCCAGCCAGTCCGTCCCGTACAGCAGGAACGGGTACGAGGCGTCCGCCTCATCCAGCCCCCGGCGCACCCGGGTGATCCACTCCACCAGCCCGTCGGGCGCGGGCAGGACGGACAACGCCTGCTCCGCCCACCGCAGTTCGTGGACCAGGGGGAAGGCGGTGATCCCGCTCAGCACCAGGCACACGACGAAGAACAGCAGCCAACACCGGATGCCCCTCAGCAGGGCGGCTCTGTCGCTCACGCGAGTGAGGGTACACCGCCTGTTGAACGCGTTCAAAAATGGCCGGTGTGACGGCGTCGGCCTCAACCGCCCGTGTGCGCCGTACGGTTGGCCGGTGCGGACCCATGTGACGTCGCCCTCCGGGGAAGGCCTCGCCGCCCGGTGGGGCCGGCCCGGCCCACTCGCCGTGGACATCGGCATCACGGTGCTGGTGCAGATCGCCGTGACCATGCCGTTCCTCGTGCCCAGGCCTCCGGCGCGCCCCGGTCGCCGCCGGAGGAGATGTCCACCGTCCCCCGGGTGACCGGCGTCGGGACCGGCGACGCGGCGCGGCCGAGCGCCGGGCCCACCCGCCTGGAGCTGCCCGACGGCACGGTCGCGTGGGGCGGGACGGGCGGCCGCTACGGCTACCGCACCGGGGCCGGCGCCACCCGTGACCCGGAGCGGGTCCTCGTCCACCCGGTCAACTCGACGGACGCCGAGGCCGAGGGGACGAACCCGGTGATCGGCAGGCTGCCGGCCGTCTTCGGTCTCTGAGGGAGGCACGGGAAGGGCCCCGGCGGGAGGACGGCTCCCACCGGGGCCCGCCCGGCGTGCGCGGACGCCGGGGTCAGCCCTCGAGCGAGGTCATCACGTGCTTGATGCGCGTGTAGTCCTCGAAGCCGTATCCGGACAGGTCCTTGCCGTAGCCGGACTTCTTGAACCCGCCGTGCGGCATCTCGGCGACCAGCGGGATGTGGGTGTTGATCCAGACGCAGCCGAAGTCCAGCGCCTTGGACATCCGCATGGCCCGCGCGTGGTCGCGGGTCCACACCGAGGAGGCCAGCGCGTAGTCGACGCCGTTGGCGTACGCGAGCGCCTGGGCCTCGTCGGCGAAGGACTGGACGGTGATGACCGGGCCGAAGACCTCCTGCTGGATGATCTCGTCGTCCTGCTTCAGGCCGGAGACCACGGTCGGGGCGTAGAAGTAGCCCTTGTCGCCCACCCGGTGGCCGCCGGCCTCCACCTTGGCGTGGGCCGGGAGCCGGTCGATGAAGCCGGAGACCTGGGCGAGCTGGTTGGCGTTGTTCAGCGGGCCGTAGAGCACGTCCTCGTCGTCCGGCTGCCCGGTCTTCGTGGCGGCCGCGGTCTTGGCGAGGGCGGCGACGAACTCGTCGTGCACCGACTCGTGGACCAGCACGCGGGTGGCGGCGGTGCAGTCCTGGCCGGCGTTGAAGTAGCCGGCCTCGGCGATGGCGGAGACGGCCTTGTCGATGTCGACGTCCTCGAAGACCACGACCGGCGCCTTGCCGCCGAGCTCGAGGTGGACCCGCTTCAGGTCCTTGGCCGCGGAGCCGGCGACCTGCATGCCGGCGCGGACCGAACCGGTGATGGAGGCCATCGCGGGGGTCGGGTGCTCGACCATCGCCCGGCCGGTCTCGCGGTCGCCGCAGACGACGTTGAAGACGCCCTTGGGCAGGATGCCGCCGAGGATCTCGGCGAGCAGCACGGTGGACTCGGGGGTGGTGTCGGAGGGCTTGAGGACCACGGTGTTGCCCGCGGCGATGGCCGGGGCGAACTTCCAGACGGCCATCATCATCGGGTAGTTCCACGGCGCGACCTGCGCGCAGACGCCGACCGGCTCGCGGCGGACGATGGAGGTCAGCCCCTCCATGTACTCGCCGGCCGAGCGGCCCTCGAGCATCCGGGCCGCGCCCGCGAAGAAGCGGATCTGGTCGACCATCGGCGGGATCTCCTCGGTGCGGGTGAGCCCGACCGGCTTGCCGGTGTTCCTCACCTCGGCCGCGACGAGTTCCTCGGCGCGCTCCTCCACGGCGTCGGCGATCTTCAGGAGGGCCCTCTGCCGCTCGGCGGGCGTGGTGTCCCGCCAGGCCGGGAAGGCCGCGGCGGCGGCCGCCATGGCCGCGTCGACGTCGGCCTGCGCGGACAGCGGGGCGGTGGCGTAGACCTCGCCCGTCGTCGGGTCGACCACCTCGGTGGTGCGTCCGTCGGCGGCGTCCCGGAACTCACCGTCGATGTAGTTGCGCAGACGACGCAGTTCGGTGCTCACTGCCGGCCTCCTGATCAGTGCGGGTGTCCTCCACGGGCGCCCCCGACGGGGCGCCGTGCGGAACGTCTCGTTACGTGAGACGCCCACACTAGTCCGGGCACCGCCGTTTACGACACCCCCACCCGGAGGATTTCTGCGAAATCCGCAGCGCGATGGTCGATGCACGACGGATTTCATCGATTCGCTCTTGCCTGACGACCGATCCGTCGTGCAGAGTGACGGCGTGGCCAGTCGAAACGCAGACACGAGCAACGGCGCCCCGCACCTGGACTCCGTCTCCCTCGCGATCATCGAGCAGCTCCAGGAGGACGGCCGGCGCCCCTACGCCGCGATCGGCAAGGCGGTCGGGCTGTCCGAGGCGGCCGTGCGGCAGCGGGTGCAGAAGCTGCTGGACCAAGGCGTGATGCAGATCGTGGCGGTGACCGACCCGCTCACCGTGGGGTTCCGGCGGCAGGCCATGGTCGGCGTGCACGTGGAGGGCGACGTCGAGGCGGTGGCCGAGGCGATCGCCGCCATGGACGAGGCGGAGTACGTGGTGATGACCGCGGGCTCGTTCGACCTGATCGTGGAGATCGTCTGCGAGGACGACGACCACATGCTCGAAGTGATCAACCGGCGGATACGCGCCGTCCCGGGAGTGCGGTCCACCGAGAGCTTCGTCTACCTCAAGCTCAAGAAGCAGACCTACATGTGGGGAACGCGATAGCCGTGAACAGTCAGGACCGCAGCAGCGAGGGCCGGGGCGGCTCCGCCTACGACCACCTGTGGATGCACTTCACCCGCATGTCGTCGTACGAGAACGCTCCCGTGCCGACGATCGTGCGGGGCGAGGGCGTCCACATCTACGACGACGCCGGCAAGCGGTACCTGGACGGCCTCGCGGGCCTGTTCGTGGTCCAGGCGGGCCACGGCCGCGCCGAGCTGGCCGAGACCGCGGCCCGGCAGGCGCGGGAGCTGGCGTTCTTCCCGGTGTGGTCCTACGCCCACCCGAAGGCGGTGGAGCTGGCCGAGCGGCTGGCGCACCACGCTCCCGGCGACCTGAACAAGGTCTTCTTCACCACCGGCGGCGGTGAGGCGGTGGAGACCGCCTGGAAGCTGGCCAAGCAGTACTTCAAGCTGACCGGGAAGCCCACCAAGCACAAGGTGATCTCCCGCGCCACCGCCTACCACGGCACCCCGCAGGGCGCCCTGTCCATCACCGGGCTGCCCGCCCTCAAGGCCCCGTTCGAGCCGCTGGTGCCGGGCGCGCACAAGGTGTCCAACACCAACATCTACCGCGCCCCGGTCCACGGCGACGACCCGGAGGCCTTCGGCCGCTGGGCGGCCGACCAGATCGAGCAGCAGATCCTCTTCGAGGGCCCCGACACGGTCGCCGCGGTCTTCCTGGAGCCGGTGCAGAACGCCGGCGGCTGCTTCCCGCCGCCGCCGGGGTACTTCCGGCGGGTCCGGGAGATCTGCGACACCTACGACGTGCTCCTCGTCTCCGACGAGGTCATCTGCGCCTTCGGCCGCCTGGGCACGATGTTCGGCTGCGAGAAGTTCGGCTACCGGCCCGACATGATCACCTGCGCCAAGGGGATGACCTCGGGCTACTCCCCGATAGGGGCCTGCATCGTCTCGGACCGGATCGCCGAGCCGTTCTACCGGGGCGACAACGTCTTCCTGCACGGCTACACCTTCGGCGGCCACCCCGTCTCCGCGGCGGTGGCGCTGGCCAACCTGGACATCTTCGAGTCCGAGAAGCTCAACCAGCACGTGCTGGACCACGAGGCGGCGTTCCTGGACACGCTGCGCAAGCTGCACGACCTGCCGATCGTGGGCGACGTGCGCGGCAACGGGTTCTTCTACGGGATCGAGCTGGTCAAGGACAAGAACACCAAGGAGACCTTCGACGCGGAGGAGACCGAGCGGATCCTCTACGGGTTCGTCTCGAAGAAGCTCTTCGAGAACGGCCTCTACTGCCGGGCCGACGACCGCGGCGACCCGGTGGTCCAGCTCGCGCCGCCGCTCGTCTCCGACCAGGGCACCTTCGACGAGATCGAGCAGATCCTCCGCGCGACCCTCACGGAGGCGTGGACCAAGCTCTGATCCCGGCCGGACGCCTCGCGGACCACCGGCTGCCCCGGCCCCCGGCCGTTCCCGGCGGGGGACCGGGGCAGCGGCATGCCGGGACGAGTCCCCGGACGGATGAGCTGACCGTGTGACAACAGCGTCGCCGTGCGGGGCCGGACGGGTGAGACACGGGCCCCCGGAGCCCCGGCCTCGCACGGCCGCCGCCCGGATCTCCCTACCGTGCCCAGTGACCGATCGGGTCTGCCTTCGTTCCCCCGGACGGGGGACACGCAGGATGAAAACGCGATCTGAACCGAGGTGACGCCCGTGGAGGCCCCGCCGGACAACGACGTGCTCTGGGCCCGTGCCCTGCACTTCACGCATCGCGACCGCACGCCCGGGCTGAACGGCGTGTCGCTGGGCGTCAGGGACGGCGAGATCCTCGCCGTCGGCGGCCCGCGCGGCAGCGGCAAGACGACCCTGCTGCGCTGCGTGTCGGGCATGCTGACGCCGACCAAGGGGGAGGTCTGGTTCAACAGCACCCCCGTGCACACCATGCGCCCGTCGGCCCGCGAACGCCTGCGCCGTGAGCGGTTCGCCTGGGTCGGCCCCGAGCCGGGGCTGGTCCCGGAGCTGAACGTCTGGGAGAACGCCGCGCTACCGCTGATGCTGCGCGGCACGGGCCGCCGCAAGGCCAAGGAACGGGCCCTCGACTGGCTGGAACGCCTCGACGTGGGCGCGGTCGCCCGCAGGAACCCCCGGGAACTCGACCAGGCGCAGCGCCAGCGGGTGTCCATCGCCCGCGCCCTCGCGCCGTCCCCCACCGTGCTGTTCGCCGACGAGCCGACCGCCCCGCTGCACCGCGCCGACCGGGTGCACGTGCTGCGGACCCTGATGACCGCGGCCCGCTCGCACGACATCACCGTGGTGCTGGCCACCAACGACCTGGAGGCGGCCGCCCTGGCCGACCGCGTCGTCCACCTCCTCGACGGACGCCGCGTCAGCAACGCGCAGCTGCCCCCGGCTGCCGGCACGGAGGGGCGCGCCGCGTGCTCGCTCTCCGTCTAGGCCGCCGCTCCGGCGCCGCCGTCCAGCTCCGCCGGCTGATGGTCGCGGCGGCCTCCGGCGGCACCGGGTTCCTGCTGCTGTCCTCCCTCGGCCACGCCCTGGCCCACCCCGAGGCCCCGGGAGCCGCCACCGTCCGCCTGGCCTGGTGCGCCGCGCCGCTGGCCGCCACCGTGTACTTCGCGGTGGCGGTGGCCCGCACCGATCCGGGGACCCGTCCGCGGCCGGGGCTGTCCGCGATCGGTCTGGGGCCCGGCCGCCTGATGGCCGTCTCCGCGGCCACCACCGCGCTCAGCTGCCTCCTCGGCTCGACGCTGGCGCTGCTGTTCTTCCTGCACCTGCGCGGCGACCTCACCGGCATGCCGTTCGACGACGGCGCGGCCGCCCTCCTCGCGGCCGGCCGGCCGCTGCCGCTGCCGGCCACCCTCACCCTGCTCGCCCTGGTCCCGCTGATCGCCTCCGCGGCGACGGCAGCCTCGCTCCGCCCGCGCGAGGCGGGCGGCCTGCGCGGCGCGGCCCGCCGGCGGATCGCCGACGCCCGCCGCCGGGATCCCGGCCCCGGCACGGACGACGACGGGACCACCGAGGCACCCGCCGAGGCGCCCGCCGCCGAGACCGCCGCCCCGCCGGCGCCCACCGCGGCCCCCGACGGGCTGCCCTGGGGGGTCGCCGTCCTCGTCGCGGGCCTGGGCGTCGCCGGCTACGCCAACCGCGCCGGCGTCGCCCTCACCCCCGACCTGTCGCTGGTCCCCGCGGGACTGCTGGCCGGATGGGCGCTGGCCGCGCTCGGGCTGGCGCTGATCGGGCCGGGCCTCACCCACCTGTGCGGCAGGGGGCTGCAGGCCGCCCGCCCGGGTGCGGTCCGGCTGCTCGCCGGGCGGGTGCTGATGGCGGAGGCCTCGCGCATCGGCCGCCCGCTGGGTGTGGTGGCGGCCGTCGCCGCGCTCGCGTACGCGCTGGTGCTCCGGTACGACCTGGGAGGGCCGGTCCTCGGCCCGCTGGGCGGCCTGGGCGCGCTCCTGGTGGCCGGCTGCACGGCGGCCACCCTGGTCACCGCCGCGATCGAGGTCCGGCAGGTGCGCGCCGAGACCATGCTGGCCCTGCTGCGGGTCGGCTCCCCGGCCGCCACCCTGCGCGCCTGCGCCGCGCTGCGCGCGGGCGTCCTGCTCGCCGTCTTCGGCCCGCTCACGGTGGCGGTGGCCGAGCTGGCCTCGCTCACGCCGGGGGGCTGACCCCGCGGACGGCCCCGGGGGCGGGAAACCGAAAAGGGAAAGGGCGCCGGATCCGCGATGAGTCCGGCGCCCTTCCGGGGTCTTCCCTGCATCCGCACCCCCTACGAACGACGTACGGAAGAAGGCTCCCCATGTACCAGCAGATGATCTTCGTGAACCTGCCCGTCCGCGACATCGACGCCTCGAAGAAGTTCTTCGGCGAGCTCGGCTACGAGATCAACCCGCAGTTCTCCGACGAGACCACCGCCTCGGTGGTCGTCTCCGAGAACATCATCGTGATGCTGCTCTCGCACGAGAAGTACGCGCAGTTCACCGACAAGGAGATCGCCGACGCCACCCGCACCAGCGAGGTGCTGGTCGCGCTGAGCGCCGAGAGCCGCGAGAAGGTCGACGAACTGGTCGACCGGGCGCTCTCCCTGGGCGCCACCGAGCCGCGGGACAAGCAGGACCTGGGCTTCATGTACGGGCGCGCCTTCGAGGACCTCGACGGTCACACCTTCGAGATCGTCTGGATGGACCCGGCGGCCGTCGAGGGCTGACAGCGCTCCGGTGCGGACCGGCCGGCCCCCGTCGTCCGGCCGCCCGCCGGCGGGCGGACCGGTCAGCCCCACTTGGTGCGCGCCAGCCAGAAGTCCAGGAGGCCGCGGTCGCCCAGCACCTCCAGCGCGCCCGTGTCCGGCGCCTGCCGGCGGTGGAAGGCCATCATGACCTCGGCCAGCGGACCGCGCAGCGCCACGTCGGCCTTGCCGTGCTCACGACGCCAGACGAGGCCTTCGTCGGCGAGTTCGACCAGCCACTCGGCGTCGAGCCCGGCGGGCGCGTCGGTGGCGTGCAGGTGGAGGGTGCGGCCGCCGCGCCGCAGTTCGGCGGCGTCCTTGTCGTCCGGCTGCCGCTGCGCGAACCGGACGATCTCCAGCCACTCCTCGATCGTGTCGGCGGCCACCTCGGGCGCCACCTCGTACGGCCGGCCGGCGGCCAGGGCGGCGTCGGCGCGGTGGACGGCCAGCTCGTTGGTCATCCGGCGGGCCCAGAACCCGGCGGTGCGGTCCTGGTACCAGGACCAGACCGGCGTGTCCGGCGCCGCACCGCGCAGCGCCTCGGTCAGCAGCCGGCCGGACTCCCCGAACCACGCGTCCAGCGCGGCGGCGTCGCCCCGCTCCGGCGGGCCGCCCAGGAGGGGCACCCGTTCGTCGGGGACGTTCCCGACGGCCCGTTCCGCCACCAGCAGCGCGGCCCAGCGCAGCGCTCCGCCGACGTGCCGGACCAGGTCCTCCAGGGTCCAGCCGGGGCAGGTGGGCACGGTCGCGGCGAGGTCGGCGTGCGAGGTCAGCAGTGATCCCAACTGCCGCGCCTGACGGTCGATGTGCGTGATGTGGTCTGCGTACGTGAGAGTGGTCATCACGCGCACTCTAGGTCCTGCGGGTCAGCCCAGCACCGCGATTTCCCCGGCGTCGAAGAGGACCCCCACCGTCTCCCCCGGCGCGGGCGCGTCCCGCAGGGGGCAGACCGCCTCCAGCTCCGGCGCCTCCCCCTCGGGGCGCAGCCGCAGCGAGACCTGGGCCCCCTGGAAGGTGCGGGCCGCCACCACGCACCGCAGCCCTCCTCCCCCGCTCCCGGCCGCCAGCCGGACGCCCGACGGCCTCACCAGCAGGTTCCGTTCCCCCTGCGCGGAGCCTCCGGGGACCGGCACCTTGCCCCAGGGGGTGTCCGCGACCGTCCCGGCGACCGTCGCCCGCACGACGTTCTCGAAGCCGAGGAACCGTGCGACGAAGGCGTCCGCGGGCCGCTGCCAGACCTCCAGCGGGCTGCCGGACTGGGCGACCCGCCCGTCGCGCATCACCACCACCCGGTCGGCGAGCGCGAAGGCCTCGCCCTGGTCGTGCGTGACGGCCAGCACCGTGGTCCCCAGCCGGCCGAACAGGTCACGCAGTTCGACGACGAGCCGCTCCCGCAGGGTGCGGTCGAGCTGCCCCAGCGGCTCGTCGAGCATCAGCAGCCGGGGACGGGGCGCCAGCGCCCGGGCCAGGGCGACGCGCTGCTGCTCGCCGCCGGAGAGCGTTCCCACTCCCCGCCGCCCCGCGTCCGGCAGACCGACCAGCTCCAGCAGCTCCCGCACCCGCTCGGCCTGTTCCTCGCGTCCCGCACCGCGCATCCGCAGCCCGAACGCGACGTTGCCGGCCACGTCGCGCTGCGGGAAGAGCTGGTGGTCCTGGAACATCAGGCCCACGCCCCGCCGGTGCGCGGGCACCCTCGCCTGGTCGCGGCCGTCCAGCAGCACCTGTCCGGCGTCCACGGCCTGGAGCCCCGCGACGGCGCGCAGCAGCGTCGACTTGCCGCTGCCGCTGGGGCCGAGCACGCAGACGATCTCGTGCTCGGCGACCGCCAGGTCCACCGCGTCCAGGGCGGCGCGTCCGCCGAACCGGACTGTCGCGCCCTCGAGACTGAGCAGCATGGTCAGAACTCTCCCGTCCGGTCGCCCCGCAACCGCTCCAGCACCAGCAGCGCCGCCGCGCACACCACCATCAAGATCACCGAAAGGGCCATGGCCTGGCCGTAGTTGAGGTCGCCGGGGCGTCCGATCAGCTTGGCCACGGCGACCGGCAGGGTCGGGTTGTCGGGCCGCGCGATGAACACCGTCGCCCCGAACTCGCCCAGCGAGACCGCGAAGGCGAACCCGGCGGCGATCAGCAGCGCCCGCCGCACCATGGGCAGGTCCACCTCCCGCCACACCCGCCACGGCGAGGCGCCGAGCACGGCGGCGGCCTCCCGCAGCCGGTGGTCGACGGCCCGCAGCACCGGCAGCATGGTCCGCACCACGAACGGCACGCCGACCAGGGCCTGGGCCAGCGGGACCAGGATCCAGGTGGACCGCAGGTCCAGGGGCGGCTCGTCCAGCGCGATCAGGAAGCCGAAGCCGACGGTCACCGCCGAGACGCCCAGTGGCAGCATCAGCAGCGCGTCGAAGCCGCGCACCCACCGCCCGGCGTCCCGGCGGGCCAGCGCGGCGGCGGCCAGACCGCCGATCACCAGCGCGATCGCGGTGGCGGCCACCGCGTACTCCAGCGAGTTCCACACCGCCTCGACCGGCGCGACCAGGAAGGCCGCCCCGTCCTCCTCGGCGAGCGCCCGGTAGTAGCCGAGTCCGGCCGAGAAGGAGCGCTGCACCAGCACCGCCGGCGGCAGCACGATCAGCACCGCGGTCACCAGCAGCACCCCGCCGAGCAGCAGCCGCTGCCCGGCGCCGCGCGGCGGGCGGGCGGTGGTGGCGGGGTCGACCAGCCGCAGCGTGGCCTCCCGCCGCCGCACCGTCCAGGCGTGCACGGCGAGCACCCCGCCGACGGCGGCGAACTGCACCAGGCTGAGCACGGCGGCGGTGGTGAGGTCCAGCAGGTCGGCGGTCCTGCGGTAGATCTCCGTCTCCAGCGTGGAGACGCCGGGACCGCCGAGGACCTGCACGATGCCGAACGAGGTGAACGTGAACAGGAAGATCATCAGCGCCGCGGCGGCGACCGCGGGCCCGAGCGCCGGCAGGGTCACCGTCCGCCAGGCGGTGAACCGCGAGGCGCCCAGCATCCGGGCGGCCTCCTCCTGCCCCGGGTCGAGCTGCGCCCACAGCCCGCCGACGGTGCGCACCACCACGGCGAAGTTGACGAAGACGTGCGCGAGCAGGACCGCCCCCACCGTGCCGTCCAGCCGGACGCCCCACAGCTCGTCGAACAGTCCGCTCCGCCCGACGACCGCCAGGAAGGCGGCGCCGGCCACCACGGTCGGCAGCACGAACGGCACGGTGACGACCGCCCGCAGCAGCTCCCGGCCGGGGAACCGCAGCCGGGCGAACACGTAGGCGGCGGGCAGCGCGACCACCAGGGTGAGCGCCGTGGAGGCCAGCGCCTGCCACAGCGTGAACCAGAGGACCTCGCGGACCTCCGGCCTCCCCAGCGTCCGCGCGGCCTCCGCCAGCCGCCACGCCCCGTCCTCGCCGCGCAGTCCCCGCAGGACGATGGCGACGACGGGGTGGGCGAAGAAGACCGCGAAGAACGCGACCGGCACGGCCATCAGGCCGAGCCGTGCCGCGTCGCCCCGCAGCCCGCTCCGGGTGGAGGTGGCCGTCACAGGACGAGGGAGGTCCACGAGTCGACCCACTCGTCACGGTGGGCGGCGATCTTCTCCGGCGCCAGCGTCCTCGGGTCCTCGGCCACCGCGCCGTGCTCGGTGAACGCCTCCGGCAGTTCGGCGCCCTCGCGGACCGGGTTGACGAACATGTTGAGCGGCAGGTCCTCCTGGAACCGCTCGGAGACCAGGAAGTCCAGCAGCGCCTTGCCGCCCTCGGGGTTCTTCGCGTTCTTCAGCAGGCCCGCGTACTCGACCTGGCGGAAGCAGGTCCCGGTGGCCACGCCGGTCGGCGCCTCCTCGGGCTGCGGGTCGGCGTAGATCACCTCGACGGGCGGGGACGAGGCGTAGGAGACGACCAGCGGCCGCTCGCCGCCCGCCTGCTTGCCGCCCGCGGAGCCGGAGAACTCCTCGTTGTACGCCTGCTCCCAGCCGCTGACCACCTTGAGGCCGTTGGCCTTCAGCTTCTTCCAGTAGTCCTGCCAGCCCTTGTCGCCGTACTCGGCGGCGGTGCCGAGCAGGAAGCCGAGGCCGGGCGAGGAGGTGCCGGCGTTCTCGGTGACCAGCAGGTTCTTGTACCGGGGGTCGATCAGGTCGTCGAAGGTCCTCGGCGGCTCGAGGCCCTTCTCCTCGAAGTACGCCTTGTCGTAGTTGACGCAGACGTCGCCGGTGGTGACCGGGGTCGCCGCGTCGCCCTCGACCCGGAACTCCTCGCCCACCTTCGCCGCGTCCTCGGCCTCGTAGGGGTCGAAGAGCTCGTTGTCGAGGGCGCGCGAGAGCAGCGTGTTGTCCACGCCGAAGAGGACGTCGCCCTGGGGGTGGTCCTTGGTGAGCACGGCCTTGTTCAGCGCCTGCCCGGCGTCGCCGTCCTCCAGGACCTTGACCTTGAAGCCGCTCTCCTTCTCGAAGGCGGCGATCACCTCCTCGGAGGCGGCCCACGAGTCGTGGCTGACCAGCGTGACGGTCTTCCCCCCGGACTCCTGCGCGTCGTCCCCGGAACCACCGGAGCCGCACGCGGAGAGGGCGAGGGCGAGGACGGCCGCCGTCGCGGCGGCGGGCTTCCTGCGGATGTGCACGGTATTCCTCCTGGCTGACCAGGAAGAGACGCCGCCCTGCCCGGGAACCGTGACGGTTCCCGGGCAGGGCGCAACAGCTCGAGTTGACCGAACTCCCTACCCAGAATGACCTGGGCGAGGTTCAGAGGGTCTGCGGTCGGTACCGCACTCTCAGCGCTGCAGCGCTCCCCTGTCGGATATCACTATGCGTATGTCGGTGCCGGACGTGCCGGCACCTCGTATGACGAGGCCAGATTACCGCTCGGTGGCGGCCAGCTGACCACAGGCCCCGTCGATCTCCTGACCGCGGGTGTCCCGGACCGTCACCGGCACCCCGTGCGCGGCGATCGCCTCGACGAAGGCCTTCTCGTCCTCCGGGCGCGAGGCGGTCCACTTGGAGCCCGGCGTCGGGTTCAGCGGGATCAGGTTGACGTGCGCGGGCCTGCCCTTGAGCAGCCGGCCCAGGCGGTCGCCGCGCCACGCCTGGTCGTTGATGTCGCGGATCAGCGCGTACTCGATGGACAGGCGGCGTCCCGACTTGGCGGCGTACTCCCAGCCCGCGTCCAGCACCTCGCGCACCTTCCAGCGCGTGTTCACCGGGACCAGCGTGTCACGCAGCTCGTCGTCCGGGGCGTGCAGCGAGATCGCCAGGCGGCACTTGAAGCCCTCGTCGGAGAACCGGTTGATGGCGGGCACCAGGCCGACCGTCGAGACGGTGATGCCGCGCTGCGACAGACCGAGCCCGTCGGGCTCCGGGTCGGTGAGCCGGCGGATGGCCCCGGTCACCCGGTTGTAGTTGGCGAGCGGCTCGCCCATGCCCATGAAGACGATGTTGCTGAGCCGCGCCGGGCCGCCGGGGATCTCCCCGTCGCGCAGGGCGCGCATGCCGTCGACGATCTGGTGGACGATCTCCGCGGTGGAGAGGTTCCGGTCCAGGCCCGCCTGGCCGGTGGCGCAGAACGGGCAGTTCATGCCGCAGCCGGCCTGGGAGCTGATGCACATGGTCACCCGGTCCGGGTAGCGCATCAGCACCGACTCGACGAGCGTGCCGTCGAACATCTTCCAGAGCGTCTTGCGGGTGGCGCCCTCGTCGGTGGACAGGTGCCGCAGCGGGGTCATCAGCTCGGGAAGCAGCGCCTCCCGCAGCTTGGCCCGCGAGGCGGCGGGGATGTCCGTCCACTGCTCCGGGTCGTGCGCGTACCGCGCGAAGTAGTGCGTCGAGAGCTGCTTGGCGCGGAACGGCTTCTCGCCGATCGCGGCCACCGCTTCCTTGCGCTCGGCGGGCGTGAGGTCGGCGAGGTGCCGCGGCGGCTTCTTGGCTCCGCGCGGGGCGACGAAAGTGAGTTCTCCGGGCTTAGGCATGGCCTTACCAGTGTGGCAGATCGAAAGCGTGCCCCCGCCGGGCCGCCCGGGCCGGCCCGGTGAGGTACGTCTCCGCCGCGCCCGCGCGGGGATCCGGCGACGGCGAAGCCCCGTACCGCGACCGGGGCGGAACGGGGCTTCTTCGCGGGTTCGGTGCTCAGCTGCCGACGAAGATCTCCAGCAGGAGCCACACCACGGGGGCCGTGGGGAGCAGGGAGTCCAGGCGGTCCATGATGCCGCCGTGACCCGGCAGCAGGGCGCCCATGTCCTTGATGCCCAGGTCCCGCTTGATCATCGACTCGCCGAGGTCGCCCAGCGTGGCGCTGACCGCGACGGCCAGGCCCATCAGCAGGCCGTGCCACCAGGCGCCGCCGTCCACCAGCAGCGTCATGCAGAGGGCGCCCGCGGCCATGGAGAAGCCGATCGCGCCCAGCAGGCCCTCGCGGGTCTTGCCGGGGCTGATGCGGGGCGCCAGCTTGTGGGTGCCGAACCGCCACCCCACGGCGTACGCGCCGGTGTCGCTGACGATCGTCAGCAGGAGGAAGGTCAGCACCCGCTGCGGGCCGTCGTCCGCGGCCAGCATCAGGGAGACGAACGTCGCCAGGAACGGCACGTAGAACGTGGCGAACAGACCGGCCGTCACGTCCCGCAGGTAGTCCTGCGGCGGCGAGGCCATCCGCCACACCAGCACCGCCAGCGCGGTGAACGCGGTCGCCAGCCAGGCGCCCTGCGGCCCCGCCGCGTAGCCGGCGATCACCATCGCCGCTCCGCCGACGACCAGCGGCACCAGCGGCACCTTGATGCCCTTGCGCTCGGCGAGCCGCGAGGTGAGCTCCCACAGGCCCACGCCCACCGCCGCCACGACGACGCCGACGAACACGGCCTTCACCACGAAGAGCGCGACCAGGACGACGACGCCCAGGCCGACGCCTACGCCTATCGCGGCGCCCAGGTCGCGTCCCGCGCTCTTCTTCTTGCGCTGCCGCGGTTCCTCCGGCCCGCGCGGGGCCGGAGAGGGCTGGGAGGCGTCGGACATGGGCTCCTGCGGCTTCTCGCTGACGACGGGCAACGGGCGGGTGTGCTGGGCGGCGTCCCCCTGCGGCACGGGTGCCCCGTGCCGCACGGGCGCATGCCGCACGGCCCCGTGCCGGGCGGACGCGGCAGCCTCCTGCGCGGGCACGCCGAAGGGCTGCCCGTGGGCGCCGTGCGAACCGGACGGTGCCGGCTGCCCGGACGACCCCTGGACATCCCCGTAGGCGTCCCGGACCGCCGGCGCCGCATACGCGTCACGCGGCGCGTGAGCCGCATGCGCATCGTATGCCGGACCCGTCGGAACAGCTCCCTGGACGGGGCCGCCGGGCGTTCCATACCTCTGCTCGTGCTCGGACGGCCAGCCATGTCCTGCCTGCGGCGGCGCCCCCCAGGAAGAGTCGTTCATCAGACTTCGAGCAGCTCCGCTTCCTTGTGCTTGAGCAGCTCGTCCACCTGGGCGACGTACTTGGCGGTGGTGTCGTCGAGTTCCTTCTCGGCGCGACGGCCCTCGTCCTCGCCGACCTCGCCGTCCTTCACCAGCTTGTCGATGGCGTCCTTGGCCTTGCGGCGCACGGAACGGATCGAGACCTTGGCGTCCTCGCCCTTGGTCTTGGCGACCTTGATGTAGTCGCGGCGGCGCTCCTCGGTGAGCTCGGGGAACGTCACGCGGATGATGTTGCCGTCGTTGCTCGGGTTCACGCCGAGGTCGGAGTCGCGGATCGCCTGCTCGATGTTGCGCAGCGCGCTCTTGTCGAACGGGGTCACCACGGCCATGCGCGGCTCCGGCACGGAGAACGAGGCCAGCTGGTTGATCGGCGTCAGCGCGCCGTAGTAGTCGGCCACGATCTTGTTGAACATCGCCGGGTGCGCACGGCCGGTGCGGATCGCGGCGAAGTCCTCCTTGGCGACCACGACGGCCTTCTCCATCTTCTCCTCGGCCTCGAGGAGGGTCTCTTCGATCACCACTTGCTCCTGCGTGTCTTGAAGTAGGCCCGTCCGCCGCTCCTGTGCGCGCCGGCGGACGGTTGCGTCGCGTCTTCTTCCTGCACGGTTCCTGCCCGGCAGGACGTTGTCCATCCCCCGGCCGGGTCGTCGCCCGGACCGGGGCACGGGGCGCCCACCCGGCGCCGGCCGGGTGGGCTGGTCCGCCGGTCAGTCCCGGCGGCCCGGGTCGCCCACGAGCGTGCCGATCTTCTCACCATTGACGGCTCTGGCGATATTGCCCTCCGCCAGGAGTTCGAAGACGAGGATCGGCAGGTCGTTGTCGCGGCAGAGCGTGATCGCGGTCATGTCGGCGACCTTGAGGTCGCGGGTGATGACCTCGCCGTAGCCCAGCGAGTCGAACTTGACCGCGGACGGGTTGGTGCGGGGGTCGGAGTCGTAGACCCCGTCGACGCCGTTCTTGCCCATCAGCAGGGCCTCGGCGTCGATCTCCAGGGCGCGCTGGGCGGCGGTGGTGTCGGTGGAGAAGTACGGCATGCCCATACCGGCGCCGAAGATGACCACACGGCCCTTCTCCAGGTGGCGCACGGCCCGCAGCGGGATGTAGGGCTCGGCGACCTGGCCCATCGTGATGGCGGTCTGCACGCGCGAGTCGATGCCCTCCTTCTCCAGGAAGTCCTGGAGGGCGAGGCAGTTCATCACGGTGCCGAGCATGCCCATGTAGTCGGAGCGGGCACGGTCCATGCCGCGCTGCTGCAGCTCCGCGCCTCGGAAGAAGTTGCCGCCGCCGATGACGATGGCGATCTCCGCTCCGTCACGGACCACGGCGGCGATCTCGCGCGCGATGGCATGCACCACGTCCGGGTCGACGCCGAGTCCGCCGCCGCCGGCGAACGCCTCGCCGGACAGCTTCAGCAGATACCGGCCGCGTACTTTGCCGTCGTCGCTCTTCTCGGCCTTCGTGGTCATGGGGAGTCTCACTTCTTTTGCAGTGCACACACACGAAGAAGGCCATTGCCGGTGGGGCGTGGTTCGCATCCCATGCGGCAATGGCCTCCCTCGTCAGATCTGTTGTCGCCCGCCGCACGCGAGTGCGCGGCGGCGTACCCGGACGACTGCTTCCGACCTTAGCGGTCGGATCCGCCGATCACGGTACTGACTCAGATGCCGACCTTGATGCGCGCGAAGCGCTTCAGGGTGACACCGGCCTCGTCCAGGACCTTCTGGACGGACTTCTTGTTGTCCAGCGCGTACGGCTGGCCCAGCAGGGTGGCGTCCTTGAAGAAGCCGTTCAGACGACCCTCGACGATCTTGGCGATCGCGGCCTCGGGCTTGCCCTCGGCGCGGGTGGTCTCCTCGGCGATGCGGCGCTCCTTCTCGACGACGTCGGCCGGCACGTCCTCCTTGGAGAGGTACTGCGGCGCGAAGGCGGCGATGTGCTGGGCGATGCCCTTCGCGACCTCGGCGTTCTCCTTGTCGAGCTCGACGAGGACACCGATCTGCGGGGGCAGGTCCGGCATGGTGCGGTGCATGTACGCCAGGACGTAGCCGTCCTTGAACTGGGCGAAGCGGTCCAGGACGATCTTCTCGCCCAGGTTCGCGTTGGCCTCGTCCACGAACGCCTGGACGGTCTTGCCGGCCTCGATCTCGGAGGCGAGCAGGGCGTCGATGTCGGCCGGGGAGGTCTTCACGACGTGCTCGGCGATGGCGTTGGCCACGGCCTGGAACTTCTCGCCCTTGGCGACGAAGTCCGTCTCGCACTTCAGCTCGACGATGACGCCGGCGGAGTTGTCGTCGGCGATGATCTCGACGACGGCGCCGTTCTCGGCGGAACGGCCCTCGCGCTTGGCGACGCCCTTCTGGCCCTTGATGCGGAGCGCCTCGACGGCCGCGTCCACGTCGCCGTTGGCCTCGTCCAGGGCCTTCTTGCAGTCCATCATGCCGGCGCCGGTGAGCTCACGCAGCTTCTTGACGTCGGCGGCGGTGTAGTTCGCCATGTCTGTGCTTCTCTTCTCGGAGTGCGAATTGAAGATCTACGGGCCCGGACGGCGGGGGCACGATCGGTGGATCCACCGACACGGCGGGCGGCGCGGAGGGCGCCGCCCGCCGTGTGGTCACACGATCAGCCGTACGGGCATCGCCGCCCCGGACCTCGCGGTCCGGGGACCGGGCGTCAGGCCTGCTCGCCCTCGGCGGGCTTCTCGGCCTCGGCGGCGGGCGCCTCGTCGGCCGCGGGGGCCTCGGCGGCGGGGGCCTCGGCCGGCTTCTCGGCCTCGGCGTCGTTCTTCTTGTCGCCCTCGAGCAGGTCGCGCTCCCACTCGGCCAGCGGCTCGCCGGCGGCCTTCTCGCCCTTGTTCTCGGCGGCGCCGGAGCGGGCCATCAGGCCCTCCGCCACGGCGTCGGCGATCACGCGGGTGAGCAGGGTGACGGAGCGGATCGCGTCGTCGTTGCCCGGGATCTTGTAGTCGACCTCGTCGGGGTCGCAGTTGGTGTCGAGGATGGCGACGACCGGGATGTTGAGCTTCCGGGCCTCGCCGACCGCGATGTGCTCCTTCTTGGTGTCCACGATCCAGACGGCGCTGGGCACCTTCTGCATCTCGCGGATACCGCCGAGGGTCTTCTCCAGCTTGGCCTTCTCGCGGGAGAGGACCAGGAGCTCCTTCTTGGTCAGACCGGACGCGGCGACGTCCTCGAAGTCGATCTGCTCGAGCTCCTTGAGGCGCTGCAGACGCTTGTAGACGGTCGAGAAGTTGGTGAGCATGCCGCCCAGCCAGCGCTGGTTGACGTAGGGCATGCCGACGCGGGTCGCCTGCTCGGCGATGGCCTCCTGCGCCTGCTTCTTCGTGCCGACGAACATGACCGTGCCGCCGTGGGCGACGGTCTCCTTGACGAACTCGTAGGCGCGGTCGATGTACGACAGCGACTGGAGCAGGTCGATGATGTAGATGCCGTTGCGCTCGGTGAAGATGAAGCGCTTCATCTTCGGGTTCCAGCGACGGGTCTGGTGACCGAAGTGGACGCCGCTCTCCAGCAGCTCCCGCATCGTGACGACGGCCATGGCCGTTCTCCTTGAGGTTCTCGGTTGTGCCGCGGACACCGGACGGCATCCGCGCCTGACGCCCGCGTACGACGCCCAGCCATGAAGGACCGAGGGGCGCCGACCCGGACCGCCGGCTTGCGCCGGGGTCCTCATCGAGGCGTGCGAAGTCGACCCGGTGACCCGGATCGCCTCAGAAAGTGTACGGGACCGCCGGGGTCCCGAGTGACGCCGCCGTCCACAACCGGCGAGTAGTCCACAGGCGCGGGCGGATTCCGGCCGCTCCGCGGCACGGTTCGGGCATGCGAGAGAAACCACGTCGAGAGACCGGCCGTGCCCTTCGGGGCGGCCGGGCCGGATGGACCCTGTGCGCCCTGGCGGGGGCGCTGCTGGGGGCGGCGGCCGCGCCCGACGCGCCCGCCGCGGATCCCCCCGCCGCGGGGTCGTCCGCGCCGCCGGGCGCGTCGGCGCCGGAGG
>NZ_LWCC02000005.1:1081095-1091261 GCF_001642695.1 Streptomyces chilikensis
GTGCGGGTGACCCGGACGGCCCGGGTGGCGCGGAGGGCTCCGGCGGCCCGGACGGGGCGGGGAATCCGGGCGGCGCGGGGGCCCCGGTCGAGGTGCCGCGGGCCGCGCGGGTGTGGCCCACGGGGGTGCGGCCCGCCGTGCTGCGCGGATGGGAGGCGCCGGCGTCGGAGTACGGACCGGGGCACCGCGGGGTGGACCTGGCGGCGGCCGTGGGGGCGGAGATCCGGTCCGTGGCGGCCGGGCGGGTGTCGTTCGCGGGGCGGGTGGCGGGGCGGGGCGTGGTGTCGGTGGAGCTGTCCGGCACCGGGGATCCGCCGCTGCGGACCACCTTCCAGCCGCTGGACCCGAGCGTCCGCAAGGGCGACGCGGTCTCCCCGGGCGCGCCGCTCGGCACGCTGGCCCCGGGCCCTCACTGCGGCGACGCGCCGTGCCTCCACTGGGGTCTGCGCCGCGGCAGGGCCTACCTCGACCCGCTGGCCCTCCTGCCTCCCTGGCTCCTCGCTCCCCGCCCGCCCCGTCTCCTGCCCGTCCCCCCGGACCTGCCCCTGCCGAAGGCGTGGCCCTGGGGCGGGTGAACGGCCGCCCTCCGCCCCGCGGGTCGCGGGGTCCGTCGTGCCGGGTCGTGTTCCGCGGGGCCGCGAGGGACGCCTGGGCGCGGCCTACGCCTGGTCGGCGGGGGGTGCGCCGAGGACGCCGTGGAGTGCCATGCCGACCGCGGCGTCGGTGATCTCCGCGGGCTCCTCGGCCGCCCCCAGCTCGATCCGCCGGACCGCCGCGTCGACGACCCCCTGCAGCAGCATGGCCGCCAGCCGCGGCTGTTCATGCCCCAGCTCCCGCAGCGCGCCGCCCAGCATCGCCACCAGCCCGCCGTGCGCCGCGCGGATCTTCTCCCGCGCCCCCTCGTCCAGTTCCCCCGCGGAGATGGCGACGACCGCCCTGTGCCGCCGGTCCCCGACCAGCGCCAGCTGCTGCCGCACGTAGGCCTCGACCTTCGCGGCCGGCCCCTCCGCCGCCGCCATGGCCGCCTCGACCTCGGCCGCCCAGACGGGGAAGTCGACCTCGCAGAGTTCCTCGACCACCGCCGCGCGGGAGCGGAAGTACTCGTAGACGGACGACCGCGCCAGTCCGGTCCGCTCGGCGAGCGCGGGGAAGGTCAGCGCCTCCGTACCGCCCTCGGACAGCAGGGAACGCGCGGCGTCCAGCAGTGCGGCCCGCTGCATCGACCTGTGCTCGGCCACGGAGGCCGCTCGAATCCTTGGCACGCCACCACTCTACGGAGGGGCGCAGGGAAGGACGCCGCCCGCCCAGCGGCTCCCAGGAGAACCTTCAGCGCCCGAAGCTCGCCAGCTTGGCCCTGAGCTGCAGCACCGACTTGGTGTGGATCTGGCTGACCCGGCTCTCCGTCACCCCGAGCACGTTGCCGATCTCGGCGAGGGTCAGGCCTTCGTAGTAGTACAGCGTGACCACCGTCTTCTCGCGGTCCGGCAGTATGTTGATGGCCCGGGCCAGCAGCCGCCGCAGCTCGCGGTCCTCGGCCACCTCGACCGGGTCGTCGGCGGCGGTGTCCTCCAGGGTCTCCATCAGGCTCATCCGCCCGCCGCCCTCGCCGCCGCCGTGCAGCACCTCCTCCAGGGCGACCACGTTGGCCAGCGAGAGCTGACTGAAGACGGCGTGCAGTTCCTCGACGGTGACGCCCATCTCCGCGGCCACCTCGGCCTCGGTCGGCGTGCGCCGCAGCCGCGCCTCCAGCGTGGCGTAGGCGCGCTCCACGTTCCGCGCCTTCTGCCGCACGGACCGCGGGATCCAGTCCAGGGCGCGCAGTTCGTCGATCATCGCGCCGCGGATCCGGGTGATCGCGTACGTCTCGAACTTGATCTCGCGGTCGACGTCGAACTTCTCGATCGCGTCGATCAGCCCGAAGACGCCGGAGGAGACGAAGTCGGCCTGTTCGACATTGGACGGCAGCCCCACGCTCACCCGGCCGGCGACGTACTTGACCAGGGGCGAGTAGTGCAGGATGAGCTGCTCCCGCAGCCGCTCGTCCCCGGTCGCCTTGTAGGTCCGCCACAGCTCGTCGACGGTCGAGGGAGCGGGAGGCCGCACGCTGCCCCGGGCCGCGGGGGTGACCGCCGCCGCCCGGTCGGGCCCGGAGGTGTGCTGGGGCATTCGTCGCCTTGTGCCGTTCTGCCGTGGTACCGGTCTCGCGCTCCGGCGCACCTGAGCGCCGGGGATCCTCGTGAGCGTAGCGCGACTGGAGCATCGCAGTCCGTGAAGGACGAACCGCCATCTATCCGCAGATACGTTCCTCCGGCATCCGCCCGGCGACGATCCGGAGCCCCGGCCCTCACCCGGCGTGACCACCCGGAAGGCCCAACTCCGGGTATTCGCAAGGGCGTCGGGACCACCCGGACGGCCGAGCGCTCCCCTCACGGCGGCCCGGCGCCGGCGCGCGCCGAGATCACCGCATGGCGTGTCAACTGCCATCCGTCGCCGTGTCGTTCGACATGTCCGAGCGAGCGGAGCTCGTAGAGCCTGGCGACCGCGTCGTCCGGCGTGGTCGCCGCCTCCCGGGCGATCTCCGCGACCCGGGCGGTGCCCCGGGCGGGCAGCGCGTCCAGGACCCGGCCGGCGTCGGCCCGCAGCAGGTCACGCGGCAGGAGCGGGCCCTCCGGCGTCTCCTTCAGCTCCCCCATCGCACCCACCAGCTCGATGACCTCGGCGGCGTCGGTCACCAGCACCGCCTCCTCCCGCAGCAGCTGGTGGACCCCGGTGGAGAGCCCGCTGGTGACCGGGCCGGGGACCCCCATGGTGAAGCGCCCTAGCCGGCGCGCCGCCCGGGCCGTGGACAGGGACCCGCTGCGGCGCGCCGCCTCGACGACCACCGTGCCCCGGGTGAGCGCGGCGATCACCCGGTTGCGGAGCACGAAGCGGGACGGCGTGGGGTGGTCGCCCGGAGGCAGCTCGCCGATGACCAGCCCCTGTTCCGCGATCCGGCCGAACAGCCGGGCGTGTCCGCGCGGGTAGGGCCGGTCCACCCCGCAGGCCAGCACGGCCACGGTGGCGCCGCCCGCGCCCAGCGCGCCCCGGTGCGCGGCTCCGTCGATCCCGTACGCCCCTCCGGAGACCACCACCCAGCCCCGCTCCGCGAGCTCGGCGGCCAGCCCGGCCGCGACGTGGGCGCCGTACTCGGTGCAGGCGCGGGCGCCCACCACGGCCACCGAGCGCAGCGCCCACATCCGCAGACTGGGCCGTCCGCGGATCCACAGGCCGATCGGCCGGGCGTCGCCCAGGTCGTCGAGCTGACTGGGCCATTCGGTGTCGCCCGGCACCACGAATCTCGCCCCGGTCTCCGCCGCGGCGGCGAGGTCACGCGCGGGGTCGGCCGCCTGCGCCCGCGCGCACAGGCCCGCCCAGCGTTCGGCCCGCACCCCGCCGAGGGGCCGGTCGCCCTCCCGCAGCCGCCGGACCAGGCCGGCCGGCCCGAGCTCCCGCACCCAGCGTCCGCCCGCCTCGTCCCCGGGTTCGAGCACCCGGGTGAGCCAGGCCCTCGCCCATCTGTCCTCCCGGCCGGGCGTCCCCGCCCCCGCCTCCGGCTCCGGCCCCGCGGCCGGCCCAGCAGCCGATGGCGTCTGCGGGGCCGGCGCCCCGTCTCCGGTCCCGCGGAGGGCGAGCTGCTCGCCCGCCTCCGGCCCCGCCGCCCCGGCGGCCGGTGGCCGCGCCGCCTCCCCGTTCACACCAGCTCCCCGATCGTCGTGGCGGCGCCCAGCCGGAACCCGGTGCGCAGTTCCACCGCGAAGGCGACGTCCTGGGCGTCGGGGCGGTCGCGCCCCACCAGGTCGGCCACCGTCCAGGCCACCCGCAGCACCCGGTCCAGGCCCCGCGCGGTGAGCGTGCCGCGCTCCAGGAGGCGCTCCGCGCGCTCCATGGCCCCCGGGGCTGCCCGCCAGCGGCCACGCAGTTCCCGGCCGGGAACCTCGCCGTTGGTCCGCCAGGGCGTTCCCGCCAGCCGCGCCGCGGTCCGCTCCCGCGCGGCCCGGACGCGGGCGGCGACGGTCGCCGAGGACTCCCCGCCGGCTCCTCGCGCGGCCAGCTCCGACCGCGTCACCGGCCCGACCTCCACCCGCAGGTCGACGCGGTCCAGGAGGGGCCCGGAGATCCGCGCCTGGTAGCGCCGCACCGAGTGCGGCGAGCACTCGCAGGCCTCGTCGTGCCGGGAGAACCGCCCGCAGGGGCAGGGATTGGCGGCCAGCACCATCAGGCATTTGGCCGGAAACCGCACCACTCCCTCGCTCCTCGCGATCACCACGTGCCCGGACTCCAGCGGCTGCCGCAGTGCGTCGAGCGCCGTCCGGCTGAACTCCGGAGCCTCGTCGAGGAAGAGCACGCCGCGATGGGCCAGCGAGACCGCGCCGGGCCGCGCGGCTCCCTTGCCGCCGCCGACCAGCGCCTGCATGGTGGCCGAGTGGTGCGGGGCGCAGTAGGGCGGCCGGTCGATCAGCGGACGGCCCGGCGGCAGGAGCCCGGCCACCGAGTGCACGGCGGTGACCTCCAGCGACTCCTGGCGCTCCAGCGCGGGCAGCAGTGTCGGCAGCCGCTCGGCCAGCATGGTCTTGCCCGTCCCCGGCGGGCCGGAGAGGAACAGGTGGTGTCCTCCGGCGGCGGCCACCTCCAGGGCGGCTCTCGGCCGCAGCCCTCCCACGACGTCGGCCAGGTCGCAGCCCTGCTCGGAGAGGACTCCGCCGGACGCCCCCACGGCCGCCGCGGCGCCGGGTAGCCGCAGACCGGCCAGCATCGGGTCCGGACGGCCCTCGGCCGCCGGTTCCTCCTCCGGCACCGGTGCGTCCGTCAGCACGGCGATCAGCTGCCGCAGGCTCCGGACGCCCAGCACCGACACCCCGGGCACCAGGGCCGCCTCGGCGGCCGCGCACTCGGGGACCACCACCTGCCGGTATCCGGCCTCGGCGGCGGCCAGCACCACCGGCAGGACGCCCCGGACCGGCCTGACCCGCCCGTCCAGGCCGAGCTCGCCGATCATCACCAGCTCGGCCAGCACGCCGGGGTCGATCAGCTCCGCCGCGCCCATCACGGCGCAGGCGACGGCCAGGTCGAACCCGCTGCCGCCCTTGGGCACCGAGGCCGGGCTGAGGCCGACGGTGAGCTTCTTCTGCGGCCAGGCGGCCCCTGAGTTGACCACCGCGGCCCGCACCCGGTCGCGGCTCTCGCTGAGGCTCTTGTCGGGCAGTCCCACCAGTGTGAACGCGGCGACTCCCGGTTCCAGGTCGGCCTGCACCTCGACCACCACCCCCTCGGCGCCGACCAGCGCCACGGAGCAGGTGCGCGCGAAGCCCATCTCAGGCCACCCCCCGCACGTGCTCGACCAGGGGCGCACCACGACGGGGCAGCAGCACGCCGACCAGGTCGATGCGGACCCCGCCCGGTGGCGCTCCGCCGTGCTCCTGCACCCACCGCTCGGCCAGCCCACGCAGCCGGGCGGCCTTGGCGGGCGTCACGGCGGCCATCGGATGCTCGAAGACGGCCTCCCCGGTCGCGGGGGCCCGGCGGGTCTTCACCTCGCAGACCACCACCGCGTCGCCGTCGCGCGCGACGATGTCGATCTCACCCGCGCGGCCGCCCCGCCAGTTGCGGTCCAGCACCGTCATGCCGGCCTCGGCCAGCCGCCGTGCGGCCAGCGTCTCGCCCCACGCGCCGAGGGCGGCGCGCGCCCCGCCTCCGCGGGCGGCCCGGCCGCCCTCGCCCCGGCCCGGCTCCCGCCTCCGGCCCCGGCCGGGTGCCCGGCCCTCCTCCGGCTCCCGGTTCCGTCCGGGCCCTCGGCCCGGGCCCGGCCCCCGGCCCCGCTCCGGCTCCTGGACCGCTCCCCGGCCCGCTTCCCGGCCCGCTTCCCGGCCCGTTTCCCGGACCGTCGGTCCGTCCGTACGTCGTGCGCCCATCCGGCACCACCTCCGCGGCCCACGATGGGCCGGGGAGGACATCCGTGTGGATCTTGGTGGAGGAACCTCCCCGGCACGGAAGAAGCCTCACCCTTTCGGGTGAGGCTTCATGTCCGCACTCGGCTGTTCGTCCACAGGTCAGCCGCCCGGGAGCTCCAGATCGGTCTTGTTGAGCTCCTCGATGTTCACGTCCTTGAAGGTGAGCACCCGTACCTTCTTGACGAAGCGGGCCGGCCGGTACATGTCCCAGACCCAGGCGTCGGCCATGGTGACCTCGAAGAACACCTCGCCCTGGACGGAGTGCACCTGCATGTCGTAGTCGTTGGTGAGGTAGAACCGCCGCTCGGTCTCGATCACGTAGGTGAACAGTCCGACGACGTCTCGGTACTCCCGGTAGAGCTTCAGCTCCATCTCGGTCTCGTACTTCTCGAGGTCCTCGGCGCTCATGGCATGTTCCCCTTCAGCCGTGCGGTCCCACCATTGTGCGTCAGTCCCACGAGCCCCTAGGCGATTTCCGGCGCAAGGGTCTCCGGCCCGGCGGGGGACCTTCGTCGAGCAGCCTGCGCGGCGGCCCGCCGAATCCCGTGGGATACACCGTCTCATGTGACCGCCCGAGTTCCCCACACGTCCACCACCGCGCTTCCCCCGAAAGTCGGCGCTCCGGGACGACACGGGTGGCACCGGCCCTGATCAGGCAGTACCACGGGCGTCGCCCCACAGCCGTCCGGACCGCCCGGGCGGCGCCTCAGCCACCGGCCCGGGCCGCTCCCCGGCGCCGGGCCAGCAGGCCCGCCACGGGACCGTGGGCGGCTCCGGCGAAGATCAGCAGGGCCCCGGCCGCCGCCAGGGCCACCTGGGTGCGCAGCGGGCCCGGGGCGGAGGGCTCGTCGCCGAGCACCCGGAAGCCGGTGGCGGGCTCCAGCATGCCGTCCACCGGCCACACCACGGCGTCCACCCGCCCCTTGACCGCGTCCCGGGAGACGGTCCCCGCGGCCTTCTCGGTGAGGTGCGCGGTCGAGTCCAGGGAGCCGGTGCGGTCGTCGCCCAGCAGGAACAGCCGGCCCTCGGGGACGGTGACCTCGGAGAAGGAGGCCGTCGCGGCGAACGGGTCGTCCCCGGTGTACGGCTCGTCGATCCGCTCGCCGTTCACGGTGAGCCCGCCCCCGGCGCAGCAGGAGACGGTGTCGCCGCCGACGGCGACGACGCGCTTGATCAGCGGGGCGTTCGCCCACTTCTCCTGCTCGAAGACCACGACGTCGCCACGCCGCACCTCGGAGCCGTCCACCCGCTCGGCCAGCACGCGGTCACCCGCGGCGATGGTGGGGTGCATGGACAGGGTGGGCACGGTGAACGGCATGTAGACCAGTGCGGCCCAGCCGAAGCCGCCGAGGAACAGCAGCGTGCCCAGGGCGACCGCCAGGCCCGACAGCCGCTGTCCCAGCCGTCCGCCGGCCGGCCCGCCGCTACCGGCGGCCGCGTCGCCGCCGCCCCTCGTCACGGCCGTGTCGGTACCGCTCTCGCTGCCCATGGCCCCGCACCCTACCCGGCGGTACGGGAGCTGGGCAGCCCTCTGGACGAGCGGCCCGGGCGGGCCGGCCCTGCCCAGGGCCCGCGACGAGCGCGGCCCGCCCCTCCGCGGTCGGAGGAACGGGCCGTTCGGCAGGAAACTCCCCGGACGCAGGACGCAGGACGCAGGACACCTGACGCCTGACGCCTGACGCAGGAGTGCGCCGGAGTGCGGGAAGGGGGACGCGGCGCCCCTACTTGTTCAGCGCGGGCTGGTCGAAGGTGTCCGGCACCGGCAGGGTGCCCCAGCGGTTGATCGGCCACGCCTTCACCACGGCCCGGCCGACGACGTCCTCCACGGGCACCATGCCCTTGTGGGGGTCGTCCTGGTTGTAGCGGGAGTCCCGGCTGTTCTGCCGGTGGTCGCCCATCACCCACAGGTAGCCCTCGGGCACCTTGACCTTGAACTGGCCGGTCTCGTCGGCGCTGCAGGGCGTGTTGCCCGGGAAGACGTAGGGCTCGTCGAGCGCCACGCCGTTGACCACCAGCTTGCCGGTGCCCCGGCACTCCACGGTGTCCCCGCCGACGCCCACCACGCGCTTGATCAGGTCCCGCTCCTCGGAGGACGGCATCAGGCCGATCCAGGTGAGGACCTTCTGGAAGGCGTTGGGCTCCTCCACCGGCTGGCCCGCCAGCCAATTGGAGGGGTCGTGGAAGACGATCACCTCGCCGCGCTCGGGTTCCGCCCCGAACCACGGGGTCAGCTTGTCGACCAGCACCCGGTCCCCGCGCTGCAGCGTGTTCTGCATGGAGTCCGAGGGGATGGAGAACGCCTGCAGCAGGAACGTCTTGATCAGCAGCGCCAGGACCAGCGCGATCACGACGAGCAGCGGTAGTTCCTTCCAGAAGGACCGCATCTGCTGGTTCGGGCGGCCTCGTCCCGACGCCCTGCCGCCGTCCTCGCCCGGAGCGCCGTCGGCCGGCCCGCCGGGTCCCTCGGGGTCGCTTCCGGGCGCCACGCCCTCACCCCGGTCCTGCGGGTCCGGCTCCGCGGAACGCCTCCGCCACCCGTCGCCGCCACCGGAACGTGCGCCAACCGCCGCATCCCCCACAAGAACTCCTCACTCCGTACCGCCGCCCGCCCGCTGCCCGGCGCGGGCCCACCACTCCCTTAACGAGCGGGAGTTCCCCAGGGCTCGGGAGGTGCCGGAATCCGTCGTCCGTCATCCCTCGTCCGTCCCGGCCGACCGGCCGGCCCCGGGGTCCTGCCACCCTATGCGAGCCGCGGCCCGCGGCGCCTACCCCCCGTCGGGCGGTCCGACGGACGAGAAGGTCTCCGGGGTGCTCAGGCGCGCCCAGTGCCCGACGGGCCAGGCCACGGCGACCGCCCGGCCCACCACGAGGTCCACGGAGACGGCCCCGCCGTACGGACCGTCCTGGTGCTCCCGGGAGTCCGCGGACCGCGAGCGGTGGTCGCCCATCACCCACAGGCTCCCCTCCGGCACCGTCACCTCGAACCGCTTCACGGACGCCTCGTCGCCCGGGTACAGGTAGTCCTCGTCCAGCGGGGTGCCGTTCACCGTCAGCCTGCCGTCCGTGTCGCAGCAGACCACCCGGTCGCCGCCGACGGCTATCACGCGCTTGATCAGGTCCTGTTCGTCGGCCGAGGGCAGCACGCCGACGAAGGCCAGCCCGTCCTTGATACCGCGGGTCACCGCGGACTCGTCGGCGATGCCGGCGATCTCGTCGCCCCGGAGCCAGCCGCCGGGGTCGCGGAACACCACCACGTCTCCCCGCTCCGGCTCCGACCCGAACCACGGGGAGAGTTTGTCCACGATCACCCGGTCGCCGATCCGGATGGTCTGCTCCATCGACCCGGACGGGATCACGAAGGCCTGGAACAGGAAGGTCTTCAGCAGCAGCGCGATCAGCAGCGCCACGCCCCCCAGCAGGGGGATCTCCCTGAGGACCGCCCGGCGCCGGCGGCGCTGCACCCGGCGGCGCAGCCTGCGCCGCTCCGCGCGTCCCGGCGGGCGCCCGGCGCCCTCCCCTTCCCCGCCCGCTCCGCGTGAGCGCCCGCGCCTACCCACGCGTGCCGTCCGCCGCGGGCACACCGTCGTAGGCGCCGGAACGTCCGATGCCCGTCCACCGCCCGGCCGGCCAGACGATCCAGTCGGCCCGCCCGGTGACGTCCTCCACGGGCACCATGCCCCCTCCCGGAGAGCCGAGGTGGTCCCTGGAGTCGCTGGACGCCGCGCGGTGGTCGCCCAGCAGGAAGAGCTTGCCCTCGGGCACCACCACGTCGAACGGCACCGCCGACGGGGCGTCGCCGCCCAGGAAGCCGGACTCGTCCACCGCCCGGCCGTTGACGCGCAGCCGGCCGTCGCGATCGCAGCAGACCACCCGGTCGCCGCCGACGCCCACCACCCGTTTGACGAAGTGACCCTCGCCGAACCGTTCGGTGCCGTCGAAGACCACCACGTCCCCGCGGGCGGGCTCGTCGCCGAACCGGTACGCCAGCTTGTTCACCAGTACCCGGTCGCCGGCCCGCAGGACCGGCTCCATGGACGAGCTGGGGATCTGGAAGGGCTGGGCCACGAACAGCGTGGTCAGCAGGAGGAAGAGCAGGCAGGCCACCGCGGTGAGCGTGAGGCCGCCACCCGGAACCCCGTCCCACGGGCCCCTGAAGCCCCTGACGACAGCGAAGCGGGG
>NZ_LWCC02000005.1:1091283-1105997 GCF_001642695.1 Streptomyces chilikensis
TGTGCTTCGGTGTCCATAGGGGGCAGATGCTATCCGTCCCCCGCAGGCGCACCGGCGCGACCTCAGTTGTCGCGCTTCTCCTTGATCTTCGCGGCCTTGCCGCGCAGCTCGCGCAGGTAGTACAGCTTGGCGCGACGCACGTCACCGCGGGTGACCAGCTCGATCTTCTCGACGATCGGGGTGTGCACCGGGAAGGTGCGCTCGACGCCGACGGAGAACGAGACCTTGCGGACCGTGAAGGTCTCGCGGACACCGGCGCCCTGGCGGCGGATGACGACGCCCTTGAACTGCTGCACACGAGAGCGGTTGCCCTCGATGACGCGGACGTGGACGTTGACGGTGTCACCCGGGCGGAAGGCCGGGACGTCGCTGCGCAGCGACGCGGCGTCGACGGAGTCGAGCAGGTGAGACATTTCGTCTGCTTTCTTCGCTGATGCCACAGGTCATCAACGGGAGTCGGGTTTCATCGGAAGATCGTCGCCGTGGCCGGGACGCCGCGTCGTGTCCCCCTGTGGCAGGGGCGCGCGCCGGGTCACGCACAACAGCCGCCTATTCTTCCACGTCTTCGACGCGGCGCCAAAACCGCCCGTACCGTTCGCCCTCGGGGTCGGGCGCCCAGCCGAGGATGGAGAGCATCTCGCGGTCCTTCTTGTCGAAGGCCGCGGGCGCGGTGCGCCCGATCAGGTCGGGCCGGTGGGCGGTGGTGCGGCGCAGCGCCTCGTCCCGCCGCCAGCGGGCGATCCTCCCGTGGTGACCGCTGAGCAGCACCTCGGGGATCCCGCGCCCCCGCCACACGGGCGGCTTGGTGTGGACGGGGCCCTCCAGCAGGTTGGCCATGGTGCCCGGGGCGAAGGAGTCGTCGCGGTGCGACTCGGCGTTGCCGAGCACGCCCGGCAGCAGCCGGGCCACCGCCTCGGTGACCACCAGCACGGCGGCCTCGCCGCCGGCCAGCACGTAGTCGCCGATGGACACCTCGTACACCGGCATGCGGGTGGCGTACTCGTCGACGACCCGGCGGTCGATGCCCTCGTAGCGGGCCGGGGTGAAGACCAGCCAGGGCCGCTCGGAGAGTTCGACGGCCAGTTCCTGGGTGAACGGGCGCCCGCTGGGGGTGGGGACCACCAGCACCGGTCCGTGCGCCCCCGCTTCGTAGCCGTCGGCGAGGACCTCGTCCAGCGCGTCACCCCAGGGCTCGGTCTTCATGACCATGCCGGGGCCACCGCCGTACGGGGTGTCGTCGACGGTGTGGTGCCGGTCGTACGTCCAGTTCCGCAGGTCGTGGACGCCGACCTGGAGCTGCCCGCGGGCACGGGCCTTGCCGACCAGGGAGACGTTCAGCGGCTCCAGGTACTCCGGGAAGATGGTGACGACGTCGAGACGCATCAGTCCTGGTCCCGCTTCGGCTCGTCACCGGAGGAGCCCTCCGCCGGGGCGTTCCCCGCGCCCTCCTCGGCGGCCTCCTCGGCGGCTCGGCGGGCGGAGGCGATCTCGGCGCGGTCGTCGATGAGGCCGGGCGGCGGGTCGATGACGGCCCGCTGCTCCTCCAGGTCGATCTCCACGACGATCTCCTGCACGAACGGCACGTAGACCTCGCTGCCGTCCGGACGCTCGACGACGAAGAGGTCCTGCGAGGGCAGGTGCGAGATCTCGGTGATCCGCCCGACCTCGGCGCCGTCGACGGTCACCACGTCCAGGTCCATCAGCTGGTGGTCGTAGTACTCGTCCTCCTCCTCGGGCAGCTCCTCCGGGTCGACGTCCGCGATCAGGAGGGTGTTGCGCAGCGCCTCGGCGGCGGTGCGGTCGCGCACGCCCTCGAAGCGCAGCAGCAGCCGGCCGCTGTGGACCCGGCCCGCCTCGATGGTCAGGGGGCCGGCCGAGGGCGGATCGGTGGCCAGGACGGCGCCGGGCGCGAGCCGCAGCTCCGGCTCGTCGGTACGTACCTCGACGGTGACGTCGCCCTTGATGCCGTGGGCGCGGCCGATCCGTGCGACTACCAGCTGCACTGTGCTTGCTCTCCTGATCGGGACTGCGGGTGACCGGGACTGTCTTGACCGGGACTGTCTTGACCGGAACCGCGAGGCCTGGACTGCGGGGCCGGGAACGACGTCGGGCCGGGGACGGCACTGAGGCCGTCCCCGGCCCGAGCCGGTGTTGCGTGTGTCAGCGGACGTCGTCCACGTCGACCAGGTCGACGCGGACGCCGCGGCCGCCGATGGCGCCCACGACGGTACGCAGGGCGCGTGCGGTGCGGCCGTTACGGCCGATCACCTTGCCGAGGTCGTCCGGGTGGACCCGGACCTCGAGCACGCGACCGCGACGCAGGTTGCGCGAGGCGACCTGCACATCGTCAGGGTTGTCGACGATGCCCTTCACGAGGTGCTCGAGAGCCTCCTCGAGCATGCTCAGGCCTCGGTCGACTCAGCCGGAGCGGACTCGGCGGCGGCCTCGTCCTTCTTCTCGGCCTTCTTCTTCTGGGTGATGGCCTCGCCCTTGCCCTCGTCGTCACCGCCGAGCGCCTCGAAGGACGGACGCGCCGGCTTCTCGGCGCGCTGCAGCAGCGGCGCGGGGGCGGGCTCGCCCTTGAACTTCTGCCAGTCGCCGGTCTTCTTGAGGATGGCGAGGACCGGCTCGGTCGGCTGGGCGCCGACGGAGAGCCAGTACGCGACACGCTCGGCGTCGACCTCCATCACCGACGGGTTGTACGTCGGGTGGTACTTGCCGATCTCCTCGATCGCCCGGCCGTCACGGCGGGTACGGCTGTCGGCGACGACGATGCGGTAGTGAGGCGAACGGATCTTGCCCAGACGCTTCAGCTTGATCTTGACTGCCACGGGAGTGGAATCTCCTGGAATTGACGTGGTGGGGCGCGACGGGAAGCCGCGTGGGGTTGCGGCACCGAGTGCCCGATGGACGCGTCAGCCGGAGGAGAGAGGGGTCCTGTGCGACTGTCGAGTACAGCTGGCCATTGTGCCACATGACCGGCCATGGCTCCGAACGGGGGCACAGGAGGGCCGCGCAGGGCCGGCGTCCACGATGCGCCGGCTCCACGCGGCACCTCCGCCGCCCCGGCCGCTCAGCCCACCGCGGCCAGCGGCTCGGGCTCGGGAATCCTGAAGGGCTTCCCGCAGCCCCCGCAGACGATCGGCGCCTGCGCCAGGACGGACGGCACGACGCGCACGTTGCGTCCGCAGTCGCAGACGGCCTTGACCCGCACACCTCCCCCCGACGACCCGTGCCGGGCCGCGGGTCCCCGGAAGGTGCCGGCCGTGTCCGACGCCACGGCCGCGTCGTGCGCCTTGAGCGCACGCTGCAGCCGGTCGATCGTGGGCCGGTACCGGCGCTTCGCGTCGGGCTTGAGCGTGACCAGCGAGAAGCCGCTGCTGGGATGCGGCTCCTCCGGGTGGTCGAGCCCGAGCTCCTCGGCGATCGCCAGGAACCTGCGGTTGTGGTAGCGGCCGGCCCGCGAGGTGTCGCGAATGCCGCGGGCGGCGGCGATCCCATGGACTGCCTCATGGAGGAGTCGCTCGAAGGAGAGTTCGTGCCCGCAGGCGGACGACGACTCCCCGATCAGTGATTCGGGCGCGGCCAAGTCAGGCAGCTCGGGATGGTGCCGTTGAATGTCGGCCCATGCCTGCGCCAGCTCGGCGGCGAGAACAGGTGGTGTCGTGCTCACGTAATGACAACGACGCTCGAGCCCTTGGTGTTCCTATTCCGGGGCATCCCAAATAATTTGCACGTACCCGTCAGTTCAGTCCGATGCGTCCGGACGAGGACGGGTGCGCTGATCTGCGGAGAAGCCCGGCGTCTCGTCACAAGCCGGCATGTAGTCGTACGTACGTACCCGGCGGTACCGGCGCGCGATGCGCCGCGCACGCCCCGCGCACATGGCAGGTTGGCGCGTTTCCGACGTGATCGTGAGGTTATACCCCGTAGCGCCGGGTCCTGCCGCCGGGGTCACATCCCGGGATGTCCCGCCTTTCACGACGCATGTTCCGCCTTTCACGACGCGCGACGGCCGTCTCCGGTTGCCCTGCGGGTTACCGGTATGTGAAATCTCGCCGTGTACGCCCGCATCCGGCATTGCGGTGTCCACATGCCCTGGACGGCACGGCGCCGACGCAGTTATCTGGCATACGGGGGGAAGCCGGGGCACACCACGGCGCCGGCGCTGCGCGCACGACGGCCACCGACGGACGGCCGGACAGACAGGCGGCAACTCTTCGGCGATTGGGGCGCTACATGACATCCACCCTCGTACGACGTCACCCTCCCCTGGCGGCCCGGACCTGGGCGGCCGACCCGCGGACCCGGGCCCGCGACTGGTCCGAGATCCAGGAGCGCATGCTCGTCCCGCTCTACGAGGCCGTCCACGAGCGGCTGGGTGTGGGGCGGGGCACCCGGCTGCTGGGGCTGGGCTGCGGCTCCGGGCTGGCGCTGCTGATGGCGGCGGGGCGGGGCGCCGACGTCACCGGCGTGGAACCGGACTCACCCGAACGGCTCAGCCTGGCGCGGGAACGGCTGGCGGCGGGCGCCGACGGCCGGAGCGGCGGCGGCGTGACCCGGCTGGAGGAACGGATTCCCGCCCGGACGGACGCGTACACGGTGGTGACGGCGCTGGAGCCGGTCGGCTGCCGCACGGGTGACACCGGGACCCTGGTGGCCCGGCTGCGCGAGGCCGCCCCGCTCGCCGAGCGGGGCGCGGCGGTGGTGCTGGCCGGGTGGGGGCCGCCGGAGCGGTGCGCCACCACGGCGGTGCTGCGGACCGCGGCGGGGACGGACGGCACCTCCCGGCCCCCGGAGGGCTGGCGGCAGGCCGGCCGGGACGACCTGGAGGACGTCGCCCGACGGGCCGGCCTGGTGCCCGACGGGTCCGGCCGGGTCTCCTGCCCCTTCGGCTACGCCGGGACCGACAGCGCCGTGCGCGGGCTGTGGTCGACCGGCCTCTTCGACGCCGCGGCCGCCGCCACGGACCGCACCCAGGTCGACAAGGAGCTCCGCGAGGCCCTGCACCCCTACGTGCGCGCCGACGGCACGGTCTGGATGCCCAACGTCTTCCGTTACCTGGTCGCCCGCACCCGGTAACGCCGGGACGCCCGTGGAGAACGCGAGAGCCGGGCCGCCCCCGTGAGGGGGCGCACCCGGCTCGGCACCGGCCGGCAGACCCTGGCCGGCCCTGGCAGGCCTGGTCGGCCCCGGCAGGCCCGGTCGGCCCGGTCAGCCCATGAACTTCTTGAACTCGTCGGGGAGCTCGAAGTCCTTGGACCCCTGCTGCGGCAGGCCGAAGGCGTTGCCGCCCTGGGCCGCGGCCTCGCGCCGCTGCGCCTCCTCCAGCTCCTGCTGCCTGCGCTTCATCGGGTTGCCGGAGCGCTGCTTGCCCTTGGCCTTCTTCTGCTGCTTCTTCTGCCGGCCCGGGCCGCCGCCCATGCCGGGCATCCCCGGCATGCCCGGCATGCCGCCGCCCTGGGCCATCCGGGACATCATCTTGCGGGCCTCGAGGAACCGCTCGATCAGGTTCTTCACCGCGCTGACCTCGACGCCCGAACCGCGGGCGATGCGGGCCCGGCGGGAGCCGTTGACGATCAGCGGGTCGGTGCGCTCGGCCGGGGTCATCGACTTGATGATCGCGGCGGTGCGGTCGACCTCGCGCTCGTCCAGGTTGTTGATCTGGTCCTTGATCTGGCCCATGCCGGGGAGCATGCCGAGGAGCTTGGAGATCGACCCCATCTTCCTGACCTGCTCCATCTGGGACAGGAAGTCGTCGAGGGTGAACTCCTGGCCCTTCTTGGAGGCCAGCTTGGAGGCCATCTTCTCGGCCTCGGCCTGGTCGAACGTCTTTTCCGCCTGCTCGATCAGGGTGAGGAGGTCACCCATGTCGAGGATGCGGGAGGCCATCCGGTCCGGGTGGAAGGCGTCGAAGTCCTCGAGCTTCTCGCCGTTCGAGGCGAACATGATCGGCTTGCCGGTGATCGAGGCGATCGACAGCGCGGCACCGCCCCGGGCGTCGCCGTCGAGCTTGGAGAGCACCACGCCGTCGAACCCGACGCCGTCGCGGAAGGCCTCGGCGGTGTTCACCGCGTCCTGGCCGATCATCGCGTCGACGACGAAGAGGATCTCGTCGGGCGAGACGGCGTCCCGGATGTCGGCGGCCTGCTGCATCATCTCGGCGTCGATGCCGAGGCGGCCGGCGGTGTCGACGACGACGATGTCGTGGACCTTGGTCCGCGCGAAGTCGATGGAGTCCTTGGCGACCTTCACCGGGTCGCCGACGCCGTTGCCCGGCTCCGGCGCGTAGACCGCGACACCGGCGCGCTCGGCGACCACGCTGAGCTGGTTCACGGCGTTGGGGCGCTGGAGGTCGGCGGCGACGAGCAGCGGGGAGTGACCCTGGTCCTTCAGCCACTTGCCGAGCTTGCCCGCGAGCGTGGTCTTGCCTGCGCCCTGGAGACCGGCGAGCATGATCACGGTCGGCGGGTTCTTGGCGAACCGCAGGCGGCGGGTCTCGCCGCCGAGGATGGTGACCAGCTCGTCGTTGACGATCTTGATGACCTGCTGGGCCGGGTTCAGGGCCTTCGAGACCTCGGCGCCGAGGGCCCGCTCCTTGACGCTCTTGATGAAGGAGCGCACGACCGGCAGGGCGACGTCCGCCTCGAGGAGCGCGATACGGATCTCGCGCGCCGTGGCGTCGATGTCCGCCTCGGTGAGCCGGCCTTTCCCGCGGAGGTTTTTGAAAGTCGCGCTGAGGCGGTCGGAGAGGGTATCGAACACGGCGCTCGTCGGTCCTCGGTGTCGGGGGCGGATGAATGTGGTGTCCAGGGTATCCGCCCCGGACCGATGCCGTTCCCTGCCCGGCGCGAACGGCGCCGCCCGCGCCGATCGCACCGGGTTCCGCCCGCCGTGCCGTGCGCACCGTGCCGGCGCCGTCGCGGGCGGCCGGGCGGCCGGGGGGGCGGCTCGAGGAACGGGTCGTCCCTCGCGCGGCCTCGAGGAACGCGTCACCCCTCCCGCAGGGTGGTCTCCAGGTCGCGCGCGACCGTCGCGGCCTCCGCGTCGGTGAGCGGGGCGCCCTTCGCGTCGGTGACGTAGAAGCTGTCGACCACGTTGGCCCCCAGCGTGCCGACGTGCGCGCTGCGCACCCGCACCCCCGCCGTCTCCAGCGCGCGGCCGATCCGGTGCAGCAGTCCCGGCGCGTCGTGGGCACGGACCTCGATCACCGTGGCGTGCCGGGAGGCCGCGTCCGCGACCGTCACCCGCGGCGGGGCCGCGACTCCTGCGCGCCGTCTCGGATAGGCGGCGTCCCGCTCGGCGAGCCGCGCCGCGATGTCCAGGGAGCCGTCCAGCGCCCGGACCAGATCGGCGCGCAGCCGGGCCGCCTGCGGCAGGGAGCCGTACTCCGCGGCCACCCGCCAGTCGAGCAGCAGCACCGACGCCCCGGCGGCGGTGATGTCCGGCAGTTCCATCGGACGCAGCTCCGCGGTGCGCACGGTCAGCCGGTGCAGGGCGAGCACACCGGCCACCGCGGGCAGCACCCCGCCCCGCTCGGGCACCGCGATCCGCAGCTCCACGCCCAGCGGTTCGGGCTGTTCCGGTGCGGGCCCGTCCGCCGCGTCCTCCTCCCCGGGCTGGGCCCGCAGCACCAGCACCGGCCCTCCGGTGACGACCGCCTCGACGGCGAGCCGTTCCTGTTCCGCGGTGGGGGCGGTCTCCGGCGGGTCGGCGGGCGCGTCGCCGGCCAGCACGGCGGAGACCCGCCGGACCAGGCCGGCGACGAGCGAGGCCCGCCAGGACGACCAGGCGGCCGGCCCGGTGGCCAGGGCGTCGGCCTCGGTGAGGGCGTGCAGCAGCTCCAGCGTGCTCTGCGAGCCGACGGCGTCGGCGACGAGCTGGATGGTGGCCGGGTCGTCGAGGTCGCGCCGGGTCGCGGTCTCCACGAGGAGCAGGTGGTGGCGGACCAGGGCGGCCAGCACGGAGACGTCCTGCCGGTCGAAGCCGATCCGGGCGGCGACGTCCTTGACGATGGTCTCGCCGGCCACCGAGTGGTCGCCCGGCCAGCCCTTGCCGATGTCGTGCAGCAGCGCGGCGACCAGCAGCAGGTCGGGGCGGCCGACCCGGCGGATGTTCCGGGAGGCGCGGACCGCCGTCTCGGTCAGGTGACGGTCGACCGTCCAGACGTGGACGGCGTTGCGCTGCGGGCGGCAGCGGACCCGTTCCCAGTCGGGCAGCAGCCGGGTGATCAGCCCTTCGGCCTCCAGGGCGTCCCACACCTCGACGGTGGCGGGGCCGGAGCCGAGCAGCGTCACCAGTTGTTCGCGGGCCTCGGCCGGCCAGGGCACCGGCATCGGCGCGGTGTCGGCGGCCAGCCGGCGCACGGCGTGCAGCGACAGCGGCAGGCCCGCCTCGGCGGCCGCGGCGGCGGCGCGCAGCGGGAGGACGGGGTCGCGGTCGGGGCGCGCGGTGCGGGCCAGCACCACCTCGCCGTCCTGTTCCACGACGCCCTCGGCCAGCGGGGTGCGCTCCGGCGCGGGCCGGCCGCCGCCGATCAGGGCGCGCAGCCGGGGCCGGGCCGAGCGGGCCCGCAGCACCCGGCCGACCTCGCGCCAGGTGACGTCGCCGGCGTAGGAGATGACGCGGGCCGCCTCGTAGACCTGGCGCAGCAGGATGTCGGCGTCGAGCAGTCCGAGGCGGGCGGCGACCTGGTCCTGTTCCTGGAGGGAGAGGCGGTCGGTGGCGCGCCCGGTGCTCAGGTGGAGGGCGTCGCGGACGTCGAGGAGGGTGCGCCGGGCGGCGTCCAGGCCCTCGCGGGGGGCGTCGGCGAGCCAGGAGGCGGCGACGGCGCGCAGCGCGGTGGCGTCCCGGAGGCCGCCGTGGGCCTCCTTGAGGTCGGGTTCGAGGAGGAACCGCAGTTCGCCGGCGCGTCCGGCGCGGTCGGCGCAGAGGTCGCGGAGTTCGGGCAGGCGCCGGGGGGCCTGGTTGCGCCAGTCGGCGAGGACGGTGGTGCGCAGGCCGGTGGTGAGGGTGAGGTCGCCGGCCAGGTGGCGGGCGTCGAGCAGACCGAGCTGGACCTTGAGGTCGTCGGCGGCGGTCCCGCGGGCCTCGGCGGGGGTGCGGACCGAGTGGTCGAGGGCGAGGCCGAGGTCCCAGACGGGGTACCAGAGGCGGTCGGCGACGGCGGCGACGGTGTCCGGGGAGGAGCCGTCGTGCAGGAGCAGCAGGTCGAGGTCGCTCCGGGGGGAGAGTTCCCCGCGGCCGTAGCCGCCGACGGCGACCAGGGCCAGGCCGCGGGCGGCGGGCGCGGCGGCGGTGAAGAGGCCGGCCAGCCAGCGGTCGGTGAGCTGGGCGAGGGTCCTGCGGCGGGAGGGCCCGGACCGGGCCTCCTCCTGGAGGAGGCCCAGCCGGGCCGCCGCGTAGCCGCCGGGTCCCGAGTCCTCGGTTCCTTCGCGTGTGTCCGTGCTCGTCACCCGGCGACTCCTGTCCTCCGCCCGCCCTACGGGGCGGCCCGTGCGGTACGTCCTGTGCGGTGCGTTCCTTGCGGTGCGTTCCCTACAGTGCGTCCGGTCCGCGCTCACCGGTGCGGACGCGGACCGCGGTCTCGACGGGGACCGCCCAGACCTTGCCGTCACCGATCTTGCCGGTGCGGGCGGCGCTGACCACGACCTCGATGAGCTGGTCGGCGTCCGCGTCGTCCACCAGGACCTCTATGCGGATCTTGGGGACCAGGTCGACGGTGTACTCGGCGCCCCGGTAGACCTCGGTGTGTCCGCGCTGGCGGCCGTAGCCGCTGGCCTCGGTGACGGTGAGGCCGTGGACTCCGAAGGCCTGCAGGGCTTCCTTGATCTCGTCGAGCTTGTGCGGCTTGACGACCGCGGTGATCAGCTTCATGCGTCAACCTTGTTGCTCTCGGCGCGGACGGGGACGTTGGGCCTGGCGGAGCTGCCTCCGCCGACGCCGCTGAAGTCGTAGGCGGTCTCGGCGTGCTCGGCCTGGTCGATGCCGGAGACCTCCTGCTCCTCGTCGACCCGCATCCCGATGGTCTTGTGGATCAGCAGGGCGAGAACGGCGGAGGCGACCAGGGAGTAGGCCAGGACACCGAGGACACCGGCCGCCTGCTTCCAGAGCTGGTCCGGGCCGCCGCCGTAGAAGAGGCCGGCCACCTCGGACTGGCCCTCGCCGGTGGCGAAGAGGCCGACCAGCAGCGAGCCGACGATACCGCCGACGAGGTGGACGCCGATGACGTCGAGCGAGTCGTCGTAGTTCAGCTTGTACTTCAGTCCCACGGCCATGGCGCAGAGCAGACCGGCGATGACGCCGATGGCGATCGCGCCGAGCGGGGAGACCGCACCGCCCGCCGGGGTGATGGCGACCAGGCCGGCGACGGCGCCGGAGGCGGCGCCCAGGGTGGTGCACGCGCCGTGGCGGATCTTCTCGTAGACCAGCCAGGCGAGGACCGCGGCGCCGGTGGCGACCTGGGTGTTGACGAACATCAGCGCGCCGACGCCGTCGCTGTTGCCGAGCCAGGAGCCGGCGTTGAAGCCGAACCAGCCGAACCAGAGGAGACCGGCGCCGAGCATGACCAGCGGCATGCTGTGCGGCCGCATCGGGTCCTTCTTGAAGCCGACCCGCTTGCCGATGACCAGGATGACGCCGAGCGCCGCGGCGCCCGCGTTGATGTGGACGGCGGTGCCGCCCGCGAAGTCGATCACGCCGAGTTCGAAGGCCCAGCCGCCGGTGCCCCAGACCCAGTGGGCGACCGGGAAGTAGACGACGCTGACCCAGAGGACGACGAACAGGGACCAGGCGGCGAACTTGACCCGGTCGGCGAGTGCGCCGCTGATCAGGGCGGGGGTGAGGACGGCGAACATCAGCTGGAAGACGGCGAAGACCAGGGTGGGGATGGTGTACCCGCTCCAGACCTCGGCCTTGTCGATGCCGCTGAGGCCGACGTAGTCGGTGTCCCAGCCGATCAGGCTGCCGGTGTCGGTGCCGAAGGCGAGGGAGAAGCCGTACAGCACCCACAGGACGGTGACGATCCCGAGGCTGACGAAGGACATCATCAGCATGTTCAGGACGCTCTTGACCCGGACCATGCCTCCGTAGAAGAAGGCCAGGCCCGGGGTCATGAGCATCACCAGGGCTGAACAGATGAGCATGAAGCCTGTGTCGGCCGACGAAATCTCGTCGGCCGCAAAGGTGATGGCTGGTGCCATCGGCGTCTCCTCGTCGTGGGTCGCGGCCCGTGCGGGCTACCTGGGCGGATGGGGAGGTGGTGGGCCTGTCGTTCGCCCTGCCGTTGGCCATGAGATTGACGCAGTGCCGTTTCGGCCATGCCCCCGCGTTGTTTCGCACCGGTGACGAAGGAGCCGCGCGTGTTACGCGTCCATGAACTGGCCGTGCCGCTCCGCCCGGCCGTCCTCGGGCCGCGGCGGCCAGGGGAACGCGTGCCGGGAGGGGCGGCGAAGGAGCCGGCCGCGGCGGCCCTCCGATGACCTGGCGGGGGAGCCGAGTCGGGCGGTTCGGGAGGGCCGGCCGCGGCCGGAGCATGTGCGGTTGGTGCCGTGCCGGCTGCCGGGTGGGCGGCGGGCGGGCCGCCGTACGGGCCGGTCAGACCGCTTCGACGGCCTCGGGGAGCTCCTCCGCCAGCAGCCGGGTGATGTCGCGGACGGCCGGGAGTTCCCTGTAGTCGCGCGCCGCCGTGTCGGCCGTCTTGCGGATGCGGGTGTTGACCCGCTCGGAGCGGACCTTCTTGGCCACCTTCATGGCCTGCCCCAGCATCACGGTGCTCTGCTCCGGCTCGCTCTGCAGCAGGTGCACGGTGGCCATGCCGACCAGGTTGAGGGCGTAGGAGCGCTGGTGGTCGGGGTCCTTGGAGAAGAGTTCGACGGCCTTCGCCATCAGCGGCTCGGCCAGGGAGGCGTAGATGGGGCTGCGGCCCGCCACGTAGGCGAGGTCGCGGAAGGAGTGCGAGTTCTCGCCGTGCAGCTCGGCCTCGGTGAAGAATCCGATCCAGTCCGGATCCGGTTCGTCCCAGTCCGCGGCGTCGGCGAAGGTGTCCTCCGCCATCCGCACCGCGCGCTTGCACTTGCCGGGCTGGCCCATGTTGGCGTAGGCGCGGCCCTCCATCGCATACAGCATGGCCTGGGTGCGGGGGCTCGCGCAGTCGCGGCTGCCGTACTGGGCGAGGTGGATGAGTTCCAGGGCGTCGTCGGGGCGGCCCAGGTGGATCATCTGCCGGCTCATCGAGGAGAGGATGTACGAGCCGAGCGGCTTGTCCCCGGCCTCCTTCGCCGCGTGCAGCGCGAGCACGAAGTACTTCTGGGCGGTGGGCTGGAGACCCACGTCGTAGCTCATCCATCCGGCGAGCTCGGCGAGTTCGGCGGCGAAACCGAAGAGACGGCGGGCGGTCGGCTCCGGGTGGCTCTCCTGGAGCAGGTCGGTGACCTCGTGCAACTGGCCGACGACCGCCTTGCGCCGCAGGCCGCCGCCGCACTGGGCGTCCCACTGCCGGAACATCTCGATGGTGCTCGCCAGCTGGTCCAGCTCCGGCCCGGAGAGCCCGCCGCGCCGGGCGGAGGCCGAGGAGGACGGGGGCGGCTCCACCGGGGAGGCCGGGGAGGGCACCAGCCAGCGCTGCATCGGCTCGATCAGGGACGGCCCCGCGGCCAGCCCGAGCGAGGTGCCGAGGAAGCCGCGGCGGGCCAGCATCAGGTCGCTGCGGGAGAACTCGCCGAGCAGCGCCACGGTCTGCGGGCCGGTCCAGGGCAGGTCGACGCCGGCCACCGAGGGCGCCTGGTGGGCGGCGCGCAGACCCAGGTCCTCCACGGCGACGACGCAGCCGAAGCGCTCGGAGAACAGCTCGGAGAGGATGCGCGGGATGGGTTCGCGCGGGTTCTCGCCGTCCAGCCAGCGGCGGACCCGCGAGGTGTCGGTGGAGACGTGGTTGGCGCCGAGCTGACGGGCGCGGCGGTTCACCTGGCGGGCCAGTTCGCCCTTGGACCAGCCGCTGCGCACGAACCACGAGTTGAGCAGCTCGTTGGGGCGCTTCTCGGCGTTCGTCCCGCCATCGCCGTTGCCGCTCACTGGAACGCCCCCATCCATCCCTGAGACCTGCCGGACCCCGCGCGGGCCCTGCCATGTCTGCAAACAGCCCTATCAGAATGCCGCCGGACCGTCCCTCGGTTCGGCGGGATTCCCCCGCCTTGCGGGAAACCGTCCGCCACGCGCCTCGCCGAAGAGCGCAACTGTCACTCTCCGTCACCGGACTCCACCGACAATACGCCCGACGCGCCGGTCGAAAGGTGCTTCCGGCAAGCCCGAGCGGGCATGTGCCACAAGCCTTGCATACTCAACGTAGCCTCACGGTCACCGCTCCAGCCACGCTGGTTCGGGAAACGCCACCATTCGCCACCCCTTCGGATGAACTCCGTGGCCGTTACCCGCGATTCACTTGACCGACGACGTCGGAAACCTGTCCGGAAGGCCGGATCGGAGCCCGATGCACGAAGGGGGCGCGAGGAGCCGCGCGCGCCACCTCGTTCGCATCCACGCGCGGCGCGAACCGGGCGAGTCGGGACGATGCGGCGGGTAGTCGCAACGCAGCGTCACCACACGTCCTGACACGCTTCCGTCACGTAACCACCCACGCGGCGGACCCGTTGGAGGGGGCATGGGCTTCACGATCGGCGGTATGCGGGAGATCCGTTCCGGCACGCGGTCCGGGGCGCGCGTCGGCGCGCGCCGACGGGGCCGTTCCTCCGAGTGCACCGCGGTCGCCGAGTTCACCGGCCTCTGGGGCTGGGACGTGGTGCCGGGCGCGCGGGTGCCGGCGGGCGGCGGGGACTGTTCCTGCGGGCGGGCCGGATGCGGTGAGCCGGGGGCGCACCCGCTGGAGTTCGCGGCCGGGGTTCCCGCCGGGGCCACCCTCGACGACGCGACCCGCGCGTGGGCCGAGTACCCCGGGGCCGCCGTGATGCTGCCCGTCGGGCGGGCGTTCGACGTGCTGGAGGTCCCGGAGGCGGCCGGCCGGCTGGCCGTGGTGCGGCTGGAGCGGATGGGGCTGCCGGTGGGACCGGTGACGGTCACGCCCGAGGGCCGCGCCCAGTTCTTCGTGGCCCCCGGGGCCGCCGCCGAGCTGCCGGAGCTGCTGTACCGGATGGGGCTGGACGACGTGGGGCCCGCCGGGCGTCGCCGCGACGGGCTGCGGGCCCTGGGCGCGGGTGCGTACGTGACCGCGCCGCCTTCGGATCGCGGGGGGCGGGGGCCCGTGCGGTGGCTGCGGCACCCGGCGCTGGAATCCGCCGCAGGGCTCCCGGCCGCGCGGCTCCTGCTCGGCACCCTCGCCTACGCGGCACACCGCTCGCCCAGCCCGTGACCGCCTCCCCCGGGCGGACGGCCGGGCCGCCCGGCGCCGACGCGGGGCGCGGCGCCGCACGCGCCTGACCGCACCGCGGCGTGCGCGCCCCGGCCCCGTGCGGACAGCGCCGTCCCCTCCCCCTTCCCGGGGCTCGGTCTCCGCGGAGCGGACCGTCACGTACGCACGTGACGCCTGCGCCCACCTCCCCGAGGACGTCGTCCAGGGCCGCCCCCGCCGGCACGACTGCCCATGAACGGGACGGGGCCGGGGCGGCCACGCGGCGGTAACGCCGCCGGCGGGCGGAACCCGGCGGGCGGGCGCGCGCCGGTTGCCCGCGGGCCGAACGGGCGGCAGGGCCCGGGGCGTGGGC
>NZ_LWCC02000005.1:1106097-1115019 GCF_001642695.1 Streptomyces chilikensis
CGCCGGTTGCCCGCGGGCCGAACGGGCGGCAGGGCCCGGGGCGTGGGCGGCGCGGCGGTCCGCCGGGGAGGGACGCCGGCCCGTGTGCCCGGTGCCGCCCGACGGGCCGAGGGCCCCGAAACGGCGGACGCCCGCCGACCCGGGGTGTCCGGGAGGGCGGGCGCCGGTGCGCGGCGGCTCGAGGTCAGTCGCCGATCAGGGCGTCGACGAACGCCTGCGGCTCGAACGGCGCCAGGTCGTCGGCGCCCTCGCCGAGGCCGACCAGCTTGACCGGCACGCCCAGCTCGCGCTGGACGGCGATCACGATGCCGCCCTTGGCCGTGCCGTCGAGCTTGGTGAGCACGATGCCGGTGATGTTCACGACCTCCGCGAACACCCGCGCCTGCACCAGGCCGTTCTGGCCGGTCGTGGCGTCCAGCACCAGCAGCACCTCGTCCAGCGGCGCCTGCTTCTCGACGACCCGCTTGACCTTGCCCAGCTCGTCCATCAGGCCGGTCTTGGTGTGCAGCCGGCCGGCGGTGTCGATCAGCACCACGTCGGCCCCGGTGGCGATGCCCTCCTTGACGGAGTCGAAGGCGACGGAGGCCGGGTCGCCGGCCTCCGGGCCGCGCACCGTGTGGGCGCCGACCCGCTCGCCCCAGGTCTGCAGCTGGTCGGCGGCGGCCGCGCGGAAGGTGTCGGCGGCGCCGAGCACCACGGTCTTCCCGTCGGCGACCAAGACGCGGGCCAGCTTGCCGGTGGTGGTGGTCTTGCCGGTGCCGTTGACGCCGACGACCATGACGACACCCGGGGTGCCCTCCTTGGCGTCGGTCTTCACGGCGCGGTCGAACTCGGGGTTGAGGATCTGCAGCAGTTCCTCGCGGAGCAGGACGCGCAGCTCCTCCGGGGTGCGGGTGCCGAGCACCCGGACCCGCTCGCGCAGGCGCTCCACCAGCTCCTGGGTGGGCTGCACGCCGACGTCGGCGGTGAGGAGGGTGTCCTCGATCTCCTCCCAGGTGTCCTCGTCGAGGTGTTCGCGGGAGAGCAGGGTCAGCAGGCCCTTGCCCAGGGCGTTCTGCGAACGGGACAGGCGGGCGCGCAGCCGGACCAGGCGGCCGGCGGTGGGCTCGGGAACCTCGATCGCCGGGGCGGCGGGTTCCACCGGGACTTCTTCGACCAGGGTGGCGCCGGTGGGCGATTCGGGGAGGTCGACCTCCTCGATCGTGCGGCGCTCCTGGTCCCCCGGTGTCTCGGCCTCCTCGCCGACCTTCGGTTCGGCCGGCGGGGCGGTGATGTCGGGCGCGGACGGTGGCGGCGGGGGCAGCTGCTTCTTCCGCCGGCCGCCGACGAGAAGGCCGGCGAAGGCGACGAGGGCCACCACCGCGATGATTACGGCAAGGATGACGGTGTCCATAACGCGTCCCAGTATCGGCCATGGGGCGCACGCCGCCCGGGGTGCGCGCCGTGGTTCTCCCACGGGAGTCCGGCAGCGGCCCGCACGCCCCGCCCGCCGGCGGCTACCGCAGCCGCTGGCTGATCACCTTGGAGACGCCGTCACCCTGCATGGACACGCCGTACAGCGCGTCGGCGACCTCCATGGTCCGCTTCTGGTGGGTGATCACGATCAGCTGGGAGGACTCCTGGAGTTCCTGCATGATCCGGATCAGCCGCCGCAGGTTGGTGTCGTCCAGGGCGGCCTCCACCTCGTCCATCACGTAGAACGGGCTGGGCCGGGCCTTGAAGATGGAGACCAGCAGCGCCACCGCCGTCAGCGACCGTTCGCCGCCGGAGAGCAGGCTGAGCCGCTTGACCTTCTTCCCGGGCGGCCGGGCCTCGACCTCCACGCCGGTGGTCAGCATGTTGTCCGGGTCGGTGAGGACCAGCCGCCCCTCGCCCCCGGGGAAGAGCCGGCCGAAGACGCCCTCGAACTCGCGGGCGGTGTCCCGGTAGGCCTCGGTGAAGACCTGTTCGACCCGCTCGTCGACCTCCTTGACGACCTGGAGCAGGTCGGCGCGGGTCTTCTTCAGGTCCTCCAGCTGCTCGCTGAGGAACTGGTGGCGTTCCTCCAGCGCGGCGAACTCCTCCAGGGCGAGCGGGTTGACCTTGCCGAGCTGCTGGTAGGCGCGCTCGGCGGCCCGCAGCCGCTTCTCCTGCTCGGCGCGGACGAACGGCCGGGGCCGGTTGCGCGGGTGCTCGGGGTCCTCGGGCAGTTCCTCCCCCTCGGCCGGCGGGGACGGCGGGACGGGCTCGCCGGGGCCGTACTCGGCGACCAGTGCCCGCGGCTCGACGCCCAGTTCCTCCAGCGCCTTCGTCTCCAGCTGCTCGATCCGCAGCCGCTTCTCCGCGCCCAGCACCTCGCCCCGGTGGACGGAGTCGGTGAGCTTGTCGAGCTCGGCCTTGAGGTCGCGGCCCGTGGTGCGGGCGGCGGAGAGCTCCCGCTCCTGCCGTGCCCTGGCGGCCTCGGCGGCGGCGCGCTCCCGGTCGGCGCGGTCCAGCGAGACCTCGACGTGGGCGAGCAGCTGCCGGGCGCCGGACGCGACCGCCCCGGCGACGGCTGCCTCGTGGCGCAGCCGGGCCCTGCGGCGTTCGGCCCGGACCCGGGCCTCGCGTTCGGCGCGGGCGGCGCGGTCCAGCGAGTCGGCGCGGCCGGCCAGCGCCTTGACCCGCTCCTCGTGGGTGCGCAGCTGGAGCCGGGCCTCCATCTCGGTCTGCCGGGCGTTCGCCCCGTCGGCGGCGAGCCGGTCGCGCGCCGCGGTGTCGGGATCCTCCTCGACCGGCATCTCCTCGGCGACGGCCAGGCGTTCCGCCAGCTCCTCCACGTCGGTGAGCGCCTTCTCCAGCGCCTCCTGTGCGCGGGCCGCCGCGGCGGCGGCGCGTTCGGCCTCCCCCGCGGCGCCCCGGGCCTGGCCGGACAGGCGGCCGAGCTGCTGGGAGACGCCGGACTTCTCCCGGTCGGCGGCACGGCGCCGCTCCCCCAGTTCCTCCACCAGGGCGGCGCTCTCCGTCCGGCGCTCCGCGGCCAGCCGCTGGACCTCGGTGAGCTCCCCGCACCGCTGCTCCAGGTCCTGGAGCGCGGCGGCGGCCTCGTCGACGGAGGCCCGCACCTCCAGCAGGCTGGGGGCGGCGGCCGATCCGCCGTGCGCGTAGTGGGTGCCGAGCAGGTCCCCGTCGGCGGTGACGGCGGTGAGGCCGGGGCGGGTCCGGACCAGTTCCTCGGCGTCGTCCAGGGAGTCCACCACCACGACGCCGCGCAGCAGGCGGCGCACGGCGGGCATCAGGTCGTCGGGGCCGGCCACCAGGTCGGCGGCGTGCGGCCACCGTTCATGGCGGGCGGCGGGGCCGTGGTCCTCGTCGGCTCCGGCGAGCAGGAACGCGGCGCGGCCGGCGTCCTGCTTGCGCAGCAGGCGCAGCGCCTCGGCGGCCGCGGCGGGCGAGGCGGCGGCCACCGCGTCGGCGGCGGCGCCGAAGGCCGCGGCGAGGGCGACCTCGTGGCCGGGGGTGACGGTGAGGAGTCCGGCGGCGGGGCCGAGGATCCCGGTGAGGGTGTCCCCGGCGTCGAGCAGGGCGCCGGTGCCGTCCTTGCGGCGCAGGCCCAGGGCGAGGGCGTCGTGCCGGGCGCGGGTGGCGGCCCGTTCGCGCTCGGCGGCGGTGAGGGCTTCGCGGGCGGCGGTGAGGGCGGCATCGGCGTCGGCGAGGGCGACCTTGGCCCGGTCGTGGCGCCCGGCGAGTTCGGTGTCCTCGGCGTCGAGTGCGTCGACCTCGGCCCTGAGCGCCTCGTACTCCTCCTGGGCGGCGACGGCGCGGGCCTCGGCCTCGTCCCGGGAGGCGGTGAGGCGGTCGATCTCGGCCTGGGCGGCGGCGGCCCGGGACCGGGCGGCGCCCACCTGGCCGCTGAGCCGGGCCAGGCCCTCACGGCGGTCGGCGACGGCGCGGGCGACGTCCCTGAGGCGGCGTTCCTCGGCGGCGAGCGAGCGCTCCAGCTCCTCGCGGTGGGCGACGGTGTCCTCCAGGGCGCGCTCGGCGGCCTCCAGGGCGGCCTCGAGTTCCGCCTCCTGTTCCCGGACGCGGGCGGCCTCGCGCTCCATCTCCTCGGGGTCGCGGCCCCGGCGTTCCTCGACGGGGGCGGCGGTGGCGCTCTTCACCCGGGCGTCGGCCAGCGAGACGGTGCCGCGGACGCGTTCGGCGAGCCGGGAGAGCTCGTACCAGGTCTGCTGGGCGCGGTGCAGCCGCGGGGCGAGGCGGCGGACCTCCTCCTCCAGCAGTGCCTCGCGCCGCGACGCCTCGCGCAGCTCCTCCTCGGTCGCCTCCTTGCGCTCCTTGAGGGCGGCCTCGTCGGCGACCTCGGCCCGCAGCGCCTCGCGCAGCCGCACCAGGTCGTCGGCGAGCAGCCGCAGCCGGGCGTCGCGCAGGTCGGCCTGGATGACGGCGGCCCGGCGGGCCACGGCGGCCTGCCGGCCGAGCGGCTTGAGCCGGCGGCGGAGCTCGTCGGTGAGGTCCTGGACGCGGGCCAGGTTGGCCTGCATGGCGTCCAGTTTGCGCAGCGCCTTCTCCTTGCGCTTGCGGTGCTTGAGGACGCCGGCCGCCTCCTCGATGAAGGCGCGGCGGCCCATGGGGTCGGCGTGCAGCACCGAGTCGAGCTGGCCCTGGCCGACGATGACGTGCATCTCGCGGCCGATGCCGGAGTCGGAGAGGAGTTCCTGGATGTCCAGCAGGCGGCAGGTGTCGCCGTTGATCTGGTATTCGCTGCCGCCGTTGCGGAACATGATCCGCGTGATGGTGACCTCGGCGTACTCGATGGGGAGGGCGCCGTCGGAGTTGTCGATGGTCAGCGAGACCTCGGCGCGGCCGAGCGGCGGGCGGCCGGTGGTCCCGGCGAAGATGACGTCCTCCATCTTGCCGCCGCGCAGCGACTTGGCGCTGTGTTCGCCCATGACCCAGGTCAGCGCGTCCACCACGTTGGACTTGCCCGAGCCGTTCGGGCCGACGACGCAGGTGATCCCCGGTTCGAACCGGAGGGTGGTCGCGGACGCGAACGACTTGAAGCCGCGGAGGGTCAGGGCTTTGAGGTGCACGCCGGTGGACTTTACCGGCCGGTTCCCCCGCTTCTCCATGAAACCGGTCTCAATGCACCGGCCTCACGCACCGGCCTTCCCGGTCGCCCCCGGAGGGCCGGGTCTCCGCGAGCCGGTGGACCGTTCCGGTTTCGCACGGCGGGGCGGCGGGCAGATCACAGCTACGGAAACGGCGACGGGGCGGGACGAGCACGGCTCGGGGAGGGCCGGACCGGCGGACGGCGGGGAAGGTCCGAAGGGGGGAAGGCGAAAGGGACGCCTGGGGCGTCCCTTGAGGCACCGGCGGAGGTGCGGTTCTGTTCCGGCCTGCGCGCGAGCCGGGTCAGCTGAACGCGGGCTCCGCCTGGTGTGCGTCGATGCTCTCCATGATCCGGTCGCGAGAAGCGGCAGCCGCGAGCGCGTCCTTCTCCGCCTGGATCCGCACGAGCTCGGATTCCAGGTCCTGGACGCGCTGCTGGAGCCGTCGCATCTCGGCGAGGAGTCGCGGGTCGGAGCCGCCGACGTAACCGAGAAGCGCCTTTGCCATGATGGATGGTCCTCCACACTGAGTGACCGACCGAAGCGGTGGTGGGTCGTGAGGGAATCGCACCCGTAGTGCCCGACACTGCGATGTCAGCCTGAGGTCCTGCCGCTGTTTCCACATGCCAAACAGCTAGGGTGCGCGGGGCTTTCAGAGTCTCACCAAAAAGTTTGACGGTCAACACGATCACGCCCCGTATCGGCGGTGTCCCCGGGGCGCTCGGCGCGGAACTCTTCGCGCGGCGTCTCCTGCGGGGCCCGGGGGCGTGCGGATCATCCTGGCCCGTCCCGTCGCCCGTGACAACCCTTTTGCGGCGGTCACCTGGACTTTTCCGTTGCCGGGCGGTCCGGGGCGGGCCGGAGGGCGGCGGCCGGGCGGGCGCGGGAGGCGGCTGTCAGCGGATCTCGAAGCCGCTGTAGCCGCCGCGAGGTGTGTCCCAGATCTCGGTCACGCCGTCCACGCGGCCCGGCGTGTCCTCCCCCGCCAGCCACTCCAGCAACAGCTCGCAGCGGTCACGGGGGCCCTCCGCGACGACCTGGACCCGTCCGTCCTGGAGATTGAGAGCAAAACCACTCAGGCCGCCGAGCTCCAGCGCCTTCGCGCGCGTGAACCAGCGGAATCCCACGCGTTGTACCTCGCCCCGGACCCAGGCGACCAGTCGTGCGTCGTCGTTCATACGTGCACGCTAACCGAGCAAAAACCTCACCGGACGCCCACACCCCCTGGAGCGATGCGGTAGCGTCCCCCCTCGACCCCCAGCGAAACTCACCCTCACGAGTGATTCGCGTGGACCGCAGCACGGGAGAGAGGCCAGCAGAGGAATGGGACGCCACCGACGCTCCGCCGCCGGCCGCAAGGGCAAGGGCGGGAACGACACCCACACTCCCCCCGCCACCGGTGCGGCCCCCTCCGGGCCCCGGCCCGGGCAGGAGGAGTACCGGACGACGTACGACGCCTACGGCTCGTATCCCCAGGGCTCCAACGGCCCGTACGCCCACGACGACTCCCACGGCTACGGCTACGGCGACTCCTACGGCCACGGCTACGACTCCCCGGGTCACGACGGCTCCTCCGGCCACGGTCACTCCTCCTCCGAGGACGACTACGCGCGTAGTCACGCCTACCTGTTCGGCACCGATGAGCCCTCGGCGCCGGCCCACCACGAGGCGCCGGCCCACCACGAGGCCCCGGCCGCCCCCCGGCCCGCGCAGCACGACACCGCGCCGTCCGGCCGCGGTTCCAGGACCGGGCGGCCCCGGCGCCCGGTGCGCACCGGGCTGCTGGGTGTCTCCGCGGCGCTGGCGGTCGGCGTGGTCGCGGCCGCCACCGGCATCGTGCCGGGCCTGGACACGTACCGGCTCGGCGGCGACGGCACGATCCGCGCGATCGACGGCCCGGGCAACGCCGAGACCCAGCAGGGCGGCTCCGGAGGCCGCGTCGACCCCGGTGCCCCCTCGGCCGGCGCCGGCGCCGGGTCCGGCTCCGCGAAGCCCTCCCCCTCCACGTCTCCCTCCGCCTCCGCGAAGGAGAAGAAGAAGGAGGAGGAGGAGGAGGCGAAGCCGTCCCCCTCGCGCACCGCCGCCGAGAAGACGGCCACCCCGCAGAAGGCCGCGCCCACCACCAAGGATCCGGAGCCGAAGGATCCGCCGGCCGGCGGGGCCGGCCTGTCGCGGGAGGAGGCCGCCCGGGCGCAGGTCCTCCAGCTGGTCAACCAGGAGCGGTCCGCCGCCGGGTGCAGCCCCGTCAAGGCCGACGGCGAGCTGGTCGAACTGGCCGACGACTTCAGCCGGGCCATGGCGGAACAGGGCTTCTTCGACCACACGGACCCCAGCGGCGCCACGCCCTGGGACCGCGCGGAGGCCGCCGGGGTGAGCAACCTGGGCGGCGAGAACATAGCCCGCGGCCAGGCCGACGCGGCCGCGGTGATGGAGGCCTGGATGAACAGCGACGGCCACCGGGCGAACATACTGAACTGCGACTTCAAGACCCTCGGCGTGGGCGTCCACTTCGCCTCCGGCGGCCCCTGGTGGACCCAGGCCTTCGGTTACTGAGCCGGCCCCGGCCTCGCCCGGGCGCTCGGTTCCGGTGCCGGTCCACGGGGTGGCCGCAGCCTCCCGCGCTCCGCGCCGGGCGGCGGAGCTCCGCCAGGCGGAGCGGTCCGCCCTCCGCGCCGTCGGCGTCGGGGAAGCGGACCGTGCCGCAGCGTCCGCGGTGCCGGCCGCGCGCCCGGACCCGTTCCCGGCCCGGGGCCCGCGTCACCGCACCCTGGGCGGCCTCTGGCAGCGGGGGCAGAAGTAGCTGGACCTGTTCATCCAGGGGCGGCGGCGCATCGGGGTCCCGCAGCGGCGGCAGGGCAGGCCCTCGCGGCCGTAGGCGTCCAGGGAGCGGTCGAAGTAGCCGGACTCGCCGTTCACGTTGACGTACAGGCTGTCGAAGCTGGTGCCGCCCACGTCGAGGGCGGCGGACATCACGTCGCGGACGTGCCCCAGCAGTTCCGCCGTGCGCGGGCGGGTGAAGCCGGAGGTGGGGCGCTCGTAGTGGAGGCGGGACCGCCACAGCGCCTCGTCGGCGTAGATGTTGCCGACCCCGCTGATCAGCGACTGGTCGAGCAGCGCCCGCTTGACGGTGGTGCGACGGCGCCGGAACGCCTGGTGGAACGCCTCGTCGTCGAAGAGGGGGTCCAGCGGGTCCCGCGCGATGTGCGCGATGACGTCCGGCAGCCCCTCGGCGTCCACGGGGTGCAGCGAGAGCCCGCCGAAGGTGCGCTGGTCGACGAAGCGGAGCTCGGTGCCGAGTTCGTCGTCGAAGCGCACCCGGATGCGCAGGTGCTTCTCGTCGGGGGCCTCGTGCGGCTGGACCAGCAGCTGTCCGCTCATGCCGAGGTGGGCCAGGACGGCCTGGCCGGCGTCCTCCAGCGGCAGCCACATGTACTTGCCGCGCCGGCTGGGCACGCCGATCCGGTGGCCGGCCAGGCGCCGGGCGAAGTCCTCACCGCCCGCCAGGTGCCGCCGCACCGCGCGCGGGTGCAGCACCTCGACGGCGTCGACGGTGCGGTGGGCGACCCACCGCTCCAGGCCGCGCCGGACGACCTCGACCTCGGGCAGTTCGGGCATGGCTCGGTCTCCCCCCGTGAACGTGGGCGAACGCCCGCCCCCGGTCGGTCGGGGGGCGGGCGCTCATGGATGTGCCGCGACGGGCCGCGGCGGAAGCGGACGGGTCAGGCGGACGCCTGCTCCGCGTCGGCCGTCCCGCCGGGCTGCGGCGCGTCGGCGGCGTCGTCGGCCCGCCGTGCGCCGGCCTCCTCGGAGGCGGCGGACGCGGCGGCGTCCGCGGCCGTGCCGGCGGCGGGCG
>NZ_LWCC02000005.1:1115119-1141991 GCF_001642695.1 Streptomyces chilikensis
CGCCGGCCTCCTCGGAGGCGGCGGACGCGGCGGCGTCCGCGGCCGTGCCGGCGGCGGGCGTCGCGGAGGCGGCGGCCACCGCCTCCGCCTCGGCGCGCTCGTCCGAGGCGGTCCGGATGGCCCGCCAGGCGGCCTCCGCGGCCTGCTGTTCCGCTTCCTTCTTGCTGCGGCCGGTGCCGGTGCCGTACGAGACGCCTCCGACGCGGGCGGCAGCAGTGAAGGTCTTCTCGTGGTCGGGTCCGGTCTCCGTGACCAGGTACTCGGGGACGCCGAGCCCCTCGGTCGCGGTGAGCTCCTGGAGACTGGTCTTCCAGTCCAGGCCGGCGCCCAGGTTCGAGGACTTCTCGATCAGCGGGTCGAACAGGCGGTGCACCAGCTCCGCCGCCGCGTCCAGACCCTGGTCCAGGTAGACCGCGCCGATCACCGCTTCGAGGGTGTCGGCGAGGATGGATGCCTTGTCCCGGCCGCCCGTGCCCTCTTCACCGCGGCCGAGCCGGATGAAGGAGCCGAGGTCGAGCCCGCGGCTCACCTCGGCCAGCGCGCGCGAGTTGACCACCGCGGCCCGGAGCTTGGCCAGCTGGCCCTCCGGGAGGTCGGGGTGGACCCGGTACAGCGTGTCCGTGACCACCAGGCCGAGCACGGAGTCCCCGAGGAACTCCAGCCGCTCGTTGGTGGGCAGGCCGCCGTTCTCGTACGCGTAGGAACGGTGGGTCAGCGCACGCACCAGAAGGGCGGACTCGAGCTTGTACCCGAGCCGCCCTTCCAGAAGCGTGTGGGACGAGGCCGTGTCCGCCTTCTTGGCGTTGGACATGGAGCCTCTCACCAGCCGCTCAGACCTCGAGGACCTGGCGCTTGTTGTACGTGCCGCAAGACGGGCACGCGATGTGCTGCTGCTTGGGCTCGTGGCAGCGCTCGCACGACACCAGGGTGGGGACCGCAGCCTTCCACTGCGACCGGCGGTGACGCGTGTTGCTGCGCGACATCTTCCGCTTCGGAACAGCCACGGCTACTTCTCCTGCTTCTCGTCGGCGCGTGCTGACTGAGGCGCGCCGCCGCTCATCTCGTCCTTCTCGCCGGGTTCGAGTGAACCTGCGAGTCCCTGCAGAGCCGCCCAACGGATGTCGACGGCGTCATGGTGGTGGTCCGGGTCGTCCGCCAGCCGCGCCCCGCACTCGGGGCACAGGCCGGGGCAGTCTTCCCGGCACACCGGCTGCATCGGCAGTGCGAGTACCACCGCGTCACGCAGCACGGGCTCGAGGTCGAACATGCCGTCCTCGAGGTAGAGAGTGTCCTCGTCGTCCTCGGCGTCGTCGCCGGCGTCCGCCTTGGGGCGGCCCCGGTCGTCGGCGTCAGGGTACGAGAACATCTCCTGGAAGTCCGCGACGAGCTGACGCTCGAGCGGCTCCAGACACCTTACGCACTCCCCCTCGGCCTTCGCACGGGCGGTCCCCGTGACGAGGACGCCCTCCAGGACGGACTCCAGCCGGAGCTCGAGCTCCAGCGGCCTGCCCTCCGGCACTCCGATGACGTCGGCGATGCCGAGGTCACGGGGCGCGTCGACCGTCCTGGTCAGGCGCCGCAGCGCACCGGGCCGCCGCCCCAGCTCATGTGTGTCGAACACGAGAGGGTCGCGGTGGTCGAGGCGGGCGTTCTGAGCCATTCCAGCCTTAGATCTGCGAGGTGAAGAGGGGGAATCGCGCCCGGAGGGCACGACCGAAGAGCCAGGATACTGGACGTTTCGGCCGAGACCCAACCGGCCCCCCTCGGCCTCCGGCGGAAGGCCCCGCGGCTACTGCCCGCGGCCCTGCTCGTAGGCCCGCATCTGCTCCGGAGTGATCATGCCCGTGTCGAAGAAGCTGGTCTCGTCCAGCGCGCGGGCCGGGGCGGGCGCCCCGTAACCGTCCTGCCCGCCGTAGTCCTGCTCGTAGCCCTGCTGGGCCTGCGGCTGCTGCTGGGGCTGCTGTCCGTAGGCGGCGTACGGGTCCGCCTGCTGGTAGTCGTAGCCGTAGCCCTGCGAGTGCTGCGGCTGCTGCTCGTAGCCGCCGTAGGACGCCGCGGCCGGCTGGGGCTGCTGGTAGCCGTACGGGTCCTGGGCCGCCTGCGGCTCGTACGCGGGCTGGTGCCGGGGCTGCTCGTACGACGGCTGCCGGCCGTACTGCGGCTGGTGCGCGGGCGGCGCCTGCTCGGCGTGCCGGTCCAGGCGGCGGTCCGGGGCCTGCGCCGCGTCCGCGAGTCCGGCGAGGTAGTCCTCGTCGCTCTCGTGGGCCAGCGGCATGCCGTCCTCGCCCGTCGGCAGGTCGGCCAGCGCGTCGGAGGCGATCCGGCCCTGGAGCTTGTCGCGGCCGCGGCCGACCGCCTCCAGGGTCTTGGCGAGGACCGCCTCGAAGGCGCCCAGCTTGGCGTCGACGTAGCTGTCGGCGTCCCGGCGCAGGGTCTCCGGGTCGTGGCTGCGCTCGGGGGCGTCCTCGTCCTCGTAGCCGTTCTCGTCCAGGCCGGGGCCGGTGCCGAGCAGCTTCTCGCGGCCGCGGCCGACCGAGCCGAGGGTCTTGGTGAGGACGACCTCGAAGTTGGCGAGCTTGGAGTCGACGTAGTCGTCCGCCTCGGCCCGGATCTCCTCGGCCTGCTGCTGGGCCTCGGCGAGGATGCGCTCGGCCTCCTGCTGGGCCTGGCGGGCGATCTCGGTGCCGGCGATCAGCGAGGCGCGCTCGGCGTGGGCGCCCTCGACGATCCGGTCGGCCTCCTGGCGGGCCTGCTGGACCATGGTCTCGCGGCCGCCGATCAGCTCCTGCGCCTGCGCCAGCGAGCCGGGAAGGGCCTCGCGGACCTCTTCGAGCATGGCGAGGAGTTCGGCGCGGTTGACCACGCACGAGGCCGACATCGGCATCGACCTGGCACCTGACACCATGCCGACGATCTCGTCGAGCTTGTTCTGCACGTCCACCTGGACTCGCCACTCTCTACAGCTGGTTGGAGACGGACGGGACGACTGTACGGCGACCGCGGCCCCGTCCGACACGGATGACGGGACGTCGCTGCGTCCCCGGCGCGTCGGCGCCGAAAGCGCTCAGCTCCGGCGCAGCCGCTCGGCCAGCGCCGTCAGGACGGTCGGCGGCACCAGGTGGGCCACGTCGCCGCCCCAGGCCGCCACCTCCTTGACCAGCGAGGAGGAGAGGAAGCTGTACGTGGGGTTGGTGGGGACGAAGAGGGTCTCCACGCCGGTGAGGCCGTTGTTCATCTGGGCCATCTGCAGCTCGTAGTCGAAGTCGCTGACGGCGCGCAGTCCCTTGACGATGGCGGGGATGTCGCGCTGCTTGCAGAAGTCGACCAGCAGGCCGTGGTGGGACTCGACGATCACGTTCGAGCAGTCGGAGGTCACCTCGCGGATCAGCTGGATCCGCTCCTCGACGCTGAACAGGCCCTTCTTGTTCTGGTTGATCATCACGGCCACGTAGACCTCGTCGTACAGGCGGGAGGCCCGGGCGATGATGTCGAGGTGTCCGTTGGTGATGGGGTCGAACGACCCGGGACAGACGGCGCGGCGCACGTGAGATCCCTCGCTCTCCGGTCCGGTCATGGCGCGTCCTCGCTGGTGGAGGCGGCGTGACCGTACCAAAAGGTGCCTTCTCCGTAACGGCGGGACCTCAGGGGGGCGAAACCCTGCGGCCAGCTGAACTCGCCGCCTCTGGTGCTGCGCTCCACGGTGACGAGCGCCTCCTCGGCGAGCCAGCCTCCGGAGCGGAGTGTGAGGAGAATCTCCCGGAGATCGTCGTCGGTGACGGCGTACGGCGGGTCGAGGAAGACCAGGTCGTAGGGGGCGCCGGGGGGCGGCCCCTGGACCACCTGCCCGGCCTTGGCGTTGCGCACCTCGGCCCCGGGCAGGCCCAGCGAGCGGACGTTCTCGCGCACCGTGCGGGCGGCCCGGTTGTCGGCCTCCACCAGCAGGGCGTGGGACGCGCCGCGGCTCAGCGCCTCGAGGCCGACCGCGCCGGAGCCGGCGTACAGGTCGAGGACGCGCTCACCCTCCAGGGGGCCGCCGAGCAGCGCCTCCCAGGTGGAGAAGAGGCCCTCGCGCGCCCGTTCGGAGGTGGGACGGGTGCTGTTGCCCGGGGGGACGGCCAGACGGCGTCCCCCCGCCGTCCCGGCGATCACGCGGCTCACTTTTCTTCCTCAGGGCTCGGTCGCCTCCGGGGCTCGCTCGCCGAGCCGTGGGGGAGACGGTGCGGACAGGTCTCGCGGTCCACAGTCTCTCAGCCCTTCTCCAGGTACTGCTCGCGGTCCTCGTCGAGGAGGGCGTCGAGGGCGGCCCGCAGGCCCGGGTGGGCGGTCAGGCCGGGGTCCTCGGCGACCACGGCGGCGGCCTCCTCGCGCGCCTGGGCGATGACCTCCTCGTCGTCGATCACGGCGAGGACCCGCAGCGAGGAGCGGGCGCCCGACTGGGCCTGTCCCAGCACGTCGCCCTCGCGGCGCTGCTCCAGGTCGATGCGGGAGAGCTCGAACCCGTCGAGGGTGGAGGCCACGGCACCCAGCCGCTGCCGCGCGGGGCTCGCCTCGGGCGCTTCGGTGACCAGCAGGCACAGTCCGGGCGCGGAGCCGCGGCCGACCCGTCCGCGCAGCTGGTGGAGCTGGGAGACGCCGAACCGGTCCGCGTCCATGATCACCATGGCGGTGGCGTTGGGGACGTTGACGCCGACCTCGATCACCGTGGTGGCGACCAGCACGTGCGTCTCCCCGGCCGCGAAGCGGCGCATCACGGCGTCCTTGTCGTCCGGGTGCATCCTGCCGTGCAGCACCTCCACGCGCAGTCCGGCGAGCGGGCCCTTCGCCAGCTGTTCGGCGACCTCCAGGACGGCGAGCGGCGGCCGCTTGTCGGCCGTCTCGGCCTCCTCCTTCTTCCTGCGGCCCTTCGGGTCGTCCTCCTCGTCCCCGATGCGCGGGCAGACCACGTAGGCCTGGTGGCCGTTCTCCACCTCCTCGCGGACCCGCTCCCAGGCGCGGGCCAGGAAGTGCGGCTTGTCGGCGGCGGGCACCACGTGGCTGGCGATCGGCGAACGTCCGGCGGGCAGCTGGTCCAGGACGGAGGTCTCCAGGTCGCCGAAGACGGTCATGGCGACGGTGCGCGGGATCGGGGTGGCCGTCATCACCAGCAGGTGGGGCGGCTGCTTGCCCTTGCCGCGCAGGGCGTCGCGCTGCTCCACGCCGAAGCGGTGCTGCTCGTCGACGACGACCAGGCCGAGGTCGTGGAACTGGACCTTGTCCTCGATCAGGGCGTGGGTGCCGATGACCAGGCCGGCCTCGCCGGTGGCCAGGTCGAGCAGGGCCTGGCGGCGGGCGGCGGCGCCCATGGAGCCGGTGAGCAGCACGACCTTGGTGGCGTGCTCGGCGCCGCCCAGCATGCCGCCCTGGGCGAGGTCGCCCATCATCTCGGTGACCGAGCGGTGGTGCTGCTGGGCGAGCACCTCGGTGGGCGCGAGCATCGCGGCCTGTCCCCCGGCGTCGACCACGGCGAGCATGGCCCGCAGCGCGACCATCGTCTTGCCCGATCCGACCTCTCCCTGGAGGAGGCGGTGCATGGGGTGTTCGGCGGCGAGGTCGTCGAAGATCTCCTTCGAGACCTTCCGCTGGCCCTCGGTGAGGGTGAACGGGAGGCGGTCGTCGAAGGCGGTGAGGATGCCGTCCGGGGTGGGCCTGCGGGGCACAGCGGGCAGCTGGGCGTCGGCGTGGCGGCGGCGGGCGAGGGCGACCTGGAGGACGAAGGCCTCGTCCCACTTGAGGCGGGAGCGGGCCTCCTCGACGTCGGCCGGCGTCTGCGGGCGGTGGATCTTGAGCAGCGCCTCGGGCAGGGGGACCAGGCCGCGGCCCTCGCGGAGGCCGGCCGGGAGCGGGTCCAGGGCCTGCTGGGCACTGGGCAGCACCGTCTGGACGGCCTTGGCGAGCTTCCATGACTCCAGCTTGGCGGTGGCCGGGTAGATCGGGATGAGCGCGCCCGCCCAGCTGTCGACCGTCTCCGCGGCCCCCTCGCCGCGCAGCGGTTCGTAGGCGGGGTGCGCCAGCTGGAGCCGCCGGTTGAACACGGAGACCTTGCCGGCGAACAGGGCGCGGGTGCCGGGGAGCAGCTCCTTGTGGGGCTTGTGGACGCCGTTGCCGAAGAACACCAGCTGGAGGCGGCCGCTGCCGTCGGTGATGGTGACCTCCAGCCGCTGGCCCTTGCCGCGCGGGGCGCGGCTGGAGGCGAAGGTGTGCAGCCGGGCCTCGGCGACCTGGGCGACCACGGTGACGTGCTCGTCCATGGGGAGGTCGGCGAGCCGGGTGAGCCGGCCGCGCTCCTCGTACCTGCGCGGGTAGTGGTGCAGCAGGTCGCCCACGGTGTGCAGGCCGAGGTTCTCGGCCATCACCTTCGCGGTGGCGGGGCCGAGCACCTTCTTCAGGGGTTCTTCCAGTGCGGGCACGCCTCCCATTCCACACCACGGGTGCGACAGCGTTGCGGAATGCCTGTGGAAACACCTGGTCAGGTGGGTTCTCCAACTTCTAGGATGGCGCGTCCTGCACCACCGACCCGCGGTCCACCGCCCCACACGGTGCCGCCCGACCCCGCGCCGTTCCGCTGTCTCCCCACCGGCGCCGTGACGATGGACTCCCAGACCTCGAAGCCCTCCCAGCCCGCCCCGTCCGCCCCGCACTCCTTCCAGGTCGACCTGCGCGGCCTGGTGGACCTGCTCTCCCACCACCTGTACTCCAGTCCCCGGGTCTACCTGCGCGAGCTGCTGCAGAACGCCGTCGACGCCGTCACCGCGCGGCGCGCGGAGGACCCGGACGCCCCGGCCCGTGTGCGGCTGCGCGCCGAGGGCGGGACGCTGCGGGTGGAGGACACCGGCGTCGGCCTCACGGAGGAGGACGTCCACAGCCTGCTGGCGACCATCGGCCGCAGCTCCAAGCGCGGCGACGCGGCCTCGCTGGAGTCGGCCCGCTCCGGGTTCCTGGGGCAGTTCGGCATCGGGCTGCTGGCCTGCTTCCTGGTCGCCGAGGAGATCCGGGTGGTCAGCCGCAGCGCCCGGACGCCCGGCGCGCCGCCGGTGGAGTGGCTGGCCGCCGACGACGGCTCGTACACCGTGCGGACGCTGCCGGAGGAGGCCCGCTCCGAGCCGGGCACCACCGTGCACCTGCGGGCGCGCGCCGGGGCGGCGCAGTGGCTGGAGGAGGAGCGGGTGCTGAAGCTGGCCCGTGACTTCGGTTCGCTGCTGCCGTACGACGTGCGGGTGGGCGAGGAGGCGGTCACCGACCTGCCGGCGCCGTGGGACCGGGCGTACCAGAGCCCGGCGACCCGCCGGGTGGCGCTGGCGCGCCACTGCGACGAGCTGTTCGGCTTCACGCCGCTGGACTCGATCGACCTGGACGTGCCGGTGGCGGGCGTGCGGGGCGTGGCGTACGTGCTGCCGGCCGCGGTCAGCCCCGCGCAGCGGGCCGGGCACCGCGTGCACCTGAAGGGCATGCTGCTGACCGACCGGGCCGACGAACTGCTGCCGGACTGGGCCTTCTTCGTCCGCTGCGTGCTGGACACCGACACGCTGCGGCCGACGGCCTCGCGGGAGTCGCTGTACGAGGACGAGACGCTGGCGGCGGTGCGGGAGGCCCTCGGCGAGCGGATCCGGTCGTGGCTGACCGGGCTGGCGGCGGGCGACCCGGACCGGCTGACGGCCTTCCTGGCCGTGCACCACCTGGGCGTGAAGGCGCTGGCGCGGCACGACTCCGAGATGCTGCGGGTGATGCTGCCGTGGCTGCCCTTCGAGACCACGGACGGACAGCTGTCCCTGGAGGAGTTCGGCCGGCGCCACAAGGTCGTGCACTACACGCGGACCGTGGAGGAGTTCCGGCAGGTCTCCGCGATCGCCTCGGCCCAGGGCGTCGGGGTGGTCAACGGCGGCTACACGTACGACACGGAACTGGTGGAGGCGCTGCCGTCGGTGCGCCCGGGGACGGTGGTCGCCGAGCTGGACGCGGACGTGGTGACCGCGCACCTGGACGCGGTGGACCCGTCGGTGGAGCTGGCGCTCTCGCCGTTCCTGGCGGCGGCCCGCGCCCGGCTGGACGGGCTGGGCTGCGACGTGGCGCTGCGGGCGTTCCACCCGGTGACGGTGCCGGCGCTGCACCTGGACGACCGCTCCGCCCGCCACGAGCAGGCGCGCGCGGAGGCGGAGGAGCGGGCCGACGACCTGTGGTCGGGGATCCTCGGTTCGCTGCGGGGCGGCGCGCCGCGGGCGCGCCTGGTGCTCAACCACCTCAACCCGCTGGTCCGGCGCATCGGTTCGCTGACCGACCCGGAGCTGATCGGCACGGCGACGGAGTCCCTGTACGGGCAGGCGCTGCTGATGGCGCAGCGCCCGCTGCGGCCGGCGGACACCGCGCTGCTCAACCGTGCGTTCCTCGGCCTGCTGGAGTGGGCCACGCACGGCGACGCCACGCACGGCGAGGACCCCGAGGAGGACGTCCGTTGACTTCCGTCACCAGTCTGGACGAGCTGCGCCGCGCGATCGCGGAGAACGGCGAGCGGCCGGAGGGCCCGGCGCGCAACGCGCGGGCCGAGCAGCTCCTCGCGGACGCCGAGTCGCTGGGCACGCCGCTGGCCGTGATCGAGGCGCTGGGCCACCAGCTGACCGTCTACAACTACAGCTCGGAGAAGGACAAGGCGTTCGTGCCGTTCGCCCGGCTGCTGCGGATGTGGGACGAGCGGCCGGAGGACTTCGACGCGTACGAGACGCACTCGTTGTTCTGGCGCTTCAAGTGGATGTCGACCGGGATGCTGGGCCAGCCGCACATCCCGCTGGACGCCATGGAGAACTGGCTGGAGGAGATGGAGCGCCGCTACCGGCTGGCGGGTCACTCCGAACGGGCGGTGCGTTCCTGTGAGTTCCACGTCGCCAGCCATGTCGGGGACATGGAGCGCGCCGAACGCGCCTACCAGGCGTGGCTGTCCGCCGACCGGGACCGGATGGCGGACTGCTACGCCTGCGAGTTGCAGGGCCAGGGCTGGTGGCAGGTGCTGCGGGGCCGGGACGAGGAGGCGCTGGAGGTGTGGGCGCCGGTGCTGGAGGGCCGGTTCACCTGCGCCCACGAGCCGCACAACGTGCTGGCGTCCTCGCTGCTGCCGCTGCTGCGGCTGGGCCGCCTCGACGAGGCGAAGGCCAACCACCTGCGCGGCTTCCGGCTGGTGCGGGCGACGGAGAGCATGCGCGCCTCGTACGCCGAGCACGTCGAGTTCTGCGCGCTGACCGGGAACGAGGCGCGGGCGCTGGATCTGCTGGCGCAGCGGCCGGCGTACCTCACCGACGACGGGCACCCGTCGAGCAAGAAGGACTACCTGGCGGTGACGGCCCTGCTCATGGACCGGCTGGTGGCGCTGGGGATGGGCGACCGGCGGGTGCCGGGGCCGGCGGGCCGCGAGTGGACGGCGGCGGAGCTCGCCGCGCACGCGCGGGAGGAGGCGCTGGCCCTGGCGGACGCCTTCGACCGGCGCAACGGCACCACGCACGTGGGCGACCGGCTGCGCGAGCGGATGGCGCGGGAGCCGCTGGTGGACCGCCTGCCGCTGGGGGTGCGCGTCCCGGTGGCCACGACGGTGCCCCGGCCCGCCGCGCCGGCCGCGGCGGCCTCCTCGCGGGCCGGGGACCTGGCGGCGCTGCTCGCCGAGGCCCGGCGGCGGTCCGAGGCGCTGCTGCCGAGCGCGGTGGAGGCCTGGGAGGCCGTGGAACGGGCGGCCGGGGACTCCCCGGAGGGGGCGGAGCTGTCCGCGCGGGACCGCGCGGAGATCGCCGAGCACCGGGCGCTGGGCCTGGGGCCGGACGGCGCGGACCTGTTCGCCGCCGCCGCCGCGCTGTACGCCGAGGCGGGCGACCTGGGCGAGGCGCTGGCCTCCCGGGCCCGCGGGGTGTACGCGCGGACGCTGTCGGGCAAGCTCGACGGGGCGCTGGAGGAGGTCACCGAGCCGTACCGGCAGTGCCTGGCCCTCTTCGCGGCCGGTGACACCGGGGTCCGGCAGACCGCCTCGGTGCTGATGGCCCGGGCGCGGGTGCTGATGCGGCTCACGCAGGGCGCGGACGGTCAGGAACCGGAGCCCGCGGCGGAGGCGGAGGCGGCCGGGCGGGCCCGGGAGGCGGCGCGCGAGGTGCTGGCCTTCGTCGCCGGGCACGCCCCGGACACCGAGGACCCGCACCTGCTCTCGCGGACCGCCGAGGCGCACGCCATGCTCGGCGACCTGGCCGCCGGCCCCGAGCAGGCGGTGCCCGAACTCACGCTGGCGGTGCGGCAGTTCCTGGACGCCGGGCTGCCCTGGTACACCGTGGAGTACGAGTCCCGGCTGGCCGCGATCGCGCACCACCTGGACGACCTGGAGGCGGCGGAGCGGCACCTGCGGGCCGCGCTGGAGCACGGCGGGGAGGCGCTGCCGCCGCTGGGGCACGCCCATCTCCACCTCCAGCTGTGCGAGGTGCTCACGGAGTCCGGGGACGACGCGGTCGTTGAGGCGGCCGAGCACGCGCTGGAGGCCGCGTACTGGGCGGACGAGGCCGGGCAGTCCGCCACGCTGGGCGCGTACGCCCGGCACCGCCTCGGCGGCCTGCTGCACCACCAGGGGCGGTGGGCGGAGGCGGCGGAGGTGATGGAGTCCACGCTGCCGGACCTGACGCCGCAGACGCACGGCGACGGGACGGTGGTGCAGACGCTGTGGTGGCTGGGCGACTGCCTCGCCTCCCTCGGCGACCACCGGGACTCCGCCGAGCGCCGGCTCCAGGCGGCCGAGCTGGCGGCGCGGTGGCCGGAGCAGCGGGACCACGCGACGCTGGCGCACCTCGCCGCGGAGTCGCTGTCGCGCGCCGGTCTGCCGTCCGAGGCGGACGCGGCGTACGCGCGGGCGGGCGAGCTGTGGCGCGGGCTGGGGGACCTGCCGGGGCAGGTCCGGGCGTTGCGGGCGCGGGCGTGGCTGGCGGCCGAGGAGGAGGTGGCCGCCGCCCGGGCCCTGATGGAGCGGGCGCTGGACGCCTGCCGGGAGGTGCTGGCGGTGGCGCAGGACGACGGGGAGCGGTTGCCGGCGGCGGCGGAACTGGCGGGCACGCACCATCAGTTCGGCGGCCTCCTCGCCGACCACGAGGGTCCGTCCGAGGAGGCGCACGGCCATCTCGTGGAGGCGGTGTCCGGTTTCGCCGCGCTCGGGGGGCCGGCCCGCGCGGCGCACGCCGACGCCCTCCTCACCCTGGGCCGCCTCGAGGCCGCCCTCGGGCGTTCCGCCGACGCCGCCGCCCGCGCCCGCGAGGTCCTCACCGCCTGCGACGCGGAGCCCGACCCGGCGGGACCGCTGCACTCCCGCCGCTCCGACGCGGAGACCCTCCTCCGCGAGGCGACCGCCTGACCCGCCGCGGGGTCCCCGGCGGCCGGACCTCGGCCGCCGGGCCGCTCCCCCGCCGCCCAGCGGCCCGGCCGCCCGCGGGCGGAAGGACGGAAGGGCCCGGCTGCCCGCGGGCGGCGCGGCAGGGGCCCGGGGTCACTCCACGCCGATGAGGAGCGGGGCCCCCTGCGCGCCGCCCCGGTGGACGACCGTGTCGACGGCCAGGTGGTGGTCGTGGACGTGGGACTCGAGGGTGGCGGCCAGGTCCGCGGGGGCGGTGTCGTCGAGGACCAGGGTGACGAGTTCGCCGCCCGCGGAGAGCATGCGCTCCAGGACGTCGAGGGCGACCGCGGTGACGTCGGAGCCGATGAGGGCGACGTCGCCCTCGACCATGCCGAGCACGTCGCCCGGCTGGCAGATGCCGGCCATGGTCCACGCCTGGCGGTCGGCGACCGCGACCTCGGCGAACCGCGTCGCGCCCGCCGCCGAGGTCATCGAGACCACGTCCTCGTCGAAGCTCCGCCCCGGCTGGTGGACGGCGAGGGCGGCGATGCCCTGGACGGCGGCGCGGGTGGGGATCAGCGCGACGCGGATCCCCTCGGCGCGGGCCTGCTCGGCGGCGGCCACCGCGATGCGGCGCAGTTCGTCGTCGTTGGGCAGGAGGACGATCTCACGGGCGTGGGCGGCGCGGACGGCGCCGAGGAGCTCCCCGGCGGACGGCGGACGTCCGGGCGGCGCGAGCACGGTCGCGGCCCCGGCCTCCGCGCAGAGCGCGGCCAGCCCCTCGCCGGGCAGGACGGCCACCACGGCCCGCCGCGTCGCCTCGGGGGAGGGAGCGGCACGCCCGGTCCCCTGTTCGCCGGCGAAGTGGGTGATCCGGATCCGGTGCGGCCGCCCCGCCTCGATGCCGGCCTCGACCGCGGCCCCCGCGTCGTCGACGTGGACGTGCACGTTCCACAGTCCGTCGCCGCCGACGACCACCAGGGAGTCACCGAGGGCGTCGAGCCGTTCGCGGAGCCGGGCCACGGCCTCGTCGTCGCTGCCGTCGAGCAGGTACACGACCTCGTACCCCGGCCCGTCGCCCTCCCCGTGCCCGTGTCCGTCCCCCGCCGCGCAGGCGTCCGCCGCGCGGGGGGCCGTGCCGGTCACCGGGTCGCCGGGGGGCCGCGTCACCGGCGACCGGGCCGGCCGCTCCCCGGTGAGCGCCTCCACCAGCGCGCCCAGCACGGCGACCAGCCCGCGCCCGCCCGCGTCGACCACGCCGGCCCTGCCCAGGCTCTCCAGCTGTCCGGGCGTCCGCGCGAGGGCCTCGCAGGCGCCGTCGTAGGCGGCGCGCACCACCGTCGCGCAGTCCCCGCCCCCGCCGGCCGGGGCGACGGAGGCCGCCGAGGCGGCGGTCGCGGCCGCGGCGGCGGCCGAGGCGACGGACAGCACGGTGCCCTCCACCGGACGCGCCACGGCCTCCCAGGCGGAGTCGGCGGCCCGCCGCAGCGCGGCGCAGAGACCGGCGGCGTCGGCGTGCGGGGCCTTGTCGTCCAGGCCCTCGGCCATGCCGCGCAGCAGTTGCGCGCAGATGGTGCCGGAGTTGCCCCGGGCGCCGATCAGCGCGCCGTGGGCCATGGCGCGCATCACCTCGGGGAGGTGCGGGCGGGCCCCGTCGGCGAAGGCCTCCTCGACGCCCGCGGCGGCCGACGCGACGGTCAGGTAGAGGTTGGTGCCGGTGTCGCCGTCGGGCACCGGGTAGACGTTGATCGCGTCGATCTCCTCGCGCGCCCTGCCCAGCGCGTCGAGCGCGAGGGTGCACCAGGCGCGCACCGCGGATGCGTCGAAGAACGTCTCCGGCACCTTCGGCACCTGTGCCTCCCTGTTCTCCGGGTCTTCGGGACCGGTAGGCAGCGTAGTGCCCGCACGTACCCCCGGTGACGTGCCCCTGGTGTGCGCCCCCGTGAGGGGCTCCGGGCGGGTCGGCGCCCGTCCCGTGGTAGTTTCGTTGTACGGACGCAGTCGTTGTATGCTGCTCCGGTTGCCCGATCCCTTCGGGCCATTCCCCTGGCAAGGCCACTCAGATCCCTTCGATCCGACCCCTGGCGTGCCGGGGTCCACCGTAAGTGCATCTGAAGTCTTTGGAGTGACCCGTGGCTGCCAACTGCGACGTCTGCGGCAAGGGCCCGAGCTTCGGCAACAACATCTCGCACTCGCACCGCCGTACGCCCCGTCGCTGGAACCCCAACATCCAGCGCGTTCGTACCGTGGTGGGCGGGACGCCGAAGCGCGTGAACGCTTGCACCTCGTGCATCAAGGCCGGCAAGGTCTCGCGCTGACGTCCATCACCCGTCGTCCCGGGACTCCCCGGGCTGCGGGGACATCACGCGCGGCCACTGCCGGTTCGCTGCATTGAGCCGGTCCACGAATTCCGTGGACCGGCTTTCTGCTGTTCCCGGACGCCGTTCACGAGCGCCGCTCCCGGGGCCCGCTCCCGGCATCCGTTCCCGGGGCCCGCTCCCGGGCCCCGTTCCGGGGCTCGCGCACGGCGCCGCTACCGTCCGCGGGCGCGCCAGCCGTGGTCCACGGGGCCGATGCCGGCGCCCAGGGCGAAGCCGGCCGCTATCGCCCCCGTGACGTACTCCTTGGCCAGTGCCACCGCCTCCGGCACCGGCCTCCCGAGCGCCAGGTGGGAGGCGATCGCGGAGGCCAGCGTGCACCCGGTGCCGTGGGTGTGCCGGTTGTCCAGCCGCGGGGCCCGCAGCCAGTGCTCCTCGGAGCCGTCGGTCAGCAGGTCGGCCGCCTCGCCGGCCAGGTGGCCGCCCTTGACCAGCGCCCACCGCGGGCCCAGTTCCAGCAGTGCCGCGGCGGCCCGCCGCATGTCCGCCTCGTCCTCCACCCGCACGCCGGTGAGCTGGACCACCTCGTCCAGGTTGGGGGTGACGACGGTGGCCGCGGGCAGCAGCCGGGTGCGCACCGCCTCCAGCGCGGACGCGGCCAGCAGCGGGTCGCCGTGCTTGGAGACGCTGACCGGGTCGACCACGGCGGGCGCGGCCGTGCCGCCGATCAGCTCGGCGACCAGTTCGACCAGTTCCGCCGAGGAGAGCATCCCGGTCTTGACCGCGTGCACGCCGATGTCGTCGGCCACCGCCCGGTACTGGGCGCGCACCGCCTCGGCGGGCAGGTCCCAGACGCCGTGCACGCCGCGCGAGTTCTGCGCGGTGACCGCGGTGAGCACGCTCATCCCGTGCACGCCCAGCGCCAGCATCGTCTTGAGGTCCGCCTGGATGCCCGCGCCGCCGCCGGAGTCGGACCCGGCGACGGTCAGCACCAGCGGCGGCGCGCCCGTGTCGGTCATCGCCCTCAGCCCTCCACGTCCGCGAAGTGGTCCCAGCCGCCCTTGCGGGTCCAGGGCGCGCCGTCCACGGTGACGTGGGGCAGCGCCGACGGGTTGAGGACCTCGCCGATCACCTTCCACCGCGCGGGCAGTTTCACGTCGGGCGGGAAGGTGGCCACGATGGCGTGGTCCTCCCCCCCGGTGAGCACCCACTGCAGCGGGTCGACGCCGACCGCGGAGCCGATGTCGTTCATCTGGGTGGGGACGTCCAGCGCGCCCGAGCGGATGTCGATGCGCACCTTGCTGGCCTCCGCGATGTGTCCGAGGTCGGCGATCAGGCCGTCACTGACGTCGCACATGGCGGTGGCGCCGAGGGAGGCCGCGGCCGGACCGGCGTGGTACGGCGGCTCGGGGCGGCGGTGGGCCTCCACGAAGGCGCGCGGCGAGCGGAATCCCCGGGAGAGCACCGCGAACCCGGCCGCGGACCAGCCCAGCCAGCCGGTGACGGCCACCAGGTCGCCCGGCTGCGCGCCGGCCCGGGTGACCGGCTCGTGGTTGCGCAGGTCGCCGAGGGCGGTGATGGAGACGGTGATGGTGTCGCCGCGGACCACGTCCCCGCCGACCACCGCGGCGCCCGCCACCTGGCACTCGTCGCGCAGGCCGTCCATCAGCTCGGTCGGCCAGGTCACCGGCAGTTCGGCGGGCAGCACCAGGCCGAGCAGCAGCGCCGTCGGCACCGCGCCCATCGCGGCGATGTCGGCCAGGTTCTGCGCGGCCGCCTTGCGGCCCACGTCGTAGGCGGTCGACCAGTCCCGGCGGAAGTGGCGGCCCTCGATCAGGATGTCCGTGCTCGCCACCACCCGCCGGTCGGGGGCGGAGACCACGGCGGCGTCGTCACCCGGACCGAGCCGGACCGCCGGGGTGGTGGTGAGCCGCGAGGTGAGCTCCCTGATGAGCCCGAACTCCCCCAGTTCCCCCACGGTTCCCTTCACCGAGCCTCACCGTTCCCTTCAGCGGTCGTTGTGCCGGGTATCAGTGTCATGGGTATCCCCTGTGTACATGTCCGCGGGGCGGCCGTGCCCGTCGGCCGCCGACGGGCGTCGACCGGCGCCGGGGAGCGCGCTCCGGCGCGCGAGCCCTTGATCGGCGAAGTCTCCCCCTGGGGCGGGGCTACGCGATACCGTGGCGTCCCTTCTCCGCACACGATCCTCGAAGCCGCCCTGGAGGTTCCGTGGTACAGGCGTACATCCTCATCCAGACGGAGGTAGGAAAGGCGTCCTCCGTCGCCGACACGATCAGCAAGTTCTCCGGTGTGATCCAGGCCGAGGACGTGACCGGGCCGTACGACGTGATCGTGCGCGCCCAGGCCGACTCGGTCGACGAGCTCGGCCGCATGGTGGTCGCGAAGATCCAGGGGGTGGACGGCATCACGCGGACGCTGACCTGCCCGGTCGTGCATCTGTAGCCCCCGTCTACCCTGGGCCGGTGAGCTCCTACCGCCACCGGCTTCGTCCCCGCGCCCGTCGTGCCCGTCCTCTCGCCTCGGCGGGCGTGGCCGGGCTGCTGCTCCTGGCTCCCGCCTGCTCCTCGGCAGACGACCGGGCCGCGGCGGCGGTTCCCTCTCCGGGCGAGGAAGTGACCGGGCTCTGCCGCGGGCTGGACGAGGCTCTGCCGGAGACGGTGGTCGACAAGGACCGCTCCGACCCGGAGCCGGAGTCCGAGCTCACGGCGGGCTGGGGAAGCCCGGCGATCATACTCCGCTGCGGGATCCCGCGGCCCGCGGTGATGAACGATCCCGACGCGGCCCCCGTGGAGGTCGACGGCGTGGGGTGGGTGGTCGAGGAACTGGAGGGCGGCGCCCACCGTTTCACCACCTCGCTGCGCCGCGCCTACGTCGAGGTCGTCCTCCCCGCGGAGGTCGCCGCCGAGAGCGGCTCCTTCGCCCTGGTCGACCTGGCGCCGGCGATCAGCGGGACGATTCCGCGGGGCGTGGCGGACTAGGGCCTCGTCGCCCCGGCGCCGGGCGCGCCCCGTCCGCCCGCCCGGAACGTGCAGCCGTTCCGGTCGGGGCCCGTCCCCAAAGGGTGGTGACCGCGCCCTCGCGGGAGCCGGCCGGCGGCATCCCGGCCGGCGGGAGGCGGGCGGGCCTGCCGTCGTCCCTCGCGGGGATCCTCGCCCGTCGGGGGCCGGGGGTCCCTCGCGGCAGGCGCCGGTGGGCGCCTCCCGGTCCGTGGCGGAGGGTGCGGCGGGCGGCCCGGACGGCGGGGCCCGCCGGGGTCACCGTGTCACCCACCTCAGGGCGGGGGACCGCCGGCACGCGCGCCCGGTGAGGCGGTCACCGCGGGACCGGAGGAACGGTGCGCGAGGGGTCCCCGGGGGCGGGCGGCGGCTTCGCGGGGCCGTTCGTCACCGCCCGTCGCGCCGGCCGCCCCGCCGGCTCCCGCGACGCCGGGTGACGGCGGCGAGCGCGGAGAGGAGACGGCGGGCCGTGCGGCGCGCCGTCCCGCGCCGGGCGGCCCACCGGGAGTCCCGGAGCGGCACGGGGGCCCGGGGCGCCGGTGCCGCGGGAGGGCCGTCCGCAAGCCCCTGGGACGACGGCGGCCGGCCCTGGGGCGGCGGCACGGGGGCGCGGTCCGTCGTGGCGAGGTCCCGGGTGACGGCCCGCCAGACGCGTTCCGGGGGCGCGACCGGCAGGTCCCGCTCCTGCACCCCCCGCGCGGCGGCGACGACCCGGGCGGTCCGGCGCAACTCCTCCCGGCAGCGCCCGCACCCGGCGATGTGGCGCAGCGCGCCGTCGTCGGGCAGGCCGCCGTTGCCCAGGGCGAGTTCCATGAGATGCGCGGGATCGACGTGCGCCACCGTTCGTCTTCCTTGCTCCTGTGCGGGCGTTGGTGTGGAGGGATGCGGGACCGCGCCCCCGTGCGCGGGCGTTCACGTGCGGTGGCGCCCCGGCGCGTGCCGCCCGCCTCACTCCCCCAGGGGCTCCGCGACGACGATCATGTTCGACCGGTAACCGCCCTCGTCGGGGACGAAGGGCGGGGCGCAGGTGACGAGGGTGAGGACCGGGGGACCGTCCCGGCGGAACACGTCGGGCGGCAGCGCCTCCTTGGCCACGGTCGTCCGGGCGGTGACGCGGTAGCCGACCGGCTCGGCCCCGGCGCGCCGGACCTCGACGCGGTCGCCGGGTTCCACCTCCCGGAGCAGCGCGAAGGTGCCGAGTGCTCCGGTGTCCCCGTCCACGTGCCCGACCAGTACCGCCGAGCCCTGCCCGCTCCCCGGCTCAGGGCCGAAGCGGTACCAGCCCGCCTCGGCCGGGTCGGAGGGCACGTCCATGTCGCCCCGCGGGGTGACGCCCACGGGCCGCACCGGCGCGTCCAGGCCGATGGCGCGCACCAGCACCCGCCGGGGAGCGGCCTGCTCGGCCGGCGCCTGTTCCGGGGTGTCCGCGGCGTCCGGGGTGTCCGCGGCGTGCGCCCTTCCCGGCCCCGCCGCGGCGGCCGGCGGGGCGGGCGCGGCGGGGGCGGGGAGGGCGGGGCCGAAGTCGGGCGCCGGGGGCGTCCGGCCGGGCGCGGTCTCCACGGCGACGACCGCCGCCAGGGCGACGGTCGTCACGGCGAGCGCGGAGAGGCGTCCCGTCCTGTCACCCACGTCGGTCCGAGACCCGGCGGGCCACCTGCACGCCCGTCAGGGCGACCAGACCGGTGACGGCCGCCCACGCCAGCCAGGCGTCCGAGGAGTTGGGGGTGACGGCGGCGGCGCCAGCGCCGCCCGCGTGGACGGCGTTCGGCGAGGATTCCATGCCGCCGAGCGTCTGGGTCGCCAGGGCCAGGTTCTTGTCGTCCGCGCTGCCCCAGGCGTAGACGATGTTGTCGCTGCCCTCCTTGAGGTTCAGGTCCGCGGGGCCGATCGCCACGGTGTCGGTGCCGGCGAGCGTCACGTCGGCGTTCACGGTGCCCGCGTCCACCACGGTGGACTCCTGGTTCGGGTTGGTCAGCCCCTTGAACACGGGTTCCCCGCCGGCCCTGACGTCCACCGCCGGGGCCGCTGCCACGTGCCGGACGGTCAGGCGCGCCTTGCCCGCGTCGACCTTCGACGTGTCGTTCACGAAGGTCGTGAGCTGCGGCTTGCCGTCGGCGGACAGGTGGGCCGCGATCGTGGCGTCGGCTCCCTCGGGCACCTCGACCTTCTTCTCCAGGGCCGGGGTGCCGTCGGGGCCCTCCCCGGCCTTGAAGAGCTGTATCTCGTAGGTGCCGGCGTCCAGGGCCTGCGGCTTGGTGACCGTACCGGGCTTGAAGTCTCCGAGCAGCCGGTCGCCGTTGGCGTAGACGTCGACGGTGAGTCCCGGCACGCCGTGGAAGACGGACACCATGCCGGTCGCTTCGTCGTCCGCCGCGGTGGCCGCCATGGACGGACCGGCGACGGTGAGGGCCAGGGCGCAGGCTCCGGCGGAGGCGCCGAGGAGGAGGGGGGTCCGGGAAGTCATGCTGTTCGTCCCTTCGTCGAGGTCCGCGCCGGTTGCGCGGTCTCACCTGTGGTTCGGCCACGCGCACCCGCATGGATGCGCATGGCGGGCATTTCTCTCATTCCGGTCGCCGCGTCCCGGTCGCACCGGCGCCGCCCTGCTCGATCGCCGCGCGCAGCCGCAGCAGGCCGCGCCGGGTGTGGCTCTTGACGGTGCCCAGGGGAAGGCCGGTGCGTTCGGCGATCTGGACCTGGGTCAGGTCCTCGTAGAAGGCCATGCACAGCACCTCGCGCTGGCCGCGGGGCAGCCGGGACAGCGCCTCGACCAGCAGGACCCGGTCCAGGACCTCCTCGGGCGCGCCCCCGGGACGCGCTCCGCCGTCGTCGTCGGCGCGGGTGACGGTGTCGAGCAGGGTGAGGCGCCTGGTGCGCGCCGCCAGGGCGTCGACGATCTTGCGGCGGGTGATGCCGACGAGCCAGCCGCCGAGCGTTCCCCGCTCCGGGCGGTAGCCGTCCCGCCCGCGCCACGCGCCGATGAAGACCTGCTGCGTCACGTCCTCGGCCTCGTGGGTGTCGCCGAGCGAGCGGGTGGCCATGGTGTGGACGAGGGGGCCCCAGCGCCGGTAGACGGCCGCGAAGGCGATCTCGTCGGCCGCGCGCAGACCACGGGCGAGTTCCCGCTCGTCCGCGTCGGCGCGGTCTTCGGACGGGACCTCGCGAGGAGCCTCACGCGGGACCCCGGCCGGGGCCGGGGGACGGACGCCGGCGTGCGGCGTGTACGTGGTCATGACCTGTTCCTCCTGCCGTCTGCGCTGTGCGGGCGTCAGGGCCGCCCGCTGAGCGGGCCAGGACGGCTGTATGCCGTTGCCACCGGCTCGTGCTGTCAGTCTTGTGAGTGAAAACGACGCACTCAACATGCGTCGTTTGTGCGTCGTAATATGGGGGCGGGGACCAGGCACGGGAGGTGCGGCGATGGACGAGTACCGCGGCGGGGCGCCGGACACACGGGACGAGGGCGGGCTGACCACCGGCGAGGTGGCGAGGCGGCTGGGCGTGGCGCCGACCACGATCCGTTCCTGGGACAGCCGTTACGGGCTCGGGCCCACCGCGCACACCGGCGGACGGCACCGCCGCTGGACCGCCGCGGACCTGGCCCGCCTGGAGCGGATGTGCGCGCTGACGGCGACCGGCGTGCCGCCGGCCGAGGCGGCCCGGGTGGTCCGGGCCGAAACGGCGTCCGGGCCTCCCCCGCGCGGCGGGACGGCCACCGCTCCCGGCCCGCGGGCGGGGGAACGCGCGCGCAGCCGGGCGGGGTCGGGGCTGCGGCTGGGTGACGTGCGCCAGGAGTGCAAGGGGATCGCCCGCGCGGCCCTGCGGCTGGACGCCGTGGCCCTCGACGGGCTGCTGGACGACGCGATAGGGGAGCACGGGCTGGTCGTCGCCTGGACCGAGGTGATCATGCCGACGCTGCAGGCGGTCGGCCGGAAGTGGGAGAGCTCGGGCGAGCGGTACGTCGAGGTGGAGCACTTCCTGTCCTGGCACGTCTCGGGCGCGCTGCGGCGTCACGCGCCGCCCGTGGCCGCCGACCGGCCCGGAGCCACGACGGTGCTCGCCTGTGTCCCCGGGGAGAACCACACGCTGCCGCTGGAGGTGCTGGCCGCGGCGCTGGCCGAGCGGGGCCTGCCGGTGCGCATGTTCGGCGGCGCGCTGCCGGTGGAGTCGCTGGTGACCGCGGTGCGCCGGACCGGGCCCGCGGTAGTGGGGCTGTGGGCGCAGTCCCGCACCACGGCCAGCCGGCCGCTGGCCCAGCACGTCGCGGCGCTCGAGTGGGGGGTGCGCGGGGCCCGCCGGAGACCGGCGGTGCTGACGCTGGGGCCGGGCTGGGCCGGGCAGACCGTGCCCGGGCTGCCGCATCCGCCGGGGCTGGCGGAGGCCGTCGCGGCGGTGGAGTCGGCCGCGCACGGATGACACCGGACGGCCGCGCGGGTGGGCGGAGGACGCGGAGGTCGCGGCCCCCGGCCGCGCGACGGCGTGGACCCTTCGGCCGTCCGGGGACTACGCGCACCGTCCTGCCGGGCGCGAGCGGCACCGGACCGGCGGCGCGGGCGGCACCGGACGGGCGGCGCGCAGGCGAGACCGGACCGGCGGCACCCCCGGGGCCGCCGCGGGCGCGGCGTCACCGCGGGCGGCGCGGCGTCACCGCGGGCGGCGCGGCGTCACCGCGGGCGAACCGTTACCGCAGACCCGTCCGCCGCCGCAGCGCGGCCTGGAGCAGACGGTCGACCAGCTCGGTGTAGGAGACGCCGGACTCCTCCCACATCCGCGGGTACATGGAGATCGGCGTGAAGCCCGGCATCGTGTTGATCTCGTTGATCACGAACTCGCCCTCCTCCGTGAGGAAGAAGTCCGCGCGCACCAGCCCTTCGCAGGACGCCGCCTCGAACGCCTCGACGGCGAGGCGCTGCACCCGCGCCGTCTCCTCGGGCGTGAGCGGGGCGGGGACGATGCCCGCGGCGGAGTCGATGTACTTGGCCTCGAAGTCGTAGAAGGAGTGGCTCTGCGCCGGGGGGATCTCCGCCGGCACGCTGGCCCGCGGACCGTCCTCGAACTCCAGGACGCCGCACTCGATCTCGCGCCCGACCAGCGCCGCCTCGACGATGATCTTCGGGTCGTGGAACTGCGCCTCGGCGATCGCCTCGTCCAGCCCGGACAGGTCGTCGACCTTGGTGATGCCGATGGACGAGCCCGCCCGGGCCGGCTTCACGAAGAGCGGCCAGCCGTGGTCGCCGGCCAGGTCGACGATCTTCTTGCGGGCCGCGGCCGGGTCCTGCTCCCACTCGCGGGGACGGATCACCACGTAGGGGCCGACCTTCAGGCCGAAGGAGGTGAAGACCCGCTTCATGTACTCCTTGTCCTGCCCCACGGCGGAGGCGAGGACGCCCGCGCCGACGTAGGGGACGCCGGAGAGCTCCAGCAGGCCCTGCAGGGTGCCGTCCTCGCCGTAGGGGCCGTGCAGGACGGGGAAGACCACGTCGATCTCGCCCAGCGTCTTGGAGACCGAACCGGGCTCGCTGTAGACGACCTCGCGGTTGGCGGGGTCGACGGGGAGCACCACGCCGCCCTCGGTGGACTCGGCGAGCTCCTCCACGGCCGGGACGACGCGGTCGGTGATCGCCATCCGGTCCGGCTCGTCGGCGGTCAGGGCCCAGCGCCCCTCCCGGGTGATGCCGATCGGCAGGACGTCGTACTTCGTCCGGTCGATCGCGCGCAGCACGGCGCCGGCGGTGACCACGGAGATGCCGTGCTCGGAGCTGCGGCCGCCGAAGACGACGGCGACGCGCGGCTTGCGCCGCGGCCGGTCCGCGGTCCGCTCAGGGCTCTGGGGGAGGTTCTGGGTGCTCATAACGGATTGAGCGTACCCGCTGGTTCCGGACAGGTCAGCGGGCACGGTCGGGCACACGGACGATTCGCCCGGTCTGCCCCTCGCGAGGGGGCCGACCAGGCGTCATTCAGCGGCGTTCCGGTTTGGGATCGCGTCCCATGAGTTCCTTGAGGGCGACGACCGGCGGCTTCCCCTCGTGCACGATCTCGACCACCGTCTCGGTGATGGGCATGTCCACCCCGTGCCGGTGGGCGAGGTCGCGCACGGACTCGCAGGACTTGACGCCCTCGGCGGTCTGCCGGGTGACCGCGATGGTCTCCTCCAGCGTCATCCCCTTGCCGAGGTTGGTGCCGAAGGTGTGGTTGCGGGAGAGCGGCGAGGAGCAGGTGGCGACCAGGTCGCCGAGGCCGGCGAGGCCGGCGAAGGTCAGCGGGTCGGCGCCCATGGCGAGCCCGAGCCGGGTGGTCTCCGCCAGGCCCCGGGTGATCAGCGAGCCCTTGGCGTTGTCGCCGAGCCCCATGCCGTCGGCGATGCCGACCGCGAGGCCGATGACGTTCTTGACGGCGCCGCCGAGTTCGCAGCCCACCACGTCGGTGTTGGTGTACGGCCGGAAGTAGGGGGTGTGGCAGGCGGCCTGGAGGCGGCGGGCGACCGACTCGTCGGCGCAGGCCACCACGGCGGTGGTGGGCAGCCGGGAGGCCACCTCGCGGGCCAGGTTGGGGCCGGTGACGACGGCGACGCGCTCGGGGCCCACCTCGGCGACCTCGGCGACCACCTGGCTCATCCGCATCGCGGAGCCCAGCTCGACGCCCTTCATCAGCGAGACCAGCACGGTGTCCGGGGCGAGCAGCGGCGCCCAGGCGGCCAGGTTGCCGCGCAGGGTCTGCGAGGGGACCGAGAGCACGGTGAAGTCGGCGTCGCGGGCGGCCTCGGCGGCGTCGGCGGTGGCCCGGATCCGGGCGGGCAGTTCGACGCCCGGCAGGTAGTCGGCGTTCACCCGCGTGGAGTTGATCGCCTCCACCACGTCGGGGCGGCGCGCCCAGAGGGTGACCTCGCATCCCGCGTCGGCGAGGACGATCGCGAACGCGGTGCCCCAGGAACCGGCGCCGAAGACGGCCGCCCTGACGGGCGCGGCCGTGCCAGGCCCGGTCGTGTCGGGTCCGGTCACTTGCCGTTCCCCTCCCCCGCCGTGGCGGCGGGTCCGGCCTGCCCGGCGGCCCGGAGGGCGGCCCTGCGGCGCTGCTCGAGGCGGACCTCGCGGGGGTCGTAGCGCACCTCGGGCGCCTTCTCGCCGCGGATCTTCTCCAGCTCGCGGGTGATGGCGTCCATGATGACGTCGGTGCACTCCTTGAGGAGCTCCGGCGTCATCTCCTTGTCGTAGAAGCGCGACAGGTCGACGGGCGGCCCGGCCGTCACCCGGACCGTCTTGCGCGGGAACAGGCTCGGCTTCTTCCCGTACGGCGCCAGGACCTCGTTGGCCCCCCACTGGGCGACCGGGACGACCGGGCACTTGGTGCGCAGCGCGACCCGGGCGGCGCCCGTCTTGCCGGTCATCGGCCACACGCCGGGGTCGCGGGTGAGGGTGCCCTCGGGGTAGAAGGCGACGCACTCGCCGCGCTCCACGGCGTCGATGGCGCCGCGGAAGGCGCTGAGCGCGTCGGTGGACTCGCGGTAGACGGGGATCTGCCCGGTGCCGCGCATGACGGCGCCGACGAACCCCTTCTTGAACAGGCCGCTCTTGGCGAGGAAGCGCGGGAGCCGGCCGGTGTTGTACTGGTAGTGCGCGTAGACGAGCGGATCCACGTGCGAAATGTGGTTCACCACGGTGATGAAGCCGCCCTCGGCCGGAATGTTCTCCATTCCTCGCCAGTCCCGCTTCAGCAGAAGCACCAGCGGCGGTTTTGCGATGACCGCTGCGAAGCGGTACCAGAAGCCGATTCTGCGGCGAGGCACGCGCACACCTTCCTCTTGGGCACTCACGGCCCGTACGGGGCCGGGGCCGGGTTCTTCGGGTTCGGCCGTCGTGGGTCGCACAAGTGTGGCCCCGTGCCGACCGTCTGTCGAGAACACCGTACGCCCCGTCCGACGGCCGTAGTCGCCCCGTCACCGGACCCGCGGGGGGACAATGTCGGCGACGAGAGAAGGACGAACACGCGTGCACTGGACCCTGGTCATCCCCCTGAAGCCCCTCGCCCGGGCCAAGAGCAGGCTCTCGGACGCCGCCTCGGACGGGCTGCGGCCGGGCCTCGCGCTGGCGTTCGCGCAGGACACGGTGGCGGCCGCACTCGCCTGTCCGGCGGTGCGCGGTGTGGCGGTAGTCACGGACGACGCCCTGGCCGGGCGTGAACTGGGAGCGCTGGGCGCGCGCGTCGTGCCGGAGGCCCCCTCGGGCGGCGGTCTGAACGCCGCGCTGGCCCACGGCGCCTCGGTGGTCCGCCGGGCGCGGCCCGACGGGGCGGTCGCGGCGCTCAACGCGGATCTCCCGGCGCTGCGGCCGGCGGAATTGGCCCGTGTGCTCGAAGCGGCGACGGAATTCCCCCGATCCTTTCTCCCGGACGCCGCGGGAATCGGGACGACTTTGCTGGCCGCTTCACCCGGCCGGGAATTGCGTCCGGAATTCGGGGTGGATTCGCGGGCCCGGCACGCGGCCTCGGGCGCCGTCGAGCTGCTCCCGGCGGACGTCGACTCGGTGCGCCAGGACGTGGACACCGGGGCGGACCTGCGGGCCGCCCTGTCCCTGGGGGTGGGCCCGCGCACGGCGGCGCTGGCCGCGCTCCTGCTGCCGGCCGGCCCCCGGCCGCTCCGCCGGTAGTCTGGCGGCATGCAGGCCACCGCTTACACCTTCGACCCGGACACCCGCGCCGGTCAGGTGCTCCTCGACGACGGCACGCCGGTCCCCTTCGACGCCGCCGCCTTCGACGCGGGCGGCCTGCTGCTGCTGCGCCCGGGCCAGCGGGTGCGCCTGGAGCTGGCGGACGCCCCGGCGGCCGACGGCGGCACCCCGCGGATCACCCTGGTGACCCTGCAGACCTTCTGATCCGGGCGGACGGCCCCTGACGCGCCGCGGGCCGGAACTCCTGGCGAAGTCCGGCCCGGCGCGCGAGCAGCCCCAGGGGCGCGTGGCGTACCTACTTGCCGCCGCGCGAGGTGGTCTTCTTCGCGGCGGTCTTGCGCGCCGTGGACTTCTTGGCGGGCGCCTTCTTGGCCGTGGCCTTCTTCGCCGGGGCCTTCTTCGCCGGGGCCTTCTTGGCCGTGGCGGTGGTCTTCGCCGGGGTGGTCTTCTTCGCGGCGGCCGGGGTCTTCTTCGCCGTCGTCGCCGCCGGCGTGGTCTTCTTGGCGGCCGCGGTGGTCTTCTTCGCGGTGGCGGTGGTCTTCTTGGCCGCCGTGGTCTTGGCGGCGGAGGCCTTCTTCGCCGCGGTGGCCTTCTTGGCCGCGGCCTTCTTCACGGTGGCGGAGGCGGTGCCCATGAGGCTGCCCTTGGGGGCCTTCTTCACCGCGACGTCGTTCTTCGGAAGCTTCTTGGATCCGCTGACCAGGTCCTTGAAGCCCTGGCCCGCACGGAAGCGCGGCACGGAGGTCTTCTTGACCCGGACCCGTTCACCCGTCTGGGGATTGCGGGCGTAGCGCGCCGGACGGTCGACCTTCTCGAAGGAACCGAACCCGGTGACCGACACCCGGTCCCCGGCCACGACCGCGCGGACGATGGCGTCCAGGACGGCGTCCACCGCGTCGGCGGCCTGCTGACGGCCACCGACCTTGTCGGCAATCGCTTCTACGAGCTGCGCCTTGTTCACGTCTTCCCCTTCGGAGACATTCGCCGGAACGTATCCGTTCAAGCGTTTTCGCACGTTAGGCAGATATATACCGCAAATCAAACACGAAACGGGCTAATCACCCTTGTGCCGCAACGGACTCGACCGCCCCGGAGTGCTCAGCGGCCCTCGGCGGGGAATCGCCCCTGCGCGAGGTCGTCCGTGAACCTCTCCAGCCGCCTTGTCGCGTCGGCGAGATCATGCTTGGCCGCTGCCGTGATGATCAGCAGCTTCCGGGTGAGCGCCACCCGTACGCCCTCCGGGACTTGCAGTGCGCGCACCTTTGTGTGCGCTTCTTTGAGCCGGTCCGCGACCGCCGCATAGAGCGCGAGTTGGCCGTCGTGTTCCATGCACAGATTGTGCCATCTAGGGCGAGTTGTCGCCTGCGCAGGGGGCAACTCCCGCCTGGACGGTCCCTTCGGCAGGCCCCGCGGCGAGCGGCGCCACGACTCGTCTACCCGTGCAACATCGCAGCTAACACGGGGAGTTGGGAACGAATCGGGCAGCGTCGGCCTGCCCGCGCACCG
>NZ_LWCC02000005.1:1142012-1165039 GCF_001642695.1 Streptomyces chilikensis
GGCCCCCGGAACCGACCGGTCAGGTCGGTTCCGGGGGCCTTGGCGTGGCCTGGGCCGCGCGGGGGCCGAAGGGCCCGGGGCGACGCCCGTGCCCGGGCTCAGGCGGTGAGCGTCCTGGGCTTGTGGGCGGGCCGCTTGGCCTCGAAGGCGGCGATGTCCGCCTCCTCGCGCAGGGTGATGGAGATGTCGTCGAGACCGTTCAGCAGCCGCCAGCGGGAGTTCTCGTCCAGCTCGAAGGCCGCGGTGACGCCCTCGGCGCGCACCTCGCGGGCCTCGAGGTCGACGGTGATCTCCGCGGTCGGGTCCTTCTCGACCAGCTCCCACAGCGCGTCCACCACGGACTGCTCCAGCACCACGGTGAGCAGGCCGTTCTTCAGCGAGTTGCCCCGGAAGATGTCGGCGAAGCGGGAGGAGACCACGGCCTTGAAGCCGTAGTTCTGCAGCGCCCAGACGGCGTGCTCGCGGGACGAGCCGGTGCCGAAGTCGGGGCCGGCCACCAGGACGGTCGCGCCCTGCCGCTCCGGGCGGTTGAGCACGAACTCCGGGTCCTTGCGCCAGGCCTCGAAGAGCCCGTCCTCGAATCCGTCCCGGGTCACCTTCTTGAGCCAGTGCGCGGGGATGATCTGGTCGGTGTCGACGTTGCTGCGGCGCAGCGGGACGGCCCGGCCGGTGTGAACGGTGAAGGCTTCCATGTTCTCGCGTTCCTCGGTTCCAGTTCCAGATCTCTCAGACGCCGGCGGGGACGGGCGCGTCGGTCAGGTCGGCCGGGGAGGCCAGCCGGCCCAGGACGGCGGTGGCCGCGGCCACCGGCGGGGAGACCAGGTGGGTGCGGCCACCCTTGCCCTGACGTCCCTCGAAGTTGCGGTTGGAGGTGGAGGCGGAGCGCTCGCCGGGGGCGAGCTGGTCCGGGTTCATGCCGAGGCACATCGAGCAGCCCGCGTGCCGCCATTCGGCGCCGGCCTCCTTGAAGACCACGTCCAGGCCCTCGGAGACCGCCTGCAGCCCGACCCGCGCGGAGCCGGGGACGACCAGCATCCGCACGCCGTCGGCGACTTTGCGTCCCTTGATGACCTCGGCGACCGAACGCAGGTCCTCGATGCGGCCGTTGGTGCAGGAACCGACGAAGACGGTGTCCACCTTCACCTCGCGCAGCGGCGTGCCGGCCTCCAGGCCCATGTACTCCAGGGCCTTCTCGGCGGCGAGGCGCGCGGACGGGTCCTCGAAGGAGGCGGGGTCCGGCACGGAGGCGGAAAGCGGCGCGCCCTGGCCCGGGTTGGTGCCCCAGGTGACGAACGGGGCGAGTTCCGCGGCGTCGATGACGACCTCGGCGTCGAAGACCGCGTCGTCGTCGGTGCGCAGGGTCCGCCAGTACGCGACGGCGGCGTCCCAGTCGGCGCCCTCGGGGGCGTGCGGACGGCCCTCGAGGTAGGCGAAGGTGGTCTCGTCGGGGGCGATCATGCCCGCGCGGGCGCCGGCTTCGATCGACATGTTGCAGATGGTCATCCGGGCCTCCATCGAGAGCTTCTCGATGGCGCTGCCGCGGTACTCCAGGACGTAGCCCTGACCGCCGCCGGTGCCGATCTTCGTGATCACGGCCAGGATCAGGTCCTTGGCGGTGACCCCCTCGGGCAGCTCGCCGTCGACGGTGATCGCCATGGTCTTCGGGCGGGCCATGGGCAGCGTCTGGGTGGCCAGCACGTGCTCGACCTGCGAGGTGCCGATGCCGAACGCCAGCGCGCCGAAGGCGCCGTGGGTGGAGGTGTGGGAGTCGCCGCAGACCACGGTGGTGCCGGGCTGGGTCAGTCCCAGCTGCGGTCCCACCACGTGGACGACGCCCTGCTCGACGTCGCCCAGCGAGTGCAGCCGGACGCCGAACTCGGCGCAGTTCTTGCGCAGCGTCTCCAGCTGGGCGCGGGAGACCGGGTCGGCGATCGGCTTGTCGATGTCGAGCGTCGGGGTGTTGTGGTCCTCGGTGGCGATGGTGAGGTCGAGGCGGCGCACGCTGCGTCCGCTCTTGCGGAGGCCGTCGAAGGCCTGGGGGCTGGTCACCTCGTGAAGCAGGTGCAGATCGATGTAGAGGAGGTCGGGCTCGCCCTCGGCGCGCCGGACGACGTGGTCGTCCCAGACCTTCTCCGCCAGTGTCCTACCCATCGCTTTCCCTTCGGCGGGGACCTCGTCGGCCCCGCACTTCTTGAGACTCAGGTGGCGGCCGCCCGAGCAGCGACCACGACGCCATGCGTCCAGAGTGGCGGGTTCCCGGGGAAAGTGAACTTGCGTTTCACAGAGTGAGACGCGAGTATCGTTGCATGGACAACAGCAGCGGCGTCGGCGTTCTGGACAAGGCCGCCCTTGTACTGAGCGCTCTCGAGTCCGGTCCGGCCACCCTCGCGGGTCTGGTCGCGGCGACCGGACTGGCAAGGCCCACGGCCCATCGGCTGGCCGTGGCACTGGAGCACCACCGCATGGTGGCGCGCGACATGCAGGGCCGTTTCATCCTCGGCCCCCGCCTGGCCGAGCTGGCCGCGGCGGCCGGCGAGGACCGCCTCCTGGCCACCGCCGGCCCGGTGCTCACCCACCTGCGGGACGTGACCGGGGAGAGCGCCCAGCTCTATCGCCGCCAGGGCGACATGCGGATCTGCGTCGCCGCCGCCGAGCGCCTGTCCGGACTCCGGGACACCGTGCCCGTGGGCTCGACGCTGACCATGAAGGCCGGCTCGTCGGCGCAGATCCTGATGGCCTGGGAGGAGCCGGAGCGGCTCCACCGGGGCCTGCAGGGCGCCCGGTTCACCGCCACCGCGCTCTCCGGCGTGCGGCGCCGCGGGTGGGCCCAGTCCATCGGCGAACGCGAGCCGGGCGTCGCCTCGGTGTCCGCCCCGGTGCGCGGTCCGTCGAACCGGGTGGTGGCGGCCGTGTCCGTCTCCGGTCCGATCGAGCGCCTCACCCGGCACCCGGGCCGGATGCACGCGCAGGCCGTCATAGATGCGGCCTCGCGGCTCTCCGAGGCCCTGAGGCGCGCCGGCTGACCCCGGACGGCCCGCGTCCGCTCGCCGAGCGGGGGCGGGCCGCTCCCGCACCGCCCGCTTCCGCCCCGTCCCGTTCGCCGGCACCCGAGGACCGGCACACGAGAAAGGGTCCCGTTCCTTGAACGGGACCCTTCTCTTCGTGTACCCCCGACCGGATTCGAACCGGCGCTACCGCCTTGAGAGGGCGGCGTGCTAGGCCGCTACACAACGGGGGCGAGGATCATGCGTTTCCGCAGATCCGAGCTGGTCTACCTGGACTCGAACCAAGACTAACTGAACCAGAATCAGTCGTGCTGCCAATTACACCATAGACCAATTACATGGTTAGACCAGTTTGTACCCCCGACCGGATTCGAACCGGCGCTACCGCCTTGAGAGGGCGGCGTGCTAGGCCGCTACACAACGGGGGCCTTTTGGCGATCCTCCGAAGAGAATCAGTACCCCCGACCGGATTCGAACCGGCGCTACTGCCTTGAGAGGGCAGCGTGCTAGGCCGCTACACAACGGGGGCTTTGCAGATGAGCTCTGCGAGCTGGCCTACCTGGACTCGAACCAAGACTAACTGAACCAGAATCAGTCGTGCTGCCAATTACACCATAGGCCACTGGAACGCAAGCCCCACACTGGGGGATCTTGTTCTAGTTTTGCGCTTCCGGTCCCGGACTGTTCGGCCCGTTCCCCTCGGCGCAGGAAGAACATTACCCGAAGGTTGACCGTGCTCCAAAACGGGATTCCGTCCCCAGCACGGAGGGCAGCTCCGCCAGCGAGCGGATGCGCCGCCAGGAGCGCTCCCCCGCGCCGTCGCCCTCCTCGGCCGGGTCCTCGCCGTGCCGGTCGATCCACACGGAGAGCAGGCCGGCCTCGGCGGCGCCCCGTCCGTCGATCTCCGGGTGGTCGCCCACGTAGGCCACTTGTTCCGGCGGCAGCCCGAGAGCGTCGCAGGCCGCGTGGAAGGCCTCCGCGGCGGGCTTGGAGACGCCCAGGTCGACGGCGCAGAGCACCGCCTCGAAGCGGTCCAGCACGCCCAGCGTCCGCAGCTTCCGCTCCTGCACCAGCAGGCTGGAGTTGGAGAGCACGGCGTGGCGGTGGCTGGGGACCAGGGCGTCCAGGGCGGGGAGGAAGTCCGGGAAGAGCGCCCAGGCGGACTCGTAGTGGACGATGTACCGCGCGAACCAGGCGTCGGCCTCGTCGTCGTCGAGGTCCCGGCCGGTGAAGGCCCGCACCCGCTCCCGGCAGTGCTCCTCGTAGGTGAGCTCGCCCGAGGCCACCCGGGCCCAGTGGTGCTCGGTCACCTCGAACCAGCGGGCGAGGGCGTGGTCAGGGCTCTCGAAGGCCGACGACAGGCCCTCGGCGACGACGTGCGCGGCGATGCCGCTGCGGTCGGCCGTGCGGTAGTCGAAGAGTGTGTCGTCCACGTCCCACACGACGGCATGGATCGTCATGGTTCGACGGTACGCCCCCCTCGCGCGTCCTGTCTCCGTTCCGGCTCGGCGGGCTCCCGCGGCGGCAGCCAGGCGACGTGGCCGCCGCCCAGTTCGGCGGGACGCCAGCCGCCGGCGTAGCCGGGCGGGCGGCGGCCGTCCACCGTGATGACCGCGAGCGGCTGGGAGCGGCCGAGGCGCAGCAGCCCGGCCACCGTGATGCTGCCGTCGTGGCCGCCCGCGGGCTGCCGGGAGGAACAGCCCGCGTAGTAGGCGACGGGCACGAACTGGTCGCCGGTGACCACGCACGGCGGGCGGACCCCGAGCCGGTGCAGCTCAGCGGCGACCGCGGTCAGTTCCTGGTGCTGGGCCCGGCTGCGTCCGGTGACGGTGACCGCCACGGCGAGCTGGACGGCCAGGTGCCCGAGGAGCAGCAGTGCCAGCCCGCCGCCGAGCAGGACGCGGGCGCGGCCCCTGGTCCGGCCCACGGCGCGGACGGCGGCGACCAGCGCCTCGGCGACCGGGACGGCCAGCAGGGCGTAGGCGGGGAGCAGGAAGCGGGGGGCGGCGTAGTCGATGGTGAACAGGTAGGTGACGGCGAGGGAGGCGGCGACGACGACGGCGAGGACGGAGGCGGCACCGCGTCCCGCCCGCCGGGCGGCGACCGCCCCGGCGGCGGTGACCACGGGCAGCAGGAACCACCACAGGGCGGTCCAGCGGTGGTTCCAGGGCCCGGTGCAGGGACGGCACAGGGTGCGGCCGACCAGGGAACGGGCCTGGTCGTCGACCGCGAAGCGCAGGCCCATGCCGCCCTGGATCTCGCCCGCGCGCCGCAGCCGGGCGAGCGGTCCTCCGTAGGACTGGTACGCCTCGATCACCCAGGGCAGCGCGCCCAGGACCAGCCCGGCGGCCAGCAGCAGCGGCACGGCCCGGTGACCTCGCCAGGCGGGCACCAGCAGGGCGGCGGCCGCCAGCGGCAGGGCGAGCCAGAGGCCGTCGGCCGGGCGCATCACGGCGACGAAGGCGACGGCCGCGGCGGCGAGCCAGGGGGCGCGGCGGTCCTCGGCCGCACCGGGGCGGCGGCGGACGGCGCGCAGGAACCAGCCGGTGGCCGCCAGCGCGCCCAGGGCGCACCAGACGTTGGGCATGGCGCGGGGGCCGTAGAAGAGGGTGACCCACAGGCCGGCGAAGAAGAGCCCCGCGGTGCCGAGGACGGCGGGCGGGAGCAGGGTGCGCCAGGCGCGCAGGGCGACGAGCAGTCCGAGGCCGGCGAGCACGGCGAGGTGGACGCGGAGCGCCGCCGGGGAGGCGGCCGGGTCCGTGAACGCGGCGACCGGGGCGCTCAGCCAGCTGATGCCGCGGGCGCGGGGGGCCGAGAAGAAGGCGACGGGGGTGTCACCGCCCTCGACCTGGGTGACGTAGACGATCTCGTCCCAGCCGAGGCCCGTGCCGGGGATCAGGACGAGCTGGGCGGCGGTGAACACGGCCGCCGCCGCCGCGGGCCACAGCGTTGCCGGTCGCACGTCCATGAGGTGAGGCATGGACACCAGCTTGCGGGCCGGAGGGCCTCCACGCGCAGAAGGCGCGGGTACGGCGTGCCGCACGAGGGGGACGGCGCGAGGCGCGACCGCGGCCGGGCGCGGGGCGCGCGTGTTCCCCGCCCGGGGTCAGGGCGGGGAACTCTCGCAGCCCACGGGCGTCAGGCGCTCTTGACGGCGGAGATGTCGAAGCGGAGCTTGATCTTGTCGGAGACCAGCACACCGCCCGTCTCGAGCGCGGCGTTCCAGGTGACCCCCCAGTCGGAGCGCAGGATCTCGCCCCGGCCCTCGAAGCCGACGCGCTCGTTGCCGAACGGGTCCTTGGCGGCGCCCTGGAACTCCAGGTCGATGGTGACCTGCCTGGTGACACCGAGCAGGGACAGGTCGCCGGTGACGCGGTAGTCGTCGCCGCCGGCGGCCTCGATCCGCGTGGAGCGGAAGGTCATGGTCGGGAACTCGTCGGTCCTGAAGAAGTCCGCGCTCTTGAGGTGGCCGTCGCGGTCCGCGGAGCCGGTGTCGATGCTGTCCATGACGATGTCCAGCGAGGCGGTGGACCTCGACGGGTCGGAGCCGTCCAGGTGGAGGCTGCCGGTGAACTCGCGGAACTGGCCCTTGACGTTGGTCACCATCGCGTGGCGGGCGACGAAGCCCAGCGTGGTGTGCGACGGGTCGACGGTGTAGTCGCCGGTCAGGGCGGCGAGGTCCGGGCTGACCGGGGTGTTCTCGGCGACGGCGTCGCTGCGGCTGAAGATGCCCATGGTGTGCTCCTCGGGATCGGGACGGCGGATGGGGCGGGACGGAGCCGGAAGTCGTCGGTTGAAGATTCAACGACCTTCGACGTGTCCGAAGGTAGCGCGATTCTGTTTAAGATTCAACCGAACGGACCGGGGAGTTCTTCCGGCTTCACCCTGTCGGCCGCACCGGCGCACCGGCACGGGCCGTCCCCCGGGCGGAGCACGCCCTTTGTGACACCCCTACAACCGCACGGGCGGTACGACAGGAGGAACGCCTGCACGGCCCGGGTCTTCTGTTCGGTAGCACCAGGAAATCGCGCCGGACACTGTACGGAGTCGATGGCCCTGCCCCTCAGGAACGCTCCGTAAGGTCGCTGCATGACCGTTGTGGATGAGGCGCTGGGTGAGCCCACGGAGGACCTGAACGAGCCGGCCGACGCACGGGGGCGCGCGGCGGAGCTGCGCGAGATCCGGGCGAGTGCGCTGGCCGGGCCGAGTGAGAAGGCGACCGCGGCGCAGCATGCCAAGGGGAAGCTGACGGCGCGGGAGCGGATCGAGTTGTTGCTCGATGCGGGTTCGTTCCGTGAGGTGGAGCAGTTGCGGCGGCATCGGGCCAGTGGGTTCGGTCTGGAGGACAGGCGGCCGTACACCGATGGCGTGGTGACGGGGTGGGGGACGGTCGAGGGGCGGACGGTGTTCGTCTACGCCCACGATTTCCGGATCTTCGGCGGGGCGTTGGGGGAGGCGCACGCGACGAAGATCCACAAGATCATGGACATGGCGATCGCGGCGGGTGCGCCGCTGGTGTCGGCACGGGCGCCCGGTGACGGAACCGGGCGCCCGTGCCGCGGGGACGCCCGCGCCGCGGGGCCGTCGCGCGGGTCACACCGCCGCGTACACCGCGTTCAGGTACTCCGCACCCGTCTCGGAGCCCACCAGCCCCGCCTTCATCTCGTTCATCACGTAGCAGAAGGTCATCCGCCGCTCCAGGTCCATCACGATCTGCGAGCCGCCCCAGCCGCCCCAGAAGCAGATCCGCCCCTCGGGGACGAACGGCACTCCGGCCGGCTCCGGGAGCGCGTACCCGATGCCCCACCGCAGGGGCATCGCCAGCACCTGGTCGATGCCGTGCGCCTGCTCGCGGAAGATCAGCTCGACGGTCTCCGGCGACAGCAGCCGCACCCCGTCGACCTCGCCCCCGCGCGAGACCACGGAGAGGACGCGCGCGACCGAGGCCGCGTTGCCGTGGCCGTTGGCCCCGCCGATGTCGGCGAGCCGCCACTCGGGGGTGTTCGCGATCTCCGCCTCCAGCGGCGCTCCCATGAGCGTCTTCACCAGCACGCTCTGCGGGTCGATGGCGCTCGGGTCGATCGCCAGCGGCGGCGGCGGGACGATCTCGGCGCAGCGCCCCCAGTCCGCCTCCCTCGCGCCGATCTGGAAGTCCGCGCCCAGGGGGCCGGAGATCTCCTCGTCCACGAACCGCTTCAGCGGCTTGCCGCTCACCCGCCGCACCACCTCCCCGACCAGGTGCCCGTAGTTGAGCAGGTGGTACCCGGATCCCTCGCCCGGCGTCCACCACGGCTCCTGCGCCGCGAGGTGGGCCGTGGCGCGCCCCCAGTCGAAGAGGTCGGCCGCCTCGAACGGCGCGGCCCAGCCGGACACCCCCGAGGTGTGGCCCAGCAGGTGCCGGACGAGCACCCCCTCCTTGCCGCCCGCGGCGAACTCCGGCCAGTACTTCGCCACCGGGGCGTCGACGTCCAGCTCCCCGCGGTCCACCAGCATCAGCGCGGCGAGCGAGGTCACCGTCTTGGTCGTCGACCACACGTTGACCACGGTGTCCCGCTGCCAGGGCCGGGTGCGCTCCCGGTCGGCGTGACCGCCCCACAGGTCGATCACCCGGTCGCCGTCGATGTCCAGGTACACCGACACCCCGGTCTCCGCGCCGATCGCCAGGTTCGCCTCCACCGCCTCCCGCACCGCCGCGAAGCGCTCGTCCACGTATCCGCTCAGATCAGCCACGCGCTGTCCCTCGTCCTCTCCCTGTCCGGGGCCGACCCGACCGTCCGCCCCGCCGACGTCAGAACAGTAGAAGCGCGGGCCCCGTCGGGGAACGACCGGGACGCGATTCGGTGCACATGCACATACCGCGCGGCGGACGCGTGGACGGGCAACCGCGGGCCCGGCGACGCGCGAGGGGTGGCGACGCGTGAGGGGCGGCGACCGGGATACCCCGGTCGCCGCCCCTCACGGACGTCCGGCGTCAGGCCGCCAGCTTCTCCAGCGCGGCGTCGACGCGGGCCAGCGTCCTCTCCTTGCCCAGGACCTCCAGCGACTCGAAGAGCGGCAGGCCCACCGTGCGGCCGGTGACGGCCACCCGGACCGGGGCCTGCGCCTTGCCCAGCTTGAGCCCGTGGGCCTCGCCGGCGGCCAGGACGGCCTCCTTCAGGGACTCCGCGGAGGACCAGTCGGCGGCCTCCAGCTTCTCGCGCGCCGTGCGCAGCAGCGCGTCCGAGCCCTCCTTCATCGCCTTGTTCCAGGAGGCCTCGTCGAAGACCGGCTCCGGCAGGAACAGGAAGTCGACGTTGGCGGTGATCTCGGAGAGCACCCGCAGACGGGTCTGCGCGTGCGGGGCGATCGCCGCCCACCTGGCCTCGTCGAAGTCCTCCGGCGCCCACGGCGCGTACGGCGCCCGCAGCCACGGCTCGCAGCGGGCCGCGAACTCCTTCGGGTCGAGCATCCGGATGTGGTCGCCGTTGATCGCCTCGCACTTCTTCAGGTCGAAGCGCGCCGGGTTGGGGTTGACGTCCCCGAGGTCGAACGCGGCGACCATCTCCTCGATCGAGAAGACGTCACGGTCGGCGGAGAGGGACCAGCCCAGCAGGGAGAGGTAGTTGAGCAGGCCCTCGGGCAGGAAGCCCTGCTCGCGGTAGAGGTTCAGGGAGGCCTGCGGGTCGCGCTTGGAGAGCTTCTTGTTGCCCTCGCCCATCACGTACGGCAGGTGGCCGAACGCGGGGACCGCCTTGGCGATGCCCAGCTCGATCAGCGCGCCGTAGAGCGCGATCTGCCGCGGGGTGGAGGAGAGCAGGTCCTCGCCGCGCAGGACGTGGGTGATCTCCATCAGCGCGTCGTCGACCGGGTTCACCAGGGTGTACAACGGGGCGCCGTTGGCCCGGACGATGCCGTAGTCCGGCACGTTCTCCGGGGTGAAGGTCAGCTCGCCGCGGACCAGGTCGTCGAAGGTGATCGGGGTGTCCGGCATCCGGAAGCGCACGATCGGCTCGCGGCCCTCGGCCTCGTAGGCGGCGACCTGCTCGGCGGTCAGCTCGCGGCAGTGGCCGTCGTAGCCCGACGGCCGGCCGGCCGCGCGGGCGGCCTCGCGGCGCTCGTCGAGCTCCTCGGCGGAGCAGTAGCAGTGGTAGGCGTAGCCGCCGTCCAGCAGCTTCCGCGCGACGTCGCGGTAGATGTCCATGCGCTGGGACTGACGGTAGGGCGCGTGCGGGCCGCCCACCTCGGGGCCCTCGTCCCAGTCGAAGCCCAGCCAGCGCATCGCGTCGAGGAGCTGCTGGTACGACTCCTCCGAGTCGCGGGCCGCGTCGGTGTCCTCGATGCGGAAGACCAGGGTGCCCTGGTGGCGCCGGGCGTACGCCCAGTTGAACAGGGCGGTGCGCACCAGGCCCACGTGGGGGTTGCCGGTGGGGGAGGGGCAGAAACGAACACGGACAGGAGCGCTAGCCACGCTTGACAACCTTGTTGGTGAGAGTGCCGATGCCTTCGATGGTGACGGCGACCTCGTCGCCGTCCTGGAGCGGGCCGACGCCCGCCGGGGTCCCGGTGAGGATCACGTCGCCGGGGAGGAGCGTCATCGCCGCCGAGATGTTGACGACCAGGTCCTCGACCGGGTTGACCATCTGCGCGGTGCTGCCCAGCTGGCGCTGCAGGCCGTTGACCGTGCACTGGACCGTGAGGTCGGCGGGGTCGAGGTCGGTCTCGATCCAGGGGCCCAGGGGGCACGAGGAGTCGAAGCCCTTGGCGCGCGCCCACTGCTGCTCGCGGCGCTGCACGTCGCGGGCGGTGACGTCGTTGGCGCAGGTGTAACCGAGGATCACGTCCCTGACGCGCTCCCGCGGCACCTCGCGGCACATCCGCCCGATCACCACGGCCAGCTCCGCCTCGTGGTGGAGCTCCTGGGAGAACGACGGGTACCGGATGACGTCGCCCGAGCCGATCACCGAGGTGGAGGGCTTGAAGAAGGCGAACGGTTCCTCGGCCGCCCGGGAGCCCATCTCCGCCGCGTGGTCCGCGTAGTTGCGGCCGAAGGCGACGACCTTGCTGGGCAGCACGGGCGGCAGCAGCCGGACCTTGCTCAGCGGGACCTTGGTGCCGGAGAGCTCGAATTCCGCGAACGGGATGCCCTTGATGATGTCGAGGACGAGCTCGTCCTGCTTGTCGCCCTCGACCGCGCCGAAGGCGACGTTCCCGTCGATGGAGAATCTGGCGATGCGCACGGGATTCTGATGCCCCTCACTGAGCTGCCGGCCGGAGTCTGACGCTCCAGGCTAACGCGGCGCAGGGGGCCCGGGTGGCGCGCCGCCCGGTCGGTCCGGCCGGGCGGAGGGGGGCCGGCTACTCGGCGGTGGCGCGGACCGGGACCTCGTTGAGCACCGTGCGCCGGGGGTTGGCGGTCTGCGCCGGCAGCTCGACGGAGTGCTCCCGCTCCTCGCCGAGCAGGTGCGCGGCGTCTTCCAGGTGCGCCAGGGTGGTGCGGCGCGGGTTGGCGGTGATGCGAGAGCTCATGTTCGTCTTCACTGTCGATCGGACCCCTCTGGACGGGTGCTGCTGGGGGAGCGGCCGCCGACGGCACGCCGACGGTTCCTGTAAAGGGTCAGGCTAAAACGTCAGACTAAACGCGCGATTCCCCGCCCAAGCCGTGAAGGGTCAGTGAATCCCTAGTGATTTTCCTCACTCAAGGCCCCGCCATTCGGGGCAGACCGGGTGAAAGCGGACTCCGTTCCATAGCGGACATAAGTAAGTGAAAGTCTCCATTCCGCTCCTGATCATGGCGACTGGGACACCGGGCCGGGTCGGGTGGAACCTGGGCATAGGTCCGCTTTGTCCGACACGGGGCTCGACGAGGGGTGACAGGCCACTCACGCGGTGTCATCTGGGTCACGGCCTCCCCTGCGGGCCTTGTTGAGGATCGGCCACTGTGCTGGAATTCCACGGACCGTCGTGGGACCCAGCCGACGCTCAGGTGCGGGAACCGCTCCGGGCGGCCGGTCGGGAGGGGGAAGAAGCGCCGGTCCATCACGACCACGACGGTCACTTCACGACCGACAACGGGGGCGCAGCCCGAACGCGCCCCTCACACGCCGACACCGTCCCTCCCTCTCCGGGGGGACGCCTGGTCCAGAGGTTGCGACGCTAGTGCAGGGACGTTTCAAGAGGGATGGCAGCGCTTCGGCGGAGCCGGAGCCACACAACGGGACCGCACGCGGTGCCTCGCCCCAGCACGCCCAGCCCCCGGGCCAGGGGCAGGCCGCCGACGAGGCCGCCCCGGCGCTGAAGCCTGCCGGCAGCGGGTCCACCGGCCCGGGTGCCCGCATGGCCCTGCGCAACTGGCGCATCTCCACCCGCCTGGTGTCGCTGCTGGCGCTGCCCGTGGTCGCCGCGACCACCCTGGGCGGTCTGCGGATCAGCGACTCGCTCGAGGACATGCAGCAGCTGGAGAACATGCAGCTGCTCACCGAGATGACCAAGCAGGCCACCGAGCTGGCCAACGCGCTCCAGGAGGAGCGCGACGTCACCGCCGGCCCGCTGGCCCACGGCGCCAAGGACTCCGACTACAAGGTCAGGACGCCGCGGGAGAAGACGGACAAGGCCAAGGACCAGTTCCTCAAGGACACCGAGACCGTCGACGACAACCTCGGCGAGGGCGACCTCCAGGGCGTCCGCGACAGCCTCGTCGGCCTCATCGTCGAGCTGCGCGGACTGGACAAGCTCCGCGAGAACGCCTACGACGCCGAGGGCAACTCCACCCAGACCGTCGAGTCCTACCACCGGCTCATCACCCAGCTGCTCGAGCTGTCCACGGACATGGCCGAGGCCACCAGCAACCCGGAGATGATCCAGCACACCCGCGCCCTGGCCGCCTTCTCCTCCGCCAAGGAGTACGCGTCCATGCAGCGCGCGGTCATCGCCGCCTCCCTGCCCAAGGACGCCTCGTCCTTCGCGGACCTCTCCGAGAACGACCGCCTCTACGGCGAGGCCGCCCGCGAGGGCGAGAAGAGCGAACTCGACACCTTCGGGACCATCTACGGCTCCGGCCAGCAGAAGATGCTCGAGCCGCTCGAGAACAACAGCGTGATCGAGGTCGCCGACAAGTACTCGAACACGGTCCTCAGCCCCAACGGCAGCCGCAACGTGGGCAAGCAGTCCTACCAGGACTGGGTCGACGACGCCTCCACCAAGCTCGAGTCGATGGGCAGCATCGAGCACACCCTCCTCGAGGAGATGGAGCAGAAGGCCCGCGAGCTCCAGGACGAGGCCCAGCGCGAGGCCCTGATCTCCGGTGTGCTGATCCTCCTCGTGCTCGGCGTGTCCCTGGTCGGCGCCTTCGTGGTGGCCCGCTCCATGATCCGCTCGCTGCGCCGCCTCCAGGACACCGCGACCAAGGTCGCCAAGGACCGCCTGCCCGAGCTGGTCAAGCAGCTCTCCGAGTCCGACCCGCAGGACGTCGACACCACCGTCGAGTCGGTCGGTGTGCACTCCCGCGACGAGATCGGCCAGGTGGCCGCGGCCTTCGACGACGTGCACCGCGAGGCGGTCCGCCTCGCCGCCGAGCAGGCCCTCCTGCGGGGCAACGTCAACGCGATGTTCACCAACCTCTCGCGCCGCTCGCAGGGCCTCATCCAGCGCCAGCTGACCCTGATCTCCGAACTGGAGTCCCGCGAGGCCGACCCGGACCAGCTGTCCTCGCTCTTCAAGCTGGACCACCTCGCCACCCGCATGCGCCGTAACGGCGAGAACCTCCTCGTCCTCGCGGGCGAGGAGCCCGGCCGCCGCTGGACCCGCCCGGTCCCGCTGGTCGACGTGCTCCGCGCCGCGGCCTCCGAGGTGGAGCAGTACGAGCGCATCGAGCTGGCCACGGTCCCCCAGACCGAGATCGCCGGCCGCGTCGTCAACGACCTCGTGCACCTGCTCGCCGAGCTGCTGGAGAACGCCACCTCGTTCTCCTCCCCGCAGACCAAGGTCCGGGTCACCGGTCACGCGCTGCCCGACGGCCGCGCGCTGATCGAGATCCACGACACCGGCATCGGCCTCTCGCCGGAGGACCTCTCCGCGATCAACGAGCGCCTCGCGGCGCCGCCCACGGTGGACGTCTCGGTCTCCCGGCGCATGGGTCTGTTCGTGGTCGGCCGCCTCTCGCAGCGCCACGGCATCCGCATCCAGCTGCGTCCCTCGGACTCCGGCGGCACCACCGCGCTGGTCATGCTCCCGGTGGACGTCGCCCAGGGCGACAAGAAGGCGCCCGTCGGCAAGGGCGGCCAGGGCGGCGGCGGTGTCGCCGCGGCCGCGGCCGGCGCCGCCGCGGCCCGCCGCAGCACCGGCGCGGCGATCGCGGCGCCGCCGCGGCCCGCCGCAGCACCGGCGCGGCGATCGGCGCGGGACAGGCGTCCCGTCCGGCGCTGCCCGGCCGTGACTCCGGCCCCGGCGGCTTCGGCAACCAGGGCGGTCCCGGCGGCTTCGGCCAGGGCGGCCCCGGTCAGGGTCGTGCCGGTGCGGGTGCCGGCTTCGGCGGCCCCTCCGCGCAGGCCCCGGCAGGACAGGCCCCGCAGGGCGGTTTCCCGTCCGCTCCCGCCCCGCAGCAGGGCCGCGGCCCCGTCCCGGCGCAGCGCTCCGCCTCCGCCCCGCACCCCGGCCAGCAGGGCCAGGGCATGGGCCAGGGTCAGGGCATGGGCCAGGGCATGGGCCAGGGTCAGGGCATGGGCCAGGGCCCCGGCGCGGGGCAGCAGAACCGCGCGCAGGGCGGCCGCCCCGGCCAGCGCCAGCCCCAGCTGCCGCCGCCCGGCGTCCAGCGCCCCGAGCTGCCGGGCGGCCCCGCCCAGCAGTCCGACGCTCCGCGTGGCCACGACGACTTCGGCCAGACCGCGCAGATGCCGCGCGTCGAGGACCACGGGGCGGGCTCCACGGCCCAGTTCCCCCGCCCGGACTTCGACGCCCCCGCCCCGCAGCAGCAGCCTCCGGCGGCCGGCCGCCGGCACCCCCAGCAGGGCGGCCGTCCGCAGGCCCCGCAGGCCCCCCAGTACGGCGGCGCCGGCGGCCAGTACCCGCAGCAGGGGTACGGCAACGTCCCGCAGGACCCGTCGTCGACCGGACAGTTCCCGGCCGACCCGTCGTCGACCGGCCAGTTCCCGGTCCAGGGCCAGTACCAGGCCCAGGACCCCGCGAGCACCGGCCAGTTCGCCCAGCCGCAGACGGACCGGCACCCCCAGCAGGCGCAGTACGGCGGCTACGGCGCGCAGCAGCAGCCCGCCCAGGGCGACCTGCCGCCGTCCGCCGGCCGCCCCGACGGCGGTACTCCGCTGTTCGACTCGCTGGAGACCAACTGGTTCCGCGGTCAGCAGGCGGAGCAGCAGGGCCAGCAGCACCGGCCGCAGCAGCCGCAGGCCGGCCGCCCCGGCCCGCAGCAGCAGGCGCCCGGCCAGGCCCGGCAGCCACAGCAGCCGCAGGCCCAGCAGGGCCGGCCGCAGCAGCCGGGCCAGCAGCAGCCGCAGCAGCGGCCCGGCGCCGGGGCCACGCCCCAGCGGCCGTCCGCCGCCCCCTGGCGCAGCTCGCCCAACGACGAGCTGTCCCGCCAGGCCGAGCGCGCCCGCAAGCCCAGCGCGGGCGGCGTCACCACGTCCGGCCTGCCGAAGCGGGTGCCCAAGGCGAACCTCGTCCCGGGCACCGCGCAGCAGAACCAGCACACCGGCGGGCCGCAGGTCTCCCGCGCGCCCGACGCCGTGCGAGGCCGGCTGACCAACCTCCGCCGGGGCATCGCGCAGGGACGGCAGGCCTCCTCCGGCCAGACCGGTTCCTACCCCAGCCCCACTCACCAGCAGGAGCGCTAGTTGAGCCCGATGAGCCAGGCGGCACAGAACCTGAACTGGTTGATCACGAACTTCGTGGACAACACGCCCGGGGTCTCCCACACCGTCGTCGTCTCCGCCGACGGTCTGCTCCTGGCGATGTCCGAGGGCTTCCCGCGCGACCGCGCCGACCAGCTCGCCGCGGTCGCGTCGGGGCTCACCTCGCTGACCGCGGGAGCCTCGCGGATCTTCGAGGGCGGCCACGTGAACCAGACCGTCGTCGAGATGGAACGCGGTTTCCTCTTGATCATGTCCATCTCGGACGGTTCCTCGCTGGCCGTGCTGGCCCACCCCGAGTGCGACATCGGCCTGGTGGGCTACGAGATGGCTCTCCTGGTCGACCGCGCAGGCGCCGTGCTCACGCCGGACCTGCGCGCCGAGCTCCAGGGCAGCCTTCTCCGCTGAGCCCTTCCCGCGCCATGTGACCGTCCCCCACCGTCCGGCCGTCAGCTTCGCAACCCCCCACCGGCCTGCGGCACTTCCATCCGACTTGCTGTCCGCCCGGAGGATGCATGAACCCGCCACCCGCCGCTCACGATCCGTACAGAGACCAGTACGGGGAAGAGGGGCCGCTGGTCAGGCCCTACGCCATGACCGGCGGCCGGACCCGGCCGCGCTACCAGCTCGCCATCGAGGCGCTGATCAGCACGATCGCGAATCCGGCACAGACGCAAGGGCTGCTCCCCGAGCACCAGCGCATTTGTCACCTCTGCCGGGAGGTGAAGTCGGTGGCGGAGGTGTCGGCCCTGCTGTCCATGCCCCTGGGCGTGGCACGGATCCTCGTCGCCGACCTCGCCGAGGCGGGCATGGTCGCCGTCCACCAGCCGGGCGGCGACGAGAACAACGGCGGTGCACCGGACGTGACACTGCTCGAAAGGGTGCTCAGTGGACTTCGCAACCTCTGACGGGAGCCGGGCGACCACCTCGGCGAAGATCGTGGTGGCGGGTGGCTTCGGCGTGGGCAAGACCACGTTCGTCAGCTCCGTCTCCGAGATCGACCCGCTGCGTACGGAGGCCGTCATGACGTCCGCCTCGGCGGGCATCGACGACCTCAGCCACACGTCCGGGAAGACGACCACCACGGTCGCCATGGACTTCGGCCGCATCACGCTCGACCAGGACCTGATCCTGTACCTGTTCGGCACCCCCGGACAGGACCGGTTCTGGTTCATGTGGGACGACCTGGTCCGCGGCGCCATCGGCGCGGTGGTCCTGGTGGACACCCGGCGCCTGGCCGACTGCTTCCCGGCGGTCGACTACTTCGAGAACTCCGGCCTGCCGTTCGTCGTGGCGCTCAACAACTTCGACGGGCACCAGCCGTACCAGCCGGAGGAGGTGCGCGAGGCGCTGCAGATCAGCGCCGGCACCCCGATCATCGCCACCGACGCCCGGCACCGCGCCGAGGCGAAGGGCGCCCTGATCAACCTGGTGGAACACGCCCTGATGGCGCGGCTGCGCTAGCGTGCGGACGGTACGGAACCCGGCCGCGCCCACGGGCGCGGCCGGGTTCCGCCGTACGGCGCGCGGAACGGCCCGGGGAGCACGACGGGCGCGCCGTGGTGAAAAGCGGCTATGACGTGCCTCAACAGGCCCTTGTGGCCTTGGCCACGCACTGGCCGGTGTTCATAACATTTCGACAGAGATATGGGCCACCTCCTGCGACAGCGCGCGTTCGCGTGGTGCCACAGCGCGCACGAAGGACCCGCCATTTGCCGGGCGACGGTCCGTATGTCCTGTTTGCGAGACCGTTCTCCCGCAGCTCTCCGTCACGTCCGGACGTTTGGAACTGTCCGTACCGGCGTGCTGGAATGCCAGAACTGCCCATTGGTCACAAGGGCCCAGAGATACCGCGGCACGACGAAGGTGCCGACCGCCGAGAGGTTGTTGGTCGAGTGAGGCGAAGCAAGAACGGACCCGAGCCGTCGGCGCGGGGCAACTTCACGCCGCCCCCGCGGGCGGACGAGTTGCCCGGCTCCGAGCCGGTCGCCACGCCGGAAGCGGGCGGCGGACGTCTTTCGCCCCGCAACTGGCGCGTGCGGACGCGTCTGAACGCGATCATGCTCATACCCGTGGTCCTCGGTCTCATTCTCGCCGTGGTCGAGGTCAAGGGCTCGATCGACACCTGGCAGGAGGCCGAGGACGCGGCGGCCACCGCGCGCATCGTCCGCGGCGCCCTGGACTACGCCGACGCGCTGTCCGAGGAGCGCGACCGCACCGCCGCCCCGCTCCTCGAGGGCAAGGGCAAGAACAACCCGGTCGTCAAGGAGACCCGCGAGCAGACCGACAAGGCGGCCGCGGAGTTCAGGACCCTCCTGGCCGAGCTGCCGGAGTCGGACACCCTCGAGCGCCGCCGCGACCTGTTCGTGGAGGCCGAGAAGCTCCTCCCGAACCTGCGGGAGGGCGCCTACACGGCGAAGCTCCCCGGTACGAACACGGAGGAGGGGTACGTCAAGGTCATCCACCCCCTCATGGACTTCGCCAACGAGCTCACGCTCGACGAGGGCAACGTCGTCTCCTACGGCCGTACCGCGTACGCCATGTCGCTGACCAAGGGCGCCCAGTCGCTGCAGCGGTCGATCGGCACGCACGTCCTGGTGAAGCCGGACGAGGACGAGTCGTCGCGGATGTCGCAGCTCGTCACCCTCTCCTCCTACGCCTACCTCGAGCGCATCGCGATCGAGGAGTACACCGGCGCGGGCCGTGACGAGGACGCCGAACGCCTCAACGCCGAAATGGTCGAGGTCAAGCGTCAGTTCGAGGAGACGGCGTCCGCGACGCCGTTCCACAAGAACATGACGGACACCACCGAGATCATCAAGGCGATCCTGGCCTACGACCCGGGCACCCCGGTGGGCAAGGCCACCCTCGAGAAGATGGGCATCAACGCCAAGACCTGGCAGGAGATCAACGACCCGAAGTTCGAGGCCTACGGCAAGATCGAGTCCGACCTCGCCGACGCCGCGGTGGAGGGCTCCCAGCAGGTCGCCGACGACGCCAGGACGGCCGCCTTCGTCGCCGCCGGCGCGGTGCTCGTCGCCCTGATCGCCGCCTTCGTCCTGGCCGGTCTCGTCGCCCGCCAGATGAGCCGCTCGATGCGCGACCTGCGCAACGCGGCCTTCGACGTCGCCGAGCAGCGCCTGCCGATGCTGGTCGACCAGCTCTCGCGCACCGATCCGGGCCGGGTCGACACGCGTGTGGTCCCGATCCCGATCAACACCACCGACGAGATCGGCGAGGTCGCCCGCGCCTTCGACCAGGTCCACCGCGAGGCGGTCCGGCTCGCCGCGGAGCAGGCCCTGCTCCGGGGCAACATCAACGCGATCTTCACCAACCTGTCGCGCCGCAACCAGTCGCTGATCGAGGGCCAGCTGACCCTGATCACCGACCTGGAGAACAACGAGGCCGACCCGGACCAGCTGGAGAACCTCTTCAAGCTGGACCACCTGGCCACCCGCATGCGCCGCAACGGCGAGAACCTCCTGGTCCTCGCCGGCGAGGAGCCCGGCCGCCGCTGGGACCAGCCGGTCCCGCTGGTCGACATCCTGCGCGCCGCCTCCTCCGAGGTGGAGCAGTACGAGCGCATCGAGCTGGCCGGCGTTCCCGAGGCCGAGATCCACGGCCGCGCCGTGACCGACCTCGTGCACCTGCTCGCCGAGCTGCTGGAGAACGCCACCACGTTCTCCTCCCCGCAGACCAAGGTCCGCGTCACCGCGACCCGTCTGCCGGACGGCCGCGTGATGATCGAGATCCACGACAAGGGCATCGGCCTCACCGCCGAGGACTTCGCGGACATCAACCACAAGCTGGCCAACCCGCCGACCGTGGACGCCGCGATCTCCCAGCACATGGGTCTCTTCGTGGTCGGCCGCCTGTCGGACCGGCACGGCATCCGCGTCCAGCTCCGCCCCTCGGGCGAGCAGGCCGGCACCACCTCGCTGGTCATGCTCCCGGACGACATCACCCACGGCGGCACCGCCCAGGACGTGCCGGCCGACGAGTTCACGGTCTCCCAGATCATCCCGAAGCAGCAGTCGCAGCAGACCTCCGAGCAGGCGCCGCTGCGGACCGCCGCCGAGCTGGGCTTCGACGACACCCGTTACCAGCAGGGGCAGGAGGACGTCCGCGAGCTCGACCCGGTCGGCCGCCAGATGCTCCGCGAGGAGCGCCGCGCCGCCCTGGAGTCCCAGCACCGCCAGGGCTACGACGACGGCCAGGGCTACGACGAGGGCCAGGGACAGGGCTACGACGACGGCCAGGGCTACCAGGACGGCCAGGGCTACCAGAACGGTCAGGACGGCCAGGGCTACCAGGACGGCGCCTACGGTCAGCAGGGCTACCAGGAGCAGCAGCAGTACGACGAGTCGTACTACGCTGCCGACGGCTCCGGGAACGGCTACTCCGAGCAGGGGTATGCGGAATCCGGTCAGGGCCAGCTCCAGGGCGCCGGCCAGGAGGGCTACCAGAACTACGGCGAGCAGTCCTACCAGGAAGACTGGCAGCAGCAGCAGGGCTACCAGAACGGTTACGGCGACGGCTACGGCGCGGAACCGGAATCCCCTCGGGGTCCTGACGCGGGCATGCAGAACGGCGTAGGCTTCGGCCAGGGCCCGGCGACGACCGAATCCGGACTTCCGCGACGCGGAGGCTTCGGCGGCGGCGCCGGTCAGGGCAACGGCCAGGAGCAGGCTGCCGCGGGCGACGACTGGCGTTCGTCCAACGACGACCGCTGGGAGTCCGCCTCCAAGCTCCGCAAGCCCAAGGCGGGCGGAGTGACCTCTTCCGGCCTGCCGAAGCGGGTACCCAAGGCGAACCTCGTGGAGGGCAACGCCGAGGCGACCCCGCAGGGCGGCCCGCAGGTCTCCCGCAACCCCGACGAAGTGCGGGGCCGGCTGAGCAACCTGCGGCGGGGCGTCCAGCGCGGACGCACCGCAGGCAACGAAACGAACGGCCAGGCCGACGGGAACCAATTCCGTGGTCCTGACAGCACCTACAACCAGGAGCGTTAGTGTGAGCCCGATGAGCCAGGCGGCGCAGAACCTGAACTGGTTGATCACCAACTTCGTGGACAACACCCCGGGTGTTTCCCACACCGTGGTGGTCTCCGCCGACGGCCTCCTTCTGGCGATGTCGGAAGGCTTCCCGCGTGACCGCGCGGACCAGCTGGCCGCGGTCGCCTCGGGTCTGACCTCGCTGACCGCGGGAGCCTCGCGGATCTTCGAGGGCGGCCATGTGAACCAGACGGTGGTCGAGATGGAGCGGGGATTCCTCTTCATCATGTCCATTTCGGACGGTTCGTCTCTTGCCGTACTGGCCCACCCCGATGCGGACATCGGTCTCGTGGGGTACGAGATGGCCCTTCTGGTCGACCGTGCAGGTACGGTACTTACGCCGGATCTTCGTGCTGAGCTTCAGGGAAGCCTGCTCAACTAGCAGACACCCCGTGCGCCTTGGCGTCCCGAGACCGTAAGGTTTCGGGACGCGGCTTCCACACGTTGGGTGGCCCGGCACAGTTGGAGGAGGAGAGAGAGTGGCAACATCCCCAGGCGGTCCGAACCCGGGCGGCTGGTCGTACGACCAGGGCCAGAACGGGCAGCACGGCGATCAGTCGTACGACTTTTCCTCCGCTGCGAGCCACACGCATCAGCAGCCGTACACGCCCCAGCACCCGCAAGGGCCGGGTCACGGGCAGCATTCCCCGTACGGGCAGCCGGCTGCCCCGTACGACCGGTCCGTGGCTCCGCAGCGGCGCGGTCCCGAGCCGTCGTCCGCCGGCCAGCCGTCGGCCAAGAACCCCCTGGTGCGCCCGTACGCGATGACGGGCGGCCGTACCAGGCCCCGCTACCAGCTCGCCATCGAGGCGCTGGTGCACACCACCGCGCAGCCGCACCAGATGCAGGGACAGCTTCCCGAGCATCAGCGGATCTGCAACCTCTGCCGGGAGATCAAGTCGGTCGCCGAGGTCTCGGCGCTGCTGCAGATCCCTCTCGGTGTGGCCAGGATCCTCGTCGCCGACTTGGCGGAGGCGGGCCTGGTCGCGATCCATCAGCCGGGCGGCGACGAGAACGCCGGCGGCCAGCCAGACGTGACACTGCTCGAAAGGGTGCTCAGTGGACTTCGCAAGCTCTGACGGTGGGTCCTCCCGCTCCACCACCTCCGCGAAGATCGTGGTGGCGGGCGGCTTCGGCGTGGGCAAGACCACGTTCGTCGGCGCCGTCTCGGAGATCAACCCGCTGCGCACGGAGGCCGTCATGACGTCTGCTTCGGCGGGCATCGACGACCTCACCCACACCGGGGACAAGAAGACCACCACGGTCGCCATGGACTTCGGCCGCATCACGCTGGACCAGGACCTGATCCTGTACCTGTTCGGCACCCCCGGACAGGACCGGTTCTGGTTCATGTGGGACGACCTGGTCCGCGGCGCCATCGGCGCGGTGGTCCTGGTGGACACCCGGCGTCTCGCCGACTGCTTCCCGGCGGTCGACTACTTCGAGAACTCGGGTCTTCCCTTCGTCATCGCCCTGAACGGCTTCGACGGCCACCAGCCGTACCAGCCGGAAGAGGTGCGGGAAGCGCTGCAGATCGGGCCGGACACCCCGATCATCACCACCGACGCGCGGCACCGGGCCGATGCCAAGTCGGCGCTCATCACGCTCGTGGAGCACGCCCTGATGGCCCGCCTCCGCTAGTCGCGGGACCCTCCCGGAACCCGGCGACGCCCCACGGCGCCGCCGGGTTCCGTCGTTCCGGGCACCGGTGGCGCGGGCCGCGTCACGCGGGTGCGCGGCGGCCGGCGCGGTGGTGCCGCCGGGCCCCCACGGACACGGGAAGGCCCGCCCACCCCCTCGAGGGGGTGGGCGGGCCTTTCGTCGTTCCGGGCGAGGTCAGCGCCAGCTGTGCGGGGCGCGGAAGCCGGGCTCGCGCTCCAGCCGCCGCCAGGCGGCCCGCACGGACCCTCCGCCGTGCCACGGGGCCTCCGGGGCCGGCCCCGCGCTCGCACGGGCCAGCAGGATGGCCGTGAGGGCCGCGACCTCCTCCGGCTCGGCCTGTCCCTTCTCGACGCGAATGTCCACCGGTGTGCTCATGAACGTGTCTCCCTACTGCCCTACTGGGGCGGGTTGCCGTGTTTGCGGGACGGCAGGTCTGCGTGTTTGGTGCGGAGCATGGCGAGGGAGGTGATGAG
>NZ_LWCC02000005.1:1165139-1189502 GCF_001642695.1 Streptomyces chilikensis
CCGCGGCCGGCGACGGAAGCGGTCCGCCGCCGGCCGCGGGGGCCGGGTTCCGCCGGCCGGGGCCCGGCCGGCGGGCGGCCTCATCCCGGGAACAGGTCCTCGGGGCGCGTGCCGGCGGGCACCGGGTCGGGGAGCGGGAAGCCGCTGTCCACCCGGCGGCCGTCGCCGGTCTCCGTCGCGGCGAGGAGCGCCTCCATCACGTCGAGGACGTGGTAGGCGAGTTCGGCGCTCGCCCGGTGCGGCGTCCCCGCCGCGAGGGCCCGGGCCATGTCCACGACGCCGATGCCCCGGGCCCCGTTCGCGTAACCGCCCAGCACCGGCGCCGTGTGCCAGGCCGGGTCCCCGGCGCGGCGGACGCGGACGTCGCCGGTGAAGCTGTTGGGGTCGGGCACCGACAGGGTGCCGTCCGTGCCGTACACCTCGATCCTGGGCAGCGTGCTGTCCCACACGTCGAAGCTCATCATGAGGGTGGACAGCGCCCCGCTCCCGTGTTCCAGCACTCCGCTCACGTGGGTCGCCACCTCCACGGGGAACGTCGTCCCCGCGCGCGGGCCGTCGCCGATCGTGCGGGTACGGCGGGGAGCGGAGGCCAGGCCGGTGACGCGTCGCACCGGCCCGAGCATCAGCACCAACGCGGTCAGGTAGTACGGGCCCATGTCCAGCAGTGGCCCGCCTCCCGGCCGGTAGTAGAACTCCGGGTCGGGGTGCCAGCGTTCGTGCCCCGGCGTGGTCATGAAGGCGGTCGCCGCGACGGGGGCGCCGATCTCGCCCCGCTCCACGCACGCCCGCGCGGTCTGGATGCCGGTGCCCAGGACGGTGTCCGGCGCGCAGCCCACCCGCACCCCGGCGTCCGCCGCGGCGGTGAGGACCGAGCGGGCGTCCGCGGTGGACAGGGCGAGCGGCTTCTCCCCGTACAGGTGCTTGCCCGCCGCGATCGCGGCCCGGGAGACCTCCGGGCGGGCCCCGGGAGTGGTGAGGTCGAGGACGAGGTCCACCTCGTCGGAGGCGTAGAGCTCCGGCAGGTCCGCCGCGCGCCCCCCCGGGAACCGCGCGGCGGCGGCCCTGGCCTGCTCGGCACGGCGCGTCGCCACCAGCACGGGGCGCACGCCGGGTGCCCGGGACAGCGTCCGCAGATATTCGCCGCTGATGTTGCCGGCGCCCACCACACCGATCCGCAACGGGCCGGTCATGTCGTGTCCTCCTGTGAGAGATCGTCCGGCAGGGAGCGTACCGGCGGAGCGGCCGGCCGGCCCGCCCCGCTCACGTGGCCGCCGCACCGGTGAGGACGGGAAAGACCGCCGGCATCCGGTCGGAGGGGACGGCGAGCGGCACGTCCTCCATGACGCCGCGGCCCTCCGACAGCCGCAGGCTGACGTCGAGCACGTGGAGGCAGAAGTCGGCGCTCAGGAAAGGCTGTTCCCCCTTGAGGAGCGCCGAGGCCATGTCGGCCACCCCCGCGCCGACCGTGAGGTCGTGGGTGTCGGCGTAGCGGTAGCGGGCGGGCGGCGCGACGAACGGCAGCCGCTCGGGCTCGGCGAGGTACGCGTTGGTCTTGCCGCTCGTCCTGACGTGCCGTCGCAGCATGACCGGGGCCGAGGCCTGCCACACGTCGCCCACCGACAGCACGCCCCGGTCGCCGATGACGGTGAGGGACAGGTCGGCCGGCGCCACCCAGCCGATGCTGAGCCTGCACACGGCGCCGCCGGCGAACTCCAGGAAGCCCAGGCAGACGTCCGGGGCGAGTTCGCCCTGCTCCGGCCACTCACCGCCCAGTTGCAGGGAGGTGTGCGCCGCCATGCGGACCACCGGGCCCAGCATGGCCACCAGCCAGCTGAGCTGGTAGCCCGCGTGCTCCATGACACAGCCGTTGGCGACCTCGTCCCGGTACGGCCACGGCACCCCCCGCCGGCTCCGCCACTGCGTGTAGGGCATGAAGGCCAGGGCGCCCATGTCGAGGGAGGCGTGCACCAGGCGCGGCCTGCCGATCCGCCCGTCGCCGACGGCCCGCAGCAGCGTCCGCGCGGACCGGCTGAACACGGTCGACGGGGCGCTCGACAGCAGCAGTCCGCGCTCCCGGGCCAGTTCGACGAGTTCCGTGGCCTCGGGCAGCGTCGAGGCCAGCGGCTTCTCCGAGTAGACGTGCTTGCCGGCCAGCAGCGCCGCCCTGGTCACGCGGTAGTGCTGCGACACGGGCGTCAGGTTGACCACCACGGCGAGGTCCGGATCGTCCAGCACCTCGTCGAAGTCGTCGAACACCCGCCCGCCGTACTCCCCGACGAAGGTCGCCGCGCGTTCGCGCACCACGTCGAACGCGCCCCTGACCTCGACATGGGGGTAGTTGGGCATGGTGGCGCCGTAGAAGTCCGCGGCGTAGCCGCAGCCGACGAAGACCACTCCGACCGTGTCGCCGGACGTCTCCGGCGCGCGGCCGGCCTGTTCGCTGTCGTGCGTCATGTGCCCTCCGAGGGTTCGTCGGTCGGCGTCGCCGGCGTTCAGCACTCCCCGTCCCGCAGCAGTCCCGCGGCGAAGCGTCCCGCCCTCGCCGCGAGCGCCATGACGGTGAGGGTGGGGTTCTGCCAGCCGCCGGACGGGAAGCAGGAGCCGTCGGCGACGAAGACGTTCGGCGCGTCCCAGCAGCGGTTGTGGGGGTCCAGGACGGAGTCGGCCGGGGAGGCGCCCATCCGGGCGGTCCCCAGCTCGTGGACGTTGCCGCCCGGCGCGGTGAGTGCTTCGGCGACGGTGAGGTCCTTCAGGCCGGCGACCGAGGCCGCCCGTTCGATCTCCTGCCGCATCAGGTCGTACAGCCGCTCCTCGTGCGGTCCGTACCCGCACTCGATGACGGGAACCGGAACGCCCCACCGGTCCCGCCGGTCACCGAGCCGCACGCGGTTGCGCCGGTGGGGCAGCATCTCGCCCTGCGCGTCGATGCCGCCCAGCGCCGCGCCGCCGGCGACGCGCCGCTGGAGGGACACCCACAGGGCGAAGGGGCGGACGCCCTCGCTCCACGGCTGGGGCGGGGGCACGAGCAGACCGCACTGGCGCCCGGTCCACGGCTGCGCGGCTTCCGGCGGACAGCCCTGGAGGACGCCCGAGGAGGTGAGCAGCGGATGGTCCATCAGGCCGCGCCCCAGCCAGCCGCTGCTGTTGCCGAGCCCCCGCGGGTGGCGCGGGCTCCGCGAGTGCAGCATCAGCCGGGCGGTCTCGATGGTGCCGCCGCACAGGAAGACGACGCGGGCGCGGACACGGTGCCGCACTCCGGTGCCGACGTCCACGTACTCGACGCCGGTCGCCCGGCCGTTCACCGGGTCGACGGTCACCGAGGTGACCCGGGCGTGGGGGCGCAGCGTCAGCCGTCCCGTGCGTCCGGCCGCGCCGAGGGCGGTGGCCTGCACCGAGAAGCCCGGCCAGCCGCCGTCGCCCGCGTCGGCCGCCACGTAACGCACCGGTACGGCCCGGGTGCCCGGCCGCCGGTACGAGCGCCGGAAGTCCGACTCGGCGGGGGTGAGCACCGGCGGATCACCCCGGAAGCGCCCGTGGGGCAGCTGCGGGAGGTCCTCCGCGGTGCCCCGCAGGGCGAGGAGTTCCTCGACGCGGTCGTAGGCGTCGGCGAGCTCCCGGTACGCGATCGGCCAGGCGGGCGAGGAGCCGTCGACGTCGGCGGCCTCCGTCTCGAACGGCGACAGGCGCAGCGCCGACCCGCCCCAGACGAGCGAGCGGCCGCCGACCTGCATGCCGCGGATCCACCGGTAGGGCATCCCGGGCGGCGTCTCGTAGGCGTGCTCCAGGTCGTCGACGAAGAGGTGCGGGCCCCGCGGCCGGAAGTGGAAGTGGCTGCTCTGGACCGGCTGCCGGGGCCAGGACCCCTCCCCGGCCCCCGCCGGCGCGGCGTAGGCGGCGGCGCGGTCCGGGATCTCCTCGGCCCTGCGCGGGGGGCCCGCCTCGAGGACCAGGGTGCCGACCCCGGCCTCCGTCAGCTCCTTCGCGGCCCAGGAGCCGGCGAACCCGGAGCCGACGACGACGGCGTCGTACCCCGGACCCGCTTCGGCATCGATGTCGTTCACCTGCTGCTCCCGTCGGTACGCGTCGGTGATCAGGCGGTCAGGTGGTCAGGTGGCCGGGCGGCCGGCGCGCCGCCCGGGGTCACGCGGGATCGCCCGGGCGTGAGGAGAGCCACCGGATCGGGCCGGCGATACCCGTGTGGTGCGGCGTCGCGAGTCCGTCGTGGAAGAGCGACGCGGGGATCACGCGGAAGTCGAAGCTGACCCGGGTCCGTTGCGAGGCGTTGCGCCGGTTGCCGTGCTTGAGGTTCGCGCTGTCGAAGGCGAGCATCTGGCCGTAGCGCATGGGGTGCGCCCGGAAGTCCTCGGCGCCCTCGCTCGACTCGATCCACAGGCTGTTCTCCGCCGTGATGTCCGTCAGCGGCACCCAGAACGTGATCTCGCAGTCGTTGTGGCCGCCGCTGCGGTCACGGTGGTAGCTGCCGACCCCGTGCCGCCCGGGCAGCTGGATGCGCCAGTTCGGCACGTGCTGGTAGCGGACGTCCTCCCCGACCAGTCCGGTGATCACCGTCCGGACGAACTCCCGGTACAGCAGGGAGATCGTCTCGATGCCGTAGAGCTTCTGGTGCATCGCGGAGGCCTGGTCGCCGAAGCCGGGCTTCTCGTCGCCCTCGGGGGCGTGGACGTGGTGCCAGTGGGCGAGGTCCGGCACGCCGGTGGCCGCGCGCGTCGCGCCCGCGAAATCGAACCGCTGCGTGTCGTACGGGACGATCAGCTTGTTCAGCATGCGTCTTCTCCGTGGTCACTGGCGCCGTGGCCGGCGGGAGCAATCGTGAAGCGGGGCTCGAAACCGATGAGGTGGCTCAGCTGCAGGTCGACGCCGCCGATGTTGCTGAAGTCCTCGCCGTGGAAGAGGCTCTTGCGGACGAACGAGGCCGTCTTGCGCCGGTGGCGGGAGCGGGCCGTCAGCACGGCCAGCGTGGCCAGGTACCCCGGCGTGCCCCTGCGGTGCAGGGCGGTGAAGGACCGGCGCAGCCCGGTGATCATCTCGTCCGCGGCCGCCCGGTCGCGCGGGACGTCCAGGTCGCGCATCCGGAGCCGCTCGAGGAAGGCCCGCTGGACGGCGGTCGGTTCCAGGCCGGCGGCCTCCTGGACCTCTCCGTGGACGAGTGCCAGCAGGAGGTCGTCGTGATCGGCGTAGTACTGGTGCCCCTTGCCGGCGGGCGGCACCGCCCCGGCGACGAGCAGGTCGGCGGCGTGGGTGACGTCGACGTCGCCCAGCCGGGCCGCGAGGTGGGTGGTGAAGCCGGTGTCCTCGCGCAGGACGGTGGGCAGCAGCGACTCCGACGGCAGCAGCTCGGAGGCGGCCGCGTGGGTGGAGGCCATGACCGGTGTCCCGATGAACGAGGCCTCCACCAGCACCCGTCCGAACGTCTCCAGGGAGGAGGTGCTGGGGAAGAACAGCACGTCCATCTCCCGGTAGTCCTGCCACAGCCGGGCCCGGTCGACCGGCGGGCGCCACGAGTAGCCCGGGACGGGAGGTCCGTCCGGGGCCCGCCGTCCGCGCCGCGGGTCCTCGCCGATCGCCACCGTCTCGAACGCCCCGGGGGCGCGCCGGGCGAGCTCGCGCTGGAGGCCGACCGCCTGCGCGTGGTTCTTGTCGTCGGTGAGCCGTCCGACGAAGCCGATGCGGGTGGGGCCGCTGCTCCCCGAACCGGTCCAGGACCCGGCCAGCTCGGCGGGGAACCAGCGCAGGAGCGGATAGCAGACGGCCTGCCGGGAGGACCTCAGCCCCGGGAACAGCATGCTGTACAGCGCCAGCGAGTACCGCGACGAGTGGTACAGGACGTCGTCGGGGCGCAGGTAGGGAGCCGAGAGCGCCTCCTGCTGGAGGTAGCCGTTCCACAACGCGGTGCGCGCGTCGCGGACGATCCTGAAGTCGAGGCCGAGCCGCTCGCGCAGATGGAAGTACAGGTAGGCGTGCGGGCCCACCGTCGCGACCACGACGTCGCAGCCCGTCAGCGCCTCCCTCGCCGCCTCGTCACTGCGGAAGAGCTCGACGACGTCGTGCGGCCTGGCCCGCACCCGCGCGCTCTCGCCGAGCAGCCGGCCGACCTCCGCGTAGGCGAAGTTCGCGCCGTCCTTGCCGGGATGGCCGGCGTAGCTGCGGAAGCGGTGGAAGCCGGTGACCGGTCCCCGTGGCATGTGAGTACCGCCTTTCCCTGCTGTCGGTCCCGGTCCTGGTCAGACTTCGCCGGCCGCGGCCGTGGCCGCGGCCAGGTCGCCGAGCGCGTCGTCGGGGCGGGGCCGGGAACGCAGGGCGTCCGCGCGCTCGCGCAGGAGGGCGATCCGGGCCGCGTCCCACTCCTCGGCGCCCAGCGCCGCCAGCAGGATGTCCGCGAGCTCGCGGACGTCGTCCTCGTCGAACCCGCGCGAGGTGATCGTCGGCGTGCCGAGACGCAGCCCGCTGGCCACGAACGGGGGCCGCGGATCCCCGGGCAGCATGTTCCGGTTCGACAGGATCCCCAGGTCCTCCAGCCGGCCCTCGGCCTCACGGCCGGTCAGCGCGGTGCGGGTGAGGTCCACGACCAGCAGGTGGGTGTCGGTGCCGCCGGTCACCAGGTCGAGGCCGCCGTCGAGCAACAGGCGGGCCAGGAGCCGCGCGTTGCCCACGACGCGTTCCTGGTAGGCGCGGAAACCGGGGGTCGAGGCGTCCTGGAGGGTGGCCGCGAGGGAGACGAGGCCGGCCATCCCGACGGAGGACTGGAGACCGGGGAAGATCGCCGGGTCGATCCGGGCCCGCAGCGACGCGGGGCAGAGGACGATCCCGCCGCGCGTGCCGCGCAGCGTCTTCTCCACCGACGTGGTCACCACGGTCCCCGGGTAGGCGCACGGGTTGTCGTGGAGCCCGGCCGCCACCAGCCCGGCGATGTGGGAGATGTCCGCGACGAGGGTCGCCTCCACCTCCTGGGCGATCTTGCTGAGCAGCGCGAAGTCGACGGCCCGGGGGTAGGCGGAGTATCCGGCGACGATGACGCGCGGGCGCTCCCGCTCGGCGATGGCCCGGATGTCGTCGTAGGGCAGGAGGCCGGTCCGGGGATCGACCGGGTAGGGGACGACCCGGTAGAGCTCGGAGACGATGTGCTTGGGATGGCCGTGCGAGAGGTGCCCGCCGGAGGAGACGGCCAGGGAGAGCAGGGTGTCGCCGGGCCGCATCAGGGCGCGGTAGACGGCGAGGTTCGCCAGCGATCCGGAGGCGGGCTGCACGTTGGCGTGTTCGGCGCCGAACACCTCGCGCGCCCGGCGCGCCGCCATCTTCTCGACCTCGTCGAAGAGCGAGGTGCCGGCGTAGGGCTTGCGTCCGACGTGCCCCTCGGCGGACCGGAACTGGGCGACGCCCCAGGTGCGGTTGTCGCGCGCCGCCGGGATCGGGGCGTTGGACGCGGCGATCAGGTCGATGGATTCCAGATAATGCCGATCCTCGCGGTGCAGTAATCGCGCGAGTTCCAGATCAAGCATCACGTCACCTCAAGGATCACGGAGTTCGGTGGAAGGTCGGCGTGCGGGCCGCCGCGCCGGGGAGCCGGCGACGCGGGGCGAAGGGTCCGGGCCCGCACGGTGTGCGCCCGCCCCGCGCGGAGAACGAGCAGCGCGGGGACGGATCGGTCTCGGAATGGCCGAGCAATTCATCCAGAACGTTGACCAATACAACAGATGATCATGAACGTGTCAATGATCTGGACTTAATTCGGAGGGAGTTCGGAGGGTCTTCCCGGCAACCCCGCGAGGACGGCGCGCGCCACCCGGTCGCCGTGCCGGAAGGTGGCGGCGTCCGTGCCGGGGATGGCGAACGCCCGGGCGCCGCGCAGCGAGGTGTTCCAGCCCAGCGCGTAGCGCGCGGGATGCGCCCTGCCGTCGGCGCCGAGCAGGCGCCCCCGCTCGTCGACGGCGATCCTCCCGGTCGCCGCCCGGTACCCGGTGGCGGGATCGCTCAGGACCTCCTCCGACACCGCCCCGGCGGCGTGCAGGGACGCCAGGAGCGGATCGGCGGTGCCGGTGACCGTCGGACCGGGCACCCGGGCGTCGACCAGGACCGTGGCCGCGTACTCGCCGGGGAAGTTCGCGCCGCCGGCGCGGTACAGACCCGCCGGCTCGTCGAACCGCACGCCCGTCATCGGGCCGAGGGGCCGGACCACGCCCGCGCGGCACAGCGCCAGCAGTTCCTCCACGCGGAACGCGGGCGGACCGCTCGCGACCAGGTTGAACAGCGAGAGCCAGGTCCCGTCGAGCTCCTCGGCCTCGGAGCGGGGGTCCAGGCGCCCGCGCAGCCGCGGGAGGCGGTCGAAGAGGAGCAGCAGCGCGCCGTAGACCGCCGTGTCGGCGGACCGGGCCGGATCGGCGCAGCGCCTCAGCTCCCGCTCCAGCAGGCCGGCGAAGTGCGCGCGGAAGGCCTCCGCGGACGGGAGGACGGCGTGACGCAGCGGCGCGCGGAGGTCGTCCAGGTCGAACCGGTGGGCCGGGTCGGGGACGGCCTTCCCGGCGAGCCCGTCCAGCTCCTGGAGGGTGGCCGCGGCGTGGCGCTCCTCGAACTCCTCCCACGGCATGGCCGTGCACTGCGGGCGGGCCGCGAACAGTTCGCGGTAGTACGCGTGGCTGAGGTCCTTGACGACGACCGGCCAGAGGTCGTGACGGAAGTCGACGGACCCGTCGTGCGCGAGCAGCCGTTCGGCCGCCCGCGGGAAGTAACGCAGCTCCCGCGGGAGCCCCAGGACCGGTTCGTGGGTCGGCTTGCACCGGTACGGCAGGCCCCGCCGGGAACCGACGAGCAGCCGCGGTTCGCGTCCCGAGGGGACGTACCGCAGGCCGCCCCCGCCGTCGCGGGTGTACCGGCCGCCCCGGCCCTGCGTGAGGAGGGCCATCAGGTCGAAGAAGGCCAGCCCCATGCCCCGCACCAGCACGTCGGCGCCCGGTGGCACGGCCGACAGGTCGGCGTCGGCGACGAAGCCGGGTGGCAGATAGGTCAGTTTGTGGCGGGCCGCGAACGCGGCGGCGGCCGCCTCCTCGCCGCGCGGTCTCGCGTCCAGGTGGCCGAGGGCGAGGACGACCGCGTGCGCGTCGAGCGGGGAACCGTCCTCCAGGTGCACGCGCTGTCTGCCGTCCGGTGCGCCGGTGAGGGCCACGGCGCGCCCGCCGCGGACGCTCACGCGCACTCCGGGCGGCGCCTGGCGCGTCACCTCGCGGAGGAACCAGGACAGGTAGGCGCCCTGTAATCGCCTGGTCGCGAAGGAGTCCGGCCCCGTTTCGCGCACATCGGGCCCGAGGCGCGGATCGACGGGGGGCAGGGTTCCCGCGGCCGTGTCCGCCGCCCAGGAGGCCAGCGACGGACCCGGCCGCGGAGGGCCGTCGCAGCGTACGGACGCGCCGGGGAAGAGGGTGACGTCCTTGGCGAACGAGTTCATGCGCATCAGCGGCGACTGTCCGGCGCGCCAGACCCTTCCGGGTCCGGCGGGGTGCGGGTCCACCAGCACGACTTCCACCGGCAGGCCCGGCGCGACGAGCGGGGCGTTGGCCAGTAATCGCTCGGCCACCCCCACGCCCGTCGGGCCCGCGCCGATGACCGCGACCCTCGCGGTCGCCGCGGCGCGGGACGTGGCGGAAGACCCGGGCGGGTCGGAGGTCAGAGGCATGGCGGTCATTAATCCACGCCCTTGCCGAAATGCGCAATGGAGCGTCGGCGAGATGCCCGCGGGGCCGAACGCCTGCCGGCCGGCCGAAGCGGAGGGGCCGTTCCGGCCTCGGCCGAGGCGCTGGCGGGCCGCGACGAAGATCATCAACTCGCCTGACATTGCCGGTAGTTGCCTGGCGGGAGCTCTTTCGGGTGTTGCCGGGTGACGAGGGCTTGGCAAGCGCGCCCGACAGTGCTTAGGTTTGGTCCACATCATTGACGAATTGATTGGAGCGGGCATGACCCGTCTGCAGCCCACCCCCGAGGACAAGTTCTGCTTCGGCCTGTGGACCGTCGGCTGGCGGGAGCGGGACCCGTTCGGGGACGCCACCCGCGCGCCCCTGGACCCGGTGCGCACGGTCCACAAGCTGGCCGAGCTCGGGGCCTGGGGTGTGACCTTCCACGACGACGACCTGCTCGCCGTCGAGTCCAACCGGGACGCCGCGGTCGCGGCCTTCCGCAAGGCGCTGGACGAGACCGGCCTGGTGGTTCCCACGGCCACGACGGACCTGTTCAAGGACCCGGTGTTCAAGGACGGCGCCTTCACCTCCAACGACCGCGAGGTGCGCCGCCACGCGATCCGCAAGGTGATGCGGAACCTGGACCTGGCCGCCGAACTCGGCGCCACCACCTACGTGTTCTGGGGCGGCCGGGAGGGCGCGGAGAGCGACGCCGCCAAGGACGTGCGCGTGGCGCTCGACCGCTTCCGCGAGGCGATCGACTTCCTCGCCGGGTACGTCAAGGAGCAGAACTACGGCCTGCGCTTCGCCCTGGAGCCCAAGCCGAACGAGCCGCGCGGCGACATCCTGCTCCCGACCATCGGCCACGCCCTCGGCTTCATCGCCACCCTGGAGCACGGCGAGATGGTCGGGCTCAACCCGGAGGTCGGGCACGAGCAGATGGCGGGGCTCAACTTCGTCCACGGCATCGCCCAGGCGCTGTGGCAGGACAAGCTCTTCCACATCGACCTCAACGGCCAGCACGGTTCCCGCTACGACCAGGACCTGGTCTTCGGCCACGGCGACACCAAGAGCGCGTTCTTCCTCGTGGACCTGCTGGAGAGCAGCGGCTGGGACGGCCCGCGGCACTTCGACTACAAGCCCGGACGCACCGAGGACGCCGACGACGTGTGGGTCTCCGCCGAGGCGAACATGCGCACCTACCTGATCCTCAAGGAGCGCGCCGCGGCCTTCCGCGCCGACCCCGAGGTCCAGGAGGCCATGGAGGCCAGCGGCATCCACGAACTCGCGCAGCCCACCATCGCCCCGGGCGAGAGCTACGAGTCGCTGCGCGGGGAGGAGGCCGACCTCGAGGCCCTCCGCGCCCGCGGCTTCCACTACTCCCGCCTCAACCAGCTCGCGCTCGAGCACATGCTCGGCCGGCGCTGACGTCCGGCCGAGACCGAGGGCTCCCGGGTCCGAGAGGGGATGTCATGAGTGGGACGGCACAGACGTCCGGAGCCTCCCTCCGCGACGATCGGCCCGGGGCCCCGCCGGTGCCCAAGGGCGCCTGGGCGGTTCTCTTCACGGTGCTCGGCGCGTCGATGATGGACATGCTGGACGCCACGGCGATGAACGTCGCCGCGCCGGCCATCAAGCTCGATCTCGGCGCGTCCGACGCGCAGTTCCAGTGGATCAACATCGGCTACCTGCTGTCGTTCTCGGTGCTGCTGCTCGCCGGCGGCCGCCTCGGCGACATCCTCGGCCGCCGCAGGACGTTCCTGATCGGCCTCACCGGCTTCGCGGTCCTGTCGGCGGTGTGCGCGGCGGCCCAGGACCCCGAGGCGCTGATCGTCGCGCGCCTGCTGCAGGGCGCCGCGGCGGCGCTGATGATCCCGCAGTGCGTCAGCATGATCCGCGAGGCCTTCGGCCAGGAGCACAGCCAGAAGGCGTTCGCCGTCTTCTCGCCCTTCATCAGCCTCTCGTCGGCGCTCGGCCCGATCCTCGGCGGCGTGCTGATCACGTACGCGTCGTGGCGCTGGGTGTTCCTCATCAACCTGCCGGCCTGCGCGATCGCGTTCTTCTTCGCCGTCCGCGTGCTGCCCGCGCACCACCACCTCGACGACCGGCCGAAGCTCGACGTCGTCGGCATGGTCCTCTGCTCCGTCGCCGTCGGCCTGTTCGTCTACCCGGTCATCCAGGGACGCGAGCACCGGTGGGCCTGGTGGACGTTCGCCATGATGATCTCCTCGGCGGCGGTCCTGGCGGTCTTCGCGCTGCACGCCCGGGCCCGGCGCGGGAGGTCGCTCGACTCCTTCATCGACACCGGCCTGTTCCGCAAACGCGCCTTCACCGGCGGCACGCTGACGGTCTTCCTGTTCTTCGGCGCCTGCTCGGGAGCCTTCATCGTCAGCCCCCTGCTGCTGCAGCTGTACATCGGCTGGTCCCCGCTGCGCGTCGGGCTGACCGGTTCGTGGTGGTCCCTGGGCACCATCCTCGCCATGTGCGCCGGGCCGGCCCTCGCGCGGCGGATGCCGCCACGCCGGGTGCTGCAGGCCGGCGTGCTGACCCAGGCGGCCGGCATGGTCCTCGCCGCGCTGACCGTCGCCGTGTACGCGAGGGACACCACCCACCCGGGCCCCGACGGTCCGCTGCTCGACACCGGCCTCACCAGCTTCAACCTGGCGCCGGCGCTGATCATCTCCGGAATCGGCACCGGCCTGTTCTTCGTGCCGTTCCTGGCCCTCGTCCTGGCCGCCGTCGACGACCGCGAACTCGGGCTGGCCAACGGGGCGATCAACGCCCTCCAGCAGCTGGGCGGCGCGGTGGCCACGGCGGTGTTCTCGACGGTGATCTTCCACCAGGTCGCGCAGGGCGGGTCGCCGTACGCGGCGAGCTCGCTCGCCTACGGACTCTGCGCCTGCCTGCTGGTGGTGACCTGGGCGGCGTCCTTCACGCTCGGGAAGAGCACCACGCACCGTGACTGACCGGACATCCTGAAGGGGACGGACGATGACGACACACGCCGCGGTCAACCTGTGGACCGTCCGCGACCACCTGGCGGCCGACCGGGACGGCACGCTGCGCCGCCTGGCCGGCCTCGGCTACGACGCCGTGGAACCCTTCGAGGCCACCGACGACCCGGCCGGTCTCCGCCGCGTCGCGGACGACCTGGGGCTCACCGTCTGCAGCGCCCACTCGCACCGGCTCCTCGGCCCCGACCCGGACGCGGTCTTCGAGTCGGTGGCCGTCCTGGGAACCGGCCTGGTGATCGTGCCGTACGGCCTCATGGAGGACGCCTTCGCCGGCCGCGACGCCCTGCGGCGCACCGCCGCCACGCTCAACTCCCTCGCCGAAGGGGCGGCCCGGTACGGCCTCGCGCTCGGCTACCACAACTACTGGTGGGAGTTCGAGTCCGAGATCGACGGCCGGCACGCCGCGGAGGTCCTCGCCGACCTCCTCGCCCCCGAGGTCTTCCTCGAGATCGACACCTACTGGGCCGCCCTCGGCGGCGCCGACGTACCCGGCGTCGTCACCCGGCTCGGCGACCGGGTGCGGGCCCTGCACCTGAAGGACGGGCCGATCGCCAAGGGCGCCGCGCACACCGCCCTCGGCCGCGGCGACATGCCGACGGCGCGGATCCTCGCCGCGGCGCCGGCCGGGGCCCTGCGCATCGTCGAACTCCAGACCTGCGACGGGGACGTCTTCGAGGCGCTCGCGGACAGCCGCGCGTTCCTGGACTCCCCGGCCGACCCGTCCTGAGGACCTGCCGGCCGCGGTCACGCCCCGCCGCGCCGGTCCTCGTCCGCCCCACCGCCCCGCACCGCAGCCGGACACGGCGAAAGGATGAGATCCCATGCCCGAACCGCTCGAGGACGCCTCGGCACCCCCGTCGGCCGACCAGCCCTGGCGCGACCCGTCGTTACCCGTGGCCGACCGGGTGGCCGACCTGCTGGGCCGCATGACCCTCGAGGAGAAGGTCGGGCAGCTCGGCGCGTACTGGGTGGCGCCGCTGCGCCCCGGTGAGCCCGTGCTCGCGGTGCCGGAGGGCGCCACCGACCCGCTGCCTCCGCCGCTGGACGAGGCGGCGGCCGCCGGTCTGGGACAGCTCACCAGGGTCTACGGCACCGAGCCGGTGACCCCCGCGCAGGGACTCGAGCGGCTGCGCCTGCTGCAGAACACGGTGATCGGGGCGAACCGCTTCCGGATCCCCGCGCTCGTGCACGAGGAATGCCTCACCGGCCTGCTGTCGTGGACCTCCACCGTCTTCCCCACCCCGCTCGCCTGGGGAGCGGCGTTCGACCCCGAACTGGTCGAGGAGATGGCCGCGGCCATCGGGGGAGTCCTGCGCCGGATCGGCGCGCAGGTGGGGCTGGCGCCCATCCTCGACGTGACGCGGGACTACCGCTGGGGCCGTACGGAGGAGACGATCGGGGACGACCCCTACCTCGTCGGGATCATCGGCTCCGCCTACGTCCGCGGCCTGGAGGGTTCCGGGATCGTCGCCACCCTCAAGCACTTCGCCGGGCACTCCGCCGCCGCCGCGGGACGGAACATGGCGCCCGTCACCTGCGGGCCCCGCGAGTTCGCCGACGTCGTCCTCGAGCCGTTCGTCGCCGGTGTGCGCCTCGGCGGGGCGCGGTCCGTGATGGTCTCCCAGAACGACGTCGACGGCGTCCCGTCCACCGGGGACCGGCGCCTGCTCACCGACGTGCTCCGCGGTGAGATGGGCTTCACCGGCGTCGTCCAGGCCGACTACTTCGGGATCTGGCACCTCAAGCACATCCACGGCGTGGCCGGCTCGCGCGAGGAGGCCGCCGCCCTGGCGCTGCGGGCCGGCGTCGACATGGAACTGCCCACCATCCACTGCTACGGGCCCCCGCTGGTCGAGACGGTCCGGCAGGGACGGGTCGCCGAGGAACTGGTGGACCGGGCGGCGTCCCGGGTCCTCACGCTGAAGTGCGAACTCGGCATGCTGGACGAGGCGTGGAAGGACGAGTTCGCCGCCCTGCCGGCCCTGGAGCCCGAGGACCTGGACCCGCCCGAGCACCGGGCACTGGCCCGCCGGCTCGCCGAGGAGTCGGTGGTGCTGCTGGCCAACGACGGCACGCTGCCCCTGCGCGCGGGCTCCCTGGCGCTGGCCGGCCCGCTCGCGCGGGAACCGCTGGCCATGCTGGGCTGCTACGCGTTCGCCAACCACAACTCCCTGGACTTCCTCGAGGAGATGTCGGCGCGCGCCGGGATGGAGCCGGGAGTGCACGTCCCGTCCCTCGGTGACGCCCTGGCCGCCGAACTGCCGGACGCGAAGATCCAGGTGACCTCGACGAGCGACCTCGGCGTGACGCGGGACGCGGACATCGCCGCCGCCGTGGCCGCGGCCCGCGAGGCCGACGTGTGCGTGCTGACACTCGGCGACCGCGCCGGCCTCTTCGGCGTCGGGGGGCGCACCTCCGGCGAGGGGTGCGACGCGGAGACCGTCGCCCTGCCCGGCCGGCAGGCCGAACTCGCCGCGGCCGTGCTGGACACCGGAACGCCCACGGTGCTCCTGCTGGTCTCAGGCCGCCCCTACGCCCTGGGCGGCCTCGCCGAACGGGCCGCGGCCGTGGTCCAGGCGTTCTTCCCCGGCGAGGAAGGGGCCGGGGCCGTCGCGGGGATCCTGTCCGGCCGGGTGGAGCCCTCGGGACGGCTGCCGGTGAGTATGCCGCGCCACGCGGGCGGCCACGCGGGGACCTACCTGCACGCCGCGACGGCCGGCCCGTCCATGGTCAGCACGTCCGACCCCACGCCCCTGTACCCGTTCGGGCACGGCCTGACCTGGACCACCTTCGGCTACGCGGACCTCACGACGGACTGCGGCACCATCGCGACCGACGGCACCGTGCGGATCGGCGTCACCGTGCGCAACGAGGGGGAGCGGGCCGGGACCGAGGTGGTCCAGCTCTACCTCTCCGACCCGGTCGCCTCGGTCGTGCGCCCCGTCCGCGCGCTCGCCGGATGGGCCAGGGTGCGGCTCGCACCGGGCCGGGCGGCCCGCGTGGAGTTCACCGTCCACGCCGACCGGGTCTCCTTCACCGGGCCGGACCTCCGGCGCGTCGTGGAACCCGGAGTGATCCACGCCGAGGTCGGGCCGTCCAGCGCCGACCTGCCGCTGCGCGCGTCGTTCAGGCTCGACGGCCCGGAGCGGGTACTGGGAGCCGACCGGGTCCTCACCGTGCCGGTGAGCGTCCGGATGCTGTGACGGCGCCGCGGCCGGCGGCCGGGGCGGGGCGACGCCGACGCCGCGCACCGGCCGCCCCGGCGGCGCCTCCCGAAGACCACGATCCGCTCGACGAGCAGGAGGGACGCATTCCCATGGGACCGCACGACGCTCCCCGCGCCGGCGGGACCGGCGCCGTCCGCTGGGGCATCCTCTCGACCGGCGGCATGGCCGCCGCCTTCGCGGAGGCGCTGCGACTGCTGCCCGACGCCGAACTGGTCGCGGTCGGGTCGCGCTCGCAGGCGTCGGCACGGCGGTTCGCCGAGCGGTACGGCGTCCCCCGGGCGTACGGCACCTGGGCCGGACTCGCCGCCGACCCGGACGTCGACGTCGTCCACGTGGCGACCCCGCACCCGGCGCACCACGCCGCGGCCGGTCTCTGCCTGGAGGCGGGCAAGCACGTCCTGTGCGAGAAGCCCTTCACCGTCAGCGCCGCCGAGGCCGCGGACCTGGTCCGGCTCGCCCGCGAGCGCGGCCTGTTCCTGATGGAGGCCATGTGGACGCACTGCCTGCCGACCGTCCGCCGGATCGCCGCACTGGTCCGCGACGGCGCGATCGGCGACGTGCGGTGCCTCCAGGCCGACCTGGGGTTCGTCGCACCGGCCGATCCCGCGCACCGGCTGCGCGACCCGGCGGCGGGCGGGGGCGCCCTGCTCGACGTGGGCGTCTACCCGGTCTCGCTCGCCCACCTGCTCCTCGGCCCTCCCGGCCACGTCGCGGCCTGGGCCGCGCTCACCCCCGAGGGCGTGGACGGGACCACCGGCGTGGTCCTCGGCCACGACGGCGGGGCCGTCTCCACGCTGACCTGCTCGATCGTCGCGGACACCCCGGGGACGGTTTCGATCACCGGCGCCACGGGGCGCATCGACCTCCCCGACGGCCTGTTCTCCGCCACGGGCTTCACCCTCCACCGCCGCGGCGGGGAGCCGGAGGAGTTCCGCTTCCCCGCGTCCCCGGGACCCGGCTACCACCACGAAGCCGCCGAGGTCATGCGCTGCCTGCGCGCCGGGGAGACCGAGTCGCCGCTCGTCCCGCTGGAGGGCACCCTGGCCGTGATGGCCACCCTCGACACGATCCGCGAGCGGATCGGGGTCCGCCACCCGGGCGAGGCGGTGCCGGACGGGGCGGTGCCGGACGGGGCGTGAGCGGTACGCGCGACCCGGTCCGCCGGGCCGTCCCACGAGCCGGAGCCGTCCTCGGCGGAACCCCCGCGCCGGGTCCGGTGGCGTGGCAGTCTGTTCCGGTCCGGGACAGCGTCCGGCGCAGCACGGGAGACGGAGGAGAGATCATCGTGGAAAGCCTGAGAATCGCCGTGGCCGGGGCGACGGGGAACATCGGGACCCTCACCGCCGCCGCCCTGGAGGAGGCCGGACACCGGGTGGTGCGCATCAGCCGCTCACTCGGCGTGGACCTGACCACGGGAGACGGCGTCGAGGCCGCCCTGGCCGGGGCCGACGCCGTGGTGGACGCCACCAACTGCACGGCGACCGACCGGGACGAGGCGGTGGCGTACTTCGGCACCACGACCCGCACCCTGCTCGCCGCCGGGGAACGGGCGGGCGTCCGCCATCACGTGCTGCTCTCGATCGCCTGCCTGGACCGCGTGGAGGGCAACGCCCATTACGCCGGCAAGCGCGAGCAGGAGCGCCTCGTGAGCGAGGGCCCGGTGCCGTGGACGATCGTCCCGGCCACCCAGTTCCACGACTTCGCCGCGATGGTCACGGGCTGGACCGAGCAGGACGGCACCGCCACGGTCGCGCCGCTGCTCCTCCAGCCGGTCGCGCCGGAGGACGTGGCGCGCGTCCTCGCCGAGATCGCCACGGGCGCGCCCCAGGGGCGGTACCGCGACGTCGCCGGTCCCGAGCCGCAGGACCTGGTGGACATGGCCCGGCGCACCAACGAGGCGCGCGGCCGCAAGGTCAGGCTGGTGCCGACGTGGTCGGGGCTGTTCGGCCCGGAGATGGCGGGCGAGGTCATGCTGCCGGGTGCGGACGCCCGCATCGAGCCGACCACCTTCGACGACTGGCTCGCCGGGCAGCGCTGACGCCGCTCCGCGCCCACGGCCGCCCCGCCCCGCCCGAGCCGCGTGACGGGGCGGCCGCCGGTGCCCGCGGGGCCGGACGCGGATGCCGGCGCCGCACAGGAACGCCGATCCGGACGGCGGTTCCCGGGAGGGACCGCCGTGGACGCGCGCTGCCTTCCGCGGCGCGATCATGAATTGACCTTTCCTGACGTCCCCGGCGGATGAGACCGGAGGCGGGGGAGGGGGAGCCGTCGTGGAATTCGGTGCGGTGATCCCGGCACACGGTGATCCCGGCGCACGGCGGTCACGACCGGTGGAATCGGCCGCCGCCGAAACATTTCCGACCGCTTTCCGTTCCCCCGGAAGTCGTTGCCGGGATACCTGGAGGAAGGAGTTCCGAAACAATTTCGAAACTATTGACATGATCCTGCGGGATTTCCCATGCTGAGTTCCGAGGCGATGTCGCTCGTCGCCCCGGTGCCGGGAGCTGGACGCCGGCCCTTGATCGTCACGCCCTGCTGGTGAACGTCCTCGATCGACGGACGCGGGTGTCGTCGGCGCGGACCCATTCCGCCGCGCTTCAGCCCTTCCGCAATTCCGACCCGGAGGCTCAGTCATGCATTTAACGGCCCTTCTCCCACGCGCCGTCCGCCGGAAGGCCGGCGTTCTGTGTCTGGCACTGATCGTCGGCCTTCTCAGCTCGCTCGTCTCACTGGTGACCCCGCAGCCCGCGCACGCCGCCGAGAGCACGCTCGGCGCCGCCGCGAAGCAGAGCGGCCGTTACTTCGGTGTCGCCATCGCCTCGGGCAGGCTGGGCGACTCGACGTACACGTCGATCGCGAACCGTGAGTTCAACTCGGTGACGGCCGAGAACGAGATGAAGATCGACGCGACCGAGCCGCAGCGGGGCCAGTTCAACTTCACCTCCGCCGACCGCGTCTACAACTGGGCGGTGCAGAACGGCAAGGAGGTGCGCGGTCACACCCTGGCATGGCACTCCCAGCAGCCGAGCTGGATGCAGAACCTCAGCGGCAGCGCGCTGCGCCAGGCGATGATCGACCACATCAACGGCGTGATGGCCCACTACAAGGGCAAGATCGCCCAGTGGGACGTCGTGAACGAGGCCTTTGCCGACGGCAGTTCCGGAGCCCGGCGCGACTCCAACCTGCAGCGCACCGGCAACGACTGGATCGAGGTGGCCTTCCGCACCGCGCGTGCCGCCGACCCGTCCGCCAAGCTCTGCTACAACGACTACAACGTCGAGAACTGGACCTGGGCCAAGACCCAGGCCATGTACAACATGGTCAAGGACTTCAAGCAGCGCGGCGTGCCGATCGACTGCGTCGGCTTCCAGTCGCACTTCAACAGCGGCAGCCCTTACAACAGCAACTTCCGCACCACGCTGCAGAACTTCGCGGCCCTCGGCGTCGACGTGGCCGTCACCGAGCTCGACATCCAGGGCGCCTCGCCCACGACCTACGCCGCCGTGGTGAACGACTGCCTGGCCGTCCCGCGCTGCCTCGGCATCACCGTCTGGGGCGTGCGCGACAGCGACTCCTGGCGATCGGGTGACACCCCGCTGCTGTTCAACAACGACGGCAGCAAGAAGGCCGCCTACACCGCCGTCCTCAACGCCCTCAACGGCGGCTCCACCACGCCCCCGCCCACGGGCGACGGACAGCTGATCAAGGGCGTCGGTTCGGGCCGCTGCGTGGACGTGCCCAACGCCGCCACCACCGACGGCACCCAGGTCCACCTGTGGGACTGCAACGGCCGGACCAACCAGCAGTGGGCCCTCACCGACGCCGGTGAGCTCAGGGTCTACGGCAACAAGTGCCTGGACGCGGCCGGCACCGGCAACGGCGCCAAGGTCCAGATCTACAGCTGCTGGGGCGGCAACAACCAGAAGTGGCGCCTGAACTCCGACGGAACCATCACCGGCGTCCAGTCCGGCCTCTGCCTCGACGCCGTCGGCGCCGGTACCGCCAACGGCACCCTGATCCAGCTCTACTCCTGCTCGGGCGGCAGCAACCAGCGCTGGACCCGCGCCTGACCCACCGGCGCACGAAGGTGCCGCCGGACCTCCTCGAACCCGCGTCGTCGCGGTGCGGGGAGGCTCCGGCGGCACCTTCGTGCCGGCGCGGTTCCCGCCCCGTGCGGCATCCCCGTCAGGTCCGCGGCGTCCCCTGTGCGGCCGGGACGTCCTCGGCGCACGCGAGCGCCTCGACCTCGACGCGCAGTGCGGGCGTGGCCAGCGCGGCCACCGTCATGACGGTCATGCAGGGGCGCAGGCCGCCCAGCCACTCGCCCAGCCGCTCGCGCCGACGCCGGACGTCGACCTCGCCGGCGAAGTAGAACGTCAGCTTGACCAGGTCCTCCCGGCGCATTCCGGCCGCATCGAGGTTGGCCGTGACGTTGTCCAGCGCGATGCCGAGCTGCTCGACCGGGTCCTCGGGGAGCTCGCCGGCGGGGGTCATGCCGATCTGGCCGGAGACCACGAGCCAGCGGACCGGGCCGGTGATCTCGGCCTGGTGCGAGTACGAGGCGAGCGGAGCCGCGATTCCCGGGGGGTTTCGGAAGGTGTTCACGGAGGTTCTTCGTTCCTTGTCGGACGGACGGACGGACGGACGGGCACGGCGTGCGCCGAACCCGTCCACACACTTCTCGATCCGGCCGGTGGTGTCGAGGCCGGGCCGCCGGGAAACCCCGCGATCCGCGCCGGGCGGTCGTGGCCGCCGGGTGCGGCACGTCCCGGAGGGTCCCCGCGAACGCCGCCGCACCCCTCCGGGTTCCGCGTCACCGCGGGTCGGAGGGGTGCGGCGGCACCTGCGCGTCAGATGCCGAGGAAGGGACCGGGGAGTGCGGCGGGGGCCGGCCTCGTTCCCGCGCGGCGACGGGCGGCTCGCCCCGGCCCGAGCGGGGAGCACGTCCGCCGGCCTGCCCGGACGTGCCGGTTCAAGGGGCCTGCCAGCTGTGGGGGGCGTGGAATCCGTCGGGGCGCCAGGCGGTGGTCGATACCGGACGGTCGGGTCCGGCCTCGGAAGCGGTCCTGGGGGCCCGGGTGAGGAAGAGGACCGTGAGGGCCGCGAGTTCCTCAGGGGTCACCGCGCCCTTCTCGATGCGTATGCAGGCCGTGGACAGGGTGGTCATGGGGGACTCTCCGTCTCACTGAGGGGGGTTGCCGTGTTTGCGGGCGGGTCGGTCGACGTGCTTGGTCCGCAGCATCGCCAGTGAGCTGATCAGCACCTCGCGGGTCCGGGCGGGGTCGATGACGTCGTCCACCAGACCGCGTTCGGCCGCGTAGTACGGATGCATCAGCTCCGCCTTGTACGCCTTGACCAGTTCCTCGCGTTCGGCCTCGGGGTCCTCCGCCTCGGCGATCCGGCGCCGGAAGATCACGTTGGCCGCGCCCTCCGCGCCCATCACCGCGATCTCGTTCGTGGGCCACGCGTAGGTGAGATCGGCGCCGATGGACTGGCTGTCCATGACGATGTACGCGCCGCCGTACGCCTTGCGGAGGATCAGCGAGATGCGCGGCACGGTGGCGTCGCAGTACGCGTACAGCAGCTTGGCTCCGTGCCGGATGATGCCGCCGTGCTCCTGGTCGACGCCCGGCAGGAACCCGGGGACGTCGAGCAGCGTCACGAGCGGGATGCTGAAGGCGTCGCACAGCTGCACGAACCGCGCCGCCTTCTCGCTCGCCTCGATGTCCAGGACACCGGCGAGGACCCGGGGCTGGTTGGCGACGACGCCCACCACCTGTCCGCCGAGCCTGGTCAGCGCGCAGATGATGTTGGGGGCCCAGCGTTCGTGGACCTCCAGGTACTCCCCGTCGTCGACGATCTCCTCGATCACCTGCCGCATGTCGTACGGGCGGTTGCCGTCCACCGGGACCAGGTCGACGAGGGCGTCGCAGCTCCGGTCCGGCGGGTCCTCGACCGGCGACGCGGGCGGTGTCTCCCGGTTGTTGGCCGGCAGCAGGGAGAGCAGGTAGCGCACCTCCTCCAGGCAGGTCTCCTCGTCGTCGTAGGCGAAGTGGCACACGCCGCTGGTCTCGGCGTGCACGTCCGCGCCCCCGAGGCCGTTCTGGGTGATCTCCTCACCCGTCACCGCCTTGACCACGTCCGGCCCCGTGATGAACATCTGCGAGGTCTCCCGGACCATGAACACGAAGTCCGTCAGGGCGGGCGAGTACGCCGCGCCGCCGGCGCACGGGCCGAGCATCACGCTGATCTGGGGGATGACCCCGGACGCCTTGGTGTTGCGGCGGAAGATCCCGCCGTAGCCGGCCAGGGCCGTGACGCCTTCCTGGATCCGGGCGCCCGCGCCGTCGTTGAGCGAGACGAGCGGGGCGCCCGCCGAGATGGCCATGTCCATGATCTTGTGGATCTTGGAGGCGTGGGCCTCGCCGAGCGCCCCGCCGAAGATGCGGAAGTCGTGCGCGTAGACGAAGACGGGGCGGCCCATCACGGAGCCCCAGCCGGTGACGACTCCGTCGGTGTACGGCCGCTTGGCCTCCAGGCCGAAGCCGGTCGCCCGGTGCCGGCGCAGGGGCTCCACCTCGTGGAACGAGCCCTCGTCGAGGAGCAGGCCGATCCGTTCCCGGGCGGTGAGCTTGCCCTTGGCCTTCTGCGCGGCGGTGGCCTTCTCGCTCGGGCCCGCGTGCACCCGCTTCCGGATCTCGGCCAGCTCCGCGACGTGGAACCGCATGTCTCCCCCTACCAATGGTCGGCTGCCCCGGCGGCGTCGTCCGGTGGCGAGGCGGTCGAAGAGTCGTGACGGTGGTTCAGCTGCCGAGCTTGCGCAGGCCGCTGATCTGCAGAACGGCGAAGCCTCCGACGACGGCCGCCTGCATCAGGATCCAGACGGTGCCCACCGTGTCCGGGCCGAACCAGCCGAACACGGCGGTGGCCACGCTCGCGACCGCCCACAGCAGGTTGGCCTCGATGACCACCTTGGTGGGGCCGGCCGCGGGCACCTCGCGGGTGGCCAGGACGGCCACGAGGATGCCGTACACGGTGAGGAACGCGCCGATGCCGCGCAGCAGCCCGGTGTCCAGACCGAGCAGGTCGCCGACGGGGCCGGCGGCGAGCAGGTAGATGAGGCCGTTTCCGGCGGTCACGGCGGCGTCGAGCCCGAGGAACATGCGCAGAGGGCGCGCGGCCGCCGCTCGCCCCGTGGTGGCCGCGGGGTGGACAGAGGTCTGACTCGTGGTCATGGGGGTCTCCAAACGTCTGGGGGGACTGCTCATGTACGTTTCCGTCGTCCCCGGGGATCCTCGCAACACCGGCTGACCCGGCGCTGACGGCGGGCTTACCCGGCCGGGGCGGACGGGGAGCGGACTCACGCCGGCTGGAGCACGACCGGCGCCGGGGAGTTCCACGTGAGGGCGGGGTCGTGGGAGAGGATCGCGTTCTCCACACGGCGGAGCGAGGGCGAGGGCTCGATGCCGAGCTCGTCCGAGAGGTGCTGCCACATCCGGCGGTAGACGTTCAGCGCGTCGGCCTGGCGGCCCGATCGGTACAGGGCGATCATCAGCTGCTCGCAGAAGCGTTCCCGCAGGGGGTGGTTGGTGTGGGCGTCGTGCAGCTCGGCGAGCACGGCCGCGTGGTTGCGGAGGCTCAGCTCGGCGTCGAAGCGGAGTTCCATGGCCCGCATGCGGTGCTCCTCGTAGCGGCCGCAGGCCAGCTGGCACAGGGTGCCGCCGGTGAAGTCGCCGAAGACGGGGCCGCGCCACATCGCCAGGGCGTCCGCGAGCAGACGGGCGGTGGTGGCCGGATCGCTGGCGGCGGCGACCTCCGCCTGCCGGACGGTCTTGATGAACTCGACGGCGTCCAGCTCGCCCTCGCCGACGGTGAGCCGGTAGCCGGAGGGGTGGATGGTGACCCGGGAGTTGACCCGGTCGGGTTCCAGGCTCCTCAGCTTCCGGCGCAGGCGGCTGATGTGGGCCTGCAGGGCGTTCGCCTGGTTGTCCGGGACCGAATCACCCCACATCTCCTCGATCAGGCTCTCGCCGGAGATGGACTGCCCCTCGTTCACGAGAAGCGTCTGGATGAGGGTCCGCTGGAGGTCACCGGAGATCTCGGCGGGACCTAACGCGGTACGGATCTGGAGGGCGCCGAGAATCGAGAAGCTCAGCATGACGTTTTCCCCCTTGGCGTTCGGGCGGCGAAGACGGCTGAACACGTGTGGGGGACCGTCGCGGCCGTCGAAGCCGCAGCCTGGGGCCGCGGAGACGGCGCGTGGCGACCTCCGGGGTCCACCGGACCGACCCTGGAGCTTCCTCCCACGTGCATCCTGGCACAGAATAATTCGTTTGAGAAGGTATTTTTCTGCGAGGGGTGTCGCCGGCGCGGAGGGAGGGGGTGTCGTGAGGGGGGTGTTGCGGTGGAGGCGGGCGCAGCCGGCCCGGAGGGGGAGAG
>NZ_LWCC02000005.1:1189522-1210610 GCF_001642695.1 Streptomyces chilikensis
GGGGGGGGGACCGGCGGATCCGTCGGCGTCCGGAGGCCGCGGTGCCGTGGGGGCGGGGCACGGGCGGTCGGATCGCCGTGACTGCGGGCCGCGTGCGAAGCGGCCGGGCATCTGGGGCGGACGCGAGTTCCGGCCGCCGGTGGCGGCCGGTCTCGGCAGGGCGGAGAGGGCAGGATTCGAACCTGCGTGGGTTTTTAGGCCCGACCTGAAGGTGTTCCTCTGGTCCCCGATGAGCCGCTCCGGGCACCTCTCCTGGTGGTGACGTGGGCCGGTGGTGTGCCGGCCGTGTCGCGGCCCGGTTCCGTCACCGGGCGCCCGTGCCGCGGGGCCGGGCCACCGCCGCCGGCACGCCCCCGCCGGCCGCCGGAGGCGGGGCGGTCAGAAGCCGCCTCCGCCGAAGTCGCCGCCCCCGCCGAAGTCGCCGCCGCCGAACCCGCCGCCGAAGTCACCGGAGTTGAAGTCGCCGCCGCTGAAGTCGCCGCCTTCGTAGCCGCCGCCGTACCCGTCGCCCCAGCCCGCCCCGTACGCGGGGCCGGCCATCATGCCGCCGAGCATCGTGCCCACCAGCAGCCCGGGAAGCAGCGCGCCGCCGAAGTAGCCGCCGGCCCACGGGCCGTAGGCGGGGCCCGCGTCCCAGTACGGGCGGCGGTTCCCGTAACCGGTGTCGACCTCGCGGATCATCGGCTCCAGACCGTCGGCGAGGCGCGCCTGGTCGGCGGCGCAGACCGGCACCTCGCGGGCCGTCCCGCCCGGCGGGGTCCACCGGGCGTCGGCCACCGAGGGCCCGTGCCGCGGGTCGAAGAAGCAGGGCGCGCGCCGCTCCGGCAGGGGGCGGCCCTCCCGCCGGGCGGCCAGCACGGAGAGCGCGTACCGGCCGTCCTCCAGGGTCTCGGTGACGCCCTTGACGTCGTCGGGCCGCCCGGCGGCCGCCATCTTCCGCTTGGCCTCCTCGTAGCTGTCCAGCGCCCGCGCGTAGTCCGCGCGCATCGCGTCGTCGGCACCGGGCTCGGCCGGGTGGAAGTCCAGCCGGTCCAGTTCCTCGCCGTACGCCGTGATGTCCTCGTCGACCACGACCCGCAGCCGCTGCAGCGCCTCCTTCTGCGCGGCCTCCGTGCGGCGACGGCCCCGGCGGGACACCAGCAGGGCACTGCCGCCGACCGCCGCGGCGAGCGCGCCGACGGTGACCAGGGCTCCCACCCCGTTGGCCTCGCCGGCCGTCCGGCCGTTCCAGCCGTCGGGCGCGGAGCCCCTCATGGTGGAGACGGCCCGGTCGGTGAAGTCGTTCAGCTGCTGCGCGGCCGGCTCGCCGTCCACGCTGCGGGCCAGGTTGCCCACGGCCTGCCGGGACATCACCGACGAGTCGGCCCGGGCGTCGAACCGGTCGCCGACGCGGATGCCGTAGACGCCGGTGACGCCGGTGGCGGCGCGCAGGTCGGCGAAGATGTCGTCGGTCGGGTAGTCCGCCGGCAGCACGGCCAGGAAGACCGGCCTGCCGGATTCCTCGATCTTGTCGCTGAGCGCGTCCGCGTCGGCCCGCGAGAGCTGGCCGGCCGCCTCGGGGTCGACGTAGACGGGGTTGTCGCGGAGCCGGTCGGCGATCTCGGAGATCTCCGCCGCGGCCGGTGCCTCCAGCGCGGCCGGTGCGGCGTCGAGCTCCGCCGCGGCCACTGTCCCGGTGGGCGCGGCGGAGGCGAGGGGCACGCCGGTCACCAGGGTGGCCGACGTGGTGAGCAGCGTCGCCGCCACGAGGGAGGCCGGTCGCCCGAGGCGCCGACGGGTCGGGGTGCCCTTCATACGTTCGAAGGTACGCCCGATGGGCCGAAAGGGTGAAATGGGTCACCTGGGGAGGTTCCGCCGCGCCGCTCTCCGGGGGACACGCGCACCGGACGCTCCGCCGTCGCCCCCCGGACGCCGTGGCGGGACGGCGGGCCGGGGCCGGGGCGGCGGGGGCCCGGCACGCGGCCCTCCCGTGGCCCCGCCTCCGCCGCCCGGCCCGGCGCCGCTCCGCGCGGCTACGCGGGTTCGACCCCGGCGCGCAGCAGGCCGTAGGTGTAGGCGTCGGCGAGCGCCTGCCAGGAGGCGGCGATGACGTTGTCGGCGACGCCGACGGTGGACCATTCGGCGCGGCCGTCGGAGGTGGAGATCAGCACGCGGGTGGTGGAGCCGGTGCCGGAGCGGCCCTCCAGGATGCGGACCTTGTAGTCCACCAGGCCGATCTTGGCCAGCTCGGGGTAGATCCGCTCCAGGCCCGCGCGCAGCGCCCGGTCGAGGGCGTTGACCGGGCCGTTGCCCTCGCCGGCCGCGTGGATGGTCTCCCCCTTGGCGCGCAGCTTCACCGTGGCCTCGTTGGCGTGGGTGCCGTCGGGGCGGTCCTCGGTGATGGCGCGCCAGGACTCCACCTCGAAGTAGAGCGGGGCGGTGCCGGCCTCGGCGCGCAGCAGCAGTTCGAAGCTGGCGTCGGCGGCCTCGTAGGTGTAGCCCTTGAGTTCGCGTTCCTTGACCCGCTCGACGACCCGGCCGACCAGTTCCCGGTCGCCGCCGAGGTCGATGCCGAGCTCCTTGCCCTTGAGCTCGACGGAGGCCCGGCCGGCCATGTCGGAGACCAGCATCCGCATGGTGTTGCCGACCTGCTCGGGGTCGATGTGCTGGTACAGGTCCGGGTCGACCTTGATCGCGGAGGCGTGCAGCCCGGCCTTGTGGGCGAAGGCGGAGAGCCCGACGTAGGGCTGGTGGGTGGAGGGGGTGAGGTTGACGACCTCGGCGATCGCGTGGGAGATCCGGGTCATCTCGCGGAGCCTGCCCTCGGGGAGGACCCGCTTGCCGTACTTGATCTCCAGGGCGGCGACGACCGGGAACAGGTTGGCGTTGCCCACCCGCTCGCCGTAGCCGTTGGCGGTGCACTGGACGTGGGTGGCGCCCGCGTCGACGGCCGCCAGGGTGTTGGCGACGGCGCAGCCGGTGTCGTCCTGGGCGTGGATGCCGAGGCGGGCGCCGGTGTCGGCCAGGACGGTGGAGACGACGGCGTGGATCTGGGCGGGGAGCAGGCCGCCGTTGGTGTCGCAGAGGACGACCACGTCGGCGCCGGCCTCGGCGGCGGTGCGGACCACGGCCTTGGCGTACCCGGGGTTGGCGCGGTAGCCGTCGAAGAAGTGCTCGCAGTCGACGAAGACCCGGCGGCCGGCCGCCACGAGGTGGGCGACGGTGTCGCGGACCATCTCGAGGTTCTCGTCCAGGGTGGTGCGCAGGGCCAGTTCCACGTGGCGGTCGTGGGCCTTGGCGACCAGGGTGATCACTTCCGCGCCGGAGTCCAGCAGCGCCTTGACCTGGGGGTCGTCCGCCGCCGAGCCGCCGGCCCTGCGGGTCGCGCCGAAGGCGACCAACCGGGCGTGACGGAAGTCGATCTCCTCACGGGCCCGGGCGAAGAACTCGGTGTCCCGCGGGTTGGCGCCGGGCCAGCCGCCCTCGATGAATCCCACGCCGAACTCGTCCAGGTGCCGCGCGATGGCCAGCTTGTCGGAGACGGTGAGGTTGATGCCCTCCCGCTGGGCTCCGTCGCGCAGCGTGGTGTCGAAGACGTGGAAGGCGTCGTCGGGTCGGCTGGTTTCCGTCATGGCAGGAACTCCTGAACTGGTCGTCTCGGTCGGACCGGAAGAACCGGCTCCACCGCCCCCGAATGCCGCACGCCTTCCGTTCCGGCCGCGGGTGGGGCCGAAACAAAGAAAACCTCTCGCGGGTGCGAGAGGTCTGCGCGCGGGTCGACGACGAGGGTGACCACGCGTACGGGATACGTACGGGCGGTCACTGCGGACCGGCGCGCCTGCTGCCGATAATCATGGCGAACGAGGGCACGTCGGCAGTCTGACACAGACCGCCCCGCGACCGACCCCGCGTCTCAGGATACGGGCGAACCGTCCCACGGCAGGGCGTTCGCTCCGGGCGGCGACGGCCCCGGTCCGGGGAGTGCGGCGCACTCCCCGGACCGAGGCCGCGGACCGGACCGGGGCCGCGGACCGGACCGGGGCCTGTCCGGCCGGAGGACTCAGCGGACCTCGTGCATCCAGCCGTGCTTGTCCTCGGCCGTGCCGCGCTGGATGTCCAGCAGGGCGTCGCGCAGGCGCAGGGTGACCTCGCCCGGCTCGCCGGTGCCGTGCTTCCACTCGGCGCCGCTGCTGCGCCTGACCGTGCCGACGGGGGTGATCACCGCGGCCGTGCCGCAGGCGAAGACCTCCTTGAGGGCGCCGCTCCCGGCGTCCGCCTGCCACTGGTCGACGGAGATCCTCCCCTCCTCGGGGGCGAGGCCGAGGTCCTCGGCGACCGTCAGCAGGGAGTCGCGGGTGACGCCCTCCAGGATGGAGCCGCTGAGCGCGGGGGTGACGATCCGGTCCTCGTAGACGAAGTACAGGTTCATGCCGCCGAGCTCCTCGATCCACCTGCGGTCGATGGCGTCGAGGTAGCAGACCTGGTCGCAGCCCACCTTGGCGGCCTCGGCCTGCGCCATCAGGGAGGCGGCGTAGTTGCCGCCGGTCTTGGCGTCGCCCATGCCGCCCGGGACCGCGCGGACGTGCTCCTCGGCGACCCAGATGGAGACCGGCTTGACGCCGCCCGGGAAGTAGGCGCCGGCCGGGGAGGCGATGACCAGGAAGAGGTACTCCTTGGCCGGGCGGACGCCCAGGCCCACCTCGGTGGCGATCATGAACGGCCGCAGGTACAGCGACTCCTCGCCGCCGTGCGCCGGGACCCACGCCTCGTCCTGGCGGACCAGCGCGTCGCACGCCTCGATGAAGGTCTCGACCGGCAGCTCCGGCATGGCGAGGCGGCGGGCGGACGCCTGGAAGCGGCGGGCGTTCTTCTCGGGGCGGAAGATGCCCACCGAGCCGTCGGCGCGGCGGTACGCCTTGAGGCCCTCGAAGATCTCCTGCGCGTAGTGCAGGGTCATGTTGGCCGGGTCGAGGGAGAGCGGACCGTACGGGACGAGTTCGGCGTCGTGCCAGCCGCGGCCCTCGGTCCACTTGATCGTCACCATGTGGTCGGTGAAGTGGCGGCCGAACCCGGGGCTGGCCAGGATGGCCTCCCGCTCGGCCGCGGGCAGCGGGTGCGAGGTGGGCTTGAGCTCGATCGTGGGCGTCGTCGTCATCAGCAGAACTGTCCTTCACCGTTGTAGTGACGGGCCGCGCTTCCGCTCGTCCTTGCCGCCGGGTTCCGGAGGCCCGATACGGGGACGTCCGGCCGGCGCCCTCGTCGACGCGACTCCGCGTTCGATTATCGCAAGAGGGTGCCCGGTGAAGGAACGGTGCGGGTCGAGGCCCTGCGTTTCGATGGTGGCACCCGGCGGGACATGGCGGAAGCCGCCGGGTGCGAGGTGCTCCCGGCGGCTTTCGAAAGGTGGGCGGGCCGGGGCTAGCCGGCTACTCGGGCGGCGAGCGCGTCGCCGATCTCCTCGGTGGACCGGGCGGCGAGGGCCACGCGCTCGACGAGGTCGGCGGCGACGGCGTCGTCGATGCGCGCGGCCTCGGCCTCGAAGCCGAGGTGGCGCAGCAGCAGGGCGACGGACAGGACGGTGGCCGTGGGGTCGGCCTTGCCCTGGCCGGCGATGTCCGGGGCCGAGCCGTGGACCGGCTCGAACATGGACGGGTACGCGCCGCTCGGGTTGATGTTGCCCGAGGCGGCCACGCCGATTCCGCCGGAGACGGCGGCGGCGAGGTCGGTGACGATGTCGCCGAAGAGGTTGTCGGTGACGATCACGTCGAAGCGCTCCGGCTGGGTGACCAGGTAGATGGTCGCCGCGTCGACGTGCATGTACTCGGTGGTGACCTCGGGGAACTCCTGGGCGACCCGGTTGAACACGTCCGTCCACAGGTGGCCGGCGAAGGTCAGCACGTTGTTCTTGTGGATCAGCGCCAGCTTCTTGCGCGGGCGGGCCTGGGCGCGGGCGAAGGCGTCGCGGACCACGCGCTCGACGCCGAAGGCGGTGTTCACCGAGACCTCGGTGGCCACCTCGTGCTCGGTGCCCTTGCGGATGGTTCCGCCGTTGCCCGTGTAAGGGCCCTCGGTGCCCTCGCGGACCACCACGAAGTCGATCTCCGGCTCACCGGCCAGCGGCGTGGCGACGCCCGGAAGGAGCTTGGACGGGCGCAGGTTGACGTGGTGGTCGAAGGCGAAGCGGAGCTTGAGCAGGAAGCCGCGCTCCAGGACGCCCGAGGGGACGGACGGGTCGCCGATGGCGCCGAGCAGGATGGCGTCGTGCCCCTTGAGGGCGGCCAGGTCCTCGTCGGTGAGGGTCTCACCGGTGGCGTGGTAGCGGCGGGCGCCGAAGTCGTACTCCGTGGTCTCCAGCTTCACATCCTGCGGGAGGACGGCGGAGAGGACCTTGAGGCCCTCGGCCACGACTTCCTGCCCGATGCCGTCACCGGGGATCACTGCGAGATCGATGCTGCGAGACATGTCGGCACCCTAGTGTGTCGTCCCAAGGAGTGGCCCGGACCGTCCGCCATGCGGACAGCGGCCGCTCCGGCGTGCGGAGGCCGGCCGGCCGTGGCCGGCGACCGGGACCAGTGACGGCGCCGGTGGCGGCGCCGGTGCTGGCCGGGCGTGGCGGCCGGGTCAGTGACCGGCCGACCCGCCGTTGTCCCGGCGGTCGAGGGCGCGCTGGAGGGCGGCGGCCGCGTTGCGGCGGTCGGCGTCGGCCACCCGGGTGCGGCGGGTCCGGGTGCGGGCGGCGGTGTGCGGGTGGGCGGCTGCGGTCGTCTCGGGCATGACGCATCGGCTCCTTCGGAGGAAGAGTGACGAGAGGCGCCGGAGGGGGCGGGGAGCGGCACGCCGCAGGGGTCACCTGCGTGGGGGCGTGGCTCGCCAACGCGTTCGCCGGGTCGGGCGAGATGTTCGGCTCCCACCAAGCTAGGCCAGGCGGGCTTGGTTGTCTCCACAGTTAGTCGGACGTCCTACTATCCGAGACGGACACCACCCCATCGGACTCACGCGTTCACTCCCGGCTCATCCGTCACAGCGGGAACGGCTTTGCCCCCGCCTCTCGGAGGAGGCGGGGGCAAAGCCGTGGTGCGGCCGGGCCGTGGTGCGGCGCGTGCCGTCAGCCCATGTGCGGGTAGCCGTACTCGGTCGGCGGGACCAGGGTCTCCTTGATGGCCCGGGTCAGGGTCCAGCGCTGCAGGTTCTGCGGGGCGCCGGCCTTGTCGTTGGTTCCGGAGGCGCGGCCGCCGCCGAAGGGCTGCTGGCCGACCACGGCGCCGGTCGACTTGTCGTTGATGTAGAAGTTGCCCGCCGCGTAGCGGAGCTTCTCCATCGTGTACGCCGCCGCGGCGCGGTCGCGGGAGATGACCGAGCCGGTGAGGGCGTAGTCGGAGACCGACTCCATCTGGGTCAGCATCTCGTCGTACTTCTCGGGGGAGCTGTCGTCGTACACGTGGACGGCGAGGATCGGGCCGAAGTACTCGGTGGTGAAGACCTCGTTCTCCGGGTCGGTGCACTCGATGACGGTCGGGCGGACGAACCAGCCCACCGAGTCGTCGTAGGTGCCGCCGGCCACGATCGTGCAGGTGTCGTCGGCCTTGGCGCGGTCGATGGCGGCCTTGTTCTTGGCGAAGGCGCGCTCGTCGATCACGGCGCCGATGAAGTTCGACAGGTCGGTGACGTCGCCCATGGGGATGCCGTCGACCTCGGCCGCGAACTCCTCCTTGAACCCGTCGTTCCAGATGGAGGCCGGGATGTAGGCGCGCGAGGTGGCGGAGCACTTCTGGCCCTGGTACTCGAAGGCGCCGCGGGTGAGCGCGGTCTTCAGCACGGCGCGGTCGGCGCTCGGGTGGGCGACGACGAAGTCCTTGCCGCCGGTCTCGCCGACCAGGCGGGGGTAGGTGCGGTACTTCTCGATGTTGGCGCCGACCGTCTTCCACAGGTGCTGGAAGGTCTTGGTCGAGCCGGTGAAGTGGATGCCGGCCAGGTCACGGTGGTTCAGCGCGACCTCCGAGACCGCGATGCCGTCACCGGTGACCAGGTTGATGACGCCCTCGGGCAGGCCCGCCTCCTCCAGCAGCCGCATCATCAGCACGGCGGCGTGGGTCTGCGTCGGGGACGGCTTCCACACCACGACGTTGCCCATCAGCGCGGGCGCGGTCGGCAGGTTGGCGGCGATCGCCGTGAAGTTGAACGGCGTGATCGCGTAGACGAAGCCCTCCAGCGGGCGGTGGTCCATGCGGTTCCACACGCCCGGGGAGTTGGCCGGGGGCTGCTCGGCGAGGATCTGGCGCGCGTAGTGCACGTTGAAGCGCCAGAAGTCGACCAGCTCGCAGGGGGTGTCGATCTCGGCCTGCTGGGCGGTCTTGCCCTGGCCGAGCATCGTGGAGGCGGCCAGCGTCTCGCGCCACGGGCCGGACAGCAGCTCGGCGGCGCGCAGGATGATCGCGGCGCGGTCGTCGAAGGACATGGCGCGCCAGGCCGGGGCGGCGGCCAGGGCGGCGTCGACGGCGTCCTGGGCGTCCTGCCGGGTGGCGTGGCGGCCGGTGCCGATGACCGCCTGGTGGTTGTGCGGCTGGACGACCTTGAACTCCTCGCCGCCGCCGAGGCGCTTGACGCCGCCGATGGTCATCGGGAGCTCGATCGGGTTGTCGGCCAGCTCCTTGAGCTTGGCCTCCAGCCGCAGGCGCTCGGCCGAGCCGGGGGCGTAGCCGTGCACCGGCTCGTTCACGGGCGTGGGGACCTGGGTCACAGCGTCCATGGGTTCCTTCTCCTTGTGAGAGCTCTGAGCGGTGGGTGCGGTGGAGCGGTGCGGGCTCAGCCCTTGCTGACCATCGAACGCAGGAAGAACCTCAGGTTCGACGGCTTCTCCGCGAGACGGCGCATGAAGTAGCCGTACCAGTCGGTGCCGTACGCGGTGTAGACACGCATCCGGTGACCCTCGGCGGCGAGACGCAGCGATTCGTCGCCGCGGATGCCGAACAGCATCTGAAACTCGTACTCGTCCATCTTGCGCCCTGCGCGCCGCGCGAGCTCCTGTCCGATGGAGATCATCCGCGGATCGTGCGAACCGATCATCGGGTAGCCGTTGCCGTCCATGAGGATCTTCATGATCCGCACGTACGCCTTGTCGATCTCCGCCTTCGACTGGTGGGCGACCTCGGCGGGCTCCTTGTAGGCGCCCTTGACGATGCGGACGCGGCTGCCGCTCTCCGCGAGGCGGCGGGCGTCCTCCTCGGTGCGGTACAGCATCGCCTGGATCACGCAGCCGGTCTGCGGGAAGTCCTCGCGCAGCCAGGCGTGGGTGGCCAGCATCCTGTCGATGGTGGTGTGGTCCTCGGCGTCGAGGGTGACGGTGGTGCCGATCCCGGCGGCGGCCTCGACGACCGGGCGGACGTTGGCGCGGGACAGTTCGACGCCGCCCTCCAGGTCCTGGCCGAACATCGAGAGCTTCACCGACATCTCCACCCGGGGGCCGAGCTCCAGCTCGCCGAGGCGGGCGATCAGCTCCAGGTAGGCGTCGCGGGCCGCCTCGGCCTGCTCGGGGGTGGTGATGTCCTCGCCCACCACGTCCATGGTGAGCTCGAGGCCCTGGTCGGTGAGCCGGCGGACGATCGGCAGCACGTCGTCGACCGTCTCGCCGGGGATGAACCGGTCGACGACCTGCTTGGTGCCCGGAGCCGCGGTGACGATTCGGCGCATCCTGTCGCTGCGCGAGGCGGCGAGAATCACGGGACCCAGCACGGGACCTCCTGGAAGAGCGAAAGTGACGAGGGCGTGGACCGCCGGTTCGAACGGTAGGGATTCGGATTCGGTTTCACCTATCGACACCTGTCACGGATCGACGGCTTTCCTCTCAGACATCTGTATGAGGAGGGGGGAGAATGGGTCCGTGAAACCCGACTACCAGGAACTGGTCGACGAGATCTCCGCGCTGCTGGGCGTGCCGGCCACCCTTGAGGGCCGGGACTTCGGGCTGATCGCCTTCGGTGTGCACGACGGGCTCGGCGACGAGAGCGCACTCGACCCGGTGCGGACCCGGACGATCCTCGCGCGCAGCTCGTCGGCACAGGTCAGAGCCTGGTTCGAGGGTTTCGGCATCGCCCGCGCCACCGGCCCGGTCCGCATTCCCCCCGCGCCGGAGGCGGGGGTGCTGCGGGGCCGGATCTGCCTGCCGGCCCGCTCCCGCGAGGTCGTCCAGGGGTACGTCTGGCTGCTGGAGTCCGACCCGGGTCCGACCCAGGCCCAGCTGGCGGCGGCCATGCGGGTGGCCGAGCGGATCGGCGCGCTGCTCGCCGAGGAGGCCTCCGCCGAGGACGCGGTGTCCCGGGAGTTCCGGCGGGTGCTGGAGAGCGGCGGGCCGGGGCGGGAGCGGGAGATCGCGCTGACCGCGCTGGAGTCGGCGCTCGGACCGGACGCGGGCGACTTCCACACCGTCCTGTGCGTGACGCCCTGGACGGAGGAGGAACCGCCGTCGGTCCGCCGGGTGCCCGGCACGGCGGCGGCCTGCGCGGCCCCGCTGACCGGCGGCCCGCAGATGCTGGCGCTGCTGGTGCGGGTGCGCACGGGCACGGAGGTGCCCGCCTCGGTGCTGACCGCCGCGGCCCGGCTGGCCCCCGGCTCGGCGGCGGGGGTCGGCGGACCCCTGCGCGGGGCCCGGGAGGCGGGCGTCCTCTGGGACCAGGCACTGGCCGCCGCGCGGGCCGCGTCGGCCGAACCCCGGCTGGGCCCGGTGGCCCGCTGGTCGGCGATCGGCCCGTACCGCCTGCTCACCCGCCTTCCGGCGGGGGTGACGGCCGAGGACACGGCGCTCGGCGAACTCCTCGCCCACGCGGAGCTGGCGCGCACCGTGGAGGTCTACCTCGACCACGCCGGCCAGGCGGGCCGCACGGCGGCGGCCCTGGGCATCCACCGGCAGACCCTCTACTACCGCCTCTCCCGGGTGGAGCAGCTCACCGGCCTCGACCTGGACGACGGCGAGCACCGGCTCCTGCTCCACATGGGGGTCAAGGCCGCGCGGCTGTAGCTACCGGCCCTCCGCGGGCAGCGCCCCCGCCACCAGCCGGAACAGCCCGTCGGCGATCCGGTCGCCGGTCGGGGTGAGCGCCGGGTCCAGGGAGTGCTGGGCGATCACCCCGGTCAGCAGGACCATGGCGAGACCGCCCACGGAATCGGTGAGCTCGTCGTCGATCTCGTCCTCCGGCAACCCCAGCAGCAGCGAGGCGAGTCCGCGCCCGCCCTCGCGCTGGGCGTGGGCCAGGTTGCGGCGGATCTCCGGGAGCCGGTCCCCCATGGCGATGATCTCGATGCTGAGGTGCCAGATCGAGTCGGGCCGGTGCAGCGAGTCGACGACGGTCCGCAGCACCGCCCGTACGCGCTCGGCCGAGCCGGGGGCGGTGCCGGCCGCGCCCGCGTCCCAGTCGAACCGTTCCGCCTGCTCCTCCACCAGCGCCACGTAGGCCTCGGCGAGCAGGGCGTCCTTCGAGCCGTAGTGGTAGCCGATCGACGCCAGGTTGGCCCCCGACTCCCGCACGATGTCGCGCGCGGTGGTCCGGGCGAATCCCTTCTCCAGCAGGCAGCGCTTGGCGCCGTCCAGCAAGTCTTCCCGATGCCCCATGCCGCCACCCTAGTCCGCCTCTGTACGGGCGTCATGGACGCACGTCTTATACAAACGTTCTAGACAGCTGTATAAGACGTGTGTACCGTCGCGGCATGACGACGACAACCCCTCCCCCGGCCCGGGCCGGGCGGCGCGAGTGGACCGCGGTGGCCGTGCTGATGCTGCCGCTGCTCCTGGTCTCGATGGACGTGTCGGTGCTCTACTTCGCCGTCCCGGCGATCAACGCCGACCTGGCGCCGACCGGGACCGAGCAGCTCTGGATCTTCGACATCTACGCGTTCGTCCTGGCCGGTCTGCTGATGACCATGGGGTCGCTCGGTGACCGCGTCGGCCGGCGCCGGCTGCTCCTGTGCGGCGCCGCGGCCTTCGGGGCGGCCTCGCTGACCGCCGCCTACGCCGACAGCCCGGCGACGCTGATCGCCGCCCGCGCCGTGCTGGGCATCGGCGGCGCCACCCTGATGCCGTCGACGATGGCGCTGATCCGCACGATGTTCACCGACCCGCGCCAGCGCGCCCAGGCGGTGGGCCTGTGGAGCGCGGTGATGACCGGCGGCATCGCGCTGGGCTCGGTGATGAGCGGCCTGCTGGTCGAGTTCTTCCGGTGGGGCTCGGTCTTCCTGGTGAACCTGCCCGCGATGGCGCTGCTGCTGGTCGTCGGCCCGTTCCTGCTGCCCGAGTCCAAGGACCCCTCGCCCGGCCGGTTCGACCTGCTGAGCGTGCCGCTCTCGATGGCCGCGGTGCTGCCGCTGATCCACGGCCTCAAGGAGTTCGCCTCCGACGGATGGCGGCCGGAGCAGGGCGCGTTCGTCGGCGCCGGGCTGCTGTTCGGTGCGCTGTTCGTGTGGCGGCAGCGCACCGCGGCCTCCCCGATGGTCCCGCGCGGGCTGTTCCGCTCGCCCGGCTTCGCCCCGGCGGTGGCGCTCAACGCCGTCTCCGCGATGGGCATGATGGGCTCCGCCCTCTTCACCACGCAGTACCTGCAGTCGGTGCTCGGGATGAGCGCGCTGGAGGCGGCACTGTGGTCGCTGGTTCCCTCCCTGCCGATCGGCGTGGCCGCGCCGGCCGCCGCCGCACTGGTGCAGAAGGGGCTCCCCCGCGCCCATGTGGTGACGGCCGGGTTCCTGATCGCCGCCTGCGGCTTCGGCCTGCTCACCCTGCCCGGGACCGGCTCCCTGGCGCTGGTCCTGGTGGCCGCGGGCGTGCTGGCCTGCGGCATCGTCCTGGTGATGTCGCAGATGGCGGACCTGGCGCTCGGCGCGGCACCGGTGGAGAAGGCGGGTTCCGCCTCCTCCCTGCTGGAGACCGGGGCGGAGTTCGGCGGCGCCCTGGGCATGGCCGTGCTGGGCTCCGTGGGCACCGCCGTCTACCGGGACGGCATGCCCGCCGCCGCCCCGGAGGCGGCCCGGGAGACCCTGGGCGGCGCGCTGGCGGTCGCCGCCGAACTGCCCGGCCGCGCGGGCGAGTCGCTGGCTCGGGCGGCGCGGCTGGCCTTCACCGACGGCATGCACGCGGCGGGGCTGACCGGCGCGGTGGTCCTCGCCCTCGCGGCCCTGGTCGCCGCGACGGCCCTCCGCCGGATCCGGACGGCACCCCCGGCCGGCCACTGACGGGCCGGTCCGGTTCCCGCCCGGTCCCGGGAAGAGCGCAGGGAAGGACGAAGGACCCGCCTGCCGCGTCGGGCGGCGGGCGGGTCCTTCGTCGTACCGGGGTCGTGCGGGGACCGTCAGGTCAGGTTGATCGCCCGGGCGGACGTCGCGCCGATCTCCTCGGCCAGCTCCGACAGCACCGTCTGCGGGACCGTGTCGTCGACCGTCAGCACCGCGAGCGCCTCGCCGCCGGCCGCCGCGCGGGCGACCTGCATGCCGGCGATGTTGACGCCGGACTCGCCGAGCACCCGGCCGACCGTGCCGACCACGCCGGGACGGTCCGCGTACCGCAGCACCACCATGTGGTCGGTGAGCGCCAGGTCCACGTCGAACTCGCCTACGGCGACCAGCTTCTGGTGGTGCTTCGGCCCGGCCAGCGTGCCGGAGACCGACACCTCGGTGCCGTTGCCCAGCGTGCCGCGGACCGTGACCACGTTGCGGTGGTCGGGCGACTCGGAGCTGGTGGTCAGCCGCACCTCGACACCGCGCTCCTGCGCGAACAGCGGCGCGTTCACGTAGGACACCGTGTCCTCGACGACGTCCTCGAAGACGCCCTTGAGCGCGGAGAGTTCGAGCACCTTGACGTCGTGCTGGGTGATCTCGCCGTACACCTCGACGTCGAGGCGCACCGCGACCTCGCCGGCCAGCGCCGTGAAGATCCGGCCCAGCCGCTCGGCCAGCGGCAGACCCGGCTTGACGTCCTCGGCGATCACGCCGCCCTGGACGTTGACCGCGTCGGGGACCAGCTCGCCGGCGAGCGCCAGGCGCACCGAGCGGGCGACCGCGATGCCGGCCTTCTCCTGCGCCTCGTCCGTGGACGCGCCCAGGTGCGGCGTGCAGACGACCTGGTCGAACTCGAACAGCGGCGAGTCCGTGCACGGCTCCTTGGCGTAGACGTCGAGGCCGGCGCCGGCGACCCGGCCCTCCTTGAGCGCCGAGTACAGCGCCTCCTCGTCGACGATGCCGCCGCGCGCGGCGTTGACGATCCGGACCGTCGGCTTGACCTTGCGCAGCGCCTCGTCGCCGATCAGGCCGAGCGTCTCCGGCGTCTTGGGCAGGTGGACCGTGATGAAGTCGGAGACCTCGAGCAGCTCGTCCAGCGTCAGGACCTTGACGCCCATCTGCGCGGCGCGCGCGGGCTGCACGTACGGGTCGTAGGCGACGACCTTCATACCGAAGGCCGACATGCGCTGGGCGACCAGCGCGCCGATCCGGCCGAGGCCGACCACGCCGAGCGTCTTCTCCGCCAGCTCGACGCCGGTGTACTTGGAGCGCTTCCACTCGCCGTTCTTGAGGGCGGCGTTGGCCTGGGGGATGTTGCGGGCCGTGGCCACCAGCAGGCCGCAGGCCAGCTCGGCGGCGGTCACGATGTTGGAGGTGGGGGCGTTGACGACCATCACGCCGGCCTTGGTGGCGGCGGAGACGTCGACGTTGTCCAGGCCCACGCCCGCGCGGGCGACGACCTTCAGCCTGGACGCCGCGGCGATCGCCTCGGCGTCCACCTTGGTCGCCGAGCGGACCAGGATCGCGTCCACGTCGGCGATGGCCGGGAGCAGTTCGCCCCGGTCGGCTCCGTTGCAGTGCCGGATCTCGAAGTCCGGACCGAGCGCGTCGACGGTTGCGGGCGACAGCTCTTCAGCGATGAGTACGACAGGTTTCGAGCTCACGTGAGTCCTCAGGTGCGATGCGGACGGCCGTCCCGACGGCCGCAGGCGTGGAGGTGTGCTAGCCGCGTGGAAGACGCACGACGCTGTGGGCCTGACGCGTATGCAGTGCAGTGTAGTGGGGTCCCGGACATCGTCCCCCGCCCCTGCGGAAGGATCACCCGTCCGTGCGTTTCCCCGGCGGACAGAGCACGGGGCCGGGGCGACGCCCCGGCCCCGTCAGGAGGCTCAGGCCTCCTCGTCCACCCAGCTCATGAGCTTGCGCAGCTCCTTGCCGGTGGTCTCCAGCAGGTGCTGGGAGTCCTGGTCCTTGTACTCGTTGTACTTCTTCAGGCCGCCGTGGTACTCGTCCATCCACTGCCGGGCGAAGGTGCCGTCCTGGATCTCGGCGAGGACCTTCTTCATCTCGGCCTTGGTGGCGTCGGTGATGATCCGCGGGCCGGTGACGTAGTCGCCCCACTCGGCGGTCTCGGAGACCGACCAGCGCATCTTCTCCAGGCCGCCCTCGTACATCAGGTCGACGATCAGCTTCAGCTCGTGGAGGCACTCGAAGTAGGCGATCTCCGGCTGGTAGCCCGCCTCGGTCAGGGTCTCGAAGCCCGCCTTGACCAGCGCGGCGGTGCCGCCGCAGAGCACGGCCTGCTCGCCGAACAGGTCGGTCTCGGTCTCCTCGGTGAAGGTCGTCTTGATGACGCCGGCGCGGGTGCCGCCGATCGCCTTGGCGTACGACAGGGCCAGCGCGAAGGCGTTGCCGCTGGCGTCCTGCTCGACGGCCGCGATGCACGGGACGCCGCGGCCCTCCTCGTACTGCCGGCGCACCAGGTGGCCCGGGCCCTTGGGGGCGACCATGCAGATGTCGACGCCGGCCGGCGCCTTGATGAAGCCGAACCGGATGTTGAAGCCGTGACCGAAGAACAGCGCGTCGCCGTCCTTCAGGTTGTCCTTGACCGACTCCTCGTAGACCTGGGCCTGGATCGGGTCCGGGACCAGGATCATCACGACGTCGGCCTCGGCCGCGGCCTCGGCCGGGGTGACCACGCGCAGGCCCTGCTCCTCGGCCTTGGCCTTGGACGTGGACCCCTCGTGCAGACCGACGCGGACGTCGACACCCGAGTCGCGCAGCGACAGGGCGTGGGCGTGGCCCTGGCTGCCGTACCCGATGACCGCGACCTTGCGGCCCTGGATGATGGACAGGTCGGCATCGGCGTCGTAGAACAGCTCGGCCACTTCGGTTCACTCCTCATGTCTGCGGGTGCAGGGACCCGCAGGTGTCGCAGGTGTCGCGCCCAGCGTATGACCGGGCGGTGGAGAACGGGTTGACGGTCTCGCCATGCGGGCGAGCCGGGGGTTCCGGGCGGCTGGGGCCCGTCAGGAGGCGCGGTCGACGGCCCGCAGCGAGCGGTCGGTGATGGACCGCGCGCCACGCCCTATGGCGATCGTCCCGGACTGCACCAGTTCCTTGATGCCGTACGGCTCCAGCATCTTGAGCATGGCCTCGAGCTTGTCGCTGCCGCCGGTCGCCTCGATGGTCACGGCCTCCGGGGAGACGTCCACCGTCTTGGCCCGGAACAGGTCGACGATCTGGACGATCTGCGAGCGGGTCTCGTTGTCCGCGCGCACCTTGACCAGGACCAGCTGGCGCCGGACCGACGCGACGGGGTCGAGCTCGACGATCTTCAGCACGTTGACCAGCTTGTTGAGCTGCTTGGTGACCTGCTCCAGCGGCAGGTCCTCGACGCCCACCACGATGGTGATGCGGGAGATGTCGGGGTGTTCGGTGACGCCCACGGCGAGGGAGTCGATGTTGAACCCGCGGCGGGAGAAGAGCGCGGCGATCCGCGCCAGGATGCCCGGCGTGTTCTGCACCAGGACGGAGAGCGTGTGCTTCGACATGTCAGGTGTTCCTCGCTCGGTCACTCTTCGTTGTCGCCGAAGTCGGGGCGGACGTCCCGGGCGGCCATGATCTCGTCGTTGGAGGTGCCGGCCGCGACCATCGGCCAGACCATCGCGTCCTCGTGGACGATGAAGTCCACGACGACCGGACGGTCGTTGACCGAGTTGGCCTCCTCGATGACCTTGTCGAGGTCCTCGGGCGACTCGCAGCGGATGGCGTAGCAGCCCATCGCCTCGGACAGCTTGACGAAGTCCGGGACCCGGGTGCCGGCGCTCGGGCCCTTCGCGTCCGCGCCGGGACCGGAGTGCAGCACCGTGTTGGAGTAGCGCTGGTTGTAGAAGAGCGTCTGCCACTGGCGGACCATCCCCAGGGCGCCGTTGTTGATGACGGCGACCTTGATCGGGATGTTGTTCAGGGCGCAGGTGGTGAGCTCCTGGTTGGTCATCTGGAAGCAGCCGTCGCCGTCGATGGCCCAGACCGTGCGCTCCGGGCGGCCGGCCTTGGCACCCATCGCGGCGGGGACCGCGTAGCCCATGGTCCCGGCGCCGCCGGAGTTCAGCCAGGTGGCCGGCGCCTCGTGCTGGAGGAAGTGCGCGGCCCACATCTGGTGCTGGCCGACGCCCGAGGAGAAGATCGTGCCCTCCGGGGCGAGCCGGCCGATCCGCTCGATGACCTGCTGCGGGGAGAGCGAGCCGTCGGTGGGCAGCTCGTACCCCAGCGGGTAGCTCTCCCGCCAGCGGTCCAGGTCGGCCCACCAGGCGTTCAGGTCGGCGCGGTGCCCCTCGGAGTGCTCCTTCTGCACGGCCTGGACGAGGTCGGCGATGACCTCGCGGGCGTCGCCGACGATCGGCACGTCCGCCTCGCGGTTCTTGCCGATCTCGGCCGGGTCGATGTCCGCGTGGACCACCTTGGCGTGCGGGGCGAAGCTGTCCAGCTTGCCGGTGACGCGGTCGTCGAAGCGGGCGCCGAGGGCGACGATCAGGTCGGCCTTCTGCAGCGCGGTGACCGCGGCGACCGAGCCGTGCATGCCGGGCATGCCCACGTGCTGCGGGTGGCTGTCCGGGAAGGCGCCCAGCGCCATCAGGGTGGTGGTGACGGGGGCCCCGGTCAGCTCCGCCAGGACCTTCAGCTCGGCGGTGGCGCCGGCCTTGAGGACGCCGCCGCCGACGTAGAGCACCGGCCGCTTCGCGGTGGTGATCAGCCGGGCTGCCTCACGGATCTGCTTGGCGTGCGGCTTGGTCACCGGCCGGTAGCCCGGCAGGTCGGTGACCGGCGGCCAGGAGAAGGTGGTCTTCGCCTGGAGGGCGTCCTTGGCGATGTCCACCAGCACCGGGCCGGGGCGGCCGGTGGAGGCGATGTGGAACGCCTCGGCGATCACCCGGGGGATCTCCTCGGCGCGGGTGACCAGGAAGTTGTGCTTGGTGATCGGCATGGTGATGCCGACGATGTCCGCCTCCTGGAAGGCGTCCGTGCCGATGGAGCCGGAGGCCACCTGGCCGGTGATCGCGACCATCGGGACGGAGTCCATGTGGGCGTCGGCGATCGGGGTGACCAGGTTGGTGGCGCCCGGGCCGGAGGTGGCCATGCAGACGCCCACCTTGCCGGTGGCCTGCGCGTAGCCGGTGGCCGCGTGGCCGGCGCCCTGCTCGTGCCGGACCAGGACGTGACGCACCCGGGTGGAGTCCATCATCGGGTCGTACGCCGGCAGGATCGCGCCGCCCGGAATGCCGAAGACCGTGTCGGCCCCCACCTCCTCGAGCGAGCGGATGAGCGACTGGGCGCCCGTGACGTGCTCGGTCGCGGACTGCTGGAGTCCTCCGGAACGGGGCCGCGGCTGCGGATGGTGGGCCCCGGTGGCCTGCTCGGTCATCGGCATTCTCTTCTCGATGCAGAGTGGTGTGTGCGAGCTTTTTGAGAATTTTGTTCGGTTGGCGCGTCGCCTCGGTGCAACAAAAAACCCCTCGTGCCGTCAGGCAAGCGAGGGGAGCGCGTCGGGGGTAGTGCGCTGGATCTCCGGTTCTCCATCCGAAGGCCCAGCTCAGCCGACGCGCTGTCCAAGTACGAGAATTCGGGTGCGCATGACCTTGACCCTCTACCCGACGCCGGTCGGGTGTCAAGGGGGTGGGACGACGGTCTCAGAATGTGGTCGCGGAGCGCCGTGCTGGAGCCCGGCGTACGCCGCTCCCCCGGTGCGCGCGGGAGGCACCGGAGGGCGGGCGCCCGCACCGGCCGCGGGACCGGTCGCGGGCCCGCCCGGACGGCCCGGTGCGTGGCCGCGGGAGGCGCCGGGGACGCCGGGCCTGCCGCCGGGGATGCCGGAGGCGCCGGGCCTGGGGCGCCCCGCGGGGAGGGGGCAGTGCCCGTCGGCGAGCAGCCGGCGGATCCGGTATTCGTCCAGCGGGGCGCTGAACGCGCCGCCCGTGCCGTGCGTGCAGCCCATGGCGCGCAGCACGCCCGCCTGGTCGGGCAGGTCCACGCCGTCGGCGACGGTCTGCATGCCGAGGTCGGCGGCGATCCGCAGAAGACCGCTGGTGATCTTGTGCAGGCGGGCGGACTCCACCACGCCGTCGACCAGGCTGCGGTCGAGCTTGAGCACCTCCACCGGCAGCCGTCGCAGCGCGGTGATGGAGCCGTAGCCCGTGCCGAAGCCGTCCAGGGCGAACCGGACGCCCAGCCGCCGCAGCGTCGTGAGGCGGCGCTCCAGCTCGTCCAGCGGAACCCTGGGGTCGAGGCCGGCGAGTTCGAGCATCAGCGACCCCGGGGCCAGCCCGTGCCGGGTCAGCAGTGCCTCTATCGAGGTGAGCGGCAGCGACCGGTCGAGCAGGCGCCGGGCGGCGATCCGCACCGCCACGGGGGTGCGCAGACCCACCCGGGACCGCTCGGCCGCCTGGGCCACGGCCTCCTCCAGCACCCAGCGGCCGAGTTCCGCCGTCCGCTCGCCCTCCTCGGCGGCCCGCAGGAACTCGGCGGGCGTGAACAGCGCGCCCTGCGCGGTCCGCCGGCGGACCTGGGCGGAGAGGGCGGTGATCCGGCCGTCGGCCAGGGAGACCACCGGCTGGTGGAGCAGGGAGAACTCGCCCTCGTGCAGGGCGGTCCGCAGCCGGGCGGCGACCTCGGCCCTGCGCACCACGTCCTGCTGCATCTGGGGCGCGTAGAGCTCGACGCGGTCCTTGCCGGCCGCCTTGGCCCGGTACATCGCCAGGTCGGCGTTGCGCAGCAGCTCGCCCGCCCCCAGGCCGGGTTCGGCGAAGGCCACGCCGATGGAGGCGGCCACCCGGACGTCGTTGCCGTCGATGTCGTAGGGCTGGGAGAGCCGCAGCCTCAGCCGGTCGGCGAGCTCCAGGAGGTGGCCCTCGCGGGCGGTCCGGTCGCCGGCGCCGTCGCCGAGGATCAGCGCGGCGAACTCGTCCCCGCCGAGGCGGGCCGCGGTGTCGCCCTGGCGGACGGACTCCTGGAGGCGTCGGGCGGCCTGGACGAGCAGTTCGTCCCCGGCCTGGTGGCCGATGGTGTCGTTGACCGCCTTGAACCCGTCGAGGTCGATGAAGAGCACCGCGGTGCCCTGGTCGGACTGCCGGCGGCCGGAGAGCGCCTGGCCTACCCGCTTGGTGAACAGCACGCGGTTGGGCAGGCCGGTGAGCGGGTCGTGCTCGGCGTTGTGCTGCAACTGGGCCTGGAGCCGGACGCGTTCGGTGACGTCCCGGCTGTTGAGGATCAGGCCGCCCTGGTGCCGGTTGACCGTCGACTCGACGTTGAGCCAGCCGCCGTCCCGGGAGCGGAAGCGGTACTCGATCCGGGTGGTGGGGTCGGCGGGCGGGCCGGCGGCCAGGAAGCGGCGCAGTTCGTGCAGGACGGCCGGCAGGTCCTCGGGGTGGATCAGCCCGGCCAGCTCCCGGCCGACCAGCTCCTCCGGGAAGAGGCCGTACACGCCCTTGGACGCGTCGCTGACGTACTTCAGGCGGCCGTTGGGCGCGGCGATCATGATGACGTCGCTGGAGCCCTGGACGAGGGAGCGGAAGTGGTTCTCGTTCTCCGCCAGTTTCTGGGTCAGCGCCATGTTGTCCAGCAGCATGATGCCCTGCCGGACCAGCAGCGCCAGGACCACGGCGCCCGCCGTGAGCAGCACGACCTGGTCCACGCTGCGGCCGGCCAGCACGTTGTAGAGGATGCCCAGGGTGCACACGGCCGCGGCCAGGTAGGGCAGCAGCGCGGCCAGCGATCCCGCTATGGGCCGCGCCGGCGCGTAGCACCCGGCCTCCGCGCCCTGAACGGGAGGCGAGGGAGGGGCGGGCGGGGGCGGTGG
>NZ_LWCC02000005.1:1210710-1218341 GCF_001642695.1 Streptomyces chilikensis
GGGGGCGGGGGGGCGGGAGGCCCCGGGGCGGAGGCGCGGGGGCGGGCCCGTTCGCTCCGGGGCGCGTCCGCGGCCGCCGGGGACGCGAGGGGGCCGGACGGGGTCCCGGCCTCCCCGGGGCGCGGACCGGACCGGGAGGGCGCGGCGGGGCGCCCGGGGGCCGCACCGCGGCGGAGCCGGCGGCTCCGGGGGAACGGGCGGGACGGCCGGCCCTCCCGCGGGCGGGCGAAAGCGGCCGCCCAGGGCGCGTAGGCGAGCAGGAGCGAGCCCGCGAACCATCCCGCGTCCAGCAACTGGCCGGAGCGGTAGCTCTGGTGGAGCAGCGGTGAGGTGAACATGGCGTCGCAGACCACGGTGAGCGCCAGTGCGCCGACCGCGGTGTTGACCGCGGCGCGGTTGGCCGCGGTGCGCCGGAAGTGCAGCGCGAGGACCACGCTCACCAGGGCGATGTCCAGCATCGGGTAGGCCAGTTGGAAGGCCGCGTGGGCGACGCCCTGATCGGCCGCGCCGGCCGTGTGGCCCAGCGCGAGGCTCCAGGAGAGGGTGAGCAGCGAGCCGCCGATCAGCCAGGCGTCGAGCACCAGGCAGACCCAGCCCGCCCCGTTCAGGGGACGCCTGGCCAGCATCAGCAGGCCGAGGATGGCGGGCGGCGCGAAGCAGAGGAAGAAGAAGTCGGCCAGGCTGGGGCGCGGCATCTCCGCACGGAGCACCACCTCGTACCAGCCCCAGACCAGGTTGCCCAGACTGGCCATCGCCGAGGAGAGCGCGAACAGCAGCCAGGCGGGGCGGAACTCGCCCTGCCGGCGGGCGTAGAGGAAGCAGGAGACGGCGGCGGCCGCACCGGCGGCGCTCAGTCCGAAGTCGCCCATCACCATGGCCGTGCGGGGCGACCCCCAGCCGACCGCGGAGCCGACCGCGTAGCCCGCGCAGGCCAGGGTGAGGAGCACCAGCGGCACCGGCGTCACGCCGCGGCGCACGGCGGCCGCCGGCCGGGCCGGGACGGCGAGGGCGGCGGCAGGCCGCGGCTCATGACCCCCGCGGCCTCCGCCGTCGAGCACGGGCGGGGAGAGGGAGGGGGAGATCACCGGGACCTCCCGCAGCCGCCGGGACGCCGGGCGGCGTCCACTCCACGACGGAGGGGCCGGATGTGCGCGGTGGTGCGCCCCGGGCGCCGCCGGCGCCCCAGCGGCCCGGCCTCGCGGACCCCCGCACGGGAGGTCACGGCGCGTCGGGTCCGGACTTTCCCCGAGTGGTACGTCGTGGCGCGGTAGGTCGCGGCGTCGTGAATCCGTCGTCCGCTCCGTCGGCCGTGCATCGCCCGTCGCCCCCCTAGCAGTTCGGTACAGGTCCGTCTCCGGCGCCTCGATGCGGGCGCAGCCCCCGAGTGACGATACACCAGCATCGTCACTCAGGGACATAGTTCATCTACTCTGCGTGATGACGAACGGAGGTTCGGAAACGTTCCGCGTCCGTGGGACAGCGGAGAGTACCCGAGCCGGGTCAGGCCATGCCCCGCCCGCCGGTCGTCAGCATCACATTGCGCAGCGGGCGCCCGTCGGCGAATCGGGACAACTGGTCCACCAGCAGCCTCTTGGCCCTCGGCGCGAACGCGCTGGTGGGTCCGCCCACATGAGGGGTGATCAGGACGCCGGGAGCCGTCCACAGCGGGTGACCGGGCGGCAGCGGCTCGGGGTCGGTGACGTCCAGCGCGGCCCTGATCCGGCCGGTCTCCACCTCGGCGAGCAGGGCCTTGGTCTCCACCACGGGGCCGCGGGCCACGTTCACCAGCAGCGCCCCGTCCTTCATCCGGGCCAGGAACGAGGCGTCCACGAGGTGGCGGGTGGCCTCGGTGAGCGGAGTCAGCAGCACCACCACGTCGGCCTCGGGCAGCAGCTCCGGGAGGTCCGCGAGCGGGTGCACGGGGCCGCGTGCCGCCGTGCGCGCGGAGCGCGCGACGCGCACCACCCGCGCGGGCTCGAACGGAACGAGCCGGTCCTCGACCGCCGAGCCGATCGCCCCGTACCCGACGATCAGCACCGTCCGGTCGGCCAGCGCGGGCCGGAAGCCGCTCGCCCACTCCCCGCGCTCCTGGGCGCGCACGAAGTCGGGGATGCCGCGCAGCTGGGCGAGGATCAGCGCCAGGGTCAGCTCCGCGGTGCTGGCGTCGTGCACCCCCCGGGCGTTGCAGACCTGGACGCCCTCGGGCAGCGAGGAGAGGCCCGGTTCGACATGGTCGATGCCGGCGGAGAGCGTCTGCACCACCTTCACCGAGGTCATGTCCGGCATCGGCCTGGTCCCCACCGCGCCGGGCCTGAGGTACGGCACGACGTAGAACGCGCAGGCGGCCGGGTCCGCCGGGTACTCCTCCCGCCCGTCCCAGAAGCGGTACACAGGACCGTCGGGCAGTCCCTCCAGCTCGTCCTCGCGGTAGGGAAGCCACACTTCAGCAGTCATGCCACCGAGGCTAGGTCAGTGGTGCCGGACGGCAGACGTTAGGTTGGGATCTCGCGGTGGCGGCGGCAGGGCGTGCCTAGGGAGGGTCGGGGGCAGGTGGAGCGCAGGAGGTTGGGCTCGACGACGCTCGAGGTCGGTGCCGTCGGGCTCGGGTGCATGCCGATGAACTGGGGGTACAGCGCCTCGCGGCGGCGCGGCGGCGAATCGCTGCGCGCCGTGCACCGGGCGCTCGACCTCGGGGCCGGTGCGGCACTGCTCGACACGGCCGACATGTACGGGCCGTTCACCAACGAACTGCTGCTGGGCAGGGTGCTGAAGGAGCGCCGCCAGGACGCGTTCGTCTCCACCAAGGTCGGCCTGCTGGTCGGCGAGGGGCACCTGGTCGCCAACGGCCGTCCCGGCTACGTGAAGCGCGCCTGCGACGCCTCGCTGCGGCGGCTGCAGACCGATGTGATCGACCTCTACCAGCTGCACCGGTCCGACCCCGAGGTGCCGGTCGAGGAGACCTGGGGCGCCATGGCCGAGCTGGTGCGCGCAGGCAAGGTGCGCTCGCTGGGCCTGTGCGCGGTGGGCGGCGCCCGCGCGGCCGGCCGCCGGACCGGCGCCCGGCCGTACCTGGGGACGCTGGCGGAACTGAGCCGGCTCCAGCGGGTGTTCCCGGTGACCGCGGTCGAGGCGGAGCTGTCCGTGTGGTCGCGTGAGGCGCTGGACGCCCTGCTGCCGTGGTGCACCGCGCACGGCGTGGGGTTCCTGGCCGCGATGCCGCTGGGCAGCGGTTACCTCACCGGCACGCTCACCCCCGGAGAGGGGTTCGAGCCGGACGACCCGCGGGCCCGGCACCCCCGGTTCACCGCCGAGATGATGGCCGCCAACCAGCCGATCGTGGCCGGGCTGCGCCGGGTCGCCGCCCGGCACGGGGAGGACGTGACCCCGGCGCAGGTGGCGCTGGCCTGGGTGCTGGCGCAGGGACCGCACGTGGTGCCGGTGCCGGGGACGAAGCAGGAGCGCTGGGCCGGCCAGAACGCCGGCGCGGCCGCGCTGCGGCTGACCGCCGAGGACCTGGCGGAGCTGCGGGACCTGCCGGCGGCGCTCGGTTCCTGGGACTGAGCCGGACCTCCGGGACCGGCCCGTCCGGCTCCACCGGCCCGGGACCGGCCGGCCCGGCTCCGGCCCCGCGCGGGAACTTTCGGGGACCGTCCGGTGTAGGACAGGGTGAATGCCGAAACCCGTGCGGCACCGCTCGGCCCCGTGACGTGACCGACCCGACCGAAGGGACCCCCATCGTGCGACGCCCTGTACGAGGTGGAGCCGTGACGGCGGCACTGGCCGCCTCCGCGCTCCTGCTGACGGCCGGCTGTTCCTCGGGCGGCGGGGACGCGGCGCCGTCCCCCTCGGTGAGCGGTGCGACGGCGGACCCGTCGCCGTCGGGGAGCCCGGGCGGGCGGACGCCGCCGGCCAAGGGGTCGGTGGAGGTGGTCCGGACCGTCGCCACCGGGCTGAAGTCGCCGTGGGGCGTGGCGGCGCCGGGGGACGACGCGCTGCTGGTCGCCTCCCGCGACGAGGGGACCATCACCCGCGTCGACACCCGGAACGGGAGGAAGACCGAGGTCGGCGAGGTGCCGGGGGTGGCCCCGGAGGGCGAGGGCGGACTGCTCGGCATCGCCCTGTCGCCCGATTTCTCCTCGGACCACTACCTGTACGCCTACTTCACCTCCGCCTCCGACAACCGGATCGTGCGGATGCTGTACCGCCCGGACCGGCCGGCGGGCGAGCAGCTGGGCGAGCCGGACGTGGTGTTCCGGGGCATCCCCAAGGCCTTCGTGCACAACGGCGGGCGGATCGCGTTCGGTCCGGACGGGCTGCTGTACGTCGGCACCGGCGAGGCGGGGGACGAGCCGCTCTCGCAGGACCGCGATTCGCTCGGCGGCAAGATCCTGCGGCTGACCCCGGAGGGCGAGCCCGCGCCGGGCAACCCGTTCCCGGACTCCCCCGTCTTCTCGTGGGGCCACCGGAACGTGCAGGGTCTGGCCTTCGACGGCGAACAGCGCCTGTTCGCCGCCGAGTTCGGGCAGGACACCTGGGACGAGGTGAACCACATCGTGCCGGGCGGCAACTACGGCTGGCCCGAGCAGGAGGGCAAGGGCGGCGGCGGGGAGTTCCGCGACCCGCTCGCCCAGTGGAGCACCGACGAGGCGTCGCCCAGCGGCCTGGCGTACGCCGAGGGTTCGCTGTGGGCGGCCGGGCTGCGGGGCGAGCGGCTGTGGCGGATCCCGCTGGACGGCACCAGGGCGTCGGCGGAGCCGCAGTCGTTCCTGGAGGGGAAGTACGGGCGCCTGCGGACGGTGCTCGCGGCGGGCGGGGACCGCCTGTGGCTGGTCACGTCCAGCACGGACGGGCGCGGGGAGCCGCGCGACGGCGACGACCGGGTGCTGGAGCTGCGGGTCGGCTGACCGTCGTGCCGCGGGGCGGCGGACGGACCGGCCGGGCGGGCGGTTCCGCCGGCTCCGTCACGTCCCCCGCGGCAGGTGGCCGTACAGGAAGGTCCGCACCCCGCCGGCGATCAGCGCTTCGCGCTCGGCCTCCGGGAGGGGGACGGCGCCGTGGTGGGTGCGGCTGCCGATCTCGGTGCCGGTGAGCAGCAGGAAGTGCAGGGCGGCCTGTTCGGGGTCGGGGGCCTCGAACCAGCCCTCCTCGGCCAGTTCGCGGAAGCGCTCGGCGAGCGCCGCGCGGGAGCGGTCGGGCCCGTTGGCGCGCCAGGTCTCCAGGAACCCGGACGGCAGCCGTCCCGCCTCGGCCTGCATCTGGCGCACCACCGCGAAGTGCTCCGGGTGGAGGGACTTGGGCTCCTGCCAGGCGCGGGCGAAGGCCGCCAGGTCCGCCTCCAGGTCGGTGACCTTGTGGAGCCTGCGGTCGATGGCGTCGACCTGCGCCTGGACCACCCGCCGCGAGCCTTCGAGCAGCACGGTGCGGAACAGCTCGGCCTTCCCTCCGGGGAAGTGGTTGTAGATCGTGCGGGTGGAGACCCCGGCCTCCTGCGCGATGGCGTCGATGCCCGCGCGGGCGTAGCCCTCCTGCCCGAACACCCTGGTGGCGCCCTCCACGATCGCCTGCCACTTTCCGGTCCGCCGCTCGTCCACCAGGCCCGTCCTTCCGCCGCCGTCGCCCGCCCTACGGTAGCCGCCGCCCGGCGGATTACAACAGCCGTTGCATTTCCTGCAATTGCCGTTGTACTTTCGGGTCATGACTCCTCTCTCCTCAGCTCCGTTACGTGTCGTCGTCCTGACCGGCTCCACCCGGGAGGGCCGGTTCGCCCCCGTGGTCACCGACTGGTTCCTGCGGGTGGCGGGCGAGCGGGACGACCTCACCCTCGACCCGGCCGACCTCGCCGACCACCCGGGCGGCGAGGGCCTCTCGGAACGGCTCGCCGCCGCCGACGCCTTCGTGGTCGTCACGCCGGAGTACAACCACAGTTTCCCGGCGCCCCTGAAGCAGGCGATCGACCGGTACCGCGACGAATGGCAGGCCAAGCCGGTCGGTTTCGTCTCCTACGGCGGTTTCGCCGGCGGGCTGCGCGCCGTCGAGCAACTGCGCCAGGTGTTCGCGGAGTTGCACGCGACGACCGTCCGCGACACGGTCAGCTTCCACCTCGCGTGGGAGCGGTTCGACGCGGACGGCTCCCCGCACGACCCCACCGTCCCGGAGGGGGCGGCCAAGGCGATGCTGGACCAGCTGGTCTGGTGGGGACGCGCCTTGCGGGCCGGACGGGCGGCCGTGCCGTACCGGGCGGGCTGACCCGGTGGCCCTCACCGTGCGGCGGCGGCCCGGCCGGGCCGCCGCCCCCCTTCCCGCCGTACCCCGGCAGGTCCTGGCGATGGCCGCCGTACTGGTGCTGGGGTCGTTCATGACCGTCCTCGACCTGACCATCGTCAACGTCGCCCTGCCCCCTCTGGGGTCGTCGTTCGGCAGTCCGCTGTCCGTGGTGCAGTGGGTGGTCACCGGCTACACCCTGGCGCTGGCCGCCGTCCTCCCGGTCACCGGCTGGGCGGTGGACCGCTGGGGCGGCCGGCGGGTGTTCCTGGTCTCCGTGGCGCTGTTCACCGCGGGGTCGGGCCTGTGCGGCGTCGCCTGGGACACCGGGTCGCTGATCGCCTTCCGGGTGGTGCAGGGGGCGGGCGGCGGACTGATCGTGCCGGTGGCCATGACCCTCCTGCTGCGCGCCGTCCCGGCGGAGCGCAAGGGCACGGCGATGGCGGTCCTGAGCGTCCCGGTCCTGATCGGCCCCATGGCCGGACCGGTGCTCGGCGGCATCCTCACCGACGCCTTGTCCTGGCGGTGGATCTTCCTGGTCAACCTGCCGGTGGGCGCCCTCACCCTGGTGCTGGGCGCCCGGCTGGTCCCGGGCGGGGACCGGGACCCGGTACGCCGCCCGCTGGACCTGGTGGGCCTGCTCACCCTCTCCCCCGGCCTGGCCGCCTTGCTCTACGGGCTGACGGTGGCGGGTGAGGGCGGCTCGCCCGTCTCGCCCGGCGCGCTGCTGCCGGTGCTCGCGGGCGGCGCGCTGGTGGCCGCCTTCGTGGTCCGGGCGCTGCGGGCGGACCGGGGGCCGCGGGCGGGCCGGCCGCCGCTGCTCGACCTGCGGCTGTTCTCCCGGCCCGCGTACGGCCGGGCCGTGGCCGCCATGGTGCCGTTCTCGGCCGCCTACTTCGGGCTGCTGATGGCCGTACCGCTGTACTGGCAGCAGGAACGCGGGCTGAGCGGGACCGCGACCGGGCTGCTGATGGCGCCGCAGTTCCTCTGCAGCGGCACCGTGATGCAGCTCTCGGGCCGGATCGCCGACCGGCTCCCGGCCCGGCGGCTGGCGTTGCCCGGGGCGCTCCTGGCCGCGTCCGCGTACCTGGCCGTCGCCCTCATGGCGGGCGGCACGGGCGTGCCGCACGGCTGGGTGGTGGCCGCGCTCGGCCTGCTGGGGGTGGGCGTCGGGCTGGTCAACATGCCGCTGATGACGGCCGCCACCCGCGGGTTGTCCGGTCCGGAGACGGCCGGGGGCACCACCGCGCTGAACGTGGTGAGCCGCCTCGCCGCCGGTGCCGGGACGGCCCTGTTCGCCCTGCTCCTGTCGGTCACGGACGGCTTCGGGACGACCTTGCTGTGCGGGGCCGGACTGATGGCGCTGACCG
>NZ_LWCC02000005.1:1218370-1238889 GCF_001642695.1 Streptomyces chilikensis
CCGCAACGGTCCGGGGCGCCGGCGCGTTCGTCCTCCGAGGACTCAGCCCTCGGTGACGCCCAGCTTCTCCAGGATCAGCTCCTTGACGCGGGCCGCGTCGGCCTGGCCGCGGGTGGCCTTCATGACCGCGCCGACCAGCGCGCCGGCCGCCGCGACCTTGCCGCCGCGGATCTTGTCCGCGACGCCCGGGTTGCCGGCGATCGCCTCGTCCACGGCCGCGCCCAGCGCGCCCTCGTCGGAGACGACCTTCAGGCCGCGCCTGTCCACGACCTCGTCCGGCGTGCCCTCGCCGGCCAGCACGCCCTCGATCACCTGGCGGGCCAGCTTGTCGTTGAGCTCGCCCTTGGCGACCAGCTCGGACACCCGCGCCACCTGGGCCGGGGTGATCGCCAGCCGGTCGGGCGCGACGCCCGCCTCGTTGGCGCTGCGGGCCAGTTCGCCCATCCACCACTTGCGGGCGGACGTGGCGTCCGCGCCGGCCTCGATCGTCTGGACGATCAGCTCCAGCGCGCCGGCGTTGAGGATGGCCTGCATGTCGGTGCCCGACACGCCCCACTCCTCGCGCAGCCGGTTGCGGCGGGCCAGCGGCAGCTCCGGCAGCGAGGCGCGGATCTCCTCGACCCACTCGCGGGACGGGGCGACCGGGACCAGGTCCGGCTCCGGGAAGTAGCGGTAGTCCTCCGCCTCCTCCTTCACGCGGCCCGAGGTCGTGGACCCGGTGTCCTCGTGGAAGTGGCGGGTCTCCTGCACGATGGTGCCGCCGGAGGACAGCACCGCCGCGTGGCGCTGGATCTCGAAGCGGGCGGCCCGCTCCACCGAGCGCAGCGAGTTGACGTTCTTGGTCTCGCTGCGGGTGCCGAACCTCTCGGCGCCCTTCGGCATCAGCGACAGGTTGACGTCGCAGCGCATCTGGCCCTGCTCCATGCGGGCCTCGGACACGCCGAGGGCACGGATGAGCTCGCGCAGCTCGCGCACGTAGGCCCGCGCCACCTCGGGCGCGCGCTCGCCGGCGCCGGTGATCGGCTTGGTGACGATCTCGATCAGCGGGATGCCGGCGCGGTTGTAGTCCAGCAGCGAGTGCGAGGCGCCGTGGATGCGGCCGGTGGCACCGCCGACGTGCAGCGACTTGCCGGTGTCCTCCTCCATGTGGGCGCGCTCGATCTCGACGCGGAAGGTCTCCCCGTCCTCCAGCTGCACGTCGAGGTAGCCGTTGAAGGCGATCGGCTCGTCGTACTGGGAGGTCTGGAAGTTCTTCGGCATGTCCGGATAGAAGTAATTCTTCCGGGCGAAGCGGCACCACTCGGCGATCTCGCAGTTCAGTGCGAGACCGATCCTGATCGCCGACTCCACGCCGGTCGCGTTGACGACCGGGAGGGCGCCGGGCATGCCGAGGCAGGTGGGGCAGGTCTGGGTGTTCGGCTCGGCGCCCAGCGCGGTCGAACAGCCGCAGAACATCTTGGTGTTGGTGCCGAGTTCGACATGGACCTCGAGGCCCATGACGGGGTCGTAGGACGCCAGGGCGTCCTCGTACGACACCAGGTCGATCGTGGTGGTCACGGTGAAACTTCCCTCTCAGCCCAGCAGGACGTCGTCGTCGCCCAGCTGCTTCAGGTCGCGCAGCAGGAGGGCGATGCCGGTGACGATGGCGACGCCGGAGACGGCGGCGTCCAGCAGCCGCAGCGTGTCGCTCTCGGTGCGGGCCTTGCGGATCTGCTTGACGACCGTCACCGCGCCGAAGGCGGTGGTGGCGATGGACAGGTACGTCCCGGTGCGGGACTGCTTGAAGCCCTTGGCCTTCTTCAGCGAGTTCACAGCGACGGAGCCTCCTCGATGAGCGGGTGTCCCCACTTTTCCACGAAGGCCGCCTCGACCGCTGCTCCGACCGTGTAGAGACGGTCGTCCTTCATCGCCGGGGCGATGATCTGCAGACCGACCGGGAGGTTGTCCTCCGGGGCGAGACCGCAGGGCAGGGACATGGCCGAGTTGCCCGCGAGGTTGGTCGGGATGGTGCACAGGTCGGCCAGGTACATCGCCATCGGGTCGTCGGCGCGCTCGCCGATCGGGAAGGCGGTGGTCGGCGTGGTCGGCGACACGATGACGTCGACCTGCTCGAAGGCCTTCTCGAAGTCCCGGGTGATCAGCGTGCGGACCTTCTGCGCGCTGCCGTAGTAGGCGTCGTAGTAGCCGGAGCTGAGCGCGTAGGTGCCGAGCATGATGCGGCGCTTGACCTCGTCGCCGAAGCCGGCCTCACGGGTGAGCGAGGTCACCGACTCGGCCGACGCCGTGCCGTCGTCGCCGACGCGCAGGCCGTAGCGCAGGCCGTCGAAGCGGGCCAGGTTCGACGAGCACTCGGAGGGCGCGATCAGGTAGTACGCGGAGAGCGCCAGGTCGAAGGACGGGCAGTCCAGCTCGACGATCTCGGCGCCGAGCTCCTTGAGCAGCTCGACCGACTCCTCGAACCGCTGCACCACGCCGGCCTGGTAGCCCTCGCCGCGGAACTGCTTGACCACGCCGACGCGCATGCCGGCCACCGAGCCGTTGCGGGCGGCCTCGACGACGGGCGGGACCGGGGCGTCGATGGAGGTGGAGTCCATCGGGTCGTGGCCCGCGATCACCTCGTGCAGCAGGGCCGCGTCGAGGACGGTGCGGGCGCAGGGGCCGCCCTGGTCCAGGGAGGAGGAGAACGCCACCATGCCGTAGCGGGAGACCGCGCCGTAGGTCGGCTTGACGCCGACCGTGCCGGTGACGGCGGCCGGCTGGCGGATGGAACCGCCGGTGTCGGTGCCGATGGCCAGCGGCGCCATGTACGCGGCGAGCGCGGCGGAGGAACCGCCGCCGGAGCCGCCAGGGATCCTGGTGAGGTCCCACGGGTTGCCGGTCGGGCCGTAGGCGCTGTTCTCGGTGGAGGAGCCCATCGCGAACTCGTCCATGTTGGTCTTGCCGAGGATGACGACGTCGGCCGCCTTCAGGCGCTTGACCAGCGTGGCGTCGTACGGCGGGATCCAGCCCTCGAGGATCTTGGAGCCGACCGTGGTCGGGACGCCCTCGGTGGTGAAGATGTCCTTCAGGGCGAGCGGGACGCCGGCCAGCGGGCCGAGCTCCTCGCCGCGCTCGCGCTTGGCGTCGACCTCGCGCGCCTGCGCGAGCGCGCCCTCGCGGTCGATGTGCAGGAAGGCGTGGACCTTCTCGTCGACGGCCTCGATGCGGGCGAGGTGGGCCTCGGCCACCTCGACGGCCGTGAGCTCGCCGGAGGCGATCCGCTCGGCGGTCTCGGCCGCGGTGAGCTTGATGATCTCGGTCATGACTACTGCTCCTCACCCAGGATCTGCGGCACCTTGAAACGCTGCTGCTCCTGGGCAGGGGCGCCGGAGAGCGCCTGCTCCGGGGTGAGCGAGGGACGGACCTCGTCCGCCCGCATGACGTTGGTCAGCGGGAGCGGGTGGGAGGTCGGGGGCACGTCTTGGTCGGCGACCTCGCTGACGCGGGCGACCGCGCCGATGATGTCGTCGAGCTGGCCTGCGAAGTGGTCGAGCTCTTCGGGCTTCAGCTCCAGACGCGCCAGCCGGGCGAGGTGGGCGACCTCCTCGCGCGTGATGCCAGGCATGCAGCGATCCTCTGGGGGTTGGAGTTCTGTGGTGTGGAACCCAATCCTATGGCTCGCGGCCGGCTCACCACGCACCGGTTTCCCCCGGGCCCCCTTTCGGGTTCCGCCGGGCGGGGCCCGCCCCCGCCCGCCCCCTTCCCCCGCCCGGGCCCCGGGCGCCGCGGAACCGGCCGTCACGCGCCGCGGGACGGGCCCGCCTCCCGCGCGTGCCGTCCCGCGGGCCCCGCCTCCCGCGCGTGCCGTCCCGCGGGCGCGGGGGCCGGCCGCCCGGAGGACGGGGCACCCGCGGGACGGCGGCCGCTCCGGGGCGGCGCCGTTCAGCCCCGCCCGGGGTCGAGGGCGGCCGGTGCGCGCCGTGCGCCCCGGGTCCGCAGCCACGCCGTGGTCTCGTCCGCCGGCATCGCCGCGGAGACCAGCCAGCCCTGGACGGCGTCGCAGCCGAGGTCGCGCAGGCGTTCCCAGGTCTCGTCGTCCTCGACGCCCTCGGCGACGACCAGCAGGCCCAGCGAGTGGGCCAGGTCGAGCGTGCAGCGGACGATCTCCGCGTCCTGCGGGTCCACGGCGAGGCGCGCCACGAAGGAGCGGTCGATCTTCAGCTCGCTCACCGGGAGCCTGCGCAGGTGGACCAGCGAGGAGTAGCCGGTGCCGAAGTCGTCCAGGGACATCTTCACGCCGTGGCCGCTGAGCGCGGCCAGCGTGTCGGCGGCCCGCTGCGGGTCCTCTAGCAGCACGTGCTCGGTGATCTCCAGCTGGAGAGATCCGGTCGGGACGCCGTGCCGGGCCAGGCGCGCGGCCACGGAGCCGGCGAACCCGGGGGTGTGGACGTCGCGCGGCGAGACGTTGACCGCGACCGGCACCATCAGGCCCTGCGCGCGCCACCTGGCGACCTGGGCGAGGGCGGTCTCCAGCACGTACTCGGTGAGGTGGGGCATCAGCCCGGAGGACTCGGCGATGGCGATGAACTCGTCCGGCGGCACCTTGCCCCGCTCGGGGTGCACCCACCGCACCAGCGCCTCCAGCCCCGCGACCTGCCCGTCGAAGCGCACCTTGGGCTGGTAGTGCAGCTGGACCTCGTGGGCGTCGAGCGCCCTGCGCAGGTCGCCCAGGAGGCCGAGCCGGTCGGGGGTGTTGGAGTCCCGCTTGGACTCGTACGCCTCGACCCCGGTCCGGTCCCGCTTGGCCTGGTACATGGCGACGTCGGCCCGCCGCAGCAGCCCTTCGGCGTCCGGCGCGTGGTCGGGGTAGAGGGCGACGCCCGCGCTGGCCTCCAGCACCAGGGTCAGTCCGTCCAGGTCGAGCGGGGAGCCCAGTTCGGCCACCAGGGCGCGCGCCACCCGGGTCGCGGAGGTGGTGGAGTCGGTCAGCGGCAGCAGGACCGCGAACTCGTCGCCGCCGAGCCGGGCGGCCTCCGCGCCCTCGGGCAGGACGCGCCGCAGCCGGTCGGCTATCTGCACCAGCAGCCGGTCGCCCGCGAGGTGGCCGAGGGTGTCGTTCACGGAGCGGAAGCGGTCCAGGTCGATCAGGACCAGGCCGGTCCGGGCGTCCTGCCGCTCGGCGTCGTCCAGGGCGCTCCAGGCGCGCTCCAGCAGCCACTGGCGGTTGGGCAGGCCGGTGAGCGGGTCCCGGAGCTGCTCCTCGGCGCGGGCCCGGGCGATCCACAGGGTGCGGTCGAGGGCGATCAGCGGGATGGCGAAGAGCGGCAGCAGCATCGGCTGGACCGAGGCGACCACGCACATCAGCGGGGCGATGCCGAGCAGCGCGGCGGCGAGCAGTCCTTGCCGGGTGACGTCGGTGCGGGTGAAGGCCGGCAGGCTGTCGCTGCCGGGCGCCTGCAGGTACCAGAGCAGGACGCGGGTGACGGTGAGGTAGGCGATCGCCACCACCGCGATCTGGGGGGCGACGGATCCGGTCCAGAACTGCGCCGGCCACGGCGTCTCGACGGAGGGGAACCGGCCGAACAGGGCGAGCAGCAGCGCCCCGACGGCGATGCCGAGGATGTCGACGGCGCCGTACAGCAGGTTCTGGCGCCTGCTGCGCCGCCGGGCGGCGCCGGAGAACACCACGACGGTGAGGCTGACCAGGCCGGCCGGCACCCAGCCGTAGAGCAGCAGGACGGCGAGGGTGAGGGCGGCGCCGGAGCCGGTGCCGCCCCACCAGCGGGTCCGGCCGAGCAGCACCAGGTGCCCCACGATCACCCCGGTGAGCAGGGCCAGGGACCAGCCGACGGTACCGGGCGGGAAGAGCGCGTGCGGTCCGGACAGGGCCCGGTAGAAGCCGGCGCCCAGGACGAATCCGGCGGCGGCGACGACCACCACGGGCAGCACCGGCCAGGTGAGCATCTGCCGGTCGCCGTCCTCTCCCCCGTCGGCGCGCGGCGAGGGGACGGGCAGGGCGAGGAGGCCGGCCGGGCGGGCCGCGGGGTCCGCGGCGGCGCGTTTCCACGGGAGCGGGACGGATTCCGGCCCGCGTCCGGAGGCCGGCCGGCCGGGGAGGTGGAAGCCGGTGTCGTGGAAGCCGACGTCGTGGAAGCTGGGGTACCCGGGCACGTCGGGACGGCGGGCGGGGACGAGCCGGGAGAACGACCGTCGCAGGGCGCCGGACAGGCGTGCGCGCAGCCGGGGCCCCGACGCGGCGTTCTCGGTCGGTTCCATACCCCGTCCCTCTCACGGCCGGCGGTGCCCGCGCCGCGCGGCCGATGCGCCAACCTCGTGGCCGCGCGTGTCCGTGACATCTGCTCCGCGGCGGTTCCCGCAGCGGGGGCGTGCCCCGACGCCGGTGAGCGGTCGGTGCAACACCCCAACAGTAGGCGGCCGACGGCCTTCTGGGCAGCGGCCACCCGCGGTTACCCGCATACGCCCCGGCCCGACCGGAAGGCCCGCTTCGTCCGCGAAGGCCGGGTCCTGCGGGCGGGTGCTCCGCGCGGGTGACCGGGGCGGGGCCGGTGCCGCCGCCGGCCCGTGCCCCCGCCCGGCCCGCTATCCGACCTGCTCCTCGTCCGCGTCGGCGCCTCCGGCGGCTCCTTCGGCGGGCAGGGCGGCCTCCAGGGCGGCGTCCGGGCCCCGTTCCAGCAGGACGCCGAGACCGTCCTCGTCGAGCACCGGGACCTTGAGCTGCATCGCCTTGTCGTACTTGGAGCCGGGGTTGTCGCCGACCACCACGAACGACGTCTTCCTCGACACCGACCCCGTCACCTTGGCGCCCCGGCCCACCAGGGCCTCCTTGGCCCCGTCCCGGGTGTACCCGGTGAGCGTCCCGGTGACCACGACGGTCAGGCCCTCCAGCGGGCGCGGGCCCTCGTCCCCGCCGGTGGCCTCGTCCTCCGTGCGGACGCCGGCCGCGCGCCACTTGCGGAGGATCTCCTGGTGCCAGTCCTCGGCGAACCACTCCTTGAGCGAGGCGGCGATGATCGGGCCGACGCCCTCGGTGGCGGCCAGCTCCTCCTCGGTGGCGGCCTCGATGCGCTCCATCGAGCGGAACTCGCGGGCCAGCGCCTCGGCGGCGACCGGTCCGACGTGGCGGATGGAGAGGCTGGTGAGGATCCGGGCCAGCGGGCGGTCCTTGGCGGCGGCGATGTTCTCCAGCATGGCGAGAGCGTTCTTGCGCGGCTCGCCCTGCTGGTTGGCGAAGGGGGTGGCGATCTTGTCCTCGCCGGTCTTCGGATCCCGCTTGGGCAGTCCGCTGTCCTTGTCCAGGACGTACGCCTTGATGGGCAGCAGCTGCTCGATGGTGAGGTCGAAGAGGTCCCCCTCGTCGCGCAGCGGCGGCTCGGAGGGTTCCAGCGGCTGGGTGAGCGCGGTGGCGGACACGTAGCCGAAGTGCTCGATGTCGAGCGCCTTGCGGCCGCCCAGGTAGAAGAGGCGCTCCCTCAACTGGGCCGGGCAGCTGCGGGCGTTGGGACACCGCAGGTCGATGTCCCCCTCCTTCATGGGCCGCAGCGCCGTGCCGCACTCGGGGCACTCGGCGGGCATCACGAACTCCCGCTCGCTGCCGTCCCGCAGGTCGGCGACCGGGCCGAGGATCTCCGGGATGACGTCGCCGGCCTTGCGCAGCACCACCGTGTCGCCGATGAGGACGCCCTTGGCCTTGACGACCTCCTGGTTGTGCAGGGTGGCGAACTCGACCTCGGAGCCGGCCACGGTGACCGGTTCGACCTGCGCGTACGGCGTCACCCGGCCGGTGCGGCCGACGCCCACGCGGATGTTGACGAGTTTGGTGTTGACCTCTTCGGGCGCGTACTTCCAGGCGATCGCCCAGCGCGGCGCGCGGGAGGTGGAGCCGAGGCGGCCCTGGAGCGGGATCTCGTCCAGCTTGACGACCACGCCGTCGATCTCGTGCTCCACGGAGTGGCGGTGCTCGCCGAAGTGGGCGATGAAGTCGCGCACCCCCTGGAGGTCGTCGACCACCCGGTTGTGCCGGGCGGTGGGCAGGCCCCAGGAGCGCAGCAGGCCGTAGGCCTCGGAGAGCCGGGCCATCCCGCCTCCCCGGTAGCCCTCCAGCGCTCCGATGCCGTGCACCACCATGTGCAGCGGGCGGGTGGCGGTGACCCTGGGGTCCTTCTGGCGCAGCGAACCGGCGGCGGCGTTGCGCGGGTTGGCGAAGGGCTTGTCGCCGGCCGCGACCAGGCGGGCGTTGAGCTCCTCGAACTTCTCCATCGGGAAGTAGACCTCGCCGCGGATCTCCACCAGGTCGGGGACGTCGTCCCCGTGCAGCCGGTGGGGGATCTCGGCGATGGTCCGCACGTTGGGCGTGATGTCCTCACCGGTGCGGCCGTCGCCGCGGGTGGCGGCGCGGGTGAGGCGGCCGTGCTCGTAGGTGAGGTTGACGGCGAGGCCGTCGACCTTGAGCTCGCAGAGGAAGTGGTGCGCGGAGGCGCCGATCTCCTTGGCGACGCGCTCCGCCCAGGCGGCCAGCTCCCCGTCGTCGAAGGCGTTGTCCAGGGAGAGCATCCGCTCGCGGTGCCGGACCGCGGTGAACTCCGTCTCGTACGCCCCGGCGACCTTCTGGGTCGGCGAGTCGGGCGTGCGCAGCTCGGGGTGCTCCTCCTCCATCGCCTCGAGGTCGCGCAGCAGCCTGTCGAAGTCCGCGTCGCTGATGACGGGAGCGTCCTTCACGTAGTAGCGGAAGCGGTGCTCCTCGATCTGCTCGGCCAGCTGCGCGTGCCGGTCCCGCGCCTCGCTGGGCACCGTGCTGTCCGCCGCGCTTCCCGCCGTGTTCGCCTGCTCGTCGCCGGCCACTGTCGGTCCTCCCGTCACTCAGGGTTGTCCGCGAGCGATGTCGCGGCCCGGACGCACTGTGCGAGTGCCTTGCGCGCGTACCCCGGGGTGGCCCCCGCGAGTCCGCACGCCGGCGTGATCGTGACCGCCTCCGGGAGGAGACCCGGGTGCAGCCCCAGCCTGCGCCAGAGCGTCCTGACCCCCATGACGCTACCGGCAGGGTCGGACAACGGGGCGTCGGTGCCCGGCACGACTCCGGCGAAGAGCCGCAGGCCGTCCTCGACGGCCTCGCCGATCACCTCGTCGTCACGCTCGGTGAGGAGGGAGAAGTCGAACGACACGGCGGCGACGCCGGAGCGGCGCAGCAGGGCGAAGGGGACGTCGGGCGCGCAGGAGTGGACGACCACCGGACCGTCGTGGACCCCGATCGCCTCGCGCAGGCCCGCCTCCACGACCTGCCGGTCGACGGCACGGTGGGTGCGGTAGCCGCTGGCGGTCCGCACCTGGCCGCGGAGCACGGCGGTGAGGGAGGGCTCGTCGAGCTGGAGCACGATCTCGGCGCCGGGGACGCGGCGGCCCAGCTCGGCGAGGTGGTCGCGCAGCCCCTCGGCGAGGGAGCCGGTCAGGTCGCGGGAGGCGCCGGGGTCGGAGAGGACGGCCTCGCCGTTCCGCAGCTCCAGCGCGGCGGCGAGCGTCCACGGGCCGACGGCCTGCACCTTCAACTGGCCCTGGTAGCCCTGGGTGTGCTCCTCGAGGGCGTCGAGGTCCTGCCGCAGCCAGGAGTGGGCGCGGCGGGTGTCGCGGCCGGGGCGGTCGCCGAGGCGCCAGCCGCTGGGCTCGACCCGGGCGTACATCTCGACCAGGAGCCCGGCGGTGCGGCCGATCATGTCCGCGCCGGGTCCCCGGGCGGGGAGCTCGGGGAGGAAGGCGAACGTCTCGAACGACCCGACGGCGGTCCTCGCGGCCTCCTGGGCGTCCTCGCCGGGGAGGGAGCCGATCCCGGTGGCGGCTCCGAAGTTGAACCTGCGCTTTTCGCTCACCCCGGAAGCGTACGGAAGCGGCCGGGGCCGCGGCGGCAGGGGGCCGCCGCGGCGCGCACCCGCACGGCGCGGCGACGCCGGCGTGCCGCCGGCCTCCGGGCGGCCGGACGTCAGCCGAGCGCGCTCTTCGCCCGCCACTCGGCCCACGGCACGTTCCAGGCGCCGAAGCCGTTGCCCGGTGCGACGACGCCCTTGGTGTCCTTGCCCTTGATCTCGAACGGGTCGCCCGGGCGGACCTGGTCGTAGAACCAGGCGGCGTCCGCGTCGCTCATGCCGATGCATCCCGAACTCCTGTTGGCCCTGCCGAACCACCTGTCGTTCCACGGCGCGGCGTGGGCGTACATGCCGGACCAGGTCAGCCGCATCGACTTGTCGACCATCTTGTCGTAGGCGCCGCCGAGCCCGACCGTCTCGGAGTTCATGTTGATCGTGCCCTCCTTCGCCATCAGCACCGCCGTGCCGCGCCAGGAGCGCTTGTCGCCTCCCGGGGTGCCGCCGGAGACCGGGATCGTGCGGACCGCCTTCCCGTTCCGCTCCAGGGTGAGCCGCTTCCTGTCGAGGTCGACCTTGACGACCTGGTCCGCCCCGACGGTGAAGCGGGTGGTGTAGTCGCGGACGAACCAGCCGCCCTCGCCGGAGTCGGTGCCGTTCAGCTCGGCCTCGAGGGTGACCTCCGTGCCGGGCTTCCAGTACCGCCTGGGGCGCCAGTCGATCCGGTCGCGGCCGGAGTGGTCCTCCAGCCAGGCCCAGGAGCCCTCGGTGCCGTTCGAGGTGGTGAGCTTCAACTGCCGCTCGACGGCGGCCTTGTCGGTGACCGGGTGGTCGAAGACGAGGGAGACCGGCTGGGCGATGCCGACGGTGGTGTTCGCGCCGGGCCGCCAGTCCACCTTGTTGACCTTGTCGGCCCCGGCCGTGGTGAACACGGACGTGGCGGTGCTCCTCGTGCCGCCCTTCGTCGTGGTCGCGGCGGTGACCGTGTACGAGGTGCCGGGGACCGCCTTGCGCTCCGAGGCCCACCTCGTGCCGCCGGCGGTGACCTCGCCGGCGAGTTCGCGGCCCTCGCCGTCGGTCACCCTGACCGAGGTGAGCGTGCCGCCCGCAGCGGTGACCCGCACCGTGCCACCGGCCCGTACGCCGTCGCCCTCCGGCGTCACCGTCACCGTCGCGGGGCGGTCCTGCGCGGCCCGGGTGCCGCCCCTGGCGTCCTCCGCCGCACCGCTCGGCCCTGCTCCGGCGGAGCAGGCGGCGAGTGGCGCCAGCAGCACCGCCACCGCCGCGGTGCGCACACGTATCTGGCTCAACGGAGCCTCCGTCCATGGTGGTTCGGGTGGGATACGGCGACTGTAGGGCCGAGGACACGCAGGTGAGCGGTGGTGCGGGCCGTGTGACGGCGACTGCGGAGCAATGGTCATGGTCCGGTCACATTCGCCGCGCGGAGCGGTCACGGACGGCTGTGAGCATCCTCCGCATCCCCACAGAGAGGCTCACACCGTGTCAGCGATGCTCGTGACGGCCGGCCGCGGCCGGGAAACACCGCTGGGGCCCGTCAGCGCCGAGACCTACCGTTCGTTCCTCTCCTCGGAGGCGGGCTCGGAACTGGGTGCCGGGTTCCTGCAGTGCCCTTCCTGGGCGCAGGTCAAGGAAGGCTGGGGTGCCCGGACGGTCGGCTGGGGACCCGATCCGGCGGCCGGCCGGCTCTCCGGGGTCGCTCTCGTCCTTCTGCGCCAACTGCCGGGAACCCGCAAGTACTTCGCCTACCTGCCGGAAGGTCCGGTCGCCGACTGGGCCGACCCCGGCATCGACGGCTGGCTCGGCCCGCTGCTGAGGCACCTGCGCGCGTCGGGGGTGTTCGCCGTGCGGATCGGCCCCTCGCCCGCGTACCGCCGCTGGAGCGCGGCGCGCCTGAAGTCGGCGACCGGACCGGGCCGCAGGCTCTCCGACGTGCTCGCCAGCGAGGTGGACCCGCTGGGCGCCGCCGTCGCCGAGCGGCTGCGGGCCCGCGGCTGGAGCCGGTGCGGCGGTGAGGACGACGGGGACGCGCAGCCGCGCCACGTCTTCCGCATACCGCTCACCGGGCGCACGCCGGACGACCTGTGGTCCGGACTCAGCCAGGAGTGGCGGCGCAACGTCCGCCGGGCGCAGAGGTCGGGCGTCGAGGTGGTCGTCGGCACCGCGGCCGACCTGCCGGAGTTCTACCGGCTGCTGCGCGTCACCGAGGAGCGCGACGGGTTCCGCCTCGGGCGGTCCCTGCGGTACTACGAACGGCAGTACGCGGCCCTCAACGCCGAGGAGCCGGGCCGCATGCGGCTCTACCTGGCCCGGCACGAGGGCGAGGTCCTCGCCGCCCACACCATGATCCGCGTCGGCCGCCGGGTCTGGTACCAGACCGGTGCCTCCGCCGACCACCGCCGCGAGGTCCGGCCCTCCAACCTGCTGCAGTGGCGCATGCTGCTCGACGCCCACGCCCTCGGCGCCGACGTGTACGACATGCGCGGGGTACCCTCCACCCTCGACCCCGGTGACCGTCCGTACGGGCTGTTGCGCTGGAAGCTCGGCACCGGTGGCGAGGTCGTCGAGACCCTGGGGGAATGGGAGAGACCGATGGACGGTACGGCCAACCACGCGCTGTACCGCGCGTTCCAGACCTATCTGGCGCGCCGGTGAGCGCCACCGCCGAGGCCGGGCCGAGGACGAAACCGCCGTCCGCGCTGCGCAGCGGCGCGATCATGGCCGCCGGGTCGGTCGTCTCCCGCGCCACCGGGTTCCTGCGGTCCGCGGTCGTCGCCTCGGCGCTCGGCCTCGGGATCGTCGCCGACGGCTACGCGGTGGCCAACTCGGTCCCGACCATCGTCTACGTCCTGCTGCTCGGCGGGGCGCTCAACGCCGTCTTCGTGCCGGAGCTGGTCAGGGCCGCGAAGGACCACGCGGACGGGGGCGCGGCCTACACCGACCGGCTGCTCACGGCGTGCGTCCTGGCGCTGCTCGTGCTGACGGGGGCGGCGGTGTGGGCGGCGCCGGCGATCGTCGGGTTCTACTCGGACTACCCGCCGCAGCAGCACGGCATGACGGTGGCGTTCGCCCGGTACTGCCTGCCCCAGATCTTCTTCCTCGGCCTGTTCACGCTGCTGGGGCAGGTGCTCAACGCGCGGGGCCGCTTCGGGGCGATGATGTGGACGCCGGTCCTGAACAACGTCGTCGTCGTCGCGGTGTTCGGCCTCTACCTGGTGACCGGCGCGGGCGGGACGCTCACCGCGGGGGAAAGGGCACTGCTCGGGTGGGGCACCACGGCCGGCATCGTCGTCCAGGCGCTCGCGCTGCTGCCGTCGCTGCGGGCCGCCGGTTTCCGCTACCGGCCCCGGTTCGACTGGCGCGGCAGCGGTCTGACCCGTCCGCTGCGCTCCGCGGGCTGGCTGGTGCTGCTGGTGCTCAGCAACCAGGCCGCCTACTGGGTCACCACCAGGCTCGCGACGTCCGCCGGTGCCCGCGCCGCCGCCGAGCACGTCGAGGGCGCGGGGTTCAGCGCCTACAACAACGCCTACACGCTGTGGATGGTGCCGCACGGCATCGTCACGGTCTCCCTGATGACGGCGCTGATGCCGCGGATGAGCCGGTCGGCGGCCGACGGCGACACGGCGGCGGTCCGCCGGGACGCGGGTCACGCGCTGCGCACGAGCGGAGCCGCCGTCGTGCCCGCCGCGTGCGCGCTGTTCGCCCTGGCGCACCCGGTGACGACGCTGGTCTTCCGGCACGGCAGGACCGGTCCGGAGGACATCGCCGTGCTCGCGGGCATCCTGATGGCCTTCGCCCCCGGACTGATCGCCTTCTCCGGCCAGTACGTGCTGTCCCGCTCCTTCTACGCCCTGTCCGACACCCGCACCCCCTTCCTGCTGAACCTGGTGGTCGCCGGCCTCAACGCGGGCCTGGCGTGGACGGCGTACCAGCTGCTTCCGGCGCGCTGGGCCGTGACCGGCATGGCGGGTGCCTACTCGCTGGCGCTGTTCACCGGCTGGGCCGTCACCGCCCTGGTGCTGCACCGCCGGCTGACGCCTCGTGAGGACCCCGCGGACCCGCCGGGCGCCCGACGGCGCGGCCCCCGGCCGTGGCGTTCCGCCACCGTCGCCTCCCAGGCCGGGCTGCTCGTCGCGGCCGTGCCCGCCACCCTGTTCGGCCTCGGCGCCGCCCGCTGGTCGCTCCCCGCCGGGCCGGCCGTCGCCGCCGGAGCCGGCGCACTGGTGATCGCCGCCGTCTTCGCCGTGCTCGCCCGCCCCCTGCGCCTCGCCGAGGTCGACGCCCTCGTCACCGGCGCGGCCGCCCGGCTCCGCCGCCGCTCGTGAGGTCCCCCGGAACCGTGAACCTTCCCGAACGAACCCGCCCGTCTCCGACCCCCAGGGATACCCCGACCATGCCCCGCGTGCTCCTGATCGAAGACGACCCCTCCGTGCGCGAGGGCGTCGAGCTGGGACTGCGCCGCCGCGGCCACGAGGTCCGCACGGCCGCCACCGGAGAGGCCGGCCTGGCCGCGCTCCGCGAGTTCCGGCCCGACCTGCTCCTGCTGGACCTGATGCTGCCCGGCATGAACGGGGTCCAGGTCTGCCGCCGGGTACGGGAGGACAGCCAGCTGCCCATCATCATGCTCACCGCCCGCGGCGACGACTTCGACGTCGTCGTCGGCCTCGAGGCCGGCGCCGACGACTACATCGTCAAACCGGCCCGCACCGAGGTGATCGAGGCGCGCATCCGGGCCGTGCTGCGCAGGCTGGAGGCCCCGGGCGGCGGCCGGCCCGCCGTCGAGTTCCACGGGGACCTCGCCGTCGACCGCGCCGGCCTCACCGTCGCCAAGTCCGGTGAACGCCTCGCCCTGGCCCCCTCCGAGATGAAGCTGCTGCTCCACCTGACCGCGGCGCCGGGGCAGGTGTTCAGCCGGCAGCAGCTGCTCGAGCACGTGTGGGAGCACAGCTACCACGGCGACGCCCGCCTCGTCGACGCCTGCGTCCGCAGGCTGCGCAACAAGATCGAGGACACCCCCGGCAGCCCCCGCTACATACAGACCCTGCGGGGCTTCGGCTACCGTTTCGGACCCCTGTGACCGCCGCCCGCACGCGCCCGCGCCGGATCTCCCCCTTCGGGCTGCGCACACGACTCGTCCTGGCGTTCCTGCTGGTCGCCGCCGTCAGCGCGGGGACGACCGCGGCCCTCACCTACCGCGAGGCACGCAACGCCGTCCTCGTCAGCGCCCAGGACACCGCGGTCGCCTCCTTCCGCGAACAGGTGGGGACGCTCGCGCCCTCGCTGCCCGTCGAGCCGGAGATACTGCGCGAACTGCTGTACGCCATCGCGAGCAAGGCGAAGCCGCACCCGTGGATCGTCTTCGCCGAGTACGGCTCGCTGCGGATCTCCTCGGGCACCAGTCCCACCTCCTCCGTCATCACGCCCGGCCTGCGCCGCACCGCCCTGACGACGTCGCACAGCAGCTTCGAGAGGGTGGTGAAGGACGGCGTCCCCTACCTCACGATCGCGGTGCCCGTCCTGACGAGGACCGGCGCGGGCGACAGCATGCCGACCGGGCTGGTCCTCTTCGCCGTGATGCGGATGAGCGCCGAGCAGGCCGGCGTCGACGCCCTGCTCACCGCCGCCCGCGACGGCGCCCTGCCCGGCCTCGCCATCGCCCTCGTGCCCGCGCTGATCGCCGCGCGCAGCGTGCTGCGCCCGGTCCGCGAGCTGCGCGGGGCCGCCCGCTCCATGGGCAGCGGCCGGCTCGACGCGCGGATCAAGGTCACCGGGAGGGACGAACTGGCGGACCTGGCCCGCACGTTCAACGAGTCGGCGGCGGAGCTGGAGAGGTCGGTCGACGAACTGCAGCAGGCCGAGGCCCGCGCCCGCCGGTTCGCCTCCGACGTCTCGCACGAACTGCGCACCCCGCTCGCCGGGATGCTCGCCGTCACCGAGGTCCTCGACGAGGACGCGGACGGCCTCGACCCGGACACGGCCCGGGCCGTACGGCTGATCAGCGCGGAGACCGGCAAGCTGGCGGTGCTGGTGGAGGACCTGATGGAGATCTCCCGCTTCGACGCCCGCGCGGCCGAGCTGAACACCGACGAGGTCGACGCCGCGGAGACGATCCGCAAGACCCTCCTGCACCGGCACTGGAACGACCGCGTCCGCACCGAGCTGCCCGACGGGATCCGGGTCCGTCTGGACCCGCGCCGGTTCGACGTCGTCGTCGCCAACCTCGTCGGCAACGCCCTGCGGCACGGCTCCGAGCCGGTCACCGTGCGCCTGGGCACCCGGACGGCCGCCGACGGGACGGACGTGCTGGTCACCGAGGTCGCCGACAGCGGGCCCGGCATACGGCCGGACGTGCTGCCGCACATCTTCGACCGGTTCTACAAGGCCGACGCGGCCCGTACCCGGTCGGCGGGCAGCGGCCTCGGTCTCGCGATCACGCAGGAGAACGTCCGGCTGCACGGCGGCACCGTGCGTGCCGCGAACGGACCGGGCGGCGGTGCCGTCCTCACGGTCGAGATCCCGCTCGGCGGGCCCGTCGGCACGGACGGATCCGGCACGGACGACGACGCGCACGGATCCGGCACGGACGCGGCGACGGCGCGAACGGGCCGCGCGCCCGGCGCCACGGACACGAAGGGAACCACGGCATGAGGGCGCGCCTGCGTGCGGCCGCCGCGCTCGCGGCACTGCTCCCGCTCACCGCGTGCGGCATCCAGGAGACGGACGTCATCGAGGCGGGCGGTGGCGCGACGATCGACGTGCTTCCCGCCCGTCAGGTCGGGATGATCCTGTTCTTCCTCTCCCCGGACGGTCTGCTGATGCCGTCGTCCCGGAGCGCCGACTACGAGGGGGCCGACGGCGGACAGCAGTGGCCCGACGGCACCGGGGCCGCCGCGCCCTCCGTCGAGGAGACGGTCTCCGCGCTGCTGGGCGGGCCGGTCCCGCCGGAGAGGAGCGCGGGGATGGACAACGATCCGTCGCTGCCCGGTCCGGGGACCCGGGTGGAGGTCACGGTGTCCGACGGCAGTCTGGAACTCCACCTGGCGGCGCCTCTCGACGGGCTCAGCGAACGCGCCGAACGGCAGCTCGTCTGCACGGCGGCGTACGCGGAGCGCGCCGCGGGCAGCGCGCCGGTGGCGCTGCGGGGGACGGACGGGACACGTGCTCCCGCCCGGTGCGGGCCCGCCGGCCCGGCGGGGACGGCGTCCGCCGGCGCGGGCCGGGCCGCGGTGACCGAGGCGCGGGAGCACCGGGCGCACGGTGGAGCGGCACGGGCGGCGGCCCGCGGGGGCGGCGGTCAGTGGCCGGGGCGGACGGCGGTCAGTGGCCGGGGCGGACGGTGAGGTCGTTGACCTCGGCGTCGCGGGGGAGGTCGAGGGCCATCAGGAGGGCGGTGGCCACCGACTCGGGGTCGATCCAGCGGGCCTCGTCGTACTCCTTGCCCTCCTGCTGGTGGACCTTGGCCTGCATGGGGGTGGCGGTGCGGCCGGGGTAGACGGAGGTGACCCGGATCCCGTTGCCGTGCTCCTCCTGCCGCAGTGAGTCGGCCAGCGCCTTCAGGCCGTGCTTGGAGGCCGCGTACGCCGCCCAGTTCGGCGAGGCGTTGAGTCCGGCGCCGGAGTTGACGAAGACGACGTGTCCCCTGGCCACCCGCAGCTGCGGCAGGAAGTGCCGGGTCAGTTCGGCGGGGGCGACCAGGTTGACGTTCAGCTGGTGGCGCCACGCCTTGGGGGTCAGCTCCCCCACCGGGCCGAGGTCGACCACGCCGGCGATGTGCAGCAGCGAGTCGACGCGCTCGGGCAGCGTCTGGTGGGAGAAGGCCCAGGACAGCCTGTCCGGGTCGTTCAGGTCGCCGACCAGCGTCCGCGCCCCGGGGAAACGGGCCGCGAGTTCCTTGGCGCGGCCCGCGTCGCGGGCGTGCAGGACGAGTTCGTCACCGCGCTCCAGGAGCCTGCGGGCGACGGCGGCGCCGATGCCGGAGCCGGCGCCGGTGATCACATGAGTTGCCATGCGCCTCATGGTCGCATCAGGCGAGGCCGAAGCTCTCCTCCAGGTAGGCCATGGCCCCCAGCGGCTCCTCCGCGAAGAAGATCATCTCGGTGAGCGGCCGGAACAGGAAGCCCTCGGCCTCCATCCGCAGGAACTGCTGGTGCAGCCCGTCGTAGAACCCGGCGGTGTTGAGCAGCACGATCGGCATCTCGGTGTGCCCGTGCTTCTTGAGCTCCATGATCTCGGTGGCCTCGTCCAGCGTGCCGGTGCCGCCCACCATGATCACCACGGCGTCGGCGCGCTCCAGCATCAGCCGCTTGCGCTCGCCCAGGTCCTTGGCGACGACCATGGTGTCGAGGCCGGGCCGGGCCTTCGCCGACAGGAAGTCCACCGAGACGCCGTACAGGCCTCCGCCGGACGCCTCCACGCCGTCCGCGACCACCTTCATCAGCCCGGAGTCGGACCCGCCCCACACGAGGGTGTGCCCGCCCCGGCCGATGAGCTCGGCGAACTCCCGGGCGGGCCGGGTGTACTTCTCGTCGAGGTCGGCGGCCGAGAGGAAGACGCAGATGTTCATGCCGCTCACCGTACTCGGTCGTCCGGGGCCGCCGCGGTGGTCCCCCGGCCGGCCGGCCGGACCGCCGCGGGGTCGGTCCCGCCGTCCCGCCCGGTGGTGCCCGCGGTCGGTTCCTCCGGCCCCGGCATCAGGGCGATCGAGGTGGACTTCCCCGCGCCGTTGCGGCCCGGCAGGGCGACCCGCTCCCCCGCGGCGAACTCCAGGTCGAGCCCGTCCACCGCCCGGACGGCGCCGTGCTCCTTGACGGCCCCCTGAACGCCACAACCGGCGTCCGCCCCCGCGTAGTCGTCATGGCCCGCACTCCAGGGGCGATCCCCGCGGGCCGCCCGGGGACACCGGAACCGGAGGAGTGGCCCCACGCCCTCCCCCGGCCTTCGGGACGGCTTCCCGGCCTTGCCCACGGGCCGGGGAGAGCTGATCATCTCGGTGGGACCCCGGAGGGGGCCCGTCCCCCGGCCCGGAAGGAACTCCACCATGACGTCCCCCACCTCGGCGTCCACCGCCCCCGCCACCGTCGCGGTGCTCGGACCGGGCGGCGTCGGCGGGCTGCTCGCCGCCCTGCTGTCCCGGGCGGGACACCGGGTGGTCTGCCTGGCCCGCGAGGAGACCGCGGCGGTGCTGCGGGAGCGGGGCGTCACCGTCCGCAGCGCGGCGTTCGGGAACTTCACGGCCGCGGTGGAGGCGGACACCGGGCTGCGCGAACCGGTCGGCCTGTGCGTCGTGGCCGTCAAGCAGACGTCGCTGGAGGCCGCGCTGGAGCGGTTGCCGCAGGGGGCGGTGGGACCGGACACGGTGGTGGTGCCGCTGCTCAACGGTGTGGAGCACGTCGAGGCGCTGCGCGGCCGCTACGGCGCCGGGCGGGTGGCCGCGGGGGTGATCCGGGTCGAGGCGACCCGGGTCGCGCCGGGTGTCGTGGAGCACGGCAGCCCGTTCTGCGAGGTCGACCTGGCCGGGCTCCCCGAGCCGGTGCTCGGCCCGGTGGCGGAGCTGTTGTCCTCCGCGGGGGTGCGGACGCGGATCGCCTCCTCCGAGGCCGCGGCGCTGTGGTCGAAGCTGGCCTTCCTCGCCCCGTTCGCGCTGCTCACCACCCGGTACGGGACCGACGCGGAGGGGGTGCGCACCGTGCACCGGGAGGAGCTGGTGGCGCTCACCGAGGAGATCGCCGCGGTGGCCGCCGCCTGCGGGGCGCCGCTGGACCCGGCGAGGAGCCTCGCGATGTACGACGCCTGCCCGCCCGGGATGCTGTCCTCCATGCGGCGGGACGCCGAGGCGGGCAGGGCGCTGGAGCTGGACGCCGTCGGGGGCGCCGTCCTGCGGGCCGCCGGGCGCGAGGGGGTGGCCGCGCCGGTCACGGCGCGGCTGGTGGAGGAGGTCGCGCAGCGGTACGGCACGGGGGCGTGATCCCGGACCCGGCCGCGGGGTTCCGTGTGGCCGACCGCACACGCTCCGCGCCCTGTTGCCAGGTCTAGCATCGCCCCACGGGGCCGGCGAGCGACCGTGTCCCGGAACTGGGGGACGACGTGCGCTATTCCGACGGACCTTCCACCGAGCGCGAGGTCATCGTCGCGGCGGAACCCGCCCGGGTGTGGGCCGTGATCAGCGACGTGGAGGAACTGGCCAAGGGCAGCCCGGAGTTGATGCGCACCGAGTGGCTCGACGGGGCGACCGGTCCGAGCCTCGGCGCGCGGTACCTGGGCCACAACGAACACCCGTTGGCGGGCAAGGGCCGCACCCTGGCCCACATCACGGAGTTCGAGCCCGAGCGTCGGCTCACCTGGGCCGTCCTGGACGTGGACGGCCGTTTCGGCGACCCGGCCGAGGCGCTGGAGCGGCGGATGGCCACCTGGTCGTTCAGTCTCACGCCGATCGAGGGCGGCACCCTGCTCCGTCAGTCGGCGGTGCTCGGCCCGGGCCCCTCGGGGCTCACCGCGGTGATCGCCAGGATGCCGGACAAGGAGGAGTCCGTGATCGCGTACCGCCTCCGCGAGCTGGGCGAGGGCATGGACGCGACGTTGGGGGCGGTCAAGGAGACCGCGGAGAAGGCGGGGTGAGCGGTGCGGCGGGGAGGCCGGCGCCTCCCCGCCGCACCG
>NZ_LWCC02000005.1:1238989-1242416 GCF_001642695.1 Streptomyces chilikensis
GGCCGGCGCCTCCCCGCCGCACCGCCCGGCCCCGGTCACCGCATCCGCGCGGCCGGCGCGTGGCGGACGCCGCCGGCCCCGCGGCCCCGGACCGGGGGCGGCGGCGGATCCTCGGGGGTGACCTGCGAGGCATGGGGCGCCGCCGCTCGCAGGGCCCCGGGCAGGACTCCGCCGGTCCCGGGCGGCCCGGCGGGGTCAGACCGCCGAGGTGGCGCGGACCGTGGAGGCGATGGTGGCCGAGCCGACGACGCGGGTGCCGTCGTAGAGGACGACGGCCTGGCCGGGGGCGACGCCGCGGACCGGTTCGGCGAAGGTGACGTGGAGGGTGCCGTCGACCAGCTCGGCGGTGACCGGGGTCTCGTCGCCGTGGGCGCGGAGCTGGGCGGTGTAGGAGCCGGGGCCGGACGGGGCCGTGCCGCACCAGCGGGGCCTGATCGCGGTGAGGCCGGTGACGTCGAGGGCGGCGGCGGGGCCGACGGTCACCGTGTTGTCCACCGGGGAGATGTCGAGGACGTAGCGCGGCTTGCCGTCGGCGGCGGGGGTGCCGATGCGCAGGCCCTTGCGCTGGCCGATGGTGAAGCCGTAGGCGCCCTCGTGGGTGCCGAGCTTGGCGCCGGACTCGTCGACGATGTCGCCCTCCGCCCTGCCGAGGCGCTTGGCGAGGAAGCCCTGGGTGTCGCCGTCCGCGATGAAGCAGATGTCGTGCGAGTCGGGCTTCTTGGCGACGGCCAGGCCCCGGCGGGCGGCCTCGGCGCGGATCTCCTCCTTGGTGGTGACGGTGTCACCGAGCGGGAAGAGGGCGTGGGCGAGCTGGCGCTCGTCGAGGACGCCGAGGACGTAGGACTGGTCCTTGGCCATGTCCGAGGCGCGGTGCAGTTCGCGGGAGCCGTCCTCGCGGAGGACCACCTTGGCGTAGTGGCCGGTGCAGACCGCGTCGAAGCCGAGGGCCAGCGCCTTGTCGAGCAGCGCCGCGAACTTGATCTTCTCGTTGCAGCGCAGGCAGGGGTTGGGGGTGCGGCCGGCCTCGTACTCGGCGACGAAGTCGTCGACCACGTCCTCCTTGAAGCGGTCGGCGAGGTCCCACACGTAGAAGGGGATGCCGATGACGTCCGCGGCGCGGCGGGCGTCGCGGGAGTCCTCGATGGTGCAGCAGCCGCGCGCTCCGGTGCGGAAGGACTGCGGGTTGGCGGAGAGCGCGAGGTGCACTCCGGTCACCTCGTGCCCGGCCTCGGCGGCACGGGCGGCGGCGACGGCGGAGTCGACACCGCCGGACATGGCGGCGAGGACGCGGAGGGGGCGCTGCGGGGTATCGGTCATAGCCCCTCAAGGGTACGGGGCGCCGGGGAACCGCCGCCCCCGGATATGCGTTGTGCAGTCCGTGAGCGACAGGACCAGGGCCCGCGGGGCAGGGGAAGGGGACCGGCGCGTGGGGCGCCGGGCCCTGTTGATCGGCGGTCTCGCGACGGCCGCCGGCGTCTTCGCGCTGGGGCGCGACGATCTGGGCCGGATGTGGTGGCGGGTCCCGGGGGTGGAGAAGCCGCGCGTCGAGGGCGCGGTGGACTTCTCGGGGGCGCGCTGGACGGCCGCCTCGGAGGCCAACTACCGCCGGGCCGACCGGCCCGACGACTACCCCGTCGAGCTGGTGGTCGTGCACGTCACCCAGGGCGGTTACGACAGCGCGGTGCGGGTCTTCAAGGACCCCGGCCACCGGGCGGCGACGCACTACATCGTGGAGCAGGACGGCCGGGTCACCCAGATGATCCGCGAGCTGGACGTGGCGTACCACGCGGGCAACCGGGACTACAACGAGCGCAGCGTCGGCATCGAGCACGTGGGCTTCGTGGACCGGCCGAAGGACTTCACGGACGCCATGTACGCGGCCTCGGCGCGGCTGACGGCCCGAATATGCGAGCGCTACGGCATCCCGGTGGACCGCTCCCACATCATCGGCCACCACGAGGTGCCGGGCGCGGACCACACGGATCCGGGGCCGCACTGGGACTGGGACCGGTACATGAAGCTGGTGCGCGAGGCGCTGAAGGGCACTGCCTGATCCGGGAGGGGCCGGTCAGCTGAGGCCGGCGGCGCGGGCGCGTTCGACGGCGGGGCCGATCGCCTCGGCGACGGCCCGCACGTCGGCGGGCGTGGAGGTGTGACCGAGGGAGAACCGCAGGGTGCCCCGGGCCAGGCCGGGGTCGACGCCGGTGGCCAGCAGGACGTGGCTGGGCTGGGCCACACCGGCCGTGCAGGCGGAACCGGTCGAGCACTCGATGCCCTGGGCGTCCAGCAGGAGCAGCAGGGAGTCGCCTTCGCAGCCGGGGAAGGTGAAGTGCGCGTTGGCGGGGAGCCGGCCGGCCGGGTCGGGGTCGCCGCCGAGGATCGCGTCGGGCACGGCGGACCGGACCGCCTCGACCAGTTCGTCGCGCAGCCCGCCGATCCGTTCGGCGAACAGCGGCTGGTGGGCGGCGGCGTGCCGCCCGGCGACCGCGAAGGCGGCGACGGCCGGGACGTCCAGGGTGCCGGAGCGGACATGGCGCTCCTGCCCGCCGCCGTGCAGCACGGGGACGGGGGTGTGCTCGCGGCGCAGCAGCAGGGCGCCGATGCCGTAGGGGCCGCCGATCTTGTGACCGGAGACGGTGGCGGCGGCGAGGCCGGACCCCTCGAAGGAGAGCGGGACCTGGCCGAACGCCTGCACCGCGTCGGCGTGCAGCGGGACGCCGTACTCGGCGGCGGCGTCGGCGAGGGCGCGGACCGGCATCAGGGTGCCGATCTCGTTGTTGGCCCACATCACGGTGGCCAGGGCGACGTCGTCGGGGTTGCGGGCGATGGCCTCACGCAGGGCGTCGGCGTGGACCCGGCCGTGGGCGTCGACGGGGAGGTACTCGACGGTGGCGCCCTCGTGCTCGGCGAGCCAGTGCACGGCGTCCAGGACGGCGTGGTGTTCGACAGGGCTGGCCAGGACGCGGGTGCGGGCGGGGTCGGCGTCGCGGCGGGACCAGTAGAGGCCCTTGACGGCGAGGTTGTCGGCCTCGGTGCCGCCGGAGGTGAACACCACCTCGCTGGGGCGGGCGCCGAGCGCCTCGGCGAGGGTCTCGCGGGCCTCCTCGACGGTGCGGCGCGCGCGGCGGCCGGCCGCGTGCAGGGAGGACGCGTTGCCGGTGACGGCCAGCTGGGAGGTCAGCGCGGCGGCGGCCTCCGGCAGCATGGGGGTGGTCGCCGCGTGGTCGAGGTATGCCATGGTTCCTCGATTCTACGGGGCGGCGTGTCCCGGCCCCGGATCGGTGGGCCTCCCCGGGCCCCGGGCGGTGAGCGCCGCGCCCTGGCACGGGCGGCGGGCGCCGGCCCCCGGGCGGCGGGCACCGGCCCGTCTCCCGGACCCGGCCCGTCTCCCGGACCCGGCGCGTCTCCCGGGCCCGACCCGTCCCGG
>NZ_LWCC02000005.1:1242426-1284541 GCF_001642695.1 Streptomyces chilikensis
GCCGGTCGCGTCCCGGGACGGGAGCCGGTGAGTCGCCGCCGCGCGGGGCGTCTCCCCCACCCCGCCCCTTCCCGGAACCGGGGCTCCGCCCCGGACCCCGGGCCGCGTCGAGGGAGCCGTCGCGCGGACAGGCGCGGGACCGCACCCGCTTCCCCCGAAAACTTCGTCCGGGGATACCCCCCGCCCCCGAGCTCTCGGCTTCGCTCGAGCAGGTGGGGATCCCCGGACGAAGTCCGGGGAGGGCCCCCGTCCCGCCCTCTGGGCGGGACGGTCGCCCAGGGGGAGGGACGGACGGAGCCCGGGCGGCCGCGCCCTTGGGCCCGGCAGCCCGCGGGCGGGAAGGAGCCCCGGCGGACAGGGCCTCGGGCGGCCGCTCAGGCGAGCCGCGCCCGCGCGAGCTGGCGGGACTGGGCGACGAGGCGGCCGGCGGTGTCCCAGACCTCGGCGTCCTCCTCGAGGAAGCCGCCGGCGAGGTTGCGCGTGGTGATGGAGACCCGCAGCGGGCCGGGGGCCGGACGGCACCGGATGTGGGCGGTGAGCTCCACGGTCGGCACCCATCCCGTGAGCCCCAGGTCGAACGCGGTCGGCGGCAGCGCGTCCACGGTCAGCAGGAGCGAGAACGGGTCGGCGTCCCGCCCGTCGGCGAGGCCGAAGTACCCCCGCACCTCGCCCTTGCCGGAGGGCGCGCCCAGCGCCCAGCCCAGGGTGGCGGGGTCCAGCTTCATGAACAGGCGGTCCGTGATGGCGGACGCGCCCGGCAGCGGCTCCGGCGAGTCGTCGGGCCCGAAGCACTGCTCGAGCGGCGGGAACGACGGCGGAACGGCGGTGGTGCGGACGTCGTCGGGCAGCGAGTCCAGGTCGCCGTAGGAGGCGAGGACCCGGATCCGCTCGACCTCGTTGCCGTCCGCGTCCGTCTGGAAGATCGACGCCTGGCCGGTGGAGAGGGTGCGGCCGGTGCGGACCACGGACGTGCGCACCACGGCCGGGCCGGGCGTGGAGGCCGTCAGGTAGTGGGCCGTGATGGAGAACGGGTCGTCGTGCGGCAGCGCGTCGGAGAGGGCGCGGGCCGCCACGGCCAGCAGGAAGCCGCCGTTGACCGCGTTGAAGATCGTCCAGTCGGCGGAGAGATCGATGTCGTACACGCCGGGCTCCCGGCGCGTGACCGTGCTGTCCCGGTCGAACTCGCTGTCACCGATCGTGGCCCGGATCGCCTGGGCGGAGGCTGCATCTGACATGGGAGAACGATACAACGCACGTTACTAAGCGGTAGCTTTCCAACGGGCGACAGTGTCCCACCTCACACCAGGACGTCCTCCGTGGCGACCTCCTTGACCGTCGACCGCCGGTGCCAGGCGCGGGGGGCGCGCCAGTGGAACCGCATGGCCAGCAGCCGCAGCACGAAGGCGACCATGACGGCCACGCCCAGGGTGGCGGGGGTCAGCGCGTCCAGCCCGATGAAGACGGCGGCCATCGCCGAGCCGACGATGGCGGGCACCGCGTACAGGTCGCGGTCCCAGCGCAGCAGCGAGGGCACCTCGTTGGCCAGCATGTCCCTCAGCACGCCGCCGCCGACGGCGGTCGCCATGCCCAGCGTGGCCGAGGCCGTGAGCCCCAGCCCGTACTCGTACGCCTTGAGCGTCCCGCCCACGCAGAACAGGCCGAGGCCAGCCGCGTCGAAGACGTTGACCGCGGTCTGGATGCGCTCCACCTGGGGATGGAGGAAGAAGACCAGCACGGTGGCCGCGAGGGGGGTGAGGAAGTACCCGAGGTCGGTGAAGGCGACCGGCGGCACGGCGCCGATCACCACGTCACGGAGGAGACCCCCGCCGAGCGCGGTGACCTCGGCGAGCACGGCCATGCCGAAGACGTCGAAGTTCTTGCGCACGGCGAGCAGCGCGCCGGATATGGCGAAGACGAAGATGCCGACCAGTTCGAGCGTGTGCTGAACTCCCGGGCTGAACAGTTGGGGAGACACCTCAACATTGTGCCGGTCGCCTGGCGTTCGCCTTGCATTAAAAGGTCCAGCATGCGAGATGCCTGAAGTTCAATGCGTCACGTCGGCATGCGGAGGGGGCGGCACCCTGCGGGCGCCGCCCCCTCCGGCCACCGGACGTCACTCCTTGGTGACGGCCTCGCCGGACGTCCCGTCCGGCCCGGACTTCGCGGCCGGGCCCGTGCCGGGCTCCGCGGCCGGGTCCGCGCCGGACTCCGTGACGGGGTCCGCGCCGGACTCCGTGACGGGGTCGGCCCCGGACTCCGTGACGGGGTCGGCCCCGGACTCCGTGACGGGGTCGGCCCCGGACTCCGTGGCCGGGTCCGCGCCGGACTCGCGCTCCGCCGCGACCGCGGCCGAGGTGGACTCCTCCAGGACGGCGTCCGGCACCAGCTCGGCCGCCTCCTTGGCCGCCGAGAGCAGCACGGTGTCCTGCGGCGCCTGGTCCGCGAAGTCCTCCGGGTGGTGGCAGGCCACCCGCTGCCCGGGCCGCAGCTCCAGCAGCGGCGGCTCGGTGGTGCGGCACACCTCGGTCGCCTTCCAGCACCGGGTGTGGAACCGGCAGCCGCTGGGCGGGGCGATCGGCGAGGGGACGTCGCCCTGGAGCAGGATCCGCTCGCTCTTCGCCGACTTGCGCGACGGGTCCGGGATCGGCACCGCCGACATCAGCGCCTTGGTGTACGGGTGCATCGGCGACTTGTACAGCGAGTTGCGGTCCGCCAGCTCGACGATCTTGCCGAGGTACATCACCGCGATCCGGTCGGAGACGTGCCGGACCACCGACAGGTCGTGCGCGATGATCACGTAGGTCAGCCCGAGCTCCTGCTGGAGGTCGTCCAGCAGGTTGACCACCTGCGCCTGGATGGACACGTCGAGCGCGGAGACCGGCTCGTCCGCGACCACCAGCTTCGGCTTGAGCGCGAGCGCGCGGGCGATGCCGATGCGCTGGCGCTGGCCGCCGGAGAACTCGTGCGGGTAGCGGTTGTAGTGCTCCGGGTTGAGGCCCACGACCTCCAGCAGCCGCTGGACCTCCTTCTTGATGCCGCCCTCGGGCGTGACGCCCTGCAGCTTGAAGGGGGCGCCGACGATCGTGCCGATGGTGTGGCGCGGGTTCAGCGACGAGTACGGGTCCTGGAAGATCATCTGCACGTCACGGCGGAGCGGGCGCATGCCCCCGACGCCGAGGTGCGTGATGTCCTTGCCCTCGAACTCGACCGTGCCGCCGGTCGGCTCCAGCAGGCGGGTGATCAGCCGGCCCATGGTCGACTTGCCGCAGCCGGACTCGCCGACGACGCCCAGCGTCTCGCCCCTGCGGACCTCGAAGTCCAGGCCGTCGACGGCGCGGACCGCCCCGGTCTGCCGCTTCAGCAGGCCGCTGCGGATCGGGAAGTGCTTCTGGAGCCCGGTGACCTTCAGCAGGATCTCGCCGTCGGCGGTCTCCCCGGAACCCGCGGGGTCCGTACGGTTCTCTCGGTTCTCGCTCACAGCTTCGGCGCAATCTCTTCGGTCCAGATACGCTCCCGCTGCTCCTGGCCCATGTGGCAGGCGGCCCAGTGACGGCTGCCGACCTCGGTCAGCTCCGGCCGGACCGTGCGGGTGACGTCGTCCTTCGGGATGTCCGCGTACGGGCAGCGCGGGTTGAAGGCGCAGCCGGACGGGAGGTTGATCAGCGACGGCGGGGAGCCCTTGACCGGGACGAGACGCTCCTGCTGCTCGCGGTCCAGCCGCGGCATCGAACCGAGCAGGCCCCAGGTGTAGGGGTGGCGGGGTTCGTAGAAGACCTTCTCGGCCGGGCCGCGCTCGACGCACCGGCCGCCGTACATCACCAGGATGTCGTCGGCGAGCTCCGCGACGACGCCCAGGTCGTGGGTGATGACGATGACCGCGGAGCCGAACTCCTTCTGCAGGTCGCGGATGAGGTCGAGGATCTGCGCCTGGACGGTCACGTCCAGGGCGGTCGTCGGCTCGTCGGCGATCAGCAGTTCCGGGTTGTTGACCAGGGACATGGCGATCATGGCGCGCTGGCGCATGCCGCCGGAGAACTCGTGCGGGTAGCTGTCCACCCGCTTGTCCGGCTGCGGGATGCCCACGCGGTCGAGCATCTCGACCGCGCGGCGCTTCGCCGTCTTCTTGTCCACGTCGTGGTGGATGCGGTACGCCTCCACGATCTGCTGCCCGATCGTGTAGTACGGGTGCAGCGCGGAGAGCGGGTCCTGGAAGATCATCGCCATGTTCCGGCCGCGCAGCTTGCGCACGTGGTCGGGGTCGGCGGAGAGCAGTTCGGTGCCGTTCAGCCAGATCTCGCCGGAGATCCGCGCCTTGCGCTTGCCGTACTGCCCGGCGGTGTGCAGGCCCATGATGCCGAGCGAGGTGACCGACTTGCCGGATCCGGACTCGCCCACGATGCCGAGGGTCCTGCCCCGCTCGAGCTGGAAGCTCAGGCCGTCGACGGACTTGACCAGGCCGTCGTCGGTGGGGAAGTGCACCTTGAGGTCGCGGACGTCGAGGAAGGCGCCGCCGCCGGCCGGGCGGGCCGCGGCGGGCTCGCCCACGGCCGTGCCGCGGTCGGTCGTGGAGCCGGCGTTCTTGCTGGTGTCGGTCATGCGAGCCTCACCCGGGGGTCGATCACGGAGTAGAGGATGTCCACCACGAGGTTGGCGATGATCACCGCGATGGAGGTGATCAGCACGACGCCCAGGATGACGGGCAGGTCCTGGGTGCGGATCGCCTGGAGCACCGCCTGGCCCAGTCCGGGCAGGTTGAAGGTGGTCTCGGTGAGGATCGCGCCGCCGATGAGGGCGCCGATGTCCATGCCCAGCATGGTCAGCACCGGCGTCATGGTGGAACGCATGGCGTGCTTGCTGATCACGGTCTTCTCGGCCAGGCCCTTGGCGCGCGCCGTGCGGATGTAGTCCTCGCCGAGGACCTCCAGCATGGTGGCGCGGGTGATCCGGGCGTACATGGCGGCGTAGAGGAAGGCCAGGGTGATCCAGGGCAGGATCAGACCGCCCATCCACCCGGAGAAGCTCTCCTCCAGCGGGACGAACTGGCCGTCGATCCAGCCGAGTCCGTAGATGAAGATCGCCGCCGACACCATGCCGGTGAAGTAGATGGGCAGCGAGACGCCGCCCAGCGCGATGACCATGGCGCCGCGGTCCCAGACGCTGCCCCGCTTGAGGGCGGAGAGCACGCCGGCGGACACGCCGAGCAGCAGCCACAGCAGCGCGGCGCCCAGCGCGAGGGCGAGCGTCACCGGGAAGCGGTCCATCAGGACCGGCCAGATCTCCTGCTCGGTGCGGAACGAGTAACCGAAGCAGGGCGCGGCGCAGTTGGTGACGTCGCCGCCGCCCACGTAGGTGCGGCCGGCGAAGATGCCCTTGAAGAACTCCCAGACCTGGGAGTGGATCGGCTCGGCCAGGCCGAGCTTCTGCCGCACGGCTTCGATGGCCGCGGGGTCCGCCTGCTTGCCCACGAAGTTGGCCGCGGGATCGATGCCGGCCCACTTGGGGATCAGGAAGAAGATGCCGAAGACCACCACGATGATGACCACCAGCATCACTGCGGCGGCTATGAGCCGCCTGATGAGGTAAGCGAGCACAGCTCTCGGCCCGCCGCGGACCGCGGGCCGAGCCGGGGGACGTTCCCCAGCCGCCTTGTGAGCGGCGGGGGTTCGTCCCCCGGTCGGCCCGCGGTCACGCCGCGCCGGCCTTCACCTGCCTTTCGTGCCGTACGGCGGGTGTGCCGGAAGGGATTACTTCTTCAGGCCCAGGTTGACGAAGTCGTACTGACCGCTGTAGCCGTCCGAGGTGTACACGTTGGCCAGCTCCGGGGAGCGCCAGTTGATGAACTTCTCGAAGACGAAGGGCAGGTAGTAGCCGCCCTCCATGACCTTGTGGTTGATCTGCGTGGAGATCTCGGCCTTCTTGGCGTCGTCGAGTTCCTTGACGTAGTCCTCGAAGAGGCCGTCGATCTCCTTGTCCTCGATGAGCGCGTAGTTGTTGTTGCCGCTCTCGAGGATGTAGTCGCTGTGCCACAGCGGCAGGCCGTAGCCCTGGACGGACGGGAAGTCCGGGCCCCAGCCCATGATGATGATGCCGTAGCCCTTCTTCTTCACGTTCTCGGGGCTACCGATGATGGAGGAGGTCTGCGAGCCGTCGTACTGGTCGATCTCGGCCTCGATGCCGACCTTCTTCAGCGACGCCTGCAGCGACTCGGCGGTCGCGACCTCGACCGGCTTGTTGTTGCGGACCGCGATGCGGGTCTTGAAGCCGTCGGGCTTGCCGCAGGCCTCGAGCTCTTCCTTGGCCTTCTCGGCGTTGCCCTTCTTGTTGGCACCGGCGAGCTCGTACGGGTCGTACTTCTGGCCCTCGGAGCCCGGCACCGACGGCGGGAGCATGTTGGTGCCGATGTCGCCACCGGCGATCGGGCCGCCGCGCGCGGTCTGCAGCGACTCGTGGTCGGCACCGTAGATCACGGCCTTGCGGCAGTGCTCGTTGTCGAACGGCTTGACGCTCTGCGGGAAGACCGCGTAGCGGATGTAGCCGGAGACCGGGTTGTCCAGGTTGCCCTTGTGCTCCTGGAGGGCGGTCTGGCGGCCCTGCGGGGACATGCCGGTCTGGTTGATGTCCAGGTGGTAGTCACCGTTGATCAGGCGCTGGTCCATGTCGTTGGCGTCCGAGAAGAACGTCACCGAGATCTTGTCCGGGTACGCCTTGCGGACCGGGTCGGACTCCTGCGACCACTTGTCGTTGCGGACCAGGACCAGCTTCTTGCCGGGCTCGTACGACTCGAACTTGTACGGGCCGGAGGAGAACGGCTTGAGCTGGTACTGGGCCTTGGTGTCCTTGTCGGCGCGGACCGGGGACGCCGAGACCATGGCGAGCATCTCCTCGAAGTCGGAGTTGGCCTCCGGCAGCTTGAAGATGATCGTCTTGTCGTCCGGGGTCTCGATCGCCTTGAGGCCGAGCTTCTCCGGGTGCTTGTCCTTGTACGGGCCCTTGTACTCGCCCTTGGGGTCGAGGACGTCCTTCAGGTAGACCGGGCCGCCCGACAGCACGTCCTGCGCCCAGATGCGCTCGATGCCGTACTTGACGTCCTTGGAGGTGATGGGCTTGCCATCCTCCCAGGTCACACCGTCACGGAGGGTGTACTTGTAGGTCTTGCCGTCGTCGCTGATCTCGGCGGCGGCGGTCGCCAGGTCCGGCGTGATGCCCGCGCCCTCGGCACCCGGGGCCGGCGTGTTCGTCACCAGCGTGCGGGAGTAGTACCGGGCGAAGTTCCACATGAAGCCGTAGTAGCCACGCGTGGTGTCCCACGAGTCGGCGTCCTGGGCGCCCGCGAACTTCAGCTCGCCGCCCTTGGCGACCAGTTCGGCCTGGGCGACCTTGTTGTTCGCGGCGTCGAAGCCCGCGGCCTTGGCGGTGTTGCCGGCCTTGTCGGTGCTGTCGCTGCCGCCGCCGCACGCCGCCGTGGACAGCAGCGCCGCGACCACGGCGGCAGCGGCGAGAGCCCGCTTCCGCCGCCCTGTGGTGTGGGTAGTCACGATCTCGGATCCTCCGGATTGATGAAAGATCCCGTGTGCTTGAGCCACGGGACGCTCAGTGGGTGTTCGACGCGTCAGCGCGAACCCTTCGGGTCGAGGGCGTCACGGACGCCGTCGCCGAAGAGGTTGAAGGCCAGGACGGTGATGAAGATCGCCAGACCGGGGACCACCATGTACATGGGGTCCGACTGGTAGTAGCTGATCGCGCTGGAGAGCATCTGGCCCCAGGACGAGGTGGGCGGCTTGACGCCCACGCCCAGGAAGCTGAGGGCCGCCTCGGTGAGGATGTTGGTGGGGATCATCATCGTCGTGTACACGATGATCGGCGCCACCAGGTTCGGCAGCAGCTCCTTGAACAGGATGTAGAGCCGCCCGGCACCCAGCGAACGGGCCGCCTCGACGTACTCGCGCTCCCGCATGGAGAGCGTCTGGCCGCGCACCACGCGTCCGACGTAGGGCCAGCCGAAGAAACCGATCACCAGGATCATCACGAACACCCGGACGCCGGAGCCGCTGAGTCCCAGCAGGTCGTTGGGCATCACGGAGACCAGGGCGATGGTGAACAGCAGCTGCGGGAAGGCCAGCAGACCGTCCATCACGCGGCTGATGAGCGCGTCGACCCAGCCGCCGAAGAAGCCGGCCAGGATCCCGAGCACGGTACCGAGCACCACGGCCACCAGCGCGGAGGCGAAGCCGACCAGGAGCGAGACCCGGGCGCCGTGGACGATGCGGGCGAAGATGTCGCGGCCGCTGACCGGCTCGACGCCGAACCAGTGCTCGCCGCTGACGCCGCCGAGCGACCCGATGGGCGTGCCGAACAGCGGGTCGATCAGTTCCTCGTGGCGCAGGTCCGGGTCCTGCCCGACCAGGCTGGTGATCAGCGGGGCGAAGATCGCCACGAACACCAGCAACACCACGACGACGCCGCCGAAGAGTGCGAGCTTGTCCCGCTTCAGGCGCTCCCAGGCGATCCGCCCAAGGGAACGCCCCTGGACGGCCTTCGTCCCGCTGCTGGCAGCGGCCGCTTCCACGGCCGCGCTCGGGGCCGCCTCGGCGGTCGGCTCGTGCAATGGTGCCGTCATCTGGCAGGGACCCCTCTCAACCGGCGGTAGCCGGGCCGCACATGCCGCGGTAGCGGCTTGACCTGTCCGTCGTGCAAAAGGGTGCGTAGCGCACACCCTTGCGGGGAGTTTTCATGGCCATGGCGACGAATCGCCAGAGCTCCCGGGGAATGGATGCGCAACTGTGATGCTGAGCTGGGAGTTCCGTTATTCGGACGGTGGTCATCAAGGGGCGGACACACCCGCGTCGGGACAGGTGCGTCTCAACGCTGTCCAACTGGGCCAAACCGCCCGGAGGTTACGCGCGGAGACTCCGGCCGCGGACGCATGGTGGACCGGACTGCGGCGCGGGCGGCGCGGTGCGAGGCGTGGGGTTCCGCCGCCCGGCACGACCACGGGGTCCGGGTGCACGGCGTGGCACCACCGGCGGGTCGCGGCCCTGTCGGCCCGCGACCACAGGCCGGGCCCGGCCGCACCCACGCGATGTCAACAGGCGCGCCGACGCGGCCCGGTGGCCGGGGCGCGCTCGGACCTTCTCCGCACCGGAACGGGGCCTGCGGCCAGGGACGGACACCCGCACGGGCCGGCCGCCGGACGGCGGCCCGCGACCGCCGGACGGGCCCGGCCGCACCCGCACGGCGTCAACAGCCGCGCCGGCACGGCTCGGCAGCCGGGGCGCTCGGACGGGTCCGCGCGGGAACGGGGCCGGCGGTCAGGTCCCGCCGTCGCCCGGAGGGCGGCCGCGCGGGCGGGGCCGGGTGCGCGCTCCCGGCGCGGCGGGGGCGCGTGCACGGCGTCGCGCGGCCGACGGGAACGGCCGGGCGGGCGGACGCCGGCGGGCGGATCAGCCGCCGGGGACGGGCGGGTAGCCGTAGGCGCCGGCCGGGCGGGCGTGCGCGTCCCGGTCGTAGAACGGGCGGGCGTTGGCCCGCATCCACAACGCGACCGGGTCGTGGTCGTCGGCCATGGCGACCGTGGAGACCGCCAGGCCCTCCGGCACCGCGCCGACCGACTGGCTCATCATCGACCGCACCGACTCCACGGCGGCGGGCGACGCCTGGTAGACGTCGAGCCCGATGGCCAGGTAGGGCGCGCCGAGCACCGGCTGCACCCAGGCGCGGCGCAGCGCGCGCACCGCCGGGGTGCGGTGGGCGTTCTGCGCCAGCAGGGCGTAGAACTGCGGCACCTCTATGGCGGGTTCGGACAGCCGCAGCGGACCGGCCGGCTGCCGGTCCAGGCCGGCGACGATACGCCGCAGGTCCAGCCAGGGGATGCCGACCCCGCCGCCGGGGGCGTGCGGGTTGAGCCACAGGCCGTGGTGGTCCGGGTAGAGGGCGTTGGCGACCTCGAGGGCGTCGACGACCTCGTAACCGCGGCTCCAGCCGCTGGCGGAGAGTTCCTGCGCGGAGGTCACGCAGGGCACGTAGGCGTACCCGTCGACCTCCATGCTCCCGTACTGCGCGTCGGGGGACCCGGCCCGGCCGTGCCACAGCAGCATCCAGAGCCGGCCGGCGGACGGGGCCGCGAGGGCGCCCAGCAGCGCCTCGTAGGCGTCATAGCGCCCGGGCGACACCTGGCGCAGCATCTGCTCCACCTGCCCGGCGGCGGCCGTGCCCGACGCGCTCACCTCAACCAGCCTTTCGCGACGACATTGGTTTCCGCCCATCGATGTCCGACAGCGAGTGTTCGACCGGGATTATGAAACCAGGTTGAGCGGGGTCGAAGACACCACCTTGACGCACCCGGGAGCTCCCGGGCGATTTGCCCCGCCCGGCGGCCGGTGACCGCCGGGCGCCGGCGGCGGGCGGCGCGGCGCCTGCCGGAGCGGCGGCTCAGACCGCGCCGTAGAAGGGCGGCACCTTGGTGCGCAGGTAGTCGCAGACCGGGTCCGGTACCGCGTCGAGCAGGACCAGGTTGACGGGCCAGCGGACGGGGTGGCGCCCCAGGGCGCGGCCGAGCGCGTCCAGGGGGAGGGCCCTGGCGTCCCCCGACGGGGCGTCCCAGGTGGCGAGTTCGACGCCGACGAACAGCGTCGGCTCCGCCGTCTCGATCGCCGCCAGGCAGCGGCGCGCGCTCGCGACGACGCCGAGGGCGGCGAACTCCTCGGCGGCGGCGCGCAGGAAGTCCACCGGGTCGTCCCGCCAGTCCGGCTCCCACAGCCGGACGCGCCCGCCGCGGGTCCCGCCGCCGGGGCCCGCGGCACGGCACAGCTCGGCCACCGCCGCCGGGGGCAGCGGGAGGCCCACCGCGCCGTCCGGGTTGACGGCGATGCCCACCTCGGGCGGCAGCCCGCGGGCGAACTCCACGAGCGGGGCGACGGTGAACGACATGCGGGGTCCGACAACGCGCAGGAACTGTTCCTGGGAGCTGAAGACCGGGACGAACGTCTGCCCGTCCAGCTCCACGGTGGGCAGGTCCAGGGTGGTGCTGTCCCGGTCGCCGCCGCCGGGGAGGGGGATCCAGACGAAGCTGCGGGTCAGCACCTCCAGGACCCTGCCGCCGGCGGCCTGGGAGGCGGGAGCGCCGGCCGACGCCGCCAGCACCTCCTCCAGTTCGTTGACGGGCCCGCCCGCTTCCGCCGGACCGCCGGCCCCGTAGTTCATCCCTGCCGCGTTCATCGCCTACCGCCTGGGTTCCCGCTCTGCTCGACCGCTTGTCTGCGGCTGGCCAGACTACGGGACGCCGGAGCCCCGGTCCGGGGCGAACCCGATCCCGCGCAGTGCCCGCGCCGCCGCGCGGTCCAGCAGCACCGCCGATCCGCAGTCCCGCGGCAGCCGGCCCCGGTCCACGACGTCGGAGAGGAGCTGCCCGACCGCCTTGCGGTGCCGGGCGAAGGCGTACCGGGAGACGCCGCGCCCCCTCGCCCGCTGTCCCTGCAGGGCCTCGCCGGGGGTGGCGTCGAGCAGGACGAGCCGCAGCGTCCCGCCCCGCCGGCGGGCGGCGCGGCCCAGCCAGGAGCGGACCCACCGCTGGGTGCCGCAGTCGTGCACCACCACCGGCGCCGGTCCGCGCAGCGCGCGCCGCAGCCCCGCGTAGTGGTCCAGCCGCACCAGCGGCCGGTACACGGCGTAGGGCAGCGCCCGCGGCATCCGCGCGTCCCACCGGTCGCGGGTGTCCTGGGAGTCGATCCGGACGGCGCCCTCACCCACGGCCCGCCGCATCATGGTGGACTTGCCGCTGCCCGGCAGCCCGGTGACCACCACCACGTCCCGCGCCCCGAAGACCAGCCGCGCCCCGGGCCCCCCGGCGCCCTTCCCGCGCAGGTCGCACACCTTCCTCGCGGCGGCCCCGCCCGCCGCGCAGCGCGCCGCCCGGTCGGCGCCGCCCCTGGCCCGGGCCGGACCCGCCGCCCGTGTCCCGGCCCAGGAGCGCGCGTGGTGGCGCGGACCGGGTCCGGTCACGGGCACGGCGTACCCGGTGCCGGCGATCGTCCTCTTCACGTGGTCGTCCTCCCCCTCGGGTTCGGGACCTGGAGCATCCCCCCCAAGTGTAAAGAGGAGGTAATGCGGGGGTCGTCTCATTTGCGCCCGGTTCCCGCCACGGTTCCGCAACACGCGGGGGGCCCGCCGGGCGCGGGCGGGCCGTGCGATGATGAGCCCGTCAACTGCATACCGGCCGCTTGAATCCGCGCGGGAGAGTCCCGGGGCGTCGGACCCACGTCTTTTCAGGTGTGCGGTCGGCCCGGGCGCCGAAGGAGCAAGTCCCTCCCTTGAATCTCTCAGGCCCAGTCACCGCGCGGGCGAGGCACATCTGAAAAGCGGTCCGTCCCTCGTGGCGGTCCCACCCACGGTGCAAGCCCTGACCCCGGCCGGCGGTCATGGCGAACCTCTCAGGTTCCGATGACAGATGGGGAGGAACACCCCACCGTCATGCCCTCGCCCGTACCGGGAGTCCGCCCATGAGCAGTTCCGACCTCCGTCACACCGCGCTCGACGCCCTGCACCGCTCGCTCGGCGCCACCATGACCGACTTCGCCGGCTGGGACATGCCGCTGCGGTACGGCTCCGAGCGCGACGAGCACAACGCCGTCCGCACCCGGGCCGGCCTCTTCGACCTCTCCCACATGGGCGAGATCACCGTCACCGGCCCGCAGGCCGCCGCGCTGCTGGACTTCGCCCTCGTCGGCAACATCGCCTCGGTCGGCACGGGCCGCGCCCGGTACACGATGATCTGCCAGGAGGACGGCGGCATCCTCGACGACCTGATCGTCTACCGACTGGCGGACACCGAGGCCGGTCTGCAGAAGTACATGGTGGTCGCCAACGCCTCCAACGCCCAGGTCGTCCTCGACGCGCTCACCACGCGCGCGGCCGGCTTCGACGCCGAGGTCCGCGACGACCGGGACGCCTACGCCCTGATCGCCGTCCAAGGCCCCGCCTCCCCCGGCATCCTGGCCTCCCTCACCGACGCCGACCTGGACGGCCTGAAGTACTACGCGGGCCTGCCCGGCACCGTGGCCGGCGTCCCGGCGCTGATCGCCCGCACCGGCTACACCGGCGAGGACGGCTTCGAGCTGTTCACCGCCCCGGAGCACGCCGAGGAACTGTGGCGGGCGCTGACCGAGGCGGGCGCCCCCGAGGGCCTGATCCCGTGCGGCCTGTCCTGCCGCGACACGCTGCGCCTCGAGGCCGGCATGCCGCTGTACGGCCACGAGCTCTCCACCTCCCTCACGCCCTTCGACGCCGGTCTCGGCCGGGTCGTGAAGTTCGAGAAGGAGGGCGACTTCGTCGGCCGCGCCGCCCTCACCGAGGCCGCCGCGCGCGCGCAGGAGAACCCGCCGCGCAAGCTGGTGGGCCTGGTCGCCGAGGGCCGCCGGGTCCCCCGCGCGGGCTACCCGGTGGTCGCCGACGGCAAGGTGATCGGCGAGGTCACCTCCGGCGCCCCCTCCCCCACCCTGGGGAAGCCGATCGCCATGGCCTATGTCGACGCCTCCCACGCCGAGCCCGGCACGGCCGGCGTGGGCGTGGACATCCGGGGCACCCACGAGCCGTACGAGGTCGTCGCGCTGCCGTTCTACCGGCGTCAGAAGTAATCCTTCGCCGCCTTTTCCCCCTTCCTTCGGAAACTCCCCGCGTACAGGAGAATCTCTGCCATGAGCAACCCCACTGACCTGCGTTACAGCAAGGAGCACGAGTGGCTGTCGCCCGTCGAGGACGGCGTCGCCACCATCGGCATCACCAAGTTCGCGGCCGACGCGCTCGGTGACGTCGTCTACGCCCAGCTCCCCGAGGTCGGCGAGAGCGTCGCCGAGGGCGAGACCTGCGGCGAGCTGGAGTCCACCAAGTCGGTCTCCGACCTGTACTCCCCGGTCTCCGGCGAGGTCACCGAGATCAACGAGGACGTCGTCAACGACCCGTCCCTGGTGAACTCCGAGCCCTTCGAGGGCGGCTGGCTCTTCAAGGTCCGCATCTCCGAGGAGCCGAGCGACCTGCTCTCCGCCGACGAGTACACCGAGTTCGCCGGGAACTGAACCTTATGTCGACGCTCAACACCCCCCTTCAGCAGCTCGACCCCGAGGTCGCCGCGGCGATCGACGCCGAGCTGGCGCGCCAGCAGTCCACCCTCGAGATGATCGCGTCGGAGAACTTCGCTCCGGTGGCCGTCATGGAGGCCCAGGGCTCGGTCCTCACCAACAAGTACGCCGAGGGCTACCCGGGCCGCCGCTACTACGGCGGCTGCGAGCACGTCGACGTGATCGAGCAGATCGCGATCGACCGCCTCAAGGAGCTCTTCGGCGCCGAGCACGCCAACGTGCAGCCCCACTCGGGCGCCCAGGCCAACGCCGCCGTGATGCACGCCCTGCTCAAGCCGGGCGACACCATCATGGGCCTCAACCTGGCCCACGGCGGGCACCTGACCCACGGCATGAAGATCAACTTCTCCGGCCGCCTCTACGACGTGGTCCCGTACCACGTCGGCGAGGACGGCCAGGTCGACATGGCCGAGGTCGAGCGCCTGGCCAAGGAGTCGCGGCCGAAGCTGATCATCGCCGGCTGGTCGGCCTACCCGCGGCAGCTGGACTTCGCCGCGTTCCGCCGGGTCGCGGACGAGGTCGGCGCCTACCTGATGGTCGACATGTCGCACTTCGCCGGCCTGGTGGCCGCGGGCCTGCACCCGAGCCCGGTGCCGCACGCCCACGTCGTCACCACCACCACCCACAAGACGCTGGGCGGTCCGCGCGGCGGCGTGATCCTCTCCACGGCCGAGCTGGCCAAGAAGATCAACTCCGCGGTCTTCCCCGGCCAGCAGGGCGGCCCGCTGGAGCACGTGATCGCGGGCAAGGCGGTGGCCTTCAAGGTCGCGGCGTCCGAGGAGTTCAAGGACCGCCAGCGCCGGACCCTGGAGGGCTCGCGCATCCTGGCCGAGCGCCTGGTGCGGGACGACGTCACCGCGGCGGGCGTCTCCGTCCTCTCCGGGGGCACGGACGTCCACCTGGTCCTGGTCGACCTGCGCGACTCCGAGCTGGACGGCCGGCAGGCCGAGGACCGGCTCCACGAGATCGGCATCACCGTCAACCGGAACGCGGTCCCGAACGACCCGCGCCCGCCGATGGTGACCTCCGGACTGCGCATCGGCACCCCGGCACTGGCCACCCGCGGCTTCGGCGCGGAGGACTTCACCGAGGTCGCCGACGTGATCGCCGAGGCGCTGAAGGCCCCGTCGCCGTTCCCGGCCGACACGGCCGCCGCCCTCGCCGCGCGGGTGGAGGCCCTGGCCGCGAAGCACCCGCTGTACCCGTCGCTGTGATCCCGGCGACGCTGTAACCGGCCCCGCACGGCGCGTGCGGATTTCGCCCCGCCTGGGGCATTACGTACGATTCACGTACGCGCGCGGGGCGTCCCGCCCACCACCGTCCGGTGGGCGGGGCGCCCCGCCCCTTCCCCCCACCCCACAGCCAACGATTCAACGAGGAGTCGACGTGGCCGTCTCGGTCTTCGACCTGTTCTCGATAGGCATCGGCCCGTCCAGCTCCCACACGGTGGGCCCGATGCGCGCCGCGCGCATGTTCGCCGCCCGCCTGCGCAACGAGAACCTGCTGGAGGCCACCGCCTCCGTCCGCTGCGAGCTCTACGGCTCCCTCGGCGCCACCGGCCACGGGCACGGCACCCCCAAGGCCGTGCTGCTGGGCCTGGAGGGCGACTCGCCGCGCACCGTCGACGTGGAGTCGGCCGACGAACGCGTCGAGAAGATCAAGGAGACCGGTCTCCTGCGCCTGCTGGGCGACCACGAGATCCCCTTCGACTTCGACGCCGACCTGGTCCTGCACCGCCGCGAGGCGCTCCCGTACCACGCCAACGGCATGACGGTCGCCGCCTACGGCCACACCGGCGAGGAGCTCCTCCACAAGACGTACTACTCGGTCGGCGGCGGCTTCGTCGTCGACGAGGAGGCCGTCGGCGCGGACCGCGTCAAGCTGGACGACACGGTGCTGAAGCACCCCTTCCGCACCGGCGACGAGCTGCTGCGCCTCACCCGGGAGACCGGCCTCTCCGTCTCCTCCCTGATGCTGGAGAACGAGAAGGCCTGGCGCACCGAGGAGGAGATCCGCTCCGGCCTGCTCGACATCTGGCGCGTGATGCGCGAGTGCGTCGACCGCGGCATGTCCCGCGAGGGCATCCTCCCGGGCGGCCTGAAGGTCCGCCGCCGGGCCGCCGTCACCGCCCGCCAGCTGCGCGCGGCCGGCGACCCGCTGGCCCACTCCATGGAGTGGATCACCCTCTACGCCATGGCGGTCAACGAGGAGAACGCGGCCGGCGGCCGGGTCGTCACCGCCCCCACCAACGGCGCCGCGGGCATCATCCCCGCCGTCCTGCACTACTACCTGAACTTCGTCCCGGGCGCGGACGAGGACGGCGTGGTCCGCTTCCTCCTCGCGGCCGGCGCCATCGGCATGCTCTTCAAGGAGAACGCCTCCATCTCCGGCGCCGAGGTCGGCTGCCAGGGCGAGGTCGGCTCCGCCTGCTCGATGGCGGCCGGGGCCCTCGCCGAGGTGATGGGCGGCTCCCCCGAACAGGTGGAGAACGCCGCCGAGATCGGCATGGAGCACAACCTGGGCCTGACCTGCGACCCGGTCGGCGGTCTGGTCCAGATCCCGTGCATCGAGCGCAACGGCATGGCCGCGGTGAAGGCGGTGACCGCCGCGAAGATGGCGCTGCGGGGCGACGGCTCGCACAAGGTCTCCCTCGACAAGGTCATCAAGACCATGAAGGAGACCGGCGCGGACATGTCGGTGAAGTACAAGGAGACGGCGCGGGGCGGGCTCGCGGTCAACATCATCGAGTGCTGACGGGACGGGCCCGGCACGGGCGGGCTCCTGACGGTCCCGGCGCAAGGCCGCCGCCCGGTGGTCCCGGCACGGCGCCGGCCGCCCGGTGGTCCGCGCGGCCGGCGCCGGCACACCGGTTCCGCGTCCCGCGCGGGCCCGCGCGGCCCTACCCTGGCGGCGACGGCCTTCCCCCGTGAGGAGTGCGCGCATGGATCTGTCCGCGACCGGCCGGCGCGAGCGGCCGGCATGACGCGGCTCCCCGAACCGGGCCCGCCGGCCGACCTGGTCCCGCCCTGCGCCCTGGCCGGCCTGTGGGCCGTGCGCCACGGGCGGAGCACGGCCAACGTGGCCTTCGCCGCCGCGGCGGCGTCCGGCTCCACGGAGCCCGTCCCGGGCCGCGACCGGGACGTCCCCCTGACCGGTGAGGGGGTGGCGCAGGCCCGCGCGCTGGGGACCTGGCTGGCCGGGTTCGCCCCCGGAGCAGGGCCGGAGCTGGTCGTCTGTTCCCCCTACCTGCGCGCCCTGCGGACGTGGGAGGAGATGGCCTCCCGTGCCGCCGGGCTCGGCACGCCGCCCCTGGACGCGCTGGTCGACGAGCGGCTGCGGGACCGGGAGACGGGCGTCTTCGAACTGCACCCGCCCACCGCGCTGCGCGCCCGGGCGCCGGGCGAGGCGGCCCGCCGGGAGCTGCTGGGCGACTGGTACTACCGGCCGCCCGGCGGCGAGGCCTTCACCGACGTGGCCGTCCGGGTCGGGCAGTTCGTCTCCGACCTGGGCCGGGCCGCGCCCGGACGGCGCGTCCTGGTCGTCGCGCACGACGGCGTGCTGATCGCCCTGCGCCACGTCCTCGCCGGCATCGGGGCCACCGCGCCCGAGCAGCTGCCGCCCGTCCCGAACGCCTCGGTGTCGCACTGGGACGGCGACGGCCACCGCCTGCGCCTGATCTCCTGGGGCGACACCGCCCATCTGACCCCGCCGGCATCGGCCGGTGACCGCACCGCCTGACCCCGGGGCACCGCCCGGCGGGCCGCGCCGTTCCCGCCGCCGTCACCCCGTGAGCCGCTCGGGCGGGGCCGGGAGCCGGGGGAAGCGCACGCCGGGCCCCGCGGCCCCCGCGCATGATCCGCCGGACGGGCCCTCCGGGCACCGGGCGCCGCGGCCGGCCGCCGCCGTGGGGCGGATCCCGCGCACCGCCGGGGCCGCGGTCCCGGTTCCGTTCCGGCGCGGGTACGCTGCCTCGCCGGGACCGCTCCCGAAGGGGGCGGCCGGGGAGGGGGGACGGTCATGCGCCGGTGCCGGTCAGCCGTGTGGCGGGGGGCCGCGGCAGCCGCCGTCACGGCGACGCTGCTCACCGTGGCCGGATGCGCTCCCGGCACGGCCCCGGGCCCTCCCGCCCCGTCCGGCTCCGGCGGCGGGGCCGCCTCGTCCCCGCTCCGCTGGGAGTTCGAGCACATCGCGGACTCCGGCGCGCCGTTGAGCGATGTCGCCGCCCTGGCCGAGGACGACGTCTGGGCGGTCGCGCCCGAGGGCGACGGGGGGCCCGGCGCGCACCTGCTGCACCACGACGGGGAGCGGTGGAGGCGCGAGCCCCTGCCCGAGGCGCTCGGCGCCGGCCCGCACCCGCCGCGGCTCGAGGAGATCGGCACGGAGGAACTGTGGCTCCGCCCCTCGGGTGCCACCGACGGCCCCGCCTCCTGGGCGCGGTGGGACGGGGACCGCTGGTCCGCGGTGCCCGTCCCCCCGCCGGTGCCGTCCCGGGACCTCGGGGCGGACGCGTCCCTGGTCGGGGACCTCCACGCGCTGGGTCCGGACGACGTCTGGGCCCTCGGCCCCGACCGGACCGCCCTGCACTTCGACGGCGTCCGCTGGACCTCGACCCGGCTGCCGTACGACGCCTCCGACCTCGCCGTGGCCGGACCGGACGACGTGTGGGCGGTGGGCAGCCGCTCGACCGGGCCGGGCACCGAACTGGGCTACGGCGAACGGTACGCCCAGCCCGCCTCCATGCACTGGGACGGCGCGTCCTGGAGAGCGGTGGAGACTCCGCCGGCCCGCTTCGCGGAGCCGGTCCCCCCGGAGCCGAGCGCCGGCCTCAGCCGGGTCCTCGTCCTCGACGACGGTGAGGTGCGCGCCTACGGGACCAACACCTTCAACCACGGCGAGGTCGATCCCGAGCCGCAGGACGAGTACATCCGGCTGCGCCGGGAGGGCTCACGGTGGGTGGAGCAGGAGCCCGCGCCGGGACAGTGCGCCTGGCGGACCCCGGTGGGCCAGGAGGACCGGGGCCTGTTCCTCGACGGCAACTGGTACCTGACCGACGACGGGCGGTGCGTGAAGATCGGGCGCGACCGGCTGCCCGTCTCCACCGGGGCCCGTGAGGAGTCGCGGCAGTCGCTGTGGCTGCGGGAGATCCACCGGGTGCCCGGCACCGACGAGTGGCTCGGCGCCGGCCACGTCCAGGTCAACCAGTCGGGCGATCCCTTCCGCGCCCCCGTCGTCGTGCGCCTGCGGCGCGAGGGCTGACCGGCCTGGACGTCCGGCGAGGGGCGCGGCGGCGGGCCCCCGCCGGGCCGAGGAGCGGCGGCTGCGCGAAGCTCCCCAGGGCGGCGGGCGGGATTGTCTCCGGCGGTCCGTCACCCGCCCTCGGGTCGTCCGGCTCGTCCGGCGGCCCGGGCGCCCGCTACGGGATCGGGTGGGCGACCGGCGCCTGCCCCGGGACCGGCAGGGGGGCGAAGAGCCGCGCGTCGTTGTGCAGGATCAGCAGGGCCGTGTCGTCCGAGGGGCTTCCCCCGGTGTGGTGCAGCAGCGCGGAATCCAGCGCGTGGAGCAGGTACCGGGCGGTGGGCGGACGGCCGCGGGCCGCTCCGGTGAGCGTCTCCGGCAGGGGGAAGGGACGGCCGCGGTCGTCGCGGGCCTCGGTGACGCCGTCGGTGTGCAGGATCAGGGCGTCGTCGGGGCGCATCCGGCCGCAGTGGGTGACCGGGATGTGCTCGGGCAGCGGGAACGCGCCGAGCGGGGGCAGCGGTTCGGCCTCCGAGAGCGGCCGGGTCGGCCCCACGCCGACGCGGTACGGCCACGGGTGGGCGCAGTTGACCGCGCGCAGGACGCCGTCGCCGCGGATCTCCAGGAGCAGCAGGGTGACGAACTCCTCGCCCGCCGGGTGCCGTCCCTCCTGGGCGCGGTGCCTCAGGTGGCGGGCGAAGGCCCGGTCGACGCGGCGGAGCACGCCGTGCAGTTCGTACTCCTCGTGCGCCGCCTCGCGGAAGCAGCCGAGCACCGCGGCGGCGGCCGGGACGGCGGTCAGGCCGTGGCCGCGGACGTCCCCGATGAGGGCGCGGACGCCGTGCTCGGTGTCCAGCACCTCGTAGACGTCGCCGCCGATGACCGCGCCGGGGTCCGCGGAGCGCTGGACCGCGGCCACGTCCAGGCCGCCGACCCTGGGCGGCAGGGGGCGCACCAGGACCCCCTGGGCCGTGGCGGCGATGTCCCAGGTGCGGCGCAGCTCCCGCAGCAGGGCCCGGCGGGCGTGCAGGACCAGTCCCGCGCCCGCCCCGAAGAAGAGCGCGGTGGCGGCCGTCCGGATGCCGGTGCCGCTCCTGTCGCCGGTGATCCCGACGATCAGCCAGCAGATGGGCGGGGCGCGGCCGCCTCCGGGCCGGCGGGCGCCCGTGCCGCCGCCCGGCGCACGGCCGGTGCGGTCTACGCCGGGGCCACGTTCCGCTCCGCCCAGCGGGCCAGCTCCACCGCGCAGGCGGCGACCGACTCCCGCCAGGTGCGGGCGGCGCCGTCCCCCGCGTCGTCGCTCACGTGCTTGACCAGGCGGATCGGCACCCCGAACCGCTGCGCGACCGACGCCAGGGCGTACCCCTCCATGTCCACCAGTGCCGCCTGTCCGGCGAGGCGGTCCCGGGCCGCGTCGTCGGACACGAAGGTGTCGCCGGTGGCCAGCACCGGTCCGTCGCCGTCATCCTCGGCCAGCGTGATCGGCGCCCCGTAGACCTCCCCGGTCAGGCCCGCCAGCAGGCGCGAGTCCAGGTCGTGCTGGATCACCCGGGCGATCACGTGCGTCCCGGTCCACCCCGGTCGCAGCGCCCCCGCCGTGCCGAGGTTCACGATCTCGCGCGGCAGCACCCCTCGCCCCAGGACCCCCGCCAGCGCCGCGGCCGCGTTGACCTTGCCCATGCCGGTCAGCAGCACGGGGGCACCGCTCCCGAGTTCCGCCGCCTCCTCCTTGACCGCCAGGACGAGGAGCGGGCGGTCGGGGGACATCTCACCGATCAGTTCCATGGGAGGAACGGTACGTTCCACCGGCGGACGGCGGTTCCGGGGGCCGGGCGTCCGGAGACCCGCTTTGCGCGGTTTGACGGGGATCGGTGGTGATCGGTGGGGGTCGCTCCCGTTCGCGAGGGGAATGCTCCGTTCAACCCGGCTTGTTCAGGAGCGACATGAGGGAGACCCCCATGCTTCACGGCATCGACGTCAGTTCGCACCAGCCCGCCTCCTACGACACCGACGGGCTCGCCTTCGTGATCGTCAAGGCGACGGAGGGGCGGACCTACGTGAATCCGAAGATGGAGGCGCAGGCCGAGTGCGCCCGGAAGGCCGGACTGGTTGTCGGTTTCTACCACTTCCTGTGGCCCGGCGACATCACCGAGCAGGCCGAGTACTTCACGCAGAAGGCCCCGGCGCGGGCGGGCGACCTGCTGGCCTGCGACTGGGAGACGACCGGTGGCGGCACGCGGGCGAGCGACGCGGAGAAGGACCGGTTCATCCGCGAGGTGAAGTCGCTCAGGCCGCGCAACCGGGTGCTGCTGTACTGCAACCGGAGTTTCTGGCTGGACGTCGACCGGACCTCGTACGCCGGCGACGGGCTGTGGATCGCGCAGTACGGGGTCGCGGAGGGCGAGCCGGAGATCAGGGCGAAGTGGGTCGTCCACCAGTACACCGACGACCCGGTGGACAGGAACGTCGCCCGGTTCGACGGAGCGGACGCGCTCCGGGAGTGGGCCGAGGGCGCCTGAACGGCGGCCGCCCCGCGCCGGCGGGGGCGCAGGGCGGGCCGGACGTCTCGGAGCGGGGCGTCACTTGGAGAGGTACGCCCAGAACTCGTCGAAGGAGAGGAGCTTGTCGCCGTCCAGGTCACGCGAGGCGATGATGGACTCGGCGACGGTGTCGGTGACGTTCCAGTCACCCGCCTGCGCGAGCGCCGTCTTGAACTCGGCGGCGGTGACGAAGCCGTCCCCGTCGGCGTCGAGCCGCTCGAACTCCTTGCGTGCTTCCTGAATGTCCGCCATGCCGGACCCTCCCCTTCGTGCCGGACGCGCCGTCTGCCCGCGCGTCCACGTCTACATCTGGTTGACGCAGGAAAGATTATCCGGCCGCACGGGCGCGCAGTGCGGCGACCACCCGGGCGAACGCCTCCCGGCGGCCGGCGTCCGGCCGCCGCCCCTTTCCGGCCGCCGGCAACTCCCGTCGGCGGAGCGGCCCTTCGACGGTGTCCTCCTCCGCGCGGGCCTCGGCGGCGGGGCCGCCCCGGGAGGGGCGCCGCCGTCGGCCGTGGCAGCGGGTCCGGTGTTCCCGGCGGGCGGAGGACCGGGCGGCGCGCGCCGCGGGGGTCCTAGACGCGGTCGGCGACCCGCATCTCGAACCAGGTCCGCTTGCCGCGGGGCAGCAGGTCGACGCCCCAGCGGTCCGCCATGCGGTCGACCAGGTACAGGCCCCGCCCGCTCTCGTCCATCGGATGGACGGGCAGCAGACAGGGCAGCCCGCGGGAGGGGTCGCGGAGTTCGATGCGGATCCATCCGCGCCGGCGGCGCATCCGCAGCCCGTACTGGGCGGCGCCGGTGTGCCGGACGGCGTTGCCCTCGAGTTCGGAGACGAGCAGCGTGCAGTCCTCGGCGAGCTTGGGCCCCAGCGCCCAGTGGCGCAGGATGACGACCTGCACCAAGCGCCGCGCCGTGCCCCGGGTCTCCGGGGAGGACGGCAGGACGACCTCCGCCTCCGCGGGGTTGCCGTGGGCGGCGACGGCCGAGAGCGCCCGTTCGTCCTCCACCGCGGGCGACCAGCGCACCAGGGGGACGCCGGCAGGTCCGCGCGACTGCTCGATGCCCTCCAGCCCCGCCATGCCCCCATCATGGCCGCCGGACGAGCGCTCCGGGGTGGTTCCGCAGGAATCCGTACACCGGAGCGATCGATTCCGTCCGTTCGGGCGACATATGCCAAGGAAACATGTGTGAACCTTGGCCAGAACCTTCACGAAGAAGGATGCCGAAAGGGCCGATTCCGGCCGGACCACGGGCAGGGGACCGGCCGGGTCCCGGCCGGGCACCCGGCCGGTCCGGCTTCGCCGCCAGGCCCGGCGCCCCGTCCGGTCAGAGGAACCTGGCCTTGCCCGGGCCCTCCTCCACGAAGGACTTCATCCCCCGCTCCCGGTCCTCGGTGGCGAACAGCCCGGCGAACCAGTTCCGCTCGATGGCGAGTCCGGTGTCCAGGTCGGTCTCCAGGCCCGCGTCCACCGACTCCTTGGCGGCGCGCAGCGCGATGGCCGGCCCCTGGGCGAGCTTCGCGGCCCAGGCGTGGGCCTCGGTGTAGACGTCGGCCGCCGGGACGACCCGGTCCACCAGGCCCAGGGCCAGCGCCTCGTCGGCGCGCACGTGACGGCCGGTGAAGATGAGGTCCTTGGCGCGGGACGGGCCGATCAGGCGGGACAGGCGCTGGGTGCCGCCGGCGCCCGGGATCAGGCCGAGCAGGATCTCCGGCTGACCGAGCTTGGCGTTGTCGCCGGCGATGCGGTAGTCCGCGCACAGCGCCAGCTCGCAGCCGCCGCCCAGCGCGTAGCCGGTGATCGCGGCGACCACCGGCTTGGGGATGCGGGCGACCGCGGTGAACGAGTCCTGGAGGTCCCGGGCCCGGGCGACCATGGCCGCGTGGTCCATGGCCCGCATCTCCTTGATGTCCGCGCCGGCGGCGAACACCCTCTCCCCGCCGTACACGACCACGGCGCGGACGTCGTCGCGCCGGGTGATCTCCTCGGCGAGTTCCTTGATGCGGTCCTGGGTCGCGATGTCCAGGGCGTTCATGGGCGGGCGGTCCAGGCGCAGGGTGCCGACGCCTTCGGCGACTTCGAGATGAACGGTCATGCGCAGCAGGTTACGGGCCGGACGCGACGGCCGGCCCGGTGCGCTGCGTCACACCGGGCCGGCCGTGAGGGTTCCGAGGGAGGAGCGGGAACTCCTACTTCTTCCATTCCTCCCAGGACATGTTCCAGCCGTTGAGGCCGTTGCCCGGCGCGACGACCGCGTCGGCGCTGTTCTTGACCTCGACCACGTCGCCGATCAGCGAGTTGTCGAAGAACCAGGCGCCGGGGGCCTTCTTGTCCCAGCCGCCGCGGGTGTCGCGCAGGCCGACGCAGCCGTGGCTGGCGTTGTAGTTGCCGAAGGCGTCGCCGCCCCAGTAGTTGCCGTGGATGAAGGTGCCGGAGTCGGTCAGGCGCATGGCGTGCGGGACGTCCGCGATGTCGTACTCGCCCTCGTAGCCGACGGTATCGCCGTTCATGCGGGTCACCTCGTACCGCTCGCTGATGACCATCTTGCCGTTCCAGGTCGCGGAGCCGGGGGCGCCGGTGGTGACCGGGATGGTCTTGACGACCTCGCCGTCGCGCTCGACCTTCATGGTCAGCTTCTTGGCGTCCACGGTGGACACCTGGCGGCGGCCGATCTCGAAGGTGACGGTCTTGGCCTGGCTGCCGTAGACGCCCGGGCGGCCCTCGACGCCGTCCAGGTTCAGCTTGACGGTGACCTTGGTGCCGGCCTTCCAGTACTCCTCGGGGCGGAAGTCCAGGCGGTCGTTGCCGAACCAGTGGCCCTCGACCTCGACCGGCGGATCGGTCTTGATCTCGATGGCCTTCTCCACCGCGTCGGGCTCCGTGATGCCGCGGGTGAAGCGGAGCGAGAACGGCATGCCCACACCGACCTTGGCGCCGTCCTCCGGGCTGTAGTGGCCGATGAAGGTGTTGGCCGGAGTCAGCGTGGTGAAGCTGGTGTCCTTGACCGCGACCCGGCCGTCGGCGTCCTCGGCCTCGGCGTGCACGGTGTACTCGGCGCCGGAGGCGAGGTGGGTGGACGGGATCCAGGCGGCTCCGTCGGCGGAGATGTCCCCGTCGATCTTCGTGCCCTCGTCGTCCTTGACCTCGACCTTGGTCAGCTTGCCCTTCTCCGCGAAGACCTCGAGCGCACCGCTGGTCTTCACCGACTCGGCGCCGTCCTCGGGGCTGATCCTCAGCACCGCCTCGGACTGCTTGGCGGCCGGGGCCGCCGTCGCGGCGCCCCCGCCGGTGCCCTCCCCCTTGGACTCCGTCGCACCGCCTCCGCCGCAGGCGGTGACGGCGACCATCAGCAGGCTCGCCATCAGGGCCGCGGCTCCTGTGCGCCTCGCTCCGCGGTGCCGTCCGGACGTCGTTCCCGCTATAGGCCACACGTTCACGTGTGCTCCCCCTCTTCCCCTCATCGGGCCTGGTCAGACCCCCTCCCGGCGCGTCACGCGCGCCATGACGAATCGTAGAGGCAGGATCGGCTCTCTCCCCCGGCCGAAAGGTCACCGTTTCGTCCCAAGTTCCACCTCAAACCTGTCAGCCGGCGATATTTTCCGAAGCGTTGTCGTCGACGCGTCATCCAGGGACGTGAGCGGGACGCCCGGTGTGGGCAGAAACCTGGGGGTAGGACGACGTTCCGGGCCGGCGGTGCACACGCCGCGCCCCTGGTCCGTCGTCGCCCCACACGAGCCGCGGGGAGGCCGACCGGTGTCGAGCGCAGCCGAGCAGGAGGCAGTGGCGGAGCAGCACGCCGCCGACGTGGGCCGCGGCGCCCTCGCGTCCGCCGTGCTGAACGGGACCGAACGCGCCCCGGCGCCCGCGCCGCGGGTGTGGCCCGGTTCGTCCACGCCGCTGGGCGCCCGGTACCGGGTGGGGCCGGACGGCGTGGCCGGCACCAACTTCGCCCTGTGGGCGGGCGGCGCGGAGGCGGTGGAGCTGTGCCTCTTCGACGCCGACGGCACCGAGCTGCGGGTGCCGCTCGGCGAACTGACCCACGAGATCTGGCACGGCTTCCTGCCCGGGGTGCGCCCGGGGCAGCGCTACGGCTACCGGGTCCACGGCCGGTGGGACCCGTGGACCGGAGCCCGCTGGAACCCGGCCAAGCTGCTCCTCGACCCGTACGCGCGGGCGGTGGACGGCGAGTTCACCCTGCCGCCGGAGGTCTACGGGCACGTCCGGGACTGGCCGGACCAGCAGGTCGCCGACACCGTCCGCGACGACCGCGACTCCGCGCCGTTCGTCCCCAAGGGCGTGGTGGTCCACGACGACGACGACTGGTCGGACGACCGGCGGCCCAAGACCCCCTGGTCCGACTCGGTCATCTACGAACTGCACGTCCGCGGCTTCACCATGCGCCACCCCGGCATCCCCGAGGAGCTGCGCGGCACCTACGCGGGCCTGGCCCACCCCGCGGCGATCGAGCACCTGACCCGCCTCGGCGTGACCGCCGTGGAACTGCTGCCGGTGCACCAGTTCGCCCACGAGGACCACCTGCTGCGCCGCGGCCTGACCAACCACTGGGGCTACAACTCCATCGGCTACTTCGCCCCGCACGCCGGTTACGCGGCCACCGGCACGGACGGACAGCAGGTGGGCGAGTTCAAGCGGATGGTGCGCGCCCTGCACGCGGCGGGCATCGAGGTGATCCTCGACGTGGTCTACAACCACACCGCCGAGGCGGGCGAGCTGGGCCCGACGCTCTCGCTCAAGGGCATCGACAACCGCGCCTACTACCGCCTCCAGAGCGACGCCCGCCGTTACGCGGACTACACCGGCTGCGGCAACACCCTGCACGTGGTCCGCCCGCAGGTGCTGCGGCTGATCACCGACTCGCTGCGCTACTGGGTGACCGAGATGGGGGTGGACGGCTTCCGCTTCGACCTGGCGGCGGCGCTGGCGCGCTCCATGCACGACGTCGACATGCTCTCGCCGTTCCTGGCGGTGATCTCCCAGGACCCGGTGCTGCGCCGGGTGAAGCTGATCGCCGAACCGTGGGACGTGGGCTCGGGCGGCTACCAGGTGGGGGCGTTCCCTCCGCTGTGGACGGAGTGGAACGACCGCTACCGGGACGCCGTCCGCGACTACTGGCGCGGCGCGCTCCCGGACGTCCGCGACCTCGGCTACCGGCTCTCCGGCTCCAGCGACCTCTACGCGTGGGGCGGCCGGCGGCCCTACGCCTCGGTCAACTTCGTCACCGCGCACGACGGTTTCACCCTGCGCGACCTGGTCTCGTACCACCACAAGCACAACGAGGCCAACGGCGAGGGCAACCGCGACGGGACGAGCGACAACCGGTCCTGGAACTGCGGCGCCGAGGGCGAGACCGCCGACGAGGGCGTCAACGCGCTGCGCCGGCGGCAGCTGCGGAACCTGCTGACCACCCTGCTGCTCTCCACCGGCGTGCCCATGCTGGTGGCCGGCGACGAGATGGGCCGCACCCAGGGCGGCAACAACAACGCCTACTGCCAGGACAACGAGACCGGGTGGGTGGACTGGTCGCTGCTGGAGGAGCCCGCCTGGCGGGAACTGTTCGAGCTGACCTCGCGGCTGATCGCGCTGCGCCACCGCCATCCGGTGCTGCGGCGGCGCGCCTTCTTCTCCGGACAGCCGCACGCCGTCCACGGCCTGCGCGACCTGGCCTGGTTCGGCGCGGACGGCGCCGAGATGACCGAGGCCGACTGGTTCGCGCCGACCGCCACGCTCGGGATGTACCTGTCGGGGCGGGACATCCCCGGGCGCGACGAACGGGGCGAGCCGGTCGTCGACGACAGCTTCCTCGCCGTCCTGCACGCCGGCCACCGCCCGGTGGAGTTCACCCTGCCGGGCCGGCCCTGGGCCGAGCGGTACGAGGTGGTGGTGGACACCGGGCTGGAGGAGCAGCGGGAGGAACCCGGCCGGATCCACCGCGCGGGCTCCACGCTCGTCGTGCCGCCCCGCACGGTGCTCCTGCTGCGCGTGCGCTGACCTGGGACGGGAGAGCACGGCCGGGGGGGACGCCAGGAGTGGCGTACCGGGGGTCACAGGGGCGCGGCCGGTGCTCCCCGCCCGCTCCCGGTGCGCCCGGCCGGGGCTCCGGGACGCCCCGAAATTCGCTGGGGAATGTCAGCATCGAAGCCTAGGCTCGCTGCTGATGCCCAGTGACCTGATCCCCAGAGACGGCGCCGTCGAGCGCTCCCCGGCCGTCCGCACCCTGCTCCGCCTGTGGCCCTACCTCCGGCCGGTCCGGGCGCGGTGGTTCGCCGCCGCCGTCGTCGCGATCGTCGCCTCGCTGACCAGCCTGGTCATACCGGTGGTCCTGAAGTGGATGGTGGACGGCCCGATCGCCGACGGCGACACCGCCGGGGTCTGGCTGGGGGCGCTGTGGGTGCTGCTGCTGGGCCTCGCCGAGGCGGTGCTGTTCGGTCTGCGGCGGTGGCTGGTGGCCCGCCCGCTGTCCGGTGTGGAGGCGCGGATGCGCGAGGCGCTCTACCAGCGGCTCCAGCGGCTGCCGATCGCCTTCCACGACCGCTGGGCGTCCGGCCAGCTCCTCTCCCGGGCCACCACCGACCTGATGACGGTCCGCATGTTCCTCGCCTTCCCGCTGACCTTCCTGCTGGTCAACGGGGTGACCATCCTGGCCGGTGTGGTCGTGATGCTGGCCATGGACCTGACGCTGGGCCTGCTGGTCCTGATCCCGGTGGTCCCGGTGATCCTCGTCTGCACGGTCTTCGAGAAGCGTTTCTCCGAGGCCTCCCGCGCCGCCCAGGACCAGGTGGGCGACGTGACCACCCTGGTCGAGGAGAGCGTGCTGGGCATCCGCGTGATCAAGGGCTTCGGCCGTCACCGCAGCCAGGCCCGCGCCTTCCGGGAACTGACGCACCGCCTGCGCGGCACCGAACTGCGCAAGGCGCGGCTGCTGGGCGCGATCATGACCGTCATCGTCACCCTGCCCGAGCTGGCGATCGGCGCCTGCCTGGTCCTGGGAAGCGTGCGGGTCGCCGACGGCACGCTCTCCGCGGGCACCCTGGTGGCCTTCCTCTCCACCGCCCTGGCCCTGCACTGGCCGATCGTCTCCATCGGGTTCCTGCTCGCGATGAGCCAGGAGGCGGCCACCGCCACCGCCCGCTACTTCGAGGTCATGGACACCGAGCCGGAATCCGGCCCGCCCGCCGCCCCCGCGCCCGCCGCCGGGCGCCCGGGGGCGGGCGCCGCGGTGAAGGAGGGCGGGCTGCGCCTGGAGGGCGTCCGGTTCCGCTACCCCGACGCCCCCGCCGACGCCCCGCCGGTGCTGGACGGCGTGGACCTGCACGTCCGGCCCGGGGAGTCGCTGGCCCTGGTGGGCGTCACCGGCTCCGGCAAGACCACCCTCACCGCCCTGGTGCCCCGGCTCCACGAGATCACCGAGGGCCGGATCACCCTGGACGGCGTCGACATCACCGCCATGCCCCGGGAGGAACTGCGCTCCCGGGTGGCCGTCGCCTTCGAGGACCCCATCCTGTTCTCCGCCACCGTCGGCGAGAACGTGCTGATGGGCGCCGCCGGCCGGGACGGCGCCGAGGACGCCGGCGCCCTGGAGCGCGCCCTCGGGGTCGCCCAGGCCGGGTTCGTGCACGCCCTTCCCCAGGGGGTCGACACCCAGGTCGGCGAGCAGGGCCTGAGCCTCTCCGGCGGCCAGCGGCAACGCCTCGCGCTGGCCCGCGCGGTGGTGGGCCGCCCCGACTTCCTCGTGCTCGACGACCCGCTGTCCGCGCTCGACGTGCACACCGAGGCCGCCGTGGAGGCCGCCCTGCGCGAGGTGCTGGCGGACACCACCGCCCTGATCGTCGCCCACCGCCCGTCCACCGTGCTGCTCGCCGACCGGGTGGCGCTGCTGTCGGGCGGCCGGATCGCCGCCGTCGGCAGCCATCACGAACTGCTGCGGACCAACGCCGAGTACGCCTGGCTGATGTCCGGCGCCGCCCTGGAACCCGAGGAGGCCCGCCGATGACGGCTCCCGCCGCACAGACGCGCAAGCGCAGGCAGCACGACGGGACGCGCGACGCGCACGCCCCCGTCGAGGCCGGGGACGCGCGCGACGCCTTCGACCGGGACGTCCTGCCCACCCCGCCCGGCGCGACCGCCGCCCTCCTGAGGTCGCTGCTCTCGCCGCTGCGCGGCCGGGTGGTGCTGGCCGCCGTCCTGCTGCTGCTGCAGCAGGCGGCGACGCAGGCCGGGCCGCTGCTCGTGGCGTACGCCATCGACGGCGCCGTGCCCGCGCTCCGGGCGGACGACCACGGGCCGCTGCTGCTGGTCGCGGGGGCCTACCTGCTCGCCGCGGCCTCCGGGGGCGTCCTGGAGTACGCCTTCATCACCTGTTCCGCGCGGGTCAACCAGGACGCGCTGCTGGACCTGCGGGGCCGGATCTTCCGGCACGCGCAGGCGCTCAGCGTCGACTTCCACGAGCGGTACACCTCCGGCCGGCTGATCTCCCGCGCCACCACCGACGTCGAGTCGCTGCGCGAACTCCTCAGCGAGGGGCTGCAGGAACTGATCTCGGTGGTCGTCTCCTTCGCCTACATCTCGGCGCTGCTGCTCTGGCTGGACCTGGGCCTCGGGGCGGTGGCCGTGGCCTCCTTCCTCCCGCTGGCCCTGCTCGTCCGCGGCTACCAGGACCGGGCGGGCCGCGTCTACCGGGAGCGGTCCACCGCGATCGCGGCGGTGATCGTGAAGTTCACCGAGACCATGAACGGCATCCGCCCGGTCCGCGCCTTCCGCAGGGAGGCGGCCAACGACGCCGGGTTCGCCCCGCTGAACGGGCGCCACGAGCGGGCCAACGGCGACGCCCTGCTGGAGATGGCCCGCTACGTGGTGGGGTCGCGGCTGGTCGCCAACGTCACCGTGGCCGGCATCGTGCTGTGGGGCGCCTACCGGGTCGCGGACTCCTCGCTGGCGCTGGGCGTGCTGGCCGCCTCGGTGCTGTACCTGCGCCGCCTGTACGACCCCATCGACCGGCTGGGCATGTTCCTCAACTCCTACCAGTCGGCGGCGGCCTCGCTGGAGAAGATCGCCGGGCTGCTGGCGCAGGTGCCCGCCGTCCCCGAGCCGGTCGCCCCGCGCGAGCTGCCCGCGACGCGGGACGGACGTCCCGGCCGCGAGGTCGTCTTCGACTCCGTCCGGTTCGCCTACCGCACCGGCGGCGAGGTGCTGCCCCGCTTCGACCTGACGATCCCGGCCGGGCAGACCGTCGCCGTGGTCGGCTCCACCGGCGCCGGGAAGTCCACGCTGGCCAAACTGCTGGCCCGGTTCTACGACCCCTCCGACGGGCGGGTCCTGCTGGACGGCGTCGACCTGCGCGACCTGGCCAACGCGGACCTGCGGCGCGGGGTGGTCATGGTGACCCAGGAGGCCTTCCTGTTCTCCGGCACGGTCGCCGAGAACATCGCCGTCGGCCGCCCGGAGGCCACCCGGGAAGAGGTGGAGGAGGCCGCCAGGGCGATCGGCGCGCACGACTTCATCGCCGCGCTGCCCGACGGCTACGACACCGACGTCCGCAAGCGCGGCGGCCGGATCTCCGCCGGTCAGCGCCAACTCGTGGCTTTCGCACGCGCGTTGCTGGCCGATCCGGCGGTGCTGATCCTTGACGAGGCGACCAGCTCGCTGGACGTGCCCGGCGAACAGGCGGTGCAGCGGGCCATGTCGACGGTGCTCAGGGGCCGCACGGCGGTGGTCGTCGCGCACCGGCTCTCCACGGTGGAGATCGCCGACCGGGTCCTGGTCATGGAGAAGGGCCGGATCGTCGAGGACGGCGCGCCCGCCGAACTCATCGGCGACGGCGGACGGTTCGCCGACCTGCACCGCGCCTGGCGGGACAGCCTGGCATGAGGCCGGCTCTCACCGGCCGGCCCGTCGACGCCTACGAGGACCCCGGCGTCCCCGACCGCCGGGGCGCGGGCCGGTACCTGTGGTGGCTGCTGGCACGCCAGAAGGGGCGGGCGGTCCTCGGCTCGCTGTACGCGAGCCTGTGGATGGGCACCTTCGCCCTCACCCCCTGGGCCCTCTCCCACGCGATCGACGACGGGCTCGCCCCGCGCGACGCGGACGCGCTGCTGGGCTGGACGTCGATGCTGCTCGTCTCCGGGCTGCTCGGTGCGCTGCTCGGCCTCGGCCGGCACCGCACCATGAGCCAGCTCCGGATGGACGCCAACCTGCGCACCGTGAAGGTCGTCTCGGAGCACGCGGCCCGGCTGGGGGCGGGCCTGTCGCGGCGCACGGCGGCGGGCGAGGTGGTCACCATCGGCGTCGGCGACGTGCAGACCATCTCCGAGTCGCTGACGCTGGTCGGTCCGGGCGTCGGGGCGGTCGTCGCCTCGGTCCTGGTGACGGTGCTGCTGCTGGACGTCTCCCCGCTGCTGGCCCTGGTGCTGCTGACCGGGATGCCGGTGATCGCCCTGCTGACCCGGCCGCTGATGAAGCGGCTCCAGGCCCGGGAGAGCGACTACCGGGACGGGCAGAAACTGCTCACCGCGCGGATCGGCGACCTGGCGGGCGGCCTGCGGGTGCTGAGCGGCCTCGGCGGCAAGGACCTGGTCGCGCGGGCGTTCCGCCGGGACTCGGCGCTGGTGCGCGAACAGGGGTACCGGGTGGGCGCGGTGGCCGGCTGGATCCAGTCGCTCGGCACCGGTCTGCCCGTCCTCTTCCTGGCCCTGATCACCTGGCTGGCGGCCAGGATGGCGGCGACCGGGCGGATCACGGTGGGCGAACTGGTCTCCGTGTACGGCTACGTGGCGGCGCTGGTGTCGCCGATGGCGTACCTGGTGGAGGCCTGGTACCTGCTGAGCCGCGCGCTGGTGGCCGCCGGGCGGGTGGTGACCCTGCTGCGGCTGGAGCCGGAGGCGGGCCCCGCCCCCGGTGAGGCCGCGGCGGGACCGGACGGCCCGGCGGAGCTGCGCGACCCGGCCTCCGGGGTGGTAGTCGCGCCGGGGCGGCTGACCGCCCTGGTGTCCGGCCGCAGCGGGGAGGCGGAGGAGGTGCTGGACCGGCTCGCCCGTTTCGCCCCGGCCGACGTCACCTGGGGCGGGGTGCGCCTGGACGCGGTGGAGCGGACGGAGGTGCGGGAGCGGATCCTGCTCGCCGACCACGAGTCCGCACTGTTCGCCGGAACCCTGCGCGAGGTGCTGCGCGGCGCGGGGGACCCGCCGGAGGCGGAGCTGCGGCGCGCGGTGCGGGCGGCGGCCGCCGAGGACGTGGTGCGGGGCCTGCCCGGGGGGCTGGACGCGGCGCTCGACGCCGGCGGCCGGAACCTCTCCGGCGGCCAGCGGCAGCGCGTCCGGCTGGCCCGGGCACTGGCCGCGGACCCGGAGGTGCTGCTGCTCGCCGAGCCCACCTCGGCGCTGGACGCGCACACCGAGGACCTGGTCGCCCGGCGGCTCCGGGAGCACCGCGCGGGCCGCACCACGGTGGTGACCAGCACCTCGCCGCTGGTGCTGGAGCGGGCCGACGCCGTGTGCTTCCTGGCGGGCGGCGAGGTCGCGGCGTCCGGGACGCACCGGGAGCTGCTGCGCTCCGTGCCGGCGTACCGGGCCCTGGTGGCGCGGAACGCGGACGCGGACGCCGAAGCAGACGCGGACGCGGACGCGGACGACGGTCCCGGCACGGACGACGGTCCCGACGCGGCGGGCGGTGCGGCGGGCAGTTCCCCGGAAGGAGCGGCGGTATGACCGAGCGGCTGCCGGTCGCCGGACCGGCCGAGGTGCGGCGGGCCGCGGGCCGGCTGGTCCGGGCGGACGGACGGGCCTTCGCGGGCGTGCTCGCCGTCAACGCGCTGGCCGCGCTGGCGGCGCTCGCGGCGCCGTGGCTGATCGGCAGGGTGGTGGACGAGGTCCGGGCGGGCTCCCCGGTGTCGGCGGTGGACCGGCTGGCGGTCCTGATCCTGCTGGCCGCCGTCGCCCAGCTGCTGCTGTCCCGGTGGGCGCGGTACGCCGCCCACCGGATGGGCGAGCGGGCGCTGGCCCGGGTGCGCGAGGAGTTCGTGGACCGGGCGCTGGCGCTGCCCGCGTCGGTGGTGGAGCGGGCCGGGGCGGGCGACCTGACCACCCGGGGCACGGCGGACGTCGCCGCCGTCGGAAGGACGCTGCGCGACTCCGGGCCGGACCTGCTGGTCCACTCGGTGCAGGCGCTGGTGCTGATCGGCGCGGTGTTCCTCATCCATCCGCTGCTCGGGGCCTGCCTGGTGTTCGGCTTCGCGGGCATCCTCACGGCGACCCGCTGGTACCTGCGGCGGGCCCGCGAGGCCTACCTGGAGCAGGGCGCGGCCACCTCCGAACTCGCCGAGGAGCTCACCTCCACGGCGTCCGGCGCGCGGACGGTGGAGGCGTTCCGGCTGGAACGGCGCCGGGTCGCGGCCAACCGCGAGGCGGTCGAGGAGGCCCGCCGCACCCGGATGCGGACCCTCTTCCTGCGCTGCGTCTTCTTCCCCACGCTGGACTTCTCGTACGTGCTGCCGGTGGCAGGGGTGCTGCTGGTCGGCGGCCACCTGTGCTTCCAGGGGTCGTTGAGCCTGGGGTCGGTGGTCACGGCGGCGCTCTGCATGCGGCAGCTGGAGAACCCGCTGGACCACCTGCTGGACATGGTCGAGCAGCTCCAGTCCTCCGGGGCCTCGTTCGCCCGGGTCGAGGGCCTGGCCCGCGCCCCCCGGGACGGGCGGAGCGCGACGGCCGAGCCCGTGGACGACGTCATCGAGGTGCGGGGCGCCCGGTTCGCCTACCCCGGCGGCTCGGAGGCGCTGGCGGGCGTGGACCTGGTGGTGCGGCCCGGTGAGCGGCTGGCGGTGGTGGGACCGTCCGGGGCGGGCAAGACCACGCTGAGCCGGCTGATCGCCGGGATCGACGCGCCCGGCGAGGGCGCGGTGACGGTGGGCGGCGTCCCGGTGGTGTCGCTGGCGCCGGAGCGGCTGCGGCGCCAGGTGGTCCTGGTCACCCAGGAGCACCACGTCTTCCTCGGCACGGTGCGGGACAACCTGCTGATCGCCGAACCCCAGGCCGGGGACGCCGAGTTGTGGGCGGCGCTGAAGGCGGTGGGCGCGGAGTGGGTGTCCGCGCTGCCGGAGGGCCTGGACACGGTGCTGGGCGCGGACGCGTACCGGACGTCGGGCCCGCAGGCCCAGCAGCTCGCCCTGGCCCGCGTGGTGCTGGCCGATCCGCACACGCTGGTCCTCGACGAGGCGACCGCGCTGCTCGACCCGGCCACCGCCCGCCACACCGAACGCGCGCTGGCGGCGGTGCTGGAGGGGCGCACGGTGATCGCGGTGGCCCACCGGCTGCACACCGCGCACGACGCGGACCGGGTGGCCGTCATGCGCGACGGCCGCCTGAGCGAACTCGGCTCCCACGAGGAACTGGTCGCCGCCGGGGGCGAGTACGCCGCCCTCTGGCAGACCTGGCACGGCGCCCCCTCGTCCCCCTGACCCTCTCGCTCCCCGGCACCTCGGTCCCCGGCGCCCGCGGAGGGGGCCGGGACGGCGGGCACGGTCGCCCGCGAAGGGGGCGGCGGGTGCGGGGCGGGGCCGTCAGGGGGCGGTGCGGGCGCCTGCGCGCCAGTCCTCGTACCGGATCCTGCGCCGGTCGCGGACGACGGAGGTGGCGCCCCATTCGTTCCCGCCGAGGCGGGACAGCGGCCGCAGGCGGTCCAGGACCGGATGCCCGCGCCCGTCCAGCACCTCCTCCGCGACGGCCACGTGCCGGACCCGTCCGAACACCACCGTGCACGTCCCGATCGCCACCGTGTCGTGCAGACCGCACTCGATCGCCACCGGGGAGCCGGCCACCCGGGGCGGCCCGACCGTCGCGGACGGCTCCGGCGCGATCCCCACCGCCTCGAACTCCCCCAGTCCCGGCGGAAAGCCGGTCGCGGTGTCGTTGACGGCCGCGAACTGCTCCTCGGCGGCGAGGTTCACCACGAACTCCTCCGTGGCCAGCACGTTCCGCAGGGTGTCCTTGACGCCCACCGAGGTGAACTGGACCACCGGCGGCTCGGTGCTCGCCACCGTGTAGAAGCTGTGCGGCGCCAGGTTGGCCACCCCGTCGGCGGACAGGGTGGACACCCAGGCGATGGGCCGCGGCACGACCACCGCGGTCAGCAGCCGGTAGAAGGCGTCAGGGTTCACGGTCCCGGGGTCGAAGTCCACGCGCATGCCGCTCAGTGTCCCCCGCCGGACCGCCCGCCGCGTCACCGCGGGCCCGCGCGGACCGCCGGTGACGCCTGCGGGTTGCGTCGGTTTCCGGCCAGCGGAGGCGGTGACCCCCTCCCGCCGGAACACCGCCTTCCGCTTTACCGCGCCATGACCGCCCGCCGCCCCGCCGCCCGCCCCGCCGGCCCGCCGCCCCAAGGCGCGGGCCGACGGCGGAGCCCGGGGCTTGGGTGATCCTTTGCGCGCGCCGAAGCCGCCCTTGGTTGCGGCTTTACCGCGCCGCGACCCGCGCCGGTCACCCCCGGCGTTCACCCACGCACCGCCTTCCGGCCATTTTGGCGGCGTGCACATGACACATTCAGCCCCTCGGTGCGACAGTTCCTCCGCGGCTCCACCGCAGCAACACCTCCTTCCCCCGCCCCCGCTTCCGGGACCGGCTCACGAGGCCTGCCCGGATCCCCACACGAGGAGATCGCGTGTCCGCTCTCTACGCGCGTCGTCGGCGCTCCGCGCTGGCCGCCGCCACCGCGCTCGCCGCAGGCTCCCTGCTGATCACGGCCGGCACCGCGACCGGTGCCCCCGACGCCACCGCGTCCGCCGCCTCGCAGACCGCGACCGCCCCCGCCGCCATGCCGGTGCAGCTCTCCCCCGCCGCGCGCACCACCCTGCTGAAGGCCGCCGAGGGCCGCGTGGCCGACACCGGCAGGGCGATAGGCCTGGCCGCCCAGGAGAAGCTGGTCGTCCGCGACGTGGTCCAGGACGCGGACGGCTCGCTGCACACCCGCTACGAGCGCACCTACCAGGGCCTGCCGGTCCTCGGCGGCGACCTGGTCGTCCACACCTCGCCGTCCGGCAAGCAGCAGGGCGTCACCAAGGCCACCAAGGCCGAGATCAAGGCCGACCTGACCGCCGAGGTCACGGCCGGCAAGGCGGAGCGCCAGGCGCTGAGCGCCTCGGAGTCCTCCGGCGCCGAGAAGTCCGCCGTCGAGAGCTCCCGCAAGGTGGTCTGGGCCGCCGACGGCGAGCCCAGGCTGGCCTACGAGACGGTGATCGGCGGCTTCCAGTCCGACGGCACCCCCAACGAACTGCACGTGATCACCGACGCCGCCACCGGCGAGAAGATCTACGAGTTCCAGGGCGTGCACACCGGAACCGGCAGGACCATGTACTCCGGCAGCGTCACCCTGAACAGCACGCTGTCCGGCTCGACGTACCAGCTGACCGACTCCACCCGCGGCGGCCACAGGACGTACAACCTGGCCCGCGGCACCTCCGGCACCGGCACGCTCTTCACCGACGCGGACGACATCTGGGGCACCGGCGTCGCCTCCAGCTCCTCCACGGACCAGACGGCCGCCGCGGACGCCGCCTACGGCGCGCAGAAGACCTGGGACTTCTACAAGAGCACCTTCAACCGCAGCGGCATCAAGAACGACGGCAAGGCCGCCTACTCGCGGGTCCACTACGGCAACGCCTACGTCAACGCCTTCTGGCAGGACTCCTGCTTCTGCATGACCTACGGCGACGGCGCGGGCAACGTCAAGCCCCTGACCTCGCTGGACGTGGCCGCCCACGAGATGACCCACGGCGTCACCTCGGTCACCGCCCGCCTGAACTACAGCGGCGAGTCCGGCGGACTCAACGAGGCCACCTCCGACATCCTCGCCACCGGCACCGAGTTCTACGCCGCCAACTCCACCGACGTGGGCGACTACCTCATCGGCGAGAAGATCGACATCAACGGCAACGGCACGCCGCTGCGCTACATGGACAAGCCGAGCAGGGACGGCAAGTCCCAGGACTACTGGTCCACCTCCACCAACAGCGTGGACGTGCACTACTCGTCCGGCCCCGCCAACCACTTCTTCTACCTGCTCTCCGAGGGCAGCGGCGCCAAGACGATCAACGGCGTGAGCTACAACTCGCCGACCTACAACGGCGCCGCGGTGACCGGCATCGGCCGCGCCAAGGCGCTGCAGATCTGGTACAAGGCCCTCACCACCTACATGACCTCCACCACCAAGTACGCGGGCGCCCGCACCGCCACGCTCAACGCGGCGACCGCCCTGTACGGCTCGGGCAGCGCGGAGTACAACGCGGTGAACACGGCCTGGGCGGCGGTCAACGTCAAGTGACGCCGGCCCGGCCGGCCCACGGCTGACCCGTCGAACGACTGAGCGGCACCTGGAGGGTGAAGACCTCCGGGTGCCGCTTAGTCTTGGGCCTCATGTCGTTCACCTACGAGGATGTCGGCGCCACGCGCGACGGCGGCGTCCCCTGCCCGCCAGGCTTCCGTTCCCTGCGGGAGCGCACCCGCATCGGCGAGGGCGAGGAGGTGTTCCGCCGCGCCGCCGAGGCCCTGATGACGTGGCGGATGCACCGGGAGATGGGGGTGGGCGTCACCGCCTCCGCCGAGCGCGCGGCACCGGACGTCGACGTCACGGTGACACTGGCCGGCATCGTCAGGGCCCCCTGCCGGGTGGTGTGGGCGGTGGAGCAGGCGCGCCACGTGGGCTGGGCCTACGGCACGCTGCCCGGGCACCCCGAGTCCGGCGAGGAGGCGTTCGTGGTCAACCGCACCGGCGACGGCACGGTCTGGCTCACGGTCACCGCGTTCTCCCGCCCCGCCAAGTGGTACGCCAAGGCGGGCGGCCCGGCGACCCGGGGGTTCCAGCACGCGTACGCGCGGCGGTGCGGGGTGGTGCTGCGCCGCATCGCCGACCCGCCGGCCGGACCCTGACGCGGCACGGCGCCCCGCACCCGGGGGCCGCGAACGCCCCCCGGGCCGCGCGGGGACGCCGTCACCGCATCAGCACGCCCGCCGCCTCCGCCGGCTCCTCCCCCGGAAGGGCGACCAGCCCCAGCTCCGCGCCGGAGGCCAGCAGCCGGTGCGCGGGCAGCACCCGCACCGTGTAGCCGAACGGCCCGGTGCGGTCCAGGGTCAGCGGGCCCTCGTAGACCCAGTTCCCCTCCGTGTCCGGTCCGTGGGACGAGGGCTTCAGCGGGACCGTGGTGGGGGCGGTGAGCCGGTCCTCCGCGTCGACCCGGCCCGCCGCCGCCTGGACCTCGACGTCCTCCGGGGCGAGTCCGGCGAGCCCCACCCGCACCCGCAGGGTCAGCGTGGCCCCCAGCTCGGCGGTGCTGGAGGCGGACGAGGTCTCCACGTGGCCCACCCGCACGGCCGGCCAGCCGCCGCGGACCCGCGCCTTCCAGTCCGCCAGTTCGCGCGCCGCCTCGACCGTCATCGCCCGGTGCGAGCGCGCGGCGGGGGCGTAGAGGCGCTCCACGTACTCGCGCACCATCCGTCCCGCCAGCACCTTGGGCCCCAGGTGGGTGAGGGTCCGCCGGACCATCTCGATCCACCGGTCGGGCAGCCCGGTGGAGCCGCCCTTCTCGTAGAAGCGGGGCGTGACCCGCCGCTCCAGCAGGTCGTAGAGGGCGGCGGCCTCCAGGTCGTCCCGCCGCTCGGGGCCGGTGCCGGTGCCGTCGGCGGTGGGGATCGCCCAGCCGAAGTCCGGCTGGAACCACTCGTCCCACCAGCCGTCCAGCACCGACAGGTTGAGGCAGCCGTTGAGCGCCGCCTTCATCCCGCTGGTGCCGCACGCCTCCAGGGGCCGGAGCGGGTTGTTCAGCCAGATGTCGCAGCCGGGGTACAGCTTCTGCGCCATGCCCATGCCGTAGTCGGGCAGGAAGACGATCCGGTGCCGCACCTTCGGGTCGTCGGCGAACCGCACCAGCTCCTGGATCAGCCGCTTCCCGCTCTCGTCGGCCGGGTGCGCCTTGCCCGCGACCACCAGCTGCACCGGCCGTTCGGGGTGCAGCAGCAGCGACCGCAGCCGCTCGTGGTCGCGCAGCATCAGCGTGAGCCGCTTGTAGGACGGCACGCGGCGGGCGAACCCGATGGTCAGCACGTCGGGGTCGAGCACGCCGTCGATCCAGCCGAGCTCCGCGTCGCCCGCGCCGCGCTGCCGCCAGGAGTCGCGCAGCCGCCGCCGGACCTCCTCCACCAGCTGGCCGCGCAGCGACCGGCGCAGCTCCCAGATCTCCTCGTCGGAGATGTCCCGCACGGCGTCCCAGCGCTCGGAGCCGCCGACGCCGAGTTCCTCCTCGGCCCGCCGTTCCCCGACGCCGCGCGTGCCGAGCCGCAGCACCTCGGGGGCCACCCAGGTGGGCGCGTGGACTCCGTTGGTGACGGAGGTGATAGGCACCTCCTCGGGGTCGAATCCCGGCCAGAGTCCGGCGAACATCTCCCGGCTCACCTTGCCGTGCAGCAGCGAGACGCCGTTGGCCCGCTGGGCCAGGCGCAGGCCCATCACCGCCATGTTGAAGACGCCCGGGTCGCCTCCGGGGTAGGTCTCGGCGCCCAGCCGCAGCACCCGGTCGACGTCGATCCGCGGCAGCTCGGCGTCCTGCCCGAACTGGCGGGCGACCAGGTTGCGGTCGAACCGGTCGATGCCGGCCGGCACGGGGGTGTGGGTGGTGAAGACGGTCCCGGCCCGCACCGCCTCCAGGGCGGCGTCGAAGTCCAGTCCCTCGGTCACCAGTTCGTGGATGCGCTCCAGTCCGAGGAAGCCGGCGTGGCCCTCGTTGGTGTGGAACACCTCGGGTCGCGGGTGGCCGGTGAGCTCGCAGTACTCGCGCACCGCCCGGACACCTCCTATGCCGAGCAGCATCTCCTGGAGCAGCCGGTGCTCGCTGCCCCCGCCGTAGAGGCGGTCGGTGACGCAGCGTTCGCCGGCGCCGTTGTCCTCGACGTCGGAGTCGAGCAGGAGCAGGGGCACCCGGCCCACCTGGGCGAGCCAGATCCTGGCCCGCAGCGAGGTGCCGCCGGGCAGGGCGAGCGAGACGTGGGCGGGGGTGCCGTCGGGACGGGCGAGCGGGGCGAGGGGCAGCTCGTTGGGGTCGAGCACCGGGTAGTGCTCCTGCTGCCAGCCGTCGCGGGACAGCGACTGGCGGAAGTACCCGTGCCGGTAGAGCAGTCCCACGCCGATGAGCGGGACCCCGAGGTCGCTGGCGGCCTTGAGGTGGTCGCCGGCCAGGATGCCCAGGCCGCCGGAGTACTGCGGCAGGGCGGCGGTGATGCCGAACTCCGGCGAGAAGTAGGCCACGGCGGCGGGCAGGCCGTCGGACTGTTCCTGGTACCAGCGCGGACCGCCGGTGTACTCGGCGAGGTCCTCGGCGGCCGCGGTCAGACGGGCCAGGAACTCGCCGTCCCCGGCCAGTTCGGCGAGCCTCGCCGGCGGGACGCTGCCCAGCAGGCGCACCGGATCGCCACCGCAGGCCGCCCAGCGTTCGGGGTCGACCGACCGGAACAGGTCGCGGGTGCCGGCGTGCCACGACCAGCGCAGGTTTCGCGCCAGATCGCTGAGCGGGCGGAGGGGTCGGGGGAGGACGGGACGGACGGTGAATCGACGGATCGCCTTCACGTTTCCACCTCGGCTGGGCGTGCGGAGGGGGGACACATCTGTACGAATGCGTCCCCGTCGTCACCTCAGACGGTATCCGCGCGGGAGCGGATCAACCCACGGCGCGCGTTTTTCCGGCGTGCCGCCGGAGCACGCGGCGCACGACACGCGGGGCGAGCGGGTGAAATACCCGCCGCCAGGCCGGGAATACGACGAACGACGTACAAGTCCGCCTCGTCTCGGCCGGATACGGGACCGGTCTTGTGCTCCCGGATACGCATGAGTAGTTAACAAAGCGCCGGATTGCTCACCCGAAGAGGGTGGGAAGGCTCCCCCGGTACCCCTTCGGTGGCTCTCGCGGGAACCACCTCCCACATCTCCCCATCCGCCCATCCACGTTGACGCGGAGGAGTGGTCATGCCCGCCACACATCGTCCGACGGCCCGCACCACGGAGCCGGACGCAGCAGCCCGCCCACGCCCGCAGCCACCGCGCGGCGCCGCGGCGTCCGACAACCCGGCCCCGGAGCCCGCCCCGCTCCCGCGCGCCGACGGCGCGACGCCGGACGGTCCCGCCCCGCAGCACGCCCCGGCCGGGGACGACGCGGCGGAGGCCG
>NZ_LWCC02000005.1:1284641-1308201 GCF_001642695.1 Streptomyces chilikensis
GGAGGAGGGGACCAACTGCGAGAACCTGCCGGCCACCCACCAGTTCCTCAAGCGGGTCCGCAAGGAGATCGACGCGCACTACCCGGACACCGTGCTGCTCGCCGAGGCCAACCAGTGGCCCGAGGACGTCGTCGACTACTTCGGCGACTACGCGGCCGGCGGCGACGAGTGCCACATGGCGTTCCACTTCCCGGTCATGCCGCGGATCTTCATGGCGGTGCGCCGGGAATCGCGCTACCCGGTCTCCGAGATCCTGGCGAAGACCCCGGCCATCCCGCAGAACTGCCAGTGGGGCATCTTCCTGCGCAACCACGACGAGCTGACCCTGGAGATGGTCACCGACGAGGAACGCGACTACATGTACGCGGAGTACGCCAAGGACCCGCGGATGCGGGCCAACATCGGCATCCGCCGCCGCCTCGCGCCCCTCCTCGACAACGACCGCAACCAGATCGAGCTCTTCACCGCGCTGCTGCTGTCCCTGCCCGGCTCGCCCGTCCTGTACTACGGCGACGAGATCGGCATGGGCGACAACATCTGGCTCGGCGACCGCGACGCGGTGCGCACCCCCATGCAGTGGACCCCGGACCGCAACGCCGGCTTCTCCTCCTGCGACCCGGGCCGGCTCTACCTGCCGACCATCATGGACCCCGTCTTCGGCTACCAGGTCACCAACGTCGAGGCCTCGATGAGCGCCCCCGCGTCACTGCTGCACTGGACCCGCCGGATGATCGAGATCCGCAAGCAGAACCCGGCCTTCGGCCTCGGCGCCTACACCGAACTCCCCTCCTCCAACCCGGCCGTGCTCGCCTTCCTGCGCGAGTACGAGGACGACACGCCTCGGCGCCTACACCGAACTCCCCTCCTCCAACCCGGCCGTGCTCGCCTTCCTGCGCGAGTACGAGGACGACACGGTGCTGTGCGTCCACAACTTCTCCCGCTTCGCCCAGCCCACCGAGCTCGACCTGCGGGAGTTCACCGGCCTGCATCCGGTGGAGCTGATCGGCGGGGTGCGCTTTCCGGCCATCGGCGAGCTGCCGTACCTGCTGACCCTGGCGGGCCACGGCTTCTACTGGTTCCGCCTGCGCAAGGACCCGGCATAAACGGACAGTTCCGTCGTGAGGCGGTTTCGGCCGCCTCACGACGGGCACGCGAAAGCACCCCCTCCCCCGTCCCCCAGGGGAAAGGACGCGACGTCATGTCGGAAGTCTCGCCGTACGCCCCCGCCCGTTCCGCCGTGCCCGGGCAGACCCTGCCCGCCTCGCTGGGACCGCTGCTGCTGGACTGGCTGCCCCGCCGCCGCTGGTTCGCCGGCAAGGGGAGCCCGCTCTCCCACGTCTCCGTGGTGGCCGAGACCGAACTGCTGCCGCTGCCGGCCTCCGGCAACCAGCCGGGCCTGGTCCACCTGCTGGTCCGGGCCGGCCGGGCTCCCGGTGACTGCTACCAGCTGCTGCTCGGTGTGCGCCGCTCCCTGCCGCCCCATCTGGCGCCCGCCCTCGCCGGCCACCTCCACCACGGCCCGTTCGCCGGTGCCGCGGTCTACGACGCGCTGCACGACCCGCGGGCCACCGGCCTGCTCCTCGAGGCGCTGCGCAGCCGCGCCCGGGTCGGCGGATTGCGATTCGAACGCGAGGGCGAGAAACCGTTACCTCTTGACGGCGCCCCGCGGCTGATCACCTCCGAGCAGTCCAACTCCTCGGTCGTCTACGGCGACGCGCTGATCCTCAAGCTGCTCCGCCGGGTCACCCCCGGCGTCAACCCGGATCTGGAACTGCCGCTCGCCCTGGCCCGCGAGGGATGCTCCCGGGTGCCCGCGCCGGCCGGCTGGCTCACCGCCGACCTGCCCGGCGAGGCGGAACCGTACGTGCTGGCCGTCCTCCAGCCCTTCCTGCGGGGCGCCGACGACGGCTGGCAGCTCGCGCTGGCCCGCCTCGCGCAGGACCGGGACTTCACCGCCGAGGCCCGCGCCCTCGGGCACGCCACCGCGGAGGTGCACCTCTCCCTGGCCCGCGCCCTGCCCACGGTCACCCTGGGCCGGGCCCAGCTCTCCCAGATGGTCGAGGGGATGTGCGAACGCCTGGACGCCGCGGTCCAGGCCGTCCCCGCGCTGGTCCCGTACGCCGACGGGCTGCGTTCGGCCTACACCGCGCTGGCCGACCTGGCCTCCGAGGGACGCACCTGGACCGCCCAGCGGATCCACGGCGACCTCCACCTCGGCCAGTGCCTGCGCACCCCCGACGGCGAGTGGTCGCTGATCGACTTCGAGGGCGAGCCGTCGCGCCCGCTGGCCGAACGGCGCCTGGAGCAGCCGGCCGTCCGCGACGTCGCCGGGATGCTCCGCTCCTTCGACTACGCCGCACACGCCGGGCGCCCCTGGCCGCCGGGCTGGGCGGACGCCTGCCGCGCCGCGTTCTGCACGGGGTACGCGGAGGCCACCGGCAGCGACCCGCGCACCGATCCGGTGATGCTGCGGGCCTGCGAGACGGAGAAGGCCGTCTACGAGGTGGTGTACGAGGCCCGGCACCGGCCGGACTGGCTGCGGGTGCCGCTGGCCGCCATACAGCGCCTGTCCGCCGGGGCCACCGGGGAGGTTCCGTGAGCCGCCGGCCGGGGCCCGTCCCCGGCCGCGCGGCCGCCGCGCCGCCGTGATCCCGTTCCGCCCCACCCGTCGAACCGTCAGTGTTCCCCTCCGAGGAGGCCCCTGTGGTGAAGCCCAGCCAACCGTCCGCCCGTCCGGCCGCCGGCGGCCGGGAGCGGGCGGCCGCCGTCCGCGGGACGCCCGCCGCCCGGCCGCCTCAGCAGCGCACCCCAGTGGACGGGGGGGCGGCGCGGGCACGGCCGACGGCGGCCGGGCGCCCGCCCGGGCCAAGCGGCGACGGGCCTCGGCCCCGGTGGTGCGCAGGCCCGTCGTCCCGGGGGCGCCGTCCGCGCCGCCGATGGACCCGGGTGACCGCCACCGGCTGCTCTCCGGCTGCCACCACGACCCGCACGCCCTGCTCGGCGCCCACCCGGTGGCGGAGGGCGTGCGCTTCCGTGTCCTGCGGCCCGGGGCGCGCGGCGTCAGCCTGGTCCTCGACGGCGGGCGGCACGTGCCGCTGAACGACGAGGGCGACGGCCTCTTCGGCGGCCTGCTCGCGCTGGAGGCGGTGCCCGCGTACCGGCTGCACGTCGTCTACCCGGGCGCCGAGGTCGAGACCGAGGACCCGTACCGGTTCCTGCCGGCGCTGGGCGAGCTCGACCTGCACCTGATCCGCGAGGGCCGGCACGAGCAGCTCTGGAAGGCCCTGGGCGCGGAACCCATGGTCCACCAGGGCGTGGCCGGCACCCGGTTCTCGGTCTGGGCGCCGAACGCCTCCGGGGTGCGGGTCGCGATGGACTCCACCTTCTGGGACGGCACCGCCTTCCCGATGCGTTCGCTGGGCGCGTCCGGCGTGTGGGAGCTGTTCCTGCCGGACGTCGGCGAGGGCACCCTCTACAAGTTCGAGATCGCCACCAGCTACGGCACCCGGCTGCTGAAGGCCGACCCGATGGCCCGCCGCACCGAGTGCCCGCCGGCCACCGCCTCGGTGGTGACCGCCTCGCACTACGCGTGGGGCGACCGGGAGTGGATGGCGCACCGCGGCGACGTCCCCGTGCACGAGGCCCCGTTCTCCGTCTACGAGGTCCACCTGGCCTCCTGGCGGCCGGGACTCACCTACCGGCAGCTCGCCGAGCAGCTGCCCGCCTACGTCAAGGAGCTCGGGTTCACCCACGTCGAGCTGATGCCGGTGGCGGAGCACCCGTTCGCCCCGTCGTGGGGCTACCAGGTCACCGGCTTCTACGCCCCGACCGCCCGCCTGGGCACCCCCGACGACTTCAGGTACCTGGTCGACAGCCTCCACCGGGCCGGCATCGGCGTGATCATGGACTGGGTGCCCGCCCACTTCCCCAAGGACGACTGGGCGCTGGCCCGGTTCGACGGCTTCCCCCTCTACGAGCCCGGCAACGAGATGCGGGCCGAGCACCCGGACTGGGGCACCTTCGAGTTCGACTTCGGCCGCACCGAGGTCCGCAACTTCCTGGTGGCCAACGCGGTCTACTGGTGCGAGGAGTTCCACATCGACGGGCTGCGGGTCGACGCCGTCGCCTCCATGCTCTACCTGGACTACTCCCGCGAGGACGGGCAGTGGCAGGCCAACGAGCACGGCGGGCGGGAGGACTGGGCGGCGGTCCGTTTCCTCCAGGAGATGAACGCCACCGTGTACCGCCGCAACCCGGGCGTGGTGACCATCGCCGAGGAGTCCACCGCGTGGGAGGGGGTCACCCGGCCCACCGAGAGCGGCGGTCTGGGCTTCGGCCTGAAGTGGAACATGGGGTGGATGCACGACTCGCTGGAGTACATGAGCCACGAGCCGGTGCACCGCAAGTACCACCACCACGAGATGACCTTCTCGATGATCTACGCCTACAGCGAGAACTACGTGCTCCCCATCTCGCACGACGAGGTGGTGCACGGCAAGCGGTCGCTGGTCTCCAAGATGCCGGGCGACTGGTGGCAGCGGCGCGCCAACCACCGCGCCTACCTGGGGTTCATGTGGGCCCACCCCGGCAAGCAGCTGCTCTTCATGGGGCAGGAGTTCGCCCAGGGCGACGAGTGGAAGCTGGAGAACGGCCCCGAGTGGTGGCTGCTGGACGCCGCGTACGGCGCCCGGGCCGACCACGAGGGCGTGCGCGACCTGGTCCGCGAGCTCAACGCGCAGTACCTGCGCACGCCGGCGCTGTGGCAGCGGGACACCGACCCGGCCGGTTTCCGGTGGGTGGCCTGCGACAGCGCCGACGACAACCTGCTCGCCTTCGTCCGGTTCGGCCGGGACGGCGCGCCGCTGCTGTCGGTCAGCAACTTCTCCCCGGTGGTCCGCCACGACTACGCGCTGTGGGTGCCGGAGGAGACGGGGCGGGCCTGGCGGGAGACGCTCAACACCGACGACCTGCGGTTCGGCGGCAGCGACGTCCGCAACGAGGGCCTGGTGGAGCGGCGGCAGGACGGGCTCCTGTCCATGACCGTGCCGCCGCTGGCCACCGTCTGGCTGCGGCCGGCCTGAGCCCCGCGCGGGAGGGGCCGGGCGGCGACGTGCCGCCCGGCCCCTCCGTGACTGCTCGGGCTCAGTTCCACACGCCCACGGCGTAGCCGATCATGCCGACCGCCACCAGCAGGACGACGAACAGGATCAGCGCCAGGGGAGCCTTGGCCCAGCCCTTGGGCGGGTTGTGGGTCTCCCGGGGGCCGGCCTCGGACATGCTGCTCTCCGCGGGCGGCGTCTCGCCCGGCGGGACTCCCCCGCCGGGCTCCAGGCCGGTGGAACGGGACGGGTCCGGATCGGGATTCGAGTAGCTCATGGGCGCCGGGTTCCCCGGCCCCACGCGGCGGAACCGTCCCTTCCGTCCGGGGCCCGCGGGGACCCCGCCGGCACCGGACGGTCCTGCCGGCCCACCCCTCGCGGGACGCATCCCGCACCCCACAGGTGCGCGTAGCCTCCTCCCCTTCGGGAACAAGCAACGGAGGAAGAAGGAAGAGGAACACTGCGCGACAGCACCGCGCCCGAGGGGCTGGGGAAGGCAACATGGCATCCGAGCCGCGCGGGGACGACGCGCTCGCCCACCACGACGAACAGGTACACCGCCTGACGACCGTCTTTCCCGGCGAACTGCCGGACGTGACGGACGCCAGGCTCGCCGCCGAGGAGTTCCTCCGGTCGCTGAACCGGTCCGCTCCCCCGTCGGCGCCCGAGCACTGGGACGACATCCTGCTGGTGGTGACCGAGCTGGCCGCGAACGCGATCCAGTACGCGCCCGGCCCGTTCGAGCTGCGGATGCGCCGCACCTTCGACGGCGTCCACGTCACCATGAGCGACACCAACCCGGCGCCGCCGGCCCCCCGGCCCTTCCAGCCCAGCCGCGGCGGCGGCGGGATCGGCTGGCACCTGGTGCACACGCTGTCCGACCAGGTCAGCGTGGTGCGGCGGGAGGACGGCAAGGACATCCACGTGTTCCTGCCCTGGTGAGCCCGGCGGTGGGGAAAGGGACCGGCGGTCCCCCGCTCCCGGCGTCCGGTGGCCGTCGGTCCTCGCCCTGACGAAGGCGCCCGCGACACAGGTGGGGAGCCGCCCCGGGCCGGTGTTCCCGGCACACCGGAGCGGCGCGGTTCGGTCCTTCCGGCGCCTGCCCGGCCCTCCTGCCCCGCTCAGTCCTCCCGGGAGGAGGTCAGGGGGATCAGCGCGCTGACGGCCTTGCCGCCTTCGGGCAGTCGTTCGACGTGGATGTCGCGTGCCAGCCGGTGGATGAGCGGCCAGCCGTAGCCGCCCGGAGCGGTCCGCTCCAGGTGCTCCTCCCCTTCCGGGAAGGCCCCGGGGGAGGTCACCGCGTCCGGCACCTGGTCACTGGCGTCCCGGACGACCACCCGCACCCCCACGGCCTCCGGCCGTGCCTCGAAGCCGGTCAGGCCGCCGCCGTGCCGGACCGCGTTGGACACCATCTCGGAGACGACCAGACGCAGGTCGACCAGGGCGCCCTCCGGCGCCCGGCGGAAGGGCGTCTCCCATTCCTCCCGGACCACGGCGACGGCGTACGCGCGGGCCGCCGAGGCACTCGCCACGGCGGCCCGCGGGCGCTCGCGGACGGGGTGGGCGCCGGACCGGCGGCCGTTCACCGCGTCGTCCCCGCGCGGCTCATGACGCCACGGGCTCGCCGCCCTCGGCGACCAGGCGCCGGCCTCCGCCCCGGATCCGGCCCGCGGACACGCGCCCGGCGGCGCCCTGGGAGAGGCCCGCGTTCGGCGTCCCCGCCTTGGGCACCGCGCCGACGGGCAGTCCGCCGCTCACCGGTCCGCCCTGCGCCGGCCCGGCCGGGGGCAGCGCGGCGCCCGCGGCCGGCCTCGCCGCCCGGGGCGCGACCGGGGCCGGCGCGGGCGGCGGGCCCGCCGGTTACAGGACCTCGGTCAGCGCGGCCGGCAGCGGCTCCGCGTGCACCACGGCGAGCCGCTGCGTGGCGCGGGTCAACGCGACGTACAGGTCGCTGAGCCCGAACCCGGACGGCTCGACGACGACCACGGAGTCGAACTCGAGCCCCTTCGCCCCGCGCGGGTCCACCAGCACGACCCGCCGGGTCAGGTCGGGCACCCCGGTGACCGGGACCCCCAGCCCGGCCGCCAGCGCCTCGTGCAGCGGCCGCGGCGCGATCACCGCGACCCGCCCTTCCCCGGGCGTGAGGCGGTCCACCACCGAGACGACGGCGCCCGGCAGCTCCCCGGCCCCGGGGGCGGCCACGGCGAACGGCCGCACCCCCGTCTCCCGCACCGACCGCGGCGGTTCGAACCCCGGGACCTCCGCCCGCACCACCGCCGCCGCGACCTCCATGATCTCGGCCGGCGTCCGGTAGTTCACGGCCAGCCGCGTGTGCGTCCACCGGTCCTCGACGTACGGCTCCAGGATCCGTTCCCAGGACCCCACCCCCGCCGCCTCCGCGGTCTGCGCGGGGTCCCCCACCAGCGTCATCGACCGTGTCGGGGACCGCCGCATCAGCAGCCGCCAGGCCATCGGCGACAGCTCCTGCGCCTCGTCCACGATGATGTGCCCGAACGCCCAGGTGCGGTCCGCCGCCGCCCGTTCCGCGGCGCTGCGGTGGTCGGCCTCCTCGTGCCGCTCGGCGAACCGCTCCGCGTCGATGATGTCCTGCGCGCCGAGGACCTCCGCGTCCTCGTCGTCCTTGTCCTCGAACTCGTACGTCCGGGAGGCGTAGGCGACGTCCAGCACGCCCTGCGCGTACGCGATCCGGGACTGCCGCTCGCGCGCCGCCCGGTCCCGCGCCTCCCGGTCGTCCTCGCCGAGCAGCTCGGCGGCCTCGTCCAGCAGCGGCACGTCCGCGACGGTCCAGCCGGTGGTCACCGGCCGCCGCACCGCGTCGGCGTCCTCGGGCGGCAGGTAGCCGTCCGGCTCCGCGAGCAGCCGGGCGACCAGCTGCTGCGGCGTGAGCACCGGCCACAGCTCGTCGACGGCGTCCCACACCGCCGGGTTCTCCGCCAGCTCGTCGCGGATGGCCGAGACGTCGCTGTCGTCCAGCAGGTTGGACCCGTCGTAGGGGTCGGTGCCGATCTGTTCGGCGACGAGCTCGGTGAGGGTGTTGAGCAGGTGGCCCTCGAAGTACTCCCGCGCCAGGTTGTGCGGCAGCCCCGTGGACCGGGCCCGGTCGCGGGCGACCCGTACCAGGCCCTCGTCGAGCATCACGACCTGTCGGTCGTGCTCGACGGCGAGCACCGGGTCCGGCAGCCGCTGGTGGTCGCGGACCAGCCGCTCCAGCACCTCGGCCATCTCCGCGCGCCCCTTCACCGCGGACGCGGCCGGGCCGTCCGCCTCCGTCGCGCGGACGCCGGGGAAGAGCTCGCCGACGGTGGCCAGCAGGACGCCGGTCTCGCCCAGCGAGGGCAGCACCTCGCCGATGTAGCCGAGGAACGCCGGATTGGGGCCGACGATCAGCACCGCGCGGCGCGCGAGCAGTTCCCGGTGCTCGTAGAGGAGGAAGGCGGCCCGGTGCAGCGCGACCGCGGTCTTGCCGGTGCCGGGGCCGCCCTCGACCACCATCACGCCCTGGTGCGGGGCGCGGATGATGCGGTCCTGGTCGGCCTGGATGGTGCGCACGATGTCGCCCATCCGGCCGGTGCGGGCCTGGTTGAGCGCGGCCAGCAGCACCGCGTCGCCGGCCGGGTCCTCGTGGCCGGTGCGGGTGGTGTCGCCGAGGTCGAGGATCTCGTCGTGCAGGGCGGTGACCTTGCGGCCCTCGCTGGAGATGTGCCGCCGGCGGCGCAGGCCCATCGGCGTGTGGCCGGTGGCAAGGTAGAACGGCCGCGCCACGTCCGCCCTCCAGTCGACGAGCAGCGGGGTGCGCTCCTCGTCGTCGGCGCGGATGCCGATCCGGCCGATGTGGTGGGTGGCGCCGTCGGTGAGGTCGATCCGGCCGAAGCAGAGCGCGCTGTCCACCGCGTCGAGGGCGGCGAGCAGCCCGGAGCGTTCGGCGACCAGGATGTCGCGTTCCAGCCGCCCCTGCCTCGTGGTGTCCTCCAGGGCCAGCGCCTCCCTGACGCCGCGGTCCGCCTCCGCGCGCAGGGCCTCGACGTGCTCGTGCAGCCCGTCGACGAATTCCTGCTCGCGCCGCAATTCGAGGTCCGGCGATTCCTCGAATTGCCCGTCGTGTGAAAGTGCCGCGTTTGACAATGCCGCTCCCGCCCGGATATACTCGCCCCAGTGAACTTTCTCGCGATATCCTCACGGAAGTCGCGAATGAACAAAGATAGACGACGAAATCCCCCGGGGCCAATTCCCCGGGGGATTTTTCGTGCCTCCGCCCGTGGGCGGAGGCCGCGTCGGGGCCGCTCAGGGCGCCGTCACGCCTTGGCGAGCTCCTTGTCGCCGTCGGACGCCGCGTCGGGCTTCCCGTCCGGGTCGGCGGGACCGTCGTGCCCGTCGAGCAGCGTGCGCTCGTCGAAGGGCAGCTCGCCGGCGAGGACGCGCTTGACCCGCTCCTTGTCGACCTCCTTGGTCCAGGTGCCGATCAGCAGCGTGGCCACCGCGTTGCCCGCGAAGTTGGTCAGCGCGCGCGCCTCGCTCATGAAGCGGTCGATGCCGACGATCAGGCCGACGCCGTCGACCAGGTCCGGCTTGTGCGACTGCAGCGCGCCGGCCAGCGTGGCCAGGCCCGCGCCGGTGACGCCGGCGGCGCCCTTGGAGGCGACCATCATGAAGAGCAGCAGGGTGATCTGCTGTCCGACGGTCATCGGGTCGCCCATGGCCTCGGCGATGAACAGCGAGGCCATGGTCAGGTAGATCATCGTGCCGTCGAGGTTGAAGGAGTACCCGGTCGGCACGGTGATGCCGACGACCGGACGGCTGACGCCGAGGTGCTCCATCTTGGCGATCAGCCGGGGCAGCGCCGACTCGGAGGAGGACGTCGAGAAGATCAGCAGGAATTCGCGGCCCAGGTACTTCAGCAGGCTCAGCAGATTGACCTTGGCGACTATCCGGACCAGCGCGCCCAGCACCACCAGCACGAACAGCGCGCAGGTGACGTAGAAGCCGATCATGATGGCGGCCAGCGCCTTGAGGGCGTCGACACCGGTCTCGCCGACCACCGCGGCGATCGCGCCGAAGGCGCCCACCGGGGCCGCCCACATGATCATGGCGAGGATGCGGAAGACCAGCCGCTGGATGTGCTCGACGCCCCGCAGGATCGGCTCGCCGGCGCCGCCCATGGTCTGCAGCGCGAAGCCGGCCAGCAGCGCGACCAGCAGGGTCTGCAGGACGACGCCCTCGGTGAAGGCGGAGACCAGGGTGGTCGGGATGATGCCGAGCAGGAAGTCGGTCATCGTGGTCTCGGTGCCGGCCGCGGCCTGCTCCTGGCCCACGCCCTTGGCGGCCTCGGTGAGCTCCACGCCGCCGCCCGGGTGGACGATGTTGCCGACGACCAGGCCGATGGCCAGCGCGACGAAGGACATCGTCACGAAGTAGCCGAGGGCGAGTCCGCCCACCTTGCCGACCTTGGCCGCCTTCCGCACCGAGCCGATGCCCAGCACGATGGTGCAGAAGATGATCGGCGAGATCATCATCTTGATCAGCCCGACGAAGGCGGTGCCGATCGGCTTGAGCTCCTTCGCGACGTCGGGCGCGGCGAGGCCCAGGACGATGCCGAGCACCACCGCGACGACGACCGCGAGATAAAGGAAGTGCGTGCGGTCCCGTCGGGGTCTCGCCTCCGGCCCCGCGGGGCCCGATGGGGGTGCGCTGGTCATGGAACGGCCTCCTTGACATCCTTGTCGGCGACAAAAGCGTCCGACGATATTTGCATACGACACCTAGGCCGGGAGAGAACCCGAGGCGGCGTACCGGAGGCATTCCTGGTCCACCCTTCGGACAGGGCGGCCCGGACGTGCACCGAGAGTGATTCCCCGCGAACGGCCGGTGGCGGTGTGGACGGGCGGCGCCCATCGTCCGGCGGGGGCACGGTTCCCCCTCCTCCTTCGACGACGCCGCCGCGCACCGCGTCCGCGCCTCCCCGGGGGCCGGGGCCCGGGGAGACCGCACGCGGCGTGCGCACCGCATTCGGCCCGGCCAGGTGACCGGCGATCCGGTCACCGCCCGGGAGCACGGCGAAGTCCGGTCCGGAACAGGGGAATTGGCCGGGCCGGCCGGCACGCTCCGGTGCTCCCCCGCCGATCCGGCCGGCCGGCCGCGCGCCCTGCGCGAGCACCGCCTCGCCCGCGGGCCCGCCCCCGGGGAGGTGGCCGCGGCGACCGGGCCCGGCGTGTTCGTCCGCCTCCGCGGGAGGGGGCGGGAGGGGGCGGGAGAGCGCGTGGCGCGGCGCGGACCGGACCGCCCGGCGGCCGCGGGAGCCGTTCCGGCCCGGCCGGGCCGACCCGGTCGTGGTTTGCGGCCGCAACGCGAAACCCTCACTTCTCCTGCGCGAGACCTTCACCACGCGGGACGCCGGCCCGGTCCGGGCGAGCGCCGGACGGAGCGGGCCGGAAGCCGGTCAGAAGACCGACTCCGCCTCCTCCATGCGGCTCCGCGGCACGTGCTTGAGGGCGGCGGTGGCCTCCGCGAGGGGGACCATCACGATCTCCGTCCCGTGCAGGGCGGTCATCATCCCGGAGACCCCGCGGTGCGCCGCCTCCACCGCGTGCCAGCCGAACCGGGTGGCCAGGACGCGGTCGTAGGCGGTGGGGGTGCCGCCGCGCTGGACGTGGCCGAGGATCACCGGCCGGGCCTCCTTGCCCAGCCGCCGTTCCAGCTCCCGGGCGAGGGCGGTGCCGATGCCCTGGAACCGCTCGTGGCCGTACTGGTCGATCTCGCCCTTGCGGTAGTCCATGGTGCCCTCGGCCGGGTGGGCGCCCTCGGCCACGCAGACCACCGCGAACTTCTTGCCGCGGGCGAACCGCGCCTCGACCATCTCCACCAGGTCGGCGGGGTCGAACGGCCGCTCCGGCAGGCAGATGCCGTGCGCGCCGGCGGCCATGCCGGACTCCAGAGCGATCCAGCCCGCGTGGCGTCCCATCACCTCGACCACCATCACCCGCTGGTGGGACTCCGCCGTGGTCTTCAGGCGGTCCATCGCCTCGGTCGCGACCGTCACGGCGGTGTCGAAGCCGAAGGTGCGGTCGGTGGAGGAGATGTCGTTGTCGATGGTCTTCGGCACGCCCACGATCGGCATGCCGGCCTCCGCCAGCATGCTGGCGGCGGTCAGGGTGCCCTCGCCGCCGATCGGGATCAGCACGTCGATGCCGAACCGGTTGGCGGTCTCGCGGACGTCGCGGCACGCCTCCTGGAGCCGGGCCCGGGGGAGCCGGGAGGAGCCCAGTATGGTGCCGCCGCGGGCCAGGATGCCGCTGACGGCGTCCAGGTCGAGGGTGCGGTAGCGGCCGTCGAGGAGGCCCTCGTAGCCGTCCTCGAACCCGATGACCTCGTCGCCGTACTGCGAGACGGCGCGGTGCACCACGGAACGGATCACCGCGTTGAGGCCGGGGCAGTCGCCTCCGGCGGTAAGAACTCCGATGCGCATGCCGCTCCCGCGTCTCGCCGGTCCCGTCCGGCCCGATTGTTCCACGCTCCCGGCCCGTGCGCGCGCCGTCCGGGTCTCCCGCGGACGAACCGTCACCTCCGGGCGCGGGGACTCGCGCACCCGGCGGGCCCCGCACCGCCCGGGCCCGCCGCCCCGCGCACGCCCGCTCCCCCACGCGGCGTAGCGGTGACGGCCCCCGGTGCCCCGCCGTGGACGATGTTTGACAGGCTGGCCCAGAGGCACCGGAACCGGAGCAACGGCAACGGCACAGGAACGGAGATCCCGCGTGACGCGCAGCGTGTACGTGACGGGCATCGACCGCGGCGACGGCCGACAGGTCGTCGACCTGGGGGTGATGGAGCTCCTCACCCGCCAGGTCGACCGCGTCGGCGTCTTCCGCCCCCTCGTGCACGACGGCCCCGACCGCCTCTTCGAACTGCTCCGCGCCCGCTACCGCCTGGGCCAGGACCCCGCCACCGCGTACGGCATGTCCTACGAGGAGGCCTCCGCCCTCCAGGCCGAGAGCGGCATGGACGAACTCGTCGCCGCGCTGGTCACCCGGTTCCACGCCGTCGCCGGCGCCTACGAGGTCGTCCTGGTCCTCGGCACCGACTTCGCCGCCGAGAACCTCCCCGACGAGCTGGCCCTCAACGCCCGGCTGGCCAACGAGTTCGGCGCCTCGGTGATCGCCGTGGTCGGCGGCCGGGGCCATCCGGCCGAGGCGGTGGCCGCCGAGGTCCGCAACGCCTGCCGCGCCTACCAGGACCTGGGCTGCGACGTGCTCGCCATGGTCGCCAACAGGGTGGCGCCGGACGACCGGGACACCGTGGCCGCCCTGCTCGACGAGCGGCTCGACAGGCGCCACGGCCTGCCCGGCTTCGTGCTCCCCGACGAGCCCGCCCTGGCCGCCCCGACGGTGGGACAGATCGCGCAGACCCTGGACGCGGAGGTGCTGCTCGGCGACGCGGCGGGCCTGGCCCGCGACGCGCTCGGTTTCGTCTTCGGCGGCGCCACCCTGCCCAACCTGGTCAAGGCGCTCACCCCCGGCTGCCTGATCATCGCCCCCGGCGACCGCGCCGACCTGGTGATGGGCGCGCTGGCCGCGCACAGCGCCGGCTCCCCGCCGATCGCCGGCGTGCTCCTCACCCTCGGCCTGCGCCCCGACCCCGACCTGATGTCGCTGGCCGCCCGCCTGGCCCCCGGCACCCCGGTCCTGTCCGTGAAGGAGAACAGCTTCCCCACCGCGGCCCGGCTGTTCACCCTGGAGGGCAGGCTCAACGCCGCCACCCCGCGCAAGGCGGAGACCGCCCTCGGCCTCTTCGAGCGCCACGTGGACGTCGCCCGCCTGCGGTCCCTCGTCTCCGCGCCCAGCAGCGGCCGCGTCACCCCGATGATGTTCGAGCACGGCCTGATCGAGCGGGCCCGCGCCGACAGGCGCCGGGTGGTGCTGCCGGAGGGCGGCGAGGAGCGGGTGCTGCGCGCCGCGGAGGTGCTGCTGCGCCGCGGGGTGTGCGACCTGACCCTGCTGGGGCCGGCCGAGCAGATCCGCAAGAAGGCCGCCGACCTGGGCCTGGACATCGCCGACGCCGAGCTGATCGACCCGCAGACCTCGGAGCTGCGCGAGTCGTTCGCCCACCGCTACGCCGCGCTGCGCGCCCACAAGGGCGTCGGTTTCGACCTGGCCCACGACGTGGTCTCGGACGTCAACTACTTCGGCACCCTCATGGTGCTGGACGGCTTCGCCGACGGCATGGTCTCCGGTTCCGCGCACTCCACCGCGGCGACCATCCGCCCCGCCTTCGAGGTGATCAGGACCCGGCCGGACGCCGGGCTGGTCTCCTCGGTCTTCTTCATGTGCCTGGCCGACCGGGTGCTGGTCTACGGCGACTGCGCGGTCAACCCCGACCCGGACGCCGCCCAGCTCGCCGACATCGCCCTGCAGTCGGCGGAGACCGCCGCCCAGTTCGGCGTGGAGCCGAGGATCGCCATGCTGTCCTACTCGACCGGCGCCTCCGGCTCCGGCGCCGACGTGGAGAAGGTGCGCCGGGCCACCGAGCTCCTGCGCGAGCGCCGCCCCGACCTGCCGGTGGAGGGGCCCATCCAGTACGACGCCGCGGTGGAGCCCACCGTGGCGGCGGCCAAGCTGCCCGGTTCCCGGGTGGCCGGCCAGGCCACCGTGCTGGTCTTCCCCGACCTCAACACCGGCAACAACACCTACAAGGCGGTCCAGCGCTCGGCCGGCGCCGTCGCCGTCGGCCCCGTGCTCCAGGGACTGCGCAAGCCGGTCAACGACCTGTCGCGCGGCGCCCTGGTGCAGGACATCGTCAACACGGTCGCGATCACGGCCGTCCAGGCCCAGCAACCCCCGCCCACCGCGGCGGACCTGCCGCAGAAGGGGGGCCGGTCATGACCGCGACCCGTGTCCTCGTCCTCAACTCCGGTTCCTCCTCGCTGAAGTACCAGCTCCTGGACATGGCGGACCGCAGCCGGCTGGCGGTGGGCCTGGTGGAGCGGATCGGCGAGGAGTCCGGCCGGATCAGGCACACCCTGGTCCACGGACCGCAGGGCAGGGAGCGCGCCCGGGAGACCACCGGGCCGGTCCCGGACCACCGGGCCGCGCTGGAGGCCGTCGCCGGCGAACTCGCCCGCGACGGCATGGGCCTGGACTCCCCGGAGCTGGCCGCCGTCGGCCACCGGGTGGTGCACGGGGGGAAGCGGTTCACCGAGCCGACGCTGATCGACACCGCGGTGGTCGACGAGATCGAGCGGCTCTCCCCGGTGGCCCCGCTGCACAACCCGGCCAACCTGATCGGCATCCGCACCGCCCAGAAGCTCCGCCCGGACCTCCCCCACGTGGCGGTGTTCGACACCGCGTTCCACTCCACGATCCCGGAGGCCGCGGCCCGCTACGCGATCGACGTGGAGACCGCGGACCGCCACCGGGTGCGCCGCTACGGCTTCCACGGCACCTCGCACGCCTACGTCTCGCGGGCCGCGGCGAAGCTGGTGGGCAAGGACCCGTCCGAGGCCCACGTCATCGTGCTGCACCTGGGCAACGGCGCCTCGGCCTCGGCCGTGCGGGGCGGGCGGTGCGTGGAGACGTCGATGGGGCTGACCCCGCTGGAGGGCCTGGTCATGGGCACCCGGTCCGGGGACCTCGATCCGGCGGTGGTCTTCCACCTGATGCGGGTGGGCGGCATGTCGGCCGACGAGATCGACGACCTGCTGAACAAGAGGTCCGGGCTGGTCGGGCTCTGCGGCGACAACGACATGCGGGAGATCCGCCGCCGGGTCGACGCGGGGGACGAGGCGGCGGCACTCGCCTTCGACATCTACGTGCACCGGCTGCGCAAGTACATCGGGGCGTACTACGCGGTGCTCGGCCGGGTGGACGTGGTCGCCTTCACCGCCGGCGTCGGCGAGAACTCCGCCCCGGTGCGGGCCGCCGCCCTGGCCGGGCTCGAAGGGCTGGGCCTGGCGGTGGACGAGCGGCTCAACGCCGCCCCCGGCGACGGGCCCCGCGTCGTCTCGCCCCCGCACATGCCCGTCGCGGTCGCCGTGGTGCCGACCGACGAGGAGCTGGAGATCGCCGCCGAGACGTACGAGCTGGTCACGGGCGTCCGGCAGAGACTGTGAGCGCGGACGGAGCCGGCCGGCTACCCACCGGTGTTTATTCCGCTGCGAAACAAACGGATAGGATCCCTACCATGCGCCGTTCGAAGATCGTCTGTACTCTCGGCCCTGCGGTCGACTCCCATGAGCAACTGGTCGCGCTGATCGAAGCGGGGATGAACGTCGCCCGCTTCAACTTCAGCCATGGCTCCCACGCGGAACATCAGGGCCGCTACGACAGGGTGCGCGCGGCATCCCAGGAGACCGGCCGCCCGGTGGGCGTCCTCGCCGACCTCCAGGGCCCGAAGATCCGGCTGGAGACCTTCGCCGAAGGTCCCGTCGAGCTGGTGCGGGGCGACGAGTTCACCATCACCACCGAAGACGTGCCGGGCGACAAGTCGATCTGCGGCACCACCTACAAGGGCCTGCCCGGCGACGTCGGCCGCGGCGACCAGATCCTGATCAACGACGGCAACGTCGAGCTGAAGGTCCTGGACGTCGAGGGCCCGCGGGTGAGGACCATCGTGATCGAGGGCGGGGTGATCTCCGACCACAAGGGCATCAACCTGCCCGGCGCGGCGGTGAACGTGCCCGCGCTGTCCGAGAAGGACGTCGACGACCTGCGGTTCGCGCTGCGGATGGGCTGCGACCTGGTCGCCCTCTCCTTCGTCCGGGACGCCGACGACGTGCGCGACGTCCACAAGGTGATGGACGAGGTGGGCCGCCGGGTCCCGGTCATCGCCAAGGTGGAGAAGCCGCAGGCGGTGGAGAACATGGAGGCCGTGGTGGCGGCCTTCGACGGTGTGATGGTGGCGCGCGGCGACCTCGCCGTGGAGTACCCGCTGGAGAAGGTCCCGATGGTGCAGAAGCGCCTGGTGGAGCTCTGCCGCCGCAACGCCAAGCCGGTGATCGTGGCGACCCAGATGATGGAGTCGATGATCACCAACTCGCGTCCGACCCGCGCCGAGGCCTCCGACGTGGCCAACGCGATCCTGGACGGCGCCGACGCGGTGATGCTCTCCGCCGAGTCGAGCGTGGGCGCGTACCCGATCGAGACGGTCCGGACGATGTCCCGGATCGTCCAGGCGGCCGAGGAGGAGCTCCTCGCCAAGGGCCTGCAGCCGCTGGTGCCGGGCAAGAAGCCGCGCACCCAGGGCGGTTCGGTGGCCCGCGCGGCCGCCGAGATCGCCGACTTCCTCGGCGGCAAGGGCCTGGTCGCCTTCACCAAGTCCGGCGACACCGCCCGCCGCCTGTCCCGCTACCGGGCCTCGCAGCCGATCCTCGCCTTCACCACCGAGGAGTCCGCCCGCAACCAGCTCTGCCTGAGCTGGGGCGTGGAGCCGCACGTGGTGCCGTTCGTCAACAGCACCGACGAGATGGTCGAGCTGGTCGACCGCGAGCTGACGCGGCTGGACCGCTTCGAGCCGGGCGCAGTCGTGGTGATCACCGCCGGCTCGCCCCCCGGCGTCCCCGGCACCACCAACATGGTCCGGGTGCTCCACCTGGGCGCCGACGGCGCGAGCTGACCGCCGGCCGGCGCGCGCACCCGCGGACGCGACGGCGCCCCCACCGCCTGCCCGGCGGTGGGGGCGCTCGCGTTCGCGGGTGCGCGCGCGTCAGTCGGCGTACTGGCGCAGGCCCGGGACGGTCAGGTTGCCGCCGAACTGGCCGGCCTGGACCACCTTCACGTCGGTGAAGTAGATGACCGGGATGTCCAGCGGCGGCGGGTGCTCCGGGGAGAACGTCACCGGGACGAACCCCAGCAGCTTGCCGGAGATGGACTCGGTGTACATCACCGTGTCGCCGCCGCGGATGGTGGACGTGCTCCCCTCCGCCGCGACCACGTGGTGTGTCTTCCCGCTCCGGTCGTCGCGCACGGTCTGGTGCAGGTCGCCGATGTCGGTGCCGTCGGAGACGACGTACTTCAGGACCTTCTTGACGGTGCCGTTGGCCGTCTTCACCTTCACGACGCCCTCGTACCTGGAGCCCTTGAGCAGCAGCGAACTGGCCTGCAGCTCCCAGGGCCGGTCGGGCAGCGCGACGATGGCCTCGAGGCCGCCCTCCTCGTCGGTGGCGACGGGGCAGTCCTCGGGGTCGACGGCGGACTCCTCGGCCTCCTCGGCCGCCTCGCCCTCCTCGGCGGCCTTCGCGGCCTCCTCGACGGCCTTGGCGGTCTCCTCGACGGCGTCCTTCGGGGCCGGGGCGGCCGGCTCGGACGTCTCCTCGCGCTCCGGCGCGGTCCCGGCGTCCTTCTCCGGGGCGTCGGCCGGCGCCTCCTCCTCGGCGGGGGCCTCGGCCCCGGGCTCCTCGGCGGCGGGGTCGCCGGTCTTCTCCGGTCCGTCGAACAGGTCCTCGAGGGCGTCGCCGAGGCCGTCGAGCAGGTTCGGCTTGCCGGGGGTCTCCTCGGGCGCGGGCTCCTGGTCCGCACCGTCGCCGGGCGCGGGCTCCTCCGGGGCGGGCTCCTCGGGGTCCGGCTCGCCGGGCGCGGGCTCGTCGGGCTCGGGCTCGTCGGGCTCGGGCTCGTCCGGCGCAGGCTTCCCGGGAGTCCCCGGCTCGTCCTTGCCGGGGGTCTCCCCGGGCTTCCCGCCGTCCTCGGGCTTCTCGCCCTCCTCGGACGCGCCGCCCTTCTCGGCCTCCTCGACCACCTCGACGCAGGCCTGGTACTCCTCGGCCGTCAGGCTGCCCTTGGGAAGGGCGGGCCGGTCGTCGGCCTGGGCGAGCGTCGGCGTGAGGCCCATGCCCATGAGGACCGCGGTCGGCATGGCGGCGATGGCCATGGCCTTGCCGCGGGGGATCTGGAGCCGGGCGCGCAACGGCTTCCTCGGTGCCGCGTGGCGCGGCCCTGTTCTCGCGTCCGACTCGTCCACGGCCGGGCCGTGGAGCTCCTCGTCAGCCGGCACTGTGCCTCCCGTTCACCTCGTTGGCCGGGTTGGTGCTTGACAGTTCGTTCCACTCACCGGCGGGCTCGCCGCCTTCGCGGCGGGGTTCGGGGAGCCGGGCCACGACGGTGCCGGACCCGTGCCCGGCCTCGGCCGCGGTGCCGTCGCCGGGGGCCGCGTCCTTGGTGAGCGGCACGGTCGCGCCGACGGCCGGCGGCTCGTCCGCGAACGGTTCGGCGCCGTCGGCCGGGGTCCCGGCGTCCGCACGGCCCGGCGCCCAGGCGATCGCCATGGCGCCGCCGACCAGCGCGAACAGGAAGCCGATGAAGAACCCGCCGAGGTTGGACACCGGGATGGAGACCAGCCCCAGCAGGATGGCGGCCACGCCGCAGAAGATCTGGATGTGCCGCTGGAACCACAGGCACAGGCCGAGCACGCCGAGCAGCACGCCGATGATCAGCGAGCCCGCGCCGGCGGTGGTGGCCATGGTCAGCGTGAGGTTGCCGAGGTGCAGGTTGGCGTACGGAAAGTATCCGATGGGCAGACCCGCGATCATGACGAACAGCCCGGCCCAGAACGGCCGCGTGCCCCGCCACGCGCGGAAGTTCTCGCGGATGGTCCGAAGGCGTTCGCGACCGGTCGCGGCAGGAGTCTCGGCGCTCATGGAAAACAGCTCCCTGGAACGGCGTTGCCGTGGTGAGTGTGGTGGTGCGGTGCTGGGGCGAGTGGGGGAGCCCGGGGCTCCCCCACTCGTCAACGAGTGCTCAGTAGCACTCGTTGACGCCCTTGTGGAGCTCCATCTTCAGACCGCTGAGGTTGAACGTACCGGCGGTGGTCGCCCACGCGGTCTGCTCGACGCCGGTGAGGGTGGCCTCCTCGGCGTGCTGGGCGAAGGCGCCCGGCTTGGTGCCCGCGACACGCGCCGGGCCCTTGTTGGCCTGGCTGGCCGCCACGCCGATGTCGATGTTCTTGAACTCGGCCGAGGTGGTCTTGAGGCTCTCGACGTCGATGTACAGGTTCGTGGCGCTGACCGGCTCCTTGCCGGTGCCCGCGGTCAGCTTGAGGCTGACGTTGCCGAAGACCGGCACGTTGGGCGTCACCACGGACTGGCACATGTTGTAGATCTCTGCCGTGTTGAAGGCGGAGACGGCCACCGGGTGGAGCTGCTTCTCCTTGCCCTCGATGTCGGTGCCCTGGGCGAGGGAGCCGTACTGGTTGAAGCCGTGGCCCTCGAGCCGGTCGGCCTTCACCTTGAACGACTGGCCGGAGACGCTGAACGACGCGGCGAGCGCGCCCTGCGACAGGGCGACGCCTATCGCGGCGGTGGCGGCGATGCTGGGCACCATGACGACGGCGAACCGCTTCCATCTGGTACCGCCGCGCAGCTGGGACTGCATATGTCCTCCTTCTCGGACGTACATCTCCTGGTCCCGGCTGCCGCCGGAGGCGGCTCGGACCGGGCAGGGATGGGAGAAGTGCTACGTCCTCGGGAAGGAGAGCGCCTGTTCTCGTACGGCGCGGTACGCGCCCGAATCACCGGCGATCACCCCCGAGCGACAACCACTGGCCGCACCGGACGGGTGATCCCGTGCGACCTTTTTCGGACAGGCTCCGCCGGACGGCGAAGACCCCCCTGTCCTGGGCGCGGTGCCACGGTGACACCGCCCCCGCCCGGTGGGGACCCCGGACCCCGTGCGTCCGGCTGGTTGCCGGAGGCGGGGAACAGGACCGAGCGCCGCCGATCGTGGTGCATTCTTCGCGCCCCCGCAAGGGGTCTCGTTACCCGCGGGTAACGGTGCGGTGACGACGGATCACCCGTTCCGTGTCGGTTCACGACGGAGGGTGGCTTCCCATCCCCTGACAAAGACGGGCGAAACCCGACGGAGCAGGGCGCACCGAAGGCGTGGACTTACTGCCAGTAACAGCTGAACGGTTTCCCAAGATTTGGCAAAGCGTGGCCGCAACGCGTCACCATGGCCAACTCCCTCACCGTGGCGCGACGCCCTCCCGTACGGCGGCCTCGAAACGCCGGAGGGCGGGAACCGCCGGTGACCGCGGGGGGATCTGACGCTTTTGCCCCGAACGCGCCGCCGGGGGCGGCCGGAGTTCGACTCCGGCCGCCCCCGGCGGCTTCGTGGGGCTCGGCGTCAGGAATCCTGGACCAGGAAGCCGACGCTGTCGACGAGGAACTCGCCGTACCGCATGGCCGACCCGATGGCCTGCAGCCTTGCGTACCGCGCCACAGACAACGAGGCGTCGGGGGCACACAGGACGGCCCTCAGCAAGATCCGGAACGCGAGGTCGGGGGTGCAGCGGCGCGCACACCCGGTGAGCGCCGTCCGCACCTCCGCCGTGAGGAACCGGGCGCTCCCGATCTCGGCGACGACGGCGTCGAGGCAGGCGGCGCCGTCCTCGAGGTCGTCCCCCGTGAGCACGTGTGCTTCCGGGACCGTCGAGAGCCGGGCGTCGCACAGCTCGACGACCGTGCGGGTCCACGCCGCTCCGCCTCCCAGCGGGACGAAGGACGGCATGTGCTGGCAGCCGGCTTCCCAGAGCACCTCCAGTACCGGAGAGGGAAGGCTGCCGAGGGCCCGCGCGTCACGCCGTACGGCCAGGACGTGCTCGTCCTGCGACCGCGCGACGTCGTTGGCGACGACGTCGGAAGGGGTGTCTCCCTCATGTTTCCAGTCCTGGTGGAAGAGGGACATCACCCGCGACACTCCGAAGTCGAACGGCGTGAAGCGTGGCATCAGAGCGTTCCCTTCGGGTAGCACGTCATGACGTAGAAACCTTGGGGATGCTTTCCGTGTGTGTTCTTGTCGACGCGCACGAGCTTGATGTAGAAGCGGTTGCCTGCGGGCGACGTGGATCCACCGGCACGGTAGACGGTTCCGAGCGAGTTCTTCGCCCCGAAGGTGCCTTCGAACTCGAACCAGGGATCGCGTGTCTTCGAGAGCCAGTCCTTGATGCGGTTCGCGTTGCCGGCCAGCGCGTAGTCGACGACCTGCTGAGCGGTCTGCTGGTCGACGAACACGCTGTTCACTCCCTTCGACTCGGCCAACTGCCTGGCCTTTGTGACGTCAACCAGCCCGTCTGCGGCTGCTCCCGCCGTGTGCTCGTCGAGCGTGTGGGCCAGGCCGGGGAACTTCTGCCCGTCGAACACGAGGTCGTTGCAGTTGTGGACCAGGACCGGGCTGTCGCCCGCCACGGCGTAGAAGGTGTTCAGGCCCGAGACGGTCACGTCGTACACCGTCCGGGGCGTCGCCTCGTGACGGCCGGACACCGCCGCCACCGTGCGCGTGCCTTCGGGCGTGCGCAGGGTGTCTCCGGGGCGGAGGTCGGAGGCCAGGGTCCAGCCGTCGCCGGGCACGAAGATCTGGTGCCCGGGAGTGCTGGTGAGGCGGCCGCCGTCGTCGAGCGTCACCTCGACGAGGTAGTCCGCGCCGTGCTGGAAGGTGCGGGTGACGGGCTCACCACGGGTGTCTCCGGTATCCGGGTCCGAGGCCAGCAGCAGCTCCCCGGTGCGCACGTCACGCAGCGCCTTGCGGCTGCCGTCGGCCAGGACCACTTCGGTGGTCCCGGGGAAGCTGTTGGTCCTGCACCCGGTCTTCAGCTCCTCGTAGATCTGCACCTGCCGCTCGATCGCCGCGACCGCCGCCGGGTCGATGTTGTCGAGCGCCTTGAGCGCGGTGAGTGCTTCCCGGACACCGATGCCGGTGACGAAGGAGGCGTTCACCGCGTGCAGCGCGTCCGCGATGGGCTGGATGGCCCGGCCCACGAACATCGAGGCCACGTCCAGGGCCGCCCAGGCGCAGCCGCCCCAGCTTCCGTTCTGCCCGCCGGGAGCGAACTTCTGGGCGCACCTGATCCAGCTGCCGAAGAGGATGTCGACCGGGTCGACGCCGTTCTGGTACTCGGCCATGGTGATGGTGTGCGTCACCGTCTGCGACAGCTCGTCGGTCCGTATCTGGCCGATGTACTCGGTGGCCTCGGACGGGCAGGTGTACTTCTGCGGATCCAGGTCCTCGGCGGTGCACAGGTACAGGTCGAGGACGGCCACGTAGCGGATCTTCGAGGTGATGGTGCAGCCGCCCCGGTAGGCGAGCTGGTCGATCCAGCCCTCGCACTCCTCCGTCTTGCTGATGACCTGCGGATCACCGATCTTCTCGATGTGGTCGATGGCGTAGAACACGTTGCCGAGCGAGCCGCCGTTGCCGTCCGGGACGGTTCCGGTGGTGATCTGACCCGCCTTGGCCGCCTTCTCGGTCCGGTCGGCCGCTTCCTGGGCCTGCTGGGCGTAGAGGGCGGCGTCCTTGGCTGCCTCCTCGGCCTCGGTGGCCGCGGCGTCGGCGCGGTCGGCCGCCGCACGGGCTTCCGTCGCGTCCTGCTCGGCCCGGTCGGCCGCCGCGCGGGCGGCGACGGCGTCGAGTTCCGCGGCGTCGGCCGCGTCGCGGGCCTGGGTCGCGTGGCCCTCGGCACGTCCGGCCGCC
>NZ_LWCC02000005.1:1308301-1338415 GCF_001642695.1 Streptomyces chilikensis
GCCGCCGCCTCGGCCTCGTCGGCGGCCTGGTCCGCCGTGGTGGCGGCGGCGCGGGCCTCGTCGGCCGCGGCTCCGGCGTCGAGAGAGTCGGCGTAGGCCGTCTTGGCGGCCGCCTTGACCCGGGCCACCTCGGCCTTCTGCTCGGCCTCCCAGGCGTCGTCGCGCATGGCGGCGGCGTGGTCCTTGGCCTTGACCGCCGCGTCCCGCCGGTCCTGGGCGGTGCCCTCGGCCTCCTCGGCCTTCGTCCTGGCGTCGCGCGCCGTCACCGCCTCGGCCTCGGCGGTCTTCCGGTGGCCGGCGGCCTCCGACCGCTTGGTCTGTGCTTTCTCCTTCTCCGCCTTGGCCGTGGCCTCCTCGGCCTCGGCGGCGAGCCGCTTGGCGTGCGCGTCGGCGGCGGCCGCCTTCGCGTCGGACTCGGCGACCAGCGCCTCGGCGAGCTTCGCCTCGGCGGTCTCCTTGTCCTTCTTGGCGTTGTCGCGGTGCAGCTTGGCCGCGTCCGCGGCCGCCTTGGCCTGCAGCTCGGCCCGGTAGGCCGCCTGCTTGCGGAACTCCGCCTTCGACTGGGCCGTCTGGGCGATCGCCCGCTGGGCGATCGTCGCGCTGTCCGCGGCGGCCGCCCGGGTGGCCGCCTCCGCGGTCTCGCCGGCCTTCACCAGCGCCGCAACCGCTGCCGCCGCGCCCTGCGTGACCTGGGCCTTCTGCTGGCCGACCAGCAGGCCGCGACCCCGCGGCGCCCCGTTGGCGTCGGCGATCGCGTACGCCGCCTGCTCGGCGGTGACGCTGGCGTTCTGGGCGGCTGTGGCGGCCGCCGCCCGGCTCTTGAGCGCGGCCAGCTCGGCCGCCGCCCCAGTGCGTGCGAGGGCCAGCCTCTGTGACGCCTTGGTGAACTCCGTCGACGCCGGAACGGTGCCGTTGTGCTCGGAGACCTTGAACAGCACCTTCTGCGTGGCAGCGGTGCTGCAGTCGGCCGCGAGCGCGTCCTGACCGGTCGTGTACGCGGGGAAGTTCAGGCACTTGTTCGCGCCCAGGTTCTGCAGGGTGGTGCCGGCCCGGACGCTGAACTTCCACACCTGCGTGGGCGTGCCGTTGCAGGTGTAGATCTGGATCTTCGTCAGGTTGGTCGCCAGATCGAGGCACTTCTGCGCGTTCACGTTCCGCAGGCTGTAGCCCTCGCCGTACCCCCCGTTGACGACCCACTGCTGGGCGGCCGCGGTGGAGCAGGTGACGACCTCGACAGCCGTGCCGTTCGCGGTGCCGGAGCCCTGTACGCCCAGGCACTTGCCGGTCGCGCCGGGGATCTGGACGGCCATCGGCGAGGTGCCGATCCAGCCGATGCCGCCCGAGGACCAGTAGTCCTGCCAGCGAGTGATGTGGTCGGCGACCCACGCGTGGCCGAGCAGCTTGCCCATCGACTCGGAGGCCGCCGTCAGCGCCTGGACGGCGTTGCTGTTCGCGGTGAGGATGTCGTTGCGCGGGGCGGCCTGCGAGGCGATCTCCTGCTGCCACTCCGCCGCCGCGGTCGCGGTGACCTCGCCCAGGACCTTCTCGGGGTCCATCGGATCACGCCACGCACAGGCGGCGAAGCGGGTCTTGAGGTCCTCCACCGCGATCCGGTACTCGGGGGTGCCGGGCGCCGGCGCCTGGCTCGGGAAGCCGCCCGAGCTCAGGAACATGCGGGCGTTGTCCGCGCCGGTCGGCTCCAGGCTCCAGTCCGTCAGGCGTTCGTAGGCGGACCGCAGGGCGAGCTGCCGGTCCCATCCCGGCAGGGACGGGTCGGGGTCGCCGCCGTACAGCGGCTGCCCCAGAGCCTCGACCGCCGCGACGGTCTCCGCGTCGGCGAGCGGAGTGGCGTCCTCGTAGAAGTCGCTCTCGTCCTTCCAGAACCGGTCGGCGATCCACGGCGTGAGCCCGGTCTGGGTGTGGAAGTCCTCGCCGTCGTCACCGCTCGTCCCGGGCGGCCACTGGAAGTCGGTGACGGAGGCGAAGCCGCCCGGCGTCGTGAGCCCGGTGATCTTCCAGCTGTCGTGGAGCGCGCTGATCCGGGACAGCTCGGCGTTCGCGGCGTCCTTGTCCAACTGGTACGCGGTGGCGAGCGGCGTGTTCTCCCAGTAGTCCCGGTTCGCCAGCTCCCGCAGCCGCTCCGGGCTCTGGTTGAGCGCGTCCTTCGCCGTGGCGGCCATGGCCGGGCCGCCCAGCCGCAGGACGTCGCTCATCAGGCACTGGTCCTGCCGCAACCGCTCGGCGGCAGTGTCCTCGTACCAGTCGTAGTCGTCACCGACGAGTGCGGCGTCCAGCTTGCCGTAGTGGTTGAGGAGTTCGGGGTTGGTGGCCACTCCGGCCAGCACCGATGCCGCTATCAGGGGAATGCCGGCGAGTGCCAGCCGGGACCGGATGGGTCTCCGTCTGGTTGGTCTGGAGAACAAGGCGCGCATCCTCTTCGTGAAGGTGGCGGCAACCGGAAGCCGGCTCGCCCACACGAAACAAGAAGCGCACACGTCCATGGCGTGACCGCGCGTTACCCCCCATGGTGCCGGTCCCGGTCGCCCGATGACCGTGCACCGACGGGCATTGCCATGACCATGCCGGGGTGCAGGAACAAGTTACTGAGGGAGCGTCACGGATGCGACGGGATGACCGCTCACCTCCCGAGAATGGCCGGAAACGGCCGGTTCCGGTTCTCCGGCCGGCACCCGGGCAGCGGCGGCTGCCCGCGACCTGCTCTCCAGGTCGCGGGCATCAGTGGCGTCCGAGCCGGGTCACGCCTCGGGGCCCGGCACCGGATCCGGTCAGAACAGCGCGCGTGCCAGCGCGCGCCGCGCCGCGACCACCCGCGGGTCGTCGCCGCCGACGACCTCGAACATCTCCAGCAGGCGCACCCGCACGGCCTCCCGGTCGTCGCCGGCCGTCCGCCGCACGGTGTCGATGAGCCGCCCGAAGGCGTCCTCGACGTGACCGCCCACCAGGTCCAGGTCGGCGGCCGCGATCTGCGCCGCGGAGTCCGCCGGCTTCTCGGCCGCCTCCCGCCGCACCTTCTGCGGGTCGAGGTTCCGCACCCGCTCCAGCAGCTGCGCCTGGGCGAGGCCCAGCTTGGCCTCCTCGTTGCCCGGGTCGTCGGAGAGGACGTTGCGGTAGGCGCGGATCGCGCCGGCCATGTCCCCGGCGTCCAGCGCGGAGGCCGCAGCCTCCAGCGCGGCGTCGTGCGGGCCCACCGGCTCCGCCGCGGCGGCCGGCCCGCCGCCCGGCTCGGCCTCCGGGTCGACGGTCAGACCGGTGAGGCCGAACCGCTGCTCGCCGACCGCGATCAGCTGGTCGAGGGTCTCGCGGATCTGGGTCTCGGGCGCGGCCCCCTGGAAGAGCGGCAGCGCCTGGCCGGCGACGACCGCGAAGACCGCCGGGATCCCCTGGATCCCGAACTGCTGCATCAGCATCTGGTTGGCGTCGACGTCCACCTTCGCCAGGACGAAACGGCCGTTGTACTCGACGGCCAGCCGCTCCAGCACCGGGCTCAGCTGCTTGCACGGCTGGCACCACTCGGCCCAGAAGTCGAGGACGACGGGCACCTCGGTGGACTTCTGCAGGACGTCGCGCTCGAAGGCGGCCTCGTCGACGTCGTACACCAGGTCGGCGGGAGAGACGGCTCCTCCCCCGCCCCGGCGGGCGGCCTCCGCGCGCGCCTGCTCCGCCTTCGCCTTGGCCTCCTGGGCCGCCTTCACGGCGGCGAGGTCGACGACTCCGCTCATGGACATGTTCCGTGGCTGCATGCGCCTATCCTCCCCCGTCGGCGCGCTCCGGAGGAAACTGCCGGCGAACCGCCGGACAAAAGGCGTCGGGTCCCCACCTGACGCCGGTCGTGGTTGTCGCTCGCCGGGCGGACCCGGTTTCGCTACGCCTCGTAGCGTAACCACGTCCCGCCCGCGCGCCCACCGGCTCCGCCGTGATCTGCCTCACGGCCGTATCGTCGTGTGCCATGCCCCGCCCCACGCCCGCCTCCCCCGCCGGCCGCGCCGGAGCCGGCCGGCCCCGCAACGGCCGTCCCCGCAGCGCCGCGGCCGACGCCGCGATCCTCGCCGCCACCCGCGAGGCGCTGGTCGAGCTCGGCTGGTCCCGGCTCACCCTCGGCGACGTGGCGCTGCGGGCCGGCGTCGCCAAGACCACCCTCTACCGGCGATGGCCGGGCAAGAACGAGCTGGTCGTCGACGCGGTGGCCGAGCTCTTCGACGAACTGGAGCTCCCCGACCGGGGCAGCCTGGCCGCCGACATCGAGGGCGTGGTGCTGCGGTTCGCCGCCATCCTGGCCCGGCCGGAGGCACGCAGCGGGCTGATGGCCGTGGTGGCCGAGTCGACGCTCGACGACTCCCTGCGGGAACGCATCCGCACCTCGATCGTGGAGCGCCAGAAGCGGCTGGTCCGCGAGGGCAAGAGCCGCGCCCAGCGCCGCGGCGAGCTGCCGCCGGACCCCGACCCGGAGGCGGCCGACCGGTCCTTCGACCTGATCTTCGACGTGGTGGCCGGCAGCGTGGTGCACCGCAGCCTGGTGAGCGCCGCACCGGTCGACGCGACCTGGGCGCGCGACTTCACCGCCCTGCTGCTGGCCGGCCTCGGCTCCGCCCCCGCCCGCTGACCGGCCTGCGGGTATCGTCGGCGTCGTGCCGAAGCCGCTCAGCCTTGCCTTCGACCCCATCGCCCGCGCCGACGAACTGTGGAAGCAGCGGTGGGGCAGCGTGCCCTCGATGGCCGCGATCACCTCGATCATGCGTGCCCACCAGATCCTGCTCGCCGAGGTGGACGCCGTCGTCAAGCCGTACGGTCTGACCTTCGCCCGCTACGAGGCGCTGGTGCTGCTCACCTTCTCCAGGAGCGGGGAGCTGCCGATGTCCAAGATCGGCGAGCGGCTGATGGTCCACCCGACCTCGGTGACCAACACGGTCGACCGCCTGGTGCGGTCGGGGCTGATGGCCAAGCGGCCCAACCCCGACGACGGCCGGGGCACCCTGGCCGGCATCACCGACAAGGGCCGCGAGGTGGTCGACGCGGCCACCCGCGACCTGATGGCCATGGATTTCGGCCTGGGCGCCTACGACGCCGAGGAGTGCGGCGAGATCTTCGCCCTCCTGCGTCCCCTGCGGGTGGCGGCGGGCGACTTCGAGGAGTCCTGACCGGGCCGGTCCGGGGCGGGGCCGGGTCAAGATCGCGCAAAGTCCACGGTTACCCTCGTAGGCATGAAGCGAGCCGTGCTGACCCGTTACCGCGCGATGGCCTACATCACGGGTGTGCTGTTGATCCTGCTCTGCGTGGGCGTGGTCGCCAAGTACCTGCTGGAGATCGACGGCGCCGCCGGCTTCACCCAGGTGGTGGGCATCGCGCACGGCTGGCTGTACGTGGTCTACCTGATCTTCGCCTTCGACCTGGGTTCCAAGGCCAGGTGGCCGGTCACCAAGCAGCTCTGGGTGCTCCTGGCCGGCACGATCCCCACCGCCGCGTTCTTCGTCGAGCGGAGGATCGCCAAGGAACTGGAGCCCCGCATCACCGACGGCGCCGCTCCCGCCACCGCCAAGGCCTGACCGCCCGCTCCCCCGCTCCCTTGAGGCCGCGCCGCACCGGCGCGGCCTCTCGCGTCGACATTTACTAGGACGTCCTAGTAACTTGGAGGCATGGACGCTGACGCCATCGAGGAGGGCCGCCGTCGCTGGCAGGCCCGGTACGACTCCGCCCGCAAGCGGGACGCGGATTTCACCACGCTCTCCGGCGATCCCGTGGAGCCGGTCTACGGGCCTCGCCCCGGGGACGTCTACCAGGGGTTCGAGCGGATCGGCTGGCCCGGCGAGTTCCCGTTCACCCGCGGCCTCCACCCCACCGGCTACCGCGGCCGCACCTGGACCATCCGCCAGTTCGCCGGCTTCGGCAACGCCGAGCAGACCAACGAGCGCTACAAGATGATCCTCGCCAACGGCGGCGGGGGCCTGTCGGTGGCGTTCGACATGCCGACCCTGATGGGCCGCGACTCCGACGACCCGCGCTCGCTGGGCGAGGTCGGGCACTGCGGCGTGGCCATCGACTCCGCCGCCGACATGGAGGTGCTGTTCCGGGACATCCCGCTCGGCGACGTCACCACCTCGATGACCATCAGCGGTCCGGCCGTGCCGGTCTTCTGCATGTACCTGGTGGCCGCCGAGCGCCAGGGCGTCGACCCGTCGGTGCTCAACGGCACGCTGCAGACGGACATCTTCAAGGAGTACATCGCGCAGAAGGAGTGGCTCTTCGAGCCCGAGCCCCATCTGCGGCTGATCGGCGACCTGATGGAGTACTGCGCCGAGCGGATCCCGGCCTACAAGCCGCTCTCCGTCTCCGGTTACCACATCCGCGAGGCCGGCTCCACGGCCGCGCAGGAGCTGGCCTACACGCTGGCCGACGGCTTCGGCTACGTCGAGCTGGGCCTCAGCCGGGGCCTGGACGTGGACGTGTTCGCGCCCGGACTCAGCTTCTTCTTCGACGCGCACGTGGACTTCTTCGAGGAGATCGCCAAGTTCCGCGCCGCCCGCCGGATCTGGGCGCGCTGGATGCGGGACGTGTACGGGGCGAAGACCGAGAAGGCGCAGTGGCTGCGGTTCCACACCCAGACCGCCGGCGTCTCGCTCACCGCGCAGCAGCCGTACAACAACGTGGTCCGCACGGCGGTGGAGGCGCTGGCCGCGGTGCTCGGCGGCACCAACTCGCTGCACACCAACGCCCTCGACGAGACGCTGGCCCTGCCCAGCGAGCAGGCGGCGGAGATCGCCCTGCGCACCCAGCAGGTGCTGATGGAGGAGACCGGGGTCGCCAACGTGGCGGACCCGCTGGGCGGCTCCTGGTACGTCGAGCAGCTGACCGACCGCATCGAGGCGGACGCCGAGAAGATCTTCGAGCGGATAAGGGAACGCGGCCTGCGGGCCCACCCGGACGGCGAGCACCCGATCGGCCCGATCACCTCCGGCATCCTGCGCGGCATCGAGGACGGCTGGTTCACCGGGGAGATCGCGGAGGCGGCCTTCCAGTACCAGCGGTCCCTGGAGAAGGGCGACAAGAAGGTCGTGGGCGTCAACACCCACACCGGTTCGGTCACCGGCGACCTGGAGATCCTGCGGGTCAGCCACGAGGTGGAGCGCGAGCAGGTGCGCACGCTGACCGGGCGGCGGGCCGCCCGTGACGGGACGGCCGTGCGGGGCGCGCTGGACGCGATGCTGGCCGCGGCGCGCTCCGGCGCCAACATGATCGGGCCGATGGTCGAGGCGGTCCGCGCCGAGGCCACCCTGGGCGAGATCTGCGACGTCCTCCGCGAGGAGTGGGGCGTCTACACGGAGCCGCCGGGCTTCTGAGCCGGATCCGTGACGAAGGAGGTCCGGCCGTCCCCCTCGGCGAGGGGGACGGCCGGACCTCCTTCGGGTGCCGGGGGCACCGGGTCAGATCATCGTCGGCTTCCCGTCCTTGGCGCCGCCCGTGAGCGGGGTCCGGCTGGTGGTGGTGGCCGCCACCACCGCGGCGGCGGTCGCCACGGCGGAGCCGGCGGGCGGCGTGGGGTCGACGGCCGCGGCGGGGGCGCCGCTCACGAAGGCCGGCCGCGGGGGGCGTTCGTGCTGTCCGGCCTGGTGGCCGTCCGGCAGCTCGCCCCACAGGGTGTGCACGGGAGGGGCCGCGGCGTGCAGCGCGGGGACCGGGTACATCGCGGGCAGCACGGGCTGCAGAGGCTGGACGGGGTGCTGCGCCGGCCGGACGTCCACGGGCGGGACGGACTCCGGCGCGAGGGGCGCCAGGACGGGCACCTCCTCCTTCCCGGACGCCCCGGACGCCCCGGCCGGGACGGCCACGGGCGACGGCGCGGGCACGCCCAGGGGCACGGGGACGGGGACCGGCTCCGGCACGGGGACGGGGACGGGGACCAGCTCCGGCACGGGCAACGGTCCGGGCTCGCGGACCGGCCCGGTCGCCGGCCCGGACGTCCGCCCGGGCTCCGGGGTCCGCCCCGGCGCCTCCGCGTCCACCGCGACCGGCTCCCGCTCCACGCCCGTGCCCGCCCGGACCCGCTCCGGGGCCGGGTCCGCGTCCTGCGCGGACGGCACCGCGGTGACGTCCGCCGCGGTGACCGCCGCGGCGTCCGGCAGCGTGACGGGCACCGCGACCGGCGCTCCGGCCGCCGCCGCGGCCTTGCGGCGGCGGGCCTCGGCGGCCACCGTGTACCGCCAGATCGCCACCGGTGAGAGCGCGATCGCCAGGGCCAGCACCGCCCAGGTCCGCATCGCGGCGTGGGTGTTGCCGAGGACCTGCGAGGCGGTCAGCGAGGCGACGAGCACCACGGCCCAGAACAGGTGGACCCGGAAGGTGAGCAGCCGGTCCGCACTGCTGTCGCCGCCCTTGGGGGTGACCACGAACCGGCACGGGCGGCGCAGCAGGGCCGCGGTGAAGGACTTGAGGTAGATCGGCGCGGAGATGGCCGACATCGCCATCCCGGCGAGGCCGCCGGATCCCTTGGGCTCGTGCGGCGAGACGTTGTGCCGCCGGTTCCAGAGGTAGAGGCCGATCTGCAGGGCGGCGGCGTCGCTGTAGAGCATCAGCCAGACCGACGTGGAGACCGAGGTGCCGGAGGCGCCGAACCACATGAACAGGACGCAGCTGAAGATGCCCAGGAACCAGTTGACCGCGGTCATCGGGTAGTAGCAGACCATCAGCGAGTACTGGAACAGCCGCCCGTAGGGCATGGTGAACGGCGCCTTCCAGAACTGCTTGAAGAGCGTCTCGTAGGTGCCGCGGGACCAGCGCATCTGCTGGGTGAAGAAGTCGGTCCAGGAGGTCGGGCCCTCGCCGACCGCGAGGACGTCGGGGGTGTAGACGGAGCGCCAGTGCCGCCGGGTGAGCGGGTTGCGGGTGCGGTGCAGTTCGAAGCCGGTCGCCATGTCCTCGGTGATGGAGTCGTACAGGCCGCCGATCTGCTTGACGGCGGAGATCCGCACGACGTTGTTGGTGCCGACGAACATGGGCGCCCGGTAGCGGTTGCCGGCGCGCTGGATCAGCGCGTGGAAGAGGTACTGCTGCGACTCGGCGGCCTTGGTCACGGGGTTGGTGTAGTTGCCGTAGACCTGGGGGCCGACCACGAAGGCCACGTCGGGGTCGCGGAAGTAGCCCGTCATCCGCTCCAGGAAGTTGGGGAGCGGGATGTGGTCGGTGTCGACGGAGGCGAAGAAGTCGTACTCGTCGCCGTGGGCGTCGAGCCAGGCGTTGTAGTTGCCGTGCTTGGTCTTCGCCTTGTGCGGTCCCGCGGGGAGGTTCCAGCGGTCGACCCCCTTGCGGGAGAAGTGGCGCACGCCCAGCTCCCGGCAGAGGTCCTTGGCCTCCTGGTCGTCGCCCTCGTCGAGGAGCCAGACGTCGACCCGGCCGTCGTGGGTGATGCGGGTCGCGCCCTCGAGGGTGGCGCGGAGCATCGACAGCGGCTCCTTGCCGGGGACGTAGGTGGTGATGAAGGCGACTCGGGTGCCGGGTTCGGGGGTCACGGGCACGGGGTCGCGGGCGACCATCGTGGCGTGGGCGACGGAGAAGACGTTCACGACCATGAAGAACTCGATCAGGCCGATCCCGGCCAGCATCGCGATGTCGAGGACGGCGAGCCAGGTCTGGCTCTCGTCGCGCTCCACCCAGTGCGTGGGCCACACCAGGTAGACCAGCAGCAGGCCGGTGAGGAGCGGTGCGAGCGCCATCATGGCGACCGCCCTCAGGCGGTGGGGCTCACGCGCCAGCAGCGAGGTGTACCGCACCCGGTAGGGCTGGTCGGCGGGCGGCTCGGTGAGCGGCCCCGCCAGTCGGCTATGGGTGTCGTAGTCGTAGCCCTCCGGCAGCACAGCACCCTCCAATGATCGAATCCGCGCTTCGTCGATCGAAGATCGAAGCCCGGGGCTCGGAGATCGAAGATCGGCGATCAGGACCGGACAAGATGCTATCCACACAAAAGTGGATATTCCGGAAGCTGTCGACTCGGGCGCGTCCGGGCGTGCGTGGCCGCGGAAGGGGGTTCCGGGGAGGCGGAGGGTCGGCGACGGCCCGGGAACCCTGGTGACGGGCGAGGTTCCCGGTGCTTCGGCGTGTCGGTCGGCGTGGCGCGGAAATCCGCTCATTCGGCCGAACGGGATGCCCTCTCCGGCCGAGCGACGGAACGGCGGAGGCGGGCCCGGACGGCGCGCTGCGCGACCGGCCCGAGACCGTCGACCGCGGCGACGAGGTCCGCGAGCTGCTGCAGGGCGTCCAGGGCGCGGCCCGCGCCCTCGCTGTCGGCCCCCTCGTAGAGCTCCAGGCCGACGAAGGAGGCGGCGATCGCGCGGGCCAGCCCTTCGGGGTCGGCGAACTCGCCGAACGGGGTGGCCGACAGCACGCGGCGCAGGACCAGCTCGATCTCGGTGATCCACAGGTCGAGGCCGGCGGCGGTGGCCGGTCCCAGGCGGGCGTGGGTCTGGGCACCGGCCAGCATCTGGCCGATGAGCGCCACATGACCGGCCCGGCGCTCGGTGTCGTGGATCTCCCGGCCGATGGCGAGCAGTCCGGACAGGGAGGTCACCTCGGCGAGCCGCCCCCGGTACCGGGCGACCCGCTCCTCCGCGCCGTGCCGGCAGGCGGCGGCGAGCAGCTCGTCCATCGACCCGAAGTGGTAGAAGACCAGGGCCTGGTTGACGCCCGCCGCGGCGGCCACCGTGCGGGCGGACACCTTGGCGATCCCCTGCCCGGCGAGGGTGCGCAGGGTTCCTTCCAGCAGCCGGGTGCGGGTGTCGGGACCGGCCGCCGGGTCGGACGGGGCCCGTCCCCGTCCGGTCCCGCGCCGGGCGCCGGGGGCGGCGGCCCGGCCGGGACCGCGGCCGGGGTCAGGGTCGCTGCCGGGGCCAGGGTCACTGCCAGGGCCAGGGCCACTGCCGGGGCCAGGGTCGCTGCCGGGGCCAGGGTCGCTGCCCGTGCCGCGCCGGGTGTCCCGCCCGGCGTCCCCGGCGGCGGGACTCACGCCCGGGCCTCCTCTCGTACCGGCCGCAGCCCGGGGCGCACACCCTGGCGGGCGGCGTCGGCGTAGGCGGCGGTGAAGGACCCCTCGTAGCCGAACAGCGGACCGAAGTACCGGTTGACCACGCGGACCCGGATCCGGAAGCGCCCGGTGTCGTCGTCGAACGCCTCCCGCACCTCCGCCTCGCCGCCGATCGGCCCGGGCACCCGGACGTCCACCGGCCCCTCGCGGAAGCGGTGCTCGCCGGAGCGGACGACCAGCTCGCCCCGGTCGCCGACGCCGAGGTGCAGGTCGCTGGCCAGGTGCTGGTGGGTGCCGAGGTAGTCCAGGATCCGGTCTCCCTCCGGCGCGAGGACCATCTGCGCGTCGAAGCGGCGGGGACCCCCGGGCAGGTGGAAGGTGCGCACGAAGGTGACCGTCTCCCGGCCGAAGGAGTCGGCGTAGGGAACGTTCTCGATCACGAACGGCACGTTCCGCCCCTCCCGCGGCACCAGGATGTTGCGGGTGGCGCCGAGGGCCAGGAACGGCCGCACGAAGCCGCGTCCGTGCCAGACGCGGTCCATCACGCCGGTGCCGGTGCATGCCTCACCGCTGTCCAGGCCGACGGAGAAGCGGCGGCGCAGCTCCGGGTGGAGCCGGCCGAAGTCGGCGCCCATCGCCCGGCGGAAGATCGATCCCCGGCTCATGAGGCGGGACCCTCCAGGCCGACGAGGAGGCCCGGCCCGCGGACCCGCAGGGGCGGGGTGCGCAGGCAGCGGCGGGCGGCCGGGGTGCCGGCCAGCGGCGTCTTGATCAGGGCGAGCGTGATGGCGAGCGCGGCCACCAGCGGGAGGGCGAACGCCGCCTCGGGGCCGAGCGGGCCGACGACCGCGGCGATCCGCGGCGGGCCGGCCAGCAGCAGGAAGCAGGAGACGGCGATCACCAGTGAGCGCACCGCCATCTCGGCGATCCAGTTCAGCAGGGCCCGCTCCGGGGTGGTCCCGCGCTCCAGCCAGAGGCGGAGCCGGTCGAACGACCAGGCGGTGGCCCAGCCCACCAGCGGGCGGAACACCAGCCGGTCGAGCAGGGCCCCGGGCCGTCCCCACCGGGGGCGGTAGTCGTAGCCGGTGAGGAAGCGCACCCCGTCGCCGTCGGGGACGTAGCGCCAGTAGCCGCTGCCCTCGGCGAGCGGGGAGAGCGGGTGCGGGCAGGCGAAGCGGAACGCGGAGGTGCGGGTGCCGTCGGGGCGTTCCCGCTCCCCCGCAAAGACGCCGGTGCCGGCCACGGTGAGTCCCGGCAGGACCCGGGTGGCGTACCGGAAGCGGACCGGCGCCCCCTCCGGGCCGGGCAGCGGCGCGATCTCGGTGAAGCGCAGGTCCCAGCGCTGGTGGCAGGCCGGATCCTGGGTGAGCCGCCACAGCTCGTCGAGATCCGCGCCGACCTTGGCCTCCACGTAGATTCCCACCCTGGACCCCCGTCCCCCGTGCGTGGTTGAGCGACCGCTCAAACACTGAGAGTCGAAACGTACACCCGTTTGAGCAGTCGCTCAATACGGCGGGCGACGGGCGTTCCCCGGAGACCTCCGCGGCACGGAAGGAGCCCCGGCCCTCATCGGGCCGGGGCTCCTGGGCGGGCGAAGCCGCCGTGCGGGCGGATCCGCGTCACTCCGCGGCGAGGATCCGCTCCACCGTCTCCACCTTGGAGGTCAGTCCGTCCCGCACCCCGGGCCGGATGTCCGCCTTGAGCACCAGCGAGACCCGCGGGGCGCGCGCCTCCACGGCCGCGACGGCGCGCTTGACCACGTCCATGACCTCGTCCCACTCGCCCTCGACGGAGGTGAACATGGCGTCGGTGCGGTGGGGCAGGCCGGACTCCCGAACCACGCGGACGGCGTCGGCGACGTACTCGCCGACGTCCTCGCCCACGCCGAGCGGGGTCACGGAGAAGGCGACGATCATGCGGTGGCCGCTCCCTTCATCTCCTTGCGGGCCCGGGCGGCGATCACCGCGTCCTCGGTCTCCCGCTTCAGCCGCCGTTCGGCGTAGAACCCGCCGAAGGGCAGCACGCCGAGCACGAAGTACAGCGCCCCGATCTTCAGCGACCACTTGGCCCGGTACCACGCGTCCGCCCAGAAGAGGACGTACAGGATCCACAGCACGGCGTGGATCGCGCCCAGCGCCGGCACGGCGTTGAACTCGGTGGTGCGCTTGAGCACCGAGCACACCAGCAGCAGCAGGAACGACACGGCCTCGGGCGCCGACACCAGGCGGAGGCGGCGGAGGGCGGCAGCGGTCTTGAGATCCACGGGTCACCTTCGGTCGGAGGAACGTCACACTTTGTGAAAACACGCACAAGCGGGCCGAGCCCATTGTGGCATCCCCCGGACGGCTCAACGGGCGGGGGTCGCGCGGGGTTCCCCTCCGTCCCCCGAGGTGATTTTCAGGGCCATTCATCCCCCTCGGCCCCTGTCCACGGGCCCTGCCCGCGGATACGGTCGCACCGTGGCGATGTTCCGACTCCAGGGGAGCAAGGTGCTCGCCGTCGAGATGACCGGGGACTCCGTACGGGCCAAGAACGGGTCGATGGTCGCCTACGACGGGGAGATGGCCTTCAAGAAGCTCAGCGGCGGGGGCGAGGGCCTGCGCGGCATGGTCACCCGGCGCCTGACCGGCGAGCAGATGACGCTGATGGAGGTGAAGGGGCGGGGGACCTGCTGGTTCGCCGACCGCGCGTCCGAGATCAACCTGGTCGCCCTGCGGGGCGACAGGCTCCACGTGGAGGCGAGCAACCTGCTGGCCGCCGACGCCGGACTGCGCACCGGCACCACCTTCACCGGCCTGCGCGGCGCCTCCCAGGGCAACGGGCTGTTCACCACCACCGTCGAGGGCCACGGACAGGCCGCCCTGCTCTCCGACGGACCGGCCGTGGTGCTGCGGGTCTCCCCGCAGTACCCGCTCTCCGTGGACCCGGGCGCGTACGTCGCCCACCAGGGCGACCTGCGGCAGTCGCTGCAGTCGGGCGTGACCTTCCGGACGTTCCTCGGCGAGGGCGGCGGCGAGGCCTTCCAGATGCGGTTCGAGGGGGACGGCCTGGTGTACGTGCAGCCGAGCGAACGCAACACGGTCGCGGGGGACGTCTGATGCCGTTCCGTGAGGTCAACGCGAAGATGGTCGAGGCGGCCGTCCGTCCCGGGCAGACCATGTTCAGCCAGCGCGGCGCCATGCTCGCCTACCGCGGCGAGGTCTCCTTCACGCCCAACGTCCAGGGCGGGCAGGGCGGCCTGATGTCGATGATCGGCCGCCGGGTCGCCGACGAGGCGACCCCGCTGATGACGGTCGAGGGCGACGGCACGGTCCTCTTCGGCCACGGCGGCCACCACGTCCACGTCGTGGGGCTCACCGGCGAGACCCTGTACGTCGAGGCGGACCGGCTGCTCGCCTTCGACGGCACGCTCCGCCAGGGCACCATGTTCATGGGCGCCCAGGGCGGCGTGATGGGCATGGTCCGCGGCCAGGCCACCGGCCAGGGCCTGTTCACCACCACCCTCCAGGGCCACGGCTCGGCCGCGGTGATGGCCCACGGCGGGGTGTTCGAGCTCCAGGTGACCCCGCAGCGCCCGGTCCACGTCGATCCGCAGGCCTACGTGGCCCACCGCGGCGACCTGCGCAACAGGCTGTCCACCGCGCTCGGCTGGCGGGACATGGTCGGCCGCGGCTCCGGGGAGGCCTTCCAGCTCGAGCTCAGCGGCAGCGGCACGGTGTACGTCCAGGCCTCGGAGGAAAAGCTGTGACCGTCCAGGTCCTCGACCCCGCCACCCTTCCGGCGGACGACAACGTCAACCCGTACACCTTCTGCGTGGAGCTCAAGGGCTCCCAGTGGTTCCTGCAGAAGGGGAAGATGATCGCCTACTACGGGCGGATCGAGTTCAACGGCATCGGCCACGGGGCGCTGGAGCGCCTGGTGCGCACCAGCTTCCACTCCCCGCTGCACGCGGGCGACTGGGTGGTGGCGCAGGGCTCGGGCAAGATGCTGCTGGCCGACCGGGCCTTCGACGTGAACTCCTTCGACCTCGAGGACGGCAACCTCACCATCCGGGCCGGCAACCTGCTCGCCTACCAGCCGAGCCTGGCGCTCAAGCAGTCGATCGTGCCCGGCTTCCTGACGCTGATCGGCACCGGCAAGTTCGTCGCCGCCTCCAACGGGCCGGTGGTCTTCATGGAGCCGCCGCTGCGGGTGGACCCGCAGGCGCTGGTCGGCTGGGCGGACTGCCCGTCCCCCTGCCACCACTACGACCACGGGTACGTCCGGGGCGTGATAGGAGGGCTGCGGACGCTGACCGGGATCGGCGGCACCAGCGGCGAGGAGCACCAGTTCGAGTTCGTCGGCGCCGGCACGGTGCTGCTGCAGTCCAGCGAGGCGCTGATGCCGGAGCAGGCGACGGGGGCGGTGCCGCACGAGCCAGGTGTACCGGGCGGCGGTTCCGGGCACGCGTCCGGTGGGCACGGGCCCCTCGGGCCCGGCATGCCGCGCATGCCGGGGCAGCTGGGGGACCTCCAGCGACGGTTCGGACTGTGATCCGTCCCGCGTTTCCCCCTGGTGGGCCCACCCGGTAGTCCGGATTTCAACATCTTAGGTAGACTTGCGCGCATGGAGAGCGAGACGGACACGAGGTGGCTGACGGCCGAGGAGCAGTGCGCCTGGCGCACCCATCTTGAGGTCAACAGGCTGTTGACGCATCAGCTGGAGCGCGACCTCCAGCCGTTCGGCCTGACCATGAACGACTACGAGATCCTGGTGAACCTCTCCGAGGCGGAGGAGCGCCGGCTGCGGATGAGCGACCTGGCGGCGGCGACGCTGCAGTCCAAGAGCCGACTGTCGCACCAGATCACGCGGATGGAGAACGCCGGGCTGGTGCGGCGGGAGAACTGCGAGTCCGACCGGCGGGGACTGTTCGCCGTCCTGACCGACCAGGGCCTGGAGACCATGCGCAAGGTCGCCCCGCACCACGTCGCCTCGGTCCGCCGCCACTTCCTCGGGCTGCTCCCCCCGGAGGCCCTCCACTCCCTCTCGGCGGCCCTCACCCCCATCGCCGACCACCTCCGCGCCCACCGCGCCCGGCCGTAGCGCCGCCGCGCGCCCGCGTCCCGGCCCCGGCCGCGCCCCCACGGGGCGCCCCGCCGGGCGGAGCCAGGAGAACGCCCCACCGCCCGCGAGGGGCGGTGGGGCGTGACGCGGCGCGCGGGGTCAGCCCTGGGTGAGGCCGGCGACCAGTTCGTCGGCGGCGCGGTAGGGGTCGAGCTCGCCGGCGACGATGCGCTCGGCGAGGGCGCCGAGGCGCCGGTCCCCGTGGAGGTCCCCGATCCGCTCCCGGAGCGCGGTGACCGCGATCGTCTCCACCTCCCGCTCCGCCCGCGCGAGCCTGCGCTCCGCCAGCACCCCGCGCTCCTCCATCCACGCCCGGTGCTTCTCCAGCGCCTCGACGACCTCGTCGACCCCCTCGCCCCGCGCGGCGACCGTCTTGACGATCGGCGGCCGCCAGTCGCCCGGCTCACGCGCCTCGCCGAGGCCCAGCATGTGGTTCAGCTCCCGCGCCGTGGCGTCCGCCCCGTCCCGGTCCGCCTTGTTGACCACGTAGACGTCGCCGATCTCCAGGATTCCGGCCTTGGCCGCCTGGATCCCGTCGCCCATGCCCGGCGCCAGCAGCACCATCGACGTGTCGGCCTGCGAGGCGATCTCCACCTCGGACTGCCCGACGCCCACCGTCTCCACCAGGACCACGTCGCACCCGGCCGCGTCCAGCACCCGGATCGCCTGCGGCGCCGCCCAGGCCAGGCCGCCCAGGTGTCCCCGGGTGGCCATGGACCGGATGTACACGCCGGGGTCGGAGGCGTGCTCCGACATCCGCACCCGGTCCCCCAGCAGCGCGCCGCCGGAGAACGGGGAGGACGGGTCGACCGCGAGCACGCCGACCCGCTTCCCCTGCTTCCGGTACGCCGTCACCAGCGCCGAGGTGGACGTCGACTTGCCCACGCCCGGCGATCCCGTCAGTCCGACCACGTAGGCGCCGCCGGTCAGCGGCGCCAGCGCGGCCATCACCTCCCGCAGCTGCGGCGACGCCCCTTCCACCAGGGAGATCAGCCGGGCCACGGCCCGCGGCCGGCCCTCCCGCGCCTGGGCGACCAGCGAGGCGACGTCCTGCATCCAACAGCTCCGTTCAGCAGAGGGGAAAGGGGACCGACGGGTCGGGGAACCGTCTTCCGGCCGAGGTCAGGCCTTGGGCACGCGCAGGATCAGCGCGTCGCCCTGACCACCGCCGCCGCACAGCGCCGCCGCGCCGACACCGCCGCCGCGCCGCTTGAGCTCCAGCGCCAAGTGCAGCACGAGCCGGGCGCCGGACATGCCGATCGGGTGACCCAGCGCGATCGCGCCGCCGTTGACGTTCACCTTTTCCGAGGAAACCCCGAGGTCCTTCATTGACTGCACGGCGACCGCCGCGAAGGCCTCGTTGATCTCGATGAGGTCCAGGTCGGAGACCTCCAGCCCGTCCTTCTTCAGGGCGTGCGCGATGGCGTTGGCCGGCTGCGACTGGAGGGAGTTGTCCGGACCGGCCACGTTGCCGTGCGCGCCGATCTCGGCGATCCACTCCAGGCCCAGCTCCTCCGCCTTGGCCCTGCTCATCACCACGACGGCGGCGGCGCCGTCGGAGATCTGGGAGGAGGAACCCGCCGTGATGGTGCCCTCCCTGGAGAAGGCCGGGCGCAGCTTGCCCAGCGACTCCGCGGTGGTCTCCGGCCGGATGCCCTCGTCCTTGCTGAAGACGACGGGCTCGCCCTTGCGCTGCGGGATCTCCACGGGGGTGATCTCGGCCTCGAAGACGCCGTTCTTCTGCGCGGCGGCGGCCCGCTGGTGCGAGAGGGCGGCGATCTCGTCCTGCTCGGCGCGGCCGATGCCCAGGCGGGCGTTGTGCTTCTCGGTCGACTCGCCCATCGCGATGTTCTCGAAGGCGTCGGTGAGGCCGTCGTAGGCCATCGCGTCGAGCATCTGCACCGCGCCGTACTTGAAGCCCTCGCGGGACTTCGGCAGCAGGTGCGGCGCGTTGGTCATCGACTCCTGGCCGCCGGCCACGACGATGTCGAACTCGCCGGCGCGGATCAGCTGGTCGGCCAGCGCGATCGCGTCGAGGCCGGAGAGGCAGACCTTGTTGATGGTGAGCGCGGGCACGTTCATCGGAATGCCCGCCTTGACGGCGGCCTGGCGCGCAGGGATCTGGCCCGCACCGGCCTGAAGCACCTGCCCCATGATCACGTACTGGACCTGGTCGCCCCCGATCCCCGCACGGTCGAGGGCGGCCTTGATGGCGATGCCGCCGAGATCGGCACCGGAGAAGTTCTTCAGCGAGCCCAGCAGTCGCCCCATGGGCGTGCGTGCGCCCGCGACGATCACCGTGCTGTTCGTTCCGACCGCGTTGTTCTTGACCGACATGGAATGGCGTCCCTTCCGGCCTTCCAGCCGTGGACTTGACGAGGGTTTCTCCGAATGTACTGAGCGGTTCTCGGGGCGTCACCGGGCCATCGGTGTGATCGCGCGCACGTTGCGTAACCGCCCCGTGCACGCTGCACTGGTCCGCATGCTGACGCGCATCGACCACATCGGAATCGCCTGCTTCGACCTGGACCGGACCGTCGAGTTCTACCGGTCCACCTACGGCTTCGAGGTCTTCCACTCCGAGATCAACGAGGAGCAGGGAGTCCGCGAGGCCATGCTCAAGATCAACGATACGTCGGACGGCGGCGCCTCCTACCTCCAGCTCCTCGAACCCACCCGGGAGGACTCCACCGTCGCCAAGTGGCTCGCCAAGAACGGCGAGGGCGTCCACCACATCGCCTTCGGCACCGCCGACGTCGACGCGGACGCCGCCGACATCAAGGACAAGGGCGTCCGGGTCCTCTACGAGGAGCCGCGACGGGGTTCGATGGGGTCCCGGATCACCTTCCTGCACCCCAAGGACTGCCACGGAGTGCTGACAGAACTGGTCACTTCCGCACCCTCCGAGTCCACGGACCACTGACCTCCCCCGAAAGGGGCCGGTAGGGTGGGGGCGGTCGTCTCTCCTGCGGGTCTCCTGCGGGTCTCCTTCGGGTCTCCTTCGGAGTGACGGCCGCGGGCCGGGGTCCGGGTATCGGGGGGCGCGCGGGCAGGCAGCAGCCCTTGCCCAGCGAGTCCGACACCAATCCCCGGGGGCCCCGTCCGACCGACTGGACGGAGCTCGTTGACACGCTTGCGACCAGGGGACGGATGGGACCGCGCTGTGCGGGGCTACGAAAGCCAGGAGCGGGAACCGGCGGATGACGTCGACCACCTGACTCGGTTCGAGGCCGAGATGAAGCGGCTGAGGACCGAGCGGGAGAAGGCGATCCAGCACGCCGAGGACCTCGGCTACCAGGTCGAGGTGCTGCGCGCCAAGCTCCACGAGGCGCGCCGCACCCTCATGTTCCGGCCCCCCTTCGAGGGCGGTGACATCGGCTACCACGCCGAACAGCTGCTGCGTAACGCCCAGATGCAGGCCGACCAGCTCCGCCAGGACGCCGAGCGCGAGCTGAGCCAGGTCCGCGCCCAGACCCAGCGGATCCTCCAGGAGCACGCCGAGCAGGCCGCCCGCCTCCAGGCCGAGCTGCACACCGAGGCCGTCACCCGGCGCCAGCAGCTCGACCAGGAACTCGCCGAGCGCCGCGCCACCGTCGAGTCGCACGTCAACGAGAACGTCGCCTGGGCCGAGCAGTTGCGCTCCCGCACCGAGCAGCAGGCCCGCCGGCTGCTCGAGGAGTCCCGCGCCGAGGCCGAGCAGGCCATGGCCGCCGCCCGCGCCGAGGCCGAGCGGCTGGTCACCGAGGCCCGCCAGCGGCTCTCCGGCGAGGCGGAGGCGGCCCGCACCGAGGCCGACCAGATCCTGCGCCGCGCCCGCGCCGACGCCGAGCGCCTGCTGAACGCCGCCTCCGCGCAGGCCCAGGAGGCCACCGAGCACGCCGAGCGGCTGCGCACCACCACCGTCGCCGAGTCCGACACCGCCCGCCGTCAGGCCACCGAGCTGAGCCGCGCCGCCGAGCAGCGGATGGCGGAGGCCGAGGAGGCCCTGCGCACCGCCCGCGCCGAGGCCGACAAGGTCGTCGCGGAGGCCAAGGAGGCCGCCGCCAAGGCCATCGCCGGCGCCGAGGCCGCGCAGGAACAGCGCGTCCGCACGGCCAAGGAGCAGGTCGCCCGGCTGGTCGGCGAGGCCACCGAGGAGGCCGAGACCACCAAGGCCGAGGCCGAGCAGATCGTCGCGGCCGCCCGCGCCGAGGCGGAGAAGATCGTCGCCGAGGCCGCCGAGAAGGCCCGCGCGGTCACCGCCGAGGAGAGCGCCACCCAGCTCGCGCAGGCCGCACGGACCGCCGAGGAGGTCCTCACCAAGGCCTCCGAGGACGCGCGGAAGACCACCAGGGCGGCCGCCGACGAGGCCGAGCGGATCCGTGCCGAGGCCGAGGCGGAGGCCGACCGGCTGCGCGCCGAGGCGCACGAGATCGCCGAGCAGCTCAAGGGCAGCGCCAAGGACGACACCGAGGAGTACCGGGCCCGCACGGTCGAGCTGCAGGAGGAGGCGCGCCGGCTGCGCGGCGAGGCCGAGCAGCTGCGGTCGGACGCGGTCGCCGAGGGCGAGCGGATCCGGCAGGAGGCCCGCAAGGAGGCCGTCCAGCAGATCGAGGAGGCCGCCAAGTCGGCCGAGGAACTGCTGACCAAGGCCAAGGCGGACGCCGACGACATGCGGCAGACCGCCACCGCCGACAGCGAGAAGGTCCGCACCGAGGCCCTCACCCGCGCCACCACCCTGCGCCGCCAGGCCGACGAGGCGCTGGAGCGTGCCCGCGCCGAGGCCGACCGGCTCAAGGCGGAGGCCGCCGAGCGCGCCGAGGAGGTGCGGTCCGAGGCCGAGGAGGCCGCCCGCGTCCTGCGCGAGGAGGCCGAGGCCGCCGCCGAGGCACGCAAGGCCGAGGCCGCCGGGGAACTGGCCCGGCTGCGCACCGAGGCCGAGGAGCGGCACGCGGCCGCCGAGGAGGCGCTGACCCAGGCCCGCGCCGAGGCGGAGCGGCTGCGCCGGGAGACCACCGAGGAGACCGAGCGGCTGCGCGCCGAGGCCGCCGAGCGGATCGCCTCGCTGCGCGCCCAGGCCGAGGAGGAGTCGGAGCGGCTGCGCACCGAGGCCGCCTCCGACGCCGCCGCCTCCCGCGCCGAGGGCGAGTCGGTCGCCGTGCGGCTGCGGTCGGAGGCCGCCGCCGAGGCGGAGCGGCTGAAGACCGACGCCCAGGAGACCGCCGACCGGCTCCGCGGGGAGGCCAGGACGGCGGCCGAACGCATCGGGACCGAGGCCGCCGAGACCCTGGCCGCCGCGCAGGAGGAGGCCGCCCGCCGCCGCCGCGAGGCGGAGGAACTGCTGGGCGCCGCCCGCGAGGAGGCCGGCCAGGAGCGCGAGCGGGCCCGCGAGCAGAGCGAGGAACTGCTCGCCTCGGCCCGCAAGCGCGTCGAGGAGGCGCAGGCCGAGGCGCTGCGCCTGGTCGAGGACGCCGAGCGCCGGGCCGGCGAGATGGTGTCGGCCGCCGAGCAGCACGCCCAGCAGGTGCGCGAGTCCGTGGCCGGGCTGCACGAGCAGGCCCAGGAGGAGATCCAGGGCCTGCGCACCGCCGCCGAGGTGGCGGCCGACCGCGCCCGCAAGGAGGCCGAGGAGGAGGCGGACCGGGTCCGCGCCGACGCCTACGCCGAGCGCGAGCGGGCCGCGGAGGACGCCGGCCGGATCCTGGGCGCCGCCCGCGAGGAGTCGGAGGCCGCCAGGTCGCTCGCCGAGCGGACGGTCGCCGAGGCCGCGGCCGAGGCGGAGCGGCTGCGCACCGAGGCCGAGGAGAAGGCCCGCCGGGCCCGCGAGGAGGCCGCGGAGACGACCGCGGAGGCCGAGCGGACGGCGGCCCGCACGCGCGCCGACGCCCGTACGGACGCCAACCGCATCCGCAGCGACGCCGCCACCCAGGCGGACACCCTGATCGGCGAGGCCCGCGGCGAGGCCGAGCGGCTGACCGCCGAGACCGCCGCGGAGAGCGAACGCCTGCTGACCGAGGCCACCGCCGAGAGCGAACGCCTCCGGACCGAAGCCACCGCCGAGAGCGAACGCCTCCGGACCGAAGCCGCCACCGAGAGCGAACGCCTCCGGACCGAAGCCACCGCCGAGAGCGAACGCCTGCTGACCGAAGCCGCCACCGAGAGCGAACGCCTCCGGACCGAGGCCGCCGAGGAGAGCAAGCGCCTCCGGACCGAGGCCGCCGCCGAGAGCGAGCGGCTGCGGTCCGAGGCCGCCGAGGAGAGCGAGCGGCTGCGCGCCGACGCCTCGCGGACGGTGGCCACGGCGCAGGAGCACGCCGAGCGGACCCGCGAGGAGGCGCGGCGGCTGCGCGAGGAGGCCCTGGCGGAGGCCGAGCGGCTCACCGCCGCCGCCCGCGAGGAGGCCGAGCGCACCCTGGACGAGGCGCGCCAGGAGGCCAACAAGCGGCGTTCGGAGGCGGCCGAGCAGGTCGACACGCTGATCTCCGAGACGGCCGCCGAGGCCGACAAGCTGCTCGCCGACGCGCAGCAGCAGGCCCTGAAGGCGACCGCGGACGCGGAGGCGCAGGCCGACACCATGGTCGGCGCGGCCCGCAAGGAGGCCGAGCGCCTGGTCGCCGAGGCGACCGTCGAGGGCAACTCCCTGGTGGAGAAGGCCCGCAGGGACGCCGACGAACTGCTGGTCGGCACCCGCCGGGACGCGACGTCGATCCGCGAGCGGGCCGAGGAGCTGCGCGACCGGATCACGGCCGAGGTGGAGGAGCTGCACGAGCGGGCCCGCCGTGAGGCCGCCGAGACCATGAAGTCCGCCGGCGAGCGCTGCGACGCGCTGGTCAAGGCCGCCGAGGAGCAACTGGCCACGGCGGAGGCCAAGGCCAAGGAGGTCCTGGCGGAGGCGAACTCCGAGGCCGGCAAGGTCCGGATCGCCGCCGTGAAGAAGGCCGAGGAGCTGCTCAAGGGGGCCGAGCAGAAGAAGGCCTCGCTGGTCGCCGAGGCGGAGAAGATCAAGGCGGAGGCCGTCGCCGAGGCCGAGCGGACCGTCGAGGAGGGCAAGCGGGAGCTCGAGGTCCTGGTGCGCCGCCGCGAGGACATCAACGCCGAGATCTCCCGTGTCCAGGACGTGCTGGAGGCGTTGGAGTCTTTCGAGGCTCCGAGCCCGGCGAAGGACACCGGCGTCAAGGCGGGAGCCTCGGCGGGGAACACCCGATCAGGTGGCAAGTCGTCCGACAACTGACCGGAGGGTGAATTTCGGTGTCCTTGGGACGACCCCACCGTTGCAACCCGGACCAGAGCCGGCCGTTTCCCCGCAAAAAGGGTGCCATTCTCCCGGTGAATCGGGCTTTCCGCTCGATGACACGCCGCCCAGCAGCCTAGGATTCCCCTTATCACCTCACCGGTCTCATTCGACAGGAACCCCATGAGCGACACATCCCCCTACGGCTTCGAACTGGTCCGGCGTGGGTACGACCGCGCTCAGGTGGACGAACGGATCTCGAAGCTCGTCTCCGACCGCGACAGCGCGCTCGCCCGCATCACCGCGCTGGAGAAGCGCATCGAGGAGCTCCACCTCGAGACGCAGAACGTCCAGGCGCAGCCCGACGCGTCGGAGCCGTCCTACGCCGGACTCGGCGCCCGCGTCGAGAAGATCCTCCGGCTCGCCGAGGAGGAGGCGAAGGACCTGCGCGAGGAGGCCCGTCGCGCCGCCGAGCAGCACCGGGAGCTCGCCGAGGCCGCCGCCCAGCAGGTGCGCAACGACGCGGAGTCCTACGCGGCGGAGCGCAAGGCGAAGGCGGAGGACGAGGGTCTGCGGATCGTCGAGAAGGCCAACTCCGAGGCGTCCCAGCTGCGCACCGACGCGCAGAAGGACGCGCAGGCCAAGCGTGAGGAGGCGGACGCCCTCTTCGAGGACACCCGCGCCAAGGCCGCGCAGGCCGCCGCCGACTTCGAGACCAACCTGGCCAAGCGCCGGGAGCAGTCGGAGCGCGACCTCGCCTCGCGCCAGGCCAAGGCGGAGAAGCGGCTCGCCGAGATCGAGCACCGGGCCGAGCAGCTGCGCCTGGAGGCGGAGAAGCTGCGCACCGACGCCGAGCGCCGCGCCCGCCAGACGGTGGAGACCGCGCAGCGCCAGGCCGAGGACATCGTGGCGGACGCGAACGCCAAGGCCGACCGCATCCGCTCGGAGTCCGAGCGGGAGCTGGCGGCGCTGACGAACCGCCGCGACTCGATCAACGCCCAGCTCACCAACGTGCGCGAGATGCTGGCGACGCTCACGGGCGCGGCGGTGGCCGCGGCGGGTTCCCCCGCCGACGAGGAGTCGACCCGCACGGTCCCGGCCCAGCAGACCCGCTGACCCCCCGGTCCCTGGCGAAGGCCCGCACCGCCCCCGCGGTGCGGGCCTTCGGCGTGCCGGGCGGTGACCGCGCGGACTTTTCCGCGCCCCGCACCGAAGCGGCCCGTTCCGGTGGCAACGGCCAGGCCGTCCCCCTACCGTGGGGGCCATGATTTCGCTGGAGGGGCTGACCAAGCGGTACGGCGAGAAGGTCGCCGTGAACAACCTGACCTTCGAGGTGCGTCCGGGCATCGTGACCGGCTTCCTCGGCCCCAACGGCGCCGGCAAGTCCACCACCATGCGGATGATCCTCGGCCTGGACCACCCCACCTCCGGCGACGTCCGCATCGAGGGCCGTCACTACGCCGAGCTGCGCGACCCGCTGAAGTCCATCGGCGCCCTGCTCGACGCCACCGCCAACCACGGCGGCCGCAGCGCCTACCACCACCTGCTCTGCCTCGCCCAGAGCAACGGCCTGCCCGAGCGCCGGGTGCACGAGGTCCTGGACATCGTCGGCCTGACCGCCGTGGCGAAGAAGAAGGCCAAGGGGTTCTCGATGGGCATGGGCCAGCGCCTCGGCATCGCCGCCGCGCTGCTCGGCGACCCGCGGATCCTGATGTTCGACGAGCCGGTCAACGGCCTCGACCCGGAGGGCATCCACTGGATCCGCACCCTGATGCAGCGCCTGGCCTCCGAGGGCCGCACCGTGTTCGTCTCCTCGCACCTGATGAGCGAGATGGCGCTGACCGCCGAGCACCTGATCGTCATCGGCCAGGGGCGGCTGCTCTCCGACCTGTCCATGGCGGACTTCATCCGGCAGAACTCCCGCTCCTACGTCCGCGTCCGCACGCCCGAACGGGAGCGGTTCCTGGACGTGCTCCGCTCCGCCGGTCTCACCGCGATGGAGACCGGTGACGTGCTGGAGCTCGACGGGGTGGCCGCCGAGCAGATAGGCGAGCTGGCCGCCCGGCACGGCCTGGTGCTGCACGAGCTGAGCCCCCAGCAGGCCTCGCTGGAGGAGGCGTTCATGCGGCTGACCGCGGAGTCCGTCGAGTACCACGCCCACAGCGGCCCGGCGGCCGACGAGCAGGCGCCCTGGGGCGCCGGCTGGAAGAAGGGATGAGCATGGCCGTCGCGCAGGTCGTCCGCTCCGAGTGGACCAAGGTCCGGTCGGTGGCCTCCACCGTCTGGACGCTCTCCGTCGCCCTGGTGGTGACGGTCGCCCTCGGGGTGCTGATCTCCTGGCTCACCCGCCGGGAGTTCGGCAACATGCCGGCCCGGGACCGTCTCACCTTCGACCCGACCTTCATCAGCTTCGCCGGGATGAGCCTCGGCCAGCTCGCCATGATCGTCTTCGGTGTGCTGGTGGTCTCCAACGAGTACAGCACCGGCATGATCCGCACCTCGCTGGCCGCGGTGCCGCAGCGCGGGGTGTTCTACGGCTCCAAGCTGGCCGTGGCGACGGCGCCGGCCTTCGCGGTCGCGCTGGTCACCGCCTTCGCCTCGTTCTTCCTGGGCCAGGCCATGCTGGGCCCGCACCGGACGTCGCTCGGCGAGGAGGGCGTGCTGCGGGCGGTGGTCGGCGGGGCGCTGTACATGACGCTGATCGCCGTCTTCTCGATGGGCGTGGCCGCGATGCTCCGCTCGCCGATGCTCTCCCTCGGCGTGCTGATGCCGCTGTTCTTCCTGCTCTCCCCCATCCTCGGCACGGTCGAGGCGACCAAGAAGGTCGGCCAGTACCTGCCCGACCAGGCGGGCGCCCGGGTGATGCAGGTGGTCACCATCGACGACGACGTCCCGTACGGGCCCTGGGGCGGCTTCGGGATCATGGCGCTGTGGTGCCTGGTGGTCCTCGCCGGCGGCTACCTGCTGCTCAAGCGGCGCGACGCGTAGCGGCCGCGGCGGCGCGATCGGGACGAAAGCGACACCGCGCGATTTTCCCGCCGTCACTCTGGAACCACGGCCCCCGCTGATGTTCTCCTAACCCTGTTGGGGGGCATGGCGTCCCCGTCCGCCACGACGCGGTGCCGAACGATGGGTGAAGCATGATCGAGGCAGTTGGCCTGACGAAGCGCTACGGCGACAAGACCGCCGTGGACGACCTTTCCTTCCAGGTGCGGCCCGGCATGGTCACCGGCTTCCTCGGGCCCAACGGCTCCGGCAAGTCGACGACCATGAGGATGGTCCTCGGCCTGGACACCCCCACGTCGGGCCACGTCACGGTCAACGGCCACCCCTACCGCCGGCTGCCCAACGCGCCCCGGCACGTCGGCGCGCTGCTGGACGCCAAGGCCGTGCACGGCGGCCGGGACGCCTACCGCCACCTGCTGAGCATCGCCCAGCTCTCCGGCATCCCCGCGCACCGGGTGGACGACGTGCTGCGGCTGGTCGGCCTCTCCGAGGTGGCCGGCCGCCGCACCAAGGGCTTCTCGCTCGGCATGGGCCAGCGCCTGGGCATCGCCGCCGCGCTCCTCGGCGACCCGCAGGTGCTGCTCTTCGACGAGCCGGTCAACGGCCTCGACCCGGAGGGCATCCTCTGGGTGCGCAACCTGATGAAGTCGCTGGCCGCGGAGGGCCGCACCGTCTTCGTCTCCTCGCACCTGATGAGCGAGATGGCGCTGACCGCCGACCACCTGATCGTGATCGCCCGGGGCCGGCTGCTCGCCGACATGAGCGTGCGGGAGTTCATCGCGGCCAACTCGGCGGGCTTCGCCCGGGTCCGGGTGCCAGACACCGACCCGGCCCAGCGGGAGAAGCTCACCTCGGCCCTGACCGCGGCGGGGGCGCAGGTGCTGCCCGAGCAGGACGGTGCGCTGCGGGTGACCGGCATGCCGCTGCCGCGCATCAGCGACGTCGCCCACGAGGCGCAGGTCCGGCTGTGGGAGCTGTCCCCGCACCACGCGTCGCTGGAGGAGGCGTACATGCGCCTGACCCAGGGCATGGTCGACTACCGCTCCACCGCAGACCCGCAGGTCGGCATGCGGTCCGGGCCGGCGCCGGACCCGGCCGGCGGGTGGGCCGGGGAGCCCGGCTGGTCCCCGCCGCAGCAGCCCGTCCCCGCCGCCGCCCGCCCGACCCTCACCGAGGACGCCCGATGACCACCACCCAGCAGATCCCGGACCAGGCCCCCCGGACCCCCTCCTACGTCTCCCCCATCCCGATCGGCAGGACGCACCTGGGCCACGCGCTCGCCTCGGAGTGGACCAAGATCCGCTCGGTGCGCTCCACCCTGTGGACGCTGGGCGTCTTCCTGGCGCTGGTGGTCCTGATCGGCTGCATGATGGCCGGGCTGGTCGGCGCGGACACCTACCTCAACACCCCGTACACGATGCCCGCCTTCTTCGGCCTGCTGCTGGGCCAGATGTGCCTGGTGTCGCTGGGCGTGCTGGTGGTGTCCTCCGAGTACGGCACGGGGATGATCCGCACCACCTTCACCGCCTCCCCGCAGCGGCACCGGGTGCTGGCGGCGAAGATCCTGGTGTTCTTCGCGGTGGCGTTCGTGACCGCCGCGGTGGCGATCGCCGCGGTCGGCCTCTACGCCCAGCTCACGGTGGGCGCGCGGACCAACGTCAACTGGGTGCCGACGGTCTTCAAGGGCGCGCTCTACGTCTCGCTGCTGGGCGTGCTGGCGCTCGCGGTGGGCTCGATGATGCGGCATTCGGCGGGCGCCATCACCACCATGCTGGGCGTGCTGCTGGTCCCGGCGATCATGCCGGCCTTCCTGCTCTTCAACGACGGCCTGGTGGACATCGCGCAGTTCATGAGCGACTACAACGCCATCAGCGCCCTGTCGCTGATCTTCGAGGGCGACCGGTCCACCGGCACCGGGGGCCCGCAGATCGCGCTGCTCGCCACGCTGACCGTCCTGGCGTGCGCCGGCGCCTTCGCCGTCCAGGCCAACCGGGACGTGTAGGCGCGCCCCGGCCCCGGCTCAGTACCGGGGCGCGTTGCGGGACCGCTGGGCCCTCGTGGACCGGCGGTCCCTCGCGTTCCAGCAGGCCTTGTGCCAGTGGCGGCGGTCGTCGACGCCGGTGTGCGCGGGCCAGGCCACCACGTGCGGGACGCCGGAGGGGATCAGCTGGTCGCACCCCGGGCAGCGGTAGGTCTTCCCGGCGGCGCTCGCCCCGGCGACGTGCCGCACGCTCCACTCCTCGCCGCGCCAGTCCTCCGAGGACTGCCAGCCGCCGTACCGGCCGCCGCCCTCCTCGTCCCCGAAGGGGCCGCCCCGTCCGTTCCCTCCGGCGGGGCCCTTGGGTCGGTTGCGGCGCGGGGACACGGTTCACCTCACGGGGCGGGTGCGGGCTGGGACCTGCACAAGCCTACGCGGCCCCGCGGAGCCCCCGGGGCAGGCCGCCGGGAGGCGTGCGACGCGACCGGAGACGACGCCTCCCCTTCGTCCCGGGAGCATGGACGACCCATTCTGCAGACAATCGGCAAATTCCTGGACCCGACCGTGACCTCGGCACGTGTCAGGCGGTTGTGCCGCGTAGGGGGAGCTCCGACTCGGGAGCCGAGAAAGCAGGAAGTGCCCATGCACGTCGGAAGTTTCATCGTCGCCGCCCAGTTCCCGGGCCAGGGTCACGTGGAGCCGCTGCACCGCGCGGTCCGCTCCGCGGAGGTCGCCGAGGAGGCGGGGCTCGCCCAGGTCTGGCTGGCCGAACACCATTTCGTCCCCTACGGCGTCTGCCCGTCGGCCGTGACCCTCGCGGCGACGCTGCTGGGCCGGACCCGGCGGCTCCGGGTGGGCACCGCGGTGAGCGTGCTGCCCACCGCGCATCCGGTGGCCCTGGGCGAGCAGGCCGCGCTGCTGCACCTCACCTCCGGCGGCCGCTTCTCGCTGGGGGTGGGCCGCGGCGGCCCCTGGGTGGACCTGGAGGTCTTCGGCGCCGGCCTGGCGGCCTACGAGCAGGGTTTCCCCGACTCCCTCGACCTGCTGCTGCGCTGGCTGCGCGAGCCCTCGGTCTCGGGGGACGGAGGCCGCTTCCCCTTCCGCGAGGTACCGGTGGTGCCGCGGCCCTCCGAGGCGCTGGAGGGCGGCGCCGCCCCGGAGGTCGTGGTCGCCTGCACCTCCCCGGCGAGCGTCCGGCTGGCCGGGGAGCGCGGACTGCCGATGCTGCTGGGCATGCACGTCGGCGACGAGGAGAAGGCCGCCATGGTGCGCGCCTGGCGGGAGCACGCGCGGGCGGCGGGCCGCCCGGAGGACGGCGTCCGCTCCGCGGCCCACGTCTCGGCGGGTCTCTGCCAGATCGCCGACCGGCCGGAAGACGCCAGGGAGGTCCTGCTGAAGGCCATGCCGGGTTGGCTGAAACAGGGCCTTGCCGCGCACGTGACGGTGGACGGCCGGGCACGGGCGATGCGTGATCCCCACGCCTACACGGAGATGCTCTGCGGACTGCACCCGGTGGGCGCGCCCCGGACCTGCGCCGACCGCCTCGCGGCCACGGCGGAGCGCACCGGCATCCGGCGGTTCGCGCTGCTCACGGAGGGTTCGGGCGACCTCGCGGCCACCGAGGAGAACCTCCGGCGGCTCGGCGGCGAGGTGCTGCCGCGTCTGGTGTGACGGCCGGCGCCCCGGGCGGCGCGGCGACCTCGCGGGGGCCTCGCGGGGGCCTCGCGGGGGCCTCGCGGGGGCCAGTCCGGCGTCCTGGCGAGGGCGTGACCGTCCTCGCCCGGACGCCGG
>NZ_LWCC02000005.1:1338434-1348434 GCF_001642695.1 Streptomyces chilikensis
GGTGAAGCGGGCCAGCCTCTCGTCGCTCCCGTCCAGCGGGAACACCGCGACGCGGTGGCAGTTCTGGAACGCGAGGCGCACGCCGAAGTGGCGCTGCAGGGCACCCCGGATGGCGTCGCTGGCGAGCGCGCGCAGGAGCTGACCCCGTGCCTGCTCGTCCGGCGGCGGCGTCTGGTTGTCGGCGAACGGTCCGCCGTCCACCTTCAGCTGGGCCACCAGTGAGCTGATCATCTCCCACGCGTAGGGCAGGGAGGTCCGGACGCAGTCGACGAAGGCCGCTTCGTCGACCTCGCCTCGCTCGGCCTGTTCGAGCAGGGCCGGTGAGACGTCGAGCGACATGAGTACTCCTCTCGCACCCCCTCGGCGAAGGGGGTTGCCGGACGGTAAGGGACGCCGCGGACGCCGGACACGCTCCGTACCCGTGCCACGACCGCCCGTCCACTACGGTAGGCACCTCCAGGTCCCCCGCACCAGGAGACGGTGGACTTGACCGATTTCGCATCGCTCGGGTCCGCACACAATCAGCCAGAACCGGACAAGGGCCTCCAGGGCGAATCGCGTGGAGTGCCGCGGGTCGAGTAGCGTTGCCGACCATGCGTCTTGTCATCGCCCGCTGCTCCGTCGACTACGCGGGGCGCCTCACCGCACACCTGCCGTCCGCTCCCCGCCTGATCCTGGTCAAGGCGGACGGAAGCGTCTCCATCCACGCGGACGACCGCGCCTACAAGCCGCTGAACTGGATGTCGCCCCCGTGCACCCTCAAGGAGGGCGCGGGTGACGAGGCCGGCGTCTGGACGGTGATCAACAAGGCGGGCGAGAAGCTGATCATCACGATGGAGGAGATCCTCCACGACTCCTCGCACGAACTGGGCGTGGACCCGGGCCTGATCAAGGACGGCGTCGAGGCGCACCTCCAGGAACTGCTCGCCGACCGCATCGAGACCCTGGGCGAGGGCTGGACGCTGATCCGCCGCGAGTACATGACGGCGATCGGGCCGGTCGACATCCTGTGCCGCGACGGCGAGGGACGGACCGTGGCCGTGGAGATCAAGCGGCGCGGGGAGATCGACGGCGTCGAGCAGCTGACGCGCTATCTGGAGCTGCTGAACCGCGACCCGTTGCTCGCTCCGGTGCGGGGCGTGTTCGCGGCGCAGGAGATCAAGCCGCAGGCCCGGGTGCTGGCGACGGACCGGGGCATCGCCTGCCAGGTCCTCGACTACGACGCCCTCCGCGGCATCGAGGACGACAAGCTCCGCCTGTTCTGACGCGCGGACCGTCGGCGCGCGCCGTTCCGGCGCGCGGACGGCGCCGCGCGGACACCACCGCCCCACGGTCCGTCGCCGTGGGGGCGGTGGTGCGTCCGCCTCAGACGAGATCCGGCGTCAGGGACGGGGACGGCCCGGGTGCTCCGGTCAGGGACGGGGAGGCCTGCGCGCCGCCGGACGTCGTGGTGGTCGCCGCTCCGCCGTCGGCGCCGTCCGTGGTGCCGCCCTCCGTACCGCCTTCGGTGGTGCCGCCCTCGGTCCCGCCGTCCGTGGTGCCTTCGGTGGTGCCGCCCTCGGTCCCGCCGTCGGTGGTGCCGCCCTGGGTGCCGGAGCCGGTGCCCGCGTCGGAACCGCCCGAGGGGCTGCCCGACGCGCTGCCGCTCGGGCTGCCGGAGCCGCTCGTGGGGGGCTTGGTCGTGGCCGGGGGCTTGGTGGAGGCCGACGGCTCGGTGGTGGTGCCGCCGGAGGTGTCCTGGTCGTCCTCGGTCTCGTCGTCCGTCGGGTCGGCGTCCCCGGAGGGTGTCGCCGGGTCGTCGGGGGTGCCGAGCACGCCGTCGGGGCCGGGGTCGGTCGGGCGGCTGGTGGCCGTGCCGGTGCCGGTGCCGTCGTCGACGGCTTCGTCGGCGTCGGGTCCGTCGTCGTAGCCCTGGCTCGCGGAGGGGTTCGGGCCGGTGCCCTCGGTCGGCACGCCCTGGTCGCCGCCCGTCGCGCCCAGGGTCACCACGGTGCCCAGCACCGCGACCAGCAGCGCGCCCGCGCCGGTGGCGACCAGGTTCTTGCGGGCGCCGCCCACCAGGCCGCGGGCCTTGCCCACCGGCTCGGACCGCCGGGTGACCGGGGCGTCGCCGGCGAAGACCGTGCCGCCGTCGCGCGCCGGGCCGGGTCCGGCCTTCGGGGCGTGCGGGTCGGTGTCGCCGGAGCCGAATGCCTCGAACGCCCCGAAGGCGGCGAGGGCCGCGCCGGCCGCCGCCGCGGCGGCGGACGTCTCCGCCGAGGGGGTGGCGAAGTCGATTCCGGGCAGGTCGCCCGTGCGGTCGGCGACCAGGGTCAGCGCGCGGCGCCCGGCGACCTGTCCCCGCTTGTCGGCGGCGGCGGCCCGCAGCGCGACCGCCGCGTCCAGTTCGGTGCGCGCCCGCTCGTACCGTCCCTGACAGAGCGCCAGCACACCGAGTTCGTGGTGGAAGTAGCCCTGCTCGGAGACCTCGCCGGCCAGGCGGGCCGCCTCCACGCCGGCGCGCAGGGCCTGCTCCCAGGCGGTCCAGGCCAGTCCGGCGGCGAAGGCGGGTGCGGCGGTGCGGGCGAGCCGCAGCGCCAGGTCGCCGTCGGAGGGCGGCAGCGCGGCCAGCACCGCCAGCACCGCGCCGCTCTCGGCGCAGACCCGCTCGGGGGTGACGGACTGGTGTCCGGCCCACCAGGCGTAGTGCTCGGCGGCGGTGCGGATGCGCTGTGCGGCGTCGTCGGCGTACCCGGCGGCCTCGAGCTGTGCCGGCACCCCGGCGGCGAGCCGGTGGCGGTGGCCCGCGGGCGAGACCAGGGCGCAGCCGAGGAGTTCGCCCAGCGCACCGTCGGCGTGGGTGTCGCCCACCAGGGCGGGCAGGTGGGCCGGCTGCGGCAGTTCGCCGCCGAGGGCCACCGCGAACCGCAGCGCGTCGCGCGCGGAGGAGGAGAGCCGGGAGGCGAGCAGCGGCGCGGGTGCGGCGCCCTCGGCCAGCGAGGGCAGCGGGGCGGCCTCCTCGCGGGTGTCGAACGGGACGTCGGCGTCGGGCACCGGCACCGCGTCCTGGAAGACGCCGACCTCGTCCACCACGTCGGTGGCGGCGCGCAGCCGGTCCCGCTGGCGCAGCAGCGCGCCGGCCTGGACGAACCGCAGCGGCAGGCCCTCCGACTCGAACCAGAGGTCGCCCACCCAGGTCGTCTCCTCCTCGGTGAGGGGGCGTCCGACGGCGTGGCCGAGCAGTTGGAGGCCGGCGGCCCGGGTGAGGCCGGTGAGGGTGACCGTCTCCATCAGCGCCTCGGCGGCGGGTTCGGGGACGTCGGGCGTCGCGGATATCAGGAAGGCGCACTCGGGGGTGGCGTCGAGCAGCCGGGAGAGGTCGGCGCCGCCGAAGCCGAGGTCGTCGACGACGACCACGGCGCCGATCCGGCCGAGCAGTTCGCGCAGTTCCTCCTCGGAGGGGCGGCGGCGGGAGGCGTCGTAGGCGGTGTGGAAGAGGTCGTGGAGGAGGTCGTCCGGGCCGCGGCCGAGGCCGTTGAGGCGGATGACGCCGTCGGGGGCGAGGTCGGCGCAGTCCTCGGCGACGACGTCCAGCAGGCGGCTCCGGCCGGAGCCGGACGGGCCGACCAGGCGGGCGGAGCGGCCGCGGGCCAGCAGCCGCACGAGTTCCTCGCGCTCCTCCTGACGCTCCAGCAGCGGCGGGACGGGCACGCCCGCGGCCGGGTCGGCCGCGGGCGCCGCGGCGCGGGCCGCCGCCCGGTCCGCCTGGGCGCGTTGCCCGGCGGTGAGCTTGGCGGGCCGCTCGGGCGTCCGTTCGGGCGGGCACAGCTCGATCTCGCTGCCGTCGACGGGATTGACGGTCAGCAGCAGGTCGTCGGTGAACACCTCGGTGGTGCGTGCCACGGCGGGCGTGTGCTGGCCGAAGTCCGGCGTGAGCGGGTCCCGGGACGCACGCGGGCGCGGCGGACGGCCGCTTCCGCCGTGGCCGTGCTCCTCGGGTCCGCGGCTGTTCGGGTCCATAGGTCCAAAGCCCCCAAAGCGTCGTGTGCCGAGCCCCTCCCGGCCTCGCCGCACACCGCGCAGTCGCCTCTGGTCCGGGCCGCCGTAGGGAATGTCTGATGTCGGGTCGGCGGGCGACCGAACCTTAAACCTCGCTCAGTATGTCCGACCAGCCGGGGTGCGGCTCCGTCCGCGACATCACAGTCTGATGTGGATTCGCGCCGCGCGGCAGAGCGCCGCGCCACGGACGGGACCGGTGTGCGGCGGGTGGCGTGAGGGTCCGGGGAGTCCGGGATCCGCCGCCGGGCGCGGCGAGGGGGGCCGCCGTCAGACCCGCGGCAGGCTCTCCGCCGCGAGGCCGCCCTCGATGGCGAGGATGCGGTGGAGTCTGGTGGCCACCAGCAGCCGCTGCATCTGCGGCGGTACGCCGCGCAGCACCAGCCGGCGTCCGGCGCGGCCGGCCCGCCGGTGCACACCCATGATCACGCCCAGTCCGGTGGCGTCCCAGGAGTGGAGCTCCGAGAGGTCCAGGACCAGGTCGCCGGCGCCGTCGTCGACGGCGGAGTGCAGGACCGTACGGGCGTCCGCCGCGCTGCGGACGTCGAGGCGGCCCCCGACGACCAGCTCGGCGTGGTCGCCCCTGATGAACATAAGTGCTCCCCGGAAATGCGTCTTCTACCACCGTGTGCGTACGGTGATGCCACTTCTGACGCCTTTGGGGAACCAGAAGTTGCCGTCTGTAAGCGAACCGATACCGAAATCACCCTCTCGGGTGATCCGAGGGGTGATTCCGGTCCGGCGGCGCGGGCGGACCCGCGATCGTTCACGGCGGTCAGTGCTTGTAGAAGCCCTGCCCGCTCTTGCGGCCGATGTCACCGGCGTCCACCATTCGGCGCATCAGCTCCGGCGGCGCGAACTTCTCGTCCTGCGACTCCGTGTAGATGTTGGAGGCCGCGTGGAGCAGGATGTCGACGCCGGTCAGGTCGGCGGTGGCCAGCGGGCCCATGGCGTGGCCGAAGCCCAGCTTGCAGGCGATGTCGATGTCCTCGGCGCTGGCGACGCCGGACTCGTAGAGCTTGGCGGCCTCCACGACCAGGGCGGAGATCAGCCGGGTGGTGACGAAGCCCGCCACGTCGCGGTTGACCACGATGCAGGTCTTGCCCACCGACTCGGCGAACTCCCGCGCCCGGGCGAGGGTTTCGTCGCTGGTCTTGTGGCCGCGGACCAGCTCGCACAGCTGCATCATCGGCACCGGCGAGAAGAAGTGCGTGCCCACCACCCGCTCGGGCCGCCCGGTCACCGCGGCGATCTTGGTGATCGGGATGGCGGAGGTGTTCGACGCGAGCACCGCGTCCTCACGCGCGATCTTGTCCAGGGCGCGGAAGATCTCGTGCTTGACCTCGATCTTCTCGAAGACCGCCTCGACGACCACGTCCGCGTCGCCGGCTGCGTCGAGGTCGGTGGTGGGGGTGATCCGGGCCAGCGCGGCCTCGGCGTCGGCGGCGTCGAGCTTGCCCTTGCTCACGAACTTGTCGTAGGAGGCCTTGATGCCGTCCAGACCCCGGTTGAGCGCCTCGTCGGTGACATCGCGCAGGACGACGTCCCAACCCGCCTGCGCGGAGACCTGGGCGATGCCGGAACCCATGAGGCCGGCTCCGATGACGGCGAGCTTTCCTGCCACTGCCACTCCCTGTTCTCGTGTCTACCGGTCGGACATTAGCGCCCGGGGAGACGCTCGTGACCGCTAAGTAACGCGCGTCACGTCTCATTTGACGGACATCACACCCGCGGTGCTCCCCGGGGAGGCGTTCCCTAGGCTGGGCCCCATGGTCAATCTGACGCGCATCTACACCCGTACCGGGGACAAGGGCACCACCAACCTCGGCGACATGAGCCGGGTCCCGAAGACGGACCTCCGCATTTCCGCCTATGCCGACGCGAACGAGGCGAACGCCGTGATCGGCACGGCCGTCGCCCTGGGCGGCCTGGAGGAGGACGTGGTCGCCGTCCTCACCCGCGTCCAGAACGATCTCTTCGACGTGGGCGCCGACCTGTCGACGCCGGTCGTGGAGGACCCCGAGTACCCGCCGCTGCGGGTGGAGCAGTTCTACGTCGACCGGCTGGAGGAGGACTGCGACCGGTTCAACGACCGGCTGGAGAAGCTGCGTTCCTTCATCCTGCCGGGCGGCACGCCCGGCGCGGCGCTGCTCCACCAGGCGTGCACGGTGGTGCGCCGGGCCGAGCGCTCGACCTGGGCGGCCCTGGAGGTCCACGGCGAGACCATGAACCCCCTGACCGCCACCTACCTCAACCGGCTATCGGACCTGCTCTTCATCCTTGCGCGGGTCGCCAACCTGTCCACGGGCGACGTCCTGTGGGTCCCCGGCGGGGAGCGCTGATCCCTCCGGGGCGCCCTTGGGCCGCTTGGGGAAGAGCGCGTAGCTGAGGGCGATCAGCCCGTGGATCGCCACCGCCCGCAGCGCCGTCCCCTGGAAGGACCGCAGCGTGGACGCGTCGCCGTCGCCGCCGATGTACCAGATGCCGCCCTGCAGCAGGGCGGCGGCCACGGCGGCGGCGAGCACCGTGCGCAGCCAGAGCCGGCCCTCGTGCGCGGCGCGGGCCGCGCCGTACCGCGGCGGCTTCGGCGGGCGCGGGGCGCCGGCCAGGCGGTGCGCGGCGTGGCCGTCGAGCCAGGTGATCGTGTAGTGCCCGTAGGCGACGGTGAAGCCGATGTAGAGGGCGGCCAGGCCGTGCTGCCAGTCGGGCTCGGCGCCGCCGCGCAGGTCGACGACGGTCACCACGAACAGCACGACCTCGAGCACCGGTTCACACAGCAGCAGGACGGTGCTCAGCCGCCGCCGGCGCAGCAGGTACCGCACGGCCAGCCCCGCGGCGAGCAGCACCCAGAAGCCGGCCTCGCAGGCGATGATCAGGGCCAGGATCACGTCGGTCCCTCCGTCCTTCGTCCCCTCCAGCCTCCCTCCCGCACGCGGGGGCCGCATCGGCCACGACGACGAGACGGGGCTGCATCGTTCGATGTACACGCCGCGCGCCCGGGGGGTGCGCCGGCCGCATGTGGCGGGCCGCGAAGCCGTGTTGGATGGGGGCATGACCGTCGAGACCTTCCCGAGGGGACCGCGCCCCTTCGACGTGGCGGCGGCCCTCGGCGGGCTGGCGCTGGGCCTGCTGCTGTGGGCGGTGGGCCTGGACCTGTATCCGCGGCGGGACGTGCCCGGCTGGTGGGTGCTGGTGCCGCTGGCCGTGACGGCGGGGCTGGAGCTGCTGCGCCGCGTCCGGCCGCTGACGGGGCTGGCCGTGGGCTGCGTGGCCCTGGTGGCGGACCAGCTCACCACCGGCAGCCTGGCCACCGTCCTGCTCTTCACCGACCTGGTGTACGCGGCCGCCGTCTACGGCAGCGCGCGCCTGGCCCGCCGCCTGCCGGTGGCCGCCGGCGCACTGACCCTGGCGGCGGTCGTCTGGAGCGTGGTGACCTGGCGGGACGCCTACTCGCTGATGCCGGGCCTGGGGGTGGGCCTGATCGTCTTCGGTCCGGCCGCCACCGGCGCCCTGGTCCGCCACCACCGCGACGCGGCACGGGCCGCCCGGCGGGAGGCGGAGCGGACCGCGCGCCTGGCCGAGCTGGACCGCGCCCAGGCGGTCACCGCCGAGCGGACGCGGATGGCGCGGGAGTTGCACGACGTGATCGCCGGCCACCTGTCGGCGGTGGCGGTGCACTCCACGGCGGCGCTGTCGCTGGACGACGCGGACACCTCCCGCCGGGCGCTGGGCGTGATCCGGGAGAACAGCGTGGCGGCGCTGACCGAGATGCGGCGGCTGATCGGCCTGCTGCGGGCCGGGGGCGAGGACCTGGAACCGTCGGCCGCGCCCACCCTGGAGAGCCTGCCGCCCCTGGCCGAGGGGGTCCGGGCGGCGGGCTTCGCGGTGACCCTGGACCTCGGCCCCGGCCTGGGGTCCGGCCCGGACGCGGGGGCCGGCCGCACGCGCCTGCCCTCGCCGGTGGAGCTGGCCGCCTACCGGATCGTCCAGGAGTCGCTGACCAACGTCCTCAAGCACGCCGCGCCCGGCCCCGTGACGGTCGCCCTGCGGCTCGACGGCGGCGCGCTCCGCGTCGAGGTCACCAGCGCCCACGGCACCCCGGACGGGCAGTCCGCCCGCGCGCCGGGGGCGGGGGCCGGGCTGATCGGGATGCGGGAGCGGGCGGTGCTGGTCGGCGGCGGCTTCGAGGCCGGGCCCGAGGACGGGAGATGGGTGGTGCGGGCGCATCTTCCCGTGCCGGAAGGGGAAGGGATGGTCCCGTGATCCGGGTGGTGGTCGCCGAGGACCAGTCGGCCGTGCGTGCCGGACTGGTGCTGATCCTGCGCAGCGCTCCCGACGTCGAGGTGGTCGGGGAGGCCGCCGACGGCGAGCGGGCGGTGGAGCTGGCCCGCGAACTGCGGCCGGACGTGGTGCTGATGGACGTGCAGATGCCGCTGCTCGACGGGGTGGGCGCCACCCGGCGGATCGCCGCCGAGCAGCTGGCCGACGTCCTGGTGCTGACCACCTTCGACCTGGACGAGTACGTCTTCGGCACCCTGCGCGCGGGCGCGGCCGGCTTCCTGCTGAAGAGCGCCGAGGCGGCCGAGCTGATAGAGGGGGTGCGGACGGTGGCGCGCGGCGAGGGCCTGATCGCCCCGGCCGTCACCCGGCGGCTGATCGCGGCCTTCGCCGCCGGCCCGACCGGACGCCCGCCCCGCGAGGGCGGGCCGGACCCGGCGGCCCTGGCCACCCTGACGCCGCGGGAGCGCGAGGTGCTCTCCTGCCTCGGCGAAGGGCTGTCCAACGCGCAGATCGCCGGCCGCCTGGAGATGGCGGAGGCCACGGTGAAGACGCACGTCAGCCGCCTGCTGGGAAAGCTGGAGCTGCGCAGCCGCGTGCAAGCGGCGGTGTTCGCGCAGGAGTTGGGGATCTGAGGGCGGCGGCCTCCCCGGGACCGGACCGCGCATTAAACAAGAAGACTGCATTGGTCCAGACCTATTGACCGGTGGTCCAGACCTTTCTACGCTGACCGCACTTGCACGGGGTCATGGACTCGTCAAGGTACCCGGTAGTCGCAGCACCCCTCTCACCCTCACCCCCCGGAGGAGGCGCAGATGCGCTTCAGACAACGGATGACGGCGGCGGTCGCCACGCTCGTCCTTCCCCTCGCCGGACTGGTCGGGCTCGCCACGCCCGCCCAGGCGGCCACCTCGGTCACCGCCACCTACGCCAAGACGCAGGACTGGGGCTCCGGCTTCGAAGGCAAGTGGACGGTGAAGAACACCGGCACCACCGCCCTCTCCTCCTGGACCGTCGAGTGGGACTTCCCCACCGGCACCAAGGTGACCTCCGCCTGGGACGCCACCGTCACCAACTCCGGCAACCACTGGACGGGTAAGAACCTGGGCTGGAACGGCAGCCTCGCCCCGGGCGCCTCCGTCACCTTCGGCTTCAACGGCTCCGGCACCGGCTCGCCCTCCGGCTGCAAGATCAACGGCGGCTCCTGCGACGGCGAGACCCCCGTCCCCGGTGACAGCCTGCCGTCCGCCCCCGGCAAGCCGACCGCCTCAAGCATCACCGACACCTCGGTCAAGCTGTCCTGGACCGCGGCCACCGACGACAAGGGCGTCAAGAACTACGACGTGCTGCGCGGCGGCGTGAAGGTCGCCACCGTCACCGGCACCTCGTACACCGACTCCGGCCTGACCGCCGGCACCGACTACTCCTACGCGGTGCAGGCGCGCGACACCGCCGACCAGACCGGCCCGGTCAGCGCCTCCGTCGCCGTCCGCACCACCGGCGGCTCCACCACGCCCACCGACCCGCCGCCCGGCGGCAAGGTCAACCTCGGCTACTTCACCGAGTGGGGCATCTACGGCCGGAACTACCACGTCAAGAACCTGGTGACCTCCGGCTCGGCCTCGAAGATCACGCACATCAACTACTCGTTCGGCAACGTCAAGAACGGGCAGTGCGTCCTCGACGA
>NZ_LWCC02000005.1:1349681-1419705 GCF_001642695.1 Streptomyces chilikensis
GGCGCGGGCAGCACGCGCGGCGCGGGCGGCACGCACGGCGCGGGCAGCAGGCGCGGCGCGGGCGGCGGCAACCACCCGGACGGCACGGAGCGGGGGCGGCCACCGGCCGCCCCCGCTCCACGTGTTCCCGGCGTCTACGCCACGTTCACCCGCTGCCCCGGAGGCGCCGCCTCCAGCCAGGCCAGGAAGCCGGTCAGGGCGTCCTCGCTCATCGCCAGCTCCAGCCGTGTGCCCTGGTGGACGCAGACCAGCACCACCGCGTTCAGCAGCAGGGCCAGCTCCTCCTCGCCCTCCGGCATCCGCCGGCCCACCACCTCGATGGCGGAGCGCTCCAGCATCCTGCGCGGCCGGGGCGAATAGGAGAAGACCCGGTACCAGGCGATGCTGTCACCGCTGTACCGGGCCACCCCGTACGCCCACCCCTTGCCGTCGCCCTCCGTGCCCTCGGGCAGCTCGGGGGCCTCCCAGCGCAGGCTGCAGTCGAAGGTGCCCCCCGACCGCTGGAGCAGGCGGCGCCGCATTCCGAAGGCGAACAGGCCCACCGCCGCGAGCACGACCAGCGTCCCGAACACAGTCAGAGCGAGGACCATCGACACCGACCTCCTCGTCTCCTAGAACTGGGAACCTGTCAACTGGCAAAAATGAAGAGCGGTAACGGACGAACCGTCTCCGGATTCACCTCAGCCGCGGCCGGTTCCGGAGTATTCCGGAACCGGCCGCGGCTGAGTCACGCGCGTGCACAGCGCGCGCCGGGCGCGCCGGGGTCAGCGAGCCGACACCGCCCGCAGACGGACGTCCGCACGGCGCTCGGCGGAGGCGTCGGCCTCCGACTTGGCGCGCTCGAGCGCCCGCTCCGCACGCTGGACGTCGATCTCGTCCGACAGCTCGGCGATCTCGGCCAGCAGCGACAGCTTGTTGTCCGCGAAGGAGATGAAACCGCCGTGGACCGCTGCCACGACCGTCTCACCACCACTGGTACGGATGGTCACGGGGCCCGACTCCAGCACACCGAGCAGCGGCTGGTGACCGGGCATGACGCCGATGTCGCCGGAGGTGGTGCGCGCCACGACCAGGGTGGCCTCACCGGACCAGACCTGGCGGTCGGCAGCGACCAGCTCGACGTGCAGCTCAGCAGCCAAGGGTGGCTCCTCGGGTCACCACCCGGCGGTATGCCGGGTGTTGGGTCAAAGTCTAGACCCGTCCGAAGACGGGGGTCCCGGGAACGCGTCCCCGGGGGAGGTGGAGCGGGAGGTGGGAGGGCCCGCCCGAAGACGGGCCCTCCTTGCCTCGACCGGCTACCCGAACCCGGGGGTTCAGGAAACGCCCAGCTCCTTGGCGTTGGCCTTGAGGTCCTCGAGGCCACCGCACATGAAGAACGCCTGCTCCGGGAAGTGGTCGAACTCACCGTCGCAGATCGCGTTGAACGCGGCGATCGACTCGTCCAGCGGCACGTCCGAACCGTCCACGCCGGTGAACTGCTTGGCGACGTGGGTGTTCTGGGACAGGAAGCGCTCCACGCGACGGGCACGGTGGACGACGAGCTTGTCCTCCTCGCCGAGCTCGTCGATACCGAGGATCGCGATGATGTCCTGGAGGTCCTTGTACTTCTGCAGGATCCCCTTGACGCGCATGGCGGTCTCGTAGTGGTCCTGCGCGATGTAGCGCGGGTCCAGGATGCGGGACGTGGAGTCCAGCGGGTCCACGGCCGGGTAGATGCCCTTCTCGGAGATCGGACGGGAGAGAACCGTCGTCGCGTCGAGGTGGGCGAAGGTGGTGGCCGGGGCCGGGTCGGTCAGGTCGTCCGCGGGGACGTAGATCGCCTGCATCGAGGTGATCGAGTGACCACGGGTCGAGGTGATGCGCTCCTGGAGGAGACCCATCTCGTCGGCCAGGTTCGGCTGGTAGCCCACCGCGGAGGGCATGCGGCCGAGCAGGGTCGACACCTCGGAACCGGCCTGGGTGAAGCGGAAGATGTTGTCGATGAAGAACAGCACGTCCTGCTTCTGCACATCGCGGAAGTACTCCGCCATGGTCAGACCGGCCAGGGCCACGCGCAGACGGGTGCCCGGCGGCTCGTCCATCTGACCGAAGACCAGCGCGGTCTTGTCGATGACGCCGGAGTCCGACATCTCCTCGATCAGGTCGTTGCCCTCACGGGTGCGCTCACCGACACCGGCGAACACGGAGACACCGTCGTGGTTGTTGGCGACGCGGTAGATCATCTCCTGGATGAGCACCGTCTTGCCGACGCCGGCGCCGCCGAACAGACCGATCTTGCCGCCCTTGACGTACGGGGTCAGCAGGTCGATGACCTTGACGCCGGTCTCGAACATCTCGGTCTTCGACTCGAGCTCGTCGAAGTTCGGCGCCTGGCGGTGGATGGACCAGCGCTCGCCGTCGTAGGACTCGTCCGCGTTCAGCACCTCACCGAGGGTGTTGAACACCTTGCCCTTGGTGAAGTCGCCGACCGGGACGGTGATGCCCGTGCCCGTGTCGGTCACCGCGGCCTGGCGGACCAGGCCGTCGGTGGGCTGCATGGAGATGGCGCGGACCAGGCCGTCGCCCAGGTGCTGGGCGACCTCGAGGGTCAGCGTCTTCTTCGCGCCGGCGTTGGCCGGGTCGGCCACCTCGACGTGAAGGGCGTTGTAGATCTCCGGCATCGCGTCGACGGGGAACTCCACGTCGACGACCGGGCCGATGACCCGCGCGACGCGGCCGGAGGCCACGCCCGCGCCAGCGGTCGGCTCAACAGTGGTGGTCATTAGCTGTCACTCCCCGCGGTCGCGTCGGCCAGGGCGCCTGCGCCACCGACGATCTCGCTGATTTCCTGGGTGATTTCGGCCTGGCGGGCCGCGTTGGCAAGCCGCGAGAGCGTCTCGATGAGCTCTCCGGCGTTGTCGGTGGCCGACTTCATCGCGCGCCGCGTGGCGGCGTGCTTGGAAGCGGCCGACTGCAGCAGCGCGTTGTAGATCCGGCTCTCGACGTACCGCGGCAGCAGCGCGTCGAGGACGTCCTCCGCGGACGGCTCGAAGTCGTACAGCGGAAGGATCTCGTCCTTGGCGGGCGACTCCGCGGCAACCTCGTCGAGCTTGAGCGGAAGCAGCTGCGCCTGGACGGCGGTCTGCGTCATCATCGAGACGAACTCGGTGTAGACGATGTGGAGCTCGTCCACACCACCCTCGGCCGTGTCCTTCTCGATCGCCTCGATCAGCGGCGCCGCGACCTGCTTGGCGTCCGCGTACTCCGGCTCGTCGGTGAAGCCCGTCCACTGCCCCGAGATCGTGCGCTCGCGGAAGTTGTAGTGGGCGACACCTCGCCGGCCGACGATGTACGTGTCGACCTGCTTGCCGTCCGCCTCGAGCTTCGCCGTCAGCTGCTCCGCCGCCTTGATGGCGTTGGAGTTGAACGCGCCGGCCAGACCGCGGTCGCTCGAGAGGAGCAGGACCGCGGCACGGGTCGGGTTGTCCGCCTCCGTGGTCAGCGGGTGGCGCGTGTTCGAGCCGGTGCCCACCGCCGTGACCGCGCGCGTGAGCTCGGTCGCGTACGGCGTGGAGGCCGCCACCTTGCGCTGCGCCTTGACGACACGCGAGGCGGCGATCATCTCCATCGCCTTGGTGATCTTCTTGGTCGCGGTGACGGATCGGATGCGACGCTTGTAGACCCGGAGCTGAGCTCCCATGAGTCAGGTCCCTTCCTTACGTCACTTGGAGACGGAAACCGGAGCGTCCTCGCCGAGCAGCTTGCCGTCCGACGTCGTGAACGTCTTCTTGAACGCGGCGATGGCGTCGGCGACGGCCGTCAGGGTGTCGTCCGACATCTTGCCGCCCTCGCGGATCGACAGGAGCAGGCCCGACTCGTTCTGACGCAGGTACGCCAGCAGCTCCGACTCGAAGCGGCGGATGTCCTGGACCGGGACGTCGTCCATCTTGCCGGTGGTGCCGGCCCAGACGGAGACGACCTGCTCCTCGGTGGCCATCGGCTGGTACTGAGCCTGCTTGAGCAGCTCGACCATGCGCTGACCGCGCTCCAGCTGCGCCTTCGACGCGGCGTCCAGGTCGGAACCGAAGGCGGCGAACGCCTCGAGCTCACGGAACTGGGCCAGGTCGACGCGGAGACGGCCGGAGACCTGCTTCATCGCCTTGTGCTGCGCGGAACCACCGACTCGGGAGACGGAGATACCGACGTTCAGCGCGGGGCGCTGACCGGCGTTGAAGAGGTCCGACTCCAGGAAGCACTGGCCGTCGGTGATGGAGATGACGTTGGTCGGGATGAACGCCGAGACGTCGTTGGCCTTGGTCTCGACGATCGGCAGACCGGTCATCGAACCGGCACCCATGTCGTCGGAGAGCTTGGCGCAGCGCTCCAGCAGACGCGAGTGCAGGTAGAAGACGTCACCCGGGTAGGCCTCGCGGCCCGGCGGACGACGCAGCAGCAGCGACACGGCGCGGTAGGCGTCGGCCTGCTTCGACAGGTCGTCGAAGATGATCAGGACGTGCTTGCCCTGGTACATCCAGTGCTGGCCGATGGCCGAGCCGGTGTACGGCGCCAGGTACTTGAAGCCGGCCGGGTCGGACGCCGGGGCGGCGACGATGGTCGTGTACTCCAGAGCGCCGTTCTCCTCCAGCGCGCGGCGGACCGACGCGATGGTGGAGCCCTTCTGGCCGATGGCGACGTAGATGCAGCGGACCTGCTTCGACGGGTCGCCGGTCTTCCAGTTGGCCTTCTGGTTGATGATGGTGTCGACGGCCAGGGCGGTCTTGCCGGTCTGGCGGTCACCGATGATCAGCTGGCGCTGACCACGGCCGACGGGGGTCATCGCGTCGACGGCCTTGTAGCCGGTCTCCATCGGCTCGTGCACCGACTTGCGCTGCATGACCGTGGGGGCCTGCAGCTCGAGGGCGCGGCGGCCCTCGGAAGCGATCTCGCCGAGGCCGTCGATGGGGTTGCCGAGGGGGTCGACCACGCGGCCGAGGTAGCCCTCGCCCACGGCGACCGACAGGACCTCTCCGGTGCGGTGCACCGGCTGGCCCTCCTCGATGCCGCTGAACTCGCCGAGGACGATGGCACCGATCTCGCGCTCCTCGAGGTTGAGGGCGAGGCCGAGGGTGCCGTCCTCGAACTTCAGCAGTTCGTTGGCCATGGCCGAGGGAAGACCCTCGACCTTCGCGATGCCGTCGCCGGCAAGGGTGACCGTACCGACCTCCTCGCGCGAGGCCGCGTCCGGCTTGTACGACTGGACAAAGTTCTCCAGCGCGTCCCGGATCTCCTCCGGCCGGATCGTGAGCTCCGCCATCTGGGTTCCCTGCTCTCCTTGTTGGGCCCGAAGTTTCTTGGGGGAATCTGGGGGGCTCCCCCAGAAACTTTGCATCCTCTGCACGGCCCAACCAGGGCCGTAAAAACGTACTGCTTGCGGTGGTTCTCTAGTCGCTGCCGCGGCTCGTCGGTCAGCCCGCGAGGCGCCGGTTGGCGGCCTCGAGGCGGTCCACGACGGAGCCGTTGATGACCTCGTCGCCGACCTGCACCCGGATCCCGCCGAGGACCGCGGGGTCCACGTCGAGGTTGAGGTGCATCGCCCGGCCGTAGAGCTTCACCAGGGCGGCGCTCAGGCGCTGCTTCTGGATCTCGCTCAGCGGCACCGCGGAGGTGACCACGGCGACCATCCGGTTGCGGCGGCCGGCGGCGAGCTTGGCGAGGGACTCGAGTCCCGACTCCAGGCTACGTCCACGCGGCGCGGACACCAGACGGATCACCAGGCGCTCGGTGACGGCGTTCGCCCGGCCGCCGAGCAGGCTGCGCAGCAGACCGCTCTTGGCCTCGGCGCTCGCGGACCGGTCGGTCAGCGCGGCGCGCAGGGGGGCGTTCGAGGCGACGATCCGGCCGAACCGGAACAGCTCGTCCTCGACGTCGTCCAGGGCGCCGGCCTTCTGCGCGGCCGTGAGGTCGGCGAGGTTCGCCAGCTCCTCCATCGCGTCCACCAGGTGGCGCGGGGCGGACCAGCGGGACCGGACCGTGCCCGACACCAGGTCGGTGGCCGGACCACCGATCTGGCTGCCCAGCAGGCGCTGGACCAGGTCGGCCTTGGCCTCTCCGGACTGCGCCGGGTCGGTGAGGACCCGACGCAGCGACACCTCACGGTCGAGCAGCGCGGTGACGGCGGCCAGCTCGTCGGCGAGCCGCGTCGCGTCGACGGACGTGGAGTCCGTCAGCGCGTCGAGTCGCTCGCGGGCGGCTGCCAGGGCCTCGCGGCTCGCTCCGTTCATCGCGCGGCCTCGGCCTTCTCCTCGAGCTCGCCGAGGAAGCGGTCGATGACGCGGCTCTGACGGGCGTGGTCCTCGAGGGACTCGCCGACGAGCTTGCCGGCCAGGTCGGTGGCGAGCTTGCCCACGTCCTGGCGCAGCGCGGTCGCGGCGGCCTTGCGGTCGGCCTCGATCTGCGCGTGACCGGCGGCGATGATCTCCTCGCGCTGGCGCTGGCCCTCCGCGCGCATCTCGGCGATGAGCGCGGCACCCTGCTCCTGCGCCTCCGAGCGCAGGCGCGCGGCCTCGTGTCGGGCTTCGGCGAGCTGAGCCTTGTACTGCTCGAGCACGCTCTGGGCCTCGGTCTGAGCGGCCTCGGCCTTCTCGATACCGCCCTCGATGGCCTCGCGGCGCTCTTCCAGAACCTTGTTGATGTTCGGGAGGAGCTTCCAGGCGAGGACGCCGAAGACGATGACGAAGGCGATCAGGCCGATGACGAGCTCGGGGATCGGCGGCACGAGGGGGTTCTGGGCCTCCTCGGCTGCGATCGTGAGCAGCTGGCTCATGTCAGTGCCTTTCGTCTAGGTCGGCTGGTCTGGGATCGCGTGGATCAGACGCCGTAGACGAACGGCATGACCAGGCCGATCAGGGCGAGCGCCTCACAGAAGGCGAAGCCCAGGATCTGGTTGGCGCGGATCAGGCCGGCCGCCTCGGGCTGACGGGCCAGGGCCTGGGTGCCGTTGCCGAAGATGATGCCGACGCCGACGCCGGGGCCGATGGCAGCGAGGCCGTAACCGATGGAGCCGAGCGAACCGGAAACAGCGGCAAGGGTCTGGGACATGCCAGTTCTTCCTTTTCTTTACGGACCGGTGGGGGTTGGCCACCGGACGGATCGGGGGTCTGTGCGCGGGGCGGCGCTCAGTGGTGCTCTGCGAGCGCGCCCTGGATGTAGGTGCAGGCCAGTAGCACGAAGACGTACGCCTGCAGTGCCTGGATGAACAGCTCGAAGACCGTCATCACGATGGTCATGACGAAGCTGACGCCGGCGTAGGCGATGCCGATGCCGTTCAGCAGGTACCAGCTGGCGATCGTGAAGAGCACCAGAAGCGTGTGGCCCGCGAACATGTTCGCGAACAGTCGCACCGCGTGGGTGAAGGGGCGGACCAGCAGGTTCGAGAAGAACTCGATCAGCATGGCCAGCGGCAGAACCGGGCCGAGGTCCTTGTTGTAGCCGGTGATGTTCTTCCAGGCGCCGACGAAGCCGTGGCGCTTGAAGGTGAGGGTGACCCACAGGACGTACACGATGAGCGCCAGGACCGCCGGGTAGGCGATGATCGACGTCACCGGGAACTGGGCGAGCGGGACGATCGACCAGAGGTTCATCATCCAGATGAAGAAGAACATCGAGACGATGAGGGGGACGTACTTCTCGCCCTCCTTGCGCCCGAGGGTCTCGTACACCACGCCGCGGCGGATGAAGTCGTAGCCGGCCTCGGCGACCATCTGCAGCTTGCCGGGGACGACCTTCGGCTTGCGGAAGGCGGCCCAGAAGAAGCCGATCACGACGAGCGAGCCCAGCAGGGCGAGCAGCATCGGCTTGTTGAAGTACAGGTTGCTGTCCGCGTCGCCCCACAGGGGCTCGAACAGGAACGAGTGCAGGCCCGGAGCCGGGAAGCCACAGCCATCGAAGATGTGGCAGTCGGTCTCGAAGGCGAGCACCTGCGTCGGGTCAGCACTCACCGCGGGCTCCTTCAGCGTGGCGCATAGGTACGGCAACCTCGTTGTGTCGGCGCGGCACGAGGCCGCGGTTCGGCACGGGACTGGTCTTACGGATGTGGGGGCGGCTGGGGGGCATCAAGCCTCGCGTTCGAGCAGGCGTCAGCTCGGATGCCCGCGCCCGCGATGCCGCAGTCGGCAACGGACGATAGCAGGAACGCTCAGCTGTGCTTGCCCCGGCCCCGTTCCTCACGACGAGCGCCCCGTCTTCTGCGTCTTCTCGTTCTCGGTCGACTCGGGTTCGACGTACAGGATCTTGGCCTTCATGTGCGCGCGGGCCTGCGCGGCGACCCAGACGAGGGTCGCGGCGACCAGCGCGATCGCGAAGGTCTTGGGGTGGAACAGCGACGTGTTCTTGAACACGGCCACGAAGAAGAACATGAGCAGGATCTGCACCGTGTAGAGCATCAGGCCCATGGCCTGGAACAGGTGCGGGAGCGACTTCGCGACGCGCTGCAGTACGTAGAGCCCGATACCCATGAAGAGGAGTACGACCAGCGTTCCGACGACGGCGCCGAGCGCACCCTTGCCGCCGGCGAACACCCCGCTGAGGACCGCGGCGATCGCGCCGGCGGCAGCGGTGGGCACCGCGGTGTGGATGAGCATCCGAACGTCGTTGGACGGCATGGCGGCAACTCCGCTTGCTGAGGGGGCAGGGTGTCGTCATGGACGAGCGTAGACCCGGGGTGAGAGAGAGAACCTCGGTCCGGGGAACCACCGCGCTGGGGGATCGTGCGCGCTCGTCCGACTCCGGTCCGGGCTACTCGTGAACGCTATCACAAACTATTTGATGAGGTCTTTACCTACTTCGTGTGCCCACTGTCACACGAGGGGGCTAAGTGGCGCACCAGTAACGATTCGCCACACCTATTGGATGGTATAGGACCGATTTGCCCGCCCAAGCGCTCCCCAAGAGCGTCCCTCGGGCGGGTCAAGCTCTAGTCGGATTCTTACCTAGCGCCCGGACGAGGACGGGCCGGGCCGGCGGAACCGGGTGCGGTTGCCCACCGCGGAGGATCCGTTGGCGGTCCGGGCGGCGCCCACGGCGACCGGCTCCAGGTCCTCCCGCCCTCCGGGCTCCACCGCGTCGCCGTCCGCGCCCCGCGTGCCGTCGGCGCCGTGCGCGGCGCTGTCGGTCGCCTGCGCGCCCGCGGGGGCCCGCCCGGCCTCCTGGCCCCGGCCGTCCTCCTCCGGGGCGTCCACGGCGCTCCCACCGGCCTCCTGGCCGCCGCCCGCCCTCGGACGGCGGTAGCGCGGCGGCAGCATCCACTCCGCCCAGCGCGGGGCGCGCGGGGTGAACCGCGGCATCAGCAGCAGCACCAGGCCGAGCGCGCTCAGCAGGGCGACGCTCAGCACGATCCACATCGAGGCCGCGGTCACCGAGTACGACAGGGCGCCGAAGGCGATCAGCCCGCACCAGAAGTACATGATCAGCACGGCCCTGCTGTGCGAGTGGCCGATCTCCAGCAGCCGGTGGTGCAGGTGCCCGCGGTCCGCGGCGAACGGCGACTGGCCGCGCCAGGTGCGGCGCACGATGGCCAGCACCAGGTCGGCGGCCGGGATCGCGATGATCGTCAGCGGCAGCAGCAGCGGGATGTAGACCGGCACGGTCGCGTGCACCGCGCTGCGCTCGGAGCCGGCGAACAGCTTCAGCGCGTCCGGGTCGATCTGCCCGGTGATGGAGATCGCGCCGGCCGCCAGGATCAGGCCGATCAGCATCGACCCGGAGTCGCCCATGAAGATCCGCGCCGGATGCATGTTGTGCGGCAGGAAGCCCACGCACATGCCGATCAGGATGGCGGCGAACAGGGTGGCCGGGGCGGCCGCCTCGATGCCGAAGCCGAACCAGATGCGGTAGCCGTACAGGAAGAACGCCAGCGAGGCGATGCCCACCATGCCGGAGGCCAGACCGTCGAGGCCGTCGACGAAGTTCACCGCGTTGATGGTGATCACCACCAACGCCACGGTGAGCAACGTGCCCTGCCAGGAGGTCAGCGCCACCAGGCCGACGCCCGGCACCGGCAGCCACAGGATGGTCAGGCCCTGCATCACCATCACGCCGGCCGCGATCATCTGCGCGCCCAGCTTGATCAGGGCGTCCAGCTCGAACTTGTCGTCCAGCACGCCGATGATCCAGATCAGCGCCGCCCCGGAGAGCAGCGCGCGCGGCTCGTTGGACCGCTCGAAGACCTGGCCGAGGTTGGCGAGCTGGGAGGCGACCAGCAGACCGGCGCACAGGCCGAAGAACATCGCGATGCCGCCCAGCCTCGGGGTGGGTTCGCGGTGCACGTCCCGCGCCCGCACCTGGGGCATGGCCCCCGCCACGATCGCGAACTTCCGCACCGGACCCGTCAGGAGGTACGTCACCGCGGCCGTGACGCAGACCGTCAGCAGGTATTCACGCACGGGCTTCCCCACAGATCTCGCTGGCCAACTCCGACCCACACCCTAACGAGGGACGGTCCCTGGTGATGACTTCCGGGTGGCCGGGACGGTTTCACCCCGCGGGTCACGGGTAGGGCGGCGGGAAGGCCTCGGCCAGTTCGCGTGCCCCGGCGCGCGCCCCGTCCACGTCGCCCCGCAGGGCCCGTCCGACCAGGGACGCGATGGTCCGCGCCTCCTCCTCCCCCATGCCCAGGGTCGTCACGGCAGCCGTCCCCAGGCGGATGCCCCGGCCGTCGTGCGGCAGTGCCGATGTGTCGAGGACCATGCCGGCGGCGCCCAGCAGGTCGCGGGCCGCGCGGCCGTCCAGGCCGCCGAGCGGGGCGGGGTCGGCGGTGATCAGGTGGGTGTCCGTGCCGCCGGTGGAGACGTGGAGCCCCTCGGCGGCGAGACCGGCCGCCAGGGCGCGCGCGTTGGCGACCGTGCGGCGGGCGTAGGCGGCGTACCCGGGCGTCGCCGCCTCCCCGAAGGCCACCGCCTTGGCCGCGACCACGTTCATCGGCGCCCCGCCCTGGGTGAACGGGAAGACCGCGCGGTCCACCCGCTCGGCCAGCTCCTCGCCGCACAGGAGCATTCCGCCGCGGGGGCCGCGGAGCACCTTGTGGGTGGTCGCGCAGACCACGTCGGCGTAGGGCACGGGGCTGGGCGCCGCCCCGCCGGCCACCAGGCCGATGGGGTGCGCGGCGTCGACGATCAGGTAGGCGCCGACGTCGTCGGCGATCTCCCGGAACGCCGCGTAGTCGATGTGGCGCGGGTAGGCGATCGACCCGCACACCACCGCCTTGGGCCGGGTGGCCCGGGCCAGCGCCCTGACCTGCTCGTAGTCCAGCAGCCCGGACTCGGCGTCGACGCCGTAGCCGGTGAAGCGGAACCAGCGGCCGGAGAAGTTGGCGGGCGAGCCGTGGGTGAGGTGGCCGCCGAAGGCCAGTCCCAGGGCGAGCACCGCATCGCCCGGGCGCAGCAGGGCGGCGTAGGCGGCCAGCACGGCGGCCGAGCCGGAGTGCGGCTGGACGTTGGCGTGCGCGGCGCCGAAGAGGGCGGTGGCGCGGTCGACGGCGGTGCGCTCGGCGAGGTCCGCGTAGGCGCAGCCGCCGTGGAAGCGGTTGCCGGGGTAGCCCTCGGCGTACTTGTCGGCGAGCGGCGAGGCGAGGGCCGCCAGGACGGCGGGCGAGGTGAAGTTCTCGGCGGCGATCAGCTGGAGCGTGGTGCGCCGCCGCTCGGCCTCGGCGTCGAGGATCCCCGCCACCTCGGGGTCCCGGGCCCTCAGCTCGGCGCTCCGCGCCTCCGCGCGCACGGCCTGGGTGTTGGCGACGGTGCCCATGCGGAGCCTCCTCGTCCGGACGACAGGTCCAGCGTAGGACGCGGGGAACGGGGGTGCGCGGCGCGCGTGGCGGCCGGAGGTCAGCCCTTGACGCCCGTGAGGGCGGTGACCACCGGGTCGAGGGCTCCGTGTATCTCGTCGCCGACGGACCGGAAGAACGGCAGCGGCGCCCCGTACGGGTCGTACACCTCGTCCGCCTCGGGGGTGGGCGCGAGCAGCCAGCCGCGCAGCGCGGCGGCGGCCCGCACCAGGGCGCGGGCGCGGGCGCAGACGCCGTCCTCGACCGGCGGCAGGGTGGCGGGGTCGATGGCCCGCACCAGGCGGGTGAACTCCTTGAGCGTGAAGGTGCGCAGCCCGGCCGAGTGCCCCATCGAGATGACGTGGGCCCGGTGGTCCCGGGTGGCCGTCAGCACCAGGTCGGCGCGGATGACGTGCTCGTCGCGCAGCTCGCGCCCGGTGAAGCCGGAGGCGTCCGCGCCGTACTCGTCGAGCACGGTGACGGCGTTCTCCTCCATGGGGGCGCCCTCGTGCCCCCAGGTGCCGGCGGACTCGACGACGAGTCCGCCCCACCGGGGGTCACCGAGCCGCTGGGCGAGGGCGTGCCGGGTCAGCCGCTCGGTGATCGGCGAGCGGCACACGTTGCCGGTGCTGACATGCAGGATCCGGAAGCCGGCCTCCCCGCCGTCTTCCTCTCGTATGCCAAGCCCCGCGTCAGGGGCGGGGGTCAATTCGCCACCTCGAGGTCGGGTACCACCTTGCGCAGCTCCTCGGCGGAGAGGGCGCCCTCGCGCAGCAGCACCGGCACCGCGCCGGTGACGTCGACGATCGACGAGGGCACGTTGCCCGGCGTCGGGCCGCCGTCGAGGTAGACGGAGACGGAGTCGCCGAGCATCTGCTGCGCGGCGTCGCAGGTCTCCGGCGAGGGGTGGCCGGTCAGGTTGGCGGAGGAGACCGCCATCGGGCCGACCTCGGTGAGCAGCTCGATGGCGACCGGGTGCAGCGGCATGCGCACCGCGACCGTGCCGCGGGTCTCGCCGAGGTCCCAGACCAGCGAGGGCTGGTGGCGGGCGACCAGGGTGAGCGCGCCGGGCCAGAAGGCGTCGACCAGCTCCCAGGCGGTCTCGGAGAAGTCGGTGACCAGTCCGTGCAGCGTGTTGGGCGAGCCGATCAGCACCGGGGAGGGCATGTTGCGGCCGCGGCCCTTGGCCTCCAGCAGGTCGCCGACGGCCTCCGAGGAGAAGGCGTCCGCGCCGATGCCGTACACCGTGTCCGTCGGCAGGACGACCAGTTCGCCACGGCGGACGGCGGACGCGGCTTCGCGCAGACCGGTCGCGCGGTCGGTCGCGTCGTTGGTGTCGTATCGCCGTGCCATGTCAGCTGGCCTCCTCGTACGGGTCGTGCAGGGGGAAGAGTCGGGGAGAAGAAGTGGTTCCGGTGGGACGCGCGTTCACGGCGTCGCCTTGCGGGCCGTGGCGAACCGCGGCCGCCTGTTGAGGTCGGGGTGGTCGGCGGCGTCGGCCCAGCCCCGTTCCTCGGTGAAGATCCAGGGGACCTGGCCGCCCTGGGTGTCGGCGTGCTCGACCACCACGACGCCGCCGGGCCGCAGCAGGCGGTGCGCGGTGCGTTCCAGGCCGCGGATCAGGTCGAGCCCGTCCTGGCCGGAGAACAGCGCCATGTCCGGGTCGTGGTCCCGCGCCTCGGGGGCGACGTACTCCCACTCGGTGAGGGGGATGTACGGCGGGTTGGTGATGACCAGGTCGACCTGGCCGTCCAGGTCGGGGAAGGCCGTCAGCGCGTCGCCGTGCCGCAGGTCGACGCGTGAGCCCTCCGTGTTCTTGCGGGCCCACACCAGGGCCTCCTCGGAGAGCTCCACGGCGTGCACCGAGGACCGCGGCACCTCCTGCGCCATGGCCAGCGCGATCGCGCCGGAGCCGGTGCACAGGTCGACGATGCGGGGTTCGGCGACGTCCATGGCGCGCACCGCGTCTATGGCCCAGCCCACCACCGACTCCGTCTCCGGCCGGGGCACGAAGACCCCGGGGCCGACCTGGAGCTCCAGGTACCGGAAGAAGGCGCGGCCGGTGATGTGCTGCAGCGGCTCGCGGGCCTCCCGCCGGGCGACGACCTCCCAGTAGCGGGCGTCGAAGTCGGAGTCCTTGACGGTGTGCAGCTGGCCCCGCTTCACGCCGTGCACGAACGCGGCGAGCTCCTCCGCGTCGTTGCGCGGCGAGGGCACGCCGGCGTCCGCCAGCCGCTGGGTGGCCTGGGCCACCTCGGCGAGCAGCACGCTGCGCGGGCTCTGGTTCTGCGGCACGCTGGTCCTCCGGTGTCGTCAGGGGGCGTCTTCGCGCGGTCGGCGCCGGGCGTCAGGCGGCGGCGAGCTTGGCGGCCGAGTCCGCGTCGACGCAGGCCTGGATCACCGCGTCCAGGTCGCCGTCGAGGACCTGGTCGAGGTTGTAGGCCTTGAAGCCGACCCGGTGGTCGGAGATCCGGTTCTCCGGGAAGTTGTACGTGCGGATCTTCTCGGAGCGGTCGACGGTGCGGACCTGGCTGCGGCGGGCGTCCGCGGCCTCCCGCTCCGCCTCCTCCTGCGCGGCGGCGAGCAGCCTGGAGCGCAGGATACGCAGGGCCTGCTCCTTGTTCTGCAGCTGGCTCTTCTCGTTCTGGCAGGAGGCGACGACGCCGGTGGGCAGGTGGGTGATGCGCACCGCGGAGTCGGTGGTGTTCACGGACTGGCCACCGGGCCCGGAGGACCGGTAGACGTCGATCCGCAGGTCGTTGGGGTTGATCTCCACGTCGACCTCCTCGGCCTCCGGCGTGACCAGCACGCCCGCGGCGGAGGTGTGGATCCGGCCCTGCGACTCGGTGGCCGGCACGCGCTGCACGCGGTGCACGCCGCCCTCGTACTTCAGGCGCGCCCAGACGCCCTGGCCGGGCTCGGTGGCGCCGTTGCCGCCCTTGGTCTTCACGGCGACCTGGACGTCCTTGTAGCCGCCCAGCTCGGACTCGGTGGCGTCGATGATCTCGGTCTTCCAGCCGACGCGCTCCGCGTACCGCAGGTACATGCGCAGCAGGTCGCCCGCGAACAGCGCGGACTCGTCGCCGCCGGCGCCGGCCTTGATCTCGAGGATGACGTCCTTGTCGTCGCTGGGGTCGCGCGGGACCAGCAGGAGGCGCAGCTTCTCGGTGAGTTCCTCGCGGAGCCTCTCCAGCTCCTTGACCTCGGCCGCGAAGTCGGGGTCGTCCTGGGCGAGCTCCTTGGCCGCCTCGACGTCGTCCCCGGTCTGCTTCCAGGAGCGGTAGGTGGCGACGATCGGAGTCAGCTCGGCGTAGCGCTTGTTCAGCTTGCGCGCGTTGGCCTGGTCGGCGTGGACCGACGGGTCGGCGAGCTTCTTCTCGAGATCGGCGTGCTCACCGACGAGTTCCTCGACGGCCTCGAACATGTGGGGCTCCTGGCTCCTGGAAGGTGTGCATGGCTGCGAAGGCGGGCGACCAAAAACGCCGGTCCCGGCCGCCCGCGTGGGGCGGCCGAGGACCGGCGCGGTGGCTCGCTACTTCTTCGAGCCGGCAGCCGCCTTGCCGAAGCGGGCCTCGAAGCGGGCCACGCGGCCACCGGTGTCGAGGATCTTCTGCTTGCCCGTGTAGAACGGGTGGCACTCGGAGCAGACCTCGGCGCGGATGGCGCCGGAGGAGATGGTGCTGCGAGTCGTGAACGACGCGCCACAGGTGCAGCTGACCTGCGTCTCGACGTACTCGGGGTGGATGTCGCGCTTCAAGGTGTCTCCTAGGTTCCGGGAGGGCGCCGGGTCGCCGCCGCGGGATGCGGGAGCGTGAACCGGAGCCGACGTACCAGTCTGCCAGCACTGGCCGCATCCCCCAAAACCGGGTCCGGGACCGTTCTATTCCCCGGGTGCTCCCCGGCCCGCCCGGGTCTCAGGAGGCGGCGCGGGAGGCCGCGGAGCGCGACGGGGAGCCGACGACCTCGTCGGCGTGGCCCGTGGCGGATCCCTTGGCCTTGGCCGGAATCGCCTTGTCGTGCCGCAGCGCCGACCAGACCAGCGCGGCCTTGTCCTCGTCGAGCAGGACCCGGTTCGGGGCGTCGGGGTCGTAGTCGACCGGCAGCGTCGTCATCGTCAGCTTCGACGGCCCGATGTCCTTCAGCCCGCCCGCGAAGGAGGCGAGCGCCGTGACGCTGCCGAGGTCCTCGTCGGTGGTGACCGACCTGGTCGCGGTGTCGGCGAGGTCGTACAGCCGCTTCGGGTGGGACAGCACGCCGACCTCCTTGACCTGTTCGGCCAGCGCCTTGAGGAACGCCTGCTGCAGCTGGATCCGCCCGAGGTCGGAACCGTCGCCGACCCCGTGCCGGGTGCGGACCAGGCCCAGCGCCTGGGTGCCGCTCAGCCGGTGGGTGCCGGCGTCGAGCCTGAGGCGGCTCTCCGGGTCGGAGATCCTCTCCCGGGTGGTGACCTCGACGCCGCCCAGCGCGTCGACCATCCGCCTGAAGCCCGTGAAGTCGACCTCGACGAAGTGGTCGACGCGGACGCCGCTCATCGCCTCCACGGTCTTCACCGTGCAGGCCGCTCCTCCGGTGGAGTACGCCGAGTTGAACATGACGTCCTTCTCGGCCGGCTTCCGCTGCCCGGACCGGTCGACGCAGGACGGCCGGTCGACCAGCGTGTCGCGCGGTATGGACACCACGCTCGCGGAGGTGCGGCCCTTGTGGACGTGGACCAGCATCGCGGTGTCCGCGCGGGCGCCCGCTTCCCCGGCGCCGCCGCCGAGCCGCTTGTTGCTGCCTCCGGAGCGGCTGTCGGAACCGAGCACCAGGACGTCCTGCGACCCGTCGTCGGTGTTCGCGGGGCGCGCGGAGCCGAGCATGTGGTCGATGTCGATGCTCGCGATGTTGCCGTCGAGCCGCGTGTACAGGTAGCCGAGTCCCGCGCCGCCGAGGGCCACGACGCCCGCCGCGCTCCAGGCGGCGGCGCGCAGCGCCCTCTGCCGGGGCGTGCGGGGCCTGCGGCGGCGTCCCCCGCCCCCGCCGCGCGTTCTCGCGCGCTCGGGGCCGGGCGTGCCGGGGTTCTCCTCCGGTATGCCGGGCGGCGGCGTGCTCTCGGCTGACATCTGAATCCTCTGGGCCTCTCGGTTGGACGGTGTACCCCTACCGGGTGAAGCCGAAAGATTCGCACATGGGGGGTTTGCGCTCCGTGCCGGAGCGGCCACCGGCCGGCCCGCCGGGGACCCGCCCGCACCGCCTCCGACCAGCGTCTTTCCGCGCCGTCCCCGCGATCACCGGCGGCCTGCCGCCTGTGGGGAAGCTCTCCCGCCGCCCTCCCGGCGCACACGGCGGAGGGCCGCCCCGCGCAGTGCGCGGGGCGGCCCTCCGGGTGCCGTGGTGCCGGTGCGACCGTCAGTCGCCGCTGGGGTTCGGCGTGTTCTTCTGGATCATCATCAGGAACTCGGCGTTGGACTTCGACTGCTTCATCTTGTCGAGGAGCAGCTCGATGGCCTGCTGCTGGTCCAGCGCGTGCAGCACGCGCCGCAGCTTCCAGACGATCGCCAGCTCCTCGGCGCCCAGCAGGATCTCCTCCTTGCGGGTGCCGGAGGCGTCGACGTCGACGGCCGGGAAGATGCGCTTGTCGGCGAGCTTCCGGTCGAGCTTGAGCTCCATGTTGCCGGTGCCCTTGAACTCCTCGAAGATCACCTCGTCCATGCGGGACCCGGTGTCCACCAGCGCGGTGGCGAGGATGGTCAGCGAGCCGCCGTCCTCGATGTTGCGCGCGGCGCCGAAGAAGCGCTTGGGCGGGTACAGCGCCGTGGAGTCGACACCACCGGACAGGATGCGCCCGGAGGCCGGGGCGGCCAGGTTGTAGGCGCGGCCCAGTCGGGTGATCGAGTCCAGCAGGACGACCACGTCGTGGCCCAGCTCGACCAGGCGCTTGGCGCGCTCGATGGCGAGCTCGGCGACGGTCGTGTGGTCCTCGGCCGGGCGGTCGAAGGTCGAGGAGATGACCTCGCCCTTGACCGACCGCTGCATGTCGGTGACCTCCTCCGGACGCTCGTCGACCAGGACGACCATCAGGTGGCACTCGGGGTTGTTGCGGGTGATCGCGTTGGCGACCGCCTGCATGATCATGGTCTTGCCGGTCTTCGGCGGGGCCACGATCAGACCGCGCTGGCCCTTGCCGATCGGCGACACGAGGTCGATGATCCGCGTGGTCAGCACGCCCGGGTCGGTCTCCAGGCGGAGCCGGTCCTGCGGGTACAGCGGCGTCAGCTTGTTGAACTCCGGGCGGCCGCGGCCGTGTTCGGGCGCCATGCCGTTGACGGAGTCGAGGCGGACCAGCGCGTTGAACTTCTCGCGGCGCTCGCCCTCCTTGGGCTGGCGGACCGCGCCGGTGACGTGGTCGCCCTTGCGCAGGCCGTTCTTGCGGACCTGGGCGAGGGAGACGTAGACGTCGTTCGGGCCCGGCAGGTAGCCGGAGGTCCGGATGAACGCGTAGTTGTCGAGGATGTCGAGGATGCCCGCGACGGGGATCAGCACGTCGTCGTCGGCGACCTGCGGCTCGGCGACCTCGTCGCGGCCGCGGCGGCCACGGCGGTCGCGGTAGCGGCCACGGCGGCCGCGGCGGCCGCCCTCGAAGTCGTCGTCGTCCTGCTGCTGACGGTCGCGGTCACGGCCCTGGGCGCCGCCGCCCTGCTGGCTCTGCCGGCCGCCCTGGCCGCCGCCCTGCTGGTCGTCGCCCTTGCGGCGGTCGCCGCGGTCACGGCTGCGGTCGCGGTCCCGGCCGCGTTCCCGGTCACGGGTGCGGCCCGAACGGCCCTCGGCGTCGGCGGAGTCGCTCCGCTCGCCCTGCGTGCGGTCGCCGGTGTCCTGCTTGGTTTCGGTCTTCACGTCGCTCTTGTCACCGCGCGCGTCGCTCTTGGCACTGTCACTTCTGCCACGCTCGCCCCTGTCGGCGGCCTGGGTCTCGCCCTTGGCCTCCGCGGTGACGGTCTCGGGGCTGCCCGCCTCGGCGGTGGCGCGACGGCGGCGGCGCTCGGCCGGCTGCTCGTCGCTCTTCGTCTCCTGCCCGGCCTCGGCCTTCACGGCCTGCTCGGCCTTGGGCGACGGCTGGCCGGGGATCTGCGCCTTCTCGGCGGCCGACTCCTCACCCGTACGGGTGCGCGACGTGGTGCGGCGCTTGGGCTTCGCCTCGCCGTCGGCCCCGGACGCGGCCGCCTTGGCGGGTGCGCCCGCGGAGGCCTGGGCCTCCTTGATGACCTCGATCAGCTGGCTCTTGCGCATCCGCGCCGTGCCCCTGATGCCGAGGCCGGAGGCGACCTGCTGCAGTTCGGCCAGCACCATGCCCTCGAGGCCGGTACCGCGACGCCGCCGCGAGCCGGCACCGCTGGCAGGCGTGGAGGCGTCCGTGGCGGGCGCGGCAGCGGTCTCGTCGACACGTGCGCCCATCAGATCGGTGGTGTCGCTCACGAAGGGTCCTTCCCTGGAGCGGGCGTCGGCCTGTCTGGCTCGGCGACCGGTTGTGCTGTCCGGAATCGGTCCTGATCGAAAGGACCGGTCCGGGGCGGTGGTCCGCCACATCGGCGGAGGAAACAAATGGTGATTGGTGGCGCTCCCCGCGACGGCGACGACGAAATTCGTGTCACGTGGCTCGGGCGCACCGGTTCCGGAGCGTGCCCTGGGAGCTGCTCAGCATTCGCGTACGGGTTGCTGCCCGCGTACTACGTACCGTACGAAACACAGTGCGGCTTGGGAGACTCCCGGAAGAATGTCTGTCCCGGACGGGGACGTGAAGCACCTCGCCACGCTCGGGTGGTCGGGTGCGGACTTGACATTAACACTACCGGATCCCACAAACATTCCCCCTCTCCACATCCGGCAATCGCCTGAATGCGCGCTCATACGCGTCCCCGGTCACTGCTTATCCGGGAACACGGCCGTTCATGCGGCGGCCGCGAGCGGCAGCACGCTCGCGCCCGACAGATCCAGGCCCAGCCGGTTGGCGGCCCAGCCGTCCCCCGCCGACATCTCCACCTTCAGGGCCGTCTCCTCGTCGGCCAGCGCCAGCACGGTGGGGCCCGCGCCGGAGATCACGGCGGGAATTCCGTCGGCGCGCAGACGCTCCACCAGGGCCGCGCTCTCCGGCATCGCCGGGGCGCGGTATTCCTGGTGGAGGCGGTCCTCGGTGGCCGGCATCAGCAGCTCGGGGCGCCGGGTGAGGGCCTCGACGAGCAGCGCGGCACGGCCGGCGTTGGCGGCGGCGTCGACATGGGGGACGTTGCGCGGGAGCAGGCCGCGCGCGGTCTCGGTCAGTACCGGTTTTCCGGGAACGAAAACCACCGGAACGATGGAATCCGCGGGCTCGCTGCGGACGGCGCGGCCGACGCCGCCCTCCATCCAGGCGAGGGTGAATCCACCGAGCAGACAGGCGGCGACGTTGTCGGGGTGGCCCTCGATCTCGGTCGCGAGTTCCAGCAGCGCGGTGTCGTCGAGCCGGTTCTCGCCGCCTATCGTCACCGCGCGGGCGGCGACGATCCCGGCGCAGATCGCGGCGGAGGAGGAACCGAGGCCGCGGCCGTGCGGAATGCGGTTGGCGCAGACGATTTCCAGCCCTCGGGGCTGTCCGCCGAGCGCGTCGAACGCGGCACGCATCGAGCGCACCAGCAGGTGCTTCTCGTCGCGCGGCAGGTTGTCGCTGCCCTCACCGGCGATGTCGATGTGCAGCCCCGAGTCGGCCACGCGGACGACGACGTCGTCGTAGAGCCCCAGCGAAAGGCCCAGGGCGTCGAACCCCGGTCCGAGATTGGCGCTGGTTGCGGGCACGCGCACGCGGACGGCGGCGGCTCGGAAGGCGGGACCGGCCATCGCTGGATGACTCTCCTTGACTGCAGGACACGGGGAGACGCGGGACTTCGCAGGACGCGAACGCGTCGGAACCGGGCACGGCATATGCGGCGGGCCGGTTCAGTACAGACTATCGAAGGATGCTTCTCCGGCGACATAGGGCGCACGGGAGGCGCACGGTGCGTGTCGGTTCACGCCACGGTGCCCGCCGGTTCGCGCCACGGTACGTGTCCGTTCACGCCGAAGTGCGTGTCGGTTCGCGCCAATTCCCGCCGGGGACGGGCGCGGAACGGACACGGGGCGGGGGAACGCGCGACGCGCTCCTCCGCCCCGGTGCCCACCGCCTCCGCGGCCGGGCGCCTCAGGCAAGGCCGAGCCGCTCCGCCGCCGCCGCGGCGTCCACCGGGACGACCTCCGGGCGGGTCGGCGCGCCCATGACCGCCCAGTCGGGGTCCTTGAGCCCGTTGCCCGTGACGGTGCAGACGATCCGCTGGCCCGGGTCGACCAGCCCCGCCTCCGTCGCCTTCAGCAGGCCCGCCACCGACGCCGCCGACGCCGGCTCGACGAACACGCCCTCCTGCGAGGCCAGCAGCCGGTACGCCCGCAGGATCTCACGGTCCGTCACCTCGTCGATCAGGCCGCCCGAGTCGTCCCGCGCCGCCTCGGCGTACTCCCAGGACGCGGGGTTGCCGATCCGGATCGCCGTGGCGATGGTCTGCGGGTCCTTGACGACCTCGCCGCGCACCAGCGGCGCGCTGCCGGACGCCTGGAAGCCCCACATGCGCGGCGTGCGCGTCGCGAGGCCGTCCCCGGCGTACTCCCGGTAGCCCTTCCAGTACGCCGTGATGTTGCCCGCGTTGCCCACCGGCAGCACGTGCACGTCGGGCGCGTCGCCCAGCATGTCGACGATCTCGAAGGCAGCGGTCTTCTGCCCCTCGATCCGCACCGGGTTCACCGAATTGACCAGCGCCACCGGGTAGTTGTCGGACAGCGACCGGGCCAGCGTGAGGCAGTCGTCGAAGTTGCCGTCGACCTGCAGGATCTTCGCGCCGTGCACCAGCGCCTGGCCCATCTTGCCCAGCGCGATCTTGCCCTGCGGCACCAGCACCGCGCACACCATCCCGGCCCGCACCGCGTACGCGGCCGCCGAGGCGGAGGTGTTGCCGGTGGACGCGCAGATGACCGCCTTCGCGCCCTCCTCCTTCGCCCGCGTGATCGCCATCGTCATCCCGCGGTCCTTGAACGAACCGGTCGGGTTCGCGCCCTCGACCTTGAGGTGCACCTCGCAGCCGGTGCGCTCGGAGAGCACCTGCGCGGGCACGAGCGGCGTACCGCCCTCGCGGAGCGTCACGACCTCCGTCGTGTCGGAGACCGGAAGCCGGTCCCGGTACTCCTCGATGATTCCGCGCCACTGGTGAGTCTGAGTCATGACTCCGCCTACTCTCCTTCGACCCGCATGATGCTGGCGACGCCCCGGACGGTGTCCAGGCCGCGCAACGCCTCGACGACCCCGCTGAGCGAGGCGTCGGACGCACGATGGGTGACGACGACGAGCGATGCCTCGCCGTCCTTGCCCTGCTGGCGCACGGTGTCGATCGACACCCCGTGCTCGGCAAAGACAGTGGCGACCTGGGCGAGCACGCCCGGCTTGTCGGCGACGTCCAGGCTGATGTGGTACCGCGTGACCACCTCGCCCATCGGCGACACCGGAAGCGCCGCGTACGCCGAGTCACCGGGACCGGTGGCCCCGGCCAGCCGGTTGCGGCACACCGCCACCAGGTCGCCCAGCACGGCCGACGCGGTGGGCGAACCGCCCGCGCCCGGCCCGTAGAACATCAGCTGCCCGGCCGCCTCGGACTCCACGAACACCGCGTTGTAGGCGCCGCGCACCGAGGCGAGCGGGTGGGTGAGCGGAATCATCGCGGGGTGCACCCGCGCGGTGACCGAGCCGCCGTCCGCGGCCCGCTCGCAGATGGCGAGCAGCTTGATGGTGCAGCCCATCTCCTTGGCGGAGGCGAAGTCCGCCGCGGTCACCTCGGTCATGCCCTCGCGGTACACGTCATCGAGGAGGACCCGCGAGTGGAAGGCGATGCCGGACAGGATCGCGGCCTTGGCCGCCGCGTCGAAGCCCTCCACGTCGGCCGTCGGATCGGCCTCGGCGTACCCCAGCGCGGTCGCCTCGTCCAGCGCCTCCTGGTACCCGGCGCCCGTGGTGTCCATCTTGTCGAGGATGAAGTTCGTCGTGCCGTTGACGATGCCGAGCACCCGGTTGACCTTGTCACCGGCCATCGACTCGCGCAGCGGGCGGATCAGCGGGATGGCGCCGGCCACGGCGGCCTCGTAGTACAGGTCCCGGCCCTGCTCCTCGGCCGCCGCGTGCAGCGCCGCGCCGTCCTGCGCGATCAGGGCCTTGTTGGCCGACACGACGGACGCGCCGTGCTGGAACGCCGTCGTGATCAGCGTCCGGGCCGGCTCGATCCCGCCGATCACCTCGACCACGACGTCGATGTCGCCCCGTTTGACCAGGGCGGTGGCGTCGGTGGTGATCAGCGAGGGGTCGATCCCGGCCCGCACCCGGTCCGGACGGCGGACGGCGACACCGGCCAGCTCCACCGGCGCGCCGATCCGCGCGGCGAGGTCGGCCGCGTGCGTCGTCATGATGCGCGCCACCTCTGAGCCGACCACTCCACAGCCCAGCAGCGCCACCTTCAGCGGACGCGTACGCATCATCCGACCTCGTTTCCTCATACCGGTCAACGGTTGTCCAGTCTCAGGCACCGGACGGAAAAATCTTCCATTCGTCCGGATCCTGAGACCCATGTTTCCGGGATCCAGCCCGGTCCCCAGCGGCTTTTCCGCCGGACGTCCTCACTTCACCCGACGCCACCCGACGTCATCCGACGCCCCCGGCGCCGCCCGACGTCATCCGACGTCGAGGCGGAGCAGGTCCTCCTCCGTCTCACGGCGGACGATCACCCGGGTCCCGCCGTCCTTGACGGCGAGCACCGGCGGGCGCGTCACGTGGTTGTAGTTGCTCGCCATGGAGCGGCAGTAGGCGCCGGTGGCCGGCACCGCGATCAGGTCGCCGGGCGCGAGGTCGGCCGGCAGGAAGGCGTCCCTGACCACGATGTCACCGCTCTCGCAGTGCTTGCCGACCACGCGGGCGAGCATCGGCCCGGCGTCGCTGGCGCGGGAGACGAGGGCGACGGAGTACTCGGCGTCGTAGAGCGCGGTGCGGATGTTGTCCGACATCCCGCCGTCCACGGACACGTACGTCCGCAGCCCGTCCAGCGGCTTCAGCGTCCCCACCTCGTACAGCGTGAAGGCGGTGGGCCCGACGATCGCCCGCCCCGGCTCCACGGAGATCCGCGGCACCGCCAGCCCGGCGCCCTCGCACTCCCGGCCCACGATCTCGCCGAGCGACTTGGCGATCTCGTGCGGCCCCTGCGGGTCGTCCTCGCTCGTGTAGGCGATGCCCAGACCGCCGCCCAGGTCGATCTCGGGCAGCTCGACGCCGTGCTCGTCGCGGATCTCGGCCAGCAGCCCGACCACGCGCCGCGCGGCGACCTCGAACCCGGCCATGTCGAAGATCTGCGACCCGATGTGGCTGTGGATGCCGGCCAGCTCCAGCCCGTCCAGCTGCAGCGCCCGGCGCACCGCCTCGGCGGCCTGCCCGCCGGCCAGCGGGATGCCGAACTTCTGGTCCTCGTGCGCGGTGGCGATGAACTCGTGGGTGTGCGCCTCGACGCCGACCGTGACGCGGATCAGCACCTTCTGCCGCACCCCGTGCGACTGCGCGACGTGGGCGACCCGCACGATCTCCTGGAACGAGTCGAGCACGATGTGCCCGACCCCGACGGTCACCGCCCGCTCGATCTCGGCGAGCGACTTGTTGTTGCCGTGGTACGCGATCCGCTCGGCGGGCATCCCCGCCGCCAGCGCGGTGGCCAGCTCCCCGGCGGAGCAGACGTCGAGGTTCAGTCCCTCCTCGTGCAGCCAGCGCACCACGGCCTTCGACAGGAACGCCTTGCCTGCGTAGTACACGTCGGCGCCCTCGCCGAACGCCTCCCGCCAGGCGCGGGCGCGGGCCCGGAAGTCGTCCTCGTCCATCACGTAGGCGGGGGTGCCGTGCTCCCGGGCGATCTCGCGGACGTCGACCCCGCCCACGCGGACGGCGCCGTCCGCGTCACGGGTCACCGAGCCCGCCCACACCTTGGGGTCGAGGGCGTTCAGGTCGGCGGGCGGGGCGGTGTAGTGGCCCTCGGGGAGGACGTCGGCGTGACGGGGTCCGGCGGGGTGTGCGGAACGGCTCATCGTCTGTGTCTCTGCGTCTCTCTTCGGCTCCGGCCGGTTTCGGTCTCGCCCGGTCAGAGGTGTTCGGGTGCGTCGATGCCGAGCAGGGTGAGGCCACCGGCCAGCACCGTCCCGGCGGCTTCGGCGAGCGCGAGCCGGGCGCGGTGGGCGGCCGAGGGTTTCTCCTCCCCCGTCGGCAGCACCGCGGCGTGCGTCAGGAACTCCAGCGTGGCGTCGGCGACGGTCACCAGGTGCCGGGCCAGCCGGTCCGGGGCGTGCGCCCGCGCGGCCTGGGCGAGGACGCGGGGGTGGTCGGCGAGGGCGCGGAGGAGTGCGGGAGCGGTCGCGGCGGTCGCGGCGTTCGCCGGGGTATCCGCCGGGGTGTCCGCAACGGTGTCCGTGGGGCCCGCCGGGATGCCTGCAACGGTGTCCATGGGGCCCGCCGGGGTCTCCGCAACGGTGTCCATGGGGCCCGGCTCGGCGGTGAAACCGAGCTGCGCGGCGTTGCGGGCGGCGGCGCGGGCACGGGCGTGCGCGTACCGGACGCGGAACAGGGGGTTGTCCTCCCGCTGCGCCAGGTGCTCACCGCCGAGGCTCGGCCGGTCGTGCGGAGCCGGGTGCAGCAGCGCCCAGCGGGCGGCGGCCGGGCCGAGGGGGGCGGGGTCGCCGGGGGCGGGGACGGGGCGGATGTCGGCGGACTCGCCGTGCGCCACCTGCGTCACGCACGCCCGGCCGCCCTGGGCCCCGATCAGCCGCGCCGTGACCTCGGCGACGACTTCGGCGCGGATCTCGCGGGGGACGCGCAGGGTGACCGTCCGGCCGGCGAGGGCGTCCCCGTGGCCGTACCGCATCCCCTCGTCCCTGATGCGCCGCACCAGGGCCGCGTCGGCGTCCCCGGCCAGGCTGATGTTGAGGAACCCGGGCCCGGTGACGGCGACGTCCCGCACCCCGCCCGCCCGCAGCAGCCGGGCGCGCAGCACCTCCGCCACCTCCGCGGCGGGCCGCCCGGCGGGCTGCGCGAGCCGCAGCGCGACGTTGGTGGCGTAGTCCCCGCAGCCCCCGGGGCCGGGCGGGGCGACCTTGACGGTCTCGGGCACGGCCACCGCCAGCTCGCCCTCGTCCACGGCGGAACGCACCGCGTGAAGCACGGTGTGCGAGAGCTCGACGGGGGTCACGGGGACCAGATTAGGGGAGCCGGGGCGGGGTAGGTCGACCCGATTCGGCGGGGTCCCGCCATCCGGACAGCGCGTGTCCCTTTTGATCGCGCACGTCTCAGTTTCCGCCGCTTGACGAGGCGCCCCGCACCCGTTTCATCAACGCCCGCACGACACCGACGAGTTCGGCCGGCTCGAACGGCTTGGCCACGAACGCGTCCACCCCCACGTCCAGCCCGGCCTCCACCTCGGGGCGGCTGCAGGCGCTGACTATGGCGAGAGGCACATCACGCGTCCCCGGGTCCGATCTCAGCCGCGCCGCCGTCCCGAGCCCGTCGAGCCGCGGCATCACGACGTCCAGCGTCACGACGTCCGGCCGCACCTGATGGATCACTTCAAGACACTCGGCACCATCGGCCGCGGTCACCACCTCGAACCCTTCCAGCTCGAGATTGACCCTGATCAGCTGCCGGATCGCCTCACTGTCGTCCACGACAAGGATCCGGCCGGAAGCGCCCGCCACAACTAGAGAGTAGGCACGGCGTGCACTCCCCGTCCCGGTTTTCCGCACTTCCGCCCGTACCGGACAGGACACGGAGTGCCTCCGGGCCCGCGCCGGCCACCCCGGTGAAACCCGTGCACGACCACCCGCGATGAGCTGGTAGTGTTCTACCCGTCACCGCGACGAACGCGAACGCGGACGACACGCCCCCGTAGCTCAGGGGATAGAGCAACGGCCTCCGGAGCCGTGTGCGCAGGTTCGAATCCTGCCGGGGGCACGCAGCAGATCTCATGGCGATCATCCGCCTGACCTGCGAGTGCCAAGCATGAAGGGCGGAACCCAGTCCCACTGGGTTCCGCCCTTTGTCGTTGCTGCGCACTGGTCGCACGTCCATGACGTGTCGGTCATGCGCCGTGTTGGGCAAATGATCAACCTGCTCTCCGACTCTTCGCGCTGGACCAGCGGGACTTCCGGGCCATCAAGCCCTTCACGCGGGGATTCGCCACATTCCGTGTCCTACCCGCCGACGTCTGAGCCGTGAACAGCTCGGTGTTGCGCCTTGCTGCTCCGTGCTGTCGCTCAGCCAGCTTGCGCGCTCCTACCACCAGCAGTCGATACCGTCCATGTCCGATCTGACGACCGGATCGGTGATCGTGCCGATGATCCGTAGGGCACCGGTTTCCTCTCCCCAGTCCAGTTCGTACGCACCCTCTTCGACAGGCCGGTAACCGTCATCGACGGTCCAGGATCCGGCCGTGCCAAAAGCCAGACCGGTGCGTCCCACCGCGAACACCTCGCCGTCGCCGATCACGAGGAAGGATGTCTCACGGACCACGGCCGTGCAGCCCTCCGGGCCCTCCGGGTGCAGCACGTGGTACTCCGCGGAGACCAACAGGTCGGCGGTTGCTTCCAAGACGGTGCCGAGCACTGCCGTGACGATCAGCAGAGCGCTCGTCCGCCGGGCCCACTCGGCTTGCTTCCGCGGGAGCCCGAGCGGCGAAGTGCCATCCCTGCGCCTCCTTCGGGTGAATGCCCACCGGAAAACGAGCACCGCGACGAGGAGAGCCGCACTCACGCCCCAGCCGGGGATCACCCGCCCCTGGACGACCAGCAAGAGGCTGCCCCAAGCAGCCACGGCAGCGAGGACCAGACCCCCGATCACCACCGTGGTGAAGGTCGCCGGCGACAAAGCCCTATTGCGTCGGGCACGGACTTCGGTCATGACAGGGAGGACGCTCCGGCCTCGGCGACAGTTGCGCTGTGGCGCGGAACCGGAGGCAGCCGGTGTCTGCGGTTGACCGTCCGGTTGCCGTCATTGCTGCCCTCCGATCCACCTCCTGCCGCGTGAGTCCAGCCGGGTGGATCGCGACGAGGCGATCCCCGGCCGCCTCAGGTCTTCCGGAAGACCGGCGGGACGCGTTCCATCACCGCCCGGCCGGTCTCGTGCAACGCATCCGCGTGGGCAGGCCTCCACGGGGCCGGGGTCCGCCTGTCCATGACGGGCCCGAAGTTCCCCTGAGGTTCCCCCGGGATGCGGTTCGGCGTAGCGGCACAGCAGGGCCTCCACATTGTTGCCTGCATCTTCTTCGGCGACCTTCGCCAGATCGACGCCGGTGTTCGGTCACGTCGGGAACGCCGAGTTACGCAGGCCGTACAGCCGGAAGGCGAGCAGGGGGTGTCAGCAACGCTTCGAAATGGGTTGCAGCTCCCTTTCCGCGCCGGCACCGCTTTTCAGCCGTCACCTATACGCAGACGCGCGACCAGGCAGACACGGCGGCACCCTCCCTCTGGTGGCATGGAGGGCATGAGCGATCCCACCCGGAAGTACTCGATCACGATGCCCCGGGACATCGCCGAGGCCGCCCCCACCCGTAGCGGCCCCTCCGGCCTGTCCGCCTGCGTCACCGCCGCCGTCGCTCTCCGGGGCACCCGGCGCTGCTGCCGCCACCTGACGGGCCCCCGGGTCGGAAACCGTGCCGTGTTCAGCCGCCCGCGAGGGCCACGAGCTTGATGAAGATCAGGTCCGGGTCGGTGGTGAGGTCCACGACTTCGTCGAGGTGGTCCACCTGGCGGTCGCCGGCCAGGACGAAGAAGCCGTTGGCGAGGAAGGCGCGTTCGGCGATCTCGGCCTGGCGTTGCCAGTCGATGCGGCGGGGTTCGCGGAGGCGGTGGCCGCCGGGTTCCGTCTCGGCGTCGTCGGGGCGGACGAGGCCGGTGAAGCGGTCGCTGGGGCGGGCGTTGTGGCGGGTGACCTCCTCGCGGATCCGGAGGGTGATCAGCTCGCGTACGGTCATCCGCTCCGGCAGGCCGGTGACCTGCCATGCGGTGACCGGCCTGCCGGTCGCGGTCTCGTCCCGGAAGGTCACGGTGGCCATCAGGCGCCTCGCTCGATCTGCGTGAGGATGGACGGATCGGTGATCTTGGTGTCGGCGGCGAGCAGGAAGGCCTTGCTGAGGATGAGGGACAGCCGGTCGTCCTCGAAGGGGAGGAAGAGCTGGTTGGTGCTCCTGGTCGCCGGGCCGGCCGCCGGGACGATGCAGAGGTAGCTGTCGTCCGGTTCCATGAGGATGTTGGCCGAGCCCATGTGGATCTTGTAGGTGCGTAGGTCGCCGCGGACGACGAGGAAGCGGCCGGCGAGGGTGCACCGGTCGGCGATCTTCAGGCGGGGCAGGATGCGTTGCAGGGCGTCGCGGCGTGCCTCGGCGCTCTCGGTCAGTTCGGCGAAGGAGGCCCGTTCCCAGTAGGTCCGCGGGGGGCCACCGTCGGTCCAGTCGGGGTCGGCGGCGATCGAGGTCACGCCGACGAAGAGGTCCACGTCGCGCATCGCCTCGCTGAAGAGCAGCGGCGGGACGTCGGTGAGCGGCGTCTCGCTCCAGGTGCCGTCCACCCGGCGGTGGAAGCGGACCTGGTCGGTCGAGGCGAGTTCGTCGTCGCCCGCCTGGTCGGCCCAGGTGTGGAAGAAGCGGACCCGCCACTCCCCCGCCGCGAGGGTCCGCTCGGCGTGGGCGTCGTCGCCGCCGTCCCAGGGGCCTAGCAGGTCGCTCTTCCATCCCCGGGCCCGGAACAGGGCGAACATCCGGCGGTAGTGGACGAGGTGCGCGGCGAAGCGGTTGGAGTAGACGCGGGTCTGCTCCTCGGCCGGGGTGAGGCGGTAGACCTCGCGGAACGCCTGCTTGAAGGGTTGCCGGATGTGCCGCTCGGTGAGCAGGTCCCGCCAGGCCCGCACGCTGTCGGGGTCGGAGCGGAGCGGGTGCCACAGGCGTACGCGGGCGTCGTCGGCTACGTCGAGGGCGTCCAAGTCGTCCAGGGCGTCGGAGGCGTCGGGCCCGTCCGTCTCGGGGAGCACGGCCCGCCACTCGCCGGGGGTGGCCTCGACCTCCCAGATCAGCCTGCGGACGAGGGTCCGGGCGAGGGGGTGTTCCACGAGTTCGGCGCGCCACCAGCGGTAGGGGTGGGTGGCGTCGACGGTGAAGCCGCCCTCCAGCGCGCGGGTGAGCGTCGCGAGGTGGGCGTTCACGCGTTTCACCAGGTCGCGCAGCTCCGTGACCAGGGCGGGGTGTTCGCGGCGCACCGCTGCGGGGAGGCTGCGGAGCGGGCGGCCGTCCTTCTCCCAGGTCAGCGTGGCGGTCTCGGCGACCGTGACGACGGCCTGGTGGTCACCGGCCGGCCGGCGCAGGACGCCGCCCGCGGTGGAGCCGCTGAGGGTGGAGCCGCTGTCGGTCACGGTCTCGAAGCCGAGCCTCGGCAGTCGCAGTGCCACCTCGGTGCGCTCGGCCAGGGCCGCGTCCACCTTCTTGAGCATCTTGTCGAGCTGCTTGGGCACCCCGGCGTGCCGGACGGTCCGGCGCACGGTGCGGATCGCGGTCGCCAGTTCGGGCGTCGGGAACTCCTGCGCGGCGCGGACCACCTCGTACAGGAGGGCCTGGGAGGGGAGGGTCTTCGCCGACGCCGTCGGGGCGAGGGCGACGCCGGGCAGCAGGCGGTCGAACAGCTCCGGCAGCCACGGCTCGTCGCGGAGCAGTGCCACCCTCAGGGCGTTCCCGAGCGAGATGATCTCCCGGTCCGTGAACGCCTTGTCCGCCTGGTAGGGGATCTCGCCCGCGGCGATCGCGTCGGTGCGGTCGGCAGCCGCTTCCAGCGCACGGCGGGCGAACGCCACGTAGGCGGGGTTGTCGGCCGACCTGCGCCACGCGTCCAGGGGTGCCGAGGTGAACTTGTCGTTCCGGTCGGTGCCGGACAGCAGGGTCTGTTCGGCGCGGGGCAGGCCGGCGATGACGGCCATCTCGTCGGCGACGATGGACCCCACGTCGCGGGAGAGACGCCGCACGGCCGCGCGCAGTGTCACCTGGCCGGCGATCCGGGCGATCGCGAGCAGTGCGTACGGCTGGCGCACGGTTTCCTTCCCCAGGCAGAGTTCGACCAGCTCACGGGCTTGTTCGGACACGTCGGGCAGCGGGCCCGCGCAGTGTTCCAGCGCGCTCAGGCCCAGGGTGAGGTCGGCCCAGCCGCGTGTCCCGCACTTCTCGACGAGCGCTTCGAACAACCGGCGGCACGCGTCGGGCGTGTAGGACGGCTGTCGCTCCGCGGCCGCGTTCTCGATCGTGTGACGGATCGCCGTGGCGTGCGGGGTGGCGGGCATGGGTGCCGCGTAGGCCGTGACGACCAGGCTGCCGAGCTGCTCGTCGGAGAGACGCGTCAGGTCCGGGTGCCTGTCCTGGCCCTCCGTGGTGAAGTCGGGGTCGGTGAGCGCGCGCGTCAGCAGGGCTGCGAGGTCCGTCGGGTCGGCAGCGTGCCCGTCCGCCGGTCCCACGCCGTCGAGCGGGTCGTTCCTGTGGCGTGCGGCCGCCGCCGAGTCGTCGTACAGCATGGCGGGATGCTGGCAGGAGGCACTGACAATCCGACGGTGAACCCGGATGACGATCCGACCGGCACCCGGCCGATGATCCGCGATGCCGTATCAGGGCGCTCCCGGTGTTCGTTTCGGGCCACCGGGCTTGAGGGCCGGGACATCACGGTGGTCCACCTGGCGCTCCTCGGCGAGGAAGTGCCGGAGGAAGTCACCCAGGGCTGACCTGCCGGATGACGGTCCACTCCGCGTCGCCGGATCCTTCACCATCAGATGTCGACCTCAGCGCGTAGCGTTTTGCCCGGTCCCCCGTCCGTACGCGGTACCACCGCCCAGCGGCTCGCCAGCGCTGAGACCAGGCAGAGGCCGCGGCCCGACTCCGCGTCCCGTTCGGCCGGCAACGAGGGTGACTCCGGCGGCATGCGGTCGCCCCGAGTGTCCGTCACTTCCACTCGTACGAGCCCCGCGGCTTGGTCGAGCCACAGGCACAGTCTGAAGTCGCGGCCGGGCACGCGGCCGTGCGTCACCGCGTTCGCGGCGAGCTCGGCGACGATCAGGGTCACCGTGGTGTTCAGGTCGGATTCGTAGGGGTGGCCCCAGGCGTCGAGCCGCTGGGAGGCGAGTCGGCGGGCCAGGCGGGCGCCGCGCGGTGTCGAGGTGAACGCCATGCGGAACTCCCGGACGGGCTGCAGCGGTCGATGGGTCTCCCCGGATGGGTGCGTTTCTGTCGTCATGGCCTTGAGCGTGGTCCGGCGTGCGTACCGTGACCAGCGTCGACACCCATACACAGCGTGACTGTGCCACCGCGTGGGGTGGCCTGTCGGGGTGCTGGTGGGCGGGAAACGGGGAGAACACGATGACGCAGATCCCGGAGCAGACCGTCGCGCGACGGAGCGAGGACCCGGCCGACGAGCTGCTGCGGTCGTTCGGCAGGCAGATCAAGATCCTGCGGGAGCGGGCCGGTCATACCCAGGCCGCACTGGGGCAGCTCCTCGGGTACAGCGAGGCGCAGATCGCGGCGATCGAGCAGGGGCGGCGGATTGCACGGCCCGACACGATCGACCAGCTGGATCAACTACTCGACGCCGGGGGCATGTTGCTGGCGATGAAGCGGCCGGTGGCGTTGACGCGGTATCCCGCCTTCTTCCGTGACGCTGCGCGGATCGAGGAGGAGGCCGTTGAGTTCCACGCGTATGCGGCGCTCGCGATCCCGGGGCTTCTGCAGACGGAAGGGTATGCGCGGACCATGTTCACTGTTCGCCGTCCTCGTCGCAGTGAAGCCGAGATCGAGCAGATGGTCACCGCGCGCATGGCACGGCACAAGATTTTCGAGCGGTTGCCGGCACCAACGCTCAGCTTCTTGATCGAGGAGTCCGTGCTGCAGCGGCCCTACGGTGGCGTCGGCGTGCTTCGTGAGCAGCTGGAGCACCTTCGGCTCATGGGCGAGAACCCCAGTGTGGAGATCCAGGTCATGCTCACCCGAAGCGAGGATCACGCCGGTGCGGACGGCCCGTTCACGTTGATGACGCCGGCGGGCGGGGAGCAGGTCGCCTACGTCGAGAGCCAGGGCAGCGGCCAAGTCATCACCGACCGCGAAACCGTACGCATGATGGCGGTGCGGTATGGAATCCTGCGAGCCCAGGCGCTGTCGCCTGCCCAATCGCTGCGCCACATCGAGAAGTTGCTGCAAGGAGAGCTATGAACACCGAGCAGTCCCATGTCCAGCCCCTCACATGGTTCAAGAGCAGCTACAGCGGCGGCGAGGGCGGCGAGTGCGTTGAGGTCGCCCCCACTCCCGCCATCATCCGCATCCGTGACTCCAAGGCTCCGGCCCACGGCACTCTCACCGTGCGCCCCCACGCATGGTCCGCCTTCCTCGGCCTGGCACGCCAGGACTGACCGAAACGCGACTCGCCGGTCAGCCATGCCCTACACCTGGTCTGACTGTGCAGAGCCGTCTCGGCGGCATCGCACAGGTGTTGGTGGCGCCCGGGGTCGGAGACGACCAACAGGCAGGGACCCGGACAGGTCTGTTCGGGCACAAGAACTGTGGGCCGAGATCCAAAGAGGATCTCGGCCCACAGTGTTTGGTAGCGGGGACAGGATTTGAACCTGCGACCTCTGGGTTATGAGCCCAGCGAGCTACCGAGCTGCTCCACCCCGCGTCGTTGTGTCTTGACCGTACGGCATGGGCGGGGGAATGGCGAATCGGTTATGGCGGATTGCGGTGTCGAAGGGGGCAGGGCAGGGCGGTCGAGGCCCGGGAGGGGTGGGGCTTGGGGGCGGGTTTCAAGGGCTTGGGGCACCGGGGCGTGGGTCCCTGAGTTCCGGGAAGTCGGGACGCTCCAAGATCAAAGAACTGGGGGAAAGAAACGCCTGCCAAGCCCCTCCCCGCCTCCCCGTCGCGGTCGGGCGGGGCGGTGGCCGGCGCTCACACGGGTGAGTGAATATGCCTCAGATCGGGCGGGGTTGGGTGATTCGCGGGGCTACTCTCGGCGCAGACAACCGCAGACATGAGACGACCCCCGCCGGGACGGGCATCCCGGGCGAGGGTCTGACCACCGAGGAAGAAGAGGCTTCCTGATGGGTGCAATGCATCTTACTGGGCGGGTGCGTGACGCCGCCCGAGGCGGCGGTGTGGTCCACGAGATGCACCGCCACACGACGCACTTCACCGTCGTGGGCAATCACTTGGCGCAGCACGATGATCTGTCGCTCACGGCGATCGGGCTGGCCGTGTACGTCCAGTCCCTGCCGTCCGGGACGCCCATCGGCATCAAGGCCTTGGTCAGCCATCGGCGTGAGGGCGCGGTGCGGATCGCGGCAGCGTTGAGGGAGCTGGAGGAACACGGCTACCTGCGGCGGGAGAAGGTCCGCATCGCGGGTGGGCGGATCGTCACGCGAACCGTGTACTGCAACAAGCCGGATGCTGCTGCCCGTCGTGCGGTGGTGGAGACGCGTGAGGGGGCGGTGGCGCAGGACTGGGCCACCTCAGCTGCTCATACCGTTGTCGATGCCGATGCCGAGAGCGATGTCGGTGTCGGCTCGGCTGTGGTGACGTCCTCGTGCGCGGCGTCCTCCGAGGCCGGTTCTGCCTTGCCGCAGCCGGTTGTCGAGCAGCCGGAGGCCGCCCCGGAGACGGCGTCGAAGGTCGTGTCGGCACAGCCGCGGCGCGAGCGCAAGAAGCGCAAGCCGTTGCCGTCCGTGCCACAACCGACGTTTTCGCGGCCGGAGTTGGAGGAGCGGGCCGTCGAGTTGCTCACGGGGCTGCGGAGGTACGTGCCCGAGCTGCGGTTCACCGCGTGCGAGGTCGAGCACCTCACGCCCGGGGTGGTGGCCTGGCTGGAGCGTGAGGTCGCTTCCGGGGAGATCCGCCGGGCCCTGTTCACGGGGCTGCCGGAGGGCGGGCCGCGGTGGCCCGCGGCGTTCGTCGCGTACCGGCTGCGCGTGGACCTGCCGGCGCCGCCACCGCTGCGTCCGTCCGCTGCCGCGGCCCTGGAATCGCCACCGGTGCGGCATCCGCTGCGGAACTGCGAGGAGTGCGACCGCGGTTATCGCGGGCCCGACCCGCAGCGGTGCCGGGAGTGTGCCGGCGTGAACGCGGGGTTGGCGGCCGTCGCATAGGGACGATCGGTTCCCTGGCGGGGCTGGATCCGTGTCCGGCGCCTGAGGAGCGCGGCGCCTGACGTCCGGCACCGGGCAGACCGGGACCTCACGGTTGTGTGCGGTGTGCCTGCTTGCCCGCGCTTCTTCCCGCGCCTTCGTTCCGGCCCGCGCCGGAGCCGGGCAGCAGGCGCTCGCCGTCTCCGGGAGTCCCGCGGGGTCACCCGGGAGACCGTCGGACGCATGATCGAGTTCTAGACTGCCGTTCTGGCCGGCGCGAGCGGGCGGTCGGGGGAGGAATGGGTCGATGAGCCAGGTGACGGAGGTCTTCCGGCCGCTGCAGGCGGATGATCCGGCCGAGGTGGCGGGGTATCGGATCGCCGCGCGGCTCGGCGCGGGCGGCATGGGCGTGGTCTACCTGTCGCACACGCAGGGCGGACGGCCGGTGGCGCTCAAGGTCGTACGGCGGGAGCTGGCGGACGACCCGGACTTCAGGCGGCGGTTCGGCCGGGAGATCAAGGCGGCCCGGCGGGTCCGGGGCGCGTACACCGCCGAGCTGATCGACGCGGACGCGGACGGTGTGCCGCCGTGGCTGGCCACGCTGTACGTGCCGGGGCCGTCCCTGACGGAGGCGGTGGCCCGGCGCGGGCCGCTGCCGGTGCCGGCGGTGCTGTGGCTGATGGCGGGGGTGGCCGAGGCGCTGCAGGCCGTCCACGGGGCGGGCATCGTGCACCGGGACCTGAAGCCGTCGAACGTGCTGCTGGCCGCCGACGGGCCCCGGGTGATCGACTTCGGCATCGCGCTGGCCGCCGACGGAACCGCGTACACGGCCACGGGCGGCGCCATCGGCACGCCCTCCTTCATGGCCCCGGAGCAGGCGGTCGGCGACGAGGTCACGGCGGCCACCGACGTCTTCGCGCTCGGGCAGACGGCGGCGTTCGCGGCGCTGGGCCGGCCCCTGTACGGCGAGGGTTCGGCCATCAACGTGCTGTACCGGATCGTGCACTCCGAACCGGACCTGTCGCTGCTGCCGGAGCCGTTGCGGCCGCTGCTGGCCCGGTGCCTGGCCGCCGACCCGGCGGAGCGGCCCACTCCGGCGGAGGTCGTGGAGTGGTGCCAGCAGCGGCTGGGGGCGGACGCCGACGGGGGCGGGGCTCCGGCCGTGTGGCGGGACATCACCGGGCCGGAGGTCGCGGTGCCGGCTCCGGTGCCGGCACCGACCGTGGTGGCCCCCCGGCCGTCGGCCGACCACTGGCAGCCGCCGGCCGGCTGGCGGCAGCCGACGCCGGAGGAGCGGAAGGCCCGCAGGCGGCGCACGGCGCTGATCACGGCCGTCGGCGTGGCGGGCGGGGCACTGCTGGTGACGGCGCTGGCCTGGAAGATCGGCGACGTGCAGGGCGGGCTCGGCCGCCTGGGCGCGGCCGACTCCACGAAGTCCGCCGCGGGCCCGACCGGGCGGTCGTCGGCCTCCTCGTCGGGTTCGGAGGCGGGGTCCTCGTCGGGCGCCTCGGACTCGTCCGCCCGGGAGGCGGCCGGCGACGGCACGTCCGAGGGCTCGCGGCCCTCCTCCCCCGCGACGCCCGAGGAGCCCGTCGCCACCCCGTACCCCTCGGTGTGGGTGGACGCGAAGAACTCGGTGAACCTGAAGGACCCGCACGAGCAGTTGAAGAACGGCAAGGGGGAGATCCGCTTCGGCTGCGAGGAGGTCGGCTGTGAGCTGAAGAGCGACACCGCCGTGTTCATCCAGGTCGCGGGCGGGCCCGGCGACGGCACCTTCGACACGTGCCGTTTCCTGCTCGCGCACACGAAGGCCCACACCCTCCCCCTGGCGGGGTCGGCGAACGGCAGTGAGATCTGCGTCAAGGACTCCGACGGGAACATCGGCCTGCTGGTGATCCAGACGAAGTCGACCGCGATGCCCGAGGTCGCCTTCCTCAGGGGAGAGATGACGGTCTGGCGGAACGCGGCCTAGCTGCGGGGGTGCCGGGTTTCAGCCCCGGCCCTTCTGTGCCTGCGGGTGTGCGGGCTTGTTCTTCTTGGCCGCCTCGGCCGCCTCGTTCTTCCTGTCGGAAGGCTTCGTGGCGCCGTCCGGGGCGGACCCCGGGTTGTCGGCCGCGTTGTCGGACCCCGCGTTGTCGGACCCCGCGTTGTCGGACCCCGCGTTGTCGGACCCCGCGTTGTCGGACCCCGCGTTGTCGGCCGCGTGCCGGGGGCGGTTGGGGAGTGGGTGGCGGGATTCGCCGCCGTGAGGGCGGACCTGTGCGTGGTTCGGCGGGGCCGCCTGGTCGGAGGGGCGCGTGTCGGTGGAGGCGGGCACCGTTCGGGAACCGGTGTCCGGGGCCGCGCCGTCGCGTTCCCCGGGAGTCGCCGTGCCGGAGGGCCGGTCGGCGGGGGCCGCGGCGGTCGAGGTGGGGTCGTCGCTGGTCCCGCTGGTGCCCGGGGCCACGGCGACGGTGGTCCCCAGGGCCACGGAGAGCGCGGCGAGGACGGTGCCCACGGCCAGGCGGCGGCTGCGGTGCCGGGGGCGGCCCACGGGGGCGGTCCGGGTGACCGCCGCTTCGTCCGCGTGCGGCGATGCGTGGGCGGCGTGGGCGGCGTGGGCGCCCGGGGCGGCGGCCCGGTGCGCGTGGCGGCGGGTCGCCTGCGGTGCCGGCAGGGGTGCGGGGTGCGGGTCGCCCGTGAGGTGGAGGGCGGCGAGGGCCGTAGCGCACTGTTCGGCGTCCGGGCGGGACTCCGGGTCCAGGGCGGTCATGGCGCGCAGCAGGGCGGTCAGCTCCGGGGACACCCAGGAAGGGATCTCCGGCAGGCGGTGGACGCGGGCGATCGCCGCCTCCAGGAAGGTGCCCTCGTACTCCGGTGCGCCTTTCAGGCACTCCAGCAGGACCAGGCCGAGCGCGTAGACGTCCGCGGCCGGCCCGATGCGCTTGCCCTCGACCTGCTCGGGCGCCAGGTAGGCGGCGGTGCCGGTCAGGACGTCGGGGGCGGTGTGGCGGGTGGTGTCCACCAGGCGGGCGATGCCGAAGTCGGCCAGGTGGGGGTCGCCGGCCGCGTCGAGGAGGACGTTCGACGGCTTGACGTCGCGGTGCACGATGCCGGCCCGGTGGACGTGGGTGAGGGCCCGGGCGAGGGCGGCGCCGAGGCCGGCCACGCGCCGCTCGGGCAGCGTGCCGTCCGCCAGGAGGCCGCGCAGGGTGGGGCCGTCGACCAGCTGCATGACCAGGTACGGGCGCTCGTCGTGGTGTCCGACGTCGTAGACGGTGACCAGGCCGGGGTCCTGGAGGCGGGCGAGGAGGACGGCCTCGACCGCGAGGCTGTCCTCGGTCCGCGCGTGGGGGCCCGGCCGGAAGATCTTGACGGCGACGGGCCGGCGGAGGCGCGTGTCGACGCCCTCGTAGACGTCGGCCATGCCTCCCGCCCCGATCTTCTCGCCCAGGCGGTAGCGGTCGGCCAGGAGTTCGTCGGGCCACGGGTCCGCGGGAACCGGCGCCTGGGGCAGGGCTGCTGTTCGGCGGACCGTCATCTGGCTCTCCGTTGCTGTCACCGCGTACCGGACCGGGCCCCCCGATGGGAGGCCGTGGCGAAGCGGGTACCCCGGGAGGGCGTCGAATATCCGGACGAAGTCGGCGCGGTGTCCCGGAGGGGGCGGAACCGTGGGGTCGCCACGGGGGCCGCGGCAGGGTGCCGGCGGCCGGCCCGGAGGGTGAGGAGGGCGGCGGCCGGCCCGGAGGGTGAGGGGGCGGCGTGCCGGGCCGGCGGCGCGCCGTTCACGGTCGCCGCGACGCCTCCCGTTCCAGGTGTGCGGTGCGCACGCGGTTCCACAGGGCGGTCCGCGCGGGGGCGTCGACGTCGGCCAGGTCCAGGCGGAAGACGCCGGTGAGGACGTCGTACCAGTCGTCGGCGGAGTCGATCGTCCGCTCGTCCGTGCCCCCGGCGTCGATCCGGCGCAGCACGAGGCCGCGCAGCGCGTCGACGCCCTTGGCGTCGCGGCGGTGGACGGTGAGGACCCGGACGAAGCCGGAGTCGGGGGAGGTGGACAGCCGGAGGTGTTCCGCGGTGAAGGAGGGCAGCTCCACGGGGTCCGGCGCGAAGTCCATCGCCGTGAACGAGCCGCGCGGGTCGTGGGTGAGGCGCCAGCCGCCGGGGGTCGCCGTCGACGGGGCCAGGGTGTAGGTGAACGGCCCCTGGCGGTACGTGCCCTCGCGCAGCGGCAGGGGCTCGTGCAGGGCGTCGCCGAGGCCGGTGTCGACCAGCCACCGTTCGCCGCCGAGCCGCACGGTGAGCGCGAGGTGGTCGCCGGAGGCGCCCGCGGGGTGCCCGGGGGTGGCCTGCACCCCGGCGCGGTGCAGGGTGACGTCGTGGCCGAGGGCGGTCAGGAGGGTGGCGAAGGCCCCATTCAGGTGGAAGCAGTAGCCGCCGCGGCCGCGCAGGACCCGGGCCACGGATTCCGCGGCGCCGATGCCCGTCGGCCGTCCCAGGTGGATGTCGAGGTTCTCGTAGGCGACCCGCTCCACGTGCGCCCGGTGCAGTGCCCGCAGCGACTCGGGGGTGGGGGCCGCCGGCCGGGCCACCCCCAGCACGGCCAGATAACCGTCGACGTCGATCATGCTCCCCCTCCGCACCCCGCACCCCCGTTCGAACGGATGGTCAGCATAGTGGCCGGTACCGGCCATACGGGTGGTCCGTGGAGGAATGCGGCACGCCCGGGGGTGCCGGTTGTGCTTGCCTGGAGTGCACTCCAAGTCTCTAGCGTGGAGGTCATGACGGTGACCGAGACAGCCGCGGCGGCCGGTGTGGGCGATTGCGCGTCCCGGACGTCGGTCCGGCCCCGGCCGGACGGGCAGGACAGCTACACCATCGGCGAGGTGGCGGCCCTGACCGGGCTGAGCGCCCACACGCTCCGCTGGTACGAGCGGATCGGGCTGATGTCCCGGGTGGGCCGCTCGCACAACGGGCAGCGCCGGTACGACAACGACGATCTGCGCTGGCTGGAGTTCGTCGGCAGGCTGCGGCTGACGGGGATGCCGGTGGCGGACATGGTGCGGTACGCGGAGCTGCTGCGCGAGGGCGACCACACCTTCGCCGCCCGGCAGGAGCTGCTGGTCCGGCACCGGGAGGAAGTGCGGCGGCACATCGCCGAGCTGCGGGCGACGCTCGCGGTACTCGACTTCAAGATCGAAATCTATGGAGGTTCGGCACGGTGACTCTCGACAGGACTCCCCTCGACAAGGTGCGGCTCGGCGGCGCGGACGGCCCGGAGATCGGCGTCCAGGGGCTGGGCTGCATGGGCATGAGCTTCGCCTACGGGCCGACGGACGCCGGCGAGGCGCGGGCCACGCTGGAGCGGGCGCTGGAGCTGGGCGTGACGCTGTACGACACGGCCGACATGTACGGGCTGGGGGAGAACGAGAAGTTCATCGCGCCGTTCGTCGCCGCGAACCGCGACGCGGTGACCGTGGCGACGAAGTTCGCGATCCAGCTGGACCCGGAGCGGCCGCAGTGGCGCGGCATCCGCAACGACCGGCCGTACATCCGCCAGGCCGTCGAGGGCAGCCTGCGGCGGCTCGGCGTCGAGGTGATCGACCTCTACTACATGCACCGTCGTGACCCGTCGGTCCCCATCGAGGAGACGGTCGGCGCGATGGCGGAGCTGGTGGAGGAGGGCAAGGTCAGGCAGCTCGGCCTGAGCGAGGTGACCGGGCCGGAGCTGCGGGCGGCGCACGCGGTGCATCCGATCGCGGCCCTGCAGTCGGAGTGGTCGGTCTTCAGCCGGGACGTGGAGCGGACGGCGGTGCCGGCGGCGGCCGAGCTGGGGGTGACGCTCGTGCCGTACTCGCCGCTGGGGCGGGGCTTCCTCACCGGTGCGGTCACGTCGGCGGGGGAACTGTCGGCCGACGACTTCCGGCGCACGCTCCCCCGGTTCACCGAGGAGAACGCGGCGCGGAACGCGGAACTGCTCGCGCCGCTGCGGCAGATCGCCGAGGACCGCTCCCTCACCCCGGGGCAGGTGGCGCTGGCCTGGGTGCACACGCAGGCGGAGGTCCACGGGCTGACGGTGGTCCCGATCCCGGGGACGCGCAGGCCCGCGCGGGTGGAGGAGAACACGGCGGCAGCGGCGGTCCGGCTCACGGAGGACGAGCTGAAGCGGCTCGAACCGCTCGCGGAGCAGGTCGCGGGCGACCGTTACCCCGACATGAGCACCTCGTCGGCGGGACGCGAGTAACCGGAGCGGGCCCGGGGGCCGTCGCCCCCTCGGTGCGCCGCGTGCGCGGTGCGCACGTGCCCCGGAACGGCTGTTCCGTCAGCCGTTCCGGGGCACGCCCACGCGCGGCCGGCTGACGGAGGGGCGGGGGCGGTGGGGCCGCGCGTGTCCTCCCGCCCGCCGGCCGGGCCGCCGCCCACGCCCTCACCCGTCTAGCCCGCCCCGATCGACTCCGATTCCGCCGGGGCCGGACGCTCCTCGTCGCCCTTCCGCAGGGCCACCTCGACGTGGCCGTCGACGACGCGGGTGTCGAAGGCGGGCTGCGGGGCGGTCGCCGGGCCGCGGACGTTCCAGCCGTCGGAGAGGCGGAAGACGCTGCCGTGCCAGGGGCACTCGACGCATCCGTCGGCGACGGTGCCCTCGGAGAGCGGGCCCGCGAGGTGGCTGCACCGGTCGGCCAGCGCGTGGACGGTGCCGCCCGTTTCGCGGACCACCAGCACCGGGACGTCGTCCACCATGCGGCGCACCGGGCGGCCGGCGGGGAAGTCGGCCACCGGGCCGACGCGGTGCCAGCCCTCGGTGACGAGGTGCGGGACCTCTTCCGCGTGGTTGGCGCCGGAGGCCTGGCGGTAGGCGAGGTGGCCGCCCAGCATGCCGCCGATCCCGACGGCCGTCATGCCGAGGAAGCCCAGCACGCGGCCCGCCGTGCTGCCGTCCGCGTCGCCCTTGCGGCGGCAGGCGAAGGAGGCGGCGTACAGGCCGATGCCCACGGCGTTGGTCATGGCGTGGACCAGGCCGACGCGCTGCTGCTGGCGGTGCAGGTCCGCCCAGTCGACGGCGCCGGCCAGCGCGGCCGGGGCCGCCGCGGCCAGGCCGACGCCGACCAGCAGGCGCGCCTCACGGGCGTGGCCGGGGCTGAGGTCGAGGACGGCGGCGGAGAGCCAGCTGCCGATCGGGAGCTGCACCATCAGCGGGTGCACCGGGTGGCCGAGCCACCTGCCGTGCAGGGCGTCCCGGCCGCTGCCGAGCGGCAGGGCCCGGACCCGCTCGCGGAGCGTCTCGATCAGGGCGTCCGCCCTCGGGTCGCGCTCCAGGCGGTCCAGCAGCCACAGGGTTCGGTTCTGCCGCAGTCGGCGGCGACGAGGCGTCGTGGTCATGGCCGCCGGGTCCCCGCCGGGACCTCCGGCAAACGGACCGGCCGCCACCGCCCCGGCGCCCGGCCGCTACCGCCCCGGCTCGATCAGCGGGGCGAACGAGTCCAGCACGCGGTGCAGTCCGAACGCGTAGGCGTGGTCCGGGTCGAGGGCGCTGCCGTGGGTCTCGCCCACCGTCGTGCCGACGCGTGAGGCGAGGGGGTAGGCGGCGGGGTCGAGGACCCGGTCGAGCAGCGGGGCGTTGGCCTCCCACCACTCCTGGTCGTCCATGCCGCCGTCGCCGCGGGCGGCACGGGCGTCGGCGGCGGTGCGGGCGTTGGCCTGGACGAAGGTGAGCAGGTGGGTCAGGCAGTCGTCCATGGTGACGTCGTCGAGGCCGAGTCCGTCGAACGCCGAGAGTTCGTGCTCGTACTTGGCCATCTGCCCCGGCCCGAGCGGTGGCCGGACGGTGGAGACGGTGGCCGCCCAGGGGTGGCGGGCGAAGAGCGCGCGGTTCTCGTCGGCGACCGCGGTGACCCGGTCCCGCCAGGGGCGCCCGGAGGTGTCGGTGCGGGGCATGCGGGCGTAGGCGGCGTCCAGCATGAGGTCGAGCAGTTCGGCCTTGCCGGGGACGTAGGTGTAGAGCGTCATCGGGACCACGCCGAGGTCGCCGGCCAGCCGGCGCATGGCGAGCGCGTCCAGTCCTTCGGCGTCGGCGATGCGGGTCGCGGTGTCCACCACGACGTCGACGCTCAGTGCCCGGCGAGGGCCCCGGCGGGGGGATGCGGGCGCGTCGGCCTTCGGGTCCCCGAGGGTGTGGCGCCACAGCAGGCGCAGGGTGCTGGCGGGGTCCCCCGCGCTGGTTCGTTCGGTCGGCACGTCCACATCTTCCCCGGAACCATTGCTGTACGCTGTATAATGTACGTCGTACAGAGAAAGCCCGCCAGATCCGCCGCAGCCATGGTTCCGCCCAGGAGGCCCCCATGAAGATCACCGCATGCGCCGTCTCGCTGAACGTCGAGGACGTCTCCGCCTCCAGCGCCTTCCTCAAGGACCACTTCGGATTCCACGAGGCGATGGCGGCCGACGGCTTCGCCTCCCTCACCCGTGACGACCTCGCCATGAACGTGGTGTTCCTGCGCCGGGGCCTGGAGTCGCTTCCGGCCGACCAGCGCGACGACCACGCACAGGGCCTGATCCTGGCCTTCGAGGTCGACGACCTGGAGGGCGAGCTGGCCCGCCTGGAGGCCGAGGGCGTGACCGTGACCATGCCGCTGACCGAGGAGGAGTGGGGCGAACGCGCCTTCCAGGTCCGCGACCCCAACGGCGTCATCGTGCAGCTGGTCGACTGGAAGGGGAGCGCGGCCGCCTGACCCCTCGGGGCGGTCGCCCGACCCCTCGCGCGCGGCGCCGGAGAGCCGGACGGACGGCTCCCCGGCGCCGTTTCCAAGCCCTCCGGAAGCGGTCCGGCGGTGAGGTGGCCCATAGGGCCCAGATCACTTACTAAGCCGGATAGAAGGACGGGGGCGGGGCCTCGAGTGTCGTTCCGGCCGTCCGGGGACACGTTCCGGCCGCCCTGCCTGCACGTTTCCGTTTCATTCCGATTTGTGACGTTATGCGTAGCCATCTCACTCTCTGCGCCTCTTACGAAGAAGCTTCGTAGATCACACCTTTGTCACCCGGCTGGAGTACCGGTTACCAATGAACCCGTCGCCGGGCACCGCCCCGGTCCACCGGCGGCAGTCCCGATCTCCGAGCCAAAGGGTTCCGCATGTTCCAGCGCGTCACGCTCCGCACCTCCGGTACCTCCGCCCTCCGCACCCGTGCCGCGGTCGTCGCGGCCGGCCTCGGAGCCTCGGTGGTACTGGGCGCCGGGGTCGCGACGGCGGCCGGCGCTCCCGAGGCGGTCGCCCCCCAGGCGGTCGCCCAGGCCAAGAAGGCCGTGAAGCCGAGCTGGGTCGACCCGGTCCAGCACTACAAGCTGTCCGCGAGCTTCGCCTCGACCCGGCCCAGTTCCTCGCCTCCAAGGGCGTCAAGATCTGAACCGGTGACCGGTGACCGGTGACGCGCGGCGGCGCACGGTGGGGAGACCCCCGCACCAGGTGAACGAGAGGCCCTCCGGCACGACGCCGGAGGGCCTCTCGTGCGTCCGGTCGCGCGGCCGGGCCCGCCCGCCCTCCGGTACCGGTCTCATCTCACAGTGCACGAGGGCCTGCCGGGCGGCCCCGGCGGGCGCATACTGGCATCAATGACAAAGTCAGCAGCACCCAAGCGTCATCTGCCGACCAGCCCCTTCAAGGCCCCGGTCGCGCCGCCCCTCAAACACTTCGCCGTGGGTGACCGGGTCACCCACGACCTGTACGGCCTCGGCCGGGTGATCGGCATCGAGGACGGGATCGCCGCCCTCGTGGACTTCGGCCCGTCGCAGGTGCGGGTCCTGAGCCCGTACGCCAAGATGAGCAAGCTCTAGAGCTCCGTCGCCGTCACCGCCGCCGTGCCCGGCCAAGGCACCCGGGCCCGCGGCCACGCGGGCCCGTCAACGAACGGGAGATCCCCTCATCGAACTGTCCTCGCTGTTCTCGGCCCCCGACGGGGCATCCCAGCAGCGCGCCGCCGTGGCGTCGCCTCCTCCGGCGACCCAGCCGTTCCAGGCCCCGGACTTCGGGGAGGACGAGACCCTCTGGCTCGACGACGCGCAGCCCTTCGTTCCGGAGGCCGGGGCCACCCGGCGGGGCTGACCGCCACGCGCCCGCCCTCGCCGCGGGGCCGGGGAACGGCGTCCGGGCGGCGGAGGCGGGGGCAAGGGCGGGGCGGGTGACGCCTTCGGAGTCACGCACGCCCGCCGGGGCGCGGCACGGTTTTTCGGCCGCGGGTGTCGGTTACCCGCTCTACTGTTCTCCCTGTTCGAGAGCCCGGAAGGGCGGATGGGGGGAAGAACCAGGTGAGTCAGAGCTTCCGCGTGGATCTCCGCGGGATCGTCGATCTGCTGAGCCACCACCTGTACACCAGCCCGCAGGTGTACGCGCGGGAACTGCTGCAGAACGCGGTGGACGCCATCACCGCCGCGCACGGGGCCGACGCCGGGCAACGGGGCGTCGGCCGGATCGTGGTGGAGTCGGCGGACAGCACGGGGGACGGTTCGCTGACCGTCACCGACAACGGCGTGGGACTGTCCGAGGCCCAGGTGCACGAGCTGCTGGCGACCATCGGCCGCAGCTCCAAGCGGGACGAACTCGGCTTTGCGCGCCACGAGTTCCTCGGCCAGTTCGGCATCGGCCTGCTGTCCTGCTTCATGGTGTCGGACGCCGTCGAGGTCACCACCCGCCGTGAGGGGGAGCCCACCGTGCTCTGGCACGGCGCGTCGGACGGCAGTTACACCGTCCGCACCGCCGGGCCCGGCGAGGAGCGCCCGGAGACCGGCACCACGGTCACGCTGCGGCCGCGCCGGGGCAGCGAACACCTGCTGACCCGGGCCTCGGTGACCGAGTTGGCGACCCGCTTCGGCGGACGGCTGCCGCACGCGGTCACCGTGGACGGCGTGGGGATCACCGGCGGACCGGCGCCCTGGGACCGTCCGGAGGACGAGACGCCGGCGCGGCGGCGGGCGCGGCTGGAGGCCTACTGCCAGGAGGTGTTCGGGTTCGCGCCGTTCGACGTCGTGGACCTGGAGACCGCCGAGGCCGGCCTGCGCGGCGTGGCCTTCGTGCTGCCGATGCCGGCCAACCCGTCGGTGCCGGCCGCGCACCGGGTCTACCTGAAGCGGATGCTGCTCTCCGAGCGCGCCGAACGGCTGCTGCCAGAATGGGCGTTCTTCGTGCGGTGCGTCGTCGACACCGCCGAACTGCGGCCCACCGCCGGCCGGGAGGCGCTGTACGAGGACGCGCTGCTGGAGTCCACCCGCGACGCGCTGGGCGACGTGCTGCGGACCTGGCTGGTGCGGCTCGGCCGCCAGGACCCCGCGCGGCTGCGGGACTTCCTGCGCGTGCACCACCTCGGCGTGAAGGCACTGGCCCTGCACGACGACGAGATGCTGCGGCTGGTCGCCGACTTCTGGCCGATGGAGACCAACGTCGGCCCGCACACCCTGAGCGAGTTCCGCGAGCGGTACGGCCTGGTGCGCTGGACCCCGCTGGTGGACGAGTTCCGCCAGCTCGCCCCGGTGGCCGCCGCGCAGGGGCTGGCCGTGGTCAACGCGGGCTACGTGTACGACGCGCAGATCCTCGAGCGGCTCGCCGCGGTGGAGCCCGCCCTGGAGACGGAGGTGCTGCGGGCCGCGGACCTCACGACGCACCTGGAGCGGCTGGACGCCGAGGAGGAACGGGCGCTGGCTCCCGTGCTGGCGGCGGCCGAGAAGGTCCTCGGCCGGCTCGGCTGCGACCTGCTGGTGCGGTCCTTCCAGCCGGCCGGCCTGCCCGCCCTGTACCTCTTGGACGACGACACGGCGTTCCGGATGGACCTGCGGGAGACCAAGGGCCGGGTCGACGACGTGTGGGCGTCGATCCTCGGCAGCCTGGAGGCCGACGGCGAGCCACGGCCCCGGCTGGTGCTCAACCACCGCAACGCGCTGGCCCGGCAGGTGCTGTCGCTCGCCGACCCGGAGCTGCGGGCCACCTGCCTGGAGGGGCTGTACGTCCAGGCCCTGCTGCTGGGCCACCACCCGCTGCGCCCGGCCGACACCGCCGTGCTCAACCAGTCCTTCCTCGGCCTGATCGGCCGTGCCGTGTCCGCGTCCGCCACCTCCCCGGGAGACGACCGATGAGCCGTACCGAGCAGGAGGTCCGGCAGCTCTACGCCGAGGCGAACCGGATGCCCGCCGGACCCGCGAAGTTCGCCGCGCTGGAGCAGGCGGCCCGGCACGCGGACGCCCTCGGGCTGGTGGAGTTCGCCTTCGAGATCCGGATGCGCTCCACCTCCGTCTTCCACAACAACGGGGCGGCGCAGAAGGCGATGGTCGCCTTCTCCTGGTGCCTGGCGGCCTACGACCGCGAGCCGGAGCGCTTCGGCGGGTGGAGCGAGCGGAGCCTGCTGTGGAACCTGAAGTGGATGATCTACAACGTCCACCAGTTCCCGGAGATCCCGCTGCGGCACGCCCTGGACCTGCTGGAGGACATGGAACGCCGCTACCGGCGCGGCGGGCACAGCATGCACGCCGTGCTGCAGCACCGGGGCCTGATCGCCGAGAGCGTGGGCGAGCTGGAGCAGGCGCGCGAGCACTACGAGCGGATGGCCCGCGCCCCGCGCGACCACCTCTCCGACTGCGCGGGCTGCGTGCCCAGCAGCCAGACCCGCACCCTGGTGGCGCTGGGCCGGGACGAGGAGGCGATCGAGGTCGGCGAACCGGCCCGCACCTCCTACTGCAGCGACCAGCCGCAGTGGATCAACTCGGAGCTGCTGCTGCCGTACCTGCGGACCGGGCAGCCGCACAAGGCGCTGGAGGCGCACCGCACCGCCTACCGGCGGATCCGGGAGAAGCCGTACCACCTGGCCGAGCTCGCGCTGCACCTGATGTTCTGCGTGCACACCGGCAACCCGGAGCGGGGCCTCGACCTGGTCGAACGGCACCTGCACTGGCTGGACTCGCCGCGCACCCCGCTCGCCGACGCGGACTTCTGCGCGGCCGCGGTGGCGGTGCTGCGCACCCTGCAGGAGCGGGGCGAGGGCGACCGCCCGGTGCGCTCCCGCGCCGGCTCCGCGGGCGGGCGGGGCGCGGTCACCGTGGCGTCGCTGGCCGCCGGACTGCGGGAGCGGGCGCTGCGACTGGGCGAGCGGTTCGACGCCCGCAACGGCAACGCGTACCAGGGCGAACGGCTGCGGCGGCGGATGGCGGCGGGGCCGCTCGGCGAACCGCTGCCGCTGCACGTCTTCCACCCGGCCGCGCACTCCGCCGCGGATCCGCGGGCGCGGCGGATCCGGGAGCTGGTGGAGAACGTCGCCGCGCTGACCGCCGCCGGCGAGGGCGAGGCGGCGGCCGTGGCCCGGCTGGAGGCGGCGGAGGCGCTGCTCGACGCCGGCCGCGGCGAGGAGGCGGCGGAGGCCGCCGAGGAGGCCGTCCGGGAGGTCGAACGCCTCGGCCTGGACGGACACGGGCCGCGCGCCGCCTGGCTGCTGGTCCGCGCGCACCGGGCGGACGGCGACCGGCAGCGGGCCGCCGCCGTCCTGCGCGACCTGGTGGAGGGCACCGCCCCGGACGCCGTGCTCGACGGCCTGCCGTCCCGGCCCGGGCTGGAGGAGGACCTGGGCCACCTGCTGACGGACGCCGGCGACCGGCACCGCTGGTTCCTGTCCGCCTCCCTCGGCTACGCGGCGGCCGGCCGCACCGAGGAACGCCTGAGGTCACTGGTCATGGCCCTGCGCACCGCGGACGGTCCCGAGGCGCTGGCCCGTGCGGCCTCGGCGGCGGAGGCGGCCGTGACCGGGCCGGGCGTCGGAGCCCTCCGGGCGGCACACGTCCGCCTGGTCCTCGCCGACGTGCTGCGCGACGCGGGGCGCCCGGAGGAGGCCGCGGCACAACTGGAGGCGGTCCGGAAGGAACCGCCCGGCTCCGGCCCGGAGTACCGGGAGGTGCTCGCCCGGGCGCTGACCGCCCTGGGAGCGGTGCGGTTCCGGCTCGGCGAGCACGGGGCCGCGGAGGAGGCCGCCCGCGCGGCCCTCGCCCTCGGCGCGGACGACGACTGGACGGCGGCCGTCACCCTGGCGCTCGCCCTCCGCGCGCGCGGAGCCGCCGAGGAGGCCCGCGCCGTGATGGAGGCCCACGGCCTCGACGAGGAGGACGTCGACGAGGAGAGCCTGGACGACTGCTGAGAAGCCCGGACGACCGGTGAAGGACGCGGAACGAACCGCGGGGACGGGGAAGGCGGCGGTGGCCGGACGGCGTTATGTGGCCCGGGGGGGTACCGGGCGGGTACCGGATCTGGGACAACCGGGGGAAGCGCCACTGGGGCGACCTGTACGAGCTGTGTCCGGACGACCTGCTCACGGAGCTCAACGGGGCGAAGGACCCGGCGCGGCTGACGGAGCTGCTGCGGCGGTACCGCGCCGCCAGGCGTTGAGGGCGGGGAGAACCGGGGCGGGCCGGTGCGGTGCGGATCCGGGCCCGCTGCCACCATCGTGGGGACGGCCGGGAACGGCGCGCGGGGATCCGGCCCGCGCGCCCGGCCACGGGACGGAGGACCGGCGCATGCCGCACGTGATCATCAAGCACTTCCCCAAGGACCTCGACGAGGAGACCCGGGCGCGACTGGCGGCCCGGGTCTCGGAGGCGGTGCAGGAGGCGTTCGGGGTGCGGGCGGGGGCCGTGTCCATCGGGCTGGAGCCGGTGGAGCGGGAGGACTGGGACGCCGAGGTGTACCGGCCGGAGATCGCGGGGCGCGAGGACCGGCTGATCCAGTTCCCGGACTACTGACCGGCGGACCGCCGGTTGACGGGGCGTCGGTCGACGGACCACCGGGCGGCGGACCACCGGCCGGCGCCCCGCCGCCCGCTCAGCGGTAGAAGGTGATCCGCGGGTGCGCCTCGGGGTCGAGCCAGGCGATGATCTTCTCGACCGTGTCGCCGTCGACCATCAGGTCGGTGTCGTCCGGTTCCCCGTATCCGTGGACCAGGGTGTCCCCGGCCCCGTCCGTGTCGGCGACGAAACCGTGGGAGACGTTCGACGGGCCGAGGTCGAGGCCCCGGAAGGTTCCCCCGGTGACGCGCTCGTAGGGGAAGCGCGTGCCCTCGGGGGCCTTCCGGTCGCCGAAGGCCGTGGTGACGGGATAGGTGCCCTCGGGGACGCCGATGCCGTCCTCCGCCAGGCCGGCGGAGAATTCTTCCTTCCACGTGCCGGTGGCGGGGTCCTTGGTCCAGGCGATGACCTTCGGGAAGTACTGCTGGTTCAGGTAGACGGTGACCATCTGGGTCGCGTCGCCCGGCTCCGCCTCGTCCGGGAACTCCTCCGCGTAGAGGTCGGTGGGGTCCGAGCCGGAGGAACCGGACGAGCCGCCGGAGCCCGAGCCGTGGTCGTCGTCATCGTCGTCGTAGTCGTGGTAGCCGCCGTAGCCGGACGAGCCGCCGCCGGCGCAGGAGGACGAGCCGCCGCCGTCCGAGCCGCCGGAGTTGCCCTTGCGGCCTCCGGACACGGCGCAGCTGTCACCGCAGGCGGCGGTGAGCAGCACCGTGGAGGACAGCGCGCAGACCACCAGGACCGCGCGCGCCCGCAGCAGCCGGCGACGCGCCTTCGGGGCGGCGGGGACGGGCGGGGGGACGGACTCGGCCGGCGGAAGATCTTCCGGGGACACGGTGGGGCCCTTCGCGCGGGACGGTGACTGCGGTGCGCCAGGGACCCTATCGGAGCACGGCGGGGTCCGGTGCGGGAACGGGCGGGTCAGTCCTGCGGCTCGCGCTCCTCGCTCGGCAGGAAGCCCTCGACGACGCGGCGGTCGCGGCGGACCTGGTACGCCGTGGAGACGGCGATGAGCAGGAGGGCGGGGGCGACGGGGATCAGGTAGGGGGCCATCAGGGGGTCTCCTTCCGGTCACGGTCGTACGCGCGGTCGCGGCCGTGGTCCTGGCCGTGGGTGCGGTCCCGGCGGGGTCCACGCCCGCGGTCGCGGTGCGTCCTGGTGAGGGCGGTCCCGATCGCGGCGACGCGGTCGGCGAGCGGGCCGAGGGCGGCGACGGCCCGGGTGACGGGGTCGCCCTCCGGTCCGCCGGGGGCACGGGCGCGCGCGGACGCGGCCCGGACCTCCCGGAGGGGGTCGGCCTGTTCACCGGTCAGACTGCCACGCGGCTCCGACAGCCGGAGCAGGCCGGCCCCGGCGCCGGTGGCGGGGGTCCGGGCCCGGGCGCGGTGGTGGTCGTCGGTCACGGCGGCCGGCCCGGCGCCGGACGTGACGGGCCGCACGCGCCGGGCGATGCGGTTCATGCCGCGGTGCGGGCGCCGGAGCGGGAACGGCGGTTCGGTGCGAGGGGCGTCCCGCCCCGCTCCCCCCTCCGGAACGGCTTGGAGGAGACCGGCACCGGCGGCGGGGCGGCGGGCGGGCAGCCGGCGGCAAGCACGCCGGTGCCGGTGGGAACAGCGTCCATGGCAACGTCCTCGAGCGTCGGGAACACCTCTGAGCGGTGGGGAGAACGGTCCGGACGGCCGCGCGGACCGAGCCGCGGCGGGCCGTCGTCGAAGGCCCCGGTTCCGGACCCCGGCACACTGCCGGGGTCCGGAACCGGGGTCGTCCCCCGTGCTCCCCGTGTGCACATCATGAACGCCCGCGGCGGACCCGCGCATTGCCGGTTTCCGGCAGCGTTGGCTAAGGTCCCGCTGCCGGGTGGGCGTCAGGAACGCGTCAAGAAGCGTCGAGGGAACGGGCGGTGGAGCGATGACTCCAGGGGTGGGACCGGAGGACTTCCTGGACGGTTTCGACCGCATCCTCGTCGAGGTCGCGGCCACCGGACGCCGCCTGACGCGGGAGGAGCTGGAGTCCCGCCGGGACCTGGGCGAGCAGGCGGCCGAGGCCGGGCTGGGGCTGCGCGGAATGGTCGGCGCGCACTTCGCCGCAGCCCGGGAGGCCTGGCCCGCCGCGTCCGCCGGAGCGGGCGGGCCCGGTTCGGCGGACTCCGCGCTGGCCGCGGTCCAGCAGGCGGTCGACTCCTTCGCCGAGGGGTACGAGCGGGCGCAGCGGCAGGCGATCCGTCAGGAGGAGGCGGGGCGGCGGGAGTTCATCGACGACCTGCTGCACGGCCGCAGCGACCTGGGCCGGCTGGCGGAGCGGGCCGAGCGGTACGGACTGCGGCTGGCCCGCGCGCACGCGGTGGCCGTGGCGGAGGGGCCGGCCGCGTACGAGGAGGGCGACCCGGTGCCGCGGCGGGTGGTGCGGGCGATGACCGCGCGGTTCGACAGCCGGCGGATCCTGGTCACCACCAAGGAGGGGCGGATGCTGTGCATCGCGCCGGGCGACCAGGAGGACGTCCTCGCCTGGTTCGCCAAACAGGCGTACGCGGCGACGGACGGCGGACGGGTCGCGGTGGGGCGGTCCCATCCGGGGCCCGGGGGTGTCGTCCAGTCGTACGAGGAGGCGCTGAACACGCTGGAGATGGCGGAGCGGCTGGGATTCGACGGACCGGTGCTCAAGGCGGCGGACCTGCTGGTCTACCCGGTGCTGGCGCGTGACCGGCAGGCGCTCGCCGACCTGGTGGTGAGCGCGCTGGGGCCGCTGCGGTCGGCGCGGGGCGGGGCCCGGCCGTTGCTGGACACGCTCACCGCGTACTTCGACTCCGGGTGCGTGGCGGCGGAGGCGGCGCGGCGGCTGTCGCTGAGCGTGCGGGCGCTGACGTACCGGCTGGAGCGGATACGGCAGCTGACGGGGGCGGACCCCGCGGATCCGGGTCAGCGGTACACGCTCCAGACCGCGGCCATCGGCGCCCGGCTCCTCAACTGGCCCGCGCAGGAACTGTGAGCCGACGCCGTCCGCGCGGCCGCCCGACGGGCGGCATCACCGCCCGCGGCCCGCGCTCCACCCGGACGGCGCTCCACGGCGGGCGGGCGGACCGGCGTCTGCCTAGCGTGGCAGCACGTAACGGGTCCGCGACAACCGGAGGTTCCCATGGCCCTGCGCCGCTCCCTGTCCCGCGTCGTCATGAGCGCCGCCGCCACCGCCCTGCTGTTCGCCGGCGCCGCGCCGGCCACGGCCGGGGACGACCACCACCACCACCCCTCCCCGCCGAGCGAGCAGTTCTACCAGGGCCGCGTGACGGCCCCGGGAGGCCTGCGGCTGCACACCTCGCCCACCACCGGCAGCGAGGTGATCGGCTTCGCCCCCAGGGGCTCGGTGGTCGACATCTTCTGCAAGGCCCCCGGCGAGACCGTCGACGGCAACCCGCTCTGGTACCTGCTCGCCGACGGCACCTGGGCCTGGGGTCCCGCCCGGTACATCAAGAACATCGGCCCGGCCCCCCGCTGGTGCTGACATAACGGGACAACACGGCCGCCGCTTGCTACGTTCCGACCCATGACCACCCAGGCCGCGCGGGACGGGAAGGCAGCGGAGCCGACGCCCGCCCCGGCGGTGCCCGCCGGCCGCCGGGGCGTCGAGCTCGCCCTGATCGTCCTCGCCGTGTTCCTCTCCGTGTGCGGTTACTGCGCCGTGGGCCTGGCCCGCACCGGACACGTCCCGCCCGACGCCGTCCGTCACGGCGCCGGGCTCGGGGCGCTGGCCCTGACGGCCCACGTCGTGGTCCGGCTGCGCGCCCCCCGCGCGGACCCCCTGCCGCTGCCCATCGCCGTGCTGCTCAACGGCCTGGGCCTGGTGCTCGTCCACCGCCTCGACCTGGAGACGCCCGGCGACCGGGCGGCGCCCGCGCAACTGGTGTGGTCGATGCTGGGGGCCGGGCTGTTCATCCTGGTCGTCTGGCGGTTGCGGGACCACCGCGCGCTGCGGCGGGTCACCCGCGCGTGCGGGATCTCCGCGCCGGCCCTCCTGGTGCTCCCGGCCTTCTTCCCTGCGGTGAACGGCTCCCGGATCTGGGTCCGTGCCGCCGGCTTCTCGCTCCAGCCCGCGGAGTTCGCCAAGGTGCTGCTGGTGGTGTTCTTCGCCGGGCACCTGGCGGCCCACCGCGAGGCGCTCGCCGGGACCGGCCGCCGGGCGCTGGGCCCGGTGGCCGCGACCTGGCTGCTGAGCGTGGGCGTCCTGGTGCTGGAGCGGGACCTGGGCACCTCCCTGCTCTTCTTCGCCCTGTTCGTGATCCTGCTCTACGTCGCCACCGGCCGCCTCGCCTGGATCGCGCTGGGGTCGGCCCTGCTGTCGGCCGCCGCGGTGGCCGTGGCGCGGATCGAGCCGCACGTGCGCGGACGGGTGGCGGACTGGCAGGACCCGTTCGCCTCCGTCGCGGCGGGCGAGGGCGCGGGACAGCTCGCCCAGTCGCTCTTCGCCTTCGCGGCCGGCGGACTGTCCGGGGAAGGGCTGGGTCAGGGGCAGTCGAGCCTGATCGGCTTCGCGGTCAAGTCGGACTTCATCCTGGCCACGGTCGGCGAGGAGCTGGGGCTGGCCGGGCTGAGCGCCGTCATCGTGCTCTACGCGCTGCTCGTCGAACGCGGCTACCGCGCCGCCCGGCTGGCGCGCGACCCGTTCGGACGGCTGCTGGCGGTGGGGCTGGCCTCGCTGGTCGCCGTCCAGGTGTTCCTGATCGCGGGCGGGGTGACCGGTCTGATCCCGCTGACCGGGATGGCGATGCCGTTCCTGGCGCAGGGCGGGTCCTCGGTGGTCACCAACTGGGTGATCGTCGCCCTGCTGATCCGGCTCGGCGACGCGGCCAACCGCGCCCCGGCGGAGGACGTCCCCCCGGACGGCCCGTCCGCCGTGCCGGTGGGCGGTCCGGTGGGCGGTCCGGTGGGCGGTCCGGTGGGCGGTCCGGTGGGCGGTCCGCGGGAGGCGGGGCCGTGACCCGCACCGTCCGCCACGCCGCGCTGTTCTGCCTGCTGCTGCTCGCCGCGCTGCTGGTGAACGCCGCGCGGGTACAGGTGGTCGAGGCCGGCCCGTACGAGCGCCACCCGGCGAACCGGAGGGCCGACATCGACCGCCACCACCGGCCGCGCGGCGACATCCTGGTCGGCGGCCGCCCGGTGACCGGCTCGGTCGACACCGGGGAGCGGTTGCGCCACGAACGCACGTACACCGACGGCCCGTTGTACGCGCCGGTCACCGGTTTCGCCTCGCTGGCCTACGGCGCCACCCTGCTGGAGCACGCGGAGGACGACGTCCTCGCCGGCCGCCATCCGCTGCTCGCCGCGCTCCCCCTGTTCGGCGGACCGGCCGACGGCGGCGGCGACGTGTTCACCACGATCGAACCGGCGGCGCAGCGGGCCGCGTTCGAGGGGCTGGGCGACCGCAAGGGCGCGGTGGTGGCGCTGGAGCCGGCCACCGGGCGGATCCTGGCGATGGTCTCCACCCCCTCCTACGATCCCGCCGAGCTGTCGGGCAACGGGCCGTCCGCGGCCAGGGCCTGGCGCCGGCTGCTGGGCGACGCGGACCAGCCGCTGCTCAACCGGGCGGTGCGGCAGACGTACCCGCCGGGGTCCACCTTCAAGGTGGTCACCGCGGCGGCCGCGCTGGAGGCGGGGGTCGTGCGGGACCTCGACCAGCGGGTCGGCGTGCCGGGCCCCTACCGGCTGCCGGGCACCGGCACGGAGCTGACCGACGAGAGGGCGGAGTGCGGGCGGGCGACGCTGCGGCAGGCCTTCGAGTGGTCCTGCAACACGGTCTTCGCGCGGCTCGGCGTGCGGGTGGGCGCGCAGCGGATGACGCGGACGGCACGGGAGTTCGGCTTCAACGACGCCGGGCTGCGGGTGCCGTTCGGGGTGGCCCCCTCGACGTTCGACCCGGACGTGGACCGGGCGCAGCTGGCCCTGTCGTCGATCGGGCAGTACAACACGCGGGCCACGCCCCTGCAGATGGCACGGGTCGCCGCGGTGGTGGCGGGCGGCGGGACGGCGCGCACGCCGTACCTGGTGGAGCGGACCACGACGGACGGCGGGACGACGATCGGCCGGGCCGGGCCGCGGGGGCTGCGGCAGGTGGTGCGGCCGGTCACGGCGCGGCTGCTGCGGGAGCTGATGACGGGCGTGGTCACGGACGGGACGGGGGGCCAGGCGGCGGTCGCGGGGGCGGAGGTCGGGGGCAAGACGGGGACGGCGCAGCACGGCGTGGGCAACGCGGGGACGCCGTACGCGTGGTTCGTGTCGTGGGCGCGGGGGAAGGGCGAGCTGGAGCCGCGGGTGGCGGTGGCGGTGGTCGTCGAGGACGCGGCGGCGGACCGCGGCGACATCACCGGCGGTGACGTCGCCGCCCCCGTCGCCCGCGCGGTCATGAAGGCGGTCCTCGACTCCTGAGCGGCACGACCGTGCGGGCGTCCCCGCCGGCCGGACCGCGCCCACCGCGCCCGTGCCGTGCGGGCCCGCGCGCGGGGCCGCACCGCGGGTGCGCGGACCGGGCCCGGCGGACGGCACCGCCCCTCCCCCGGCTGCCCTTTCCCGAAAAGGGACCCGGCCTCCGCGGACTCGTGCCGTCCAGGGGATTGACGCCCTTGCTGACACGCAGTCTCATAAGAGAGTACCGCCGGTAACACTCGTACGACCGACCGCACGACGAGGTGGAGAGCCATGACGACCGTGACGGACACCGACACGCTCGCCGGATTGCGTGACGCGCTCGGCCTGCTGAAGGACCGCGAGCAGGTCGCCAAGCGGCTGCTCGACTCGTCCGCGAAGCACTCCTTCGACCCGGACAAGGAGCTGGACTGGGACGCGCCCTTCGAGGAGGGCAAGTGGTTCTGGCCCCCGGAGCTGGTGTCGCTCTACGGCACCCCGCTGTGGAAGCGGATGAGCGAGGAACAGCGCATCGAGCTCTCCCGGCACGAGGCGGCCGCGCTCTGCTCCCTCGGCATCTGGTTCGAGATCATCCTGATGCAGCTGCTCTGCCGGCACATCTACGACAAGAACCCCACCAGCAACCACGTCCGGTACGCCCTCACCGAGATCGAGGACGAGTGCCGGCACTCCAAGATGTTCGCCCGGTTCATCCAGCGCTCCGGCTGCCCGGAGTACCCGGTCAGCACCGTGCACCAGAACCTGGGGCGGCTCTTCAAGACCATCTCCACCACCCCCGGGTCGTTCACCGCCACCCTGCTGGGCGAGGAGATCCTGGACTGGATGCAGCGGCTGACCTTCCCGGACGAGCGGGTCCAGACCCTCACCCGCGGCGTCACCCGGATCCACGTCGTGGAGGAGGCCCGCCACGTCCGCTACGCCCGCGAGGAGCTGCGCCGCCAGATGGTGACCGCGCCGCGCTGGTCGCGCGAGTTCACCCGGCTGACGTCCGGGGAGTTCGCCCGGGTCTTCTCGGTCGCGTTCATCAACCCGGAGGTGTACACCAACGTCGGCCTCGACAAGCGGCAGGCGATGGAGCAGGTGAGGAACAGCGGCCACCGCCGGGACGTGATGCAGACCGGTGCCAGGAAGCTGACCGACTTCCTCGACGACATCGGCGTGCTGCGCGGCGCGGGCCGCAAGCTCTGGCAGTCCTCCGGCCTGCTGGCCTGACCGCGCCCGCGGCTCCGCCGTGCCCGCGGCTCCGCCGTGCCCGCCGCGCCCCCTTCCGGGGCGCGGCGGGCACGCGCGCCACACTGGTGGGGTGAAGAGTGAAGAGACGCCCTTCAAGGGCGGCCCCCTGGACGGGCGGAGCCTGCCCGTGCTGCTGGGGATGACCGGGCAGCCGCCGAAGTACTACAAGGTGCCGGTGCCCGGCCCGGACGGCGCGCGGCCCACGGTCCTGGTCTACCGCCGGGAGCCCCGGGCGCACGGCCGCCGGCTCGGGCTGCCGGCCGGCTGGAAGTACGTCTTCGTCCCCGACGGCACCGGCGACGAGGGCCGCCCGCGCTGGCCCTGGTCACGCACCTCGCGCACCGCCCGGTCCACCGACGGGTGACCTCGTTGCGCCACCCGCCGACCTCCGCCGCGCGGACCGCGGCGGGCCCGCCCATCCTGCCGGTGCGGAGCGGAAGGACCGCCCCGCACCGGAGGTGACGTCATGTCAGGAAGCCTGCGAGGCGGGCGCGTTCCGCTCCTGCTGTGCGCCGCGGCGGTCGCGTCCGGCGCCCTCTCCCCCGCGCCGTCCGCCTTCGCCGACGACGACCCGGCGCCTCCCTCCGCCGCCCGGCACCGGCCGGTCGCCGTCCTCCTCGCCGATCTGCGCACCCTCCACCGGCAGGCCGGACGGGCCGCCGAGGAGTACGACGCCGCCGGTGAACGGCTCCGGGAGCAGCGGGAGAGGACCGACCGGCTCGACGCCGAGCTGGCCCGGGCCCGGCTCTCCCTCGACGACGGCCGCGCGGCGGCCGGACGGTTCGCGCGGGCCCAGTACCGGAACACGGCGGGGGCGGTGTCGCCGTACGTGCGGGTCCTGTTCGCCCGCGATCCGCAGACCGCCGTGGAGGAGGGCCGGATGGTGGCCCGCGCGGCCCGCGAGCACGCCCGCTCGGTGCGGCGGCTGGCCGGCGGCGAGCACCGGGTGCGCGACCTGGCCCGCCGCGCCCGCGCCGCGCTGGACGCGCAGCTGGTGCTGGCGGAGCGCCGGAGGAAGGCCGACGACCGGGTCCGGGACCGGCTCGGCCGCGTCGAGGAACTGCTCGCCTCGCTGACTCCGGCGCAGTTGAGGGCGCTGTCCGCCCACGAGCGCCGTACCGGGGCGGAGCCGGGCGGCAAGAGGGCGGGGGACGGGGAGCCGGCCCGCGCGCCGGCGGCCGAGGCTCCTTGAGGCGGGCACGCGGCACCGCCCGTCACTCCCCCGGAAACGGCACCGGGAACGACCCCGCCGCCCGGCCGGGAGGCGGGGCGGCGGGGCGGCGGGGACCACCGGTGCGTGCGGCGCGGGGGCGTCAGCCGCTGACGGAGGCCAGGTAGGCGTTCGCCTTGTCCGGCTCGTAGAAGAAGTTCTCGAAGTCCGCGGGGTCGTTGAACCCGTTGGCGAACCGGTCGGCGACCGGCTGGAGCTGACCGGCCGCGCCGATCACGTCGAGCACGTGCTCCGGCGGCGGGGCCAGCATGGCGTTGGTCCACTTGGTGACGTGCTGGGCGGTCGCCCAGTAGCGGTCGAAGGCGGCCCGCATCCAGTCGTCGTCGAACGGCTTGTCGCCGTGCTCGAGGATGGCCGCCAGGTAGGCGGCGGCGCACTTGGAGGCCGAGTTGGAGCCCTGGCCGGTGATCGGGTCGTTGGCCACCACCACGTCCGCGACGCCGAGCACCGAGCCGCCGCCGGGCAGCCGGCCGATCGGGTTGCGCACGGTGGGCGCGTACCGGCCGGAGAGGGTGCCGCCCGCGTCGGTGAGCTCCACGTTGGTGGCGCGCGCGTACTCCCAGGGGGTGAAGCGCTCCATCAGCTCCAGGGTGAGCGCCAGGTGCTCGGACGGGTCCTTGACGCCCCGGAAGACGTCCAGCGGGCCACCGGGGACGCCCTCCCAGAAGAGGATGTCGGCCCGGCCGGAGAGGGTGTACGTCGGCATGACGAACAGCTCGCCGACGCCCGGCACCAGGTTGCAGCGGACCGCGTCGAACTCGGGGTGCTCCGGGCGCGGGCCCAGGCCGTGGACGTAGGCCACCGCCAGCGCGCGCTGCGGCTCGCCGTAGGGCGACCGCGAGGCGTCGCGCTCGAACATGGAGACGAGCTCGCCCTTGCCGGCGGAGACCAGCACCAGGTCGTAGGCGCGGGAGAAGTAGTCGAGGTCGGAGACGGCCGCACCGTGGATGACCAGCTGGCCGCCGCGCTGGGCGAAGGTCTCCATCCAGCCGGCCATCTTCACCCGCTGGTCCACGGACTGGGCGTACCCGTCCAGCCTGCCCACCCAGTCGATCACGCGCTGCGACTCGGGACCGGCGACCGAGACGCCCAGGCCCTCGATCCTCGGGGCCTGGGACTCCCAGAAGTTGAGCTGGAGGTCCCGCTCGTGCTGCAGGGCGGTGTGGAACATGCACTGCGTCGACATGACGCGGCCGGAGCGGATCTCGTCCGCGGTCCGGTTGGACATCAGGGTGACCTCGTACCCGTGCTGCTGGAGGCCGAGGGCGAGCTGGAGACCGGACTGGCCGGCTCCGACGACGAGTATCTTCCGCATGCGGGATGTCTCCTACTCCGGACGCTGGGGTCGCGCCCGGTTGCTCAGGGGTGACAGGCGGGCCTTATTCGGGAAGGGCCTCGAGCGCGTGGCCGACGAGGCCCAGCAAGGTCTCGATCACCGAGATCCGGCTGCGCGCGTCCATGATCATGACAGGTACGGCCGGGGGTATGGAAAGCGCCTCCCGGACGTCCTCGGGTTCGAACCGCTCGCTGCCGTCGAAGTGGTTGACGGCCACCACGTAGGGCAGCCCGCAGCTCTCGAAGTAGTCCAGCGCGGGCCAGCAGTCCTTGAGCCGGCGGGTGTCCGCCAGCACCACGGCGCCGACCGCGCCGCGGGCGATGTCGTCCCACATGAACCAGAAGCGCTGCTGGCCGGGGGTGCCGAAGAGGTAGAGGACCAGGTCGTCGTCGAGGGTGATGCGGCCGAAGTCCATCGCCACCGTGGTGGTGGTCTTGCCCGGCGTGGCGGTGATGTCGTCGGTGCCGACGCTGGCCTCGGTCATCAGGGCCTCGGTCTCCAGCGGCTCGATCTCCGAGACCGCGGCGACCATGGTCGTCTTGCCGACGCCGAAGCCGCCGGCCACCAGGATCTTGGTGGCCACGGGCGCCCGGTTCCGGTCGGTCTGCCAGGGCCGGAGCTCCTCCTCCTCGGCCGCGTTCACGGCGTCGGAGACGGTGGGGTTCACGACGTCAGAGACGGCGAAGGCCATGGAGCACCCTTTCGAGCAGTGCGCGATCGGGTCGGCCGGAGACGTGCCCGGACCCGTACACGCGGATCTTTCCCTGGTCCGCGAGGTCGCTCAGCAGTACGCGGACGACGCCCAGCGGCATCTTGAGCAGTGCGGCGATCTCCGCCACCGTGCGCATCCGGCGGCAGAGTTCGACGATGGCGCGCATCTCGGGCATCACCCGGCCGAGGAACGAGCCGTTCGGCAGTTCCTTGCGCTCCGGGGGCGCGTCCAGCGCGGCGACGAACGTCTCCACCAGCAGCACGTGGCCGAAACGGGTCCGGCCGCCGGTGAGCGAATAGGGCCGCACGCGGGCCGGCTTGCGGTTCTCGCCGCCGCGCACCGGAAGCTTGGGGGCGCTCATCGTCCGTTCCTCCCCGTGTCGGCCTTGCGTTCCATCGAGTCCCGCAGCTCGCTGCGGAGTTCGGGGGTGAGCACGTGGCCGGCGCGGCCCACGAAGAGCGCCATGTGGTACGCGATCACGCTCATGTCGCAGTCGGGCGCGGCGTGCGCGCCCAGGAGCGACCCGTCGCTGATCGCGGTGACGAAGAGGCTGCCCTCCTCCATGGCGATCATGGTCTGGCGGACGGTGCCGAAGTCCAGGAGCTTGGACGCCCCGACGGTCAGGCTGCCGATGCCGGACACCACGGTGGCCAGGTCGGCGGCCGAACCGCGTGGCCCGGTGGGGGCCTTCTTCTCCTCCTTCGGCGCGTGGTCGGCCGGATCGGAGGAGAGCAGGAGCAGCCCGTCGGAGGAGACGACCGCCACCGACAGGAGTCCGGGCACCTCCTCGACGAGGTTGGTCAACAGCCAGTGCAGGTTGCGAGCCTCACTGCTCAGTCCGACGGTGCTGGGCGCGGTCAACTGCTTGCCTCCTCGACGGTGCCCCCCATGGCCTGCTCGGATGCGTTCCCCTGACGCGGACGGGGCACGTCGCCGGCCCCGTCGCGTTCCCCCCGCGTGCCCGGCGTCCCCTCGCCCGGCCCGCCGTTCGTCGCCGCCAGCTCCGCCTCGACGTCGCGGCGGCCGGCCTGCGAGCCCTTGCGGAACCCGCCGAGCCGGCGCCGCAGTGCCTCGGCGTCCACCGCGCCGGTGCGCTCGCGCGGAGCCGGGACCGACACCGCCCTGGGCGTGCGCTTGGGCAGGCCCTTGCCGGTGACCGGCTCGGCCTCCGCCTCGCCGTCCGCCCTCCCGTGCCGCTCGGGCACGATCGCGTGGGGGTCGTCGGCGTTCCCCTCGCCGTCTTCCCCGCCTCCGGCCCTTCCACCGGACTTCTGCCCGGGCAGGCGGAGCGTGGTGGTCTCCTCCGCCGCCGTCCCCTGCCGGTCCCCACCGGCACGGTCGGCGTCCGCACCGGTGGCGGCGCTGCCGGCGTCACCGGTGGCCGCGGCCGCCGTGAGGCCGGTGCCCGAGGTGGCCGTCGTGGGGCCGTCCGCGACGCCCGCGGCGACGGCCTCGGTCCGGACGGCCCCGGTCCGGGCGGCCTCCGCCGCCTCGGCGGCGCTGATGGCCTTCTCCGCCGCGGCGATGACGGCGTCGACCGGCTGCCCCTCCGCGGCGGTCCCGGCGTCTGCGGTCACGCCGAGGCCGGCGCCCGCGCCGTCACCGGAGACGGTCCCGTCCCGCGGCTCGGGAGCCGGGGCGGGACCCGCCTCGACCGCCTCGGCGGCGAGCCGGTCCTCACCGGCGGCGTCGAGCGCCGCCCGCTCCCGCACGGCGGCCGTGGACCGCGCGCGCCCGGGCAGCACGTTGGAGTTGGCCTCCGCGTCCGCCCCCGGCAGCGTGGTCGGCGCCCCCGGCTTCCCCACCGGCGCGCTGGTGACCGGCGCCGCGGCGGGCGCGGCGGCCAGCAGCGACGTGGGCAGCACCGCGACGGCGGTCACGCCGCCCTGCTTCTGCTCCCGCAGCCGCACCCGCACCCCGTGCCGGTGCGCGAGGCGGGCCACCACGTAGAGGCCGAGGCCCAGCCCCTCGTCGCCCTCCGGGCCGTGCGGCCGCTCGGGGTCGAAGTCGGCCAGACGGGCGTTGAGCCGCTCCAGCCGGTCGGCGGTGACGCCGATGCCCTCGTCCTGGACGGAGAGCATCACCTCGCCGCTCTCCAGCAGCCAGCCGGACACCTCCACCGGCAGCTCCGGCGGCGAGAACGACGTGGCGTTCTCCAGCAGCTCGGCCAGCAGGTGGCTCAGGTCGTCCGCGGCGAAGCCCGCGATGTGCGCGGCCGGCGGCAGCGCCCCGATCCGCACCCGCTCGTACCGCTCGATCTCGCTGACCGCGGCGCGCACCACGTCGACCAGCGGCACCGGTCCCGCGTGCTGCTGCCCGTGCTCGACGCCCGCCAGCACCAGCAGGTTCTCGCTGTGGCGGCGCATCACGGTGGCGAAGTGGTCGACCTTGAAGAGCGTGGAGAGCCCCTCCGGGTCCTCCTCGCGGGCCTCCAGGCCCTCGATGACGGTGAGCTGCCGCTCGACCAGCCCGAGGATCCGCAGCGCGAGGCTGACGTAGGCGCCCTCGACGGAGTTCTGCGACTTGTCCAGCTGCTCCTGCGCGCTCTTCAGCTCGGCGCGCAGTTCCTCGCGCGCGTCCGCCATCCGCTGCCGCTCGCCGATCAGGTGCTTGCGGTCGGCCTCCAGCGTGGTCAGCCGCTCCTGGAGGGCGAGCGCGTGGCCGTGCAGGGTGTTGACCGAGCGGACGACCTGGGCGAACTCGTCCTTGCGGCCGGTGAACCGGATCGGCTCCTCGCCCTCCGGGTTCTGCGCGAGCCTGGCCGAGCCGAGCCGCAGCACGGCCAGCGGCCGGGTCAGCGAGCGGGCCAGCGCGGTGGCGATGCCGACGGCCACCAGCAGCAGCGCGACCAGCGCCGCGATGCGGATCTCCAGCTCCGTTACATCGTTGTCACGCAGCTCCACGAGGTCCTTCGCGCGGCCCTCGTAGAGCGAGGCCTCGGCGCCGCGCATCAGCTCCAGCCGGGCGGAGAGCGCGGCGGCCAGCTTCTCGGGGTCGGTGGCCAGGTCCTTGTCGTTCATCACCGGCTGGTCGGTGAGGCGCTCCAGGTACTTGCCCGCGGCCTCCGACTCCGGACCGGTGACGGTGGAGTCGAACGCGGCCGCGGTCCGGCCCGGCGCCGTGGCGCGGAACTCGGCGAGCGCGGCGTCCGAGCGGACCCGGGCCTGCTGGGCGGCGGCGGTGAGCGCGTCCCGCTGGGCGGCGTCGGCCTCGGAGGCCACCGAGGTGGTCGTGGTGGTGCCGGTGACCGGGTCGAAGACGGAGGTGCTGGTGCTCGGCACGGCCAGCGCGGCCAGCAGCAGGCCGCGGGCGGCGGCCGCCTGCTGGACGGCGGAGTCGAGGTCGGCCAGCGCGTGCGCGCCGGCCCCGGCCCGCGGCGGCATCCGGTCGGCCAGGTCGCCGGCCAGCCCGTGCAGCTCGGCGACGGCCCGGGAGTAGGCCTCGTGCGCCTCGAGGGCGGTGCTCTTGCCGGAGAGCGCCGCCCGCCGGACGGTGGCGATCTCGTCCAGGTCTGCCCGGAGCGCGGCCGGGACGTCGGCGTCGGCCCGCAGATCCTCTATCTCACGGTCCACCCGCGCGCCGCGCTGCTCGGACGGGGCCCGGGACTCGGGGCGCCCGGCGGCGATGTACGGGGTGACCTCGTCCCGCTCGTCGGCGAGGGCGTGGGCGAGGGTCAGCGCGTCCTGGGTCCGCTCGGTGAGCGTGACCAGGTCCTTGCTCTCGTCCAGCCGCCCCGCGGCGGACAGGACGGAGGGGGCGCCGGCTCCCGCGACGGCGGCGGCCACCACGGCCACCGCGACGATGAGCCGGTTGCGTACATGCGTGGGACGGCCCCGGCCCACCTCGCCGCCGGCCGGGGCGGAGGCGCCCGGGGTGCCGGTGGTGGTGGGCGAGTTCTCCGTGCCCTCGCGGGAGGCCTTCTTCTTGCCCGTACGCCGAGGCCGCGTCTTCTGCACCGGTGCTCGCATTCCTGACTCGTGTACCCAAGGCCCGGGTGACCTGCCGTCAACTGGGGCGACACTCACCCGGTACGGTTCCGGTTTTCGGTGTCCGACCCTCCCAGTGCCGGTGGGCGGTGACCGGTCATCAACCGTCCCGCCACCCGAAGGAGTGAACATCGGAGGCTAGTTGAGGGGCAAGTTCCAGCCCCCCACCCGTGCGGTCGTCCACGCGGACGTCCGGAGCGCCAGGTGGACGACCGTCACGGTCTTTGGCAGGATTCGCCGCCACGCCTTCACAACTCCGCCGTTTCGCCACCAACCGGGCACGGGCGGGGAGTTCCCCGACGCGCCGCGGGCCGCCGCCGGACGCCCCCGCAGTGCCCTCGCGGCGCCCTCGCGGCAGCCGCCGAGCCCGGTGCAGACTGGCCGCATGCGCACCGACCTGGTCTCCGAGCCCTCCGAACTCGGCTTTCCCAACGAGGACTTCGTCTCCGTCGGACTCCCCGCGTCCGGCCTCGGCGGGGCGCTGGTGATGCTCGACGGGGTGACTCCTCCACGCGGCGGAACCGGGTGTGTGCATTCCGTGCCCTGGTTCACCGCCCGGCTCGGCGGCGCGCTGACCGAACTGTCCCTATCCCGGCGGGATCTTCCCCTCACGGAGGTGCTCGCCGGGGCGATCGGGCGGACGGCCGCCGCACACGCGGACGGTTGTGACCTTTCTCACCCGCGAACCCCGCAGGCCACGGTGGTCGTCGCGCGGTGGGACGCGGAGACGGTGGAGCACCTGGCGCTCGCCGACTCGGTGCTGCTGATCGAGCGGGACGGCGGGGAGGTGACCGCCCACACCGACGACCGGCTCGCGCGGATCCCCCGGGAACGGCTGCGGTCGGCCGCGGTGGTCGACGCGACGCTGCGCAACAAGGAGGGCGGCTTCTGGACGGCGGCGGCGGATCCGCGGGTCGCCGGGCGGGCGGTCACGGGCGTCGTGCCGCGGCGCGGGGTGCGGTCGCTGACCGCCCTCACCGACGGGGCGGCCCGGTGGGTCGAGGTCTTCGGACGGGGAGGCTGGGCCGACGTGGTCACGCTGGTCCGCGAGCGGGGGGCGGCGGCGCTCGTCGCGGAGGTCCGCGCGCTGGAGGCCGCCGACGCCACGGCCCGCGCGTTCCTCGGCCCCTCCAAGACCCACGACGACGCCACGGTCGCCCACCTCCACCTCTGAGCGGCCCGGCCTGGCGCACGGGACCGTGCCCGGGCGGGGCCTGCCCGTCGCGGGGCGTGCGGCCGCGTCGCCGCACCCCGCGCCTGCGTGACGCGGACCGGGGGCCGTGCGTACGGCACCGCCCGCGGCCGCCTTGCCCGCGCCGGCGTGACGCGGACGCGGGGTTGAACCGGTTGTGGTCGCCGACGATCGGCCCGGTCGAGGTGTACTGCCACATCGTGTAGTACGGCCATCCGGCCGGCAGCGTGCCCACCGAGGTGGCGTAGCGCGCGATCCAGAGCGGGTTGGTGGAGCCGAAGCCGCTGTAATTGCCGGTGCACTGGGTCCACCAGCTGGTGGCGGTGTAGATCACCGCGTCGCGCCCGGTCCGCGCCCTGTAGGTGGTGACGAAGTCACGGATCCACGCCACCATCTGGCTCTGCGTCCTGCCGTAGCAGGCGTCCCCGTACGGGTTCCACTCGATGTCCAGCACGCCCGGCAGGGTCTTGCCGTCGCGGGACCATCCGCCCCCGTTGTCGACGAAGTAGTGGGCCTGGGCCGCGCCGGACGTGGTGTCCGGGGTGGCGAAGTGGTACGTGCCGCGGATCATCCCGATGTTGTACGAGCCGTTGTACTGCTGCGTGAAGTACGTGTTCTTGTAGTACGTCCCCTCGGTGGCCTTGACGTAGGCCCACTTCACGCCGCTGTTCCACAGCGCGGCCCAGTCCACGTTGCCCTGGTGGCCGCTGACGTCGACGCCCTCGGTCTGGGTGGCGACGGCCCTGGGGCCGGAGGGGTCGCCCTGCCGCCCGTCGTGGGCGAGGACGCCCATGCCCAGGTGGGCCGAGCCGCGGGCGGGGGGCCGGCCGGCCGCGGCGGACCCGTCGGCCGAGGCGGGGGTGACGGTGGACACGGCGAGGGCCGCGAGGAGCGCGCCGGCGAGAAGGGCGCGCGAGGGTCTGAGCACGGACATGCGTACCTCCGGTGAGGGGAGCGGAAAGCCTGGAGTTGCTTGGCGCGGACATGTCAGTGATGCCATGTCGACGCTACGCCCGTAGAGCTCCCCCGGAAAGGGCGCCCGTTCCCGCACCGGCCCGCCGGATCCTCCGTTCGCCGGTATCCGGCCACCACCCTTGGCAGGATGGGGGCCATGTCCGCCGCGTACACCCCCGCGCAGGCGGGGGAGACCGAAGCCCCCGTCGTCGTGGACCGCCGCACCGGCCCCCACGGCGAGGTCGTCCTGCGCCGCCACGGCGCCCTCCTGCAGATCATCGCCAACGGCTGCTTCCTGATGGACACCTCCGACGGCCGCTCCGAGCGCCTGCTGGTCGACGCCGCCGCCCGCGCCCTGGAGGAGACGGGCGGCCGCGGGGAACCGCACCTGCTGATCGGCGGCCTGGGCGTCGGGTTTTCGCTCGCACACGCCGCGGCCGACCCCCGCTGGGGCCGGATCACGGTGGTCGAGCGCGAACCCGCGGTGATCGACTGGCACCGCGGCGGCCCCCTCTCCCACCTCACCGCCGACGTCCTCGCGGACCCGCGCACGGAGATCGTCGAGGCCGACCTGATTCGTTATCTGGATGTGACATCCCACACCTGGGACGCCTTGTGCCTGGACATCGACAACGGCCCCGGATGGACCGTCGACGAGGGCAACGACGGCCTCTACGCACCGGCCGGACTCGCAAGCTGCGCAAGGGTTCTGCGCCCCGACGGCGTACTGGCGGTCTGGTCCGCGCAACCGTCCGCGGAATTCGAAGGAAGCTTGCGGAATGCCGGATTCCGACAGGTGCGTACCGATGAGGTCCCCGTTGCCCGAGGAGTCCCCGACGTGGTGCACCTCGCCCTGCGGCCCGGGATGGCTCTCCCCGGGTGAATCCCCGTACGCTGCCCCTGGCGCCGATCATCGGGGCCATGACCGCAGGCACGGGAATCACCCCACGGATTCCGGAAAGCACACCAGGGGCGGGCGATGGAGCAGACACACACCTCGCACAGCGGAAGCACGACGACGCAGGGCGCTCAGCGCAGAGTCCTGGTGGTCGAGGACGACCCGACGATCGTCGACGCCATCGCGGCCCGCCTGCGCGCCGAGGGATTCCTGGTGCAGACGGCGGGCGACGGACCGTCCGCCGTGGACACCGCGGCGGCCTGGCAGCCCGACCTGCTGATCCTCGACGTCATGCTGCCCGGCTTCGACGGCCTCGAGGTCTGCCGCCGCGTGCAGGCGCAGCGGCCGGTGCCGGTGCTGATGCTCACCGCGCGTGACGACGAGACCGACATGCTGGTCGGCCTGGGCGTCGGCGCCGACGACTACATGACCAAGCCCTTCTCCATGCGGGAGCTGGCGGCGCGGGTGCACGTGCTGCTGCGCCGCATGGAGCGCGCGGCGCTGGCCGCGGCGACGCCGCGCTCGGGCGTGCTGCGCCTGGGCGAGCTGGAGATCGACCACGCCCAGCGCCGGGTGCGGGTCCGCTCCGAGGACGTCCACCTGACGCCCACCGAGTTCGACCTGCTGGTGTGCCTGGCCAACACCCCGCGCGCGGTGCTCTCCCGCGAGCAGCTGCTGGCCGAGGTGTGGGACTGGGCCGACGCCTCCGGCACCCGGACCGTCGACAGCCACATCAAGGCGCTGCGCCGGAAGATCGGCGCCGAGCGCATCCGCACGGTGCACGGCGTGGGCTACGCCCTGGAGACGCCGACGCCATGACGAGCGACCCGGTGGCCGGGCGCCCGGTGAGCGGGCACGGACCGTACGGGCCGCCGTGCCCGCGGCGGGGCATGCGCCCGTTCTCGATCAAGACCAAGCTGTGCGTCCTGGTCGTGGCCTCGGTGCTGATCACCACGGGCTTCCTGCTGATAGCGCTGCGCACGGACACCGAGTTGCGCTTCGTCATGGTCTTCTCCATGATCGCCACGCTGCTGATCACCCAGTTCGTGGCGCAGTCGCTGACCGCCCCGCTGGACGCCATGACCGGGGTGGCCCGGTCCATAGCGCACGGCGACTACGGCCGCCGGGTCAGCGAGAACCGGCGGGACGAGCTCGGCGACCTGTCCCGGGCCATCAACCGGATGGCCGACGAGCTGGACGCCCAGGACCGCCAGCGCAAGGAGCTCGTGGCGAACGTCTCGCACGAGCTGCGCACCCCCATCGCCGGCCTGCGCGCGGTGCTGGAGAACGTGGTCGACGGCGTCTGCGAGGCGGACCCGGAGACCATGCGGACGGCGCTGCGGCAGACCGAGCGGCTGGGCCGGCTGGTGGACACCCTGCTGGACCTGTCCCGGCTGGACAACGGCGTGGTGCCGCTGAAGGCGCGCACCTTCGAGGTGTGGCCGTACCTCTCCGGGATCATCAAGGAGGCCGGGATGATCGCCGCGGCCCGTCCCGGCCTGGCCTCCGGCTCGGGCACCCACACCCGCAGCGACGTCCACCTCCACCTGGACGTGCAGCCCACCGGCCTGACCGCGCACGCGGACCCCGAGCGGCTGCACCAGGTGCTCGCCAACCTGATCGACAACGCGATGAAGCACAGCCCGGCCCGCGGCCGGGTCACCGTGCGCGCCCGCGGCGGCCCGTACCCGGGTTCGCTGACGCTGGAGGTCCAGGACGAGGGTCCGGGCATCCCGCGCACCGAGTGGCACCGCGTCTTCGAACGTTTCAACCGGGGCTCGGCCGCGCCTTCGCACGGTCCGGGCAGCGACGGCGGCACCGGCCTCGGCCTCGCGATCGCCCGCTGGGCCGTGGAACTGCACGGCGGACGGATCCGCGTGGCCGAATCCGAGCGCGGCTGTCGCATGCTCGTCACCCTTCCGGGAGTTTCCCCGCACCCGGGTTGACGTAAAGTTCGAACCAAGAACCCTTCAAGATCGACCGGCGTTCCCGCCGGTCGGCGCGTGTGACCACGTGGAAGGGGGGAACAAGCTCGCACGGAGGCCGTGCGCGGCTCCCGTCGTCGCACCCGTGCACGCCTGTTTCCTAGGGGAACCCCGGTTGTTTCCCGCCATTTCCGCCGCCGAAACACACCTGCGGATGTGACTTGCGCGACGATGACCGGGCCCGGCCTGACCATCCCTGCCGGGGAGGCGTAGCCTTTGTTCCCGCTGTCCATAACCTTGTGAAGCGGAAGAGGGCGGTTGCCGCCGTGTCGCCACAGTCCCCCAGTAACTCGAGT
>NZ_LWCC02000005.1:1419805-1439487 GCF_001642695.1 Streptomyces chilikensis
CGGCCGCGGCCCCGGCGCAGGCCGCCGCGCCCGCCGCCCCGCAGCAGGCCGCCGCTCCGGCCGCTCCCGCGAAGCCCGCCGCCCAGGCCGCCCCCGCGAAGCCCGCCGCCGCCCCGGCCTCCGTGCCGGCTCCGGCGAAGGCCCCCGCCAAGGCGAAGGCCGAGCCCAAGGCCGAGGAGAAGACGGGACCCGAGTACGTCACGCTCCGTGGCCCCGGCGCCGCCGTCGCGAAGAACATGAACGCCTCCCTGGAGCTGCCGACCGCCACCTCGGTCCGCGCCGTCCCGGTGAAGCTGCTGTTCGACAACCGCATCGTCATCAACAACCACCTCAAGCGCGCCCGCGGCGGGAAGATCTCCTTCACGCACCTCATCGGGTACGCGATGGTGCAGGCCGTCAAGGCCATGCCGTCGATGAACTACTCCTTCGCGGAGAAGGACGGCAAGCCGACGCTGGTCAAGCCGGAGCACGTCAACCTCGGCCTGGCCATCGACCTGGTGAAGCCCAACGGCGACCGCCAGCTCGTCGTCGCGGCCATCAAGAAGGCCGAGACCCTGAACTTCTTCGAGTTCTGGCAGGCCTACGAGGACATCGTCCGCCGCGCCCGCGACAACAAGCTGACGATGGACGACTTCACCGGCGTGACGGTCTCCCTGACCAACCCCGGCGGCATCGGCACCGTGCACTCCGTGCCGCGCCTGATGCCCGGCCAGTCGGTGATCATGGGCGTCGGCGCCATGGAGTACCCCGCCGAGTTCCAGGGCACCTCCCAGGACACCCTGAACAAGCTGGGCATCTCCAAGGTGATGACCCTCACCTCGACCTACGACCACCGCGTCATCCAGGGCGCCGCCTCCGGCGAGTTCCTGCGGATCGTGTCGAACCTGCTGCTCGGCGAGAACGGCTTCTACGACGAGATCTTCGAGGCGCTGCGGATCCCCTACGAGCCGGTCCGCTGGCTCAAGGACATCGACGCCTCGCACGACGACGACGTCACCAAGGCCGCCCGCGTCTTCGAGCTGATCCACTCCTACCGGGTCCGCGGCCACGTCATGGCCGACACCGACCCGCTGGAGTACCAGCAGCGCAAGCACCCCGACCTGGACATCACCGAGCACGGCCTCACCCTGTGGGACCTGGAGCGCGAGTTCGCCGTCGGCGGCTTCGCCGGCAAGTCGATGATGAAGCTGCGCGACATCCTCGGCGTGCTCCGCGACTCGTACTGCCGCACCACCGGCATCGAGTACATGCACATCCAGGACCCGAAGCAGCGCAAGTGGATCCAGGACCGCGTCGAGCGCCCGCACTCCAAGCCGGAGCGCGAGGAGCAGCTGCGGATCCTGCGCCGCCTGAACGCCGCCGAGGCCTTCGAGACGTTCCTGCAGACCAAGTACGTCGGCCAGAAGCGCTTCTCGCTGGAGGGCGGCGAGTCCGTCATCCCGCTGCTCGACGCGGTGATCGACTCGGCCGCCGAGTCCCGCCTGGACGAGGTCGTCATCGGCATGGCCCACCGCGGCCGCCTGAACGTCCTCGCCAACATCGTCGGCAAGTCCTACGCGCAGATCTTCCGCGAGTTCGAGGGCAACCTCGACCCGAAGTCGATGCACGGCTCCGGCGACGTGAAGTACCACCTGGGCGCCGAGGGCACCTTCACCGGCCTCGACGGCGAGCAGATCGCCGTCTCGCTGGTCGCCAACCCCTCGCACCTGGAGGCGGTGGACCCGGTCCTGGAGGGCGTCGCCCGCGCCAAGCAGGACATCATCAACAAGGGCGGCACGGACTTCACCGTCCTGCCGATCGCCATACACGGTGACGCGGCCTTCGCGGGCCAGGGCGTGGTGGCCGAGACCCTGAACATGTCGCAGCTGCGCGGCTACCGCACCGGCGGCACGGTCCACATCGTCATCAACAACCAGGTCGGCTTCACCGCGGCCCCCGAGTCCTCGCGTTCCTCCATGTACGCGACGGACGTGGCCCGCATGATCGAGGCCCCGATCTTCCACGTCAACGGCGACGACCCCGAGGCCGTCGTCCGCGTCGGCCGGCTCGCCTTCGAGTTCCGCCAGGCGTTCAACAAGGACGTGGTCATCGACCTCATCTGCTACCGCCGCCGCGGTCACAACGAGTCGGACAACCCGGCCTTCACCCAGCCGCTGATGTACGACCTGATCGACAAGAAGCGCTCGGTGCGCAAGCTGTACACCGAGTCCCTCATCGGTCGCGGCGACATCACGCTGGAAGAGGCCGAGCAGGCGCTGCAGGACTACCAGGGCCAGCTGGAGAAGGTCTTCACGGAGGTCCGCGAGGCCACCGCGCAGCCCGTCCCCTCCGAGGCCTACGACCCGCAGGCCGGCTTCCCGGTCCCGGTGACCACCGCGATCTCCGGCGAGGTCGTCAAGCGGATCGCCGAGTCCCAGGTCAACATCCCCGACCACATCACCGCGCACCCGCGTCTGCTGCCGCAGCTGCAGCGCCGTGCGGCGATGGTCGAGGACGGCACCATCGACTGGGGCATGGGCGAGACCCTCGCGATCGGCTCGCTGCTCCTCGAGGGCGTCCCGGTCCGCCTGGCGGGCCAGGACTCGCAGCGCGGCACCTTCGGCCAGCGTCACGCGGTCATCATCGACCGGGAGACCGGCGAGGAGTTCACGCCGCTGCTGTACCTGTCGGACGACCAGGCCCGCCTGAACGTCTACAACTCCCTGCTCTCCGAGTACGCGGCGATGGGCTTCGAGTACGGCTACTCGCTGGCCCGCCCCGAGGCCCTGGTCATGTGGGAGGCGCAGTTCGGCGACTTCGTCAACGGCGCGCAGACGGTCGTGGACGAGTTCATCTCCTCCGCCGAGCAGAAGTGGGGCCAGACCTCCGGCGTCACCCTGCTCCTGCCGCACGGCTACGAGGGCCAGGGCCCGGACCACTCGTCCGCCCGCCCGGAGCGCTTCCTGCAGCTGTGCGCGCAGAACAACATGACGGTCGCCATGCCGACCCTGCCGTCGAACTACTTCCACCTCCTGCGGTGGCAGGTGCACAACCCGCACCACAAGCCGCTGGTGGTCTTCACCCCGAAGTCGATGCTGCGCCTCAAGGCCGCCGCGTCGAAGGCGGAGGAGTTCACCACGGGCGGCTTCCGCCCGGTCATCGGCGACGAGTCGGTGGACCCGGCCGCGGTCCGCAAGGTCGTCTTCTGCGCCGGCAAGGTCTACTACGACCTCGACGCCGAGCGGAAGAAGCGCGGCGACACCGAGACGGCGATCATCCGCCTGGAGCGGCTGTACCCGCTGCCGGGCGAGGAGATCCAGGCCGAGCTCGCCAAGTTCCCGAACGCCCAGAAGTTCCTCTGGGTGCAGGAGGAGCCGGCGAACCAGGGCTTCTGGCCGTTCATCGCGCTGAACCTGATCGACCACCTCGACCTGAAGGTCGGCGCGGACGTCCCCGCCGCCGAGCGCCTGCGCCGCATCTCGCGTCCGCACGGCTCGTCGCCGGCCGTCGGCTCCGCGAAGCGGCACCAGGCCGAGCAGGAGCAGCTGGTCCGTGAGGTCTTCGAGGCGTAAGGCCCCGCAGTCCTCCTGGTGAGGGCCCGGTCCGGATCTCCCGGGCCGGGCCCTTACCCTTTGTCCGTACCGTCTTGTCCGACGGTCCCGTCCGACCGACCCGGCCGACCGTTGCGGCCGCACCGCAGGAGACACCCCCCATGTACTTCACCGACCGCGGGATCGAGGAGCTGGAGAGGCGACGCGGCGAGGAGGAGGTCACCTTCGAGTGGCTCGCCGAGCAGCTCCGCACCTTCGTCGACCTCAACCCCGACTTCGAGGTCCCGGTCGAGCGCCTCGCCACCTGGCTCGCCCGCCTCGACGACGAGGACGACGAGTAGCACCCCGGCCGCACCGCCCGGCCTTCCCGGACGCCGGGGACGCTCCGTACGCTTCGGGTGCTCCGTGCGTACGTCCGCGTCCGGCGGCGTTCCCGACGTCGAGGAGGCCGCGGTGACCTGGTCCACGGGGGCGCTCGGGTTCGTCGCCGGGCTCCTGGTGTCGGTGGCCGCCTCCCCGGCGGGGGTCTCCGGAGCGGTCTTCCTGCTGCCCGTGCAGATGAGCGTCCTGGGCGTCCCGAGCCCGGCGGTGACGCCGACGAACCTGCTGTACAACGTCGTGGCCGGCCCCGGCGCGCTGCTGCGCCACTGGCGCGCCGGGCGTCTGGCGGGGCCCCTGCCCCGCCGGCTGGTCGCCGGCACCGTGCCCGGCGTCGTCGCCGGCGCGGTGATCCGGGTCTTCGCCGTCCCGGGACCGCGTGTCTTCCGCCTGCTGATCGCCGCGCTGCTGCTGCCGCTCGGGCTGTGGCTGTGCGCCCGCACCGTGCGGCGGGCGTCGGCGGCCCGTGCCGCCCGCCCGCCGTCGCCCCGCGCGACGACCTCGCTCGCCCTGGCCGTCGGCGTGGCGGGGGGCGTCTACGGCATCGGGGGCGGCTCCCTGATCGGTCCGGTCCTCGTCGGCCGCGGCGTACCGGTGGCCACCGTCGCGCCCGCCGCGCTGGCCTCGACGTTCGTGACGTCCGTCGTCGGCGCGGCGACGTACGCGCTGCTCTCCCTGGCCGCCACGGGAGACGTCGCCCCCGACTGGGCGCTGGGCCTGGCCTGCGGGGCCGGAGGGCTGGTCGGCGGCTACCTCGGGGCCCGTCTCCAGCCGCTCCTGCCCGAGACCGCCCTCCGGCTCCTGCTGGGCCTCCTCGCCACGGGCATCGGCGCCCTCTACGCGGCCGCCACCCTGCGCTGACCTCCCCCGGCCCGAGCGGCCCGGGGTGGGCCCAGGACGGCACGGCGGCACGGGCCCGGGACGGCACGGCGCGGGCGGGGCACGGCATGGGCCTCGGGAGCGACAGCCCTCACGGTGGCCCGGCGTCCGGCGGCCGGGGAGGAGCCGCCCCCGCGGCGTCCGGTGGTCCGCCTCCCGCACGCCGGCCCGGCCACCGCGCCGGGAGGCGCACCTGCCCGCGGAGGCCGCCGGGGCGGTGAAAGCAGAGGACCGCCCCGCACGCGTCGCGCCCCGCCTCAGCCCGCTCTCCGGCGCAGCACCGCGTGGGCCACCCCCACCAGCCCGTTGGCGGCCAGCAGCGCCCCGGCGGCCACCACGCCCCCTCGTCCTCGCCGGGCCCCGGCCAGGGTGACCGGAAGGCCCGCCGCGAACTGGGCCGCCGCCAGCGCCACGGCACGGGGGCTCCCGCTCCACGGCATCCACACCGCCAGCCGCCCTCCCGCCGCGGCGTCGAACCGGGCCGGCACCGCCTCCCGCCATCCCGGCCGCTCCAGCCGCCGGGTCCCCGCCCGCTCCCGCAGCGCCTCGTACAGCGCCTCGGCGGCGGCACCCGGCTCCAGCCCCGCCGGGAGCGCGACCCCCGCCCGCGTCAGCACCGCCAGCAGACCCCGCAGCCGCGCCTGCGCGTCCGCCTCCGGGTCAGGGGCCCCCAGCCCCTCCAGCAGTTCCGCGTCCAGTACCGGGTCGAGCCCCAGCCGCCCCGCCAGGGCCAGTACCAGCGGCTCCCCCTCCTTCTCCCTCTCCCGGAACCCCCTCTCCCCCGCTCCCGGCGCCACCGCCTCACCGTGCGGAACCTCGTCGGCGGCCGCGGAACCCCCCGGCACGCCCGCCACCGTGCCGTCCGCGCGCCACCGGAGCCCGACGGCCCGGCGGAATCCCGACGTCAGCAGGAACCCGCCGCCCCCGGCGTCCCACCACAAACCCAGTACCGGCCACGGCGTCGCCACCGCCAGCGCGGCCGCCCACCTGCCGACGACCCTGCCCACGGAGGCTCCCTCCTCCGGCCGCGCCCACGGCCCCCGCTCCGGCACCAGCACGCTCCACCCGGCGCCCGCCCCGTTCAGCAGCATCCGCTCCCGCAGCAGCCGCGCCGCGGGCGCCACCGCCCGCGGCTCCGCCCCGCACAGCAGCAGCGCCCCCGCGACCTCACCGGGTCCGCCCGGTCCGCCCGGTCCGCCCGCACGTTCACTCACCATGATCGCCACGGTAGGCCGGTCCGACCGATTCTTCCCTCTTTGTTCGGCCGGCCGCCGACGCGGACCCGCGTCCCGCATCTCACCCGAAAGGGCGTATTGACTTCCCTCCACCGCGATATATCGTGTTCAGCAGAAGACGCGATACACCGCGTCCCGCCGAGGAGGTCCGCATGCCCGAGTGGTCGGTGACCGAGCCGCTCAAGCTCACGCTCGACGAACCCGTCAGCGCCCTGCACGTCCGCCTCGTCCGGGGCGCGGTGAACGTGGTCGGCACCGAGGAGGCCGCCGCGCGCCTGGAGGTGTCCGAGGTGGAGGGCGACCCCCTGCAGGTCACCCTGGAGGACGGCGTCCTCACGGTCGCCTACCGCGACCTGCCCTGGCAGAACTTCCGCAAGCTGCTGGACCGGGACTCCTGGCGCAGCAGCGCGGTGGTCACCCTCACGGTCCCCGCGGACACCGCCGTGCGGATCGGGTCGGTGGACGCGGCGGCCATGGTCTCCGGCGTCACCGGCCGCACCGACGTGCAGGGCGTCAACGGCGACACCACCCTCGTCGGCCTGGCCGGCCCGGTCTCGGCGTCCACCGTCACCGGCTCCGTGGAGGCCCAGGCCCTCTCCGGCGACATCCGCTTCCACTCCGTCGGCGGCGACCTGACTGTCATCGAGGGCACGAGCCGCTCCGTGCGCGCCGAGTCGGTGACGGGCTCGGTGATGATCGACCTGGGCCGCACCGGTCCCGCCGACCTCCAGCTCTCCAACGTCTCGGGCGAGATCGCCGTCCGCCTCCCCGAGCCCGCCGACGCCGAGGTCCACGCGGACACCGCCGCCGGCTCCATCTCCAACGCCTTCGAGGACCTGAGGGTGGGCGGCGTGCCCGGCACCCGCCGGGTCACCGGCCGCCTCGGCGCGGGCAGCGGCCGGATCCGGGCCACCACGGTCTCCGGTTCCATCGCCCTGCTCCGCCGGCCCGCCGCCCCGGACACCGACGCCCCTACCGAGAAGGTGCTCTGACATGCCTCCCGTCTTCGCCCACGGCCGTCTCCGCCTCTACCTCCTGAAGCTCCTCGACGAGGCGCCCCGTCACGGCTACGAGGTGATCCGCCTGCTGGAGGAGCGCTTCCAGGGCCTCTACGCCCCCTCCGCCGGCACGGTCTACCCGCGTCTGGCCAAGCTGGAGGCCGAGGGCCTGGTCACGCACACCACCGAGGGCGGCCGCAAGGTCTACTCGATCACCGAGGCCGGCCGCCGGGAGCTCGCGGATCGCAGCGCGGAGCTGGCCGATCTGGAGGTGGAGATCCGCGAGTCGGTGGCGGAACTGGCCGCCGAGATCCGCAGCGAGGTGCGCAGCGCGGCGGGCGACCTGCGCCGCGAGATGCGGGCCGCCGCCGGGCAGACCGGCCGGACCGGAGGCGCCCGTGGCGGGCGGGAGGGCGCCGCCGGCGCCAAGGGCCGGCCCTTCGGCCCCTTCGGCGAGGGCGGCGGTCTCGGCGACAAGGACGCCTGGCAGGCGGCCAAGGAGGAGATGCGTCGCGCCCGGCAGGAGTGGAAGGAACAGGCCCGCCGGGCCAAGGACGAGAGCCGCCGCGCCCGGGAGGAGGCCGAGCGGGCCCGCCTGCAGGCCCAGGAGGCGCAGCAGGAGGTCCAGCGGATCGCCCGCCGGGTGCAGGAGCAGGTCCAGGACCACTTCGCCCGGGGCGACTGGCCCACCGGGCTGCGGGAGGGCCTTTCGGAACTGACCAAGGAGTTCGGCCAGTTCGCCCAGTTCGGGGGCTTCGGTTCCTTCGGCAGGCCCGCGGCCGGCGATCGCGCCTCCGACGGGCGGCCCGCTTCGGACGCCGCCGGAAAGCCGGCGGCCGAGCCCGGTCCGGACTCCGCCGGGCCCGGTGCCTCCGCGTCCGCGGTTCCCGTGCCCGACGGGTCCGGTCCCGTCTTCGCTCCTGTGGCGGACGGTCTGGAGGTCGTCTACGAGCCCGAGTGGGCCCACGAGGCGGGCTCCGGCGACCCGCTCCGCGACCTGGAGCGCCTGCTGGACCGGCTGCGGGACGACGTCCGGGACGCCGCCCGGGACCGCGGGGTCACCACGGACCAGCTGACGGAGGTCCGCGGCCATCTGGCCGCCGCGGCGGCCCGCGTCTCCGCGGTACTCCGGGCGCCGCGGCCCTGAGCCCGGCAGGCCGCGCCGCCCGCCTCCGCCGTCCGGCGGCGACCGGACGCCCCCGCGCCGCCGTGACGGTGGCCGGACGGCTCCCCGCCACGGCGGAGGCGGAGGCCGCGCTCGGGCCGGGGCGGCCGCTCCGGCCGCTCCGGCCGCTCCGTCACGGCGCCGGCCGTCACCCGGTCAGCTCGCGGCGGCCTCTCCCCCGCCCCACAGGACCCGCTCCAGCGACTCGGCCGTCACCCCGTGTTCGGCGAGGACCCCGGAGGCGATCCCGGGGCGGCAGGCCAGGGCCAGCAGCAGGTGCTCGTCGCCGATGCGCCGCTCGCGGTGTGCGAGCGCGCCGCGCAGCGACTCCTCCAGGATGCCCTTGGCCCCCCGGGTGAAGGGCCGGTGGCCGGACCGCCTGCGGGTGCCGCCCCCGCGCCGGGCGAGTGCTCCGGCGCCGTGGACGGCCTCGACCCGGGAGACGATCTCGTCCAGGTCGATCCCCAGGCCGGACAGCGCCTCGGCGTCGGCCCCGGTGAGTCCGCCGCGGCGTCGCGCCGCGGCCAGCGACCCGGCCACGGCCTCCCGCCGTTCGGCGAGCCCCAGCGCCGCCAGGGCGAACGAGCCCCGGCTGCCGGTGCGGTCCAGCAGGGACAGCAGCAGGTGCCCCTCGTCCACCCGCTCCGCTCCGGACCGCTCCGCGTGCTCCACCGCGCCGGTGACCACGTCACGGGCGTCCTTGGTGAACCGTTCGAACATCACTGCCTCCCGTACTTCTTGTGCACGGCCTGCCTGCTCACGCCGAGCTCGGCGGCGATCTCCTGCCAGGACCAGCCCTGGTTGCGCGCGTTGCGCACCTGGACGGCCTCCAGTTGCTCCAGCAGCTTCCGCAGCGCGGTGACCGCGCGCAGCCCCACGCGGGGATCGCGGTCCCCGGCCCGCTCGGCGAGGTCCGTTGCTTCCGTCATGCCGTCAACCATGGTTGACAACACGGCTCATGTCAACCCCGGTTGACACGAGCCGTGGGAGAAGTCCGCGGGGGCGGGCCCGGTACGACGAAGACCTCCGGCACCCGGGGTGACAACACCCGGGTGCCGGAGGTCTGTGCGGTCGGACGGCCGCGCGCCGGGACGGCGTCAGTTCCCGGTCAGGACGATCTTGCCGAAGAGCTCGCCGGAGGCCATCCGCTCGAAGCCCTCCCGCGCGCGGTCCAGCGGCAGCACCTCGTCGATGACGGGCCGCACACCGGTGGCGGCGCAGAAGGAGAGCAGGTCCTCCAGCTCGTCCTTGGTGCCCATGGTGGAGCCGACCACCTTGAGCTCCAGGAAGAAGATCCGGGTCAGCTCGGCCTTCGACGGTGCGTCACCGCTGGTGGCGCCCGAGATGACCAGGGTGCCGCCGGGGCGCAGCGACTTCACCGAGTGGGACCAGGTGGCGGCGCCGACGGTCTCGATGACGGCGTCCACCCGCTGCGGCAGCCGGGCTCCGCTCTCCACCGCCTCGACGGCGCCCAGTTCGAGCGCCCGCTCGCGCTTGGCCTCGTCGCGGCTGGTGGCGAAGACCCTGAGACCGGCGGCCTTGCCGAGCACGATCGCGGCGGTGGCGACGCCGCCTCCGGCGCCCTGGACCAGCACCGAGTCGCCCGGGCGGACGCCGGCGTTGGTGAAGAGCATCCGGTAGGCGGTCAGCCAGGCGGTGGGGAGGCAGGCGGCCTCCTCGAAGGAGAGTTCCTTCGGCTTGGGCAGCACGTTCCAGGTCGGCACGGAGACCTGCTCGGCGAAGGTGCCCTGGTACCGCTCGGTGAGGATGGAGCGGGGCTCACGGGGGCCGACGCCGTGACCGGACTGCCCGATGACGGAGTGCAGGACGACCTCGTTGCCGTCCTCGTCGACGCCCGCGGCGTCGCAGCCGAGGATCATCGGCAGCTTGTCCTCGGCGAGACCGACGCCCTTGAGGGACCACAGGTCGTGGTGGTTGAGCGAGGCGGCCTTCACCTTGACGGTGCTCCAGCCGGGACGCGCCCCGGGCGCCGGGCGCTCCCCCAACTCGAGTCCGTTCAGCGGCTGGTCGCGGTCGATACGTGCGGCATAGGCGGCGAACATGACCTCGACCCTAGGTCGCGTCCGGGCCCCGCGGAACCGTCCGGCGCTGTGACGTGGCCGTCACGTCCCACGTGAAGGGCGCCACCGCGCCGCCGGGCACGACCCGGCCCCCGGCGCCGTGGGAGGGCGCCGGGGGCCGGGTCGTGCTCACGCGCTCGCGCCGCGCGGTCAGATCCGGGCCACGCCCTCGGCCCGCGCGGCCGCCGCCACGGCCGCGGTGACCGCCGGGGCGACCCGCTCGTCGAACGGCGAGGGGATGACGTAGTCCGCCGCCAGGTCGTCGCCGACCACGGCCGCCAGCGCCTCGGCGGCCGCCAGCTTCATGCCCTCGGTGATCCGGGAGGCCCGCACCTGGAGCGCGCCGGCGAAGATGCCGGGGAAGGCCAGCACGTTGTTGATCTGGTTGGGGAAGTCGGACCGGCCGGTCGCGACCACGGCCGCGTACTTGTGCGCGACCTCCGGGTGGACCTCCGGGTCCGGGTTGGCCATCGCGAACACGAACGCGTTCTCGGCCATGGAGGCGACCGCCCGCTCCGCGACGGTGCCGCCGGAGACGCCGATGAAGACGTCGGTGCCCGCCAGCGCCTCCTCCAGCGAGCCGCTGATCCCCGCCTTGTTCGTCATGGCGGCGATCTCGGCCTTGACCGGGGTGAGGTCGGTCCGGTCGCTGGAGACGACGCCCTTGCGGTCGGCGACGGCCACGTCGCCGATGCCCGCCTCCAGCAGCATCTTCGCGATGGCGATACCCGCGGCGCCCGCGCCGGAGATCACCGCGCGCAGCTGGCCCAGGGTCCGGCCGGTGAGCCGCGCCGCGTTGCGCATGGCGGCCAGGGTGACGATGGCGGTGCCGTGCTGGTCGTCGTGGAAGACCGGGATGTCGAGGCGCTCCCGCAGCCGGTTCTCGATCTCGAAGCAGCGGGGCGCCGAGATGTCCTCCAGGTTGATGCCGCCGAAGGACGGAGCGAGCCGGGCGACGGTCTCGACGATCTCGTCGACGCCGGTGCAGTCCAGGGCGATCGGGACGGCGTCGACGCCGCCGAACTGCTTGAACAGGATGGCCTTGCCCTCCATCACGGGGAGGGACGCCTCGGGCCCGATGTCGCCGAGGCCCAGGACCGCGGTCCCGTCGGTGACCACGGCGACGACCGAGGACTTCCAGGTGTACTCGTTGACCAGCTCGGGCTGCTCGGCGATGGCGCTGCACACCCGGGCGACGCCCGGCGTGTAGGCGAGGGACAGGTCGTCCTTGTCCCGGACCGGCACGGTGGCCTGCACGGCCATCTTGCCGCCCCGGTGGAGGGCGAAGGCCGGGTCGATCGAGTCCAGGGAGTCCTGGGCGTCGATGGTGTGGTCGGTGCGAGGATTGACGATCTCCGCTGACACGTGTCGTACCCCTTAAGGCTTCTTGGTTGAGGGTGACCGCTCCGGGTGAGGAGCGGGCGGGCACCGCGCACGGCCATGGAGGGATGCCATGACCGGCCGTACGCGACGGGCGCGCCGCACACGCGCCCTGAGCACCCGGTGTGGGGTGTAAAGAACTTTCTTACCGGACGACGCTGCCGAGGACGAGTCCATACCGGGAAGCTGACACGTCAGTGACATGACTCATGCCCGGAAAGATGGACAAGTCACCGCAGTCCGGTCCCGGCCACCCGGAGTCAGGCATTCAGCTGTCCGCATTCCGAGACGGGCGGGAGATTTTTCGGCCGGTATCGGAAATGACCGGAGAAGTGACGCCCCCCACCAGGCCGTTCTGGGCCTTTCGGGCGTGTCCGTTATGCGATTTTGACCTGAGCGATCACTCGAACGAGTGAGTCCGAATGGCAAGATGCGGTCATTGCCCCGCGCGACACCCAAAGCCGTGTGCTCGCGTCCTCGGTCGCTCCACCCACCCGTCGGAGGATCCCACCATGACCGCACGCTCCACCCGTCGTCCGTCCGCCGCGCCGTTCAGGCCCGCCGCGATCGGTGCGATCGCGGTCGCCGGCGCCCTGCTGCTGACCGCCTGCGGCGACCAGACCGAGAGCGCCGCCCCGGCGAGCGAGAAGTCCTCCACGTCCGAGGCCCCCCTCTTCGACAAGCTCCCCGAGGAGATCCAGAAGAAGGGCAAGATCGAGGTCGGCACCAACGCCGAGTACGCCCCGATGGAGTTCATGGACGGCGGCAAGATCGTCGGTGTCGACCCCGACCTGGCCGAGGCCCTGAGCAAGCAGCTCGGCGTCGAGTTCGAGTTCACCTCCGGCTCCTTCGACGGCCTGATCACCTCGGTCAACTCCGGCCGCTACGACATCGCCATGTCCTCCATCACGGACAACAAGGCCCGCCAGGAGGGCCTGGACGACAAGGGCAAGAAGCTCGGCGACGGCGTCGACTTCGTGGACTACTTCGTCGCCGGCACCGCGATCTACGTCAAGAAGGGCAACCCGAAGGGCGTCGAGTCCCTCGAGGACCTGTGCGGCAAGAAGGCGGCCGTGCAGCGCGGCACCACCTACGAGGACGCGCTGAAGAAGCAGTCCAAGAAGTGCAAGGACGACGGCAAGAAGGCCATCGACATCGAGTCGTTCGAGAACGACACCGAGGCCCAGACCCGCGTGAAGTCCGGTGGCGCCGCGGCCGGCGTCAACGACTACCCGGTCGCCCTGGAGCTGGTCCGCAAGGCCGGCAACGGCGAGACCTTCGAGATCGTCGGCGAGCAGTACGACGCCGGCCCGTTCGGCATCGCCGTCGACAAGGACAACACCCAGCTGCGCGACGCCCTCAAGGAGGCCGTGGACGCGATCATCGCGGACGGCTCCTACAAGAAGGTCCTCGAGAAGTGGGGCGCCGAGACCGGCGCGATCGACGCCGCCGCCATCAACAGCGGCAAGTAGTCACGGCTGGGAACGCGCAGGCACAGGCTCCACCGAAGGGCAGTCACCATGACTGACAATCCCATGAAGAAGGACACGGCACCCGCGGCCGTGCCGGTCTCGCAGAGTCCGGAAACGATCAAGGCCATTCCGGTCAGGCACTACGGCCGGTGGGTCGGCGGCGTCGTCGTGGTGGCCCTGCTCGCGGGGCTGGTCTACGCCTTCTCGCAGGGCGACATCAACTGGCAGGCGATCCCGCAGACGATCCTCGACCCGAGCGTGGTCACGGGCGCCGGGGCGACCCTGCTGATCAGCGTCCTCGCCATGGTCATGGGCGTGCTGCTGGGCGTCGTGCTGGCCGTGATGCGGATGTCCAAGAACCCCGTGGTCAACGGGGTGGCCTGGCTGTACATCTGGTTCTTCCGCGGCACGCCGGTCTACGTCCAGCTGCTGATGTGGTTCAACCTCGGCCTGATCTTCGAGTACCTGAACCTCGGTCCGTTCTACAAGGACGAGATGACGGACGTCATGACCCCGTTCATGTGCGCCCTGCTCGGTCTGGGGCTGAACGAGGCGGCGTACATGGCGGAGATCTGCCGGGCCGGCCTGCTGTCGGTGGACGAGGGCCAGACCGAGGCGGCCCACGCCCTGGGCATGAGCCACGGCAGGACCCTCCGGCGGATCGTGATCCCGCAGGCCATGCGGGTCATCGTGCCGCCGACCGGCAACGAGTTCATCAACATGCTGAAGACCTCGTCGCTGGCGTACGCGGTCACGTACACCGAGCTGCTGCGCGCCACCTCGTCGATCGGCTCGACCAGTTACGCGGTGATGGAGATGCTCTTCGTCGCCTCCCTCTGGTACCTGACCCTGACCAGCGTCTTCAGCGTCTTCCAGTACTACCTGGAGCGCCACTACGCGAAGGGTTCCACCCGGAACCTGCCGCCGACGGTGTTCCAGAAGATCAAGGCGAACTTCTCCGGGAGCGCCAGGAACGGGGGTGTCTCGGTATGACCGCCATGGTGAAGTCCGAGGGCGTCCACAAGTCCTACGGCCACGTCGAGGTCCTCAAGGGCATCGACCTGGAGGTGCGGAAGGGCGAGGTCTTCTGCCTGATCGGCCCCTCCGGTTCCGGCAAGTCGACCTTCCTGCGGTGCATCAACCACCTCGAGAAGATCAACGCCGGCCGGCTGTACGTCGACGGCGAACTCGTCGGCTACCGCCAGAAGGGCGACAAGCTCTACGAGCTCAAGGACAGCGAGGTCGCCCTCCAGCGCCGGGACATCGGCATGGTCTTCCAGCGCTTCAACCTCTTCCCGCACATGACCGCGGCGGAGAACGTGATGGAGGCGCCGATCCAGGTCAAGGGCGTCAGCAAGGCGGCCGCCAGGGAGCGGGCGCACCACCTGCTGGAGCGCGTGGGCCTGGGCGACAAGGCCGGGAACTACCCCGCGCAGCTCTCCGGCGGCCAGCAGCAGCGGGTGGCGATCGCCCGCGCGCTGGCCATGGACCCCAAGCTGATGCTCTTCGACGAGCCGACCTCCGCGCTCGACCCCGAGCTGGTCGGCGACGTCCTGGACGTCATGCGGGACCTGGCCGAGTCCGGCATGACGATGGTGGTCGTCACCCACGAGATGGGCTTCGCCCGCGAGGTGGGCGACAACCTGGTCTTCATGGACGGCGGCGTGGTCGTGGAGTCCGGCGACCCGCGCGAGGTGCTGAACAACCCGCGGCACGAGCGGACGCAGTCCTTCCTCTCGAAGGTGCTGTGACCGCGCCCGGCACGGGCGGGAACCGCTGAAGGGGCGGTACGGGTCAAACCCGTACCGCCCCTTCGCCGTGGGTCCGGCTCCTGCCTGAGGGCGAGCGGCAGCGTGTCCGAGGGGAGCACCGGACCGGGCGGGCCCCGTCGAAGCCCTTCCCGCGCAGCACCCGGGCGTGCCACCGGGCGTCCGGCACGTCGCCGTCGGCGTGCTCGCCGAAGATCTTGAACCGGCGGGCTGCCGGTCCGGCGAGCACCGGGTCCCGGGCGGCGAGCCGCCGCCACCCGGCCCGGTCGGTCGCGCCGGCTCCTCGGCCCCGTCCGTCCGCGCGTGCCGCAGCGCCCGTTCGGCGGCGTTGATCCGCGGGGTGTCGCGGTCGGTCATGCGGTCGGCGTTCATGAAGACGCCGCCCTCACGGACCAGCCCGGCGATCCGGCCGTGGAGCGCCGCCAGGGGCCCTCGTGGAGCCGGTGCAGGGCGGTGGGCGGTCAGGACGGCGCGTACGACGCGTACGGCAGCACGGAGGGCCGGTGGGGGTCCCTGAGGCCGGCGGTGACGAGGGAGACCCCTTCGTCGCCCTCGAACGCGCCCCGGGCGATGGTGAGCGGCGCCGGGTCCAGGTCGACGCCGGTGCTGACGGCGTCGGGGAACCGGGCGAGCCGCCGGGCCGTGATACTTCCCGTGCCGCAGGCGAGGTCCAGCACCCGCGGCGCGCGCCCGACCCCTCCGCCGCCGCGCCGTGTGTAATACCCTGTTACCACGATCAGCCATTACCGACCGACCGCATCAGAACCCCAGAGCCCCTGCATAAGGACTACAAGTGGAACTGGCCTATTACTCGGATTACGCCGTCCGTCTGGTCAACAGCGAGGAACCGGGCCGGGGCAAGGACGAGCTGACGTCGGTGGACGCCGTGCGGGATCTGTTCGGCGCCAACCGTTCCGCGGCCCGGCGCGCCACCGACGCGGACGTCACCCGGCTCAGGTCGGTGCGCGGGCGGCTGCGGTCGGTCTTCGAGGCGGCGCACGCGGGGGACGAGACGCTGGCGGTGGACCTGCTGAACTCGCTGCTGCTGGAGTTCCCGGTGAGCCCTCAGATCTCCGGCCACGACCACCGCGACGACGACGGCCGCCCGCTGTGGCACCTGCACCTGGCCGACCACCCGTCCAACGCGACGGCCGGGTACGCGGCGATCGCCGCCATGGGGCTGGCCTTCCACCTCACCGAGTACGGGGTGAACCGGCTGGGCCTGTGCGAGGCGGCGCCGTGCCGCAACGCCTACCTGGACACCTCCACCAACCGCTCGCGGCGCTACTGCTCCGACCGGTGCGCGACGAGGGCCAACGTCGCCGCCTACCGGGCCCGCAAGCGCCTGGAGGCCGACCGGTCGGCGAGCACCGGCCTCACCGCCGACAGCGCCCAGCCCAGCCGCGAGGGCAGCGAGCGCTGATCGGGCCGGCGCGGCCGCACCCTCAGCAGCACCCGGGCCAGCACCAGCTCCGGCGGGACCACGCCGTAGTCGGTGCTGTCCCCGCCCGCGAAGGCGTTGTCGCCCAGCACCCACCAGCCGCCGTCCCTGCGCTCCGCGGCCCGCTTCACCACCAGCAGGTCCTGCTGGAACGGATGGCGCAGCACCACCACGTCGCCGGGCCGCACCCGCGCCCCGTAGCGCACCAGCAGGCGGTCCCCGTGGTGCAGCGTCGGCACCATCGAGGGCCCGGTGACCTCGGCGAGCCCGAGGGGCAGCAGGGCCCGCTCCCGCTCGCTGTCCTGCGGCGACAGTTCCGTCATGCCCGGTACCTCCTCGGTCGGCTCCTACGACAGTCCCATGTCCGCCCCGTACTTTTGCCGTACGCCCATGGGGGCACCCGCGATTTCCCGGGCCCCACGGAGTAATGTCCCACCTGAGAAGACGATCACGAGGAAGGATTGCTTCATGCTTTCCCGCCTGTTTGCCCGTAGCGTGAAGGTCAGCGCCCACTGCGACCTGCCCTGCGGTGTGTACGACCCGGCCCAGGCCCGCATCGAGGCCGAGTCGGTCAAGGCCACGCAGGAGAAGATGCAGGCCAACGACGACCCGCACTTCCAGACGCGCGCCACCATCATCAAGGAGCAGCGCGCCGAGCTGGCCAAGCACCACGTCTCGGTGCTGTGGAGCGACTACTTCAAGGCTCCGCACTTCGAGAAGTACCCGCAGCTGCACCAGCTGGTCAACGACACCCTGAAGGCCCTCTCGGCCGCCAAGGCGTCGACCGACCCGGCGACCGGCCAGAAGGCCCTGGACCTGATCGCCGAGATCGACAAGATCTTCTGGGAGACCAAGAAGGCCTGATCTCGGATCATTCCGCACGACCCGCGGTTCCTTCGACCGCACGGCCGTCCGGTCCGCACCCGGTCCGCAGTCCGCCGAACACGGCGTTCCGACGGGCCGGGTGCGAGTCCTTCTCCCGGGGCACGGGCACGCACCGGATCCGTGAAGAGGGCCGTGCCGGCGGACGGGGACCCAGGACGAGTCGCACCCGCTCGGGCCTTCGCCACCCGCGGTGTGCCCCGACCACGGCTTTCCCCCACGGGCGGCGGCGACCACGGCACCGACGCCGGCTGCCGGATCGAGGCGCCCGGCAGGAACCCGGCAGCGCCGGGCATCCCGCTTCGTCCGCCCGCCCCGGCGAACGCGCGCCCTCATCGCTCACGGCCCCGGTGACAGCCGCTCGTACACCGTCACGCGACGGCCTCGGGTCTGTTCATCGGCCACCGGAGTGAAGTGCTCCCGCAGGACCGAGTTCTTCATCCTGTCGCGTGCCGAAACAGCCGGCCTGGCGGCCTCCGGCGCGTCCGTGACGAGGATGACGCGCTGCTCCGCGAGAAGTCCCTCCCGTATGCGCACCGCGCTCGCCTCGACACCCTTCAACGTGCCCGAGCGCAGTGGGCTCTCGACGAGAGCTATGTCGTGCAGCCCGGTGAACGCCTCGGGGGAGACCATCCGGGTGTCCCGGCGGGCCGCGGGAACGAAGAGGACGGCATCTCCGGTCCTCTTGAGACGTTCGACCTGGGCCGCCGCCGACAGGACGTCGTCCACGCGGCTGTCCGGGGACCGCTTGGCCAGTGACTGCGGAAGAAGGGCGATCGACGAGACGAGGACCGCCGCGGGCAGGAACCACCGCGACGCGCTCGCCGACCACCGGGAAACCGCCCGCGCTCCGGCATCGAGGATCACCCCGATCATGAGCGCCAGCCCGGCCATGCTGAACAAGACGTACCGGTCCACGAACAGCGGCTTGACCAGGGAGAGCCCGATCAGGCCGAGTTGCGGAACCGCCAGCAGCGGCAGTCCCACGGTCGCCGCCGACAGCCTTCCGGGGCGCGGCCCGTCGAGGAGGGCGCCGAGGCCGGCGATCGCCAGCAGCACCGCCGGGCCGATCAGCATGTGCCAGGTCAGCGGCGGGATCCAGGACACCTGGGCGGACTGTCCGAGGCTGAACCAGATCAGCGGCGACACGCCTGCCGTGGCGACCGCGGAGGCCACTGCCCAACAGGCGTGGACGCGGGGGGCGGCACGCGCCCAGATCAGAGTCGCCAGGTGCGCCGGAAGGATCAGCAGCGAAAGCCAGTTCAACATCGCGCAGCAGAGGACGACGAGGCTGTAGGCACCCCAGTACGTTTTCCGGTTGCGCCCCTGGAGCACGGCGACGAGCAACAGCGTGGAGAGCCCGGCCCCGCCCGCCACCAAGGCGTACGGCCGCCCCTCCTGGAGGTAGAACTGCACGGACGGGAGCAGCCCGAACGCGATTCCGCCTCCGAGCCCCACGGCGTTCCCGGCCAGCCGTCCGCCGAGAGCCGCCACGCACGCCGCCCCCACCGCGACGGCCAGAACCGAGGGAAGCCGCAGCACGGTGGTCGAAGGGCCGAAGAGCTCGAACAGCCCGTGCATGAACAGGTAGTAGAGCCCGTGCACCACGTCGACGTGTTCCAGCATGCGCAGTATCTCGTCGGCGGGACGTAAGGCGACCTGCCACGTGGCGGCTTCGTCACGCCAGACACTGTGCCGGCGTGACAGCCCCCACAGCCCCAGCGGGAGGGTCCAAAGAAAAGGAATCAGCCACACGTGAAAAGAACACGACGGACCGGCAGTCGTTTTTTCGGTAATCGTCGCCCCCCGAACAGTTGATTTTGAGCCACCGAACACGGCGCGCGGATCGGCGTGATTCCGCCGGTGACGCGCTCACCGCACGAATCGCCACTTTACCCGGGAGGCCCACCCGCCGGTCCGCCCGGGGCACGCAGCTCGCGCTTTCCGCTCCTTCCCGCCCGAGGTGCGGTGACTTCGAGCCAACAAACCATGCCGAATCCGCAGATGCGGCAATGCCCGGCAAGCCGCAGGCGCACAGGAAAACGGAATCACTTGTTCCATTCCGGCCGGAACGCTGGGAACATTCCACGGGAAACGACTCCATACCTCAGCGCGGCCACCCCGTCCAGGAACACCGAAAAGCAGCCACGTGATCCGCACCACCCCGATTATCCGGTTGACGCACCGATCACCACTCGGAAAGATCTCTCCCCGTCCGAGTTCGACCGGCAGAAAAAGGGAACGCACATGCAGAAGAGAAATGTGATAAAGACGGCTCTCGCGTCCACCGCTCTCCTCCTGGGCGCGGCTGCTCCGGCGATGGCCATCACCGTGGATGTCGGCGGTGGCAAGTGGACTTACGACCAGGGCGCCAACAGTGCGTGGTCGAACTACTACCATTCGCAGAACAGGCACGCGTCCTCGGTGAAGATCGGTGCGAACATCTTCCGGAGCGGCTGCACCTCGGCCGGC
>NZ_LWCC02000005.1:1439525-1477230 GCF_001642695.1 Streptomyces chilikensis
CGGCCGTGCCGCACCGCGCGAACGTGCCGGCTCACAACGCACAGTCCCACATCTCCGAAATCGAATGGGCAATGCTGCAGCGAGGTATCAAGTACGTCCACGTCGTCACGCTGGTTTTCTCTGCGGTGATCGCCTTTCTCTTCCTGCGCGGACTCGACGAAACACGCGTCCTGGGCAGCACGGCCCTGGTGGACGTGCTCGATTCGGACGATTCGGCGAGCGCCGCACAGGTCGTCGAGGTGGTGGAGTCCGTCGCCGCCCGCAGCGGGTCCGGCGTGGCCCGTGAGATGCCCGACCTGAGGAATCCCGAGCGGGTCCGGCACCTGTATCTCGCGCCGGGCGGCACCGGTTCGGCCACCGAAGCGTGGCTCGAGGGCGGTTACCCGCAGTTCAGCAAGAACCTCGAGACCCGGGTCCACCCGATCGCCGACATCACACATCTTGATCCACGGGGCGCTTACCACGTGTTCGGGCCGCCGGAGGCCGTCGACGCCCTGGTGGCGGAGTTCGGTGAGATCGGTCTCCGGGTACAGGTGGCTCACCCTCTGTCGTACGCGACGCTGGCGCAGGACTACTCGGCCGACCCTCTGATCTGGTCCCTGGGTGTCGTCGCCCTCGCCACCGTCACCCTGACCGGCGCGAGTGTGTTGCTCAGGGCGAAGAGCTACGGGGTCCTGCGCCTTCAAGGGCAGTCCTTCGCGGACATCCTCCGCCGCGACCTGAGGCAGACGGCACGGTTCTGGCTGGCCTGCTGCGCCGCTCTCACCGTGGTGTCGCTCTGTTCGCTCGGCCTGTACAACGGCTTCGCCCGGCTGGGCCTGTTCGCCGCGACGGCGGCTACGGTCGCCGCCCTGCTGAGCCTCCTGGTGCTCGCCGCCCACGCGTCGATGCTCGTCCTGATCTGCAAGGTCGACATTCTCGGCTCACTCAAGGGCGAACTTCCCTCACGGGCCGCCGGCATCAGCCTCTACCTGGTCCGCGTGCCGGCGCTGCTCCTCGCTCTGAGCATCGCTCTGAGCGTCGCCTCAGCAGGCCGGAACGTGGTGACCCGGCAGGAGAACGGCAAGGCCTACCAGGAGGTCGCAGACGCCGTCTCGATCCGCCTCAGCGGTGCCTTCGCCACCCGCCTCGACGAAATGGACAAGAGGATCGGCCCCTGGCTCCGGGGAGCGGACGAACGCGGCGAGATCATCGTCGCCGGCCGAGGAGACCTCCAGATGGCGGCTCCGCAGGCGAACCTGCCCGCGGGTGAGATCCTCGTCGTCAACGAGACCTTCCTCGACAAGCAGCCGATCCTGGACCATGAAGGACGTCCGTTCACCGTGGACCCGGGCGGCAGGTCCCCGGAATCCCGTTCGGTGCGCGTCCTCATTCCCGAGTCGTACGCGCCGCACACACAAGCGATCTCCAAGGCTGTCGCGGAGAAGATCGACCCGGGTCTCGGCAGGCGCATCCCTCTCGACACGTACAGCGCCCGTGACGGGCAGCGCGTGTTCGGGTACAACAGTGGCGCCCTGGTATACAGCTCGACACACAAATCGACCGAGGACAGGTCGCTGGTATCGAATCCGATCGTGGCCGTGGTGCCGAACGGGTCGGAATACCTCACCAATGACGCCTACGCCACCTTCGCCACGCAGGAAGGCGTTGTCTTCACCGACCCCGACGACGCGCTGCGCGCCATCGAGTCCGAAGGGCTGCGGGACTACGTTTCGTCCGTTTCTCCGGTCGGACAGCGGATCGCCATCGAACTGCGGGACGCCGTCGGGGATTTCCGTCTTCAGGTTTTCAATCTGTTGATCGCCACCGCGGTACTCCTCGTCGCAGGCATCGGAATCTGCATCGTCTACACACGGAAGAATGCCCAACTGATCTTCGCACGGCACATCAGCGGCTGGAGCTACATCGCCACCCATCGTTTCCTTCTCGCGGTGGAGGTAGCCATCGCCGGGATTTTCGCCCTACGAATCCCGCTCGAGGTGTGGCAGACAAATCGAGAAATCGCGGAATACACCGCGGCCGGCCTTCCGGCACCGTTCCCTCCGCTCCGTGTCGACGCTTCGGACCTGGGCGTCATCGTCGGCCTCGCCGTCCTCGAGCTCGCCGTCGTTCTTCTCGCTCTCGCCCTCTTCCATCGACGTGTGGTGAGGGAAGGCGCGAGCGACGCATGACCCTTGCCCCACCGCCGTCCTCCAAGGCCGCACCACCTCTCCCCCAAGTCGGAGCGCAACGATGATCGATGTCGAGAAACTGTCGAAGAAGTTCGGCACCCGGACGCTGTGGACCGATGTCGATCTGACGATCGACCGCGGCCAGATGGTCGCTCTGGTCGGTCCGAGCGGCTCGGGCAAGTCGACTCTCCTGAACTGTCTCGGTCTGCTGGACCGGCCCACCTCCGGGGCCATCCGGTACGACGGACGCGACATCACCCGCTTCGGCAGGCGCGAGACACGCATGTTCCGTCGAGACGTCCTGGGTTACCTCTTCCAGAACTACGCCCTGATCGACAACGCCACCGTCAGGGACAACCTGGAGGTGGCGTTGCGGCCCGGCCGCGCGACACGCAACCAGGCCCGCCCGCGCATCGTCCAAGCCCTCGAACGCGTGGGACTCGCAGGCCGGGACGAGGACACGGTCCACCACCTCAGCGGAGGCGAGCAACAGCGCGTGGCCCTCGCACGCCTCATGGTCCGGCAGCCCTCCCTCGTGCTCGCGGACGAGCCCACCGCCGCCCTGGACCGCGCCAACACGGAGATGGTCCTGGAGAGCCTCCGCGAAATGAGCCGCTCCGGGTGCGCCGTGGTGATCGCCACCCACGACGACACCGTCCGCGACGTCTGCGACACCGTGTTCGCCCTGGAGGAGCTCTCCCTCTCACGGGCATGAGGGGCGGTGTGCGAAGGAGCCCTGCCTTCGCACACATCCGGAAGGGGCCCGGCTCTCCGCGAGCCGGGCCCCTTCCGTGCCTCGCCGCCGTCCCCCGGCGCACGGGGGCGGGGATCAGATGCCCTGCCAGGACGGCTTGTGCTGCCAGGTGTGGCGGAAGTAGTCGGCGAGCCTCAGCCGCGAGGCGGCCGCCTCGTCGACGACCACCGTGGCGTGGGGATGGAGCTGGAGCGCGGAGGCGGGGCAGACGGCCGCGACCGGGCCCTCCACGGCGGCGGCGACCGCCTCGGCCTTGCCCTCGCCGGTGGCCAGCAGCACCAGGTGCCGGGCGTCGAGGATGGTCCCGATGCCCTGGGTGATCACGTGCCGCGGCACCTGCTCGACGTCGCCGCCGAAGAAGCGCGCGTTGTCCTTCCGGGTCTGCTCGGTGAGCGTCTTGAGCCGCGTCCGGGAGGCCAGCGAGCTGCACGGCTCGTTGAACCCGATGTGGCCGTCGGTGCCGATGCCGAGGAGCTGCAGGTCGACGCCGCCCGCCTCGGCCAGCGCCCGCTCGTAGGCGGCGCACGCGGCCGGGAGGTCGGCCGCCGTGCCGTCCGGGCCGAGGAAGGCGTCCTCCTCGATGCCCAGAGGTTCCAGGACCTCACGCCGCAGCACCGAGCGGTAGGACTCGGGATGCCCGGCCGGCAGCCCCACGTACTCGTCGAGCTGCGCGATCCGCGCCCGCGAGACGTCCGCCTCGCCGGCGCGTACCAGCCCGGCCAGCGCCCGGTAGACCGGCAGCGGCGTCGAGCCGGTGGCGACACCGAGGACCGCGTCCGGTCTGCCGCGGAGCAGCGACGCCATCGCGCCGGCGATCAGCTCGCCGCCCGCCCGGGCGTCGGGAACGATGACAACTTCCACGCTGGGGCCACCATCCTGGTATAGACCTATGGTTTAGACCAATCTAGCAAGAAGGACGGCTCCGCGGAACCGCCCGGAACCGCCCCGCCCGCGCGTGGGAGCGCTCCCCCAATCACCGCGGACCGGTCCCGGAAGCCGCCCGGGCGGGCTAGGCTGCACTGTGCGAGAGCCCCGCGCCTCCGCCCATGGACACGACCGAGCGGCCGGTCCACAATTGCGGGTGAGAGGCAGGGACGCACAGACGCCGCCTTCCCCGCACAGGAAGGCGGACCGAGGAACCGGGCCTCTCTGCCCTGACTGCGCCTGGCTCCTCACCGGTCGGTCCGGGCCGCACACCCGAGGCCGATTGCTGCTCCGGGCTGCGGTGCCGGGAGGGTTGAGGGTCCCTTCCTGCGCCGCGGCCCGTGGGTGCGGCGCCCGCGCACCGCCCGGGTACGCTCGCAGACGTGCCCTCCATGAACGAACTCGTACGCCAGCACACCGACCTCGGTGACACCGATCTCGAGTGGCTCCACCTGCTGGTCTCCGAGTGGCAGCTGCTCTCCGACCTCTCGTTCGCCGACCTGGTCCTGTGGCTGCCGACCCGGGACGGCGCCAAGTACGTCTCGGTGGCGCAGATGCGCCCCAACACCGGCCCGACCTCGTACCAGAACGACATGGTCGGCCACCTCGTCCCCCGCGGCCGCCGTCCCCTGCTGGACGCGGCCCTGGACGAGGGACGGATCGTGCGCGAGGGCGACCCGGAGTGGCGGGAGGAGGTCCCGGTCCGGGTGGAGTCCATCCCGGTCCGCCGCGAGGGCCGGGTGCTGGGCGTGATCGCCCGCAACACCAACCTGCTGACCGTGCGCACGCCGAGCCGGCTGGAGCTCACCTACCTTCAGTCCGCGTCGGACCTGGCGCAGATGATCGCCGCCGGCTCGTTCCCGTTCCCCGACCAGCAGGTCGACATGGACGCGGCGCCGCGGGTGGGCGATGGACTGGTCCGGCTGGACGCCGACGGCATCGTCACCTACGCCTCCCCCAACGCCCTCTCCGCGTACCACCGGATGGGGCTGGCCGCCGACCTGGTCGGCTGCCACCTGGGCCGCACCACGGCCGAACTCGCCCCCTCCCGGGGCCCGGTGGACGAGGCGCTGGCCAAGGTGGCGAGCGGCTGGGCGCCGCGGGAGTTCGAGATCGAGGCCAGCGACGGCGTCATCCAGTTCCGGGCCATCCCGCTCAAGCCCAAAGGCACCCGCATCGGTTCGCTGGTGCTGCTCCGGGACGTCACCGAACTGCGGCGGCGCGAGCGCGAGTTGATCACCAAGGATGCCACCATCCGGGAGATCCACCACCGGGTGAAGAACAACCTGCAGACGGTCGCGGCGCTGCTGCGGCTGCAGGCCCGGCGGATGGACTCCGACCAGGGCCGGGAGGCGCTCCAGGAGGCCGTGCGGCGCGTCGGCTCCATCGCCATCGTCCACGAGACGCTCTCCCAGACCCTCGACGAGCGGGTGGAGTTCGACGAGATCGCCGACCGGGTGCTCGCCATGGTCGCCGAGATCTCCCCCGGCACCGTCACCGGCCGGCGCAGCGGACGCTTCGGCATCCTGGACGCCGAGGTGGCCACCCCGCTGTCGATGGTCCTCACCGAGGTCCTGCAGAACGCCCTGGAGCACGGCTTCCGCCCCGGCGACACCGGCACCGTCGAGGTGTCCGCGGTGCGCGGCGGCACCCCCCGCGAGGAACGGCTGCTGGTGACCGTCCTCGACGACGGCGTGGGCCTGCCCGGGGACTTCGACCCGCACAGCTCCGGCAACCTCGGCCTGCAGATCGTCCGGACGCTGGTCGAGGGCGAACTGGGCGGCGCCTTCGACATGGTGCGGGTCTCCCCCGAGGGCGGCACCCGGGTCCTGCTGGACATCCCGGTGAAGTCCCAGAAGTGACCCGGGCGGCCCGTCGCCGGCGCGCGGCCGGTCACGGACGTGCCGAGAGCCCCGGACCGCTGGGTCCGGGGCTCTCGGTCAGAACCGGGTTACTGCGCGCTGCGGCTCGGGGGCGGGAGATGCGTACTCGCTGTACGCGCCGCCAAGCTCAGGCTGTTCGCGGGGTGGGTTGTCAGGCGGAGGCCTGACGGGCCCGGTTGCGGGCGGCGCGGCGCTTCATGGCACGACGCTCGTCCTCGCTGAGACCACCCCAGACGCCGGAGTCCTGGCCGGACTCGAGCGCCCACTGCAGACACTGCTCGATCACCGGGCAGCGGCGGCAAACGGCCTTGGCTTCCTCGATCTGCAGCAGCGCAGGACCGGTGTTGCCGATGGGGAAGAAGAGCTCGGGGTCTTCTTCGCGGCAAACGGCGTGGTGACGCCAGTCCATGGCTGCTACCTCTCCTGTGTATACGTGCAGGTGCTTGTGAATGTGAACGCTTTCACGAATCCCCCAACAAGTGAAGGCTGTGTTCCGGTTTCCCGGGGGTGGCCATCCTTGGCTTGGAGGGGGTTCGGGGCTCTGGTGGGACGCCGCCTGGCGGCTTGTCCCGAGCGCCACGTAGAGACTCGCAAACCTCAGCGGCGGATACAACCCCTTCCGGAAAGTTTTTTTTGATTCTTCGGTGTCTGCTAGGTCACAGCCGTACTTCCATGGGGTGGATCCTGCTCAATACGTTCGAGTGAAAGGTTTAAGGCAGGATCCACTCACACAATCACACGCAGTGCACGGCGTACGCCTGTGAACTTCACGCCCGTCCGCAGCCCCAGGTGGTCACCGTCCACCTGGAACGGCAGTGGGACCTTGGAAACCAAGGTGAACGCGCTGAGATCGTGCAGCGACATCGCGTGCTTGCCGCGCGGTCCCCGCTCCGGCGTCGAGGCCACCAGCTGGCTGCCGTAGCGCATCGCCGAAACCATGGACATGCTGCTCAGACCCAGGACGTCCAGCCCCTTGTCGAACGACGCCCCGGGCGAGGGGTACAGCGGCTTGTTGCCGAGGTACGACCACGGTGACGTGTTCGAAATGAGGGACACCACCAGTCCGTCCACCGGTTCCACGCCGTCCCGCAGGAGGGAGATCGTCCCACTGGTGCGGTGCGGGTCTCCCAGGAACTGGCGGAGCACCTGGCGGACGTAGAGGGGGTGCGTGGACCTCCTGCCGCGTTCCCGCTGCTGTTCCACCCGTCCGACGACCCCGGCGTCGAAGCCGAGGCCGGCGCAGAAGGTGAACCAGCGGAGCGGAGCGCCGTCGTCACCGGTACCCGGGGCGGGCTCGGCCAAACCGAGCCCGACGGTGCGCTCCCGTCCCTGGCGCAGGGCGTCCAGGAGGGCGCCGGTGGCCTCCACCGCGTTGTTGGGCAGGCCGAGCGCGCGGGCGAAGACGTTGGTGGAGCCGCCCGGGACGACCGCGATGCCGGGCAGCCGCTCCGGGTCGGGGCCGTCGTGCAGCAGCCCGTTGACGACCTCGTTGACGGTGCCGTCGCCGCCGAGGGCGACCACCAGGTCGACGTCCTTGCCGCGGGCGGCGGCCCGCGCGAGGTCGTGCGCGTGACCCCGGCGTTCCGTGGTGACGGCCTCCAGGTCCACCTCGCTCGCCAGTGCGTGGATCAGGACGTCGCGCGTCCGGGCGCTGGTGGTGGTTGCCGTCGGATTGACCACGAGGAGTGCGCGCATGGTGTGCAGGTTACCTACTGATCGGTACCCGGCCCATACGAAGGGAGGGTGCGGCGGGACGACTACCCTGGCCGTCGTGAGCGCTCAGCGGAAACCCGCCCCTTCCTCCCCCGACCCGGCCGCCGGCCCGCAGGAGCCCCGGGGTCCGCGGCCCGGGCGGCTGACCGCCGCGGCGGCGATCGCCGGCCTGGAAGGGCTGGCCCTGCTGGCCGGCGGCATCGCCATGATCGTCATGGGGGCGGCCGAGGGCGACCTCCGGTCCGCCGTCACCGGAGGCGTCACCCTGCTGGCGCTGGCGCTGCTGCCGCTGATCGCGGCGCGCGGGCTGCTGGCCCGGCGGAGCTGGAGCCGCGGGCCCGCGGTGATCACGCAACTGCTGGCCCTGCCGGTGGCGTACAGCCTGCTCCAGGCCGACAGCGTGGCCATCTGGGCGGGCATCCTCCTGGGCGTCGCCGCCGTGGTGGGCCTGGTGCTGCTGGTCCACCCGGCGACGGCCCAGGCCCTCGGGGTGCGGGGACCCGGCAGGCGGTAGCGGCGGCGGGTCACTCCTCGACGAGGAGCTTCTCCCGGAGCTGGGCCAGGGTGCGGGCCAGGAGCCGGGAGACGTGCATCTGGGAGATGCCCACCTCCTGCGCGATCTGCGACTGCGTCATGTTCCCGAAGAACCGCAGCAGCAGGATCCGCTTCTCCCGCGGTGGGAGGTCCTCCAGCAAGGGCTTGAGGGACTCCCGGTACTCGACGCCCTCCAGCGCCTCGTCCTCCGCGCCCAGCGTGTCGGCGACCGCCGGCGACTCGTCGTCCGTGTCCGGCACGTCCAGGGAGAGCGTCGAGTAGGCGTTGGCCGACTCCAGCCCCTCCAGGACCTCCTCCTCGGAGATCCCCAGTCTCTCGGCGAGCTCGTGGACCGTCGGCGAGCGGCCGTGCGTCTGGGAGAGTTCCGCGGTCGCCGTGGTCAGCGACAGGCGCAGCTCCTGGAGCCGCCGCGGCACCCGCACCGCCCAGCCCTTGTCGCGGAAGTGCCGCTTGATCTCCCCCACCACGGTGGGCGTGGCGTAGGTGGAGAACTCCACCCCCCGGTCCGGGTCGAACCGGTCCACCGACTTGATCAGGCCGATGGTGGCGACCTGCGTCAGGTCGTCCAGCGGCTCCCCCCGGTTGCGGAAGCGGCGGGCCAGGTGCTCGACCAGCGGCAGGTGCATGCGGACCAGGCGGTCCCGCAGCTCGCCGTACTCGGGCGTGCCGGGCTCCAGCGACCGCAGCCGCACGAACAGCGCCCGCGCCGCGCTCCGGTCCTGCGCCACCCGCTCCTCGCGGGTCCGCCGGTGGTCCTGCCCGTCGTGCTCGGGGAACCGCTCCGGCTGCGGTTCGCGGAGCGGCCCGTGGTCCGGCGCCGCCTCGTGCCCGTCCGCCGTGTCGACGGCGGCGCCCGCGGGAACCGCTCCGTCGGCGGCCGTGTCGTGCCCGCGCTCCGCGAACGACGCGGCGCCCGCGTCCTCTCCGGCGTCCCGGTCGTGCTCGCTCATCTCCCTGCCCGTAGCCCTTCCCCGAGCCCCCCGGTGCCCGGTGTCCCCCGTGGTGCGGGACCTGCCGGGCACACCGCTCGGCTCCGTCGCCCCGTCCGGATGCGGCCGGGCCTGACCGGGAATCCCGTCGGCCCCGTCCGCGCGTCCGGCCGCACCGGCCGCGGCCCCGAGGGCGCCGCGTTCGTCGTCCCGCACCGGCCCCTCCCCGTTTCTCACGTCGGCCCGGGTCCCGCGCCGCGCTGTTTGTAGAGGCTGATCGACACGGTCCGGTCCTCGTCCACGGCGGACGACACCTTGCCCGCGAGCGCCGACAGGACCGTCCACGCGAAGGTGTCGCGCGACGGGGCGTTCCCGTCCGTGGTCGGGGCCGAGACCGTGACCTCGAGAGAGTCGTCGACCAGCCGGAAGACACAACTGAGGACCGAGCCCGGCACGGCCTGCTGGAGCAGGATCGCGCAGGCCTCGTCCACCGCGATGCGCAGGTCCTCGATCTCGTCGAGGGTGAAGTCCAAGCGGGCGGCGAGACCGGCCGTGGCCGTCCGCAGCACCGACAGGTAGGCACCCGCTGCCGGCAGCCGGACTTCCACGAAGTCCTGGGTCGCGGGCTCGCCTGCGATCTGGGACACCCTCACCTCCAAGGTGGTACAAGCGTTTCAGGGCCCCGGGGGTCGCCCCTCCGGGGTAACGCGATACATGGTTCAGCGGTGACGCTACCGCGCGCGGGACATTCCTGTCCCCGGGACCCCGTCGCTGTGAACTCACTCCCAGTGAACACTTATTCACGGAGCGTGTACAGGGGGTGCGTACTCGCACGTCGTCACTCTGTGCCGGATTGACGTACCCATCCGTCACACGCACCAACCGCGTCACGCGCAAGAGGTGTCGATGCCGTGACCGGAACGTGCCGAAGCCGTACCGGGGCGCGCCGGGCATGCCGAGGGCCCGTCCGGCGGTCGCCGGACGGGCGTACGCGGCCCCGCGTTCAACGGCGGTGGCCGCGGCGGTGGTGGTGGACGATCCGCTCGTGGGGCACTTCGGCGGCGGGGGCCCTCAGCCGCGTCTCGCCGGGCTCCAGGCCCTCGGCCGCGCAGCCCCGGTTCTCGCAGCGCCCGGGACGCCAGACGGGCACGAACGTGCCCATCATCTTGTGCCGCCGGACCACCATCGGCACGGGCTGCCCGCAGGACGGACAGACATATCGGTCACTGTCCATACCGCCAGGGTAGATCGGGCGGACCGCCCCCGCACCCTCCCGCCGCCCCTCCTCCGGCGGCACGGAAGGCGGCGCGGGCGCCGAGCCCCGGAAGGCGCGGAAGCCACGGAGACCCCCGGCCTTCCGGTCCTCCGGTACGCGCGGGCGCGCCGCGGTCAGCTGGTGCGACGGGTGACGAACTCGGCCAGGGCGAGCAGGCCGTCGGCCGCCTCGGGATCGGGCACGGCCCTGGACAGCTCGTGCATCGCCCGCGCCATCCGGTCGGCCGCCTGGGCGTGCGCCCAGTCCCGGCCGCCCGCCTCCTCCACCGCCCGGAGCATGGCCTCCAGGTCCTCGCCCGGCGCGGGCTCGGCCGCGTACAGCTCGGCCAGGCGGGCCCCGGCCGGGGTGCCCGACGCGAGGGCGGCGGCCACCGGCAGGGATTTCTTGCGCGCGGCCAGGTCAGCCCCGGCCGGCTTGCCGGTGCGCCGCGGGTCGCCCCACAGGCCGATCAGGTCGTCGATCAGCTGGAAGGCGAGTCCCGCCTGGCGGCCGAAGGCGTCCAGTGCCCGGACGCGCTCCTCGTCGGCCCCGGCGTACAGGCCGCCGAGGGCGCAGGAGGCGCCGAGCAGTGCGCCCGTCTTCGCCTCCGCCATGGCCAGCACCTCCTCCACGGTGACCTCGCCGGGGCGGCGCCGTTCCAGGGCCGTGTCCGCCTGCTGTCCCGCGCAGAGTTCGATCACGCAGTCGGCGAGCCGGGCCGAGGCCCGTGCGGACGCGGCGTGGGGGTCCTCGGCCAGCAGCCGGGAGGCCAGGGCCTGCAGGGCGTCCCCGGCCAGGACGGCCGCGCTCTCGCCGAACACCGTCCAGGCCGTGGCGCGGTGGCGGCGGGTGGTGTCCCGGTCCATCACGTCGTCGTGGAGCAGGGTGAAGTTGTGCGTGAGCTCCACCGCGACCGCCGCGGGGACCGCCGCCCGGGCCGCCTCCTCGCCGGCCGGTCCGGGCCCGTCGGCGAGCGCCGAGGCGGCGGTGAGCACCAGGGCGGGGCGGATCGCCTTGCCGGCCGGAGCCTCGATGGGGGCGCCGTGGGCGTCCTCCCGGCCGAAGTGGTAGCGGGCGATCCGCCGGATCTGGCCCGGCAGCCGGTCCACCGCCCGCAGCAGCGCCGGCTCCACCACCGTCTTGACCCTCTCGAGCAGCGCCGCCGCCTCGGGTTCGTCGGGGCGGTCCCGGCCTCTGCCGTCCCCCGGCGGCCGGGCGGTCTCCGGATCCCTGGTGTCCCGGGCGCCCGGTCCGCCCTGGGCGCCCGGTCCGCCCTGGGCGCCGGGTCCGCCCTGCGGATCGTGCGGGTCCCCCGGTCCCCGTGCGTCGTGCGTGCCGTGCGGTACCTGTGTCGTGATCACGTGACTCATGGCCCCCCTCGGGGAACTCCTCTCACTCCTGTTCGCCGCTCTCCCCCGCAATGTCCCCACCCTGCCGGGCGGGGACACCGGCCGGCGCGGGTCAGCTCACCTCCATCGCCCGATCTCCACGTTCTCCAGCACTCCGAGCGCGTCCGGAACCAGCACCGCCGCCGAGTAGTACGTCGTCACCAGGTAGTTGATGACCGCCTGTTCGTTGATGCCCATGAACCGGACGGACAGCCCGGGCTCGATCTCGTCCGGGATGCCGGTCTGGTGGAGGCCGACGACACCCTGGTCGTCCTCGCCGGTGCGCATGGCGATGATCGAGGTGGTGCGCGCCTCGGTCACCGGGATCTTGTTGCAGGGGTAGATGGGGACGCCCCGCCAGGTCGGGACCCGCTGGCCGCCGACGTCGACCGACTCCGGCACCAGGCCGCGCTTGTTGAGTTCGCGGCCGAACGCGGCGATGGCGCGCGGATGGGCGAGGAACAGCTTGGTCCCGCGGCGGCGGCTGAGCAGCTCGTCCATGTCGTCGGGGCCGGGAACGCCGTCGTGCGGCTGGATCCGCTGGTCGTACTCGCAGTTGTGGAGCAGCCCGAACTCGCGGTTGTTGACCAGCTCGTGCTCCTGGCGCTCCTTGAGCGCCTCGACCGTCAGCCGGAGCTGGTGCTCGGTCTGGTTCATCGGCTGGTTGTACAGGTCGGCGACCCGGCTGTGGATGCTCAGGACCGTCTGGGCGACGCTCAGCTCGTACTCGCGGGGCCGCGCCTCGTAGTCCACGAAGGTGCGCGGGATGTCCACCTCGCCGGCGTGTCCGGCGGACATGTCGATGGCGCGCTCGCCGTACCTGTTGGTCCGCTGGGCGGGGATGGCGCGCTGCCGGCGCAGGTGTTCGCGCAGCGGCTCGGAGCGCTCCGCGATCTGGTCCAGGTCGCGACGGGGCAGGGCGAGCACGGTGCAGCCGGTGACCGCGCGGAGGGTGAACTCCCAGATGGACTCGGGGTCGAGGATCGACTGGTCGCCGAAGTAGGCGCCGTCGGCGAGGACCCCGAGGACGGCGTCGTCGTCGTAGGGGCCGGAGCCGACCTTCTCCACCTTGCCGTGGGCGAGCAGGAAGACCTCGTCCACCTGGCTGCCGAAGGAGGCGATGACCTGGCCGGGCGCGAACTCCCGCTGCCGGCACCGCTGGGCCAGCTCGCCCAGCACCTCCAGGTCCTCGAAGTCGCGCAGCGCGGGCAGTTCACCGAGTTCCGCCGGGATCACCTCGACCTGGTCACCCGTCTTCACGAAGGTGATCCGGCCGTCCCCCACGGCGTAGGTGAGCCTGCGGTTCACCCGGTAGGTGCCGCCCTGCACGTTCACCCAGGGAAGGGTGCGCAGCAGCCAGCGGGAGCTGATCTCCTGCATCTGCGGAACGGACTTGGTGGTGGTGGCCAGGTTCCGCGCGGCCGCCGTGCCGAGGCTCTGCTGCGGCCGGTCCTGCTCGGTGCGGACCTCTTCGCCTACCGACATAAAGAATTGCCCTCCCGGTTGTGCCCCGCGCCGGTGCAGCGCGCCGGGGCCTGTTGACGAGATCCACTTTCGGTGACGCCGCGTGCCCGCACCATTACCCGAAAGAGCGGGACTGAAGGTGCGTTCGACGGGGCAGGTCTCGTCGTTCGGGTCCGGATGCGCCGGGAACGCGCCCGTAGCCTCCGGAAACGCGGACCGGCCCCGGTTCCGCCCGGCGCGGCGGCGGTAGGAACCCTCCGAGGCGGAACGATCACCGTGTGCGAAGGAGGGCGGTCGTGGCCGAACCCATGCCGGCGAGGACGTTTCTGGAGATCCTGACGGGCGAGGGACTGAGGGTGGAGGAGGTCGGCGACTGGAGGAACCACCACCGGAACGCGGCCGGCGCCTGGGGCCCGGTCCACGGGGTGATGATCCACCACACGGCCACCGCGGGGGCGGAGCGGACGGTGGAGATCTGCCGGGAGGGCCGGTCCGACCTGCCGGGGCCGCTCTGCCACGGCGTGGTCACCAAGGACGGCACGGTCCACCTGGTCGGCTTCGGGCGCGCCAACCACGCGGGGCCGGGCGACGACGAGGTGCTGCGGGCGGTGATCGCCGAGCGCGCGCTGCCGCCCGGGAACGAGGCGCGGGCCGACGGCAACCGGTACTTCTACGGTTTCGAGTGCGAGAACCTCGGTGACGGGGAGGACCCCTGGCCCGACGGGCAGGTCGACGCCGCCGTCCGTGCGGCCGCGGCGATCTGCCGGCACCACGGCTGGTCGGCGCGGTCGGTGATCGGGCACCTGGAGTGGCAGCCGGGGAAGGTCGATCCCCGGGGGTTCACCATGGGGGCGCTGCGGGAGCGGGTGGCGGAACGCCTGAAGTGACGCGGGTGACGTGCGGGGCGGGCCGGGGGCGACAATGGGCGCGTGAGTGAGGTCCAGGTGCCGGGGCGGGTGCCGTCGCCGCTGGTGGAGGTCGCGGACGAGCGGTTCGCTCGGCACGGGGTGCGTCTGCTGCTGAAGCGGGACGACCTGATCCATCCGGACCTGGTCGGCAACAAGTGGCGCAAGCTGGCGCCCAGCCTGCGGGCCGCGGAGGGCCGGCCGCTGGTGACGTTCGGCGGCGCCTGGTCCAACCACCTGCGGGCGACGGCGGCCGCCGGGCGGTTGCTGGGGCTCGGGACGGTGGGGATCGTCCGGGGGGACGAGCTGGCGGGGCGGGAGCGGAACGCGTCGCTGGAGCGGTGCGCCGCGGACGGGATGCGGCTGTGCTTCGTCGACCGGGCGGCGTACCGGCGCAAGGCCGAGCCGGAGGTGCTGGCGGAGCTGCTGCGGGGGGCCGGGACGCCGCCGGACGCCTTCGTGGTGCCGGAGGGCGGGAGCAACGCGCTCGCCGTGCGCGGCTGCGTGGCCCTGGGCGAGGAACTGCGCGGCCTGGCGGACGTCGCCGCGGTGGCCTGCGGCACCGGCGGCACGCTGGCCGGCATGGCGGCCGGGCTGGCCCCCGGACAGCGGGCGCTGGGGGTGGCCGTGCTGAAGGGGGGCTTCCTGGCCGAGGAGGTGCGGCGGCTGCAGCAGGAAGGATTCGGCGGCCCGCGGGGCCGGTGGGAGGTGGAGGACCGCTTCCACGGCGGGGGCTTCGCCCGCGTCCCCGCCGGACTGGACGCCTTCGCGCGGGACTTCGAGGAGCGCCACGGGCTGGCCGTGGAGCGGGTGTACGTCGCCAAGCTGCTGTTCGCGCTGACCGCCCTGGTGGAGGAGGGCGCCTTCGCGGCGGGGACCCGGCTCGCCGCCGTGGTCACCGGACGGCCGTTCCCGGAGGGCTGAGCCGCCCGCTCCGGGGCCCCGGCGGCCCGCTCAGTCCGCCTCCGACTCCCGGAACGCGGCCGCCTCCTCCAGGTCGAGCCGGGTCAGCAGCGTCCGCAGCATCTCGTCGTCGATGTACCGGGCGTCGCGCAGCCGCACGAAGACGTCCCGCTCGGCCGCGATGACCTCGCTGGCCAGCCGCCGGTAGGTGTCGTCCGCGTTCTCCCCCGTCAGCGGGTTGGGCGTGCCCAGCCGCTCCCACACCGCGTTCCGGCGGCGCTCCATGACCCGTCGCAGCCGATCCGCCAGCGGCTGCGGCAGGGCGTTGCGCTCGTCGGCCATCAGCTCATCCAGCCGCTCCTCGGCGGCGGCCGATGCCTGCGCCTGGGCGTTGGCCTCGACGAGCGTCTCCGCCTGGACGTCCCGTCCGGGCAGCCGGAACGCCCGGATCAGCGGGGGCAGCGTCAGTCCCTGCACCACCAGCGTGCCGATCACGGTGGTGAAGGTGAGGAAGAGGATCAGGCTCCGCCCGGGGAACTCCTCCCCGCCGTGCAGGGTGGTGGGGATGGAGAAGGCGATGGCCAGGGAGACGACGCCCCGCATCCCGGCCCAGGAGATGATGAACGAGCCCTTCCAGGTCGGGTTGGCCTCCCGCTCCCGGATGCCGCGGAAGAGCAGGCGCGGCACGAAGGTGGCCGGGTACACCCAGACGAACCGGACGACCACCACCGTCACGAACAGGGCCACCGCGTACCACAGGACCTCCCCGGTCCCGTAGTCGTCGCCCAGGTCCCCGACCACCACCGGCAGTTGCAGGCCGATCAGCGCGAAGACCGCCGACTCCAGCACGAAGGCGACCATCCGCCACACCGCCCCCTCCTGCAGCCGGGTGGCGAAGTCGACCTGCCAGGCGCGGTGGCCCAGGTAGAGGGCGACCACCACCACGGCCAGCACGCCGGAGGCGTGGACCTGCTCGGCCAGCGCGTAGGCGAAGAAGGGGATCAGCAGGGAGAGGGTGTTCTGCAGCAGCGCGTCCTTCAGCCGGGTGCGCAGCCAGTGCAGCGGCACCATCAGCGCGAGGCCGACGCCGACGCCGCCCACCGAGGCGACCAGGAAATCCAGGCCGCCGCCGAGCCAGCCGACGCTCTCGCCCAGGGCGGCGGCCAGCGCCACCTTGTAGGCGGTGATCGCGGTGGCGTCGTTCACCAGGGACTCGCCCTGCAGGATGGTGGTGATCCGCGCGGGCAGCCTCAGCCGGCGGGCGATGGCGGTGGCGGCGACCGCGTCCGGCGGGGCGATCACCGCGGCCAGCACCAGCGCGGCGGCGGCGGACAGGCCGGGCACGAAGGTGTACACCATCAGCCCCACCACCAGCGTCGAGAAGAGCACGTAGCCCACCGAGAGCAGTGCCACCGGCCGCTTCTGGGCCCGCAGGTCCAGGTAGGAGCTGTCCGTGGCCGCCGTGTGGAGCAGTGGCGGCAGCACCAGCGGCAGGACGACGTCCGGGTCCAGTTCGTACTCGGGCACCCCCGGCAGGTACGAGACCGTCAGGCCGGCCGCCAGCAGCACGAGCGGCGCCGGGACCCGGGTCCGGCGCGCGGCGCCGGCCACGGCCGCGCTGCCGGCGATCAGCAGCAGCAGGGGCATCACATGCATCGGGGTCCCATCCTCGCTCCCGTGTGCATCACCTGCACCGGACGTAATCTGGGTCCATGAAACACTGCGCGCACGTCGACTCGCTGCCGCGTCCGGAGCCGGCGCCCCGGTCGGACACCTGCCAGGGGTGCGTGGCGGCCGGCACCCATCCGGTGCAGCTGCGGTTGTGCCTGCAGTGCGGGCACGTGGGGTGCTGCGACTCGTCGCCGCTGAGGCACGCCGCCGGGCACTTCGAGGAGACGGGGCATCCGGTGATGCGGACGTTCGAGCCGGGTGAGGCGTGGCGCTGGTGCTTCGTGGACCACGTCCTCGCCTGACCCCGCCGGAGGCCTGGCCGTAGCCCGCCTGCCCCGTGCGTGCCGCCCGCCTGCCCCGTGCGTGCCGCCCGCGTGACCCGTGCCGCCCGCGATCACGGTGAGGACCTCCCCCTCCTTCCACCTGCGGGCGGTCGTGCCGCTGGGGCGATGGGGGTCCCAGCCGCCCGCAGGACGGCAGGCGCGGCCAGGCCCGGTCGCCCGCAGGACGGTGGGGCGGCGCGTCCGCAGGACGGGAGGTAGTGCCCGCACGGCGGAGGCGGTGCCCGCACGGCGGGGTGTGGGGGCGGCGCGTTCCGGGCCGGGGCGCCGCCCCCTCGGGGTGGGGTCAGGTGCCGAGGAGGGCTTCCGCCGCGGCCGCACCGCAGACGCGCGCGGCACCGTGCGTGGCCACATGGACGGCGCCCCGCGGAGCGGCCTGGGGCAGGCCCATCTCGACGACCACCGTGTCCGGCCGCGCGGCCAGCAGCACGTCCAGCGCCCGCGCCATCCACGGGTGCCGGTGCTCGTCCCGCACCACGGCGACGATCCGCCGGGTCCCCGCCCCGGCCAGCGCCGCCTCCGCGGCGACCCGCCCGGCGGCCGCACCGGAGGTCTCCCCGGCGGCCGTGCCGTCGAAGCTGCCCGCCACCGTGCCCGGCAGCCGGCGCTCCAGCTCCGCCGCGACGCCCCACGGGGTCTCGTCGCCCACCGCGATGTTGGCGACCGGCGTGAACGAGGCGACGTAGGGCTCCCCGGACAGCGGCGTGAACCCCCGCTCCCCCACGGTCAGCCGCAGTGCCCGCCGGGCCGCGTCGAGGCCGACCTCCGGGGCCGGGGCCGGCGCGCCGGCGGCCGGAACCCGCGGCACCCAGGCCGCCAGTTCCCGCACCCGCCGGGCCGCCTCGGCCAGCCGTTCCTCCGGGAGTTCGCCCGACCGCACCGCGTCCACCAGCGCGTCCCGCAGCCGCCGCACCGTCTCGTCGTCGGCGAGTCCGCCGCCCACGCAGATGGCGTCGGCGCCCGCCGCGACGGCGAGCACGCTGCCGCGCTCGATGCCGTACGTGCCGGCGATCGCGCGCATCTCCATCCCGTCGGTGACGATCAGCCCGTCGTACCCCAGCTCCCGGCGCAGCAGTCCCCCGAGGATCCGCTGCGAGAGGGTGGCCGGGAACTCCGGGTCGAGCGCCGGGACCAGGATGTGCGCGCTCATCACGGCACGGGTCCCGGCCGCGACCGCCGCGCGGAACGGCGCCAGTTCGCGTTCCCGCAGCACGTCGGCGCCGATGTCGATCCGCGGCAGGGCGTGGTGCGAGTCGACCGCGGTGTCCCCGTGGCCGGGGAAGTGCTTGGTGCAGGCGGCGACGCCCGCGGACTGCAGGCCCTCGACGTAGGCGGCGGTGTGGCGGGCGACCAGGCCGGGGTCGGAGCCGAAGGAGCGCACGCCGATCACCGGGTTGGCGGCGTTGGAGTTGATGTCGGCGGACGGCGCCCAGTTGAGGTTGACGCCGCACTCCGCGAGCCGCCGCCCCAGTTCGGCGGCGACCCGGCGGGTGAGGCCGACGTCGTCGACCGCGCCCAGGGCGTGGTTGCCGGGGAAGGAGGATCCGGAGCGCACCTCCAGGCGGGTGACGTCGCCGCCCTCCTCGTCGATGGCGACGAGGACGTCCTCGCGCTCCCGGCGCAGCCGTGCCGTCAGCGCGGCGAGCTGTTCCGGGGAGGTGATGTTGCGTCCGAACAGGCCGACCGAGGCGAGCCCTTCGCCCAGCCGCCGCAGCAGCCAGTCGGGGGCGGTGGTGCCGGTGAAGCCGGGCTGCAGGACGGTCAGCGCGTCCCGGGTGAGCGTGTCCATGCGTGGTGCCGTGGTGGTCATCGGCGGGTCACCCCTTCACCGCGCCCGAGGTGAGCCCGGCGACGGCCCTGCGCTGCAGGAAGACGAAGACGATCAGGATGGGCAGGGCGAACAGGGAGGACGCGGCCATGGTGGCGCCCCAGTTGTCGCCGAAGATGGTCTGGAAGCTGGTGAGCCACAGCGGCAGGGTCTGCATCTCGACGTCCTTGTTGAGGATCAGCACCATCGGGAACTCGTTCCAGGCGGTGATGAAGCCGAACAGGGAGGTCGCCATCAGGCCGGGCGCCAGCAGCGGGAAGATCACCTTGATGAACGCCTGCGGCCGGCTGCAGCCGTCCACCATGGCGGACTCCTCCAGTTCCCTGGGCACCGCGGCGACGTAGCCGCGCAGCGTCAGGATCGTGAAGGGCAGCACCATCACCATGTAGAACAGGGTGAGCGGCACCAGGCTGTTGAGCATGTCGGCGTCGCGCACGATCAGGTAGATCGCGATGACCATGACCTCCCAGGGGGCCATCTGCGCGATCATGAAGGTGACCACGAAGCCGCGGCGTCCCTTGAACTTCATCCGGGCCAGGGCGAAGGACGCGGCCAGGCCGATCGCCAGGGACATCAGCACGGCCAGCACGGTGACCGTGACGGAGTTGCCCACCAGCGTCCAGAAGTGGTCCGCGGAGAACGCGGTGCGGAAGTTCTCCAGCGTGCCGTCGAGCGGCAGGAAGACCGGGGTCTCGGAGACGATGTCGCCGCGCTGCTTGAACGCGGTGGAGAACATCCAGTAGACGGGGAAGACGAAGACGGCGAAGAGCAGCACGGCAAGGGTGCCAGGCCATGTGCGGGCGAACAGCGAGCGGTTCACAGCTCGTCCTCCCCTTGCTTGAGCACGGTACGCAGGTAGTAGGCGGTCAGCACCAGCAGGATGGCGATCGTCAGGAACGAGATCGCGGCGCCCATGCCGTAGTGCTGGTTGCCGGGGCCCTCGACGAAGGCGTAGAGCGGCAGGATCTCGGTCAGCCGGTCCGGGCCGCCGCGGTTGATCGCGTAGACCTGGGTGAGGGCCTTGAAGACCCAGATGACCTCGAGGAAGGTCGTCGCCCACAGGAACGGCTTGATGTGGGGGAAGGTCACCGAGGTGAAGCTCTTCCAGGCGCCGGCGCCGTCGAGCGAGGCGGCCTCGTAGAGCTCCTTCGAGATCGTGGTCGTCGCCGCGTACAGGTTGATGGCGACGAAGGGGATCGACTGCCAGACGATCAGCAGGATGACCACCGAGAAGGTGGAGACCTGGCTGCCGAACCAGTTGTAGTCGGCCATGGACTCCCAGCCGAGCTCGGCCAGCATCCAGTTGACGACACCGAACCGCTGGGCGAACAGCCACTGGAAGACGGTGGTGCCGGCGACGGTCGGCATGGCCCAGGCGAGGACGAGGCCGAACAGCAGCAGGGTGCGCATCCGGCGGCCGAGGCGGGCCAGCAGCAGGCCGACCAGGGTGCCCAGCACCATGATCAGCACGACGTTGATCGAGGTGAAGACGATCGACCGCAGGGTGACGCGCCAGAACACCTCGCTGCCGAGGGCTTCCTGGTAGTTGCTGAACCCGGCCCACTCGGTGAGGTGCTGGATGAGCTGGCGCGGGTTGAGGTTCTGGAACGAGATGACCAGGTTCTTGACCAGCGGCCAGCCCAGCAGCACCGCCGTGGCCAGCAGTGAGGGGATCAGCAGCAGGTAGGGGGCGGACGACTCGCCGCGCCGTCCCGGGCGGCGGTCCGGGCTCTTCGGGGTCTTGACGGACACGGGGGCCCCGGCAGCCGGGGCCGCGTCCACGCGCTCGGTCTGCGCAGTCACAACACACTCCGTGAAGTCATGGAGACATGGCCGGGGGCGGCCGCAGGGCCGCCCCCGGCGTCACATCGCTCAGCTGTTCTGCGCGAGACGCTTGTTGATCTCGTCCTCGACCTGCTCGGCGGCCTCGGCGGGCGACTTGCCGTTCAGGACGGCCGTCAGGTACGTCTTGACCGGGTTGGGGTCGTTCTCCACCGGGGCCCAGGACGGGATCAGCGGAGTGGTGCCACCGAACGCGGCGGCCGGGGCGGCGGCCTCGGCGGCGGCGTTGCCGGTCAGGTTGGAGTTGAGCGACTCCTTGTTGGGGAGGACGCCGTTCTCCTTGGCCAGCTGGCCCTCGTACTTGTCGGACAGGGCGAGCTTCAGGAACTCCTTGGCGAGCTCCTGCTTCTTGCTGCCCGCCGCGACGGCCAGGTTCGATCCGCCGAGGAAGACGCCCTCGGGCTTGTCGGCGGTCTCACCGGGGATGGTGAAGTAACCGATCTTGGACTCGATGGACTTGTCGGCCTCGATGGCGATGCCGGCTTCCCAGCCCATGCCGATGAAGGCGCCGACCTTGCCCTTGCCGAAGACCTCACCCTGCTGCGGGGTGGCCTCGTCCTTGTCCTTGGGGGCCTTGGAGTAGGACTGGTACTTCTTGTAGAGCTCCGCCGCCTCGGCGACCTTGGGGTCGGAGAGGTTGGAGACCCACTTGTCGCCGTCCTTCTTCACCAGCTCCGCGCCCTTGCCGATGGTCAGGCCGGTGAAGAAGTACCAGTTCTGGCCGGGCAGGTAGAGCGGCTCGGCGTCGGTCTTCTTCTCGATGGCGTCCAGCGCCGCGAAGAAGTCCTCGCGGGTCTTCGGCGTCTCCTTGATCCCGGCCTTCTCCCAGATCTCCTTGTTGTAGATCACCACGCGGTTGGCGAAGTACCAGGGAGCGGCGTACTGGACGCCGTCGTAGACGGAGGACTTGTTGAGGGCCTCGGTCCACTCGCCGCCGATCTCGGCCTTGAGGTCCGTCAGGACGGCGAGTCCGCCGGTGGCGGCGTAGGCCGGCGTCTGGGTGTTGCCGATCTCCAGGACGTCCGGCGGGTTGCTCTCCGAGAGGGCGGTGGTGACCTTCTGCTGGATCCCGTTCCACTGCTGGATCTCGATCTTGAGCTTCGCGCCGGTCTTCTTCTCGAACTCGGCGGTCAGGTCCTTCTGCCACTGCTCGGGCGTGGATCCGTCCATCGCCCAGACGGTCAGGGTCTCGCCCTTGAAGCCGTCCTTGCCGGACCCGGCATCGTCGCTGCCACCGTCCGAGTTTCCGCACGCCGCGACGGAGACCATCATGCCCGCGGCGACCGCCACGGCTGTCAGCTTGCGCTTCACGCCACCCTCCTCAGGGATGCCACGTTCCCCCCTGCCCGCCTCGGTGCCGAAAAGCCGTGTGCCGCTGCCGACGTGCACTGCCCGTGGGGCCGGGACCTGGACCAATGGTGTAGACCAGTAGGGGGAGCTTGGCCCAGACCAATAGGGCTGTCAAGGCGTGGGAACGCGGGCGCGGAGGTCCGTGACGCTACCGAGATATGCAGGGTTCCTGCGGGATTCGCCTCCGCCGCGGCCTCCGCGCGAGGATGGGCGGCCGGGTAGACCAATCGCTGCGACAGGCCTATGGACTAGACCAAAGCGAGCGGCCGACGGTATACAGGATCTTCGCGGGGACGACGGAGCGCAGGCACTCCCCTCCTCACCCCCATGGAAGGCCCCGACGAGAGGCGGAAGATGAGCACCGACGTCAGCAGCGCCGAGCGCGAGGGCGGGGCCGTCGTCCGCACCGCGCGCGTGCCGAAGTACTACCGCCTGAAGAAGCACCTGCTGGAGATGACCGAGACGCTGCCCCCCGGCACCCCGGTCCCTCCGGAGCGCACCCTCGCCGCGGAGTTCGACACCTCCCGCACCACGGTCCGCCAGGCGCTGCAGGAGCTGGTGGTGGAAGGCCGGCTGGAGCGCATCCAGGGCAAGGGCACCTTCGTCGCCAAGCCGAAGGTCGCCCAGTCCCTGCAGCTCACCTCGTACACCGAGGACATGCGCGCCCAGGGCCTCGAACCCACCTCGCAGCTGCTGGACATCGGGTACATCACCGCCGACGACACGCTGGCCGGGCTGCTGGGCATGGCGCCCGGCGGGCGGGTGCTGCGCATCGAACGGCTGCGGATGGCCGACTCCGAGCCGATGGCCATCGAGACCACGCACCTGTCCGCCAAGCGCTTCCCCGCGCTGCGCCGCAGCCTGGCCAAGTACACGTCCCTGTACACGGCGCTGGCCGAGGTCTACGACGTCCGGCTCTCCGAGGCGGAGGAGACCATCGAGACCTCGCTGGCCACCCCGCGGGAGGCCGGGCTGCTCGGCACCGACGTGGGCCTTCCGATGCTGATGCTGTCCCGTCACTCGCGGGACATGGACGGCGAGCCGGTGGAATGGGTGCGGTCGGTCTACCGCGGCGACCGGTACAAGTTCGTCGCCCGGCTGCGGCGTCCGGAGGCCTGAGCGGCACCGCGGCCGGCCCGCCGGCGGACTTACCGATTCGCAACGCGAACGAGGCTATCCGCCCGCGCACTTCGTCACTTACATTGCCGACGCCAGTCAGCCAGAGGCAATGGAGCTGTTCGATGTCCGAATCATCAGGGGCAGGCGGAGGGGCGGTGACCCCCGTGCGGGTGGTCATCGCGCTGTGCCTGTTCGCGCCCTTCGTGGCGATGCTGTGGGTGGGGTCCTACGCGAAGGTCGAACCGGCCTTCATCGGCATCCCGTTCTTCTACTGGTACCAGATGGCGTGGGTCCTGATCTCCACCGCGCTCACCATGGTCGCCTACGTCCTGTGGCGCCGCGACCAGCGCGCACGCGCCGCCTCCCGCCGCTCCTCCACGAAGGACGGGGGTGCGTCGTCGTGACCGAGGGCGTGAACGTCGTCGCACTGGTCGTCTTCTGCCTCTTCTTCGTCGCCGTCACCGTGATGGGCTTCCTGGCGGCGAGGTGGCGCAGGGCCGCGAACGAGAACTCGCTGGACGAATGGGGCCTGGGCGGCCGCTCGTTCGGCACCTGGATCACCTGGTTCCTGCTCGGTGGCGACCTCTACACCGCGTACACCTTCGTCGCCGTCCCGGCCGCCATCTACGCGGGCGGCGCGGCCGGCTTCTTCGCGGTGCCCTACACCATCCTGGTGTACCCGCTGATCTTCACCTTCCTGCCGCGCCTGTGGTCGGTCTCCCACCGCCACGGCTACGTGACCACCTCGGACTTCGTCCGCGGCCGGTACGGCTCCAAGGGCCTGTCCCTCGCGGTGGCGATCACCGGCATCCTCGCCACGATGCCGTACATCGCGCTCCAGCTCGTCGGCATCCAGGCCGTGCTGGACGTGATGGGCGTCGGCGGCGGGGAGAACACCCACTGGTTCGTCAAGGACCTGCCGCTGCTGATCGCCTTCGGCGTGCTGGCCGCCTACACCTACTCCTCCGGCCTGCGCGCGCCCGCGCTGATCGCGTTCGTCAAGGACACCCTGATCTACGTCGTGATCGCGGTGGCGATCATCTACATCCCGATCAAGCTGGGCGGCTTCGACGCGGTCTTCGAGGCGGCGAGCGGCAAGTTCGAGACCGTCAACCCGGTTACGGAGAAGCCGACCGGCGCCCTGGTGCCGGCCGAGCCCGGCCAGTGGACCTACGCCACCCTGGCGCTCGGCTCCGCGCTCGCGCTGTTCATGTACCCGCACTCGATCACCGCGACGCTCTCCTCCAAGAGCCGTGAGGTCATCCGCCGCAACACCACCATCCTGCCGCTCTACTCGCTGATGCTGGGCCTGCTGGCGCTGCTCGGCTTCATGGCCATCGCGGCCGGCATCAAGGTGGCCAACGGCCAGCTCGCCATCCCGCAGCTCTTCGAGAACATGTTCCCGAGCTGGTTCGCGGGCGTCGCCTTCGCCGCCATCGGCATCGGCGCGCTGGTCCCGGCGGCGATCATGTCCATCGCCGCGGCCAACCTGTTCACCCGGAACATCTACAAGGACTTCCTGAAGCCGGACGCCACGCCGGAGCAGGAGACCAAGGTCTCGAAGATCGTCTCCCTGCTGGTGAAGGTCGGCGCGCTGGTCTTCGTCCTCGGCATGGACAAGACGGTCGCGATCAACTTCCAGCTGCTGGGCGGCATCTGGATCCTGCAGACCTTCCCGGCCCTGGTCGGCGGCCTGTTCACCCGCTGGTTCCACCGCTGGGCCCTGATCGCCGGCTGGGCGGTCGGCATGATCTACGGCACCTACCAGGCGTACCAGGTCTCCTCCCCGACCCAGAAGCACTTCGGCGGCTCCTCCGCCGAGATGCCGCTGATCGGCGAGATCGGCTACATCGGCCTCACCGCCGTCGTCCTGAACGTGCTCGTCACGGTGGTCCTCACCTTCGTCCTGCGCGCCGCCAAGGCCCCGGAGGGCGTCGACGAGACCAGCCCGTCGGACTACACCGCCGACTCCGGCGACCCGGGCGTCGACCCGGAGCTCCCGCCGGTCACCGCCGCCACGCACTGACGCCGGCGGCCCACCGGTTCCGGTTCCGCGGCCCCGCGCACCCAGGTGCGAGGGGCCGCGGCGCGTGCGCGCCTCCCGGCACCCGGACCCGGACCCGTCCGCGGACTCCGGCACGCCGGACGGACGGACACCACCGTCGGCCCCGCGCGGGTCCCGCACCGCGCGGGTCCCGCCCCGCGCGGGTCCCGCACCGCGGCGGGAACCCGCTTCCCGGCGTCGCCGGATCCCCGCCGCCGGTCCCCGGGCCGGCGATCCGGACGCCTGGCGCACCGGAAACTCCCGGGGCGTCCGGAGCGTCCGGTTCCGCCACCGGAACGCCGCAGATCCTTCGCCGCGGACGGTGTTGACGCGCGTAGCCCGTCGGCCCCACCCTGGCAGCGGCGCCCCGGCAACCCCCGGCGCCGTCCCACCGATCGACGGTCAGGAGGCCGGAATGATCAGACGCATGACCCGCGCGCTCGTCAGTTTTGTCATGATCCTGGCAGGTGCAGTGGTCGGCGTGGGTGCCACCGCCGGCACCGCGCACGCCGACGAGTGCTACACCTGGAGCCGCACCCTCTCCGAGGGAGCCTCCGGCGCCGACGTGACCCAGCTGCAGATCCGGGTCGCGGGCTGGGTGACCTCCGGCGAACGGCTCTCCTACGACGGCGTGTACGGCGCCCGCACCAAGGCCGCCGTCGCCAAGTTCCAGGCGGCCTACGGCCTCGGCGCGGACGGCGTCGCCGGCCCGGCCACCTTCAGCAAGATCTACGCGCTGCAGGACGCCGACTGCACGCCGGTCCACTTCACGTACGCCGAGATGAACAAGTGCAACTCGGACTGGTCGGGCGGCTCGGTCCCGGCGGCCACCGCCAAGTCCAACGCGCTGAAGACCATGTGGAAGCTGGAGGCGATGCGGCACGCGCTGGGCGACGTGCCGATCACCGTCTCCAGCGGCTTCCGTTCCCTGTCCTGCAACAGTGCGGTGGGCGGGGCCTCGGGCAGCCGCCACACGTACGGTGACGCCGCCGACCTGACCGGCTCGCCGAGCTTCTGCCGCCTCGCGCAGCAGGCGCGCACCCACGGCTTCTCGGAGATCCTCGGCCCGGGCTACCCCGGCCACAACGACCACACCCACGTGGCCCACGACCCGTCGCCGTTCTGGGACGCCCCGAACTGCGGCATCTGATCCCGCCGGGGACGGCGGACGCACCGCGCACGGAAGGCCGGGCTCCTGGGAGCCCGGCCTTCTGCGCGCGCGTGCGGGGAACGGATCAGTCGTTCGGCACCACCGGGTAGCGGGGCTCGTTCTCCTCCATCTGCTTCAGCGCGTTCCTGCGCTCGCGCTTGGAGAGGCGGTCGATGTACAGGTAGCCGTACAGGTGGTCCGTCTCGTGCTGGAGGCAGCGGGCGAAGTAGCCGGTGCCGCGCACCTTGATCGGGTTGCCGTACTCGTCCTGGCCGGTGACCTCGGCGTGGTCGGGGCGGGCCAGCGGGGCGTAGGCGGTCGGCACCGAGAGGCAGCCCTCGTTGCTGTCGTCGAGGATCCGGCGGTCGGCGGGCAGCTCCACCAGCTTCGGGTTGCACACCACGCCGACGTGGCGGGCGCCCTCGTCGTCCGGGCAGTCGTAGACGAAGACCTTCAGGTCGACACCGATCTGGTTGGCGGCCAGGCCCACGCCCTCGGCGGTGCGCTGGCTGGCGAACATGTCGTCGACCAGCTTGCGCAGCTCGTCGTCGAACTCGGTGACGTCCCGGCACTCCTTGTGCAGGACGGGGTTGCCGACGACCGTGATGGGCCGCGAGGTGCCGCGCTCGCGGTACGCGGTCTCGCGCTCCTCGCAGTCCCGGGTGTCGATGACGTAACCCTCGTCGTCCACGGGGAGCACGCCCGCGTGCTGCTGATCGGTCTCCTGCTGCGCCATGCCCGACGTACGCCTTCCTCAGTGTCCACGTCCCTGACAACCGCATAGCCTACGGGGCGGGGCGCTCCCGCGGTCCCGCGGCCGTCAGCAGACCTCCTCGAGGTCCCGCCAGTCCCGGGAGTCCGGGCTGTCGGCCACCCAGCCGTCCAGCAGTCCGCGCACCAGCGGCGCCGGGGCGGCCACCCCGCACTCGCGTTCCGGCACCCACAGCTGCCCGTCGGTGCGGTGCCCGAGCGGGCCGGGCTGGCCGGGCTCGCTGTGGTCGTGCGGGTCCAGGTGCTCGCCGTCGCCCTCGACGGCCGCCATCCGCGACTCCGAGCACATCCGGCACAGCAGCCGCACCGAGGACGACCAGTCCTCGGCCGCGAATCCGGCGTCGGCGGCGAGCGCCTCCAGCGCGTCCCGGTCCTCCTCCGAGGCGGCCTCCAGGAGCACCACCCAGGTCGGCACCGGGGACGGCGCCCAGAGCTCGATCTCGTCGAAGACCGGGAAGCTGTGTCCGGTGGCGGTGGTCCGCTCGCCGTGCGGCACGCCGTCGTGGAGGACGACCTCGCCCCAGCGGCGGCCGGAGGACGGCAGCGGGATGGAGAGCACCTCGATCCGCGCCGGGTCCAGGCGGCGTCCCCAGACCACCTCGGCCTCCCCCTCCGGGGAGAGCCGGACGGCCGCGCTGCCCAGGTCCATCCCGGCGGGCGGACCGGAGGCGGCGGCGCCGCCCGGCACCCGCAGCCCGTACTCCTGCCAGGCGCGGCGGGCCAGCGGCCAGTCCTGGAGGGCGGTCGCGGCGATGCCGACGTTCCACCAGTCGGGGGCCCCGGTGTCCCGGTCCAGCAACGCCACCGCGCGCAGCCCGGCGGCGCGGGCCTGCTCCCAGTCGTGCCGGAACTTGTGCAGCAGGGCCAGGTTGAACCAGGACTCGGACAGCCAGGGCTCCAGGTCGGCGGCGCGCGTCAGGAGCGCGCCCGCGTCCTCGTACCGGCCGTCCCCGATCAGCGTGAACGCGCGGTCCGTGGCCTGCCGCCAGGAGGCGGAGGGCCGGTGCCGTCCCTTGCCGAAGATCCTCACGATTCCCGCCTGCCAGTTCTGTGGAGCGGACCTGTCCCTGCCCCCGTGGGCCCGCTCTCCCGCATCCAACCACGGACGGTCGGACGGTCGCTCATTACCCATGGGTTACCCAGCCCGGGCCCGCCTCAGACCGGGCGGTTGCGCGCACCGCCGAGGCGCCCGGCCCGGGCGCCTCGGCGCCCGCGGGACCACGGAGCAGAACCCTGGCCAGCGACTCGACCACGTCGGGGGCGTAGGTGCCCGCGGTGCCGAGGCGGAGCTCCTCCAGGGCGCGCAGGCGGGCGCCGGCGCCGGGGGCGCGCTGGGCCATCTCCTCGTAGGCGTTGGCGGCCCGGACGATGCGCGCCGCCGGCGGCTGCCGGGTCCAGGGCTCGGCCAGGGACTCCACGACGGCGGCCACCCGGGGATCGACGCCCGTCTGACGGACGACGGCGCCGCCGAGAAGGGCCGTCCGCCGCTGTTCCGCGGCGGACAGCCGGGCGGTGGCGCCGTCCGGCACCGGGTCGACGAGGGCCAGCTGGCCGATGTCGTGCATCAGCGCCGCGTACTCCAGCACGGTGAGGTCCGAGCCGGTCATGCCCATGTCGCGGCCCACCGCCAGGCTCAGCGCGGCCACCCGGTGGGCGTGGCCCTGCGGGGTGTACCCGGCGACCTCGGTGGCCCGGGCCAGGGAGGCGATGGTCTGCCGGTAGGTCGCCCGGACGGCGGCGTACCGGCGGAAGGCCAGGTGGACGAGGAGCAGCGGGACGCAGAACACCGGCAGCGCGTACAGCCCGACGGTGTCCACCGCGAAGGCGATCACCGTGCCGGAGGAGCCGGTGACCGAGCTCATCCGGGTGGTCCCGCGCAGTTCCTCCCGCAGCAGCGGTCCGAAGGCCCGCCCGGTGCGGGAGTGCCCGAGGACGGCGCCGACCACCGAGTCGCACAGCGCGGACAGCAGCAGGACGGCGATCACCAGCAGGACGTGCGCCGGGCCGGGTCCGGGCGCGTCGGGGGCCGGGGCGGCCAGGGGGCGGCAGCAGACGGCGATGAAGCCGACGGCGAGCACCCGGCGGGCCAGGTGCTCGCCGGTCGTCCGGTCGCCGGGCCGGGGACGGGCGATGTGCGGGATCCGGCCGGCCAGGGTGGCCGCGGCGACCACGGCGACCACCTGGGCGACGGAGGCGGGCGCGAGCAGCGCGTAGGCCAGGGCGCCGGCGGCGCCGACCGGGCTGGGGTCGCGTTCCTCGCACAGGCGGTCGGGCAGCCGCAGCAGCTCGCCGAAGGCGATGAACGCGAAGAAGACGAAGGCGCCCTCCCGGCCGGCGAAGCCGTGCCAGAGGGTGTCGCCGAGCGAGACGGACGCGAGCAGCGCGGCGGCCGCGTACACCGCCGCGCGGAGCGCCGGCCCGGGGTGCGGGACGGCCCGCCGGCGGGGGGTCACGGGGCGGCCCCTTCGCCGGGCGCGGAGGCGCGGGCGCCGGGGGCGCGGGCCCGGCGGTCCGGCCGCCCGCGGGACGCGGTGGACCGGGCGGGCGGGCCCGCCGGGCGCGGCGGCCGGGGTGCGCGGGCCGGCGGGAGCCGCGTCAGGCCAGGGTGGAGATCCAGCCGGTGACGGCGTCGGTGATGATCCGCACCGCGTCGTCCTGGGAGAGCGGCGCCCGCTTCGGGACCGCGAAGCCGTGGTCGGCGTGCGGCACCACCGCGCCGGGGCGCAGCCCCTCGGGGAACTCCTCCGGGCGGCCGAACGGGTCCTTCGCCCCCTGCACCACCAGCAGCGGCACGGAGACGCCCGACAGCTCCTCGGCCCGCGACCGCTCCGGGCGCCCCGGCGGGTGCAGCGGAAAACCGAGCGCCAGCACGCCCGCCGCGCCGAGCTCCCCGGCGGTCCGGCACGCCACCCGCGCCCCCGCGCTGCGGCCGCCGGAGACCACCGGCAGTCCGGACCGGGCCACCGCCGGCCAGATCCCGCGCCACCCCTCGTCCAGCGTCCGGGGCGCCGGGGCCACCTTCTTCCCCGCCACCCGCCACGGCTGCTCCACCAGCGCCACGCTCACGCCGTGCTCCGGCAGCACCGCCGCCAGCGCCCGCAGGTCCCGCGCCTCGACGCCGCCGCCCGCGCCGTGGCCCACGGCCAGCACCAGCCGGGCGTCACGCGCCCGCCGCCAGGTGATCCGGGCCTCCCCGGCCCCGGTCGGCACCCGTTCCACCTCGGAGCCCGCCGCGGCGCCGCCCGCGCCGGAACCCGTCCCGGAGGTCGCGTCGGGGTTCACGTCCAAACCCGTGCCGGAGGCCGGGCCGGAGTCCGCGTCGGGGCCCGTGACGGAAGTCGTGCAGGAGGTCATGTCAGAAGAGTGTGCCCTCTTCCGGCCCCGCCAGTTCCTTCAGCAGCTCCGGCCCGTTGTTGCGGACGTTGCTGACGGCCGTGGAGACCGGGTAGGCCCGCATCAGGCCGCCCGGCGGCGGAGCCAGCAGGCCGCGCAGCCGGTCCGGGTCGTCCTGGCGCGGGTCGAGCCAGGCGTCCCAGCGGTCCGGCGTCAGCATCAGCGGCATCCGCGGGTGGATGTCCGCCAGCGCCCCCGGCCCTTCGGCGGGGGCGCCGGCGAGCGGCGAGGTCTCCGCCTCGGTGGTGATCACCGAGCAGGTCGCCCACCACGCCTGCGGGTGGTCGTCCGGCAGGGTGCGGTCGCGCCAGAACTCGTAGAGCCCGGCCATCGCGAGGACCGAGCCGTCGGCCGGGGTGACGAAGTACGGCTGCTTGCGGGGCCGCTTCCGCCTCCCCTCGACCTCCAGGTCCCGCTCCTCCTTGCCGGTGACCCACTCGTAGTAGCCGTCGGCGGGGAGGATGCAGCGGCGGGCGGCGAACGCCCGGCGGTAGGACGGCTTCTCGTGCACGGTCTCGGCCCGCGCGTTGATCATGCGCGCCGCGCCCTCCGGGGACTTGGCCCAGCCCGGCACCAGCCCCCACCTCAGGCGGCGGAGCTGCCGCACCGGGCGGGGGTCGCCGGTCCCCTTGAGCGGGCGGTCGAGGACGACGAACACCTCCTTGGTGGGGGCGACGTTGTAGTCCGGGGCGAAGGACTCCTCCGGTCCGCCGCCCGGCGTGCCGGGGGCGGGGCGAAGCGGGGGGATCCCGGCCTCGACGCCGAAGACGTCCGCGAGGTCCTCCGGAGCCCGCGTGGATGCATACCGTCCGCACATACGTGCCACACTGCCAGGCCCGGCCCCGGTCGGGCCACCGGCTCCCGGACTCCGGCGCGCGCGGCGCGCCCCGCGGACGGCACCGGTGACGCGAGCGACACGAAGGAGAGCAACGCGATGGACCAGGTCCTCGGCCGCCAGCCCGACCCCGACCTGTGGGTGGTGGTCGCCACCGCCGCGGCCGCGCTGGCCGTGGTGCTGCCGTCCGCGGTGTGGCGGGTGGCCCGCAACGCCGTCACCATCGCGCACGAGGGCGGCCACGCCCTGGTCGCCCTGCTCACCGGCCGCACCCTCACCGGCATACGGCTGCACTCCGACACCAGTGGCCTCACCGTCAGCCGGGGCAAGCCCCGCGGGCTCGGCATGGTGCTCACCGCGCTGGCCGGCTACACCGCTCCGCCGCTGCTCGGCCTGGGCGGCGCGGCCCTGCTCTCCGAGGGCCGCGTCACCCTGCTGCTGTGGCTGGCCACCGCGCTGCTGCTGGCCATGCTGGTGATGATCCGCAACGTCCACGGCGTGATCACGGTGCTGCTCACCGGGGCGCTGTTCCTGCTCGTGTCCTGGCGGGCCGGCCCGCAGGTGCAGGCGGCGTTCGCCTACGCGGTGGTCTGGTTCCTCCTGCTGGGCGGCGTCCGTCCGGGTTTCGAGCTCCAGCGGGAGCGGCGCAGGAACCCCGCCGGCGCCTCGGACGCGGACCAGCTCGCCCACCTCACCGGCACCCCGCCGGCGCTCTGGCTCTTCTTCTTCCACGTGGTCTCGCTGTGCTGCCTGATGGGCGGCGCGCGCTGGCTGCTCGGCCTCTGACCGCTTCCGGGCGGCCCCCGTCTCGGACTGTGAGCCGCCGCGGTACGGAAACCCGCTACCACAGACCCGTTTCGGCGATATTTCCGCGATTTTGATCAGGAATCTCCCTCGCGGCCAGCCACTAGAGTGGGCCGTATGACCGTTCACTCCGCGCAGCAGACCGATCTCTGGCCCGCCCCCACCGCGAGCGGGCCCGTCGACGCGACGGTCCACGTGCCGGGATCGAAATCGGTCACCAACCGCGCGCTGGTGCTGGCCGCCCTGGCCTCCGAGCCGGGCTGGATCCGGCGCCCGCTGCGCTCCCGCGACACCCTGCTGATGGCCGAGGCGCTGCGCGCGCTCGGCGTCGGCATCGAGGAGACCGTCTCCTCCAGCTCCGCCGTCACCTCCGGCGGCGAGAGGGCCGGCGAGGCCTGGCGCGTCATCCCCGCGCCGCCGGCCGGCCCGGCCACGGTCGACGTGGGCAACGCGGGCACGGTGATGCGCTTCCTGCCGCCCGTCGCCGCCCTCGCCTCCGGCCCGGTCCGCTTCGACGGCGACCCCCGTTCCCACGAGCGGCCGCTGCACGGCGTGATCGACGCCCTGCGCGCCCTCGGAGCCCGGATCGACGACGAGGGACGCGGGGCCCTCCCGCTCACCGTGCACGGCAGCGGCGCCCTGGACGGCGGGCCGGTCGACGTGGACGCCTCCTCGTCCTCCCAGTTCGTCTCCGCCCTGCTGCTCTCCGGCGCCCGCTTCAACCAGGGCGTGGAGGTCCGGCACACCGGCGCCACCCTGCCCTCGCTGCCGCACATCCATATGACCGTGGACATGCTCCGCGCGGCGGGCGCCCAGGTCGACACCCCCGAGTCCGGCGGCGAGGCCGACGTCTGGCGGGTGACGCCCGGCGCCCTGCTCGGCCGCGACCTGACCGTCGAGCCCGACCTGTCCAACGCCCAGCCGTTCCTGGCCGCCGCCCTGGTGACCGGCGGACGGGTGATCGTCCCGGACTGGCCCGAGCGCACCACCCAGCCCGGTGACCGGCTGCGTGAGATCTTCACCCGGATGGGCGGATCCTGCGAGCTGAAGGAGTACGGCCTGGAGTTCACCGGCTCCGGCAGGATCCACGGCATCGACGTGGACCTCTCCGAGGTGGGCGAGCTCACCCCCGGCATCGCCGCGGTCGCCGCCCTCGCCGACTCGCCGTCCACCCTGCGCGGCGTGGCCCACCTGCGGCTCCACGAGACCGACCGGCTGGCCGCGCTCACCAAGGAGATCAACGCCCTCGGCGGCGACGTCACCGAGACCGCCGACGGCCTGCACATCCGTCCCCGCGCGCTGCGCGGCGGCGTCTTCCACACCTACGACGACCACCGGATGGCCACCGCCGGCGCGATCATCGGCCTCGCCGTGGAAGGGGTGGAGATCGAGAACGTGGGAACCACCGCGAAGACCCTGCCCGACTTCACGCAACTCTGGACGGGGATGCTCGAGGACCGGCGGTAGGAAGACCATGCGTCGCTACGGCAAGCACACCGACGAGGACGACATCCGCAGCCGCCCCAACCGCAAGGGCAACCGGCCGCGCACCCACATCCGGCCCAAGCACGAGGACGCGGCCGAGGGACTGGTCCTCACCGTCGACCGCGGACGGCTGACCTGTCTGGTCGAGGACCGGACGGTGACCGCCATGAAGGCCCGCGAGCTGGGCCGCAAGGCCGCGGTGGTCGGGGACCGGGTGGCCCTGGTCGGTGACCTGTCGGGCACGAAGGACACGCTGGCGCGGATCGTCCGCATCGAGCAGCGCTCCTCGGTGCTGCGCCGGACGGCGGACGACGACGACCCCTACGAGCGGGTGGTCGTCGCCAACGCCGACCAGCTCGCCATCGTCACCGCCCTCGCCGACCCCGAGCCGAGGCCGCGGCTGATCGACCGCTGCCTGGTCGCCGCCTTCGACGGCGGGCTGACGCCGCTGCTGGTGCTCACCAAGTCCGACCTGGCCCCGCCGGACGGGCTGCTGGAGCTCTACGGCGCGCTGGACATCCCGTACGTGGTCACCAGCCGCGAGGAACTGGAGACCGGCGGCGCGGCCGACCGGGTGCGCGAGCACCTGGCGGGCAAGGTCACCGCCTTCGTCGGGCACTCCGGCGTCGGCAAGACCACCCTGGTCAACGCGCTGGTGCCCGAGGAGCGGCGGCGGATCACCGGACACGTGAACGCGGTCACCGGGCGCGGCCGGCACACCACCACCTCCGCGCTGGCCCTGCCGCTGGAGAACGCCGGGGGCTGGGTCGTCGACACGCCCGGCGTGCGGTCGTTCGGTCTCGCCCACATCGACCCCTCCCGGGTCATCCACGCCTTCCCCGACCTGGAGGCCGGCACCGCCGACTGCCCGCGCGCCTGCAGCCACGACGAACCCGACTGCGCACTCGACCGGTGGGTGGCCGACGGCCACGCCGACCCCGCGCGTCTCTACTCGCTGCGGCGGCTGCTGTCGACGCGCGAGCGACACGAGGGGGACTGACCGGACAAGCCGGGCATAATCACATCAACCGGTCCGGATCGAGCGGTCACGGAGCGTGATTGATGCGGAGGACACCCCCATGGCGTGGCTGCTGGTCGTGGTCGCCGGACTGCTCGAGACCGGCTTCGCGGTCTGTCTCAAGCTCTCGAACGGGTTCACCCGGCTCTATCCGACGATGGCGTTCTGCGCCTTCGCGCTGGGCAGCTTCGCGCTCCTGACGCTCGCGCTCAAGAAACTGGACGTCGGACCGGCCTACGCGGTCTGGACCGGCATCGGGGCGGCCGGGACGGCCGTCTACGGGATGGTCTTCATGGGCGACGTGGTCTCCGTGCTGAAGATCGTCTCGATCAGCCTGGTCATCGTCGGCGTGATCGGACTGCAGCTCACCGGGTCCGTGCACTAGGGGCCACGGGCCGCGCCGCCGGCCCCGGGGGCGGCGGCGCGGCCCGCGCGGGGCGGGAATGCGGCGGTGGGGCGTGGGGTTGAAGGGGGAGAACAACACGTTCTGACCAGTCGTCCCGGGAGGAATCCGCCGCATGGGATCCGTTGCGTGCCCCAGTCGCCGCGCCACCGAACTCGAGTGGTCGGTGCTTCCCTCGACCCGCACCGGTGCCGCCCGGCGGGCGGCGGGAGGGCAACGTCGTCTATCCTCCGATTCGAGTGGCACGTCGCTGGAGGAGGTGGGTCCGGTCACCGGGACCGACGCGGAGCAGCCCGCGGGCGCCGAGGGCGCCGAGGGCAGGCGGACGACCGAGACGACCGAGGAGCGCAGCGCCCGGTTCGAGCGGGACGCGCTGGAGTTCCTCGACCAGATGTACTCGGCCGCGCTGCGCATGACGCGCAACCCGGCCGACGCCGAGGACCTGGTGCAGGAGACCTACGCCAAGGCGTACGCGTCCTTCCACCAGTTCCGTGAGGGCACCAACCTCAAGGCGTGGCTCTACCGGATCCTCACCAACACGTTCATCAACTCGTACCGCAAGAAGCAGCGGGAGCCGCAGCGCAGCGCCGCCGAGGACATCGAGGACTGGCAGCTCGCCCGCGCCGAGTCGCACATGTCGACCGGTCTGCGGTCCGCCGAGTCCCAGGCGCTGGACCACCTGCCGGACTCCGACGTGAAGTCGGCGCTGCAGGCCATCCCCGAGGAGTTCCGGATCGCCGTCTACCTGGCGGACGTCGAGGGGTTTGCCTACAAGGAGATCGCGGACATCATGGGGACACCCATCGGTACGGTGATGTCCCGGCTGCACCGGGGCCGCCGTCAGCTGCGCGGCATGCTCGAGGACTACGCCCGGGACCGCGGGCTGGTACCCGCCGGCGCCGGAGAGTCGAACGAAGCGAAAGGCTCGGGCTCATGAGCTGTGGAGAGCCGCACGAGACGGACTGCGCCGAGATCCTCGACCATCTCTACGAGTTCCTCGACCGTGAGATGCCGGACTCGGCCTGCACGAAGTTCGAGGAGCACTTCGAGGAGTGCTCGCCCTGCCTGGAGAAGTACGGCCTCGAGCAGGCCGTGAAGAAGCTGGTCAAGCGCTGCTGCGGTCATGACGACGTGCCCGCCGACCTGCGCGCCAAGGTGATGGGCCGCATCGAGCTGATCCGCTCGGGCGAGACCGGGCACGGGACCGTCGCGTCCGGCGCGGAGCAGCAGGGCGCGTCGGTGACGCCCGCGTCATCCGGCGACTCCTGAGCTTTCACCCGTACGTGCTAATCCGCGGGTCATAGGCCCGCGGATTCACCTATCAGGCTCCCCGTACCCCGTTCGGCCGCTCTACCCTCCGGAACAGAGCAGGCACGACCCGGACCGCCCCGGTCCGGGCCGGGGGAGGGGACGCCATGGGGTCTGTTCCGGCGGCATCCGTTCCGGCCGGAGCGCGCGTCTGCGCGGCCGCCGCCGTCGTCGCCGCGGGCGCCTGTCTCGCGTCCCTCCCGGACCTGCGCACGCCGTGGTGGGCGCTGCTCCTGCTCGCCGCGGTCTACGCGGCCTGCGGGCTGGCGGGGCGCAGGGCCGGGGTCGACGCCTTCTACCCGGTGCTGCTCGCCGCCGCCTTCCTGCTCCCGCCGCCCGCCGCCGCCCTGGTCGCCGTGCCGGGCACCCTCCTCGCCCCGGTCGCCGACCCGCCGCGGCCGCTGCGCCGCGTCTGGCGGACCGCCTCCCTGTGCCTGTCCGTGCACGCCACCGCCTGGACGTACTGGGTGCTCGGCGGCCGGGACGCCGTGGTCGCCGCCGACCTGCCGCGGGCGCTGCTCGCCGCCGCCGTCGCCGTCCCCGTGTTCTGCCTGGCCGCCGCGCTGCTGGACGGCGGGATGAGGGTCCTCGCCGACCGGGTGCCCGCGCGTGCCGCCTGGCGGCGCCAGTTCGTCCCCTCGCTGCCACCGATGGCGGTGCACGGGCTGGCCGGGGTGATGATGGCGGTCCTCTGGCGCTCCCCGCACGGCCCGGCCGCCGCCCTGCTGGTGCTGCTGCCGATGTACGCCACCTGGTGGGTGTTCGCCCAGTCCGACCAGGAGCGCACCGCCCACCGCTCCACGGTCCGCGCGCTGGTGCGGGCCGTCGACCTCAAGGACGGCTACACCCGCGGCCACAGCGAGCGGGTCGGCCAGGCCTCGGTCATGATCGCCCGCGAACTCGGCATGGACGACGAACGGGTCGAGGTCATCCGCTTCGCGGGCATCCTGCACGACGTCGGGAAGATCGGCGTCCCCACCAGGATCCTCCGCAAGGACGGGCCGCTGACCCCGCCGGAGCGCCGGGCCATCGAACTGCACCCCGAGTACGGACACGAGATGACCCGCGGCATCGGCTTCCTGGAGGAGGCCCGCGCCGCCATCCTCCACCACCACGAACGGCTCGACGGCAGCGGCTACCCGTACGGGCTGTCGGGGACCCAGATCCCCGAGTGCGCACGGGTCGTCGCCGTCGCCGACGCCTTCGACGCGATGACCTCCACCCGCTCCTACCGCCGCGCCCGGCCCGTCGGCGCCGCCCTCGAGGAACTCGCCCGCTGCGCCGGCACCCAGTTCGACCCCCGCATGGTCACCGCCCTCACCCGCGCGCTGTCCCGCCACGGCTGGCACCCCGTGGTCACCTCCGACGGACCCGTCCCGCAGGCCGCCGCGCCCGCCGGGCCGCCGGGAGCGGAGGAACCCGGGGCCGGCGGCGAACCCGCCGTCCCGCCCGGCGGCGGCGACGCGCCCGCCGGGCCCACCGTCCCGGCCGGGGGGTCC
>NZ_LWCC02000005.1:1477330-1488729 GCF_001642695.1 Streptomyces chilikensis
GCCCGGCGGGCCCGCCCGCCCGGTCCACCGCGTCCCGCGGGCGGCCGGACCGCCCGGGGCGGTGCGCCCCAGGCCGCCCGGGAGGCGGCGCCCGCTCCGGACCCTCGTGGTGTGCGGCGGGGGCGGGCGCGGGACTACGCGGCTCCGCCCGGCACCCGGCGGGGCAGCGCGGACCGGACGAGGTCGGCGACGGACGTGCCCGGACCCGGCGGGACGAGGACGCAGGACAGGCCCACCCGGACGGCGAGTTCGCACGCCCTCCCCCAGGCTCCCGGCTCCGCCCGGGCGGGGGACGCTGGCCGGGCGGGGGACGCCCCCACCGCCCCCGGGAGCGCCCCCAGCGCCGCTACCGCCCGGTCCCGCGCCAGGGCCACCAGCTCCGCGGGCGACGGCAACGGCCCGTCCGCCCGCCGCTGCGCCGGCACCGCCGACGAGGAGGGCACCGCCGTGAGCACCGGCGACGGCAGCCGATCGTTCCAGCACCCGGTGAGCACCGCCCGGGCCAGCGCACCGCCCCGTCCCGCCCGCGCCGTCCACTCCGCGACCGCGGCGAGCCGCTCCCGGGGATCGGTGTGCGAGGCGAGCGCGCGGTCGAGGCCGGCCAGATAGGCGTCGGCCTCCCGCCGCACCAGCGCGCGCCCCAGCCCCTCCTTGCTGCCGAACTCGTTGTAGAGGGTCTGCCGCGAGACCCCCGCCGCGGCGGCCACGTCGACCATCCGCACCACCGCCCAGGACTGCCGCTCCAGCGCCGTCGCGGCGGCCTCCAGCAGCGCGTCGCGTGCCGTGCGCATCGTCGCCTCCCCATCCCGGGCGGTCGGGGCCGGGCGGCGCGGCCCTGCGGCGGGCCCGGGGGCCTGCGCCCAGGGTTGACGCGCCTTCGGACACTGTCAAGGCCCTGCACCGCCTCTCCCGCGTCAACCGCCCTCCGCCCCGTGTGGCCCCGCCGCGCGCCCGGCCGATACGGTTCGGCCATGGCCGACTACCTCGATGACCTGCGTTTCGCCCACGTGCTGGCGGACACCGCCGACGCCGCGACGACGGCCCGCTTCAAGGCGCTCGACCTGAAGGTCGAGACCAAGCCGGACATGACGCCGGTCAGCGAGGCCGACAAGGCCGCCGAGGAGCTGATCCGCGGCCAGCTGCAGCGTGCCCGGCCCCGCGACGCGATCCTCGGCGAGGAGTACGGCGTGGAGGGCACCGGCCCCCGCCGCTGGGTGATCGACCCGATCGACGGGACCAAGAACTACGTCCGCGGCGTCCCGGTGTGGGCCACCCTGATCGCGCTGATGGAGGCCGGCGAGGGCGGCTACCAGCCGGTGGTCGGCGTGGTCTCCGCTCCCGCGCTCGGCCGCCGCTGGTGGGCGGCCAAGGGCCACGGCGCGTTCACCGGCCGCAGCCTGTCCTCGGCCTCCCGGCTGCGGGTGTCCAAGGTGTCCCGGATGCAGGACGCCTCGTTCGCGTACTCGTCGCTGACCGGCTGGGAGGAGCAGGGCCGCCTCGACGGCTTCCTGGACCTGACCCGCGAGGTGTGGCGGACGCGCGCCTACGGCGACTTCTGGCCGTACATGATGGTGGCCGAGGGCGCGGTGGACATCTGCGCGGAACCCGAGCTCTCACTGTGGGACATGGCGGCCACCGCCGTGATCGTCACCGAGGCCGGCGGCTCCTTCACCGGCCTCGACGGCCGCCCCGGTCCGCACAGCGGCAACGCGGCCGCCTCCAACGGGCTGCTCCACGACGAGCTGCTGGGATACCTCAACCAGCGGTACTGAGCCCTGCGGCGCCCCGCGTGACGGTTCCGTACGCCCCGTAGCCCCGGGGTGCCCCGCGCGCCCCGGGGTGACGTCCTGTCGGCCTCCTCGCCCGCCTGCGACGCCGGCGGCACCCCCACGTGTGCGTTCGTGGAGCGCCTCGGCCGACTGCCGTGAGCAGGCGCCTCGCGGGAGGATGCGCAGGAGGAGGTGACTCCGGCCGATGCTCGTCCGCGACGCCATGACCAAGGCGCTGCTCACCGTGGGCCCCGCCCACACGCTCCGCCAGGCCGCCGTCCTGACGTCGTCCCGCGGGGTCGGCGCGGCCCTGGTGCTCGACCCGGAAGCGGCCCGTCCGGGCATCCCGACCGAGCGGGACATCCTCAACTCGCTCGGCCTGGGCCGGAACCCGGACGTCGAGCGCGCCCACGCGCACCTCACCGCCGACGTCGTCGTCGCGGACCCCTCGTGGAGCATCGACGACGCCGTCCGCGCCATGGCCCACGGCGGCTTCCGTCACCTGGTGGTCCTGGAGCGGGGGGAGCCCAGCGGCATGGTCCCGGTGCGTGACGTGCTGCGGTGCCTGTCCCGCTGGAACGCTTCTTAGAACCTGTCCAAATCAAGACAACCTCATGCACCGCTGTTAGGCTTGGCCACCATGAGCGACCTGTTGGAACGCCTGCGCGGACGCGGCTGGCGAATGACCGCACAGCGGCGCGTGGTGGCCGAGGTCCTCGGAGGCGAGCACGTCCACCTGACGGCCGACGAGGTCCACGCCCGCGCCGCGGCGAAGCTGCCGGAGATCTCCCGGGCGACCGTGTACAACACGCTGGGCGAACTGGTCTCCCTCGGCGAGGTCGTCGAGGTCACCACGGACAGGCGCGCCAAGCGCTACGACCCCAACGCCCACCGGCCGCACCACCACCTGGTGTGCGCGCGCTGCGGCGCCATCAAGGACGTCCACCCGACCGGCGACCCGCTGGCCGACCTGCCGGCCTCCGAGCGTTTCGGGTTCACCGTCTCCGACGTCGAGGTCACCTACCGGGGACTGTGCCCGGAGTGCTCCGGCTGACGCGGCCGGCGTCCCGCCGCTCCGCCCTCCGGGGGGAGCGGCCCACGGCGGGGCGTGGCGTCGCCGCACGCGGCAGCACATGCCGAGGGGGTCGGACCGGCGAACCGGTCCGACCCCTTCGGGTTTCAGTAGCGGGGACAGGATTTGAACCTGCGACCTCTGGGTTATGAGCCCAGCGAGCTACCGAGCTGCTCCACCCCGCGTCGACTCGTTGAACACTACGTGACGCGGGCGCGGCAGGCAAATCCGTTCCGCCGGACCCGGGCCGGTGGGTTCCGGGCCGACGGGCCCCGAGCCTGCGGGTCCAGGCCGACGGATCCGAACCGGCGCATCCGGGCCTGCGGGCCCGGGCAGGGCCGTTCAGCGGGCCCGGGCGGACAAGCCCGGGCGAGGCGAGCCCGGGCAGGACCGGTCAGGCGGAGAGTTCCTCGCGCAGGACGTCCCCGAGCCGCGCGGCACGCTCGCGGACCTTGTCCGGCCCCAGCGCCGTCGCCCGCTCCGCCCAGCGCTGGCCCTCGGACAGCTCGCCGCGCCGGGCGTGGGCGAGCGCCAGACGCAGGGCGGCGCCGCCGTGGCCCGCGGCCGCGGCGCGCTTCCACCAGAGCACGGCCTCGGCCTCGCTGCCCTCACGCGCCAGCAGCAGGCCCAGGTTGAAGGCCCCGCTCTCCGACCCGGCCTGCGCGGCCTCCCGGTACCACCGGGCCGCCTCCTCCATGTCGCCACGGGCGGCGGCCAGCATCCCGGCTCTGACCTGCGCCTTGCGGTGCCCCTGCCCGGCGGCCCGCTCATACCACTCCTCGCACTCGGTCCTGCGGTGCGCGCACGGGCCCAGTTCGTGCGCGGGCGCCGGCGGTCGGCGGCGGTCCAGCACCATGGCCAGCCGGTAGGCCGCCTCGGCGCTGCCCGCGCCGGCCGCGCAGCGCAGGTACCGCTCGGCCTCCTGCTCCTCGCCGTCGCGCAGCAGGGCCACCCCGACCTGGAGGGCGGCGTCCGGGTGCCCGGCGGAGGCCGCGCGCTCGTACCAGCGCAGCGCCTCCTTCTCCTCGCCGCGGTTGCTGTGCAGGATGCCGAGGTTGCAGGCGGCCTCCACGCTGCCCGCCTCGGCCGCCTTGGAGAACCACGGCTCGGCGCCGGACGGGTCGCCGTTGCCCAGCAGCAGGACGGCCAGGGCGTTGGCGGCCTCCCGGTGCCCGGCGTAGGCGGCACGGCGGTACCACTGCTCGGCCTGGGCGGTGCGGCCCTGCTCGGCGCAGAGCAGGCCCAGGTTGTAGGCGCCGTTGACGTCCCCGGCGTCGAGGGCGGCGCGGTACCAGCGGGCGGCGGTCTGCTTCTCGCCGCGCTCCGCGTGCAGCGCGCCCAGGGCATTGGCGGCCGCGCCGTCGCCGTCCCGGGCGGCCTTCAGCCACCAGGAGGCGGCGTTCTCGGTGTCCCCGGCGTCGCGCAGCAGGTGGCCCAGCGCGCAGGCGGCGCGGGCCTCACCGCCCTTGGCGGAGGTCAGGTACCAGCGGCCGGCCTCCTTGAGGTCGCCGCGGCGCTCCAGGATCTCGCCCAGGCGCAGCGCCGCCTGGTGGTGACCGCGGGCGGCGGCCTGCCGGTACCACTGCTCGGCCTCGCGGGAGGCGGCGCCGGCCGGCCGGCCGGCGGTGCGGGAGGACCGGGCGGCTCCGGCCGTCGGCGCGTCGGGCTCGGCCCCGTCGGCGCCGCGGCGCTCCAGGGCCGCAGCGAGGCGGAAGGCGGCCTCACGGTGCCCGCGGTCGGCGGCGGCCCTCATCCAGGTCTCGGCCTCGGTGTTCGCGCCGCGGTGTTCCAGCAGGTCCGCGAGGGCGTAGGCGCCCAGCACATGGCCCTGCTCGGCGGCCTGGCGCAGCCAGTACTCCGCGCCCGGCTCGTCCCCGCGCTCGCGCAGGTGGCGGCCGAGAGCGTGCGCGGCGGCGGCGGAGCCGGCCACTGCGGCGATGCGCCACCAGCCGGCGGCCTCGTCGGCGTAGCCGCGCTGGTGGAGGAGCACGCCCAGGTTGTTGGCGGCGGCCCGGTCGCCCGCCGCCGTGGCGGCGCGCAGCGGGCCCTCGGCCCCGTCCAGGTCGCCACGGCGCAGCAGCATGGCTCCGAGGACGCTCATCGCCTCGACGTCCCCGGCTTCGGCGGCGATCCGCTGCCCGGCCTCGTCCACCGGGTCGCCGACGAAGCCGGTGGCCGCCCCGGCTGCCTCGGCCCCGGTGACCTCATCGGCCCCGGCCGTCCCGTCGGGATCGACGGACGGTGCAAATCGCCCTGTGTCCAACAGAGTTCCCTTGTCCCCCATAACGTCCATCGTCGCACCACCCGAACCCCGGGTACACCTGGTATACCGCAGCCTTGGAGGTCACTACAGCGTTTTGTCGACATACCCACAGAGAGACAAGTAAAACCCGGGCCGCCCAACTGCCCCCGTCCCGCAAGGGGTGTTGAGCGGTCCCGGCCTGCGGCGCAGCCCGGAACGGACAAGGCCCGGTTCCCCCGAACGAGGGACCCGGGCCTTGCACCGCATCCGAAGATCCGGTATTGGCGCCGCGGTCAGCTGCCGACCTGGAAGGTCATTCGCCGGCCGAGGGGGCCCGGGCCTCCTCGGCGCGCTTCAGCGCCTCCTCGAGATCTTCCTGTGCCCGGCCGTAGGCCTCCCAGTCGCCCTTCTTGAAGGCCTCCTGGCCCGCGTCGAAGGCTTCCTGGACGTCCTTCAGCGCCTCGTCGAGGGTGGCGTCGCCCTTGTCCGGCGGGGTGGTGTCCTCGCCGGGCGGGGTCTCCTCCTCGGGAGGCTGTGCCTCGCCGCCGGCTCCGAAGACCTTGTCCAGCGCCTGGGCCAGGGTGTCCTCGAAGGCGGTCTGGCCGTTGTAGCTCACCAGCACCTTGCGCAGCAGCGGGTACTTGAGGCCGCCGCCGCGGACGTAGACCGGCTCGACGTAGAGCAGGCCCTCGTCGAGCGGCACCGTGAGCAGGTTGCCGTACTCCACCTCGGAGTCGCCGCCGCGCAGCAGCCGGATGGTCTCGGCGATGTCCTGTTCGGAGTTGAACATCGACTGGACCTGCTTGGGGCCCTGGACCGTCGTGCTGGTCGGCAGCTTGAGGATGCGGATGCTGCCGTAGTCGTCCGTGCCCGCCTCGGCGTTGACCGCCATGAAGGCGCTGAGGTTGTCGCGGCCGTTGGGCGTGAACGTCGTGGTCAGCGAGAAGGCCTGCTGCTGCTGGTCCGGCATCTTCATGGAGAGGTAGTACGGCGGCACCGCCTCGCCGGCCCGGGTGGTCGGGTCGTCCGGCACCTGCCAGACCTCGCTGCCGCTGAGGAACGTCTCGGCGTCCTCGACGTGGTAGCGGGTCAGCAGCTCACGCTGGACCTTGAACAGGTCCTGCGGGTAGCGCAGGTGGTCCATCAGCTGGCCGGAGATGGCCGTGCGCGGCTCCACGGTGTCCGGGAAGGCCTTCATCCAGGTCTTCAGCACCGGGTCCTTGGTGTCCCACTCGTAGAGCTTGACGTCGCCCGTGTAGGCGTCGACCGTCGCCTTGACCGAGTTGCGGATGTAGTTGACCCGGTCCTCCTGGGCGATCACGGCCCGCTGGTCCGTGGTCAGCGAGTCGGAGGTGGTGTCGCCGAGGGTGGTGCGGGAGGCGTAGGGGTAGCCGTTGGACGTGGTGTAGGCGTCCACGATCCACTGGATCTTCCCGTCGATGACCGCCGGGTAGGGGTCGCCGTCGATGGTCAGCCACGGGGCGACCGCCTCGACCCGCTCCTTGGGGGTGCGGTTGTAGAGGACCTTCGACCCATCGCCGATGGCGCCCGAGTAGAGGATCTGCGGCTCGCTGAAGGCCACCGCGTACGCCGCCCGGTTGAGCGGGTTCGCCAGGCTCACGCCGCTGTCGCCCTTGTAGCGGGTGCCGACCTCCCGGCCGTCCTTGGAGTAGTCGATCTCCTCCTGCGGACCGCCGACGATCGAGTACTGGGTGGTCTTCTCGCCGTAGTAGACGGCCTGCTGGTAGGTGCCCAGCTGTCCCTGGGAGGGCAGGTCGTACTCAGTGAAGACGGGCAGGCCCTCGCCGTCGGCCTCGGTGCCCTTGGCGGCCACCACGCCGTAGCCGTGGGTGTAGCGGAAGTGGTCGTTGATCCAGTTCCGCTTCGGCACGCCGCTCAGGTCCAGCTCGCGCAGGCCGATCACGGTGTCCTGGGTCTGGCCGTCGACCTTGTACCGGTCGACGTCCAGGTTCTCCGGGAAGCCGTAGTAGCTGCGGATCTGCTGACGCTGCTGGAACGTCGGCGAGACGATGTTCGGGTCGAGCAGGCGGATGCTGGCGGCCTGGTCGGCCTGGCTGCGCAGCTCCGGCTTCTCCTCGGGGTCGGCGCCGCGGCCGGAGTAGCCGGTCACCTTGGTGTCGCCGATGTCGTAGGCGTACCGCGTCGCGTCGATGTTCTTGGCGACGTACGGCGCCTCCTTCGCCTGCTCGTTCGGCTGCACCTGGAACTTCTGCACGATGGCCGGGTACAGGCCGCCGATCAGCAGGGCGGACAGGACCATCAGGCCGAAGCCGATGACCGGCAGCTGCCAGGTCCGCCGCCACAGCGTGCCGAAGAACAGCAGCGCGCAGATGACCGCGATGCAGAAGAGGATGGTCTTGGCGGGCAGGTAGGCGTTGGCGTCGACGTAGCGCAGGCCGGTCCAGTTGTCGGTGGCCTTGAAGTCGCTGGACTTCACGGCCAGGCCGTACCGGTCCAGCCAGTAGGCGACCGCCTTGAGGGTCACGAACAGGCCGAGGAGGACCGACAGGTGGCCGGTCGCCGCGCCGGTGGCCTTGGCGCCCGGGGAGCTCAGCCGCAGGCCGCCGTACAGGTAGTGGGTCACGGCGGCCGCGATCAGCGACAGGATGACGGCGGCGAAGCCGAAGCCCAGCAGGAACCGGTACCAGGGCAGGTCGAAGGCGAAGAAGGAGACGTCCAGCCCGAACTGCGGGTCCTTCTTGCCGAAGTCGACGCCGTTGACCCAGGTGAGCCAGGTGCGCCACTGGCTGCCGGCCGAGGCGCCCGCGATCAGGCCCACCAGGGCCGTGATCGCCAGCAGCACCCACTTCTTGTACGGGGCGATGCCCATCCGGTAGCGGTCGAGGTTCTGCTGCTCGACCGACATCGCGCTCAGCGGCGGACGCAGCCGGTGCGCCAGCCAGATGTTGACGCCGACGGCGGCGGCCATCAGCAGGCCGAACACGAAGAACAGCCCGATCTTCGTGGTCAGCGTGGTGGTGAAGACCGACGAGTAGTCCACCGAGCGGTACCAGAGCCAGTCGGTCCAGAACCCCGCGAACATGGTGAACGCCATGCCGAGGACGGCAAGGACGCCCAGCGTCATGAGCAGGGTCCGGGACCGCCGGGACGGGCGGCCCACTCTCATCCGCGGCCCTGTCGGGCCTCCGCCGCGGTCCGGCATCTGGAAAGCCAAGGTGCGCACCTCAAGTCAGTGTGGATCCGTCAGGTCCTCGGCGGACCCGGCGGGGGGACCCGTTCATCATGGATCCCCACCTATGCAACTTACCGAGGCTTTACCCAGTTCCCGATTACGGGTGGATACCAGGCAGGATTGTGACCATGTCCAACACCCCCATGGCGGCGAACCCGCTCACCCGGGCCGTGCTCGAGATCGACGAGTACGCCTCCACCCTCGGCTGGGACCAGCCCGCCCGTCTCTTCGCCCTCGTCGACACCTCGGCGCTGCGCGCCCAGGAGCCCGCACTCGCGGACCAGCTGGGCCTGCCCGACGAGGCGGAGCCCGCCGCCCTCACCCCCGTGGAGCAGGACGAGATCCCGGCGTCGCGGCCGCTGGACGAGTTCCTCGCCACCATCGCCTGGCCGGACGCCGTGGCCGGCTGTGCCCTCACCGTGGAGCGCCTGATGCTCCCGCCGACCGCGGAGGCCGAGGTGCCCATCGGCCTCGACGACGCGGGTCTGGCCCGCTGGGTGGCCGGCCACCCGCAGCGGCAGGAGGTCCGGATGACGGTGGCGGTGCTGCGCGACGGCTCCCGCGAGTCGGCGCTGCGGCTGCGGGAGAAGGACTCCGCCACCGAGGTGCTCACCGGTTCCGATCTGGTTCCGGGACTGGCCGAGGCGCTCGCGGCGACCTTCGAGGACTGACGCCGGCCGGGCCCGGCTCACCCGGACGGGACCGCCGGGCCCGGCCGGAGGGGCGCTCCGGGGACCCGGGCCTTCGGGGGGCTCAGCTCCTTCGGAGAGCCCAGTTCCTTCGGGGCTCGGCTTTCGGGGCCCGGCTTTGGGGGCTCAGCTCTTCGGGGCTCAGCCCTTCGGGCACCGGGGGAGTTCGCCGGTGCGGCCCTCGCGGATGTCCTCCAGGGCGTCCAGGGCGTCGTCCAGGTCGCCGACCCTGACCAGGGTCAGGCCGTCCGGGATGTCCTCGGCGGCCGTCGCGCAGTTCTTCTCCGGGGTCAGGAAGTACTTCGCGCCCTTGGCCCGCGCGCCCACCGTCTTCATGCTGATGCCGCCGATCGGTCCGACCTCGCCCGCGTCGTCGATGGTGCCGGTGCCGGCCACGAAGGCCCCGCCGGTGAGGCTGCCGGGCGTCAGCTTGTCGTAGATGCCGAGCGCGAACATCAGGCCCGCGCTGGGGCCGCCGACGTCGGCGAGCTTGATGTCGACGGAGAACGGGAAGGTGTGGTCGGTCCCGGCCGCGATGCCCACGATGGCGCGCGGCTTGCCGCCGTCCCCGGACTTCGCCGTGGTGATGGTGAGGTCCTCGGTGCCGGTGGCCTCGCGGCCCTCCCGCTCGGCGGCCGCCTGCTCCTTGGCGGGCACGACGGTGAAGACCACCTTCTCGCCGGGCTCGTGGCGGGTCACCAGCTTCGAGACGTCGCCGGGCTCCTTCACCGGGGTGCCGTCGACGGCCCTGATCACGTCGCCGGCGTGCAGCACGCCCTCGGCGGGGGTGTCCTTGACCACCGTGGAGACCACCACCCAGGATTCCACCGGGATGTCCAGCTCGCGCAGGGCCGCGACCTTGGCGCTCTCCTGGGACTGGCTGAACTCCTCGGCGTTCTCCTGGCTCGACTCCTCCTCGGTCTGCCCCTCCGGGAAGAGCGTGTCGTGGGGAACCACCTTGTTGTCGTGTGCCAGCCAGCCGTACATCGCCGAGACCAGGTTCAGCCGGTAGTCGGGGCTGGTGACCCGCACCGTGGTCATGTTGAGGTGGCCGTCCGCGGGATAGGTGCGGTGACCGGAGATGTGCAGCACGGGCTCGCCGTCGTGCTTGCCGAGGGTGTTCACCGTGGGGCCCGGCGTCATCTCCGAGTACTCGGTCGGGACGGCCAGTCCCACGCACAGGAGCACGATCAGCATCAGGGTCGAGGCGAGCATCGTCGCAGTGCGGCGTGGCATGGAACGACAGTACGGGACCGGCCTGCCGGAGCACCGCCGGGGCCGTCCGTACGGGCAGTTCCGGCGGCGCCCCGGCCTTGTGCCGCTTGCGCCGGGCGAGGCGCGCTCCTCAGGAGCCGGGGACCGAGGTGGTGGTCGTGGACCTCTCCATCGCCTCGCGGAAACGGGCGTATCCGACGAGTTCCGGACCGTCCCCCCGGGCCCTGCGGGTCCGCAGGGCCCAGGTGCCCCAGAGACTCGCGCCGATCGCAGCCACAAGCGGAATCAGCAACCAGGCGAGAGCCGCCATGCCGACCTCCAACCCGAATGAGCGACTGCAACTGACTGATCAGCAGATTAACCTTCCGCAGTGACAACGCTCACGTCCGCCCCTCGGTTACGCAACCGGAGGCGGGGCGGTTCCTCCCCCGGCCGCGGGGAAGGACCGCGGCCGGGGCGGCGCTCAGCAGGCGCCGACCCACTCCTCGGTGCCGTCGCTGAACCGCTGGTGCTTCCAGATGGGCACCTCGTGCTTGAGGTCGCCGATCAGCCGCCGGCACGCGTCGAAGGCCTCCGCCCGGTGCGGGCACGACACCGCCACCACCACCGCGAGGTCCCCGACTCCCAGGTCACCCACACGGTGGACCGCCGCCAGCGCCCGGACGGGGAAGTCCGCGGCCACCTTCTCCGCCACCCGTCGCAGCTCGGCCTCGGCGGAGGGATGGGCGGAGTACCCCAGCGCGTCGACGTCCGCTCCCCCGTCGTGGTTGCGCACCGTGCCGACGAAGAGCGCCGTGCCGCCGGCCGCCTCGTCCCCGACGGCGCGGAACACCTCGTCCAGGGAGAGCGGCGTGTCGCGGACCGCGACCAGCTTCACGGGACTCCGCGCCGCGAGCTCACCCGGGTGGACGGCCGGGGAGGCGGCTCCGGCGCCGGACGGGACGGTGGAGGAGGAAGCGGCGGCGTCGTGCGAGGGGGAACGGGAGTCGGCCATGCAGGCCATCGTGCCCCACGGGCCACGCCACGGGAAGGGCCGACCGGCTGTCCGGCCAGGTCAACCGGCCGCCGGGCCCGGCCACGACCGGCGGTCCGGCAGGCCGCCGGCCCGACGGACCGGCGGCCCCGGAGTCACCGCCGCCGCGCCCGCCGGGCCCGGCGGATCACCGCGGCGGTGCCCAGCAGCGCCACCGTGGCGCCC
>NZ_LWCC02000005.1:1488829-1494566 GCF_001642695.1 Streptomyces chilikensis
CGCGCCCGCCGGGCCCGGCGGATCACCGCGGCGGTGCCCAGCAGCGCCACCGTGGCGCCCGCCGCGCCCGCCGCCGTGGCGTCCTTGCGGCCCAGCCTGCGGCCGGCCACCGTGTGCCGCCCGGCGACCTCCGCCAGCAGCTCGGCGAGCACCTCCTCGTTGCTCCAGCGCGGCCGCCAGCCGGCGTCGTGGAGCCGGCTGCCGCTGACCACCCACGGGTACATCGTGTAGGCGAGGTCGCCCGCCGGGGACGGCGTCAGCCCGATCCGGTGCAGCCGCGCCGCCGCGCCGAGCGCCACCGCGGACGGCAGTTCCATCCGGCGGATGCCGCTGAGCTCCTCGACCTCCTCCTGCTCCAGCCAGCCGTCGCAGCCGACGGCCAGCTCGCCCTCGGCCTTCTCCAGCACCGCGTACTCCAGCGCCGTGCACAGGTCGTCGACGTGGCAGAACTGCCAGGCGGGCCGGGACCCGGCCACCACCAGCAGCCGCGGCGACTCGAAGTACCTGGTCAGGGCCGTGTCGGTGCCTCCGCCCACCAGCACGGCGGGCCGCAGCACGGTGACGTTGAGCCCCGGGTGGGCGCGCGGCGCCCGCCGTCCCAGCCGCTCGATCTCCAGCAGGTCGCCGACGGCCGTGGCCTCGGCGGTCGCCTTCAGCTCGGCGTCCTCGGCCAGCGGCAGCTCGTTGTCCGGCAGCGCCCCGTAGACCATGGCCGAGGTGCAGAGCACCACCCGCCGCACCCCGGCCGCGGCGGACGCCGTGAGCACCGTCTGGGTGCCGCGCACGTTGTAGGCGGTGCGGGCCGCGGGGTCGGTCTCCAGGTCGAGGTCGACCGCCAGGTGGACGACCACGTCCACGCCGCGCAGCCGTTCGGCGAGGGCCGGGTCGCGGATGTCGAGGACGTGCCACCGGGCGGCGGCGCAGTCGCCCCGCCGCTCGTCCAGGGCCACCACCTGCCGGATCTCCGGCGAGGCGGCGAGCCGCTCGGTCAGCAGCGCGCCGACGCCGGTGGCCGCGCCGGTGACGGCCACCACCGGCCCCCGGCCGGCGGGGGTGCGGGCCGACGGCGCGTCGGCCGGGGCGTTTCGCGCTGCGCGAACCTGCGGATCTGGGGAACTCACCAGGCGTCTCCAGCGGTTGTCTTAAGAGGAACGCGCGTGCCGCGTGTACGAACCAGGTCCCATCCATCCTGCCGCAGGCCGATGGTCGGCGGAGCATCAAGGCCCCATCGGGCCGGGGTGTCTACGCTGGGTGGTGTTGTCGGGCAGCCGCGCCGCCGGAGGAAAACCGGTGGCCCTACCAGCCGAGGAACCCCCGTGAGTGACAATCCATTCGGATTCGGCCTTCCGCCGGAGGAGCCGGACGACGGCGACGAGGGCAAGAAGAAGGACCAGCAGAGCGGCGGTGGGCAGGAACCGGCGAACCCGTTCGGTTTCGGCGTGCCGGGAGCCGGAGGCTTCGGCGGTGCGGGCGGGGACAATCCGTTCGCATCCCTGTTCGGGTCCTTCGGGGCCCCGAACGCCGGTGGCATGAACCCCGCCGATCTGGGCGCCGCCTTCCAGCAGCTGGGCCAGATGCTCTCCTACGAGGGCGGCCCGGTGAACTGGGACATGGCCAAGCAGATCGCCCGCCAGGCGGTCTCCCAGGGCGCGCCGGACGGCACCAAGGACGCCAGCGTCGGCCCCGCCGAGCGCTCGGCCGTCGAGGAGGCCGTGCGCCTCGCCGACGTGTGGCTGGACGGGGTGACGTCCCTGCCCTCCGGCGCGGCGACGACCCTGGCCTGGAGCCGCGCGGAGTGGGTGGAGGCCACCCTCCCGGCGTGGAAGGAGCTCGTCGACCCGGTCGCCGAGCGCGTCGGCACGGCCATGGGCCAGGTGCTGCCGGAGGAGATGCAGGCCATGGCGGGCCCGCTGCTCGGCATGATGCGCTCGATGGGCGGCGCCATGTTCGGCGCGCAGATCGGCCAGGCCGTGGGCGTGCTCGCGGGCGAGGTGGTCGGTTCGACCGACATCGGCCTGCCCCTGGGTCCGGCCGGCAAGGCGGCGCTGCTGCCGCGGAACGTGGAGACGTTCGGCAAGGACCTGGGCGTGCCGCAGGAGGAGGTCCGCCTCTACCTGGCCCTGCGCGAGGCCGCCCACCAGCGGCTCTTCGCCCACGTGCCGTGGCTGCGGTCGCACCTGTTCGGCGCGGTCGAGGGCTACGCCCGCGGCATCAAGGTGGACACCTCGAAGCTGGAGGACGTGGTCGGCCAGTTCGACCCGCAGAACCCGGAGCAGCTGCAGGAGGCGCTCCAGCAGGGCATGTTCCAGCCCGAGGACACCCCGGAGCAGAAGGCCGCGCTGGCCCGCCTGGAGACGGCCCTGGCGCTGGTCGAGGGCTGGGTGGACGCGGTGGTGCACGCCGCCGCCACGCCGCGCCTGACCTCCGCGGGGGCGCTGCGCGAGACGCTGCGCCGCCGTCGCGCCTCCGGCGGCCCGGCGGAGCAGACCTTCGCCACGCTGATCGGCCTGGAGCTGCGTCCCCGCCGGCTGCGGGACGCCTCCCGGCTGTGGGCCTCGCTGACCGACGCCCGCGGCGTGGACGGCCGGGACGCCCTGTGGGCGCACCCCGACATGCTGCCCAACGCCACCGACCTGGACGACCCGGACGGATTCGTCCACCGGGAGCAGATGGACTTCTCCGAGTGGGACAAGATGCTCGGTGAGGCGGCCAACGGGACCGAGGGCCCGGACGGCCCGAAGGGCGGCGCGCCCGGTGACGCCGGCGACGACCCGAAGGGCGACGACTCCGAGTGACCCTGCACGACGACGCGGTCCGGGTGCTGGACGGTCTGGAGACCGCCGCGGACTCCCAGGAGGAGCTCCGCCGCCTCTACCTGAAGCACCTGGACGAGCACGCGGACGGCATGTGGCGTGAGTGTTCCGACGGGCACGTCACGGCGAGTTCCCTGGTGATCGACCCGGTGGGCGGCCGGGTGCTGCTCACCTTCCACCGCAAGCTGCGGATGTGGCTCCAGATGGGCGGCCACTGCGAGCCCGGTGACGCCACCCTGGCCGGGGCGGCGCTGCGCGAGGCGACGGAGGAGTCGGGCATCCCCGGGCTGCGCCTGCTGGGCGAGGTCCCGGTGCGGCTGGACAGGCACCACACGCCGTGCGCCTGGCACCTGGACGTCCAGTACGCCGCGCTGGCGCCGGACGGGGCGGTGGAGGCCATCAGCGACGAGTCGCTGGACCTGCGCTGGTTCCGCTACGACGAGGTCGCGGACGTCGCGGACACCTCGGTGGTCCGCCTGGTGGAGGCCACCCGCTCCCGGCTGTGAGACCCGACGGCGAAAGGGCGGCCACCTCCGCGGTGACCGCCCCTTCGCGTTCCGTCAGTTCCAGGCGTTGTTCTGGTTCTGTCCCCGCGCGCCCTGCTGGCCCATGCCGAACTGGGCGGCGACGCCCTGGCCGACCTGCGCGTTCTGCGGCGGGAGGAGCTCGCTGGGCTGCACCAGGGCGTAACCGGTGCCCATGAAGCTGAGCTCCCAGCCCTCGCCGGTGTTGCCGCGGCGCCGCCAGACCCCCGAGGAGTGGGTCTGCGCCTGCATCTGCACCCGGAGCGAGGTCGACCAGGCGATCACCGCGTCCGCGTCCACGTTGACGTACCGGTCCGGCGTGACCTGGAGCATCAGCGGCGCGCCGGAGGTCATCAGCGCGACCTTGCCCCGGCCGGAGATGTTGAGCTGGTACTTCCCGGAGCCGGAGATGCCGTAGAGGCTGTCGACCGCGATGACCTCGTGGTGCAGCGCGGAGTCCATGGCCAGGACGTAGGAGCTGTCGACGGTCAGACCGTCCTGGTCGACGTCCACCATGTGGATGTACTGCGCCAGGTTGGCCAGGTAGACGGTGCCCTGCCCGTGGCAGCGCATCAGGTCCAGGCCCTCGCCGGTGCGGCGGCGGGCGTTGCGCTGGTTGGCGGTCCGGTACTCGGCGTCGAACTCGACGAGACCCTGGTAGGCGACCATGGTTCCCTTGCGGGCCAGGACGTCGTGGTTGCCGTCGACGAGGACGCGGAGCATCTGGCTGTTCTGCAGGCTCCAGTGCTCCTGGGTCTGCTGCTCGTTGTAGGCGAAGATCGGGCTCTGCATGATCGGTCGTTCTCCCCTCAGCCCCGGATCCGGAGACGGTCGGTGCTGTCCTCGCTCGGCTGGACGACGACGATCCCCTGGCCGGAGAAGGCCATCTGGAAGGCCTCACCGCTGCCGCGGCCGATCAGCGAGGACGCCTTGAAGCTGCGCTTGCCCTTCACCTTGAGGTTCGGGGACCAGGCGATCAGGGAGTCCGGGTCGACGTAGGTCTCGTCCTCGCCGCCCCCGCAGTCGACCACGATGGGGGTCCCGCGGGAGGTGATCGCCACCCAGCCCTGCCCCTCGATCCGGGTGTTCCACAGGCCCTGGCCGGCGAACTTGGCCATGCCCTTGACCCGCTCCACGCCCCACTTCAGGTGGGCGTCGAAGGCGAGCAGGTTGGTGGCGTTGACCGACAGCGCCTCGCCGTTGAGGTTGATCACGACCACGTCGGCGCCGTAGTCCGCCAGGTAGAGGATGCCGTCGCCGTGGCAGCGCATCAGCGCGGCGCCCTCGCCGGTGACCCAGTCCTTGGCGATCTGCCGGACGGCGGGCGGGTTGGGCTCGTACTGCACGAAGCCCTCGTAGGCGACCATCGACCCCACCTTGGCGAGCAGGTCGTGGCCGGTCTGCATGGCGATCTTCGCCATGTGGGTCCCGTGGTTCTCCATGCGGGCGACGACGGGCGCGGGGGCGTGGCCCGCGAGTTGCTGGTTCATGACGGGCTCCCTCAGACCTCGTACGGCTGGACGACGATGAAGTTGCCGGGGGCGCCCCGGAACTGGAGGTTGACGCTCTCCCCGGTGTCGCCCGGGTAGGCGTTGCGCCGCATCCGCACCTGGCTGGAGACGATCACCTGGGACGCGGCCGACCAGGCCACCACCGCGTTGGCGTCGGCGAAGGTGGTCGGGGTGACCGGCAGCACCACCGGGACGCCGTGGGTCTTGACGACCAGCGTGCCGGTGCCCTGGAACTGCATGGTGAACAGGGCGCCGCCGGGGATGCCGTGTCCCTCGACACGGCGGACCTCGTACTGCAGCGACTCGTCGAAGGCGAGCACGTTCTCCGCCGAGACGCACAGGGCGTCGCCCTGGAGCTCCACGGTGTGCAGGTGCGCGGCGCTCTCCGCGAGGAAGACCTGGCCGTAACCGCTGCAGCGCATCAGCTGCATCTCCTGGCCGGTGGCGTTGCCGACGATCCGGCCGCTGAAGCCGGCGCCCTTGTACCCGAACTCGACCTTGCCCTGGTACAGCACCATGCTGCCCTGGCGGGCGAGGACCGCCTGGCCGCCGATACTGAGGTCGGCGCGGACCAGCTTCTCGTTCTGCTGGGTCCAGCGCTGACCGGTGGGCTTCTCCTTGTACAGGCTCAGCGCGGCCGAGACCCCGGGAGCCTGCGGGGCGTTGGGGACGCCCGCGTATGCCTGCCGGCCGGGGACCCCGGGGGCACCCGGCATGGCGGGAGCACCGGGAGCGCCGGGCGCTCCCGGGGCGGGCGGCGTGCCCGGGGCGGCCGGGGGCTGCCCGTAACCGGGCAGGGCCGCGGGGACCGCCATGGTCGGCGCGGCGTGCACCGGCGGGGCCGTGGCGGCGGCGGGCGGCGGGAAGCCGTAACCGGACGGCTGGGCGG
>NZ_LWCC02000005.1:1494666-1519397 GCF_001642695.1 Streptomyces chilikensis
TGGCTGCTGCTGCGCGGGGACGGGGGCGGGAGCCGCCGGGACGCCGAACGCCGGGGCCGGGGGTGCCGCCGGTGCGGCGGGCGGGGCGAAACCCGGTGCGGTCGGCGGGGCGAAGCCCGGCGCGGCCTGCGGGGCGGCGGGCGCGGCGGGCTCCTCCTCGGCGACCTCGCCGCCGAAGTTCCTCAGCAGGGCGTCGAGCCCGCCGTCGAAGCCCTGGCCGACCGCGGCGAAGCGCCAGACGTCCTTGAGGTACAGGTCCGCCAGCATCACCGCGCGCTCGGTGGAGAACTCGGCGCCGTCGAAGGGGTAACGGGCGACCTCCTCGCCGCCCGCGACGATCCGGACGTAGCCTGGTCCGACCTGGGACATCTGGCCGGCGCCGTCGATGGTCGCGGTGAACGACAGCTTGTGGATCCGCGGCGGCAGCCGGTCCAGCGTCACCCGGAACGACTGCGTGTCGCCCGCCTGCTCGCCCAGCAGTTGGACCGATTCCTCGGGGGACTTCGGCTGGTTGTAGAAGATGAAGTAGCGGTCGTCCGAGAGACGCTCGTCGGCGTCCAGCCCGAAGCAGCTGATGTCGAAGACCAGCCCGGGGCCCGCGATGTGCACACCGACGTAGAGGTCGGTGCCCGCGGTCAGATCACTGATCCTGGCCTTGTGGCCGCGTTGGAATTCCCTGGTCATGCGTTACGCCCGTCCCCCATTCCGTCCCGAAAGATGCTCGGTCAGGCTAGCCCGTTGTCGCGGGGAACGGACGGGCGGGGACACAGCCGCTACAGAACGCGGACCAACTCAGCCGGACTCGCCGGGCCGGGCGGCGGGCAGCTGCGGCAACCGTTCCGCGGCCACCACTCCTTCGAGGTAACCCCTGGCTCGCTCGGTACGGGGATACGTCTCCAGCAGCCGCCAGAAGTCGGGGCCGTGGCCCGGGACCAGCAGGTGGGCGAGTTCGTGGAGCAGGACGTAGTCGACGACGTACTCCGGCATGCCCTGGAGCCGGTGCGAGAGCCGGATGCTCCCCTCGGCGGGGGTGCAGGAACCCCAGCGGCTGTTCTGGTTGGTCACCCAGCGCACCGTGGCGGGTCTGGCCCGGCCGGCGAGGTACTGCTCGGACAGCCGGGTGGCCCGCCGGCCCAGCTCGGAGTCGTCCGGGGTGCGCCGGCTCTCCTGGGCGGCCAGCTTGTCCAGCATCACCCGCACCCAGCGCCGTTCCTCCGCCTCGGACATGCGGGCCGGGATCAGCACCACGGTCCGGTCGCCCTCCCGGTAGGCGGAGACCGTGCGGCGTCTGCGGGTGCTCCTGCGCACCTCCACCGCGTCCGCCGGAGGGCCCTCCGAAGGCGCGCCCGGGACACCTCGCTGCTGCGTCACGGCTCGGGAGGAAGGGTCGGAGGGCACCCCTCGACGTTACCGCCTGCGACCGGAGACGTCCCCGCCGCGCGCCCGATCCGCTCCGATATCCACACCGCCCGAACCGGCCGTCCCCTGATTGGTACGACAAGTACCAGGTGCCTGTGGACAACTCCCGGCACCGGCAGGGCGGATCGGGGCATGCTGTCGACCGACGGCCCGTTCTGCGCCGTTGCGATGGTTTTGGTCACATCCGGCGGCAGGCGTCCCGGACGGACCGGAAAGGGTTGGTCGCCATGCATCCCAGGGTGAAGCCCGCGCTCCGCCGCGGCTGGCGGGATCTGAACACCGTGCAGTTCGGGATGACCCCGGCGCACGCCATGACGCTCGCGCCGGTCGACACGGCGACGGGCACCTTCCTCGACCTCCTCAACGGCACCCGCGGCATGGAGCTGCTGCGTGAGGAGGCGGTGCGGATGGGGCTGCCCGAGGACCACGCCGACGGGCTGGTCGAGCGTCTGGCCGAGGCCGGCCTGCTGGACGACGCCACCGGAGGCGGCCCGGAGGGCGAGGCGCTGCGCGAGCGGCCGCACGTCCTGGACCGGCTCCGGCCCGACCTCGCCTCCCTCTCCCTGACGGCTCCCGCTCCCGGCGACGCGGTGCGGCGGCTGACGGCCCGCCGCAGGCTGCGGGTTCAGGTCCGCGGCGCGGGCCGGGTGGGCGCGGCGCTGGCCGCGCTGCTCTCGGCCGCGGGAGTGGGAGAGGTGGACGTGCGGGACGGCGGCTGCGTCCAGCCGTGGGACGTCGCACCGGGCGGGCTGCCGCCGGCCTCGGTCGGTGAACGCCGCTCCGACGCCGCCCGGCGCCTGGTCCGTGACGCCGCACCGGAGCGCCCGCCGCGCCGCGGCTCCCCCTGCCCGTTCCGCGACGACGCCGGCTTCGCCCTCGTGCTGCTCGCTCCGCGCGACGACCTCGCCGTCCACTCCCCCGACCCGCAGGACGCCGAACCCCTGCTGGCGGCGGGCATCCCGCACCTGTACGCGGGGGTGGTGGAGGGGACGGGCGTGGTCGGTCCGCTGGTGCTGCCGGGGGAGACGTCGTGTGCCGGGTGCCTGCACCGGTGGCGGGTGGAACGCGATCCGACCTGGCCCCGGCTGCTCGCCCAGTGGCGCTCCCGCCGGACGCGGGCGGTGGCCGCCTGCGACGTGGCGCTGGCCGCCGCGGTCGCCGGTACGGCGGCGGGTCACGCGCTCGCCTTCCTCGACGGGCTGTCCGCGGCCGGTTCGCCGCACTCCGCCGGGGTGCGCTGGGAGGCGGCGCTGCCCGCACTGCGGTGGCGTACCCGGGACATCGCCCCACATCCGCACTGCCCTTGCGGTGCGGCGGAGCGACCGGAGGCGGAACTGTCCGGGGCGCCAGGGCAGTCACAGGACACAATGGCGGAGCACGGGCCGTCAACGGAGTCATGCCATCGGGCAAACGCGGCACCACGGCCCGGGACTTGGAGGGCGCATGTCTGATCTTCCCCGGAAGGCGATCACCAGGACCGCCAAACTCGCCGCGCTCCCGCTCGGTCTCGCCGGCCGGGCCACCTGGGGGCTGGGCAAGCGGATCGTCGGAGAGTCGGCGGACCTCGTGGGGCGTGAACTCCAGCAGCGCACGGCCGACCAGCTGTTCAAGGTCCTGGGCGAACTCAAGGGAGGAGCGATGAAGTTCGGGCAGGCGATGTCCGTCTTCGAGTCGGCCCTTCCGGAGGAGCTGGCGGGCCCCTACCGGGCGGCGCTCACCAAACTCCAGGACGCGGCGCCGCCGATGCCCACCCGCACCGTCCACGAAGTGCTGCGCGAGCGCCTGGGTGACGACTGGCGGGACCTCTTCCAGAAGTTCGACGACACTCCTTCGGCCGCCGCCTCCATCGGGCAGGTGCACCGCGCGATGTGGCGGGACGGCCGCGAGGTCGCCGTGAAGGTGCAGTACCCGGGCGCCGGGGACGCGCTGGTCTCCGACCTCACCCAGCTCGGCCGCCTGGCAAGGCTGCTGGGACCGCTGGTCCCGGGCATCGACGTCAAGCCGTTGGTCGCCGAGCTGAAGGACCGCGTCCGCGAGGAGCTGGACTACGCTCTGGAGGCCGGGGCCCAGCAGGCGCACGCGGAGGAGTTCGCGGACGATCCGGACGTGCTGGTGCCGGCCGTGGTCCACCAGAGCGAACAGGTGCTCGTCACCGAGTGGATCGACGGCACACCTCTGTCGCAGGTCATAGCCGACGGAACCCCGGAACAGCGGGACCGCGCGGGGCAGTTGCTGGCCCGCTTCCTCTTCTCCGGTCCGGCGCGCACCGGCCTGCTGCACGCGGACCCCCACCCGGGCAACTTCCGTCTGCTGCAAGGCGGTTCGGAGGATCCCGATGACTGGCGCCTGGGGGTTCTGGACTTCGGCACGGTGGACCGGCTGCCCGGCGGGCTGCCCTCACCGATCGGCGAGGCGCTGCGGATGGCGCTGGACGGCGAGGCCGAGGCGGTCCACTCGCGGCTGTACGCGGAAGGCTTCGTCAAGGAGACCGTCGAACTCGACCCGGAGGAGGTGCTGGAGTACCTGCTGCCGATCATCGAGCCGGCGCGGGTGGCGGAGTTCTCCTTCAGCCGGGGGTGGCTGCGGAGCCAGGCGGCGCGTCTCGCCGATCCCCGTTCCCCGGCGCACCAGTTGGGCAAGCGGCTCAACCTGCCGCCGTCCTACCTGCTGATACACCGGGTGACGCTGAGCACCATCGGCGTCCTGTGCCAGCTCGGCGCCACGGTCCGGCTCCGTCACGAGCTGGAGTCCTGGCTCCCGGGCTTTGCCGCGAGGGAGTGACGAAGGGCAGCCCACCGGCGGCGGGCCCGGACGGCGGCACGGGACCGGGGACACACCCATGCCGCCCGGCCGCCCGGCCCCGTGCGGTGAAGAGGTCCTGTGCGGGAGGGCGGCCCGGCGGGGGCGGAACGCACCGCGGGGCCGCCCCTGGTGGGGCGGCCCCGTCGGCTCTGCTCGCGGCGTTACTGCATGACGGCGAGGGCCAGGGCACGCCGGGCGCGCATCGACGCGCGCTCGGCCCGCCGCTGCATCCGCCGGGCGGCCACCACGCGGAGCGCGGGCCGGGCGACCTCGGCCTCACGCAACCGCTCGCGCATATGCGCGCGGGCCATGGCTTCTGGGATGAGTTGCATTTCTCGGGTCCTGTTCTGGCGCACCTCGGGCGCACCGGTGAGGGGGAAGTCTCGGGTGGCGGGCAGGGAACCTGCGGGCTCGTGGGTGGACGGCTTCATCGGGGCCTGTTTCCGGGGATCGTGCGTGTGGGGGGCGTCAATGGTGCGGTGGCCGGTCATGCCGTGACCGGGTTCTTGCGCGGACGGCCACGGGGCCGCTTGCGGGCCACCACGACACCCTGGACGAACAGTTCGCCGCCCCAGACGCCCCAGGGCTCCCGGCGCTCCTTGGCGCCGGCGAGGCAGGCGTCGACCAGCGGGCAGGTACGGCACAGCGACTTGGCGTACTCCACGTCGGCCGGGGACTCGGCGAAGAAGACCTCGGGGTCGTTGGAGCGGCACGGGGTGGGGGTGCCGAGGCCCTCGATGGCGTCGTCGAGAGCGGTCAGGGTGATGAGCGGAGTCAAGGAAAGGTCCTCCGTGAGGCCGGGCGGGGGATTGGTGTCGGAAGTCGGTACGGACGGGGCGTGCGCTTCGAGTTGCACGGGGTGTCTTCCTCGTCTGGTGTCGTCCGGCCGGTCGGCCGGTGGTGGGTACCGGTTGTTCTCTTGTCCCGAGGTCCTTCGGTCCGTCTCCCGTGTCCGGGAAAACAGAAGGGCCGCGGATCCCGGATGGGGTTCCGCGGCCCTGAAGGCACCGGCCTGAGTACGTCAGGCTGGATCGCTCCAGGGTTCCGGCCCGCGGAGGGCCCACATCTGGGGGTGGTTCATCGTCTGCTCGAGGGCTCCGGCACCGGCCGCCGCGTAGCCGAAGGCGTGAGCCTGGGCCACTCCTGCTTCCAGTGCCTCGGTCGGTCGCTCGTCGCGGACGCGGACGGAAATGCCCGCGAAGGACGACTCGGACCGGTTGCCGGACACCGGGGCGCCGGCGAACACGCCGCCCTTGACCAGACCGCCGTCGACCAGGCCGAGGCCGGAAAGGACGGCGCCGGACAGCTTGGAGGCGAGCGGCTTGGAGGCGGACACACCGGTGCCACGGTCGAAGGCGGGAGTGCACAGCGAGGCGACGTGGTGATCGTTCTCCAGGACGGCGGTGCCCAGGGCACGCAGGGTGCTGATGCCGGTGGTGTTGGTCTTGCTGATCACTTCAATCGCCTCCTCTCGGCGTCTTCGGGACCGTGAACGGTCCGGCGGATACAGACGTCAGTACAGCACGGAGCGGAAGCCTTTTGGGAGGCTCCGTGTTCCGTGCTCTAGAACCTATGGGGCACTGCGGGGAGCGCGCAAACTATTTTTGCGACGACTTCGCAACGGTGTGTCGCGAACCCGTTCAGTCCTCCTCCGCACGGTCCTGACCGGCGCAGATGGCCAGCACGTCGGCGCCGTAACGGTCCAGCTTGCGCATGCCGACGCCGGGGATCCGGGCCAGCTCCACCGGATCCTCGGGCACGGTCTCGGCGATGGCCATCAGCGTCTTGTCGGTGAAAACGCAGAAGGCCGGCTGCCCGCTGCGCCGCGCCTGGACCTCGCGCCAGGACCGCAGCCGCTCGTAGACGCCCTCGTCCATCTCGGACGGGCAGTCCTCACAGCGCATCAGCTTCATCTCGCCGGCGTCGGTGAGGGTGCGGCCGCAGACCTTGCAGCGGGCGACGGTGCGACGGGTCCGCCGGGGCGCGGCCCGCTCGGCCCGCGCGGCGGCCCAGGAACCGTCCGCGCCGCCGGTCCCCGCCGTGCCGTACTCGACGCCGCCGGCGCCCCCGGGGCCGCCGGGCGGCCCAGGAACCGTCCGCGCCGCCGGTCCCCGCCGTGCCGTACTCGACGCCGCCGGCGCCCCCGGGGCCGCCGCGCGCGGCGGCGGCCGACCCGCTGCCGGGGCGCAGACCGTCGAGGAACCTGCTGGGCCTGCGGTTCGGACGGCCTCCCGGCGTCCGGGAGAGGGCCCAGGACAGGTGGAGCCGTTCCCGTGCGCGGGTGACGCCCACGTAGAGGAGGCGGCGTTCCTCCTCCACCTGCTCGTCCGTCCTGGCGTAGGTGATCGGCATCATGCCTTCGGCGACGCCGACCAGGAAGACGGCGTCCCACTCCAGGCCCTTGGCCGAGTGCAGGGAGGCCAGGGTGACGCCCTGGACGGTGGGGGCGTGCTGGGCTGCGGCCCGTTCGTCGAGTTCGGCGACCAGCTCGGCGAGCACGGCCTGCGGCCGGGCCGCCGCGAAGCCCTCGGCGAGGTGGACCAGGGCGGCCAGCGACTCCCACTTCTCCCGGGCCGCGCCGGAACCGGCCGGGGGCGCCGGGCTCCAGCCCTGGCCGGAGAGCACCGCCCGGACCTGTCCGGGCAGGTCCTCGGCGTCGCCGAGCAGCGCGTCGTTCCCGCCGAAGCGGGCGGCGGCCCGCAGCTGGTGGACGGCCCGGCGGACCTCCTGCCGTTCGAAGAACCGCTCGGCGCCGCGCAGCTGGTAGGGCACGCCGGCGTCGGCGAGCGCCTGCTCGTAGGTCTCGGACTGGGCGTTGGTCCGGAACAGCACGGCGATCTCGCTCGCCGGGACGCCCGCGTCGATCAGCTCCCGGATGGCACGGGCCGCGCCCTCCGCCTCGGAGGGCTCGTCCGGGTACTCGGCCCAGCGGGGCTCGGGACCGGACGGGCGCTGCGACACCAGCTCCAGCCGGTGGTCGGCGGCCCGGCCGGTGGCCTGGGTCAGCAGGCCGTTGGCGAGCCGCACCACCTGGGGCGTGGACCGGTAGTCGCGGACCAGTTTGACGACGGTGGCGCCGGGGTGCCGGGTGCGGAAGTCCAGCAGGTAGTCGGGGGTGGCGCCGGTGAAGGAGTAGATCGTCTGGCTGGCGTCGCCGACCACGCAGATGTTCTCCCGGTCGCCCAGCCACAGCTCCAGCAGGCGCTGCTGGAGGGGGGAGACGTCCTGGTACTCGTCGACGACGAAGTGCTGGTACTGGGCGCGGACCTCGCGGGCGATGTCCGGCCGGTCCTGGAGGATGCCGACGGTCAGCAGCAGCACGTCCTCGAAGTCGATGAGGCCGCGGTCGCGCTTGAGCTCCTCGTACACGTCGTAGACGCGGGCGACCTCCGCCGGGTCGCGGGGGGCCTCCCGCCCGGCCTTCGCGGCCGCGGGCGCGTAGTCGGCGGGCACGGTCTGGGTGACCTTGGCCCATTCGATCTCCGCGGTGACGTCCCTGAGCTCCCCGCGGTCCAGGCGGATGCCGCAGGAGGCGGCCGCCTCGGCGACCACCTGGACCTTGCGGTCGACGATCCGGGGCAGCGCCCCGCCCACCGCCTTGGGCCAGAAGTACTGGAGCTGGCGCAGCGCCGCCGCGTGGAAGGTGCGGGCCTGGACGCCGGTCGCGCCGAGCTGGCGGAGCCGCCCGCGCATCTCGCCGGCGGCGCGGTTGGTGAAGGTGACGGCGAGGACGGTGGTGGGCTGCAGGATGCCCGCGCGGACGCCGTAGGCGATGCGGTGCGTGATGGCCCGGGTCTTGCCGGTGCCCGCGCCGGCCAGGACGCACACCGGTCCGTGCAGCGCGGTGGCCACCGCCCGCTGCTCGGGGTCGAGCCCTTCCAGCACCGCGTCGGCCGAGTCCGGGACGGCTGGGAAGAGAGAGGAGTGCGTTGCTGGTGTCACCCCGCCATGCTGCCAGGTCGGCCGGGACGGACGGGGCGGCCGTCCACAGGGCACCGGCATTCGTCGTATGAATTGCGGCGCAGCTCACTCGGCCCGGGGGCGGGGAATGCCGGCCGGGCACCGGACGTTCACCGTGTGCGACGAACTGTCGTACGACCGTACAGTCCCCATCTCCCCGAGGAGCGCGAAGCCCATGCCCGGCACCGTGACGATGTACAGCACCACCTGGTGCGGCTACTGCCACCGGCTGAAGAGCCAGCTGAACCGTGAGGGCATCGCCTACGAGGAGATCAACATCGAGCAGGACCCGGAGTCGGCCCTGTTCGTGGAGAAGGTGAACGGCGGCAACCAGGTCGTGCCGACGGTCCGCGTGGTGCCCACGGCGGGCGGCGAGGCGGTCGTGATGACCAACCCGAGCCTGGCGCAGGTCAAGCAGGCGCTGGGCGCCTGACGCCTCCCCCCACGCGCCGCCTCGCGCACGTCCCCGGACCCCCGTCCCGGCCGTCGATCCGGCCCGGCGGGGGTTCCGCGCGTCCGGGCACGCGCGGGAGCGCCGCCGTGATGTACGGGCTGCTCCTCGTGTGGAACGGATCGCCGCGGTGCGGCGGCAGTCGTTGTACTCGCACAGCGAGGCGGAGGGCGAGCTGAATCTGCCGGTGGGGTCGCGGACGTCCCTCACGGTGGAGCCGACCGAGCCGGTGGACGCGCCGCGGCTGCCGGGGGCGGCCGGGGCGGTGAGGGTGGTCGGTTCCACGCCGACGACGCCGACGCGCTGCACGCGCCCTCGCCGAGGCGCTCCGTCCCCTCCCCGGCCCCGCCCGACCGCCTTCCCTCGTCTCCCGCGGCCCCGCGCGCCCGCGCCGCCCGTGACAACCGGGCGTGCGGCCGAGCGGGCGGGCGCCGAACGGGCGGACGGGCGGACGGGCGGCGCCGCCCGCGTCCCGGCGCACCGCGCCCTCCCTTCCCCGGAGGGCTCCGCTCCCGCCGCCGGGCGAGCCGTCACGTGCGGCACTGCCGCACGTGCCCCACGTGCGGCACGTGCCGGCCGCGGGTCAGGCCCCCCGGGTGGGGAGGGGGCGGCCGTACCAGGTCTCGATGAGGCGCGCGGCGATGGAGATGCCGAACGGGGGCAGCACCTCGCCGGAGGCGAACGCGGCGGTGAGCTCGTCCCGCGAGAACCACCGGGCCTCGCTTATCTCCTCGCCGTCGACCTCGGTGTGCGTGGTGGTGGCGTGCGCCATGAACCCCAGCATCAGGCTGGAGGGGAAGGGCCAGGGCTGGCTCGCCACGTACGAGACGTCGCCCACGACGACCCCGGCCTCCTCGAAGACCTCGCGCCGCACCGCCGCCTCGATGGACTCGCCCGGCTCCACGAACCCGGCCAGCGTGGAGAACCGTCCCTCGGGCCAGTGCACCTGCCGCCCGAGGAGGATCCGGTCGTCGTCGTCGGTGACCGCCATGATCACCGCCGGGTCGGTGCGCGGGTAGTGCTCCGCCCCGCACTTGGGGCAGCGCCGCACGTGTCCGGCCGCGGCGATCACCGTCTTGCCGCCGCAGCGGGAGCAGAACCGGTGCAGCCGCTGCCAGTTCTCCAGCGCGACCGCGTGCACCATCAGTCCGGCGTCCCGGTCGGACAGCAGCAGCCCCGCCTCCCGCAGCCCCGCCGGACGCGCCGACTGGTCCATGCGGCCCGGCAGCGCGTCCCGCTGGAGTGCGAAGTACCGCACGCCGTCGTCGTCGGTGCCGAGGAAGTAGCGGTGCGCCTCGGTGAGCGGCGCCTCGAACGACGGCGTGGTCACCAGTTCGGTGCGCCCGTCCGGCGTCTCGTCGATGAGCACCTGGCCGCCGGAGACCACGAAGCAGCGGGTGGTCGGGTGGCTCCAGGCTGCGGCCAGCCAGGCCTCGTCGAGCCGGTGGTGGGCGGAGCGGTCGATGCCGGAGGGCGCGGTCAGCGCCACGGGCCGGCCGGCGAGGCCGGAGGCGGGACCGGAGGAACCGGCCCCGTCCGTCGGTGAGGAGTCGGTCGGTTCGCGTTCGGTGGTCGAAGCGGTCACGGCGGGTTCGGGCTCCCCCTGTGAGTCGGCCGGCCCGCCCGTGGCGGCGGCGTTGGCGTCGGTGGTGTCAGCGGGCATCGCGCAGGCCCTCGGCGAGGTCGCCCCAGAGGTACGCGGCGGTCTCGACGCCCTTGACGAGGAGGTCCAGCTCGACCTTCTCGTTGGGCGCGTGCCAGCCGTCGGACGGCACCGAGATGCCGAGGAACAGCACCGGCGCGCCCAGCACCTCCTGGAGGTCGGCGGCGGGGCCGGAACCCCCCTCCCGGGTGAAGCGGACCGGCTGACGGAAGGCGCGCCCCATGGCGCGGGCCAGGGACTGCAGGGCGGGGTGGTCCAGCGGGGTGAGGCAGGGCCGGGTGGCGCCGCCGAAGTGGACCTCGTGCCGTATCCCGGCGGAGACCCGCTCGGCGACCCAGGCGCGCACCAGCCGCTCGATCCGCTCGGGGTCCTGTCCGGCGACCAGCCGGAAGGTCAGCTTGACCATGGCCGAGGACGGGACGATCGTCTTGCCGCCCACGCCCTGGTAGCCGCCGCCGATGCCGTTGACCTCGGCGGTCGGGCGGGCCCAGATGCGCTCCAGCGTGGTGTAGCCGGCCTCGCCGGAGGCGGCGTGCGACTTCGCGGTGCGCAGCCACCGCTCCTCGTCGAACGGCAGCTCGGCGAAGAGGGCCCGCTCCCGCTCGGTGAGCTCGACGACACCGTCGTAGAAGCCGGGGACCGCGACCCGGCCGTCCTCGTCGTGCAGCGCGGCGACCAGGCGGGCGACGGCGGTGGCCGGGTTGGGCACCGCGCCGCCGAACGAGCCGGAGTGGATGTCCTGGTCCGGTCCGTGCAGGCGGACCTCGAACTCGGCGACGCCGCGCATGCCGGTGCAGACGGTCGGGGTGTCCTCGGACCACATGCCGGTGTCGGAGACGATCACCGCGTCGGCGGCGAGCCGCTCGGCGCGCTCCTCGACCAGGGCCCGGAAGTGCGGCGATCCGGACTCCTCCTCGCCCTCCACCAGCAGCTTCAGGTGGACGGCGGGCGAGGTGCGGCCGGTGGCGGCGAGGTGCGCCCGGACGCCCAGGGTGTGGAAGAAGACCTGGCCCTTGTCGTCGGCGGCGCCGCGCGCGTACAGGCGGCCGTCCTTGACGACGGGTTCGAAGGGATCGGTGTCCCAGCCGTCCTCGCGGGCGGCGGGCTGCACGTCGTGGTGGCCGTAGACGAGGACGACCGGGGCGTCCGGCTCCTCGGCGGGCCACTCGGCGAAGACGGCCGGAGCGCCCGGGGTGTCCCAGACCTCGACGACCGGGAAGCCGGTCTCCTTCAGCGCACCGGCCAGCCAGTCGGCGCTGCGCCGCACGTCCTCGGCGTGCTCGGGCTGGGCCGAGACCGACGGGATGCGGAGCCACCGGGTGAGCTCCTCGAGGAACGCGGCGCGATGCTGCCGGATGTACGTCTGGACGGCGCTGTCCAAGGTCTCGCTCATGCTCCGACCCTATCGGCCCGCACCCGGGTGCCGGTGGGCCGAAGCCGGGTCCGCTTCCGTGGAACCGGACACCCCCGGTGCGCCGAAGGCTCCCCCGCCGTCCCTTTCGTCCGCCGTTTCTCCTGACAGGAGCCGCTCCAGCTCGGCACGGCCGGGCAGCCGGGGCGGCCGGACGACCTCGCCGGTGCGGACGTACAGGAAGGAGGCTGTGACGGATTCCACGGGCACTCCCCGCTGTTCCGCCCAGGCCAGCCGGTAGACGGCGAGCTGGAGGGGGTCGGCGGTGGGGGCGCGGTGGGTCTTCCAGTCGACGATCTCGTACCGGACCTCCTCGCCGGCGGTCTCCCGGTAGACGGCGTCGATCCGGCCGCGCACCACCCGGCCGGCCAGGGCCAGCTGGAACGGCGCCTCGACGCGGTAGGGGGTGCGGCGGGCGTACTCGGTGCGCTCGAAGGCCTCCTTGAGAGCCTCCAGGTCGCGTTCGTCCTCGATCTCCGCGTCCGTGCCGGGCAGTTCGTCGGGCTCCAGCATGGGCAGCCGCAGCGCCTCGAAACGGGACTCCACCCAGGCGTGGAAGCGGGTGCCGCGGCGGGCGGCGGGCTGGGGCGGGCGCGGCATCGGGCGGGCCAGCTCACGGGCGAAGGCCGCCGGGTCCTCGTTGAGGCGCACCAGCTCGGACGCGGTGAGCGAGACGGGCAGGACGACCTCGGTGACCGCCTGCCGGGCGCGCACCAGCTCCTCGGCGAGCGCGTCGAGGTCCCGGTCCCAGGACGCGACGGCGCGCGCCTCCTCGGGGGTGAGGCCGGCGTGGGGCGCGTCCTGCCGGGGGAACGGGGCATGCGGCGGCGCGGCGGGTTCGTGCCGGGGCCGCGGCTCCTGCCGGGACTGCGGTTCCTCCCCGGACTCGGACCCCTGCCCGGGCTCGGACCCCTGCCGGAACTCGGGCTCCTGCCCGGGCCCAGGCTCGGACTCCCGGCCGAGCCCGGGAGCGGACCGCGGCTCCGCCCGGTGCTCCACGGCGGGGGCCGGCGCCTGGTGGGGGACGGCGACGGGCCGTTCCGGGCGTTCGGTGGACAGCGCGTCCCAGTCGAGGGCGTCGCCCAGGTCCGCGTACTCCTCCGGCGGGACGTCGTCCGGGTCGTCCGGCGGCGGGGGCCAGTCGGGGTCGTACGGCTCCGGCCCCGGGTCGGCGGGGGGAGCCTGGTCCGGGCCGGCGGCCTCGGCCGGCGGGTGGGCGCCGTCGTGCGAGGAGGCGCGCTCGAGGTGCGCCAGCACGATCCGTTCGGCCTCGCGGCGGCGGCGCAGCGCCTCCCGGTCCAGCGGCAGCGGCCACGCCTGCTCCACGGCGTCCTCGGCGAGCGCCGGGTTCTCCTCCCCCGGTTCCGGCTCGTCCGCCCAGACCTCGGTCTCGCCGTATCCGGCGGCGCAGTGGTCGTGCAGCGCCCGCAGGAACGCGGACGGGCCCCGCACGGTTTTCTGGCTGGGGCCCCACCAGTGACCGGAGCCCAGCAGCAGCGAGCGCGGCCGGGTGAAGGTGACGTAGCCGAGGCGCAGTTCCTCGGTGGCGTGGTGGTCCTTCATGTCGGCGTGGAACTTCTTGAGCCCCGCCGCGTCCCAGTCCGCGACGTCCGGCAGCGTTCCGGCGTCACCGCGCAGCGCGTGCGGGAGCACCTTGCCGTGGGCGGTCCACCGCTCCTGTCCCTTGGCGTCCGGGAAGGTGCCGGTGACCAGGCCGGGCACCACCACGACGTCCCACTCCAGTCCCTTGGACTTGTGCGCGGTGAGCACCTTGACGGTGTTCTCGCCGCCGGGCAGCGCGTTGTCCAGGCCCTTCTCGTACTGCTGGGCGGTGCGCAGGAAGCCGAGGAAGGCGAGCAGGGTGGCGCGGCCCTCGTCCGCGGTGGCCGAGGCGGCGAAGGAGGCGGCGACGTCGAGGAAGTTGTGCAGCGTCTCGCGGCGGCGGGCGGCCAGGGCCTGCGGCGAGGCGGAGAGCTCGACCTCCAGGCCGGTCACCGCCAGGACCCGGTGCAGCACGTCCATCAGCGGGTCGGCGAGGGAACGCCGCAGGTCGCGCAGTTCGGCGGCGAGCCGGGCGAAGCGGACCCGGGCCTCCGGGGAGAAGGGCAGGCCGTCGTCGGAGCCGTCGGAGGAGGGCTCCAGGAAGGTGTCAAGGGCGTCGGCGAGCGAGATCACCTCGGCCGGGTCGGTGCCCTCGACGGCGGCGGCCAGCCGGCGCTCCGGGTCGTCCTCGCCCCGGTCGCGGGCGACCAGCAGCCGGGCGCGGCGGCCGAGCAGGGCGAGGTCGCGCGGGCCGATCCGCCAGCGCGGGCCGGTGAGCAGCCGGACCAGGGAGGAGTTGGCCCCGGGGTCCTGCAGCACCTCGCAGGTGGCGACCAGGTCGGCCACCTCGGGCAGGCTGAGCAGCCCGGACAGGCCGACCACCTCCACCGGCACGTCCCGGGCGACCAGCGCGGCGTGGATCTCCGGGAAGTCGGCGGACTTGCGGCAGAGCACGGCGATCTCGCCGGGAGCGGTGCCGGTGCGGACCAGATGGGCGATCGAGTCGGCCACCCACGCCATCTCCTCGGCGTGGGTGGGCAGCAGGGCGCAGCGGACCACGCCGTCGCGTTCGGCGCCGGGGGCGGGCCGCAGCGCCTCGACGCCTTCGTGCATCACGCGCAGCGGCGCGGCGAGGCCGTTGGCCAGGTCGAGGAGGCGGCCGCCACTGCGCCGGTTCTCGCTGAGGGCGAGGCGGTCGGCGGGGCGGCCGTCGGCGTGCGGGAAGTGCTCGGGGAAGTCGTCGAGGTTGGCGACGGAGGCGCCGCGCCAGCCGTAGATGGCCTGGCAGGGGTCGCCGACCGCGGTGACCGGGTGGCCGGTGCCGTTGCCGAAGAGGTGGGAGAGCAGGATGCGCTGGGCGACCGAGGTGTCCTGGTACTCGTCGAGCAGCACGACGCGGTACTGGTCGCGCAGGATCGCGCCGACCTCGGGGCGGGTGCGGGCGAGCCGCGCGGAGAGGGCGATCTGGTCGCCGAAGTCGAGCAGGTCGCGCTCGTTCTTGGCGGCGCGGTAGCGGGTGACCAGCTCGGCCAGCTCCCGGCGGGCGGCAGCGGCCTCGGGGACCTTGCGCAGGTCGGCGTTGGAGAGCTTGGCGTGGCGGAGGACGTCGAGCAGTTCGGCGTCGAAGGCCCGCAGCCGCCCGGGCTCCACCAGGTGCTCGGCGAGCTCGCCGTCGAGTGCGAGGAGGTCGCTGACCAGCGTGGAGAACATCCCGGTGAGCGCCGGGTAGGGGCCGGGGGCCTCACGCAGCACGCGGGCCGCGAGCTGGAACCGGGCGGCGCCGGTGAGCAGGCGGGCGGTGGGTTCCAGGCCGATGCGCAGCCCGTGGTCGGTGAGCAGGCGGCCGGCGAACGAGTGGTACGTGGAGATCAGCGGCTCGCCCGGCACGCCGTCGGGGTCCGTCGCACCGGGCCCGGCGGGGTCCACGGCGTCCGGGTCGGTGACGCCCGCCTTGACCAGGGCCTTGCGGACGCGTTCGGACAGTTCGGCGGCGGCCTTGTTGGTGAAGGTGAGTCCCAGCACCTGCTCGGGGGCGACCTGGCCGGTGCCGGCCAGCCAGACGACGCGGGCGGCCATCACGGTCGTCTTGCCGGAGCCCGCGCCCGCGACGATCGCCTGCGGCGCGGGCGGGGCCGTGATGCAGGCGATCTGCTCGGGGGTGAACGGGATCCCGAGCAGGGACTTCAGCTGCTCGGGATCGGTGAGACGGGCACGGGACACGTGACGAGGCTAACGGCGCTCTCGGACACCTCCGACCGCGCGGCGGGAATCACCGCAGGCCGGCGGCGCGCGGGGTGCGGGAGCTCACAGCCCCGGACTCCCGCGCGCCCCGCCGCACGCCGTCGCCGCCACCCCCGTCCCGCCGCACGCCGTCGCCCTGCCCGGGTTGCCCCGCGTGGACGTCACGGAGCGCCGCGTGGCCCCGCTCCGCCGCGTGGCGTCACTCCACCACCTGCCGTCCCTCCGGCCGGGCCGAGCAGCTGGAGCGGAACGCGCAGTGGTCGCACTGCCGCCCGGTGGCCGGGGTGAACCTCTCGTCCAGCACCTTGCCCGCCGCCGTGGCGAGCAGGTCCCCCACCCACTCGCCGCCGTCCGGCGACTGCGCCTGCACCTTGGGCAGGGCGTCCCCGCCGTCCCGCTTGGCGGCGGCCTGCCGCAGGTGGACCAGTTCCGCTCCCCCGGGCTCCGGCCGCTCGCCGCCGAACAGGTCGTCCACCGCGCCCTCGCGGACGGCCAGCTGGTACACGGCGAGCTGCGGGTGGCGCGCCACCTCGGCACCGGTGGGCGCGTTCTTGCCGGTCTTGAAGTCGACCACGTACGCCCGCCCCCGGGCGTCCCGCTCCACGCGGTCCATCGAACCGCGGATGCGGACCTGGTACTCCCCGGCCTCGATGGTGACGTCGAAGTCGTGCTCGGTGGCGACGGGGGTGCGGCCCGCCGTCTCCCGGCCCATGACGTGCCAGTTGAGGAAGCGCTCCAGCGCGGCCCGGGCGGTCTCCCGCTCCTGGGCGGACTTCCACGGGGCGTCGAAGGCGAGCGCGTTCCACACCGAGTCCAGCCGCTCCATGAGCACGTCCAGGTCGGCCGGGGTGCGCCCGGAGGCGACCTCGTCGGCCAGCACGTGCACCACGTTGCCGAAGCCCTGGGCGGCCGTGGCCGGGGCGTCGGCCTTCACCTCCCGCCCGAGGAACCACTGCAGCGAGCAGGTGTTGGCCAGCTGGTCCAGGGCGCTGCCGGACAGGGCGACCGGCCGGTCCCGCTCACGCAGCGGCACCTTGCTCTCGGTGCGCTCGAGCATGCCCCACCACCGGTAGGGGTGGGCGGCGGGCACCAGCGGGCGCCCCTCGTCGTCGGTGAGGGCGGCCAGCCGGGCCAGCCGTCGGGCGGCCGCGTCCCGCAGCGCCGGGGACGCCTCGGGGTCGACGGTGGTGGCCCGCAGCTCGGCGACGAGCGCGGCGACCGACAGCGGGCGGCGGGGACGCCCGGTCACGTCCCTGGGTTCGACGCCCAGCTCGGTGAGGAACCGGGAGGGCTGGTCGCCGTCCTCGGCGGGGGCCTTCACCGCGGTGACGACCAGCCGCTCGCGGGCGCGGGTGGCCGCCACGTAGAAGAGGCGGCGCTCCTCGGCGAGCAGCGCTCCCGGGGAGAGCGGCTCGGCGAGGCCGTCCCGGCCGATGCGGTCGGCCTCCAGCAGCGAGCCGCGACGGCGCAGGTCGGGCCAGAGCCCCTCCTGGACCCCGGCGACCACCACCAGCCGCCACTCCAGTCCCTTGGAGCGGTGCGCCGTCATCAGCTTCACCGCCTCGGGCCGGACCGCCCGGCGGGTCAGCGTGTCGGCGGCGATGTCCTGGGCGTCGGTCTCCTCCAGGAAGTTGAGGGCGCCGCGGCCGCCGATGCGCTCCTCGGCGCGGGCCGCGGTGGCGAACAGGGCGCAGACGGCGTCCAGGTCACGGTCCGCGTTGCGCCCGGCGGCGCCGCCGCGGCGGGCGGCCCGCTCCAGGCGGGAGGGCCAGGCGGTGCCGTTCCACAGCTCCCACAGGGCCTCCTCGGCCGTGCCGCCCTCGGCGAGCAGGCGCCGGGTGCGGCGGAGCAGCTCCCCGAGCTGCTGGGCGCCGCGGGCGTACGACGGGTCGTGCACGGCCAGCCGCTCCGGCTCGGCCAGCGCGCGGGCGATCAGGTCGTCGGACGGCGGGGGCAGCGGGTCGCCGGCCGCGCGCTCCTCGTCCCGCAGGGCGCGGCCCAGGCGGCGCAGGTCGGCCGTGTCCATGTTGGCCAGCGGCGACGACAGCAGCGTCAGCGCGGTCTCGGTGTCCAGCCAGGCCGGGACGACCCCGGCCGCACCGGTCCCGTCCTCCGTGTGCCGCGCGCCGTCCTCCGCCGTGGCGCCGTCGTCCTCCGCCGTGGCGGCACCGGCCTGCGCCGCGCGGTCCGCCGCGCCCTCGCCCGTCGCGCCCTCGTCCGCCGGCTCCCCGTCCGCCGGGTCCGCCGCGCCGTCGCCCTCCTCGAGGGCCGCGCCGCCCGCGTCCCTCCCCGTCCGCCGGGTCCGCCGCGCCGTCGCCCTCCTCGAGGGCCGCGCCGCCCGCGTCCGCCGGCTCCGCCGGCCGGTCGCCCGCCGGGCCGGACTCCGCGCGGGCCACCGCGCGCAGGGCCGTCAGCAACGGGGCCACCGCCGGTTCGTGCCGCAGCGGTACGTCGTCGCCGTCGATGTCCAGCGGCACGCCCGCCACCGTGAGCGCGCGCCGGACCACCGGCAGGGACCGGGAACCGGCCCTGACCAGCACCGCCATCTCCGACCACGGCACGCCATCCTCCAGGTGGGCGCGGCGCAGGATGTCGGCGATGTTGGCCAGCTCGGTGCCGGCGGTCGGGTAGGTGTACACCTCCACCGAGCCGCCCTCACGGTCGGGGGCCGGCTCGCGGTGGGCGCGGACCTTCTCGGCGGGAAGCCTGGTCAGCGGCATCCGCCGGGTGATCAGCCGGGTGGCGGCCAGCAGGTCCGCCCCGGCCCGCCGTGACGTGCGCAGCACCTCGACCGGCGCCGGACCGCCGTCGGCCCGGGGGAAGACGTGCGGGAAGTCGAGGATGCCGTTCACGTCGGCGCCGCGGAAGGCGTAGATCGACTGGTCCGGGTCGCCGAACGCGACCAGGGTGCGGCCGCCCCCGGCCAGCGCCCGCAGCAGCCGGACCTGGGCGGGGTCGGTGTCCTGGTACTCGTCGACCAGGACCGCGTCGTACTCGGCGGCGAGCCGGCCGCCCACCTCCGGGCGGCCGGCCAGCAGCACCGCGCGGTGCACCAGCTCCGCGTAGTCGACCACGCCCTGGAGGTCGAGGACGTCCAGGTACTCGGCGAGGAACGCCGCCGCGGCCCGCCAGTCGGGCCTGCCTATGCGGCGGGCGAAGTCGTCCAGCGCCGCCGGGTCCAGCCCGAGTTCGCGGCTGCGCGCCAGCACGGCGCGCACCTCGTCGGCGAAGCCGCGGGTGGTGAGGCAGGCGCGCAGGTCGTCGGGCCAGCGGACGTGGGCCAGCCCCAGCCGCTCCAGCTCCGGCTGGCCGGCCAGCAGCTCGCGCACCGTGACGTCCTGCTCGGGGCCGGACAGCAGGCGCAGCGGCTCGGCGAAGACCCCGCTCTCCTGATGGGCGCGGACCAGCGCGTAACAGAAGGAGTGGAAGGTGGTGGCCTGCGGCGCGCGGGCCGCCCCGACCCGCGCCGCCATCCGGTCCCGCAGCTCCACGGCGGCCTTGCGGCTGAAGGTGAGCACGAGTATCCGCGCCGGGTCCCCGCCGCGGGCGATCCGGGCGGCCACCGACTCCACCAGCGTGGTCGTCTTCCCCGTGCCGGGGCCTGCGAGGACCAGCAGCGGCCCCGAGCGGTGTCCCACCACCGCGCGCTGCGCCGCGTCGAGCCGCGGGGGCTCCGGCACGGCGACCGGCGTGCGGACCAGCCGGTACCCGCCGTCGGCCGCCCACCACGCCTGACGGCGGGGCGGGGGCGCGGTGGTGGAGGGGATGCTCATGGTTCGCCGGTCCTGGTGGTGCGGTGCTGGCTGGTGGGAGGGGGTCGACTGGTGCGCCGGGTGCGCGGCGGGGTCCCGGAGGAGGGGGCCGGCGCGCGTTCGGTCGCCCGTCGAACGTACGGCATGGCGGAGGCGTGCCCGCGCGGGTCCGCCCCCGCCGGGATTCACCCGGCCGGAGCAGCGGTGGACCCGCGGTCCTTCCGGCCGGCCCGCCGGCACCGGTCCCGGCGGCTTACCCCGCCCCGGCGTCCGGAAGCCCGCCCGGCCCGCTGTGACCTCCGGCACGTCCGGCGTCCTCCCCGGCCGGGGCCCCGTCCCACCGGGCCCGTCGCATGTCGAGCCGCGGCAGCGACCCCCGGGAGGCGCCGCCGGCCTCCCTCAGCGGGGTGCCCTCCTCGCGGTAGTGGTCCAGCGCCCGCAGCTCGTGGCCGGGCAGCAGCACCCCGTCGGACCGGACCACCCGCCACCACGGCACGGCGCTCCCGTACAGCGCCATCACCCGCCCCACCTGGCGCGGACCTCCCTCGCCGAGCCATTCGGCGACGTCCCCGTAGGTCATCACCCGGCCCGGAGGAATCCGTTCCGCGACCTCCAGCACCAGCTCCGCGTACACGGGGAGTGCGTCGCCGGGCCGCTCCTCGTCACTCATCCGTCCCATCCTGCCGCACCCCTCCGACACATCTGCGGCGCCTCCGCCGTGCGCCCGGTCCGCTCCCCCGGGCGTGCACCGGAGGCGCGCGGGGCGGATTTCACGCCTGTGGATCGCCCCCTGACCCCACCACGCGTCGGCGGGACATGCCACCATCGTGCGGGCGGTGACTGGTGATACGAGAGCGGAACGAGACCGAGGAGTGGCAGGGCGTGCATCCCGAAGAGGCGGAGAGCGCTGCCGAGGTCTCGCCGCCCCACCCGAAAGCAGACATGACGAAGGCACCCGGTTCCGAACGCGCCGTCGGCGCCTCCGACGCGACCCGCCCCGGCGGTGAGCCCCGCGACGGCTCGACCCGCTCCGGCGGGCCCCCGGGCGGCGCACCCGGCACACCGGCCGGGCCCGGCGCCCCCTCCGGCGGCGGCACCCCGTCCGGCCCGCGCGGAGGGGCCTCCGACGGCGGCTCCTCCGACGGCGGCGCCTCCGACAGCGGCGCCTCCGGCGGCACCGGCCCCGACGGCGGCGACGAGGTCCAGGGCGACGAGCCCCTGCTCCCCGCCCGGGTCCACCGCCCCTCCGACCTGATGCGCCTGCTCGTCGGCCTGCTGGCCGTCGCCGTGCTGCTGGCCGTCGCCGCGTTCGCCGAAGGCGCGACCTCCGGCCTCGAACAGGACATCAACGAGGGCACCACCGCCGCCCCGGACCTGCTGATCAAGGTGGCCGGCCTGGCGTCCAGCATCGCCATCCTGCTGGTCCCGGTCGCCTTCGCGGTGGAGCGGCTGATCAAGCGGGACGCCCTGCGGATCGCCGACGGCGTGCTGGCGGCCGTGCTGGCGCACGGCGTCACCCTCGCCACCGACCTGTGGGTGGCGCGTTCCGCCCCCGACCCGATCCAGGACGCCCTCACCCAGCTCGCGCCCGGCGGCAGCGGTGCCACCGCTGCGTTCACCGACCCGGTGCACGGCTATCTCGCGCCGGTGATCGCCTTCATGACCGCCGTGGGCCTGTCCCGAAGACCGCGCTGGCGCACGGTCCTGTGGATGGTGCTGGTCCTGGACGCCTTCTCCATGCTGGTCAGCGGCTACACCACCCCCTTCTCCATCCTCCTGACCATCCTGATCGGCTGGAGCGTCGCCTACGGCACGCTGTACGCCGTCGGCTCGCCCAACGTCCGGCCCACCGGCCGCACGCTGATGGCCGGCCTGCGGCACGTGGGCTTCCGCCCCGCCACGGCCCGCCAGGAGACGGACTCCGGCGAGGGCCACGAGAGCGACCGCGGCCGCCGCTACTTCGTCACCCTGGAGGACGGCCGGCCCCTCGACGTCACCGTGGTCGACCGGGAGCTGCAGGCCCAGGCCTTCTACTACCGGGTCTGGCGCAACCTCACGCTGCGCGGCTCGGCCACCCGCCGCAGCCTGCAGTCGCTGCGCCAGGCGCTGGAGCAGGAGGCCCTGCTGGCCTACGCGGCCATCGCGGCCGGCGCCAACGCCCCCAGGCTGATCGCCACCGCCGAGCTGGGCCCGGACGCCGTGATGCTGGTCTACGAGCACACCGGCGGCCGTCCGCTGGACCAGCTCGACGACGAGGAGATCACCGACGAGCTGCTGCGGGACACCTGGCGGCAGGTGAAGGCCCTGCAGTCGCGCCGCATCGCCCACCGCAGACTGGCCGGCGACGCCATCCTGGTGGATCGTTCCGGCGGGGTGATCCTCTCGGACCTGCGCGGCGGCGAGATCGCCGCCGGCGACCTGCTGCTGCGGATGGACATCGCCCAGCTGCTCACCACGCTCGGCCTGCGGGTCGGCGCCGAGCGCGCGGTGGCCGCGGCGGTGGAGGTGCTGGGACCGGACGCGGTCGCCGACTGCCTGCCCCTGCTCCAGCCCATCGCGCTGACCCGCACCACCCGCGCGACCCTGCGCCGGCTGGGGCGGGAGCGCGCCCAGCGGGAGCGCGAGGCGGTGCTGGAGGCCTCCGACAAGGCCCGGGCGCTGCGCGCCGCCGAGCGGGAGGCGGACGCCGGGGGCACGACGGCCGCCGACCGCAAGACCCTCAAGGCCGAGCAGCGCGCCGACAAGCGCGCCGTCGACGAGGCCCTGGAGGAGGCCCGCGAGGAGGACCTGCTCACCCAGATCCGCCACCAGGTGCTCCGCATCCGTCCGCAGGCCCCGGTGGAACCGGCCCGCCTGGAGCGGATCCGCCCGCGCACGCTGATCACCTTCATCGCGGGCGCGATCGGCGCCTACTTCCTGCTCTCCCAGCTCGCCCACGTCCCGTTCGGGTCGCTGATCTCCCAGGCGCACTGGGGCTGGGTGGCCGCGGCGGCGCTGTTCGCGGCGCTCAGCTACGTGGCGGCGGCGATGTCGCTGCTCGGCTTCGTGCCGGAGCGGGTGCCGTTCTGGCGCACGGTCTGCGCGCAGGTGGCCGGCTCGTTCGTGAAGATCGTCGCCCCGGCGGCGATCGGCGGAGTCGCCCTGAACACCCGGTTCCTCCAGAAGGCGGGAGTCCGGCCCGGTCTGGCGGTGGCCAGCGTGGGCGCCTCCCAGCTCTTCGGGCTGGGCGCGCACATCATGCTGCTGCTGGTCTTCGGCTACCTCACCGGCATCGAGAAGACCCCGTCCCTGTCCCCCTCCCGGACGGTGATCGCCGGTCTGCTGACCGTCGCGGTGCTGGTCCTGGTCGTGACCTCGGTGCCGTTCCTGCGGAAGTTCGTGGCGACCCGGGTGCGCTCGCTCTTCGCGGGCGTGGTGCCGCGCATGCTGGACGTGCTGCAGCGCCCGCAGAAGCTGGCCACCGGCATCGGCGGCATGCTCCTGCTGACCGTCTGTTTCGTCCTCTGCCTGGACGCCTCGGCCCGCGCGTTCGGCAGCGGGACGACCGGCGTGAGCCTGGCGAGCGTCGCGGTGGTGTTCCTGGCCGGCAACGCGCTCGGCTCGGCGGCGCCGACCCCGGGCGGCATCGGCGCCGTCGAGGCCACGCTCACCCTCGGCCTGGTCGCGGTGGGGCTGACCCAGGAGGTGGCGGTGCCCGCGGTGCTGCTCTTCCGCCTGTTCACCCTGTGGCTCCCGGTGCTCCCCGGCTGGCTCTGCTTCGGCTACCTGTCCCGGCGGGAGGCGCTCTGACGCGGACGCCGGGGCGCGCGGCCCCGGCGGTCCGGGTAACCCGGACGGGTCCCGAGCCCGCGCGGCGGCCGGTGGCGCGCAGGAACATGGCCGCATGCCCTACGCCTCCCGGACCCGCGCCGCGGCCCTGCTGACCACGGCCCTCCTCGCCGCCGGAGCCCTCGCGGCCTGCGGCGGCGAGGAGGAGGGCGACGTGCGCGAGCAGTCCCTGGAGTGGGAGGACTGCCCGGCTCCCTCGGACGCCCAGGGCGGCGGCACCTCGCCCTCCCCGCTCCCCGGCGACGCCGACTGGCAGTGCGCCACCATGCGGGCGCCGCTGGACTGGTCGGAGCCGGACGGCGAGACGATCGGCATCGAGCTGATCCGGGTCCGCTCCAGCGGCGGCGGGAAGGACCGCATCGGCTCCCTGGTCTTCAACTTCGGCGGCCCCGGCGGTTCCGGCGTCACCACGCTGCCCGCGTTCGGCCAGGAGTACGAGGCGCTGCGCACCCGCTACGACCTGGTCAGCTTCGACCCGCGCGGGGTCGGCCGCAGCGAGCCGGTGGAGTGCGAGAGCGCGAGCCGGCTGGACGCCCTCCTCCAGAAGGACGGCACGCCCGACGACGCCGGGGAACGCGCCGAGTACGAGCGGGGCCTGCGCGACTTCAACGAGGCCTGCGAGGAGAACTCCGGCGAGGTCCTCCCCCACGTGCGCACCACCGACGCGGCCCGCGACCTGAACCTGATGCGGGAGGTCCTCGGCGACGACAAGCTGTACTACTTCGGCATCTCGTACGGCACCGAACTGGGCGGCGTCTACGCCCATCTGTTCCCGGAGGAGGTGGGCCGGGCCGTCTTCGACGCCGTGGTCGACCCGACGCAGGACCCGGAACAGGGGTCGCTGGGACAGGCCCGGGGGTTCCAGCGCGCGCTGGACAACTTCGCCGAGGACTGCGCGTCCAAGCCGCAGGAGGAGTGCCCGATCGGCACGGACGCCGACGACGTCAAGAAGCGGATCACCCAGCTCCTCGCCGACCTGGAGGAGCGCCCGCTGCCGGGCAGCTTCCCCCGCCTGCTCACCGAGACGGCGGCTACCGGCGGCATCGCCCAGGCCCTGTACTCGAAGGACTTCTGGCCGCTCCTGACACAGGCGCTGGACGAGGCGTACGAGGGCGACGGCCGGACGCTGCTGTTCCTCTCCGACGCGATGAACGGGCGCGACCAGAGCGGCGAGTACAGCAACCTGGTGGCCGCCAACACGGCGATCAACTGCTCCGACGACAGGCCCCGGTACACGGTCGCCGACGTGGAGCGGGTGCGGCCGCGGTTCCGTGAGGCGTCACCGGTGTTCGGCGACTACCTGGCCTGGTCGATGCTGAGCTGCGCGGGCTGGCCGGTGGCGGGCGCCGCGGACCACCCCGACGTCGGCGCGCCGGGCGCGCCGCCCATCCTGGTCATCGGCAACACCGGCGATCCGGCGACGCCGTACGAGGGCGCCCGGCGGATGGCCCGGGCGCTGGGACCCGGGGTCGGCGTCGAGATCACCTACCGGGGCGAGGGCCACGGCGCGTACGACAGCGGCGACAGGTGCGTCCAGGACGCCGTGAACGGCTACCTCCTGGAGGGCAGGGTCCCCCGCTCGGGAACCGTCTGCGGCTAGGGCCGCTCCGGCCGTCGCCCGGAGGGCGGGCGCGTGCCGGGCCGCGTGCGCCCGGCACGCGG
>NZ_LWCC02000005.1:1519497-1525217 GCF_001642695.1 Streptomyces chilikensis
GGCCGCTCCGGCCGTCGCCCGGAGGGCGGGCGCGTGCCGGGCCGCGTGCGCCCGGCACGCGGCCCGGGCCCCCCGTACCGGATGCGCCCGGGTCCGGGGCCGGTGCGGCGTCAGGCGGGTCCGGGGCCGGTGCGGCGTCAGGCGGGTCCGGGGCCGGTGCGGCGTCAGGCGCTCGGTCGTGTCCGTGCCACGACCCGGCGCCGCACGGGTGCCCGCCGGTTCCCCGGCGCGCAACGGGAAGGCCCACGGCGTCCGAACGGATCGGACGCCGTGGGCCTTCCGTCAGGTCCGCCGGCCGGCGGACGGGCCGGTCAGTACACCGGCTTCTGCGGCTCGATCTGGTTGACCCAGCCGATGACGCCGCCACCGACGTGGACCGCGTCCGAGAAGCCCGCCGACTTCAGCACCGCGAGAACTTCCGCACTGCGGACACCCGTCTTGCAATGCAGGACGATCTTCTTGTCCTGCGGCAGGCCCTCCAGGGCCGAGCCCATCAGGAACTCGTTCTTCGGGATCAGCCGCGCGCCCGGGATCGAGACGATCTCGTACTCGTTCTGCTCGCGGACGTCGATGATGTCGATGGCCTCGCCCTCGTCGATCCACTCCTTGAGCTGCTTGGGAGTGATCGTCGAGCCGGCGGCGGCCTCCTGGGCCTCCTCCGAGACGACGCCGCAGAAGGCCTCGTAGTCGATGAGCTCGGTGACCGTCGGGTTCTCGCCGCAGACCGCGCAGTTGGGGTCCTTGCGGATCTTGACCTGGCGGTACTGCATCTCCAGGGCGTCGTAGATCATCAGGCGGCCGACCAGCGGCTCGCCGATGCCCGCGAGGAGCTTGATCGCCTCGTTGACCTGGATGGAACCGATCGACGCGCAGAGCACGCCCAGCACGCCGCCCTCGGCGCAGGAGGGGACCATGCCCGGCGGCGGGGGCTCCGGGTAGAGGCAGCGGTAGCAGGGGCCGTGCTCGGACCAGAAGACCGAGGCCTGGCCGTCGAAGCGGTAGATCGAGCCCCAGACGTACGGCTTGTTCAGCAGCACGCAGGCGTCGTTGACCAGGTAACGGGTCGCGAAGTTGTCCGTGCCGTCGACGATCAGGTCGTACTGGCTGAAGATGTCCATCACGTTGTCGGCCTCGAGCCGCTCCTCGTGAAGGACCACGTTCACGTACGGGTTGATGCCGAGGACGCTGTCCTTCGCCGACTCGGCCTTGGAGCGGCCGATGTCGGCCTGGCTGTGGATGATCTGCCGCTGCAGGTTCGACTCGTCGACCTCGTCGAACTCCACGATGCCGAGCGTGCCGACGCCCGCCGCGGCCAGGTACATCAGCGCGGGCGAACCCAGGCCGCCGGCGCCCACACACAGCACCTTCGCGTTCTTCAGCCGCTTCTGCCCGTCCATCCCGACGTCCGGGATGATCAGGTGGCGGGAGTACCTGCGGACCTCGTCCACAGTGAGCTCGTCGGCCGGCTCGACCAGGGGTGGCAACGACACGGGGACTCCGTCGGTCGGGATAAGTACGGTTGTTCTCCCCGTAACACTGCCACGCCCTTCTTCATTCCAAGACACCCGTCCCGGCAATCGAGACGTGGACGTCCCAGCAACCGGGCAGGTCACGCGGGCACCCGCAGGGCGTCCGCCGGGCCGGACGGGGGGCGAGCCGGGGCCGGACGGGGGGCGAGCCGGGGGCGGGCGGCTCAGATGCGGCAGGCGGCCTCCATCCAGATGTCCGCCAGCGACTCCTCCAGACCGATCCGCGGCCGCCAGCCCAGCCGGTCCCGGGCGGTGCGGACGTCGGCCTGCTGCCAGCTGCCGCAGCCGTCGGGGTACGGGTGGACCGGCACCGCCGGCGCGTGGTGCTCGGAATCGGTGCGCTGGTGGCCGATCAGGCCGCGCACCATCGCCCCGGGCGGGCCGTCCAGTTCGTGCAGCGCGCCGCCGTACCCGGCGACCCGGGCCAGCACCGCGGCCGCGTCGCGCAGCCGGACGGCACGGCCGGAGCCGATGTTGATCACGCCCTGCGCCGCGGAGAGCGCCGCCGCGTGCACCGCCCGCGCCACGTCCCGGACGTCCACGAAGTCCCGCTGCACGCCCAGGCCGCCCAGCTTGAGTTCGCCGTCACCGGACTGCATGGCCCGCCGCAGCGCCTCGGCGAGCCGGCCCAGCGGGGAGCCCGCCGGGGTGCCAGGCCCGGTGGGGGAGAACACCCGCAGCACCACCGCGTCCAGCCCGGAGTTCAGCACCAGCTCGGTCGCGGCCAGCTTGCTCACCCCGTACGGGCCGCCGGGGCGCGGCACCGCGTCCTCCGCGGTGGACGATCCGGGCTGGCTGGGCCCGTACTCGGCGCCGCAGCCCAGGTGCACCAGCCGTGCGCCGCAGCCGCTGCGGCGCAGGCCCTCGCAGACGGTGGCGACGGCGACCGTGTTGTGCCGGGTCAGCTCCCGCGCGCCGCCCCGGGTGGCGCCCGCGCAGTTGACGACGACCTGCGGGTGGACGGCGTCCAGGAAGCGGGTGAGCGCGCCGGGGCTGCCGGCCGCGAGGTCGAACCGGACGTCGGCGTCGTCGCCCCTGCCCAGCGCGGTCAGCTGGACGGCCGGATCGGCGAGCAGCCGGTCGGCGACGAAACGCCCGAGATATCCGTTGGCTCCGATCAGCAGAACTCTCATGGCGGCTTGTTCTCCTTCGAGTGGCGTCTTCAGGGGACGGGATGGGGAGGGAGGAGGAACGAGGGGAAGGGGTGGAGGGACGCGCGGCGGAAGAAGGCGCGGGCCTCAGCGGTCCGACGGCGGGCGCGGGCCCGCCGGGGCGTGGGCGGAGGCCAGGGCGAGCCGGCGGCACGCGTGGACGAGCAGCACCAGCGCCCCCGCCCCGCAGGCGAGCAGCGGAACGGCGTGCTCCCCCCACACCGAGACGACCGTCTCCACCGGTCCTGCGAGGACGTCGCACCCCGGCAGCCGGCCCGCGAACACCAGGCAGACGGAGGCGATCTCGGTCCAGCCCACGGCCCGCAGCACCACGCCCGGCGCGTGGGTGAAGCCGTGCACGGTGAGCAGGCGGGCGATCAGCAGCAGGGCGCCCAGCGCCGCGGTGGCCGCGGGCGTGGAGTGCTCGTCGAGCAGCACGGCGCAGAGCGCCGACAGCCCGGACACCGCGGCCAGGTGGACGGCGACCACGCCCAGCAGCAGGGGCCGGGCGGTGGCCGCGAACTCCTCCAGGCCCCGGCTGCCGGCCAGCTTGCGGCCCACACCGGCCCGGAAGAGGTGCGCGCTCCAGACGGCGGGCGCGCAGGACAGGCCGAGGGCCAGCAGGGGGGTGAGGGTGACCGGCCAGTCGCCGTACCGCCCGCCGGGGAGGTCGTCGGGGCCGCCGACGAGCCCGGCGTGCAGCAGCCCGTCACCCATCAGGGCGTACCCCACCAGGAGGTACGCCCAGGCGCGGGCGCCCGGCGGGGTGCGCCAGTCGTGCGGGCCGGGCACCGAACGGCCCTCCGAGCTCAGCGGCCCCCGGCCGAGCGCCAGGCGCACCCCGCCGGCCACGGCGGCCAGTCCCAGCACGCCGACGACGAGCCGCGCCTCCCCGGTGGTCCACCGCAGCGCCGCCACCGTGCCCGCGCAGAGCGCGCCCGGCAGCAGCGCCCGGAGCGCCCACCGCGCGGGCGGCGGTCCGGCGGCCGCGGGCGGCCCGGCGGGAACCTCGTCCTCGTCGACGCGGGCCGCCCGGGCGTACATCTCCTCGGCCAGCGAGAAGACGTCCCGGTGGCGGAACCGCGCGGCCGTCCGGTCGGTGACGCCGTGCGCCTCCAGCCCCGCGGCGATCTCCAGCGCGTCCACCGCCCGCTCGCACAGCTCCCGGTGACGCAACATCAGCGCCTTCACCGGGTCCGCGCCGGACGGGACGCCGGGCGGGGCCACCGGCGGGGTCCCGGCCGGTGCCGGACGGCCCGCGGCCCCGTGGTTCCCGAGGGCCCTCCCGCGCTCGTCGAGGCCGTTCACCGGGTCACCTCCACGGACCCGGCCCCGGCGACCCGCAGTTCGGCCGGCACCGCGAACGGGCGGGGTGCGGCGGCGTCCGCCTCGGCGATGCGGCGGGCCGGGCAACGGCCGGCGACCTCGAGGTAGATGCGGTGGAAGGCGGCGACGTTCTGCTCCACCGTGAACAGCTCCATGGCCCGCGCCCTGGCCGCAGCGCCGAGCCGGTCGCGGCGTTCCGGATCCCCCAGCAGCGCGACGCACGCCTCGGCCAGCGCCCGCGGGTCCCGGGGCGGCACCACCAGACCCGTCCCCCCGACGACCTCCACCACGGCGCCCACGTCGGTGGAGACGGTGGCCCGCCCGCTGAACATGGCCTCGACCACGCTGACCGGGAACCCCTCCACCACGCTGGACAGCACGATCACCGCGCCCCGCGCGTACACGTCCGCCAGGCCGGGGGCGGCGGGCCCGCCCATCTCCACGAACTCCACCGGCGGGTCCCCCGGGAACAGCCGCCCCGCCAACTCCTCGCAGTGCAGCAGGTAGGCCGCGCCCTCCGGGTCCGGCGCGGAGCCCGCGACGCACAGCCTGGCGCCGGGCACCCGCTGCCGCACGGCGGCGAAGGCGTGCAGCAGGGTCACCAGGTCCTTGGAGGGCTCGATCCGCCCCACCCAGACCAGCGTGCCCGGCTCCGCCCCCGCGCCCGCCGCCCCGGCCCGCTCCCCGGCCCGCCCGCCAGGGCGTTCCCCGGCCCCGGCGAACCGGGCGGCCGACATGCCCGGGTAGACGGTGCGCACCTTGGACCGGTCCGCGCCGCACCGCTCCTGCCAGCGCCGGACGTGGGTGTTGCCCGGCGTGAGCACGGCGGCGCTGCGGTAGGCCTCGGCGGCCAGCCGGCCGTGGAAGGCGGCCAGCAGCGCGCGCACGGCGGGGGGCGCGTCGGCGGAGCCCAGGTAGTGCGCCCGCAGCGGCACGCCGTACTCGGTGACCACCAGCGGCACGCCGTGGAAGTGGCGCGCCAGCAGCCCGGGCAGGGCGGCGAGCCCGCCGGCCGCGGCGTGGCACAGGTCCACCGAGCCGAGTTCGCCCTCCTCGTACCAGTCGAGCGACAGGGGGCGCAGGGCCTGCTCCAGGTGCGCGCCCACCAGCAGCAGATCCGTCACCCGCGCCTCGCGTGCCGCCCGGGGGGCTCCCGGGGCGCGGCAGACCCGCTCCAGCGCGCGGACGGCCTCCTCGGAGCGCAGCGCGGCGACCATCCCGCCCTCCTCGCGCGCCAGTTCGGCCAGGCCGTAGAGGGCGGAGCGGAAACGGTCCGCCTCGGCCGGGGAGTACCCGCCCTGCCCGGGCGCCCCCGCCGGGCCGGCGCAGAGGCCGGCCGCGAGGTCGCCGTAGTGCCGGGCGAACCGGCGGCGGGCGCGGCGGCCGTACCAGGTGCCGTCGACCTCGGCGGTCCACAGCGGGGCGGTGCGCACCTGGGTGACCTGGGCCGGCAGGTCGACCCAGCCGGCCCGCTCCTGCTCCCGGTCGCGGCTGAGGGCGTAGAGCCTGAACTCGTGCTGGCCGAGGCCGCGCACCAGGCGGTCGCACCAGAGCCTGGCCTCACCCCTCGCGTACGGGTAACCACCCTCCGTCAGCAGTCCGATGCGCACGCGTACATCCCCGATCTCCCATAGGAACGGCCGCCGTCGGCGGCGGCCGGTAGCCGGGACGAACGTATGCGGATATGCCGGTGGCGGGGGGGGGGGGGGGGGGG
>NZ_LWCC02000005.1:1525247-1532697 GCF_001642695.1 Streptomyces chilikensis
GGCGGTCGTGCCCCGTGCGCATGCCGGAGCGCGGATCAGCCGTTCGGGTAGGCCCAGGCGTTCGGCCGGCAGTGGATCCCGTCGTGGTCCAGGAACTTGGTCTGCTGCTGCATCACCGGCGCGAGCCCACCGTCCTTGGAGCACTCCACGTGCCCGTATCCCAGGCGGTGGCCCACCTCGTGGTTGATCAGCATCTGCCGGTAGGCGTGGATCCGCCGGTCGCCGTACGTCTCGGACCCCTTCGCCCAGCGGTAGGCGTTGATCATCACGCGCGAGGTCGACGCGGAGTCGCAGGAGACGTTGTCGACCGTGGTGTCCAGGCCCGACTTGGCGCACCACTCGGCCGTGGTGCCCGGGCTGGCCAGGGTGATCACGAAGTCGGGCTTCCCGGAACCGTCCTCGGGGACCCGCTTGAAGGCCAGCCCGTCGTGCGCCCAGCTCCGCTCGTCGTTGAGCGTCCTGTGCACGGCCTCGGCGAACAGGTCGCCGTCCAGCCCCAGATCGTCCTCGACGTCGACGCGGTAGAGGAACTCCTGTCCCTCGCGCGGGGGTTCGTCGGTCCCGGGCACCGCCGTGAAGGACCCGGGGCCCTGGAGGTCGGGGCCCAGGTCGTAGACGAGCCCCATCCGCTGTTCGTAGGTGAGGCCGTCCAGGTTCCACGCGGGCGGCAGCGGAGAGGGTTCCCCCGTGCCCGGCGGCTCCCCGCCGCCCCCGCCCGGCACTCCGGCCGCCTGGGCGCCGCCCACCGAGGCGGACCGGTCGGCGGCGACCTGCTCGGAGACCGTCACGCCCAGCACCACCAGCACCGCGACGGCGAGCGCACCGGTGAACAGGCGGCCCTTCACGCCGCGCCGCGGTCCGGCCTGCCGGCGCCCGGCGCGCGGTTCCCGCGGCGCCGGCAGGAGACCGGCTCCGTCCTCGCCCCCAGGTCCTCCGGGGCGGACCGGTCCGTCCGCGGAACCCGCCCGGCCCGGCCCGCCGGGTCCGCCGGGTCCGCCCGGCCCGGCCTGTCCGCCCGGTCCACCGGGACCGCCCGGTCCTCCCGCTCCGCCGTGCCGTCCGGCGGACGGCAGGTACCGGTCGCGGTCGTCCAGCGTGTCGTAGTAGGGCGCGGGCCGCCCGAGCGAGACCGGGCCCTCGGCCCGCGCCACCAGGTCACGGGGCTGCTCGCTCCAGGCGAACCGGTCGTCCTGGTCCTGGGCTCCCCCGTACCACGGGTACGCCTCGCGCTCCTCGGGGTGGCCGCCGCGCACCGGGGAGGGCGCGCCGCTCCGGCCGTGCGTGACGCCGGTCGGCGCCGACGGATCGGGGGCCGGCCGCGGGGGCGGCTCCCAGGGGCTCCAGGCGTCGTCGGGGTCGAGTGTCCCTCCGGCCCCGGCAGGACGCGCGGGCCCTGCGCCCCGGCCGTCGCGGGCGGCAGCCGCCTCCGACGTACCGGGTGCGGCATCTGCGGGCCTGGCCGGCCCCCGGCGACTGTGCCGTCCCACGCGCTCCCTCAGCTTTCGGTTTCCGTCGCGGCCAGGACATCGTCGGCGTCGCCCGGGCCGCGCTCCCGCGTGCCCCCGCCCGCCGTTCGGGCGGGGACGGCGTCCTCCAGGAACTCGCGGACGGCCCGGGCGACCGTGTCCGGACACTCCATCATGGCCACATGTCCGGCTTCCGGCAGGGCGAGCAGCCTCGAACGGCGGAAGGCGCGGGCCGCCCGGCGGGCCATCCGGAAGGAGACCAGCCGGTCACGGCCGCCGTAGACCAGCAGGGTGGGCGCCGCGACCCGCTCGGCGTGCCGCCAGAGCCGGTGCCGCCCCGCCAGGGTGTACGCGTCGACGATGCCGCGGGCCGAACGGGCCATGGCGTCCCAGAAGTAGGGAAGCCGCTGACGCCGTTCCATCTCCGCCACCGCGGCGGCCAGTCCTTCCCCGGTCACCTTCCCGGGGTCCCCGTAGGTGAGCCCGAGCACGCCGCGGACCCGCTGTTCGGCCGTCCACTCCCGGGTGAGCCGGGTGAAGAGCACCGCCACACCGGGCACCGCCAGCAGCCCGGTCGGCACCGCGCCGCGCTGCACCCGCAGTTCCGGCAGGGCGGGCGAGACCAGGGTGAGCGAGCGCACCAGGTCGGGGCGGAGCGCCGCGACCTTGGTGGCCACGGCGCCGCCCATCGAGTTGCCGAACAGGTGGACCGGACCGCGCCCGGACGCCTCCAGGTAGCGGACGACCGCACGGGTGTGACCGGTGATCGAGTAGTCGCCGTCGTCCGGCGGCGGGGAGTCGCCGAAGCCCGGCAGGTCCACCGCCTCGCAGTCGAGCAGGTCGTCCAGCAGCGGCATCAGCGCCGACCAGTTCTGCGAGGAACCACCCAGCCCGTGCACGAAGAGCGCCGGCTCGGCGTCCTCGCGGCCGGGGCGGCGGGAGCGGACCGACAGGGTCACGCCGCGCAGCGCGACCGACCGGATCCGCTCACCGTCCGCACGGACCGGCGCCACGCGGGGCAGCACGTCGCCGGCGGGCGGGACGGGCGGCGGGTCGGTCGAAGACATGCGCCAATGTTACGAGACGATCACGCCCCGCCAGGTTCGCCGACGGCCGCCGACGGTGTGGGGGCCGTCACAGCGAACGGGAGCGGACGGGCCGGTGTGACCCGGGCCCGCCGGGGCACACATCCGCACGCGGAGGCATCGCGTCGCCGCCGGGTGTCTCCTAGGCTCGGTCCCACAGGGCACCCCGCCCCCGCAGCGGCCCGCCGCGCCGGGGGGAGCCGGACGAAATGGCAGACCCACGAAGGGAGCCCATCATGGCCGTCGACCCGACCGACCCGGAGACCTTCGCCGACCAGGAGGAGCAGGAGGAGACCGCCCCGGAGATCGCCGTCGAGGCGCCCGAGCACGACGCCGCGGAGCAGCACGCGGACGTCCGGCCCGGCAAGGACGAGCCGGTCCGCGGCGACGCGCGCGACCACGCCAGCGACGCCGACCTCGCCGAACACGCGAGGGTGGTGGAACTCGACGAGGACGACTACCGGTGACTCCGGCCGGTGCCGGCCGGAGGACCGTGGTACCGCCCGGCGGGCGCCCGGCCGCGGCACACCCGGCGCTCCCGCCGCGGCGGTCCCTGTCCGCCCGTTGAAATTCTCCGGTCGCAGGACTCGCGGCACGGTTACCGAAAAGTACGATGGTGCCGCGGCGCACACCGCACAAGGACGATCATGGGAGGCGGCGTGACAGCCATCGAGCAGACAGAGGCGGCACGCCCGCGCGGCACCCGGCTTCCGCGCCGTGCCCGGCGGAACCAGCTTCTGGGCGCCGCGCAGGAGGTCTTCGTCGCGCAGGGGTACCACTCCGCCGCCATGGACGACATCGCCGAGCGGGCGGGCGTCAGCAAGCCGGTGCTGTACCAGCACTTCCCCGGGAAGCTCGAGCTCTACCTGGCCCTGCTGGACCAGCACTGCGCGGCGCTGATCCAATCCGTCCGCGCGGCGCTCGCCTCCACCAGCGACAACAAGCAGCGCGTCCGGGCGACCATGGACGCCTACTTCGCGTACGTCGAGGACGACGGCGGGGCCTTCCGCCTGGTCTTCGAGTCGGACCTGACCAACGAGCCCGCGGTCCGCGAGCGCGTGGACAAGGTGACCAACGAGTGCGCCGAGGCCATCTGCGACGTGATCGCGGAGGACACGGGGCTCTCCCGCGAGGAGTCGATGCTGCTCGCCTCGGGCCTGGGCGGCCTCGCCCAGGTCGTGGCGCGGGCGTGGCTGCACAGCGACCGCAGCGTGCCGCGGGACAAGGCCGTGCAACTGCTGGCCTCGCTGGCCTGGCGCGGCATCGCCGGGTTCCCGCTGCACGGCAGCGAGACAGCCTGACGGGTCCCGCCTGGACTAATGTGTGCCGGGTACGGCGCGGACACGTGTGGAACGTCCGCGCACCACTGACCGTCGGAGGGACATGGCCGTGGAGGTCAAGATCGGCGTGCAGCACGCGCCCCGCGAGATCGTTCTGCAGAGCGGTCAGAGCGCCGAGGAGGTCGAGCGGCTCGTCGCCGAGGCGCTCGCCGGCAAGGCGGCACTGCTGACCCTGGTGGACGAGCACGGCCGCAAGGTCCTTGTCCCGGCGGAGCGTCTCGCCTACGTCGAGCTGGGCGAGCCGGCTCCGCGCAAGGTGGGCTTCGGCGCGCTGTAGTGCGGCGTCGCGGGTCACGCGACGGACGACGAGGGGCCGGACGGCTGTTGAGCCGTCCGGCCCCTTCGCGTGTGCGGGGCGGCACGCGCGGGTAGGCACACCGGGACCTTCCAGCACGCCCCAGGTGAAGGGACCACGCCATGTTCTTCCTCGCGGCGCCGGCCTCGGTGCTCCTCGGGCTGCTGCTCGCCTGCGCGGCCGTCCACCGATTGCCGCACCGGCTGCCCCGTGCGGGCACGGTCCTGGCCACCGGTGCGGTCGGCGCCCTGCTGGGCACGCTGATCACCCACGGCGCCCTGGACCCCGCCCGGCCCGCGCCGCTGCTGCTCGGCGCCGCGGCGCTCTCCGCGGCCTCGCTCTCGCTGCTGCTGCGGCCGGAACGCCGCCGGGGCATCGGGTGACACCCGGGCCCGCCGCGACGCCGGGCCCAAAACCCCCGCCCGGCGGGCGCCGGCCCGGGGACCGCAGCGGCCCGGGGACCTCAGTGCCCCGGGGATCCCGCCGCCCGGGGAGCGCGTGACCTGCGGGTCACGCGGTCCGGGGATCACGCGGTCCGGGACCCCGGCCTCCCGGGGACCGTCCCGCCCGGCGACCGGCGGTTCAGGACGCCAGACCGAGGGCGGCCATCCGCTTCGTGTGGGCCTCGGTGATGCGGGAGAACATCCGGCCCACCTCCGCCAGGTCGAAGCCGTCGGCGACGCCGCCCACCAGCATGGTGGAGAGCGCGTCCCGCTCGGCCACCACCCGCTGCGACTGCGACAGCGCCTCGCCCATCAGCCGCCGCGCCCACAGCGCCAGGCGTCCCCCGACCCGCGGCTCCGCCTCGATGGCCGCCCGCACCTTCTCCACGGCGAACTCGGCGTGCCCGAGGTCGTCGAGGACCGCCAGCACCAGTTCCCGGGTGTCCGAGTCCAGCCGCACCGCGACCTCGCGGTAGAAGTCCGCCGCGATCGAGTCGCCGACGTAGGCCTTGACCAGGCCCTCCAGCCAGTCGGACGGGGCCGTCTGCCGGTGGAAGCCGTCCAGCGCCGCGACGAAGGGCGCCATGGCCTCCTCCGGGTCGGTGTCGATCTCCGCGAGCCGGGCCCGCAGCCGGTCGAAGTGGCCGAACTCGGCGGCGGCCATCTTGGCCAGCTCGCCCTTGTCCGAGAGGCTCGGCGCCAGCTTGGCGTCCTCGGCGAGCCGCTCGAACGCCGACAGCTCGCCGTACGCGAGCGCTCCCAGCAGGTCCACGACGGCGGCGCGGTACTGCGGGTCTGCGGAGGCCTGCTCCCAGGTCTGCTCGGCGACCCTCGCGGTCGCGGCGTCCGGAGCGGCGTCGGTCTGGCCGGTGGCATTGTCAGGCGTCGTCATGAAACGAACGATAGTCCGCCCGGCCGCCGCCCCGCCGTCACCGCCCGGGCCCGCCCGGCCGGCGCCGTCCGCGGCGGGCCGTCCGGGGGCGGGCCCCGCGGGGACGCCCGCCCGGCCGGCGCCGTCCGCGGCGGGCCGTCCGGGGGCGGGCCCCGCGGGGACGGGCCCCGCCGGGCGGCGACGGCGCGGTGTGAGGAGCGCTACGTCACCGCACGGACCCTCGCATGTGCGCGATTCCGGGGTATGGTGGTATTGCGCCCGCCGTATCCGGCGGGCCGCAGGAATGAGGATGCCCGGTCGGTGGCCCGATCGGCTCCGACCCGACAGCCCTCCTCGCCCGCAGCCTCCACGCGTGCGGCCACGGAGGGACCCTCAGCGGTACGAGTGCTGGAGCGTCGGCGTGGTCCCGCGCCACGGGCCCGTCGCCCGAGCAGGGCCGACGACGTCCTTCCGGTTCGGTACGGCCGTGCCCGACACGGTTGACCCCCGCGCTCGCCTCGCGCCGCGCCACACAGAAGAGGCAGCACCCTGACTACCACGTTCCGCGATCTCGGAATTCTTCCTGAGACGGCCGAGGCCCTCGAGGCCGTCGGCATCGTCACCCCCTTCCCCATCCAGGAGATGACGCTCCCCGTGGCCCTCTCGGGCTCGGACGTCATCGGCCAGGCGAAGACCGGCACGGGCAAGACCCTCGGTTTCGGCCTCCCGCTCCTGGAGCGCGTCACCGTCCCCGCCGACGTCGAGGCCGGACGGGCGAGGCCGGAGGACCTGACCGAGGCGCCGCAGGCGCTGGTCGTGGTCCCCACCCGCGAGCTCTGCACCCAGGTCACCAACGACCTGCAGACCGCCGGCAAGGTCCGCAACGTCCGCGTCCTGGCGATCTACGGCGGCCGCGCCTACGAGCCGCAGGTCGAGGCCCTGAAGAAGGGCGTCGACGTGGTCGTCGGCACCCCGGGCCGCCTCCTCGACCTCGCGGGCCAGAAGAAGCTCGACCTCAAGCACGTCAGGAGCCTGGTCCTCGACGAGGCCGACGAGATGCTCGACCTCGGCTTCCTGCCGGACGTCGAGAAGATCATCAACATGCTCCCGGCCAAGCGCCAGACGATGCTGTTCTCGGCGACCATGCCGGGCGCGGTCATCGGCCTGGCCCGCCGCTACATGTCGCAGCCCACGCACATCAGCGCCACCTCGCCGGACGACGAGGGCAAGACGGTCGCGAACACCAAGCAGTTCGTCTACCGCGCGCACAACATGGACAAGCCGGAGATGGTCGCCCGCATCCTGCAGGCCGAGGGCCGCGGGCTGGCGATGATCTTCTGCCGCACCAAGCGCACCGCCGCCGACATCGCCGACCAGCTCCAGCGCCGCGGCTTCGCCTCCGGCGCCGTCCACGGCGACCTGGGCCAGGGTGCCCGCGAGCAGGCGCTGCGCGCCTTCCGCAACGGCAAGGTCGACGTGCTGGTCTGCACCGACGTCGCCGCGCGCGGCATCGACGTCGAGGGCGTCACCCACGTCATCAACTACCAGTCCCCCGAGGACGAGAAGACCTTCCTGCACCGCGTCGGCCGCACCGGCCGCGCCGGGGCCAAGGGCACGGCCGTCACGTTCGTCGACTGGGACGACATCCCGCGCTGGCAGCTCATCAACAAGGCGCTGGGGCTGGACTTCAACGACCCGGTCGAGACGTACTCCACGTCGCCGCACCTGTTCTCCGACCTCGGGATCCCCGAGGGCACCAAGGGCATACTGCCGCGCTCCGAGCGGACGCGGGCCGGGCTCGGTGCCGAGGAGCTCGAGGACCTGGGCGAGCCGGGCGGCCGCAGGAACGACCGTGAGCGGGGCCGGGGCGGCCGGGGCCGCGGGCGCGACGCGCGCCCGGCGGCCGACGTCGCCGAGGCGCCGGAGGCGGCCGGGGAGGAGCGCGCCCCG
>NZ_LWCC02000005.1:1532797-1535691 GCF_001642695.1 Streptomyces chilikensis
CCCGCCGCCGCCCCTGCCGCGGAGGCCGCCGTCGAGACGGCGGAGGGTGCCACCGCCGCGCCGCGCCGCCGCCGCCGGACCCGTGCCGGCGCCGACGCGGTGGAGACCGCGCAGGTGGAGACCGCCGCCGTGGAGGCCCGGACGGTGGCCGAGGAGGCCGCCGCCGAGCCCACCCCCGCGCCGAAGCGCCGCACCCGCAAGGCCGCCGCACCGGCGGAGGCCGCGGAGGGCGCCCCGGAGACCGCCGAGGCGGAGACCGTGGCCAAGCCCCGACGCCGCACCCGCAAGGCCGCCGCCACCGCCGAGGCGGCCGAGGCCGTCGCGGACACCGTGGAGGCCGCCGAGGCCGCGCCGAAGCGCCGTACGCGCAAGGCCGCCGCACCGGTGGAGGCCGCCGCCGAGACCGCGGAGACCGCGGCCGAGGCGAAGCCGCGTCGCCGGACCCGCAAGGCCGCCGCTCCGGCCGCGGAGGCCGCCGCCGGGACCGCGGAGGCCACCGCCTCCGCCGGGGACGCCGCGCCCGCCGAGGGCGAGGCCAAGCCGCCGCGCCGTCGTACGCGCAGGACGGCAGAGGCCGCGCCGGTCGCCGAGATCCCCGCCCAGGCGGGCGAGGAGGCGCAGAGCAAGCCGCGCCGCCGCACCCGCAAGGCCGCCCAGCCGGCCGAGAGCTGACGAACGGCCCCGTCCGACGGCCCGGTTCCCCCAGGGGAGCCGGGCCGTCGGCGTACTCGGCCGCGCTGGGTACGCTGACCGCCATGAGCAGGCCCGACACCTTCACTCCCCCGCCCGGTGCGCGGGCGTACCAACTCGTCACCGATCGCGGCGCGTTCGCCGCGATCGACATGCCCGCCGCACCGGGCGTCCCGCACCGGGGCACCGCCCTGCTGCTGCCCGGTTACACCGGCAGCAAGGAGGACTTCATCGCCCTGCACGCCCCGCTCGCGGCGCACGGCTACCGCACGGTGGCCGTCGACGGGCGCGGACAGTACGAGTCCGACGGCCCCGAGCGCGACGAATCGGCTTACGCTCAGGCCGAGTTGGCGCAGGACCTGCTGTCCCAGGCGTACGCCCTGGCCAAGGAGGAGGGGACGCGGATCCATCTGCTGGGCCACTCCCTCGGCGGGCAGATCTCCCGCGCCGCCGTGCTGCGGGACTCCTCCCCGTTCCTCAGCCTGACCCTGATGTCCTCGGGCCCCGCCCGGATCTCCGGCTCCCAGCGGGAACGCGTGACCATGCTCCGCGAGGCGCTGGACACGATGTCGATGGACCGGGTGTGGGCGGTGATGCAGGCGATGGAGGCCACCGCCGCCCCCGAGGAACTGGCCGAGCAGCCCGACACCCGCCCGTTGCGCGAGCGCTGGCTGCGCACCCGCCCGGCCCAGCTGACCGCCACCGGCCACCAGCTCTGCGTGGAACCGGACCGGGTCGAGGAGCTGGCCGCCGTCGGCCTGCCCTGCCACGTCCTCTCCGGCTCCACGGACGACGTCTGGCCGGTGCGGCTCTTCGACGAGATGGCCGTCCGGCTCGGCGCCCTGCGCACGGTGATCGACGGCGCGGACCACTCCCCCAACGTGGACCGTCCCGCCGCGACCGCCGACGCGATCGCCGGCTTCTGGGACGGCGTCCGGCGCCTGGGGTGACCGGCCGGTTCCGGCCGTGACGCGGCGCGGCGCGGCGCGCCGGGGCGTTCACTCCAAGGTGCGCAGCCGCTCCCAGAAGCCGTCCCTGAGCGCCCTGCGCAGGTCGGACTGGCCGCGCAGCGAGTACCCGAGCAGTCCTTCGGCCTGGACCAGCAGGTCCTGGTCGTCGGAGCCGGGCAGGTACGGCTGCCCGGCGAGCAGCGCCTCCATCGGCTCCGGGCCGCGCTCGGCCATCCACCGCGCGGCGATCTGCGCGCCGACGAAGCGGACCTCTTCCCAGGTGGGCCGGGCCGCGGCCGCCTCGAAGGCGGCGGTGGCCCGGCGCGAGACGTAGGGCTTGAGGAACTGCAGGTCCAGGGTGCGCTGGCTGTCGACCTCCCAGAGCAGCGGCTCGGCCTGGTTGCGGCCGTCCGGGGCCTCGATGCCCCAGAGGTGGACGCGGGCGCCGTACTCCTGCGCCGCCTCGACGGCCGGGACCAGGTCCTCGTCCCCGCCGAGCAGCGCCGCGTCGGTGATGGCCCGGTTGCGGGCCAGGGCCTCCAGGTCGGAGCGGATCAGCCCGTCGACGCCCTTCTGCTGGTTGTTGGCGTTGAGGTTGCCGAGACGGACCTTGACGTCGGGCAGTTCGGCGATGGCCTGCTGCTCGGCCGTGTGGATGCGGCGGCGGGCGCCGTCGTACCAGTACACCCGGAGCAGCCGGCTGTCCTGGAAGAGCGCCGCCGCCCGGTCGATGAGCGCGGCGATCACGCCCTCGGTGTCGAGCTCGAAGGCGCGGCGGTCCTCGGTGCCGACCACCAGCCGTCCGGCGGCCGCGTAGAGGTACCCGGCGTCGACGAAGAGCGCGTGGGTGGACTGGGGGGTGGACTGCGCCTTCGCCACCGCGGCGAGAACACGCTGGAGCAACCCGTTGGTGCTCTCGATGCTTGCGGTCAGCGCCGCCAGGTCGTCATTCATACCGGACCCCATTGTCCCGGTGGTCACGGAGCGGACACAACCGGTCTCATCCGGTTCACGCCGCCTCCGTACATGGAGCCCCGGCATCGTGGGTACGTGTCGAATACTTAGGCGGCCGAAAATTTTGCTTAGCTAGGGAATCTTCCCGGTCGGCTCGGATGTTGTACCCGGTACATACCGACGTGGGAAGGGAGAAGCATGCGCTTCGAGATCATGCGTCTCGACGACGCCAGCGGCCGGCCGGTCGACAGCACCGTCGTGGACGCCGCCTCCGTCAACGGGATCGTGCAGCAGGCCGCC
>NZ_LWCC02000005.1:1535752-1541209 GCF_001642695.1 Streptomyces chilikensis
CCCGGACGACCTGGGTCACCCCGTTGATGATCTGCTGCACGGCGATGGCGGCGAGCAGCATGCCCGCGAGCCGGGTCACCAGGACCACGCCGCCCTCCTTGATCACCCGGATCACCAGCAGCGAGTTCCGCATGACCAGCCAGATCACGACGTGGATCGCGAGGATCGCCGTCCAGACGGCAACCTGGGAGCCCACGTCCCCGGCCTTCTCCACGGCGAGGATCACCGAGACGATGGCGCCGGGTCCGGCCAGCAGCGGCATGCCCAGCGGCACCAGCGCCACGTTGACGTCCTTGGTCTGCTGCGGCTCGTCGGTCTTGCCGGTGAGGAGGTCCAGCGCCACCAGCAGGAGCAGCACCCCGCCGGCGATCATCAGGGCCGGCACGGAGATGTGCAGGTAGTCGAGGATGCGCTGGCCCAGCAGGCCGAAGAGGCCGATCACGCCGCCGGCCACGAGGACCGCCTGCAGCGCCATGCGCTTCTGGACGGCGGCGGGCCGGCCGGCGGTGAGACCGAGGAAGATCGGGGTGACCCCGGGCGGGTCCATGATCACGAAGAGGGTGAGGAAGAGCGAGCCGAAGACGGCGATGTCGAACACGGTGAGAGGCCTTGCGGATGGTGCGGAACGCCGCCGTCCGGCCGTGTCCGGACAGGACGCGGCGCGGTGCGGCGCGGGACGTGGGGGAAGGTGGGGGCCGGACGCGGCCTGGCGGACGTGGTCCCGCCGGGTCAGGCCGCGGCCGGTCCGCCGGCGCCGGGGACGGGGAACGCGCCCCAGGCCCGGCGGATGATCTCGCCGTAGACCTCGGGATCGGTGACGTTCTCGCCGAGGGCGCAGGTCTTGCGGGTGCCGTGGTAGTCGGACGAGCCGGTGACCAGCAGGCCGAGTTCGGCGGCGAGGCCGCGCAGCCGGGCGCGGGTGGCCGGGTCGTGGTCCATGTGGTCGACCTCGATGCCGTCCAGGCCTGCCTCGGCCATCGCGGCGATCGCGGACTCCGGCACGGTGCGGCCGCGCTTGGCGGCGCCGGGGTGGGCGAAGACGGTGACGCCGCCGGCGGCCTTGACCAGCCGGATCGCCTCGAACGGGTCGGTCTCGTGCTTGGGCACCCAGACGCGGCCCCGGTCGGCCAGCCAGTCCTGGGTGAAGGCCTCGTCCACGGTGGTGACGACGCCGAGCTCGACCAGGGCCGTGGCGAGGTGCGGGCGGCCCACGGAGCCGTCCCCGGCGATCCGGGCGACCTGCTCCCAGGTGACGTCCACGCCCAGCTCGCGCAGCCGGGCCACCATGGCGCGGGCGCGCGGCACGCGGTCGTCGCGGACCAGCTCGCGCTCGGCGAGCAGCGCGGGCTCCTCGGGGTCGAACAGGTAGGCCAGCATGTGCATGCTGATGCCGTCGCCGGGGGCGGCCCCGGGCCCGGTCCAGCGGCAGGAGAGTTCCGCCCCGGCGACCAGGGTGAGCCCCTCGGGCAGGGCGGCGACCGCCTCGGCGTGCCCGCGGGTGGTGTCGTGGTCGGTCAGCGCGACGACGTCCAGACCGGCCGCGCCCGCGGCGCGCACCAGCCCGGCGGGGGTGTCGGTGCCGTCGGACGCGGTGGAGTGGCAGTGCAGGTCGATGCGCACGGCGACTCCAGCGGACGAGGGCTTGCACGGACGGGACCACACCAGGATAAGGGGTCGTCCGAGTGGGTGACACTTACCGGTCCGCACGGCGGGACGGAACCGCCCCGGGACGTCAGGGTTCGAGCAGCCGCGGCGAGAGCGCGCCGCACGGCACCAGCTCGATCTCCGCGCCCGCCTCGCGCAGGTCGGTGAGGATCATCTCGTCGTACATCAGCAGCCCGGACTGCTCGGGCCACACGACGGCCCACAGCCACAGGCCGAGCGCCTCGCCGGCGAACACCGCGCGGTCCTCCGGCGCGCCGTCCACCAGCCACATCGGGGTGGGGCGGCCGGCCGCGTGCACCTTGGCCTGGGCGGGCTTGCCGATGTCGATCAGGGGTCCGGGGTCGGGCCCGTCGATCCCCGCGTACCGGGCCCCGAGGCCCACGCCGAGTTCCTCGGCGACCAGGATCAGCTCGCCGACGCCGCCGAGCGGCCCCGGACCGGAGCAGGCGACCGCCGAGGCGCGGCCTCCGCCGCGGTCGTCACCGGCACTGGCCACGCCGGTGAACAGCCAGCCGACCGGCAACGGCCACGGCATCCAGACGGGGACCCGGGTGCGGTGCACCACCACACCGAGGGCCTCGACGCTGGGCGGGATCACGGGCTGGACGGGATGCACGGGGCCGTGCGCGTCGCACTGCCACGCGTCGGAGAAGAGTCCGGGAGCCCTGACCCGGCCACCGCACTTCGGGCAACTGGGTTCGCCCCTCATAAAGTCCCACGGTCCTCCCTGGGCCGCGCCGAGTCAAGGACGATCACCCGTCCGGCGGGCACGGCCGGCGTGGCGCCTCCGCCGTCCACCGGTCCGGTCCGGCCGGGCCCGTCACCGGCCCGCCCGGTCCGCCGGACCGTCCCGCCGGGCCAACTCACCTGTTCCGGCCATCTGTTGGCCCGTCCGTCGGGTGACTTCCGTCACTCAGTCCAGGGCGACCGGCCGGCGGAGCGGGTCCCGCAGGTCGGTGCCGCGGGCCAGCCACCGCTCCTGGAGCGCCTGCGCGCCGTGGACCCGCTTCCAGGCGGCCTCGTTCGGCGTCATCGGCAGCAGCGGCAGGAACCGCACCGGGTCCAGCGGGTCGTCCAGCTCCAGGTCCTCGACCAGGCCGCCGGGCTCGCCCACCAGGACGGAGGTGAACGGGGCGCCGGGCCACAGGGGCTCGCCCACGTCCAGCGATCCGCCCGGCGCGACCACCACCCCCTCCACCTGCGGGGAGGCGGCGAGCACGGCCAGCGGGCGGAGCGCCTTGTCGGTGTCCGCGACCCCGCGCCGCACGGAGAGCACCAGCTCGGCCCGCGGCCCCTTCACCGGGTCCGCGACCATCGCCGTGGGGTCGTTCATGGGGTGGGCGGACATGCCGAGGGTGGCGTACCGGACGACGTCCTCCTCGGTGAAACGGAGAACCTCCACGCGGTCCGTACCGAGGAAGGTGACGGCGGCCCGCGCGTCGGGTTCGCCCAGCGCCGTCCGCAAACGCGCCTCGACCAGGGGAAGAACATCAGCCATGCGGCGAGCATAGAACTCGTCCGGAACTCACCGGGAGCGGGCAAGCGGACGCCTTGACAGTCAAGTCGGCTGATAGTCTTGCCGCAGTTCGGGACAGCACGCCAAGCGTCGCGATCGAGTCCCGACGCCAGTCATGCTCCCCCTGAGAGCTGCCCGTGAGCGCTCTCCCCCAGGGGAATGGATCGTCCCTCACGAGGGACCGGCCGGAGGAGGTGGGGCTGCGATGGACCGAAGTCGACCGTGCAGTACCACCCGCTCTTCCGGCCGCTGACGCGGCTCCGGCGTCCTCGACCCGCCCGCTGCTCGCGCTCCGGGCGCGGCAGCGGCGGACATCCCCTCCGCGCCGGGGAAGAGCACTTCTTTTCGCCTGCCTGATCTTCTGTCGAACTCTTCGACCAGCACCGGCGGCGAAAGCTCGAACGCCGCGACACGGTGCGGTGCTCCCCGCTTTGCGGACGTGCCCTTCGCCCGACCACGCACGTCCTCGTTCCGGGGGGTTCCAGCCGTCGGCGGCACGGCCTTTCGTCGCCCGAAAGCGAAGGAGCCCCGCCATGTCGATGATCCGAGACCTGCGCGCAGCGGTCCGTCCCTCCCAGCGCGTCGCCCGTTCGGTCCGCATCCGGCCGTCCCGGCGCGCCGCCTCCCTGGCCCACCTCGACCCCGCGGCGCTCCCCGCCCCGCCCGCCCCGTCCGCCGTCGTCGACTGCGGGATCTACCGCGACGGGCGCCGCGTTCCCTCCGACGGCACGCTCGGCCCGCAGGAGGCGATGCGCGCGGCCCGCCGGGACGGCGGTTTCGTCTGGATCGGCCTGCACGAGCCCACCGGGGACGAGTTCGCGGGCATCGCCGCCGAGTTCGGGCTGCACCCGCTGGCCGTGGAGGACGCCGTCCAGGCCCACCAGCGGCCCAAGCTGGAGCGCTACGACGACAGCCTCTTCACCGTGTACAAGACGGTCCACTACGTCGAGCACGACCGGCTCACCACGGACAGCGAGGTCATCGAGACCGGCGAGATCATGTGCTTCACCGGCCGGGACTTCCTGATCACCGTCCGGCACGGCGGCAAGGGCTCGCTGCGCGCCCTGCGGCGCCGGCTGGAGGAGGACCCGGAACTGCTCGCCAAGGGCCCCTCCGCGGTGCTGCACGCCATCGCCGACCACGTGGTGGACGGCTACCTGGCGGTCGCGGACGCGGTGCAGGACGACATCGACGACGTCGAGACCGAGGTCTTCACCCCCGGCCGCCGCGGCAGCGCTCCGCGCGGCACCGACGCGGGCCGGATCTACCAGCTCAAGCGCGAGGTGCTGGAGTTCAAGCGGGCGGTGGCCCCGCTGCTGCGGCCGATGCAGCTGCTCAGCGAGCGGCCGATGCGGCTGATCGACCCGGACATCCAGAAGTACTTCCGGGACGTCGCCGACCACGTGGCCAGGGTCCAGGAGCAGGTGACCGGCTTCGACGAGCTGCTCAACTCCATCCTCCAGGCCAACCTGGCGCAGGCGTCGGTCGCGCAGAACGAGGACATGCGCAAGATCACCTCGTGGGCGGCGATCATCGCCGTGCCGACGATGGTCTGCGGTGTCTACGGGATGAACTTCCAGCACATGCCGGAACTGGGCTGGAAGTACGGCTACCCCGTGGTCATGGGCATCACGGTCGCGATCTGTCTGGGCATCCACCGCACCCTGAAGCGCAACGGCTGGCTCTGAGCGGGCTCGCTACGCTGCTGCCATGACGACGACCGAGCTGTTCGACCGCGCCCTCGTCGAGGAGGCCGCGAAGAAGTCCGCGCTGGTGTGGGTGCGGGCGGAGGGCGGCGACGGCTCCGGCGCGGAGCGGGCGCTGTGGCACGTCTGGCACGACGGCGCGGTCTGCCTGGTCGGCGACGGGCCCGGGGAGCAGCCGCTGCCGGGGCTGGCCGACGGGGGGCACGCGGTGCTGACGCTGCGCAGCAAGGACAAGGGCGGCCGGCTGGTGACCTGCCGCGCCGCGGTCACGGAACCGGCCCCCGGCTCCCCGGCGTGGGAGGAGGCGGTGGCGGAGCTCAAGGGCAAGCGGCTCAACGCGGCGGACGCGGAGGCGATGCCGGAGCGGTGGGCGCGGGAGTGCCGCGTGCTGCGCCTGGAGCCGCTGGGGGCCGCCCTCCCGCAGCCGTCCGGCCCCCTCGCCGCCGCCCCGCCGCCCACCGCCGCCACCACCCGCGAACCCGTCCCCGCGCCCCTGCCGCGCCTCCTCTTCCGCCGCCGCCGGCGCTGACCGCCCGGCTGACGCGCCGCCGGGCCGCGCGCTGCGCCCCT
>NZ_LWCC02000005.1:1541309-1563835 GCF_001642695.1 Streptomyces chilikensis
GGGCCGCGCGCTGCGCCCCTCCCCGCGGCGGGGCGGGCCGGGCCGCGCGCTCCCCGGCCGGGGGGTCCGGCGCGCGTGCCGGGGGGAGTCACGTCTGCGGGAGGTCCTGGCCGTAGTCGACCTGCTCGTCCTTGGGGGGTTCCTCGAGCTCGAGCGGGGCGTTCCAGTCGGTGAACCGGAGGGTGCCGCCCTCGGCGGGCCGCTCCAGGCGGAGGGGGAACGGCGCGCCCTTGAGGGAGACGTCGAGCCGCCCCCCGGCCCCCTCGTCGACCTTCAGCCGGATCGTCCGCACCTCGCCGACCTCGTGGTAGCCGTCCTTCGCCGGCTTCCCCTTCAGTCCGAGCAGCCCGTCCAGCAACGCGTCCATGTCGGTGAAGCCGCTGAACCGCTGGTACGCCGGGTCCTTCTCGGGCACCTTCACGTACTTGCCGTCGAGCTTCTCCGCCGTCGTGCCCTCCAGGCCCTCGCCGTCCCCGCCCGCGGCCTGGTTCCAGAAGTCGGCCCCGGCCTGGAGGTACAGGTCCTCGCCGACGCGCAGCAGCCCGAAGGTGGTGCCGCCGGAGGTGACCTCGCCCTGTCCGCCGCCGTCGGACAGCCGCATGTCCAGTTCGACGCCGCCGTCCTTGGTGATCACCGTGCCGGACAGGTGCACCGAGTCCGCCGACCCGACCGCCTTCATCGCGCGGTCGCGGATCTGCGCCGGCTCCAGCTTCCCCACTCCGTTGGTGCCCTCGTCCGGGTCGGTCCCGCACCCGGTGAGCCCCGTCGTCGCCACGGCCAGGGCGCACACCGCCGCCACCCGGGCGGACATGCGGGTACGACGCTGGGGAATCGGGGTCACGGGTGGGGCTGCCTCTCATCCGGTGTCGACGGCTGGGGGCAGCGTACCGGTGGCCCGACGGGGCAGACGGAGGCAGTCCGTCCGGACCGCTCACCAGGGCGTACCGGACCGGTACGGGCTAGCCTGATCCCCGCCCACTGCGGAGTTTCCCGGGCAACCCGGGGCAAGGGCGGGAAGACGACCGCTCCGGAGAAGGAGGCTGTTCATGGCGGGTGGGCGCATCTTCGTTTCCCACCTCGCGGGCGTGGCCGTGTTCGATCCGAACGGCGACCAGGTCGGTCGGGTGCGGGACCTGATCGTCGTGCTGCGCGTGGGCCGCAAGCCTCCCCGGCTGCTCGGGCTGGTGGTGGAGCTGCCGACCCGGCGGCGGATCTTCCTGCCGATGACCCGGGTCACCGGCATCCAGTCGGGCCAGGTGATCAGCACCGGGGTGCTCAACGTGCGCCGCTTCGAGCAGCGGCCGCCGGAGCGGCTGGTCTTCGGCGAGCTGCTGGACCGGCGGGTCCGGCTCGAGGAGACCGGCGAGGAGGTCACCGTCCTCGACCTGTCGGTGCACCAGCTGCCGAACAAGCGCGAGTGGGAGGTCGACCGCCTCTTCGTGCAGCGCGGCGGCCGCGGCGGCGCGTTCCGCCGCAAGGCCGGCGAGCAGTTCCTGGTCGAGTGGTCGGCGGTCACCGGGCTCTCCCTGGAGGAGAAGGGGCAGGGCGCGGAGAACCTGCTGGCCACCTTCGAGCAGCTGCGCCCCGCCGACCTCGCCAACGTGCTCCACCACCTGTCGGCGAAGCGCCGCGCCGAGGTCGCCGCCGCGCTCGACGACGACCGGCTGGCCGACGTGCTGGAGGAACTGCCGGAGGACGACCAGATCGAGATCCTCGGCAAGCTCGCGGAGGAGCGCGCCGCCGACGTCCTGGAGGCGATGGACCCGGACGACGCCGCCGACCTCCTCTCCGAGCTGCCGGAGGGCGACAAGGAACGGCTGCTGAGCCTGATGCGGCCCGACGACGCCGCCGACATGCGCCGCCTGATGGCCTACGAGGACCGCACCGCGGGCGGTCTGATGACCACCGAGCCCATCGTGCTGCGCCCCGACGCCACGGTCGCCGACGCGCTCGCCCGGGTCCGCAACGCCGACCTCTCCCCCGCGCTGGCCGCGCAGGTGTACGTGTGCCGGCCGCCCGAGGACACCCCGACCGGCAAGTACCTGGGGACCGTCCACTTCCAGCGGCTGCTGCGGGACCCCCCGTACACGCTGGTCGGCTCGATCATCGACGACGACCTCCAGGCGCTGTCGCCCACCGCCGACCTGCCGGTGGTCGCCGGGTTCTTCGCCGCCTACGACATGGTGGCGGCGCCCGTGGTGGACGAGACGGGGTCCCTGCTGGGCGCGGTCACGGTGGACGACGTGCTGGACCACATGCTGCCGGAGGACTGGCGCGAGACGGAGTACCACCTGGAGGAGCCGCCGGCCGCGGAGCACCCCGCCGAGGCGTCCGGGGAGGTGACCCGGGATGGCCGCTGACCGCGACGACCGGCGCCACGGCGACGAGCGCGCGCCCGGCCGGGGCCGGGCGACGGCGCACGGCCGGGAGCGGCGCGAGACCAGGGAGCGGCGGGAGGCCCGGGAGACGCGGTCCCTGGCGGGGGCCACCGGTACCCGGACGCGGGAACGCCTGGACCTGCCGCTGGGCACCCGCCGGCGCCGGCTGCTGCCCGAGTGGGACCCGGACGCCTTCGGCCGGGTGTCGGAGCGGATCGCCCGCTTCCTGGGCACCGGGCGCTTCCTGGTGTGGATGACGGTGGCGGTCACCGTGTGGGTGGGCTGGAACGTGGCCGCGCCGCCGCCGCTGCGGTTCGACGAGTACCCGTTCATCTTCCTGACCCTGATGCTGTCGCTCCAGGCCTCCTACGCGGCCCCGCTGATCCTGCTGGCGCAGAACCGGCAGGACGACCGCGACCGGGTCAACCTGGAGCAGGACCGCAAGCAGAACGAACGCTCCATCGCGGACACCGAGTACCTGACCCGGGAGATCGCCGCGCTGCGGATGGGCCTGGGCGAGGTCGCCACCCGGGACTGGATCCGGTCCGAACTGCACGAGCTGGTCAAGGAGCTGGAGGAACAGCGGGCGGAGCAGCGGCGACCGGACCCGCACCGGTCCGACGGACACCACGCGGAGGGACGCCGCTTCGACGGACAGCGCACGGAGGGACACCGGCCGGGACGTGACGCAGACGACCGGTGACTGACCTGCCCGGTGCCGTTCCGAGGGCCGTACCATCGTCCTTATGGTTACGGAAGACGCGGTGCGCGAAGCGCTGGCGACGGTGAACGACCCCGAGATCCAGCGGCCCATCACCGAGCTCGGGATGGTCAAGTCGGTGGAGATCGGCGAGGACGGCGCGGTCGCCGTCACGGTGTACCTCACCGTCTCGGGCTGTCCGATGCGCGGGACCATCACGGACAACGTGACGGCCGCGCTCCAGCGCGTCGAGGGCGTGACCCGGGTCGACGTGTCGCTGGACGTGATGAGCGACGAGCAGCGCAAGGAGCTGGCGGCGGCGCTGCGCGGCGGCACCGCCGAGCGCGAGGTGCCGTTCGCCAAGCCGGGTTCGCTGACCCGGGTGTACGCGGTGGCGTCCGGCAAGGGCGGCGTCGGCAAGTCCTCGGTGACGGTCAACCTGGCCGCCGCGATGGCGGCGGACGGCCTGAAGGTCGGCGTGGTCGACGCGGACATCTACGGCCACTCGGTGCCGCGGATGCTGGGCGCCGACGGCCGGCCCACCCAGGTCGAGAACATGATCATGCCGCCGTCGGCGAACGGCGTGAAGGTCATCTCCATCGGCATGTTCACCCCGGGCAACGCCCCGGTGGTGTGGCGCGGCCCGATGCTGCACCGCGCGCTCCAGCAGTTCCTGGCCGACGTCTACTGGGGCGACCTGGACGTCCTGCTGCTCGACCTGCCGCCCGGCACCGGCGACATCGCCATCTCGGTGGCCCAGCTGGTCCCGAACGCGGAGATCCTGGTCGTCACCACGCCGCAGCAGGCCGCCGCGGAGGTCGCCGAGCGGGCCGGTTCGATCGCCGTGCAGACGCACCAGAAGATCGTCGGCGTGGTCGAGAACATGTCGGGCCTGCCCTGCCCGCACTGCGACGAGATGGTCGACGTCTTCGGCACCGGCGGCGGTCAGGTCGTCGCCGACGGCCTGACCCGCACCACCGGCGCCACGGTGCCGGTGCTCGGCTCCATCCCGATCGACGTCCGCCTGCGCGAGGGCGGCGACGAGGGCAAGCCGGTGGTGCTGAGCGACCCCGACTCCCCGGCCGGCTCCGCGCTGCGGGCCATCGCCGGCAAGCTCGGCGGGCGTGCGCGCGGTCTGTCCGGCATGTCGCTGGGCATCACCCCGCGCAACAAGTTCTGATCCCGGGGCCGGCGGCCGGCACGGGACGCACGAGGGGCGCCGTCCTCGCGGGACGGCGCCCCGTCGTCGTGTCGCGCGCCCCACGCCGCGTCCCGTGCGCCGTGGGGGCGGGCGGTCAGGCGTAGTCCGCGATGTCCTCGACCGCCGAGAAGCCCAGCCCGTAGGCGCTCATGCCGCGGCCGTAGGCGCCGATGTGGACGCCGTGGCCGGAGGAGCCGGCCAGCACCCAGCCGAACTCGGACTCCCGGTAGTGGAAGGTGACCGCCTCGCCGTCCACCGGCAGCTGCAGGGTGGACCAGGCGGGGCTCTCCAGGTCGTCGGCGAGCACCCAGGCCGTCTCGGTCTGCTGCTCCAGCCAGTCGTCGCGCAGGTTGTGGTCCATCTGGAGGGGCCAGGTGTAGGAGAGCAGTCCCATTCCGGCGAGCCAGGCGGCGGAGGAGACGGTGGTGGCGTCCAGCAGGCCGGTGCCGTCGGCGCTGTCGCGGACCGGCTGGTCGGCCACGGTGACCACCACGGCGAATCGTTCCTTGTCCTCGGCCGCCTCGTAGCGGACCGAGGGCTCGTCGCCGTGGCCGAGGGAACCGTGCTCGACGGCGCCGTCGCCAGAGGCGGCGACCTGCATCAGCCAGCGCGGGCCGGTGAACGCCTCGTCGAGGCCGTACCAGGGGAAGTGCGCCCGCAGGTAGCCGTCGATTCCTCTGCCGCCCGCGGCGGGCCGGCCGCCTGCGACCGTCGACGCCTGTGCGCCTACCCGACTTCTCGTCTCCATGCCCGGACGCCTCCTCGTTCCTCGCCGGACCGCGGGGAGAGATCGTGGAGGATCGGCCGCCGGTCCGCACAACAACTCGGCAGCATAGCCACCTCTCCTCACCGGTCCGGGATTACGGCCGACCGGGTGGGTCGGGAAGGCACCGGACGGCGAAGGAGGGGCGGCGGGCGGCGGGGCCCGCGCGGGGAGCCGGGATCAGGTGGCGTCGAGGTCGTACGGAGGGCGCTCGGCGGCGGCCGGCTCCGGCTTCTTCTGCAGGCCGACCGGGCCCGGACCGGCCGCGGCGGGCGGCGTGGAAGGGGCGGGGGACGACGGGCCGGCGGTGGTGTTCGGGTCGGCGAGCTGCTGGATGTCCTTCTTCAGGTCGAGCGACTCGCGGATCTCGTTCAGGCCGAGGTCGTCGTTCTGCAGCTGCTTGCGGATGAACGTCTTGGGGTTCAGGTCCTGGAACTCGAAGTCCTTGTACTCCGGACCGAGCTCCTCGCGGATGTCGTTCTTGGCGCTCTCGGAGAACTCGCGGATCTTCCTGATCGTCCGGGAGACGTCCCTGACGACCTTGGGGAGCTTGTCCGGCCCGAAGACGAGCACGGCGAGGACGACGAGCGTGATCAGCTCGAGCGGTCCTATGTCATTGAACACCTGAAGCTCCTTGCGATGTCCCGGGGCGGATCCACGGTACCCGGGGAACCGGCCCCACCGGTACTGTCCGGACGCCCTCTGACGCATACAACACATCCCGGACCACGGGAGCGTCACCCGGCGCCGACGTCCGGGTGACACCCCGGTGGCGCCCGGGGCGAGCCGGACGGGCGGTGGGCGCACGCGCCGCCGTCGGCCGCGCCGTCAGTCGTCGGAGGAGCCGAGGACCAGGGTGACCTCGCGCTCCTCGCCGCCTCGTTCCACGGTCAGCTCCAGGCGGTCGCCGGGCTGCCGCGCCCGGGTCTTGGCGATCAGCTCGTCGCCGGAGTGCACCCGGACGCCGTCCACGGCCGTGATCACGTCACCGGGCTTCAGCCCCGCCTCGGCGCCGGGGCCGCCGGGGGTCACCGGGGAGCCTCCGCCGGCGCCGCGGGTGTGCACCCGGGCCCCGTCGCCGGGGTAGGCCATGTCGAGGGTGACCCCTATGACCGGATGGGTGGCCTCGCCCTCGTTGATCAGTTCCTCGGCGACCCGCTTGGCCTGGTTCACCGGGATGGCGAAGCCGAGGCCTATGGAGCCGGACTTGCCGTCGTCGGCGCCGATGCCGGTGTCGGCGGAGCGGATGGCGGAATTGATGCCGATGACCCGGCCCCGGGTGTCGAGCAGGGGCCCGCCGGAGTTGCCGGGGTTGATCGGGGCGTCGGTCTGCAGGGCGTCGACGTAGGAGACGTCGCCGCCGTCGCCCTCGCCGCCGGCGGTGATGGGGCGCTCCTTGGCGCTGATGATGCCCGCGGTGACGGTGTTCGACAGGTCGAAGGGGGCTCCGATGGCCACCACGGGGTCGCCGACGCGGACGTCGTCGGAGTTGCCCAGCGGCATGGGGCTCAGCCCCTTCACGCCCTTCACCCTGACCACGGCCAGGTCGTAGCCGGCGTCGCCGCCGACCAGCTCGGCGCGGGCGGTCTCGCCGCCGCTGAAGGTGACGACGATGCGGCCGTCGCCGGAGTCCTCGGCGGCCTGCACCACGTGGTGGTTGGTCAGGATGTGACCGCGCTCGTCGAGCACGAAGCCGGTGCCGGTGCCGGCCTTGCCGGAGCCCTGGACGTGCAGGGTGACCACGCTGGGCAGGGCGCGCTCGGCGATCCCGGCCACGCTGTCCGGGTCGCGGGGGGCGTCGCCGCGGGGCGCCTGCGACAGTTCGACGACGCCGAGGCCGCCGTGGCGCTCCAGGTACGCGCCGGCGACGCCGCCGCCGAGTCCCGCGACCAGTGCGACCGCCGCGGCGCCGCCGACGAGGGCGCGCCGCCGCCCGCCGCGCCGCCGCGAAGGGCTCTCGGCTGGCCGGGGACGCCTCGGGCACCGGGGCGTCCGGCGCGGGCGCGCCCGGCTGCGGGGGGACGTGGCCCGCGGCGGGCGCGGCGGGGTGCTGGACGGGCGGCGCGGGGGCCCAGGGGCCCGGCGTGCCGTAGGGAGGCGTGCTGTAGTGGTCGGGCCCGTGGGGCGGGCGGGGGGCGGGGGCGGCCGAGGTCGCCGGGGCCACCGGAACGTCCTGGCGGCCGCCCGGCGGCGTGCCCGGCCCCTCCGCCGCCGGTTCAGGGGCGGCCAGGGGGAAGTCGCCCGAGGCGTCCGGACCGGGAACGGGGCGGGGCCGGCTCCACCACCTGGGCCTCGCGGACTTCCCCGGCGTGCCCTCGTCCATGTTCTCCCCAACACCTGGCGTGATTCGTCGACGCACCGCCCGCGCGGCGCTGCACGGATTCAATCAGGTTCCCGCGCCGGCGCGCAGAGAACCTGCTCAGCGTCCCACCGGCGGGGGAGCCACCGTGCCGGTCGGCTCGGGCGCGGCCAGCAGGCCGGGCAGCACGGGCGCCACCGGAGCCCCGGGGCCTATCAGCGGCGTGGGGGCGAGGCCGCCGTCGCCCCGCACCGACTGCGCGCCGCCGGAGAGCAGCGGCGCGCCGGCCGGCGCGGACCGGCGCTGCGCGGACGTGTTCTGCGCGAGCAGCGGAGCGGCCGTACGGCGACGGGTGTCCGTGGCCGCGGTGGTGCCGACGCCCTGCTGGCGGGCCGGGGTGACGTTGCTGCGCAGACCGCCGCGCTCGGCGTCGGCGACCGGCACCACCGTGGTGACGCCGCCGAGCGCCACCGCCGCCAGCGAGACCGCGCTCGCCGCGACGAAGGCGAACCGGCGGCTCCGGGAGGCCGCCACCGCCCGCTCCGCCTGGGCGCGGCCGACGTCGTGGATGGGGAAGCCGTGCGTGGCGGAGGCCGCCAGCCCGAAGGGGTCGGTGCGCCGGGAGCCGAACACGGAGCTGCCGTGCTCCTCGTCCCCCGTCCCGCGGACCGTCCCGCGCGGCTCGTCGGGCCCTCCCGCGGGAAGCCCCTGCAGTCGGGCGAGGAAACTCTCGGAAGGGGTGGGGGCGGAGACCTCCGCGAAGACGTGCTTCAGCCTGCGCTGGGCCTCGGCCTCGACCCGGCACCTGCCGCAGGTCGCCAGATGGGCCAGCACACGCTCGCGCGCCTCGTGTCCCAGCTCGCCGTCCACCAGGGCGGAGAGCCGGTCGCCGAGGTGCTGTTCGGCCGGCGTCGGACGTGACTCACTCACGCGGTCGCGCCTCCTCCTCTCAGCGCCGGAAGGCGGGTGACGCCGAACCTCCGCTCGGCGCGCGCCTCGGGAGAGCGGTGGGCGAGCGCCTTGCGCAGCTGCGAACGGCCCCGGTGGATCCGGCTGCGGACGGTACCGAGCTTCACGCCCAGGGTCGCGGCGATCTCCTCGTACGACAGTCCTTCGATGTCGCACAGGACGACCGCGGCACGGAACTCGGGCGCCAGCGTGTCCAGCGCCTGCTGGATGTCGGCGTCGAAGTGCGCGTCGTTGAAGACCTGCTGGGGCGACGGCTCACGGCCGGGCAGCCGCTCGGCGGCGTCCTCGGCGAGCGCGTCGAACCGGATGCGCTGCTTGCGGCGCACCATGTCCAGGAAGAGGTTGGTGGTGATCCGGTGCAGCCAGCCCTCGAACGTGCCGGGCGAGTACGTGGACAGCGAGCGGAAGACCCGGACGAAGACCTCCTGGGTGAGGTCCTCGGCGTCGTGCTGGTTGCCGGTCAGCCGGTAGGCCAGCCGGTACACCCGCGCGCTGTGCGTGCTGACGATCTCCTCCCAGGTGGGCGGAGTCCACGCCGGCCCGTCCCCGTCGGTGGCGAACGTCGCGGTGCGGGCGGGCTCGGCGGCGAGAGCGTCGGCCTGACGGCCGGTCCCATGGTCAGCAACGGTGTCGGTCACGGATTTCGGCCTGGCCGCCGACCCGAGAAGGCGTCTCAGCCCTCCGCCGCGGTCTGCGGGCGCGGCCGCACCTCCCCTGTCGGCTCTGGTGGTGTCCAGTGGAGCCCCTACCATAGCCATCCCGCCCGTCAGCTCCGGATAAGCAGATTTGAGAGAGTTTGCCACTCGTTCCATCGATGCTTCCCCCGTCTCCTCCACGCCTTTCCCCTCACCCTTCAAACGCGGCGTCCCGCCGCCAGGTTCCCGACGGCTCCGGATACAGTCACGACGAAGACGCGTCCGGCGGGGGCGCCGGGCACGCGGACGCGGGCGCGAGTGGGTCGGGACGGGGACGGGAGGCGGCCATCACCAGCATCGGACAGGCGAGTTGGGCGCTGGCCGACGCCTACGTCGCCGAGGACGAGGCGCTGCTCCGGGCCCGGGACCGGGCGCGGGAGGCCGGGTTGCGCCCGGTGACGCCCACCGCCGGGTCGGTGCTGCGGCTGCTCGCCGCCTCGGTCGGCGCGAAGGCGGTCGCCGAGATCGGCACCGGCACCGGCGTCTCCGGCATCCACCTGCTGAACGGGATGCGGCCGGACGGCGTGCTGACCACGGTGGACACCGAGCCGGAGTACCAGCAGGCGGCCCGCCAGGCGTTCCGGGCGTCGGGCTTCGCGGTGAACCGCGCCCGGCTGATCCCCGGGCCCGCGCTGGACGTGCTGCCGCGCCTCGCGGACTCGGGCTACGACCTGGTGTTCTGCGACGCCGACCGCCTGGAGGTGCTGGAGTACCTCGCCGAATCGTTGCGCCTGCTGAGACCGGGCGGGCTGGTGGTGTTCGCGGGCGTCCTGGCCAACGGCCGGACGGTGGGGACGGGGCCGCAGCCGACGGAGGTCCTGCGGCTGCGCGAGCTGCTGCGCGAGGTGCACGAGAGCGACGTCCTGGTGCCGTCGCTGCTGCCCGTGGGCGACGGCCTCCTCTGCGCCGCCAAACGCTGACCCGGCCGCCAAACGCTGACCCGGCGGATGCGCCGTCCGGAGGAGCCCGCCGGGAAAAGCCGCCGCCCGGTCCCCTGCAGGGGACCGGGCGGCGGACCTCACGCTGAGTGGTGGTCGCGCGTCAGCCGACGACCTTCTTGAGGGCGTCGCCGAGCGCATCCGCCTCGTCCGGAGTCAGCTCGACGACGAGCCGACCGCCGCCTTCGAGCGGAACGCGCATGACGATGCCCCGCCCCTCCTTGGTCACCTCGAGCGGGCCGTCGCCCGTCCGCGGCTTCATGGCCGCCATGCTCGTTCCCCTTCCTGAAACCAGCTCAACCGCCGTGCCGGAAGACCTTGAGGAGGACGAACCTCGAAAAGGACCGCCTGACCCGAGACGGGGCAGGCGTCACCGACATCGAACACATTGCTTCCCGGCCATTATCCCGCATCTCACGCACCAATGACCAACATCAGTCCGCATCGCTTGCGCAACGCACGAGGCCAAAACCACTCAATTCGGGGATGTCACTGCGATACTGCGCCCTCGATCTGACCTGCCGCGACCGATTGGTGACCGGAATTCTTTGGCCGAGGTCACACACCGGCCACCGTCCGCCTTCGTGAATCTCCGCCATGCTGTCCTCGGACACCAACCGACGGAGGGAAGTCGAGATGGCCGACACCGTGCTCTACGAGGTCAGCGACGCGCTGGCGATCATCACCCTGAACCGCCCGGACGCGATGAACGCGCTGAACGTGGAGGCGAAGGTCGCGCTGCGGGAGGCGCTGCGGACGGCCGCGGAGGACCCGGAGGTCCGGGCGGTGCTGCTCACCGCGGCCGGCGACCGGGCGTTCTGCGTGGGCCAGGACCTCAAGGAGCACATCGAACTGCTCGCGGCCCAGGACGGCGGCGAGGGCGGTGACGGCCGGCTGAGCACGGTGAGTGAGCACTACAACCCCATCGTCCGCGCGATCGCCGGCATGGCGAAGCCGGTGGTGGCGGGCGTCAACGGGGTGGCCGCCGGGGCGGGCTTCGGCTTCGCGCTGGCCGCGGACCACCGCGTGGTCGCGGACTCCGCGAAGTTCACGACCTCGTTCGCGGGCGTCGCGCTGACGGCCGACTCGGGCGTCTCCTGGACGCTCCCTCGGGTGGTGGGCCCGGGCCGCGCCGTCGACCTGCTGCTCTTCCCCCGGTCCGTCGACGCGCAGGAGGCGCTGCGGCTGGGCATCGCCGACCGCGTGGTGCCGGCCGCGGAGTTGCGCGCGGAGGCGGAGAAGGTGGCCCGGAGGCTCGCCGCCGGCCCCACGGTCGCCTACGCGGCGCTCAAGGAGTCGGTCGCCTACGGCCTGACCCACTCGCTCGACGAGACCCTGGAGAAGGAGGACGAGCTGCAGGGCCGGGCCGGCGCCTCCGAGGACCACCGGATCGCCGTGAAGGCGTTCCTGGACAAGGAGCCCCCCAAGTACCTGGGGCGCTGAGCCCCGGACGCCGGCGGGGCCGGCCCCGGACGCCGGGTGCCCGCGCGCCGGACCGCCGGGTCAGCGCTCGCGCATCGCGCAGTCGGCCAGGTGGTCGTTGGTCAGACCGCAGGCCTGGAGCAGCGCGTAGGCGGTGGTGGGGCCCACGAAGCGCAGGCCGCGGCGCTTGAGCTCCTTGGCCAGCGCCGTGGACTCGGCCGTCACCGCGGGAACCTCGGCGAGGGTGCGCGGGGCCGGGCGGGGCGCGGGGACGTGGGACCAGATCAGCTCGTCGAGTTCGCCCGGCCGCCATCCGGCCAGCACCCGGGCGTTGGCGAGGGTCGCGTCGATCTTGGCCCGGTTGCGGATGATCCCCGGGTCGGCGAGCAGCCGGGCCCGGTCCTCCTCGGTGAAGGCGGCCACCTCGGCGATCCGGAAGCCGGCGAAGGCGGCCCGGAAGCCGGGGCGGCGGCGCAGGATGGTCAGCCAGGAGAGTCCCGACTGGAAGGCCTCCAGGCAGAGCCGTTCGAACAGGGCGTCGTCGCCGTGGACCGGGCGGCCCCACTCCTCGTCGTGGTAGGCGAGGTAGTCGGGGGCCGACAGCCCCCACGGGCAGCGGAGCAGGCCGTCCGGGCCGGGCAGCGCCCCGGACGCGGGCGGCTCGGCTGCGGGCGGCTCGGCTGCGGGCGGCTCGGACGCGGGCGCCGAACCCACCCCGGCGACGGCCGCCGGCGCCGGGCCGGAGACCTGCGGGCCGCTTCCGGGAGCCTGCGCGGATCCGGGTGCGCCGCCGCTCACCGGGCCTCCCCCGGACCGGCCCACCCGTGGCCCTCGCGCCGCTCGTCCGGGCCGGCCGCCCCGGCGCCGTCCTGCCTCCCGCCCGGTTCCCGCTCCTTCGCCTCCCGCTCCCCGCCCCGCTCCTCCTCCTCGTCCGCCCGCACCGCGAGCAGCGTCGCCCGGGCCGCGTCCGCGCGGACGGTGTCGAGGGCGGACTCCAGGGAGGCGATGCGCTCGTCGCGCACGGCGAGTTCGTGGGCCAGCCGGGTGAGGGCGTCGTCCACGTCGCCCATCCGGTAGCCGCGCAGCGCCGGCGGGAAGCGCAGCGACTCCACGTCCCCCGCCGTCGCCGCCCGGTGCGGGGGCAACGGGTCGTGCAGGCGGTCCGGCGGCGCGTCGGGAAGGACAGGACGGTCACCGCCGCCGACGACGGCCAGCGTGGTCGCGGTCACCACCACGGCGAGCGCGACGACCAGGAAGAGGAACATTGCCAAGGCTGCGGCCCCCCGCGTGTCGAAGTTGCCAGGGGTCCGATCGTGCCATGCCTTCGGGGCGGTTAGGGTCGCAGACAGCCGAAGACCGGACGTAGAGGAAAGAGGCCGTACGGGATGCTCAGGCTGGGCAGGCGTGAGTTCGACACGCATGAGCCGGTGATCATGGCCATCGTGAACCGGACGCCGGACTCCTTCTACGACCGGGGCGCCACCTTCCGCGACGAGCCGGCGCTCGCCCGGGTCGAGCGGGCGGTGGCCGAGGGCGCCGCCATCATCGACATCGGCGGCGTGAAGGCGGGGCCGGGCGAGGAGGTCAGCGCCGAGGAGGAGGCCCGCCGCACGGTCGGCTTCGTGGCCGAGGTGCGCCGCCGGTTCCCCGACGTGGTGATCAGCGTGGACACCTGGCGGCACGAGGTCGGCGAGGCGGTCTGCGAGGCCGGCGCCGACCTGCTGAACGACGCCTGGGGCGGCGTCGACCCCAGGCTGGCCGAGGTGGCGGCGCGTCACCGCGTGGGTCTGGTGTGCACGCACGCCGGCGGGGCGGAGCCGCGGACCCGGCCGCACCGGGTGGTCTACGAGGACGTGATGGCGGACATTCTGAAGGTCACCGTGGGGCTCGCCGAACGGGCGGTGTCCCTGGGCGTGCCCCGCGAGTCGGTGCTGATCGACCCGGGGCACGACTTCGGGAAGAACACCCGGCACAGCCTGGAGGCGACGCGTCGTCTCGGCGAGATGACGGCCACCGGGTGGCCGGTGCTGGTCTCCCTCTCCAACAAGGACTTCGTCGGCGAGACCCTGGACCGGCCGGTCAAGGAGCGGCTCCTGGGCACGCTGGCGACGACGGCGGTGTCGGCCTGGCTGGGCGCCCAGGTGTACCGGGTGCACGAGGTCGCGGAGACGCGGCAGGTCCTGGACATGGTGGCCTCGATCGCCGGCCACCGCCCGCCGGCCGTGGCCCGCCGCGGCCTGGCCTGACGGCCGGCCCGGCGTGACGGCACCCTGACGTGACGGCCCGGCCGTCGGGCGGGCGGGAGGCGGAAGGGCGGCCCGTCAGGCCGGCCCGGCGCCGGGTCCGGCGGCCTCGTGCCCGGAGGCGCCGCGCGAGAGCAGGGCGACCGCCTCGTCCACGTCGTCGGTGAGGTGGAAGAGTTCCAGGTCGCGTTCGGCGCACTTGCCGTCGGCGACCAGGGTGGACTTGATCCAGTCGACCAGCCCGCCCCAGTGCGCGGTGCCGAACAGGACGATCGGGAAGCGGGTCACCTTGCCCGTCTGGACCAGGGTGAGGGCCTCGAAGAGCTCGTCCAGGGTGCCCATGCCGCCGGGCAGGACGACGAAGCCGCGCGAGTACTTCACGAAACAGGTCTTGCGGGCGAAGAAGTAGCGGAAGTTCAGCCCGATGTCGCAGTACGGGTTGAGCCCGGTCTCGAAGGGCAGCTCGATGCCCAGGCCGACGGAGACGCCGCCGGCCTCCTGGGCGCCCTTGTTGGCGGCCTCCATGGCGCCCGGGCCGCCCCCGGTGATCACCGCCCAGCCGGCCTCGGCCAGCGCCCGGCCCAGCCGGACGCCCGCCTCGTACTCGGCGGAGTCGGGGCTGGTGCGGGCCGAGCCGAAGACGCTGACGGCGTGCGGCAGTCCGGACAGCGCGCGGAACCCCTCCCCGAACTCGGCCTGGATCCGCGCGACCTGCCAGGCGTCGCGCTCGGTCCAGCCGGAGGCGCCGTCCGGGTCGAGCAGTCTGCGGTCGCTGTCCCCCGCGCTGCCGGGCGCCCGGTCCCCGGACACGGCCCCGACCGGGTCGAGGCCGTGCAGCAGGTACCCGAGCCGCTCCTCGCGCACCGACACCTGCGTTCCCTCGGAGTTGCCTGTGGTCATGGGCTCTCCCCTCCGTGACGGTTCTCCGCGTCCTCTGCGTCCTCCGCAAAGATTAGGTCTACGCGGGTTACCCACTGGGGACGCGAACATGTCCGCCGTGTGCCGTCCGGTACCCGTTGCGGCACGAACGAGGTACCTGGAGGACCGTGCCTCAGGCGGTGAGCCACTCCCGCAGCCGGCGCTCGGCCTCGGGGACCGCCGACGCCAGGACCCGCTCGTCCCGCTTGTGGGCGAGCAGCGGGTCGCCGGGCCCGTAGTTGACGGCGGGGACGCCCAGGGCGCTGAAGCGGGAGACGTCGGTCCAGCCGAACTTGGGCCGCGGGCTGCCGCCGACCGCCTCGATGAAGGCGCGCGCGGCCGGGTGGGAGAGGCCGGGGAGGGCGCCGGGGCTGTGGTCGTCGACCACGAACTCCTCGACCGGGCACCCGTCGAAGACCTCGCGGACGTGCGCGACCGCCTCCTCCTCGCTCCGGTCGGGGGCGTACCGGAAGTTGACGGTCACGGTGCACAGGTCGGGGATGACGTTGCCGGCCACTCCTCCCTCGATCGCCACCGCGTTCAGGCCCTCGCGGTACTCCAGGCCGTCGATCACCGGGCGGCGCGGCTCGTAGGCGGCCAGGCGTTCCAGGATCGGGGCGGCGGCGTGGACGGCGTTGGCTCCCATCCAGGAGCGCGCGGAGTGGGCCCGCTCGCCCTTGGTCCGCAGCTTCACCCGCAGGGTGCCCTGGCAACCGCCCTCGACCTGGCCGTCGGTGGGCTCCAGCAGGACCGCGAAGTCCCCCTCCAGCCAGTCGGGGTGTGCGGCGGCCACATGACCGAGGCCGTTGAGGTGGGCGGCGACCTCCTCGTTGTCGTAGAAGACGAAGGTGAGGTCGCGGTTGGGCTCCGGCACCGTGGCGGCGATCCGCAGCTGGACGGCCACCCCGGACTTCATGTCGCAGGTGCCGCAGCCCCACAGGACGCCCTCCCCGTCCAGCCGGGAGGGGACGTTCCCGGCGATGGGCACGGTGTCGATGTGTCCGGCCAGCACGACCCGCTCGGAGCGGCCCAGGCCGGTGCGGGCCACCACGTTGTTGCCGTACCGGTCGACGGAGAGGTGGGGCAGGGCGCGCAGCGCCGCCTCGATCGCGTCCGCCAGCGGCTTCTCGTTGCCGCTCTCGGAGGGGAGGTCGACGAGCCGCGCGGTCAGCCGGGCGGCGTCCAGGGAAAGGTCAAGCGGGATCTCGGGCATGGTCCCGACCCTAAACCCCATCCGGTGGTGAGAGGTTGTCCACAGGGGCTCGGGGAGGAGGGCGTACCTCCGTTACCTTGTTACCCGTGACAGAGACGTCAACCGCCCCCAAGCGTCGTGGTCGCCTCTTCCGTTTCGGGGCGGCCCTGATGGTGCTGTTCTCCCTCGCGGGCTACATCGCCACCCGGTACCTGCACGGTGGCGGCACCGGTCCCTCCGGACCGGGCTGCGAGGTGGTCGCCCCGGGTGGACGGGGCGAGCCCGCCCGGTACGCGTTCACGCCCGAACAGGCGGTGAACGCCGCCACCATCACCGCCGTGGGCACCGCGCGCGGCCTGCCCGAGCGGGCCGTCACCATCGCCCTGGCCACCGCGCTGCAGGAGTCCTCGCTGCGCAACATCCGCTACGGCGACCGGGACTCCCTCGGCCTGTTCCAGCAGCGGCCCTCCCAGGGCTGGGGCACCCCGGAGGAGATCATGGACCCGGCGTACGCGGCCGGCCAGTTCTACGACCACCTGGTGGAGGTCCCGGACTACACCGAGCTGCCGCTGACGGTGGCCGCCCAGGAGGTGCAGCGCAGCGGTTTCCCGGACGCCTACGCCAAGCACGAGCCGGACGCCGCGCTGATGGCCTCGGCGCTGACCGGGCGGAGCGCGGCCACGCTGACCTGCTCGGGCCGGCCCGCGCCGGACGCGCAGGCCGGGCCGGACGCGGTGCGTGCGGCGCTGACCCGGGACTTCGGCACCGAGGTGCTGGGGACGGCCGGGGCCGAGGTCCGGGCGGAGGACCGCGGGAGGAGCGGGACGCGGGACCGGGCGGAGCAGGCGTCCGTGACGTCGGGTTCACCCTCGCCGGCGGCCGGGCGGACGGTGACCGTCCCGGTCGCGGAGCCCGGGGCGCGGCAGCGGGGCTGGCAGTTCGCCCACTGGGCGGTGGCCAACGCGTCCTCCCTGGCGATCGAGCGGGTCGCCTACGCGGGGCGGGAGTGGACGGCCGTCCAGGGCTCCTGGCGCGAGGTCACCGGTGACACGGCGGACGCGCACGGCTCCCCCGGTGACGGGCGGGTCCGGATCGTGACGTCCCGTTAGGGCCGCCCGCTCCGGCAGGCCCCGGTCCCGGCGGTGACGGCACGCGGTCCGCGCGCTCCCACGTCCGGGCCGGCCCCGCGTCCGGGATGACCCCGCGTCCGGGCCCGGCGAACTCCCGCCCCCGCACGCTCCCCTCGCCCCCATCGCACAGGCACACCGGTCGTCACCCGTTCGGGCCAACTCCAGGCCCGTCACGCGAGACGCTCCCACGGTTTTCGCACTGGTGGCGCACCCGGCCCCGAATCCGTTGGGGCAAGGGCGGCGGAAGGTTTCCTCAGCACGCCGCACCCTGTCCGGAACGTCCCGGTCCGTCCGCAGCCGATAATGCGACGCATTGCCAACTCTTTACGTCGGCGGTCCGCAACCTTCGACGGGCCCGGCCCGTAATCACTGCGTCCGCCTCGCCCGATCCCGACCGGCCGGCCGCCCCGCGGGCGGCCGTGGATCGCAACGTAAGGAGCACCATGCCCCTCCCCCTGACCCGCCGGATCGCCCGTGCCGCACTGCTCGTCGCCGCGGGAGCCGCGCCCGTCGTCGGCGCGGCCGGCGCCGCGCACGCCGCCCCCGCCGCACCGGACCTGGCCCCGCTGTCGGCCCTGGACGGCGCCGGCGAGCTGGGCTCCACCCTGGACGGCGTGACCTCGCACGTGACCGGCCTCGCGGGCCGGGCCGGCGGCGACGCGGTCAAGGGCGGGACCAAGGCCGCCGGGGGCGGCGCCTCGATGGCGAAGGGCGTCACCGAGGGGGCCCCGGACGTCCAGCAGGTGGTCGGCGGCGTCGCCGGGCAGGCGGGCCGGATGGTCGGCGGCGCCACCGGCGACCTGCCGGTCGGCGACCTGCCGGTCGGCGACCTGCCGGTCGGCGACCTGCCGCTGTCCGCCTGACGCCCCCTCCGCCGCGCGGCACGAACGCCGCACGGCGCGAAGGCCCCCGGCGCCGTGCGGCGCCGGGGGCCTTCGCGTGTCTGCCGAGGACGGTGCGCCCGCGCGGAGCGGGGCGTCAGCCGAGGCGGGCCACCGCGGCCGCCACCCGCTCGTCGGTGGCGGTGAAGGCCACCCGGACGTGGCGCGCGCCGGCCGGACCGTAGAAGTCGCCGGGCGCCACCAGGATGCCCAGCGAGGCCAGGTACGCCACCGTGTCCCAGCAGGACTCGTCGCGGGTCGCCCACAGGTACAGGCTGGCCTCGCTGTGCTCGATGCGGAAGCCGTGCCGCTCCAGCGCGCCGCGCAGCAGCTCGCGCCGGGCCGCGTACCGCTCCCGCTGCTCGGCCACGTGGGCGTCGTCGCCCAGCGCCGCCACCGTGGCGGCCTGGGTGGGCATGGAGGTCATCATGCCGCCGTGCTTGCGCAGCTGGAGCAGCGGCATCAGCACCTCGGAGTCGCCCAGCAGGAACGCCGCCCGGTAACCGGCCAGGTTGGACCGCTTGGAGAGCGAGTGGACGGCCACCAGGCCGTCGTAGGAGCCGCCGCAGACGTCGGGGTGGAGCACCGACACCGGGTCGGCCTCCCAGCCGAGTTCCAGGTAGCACTCGTCGGAGACGACCAGCACGCCGTGCTCGCGCGCCCAGGCCACGATCCTGCGCAGCTCCTCCTTGGGCAGCACCCGGCCGGTCGGGTTGGACGGCGAGTTCAGCCACAGCAGCTTCAGGGCGCCCGGGTCCAGCTCCGCGGTCGGGTCGTCGTACGCCACGAAGTCGGCGCGGGCCAGCCGGGCGCCCACCTCGTACGTCGGGTAGGCCAGGCGCGGGAAGGCGACGGTGTCGCCGGGGCCCAGGCCCAGCTGGATCGGCAGCCAGGCCACCAGTTCCTTGGAGCCCACCACGGGCAGCACGTTGCGGTGCGTCAGGTCGCGGGCGCCGAGCCGCCGGCCGGCCCAGCCGGTGATCGCGTCGCGCAGTTCGGGGGTTCCCCAGACCGTCGGGTAGCCCGGCGAGTCGGCCGCCGCGGCGAGCGCCTTCCGGACGAGGTCCGGCACCGGGTCGACCGGTGTGCCGACGGAGAGGTCGACGACGCCGTCCGGGTGCCCGGCCGCCGTCGCCTTGTAGGGCTCCAGCTTGTCCCAGGGGAAGTCCGGCAGACGGCTCAGGAGCTCGGACACGGGTTCAGCTCACTTTCCTCGTGCCGCGGGTGGTGCGGCTTCGGCGGCAAACGCCTCGGTCCCGCAGGCGGTCGGTGCGCGACCGCCTGCGGGACCGAGGGGGAGTGATCACTCCTGCGGGTTGCGCTACTGGTTCTGCGGGGGCAGCGCAGCGACGAACGGGTGGTCGCGCTCGATCAGGCCCAGCTTGCTGGCCCCGCCGGGGGAGCCGAGCTCGTCGAAGAACTCCACGTTGGCCTTGTAGTAGTCCTTCCACTCGTCCGGCGTGTCGTCCTCGTAGAAGATGGCCTCCACCGGGCAGACCGGCTCGCAGGCCCCACAGTCGACGCACTCATCCGGGTGGATGTAGAGGGAGCGCTGCCCCTCGTAGATGCAGTCGACCGGGCACTCCTCGATGCACGCCTTGTCCTTCACGTCGACACAAGGCTGCGCGATGACGTAGGTCACGCTGTCGTTCCTCCTCGATAGGGCGCTGGCGGGCCTCCACAGGCTCCGCCGCCTGGCGCGCGGGAGCGCGGCGTCGTCGATGCCCGCCCCTAGTATCTCCACTTCGGGACCCGAACCGAACACGAGGGGTGAACCGACCAGTGGAATTCTCCACCGAAGCTCGAGCCGCGCAGCACCTTACCGGCTCTGACGTGGGCAAACGCGTCTCCGTGCGACGGCTCGCCGAAGACGGCGCTCCGGGTGCGAAGTTCAGCGACACGGTCGGTGTTCTCACATCATGGGACGACGGCGTCCTGTCGATCACCCGTCGGAACGGCGAACGGGTGCGGATCGACGAGTCCGCGCTCGTGGCGGGCAAGGTGGTGCCCCCGGAGCGGGCCCGCCGCCGCGGCCCGGCCGCCTCGTACCGCGAACTCGCCGGGGTGGCGGCACGGGCCTGGCCGCCGGTGGAGAGCGAACGGCTCGGCGACTGGGTGCTGCGCGCCTCCTCGGGGTTCACCCGGCGCGCCAACTCGGTGCTGGCGCTGGGCGACCCCGGGCGGGAGCTGGACGAGGCGCTGGCGGCCGTGCGCGCCTGGTACGGCGAGCGCGGGCTGCCCGCCTACGTCCAGGCCGCGACCGGCGCCGCGGGGACGGACGAGCTGCTCTGCGCCGCGCTGGAGGAGCGTGGCTGGGTGCGCGAGGTGACCGCCGAGCTGTGGGTCGGCTCCCTGGCGGCCGCGGCCGACGCGGCGGACCCGGCCTCGGCGGACCCGGAGGCGCCCGCGGTGCGGCTCTCCCGGCACACCGACGACACCTGGCTGGCGCGGTACCGGCGCAAGGGCGTCGGCGCGGCGGCCCGGCGGGTGCTGGAGGGCGGGCCCTCCGTCTGGTTCGCGACCGTCCCCGGCGCGGACGGCGCGCCGCCCGCCGCCATCGGCCGGTGCGTGGTGGACGGCAGGTGGGCCGGGTTCGCCGCGGTGGAGGTGGCCCCGGAGCGGCGCCGCGAGGGTCTGGCCACCCGAGTGATGGCGGCGCTGGCGGGGCAGGCGATGGAGGAGGGCGCCTCGGCGGGCTGGCTCCAGGTGGAGACCGACAACTCCGGGGCGCGGCGGCTCTACGACGCGCTGGGCTTCTCGGCCCACCACGCCTACCACCACTACCGCTGTCCCGAGGCCTGAGGAGGGAACCGCACGGCATGCTCACCCCCGACCCACCGGTTCCGGCCGGTCCGGAGCAACGCGCCCGCTGGGCCGCGCGGTTCGCCGCCGAGGCCCGCGCCGAGCGCCCCGATCTCGTGATGCTGTGCCTGCTGATCGGCGCGGTCGCGGACGGCTCGTTCGACGAGGCCGGGATGGACGAGGCGCAGATGGAACTCGACCGGCTGGCCGGACGGCTGCCCTACCGGCCGGGCGGTCCCCGGGAGTGGGCGGAGGCGGTCCGCCGGCTGCTCGGCGAGGCCGAGGGCTTCGGCGGCGCCGAGGCCGACTACCGCGACCTGCGTTCCTCGCTGCTGCACGAGGTGCTCCGGCGCCGGCGTGGCCTGCCGATCCTGCTGTCGGTGGTGTGGACGGAGGTCGCCCGGCGGGCCGGCGCGCCGGTGCACGGGGTCGCGCTGCCGGGCCACTTCGTCGTCGGCTTCGGGCCGGCGGACGCCCCCGCCCGGCAGGTGCTGGTGGACCCGTTCGCGGGCGGGCGGCTGCTGACCGGCGCCGACGCCGAACTGCTGGTGCTGGAGACGACCGGGACCGCCCCTGATCCGGCGGACCCGTCGGTGTACGCCCCCGCCCGGCCGCTGGAGGTCGTGGTGCGGATCCTGAACAACGTCCGCGCCTGGGCGGCGGCCCGCCCCGAGCAGTCGGCCACCGCCCTGTGGGCGCTGGAGCTGTCGCTGCTGCTGCCCTCGCGGCCGGCGAACCTGCGGTACGAGTACGCGCAACTACTGGTCGCGAGGGGCGAGTTCATGGCGGGCGCGGAGGAACTCGAGGTGTACGCCGACGTGGTGGAGGCGGTGGACGAGGAGCTGGCCGAACGGGTCCGCGGCCAGGCCAGGTCCGCCCGCGCACGCCTCAACTGACGCCGCCACGACGAAGCGGCCCGCCCGCACGGCCCCGGAGGGCGGTGCGGGCGGGCCGCGTCCGGGCGGTGCCCCGGGTCAGCTCGGGTCGGTGTCGATGACCCCGGTCCGCTCGGTCCTGCTGACCAGGGCCGGGCGCAGCGCGCCGATGACGTCCTCGACGGTCACCGGGGTCTTCTTCCCGGTGGCGCGGGTGATCAGCACCCCGTCGAAGGTCTCGCCGTAGAGCTTCTCCAGCTCGGCCTTGTCGTAGCTCTCGACCAGCCGGCCGTCGACGGCCCGCACCCGCAGGAACCGCCACAGCGACTTCTCCGGGCTGAAGGAGATGGCGCGCGCCGCGTCGGTCTGGACGGTCACCAGGCCGGACATGGCCGGCTCGGCGAACTCCTTCATCATCCGGTCCACCTCGGCGTCCGGGACGCTGGGCTCGCGGGTGGCGACGGGCAGTTCGACGGCGGGGGCGCTCCCGGTGGCCACCTGCTTGCGGTAGGCCTCCTTCACGGCGGAGACGGCCTTCTCCATGTCGATGCCCTTGCCGGGCTTGCCGTAGACGGGGACGGCCTTGCCCGCGCTGAACTCGATGCCGCCCTCGGTGACCGAACCGGCGCCGCCGGCGGACTCCTCCAGGGCGGCGCGCAGCTTCTCGGAGTCGACGGGCATGTTCGGCTCGACCACGCGCTCCTGGCCGAGGAGCGAGCCGATCACGGAGACCGGGTTGTAGTCGCTCTTCGCGGCCTCGCCGACGGTGGCCCGGGTGTCGATCTCCAGGCCCGCCCGCTCCGGCTCGAGGCTGACGGCCTCGCCGTCGACGCTGAACTTCAGCGGCTGGTCGACCCGGTCGCCCAGGGCCCGGTCGAGCTTCTGCGCGGCCTCCTCCCGGGTGCCGCCGCCTATCTCCACGCCCAGCACGGTGGTGCCCTTGGGCACGTCGGAGTGGTTCAGCAGGAGGCCGGCGCCGTAGGCCACGGCGAACAGGGCGACCAGGCCGCCGCCGAGCAGGACCAGCTTGTTGCGGCCCTTCTTCCTGGCGGGCGGCGCGGACGCGGGCGCCGGGGCGGGCGCGGGCGCGGGGGCGGCGGCCGCGGGGCGGTGGGCGCCG
>NZ_LWCC02000005.1:1563935-1602053 GCF_001642695.1 Streptomyces chilikensis
CGCGGCGGACGCCGCGGACGAGGTGTCCGTGCCGTCGGCCGGCGTCGCTCCGCCGCCCGCGGGGGGCTGCTCGCCCTGGCCGGCGGAACCGTCGCCGACGGGTTTGCGCACGACCACGGGCGGGATCGGCCGGGACCCTGGGATGTTGATCTTCACCCGGGTGGTCAGTGTGGTCTCGGTCTTGCGGTCCTCCGGCCGTGACGGCTCTGAAGGGTGCGCGGATCCGCCGTGCCCGCTGGGCGTGGGGGACGGACTGTCAGTTTCACGACTCAAGGCAGGTTCTCCCGGTTGGCTCCGCCGCCCGTCACGATCACATCGGGCTTCTCGGCGGCGCGCTCCACGATACTGGCCGCTTCCCGCGGGTAACCCACGGCCGAGGCATATCCACCCCGGGGGGCACCGGGACGGCAGGACGAAGCGGGACGTCGATCCCAAGTGGGGCGGCGGTACTCAGCGGTCGCGGCCGCCTCCGAGGGTGGCGCAGATCATAGCGACCAGCATGCCGCCCAGAAGGAACAGGTAGGGGCGCAGGCCCGCGCCGAACACGAAGTCGCCCTCGGGGCGGCTGGTGGTGAGCAGGACGACCGCCACCAGCCAGCCCGCCACGGGCACGGCCGCACCCGCCCTCGAGGCCATCAGCCGCGCCCCGCCGAGGAAGGTCCCGGCGGCCCCGGCGAGCGCCAGCAGCAGCCCGCCGGGGAAGAAGGCGCCCTGCACGAGCGCGCCTGCCGCCCCGACGAGCGCGCCGAGCAGGAACAGTCCGGCGTAGGCCGCCGTCCGGCCCGCCGAGGGCATCCGCAGCGGCTGGGCCAGCGGCCCGCCGACGGGCCGCGGCCCCTTGTCGCTCACGCTCATGCCGTGCCTCCCCGGCGCTCCTCGGGCCCCTCGGGCCGTGCCGGGGCCGCGGGCGCGATCCCGGCGAACAGGTCGTCCCCCACGCCGGGGCCGTCGGGCTCGCCCTTCACCAGCTGGTAGTGCTCCACCGCGAACAGCGGCTGGGCCAGGCCGTTGGAGAGGGCGAACCAGGGGCCGCTCACGGCGATCTGGGTGGCGTGGGCCGCCATGGCGGCCGCCTTGGCGGCGGCGTACGGGGTGCCCCCGGCGTCCAGGCGGACGCCGATCGACGCCGGGTCGTCGACGACGCCGGGCAGGTCGTCCACCTCGGCCGCCCCGGTGAACGGAAGGCCGGGCAGCGCCTCGCGGAGGCGGGCGAACGCCTCCTCGGCGACCTCACGGGGCATCCGGGTCCAGTAGATGCGGGCGATGTCCCAGGGCTCGCCCAGATCGGGTCGCACGCCCGGGTCGGCGGCCAGTTCCGCCGCCCGCATGGCGACGCGGTGGGCCTGGATGTGGTCGGGGTGGCCGTAGCCGCCGTTCGGGTCGTAGGTGACCAGGACCTGGGGGCGGACCTCGCGGATCACGGCGGCCAGGTGCTCGGCGGCCTCGTCCACCGGGGCGCCCCAGAAGGCGCCGGGGGCGTCGTTGTCGGGCAGGCCCATCATCCCGGAGTCGCCGTAGCGGCCCGCGCCGCCGAGCAGCCGGACGTCCCCGACGCCCAGCTCGCGCATGGCGGCGGCCAGTTCCTGGCGGCGGTGCGCGCCCAGCGCCGCGCCGGACAGGTGGGCCAGTTCGGGCGGGATGACCTCGCCCAGCTCGCCCAGCGTGCAGGTGACCAGGGTGACCCCGGCGCCCTCGGCCGCGTAGCGGGCCATGGTGGCGCCGTTGTTGATCGACTCGTCGTCCGGGTGCGCGTGCACCAGCAGCAGGCGGCGAGCGGGCATGTCCGTCATGGGGCCAGCTTAGGCCGGACCCCCCGGCGCTCCCCCGGCAGGCGTGCCGGAGGACGGAGGGGGCGGGGCCCCGGCACCCGGGGTGACGGGAAAACCTGACGCGCGTCCTGGTGTACGCCGCCGCCGCGGGGGTATCCGGGACGGAGGCGACGCGCGGTCAGAACTTGAAGCTGCCGATCATGCCCGCGATGTTGTTGGTCAACTCACTGATCGTGGGGGCCACCGACGACGCGGCGAGGTAGAACCCGAGCAGCATGCAGACGATCGCATGCCCCGCCTTCAGCCCCGACTTCTTGATCAGCAGGAAGACGACGATCGCCAGCAGCACCACCACCGAGATCGAGAGTGCCACGGCGGTTCACCTCCAAAGCTCCCCAGAACACTGGCAGTCGGACCGAAGGGGCGACAAATCCTTCGCGCAGCCAGCAGGTTGATACCCACCGGACGGGAGTGATCATAACTATCCGAAGCCACGCATGAGTCGGCGCACAGCCGCACAAGGGGGGCGCATGGCCAATATGGTCGGGTCATGCAGACGGACACCGAATCCTTCCCCCGGCGGTACGCCCGCACCCAGCGATTCACCCTCGGGGCGCCCCGCGCGTTCACCGTCGCGCCGGACGGCTCCCGGGTCGTCTTCCTGCGCTCGCGCTCCGGCACGGACCGGGCCGGCGCCCTCTGGGTGCTCGACCTGGAGGCCGGCGGCGGTCCCGCCGAGCGGCTCGTGGCGGACCCCGCGGCGCTGCTGGAGGGCACCGGCGAGGACCTGTCCGCCGAGGAGCTGGCGCGGCGCGAGCGGAGCCGGGAAGGCGGCGCCGGCATCGTCGCCCACGCCACCGACGCCGCCGTGGAGTTCGCGTGTTTCGCCTTGTCAGGGCGGCTTTTCGCGGTGGATCTCAGGACCGGTGCGACGCGCGAGCTGCCCGTCGCCGGGCCGGTGGTCGACCCCCGCCCCTCCCCCGACGGACGCCACGTCGCCTACGTCGCGGGCGGTGCGCTGAGGGTCGTCGGGGCGGCGGGCGACGGTGACCGGGCGCTCGCCGAACCCGAGTCGGGGACGGTCGCGTACGGGCTCGCGGAGTTCGTCGCGGCGGAGGAGATGCACCGCTTCCGCGGCTTCTGGTGGGCGCCGGAGTCGGACCGGCTGCTGGTCGCCCGGGCCGACGACGCGCCCGTGCGGCGCTGGTGGATCGCCGATCCCGCGCACCCCGGGCGGGAACCGCGGCAGCAGGCGTACCCGGCGGCCGGCACCCCCAACGCGGACGTACAGTTGTTCGCCCTGGGCCTCGACGGCAGCCGGTCGGAGGTCCTCTGGGACCGCGAGCGGTTCCCGTACCTGGCACGAGTGCACTGGTCAGCGGCGGGTCCGCCGCTGATCCTGGTGCAGGCGCGGGACCAGCGCGAGCAGCTCACCCTGACCGTCGACCCGGACACCGGGGCCACCCGCACGCTGCTCCGCGAGAGCGACCCAACATGGCTGGAACTGTTCGCTGCCACGCCCTGCTGGAGCCCGGCCGGCGAACTGGTGCGGATCACCGACGAGAGCGGGGCGCGGGCCCTCGCGGTGGGCGGACGCACGCTCACCGACGGGCGGCTGCACCTGCGCGCGGTGCTCGACGTGTCGCAGGACGACGTCCTGGTGTCGGCCTCCGCGGGCGAGGAGGCCGCCGACGCGGAGACCGGCGAGGTGCACGTCCACCGGGTCACCGCGGACGGGGTGGAGCGCGTCTCGCGGGAGCCGGGCGTCCACTCGGCGGTCCGCTCGGGCGGGGTGACGGTCCTGGTGTCGTCCACGCTCGGCCGGCCGGGGGCCCGGGTGCGGGTGGAGCGCGACGGCGAGGAGGTCGCGCGGATCGCCTCGCACGCGGCCGACCCCGGACTGACCCCCCGCGTCGCGCTGACCCGGGCGGGCGCGCGGCGCGTCCCGAGCGCCGTGCTGCTGCCCGCGCACCACCGGGCGGACGAGCCGCTGCCCGTCCTCATGGACCCGTACGGCGGCCCGCACGGGCAGCGCGTGTCCGCCGCCCACAACGCCCACCTGACCTCGCAGTGGTTCGCCGACCAGGGGTTCGCGGTGGTCGTCGCCGACGGACGCGGCACGCCGGGGCGCTCGCCGCAGTGGGAGAAGGCGGTCGGGGGCGACTTCACCCTCGCCCTGGAGGACCAGATCGACGCCCTCCACGACCTGGCCGGGCGGTACCCGCTGGACCTGTCGCGGGTGGCGATCCGGGGCTGGTCGTTCGGCGGTTACCTCGCCGCGCTGGCGGTGCTCCGGCGGCCGGACGTCTTCGCCGCGGGCGTCGCCGGCGCCCCGGTCACCGACTGGCGGCTCTACGACACCCACTACACGGAGCGGTACCTGGGCGACCCGGCCGCCGCACCGGCGGCGTACGCGGCGAGTTCGCTGGTGACCGACGACGGGCTCTCCGGCGCCGCCGCGCCCGCCCGGCCGCTGATGGTGATCCACGGGCTGGCGGACGACAACGTGGTGGCGGCCCACTCGCTGAGGCTCTCCTCGGCCCTGCTGGCCGAGGGGCGGCCGCACGAGGTGCTGCCGCTGTCGGGGGTGACGCACATGACGCCGCAGGAGCAGGTGGCGGAGAACCTGCTGCTGCTCCAGGTCGACTTCCTGCGCCGCTCGCTGGGCATGTCGCCGGAGGGGACGGCGGGGGGCGCACCGCAGGGCCCGTCGGCCGGCTGAACCGCCCGGGAACCGGCACGGGCCGGGGCGACATGGCGCGCCCCGGCCCGTTCACGGCACCCGCACGGCCGTACGCTGTTCAGGTTTCCAGGTCCGTATATCGGAGACGGGTCCGCGGAGTTGCCTGTCTGTTAACGCGCCCCTCCGCGCGAGGGGACCGGCTCGTCCGGCGGCACCACCCGCCTCTCCTCCGCGAAGTGGCAGGCCGACGGATGCGCCGCCGGGCCGCCCCCGCCGCGGAAGGCCTCCGGCACGGCGAGCCGCGGCACCTCGTCGGCGCAGCGCTGCCGGGCCTTCCAGCAGCGGGTGCGGAAGCGGCACCCGGAGGGGACGTCGGCCGGCGAGGGCACGTCGCCGGTGAGGATGATGCGCTCACGGCGGTCACGGGCCGCCGGGTCGGGGACGGGCACGGCGGAGAGCAGGGCCTGGGTGTAGGGGTGCGTGGGGTGGCCGTAGATCTGCGCGTCGGTGCCGGTCTCCACGACGCGCCCCAGGTACATCACGCCGACGCGGTCGGAGATGTGCCGCACCACGGACAGGTCGTGGGCGATGAAGACGTAGGCGAGGCCGAACTCGTCCTGGAGCCGCTCCAGCAGGTTGACCACCTGGGCCTGGACCGAGACGTCGAGTGCGGAGACCGGCTCGTCGGCGACGATGACCTCGGGGCGCAGCGCGAGGCCGCGGGCGATGCCGATGCGCTGGCGCTGGCCGCCGGAGAACTGGTGCGGGTAGCGGTTGACGTGCTCGGGGTTGAGGCCGACCACCTCCAGCAGTTCCTGGACCCGCCGGCGCCGGTCGCCCTTGGCGGCGGCCTCGGGGTGGATGTCGAAAGGCTCGCCGACGATGTCACCGACCGTCATCCGCGGGTTGAGCGAGGTGTAGGGGTCCTGGAAGACCATCTGGATGTTCCGGCGGACGGCCTTCAGCGCGCGGCCGGAGAGCCGGGTGACGTCCTCGCCCCGGTAGCGGATGGCGCCCGCGGTGGGGCGTTCCAGGCCGACCAGCATGCGCGCCACGGTGGACTTGCCGCAGCCGGACTCCCCCACGATGCCGAGGGTCTCGCCCCGGCCGAGGGCGAGGTCGACGCCGTCGACGGCCTTGACCGCCCCGGTCTGCTTCCTGAGGAGGACGCCCCGGGTGAGCGGGTAGTGCTTGACCAGCCCCTCGACCTCGAGGATCGGCTCGGTCGTCGTGTCCGTGCCGGGCACGGGCGCCGTGGTGGCCATCGGTTCTCCTGGCGGGCGGGTTCGGCCGGCGGTGGGCGTGTGGGGCGGCGCGGCGGGCATGTGGGGCGGCGGGCGTGTCTAGCGGCGGGCGGAGCCCTCGAGGCAGTCGCGCCAGAAGTGGCAGGCGCTGCCCCGCCCCGGCCCGGAGGCCGGTCCCCGCTCCACGGCGTGCAGCGGGGGCACGTCGGTGCGGCAGACGTCCCGCGCCATCGGGCAGCGCGGGTGGAAGGGGCAGCCGGGCGGGACGGCGGTGAGGCTGGGCGGCAGGCCCTTGATCGCGTACAGCTCCCGGCCCTTGTGGTCCAGGCGGGGGATGGAGTCCAGCAGTCCGCGGGTGTAGGGGTGGGCGGGCGCCTTGTAGAGGTCGTGCACGGGGGCCGTCTCGACGATCCGGCCCGCGTACATCACGGCGATCCTGTCCGCGACGTCGGCGACCACGCCGAGGTCGTGGGTGATCAGGATCAGGCCCATGGCGTACTCGCGCTGCAGCTCGGCGAGCAGGTCCATGACCTGCGCCTGCACCGTCACGTCGAGCGCCGTGGTGGGCTCGTCGGCGATGATCAGGTCCGGCTCCAGGGCCAGCGCCATGGCGATCATGATGCGCTGGCGCATGCCGCCGGAGAACTGGTGCGGGTAGTCGTCCACGCGCTGGGCGGCGGCCGGGATGCGGACCCGGTCCATCAGCTCGACGGCCTTGGCCCGCGCGTCCTTCTTCGACATGCCGCGGTGGACGACGAACATCTCGCCGAGCTGGTCCCCCACGGTGAGCACCGGGTTGAGGGAGGAGAGCGCGTCCTGGAAGATCATCGCCATCTCGGCCCCGCGGACGGAGCGCCGCTCCTCCTCCTTGAGCCTCAGCAGGTCGCGGCCCTTGAAGAGGATCTCGCCGCCGGTGATCCGGCCGGGCGGCGTGTCGAGGATGCCCATGACCGCCTGGGCGGTGACGGACTTGCCGGAGCCGGACTCGCCGAGCACGGCGAGCGTCTCGCCCGCCGCGACGCCGTAGCTGACCCCGTTGACCGCCTTGGCGACGCCTTCCCGGGTGGTGAACTCCACGCGCAGGTCGCGGACGTCGAGCAGCATGGCGCGGCTCACCTCAGCTTCGGGTCGAGGGCGTCGCGGACCGCGTCGCCGAGCATGATGAACGCCAGCACCGTGACCGCCAGCGCCCCGGCGGGCCAGAGCAGCATGTGCGGGGCGTTGCGGATGTACGGGGAGGCGGAGGAGATGTCGATGCCCCAGCTGACCGTGGGCGGTTTCAGTCCGACGCCCAGGTAGGACAGGGTGGCCTCCAGGGCGATGTAGGTGCCGAGCGCGATGGTGGCGACCACGATCACCGGGGCGATCGCGTTGGGCGCGATGTGCCGCAGCAGCATCCGGGGGCCGGAGGCGCCGAGGGCGCGGGCGGCCTGTACGTAGTCGTGCTGCTTGGCGGTGATGACGGCGCCGCGGGAGATGCGGGAGATCTGCGGCCAGCCCAGCAGCACCATGAAGCCGATCACCGGCCAGACGCTGTTGCTGGTGACCACCGACAGCAGCACCAGACCGCCCAGGACCACCGGGATGGCGAAGAAGACGTCGGTGAGCCGGGAGAGCAGGGCGTCCCAGAGACCGCCGAAGAACCCGGCCAGTCCGCCGAGGACGCTGCCGAGGAGGGTGACGCCGAGGGTGGCGCAGACGCCGACGGTGACCGAGGTGCGGGCGCCGTGGACGGTGCGGGTGTACACGTCGCAGCCCTGGCCGTTGAAGCCGAACGGGTGGCCGGGCCGGGAGCCCTCCTGGGCGCGTGCCAGGTCGCAGTCGAGCGGGTCGCCGGAGGCCAGCAGGGTGGGCCGGAGCGCGATCAGCACCAGGAACAGGATCAGCAGGGCGGAGACGACGAAGACCGGGTTGCGGCGCAGGTCCCGCCAGGCGTCCGACCACAGGGAGCGGGGCCGGCCGGACGGGCCGCCGCCGTCGGGCCCGGGGTCGTCCTCCAGCGTCCGGCCCTCGTCGGCGGCCAGGTCCATGGAGCCGCCGAAGCCGGTCCCGGCGATCGCCCCGTCCCGGGCGTCCGGGCCGTCGTCGGGGCGGTTCCCGCGCGGGCGGTCGCCCGTCGGGTGGTCGCCGGGCGGAGGGCCGCCGGGCAGGCGCTCCCCCGGCCGGCGGCCGCCGGCCTCCGGCTCGGGGCCCGGGTGCGTCCGGCGGGTGTCAGGCATAGCGGATCCTCGGGTCGAGAACGGCGTACAGGAGGTCGACGACGAGATTCGCCACCAGGAAGACCAGCACGAGCACCGTCACGAAGCCCACCACGGTCTGGGTGTTCTGCCGCAGGATGCCCTGGTAGAGCTGGTAGCCGACGCCGTGGATGTTGAAGATCCGCTCGGTGACGATGGCGCCGCCCATCAGCGCGCCGATGTCCGTGCCGATGAAGGTGACCACGGGGATGAGCGAGTTCCGCAGCAGGTGGCGGGTGACCACCCGGCGGCGCGGGAGCCCCTTGGCGACGGCCGTGCGGACGTAGTCGGAGCGGCGGTTCTCGGCGATGGAGGTCCGGGTCAGCCGGGTGACGTAGGCCAGCGAGACGGAGGCCAGCACCAGGCCGGGGACGACGAGTTCGCCGAAGGCGGCCTCGGAGGAGACGGAGGGGTCGGTCCATCCCCACTTCACGCCGAGCAGGAGCTGGAGCAGCAGGCCGGTGACGAAGGTGGGCACGGAGATGACGACGAGGGTGGCGACCAGGACGCCGGTGTCGGCCGGACGGCCGCGGCGCAGTCCGGTGACCACGCCGAGGGCGATGCCGATGACGACCTCGAAGAGGATCGCCACCAGGGTCAGCCGGACGGTGACCGGGAAGGCCGTGCCCATCAGCTCGGTGACCTCCTGGCCGTTGAAGGCGGTGCCGAAGTCGCCGGTGAGCACGTTGCCCATGTAGGTCAGGTACTGCTTCCACACGGGCTGGTCGAGGCCGAACTCCGCCTTGAGGCGGGCCGCCGTCGCCGGGTCGCAGGCGCGTTCGCCGCAGAGCCCGGCGACCGGGTCGCCCATGACGTTGACCATCAGGAAGATGAGCAGCGTCGCGCCGGCGAAGACGGGGATCATCTGCAGCAGACGCCGGATCACGTAGCGTCCCATGGTGCCTCCCGGCCTGGATGCGGGGCCGAACGCCTGGTCAGGCGACCTTGATCCGGTCGTAGACCGGAACGCTGAACGGGTTCAGGGCGACGTCGGAGAGACGTTCGGAGTAGCCGGCGGAGCCGTTCTGGTACCAGAGCGGGATGGCCGCCATCCGGTCGCGGACCACCGCCTCGGCCTTGAGGAAGTTCTCCACGGCCCGGCCGGTGTCCGACTCGGCGTTGGCCTTGTCGACCCAGTCGTCGAACTCCTCGTCGGACCACTTGCCGTCGTTGGAGGAGGCGTCGGTGTAGTGGAGCGGCTGGAGGAAGTTCTGGATCAGCGGGTAGTCCATCTGCCAGCCGGCCCGGAAGGGGCCGGGCATCTTCCGGTCGCCGATCCGGTTGCGGTAGTCGGCGAAGGTGCCGACCGGCTGGGGGACGCACGCCTTGCCCTGGCCCATGACGCGGTTGATGCTGTTGCAGACGGCCTCGACCCAGTCGCGGTGGGAGCCGGTGTCGGCGTTGAAGGTGATCCGCACCTGGCCTCCGGGCAGGCCGCCGCCCTCCTCGATGAGCTTCCTGGCCTCCTCGGGCCTGTACTCGCACGCCTCGCCGCAGAAGCCCTCGCGGAAGCCGCCGTCCTCGCCGAGGACCGGGGAGGTCCAGTCGGTGGCCGGGGTGCGGGTCTTCTGGAAGATCGTCTCGGTGATCTGCGCGCGGTCGATCGCCATGGACAGGCCCTTGCGGACCTTCTCCGTGCCGGGCTTGTTCCACGCGGGGTCGTAGAACGGGAAGGCGAGGGTCTGGAGGATGCCGGCCGGGGTGGTGACGTACCGGTCGCCGAGGTCGGCGGGGGCGTTCTTCAGCTGGCTGGCCGGGATGTCGTCGACCAGGTCGAGGTTGCCGGACATCAGGTCGTTGTAGGCGGTGGCGTTGTCCGTGTAGACCTTCAGGTCCACTCCGCCGTTGCGCGCCTTGTCGGGGCCCCGGTACCCGTCCCACTTGCGCAGCGACATCTGCGCGCCCTTGGCGTAGGACTCGACCTGGTAGGGGCCGTTGCCGATCGGCTTGGCGACCCAGGCGTCGTGGTCGTCGAAGAAGGCCCGGGGCAGCGGGGCGTAGGCGTTGTAGCCCAGGGTGTCCGGGAAGGTCGAGAACTTCTGGCTGAGCGCGACGGTGAAGGTGCGGTCGTCGACCACCTCGAGCCCGGAGAGGGTGTCGGCGCTCTGCGCGCCGCTCTCCGGGTGGGTCCTGTCGTAGCCCTCGATGTACTGGAAGAAGTAGGCGTTCTTCTGGTTGTTCCTCAGGCTCGCGCCGTAGTTCCACGCGTCCACGAAGGAGCGGGCGGTGACCGGCTCGCCGTTGCTGAACCTCCAGCCGTCCTTGACCGTGATCCGGAAGTTCCGGGAGTCCGAGGTCTCGATCCTCTCGGCGAGCATGTCCTGCGCCTCGCCGGTCCTCGGGTCGTACTTCTTGAGGTTGCGGAAGATCATGTCGAGGACCTTGCCGCCCTGCACCTCGTTGGTGTTGGCGGGCTCCAGCGGGTTCTGCGGGTCGCCCCACGAGGAGCTCAGCACCGCGTCCGCGCCGGTGCCGCCACCGCCGCCACCGCAGGCCGCGGCGAGCAACGCCACCGCCGACGCGCACGCCGCGGCGGCGCCACGCCCGGCGGACCTTCCCCGGTGGCTTCCTCCGCGCATGGCGCACCTCCCTCTCCCTGGCCGGCCGTGGCCGGACACCGCCGTGACCGGTACACCGCCGTGACCGGGCACTGCGACGACCGAACACTGCGATGAACGATCCATATCGCCGGGAGCGTGCCGACGCATCCGGGGTCCACCCGAACAGGTGACTGAGTAGCCCGACCGGGCGCGGGCCGCCCGGGGCGGCGGGCGGGAGGGGTGTTTTCCGGTGGTCCGGGAACCGGGGGCGGGACCAGGAGCGGGGCCGGGGGCCGGCGGAGCGGCCGTCGTGCGCGCGCTCCCCGAGCCCTCGGGGCGTTCAGTCCAGCTCGCCCCGCTCGACGCAGAACTCGTTGCCCTGCGGATCCAGGAGGGTCACCCAGCCGCGCCCGTCGGGCCGCACGTGGTCGGCGGACAGGGTCGCGCCGAGCGAGAGCGCCCGCTCCACCTCCTCCGCACGGGTCCGTCCGCGCGGCCGCAGGTCGAGGTGGAGGCGGTTCTTGACCGCCTTCGGGTCGGGCACGCGGACGAACAGCATGCGCGGCCCGCCCTCCGGGTCCTCCAGCAGTGCCTCCGGGTCGCCGGGCCTGTCGTCGTCCGCCGGGGTGCGTCCGAGCAGCGCCCCCCAGAAGACGGCGAGCTCGTAGGGGTCCCCCACGCAGTCGACGGTGATCGAGTGGACGGCGGGTGCGGCGGGTGTGGCGGATACGGCGGGTGTGGCGGGTACGGCGTCGGTCACGCGGCCTCCTCGGCCTCGGGGCGGGAACGTCCGGACCAGCCTGCCCCCGGGCCGCTCCGCCCGTCCAGCGGAAATGGCCGCCGGACATGTCCGACAGACGCACCGTCAACCTCCCACCTGCGGAGCGTCAGAGGTCGAGACCAATGCCCGTGTCCGATCGATCAACTCGGCGTTTCCGCAGGCCACTTGGGGTCTCCGATCCGTTGACGCCCCACTGCCGCACTGATAGACCACTCCCCATTCGGCAGCACTGCCCAGCAGTCCGAGGATGACGCGAGGTCCGAGCATGAACACGCAAGAAGCGCACGGCGGAACAGGCCGACGCCACCGCGCCCCACGGCTCGTCGCCGCGACGGGAGCACTCGCCCTGGCGTTCACCGGCGCGGCCGCCACGCCGCTGCACCCGGCGCCCGCCCAGGCGCGGGCCGCGGAGGACAAGCAGGTCCTCACCGTGGCCGTCGCCCAGAGCGTGGACTCGCTGAGCCCGTTCCTGGCCGGCCGGCTGGTCTCGACCAGCATCCACCGGCTGATGTACGAGTACCTGCTCAACTACGACCCGAAGACGAACGAGCCGGTCCCGGCCTTCGCCACCGCGTGGGAGGCGTCCGAGGACAAGCTGACCTGGACGTACACCATCCGCGACGACTCGAAGTGGTCGGACGGCAAGCAGGCCACCGCCGAGGACGCGGCGTGGACGCTGGGCAAGATGATGTCGGACGACGCCGCGGCCACCGCCAACGGCAGCTTCGTCGGCAACTTCGAGTCGGTGAGCGCGCCCAGCAAGGACAAGCTGGTCATCAAGCTCAAGAAGCCGCAGGCCACCATGACGGCCCTGGACATCCCGATCGTGCCCAAGCACGTCTGGGAGAAGGTCGGCGACTTCTCGAAGTTCAACAACGACCAGAAGTTCCCGATCGTCGGCAACGGCCCGTACGTGCTCACCGACTACAAGGTCGACCAGTACGTGAAGATGGAGCCCAACAAGGACTTCTGGCGCGGCGCCCCCAAGTTCGACGAGCTGGTCTTCAAGTACTACAAGGACGGCGACGCCGCCGTGGCCGCCCTGAAGAAGGGCGAGGTCTCCTTCGTCCCCAACCTGACGCCCGCGCAGGCCGCCGACCTGAAGAACGCCGGGAACATCAAGGTCAACGACGCCCCCGGCCGCCGCTTCTTCGCGCTCGCCGTCAACCCGGGCGCCAAGGCCAGGAACGGCGACAAGCTGGGCGACGGCCACGAGTCGCTGCTGGACCAGCGGGTGCGCAACGCCCTGTTCAAGGCCGTCGACCGCGACACGATCATCGACAAGGTCTTCCAGGGCCACGCCGTCAAGGGCGAGGGCTACATACCCCCGCGCTACGACAAGTACTTCTGGAAGCCGTCGCCGGAGCAGGAGCTCACCTTCGACATCGAGGCGGCCGACAAGCTGCTCGACGAGGCCGGCCTGAAGAAGAAGGACGGCAAGCGGGTCGACGAGGACGGCGAGCCGATCGTCTACCGGGTGCTCTGCCACGCCACCGACCCCAACGACAAGGCCGTCGGCCAGTACCTCGAGGAGTGGTGGGGGCGGCTCGGCATCGGCATGGACCTGCAGTGCTCGGACAACGTCTCCGACCCCTGGCTGGCCGGCACCTACGACCTGGCCTTCGACGGCTGGTCGGTCAACCCGGACCCGGACTTCGTGCTGTCCATCCACACCTGTGACGCCCTCCCGGCCACCAAGGAGGACGTGGGCGCCACCGACAACTTCATCTGCGACAAGAAGTACGACGAGCTCTACGAGCGGCAGCTCGCCGAGTACGACCCGGCCAAGCGCGCCGACCTGGTCAAGCAGATGCAGTCGCACCTCTACGACCTCGGGTACATGAACGTCATGGCCTACCCGAACGCCGTCGAGGCCTACCGCAGCGACCAGATCAAGTCGATCACCACCATGCCCGCCGAGGCCGGCAACATCTACGGCCAGGACGGCTACTGGAGCTGGTGGTCCGCCGAGCCCGTCGCCTCCGACGAGGCGTCCTCCGGGGACCAGGACTCGACCGGCGTGATCATCGGCATCGTCGCCGGCGTCGTGGTCCTGGTCGCGGTCGGCGCCTTCATGGCGGTGCGCCGCCGCTCCACCGCCGACGAGCGCGAATAGCAGCAGGGCGTACATGACCCAGATCGCACCCGTGCCGGCCGCGCCGGCCGACGGCCCGCGTCCCGCCGGGCCGCCGGCCGGCCGGTCCGGCTCCGGAAACCGCACCCTGACCTACCTGCGCCACGCGGCGGGCAAGCTGGCGGGGGCCGCCGTCTCCCTGCTGGCCGTCCTCGTCACCAGCTTCTTCCTCTTCCGCCTGATACCCGGCGACCCGGTCACCCAGATGACCCGGGGCCGGCCCATCTCGCAGGACCAACTGGACGCGCTGCAGCGCGAGTTCGGCCTCGACCTGCCGGTGTGGCAGCAGTTCCTGGACTACTGCGGCAACGTGCTCACCGGTGACTTCGGCACCTCCTACCAGTTCCGCGCGCCGGTGATGGACAAGATCGGCGAGGCGGTGCTGCCCACGCTGCTGCTGACCCTCACCGCCTTCGTCATCTACACCGCGCTCGGCGTCCTCCTGGGCACCCGGTCGGCCTGGCGCCACAACAGCCGCGGCGACAGGGCCAACACCGGCCTCGCCCTGGTCCTGTTCTCGGTGCCGTCCTTCTGGCTCGGCCTGCTGGCGATCATCGTCTTCGCCAACGGCGTCGGCCCGGTCCCCGGTCTCTTCCCCACCGGCGGCATGGAGACCGGTGAGGAGGGCCTCGACCACGTGCTCGACGTGGCGCACCACATGGTGCTGCCGGTGCTCACCCTGGTGGCCGTCGACTACGGCCAGACGCTGCTGGTCACCCGCTCCGCCCTGCTGGACGAGATGGGCAGCGACTACCTGACCACGGCCCGCGCCAAGGGCCTGCGCGACGACCAGGTGCGGAACCGGCACGCGCTCCCCAACGCGCTGCTGCCCACCATGACGCTGATCTTCGTCAACCTGGGCCGCACCGTGGCGGGCGTGATCCTGGTGGAGACGGTCTTCTCCTGGCCGGGTCTCGGCAGCCTCTTCTACCAGGCGCTGAGCGTGCCCGACCTGCCGCTGGTGCAAGGGCTGTTCTTCTTCTTCGCGGCGACGATGATCCTCGCCAACATGCTGGCCGACCTGATCTATCCGCTGCTCGACCCCCGGGTGGGCAACCAGTGACGACCGACGACACGACCGCGGGCGGCGCCACGCTCGACCCGCGCAGACTGGCACGCGAGCGGCGACGGGCCTCCGCGGCCCGGTTCTGGCGGCGGTACCGCTCCCACCGGGCCGGGGTGGCCGGACTGGCCGTCCTGGCCGTCCTCGCCCTGGTGGCGCTGACCGCGCCGCTCACCATCGGCGCCGAGGTGTCCGACGTGACGACGGCGCCCGGCTCCCCGATGGAGGCGCCGAGCGGCCGTTTCTGGCTGGGCACCGACCGGTTCGGGCGCGACCTGTTCGGCCTGGTGGTCTGGGGTTCCCGGGTCTCGCTCCTGGTGGGACTGCTGGCCGCGGCGCTCTCCGTGGTGATCGGCGCGCTGGTCGGCATCACCGCCGGGCACTTCGGCGGCGCCTACTCCACGGTGATCATGCGGATCACCGACTGGTTCCTGGTGATGCCCGCGCTGGTGCTGGCCATCGCGCTGGCCACCGTGCTGTCCCGCTCCCTCGGCACGGTGGTGCTGGCGATCGGCATCGTCACCTGGCCGACCACCGCGCGCCTGGTCCGCGCGCAGACCCTGGCCGTGGAGTCACGGCCCTACATCGAGCGCGCCAAGGCGCTCGGCGGCGGGCACCTGCACATCATGACGCGGCACGTGCTGCCCAACGTGATGCCGCTGGTGCTGGCGCAGACCACCCTGCTGATCTCCTCCTCCATCCTCACCGAGGCGACGCTGGCCTTCCTGGGCCTCGGCGACCCCACGGTGGTCTCCTGGGGCAGCCTGCTCCAGGACGCCCGCGAGGCCGGCGCGGTCAGCTCCGGCAAGTGGTGGTACGTGGTGCCGCCCGGCATCGGCATCGCCGTCGTCGCGCTGGCGTTCACGCTCTGCGGCCGCGCCGTCGAATCCGTCCTCAACCCCAGGCTGGGGGTGTCCCGTTGACCCTGCTGGACGTCCAGAACCTCGAAGTGACCTACCCCGGCGGGGCGGCCGCGGTGCGCGGGGTGGACCTGACGCTGGAGGCCGGGCAGAAACTCGGCATCGCCGGGGAGTCCGGCTGCGGGAAGTCCACGCTGGCCCTGGCGCTGCTGCGGCTGCTGCCCGCCGGCACGACGGTGGGCGGGCGGATCCTGCTCGACGGCGAGGACGTCCTCGCCATGAAGTGGGGCCGGGTGCGCGCCGTGCGCTGGGCGGGCGCGTCGATCGTCTTCCAGGGCGCGATGCACTCGCTGAACGCGGTGCACCGCATCGGCGACCAGATCGCCGAGCCGATCCTGCTGCACCGCAGGGCCACCGCCGCGGGGGCGAGGCGGAGGGCGGGCGAACTGCTGGAGCAGGTCGGCCTGCCCGCCGCCCGCGCCTCGGCCTATCCGCACGAGCTCTCCGGCGGGCAGCGCCAGCGCGTCATGATCGCCATGGCGCTGGCCTGCGATCCGGGCCTGGTGATCGCCGACGAGCCGACCACCGCGCTGGACGTGATGATCCAGGCCCAGATCCTCCGCCTGATCGAGGAGCTGGTCAGCGAGCAGGACGTGGGCCTGATCATGATCAGCCACGACCTCGCGGTGCTGGCCGACACCTGCGACCGGCTGGCCGTGATGTACGCGGGGCGGGTGGTGGAGGAAGGGCCCGCCGCGCGGGTCTTCGACGACGCCCGGCACCCGTACGCGCGGGCGCTGTCCGCCGCGTTCCCGCGGATCGGCGACCCGGCCTCCCGGTTCGCCCCCGCGGGGCTGGCGGGCGATCCGCCGGACCCGTCGGCGCTGCCGGGCGGGTGCGCGTTCCACCCGCGCTGCCCGGTGGCGCTGGAGTCCTGCGCCACCGAGGACCAGCCCCTGCGGCTCGCCGACGCCGCGACGGGACGCCGCGCGGCGTGCGTGCACGCGGGCGCGGGCGCGGAAGAGGCTGCCGCGGTGGTGCACGCCCCGGCGGCGGACACCCCCGTGCCGGACACCTCCGGCGCGGGTGGGCCCGGTGCGGACGGCGACGACTCCGGCGCGACCGGGTCCCGTGCGGGCACGGACGACAGCGAAGCCACCGGCCCAGGTGCCCCCGGCTGTGCGGCGACGTCCGACGCGGAGGGCGCCACGGAGGCGGCCGGCACGGGCACGGCCGGTACCGACGGAGCGAGGAGCACCACCGCATGACGACGACCACCGACAACGGCGCCCCGCTGCTGAGCGCCGAGGGACTGCACGTGACCTTCCCCGGCCGGAACGGGGCACCGCCCGCCCGGGCCGTGGACGGCGTCGACCTGGACGTGCGGCCCGGGGAGATCGTCGCGCTGGTCGGCGAGTCCGGCTGCGGCAAGACCACGCTGGCCCGCTCGCTGCTGGGGCTGGTGCGGCCGACCGGCGGACGGGTCACCTTCGCGGGCACGCCGCTGGAGTACGGGGGGCGGGCGCTCAAGGCGCACCGCAGGCGGGTGCAGCTGGTGCTCCAGGACCCCACGGGATCGCTGAACCCCCGGCACACCGTGTACGACGCGGTCGCCGAGGGGCTGCGGATCCACGGGTACGACGGCGACGAGCGGGCCGCGGTGGCCGGGGCGCTCTCCCGGGCCGGGCTGCGGCCGCCGGAGCGGTTCTTCCTGCGCTACCCGCACGAGCTGTCCGGCGGGCAGCGGCAGCGGGTGGTGATCGCCGGGGCGCTGGTGCTGGAGCCGGAACTGATCGTGGCCGACGAACCGGTGGCGTCGCTGGACGCCTCGGTGCGGGGCGAGATCCTGGCGCTGCTGCTGCGCCTGCGCGAGGAGCTGGGGCTGTCCGCGCTGGTGGTCACCCACGACCTGGGGCTGGCCTGGAACATCGCGGACCGGGTGGCGGTGATGTACCTGGGGCGGATCGTGGAGACCGGGCCGGTGGAGGAGGTGCTGACCTCGCCGCGGCACCCGTACACGCAGGCGCTGCTGTCGGTGCTGCCGGAGGCTCCGGGCGAGCCGGTGGTGCTCACGGGGGAGCCGCCGGACCCGTCCCGCGTTCCGGGCGGGTGCCGGTTCCACGTGCGGTGCCAGGTGCTGGCGGGCGGGGAGGCGGCGCGGGCCGGCGTCGAGGAGGCGTGCCGCACGGTGGACCTCCCCGTGCTGCCCGGCACGGGCGGGACCGCCGCCGCCTGCCACTGGGCGGCGACGCGGACCACCGTCTGAGGCGGCGCGCGCGTACCGCCCGCGGGAACCGGCGGGCGGTACGCCGGGGCCCGGCGCCCCGGGGGAACGGGGGCCGGGCCTCGGCGTGGCGGGAGGGGACGTCAGGCCGCGTGGACGACGTCCTTCTCCTCGGCGAAGTGGCACGCGGACTCGTGCGCGGCCGGCGTGTCCGCGCCCTTGAAGCGCTCGGGGACCGCCAGCAGCGGCACCTCCTGGGCGCACTTGTCCTGAGCCTTCCAGCACCGGGTGCGGAAGCGGCAGCCCGACGGCGGGTTGGCCGGGGACGGGACGTCACCGGTGAGGATGATCCGCTCGCGGTTCTCGCGGGCCTCCGGGTCCGGGACCGGGACCGCCGACAGCAGCGCCTGGGTGTAGGGGTGCGTCGGGTGGTCGTAGATCTGCTCGTCGGTGCCGATCTCGGCCATCTTGCCGAGGTACATCACGCCGACGCGGTCGGAGATGTGCCGCACGATGGACAGGTCGTGCGCGATGAAGACGTAGGACAGGTTGAACTCGTCCTGCAGCTTCTCCATCAGGTTGATGACCTGCGCCTGCACCGACACGTCGAGCGCGGAGACCGGCTCGTCGCAGATGATGATCTCCGGGTTGAGCGCGAGGCCGCGGGCGATGCCGATGCGCTGGCGCTGGCCGCCGGAGAACTGGTGCGGGTAGCGGTTGATGTACTCCGGGTTCAGGCCGACGACGTCGAGGAGCTCCTGGACCCTGCGCCGGCGGTCGCCCTTGGGGGCCACCTCGGGGTGGATGTCGAAGGTCTCGCCGATGATGTCGCCCACCGTCATGCGGGGGTTGAGCGAGGTGTACGGGTCCTGGAACACCATCTGGATGTTCCGGCGGACCGCCTTCAGCGCGCGCCCGGACAGCTTGGTGATGTCCTGGCCCTTGTAGAAGATCTCGCCCGCGGTGGCCGTCTCCAGGCGCATCAGGAGCTTGGCGACGGTGGACTTGCCGCAGCCGGACTCGCCCACGATGCCCAGGGTCTCGCCCTGGTACAGGTCGAAGGAGATGCCGTCGACGGCCTTGACCGCGCCGACCTGCTTCTTGAAGAGGATGCCCTGGGTCAGCGGGAAGTGCTTGACCAGGTTCCGCACCTGCAGGATCGGCTCGCCGCGGTCCACCGGCGCCTGGAGGGCCTCGATGGCGGCCGTCTCGCTGCCGGTCTCGACGACCTCGACACCGGTGACGTTCGGAGTGGCGTCCACGGAGGCGGCGGGCTCGTTCTTCTTGCTGAGCTCAGCCATGGAGCGTCTCCTTCCAGTAGTGGCAGGCCGAACCGCGGCCGGCCAGCTCGGCGCCGTCCTGCTCGGTGACCGGGAACAGGGCCGGGACCTCGGTGCGGCAGAGGTCGGTGGCCTGCGGGCAGCGCGGGTTGAAGGCGCAGCCGGTCGGGATGCGGGTCAGGTTGGGCGGCAGGCCCTTGATCGCGTACAGCTCCTGGCCCTTGCGGTCCAGGCGCGGGATCGACTCGAGCAGGCCCTTGGTGTAGGGGTGCGCGGGCCGCTTGTACAGCTCGTGCACGGGGGCCGTCTCGACGATCCGGCCCGCGTACATCACGGCGATCTTGTCCGCGACGTCGGCGACCACGCCGAGGTCGTGGGTGATCAGGATCAGGCCCATGTTGTACTCGCGCTGCAGCTCGGCGAGCAGGTCCATGACCTGCGCCTGCACCGTCACGTCGAGCGCCGTGGTGGGCTCGTCGGCGATGATCAGGTCCGGCTCCAGGGCCAGCGCCATGGCGATCATGATGCGCTGGCGCATGCCGCCGGAGAACTGGTGCGGGTAGTCGTCCACGCGCTGGGCGGCGGCGGGGATCTTCACCCGGTCCATCAGCTCGACGGCCTTGGCCCGCGCGTCCTTCTTGGAGAGGCCGCGGTGGACCCGGAACATCTCGCCGAGCTGGAAGCCCACCGAGTAGACCGGGTTCAGCGAGGAGAGCGCGTCCTGGAAGATCATCGCGATCCTGGCGCCGCGGATCTTCCGGCGCTCCTCGCCGGACATCTTGAGCATGTCCTGTCCACGGAACAGGATCTCGCCCTTGGGGATGCGGCCGGGGGGCATGTCCAGGATGCCCATGATCGCCTGGGCGGTGACGGACTTGCCGGAGCCGGACTCGCCGAGCACGGCGAGCGTCTCGCCGGCGTTGACGGTGTAGTTGACACCGTTGACCGCCTTGGCGACGCCGTCACGGGTGTGGAACTCCACGTGCAGGTCGCGGACCTCCAGGAGCGGGGTCCCGGAGTCGCCGGCGCCCTGGGGCGCCGGGGATTCGTCGATGAGAGTCATGTTGTGTACGCCTCCCTCAGCGCAGCTTCGGGTCGAGGGCGTTGCGCACCGCATCGCCGAACATCAGGAAGGACAGCACCGTGATGGAGACCAGCACGGACGGCATGATCAGCACGTAGGGCGCGTTGCGGATCGACCGGAAGGCGCCGGCGACGTCCACGCCCCAGGAGACCAGCGGCTCCTGGAGGCCCACGCCCAGGAAGGACAGGGTGGCCTCGGTGGCGATGTAACCGCCGAGCGCGGTGGTGGCGACCACGATGATGGGCGCCAGCGCGTTCGGCAGGACGTGCCGGGTCAGGATCCGGAAGGTGGAGGCGCCCAGCGCCTTGGCGGCGAGGATGTAGTCCGTCTGCTTGACCTGGATGACGGCGCCGCGGGCGACGCGGGCCATCGACGTCCAGCCGAGGAACGAGATGGCCAGGATCACGACCCAGACGCTGCGCTTCTCGAAGGCGGTCAGGATGACCAGGGCGCCCAGCAGGAACGGGATGCCGAAGAAGATGTCGGTCAGCCGGGACAGCAGGGTGTCGAGGATGCCGCCGAAGTAGCCGGCGAGCATGCCGATGACGGTGCCCAGGAAGGTCACGATCAGGGTGACCATGACACCGACGGTGATGGAGGCGCGGGCGCCGTAGATCACGCGGTTGTAGACCGAGCGGCCCTGGATGTCGTAGCCGAACCACTCCGGCTGGAACAGCGCGCCCCACTCGGGCTTCTTCAGGTACTTGTTGGCGAGGTCCGCCTCGGTGGGCGAACCGTCGGTCCACAGGCTCGGGAAGACGGCCATGGAGAGCAGCACCAGGATGAGCACCGCGGAGGTGATGAAGAGCGGGCTGCGGCGCAGGTCGTGCCAGGCGTCGGACCACAGGCTGCGGGGCTTGCCGGTGCCGGCGTCCTTCGCCGGGGCGGCCTCGGCCTTCACCGGCTCGGTGGTCTCGTTGACGACGGCGGTGTTCTCAGGCATACCGGATCCTCGGGTCCAGGACCGCGTACAGCAGGTCGACGAGCAGGCTGGCGATCAGGTAGACGATCACGATGAGGCTGACGATGCCCACCACGGTCGATCCCTCACGCTTGCCGAGGGCCTCGAAGACGGTCAGGCCGATGCCGTGGATGTTGAAGATGCCCTCGGTGACGACGGCGCCCGCCATCAGCGCGCCCAGGTCGGCGCCCAGGTAGGTCACCACGGGGATCATCGAGTTGCGCACCAGGTGCACACCCACCACGCGGCGGCGCGGCAGGCCCTTGGCGACGGCCGTGCGGATGTAGTCGGAGCGCAGGTTCTCCACGACCGACGTACGGGTCAGACGCGCCACGTAGGCCAGGGACAGCGCCGCCAGGACGGCCGCCGGCATCAGCAGCTCGTACCAGTTCTCCTCCAGCGACACGTTGGGGTCGACCCACCCGAGCTGGAACGCGAAGAACGTCTGGGTCATGCGGCCCAGCACGAACGAGGGGATGGACACCAGCAGCAGGGTGATGAACAGCAGGGTGCGGTCCTGAACGCTGTTGGGCTTCAGGCCGGCGACGACTCCCATGCCGATGCCGACGACGGCGGTGAAGACCAGCGCGAAGATCGCGAGCTGCGCGGTGACCGGCCAGGACTCTGCGATGACGTCCGCGACAGGACGGCGGGAGGCGATCTGGGTGCCGAAGTCGCCCTGGAACAGGCCCGTCAGGTAGTTCCAGTACTGCACCAGAATCGGCTGGTCCAGACCCAGTTCGGCCTTGAGCTTGGCCACCTGTGTCGGGTCGGCGCCCTTCTCACCTGCGAGCGCGCGCACCGGGTCGCCGGGCAGCGCGTACATCATCAGGAAGACCAGCAGCGTGGACCCGATAAAGACGGGAATCATCTGGAGCAGTCGTCTGGCGACATAGTGCCCCATGGGTGCCTCCATGGTCGGTAATCGAAAAGAGGGCCGCACGCCGGAGGGCCCGGGTGAGGGCCGGGCCGGCGTGAGCCCGCGTGCCCGGCGCGCGGAGGGGGTGAACGCTCCGCGCGCCAGGACGGTCGTGCAGGGTGTGGCCCGGGGGCCGCCTCGACGGCCCCCGGTGCCGGGTCACTTGGTGGTGACGTCGTACAGCTTGTACTGGCCGTGCCAGTCGACGTTCACGTTGTCGACCTCTTCGCCGTGACCGCCGTTCATCTCGTAGAACCACAGCGGGATGGACGGCATGTGGTTGACGAGCTCCTTCTCGACCTCCTGGTACGCCGCGACGTACTCCTCGAGGGTCTTGGAGGCGTCCGCCTTGTCCATCGCCTCGTCGAGGTCCTTGTTCTTGAACTTGCCGTTGTTGGACTCGGCGCCGGAGTGGTACAGCTCCTTGATGAAGTTGCCGTTCAGCGGGTAGTCACCCTGCCAGCCACCGCGGTAGAACGACTTGACCTGGTCGTTGTCGCGCGCCTCGAGGTCGGTGGCGAAGTCGGCCTTCGCGTCGCCCTCGCACTTGACGCCGGTGGCCTTGGTGATGGAGTTGCAGACCGCGGTCACCCACTCCTTGTGGCCACCGTCGGTGTTGTACTGGATGAAGATCTTGTTGCCCGGGACGCCGCCGCCGTCCTCGATGAGCTTCTTGGCCTTCGCCGGGTCGTACGTGAAGATGTCGGTGTCGAGGGTCTGCTTGCCCTGCGCGCCCGGGGCGACGAAGCCGTCGGCCGGGGTGCGGGTGCCCTGGAGAACCGTCTTGGTGATGGTCTCGCGGTCGATCGCCATCGACAGGCCCTGGATGACCTTCACGTCGACGTCCTTGAACGTCTTGGAGTAGAAGGCCGGGGTCAGCGTCTGGACGGCGGCGTAGGGCTGCTCGATCGCGCGGTCGCCGAGGTCGGTCTTGTAGTTGGCGAGGTCCGTCGCGCCGACCTGGTCGATGATGTCCAGGTTGCCGGACATCAGGTCCTGGTAGGCGGCCTCGGGGGTCTCGTACGCCTTGTACTGGACACCGGCGTTCTTCGCCTTGTTGGCGCCCTTGTAGTCGGCGTAGGCCTTGACCTGGAAGAGCTTGTTGTGGTCCCACTTCTCGAACTCGTAGGGACCGTTGCCGATCGGCTTCTCGCCGAAGGCCTTCGGGTCCTTGTGGAAGGACTCGGGGAGCGGGGCGAAGGTGGAGTAACCAAGCTTGTACTGGTAGTACGGCATGGCCTCCTTCAGCTCGATCGTGAAGGTGGTGTCGTCGACGACCTTCAGGCCGGACATGGTGTCCGCCTTGGCCTTCGCGCCCTCCTTCTCCGGGTGCACGTCGTCGTAGCCCGCGATGTCGCCGAACCAGAACGAGTTCTGCTGGGCGTTGTCGATGTGGGCGGACCAGTTCCACGCGTCCACGTAGGACTTGGCGGTGACGGGGGTGCCGTCGTGGAACTTCCAGCCCTCCTTGAGCTTGACGGTCCAGACCTTCGAGTCCTCGGTGGTGATGGACTCGGCGTTCAGGTACTCGATGCCACCCTTGTCGTCGAAGGTCAGCAGACCCGCGAACAGGGCGTCGAGGATGTAACCGCCGTTGGACTCGTTGGTGTCCGAGGGGATGATCCCCTTCTGCGGCTCACCGACGTTGATCGACACGTACCGCTTGCTGTCGCCGGCGGCCTTGCCGTCGTTGTCGTCACCGGAACCGCAGGCCGTGGCGGCCAGGGCGACGACGATGGCTCCCGCAAGCCACTTGGCGCTCTTCGCACCGCGCATTGGGGGTCCTCCTCATGAGTCCAATGTGGGTCAACCGTGGGTGTCACGGCATGGCCGGATACGGCCCCCAGGCCGTACCGGTCGAAATGCCGCGCCCCCGCGCTCGTGAGTCGGCGCCGTTCGCAGCACGTGCCCCGTTCACCCGAGCTATCTACGCGCCTAACTATCTGCCATTCACATCGGACCGAACCACACCCAAGAGGTTGCGGTTCGATCACACCTGAGGCGTACTTCTCCCAAAATCCGGACAAACAACCTGCTGATAGATCACTGCGAAACGGACTTGTTACACATCTATCGGTCGCCGGTGTCCGCATTCCGAGACATCGTGCTTCGGCCACGGACACGCCCCGGACGCGGAAACGGCCGGAGCCGGGTCCTCCCGTGGGGGAGGACCCGGCTCCGGTGCGGGCGGCGGCCGGCGCCGCCCCGGCTCAGGCGTGCTTGGCGCGGGACGCCGTGCGCGCGCGGTCACGCTGGTCGAGGACGGTCTTGCGGATGCGGACGGCCTCCGGGGTCACCTCGACGCACTCGTCGTCGCGGCAGAACTCCAGGGACTGCTCCAGCGACAGCTTGCGCGGCGGCACGATCGCTTCGAACGAATCGGCCGAGGACGACCGCATGTTCGTGAGCTTCTTCTCCTTGGTGATGTTGACGTCCATGTCGTCGGAGCGGGAGTTCTCGCCGACGATCATGCCCTCGTACACCTCGGTGCCCGGCTCCACGAAGAGCACGCCGCGCTCCTGGAGGTTGGTCATCGCGAAGGCGGTGACCGCGCCGGAGCGGTCGGCGACCAGCGAACCGTTGTTGCGGGTCGTCAGGGTGCCGAACCAGGGCTCGTGGCCCTCGTGGATGGAGTGGGCGATGCCGGTGCCGCGGGTCTGGGTCAGGAACTCCGTGCGGAAGCCGATCAGGCCGCGGGACGGGACCACGAACTCCAGGCGGACCCAGCCGGAGCCGTGGTTGGACATGTTGTCCATCCGGCCCTTGCGGACGCCCATGAGCTGGGTGACGGCGCCCATGTGCTCCTCGGGCACGTCGACGGTCAGGCGCTCGACGGGCTCGTGGACCTTGCCGTCGATCTCCTTGGTGACCACCTGCGGCTTGCCGACGGTCAGCTCGTAGCCCTCGCGGCGCATCTGCTCGACCAGGATGGCCAGCGCCAGCTCGCCGCGGCCCTGCACCTCCCAGGCGTCGGGGCGCTCGGTGTCCAGGACGCGGAGCGAGACGTTGCCGATGAGCTCGCGGTCGAGGCGGTCCTTGACCTGGCGGGCGGTGACCTTGCGGTCCTTGACGGTCGCCTTGTTGTCGGCGCCCTTGCCGGTGGCGCCGCGGCCGACCAGCGGGGAGGTGTTGGTGCCGATGACCATGGAGATGGCCGGCTCGTCCACCTGGATCAGCGGCAGGGCGACCGGGTTCTCCGGGTCGGCCAGCGTCTCGCCGATGGTGATGTCGGGGATGCCCGCGACGGCGCAGATGTCGCCGGGGCCGGCCACCTCGGCCGGCTTGCGGGTGAGCGCCTCGGTCATCATCAGCTCGCTGATGCGGACGTTCGTCACCGAGCCGTCGCGCTTCATCCAGGCCACGGTCTGGCCCTTGCGCAGCTCGCCGTTCATCACGCGCAGCAGCGCGATGCGGCCGAGGAAGTTGTCGGCGTCCAGGTTGGTGACGTGCGCCTGGAGGGGGGCGCCCTCCTCGTAGGTGGGGGCCGGGATGTGCTCGAGGATGGTCGAGAAGAACGGCTCCAGGTTGGTGCTGTCCTCGGGGACCGTGCCGTCGGCCGGCTTGGTCAGCGAGGCGACGCCGTCACGGCCGCAGGCGTAGACGATCGGGAACTCGATCTGGTCCTCGTCGGCGTCCAGGTCGAGGAACAGGTCGTAGGTCTCGTTGACGACCTCGTCGATGCGGGCGTCGGGGCGGTCCGTCTTGTTGATGCACAGGATGACGGGCTTGCGGGCCTGCAGCGCCTTGCGCAGCACGAAGCGGGTCTGCGGCAGCGGGCCCTCGGAGGCGTCCACCAGCAGGACGACACCGTCCACCATCGACAGACCGCGCTCGACCTCGCCGCCGAAGTCGGCGTGGCCGGGGGTGTCGATGATGTTGATGGTGATGGGCTCCCCGCCGTCCTTGGGGTGGTACTTCACCGCCGTGTTCTTGGCGAGGATCGTGATGCCCTTCTCACGCTCCAGGTCGTTCGAGTCCATGACGCGGTCGTCGACGGACTCGAGCTGGTGCGCGGCGAAGGCGCCGGCCTGCTTGAGCATGGCATCGACGATGGTCGTCTTGCCGTGGTCGACGTGGGCGACGATGGCGACGTTGCGGATGTCGTGGCGCGTGGCCATATTGCGACTAACTCCCGGGAGTGTGAGGTGGCCGACGCGCGCCTCGGTGGGTGGCGCGGGGCCTTCTGCCGGGCGGATACATGCCACGGCCTTACCCCATCGTACGGGGGGAAGGCGGCTTTTCCCTCCCCGGGGAGCCTTCTCCCAGCTCAGCGTGCCTTTTCCCGCCCCTCCCCCACCCTCCCGGCCCCCTGCTCCGCCCCGCGCCGCCGGCAGCACCCGCCCCCGCCGCCCGCGGACCGCTCCGGGGGAGGGTCCGCGGGCGGAACGGGCGGTGCCGGTTCCGGGGCGGGGCCGCGCGGGGGGTCACTTGGCGAGGAAGCCCATGTCCTCGTAGAGGGGGGTGCGGAAGCCGAACGCGCCGGCGTTGGCGACCGTGCGCCGCGCGGCGACCAGCTGCGGCCGCTGGTACAGCGGCACGGACCCCGCCGCCGTCCAGATCCGCTCGTCGGCCCGCCGCATCAGCTCGTGCCCCTCCTCCTCGTCCAGCTCGGTGACGGCCCGCTCGAACAGCTGGTCCACCTCGTCCGTGCCGACCCGCGTGTAGTTCTGCTCCACCACCAGTGACCCGTCCGCCGCCGGGACCGGCTTGGCGAAGATCGGCCGCGCGTCGGTGGCCGGATAGGCGGAGACCGGCCAGGAGTACAGCGCCAGGTCGTACTGGCCGTTGGCGATGTGGTCGTCGAAGTAGCCGTCGTCCGGCACCCGGCTGATCTCGGTGCGGATGCCCACCCGTCGCAGCATCCGCTGGATGCGCTCGCCGACCGTCCGCAGCGACTCCGAGCCCTGCCCGGACGGCAGCACGAACCGCAGCGTGAGCGGCCTGCCGTCCTTGGCGAGCTGTGCCGCCTCCGCCCCGGCCGGCGCGGCGGTGCCCCGGGGGGCGTAGGCGCCGGGCACGCCGCCGCCCCGCTGTTCGCCGGCGTCCCGGGCGGGCGGTTTGTCGTCCTGGCCGACCACGTAGGTCGCGTCGCCGTCCTCCTCCGCCGCGGAGGAGGACGGGGAGGGGGAGGGGGAGGCGGAGACAGCGGCGGAGGCCGGGGCCGAGGAGGGGGCGGACGGGGCGGACGAGGACGGGGCGGACGGGGACGGGGAGGCCGAGGACTTGCGGCGGGCGTCCGCGCCGGCCGCCCCCGCCGCAGGCGTCTTGAGCGGACCGCCCTGCTTCCAGCCCGCCTCGTGCAGCAGCGCCAGCGCCTTCCCGGCGTCGTGGCCGCCGAGCGCCGCGCTGCCGTCGGCGTAGTGCGGCTGCCCGGCGAGTGCGACGTGGCTGCCGACCGGGTCGGTGGGCAGGCCCAGCGGTCCCAGCACCGCCTTGGCCAGTTCCTCCCGGTCCAGCGCCCGCGCCACCGCCCGCCGGACCCGCTCGTCGGCCAGCGGCCCCTCGGCCCCGTTGAGGGCGAGCTGCGTGTAGGCGGGCTCCAGGGACTTGCGCACCTCGAACCCGGAGAGCCCTTTCTGCTCGGCGGTGAACCTCCTCTCCGCCTCCGCCCGCTTCCTGAGCGCCGCCCTCTCCGCCTCGGCGGCCCTCCTGTCGGAACCGTGCAGCGCGGCCCAGGAGAGCGTGGCCGCTGCGGCGTCGGCGGACCCGGCTCCGGACGCGCCGGCCAGCAGCGGGGGCGCGGCGGCCCGGGCGGCGCCGGGGCCCATCAGCGGCGCCGCCCGGCCGCGGCCCGGGCGGCGCCGGGGCCCATCAGCGGCGCCGCCCGGCCGCCGCCCGGCGCGGGGCGGCCCTGGGGGCCGGGGGCCGCGGAGGTGATCCGTCCGGCCTGTCCGGCGTCCACCTCGGCGATGTCCAGCCGGCCGGCGACCAGTTCCGCGGTGCGCTTCTCGCGCGGCACGGCGCGCAGTTCGATCCTCTCCAGCTTGGCCGGGTCGCCCCACCACCGCTTGTTCCGCTCCAGGGTGACGTTGCCCCGCCCGCGGTCGACCGACGTCACGGTGAACGGTCCCGCGGTCACCTTGAGGGCGTTGCGGGCCCCTTCGTTGAAGGCCGCCGCGGTGCCCATGACGTCCTTCGGGTACAGCGGGGAGAACAGCGAGCGCCAGTCGGCGTAGCGCCGGGCGAAGGTGACCTCGACCTCCCGGTCGCCCTTGCCCCGCCGGACCTTCTCGATCCGGTCGTAGCCGGCGTTGTGGGCGGTCCAGAAGGCGCTGTTGCGTCCGGAGAGGGCGTGCCACTGGGCGGCGAAGTCCGCGGCGTCGATCGCCCTGCCGTCGCTCCAGACGGCGGCCCGGTGGAGCTTGTAGACCACCACCTGCTTGGGCTCGGTCCGCACCACCTCCGCGGACGCCAGGAACTCCGCCGCGCGCTGCGGGCGTCCCCGGGTGTCCAGCCGGAACATGACGGGGAGCGAGGCCTGGGCGATGCGGGCGGTGGTGGCGTCGGCGTCGGACTGGAAGGTGTTGAGGGTCTGCGGGACGGAGTCGACGGCCCAGCGCAGGGTCCCGCCGTCCTCGATCCGGTCGCGGGTGGCGGGCGCGATGTCGGGGCCGGCCAGCGGTTCGCTCACCGGCTCCCCGGAGCCGCATCCGGATAGCGTGGTCACCGCGAGCAGGCCCGCGGTGAGGAAGACGACCGAGCGCATGACGGCGCGCGGTCCGACACGGTGGTGGTACGTCACTGCTGCCTCCGGGGCGAGCCGCTCCGCGGGCGCCCGGGCCGCTCCCGGACAACCCCGAAGAACTCCTACCAATAGGGACTTACACGGATCTACAGAGACTTTTTATCGGTTTTTCTGATTTGCAGATCAAATTTATGACCCCTTCGGGGCGAAGAACCCACCGCTGTCCCCCGACACGACGGCGGAACGCCCCCGACGCCACCCGTCCGGTCCAACATCCGGCCGGACGGACCCCCGTCCGCTCCGGAACGGATCGTCGTCATCGCCGATCACCCGTCGCCCGGCGATGGCCTGATTCAGCCGCATACCGGTCGCGAGCGGGCGGACCCGGCCATACGCTCCCCTCTGTGATGCGCACCCCGTCACCACCGACCCGCACCCGGCCCCCTCGGCGCACCCCCCTGCCGACCGGTGCCGCCGTCCTCCTCCTGCTGCTGACCTCGCCGGTCTGGGGCCCGCCGGCCGCCGCCGCGCCCTCCTCGCCGGTCGCCGCGGCGCCCGCCGGGGAACGGGGCGGGGAGCCGGCCGGGGAACGGGCCGCCACCTCGGTGGCGGACGTCGCCCTGCCCGTGGTGCTCGGCGGCGCGGTCGGCGTCCTGGCCGGATACGGCTACGTCCGCCGCGCCCGCCGGACCCGGACCCGCACGCCCGCCACCGGGACCGGCACCGCGGCCGGCTCCGGCACCGCGGCCGCGGTGCCGGACACCGTGCGGAGCGGGAGCGCGCTGACCCGGCTGCGGGCCCGCGGGGCGCGGGAGGCCGTTCCCCTGCCGGAACTGGAGGCGCGGGCCGGTGCCGCGCTGGTCGAGGCCGACGACTGCGTGCGCACCAGCCGGGAGGAGCTCGGGTTCGCCGAGGCGAGGTTCGGGGCGGCCGCGGTCCAGGGGTTCGCCCGGGCGGTGCGGACGGCCGAGGCGGAGGTCGCCTCGGTGTTCGCCCTGCTCCAGGACGCCGGGGAGCCGCCCGCCGACGGCGCGGCGCCCGGCCCCGGCCGCGTCGCCGTGCTCCACGAGGTGCTGGAGCGGTGCCGGTCGGTGGGGCGGCGGCTGGACGCCGAGACGGAGGAGTTCGACCGGCTGCGTTCCCTGGAGGACGGCTCCGGCGTCCCCGAGGCGCTGACCGTGGCCGAGCGGCGGTTCCGGGCGCTGACCGGGCGGGTCGGCGCGAGCGAGGCCAACCTGGCCGCGATCGGCGCGCGGTACGCGCCGTCCGCGGTCATGACGGTGTCCGGCCAGGTCGAACTCGCGAAGGAACGCCTGGTGTTCGCGACCAGCCGGCTCAACCGGTCGCGGCAGACCGGTGATCTGGGCGACCCGGTGACCGCGGCGATGCACCTGCGCGCCGCGGAGGGCGCGATCTCGCAGGTCGCCGCCCTGGTCAACGGCGTGGACCGGCTGGCGGCCGAACTGGCCGAGGCGGACGAGGCGGTGCCGGAGACCTTCGCGGCGGCGGTCGCCAGGGTGGGCAAGGAGCCGCTGACGGCCCTGCGCGCGGAGGTGGACGAGGGGGCCTGCGACCCCCTGGACGTGCTGCGGCGGGTGGTGCGGACGGCGACGGCGGCGGTGCCGCTGCCGGAGGCGGCCCCGCCGGACGGGGACGACGCGCTGTTCCCGGCGGCGGTGCTGGTGGCGCGGTGCTCGGCCGCGGCCGCGGAGGACTACCTGGCGGCGCACCGGGGGGCCGTGGGGGTGCGGGCGCGGGTGCGGCTGGCGGAGGCGCACCGGCTGCTGGCCCGCGCGGTCTCCGAGCGGGCGCCGGAGGACGCGCGGGACGCGGACGGGCTGGCGCGGCAGGCGCGGCGGCTCGCCGAGGAGGACGTCCGCGCCTACCGGGACGCGTTCGGGCCCCGGGGAGGCGGGGTCGGGGGCGCGGTCCTCGGCGGCGTCCTCCTGGGCGGCGGCACGGACGGCGGTCCCCCCGGCTCCTTCGGCGGCCCCGCCACGCGGGGCCGCCGCGGCTCGGCCATGACCCCGCGCGAGGCCGACCCGGGCGGCATCGCCCCCTGACCCGCGGGGGCGGCGGGCGCGGCGCGCGCCCGGGGGTCAGAAGAGGCTCAGGAAGGCGTCGGTGGGGTCGGGGCCGGGGGCGCCGTCCTTGGGCAGGGAGAGTTCGAACCAGACGGTCTTGCCCCGGTGGGTGCGGCGCGAGCCCCACGCCGCGCTGAGCAGCTGGACGAGCTGGAGCCCGCGGCCACCCTCGTCCGTGTCCCGCGCCCGGCGCCGCCTCGGCTGCACCAGCCCCGCGTCCCACACCTCGCACACCAGCGTCCGGTCCAGCAGCAGCCGCAGCCGGATGTCTCCCTCGCCGTACCGCAGCGCGTTGGTGACCAGCTCGCTGACCAGCAGTTCCGCGGTGTCGCCGAGCGCCTCCAGGCCCCACCCGGCGAGCTGCTCGCGGGTGTGGTCGCGGGCCCGGCCCACGCTGCGCGCCTCCGCCGGGAAGGTCCAGTCGCCCACCGAGCTGCGCGGCAGCCCGCGGACGCGGGCCATCAGCAGGGCGATGTCGTCCTCGCCGTGGTGGGTGTCCAGCGCGCCCAGCACCTGGTCGCAGACATCCTCCAGCGGCCGGGTCGGGTCGGTGATCGCGGCGACGAACGCGTCGAGGCCGTCGTCCAGCGGCTGGTGCCGGGACTCGACCAGGCCGTCGGTGTACAGGGCCAGCAGCGCCCCGTCGGGAAGTTCGACCTCGACCTCCTCGAACGGCTCGCCGCCGACGCCCAGCGGCATCCCCGGCGGGACCTCCAGCATGACCCCCGGCCGGCCCGGCTCGACCACCACCGGCGGCAGGTGCCCGGCGTTGGCGAAGACGCAGCGCCGGGTGACCGAGTCGTAGACGGCGTACACGCAGGTGGCCAGGTAGACCTCGGCGGGGTCGGCGCCCTCCGGCCGCCGGGCCGTACGGCCGCTCTTCTGCGCGGGCAGTCCGGGCGAGCCGAGGCCGCGGGCGATCTCGTCGAGCGCCCCCAGCACCTCGGCCGGGCCGAGGTCGAGCAGCGCCAGCGTCCGGACGGCGGTGCGCAGCTCGCCCATGGCGACGGCGGCCCGCAGGCCGCGCCCCATCACGTCGCCGACCACCAGGGCGGTGCGGTGGCCGGGGAGTTCGATGACGTCGAACCAGTCGCCGCCGACCTCGGCGGTGGAGCTGCCGGGGAGGTAGCGGCAGGCGATGTCCAGCCCGGCCGCCTCCGGGTCGCCGGGCGGCAGCAGGGAACGCTGCATGATCAGCGCCCGCTGGTGCTCGCGCCGGTAGAGGCGGGCGTTGTCGATGCAGACGGCGGCCCGCGAGGCCAGCTGGGCGGCCAGCGCCCGGTCCCGCTCGCCGAAGGGCTCGCTGCCGGTGACCCGGGCGAACTTCACCAGGCCGACCACGGTGTCGTGGGCGACCATCGGCACGGCGAGGGTGGAGAGCGTCCTGCGGTGGCCGCCGGCCGGCGGCACCAGCCTCGGCTCGGCCGTGCGCAGGGCATCCGCGGCGGGCGAGTTGAACGGGTAGTGGTGCACCGTGCCGACCTCGTGGGGCGTGTCGTCGGCGGGGAACGCCAGGTCGGCGACGGCGCTGGCGAAGCCGACCCGGCGCAGCGCGGCGCTGCCGTCGGCCAGGCCGGGCGCGGTCTCGTCGCCGTCCAGGAGGGCCTCGTAGAGGTCCACGGTCGCGAGGTCGCAGAAGTGGGGGACGACGACGTCGAGCAGTTCCCGCGCGGTGGTCTGCAGGTCGAGGCTGTTGCCGATGCGGGCGCCGGCCTCGTTGAGCAGGTGGAGGTTGCGGCGGGCCGCGGCGGCCTCGCGGGCGGCCTCCTTGCGCGCGGTGACGTCTATGCCCAGCCAGGCGACGCCGATCGGGCGGCCGCTGCCGGCGTGCACGCGGTACAGGTTGACCGACCAGTCGCGCGGCCGGCCGGTGTCGCCGGCGCGGCCGTTGACGTGCATGTCGGTGACGGAGTGACCGGTCTCCAGCACCTGGCGCAGCGCGGTCGCGACCCGTTCCGCCTCGGGGGTGGCCAGGTAGTCGTGGACGCCCTTGCCGAGGTGGTCCTCGGGCCGGCCGCCGAAGACGGAGGCGAAGCGTTGGTTGGCGCGCTGGATCCGCAGGTCGGTGTCGATCAGCAGGAAGCCGAACGGGGACTGGCCGAAGATGGCCTGCGAGGCGGCCAGGTCGGCCTCGACCCCCTGCAGGGTGCGCACGTCGACCACCAGGCAGAGCGCGGCCCTCTCGCCCTCGCCGTTGCGGGTGGGCATGACGTGGATCTCGGCGAGGCCGTCGACCTCCTCGCCGCCGTCCTCGCCCGGCCGCCGGTAGGGGACGACCCCGGTCCACTCGCGCCCGTCGAGGATCTCGGCCATCTTGCGGCGGCCCCGGTCGCGCAGGGCGGGCAGCACGAAGCTCTCCACCGGGTCCCGGCCGACGACCAGCCCGGCGGGGATGCCGAGCAGCCGCTCGGCGCGTTCGCTCCACTGGTCGACCAGGCCGTCCGGGCCGAGCGAGAAGGAGGCGATGCGCAAAGCGTCGTAAAGAGATCCGGGAGGCCCGCTCTGCCACACCCCGTCGACCTCGAAGGCCTCGTCTCCCGGGCCCTGCGGTGGTATCCCGCCCACGCGAACCGTCCCCTCCAGCACACCCACCCGGGCCGGTCACCTCGGGCGGCTGCCCGCAGTATCCAGCACCGCGCCGCCGTGCGACACCGTCCTTCACTCCCCCGGTCTCCTAACCACCCATATCCCGCCCGAACCGTGAGCACGTCGGATGGTCTGGGGGATCTCGAGCCTCGACCGGCACGGCGCCCTCACCCGGGCACCGTCAGCTCGAACCACACCGTCTTCCCCCGGGGGCCGGGGCGTACACCCCAGGCCCTCGCGCAGTGGGTGAGCAGGACGAGTCCGCGTCCGCTCTCGTCCTCGGGCCGCACTCCGGTCCGGTGCCGCGGCGGACGCGGTTCCCGGTCGCCGACCTCGATCAGCAGGGTGTCCGGCCGGCCGGCCTCCGGACCGGTGATCCGCAGGTCGACCGGGCCGCCCCTGCCGTGGCGCACGGCGTTGGTGACCAGCTCGGTGACGAGCAGGGCCGCCGTGTCCCGCACTCCGTCCAGTCCCCACCGGCCGAGCACCGCGGTCACCGCCGACCGGGCGGCCGGGACCGCGCCGGGCGACGCGGGGAAGGTCCATGCGGCGCGGTGCGTCCTCCGTACGTCGAGCACCTCGACCACCTCTCCGGGGAGCCGTGACCGCCACGGCACACGATCCGTGACACAAGGGCCCATACCCGTGGAGATGGGTGATTACCGTCACGCGGAGGAGATGTTCGGTGGGCGCGCCGCGGCGCGGCCCCGCGTCCCGGCCGGCCCTCCGCCGGACGCCGCGCGGAGGACGGGCGCCGCGCGGAGGACGGGAACGGGCGGAGGACGGGAACGGGCGGACGGGTCCTACGCCGGACGGTGGTCCAGCGCCTCGCGGACCGCGGGCACGTCCTGGTCCAGCCAGTCGACGTCCCAGATCTCCTCGGGGCCCAGCCAGCGCAGCTCGTCGTGGTCCTGCAGGGGTTCGGGGGCCGGTGAGCCGGGCTCCAGGGCCGCGGTCCACACCCGCAGGACGTAGGGCTCGCGCAGCGGCCACTCACCGGGGACCCGCCCGACGGCCCGCGCGTCCACGCCCAGTTCCTCGCGCAGTTCGCGCACCAGCGCCTCCTCGGGCGCCTCGCCCTTCTCGACCTTCCCGCCCGGGAGCTCCCAGCGGCCCGCCAGCTCCGGGGGCGCACTACGGCGCGCGGCCAGCAGCCGGCCCCCGTCGAACAGGGCGGCTCCGACCACGGTGATGCGTACCGTCATGCGCCGGAGCATAGGGGAGCGGGTCAGGTGGAGCTGGACGGGCTGGGGTGACCCGCCGGGTTGGCGGAGCTGATCCTCTCGACCCAGTAGAGCTGCCGGGGTCCGCGCGAGTCGAGGGTGTCGGCGATCTTCTGGGCCTCGGCGCGCGTGGCGTACTGGCCCACCCGGTAGCGGTTGCCGTTGTCGTCCTGGCGGATGACCTGCCAGGGCAGAGTGATCGTCCCGTCGTTCATCGCGCCTCTCCGAGTGCCGGCCCCGTCGGTGAAACCGCTGTACGCATATGCCCGAGCGTACGCCCAACCTTCACGCAGCGAATACGACTTCGGACAAAGGGGCAGGCAACCGGCCATGCCGAGGGGGCGCACGCCCCCCTGCGGCGTGCGCCTGACCTTTACGCTCCCGTGCGACGGAACGCCCCGCAGGGCCCCAGGTCGTCCGAAACCCGACGCCCGGGACACCCCGCCCACCAGGGCCGGTAAGGGAGTTACCGCACCGGAAGGTGGTAGGAGACGCGGTAACGGTCGGCCGGAATCACCACGTCCGCCGTCTCGACCGGCCGTCCGGAGGCGTAGAACGTCCGCCGGATCATCAGCACCACGTGGCCGGGCACACCGCCGAGTGCGAGCAGTTCCTCGGCCAGCCCCGGCCGGGCCGACACCTCCTCGGTGACGTTGTCGACCACGACGTCGATCCCGGCCATGCGCTCGACCACGCCCGTCCCGCCGAGCGGCCCCTCCTCCGGCAGCATCACCGGTGTGCGCCCCGTGAGGGCCAGGGGCTCCCAGGAGGTGGAGAGCATCATCGGCTCCCCGCCCTCCCGGAACAGGTACCGGGTGCGCATCACCCGGTCGCCGGGCTCGATGCGCAGGCGCTCGGCGATCGCCGGCTCCGCCTCCGTCTGCTCGCTGCGGGACTCCCAGGTGCCGCGCGCCTTCTCGTCGGCCTGCTCCTGGCGGAACGGGCTGGCGCCGCCCGCGGGGCGGTAGCCGGAGCGCGCGACGGGACGCGGCACGGGGCGCTCGCGCACGTAGGTCCCGGAGCCCGAGCGGCCTTCGACCAGGCCCTCGGCCATCAGCACCTTGCGGGCCTCGAGGGCCACCGTGTCGGAGACGCCGTACTCCTCACGGATCCGGGCCTGTGAGGGGAGGCGGGTGTGCGGGGGGAGCGAACCGTCGACGATCTTCTTCCGGAGATCACCCGCGACGCGTAGATACGCCGGCTGCTCACCGAATGTCACTGGCCGCTCCGCTTCCGTCGGGGTGTACAGGCAGCCACAGACTGGCAACCGAGAGTTGCCGTGCGCAAGCGAGGGCCAGCGTTTCACCCGATGTGATGAACCACGGTTGACCAGGCTCTGCGCGGGCAGATCCTGCCCGGCCCGGGGCCGCTTCAGTCCCGCCGGAACACGGGCCTCACAGGGCCTCCGGCGGTGTGATCGAGCCGCCGTTCACCTGCGGCCGGTCAGTGGTGAGGCCCAGCCGCTCACGCAGCGGATACACGCCGGACGCGCCGGTGCTCAGCAGCCCCGAGGCCTCCTCCCAGGTGGCGTCGAATGCCTCGGCGTCCTCGGCCCGGGACAGTTCCCGCCAGGCCCCGGCGGCCCGCTCCACCTCCTCGGCGAGCGACCGGGCCGCCGGGGACACGCCGGACGGCCACCTCCGGGAGCCCAGCAGCTCCGCCATCTCCTCCAGCTCGCGGGCGACGTCGGCGGCCCACTCCTTGTTGCCGGCCAGGTCCTCGTCCGCGTACTCGGCCGGCGCGAGGTTCAGGGCGGTGCCGAGTTCGCCCGCCTCGCCGAGGTAGGCGAGCTGGTCGACGTCGAAGGCGTCCGCCGTCCGCCGCAGGGAACCCCGCAGCGGGTCCGCCCCCGGGGCGGCCCGGAACAGGCAGACGACCGACCGGGCGCCCGCGCGCCAGTCCTCCTCCAGCGGGTAGGAGTACTCGTAGGTGACGCCTCCGGGCAGCTCCCAGGGGTCCATGGCGTAGGAGGCGAGCGCGTCCAGGCACGCCCGGGGCGCGATCCCCGCCAGCTCGGCCTCGCCGGGGTAGGGTCCCGGCTCGATGTCCAGCCCTCCGAACACCTCACCGTCGTGGGTCTGTTCGCAGGGGACCTCGGTGATCCCGGGGCCGGTGACCGGGCCCGTGCGCTCGCTCCGGTCGTGGCCGGGGTGACCGGGCTCGGTGAAGCACGCGCCGTACCTCATGGGCGTTCCCGCGGCGTTCGCCGCCGCCTTCTGGTCCTGCGGTCCGCCCCCTCGGGCGACGACGGCGAAGGCCCCCGCACCGGCGAGGACGACGGCGAGGGCCCCCGCGGTGAGGTACCTCCGCCGGTACCGCTGCGGAGCGGGCCGCGGGGACGTGCCGGGGTCCGGCGGGGAAGGGGTGTCGTCCCCGGTCATGGCGGTGCGCTCCTGGATCGTGGGCCTGCTCGGAGCGCATCGTAGGCGCCCTCCCGTGCCGCCCGCGCCCCGCCCCCGCCGCGGTGGACCACGGCGGGGGCGAGGGGGCCGGCGGACCGGATCAGAGGGCGCCGACGCCGGCGACGTACTCCTCGTCGTCGGCGGCCGGGCGTTCGGTGGCCAGGTCCAGCAGGCCGCGGAGGGCGACGGCGCTGTCCGTCCCGTCGGTGAGGGCGAGTTCGGCCTCGCCCCACAGGAGGTAGAAGTCGTCGGCGTCGTCGGCGGCCGCCAGCTTCTCCCACTCGCCCCGGGCGGCGTCGACCTCGTCCGCGAGCTTCTCGGCGAGCGGCGCGGCGTCCGGCTCCCAGTCGTGGGCGCGCACCGCCCCGGAGAAGCCGGTGAGCTCCTCGGCCACCTGGTCCGCCCACTCCTGGTGCCCCTCCAGGTCGTCCTCGACCATGTCGAACGGCACGCGCGCCAGCGCGGTGTTGACCTTCGCGGCCGGCTCCAGGTAGGCGAGCTGCTCGGTGCCGAGGGCGTCCTTGTCCTGACGCAGCGGCACGGTCAGCGGATCGGGCTCGGTGAGGGAGGCGAAGACGCAGACGACGGCGCGGTCGTCGAGCAGCGTCCAGTTCTCCTCCATCGGGTAGAAGTAGGTGTAGTACGCGTGCCGGGAGACCTTCCACGCGTCGATGCTGTAGGAGGCGACCTCCGCCGAGCAGCGCTCGTCCGCGAGGCCGATCACCTCGTCCTCACCCGGGTAGGAGCCCTCCGGAAGGTCGAACCGCGCGTACGCCTCGCCGTCGTGGGGGCCGTCGCAGGAGACCTCCTCGATGTCCAGGACCTCGTAGCTCTCCAGGTCGGAGGCGCCGTCCGGCGTGCCGGGCTCGTCGAAGCACTCGCCCGGCTCGAGTCCGGCGGTGACGTTGGCCCCGCGGGCGCCCTCCTTGAAGCCCTCGCCGAACTCCTTGCCGAAGTCGTCCCAGGCCCCGGTGAGCAGGGAGACGACCAGCAGGAGCGAGGTCAGCGCGGACAGCACGACGCCGGCGATCGCCATGCCCTTGCCGCGCTGCCCCGTCCTCCTGATCTGGACGAGGGCGATCACCCCGAAGACCACGCCCAGCAGCGGGACGCAGCAGACGATGCCGAGGACCAGGGCGGTGATGGCGAGGCCGTTGTACGAGGGCTGATGGGCCGGGGCGCCGTAGGGGCCGGGCGGAGGACCGTAGGGGTACGGGCCGGCGCCCTGCGCGCCCGGGGGCACGGGCGGCCCGAACCCGCCGGCGGGCGGCGCCGCGTAGGGAGCGGCCGCGGGGGCCGCGGGGGCCTGCGGGGCGCTTCCCGGTTCCGGCGGCGCCCACGGATCGCGGCCCTCGGCCG
>NZ_LWCC02000005.1:1602153-1604190 GCF_001642695.1 Streptomyces chilikensis
CGATGCCCGCGTTGTTCTGCAGCCGCGCCGGCACGATCTCGGCCCGCACCTTGGTGATCAGCGGCAGGAACTTCTCCGCCTTCCGGCTGACCCCGCCGCCCACGATGAACAGCTCCGGCGAGAACAGCATCTCGACGTGGCAGAGGTACTTCTCCACCCGGCGCGCCCAGTGCTCCCAGGACAGGTCGCCGTCCTCCCGGGCCTTGTGGGACGCCCGGGTCTCCGCGTCGTGCCCGTTCAGCTCCAGGTGGCCGAGTTCCGTGTTGGAGACCAGCACGCCGTCGGTGAAGACCGCGCTGCCGATGCCGGTGCCGAAGGTCAGCACGATGACCGTGCCCCTGCGCCCCATGCCCGCGCCGAAGTTCATCTCGGCCACGCCCGCCGCGTCGGCGTCGTTGACCACGGTGACCGGGATGCCGTCCAGCCGCTCGCCGAGGAGCGCGGCGGCGTCCGTGCCGATCCACTGCTTGTCGACGTTGGCCGCGGTGCGGATGGTGGAGGCGTCGGTGACCACGCCGGGGAAGGTGACCCCGACGGGTCCGTGCCAGTCGAAGTGGCCGACGACCTGCCGTACGCACTCCGCCACGTCGTCAGGGGTCGAGGGCTGCGGAGTCAGCACCTTGTGCCGCTCGGCGGCCAGGTCACCCGCCGCAAGGTCCACGGGCGCGCCCTTGATTCCGGAACCACCGATGTCCACACCGAAGATCTGCATGACACCACGCTACGACGCGCGGCGCCGCGTCACCGCCCCGAGGGGGTGCGCAATCGGTGTGAGGGGCGTGAAACGTCGCAGGCCCGCACCGTGGTGCGGGCCTGCGAGGGGATCGTGCGCCCCCGCGGGAGCGGGGCCGGGGCGAGGGTCAGGCCTGTGCGCCGCCGGTCCGCTCGGCCATCAGCGCGGCCGCCTCCTCGCGGAGGTCGCGCCGCAGTTCCTTGGGGAGCGAGAAGGTGATCGACTCCTCGGCCGCCTTCACGATCTCCACGTCCTCGAAGCCGCGCCGCGACAGCCACTCGAGCACCTGCTCGACCAGCACGTCCGGCACCGAGGCGCCCGAGGTGACGCCCACCGTGGTGACGCCCTCCAGCCAGCTCTCCTCGATCTCGTCGGCGAAGTCGACCAGGTGGGCGGCGGCGGAACCGGCCAGCTTGGCGACCTCGACCAGGCGCTTGGAGTTGGAGGAGTTGCGCGAGCCGACCACGATGACCAGCTCGGCCTGGGCGCCCATCTCCTTGACGGCCAGCTGACGGTTCTGGGTGGCGTAGCAGATGTCGTCGCTGGGCGGCGAGATCAGCTGCGGGAACTTCTCCTTGAGCGCGCCGACCGTCTCCATCGTCTCGTCGACCGAGAGCGTGGTCTGGGAGAGCCAGACCACCTTGGACGGGTCGCGGACCTCGACCTTGGCGACGTCCTCGGGGCCGTCGACCAGCTGGATGTGGTCGGGGGCCTCGCCGGAGGTGCCGATGACCTCCTCGTGGCCCTCGTGGCCGATCAGCAGGATGTCGTAGTCCTCGGCCGCGAAGCGGACGGCCTCCTTGTGCACCTTGGTGACCAGGGGGCAGGTGGCGTCTATGGTGGCGAGCCGGCCCGCCCTGGCCTCGTCGTGCACGGTCGGGGCGACGCCGTGGGCGGAGAACATCACGATGTTGCCGGGCGGCACCTCGTCCGTCTGCTCGACGAAGATCGCGCCCTTCTTCTCGAGGGTCTGCACCACGTACTTGTTGTGGACGATCTCGTGACGGACGTAGATCGGGGCCCCGTACTGTTCCAGGGCCTTCTCCACGGCGATCACAGCGCGGTCGACACCGGCGCAGTAGCCGCGGGGAGAGGCGAGCAGGACACGGCGGCGGCCAGGAGAGTCGGTCATGCGCCCCATCGTACGGGCCGTCACGGCCGCGGGCCCGTGGCCGCCCCTCCCCCGGGCGGTCGCCCCGTCCCGGGGGCCGGGTGCACGGTGCGGGTGCGCCCCGGACGCGCCGCCGGGACGGCCGGTCCGGGACGCGCCCGCCCGCCGCACCGCCCCGGCCGTGCGCCCGCCC
>NZ_LWCC02000005.1:1604223-1606642 GCF_001642695.1 Streptomyces chilikensis
TGGCTGTGAACACGTCCCCCGAGGCGCCGCTGCCCGTCGGCCAGGTGTCGCGGTTGATCGGCGGCTGGATCGACCGGCTCGGCGCGGTCTGGGTGGAGGGGCAGATCACCCAGCTGTCGCGACGCCCCGGCGCGGGCGTGGTGTTCATGACGCTGCGCGACCCGTCGCACGACATCTCGGTCAAGGTCACCTGCTACCGGCAGGTCTTCGACGCGGTGGCCGACATCGTCGGCGAGGGCGCCCGGGTGCTCGTGCACGCCAAGCCGGAGTGGTACGCGCCGCGCGGCGAGCTGTCGCTGCGGGCGGCGGAGATCCGGCCGGTGGGCATGGGCGAGCTGCTGGCGCGGCTGGAACAGCTGAAGAAGAGCCTGGCCGCCGAGGGGCTGTTCGCGGCGGACCGGAAGAAGCCGCTGCCGTTCCTGCCGCAGCTGGTCGGGCTGGTCTGCGGCCGGGCCTCGGCGGCGGAGCGGGACGTCCTGGAGAACGCGCGCCGCCGCTGGCCGGCCGTGCGCTTCGAGGTCCGCAACGTCGCCGTCCAGGGCGTGCACGCCGTGCCGCAGGTGGTGCGGGCGGTGCGTGAGCTGGACGCCATGGAGGAGGTCGACGTCATCGTGGTGGCGCGCGGCGGCGGCAGCGTGGAGGACCTGCTGCCCTTCTCCGACGAGGAGCTGGTCCGCACGGTCGCCGGCTGCCGCACCCCGGTGGTCTCCGCGATCGGGCACGAGCCCGACACGCCGCTGCTGGACTACGTCGCCGACCTGCGCGCCTCGACGCCGACCGACGCCGCCAAGAAGGTGGTGCCGGACGTCGGCGAGGAGGCCGAGCGGGTGCGTCAGCTGCGCGACCGGGCGCGGCGGTGCGTGGACGCGCTGGTCGCCCGCGAGGAACGCGGCCTGCAGAACGCGCTGGCCAGGCCGGTGGTCCAGGACCCGTACCGGATGGTCGACGACCGCGCCGAGCAGGTGGGGGCGCTGGCCGACCGCGCCCGGCGCACCCTGGGGCACCTGCTGGACCGGGCGGAGTCCGAGCTGACCCACACCCACGCCCGGGTGGTGGCCCTCTCCCCCGCGCAGACGCTGCGCCGCGGCTACGCGGTGCTCCAGCGCGCCGACGGGCAGGTCGTCCGCGACCCGGCCGAGGTGGCGGACGGCGAACCGCTGCGGGCCCGGGTCGCTGAGGGCGCCTTCACGGTCCGGCGGGCCGGCCCCGCGCCGGACACCGACGGGGCCGGCAGCGGCGCCCCGGGCGGGACCACCCACGACACCGAGGCATGAGGACGGACGGAATGAGCGACATGACCGACGAGCGGTCCGCCGGGGCGACCGAGGCGGGTGAGGCGACGCTCGGTTACGAGCAGGCGCGGGACGAGCTGATCGAGGTGGTCCGGCGGCTGGAGGCCGGCGGGACCTCGCTGGAGGAGTCGCTGGCGCTCTGGGAGCGCGGCGAGGAGCTCGCCAAGGTGTGCCGCCGCTGGCTGGAGGGCGCCCGCAGGCGCCTGGACGCGGCGCTGGCCCAGGAGGGCGACGGGGAGCCGGAGGAGTGAGCGCGGGGCCGCCCGGCCCCGCCCCGCCGGGGCCCCGTGCGCGGGGGGCCGCCCGGCCCCGCCCCGCCGGGGCCCCGTCGCGGCCACGTCGCCGTGCGGCCCCGGCGTCCGGCCCGCCGCGGCGCGGGACCGGGGACCGACCGGCCCCCTCTTGTTTGAATTTTCAACCTCTTCGGATCTACAGTGGCGCCGTTCCACCGGATCCCCGAAAAGGCTGACGCATGTCTCTCGCTCTTGACCCCGCCGCCCAGGACCTGCTGTTCCGCGAGGCGCACACGGCCCAGAAGTTCTCCCCCGAGCCGGTGACCGAGGAGCAGCTGAGGGCGATCCACGACCTGGTCAAGTTCGGCCCGACGGCCTTCAACCAGTCGCCGCTGCGCGTGACGCTGGTCCAGTCGCCCGAGGCCCGCGAGCGCCTGGTGGCGCTGCTCTCGGACGGCAACAAGGCGAAGACCGCCTCCGCGCCGGTCACGGCGATCCTGTCCGCCGACGCCGAGTTCCACCAGGAGCTCGACGTGCTGCTTCCGGCGATCCCGGGCGCCAAGGACATGTTCTTCTCCGAGCGCCCGGTGCGCGAGCGCTCCGCCCTCTCCAACGCGCAGCTGCAGGCCGCGTACTTCATCATCGGCGTCCGCGCCGCCGGCCTGGCCGCCGGGCCGATGACCGGCGGCGACATGGAGGGCATCCGCAAGGAGTTCCTCGACGACGACCACCTGCCGCTGATGGTCGTCAACATCGGCCGCATCGCCGAGGAGGAGGGCGCCCACCACCCGCGCGCCCCGCGCCTGTCCTACGAGCAGGTGTTCACCACCGTCTGAGCGGCTGCTCCGGCGGCGCCGCCCACGAGATGAGGCGGCGCCGGCCGGACGGAACGAA
>NZ_LWCC02000005.1:1606679-1611802 GCF_001642695.1 Streptomyces chilikensis
AGCGCCCCGGCCAGTTCGGTGAGGTCCTCGACGCCGCCGCTGCCGGTCACCACGGTGGTGACGCCCTCCTCCTGGAGGACCAGCCCGTCGTACCGCTCGCCCTCGTAGCGGTCCCAGTCGCGGCCGCCCACGTCGACGGTCCCCTTCTTCGCGGCGCCCTGGGTGGCGTCCTCGACGAACTCGGACGGCTTCTGCGTGGACTGCTCCAGCGCCACGTAGCCGCCGTCCGGGTCCGAGAAGCCCAGGTGCCAGCGCGCGTGCTCGGCGCGGTAGCGCACCGACGTCGCCGTCCAGCCCTCCGGCAGGCCCTCGGGGGCCGCCACCGGGTACGGCGCGGCACGGCGCGCCGTCAGGAGCTCGACCCGGTAGTCCACCCGCTTCGGCTCCGGCGCGGTGTCGTCGTGCGGGATGAAGAGGTAGATCACGCCCGCCGCGAGAAGAATGAGGCCCAGGGAGAGAACCATGTCCCGGACCGACTGCTTGCCTTTCGTACCTGCCACGCCCTCCATCGTCGCAGGTACCCTCCGCGCTCATCCGTGGGGTCCTCTGCTCATAATTTCAGTCGGAGGTTAGAGTCAGGAGCGAACGACCCTCATCCGGCCGTCGTCGTACAGGGAAGGTGCGCTCCGATGACCGAGCACAATCTGCTGCCGTCCGAACTCGAGGTCCCGTCCGAAGCCCCCGACCGCAACCTGGCCCTGGAACTGGTCAGGGTCACCGAGGCCGCCGCCATGGCGGCGGGCCGCTGGGTCGGCCGCGGTGACAAGAACGGCGCCGACGGCGCCGCGGTGCGCGCCATGCGCACCCTCGTCTCGACCGTCTCGATGAACGGCGTCGTCGTCATCGGCGAGGGCGAGAAGGACGAGGCCCCCATGCTGTTCAACGGGGAACAGGTGGGCGACGGCACCGGCCCCGAGTGCGACATCGCCGTCGACCCCATCGACGGCACCACCCTCACCGCCAAGGGCATGACCAACGCGATCTCCGTGCTGGCCGCCGCCGACCGGGGCTCGATGTTCGACCCCTCGGCGGTCTTCTACATGGACAAGCTGGTCACCGGCCCGGAGGCCGCCGACTTCGTCGACATCAACGCCCCGGTGTCGGTGAACATCCGCCGGGTCGCCAAGGCCAAGCGCTCCACGCCCGAGGGCGTGACCGTGGTCATCCTGGACCGCCCCCGGCACCAGCAGCTCATCCAGGAGGTCCGGGAGACCGGCGCCCGGATAAAGCTGATCACCGACGGCGACGTGGCCGGCTCCATCCTCGCCCTGCGCGAGGGCACCGGCATCGACCTGCTGCTGGGCATCGGCGGCACGCCGGAGGGCATCATCTCGGCCTGCGCGGTGAAGTGCCTGGGCGGCACCATCCAGGGCAAGCTCTGGCCGAAGGACGACGAGGAGCGCGAGCGGGCGGTCGCGGCCGGCCACGACCTGGACCGGGTGCTGACCACCGACGACCTGGTCTCCGGCGACAACGTCTTCTTCGTGGCCACCGGCATCACCGACGGCGAGCTGCTGCGCGGGGTGCGGTACCGGTCGGAGACGGCGACGACCTCCTCGATCGTCATGCGCTCCAAGTCCGGCACGGTGCGGGAGATCCACTCCGAGCACCGGCTGAGCAAGCTCCGGGCCTACAGCCAGATCGACTTCGACCGGGCCAAGTAGAGCGGCCCGGACGGTTCGGGCCCGGGCAGGGGCCCGGACCCGGGCACGGGCGGGATCAGCAGCGGTCCGAGGGCGCTCCCGGTGCGGCGGGGGCGCCCTTCGGCGTCCCCGAGCGGCCTCGGGCGGTTCCGAACGGTCTCGGGCGGCACGGGCGACGCCGGGCGGCCTCGAACGCCCTGGGTGGCCTTCGAGCGGCGCAGGGTGGCCTTCGAACGGCTCCGGGCGGCACCAGGCGGTCCCGAACGGCATCAAGCGCGGCCCCGGGCGGCCCGGGAAGGGGGCCTCGGGCCCCCGCGCCCCCTCGCGGCGCCCTCGTCAGCCCGCCGCGGCTATGCGTCCGCCCGCCGCCGAACGCGTCGCCTTCTTGAGCTCGATCTCCCGGCGCCGGCGGCGGGCCAGCACCAGCCGGCGCTCGGCGGCCGTCAGCCCGCCCCACACGCCGTAGGGCTCCGGCTGCAGCAGGGCGTGCTCGCGGCACTCCACCATCACCGGACAGCGGGAGCAGACCCGCTTGGCCGCCTCCTCGCGCGACAGCCGCGCGGCCGTGGGCTCCTTGGACGGGGCGAAGAACAGGCCCGCCTCGTCCCTGCGGCAGACCGCGTCGGTGTGCCAGGGAGCCTCCTGGTCGCGGTCTTTGGGGGCGCTCCGCCGGGCCGGGTCCGGGGGGACCTGTGCGACCTTGGTGACCTGCAGGGACGAGCGCGTGTGCTGCGGCACGGTCTACTCCTGACGAAGGCTTCGCGAGCGAGCGGCGATGCGTCAAGCACTACCCCTCGCACACGCGCCGTATGCACCCCGTACACGCCTCACGACGGAGCGCGGCGGTCACAACTCCCTTGACTCGCCCTTGAGATGCCCGCCGCCGGAATGCCCGCCCCCCAGGTGCCGTCCCGCGGGGCGGCCGCCCCCGGCACTCCTGCGCAGGGACCTGTCCACGTGCCGGTGCACCCGGTCCAGGATGTCGGCCACCAGGCTTCCGCGACGCGGGCTCGCCTCGACGCTCCCCAGCACCGCCCAGCCGTCCACGTACACCACCGGGGCGTTGGGGTCCTCGGCGTCGGCCGCGTCCACCTCGAAGTTGCCGAGGACACCGCCGCCGGTGCCGCGCAGGGTGACGTTCTCCGGCACGTACACCTCCACGCTGCCGAAGACCGAGACCGCCTTCACCGTGACCTGCTGGTGCTCGAAGACGGCCTCGCTGAGGTCGATCTCGACACTGCCGAATATCGCGTACGCGTTGACCCGGCGGCCCGCCCGCCAGCGGCCGGTGCGGGAGGCGGCGCTGAACACCGCCGCGACGTTCTCGCCGGCCACGGGCAGGGACTCCAGGTCCAGCGGCGCCGCGGCCGGGGAGGCGGAGTGCGGGTCCCGCCCACGGGGCAGGTCCCGGACGAACACCTCGAGCTCGCCGACCGTGCGGGCGGCGAGCACCCCCTCGACCCGCTCCGCGTGCTCCTCCGGCGTGAGCCGGCCCTCGGCGACGGCCTCGCGCAGCTGGTCCACGACGCGGTCCCGCTCGGCGTCGGACGCGCGCACCTCGGGATTCTTGTGAAGGTCCACGTACGGAGCGTAGCAGTCGCGATGTATCGCGAACAGTCCCCGTGAGGACGAATTCGCCGGGCGTCCCGCCCCTCGCGCGCCCTTTGCCCATATGAGGCCCACCTCTGTCAAGCGAGCCTTACCTCACAGCGGTGGCCCTCCGCGCACGTTCTACGCTGTGGGCACTGGCTATCTTTCGAGTGAGGAATGGCGAGATGCCTGAGTTCGCGTACACCGATCTGCTCCCCACCGGAGAGGACACCACCCCCTACCGGCTGGTGACCTCCGAGGGCGTGTCGACCTTCGAGGCCGGCGGACGCACGTTCCTCAAGGTGGAGCCGGAGGCGCTGCGCAAGCTCGCCGAGGAGGCCGTCCACGACATCCAGCACTACCTGCGGCCCGACCACCTCGCCCAGCTCCGGAAGATCCTCGACGACCCCGAGGCGTCCGCCAACGACAAGTTCGTCGCCCTGGACCTGCTGAAGAACGCGAACATCGCCGCGGCGGGCGTCCTGCCCATGTGCCAGGACACCGGCACCGCGATCGTGATGGGCAAGCGCGGCCAGAACGTGCTGACCGAGGGCGACGACGAGGAGGCCCTCTCCCGGGGCATCTACGACGCCTACCAGAACCTCAACCTGCGGTACTCGCAGATGGCTCCGCTCACCATGTGGGAGGAGAAGAACACCGGCAGCAACCTGCCCGCGCAGATCGAGCTGTACGCGACCGACGGCGGCGCCTACAAGTTCCTCTTCATGGCCAAGGGCGGCGGCTCCGCCAACAAGTCGTTCCTCTACCAGGAGACCAAGGCGGTCCTCAACGAGGCCTCCATGATGAAGTTCCTGGAGGAGAAGATCCGTTCGCTGGGTACGGCGGCCTGCCCGCCGTACCACCTGGCGATCGTGGTCGGCGGCACCTCCGCCGAGTTCGCCCTGAAGACCGCGAAGTACGCCTCGGCGCACTACCTGGACGGCATGCCCACCGAGGGCTCCCCCCTGGGCCACGGCTTCCGCGACACGGAGCTGGAGGAGAAGGTCTTCGAGCTCACCCGTGAGCTCGGCATCGGCGCCCAGTTCGGCGGCAAGTACTTCTGCCACGACGTCCGCGTCATCCGCCTCCCCCGCCACGGCGCCTCCTGCCCGGTCGCGCTCGCGGTCTCCTGCTCCGCCGACCGCCAGGCCGTCGCGAAGATCACCGCCGAGGGCGTCTTCCTGGAGCAGCTGGAGAAGGACCCGGCGCGCTTCCTGCCGGACACCACCGAGGCCGAGCTGATCCAGTCCGGCGACGTGGTCAAGATCGACCTCAACCGGCCGATGGACGAGATCCTCGCCGAGCTGGCCAAGCACCCGGTGAAGACCCGCCTCTCCCTCACCGGCCCGCTGGTCGTCGCCCGCGACATCGCGCACGCCAAGATCAAGGAGCGCCTGGACGCCGGCGAGGGCATGCCGCAGTACCTGAAGGACCACCCCGTCTACTACGCCGGCCCCGCCAAGACCCCCGAGGGCTTCGCCTCCGGCTCCTTCGGCCCCACCACGGCCGGCCGCATGGACTCCTACGTCGAGCAGTTCCAGGCGGCGGGCGGCTCCAAGGTGATGCTGGCCAAGGGCAACCGCTCGAAGCAGGTCACCGACGCGTGCGCCGCGCACGGCGGCTTCTACCTGGGCTCCATCGGCGGCCCCGCCGCCCGCCTGGCGCAGGACTGCATCAAGAAGGTCGAGGTCCTGGAGTACGAGGAGCTCGGCATGGAGGCGGTCTGGAGGATCGAGGTCGAGGACTTCCCCGCGTTCATCGTGGTGGACGACAAGGGCAACGACTTCTTCCAGGACCCGGCCCCGGCCCCCACCTTCACCTCCATCCCGGTCCGCGGCCCCGGTCTCTGACCCGGAGCACCCCGTGCGGCGGGGCCGCGGCCGCCCCCCC
>NZ_LWCC02000005.1:1611863-1613429 GCF_001642695.1 Streptomyces chilikensis
AGAGGAGGAACCGGTCAACCGGTTGGAGGGGAGGCGTGCGGCCGGACCGGCCGGCGCTCCGGCCGGGCGGAACCCGACGAGGCGGACGAGGAGAGGGACCACGATGACGAGCGGGACGGAACGGGAAGCCGCGGTGGACGGGCCCGGCGAGGCCGGGCGGTGGCGGGTCGAGCACGACTCGATGGGCGAGGTGCGGGTCCCCGCCACGGCCAGGTGGCGGGCGCAGACGCAGCGCGCGGTGGAGAACTTCCCCCTGTCCGGGCAGCGACTGGAGCGCGCCCACATCGAGGCGCTGGCCCGGATCAAGGGCGCCGCCGCCAAGGTCAACGCCGAGCTGGGCGTCCTGGACGGCCGGATCGCGGAGGCGGTCCGCGCGGTGGCGGCCGAGGTCGCCGAGGGACGGTGGGACGACCACTTCCCCGTCGACGTCTTCCAGACGGGCTCCGGCACCTCGTCCAACATGAACATGAACGAGGTGATCGCGACCCTGGCGAGCGAGCGGCTCGGCCGGGACGTCCACCCGAACGACCACGTGAACGCCTCCCAGTCCTCGAACGACGTCTTCCCGTCCTCCCTGCACATCGCGGCCACGGCGGCCGTCACCCGGGACCTGATCCCGGCGCTGGAGCACCTGGCCGCGGCGCTGGAGCGCAAGGCGCAGGAGTTCGCCGACGCGGTGAAGGCGGGCCGGACCCACCTGATGGACGCCACCCCGGTGACCCTCGGGCAGGAGTTCGGCGGCTACGCGGCGCAGGTCCGGTACGGCGTGGAGCGGCTCGAGGCCTCGCTGCCGCGGCTGGCGGAGCTCCCGCTGGGCGGCACCGCGGTGGGCACCGGCATCAACACGCCGCCCGGTTTCCCGGCGGCGGTGATCGCCGAGGTGGCGCGGGACACCGGGCTGCCGCTCACCGAGGCGCGGGACCACTTCGAGGCGCAGAGCGCCCGGGACGGCGTGGTGGAGACCAGCGGGCAGCTGCGGACCATCGCGGTCGGCCTGACCAAGATCTGCAACGACCTGCGCTGGATGTCCTCCGGCCCCCGCACCGGCCTCGCGGAGATCAGCCTGCCCGACCTCCAGCCCGGCTCGTCGATCATGCCGGGCAAGGTCAACCCGGTGGTGCCGGAGGCGGTGCTGATGGTGGCCGCGCAGGTGGTCGGCAACGACGCCACGGTGGCCTGGGCGGGCGCGGCGGGCAACTTCGAGCTGAACGTGATGCTGCCGGTGATCGCCAAGAACGTGCTGGAGTCGGTGCGGCTGCTCGCCAACGCCTCCCGGCTGCTGGCCGACCGCACGGTGGACGGGATCGTCGCGCACCGCGAGAGGGCCCTGGAGTACGCCGAGTCCTCCCCCTCGGTGGTGACCCCGCTGAACCGCTACATCGGGTACGAGGAGGCCGCCAAGGTGGCCAAGCGGGCGCTCGCGGAACGCCGCACCATCCGTCAGGTGGTGCTCGAGTGCGGCTACGTGGAGCGCGGCGACCTCACCCTGGAGCAGCTGGACGAGGCGCTGGACGTGCTGCGGATGACCCGGCCGTAGCCCCGGCCGTGACCGGCCGTGACCGGCCG
>NZ_LWCC02000005.1:1613523-1614439 GCF_001642695.1 Streptomyces chilikensis
TGTGGCGGTACCGGGAGAACGCCGGAGCCGGCTTCCACATCTGCCGCCCCGTCACCGTGGTGCGCGACGACGCCGACCTCCTGGCGGTGTGGCTGGCCCCCGGCACCGAGTGCGTGCGGCCGGTCCTCGCCGACGGCACGCCGATCCACCAGGAACCGCTGGAGTCCCGCTACACCAAGCCCCGCAGGGTGCGCCGCGACAGGTGGTTCGGGACCGGGGTGCTGAAGCTGGCGCAGCCCGGGCGGCCGTGGTCGGTGTGGCTGTTCTGGGAATCGGGCTGGCGGTTCAAGAACTGGTACGTCAACCTGGAGGAGCCGCTGGCCCGGTGGGCGGGCGGTGTGGACTCCGAGGACCACTTCCTGGACGTGGTGGTGTACCCGGACCGCAGCTGGGACTGGCGCGACGAGGACGAGTTCGCCGAGGCGCAGCGGGCGGGGCTGATGGACGCGGGGACCGCCACCCGGGTCAGGGAGGCCGGGCGGCGGGCGGTGGAGGTCGTCCGGGCGTGGGACCTGCCGTTCTCCGGCGGCTGGGAGCACTGGCGGCCGGACCCGGCCTGGACGGTGCCGCCCCTGCCGGATGACTGGGACCGCACGCCCGCGCACCTCTCCTCGTGAGACCCTTGATGTGCCCTGGGAGCAGAACCGTAGGATCGTCCTCCGGAACGCACCCGGCGACCAACGGCGGTCGGGCACAACGGGTTTGACGTCCTGTCGGGCCGGTGCGCGAGGACAGGGAGAACGGTTCGCGAGGGCGGCGCCGGCGAGGCCGGCGAGCACGGGATTGGCCTTTGGCGGCCCCGGACGGATGGATTCGACACGCGTGACGGAGCACCCCACACCCGACCCCCCGGCCTCCGTGCGCCCCGGCGCCGACCCGGGTGCGACCGGAGGACGGCCCGCCGCGGGCGCGGCCC
>NZ_LWCC02000005.1:1614539-1622017 GCF_001642695.1 Streptomyces chilikensis
CGGCCCGCCGCGGGCGCGGCCCGGTCCGCCGCGCCGCGCGACCGGGCCGCCGCGCCGCGCGACCGCTCGTCCGGGCCCGACGGCGCCCGGCCCGAGCACAGCCAGTCGGACACCGGCTCCGGCTCCTCCGACGCCCCGCGTCCCCGTCCCGCTCCCGACTCCATCCCCGCGCAGCCCAAGCCGCCCCGCCGGCGGTCCGCCCGGAAGTCCTCCGGCCAGAAGGGGAACGGCGGCAAGGGCAACGGCCGCTCCGCCCCGGCCGTGAAGACCGCTCCCTCGGCGAAGGCGGTGCCGAACCCCTCTCCGACCGCGGCGGCCGGCGGCCCCGGCGGCAAGGACCGCCGCAGCGGACGGGCGGCCGGGCCGGGCGGCGGACCGGTGCCGATGCGCCGGGACGGCGAGCGGCTGCGGTTCGTGGGCGCCGCCACGCGGCGCATCGCGCGCGGCATGGACCTGGACGAGATCGTGATGGGCCTGTGCCGGGCGACCGTGCCGGCCTTCGCGGACGCCATCCTGGTCCACCTCCGCGAGCCGCTCCCGGTCGGCGACGAGCGCCCCGTCGGCCCGGTGATGCTGCGGCTGCGACGCACCGACCGCATCCCGCCGGACCGGTCCGGCGCCCTCGACCCGCTGTCCGCGCTGATCACGGGGGAGGCCCCGCCCGCGGAGGTGCGTCCGGGCGGTCCGCTGGACGAGGTGCTGCGCGGGGTCCGCCCGGTCTTCGCCGACACGCCGTCCGTCCGCGAGGCCCTGTCGGACCTGCTCGGCGAGGACTCCGGGGCCTCGCTGCCCACCGGCCAGCATGCGGTCCTGGCCCCGCTGCGCGGCCGCCGCCGGGTGATCGGCACGGCGGTGTTCCTGCGCGGCCCGGAGCGGATCCCGTTCGAGGGCGACGACCTGCTGGTCGCCGCCCAGCTGGCCACGCACAGCGCGCTGGGCATCGACAAGGCGGTCCTCTACGGCCGTGAGGCGTACATCGCCGACGAGCTCCAGCGCACCATGCTGCCGGAGACGCTGCCCAGCCCGACGGGCGTGCGGCTGGCGTCGCGGTACCTGCCCGCGGCGCAGACGGCCCGGGTGGGCGGCGACTGGTACGACGCCATCCCGCTGCCCGGCAGCCGGGTCGCCCTGGTGGTCGGCGACGTGATGGGCCACTCGATGACCTCCGCCGCGATCATGGGCCAGCTGCGGACCACGGCGCAGACGCTGGCCGGTCTCGACCTGCCGCCGCAGGAGGTGCTGCACCACCTCGACGAGCAGGCGCAGCGGCTGGGCACCGACCGGATGGCGACCTGCCTGTACGCGGTCTACGACCCGGTCGCGCACCGCATCACCATCGCCAACGCCGGGCATCCGCCGCCGGTGCTGCTGCACCTGGGCGGCCGTGCGGAGGTGCTGGAGGTCCCGGCGGGCGCGCCGATCGGCGTGGGCGGGGTCGACTTCGAGGCCGTCGAGCTGGAGGCGCCGGCCGGGGCGACGCTGCTGCTCTACACCGACGGCCTGGTGGAGTCGCGGATGCGCGACGTGTGGACCGGGATAGAGCAGCTGCGGGACAAGCTGGAGGCCACCGCGCGGCTGACCGGCGCGGACCACGCCCCGCCGCTGGAGGCGCTCTGCGACGAGGTGCTGGACATGCTGGGCCCGGGCGACCGGGACGACGACATCGCGCTGCTCGCGGCGCGGTTCCACGGCATCGCGCCGAGCGACGTGGCGTCCTGGGAGCTGTATCCGGAGACCGCGGCGCCCGGCCGGGCGCGGCGGCTGGCGCGGGCGGCGCTGGACGACTGGGGCCTGGACGCGCTCACGGACTCGGTGGAACTGCTGGTCAGCGAGGTCGTCACCAACGCGGTGCGGTACTCGACCCGGCCGATCACGCTGCGGCTGCTGCGCACCGAGGTGCTGCGCTGCGAGGTGGTGGACGACGTCCCCCAGCTGCCGCGGCTGCGGCAGGCCCGGGCCACCGACGAGGGCGGCCGGGGCCTCTACCTGGTCAACCGCCTGGCCCGCCGGTGGGGCGCCACGCGTCTGTCCACCGGCAAGGCCGTCTGGTTCGAGCTCAACCATCCCTGACGGGGGGAGGGGGCCGCTCCGCCACCGGGCGGAGCGGCCCCCTGCCGCCGGGCGGCCCCGGGCTACCTCAGGAAGCCGGTGCCGTCCTCCGCGGCGGCCGGGTCCTCGTCGTCGTCGCCCGGCGAGCGGCCGGGCCGGGGGTCGGCCGGCGTCTCCTCGGCGGACGGGCGGCCCGGCTGCGACGGGCTCACCGTCTCGGTCGGCGTCTCGCTGGGCGTCTCGGTCGGGGTCTCGGACGGCGTCTCGCTGGGCGTCTCGGACGGGGTCTCGGACGGCGTCGGGGAGGGCGTCTCGGTGGTGGGCGTCGGCGTCACCGCGGCGCCCTGGTCGGTCTCCAGGTCGAACCGGGCGGTCCCGTCGGTCACGCCGAAGGTGTAGTCGGCCCAGATCTGCGCCGGGTAGCCGCCGCCGTTGATGCGTCCCTTGCCGGGGAGGAGGCCGGTGGCGCCGCTCAGCGAGGTGTGCCTGCTGGTCTTCGGGTCCTCGCCGAACAGGCCGACCGCGGTCACCAGGTCCGGGGTGTAGCCGACGAACCAGGCCGACTGGTTGTCGTCGGAGGTGCCCGTCTTGCCCGCCACCTGCTGGCCGGCCCGCGTCGGGTTGTCCCGCACCGAGGAGCGGGCGGTGCCGTCGTCGACCACGCCGGTCAGCACCGAGGTGACGGTGTCGGCGGTGTTCCGGCTGACGGCCTGCTCGCCCACCGGGTCGGGCATCTCGATCTCGGCCCCGTCCTTCTCGGCCTTCTTCACCAGGGTCGGGGTGACCTGCACGCCGTGGTTGGCCAGCGTGGCGTAGGCCGAGGCCATCTCCAGCGGGCTGGAGGTCATGGTGCCCAACGCGTTGGCGGGGTCCGGGTCGAGGTCACCGGTGTTCATGCCGACCCGGTCGGCCGTCTCCAGGACGTCGCGCATCCCGACGTCCACGCCCATCTGCGCGAAGACCGAGTTGACCGACCTGTTCATGGCGGTCTGCACGGATATGTCGCCGTAGTTCACGTCGTCCTGGTTGGGCGGCGCGTAGGGGATGTCGCTGCCGACCACGGGCCGCTCGCTGGTGCCGTCGTAGATCGTGCCGGCGTTGATCGGCCGCCCGTCCTGGGTGGTCGCCCCCTCCTCCAGCGCCGCCGCGAGGACCAGCGGCTTGAAGGTGGACGCGGGCTGGAAGTCGGAGCGGGTCGCGTTGCTGAAGTAGTGCTTCAGGTAGTCCTGGCCGCCGTAGAGCGCCACGATCCGCCCGGTCTCCGGGTCCACGGAGACCGCGCCGGCCTGGACCACGCCGTCGACCTTCCGCTCCTCGGGGTCCAGCTTGCTGGTGAGCTGCTCCTTGACGGAGGCCTCCAGCGCCTTCTGACGGTCCTTGTCGATGTTGAGGGTGAGGTCCCAGCCCTGGCCCTCGACCTTGGCCTCGGCCTCGGCCGCCGAGATGCCCTCGACGTCCATGAGCTGCCGCTGGAGCTCCTTGTTGGCCAGCTGCACCAGGTAGCCGGCCTGGCCCTCGAGGCCGGCCACCGGACGCGGCTCCTCGGGCACCGGGAACTTCATCCCCGCGCGCTCGGAGGCGTCCAGCCACTTCATCTCGACCATGTTGTCGAGGGCGTAGTTCCAGCGTTCCTCGGCGAGCCGCTTGCCGGTCCTGGAGGCGATCGCCCAGTCGTACTGGTTGGGCGCCTGCAGCAGCGCGGCCAGGTAGGCGCCCTGCTCGACGGTGAGCTCCTTGGCGTCGACGCGGTAGTAGGCCTGGGCGGCGGCCTGGATGCCGTAGGCGCCGCGGCCGTAGTAGCTGGTGTTCATGTACCCGGCGAGGATCTCGTCCTTGGACATCTGCCGGTCCACCTTCAGCGCGATGACGACCTCCCGCATCTTGCGGGTGACCGTCTGCTCCTGCGTGAGGTAGTAGTTCTTCACGTACTGCTGGGTGATCGTCGACCCGCCCTGCTTGCCCTGTCCCCGCAGGGTGTTGAACAGGCCGCGGGCGGTGCCCTTGATGTCGACGCCGGGGTCCTTGTAGAAGGTCTTGTTCTCCGCGGCGACGAAACTGTGCTGGACGTCCTTGGGCACGTCGGAGAGGCCGACGATGTCCCGGTTCACCTCGCCGCGACGGGCGATGACGCTGCCGTCGCTGTAGCGGTAGACGTTGCTCTGGCTCTGCGCCAGGTCGTTGCCCTCGTCGGGCACGTCCACGAGCAGGTACAGGGCGATGAAGGAGCCGATGCCGAGCAGGCAGACACCGAGGAACGTGCCGAACAGCTTCCGCCAGGTGAAGAACCCGCGTATGCCCCGTCGGCGGCGCGCACGTCGTAGGTCAGCTCGCCCCATGATCCTCTTTCGCCCCGCTTCGTCTCGTCCGTCGTCCCGCGCCCCGGAGGTCCCCCGAGGCATGGCCAGTCTCGAAAGTTAACACCGCACCCTGTGACAAAGAGGTGCCGATCCGGTCTTTTACGGACGTGACAATCAGCACCCGAAACTTTCCGCCCTTACCGCATCAGACGTGTCACCGGCCGGAACGGTTGCCCCGGGCGATCGGCGGGAGAGGTTTCCCACACCGATAAATGTGATATCACTTAGCTAGAAAGAAGCAAGCTCGAGCCATACGGAACCGGGGGCCTCCCATGTCCAGCCACGCCACTCGTCCCGCGACTCCCCCGCCGGCCGGCGGGGCCGACGTTCCCGAGATGCCCCGGCCGAGCGTCCGGGAGGTCCCGGCCCACTCCCTCGCCGGCGGTCTCGCCCTGCTGCTCGGGCTGCTCGGCGTGCTGATCGCCGCCGGCCTGGGTTACCTCGGCGCCGAGCACGCCGACGGCGGCGCATCGGCCGCGCTCGTGGTGGTGGCGGTGCTGCTGGCGCCGGCCTCGCTGGCCGCGATGGCCGGGCTGAACATGGTCGCGCCCGGCGAGGCGCGCGTCGTCCAACTCTTCGGCCGCTATCGCGGCACGATCCGCGAGGACGGCCTGCGCTGGGTGAACCCGCTCACCACCCGTGCCCGCATCTCCACCCGGGTCCGCAACCACGAGACCGCCGTCCTCAAGGTCAACGACGCCTACGGCAACCCCATCGAGCTGGCCGCCGTGGTCGTCTGGCGGGTCGAGGACACCGCGCAGGCCCAGTTCGAGGTCGACGACTTCCTGGAGTTCGTCTCCACCCAGACCGAGGCGGCCGTCCGGCACATCGCCATCGAGTACCCCTACGACGCGCACGGCGAGGACGAGCTCTCGCTGCGCGGCAACGCCGAGGAGATCACCGAGAAGCTGGCCCTGGAGCTGCACGCGCGGGTCGAGGCGGCCGGTGTCCAGATCATCGAGTCCCGCTTCACGCACCTCGCCTACGCCCCGGAGATCGCCTCCGCGATGCTCCAGCGGCAGCAGGCCGGCGCGGTGGTGGCGGCCCGGCGGCAGATCGTCGACGGGGCGGTCGGCATGGTGGAGTCGGCGCTCGCCCGGATCGCCGAGCAGGACATCGTGGAGCTCGACGAGGAGCGGAAGGCGGCGATGGTCTCCAACCTGATGGTCGTCCTCTGCGGTCACGGCTCGGTGCAGCCCGTCCTCAACACGGGGACCCTGTACCAGTGAGCGAGGACGAGGAGAACCGACCGCCGGCGCCGCCCGGGGAGCCTTCCGGAGAACCGTCCGGGGAGCGGCCTCCCGCGCGGCGCCGGCGGCCGGCGGAACGCAAGCAGGTCCTGCTGCGGCTGGACCCGCTGGTGCACGACGCGCTGGCGCGGTGGGCGGGGGAGGAACTGCGCTCCACCAACGCGCAGATCGAGTTCCTGCTGCGCCGCGCGCTGGCGGAGGCGGGCCGGCTGCCGAAGGGCACCGGCCCGCTGCCGCGGCGGGGGCGGCCGCGCGAGGAGTGACCGCGGCCGCCCCCACGCCCTGCCGCTCGGCCGTCCTCACGAACGGGTGAGTGAGGTCGTCGCCGTCGACGAGGATCCCCCGGAAGGGGTCCGCGGCGGTGCCGGCCGGCAGGTCCGGGACTCCGGCGGGCGGCCGCCGGCGGCCGGCCCGGTCGAGCGCTCCCCCGCACCCCGCCGGGCCGGCCGTCCCGGAACCCGTCCGGAGCGCCCGCCGTCACCCCCGGCCCGGACCGCCGCCGCACATCCGCCGGACACGTCACCCTGAGGGGCGATGCCCGGCGGCCCGGCGCACACCGGCCGCGAGCGGGCGAACCCGTCGCCGCGTGACGGGACCCGACCGCTCGCGCCACGCAACCCCCGCCCCGGGGTGCTCGTTCGTCCGGTCGAGGACCGGTGACCTCCCCGGCGGCCCCGCCCCGCACGTCCGCCGCAAAACCCGCGAGTTGGCGTATTTCCGGAAAGGACCCCCTCTGTGCCACGATCACGGGGAACGTCCACCCCCCTGCAAGGGAGAGCCCGTGCTCACTGTCGGTGACAAGTTCCCGGAATTCGAACTCACGGCCTGCGTCTCGCTGGAGAAGGGCAGGGAGTTCCAGCGGATCGACCACAAGACCTACGAGGGTCAGTGGAAGGTCGTCTTCTCCTACCCGAAGGACTTCACCTTCGTGTGCCCGACCGAGATCGCCGCCTTCGCCCGGCTGCACGGCGAGTTCGCCGACCGCGAGGCCGTCGTCCTCGGCTTCTCCGGCGACTCGGAGTTCGTCCACCACGCCTGGCGCAAGGACCACCCGGACCTGCGCGAGCTGCCGTTCCCCCTGATGGCCGACCCCCGGCACGAGCTGATGCGGGCGCTCGGCATCGAGGACGAGGACGGCTACGCCCAGCGGGCGGTCTTCGTCGTCGACCCCAACAACGACATCCAGTTCACCATGGTGACCGCCGGCTCGGTCGGCCGGAACCCGCAGGAGGTGCTGCGGGTCCTGGACGCCCTGCAGACCGACGAGCTCTGCCCCTGCAACTGGAACAAGGGCGAGGCCACCCTCGACGCGGCGACGCTGCTGGCGGGTGAGTGACCGGTGGCGCTCGCCGAACTGAAGTCGGCCATACCGGACTACGCCAAGGACCTGCGGCTCAACCTGGGGACCGTGATCGGCAACTCCCTGCTGCCCGCCCAGGCGTTGTGGGGGACGGTGCTGGCCTGCGCCATCGCCTCCCGCTCGCCCCTCGTGCTGCGCGAGCTGGAGCCGGAGGCCCGGGAGAACCTGAAGCCGGAGGCGTACCGGGCGGCGAAGACGGCCGCGGCCATCATGGCCATGAACAACGTCTTCTACCGCACCCGGCACCTGCTGTCCGACCCGGAGTACGGGTCGCTGCGCGCCGGACTGCGGATGAACGTCCTCGGCGATCCCGGCGTGGACCGCGCGGACTTCGAGCTGTGGGCGTTCGCGGTCTCCGCGGTCAACGCCTGCGGCGCCTGCCTGGACGCGCACGAGCACAAGCTGCGGGAGGCGGGGGTGTCCCGCGAGGTGGTCCAGGAGGCCACCAAGATCGCCGCCGTC
>NZ_LWCC02000005.1:1622050-1626501 GCF_001642695.1 Streptomyces chilikensis
GGGCGCCCCCTCACCCGCCCCGGACCGGTCAGACCACCGTGGCCCCGGTGTCCGGGGCGTCCGGCACGCTCGCCCGGTGGGCGTGGCGGTGCAGGTAGGAGACGACCGTGTTGGTGACGGCGACCAGCGGCACGGCCACCACCGCGCCGCCGATGCCCGCGATCATCCCGCCGGCGGAGACCGAGAGCACCACGGCCAGCGGATGCACCCGCACCGCCCGCCCGAGGATGAACGGCTGGAGGATGTGGCCCTCGATCTGCTGCACCGCGAGCACCACCACCAGTGTCATCACGGCGACGAAGACGCCCTGGGTGACCAGCGCGACCAGCACCGCCAGCGCGCCGGAGACGAACGCGCCGACCAGCGGGATGAAGGCGAACAGGAAGATGACGACGGCCAGCGGCACCGCCATCGGCACGTCCAGGAAGTAGATGCCGAGCCCGATGAAGACGGCGTCGATCAGCGCCACCACCACCGTGCCCCGCACGTAGGCGGTGAGCGTCCGCCAGGCCATCGGCCCCGCGCCCGCGACCCCCTGCCGGGCCGCCACCGGGACCAGCTTGAGCGTCCACCGCCAGATCTTCTTGCCGTCGTGGAGCAGGAAGAGCGTGCAGAAGATCATCAGCAGCAGCATGGTCAGCGCCTCGACGACCACCGTGACGCCTTCGAGGCCGGCCGAGGTCAGGGACTCGGTGTTGGAGCCGACCGCCTCGCGCAGGTTCTCGGCGATGCCGTTGATCTGACTCTCCGTCACGTGGAACGGGGAGTTGAGCAGCCACCGCCGCAGGTCGTCGATGCCGCCCTGGACCTGCCGTGACAGGTTGTCGGCGTTCTCCATGATCTGCCACGTCACGAACCAGCCCAGCAGGCCCAGCACCGCGAAGCCGAGCACGGCGGTGAACGCGGTCGCGGCGCCGCGGGGAAGCCCTCTGCGGGTCAGGCGGGCGGACAGCGGCTGGAGCAGCGCGGTGACCAGCAGGGCGCCGGCGAAGGAGAGCACGATGAGCCGGACCGAGCTGATGACGCGCATCAGCACCCAGACCGTGCCGGCCAGGACGAGCAGGCGCCAGGCGGCCTCGGCGGCCACCCGCAGACCCCACGGCACCACCTGGGCCGGGTCGGGGCGCACCACCACCTGCTGGACGACGAGCGGCTCGTGGTCGGACTCGCCCCCCTCGTCACGGCGTGCCTCGGCCCGCCGCTCCTCCCATTTCTTGCCCGCGGCGTTGAGCCCGGCGCCGAGCCGGCCCGCCCAGTCAGGAAGTCGCGCCATGGTCGTCCTCTGCCCCCGTCTCTTCCCGTCACTCCGGGCGTGTCAGTTCGGTCCGCACGACCGTACATGGCGGCAGCCCCCCACCGTAGGACGGTGAGGGGCTGCTGCGCGAACGCGGAGCGGCACGGGGGCGGCGCGGGGGCGGCACCCCCGCGCCGTCACGGCTGCGGACCGGTCAGTACCAGTGGTTGGCCTGCCAGAAGTCCCAGGCGCCGCAGGGGCTGCCGTAGCGGCCCTCCATGTAGTTGAGGCCCCACTTGATCTGGGTGGCCGGGTTGGTCTGCCAGTCGGCTCCGGCCGTCGACATCTTGGAGGCGGGAAGCGCCTGGAAGAGGCCGTAGGCGCCGGAGGACGGGTTGACCGCCTTGTAGTTCCAGTCCGACTCGTGGTCGACGATGTTGCTGAAGCACTGCCACTGGTCGGCGGCGACCATCGAGCGTGCCATCGCCTGGATCTGGGCGACCGTGTAGGAGGACTGGACGGCGAAGCTGGTCGCCTCGGCGGCGGCGGGGGCCTCGTCGCGGGCGGCGCGGTCGGCCTTCTCCTGCTCGGCCTCGCGCTCCGCGGCCTGCTTCTTGGCGATCGCCTTCTTGGCGGCCTCCTTGCGCGCCTCCGCCTCGGCGCCCTTGCGGGCCTCGTAGTCGGCGGCGATCAGCTGTGCGTCGGCCTGGGCCTCCAGGTGCGCGACCTGGACGTCGGCCTGCTGGCCGGCCGGGATGTCCGCGAGGAGCAGCGTGGTGCCCTCGCCGGCTGCCTGCGTGTCGTTGGGCTGGGCAGTGCTGCCCGTCGCGACGCCGACCACACTTCCGACAGCGGTGACCGCCGTGGCCGAAGCCACCGCGAATCCCCGGACCGAGATCCGGCTCACACGATTTCCTTCCAGCATCGCCCGCATCGGTGACCCTGGCGGACGCGTTCGTGCCCCTGGCGCTGGCCTCCCAACAATGGGTCACGGAGGCGCGGACCCGGTGGGCGCCCCCCTGTGCGGGGGAGCCACGTGTAGCTCGGGCGGCATACGGCTGCACTATGCAGTTGGCCTTGATGCTCAAGGGGTGCGGTACCGCTGGGGGTGCCGATGAGCCGTATGCGGGGCCTGACAGGAGTGAGACTCTGCCGTAACCGGACACCGCAAGGCAATTCCCTGTGCCGTGTGAAAGCTCACATGACCCACGCACAGGGGAATTTCACCGATCTGGAGGACGCACGAACGCCGCCCGGCTAGGCTTCCGTGCCTTTGCCGGACGGCGTCCGAGTGCGTTGCCACAGCGCCGAGTTCACCGGCGCCGGAAGGACATCCGGCGCATACGACATTTATCGCACATCATCCGATGTCCATCTTTTCCGGACCGTCACATCGCGCTCTCCTCCAGCATCTCCGTGACCAGCGCGGCGATCTGGGACCGTTCGGAGCGGGTGAGGGTCACGTGGGCGAAGAGCGGATGCCCCTTCAGCCGCTCCACCACGGCGACCACCCCGTCGTACCGGCCCACCCGGAGGTTGTCCCGCTGGGCGACGTCATGGGTGAGCACCACACGGGAGTTGGCGCCGATCCGGGAGAGCACCGTCAGGAGCACGTTCCGCTCCAGCGACTGCGCCTCGTCGACGATCACGAACGCGTCGTGCAGCGAACGGCCGCGGATGTGGGTCAGCGGCAGGACCTCCAGCATCCCGCGGGAGGTGACCTCCTCGATCACCTCGCGGCCGGTCACCGCGGAGAGCGTGTCGAAGACCGCCTGCGCCCAGGGGTTCATCTTCTCGCTCTCGGAACCCGGCAGGTAGCCGAGGTCCTGGCCGCCCACCGCGTAGAGCGGGCGGAACACCATGATCTTCTTGTGCTGCCGCCGCTCCAGCACCGCCTCGAGCCCGGCGCAGAGGGCCAGCGCGGACTTGCCGGTGCCGGCCCGGCCGCCCAGCGAGACGATGCCGATCTCCGGGTCGAGCAGCAGGTCCAGGGCGACCCGCTGTTCCGCGCTGCGGCCCTTGACCCCGAACGCCTCCCGGTCCCCGCGCACCAGCCGCACGTCACCCTCGGCGGTGACCCGGCCCAGCGCCTTGCCCCGGTCCGAGCCGATCCGCAGACCGGTGTGGACGGGCAGGTCGGCCGCCTCGGGGACGTGCACCCTGCCTTCCTCGAAGAGCAGGTCCACCTGCTCCGCCGAAAGGGTGAGTTCGGACATTCCGGTCCACCCGGAGGTGTCCGTGATGGCAAGCTCGGCCCGGTACTCCTCGGCGAGGAGACCGACGGACGACGCCTTGATCCTGAGCGGGAGGTCCTTCGAGACGACCGTGACGTCGAACCCCTCGGCCTGGAGGTTCCGGGCCACCGCGAGGATGCGGGAGTCGTTGTCGCCCAGCCGGTAGCCCGAGGGCAGCACACCGGGGTCCGAGTGGTTGAGCTCGACCCTGAGGGTGCCGCCCAGGTCTCCGACCGGGACGGGGGCGTCCAGCCGCCCGTGCAGCACCCGCTGGTCGTCGAGCAGACGGAGCGCCTGCCGCGCGAAGTACCCCAGCTCGGGATGGTGCCGCTTGGCCTCCAGCTCCGTCACCACCACGACGGGAAGCACGACTTCGTGTTCGTCGAAACGGTGGACGGCGTTGGGATCGGCCAGCAGGACGCTGGTGTCGAGAACGTAGGTGCGCCGGTCGGGCTTGTGGCGCTGTGCGCTGGTCACCACGGAAGGACGTACCCCCTCGGGGAAGGTCGGGGAGCGACGACAGGGTCTGCGGACACCTGGGTCCGGGCCGGTCTCGGGCGCCGATGCGCGGGCCGAGAACCGGCCCCCCGCTGCGTCCGTGGCTGCGGAAGCGGCACGGTCGGGCTGGTGCAAAGGGCCTCCCGGACGGACGGCCCCTGCGCCGCCCGCTGAGGTGTGACACCCGTGGTTCGGGCGTCGACCTGCAGGGGTTATGCCCGCTCGCGGCCCTCGCCATGCCGTCGCCGCGCCTCGTCGTACGACAACTCCCTCACACCGCACGCACATGTATGAACTCGGGTGCTGAGCAAGGGAGTTGGTCTGACGGCTCGCGATCCGGCCCGACTGCGCCCGGCGTGCGCCGGTCGGCGCCGTCCGTTTCGGGCCACTTCGGACCGTCCGGCGGGACCGGACGGGCCGGGCGGGCCGGGCGGGCCGGACGGCCGGCGGGGCCGGGCGGGCCGGAGGGCCGGCGCGCCGGGGCG
>NZ_LWCC02000005.1:1626601-1635252 GCF_001642695.1 Streptomyces chilikensis
CGTCGCCGCCGGGACCTATGGCGCCCGCGGGGACGGGCGGCCCGGTGAGCCCCGCGGGGGCGGGCGGGCCGGCGGGCCGTGCGGCGCGGGCGGTCACGGCCACCGCGGCGGTGCCGGACACGGTGTGGGTGGCCGCCGGGAACTCGGGGGGCGGGGCGAGCGGCGAGGCGCAGAACGCGCAGCGGTCGCCGATGAGTTCGAGGCCGCACCACCGGCAGACGTCGCGCCGCACGGAGGAGACGAGCTGGTAGAGCACGGACACGTCCGGCAGCCCCGCCGCGAACTCGACCAGCTTGGGAGTCCCCCACCAGGACGCCGACTCCGCGGGCACGGGGACGGTGGAGAAGTGCTGGACGCGCCAGCCGGGCGCGAGCGTGGCGCCGACCCAGTCCGGCGGGGTGGCGCCGCCGAAGCCGGGGCCGGTGGCGGCGACCATGCGGGTGCCGAACTCCGGTCCGGGCAGGCGGTCCTCGCCGCCGAGCCGGACCAGGGCCGGCCGGGGCGTGGCGAGCACGGCGAACTGGGCTCCCGGCATCCAGGACTTGGCGTGCGCGGTGAGCGTGACGGGCACGTGGTCCAGCTTGGCCACGGAGTTGAGCAGGGCTCCCGCGTAGATGTAGTGCGCGAGCAGCCTGGCCGCCGAGGCGAGCACCCCGGGCCCGAAGTCGCAGACGCTCAGCTGCCGCAACTGCTGCACGAGCAGGGCGACTCCGAGCGGCGGGAGATCGGCCGCCAGGATGGCGACCCGGTCCGTCTCCAGCAGCGACCGCGCCGTGTGCAGCCGCCGCACGACGGCCGGATCGGTGACGGCGGGGTGCACGGCGACGACGTAACCGTGCTGCTCCACGAGCGCGTTGAGCTCGTGGACGGTGTCCTCGACGGTGGCCCGCGGCTGGAGGGCGGCGGGCGGGGTGTGCCGGTCGGCGGAGGGGAGCACCAGGCCGGAACCGGACACGCTGATGGCAGTCGGCACCGCTCAACCCTCCCCGTCGGCCCCGGTCTTCACGCGCGCAGCGCTTTCACCAGCACGATATCCCCGGGTCACGGCGTCCGACACCTGATTGGTCGAGATCGTCTCAACCGCGACCTGTCCGATGATCACGCCGTGTCGGCATATGCGCCAACTCACCGACACGTCACAACAGTTGTCGTGCCGGCCGCACCCTTGACACCGGCATTGGTCTGGACCAAGTTGGTCTAGACCGGCTTGAACTCGCCGCTGTGAGCGGTCCGGCCGCCCCCGGCCGCGCCGCTCACCCGCGCCCCGCCACCCCCTCACCCGCAGGGAGCTCCCATGCAGTTCACGCGTACCCTCCCCACCCTCTCTCATCCCCCGGCGAGACCCCGGACACTCGCCACCGCCCTGACCGCCGCGCTCGCCCTCGGGGCCACCGCGCTGGGCGTCGCCCCCGCGTCCGCCGCCGACGTGAACAACGTGCGCAACGGCGGCTTCGAGTCCGGTCTCACCGGCTGGACCTGTTCGGCGGCGAGCGGCGCGGCCGTCGCCTCCCCGGTGCACGGCGGCTCCCGCGCCCTCAAGGCCACCCCGGCCGGGCAGGACAACGCCCGCTGCAGCCAGGTGGTCGCCGTGCGGCCCAACGCGACCTACACGCTGAGCGCCTGGGTCCAGGGGGGCTACGCCTACCTGGGCGTGACGGGCACCGGCACCACGGACACCTCCACCTGGACCCCGGACTCCGGGACCTGGAAGGAGCTGCGCACCACCTTCACCACCGGCGCCAACACCACCTCGGTGACCGTCTACACCCACGGCTGGTACGGCCAGGCCGCCTACCACGTGGACGACTTCTCGGTCCTCGGCCCCGACGGCGGGGGCGGCGACGGCGGCGGGCCCGAGGAGCCGGCCCTGCCCGCGGCCCCGACCGGGGTGGCGGTGGCCGGCGCGACCTCCTCCTCCGTCTCCCTCACCTGGAACACCGTGCAGGGGGCCACCGGCTACACCGTGTACCGGGGCGGCACCCGGGTGGCGACCACCTCCGGGACCTCCGCCACGGTCACCGGGCTCTCCGCCTCCACCGCGTACTCGTTCCAGGTCACCGCCACCAACGCGGCGGGCGAGTCCGCGAAGTCCGCCACGGTCACCGCCACCACCCGGCCCGGCGACGGCGGAGGCGGCACCACGCTGCCCAAGCACGTGGTCACCGGGTACTGGCAGAACTTCAACAACGGCGCGGCCGTGCAGACCCTCGCCCAGGTGCAGAGCCAGTACGACATCATCGCCGTCGCCTTCGCCGACGCCACGGCCACACCGGGCGCAGTCGACTTCACCCTCGACTCGGCCGGGCTGAACGGCTACACCGAGGCGCAGTTCAAGGCCGACATCCGCGCCAAGCAGGCGGCCGGCAAGAAGGTCATCATCTCGGTCGGCGGCGAGCTCGGCTCGGTCCGGGTGGCCGACTCCGCGTCCGCCGCCAACTTCGCCGACTCGGTGTACGCGCTGATGCAGGAGTACGGCTTCGACGGCGTCGACATCGACCTGGAGAACGGCCTGAACGCCACCTACATGACGCAGGCGCTGCGCTCCCTGTCGGCGAAGGCCGGGCCGGACCTGATCATCACCATGGCCCCGCAGACGATCGACATGCAGTCGACGTCCAACTCGTACTTCCAGACGGCGCTCAACGTCAAGGACATCCTGACCGTCGTCAACATGCAGTACTACAACAGCGGTTCGATGCTGGGCTGCGACGGCAAGGTCTACTCGCAGGGCTCGGTCGACTTCCTCACCGCCCTCGCCTGCATCCAGCTCCAAGGCGGGCTCGCGCCCTCCCAGGTCGGCATCGGCGTCCCCGCCTCCACCCGCGGCGCCGGCAGCGGCTACGTCTCGCCGGCCATCGTCAACAACGCCCTGGACTGCCTGACCAAGCTCACCAACTGCGGTTCGTTCAAGCCCTCCAAGGCCTACCCGGACCTGCGGGGCGCGATGACCTGGTCCACCAACTGGGACGCCACCGCCGGCAACGCCTGGTCCAACGCCGTCGGCCCGCACGTCCACGCCCTGGGCTGACGCCCGCCCCTGTGCCCCGCCTCCCCACCTCCCCCGCCGGGGAGGCGGGCCCCGCCCCCGCAGCGCCCGGCGCCCGCGGGGGCGGGCGCGTCACGCCCGCCCCCGCGGGCGGCGCAGGCGCCCCCCGCAGCGCCCGGCGCCCGCGGGGGCGGGCGCGTCACGCCCGCCCCCGCGGGCGGCGCAGGCGCCCCCGCGCGCCGCCGTACCCAGCGGGAAGGTGAGTACCGCTACTCAGGCGCCGCGCCCGCCCGGACCCGATGCTGGGGGAACCCGCGCCCTTCGGGCACGGGGCCGGACGGAACGAGGAACGGGAACAAGGGGTGGGTCATGACCGTCGGACAGGCGCTGCGGACGCTGGGCCGGACGACCTTCGGGAACATCGCGTCGCGCGCCTACCTCGGGGTGGTCGTCGGATGCGTGCTGGCGGTCGAGGCGGCGGTCCACGTCTTCGGCGACGGTGACTACGGCTTCGCCCTGATATGGCCGATACTGCTGACCTGGCCGTCCTTCTTCCTCGTCGAGCCGCTGCTCGGCCCCGTCGGCACCGCCTGGACCCCCTACCTGGTCATCGCCCTCGCCGCGCTGCTCCAGGCGCTCGCGATCGGCGCCCTGGTACGGCTCGTGCGGCGCCTGTCGGCCCCCTGACCGGGACCGTCCGTCGGCTAGCCTGCGCACCATGACCGACGATCCCCGCTTCACCGCCGCCTTCTGGGACGAGCGCTACTCCTCCGCCGACCGCCTCTGGAGCGGCGACCCGAACCCCGCGCTGGTCGAGGAGGTCTCCGGGCTGGCGCCGGGCCGCGCGCTGGAGGCCGGCTGCGGGGAGGGGGCGGACTCCCTCTGGCTGGCGCGCCGGGGGTGGACGGTCACCGGCACGGACGTCTCCGAGGTGGCCCTGCGGCGGGCCGCCGGGCACACGCCGCCGGAGCTGGCCGGGCAGGTCACCTGGCGGCGGACCGACGTGCTGGACTGGGTGCCGGAGACGCGCGCCTACGACCTCGTGTTCACGGCGTTCATGCACCTGCCGTCCGCCACCCGGCGCCAGGTCTTCGCGGGGCTCGCCGAGGCCGTCGCCCCCGGCGGCAGCCTGGTGGTGGTCGCGCACCACCCCCGGGACCTGGAGGACGGCGCGGTCCCGCGGCCTCCGGAGCCGGACCTGTTCTGCACGGCCGGGGAACTGGCCGAGGAGCTCGTCCCGGCCGGCGGCTGGACCGTCCGCACCCAGGACGCCCGGCCGCGGACGGTGACCCACGAGGGCCGCGAGGTCACCGTCCACGACACGGTGCTGCGCGCGGAGCGCACCGCCTGACCCGTCAGAAGAAGTCGGCCCAGGGCTGGTCCCAGATCTGCTTGACGCACAGCACCAGGAAGAGCAGACCGGCCACGGCGAGCATGGCGTTGCTCCAGATCCCGTTGCGCCACTCGGCGGGCGTGCGGGAGGAGTTGAGCAGCCAGATCAGGGTCAGGGCGAGGAACGGCATGAAGGCCGCGCCGAGGACGCCGTAGATGATGATCAGGCGGAACGGCTGGCCCTGGAAGAGCAGCACGATCGGCGGGAAGGTCAGCCAGAGCAGGTAGCCGCGGAACGCCCAGGACTTCTCGCGGCGGCCCTCGGCGACCTCCTCGCCGGTGGTGGCCCGCTTGGTGCGGTAGCGGGCGACGAAGTCGGCGAACATCAGGCTCACGCCGTGCCAGACGCCGATCAGGGAGGTGAAGGAGGTGGCGAAGAAGCCGATCAGGAAGAACTTGGCGGTGGCCGCGCCGTACTCCCGCTCCAGGATGTCGCCGAGCTGGACGAGGCCCTTGTCGCCGGAGGCGATCGCGATGCCCGAGGAGTGCAGCAGCTCGGCACCGACGATGAGCATCGCGACGACGAAGACGCCGGTGGTCGCGTAGGCCACCCTGTTGTCGAGCCGCATGATCTTCATCCAGCCCGGGCCCGTCCATCCCTTGGCGTTGACCCAGTAGCCGTAGGCGGCCAGCGTGATGGTGCCGCCGACACCGCCGATCAGACCCAGGGTGTTGAGGACGGAGTCCTGCCCGTCCGGCAGGACGGGCAGCAGCCCGGCGAGAAGATCACCCAGATTGGGTACCACGCGGATGGCCAGGTAGACGGTGACCAGGAACATGACGCCCACCAGGACGGTCATGACCTTTTCGAACACCGCGTACCGGTTGAACCAGACGAAGACCAGCCCGGCCAGGCCGGTGGCCACCGCCCACCACTCCAGGTCCATCACGCCGGGGAACAGCGCCTGGAGCGGCAGTCCGCTGGACGACATGGCGGCGGCCCCGTAGACGAAGCCCCAGACGACGGCGTAGACGACGAAGAAGACGGTGGTCCAGCCGCCGATGGAGGCCCAGCCGTCGAAGAGGGTGCGGCCGGTGGCCAGGTGCCAGCGGCCCGCCGCCTCGGCGAGGGCGATCTTGACGACGCAGCCGATGACGGCGGCCCAGAGCAGGGTGTGGCCGAAGTTGGCGCCGGCGACCAGCGTGGCCACCAGGTCGCCGGCCCCGACGCCGGTCGCCGCGACGACGATGCCGGGGCCGATGTGTTTCCAACTCGATTTACGGGGAGCGGAGTTGTCCGTGGTGTCAGCCATGGTGATCACCTAGCGGACACCGCGGGCCCCGGCAAGGGTTCCGGCACGGCGGTCTTGGCGGCCCTTGGCCGCGGCGGCCACGCCTACGGGGTTCCCGGCTTCCTGTCGCCGTCCTCGGCCCGGCTCCCGGCCTCGTCCGCAGCCGTCTCCCCGGCCTCGTCGCCGGCCTCGTCGCCGGTCGCGTCCCCGGCCGGCGCCTCGGCGGCCTCCTCGAAGTACGCGTCGAGGACGGCGTCCAGCTCGGAGTCCCAGCGGGCCACGTCGGCACGGGACTTGGCGTCGATCTCGATCCAGTACCACCGCTGGTCCGGGGTGTGCACGACCACGGTGTACCGCTTGCCGAGCTTCGAGGTCTGCGTCTCCACGGCGCCGACCTCGTCCCAGCGGAAGTCGCACTCCTGGTCGTCCAGGCTCAGGCGGATGCCCGCGTGGTCGGCGACGATGCGCGCGCGGAAGTCCTTCGCCTCGAGGACCGGGCCGTCCGGCACGGGTGCCGGACCGCTCCCGGCGGCCTCGGACCCGGCCTCGGCGGGGTCCCCGGCGGGAGCGGCGTCCGCCCGCGCGGTGTCCTCCGTCCCGGGCACGGCGTCCTCCACGACGGCCTCGTCCCCGTCCGGCGCCGCGTCGCGTGCGGCGTCCTCGGGCTCACCGTCGGCCGCCACCGGGACGGTGAGCCCCGGGATCAGGGCCGGGTCGACGGCGGCGGGCGGGGTCAGGGGCTTGGTGTTCGAACCGATGCTCTGCTCCACAGCCCGCAGTATGGTCCACGACACCACCCGGCGGAAAACCCGTCCCCGCATCGTTACCGAGGAATGGCCGGAGCCCGCCCGTCACTTGCCGACATCCACGGCGAAACGGATGGACCACTCCCGCGCCTCGTCCGGCGGCGCCTGCGCGCCCTCTGCCCGGGCCAGGGCGTACCCCTCCTCCCCCAGCACGGCCCGCAGGTCCGCCTCGCACCGCTCGGTGCCCAGGGGGTCCGTCCGGTAGGAGACGATCTGCGTCTCCTCGCGGGGCCAGCACGCGTCCGAGGCGCCGAACAGGCGGGCGGCGTCGTGGTGCCGGCCGAGCAGCCAGGCGCAGTGCGCCAGCGCGTCGTGCCCCAGGGCGAGGGCGCGCGGGTCGGCGAACACCCGCTGCGCCTCCAGGACCGCCCGGGCGTGCGCCAGGGCGCCGTCGGGTCCGGTGAGGCGCCTCTCGGTGATGCGGACCAGGGCCAGCACCCAGTCGAGGTAGGGACGGTGCCAGGTCTCGCCCAGCGCCCGGGCGATCCGCATGCCGCGCTCCACGCAGGCGGCCGACTCCTCCAGCCGGCCCACCGCCCACAGGGTGCTGCCCAGGATGCTCAGCAGTTGCTGCTCGCCGTACGCCTCGCCCGCCGCCTCGAAGTGTTCGAGCGACGCCCGCAGGTGGGCCAGGGCGACGTCCGGCCGGCCGGTGGTCTCGGCGGCCAGCCCGCGCACCAGGTCGGCCCAGCCGGCCGCGCCCCGGTCCCCGTCGGCGAGGGCCCGCGCTATGGCCTCGTCGGCCAGCCGCCCGGCCGTGGCCAGGTCGGCGGGGAAGACGCAGAGGAAGGCGCAGGCCGCCATGGCGCGGGTCCGGGCGGCGTGGACCACCGGGTCGTCGTCGGCGGGCGCGGTGACGGCCAGGGCGCGGCGCAGCCGGCCGGTGCCCTCGCCCGTGGTCCCGGTGGCCGTCCAGTACCACTGCAGGCCGCGGGCGATGTCGAGGGCGGCATGTGTCTGCGCGGGCCCGGCTCCGTCGCGCAGCCCGTACTCCATGGCGTGGCGGATGTTGGGCAGGTCGTGGCGGAGCCGCTCCAGCAGGCCGGCCTGGCCGGGGCCCGCCCACCGGTGGTGGCCGTCGAGGACCCGGTCGCGGAACCACATCAGGTGCCGGGTGCGGGCGTCGTCCAGGTCCCCGCCGCGCGCCAGCCGGTCGCGGCCGTACTCGCGGACCGTCTCCAGCATGGTGTAGCGGCGGCCGGCGCCGTCGCCGGGCTCGGTGAGCAGCAGGGAGTGGTCGATCAGCCCGTCGACGGCGTCCAGCAGCTCCTCGGGGGCGGTCCCCCCGCCCGTCCCGGGGTCCTCCTCCCACACGGCGTGCGCGGCGTCCAGCGGGACGGAGCCGGCGAACACCGACAGCCGGGCCCAGAGCCGCTGCTGGGCGGGGGTGCACAGCTGGTGGCTCCAGTCGAGCATGGCGCGCAGCGAGCGGTGCCGTTCGGGGGCCACCGGGTCGCCCTTGCTGAGCAGCGGCAGGCGCTCGTCGAGCCGGTCGAGGAGCTGGCCCGGCGAGAGGGCGCGCAGCCGCCGGGCGGCGAACTCGATGGCCAGCGGCAGTCCGTCGAGCCGGCGGATGACGGCGCGGGCGTGCTCCAGGTCGTCCCGCGACCAGGACACCTCGGACAGCAGGGCGGCACGGTCGGTGAGCAGGGCCAGCGAGGCGTCCTCGGGGAGCGGGGGGACCACGTAGAGCCGTTCGGCGCCGGGGCCGAGCGGCAGCCGGCTGGTGGTGAGCAGCCGGACGCCGGTGGTGCGGTCGAGCAGCAGGTGGGCCAGCCGGGCGCAGGCGGCGGCCAGGTGCTCGCAGTTGTCGAGCACCAGCAGGAGTTCGCGCTGGTGCAGGGCGCCGACCAGGTGGTCCGTGGGCGTGAGGTGCGGGGGCACGGGCCCCAGGCCGAGGCCCTCGGCGACCGCGTACGGCAGGACGTCGGGGCTGGTGACCTCGGCGAGTTCCACCCAGCAGGCGCCGTCCCGGAACAGCAGGCCCGCGGAGCGGGCGGCGCGCTGGGCGAGGCGGGTCTTGCCGACGCCGCCGGCGCCGGTGAGGGTGAGCAGGCGGTGCTCGGCGAGGAGCCGGCCGACGTCCTCCGCCTCGCGGGCGCGGCCGACGAAGCGGGTGGGCGGGTCCGGCACCCCGCGCGGCGCCCACACCCCGCCCTCCGCGCTCCCCGCCGCCCCGGCCCCCGAGCCGGACGGCACCGTGCCGGGGCCGCGGGAGGGCCCCGCCCCCGCGCC
>NZ_LWCC02000005.1:1635352-1659334 GCF_001642695.1 Streptomyces chilikensis
CGGATCGCACTGTTGCGGCGGGTCAGGGCCGCGTGTTGCGGCGGGTCAGGGCCGCGGGGGATCAGGCGGGCGCGGTACGGCACGCCGCCGGTGCGCCGCCGGAGCATGCGGAGGTCGGCCGCGAATTCGGCCACCTCGCCCTGTCCGGGCTCGATCGGCTTCTCCCGGCGTCCCATGACGTGTGCGACCCCCCGGCCACTCGACGATGCTCGCTTTGATCTCACGTTGACCGGAGATTGTCCAGTGACGGTGCGGGGGCGCGTGGTCAACGCGGACAGGCGTCAGGATGGGCCCCGGCCGCGCTCGCCGGGTGTCGGGGGACCGCCGGGCGCCGGTCCTCCTTGGCGGGGGCGCCCGGGGGAACATGGGGGCCATCATGTCGGCGGCCCCGCGAAGGAGTCGTCCCCGCCGGGCCGCGTCGGCGCGGCCCGGCGGGGACCGGATCCCGTCAGTCCAGGATGGCCAGCGCGTCGATCTCGATCAGCAGGCCCGGCGGAAGCCCCACGTAGACGGTGGTGCGGCAGGCCGGGGGCTGGGTGAGGTGCTCGGCGAAGTAGGTGTTCCAGATCTCGTTCATCTCGGCGAAGTGGTCCACGTCGGTGAGGTAGACGCGCAGCATCATCACGTCGTCCCAGCTCGCGCCGCCCTCCTCCAGCACCGCCTTGACGTTGGCGAGGGTCTGCAGGGTCTGCTCGCGCAGCGTCGGCCCGGCGGGCGTGGGCGGCCTGCCCTCCTCGGCGGGCAGGAAGCCGACCTGACCGGCCACCTGCAGGACGTTCCCCTTGCGCAGCCCGTGCGAGAAGGCCGCGGGCGGCGCGGTGTGGGTGCTGGGGGTCAGTGCGGTCTTCTGCGTCATGGGTGAACACTCCGGTTGCTCGTGGACGACGGCCGCGCCGGCGGACGGCCCGGCGTGGGAGAGTGAAGCAGCCCGGACCACGCAGCGCACAGGAGGCCCGAATGTCCGCGGATGCCGTCGCCCGTCTCGCCGGGGAGCGGATCGACCACCGGTTCAAGGGCCTGCCGGCGGACGCGGACGGACTGACCGTGGGCGAACTGGCCGCCCAGCGGCGGAACCTGTTCACCGGCGGCTTCACCACCCCGGTGCTGACCCTCTCGGCGGAGCGGCTGCGGCACAACCTGCGGCTGATGGAGGCGTACACCGAGCGCCACGGCCTGGCGTTCGCCCCGCACGGCAAGACGACGATGGCCCCGCGGCTGTTCCGGGACCAACTGGACCACGGCGCCTGGGGCATCACCCTGGCCGTGCCGCACCAGGTGCGGGTGGCCCGGGCCTTCGGGGTGCGGCGGATCTTCCTGGCCAACGAGCTGGTCGACCCGGCGGCCCTGCGCTGGATCGCGGCCGAGCTGACCGCCGACCCGGCCTTCCGGATCATCTGCTACGTCGACTCGGTGCGCGGCGCGGAGCTGATGGGGGCCGCCCTGGGCACGTCCGGCCGGCGGCCCGTGGACGTCGTGGTGGAACTGGCCGCCGGGGAGGGCGCCCGGACCGGCGCGCGCACCGGGGCCGACTGCCTGGCCGTCGCCCGGGCGGTGGCCGCGTCGCCGTCGCTGCGGCTGGTGGGCGTGGCGGGCTACGAGGGCGAGGTCCCCGACGCCACGCCGGAGCGGGTCCGCGCCTGGCTGGTCCGACTGGTGGAGCTGGCGGCGGAGCTGGACGGCGCGGGGCTGTTCGCCGGCACCGGCCTGGAGGAGATCGTGGTCAGCGCGGGCGGCAGCGCCTGGTTCGACACGGTCGCCGAGGTCTTCGCCGAGCTGCCCGCGCTCAGCCTGCCCGCGCTGAAGCTGCTGCGCTCGGGCGCCTACGTCGCGCACGACGACGGCCACTACCGGTCGGTCACGCCGTTCACCCGGATCCCCGGGGAGGGTGCGCTGGAGCCCGCCTTCCGGCTGTGGGCCCAGGTGGTCTCCCGCCCCGGCGCCGGGCAGGCCTTCCTGAACGCCGGGAAGCGCGACGCCGCCTACGACCTGGGTCTCCCCGAGGCGCAGGTGGTGCGCCGGGGCGACGACGAGCGCCCGGCCGACGGGATCACCGTCACCAAGCTCTCCGACCAGCACGCCTGGCTGGAGACCGGTCCGGGGGCGGACCTGGAGGTCGGCGACTGGGTGGGGATGGGGCTCTCGCACCCGTGCACCGTCTTCGACAAATGGCAGTTGATCCCTCTGGTCGAGACGGACGGCACGGTGGTGGACTACGTCCGTACCTTCTTCTGACCGAAACGCCGCCGGCGGTTCGCCGCCGGGGGTCGCCGCCGGTTCCGGCGGCGCAGCGCCGTGGGAACACCGGGAGCCGCCATGCACCTCGCCGATCTGGTCGTACAGGACGCCGAGGTGGTGGACGGCTCCGGCGGACCGTCCTACCGGGCCGACGTCGCCGTCAAGGACGGCAGGATCACGCAGGTCGTCCGCGAGGCCGCCGCGGCCGGGTGCCAGCGCCCGGCCGGCACCCGGACGCTGGACGCCGAAGGGCTCGTCCTCGCGCCCGGTTTCGTGGACATGCACTCCCACAGCGACCTGGCGCTGCTCACCGACCCGGACCACTCCGCCAAGCTGGCGCAGGGCGTCACCCTGGAGGTCCTCGGCCAGGACGGCCTCTCCTACGCGCCCGTCGACGACCGCACCCTCGCCGAGGTGCGGCAGGCCGTGGCCGGGTGGAACGGGCCGGGCGACGACGTGGACGTCACCTGGCGCTCGGTCGGCGAGTACCTCGACCGGCTGGACCGCGGCTTCGGCGGCGAGGGCATGGCCGTCAACGCCGCCTACCTGGTGCCGCAGGGCACGGTCCGGATGCTGGCGACGGGCTGGGAGAACCGCCCGCCGACCGCCGCGGAGCTGGACCGGATGCGGGAGCTGGTCGCGGCCGGGCTGCGCGAGGGCGCGGTGGGCATGTCGTCCGGGCTGACGTATCCGCCGGGCATGTACGCCGACCGCGGGGAACTGGTCGAACTGTGCCGCGTGGTCGCGGAGTTCGGCGGCTACTACTGCCCGCACCACCGCTCCTACGGCGCCGGCGCGCTGGACGCCTACCGCGAGGTGATCGACATCGCCCGGCAGGCGGGCTGCGCCCTGCACCTGGCCCACGCCACGCTCAACTTCGCCGAGAACCAGGGACGTTCGGGCGAACTCCTGGCACTGCTGGACGAGGCGCTGGACGACGGCTGCGATCTGACCCTGGACACCTATCCCTACACGCCGGGCGCCACCACCCTGGCCGCGCTGCTGCCCGGCTGGGCGAGCGAGGGCGGCCCCGAGGCGACCCTGGCGCGGCTGCGGGACGACGGGACGGCGGACAGGATCCGGCACGACCTGGAGGTGACCGGCTCGGACGGCTGCCACGGGGTGCCGGTGGAGTGGCGGACGGTGGAGATCTCCGGCGTGGTCGACCCCTCGCTCGGCGACCGGGTGGGCCGGACGGTCGCCGACCTGGCGGACGGGTCGGGGACCTCCGCCTGGGAGACGGCCCGCGGCCTGCTGCTGGCCGACCGGCTCGGCACCACGATCCTCCAGCACGTCGGCCACGAGGAGAACGTCCGCGCGCTGATGCGGCACCGGGCGCACACCGGCGGGTCCGACGGCATCCTGCACGGAGCCAAGCCCCATCCCCGGGCGTACGGCACCTTCCCCCGCTACCTCGGCACGTACGTGCGGGAGCTGGGCGTGCTGACGCTGGAGGAGTGCGTCGCCCACCTCACCGGGCGGGCGGCCGCACGGCTGGGCCTCACCGACCGCGGTCTGGTCCGCGAGGGGTACCGGGCCGACCTGGTCCTGTTCGACCCGGCCACCGTCGCCGAGGGCGCGACCTTCGCGGTGCCCCGGACGCCGCCGGTGGGCATCCCCTACGTCCTGGTGGACGGCCGCCTCGCCGTCGAGGACGGCCACCGCACCGGGGTCCTGGCGGGACGGACGGTGCGGTCGCGCGGGTGACGGGTCAGCGGGGGCGCCGGGTGCCGTTGCCCCAGCCGTTGCCGCGCCCGTCGCCGTCGTCGTCGCCGTAGTCGTCGCCGTCGTCGTCGCGGCCGGGCCACTCCGGCGAGGCGGAGGGGGATGCCTCCGGTTCCGCGCTCCTGCTGGGCGACGGTGCCGGGGACGGCTCGCGGTCCGGCGAGGGCGCGGCGCTCGTCCGCCCGGCCGGCCGGGCGCTCGGCTCCGCCGCCTCCGGCTCCGTCTCCGTCTCCGTCTCCGGCGCCGTCTCCGGCACGTCCACGGACGGCATCGTCCCGGGATCGGCCAGGTCCCCCACCGAGACCCCCGGCCCGGCGGGGGCACGTCCCCCACCGCCCCTGGCCGGCTCGTCCGACCCACCGATCAGCGCCAGGCCGAGCACCCCCAGCGCCCCGACCCCGATCGCTCCCGCTCCGGCCGCCAGCAGCGTCTGACGGCCCCAGGCCCGCCGCCCGCGCGTCCCCCGCCGGGCCGAGGCCCGCGCGGCCTCCCGCGCCGCCGCCCGGCCGGCCCGCGCCGTGCGGGTCCGCGGCGGCCGGCGCCGCGGGGGTGTGACCGCGCTCACCGTGGACGGACCCGTTCGGTGGGGCAACCGGGCATAGACGACGCCCCCAGGATGTTGAACGTTGTACCGGACGCGCGGGCTGTTCCCGCGCGCCCGGCGCATGTACGTACACGGACATCGGTCCGCCCCGAGGAAACCGGAGAACCACCCGGCATGACTTCTGTCGCCGCCTACGCCGCCACCGCCGCCAAGGCTCCGCTGGAGCGCACCACCGTCGAGCGCCGGGAGGTCGGAGAGCACGACGTCCTGATCGACATCAAGTACGCCGGCATCTGCCACTCCGACATCCACACCGTCCGCGAGGAGTGGGGCAGGACCCACTTCCCCCTGACCCCCGGCCACGAGATCGCCGGCGTGGTCACCGAGGTCGGCCCCGGAGTGACCAGGTTCAAGGTCGGCGACCGCGTCGGCGTCGGCTGCATGGTCGACTCCTGCCGCGAGTGCGAGCAGTGCCTGGCCGGCCAGGAGCAGTACTGCCTCAAGGGCAACGTCGGCACCTACGGCTCCGTGGGCCGCGACGGCGAGATCACCCAGGGCGGCTACTCCACCCACATCGTGGTCGACGAGAACTTCACCGTCCGCATCCCCGACGGCCTCTCCCTGGACGTCGCCGCCCCGCTGCTCTGCGCCGGCATCACCACCTACTCCCCGCTGCGGAACTGGGGCGCGGGCCCCGGCAAGAAGGTCGCCGTCGTCGGCCTGGGCGGCCTCGGCCACATGGCCGTCAAGATCGCCCACGCCATGGGCGCCGAGGTGACGGTGCTCTCGCAGTCGCTGCGCAAGAAGGAGGACGGCCTCAAGCTGGGGGCCGACCACTACTACGCGACGGCCGACCCGCGCACCTTCGAGGAGCTGGCCGGCTCCTTCGACCTGATCGTCTCCACGGTCTCCGCCAACGTCGACTTCAACGCCTACCTGGGCCTGCTGAAGGCCGGCGGCACACTGGTCAACGTGGGCGCCCCCGAGCACCCCGTCTCGATCCAGCTCTTCTCCCTCATCGGCGGCGGCAAGAACCTGGCCGGCTCCATGATCGGCGGCATCGCGGAGACCCAGGAGATGCTGGACTTCTGCGCCGAGCACGGGCTGGGCGCGGAGATCGAGCTGATCTCCGCCGACCGCATCAACGAGGCCTACGAGCGGGTCGTCGCCTCCGACGTGCGCTACCGCTTCGTCATCGACACGGTCACCATCTGACGGTCGCACGGAATCTGACGGCCGCACGGACAGGTGCCGCGGGGCCCCGGCGTGGGAACACGCCGGGGCCCCGCGGTTCGTCCGGCCGCTGCCGCGTCCCGCCGGTGTCAGTCCTGTGCGGCCTGCCAGCTCACCAGCTCCGCCGGACGGTTGGTGATGATCGCGTCCACCCCCAGCGAGTCCAGCGTCCGCCACTGCGCCGGGTCGTCCACCGTCCACACCATCGTGGCGACGCCCGCCCGGTGCAGGTCGCCGACCACGGACGGCCGGGCGGTGAGCGCGGCGGCCTTCGGGTTGTACGCGGTGAGGCCCAGGTCGCGGGCGACCGCCACCGGGTCGGCGTCCAGCGTGGACGTCAGGTAGCCGCGGGGCAGTTCGGGCGCCAGCTCGCGGGCCCACGTCAGGTGCTGCTTGCTGAAGCTCTGCACGAAGACCCGGTCCGGGGACAGGATCCCGGCCTCCCGGAGCACGCCGAGCATCCGCGCGACCTGGTCCCTGGACGCGGCGCGCTTGATCTCCAGCAGCAGCCTGCCGCCCCGCGTCCTCAGGTCGAAGGCCTGCGCGCGCAGGGTGGGCACGCGCTCACCCGCGTACTTCGACGAGAACCACGACCCGGCGTCCAGCGCGTCGAGCCGCGCGGAGGTCAGGGTGGTGAGGTCCCCGGTGCCGTTCGTGGTGCGGTCCACGGTGTTGTCGTGCATGACGTACGGGACGCCGTCCTTGCTGATCTGCGCGTCCGTCTCGATGAAGTCCGCGCCGGACCGGCGCGCCAGCTCCTGCGCCGCCAGCGTGTTCTCCGGCGCGGCGGCCGAGGCCCCGCGGTGCGCCACCGCCAGCGCCTGCTCACCCGCGCCGCGCAGGTAGGGGTTGGACGAGGCGAGGGCGGTGACCTTGACGTCGTCGAACGACACGGTCGCGCCGTCCACCAGCAGCGCCTGGCGGCCGCCCGCGGAGCGCCGCAGCCGGTCGGTGCTCAGGACCTTCCGTCCGTCGAGGTACCAGTCCGCCCGCATGCCGTGGACGTCGACCCGCACCCGCACGTCCTTGCCGGTGCCGGCCGCGCCGGCGGCCGCGGCGACGTCGGTCACGTTCCAGGTGCCGGACGACGTGCGCTGGGCGAACTCCACGCCGTTGGCGGCGGTGGAGCCGGAGCGCAGGGTGGCTATCCACCACGGGGTGGCTCCGCTCGCCGGGAGGTCGAGGCCGAGGGCGAACCAGCGGGAGGTGTCGTCCACCTTCTCGAACCGGGCGGTGGCCTCGAAGCGGAAGTCGGTGAGGGGTGCGCCGAACGTGATCCGGGCGCGGGTGCCGCCGGTGCCGGTCAGACGGCCGTCCCGCACCTTCCAGGTGCCGCTGACCGGCTTCCAGCCGGCGGGGAGGACGGTGCCGCCGAAGGACTGCCGGACCACGGTGTCACCGGGGGCGGCGGAGACCGCGTGCAGCCGGGCGGGCGACACCCGCTCGGCACTCACCGCCGAAGGCGCGGTCGCCCCCGCGGTGAGGGCTGCGCTGATCACCAGTACGGTCATGGCTCTGAGGGCTCGGCTACGCGTTTCCCTGGTCATGCTCACGACGGTAGGGAGCGGTAGGTAACACGCCGGTACCTCAAAGTGACGGTCGTCTGGCGTTCGCGTGGCGAGCGGACGGACGGCGGAGGCCGGGGCACCGCCCGGGCGCGGACGAGGCTTGGAGGCACGGATGGGTGCGGGTGCGGGTGCGGGTGCGGTCGAGGGCGTGGGCCTGGCGCCGGGTGACCTGGACGACGCGGTGGTGGTCGTCGACGACGAGATCGCGGAGAGCCTGCGGCAGGCGCTCGCGGAGGCGCTGGGCCGCCCGGTCCTGCGCGGCACGGCCCCCGGCACCGGTGGGGCCGGCGTCCCGGTCGTCCGGATCGGCGGCCGCCGTCCGTCCTTCGCCCCCGCGGAACGCCTGATCTGGTTCCACAGCGTCAGGGCCGGGGTGGACGCCCTGCTGCGGGACGGGGACTGGCCCGCCGACGTGCTGCTGACCCGCACGGTCGGGCGGATGGGCGAGCGGATGGCCCAGTACGTGCTGGGCTGGGTCCTGGCCGAGTGCCAGCGCGTCCCCGCGTTCCTGGCCGCCCACGACCGCGCGGAGTGGTCCGGCCGGGACACCGAACTCGCCGCCGGGCAGCTGGCCCTCGTGTACGGCGCGGGGCGGATCGGGTCCCGCGTGGCCGAGTACCTGCGCGGCGCGGGCATCCGCGTGGTGGAGGCCGGCCGGGCGACGGGGCCGGAGGCGGACGCGCTGCTCCCGCGGGCCCGCTGGGTGATCGACGTCCTCCCGCTCACCCCCGCGACCCGCGGCTTCTTCGGCCCCCGCCGCCTGGGCGCCCTGCGCGGCGCGACCTTCGTCAACGTCGGCCGCGGCGACACCGTCGACCTCACGGCACTGGAGGCCGCGCTGCGCGCGGGCCACGTCCGCTCCGCCGTCCTCGACGTCCTCCCCGGCGAGCCGGCGGCCCCCGGCGACCCCGCGTGGCGGCTGCCCCGCACCGTCCTGACGTCCCACACCTCCGGTCCCACCACGGACGAGGACGTGGTCGCCGACCTCACGGCCTGCTGGCGGGCCGTGGCGGAGGGGAGGACACCGGCGCTGGCGGTGCCGGTGGGGCGGGGCTACTGAACCCGCCGGTGCCGGTGCCGGTGCCGGGCGTTCCCGGGCGCGCTTGACCTCAACCGCGCATGAGTTCCTACGTTCCTTCCAGAACCGCGGGAACCGTCCCGCGGCGCCGTCCCACGGAGGTTCGCCATGCCCGGGCACGAGGCCCGCACCGAGGTCCCCGGCCGTTACCGCCGTGCCGTGGTCCCCCACATCATGGTCGACGACGCCGACGCGGCGATCGACTTCTACCGGCGGGCGTTCGGCGCCCGCGAGGACTTCCGGATCGACGCTCCGGGCGGCGGGGTCCTGCACGCCGAGGTCACCGTCGCAGGAGCCACCCTGATGCTGGGTGACGCCGGTGTGGACGAGGCGGAGGCCGCCTCCTTCGCCGCGCCGGCGGCGCTCGGCGGGGGCACGTCCGTCACGCTGCACGTCTTCGTGCCGGACGTCGACGGCCTGGCGGAGCGCGCGGAGGCCGTCGGCGCCCGGATCGTCCAGCCGCCGAGGGACATGTTCCACGGCGACCGCACCGTCATCCTCAGGGACCCGTCCGGCCACCTGTGGGTCTTCCTGACCCACCTCGAGGACGTCCCGCGGGAGGAACTGCGACGCCGTCCGGCCGCCGCCGGGTGACGGGAACCGCCCCTCGCGGCGGAGGGGCGGCGGTCGCCGGACGCGCCCGGGGGGCGCGGCCCCACGAGGCGCTCGCCCCGCCCGAAGCGCTCCGGGACGACGCCGCCCGCACCGCCGTGGTCCCCGGCGCGCCGGGGACCGCCGGGTCAGCTCGCGGCGTCCGGGGCCGGGGCGACGCCCACCGGGCAGGACAGGCCCGTGCCGCCGATGCCGCAGTAGCCGTTGGGGTTCTTGGCGTCGGAGAGGTACTGCTGGTGGTAGAGCTCGGCCGGGTAGAAGGGGTTGCCGGCGGCCGGCTCGATCTCGGTGGTGATGGAGCCGTAGCCCGCCTCGGTGAGGACCTGCTGGTAGGCGGCGCGGGAGGCCTGGGCGGCCGAGGCCTGTTCCGGGGTGTGGGTGAAGACCGCGGAGCGGTACTGGGTGCCGACGTCGTTGCCCTGGCGGTATCCCTGGGTGGGGTCGTGGGCCTCCCAGAAGGTCTTCAGGAGGTCCTCGTAGGAGAGGACGTCGGGGTCGTACACGACGCGGACGGTCTCGGTGTGACCGGTGAGGCCCGAACAGACCTCCTCGTAGGTGGGGTTCTCGGTGAAGCCGCCCTGGTAGCCGACGAGGGTGGTCCAGACACCGGCCGGGAGCTGCCAGAACTTGCGCTCGGCGCCCCAGAAGCAGCCCAGGGCGAAGTCGGCGGTCGCCATGCCCTCGGGGTGGTCCAGCAGCGGGGTGCCGAGGACGGTGTGGGCCCCGGCGGCCCCGGGCGTGAGGACCGGCGTGGCGCGGCCGGGCAGGGCCTGGTCGGCGGTGACCATCACGGGCGTCGTGCGGCCGAAGAGCATGGGGTCCTCCCGGGTCGGGTGGGGCGGGCGGGCCCGCCGGAGCGTTCGCCCGTACAACGCGCGGGGACGGCCCGGGATTCCTGCGCGGACGCGGAGGCCGGGAACGACGACGCGGCCCCGCGCCCGCCGGAGGCGGAGCGGGGCCGCGTGCGCGGGGGTCAGGCCGTGACGTCCCGCGCCTGCGACGCCTCCAGGACGCGCTGGGCCGTGAAGTCCCGGATGGCGGTGTACCGCTCGGCGAAGCGCGGCTTGCCGGCCAGGTAGCTCCACGGGGCGGTGCCGATGTGGCCGTCGATCAGCTTGAACTGCTCCATCGCGGCCTCGTAGCGGTCCTGCCAGTACAGCATGTAGGCGAGCATGTGCCGCATCGGCAGCAGGCGCCGGGCCTTGGGGTCCCCGGCTTCGGCAGCGGCGGCGGCGAGGTCGAGCAGCGCGGCGTCGACGGCCCTCATCAGCTCCGGCCGCTTGTAGTACTCGTCCTCGTCGATGTCCTCGTGGGCGAACTCGTACTCGAAGTGCGCCTCCAGCAGGACCAGCGTCAGCAGCTGGCCGGGGATGCCCTTCGCCGCGGCCTCGCGGCCGAAGGAGAGGGCCAGGTCGTGGGAGCCGCGCCACTTGGCGCACCAGTACTGGAGCGCCGACTGGTGCGCGCCGAGGTGGTGCGGGGCGCGCTTGACGGCCTGGTCCCAGAGCTCGTTGAAATCCTTGTGGGAGTAACCGAGGCCCATCGCCAGCGGCATCTCCACGACGAACGGATTGGGGTCGTCCCCGCCCAGCGCCTGGGCCTCCGCGCAGGCCTCGCGCGCCTGGGCGAGCACCCGGTGGAAGCCGTCGAACTGCTCGCGGGTGGTGTTCTTGGCCTGCATGCTGCCCCGGATGTCCCAGGCCAGGTAGATCATCGACTCCGCGTTGACCAGCGCGGCGTCCGCGTCCCCGGGACGGGCGGCGCGCCAGGCCAGCAGCCAGGCGTCCTCCTTGGCGGCCTCGTGGCCGAGGATGCTCACCCGGCGGCCGCGCTCCTCCCAGTCCCGGCCCGCCTCGGCCAGGAACCGGGCGCCGGACTCCCAGTCACCGCCCCGGACGGCCTGCAGGACGGCCTCGGCGGCGGGGTCCGCGGCGCCGGGCCGGTCCAGGTCCTGCCGGGTGGCGGGGAGCAGCCCGAGCTTCGCGGCCGCCTCCGCCCCCGCGTTCTCGTCGTCGGCGGAGGGGTCGTGCTTGATGAACGTCTTGACGAAGACGAAGCCGATGTAGAGGCCGAAGGCGACCACGGGCAGGGCGAGGATCCCGAGGACCCAGAGCAGTACGGTCATCAGGTCGTCACACGCTTTCGATGTCGGTGTCGGTGCCCGCCCCGGCGGGGACGGGCGGAAGCAGGGCGCGCAGCGGGGCGGTGTCGGGGTGGTCGGCGAGGGCGGCGGCGACGGCGGCGGCGAGCGCCTCGCCCGCGGCCTCCGGGTCGCCGCCGGGGAGGACCACGGTGGCCGACTCGGACCAGGAGAACTCCCAGTCCAGCAGGCCCTGCTTGCTCAGCTCGGAGATCACCCAGGTGTGCACGAGGCCTTCGAGCGAGGGGCGCACGAACTCGCGGAAGGCGCGGCCCTGCGCGGCGGACGCCTCGTCGGAGAGGGGGAGGCGGCGGGCGAGCTGCCAGAGGTGGCCCTCGTCGATCACCTTGAGGAGGGCGGGCAGGGTCGGGGCCGACTTGGTGTAGACGGCGAGGGCCCGGTGCAGCGGGGTGTCGAGGTCGCCGAGGCGGGCCGTCATGCCGGAGCGCAGGACGTCCGCCCAGTCCGCGGCGCGGCGGAAGCCCAGGAGTTCCTCGGCGAGGACGGCGGGCTCCAGCGCGGCGGCCGCGGCGCGCGCGTCGGCGAGGATGTCGAGGGCGGCGCCGCGGCCGTCGTCGGCGCGGCCGTCGTCGGGCAGGGACTCGACGGCGTGGACGCGCTCGGCGATCGGCGGGTGCGAGTCGTAGGGGGAGCGCTCCGGCTCGGGGAGCTCGGCCCGCATCTCGGCGAGCTGGAGCTCGCGGGCGCCCAGCATGTCGCCGAAGCCGCCGAAGAAGGCGCCGTGCGGCGGCATGGTGCGGGCGTCGAGGCCCAGGGTGGCGTAGCGGTCGAGGTAGAAGTCGTAGGCGTTTGCGAGAACCGGGATCTCGCGCAGGGCGGAGGCGGTGGCGTCCCGGCCGGCCAGGCGGGCGGCGTTGCGGTCGGCGGCGAACTCCTGGGCGCGGCCGGTCGACAGCGACGCGCGCAGGAAGAACGTGCCGTACCAGGTGTAGATCTTGGCCATGGCGCGGTAGGTGGCGCCGGCGCCGGTGGTGTCGATCTCCTTGGCCTTCTTGCCCTTGGCGACCCGGCGGGCGGACTTCTTCTCCTGCGCGGCGCGTTCCCGGGCGACCTTCTTGTCGGCCTTCTCGTGGAAGTGGGCGATGGTGCGCTGGATCTGCCGGCGGCCGCGGGCGACGACCGGGCCGAGGCGGGTGTCGCCGCCGACGTAGTGGCCGTACTCGTGGGCGAGGACGGAGCGGAACTGGGCCTCGCTCAGGCCGGTGAGCAGGGGAAGGCCGATGTGGAGGCTGCGGCGGCCGGGGAGCAGGCCGCCGAGGCGGGGGTGCTCCATCACGGACGCGTTGACGTCGGCGGTGAGGATGATGCCGTCGGGGGCGCGGGTTCCGGCGGCCGCGGCCAGTTCGCGGACCACGGCCCACAGCCGGGGCTCGGCCTCCTCGGTGAGCGGGACGCCCGGGGGCTCCTCGAGCTTCGGCAGGCGGAGCATGAACATGCCCCGGATCACGGGGACGGCCAGCACGACCGAGACCAGCCAGACCTTGCCGGTGACACTGCTCGGGGCGTGGACGGCGGCCCAGTCGACGGCCGCCAGGACGCCGAGCAGGACCAGGCTGAGCAGCTGGAATCCCGCGAGCAGGATCAGGGCGCGTACGGCCCGCAGCGTGGAACTCATGGAGCTTCCCTACACATCACGGAAAGAGGGCAACGGAGCAACAGGAAGGGGGTGGGGCGGGGAAAGGCAGAAAGGCGGAAAAGGTGGAAAAGGGCATGACAAGGCACGGCCCGGGGCCGCGTGTGGGGGAAGCGGATTATGACGCAACGCCGCCCCGAACCGCAAAGGTGTTCGGGGCGGCGGACGTCCATGCCGGCGGGCGGGATCGCCCGGGGACAACGCCAGGTCAGCGCAGCAGCGACGCCGGGCTGCCGCCGTTGGCCTCGAAGCCGGCCACGGCGAGGGCGCGGTAGACCGCGTACTCGGCGGCCGGGTCCTGGCTCAGCGTCCACGGCAGCGCGCCGACGTGCCCGTCCACGTGGACCAGCTGGCCCATCGCCTCGGACCAGCGGGAGGAGTTGACCAGGAACCAGATCAGCAGGTGGCGCACGTGCGGCAGCACCGCGTCGTCGGTGCGGGCCTGGCTCGCGGCGTACAGCGCGCCGTGCATCGCCTTGGTGACGACCTCGCTCTCGTACAGGTTGGCCACCAGGGTCAGGTCCTGGAGGTGCTCGAAGACCGCGAACAACGGGAGCGCCGGGAGCAGGGAGCCCTGGGGGGCGCGGGCGGCGGCCGCCTCGGCGAAGGAGTGGGCGAGTTCACGGGAGCCGTACCACTTCTCGCACCAGTAGTGCAGCGCGGCGAGGTGGGCGCCCATGTGGTGCGGGGCGCGGTCCAGCAGCTTCAGCCACAGCTGCTCGAACTCCTCGCGGGAGTAGCCCAGTCCGCGCGCCACCGACAGCTCCGTGATGTACGGGACCGGGTCGCCGGGGGCGAGGAGCGCGGCCCGGCCGCAGGCCTCCTTCGCCTCCTCCATGATGATCCGGAACTCGTCGCTGCCGGGGGTCGCGGTGCGCCAGGCCTGCTGGACCAGGAACTCCGCGTGCACGGCCGCGCCGCCGGCGTCCTTGGGCTGCTCGGTCCGCCACACGCGCAGCCACTGTCCGCCGGGGGTCCGGGTGGGGTCGCCGGCCGGGTTGCGGGCCAGCTCCAGGGAGGCCGCGCCGGCGAAGGCCTGCACCCGCTGCCAGCGCCGCTCGCCCTCCTTCTCGGTGCCGGCCAGCAGCTGGGCGGCCGCCCGGTGGTCCTGCGTGCGCTGCACCAGGTCCAGCACGTCGACCAGGTCCTGGTCAGGACCGGGCAGCCGGACGTCCAGGTCCTCCTGGCGGAGGAAGCCGTACGCCGCCGGGTCCGCCGCGTCGGGGTCCCCGGGACGGGCCAGCGTGATCCCGCCCGCGGCGTTCCTGCGGCGGTAGATCGACGCCACGACGAATCCGAGGAAGGCGACGGCGAAGAGCACCCAGATGAATTCCATGCCACCAGCGAACCAGACGGGGTGGGGGTGAGGCCAACGTGGGGGCGGCCCCGGCCCTCCGCCCCGCGGGAGGGGCGGCCCGCCCCGGTCCGCCGCCGTCCCGGGTCCGCCGCCGCCCCGGTCCGCCGCCTTCCCGGGTCCGCCGCCGTCCTCGGCCGGTGGCCGGCCTCGGCCCGCCTCAGTCCGCCGTCGGGTAACCCGCCGCCCGCAGCGCGCGGCTCACCTCGGCGCAGTGTTCGGGGCCCTTGGTCTCGAGGTGGACCTCCACCTCGGCCTCGGCGGGCCCCAGGTGGGGAGCGGTACGGCGGTGGCTGACGTCCAGGACGTTGACGTCCAGTTCGGAGAGGACGGAAAGGAGCGTGGCCAGGGAGCCCGGGCGGTCGGTGAGGCGCACGCGGACGGCGAAGTAGCGGCCCTGCACCGCCATGCCGTGCCGGAGGACGCCCTGGAGGAGGACCGGGTCCACGTTGCCGCCGGAGAGCACGGCGACCACCGGCCCGCGGAACGAGCCGGGGTCGGCGAGGAGCGCCGCCACCGGGCTGGCCCCGGCCGGCTCGACCACCAGCTTGGCCCGCTCCAGGCAGTGCAGGAGCGCCGCCGACAGCTGGTCCTCACCGACCGTACGCACCTCGTCGACCAGTTCCCTGATCAGGGCGAACGGCACTTCGCCGGGCGTGCCCACCTTGATGCCGTCGGCCATCGTCACCGGCCGGGGAACCGCCACCGGGTGGCCCGCCGCGAGGGAGGGCGGATAGGCGGCCGCGCCCTCCGCCTGCACGCCGACGACACGGACGTCCGGCCGCAGCGACTTGACCGCCACCGCCACCCCGGCGGCGAGCCCCCCGCCGCCGATGCCGACCACGATCGTCCGCACCTCGGGGCACTGTTCCAGGATCTCCAGGCCGACCGTGCCCTGCCCGATGATCACGTCGGGGTGGTCGAAGGGGTGGATGAAGATCGCGCCGGTCTCCTCGGCGTACGCCGTCGCCGCCGCCATCGTCTCGTCGACCACCTGGCCGTGGAGCACGACCTCCGCGCCGTACTCCCGGGTGGCGCTGATCTTCGGCAGGGGAGCGCCCCTCGGCATGAAGACCGTCGCCCGCACGCCGAGCAGCGAGGCGGCCAGCGCCACGCCCTGCGCGTGGTTGCCCGCGCTGGCGGCGACCACGCCCGCCGCCCGCTCCTCCGGGAGCAGGCCCGCGATCCGGATGTAGGCGCCGCGCAGCTTGAACGAGCCGGTGCGCTGGAGGTTCTCGCACTTGAGGTGCACCGGTGCGCCCACCAGCCGGGACAGGTACCTGCTGCCCTCCAGGCCGGTGACCCGCGTGATGCCGGACAGCATCTTCTGGGCGCCCCGCACGTCGTCGAGCGTGACGGGCTGCGGGGCCGCGGTCGTGCGGTGGTTCATGTCCTCAGTCTCGCAGGCGGAGCCGTTCGCCACCCGCCCTGTGGAAAACCGGCGGGCGTCCTGTTCCCTTGCCCCGGGCACGGCGGTGCACATACGCGCACGGGTTTTCCACAGGGTCGTTACGTGCCGGTGCCAGTCCGCGTAGCCTGTCCCCCATCACCGGCCCAGATCGAAGTGAGCTTCCGGCCATGCCCACTGCACCCGACCTCTCGACGGAGTCGATGGACGTGACGACCCCCGACGACGACGGTCTCCTCGAGTCGCTCCAATACCAGATGGCACTGTTCGCGCGCCGCGCCGAGCAGACCCGGCTCGGTGCCGTCGGACGGCTTCGCGACTCCATGGACCGTGCGGCGTACCTGCTTCTCAACCGGCTCGAACAGGAAGGCCCGATGGGGGTCAAGGCGCTGGCCGCCGGGATGGGCATCGACTCCTCCACGGTCACCCGCCAGGTCGCCCCGCTGGTCGAGGCCGGCCTGGTCCGGCGGACCTCGCACCCCGAGGACGGCCGCGCCGTGGTGCTCGACCTGTCGGTCCGGGGCCGCAGCCGTCTGGAGGAGGTCCGGTCGTCGCGCCGCCGGCTGATGGCGGAGCTGACCGAGGACTGGTCGGAGGAGGAACGCCAGGTCTTCTGCGTGCTGTTGACGCGGATGAACGACGCGTTCTCCGAGCGGATGGCCGTGCAGTCGGGGGGCCGCTTCTCCGCCGAGCCCTCCGACGAGCCGTCCGACTCCTGACGGACCCGGGCCCGCGGCGGGCGGGCGGGCACCGGTGGCGCGGCCTCCTCGCGGGGCCGGCCCCGCGAGGAGGCCGGCCCGGGAACGGCCGGCCGAGGGCCCGGCGGACTAGCCGAGGGCCTGGCGGAGGTCCTCGACGAGGTCCTCGGCGTTCTCGATGCCCACCGAGAGGCGCACCAGGTCCGCCGGGACCTCGAGGGCGGAGCCCGCCGCGGAGGCGTGGGTCATCCGGCCCGGGTGCTCGATCAGGGACTCCACGCCGCCCAGCGACTCACCGAGCGTGAAGACCTTGGCGCGGTCGCAGACCGCCACCGCGGCCTCCTCGCCGCCGGCCACCCGGAACGACACCATGCCGCCGAACGCGCGCATCTGCTTGGCGGCCACCTCGTGGCCGGGGTGCTCCGGCAGACCCGGGTACAGCACCTTCGTCACCCTGGGGTGACGGCTGAGCATGTCGACCACCTTGGCGGCGTTCTCCGAGTGACGGTCCATCCGCACCGCCAGCGTCTTGGTGCCGCGCAGCACCAGCCAGGAGTCGAACGGCCCGGCCACCGCGCCCATGGCGTTCTGGTGGTACGCGAGCTCCTCGCCGAGCGCCTGGTCGGCGGTGATCAGGGCGCCGCCGACCACGTCGGAGTGGCCGCCCATGTACTTGGTGAGCGAGTGCACCACCACGTCCGCGCCCAGCGCCAGCGGCTGCTGCAGGTACGGCGTGGCGAAGGTGTTGTCGACGACCAGCCGCGCGCCGCCGTCGTGGGCGATCTGGGCGGCGGCGGCGATGTCGGTGATGCCGAGGAGCGGGTTGGAGGGGGTCTCCACCCAGACCGCCTTGGTCCTCGGGGTCATCGCGGCGCGCAGGGCGTCCGGGTCGCCGCTGTCCGCGACGGACCACTCCACGCCCCAGCGGGAGACGACCTTGGCGAACAGGCGGAACGTGCCGCCGTAGGCGTCGTTGGGGATGACCACGTGATCGCCCGGCGCGAGCAGGGTGCGCAGCAGGCAGTCCTCGGCCGCGAGGCCGGAGGCGAAGGCGAGACCTCGGCTGCCGCCCTCCAGGGCCGCGAGGTTCTCCTCCAGGGCCGTGCGGGTGGGGTTGGCGCTGCGGCTGTACTCGTAGCCGCCGCGGAGACCGCCGACGCCGTCCTGCTTGTACGTGGAGACCTGGTAGATGGGCGGGACGACGGCGCCGGTCAGGGGATCGGCGGTGTTGCCCGCGTGGATCGCCAGCGTCTCGAAGTGCTCGCTGAAGTGGGTGTCGCTCATGTGCACCGAGCGTAACGGGTCGCGGGCCGGAGCCGCGTCGCCCGCGTGCGCGGGCCGCCGTCCGCACGGCCCATCCGGCGCCGTCCCGACGGGCGGAACCGCGCGGGGAAACCTAGGCTCGGTCGCGGATCGTTGTCGAGGCGGGCCGGAGGCGGTATGCCGGGGGCCATTCGGGCCGAGGGGCTGGTGAAGACCTTCGGGGACGTGCGGGCGCTGGACGGCGTCGACCTGGACGTGCCCGAGGGGACCGTGCTGGGGCTGCTCGGCCCCAACGGCGCGGGGAAGACCACCGCCGTGCGGTGCCTGACGACCTTGCTGCGGCCGGACGCCGGCAACGCCGTCGTCGCCGGGATCGACGTGCTGGAGGACCCCGACGCCGTGCGGCACAGCATCGGGCTGTCGGGTCAGTTCGCCGCCGTCGACGAGTACCTCACCGGGCGCGAGAACCTGGTGATGGTGGGCCGGCTCTACCAGATGGGCCGCCGCGACGCGAAGGCCCGGGCCGCCGAGCTGCTGGAGCAGTTCCACCTCACCGACGCGGCGGACCGCATCACCAAGAACTACTCCGGGGGCATGCGCCGCCGCCTCGACCTGGCCGCCGCGCTGGTGGTGCGGCCGCCGGTGATGTTCATGGACGAGCCGACCACCGGCCTCGACCCCCGCAACCGGCTCCAGCTCTGGGACGTGATCAAGGACCTGGTCTCCGGCGGCACGACGCTGCTGCTGACCACCCAGTACCTGGAGGAGGCGGACCACCTCGCCCACGACATCGCGGTCGTCGACCACGGCCGGGTGATCGCCCGCGGGACCTCGGACGAACTGAAGGCCCGCACCGGCGGAGAGCGGGTGGAGGTGATCGTCCGCGCCCGGGAGCTGATGCCGCAGGCCGCCGCCGTGCTCACCCGGTTCGGGGTCGGCGAGCTCGCCACGGAGGACCACACCCGCAGGCTGACCGTCCCGGTGAGCGGCGGCCCGAAGCTGCTGGCCGAGGTGATCCGCGAGCTCGACTCCCGCGGCATCGAACTGGACGACGTGGGGTTGCGGCGCCCCACGCTGGACGACGTGTTCCTCTCGCTCACCGGTCACATGGCCGAAGCGACGGCGGCCGAGGAGGGCTCCGCATGAGTGTCGTCACCGAGGCGGGGACCGGCGGGGGAGAGGGGCGCCGCCCCGTCACCGGTCGCGGGGGCGGGGTGCGGCAGTCGTGGCGCGACTCGCTGATCGTCGCGCGGCGCAACCTGATCCGGATGACGAGGATTCCCGAGATCGTGCTCTTCGGGCTCATCCAGCCGGTCATGTTCGTCGTGCTGTTCACCTACGTCTTCGGCGGGTCCCTGAAGGTCGGGGGGTCGACCAGCGCCGCGGACTACCGGAACTTCCTGATGGCCGGCATCTTCGCCCAGACCGTCACCTTCGCCACCGCGGGCGCGGGCGCGGGCATCGCGGAGGACATGCACAAGGGGCTGATCGACCGCTTCCGCGCCCTGCCGATGGCACGCGGGGCGGTGCTCACCGGGCGGACGCTGGCCGACCTCGTGCAGACGGCCCTGACCGTGATCGTCCTGGCGGCGGTCGCCCTGCTGCTGGGCTGGAGGGTCGGGACGGACGGCGACACCGACGCGTTCCGGGTGGCCGCCGGCTTCGGGCTGCTGATGCTCTGCGGCTACGCGTTCACCTGGATCGGCGCGCTGATCGGCCTCTCGGTGCGCAGCCCGGAGGCGGCCACCAACGGCGGGCTGATCTGGCTCTTCCCGGTGACCTTCATCTCCAACGCGTTCGTCGACCCGTCCAACATGACGCCCTGGCTGCGGCACATCGCCGAGTGGAACCCGTTCAGCGCGATCGTGCAGGCATGCCGGGTCCTGTGGGCCAACCCGGGGCAGTCCGTCTCGGACGCGTGGCCGATGCGGCACCCGGTCTGGGCGTCGCTGGTCTACTCGGTGGCCATCATCGTGATCTTCCGGACCCTCTCGGTGAGGAAGTACCGGTCCGCCACCGTCTGAGGGTCCCGTCCGGGAGGGGTCCCGTCCGGGAGGGGACATGCCGAGACCCCCGGGCCGACGCCCGGGGGTCTCGTCGTCGGGTTCCGCGTCCCGCGCGTGAGGCGGTTCAGCCCTTGTACGGCTCCGCCTTCAGGATGCGCACGGAGGCCTTCTTGCCGTTCGGCAGCTCGTACTCCGCGTCCTCACCGATCTTGTGGCCGGTCACGCCCTTGCCGAGCGGGGACTGCGGGGAGTACGTCTCGATCTCCTCGCTGGCGTACTCCCGGGAGGCGAGCAGGAAGGTGAGGGTGTCGTCCTCGTCGCCGTCGAAGGCGACCGTGACGAGCATGCCCGGAGCGACCTCGCCGTCGGCGGCCGGCGCCTCGCCGACCTGCGCCGTCTCCAGCAGCTGCTGGAGTTGCCGCACCCGGAGCTCCTGCTTGCCCTGCTCCTCCTTGGCGGCGTGGTAGCCGCCGTTCTCCCGCAGATCGCCCTCTTCGCGCGCGGCCGCGATCTTGGCGGCGATTTCGGTGCGCGCAGGACCAGTAAGGTACGCAAGCTCGTCCTTGAGCTTGTTGTACGCCTCCTGGGTGAGCCAGGTGACGTTCTCGCTGGTCTGGGTCACAGGTGCTCCTCGTCCGTACTGGGAATACAAAGCAACGCCCTACCCAGAAGAATGGTCCCTCATGGGTGGGCGAAACCACGAGCCTAACAATCGCGCCGCGAAAGTGGGAGGAGAAATGCCCGCCGGCCGGCGGGCCGCCGCCGGCCGGGCGGCCCCGTCAGCCGGTGTGGCAGCCCAGCAGCTCGGCGGTGGTGCCGCGGCTGGTGGTGCGCAGGGTGACCGTCTTGTGCACCCGGGTGGAGTCCTCGTCGAAGCGGAAGTCGGCGCGGCCCACCTCGGCGCCGTTCTCCGACTGGGAGCGGACCGTGCAGTAGCCGGTGACGCCGGCGTCCTTGAAGACCTCCAGCTCCACCCGGACGGAGTCCTCGGCGGTCCTGAAGGTGATCAGCTGACCGCTGATCTCGTTCCCGCCGACGTGGTGGAAACCGAACCAGGCGACGACGGCGACCAGCAGGGCGCCCAGCACCGAACCCGCGATCCTGAGGGTGCGGTCGGTGCGGCGGTCCCGGGTCGCGTCCGCGGCACGGCCGTAACGGCCGGCGGGCGGCTGCTGCCCCGTGGGCTGCGTGTTCACCGTGCTCATGATCGGTCCTTCCGGGCTGGGCGGAGGCCGGGTCCGGACCCCGGAATCAATCGGCCCCCGATTCCGTCACTATAGAAGGCGCGGATGGGACCCGCCCTCACCGGGGACCGCTCGCCCACGCGTGTGCGCCGCCCGGGCGCCGACCGATCTCTGAGGATTGAGCCTTGACCGAGCAGCTGCGACTGATGGCAGTCCACGCCCACCCCGACGACGAGTCGAGCAAGGGCGCCGCCACCATGGCCAAGTACGTGTCCGAGGGCGTGGACGTCCTCGTGGTGACCTGCACCGGCGGTGAGCGCGGTTCGATCCTGAACCCGAAGCTCCAGGGCGACAAGTACATCGAGGAGAACATCCACGAGGTCCGCCGCAAGGAGATGGACGCGGCGCGGGAGATCCTCGGCGTGAAGCAGGCCTGGCTGGGCTTCGTCGACTCCGGGCTTCCCGAGGGCGACCCGCTGCCCCCGCTCCCCGAGGGCTGTTTCGCGCTGGAGGACGTCGACAAGGCGGCCGGTGAGCTGGTGCGGCAGATCCGTTCCTTCCGGCCGCAGGTCATCACCACGTACGACGAGAACGGCGGCTACCCGCACCCCGACCACATCATGACCCACAAGATCACGATGGTGGCCTTCGAGGGCGCGAACGACCTGGAGAAGTACCCCGAGTCCGAGTTCGGGCCGGGCTTCCAGCCGCAGAAGCTCTACTACAACCAGGGCTTCAACCGGCCCCGCACGGTGGCGCTGCACGAGGCGATGGAGGCGCGCGGGCTGGAGTCCCCCTACGGGGACTGGCTCAAGCGGTGGGACGAGTTCGAGCGGGTCGAGCGGACGCTCACCACGTTCGTGCCGTGCGGGGAGTTCTTCGAGACGCGGGACCGGGCGCTGATCGCGCACGCCACGCAGATCGACCCGGACGGGGGCTGGTTCCGGATCCCGCTGGACCTGCAGCGGGAGATCTGGCCCACCGAGGAGTACGAGCTGGCGAAGTCGTTGGTGACGACGTCGCTCCCCGAGTCGGACCTCTTCGCGGGGATCCGGGACAATGGCTGACATGAGCGCAAGCGCAACCCTCCTGGTTCTGGCCGCGGAGGAATTCGACAAGGACAAGGTCACCCCGGGCGTGCTGGGGTTCATCGTCTTCGCCGTCATGGCGCTGGCGGTGTGGGGGCTGATGAAGTCCATGAGCAAGCACATGGAGCGGGCGAAGATGGTGGGGCGCGAGGACGAGGAGGCGGACGGGGCCGTCTCCCCGGCCTCGTCGTCCTCCGCCAAGGAGTAGCCCCCCGGGCACCCCGGGGCGGCCGCCCCGGGGTGCGCCGTGCGCGGCCTCGCGGCGGCCGCCGGTGCCGCCCTCCGTGGTGTGCCGGGTCACGTCCCCGCCCGGCCGGCGGCGGCCGGTCCTGACGTCGGCGGGGCGTGGCCCGGCGTTCCCCGGGGGAAGCGGCCCGCGCCCCTTCCGGACCGGCGCGGCTCTCCGGAGCCCCTCCGAGCGGTTCGGTCCCTGCCGTGCGAGCCGTCCGCCCGCGGGTGCGGGCGCGGGCGGACGCCCGCAGTCCGCGCGCCGCCGTGCGCCCGCAGTCCGTTCCGCCGTGCGCCCGTCCTCCCCGGATCCGCCCGGGTGCCTCCGCCGTGACGGTGCGGCCCCGCCGCGGGGCGGCGGACGTACGGGGCGGCGCGTCGTGGCGAGAAGGTGGGGTCGCGCGGCGGAGGGCGGTTTCGGGACCCGGGCGGGCGGGGGAGGAACACTGGGCGGCTTCGGGGGGCGCGCGGGGGCGGAAGCCCCGCCGGAGGCCCGCCGCAGGCGCACGGCATCGCCACCGGAGGGGGACCGGACATGCGCGACCCGCACCGCCAGGACGCCGAGGCCCTGCTCGACCGCACGGTCACGGAGGAGGCCCGCCGCACCGGCGCCGACCCCACCGCGCTGCTCACCCGCGCCCGCGCCGCCCTGGACACCATGGCCCGCGCCGCCCAGCCGGAGTACGACGCCTACCTCCGCGCCCTGGAGGCGGCCGCGCCGGCCCACCCGACCTTCGCCCGGCGGTTCGCCCGCGAGGGCGGCGGCCCCACCACCCTCCTGGTGGCCGGCGTGGCCGCCGCCACCGCGACCGTCGCCGACCTCGCCCTCGGCACCGGCGGCGCGGTCGCCCTCGGCGCGGGCCTCTCCGTCGGGCTGACCGCCACCGCGACCGCCGTCGTCAGGGTCACCGCCTCGCACCTGCCCGCGGTCCACCACCACGCGGGCGCGGTGCGGCAGCCCGGCGGTCCCGAGGCGCTGCGGCTGCAGTGGCTCACCGCCCTGGAGGTGCGGGGCATCCGCCCCTGGCTGGAGCAGCAGCGCCGGCTCGCCGCCCCGCCGCGGTCCCCGTCCGCGCCGCCCCGGCTGCGCGGCGGCGACAGGAGCGCCGCGGCCCGCCGCCGCGTCATACTGGAACGTTCGTTCGATCAGTTACCGCCGGCCGACGCCCCCTTCGCCGGACGCCGGGAGGAACTGACCGCCATCCGCCGCTGGGCCCGCGCCGCCCGCGCCGACGCCGACAGCCGCCCCACGGTGGTGGTGCTGCACGGCGTCCCCGGCTCCGGGCGCACCGCGCTGGCCGCCCGCGCCGCCCACGACCTGCGCGACGAGTACCGCGGCGCCTGCCTGGTCGACCTGCGCGGCGACTCCCCCTCCGACCCCCCGCTGCCCACCCGGCAGGCCCTGCTCCACCTCCTGAACCGGCTGGGCGCGCCACGCGAGCAGCTCCTGTTCCGCGAGGGCTCCACCCCCGAGCAGCAGCTCACCCGCCTCACCGAGCTCTACCGCCGCCACCTGGCCGGACTGCCGGTGATCATCCTGCTGGACGACGCCTCCGACCCGGACCAGGTGCGCGCCCTGCTCCCGGAGCGCTCCGAGAGCCTGCTGCTGGTCACCTCCCGCACCCCGCTGGTCCTGCCGCGCGACCTGCCCGCCCGCACCCACCAGCTCGCCGTCCAGCCGCTGCCCGCGGACGCCGCCCGGGAAGCCCTCGCCGCCTACGCCCCGCCCGGCACCGACCGTGCCCGGGACGACGAGGCCGCCGACCGCGTCCACCGGCTGTGCGGCGGCCTCCCGCTGGCGCTGCGCGTCGCCGGCACCGCCCTCGGCACCCGCACCCCCGCCCGGCTCGCCGAGGACCTGGGCGCCCACGGACCGGCCGGCTCCGTGCAGCGCGCCCTGTGGCTGCGCTACTCCGACCAGTCCGAGCAGGCCCGGCGCCTGCTGCGCCGCCTCGCCCTGGCCG
>NZ_LWCC02000005.1:1659399-1664918 GCF_001642695.1 Streptomyces chilikensis
AACCCGTCCGCGGCACCCGTTGCCGGCTGCACGACGTGATCCGCGCCTTCGCCCAGGAGCGCCTCCAGGAGGAGGAGACCCCGGCCGAACGCACCGCCGCGCAGGAACGCCTGATCAGCACCTACGCCCGGCTCGCCGACTCGGTGCTGCGGCTGCTCGACGGCAACGTCTCCACCCGCACCGGCCTGTCCTCCCCGGCCGGCGCCGCCCCGCAGGGCTTCTCCTCCCTCAAGGAGGCGCTGCGCTGGCTGGACGACGAGTCCGCGTTCATCACCGCCGCGCTGCGGCACGCCGACGGCGTGGACCGCTCCGCCGTGCACGCCCTGCTGGGCGCGCTCTGCGACTACTGCCTGCTGCGCGGCGACATGTACCGGCTGGGGGAGATCAACGAGCTGGCCAGGTCCGTCGACGAGGGGCTGATGCTCCGCTCGGTGACCTGGCGCACCGGCATCGCCGCCCGGCAGATCGGCGACCTCGACAAGGCGAAGTCCACGCTCTCCTCCCTGGTCGACGACTACCGCGCCTCCGAGCAGGAGGCCGACGCGGCGCGGGCCATGGGGTCGCTGGGCATCACCCTGCACCACCAGGGCAACCTCACCGAGGCCGCCGCCAAGCTGCGCGAGGCGGTCCAGCTGCAGACCGCGCCGGAGCTGGCCGCCGACCGGGCCTGGACCCTGCACGCGCTGGGCGCCGTGGAACGGGACCGGGGCGACCTCACCGAGGCGCGGCAGCTGCTGCGGCAGTCGCTGGCGCTGCACCGGGCCGCGGAGGCGGTGCACGGCGAGGCGTGGGCCCGCTACCAGTTCGGCCAGCTGGCGCTGCGCACCGGCGACGTGGAACGCGGGCGCCAGGAGCTGCGGGCCGCGCTCGACCTGTACCGGCGCACCCGCGACAACCGCGGCCAGGCGTGGACCCGCACGCAGCTGGAGCGGGCCCGGCTGGCGGACGGCGAGGCGGCGGCCGCGGTGGACGGGCTGCGCAAGGCGGTCGCGCTGCACCGGGAGGTCGAGGACCTGCGCGGCGAGGCGTGGACCCTGCACTACCTGGGGCAGGCGCTGGAGGAGGCCGGCGACCTCGACGAGGCGGGGCGCGAGCTGGAGCGCTCGCGTGCGCTGTTCTCGCGCATGCGTGACGTGTACGGACTGGCCTGGGCGCGGCACCACCTGGCCCGGGTGACCCGCGACCAGCGGGCCGCGCGGGCCGGCTCGCTGCGGAACTCGGGGTTCGCCCGGCAGCTGCTGGTGGACGCGCGGGCCGACTTCCGGCGGGCGGGGGTCGTGCACGGCGAGGCGTGGACCTGCCTGGAGCTCGCGGTGATCGACGCGGGCAACTCCCGGGAGGAGCGGGCGCTCGCGCTGTGCGACGAGGCGGTGGGGCTGGCGGCGTCCTGCGGGGACACGCGGGCGGAGGCGTGGGGGCGGTTCCTGCGGTGCACGCTGCTGCCGTACGCGGCGGCGGGGGGCGCGGAGACGGCGCAGGGGGAGCTGGCCGCGCTGATGCCCACGGTGAAGGATCCGCGCCTGGCCGACTGCGCGGCCACGTGGGAGCTGTTCCTCCGGCGGGGGCTGCCGGCGGGGGAGGGGTGGCCCGCGTGGCGGCTGGGGCTCACCCCGACGCGGGCGGCGCGGGAGATCCTGGCCGGCTGATCCCGCCCCGGGGCCCGCGCCCGTCCGCGAGGTGGTGGGACGGCCGCGGCCCGTCCGCGAGGTGGCGGTACGGCCGCGGCCGGCCAGGGCGACGTCGCAGGTCAGGGCATACGTCGGGGTGGCCGGCCGCGGGGCGTGGGGGAGGGGGAGGCGTCAGCCGAGACGGGCGACGAGGGCCTCGTACTGGTCCCACAGCTCCTTCGGAGTGTGGTCGCCGAAGGTGCCGAGGTGCTCGGGGACGAGCGCCGCCTCCTGCTTCCAGACGTCCTTGTCGACGCTGAGGAGCAGGTCGAGGTCCTCCTCCGGCATGTCCAGGCCCTCGGTGTCGAAGGACTCCTTGGCGGGGAGGATGCCGATCGGCGTCTCCACGCCCTCCGCCTTGCCGTCGAGGCGGTCGACGATCCACTTCAGGACCCGGCTGTTCTCGCCGAACCCGGGCCACACGAAGCGGCCGGACCCGTCCTTGCGGAACCAGTTGACGTAGTAGATCTTCGGCAGCCTGGCCTGGCCGTCCTTGCCGGCGGCCTTGCCGACCTCGACCCAGTGGGCCATGTAGTCGCCCATGTTGTAGCCGCAGAACGGCAGCATGGCGAACGGGTCGCGCCGCAGCTCGCCGACCGTGCCCTCGGCGGCGGCCGTCTTCTCGCTGGCGACGTTGGCGCCCAGGAAGACGCCGTGGTTCCAGTCGAAGGACTCGGTGACCAGCGGCACCGCGCTGGCGCGGCGGCCGCCGAAGAGGATCGCGGAGATCGGGACGCCCTTGGGGTCCTCCCACTCGGGCGCGATGATCGGGCACTGCGCGGCCGGGACGGTGAACCGGGCGTTGGGGTGCGCGGCGGGCGTGCCGGACTCCGGGGTCCAGTCGTTGCCCTTCCAGTCCGTCAGGTGGGCGGGGGGCTCCTCGGTCATGCCCTCCCACCAGACGTCGCCGTCGTCGGTGAGCGCGACGTTGGTGAAGACCGCGTTGCCCCAGAGGGTCTTCATGGCGTTGGCGTTGGTGTGCTCGCCGGTGCCGGGGGCGACGCCGAAGAAGCCGGCCTCCGGGTTGATGGCGTACAGGCGGCCGTCCTCGCCGAAGCGCATCCAGGCGATGTCGTCGCCGATGGTCTCGACGGTCCAGCCGCGCACCGTCGGCTCCAGCATGGCCAGGTTGGTCTTGCCGCAGGCGCTCGGGAACGCGGCGGCGACGTACTTGGACTCGCCCTGCGGCGGCGTCAGCTTGAGGATCAGCATGTGCTCGGCGAGCCAGCCCTCGTCGCGCGCCATCACGGAGGCGATGCGCAGGGCGTAGCACTTCTTGCCGAGCAGCGCGTTGCCGCCGTAACCCGAGCCGTAGGACCAGATCTCACGGCTCTCGGGGAAGTGCGAGATGTACTTGGTGGTGTTGCACGGCCACGGCACGTCCTGCTCGCCCGGCTCCAGCGGGGCGCCGAGGGTGTGGACGGCCTTCACGAAGAAGCCGTCGTCGCCCAGCTCGTCCAGGACCGGGCGGCCCATCCGGGTCATGGTGCGCATCGAGACGGCGACGTACGCCGAGTCGGTGATCTCCACGCCGATGGCGGAGAGGTCGGAGCCCAGCGGGCCCATGCAGAAGGGGACGACGTACATCGTCCGGCCGCGCATCGAGCCGCGGAAGATGCCGCCCTCGCCGTCCGCGCCCTGGAAGACCTCCCGCATCTCGGCGGGCGCCTTCCAGTGGTTGGTGGGGCCGGCGTCCTGCTCGCGCTCCGAGCAGATGAAGGTGCGGTCCTCGACCCGGGCGACGTCGGTGGGGTCGGACGCGGCGTAGTACGAGTTCGGGCGCTTGACCGGGTCCAGCCTCTTGAAGGTGCCCTTGCGGACGAGCTCCTCGCACAGCCGGTCGTACTCGGCCTCCGAGCCGTCGCACCAGACCACCCTGTCGGGCTGCGTCAGTTCGGCGATCTCGTCGACCCACGAGATCAGTTCGGGGTGCTTGGTGGGGGGTTCTTCCGTCGCGTCGGTGGGGACGGTCGGGGGAGCCTCGATGTCGCGCGCCACGAATTGCTCCTAATCAGGGTTGCTGCGGGTGCTCTTGCCCGGGACGTGGGTGGTGCCCTCTGGTGCGTTCGTGCCGCCCCGGACGATGTCGGGTGCTCATTCGGAGCGGACCTCACTCATATGATCTTCGATGAGTAGTGCCCATATGTCCAGAGGGCCGCACACCTGAGCGCAGTGAGCAAGCTCACTGAATGGTGCGTTTGAGGGTGGGGCAGAGCACAATTGCCAGGTGGCGGGCGTCCGCGCGCTCCAGGTACTCACCTGTAACTTACGGTCCCGTAGGTACGATGATTGACATGACCGCACCCTCACTTCCGGAGCAGATCTCGGAGCAGATCAAGCCCCGGCTGCGCGGCTGGCTGCACCTGGGGATGTTCCCGGCAGCCCTGATCGCCGGACTCGTCCTCACCGCTCTCGCCGATTCCACCCGGGGACGCATCGCCTGCGGGATCTACACCCTCACGGCATGTCTTCTCTTCGGAGTGAGCGCCCTTTACCACCGGGGCACCTGGTCCCCCCGAATGGACGGCGTGCTGCGCCGGCTGGACCACGCCAACATCTTCCTGATCATCGCCGGCACGTACACGCCGCTGACGATCCTGCTGCTGCCGGAGTCCAAGGGGCAGTGGCTCCTCTGGGGCATCTGGGCCGCCGCGGCGGCCGGCATCCTGTTCCGCGTCTTCTGGGTCGGCGCGCCGCGCTGGCTCTACACGCCCTGCTACATCGCGATGGGCTGGGCGGCGGTCTTCTTCCTGCCCGACTTCCTGCGGGCGGGCGGTGTCGCGGTCCTGGTGTGCGTGGTCGCCGGCGGCCTGCTCTACAGCGCGGGCGGGGTGATCTACGGCCTGAAGAAGCCGAACCCGTCGCCGCGGTACTTCGGGTTCCACGAGGTGTTCCACTCGTTCACGCTGGTGGCCTTCGCCTTCCACTACGTGGGGATCTCGCTGGTGGCCTACCGGCACGGGTGACCCCCGGACACGCGCGTGTCATTCTGGCCGCATGGTCGGCAGTGCGAGTGCTACGGGTGCAACGGGAATCCACGTCAGGGTCGCGCCGGAACTGCGGCTCTTCGTGCGCGGCGGCGAGGCGACGGCGGCGGTCGACGGGGTGTCGACGCTGGGCCACGTCGTGGAGTCGCTGGGGGTGCCGCTCACCGAGGTGGGCGAGCTGGTGGTCGACGGCCGGCCGGTGCCGGTGTCGCACACCCCGACGGCGGGGGAGTCGGTGGAGGTCCGGCCGGTGCGGCCGCCGCAGCTCACGCCGGGGGCGCCGCGGGTGCCGCTGCGCTTCCTGCTGGACGTGCACCTGGGCACGCTGGCGCGGCGGCTGCGGCTGCTGGGGGTCGACGTCGCGTACGAGTCGACCGACATCGGGGACCCCGCGCTGGCCACCCGGTCCGCCGCCGAGCGGCGGGTCCTGCTCAGCCGGGACCGGGGGCTGCTGCGGCGGCGCGAGATCTGGGCGGGGGCGTACGTCTACAGCACCCGGCCCGACGAGCAGCTGCGGGAGGTGCTGCGGCGGTTCACCCCGCGGCTGCGGCCGTGGACGCGGTGCACGGCGTGCAACGGGGAGCTGCGGGAGGCGACGAAGGCGGACGTCGCGGACCGGCTGGAGGCGGGGACGTCGCGGTCGTACGAGGTGTTCGCCGAGTGCGGTGACTGCGGGCGCGTGTACTGGAAGGGCGCCCACCACGAGAAGCTGGTCGCCATCGTCGACCGGGCGGTCGCGGAGTACGGCGCGGGTACGGGCTGACGCGCCCCGCCGGGTGGCGCGGGCTTCGCGTGCGCCCCGCGGCGGCCCGGCCGCCCGGTGCCCGGCCGCCCGCCGGGCGGTCCGTGCCGCGTTCCGTCCCGG
>NZ_LWCC02000005.1:1665018-1672209 GCF_001642695.1 Streptomyces chilikensis
GGCCCGGCCGCCCGGTGCCCGGCCGCCCGCCGGGCGGTCCGTGCCGCGTTCCGTCCCGGGGCGGGCGGCGCCAGGAGGGCGGCCGCACGCGGGCCGAGCCGCACTGTCCGCTGCCGCTGCCGCTGCCGCTGCCGCTGCCGCTGCCGCTGCCGCTGCCGCCGGCGTCCGGTGTCCACGGGCAGTCGTGCCGCTGGGGCCGCCGGACTCCCTCCCCGGGCTCCGGACGATCCCCCTCGCCCCTGGGCGGTCCGGGTGTCCGCGGGACGGTGGCCGGGACCGCGCCCCGGCCGGGGCGGACGTACGGGAACGGGGCGTCCCCCGGTGGCCCGCGGGAGCGGTGCGGGCCGGGCGGGGCGTCAGGTGGTGCGGGCGTGCACCGTGGCCGCGAGGCGGTCCGGGGACGTCGTGGGCGCGTCGCAGGTGAAGCCGCGGCAGACGTACGCCGCGGGGGCCCCGCCGACGAGCGGGCGGCCGGCGAGGAGCGGGAACTCGTCGCTGCCCTCGGGACCGACGGCGACGACCGCCCCCGGCGCCGAGCCGAGCAGCGCGGTCCGGTGCAGGACGCGCGTCGCGCCGGAGTCGCGGGGGCCCACCACCGCGACCTCGCGCGGCCCGTCGATGCGGGCCTCGGCGACCGCGAGCCCCCACCCGATGAACCGCGGGACGCGGTGCGCCAGCAGCTTCACGACCCCCAGCGCCCGCTCCGCCGCCGTGCGGTGCTCCTCGGACCCCGTGTGCGCCGCGTACGACAGCAGCGCCCCCGCCGCCGCCGTCCACCCCGACGGCGCCGCGTTGTCCGTGGGGTCCTGGGGCCGCCGGAACAACTGCTCCGCGTCCGTCGCCGTGTCGTACAGCGCGCCGCTCTTCGGGTCGGTGAACCGCTCCCGGACGTGCCCGAGGAGCAGTCCGGCGAAGTCCAGCCAGACGCCCTCCCCGGTGACCCCGGCCAGCGCGATCAGGCCCTCGGCGACGTCGCCGTAGTCCTCCAGCACGCCCGCGTTGGCGCCGGCCCGGCCGTCCCGGCTGGTCCGGGTCAGCCCGGCGTGCTCGTCCATGTGGACCCGCACCAGCAGGTCCGCCGCGGCCACCGCGGCCTCCACCAGGTCCGGCCGGTCGAAGTACGCGCCGGTCTCGGCGAGCGCGGCGATCGCCAGGCCGTTCCACGCCGCGACCACCTTGTCGTCCCGCCCCGGGGCGGGACGCGCCGCACGGGCCTCGAACAGCCGCCGCCGGATCCCCTCGATCCGCTCCGCGTCGAAGACGCCGCCCGCGTCGTCGGCGCGCTGCGGGAGCTGCAGCACCGAGGCGCCCTCCTCGAAGGTGCCCTCCGCGGTCACCCCGAAGTAGCGGGCGGCCAGTTCGCCGTCCTCCTCGCCGAGCACCTCGGTCAGCTGCCGTGGCGTCCACACGTAGTACGCGCCCTCGACGTGCCGGCCGCTGCCGTCGTCGCTGTCGGCGTCCAGCGCGGAGGCGAACCCGCCCTCGGGGGTGCGCAGTTCGCGCACCATGAAGTCGGCGGTCTCCAGCGAGACCCGCCGCGCCAGGTCCGAGCCGGTGGACCGCCACAGGTGGGCGTAGACGCGGCAGAGCAGCGCGTTGTCGTACAGCATCTTCTCGAAGTGCGGCACCACCCAGTCCCGGTCGACCGAGTACCGGGCGAAGCCGCCGCCGAGCTGGTCGTACAGACCGCCCCGCGCCATCCGCTCGCACGTGTCGGCGGCCATCTGCAGCGCGCCCTCCGAGCCGGTGCGGGCGTGATGGCGGAGCAGGAACTCCAGCACCATGGACGGCGGGAACTTCGGGGCGCCGCCGAAGCCGCCGCGCGCCGGGTCGTACTCGCGGGTCAGGCCCAGCAGCGCCCTCGCCATCTCCGCCTCGCCCGGCGCCACGTCGCCCGCGTCGGCGTACGGCAGTTCCCGCTCGGTCAGGTCCCGCACGATCTTCCCGGCGACCTCGGTGACCTCCTCGCGCCGCTCCGCCCAGGCGGCGTGCACGCCCTGGAGCACCTGGAGGAACCCTGGCATGCCGTGGCGGGGGGCGGGTGGGAAGTACGTGCCGAAGTAGAAGGGCTCGCGGTCCGGCGTGAGGAACACGGTCATCGGCCAGCCGCCCTGCCCGGTCGCCGCCTGCACCGCCTCCATGTACACGGCGTCGACGTCCGGCCTCTCCTCGCGGTCGACCTTGACGGAGACGAAGTGTTCGTTGAGGTAGGCGGCGGTCGCGGCGTCCTCGAAGGACTCGTGCGCCATCACGTGGCACCAGTGGCAACTGGAATACCCGACGCTCAGCAGCACCGGCACATCACGCCGCCGCGCCTCGTCGAAGGCGGCGGGCTGCCACTCCCACCAGTCGACGGGGTTGTCGGCATGCTGCAGAAGATACGGGGACGTGGCCTGCGCAAGTCGGTTTGCCATGCCTACATCCTTGCGTAACTCGGGGGGTGACGGGCGGTACAAGGCTCGAGCGGGAGTCGGATCCTGGATCACGCTCGTTACGAAAACGACTTGCGGGTGATCTGTTGACATTGCTTTCATGTGACGCACGTGTGCGGCACCGGGTGGTGCCGCACTCCGACACCACCCGTGGGGGGCGCAGGTGCGCAGGTACGGAGCACGAAGAGGCGGCAGGGTGACGACGGCCGTGCTGGCCGTCGCGATGACGGGGGCGGGCCTCACGGCCACGGCGGGACCGGCGGCGGCCGCGGAGCCGCCGCCGGGCACGGTGGTGAAACTGCCGGTCACGTCCTTCTCGCAGTTCGCCGTGGACCCGGCCAACCAGCGGGTCTGGATCGCCGGCGAGAACACCGGTGACGCCGGAAGCGGTCCGGGAACGGTCCTCGGCTACGGCTTCGACGGCGTCCTGCGGGCGCAGCGGCAGACGGAGGGCCGTGTCTCGGGCGTCGCGGTGGAGCCGGACGGGTCCCGGATCCACGTGGGGCGGCACGGCGGCGTCCAGAGCTACGACGCGGACCTCTCGCCGCTCGGCGTGACCCCGGCGCCGGCGGACGACTGCGGCCGCGAACTGGTGCACTCCGGCGGCCTGTTGTTCCTCACCGCCCGGGAAGGCGGATCGCCGCAGGAGTGCGCGGAGGCGCTGGGCACCATCAACGCCACCGAGGCGGACGGTACGACCCCGCGGATCGTCATGTACACCGGCTCGGTCAACCACCTGGAGGCCGGGCCCGGGGGCATGCTGCTGACGGCCCCGGAGCGCCGGTCTCCGGCCGACGACCCCGACCTCGGCCTCTACCGGGTCGTCCAGGGGGACACCGAGAACGGCGTGCTGGAGTTCCTGGGCGAGACCTTCCTCGGCGGGGACGGCGCCGGGCAGGGCGGCATGGACTTCCGCGACGCCGCCTTCTCGCCCGACGGCTCCACCCTGGCGCTCGCCGACGGCGACCGCGGCACCGTGCTGCTCGGCACGCCCGGCCTCACGAGGCGGGAGAACCCCTACACGCCGCTGCCCGAGGGAGCCGAGCCCACCGCCGTGGCCTTCAGCGGCGACGGCAAGTGGCTCGCGCGCGGCGCGGCGGCCTCCGGCGCCACCTCCGACCTGACCCTGGAGTCCGCCGACCCGGCGGACACCCGGCCGCCGGTCGAGGTGGCCTTCGAGGGCGCCGGCACGGGTGACCGGGTCGTGCCGCGCGGCGTCGAGTTCTCGCCGGACGGCCGTTCGCTGTTCGTCGTGACCACCGACGCGGAGGGCGCCGGGTACTGGCTGCACGTGATCCGCACCCCCGACGGCCTGTCCGCGTCCCGGTTCGCCGACGGCACGGCCCACGAGCCCGACCCCGCGGTCGCCGGCGAGCCGCTGACGCTGCGCGGCCGGCTGGAGCTGGACGGACCCGCCCCGGCCACCGCGCCCCGCGTCGAGGTGGCGCGGGAGGACGCGGACGGCGTCCATCCCCTGGAGCCGGTCACGGTCGGCGAGGACGGGACGTTCACCGTGCGCGACGTGCCGGGCCTGGTGGGCGAGGCCACCTACCGCTTCGGTTACGCGGGCGACGCCCTGCACCGCCCGGCCGAGGACGCGCTGCTCACCGTGCCGGTGGTCAAGGCGTCCGCGGCGCTGGCGCTCACCGCGCCCGGGGAGGCGACCCGGCGGGGCGGCGTGGAGATCACCGGCACGCTCACCGTCCGGGGCGGGCCGCTCGCCTCGCCCGCCGTGCTGACCGTCACCGCCGCGGACCGGGAGGGCGCCGTGCGGCTCGCCCCCGTGACGGTCGCCGCCGACGGGACCTTCACCGTCGCGCACACGCCGCGCGTCCGGGGGAACGTCACGTACACCGTCGGCTGGCCGGGCGACGACCTGCACGAGGGGGCCGAGGCGTCGGCCACGGTGTACGTCCGGCGCTGAGCCGGACGGGCGCCGCGGCGCACCGGAGCCCGGCGACGCACCGCGCGCCGCCGGGCTCCGGCGTGTCGCTGGCACGTGGCGCCCGGTCCGCGCCGCTTCGTGGCAAGGCGCGGACCGGGGCCGTTCGGGGGAGCCCTAGCAGGGGACCGGCGGACGCGCGGCGGCCTCGGCGTGGGCCTCCATGCGCTGGGCGGCGAGGATGGCCGCCCGGGTGTCGGCCCGCGACGCCGCGACCACCAGCGCGCGGCCCGCGAGGTCGTACGCGCGGCGGTGCAGCGCGGTGACCCGGGCCGCGGAGCCGCCGTCCGCGAGCGGGCCGGGGGTGGCCGCGCGGGCCGGGGCCGCGCCGCCGCGGAGCCGGGCGACCTGCTGGGCGAGCTGCTCGGCGGCCTCGTCGAGATCGGCGCAGGGCGCCTGGGAACGGAGTTCGTCGGTCGCCGTGAGCAGCGCGGCCAGGTGGCCGGCCAGCTGGAACTCGAGCTCCGCCTCACGGGGCCGGCGGGGCACGTCCGAGCCGGTGCCGGCCATGGTGTGGACCGACTTGCCGCGGATCGGTTCGTACATGGGATGGCCTCCTGTGCTCTGGCAGGAAGCCATCTTACATTGGAACGAGTCTAAAGTTGTGCGACGTCGCGAGTGCGTGGCGCCGCCGGCCGGCGGGCCGGCGGCTTGCGGTCACGGCTTCCCGGCGGCCGTTCTCAGACCTGGCGGTAGCTCTCCAGGAACCGTCCGATGCGTCCGACGGCGTCCCGCAGGTCGGCGACCGAGGGCAGCGTGACGATCCGGAAGTGGTCGGTGTCCGGCCAGTTGAAGCCCGTGCCCTGGACGACCATGATCTTCTCGCGGCGCAGCAGGTCCAGGACCATCCGCCGGTCGTCCTTGATCGGGTAGACCTTGGGGTCCAGCCGCGGGAAGAGGTACAGCGCGCCCTTCGGCTTGACGCAGGTCACGCCGGGGATCCGGGTCAGCATCTCGTGCGCCACGTCGCGCTGCTCGCGCAGCCGGCCGCCCGGCAGCACCAGGTCCTGGATGGACTGCCGGCCGCTGAGCGCGGCGACCACGCCGTGCTGGCCCGGCATGTTGGCGCACAGCCGCATGTTGGCCAGGATGTTGAGGCCCTCGATGTAGGAGTCGGCGTGCGCCTTGGGGCCGGAGATCGACATCCAGCCCACCCGGTAGCCCGCCACCCGGTACGCCTTGGACATGCCGTTGAAGGTGAGGGTCAGCAGGTCGGGGGCGATCGCCGCGGTGGGGGTGTGGGTGGCGTCCTCGTAGAGGATCTTGTCGTAGATCTCGTCCGAGCAGACCAGCAGGTTGTGGCGGCGGGCGATGTCGGTGAGCCCGCGCAGCAGGTCGTCGTCGTAGACGGCGCCGGTCGGGTTGTTCGGGTTGATGATCACGATCGCCTTGGTGCGGTCGGTGATCTTCGACTCGATGTCGGCGAGGTCCGGCATCCAGTCCGCCTGCTCGTCGCACACGTAGTGGACCGGGGTTCCGCCGGAGAGCGCCACGGCCGCCGTCCACAGCGGGTAGTCCGGGGCGGGGACCAGGACCTCGTCGCCGTTGTCCAGCAGGCCCTGCATGGCCATCACGATCAGCTCGGAGACCCCGTTGCCGATGAAGACGTGCTCGACGTCGGTCTCCACGCCCAGGGTCTGGTTGTGCATCACCACCGCGCGACGGGCGGCCAGCAGGCCCTTCGCGTCGCCGTAGCCGTGCGCCGTGCCGACGTTGCGCAGTATGTCCTCGAGGATCTCCGGCGGGCACTCGAACCCGAACGCGGCCGGGTTGCCGGTGTTGAGCTTGAGGATGCGGTGACCGGCGGCCTCCAGCCGGGTCGCCTCCTCGAGCACCGGGCCCCGGATCTCGTAACAGACGTTGGCGAGCTTCGACGACTGGATCACCTGCATGACGTGAGCTTACGGCGAGACGCCCCGGGCCGCCTCGTGTTCTCCGACACGTCGGCCGCCGCCGGGCGGAGGGCCGGAGGCCGGTGTTCCGGGCCGGAGCGCGCGGGACGGGGGCCGTTCGGCGGACGGGTGCGAAGACCCGTACGGGACTCCGGGTGTGGCCTGCGCCACGCCGGTCCTTACACTTCGCACCCATGTCCATCACCCCCGCACACGGGCCGGGCGCGCAGGGCGCGCCGGAGCCGCCGGCGCACCCTCCGACAGGGGCGCCCACCCCCTCCGCCGAGTGGCCCGGCGCGGGGGGAACGGAGGCCACCCGCGAACTGCCGGTGGTGCCGGCGGGGCCGGGCGGCTCCGTGGACCTCGCCCCGGCGGGGGAGCCCGGCAAGGGCGCGGCGACGTACGCCGGCGCCCTCCCGGAGGAGGCCGCGGCCACGCGGGAACCGCCGGTGACGGCGGACGGCGGCCCCGACGGGGCGGTGCCCGGCGGGCCCGGGACGCCGTACGCCGACGGGCCGCGGTACGCGGAGGGCGCGCCGTACACGGACCGGCCGCCTCACGCCGAGAGGCCTCACGCAGAGGGGCCCTACGGCGAAGGGCCGTACATCGAGGGGCCGTACATCGAGGGGCCGTACATCGAGGGGCCGTACATCGAGGGGCCCTACAACGAGGGCCCGTACGCCGAGGGGACCGCCCGCGGGGAAGCGGCGGCGGATGCCGGGCCCGGTCCGTACGGCGCCCCGTCCTTCCCCGGCGGCTCCTCCCACCTTCCCCCCCAGGGGGCTTCCGCCTCGTGGGCGGACCCGGCCCCCTACGGCGGCGCGGCTCCGGACCACGGCGCGGTGCCTCCCGGCCACGCCCTCCCGGCCCCGGACGGCGCCGCTCCGGCCGGCCGGGCGGCGGCGCGGGAGGCCGCGCGGGCCTC
>NZ_LWCC02000005.1:1672309-1682340 GCF_001642695.1 Streptomyces chilikensis
CGGGCCGCCGGATCCCCGCCGGACGTCAGGACGGCACGAGGACGCCCTCGCGCAGGGTCACCAGGCGGGGGGCCCGCCGGGCCAGGTGGGAGTCGTGGGTGACCATGACGAAGGTCAGTCCGTGCTCCTCGCACCGCGTTTCCAGCACGTCCATGATCTCGTCCCGCGTGGCCTCGTCCAGGTTGCCCGTGGGCTCGTCCGCCAGCAGCACCCTGGGCTGCTTGACCAGGGCGCGCGCGATGGCCACCCGCTGCTGCTGGCCGCCGGACAGCTCGCCCGGCACGTGGCCGAGCCGCTCCCCCAGCCCCACCGAGGCCAGCGCCTCGGCGGCCCGCTCGCGCCGCTCCCTCGGCTTCACGCCCAGCGGGACCAGGGCCGTCTCGACGTTCTCCTGCGCGGTGAGGGTCGGGATGAGGTTGAAGCTCTGGAAGACGAAGCCGATCTTCTCGCCGCGGATCCCGGTCAGGCGGGCCTCGGACAGCCCGGCGAGGTCCACGCCGTCGAGCAGCACGCTGCCGGAGGTGGGCCGGTCGAGGCCGCCGAGCATCTGGAGGAGGGTCGACTTGCCCCCGCCCGTGGGGCCCTGGACGACCAGGCGGTCGCCGTCGGCGATGGTGAGGTCGACTCCGGCCAGCGCGTCGACGACGTCCTTGCCGCGGGTGTGGCGGCGGGTGACGCCGGTGAGTTCGTACATGGTGTGTTGCTCCTGCTGAGAGGGGAGGAGGGAGGGCGGCCGGTCAGGCGACCCGGGCGAGGGCGTCGGCGGGACGGAGCCGCGAGGCGCGCCACCCTCCGAAGGCTCCGGCGACCAGACCGCCCGCGACGGCCAGGCCGACCGCCAGGGCGATCACGGAGAGGCTCACCGGCGCGGTGAGGGCCACGTCGAGCGACCGGGAGGCCGCCTGGCGCATCCCGCCGCCCATGACGCCGGCGGGGCCGGCGCCCATGACGCCGCCGGGGCCGCCGCTCGCGCCGGAACCGCCGGCGCCGCCCAGCTGCGCGGAGAGCGACGGCCCGAACGCGGTGATCGCCCACGCTCCGGCGGCCCCCAGCGCGATGCCCAGCGCGCCGCCCAGCAGACCGGTCACCACCGCCTCGCCGACCACCTGGCCGGTGACCCGGCGCGAACGCCAGCCCAGCGCCTTGAGGGTGCCGAACTCGCGGACCCGGCGGGAGACGGCGGACGAGGTCAGCAGGCCGGCCACCAGGAACGCCGCCGTCAGGACCACCACGGAGAGCCAGCGGCCGACCGTGACGGCCAGCCCGGAGGCGGTGGACAGGGACCCGGAGACGGTGTCGGCGAGGTCCTCGGAGGTAGTCACGGTGGCGTCCGGCACCGCCTCGAGCACCGCCGACCTCACCGCGTCGAGCTGCTGCGCGTCGTCCGCCTGGACGTAGACGGTGGTGATCTCGCCCTTGGCGCCGGCGAGGGCCTGGGCCTGGGCGAGCGGCAGGTAGACGTCGGCGGCGGCGTCCCCGCTGGACGCCGTGGCCAGGCCCACGATCTCGAACCCGGTTCCGCCGACGGTGACCGTGTCGCCGGTCCCCAGCTCCTGCTCCTTGGCGTAGGCGCTGTCCACCACGGCCACCTTCGCCGAGGTCTCGGTCTCCTCGAAGCCGCGCCCGTCGGTGATCTCGGAGGAGGTCAGCGGGCCCAGCGCGGGCCGGGTGACGTCCGTGCCGTGGACGGAGAAGCCGTCGACGGAGAAGTCGGCGCCGCCTCCGCGCACCTCGCCGGCGGCGCCGCCGCCCGGGCGGCCCCCGCCCTCGGGCTGCTGGAACCGGCCCGGCGTGAACTCGCCGTCCACCGTGACCACCTCGAGGCTGAGACCGCCGGCCGCGGCGGCCACGCCGTCCGCCTCGCCGACCTCGGTGACGGTGGCGGCGTCGAGCGTCTGGAAGCCCTGCACCATCACGCGGTCGCTGCTCTGCTTCTCGCCGTCCTCGCCCTCCCCGCCGTCCTCGCCCCCCTGGGCGTCGAACCGGAAGCGCGGCCGGCGGTCGTCCTCCTCGCCCTCGGCGGACGGCTCGGGCGCCTTGGTCACGGTCATGTCCGTGCCGAGGCCGTAGAGCGACTCCAGCACCCGGGCCTGGGCCCTGCCCATGCCCGAGGAGACGGCGTCGACGACGATGACGAGGGCGATGCCGAGCGCCAGACCGGAGGCGACGACCAGCGCCGCCCTCCTCCGGCGGCGCAGTTCGCGGCGCAAGTAGGTGAAGAACATGCGCGGCACGCTAGGCCGGTGCGCCGGTAAACCCCGGTGCGTCGTGTGGGAGAAACCGGAGAGGCGTCCGAGGACGTGCGGTCACACGTCCCCGGGCGCCTCTCCCGCCGCCCGAGGGCGGCGGTTCGCGCTCCCGGCGTTCAGGGGCCCCGGACCGGTCAGACGGCCGAGCCGGCCACCCACTGGTCCCACGGCATGTTCCAGCCGTTGAAGCCGTTGTCGGGGGCGACCGTCCTGTCGCCGGTGTTCTTGACGACCACGACGTCGCCGATCATCGAGTTCTCGAAGAACCACGCGCCGGGCATGTTCGGGTCGTTCGCGCCCTTGACGTCCTCCAGGCCCACGCAGCCGTGGCTGGTGTTGACGTTGCCGAAGACGCCCTTGCCCCAGTAGTTGCCGTGGATGAAGGTGCCGGAGGTGGTCAGCCGCATGGCGTGCGGCACATCCTTGATGTCGTACTCGCCCTTGCCGTCGTCGTCCGTGAAGCCGACCGTCGCGCCGTTCATCCGGGTCTCCTTGAACTTCTCGGAGATCACCATCTGGCCCTCGTACGTCTTGTTCTCGGGGGCGCCGGCGGAGATGGGGATGGTGCGGACGGTCTCGCCGTTGCGCGTGACCGTCATCTGCTTGGTCTTGGCGTCGACGACGGAGACCTGGTTGCGGCCGATGGTGAAGGTGACGGTCTTCTGCTGCACGCCGTAGACGCCGGGCGCGCCCTCGACGCCGTCCAGCGCGAGCTTCATGGTGACCGTCGACCCCTCCTTCCAGTAGTCCTGGGGCCGGCAGTCCATGCGGACCGTGCTGAACCAGTGGCAGGCGACCTCCTGGCCACTGCTCACGGAGACGTCGATGCCCTCCTGCACGGCCTTCTTGTCGGCGATCTCCTTGTCGAACTTGATCGACACGGGCATGCCGACACCGACGGTGGAGCCGTCCTCCGGGGTGAAGTTGCCTATGAAGCTGTTGGACGGCGAGACCGTGGTGAAGGTGGCGTTCTCGTGGGAGGCGCGGCCCTTGGAGTCCTCGGCCGTCACCGAGACCTTGTAGGTCGTGGCCCGCTCGAGCTGGACCGCCGGCTTCCAGCTGGTCCTGTCGGCGGACATCTCGCCCTCGACCTTCTGGCCGTCCTTGGTCTCCACCTCGACCTCGGTGAGCGTGCCCTTCTTGACCGCCACGTGGCCCGCGTTGTTGATCGACGCGTTGTCCGTGCCGTCCTTGGGCGTGATGGAGATCTCGGCGACCGAGGTCTTCTCCGCGGCCGCCTCGTCGACCTCGGCCTGTGCGTCCGGATCCTTCGGCTTCTCGTCACCGCCGCTGCATCCGGACAGAACCATCACGCCGCCCAGCAGCGCGGACGCGACAGCCAGCCCCCTGCGCCGCCGCCGCTCACCGACCGTCTTCACACGCTTCTCCATCGTCACTGGTCACCCGACCCCTTGGGGGACGCCTGCATCACGACCCGGCGGACATTCCCCGTCAGCATTGTTCAACGCCCGGACGGGTCACTCCGGTTCCGTCTCGCGGTGAATTGTGCAATCCGCCACGCCGCGGACCACCCGGGGGGGTCCCCCGCTCGCGCGAAGCCGGGGGCCCGGGAGGTCCGCGACGGACCGGAAGACATCGTTCCGCAGTCCTCGCCTTCCCCGCCAGGGGTCAGCCGATGCCGACGCGTGCCGGCCGGCCGCCGGCCGCGTCCGCGGCCCTGTCCTCCGCCTCGGCACCGTCCTCGTCGAGGCGGTCGCCGAAGTCGTCGTCGAAGTCGTCGAAAGCGTCCGGGAAGGCGTCGGTGGATGCCGTGCCGTCGTGCTCGGCATCATCGCCGCAAGGGTCCGCGCGAAGCGAATCGGACGCACCCCCGACGTGCTCCGCGCTCCACGAGGTCTGGGCCAGTTCGATTCCGGGCAACCCGCTGACCAGGTCGAACGGATCCACCAGGTAGGCCAGCGCCTCCGCCGTGTCATGCGTCACCACGGCCTCGACGCGGCCCCGTTCGCCGTCCGGGAGGGCGCCATCCTCGAAAACGCGGGCCCGGGCGGCGGCCTTCAGGGCGCCGGGGTCGTCGACCTCCACGATCATCTGGACGTCGATCCGGACAAACCGTCTGTTCTGGGGTGAATTCATGAGGGGGAGCGTACGGCGGCGGGCGCCCTCGGGTTTCCCGCGACCCGCGCCTTTCACTAGCATCGGTCCACACGGTCAATTCGCCAGCGCCACAAGGGGATCGATATCCGTGTCCACCACGCGCCGCTCACTGCTGACCGCCGCCGCCGCGGGCGCCCTCCTGGGGGCCCTGTCCTTCGTCCCGTCCGCGAACGCGACGGTGACCTCGGAACGCCCGGAGACGGGGGCGGTCCACGCCGTCCCCGTCTCCGTCGCCGCGGCGGCCGGCCGCGCCCCGTCCACGGCGGGGTCGCCGGAGTCCTCCGGCATGCGGACGGTGTCCGGCCCCGCCGGCACCACCTCGCCCGGCCTCACGGACGGAACCACGGTCCGGACCACGGCCGGTGACACCGAACTGGCCGACACCGGCGCCTTCGACACGACGCCGTACGTCCTGGGCGGAACGGCCTTCCTCGGCATGGGGGCCGCGTTCCTGGCGTACTCGGTGCGGCGCGAGCGGATGGGGCTGTAGGCGGCCGGGGGACCGCCCGTCCGCCCGGATCCCCGCCCTCCGGGTCCGGAACCCCCGCCGCCCGCGCCGGGCCCGGGTCCCCTTGACCGTGGCGCGACGATGCGCCCATAGTCCGACACATGATCACATCTTCACGGGCGCGGCTGGGCGCCCTCACCCTCACCGGTGTGCTCTCCCTGGCCCTGGTCGCGGGCTGCAGCGGCGGATCCGACGGGAAGCAGGACGCCGGCGAGCCGTCCGGTGCCGCCTCCGCCGCCGCGGGCGGCGGCGCCGTCCCGGGCGGGGCGCTCTCGGAGAAGGAGCTCGCCGGGCTGATCGTCGGGGCGGGTGACGTGAAGGGCTTCGAGGTCTCCGAGCCCGGCGAGGGCGATCTCTTCGGCGGCTCCTTCGAGGACGTGGAGGTCGAGGGCGGCGAGGGCTGCGAGGCGCTGGCCGAGGTCGTCAGCGGCTCCGCGGCCGGCGACGCGAAGGCCCACGTCTCCCGCCAGGCGACGCAGGAGCGGGCCGAGGGGGCGGGCGAGGTCCCCTCGCTCGAGGACGCGATGCGGCTGGACGTCACGATGGTCACGCTCGCCACGTACGAGGGGGACGGCGCGCGGCGGGCCGTGAGGAGCGTGGCGGACGCGGTGGAGTCCTGCACCGACGGGTTCACGGTGACGCTGCCGGGCCAGGACCCGGCCCTCTACGACGAGGTCGCCGCGGAGGAGGGCGTGGCCGCCGAGGGGGCCGACGAGACGGTCGCCTTCGCGCTGACCGGCGCGCCGGTCAAGGAGGGCGGCCCCGCCTCCTCCGTCCACGGGCAGGCGGTGCGGCACGGCGACAACGTGGTCACCTACCTGACCGTGAACCTCGGTGACATGAGCGACGGGAAGCGCTACGAGGTGTCCGCCCCGGTGGTCGCCGCGCAGGCGCGGAAGCTGGGCTGAGGTTCCGCCCCGGGGCGGGCCCGCCGGCCCGCCGGGCGGGCCGCCCCGGCGGGTCCCGGACCGGGGCGGGCGGTGCTACCTCAGGGGCCCCGTGACGGACCGCGCCGCGCGGACGGCGCCGCCCGTGCGGACGAACGCCTCGGCTGCCGCGAGGTCCGGGGCGAGGTAGCGGTCGGGGCCGGGGCCCGCGACGTCCGCGTCGCGCGCGGCCCGGACGACCGCCCAGGTCGCCGGGGCCGGGGCCAGCCCGGTCGCGTCGCGGCGGAGTTCGAGGGCGCGGGACGCGGCGACGAGCTCGACGGCGACGACCCGCGCGAGGCCGTCCACGGCCTGCCGCAGCTTGCGCGCCGCCGACCACCCCATGGAGACGTGGTCCTCCTGCATCGCGGAGGAGGGGATGGAGTCCACCGACGCCGGCACCGCGAGCCGCTTCAGCTCGCCGACCAGCGCCGCCTGCGTGTACTGGGCGATCATCAGCCCGGAGTCGACCCCGGGGTCGTCGGCGAGGAACGCCGGCAGCCCGTGCGAGCGGGCCTTGTCCAGCAGCCGGTCCGTGCGCCGTTCGGCGATGGAGGCCAGGTCCGCCGCGGCGATCGCGAGGAAGTCGAGGACGTAGGCCACCGGCGCGCCGTGGAAGTTGCCGTTGGACTCGACGCGCCCGTCCGGCAGCACGACCGGGTTGTCCACGGCCGCCGCCAGCTCGCGCCCGGCGACCAGCTCGGCGTGGGTGAGCGTGTCCCGCCCCGCCCCCGCCACCTGCGGGGCGCACCGCACCGAGTACGCGTCCTGCACCCGCGGCTCGTCGCCCTGGTGCTGCCCGGTCATCTCCGAGCCGTGGAGCACGGCCAGCATGTTGGCGGCGGAGTCCGCCTGCCCGGGGTGCGGCCGGATGGCGTGCAGCTCGGGCGCCAGCACCCGTTCGCTGCCCAGCAGCGCCTCCAGCGTCATCGCGGCGGTGATGTCCGCGGACGTGTACAGCAGGCGCAGGTCGGCCAGGGCCATCAGCAGCATGCCGAGCATCCCGTCGGTGCCGTTGAGCAGCGCCAGGCCCTCCTTCTCCTTGAGCTCGACGGGGTGCAGGCCGTGCGCCGCCAGCAGCTCGCGGACCGGGCGGAGCACGCCGTCGGGGCCCTCGGCCTCGCCCTCGCCCATCAGGGCGAGCGCACAGTGCGACAGCGGGGCCAGGTCGCCGGAGCAGCCCAGCGAGCCGTACTCGTGGACCACCGGGGTGATGCCGGCGTTCAGCAGGCCGGCCATGGCCCGCGCGACCTCGGGGCGGACGCCGGTGCGCCCGGAGCAGACCGTCTTCAGCCGCAGGAACATCAGCGCGCGGACCACCTCGCGCTCGACCCGCGGGCCCATCCCTGCGGCGTGCGAGCGGACGATGTTCCGCTGGAGCCTGGTCCGCAGGTCCGGGCCGATGTGCCGGGTCGCCAGCGCGCCGAAGCCGGTGCTCACGCCGTAGACCGGGTCCGGCTTGGCGGCGAGGGCGTCGACGACCTCACGGGACGCGGCGAGCGCGCGCACCGCCTCCTCGGCCAGCTCGACCCGTGCGCCGTGCCGCGCCACGGCGAGCACCTGCTCCGGCGTGAGGCCGGAGCTTCCCACCACCACGGTTTCCATCGACCCAGTGTGCATATCCATATTCAGGAGCCTAGGGGTTGAATTCGCCGCTGTCATCGGTGGGCCGGGCCACACCGGGCGGAGCCGTGCCGCGGCCGTCGCCGCGGCCCGGAGGCGGGACCTCGCGGCCCCGCAGCGCCCGCCGCTCGCCGCCGCCCTCCGGCGGGGGCGCGTCGGCCAGGCGCAGGACCGGGTCCTGGGGCCCTTCCACACCGGCCACCACCGGCCCGGTGGTCCGGCCCGCCTTGGCGCGGTACTGGGCGGCGTCGGCCAGCCGGAACAGCCGCCGGGCCGAGGTCACCGGGCCGACCGGCCCCTCCGTGGTGGCGATGCCGCAGGCGACGCCCTCGCCCAGCTCGAGCTCCCGGGCGCGCCGGCAGAGCTCCTCGGCGGCGGCGACCACCTCCTCGGTGGAGGGCCCCACGGCGATCAGGCAGAACTCGTCCCCGCCGAGCCGCGCGGCCAGCGTGTCCGGCAGCATCGCCCCGCAGAGCGAGAGCACCGAGCCGAACCGTTCCAGGAGGCGGTCGCCGACGGCGTGGCCGTGGGTGTCGTTGACCTGTTTGAGCCCGTTGAGGTCGCAGACCACCAGGCTGACCACGACGCCCTCGGTCCGGTGGCGTTCGACGGCCTCGTCCAGCCGGGCGTCGACGGCGCGGCGGTTGGCGAGACCGGTCAGCGCGTCGGTGAACGCCAGGCGCTCGGCCTCCTCCAGTCGCTTCATCTGGGCCAGCCCGGCCGCGACGACCGCCGCCAGCACGGTGGCGAAGTCGGCGTCGGAACGGTCGAAGACCGGGGCGCCCAGCGGCCGGGCCACGTACAGCTCGCCCCAGGCGCGGCCGTGCAGGACGATCGGCGCGATCACGCAGCAGCCGCGGCCCCGGCGGCGCAGCGCGGCGACCCGCTGGTGGCAGTACCCGGCCCGGTCACGGCCGGTTCCGCCGGCCGGGCCGCCGTCGGCGGTCTCCACCCAGGCGTCCGGCTCGCCGCCGTTGGCCCAGAGCTCGTGGAGGAACTCGGTGATCTCCGGGAACTGGTGCACCGGGTACGACTCGGACTCCGGGAACTCCTCCTCGCCGGGGGCGCGCTCGCCCGCGTTGACCAGGACCCGGAGCCGGCCCATCTCCCGCTCCCACACCGACAGCGCGGCGAAGCTGCCGCCGAGCGCGTGACTCGCGCCCAGGGCGGCGGCCCGCCAGGACTCCCGGGGGGTCCTGGCGGCGGCCATGCCCTGGGCCAGCGTGACGACCGCGCGCAGGCGGCTCTCCTCTGCCATGCGTTCAGGCTAGGTACGTTTTGCCCGGAACGTGACGTCGGAGGGGCGGAGGCGGTCACCCGGCGTGACGCGTCCCCGGCCCGGGCGGGGTCACGCCCAGAGTTCGGTCACGCCGACGTCCAGCTTGCCCAGCAGGCGCCGCAGCAGCGGGAGGCTGAGTCCGATGACGTTGCCGTGGTCGCCCTCGATGCCCTCGACGAACGGCGCGGAGCGACCGTCCAGGGTGAACGCGCCGGCCACGTGCAGCGGCTCGCCGGTGGCGACGTAGGCGGCGATCTCCTCGTCCGTGGGCTCGCCGAAGCGGACCACGGTGGAGGCCGTCCCGGAGGCGTACCGCCCGGTGGTGGTGTCGTACACGCAGTGGCCGGTCTGGAGGACGCCCGCGCGCCCCCGCATCGCCTTCCAGCGGGCCGTCGCCTCGGCGGCGTCGGCCGGCTTGCCGAGCGGCTCGCCGTCGAGGTCGAGCACCGAGTCGCAGCCGACGACCAGCGCCCCGGACGCCTCCGGCCGGGCGGCGACGACCGAGGCCTTGGCCTCGGCCAGCGCCAGGGCCAGCTCGGCGGGGGTGGGGGCGGTCACGGCGTCCTCGTCGACCCCGCTGACGATCACCTCGGGGGCGAACCCGGCCTGCCGGAGCAGTCCGAGCCGGGCGGGGGACTGGGAGGCCAGGACGAGCCGGCGCGAGGGGCGGCCGTCCCGGCCGGCGGGCTGGTCGTTGAGCTGATCGGTCATGGGGGCAGCGTATCCATGCCGAGGAGCGCCATCGCGACGACCATGGCGAGCGCCATCAGCACGCCGAGCCGCCGGAGCATGACCTGCGTCCTGCGCAGTTCCTCGGGCGGCTCGGCATCGGGATCGGGGTCGGACCAGAGCACAGCTCCGAGGATGCGCGCCCCGGCAGCCCCGCCGCCTGAGTACGCGTACTCAGGCGGCCCCGCCCCCGGTGTCACCCCGCTCACACGGGTCGGCGGATCACCCGGCCGGGCGGTCCGCGCAGCCGTCGGATCCCACGAACCGGCAGGTCGCGCCGCCTCCGGGGACACCGGACCGCCCGGACGTCCCGGCCGGCGGGCCACCGGCGCCGACGGGTCTCCGGCGGACGGGCCGTTCGAGCGACCGGGGCGCCCGGTCCGGAGGACCACCCGGACGGGCGGACCACCCGGACGCCGGGGCGCCGCCTCGGCCGGGAGGCCGCCGGAGCCGGGCGGCACGCGGCGGCGAGGTCACGCGGGGAGGCGCCGGGCAGCGGGGTCACCGGGGTGCCGGGCGGGCGGGGAGGTCACCGGGCCACCCGGCCGGTGGGCCGCCCGCACCGGCGGGTCACACCGGCCAGTACGTGCGGCCCCACG
>NZ_LWCC02000005.1:1682440-1700669 GCF_001642695.1 Streptomyces chilikensis
CGCGCGCACCCGTGCCGCCGGGCGGCCCTCCGCCCGCGGGGGGAGGGCAGCCCGCCGGTGCCGGATGCGGCGGGACCGCGCGTGGGAACGGGACCGCATGCGGGACGGGACCGCGCAGGGGACGGGGCCGCGCGTGCGGCGGGGCCGCGCGCGCGGCGGGACCGGCCGCGGTGGCCGGGGCGGTTACTCGCCCGGCCAGTCCGGGCGGCGCTTCTCGTTGAAGGCGGCGACGCCCTCGGCGCGGTCGCCGGAGAAGGCCACCGTGCGCCAGGCGTTGTCCTCGAGGTCGAGGCCGGAGGGGAGGTCCTTGCCCCACCCGAGCCGCATCGCCCGCTTGGCGGCGCGCAGGCCGACGGGGGAGTTCGCGGCGATGCGCGAGGCGAGCGCCAGCGCCTCCTCGCGGTCCCGGCCCGCCTCCACCAGGAGGTCGACGAGGCCCAGCTCGCGGGCCTCCTCCGCCTCCACCCGCCGCGCGGTGAAGATCAGCTCGGCGGCCCGCGCCGCCCCCACCCGCCGCGGCAGCAGCTGCGTGCCGCCGCCGCCGGGGATGACGCCCACGGAGACCTCCGGCAGCCCCACCACCGCCGTGCGGTCGGCGACGATCAGGTCGCAGGAGAGCGCGATCTCGAAGCCGCCGCCCAGCGCGAACCCGTGCACCGAGGCGATCGTCGGCATCGGCAGCTCCAGCACGCCCGTGTACGCCGCCCGGTTGACCGGGCGCTGACGCCGCAGCTCCGCGTCGCTGAAACCGTTCCGCTCCTTGAGGTCCGCGCCCACGCAGAACGCGCGTTCGTGACTGGACGTCAGGACGACGACCCGCGCGTCCCCGTCCGCCGCCAGCGCGTCGCAGGCCGCGGTGAGGGAGCGGGCCATCTCCGTGGAGACCGCGTTCATCGCGCGCGGCCGGTCCAGGACGAGTTCGGCGACGTGACCGTGCCGCACCACGCGCACGAACTCCCCGTAACGCTCCTCGTGCTTGCTCTCGCCCATGCTGGACAGCCTCCCGGTGTCGACGACGTCACTGTTGTCGCCGGGGATCATCTCAGGGCGTCAGCGCGGGCCGCCCCGCCGGGTGAGCAGCCACGGTTCGACCACGCCCAGACCGCGCACCGGCCGCTGCCACATCGGCTGGAGGCCGAACCGGTACCGCTCCTCCTCCTCCTCCTTGGCCTGCTCCTCGGTGGCCGGGGCGTCCTGGGTGCGCCGCAGCTCCTGGGCCAGCTCGCTGTCGACCAGGACCGCGTCCCGGGGGGCTATGGAGGTGAGCCGGGAGGCGAGGTTCACCGTCGTGCCGAAGACGTCGCCCATCCGGGTGGTGACGGTGCCGAAGGCCATGCCGACGCGGAGCTCCGGCATCGTCTCGTCGTGGGCGAGGGTCTCGATCAGGCGCAGCGCGATGTCGGCCGCGACCCTCGCGTCGTCGGCGACGTAGAGGACCTCGTCGCCGAGGGTCTTCACCAGCCGGCCGCCGTGCGCGGCGACCAGGTCGGCGGCGGTGGTCTCGAACGCCTCGACCAGCTCGCCCAGCTCCTCCTCCTCGAGCCGGCGGGTCAGCCGGGTGAAGCCGACCAGGTCGGCGAAGGCGACGCACAGCCGGCGGTCGACCATCTCCTCGTCGTCCGCCGTCTGGATGACGCGGCCGGTCGCGGCGGCGAGCTGGCGGCGCCAGACGTAGACCAGGAACTCCTGGAGCTCGGGCAGGAGCAGCTCGATGAGGGGGTAGGTCACCTCGGTGCGGGTCATGCCCGGCTCGGGGGGCTCGGTGAGGCCCTCCAGGAAGGAATCGATCTGCCATTCCGCCAGACGGGCGGTGGTCTGCCCGGTGGAACGGGCGACCTGCACCGCCATGGCCTCGCTGAGCAGGCCCGCCTCGACGAGACCGGCGAGGCGGCGCAGGGCGAGCACGTCGGCCTCGGTGAGGGCCTTGGCCTGGCCGATGTCGGCGAAGCCCATGGCACGCCAGAAGCGGGAGGCCAGCTCCATGGAGACGCCGGCGCTGCGCGCGGCCTGGAAGGGGCTGTAGCGGCGCTCCGCGCCGAGGATGAGGGCCTCCAGGCGCAGGGCGAGGGGGTCGTCGTCGGAGGTGCCGGTGGTGTTGTGGGCGGCGGAGCGGTCGGCGGCGGACGGTTCCTCGCTGCGGGCGACGGCGTGGGGGCCGGCCTCGGCCGCCCCGTCCCCGGCCGCCTCCGGCCCCGCGGGGCGGGGGCCGGCGGAGGGTCCGGGCTCCGGCTCGGGGTCGCCGCCCGGCCCGGGATGTCCGCCGGTGCCGGAGCCCGTGTCGTCGACGGTCACGCCTGTTGCCCTTCCGATCTGCCGAGGTCAGGTTTCGACCGGCCTCAACTCTACGGCAGGTGTGCCGCAGCTCACTCCCGGATCGGCCCGCCGGGGTCGCCCTCTCCCGGCCCGCCACCCTGGGAGTTCACCTCCGCGCCGCCCCCCGTTCCCGTCGCGCGCTCCGACGCGCCCCCGCGCGCCCCGCCGCACCGCGCGGTGCGGGGGCGGCGGGAGCGTCAGGCCGGGCGGAGGTGGACGATGTCGGCGGCGGAGACGGGGCGGCGGGCGCCGTCGGGGCCGGTGACGACGAGGCGGCCGTCGGCGTCGAGGGCGGTGGCCTCGCCCACCAGGTCGTCGCCGCCGGGGAGCACCGCCCGCACCTGGCGGCCCAGGGTCGCGCAGCCGGCGGCGTAGGTCTCCAGGAGTCCGCTCATCTCGGGGTCCCCGCCGACCACCCGCCACCGGGTGTACCACTGCTCCAGGGAGCGGAGGACGCCGCGCAGCAACGGGTCCCGGTCGGTGACCGCCGCGCCGGCGAGGGCCAGCGACCCCGCCGTCGGCACCGGCAGTTCGTCCGCCCGCAGCGTGACGTTGAGGCCGACGCCCACGACCACCCCCTCCGTGCCCGCCCGCTCGGCGAGGATCCCGCCCGCCTTGCGTTCCTCGCCGTCGACCGTCACCAGCAGGTCGTTGGGCCACTTGAGCGCCGTGTCCAGACCGGCGGTCCGGGCCAGGCCCGTGGCCACCGCGACCCCGGTGAGCAGCGGCAGCCACCCCCACCGCGGCACCGGCACGTCGTTGGGCGCCAGGAGGACGGAGAAGAAGAGCCCCGACCGGGCCGGCGCCGACCACACGCGGTCCAGCCGCCCCCGCGCCGCGGACTGCTCCTCGGCGACCAGCACCGTGCCCTCCTCGGCGCGGCCCGCCCGCGCCGCCTCCACCAGGTCGGAGTTGGTGGAGCCGGTGACCGGGACGACGTCGAGGGCGGTCCACAGGGACTCCTCCCGCACCAGCGCCCGTCGCAGCGCGGCGGCGTTCAGCGGGGGGCGGTCCAGGTCCGACCAGCGGCCGGGCCCGTCGCCGGGGGAGGAGGGGGGTACGGAGCGATCACGCGGCGTCATGCAACCCAGCGTAGGTGTGGGATACGCCGCACTGCCGGACAGGCGGTCCGCCATTACGCTACGGCTGAGTAACCATCCTCCCGCCGACCGAGCCCCCCCACGCCGACACCGACGTACACACCACCACCAGCAGGGAGCCGCACCCCCGATGGCCGAGCCGGAAGAGCTGCAGCAGGGCGACATTCACACCACCGCGGGCAAGCTGGCGGATCTCCAGAACCGCATCCACCAGGCGACGCACGCCGGTTCGGGCCCCGCGGTGGAGAAGCAGCACGCCAAGGGCAAACTGACCGCCCGCGAGCGGATCGAACTCCTCCTCGACGAGGGGTCGTTCGTGGAACTGGACGAGTTCGCCCGGCACCGTTCCACCAACTTCGGCCTGGAACGGAACCGTCCCTACGGCGACGGCGTCGTCACCGGCTACGGCACCGTCGACGGCCGCCCGGTGGCGGTGTTCTCGCAGGACTTCACCGTCTTCGGCGGCGCCCTGGGCGAGGTCTACGGGCAGAAGATCGCCAAGGTGATGGACTTCGCGCTGAAGACCGGCTGCCCGGTCATCGGCATCAACGACTCCGGCGGCGCCCGCATCCAGGAGGGCGTCGCCTCGCTGGGCGCCTACGGCGAGATCTTCCGCCGCAACACCCACGCCTCGGGCGTGATCCCGCAGATCAGCCTGGTCGTGGGCCCCTGCGCGGGCGGTGCGGTGTACTCGCCGGCCATCACCGACTTCACCGTCATGGTGGACCGGACGTCGCACATGTTCATCACCGGCCCGGACGTCATCAGGACGGTCACCGGCGAGGACGTCGGCTTCGAGGAGCTGGGCGGCGCGCACACCCACAACTCCCTCTCGGGCGTGGCCCATCACATGGCCGGCGACGAGAAGGACGCCGTCGAGTACATCAAGCAGCTGCTGTCGTACCTGCCGTCGAACAACCTGAGCGAGCCGCCGTCCTTCCCGGAGGAGGCCGACCTCACGGTCACCGACGAGGACCTGGAGCTGGACCGGCTGGTCCCGGACAGCGCCAACCAGCCGTACGACATGCACACCGTGCTCGAACACGTCCTGGACGACGGGGAGTTCTTCGAGACGCAGTCGCTGTTCGCGCCCAACATCATCACCGGCTTCGGCCGGGTCGAGGGCCGGCCGGTGGGCGTGGTCGCCAACCAGCCGATGCAGTTCGCGGGTTGCCTGGACATCAAGGCGAGCGAGAAGGCGGCGCGGTTCGTCCGGACGTGTGACGCCTTCAACGTGCCGGTGCTGACCTTCGTCGACGTCCCCGGCTTCCTGCCGGGCGTCGGCCAGGAGCACGACGGCATCATCCGCCGCGGCGCCAAGCTGATCTACGCGTACGCGGAGGCCACCGTCCCGCTGATCACCGTGATCACCCGCAAGGCGTTCGGCGGCGCGTACGACGTGATGGGCTCCAAGCACCTGGGCGCCGACCTCAACCTGGCCTGGCCGACCGCGCAGATCGCGGTGATGGGCGCGCAGGGCGCGGTCAACATCCTGCACCGCCGCACCCTCGCCGAGGCCGAGGCCGCCGGCGACGACCTCGAGGCGGTGCGGGCGCGGCTCGTCCAGGAGTACGAGGACACGCTGCTGAACCCGTACATCGCCGCCGAGAACGGCTACGTGGACGCGGTGGTCGCGCCGTCCCAGACCCGCTCCCAGATCGTCCGCGGGCTGCGTCACCTGCGCACCAAGCGGGAATCACTTCCGCCGAAGAAGCACGGCAACATCCCGCTCTAGAACCGGAAACCGCCCCAGGAAGGATCGTGGCAATGACGATCAAGGTCGTGCGCGGCAATCCGACACCCGAGGAGCTGGCCGCCGCACTGGCGGTGGTCCGGGCCCGCGCCGCGGCGGCCGCCGCGGCGCCGGCGGAGGCCGGGGGCGTCCCGGACGCCTGGTCCGATCCGGCCGCCCTCGCCGCGCGCCGGCTGCCGCGGCCGGGGCCGGCCTCCCGCCGCATCCGGCACCGGCGGGCTGCCCTCCCCCCGCGGGCGGAGGGCCGCCCGGCGGCACGGGTGCGCGCGGGCCCCCGCATGCCGCGCCCCGCTCCACCGGGCCCGGCTCCTGGGGATGCGGGGCCGAAGGGCCGAACGGCGCCGTCCGTCCGGGGTGCCCGCGCACGGACCGCGGGAGGCCGGCGCCCGCTACCGCGTCGTGGCCGGCGCCGTGCCGGCCGGCGGCACCGGCGGGACCCCGGTCCCCGTGTCGTCACCGGGCCCGGGCCCCTCGTCCCGCGGGCGGCCCGGGGTCGACAGGAACAGCAGGACCAGCACCAGCACCGCCGCCAGCACCGCGAACGCCTCGACCCCCACCAGCGCGAGCGCCGCCGCGCCCAGCAGGCCGTGCACCACGGCGACCGTCACCAGCAGCCCCGTGCCGAACCTCCCCGGCGCCCTCCCCCGGACGGCGGACACCAGGACCAGCACGCCGCACGCCACGAAGAACAGGGCGAACAGCACCGCCCCGATCCGCGACGAGCGCGCCACCACGTCCGGGTCGAGCCCGTCCAGCGACATCCGTTGGCCCTCGACCATCATGGCGAGGAACCAGTTGAGCCACGCCACCCCGGCCGCCTCGGCGAACATCACCGACGCCAGGACGACGGCCACCGCCCTGCGCACCACCGGCCCCACCCACTTCCGCTGTTTTCCGCTGTCGTCCGGCGGGCGGAAAGGCGTCGCCCGGGAGCGTCCCGGAAGCCCGCCACTGCCCTGACCGGCGTATTACCCGGGGTATCTCCCAAGGTGGCGCGAACGTTACTCACGGGTATACGCAGCGGCAAGAGTTCCGGCGGCCGCAAAGATTCGGCGAGGTGTTCGTAGGTTGTCCACAAAGAAACACGGCTCGCGGCGGCGTGGCTTTACAGAGACCTGGACCACATCGCCGGGCTAGGGTTTCCAGGGGGAGTCCCGCACCACCCGGTGCGACAAGGGATTTCACGGTTCGGCACCCGCCGCCAGGCCCTGGGTTCACGCTCCGTGTGGGCAAGCTCACCACTGTGGACGGGTCGTAGTGACGTGTCGGCAGTCCCTAAACTCGGCTTGTTTCAAGGAGGGAGCCTCATCGTGCGCAAGGTGCTCATCGCCAACCGTGGCGAAATCGCAGTCCGCGTCGCCCGGGCATGCCGGGATGCCGGTATCGCGAGTGTGGCCGTGTATGCAGACCCCGACCGGGACGCTCTGCACGTGCGTGCCGCGGACGAGGCGTTCGCCCTCGGCGGTGACACCCCGGCGACCAGCTACCTGGACATCGCCAAGGTGCTGCAGGCCGCCGCGGACTCGGGCGCCGACGCGGTCCACCCCGGTTACGGGTTCCTGTCCGAGAACGCGGAGTTCGCGCAGGCCGTGATCGACGCGGGCCTGAACTGGATCGGCCCGCCGCCGCAGGCCATCCGCGACCTCGGCGACAAGGTGGCCGCCCGTCACATCGCGCAGCGCGCGGGCGCCCCGCTGGTCGCCGGCACGCCGGAGCCGGTGTCGGGCGCCGACGAGGTGGTCGCGTTCGCCGAGGAGCACGGCCTGCCCATCGCCATCAAGGCGGCGTTCGGCGGCGGCGGCCGCGGCCTGAAGGTCGCCCGCACCCTCGAGGAGGTGCCGGAGCTCTACGACTCCGCGGTCCGCGAGGCCGTCGCGGCCTTCGGCCGGGGCGAGTGCTTCGTGGAGCGCTACCTGGACAAGCCGCGCCACGTCGAGACCCAGTGCCTCGCCGACAAGCACGGCAACGTGGTCGTGGTCTCCACCCGTGACTGCTCCCTCCAGCGCCGCCACCAGAAGCTGGTCGAGGAGGCCCCGGCCCCCTTCCTCTCCGAGGCGCAGGTCGCCGAGCTGTACGCCGCGTCCAAGGCCATCCTCAAGGAGGCCGGCTACGTCGGCGCGGGCACCGTCGAGTTCCTGGTCGGCAACGACGGCACGATCTCCTTCCTCGAGGTCAACACCCGCCTCCAGGTCGAGCACCCGGTGACCGAGGAGGTCGCGGGCATCGACCTGGTGCGCGAGATGTTCCGCATCGCCGACGGCGAGGAGCTCGGCTACGGCGACCCCGAACTGCGCGGTCACTCGTTCGAGTTCCGCATCAACGGCGAGGACCCGGGCCGGAACTTCCTGCCCGCCCCGGGCACGGTGACCCTCTTCGAGGCGCCGTCCGGTCCGGGCGTCCGTCTGGACGCGGGCGTCGAGTCGGGCAGCGTGATCGGCCCCGCCTGGGACTCCCTGCTGGCCAAGCTGATCGTCACGGGCCGCACCCGCAAGGAGGCCCTCCAGCGGGCCGCGCGCGCCCTGGACGAGTTCAAGGTCGAGGGCATGGCCACCGCCATCCCGTTCCACCGCGCGGTGGTCCGGGACCCGGCGTTCGCCCCCGAGCTCACCGGCTCCACGGACCCGTTCACCATCTACACCCGGTGGATCGAGAGCGAGTTCGTCAACGAGATCCCGCCGTTCGCCGCCCCGGCCGAGACCGAGGGCGACGACGAGGGGGACCGCGAGACGGTCGTGGTCGAGGTCGGCGGCAAGCGGCTGGAGGTCTCCCTCCCCGCCTCGCTCGGCATGTCCCTGGCCCGCACCGGCCTGGCCGCCGGCGCCAAGCCGAAGCGCCGCGCCGCGAAGAAGTCCGGCCCGGCCGCCTCCGGCGACACCCTCGCCTCGCCCATGCAGGGCACGATCGTCAAGATCGCGGTCGAGGAGGGCCAGGAGGTCAAGGAGGGCGACCTGATCGTCGTCCTGGAGGCCATGAAGATGGAACAGCCCCTCAACGCCCACCGCTCGGGCACGGTCAAGGGCCTGACCGCCGAGGTCGGCGCCTCCATCAGCTCCGGCGCGCCCATCTGCGAGATCAAGGACTGATCCGCGGAGCCACCACCCCGAGGGCGCGTGAAGCCACCGGCTTCACGCGCCCTCGGGCGTTCCCCGGCGCGGACGGACCGAAAGGCGGGCCGGGCCGACGGCGCGGCGGGTGCCGTCTTCCGGCCCTACCGCCGTCGCAGGTCCGCCACGCGGCCCCGGTCCGGCTGGCCGGTGTCGCCGAGGACGGGGGCGGAACGGAGCTGAGGACCGCCCGGGGCGTGACCGCGGCGGGGGCCCGGCAGGGGGACGTCGCGGCGCTGGCGGCCGCCGCCCTGGGGTTCCGCCCGGTCGGCCCGCTCGGACCCCGGCGCTCCGGCCACGGCGATCTGGACGCCCTGGTCGGCGAGGGCCTGCAGCTCCGTGCCGGCGCGGTCCTCGTGGCCCGGGGGCTCGTCCGTCACCAGACGCGTGATCAGCTCCGTGGGGACCGTCTGGAACATCGTGTCGGTGCCCAGCTTGGAGTGGTCCGCCAGGACCACCACCTCGGAGGCGGCCTGCACCAGCGCGCGGTCGACGGACGCGGAGAGCATGTTGGAGGTGGACAGGCCCCGCTCGGCGGTCAGCCCGCTGCCCGACAGGAAGGCCTTGGACACCCGCAGCCCCTGGAGGGACTGCTCCGCCCCGCTGCCCACCAGCGCGTAGTTGGAGCCGCGCAGGGTGCCGCCGGTCATCACCACCTCCACCCGGTTGGCATGGGCCAGCGCCTGCGCCACCAGCAGCGAGTTGGTGACCACGGTCAGCCCCGGCACCCGCGCCAGCCGGCGGGCCAGCTCCTGGGTGGTGGTGCCCGCCCCGACCACGATGGCCTCGCCCTCCTCGACGAAGCCCGCGGCGAGATCGGCGATGGCGGTCTTCTCGGCGGTCGCGAGATGGGACTTCTGCGGGAAGCCCGACTCACGCGTGAACCCGCCCGGCAGCACCGCGCCACCGTGCCGGCGGTCGAGGAGTCCTTCTGCCTCCAGCGCGCGCACGTCCCGCCGCACGGTCACTTCGGAGGTCTGGACGACGCGGGCGAGCTCCCGGAGCGACACCGCTCCGTTGGCGCGCACCATTTCGAGGATCAATTGACGACGTTCTGCAGCGAACACGAAACTGACAGTAACCCCAACGACTGCCTGGTTTCAGCAGTTTGCGGCGAATTGCAGAAGATGTACGTGATCAGGGGCCGGAAATGGTATAAGGCGCGGCCCGCGTGACTATGCCACACGCATGAGCGGCGACCGACCGTGGCCGGAGAAGTCGCGGCCCCCGCAAAAGGCAGGCGCCGGCCCCGAGTTGGGGGCCGGCGCCTGGAGGCGGGGCGGTGTCAGGACTTGCGCGTGTGCAGCTGGCGCGCCACCTCGGCGATCGAGCCGGACAGCGAGGGGTAGACGGTGAACGCGTTTGCGATCTGCTCCACGGTCAGGTTGTTGTCCACCGCTATCGAGATCGGGTGGATGAGCTCCGAGGCGCGCGGCGCGACCACCACGCCGCCGACCACGATCCCGGTGCCGGGCCGCGCGAAGATCTTGACGAAGCCGTCGCGGATGCCCTGCATCTTGGCGCGCGGGTTGCGCAGCAGGGGCAGCTTCACCACCCGGGCGTCGATCTTGCCCGCGTCCACGTCGGCCTGGGTGTAGCCCACGGTGGCGATCTCCGGGTCGGTGAAGACGTTGGAGGAGACGGCCTTCAGGTTGAGCGGGGCCACCGCGTCGCCCAGGAAGTGGTACATCGCGATCCGGCCCTGCATGGCCGCCACCGAGGCGAGCGCGAACACGCCGGTGACGTCACCGGCCGCGTAGACGCCGGGCGCCGTGGTCCGCGACACCTTGTCGGTCCAGATGTGGCCCGAGTCCTTCAGCCGGACGCCGGCCTCCTCCAGTCCCATCTCGTGGGTGTTGGGGATCGCGCCGACCGCCATCAGGCAGTGCGTACCGGTGATCACCCGGCCGTCCGACAGGGTGACCTCCACCCGGTCGCCCACCCGCTTGGCGGACTCGGCGCGCGAGCGGGCCATCACGTTCATGCCGCGGCGGCGGAACACGTCCTCCAGCACGGCGGCGGCGTCCGGGTCCTCGCCCGGCAGCACGCGGTCGCGGCTGGAGACCAGGGTGACCCGGGAGCCGAGCGCCTGGTAGGCGCCGGCGAACTCGGCGCCGGTGACGCCGGAACCGACCACGATGAGCTCCTCGGGGAGCTCGTCCAGGTCGTAGACCTGGGTCCAGTTCAGGATCCGCTTCCCGTCCGGGCGGGCGGCGGGCAGCTCGCGGGGGTGACCGCCGGTGGCGATCAGCACGGCGTCCGCGGTCAGCGTCTCCTCGCTGCCGTCCACCGCCCGCACGACCACCTTGCGGGAGCCGTCCGCGGCCTGCAGGCCCTCCAGCCGGCCCCGGCCGCGCAGCACCCGGGCGCCGGCCCGGGTCACGGAGGCGGTGATGTCGTGCGACTGCGCCAGCGCCAGGCGCTTCACGCGGCGGTTGACCTTGCCCAGGTCCACGCCGACCACGCGCGCCGGGGTGTCCACGTAGGGCGTGTCGTCGGCGACGATGATCCCCAGCTCCTCGTACGACGAGTCGAAGGTGGTCATCACCTCGGCCGTCGCGATGAGCGTCTTCGAGGGCACGCAGTCGGTCAGCACCGACGCGCCGCCCAGACCGTCCGCGTCGACGACGGTCACCTCCGCGCCGAGCTGCGCGGCTACCAGGGCCGCCTCGTATCCGCCGGGCCCGCCACCAATGATCACGATCCGAGTCACGTGCCCCATTGTCCCGCACCTTTCAAGATCACACCGCCCGGGGGTCCGCCGGCCGCCGCCTCACGCCCGCTCGCGTACCCCGTGCGGGCCCGGAAACGACACGGCAACGATCCGGCCCCGCGGGCGCTCAGGTCTACGCGCGTAGGGATCGAAGGGATAAGGTCTGCCGGGTGAACGCTTCTCTTCTTCGGGACGACCCCTACGCCGCCGCGGCCGCGGCCGCCGACCGCCTCCGGCAGCTCACGGGCACCGGGACGCACGACGTGGCCCTGGTGCTGGGCTCGGGCTGGGCCCCCGCCGTCGACGCCCTGGGCACTCCGGAGACCGACCTGGAGGTCACCGAGCTCCCCGGCTTCCCGCCTCCGGCGGTCGAGGGCCACGGGGGGCGCGTCCGGTCCTACCTGCTGGGCGACCGCCGGGTCCTGGTCTTCCTCGGCCGCACCCACTTCTACGAGGGCCGCGGCGTCGCCTCCGTGGTCCACGGGGTGCGCACCGCGGCCGCCGCGGGCTGCCGCACGGTGGTGCTCACCAACGGCTGCGGCGGCCTGCGCGAGGGCATGCGCCCCGGCCAGCCGGTGCTGATCTCCGACCACATCAACCTGACGGCCACCTCCCCGATCGTCGGCGCGAACTTCGTGGACCTCACCGACCTGTACTCCTCGCGGCTGCGCGAGCTGTGCCGGGAGGTCGACCCGAGCCTGGAGGACGGCGTCTACGCGCAGTTCCCCGGCCCGCACTACGAGACGCCTGCCGAGATCCGGATGGCCCGCGTCCTCGGCGCGGACCTGGTCGGCATGTCCACGACCCTGGAGGCCATCGCGGCGCGTGAGGCCGGCGCCGAGGTGCTGGGCATCTCCCTGGTCACCAACCTGGCGGCCGGCATGACGGGCGAGCCCCTGAACCACGAGGAGGTCCTCCAGTCCGGCCGCGACAGCGCCGCCCGGATGGGCGAGCTCCTCGCCGAACTGCTGCCGCGTCTCTGACACGGCGCGTGACGCCGCGCGGCGCGGACCGCACGGCGGCGGTGTGGCTCCGCGCCGACGGGGTTCCCGTTCCGGGACGGCCCCGTCGACGCCGGCGCCGTCGCCGCGGACCCGGGTGAAGGGGAAGCCCGGGGAACGAGACACCGAACCGGAGGTTGAACCGACCGTGCAGGACACCACCCTGACCGCCCGGGCCCGTGCCTGGCTCGCCGAGGACCCGGACCCGGACACCCGGGCCGAACTGGGCGCCCTGATCGAGGCGGGCGACGAGGCCGCGCTCGCCGGGCGCTTCTCCGGCACCCTCCAGTTCGGCACCGCGGGCCTGCGCGGCGAGCTGGGCGCCGGGCCGATGCGGATGAACCGCGCGGTGGTGATCCGCGCCGCCGCGGGACTGGCCGGGTACCTGCGGGCGCGCGGCCAGGGCGACGGACTGGTCGTGATCGGGTACGACGCCCGGTACAAGTCCGCCGACTTCGCCCGGGACACGGCCGCCGTGATGACCGGCGCCGGCCTGCGCGCCGCGCTGCTGCCCCGGCCGCTGCCGACGCCGGTGCTGGCGTTCGCGATCCGGCACCTGGGCGCGGTGGCCGGCGTCGAGGTGACCGCCAGCCACAACCCGCCGCGCGACAACGGCTACAAGGTCTACCTGGGCGACGGCTCGCAGATCGTGCCGCCGGCCGACGCGGAGATCGCCGCCGAGATCGCGGCGGTGCGGTCGCTGGACGACGTGCCGCGACCGGAGTCCGGCTGGGAGGTCCTGGACGACTCCGTGCTGGACGCCTACCTCGCCCGCACGGACGCGGTGCTGACGCCGGGCTCGCCCCGGACCGCGCGGACCGTCTACACGGCGATGCACGGGGTCGGCAAGGACGTGGTGCTGGCGGCCTTCGCCCGGGCCGGGTTCCCCGCGCCGGTGCTGGTGGCCGAGCAGGCCGAGCCGGACCCGGCGTTCCCGACGGTGGCGTTCCCGAACCCGGAGGAGCCGGGGGCGATGGACCTCGCCTTCGCGACGGCGCGGGAGGCGGAACCGGATCTGGTGATCGCCAACGACCCGGACGCCGACCGGTGCGCGGTCGCGGTGCGGGACCGCTCCGACGACGGCGACGGCACCGGCTGGCGGATGCTGCGGGGCGACGAGGTGGGCGCGCTGCTCGCGGCGCACCTGGCCGAGCGGGGCGTCGCGGGCACCTTCGCCGAGTCGATCGTCTCCTCGTCCCTCCTCGGACGGATCGCCCGGAAGGCGGGGGTCGGCCACGAGGAGACGCTCACCGGCTTCAAGTGGATCGCCCGGGTGGACGGCCTGCGGTACGGGTACGAGGAGGCGCTCGGCTACTGCGTCGACCCGGACGGGGTGCGCGACAAGGACGGCGTGACGGCGGCGCTGCTGGTCACCGAGCTGGCCTCGGTGCTCAAGGAGCGCGGCCGGACCCTGGTGGACCTGCTCGACGACCTGGCGGTCGAGCACGGGCTGCACGCGACGGACCAGCTCTCGGTGCGGGTCTCGGACCTCGGGGTCATCGCCGGGGCGATGGCGCGGCTGCGGAAGTCGCCCCCCGCCTCGCTGGCCGGCCTCCCGGTGGCCCTGGCCGAGGACCTCTCGGAGGGGACGGAGACCCTGCCGCCCACGGACGGCCTGCGCTACACCCTGGACGGCGCCCGCGTGATCGTCCGCCCCAGCGGCACGGAGCCGAAGCTCAAGTGCTACCTGGAGGTCGTCGTCCCCGTCGCCTCCCGCGACGCCCTCCCCGGCGCCCGGGAGACGGCCGCGGAGCTCCTGGCCGCCCTGAAGCGCGACTTCGCGGAGGCCGCGGGCCTGTAGGCGCACCGCCGGCCGGGTCCGCGCGGGCCCGGCCGGCGGGGTCCCGGGCCGCCCGCCTTCCGCACCGGCCGGCATGGTGCCGCGGCCACCGGACCGGACGACGTGCCCTCGGGCACCGCCGCCGCCCGCCCGGAGCGACCGCGGGGGACATCGCCCCGTCCGTCGGCGGGGCGGGCGTTCCCGCAGGACGTCACGGCGCAAGCGCGGGAACCGGGTACGGCACCGGGCGGGACGGGACGTCCGGCGGCGGGCGGCGGCACCGCCCCACCGGCGTCACCCGGCGGCCGCCACACGTTCGGGGGGATCAGGTGATCAGCTGGACGATGCCCAGGACGACGAGGCCCGCGAGGACCGGGGCGAAGATCTCGTACGCCCACCGCACGGTGACCTCGCCGGGCGCCGCGGACGCCCGCCGCTCCTGCAGCTCACGCAGGTCGTCGACGATCCGGTCCGTGTCGCCCCGCCCCGGCGCCGCCGCGACCCCCGCCGCGACCCCGTCCGTGGACATCCCCACCGGCGACACCGCGTCCTGCCGCGCCTTCACCCGCTGCGCCTTCTTCCGCGCCCGCAGGGACACCGGCAGCGCCCACAGCTGGTACCGCCTGCCCCCGGTGTCCAGCACCTCGTGGGAGTAACCGGAACGGAACGCGGCCACCGCGCCCCACGGCAGCGTGACCGTCCGGAACGGGTTCCGCACCCGCAACCGGTCCTCGTCGACGTGGACGGCCGGGCGGAAGGTGAACGCGACCACCACCGGCGCCACGATCAGCACGACGGCCAGCGCCGACCAGGCCGTCCGCGCCGTGCCGTTGACGATCGCGTCCAAGGCCAGCGCGCCGAAGACCAGGGTCAGCAGGATGCCGCCCGCGATGGCCGAGTTCGACCGGAAGACCCGCACGGGGCCCGGTCCACGGCCCGGTTCCGGGGACGACTGGTGGTCGGAGGGGGTGCTCATGGCCCCGATTGTGCCCGACGCCCCCGCCGCCGGCCGCCCCCGGTGGCCGACCGGCGTCGGAAACGGAATCGGGTCGAGACATTCCCCCCTCCCCTTCAGCTACACGCGTAGATATGCTCGTGTGGTGACCATGTCGACGACACCCCACGTACCGGCCGCGCACGCGCTGACCGACGTCACCGGTTCCGACGCCTCGCTGCGCCGCTTCCTCCACGGCCTGCCCGGCGTCGACGCGGTGGGCCTGGAGGCCCGCGCCGCCGCGCTCGGCACCCGCTCGATCAAGACCACGTCCAAGGCGTACGCCCTCGACCTGGCGATCTCGATGGTGGACCTGACCACCCTGGAGGGCGCCGACACCCCCGGCAAGGTCCGCGCGCTGGGCGCCAAGGCGGTCCACCCGGACCCGACCGACCGCACCGCCCCCGCCACCGCCGCGGTCTGCGTCTACCCGGACATGGTGGCCGTCGCCAAGGAGGCCGTCGCCGGCTCCGGCGTGAAGGTCGCCTCCGTGGCCACCGCCTTCCCGGCCGGCCGCGCCTCGATGGCGGTCAAGCTGGCCGACGTCCGCGAGGCCGTCGACGCGGGCGCCGACGAGGTCGACATGGTCATCGACCGCGGCGCCTTCCTCTCCGGCCGCTACCTGAAGGTCTTCGAGGAGATCACCGCCGTCAAGCAGGCCTGCGGCGACGCGGCCCGCCTGAAGGTGATCTTCGAGACCGGCGAGCTGTCCACCTACGACAACATCCGCCGGGCGAGCTGGCTGGCGATGCTGGCGGGCGCGGACTTCATCAAGACCTCCACCGGCAAGGTGGCCGTCAACGCCACCCCGGCCAACACCCTGCTCATGCTCCAGGCCGTGCGCGACTTCCGCGACCGCACCGGCGTGCAGATCGGCGTGAAGCCGGCCGGCGGCATCCGCACGGCCAAGGACGCGGTCAAGTTCCTGGTGCTGGTCGGCGAGACCGCCGGCACCGACTGGCTGGACCCGCACTGGTTCCGCTTCGGCGCCTCCTCCCTCCTCAACGACCTGCTGATGCAGCGGCAGAAGCTGGCCACCGGCCGCTACTCCGGCCCCGACTACGTGACGGTGGACTGATCCCCATGACCTTCGAGTACGCACCGGCGCCCGAGTCCCGTTCGGTGGTGGACATCGCCCCCTCCTACGGGCTGTTCATCGACGGCGAGTTCACCGACGCCGCCGACGGCCGCGTCTTCAAGACGGTCTCCCCCTCCACCGAGGAGGTCCTCTCCGAGGTGGCCCGGGCCGGCGAGGCCGACGTGGACCGCGCGGTCGCCGCGGCCCGCCGCGCCTTCGCGTCCTGGTCCGCGCTGCCGGGCAGCGAGCGCGCCAAGTACCTGTTCCGCATCGCGCGGATCGTCCAGGAGCGCTCCCGCGAGCTGGCCGTCCTGGAGACCCTGGACAACGGCAAGCCGATCAAGGAGACCCGCGACACCGACCTCCCGCTGGTCGCCGCGCACTTCTTCTACTACGCGGGCTGGGCCGACAAGCTGGAGCACGCCGGCTTCGGTTCCTCGCCGAAGCCCCTGGGCGTGGCCGCGCAGGTCATCCCGTGGAACTTCCCCCTGCTGATGCTGGCGTGGAAGATCGCCCCGGCGCTCGCCACCGGCAACACGGTCGTCCTCAAGCCCGCCGAGACGACCCCGCTGTCCGCCCTGTTCTTCGCGGACGTCTGCCGCCAGGCCGGGCTCCCCAAGGGCGTCGTCAACATCCTGCCCGGCTACGGCGAGACCGGCGCCGCGCTGGTCGCCCACCCGGACGTGAACAAGGTCGCCTTCACCGGCTCCACCGGCGTCGGCAAGGAGATCGCCCGCACGGTGGCCGGCACCCGCAAGAAGCTCACCCTGGAGCTCGGCGGCAAGGGCGCCAACATCGTCTTCGACGACGCGCCGGTCGACCAGGCGGTCGAGGGCATCGTCAGCGGCATCTTCTTCAACCAGGGCCAGGTCTGCTGCGCGGGCAGCCGCCTGCTGGTGCAGGAGTCGGTGCACGACGAGGTGCTGGACGCCCTCAAGCGGCGCATCTCCACGCTCCGCCTCGGCGACCCGCTGGACAAGAACACCGACATCGGCGCGATCAACTCCGCCGAGCAGCTGGCCCGGATCACCTCGCTCGCCGACCAGGGCGAGGCGGAGGGCGCCGAGCGCTGGACCGCCCCGTGCGAACTCCCGTCCTCCGGCTACTGGTTCGCGCCCACCGTCTTCAGCGGCGTCACCCAGGCGCACACCGTCGCCCGCGACGAGATCTTCGGCCCGGTCCTCTCGGTCCTCACCTTCCGCACCCCGGACGAGGCCGTCGCCAAGGCCAACAACACCGCCTACGGCCTCTCCGCGGGCATCTGGACCGACAAGGGCTCCCGCATCCTCGCGGTGGCGAACAAGCTGCGCGCGGGCGTCGTCTGGTCCAACACGTTCAACAAGTTCGACCCCACCTCGCCGTTCGGCGGCTACAAGGAGTCGGGTTACGGCCGCGAGGGCGGTCGCCACGGGCTGGAGGCCTACCTCGATGTCTGAGCGTCTGAGCGTTTTCAAGACCTACAAGCTGTACGTGGGAGGGAAGTTCCCGCGTTCCGAGAGCGGCCGGGTGTACGAGGTGACGGGCTCCAAGGACGAGAACTGGCTTGCCAACGCCCCGCTTTCGTCCCGGAAGGACGCCCGTGACGCGGTGGTCGCCGCGCGCAAGGCGTTCGGCGGCTGGTCGGGCGCCACGGCGTACAACCGGGGCCAGGTCCTCTACCGCGTCGCGGAGATGCTGGAGGGCCGCCGCAGCCAGTTCACCCGTGAGGTGGCCGACGCCGAGGGGCTGTCCAAGGCCAAGGCGGCCGCCCTCGTCGACCTGACCGTCGACCGCTGGGTCTGGTACGCGGGCTGGACCGACAAGATCGCCCAGATCGCCGGCGGCGCCAACCCGGTCGCGGGCCCGTTCTTCAACCTCTCCACCCCCGAGCCCACCGGCGTGGTGGCGGTGCTGGCCCCGCAGGAGTCCTCGCTCCTCGGCCTGGTCTCCGTCCTCGCCCCGGTGATCGCCACCGGCAACACGGCGGTGGTGGTGGCGAGCGAGCGGTCGCCGCTGCCCGCCCTCTCCCTGGGCGAGGTGCTGGCCACCTCCGACGTGCCGGGCGGCGTGGTCAACGTCCTGTCCGGCCGCACGGCGGAGATCGCGCCGACGCTGGCCTCGCACATGGACGTCAACGCCGTCGACCTCACCGGCGCGGACCCCGCGCTGGCGACGGAGCTGGAGATCGCCGCCGCCGACAACCTCAAGCGGGTGCTGCGTCCGCGCACCGGCGAGGACTTCGCGGCGACGCCGGGCACGGAGCGCCTGACGGCCTTCCTGGAGACCAAGACCGTCTGGCACACCACCGGCTCCCTGGGCGCCTCCGGTTCCTCCTACTGACCGGCCGCCGGACCGCGGCACGCCCCCTCAGGAGGGGAGGGGGCACCGCCGCGGAGCCGGGTGCGGGTACCGCT
>NZ_LWCC02000005.1:1700769-1724948 GCF_001642695.1 Streptomyces chilikensis
CCCATGATCGCCGGCGCCGCCATGGCCTTCTCCTCGGTCTTCGTCGTCGGCAACAGCCTGCGCCTGCGCGGCTTCAGGACCGCCGGCTGACACCTCGCCCGCACGACACGGGGCCGGGGCGGACCACCTGTCCGCCCCGGCCCCGGCCCGTTCTCCGCGCACCGGCGGGCACCGTCCCGGGCTCCCGCCGGACGCTGCCGGGTGTGACCTCCGCGCCAAGTACGGCCGGCGGCTCGTTCGAGGGGCGTTCGATGCCGCAGACTGGTATCTCGTGACCACCCAGTTCTCCTCACCGACCCGTGTCGTTCTCCTCTGTGGCCCCTCCGGGTCAGGAAAGTCGCTGCTCGCCGCGCGTACCGGGCTGCCGGTGCTGCGCCTGGACGACTTCTACAAGGAGGCCGACGACCCGTCGCTGCCCCTGGTGGCGGGCAGCGAGGACATCGACTGGGACCATCCGCTGTCCTGGGACGCCGACACGGCGGTCGCCGCCATCGAGGCGCTGTGCCGGACGGGCCGCACCGAGGTGCCGGTGTACGACATCTCGCTGAGCGCCCGGACCGGGCGGACCGAGCTGGACATCGAGGACGCCCCGGTGTTCGTCGCGGAGGGGATCTTCGCGGCGGAGATCGTCTCGCGCTGCCGTGAACTGGGGCTGCTGGGCGACGCGCTGTGCCTGGCCCGGGGACCCGTGACCACGTTCCGCCGCCGGTTCCTGCGGGACCTGCGGGAGAGCCGCAAGTCGGTGCCGTTCCTGCTGCGGCGGGGCTGGCGGCTGATGCGTTCCGAGCGGACCATCGTGGCGCGGCAGACCTCGCTGGGCGCGTACGCCTGCGACCGGCCGGAGGCCGAGGCCCGGGTCGCGGCCGTGGTGGCCGCCGCCTCCCGCGCCGGGGAGACGCCCGCGACCACGGCGTGAGGCGGCCGGGACCGGACGGAACGGCCCCGCGCACGACGGAGGCGGGACCGGAAAGCCCCCGCTTCCGGTCCCGCCCCTCCCCCGTGGTCCCCCCGTGGTCCCCCGTCCCCCCTCTTACCTCCCCGTCTCCCCCGGTCCGGCCGGCTCCCCCCGGAACCGCCCGGACCCGCTCCCCCGTTTTCCCCCAGGGCTCCGTGTCCCCCGTGAGCCCTCGACCTTCAGGCGACCAGTTCGCCGAAGGCTTCCACCTCGTCACGGCCCAGTCCCAGGACCTGGTCCTCCCGCAGTCGCCGCAGCGACCGCCAGATGCTGGACTTGACCGTGCCGACACTGATGTCGAGGATGTCCGCGATCTCCGGATCGGTGCGGCCCTCGTAGTACCGCAGGACCAGCATGGTCCGCTGCGGTTCGGGAAGCCGGGCGAGCGCCTGCCACAGGACGGTGCGCAGCTCGGTGCCGCGCATGGCGTCCAGGTCGCCGACGGTCTCCGGCAGTTCCTCGGTCGGGTACTCGTTGAGCTTGCGGCGGCGCCAGGCGCTGATGTGCAGGTTGGTCATGGTGCGCCGCAGGTAGCCGCCCACCGCCGCCTTGTCGCTGATCCGGTCCCACGCCCGGTAGGTGGAGAACAGCGCGCTCTGCAGCAGGTCCTCCGCCTCGAAGCGGTCACCGGTCAGGTGGTAGGCGGTGGCGTACAGCGAGGCCCGCCGCTCCCGCACGTAGGCGGTGAACTCGGCCTCCGAGAGCCCGCCTTCGGTGCGCCCGGCCGGCTGGTCCCCCCGGACCGGACCGGACGCCGCCCGCTGCGCGGGCACCGAAGGCTTCCCCGGCACGGACGCGGGGGCGGGCGCCGGCTGGGCCGGAACGCCGTGCCGGCTGCCGCCGGCCCCCCGCACGCAGCCCCGCGCCCCCACGACGCCGGACCGCTCCCGGATCACCACGTCGTGCAGACGCGTGGCCACTGCACCAGTGCCATTGCTGAGCAGAGTGCTCATCCCGCGCCTCCCGTCATGTTCCTGTCCGTGGGGAAAATGTTGCCGGGGACACTTCATGACGGTGTCCGCCGACTGTCACAGACCTGTCACAGGCCCCACCCGTCGTGCGCGCCGTCCGCGGAGCGCGGCCGTGGGGTCCGTGGCGAACATCCGGTGCGGTGACCGGAATTCCCTCCCCGGGGGCCATGGGCCAGAATGAGCGCGTGCCTTCCCTGTTGCTGATCGAGGACGACGACGCCATCCGTACGGCCCTGGAGCTCTCCCTGACCCGCCAGGGGCACCGCGTGGCGACCGCTGCGAGCGGTGAGGACGGTCTGCAGTTGCTGCGCGAGCAGCGGCCGGATCTGATCGTGCTGGACGTCATGCTGCCCGGAATCGACGGTTTCGAGGTCTGCCGGCGGATCCGCCGCACCGACCAGTTGCCGATCATCCTGCTGACCGCGCGCAGCGACGACATCGACGTGGTGGTCGGGCTGGAGTCCGGCGCCGACGACTACGTGGTCAAGCCCGTGCAGGGCAGGGTGCTCGACGCCCGGATCCGGGCGGTGCTGCGCCGCGGGGAGCGGGAGTCCAGCGACTCGGCCTCCTTCGGCTCGCTGGTCATCGACCGTTCCGCGATGACCGTGACCAAGAACGGCGAGGAGCTCCAGCTCACGCCGACCGAACTGCGGCTGCTGCTGGAGCTGAGCCGGCGCCCCGGTCAGGCGCTGTCCCGCCAGCAGTTGCTGCGGCTGGTGTGGGAGCACGACTACCTGGGCGACTCCCGGCTGGTGGACGCGTGCGTGCAGCGGCTGCGCGCCAAGGTGGAGGACGTGCCGTCCTCCCCGACGCTGATCCGCACCGTGCGCGGCGTCGGTTACCGCCTGGACCAGCCGCAGTGACCGTGCCGCAGTCGCCCGAAACGGGCGCCGCCGCGGCGGGCCCGTCCTCCGGGCGGAGCGACGGCACCGGCGCCAGGGCCCCGAGGTCCCGTTCCCTGCGCTTCACCAGCCTGCGGCTGCGGCTGGTCCTCGTCTTCGGCCTGGTCGCGCTGACCGCGGCCGTGACGGCGTCCGGGATCGCCTACTGGCTGAACCGGGAGGCGGTGCTGACCCGCGCCCAGGACGCGGTGCTGCGCGATTTCGAGCAGGAGATGCGGAGCCGTGCGGGCGCGCTGCCGGGCGAGCCGACCCAGGACGAACTGCAGCGCGCCGCCGACCAGATGTCCGACAGCAGCCAGCACTTCAGCGTGCTGCTGACGTCCACCGCGCCCGACGGGCGGGTGCTCACCGCCGGTCCGGACATGCTGGACACGTTCACCCTGGACGACGTCCCGCGTCCGCTGCGCGAGGCGGTGAACCGCGAGCAGAAGGTGACCGCCGCCAACCCCGCGCCGTACCACCTGTACTGGCAGCGGACGGTGGACGAGAACGACACCCCCTACCTGGTCGCGGGCGCCAAGGTGGCCGGGGGGCCGACCGGTTACATGCTGAAGTCGCTGGAGCCGGAGGCCAAGGACCTCAACTCGCTGGCCTGGTCGCTGGGCATCGCCACCGCGCTGGCGCTGGTCGGCTCGGCGCTGCTGGCGCAGGCCGCCGCCACCACCGTGCTGCGTCCGGTGCACCGGCTGGGCATCGCCGCCCGCCGCCTCGGCGAGGGCAAGCTGGACACCCGGCTCCAGGTCTCCGGCACCGACGAACTGGCGGAACTGTCACGGACGTTCAACCGGACCGCCGCCGCGCTGGAGCAGCGGGTGGCGGAGATGAGCGCCCGCGACGAGGCCTCCCGCCGGTTCGTCGCCGACATGTCGCACGAGCTGCGCACCCCGCTGACGGCGATCACCGCCGTGACGGAGGTGCTGGAGGAGGAGCTGGACGCGGAGACCGGCGGCATCGACCCGATGATCGAGCCGGCCGTGCGGCTGGTGGTCAGCGAGACGCGGCGGCTCGGCGACCTGGTGGAGAACCTGATGGAGGTCACCCGCTTCGACGCGGGCACCGCCCGTCTGGTCCTCGACGACGTCGACATCGCCGACCAGATCACCGCCTGCGTGGACGCCCGGGCCTGGCTGGACGCCGTGGAACTCGACGCCGAGCGCGGTGTGACGGCGCGGCTCGACCCGCGCCGGCTGGACGTGATACTCGCCAACCTGATCGGCAACGCCCTCAAGCACGGCGGGTCGCCGGTGCGGGTCTCGGTCCGGGTGGAGGAGGCGCCGGACGCGGCCCTGCCGCCGCACGAGTCCGGCGAGCGGGCGGAGCACGTCGCGGACGCGGACGCCGACGGCGGGGAGGACGGCGGGGACACCGCCGGGACGGCGCGCAAGGTGCTGGTCGTGCGGGTCCGGGACCACGGGCCGGGCATCCCCGAGGAGGTGCTGCCGCACGTCTTCGACCGGTTCTACAAGGCGAGCGCCTCCCGGCCGCGTTCGGAGGGTTCGGGGCTGGGCCTGTCCATCGCGCTGGAGAACGCGCACATCCACGGCGGCGACATCGCGGCCGCCAACTCGCCGGAGGGCGGCGCGGTGTTCACCCTGCGGCTGCCGCTGGACGCGTCCTCGGTGGCGGAGGAGGCCGTGGCGGAGCGGCAGGCGGGCGGGAAGCAGGGCGCGAAGCAGAGGCAGAGGAGCGGGCGGTGAGGCAAAGGGGCGCGGCGGCGCTGCTGCTGGGGGCGGTACTGGCGCCTTCGCTGGCGGGGTGCGGGATCCGGGCGACGGAGGTGCCGACGTACTTCGGCCCGGCCCCGTCCCGGATGCCGTGCGCGGCCTCGGCGTCCTCGCCGGGGCCCTCGGACGACTCCGAGGTGCCGGTGCGCGTCTACCTGCTCTGCGCGGGACAGCTGACGCTGGTGGAGCGCACGGTACGGCTGCCGGAGGGGACGGACGGGTCGCTGCGGCGGACCCTGGTGGCGCAGGGCCTGCTCGACGAGCTGACCCGCCACCCCTCGCCGGGCGAGCAGCAGAACGGCTACCGCACCAAGGTCCCGTCGGGCACCGGCGTGAAGGGGCCGCGGTCGGGCGATCCGGCGGACGCCTTCCGGCTGAGCGACTCCCCGCAGCGGCTGCCGGCCGGGGCGCTGGCGCAGATCGTGTGCACCTTCGCCGAGTCGGCCGCCACCCGGGGCTCGGGCCGGGTCACCCTGGGCGGCCCCCAGGGGCCGCTCACCCGGTACGAGTGCCCGCAGCCGGTGCGCACCCACCCGATCACCACACCCGTCCCCTCGGACGCACCCGCCACGGCGGAGTGACGCCGGCGCCGACGCCGGTGTGCGCGCCCGCGCACGCGCACGGCCGCGTGCCCGTCCCCGGCCGGGCGCCGCGGGCCCGGAACCGCACGGCGGGGAGGCGGCGTCTAGAGGCACGTGCAGCGTCAACGCTCGCGCGACGGCAACGTCGCCTCCGGTCTCCGCACGGCAGGTGTCCTCCTCCTCGCCGCACACCTCGCCGTCGTCGGATGGCTGACGCTCAGACCGCTGGACGTTCCCTGGATCGCTCCCGCCAACATCCGGCCGATGGCCGGGATACGCGCCGACCTGGCCCTCGGCTGGGGGCCGGCCGCGCGGCGCATCGTGAGGGACCTGACGCTGCTGGCGCCGCTGGGTGTGCTGCTGCCGCTGGCGGGCGGCCGGCTCTCGGCCCCACCGCTGTTCTCGCTGGCCCGCACCATGGTGGCCGGGGCGATGATCTCGCTCGGGATCGAGCTGCTGCAGACCGGTGTCCCCGGGCAGGTCGTCGACGTCGACTCGCTGATCCTCAACACCGCCGGGCTCACCCTGGCGCATCTCGCGGTGGTCCCGGCCGGCCGTGCCGCGCTGCGGCGGCGCCTCGCCCTCCGTGCGCACCGGGCTCCTGAGGGGCGCGACCAGGAGGCGGCTCAGGGTCCGTCCCCGAGGTTTCCCAGGGTCCCGATCGCCCCGTAGAGCGACGCCTTGCACCTTTTGCGGCCGTAGCGTTGATGTCGTAGGGGGCGGCCACCGGGCCGTCTCCGTCGGAGACGCCGCCCGGCGGCTCCGACGACTCTGACGACTCCACGGAGGAGCAGCCATGAGCAGCCTCGTTCGCCCCACCCACGGCCGGATGATCGGCGGAGTCTGCGCCGCCCTGGCCCGGCGCTTCGGCGTCTCCGCCACCACCATGCGCGTGATCTTCCTCGTCTCCTGCCTGCTGCCCGGGCCCCAGGTGCTGCTGTACGCAGCGCTGTGGATCCTGCTGCCCAGCGAGAGGCGGGCCGCCGGGAAGCGGACCGCGGCCGTCTAGGGCCGGCCGTCCCGGACGGCGGCGGTGCGGGACGGACCAGAGCCGCCGGGCCGCAGGGCCGCCGGGCCGCAGGGCCGCAGGGCCGCAGGGCCGCAGGGCCGCCGCCGAACGAACGGGCGGACGCGCGAAGGGGCGCGGTCACTCCGGGAACCGGGGAGTGACCGCGCCCCCGCCGGGGAAGCCCGGTCGCGCGCGGGACGGTCAGCCGAGCGGCAGGCCGTTGAGGTTGCTGCCGGAGCCCATGTTCATCTCGCCGAGGCCGAGGCCGCCGAGGAGCGCCGGCACCTCACCGACCGGGGAGCCCTGCTCCTTGCCCTCGTTGGCCTGGGCGCGGGCGTCCCGGTCCTGCGGGGCGGAGAGCCGCTCGGCGCTGCCCATCGCGACGTCCATGCCCATGCCGCCGAGCTCGTCGCCGATGCCGCCGAGCTGCGAGCCGGCGCCCTGGAGCCGTTCGGTCAGGGGGCCCTGCAGGGCGTCCCCGACGCCGTCCGCCGGCAGTGCGCCGGTCACGCCGCTCAGTGCGGGAGCGGCGTCCGGGGCGGCCGGGGCCGCGGCGGCGGCGCCCGCGCCGACCGCCGCGAGGGCGGCGCCGAAGGCGACGACGCCGAAGGTCTTGGCAGCAGACTGCTTCATGGTGAATGCGTCCTTGGGTGCGATGACGGGGACTGAGCGGTCCACGACCGTAAACACGGGACGCCGCGATCCGCAAACATCGAAATGCGGGTGGCGAAAGCGGAGGGAGCCGGTCGGATCGTCCGCCCGGCTCCCTCCTTCCGCCACGTCGCCGCAGCTCACACGCCGGTCACCGGAACAGCCACTCCGCCTTCAGCGAGGCGTAACCGGGCTTGATCACGTCATCGATCATCGCCACCCTTTCATCGAAAGGAATGAATGCTGATTTCATCGCATTGACGGTGAACCACTGCATCTCGTCGAGCGTGTAATCGAATGTCTCGACGAGGTGCTCGAATTCACGGCTCATGGTGGTGCCGGACATCAGACGGTTGTCGGTGTTCACGGTGACCCGGAAGTGCAGCTTGCGCAGCAGTCCGATCGGGTGATCCGCGTAGGAGCCCACGGCGCCGGTCTGCAGGTTCGAGGTCGGGCAGAGCTCCAGCGGGATCCGCTTGTCCCGGACGTAGGCGGCGAGCCTGCCGAGCTTCACCGTGCCGTCGTCGGCGACCTCGATGTCGTCGATGATCCGCACGCCGTGGCCGAGCCGGTCGGCGCCGCACCACTGGATGGCCTGCCAGATCGAGGGCAGTCCGAAGGCCTCGCCGGCGTGGATGGTGAAGTGGTTGTTCTCCCGCTTCAGGAACTCGAAGGCGTCCAGGTGGCGGGTGGGCGGGTAGCCGGCCTCGGCGCCCGCGATGTCGAAGCCGACCACGCCCGAGTCCCGGTAGCGGTTGGCGAGTTCGGCGATCTCCAGGGAGCGGGCGGCGTGCCGCATCGCGGTGAGCAGGGCGCCGACGCGGATCCGGTGGCCGTTCTCCTTCGCGCGGCGTTCGCCCTCGCGGAAGCCGGCGTTGACGGCCTCCACGACCTGCTCCAGGGTCAGCCCGCCCTCCAGGTGCTGCTCGGGGGCGTAGCGCACCTCGGCGTAGACGACGCCGTCCGCGGCGAGGTCCTCGGCGCACTCGGCGGCGACCCGGCGCAGGGCGTCCTCGGTCTGCATCACGCCGACGGTGTGGGCGAACGTCTCCAGGTACCGCTCCAGGGAACCGGAGTCGGCGGCCTCACGGAACCAGGAGCCGAGCTTGTCGGCGTCGCCGTGCGGCAGGGCCCGGTACCCGTTCTCACGGGCGAGGTCGACGACGGTGCCGGGGCGCAGGCCGCCGTCGAGGTGGTCGTGCAGCACGACCTTCGGGGCCCGGCGGATCTGGTCCGCGGTCGGGGTGTGGATGGTCTGGCTCTTCATCGCTGAACCATAACGCGCAATTTCCTACGCGCGTAGATCCCGCGCGGAAGGGTGGCGTGGGCGTGGTGTTCTGCCAGTGTTGGCCCATGGCACACCAAGGGACCCCGGACCGCCCGGCAACCCGTCCGGCCCGGCTCGGCAGGCCGTTCGCCGCACATCCCCTGCGGGGCCGGGACGACGGGCGCGAGGTCGCCGGGGTGGTGCTGCTGCTGCCCCGCGGCGACGAGGAGTCGGACCGGCCGCCCTCCCCGGCGGCCTCGTACGCCTCGCTGCGCGCGCTGGGCCGCCGGCTCGCCCGCGCCGGGGAGCGGCAGGGCCTGGCCGTGCACCTGGTGCACTACGGGCGGCGCGGCTGGAACGGCGCGCAGGCGGCGCTCGCCGGGGACGCCGCCCGGGCCGCCGACGAGGCGGTGCGGCGCTACGGCGACGTGCCGGTCTGCCTGGTCGGGGTCGACATGGGCGGCCGCGCGGCGCTGCGGGCGGCGGGACACCCGGCGGTGGTCTCGGTGGTCGCGCTGGCTCCGTGGCTGCCGGCGGACGGCGGACACGGGGCGGCGGCGGGACCGGAGCCGGTGAAGCAGCTGGCGTCCCGTCACGTGCTGATCGTGCACGGCACGGACGACACGCGGTGCGCGCCCGACCTCTCGTTCCGGCTGGCCGAGCGGATCAAGAAGACCAACCGGGAGGTGTGCCGGTTCGAGGTCCACACGGACGGGCACGCGCTGCGGGCCTACCGGTGGGAGGTCCACACCCTCGTCGCGGACTTCGCGCTGGGCACGATGTTCGGGACGCGGATGCCGCGGGCGGTGCGGGACGCGCTGGCGGCGCCGCCGCCGCTGGGGCTGCGGATGCCGTTGGCCTCCGGCTTCGGCCGGTCGCGGGAGCGGTGACGGCGGCCCGCCGCGCACCCGGTCCTCGCGCCGCCCGCCGCCCCTCTCAGTGCGGCAGGAGCCGGCCCCGCCGCGAGAGGAGGAACTTCTTGAACGCGGCCACCGGCGGCGTGTCCGGGTGGCCGTCGAGCCAGGCGACGCCGATCTCGCGGACCGCCCGCGGCGCGGTGACGGCCAGTTCGGCGACACCGGGCCGGGGGAAGGCGGGCGGCGGCAGCAGGGCGACGCCCAGGCCCGCCGCGACCAGGCCGCGCAGGGTCTCCGCCTCCTCGCCCTCGAAGGCGACCCGCGGGCGGAACCCCGCCTGGGCGCAGAGGTCGTCGGTGATCCGCCGCAGCCCGTACCCGGTCTCCAGGGTCACGAAGGTCTCCTCCGCGGCCTCCGACAGCCGGATCCGCCGTCGTGGGGCCAGCCGGTGGTCGGCCGGGACCACCAGCCGGAGCTTCTGCTCGTCGAGGCGGCGGGCCACCAGGTCGGGGGCGTCCGGCACCGGTGAGGTGAGGCAGAGGTCGAGTTCGCCGCGGCGCAGGCCCTCCAGCATCGCCTCGCCGTAGTTCTGCACCAGGCTGAACCGGATCCGGGGATGGTCGGCGCGGAACGCCTGGATCAGTCCCGGCACCGTCTCCGCGCCCATGGTGTGCAGGAACCCGAAGGCGACCTTGCCGACCGCCGGGTCGGCGTCCGCGCGGACCTCCTCGGCGGCCCGTTCCAGGTCGGCGAGGGCGCGTTCCACCGAGGCCAGGAAGGTCCGCCCGGCGGGGGTGAGCGACACGGTGCGGCCGCGCCGGGCGAAGAGGTCGACCCCGAGGTCCTCCTCCAGCCGGGCGACGGCGCGGGAGAGCGTCGACTGCGGCACCCGCATCTCCCGCGCGGCCCGGGTGACGTGTTCGGTCCGCGCCACCCCCGCGAAGTAGGCGAGCCGCGGGACGAGGCTCGTGACGATGTCTTCCACGTCACCGGTCTGTGACAGCCACTCCTGTGACCTCTGCTGATGCACCACGGGAACGATTATGGCCAATCCGTGCATTGGACGGATCAGCACGGCGGTTCGTACGGTCGGACCATGCCTGCCGCCAGTACCGAGGCGTCCACCCGCGTGGGCGCCGGATCCGAGACCACCGCTCCCTCCTCCTCCCCCTCCCCCGCGGCCGCGGCCCCGGACTCGCGGGTCGACGTGGGCACCCCCGCCTACCGCCGGATGAGCCTGGCGCTCTTCCTCGCCGGTGTGGCCACCTTCGCCCTCCTCTACTCCACGCAGGCCCTCCTTCCGCTGATCTCCGAGAGCTACGGCTCCTCGGTCGGCGACGTGTCCTGGACGGTGGCGGCCGCGACCGGCGGTCTGGCCCTGTTCGTGATCCCGATGAGCGCGCTCTCCGAGCGGTTCGGGCGGCGCGCCACGATGACCGGCGCGGTCGCCGTGGCGGTCGCCGTCGGGCTGGTGGTGCCGTTCGCGCCCTCGCTGGGCACGATGGTGGCGCTCCGCGCGGTGCAGGGCGCGGCGCTGGCGGGCCTGCCCGCCTCGGCCACCGCCTACCTGGCGGAGGAGGTGCGGCCGCGGGCGCTGGTCACCGCGATCGGGCTGTACGTGGCCGGCAACAGCGTCGGCGGGATGAGCGGACGGGTCCTCACCGGCTGGGTCGCGCAGGAGTGGGGCTGGCGGGTGGCGCTGGCCGTGCTGGGCGTGCTGGCGGTGGCCTGCGCGGTGGCGTTCCGGATGCTGCTGCCGAAGCCGAGGCACTTCACCCGCGGCTCGCTGCGGCCCGGTGCGGTGGCGCGCACGGTGCGCGACCACCTGGCCAACCCGCTGCTGCGCCGGCTGTACGCGATCGGCGCGCTGTTCATGACGGTGTTCGGCGGCGTGTACACGGTCATCGGCTACCGCCTGACGCAGGAGCCGTTCTCCCTCCCGCAGGGCGTGGTGGGCTCGGTCTTCCTGGTCTACCTGGTGGGCACGGTGTCCGCCTCCGCCTCCGGGCGGCTGGTCGGGCGGTTCGGCCGGCGGGGCACGCTCTACCTGTCCGGCGCGCTGACGGCGGCGGGACTGCTGGTCTCGCTGTCGGACCGGTTGGCCGTGGTGCTGCTGGGGCTGGTCCTGGTCACCGGCGGGTTCTTCGCCGGGCACTCGGCGGCGTCCTCCGCGGTCAGCGGGACGGCGGCGCACGGGCGGGCCCAGGCGGCGGCGCTGTACCAGTCGGCGTACTACATCGGGTCCAGCGCGGGCAGCACCGTCGGCGCGGTGGCGTTCCACGCGGCGGGCTGGGGCGGGACGGTGGCCGTGGGGCTGCTGGCCGTGGCCGGCGTCGCGGGGATCACGCTGCTGGGCACCCTGGCGGCCCGCCGGCCGGCTCCGGCCGCCTGACCCCTCCCCTCCTTCCGGCGCACCCCTCCCACCTGCGTCTTCCGCTGTCCGCAGGACGTTGTCAGTGGGCTGCGGTAGCTTCCGAAGTGCTGGACGGAACAGGCGTACCGAGGGGCGGGTTGCCATGACCGACGTATCCACGACGACCGGGGCGGCCGCGTCCGAGACCGCCATGGAGGGCTACCGCAGGGAGCTCACCGGCTACTGCTACCGCATGCTCGGCTCGTCCTTCGAGGCGGAGGACGCGGTCCAGGACACCATGATCCGCGCCTGGCGGAGCCGGGAGAAGTTCGAGGGGCGGTCCAGTCTCCGTTCCTGGCTGTACCGGATCGCCACCAACGTCTGCCTGGACATGCTGTCGGCGGGCAACAAGCGGGCCCGGCCGGTGGACCTGACCGCCGCCACCCCGCTCGCCCAGGCCGCGCTCTCGCCGCGCCCCGACCACACCTGGCTGGAGCCGGTGCCGGACGCCCGGGTGCTGCCGGACGCCACCGATCCCGCCGAGCGCGCCGTCGCCAAGGAGTCGGTGCGGCTGGCGTTCATGGCGGCGTTGCAGGACCTGCCGCCCAGGCAGCGGGTGGTGCTGATCCTGCGCGAGGTGCTGGCCTGGAAGGCCAGTGAGGTGGCGGAACTGCTGGACACCACGGTCGCCTCGGTGAACAGCGCCCTCCAGCGCGCCCGGGCCACCCTCGCGGAGCGCGCGCGGGAGCGCCCCGGCGAGGTCTCGGACCCGCTCGACGAGGAGCAGCAGAAGCTGCTGGAGCGCTACGTCGCCGCCTTCGAGGGCTACGACATGGCCGCGCTGACGGCGCTGCTCCACGAGGACGCCGTGATGACCATGCCGCCGTTCGACCTGTGGCTGCGGGGCCCGTCGGACATGACCGGTTTCATGACCACGATCGGCGCGAGCTGCGCCGGCTCCCGGCTGCTGCCGGTGGAGGTCAACGGCCTGCCCGGGTTCGCGCACTACAAGCCGGACCCGGAGCACGGCGGGTACACCCCGTGGGCGGTGCAGGTGCTGGAGCTGTCAGAGGGGCGGATCACCGCGCTGCACTGCTTCCTCGACACCCCGCGGTTCTTCCCGCTGTTCGGCCTCGCCGGGCATCTCGACGCCGACGGTCAGCCCGACGAGGTCGAGAAGGGCGAGTAGCGCCGGGTCGGGGCCGCGCAGCAGGACGCGGCCCCCGCCCCGCCGGACGGTGAGCCGCAGCCGGGCGACCAGTTCGACGGTGGCGAGCGTGGGCCGGCGCACCGCGCGGACGTCGCAGATCACCACGGTCGCGCCGCTGTCCAGTCCTGCGCGCGCCGCGTCACAGAGCCGGGCGACGCCGTCCTTTCCGACGGGCTCGCCCGGTGCGCGCACGACGACCTCCGGGTCCCTCATGCACGGGTAGACCTGAGGAAGGCGCGGGATTCATCGGCGGGGCTCAGCCGGTCGGGAACCTTTCGGTGCTCAGAACGCAGTCGAAGGGTTCCGGAAGCGGGAAAGGTTCACCGAACTTGCCGGTCTGCAGAGTCCGGTAGGTGTCCGCCTGCGGCTCCCCGTACAGGATGAGCGCCGGACCCCGGGGAGCCCACGCATCGATCAGCAGGTAGAGCGGGACCCCTGCCTGGGCGTACCCCGCCGCCTTGTTGAGCCGGTCGTGCGCGGCGTTACCGCGCGAAGTGACCTCGACGACGAGTTCCGCCGCCCCTGCCGGGATGTACGACCCCTGGGTCCGCGGCACCTCCCGGGGCACGACGAGGAGATCGGGGATGCAGAGGTTCCCCCGCGACGGTGACGCGACGCCCAACGTCTGGTAGATGCCCCAGTCCCGGTCCTTGGGTACTGCCTCGTACAGATGCTGCTGCACGAGTTCGACGATGACGTTGTGCGGATTGGACGGCGGTGGAGCCACGGTGACGATCCCCTCGATGATCTCCACCCTGCTGCCCTCAGGCCATTCCATCTCCTCCCACAGCCGGACGGCTTCGTCCCAGCAGGGCGGGGGCTCGTGGCTCACGCCGAGTGCGCTCATGGCGGTTCTCCTATCGGTGCGTCACCGATCCCAGCATGCCGAAAGGGACCGGCAGGGGTCCACCGGTCCCTTTCGTCCGAACGAATGACTTGGTCAAACGAACTGGATGGGCGGGTCAGCCGATGCGCTCCAGCACCACCGGCGGCGCGGTGAACTCCGTGCCCGCGGGGGCGACGTCGTACGTGCCCTCCAGGGCCTCCAGCGCGTAGGCGAAGCGCTCGGGGGTGTCGGTGTGGAGGGTCATCAGCGGCGCGCCGGCCGTGACCGTGTCGCCGGGCTTGGCGTGGAGTTCGACGCCCGCGGCGGCCTGCACCGGGTCCTCCTTGCGGGCACGGCCCGCGCCGAGGCGCCAGGCGGCGACGCCGACGCCGTACGCGTCGAGGCGGGTCAGCACGCCGGAGGACGGGGCGGTGACCACGTGCTGCTCGCGGGAGGTGGGCAGCGGGGCGTCCGGGTCGCCGCCCTGGGCCCGGATCATGCGGCGCCAGGCGTCCATCGCGGAGCCGTCGGCGAGCGCCTTGGCCGGGTCGGCGTCCGGCAGTCCGGCCCCGGCGAGCATCTCGCGGGCCAGCGCGAGGGTCAGCTCGACGACGTCGGAGGGGCCGCCGCCGGCCAGCACCTCGACGGACTCGCGGACCTCGAGCGCGTTGCCGGCGGTGAGGCCGAGCGGGGTGGACATGTCGGTGAGGAGCGCGACCGTGTTCACGCCGTGGTCGCGGCCCAGGCCCACCATGGTGGTGGCGAGCTCACGGGCGTCGTCCAGGGTCTTCATGAAGGCGCCGGAGCCGACCTTGACGTCCAGGACCAGGGCGCCGGTGCCCTCGGCGATCTTCTTCGACATGATCGAGGAGGCGATCAGCGGGATGGCCTCCACGGTGCCGGTGACGTCGCGCAGCGCGTAGAGCTTGCGGTCGGCGGGGGCGAGGCCCTCACCCGCGGCGCAGATCACGGCGCCGACGTCGTCGAGGACGGCGAGCATCTCCTCGTTGGAGAGCGCGGCGCGCCAGCCGGGGATCGACTCCAGCTTGTCGAGGGTGCCGCCGGTGTGGCCGAGGCCGCGGCCGGAGAGCTGCGGAACGGCGGCGCCGCAGGCGGCGACCAGGGGGGCGAGGGGCAGGGTGATCTTGTCGCCGACGCCGCCGGTGGAGTGCTTGTCGGCGGTGGGGCGGGAGAGGGAGGAGAAGTCCATCCGCTCGCCGGAGGCGATCATCGCGGCGGTCCAGCGGGCGATCTCGCGGCGGTTCATGCCGTTGAGGAGGATCGCCATGTTGAGGGCGGCCATCTGGTAGTCGGCGACCTCGCCACGGGTGTAGGCGTCGACGACCCAGTCGATCTGCTGGTCGGTCAGTTCCGTGCGGTCGCGCTTGGCGCGGATGACGGTGATGGCGTCCATGACGCCCCCTTCTTCTCGCTTCGTTGCGGTGATCTTGCGTTTCTGCCGGGTGCCGCCCCGGGCCTCACGCGCGCACGCGGCGGTCCGCCGCGCCCCCCCGGCCTCTCCCACCACCCCCCTGGGCGGCCGAGCCGCCCGCGGGGCGGCGGGCGGCTCGGCGAGGCGGCGCGGGGCGGCGGGCGGCTCGGCGAGGCGGCGCGGCCCGCGCGGGGCCGCGTGGCGTGGTGGGTCAGGCGCCGGGGCCCTGGGTGAGGTGGCCGGGGCCGAAGGCCTGGGGGAGCATGGCGGAGAGGGGGAGGACGCCCTCGGGGGTCTCCAGGAGGAGGTCCGGGCCGCCGAACTCGTGGAGCAGCTGCCGGCACCGCCCGCAGGGGACCAGCACGGCCCCCTGCCCGTCCACGCAGGTGAAGTGGGTGAGCCGTCCGCCCCCCGTGCGCTGCAGGTCCGACACCAGGCCGCACTCCGCGCACAGCCCCAGCCCGTAGGACGCGTTCTCCACGTTGCAGCCGGAGACGACGCGCCCGTCGTCCACGCGGGCGGCGACGCCGACGGGGTACCCCGAGTAGGGGGCGTACGCGCGGGTCATCGCCTCGTGCGCCACCTTCCTCAGGGCGTCCCAGTCGAAGCCGGCCGTCACCGGCGTCATCCGCCCTGGCCCTTGCGGTACGGCAGGCCGTCCGCCTTCGGCATCCGCAGGTGCTGCGCGGAGAGCGCCAGCACCAGCAGGGTGACCAGGTACGGGCTGGCGGCGACCAGCTGCGACGGCACCTCGTTCGTGTTGGCGTACCAGAGGTACATCACCGCGGCGATCACGGCGGTGACCAGCGCCGGCAGGTACCGCTTGCGCCACACCAGGTAGGCCGTGCCCACGACCAGCAGCAGGGCCACCAGCAGCAGCAGCGCGTGCACGTTGGTCGTGCCGCCGCGCAGGTTGAGGCTGTCGGTGTAGCCGAACAGGCCCGCGCCGAGGGCCAGGCCACCCGGCATCCAGTTGCCGAAGATCATCGCCGCGAGGCCGATGTAACCGCGTCCGGCGGTCTGGCCGTCGAGGTAGACGTTGGACGCCACGATCGACAGGAAGGCGCCGCCCATGCCGGCGAAGCCGCCGGAGATGATCACCGCGATGTACTTGTACTTGTAGACGTTGACGCCCAGCGACTCGGCGGCGACCGGGTTCTCGCCGACCGACCGCAGCCGCAGGCCGAAGGCGGTGCGCCACAGGACGTACCAGGTGAGCGGGACCAGCGCGACCGCGACCACGGTCAGCGGCGACAGGTTGGTGATCATGCCGCCGAGCAGGCCGGCCACGTCGGAGACCACGAACCAGTGCTTCTGGTTGAGCGTGGCCAGCCATTCGGAGAGGCCCGGCACGTCGAAGGTGCCCAGCGACTCGATCGGCGGGGACTGCTTGGAGGAACCCTGCTCGACGCCCTCGAAGGCGTACTTGGACAGGTAGCGGGCCATGCCCAGCGCCAGGATGTTCAGCGCCACGCCGGAGACGATGTGGTTGACGTTGAAGGTGACGGTGGCGATGGCGTGCAGGATGCCGCCGAGGCAGCCGCCGATGATGCCGAAGGCCACGCCGACCCACGGACCCCACTGGTAGCCGGCCCAGGCGCCGAACCAGGTGCCGAGGATCATCATGCCCTCGAGGCCGATGTTGACCACGCCGGCCCGCTCGGCCCACAGGCCGCCGAGTCCGGCCAGGCCGATCGGCACGGCCAGGCGCAGCGCGGTGGACATCTGGCCGGTCGAGGTGATGCCGTGCGCCCCGGTGATCATGCGGACCACGGAGACCAGCACGATGGCGCCGGCGATCATCAGCAGCACCACGGGCAGCGACATCCGGCGGCGGCCGGGCTTCGCGGCCTTGGCGGGCCGGGTCTTGGCGACGGTCGCGGTACTCATCGGGCCGCCACCTCCTTCTCGGTCTTGTCACCCTTGTCGGACTTGCCGGCGGCGGCCGCCGCGGCTGCGGCGAGTTCCTCGCCGACGCGCTTCTGCTGGCGGCGCAGGCCCCAGACGCGGACCACCTCGTAGGAGATGACGACCGCGAACACGATCAGGCCCTGCATGATCGTGGCGATCTCCTTCTCGTACGGCTCCGGCACGGCGTAGTCGAGTGCCGGGGAGGCCTTGTCGAGGAAGGCCCACAGCAGCGCCGCGAACGCGATGCCGCCGGGGTGGTTGCGGCCCAGCAGGGCGATGCCGATCGCGGTGAAGCCGAGACCGGCCGGGAAGCTCAGGCTGTAGGTGTGCGCGTCGCCGAGCAGCAGCGGCAGGCCGGAGAGGCCCGCGACACCGCCGGAGATCAGCATGGCCATGAGCGTCATCCGCCTGGCGTCGACGCCGGAGGCGGCGGCGGCCTCCGGGGACTGGCCCGAGGCGCGCAGGTCGAAGCCGAACCGGGTGCGGTTGAGGACCAGCCAATACAGGACGCCGAGGAGGACGGCCAGGAAGATCAGGCCGTAGACCTCGCCGACGTCGGGGCCGAGGTCGATGCCCGGGATCCACCCGGAGGGGTGCATCTCGCCGGTCGTCATGTTGTTGCCCTGCGGCACTCCCCAGGTGTCCTTCTGGGTGAGGTACAGGATCAGCGCGGTGGCGATCGAGTTCAGCATGATCGTCGCGACGACCTCGCTGACGCCGCGGGTCACCTTCAGCACGCCCGCGATGCCGGCCCAGAACGCGCCGGTGAGCACGGCGACCAGCAGCAGCAGCGGCACCTGGAGGAAGGCCGGCAGCGCCACGTGGGCGCCGACCACGGCGGTCACCATGGCGGCGAGGCGGTACTGGCCGTCGACGCCGATGTTGAACAGGTTCATCCGGAAGCCGAGGGCGACCGCCAGGGCGGCGATGTAGTACAGCGACGCCTGGTTGACGATCAGCACCTGGACGTCGGAGAACGCCAGCTGTTCGCCCATCAGCACGTACGGCTCGATGGGGTTGCGGCCGGAGGCGAGCAGCACCACCGAGGTCAGCAGGATCGCCGCGACCAGGGCCATGACCGGTCCGGCCACGGCCAGGAGCAGCCGCTCCTTGTCGAACTTCTTCATCGTGCCTCGTCCTCCGGGGCGACGGGGGCGGCGGAGTCGGCCGAAGGCGCCTCCGTGTGTTCCAGATGGCCCGCGGCCGCGCCGGTCATCGCGGAGCCCAGTTCCTCGGGGGTGACGGAGGCCGGGTCGGCGTCGGCGACCAGGCGGCCGTTGTAGATCACCCGCAGGGTGTCGGACAGGCCGATCAGCTCGTCCAGGTCGGCGGAGATCAGCAGCACCGCCAGGCCTTCGCGGCGGGCCTGCCGGATGACGTCCCAGATCGCGGCCTGCGCGCCGACGTCCACACCGCGGGTGGGGTGGGCGGCGATCAGGAAGCGGGGGGCGTGGCTCATCTCGCGGCCGACGATCAGCTTCTGCTGGTTGCCGCCGGAGAGCGAGCCGACGGTGACGTCGATGCCGGGCGTGCGGACGTCGTACTGCTCGACGATGCGCCGCGTGTCCTCTTGGGCGCCCTTGAGGTTCAGCAGGAAGCCGTTGGCGTTGGGCTTCTCGGTGACGTGGCCGAGGATGCGGTTCTCCCACAGCGGGGAGTCGAGCAGCAGGCCGTGCCGGTGGCGGTCCTCGGGGATGTAGCCGATGCCGGACTCGCGGCGGCGGCGGGTGGCCCAGGAGGTGATCTCCTCGCCCTCCAGCGTGATGGCGCCGGAGTCGGCGGGGCGCAGGCCGATCAGGGCGTCGATCAGCTCGGTCTGGCCGTTGCCCTCGACGCCCGCGATGCCGAGGACCTCGCCCGCGTGGATGGTGAAGGTGATGTCGTCGAGGACGGCGCGGCCGCCCTCCGCCTCCAGCCGGAGGCTGTCCACGGTGAGGACCGGGCGGTCCGTCACGGTGGACTCGGCGGTCTCCGGGGTGGGGAGCTGGCTGCCGACCATCATCTCGGCGAGCTTGCGGGCGGTGATGCCCTTCGGGTCGGCGGTGCCGACCGTGGTGCCGCGGCGGATCACGGTGATGTCGTCCGCGACCGAGAGGACCTCGCCCAGCTTGTGCGAGATGAAGATGACCGACAGGCCCTCGGAGGTGAGTTCGCGCAGGTTGTCGAAGAGCGCGTCGACCTCCTGCGGGACCAGCACGGCGGTCGGCTCGTCCAGGATCAGGATGCGCGCGCCGCGGTAGAGGACCTTGAGGATCTCCACGCGCTGCCGGTCGGCGACGCCGAGGTCCTCGACCAGCGCGTCGGGGCGGACGCCCAGGCCGTACCGCTCGGAGATCTCCAGGATCCTGCGCCGGGCCGCGCCGCCGATGCCGTGCAGCTTCTCGCTGCCGAGCACCACGTTCTCCAGCACGGTGAGGTTGTCGGCCAGCATGAAGTGCTGGTGGACCATGCCGATGCCGCGCGCGATGGCGTCGGCGGGCGAGGAGAAGCTCACCTGCTCGCCGCCGACCGTGATGGTGCCCTCGTCCGGCTTCTGCATGCCGTAGAGGATCTTCATCAGCGTCGACTTGCCGGCCCCGTTCTCGCCGACGAGGGCGTGCACGGTGCCCTCCTGGACGCGGAGCCGGATGTCGTGGTTGGCGACGACGCCGGGGAACCGCTTGGTGATGCCCGCCAGCTCGACCGCGGTGGCCCGCTCGGTCTGCGGAGGGCTGCTGGACGCGTCGATGGCGCACACTCCTTGGAGAAAACCTGGGGGAGAAGGGCGTCCGCCGCGAGCCGCGTCCGGCGCCCCTGCCGTTCCGGGTGGTACCACGGGCCGGGACGGACAGCCGAGGCTGCCCGCCGTCCGTTCCGCGGCCGTAACGCTGCCATTACAGCGTTCTTTTGGCCATGCCTCCCGATACCGCTCTCTTCGGAAGGCGCACCGCGAATCGTCTCGCGCGCAAGGGTAACGCGCGTAGACCCGTCGGTGAACCGGTCCTCCGCGTGCGCTTCGGCACGTGGCCGGAACGGCCGGGGAGGACCGGGGAGGGTGACAGCGCCGCGCCCCTCACCGAGGGGCGAGGGGCGCGGCGCACGGCATCCCGTCGGATCAGGAGGTCTTGACGGTGACCTTGCCGTCGATGATGTCCTTCTTGGCCTTCTCGACGGCCTCGACGACCTCGGTCATCTCCTTGTACTTCGGGTTGGAGTCGGCGAAGCTGACGCCGTTCGACTTCAGGTCGCCGCGGATGGTGCCGGAGAGCGGCTTGCCCTCGTGCACGGACTTGGCGAGCTCGTACACCATGCCGTCGACGTTCTTGGTGGCGGAGCCCAGGATGTAGTCCTTGTACTCCTTCAGCGCGTCCTGCTTGTACTGGTCGGAGTCGACGCCGATGGCCCACACCTTGTTCTTGGCGGCCTCGGAGATCACGCCCTGGCCGGAGAGGCCGGCCGCGTGGTACAGCACGTCGGCGCCCGCCTCGATCTGGCCGTTGGCGGCCTCGCGGCCCTTGTCCGGGCTGGAGAAGCCACCCTCCTGGGCGGTGGAGGTCAGGATCTTCTTGATGACCTTGACCTTCGGGTCGACCGACTTGGCGCCCTGCTCGAAGCCCGCGCCGAACTTGTGGATCAGCGGGATGTCGACGCCGCCGATGAAGCCGACCGTGTCGGTCTTGGAGGCGCTGGCCGCGGCCACGCCCGCCAGGTAGGAGGCCTGCTCCTCGCTGAAGACCAGGGAGGCGACGTTCTTGGCGGTGACCGACTCGTCGTCGATGATGCCGAAGGTGGTGTCCGGGTACTTGGCGGCGGCCTCCTTGATCGCCGGCGCGTAGATGTAGCCCACGCCGATGACCGGGTTGTAGCCCTGCTTGGCCAGGTTCTCGATGCGCTGGGCCTTGTCCGCCTCGGACTCGCCGTCGGCGGGCTCGAAGGTCTGGCCGCCGATGCCGAAGTCCTTGTCGGCCTTCACGAAGCCGGCGTGCGCGGCGTCGTTGAAGGACTGGTCGCCCTCGCCGCCGATGTCGTAGGCCAGGCCGATGCCCTTGCCGGAGTACGTGCCGGACTCCTTGTCACCGCCCGTGTTGGCGGACTTGCTGCTCTCGCCGCAGCCGGCGGCGGCCAGCGCCACGACCGCGACGGTCACCGCCGCACGGGTGATCCTGTTCCTACGAGAAATGAGACGCACTGCAAGCACCCCTTCGAACTCACGGCACCGTCTCCGGCCCGCTCCGCCTTGCCGGCCCGCTCCCATGGCGAAACCGCTGCGACAGTAACGCGCGTAGAAACGTTGTGGGAACGTCGCTCCCCCGGCTGTTATCGAACCGTGCCGACTTGGGGCCAAACCGGTCACCCCAGGGTTACGGGCCAGTAACAGGACGGACCGTTTCCGGAGGTAACGGACGGGATCGCGGGCGGTCCCCCGGCGCCGGAACGGCGCCGGGACGGCGCCGGAGGACGGCACCCGCGGCGCTCAGCGCGCGGCGTCGAGCAGCGCGGCCGCCGTGAAGAGCTCGACGCCGACCGTGATGGCGTACTCGTCGACGTCGAAGTCGCCCTGGTGGAGGTCGCGGACCAGGCGGTCGCCGGGGGTGCGGACGCCGAGGCGGGCCATCGCGCCGGGGACCTCCTCCAGGTACCAGGAGAAGTCCTCCCCGCCGAGGCTCTGCTCGGTGCCCTCCACCGCCTCCACGCCGCGGCGCGCGGTCATCGCGTCCCAGAGCAGGTCGGTGACGGCCGGGTCGTTGACCACCGGCGGGACGCCCCGCACGTAGGTGATCTCCGACTTGGCGCGGTGCAGGGCGGCGACCTCGTCGACCGCGGCGTGCACCAGGTCGGCCGCCTCCCGCCAGGAGGCCAGGTCCAGGCAGCGGACCGTGCCGGACAGTTCGGCGCGCTGCGGGATGACGTTGGGCGCGTGCCCGGACTCGATGCGGCCCCAGGTGACCGACAGGCCGCTGCGGGCGTCCACCCGGCGGGCCACCACGGCCGGCACGTCCACCGCGATCCGCGCGGCGGCGGTCACCAGGTCGGTGGTCAGGTGCGGGCGGGCGGTGTGGCCGCCGGGGCCGTCCAGGGCGATCTCCAGCCGGTCGCAGGCCGAGGTGATCGCGCCGGTGCGCAGGCCGATCCGCCCCGCCTCCACCTTCGGGTCGCAGTGCACCGCGACGATCCGGCCGACGCCCTCCAGCGCGCCGTCGGCGATGGCGCCGAGCGCCCCGCCGGGCATGACCTCCTCGGCGGGCTGGAAGAGCAGCCGCACCGGACGGGGCAGCCGCCCTTGGCGGTGCAGCTCCGCGAGGACCAGGCCCGCGCCGAGCACGACCGTGGTGTGCACGTCGTGGCCGCAGGCGTGGGCGCGGTCGGGGACGGTGGACCGGTAGGCGCAGTCGGTCTTCATGTCCGGGATGGGGAGCGCGTCGATGTCCGCGCGCAGCGCCAGCATCCCGCGCGGGCCGGCCTCGGCCGGCGCGGACGACCCCTCGTGGGCGGCCGCGTCGCCCTCGACGCCCACGTCGCAGACGAGTCCGGTCCCGCTCGCCAGCACCCGCGGCTTCAGGCCGGCCCGCTCCAGGCGCGTCTTGATCGCCTTGGTGGTGCGGAACTCCTGGTTGCCGAGCTCCGGGTGCATGTGGAGGTCGCGGCGGAACGCGATCAGCTCGGCGCGCAGCCCGTCGGGGAGCGCGCCCGGCAGGGCGGCACCGGGCAGCGCCGCCTCCGCGACGGTCACGGCGACCTCCGCCGCACGGGCGCCCTCGACGGCCGCGACGGCGGCGTCCCCGGCGGCTGCGACGGCGTCCCCGGCGGTGTCCGCCGGGTCGGCCTCGGACTCTCTGGACTTCAACTGGTTCACCCTCTGCAGGGTAGGGCTGGGGGGCGGTTCTCCGCCCGTCGATCGGCGAAAAATCAGCCCGCCGGGGGACGACATCTCGGCCGCCCGACGGTTGTGGGACACCTCTGCCGGGTAGACTCCGCGGTTTTCGGGCGGGCGCCCGGCGACCGTACGGAGCCACCGCGAACCGGACGTTCCGGCACGGTGGGCCCTGCACCACGGTTACCACGCACGGCCGAAATCACGCCGTGACGGTCCGCCCATCGGGACGCTCCGGGCCTCCCACCAGGCGTGCGCCGGGCGGTTCGGGGGACATGGTCGGGCATGCCGACCGTTTCCCCGCCCCAGCCGGACGCCTCCGCGGACACCCCGCTGAAGCGCGCCCTGACCACCCCGCTGCTCTACTTCTTCATCCTCGGCGACACCCTCGGCGCCGGCGTCTACGTGCTGGTCGGCGAGATCGCCGCGGACGCGGGCGGCGCCGTGTGGGCGCCGCTGCTGCTGGCGCTGGGCCTGGCCCTGCTGACCGCGGCGTCCTACGCGGAACTGGCCACCAAGTACCCGCGCGCCGGAGGCGCCTCGCACTACGCCAACCGGGCGTACGGGCCGTTCGCCGGATTCGTCACCGGGTTCTGCATGCTGGCCGCCGGGATCGTCTCGGTGGGCGCGCTGGCCCGCGGCTTCGGCGGCGACTACCTCGCCGAGTTCGTGACGCTGCCGGTGGCGCTGGTCGCCGTGGTGTTCCTCCTGCTGCTGGCGCTGGTGAACGCGCGCGGCATCAAGGAGTCCACCCGGGCCAACGTGGTCGCCACCGTGATCGAGGTGGGCGGGCTGCTGGTGGTCGTGGTGCTCGGCGCCTGGGTGCTGCTGCGGGGCGACGGCGACCTGTCGCGGCTCGGCCGGCTGGGGACCCCCGAGCAGGGCGCCGCGGCCGCGCTGCTGTCCGGCGCGGTGCTCGCGTTCTACTCGTTCGTCGGCTTCGAGACGTCGGTGAACGTCGCGGAGGAGACCCGCGACCCGCGGCGGTCCTACCCGCGGGCGCTGTTCGGCGCGCTGGCCACGGCCGGGGTGGTGTACCTGCTGGTCGGCGTCGTCGCGGCGGCGGCGGTGCCGACGGAGCGGCTGGCGGGGTCCAGCGGGCCGCTGCTGGAGGTCGTGGAGGCGGCGGGGGCCGTGCCGGGGTGGCTGTTCAGCGCGATCGCGCTGGTGGCGGTCGCCAACGGGGCGCTGCTCACCGGGATCATGTCGTCACGCCTCGCCTACGGGATGGCGCGGGACGGGCTGCTGCCGCCGGTGCTGGCGCGGGTGCTGCCGGTGCGGCGGACGCCGTGGGCGGCGATCGCGGCCACCACGGTCCTGTCGATGCTCCTGGCGGTGACCGGGAGCGTGGCGTCGCTGGCCTCCACGCTGGTGCTGCTGCTCCTCGTCGTCTTCTTCGTGGTCAACACGGCGGTGCTGGTGCTGCGGCGGCGCGACCCCCGGGGGGAGTCGGCAGTGGGCCACTTCCGGGCGCCGGCGGCGGTTCCGGCGCTGGGGGCCGCGTCGTGCCTGGTGCTCGCCACGCAGGTCGAGGCCGAGGTGTGGGCGCGGGGCGGGGTGGTCCTCGCGGTGGGCGCGGTCCTCGCCGCGGTGGCGGCGGCCCGCAGCCGGCGCGCCCGGCCCTGACCGGCGCCGGGCCCGGCCGGTACCGGGCCCGGCCTGCGCGTCCGTCCCCGCCT
>NZ_LWCC02000005.1:1725048-1744336 GCF_001642695.1 Streptomyces chilikensis
CGGCCGCTTGCCGAGCGTCGCGGCGGCCGACCTGGCGTCCAGGCCCATGACCACGCGCAGCACCACCGCCTCGGCCTGGTCGGCCGGCAGACGGGAGATCAGCGCGAACGCCCGGTCGGTGGCGAGGGCGTCGATCGCCTCCGCCGCCGTGTCCGCGGGGGCCGGCCGGTCGGCGAGTTCCGTCTCGTCGCCCGCGGTCGCCGGACGCCGGCCCCGCATCCGGATGTGGTCGAGCGCCCGGTTGCGCGCGATGCGCGCCGCCCACCCCCGGAACCGGTCCGCGTCACCGCTGAACCGGTGGAGGTCGCGGGCGATCTGCAGCCACGCCTCCGAGGTGACGTCCTCGGCGTCGGGATCGCCCACCAGTGTGCGTACATAACCGAGCAGCCGTGGGTGCACCGTGCGGTACACAGTCCGGAACGCGGTCTCGTCCCCGTCCTGTGCCGCGTGCACCGCGGCGGTCAGCTCCGCGTCGTCCCCCACCCCACGCGTGCCTTTCTCGCGCCCAGACCGGCGCCGCGCCCGCGGCCCGGATCCCTCTCCGTCGCGACAGGCACGTTACGGGGCCGACGGGTCCACGTCCATGCGTACAGGGAGCTCACGGACATTTTTGTGTGCTTGGTGTGACAAAACCGCGAGCAACGGCGCTGGAACAAGTGCGGGCCGGTGACGGCCCGTCGGCTGCGACGGCCGGGGCCTCTCCTGTGGGGGGTGGCGGCCCCGGCCGTCGTCCGTCGCCCCCGGCGCTCCTCAGGCATGGCGCGGCGGCACGGGGTGCGGAGCCGGGTGCGCGGCAGGAGGCGGTGCGGCGGCCGCCGGCCCGACCGCCTTGCGGTGCTGGGCGCCGGAGAGCCGCAGCACGAACCACGCCGCGACGACGGCCGCCGCGGCGTCGAAGGCGTTCGCGGACATCGCCCACCAGGAGGCCTGGGCGGCCGTGGTCACCTGGGTGGCGTCGGCCTCGAAGGCGCTGTCGTACGCGCTGCCGGCGAGGCGGCCGAGGACCCAGGTGCCCAGCCACATCGCCCACCAGACGGAGAGCAGCACCTCGGCGCGCCCCGGCCCGGCCGAGGCCCGCCATATGTCGCCGGCGATCCGGCGGGGGAACCAGAGGTTCACCACCGGGACGAACCAGCCCCAGAGCGTCCAGTTCCGCTTCAGCCCGTGTCCGTGGGGGGAGAAGACCTCGGCGTTGACCCGGACCCGGTGGAACCAGACGAGGAACACGACGGCGCAGGCGGCCATGGCGACGGCCTGCGTCAGCGCCGCACCCGCGACGAGCAGGTGCGCGTCCCGCGTGGTGTAGACGTCGATCACGTCGTCCCCGGCGGCCGCGCGCTCGCGGACCAGGTCGTACAGCCCGAAGTCCGCCCACAGCGCGAACAGGTCGGTCACGGCCACCAGTCCCAGCAGCCCGGCGGTCCAGCGGGCCAGGGGCAGCGGCGGGCGCAGCCACGCCCCGGGCGCCCCGGCCGCGGCGACGGGCGGCCGCAGCCCGGCGGCGCAGGCCTCGCAGTGCGCCCCCTGCGGATGCGCCTCGTGGTGCCGGCAGTTGACGCAGAGCACGGTGGGTCCCCCCGGTGAGGATGTCGGTACGGCGGATCGGACACGGCACGGCGCGGGCGGGCGGCGTACCACGCCGCCCGCCCGCACCGAGGGCCGAACATACGTCCGACGATCGTCCGCCGTCCAGGAAAGGCCCCGCCCGTCCCGGCGGCCGTTCAGCCGAGCCGCTCAGCGAGCTGCTGGAAGTCCGTCCAGCTCAACGACGGCTCGCGCCGGTCCCACAGCTTCTGCGCCGTGGCCCGCAGCGGCATCCGCAGCCCGGCCGCGACCTGTTCCTGGGTCTGGGCGTTCGGCCGGTCGCCCCAGACGGCCAGCGAGCCGCCGAGGATCTGGGCGTCGTACCGCTCGGGCACCGGGGTGGAGCCGCGCACCACCAGCGGGGTCCACTCCTCGTAGATCCGCCGCCCGGTCGGGTAGACGAAGGTCTGCGGCTCGCCGAGCACGTAGTAGAGGTACTCGTCGTTGTAGTTGATCAGCTCGCGCCCGGCCTCCAGGAACTCGGCGGGTTCCCTGGCGCCGATCTCCTTGCCGGTCCAGTAGGCGACCTGGATGTCCTCCGAGGGCGCCACCGCGCCCCCGTCGAAGAACCCGTCGTTCCAGGCGCGCGGCGTGCGGTCCAGCTTCCTGACGGTGGCTGCCCGGTCGTTGAGCCATCCGGTGGTGAGGTCCTCGACGGTGCCGTCCGGGCCGTACTTCTCGCGCGCCGCGGCCGCCAGGCCCGGGTAGGAGGCCTCCGGGTCGCTGACCATCAGCGCCAGGTACTCGTCGGCGCCCAGGTGCCACTCGCTGCCGGGGAAGACCTCGGAGTACTCCTCGATCAGCTCGTCGACGAGCTGCCCGGCGGCCGGCTCGGAGATGTCGATCGCGCCCGCGGTCGGCCGGCCGTTCGCGTTGCGGAGCTGGAGGTCCGGATGGGCCCTCAGCACCGCGCCCAGGTGCCCGGGGGAGTCGATCTCCGGGACGATCCGCACGTGCAGGCTGCGGGCCAGGTCGACGATCCGCCTCACCTCGGCCTTGGTGAGGTGCGGGTCGGAGACGACCTCGGGGTGGCCGGCGGACTCGACGCGGAAGCCCTGGTCGTCGGAGAAGTGCAGGCCGAACTCGTTGTACTTGAGGTCGGCGATCTCCCGGATCCGGTCCTCGATCCAGTCGGCCGCGTAGAACTTCCGGGCGATGTCCAGCATCAGGCCCCGCTTGGCCTTGGCCGGCTCGTCCCGGACCACGCCCTCCGGCGCGGTGCCGCCACCGGCCACCGTCTGCTTCAGGGTGCGGGTGCCGTAGAAGACCCCGGCGTCGGAGGGCCCGCTGATCACCGCACGGCCGTCGCGGACGGTCAGCCGGTACGACTCCGGGTTCGCGCCCTGGTCCCCGCCGGTCTCCAGGCGCAGATCACCGTCCCGGACGTCCCCGGCGCCCTTCTCCCCGGCGTAGGTCAGGCCGAGCTCCCCGGCCACCAGGCGTCCCTCGTCGGCGAGGTCGTCGTCGCCCACCACCACGCGGGCGCCGTCCCTCGGCTTCCACCCGGGGCCGGCCGCCGGGACGTACTCCCGGACCGCCGGGATCGTCCGCGGAGGAGCGGCGGCCGGCCGGGGCGAGGCGGGGGTGGCGCGGGTGCCGGCCGGAGTGCGGCCGCCGGGTGATCCGCCGCCCCCGTCGGCCGGCCAGACGCCGTACGCCAGGACGGCCGAACCGGCGGCGACGACGGCCGCCGCGGCCCACCGGGCCTGTCTCATCCGCCTCGTCCCACGGGGGGAACGGCCGGACCTGCCGTGCTTCGGGCTGTTCGCGGTACGACGACTGTGCTGACTCACCTTGCCAACGTAAGAGCGTTTCGTCCCGGCCGCCCGCCGACGCGCGGCGTCCACCCCGCGTCCGGCATTTCTCCCCCGAGGGTGAAAGACGCCCGTTCGGCTACCGTCTCCGTGGTCGCGCCGCTACCGTGTGTCCACAACTGTCGCAATGTCCGCGCACCGTCCCGCCGTCACCCACGCGGCGCCCCTCCGGCGCCCCGGAACCCGCCGAGGACCTCCGCTGCCTTCCACACGCATCCCGGAACAGGGCCATGGCACGCCCGACGGCCTGGAGCGGTTCAACGGGAAGACCGGGACCGCCGCCCGGCACCTCCTGGTCCGCTGCCTGCGCAGCCACCGCTGGGCCGCCCGGGTGGCGGCCCACCGCCCCTACCCGGACCTCGCCTCCCTGCTCGCCGCGTCCGACGAGGCGGCCTACGACCTCACGCCCGACGAGCTGCTCGAGGCCGTCCGCGAGGAGTGCCGGCTGCTCCGGACGGACGGACTCACCCGGGCCTTCCTGGCCGCCGACGACCCGACGGCCGTGCCGCCCGCCCCCGCCGCGCCCGGCGGTGGCGGCGGACTGTGGTCGGAGCAGCAGCTGAGGGTGGTCCGGTCCATGCCCCGCGCCGCCCGCACCGCGGTCCGCGCCGCCTGGGTCGCGTACGAACAGAGGTTCGGGCACGGCTTCGTCCTCTCGCTGGCGGGCGTGGACCCGGAGGACGCCCTCAACCACCTCCTCGTCACGGTCCGCAGCAGGCTGGCCCTGGCGCCGGAGGACGAGCGGGTGGTCGCCGCCGACGAGCTGCGGCAACTGGCGCGGGAACGACTCACCCGACTGATTCGTTCCGATCGTGCCGATGATTTCCATCCGAAATGTACGGAATTCCCCCCGTTCGCACCCCCGCTGGGCCTACCGGTTTGATCACATCGGCAGGGCTGCGCTAAAGGTTCCGACAGCACGTCGCTACGATGGCCGGGGCCGGTGGACCGTACCCGGCCGGGCCCGTCCGACAGACAAAGCCGGCGAGGCCCCAATCCCCGCTCCCGGAGGGTTCTTCCGTGCCGGCTGGAACGCTTTACCGCGGACGGGAAGGAATGTGGTCGTGGGTGGCTCACCGAGTCACCGGCGTGCTGATCTTCTTCTTCCTGTTCGTCCACGTGCTGGACACCGCTCTCGTGCGTGTCTCCCCCGAGGCCTACGACGAGGTCGTGGCCACGTACAAGACGCCCCTTGTCGCGCTGCTGGAGTACGGCCTCGTCGCCGCGATCCTCTTCCACGCGCTGAACGGCCTGCGTGTCATCGCCGTCGACTTCTGGTCGAAGGGCACGCGCTACCAGAAGCAGATGCTCTGGGCCGTCGTCGGCGTGTGGGTCGTGCTGATGATCGGCGCGCTGTACCCCGTCCTCGGTCACGCCGCTGCTGAAGTCTTCGGGAGCTGACGCGAAGCATGTCGAACAACGTAGCCAAGACCGACTCCACCGCTTCGGGCATCGGCCCGGTCGAGGGGACCCCCCTCTACTCCGTCGACAACCCGGCTCCCGTGATCGAGCCCCCGCGCAAGCGCACCAAGAAGACCGGCAGGGCCACCCGGGGCAACTTCGAGCTGTACGCCTGGCTCTTCATGCGCCTGTCCGGCGTCGTGCTCGTCGTCCTGGTCATCGGCCACCTCCTGGTGCAGCTGGTGCTGGACGGCGGCGTCTCGAAGATCAGCTTCGCCTTCGTGGCCGGCCGGTGGGCCTCGCCGTTCTGGCAGGTCTGGGACCTGCTGATGCTGTGGCTCGCCATGCTCCACGGCACCATCGGCCTGCGCACGATCATCAACGACTACGCGGAGCGCGCGAACACCCGGGTGTGGCTCAAGGGCCTCCTCTACACCGCCACGGTGTTCACCATCCTGCTGGGCACGCTGGTGATCTTCACCTTCGACCCGAACATCCGCTAGATCCGGGGCTGCAGACTTCATGAAGATCCACAAGTACGACACCGTCATCGTCGGCGCCGGCGGCGCCGGCATGCGCGCCGCCATCGAGGCGACGAAGCGCAGCCGCACCGCCGTGCTGACGAAGCTGTACCCGACCCGCTCCCACACGGGCGCCGCGCAGGGCGGCATGGCCGCCGCGCTGGCCAACGTGGAGGAGGACAACTGGGAGTGGCACACCTTCGACACGGTCAAGGGCGGTGACTACCTGGTCGACCAGGACGCCGCGGAGATCCTGGCGAAGGAGGCCATCGACTCGGTCCTCGACCTCGAGAAGATGGGCCTGCCGTTCAACCGGACCCCCGAGGGCCGCATCGACCAGCGCCGCTTCGGCGGTCACTCCCGCAACCACGGCGAGGCCCCGGTCCGCCGGTCCTGCTACGCCGCGGACCGCACCGGTCACATGATCCTCCAGACGCTGTACCAGAACTGCGTCAAGGAGGGCGTGGAGTTCTTCAACGAGTTCTACGTCCTCGACCAGCTGCTCACCGAGGTCGACGGCAAGAAGGTCTCGGCCGGCGTCGTCGCCTACGAGCTGGCCACCGGCGAGATCCACGTCTTCCAGGCGAAGTCGGTCATCTACGCCTCGGGCGGCACCGGCAAGTTCTTCCGCGTGACCTCCAACGCGCACACCCTCACCGGTGACGGCCAGGCCGCCGTCTACCGCCGGGGCATCCCGCTGGAGGACATGGAGTTCTTCCAGTTCCACCCGACCGGCATCTGGCGCATGGGCATCCTCCTCACCGAGGGCGCCCGCGGCGAGGGCGGCATCCTCCGCAACAAGCACGGCGAGCGCTTCATGGAGAAGTACGCGCCGGTGATGAAGGACCTCGCCTCCCGCGACGTCGTCTCCCGCTCCATCTACACGGAGATCCGCGAGGGCCGCGGCTGCGGTCCCGAGGGCGACCACGTCTACCTGGACCTCACCCACCTGCCGCCGGAGCAGCTCGACGCCAAGCTGCCGGACATCACCGAGTTCGCGCGGACCTACCTCGGCATCGAGCCCTACACGGACCCGATCCCGATCCAGCCCACCGCGCACTACGCCATGGGCGGCATCCCGACCAACGTGATGGGCGAGGTCCTCGCCGACAACACCACGGTGGTCCCGGGCCTGTACGCCGCCGGCGAGGTCGCCTGCGTGTCGGTGCACGGCGCCAACCGCCTGGGCACCAACTCGCTGCTGGACATCAACGTGTTCGGCAAGCGGTCCGGCATCGCGGCCGCCGAGTACGCCCACTCCGCCGACTTCGTGCCGCTGCCGGAGAACCCGGCCGAGTTCGTGGTCTCGGAGGTGGAGCGCCTGCGCTCCGCCACGGGCAACGAGCGGGTGGCCGACATCCGCCGCGAGCTGCAGGACACCATGGACGCCAACGTCATGGTGTTCCGCACCGAGCAGACGATCAAGGCAGCCGTGGAGAAGATCGGCGAGCTGCGCGAGCGCTACAAGAACGTCTCGATCCAGGACAAGGGCAAGCGGTTCAACACCGACCTGCTGGAGGCCATCGAGCTGGGCAACCTGCTGGAGCTGGCCGAGGTCATGGCCGTCTCCGCGCTGGCCCGCAAGGAGTCCCGCGGCGGTCACTACCGCGAGGACTACCCGAACCGCGACGACGTCAACTTCATGCGCCACACCATGGCGTACCGCGAGGTGGCCGAGGACGGCTCCACGAGCATCCGTCTCGACTACAAGCCGGTCGTCCAGACCCGCTACCAGCCGATGGAGCGTAAGTACTGATGGCAACCCCGACCCTGGAGAAGACCGACGGCGGTGCCGAGCCCGGCTTCGCCGACTCCCCCTACATCACGGTCACCTTCCGCGTCCGCCGCTTCAACCCCGAGGTGTCGGCCGAGGCGGAGTGGCAGGACTTCACCTTCGAGATGGACCCGAAGGAGCGCGTGCTCGACGGTCTCCACAAGATCAAGTGGGACCTGGACGGCACGCTCACCTTCCGCCGCTCCTGCGCGCACGGCATCTGCGGTTCCGACGCCATGCGGATCAACGGCAAGAACCGCCTGGCGTGCAAGACGCTGATCAAGGACATCAGCCCCGAGAAGCCGATCACCATCGAGCCGATCAAGGGTCTGACGGTCCTGAAGGACCTCGTCGTCGACATGGAGCCGTTCTTCCAGGCCTACCGCGACGTGATGCCCTTCCTGATCACGAAGGACACCAACGAGCCGACGCGTGAGCGTCTGCAGTCCGCCGAGGACCGCGAGCGGTTCGACGACACCACCAAGTGCATCCTGTGCGCCGCGTGCACGTCGTCCTGCCCGGTGTTCTGGAACGACGGCCAGTACTTCGGTCCGGCCGCCATCGTGAACGCCCACCGCTTCATCTTCGACAGCCGTGACGAGGCGGGCGAGCAGCGCCTGGAGATCCTCAACGACCGTGACGGTGTGTGGCGCTGCCGCACCACCTTCAACTGCACGGACGCCTGCCCGCGTGGCATCGAGATCACCAAGGCGATCCAGGAGGTCAAGCGCGCGCTGATCACGCGTCGCATCTGACCCCCGCCGCCACCCGGCGGAACGCGCACGAGGAGGGCCCCGCAGCACGCCGCGGGGCCCTCCTCGCGCGTTCCGGAGGCATCGGGTGACATTTTCGGGGCACACGGCGCTGTGTGAAGTGGGCCGACTGGTCATCGGCTGCCGCGGAGCCAGGGTTCCCCCCCGTACACCTGGCCCCGCACCCGCGCGGGCGGGGCACGTTCCCCCTGCCCCGCCCGCGCACCCCTCCCCGCCGGTCCCGGTCACCGGTGGACGACGACCTTGTCGCCCTCCCGCACCGAGGCGAACAGCTCCGCGACCAGCCGCTCGTCCCGCACGTTGACGCAGCCGTGCGAGGCGCCCGCGTAACCCCGGGCGGCGAAGTCCTCCGAGTAGTGGACGGCCTGGCCGCCGCTGAAGAACATGGCGTAGGGCATCGGCGAGTCGTAGAGCGTCGAGACGTGGTGCCGGGACTTCCAGTAGACGTGGAACTCGCCCTCACGGGTGGGCGTGGCGACCGACCCGAAGCGCACCGCCATGTGGGAGACCGTCCTGCCGTCCACCATCCAGCGCAGGGTGCGGGTCGTCTTGTCGACGCACAGCACCCGCCCGCTCAGGCAGCGCGGGTCGGGAGGACCGGGGGGCTGACCGCCCATCAGGTACAGGTCCCACCGGCCCGGTTCGCCGGTCATGTCCAGCAGCCGCTTCCAGCTGGCGGAGTCCATCCTCCCGGTGGGCGGCAGGCCCCGCTTGTCCTGGAAGCCCTTGACCGCCTCCTCGGTGGCCCGGTCGTACACCCCGGTGGGCCCCTCGTGCAGCCAGGCGATCTGCCGCAGCCGGGCCTGGATCTCCCGGACGTCACGCCCCTCGTCGCCCGGCGACCACAGCACCTTCGGCGGCGGGGACGAGGGCGAGGGCGAAGGTGAGGACGAGGCGGTGGGCGGTCTTCGGGACGGCGAGGGCTCCGGGGCCGGCTCCGACGGAGCCGGCGTGGCGGCCGGGGGCGGCGTGGTGGCCGACGGCGGCGCGGGGGAGCCGGGGCCCGGGCCGGCGTTCCGCGCGTCGTCCGTGGCCCCGGTCCACGGCGGTTCGCTGTCCGGTCGCACCGTGCACCCCGCCACCGCGGCCGTCACCGCCAGCGCGGCCGCCACCACCGGTGCCGCCACCGGCCCCCATGTCGTCCTCCGTCGTCCCACCGCGGCGACCCCCGTCGTCCGTGCGCCGTGCCTGCCCCGGCGCGCCTGTCGCCGTCATGCTCCCCGCACCGGCCGGTGCCTGAACCACCGCTCACCCTCGCGGGTCGCGCACCCGTGTTGTGAGCAAGGTCCCAGCGCGTGCCCCTCCACCCACCGGGGGGCCACCGCTACAGTCCGTGGCAGGTCGCGCAAATCTCAGTGAGTGACCCCCAACGGCGAGAAACAGCAAGGACGCGGAGGCACATCCCATGGCGCGCGAGTCGGAGTCCGGACTGCCCATCGAGCCGGTCTACGGGCCGGGTGACCTGGAGGGCTGGGACCCGGCCGGGAAACTGGGCGAGCCGGGCGCGTACCCCTTCACCCGCGGCGTCTACCCGTCGATGTACACGGGCCGTCCCTGGACCATGCGCCAGTACGCCGGCTTCGGCACCGCCGTGGAGTCCAACCAGCGCTACAAGCAGCTCATCGCCAACGGCACCATGGGCCTCTCGGTCGCCTTCGACCTGCCCACCCAGATGGGCCACGACTCCGACGCCCCGATCGCCTCCGGCGAGGTCGGCAAGGTCGGCGTCGCGATCGACTCCATCGACGACATGCGGGTCCTCTTCGACGGCATCCCGCTGGACAAGGTCTCCACGTCGATGACCATCAACGCCCCCGCCTCCCTGCTGCTCCTGCTCTACCAACTGGTCGCCGAGGAGCAGGGCGTCAGCGCCGACAAGCTCACCGGCACCATCCAGAACGACGTGCTCAAGGAGTACATCGCCCGCGGCACGTACATCTTCCCGCCGAAGCCGTCGCTGCGGCTGATCGCGGACATCTTCAAGTACTGCAGGGCCGAGATCCCGAAGTGGAACACCATCTCGATCTCCGGCTACCACATGGCCGAGGCCGGCGCCTCGCCCGCGCAGGAGATCGCCTTCACCCTCGCCGACGGCATCGAGTACGTCCGCACCGCGGTCGCCGCCGGCATGGACGTGGACGACTTCGCGCCCCGGCTGTCGTTCTTCTTCGTGGCCCGCACCACGATCCTCGAAGAGGTCGCCAAGTTCCGCGCCGCCCGCCGCATCTGGGCCCGGGTCATGCGCGAGGAGTTCGGCGCGAAGAACCCCAAGTCGATGATGCTGCGCTTCCACACCCAGACCGCGGGCGTCCAGCTCACCGCCCAGCAGCCCGAGGTCAACCTGGTCCGCGTCGCCGTCCAGGGCCTGGCGGCGGTGCTCGGCGGAACGCAGTCGCTGCACACCAACTCCTTCGACGAGGCCATCGCGCTGCCCACCGACAAGTCGGCCCGGCTGGCGCTGCGCACCCAGCAGGTGCTCGCCTACGAGACCGACGTGACGGCCACCGTCGACCCGTTCGCCGGCTCCTACGTCGTCGAGCGGATGACCGACGACCTGGAGGAACTGGCCGTCGCGCTGATGGGCAAGGTCGAGGAGATGGGCGGCGCGGTCGCCGCCATCGAGCGCGGCTTCCAGAAGTCCGAGATCGAGCGCAGCGCCTACCGGATCTCGCAGGAGACCGACGCCGGCGAGCGCGTCGTGGTGGGCGTCAACCGCTTCCAGCTCGACGAGGAGGAGCCCTACGAGCCGCTGCGCGTCGACCCGGCGATCGAGGCCCAGCAGGCCGAGCGGCTGGCCCGGCTGCGCGCCGAGCGCGACCAGGCGGCGGTGGACAGCGCGCTGGAGGCCCTGAAGAAGGCCGCCGAGGGCGAGGACAACGTCCTGTACCCGATGAAGGACGCGCTGCGCGCCCGCGCCACCGTCGGCGAGGTCTGCGACGCCCTGCGCGGGGTGTGGGGCACCTACGTGCCGTCCGACGCGTTCTGACCGCGGCGGGCCCGCGACCGGCGGCGGACGACGGGCGCCCGGTGACCGCGCACCGCGTCCGGCCGGGCACGGGACACACCGCCCCGTACGGCCGCCGCACCTGGCGGGCGCGGCGCACCACGCGCCGGGCCAGCCGGTTGTCGGGGAGGAACGACAGGCCGGACGGCAGCCCGCCGGGCAGGCCCAGCGAGGCCAGCCGGCGGCGCTTGAAGTAGCGCAGCCACCGCTCGTCCTGATGGCCGGCCAGGAACCGCACGGCGTCCGCGCGCAGCGAAGGGTGGATCTTCGCCTGCATCGCGTAGCCCACCGCGGTCACCAGCTCGCCCAGCTCCTCGGCCGTCGTGCCGGGCCGCTGCCCGCGCACCGCGGCGGCGTCCTCCAGGTCGGGCAGCAGGGCGTCGACCACCGTCACCGGGATCCGGTTGCTGTTCTGGTACGGCGTCAGCCGGTCCAGCAGCATCGTGGTGCCGGTCCGCGCCACGGGCAGGCCGTGCAGCGCGGAGGCGGTGATCAGCGCCGTGGAGAAGCAGCCGGCCACCAGGGCGGGACGGATCCGGCGGAACAGCACCTCGGCCAGGACCGGCAGGTCCAGCACGGTCAGTTCGGCGCCGAGGCGCTCCGCCTCGTCCGCCACCGCCCGGTGCCAGGCGGCGGGGGCGGTGGGGTGCGGCTTGAAGACCAGGGACCGGTGGCCGAGGGCCACCGCGCCGCGCACCATCCGCAGGTGCAGCGCCTCCTCCTCCTCGGGCGTGAGGATGTCCAGCGCGGACAGGTACTGGCCGAGCAGCAGCGCGGCACCCTGCGGAAGCGGGGGCAGTTCCTCGTGGGCCGCCAGTTCGTCGAGGACCTTGCGGAAGGCGTCCGTGGGCACCAGCTCGGCGGGGACCTCGTACTCGGTCAGCAGCAGCGGGCGCAGGCCCGGCACCAGGTCCAGGTGGAGCAGCCGGGTGACCCGGGTGCCGACCAGCGGGTCCAGCTTGATCCGGGTGGGCCCGTAACTCATCAGGCCGTCCGCGTAGACGGTCACCGGGGCGCCGGTGAAGATCTGCGTGACGCCCAGCGCGGGCTGCGCCTGGATCGACTCCACGGCCAGCTCCACGTCGTCGTCGCCCAGCCGCCAGGCCAGCCGGAGGTGACGCTCCCACAGCACCGCGTCGTCCGGGCGGGGGGACCAGCCCGAGGGGTGGAACGGCGCGACGGTGGCGTTCCAGGAGAGCACCTCGTCGAAGCGGTCCCGCAGCGCCGCGAAGCCGGGCGCCTCGTCCAGCGCCGGGGTGGTCTCGGGCACGGCCGCGTTGTTGGAGACCAGCAGGATGCGGCGGCCGGCCGGACCGAAGCAGCCGGCGTCCAGGGCCGCGGCCAGGGTGGCGGCGCCGTAGAGGGTCGAGGCGAGGAAGATCTGGGTGGTCACGCGGCGGCTCCCACGGCGGGACGGCGGCGCAGCCGGCGCAGCCGGGTGGCGCGTTCCACGTCCATCGAGTCCAGCGTCCGCTCCAGTATGTCCTGCGGCATCCGGCGCAGCGCGGCGGCGGCCAGCGTGCGCAGTTTCCGGCCGACCTGTGGCTGATATCTGCCTTCCGCGTCGGCGGCGAGGTGATGGCACATCATCGCGCAATACGTGCGCACGACCTTCGGGAGGAGTTTTTCCCCGTCCCGGTCCTCGGCGGTCTCCGCCATGACCAGATCGAATGCGCGCAGGAAATCCAATTGCCGTTCGTCACCGATTCTGGTGAGCGACGAGGCCACTCCCCGGCGGTAGAAGACGCCGTACAGGTTGACCACGGCGAACGACTCGGCGCCCCGGTGCAGCCGCCAGGTCCACAGCCGGTCCTCGCAGGTGTGCAGGCCCTCGGTGAAGCGGAGCAGGCCCCGGTCCTCGAGGCGGCGGTGGTAGACGTCGGCCCAGACGAACGGGTGGTCGACGGAGGTGGAGCGGTCCGCCGGCAGGATCGCCCCGCGCGGGTCCATGACCACGTTGCGCCGCCCGTGCGGCACCCGCTGGACCACCCGCTCGCGGCCGGTCGAGCGGACGTGGTCGGTGCGGACGAAGTCGCATCCCAGGTCCTCCATGGCCTCGATCAGCCGCCCGTGGTGGCCCGGGGCGAGCCAGTCGTCGCCGTCCAGGAAGGTGACGTAACGGCCGCGCGCGGCCTCCAGGCCGGTGTTGCGGGCGGCGGCGATGCCCCGGTTGCGCTCGTGCCGCAGCAGCCGCGCGCCCGGCAGGTCGCGCTCCGCCCTCTCGAGCAGGGCCGGGGTCTCGTCGGTCGAGCAGTCGTCGACCAGAAGGAACTCGACGTCGGGTCGTGCGTTGGCCTCAAGGCTCCTCAGGGTGTCGGGCGCGTACTGCCGCACGTTGTAGAAGGGGACGATCACGGAGAGCTTGACCACGTGTTCGACGCTAGGCGCTCGCCCGGCACGGATTCTTATCCTCCGGTGGACTGCGGGTGAACAGGGACCGGAAGTCACGTGAACCGCGTTTTCCGGCGGGCCTCCCACCGGCCGATTGGTTTCTCGGCGGCTTTCTGTTCACCGTTTGTTGGAGTGCGGTTGGGCCGCCACTCGGAATGGCTTCCTAGCGTTTCCGGTGTGCCAGCAAGTACCACGGAATCAGAAACGCAGGGTCCGGCGCCCGCGGCCCTGAGGGTCGCCGTCGTCGCGGACTCCGACACCCGGTGGAAGTGGGGTGCGCTCACCGCGCGGCGGCTCGCGCCCGCCGGCCGGGAGGTCCGTCTCGAGGGCCGCCTCCTGCGCGGCCGCGCCACCCCCACGCCCCGCCAGCTCGCGGAGGTCGGCGTGGGGTCGGACTCGCTGCGTGAGGTCGGCGCCGTCGAGTTCCTCCGCGAGGCCGCCGACGAGCCGTACGACGTGGTGGTGCTCGCCCTGGTGGGCGGCGGCGTCCAGGCCATGCTGCACGGCCTGCGCCACGCGTGGGGGGCCCGGACCGCCGGGCGGCGCCCGGTGGTGGTCACGGGTTACGTCGGCATCGTCTACGAGAAGCTCGCGGACGGCCTGCTGCTGCGCCACGGCGCCGACCTGGTGCTCGCCAACTCCCGTCAGGACGCCGACCGCTTCCGCGCCGTCTACGAGGGCGTGGGCGCGGACGCGGGCGCGGTCACCGAGGTCGCGCTGCCCTTCCTGGGCGGCGAGCCGTACCGGGGCGGGAGCGGGGACCGGCCGTACACCGTGGTGTTCGCCGCCCAGCCCTCGGTACCGGAGTCCCGCAAGGACCGGATGCACGTGCTGGAACGGCTGGTGCGCCACGCCCGCCGGCACCCCGAGCGCGAGGTGCTCCTCAAGCTCCGCTCGCGGCCGGGCGAACAGACCACGCACATCGAGGAACTGCCCTACCAGAAGCTGGTGCGGGGCCTGGAGCCGCCGGCCAACTTCCGTCTGGTCTACGGGCACATGGGCGAGGTGCTGGACCGCACCGACCTGCTGGTCACGGTCTCCTCCACCGCCGCCCTGGAGTCCCTGCACCGCCGCATCCCCACCGCGGTCCTCACCGACCTCGGGGTGCGCGAGGCGCTCGGCAACCACCACTTCACCGGGTCGGGCGTCCTCACCTCCTTCGACGACCTGGACGCCGGACGCCTGCCGGTCCCCGACGAGGGATGGCTGGCCCGGCAGGGCGTGGCCGCCGACGGCGACTACGCGCACGCCTTCGACGCGGCCCGCAACCGCCTGGCCGCCCTGCTGGAGTCGCCCGGCCTGCCGCCGCTCGACCCGTACTACACGCTCCGCACGGCGAGCGGCTACCTGCCCGGTGTCCTCGCCCGCCACCACCTGGCCCCCGACGGCGCCCCGCTGCCCGGCGCGCCCGCAGGCGACCGCGCCCCCGGCCCGCTGCGCCGGGCGGTCCGGGAGACCGCCCGCGGCGCCTACCGGCACGGTGTCCAGCGGGTGGCCCCGCTGATCCGACGCCTGGGGGAACTGTGACGACCACCGGAGCGGCCACGGCCGCCACGCCCGACGCGGGGGGCCGCCGCGTCCTCGCGGTGATCCCCGCCCGGGGCGGCTCCAAGGGCGTCCCCGGCAAGAACCTCGCCCCGGTGGCCGGCGTCCCGCTGGTCGCCCGCGCGGTGCGGGCCTGCCGGGACGCCCGCCTGGTCACCGACGTGGCGGTCTCCACCGACGACCCGGCCATAGCCGCCGCGGCCCGCGCCGCGGGGGCGGAGGCGGTGCTGCGCCCCGCCGCCATCGCCGGCGACACCGCGACCTCCGAGTCCGCCGTCCTGCACGCCCTGGACGCCCACGAGGCGCTCACCGGCACCCCGGTCGACGTGGTCCTCCTCGTCCAGTGCACCAGCCCGTTCCTCACCTCCGCGGACGTCGACGGCGTCGCCGCCGCGGTGGCGGAGGACGGCGCCGACACCGCGGTCACCGTCGCCCCCTTCCACGGCTTCCTCTGGCGCGACGGCGCCGGGGACGGCGCCGCGGAGGACGGGGGCCACGGCGTGAACCACGACAAGTCCTTCCGGCCGCGCCGCCAGGACCGTCCCCAGGACCTCCTGGAGACCGGCGCCGCCTACGCCATGGACGCGGCCGGGTTCCGTGCCCACCGGCACCGCTTCTTCGGCCGCACCGACCTGGTCCGCACGGACCCGGCCCGCGTGCTGGAGATCGACGACCCGCACGACCTGGCCCGCGCCCGGGCCCTGGCACCCCTCCTCGACCAGGCCGGCACGGCCGGCCGAGGTCCCCGCAACGACCGACAAGCACCGACCGACCACGTAAGGAAGACCCCCCTCATGAGCACCATCACCAGCACCAACCCCCGTCTGCGCGCGTTCGGTTCGCGTCTCGTCGGTCCCGGCCGGCCCGTCTACGTCACCGGCGAGATCGGCATCAACCACAACGGCGACCTCGACAACGCCATCGCGCTGATCGACGCCGCCGTCGAGGCCGGCTGCGACGCCGTGAAGTTCCAGAAGCGCACCCCGGAGATCTGCACCCCGCGCGACCAGTGGGACATCGAGCGCGACACCCCCTGGGGCCGGATGACGTACATCGACTACCGCCACCGCGTCGAGTTCGGCGAGGAGGAGTACCGCGCCATCGACGAGCACTGCAAGGAGCGCGGCATCCACTGGTTCGCCTCCCCCTGGGACACCGAGGCCGTCGCCTTCCTGGAGAAGTTCGACCTCCCGGCCCACAAGGTGGCCTCCGCCTCCCTCACCGACGACGAGCTGCTGCGCGCGCTGCGCGACACCGGCCGCTCGGTGATCCTCTCCACCGGCATGTCGACGCCGAAGCAGATCCGCCACGCGGTCGAGGTCCTCGGTTCCGAGAACATCGTGCTCTGCCACGCCACCTCGACCTACCCGGCCAAGGCCGAGGAGCTCAACCTGCGGGTGATCAACACCCTGCAGCAGGAGTACCCCAACGTGCCGATCGGCTACTCCGGCCACGAGACGGGCCTGCAGACCACCCTCGCCGCGGTCGCCCTCGGCGCCGTCTTCGTCGAGCGCCACATCACCCTCGACCGCGCCATGTGGGGCTCCGACCAGGCCGCCTCGGTGGAGCCGCAGGGCCTGGTCCGCCTGGTCCGCGACATCCGCACCATCGAGGCCTCCCTCGGTGACGGCGTCAAGAAGGTCTACGAGTCGGAGCTCGGCCCGATGAAGAAGCTGCGCCGGGTCCCCGGCGTGGTCGCCGAGGCCGAGACGCAGCTCCCGGCCGCGGTCTGAGCGCACCCCACCCCCACCCCAGCGACAGGACGGCGGAACGCCCATGAGCACCATGAGCCCGCGCACGCTCGCCTTCGTCGAGAGCCCCGTTCAGCTGCTCAACGCGCTGGAATGGGCGGCGCACGCCAGGGAGCCGAGGATCACCCTCGTCGTCCTGTCGCCCACCGACCCGATGAGCCGGGGCCAGCTGCGGCGGATGTCCGAGCTGGCCCGGCGGGAGGGGCACGAGGTCCGCTGGGAGGAGGCCCGCGGCGGCGCCTCGGCCCCCTTCAAGACCGTCGGCGGCCTGACCGGGCTGCTGCGGCGGGCGGAGCGGATCGTCGTGGGGGACCCGTTCTCCCGGTACGTGCAGCTGCTGCTGACCATCACCCCCGCCCGGGACCTGGTGGTCGTCGACGACGGCACCGCCACGATGGAGTTCACCGCGCAGGTGGTCCGCCGGGAGCCGCTGGTGCGGTGGCACCGGCGCGGGGCGCGGCCCTCGCCCCGCGACCTGGCGCTCGCGCCGGTCTCGCGGCTGGCGCGGCGCCGGCTGACGCCGGGGGAGCGGCGGGGGGTGGAGATCTTCACCGCCATGCCGCTGACGGAGGTCCCGGAGGAGGCCGTGGTCACCGTGAACGACTTCGCGTGGACCCGCGCCTCCTTCGGACCGCCGACGGTCACCGAGGGGGCCGACCTGGTGGGCACGTCGCTGGTGGAGACGGGCGTGGTGGACGCGGACGCGTACCTGGCGGCGGTGGGGCGGCTGGCGCGCACGCACGGGGTGCGGCGGTACTTCGCGCACCGGCGTGAGAGCGCCGAGAAGCTGCACCGGCTGGCGGTGGAGACGGGGCTGGCGGTGGTGCGGCCCGACCTGCCGCTGGAGCTGATCGCCCGCCGCGGGCCCATCGCCCGCACCGTCCTCAGCTTCCCCTCCACGGTGCTCCACACCCTGCCGCCCGCGCTCGCCGGGACGGGGGCGCGGGTGACCGCCTGCGACATCGACCCCGCGTGGCTCACCCAGCGCGCCTCGCCCCGCGCCCAGGGCTTCCTCAGCGGCGTCACCCTCGCCGCCCGTGACATCCACCGCCTCACCACGGGATCGGCCTCCGTCTGAGCCCCCTCCCCGCCGCCTCCCCGTTCCGCCGGCGCGACGCGTTCTCCCCGGGACAGGCGTGCCCCGCCTCCGGTCGGCCCAGTGATGGCCGCCGCCCCCCGGGGAAGGAGCACGGGGAACGAGGGAGGACCCGTGGACCACGACCGGATCGGACTGGACGGATTCCTGGCGGCGGCGGAGGCCGCCACGCCGGTGGACTCCGTGAACGTGATCGCGCGCAACCTGCGGGACCGGTTCGGCGCGGAGGCCGTGTCGTTCCTGTTCGTCGACGTCATCGGCCTGCGGATGGTGCGGATGGCCGAGGACCCCGCGCCGCGGCGGAGCCGCGGCGTCGAACGGATCCCGCTGGTCGGCAGCGTCTACGAGGAGGTGCTGCGCACCCAGCGGCTGACGCGGGTGCCGCACGGTGGACCGGGACAGCGGGTGATCGCGCCCGTCACCAACCGGGGCGACACCGTCGGCGTCCTGGAGCTGACCCTGCCCCGCGCCGACGACGACGTGCTGGAGCAGATCGGCCTGGCCGCGCACGCGCTGGCGTACGTCGTCGTCACCGACCGCCGCTTCACCGACCTCTACCACTGGAGCCGGCGCACCACCCGGGTGAGCCTGGCCTCCGAGATCCAGTACCAGCTCCTGCCCTCGGCCAACTGCTGCGAGGCCCCCCAGTTCGTCCTCGCCGCGGACATGGTGCCCGCCGACGACATCGGCGGCGACACCTACGACTACGCCCTCGACCGCGACACCCTGCACCTGTCCGTCACCGACGCCATGGGCCACGACGTCGACTCCGCCCTGCTGGCCACCATCCTGGTCAACGCCTCCCGCGGCGCCCGCCGCGCCGGGCACGACCTGGCCGAACAGGCCCGCCGGATGCACCGGGCCATGCTCGCCCACGGCCGGGGCGCCCTGGCCACCGGACAGCTGCTGCGGATCCCCCTGGACGGCACCCGCGCCCGCCTGGTCAACGCCGGCCACCCCTGGCCGCTGCGCCTGAGGGACGGCCGGGTGGAGGAGGTGCGCCCCGCCGTCGACCTGCCCTTCGGGGTGCCTTCCGCCACGGCCCACCGCGTCCAGGAACTCGACCTGCGTCCCGGCGACCGCCTCGTGCTCCACACCGACGGCATGCAGGAGCGCCGCGCCGCGAAGGTGGACCTGCCCGGCCTGGTCCACGACACCGCCCGGCAGCACCCCCGGGAAGCGGTGCGGACCCTGACCGCCGCCGTCATCGACGCCTGCGAGGGCGCCCCCGAGGACGACGCCACCCTGCTGATCCTGGACTGGCACGGCGCCGGCTCCCGCGCCCGCCACCCGGACGAGGCGGGAACGGACGCGTAGGCCGGGCCCGGCACCGGCCGGGTCAGGCCCGGTCCGTGCGGTCCCGGTCGGGCCGGGCGCGGCGGCTCCCGCGGCCGCCACCTGGACGAGGCGGGAACGGACGCGCAGGCCGGGCCCGGTACCGGCCGGGTCAGGCCCGGTCCGTGCGGTCCCGGTCGGGCCGGGCGCGGCGGCTCCCGCGGCCGCCACCCGGACGAGGCGGGGACGGACGCGTAGGCCGGGCCCGGCACCGGCCGGGGCGGGCCCGGTGCGTGCGGTCCCGGTCGGGCCGGGCGCGGCGGCTCCCGCGGCCGCCACCTGGACGAGGCGGGGACGGA
>NZ_LWCC02000005.1:1744436-1755058 GCF_001642695.1 Streptomyces chilikensis
GCGACGGCGGGGCGGGCGGCGACGTGTCCGCGCAGGACGGTCCGGATTCCGGCTCCCCCACGGTGACGTCGGGGGAAGCGGACCACCGGCACCGGAACGGGAACGGCCGCGGCGGGGACGCGGACCCGGACGGCGGAACGTCATCGGGAGGGCACGGCGAGGACCGCGGCCGCGGTGCGCGGGAGTCCCTGCGGACCGCCTGCCGGGACTTCCTGGCGGGGAGGCCGCTGACGCCGGACCAGCGGCGGAGGCTGGACGCGGCGGCGGGAGGCGCGGAGGTGTCCGCCTACTGCGGCCGCGTCACGGACGACGGCGGCGACCCGCCGGGCGGCGGCAGGGCCGAGCCGGACGAGGAGCGGGACGGCAGGGGCGACGACGACGGGAGGCGGGCGGCCGACGGCGAGGGGAAGCGGGCGGCGGACGGGAGGCGGACGGCCGACGACCGCGGTTCCGGCGCCTTCGCCCGCCCGGACCGGGACGCCCCCCGCGAGGGCGGCGGCCCCCGTTCCGGCGAGTCCTCCCGCCGGGGGCACGACGGCCACGGCGGCGACGGCGGGAACGGCGACACCGCCCGTCGCGGCCACTCCTCCTCCCACCGCTGACCCGCGGCCGGCCGGCCGGACCGGCGCAGGCCCCCGCCACCGGGGGCGGCGTCACGCCCGCGGGGGATCCACCCGGCCCTCGACCAGTTCGCGGTGGGCGGGCTGGAGGCCCTCCGGCAGGTCCCCGGGGTCGCACCACCTCGCCTCGAGGATCTCGAAGTCGTCGATGACCAGTTCCCCGCCGAGCAGTTCCGCCTCGTAGGCCACCTCCAGCCGCAGCCGGTAGCCGCTGCGCAGCCGGACCAGCCGGCCGGGCCGGACGTCGAGGTTCGTCTCCTCCTTGACCTCGCGGACCACCGTCCGCCCGAACTCCTCGCCCCGCTTGGCGAACCCGGTGGGCAGCCCCCACGGCAGGTCGGGGTTCCACAGCCGGTGCCGGAGCAGCAGCACCCGGCCCCGGTCGTCCCGGACCACGCCCGTCACGCCCACCATGTAGGTCGCGTTGGCCAGCCAGAGGATCCGCCACTGCCAGGAGCCCCGGATCCGCCTCCAGAGGGAGGCGATGAGCCGCTTGGGAGTCGTCACCCCTCCAGCGTAGGCGCGTGAACTCCCCCGCGAACCCCGGCCGTCGGCCGCGCGGCGGGTGGCGGCCTCCGCTTGAACATGTTCAAAAAGAGGTCTACCTTCATACCCGTCAGCGTTTTTGAACGCGTTCAAGGAAGGTGGGGGCATGGACCTCACGGTGATCACGTACGTCGTCTACCTGGTCGTCAGCATCGGGCTCACGGTCTGGGTGGCACGCACCCTCAGCAGCAACGGGCGGATCTTCCTCGCCGACGTGATGAAGGGCGACGAGAAGCTGGCCGGGGCCGTCAACCACCTGCTGGTGGTGGGCTTCTACCTGGTGAACTTCGGCTTCGTGGCCCTCTACCTCAACCGGGACGAGACCGTCACCAGCACCCGCGGCGTCTTCGAGGCGCTCTCCACCAAGCTCGGTGTGGTGCTGCTGGTCCTCGGCGTGCTGCACCTGGGCAACGTCTGGGTGCTCGGCCGGATCCGCCGGCGCGGCCGGATGGAGCGGGAGCAGGTCCCGCCGGTGGACCCGCAGGCGTGGGCCCCGCCCGCCGCGCCGGCCGGGGCGTGAGCGCGCGGGGCCGGGTGCCGGTCACCGGGCTGACGGTGCTCTACGACGCCGACTGCCCGCTCTGCCGGCACCTGAGGGACTGGCTGCGGCGGCAGCCCGCGCTGGTCCGGCTGGACCTGGTGCCGGCCGCCTCCGAGGAGGCGCGGCGCCGCTTCCCCGGCCTGGACCACGGGGCCACGCTGGACGAGATCACGGTGGTCGGCGACGCCGGCCAGGTCTACACGGGGCCGACCGCCTGGATCGTCTGCCTGTGGGCGCTGCGCGAGCACCGCCCGCTCTCCCACCGGCTCAGCACTCCGGCGGGCGCCCGGGTGGCGCGCGCCGCGGTGCTCGCGGCCTCCAGGTGGCGGGCCCACCTGAAGGGCGCCGCCGCGGCGGACGTGCCCGGCCGCTGGGGCGGCGGGGCGTACCGGCGGGAGGACGGCTGGGTCTACCACCCCGGCCTCGGCTGGACCCTCGACGCCCCGGGCTGCCCCGACGGGGCGTGCCCCGCGGGCTGAGGGCACTGGTTAGGCTCGGGGCGTGCCCGAACCGAAGGAACCCAGAGCCCCCAGGCCCAAGAGCGAGCAGACCCGCACGCTGATCCTGGAGACGGCGATGCGCCTCTTCCAGGAGCGGGGCTACGACCGCACCACCATGCGGGCCGTCGCCCAGGAGGCCGGGGTGTCGGTGGGCAACGCCTACTACTACTTCTCCGGCAAGGAACACCTGATCCAGGGCTTCTACGACCGGATCGGCGCCGAGCACCGGGTGGCGGTCCGGTCGGTCCTGGACCGGGAGACCGATCTGCAGGCCCGGCTGGCCGGCGTGCTCACGGCCTGGCTGGACGTGGCCGAGCCGTACCACGAGTTCGCCGCGCAGTTCTTCAAGAACGCCGCCGACCCGGACTCCCCGCTGAGCCCGTTCTCCCCCGACTCCAGGGCTCCCCGCGAGGAGTCCATCGGCATCTTCCGCGAGGTGCTGGCGGGGTCGAGGGCGAAGGTGCCGGCCGAGCTGAAGGACACCCTGCCGGAGCTGATGTGGCTGTCCCTGATGGGCCTGGTCGTCTACTGGGTCTTCGACCGCACCCCGGGCCGCGAGCGCAGCTACCGGCTCGCCGAGCGGGGCGCCCGCCTCACCACCCTGGGCGTCTCCCTGGCCCGCTTCCGGGTGCTGCGGCCCCTGGTCCGCGAGGTCCACGAGCTGTTCACGGACTTCCTGCCGGGCATGGCCGACCCGGAGACCGCGCGGAACACCGCCCCGGAGGCGGACCGGAAGGCGGGGACGGGCCCGGACGCGGAGGACGGGCCGGAGGCGGAGGACGGCGACGCGGGGACGCCCGGCCGCCGGACGGAGCGGCCGTCCCCCTGAGGCGCGCGGACGGGCGTTCCCCGTGGAGGGGCGGGCAGCGCCGGCAGGCCGCCGGCGCGACGCGGGAGGACGGGACGGAGCCGGTCCTCGTCCGCTCCGGGTGGGGGACGGACCGCTGCGTCCACAACCCCGACGGGCCCGCCGGGCGGATCCCGACCGCGGGAACCCCGGTCCCCGGCGGCGCCGGGAGCGGGACGGGTCAGAGCCAGCCCAGGCGCCAGAGGCGGAAGACCCCGGTGCCGTCGTTCAGGAACTGGCCGCCGCCGACGTCCTTGCTGGTGACCGTGTACTCCTTGCGCTGCCAGAGCGGGATCATCGGGACCTTCTCGGCGGTCAGCTTCTGCAGTTCCTCGAAGGTCCGCACCGCCCGCGTCCGGTCGCCGAAGGACTGGCTCCGCAGGATCAGTTCGTCGATCCGCTTGTCGCCGAACCCGTTCTTCATGCTGTTGCCGGTGCCGATCAGCGCCGCGGAGAAGTTGTCCGGGTCGGGGTAGTCCGCGATCCAGCCGAGCGTGTAGGCGTCGAACTCGCCCTTGGCGTAGTCCTTCTGGAAGGCGTTCCACTCGCGGCCCTCCAGCTTGACCAGGAAGAGGCCCTCCGCCTCCAGCTGCTCCTTGAGCTCGTAGGCCTCCTTCTCCCTGGTGCCGATCCTGGGGAAGCCGAGGGAGACGGGCACCGGCGTCCGGACCCCGGCCCGTTCCAGCAGCTCGCGGGCCTTGTCCGAGTCGCGCTCCGGGAAGGCGTCGAAGAAGGCGGTGTTGTGGCCGGTGAAGCCCGCCGGGATCAGCGAGTACAGCGGCTCGACGGTGCCGTCCAGCACGGTCGCCGCGATCTTGTCGCGGTCGATCAGCCAGGCCATCGCCCTGCGCACCGAGGGGTCGGCGAGCGGAGTGCCGGGACGGACGTCCAGCACCAGGTTGTTGGTGCTGGAACCGTCGCTCTCGGAGATCCGGTGGTCCGGGTCGGCGGGCGACATCCCGGCGAGCGTCTCGGGCGGCAGTTCCCGGGAGGCGACGTCGATCGCGCGGTTCTTCCACGCCTCGTCCAGTGCCGCGGAGTCGGTGAAGTACCGCAGGGTGACGGGCGTGGCCCTGTCCTCCACGGCCCCCCGGTAGTCCGGGTTGGGCACGAGGACGGCCTCCTCGCCCTCCTCGTACGAGGTCAGCCGGTAGGGGCCGGTGCCGTCCACGCCGGTTCCGCCGCGCAGTTCGTCCGCCGGGTACGCCTCGCTGTCGACGATCGAGGCGGCGCCGGTGGCGACCTTGAACGGGAAGGTGGCGTCCGCGCTGGAGAGCCGGAACGTCACCTCCCTGCCGTCGGCCTCGACGGAGCGCAGGGTGGAGAAGAGCGAGGCGGGCCCCACCTCGGAATCGATCTTCAGCACCCGCTCGAAGGAGAACTTCACGTCCTCGGCGGTCATCTCGCGGCCGCTGGGGAACCTCAGCCCCTCGCGCAATTCGCAGACGTAGACCTTCGCGTCGTCCCCGTTGAACCCGCACTCCTCGGCGGCGTCCGGCACCGGCTGGGTGCTGCCCGGCTGGTACGTCGTCAGCGTCTGGAAGACGTTGGAGAACACCGCCCAGGAGCCGGCGTCGTAGGCGCCGGCCGGGTCCAGCGAGGTCACCACGTCGCTGGTGCCGACCACGATGGGCTTGGCGTCCGCCTCGGCGTCGGGCATCAACTGCCACGCGCCGACGCCGACGACGCCAAGGACAAGCACAGTCGCGAGAATCCGCACCCGAACCGAGCGCACAGGTCCCTCCCCAGGGCCCGACACATCAGATGTCGCCGATCTTCCTCAGACCTTCACATCGGCGGCCACACTGAACCACAGGTGTGACGCGTGGGGAAGGAGTTCGCCAGAACCCGGGATCCGCCCGATCACGCCCGCAGGGACGCGAGTTCCACCACGGTGATGTCCGACGGCGCTCCGACCCTGGTGGGCGGCCCCCAGGCGCCGGCGCCACGGCTGACGTAGAGCTGGGTGTCGCCGTACTTCTCCAGCCCGGCCACCGTGGGGTTGGCCAGCCCGGCGAGGTAGGGGCCCGGCCAGAGCTGGCCGCCGTGGGTGTGACCGGAGAGCTGCAGGTCGACGCCGTGCTCCACGGCCTCGTCGATGGTGACCGGCTGGTGGGACAGGAGCACGACCGCGCGGGAGGTGTCGCGGTCGCCCAGCGCACGGGCGAAGTCGGGGCCCTGGCCGTGGTCATCGCCCGCGATGTCGTTGACGCCGGCGAGGTCGAAGTGGGCCAGCTCGGTGCGCGCGTTCTCCAGCGGGCGCAGGCCCAGGTCACGGACCTCGTCCACCCACTCCTCGGCGCCGGAGAAGTACTCGTGGTTGCCGGTCACGAAGTACGCGCCGTGCCGGGCGCGCAGACCGGCGAGCGGGGCGGCGGCCGGCCCCAGGTCGCGGACGGTGCCGTCGACCAGGTCGCCGACGACGGCGATCAGATCGGGCTGGGTGGAGTTGACGGTGTCCACCACGCGCTGGGCGAAGGAGCGTCCCAGCACCGGGCTGAGGTGGACGTCGCTGACCACGGCTATCCGGAACCCGTGCGCGGCCCGGGGCAGCCGGGCCAGCGGGACGGTGACCCGCTTGACGGTCGGGCCGTTCAGCACGCCGTAGGTGCCGGCGCCGACGGTGCCGAGACCGGCCACGGCGGCCACCGCGCCGACGGAACGGGCGACGAACAGGCGGCGGGACAGGCCCTCCGCGGGCGTCGCGGGCGCTTCCCGGCCCTCGTCGGCCGCCCCCTCGTCGCCGGTCCTCTCCCCGTCCGGCTCCACGGCCACGGAGGCGGCCGGGGCGCCGGCACCGTCGCCGGCGCCGCCGGACGCGGCGGCGTTCGCGGTGAGCCGCGCCCCGGGAGCGGGGGCCAGGGCGGTGGCGGCGGCCGGAAGACCGGCGTCGGGTCCGCTCCGGGCCCCGGCGGCGGGAGCCCCTTCCTCCGCGGCACGGCGGGCGTCGCGGCGGGCCAGCGCGCGGCGCAGCAGCGGACGCAGCGGCTCGGTGACGATCAGGGCCATCGGGACGTAGATCATCACCGCCATCCAGAGGAAGCCCGGCCAGGCGACGGCCTGACGCAGCGAGAACGGCAGGGTCTCCCCGCGGCTCGTCATGGCGCCGAACAGCAGCACCACGCCGAGCAGGAACAGCGCGGTGCCCAGCCGCCGGGCCGGGCTCCTCGGGACGGTGGTGTCCCGCACCAGACGCCGCCACATGTACCAGTGCAGGGCCGCCAGCGCGGCCACCACGATCAGTGCGACGAGCACGAATACGACGCCCACGTCCGTTGAGTCCCCTGTTCCTGTGTGCGGTTGGGCGCCGACGGCGGCGCCGACGACTATGAGTTGCGCCGCAATGCGCGGATTCCGCGCAACCCGATGACCCCTACGACCGTCCCCAGTACGAAGGAGACCACCGCGAGCAGCAGGTGGACCCAGAAGTACCCGGTCGGATTCCCCGCGTCGTCGAACGCGAGACCGCTGCCGTCCTTGTAGAGGTTGTTGACGAAAGTGATCCAGATGACCCAGCTCCACACCCCGAAGGCGAGAAGGAACCAGGAGACGGGTCGGCTGAGCTTCATGCGGCCAGTATCGCCGCCGGGCGGCGGGGCCGGGGACCGGAGCGGTGATCGGGCGGCGGAGTGCGACGGGAATCACTGCGGAGGGCGGGGGCACCGAGGGGGTACGCCCGTGCCGTCCTTGGCATGTACGTTCTCGTCCGTGCCCGCACCGAAGAAGACCGCCAAGCGACCCGCCCTGACCGCTTCCGCCGCGCTGCTCTCGTTGGTCCTCGGCCTGGCGGCCGTACCGCTGACCGCGGGCGACGCCCAGGCACAGCCGGCCCGGCCGGGCCCGAAGTCGCCCGGCAGCCGCTTCCCGGGCTCCGCGTCCACGGCCGGGCCGGCCCCCACCTCCAAGGTCACGTCCTCCCCGTCGAAGGCCGCGGGCGGCTCGTCCTCCGGCGCTTCGGGCCCGACCTCCCCGGGGGCGGCGAAGGACGCTCCGGCCGCGGGCTCCATGTCGACGGTGGGCGGCGCCCGGCTCGGTGTTCCCGGTACCCAGGTCGCGCCGAACGCGGGCGCGCCGGAGCTTCCGGAGGGCCTCTCGGCCACGTCGTGGATCGTCGCCGACGCCGAGAGCGGCGAGGTGCTCGCCGCGCACGACGCGCACCGGAAGCTGGCTCCGGCGAGCACGCTGAAGATGCTCTTCGCCGACACCCTGCTGGGGCACTGGCCCGCCACCGAGACGCACAGGGTGACGGACGAGGAGCTCTCCAAGGTCGGCTCCGGCTCCAGCCTGGTCGGCATCAAGGCGAACGAGACCTACACGGTCCGCGACCTGTGGCTCGGCGTCTTCCTGCGGTCGGGCAACGACGCGGTCCACGTGCTGTCCGCGATGAACGGCGGTCTCGACAAGACGGTCGCCGACATGAACGCGCACGCCGCGGAGCTCCAGGCACGGGACACGCACGTGGTGAGCCCGGACGGCTACGACGCCGAGGGCCAGGTCTCCTCCGCCTACGACCTCACCCTGATAGCGCGCTCGGGGCTGCAGAAGAAGGACTTCCGCGCGTACGCGTCGACGGTCCGGGCGCAGTTCCCTGGCGAGACGAAGAAGGGGAAGAACGGCAGGACGACCCGCGGCAACTTCGAGATCCAGAACACCAACCGGCTGCTCACCGGCAGCGGGGTGGACCAGTACCGCGGCATCGCGGGCGTGAAGAACGGCAACACCACCGAGGCCGGGGCGACGTTCACGGGCGTGGCGGAGCGGGACGGCAGGGTGCTGCTGGTCACCGTCATGAACCCGCGGAAGAAGGAGCTCAACCGGGTCTACGAGGAGACGGCGCTGCTGCTGGACTGGGGGTTCGCGGCGGCGGGGAAGGTGACCCCGGTGGGTGAGCTGGTGCCGCCCGCGTCCCAGGCGTCCGCCTCGCCGTCGGCGTCCCCGGCGGCGATGGCACCGGCGGGTGACGAGGCGAAGACCGTGACGGCGTCCGTGGAGGCGGAGGAGACGGGACCGGTGTGGATCCCGCTCGCCATCGTCGGGGGCGTGCTGGTGCTCCTCGCGGGCGGCGGCTTCCTGATCCACCGCCGCTGGCCCCTCCCGGGCACGGGCCCGCGCGGCGGGCCGGCGGGGCGCGGCGCGGACGCCGGTGCGCAGGGCGCGGCCGGGGGCTCCGACGGCGGGCCGGCGGGGCGCGGCGCGGACGCCGGTGCGCAGGGCGCGGCCGGGGGCTCCGACGCCGCGGACGGCGACGCCGGCGCCTCCGACGCGAAGCCCGGGAGTGCCGACGCCGACGCGGAGGCGAAGGCCGGGGGCTCCGGCGCGACGGGCACGAAGGCCGGGCGTTCCGGCGCAGCCGCCGACGCGGACGACGCGGACGGGAGCGCCGAGGACAAGGACGCCGCCGAGGACGCGGCGGGGGCCGAGCCGGCCGGAACCGCCGAGGCCACGATGCCCCAGCAGGCGTCCGGTCCCCGTGCCGCGGAGAAGGGCGAGGGCCAGCCGGCCTGAGACGGCGTCCCCGGCCTCCCGCGGGCGGCCGGGGACGTCACACCGTGGCGGTGGCGGAAGGCGCGACGGCGGCGGCGGCGGTGGAGGGGGAGGAGGACTTGGCGGTGGCCGTCCAGGCCGCGCTGTAGAGCAGCAGCTTGCACGTGAAGTTGATCCACAGCAGCAGGGCGATCGGCACACCGAACGCTCCGTACATGCTCTTCGCGGCGACCCCCTGGATGTAGCCGCTGAGCAGCAGCTTCAGCAGCTCGAAGCCGACCGCGCCGATCAGCGCCGCCTCGACCAGGCGGCGCTTGGAGGGGTGGGCCCCGGGAACCATCCGCAGCACGTACAGCAGCAGCAGGAAGTCCGCGAGGACGGCGACGGCGAACGCGGCGATCCCGAGGAGGACGCCACCGACCCCGCCCTCGTCCAGCCCCATCGCCCGCGCCAGCCGCCCCACCATGCCGCTGGCGACCGTGGAGATCACCAGCGTGGTCAGCACCGCGCCGCCCAGCCCGAACAGCACCCCCAGGTCCTTGGCCTTGGTGAGGAGGATGTTCTCGTCCGGGTCCGGCATCTCCCAGACGGCGCGCAGGCAGCCCCGCATGGAGTCGACCCAGCTCAGCCCGGTGAAGAGCAGCAACGCGCCGGCGATCAGTCCGACCGTCCCCGCGTTGGCGACCAGCTCCTCGATGTTCAGCTGGTCGGAGATCCCCGGCACCTGCTCGGCCGTCTTGTCCTGCAGCGTCCGCTGCTGGGCGGTGGAGAGGGTTCCCGCGGCGGCGGCGGCCGTGAGCGTGAGCAGCGGGAAGAGCGCGAGGAAGCTGGTGAAGGTCATCGCGGCGGCCAGCCGGGTCCACTTCACCTGGTCCAGCCGCTCGAAGGCGCGCCCGGCGTGGGTCTCCATCAGCCGGGCCATCCAGGGGCCGACGACGGGAAGGTTCTTCAGCCAGTCCATCCCACGACCCCGTTTCCGTCTCTGTGCGGAGGACAAGGGTTCTGATACCCCGGAACCGGGCCGTCGTGCCCGGTGTCGTGCCGGCTCCCGCGCCGGCGACCGGATCCCGCGCGACGTGAGGCGGAGCCGGGGCCCCGGCGGGCGGCCGGGGCCGCGGCGCGGCCGGCCGCCGGGGCCGCCTTCACCAGCCGGTCACCGCCAGCCCGTAGAGCACCGCCCACACCAGGGCGACGACGGCCAGCGGGCGGTCCCGCAACACGACGTCCTCCGGTTCCCCCGCCGTGCCGCGGTCGGCGAACACGGCGTAGCGTAGAACCCCCAGGATGAAGGCGATCATGGACAGCTGCCGCCAGGGCAGCAGCCCGGTCTGCGGGACGCCGCCGGTCTCCAGGGCCCACAGGCAGTACCCGAGGACCGCGCCGCCCGCCGCCAGCTGCCAGACGAAGCGCAGGTAGCCGGCCGTGTACTCGGTGAGCAGCGCCCGGGTGGCCCCGCCCCGGCCGGCCATCTCGACGGCCTCCGAGTAGCGCTTGGCGGCGACCATGAAGAGCGCGCCGAACCCGGTGGTGATCAGGAACCAGCGGGAGAGCGGGATGTCCATGGCGATGCCGCCGGTCATGGCGCGCATCAGGAAGCCGGCGGCCACCACCGCCAGGTCGACCACCAGCACCCGCTTGAGGCGCAGGCAGTACGCGAGCTGCATCGCCACGTAGGCCGCCAGCACCGCCGCGGTCAGCGGCGGGCAGAGCAGCACGGCGGCGAGCGGGGCCAGCACGGCGAGGGCGCAGCCGGCCGCGTAGGCGACCGGCACCGGCACCTGTCCGGCGGCGACCGGGCGGTGGCGCTTGACCGGGTGGGCCCGGTCGGACTCGGCGTCGCGGGCGTCGTTGACCAGGTAGACGGCGGCGGAGCAGGCCGTGAAGAGGAGCAGGACCAGCGGCAGCCGGGTCAACGCGGCCGTGGTGAAGAGCTGGCCCGCGGCGGCCGGGGCGGCCACCACCAGGACGTTCTTGACCCACTGCCGGGGGCGGGCGGTGCGGACCAGCCCGGCGAGCAGCGCGCCCGGTCCGGGGCGGCGGGGCGGCGCCGGGCGCGGAGCGCCGCCGGGGCGGGCGCGCGGCCC
>NZ_LWCC02000005.1:1755158-1766594 GCF_001642695.1 Streptomyces chilikensis
GGGCCGCGGGACGGGCTGGACCGCTCCCGCCGGCCGGCCCGGGCGGCGGGAGCGGTGCGGGCGGCACCGGCGGCGCGGACGGCGCCACGGACGGCCCGGCGCTCCCGGCGGGGTACTCCCACCGCTGCGCGTCCTCGTTCCAGCGCCGCGCGGCGCCCGCTCCTCCAGGTCTCATGACGCCCCGCCGACCCCCAGCATCGCGGCCACCGCGGCGGCGGCCGTGATCCAGCTGGTGATGCCCTCGGCCGACTCCAGGCGCTCCCGCAGCCGGGCCCGGCGGCCCTCCCCCGCCCGGCCGGTGCGGGTGATCTCCTCCTCGGCCTCGTCGATGGCCTCGTTGATCCCGGTGACCGCGGGCGACTCCGGACGGCCGGCCAGCTCGGACCTCAGCTCCCGGAGCGCCTCCAGCAGCTCCTGGTCCTCGACCCGCTCGCGGCCCGCCGCGTGGTGGTGGGACTCGGCGCGGGCGTGGCTGCCCACGGCGAAGGTGCTCCCGGTGACGTCGCCGAAGCGCACGGTGGGTTCGTCACTGCTCATGACCCTTGGATCCCTTCTGCGCGGCCTTCCCGCCGGGGGCGGCGGGGGCGCCGGTGGAGGTGGAGGAGGCGCGCGCGTGCTCGCCGACGGCGAAGGTGCTGCCCTCGACGCTGTCGATGTGCACGCCGCCGTTGCTGACGTTGACGATCTGCTGGACGAACTCGTCGGTCTGGTAGCCGCCGTCCGCCAGGGCCTGCCGCACGCCGTGGGCGACGCGGTCCTGCACGGCCTTCAGGTACCGGGCGGCGTCCATCCGCTGGAACAGCGAACCGTCGTCGGCGGCGCCCAGCTCGCGCACCGACCGGGAGGGACCCTCGGCGAGGGCCGCCGCGTTGCCCCCGGTCGCCAGTGACCAGCTGTCGGCGAGGTACGTGCCGATGACGATCAGGGAGCGCACCAGGGAGCCCGGCACCCGCGCCACGGCCCAGGCGGCCTTCGCCGGCAGGCTGCCGGACAGCAGGCGGTGCGCGGCGCGGTCGACGCCCTGGAAGTCCTCGCGCACCGGCGCGAGGACGTGCGGGGCGACCTCGAGCATCAGGACCTTGCCCTGGGTGTGCACCCGCACGAAGACCGTGACGACGAGCTCCTCCTCCCAGCCGCCGACCCGGATCCGCAGGAAGTGGCGCCGCCGTTCGGCGCCCTCCTCCACCGACCCGTCGATGTGCTCGGCCAGCGGGGCGTCGCCGTAGGGCGCGTCGTCCCGGTGGCGCAGCCCCTCGGCCGGGAGGAAGACGCACTCGTCGACCTCCAGGCCGCGCAGCCGGTCCCGGCCGGGGCGCCCGCCCTGCGGCGGCGTGCGCAGTTCCTCCAGCAGCGGCCGCACCCGGTCCAGCACCACCCGGTTGCTGATCGGCGCGGGCTTCCCCGTCCGCCCGGCCGGCCGCAGTTCGACGGCGAGGATCCAGGTGTCGACCGGCGTGCCCGCGCCGCAGAACGGCCGGGCCACGTTGTACAGGACCAGGTTCTGGTGCTGTTCGCGCCGGATGCGCCCCATCAGCCGCTGGAAGCGCGGGCCCTGCTGGAGTTCGGCGGGATCGGCGGCCGCGTCGGGGAACCGGCCGGGCGAGAGCTCGTTGGTCACCACCCGCGCGAACTGGATGCGCTGGGCCGCCGCGCACAGCGCGAGGGCGGCGAGGACGACGATCAGCAGCCAGGCCTGCGCCGAGGTGCCGGACACCTGGCCAGCGCCGCCCAGGAAATCGGCGACGTCGTCGAACGCGGACGAGGAGTCCGGGTAGCCGTAGCCGGGGTCGCCGTAGCCGAACTCCCCGTAGCCCGGGCCGTCGTGGTCCGGCCCGTCCTCCTCGTCCTGGACGCCGAAGGCCGCCTTGAGGGTGGCGAGGCCGAGCACGGCCAGGATCAGCCGGCCCGCCCAGCGCATCAGGAACGCCGGGACCCGCCGGTACAGCGGCGCGATCCGGTCCCCGCCCCGCGTCCGGGCGGCCAGCGCCAGCAGCAGGCCGGGGAACAGGAAGGCGATCAGCAGTCCCTGGGTGACGAGCACGCCCACGGCCCACAGGGCGGTGACGCCCAGCGCCCAGGCCAGCTCGACGCGCCGGGCCCGCAGGGCGTGCGCCAGCACCCGGGCGGCGTCGAACCCGAGCGAGGGCGCGACCACCCGCTGCTCGTTGAGCCACAGCTCCTCGATCACCCGGTCGCGGTACCGGGAGTCCAGGTAGACGCCCGCGCACAGCAGCCGCCCGGCCTCGCTGGCGTGGGGCGGCACGGCGGCCGGGGTCACCGGCGCGGTCCCCGCCGCCGGTGCGGGCGGCGGCTGCGGAAGGTCGGGCCCGGCGGGCCGCTGCGGGACTGACGGGACGGCCAAGCGAATCCCCCGATGTGCGAACACCCCTGCCACGCACGGTAGTTGGCGTACGTGAGTTGAGGCGTGAAATCTAGGCGACAGGAGGGGCCGGTGCAACCGGAAAGGTGGGGGAGCGGGCGGGACCGGTCACCGGACGCACGACCGCCCCGGAGGCCCGATGAGGGGCCGCCGGGGCGGTCGGGGACGAGCGGTGCCGTCAGGCTCAGATGAGGCCCAGCGAACGCACGGCGTCGCGCTCCTCGGCCAGCTCGGCCACCGAGGCGTCGATCCTGGCGCGGGAGAACTCGTTGATGTCCAGGCCCTGGACGATCTCGTACTTGCCGTCCTTGCAGGTGACCGGGAAGGAGGAGATGAGGCCCTCCGGCACGCCGTAGGAGCCGTCCGACGGGATCGCCATGGAGGTCCAGTTGCCCTCCTCGGTGCCGTTGACCCAGGTGTGGATGTGGTCGACGGCGGCGTTGGCGGCGGACGCGGCGGAGGACGCGCCACGGGCCTCGATGATCGCGGCGCCGCGCTTGGCGACGGTCGGGATGAACTCCTCGGTCAGCCACTTCTCGTCGTCGACGACCTCGACGGCGCTCTTGCCGCCGATGGTGGCGTGGTGGATGTCCGAGTACTGGGTGGCGGAGTGGTTGCCCCAGATGGTCAGGCGCTTGATGTCGGAGACCGAGGCGCCCGTCTTCTTCGCGAGCTGGGTCAGCGCGCGGTTGTGGTCCAGGCGGGTCATCGCGGTGAAGCGCTCGGCCGGGACGTCCGGGGCGGCGGCCTGGGCGATCAGGGCGTTGGTGTTGGCCGGGTTGCCGACCACCAGGACGCGGATGTCGTCGGCGGCGTTGTCGTTGATGGCCTTGCCCTGCGGCTTGAAGATGCCGCCGTTGGCCTCGAGGAGGTCACCGCGCTCCATGCCCTTGGTGCGCGGGCGGGCGCCGACCAGGAGGGCGACGTTGGAACCGTCGAAGGCGACGTTCGGGTCGTCGGTGATCTCGATGCCCTGGAGGAGCGGGAAGGCGCAGTCGTCGAGCTCCATGGCGGTGCCCTCGGCGGCCTTGAGCGCGGGGGTGATCTCCAGCAGGCGCAGCTTGACCGGCACGTCCGCGCCGAGCAGCTGACCGGAGGCGATGCGGAAGAGCAGGGCGTAACCGATCTGGCCGGCCGCGCCGGTGACGGTGACGTTCACGGGAGTGCGGGTCATGGCGTTCTCCGTAGGACAGCAGGCGGTGGGGCGGTCCGCCCCGGGGTGCGGGATCCCCGGCGCCTGTTGTGCGGCGGCTCCCGGACGGTCGGTCCGGCTGCCCGCCATGGTGATCGATCAACGAGACGGATGATCGATCTCTTGGCGTCAAGAGATCCGGGCGTCAGGCTATCGCGCCTCCGCCGCCCCGTCGGGGACGGGTACGTGTGGCCCGGCCCACAGGACGCTGCCGCCGCGCGGCCCCGAGCGGCCGCACGACAGGTCGCGCGGCCGGCCGTACCGCGGACCGCGCCGCAGGCCGTACGTGCCCGGCGCGGAGGCGATCCGGTCTCCGCCGCCCCGCCGGGCACGCCTCCCGTGGGGGGATCCGGCTCGCCTGCCCGGTCCGCGCGGGCTCATGCGCGCGTCTCGACGGTATGACCCGAAAGAGTCAACGGGTGCAGACGGGACGGCTCTTGACGGGCGTCACGCAGGCCTTGACGTCCTCCGCGCTCCGTCCGGCGACCATGGGGGTGTAGGCGTCGGGATCCCGCCCGACCTCCGCCCCGCGCGCCGGACCGCCCCCGGCGCTCACCGTCACCCGGTCCCCCGCCGCCGCGCCGGTGACCCGCGCCCAGGCGGCGCCGCACACCTCGCTGAACCGCACCTCGAGGAGGGCCTCGCCCACGGTGACGCTGCGGCCGGTGACGGCGCGCCGCCCGCCGCAGCCCATCGTCTCCGGGTCCTCGCCCGCGCAGTCCGGCCCGTGGCACCCCACCCCGTCCGGCAGCGGGGGCGCGCCCACGGCCGGGGAGGAGGGCCCGCGGTCCGGGGCCCGCGCCTCGTCCTCGGGGTCGGCCTGGGCGAGGAGGACGGCGGCTCCCGCGACCAGCAGGGCGCCCACCGCCCCGGCCAGGAAGGTCACCGCGCGGTGGGCCCGCCCCGGGGAGGCCGGCCCACCGCGCAGAGCGGGGGCGTCCCCGTCGGGGCCGGGCGCCGCCGCCGTCGACGCGGCGCCGCCGGGCGGGGCGGCGGGCGGGAGCCCGGGGGTCCCCGCGGAGGCGGCCGGGGGCGCGGCGGCGATACCGGCGGCCGCCGCGTACGGCCCGGGCAGGGCGGGCGGAGCGGGCGGGGCGGCGGGCGGGGCCGTGAACTCCCCCAGCTCCTGGCGGGCCTGGGCGACGCGCATCGCCTCGATGGTCAGGTCGTGCCGCATCTCCGAGCGGCTCCAGGCCCGTTCCGCCAGCTCCCACAGGGTGGTGAGGTGCAACGGGTCGGCGCCGGTCACCTCGGCGAGGGCGATCACCGCGCCCTTCGGCGGGAGCAGCCGGCCGTTGAGGTAGCGCTCCCAGGAGGTCCTGCTGTACCCCGTGCGGTCGGCGACGGCGGCGATGCCGAGGCCGCCGCGGTCCACCAGCATCCGCAGGGCGTCCGTGAACTCCTCGACCTCCGGGTCGAGTTCCTCCGGCAACGCCTTCCACCGAGGCATGGTCCCCCCTCCGCCCGGGCGTCCGGCCCCCTGCCGCGCGCCTCCCCCGCGCACGGCATTCCGGACGTCCCGACCACGTTAGCCCGATTCACGCCGTTGCGGGAGGAGACCTCCCGTTCCCGGCACCGGCGCGAAGGCGCGCGGACCCGGCGGCCGGGCCGTCAGGCGGTCAGGCCGTCAGGCCGTCAGGCCGTCAGGCCGTCAGGCCGTCAGGCGTCGTCGACGGTGAAGTGCAGGAGGTCCTTGAGGAACGGCAGCTCCAGCTTGGGTTCCGGCTGCACCATCAGCGCCAGCAGCACGATCACCGTCCCCAGCAGCCCGTACGTCACGACGTCGGTGAACCGCGACCGCACCGCCAGGATGCCGACGTGGGGCACCGCCCACCGCAGGGCCGCGCCGAGCAGCAGCCCGACGCCCACCAGCACGGTCCCCAGCCGGAACAGGCCGAGCGCCGTGACCAGCAGTCCGATCGCGGCCACCGTGCTGACCAGCAGGATCGGCCACTGGCGGGCCGGCGCGGGCGCGTCCCCCGGGGCGGCGCGGCCGCCGCCCTCGGGCCGCGCGGTGTCCCGGGTGAACAGCGGGAACCGGCGGGTGACCCGCCTGGGCCGCCCCTGCGCGTCCGGGGCGCTCACCGCGTCCCGCACCACGGGCTCCCGCGGCTCCTCGGGCGTCCCGGACGCCTCGGGCGTCCCGGACGCCTCGGGCTCCCGCGGCGTGCCGGCGGCCTCCGGGGCGTCCGGCACGTGCGCCGCGTCCGTGGAGCCGGTCCCGCCCCGCGTCTCAGCCGGCACGACGCTCCGCCGCCTCGACCACGTTGACCAGCAGCAGCGCCCGCGTCATCGGGCCCACGCCGCCCGGGTTGGGCGACAGGAAGCCGGCGACCTCGGCCACGTCCGGGTGGACGTCGCCGACGATCCTGCCCTCGTCGTTGCGCGAGACGCCGACGTCGAGCACGGCCGCGCCCGGCTTGATGTCCTCGGCGCGGATCAGGTGCGGCGAGCCGGCCGCCGCGACCACGATGTCGGCGCGCTTGAGGTGTGCGGCCAGGTCGCGGGTGCCGGTGTGGCACTGGGTGACCGTGGCGTTCTCGGAGCGGCGGGTCATCAGCAGCGGCATCGGGCGGCCGATGGTGACGCCGCGTCCGACCACGACGACCTCGGCGCCCTTGGTCTCCACGCCGTAGCGGCGCAGCAGGGTGAGGATGCCGTTGGGGGTGCAGGGCAGCGGGGCGGGCTCGTTGAGCACCAGGCGGCCCAGGTTCATCGGGTGGAGGCCGTCGGCGTCCTTGTCCGGGTCCATCAGCTCGAGGATGCGGTTCTCGTCGATGCCCTTGGGCAGCGGCAGCTGGACGATGTAGCCGGTGCAGGCGGGGTCCTCGTTGAGCTCGCGGACGACCGCCTCGATCTCCTCCTGGGTGGCCGTGGCGGGCAGCTCGCGCTGGATGGAGGCGATGCCGACCTGGGCGCAGTCGCGGTGCTTGCCGGCGACGTACTTGCGGCTGCCGGGGTCGTCCCCCACCAGCAGGGTGCCGAGACCGGGCGTGACGCCCTTCTCCTTCAGCTTCGCCACGCGGGCGGCAAGCTCGGACTTGATCTCGGCCGCGGTGGCCTTGCCATCGAGAATCTGGGCGCTCATGCCCCCATCCTCCCGGATGACCCTGGCCATGTTCAAAACGCGCCCGCACCCTGGTCCGCGCCGGGCCCGGAGCCGCTCCGGTCCGCGTCTTCGGTCTGTGCGCCCCACGTTGCGCTTCCGCAACAGGTGGTCCCCACGGGTGGACACGGCAGGACCGGTGCAGAACGATGAAACGGCAGTGCAGCGGGCAGTACCGGGGGGCCGGACCGCACACGTGCACCTTCCCCGCAAACCCTCGCCCGTCGTGGCCCTGTCGAGCGTCGAGGTTTCGGAGAAAGGCAGAACAACATGAGCTATGGGGAACCCAACAACCCCTACGGAGCGCCGCAGCAGCAGCCGTCGGGCCCCGGTTACGGCTACCCGCAGCAGCAGCCCCCCGCCCAGCAGCAGGGCTACGGCTACCCGCAGCAGGGCTACCCGCAGCACCCCCAGCAGCAGGGCTACCCCGGCTACCCGGGCGGTGCGCAGGTCCCGCAGTCGATGCCCGGTCTCCTCGTCACGGCGCGGGTGTTCCTGTTCATCATCGGCGGCTTCCAGATCATCGTCGGCGGCATCATGCTGCTGGCCGCCGTGGGCAGCGGCGCGCTGACCTCCAGCCAGCTGGAGAGCGCCGGCCTCAGCGGCATCAGCCCGGACGCGGTCACCGGCATATTCGCCGCGCTGGGCCTGCTGTTCCTGGCGCTGTCGCCGCTGTCCATCACGCTGGGCGTGAAGTTCGCCAAGGGCGGCAACGGCGTGCGGATCACCACCATCGTCTACGGCGCCGTCGGCGCCGCAATGGGTCTGCTGGCACTGGTCGGCGGCGGGTTCGCGGGCGTGCTGTGGCTGGTCTTCAGCGGCATCATGATCGCCGCCTGCGCCCAGCCGTCCGGCAAGGCCTGGTTCAACCGCCCGCGGTACTGACGCACCCGGAGCGCCGGCCACGGAGTACCGCCCCCCGGGCGGCCGCCCGCGGAGCGAAGCGAACGGCGGCGGACGCACTCCACCACGTCAGTGGAAGAAGTGCCGCGTGCCGGTGAGGTACATGGTGACGCCGGCCTTCTCCGCGGCCTCGACCACCAGCTCGTCGCGGACCGAACCGCCCGGCTGGACCACGGCCCTGACGCCCGCCGCGGTGAGGATCTCCAGCCCGTCCGGGAACGGGAAGAAGGCGTCGGAGGCGGCGTAGGAGCCGCGCGCCCGCTCCTCGCCGGCCCGCTCGACGGCCAGCCTGGCCGAGTCGACGCGGTTGACCTGGCCCATGCCGACGCCGACCGAGGCGCCGTCCTTGGCGAGCAGGATCGCGTTGGACTTCACCGCGCGGCACGCCTTCCAGGCGAACGCCAGCTCGGCCAGCTCGGCCTCGGAGAGCGCCTCGCCGGTGGCCAGCGTCCAGTTGGCCGGGTCGTCGCCCTCGGCCTGGAGCCGGTCGGCGACCTGGAGCAGCGCACCGCCGTCGATCGGCTTGACCTCGACGGGCGCCGACGGGGCCTCGGGGGCCCGCAGGACGCGGATGTTCTTCTTCCGGGCGAGGATCTCGACGGCGCCGTCCTCGTAACCGGGCGCGACGATGACCTCGGTGAAGATCTCGGTGACCTGCTCGGCCATCTCCTTGGAGACCGGCCGGTTGACCGCGATCACGCCGCCGAACGCGGAGAGCGGGTCGCAGGCGTGGGCCTTGCGGTGCGCCTCGGCGACGTCGGCGCCGACCGCGATGCCGCACGGGTTGGCGTGCTTGATGATCGCGACGCAGGGCTCGGCGTGGTCGTACGCGGCACGGCGCGCGGCGTCCGTGTCCGTGTAGTTGTTGTACGACATCTCCTTGCCGTGCAGCTGCTCGGCGCGGGCCAGGCCTCCCGTGGCCCCCGCGGCGGAGCCGCTGATGTCACCGTCCGAGAGGTACAGCGCGGCGGGCTGGTGCGGGTTCTCGCCGTAGCGCAGGGTGTGCGAGCGCCGCCAGGTGGCGCCGAGGAAGTCGGGGAACCGCGCCGCCCCGCCGGCCGCCTCGTCCGCCTCGTCCGCCGGGGCGTAGTCGGAGGCGAACCAGGAGGCGACGGCCACGTCGTAGGAGGCGGTGTGCTGGAAGGCCTCGGCGGCCAGCCGCTTGCGGGCGGCCAGGTCGAACCCGCCGTCCTTCACCGCGGCCAGCACGTCGGCGTAGCGGGCCGGGCTGGTGACCACGGCGACCGACGGGTGGTTCTTGGCGGCGGCGCGGACCATGGAGGGGCCGCCGATGTCGATCTGCTCGACGCACTCGTCCGCCGTGGCGCCGGAGGCCACCGTCTCCCGGAACGGGTAGAGGTTGACGACCACCAGGTCGAAGGGGGCGACGCCCAGCTCGTCGAGCTGCTGCCGGTGACCGTCCAGGCGCAGGTCGGCCAGGATGCCGGCGTGGACCTTCGGGTGCAGCGTCTTGACGCGGCCGTCGAGGCACTCGGGGAAGCCGGTGAGCTCCTCGACCTTGGTGACGGGGACGCCCGCGGCGGCGATCCGGCCGGCGGTGGAGCCGGTGGAGACCAGCTCGACACCCGCCTCGTGAAGGCCCTTCGCGAGCTCCTCGAGGCCGGTCTTGTCGTAGACGCTGACCAGCGCGCGACGGATGGGCCGCTGGGTCGTGACAGTGCTGTCGGCGGTCACGGGATAACTACCTTTCGTCCCTCAATGCGGTAGCCGTTGCGGGCGAGACGCCCCACGACATCGACGAGCAGCCTTCGCTCGACTTCCTTGATGCGCTCGTGCAGAGCGCTCTCGTCGTCCTCGTCCCGGATCTCGACCACGCCCTGGGCGATGATCGGGCCGGTGTCGACGCCGTCGTCGACGAAGTGGACGGTGCACCCGGTGACCCTGGCGCCGTACGCGAGCGCGTCCCGCACGCCGTGGGCCCCGGGAAAGCTGGGCAGGAGGGCGGGGTGCGTGTTGACGAACCGCCCGCCGAAACGGGCCAGGAACTCCTTGCCCACGATCTTCATGAACCCGGCGGAGACCACCAGGTCCGGCCGGTGGGCGGCGACCGCCTCGGCGAGCGCGGCATCCCACTCCTCACGGGTGGCGTGGTCCTTCACCCGGACGACGAAGGTCGGCAGCCCGGCGCGCTCGGCGCGGGCCAGCCCCTCGACGCCCTCCCGGTCGGCGCCGACGGCGACGACCTCGGCCCCGTACTCCTCGGTGCCGGTCGTCTCGATGGCGTCGAGGAGAGCCTGGAGGTTCGTACCGGATCCGGAGACCAGGACGACGAGGCGCTTGACCACGGACGCGGGCGGCTTGGCGGCGGCCACGGCGGGGCCCTTTCTCGGGAGAGCGGCGTTTCCGGCCGTCGTACGCGCGACTTTGTACGGACATACGAATGCTTCACGCCCCGCGATACGGGGAAGTCTACGAAGCGGTCGACCGGCAGCAACGATACCCGGCAGTTCGGACGCCCCCACGGGACGGGGGCGGGGCCGGGCGGTACCGTCTGCCGTGTGCGACGCGGCGCCGGGCGGGAACGTCCCAGGTGCGCCACACGTTCCGAAGGGGGAAGGGGCCGGTGTCCGGGGTTCCCCCGGGCGCAGGATGTGCCGTACGGCACACCCGCGACGCTCCTCCCGCGCTCTTCGGGCGGCGCCGCCGTGACGGACGGCCGCTTCGGCCGATCCAGCGTTTCCAGCCGTACACCCGTCAGCCGTCAGTCATCAGTCACCAGCCGTTCCAGCCAAGGGGAAGACGCTCACCCGATGCCCGACCGCAGCAGTCCGCGACTCCTCACCCTCCCCATGCGCCTCGCGCCCGGTACGCAGGGACATTCCTCGCCGGGAGGGAAGCGTGGCGGCATGCTGCTGCGGAAGCCCTCCGAGCCCGGCCCCGCGGCCCGTGACGACCGGCGGGACGACGGCGGCCGCCGGAGCACGGCCGGCGACGGCGAGGACAACCCGTTCGCCCCGCCGCCGGAGGACCAGCCCTCGCAGGAGGGGCGCTGGAGCGACCGGCAGCCCGAGAGCGGCACCGGCGGCGGCTGGGCCGGCTGGGGCCAGCGGCCCGGCGGACCGGGCCAGGGTTCCGGCCAGGGCCACGGCCCGGGGCAGGGCGGCCCCGGGGAGGGTCCCGGTGGCCCCGGCATGCGCTGGGACCCCACCGACCCCGCCCAGCGGCGCGCCCGGTACGCCCTGCTCAGCGGCACCTGGGGACTGATCTTCACGCTCTTCGGGCTGCCCTGGCTCGCCCTGCTGCTCGGCGCGCTCGCCCTGCACTGGGGCATCAGCGCCCTGCGCACGCCCGCCCGCCCCCAGAACCCGGACAGTCCGGTGGCCGCGGCGCCCCCGGCGCCCGCCGGCGCCCCGGGACGCCACCCGCAGCGGCGGGCGGCGGTCATCGGGATCGTCTCGGGCTCCATCGCGCTGCTCATGGTGGCCCTGCTCGTCCTGGCCCAGCAGGTCCTCCTGCGGGACTTCTTCGTCTGCACGGACGAGGCCCTCACCCGTGACGCCCGCCAGGCCTGTGTCGAGCACCTGCCGGAGGGCGTCCCGGACAGCCTGCGGGACAGCCTCACCGCGCCCGTCTGATCCCTGCCTCCGGGCGGACGCCGGCCTGCCTCCGGGCGGACGCCGGCCGAGGCCCGGCACCGTTCCGGCTTCCGGTCCGACCCCGGCTCCGGCTCCGGCCGCAGCTCCGGCTCCGCGGGAGTCCGGGGCGGGGGCCCGGTCCGGGTCCGGCCGGTCGCCGTGCCGCTCAGCCGGCCCGCGGAGGGACGCGGGCGCGTTCCGCGTCCGGGGCCCCCTCCGGCTCCGCGCCGCGCGTGCGCCCCGCCCCGGGCGACGGCCC
>NZ_LWCC02000005.1:1766694-1829458 GCF_001642695.1 Streptomyces chilikensis
CCCCGGCCGCCGCGCTGCCGCCGCTGCCCGCGCTGGTGGCGGGCGCGGCGGCGGCCGGGGCGGGGCTGGTGCTGCTCGCGGTGCCGGTGCTGGTCCTGTGGATGAGCGCGCCCTATCCCGACGGCGGCCCGGGCGGCGCGCTGCGCACCACGGCCGCGCTCTGGCTGCTGGCGCACGGCGTCGAACTGACCCGCACCGAGACGTTGTCCGGCGTGCCCGCGCCCATGGGGGTGACGCCGCTGCTGCTCACCGCGCTGCCCGCGCTGCTGCTGCACCGTGCGGGGCGGTCGGCCGCGGAGGGGGGCCACGACGGGGACGTCCCGCCGCCGCGTCCGACGGAGGCGTGGACCGGGGTGACGGCCGGCTACCTGGCGGCCGGGCTGTTCGCGGCGCTGTACGCCTCCGGCGGGGAGTACCGGCCGGGGTGGGGGTGGAGCACGCTGAGCCTGCCGGCGCTGACCGCCGTGGTCGCGGCGTGCGGGGTGTGGGCCGGGTGCGACCGTCCGCGGCGGGCGGTGGACCGGCGGGGCGGACGCCTCCCCGACCTCCTCCTCGGCCGGGCCGACCGGGGCCGCAGGCTGACCACCGTGTGCCGGGCGGCCGGAGAGGGCACGGCGGTGCTGACGGCCGGCGGGACGGTGCTGGCCGTGGTGGCGCTGGCGCTGCGCGCGGGCGAGGCGGGGGAGGCGTTCGGCCGGCTGGCCGGGGGCTGGCTGGACGGCGTGACCCTGCTGCTGCTGTGCCTGGCGCTGCTGCCGAACGCGGCGGTGTGGGCCTGCGCGTACGCGCTCGGGCCGGGATTCACGCTGGGTCCGGCGGTGGTGACGCCGCTGGACGTCCAGGGCGTGGTGCCCTCGCTGCCGGTCTTCCCCTGGCTGGCGGCGGTACCGGCCGGGGGGCTGGGGGCGGCACCGGCGTGGGGGCTGGCCGCGGTGCCGGTGCTGGCGGGGGTGGCCATCGGGGCGCGGGTCGCCCGGGGGACCGCGGCGGCCCGCGTGCCGTGGCCCTGGCTCCGCACGGCGGTGCTGGCCGTCCTGGCGTGCCTGCTCTGCGCCACCGCCCTGGCCGCCCTCACGGCCTTCGCCTCGGGTCCGCTGGGTACGGGCGCGCTCGCCGCCTTCGGCCCCCTCTGGTGGCGGACGGGCCTGGCCACCGCGGCGTGGACCGTCCTCCCGGCCGTCCCGGCGGCCCTCCTGACCCGCTGGGACCTGCTCCGTCGCTGACCCCCGCCCCCGCCCCGCCGGCCGCGCGGGGCGCCGTGCGCCGCTCCGGCGGGCGTGCCGCCCGGGAACGGGGCGGCCGCGCGTTCCGCCTGCGGGTGAGCGTGCCGGCCGGGGGCCCGTGCCCATGGGGGAAGCGCGGGAGGAGGCGGCGGCGCGGCCCCGCGCGGGGCGAGACGCCCTCCTCCGGGGCGGGACGCCCTCCTCCGGGGCGGGACGCCCTCCTCCGGGGCGGGACGCCCTCCTCCGGGGCGGGACGCCCTTCTCCGGGGCGGGACGCCCTTCTCCGGGGCGGACCGGCGACGGGCCCGCGCCCAGGGGGTGTACCCCGGGCGCGGGCCCGTCGAAGGGGGAGGCGCGTCAGCCGGCGAGGATCTCGCGGGCGAGCTTCGCGGTCTCGGTCGGCGTCTTGCCGACCTTGACGCCGGCGGCCTCGAGGGCCTCCTTCTTCGCCTGGGCCGTGCCGGACGAACCGGACACGATCGCACCGGCGTGACCCATGGTCTTGCCCTCCGGCGCGGTGAAGCCCGCGACGTAGCCGACGACCGGCTTGGTCACGTTCTCCTTGATGAACGCCGCGGCACGCTCCTCGGCGTCGCCGCCGATCTCACCGATCATCACGATCAGGTCGGTGTCGGGGTCGTCCTGGAACGCGGCCAGCGCGTCGATGTGCGTGGTGCCGATGATCGGGTCGCCACCGATGCCGACGGCGGTGGAGAAGCCGATGTCACGGAGCTCGTACATCATCTGGTACGTCAGCGTGCCGGACTTCGAGACCAGGCCGATGCGGCCCGGCTTGGTGATGTCGCCCGGGATGATGCCGACGTTCGAGCCGCCCGGCGTGATGATGCCGGGGCAGTTCGGGCCGATGATCCGGGTCTTGTTGTCCTTCTTGCCGGCGTACGCCCAGAACGCGGCGGTGTCGTGCACCGCGATGCCCTCGGTGATCACCACGGCCAGCGGGATCTCGGCGTCGATCGCCTCGATGACCGCGTCCTTGGTGAACTTCTCCGGCACGAAGACGACCGTGACGTCGGCGCCGGTCTTCTCCATGGCCTCCTTGACGGTGCCGAAGACCGGTACCTCGGTGCCGTCGAAGTCGACCGTCTGCCCCGCCTTGCGCGGGTTGACGCCGCCCACGACGTTGGTGCCGTCGCCGAGCATGAGCTTGGTGTGCTTCATGCCCGTGGCACCGGTCATGCCCTGGACGATGACCTTGCTGTCCTTGTTGAGCCAGATAGACATGGTGTGTGGATGTCCTCGTCCTCGGTGCTTACTTGGCGGCGGCGAGCTCGGCGGCCTTGGCAGCCGCACCGTCCATGGTGTCGACGCGCTGGACCAGCGGGTGGTCGGCGTCGCTGAGGATCTTGCGACCCAGCTCGGCGTTGTTGCCGTCGAGGCGGACGACGAGCGGCTTCTCGACCTTCTCGCCGCGCTCCTCGAGGAGCTTCAGCGCCTGGACGATGCCGTTGGCGACCTCGTCACAGGCGGTGATGCCACCGAAGACGTTGACGAACACGGAGCGGACGTCCGGGTCGCCGAGGATGATCTCCAGGCCGTTCGCCATCACCTGGGCGGAGGCGCCGCCACCGATGTCGAGGAAGTTGGCGGGCTTCACGCCGCCGTGGGCCTCACCGGCGTACGCGACGACGTCCAGGGTCGACATGACCAGGCCGGCGCCGTTGCCGATGATGCCGACCTCGCCGTCGAGCTTGACGTAGTTGAGGCCCTTCTCCTTGGCAGCGGCCTCGAGCGGGTTCGCCGCGGCCTTGTCGTGGAGCTCCTCGAAGTCGGGGTGACGGAACTCGGCGTTGTCGTCCAGGGAGACCTTGCCGTCGAGGGCGATGATGTCGCCGGAGGCCACCTTGGCCAGCGGGTTCACCTCGACCAGGAGGGCGTCCTCCTTGATGAAGACGTCCCAGAGCTTCACCAGCACCGCGGCGACCTTGTCGGCGACCTCGGCGGGGAACTTGGCGGCCTCGACGATCTCGCGGGCCTTCTCCGGGGTGACACCGTCGATCGCGTCGATCGGGGTCTTGGCGACGGCCTCGGGGCGGGTGGCCGCCACCTCCTCGATGTCCATGCCGCCCTCGACGGAGGCGATGGAGAGGAAGGTGCGGTTGGCGCGGTCGAGGAGGAAGGAGACGTAGTACTCCTCCGCGATCTCCGGCGCCATCTCCGCCAGCATGACCTTGTGGACCGTGTGGCCCTTGATGTCCATGCCGAGGATGTCGTTCGCCCGGGCGACGGCCTCGTCGGGCGTGCCGGCGAGCTTCACGCCGCCGGCCTTGCCGCGGCCACCGACCTTCACCTGCGCCTTGACGACCGACTTGCCGCCGAGCCGCTCGGTGATCTCGCGCGCCGCCTCAGGCGTGTCGATGACTTCACCGGCAAGCACCGGTACATCGTGCTTGGCGAAGAGGTCCCTCGCCTGGTACTCGAACAGGTCCACGCGCTTCCGTCCCTATCAGTGATCTCGCGGTTCGTTGGATGCGTGGGCGTGCCGCGAAGGGCAACGTGACGTCCGCAGTGTCACAGGGGGGGCGCACACGGTGTCCGAGCGCGCGGCATGTCCGTCCGGCAGGGTATCCCCGCCACCCGTGAGGGCTCTAATTGGGGCATCACACATGAGCGGTGATTACGGTCACATGTTGTCCCAGGTGATCACGGGTTTTCACCGGTTCGGCCGTGCTCGACCGACCTCACCGGGCCGGGTCCCGGCCCGGTGAGGTCGACGGTCGATCAGCCGAAGTACGGGTGCGCGGCGTGGCCCGGCGCGACCTCGTCGGCCGTGCCCAGGACGACTCCGTGCACGCCGTCCACCGCGTGCCCGGCCGTCCCGGCGGCGCCGCCCGCGACCTCCGCGGCGACGCCGTCCGCGAAGCCGCCGGCCTCGGCGGCGGCGGTCCACGCGAACGCGTCGGCCTCGCCGGTCACCCCGGAGGCGAAGGGAGCGGCCTCCCACGCCACCGCCCGGGCCGCGCCGCCGGCGGTGGCCGCCGCCCCGTGCGCCGTGGCGCCGACCGCGCCCACGGCGCCGCCGGTCACGGGGGTGACGGTGCCCTCGACGCCGTGGACGGCGGCGGTGACGGTCCCGTCGGCCCGCCAGGCGGTGGCACCGGCCACGTCCCGCACCTCGTGGATGGCGGGGGCGACGGTGGTGCGGACGGCGCCGACCGCACCGTGGGCGGCGGCCGCCACCCGCCCGACCACCCCGGCGGCGGCGTCGTGCACGCCGTCCACCGTGCCGGCGGCGGTGGCGTCGACGCGCTCCACCAGGGGGACGGCCGTCGCATGGACGTTCCCGACCGCGCCCGCGGCGGTCGCGTCGACCCCGCGCACGGCGGTCGCGGCGGTGGCCGCGGTGGCGTCCACGACCGCGCCGGCGGTGCCGGTGACCCCGTGCACGGCTCCCGGCACCTGACCGGCCACGCCCTGGGCGAAGGGGGTGGCGTGGCCGGCCACGCCCTGGGCGAGCGGAGGCACCTGGCCGGCCACACGGGCCACGAACGGCCGGACCAGCCCGGCCGTGCCGGACGCCAGGTCACCGGCGTCGGCGACGGCCCGCTCAGCGACCGGGCCGGCCCCGTCCAGCGCGGTGCCCGCGACGGGCGGCAGCACGGCCTCCCCGGCGTCGGCGGCGACCTCGCCCACCACCCCGGCGGCGTACGGCGGCACGTCCGTGACGACACCACCGGCGACCGGCCGCACGCCGTCAACCGCATGCACGGCGACCTCGCCCAGAAGGGTGGCAACGGAGACAGCTCCACCGACAGCCTCCCCGGCGACCGCCGTGGTGCGGCCCGCGGTCCCGTCCACCACCGGCAGCGCGCCGTCCACGGCGGAGTACGCCACCGGCGGGACGGCGGCGGAGGCGGCGCCGTCCACCGCCTCGCCGGCGCCGGTCACGGCCGCCGACCGGGCCCCGGTCAGTTCGGGGGCGAAGTCCTCCAGGGGGCCGAAGAGGTAGTCGACCTCGGCCGCGGCGGTACCGCGGACGGCGTCACGGGCGTCCTGGGCGGCGTCCTGGGCCTCCTGGGTGGTGGTCCGGACGGTTCCCTCGGCGCCCTCCCGGGACACGGCGACCTCCTCCCGCACGGTGGTGACGGCCTCGGATGCCTGCTCGGTGGCCTTCCCGGTGGCCTTCCCGGCCTCCGTCACGGTGTCCTCGGCCGTCTCCCCGGCGAACTCGTCGGCGGCCTGGTCCCGGGCGGGCAGGTCCGGGAGGGAGAGGGAGGATGCGGGCAGCTCGTCGGCCGAGGCGGCGGTGGAGCCGAGCGCCCAGGCGCTCGTGACGCCGGCGGCTATGACGATGGACCGGCGGATGTTCTTGTTCATGACGTGCTTCAGATCCTTCAGATCTTGAGCGTTCCGAGCCGTCAAAGGACGGTCGGAAGACTGGGACGTTCCCGTACCGGAGCGCGTCCGGACAGGCGGGCAGACCTGTTCCGCCCCCGCGCGGCAGGTCATGGCGGGGGAAGGGTCCTGCTCAGCCAGGGAAGACGGGGACGTCCCGGTGCCGGTCCCGGGTCCCGGCCGCGTCGTCGCCCGCAGCGGCGCCGGGCCGCAGCCGCAGCGGCGGCCGGGCGTCGGAGGTCACGGCGTGGGCGTCGCCGTGCCGGGGGCTGCCGTTGTCGGCGGACGCCGTGCCGGCGGGCAGGCCGGACGGGTCGCCCGCGGGGGTGCGGTCGGCGGGGAGGGGAACGGCCCCCGTGGCGGCGCGGCCGTCGCCGCGCTCCTGCGGCACCGGCTGGCTGCCCCGCGGCAGGAGGTCCCGCGGCTGCTCCGCCGCGTCCACGGCGCACCGCGCCGTCGTCCCGGGGCCCACGGCCGGGGCGTCACCAGGCACGGCGGGCGGCGTCGGACCGCCCGGGGCGCCGGGCACGGCGGGGAGGGCGGGCGGAGCGGAAAGCGCGGGAAGACACGGCAGTCCGGGCAGTCCGGGCAGCGCGGAGAGCGCGGATAGGGCCGGCAGCGCGGCCGGCGTGGGCAGGGACGGCAGCGCGGAGAGCACGGACGCCGCGGTCGGCACGGGCGGCCCGGACAGCGCGGGCAGGCCCGGCAGCGCGGCGTGCTCGGACGATTCGTGCGGTACCGGCAGTCCCCGGAGTCCGGGCAGCGCGGGCAGCACCGGCAGCGCGGGCAGGTCCGGCAGTGCGTCTCCGGCCGGCGGCGCGGGCAGTTCGGCCCGCTCCGGCCCCGGCGGCGTCCCGGGCCGCGGCAAAGTCGCGGGCGACTCCGCCCGTCCGGCCGACGCGGCGGGCGCGGCAGGCGCGGCGGACTCATGCGTGACCGGCGCCCCGGTGACGTCGCCGAACGCGGGAGACGTCACGGACGAGGGCGAGCCCTGCTGTCCGGGAGGAAGGGACGGCACCGGAGCGGCGGGCCGCGCGGGCCGCGTTCCGGAGGGGGCCTCCTCGGCGGCCCCGGCCGGTGCACCCGCCGCTCGCACCACGCGGTCGGTCACCGTCCGGGACGGCTCCCGCACCAGGTCGCGCACCGGCTCGGCCGACGCACCGTCAGCTCCCGCCGGCACCCCGGCCTCCCCCGCAGGCCCGAGCACACGCTCCGTCAGCGGTCCCGGCGCGGAACCGCTGCGGGACCCGTCCGCGCCCGCGCGGCCGGCGTCGCCCGTCACGGTGACCGTGACCGCCTCCGCCGCCTGTGCCCGCTCCCCGCAGACGAGGGTGAGCCCGAACAGGCCCGCCACCAGCACCGCCAGGAACAGCGCACGCCGCCCGGCCGCCCCACGCACTGGGCGCTGGACGGTCCCGGCGAGGGACGCTGACGTGTGCAAGGGCGAGGAGCTTCCGTGCGGCAACGGATGGACGGGCGGCGAGGACACGGCACGCCCACGGCGCACCGATCCTCGCACGCGCCTCCCGCGGCCACGCAAGCCCCCCGTCAGGGATGGGCGGTGATGTCCGGTTGGCTCACGTCACGTCCGGTATGGGCAACGGCCGCTTCTCCAGCGCCGCCGCCATGACCTCGGGGAACAGGTCCGGCGTACAGGCGAACGCCGGCGCGCCCAACGCGGCCAGCGCCGCCGCGTGCTCGCGGTCGTAGGCCGGGGCGCCCTCGTCGGAGAGGGCCAGCAGCGTCACGAACTGCACGCCCGCCGTCTTCATCGCGGCCACCCTCTTGAGCATCTCGTCGCGTATGCCGCCCTCGTAGAGGTCGCTGATCAGCACCACCACCGTCTCGGCCGGCCGGGTGATCTGCGACTGGCAGTAGGCGAGCGCGCGGTTGATGTCCGTGCCGCCGCCCAGCTGGGTGCCGAAGAGGACGTCCACCGGGTCGTCGAGCTGGTCGGTCAGGTCGACGACCGCGGTGTCGAAGACGACCAGCCGGGTGGCGATGGACCGCATGGAGGCCAGCACCGCGCCGAAGACCGAGGCGTAGACCACCGAGGCGGCCATCGAACCGGACTGGTCGATGCAGAGCACGACCTCCTTCTTCACCGCCTGGGAGGCCCGCCCGTAGCCGATCAGCCGCTCCGGCACGACGGTGCGGTACTCGGGCAGGTAGTTCTTCAGGTTGGCGGCGATGGTGCGGTTCCAGTCGATGTCGTGGTGGCGCGGCCGGTTCACCTTGGCGCTGCGGTCCAGCGCGCCGGTGAGGGTCGCCCGAGTGCGGGTGGCGAGGCGCTTCTCCAGGTCCTCGACGACCTTGCGCACCACCGCCCGGGCCGTCTCCTTGGTCGTCTCCGGCATCGCCCGGTTGAGCGAGAGCAGGGTGCCCACCAGGTGGACGTCCGGCTGCACCGCCTCCAGCATCTCGGGCTCCAGCAACAGCGCGGCCAGGCCGAGCCGGTCGATGGCGTCCTTCTGCATCACCTGGACGACGGAGGACGGGAAGTACGTGCGGATGTCGCCCAGCCACCGGGCGACCGACGGAGCCGAGCCGCCGAGGCCCGCCGAGCGGTCACCGCCGCGCGGGCGGCCGGAGGGCCGCGAGCCCTTCTCTCCGTTGCCGTACAGCGCGGCGAGGGCGGCGTCCATCGCGGCGTCCCGGCCGGTGAGCGCGTGGCCGGTCCCGTCGGCCTGGTCCCCGCCGAGCACCAGCCGCCAGCGCCGCAGCCGCTCGGCCTCCGCGTCCGGTGCGGCGGCGGGCACGGTGAGGGGCGAGGTGGGGGATGTGGTCATGCCGCTGCCTCCACGGTGGCGTCGGACCGGTGATCGGGATCGGGGCCGGGGCCCGTGTCCAGGCCCAGCAGCAGCCGGACCACGGGCAGGACGGCGTCGGCACGGGCCGCATCGAGGTCCTCGGCGAAGCCCGGCGCGGGGGCGGCCGCCGCCCCGCCGCCGGCCGCCGGCCCCCGGCGGACCAGTTCGCCCAGGCTGCGGCGCACTCCCGGCTCGTAGGCCGAGAAGGTGCGGCGCAGCAGGGGCAGCACGTCGGTGAAGGACTCCGCCGGCACCCCGGTCAGCCAGGCGTCGACCAGGCCGAGCAGCCGCTCGTCGTGGACCAGCAGGAGCCCGCCGGAGCCGCCGCCCACGAAGCCCTCGATCCAGGACGCCGCGTCGGCCGGCTCGGTCCCGGGCGACAGGACCAGGCCCATCCGCCGGGCTGCCTCCTCGGTGTCGAGCGCGCCGTCGTCGAGCAGCAGCCGCACCGAACGTCCGCGCAGCACGCCGGGGGCGGTGTCCCGTGCGGCGAGCCTGCCCAGCACGTCGTGCCAGCGGGAGCGCAGTCCTTCCGGGTCGACGGCGGGGACGCCGCCGAGCAGCCCCACCGCGGCGTGCACCGCGTCGACGTGGCGGCGCATCTCGGTGGCCGCCTCGGTGTCGAGGGCGCTGCAGGCCGGCGGGAGGCCGACGAATATCCGCTCGGCGAGCCCGGCGGCGACCTCCGCGAGCGCGCCGGTGTCGGTGCCGCGCACGTCTCCGTAGCGCAGGGTGCGCACCAGGGCGGGCAGGGCGGCCGCCAGGTGGGCGACGTCGGTGTCGAGCGCGGCCCGGTCGGCGAGGGCCCGCATCACGGTGGGCAGGGCGTCCGGGAGGTCGGCGAGCAGGCACCGTTCGGCGAGCGCCGTCACCTCCGCGAGGGCCGTGGCGTCGCAGGCGTCGGACTCGGCCTTGGCGGTGGCGGCGGAGAGCACGGTGGTGCCCCACACCCCGGCCTCGGCGACCCGGACGGCGAGCTCCGGCTCCCAGCGCAGCCGCCAGGTCTCCCGGAAGGTGCCGGTGCCGCCGCGCGAGGTGACGGGCTCGCCCCAGCCGACGGACAGGAGGCGCAGCCGGTGCAGCAGGCGGCTGCGGGCGGCGTCGTTCTCCTTCCGCAGGTCCAGTTCCCGTTCCCGCTCCAGTGCCTCCGGCTTGAGGCGCAGCGCGCGCTGCTGCCGCTCCAGGTCGCGCCGCAGCGGCACGGCGGGCGCGGTGGACGGCACCTCACCGAGCACGTCCCCGACGATCAGCCGGTCGCGGACCAGTTCCAGCGGCACGTCGGAGCCCTCGCACATCACGGCGCGGACCGCGTCGACCGTCTCGCCGAGGCCGGGCAGCGGGCGTCCGCGCATCACCGCGAGGGTCTCGGCAAGCCGGACCGCCTCGATGACGTGGGCGGAGGAGACGCCCAGGTCCTCGTCGCGCAGCAGGCCGGCGATCTTGGTCATCCAGCGTTCCACCGGGCGGTCGGGAGCGGAGAACAGGTGCCCGTACCAGCCCGGGGAGTCGATCCCGGCGCCGTAGCCGCTGAACCGGGAGAGTCTGCGGTGCGTCCAGGGCACCCAGGTCATCTCCGTCCTGATCCTGGGCAGGCCCTTGAGCAGGGCGCGGTCGGCGGCGACGGTGCTCCTCCGCCGCAGGGCGGGGACGTGCCAGGCGCCGCAGACCACGGCGATCTCGTCGCCGAACTCCTTGCGGGCCGCGCGCACCTGGAGCCGCATGTACGCCTCGCGGACCGGGTCGTGGTCGTGGCCGCCGGTTCCGTACGCCTCCCGGAGGGCGCCCATCGCCTCCTCCACGGCGGCGAACGGCGCCAGCGGGTCCTCGCCCGCGCCGCGGTGCTCGACCACGTCCTCCCACCAGCGCTCCGGGTCGTCGTACCCGGCGGCCTCCGCCAGCACGGCCAGCGGATCGACCCGCGGGTCGGCGTTCCGGGCCCCGGTGTCCCCCTCGTCCCCTGCGGGGCCGGGCCCGTCGCCGGGCGGCGCGGCCTCCCCGCCGGCCGCCGGGGTTCCGTCCGGAGCGACGGCGGAACCGTCCGGAGCGACGGCGCCGCGCGCGGGCGCGGCGCCCTCCGCGGCGTCCTCCTCCGCGTCCTTCGCCAGGACCGGAGCCGGGGCCTCCCCCTTCTCCGGTCCGTCCTCGCCCCGCAGGGCGAGGACGTGGGTGGCGGGCAGGTCGACGAACCGGGCCGGGACGCCGTTCTCCACGGCCCACCGCAGGGCCACCCACTCCGGGGAGAACTCGGCCAGCGGCCAGAACGCGGAGCGTCCGGGCTCGTCCACGGCGTGGGCGAGCAGGGCGACCGGCGGCCTCATCTCCTCGTCACCGACCAGCGGAACCAGCGCGTCGGCCTCCGGGGGCCCTTCGATCAGCACCGCCCGGGGACGGACCGCGTCCAGGGCGGCCCGTACCGCGCGGGCCGAGCCGGGCCCGTGGTGCCGCACCCCCAGCAGCAGCGGCAGCGCGTGGGATCCGGTCACGCCGACACCTCCCGGCAGGCGCGGTAGAAGTCCTTCCAGCCGTCCCGCTCGCGGACCACGGTCTCCAGGTACTCCTGCCAGATCACCCGGTCGGCGGCCGGGTCGCGGACCACCGCTCCGAGGATGCCCGCCGCCACGTCCGCCGGCCGCAGCACGCCGTCGCCGAAGTGTGCGGCCAGCGCCAGGCCGTTGGTGACCACGGAGATCGCCTCGGCGGTGGACAGCGTGCCGCTGGGCGTCTTCAGCTTGGTGCGCCCGTCGGTGGTGAGGCCGTCGCGCAGCTCGCGGAAGACCGTGACGACCCGGCGGATCTCGTCGATGCCGTCCGGCGCCTGCGGCAGTTCGAGGGAGCGGCCGAGCTGGTCGACCCGGCGGGAGACGATCTCCACCTCCGCCTCCGGGCTCTCCGGCAGCGGCAGCACCACGGTGTTGAAGCGGCGGCGCAGCGCGCTGGACAGGTCGTTGACGCCGCGGTCGCGGTCGTTGGCGGTGGCGATCAGGTTGAACCCGCGGACCGCCTGCACCTCCTCGCCGAGCTCCGGTATCGGCAGCGTCTTCTCGGAGAGGATGGTGATCAGGGTGTCCTGGACGTCCGCCGGGATGCGGGTGAGCTCCTCGACGCGGGCGATCATGCCGTCGCCCATGGCCCGCATCACCGGGCTGGGGACCAGCGCGTCGCGGCTGGGGCCGTGGGCCAGCAGCTGGGCGTAGTTCCAGCCGTAGCGGATGGCCTCCTCCGGGGTGCCGGCGGTGCCCTGGACCAGCAGCGTGGAGTCGCCGCTGACGGCGGCCGCCAGGTGCTCGGAGACCCAGGTCTTGGCCGTGCCGGGCACGCCGAGGAGCAGCAGGGCGCGGTCGGTGGCGAGCGTGGTGACGGCCACCTCGACGATGCGGCGCGGACCGACGTACTTCGGCGAGATCACCGTGCCGTCGGCGAGCGTGCCGCCGAGCAGGTAGGTGGCGACCGCCCACGGGGAGAGCTTCCAGCGGGCCGGGCGGGGCCGGTCGTCGGCGGCCGCCAGCGCCTGGAGCTCCTGGGCGAAGGCGTCCTCCGCGTGCGGCCGCAGCGCCTGCTCGTTCTTTGCGCCCTTCGCGGGCGCGGGGTCGTCGGACACCGTGGTGACGGACGTCGGGTCGATGGACACAGACATGGCTGAGGCCCCCTCCAGCTCGGCCGGTTCGGATCTGCTGACCACCTTGCACCACGGCACTGACAATCCCCACGGCCTGTGGAAACACGGGGCGCTGGGCCATCCGGGGCAGCGTTGTCAGTGGCAGGTCCTACCGTCGGTGCCATGACTCAGCAGGGGGTGCGCTGGAGCGCGGAACAAGTGCTGGCACTGGCGCCTGACGCGGCGTCCCGCAAAGCCGGAAGCAAACTCGCCGCGCCCGGACCGTGGTCCGGCACGGGCTGCGGTGACGAGGGGACGGTGTGGGGGCTGTGCAAGGGCAGCGGCAGCAAGCCGTATCAGACGATCGTGGACATGGCGGACCCGTCGGCTCCCGCCTACAAGTGCAGTTGTCCGAGCCGCAAGTTCCCCTGCAAGCACGCGCTGGGGCTGCTGCTCCTGTGGGCCGCCGACCCGGCCGCCGTGCCCGCCGGGCAGGAGCCGCCCGACTGGACGCGGCAGTGGCTGGACGGCCGGCGGCAGCGGGCGGAGCGCAAGGAGGCCGCCTCCTCGGGCGGGGGCACGGCCGACGCGGAGGCGGCACAAAAGCGCGCCGAACGCCGCGCTCAGCGGATCGACGCGGGCGCGGGCGAACTGGAGCGGCGGCTCACCGACCTGCTGCGCTCCGGCCTCGCCGGTGCCGAGCAGGCCGGGTACGCCCTCTGGGAGGAGACGGCGGCCCGCATGGTCGACGCGCAGGCGCCCGGACTGGCGGCCCGGGTACGGGAACTGGGGGCGATACCCGGTTCCGGCCCGGGCTGGCCGGTGCGGCTGCTGGAGGAGTGCGCGCTGCTCCACACCCTGGTCCAGGGCTGGCTGCGCCGCGACCGGCTGCCCGAGGAGCTGGCCGCCACGGTTCGCTCCCGGGTCGGTCTGCCCGGCTCCGCCGACGGACCGCCGGTGCGGGACCGGTGGCTGGTGCTCGCCCAGTACGACACCGCGGACGCCCGGCTCACCACCCGCCGTATATGGGTGCACGGCGAGGAGACCGGACGGACGGCGCTGCTCCTCTCCTACGGCGCTGCCGGCCGCGCACCCGAACTGGTGCTGCCCACGGGGCTGGTCCTGGACGCGGAGCTCTCCCCCTACCCCGGTGGCGGGCAGCTCCGTGCGGCGCTCGGCAAGCAGTTCGCCGCCCCGGCCCCGGGCGCGCTGCGCCCGCCGGGACTCACCGCGGCCGGGGCCGCCGCCCGGTACGGCGACGCCCTGCGCGACGACCCCTGGCTGGACGCCGTCCCGGTGACCCTGGAGGCGGTCACCCCGGTGCCGCACGACGGGCGCTGGCAACTGGCGGACGCGGCCGGCGAGGCGCTGCCCGTCACCGGACCGGCCTGCGCCGGGCCCGGCTTCTGGCGTCTGGTCTCCCTCTCCGGCGGCGTGCCGCTGCGCGTCTTCGGCGAGTACGGCCACCGCGGTTTCACCCCGCTCACCGCCTGGCCCGCGGGACCGGGAGAGGCGGTGGCGGTGCGATGACCCGCCCCGTACCCGTCGTCCCCCGGACCGCCGGCGCCCCGGGCACCGCCACGGCCCGTGCCTCCGCCACCGCCACCGCCACCGCCAGTGCCGCATCGCGCACCACCACCCATGCCACCGCCGGCGTCGTCGAAGGGACGCGTTCCTGATGGCTGTCACCGCCTCCGACTGGGAGGACCTGGTCACCACCGCCCTGCTGGGGACCGAGCGGCGCCCGCCCGCCGTGCCGGCCGACGGGCGCGACGCCCCGGTGGCCGTGCTCGACGAGGCCGCGCAGCAGACGCTGCGCCGACGGGCCGGGCTGAGGCCCGCGCAGGCCGCCCCGCTCCCCCGCCCCGCTCCCCCGGACCCCCGGCCGCCGCTGCCCGCCGCTCCGCCCGAGGCGCTGCCCGCGCTGCTGGAGGCCGCCCGCGGCCGCACCGACCTGCGTCCCGCGGTCCTCTCCTTCGCCGGTCCGCGCGCGCTGTGGCTCGCCGGGCTGAACCCGGAGTGGCGGTTCGCCCTGCGTGCCGCGTCAGGCGGCGGCCGGGAAGGACGGCTGCCGGCCGACGCCGGACCCGAACGCGTGCGGGAGCTGTGGGAGGAGGGCCTGTTCGCCGAACGGGTGGCCCTGCTGTCCGCTCTGCGCGACCAGGACCCCGCCGCCGCCCGCGCCCTGCTGGAGTCCACCTGGACGACGGAGCGCGCCGAGGACCGGCTGATGTTCCTCGACTCGTTGCGCGCCGGGCTGTGCGCGCAGGACGAGCCGTTCCTGGAGCGGGCGCTCGCCGACCGCAGCCGCAACGTGCGCGCCACCGCCGCCGAGTTGCTGTCGGCGCTGCCGGGCTCGGCCCTCTCCCTGCGGATGGCCGCGCGGGCTGTGAGCTGCGTGGCCCTCGACCGCACGGGGGCGGACCCGTGCATCGTGGTGGAGGCGCCGCACGCCTGCGACGCGGAGATGGAACGGGACGGCGTGGTGGCCAAGGCCCCCTCCGGGCGGGGCGAGCGGTCCTGGTGGCTGGGCCAGCTGGTCGAGGCCGCCCCGCTGGCGACCTGGCCGGAGCGGCTGGGCGGGCACACGCCCGAGGAGATCGTCGCGCTGGAGGTGGTCGACGGCTGGGAGGGCGAACTGCACGCGGCCTGGTGCCGGGCCGCGGTGCGGCAGGCGGACGCCGCCTGGGCGCGGGCCCTGCTCGGCTCGCCGTCCGCGCCGGAGGCCGCCGGCCCGGGCGCGGTGGGACCGGCCCAGCGGGCCAAACTGCTCACCACCCTGGACGAGGAGGAACGCGCCGCCTGGGTCGCGGAGTTCATCTCCGCGCACGGGCTGTCCGAGGCGTTCCAGCTCCTCGGGGTCTGCGCGGTGCCGTGGTCCGCGCCGCTGGGGCAGGCCGTGGTCGACGCCCTGGACATCGCGCGGGACGCGGGCAGCTACCCGTGGAGCTTCAGCGGCGTCATGGGTCTGGCGGAGCGCTGCCTGGATCCCGCCGAGGCGAACCGCCTGGCGCCCCTCACCGCCACTCCCGCCGAGGCGGAGAACACGGCGCCGGGAGCGGGTGGCTACTGGTCCGAGGCCTTCCAGCGCCTCGACAGCACCCTCCGCCTCCGCGCCACCATGGCGGAGGAGCTGGGAGCCGCCTGACGAGCCACCGGCCTCTGCCGCGGGCCCGGCGGCGCCGCCCCGCCGGCCCCGGCGGGGCGCACGAGGGCAGGAGCCACCGCGCGGCACACCGGCGGGAGCCGACGCGCCGGACGTACCGCTCACCGAGGGGCGTCGGATGCCGGGCCAGGTGCCCCGGCCCCTGGCGCCCCGCGCTCGTCGTCCTGCCCGGAGCGTCCCGTCCGCGGCGTGGCACCCGCGGCGCGCGGACACGGCGTGACACCCGCGGCGCGCGGCCCCGGCGTCACGCCCGTGGCGCGCCGTCAGACGTCGGCGCCCTCGCGGACGTTGGCGCGGACCCAGTCCACGACGGCCTGCGTCGGCGCGCCCGGCGTGAAGATCTCCGCCACGCCCTTCTCCTTGAGCGGCGCGATGTCCGCCTCCGGGATGATGCCCCCGCCGAACACCAGGATGTCCGCGGCGTCCCGCTCCTTGAGCAGGTCGATCACCTTGGCGAACAGCGTGTTGTGCGCGCCGGAGAGGATGGACAGGCCGATCGCGTCGGCGTCCTCCTGGATCGCGGTGTCCACGATCTGCTCGGGCGTCTGGTGGAGGCCCGTGTAGATGACCTCCATGCCCGCGTCGCGCAGGGCCCGCGCGATGACCTTGGCCCCACGATCGTGACCGTCCAGGCCCGGCTTGGCCACCACCACACGGATCGGACCGACTGCCACACCCATCAACGCCTCCAACAACCGACTCAAGCCCGCCGCACCGGCCGGGGAAGTGAACGCACGTTATCTACAGCATCCCCCAGCCGTCCGCCTCCCGGTGGGGAGGGAGTGCGAAATCACACGGCGGCGCCCGCATCCCGCGCCGACACGCCGTCGCCGTCGCCCCGGAGGCCCCGGCGCGCCGCGTCCGCACGCTCCGGCCAGGGCACTCGGAGGACCACAAAAGGGCCGGTAGGCGTGACTGTGGCATAGGCAAGGGGCCCCTTCACCCCGTATCGCGCCGAAAACCTCGAACGTTTACCGAACGCAGCCTCAAAGACACGCCCGGGGAACCCCGAAAGAGTCCCTCTTGCCCCTTTGGTCCCCACAGACTGGCCGCCGAAGATTGTCCAGTCCGCATACCGCCGGGTACAGTCGCCGCACTGCTCTGGCAGCCCCTGTCGTCGAGGCGAAAGAGAAGTTGGTGGACGAGCGTCACCCGTCGGGGACCATGACGACCCCGGCCCCGGCCTCCGACTCGACGTCGGCGCCCTATCCGGCGTACGGCACGTCCGAGGCCTATTACGCGGACTTCACCCAGTACGACGGTCAGGTCTCCCAGGACTACGGCACCGGTTCCTACGAGACCGGTACCCAGCACGGCGGTGGATACGACACCGGTTCATACGACACCGGTTCCCACCCGAGCGGTTCCTACGACACGGGCGGCTGGGCCGACCCGTCGACGACCGCCCCGTACACCGGTGACGGCTACGCGTCGACGTCCTCCTACGACAGCGGCCAGTGGGACACGGGCACCCAGTACGACGGGTACGCCGCCCAGTTCTACGCGGAGCAGCACTACGCGGCCCAGGAGACCGGCTCCTTCGACACCACCGACTGGGGAACCGGCGAGCAGCACTCCGCCCGGATTCCCGGACAGGCCGCCGACGGCCCGGACGGCGCCGGCGAGTGGAACTGGAACGGGCAGGACTCCGACACCGGCTCCTACGACGCCACCGCCTGGAACACCGCGGAGGGGGACGACCCGTCCGCGCACGACGGCCGGGACGCCCACGAGCGGGAGTCCGCCGACGGACACCGCGCGGACGCGGACGGCTCCGGCCACGACGGGCCGAGACGCCACGCCGACGAGGCCGACGACCGGCCCGGCTTCCTGGACGACCAGGACGAGTCCCTCCCGCACACCTCCCGCTCCGCGGGCCGCGGCGGCCGCCGCCGCACCCCCGCCCGCCGCTCCGCCCTGCTGACCGTCGCGGTCCCCTCCGTCTGCGTGATGGGCGTGGCCGGGGTCGCCGCCGCCTCCGTGGGCGGCTCGGTCGAGGAGACCACCACCCAGGCGGCGTCGGACGCCCAGCCGGTGAAGCCCTCGGCCGCGAACGACAAGATCTCCGCCCAGTTCAGCGAGGTCACCGTCGCCGCCGCCGACTTCGGCGACCGCGCCAGCCGCGAGCAGGAGCGGATCGACCTCGAGGCCCAGCGCGCGGCCGAGCTCCGGAAGGCCGCGGAGGAGGCCGCCAAGAAGGAGCGGCTGCGTCCCAAGTTCTCCAGCCCGGTCGCCCAGCGCGGTCTCAGCGCCTACTACGGCGCGGCCGGCGTCAACTGGATGTCCGCCCACACCGGCATCGACTTCCCGGTCGCCTACGGAACGCCCGTGCTGGCGGCCACCGACGGCACCGTCCGCACGCAGTTCAACAGCGCGTACGGCAACATGATGATCGTGACGGCCAAGGACGGCACGGAGACCTGGTACTGCCACCTCTCCACGTACAAGCTCGCCGACGGGATGTCGGTGAAGGCCGGCGACACGATCGCCTACTCGGGCAACTCGGGCAACTCCACCGGACCGCACCTGCACTTCGAGGTCAGGCCGGGCGGCGGCGGCGCGGTCGACCCGCTCGCCTGGCTGCGCAGCCACGGCATCGACCCGACCTGACCCCGTCCGCGACCGTCCGACAGCGAGCGCCCTCCACGACCACGTGGTCGTGGAGGGCGCTCGCTGTCGATGTGCCCAGGGCTTCTAGAGCTTCTCCACCGGCGCGTACCGCAGCAGGAGCCGCTTCGGGCTTCCGTCGCCGAAGTCGATCGTCGCCTGGGCCTTGTCCCCCTCGCCCGCCACGGCGACCACCGTGCCGAGCCCGAACTGGTCGTGGGTGACCCGGTCGCCGGCGGACAGCGCGACCACCGGCCGGTCTCCCGCGCGCCGGGTGGCGAAGCCGGAACCGCCCCCGGCCGAGGAGCGCGACCGCGAGGACGACAGCGAGGCCGCCACACCCGCCGCGGGACCCGCGGCGAAACCGCCCGGCGAGGAACTCCCCTTGCGCCTCCAGTCGAGGTACGTCTCCGGGATCTCCTCCAGGAACCGCGACGGCGGGTTGTACGACGGCTGCCCCCACGCGCTGCGCAGCGCCGCCCGCGTCAGGTACAGCCGCTCCCGGGCGCGGGTGATGCCGACGTAGGCCAGCCGCCGCTCCTCCTCCAGCTCCTTGACCTGGCCGAGCGCCCGCATGTGCGGGAAGACGCCGTCCTCCATGCCGGTCAGGAAGACCACCGGGAACTCCAGCCCCTTGGCGGTGTGCAGCGTCATCAGCGTGATGACGCCGTTGCCGTCCTCCTCGTCGGGGATCTGGTCGGAGTCGGCGACCAGCGCCACCCGCTCCAGGAAGTCGGCGAGCGACGATCCGCTCTCCGCCTCCGCGGTCTCCTGCTCGAACTCCAGGGCGACCGCGGCGAGCTCCTGGAGGTTCTCGATCCGCGTCTCGTCCTGCGGGTCGGTGGACGCCTGGAGCTCGGCGAGGTAGCCGGTCCGCTCCAGCACGGCCTCCAGGACCGTCGCCGGTCCGGCGCCGGACTCCACGACGGTGCGCAGGTCCTCCATCAGCGTGTTGAACCGCTTGACCGCGTTCACCGAGCGGGCCGCCATGCCGTACGCCTCGTCGACGCGGACCAGCGCCTGCGGGAAGCTGATCCGCTCCCGGCGCGCCAGTGCCTCGATCATCGCCTCGGCCCGGTCGCCGATCCCGCGCTTGGGCACGTTGAGGATGCGCCGCAGCGGCACCCCGTCCTCCGGGTTGGCGAGCACCCGCAGGTAGGAGAGGACGTCCCGGACCTCCTTGCGCTCGTAGAAGCGCACGCCGCCGACGACCTTGTACGGCAGGCCGACCCGGATGAAGACCTCTTCGAAGACACGGGACTGCGCGTTGGTCCGGTAGAAGACCGCGACGTCGCCCGGCTTGGCGTCGCCCGCGTCGGTGAGGCGGTCTATCTCGTCGGCGACGAACTGCGCCTCGTCGTGCTCGCTGTCGGCGACGTAGCCGGTGATCCGGGCGCCGGCGCCGGCGTTGGTCCACAGGTTCTTGGGCCTGCGGGACTCGTTGCGCTCGATGACGGCGTTGGCCGCGCTCAGGATGGTCTGGGTGGAGCGGTAGTTCTGCTCCAGCAGGATCGTCGTGGCGTCCGGGTAGTCCTCCTCGAAGTCGAGGATGTTCCGGATGGTCGCCCCGCGGAACGCGTAGATCGACTGGTCGGCGTCACCCACCACGCACAGCTCGGCCGGGGGCACGTCCTCGTCACGCTTCTCCGAGGCTCCGCCGACCAGCTCGCGCACCAGGGCGTACTGGGCGTGGTTGGTGTCCTGGTACTCGTCGACCAGGACGTGCCGGAAGCGGCGGCGGTAGTGCTCGGCGACGTCCGGGAAGGCGCGGAACAGGTTGACCGTCGTCATGATCAGGTCGTCGAAGTCCAGCGCGTTCGCCTCGCGGAGGCGGGACTGGTACATCGCGTAGGCCTGGGCGAGGGTCTTCTCGAAGCCGTCGGCGGCCCGCGCCGCGAAGTCCTCCTCGTCGATCAGCTCGTTCTTCAGGTTGGAGATCTTGGCGCTGAACGACTTGGGCGGGAACCGCTTCGGGTCGAGGTCCAGGTCGCGGCAGACCAGCGCCATCAGCCGCTTGCTGTCGGCGGCGTCGTAGATCGAGAAGGACGAGGTGAAGCCGAGGCGCTTGCTCTCGCGGCGCAGGATGCGGACGCAGGCGCTGTGGAACGTCATCACCCACATGGTGGAGGCACGCGGCCCCACCAGCTGCTCGACGCGCTCCTTCATCTCGCCGGCGGCCTTGTTGGTGAAGGTGATCGCCAGGATCTCGCCCGGGTGCGCGCCCCGCTCCGCGAGCAGGTGGGCGATGCGGTGGGTGAGCACCCGGGTCTTGCCGGAGCCGGCTCCGGCCACGATGAGCAGCGGTGACCCGGCGTGCGTCACGGCGTCCCGCTGGCTCTCGTTCAGCCCCTCCAGCAGGGCGGCGCCGCTCAGCGCCGGACGCGGGGCGCCGTCCCGGTAGTAGGCGTCCCTGGCCGGGGGCACGTCGAAGCGGCCTGCGAACAGGTCGTCCGGAATCGGCTCCGGAGCGTGCTCGTCCTCGGGCGGCGGCGGTTCCTCGTCGTAGGCCGGAGGGGCCTGGAGGCTCGCCAGGTAGCTTTCGTCAAAGAGGCTGCTCATCGCACTCCGAGTCTAGGTGCCTCCGCCGACACCCGTGGCCGCTGTCCGAAACCGGCGGCCGGCCCGAGCCGGCGGGAGAGGGCCGGGCGCGGGCCCTCGGAGGAGCCCGGAGCCGCCCCCTCCCGACGGCCCGGGCGCGGTCCCATCGGGAGGGGGTGCCGGGCCTGGCCGGCGGCGGTGGCCCGGACGCGGCGTGACCTGCGGAGGCCGTGCCCCGCCCGAGGCGGACACGGCGTTCTCCGCACACCGGTAGAATTGGGCGGACAGACCCACACCCTGACGCCGGAAGGCCCCCCGTGTCATCAGCGCCCACCGCTGCGTCCGCCGCCCCCGACACCGTCCTGGTCGTCGACTTCGGTGCGCAGTACGCCCAGCTCATCGCCCGCCGCGTCCGCGAGGCCCGGGTCTACAGCGAGATCGTGCCGAGCACCATGCCGGTCGAGGAGATCCTCGCCAGGAACCCGGCGGCGATCATCCTGTCCGGCGGCCCCTCGTCCGTGTACGAGCCGGGCGCGCCGACCCTGGACCGTGCCCTCTTCGAGGCCGGCGTCCCCGTCTTCGGCATGTGCTACGGCTTCCAGCTGATGGCGCAGACCCTGGGCGGTCAGGTCGACAACACGGGCGCCCGTGAGTACGGCCGCACCCAGCTCCACGTGAGCCGGTCGGGCTCCACCCTCTTCGAGGGCACCCCCGACGAGCAGCCCGTCTGGATGTCGCACGGCGACGCCTGCTCCGCCGCCCCCGAGGGCTTCGCCGTCACGGCCTCCACCGACGTGGTGCCGGTCGCCGCCTTCGAGAACGACGACAAGAAGCTGTACGGCGTGCAGTACCACCCCGAGGTGATGCACTCCACGTTCGGCCAGCAGATCCTCGAGCACTTCCTGTACCGCGGCGCGGGCCTGCAGCCCACCTGGACCACGGGCAACGTCATCGAGGAGCAGGTCGCCGCGATCCGCGAGATGGTCGGCGACCGGCGCGCCATCTGCGGCCTGTCCGGCGGCGTGGACTCCGCGGTCGCCGCGGCGCTCGTCCAGAAGGCCATCGGCAAGCAGCTGACCTGCGTCTACGTCGACCACGGCCTGATGCGCAAGGGTGAGACCGAGCAGGTCGAGAAGGACTTCGTCGCCGCCACCGGGGTGGACCTCAAGGTCGTCGACGCCGAGGAGCGCTTCCTGAACGCGCTCGCGGGCGTCAGCGACCCGGAGGAGAAGCGGAAGATCATCGGCCGCGAGTTCATCCGCGTCTTCGAGCAGGCGCAGGCCGAGATCGTCGCCGAGGCGCCGGGCGACCAGCCCGTCGAGTTCCTGGTCCAGGGCACCCTGTACCCGGACGTCGTCGAGTCCGGCGGCGGCACCGGCACGGCCAACATCAAGTCCCACCACAACGTGGGCGGCCTGCCGGAGGACCTCGAGTTCAAGCTGATCGAGCCGCTGCGCCAGCTGTTCAAGGACGAGGTCCGGATGGTCGGCCAGGAGCTCGGCCTGCCGGAGGAGATCGTCCAGCGCCAGCCGTTCCCCGGTCCCGGCCTCGGCATCCGCATCGTCGGCGAGGTCACCAAGGAGCGCCTGGACCTGCTGCGCGAGGCCGACGCCATCGCCCGCGAGGAGCTCACCGCGGCCGGCCAGGACAGCCAGATCTGGCAGTGCCCGGTGGTCCTGCTCGCGGACGTCCGCAGCGTCGGCGTCCAGGGCGACGGCCGCACCTACGGCCACCCGATCGTGCTGCGCCCGGTCTCGTCCGAGGACGCCATGACGGCCGACTGGTCGCGCCTGCCCTACGAGGTGCTGGAGCGGATCTCCACCCGCATCACCAACGAGGTGCGCGACGTCAACCGCGTGGTGCTGGACGTCACGTCCAAGCCGCCGGGCACCATCGAGTGGGAGTGACCCCTCCCACGCCCGCGTGACGAAGGGGCGCCGTCCGGTCTTCCGGGCGGCGCCCCTTCCGTCCTCGTCCCGCCCGCACCGCGTCCCTCAGGTCCGCTTCACCGCGCGGAGCTCCTCGCCCGGCCTCCAGATCTGCACGACCAGGTACTCGTCGTTCTCGACGAAGGTGCGCACCACCTCCGTGAGGTCGACGCGGAACAGGTGGAAGGCGCCCGGGTCCGGCGGGGAGACCTCCCCCACGTAGCGGCTGCGGGCCTCGCCGTCCTCCACCGGGACCGCCCGCCCGGAGATCCGCACGTCGCCGCCGCCCATCCCCGTACCGGGCCCGGGGTTCGCCTGGAGCGTGAAGCGGGGGTCGCGCAGCAGGTCACGCGCCTTCTGCGAGCCAGGCATCATGCCCAGCCACAGGTCACTGTCGAGGAACCGCACCTCCAGGCCGGAGGTGCGGGGTGAACCGTCCTTGCGGAGGGTGGCCAGGACGTGATGGGTGAAGGCCCCGAACCGTTGCTCGACCACGTCGGCGAGTCCGGGTTCCGCCCGGCGGAAGGCCGCCCAGTCGGTGATGCTCGTCATGGTGCCAGTCTCGCGCCGGACGGGCGTCGCCGGAGGCGGCACGCGGAAATCCGGGCCGTCCGTCCTCGTGGCGGGGCCGTCCCGCCCGAGGTTCACCGGCAGCTCGGGAACGCCCGGAATTCTTCGGGTCGCCACCGGGACCCGTACCCTCTCGGGACGGTTGTGAAGGAAGAGGTGCGGGTTCGGTCCGTTTGCCGGTGAACGACCGCGGCGAGCGGGCCCCGGAGGCCGGACGGGCGGGCGGTACGGCACAATTCCCCTACTCGGCAGCGGAGTTGCCGCAGGGACGAATGGGCGCGGAAGGCGGACACGGCGTGGCGGTGCAGGAGGCGGGGCAGGGCGCCGGCGCGGGGAAGGACGCCCACGGGGGCGGCTGCACGTGCGGGGACTGCCCGCACGGCGCGCGGGCGGGACACCGGAAGGCCCTGGCGGCCTTCCTCCACCAGCGGGACGGGTTCGCCGCCGGGAAGGGGCTGCCCGCCGCGGTCGCGCACTCGGCCTCCGCCTCCCGGCAGTGGGTCTCCGACGAGCTCACCCAGTCCGCCGCCGAGGTGGCCGACCGCAGCCGCGCCGAGGGACGGGCCTGGCTGGCCCGGCTCTGGAAGTCCACGCTCCGCGTGGTGTGGGGCGCGACGGTGCTGCTCCTGATGGTGCAGGCGCTCACCGCGATCGGGGCCGGCTGGACGGCCGCGCGCACGGCCGGACTGCTCGCCGCCCTGGTGACGGCCGCCGCGCTGTCCGCCGCCTCCTGGTACCACCGCGAGCGCGGCGGCGTGCTCGCGCCGGTGATCGGTGAGGACAACCGCCTCTCCACCTCTCGCGCGGTGGCCACCGCCTGGGTGCTGTTCACCGCCTTCGCCGTGCTGACCCTGGCCGGCCAGCTGGCCGCCGCCTCCGGCCACCGGGAGCGGGACGCCCTGATCGAGGGCCTGGACCTGGCCCGGGGCGCGGGCATGGTGACGGTGCTGGCCGTGGTCTGCGTCGTCGCGGTGCTGGTCCGGCGGGTGGTGAGCCTGCGCGTGCAGGGGCAGCGGCTGCAGAAGGTCCGCGCCCATCGCCCGCGTGCCGCCGACCTGCTGACCGACGACTCCGGGCGGGGCAACTTCGCCGACATCCAGTACGTGGTGATCTCCGCCGTGGCGCTGGTCTTCGGCCTGGTCCGGCTGGCCCGCCGTCCGGAGCAGCTGCCCGACCTGCCGTGGGGGCTGGCCGTGGTGGTGCTGGTCTCCGCGGCGACGTACCTGGCCGGCAAGTACGCGGAGGGCGGCCGCCCGGTGGTTTTGTCGGTGGTGCGGGCCCGCGAGGCCGGCGACCTGGACGGGCCGATCCGCACCGGTGACGACATCGAGATCCGTGGCGTGGGGTTCGTGCCGCCGGGGGCGGGGAGCGCGGACCGGCTCTCGCGGATGGTCGTCCGCATAGGGGCGGTCAACGTCCACGTCCCGCTGGTCCCCGTCACCGGCGGTTTCAGCAACCCCTCGGACACGGTGCTGACGGTGCCGGTCCCGGCCGAGGTCGAGCCCGGCCGGGTGGAGGTGCAGGTGGTCACCGCCGCGGGTCTGGAGACCAACCGGATGGCCGTCGACATCACCGAGTGACGCCGTGACGCGACGCACGTAGGCTGTCCCCGAATTGGTTGACGGATAAACCGACCTGCGGGGAAAGGCGGCCACGGTCATGGCGGTCACCACCACCGGCACCACCCGGGCGTCCGGCCCGAGGGAGGCGGCCGCGCGCTTCGCGCTGCTCCCCCTGCGCCTCTTCCTCGGCGCCACCTTCCTCTACGCGGGCCTGCACAAGCTCACCGACTCCACCTTCCTGGAGGAGTCCGGCCCCGGCTCCATCGGCGGGCAGATGGAGGCGGTCCGCGACGCCTCGGCCGTCCCCGCCCTGGTCGACCTCGGCCTCGGCGCCCCCGTCGCCTTCGGTCTCGCCATCGCCCTGGGCGAGCTGGCCGTCGGTCTCGGCGCCCTCCTCGGCCTGTTCACCCGCGTCGCGGCGGCCGGCGGCGCGCTCGTCTCGCTGAGCCTGTGGCTGACGATGAGCTGGACCGCGGAGCCGTACTACCTGGGCAACGACCTGCCGTACCTGATGGCGTGGACCCCGTTGCTCCTGGCCGGCGGCGGCGCGCTCTCCCTCGACGGGGCCTGGCGCGCGCGGCGGGACCGGCGGGCGAAGGAAGCCGGCGCGGACACCGGGTGATCCCGGGCCCGGCGGCGCCACCCTCTGCCCGGTGCCGCCGGGTGCCCGGGCATCCGAGCACCCGGGCATCCGAGCACCCGGCACCCCGTGCAGGCACCGGGATCCAGGCACCGCCGAGCCACCGAGAGCCGCCGGGCCGTCACAGGTAGCCACGCTTTTACGAAGGTCACAAAAACGTATCGGGCATATCGCGCACCGTCCTTCACACGGGCCCCACAGGTTGGCTAACGTGCCGCGCGGGCCGTCCGATCCCGACCGGCGAACCTCGCCGGTCCGCGCGGCCCCCGCCGAGTCCGGCGCCGTGCCGGAGCCGGGGACCCGCGCGCACCACCTGGGGTGAATCGATCCGGCCCCGCCGGACCGTAGGGCAACCCTTCCGGACGCTCCGCCCGAACCCGACAGCTGACCCGGTAGGCGGGAGACGGAAGGAGTCGCCGCCTTGGCGTCGCACCGAAAACCCCGCCCCACGGGCCTGTTCGCGGGCATACGCACCCCCGCGCTGGCAACGGTCGCCCTCACCTCCGTGGCCCTGCTGGCCCAGACCGCCCAGGCCGCTCCGTCCGACCGTCCCGGCCTCGAAGAGGTCCAGAAGAAGGTCGACGACCTCTACCGCGAGGCGGAGGCGGCCACCGAGAAGTACAACTCGGCCAAGGAGAAGAGCGAGCAGCAGCGCGAGGAGCTCGACGAACTGCTCGACGAGGTCGCCGAGCGGACCGAGGAGCTGAACGAGGCCCGCGAGAGACTCGGCTCGTACGCCGCCGCCCAGTACCGCTCCGGCACCGCCCTCCCCGACACCGCGACCTTCCTCCTCGCCGACGCGCCCCAGGACTACTTCGACCAGGCGCAGCTGATGGACCGGCTGACGGGCCGGCAGAAGGAGGCCGTCGACGAGTTCGTGGAGCGGCAGGCCGCCACCACGGAGAAGCGGCGGGAGGCCACCGAGAGCCTGGAGACGCTGAGCTCCTCCGAGGAGGACCTGCGCACCAGCAAGGCGACCGTCCAGGAGAAGCTGACCGACGCCCGGAAGCTGCTGGCCGAGCTGACCGCCGAGGAGAAGGCGCGGCTCGCCGAGATCGAGCGGCGGAAGGAGGAGGAGGCCCGCCGCAAGGCGGAGGAACTCGCCCGCCAGGAGACCGCCGAGGAGAAGGCCCGGCAGGAGGCGCTCGCCGAGCAGGAGGCCGGGGAGGCCACCGGCGGGAGCGACGCGGGCACCGGATCCGGCGCCGGCGGCACCACGGACGCCTCCGCCGCACAGGGACAGAAGGCGGTCGCGTTCGCCGAGGCCCAGATCGGCCGCCCCTACGTCTGGGGCGCCACGGGCCCGGACTCCTACGACTGCTCCGGCCTCACCCAGGCGGCCTGGAAGGCCGCCGGCGTGGACCTCCCCCGCACCACCTACGACCAGGTGAACGCCGGCACCACCGTCCCGGTCTCCGAGGCCGAGCCGGGTGATCTGGTCTTCTTCTACGACGACGTGACCCACGTGGGCGTCTACGCCGGCGGGGGCATGATGATCCACGCCCCCAAGCCCGGCACGTACGTCCGCGAGGAGTCCATCTACTACGACGGCGAGGGCTCCATCCACAGCATCGTGCGCCCCGCCTGACCGGCGTCGGCCCGGTACCGGCCAGGCACCGGCCCGGTATCCGGCGGCGCACGGCCGGCGGCGCACGGCCCGCACGTGCGACGGCCCGCACGCGTGGGGCGTGCGGGCCGTCGCGCGTGCGTCAGCGCGGCCGGGTCACGTCCAGAGCACCGCGATGAAGACGTTCACCGTGGTCAGCGCGCCGACCAGGGCGAACTGCCCCTTGGACACCCGCTCCTCGTCCCGCTTCACGTAGACCAGGCCGAGGATCACGATCAGCAGCAGCAGCTTGATGCCGATCTTGATGTGGTTGACCGAACCGCCCTGGGCCTCGTTGAGGCCGACCAGGGCGATGCCGGTGACCAGCATGGTGAGCGCGCCGTGCAGCATGCCCGGGGTGAAGCGGGCGGCGCCCTGACCGATGGCCTTCATCTGGTGGAAGAAGCCGCCGAGCAGCGCGGCGATACCGATGATGTGAAGGCCGACGAAGATGTGCAGGAGTACGTCCATGCCGGGGAGCCTAGCCACCGCGCGTCCCGCCGCCGGAGGCGGGCCGTCGCACGGCACCCCGCCCGCCACACACGCCCCGGGAGTGCACATTCGGTCACTCCGTCACATCGATCCGTCATGAATGAACCGCCATCCGCACCCCCCTCATCCTCCGGTGACCCTTTGCGTTCAGCTGCGTACAAAGCGTTACCGGACGGTGACGAACCGGATTACCGTCCTCCCCCAGGTGACCGGCTCCCCTCATGTCGTCCCGACCTGGACGGCGTCGGCCACTGACCGAAGGATCCGGCGGCGGCCTGCCTCCCCTGTGCGGGCCGCCGCCGGATGTGTGACCGTCCCGCCCGGGGCGGGACGTACGGAAGGACGTGGACTCCACGTGGCATCGCACCGCAAGTCCCCACAGCACAGGCGGAGCGGCAGCAGGACCCGCACACTGTTCACCGCGGTCCTCGCGGGAGCGGCGGCCTCGGCGGGGCTCGACGGAGTCGGACACGCGGCGCCGAAGCCGGCACCCGAGCAGGTCAGGGAAGAGGTCGGCGAGCTCTACCGGGAGGCCGAGGCGGCCACCGAGAAGTACAACGGGGCCAGGGAGAGGACCGAGGCCGCCGAGCGCCGGGTGAGCGAACTCCAGGACGAGGCGGCCCGGCGCACCGAGGAGCTCAACGCGGCCCGCGAGGCGCTGGGTTCGGCCGCCGCCGCGCAGTACCGCTCCGGCAACGGCCTGGACCCCGCCATGCAGCTGGCGCTCTCCTCCGACCCCGACCGCTTCCTGCGGGACGCCGGCCTCGCCGAACGCGCCGGCGCCGTCCAGGCCACCGAGATCGCCTCGGTGGCCCGGCAGATCCGCGAATTGGACGAGGTGCGCCGGGAGGCCCGGACCGAGTTGCGGGAGCTGGAGGACCAGCAGGAGCGGGCTCAGCGGCACAAGAGAACCGTCACCGGGAAACTGGGGAAGGCCCGCCGGCTGCTCGCCCGGCTCACCGCCGAGGAACGCGCCCGCCTCTCCGCCGGAACCGGCGGCGGCGCCACCGAGGGCTCACCGGACCGGACCGGGAGAACCGCCGCCGCCAAGCCCTCCGGAGGCAGCATCACCGCGCCCAACTCCCGCGCGCACGCCGCCATCGCCTACGCGCAGCGGAAGCTGGGCAGCCCTTACGTCTGGGGTGCCACCGGTCCCGACGCCTTCGACTGCTCGGGCCTCGTCCAGGCCGCCTACCGCTCCGCGGGCGTCTCCCTCCCGCGCACCACCTACGCGCAGATCGGCGCCGGACAGCGCGTCTCCCGGTCCCAGCTCCGCCCGGGCGACCTGGTCTTCTTCTACCCGGGCGTCACCCACGTGGGCATGTACATCGGCGACGGCAAGATGATCCACGCGCCCAACCCCTCCGCCCCGGTCCGCGTCGCCCCGGTCGACGAGATGCCCTTCGCCGGAGCGACACGGGTGGTGTGAGCCCCCTCGGGCGCTCCCGCCCGGGCCCGCCTTCGGCGGGTGTCCCCCCGGTCCGGGAGGGACGCCCCGTCTCACACCGGCCGTCTCACACCAGCCGTCGTGCCGTGGCCCAGCGGGTCAGCTCGTGCCGGTTGGAGAGCTGGAGCTTGCGGAGGACCGCCGAGACATGGGACTCCACCGTCTTCACGGAGATGAAGAGCTGCTTGGCGATCTCCTTGTAGGCGTATCCCCGCGCGATCAGCCGGAGGACCTCGCGTTCCCGCTGGGTGAGGCGGTCCATGTCCTCGTCCGCCGGCGGGGCGTCGGTGGAGGCGAAGGCGTCGAGGACGAATCCCGCCAGACGGGGGGAGAAGACCGCGTCGCCGTCCTGCACGCGGAAGACCGAATCGACGAGATCGGCGCCGGTGATCGTCTTGGTGACGTATCCGCGGGCCCCGCCACGGATGACGCCGATCACGTCCTCCGCGGCGTCGGAGACCGACAGGGCGAGGAACCGCACCGGCCGCTCGGGGTCGGCCGCGAGCCCCGCGCACCGGCGGAGCACCTCGACACCGCCTCCGCCCGGCAGGTGCACGTCGAGCAGGACCACCTCGGGCCGGGTGGCGGTGATCACCTCCACCGCCTGGTCGACGTCGGCCGCCTCGCCCACCACCTCGACCCCGGTGCGTTCCGTCTCGCCGATCTCCGCGCGCACCCCGGTGCGGAACATGCGGTGGTCGTCGACGAGCACGACCCTCACCCGGCGCTCGCCGCCGGGCGTCCCGCTGCCCGTGCCGGCCGTCCCGCTGCCCGTGCCTTCGGCGCCCGTGGCTCCGGTCGCGTCGCTCATGACGTGTTCTCCGCCCTCTCCATCTCCAGCTCGACCTCGGTGCCCCCGTCGGGCACGGCCCGGACGCGGGCCGTGCCGCCGTTGCGTTCCATGCGGCCGATGATCGACTCCCGGACACCCATCCGGTCGGCGGGTATCGCGTCGAGGTCGAAGCCGGGGCCACGGTCGCGGACGGACACGAAGACCGCCCGCCCCTCCACCTCGGCGTAGACCTGTACCGGCCCGCCGTCGCCACCGTACTTGGCGGCGTTCACCATGGCTTCCCTGGCGGCCTGGATCTGAGCGCCGATCTTCTCGTCGAGCGGACAGTCGCCGACCACCACGACCTCCAGGGGGACGCCGTGCTTGTCCTCCACCTCGGCCGCGGTGCTCCGGACCGCCTCGGCGAGCGTCTCCGGCCCGGTCTCCTCGTCCTTGCCGGAACCCTCCGGCCGGTACAGCCAGGCGCGCAGCTCGCGCTCCTGGGCACGGGCCAGCCGGCGGACCTCGCCCGGACTGTCGGCGTTGCGCTGGATCAGGGTCAGCGTGTGCAGGACCGAGTCGTGGACGTGCGCGGCCACCTCGGCCCGCTCCTGGGCGCGGATGCGCATCAGCCGCTCCGCCGACAGGTCCTGCGTCATCCGCACCAGGTAGGGCCCGGCGAGCAGCGCCACCCCGACCAGGACGGCCAGCGCGGCCTGGAGCACCGACCCGAGATGGGCGGCCGAGCCCTGCAGGACGAACATGCCGGAGACCCCGGCCGTCACCAGCAGGACGCCGGCCGCGGCACGGGCCAGCGTCACCGTCCTCCGGCGGCGGCCCACCTCCATCCAGCGGGCCCGCCGGGCGTTGTCCGCCTGCCGCCACACCAGCGCGACGCCCGCCCCGACCAGCACCGTGGGCCAGAGGTAGGCCCGGGCTACGCCGCCCAGGTCCATGCTGCCCACGAAGATCAGGGCGACCACGACCATCAGCAGCAGAGCGATCAACTGGCCCCGGTCGGGTTTCCGGGCCACCAGCCGGCGCGGTGAGGCGGCTCCCTGGGACCCGGAAGGCCCGGAGGACCCGGTGGCTCCGGTGGCCCCCGGTGCCTGCTGCTTGCGGCCGTCCGCGTCCATGACGCCGCCGACGCCCAGCGGCACGAAGAACCAGAAGGCCGCGTACAGCAGGGCGCCCAGCCCCTGCGCGACGAACAGGCCCACGAAGACCAGGCGGACCCACGCCACGGGCAGGCCCAGATGTCCGGCGAGCCCCCGCGCCACGCCCCCGAGCCAACGTCCGTCGCCGCTGCGGTAGAGCTTGCGCGGCGGCCGCGGTTCGTCGAGTGATGCTGCGGCTTCCGGCATGCCACGATCGTCACACGGCGCGTCCCCGGGGTCATCAGGGTAGGTCCCCCAGACATCCCTGATCCGGGTCTCGGCGCGCCTCGAACGGTTCCCCCTGCACCGGTCGGGGGCGATTTCAGGGTTCTCCCAGGGTCGTTCCGACTCCCGCCGGGCCGTCCCGCCCGTCACCATGAATGCATGACGGATCACCACCACGCGTCGAGCCCCGCGTCCCCCGACGCGCAGCGGCGCACCGGTGCGTCCGCGTCCGACGTCGAGTCCCCGGAGCGGGAGGCGCGGCCGCTGCGGCGCGACCGGCGGCACAAGATGCTGGGAGGGGTCTGCGCGGGCCTGGGCCGTCAGTGCGACATGGACCCGGTGATCTTCCGGATCACCCTCGCGGTGCTCTCGGCGACGGGCGGCATCGGCCTGGTCTTCTACGGCTTCACCTGGCTCTTCGTCCCCTACGAGGACGAGGAGGAGAACGAGATACGCCGCCTGCTCACGGGGCGGGTGGACGGGCCGGCACTGGCCTCCGTGCTGTTCGCCCTGGTGGGCTGCGGAGTGTTCCTGTCCATGCTCGGCGACGGAGGGCTGCTGACGTTCGGGGCGGTGCTCTCCCTGCTCCTGGCCGGAGCGGGCTACTGGTCCCGGCGCAGGGACGCCCCCGGGCCGGACCCGCTGGCGGTCCAGGCCGTCGCCGACGCACCGCCCGAGGCTCAGGCGCCCCCGATCGCGGCCTCGCTCCCCTCGTGGTGGCGTGAACCGATCGTCAAGGACGGCACCTTCGTGGGGGGCACGGGCTATCTGTGGGGTCCCGGCGACCTCGGGGACACGTCCGACCAGGAGCTGGCGGCGGCGCTCGCGGTCTCCCGCGGCGGAGTCACGGACCAGGTGGCCGGCCGACGGGGGCAGACAGGGAGGAACAAGCCCGCCGGACCGCGGCGGCCCCGCTCCCTCGGTGGGGTGACCTTCCTGCTGGCCCTGGTGGTGGGATCGCTGGTGACCGGCCTGAGCCAGGCCGACACCCCGGCGGTCACCGCCGTCCAGCACGGACTGGCCTGTGCCCTTCTCGTCCTCGGCGCGGGTCTGGTGGCCAGTTCCTTCCTCGGCCGCACCGGTGCGGGCACGGTCTTCTGGGGCCTGGTCACGGCAGGCATGCTGACGGTGACCGCCGCGCTTCCGCGCGACGTCGACGCGGACTGGATACGCAGGGAGTGGCGTCCGGCCTCCGTGGCCGACACCCGTGCCGGCTACCAGTTGGGGCTGGGCCTGGCCCGGCTGGACCTCACGGACCTGCCGGTGACGGACGGGCAGACGGTCCCGGTCCGGGTGGAGGTCGGCACGGGTCGCGTCGAGGTGGTCGTGCCCGACGACGTGACGGTGCGGACACGGATCGACGTCGGCCTCGGTGACATCCGCTCGCCGTCCGACTCCGGGCGTGACACCGGCGCGGGGGCCGGCCTGACGGAGGAGTACACGCTGCGGGCCGTGGACGGCGGCAAGGGAACCGGCGGGGACGGGGGCAGAGACGGAAACGGAGACGGAGACGGCGGGGACGACGGGAAGGCCGGGACGATCGAGCTGTGGGTCGAGGTCGGCGCCGGGAACGCGGAGGTGACCCGTGTGGCGTCATGAGTTCCAGCCGGGGCGGTTCATGTCCGGTCTGGTCCTGATCACCGCGGGAGTGCTCTACGCGGGCGACGCCGCCGGGGAGTGGCACGTGCCGTGGCTGGTGGCGATCCCCCTGGTGGTCGGCGGTCTCTCGATCGCCGCCGCGGCCGGGCTCGCGGCCCGCACCCTCCGCAGCGGGCAGCGAGGCCAGGACGACGCCGTCCGCTGAACGCCGCCGGCCTGCCGATCGTGGCGGAACGGGGTCGCGGTGCCGACTGGTGATCTACCTGAGCTGCCCACCCTGCCGGGCAGGACGACCCACTTCGTTCTCGGTGACGACGTGCAGCCGGCGCTCCAGAACGCGTGGCATGCTCATCCTGACGCCTGACGCCTGACAGGCATCCCGTTTCGGGCACTCACTGATCATCTCGGGATGAGGACCTGATTCGCCGCAAGCGGATGCGCAGTCGCTCGAACCGGTGCAGTCGGGCGAAGGCGTGCTCCGGCTCCCGCTCGCCTTCTCCGGGCCCGGAACCGTGGGCGGCGTACAGGCGCCGGGGTGCGCGGCGCGGGGGACGCGTGGTCTCACGATGCGGGCCCGGGTGGAGGCGCCGCGCCCCTGCCGTACATACTGTCCCCATGTCCGCGTACTCGAGCTTCGCGTTTACCTATGGCACCCGGCCCGCCGGCTGCCATGGTCGTGTTGCTCGTCGCGGATAACCGCAGAGCGATTTCCCAGGCGCCCCGGGCCGACAAGGCCCGGGGCGCCTGTTGTTCTCCGGGTCCGACCGGCACCGGGCTCCCCGCACACCACGCAGGAGACCCACGATGAGCATCACCCCCACGACCACTCGCCCGGCCGCCCCGTCGACCGCCGCGTCGGCCATCCGGTCGGCCGGTTCGTCGGCCGACCCGTCCCCCCGGTCGGCCGACGAACCGGCCGCGCACCTGTCCGCTCCCGAATCCGATCCCGCCGCCGTCATCGCCGACGCGCGGGCGAGGATCGACGCGCTGGACGATCACATTCTGGGTCTGGTGCAGGAACGCATGGCCGTGTCCGCGGTCGTCCAGCAGACCCGGATCGCCACCGGTGGCCGCCGGGTGAACCTCTCCCGCGAGATGGAGATCCTCTCCCGCTACCGCGACGCCCTGGGCCGCCCGGGCACCACCCTGGCGATGACCGTCCTGGAGCTCTGCCGCGGTCGCGTCTGACCTCCGCCGGTGTCCGCCCGCACGAAGCCCGGGCCGCCCGCGCGGGCGGCCCGGGCTTCGGAGGACCTCGAGTCCCTGCGATCCGGATTCCCGTACGGCCCCGAGCCCCGTACGGCCCGAGCCCCATACGACCCCGAGCCCTGTACGACTCCGGGCCGCGTTCGCGCCCGGCACCGTCACCCGTCCGGGACCGTGACCGTCCGCCCGCACCCCTCGTTGGTCCGGTTGTCCGTGCCGGCCAGGCACGGCTCCCGAGAAAACCACGCGTGGCTTGCTGGGGCGGCGAGGCGCACGGAGCAACGTGCCGTGCGCCGTGGGACCGTCGCCCCAGGGTTGTGACCGGACGGCAGGGGACAGCAGCCCGGTCACCCAACAGAAACGGCCGGCTCCGGGGACGCCCGGAGCCGGCCGACGGGGACCGCCACCCACGGTCCCGGTCCTGAGCCCGTCGCAACGGCGCCGTCGCGACGGGATGGTGCGGGGCGGGCTTCGTACGGCTCGCGACTTGCGGCTCGCGGCCCGCTACTCCGCCGTTCCCGCAGGCTTCACGGCTCCCGCCGCGTCCACCGGATTCCCCGGGCTCACCGGATTCACGGGCTCGGGCTCGGCCTGCTCCTCCGGTACCGGCGGCCCGGCCGGCTCAGGCATGGTGATCGGCGGCACGGCCGTGGCCGCCGCCTTCGGCGGCACCACCGGCATTCCCAGGAACGGCAGCTTCAGCGCCGCGAACGCCTTCTCCGGCACCACCGGTGTCCTCGGCGGCACCGCGGACAGCCGCCGGTAGGCCTCGCCCTGTGCCGGCCGTGGATCGGCCTCGCCCTTGTTGGGCCAGAACGACATCGCCCGCTCGGCCTGCGCCGTGATGGTCAGTGAGGGGTTGACCCCCAGGTTCGCGGAGACCGCCGCCCCGTCCACCACCGAGATCCCCGGGTGCCCGTACAGCCGGTGGTACGGGTCGATCACGCCGGTCTCCGGCGAGTCGCCGATCGGGCAGCCGCCGAGGAAGTGCGCGGTCAGCGGCATGCCGGTCAGCTCGCCGACGTTGCTGCCCGCGAAGCCGTTGATCTCCTCCGACAGCAGCGACGCCGCCTCCACGGCCGCCTTGATCTGCTTGGGGTTGGGCGCGCCGTGTCCCTGACGCGCGGTCAGGAGACCCTTGCCGAGGCCCTTGCGCTTCAGGTGGGTGGTGAGCGAGTTGTCGAGGGACTGCATGACCAGCCCGATGATGGTCCTCTCCGACCAACGCCGGTTGGACAGCGACCGGAGCGTCAGCAACGGGTGGCGGAGGGTGTTGCCCAGCCACCCCAGGAGCCGCGCGGTCCCCGTGCCCTTGGCGGCGTACGGCACCTGGAGCACCGTCAGGGCGCCCATGGCGTTGGAGCCCTTGCCGTAGCGCACCGGTTCGATGTGGGTGTTGGCGTCGGGGTGGATCGACGAGGTGATCGCGACGCCCTTGGTGAAGTCGGCCCTGGGCCGGCCGGTGACCCGGCGGTAGCGCCGGTCGTCGGTCTGGGCGCCCACCAGCGCCTCGGAGTTGGTGCGGGTGAGCATGCCCAGCTGGTCGGAGATCCCGGGCAGTTGTCCGCCCGCCTTCATCCGGTGCAGCAGCGTCTGCGTGCCGTAGGTGCCGGCCGCGACGACCACGTGGCGGGAGCGGAAGACGCGTCCCCGGCCGGCCCGCTTGCGGTCGGTGCCGAGGGTGTCGACGACGAAGCCGCCGTGCCCGTCCTCCGTGACCGACCGCACGGTGGTCATCGGGTGGACGGTCGCGCCCGCCTTCTCGGCGAGGTACAGGTAGTTCTCGTTGAGGGTGTTCTTCGCCCCGTGGCGGCAGCCCGTCATGCACTCGCCGCACTCGCTGCACGCCTTGCGGGCGGGACCGACGCCGCCGAAGTACGGGTCGGCGACCTCCTCGCCGGGCCGCGCGGTGACGCTGCCGTCGGCGTCCTCGCCGTCGCCGAAGAACACGCCGACCGGGGCGAGGTGGAAGGTGTCGCCCACGCCCATCCGCTCCGCGGTCGCCTTCAGGTGCTCGTCGGAGGGGGTCATGGTGGGGTTGAGCCGGACGCCCAGCATGCGCCGCGCCTGGTCGTAGTACGGCTTCAGCTCCTCCTCCCAGTCCGTGATGTCCTTCCACTGGGGGTCCTCGAAGAAGGGCGTCGGCGGCACGTACAGGGTGTTGGCGTAGTTGAGCGACCCGCCGCCCACGCCCGCGCCGGCCAGCACCATCACGTTGCCCAGCAGGTGGATGCGCTGGATGCCGTACATGCCGAGCTTGGGGGCCCAGAGGAACTTCCTGAGGTCCCACGAGTTCTTCGGCAGGGTCTCCCGGGTGAACCGCCGGCCCGCCTCCAGGACGCCGACCCGGTACCCCTTCTCGGTGAGGCGGAGCGCGGTGACGGACCCGCCGAAGCCGGAGCCGACGACGATGACGTCGTAGTCGAACGGCGACGGATCCTGCGGGGTTGCGGGCAGGCCGGCGGTCTTCTCCTGCGAGGCGTTCTCCTGCGACACGTGCTCTCCTCATCGAGAACGGTTGAGAACCGGTGCGGACGGTGCGGTTCGGCGGGCCGGCTCGGCAGTACGGCGGTGCGGTTGGGCGGTTGGGCGGTACGGCGGTACGGCGGTACGGCGGTACGGCGAGGGCTTCCGGCGGTACGGCGAGGGGGTGCGGCCGGGGCGGCGGGCCTCGTTCCGGCACGCCACCCCGGCCGGCGGTCAGCGGATGCGGAAGGCCTTCATCAGCTTCAGGCCGACGCTGAGGACGGTGGCGTACTGCTCGTCGTTCAGGCCGAAGGACGGCGCCAGCGGCATCATCCGCTGCACCGCGACGGTCTGCGCCTCGGTGTACTTGAGGATGCCCTCGGAGCCGTGGCGGCGGCCGAGACCGGAGTCCTTCATGCCGCCCATCGGCGACCGGGCGCTGCCGTAGGCGGGGGCGAAACCCTCGTTGATGTTCACGGTGCCGGTCTGCAGCCGGGCCGCGATGCGCCGTGCGCGACGGGTGTCCCTGGACCAGACCGAGGAGTTGAGGCCGTAGTCGGTGGCGTTGACCCGCTCCACGGCCTCGTCGGCGTCGGCGAAGCGGTAGACGGAGACGACCGGGCCGAAGGTCTCCTCGGAGCAGACCGCCATCGGGGTGTCGACGCCGTCGAGGATGGTCGGCTCGTAGAAGTACGGGCCGACGTCGGGACGGGCGACGCCGCCGGCCAGGACCGTGGCGCCCTTGGCGACCGCGTCCTCGACGTGGCGGACGACCATCTCCAGCTGGCGTTCGCTGACCAGCGAGCCCATGTCGGCGCCGTAGCCGAGGAAGTTGCCCAGCCGCACCGCCTTGGTGCGGGCGACGAACCGCTCCAGGAAGGCGTCCGCCACCGACTCGTGGACGAAGAGCCGCTCGATGGAGATGCAGAGCTGTCCCGCGGTGGAGAAGCAGGCGCGCACCGCGCCCTCGGCGGCCTTGTCCAGGTCGGCGTCCTCGAGGACCACCATCGCGTTCTTGCCGCCGAGCTCCAGCGAGACGCCGACCAGGCGGGCGGCGGCGCGCTCGGCCACCTCGCGTCCGGTGCGGGTGGAGCCGGTGAACGACACGTAGTCGGCGTGCCGGACCACCTCGGGTCCCACGACGGGGCCCTCGCCGAGGACGACCTGCCACACGTCGGCCGGCAGTCCGGCCTCGATCAGCTTCTCCCGGGCCCACAGCGCGGTCAGCGCGGTCTCGGTGTCCGGCTTCATCACCACGGCGTTGCCCGCCACGAACGCGGGCAGCGCGTCGCCGACGGACAGCTCCAGCGGGTAGTTCCAGGGCGCGATCTGGCCGATCACGCCGCGCGGGTGGCGCAGTTCCTCGACCTTGGTGAGCAGCGGCACCGCGCCCAGGTGGCTCTTGGGGGCCAGGTAGGCGGGGGCCTTGCGGCCGTAGTGGCGGGCGGCCATGGCGACGGCCTGCAGTTCCTCGTGGGCGTGCAGGCGGGCCTTTCCGGTCTCGGCCTGGATCAGGTCGAGGATCTCGGCCTGGTGGCGGAGCACCAGGTCGTGGAAGCGGAGCAGGACGGCGGCGCGGCGGCGCACCGGGACGGCGGCCCATGCCTTCTGCGCCGCGCGGGCCCGGTCGAACGCCGTCCCGACCTCGTCCAGCGAGGACTCGGGCAGGTCGGCGAGCCGCTCACCGGTGAGCGGGCTGTGGTTGAACGTCCGGCCGGTGCCGGTCACGCCCTCGGTCAGCCGGGCCACCAGATCCGGCGTGACCACGTCACTGATGGCACGCGCGCCGGGCGGGGCGGCGGCCACCGGATTGGCTCCGGTGCCGGTGCGTTCTGTCTCCCGCGCCTGCGGGCGTGCCTGCGTGTCCGTCATGAGGCGCAGGGTATGACGGCCGAAACACTTTGGGTACCCATCGGTAACCCGCCTTTACCCGATGGACACATTCCGCCAGTGATCACTGGCACAAAAGCCCTGATCAGGGGTTGTGCGGTGAGATGCGCCTCCGTGGAACTCCTTTCCGGGGGCCCGCGGTCCCGAGTCCACGGGCCCGCGTTCCCAGGCCCGCGGCCTCAGGCCGGGTCGAACTCCAGGGCCTCGATCGTCTTCTGCGCCACTTCCCTGCCCCGCTCGGTGACGTCGCCCTTGCCCGGATACTCGACCGCCACCCGGTACATCTGCTCCTCGGCGTTCTCGTAGTAGAAGAACCGCAGCTCGACCGGGCGCGGGTCCTGGGTGTCGGTGGACTCGAAGGAGACGGTGTTCTCGGCCGCGGGACGGTCCTGGTGCTTCAGGCCGGGCGCGGGCCGGGTCGCCGGGTCCTCCGGCATGCGGAAGTCGTACTCGCCGGACTTGCGGAACTCCTCGTTCTCGGCGTGCATCTGGGCGTCCGGGCTGGCGGCGACGTCGTCGAGGCTGTTCTCCTGGGAGTACCGGTCGATCCTCACCCGGATGGCGCCGCTGGGGTCGTGGAAGGCCACCCAGTCCTTGTCGGTGTCGGTGTCCTCCGGCCGCTCGACCAGGTAGGCGGCCGGCACGCTGACGTTCACGCCGAGCGCCTTCTGCGGGTGGGTCTTCCAGTCGTCCGGCACCGTGCCGCCGAACGGATCGGCGATCACCAGCCAGGCCACCAGCACCGCCGCCAGCAGCCCGGACACCGCGCCGAACAGCACCTTGCGCGGCACCCACACCCCGCCGGTGCGCTGCTGGACGGGCCGGGGCGGGGCGGGCGGCGCCGGGGGCCGCAGCACGGCCTCCAGCAGGCGGCGGGCCCCGGCGTGGTCCAGCCGGTGCGCGGGGTCCTTGCGCAGCAGCCCGTTGATCACCTCGGCGAGCGGGCCGGAGGTGGCGGCGGGCGCGGGCGGCTCGGAGTTGAGGACGGCCTGCAGGGTGGCCGGGGTGTTGCTGCGCCGGAACGGCGAGACTCCCTGGGTGGCCGCGTAGAGCACCACGCCCAGCGACCACAGGTCGGACGCCTCTCCCGGCCGCTGGCCCAGCACCCGCTCGGGGGCGACGTACTCGGGTGAGCCGACGAAGGCGCCGGTGTCGGTGAGGCTGGTGTCGCCCTCGGCCTGGGCTATGCCGAAGTCGGTGAGGACCACCCGGTCGTGGTGACCGAGCAGCACGTTGTCCGGCTTGACGTCCCGGTGCAGGATGCGCGCCGCGTGCACCGCCTCCAGCGCGCCCAGCACCTCCAGGCCGATCCTGGCCGCCTCGCGTGGGCCGAGCGTGCCCTCCTGGAGGACGTCGCCCAGTGAGCGGCCGCGGACCAGCTCCATCACGATCCACGGCCGGCCGTCGACCACCGCCACGTCGTGCACGGTGACCACGGCGGGGTGGTCGGTGCGGGCGGCGGTGGTCGCCTCACGCCGCATCCGCGTGTACAGCTTCTCCCGCTCCGCTTCCGGGAGGTGGTCCGGGAGGCGGGGCTCCTTGACCGCCACCTCGCGGCCCACCGTCTCGTCCATGGCCCGCCAGACGGTGCCCATGCCGCCGTGGCCCAGCCGGGAGAGCAGCCGGTAGCGGCCCGCTATCAGGCGGCCCGCGCCGGGGTCCTGCGCGGACGGCTGGTGCGGGGCGTCCTGGGCGGGCGGGTGCGGATGCGGCCGGGCCTGCGCCGACGACGGGTGAGGCGGAGCCGGCGCGTGGGCCGGGGACTGCTGCGGGGCCGGCTGCGACAGCGGGTGCGGCACCTGCTGCCGGCCGGGCTGCGGCGCCTGCTGCGGCACGGCCGGCCGGGCCGGCGGCTGGAGGCCGTAGCTGGTGGGTTCTTCGGGCCGGTTGCCGGCTCCCCCGTGGCTGCTCATGGACACATCCATATCGCGCCGGACCCGCACGAAGCCACCCGGTCCCCCGACCGGTCACAGAGCCGTGACGGTCAGCGGGTGGTCCCGTAGGTCTGCGAGGCCTGCTCGAAGAGCCGGGTCACCTGGTCCTTCTCCGCCTCCGGGCCGCGCAGTTGCACCACGTGGTAGCGGCCGCCGTCGAGGATCGCCAGATTGCGCACGTACAGTTTGCGCCCCTGGTCGTCGGTCCAGGTGAACTCGCCCTCGGCCATGACCTTCCCGCCGACCTCGATCCGGCGCAGTCCGCCCGAGCCGGCCCAGGTGGAGTCCCGGTAGGGCTGCAGCTCCGGCTCGTGCTCCTGCTGGTAGACCTGCGGGTCGCGGCCGTACTGCTCGGCGCTGTCCCGGCCGGGCACCACGATCAGCCGGAAGTCGCCCTTCGAGTAGACCACCTGCCCCTGGCCGTTGCGGGGCGTGCGCTGCCAGCCGCTCGCCACGGCCACCTCGAAGCCCTCGGGGTCCTTGCGCAGGGTGAAGCCCTCCGCCACCTCGTCGTCCTGCCCGGCCGGGGGTTCGGCGGTGTCCTTCGCGGACGGGGTGGGCGTCGGCTCCGGTGCGTCCCGGGGCGGCGTGGTCGGCGCGGTGTCCACGGGGAAGGCGCCCTTGGAGGTGTCCTGGCCGTCCGCCCGCTCGCCCTCCTTCGGCATGAAGAGCATCGCGTAGGCGACCGCGCCGGCCAGCAGGAGCAGCACCAGGGCCAGCAGCAGCCGTCCGAGCCGGCGGGGCGACCGCTCGCCGCCCTGCGGCCCGCCGCGTTCCGCGCGTCCGAAGCCCTCGTCGTGTCCGAAGTCCTCAGCGCCTCCGAAGCCCTCGGCGCGTCCGGCGCGGGGCGGCCGCTCGGCGCGGGACGCCCGTTCGGCGCGGTCGGACCCGGCGCGGCGGTGGCGGGCGCGTGGCGCCGCCTCGCGGCGGGAGGCGCGGCGGCGGCGCACCAGTTCGCCCTTGCGGCGCACCATCGGCAGGCGCTCCGGGTCGGCCGGGGGCAGCGCGACGAGGTGCGTGCCCGCGTCCGGTTCCGGCGCGGAGCGCACCAGCGAACGCAGCCACCCGGCGAGTTCCTCGATGTCCGGGCGGTCGGTGGGGTCCTGGCGCAGCAGCGACTCCACGACGGGGCGCAGCGGGCCGCACTCCTCGGCGAACGCCGGGGGTTCGGAGCACACCAGCTGCACCAGCTCGGCGGTGGAGTCCTCCGGGTACGGGGCGTGTCCCTGGACCGCGCGGAACAGCAGGGCGCCCAGCGCCCACAGGTCGGTGGCGGGGCCGACGGGCGCGGCGAGCTGCCAGTTGTCGTGCACGGGCCGTGTTCGTCCTGACGGGCGCGGGCGGCGGCGCGGGCCTCGTCCACCCTGGCGGCGGCCGCGCGGGCGGCCTCCCGGTAGGCGGCGACCGCGCCGGCCGGCGTGACGGCGGTCCCTTCGGTGCCGTCCTGCCCGGAGCCCGCGGCGGCGGGCCAGTAGGGGGCGGCGGGGGCCGGGGTCCAGTGGTCGGAGGAGGGGGACGGCGCGGGCAGGCCCAGGGCGTGGGCGGTGCCGCCCGCCGGGGCGTGCGCGGAAGGACCTCCCCGGTCCTCCGCTCCCGGGTCCAGCTCCAGGGCCGGGTCCGGTCCCGGCTCCAGGGCCGGGTCCGGATCCAGGTCCGCGTCCGGTCCCGGCTCGTCGCCGGGCGGCTCGGGGGCGTCCAGCGGCGGGGTCTCCGGCGGCACCGGGTCGTAGCCGCAGAGGGCGTCCTCGGCGGCGCCGGTGGCCAGGCCGGTGAGGACGACGCGGCCGTCGTCGCCGACCAGGACGGTGCGCGGGGTGATGTTCCGGTGCACCCAGCCGTGCGCGTGCAGCACCCGGAGCGCCATCAGCAGGTCCGCGGCGACCTCGGCGGCCCGGTACGGCGTCAGCGGCCGCTCGGCGAGCACGTCGCCGAGCGGACGGCCGGGCACCGCCTCGGCGACCACCCAGAGGGACCCGCCGTCGGCGAACACGTCGTAGACCTGGTCGAGACGTGGGTGGTCGGGGACCCGCGCCGCCTCCCGGGCGGCCTCGAGGGCCCGCCGCACCGCCGGCTCGGCGGGCTCGCCGCCCCTGCCGCGGCCGTGCCCGGAGGCCGCGCTGAAGCCTTCGGGCAGCCCGTCGGCGTCGAGCACCTCGGCCTCGACGACCTCGGGCAGCGGGATCTGACGGACCCGCACCTCCTGCCCGCTGTACGTGTCGAAGGCGAGGCTCTCCGCCAGGTCGTAGCGGTCCTCGCCGGAGGGGTGCACGGGCAGGCGATAGCGATCGGCGAGTATCCGTCCCGCGTAGTCGTCCACCACACCCTCCCCGCTCCGCCCGGCCGGTCACATCCGTTCGGTGTGCGCCGCGTTCCGGCCGCTCTTCCGTCCGTGTACGGTCCGCGCGGATTCACGATACGTGCCGTGGCCGACACTCGCCGCTCGGATGCGACATCCTGCCATCGCGCGTCGCGGCCGGATCAGGACTTCGGCCGGAACGTGGTGGTGAGGGCGTCCCAGGTCTTCTCGCGGCGGTCGCCGTTCCAGTCCGCGGCCGGGGCGGTGTACATCAGGGCGTAGCCCTGGACGGGGCTCACCACGAAACCGCGGTCGACGGTGCGGTACTTGGTGCCCCCGTCGACGTAGGTGAACTCCCAGTCGGCGGCCTCCCAGCCGCGGTAGTCCACCGCCTCTATCCGGATCCGCTTGTACCGGTCGCGGGTCATGGTCTTCTCCAACTGCTTCCAGTCGGCGACCGCGTCGTCCTTGGGCATGGTGGTCCAGCCGATCAGCAGCCGCTGGTCGCCGGGGCCGGTGAAGCGGTCGCCGGCCCTGTCGGTGGAGCGGTAGCGCCATCCGGAGGGCAGGCCGATGGTGTAGCCCTGCCCGGACCGGTAGGTGGTGGTGTCGAGGGAGCCGGAGTCCTGCTCGCCGTCGCCCTTGCCCTTGTCGTCACCGGCCTCGCCCTTGCCGTCGCCGCCCTTGTCGTCCGCGTCCCCGTCGCCCGCGCCGTCGGACGCGGAGGCGGAGGGGGTACGGTCGCCGGGCTCGCCGGAGGCGTCCGTCGCCCCGGGGTCGGGCTTGCCGCCGGCCGTCGTGTCGTCCCGGCCGCCGGGGTTCCCCGAGTCGTCGCCCAGCGTGTTCAGCAGCACGCCGACCAGCACCGCGAGGGCCGCGACCACCACGAGGGCCACCAGCACGGACTGCCGGGAGAACACGTCGCCGAGGGAGCCGCGGGGCTTCGGCGACGGGCCGGCCCCCACGGGGCGTTCCGGCATGTCGTCGGGCGTGTTCATCACCGGCCAGCCCGGGCGGGCGGCCGTCCTGGCGGGCTCCGCGGCGGTGGCCTCGGAGGCGGTCCTGGCGTCCGGCGCGGGGGTGGGCCGGGGCGTGGTGCCGGTGAGGGGCAGCGCGGCGGAGCCCTTGCGCTCCTCGGGCAGCGGGACGGTGCGCACCGGGTCCACGGGCGTGGACTCCGCCTCGGCGGCGGTTCCGGAGAGCACCGCGCCGAGCAGCGCGCGCGCCTTGGCGTCGTCCAGCCGCTTGTCGGGGTCCTTCTCCAGCAGGCCGAGGATGACCTCGCGCAGCGGCCCGGCGTGGCGGGGCTCCTCGACCGGCTCGGTCATCACCGCGGTGAGGGTGGCGATGGCGGAGCCCTTGTCGTACGGCGGCACGCCCTCGACGGCCGCGTACAGCAGGCCGCCCAGCGACCACAGGTCGGCCGCGGGTCCCGGCTTGTGGCCGCGGGCGCGCTCCGGCGAGATGTAGGAGGGGGCGCCGACCAGCATGCCGGTGGAGGTGAGCGAGGGGTCGCCCTCGATCTGCGCGATGCCGAAGTCGGTGAGGACCACCCGGCCGTCCTCGGCCATCAGCACGTTGGACGGCTTCACGTCGCGGTGCAGGATGCCCTCGCGGTGGGCGGAGCGCAGCACGTCGAGGACGGCGAGGCCGACCTCGGCGGCGCGGCGGGGGTGGAGCGTGCCGTCCTCGCGGATCACCTCGGCGAGGGACTTGCCGTCGACGATCTCCATCACGATCCACGGCCGGTCGTCCTCGTCGACCACGTCGTAGACGGTCACCGCGCTGGTGTTGCGGATCCGCGCGATCGCCTTGGCCTCGCGCAGCGTGCGCGTGATCAGGCGGCGCTTCTCCTCCTCGTCGATGTTGGCCGGAAATCGCAGTTCCTTGACGGCGACCTTCCGGCCGAGCGTCTCGTCCTCCGCGCGCCAGACCGTGCCCATGCCACCTCGGCCGAGCACCGTCTCCAGTCGGTAGCGCCCGGCGAGGAGACGTCCGGTCCTGTCCTGACGAGGTGTCCCCGCCCGCTCCGTCTCCGACATGCGTCCCCTCATGCAACCCGCCCTGACAGAGCCTCCATTGTCCCCCACCCGACAAGTGGGCGGGCCGCCGGGTGTCATCTGAACCGGCGCGCCGTACGCGACCGATGACGGGCTGCCACGACACCGATGTCACCGCACCCCGGCCCGGGGGCCGCCGCCTCCCTCGCACGTCGGCCCGGCACCGGCCCCTCCGCACCTCCGGGACGGTCCCCGCCCTTCACCTCGCCGCACCCCCGCCGCCCGCGGGTCCGCTCCCCCGCCCCGCCGGCCCGCGCTTTCCGGTCATGTCCGCCGGCCGTTCCCGCGGGCCGCCGCGCCGCCGCCCGGCAGCCACGCCGCCCCGCGAGGGCGACGGTGGCCGCGGGCCGGACCGGCGGCGGCGCCACGACGGTGCGGGCGACACGGAGCGGTCAGGAGCGGTCAGGAGCGGACGATGTCCGGCGCGCCGAGCCTCGCCGCGTCGGCCGTGAGGTCGTCCGGCTGGCGCTGGGACTCCCGCTCGGCCTCCACCCGCTTCTCGTAGTACTCGACCTCCCGGTCCACCCGCTCCGCGTCCCATCCCAGGACCGGCGCCATCAGATCGGCCACCTCCCGCGCACTGCGCGTCCCGCGGTCGAAGGTCTCGATGGAGATGCGGGTGCGCCGGGTCATCACGTCGTCCAGGTGCAGCGCCCCCTCGTGGCCGGCCGCGTAGACCACCTCGGCCCGCAGGTAGTCCTCGGCGCCTCCGAGCGGCGCGCCCAGCGAGGGGTCCTCGGCGATGAGGGCCAGCACCTCCTCGGCCAGCGAGCCGTACCGGTTGAGCAGGTGCTCCACCCGGACCACGTGCAGGCCGTTGCGGGCGGCGATCTGCGCCCGCGCGTTCCACAGCGCCCGGTACCCCTCCGCGCCGACCAGCGGGATCTCCTCGGTGACGCAGGGCGCGACCCGCCGGTCGAGCCCGTGCACCGCGGCGTCCACGGCGTCCTTGGCCATGACCCGGTACGTCGTGTACTTGCCGCCCGCCACCACCACCAGCCCCGGCACCGGATGCGCCACCGTGTGCTCCCGGGACAGCTTGCTGGTGGCCTCGGACTCGCCGGCCAGCAGCGGCCGCAGGCCGGCGTAGACGCCCTCCACGTCGTCCCGGGTGAGCGGCACGGACAGCACCGAGTTGACGTGCTCCAGCAGGTAGTCGATGTCGGCGCTGGAGGCCGCGGGATGGGCCTTGTCGAGGCTCCACTCGGTGTCGGTCGTGCCGACGATCCAGTGCCGCCCCCAGGGGATGACGAAGAGCACGGACTTCTCGGTCCGCAGGATCAGCCCCGTCGAGGAGTGGATGCGGTCCTTGGGGACGACCAGGTGGATGCCCTTGGACGCCTTGACGTGGAACTGGCCCCGCTCACCGACCATCGCCTGGGTGTCGTCGGTCCACACCCCGGTCGCGTTGACGATCTGCTGGGCGCGGATCTCGTACTCGCCGCCGCCCTCCAGGTCCCTCACCCGCGCCCCCACCACGCGTTCGCCCTCGCGGATGAAGCCGGTGACCCGGGTCCGGTTGGCGACCTCGGCCCCGTAGGCGGCGGCGGTGCGCACCAGGGTGGCGACGTAACGGGCGTCGTCCATCTGGGCGTCGTAGTACTGGAGCGCGCCGGTCAGCGCGTCCTTGCGCAGGCACGGCGCCACGCGGAGCGCGTGACGGCGGGTCAGGTGCCGGTGCCCCGGCAGCCCCCGGCCGTGGCCGCGGGCCAGGGACATCACGTCGTAGAGCGCCACGCCCGTGCCCGCGTAGGCGCGCTCCCATGCCTTGTGCTGGAGCGGGTAGAGGAAGGGGACCGGCTTCACCAGATGGGGCGCCAGCCGCTCCAGCAGCAGCCCCCGCTCCTTCAGCGCCTCCCTGACCAGCGCGAAGTCCAGCATCTCCAGGTACCGCAGCCCGCCGTGGATCAGTTTGCTGGAGCGGCTGGAGGTACCGGAGGCCCAGTCGCGGGCCTCGACCAGGCCGGTCACCAGGCCGCGGGTCGCCGCGTCCAGCGCGGTGCCCGCCCCGACCACGCCTCCTCCGACCACCAGGACGTCGAGTTCCCTCTCGGCCATGGCCGCCAGGGACCCGGCGCGCTGCTCCGGCCCGAGTGTCGTTGTCCTCACCGCTGCCTCCCACGCTGTCGTCGTGTGTCGCTGCCGGTCGAACTGGGTGGGTCACCCGTGCTGATCGATTCTCACCGGCCTTTCGCAGATCGGCCACCACCCCTCACTGTCCTGTGGACGGACTTCCCCGCATTCCCCCACGTCACTGCCGTCCCGTCACCCCTGAGGATGATCCGCCCGGCCAACACGCGGATTTCCTCCACAATCCCGCATAACGGTCATATTTACTCCTAGTCTGACAGTGCGCTCGCCCATTCCGACCTCCCGGCTTGCGCCCCTGTCCCCCTCCGGTTATCGGGAAGGACGGCCCACCCATGCCCGCAGATCTCGCCGTCATCGGCCTCGGCCCGCTCGGCCTGCCGCTGGCCCAGGCCGCCGTCGCCGCCGGCATCCCCACCCTCGGCTACCACACCGGACCGGACGCCGGTTCCCTGAGCGCCGCGGAACTCCGCCGCATGCTCGCCCGCGGCTTCCGGCCCACCACCAGCCCCGACGAACTCGCCCGGGTCCGCACCGCCGTCATCTGCGCACCCGTCACCCGCGCGGCGGACGGCGGCCTGGACCTCGGCGAGGTGGCCTCCGCCGCCCGCACCCTGGCCACCCGGCTGCGCCCGCACACCACCGTGGTCCTGGAGTCGCCGGTCCACCCGGGCACCACCGACGGTTTCCTGCGCGACGTGCTGGAGCAGGGCTCCGGGCTGACGGCCGGCCGCGACTTCCACCTCGCGTACTCCCCCGGCCGCGTCGACCCCGGCAACCGCGCCTGGACGCCCGCCAACACCCCCACCGTCGTGGGCGGCCTCACCCCCGCCTGCACCGAGTCCGCCATCGCCTTCTACTCCCGCGTCACCGACCGCGTGGTCCGGGCCCGCGGCCTGCGCGAGGCCGAGACGGTGCAACTGCTGGAGACCAACTACCGGCACGTCAACATCGCCCTGGTCAACGAGATGGCGGTGCTCTGCCACGACCTCGGCGTCGACCTCTGGGACGTCATCCGCTGCGCCGAGACCAAGCCCTTCGGCTTCCAGGCCTTCCGCCCCGGCCCCGGCGTCGGTGGCCACGGCCTCCCCCGCGACCTGACCGCCCGCGCCGCGGACCCCGCCGCGCCCGCCCTGCGCATGGTCGAACTCGCCCGGCGGGTCAACGCCGACATGCCCCGGTACGTGGCCCGGCGGGCCGCCGCCCTGCTCAACGAGCACGGCAAGTCCGCGCGCGGCGCCCGCGTCCTGCTGCTCGGCGTCACCTACAAGCCCGACCTCGACGACGAGCAGTGCTCCCCCGCCGGGGAGATCGCCGTCCGGCTCGGCGAACTCGGCGCCCAGGTCGTCTTCCACGACCCCTACGTCGGCGAGTGGCGGGTTCACGACCGGCCGGTGCCCCGTGCCGACTCGCTCCACGAGGCCGTCGCGAACTGCGACCTGACCATCCTGCTCCAGCAGCACCGGGCCTACGACCTGCAGAGCCTGTCGGCGAAGGCCCAGCTCCTGCTGGACACCCGGGGGGCGACACCGGCCGGAGCGGCGCACCGGCTCTGACGACGGGGCGCCTCACGGGCGGGCGGCCGCCGGCCGGAACACCGCGAGGACGGCACGGAGCCACTGCTACTCTGCCCACTCTTCGTACAACCGCTCGCACCAACGGGGGACCGTCATGACCCATCCAACGCCTCCTCAGCAGCCCGCCGAGGGCAACCCGTACGCCACGGCTCCCGGCGTCCCGCCGCAGGGCGCGCCCCAGAACGCGCCGCAGGGCTACCCGGGTGCTCCGGCTCCCGCCTACCCGGGTGCTCCGGCTCCCGCCTACGGCGCCCCGGCGATGCCCGTGCTGCCCTCGGGCGGCAAGCTGGCGCTGGGCGCCGTGGCCGGCCTGGTCGCCGCTCTGGTGGCGGCCGTCGTCTACGGCATGATCCTCGGCAAGGCCGAGGTGGAGATCGGCTACGCCGCGGTGGGCGTCGGCGCCCTCGTGGGCCTGGTGGCGGGCAAGACCGGCGGCGGCAACCCGGTGACCGGCTCGATCGCCGCGATCATCTCGCTGGGCGCCGTCTACCTCGGTCAGCTGATCGGCATCTCGGTGCTGTTCGCGGACAGCCCCCTGGTCGCGCCCGACGTCACGTTCCTCCAGGTGCTGACGGAGAACTTCTCCCTCGTGCAGGAGACGTGGAGCGAGTCGATGGACCTGATGAGCCTCCTCTTCATCGCCCTCGGCGGCGTGGCGGCGTTCGGTGTCTCCAAGAAGGTCGGCAGCGACTGATCCGCGCCGGCACGCACGAGGGCCCGCCCACCGGTCGCTCCGGTGGGCGGGCCCTCGTGCGTGTGCGGTGCGGTGCGGTCAGCGGCGGTGCTGGGAGTCCGCGACCGTCACCTCGACGCGCTGGAACTCCTTGAGTTCGCTGTAGCCCGTCGTGGCCATCGCCCGCTTGAGCGCGCCGAAGAAGTTCATCGACCCGTCCGGCGTGTGCGAGGGGCCCGTGAGGATCTCCTCCAGCGTGCCGACCGTGCCCAGCGCGACCTTCTTGCCGCGCGGCAGCTCGGCGTTGACCGCCTCCATGCCCCAGTGGTGGCCCTTGCCCGGCGCGTCGGTGGCGCGCGCCAGCGGGGAGCCGATCATCACGGAGTCCGCGCCGCAGGCGATCGCCTTCGGCAGGTCGCCGGACCAGCCCACGCCGCCGTCGGCGATCACGTGGACGTACCGGCCGCCGGACTCGTCCATGTAGTCCCGGCGCGCCGCCGCCACGTCGGCGACCGCGGTGGCCATCGGCACCTGGATGCCCAGCACGTTGCGGGTGGTGTGCGCGGCGCCGCCGCCGAAGCCGACCAGGACGCCCGCCGCGCCGGTGCGCATCAGGTGCAGCGCCGCGGTGTAGGTGGCGCAGCCGCCCACGATCACCGGCACGTCCAGCTCGTAGATGAACTGCTTCAGGTTGAGCGGCTCGTGCGAGGAGGACACGTGCTCCGCGGACACCGTGGTGCCGCGGATCACGAAGATGTCGACGCCGGCGTCCACGACGGTCTTGGAGAACTCCGCGGTGCGCTGCGGGGAGAGGGCGGCGGCGGTGACCACACCGGCGTCGCGCACCTCCTTGATGCGCTGCCCGATCAGCTCCTCCTTGATCGGCGCCGCGTAGACCTCCTGGAGGCGGCGGGTGGCCGCCTCGGCCGGCAGCTCGGCGATCTCGTCCAGCAGCGGCTGCGGGTCCTCGTAGCGGGTCCACAGGCCCTCGAGGTTGAGGACGCCGAGGCCGCCCATCTCGCCGATGCGGATGGCGGTGGCCGGGGAGACGACCGAGTCCATCGGCGCCGCCAGGAACGGCAGCTCGAAGCGGTAGGCGTCGATCTGCCAGGCGATCGAGACCTCCTGCGGGTCCCGCGTACGGCGGCTCGGGACGACGGCGATGTCGTCGAAGGCGTACGCCCGGCGGCCGCGCTTGCCGCGCCCGATCTCGATCTCAGTCACGTCTGTGGCCTTTCCCTCTGCTTGTCAGGCGTCATCCAGTATCGCCGACGCCCATGAAGAGGGCGGCCCCGCACTCGGCGGGACCGCCCTCCAACGAAAGATTCCGTGCTTCCCGTTACAGCTGGCCGCTGTAGTTCGGCGCCTCGACCGTCATCTGGATGTCGTGCGGGTGGCTCTCCTTGAGGCCCGCCGAGGTGATCCGGACGAACCGGCCCTTGGACTCCATCTCCTCGATGGTCGCCGCGCCCACGTAGCCCATGGTCTGGCGCAGGCCGCCGACGAGCTGGTGCAGCACGTTGGAGAGCGGGCCGCGGTAGGGGACCTGGCCCTCGATGCCCTCCGGGACGAGCTTCTCGTCGGAGCTGACCTCGGCCTGGAAGTAGCGGTCCTTGGAGTACGACTTGCCCTGGCCGCGGGACTGCATCGCGCCGAGCGAGCCCATGCCGCGGTAGGACTTGAACTGCTTGCCGTTGATGAACTGCAGCTCGCCGGGGGACTCCTCGCAGCCGGCCAGCAGGCTGCCCAGCATCACGCTGTCCGCGCCGGCCGCCAGCGCCTTGCCGATGTCGCCGGAGTACTGCAGGCCGCCGTCGCCGATCACCGGCACACCGGCCGCGCGGGCGGCGAGGGACGCCTCGTAGATGGCGCTGACCTGCGGGACGCCGATGCCGGCGACCACGCGGGTGGTGCAGATGGAGCCGGGGCCGACGCCCACCTTCACGCCGTCGGCGCCGGCGTCGATGATCGCCTGCGCGCCGTCACGGGTGGCGACGTTGCCGCCGATCACGTCCACGTCCACCGCGGACTTGATCTTGGCCATCCAGGACAGGGCGTTGCTGTTGTGGCCGTGGGAGGTGTCCACGATCAGGAAGTCGACGCCCGCGGCGGCCAGCGCCTGGGCGCGCTCCAGCGCCTCGGGGCTCGCGCCCACGGCGGCGCCGACGAGCAGCCGGCCCTCGGCGTCCTTGGCGGCGTTGGGGTACTGCTCGGCCTTGACGAAGTCCTTGACCGTGATGAGGCCCTTGAGGACGCCCGCGTCGTCGACCAGCGGAAGCTTCTCGATCTTGTGCTTGCGCAGCAGCTCGACGGCGTCGGTGCCGGAGATGCCGACCTTGCCGGTGACCAGCGGCATCGGCGTCATGACCTCGTGCACCTTGCGGTTGCGGTCGGACTCGAAGGCCATGTCGCGGTTGGTGACGATGCCCAGCAGCTTGCCCGCCGGGTCGGTGACCGGGACGCCGCTGATGCGGAACTTGGCGCAGAGCGCGTCCGCCTCGGCGAGGGTGGCCTCGGGGTGCACGGTGATCGGGTCGGTGACCATGCCCGACTCGGACCGCTTCACCAGGTCGACCTGGTTGACCTGGTCCTCGATCGACAGGTTGCGGTGCAGCACGCCGACGCCGCCCTGGCGGGCCATGGCGATGGCCATCCTGGACTCGGTCACCTTGTCCATCGCCGCCGAGAGCAGCGGGATGTTCACCTTGATGTTCCGGGAGATCCGGGTCGAGGTGTCGACCGCGTTGGGGAGGACGTCGGACGCTCCCGGCAGCAGCAACACGTCGTCGTAGGTCAGCCCGAGTGTCGCGAACTTGGCGGGCACTCCGTCGACGTTTGCAGTCATGACACCTTCCCCAGACGGCCTTGATCGGTGCGGATGTCCATGCTAACGGGATCCGGCGGCCCGGCATTCCACCATTCGTGGGCGCGGCGGGTGACGCACCGGCTCCGCGTTCGGTTACCGGGTGTGACCGGAGACCGGGGCGGGACACGGGGAGGCGTCCTCCCTGACGCAGGGGCGGCCGTGTGGCCGGGAATCGCCGTTCCCTCCGTCGCGCGCAGTGACGGTCACTGCTCGGCGAGCGCCCTCAGACGGCTCAGCGCACGGTGCTGGGCGACCCGCACCGCACCGGGTGACATTCCCAACATCTGGCCGGTTTCCTCCGCCGTGAGGCCGACGGCGATACGGAGGAGCAGCAGTTCGCGCTGGTTCTCCGGGAGGTTGGCGAGCAGCTTCTTCGCCCACTCCGCGTCACTGCTGAGCAGCGCCCGCTCCTCGGGGCCGAGCGAGTCGTCGGGCCGCTCGGGCATCTCGTCGGAGGGCACCGCCGTGGAACCGGGGTGGCGCATCGCGGCGCGCTGCAGGTCGGCGACCTTGTGCGCGGCGATGGCGCAGACGAAGGCCTCGAAGGGCCGGCCGGTGTCCCGGTAGCGGGGAAGGGCCAGCAGGACCGCCACGCAGACCTCCTGCGCCAGGTCCTCCACGAAGTGGCGGGCGTCGCCGGGGAGCCGGGACAGCCGGGTGCGGCAGTACCGCAGTGCCAGCGGATGCACCCGGGCCAGCAGGTCGTGCGTCGCCTGTTCGTCCCCGTCGACGGCACGATGGACGAGGGCACCGATCACCGTCGTCTCGTCGTCGCGCATCGCTCCATGGTGCCCTGGAGCCCGCGAGACGGGTCCGCCGTGCCCCTGGTTGTGCACCGAAGCGTTATGAGCAGGTGCGCCGGCACTCATCTCCTGCGCCCTCCCCTTCCGCTGGACCGACTCGTCCCCGTGAACTCCACATCTCAAGGATGCGGCATCCGCGGCGAAACGAGCATCGGGCACCCGTCGGGAGGTTCTGACGTCTCCGTCACAGGTGCGGCAGGCGGGGTCCTCCGGAGATCCCTCCGGCACCCCGCCCTGACGCGGCCACCGAGGCGACCCGTGAACGGGTCCTACCGGACCAGGCCCCACCGGAAACCGAGCGCCACCGCGTGCGCCCGGTCCGAGGCGCCGAGTTTCTTGAAGAGCCGGCGGGCGTGGGTCTTGACCGTGTCCTCGGAGAGGAACAGCTCACGGCCGATCTCCGCGTTGGAACGCCCGTGGCTCATGCCTTCCAGGACCTGGATCTCGCGGGCCGTGAGCGTGGGCGCGGCGCCCATCTCCGCGGAGCGCAGACGGCGCGGCGCCAGCCGCCACGTCGGGTCGGCCAGGGCCTGCGTCACCGTGGCGCGCAGTTCGGCCCGGGAGGCGTCCTTGTGCAGGTAGCCGCGGGCGCCGGCGGCGACGGCGAGCGCCACGCCGTCCAGGTCCTCGGCGACGGTGAGCATGATGATGCGCGCCCCGGGGTCGGCGGAGAGGAGGCGGCGGACCGTCTCGACACCGCCCAGGCCCGGCATGCGGACATCCATGAGAATGAGGTCCGAACGGTCGGCGCCCCAGCGGCGGAGGACTTCCTCGCCGTTGGCCGCCGTCGTCACACGCTCGACGCCGGGCACGGTCGCGACCGCGCGGCGGAGCGCCTCTCGGGCAAGCGGGGAGTCGTCGCAGACGAGGACGGAAGTCATGACCGCCCTCCGCAGCTGATGCGCGTCACCTTGAGCCTCCAGGCTGGTACGAAATCGTCACCTGTGCGGTCGATCCTTCGCGGGCCTCTCGGAGCATCCGTCCGAGCGCTTGTTCCGTCGACCGCCTCGCCCTCTCAACGACGGTCACTCGAAAGAGTTACGGGGAGAAAGGCCGCCTTCGACACTCTACGTGAGGGGGTCATCACCACACGGTGACTCACAGCATGTACACAGGCTTTCCCCATGGACTCTGACCCGATTGGTCCCATTTCTTCCTTTTCGCTGGTGTCTGTGACTAGATTCGCAATGAGTCATATTTTCATCTCCTTAGATCGTTCGTAGATCTTCATTGATCGCGGGTACGCGGTCGCCGAACCGGCAACCAGCACCAAGGGGACACGCCATGGCTGATTTCTCCCGCCTTCCCGGCCCTAACGCCGATCTGTGGGACTGGCAGCTCCACGCCGCCTGCCGAGGGGTCGACAGTTCGCTGTTCTTCCATCCGGAGGGTGAACGCGGGGCGGCGCGCAGCGCCCGCGAGAACTCGGCCAAGGAGGTGTGCATGCGGTGCCCGGTCCGGGCGGAGTGCGCGGCCCACGCCCTGGCGGTTCGCGAGCCCTACGGGGTGTGGGGCGGCCTCACCGAGGACGAACGCGAGGAACTGATGGGGCGGGCACGGCACCGCCTGGTACCCGTGCCGGACCGGGGCGGCCACCGCGACGAGGGGCCCCGGACGCACGGCGTGCCCGGCACGCACGGCGCCGACGGGACGGACGGCGCGGACGGCGACGGCGGATAGCCGACGGATAAACGTTTCTCCGGTGAGCGTCCGGGCCTCAGACGCGGGCGGCAGCCGCGCTCTCGAGCCGGCGGAGCGTGGCCGCGACGGCGGGAACCTGTTCGAGGTCGGTGAGGGTGAGGGCGACGATCTCGCGCCGTACCGCCGGCTCCACGCGGACCTCGCGAACGCCCCGCCCGCGCACCGACTCCACCGCCAGGCGGGGCAGCACGGCCACCCCGAGCCCGGCGCCGACCAGCCCGACCACCGCCGGGTAGTCGTCCGTCGCGAAGTCGATCCGCGGCGTGAACCCGGCCTCCGCGCACACCCGCACCAGCTGCCCGCGGCACCGCGGACAGCCCGCGATCCACGGTTCCCCGGCCAGCTCCCCGATCCCGACCGACTCGGCGGACGCCAGGCGGTGCCCCTCGGGCACCAGTCCCACCAGCCGGTCGCTCAGCAGCGGCCGCACCACCAGGTCGGCCCACTCCTCCGACTCCGCGGAACCCGCCGCGCCGCCGTAACGGAAGGCCAGCGCCACGTCGCAGTCACCGGCGCGGAGCATCTCCACCGAACGCGGCGGCTCGGCCTCCTCCAGCGACACCTGGGTGCCGGGGTGCTCGGCGCGCAGCGCGGCCAGCGCCGTGGGCACCAGCGTGGAGCTGCCGCTCGGGAACGACACCAGCCGGACCCGGCCGGCCCGGAGCCCGGCGATCGCGGCGACCTCCTCCTCCGCGGCGGTCAGCCCGGCGAGGATGCCCGCGGCGTGCCGCACCAGCGCCTCACCGGCCTGGGTGAGCCGCATGCCGCGCCCGGCGCGGACGATCAGCGGCGTGCCCGCCGAGGACTCCAGCGCCTTCATCTGCTGGCTGACGGCCGGCTGGGTGCATCCCAGCTCACGCGCCGCCGCGGAGAAGGAACCGGTGGCGGCGACGGCGCGCAGGACACGGAGATGACGGGCCTCGATCACCCTGCCCAGCATAAGTCAGTCCATAAGTCCGCCTTGTACCTGAACGGGAGAAACCCACTGCCCCTTTGACGACGGCGGCGCTACGGTGCCGCGTATGAAGGTGCTCTCGCTCAATCTCGGTACCGCCGCGGTCGTGCCCTACACCGCTCAGCGCGACGGCCTCACCGGCATCGACAAGCGTCCGGTGGACGGACCCGTCCGGGTCTTCGCCCCCGGCCCCAAGGGAACCGGGGCCAGCGGCGTGACCGGCGACGCGGTCTGCCACACCCGCCACCACGGCGGCGACGACCAGGCGGTCTACGCCTTCGCCCGCGAGGACCTGGACGAGTGGGAGCGCGAGCTCGGCCGGCCACTGCGCAACGGCGTCTTCGGCGAGAACCTCACCACCTCCGGCATCGACGTCTCCGGCGCCCGCGTCGGCGAGCGGTGGCGCGTCGGGCCCGAGGTGGTCCTCCAGGTCACCTCGCCGCGCATCCCGTGCGGCACCTTCCAGGGCCACATGGGCGAGCCGCAGTGGGTGAAGCGCTTCACCGCCAAGGGCGTGCCCGGCGCCTACTTCCGGGTGGTCACCCCCGGCGAGATCCGGGCCGGCGACGCGATCGAGGTCGTCCGCCGTCCGGACCACGACATCACCATCGCCCTCAGCTTCCGCGCCCTGACCCTGGACCGCGGGCTGCTGCCCCGCCTTCTGGAGGCGGGCGACGACCTCCCGGCGGAGGAACGCGCGACCGTCCACAAGTACGCCGCCCCTCGTTCGTCCTGACGCCACTTCCCCACCGGCCGCCCCACCTCCCCCACGCGCCACGGGCTGCATAACCTGACCCCCATGACTACGGCTCTGATCACGGGTTCCACGGCCGGCCTGGGCGCCGCCTTCGCACGACGACTGGCCGCCCTGGGGCACAACCTGGTGCTGGTGGCCAGGGACACCGAGCGGCTGCGCACGCAGGCCACCGAACTGCACGACCGGCACGGCATCGAGGCCGAGGTGCTCACCGCGGACCTCGCCACCGACGAGGGCATCGACGCGGTGGCCGCCCGCCTGTCCGACCGCCGTCACTCCGTGGACCTGCTGGTCAACAACGCGGGCTTCGGCAACAAGGGCCGCTACCTGGAGGTCCCGGTCGCCGACGAGCTGCGCATGCTCAAGGTCCACTGCGAGGCGGTGCTGCGCCTGACCTCCGCGGCGGTCGAGGGGATGCGGGAGCGGCGGCGCGGCGGCGTGATCAACGTCGCCTCGGTCGCGGCCTTCGTCCCGCGGGGCACCTACGGCGCGTCCAAGGCGTGGGTCGTGCAGTTCTCCCAGGGCGTGGCCCGTGAGGTGGCCGCGGACGGCGTCCGCCTGATGGCCCTGTGCCCGGGCTTCGTGCGCACCGAGTTCCACCAGCGGGCGGGCATGGGCACGGACAACATCCCCGGCTGGATGTGGCTGGACGCGGACAAGGTCGTCACCGCGGCCCTCGCCGACTTCTCCCGCGGCAGGACCCTCTCCATCCCGGACCCGCGCTACAAGGCGCTGCTGGGCCTGAGCAAGCTGGTTCCGCGGAACCTGATCGGCGGCGTCTCCACGGCGGCGGGCCGGAAGTACGGCCCGGACCGCTGAGAAATTGACCGGGTGGCCCCGGGCCCGGGCGGCTAGGCTACGGGCAGCCGGGGCAGCTCCGACACCGGTGGGCGTCATGACCCAGCAGTGTTCCGGCCCACCACTCACCGAGGGGACTCCCATGGCCAACCGACGCAACGACATGCTCGGCGTCGGCGGACAGCGCAAGAAGCTGTCCCGCTCCGACCGTAAGGACTCCGTCACCGCCGGCTCCGACAGCCGGCGGACGGCCGCCGAGCAGAAGCAGGAACTGCTCCGCAGGATGCGCGAGCGCACGCAGGGCGCCGTCGCGCCGGCGGACGGCGCGTCGGCGGACGACGCGCAGACGGACGGCGGCGTCGCGCAGGGCTGAGCCGCACAGCACCGTGGCCGTCTCCTCCGGGAGGCGGCCATCGTCATTCGGCGGGGACGCCGGGACGCCGGGGAGCACGCCCGGGGCCTGCCGCGCCTGTCCCGCGGATGCCCGGGCGACGTGGCGTGCGCGGCCTCCCGCCCGGCGTTCCCGGCGTCGCCCCGCCGCGCGCGGGAGGGATCGTCCCGCGGGGAGCGCACGCGGGACCGTCTCAGCCGCACCGCAGCAGCCGCCGGCCTGTTCGGAACGTCGGCCAGCGGCTGCAGGTACCGCTCGGCCCACTCGCCGCCGGTGGGGCAGGCGGCCGGGTGGGGGCGGGTCCAGCCGGGCGGGGCGAGGAGCTTCTCGGCCTCGGCGTCGACCAGTTCGCTCCAGGGGGAGAAGAGCCGCACGTGCGCCCACTCCCGCACCGCCGCTCCCGCCATCCGCTCCGGCTCCAGCACCAGCGGGGTGAGCCCCCGTCCGGCCAGGTGCGCGGCTGCGGCCAGGCCCACGGGGCCGGCCCCGATGACGACGACGGGCGGCTGCTGCTCGGTCATGACTTCTCCTGGCTTGCATCGATGAACGTCGATCCCTTGACGCCACCCGGCCTGTCACGTCGATTCGACATCCGTCAACGCAGGCATCCATCGATACAGCCCCCAGTCTTCTCGTCCGGTTGACGAAAAGAGGTGGACGCAATATCGTCAAAGAGACGAAAACAGATGCCCGGGAGGCCCTCATGGCTGACATCATCAAGCGCTTCGGCATGCGCCACCTGCGCGGAACGCCCACCGCGCACATCCGGCACCACCGCTCGGGCCGGCTCGCGCACGAGGGGCCCGGCATCAGCTTCTGGTACCGGTCGCTGACCGCCGCGCTGTCCGAGGTCCCGGTGGACGACCGCGAACTGGCCATGACCTTCCACGCCCGCACGGCCGACTTCCAGGACGTGACGGTGCAGGCCACCGTCACCTACCGGATCGGCGACCCCGCCGTCGCCGCCGAGCGGCTGGACTTCTCCATCGACCCGGACACCGGCGTCTGGCGGGGCGCGCCACTGGAGCAGCTCTCCACGCTGCTCACCGAGTCGGCGCAGCAGCACGTGCTCGACGTACTGGCCCGGACCCCGCTGGAGGGGGCCCTGGCGGACGGGGTGGGGCTGGTGCGGGAGAGGGTCGCGGCCGGGCTGGCCGCCGAGCCGCGGCTGCCGGCGACCGGCATCGAGATCGTCACCGTGCGGGTGGTGGCGCTGCGGCCGGAGCCCGAGGTGGAGCGGGCGCTGCGCACCCCGGCGCGGGAGCGGATCCAGCAGGAGGCGGACCGGGCCACCTACGAGCGGCGCGCGGTGGCGGTGGAGCGGGAGCGGACCATCGCCGAGAACGAGCTGGCCAGCAAGATCGAGCTGGCCCGGCGCGAGGAGCAGCTGGTCGACCAGCACGGCACCAACGCGCGGCGCCAGGCGGAGGAGCAGGCCGCCGCCGACGCGGTGCGGGCCGAGGCCGAGGCGGCGCGCACGGTGCGGCTGGCGCAGGCCCAGGCGCAGGCGGAACGGGAGACCGGCGCGGCCAGGGCCGAGGCGCAGGCCGCCTGGCTGCGGGTGCACGCCGAGGTGGACGCGGGCACGCTGCGGGCACTGACGGGCATGCAGCTCGCCCAGCACGTGCCGGACATCGCCAGTCTCACCGTCTCGCCCGACGTCCTCACCGGCCTGCTGGCCAAGCTGGCCGGCCCGGGCACGGGGACCGGCGCGGCGACCGGTGCCGGCGGGGCCTCGGCATGAGTCTCGCGCCGCGCGCCGTGCTGGTGCACCGGGCCACCGAGTACGAGGAGCTGGTGGCCCGGCACGGCACCCACGGCCAGGCCGCCTTCTTCCTCGCCTCCCGCGGCCGGAGCATCGACGAGGTCGCCGAGCGGCACGCGCGGACCCGGCGCGCGCTGGCCGAGGTGGCCGCGGCGGTGCCGCTGACCTGGCGGCAGGCGCGGGTGGAGCGGCGTGACGTGGACCGGTTCCTGTTCGCACCCGAGGACGTGGTGGTCGTGGTCGGCCAGGACGGGCTGGTCGCCAACGTCGCCAAGTACCTCTCGGGACAGCCGGTGGTCGGCATCGACACCGATCCGGGCCGCAACCCGGGCGTCCTGGTCCGGCACCGGCCCGCCGCCGCCCGGCGGCTCCTCCCGCACGCGGCGCTGCCCGCCGCCCGGGCCGACGAGCTCACCATGGTCGAGGCGGTCGCGGACGACACCCAGCGGCTGACCGCCCTCAACGAGATCTACCTGGGCGCCCCCGGACACCGCACCGCCCGCTACCGCCTGGCCCTCGACGGGCGCTCGGCCCCCGCGGAGTCGCAGGCCTCCTCGGGCGTCCTGATCGGCACCGGCACCGGCGCGACGGGCTGGATCCGCTCCGTGTGGCAGGAACGCCCGGAGCCCGGCCGTCTCCCCCTGCCCGGCCCGGCCGAGGACCGCCTCCTCTGGTACGTCCGGGAGGCCTGGCCCTCGCCCGGCACGGGCACCTCCCTGGTCGCCGGCGAACTGGCCGCCCGTACCCGCCTCTCCCTCACCGTCGAGTCCGAGCACCTGGTCGCCTTCGGCGACGGCATGGAGGACGACGCCCTCGACCTGACCTGGGGCCAGACCATCCGCGTCGGCGTCTGCGCGGACCGCCTGCGGCTGGTGTGAGGGCGGGCGGACCGTGGCGGGGCGTGTTGCGGGAGCGCACGGTGCGGCTGCTCGAACGGACTCGACCGGCGCCGCGGCGGCCACCCACCGCCTCCCCCGCGCCTTGCGGCTCACGCCGATGTTCCGGCGGTCCAGCTCGGTGATCGCCATCTCCCGGCCGTGTCCCCCGCACCTCCCGTGGACCCGCCGTGCACCTGCTTGCCACCAGTCGCACCGAGCAACTTCGGGTCGCTCCGGGGTCAGGATGGGGAGCGGGCCCGAACCGTGCCGCGGATCCGTGCACCGCAACAGCGATTCCGCACCCAGCGGCGCCGGCGAGGGGCCCCGGCACGGATCACCCGGGCGGGCAGTCCGCCGACACCGACATGGCGTGACACCCGCGGGTGAATCAACGGTGGAGAAGTACCCGCGGAGGGCCTTTTTCACCCTGCGCCTCGAGTCGACTACGTTCCGCGCAGTAGCGTCGTCTCGTCAACCCGCCCCGTTGGGGCGCCGGTTGGCGCACACGAACGGCCCCCGGGACGGTTGCACCCGTCCACGAGGGCCTGAACCACGAGTGGAAGTAGGGCTCCACGGTGATCTGCCGCGACTTTATCGCGCCCACGCACGCCTTCACCCGGCTCGCTCCGACGGAGCCCCCGTCCGCAGGCCCGGCGGTCTCCTGCGCTACCTGCTGACCGACGTGCCGCCGCTGCCCGCCGCCTCCCGCTCGACCGCGCCCCCGCCCCCGCTGGGCGCCCCGTCGTGGCAGCCGCTCCGGGAGTGCGAGGGCGCCCGCCACGACCACCCCGTGATGGCCCGGCCCACCCAGGACGAGTCCCTCTGCCCGGGCTGCCTCGACGCGCTCGCGGAGGCGGGACGCCCGTCGCCGGAGGAGGCGGCCGCCGGCGGGGTGAGGGACGGTGACGGATGACGCCGAGGCCCGGCGCCCCGCGGGAAGCGGGAGGCCGGGCCTCGGTGAGGTGCGAGCGGGGAGGCTCAGTGGGCGTGGCCGTGGCTGTGGCCGTGACCACCGGCGGCCGGCTCCTCCTCTTCCTTCTTCTCGACGACCAGGGTCTCGGTCGTGAGGAGCAGGGAGGCGATGGAGGCGGCGTTCTCCAGGGCGGAGCGGGTGACCTTGACCGGGTCGATGACGCCGGCCTTGACCAGGTCGCCGTACTCGCCGGACGCGGCGTTGTAGCCCTGGCCCTTGTCCATCTCCTTGACCTTGGAGACGATCACGTAGCCCTCGAGGCCCGCGTTCTCGGCGATCCAGCGCAGCGGCTCGACGACCGCGTTGCGGACCACGGCGACACCGGTGGCCTCGTCGCCGGTCTTGTCGAGGTTGCCCTCGAGGACCTTGGCGGCGTGGACCAGCGCGGAGCCACCACCGGAGACGATGCCCTCCTCGACCGCGGCGCGGGTCGCGGAGATGGCGTCCTCCAGACGGTGCTTCTTCTCCTTCAGCTCCACCTCGGTGGCGGCGCCGACCTTGATCACGCACACGCCGCCGGCCAGCTTGGCGAGGCGCTCCTGGAGCTTCTCGCGGTCCCAGTCGGAGTCCGTGGCGTCGATCTCGGCCTTGATCTGGGCGACGCGGCCCTGGACGTCCTCGGAGGAGCCGGCGCCGTCGACGATGGTGGTGTCGTCCTTGGTGACGGTCACGCGGCGGGCGGAGCCGAGCACCTCGAGGCCGACCTGGTCGAGCTTGAGGCCGACCTCCTCGGCGATGACCTGGGCGCCGGTGAGGACGGCCATGTCCTGCAGCATCGCCTTGCGGCGGTCGCCGAAGCCGGGGGCCTTGACCGCGACGGCGTTGAACGTGCCGCGGATCTTGTTGACCACCAGGGTCGACAGGGCCTCGCCCTCGACGTCCTCGGCGATGATCAGCAGCGGCTTCGAGGCGTTGGCCTGGATGATCTTCTCGAGCAGCGGCAGGAGGTCCTGGATGGAGGAGATCTTGCCCTGGTTGATGAGGATGTACGGGTCCTCGAGGACGGCCTCCATGCGCTCCTGGTCCGTCACGAAGTACGGGGACAGGTAGCCCTTGTCGAAGGCCATGCCCTCGGTGAAGTCGAGCTCCAGGCCGAAGGTGTTGGACTCCTCGACGGTGATGACGCCGTCCTTGCCGACCTTGTCCATCGCCTCGGCGATGAGCTCGCCGACCTGCTTGTCCTGGGCGGACAGGGCGGCGACGGCGGCGATGTCCGACTTCTCGTCGATCGGACGGGCGGTGGCGAGGAGGTCCTCGGACACGGCCTTGACCGCGGCGTCGATGCCCTTCTTCAGGGCGGCCGGGGAGGCGCCGGCGGCGACGTTGCGCAGACCCTCGCGGACCAGGGCCTGGGCGAGCACGGTCGCGGTGGTCGTACCGTCACCGGCGATGTCGTTGGTCTTGGTCGCGACCTCCTTCACCAGCTGGGCGCCGAGGTTCTCGTACGGGTCCTCGATCTCCACCTCGCGGGCGATGGTGACGCCGTCGTTGGTGATGGTCGGGGCGCCGAACTTCTTGTCGATGACGACGTTGCGGCCCTTGGGGCCGATCGTCACCTTGACCGTGTCGGCCAGCTTGTTGACGCCGCGCTCGAGGGCGCGACGGGCGTCCTCGTCGAACTTCAGGATCTTCGCCATGGGAGCGGTTCAGCCCTCTCGGGAGAATGCGGTGTATCGCCGTGTGTCAGAGCGGTACGAAAGTCTGTAAAAGCGAACTGCGCCCCGGCGCCCGGCTTATGGCGCGGGGGCCCGGGGCGCAGCTCGACGTGCTTCTTGGGAGAAGCGGCGCTTCGGCGAAGCAGGCTTCGGCGAAGCGAGGTGAATTACTTCTCGATGACCGCGAGGACGTCGCGGGACGAGAGGACGAGGTACTCCTCGCCGTTGTACTTCACCTCGGTGCCGCCGTACTTGCTGTAGAGCACGATGTCGCCGACCTTGACGTCGAGCGGCAGGCGCTCGCCGTTCTCGAAGCGACCCGGGCCCACGGCCAGGATGACGCCCTCCTGGGGCTTCTCCTTGGCGGTGTCCGGAATGACCAGGCCAGAGGCCGTGGTCTGCTCGGCGTCCAGCGGCTGGACCACGATGCGGTCCTCGAGCGGCTTGATGGCAACCTTGGTGCTGGCGGTCGTCACGATCCGACCTCCCCCTTCGGAGATCTCACGGGGTTGACTGTCTGAGGTGGCGACCAGGTGGATCCGTCGTCGCGGGTGCCGGACCTGCCCGTCGCTTGTTGGCACTCACCTGGGGCGAGTGCCAAGGCTGAGACTATGACCGGGGTTAGCACTCGGTCAAGCGGAGTGCCAATTTCTCGGCGGGTTGCGTGAATCCGCCCCGCGCGTCCGGCGGCCCGGGCCCGCCCGCGCCCGTGCGGCCGGCCCACGGCGGCCGGCCCGCGGCG
>NZ_LWCC02000005.1:1829558-1906305 GCF_001642695.1 Streptomyces chilikensis
GCCGGACGGCGCCCCGGCCGCGACCGGCACGTCCCGCCCCCCGGCGCGCCGCAGCGCGGCCAGTCCGCCGCCGTGCACCCGGTCCGGCGAGAGCAGCACGGCCGTCACCCCGGCCCCGCGCCGCGCCAGCCGCGCCCCGGCGAACAGCGCGTCACCGCCGTTGTCACCGCTGCCGACCAGCAGCACCACCCGGCTGCCGTAGACCCGGCCCGCCCTCCGGCCCAGGACCTGGGCGCAGGCCGCGGCCAGCCCGGCCGCCGCCCGCTGCATCAACGCGCCCTCGGGAAGCCTCGCCATCAGCTCCCGCTCGGCCGCACGTACCGTCTCAACGCTGTAGGCACTCCGCATACGGCCGAGTCTTCCCCAGGAATCAGCCTTCCGCGATCACCACCGCCGAGGCCACCCCGGCGTCATGACTGAGCGACACGTGCCAGGAGCTGACGCCCAGTTCGGCGGCACGGGCGGCGACCGTGCCGAAGACCCGCAGCCGGGGCCGGCCGCTCTCCTCCAGGTACACCTCGGCGTCCCGCCACTGCAGGCCGGGCGGCGCACCCAGCGCCTTGGCCAGCGCCTCCTTGGCCGCGAACCGGGCGGCCAGCGAGGCGATGCCGCGGCGCTCGCCGCTGGGCAGGGTGAGCTCGCTGTCGTTGAAGAGGCGTTGTGCCATGTGCGGGGTGCGGGCGAGGGCGGCCTGGAAGCGGTCGATCTCGGCCACGTCGATACCGACGCCGATGATGCTCATGGCCCTCAGCCTACGGACGCGCGGCATCCCCGTCGGAGCCCTGGGGAACACCTGGCACCGCACCGGTCCGGACGACGCGCACCACCACGGCGCCGCCGCTGACGCGTTCGCCCCCTTCCACGTCACCGGCACGGAGGCCGAGGTGGTGGCACGCCTCGACCCGGCCCGCGCCTCCCTCCGCGACCCGCCCCGGAGCGGCCGGAGCCACGGCGTCGACCGGCAGCCGCCCCCGGGCACGGACGGGCCGTCCAGGGGGCGCCGAGGCCCACGCCCGCCGTGCCCGGGCACCGTGGCCCGTCCCCGCGGTCCGCGCACCGACCCGGGGCGGACCGGCGCTCCCCGCGACACGCGGACGGCGCCCGGTCCGGACCGGAGTTCCGGGCGGGGGCCCGTCCCCGCCCGGGGTGCCGTCACTCCACCGTGACGGACTTCGCCAGGTTCCTCGGCTGGTCGACCTCGTTCCCCCGGGCCGTCGCCAGTTCGCAGGCGAACACCTGGAGCGGAACGGTCGCCACCAGCGGCTGGAGGAGCGGCGGCGTGACCGGGATCCGGATCAGGTGGTCGGCGTAGGGGACGACCGCCTCGTCCCCCTCCTCCGCGATGACGATGGTCCGGGCCCCCCGCGCCCGGATCTCCTGGATGTTGGAGACGATCTTGTCGTGGAGCACCGCCCGGTCACGCGGCGACGGCACGACCACCACGACCGGCACGCCCTTCTCGACCAGCGCGATCGGCCCGTGCTTCAGCTCGCCCGCCGCGAACCCCTCGGCGTGCATGTAGGCGAGCTCCTTGAGCTTGAGCGCGCCCTCCAGCGCCACCGGGTAGCCCACGTGCCGACCGAGGAACAGCACGGTGTTCCTCGAGGACAGGGAACGGGCCAGTTCCCGCACCGGCTCCATCGTCTCCAGCACCCGCTCCACCCCGTCGGCGATCCCCGACAGCTCCCGCACCTGCTCGCGGATCTCGCCCCCGGACCGGGTGCCGCGCACCTGCCCCAGGTAGAGGGCGACCAGGTAGCAGGCGACCAGCTGGGTCAGGAACGCCTTGGTGGAGGCGACCGCGACCTCCGGCCCGGCATGGGTGTACAGCACCGCGTCCGACTCCCGCGGGATGGTCGCGCCGTTGGTGTTGCAGATGGCCAGCACCTTGGATCCCTGCTCCCGCGCGTGGCGCAGCGCCATCAGGGTGTCCATGGTCTCCCCCGACTGGGAGATGGCGATCACCAGCGCGCGCGGCCCCAGGATGGGATCGCGGTAGCGGAACTCGCTGGCCAGCTCCACCTCGCAGGGGACGCGCGTCCAGTGCTCGACGGCGTACTTGGCGATCAGCCCGGCGTGGAAGGCGGTCCCGCAGGCCACGATCACCACCTTGTCGGTCCCGCGCAGCTCCTCCGGCGAGATCCGCAGCTCGTCCAGCGAGAGCCGCCCCTCGCCGTCGGTCCGCCCGAGCAGGGTGTCCGCGACCGCCTTGGGCTGCTCGGCGATCTCCTTGAGCATGAAGTAGTCGTAGCCGCCCTTCTCGGCGGCGGAGGCGTCCCAGTCGATGTGGAACTCCCGCACCGCGGCGGGACGCCCGTCGAAGTCGGTCACCGTCACCGCGACCGACCCGTCCGGCCCGCCCGTTGCGCCCGGCCTGCCCGGCCCGGCCGGCGCGGCGGTCCCTCCGGGTCGGCCGGAGTCGTCGCGGCACAGCTCGACGACCTGGTCCTGGCCCAGCTCGATCGCGTCCCGGGTGTACTCGATGAACGCGGCCACGTCCGAGGCGAGGAAGCCCTCGCCCTGTCCCACGCCGACCACCAGCGGCGAGTTCCGCCGTGCGCCGACCACCACACCGGGTTCCTCCGCCGCGACCGCCACCAGGGTGAACGCGCCCTCCAGCCGCCGGCACACCAGCCGCATCGCCTCGGCGAGTCCGCCGCACGCCGAGTACTCCTCGGCCAGCAGGTGGGAGACCACCTCGGTGTCGGTCTCCGAGGTGAGCCGGTGGCCGCGTTCCTCCAGCTCGGCGCGGAGCCGCGCGAAGTTCTCGATGATGCCGTTGTGCACGACGGCGACCCGGCCGGCGTCGTCCAGGTGCGGGTGGGCGTTGACGTCGTCGGGCGCACCGTGGGTGGCCCAGCGGGTATGCCCCAGGCCGGTGGTGGCGGCCGGGAGGGGACGCTCGCCGAGTTCCTTCTCCAGGTTGACCAGCTTGCCCGCCTTCTTGGCCACCGCCAGCACGCCGTCGGCGAGGACCGCCACGCCCGCCGAGTCGTACCCCCGGTACTCCAGCCTCCGCAGCCCCGCCGTCACGACCTCCAACGCCGCCTGACGGCCCACATATCCCACAATTCCGCACATGTCCCTCACCCTAGGCCGGGTTCGGGAACCGCGCGTCCGGTCATGGTCCGTTCGGGCCGCCCGGCCCTCCGCACAGCCCGGACCTCCACGCCGCCCGAAGCCTCCGCGCAGCCCGAAGCCTCCACGCCGCCCGAAGCCTCCGGGCCCCGGCCCTGCCCTGACCTGCCCCCGGTGACCACCCCGCCACGCCCCCTAGTGACACACCCCACCCCGCGGCCCGGTCGGACGCCCGTAACAATGGACTGTGATCTCTCCGGCCTCCCCGATGCCCTCAGGCGGCGCCCCCCGGTCCCGGCCGGAGGCAACTCCCTACGTGGACCTGACCCGCCAGGAGTGGAGCGCGCTGCGCGACAAGACGCCGCTCCCCCTCACCGCCGAGGAGGTCGAGCGGCTGCGGGGCCTCGGTGACGTCATCGACCTGGACGAGGTGCGGGACATCTACCTGCCGCTCTCCCGGCTGCTCAACCTCTACGTGCGCTCCACGGACAACCTGCGGTCCTCCCTCAACACCTTCCTCGGCGAGAAGGGCTCCCAGTCGGGGACGCCGTTCGTCATAGGGGTCGCCGGCTCGGTCGCGGTCGGCAAGTCGACCGTCTCCCGGCTGCTCCAGGCGCTGCTCTCCCGCTGGCCGGAGCACCCGCGCGTCGAACTCGTCACCACCGACGGCTTCCTGCTGCCCACCCGCGAGCTCCAGGCGCGCGGGCTGATGGAGCGCAAGGGCTTCCCCGAGTCCTACGACCGCAGGGCGCTGACCCGGTTCGTCGCCGACATCAAGGCCGGCAAGGACGAGGTCACCGCGCCGGTCTACTCCCACCTGATCTACGACATCGTTCCCGGTGAGAGGCTGACGGTCCGCCGCCCGGACATCCTCATCGTCGAGGGCCTCAACGTCCTCCAGCCCGCCCTCCCCGGCAAGGACGGCCGCACCCGGGTGGCGCTGGCCGACTACTTCGACTTCAGCGTCTACGTCGACGCCAAGGCGGAGGACGTCGAGAAGTGGTACCTGCACCGCTTCCGCCGGCTGCGCGACACGGCGTTCCAGAACCCCGAGTCGTACTTCCGCCGGTGGACCCAGGTGTCCGAGGAGGAGGCCCTGGAGTACGCCCGCCGCACCTGGCGGACCATCAACGGGCCCAATCTGGTGGAGAACGTGGCCCCCACCCGCGGCCGGGCCACCCTGGTCCTGCGCAAGGGCCCGGACCACAAGGTCCAGCGACTGCGCCTGCGCAAGCTGTGAGCGCCGCCCGCTAGTCTGCCGCGCATGCTGCACCTGCGACTGATCACACCGGCCGAGCGGACCGACGCGGTGGTCACCATGATCCGCCGGACCGCCGGCTGCACCCATCTGGTCGTCATCCCCGGGGCGGCCCGCGAGCCGGCCGGCGACCTGGTGACGGTGGACGTCGCCCGGGAGGCCGCCGACGAGGTGATCGGGGAGCTGCGCGCGATGGGCCTGGACCAGGAGGGTTCCATCAGCGCCGACAACCTGGACCTCTCCCTCTCCCGGCACGCCGACCGGGCCGAGAAGGAGGCGCCCGGCGAGGGCTCCGACGCGGTGGTCTGGGACCAGCTGGTGGAGGCGACCCACGAGGAGTCCAGCTTCTCCTGGTCCTACGTCGCCTTCCTGTCGCTGGCCACCATGATCGCGGCCTGCGGTGTGGTGCTGGACAACGCGGTGCTGATCGTGGGCGCGATGGCGGTGGGCCCGGAGTTCGGCCCGCTCGCCGGTTTCTGCACGGCCCTGGTCCGGCCGGCCCCGCGCCTGGCCGTCCGCTCGCTCGGGGCGCTGCTGGGCGGCTTCGCGGTGGCGATGGCCTTGACGGCACTGTTCAGCCTGCTCATGACCAGCGTGGGGCTCTTCAGCGCCGAGCAGCTCAACGCCGACCGGCCCAACACGGGGTTCATCTACGACCCCGACCTCTTCTCCTTCGTGGTCGCCCTGCTGGCGGGCTGCGCGGGCATGCTCTCGCTGACCTCGGCCAAGTCGGGGGCCCTGGTCGGCGTCGCCATCTCGGTCACCACCGTCCCGGCCGCCGCCAACGCCGCGGTCGCCTTCGACTACGGCGACTACGGGCAGGCCTGGGGGTCGTCGATCCAGCTCCTGGTGAACTTGGCGGGCATCGTCCTGGCGGGCACGCTGACACTGCTGGTCCAGAAGTGGAGCTGGTCCCGGAAGCTCCGGCGCCACCCCCTCACCGGCACCACGTGACCCGCGGAACGTGAGGAGGGGGCGGAACCGCCGCGCGGTCCCGCCCCCTCCTCACGTCGTCGCGCGGCCGTGTCAGCCCAGCGCGGACTTGACGACGTCGGCCAGCCGGCCGGCCACCGACTCGGCCTGGTGGATGTCGGCCGCCTCGACCATCACCCGCACCAGCGGCTCGGTGCCGGACGGCCGCAGCAGCACCCGCCCGGTGGTGCCCAGCTCCCGCTCCGCGTCCTCCACGGCGGCGGCCAGCTCGGCGGAGGTGGAGACCCGCGACCTGTCCACGTCGCGCACGTTCACCAGCACCTGCGGCAGCCGCTCCATCACCGCGGCCAGCTCGCGCAGCGACCGGCCGCTCGCCGCGACCCGCGCCGCGAGCAGCAGGCCGGTGAGGGTGCCGTCGCCGGTGGTGGCGTGGTCGAGCGCGATGACGTGGCCGGACTGCTCGCCGCCCAGCGCGAAGCCCTTCTCCTTCATCTCCTCCAGCACGTAGCGGTCGCCCACCGCGGTCTGGACGAGCTGGATGCCCTCGCGTTCCATGGCGAGCTTGAAGCCCAGGTTGGACATCACCGTGGCGACCACCGTGTCGGCGCGCAGCACGCCCCGCTCCCGCATCGCCAGCGCGAGGATCGCCAGGATCTGGTCCCCGTCGACCTCCTCGCCCGTGTGGTCGACCGCGAGGCACCGGTCGGCGTCGCCGTCGTGCGCGATGCCCAGGTCCGCGCCGTGCTCGACGACCGCGGCCTTGAGCTTGCCGAGGTGGGTGGAGCCGTAGCCGTCGTTGATGTTGAGGCCGTCCGGCTCCGCGCCGATGGTGACGACCCGGGCGCCGGCCCGCTCGAAGGCGGCCGGGGAGACCCGCGAGGCGGCGCCGTGCGCCTCGTCGAGCACGACCGTCAGGCCGTCGAGCCGGTTGGGGAGCACGCCGAGCAGGTGCGTGACGTAGGTCTCCAGCCCCTCCAGGTGCTCGCCGACCCGGCCGACGCCGGATCCGGTCGGCCGGTCCCAGGGGGCGCCGGTGCTGTGCTCGCGGTAGACGGCCTCGATGCGGTCCTCGAGCTCGTCGGCCAGCTTGTGGCCGCCGCGGGCGAAGAACTTGATGCCGTTGTCGGGCATGGCGTTGTGGCTGGCCGAGAGCATCACGCCGAGGTCGGCGCCGAGGACACCCGTCAGATGGGCGACCGCCGGGGTGGGCAGCACGCCCACCTTGAGCACGTCCACGCCGGCGCTGGCGAGCCCGGCCACCACGGCCGCCTCCAGGAACTCTCCGGACGCGCGCGGGTCCCGTCCGACGACCGCCTTGGGGCGATGCCCCTCGAAGGTGCCCGCCTCGGCCAGTACGTGTGCCGCCGCCACGGAGAGACCGAGCGCGAGCTCGGCCGTCAGGTCCGCGTTGGCGACACCCCGTACACCGTCCGTGCCGAAGAGTCGTCCCACTGGTCCTCCAGAGAAGTGCTACATCAGAAGTACTGCGTCACGGGTGCCGCGCCGGAAGTTCCGCATCATGACGAACGCCACACCCGAGCCCCAATGGGCCTTACAGCACATTGTTCCCTTATATGACTGTCGCCGCTGATAAACGAACGCCCCGGCGGCACAGGATGAGTGCCGCCGGGGCGTTCGGACGTACTGCGGGTCTGCCGTACGTACAGGCAGCGCCGGGTTTAGCGCTTGCTGTACTGCGGGGCCTTGCGGGCCTTCTTCAGACCGGCCTTCTTGCGCTCGACGGCACGCGCGTCGCGGCTCAGGAAGCCGGCCTTCTTCAGCGGGCCGCGGTTGTTGTCGACGTCCGCCTCGTTCAGCGCACGGGCGACACCCAGACGGAGGGCACCGGCCTGGCCGGAGACGCCGCCACCCGAGATGCGGGCGATGACGTCGTAACGGCCCTCGAGCTCGAGCACCTTGAAGGGCTCGTTGACCTCCTGCTGGTGCACCTTGTTCGGGAAGTAGTCCTCGAGGGTGCGGCCGTTGATCTTCCACTTGCCGGTGCCCGGGACGATCCGGACGCGGGCGATGGCGTTCTTGCGGCGGCCCAGGCCGGCGGCCGGCTGGGGCTCGCCGAAGCGGGAGGCCATGGACTCCGAGGTGTACTCGCCCTCGACGGGGACCTCGGACTCGGTGGTGTAGCTGTCGATGTCAAGCTCTTCGAGCGGCTGCTCGGCAGTGGTCTCGGCCACGATTCTCCTCAGATTCTCTTCAGGCTTAGGGGGTGGCCGTACTTACTGCGCGACCTGGGTGATCTCGAACGGAACCGGCTGCTGGGCAGCGTGCGGGTGGTTCTCGCCCGAGTAGACCTTCAGCTTGGAGAGCATCTGACGGCCCAGGGTGTTCTTGGGGAGCATGCCCTTGACGGCCTTCTCGATGGCCTTCTCCGGGTTCTTCGCGAGCAGCTCGTCGTAACGAACCGAACGCAGACCGCCCGGGTAGCCGGAGTGGCGGTAGGCCATCTTCTGGGTCTTCTTGTTGCCGGACAGGTGCACCTTGTCCGCGTTGATGATGATGACGAAGTCACCAGCGTCGACGTGGGGCGCGTAGATCGGCTTGTGCTTGCCCCGCAGGAGGGAGGCGGTGGTGGACGCCAGGCGGCCGAGGACGACGTCCTGGGCGTCAATGACGTGCCACTGGCGGGTGATATCGCCGGGCTTGGGGCTGAACGTACGCACGGTTCGTAGCCTTCGCTATCTTCAGTGAATGGTCCTAGACAAGGTCACCGAAGCGATCACGACAGCCCTGACCGCACTGCGGTGACGCAAACCGCGTGCAGGTCGCTGGTCATCGGCCCGGTGGACCGGTGTAAGGGCCCGTCCCGTGAGAATGAGCAAGCCAATACACAACGAACATGCAGGCTACCCTCCGCCCCGCCCATGGGTCAAAACGCCCGCGCCTCACGCCCGGCGCGGCAGCCCGTCTAGGATGCGCGGCATGAGTTATGGGCAAGGGGGGCCTGGGCCACAGCAGTGGGACCCTTGGACGCCTCAATCGCAGCAGCCGAACGCCGTCGCTCCCGCACCGTGGTCGCAGGGCGGCTCCGGGGGACCCGACTGGGACGCCCTCGCCGAGGCGTCCGCGGCCAAGGCGAAGCGCCGCAGGATCGTCGCCGCGGGCGCCGCGGCCGCGGTCGTCGCGGCCGGCGCCGTCACCGCGGTGCTCCTGACCCGCGGCGGGGAGGAACCGTCCACCGCCGGCGGTTCCGGCGGCGCGTCGGCCTCCACCGGCACGCCCTCGTTCGCGCCGACCAGCGCGCCCCCGCCGCTGGACCCGGAGGAGATCCTCGCGGACTCCCGCAAGGACACCGCTCCGCTCTCCCCCGCCACGCTCCTCCCGGGCAAGGCCGGCGGCAAGCTGACCCTCGGCCAGGCCGTCTACGTCAAGGGCCCCTCCGCGGAGACCGCCGACTGCGCCTCCGCCGCCCAGCACACCCTGCCGGCCGTCCTCAACGCCAACGGCTGCACCAAGATGCTCCGCGCCACCTACACCCGCGACGGCGTGGCCGTCACGGTCGGCGTCGCCGTCTTCGACACCGCCGAGGACGCCACGGCGGCCCGCGGGCAGGCCGACAAGGCCGCCATCATCGAGCCGCTGTCCGGCAAGGGGGTGAAACCGTTCTGCGACGGCGCGGTCTGCCGCACCACCATGAACTCCTACGGGCGGTACGCCTACTTCACCATCACCGGCTTCACCGGCGGCAAGGACGTCACCGCGCAGGACAAGAAGGCCTTCGACGCGGGCGACCAGCTCGCCCACTACACCTTCCAGCAGATCCACCGCCGCGGCGAGGTCCAGTCCACCGCCGCCCCGGCGTCCTGATCCGCACCGGGTCACGGGGGGCGGAGCCGGTTCCCTGTGACCCGTGGCACCCGGACCCCCGCGGGCGACGCGCGCCGCGTGCCGCGCGTGCTCCTGGCACGGCGCGCCACCACGGGCCCCGCGGGCCGGCCGCGGGCCGGTCGCGGGTCAGTCGCAGGTGACGCAGCCCTCGACCGCCGCCGCCCCCGGCAGCGTCCGCCGGTTGCGGGCGGCCAGGTTCCGCGCCGCGAGCTGGTCGTCGGCCGGGTAGCCGACCTCCTCCAGCGTCAGCCCGTGCGGCCGCACCACGTGCACCGCGGAGTCCCGCACCCCGGCGGCCAGCACCTTCCCGGGCCACTCCACCGGCCGGTGCCCGTCGCCGACGAACAGCAGCGCGCCGATCAGCGAGCGCACCATGTTGTGGCAGAACGCGTCCGCCCGCACCGTGGCGGTGACGATCCCGTCGTCCCCGCGCACCAGGCTGAGCTCCTGCAGCGTGCGGATGGTGGTGGCGCCCTCGCGCTTCTTGCAGTACGCCGCGAAGTCGTGCTCCCCCAGCAGCGCCTTGGCGGCCTCGTTCATCGCGGCGACGTCCAGCGGCCAGTCGTGCCAGAGCACGTGCCCGCGCAGCAGCGGGTCGACCCCGCCAGGGGCGTCGGTGACGCGGTAGGCGTAGCGGCGCCAGACCGCGGAGAACCGCGCGTTGAACCCGGGGGGCGCCTCGACGGCCGACCAGATCCGCACGTCCCGCGAGAGCCGGCCGGCCAGCCGCTTGAGCAGCTTCTCCCGGTGCTCGGCCCACACCTCGCCGGGCAGGTCCACGTGCGCGACCTGGCCGCGGGCGTGCACCCCGGCGTCGGTGCGGCCGGCCACCGTCAGCTCGTACGTCGTCTCCCGCGACCGGGTCACGGTGCGCAGCGCGTCCTCGATCTCGCCCTGCACGGTCCGCTTCCCGCCGGCCTGCCTGGCCCAGCCGTGGAAGCCCGTGCCGTCGTAGGACAGGTCCAGCCGCACCCGGACGAAACCGGGCTGTACTTCGTCGCTCACCCTTCGATCCTCTCAGGTACCGGCATGCGAAAGCGGGCCCACCCGGGAAGGGCGGGCCCGCTCTCGTCAGGCGTCAGCCTGGGGCGCCGGATCAGGCGTCCTTGGCGTCACCCTCAGCCGCGTCCGCGGCAGGCTCCGCGGTCTCGGCGGCCTCGTTCGTCCCGGTGGTCTCGGCCTGCTTGGCCTCGTCCTCCTTGACGGCGCGCTTCGTGGCGGCCTCGGCCTCGCCGGTGGCCTGCTGGGCCACGGTCAGGGCCTCCACCAGCTCGATGACGGCCATGGGCGCGTTGTCGCCACGGCGGTTACCGATCTTGGTGATGCGCGTGTAACCACCCGGGCGGTTCTCGTAGCGCGGGCCGATCTCGGTGAAGAGCGTGTGGACGATGCTCTTGTCCGTGATCACCGAGAGCACCTGGCGGCGGTTGTGAAGGTCGCCCTTCTTCGCCTTGGTGATCAGACGCTCGGCGTACGGGCGCAGACGGCGCGCCTTCGCCTCGGTGGTGGTGATGCGGCCGTGCTCGAAGAGGCTCTTGGCGAGGTTCGCGAGGAGCAGCTTCTCGTGCGCGGCGCTGCCGCCCAGACGGGCACCCTTGGTGGGCTTCGGCATTTCTTCTCCTAGGTGTCTGCTCCGGCCGTATCAGGTACCGGAGTCAGTATCCGAGCGGGCGGTCGCCCGTCGAAGATCCGGGACGGACCCGGAAGCGTGAACGGCACCCCGGGGACGGCGTCCCGGAGGGTGCGGACCGCACCCGCGGCGGGGTCCGGGGACCCCGCCGCGGAAGACGGTCAGTACTGCTCGGTCTCGACGAACCCGGCGTCCGAGTCGTCGTCGGCGCCGAAGGCGTCGGCGGCGGCGGTCGGGTCGAATCCGGGCGGGCTGTCCTTGAGGGCCAGGCCCATGCCGGCCAGCTTCGCCTTGACCTCGTCGATGGACTTCGCACCGAAGTTGCGGATGTCCAGCAGGTCGGCCTCGGAGCGGGCGACGAGCTCACCCACGGAGTGGATGCCCTCGCGCTTGAGGCAGTTGTACGACCGGACGGTGAGCTCGAGCTCCTCGATCGGCAGCGCCAGGTCGGCGGCCAGGGCGGCGTCCGTCGGGGACGGGCCCATGTCGATGCCCTCGGCGTCGACGTTGAGCTCGCGGGCCAGACCGAACAGCTCGACCAGGGTCTTGCCGGCCGACGCCATGGCGTCGCGCGGACGCATGGCCTGCTTGGTCTCGACGTCGACGATCAGCTTGTCGAAGTCGGTGCGCTGCTCGACTCGGGTGGCCTCGACCTTGTAGGTGACCTTGAGGACCGGCGAGTAGATCGAGTCGACCGGGATGCGGCCGATCTCCTGGCCGGCCTGCTTGTTCTGGACGGCGGAGACGTAGCCGCGACCGCGCTCGACGGTCAGCTCCATCTCCAGCTTGCCCTTGCCGTTCAGCGAGGCCAGAACCAGGTCGGGGTTGTGCACCTCGACACCGGCCGGGGGCGCGATGTCGGCGGCGGTGACCAGACCCGGGCCCTGCTTGCGCAGGTACATCACGACCGGCTCGTCGTGCTCCGAGGAGACGACCAGCTGCTTGATGTTGAGGATCAGGTCGGTGACGTCCTCCTTGACGCCCGGCACGGTGGTGAACTCGTGCAGCACGCCGTCGATGCGGATGGACGTGACCGCCGCACCCGGGATCGAGGAGAGGAGGGTACGGCGCAGGGAGTTGCCGAGGGTGTAACCGAAGCCCGGCTCCAGCGGCTCGATCACGAACCGGGAGCGGAACTCGTCGACGACCTCTTCGGTCAACGAGGGACGCTGAGCGATCAGCATGCTTGGATCAGATCCTTCTTTCGTGGACGCCCGCTATTTGACGCCCGACGGAACCGCACCCTTACGAAGGCGCGGGTACTGCAAGGATACGGGCGGCACGTCCCCTCACGGAGCCGTACCGCCCGACACCTCAAGCCCTCACGGGCGCCGACTCAGACGCGGCGGCGCTTCGGCGGACGGCAGCCGTTGTGCGGGGTGGGGGTGACGTCCTGGATCGAGCCCACCTCGAGGCCGGTGGCCTGGAGGGAACGGATCGCGGTCTCACGGCCGGAGCCGGGACCCTTGACGAAGACGTCGACCTTGCGCATGCCGTGCTCCTGCGCGCGACGCGCGGCCGACTCGGCGGCCATCTGCGCGGCGAACGGGGTGGACTTGCGCGAGCCCTTGAAGCCGACGTGGCCGGCGGAGGCCCAGGAGATCACGTTGCCGGACGGGTCCGTGATCGAGACGATCGTGTTGTTGAACGTGCTCTTGATGTGCGCGTGGCCGTGAGCGACGTTCTTCTTTTCCTTGCGGCGCACCTTCTTGGCAGCGCCCTGACGTCCCTTGGGGGGCATGTCTTATCTCCTACGGGAGGTGGTCGGTCCTACAGCGAAGACCGTGGACAGTCGTCCGCTGCGGACTACTTCTTGCCCGGCTTCTTCTTGCCGGCGATGGCGCGACGCGGGCCCTTGCGGGTACGGGCGTTCGTGCTGGTGCGCTGACCGCGGACCGGCAGGCCGCGGCGGTGACGCAGACCCTGGTACGAGCCGATCTCGACCTTGCGGCGGATGTCGGCCTGGATCTCGCGACGGAGGTCACCCTCGGTCTTGATGTTGGCGTCCACGTACTCGCGGATCGCGACGAGCTGCTCCTCGGAGAGGTCGCGAACACGGGTGTTCGGGTCGATGCCCGTCGCGGCCAGCGTCTGCTGGGAGAGGGTCCGGCCGATGCCGAACACGTAGGTGAGGGCGACCTCCACGCGCTTTTCGCGCGGGATGTCAACACCGGAAACGCGTGCCATTCAATGGCTCCAGTTGGTTGTCGGAGGTCTGCGGCAGAACCGGCTCCCGCCCGCCGTTCCCCGTCGGTGCACGGGGTCGGTACGGGACGGGTCCCCGGCCTCCGACCGGGGGTGTCGGAACCGATCGAGCGGCTCCGGGTCCTGCGTATGACATTTGCTCGCGTCGCGCGAAGACTCTGCGGAAGCAGAGGGGTGGTCGGTGCGTCAGCCCTGGCGCTGCTTGTGGCGCGGGTTCTCGCAGATGACCATGACCCGACCGTGACGGCGGATCACCCTGCACTTGTCGCAGATCTTCTTGACGCTCGGCTTGACCTTCATGGGATGAGGTTCTCCGGGTCAGTGCCACCACCCGCGGACCGTCCAAGCCGGACGGCGCACGGAGTGCAGGCAGATCTACTTGTACCGGTAGACGATCCGGCCACGCGTCAGGTCGTACGGAGACAGCTCCACCACGACCCGGTCGTCAGGGAGGATGCGGATGTAGTGCATGCGCATCTTGCCGCTGATGTGAGCCAGGACCTGGTGGCCGTTCTGGAGCTCGACCCTGAACATGGCGTTCGGCAGAGACTCGACGACAGTGCCCTCGATCTCGATGGCACCTTGCTTCTTGGCCACGCTTCGCCCTTCGAATCGACTACCTTGATCGACTCCGCGCTGAGCGCATACAGGCATGCGGGTGCACGAGAGCCGACGAGTCAGTCTACGTCAGGCCCTCGCGAAATACGAATCGGGGAAGAATGCCCCATCCGCGTGATCCTTATGCCCGGAACCGGTCACGGAACGCGCGACGCGTTCCCGCACCCGTCGTGGACGGCACGACGCCCCCGCCGCGCACGGCGGAACGGGGGCGGGGCGCCGACGGCGGACGGCGGGCCGGGCGGCCGGCGGCTCAGGCGGCCAGCGGGTCCGGCGCGGCGGTGATGCCGTGCTCGGCCAGCTTGGCGCGGCCGGCGTCCGGAGCGGTGAGGACCAGCGGGCCCTCGTCGGTCAGGGCGACCGAGTGCTCCCAGTGGGAGGACCAGGTGCCGTCCGTGGTGACCACGGTCCAGTCGTCGGCGAGGACCTTCGTCTTCGGCGTGCCCAGCGACACCATCGGCTCGATGGCCAGGCAGAAGCCGGTGACCAGCTTCGGGCCCTTGCCGCGGCGGCGCTCGACGTAGTTCAGCAGGTGCGGGTCCATGTGCATCTCGGTGCCGATGCCGTGGCCGCCGTAGTCCTCGACGATGCCGTACTTGCCGCCGCCCGGCTTCGGCTGGCGGCGGATGTACGTCTCGATCGCGCGGGAGACGTCGACCAGCCGGTTGCCCTGCTTCATGGCGGCGATGCCCGCCCACATCGACTCCTCGGTCACCCGGGAGAGCTCGTGCAGCTCCGGCAGGTGGCCGGAGCCCACGAAGCAGGTGTAGGCGGCGTCCGCGTGCCAGCCGTCGACGATGGCACCGGCGTCGACGGAGATGACGTCGCCGTCCTTGAGGACCACGTCGTCGGAGGGGATGCCGTGCACGACCACCTCGTTGACCGAGGTGCAGATGGTGGCGGGGAAGCCGCCGTAGCCCAGGAAGTTCGACTTGGCGCCGTGCTCGGCGAGGACCTTGCGGGCCACCTGGTCCAGGTCACGCGTCGTGGAGCCGGGGACCGCCGCCTCCCGGGTGGCCGCGTGCACGGCGGCGACGACAAGCCCCGCCTCGCGCATCTTGGCGATCTGCTCCGGGGTCTTGATCTGCACCATGAGCGCTACGGGCCTTTCTCCGCCGTGACCGGCGTGGGGAATCGTCCTGTACGTACATCACCAACGATACGTGTTCCCCGCACCCGTCGTGACAGCCCGGCCCCGCCCGCGCACGCAGCGCACCGGCGGCGGCCCCGGGAGGCCGGTGCCCGGGGGAACGCGAAGGCCGCGGCTCCCCCGGGGGAACCGCGGCCTCGTCCGGTCGCGGGAGGGCGCGAGCGCTACTCGCCGGCCTTCAGCGCGGACATCGCACGCGCCGTGACCTCGTCCACCTTGCCGAGCGCCTCGATCGTCACGACCAGGTCCTGCGCCCGGTAGTAGTCGATGATCGGCTCGGTCTGGGTGTGGTAGACCTCCAGGCGCTTGCGCACCGTGTCCTCGGTGTCGTCGTCGCGCTGGTACAGCTCGCCGCCGCAGGCGTCGCAGACGCCCTCGGCCTTCGGCGGGTTGTAGGTGACGTGGAAGACGTGCGCCGAGTCCTTGCGGCAGACGCGCCGGCCGGCGATCCGCTTCACGATCTCGTCCTCGGGGACCTCCAGGTCCAGCACCGCGTCGAGCTTCATGCCGCCCTCGGCGAGCATGCCGTCCAGCGCCTGGGCCTGGGAGACGTTCCGCGGGAAGCCGTCCAGGAGGAAGCCGCCCACGGCGTCCGCCTGCTCCATGCGGTCCTTGGCCATGGCGATGGTGACCTCGTCCGGCACCAGCTCGCCCTTGTCCATGTAGGACTTCGCCAGCTTGCCCAGCTCCGTCTGCTGGCCGATGTTGGCCCGGAACAGGTCGCCCGTGGAGATGTGCGGGATGGAGAGGTTCTCGGCCAGGAACGCGGCCTGCGTTCCCTTACCGGCACCAGGCGGCCCGACGAGGACGATTCGCATCAGCGGAGGAACCCTTCGTAATTGCGCTGCTGGAGCTGGCTCTCGATCTGCTTCACCGTTTCGAGGCCCACACCCACGATGATCAGGATGCTGGTGCCGCCGAACGGGAAGTTCTGGTTTGCCCCGAAACCGGCCAACGCCATTGTCGGCACGAGAGCGATCAGACCCAGGTACAGCGAACCCGGCCAGGTGATCCGGTTGAGCACATAGCTGAGGTACTCAGCGGTCGGTCGGCCAGCCCGGATGCCCGGGATGAACCCACCATACTTCTTCATGTTGTCGGCCACTTCTTCGGGGTTGAAGGTGATGGCCACGTAGAAGAAGGCGAAGAAGACGATCAGCAGGAAGTACATGGCGATGTAAATCGGGTCATCGCCGTCCACCAGGTGTGACTGGATCCACGTCTTCCAGCCGGAGGTGCCGCTGGAGAACTGGGCCACCAGGGCCGGGATGTAGAGCAGCGACGAGGCGAAGATGACCGGGATCACACCCGCCTGGTTGACCTTGAGCGGGATGTAGGTCGAGGTGCCGCCGTAGGACCGGCGGCCGATCATCCGCTTCGCGTACTGGACGGGGATGCGGCGCTGCGCCTGCTCCACGAAGACCACCAGGCCGACCATGACGAAGCCGACCAGCATCACGGTGCCGAACTCGATCCAGCCGTCGGCCAGGGTGCCCTGCTCCTTGATGGCCCACAGGGCGGCCGGGAAGGTCGCGGCGATCGAGATGAACATCAGGATCGACATGCCGTTGCCGATGCCGCGGTCGGTGATCAGCTCACCCAGCCACATGACGACGGCGGTGCCGGCGGTCATGGTGAGGACCATGATGACCGTGATGAAGATGGCGCGGTCCGGGACGATCTGGTTGGCGACGGTGCAGCCGCTGAAGAGCGCGCCGCTGCGGGCGGTCGCCACCAGACCCGTGCCCTGGAGCACGGCCAGCGCGATCGTCAGGTAACGGGTGTACTGCGTGATCTTCGCCGTACCGCTCTGGCCCTCCTTCTTCAGGGCCTCGAGACGCGGGATGACCACGGTCAGCAGCTGCAGGATGATGCTCGCCGTGATGTACGGCATGATGCCGAGCGCGAAGATCGTGATCTGCAGCAGCGCACCACCGCTGAACATGTTGACCAGGCCGAACAGCCCGGAGTTGCCGGACATCTGCTTCACGCACGCCTGGACGGACGTGTAGTCCACGCCGGGAATCGGGATGTGCGTACCGACCCGGTAGACGACGATGATGCCCAGCGTGAAGAGCAGCTTCTTGCGCAGGTCGGGCGTCTTGAACGCCCGGGCGAACGCGGTGAGCACGGTGCCTCCTGCGACCCCCGCGCAACTGCGTCAAGGGTGACGGTCTTGAGGATCGACAAATACCAAACGATGTAACGGGCCGCCGCCGCTTCGAGTGCCCGGTGTTCACGGTGTGAGCACCGGTCGAAGAGTGGCAGTGGAGGTCACCTTACCGGCGACACCAAGCCCTTGAGAACGACCAACCGGGGATACCCCTTTTGTGGGGCATCCCCGGTCGGGAATCGCAGGGTCACACCGGCGCCGGCCGGACATCCCGGGGATGTCCGGCGGCGCCGGAACTCGTCAGACGAGCTCGGTGACCGTACCGCCGGCGGCGGTGATCTTCTCCTTGGCGGAGCCGGAGACGGCGTCGACCGTCACCTGCAGCGCCACGGAGATCTCGCCCTGGCCGAGGACCTTGACGAGCTGGTTCTTGCGGACGGCACCCTTGGCGACCAGGTCGGCAACGGTGACCTCCCCACCCTCGGGGTAGAGGGCGGCGAGCTTGTCCAGGTTCACGACCTGGAACTCGGTCTTGAAGGGGTTCTTGAAGCCCTTCAGCTTCGGGAGACGCATGTGGAGCGGCATCTGGCCACCCTCGAAGCTCTCCGGAACCTGGTAACGGGCCTTGGTGCCCTTGGTACCACGACCGGCCGTCTTACCCTTCGACGCCTCACCACGACCCACACGGGTCTTGGCGGTCTTGGCGCCCGGGGCGGGACGGAGGTTGTGGATCTTGAGCGGGTTCTGCTCCGCCATGATCAGTCGACCTCCTCGACCGTCACGAGGTGGCGGACGGTGTGCACCATGCCGCGGAACTCGGGGCGGTCCTCCTTGACGACCTGCGTGTTGATGCCCTTGAGACCAAGGGAACGCAGGGTGTCGCGGTGGTTCTGCTTGCTGCCGATGTACGACTTAACCTGGGTGATCTTCAGCTGCGCCATCACGCACCCGCCCCGGCTCGCGCACGGAGAAGAGCCGCGGGAGCGACGTCCTCGAGGGGCAGACCACGGCGGGCCGCGATCTCCTCGGGACGCTGCAGGCCCTTGAGGGCCTCCACGGTCGCGTGCACGATGTTGATCGCGTTGTCGGAGCCGAGCGACTTCGACAGCACGTCGTGGATACCGGCGCACTCGAGCACGGCACGCACCGGACCACCGGCGATCACACCGGTACCGGGGGACGCGGGCTTGAGCAGCACGACGCCGGCAGCCTTCTCACCCTGGATGGGGTGCGGGATGGTGCCCTGGATGCGGGGGACCTTGAAGAAGTGCTTCTTGGCCTCCTCAACGCCCTTGGCGATGGCGGCCGGCACCTCCTTGGCCTTGCCGTAACCGACACCCACGGTGCCGTCACCGTCGCCCACCACGACCAGCGCGGTGAAGCTGAAGCGACGACCACCCTTCACAACCTTGGCGACACGGTTGATCGCGACAACGCGCTCAACGTAAGCGGTCTTCTCGGCGGCAGCTGCGCCGCCGTCACGGCCCTTCCGGTCCCGCCGCTCGCCGCCACCGGCACCGCTGCCGCGGCGCTGGGGTCCAGCCATTGGAATTACCTCTCTCTGTTTCCGCTAGCTTCGCTACGGAACCGGCTCAGAACTTGAGACCGGCTTCGCGGGCGGCGTCCGCCAGGGCCGCGATGCGGCCCGCGTACCTGTTGCCACCACGGTCGAACACGACAGCCTCGACGCCCGCGGCCTTGGCACGCTCGGCGACCAGGGCGCCGACCTGCTGGGCCTGGGCGGACTTGTCGCCCTCGCCGCCGCGGATCGAGGTGTCCAGGGTGGACGCCGACGCAAGGGTGTGACCCTTGATGTCGTCGATCACCTGGGCCACGATGTGGCGGTTCGAGCGGGTCACGACGAGACGGGGACGCTCGGCGGTGCCGGAGATGTTCTTGCGGATCCGGATGTGCCGACGCTTGATGGCGGCGCGCTTGTAGGCGTCGCCCTTCAGGATCTTCTGCCCGTATGCCATGGGTTACTTACCCGCCTTTCCGACCTTGCGGCGGATGACTTCGCCCTCGTACTTGACGCCCTTGGCCTTGTACGGGTCGGGCTTGCGCAGCTTGCGGATGTTCGCCGCGACCTCGCCGACCTTCTGCTTGTCGATGCCCTCGACCTGGAAGCGGGTGGGGGTCTCCACCTTGAAGGTGATGCCCTCGGGCGCCTCGACGGTGATCGGGTGCGAGTAGCCGAGCGCGAACTCGAGGTTCGAGCCCTTGGCCGCCACGCGGTAACCGACACCGCTGATCTCGAGCTTCTTCACGTAACCCTGGGTCACGCCGGTGATCATGTTCGCCACCAGCGTGCGGGACAGGCCGTGCAGGGCCTTGTTCTGACGCTCGTCGTTGGGGCGGGTCACCTGGAGGGTGCCGTCCTCGCCCTTGACGATCTCGATCGGCGCCACGACGGTGTGGGTCAGAGTGCCCTTGGGGCCCTTGACCGTGACCGTACGGCCGTCGATGGTGACGTCCACGCCGGCGGGAACCGCGATGGGGAGCTTGCCGATACGCGACATAGCTGTATCTCGTTCCCTTCCGTTACCAGACGTAGGCGAGGACTTCCCCACCCACGCCCTTCTTGCCGGCCTGCTTGTCGGTCAGGAGACCGTGCGACGTGGAGATGATCGCCACGCCGAGGCCGCCGAGGACCTTGGGCAGGTTGGTGGACTTCGCGTACACCCGGAGACCGGGCTTGGAGATCCGCTTGATGCCCGCGATGGAGCGCTCGCGGTTCGGGCCGAACTTCAGCTCGAGGACGAGGTTCTTGCCGACCTCGGCGTCCTCGACCTTCCAGCCGGTGATGAAGCCCTCCTGCTGGAGGATCTCCGCGATGTGCGACTTGATCTTGGAGTGCGGCATCGACACCGTGTCGTGGTATGCCGAGTTCGCGTTACGCAGACGCGTGAGCATGTCTGCGATCGGATCAGTCATGGTCATGAATTGGCCTTAGGCCTCTCTCGCCGGGGTTTCCTGGTGCGCCATCCCTCTCCCCGATCCGAGACGGGACGGGTGCGGCGCGGTGGACCTACGGCGTAGTAAGCGTCTAGAAGCGGGACCGTGCCCGCGGACGGCCGGGCACGGCAAGCGCCCAACCACACCAGCCTAAGCCATGTGTGGCGGGTCGCCTGCCGGACCGGCCTGCTTACCGAGAGCCCGGGAACCCCAAATAGGGGATTACCAGGAGCTCTTGGTCACGCCCGGCAGCTCGCCACGGTGAGCCATCTCACGGAGGCACACGCGGCAGAGGCCGAACTTGCGGTACACGGAGTGCGGACGGCCGCAGCGCTGGCAGCGGGTGTACGCGCGCACACCGAACTTGGGCTTGCGAGCAGCCTTCGCGATCAGAGCCTTCTTCGCCATCTCGCTCACGCCTCCTTGAACGGGAAGCCGAGGTGACGGAGGAGCGCACGGCCCTCAGCGTCGTTGGCAGCCGTGGTCACCACGGTGATGTCCATGCCTCGGGTGCGGTCGATCTTGTCCTGGTCGATCTCGTGGAACATGACCTGCTCCGTGAGACCGAAGGTGTAGTTGCCACGGCCGTCGAACTGCTTGGGGGACAGGCCGCGGAAGTCGCGGATGCGCGGGAGCGCCAGCGACAGGGTGCGGTCCAGGAACTCCCACATGCGGTCGCCACGGAGGGTGACGTGGGCACCGATCGGCTGACCCTCACGCAGCTTGAACTGCGCGATGGACTTGCGGGCCTTGGTGACGGCCGGCTTCTGACCGGTGATCGTGGTGAGGTCGCGGATGGCGCCCTCGATCAGCTTGGAGTCGCGGGCGGCGTCGCCCACACCCATGTTGACCACGATCTTGACGAGGCCGGGAACCTGCATGACGTTCTCGTACTTGAACTCGTCACGCAGCTTGCCCGCGATCTCCTCGCGGTACTTCGTCTTCAGACGCGGAGTGGTGGTAGCCATCAGATGTCCTCACCCGTCCGCTTGGCAACGCGGATCTTGTTGCCGTTCTCGTCGAAGCGGTAACCGACGCGGGTCACGACCTTCTGGCCGTCCTTCTCCACGACGAGCTGAACGTTGCTCACGTGGACCGGAGCCTCGACGGTCACGATGCCGCCGGCCTGGTTCGGGCCGGCCTTCGTGTGCTTCTTGACCCGGTTGACACCCTCGACCAGGACGCGGTTCTCGCGGGGGAAGGCCGCGACGACCTTGCCCTGCTTGCCCTTGTCCTTGCCGGTGATGACCTGGACCAGGTCGCCCTTCTTGATCTTCATGCTCACAGCACCTCCGGCGCGAGGGAGATGATCTTCATGAACTTCTTCTCGCGCAGCTCACGGCCCACGGGGCCGAAGATACGGGTGCCGCGAGGGTCGCCGTCGTTCTTCAGAATGACGGCGGCGTTCTCGTCGAAGCGGATGTACGAGCCGTCCGGACGGCGGCGCTCCTTGACGGTGCGAACGACGACGGCCTTGACGACGTCGCCCTTCTTCACGTTGCCACCGGGGATCGCGTCCTTGACGGTGGCAACGATGACGTCACCGATGCCCGCGTAGCGGCGACCGGAGCCACCGAGCACACGGATGCAAAGGATCTCCTTCGCACCAGTGTTGTCGGCGACACGCAGTCGCGACTCCTGCTGGATCACGTCTATCTCCTGATCGTCTGCCGGTTCCCTCCGGAGCAGTGCCGGAGAGCCTGGCGGAACTCACCCGCGGGAGATCCCCGCGGGAATTTACTTGGCCTGAGAGGCGGGGAACCGGGCCGGGGGGCGTGCCCCCCGGCCGGTCAGCTGGGGCGTGAGCCCTCGCTTACTTCGCCTTCTCGAGGATCTCGACGATGCGCCAGTGCTTGGAGGACGACAGCTTCCGGGTCTCCATCAGGAGGACGCGGTCACCGACGCCGGCAGCGTTCTGCTCGTCGTGCGCCTTGTACTTCTTCGTACGGCGGATGACCTTGCCGTACAGAGCGTGCGTCACGCGGTCCTCGACGGCGACGACGACGGTCTTGTCCATCTTGTCGCTGACGACCAGACCCTCGCGGGTCTTGCGCGCGTTGCGCTCGGTGCTCTCTTCAGTCACGTTGCTCTCGCTCATGCGTTCTCCACCGACTCGATGCCGAGCTCACGCTCACGCATGAGGGTGTAGACCCGGGCGATGTCCTTGCGGACCGCCTTCAGACGGCCGTGGTTCTCGAGCTGTCCGGTCGCCGCCTGGAAGCGGAGGTTGAACAGCTCTTCCTTGGCCTCGCGGAGCTTCGCGAGAAGCTCCTCGTTGCCCAGCTCGCGCAGCTCGGACGCCTTGGTACCGGCCGACATCACGCTTCACCTGCCTCGCGCTTGACGATCCGGCACTTCATCGGCAGCTTGTGGGCCGCACGGGTCAGCGCCTCACGGGCGATCTTCTCGTTGGGGTAAGACAGCTCGAACATGACCCGACCCGGGTGCACGTTCGCGACCCACCACTCCGGAGAACCCTTACCGGAACCCATGCGGGTCTCGGCGGGCTTCTTGGTGAGGGGGCGGTCCGGGTAGATGTTGATCCAGACCTTGCCGCCACGCTTGATGTGGCGGGTCATCGCGATACGAGCGGCCTCGATCTGGCGGTTGGTGACGTACGCCGGCGTCATGGCCTGAATGCCGTACTCGCCGAACGCAACCGTCGTACCGCCCTTGGCCATACCGCGGCGCTTGGGGTGGTGCTGCTTGCGGTGCTTGACCCTACGGGGGATCAGCATGGGTCAGCTCTCCTTTCCAGCAGAGCTCGGCTCGGCGGCAGCGCCCGCGGGAGCCTCGGCCGGCTTGGCCTCGGCCGCCGCGGCGGACTGCTGCGGCTTGCGACCGCGACCGCCACGCTCGCCACCACGGCCACCGCGGGCCGGGCGGTCGTTGCCACCACGGGCCGGGCGGTTGCCGGCACGGGCGGCGGCGTTCTCGGCGCGGACCTCGGCGATGTTCTTGACGTCGCCCTTGTAGATCCAGACCTTCACACCGATGCGGCCGAAGGTCGTCTTGGCCTCGAAGAAGCCGTAGTCGACGTTCGCGCGGAGCGTGTGCAGGGGCACACGGCCCTCGCGGTAGAACTCCGAGCGGGACATCTCGGCGCCGCCGAGGCGGCCACCGCACTGGATCTTGATGCCCTTGGCGCCGGCCTTCATCGCCGACTGCATGCTCTTGCGCATGGCACGGCGGAAGGAGACGCGGGAGGAGAGCTGCTCGGCGACGGCCTGGGCCACGAGCTGAGCGTCCGTCTCGGGGTTCTTGACCTCGAGGATGTTCAGCTGGACCTGCTTGCCCGTGAGCTTCTCGAGGTCGCCGCGGATGCGGTCGGCCTCGGCGCCACGGCGGCCGATGACGATGCCCGGACGAGCGGTGTGGATGTCCACACGCACGCGGTCACGGGTGCGCTCGATCTCGACCTTGGAGATGCCGGCGCGCTCCATGCCGGACGTCATCATCCGACGGATGGCGACGTCTTCCTTGACGTAGTCCTTGTACAGCTTGTCGGCGTACCAACGCGACTTGAAGTCGGTCGTGACACCGAGCCGGAACCCGTGCGGGTTTACCTTCTGGCCCATTACCGGGTTCCTTCCTTGCTGCTGACGACCACGGTGATGTGGCTGGTCCGCTTGCGGATCCGGTAGGCGCGGCCCTGGGCGCGCGGACGGAACCGCTTCAGGGTCGGGCCCTCGTCGACGTACGCCTCGGAGACGTACAGGCTCGACGGATCGGTGTGGTCGTAGTTGTGCGCGGCGTTGGCGATGGCGCTGTCCAGCACCTTGCCGACCGGCACGCTCGCGGCCTGCGGGGCGAAACGCAGGACCGCCTGAGCCTCCGTGGCATCCATGCCACGGATAAGGTCCACCACGCGGCGGGCCTTCATGGGCGTGACGCGGATGTACCGCGCCTGGGCCCTGGCTTCCATGGTTGTCCCTTCAGTGTCTGTCATGGTCTTTCACAGCCCCGCTTAGCGGCGCTTCGACTTCCGGTCGTCCTTGACGTGACCCCGGAAGGTGCGCGTCGGCGAGAACTCGCCGAGCTTGTGGCCGACCATGGACTCGGTGACAAACACCGGGATGTGGGTCTTGCCGTTGTGCACCGCGATCGTGTGGCCGAGCATGGCCGGGACGATCATCGAGCGACGGGACCAGGTCTTGATGACGTTCTTGGTGCCGGCTTCGTTCTGGACATCCACCTTCTTCATGAGGTGGTCGTCGACGAAGGGCCCCTTCTTGAGACTACGCGGCATCTAAACCCGCTCCTAGCGCTTCTTGTTCGTCTTGCGGCGGCGGACGATGTACTTGTTCGACGCCTTCTTGGGCGAACGAGTACGACCTTCCTTCTTGCCCCACGGGGAGACGGGGTGACGGCCACCGGAGGTACGGCCCTCACCACCACCGTGCGGGTGGTCGACCGGGTTCATGACGACACCACGGACGGTCGGGCGAACGCCCAGCCACCGCTTGCGGCCGGCCTTGCCCCAGTTGATGTTGCTCTGCTCGGCGTTGCCGACCTCGCCGACGGTGGCGCGGCAGCGCACGTCGACCAGGCGGATCTCGCCGGAAGGCATGCGGAGGTGGGCCATCGAGCCCTCCTTCGCGAGCAGCTGCACGGAGGCACCGGCGGAGCGGGCGAACTTGGCGCCGCCACCGGGACGGAGCTCGATCGCGTGGATCGTGGTACCGACCGGGATGTTGCGGAGCGCCAGGTTGTTGCCCGGCTTGATGTCGGCCCCGGGACCGGCCTCGACGCGGTCACCCTGCTGCAGGTTGCGCGGCGCGATGATGTAGCGCTTCTCGCCGTCGGCGTAGTGCAGCAGCGCGATGCGCGCGGTGCGGTTGGGGTCGTACTCGATGTGCGCGACCTTCGCGGGCACGCCGTCCTTGTCGTGACGACGGAAGTCGATCACGCGGTAGGCGCGCTTGTGGCCACCACCCTGGTGGCGAACGGTCACACGACCGGCGTTGTTACGGCCGCCCTTGCTGTGCAGGGGGCGGACCAGCGACTTCTCCGGCGTGGACCGCGTGACCTCGACGAAGTCGGCGACGCTGGAGCCACGACGGCCCGGAGTCGTCGGCTTGTACTTGCGGATACCCATTTCTCAGTCCTCGTCCGATATTCGGACGATCCGACGCCCTTAGGCGGTCGGACCGCCGAAGATGTCGATACGGTCGCCCTCGGCGAGGGTCACGATCGCGCGCTTGGTGTCGGGACGCTTGCCGAACCCGGTGCGGGTCCGCTTGCGCTTGCCCTGGCGGTTGATCGTGTTGACCCCGGTGACCTTGACCGAGAAGACCGACTGCACGGCCTCCTTGATCTGGGTCTTGTTGGCCCGCGTGTCGACGACGAACGTGTACTTGTTCTCGTCGATGAGCGCGTAGCTCTTCTCCGACACGACCGGCTTCAGCAGCACGTCACGGGGGTCCGTGTACGCCTTGCTGGCCGGGGTGACGACGGTGTTCTTGCCCTCGGCGGCGTGGCGGCGCGCCTTGGCGACGCGCGCGGCCTTGGCGGCCTTCGCAGCCTTGGAGGCGATGCTCGGGTGACGCGTAGCCATCAGGCCTCGCTCCCTTCGGTGACGGCCTGGCCGCCGGACACGAAGGACTCGAACGCGGCCTGGGTGAAGACCACGTCGTCCGAGACGAGAACGTCGTACGTGTTCAGCTGGCCCGGCTCCAGGATGTGGACCTGGGGCAGGTTGCGGGCGGACAGCCACGCGGCCTCGTCGGCACGGTCGACGACCAGGAGCAGGTTCTTGCGCTCCGAGATCTTGCCGAACAGCGACTTCGCGGCCTTGGTGGAGGCGGCACCCTCGACCACGCCGGAGACGACGTGGATGCGGTTGTGGCGCGCCCGGTCGGTGAGGGCGCCACGCAGGGCGGCGGCCTTCATCTTCTTGGGGGTCCGCTGCGAGTAGTCACGCGGCACGGGACCGTGCACGACGCCACCACCGGCGAACTGAGGCGCGCGGGTCGAGCCCTGACGGGCGCGGCCGGTGCCCTTCTGGCGGTACGGCTTGCGGCCACCGCCACGGACCTCGCCGCGGGTCTTGGTCTTGTGCGTGCCCTGACGGGCAGCGGCCAGCTGCGCGACGACGACCTGGTGGATCAGCGGAACGCTGACCTTGGCGTCGAAGATCTCCGCGGGGAGCTCGACGGTACCGGCCTTGTCGCCCGCCGGCGAAAGGATGTCAACAGTGCTCATCGGTTACCTCAGGCCCCCTTGGCCGCGGTGCGGACCAGGACGAGGCCGCCGTTCGGACCGGGAACCGCGCCCTTGATGAGCAGCAGACCCTTCTCCGCGTCAACGGCGTGGACGGTCAGGTTCTGGGTGGTGACCCGCTCGTTGCCCATGCGACCCGCCATGCGGAGGCCCTTGAACACACGGCCCGGGGTGGCGCAGCCACCGATGGAACCGGGAGAGCGGTGCTTGCGCTGGGTGCCGTGACCGGCGCCGAGGCCCTTGAAGTTGTGACGCTTCATGACACCGGCGAAGCCCTTGCCCTTGCTCTTGCCGGTCACGTCCACCTTGACGCCGGCCTCGAACACCTCGGCGGTGATCTCCTGGCCGAGGGTGTACTCGGAGGCGTCCGAGGTACGGATCTCGACGAGGTGGCGACGGGGAGTGACGTCGGCCTTGGCGAAGTGGCCCTTGAGGGGCTTGTTCACCTTGCGCGGGTCGATCTCGCCGAAGGCGATCTGGACCGACTCGTAGCCGTCGGTGTCGTTCGTACGGACCTGGGTCACGACGTTCGGAGCGGCCTTGACGACGGTGACGGGGACGACGCGGTTGTTCGCGTCCCACACCTGCGTCATGCCGAGCTTCTCGCCCAGGATGCCCTTGATCTGCTTAGCCATTCTCAGATCACCGGCCTTCAGAGCTTGATCTCGATGTCGACACCGGCCGGGAGGTCGAGTCGCATCAGGGAGTCAACGGTCTTCGGCGTCGGGTCGAGGATGTCGATCAGGCGCTTGTGCGTGCGCATCTCGAAGTGCTCGCGCGAGTCCTTGTACTTGTGCGGCGACTTGATGACGCAGTACACGTTCTTCTCAGTGGGCAGCGGCACCGGGCCCGCGACCGACGCACCAGTGCGGGTCACCGTCTCGACGATCTTCTTCGCCGAGGAGTCGATGACCTCGTGGTCGTAGGCCTTGAGCCGGATGCGGATCTTCTGTCCCGCCATGGCTACTCAGTAGTCCTGTCTCTAGTAACGCTCCGGAACCCGGTGGGTTTTCGGAAACCTCTTCACCTTCTTCGCCGACCCACGCGGTCGGGCGTGTCGCGCTCCCGTCGATATGAAGTCCCGAACCGGGATTCCCTACCAGGGGGAGTGCGGCTCACCGCCGCGGGACCGGGAGCGGAAGGCCCACCGGGCGCCTGGCCGGTGTCGCGTCCGCACTTCCCGGAAGATTCCCGTACTTCCAGCCCGCGCGGGGCTGACGAGTACTGTGGGACTCGCTTCCGGTCCTCCCGGCGGGAGGCGTGCGACATCAACACTCGACCGAGCAACTTGGCTAGTGTGCCATATGGCGCAGGACCCTGGCCAATCGGGCGGAAGAGAGTACCCGGCGCGACCGGCACGTCAAACCCAAGGGCGCCGTGTCGCCGACGGTGAGCACGAAACCGCAGGTCAGCGAGGTTCCATCCGGTACGCGCCGTGGTCCTCCGGGCGCTCCGGCGACCCGCCCCGCGCCGCGTCGCGCAGGCTCCGGCGACCGCTCCCCCGAAAACGACTGCGGAATGTGGCGCGAATCATGCCCGGCCGTGCGGGACCGGACACTCCGGAGGGCCGACCACGTCCCGGCCGTGCGCGCGGTGCAGTGCGGCGAGGGTCTCGACCAGGGCGGCGGCGGCCGCGGGGTCCAGGGGCGCCAGGAAGTCCCTGTCCACCCGTTCACGCGCCCGCTCCGCCTCGGCCAGGGTGCGTTCGCCGACCGGCGTCAGGGTGACCACGTTGCGCCGGCGGTCGCGGTCGCTGCGGCGGCGCTCCACGTACCCCTTCTCCTCCAGCGCGTCGACCACCCCGACCATGCTGGTGCGGTCCAGGCCGATCCGTTCGGCGATCTCCATCTGCGACGACTGCCGTCCGCCCGCCTCGATGGCGGCCATGACCCCCAGCTCGCGCGGGTGCAGCCGATAGGGCGCGAGCGCCTCCGCCATGCCGGCGGCGAGGCGGGCGTGGGCCTGCTTGAGCAGGTAGCCCAGCCGGTCGGCCAGGGGGTCCGGAAGAGGCGCGTCCTTCATGGAATAAGGGTATCGACGCCTGATGTTCAGCGATACTGACGATTCGACATACTGACGATGGGCCCCGCCGACGACGGCCCCACCGGCGACAGCGCCTCACCGACGACCCCAAGGAGCGACGTCCGCGACATGAGCGATGCCTCTTCCCCCCCTTCCTCCACCTCCCCCGCCTCCCCCGGGGCGATACGGACCGCGTCGCCCGCCGCGCCCGGCGGGCCGGGCGACGCGGCCGACCCCCGCCGCTGGTGGGGTCTGGTGGTCATCGCCCTCGCCCAGCTGATGGTGGTGCTCGACGCGACGATCGTGAACATCGCGATGCCCTCCGCCCAGAAGGCGCTGGGCATCGGCGAAGGCGACAAGGCGTGGATGATCACCGCCTACACCCTCGCCTTCGGCGGCCTGCTGCTGCTCGGCGGCCGGATCGCCGACCTGGTGGGCCGCAAGCGCACCTTCGTCATCGGCCTGGTCGGGTTCGCCGTCGCCTCCGCGATCGGCGGAGCGGCCCAGACGCCCGGCATGCTCTTCGCGGCCCGGGCGCTGCAGGGCGTCTTCGGCGCGCTGCTCGCCCCCTCGGCGCTCTCCCTGATGACCACGACCTTCACCGACCCGCGCGAGCGGGGCAAGGCGTTCGGCATCTACGGCGCGCTGGCGGGGGCGGGCGGCGCGATCGGCCTGCTGCTCGGCGGCGTCCTCACCGAGTACCTCGACTGGCGCTGGTGCCTCTACGTGAACATCCCCATCGCCCTGGTGGCGGTGATCGGCGCCTCGGTGCTGCTGCACGACCGTCCCGGCCACCGCGAGGCCCGGCTGGACGTGCCCGGCGTGCTGCTCGGATGCGGCGGTCTGGTCGCCGTCGTGTACGGCTTCTCCGAGGCCGAGGCGCTGGGCTGGGGCGACTCCGAGGTGCTGGCCCTGCTGATCGGCGGCGCGCTGCTGCTGGCCGGCTTCGTGCTCTGGCAGACCAGGACGGCCACCCCGCTGCTGCCGCTGCGGGTGCTGGCCGACCGCGACCGCGCGGGCAGCTTCCTCACCATGGGACTCGCCACCGTCGGCATGTTCGGCCTGTTCCTCTTCATGACGTACTACCTGCAGGGCATCCTCGGGTACTCCCCCGTGAGGACCGGCCTGGCCTTCCTGCCGATGTCCGCCGCGATCATGATCGGCTCCACCCAGATCTCCGCCCGCCTGCTGCCGCGCACCCCGCCGCGGCTGCTGATGGTCCCCGGCATGCTGCTCGGCGCGTCGGGCCTGGCCCTGCTCACGTTCCTGGAGGTCGACTCCGCCTACGCGACGCACGTCCTGCCGGGCATGCTGCTGCTCGGCCTCGGCATGGGCCTGACCTTCATGCCGGTCTTCTCCACCGCCACCTCCGGCGTCCGCCCGCAGGACGCGGGCGTCACCTCGGCGATGGTCAACACCTCGCAGCAGGTGGGAGGTTCGCTGGGCACCGCGCTGCTCAACACCCTCGCGGCGTCGGCGACCGGCACCTACGTGGACGCCCACCTGACCGGTGGCGCCGACCGGGCACGGGTCCTGCGCGAGGGCATGGTGCACGGCTTCACCCAGGCCCTGTGGTGGGGCGTCGGCGCGATGCTGCTCGCCGCGCTCGTCGCGGGCCTGCTGGTCACCGCCGGCCCGGCGGCCCGGGGCCACCAGGCTCCGGCGGGCGGCCACTGAGCCGCCCGGCGTTCCCGCGCGCCCCGCTACCAGGACCCTCCGCCGTCACCGCCACCACCACCGCCGCCGTCACCTCCGCCACCGCCGCCGCCGTCCCCTCCGTGCCCACCGGACGACGAGCCGCCGGAGCCCGCGGAGGACGCGAACCGGCTGCTCGCGGCGGCCGTGGCGGCGGGGAGGTGGCGGGTGAGCGTCACCAGGTCGCCGTCGCGGCGGCGGGAGCCCTCGGCCCAGGAACCGGCGAGTCCGAGGGCCACCGCCCACGGCGTCGCACGGTCCGTGCGGGGGGTGGCGGGGTCGGCCAGATGGCGGCGGTACGCCTCGGTGGCGAGCCGGAGCCGGGAGCCGCGCGGCGTGCGGGCACGGAGGTGCCGGGCGAGGACCACCAGGGCGAGGCCGGCGCCCGCCGTGCAGGCCCATCCCGCGCGGGCGTCCGCGACCGCGGTCAGGGCGACACCGGCGAGCGCCGCCGCGCCGCCCACCCACAGGGCGGCCCGGTGGAGGACCGCGCCCCGCGGCGTCCACAGGCCGTCCCCGCCGGCGGCCCGCCACTCCTCGAGACGGGTGCGCAGCAGCTTCCACGCGGCGGCGAAGTCACGGTGGTACCGGTCCAGGCGTATCCGGCCGGGGCGGGCGAAGAGCACGTCCAGGACCTCCGCGGCGAAGGCGTCGGCCGCCCGGCCGGGGCCGTCGGGACGACGGGCGCCCCGGCGGAGCACCGGCCTCCTGCGGCCGGAGATGGTCAGCGTGCCGTCCTGTGAGGCGGACATCAGCCAGGCCACGCGGTGCTCGTCGCGCACCCGCCCGGCGAGCAGTATCCCGGCCTGCGCCGGGGTGAGCCCTTCGGGCGGGACCGGGGAGGGCTTCACCACGGCGGCCGGACGGAGCGGGACCGCCCGGCGCGATCCGCCGCCCGGGACCCCGGCCCGGTCGCGCCCGGCCGACAGGACCACCGCCGCCACCAGCAGGGCGGCGACGGCGGCGGACGCCGCGGCCACCGCTCCCGCCCGCCGGGCGCCGCCGCTCCCCTCCGCCGCGAGCGGGACGTCCGGCTCCACGGGCGGGGGCGCCGCGCCACCGGGCAGTGCCCCGCCCACCTCGGCGCGGACCGTGACGCCCTCCCCGGCGTCCAGGCCGGAGAGGTCCACGGCCAGCGTGCCGGGCGACGCCTGCCGGACGGCGCACGGCGCGGGGGCGCCGGAGCCGTGGGGCTCGCAGCCGGCCGCTTCCAGCACGGCCGGGGCGGTGACCCGGGCCTGGAGGCGCTCCACCGGCACCTCCCAGCCCAGGCCGGTCACGTCCCAGGTCAGTCCCGCCCCGCCGGCCACCATGCCGGGCACCGTGTAGGTGAGGCGGTAGCGGTGCACCCCGGTGAGCGTCTCCTCCGGGTCGCCGATCCGGACGCGGACGGCGGCGCCGCCGGCGACGGTCCCGAAGGTGACCGGCGCCCCGTCGAGGGTGGCCGTCACGTCCCGCGGCCGCCCGGCCCCGGTCACCGGAAGGCGGCGGTGGATGCCGTGCCGGTCCTCGCCCGCGAAGTCGTAGTCGATCACCTCGGTGATCCGCACGCTGTCGTCCGGGGCGAGCTCGGCGGCCGACCAGTGCAGGCGCACCCGCTCCCCCGGTCCTTCGAGGAGGGCGCCCAGCAGGCCCGCGAGCCCCACCAGGAGCACCCCCGCCAGCAGGAGCACGGCGTCCCGCCGCCTCCCGCTCCCCGGTCCCGGCGTCATCGAGGCCCTCCCTTCCGTGGCCCGTGATCCCCGGTGCACGGCCCGCACTGCCGGGAGCGTATCCGTGCACCGCGGCGATCAGGTTTGCCCCCGCCCGGATCCGCCCACCCGGCCAGGGTGACGAGCGGAAGGAGAGTGACCGCATGACCACGCTCAAGGTCGAGGAGATGCTCGACGCCTACCCCGCCGCCCTCGGCGGTGTGGACCGCGACAAGCTCGTCGCCTGCGTAGAGGAGTGCGTGTCCTGTGCCCAGGTGTGCACGGCGTGCGCGGACGCCTGCCTGTCCGAGGAGATGGTCGACGAACTGGCCAAGTGCGTCCGCTCCGACCTGGACTGCGCCGACGTCTGTGCCACCACGGCCTCCGTGCTCTCCCGCCGCACCGAGTACGACGCCGGCGTGACCCGTGCCCTGCTCACCGCGTGCGCCGCCGCGTGCAGGGCGTGCGGGGAGGAGTGCGCCCATCACACCGAGCACGACCACTGCCAGGTCTGCGCCGCGTCGTGCCGCTCCTGCGAGGACGCCTGCGAGGCCCTGCTCGCCTCACTGGGCTGAGGACCCGCCGCACCGCGCCGGGGCCCGCCGCCCGGGTCGGGGTGCGCGGGCGGGTCCCGCACGGCAGGGCGCCCCCGCCGGAGGGATGGAAGCCCCGGCGGGGGCGCGGCGCACCGGCGGGGTCAGGGGCCCGCCGGTGCGGTCCCCCGCGTGCGGGGGAGTCGGGGTGGACGGTGGTCCGAAGCGGCCGGCACGTCCCGTCAGGCGACCCGCTGCCACAGGGCCGGCACGTTCGGCGGCTCCCAGCCGCCCTGCGCCTGGTGCTGCTGCAGGCACCGGTAGGTCGCGCCGTCGTAGGTGACGGTGGCGCCCGGCTGGTAGACGGTGCCCGGCGCCCACGTGGTGGTGCCCGGGTCGGGCGGAGTGGTCGGCGGCGTGGTGGGCGGCGTGGTCGAGCCCGCGGTCTTCAGCGTCAGCCCGTACGAGGAGAGGATCGGGTTGACCGGGTAGTAGTAGGTGGTGCCGCCGGAGGAACAGTTGCCGCTGCCGCCGGAGGTGACGCCCTGGGCCTGGCTGCCGGAGACGAACGAGCCGCCGGAGTCGCCCGGCTCGGCGCACACCGAGGTGCGGGTGACGCCGGAGACGGTGCCCTCGGGGTAGGTGACGCTCGTGTTGTGCTGCTGGACGGTGCCGCAGCGCCAGCCGGTGGTGGAGCCGGAACGGCAGACCGACGCGCCCACGACCGCCTGCGTGGAGCCGGCCACCTGCTGGCCGGAGCCCACCACGGTCGCGGTCGCCGTCCAGTTGGAGTTGACCGCCACCCAGGCCATGTCCCGCCCGGGGAAGGTGGAGCCCTGGAAGGTGCCCTGGGCGACCTGGTTGTACCCGGAGGTCGACCGGCCGACCGTGCCGCAGTGGCCCGCCGTCACGAAGCCCTGGGTGGTGGACCGGGTGACCGGGAAGCCGACCGAGCACCGGCCGCCGCCGCCCATGTGGTACGCGTCGCCGCCGCGCAGGTCGTGGTAGGTGCGCGGGCGCTCCCCGGTCCGCACCACCTCGACGGCCGCCGGGTCCACGCCGGCCGCCGCGACCAGCTTCGCGGCGGCGGCCGGGTCGACGGCCTCGACGACCACCTTGTTGCGCGCCGGGTCGACGTAACGGACCGGGGCGTCCAGTGCGGGGACCGTCCGGGCGGCCCGGTCGAGCCGGTCCCTGTCCGCCTCCAGCTCTCCCAGCGAACGGTCCACGACGACGGCCCGGGCGCCGGCCCGCTCGATGGCGGCGACGTCCGAGCGGGCGGTGGTGGCCACCGTGAGGGTGCCCGAGTCCGCGCCGCCCACCCAGGAACCGGCGTGGCGGGCGCCGAGTTCCAGGCTCAGCCGGCCGAGCGTGACGCCGGCCTGCGCCTCGTTGACCAGGCGCCGCTCCGCCTGCCCGGCGGTCAGGCCGAGGTCGCGCCGGAGCGCCTGCAGCAGCCCGGCCGGGGCCCGGCCGGCCCGGAGGGTCTCGGCGGCGGACGGGACGTCGGGGCCGGACGGCACGGTCGGCCGGGCGGCGGCGGTGCCGACCAGGCCGGACAGCACCAGGGTGCTGGCGGCGAGCAGGGCCGCCGTGCCGGCGGCCCGGTGGATCTTGGGCATGGGGTCTCCTACGGGTGGGAGGTGGAGCAGGAGCCGTGCGGAGGGCTTGGCGCTGCCGAGACCGTACGGGCGCCCCGCGCGTCCGCGTCAGCCTCCGGCCGACCCCCTCCCCCGGAGCTATGGATCTCCCGCTCCCCCGGTGGGCGCGACCGCCGCGGAACGGCTCACGCCCCGCCCGTGTCCGCCCGTTCCAGGGCGTCGGCGTGGGCGGCCCGCGCCTGTGCGAGGACCAGGTCGACGGCCGGGGCGGGCTGCGCCGCGCCCTGCCACCCCAGCAGGTGCCGCCAGGTGAGCGGGGTGCTCGCCAGCGGGCGGGTCACGATGCCCGGCGCCGGCGGGAACGTCGCCCGCGCCAGCCCCAGCGCCCGCCCCACCTGCACCAGGTGCACGACGGACGAGGTGTCCGTCTCGTACAGGCTCCGCGGGGTGAAGCCGGCCCGGGTGCAGGCCGCGGAGAAGCAGTCCGCGAAGCAGCCGTCCCCCGGCACCGCCCCCCAGTCCTCGTCGGCCAGCTCGGCCAGGTCGATCTCCGCGCGCCCCGCCAGCGGATGGGTGGCCGGCAGCATCACGTGCACGGCGTCCACGGCGATCTCCCTCCAGGACACCTGCGGCGCCGCCGGCGGATGCGCCGACCCGCACACCCCGACGAGCGCGAAGTCGATCCTCCCGTCGGAGACCCGGGCGGCCAGTTCCCGCTCCGACCAGGTCGTGGTGGTGGACACCGGCACGCCGGACGCCGCGTCGGACAGCCGGGCGAGCAGGCCGCCCAGCAGCGGCCCGTGGGTACCGCCCAGCCGCAGGCGCCGCAGGCCGGAGCGGGTGCGGGCGAACAGCGCCGCCTCCTGCTGGAGTTCCGCCACCGCCGGCAGGACGACGCGGGTCCGTGCCAGCACCAGCTCGCCCAGCGGCGTCGCCCGTACCCCGAACCGTCCGCGCTCGAAGAGCGTCCCGCCCAGCGTCCGCTCGATCCTCTTGAGCTGCGCGCTCAGCGTGGGCTGGGACAGTCCCAGTGCCGTCGCCGCGCGGGTCAGACTGCCCGCGTCGGCTATCTCCCTGATCACTCTCAGATGCCGCAACTCCAGCTCCATGCAGGGAGCTTGGAGCTCGGACAGGGCCGATGCAAGGGCCGCGGCAGCGCCCGCGTGCGCCCGCGCCCGGCGCGTCGCACCGGAGGAGGTCCCGTACGGCAGGGCGCCCCCGCCGGAGGGATGGAGGACTCCGGCGGGGGCGCGTCACCGGCGGGCGGCGCGGGGTGAAGAGGTGCCCGCCGGAGCCGGTCCCCCCGCCGCGTCGACCGGGCGGGGGGAGGATGCGGGCCTCAGCGGCCCGCGCGGGTCAGTCGCGGCCCTCGGCCAGCTCCTGACGCACCGCCCAGTAGGACGGCTTGGGGGCGTAGGACTCGTCGTAGATGTTGGCCGAGCCCTCGCCCGCGAAGACGTCGGGCACCCACGAGTACTGGTCGGCGAAGCCCCAGATGGTGAACGAGGTGCACTTCCTCTGGTCGAGGCAGGCGTCCAGCATGCCGCGGAAGTAGTCGGCCTGGAGGTTCAGCTTGGCCTCGTCCATCGGCATCACGCCGCGCACGTCGACCTCGGTGAAGGAGGACTCCACGCCCAGGTCGGCGAAGCGCTGGAGGTTCTGCGGGATGTCGCCCGGGAAGCCGTACTGCGTGCTCAGGTGGCCCTGGATGCCGAAGCCGTCCACCCGGATGCCCTGGGCGCGCAGGTCCTTCACCAGGTTGTGGTAGGCGGTGGACTTCGCGTTGACGCCCTCGACGTTGTAGTCGTTCACGTACAGCTTCGCGTGCGGGTCGGCCTGCTTGGCCCAGCGGAAGGCGTCCGCGATGTAGGACGGGCCGAGCTGCTGGTACCAGAGGGACTGGCGGTAGCTGCCGTCCTCCTCGAAGACCTCGTTGACGACGTCCCACTGGTAGATCTTGCCCTTGTAGTGCTTGGCGACCGTGGTGATGTGCTCGCGCAGGATCTGGCGCAGCTCGTCCTTGGTGATCGAGCCGTCGGCGACACCCTCGGTCAGCCAGGCCGGGAGCTGGTTGTGCCAGAGCAGCGTGTGACCGCGGACCTGCTGGCCGTTCTGCTTGGCGAACCGCATCAGGGCGTCGCCCTGGCTGAAGTCGTAGACGCCGCGCTCGGGCTGCAGGGTCTCCCACTTCATCACGTTCTCGGCGGTCAGCGAGTTGAACTCACGGGCCGTGATCTTGCGGTACGTCTTGTCCTCGGCCAGCGCGTCCATGTTGACGGCGGTGCCGAACAGCAGGTCGGCGCGGGCGGCCAGGGACTTGAGCGGAGCGCCCTTGGGGTGGTGGTACGCGTCGGCCGGGGCGGCCTGCGCGGAGGTGACGGCGCCGGTGAACAGCAGCGCCCCGCTCGCCATGGCGGCGGCGGCAGCACGGAGGTGCTTCATTGCGGTCCTCTCGATGGTGCTCGGTATCGGTGGTGCGTGTATCGGTGGTGCGTGGTGGCGCTGCGGGTGGTCGCGCCGCCACCGGGGTCGCCTGCCCCCGCGCGGGGGCAGGCGGCGGTGGGGAGGAGGGGAGGAAGGGGCGCCGGACCTCCCCAGGCCGACGCCCCTGGTCTCAGCGGACCCGGTGGCTCTCCACCGGGCCGAGGTAGGTCTCCGGCAGCCCGCCGGTGTCGACGATCAGCCGCTGCAGGACGACGGTCGGGTCGACCATCCAGAACCGCAGCCGGTGGACACCGGCCCTGGCGACCGTGTGCACCGACGAGGTCCGGTTGACGTTGTCGGAGGTGTGGCGCGCCCAGCGCCTGTTGAGCCCGCCGTCGTCCGGGCCGGTGGCCGCGATGAAGTCGACGGTCTGCGGGGCCTGGTCGTCGAAGGACACGGCGTACCGCAGGCCGGGGCGGCCCAGCGTGGGGTTGCGCGGGGAGACGTGGGCCCAGACGGTGACCTCGCCCGGGGTCAGCAGGGTGACCTCGTACTCCAGGTACGGCGCGCCGTCGCCCGGGGTCTGCGCGGGCGCGGTGACGGGCACCGGGGACATGCCGGCGGGGGCGCGGCCGATCCTGTCGATCCGCAGCCAGTCGACGCCGTCCGCGCCGACCGCGCGGGAGTGGTGGTGGGCGTCGACGGCGACGTACCCGCCGGCCTCGACGAAGCCCTTGAGGCCACGCCGCGGGACCCGGTCGGAGAGCGCCTTCACGGTCACCGTGCGGCCCGCGCCCTCGACGGTCAGCTCGGCCTCGCCGCGGCCGGACGGCGCGCGGTCCCAGTCGACGGACACCGTCAGCCGGACCTGCTTGCCGACCGTGCCGCGGGTGCGCTCCACCCGCAGCCAGGGCGCCGACGAGGTCACCCGGTAGCCGAAGGGACGCGAGCCCCGGTTGAAGATCTCGACGTACACGTCGTCACCGGTGCGGTACGGGCTGAACTCCGGCAGCACCGCCGGACCGGCCGCCCGCGGCCACCAGTCCTGCGAGCCGGCAACCGCCACGCCCATCTCCGCCGTGTCCGGCAGCTCGATGCGCCGGACCTTCGGGAAGATCTCGTCCTTGATCGCCACGTTGTCCAGCTCCGGCTGCTGCCAGCCGGCGTTGGGGCCGTAGCGCTCGACGTCGCCGTAGCCGATGTGCGGCTGGAGCTGGAAGTCCTTCCACTTGCCGCCGGCGATCTCCTTGTTGAAGACGTCCTGCAGGCGGAAGTCCTCCTGGAGCGCGGCCTCGGCCTTGTCCGCGAGCTCGTTGGTGAGGGCGCGGCCCTGGCGGGCGTAGAGGATGTTGGTGAACTCGGCCTCGCGCAGGCGGTACACGTTGGCCGTGGCCGCCACGTTGTAGCCGACCAGCTCGAACCAGGCGTCCTGGGCGGAGGCCGGGAGCTTCCGGCCGATCCGGGCGGCGTCCCTGTCCAGCTCCCGCCACGCCCGGGTGACGCGCTGCAGCTCGCCGCCGTGGAAGGGCGTCTGCTGGTCGTCGTACACGACCGCGCTGTCGTCCTCGGCGATGTCCTTGGCGGGGTCCAGGGTGATCCGGCGGTTGAGCAGTTCCGGCTTGCGCAGCTGCTGGAGGTGGGCGTACCGGGAGAGGATCCCGGCGATCGCCTCCGCGTGCTCCTCGCCGAAGTGCAGCTCCGCGTAGCGGCGTTCCCACTCCGGTATGTTCTCCAGCTCCCAGCGCGCCGGGTCCCAGGCGTAGTCCATGAAGAACTGGGTGGGGACCTCGTTGCCCTTGAGGTCGCCGACGTTGGTCATCCACAGGCCGTGGTTGCCGTAGGCGACGGCCTGGTGGAGCTGGTCCCACATGTTCGGCAGCGACGTGGTGTCGACCCACTTGTAGTTGCGGCCGGCCCCGACGTAGTCGAAGTGGTAGTACAGGCCGTACCCGCCGGAGCGCGCCGGCTCGGCCGGGTCCGGGTGCATCCGGAGGTTGCCCCAGTTGTCGTCGCAGAGCACCACCGTCACGTCCTCGGGAGCGCGCAGGCCGCGGCTCCAGTAGCGCTGGACCTCCTTGTAGAGGGTCCACACCTGCGGCACGGCGGTCTCGGAGCCGAACACCTCGGCGATGATCCGCCGCTGGGTGGCGATGATGTCCTCCATCAGCTCGATGCCGTCGCCGTCCGGCAGGCTGACGTCACCGTTGCCGCGCATGCCGAGGGTGACCACGCCCTCGAAGCCCTCCCTGCGCATCCGCTCGATGCCCTCGCGCCAGTAGGCCTCGACGGCGGCGCGGTTGCGGCGGAAGGACCACTCGCCGGTGCCGCCGTACGGGTCGCTGCCGGGGGTGGTGACGTTGCCCGCGGAGTCGCGGACGGCGGGCTTGGCGTGGCGGTTCCACTCCTCGATGCCGCGCATCATCGGAGCCTCGTGGGAGGTGCCCATGACGACGCCGTAGGCGGCGGCGCGGGCGTGGTTCTCCGGGTCGTCCTCGGCGAACGCCCGGCCCCACACGGCAGGCCAGAGGTAGTTGCCCTTCAGGCGGAGGAGGACCTCGAAGACCTTCTCCCAGAACTTCGCGTTGAATCCGCCCGGGAAACCGGGCGCCTTGCCCTCGCCGAAGAACTGCGGCGCCCAGGTGCCGAGGTTGGGGTTCTCGTCGTTGATGAAGACGCCGCGGTAGCGGACCTTGGGGGTGCCCTGGGTCCAGGAGCCGGCCTTGACGTAGATCTCCCGGCGGCGCACCGGCTCGACGTCGTCCCACCAGTACCAGGGCGAGACCCCGATGCCGTGGCTGACGTCGTACGCGCCGAAGATCGTGCCGCGCTGGTCGCTGCCGACGATCACCAGGGCGCGGTCCACGCCCGGCGCCGGCCGCTCGACGACGGTCTGCTGGGAGGTCTCCCACTTGCCGCGGATCGCGGACACGTCCAGCTTCCCGGACGCCACCAGCCGGTCCACCAGGGCGCTGCGGCCCAGGGTGCCGACGATGACGACCTCACGGGCCGAACCGGCCCGCGCCGCCGGCTTCACGCCGGAGACCCGCCGGACGTCCGCGCGCAGGTCCTCGGCCACCCGGACCACGCCGGCGTGGTCGTCCTCGTCCACCAGCACGGGGGCGGCGTGGCCGCCGCGCACCAGCGGGAAGGCGCCCCGCTCGGGCCGGAAGACCACGTAGGCCCCGGAGTCGGTGCGGCGCGGCCCCCCTCCGGCCGCGCCGCGCTCCGCGTCCCCCTGGGCCGCGTACGCGGTCCCGGCGGCCGACGGAAGGGCCACCAGGCCCGCGGCCGCACCGGTCCCCGTGCCCAGAACGGATCTACGGCTGACGTGTCCGCGCATGGCTCACCCACTCCTCGGCTGATTTTGGTAACCGGCCTGACAAATGCTGGGGCAGCAGTGTGGGCACGACAATGGGTCGTCACCAACGAAAACTTTCGCTACGCGAACACCACCGGGAACATCCGGAAATCACCTACGCAAACACCCGCCCGGAACGCTCCCGCACCGCGGGGACGGGCACCCGGAGGAGGGCGGATTTCCGAAAACGCGGAGGGCCCGCACGAAAGTCGTGCGGGCCCCTCGCCCTCGCGCGGCCCCGCGGAGGACACGCGCGAGGGCCGGAGATACGCCGAAGGGCCCGCACGACGCGATGTCGTGCGGGCCCTCCTTGAGCCACAAGAGCTCAGGTCGCCGAGCGACCCTCAAGCAAGGCGTACTTACTTGACGATCTTGGTGACCTGGCCGGCGCCCACGGTACGACCACCCTCACGGATGGCGAACTTCAGGCCCTCCTCCATGGCGACGGGCTGGATGAGCTCCACCTTCATCTCGGTGTTGTCACCCGGCATGACCATCTCGGTGCCCTCGGGGAGGGTCACGACGCCGGTCACGTCCGTCGTACGGAAGTAGAACTGCGGGCGGTAGTTGTTGAAGAACGGGGTGTGGCGACCACCCTCGTCCTTGCCGAGGATGTAGGCCTGGGCCTCGAACTCGGTGTGCGGGGTGACCGAACCCGGCTTGATGATGACCTGGCCGCGCTCGACGTCCTCGCGCTTGATGCCACGGAGGAGCAGACCGACGTTCTCACCGGCCTGGCCCTCGTCGAGCAGCTTGCGGAACATCTCGATACCGGTGACCGTGGTGGTGGTCTTCTCGGTCTTGATGCCGATGATGTCGACGGTCTCGTTGACCTTCAGGACACCACGCTCGATACGGCCGGTGACGACCGTACCGCGACCGGTGATCGTGAAGACGTCCTCGATGGGCATGAGGAACGGCTTGTCGACGTCGCGCTCCGGCTGCGGGATGGCGGTGTCGACGGCGTTCATGAGGTCGAGGACCGACTGGGCCCACTTCTCGTCGCCCTCGAGCGCCTTCAGCGCGGAGACCTTGACGACCGGGACGTCGTCACCCGGGAACTCGTACTCGGTGAGGAGCTCACGGACCTCGAGCTCGACGAGCTCCAGGATCTCCTCGTCGTCCACCATGTCGGCCTTGTTCAGGGCGACGACGATGTACGGCACGCCGACCTGGCGGGCCAGGAGCACGTGCTCCTTGGTCTGCGGCATCGGGCCGTCGGTCGCGGCGACCACCAGGATCGCGCCGTCCATCTGGGCGGCACCGGTGATCATGTTCTTGATGTAGTCCGCGTGACCGGGGCAGTCGACGTGGGCGTAGTGACGCTCCTCCGTCTGGTACTCGACGTGCGCGATGGAGATGGTGATACCGCGCTGGCGCTCCTCGGGAGCCTTGTCGATGTTGTCGAACGCGGTGGCCTCGTTCAGGTCCGGGTACGCGTCGTGCAGCACCTTGGTAATGGCGGCCGTGAGGGTCGTCTTACCGTGGTCGATGTGACCGATGGTGCCGATGTTGACGTGCGGCTTAGTCCGCTCGAACTTCGCCTTCGCCACTGGGGTCCTCCTGGGAGTGGTTCTGAACGCCTTGCTTCATCGGCGCCAGGTGATCTTTGCTGGAATGCCCGGCCCCTCGGGGCATTCCCACGCGTTCCTCGCGGTTCGCGCCGGAATGCCCCTGGAGGCACGGAGTCAAGCCTAAAGCGTGTGACTCGGTGGAGTTACTCGCCCTTGGCCTTCGCGATGATCTCCTCGGCGACGTTCCGCGGAACCTCGGCGTAGGAGTCGAACTGCATCGAGTAGCTCGCGCGACCCGACGTCTTGCTGCGGAGGTCGCCGACGTAGCCGAACATCTCCGACAGCGGAACCAGGCCCTTGACGACGCGGGCGCCGGCACGCTCCTCCATGGCCTGGATCTGGCCACGGCGGGAGTTGATGTCGCCGATGACCTCGCCCATGTAGTCCTCGGGCGTGGTGACCTCGACGGCCATCATCGGCTCGAGCAGCACGGGGCTGGCCTTGCGCGCGGCCTCCTTGAAGGCCTGCGAACCGGCGATCTTGAAGGCGAGCTCGGAGGAGTCCACCTCGTGGTAGGCGCCGTCGAGCAGGGTGACGCGCACGCCGGTCATCTCGTAACCGGCGAGGATGCCGAACTGCATGGCCTCCTGCGCACCGGCGTCGACCGAGGGGATGTACTCCTTCGGAACGCGGCCACCGGTGACCTTGTTCACGAACTCGTACGACGCCTCGCCGCCCTCGATGGGCTCGATCGCGATCTGCACCTTGGCGAACTGACCGGTACCACCGGTCTGCTTCTTGTGGGTGTAGTCCACGCGCTCGACGGCCTTGCGGATCGTCTCGCGGTACGCGACCTGCGGCTTGCCGACGTTGGCCTCGACCTTGAACTCACGGCGCATGCGGTCGACCAGCACCTCGAGGTGCAGCTCGCCCATACCGCCGATGATGGTCTGGCCGGTCTCCTCGTCCGAGTGAACCTGGAAGGAGGGGTCCTCCTCCGCGAGACGCTGGATGGCGACACCCAGCTTCTCCTGGTCGCCCTTGGACTTGGGCTCGATGGCGACCTGGATCACCGGCGCCGGGAAGTCCATGGACTCCAGGATCACCGGGGCCTTGTCGTCCGACAGCGTCTCGCCGGTCGTGGTCTGCTTGAGACCCATGACGGCGATGATGTCGCCGGCGCCCACCGAGTCGATCTCCTCACGCTTGTTCGCGTGCATGCGGTAGATCTTGCCGATGCGCTCCTTCTTGCCCTTGACGGAGTTCAGCACCGAAGAGCCGGACTCCAGGCGGCCCGAGTACACCCGGACGAAGGTGAGCTTGCCCAGGTGCGGGTCGCTCATGATCTTGAACGCGAGGGCGGCCAGCGGCTCGTCGTCGGACGGCTTGCGCTTGACGACGGTCTCGGCGTCCTTCGGGTCCGTGCCCTCGATCGCCTCGATGTCGACCGGCGACGGCAGGTAGCGCACGACGGCGTCGAGCAGGGGCTGAACGCCCTTGTTCTTGAACGCGGTGCCGCAGAACACGGGGGTGACGGTGGTGCCGCCGCCCTTGCCGGACGCGATGGTGATGCGACGGATGGCCGCGTACAGCTGCTCCTCGGTGGGCTCGTTGCCCTCGAGGTACAGCTCCATCAGCTCCTCGTCGTTCTCGGCGACGGCCTCGACCAGCTTGCCGCGGTACTCCTCGGCCTGGTCCTGGAGGTCGGCCGGGATGTCGACGATGTCGTACATCTCGCCCTTGGTGGCCTCGGGCGAGTAGACCAGGGCCTTCATGCGGACCAGGTCGACGACACCGACGAAGTCGGCCTCGGCGCCGATGGGCAGCTGCATCACGATCGGCTGGGCGCCCAGGCGGTTGACGATCATGTCAACGCAGCGGAAGAAGTCCGCGCCGGTACGGTCCAGCTTGTTCACGAAGCAGATGCGCGGAACGCCGTAACGGTCGGCCTGACGCCACACCGTCTCGGACTGGGGCTCCACGCCGGCGACGCCGTCGAACACCGTCACGGCACCGTCGAGCACGCGCAGGGAGCGCTCCACCTCGACGGTGAAGTCGACGTGACCCGGGGTGTCGATGATGTTGATGGTGTGGTCGACGTCTTCCAGCGACCAGTGACAGGTGGTGGCAGCAGAGGTGATCGTGATGCCACGCTCCTGCTCCTGCTCCATCCAGTCCATGGTGGCTGCGCCGTCGTGGACCTCACCGATCTTGTAGCTGACGCCGGTGTAGAACAGGATCCGCTCGGTGGTGGTCGTCTTGCCCGCGTCGATGTGGGCCATGATCCCGATGTTGCGGACCTTGGCCAGGTCAAGCGAAGTGGTAGCCATAAGGCTTCAGTCTTCTCTCGGTCTCGATGGGGTCTGCGACTACCAGCGGTAGTGCGCGAAGGCCTTGTTGGACTCGGCCATCTTGTGCGTGTCCTCGCGCTTCTTGACGGCCGCACCGAGGCCGTTCGAGGCGTCGAGAAGCTCGTTGAGCAGACGCTCGGTCATCGTCTTCTCGCGACGGGCGCGGGAGTAACCGACCAGCCAGCGCAGGGCCAGCGTGTTGGCGCGGCCGGGCTTGACCTCGACCGGCACCTGGTAGGTGGCGCCACCGACACGGCGGGACTTGACCTCGAGGGTCGGCTTGATGTTCTCGAGAGCGCGCTTCAGCGTGATGACCGGGTCGTTGCCGGTCTTCTCGCGCAGGCCCTCCATGGCGCCGTAGACGATGCGCTCGGCGGTGGAGCGCTTGCCGTTCAGCAGCACCTTGTTGATCAGGGAGGTCACCAGAGGAGAACCGTAGACCGGGTCGATGATGACCGGGCGCTTCGGGGCGGGGCCCTTACGAGGCATTCTTACTTCTCCTTCTTGGCGCCGTAGCGGCTGCGGGCCTGCTTGCGGTTCTTGACACCCTGGGTGTCGAGGGAGCCGCGGATGATCTTGTAGCGAACACCCGGCAGGTCCTTCACACGGCCGCCGCGCACGAGCACGATGGAGTGCTCCTGCAGGTTGTGTCCCTCACCCGGAATGTAAGCGGTGACCTCGATCCCGCTGGTCAGACGCACACGCGCGACCTTACGCAGGGCCGAGTTCGGCTTCTTCGGGGTGGTCGTGAACACGCGCGTGCAGACGCCGCGACGCTGAGGGGAACCCTCGAGTGCGGGCGTCTTGTTCTTCTCGACCTTGTCCTGCCGGCCCTTCCGGACCAGCTGCTGGATCGTAGGCACTACTTCTCCGGTTTCTGTGTGCCGAATGGTGAAGCTAACCTGGAACGTCACCGACCCACGCGGTCGGGTGTGTCGAATCCCGCGGACCTTCGCCGCCAGGCGAAAACTGCGCAGATCACGGTGGCCGATGCGGACTCCCCTTGCGGTGGAAAGGCACGCGAGGGGGCCAGGGCACACCCCAGGCACAAGGTCTGAGCGTACCTACCGCATACGCCGTGGTCAAAACAAATGCCCCGGGGCCACGCCCGGCCCGGCCGCCCCGCCCCCGGAGCCGCCCCGCCACCCGGTCACCGCCCCCGTCCCCCACGGCCTCCCCGCCTCCCGTCCGGCCCGTACCGGGCCCCGCCCGGCCCTCCGGCCCGCTCCCTCCCCCGTCCCGGCGCGCGACCGGGCCGCAGGCCCTCCGCGCGCTCCCGGACGCCCCCGGACGCCCCCGCGGACGGCGGAACGGACCCACGCGCCACCCCCGCGTGTGGAGGGGGAACGCACGAATGGCGCGTCGTGCATCTGTTGACAGGCACGGCAAGGGGAATGAGTCGCGCAGGACACGAGCGAAGGGAAACCACCATGGCTTCACCCCTGACCGCCGACGCCCTCGTCAGAGCCCTCCGCGACGAGGGCGTGAAGGTGGTCGAGCACCCCGGCTGGCGCACCAACAACCGCAACCACAAGGGAGCCTGGGGCCCGGTGCACGGCGTGATGATCCACCACACGGTGACCAGCGGCACCGACGCCACCGTGCGCCTGTGCTTCGAGGGCCGGTCGGACCTCCCCGGCCCCCTCTGCCACGGCGTCATCGCCAAGGACGGCACCGTGCACCTGGTCGGCAACGGCCGCGCCAACCACGCCGGGCTGGGCGACGACGACGTGCTGCGCGCGGTGATCGCCGAGTCCGCGGGACTGCCGGCGCCCGACGAGAACAACACCGACGGCAACGCCCGCTTCTACGGATTCGAGTGCGTCAACCTGGGCGACGGCAAGGACCCCTGGCCGGCCGCGCAGCTGGAGGCCATCGAGGCGGCCGCGGCGGCGCTCTGCCGGGCCCACCGCTGGAGCGCGCGCTCGGTGATCGGCCACAAGGAATGGACCAACAGCAAGATCGACCCCCGCGGCTTCTCCATGGCCGGCATGCGGGACCGCATCGCCTCCCGCCTCGGCGCCGCCCCGACGCCTCCCCCGCAGCCCGTGGTGGACCTCTCCCGGCTGGTGGCGGCGGCCCGCACCGACCCGGCCGCGCCGGGCACGCCCGTCACCTACGCCGGCGTGAGGACGGTGGAGCGGGCCCTGGTGGCGGAGGGGCTGCTGGCCGCCCGGTACGCGGACGGCCACTACGGCACGCAGACCACGGCCGCCTACGCCGCCTGGCAGCGCCGCTGCGGCTACGCGGGCGCCGACGCGGACGGCATCCCGGGCATGACCACGCTGCGCCGTCTGGGCGCGAAGCACGGCTTCACCGTGCAGCCGTGACGGGCCCCGCCGCGCACCGGTGACGCGCGGCCCCCACGCGGCGACAGCGCACGGTTCCACCGTGCGGGAGTAGCGCGCGGGCTCCGGCCCGCTGTCGTGGCCACCTCCCACCGCCACGCCCCACCACCGCCCGGCGCCTCCGTCACCGCGACGCGCCGACCACGGCCACCACCCAGAAGAGGCTCCACCCCGCCACCCAGAGCCAGCCGAGGATCACCCCGGCCAGCGCGCAGCCGTCGCCCTCCTGACCCGTGTGCCGGATCTCGCCGCGCGCCAGATGGCCGAGGACGACCGCCGGAACGCTGGTGAGGCCGCCGCTGACCATGGTGAGGATGCCGAGCACCAGCGCCGCGACCGCCTTGCCGTTGGTGGTCGCGCGGTACGCCGCCGGCGGGAGCACCGGAGCCGGCGCGTAGCCGGGCGGCGCGGGCACCACGGGGACGGGGCCGTGCGGGAGGTCGGCGACCAGGGCCGCCAGCTCCCCCTGCGTGCGCGCGGCGTACACCCGCGCGACCCGCTGCTCGAGCTCGGTCCCGACCAGCCGCCCCTCGGCGAACCCGGCCCGGAGTATGTCGACCGCGCGCTCACGGTCGGCCGTCGACGCCAGCATCGGGCCGCCACCCCCGTACGGCGACCAGGGCTGCATGTGCATGACGCCACCACCCCTCTCTCCTGGTGGTGAGAACGCCCGCGGCCGCCCGCCCGGTTCCCGAAGATCCCGATATCCCCCGTTCGGGCCGGTCCGCCCCGGACACGCCGAAGGGCGGCCACCCCCGTGGGGGTGGCCGCCCTCAGCTCACGCGGACTTCGCGCCTACTGGTTGTACGGACCGTAGTCGTAGTCCTCCAGCGGCACCGCCTGGCCGGAGCCGGCGCCGAACGGCGAGTAGTCCATGTCGTCGTAGCCCACCGCCGAGTACATGGCGGCCTTGGCCTCCTCGGTCGGCTCGACCCGGATGTTGCGGTAGCGGGACAGACCCGTACCGGCCGGGATGAGCTTACCGATGATGACGTTCTCCTTGAGGCCGATCAGGGAGTCGGACTTGGCGTTGATCGCCGCGTCCGTCAGGACCCTGGTCGTCTCCTGGAAGGACGCCGCCGACAGCCACGACTCGGTCGCCAGCGAGGCCTTGGTGATACCCATCAGCTGCGGACGGCCGGAGGCCGGGTGGCCGCCTTCCTGGACCACACGACGGTTCTCGGTCTCGAACTTCGAGCGCTCCACGAGCTCGCCCGGCAGCAGCTCCGCGTCGCCGGACTCGATGATCGTCACGCGGCGCAGCATCTGCCGGATGATGATCTCGATGTGCTTGTCGTGGATCGACACGCCCTGCGAGTTGTAGACCTTCTGGACCTCGCCGACCAGGTGGACCTGGACGGCCCGCTGGCCGAGGATGCGCAGCACGTCGTGCGGGTTGGTGGCACCCATGGTCAGCTGCTGGCCGACCTGGACGTGGTCGCCCTCGGACACCAGGACCTTGGCGCGCTTGGAGATGGGGTAGGCCATCTCGTCGCTGCCGTCGTCCGGCGTGACGACGATCTTCTTGGTCTTCTCGGTCTCCTCGATCCGCACGCGGCCGGCGGCCTCGGAGATCGGGGCGACACCCTTCGGGGTACGGGCCTCGAAGAGCTCGACGACACGCGGCAGACCCTGGGTGATGTCGTCACCGGCCACACCACCGGTGTGGAAGGTACGCATCGTCAGCTGGGTACCGGGCTCACCGATGGACTGGGCGGCGATGATGCCGACCGCCTCACCGATGTCGACCAGCTTGCCGGTGGCCAGCGAGCGGCCGTAGCACATGGCGCAGGTGCCGACGGCGGATTCGCAGGTCAGGACCGAGCGGGTCTTGACCTCCTCCACGCCGGCCTTGACCAGCTGGTCGATGAGCACGTCGCCGAGGTCGACGCCCGCCGGGGCGAGCACCTTGCCGTCGACCACGATGTCCTCGGCGAGGCAGCGTGCGTAGACCGAGGTCTCCACGTTGCCGACCTTGGCGAAGACGCCCGCCTCGTCGCGCTCGGCGATCTTCAGCTTGAGGCCGCGCTCGGTGCCGCAGTCCTCCTCGCGGATGATCACGTCCTGCGAGACGTCGACCAGACGACGGGTGAGGTAACCCGAGTCGGCGGTACGCAGGGCGGTGTCCGCCAGACCCTTACGGGCGCCGTGGGTGGAGATGAAGTACTCCAGCACGGACAGGCCCTCGCGGAAGGACGCCTTGATGGGACGCGGGATCGTCTCGTTCTTGGCGTTGGACACCAGGCCACGCATACCGGCGATCTGACGCATCTGCATCATGTTGCCTCGGGCGCCCGAGTTCACCATCATCGCGACCGGGTTGACCTTCGGGAAGTTCTCGTTCATGGCCTCGGCGACCTTGTTGGTCGCCTCGGTCCAGATCCCGATGAGCTCGTTGGTGCGCTCTTCCTTGGTGATCAGACCGCGCTCGTACTGCTTCTGGACCTTCTCGTCCTTGGCCTCGTACGAAGCGACGATCTCCTTCTTCGCGTCGGGGACGACGACGTCGGAGATGGCCACGGTGACACCGGAACGGGTCGCCCAGTAGAAGCCGGACGACTTCAGGTTGTCGAGCGTCGCCGCCACGATCACCTTGGGGTAGCGCTCGGCGAGGTCGTTGACGATCTCGGAGAGCTGCTTCTTGCCCACCTCGTCGTCGACGAACGGGTAGTCCTCGGGCAGCAGCTCGTTGAAGAGCGCGCGGCCCAGCGTGGTGCGCAGGCGGAACGGGTCCCCCTGCTGCCACTCGGCGCCGCCCTCGGTCTCCTCGCCGGCCGGCGGGGTCCAGCCGCGGGGCGGCATGGTGCCGACCGGGAAGCGGATGTCCACCTCGGCCTGGAGCGAGAGCTCACCGGCGTCGAAGGCCATGATCGCCTCGGCGACGGACGCGAACGAACGGCCCTCGCCCTTGGGGTTGCGGCCCTCGGCGTCGGTGGTGAGGAAGAACAGACCGAGGACCATGTCCTGGGTCGGCATCGTCACCGGACGGCCGTCGGCCGGCTTGAGGATGTTGTTCGAGGAGAGCATCAGGATGCGCGCCTCGGCCTGCGCCTCCGCGGAGAGCGGCAGGTGGACGGCCATCTGGTCACCGTCGAAGTCCGCGTTGAACGCGGTGCAGACGAGCGGGTGGATCTGGATGGCCTTGCCCTCGACCAGCTGCGGCTCGAAGGCCTGGATGCCCAGGCGGTGCAGGGTGGGCGCACGGTTCAGCAGAACCGGGTGCTCCGCGATGACCTCTTCCAGCACGTCGTACACGACCGTGCGGCCGCGCTCGACCATGCGCTTGGCGCTCTTGATGTTCTGCGCGTGGTTCAGGTCGACCAGGCGCTTCATCACGAACGGCTTGAAGAGCTCCAGCGCCATCGCCTTCGGCAGACCGCACTGGTGCAGCTTGAGCTGCGGACCGACGACGATCACGGAACGCGCGGAGTAGTCCACGCGCTTGCCGAGCAGGTTCTGGCGGAAGCGGCCCTGCTTGCCCTTGAGCATGTCGCTCAGGGACTTCAGCGGACGGTTGCCCGGACCGGTGACCGGCCGGCCACGACGGCCGTTGTCGAACAGCGCGTCCACGGCCTCCTGGAGCATGCGCTTCTCGTTGTTCACGATGATCTCGGGCGCGCCGAGGTCGAGAAGCCGCTTCAGGCGGTTGTTGCGGTTGATGACGCGGCGGTACAGGTCGTTCAGGTCGGAGGTCGCGAAGCGGCCACCGTCCAGCTGCACCATCGGACGCAGGTCCGGCGGGATGACCGGCACGCAGTCGAGCACCATGCCCTTGGGGCTGTTGCTGGTCTGCAGGAACGCGGAGACGACCTTCAGGCGCTTGAGCGCACGGGTCTTCTTCTGGCCCTTGCCGGTGCGGATGATCTCGCGGAGCTTCTCGGCCTCCTCCTCGAGGTCGAAGGACTCCAGCCGCTTCTGCAGCGCGGCGGCGCCCATCGAGCCGTCGAAGTACGTGCCGAAGCGGTCACGCAGCTCGCGGTAGAGCATCTCGTCGCCCTCGAGGTCCTGGACCTTGAGGTTCTTGAAGCGGTTCCACACCTCGTCGAGGCGGTCGATCTCGCGCTGGGCGCGGTCGCGGAGCTGCTTCATCTCGCGCTCGGCGCCGTCGCGCACCTTGCGGCGCACGTCGGCCTTGGCGCCCTCGGCCTCGAGCTCGGCGAGGTCGTTCTCGAGCTTCTTGGCGCGGGCCTCGAGGTCCGCGTCGCGGCGGTTCTCGATCTGCTGGCGCTCGACGGAGACGTGGGCCTCCAGCGAGGGCAGGTCGCGCTGACGACGCTCCTCGTCCACGTACGTGATCATGTACGCGGCGAAGTAGATGACCTTCTCGAGGTCCTTCGGGGCGAGGTCGAGCAGGTAGCCCAGCCGCGACGGAACGCCCTTGAAGTACCAGATGTGGGTGACGGGGGCGGCGAGCTCGATGTGGCCCATCCGCTCGCGGCGCACCTTGGCGCGGGTCACCTCGACGCCGCAGCGCTCACAGATGATGCCCTTGAAGCGGACGCGCTTGTACTTGCCGCAGTAGCACTCCCAGTCCCGGGTGGGACCGAAGATCTTCTCGCAGAAGAGCCCGTCCTTTTCCGGCTTGAGCGTGCGGTAGTTGATCGTCTCGGGCTTCTTGACCTCGCCGTGGCTCCACTGACGGATGTCGTCAGCGGTGGCCAGGCCGATCCGGAGCTCGTCGAAGAAGTTGACGTCGAGCACTATGCGTCAATCCCTCTCAGGGTTGTAAGTCTGTGGTCTGAAACGGGGGTCGCGGGATCGGTGGGGGCCGGCCTCACGGGCAGGCCCCCACCGGACTCCCGTCAGACCTCTTCGACGCTGCTCGGCTCGCGCCTGGACAGGTCGATGCCGAGCTCCTCCGCAGCGCGGAAGACGTCCTCGTCGGTGTCACGCATCTCGATGGACATGCCGTCGCTGGACAGCACCTCCACGTTGAGGCACAGGGACTGCATCTCCTTGATGAGCACCTTGAAGGACTCGGGGATGCCGGGCTCAGGGATGTTCTCGCCCTTGACGATGGCCTCGTAGACCTTCACGCGGCCGGTCACGTCGTCGGACTTGATGGTCAGCAGCTCCTGGAGGGCGTACGCGGCGCCGTAGGCCTCGAGGGCCCACACCTCCATCTCGCCGAAGCGCTGGCCACCGAACTGGGCCTTACCACCCAGCGGCTGCTGGGTGATCATCGAGTACGGGCCGGTCGAGCGGGCGTGCAGCTTGTCGTCGACCAGGTGGTGCAGCTTGAGGATGTACATGTACCCGACGGAGATCGGGTCCGGGAACGGCTCGCCGGAGCGGCCGTCGAACAGCCTCGCCTTGCCGGACGGCAGGACCATGCGGTTGCCGTCGCGGTTCGGGATGGTGTGCTGCAGCAGGCCGGCGAGCTCGTCCTCACGCGCACCGTCGAAGACCGGGGTGGCGACGTTGGTGCCGGGCTCGACCTTGTCGGCGCCGATCGCCTGGAGGCGGCGGGCCCACTCGTCGGCCAGGCCGGAGACGTCCCAGCCGCGGCTGGCGAGCCAGCCGAGGTGGATCTCCAGCACCTGTCCCGGGTTCATTCGGGACGGCACACCCAGCGGGTTGAGGATGATGTCGACCGGGGTGCCGTCCTCCAGGAACGGCATGTCCTCGATCGGCAGGATCTTCGAGATGACGCCCTTGTTGCCGTGACGGCCGGCGAGCTTGTCACCGTCGGTGATCTTGCGCTTCTGCGCCACGTAGACGCGGACCAGCTGGTTCACGCCCGGGGGCAGCTCGTCGCCCTCCTCGCGGTCGAAGACGCGCACGCCGATGACCTTGCCGGTCTCGCCGTGCGGCACCTTCAGCGAGGTGTCGCGGACCTCGCGGGCCTTCTCACCGAAGATCGCGCGCAGCAGGCGCTCCTCCGGCGTCAGCTCGGTCTCACCCTTGGGCGTGACCTTGCCGACCAGGATGTCGCCGGCGATGACCTCGGCGCCGATGCGGATGATGCCGCGCTCGTCGAGGTCGGCCAGGACCTCCTCGGAGACGTTCGGGATGTCCCGGGTGATCTCCTCGGGGCCGAGCTTGGTGTCACGGGCGTCGACCTCGTGCTCCTCGATGTGGATCGAGGAGAGGACGTCGTCCTGCACGAGGCGCTGCGACAGGATGATCGCGTCCTCGTAGTTGTGACCCTCCCACGGCATGAACGCCACGAGCAGGTTCTTGCCGAGGGCCATCTCGCCGTTCTCGGTGGCCGGGCCGTCGGCGAGGACCTGGCCGGTGATGACCCGGTCGCCCTCGTTGACGATGACCTTCTGGTTGACCGAGGTGCCCTGGTTGGAGCGGGAGAACTTGGCCAGGCGGTACGTGATGTACGTGCCGTCGTCGTTGGCCGTGGTGATGTAGTCCGCGGAGACCTCCTGGACCACACCGTCCTTCTCGGCCTTGACCACGTCGCCGGCGTCCACGGCGGAGCGGTACTCCATGCCGGTGCCGACGAGCGGGGCCTCGGACTTGATCAGCGGCACGGCCTGGCGCATCATGTTCGCGCCCATGAGGGCACGGTTGGCGTCGTCGTGCTCGAGGAACGGGATCATGGCGGTCGCGACCGACACCATCTGGCGCGGCGAGACGTCCATGTAGTCCACGTCGTCGGGGCCGACGTAGTCGACCTCGCCGCCCTTGCGGCGGACCAGCACGCGGGCCTCGGCGAAGCGGAGCTCGTCCGTCAGCGGCGCGTTGGCCTGCGCGATGACGAAGCGGTCCTCCTCGTCGGCGGTCAGGTAGTCGACGTCGTCGGTGACCTGGCCGTCGACGACCTTGCGGTACGGGGTCTCGACGAAGCCGAACGCGTTGACCCGGCCGTAGGAGGCGAGCGAGCCGATCAGACCGATGTTCGGGCCTTCGGGCGTCTCGATCGGGCACATGCGGCCGTAGTGCGACGGGTGCACGTCACGGACCTCGAAGCCGGCCCGCTCACGGGAGAGACCACCCGGACCCAGCGCCGACAGACGGCGCTTGTGGGTGAGACCCGACAGCGGGTTGTTCTGGTCCATGAACTGGGACAGCTGGCTGGTGCCGAAGAACTCCTTGATGGAGGCGACGACCGGCCGGATGTTGATCAGGGTCTGCGGCGTGATCGCCTCGACGTCCTGGGTGGTCATGCGCTCGCGCACGACGCGCTCCATGCGGGCGAGACCCGTACGGACCTGGTTCTGGATGAGCTCGCCGACGTTGCGGAGGCGGCGGTTGCCGAAGTGGTCGATGTCATCGGTCTCGACGACGATCGAGGCGCCCGAGTCACCGACCGTCTCGGTCTCACCGGCGTGCAGCTTCACCAGGTACTTGATCGTCGAGATGATGTCCTCGACGGTCAGGATCCCGGCGTCCAGCGGGGCGTCGGCGCCCAGCTTCTTGTTGACCTTGTAGCGGCCGACCTTGGCCAGGTCGTAGCGCTTGGGGTTGAAGTAGAGGTTCTCGAGCAGCGTCTGCGCGGCCTCGCGCGTGGGCGGCTCGCCCGGGCGAAGCTTGCGGTAGATGTCCAGCAGCGCGTCGTCCTGACCCTGGGTGTGGTCCTTCTCCAGGGTGGCGCGGATGGACTCGTACTCGCCGAACTCCTCGAGGATCTGCTCGGTGGTCCAGCCGAGCGCCTTGAGCAGGACGGTGACCGACTGCTTGCGCTTGCGGTCGATGCGGACGCCGACCATGTCGCGCTTGTCGATCTCCATCTCCAGCCAGGCACCCCGGGACGGGATGATCTTGGCGGAGAAGATGTCCTTGTCGGACGTCTTGTCGATCGACGAGTCGAAGTAGACGCCGGGGGAACGGACCAGCTGCGAGACCACGACACGCTCGGTGCCGTTGATCACGAAGGTGCCCTTGTTGGTCATGAGCGGGAAGTCGCCCATGAAGACCGTCTGGGACTTGATCTCGCCGGTCTCGTTGTTGGTGAACTCGGCGGTGACGAAGAGCGGGGCCGCGTACGTGAAGTCGCGCTCCTTGCACTCGTCGATGGAGTTCTTCGGAGGCTCGAAACGGTGGTCGCGGAAGGTCAGCGACATCGACCCGGAGAAGTCCTCGATCGGGGAGATCTCCTCGAAGATCTCCTCCAGACCGGACTTGGTGGGGACGTCCTGACCTGACTCCAGAGCCGCCTCGACGCGAGCCTTCCACGCGTCGTTGCCGAGCAGCCAGTCGAAGCTCTCGGTTTGCAGCGCCAGAAGGTTCGGAACCTCGAGGGGCTCCTTGATCTTTGCAAAGGAGATGCGCAGCGGGGCGGTGCTGGCACCGTTGTTCGTATTCGCGGTCGAGGCAGTGCGCGAGGCGGCCAAGAGGGGGTCCTTCCGAGGGCTCGGACTCACTACGCGCGTACCGGCCCCCGCAGAGGGAGGAAGAATGGACAACGTCCCAGGTCGGGACGGTCCGGCCTTCCTGGCTCGAGCGGGGCAGACCCCTGGTGACGGGCAGGGGGCAGCTAACAGGCAGCGCAAAGGGTCAGTGTAGCCACATGGCCCACTGATGTCCAGTGCGGGTATGCGTGAACCCCACGAATGCCGCTGTCCCTCGCTGTTCTCAACACCTTGTCTCGACACCGTCTCGACGACGCCTCGGGCGGGGACGATATCCCCCTGCCGTCAACGCACGGTGATACTGCCCTCTTCGCCGCCGATCCATGCCTCGGATACGGATCGTGTCGCGGCGCGAACTGAGAATCGCGCGCCGCGTGCGGTTCGTCAAGGGCTCCCCGCCGTCCGGCTGTTCCCCGGCGGCGCGCTGCCACGGCCACCGGAAAGGACTGCGTGCGGGGCTCCCCAGGCACGGCGAAGATCACCTTACCCCGAGCCACCGACACCGCAAGGAGCCCGTCGGAGGGCCCGGGAAACGCCGAGGAGCGACCACCCACTTGGGTGATCGCTCCTCGGTGCTTCGGCGTTACAGCCCGCTCACGCGGAGACTGCTACGACCGGTGCGGGATCCCTGCGGACCCGTGAGGTCACTTGACCTCGACGGAGGCGCCGGCGCCCTTGAGGGCCTCGGCGGCCTTGTCCGCGGCCTCCTTGTTGACCTTCTCGAGGACGGGCTTCGGGGTGCCGTCCACCAGGTCCTTGGCCTCCTTCAGGCCGAGGGAGGTCAGCTCGCGCACGACCTTGATGACCTGGATCTTCTTCTCGCCGGCACCGGTGAGGATGACGTCGAACTCGTCCTTCTCCTCCTCGGCCGGGGCAGCGGCACCCGGGGCACCCGGGGCGGCGACGGCGGCGACCGCGGCGGCGGCGGTGACGTCGAACTTCTCCTCGAAGGCCTTCACGAACTCGGAGAGCTCGATGAGGGTCATCTCCTCGAACTGGGCAAGCAGGTCTTCCTGGCTGAGCTTCGCCATGATGGCGGTCCTTCCACTCAATCGGCAGGTGGTGCCGGATGTACTGGGTGAGGCGGGCGTACGTTGGGCCCGCTGTTGATCTCCGCCGCGGCGCCCTTGCGGACTAGGCGGCGAGGATCAGAAAGCGAGCCGAATTACTCGGCACCGCCCTGCTCGTCCTGCTTGGCACGAAGCGCGTCCACGGTGCGGACGAACTTCGACGGGAGCGCCTGGAAGAGCGAAGCAGCCTGGGACTGCTTGCCCTTGAACGCACCGGCCAGCTTGGACAGCAGAACCTCGCGGGACTCGAGGTCCGCAAGCTTCTTGATCTCGTCGGCGGACAGCGCCTTGCCGTCAAGGACACCGCCCTTGATGACGAGATTCGGGTTCTCCTTGGCGAAGTCACGGAGACCCTTCGCCGACTCCACCGGGTCACCGGTGACGAAGGCGACCGCCGTCGGACCGTTGAACAGGTCGTCGAGCGAGGAGATCCCGGCCTCGTTGGCCGCAATCTTGGTCAGCGTGTTCTTCACCACGGCGTACTGGGCGTTCTCACCGAGCGAACGGCGCAGCTGCTTGAGCTGGGCCACGGTGAGACCGCGGTACTCGGTCAGCACGGCGGCGTTGGAGCTGCGGAACGCGTCCACGAGCTCGGCAACCGCGGCAGCCTTGTCGGGCCTCGCCATAGAGCCTCGGCCTCCTTCCGGGTGATTCGGACCGCGCGGACCCGAAGGAGGACTGGGAAAAACGAAACGCCCCATGCGCAGGCGCACGGGGCTCAGCTCGACCGTCGCGGCGTGCGCCGCTCCGGGAACTCATCCACAGTCACCTACGCGGGTCGTCCGCACTTCAGCGGATCCTTCGGCCACCGCACCCTCATGCGAGCGCACGGCAACGACCAGCGGTCTTTGGCTTCCTCGGAAGCGTACGCGAGTGCCCCGCCCCGGAGCAAATCCACCCCGGACGTCCCCGCCGGCACGGCCCTGCGGGCAGCCGCGCCGCGGCGCGGCGCGGCGGCCGTGCGGCCCCCGTCCGCGGGCAATCGTGCCGCCGGGACGGCGGGCAACCCGAGCACCGTCCCGCTCCGTCTGCGGGCAGTCGTGCCGCTGGGGCGATGGGGGTCTCCCCTGCTCGAGCGAAGTCGAGAGCTTGGGGGAGGGTGGGCGCAGGCCTCACGTACGCACGTGACGGTCCGCTCCGCGGAGCCTGAGCCCCTGGGAAGGGGGCGGGTCGGGGGATGAACGGTGTGCTGTCCGCCCGGGCCGTCCTGCGCCCGCCCGGGCCGCCCCCTGGGCGGCCCGGCCGCCCGCAGGACGGTGGGGCGGGGCAGGACACGGCGCCTGAGGGGTGGAGGTGAAGCAGGGGACCGCCGGCTCGTTGGCGGGAGGACGGCGGGGCGGAACGGCGGTGGCCCCGCCTCCCGGGAGGGGAAGCGGGGCCACCGGAGAAACCGACTGGCGGTGAGCGTCAGGCTCAGACCGCGGCCGGGTCCTCCTCGACGAGCAGGTTCCGCGTACGGTTCGGGTCCAGCGGGATGCCGGGGCCCATCGTCGTGGAGATCGCGGCCTTCTTGATGTAGCGGCCCTTCGCGGCGGACGGCTTCAGACGCAGGATCTCCTCCAGCGCCGCGCCGTAGTTCTCCACCAGCTTGGTGTCGTCGAAGGACGTCTTGCCGATGATGAAGTGCAGGTTCGAGTGCTTGTCGACCCGGAACTCGATCTTGCCGCCCTTGATCTCGGTGACGGCCTTCGCGGTGTCCATGGTGACGGTGCCGGTCTTCGGGTTCGGCATCAGACCACGCGGACCGAGCACGCGGCCGAGACGGCCGACCTTGCCCATGAGGTCCGGGGTGGCGACGACGGCGTCGAAGTCCAGGCGGCCCTTGGCCACCTCGTCGATGAGCTCGTCGGAGCCGACGATGTCGGCGCCCGCGGCACGCGCGGCCTCGGCACGGTCGCCGGTCGCGAAGACCAGGACCCGGGCGGTCTTACCGGTGCCGTGCGGAAGGTTCACGGTGCCACGGACCATCTGGTCGGCCTTGCGCGGGTCGACACCCAGACGGAAGGCGACCTCGACGGTGCCGTCGAACTTGGTCGTGGAGGTCTCCTTGGCGAGACGGACGGCCTCGAGCGGGGCGTAGAGCTTCTCCCGGTCGACCTTGGCGTCCGCAGCGCGGAGAGACTTGCTGCGCTTGCTCACTTCTGCTCCTGAGTACTGAGAGGAGTCGTGGTCCGGGCCGAGCAGGCCCTTCCACGTCAATGACTACGGGGGTGGATCAGCCTTCGACGGTGATGCCCATGGAACGGGCGGTGCCGGCGATGATCTTCGCGGCGGCGTCGATGTCGTTGGCGTTGAGGTCGGGCATCTTGGTCGTGGCGATCTCGCGGACCTGCGCCTCGGTGATCTTGGCGACCTTGGTCTTGTGCGGCTCGCCGGAGCCCTTCTCCACACCCGCGGCCTTGAGGATCATCTTCGCGGCCGGCGGAGTCTTGGTCACGAAGGTGAAGGAGCGGTCCTCGTAGACCGTGATCTCCACCGGGATGACCCAGCCACGCTGCGACTCGGTCGCGGCGTTGTAGGCCTTGCAGAACTCCATGATGTTGACGCCGTGCTGGCCCAGCGCGGGGCCGACCGGCGGAGCCGGGTTGGCGGCGCCGGCATTGATCTGGAGCTTGATGAGCCCCGTGACCTTCTTCTTCTTGGGAGGCATGTGCTCTCTCTCCGGGTCTTAGTGAGAGGTTCGAGCCGACCATCCGAATCAGCCGGATGGAGGCATACCGCACCACGATAACGGGTATCCATGTGCGGCTGAAAACCGAGCAGGTCAGACGGCCACCGAAGTGTGCCGTCCGACCTGTTTCGGAAGACTCTGGGTCAGTTCTTCTGGATCTGGTCGAAGGACAGCTCGACCGGGGTCTCGCGGCCGAAGATCTCGACCAGGCCCTTGACCTTCTTCGAGTCGGCGTTGATCTCGTTGATCGTCGCCTGGAGGGTGGCGAAGGGGCCGTCGGTGACGGTGACCGAGTCGCCCACCTCGAAGTCCAGGACCTGCACCTCGACCTTGCGCTGCGGGGCCGGCTTGCCCTCGGCCTCGGCGGCCTCGCGGGCGGCCTTGGCCTCGGCCTCCGGGGCGAGCATCTTCACGATCTCGTCCAGCGACAGCGGGTACGGGTCGTAGGCGTTGCCCACGAAGCCGGTGACGCCGGGGGTGTTGCGGACGACGCCCCAGGACTCGTTCGTCAGATCCATGCGGACGAGGACGTAGCCGGGCAGCTTGTTCTGCTTGACCGTCTTGCGCTCGCCGTTCTTGATCTGGACGATCTCTTCCTCGGGGACCTCGGCCTGGTAGATGAACTCCTCGACGTTCAGCGAGACGGCGCGCTGCTCGAGGTTGGCCTTCACGCGCTTCTCGTAGCCGGCGTACGTGTGGATGACGTACCAGTCGCCGGGCAGCGTGCGCAGTTCCTCACGGAGGGCGGCGACGGGGTCCACGGCCTCGCCGGCCTCCTCCTCGACCTCGGCCTCGGCGGGCTCCTCCGACTCCTCGTCGGCGCCCTCGGGCGCCTCCTCGGCGTCGGCGTCGGCGTCGGCAGCCTCGACCTCGGCGGAGGTCTCGGTGTCCTCGGTGTCCGCGCCCTCGACGATCTGGAGCTCGTCCTCGACGGCCTCGACCGACTCGCTGGCGTCGTTCAGGTTCGGGTCAGACACGGTGGCTGCTTCTTCCTGGGTACATGGGGGTTGATGCCGTTCCGTCGGCGCCGCCTGCCGGGGCGCTCCCCGCCGGCCTCGCGTGGGCAAGATCGACGGTCCGACGGAACACTGGGGTTCAGCCTAGCGGACGATTCGTCCCTGTCAGGTGTTCATGAACACCGGGGCAGGACGCGAACAAGGGCGCCGTTTTCACGACGCCCTGTCTGTGGTGCGATGTCAGGAGCGGGCGGGTCAGCCGAAGACCAGGTTCGCGACCTCGTCCAGGCCGAAGTCGATCAGCGTGACGAGACCGATCATGATCACCACGAAGATGATGACGACCGTGGTGTAGGTGGTGAGCTGACTGCGGGTGGGCCAGACGACCTTGCGGAGCTCGGCGACGATCTGGCGGTAGAAGAGCGCGAGGCGCTTCAGCGGGCCCTTCTTGGCGCGCTTGCCGCCCTTGCGCGGCTTCTTCTCTTCGTCCTGGGCGTCAGGCATGTCGATGGAGCCCACGGCGTCCGTCACTCGTCCTCACCTGAATCCCGGGTCATGCCGTGCACGAGCCCGGTATGAGCCGCACGGCGGTGCATAGCAGTACTGACATGCGCACACAACCTGGCTAGGTGTGTGTAGCAGGGCCGGAGGGACTTGAACCCCCAACCGCTGGTTTTGGAGACCAGTGCTCTACCAATTGAGCTACGACCCTTTGTGGTGTCCACCAACCTACCGCATGGGATCGGGTGCCTCGCAAGCTCCCGACCAGCACGGTCCGTCGGCGTCCAACGAGGTGAGAGTGTACGTGCTCTTGGGCCCCGCGTCGAACAGAAAATTCCGCGACCTTCGCCGGCCCGGCGGAGGCGTCCGGTCCACGGCCCGGATACGGACGCCTGTGCACCCCTTGTTCACTCCGCGAACCGGGATGCCGGTGAAGTTTCCTTTCTGAAACCATGGCGTCCATGAGCGCAGCTACCTCTCCGACCGAGCGCCGGGTGTCCGCCCGCATCGGCGCGATCTCCGAGTCCGCGACCCTCGCCGTCGACGCCAAGGCCAAGGCCCTCAAGGCCGCCGGGCGCCCGGTGATCGGCTTCGGCGCCGGCGAGCCGGACTTCCCGACGCCGGACTACATCGTCGAGGCCGCGATCGAAGCCTGCAAGAACCCGAAGTTCCACCGCTACACCCCGGCCGGCGGCCTGCCCGAGCTGAAGGCCGCGATCGCCGCCAAGACGCTGCGCGACTCCGGCTACGAGGTCGACCCCTCGCAGGTGCTGGTGACCAACGGCGGCAAGCAGGCCATCTACGAGGCCTTCGCCGCGATCCTGGACCCGGGCGACGAGGTCATCGTCCCGGCCCCGTACTGGACCACCTACCCGGAGTCGATCCGGCTGGCCGGCGGCGTGCCGGTCGAGGTCGTCGCGGACGAGACCACCGGCTACCGGGTCTCGGTGGAGCAGTTGGAGGCGGCGCGCACCGAGCGCACCAAGGTCGTCCTGTTCGTCTCCCCGTCGAACCCGACCGGCGCGGTCTACAGTCGTGAGGACGCCGAGGCGATCGGCCGCTGGGCCGTCGAGCACGGCCTGTGGGTGCTGACCGACGAGATCTACGAGCACCTGGTCTACGGCGACGCCGTCTTCACCTCGCTCCCGGCCCTGCTGCCGGAGCTGCGCGACAAGTGCGTCGTGGTCAACGGCGTCGCCAAGACGTACGCGATGACCGGCTGGCGGGTGGGCTGGATCATCGGCCCCAAGGACGTCGTCAAGGCCGCGACCAACCTGCAGTCGCACGCCACCTCCAACGTCTCCAACGTGGCCCAGGCCGCCGCGCTGGCCGCCGTCTCCGGCGACCTGGCCGCCGTGGAGGAGATGCGCGAGGCCTTCGACCGCCGCCGCCGGACCATCGTGCGGATGCTGAACGAGATCGACGGCGTGGTCTGCCCGGAGCCGGAGGGCGCGTTCTACGCGTACCCGTCGGTGAAGGCGCTGATCGGCAAGGAGATCCGCGGCAGGCGGCCGCGGAACTCGGTCGAGCTGGCCGCGCTGATCCTGGAGGAGGTGGAGGTCGCCGTCGTCCCGGGCGAGGCCTTCGGCACCCCGGGTTACCTGCGGCTCTCCTACGCGCTGGGCGACGAGGACCTCGTCGAGGGCGTCAGCCGGATCCAGAAGCTGCTGGCGGAGGCCCGCGACTGAGTCCGGGCACCCGTGACGGGGCAGTGCGTGACCACACGCGCTGCCCCGTTTTTTCGTTCGGGCAACGTCTCGAAAGGGGAACGGGGTAGGAGTGACGCATGCGAGTACGGCAGGATCGGGCAATGGAGCGCGTACGTGATCTCACCAAGCTGCCGAAGGCTCATCTGCACCTGCACTTCACCGGTTCGATGCGCCCCCAGACCCTGCTCGAACTGGCCGACAAGCACGGCGTCCGCCTGCCGGAGGCGCTGACCGGGGCGGAGCCCCCGGAGCTGCGCGCCACCGACGAGCGGGGCTGGTTCCGCTTCCAGCGGCTCTACGACGCCGCCCGGAACTGCCTGCGCGACGAGGAGGACATCCGCCGGCTGGTCCGCGAGGCCGCCGAGGAGGACGTCCGGGACGGCTCGGGGTGGCTGGAGATCCAGGTGGACCCGACCTCCTACGCCTCGCGGCTGGGCGGCCTGATCCCCACCATGGAGGTCATCCTCGACGCGGTGGACTCGGCCGCCCGGGAGACGGGCCTGGGGATGCGGGTCCTGGTGGCGGCGAACCGGATGAAGCACCCCCTGGACGCGCGGACGCTGGCCCGGCTGGCGGTCCGGTACGCGGACCGGGGCGTCGTCGGCTTCGGGCTCTCCAACGACGAGCGGCGCGGCATGGCCCGTGACTTCGACCGGGCCTTCGCGATCGCGCGGGAGGGCGGCCTGCTCGCGGCCCCGCACGGCGGCGAGCTGACCGGCCCGGCGTCGGTGCGGGACTGCCTCGACGACCTGGAGGCCACCCGGATCGGCCACGGCGTGCGCGCCGCGGAGGACGCGCGGCTGCTGCGGCGGCTCGCGGACCGGCAGATCACCTGCGAGGTCTGCCCCTCGTCCAACGTGGCGCTGGGCGTCTACGACAAGCCGGAGGAGGTCCCGCTGCGCACCATGTTCGAGGCGGGGGTCCCGCTGGCGCTGGGGGCGGACGACCCGCTGCTGTTCGGCTCCCGGCTGGCCGCGCAGTACGAGATCGCGCGGGAGCACCACGGGTTCGACGACGCGGAGCTGGCCGAACTGGCCCGCCAGTCGGTCCGCGGCTCGGCCGCGCCGCCCGAGGTGCGCTCCCGCCTGCTGGCCGGCATCGACACCTGGCTGACCACCCCGGCGTGACGCCGCCGCCCCGGCGGCGGGTCAGAGACCGACGCCCACCATCACCGGCTCGTTGACCAGGGTGATGCCGAATGCCGCGCGCACCCCGTCCACGACCTCGCGGGCCAGGGTGAGGAGGTCCTCGGTGGTGGCGGAGCCGCGGTTGGTGAGCGCGAGGGTGTGCTTGGTGGAGATGCGGGCCGGCCCGGTGCCGTAGCCCTTGGTGAAGCCGGCCTTGTCGATGAGCCACGCGGCGGAGGTCTTGGTGCGGCCCTCCCCCGCCGGGTACGCGGGGGGCGTCACGTCGTCGCCGAGGCGTTCGCGCACCCGCTCGCGGAAGGCGGCGAAGGCGTCGTCGGTGAGGATCGGGTTGGTGAAGAAGGATCCGGCGGACCAGGTGTCGTGGTCCTCGGCGTCCAGCACCATCCCCTTGCCGGACCGCAGCTTGAGCACCGTCTCCCGGGCCTGCTCCAGCGGCACCCGGTCCCCTGCCCCGACGCCCAGGGCCCGCGCCGTCTCGGGGTACTTCACGGGGGCGGACATGCCCCCGGCGTCCTCCAGCTCGAAGCGGACGCGCAGCACGACGTAGCGGTCCGGCTCGGCCTTGAAGCGGCTGTGCCGGTAGGCGAACGCGCACTCCTCGTTCGTGAGGGCGACCGTACCGCCCGCCGCGCGGTCGTAGGCGATCACCTCGGTGATGGTGGAGGAGACCTCCTGCCCGTACGCGCCGACGTTCTGGATGGGCGTGGCGCCCGCCGAGCCGGGGATGCCCGACAGGCACTCGATGCCCGCCAGACCGGCCTCCACGGTGCGCGCGACGGCCTCGGACCACACCTCGCCGGCGGCCAGCTCCAGCCGGGTGCCGTCGAGGGAGAAGCCACTGGTGGCGATGTGCAGGGCGGTGCCCTCGAAGCCCTTGTCGCCGATGACCAGGTTGGACCCGCCGCCGATGACCAGCAGCGGCGTGCCGGTGGCGTCGGCCCGGCGGACGGCCTCCACCACCTCGGCGTCGGTGGTCGCGGTGATCAGCCGTCGGGCCGGTCCCCCGAGACGGAAGGTGGTCAGCGGGGCGAGCGGGGCGTCATGTCGTTCCAGCACGCCGCCAAGCCTACGCGGCACGCCGGGCGGCGCGCGGTGGCGCCGCCGCCCGGTGTGCGGCACCGCTCAGGCGAGGCGGACCACCGCGCGGGACATGCCGAGGACCTTCTGCCCGGCGTGCGTGGCGGTGAGGTCGACGCGGACCTGGTTGTCGTCGAGCTTGGCCGCGACCTTCCCGCTGACCTCGACGGTGGCGCCCTCGTCGTCGTTGGGGACGACGACCGGCTTGGTGAAGCGGACGCCGTACTCGACGACCGCGCCCGGGTCGCCGGCCCAGTCGGTCACCACGCGGGCCGCCTCGGCCATGGTGAGCATGCCGTGCGCGATGACGTCCGGCAGCCCGACCTCCTTGGCGAACTTCTCGTTCCAGTGGATCGGGTTGAAGTCGCCGGACGCGCCGGCGTACTCGACGAGCGTGGCGCGGGTCAGGCGGAAGACCTGCGCGGGGAGCTCGGTGCCGACCTCCACGTCGGCGTACGCGACCTTGGACGTCATCCTCGTCATCCCTCCTCGGCGGCGCGGGCCACCAGCTTGGTCCAGGCGGTCACCACGAGCTCGCCCGTCTCGTCGTGGACGTCGCCCCGGATGTCCAGGATGTCGTTGCCGGCCAGCGACTTCACGGCGTCGATGGTGGTGGTCACGGTGAGCCGGTCACCGGCGCGCACGGGGCGGCGGTAGGCGAACTTCTGGTCGCCGTGGACCACGCGGCTGTAGTCGAGGCCCAGCTCCGGGTCGTGGATCACGCGGTGGGCGGCCTTGAAGGAAATGGCGAAGACGAAGGTCGGCGGGGCGATCACGTCGGGATGGCCGAGCGCCTTGGCGGCCTCCGGGTCCGTGTACGCGGGGTTGGGGTCGCCGATGGACGCCGCGAACTCGCGGATCTTCTCCCGGCCGACCTCGTAGGGGTCGGTGGGCGGGTAGCTCCGCCCGACGAACGACTGGTCCAGCGCCATGGGCGCACCTCCTGCTGCCTGTGCTTGCTGCGGTAACCCTAGAACGACACGGAGGGCCGAGGCGGTGAAACGGAAAGGCCGCCGGACGCGGGCACCGTGGAACGACGAAAGGCCGCCCCCTGACGGGGACGGCCTCGCGTACGAGCCTGGTTATCGCGTCTCGCGGTGCGCGGTGTGCGCGTTGCAACGCGGGCAGTGCTTCTTCATCTCCAGGCGATCCGGGTTGTTACGCCGGTTCTTCTTGGTGATGTAGTTCCGCTCCTTGCACTCCACGCAGGCCAGCGTGATCTTCGGGCGGACGTCGGTGGCAGCCACGTGAAGTGCTCCTTGACGAACGGATGGGACGAACTAAGACAGACAAATAGTAGCCGACTGAAGGACCGACCCCGCAATCGGCTACTAAGAGTAGCGGTGACCGGACTTGAACCGGTGACACAGCGATTATGAGCCGCTTGCTCTACCGACTGAGCTACACCGCTGCGGATCGATCGGTTCCCGTCCTGAGACGGGAACCTCTCTCACCAGAGCCCCAATACGGAATCGAACCGTAGACCTTCTCCTTACCATGGAGACGCTCTACCGACTGAGCTATTGGGGCGAGCGAGGAAGACATTACACGGTCGCCCGCCGATCCCCCAAATCCGTTTCCCGGCGTCCTGCGCCGGGATGTCCCGAAGAGGCCCCGGCCGCCCGGGGCGGCGCCCCGGGCGGCCCTTCCCGCCCCGCCCCGCCCTTCCGTCGCAGGCCCCGCCCTTCCGCCGCAGGCCCCGCCACGGACGGCACCACGCCGGTACGACTATTGCGCTCCTCCCCGGGGTCGGCGGGTCGCCGCCCTACGCTCGGTCGCACGAAGTGATCGTTTCCTCTCCGAGGCCGCCGCCGGCGCCCTCCCGCAGCAGCACCCGGATCCGGACCCCCAGGAACGCGATGTCCGACAGCCAGCCGCCTCCCCAGCAGCCCAACCCGTCGCCCTCCTCCACGCCCGGTCCCGCCGAGCCGGTGGCACTGCTGCTCTGCGGTGCGCGCCTGGCCGACGGCCGCGTGGTGGACGTGCGGCTGGGCGGCGGGCGGATCGAGGCCGTCGGGACGGCCGGCAGCCTGGCCGGCGGGCCCATCCCGGCCCCCGCCCCCGCGTCGCCGGTCACCGCACCGGTGGACGCCGCCCCGGCACCGGCCCGCGTGAACCTGGAGGGCTACCTCCTCCTCCCCGCCCCCGTCGAGCCCCACGCGCACACCGACACCGCCCTGACCGCCGAGGCGGACGGCCCGGTCCCGGCCGACCCGCAGGACGTCCAGCGCCGCGCCACCGAGGCGGTGCTCGCCCAGCTCGGGCACGGCGCCACCGCGATCCGCTCCCACGTCCGCGTCGGCGACGTCCAAGGGCTGGGCGCCCTGGAGGCCGTGCTGCGGGTGCGCGGGGTGGTGCGCGACCTCGTCGACCTGACGCCGGTGGCGATGCCCCGGCTGCTCACCGGGGTCGCCGGGGCGGACGGGCTGGCCGTGCTGCGTGACGCGGTCGGCATGGGCGCCACCGCCGTCGGCGGCTGCCCGGACACCGACCCGGATCCCGCCGGATACGTCCAAGCCGTGCTGGAACTCGCCGCCGCCCACGGGTGCGCCGTCGACCTGCACACCGACGGCACCGACCCCGCCCGGCTGTGCCGCCTGGCCTCCGTGGCGGGCGGGATGCGCGGCGGGGTGACGGTCGGTCCGCTGGGCGGACTGGGGCTGCTGCCGACCGAGGTGGCCTCGCGCTGCGCGGACCGGCTGGCAGCGGCCGGGGTCGGCGTGGTCTGCCTGCCCCAGGGCGGCTGCGCCGGGGCGGACCGCCGCGGCACGGCGCCGGTCCGGCTGCTGCGCGCCGCCGGGGTGCGGGTCGCGGCCGGCAGCGGCGCCCTGCGCGACCTGTCCAACCCGGTGGGCCGGGGGGACCCGCTGGAGGCCGCCTACCTGCTGGCCTCCCAGGACGCCCTGCCGGCCGAGGACGCCTACGACACGGTGTGCGGGACCGCCCGCGCGGTCCTCGGGCTCCCGCCGGTACGGGTGGAGGCCGGGTTCCCGGCCGACCTGATCGCGGTCCGCGGGGACCGGCTGGCGGGGGCGCTCTCGCTGGCGTACAGCCGGCTCGTGATCCACGCCGGCCGGGTCGTCTCGAGGACCAGCGCGGTGCGCGAGTACTGCGACCTCGGCCACGCGGGCACGGCGCTGGAACTCCCGCGCCAGGGACGGCATCCCTGACGCGTCGCGGGGCGTCGTGCGGGCCGCCGCGTTACGGTCGAAGCATGCGTATCGTCATCGCCGGAGGCCACGGCCGAATCGCCCTGCGACTGTCGCGTCTGCTCACCGCGAGGGGCGACGAGGTCGCGGGAATCATCCGCAACCCCGATCATGAGGCCGACCTGCGCGAGGCCGGCGCCGAACCCCTCGTGTGCGACCTGGAGTCGGCCTCGGCGGAGGAGGTCGCCGCGCTCCTCCGCGGCGCCGACGCCGCCGTCTTCGCCGCGGGCGCGGGCCCGGGCAGCGGGGCGGACCGCAAGGCGACCGTCGACAAGGGAGCCGCCGTGCTGCTCGCCGACGCCGCCGTGCGCGCGGGCGTCCGCCGCCTCCTGGTGGTCTCCTCCATGGCCGCCGACCCGGACCACGAGGGCGACGAGGTGTTCGACGTCTACCTGCGCGCCAAGGGCGAGGCGGACGCCCACGTCCGTTCCCTGGGCGACGCGCTGGACTGGACGATCCTGCGCCCCGGCATGCTCACCGACGACGCCGGCACCGGCCGCGTCCTGCTCAGCGCCTCCACCGGCCGGGGTCCCGTCCCCCGCGACGACGTGGCCGCGGTCCTGGCCGAACTCCTCGACTTCCCGGGGACGGTGGGGCTGACCCTGGAACTGATCAGCGGCTCCACGCCGGTCCAGGACGCGGTGAAGATGGTCTCCGGGGAGTGATCCGCCCACGGGGGGGACGCCCCGGCCCCCGCCCTCCGTGAGCCCTTCCGAGCCCTCGGTCCGCCCTCCGCACGCCGGGGCCGTCGGCCGGCTACCGCCGCCGGTCCCGCTCGTCCCGCTCGTCACCCCCGGCGGCCTCCTCGGCGTACGCCGCCAGCGCCTCCGTCACGTACCGCTCGGCGGCGTCCTTCCGCACGCCGAGGCCGCTGAGGACGCCCTCGCCGTTCTCGTGCTCCAGCAGGGCGAGCAGGATGTGCTCGGTGCCGACGTGGTTGTGGCCGAGCCTCAGCGCCTCGCGGAAGGTGAGCTCCAGGACCTTCTTGGCCGCGGAGCCGTAGGGGACCAGTTCCGGCGGGTTCGCGGACGCCGGCGGGAGCAGCGGCGTCACGGCCTGCCGCACGGCCTCCGGGGTGGCGCCCTGCGCCGTCAGCGCCCGGGTGCCGATCGACTCCGGCTCCGCGAGCAGGCCGAGCACCAGGTGCTCCGGCAGCCCTTCCGCGCCGTCGGCCGCCTTGGCCTCGGTGTGCGCCGCCCCGACCACGCTGCGGGCGCGGGGCGTGAACCGGCTGAACCCCTGGGCGGGGTCGAGGTCGTGGGACTCCTTGGGCACGAAGCGCTTCTGGGCTGCCTGCCGGGTGACGCCCATGCTCTGTCCGATGTCGGTCCACGAGGCGCCGGCCCGCCGGGCCTGGTCCACGAAGTGGCCGATGAGGTGGTCCGCCACCTCGCCGAGGTGCTCCGCGGCGATCATCGCGCTCCGCAGCTGGGCCAGGGCGTCGGAGTCGCCCTGCTTGATGGCGTGGATCAGGTCGTCGAGGCGCACGGAAGCCGCGCCGAGCGGGTTCGTCGTCATGCGTCAACCGTAAGTTGACACCCCGAGGGCGTCAACCCGCAGTTGACAGTCTTCGGCCGTTCGCCCACGGCCCGCCCCGGATTCACTTCGAGTGGACAGGGGCGGGCGGGCGGGACCCCCTCCGGCCCGCCGTGAGGGTCGACCGGGAAGAGCCCGCACAAGGCACCGGCACGGTCCCGGGAAGGGGCCGACCGTCGATCGGGGGAGGCGCTGCGCGAACTCGGCCTCGCTCGGCTCGAGTTCCGGCAGCTCAGGGGGTCAAGAGGCCGATCAGCAGGGCGAGGGGCAGGAAGACCATGGGGATCGACATCAACCAGCCTGTTCGGCGCGTCGTCCTCGCCCCCACGAGGGCGCAGAACGGCACCACGAGGAGCACGTAGAGGAAGAACACCGCCAGAACGACGACTCCGGCCCCTGAGCCCACAGCCCCTCCCCCTGAAACCTGTCGCAACACTGCCGCGGCCCCGCCCGAACACCCGCACTCAGCATTTGAACACGTTCAAATACTCTTGGCCAGACCCCTTCCGCAAAGGCGTCTCCTGCGGCAGCCACGCGAGGGGCGCGCGCCCCGGGGACACCTGGGGCGCGGCTTGGTCGAAGACGGGAGGCGGGTGGCACGAGAGGGGGCAGGTCACCTCGCGGCCTCACCCGCCGGAACGCTCCGCGGGCAAAGCGAAACCCCCTCCGACCTGCCGTGATGGCTGGTCGGAGGGGGCTCCGTGTCTGGTGGCGGCGCCAGGATTCGAACCTGGGAAGGCTGAGCCGGCAGATTTACAGTCTGCTCCCTTTGGCCGCTCGGGCACACCGCCTAGACGGTGCCACGAAGTCGAACCGGTTTGTGGCCGGGTCTCCCTCGCGACGACGTAAACAATACCTGATGCGCGGGGGTGCTCCGCCACTCCATTGATCGCGGTTCGGCGGGCGGGAGATGGCTAGGCTTGGGCGGGCCCGGTCCGGGGCGCGGTCTCCGGGTCGGCGGCCCCGCAAGCACCCCGACACAGACCCCGATGCAAGGAGCCACAGGACATGGCCGACTCCAGTTTCGACATCGTCTCGAAGGTCGAGCGGCAGGAGGTCGACAACGCCCTCAACCAGGCCGCCAAGGAGATCTCGCAGCGCTACGACTTCAAGGGCGTCGGCGCCTCGATCTCGTGGTCCGGTGAGAAGATCCTGATGGAGGCGAACTCCGAGGACCGGGTCAACGCGGTCCTCGACGTCTTCCAGTCCAAGCTGATCAAGCGCGGCATCTCGCTGAAGGCCCTGGAGGCCGGCGAGCCGCAGCTGTCCGGCAAGGAGTACAAGATCTTCGCGGAGATCAAGGAGGGCATCTCGCAGGAGAACGCCAAGAAGGTGGCGAAGCTCATCCGCGACGAGGGCCCCAAGGGCGTCAAGGCGCAGGTCCAGGGCGAGGAGCTGCGGGTCAGCTCCAAGAGCCGGGACGACCTGCAGGCCGTGATCGCGCTGCTGAAGAACCAGGACTTCGACTTCGCGCTGCAGTTCGTCAACTACCGGTGAAAAACCGGTAGTTGACGCGCCGAGTGACGGGGGCGCATCGCGGGGCCTGCCCTGCGGTGCGCCCCTCGCCGTTGTCCGCGGGCGGTCCGGGGTTGGCGGAGGAGGGCCGGGTCCGGCAGATTCGCCCCCATGACCTCCGTGGTGCAGAACGTGGCGATCGACTGTGCGGACGCGTACGCGCTGGCGCGGTTCTGGAGCGAGGTGACCGGCTTTCCGCTGGATCCCGACGCGCGGCCCGGGGACCTGGAGACGCAGGTGACGGCGGTGGAGGGGCCGCACCTGTACTTCAGTCAGGTGCCGGAGCCCAAGACGGCCAAGAACCGGGTCCATCTCTGCCTGCGGCCCCGGACCTCGCGCGACGAGGAGACGGCGCGGCTCGTGGAGCTGGGGGCGACCCTGGTGGACGACCTCCGGCAGCCCGACGGCTCGGGCTGGGTGGTGCTCGCCGACCCGGAGGGCAATGAATTCTGCGTGCTGCGCGGCGAGTCCGACCGCGCCGCGCAGCGGACGGCGTCCTGAGGACCCGGGGCGACGGGCGCCGTCGCCGTCACCGGTAGCGTTCCCGGCATGAGTGAGCAGGGTGGGCTGCGGCGGACGCTCGGGGTCCGGGACGCCGTGGTGATCGGACTGGGATCGATGGTGGGGGCCGGGATCTTCGCGGCGCCGGCTCCCGCGGCGCGGGCGGCCGGCACGGGCCTGTTGGCGGGGCTGGTGGTGGCGGGGTTCGTCGCGTACTGCAACGCGACGTCCTCGGCGCGGCTGGCGGCCCTGTACCCGGCGTCCGGGGGGACGTACGTGTACGGGCGGGAGCGGCTCGGGGAGTTCTGGGGGTACCTCGCCGGGTGGACGTTCGTGGTGGGGAAGACCGCGTCCTGCGCCGCGATGGCGCTGACGGCCGGCGCCTACCTCTGGCCCGGGCACGAGCGGGTGGTGGCGGTGGGCGCGGTGGTGGGGCTGACGGCCGTGAACCACCGGGGCGTGCAGCGGTCCGTCCGGCTGACACGGGTGATCGTCGCGGTGGTGCTGGCCGTGCTGGCCGCCGTGGTGGTGGCGTGTCTGGGCCCGGGCGGAGGGACCACGGAGCAGGTGCCGGGAGGCGCGGCGACCGTGGGCGGCGTGCTGGAGGCGGCCGGCCTGCTGTTCTTCGCGTTCGCCGGTTACGCGCGGATCGCCACGCTGGGCGAGGAGGTGCGGGATCCGGCGCGGACCATTCCGCGGGCGGTGCCGGTGGCCCTGGGACTGGCGCTGGTGGTGTACGCGGTGGTGACGGCGGCCGTGGTGTCGGTGCTGGGCACGGGCGGGCTGGCCGGGTCGGCCGCGCCGCTGGCGGACGCCGTCCGGGCCGCCGGGGCGGGGTGGCTGGCGCCGGTGGTGCGGGTGGGCGCGGCGGTGGCCGCGCTGGGGGCGCTGCTGGCGCTGATCCTGGGCGTGTCGCGGACCACGCTGGCGATGGCCCGGGACGGGCACCTGCCCGGCGCCCTGGCGGCCGTGCACCCGCGTTTCCGGGTCCCGCACCGGGCCGAGTGGGCGGTGGGGGCGGTGGTGGCCGCGGTGGTGGCCACGGTGGACCTGCGGGGCGCGATCGGCTTCTCGTCCTTCGGCGTGCTGCTGTACTACGCGATCGCCAACGCGTCGGCCTGGACGCTCAACCGGACGGCCGCCGCCCGCGTCCTCCCCGGTGCCGGGCTGCTCGGCTGCCTGGCCCTGGCGTTCGCCCTGCCCGCCGCCTCGGTGGCCGCGGGGGCGGCCGTCGTCCTGGCCGGCGCGCTCGTGTACGGGATCCGGCGGACACTGAAGTCGTAGGGATTCCGCGCGAAGGGGGAACAGCCGTGAAGCCGGTCAATCTGGTGCTCAACATCCTGTGGGTGGTGTTCTGCGGCTTCTGGATGGCGGTGGGCTATCTGGTGGCCGCCCTGATCGGCTTCGTGCTGATCGTCACCATCCCGTTCGGCATCGCCTCGCTGCGGCTCGCCGGGTACGCCCTCTGGCCGTTCGGGCGGACCACGGTGCCCAAGCCGACGGCGGGCGTGGGCTCGATGATCGGGAACGTGGTGTGGGTGATCGTGGCGGGCTGGTGGCTGGCCATCGGGCACCTGGTGACCAGCGTCCCGCTGTTCCTCTCGATCATCGGGATCCCGTTCGGCTGGGCGAACCTGAAGATGATCCCGATCTCGCTGATGCCGCTCGGCACCGAGGTCGTCTCCGCGGAGGAGGCCGAGCGGACTCCGGCGGGCGGCCCGCAGCGCTGGTGACCCCGGCGGCACGGCGGAGGCGCCGGCCCGTGCCGGTGCGGTCCGCGAGGACCGGCCTCGGCAGGCCCGCGTCGCGAATCGGCCGGGCGCGGGGGTGCGCGCGGGAGCGGCCCACGGCCTCGGCCGGACCATCGGGGCCTTCCCGCAGCGGGTCCGCCGCGGCGGCGACGGTGCGGCCGTGCTCGTCGTCGCCGTGGCACCGGAACCACGGGCCCGCGTCGGGCCCGCCCGAGGCGGCCATGGTCGCCGTGAGGGGGCGGGGCGGCAGGCCGCGCGCCATCCGGGCGGCGCGGCGGTCCTCGCCGTTCCCCGTTCCCGCGCGGGCACCTGGACGGCGGCGGTCCCCGGAGACTGGAGAGGGGCTCGGCCTCCGCTCCACGAGGGGTGGACGACCGCACGAGCGCTGCCGGAATCCGGAGCCGCGCGACCCGCCCGCCGCACGGGCGCGGAACCGGACGGAAGCCGTCGGCCGGCCCGTACACGGCTCCCGCCGCCGGACGGATTCCACCCCTTCGCAAGCCTTTGACCTGGGAGGACGTCCACCGGACGGGTGTCGCCGGGCACCGGACCGCGAAGGCCGAACGCGTGTCGCCGCCGTCCGGTCACTTTCCGTTGACTGGCTGTACCGCCCATGCCAAGGTCTGGGCGCGGCGTTCCCGCCCGATCGGCCGGGAGCGCCGCGGAACGGCTCGTTTCCCTCCTCCCGGGGAAGCGCCCACCACGCAGACAGCAACGGGGAGCGCCCACTGTCATGGACGACATGACCACCGCAGCCGCACCACCGCCGCGCCACTCCCGCCGGCCGTCGCCGGCCGTACCGCTCACGAGCAGCCGGCGGGCGTGCCACCCCGGATGAGCCGGCGGGCGTGTCGCACCGGATGACCGCCTGATCCGTCCGCACCCCGCGAGTGCGCCGCCGGAACCGGCATTCCCCGGCCCCGGCGCACCGCCGGGCGGGCAGTCCCGCACGGTCGCCCCCTGCTTCCCGCACCCCGGGAGTCCTCCCCGGCCCCGCTCGACGGCGGAGCCGGTCCGGTCGCGCCCCGTACCGGGGAACGGCCGGGCGCGGAGCCGCCGGGGGGAGGGCGTTCCGCCCCGGTCCGCGGCACACGGCCTTCGGGCCGGTCCCGCGACGGCCGCACCGGCGGTCCCGTCGTCCGGCGCCGCCCCGGCGGCCGGGGCGGGTGAACCGTCCGGGCCCCGCGGGGAGCCGTGGGGCGGGTGGGCCCGACGACGTCCTCGCCGGCACCGCACGCACGGCGTCCGCACCCGCAGCGGGCCGGCCGCCGTCCCTCTCCCTCGCCCCCCACCTCCCAGCGAAGGACAGTCATGACGCACCTACCGGACCCCCAGGTTTGCGTGGTGATCCCGACCTACAACCGGGCCGAACTGCTGCGCCGTCAGCTCGAAGGGCTCACCCGGCAGAGTCTGGCGCCCGAGCGGTTCGAAGTCGTCGTCGCCGACGACGGGTCCGCCGACCACACGGCCGAGGTCGTCGCCTCGTTCTCCGGCAAGCTCAGGATCGGGTTCCACACCCAGGAGGACCTGGGGTTCCGGGCCGCCGCCGTCCGCAACGGCGGCGCCCGGCTGGCCACCGCCCCGCTGCTGGTCTTCCTCGACACCGGCGCCCTGTTCGGACCCGACTTCCTCGCCGAGCACATCGCCGCGCACGCGGGGCCGAGGCCCGACGGCACCCGGGGCGGACGCCTCGTCCTCGGCTACGCCTACGGCTACAACCCCTACCGGCCCTTCCCCGGCCTCGCCGAGATCCTCGCGCAGAGCGATCCCGAGGACGTGGTGCGGTCCCACGGCGGGCAAAAGGAGTTCCAGGACCTGCGCCACGCGGAGCTCGACAGGGTCGGGTTCGACCTCGGCCGGCTCGCCGCACCGTGGATGCACGTGTGGGCGCTGAACATGTCGCTGCCCACCGCCGACTTCGAGGCGGTGGGAGGGTTCGACGAGGACTTCCGCTCCTGGGGCGGAGAGGACCTCGAGTTCGGCTTCCGGGTCCACGGGCACGGCCTCCCCCTGGTGCTGTCGCGGCGGGCGTGGGTGCTGGAGAGCCCCCACGAACGCGACCTGGACGGCAACCGCGCCAGCAACTGCGCCAATTCCTGGCTGCTGTGGGAGAAGCACCCCGAGCCGGTCATGGAGCTCTACGGCGCCATGTACTCCCGCAACCACTACGACCCGCCCCTGGAGCACGAGTACGGGCGTCTGCTGGAGTGGCAGGAGCGGGCCGCCGGCCTCGACGTGCGGGCGGAGGCGGAGCGGCTGGCGGCCGAACCGCTCCCGGACGGCCGGGCGGCCTCCCGGGTGGTGGTCCTGGGCGCCGGCGGTCGCCCGCCCCGGCTTCCGGACGGCGTCTCGTGCACCCTGGTCGACTTCGACCGGCGGGCGCTCGACGCCCTGCCGGCGGCCGGCGGCGTCACAGCGGTCCACGCCGTCGGCCTGCGCACCGTCCTCGCCGCGGGCTCCGCGGACCTCGTCGTGATCACGTCGCGGCTGCGGGGGCTGTGGGAACGCTGGTCCGGCGACCTGCTGGACGAGGCCCGGCGGATCGGCGCCACGGTGCGGGTCGCGTTCACCGACGGATCCGGTTCCCGGTGAGGACGGTCATGAGCCGGACCTCGCTGGTCGGCACGCCCCAGCGCAAAATCATGATGGGTGTCCTGCTCGTCGACACGATCGCGGCCGGGGCGTTCTACCCGCTGACCTTCCTCTACCTCCGCCTCGGCACCGACCTGCCGGTCACCCGGATCGGCCTGGTCCTCACCGGCGGCGGCCTGGTCGCCCTGCTGCTCAACCCCCTCGCGGGAAGCATCGCCGACCGCTGGGGTGCGCAGCGGACGATCGTGGCGGCGAACGCCTGCTGCGGCGTCGGCTACCTGGGGCTCGTCGACATCCACGGCTGGCCCCAGCTCGTCGTCGCGGTCGCGTTCATCACGCTGTCCCAGCGTCTGTACTGGGTCGGCTGGCCGGTCTTCGTGGCCGAGCAGGCGGCCGAGGGCGAGACGCTGGACCACTGGTTCGCCGTGGTCAACGCGTTCAAGAGCGGCGCGCTCGGCCTGGGAGCGGCCCTCGCCGCGGTGGCCCTCTCCGTCGGGGACGTCGGCACGCTGCGGGCCATCCTCCTCTGCGCGGTCGCCGCCTCGTTCCTGTCCGCCGTGGTGTTCGCACGGCTGCGGACGGCCCCCTCGTCGCCGGGGAAGGACGGCGCGGACGAGGGGTCCGGCGACGGGGCGGGCGCGTCGGACGCGGCCGGCGCGGGATGGCGCGCGGTGCTCCGCGACCGGCCGTACACCGCGATGACCGCTGCCCACACCGCCCTGACCTTCGCCTGGCTGCTGCCGGGCGTGGCGCTGCCGGTGTACCTCGTGGACACCCTCGACCTGCCGCCGTGGGTGCCGTCGGCCGCCTTCGCGATGAACACCGTCCTGCCCGTCCTGTTCCAGACGACGGTGTCCCGAGCGCTCGTGCCCCTGCGGCGCACCCGTGCCGTGCTCATCGGGGCGGGCTTCTTCGTCCTGGCGTTCGCCCTGTTCGCCGGGGCCCACGACGCCCCGCCGGCCTTCGCCCTCCTGTGCACCGCGGCGGGCATGGTCCTCTTCTCCCTCGGCGAGATGTCGGCCGGGCCCGCGGCCCAGGCCCTGTCGATGGACGCCGCCCCCGTGCCCCTGCGCGGCAGGTACTCCTCGGTCTTCCAGACGTCCTGGACCGTCTCCAACGTCGCCGGTCCGGCCGTCGTCGGCGCGCTGCTGGGGTGGAACGGTCTGGCCCTCTGGCTCGTCCTGGGCCTGCTCGTCGGAGCCGGGGGGCTGGGCTTCGTCACCTGTGAGAAGAGGTTCCCGGCGCGTGTGCTGCGTACCGGGCCGAACGGAGGCGACCGGTGAACGACGCACCCCGTGTCCTGCACGTGAGCACCAGCACCAAGCTGGGCGGCGTCAGCGAGGTCGTCCGCAGCGAACTGCCGTACCTCGCCGAACTCGGCTGGCGGACGCACTGGGTCCTGGCGCACGCCCTGGACGCCGCCCACGACGCCGCGTTCGTCCTGCACAACGGCCTCTACGGGGCCCGGAGCGAGGACTTCCCCGAGGAGAGGGTGCGCCGGGGGGTCGGCCACTTCCTCGCCGCCAACGAGGCGGCCGTGGTGGCGGCCGCCCGTGACGCCGACGTGGTCGTCCTGCACGACCCGCTGGTGCTCACGCTGGCGACCGCCGTCCGGGCGGTGGCACCACGCGTCGCCTGGCGCTGCCACATCGGCTCGGAGGACCTGGGGGCGATCGACCGGAGCGCCGTCGAGTTCCTCCGCCCCCGGCTCGACGTCGTCGACCACCTGTTCTTCTCCGACGCGCGCCAGATCTGGCCGGGGTGGCGGGACGACGGCCGGACCGTCGTCGTCCCACCGGGCATCGATCCCCGGTCGTGGAAGAACCGGGACCTCCCGGACGACGTCGTCGACGAAGTGTGGTCCCGCCTTCACGCCGCCCGCGGCTGCTCCGTCGCCCGTGTCACGGGCGAGGAGGACGGCCGGATCCTGGTCGACGACTTCGGTACCGGCGGTCTGCGCCACCGCGACGCCCCGTTCGTCCTCCAGGTCTCCCGGTGGGACCCGCTCAAGGGCCAGCTCGGGGTCCTCCGGTCCTTCGCCCGGCTCGCCGACGACGACCGGGAGACCGAACTGGTGCTCGTCGGGCCGCACATCGACGACCGGCGGAACTACCCGGCGAACCGCGCGATATGGCAGGGCCTCATGGACGCCCGGGCGGAGCTCCGCCCCGGGACGCGCGAGCGCGTGCACATCTGGCGCTTCGGCCCCGACCAGCGCACCGGGGAGGACCTCGCCCTCAACGTGCTGCGCGGCCGGGCCCGCACGGTCGTGCAGAACAGCAGCCGGGAGAGCTTCGGCCTCACCGTCTCCGAGGCCATGTGGAAGGGAGCGGTCGTCGTCGGCGCCGACACCGACGGCATCCGGGCCCAGATCCGGCACGACGTCAACGGCCTGCTCACCCCCTACACCGAGGGCGACGGCCCCTGGCCCCGGACGGTGCTCCGCTCGCTGACGGACGAGGAGGGGCGTGCCCGCTGGGGCGCGGCCGCGCGCGCCGCCGTCGAGGAGCGTCACCTCTCCCGTCTCGGCGTGCTGCGGCAGGTGGCGGCCTTCGAGGGCGCCACCGGCCCCGCGCGGGGGCGCGCCCGGCCGGGACCGCCCGCCGCCGGGGCGGCCCCGGACGCCCCGGTTCCGCCCGCCCCGCCCTCCTGACCCCTGCCGG
>NZ_LWCC02000005.1:1906405-1984509 GCF_001642695.1 Streptomyces chilikensis
CCCGCGGGCCGGTCCCGGCCGCCGACGGGGCGGGGTGGGACCCGGTCGTCCGGGCCGGTCACGCGGAGGACCGGGCCCGGGGCGGCCGGGAACCGGGTTTCCCGGTGGTGGCCTGCGGGGACCACCGCGCGTTCTCCGGCCCCGTGCTCCGCGACGGCGTCGCCCGGGCCCTCCTCCCCGCCGGTCCCCGGCGGACCGGGGCGCGCACGGGCCCGGGCGCGCGGAGGCGGGCCCGTGCCGTCCGGGGCGCGTCGGCAGTGGCGCCGGACCGCCGACGGGGCGGAACCTTCCGGCGCGGAGCTCTTCCGGCGCCGGCCTCAGCCGCGGCCGCTGCCCGCCATGCGCTCCAGCCGCGCGATCCGCTCGGTCATGGGCGGGTGGGTGGAGAAGAGCTTGGAGAGGCCCTGGCCCGGCCGGAACGGGTTGGCGATCATCATGTGGCTGGCCGTCTCGATCTTCGGCTCCGGCGGCAGCGGCAGTGCCCTGGCGCCCGCCTCCAGCTTGCGCAGGGCGCTGGCCAGGGCCAGCGGGTCGCCGGTCAGGCGGGCTCCGTCGGCGTCGGCCTCGTACTCCCGGGAGCGGCTGATGGCGAGCTGGATCACGGAGGCGGCGAGGGGGCCCAGCAGCATGATCAGGAGCATGCCGAGCAGGCCCGGGCCCTCGTCGTCGTCCGAGCGGCCGATGGGGATCAGCCAGGCGAAGTTGACCAGGAACATGATCACCGAGGCGAGCGCGCCCGCGACGGACGAGGTCAGGATGTCGCGGTTGTGGACATGGCTCAGCTCATGGCCGATCACGCCCCGCAGTTCGCGCTCGTCGAGGATGCGCAGGATGCCGTCGGTGCAGCACACCGCGGCGTTGCGCGGGTTGCGTCCGGTGGCGAAGGCGTTGGGCGCGTCGGTCGGTGAGATGTAGAGCCGGGGCATGGGCCGGCGGGCCTGTATGGAGAGCTCGCGGACGATCCGGTAGAGGCCGGGGGCCTCGAACTCGCTGACCGGACGGGCGCGCATGGCGCGCAGGGCCAGCTTGTCGCTGTTCCAGTACGCGTAGGCGTTGGTGGCGAGCGCCACCAGCACGGCGGCGATCAGGCCGCCGCGCCCGAAGAAGCCGCCGATGACGATGATGAGCGCCGACAGTCCCCCGAGGAGGACCGCGGTCCTGAGTCCGTTGTGCCGACGGTGCACGGTACGCCCTCCATTGGTGCGGCGGGGGGAGCCTCTGGTGCGTCGCGTCCAGTGGACCCTTACGTACAGGTCAACGCGGTGCGGGCGGCCGCAGTTCCCCACGCCGGTTCCGGGCGGGTACCCCGGCGGGCCCGGGACGCACGTGCCCCCGGGGCGGGGCGCGCGTCCCGCCGCGGGGCCGGTCCCGGGGCGGAGGGACGGATCAGAAGAGGGTCACGCCGGTGAAGCGGAGGATCAGCTGGGGCGCGCCGGAGAGGACGACGGCGAGGAGCCCGGTGACCACCAGGGCGGCGGTGAGCGGGGCCGTGGCGCGGCGGGCGGCGGGGGCGCCCTCGGGCGCGGCGCGGAAGAGGAGCGCGGTCCAGCGGAGGTAGTAGACCAGCGCGATCACCACGTTGACGGCCATCACCACGGCCAGCCACCCCATCCCCGCCTCCACCGCCGAGGCGAAGACGGTGACCTTGGCGAAGAGACCGACGATGCCCGGCGGCAGTCCGGCCAGGGACAGCAGGAAGAAGGCCAGCAGGAGCGCCGCCACCGGGCGGGAGGCATACAGACCGCGGTGGTCCTCGACGCGGCCCGCCGGCCGGCTCCGGTCCACCAGGGCGACCACGGTGAACGCGCCGAGGTTCACGGCGGCGTACATCAGGGCGTAGGCGAGGGTCGAGCCGATCGCCCGGGCGGCGTCGTCGCCGTAGGCGGCCGCCGCGACCGGGACCAGCAGGTAGCCGGCCTGGCCCACGGAGGACCAGGCCAGCAGCCGGACGGCGCTGCGGTCCCGGCCGGGTCGCTGGCGCAGGGCGCCGACGTTGCCGACGGTCATGGTGAGCGCGGCCAGCACGGCCATGACGGGCCCCCAGACCGGGGCGTAGGACGGGAAGGCGAGGACGGTGACCAGGATCAGGCCGGTGAAGCCGACCGCCTTCCCGGTGACCGACAGGTAGGCGGCGACCGGCAGCGGCGCGCCCGCGTAGGTGTCGGGCACCCAGAAGTGGAAGGGGACGGCGGCGGTCTTGAAGGCGAAGCCGACCAGGGTGAGGACCACGCCGGCGCGGGCGAGCGCCGAGAACTGGCCGTCGACCCGCTGGATCTCCTCCGCGACCACCGTCAGGTGCATCGACCCGGTGACGGCGTAGACGAAGCTGACGCCGAGCAGGCTGACGGCAGTGGCGGTGACCGAGGAGAGGAAGAACTTGAGGGCGGCCTCGGAGGAGCGGCGGTCCCCGTGGCGCAGTCCCACCAGGGCGAACGCGGGCAGGGAGGCCACCTCGAGGGCGACGATCAGGGTCGCCAGGTCGCGGGAGGCGGGCAGCAGGGCGGCGCCCGCGGCCGAGCCGAGGAGCAGGAACCAGTACTCGCCGGCGGGCAGCCGCCGGGCCTCGTCCTTGAGCGCCGTCATCGACAGGAGGGCGGCGAGCAGCGCTCCCCCGAGGACGACGAGCTGCACGACCAGGGTGAAGCGGTCGGCGACGTAGCTGCAGACGCCGGGGTCGGTGGTCAGGCAGAAGGTGGAGCGGTCGCCGTCGAGCAGGGGCAGCAGGGCGAGCAGGCCGGCGGCGAGGGCCGCGACGGAGATCCACCCCAGCAGCGCCTTGCGGGGCCCGGGGAGGAACAGGTCGGCGACCAGGACCGCCAGGGCGGCCACGGCGGTGAGGGTGGGGGGCGCGACGGCGAGCCAGTCGACGGACTGGACCACGCTCTCGGCGGTGGCCGGGGCGCTCATCGGGTGCCTCCTGCGAAGAGCTGCTGGACGGCCGGGTCGGTGAGGCCGAGGAGCGCCTTCGGCCAGAGTCCGGCGAGGACGGTGAGGACCACCAGCGGGGTCCAGGCGGCGAACTCGTGGCCGCGGACGTCGGCGAGGAGCGGGACGCCGTCGGTGTCCCGCGGCGGTGCGCCCATGCAGACGCGGCGGACCACGACCAGCAGGTAGGCGGCGGTGAGCAGGGTGCCGAAGGCGCCGACCGCCATGAAGACCAGGTAGGCCGGGCGGCTGAGGCCCGCTGCCGGGTCGAACGCGCCGAAGAGGGCGAGCATCTCGCCCCAGAAGCCGGCCAGGCCGGGCAGTCCCAGGGAGGCGACGGCGGCGAAGGCGAGCAGGCCGCCGAGGCGGGGCGCGCGGCCGTAGAGGGCGGCTCCGGTGGCCTGGAGCCCCTGTGCCGAGAGGGCGTCCAGGTCGGTGGTGCCGGTGCGGTCCTTGAGGGCGCCGACCAGGAAGAAGAGCAGGCCGGTGATCAGCCCGTGGGCGACGTTGGCGAACAGGGCCCCGTTGACGCCGGTGGGGGTCATGGTGGCGATGCCGAGCAGGACGAAGCCCATGTGGCCGACGGAGGAGTAGGCGATCAGGCGCTTCAGGTCGCCCCGGGCGCCCTTGCGCGCCAGCGCGAGGCAGGCCAGGGAGCCGTAGACGATGCCGACGACGGCGAAGGCGGCCAGGTAGGGCGCGAAGACCTCGAAGCCCTCGGGGGCGGCGGGGAGCAGGATGCGGACGAAGCCGTAGGTGCCCATCTTGAGCAGCACGCCGGCCAGCAGGACCGATCCGACGGTGGGCGCGGCGGTGTGGGCGTCGGGCAGCCAGCTGTGCAGGGGCCACATCGGGGTCTTCACGGCGAGGCCGATGCCGATCGCCAGGACCGCCACCACCTGGACCGTCACGGTGAGTGGCCGTCCGTCGCCGGTGGCGAGTGCCACCATGTCGAACGTGCCCGCCTCGATCCCGATCAGGAGCAGGCCGAGCAGCATGACCACGGAGCCCAGCAGGGTGAACAGGATGAACTTCCAGGCCGCCTGCGCGCGGCCCGCCCCGCCCCAGCGGGCGATCAGGAAGTACATCGGGATCAGCACGGTCTCGAACGCCAGGAAGAACAGCAGCAGGTCGAGGACGGCGAAGGAGGCGAGGGTGCCGGTCTCCAGGACGAGCAGCAGGGCGACGAACGCCTTCGGGGAGCCGCCCGCGGGCGGGTTGGCGTACGCGTGGAGCGCGCAGAGGAAGGTCAGCAGGGCGGTGAGGACCAGCAGCGGCAGCGAGATGCCGTCGACGCCCAGGTGGATCCGCACGTCGAGGGCGGGGATCCAGCTGATGTCGGTGGTGGCCTGCATGGTCTGGGGCCGGTGGTGGTCGAACCCGGCGGCGAGGGCCAGGGCGGCCAGGAGGACGGCGGCGGTGACGGTCACGCCGTGCCGCAGCACCGCCTGCTCGGGCGACCTCCCCCTCAGCCCGGGCGGGGCCGGGAGGAGGGCGGCGGCGGCCCCGAGCAGCGGGATCACCACGACGAACGCGAGAAGGGCCCGCATCACGGACTCGTTGACATCGATCACGCCTGCTCACGCTCCCGAGACGGCGAGGACGACGGCCACCGTGAGGACCACGGTTCCGGCGAGCAGCGCGCTCACGTAGGTCTGGAGGTTGCCGGTCTGTGCGCGGCGGACGGCCGCGCCCAGCAGGCGGGGCGCGGCGGCGGCGCCGCGGACGTAGGTCTCGACGACCTCGCGGTCCAGGAAGCGCACCAGGGACGCCGCGGCGGTCACCGGACGGACGAAGGCCGCGCGGTAGAGGGCGTCCAGGTGGAAGCCGGCGGCCGCGTGGCGGTGCAGGGGGCCCAGCAGGAGACGGCCCGGGTCGGAGGGGTCGGGCGCGTCGGCCACGTCGCCGTAGGCGGGGGCGTGGCTCGCGATGGCCTCCGCCTCGACCCGGCCGGGGTCCGCGTCGGGGTGGGCGGCGACCGCGCCGAGCGGCGCGCCGGCCGCGAAGGCGGTGGTGTGCCGCCAGGTCGCGTAGGTGACGATCCCGCCGACCAGGGCGATGCCGGTGGCGAGCACGGAGGTCGCCCAGCCGGGGGCCGGCGACTGCCCGCCGAGCCAGTCGGGGAGCACGCCGAAGGCGGTGCCGAGGGCGAGGGAGGGGACGGCCAGCACCCACAGGACGGCGTTCATGGCGACGGGCTGCCTGCCGTGCGCGGGGAGTTCGGCCCCGCGGCCGCGGAAGGCCCGCAGCCACAGGCGGGCCGCGTAGGCGGCGGTCAGCAGGGCGGTGAGCAGGCCGGCGGCCAGCACGATCCACCCGGCGGCGACCGGGCCGCCGTCACCGGTGGCGGCGTGCTCGGCGGCGACCAGGACGGCCTCCTTGGAGAAGAAGCCGCTGAACGGCGGGATCGCGGCCAGTGCCAGCAGGGCGACGGTCATCGTCCAGTAGGCGTCGGGCACGCGGGAGCGCAGTCCGCCCATGCGGGACATGGCGGCCAGCGAGTTGGTGCCGGCGGCGTGGATGAGCACGCCCGCCGCGAGGAACAGCAGTGCCTTGAAGGCGCCGTGGGTGAGGAGGTGGAACGCGGCGGCCGAGCGGTCCCCGGCGGCCAGTGCGCCGGTCATGTAGCCGAGCTGGCCGATGGTCGACCAGGCCAGGACCCGTTTGACGTCGTCCTGGGCGAGGGCGGCGAGGGCGGCACCGGTCATGGTGACGGCGGCCGTCACCGCCAGCACCAGCATGGCGGCCCCGGACAGCTGGAAGAGCGGGAGCAGCCGGGCCACGAAGTAGACGCCGGCGGCGACCATGGTCGCGGCGTGGATCAGCGCGGAGACGGGTGTGGGACCGGCCATCGCGTCGGGCAGCCAGGTGTGCAGCGGGAACTGCGCCGACTTTCCGGCCACCCCGGCCAGGAGCAGCAGGGCGATCAGGGTGGGGTGGTCGATCCGCTCCGCCGCGGCGAAGGTCGGCGTGCCCGGGGCGAGGGCCGTGTTCCGGACCGCCTCCAGGATCTCGGTGATCCGGAACGAGCCCGCGTCGGAGGCGAGGACGAAGAGGCCGATCAGGAACGGGACGTCGCCGGCCTTGGTGACGAGGAACGCCTTGAGCGAGGCGGCGCGCGCCTCGGGGGTCTCCCAGTAGTGACCGACCAGGAAGTAGGAGCAGATGCCCATGACCTCCCAGCCGACCAGCAGCACCATCAGGTCGCCGGTGTAGACGACGAGCAGCATGGCGGCGGTGAAGAGGGAGACCAGCGCGGCGTACGAGGGGTAGCGGGCGTCGTGGCGGAGGTAACCGGTGGAGTAGACCTGCACGCACGCGGAGACCAGCGTCACCAGCACGGCGGCGAGGGCCGCGAAACCGTCGACGTGCAGGGCCAGTTCGATCGGCACCGAGCCGGTCGGGGTGAGTTCGGTCGCGGCGTCGACCGGGTCCCGGCCGCCCTGGCGGGCCGCCACCAGCGCGGCGAGGGCGAGGGAGGCGAGCACCGGGAGCACGGCGAGGGGGCGGACGAAGCCGGGGGCGACGCGGCCCAGCAGCAGCCCCGCGACCGCGCCGAGGAACGGCAGCAGGGGGACGAGGACGGCGAGGGTGATCGTGCTCATGCTGAGGCCTCGGCCTTCTCGCCGGTCCCGGTGGCGGTGGCGGTGGCGTCGTCGGTGCCGGCCCCGTCGTCCCTGCCCGCGCCCGTGTCCGCGCTCCCGCCGCCGTCCTCCGCGGTGTCGCGGAGGCGGTCGATGTCGGCGGTGCCGCGGTTGCGGTACACGGCCAGGACGATCGCCAGGCCGATGCCGATCTCGGCGGCGGCGATGGCGATGGTGAACAGGGTCAGCGCCTGGCCCGAGTGGAGCCCGTCGTGGGGGAACCCGGCCCGGGCGGCGCGGCTCAGCCAGGCGTCGAAGGCGACGAGGTTGAGGTTGACGGCGTTGAGCATGAGCTCGACGGACATCAGCACCAGGATCGCGTTGCGGCGTGCCAGGACGCCGTAGACCCCGGTGCAGAAGAGGAGGGCGGAGAGGACGACGGGATACACGAGGTGCATCAGCGCTCGCCTCCTTCGGCACGGCGTCCGGCGTCACCGGACGCGGCGTCGGCCGCGCCCTGCTCGCCGGGCCGGGCGGCGGCACGGCCTGCGGCGGCGCGGCCGGCGGCCTTCGCACCGGCCGCGGTCCTCGTGGACGGGCCGGCCGGGCGGGCGGCGCCGGCCTTCCCGGAGGACGCGGCGTCCACGTCGGCGTTCCGTTTGCGGGAGAGGACGATGGCGCCGACCAGCGCGGCCAGCAGCAGGACGGAGAGGGCCTCGAAGGGGAGCACCCAGTGCCGGAAGAGGGACTCGCCGGTGACCTCGGTCGTGCCGGCGGACGCGCCGTCCAGCTCGATCCAGGTGGTGCGGAAGGCGTCGACGACCAGCCAGACCAGGGCGACCGCCGCGGCGACCGCCACGCCGAGGGCGACCCCGCGGTTGCCGGAGTCGGCGTCCGGGGAGCGTCCGATGGGGGCCCGGGTGAGCATCAGGCCGAAGAGGAGGAGGACGACCACCGAGCCGACGTAGATCAGGACCTGCACCCAGGCGATGAACTCGGCGGTGAGCAGCAGGTACTCGACGGCGAGCCCGCCGAGCGCCACCACCAGCCAGAGCGCGGCGTGCACCAGTTGCCGGGTGGTCACGCTGACCACCGCCGCGCCGAGGGTGACCACGCCGACCAGCAGGAAGGTGACCTCCACCCCGGTGGGCGAGAGGAATCCGTGGCTCACGGGGCCTCACCCTCCGCCGGGCCCTCCGCCTGGCCTTCGGCCTGCCGCAGCTTGTCCGCGGTCCTGCGCGCGGCGGCGACCTCCTTGGGCTCCTCCGCGCCGGCGTCCAGGGCGGGCGGGGCGGGGACGGTCCACATCCACTCGCGGAGCTTGTCCCGCTCGTGGGTGAGCTCGCGGATGTCCGTCTCGGCGTACTCGAACTCCGGGGACCAGAACAGGGCGTCGAACGGGCACACCTCGACGCAGATCCCGCAGTACATGCAGAGCGCGAAGTCGATGGCGAACCGGTCGAGGACGTTGCGCTGCCGCTCGCGGCCGCCGGGCGCGGCCGGGGGCACCGTCTCCTTGTGGGAGTCGATGTAGATGCACCAGTCCGGGCACTCGCGGGCGCACAGCATGCAGACCGTGCAGTTCTCCTCGAAGAGGCCGATCACGCCGCGGGTGCGCGGGGCGAGCTCGGGCTGGACCTCCGGGTACTGCGCGGTGACGTTCTTCCGCATCATGGTGCGCAGCGTGACGGCCAGGCCCTTGGCCAGCCCGCTGCCGGGGAATCCCGGGGATGCGGAGGCCGAGGCCGAGGCGGAGGCGGACGGCGTCACGGGATCACCACCTTGACGACGCCGGTGAGGGCGATCTGGGCGAGGGCGAGCGGAACCAGAAAGGTCCATGACAGCTTCTGCAACTGGTCCTCCCGCAGCCGGGGGTAGGTGACGCGCAGCCAGATGACCACGAAGGCCAGGGCGGCGGTCTTCAGCAGGGTCCAGAACCAGCCGAGGCCGTCGCCGCCGAACGGGCCGTGCCAGCCGCCGAGGAACAGCACGGTGGTCAGGCCGCAGAGGACGACGATGCCGGCGTACTCGGCGAGCAGGAAGAAGGCGAAGCGCAGGCCGGTGTACTCGGTGTACGCGCCGAAGATGATCTCCGAGTCGGCCACCGGCATGTCGAACGGCGGGCGCTGAAGTTCGGCGAGTCCGGCCACGAAGAAGACGACGGCGCCGACGATCTGCCAGGGCAGCCACCACCACTCGAAGGCGCCGGCGATCCCGGTGAGCGAGACGGTGCCGGCCGCCATGGCGACGGAGGCCGCCGCGAGCAGCATGGGCAGCTCGTAGGCGAGCAGCTGGGCGGCGGTGCGGAGGCCGCCGAGCAGGGAGTACTTGTTGGCGGACGCCCAGCCGGCCATCAGCGAGCCGAGGACGCCGACGCCCATCACGGCGAGGGCGAAGAAGACGCCCGCGTCGATCGCCTGGCCGACCGCGTCGCCCGGGCCGAGCGGGATGACCAGCAGGACCAGCAGGTACGGCAGGAGGGCGACGGCGGGGGCCAGCTGGAAGACCCGGCGGTCGGCGCCGGCCGGGACCACGTCCTCCTTCTGTGCGAACTTCACGCCGTCCGCGACGAGCTGGGCCCAGCCGTGGAAGCCGCCGGCGTACATGGGGCCGAGGCGGCCCTGCATGTGGGCCATCACCTTGTGCTCGGTCTGGCCCACGACCAGCGGGAGGACCAGGAAGGCGGCGAAGACGGCGAGCAGACGCAGCGTGACGTCGAGCGCGTCGGTCACTGTCCGCCTCCCTCGGGGTCGTCGGTGGGTCGTTCGTCCGTGGTGGGGTCGTCGCCCTCGCGGGGCCCCTCCGGCTCCTCGAAGGCGGGCTTCGCGTGGTGCCACGGGGCGTCGGGGCTGCGCGGGGCGGCCTGCGGCCGCCGGGGTTCCCGCTCGGCGGGGGGCGTCGTCCCCTCGGCCCGCTGCGACGCGGACCCGCCCGAGGCGGAACGGGACCGGCGCGGCACCGAGGGCGGCGGCGCGGTCGCGTCACCCTGTTCCTCGCGCTGCGACGCCGAACCCTCCGACACGCTCCGCGAACGCCGCGGACCCGCCGGCGCGCCCGCGGCCCCCGCCGCACCACCCGGCTCCTCGCGCTGCGACGCGGAGCCCGCGGACGCGCTGCGGGAACGCCGGGGGGCGGCCGGGGTCTCCGCGGCCTGGGAGGCGGACCCCTCGGAGACGGTCCGGGCACGGCGCGGGCGGTCGGCGCCGGCCGCGCGGGCCGCGCCCCGGGCCGGGGCGGCGGGCAGCTGCCCCTTCAGCGGGCCCCACTCGTTCGGGTCCGGGACCCCCGGCGGCAGCATCTGCCGCCGCCTGGGCCCGCCGTGCTCCGCCGCCGCGGACTCCCCCGGCTCCTTGGCCCCCGGCCACGCCTTGACGACCCGTGCCGCCAGCACGAAGTCCTTCCGCAGCGGATGCCCCTCGAAGCCCTCCGGCAGCAGCAACGGCTCGAGGCCGGGGTGGCCGTCGAACCGCACGCCGAACATCTCGTGGGTCTCCCGCTCGTGCCAGGCCGCGCCCGCGTGGACGCCGACCGCGGAGGCCAGCACCGGGGCGTCGTGCGGCACGGTGGTGCGCAGCAGCAGCCGGCGGACCGGCCGGCCCAGGGCGGCGACGTGGGCGCAGACCCGGAAGCCCGCGCCCGGCTCGTCCACCGCGCTCAGCCAGTCGAAGAAGGTGCACCCCAGCCGGTCGCGGGCCACGGTCAGCGCCTCGGTCCAGGCCTCCGGGGGCACGTCGACCGTCAGGACCTCGTAGGACTCCTCCGCCACGGCCCCGTCGCCGAAGAGCGCACCGGCCGGTTCCGGGAGCCACCCCTCGCTCATCGGTCCCCCTCCGCGGCCGGCGGCCGGACCAGCCCGCTGGTGAGCGCGGCGGTGGAGGGGCGCGGGGCCGCGCCGCTCCCGCCGTACCGCTTGCCCAGCGATTCCCGGGCGATCTTCTCCTGGAGCTTGATGATCCCCTGCAGCAGCGCCTCCGGCCGCGGCGGGCAGCCCGGCACGTAGACGTCGACGGGGACGATCTGGTCGACGCCCTTGGTGACCGAGTACGAGTCCCAGTACGGCCCGCCGCAGTTGGAGCAGGCGCCGAAGGAGATGACGTACTTCGGCTCCGGCATCTGCTCGTAGAGCCGCTTCACCGCGGGCGCCATCTTGTCGGTCACGGTGCCCGAGACGACCATCAGGTCGGCCTGGCGCGGCCCCGGCGCGAACGGGATGACGCCGAGGCGCATGAAGTCGTGCCGGGACATCGACGCGGCGATGAACTCGATGGCGCAGCAGGCGAGCCCGAAGTTGAAGACCCAGAGCGAGTAGCGGCGGCCCCAGTTGAGGACCACCTTCATCGGCTCGGGCGCCAGCCGGGAGAGCGCGCCCAGCCGCTTGGGCTCGGGCAGCATCACCGGCTGCGGCTCGGGGGTGTCACCGGTGGCGGCAGCGGTCACGTCCACTCCAGGACGCCTTTCCTGTAGGCGTACAGCAGGCCCACGGCGAGGAAGCCGAGGAACAGGAACATCTCCACGAGGGTGGTGGCGCCGTAGCCCTGCGCGTCGAAGACGGTCGCCCAGGGGAAGAGGAACACCGAGTCCACCGCGAAGATCACGTAGAGGAACGCGTACACGTAGTACCGGACCTGGGTGTGCGCCCAGCCCTCGCCGACCGGGTCGACGCCGCACTCGTAGGTGAGCAGCTTCTCGGGCGTCGGCACCACGGGCCGCAGCAGGCGTCCCGCGCCGAAGGCGGCGGCGACGAACAGCACGCCGACGACGGCGAGGAGGCCGACGACCGAGTAGGACGGAAAGTAGTCGGGCACCTCGGTCCTCGCTCCCCACGTCTGGTTCCCTCGTGAACGTACGCAACGGGAGTCTAGGCCCTGCCTCCCCGGCGGAGGCCGGGTGCGGTGGTGGGGTTTTCCCCCGTACCTCTCGGCCGGACCACCTCATGGCGCGGGCGTGCCGCCGCCGGGCAGTCTGGCCCCATGACCACCGAACCGACACCGGCCCCGCTGCCGGCCTCCTCCCCGGCGGCCCCGGCGGCCCCGGTTCAGGCCCCGTCCCCGGTGGCCCCGGCGCTCCCGGCGGCCCCGTCCCCGGCGGCCACGCTCCCGGACGGCGCCGGCCCGCCTCCGGCGCGCCTGGCCTACGACGCGTACACCTGGCGGGAGATCGCGTTCCTGCTGAGCAACCTCCCGGTGACCGTGGTCGGCTTCACCTACGCCGCGGTGGTGCTGCCGACCGGCGCCGGGCTGACCGTGACCGCGATCGGGCTGCCCCTGCTCGCGCTGGCCCTGATGGGCGCGCGCCTGCTGGGCCGGCTGGAGCGCGGCCGCGCCCGCGGCCTGCTGGGGCTCCGGATCGACGAGCCGAGCCCGCTGAGCTCGCACAACCGCTCCGGCAACTTCTTCGTCCGCCTGTGGACGGCGCTCAAGGACCCGGTGGGCTGGCGGTCGATGCTGTACCACCTGATCCGCCTGCCCTGGGGCGTCCTCACCTTCACGGTGACGCTGACCGGCCTGTTCGTCCTGTGGCCGGTCCTGCCCCACGTGGTGCGCGCCATGACGACGGTGGACCGGGCGATGGTCCGCGGGCTGCTGTCGCCCTCCCCGGACCTGGAGCGGCGGATCGCCGAGCTGGAGTCCGACCGGGGCGTGGTGATCGACACCGCGGCGGCGGACCTGCGGCGCATCGAGCGCGACCTGCACGACGGCGCGCAGGCCCGGCTGGTGAACCTGGCGATGGGGCTGGGTCTGGCCAAGGAGAAGCTGCTGGAGGACCCCGAGGCGGCCGCCGCCATGGTCGACGAGGCGCACGGCGAGGTGAAGCTGGCCCTGCGGGAGCTGCGCGACCTGGCCCGCGGCATCCATCCGGCGGTGCTCACCGACCGGGGACTGGACGCGGCGCTCTCCTCGGTGGCGTCCCGCTGCACGGTTCCGGTGCGGGTGTCGGTGGAGCTGCAGACCCGGCCGGCCGAGGCCGTGGAGGGCATCGCCTACTTCACCGTCTCCGAGCTGCTGCAGAACGTCAGCAAGCACAGCGGGGCGCGCACCGTCTCGGTGGACGTGTGGCGCGCCGGGGACCGGCTGATGCTCCAGGTCCACGACGACGGCCGGGGCGGCGCCCGCCTCGACGCCGGGTCGGGCCTGGCGGGACTGGCGGAACGGCTGGGCGCGGTGGACGGCGTGTTCGTCGTCGACTCCCCGGAGGGCGGGCCCACCACGGTCACCGCCGAACTTCCCTGGCGGGACCGGCCCGTCACCCTCACGAAGGAAGGCTGACGTCATGACCGCCGTCCACCCCTGCAAGCGGGCCGCACGCCTCCCCGCGCCGCTGGCGCCGCTGCTGGAGCCCGCGACCCCGCTGGCGGTCCTGCACGCGCTGCTGAACCTGCCGGTCGCCGTCGTGCTGTTCACCTACGTCGTGACCGCCCTGTCGCTGGGCGCCGGGCTGCTGGTCACGGTGGTCGGGCTGCCGGTGCTGGTGCTGGCCCTGGCCGGCTGCCGGCTGCTGGGCGCGGCCGAGCGGGCCCGGGTGCGGCTGCTGCTGGGCGTGCGGGTCGCCGAGCCCGAGCCGCCGGCGCCGCGCGGGGACGCGCCGCGGCTCATCGCCTGGTGCGGCGCGGTGCTGCGCAGCGGGTCGACCTGGCGGCAGGCGCTGTACGCGCTGGTGCACCTGCCGTGGGCGGTGTTCTCGTTCACCGTGACGGTGACCCTCTGGTCGGCCGGGCTCGGGCTGCTGACGCTGCCGGTCTGGTACTGGTGGCTGCCGGCCGGCGACCGGGAGATCCACCTCTTCGGCGACGGCGCCCTGCTGGGCTCCACGCCGTTCGAGCTGGCCGTGTGCTGCCTGGTGGGCGCGGCGGTGACCCTGGGGGCCGCCTGGACCGCGCGCGGGACGGCCGCGGTGGACACGGCGCTGGCCCGCGGCCTGCTCGGCCCGTCCGGGCGCGCCGGGCTCTGAGGGCGGAACGGGCGGCGGGGCGGCGGCGGGGACGGAAATCGTCCCCGCCGCCGGAATGTTGCTGGGATGCTGGGCCGGTGGAGAACGCGGAGAACAACAAGGTGCGGGTGGTCATCGCCGAGGATTCGGTGCTGCTGCGGGAGGGGCTGACGCGGCTGCTCACCGACCGGGGCCACGAGGTGGTCGCGGGGGTCGGCGACGGGGAGGGGCTGGTGAAGACGATCACCGATCTCGCCGCCCGGGGCGAGCTCCCCGACGTGGTGGTGGCCGATGTGCGGATGCCGCCCACCCATACGGACGAAGGGGTGCGGGCCGCCGTCCGGATCCGCAAGGACCATCCGCGGGTGGGCGTGCTGGTGCTCTCGCAGTACGTGGAGGAGCGTTACGCCACCGAACTGCTGGCCGGGTCGAGCAGGGGCGTGGGCTACCTGCTCAAGGACCGGGTGGCCGACATCCGCGAGTTCACCGACGCGGTGGTCCGGGTCGCCCGTGGCGGGACGGCCCTGGACCCGGAGGTGGTGGCGCAGCTGCTGGGCCGCAGCCGCCGCCAGGACGTGCTGGAGGGCCTGACCCCGCGCGAGCGGGAGGTGCTGGGGCTGATGGCGGAGGGCCGCACCAACTCGGCGATCGCGCGCCGCTTGGTGGTCAGTGATGGAGCGGTGGAGAAACACGTGAGCAACATCTTCATGAAGCTGGGTCTGGCCCAGAGTGACGGGGATCACCGTCGGGTTCTCGCCGTCCTGACCTATCTGAACTCCTGAACTGGTGAACTGCTGCCACGCTGGACCGAGGGTTCGCTGTTGACAAGATGTCAACAGCCCGCGGGGGCCGCCTGGCGACAGGCGCCGGCTCCGCGCCCTTCCACGCCAAGCGGTTCAACGAATGACACAGGAAGGCAGCCCTTACAGACTTAGGGTTGAGGCGGGAGCGGCCGGCCCAAGGCGTCTCCCGCACATGCCGCCCAGGGAGGTCCAGTTCAGTGACCAGCCAGGTCAGTACAGAGCGCGAGCCGACAGCGGCGAAGGACGTCCGCCGGCTCGAACGGGTGGTCATCCGGTTCGCGGGTGACTCGGGTGACGGGATGCAGCTCACCGGCGACCGTTTCACCTCGGAGACGGCGTCCTTCGGCAACGACCTGTCGACCTTGCCCAACTTCCCCGCCGAGATCCGCGCCCCCGCAGGCACCCTCCCGGGCGTCTCCTCGTTCCAGCTCCACTTCGCGGACCACGACATCCTCACCCCCGGCGACGCACCGAACGTGCTGGTCGCCATGAACCCGGCCGCGCTGAAGGCGAACCTCGCCGACCTGCCGCGCGGCGCGGAGATCATCGTCAACACCGACGAGTTCACCACCCGTGCCCTGCAGAAGGTCGGCTACGCGGCCGATCCGCTCGAGGACGGGTCGCTCGACGGCTACCAGGTGCACCCCGTGCCGCTGACCACCCTCACGGTGGAGGCGCTGAAGGAGTTCGGTCTCACCCGGAAGGAGGCCGAGCGCAGCAAGAACATGTTCGCGCTGGGCCTGCTGAGCTGGATGTACCACCGGCCGACCGAGGGGACCGAAACGTTCCTGAGGAAGAAGTTCGCCAAGAAGCCGCAGATCGCCGAGGCGAACATCGCGGCCTTCCGGGCCGGCTGGAACTTCGGCGAGACGACCGAGGACTTCGCCGTCTCCTACGAGGTGGCCCCGGCGTCGCAGGCGTTCCCGCCCGGCGTCTACCGCAACATCTCCGGCAACCTGGCGCTCTCCTACGGTCTGATCGCCGCGTCGCGCCAGGCCGCGCTGCCGCTCTACCTGGGGTCGTACCCGATCACCCCGGCCTCCGACATCCTGCACGAGCTCAGCCGGCACAAGAACTTCGGCGTGCGCACGTTCCAGGCGGAGGACGAGATCGCCGGCATCGGGGCGGCGCTCGGCGCGGCCTTCGGCGGCTCCCTGGCGGTGACCACGACCTCCGGCCCGGGTGTGGCGCTGAAGTCGGAGACGGTGGGCCTCGCGGTCTCGCTGGAGCTTCCGCTGCTGATCGTGGACATCCAGCGCGGCGGCCCGTCGACGGGTCTGCCCACCAAGACGGAGCAGGCCGACCTGCTCCAGGCGATGTACGGCCGCAACGGCGAGGCCCCGGTCCCGGTGGTCGCCCCGTGCACCCCGGCGGACTGCTTCGACGCGGCGCTGGAGGCGGCCCGGATCGCGCTGGCCTACCGGACCCCGGTGTTCCTGCTCTCGGACGGCTACCTCGCCAACGGCAGCGAGCCCTGGCGGGTGCCCGAGGTGGAGGACCTGCCGGACCTGCGGGTGCCGTTCGCCGACGGACCGAACCACACCACCGAGGACGGCACCGAGGTCTTCTGGCCGTACAAGCGGGACCCCGAGACGCTGGCCCGTCCGTGGGCGGTGCCGGGCACGCCCGGTCTGGAGCACCGGATCGGCGGCATCGAGAAGCAGGACGGCACGGGCAACATCTCCTACGACCCGGCCAACCACGACTTCATGGTCCGCACCCGCCAGGCCAAGGTGGACGGCATCGCGGTGCCGGACCTGGAGGTCGACGACCCGGACGGCGGCGCCCGGATCCTGGTCCTCGGCTGGGGCTCCACCTACGGGCCCATCACCGCGGCGGTCCGCCGGCTGCGCGGCATCGGCCACCAGGTCGCCCAGGCGCACCTGCGGTACCTCAACCCGTTCCCGGCCAACCTGGGCGAGGTGCTCCGGGCCTACGACAAGGTGGTGGTCCCGGAGATGAACCTGGGCCAGCTCGCCGCCCTGATCAGGGCGAAGTACCTGGTCGACGCCCGCTCCCACACCCAGGTCAACGGCATGCCGTTCAAGGCGGAGCAGCTCGCCGCGGCGCTGAAGGAGGCCATCGATGGCTGAGACGACCGAGACCGCCCCGCACCTGCTGTCACTGGTCCCCAAGGCGGCCGGCAAGCAGACGATGAAGGACTTCAAGTCGGACCAGGAGGTCCGCTGGTGCCCCGGCTGCGGCGACTACGCGATCCTCGCCGCCGTCCAGGGCTTCATGCCGGAGCTGGGGCTGGCGAAGGAGAACATCGTCTTCGTCTCCGGCATCGGCTGCTCGTCCCGCTTCCCCTACTACATGAACACCTACGGGATGCACTCCATCCACGGGCGTGCGCCGGCCATCGCCACCGGGCTGGCCACCTCGCGGAGGGACCTGAGCGTCTGGGTGGTCACCGGCGACGGCGACGCGCTGTCCATCGGCGGCAACCACCTGATCCACGCCCTGCGCCGCAACGTCAATCTGAAGATCCTGCTCTTCAACAACCGGATCTACGGGCTGACCAAGGGCCAGTACTCCCCCACCTCCGAGATCGGCAAGATCACCAAGTCGACGCCGATGGGGTCGCTGGACGCCCCCTTCAACCCGGTGTCGCTGGCGCTGGGCGCGGAGGCGACCTTCGTGGCGCGGACGGTGGACTCCGACCGCAAGCACCTCACCGAGGTGCTCCGGCAGGCCGCCGCCCACGAGGGGACGGCGCTGGTGGAGATCTACCAGAACTGCAACATCTTCAACGACGGCGCCTTCGACGTGATCAAGGACCGGGAGCAGGCCCAGGAGGCGGTGATCCGCCTGGAGCACGGGCAGCCGGTCCGCTTCGGCGCGGACAACGGCAAGGGCGTGGTCCGCGACCCGGCCACCGGCGACCTCGCGGTGGTCGAGGTCACGCCGCGGAACGAGGCCGACGTGCTGGTCCACGACGCGCACGCCGCCTCGCCGACCACCGCGTTCGCGCTCTCCCGCCTGGCCGACCCCGACACCCTGCACCACACGCCCATCGGGGTCCTCCGGTCGGTGGAGCGCCCGGTGTACGACACGCTGATGGCACGGCAGCTGGAGGACGCCGTCGAGCGGCAGGGCCCCGGCGACCTGGGCGCGCTGCTGGCGGGCGGCGACACCTGGACGGTCGCCGGATGACCCCCACGGGGCGCGCGTCACGGCGATGACCGCCGGGTGACGACGCCGGCGCGCCCGCGCACTCCCGCGTGTCAGGACCGTATTCCGATACGGGAATGACACGCGGGAGGCGCGGCGTTACCTTCCGAATGGTGCCGACGCTGTGGGAGCGCGGCAGCCAGGAGGAGGAAAGATGCCACAGCCGGCTCCGCGGAACGAGAACCGGATCGGTCTGCTCAACGGATTCGCCGCCTACGGCATGTGGGGCCTGGTCCCCCTCTTCTGGCCGCTGATGAAGCCGGCCGGCGCGGTGGAGATCCTGGCGCACCGGATGATCTGGTCCCTGGTCCTGGTCGGGCTGATCCTGCTGGTGATACGCCGCTGGGCCTGGGCCGGCGAGCTGATGCGCCGGCCCCGCAAGCTCGCGCTGGTCACCCTGGCCGCGACGGTGATCACCGTGAACTGGGGCGTCTACATCTGGTCGGTCAACGCCGGCCACGTCGTCGAGGCGTCCCTCGGCTACTTCATCAATCCGCTGGTCACCATCGCCCTCGGCGTCGTCCTCCTCAAGGAGCGGCTGCGCCCCGTGCAGTGGACCGCGGTCGGCGTCGGTCTCGCCGCCGTGGTGGTGCTGACCGTGGGCTACGGGCGGCTGCCGTGGATCTCGCTGACCCTGGCCTTCTCCTTCGCCGCGTACGGCCTGGTCAAGAAGAAGGTCAACATCGGCGGGCTGGAGTCGATGGCCGCCGAGACCGCCGTCCAGTTCCTGCCCGCCCTGGCGTACCTGCTCTGGCTCGGCTCCCAGGGGCGGTCCACCTTCGGCACCGAAGGGGCCGGGCACGCCGCCCTGCTGGCCGCCACCGGTGTGGTCACCGCCGTGCCGCTGATCTGCTTCGGCGCCGCCGCCATCCGGGTGCCGCTGTCCACGCTGGGCCTGCTGCAGTACCTGGCGCCGGTCTTCCAGTTCGGGCTGGGCGTCCTCTACTTCCACGAGGCCATGCCGCCGGAGCGCTGGGCGGGCTTCGCCCTGGTGTGGCTGGCGCTGTCCCTGCTCACCTGGGACGCGCTGCGCACCGCCCGCCGCTCGGCCCGCGCCCTGCGCGCGGCGGCCGCCGCGGCGGTGGCCGTCCCGCCGGCCGACCCGGTGGCACTGCCGGAGCAGGGCGCGCGGACCGAGGCGGTGCGCTCCCAGGAGCGCACCGCCTGATCACCCGCTCCCAGGGGGCCGCCTGATCACGCTTTCCCAGGGGCGCGCCGCCTGATCACGCGTTCCGGTTGCGCGCGCCCGCGCGCCACCCGTAAGAGTGGTGCCATGACGGAACCCACGGTGCCGGTCCACTGGAAACTCGTCGTCGACGCGGCCGACCCGCACGCCCTGGCCGACTTCTGGGCGGCCGCGCTGCACTACCTCCCGGAGGACAACAGCCCTCTGGTGGAGAAGCTGCTGGGCGCCGGCGCGGTGCCCGCCGAGGCCACCCTGGAGTGGCGCGGCCGGGCCGCCTGGCGGAACCTGGCGGCGGTCCGGCACCCGGAGGACCCGTACGACGAGGAGTCCGGGACCGGACTGGGGCGGCGGCTGCTGTTCCAGCGGGTCCCGGAGCCCAAGACCGGCAAGAACCGGCTCCACCTGGACCTCCACCCCGGCCCGGGGACGCGTGCCGCCGAGGTCGAGCGGCTGACGGCGCTGGGCGCCCGCGTGCTGCGCGAGGTCCGCGAGCAGGGCGGCGCGTGGACGGTCATGTACGACCCGGAGGGCAACGAGTTCTGCGTCAGCTGAACCCGCCGCCCCCGAACGCCCCGTCCGGGCCCCCTCCCCGCACGTGCGGCGCCCGCGGGCCCGGTGCGCACGGGCCCCGCGCCCGCCGGACCTGTGGAAAACTCCGGCGGCGTCGGCGCTCCCCCCTATGGTGGAGGGAGGTCGACAGGGACGGGCGGTACAGGTGTGACCACGGCAACAACGGCATCGGCGGCCACGGGCGCGGACGCGCACGGGGCGGACCCGCACGGGGCGGACGCGCACGGGGCGGACGCGCACGGGGCGGACGCGCACGACGCGGGCGGAGCGGCGCTGGAGACGCTGCGCAAGGTCTTCGGCTACGACTCCTTCCGCGGCGAGCAGCAGGCCGTGGTCGACCACGTCGTCTCGGGCGGGGACGCCGTGGTCCTGATGCCCACCGGTGGCGGCAAGTCGCTCTGCTACCAGATCCCCGCCCTGGTGCGCCCCGGCACCGGCGTGGTGATCTCCCCGCTGATCGCGCTGATGCAGGACCAGGTCGACGCCCTGCGCGCGGCCGGCGTGCGGGCCGGCTTCCTGAACTCCACCCTGGACCTCGACGAGCAGCGGGTGGTGGAGGCCCAGTTCCGCTCCGGTGAGCTGGACCTCCTCTACCTGGCCCCCGAGCGGCTCCGCCTCGAGTCCACCCTGAACCTCCTCTCCCGCGGCCGGGTCTCCCTCTTCGCGATCGACGAGGCGCACTGCGTGGCCCAGTGGGGCCACGACTTCCGCCCCGACTACCTGGCCCTGTCGGTGCTGGGCGAGCGCTGGCCCGACGTGCCGCGGATCGCCCTGACCGCGACGGCCACCCGCGCCACCCACCAGGAGATCACCCGCCGCCTCGGCCTGGACTCGGCCCGGCACTTCGTCGCCGGGTTCGACCGGCCCAACATCCAGTACCGGATCGTGCCGAAGGCGGAGCCGAAGAAGCAGCTGCTGGCCTTCCTGCGCGAGGAGCACCAAGGCGACGCAGGGATCGTCTACTGCCTCTCCCGGAACTCCGTGGAGAAGACCGCCGAGTTCCTCCGCGCCAACGGCGTCGAGGCGGTGCCGTACCACGCGGGCCTGGACGCGGGGACCCGTGCCGCCCACCAGTCCCGGTTCCTGCGCGAGGAGGGCCTGGTGGTCGTGGCGACCATCGCCTTCGGCATGGGCATCGACAAGCCCGACGTGCGGTTCGTGGCCCACCTGGACCTGCCGAAGTCGGTGGAGGGCTACTACCAGGAGACCGGCCGCGCGGGCCGTGACGGGCTGCCGTCCACGGCGTGGATGACGTACGGGCTCAACGACGTCGTCCAGCTGCGGAAGATGATCCTGTCCGGCGAGGGCGACGAGGCCTTCCGCCGCCGCGCGCAGGCCCACCTGGACGCCATGCTGGCCCTCTGCGAGACGGTCCGGTGCCGCAGGGCCCAGCTGCTGGCCTACTTCGGCCAGGAGGCCGCCGAGGAGCACTGCGGCAACTGCGACACCTGCGTCGCCCCGCCGGAGACCTGGGACGCCACCGTGGCCGCGCAGAAGGTGCTGTCCACCGTGGTCCGGCTGGACCGGGAGCGGCGCCAGAAGTTCGGCGCCACCCAGATCATCGACATCCTGCTCGGCAAGCGCACGGCCAAGGTGATCCAGTTCGACCACGACCAGCTGTCCGTCTTCGGCATCGGCGAGGACCTCGCCGAGGGCGAGTGGCGCGGTGTGGTCCGCCAGCTGCTGGCCCAGGGACTGCTCTCGGTGGAGGGCGAGTACGGCACGCTGGTGCTGACCGAGGGCAGCGCCGCCGTGCTGCGCGGCGAGCGGCCGGTGCCGATGCGCAAGGAGCCCAGGAAGGCGCCCTCCGCGCGCGGTGAGCGCAGGGCGAAGGCCGCCGCGGCCGTGGCCGAGCTGCCCGAGGAGCTCCAGCCCGTCTTCGAGGCGCTGCGCGCCTGGCGCGGCGAGCGCGCCCGGGAGCAGGGCGTCCCCGCCTACGTGATCTTCCACGACGCGACCCTGCGGGAGATCGCCGCGGCCCGCCCCTCCTCGGTGGAGGAGCTGCGCGGGATCAGCGGCATCGGCGAGAAGAAGCTGGCCACCCACGGCGAGAGCGTCGTCGAACTCCTGGCATCGCTCGACGCCGCCTGACCCCGTACGCCCCCTCCCCGCCGTCCGCCGTCGGCGGCCTTCCGAGGAGGGGACGTACGGGAAAACGGCCACCCGAACGCTCACATGAGACGACCGGTGCCCTATTGCACATATCGCGCCGGCGTGTCAACCCGTCACGGGGGTGCTCCGGATCGTCCGTATTCTCTGATCATGCCCGCACCCGCCGCCTATGCGCCCCCCTCCCGCGCGCTCCCCGCGTACGCGCTCATCGCCACGGACCTGGACGGCACGCTCCTGCGTGACGACGACACCGTCTCCCCCCGCACCCGCGCGGCGCTGGGGTGCGCGGCCCGGGCGGGAGCCCGGCACCTGGTGGTGACCGGCCGCCCCGCGCCGCGGGTACGCGACCTGCTCGCCGGGATCGGCGGCGGCTTCGCGGTGTGCGGGCAGGGCGCGCAGCTCTACGACGCGGACCGGGACCGCCTGGTGTGGTCGATGACGCTGGACCGGGAGCTGGCCGAGACGGCCCTCGGCAAGATCGAGGCCGAGGTGGGCCAGGTGTACGCGGCCGTCGACCAGGACGGCGTCGACGGGCTCACGCTGATCGAGCCGGGTTACCGGATGGCGCGCCCCACCCTGCCCTCGGTGCGGGTGGACCGCCGGGACGACCTGTGGGAGCGGCCGATCACCAAGGTGCTGCTCGGCCACCCCGAGCTGACCGACGACGAGCTGACCGCGGTGGCCGGCGCGGCGGCCGGTTCGCTGGCGACGGTGACGATGTCCGGTCCGGGCACCGTGGAGCTCCAGCCGCACGGCATCACCAAGGCGACCGGCCTGGCCATGGCGGCCTCCCGGCTCGGCCTCGGCCCGGAGGACGCCATCGCCTTCGGCGACATGCCGAACGACGTGCCCATGTTCAGGTGGGCGGCCCGCGGGGTGGCCATGGCCAACGCCCACCCCGAGCTGAAGGCGGTCGCCGACGAGGTCACCACGACGAACGAGGACGACGGCGTGGCCGTCGTCCTCGAGCGCCTGTTCCCCCGAGGGACCGGCGTGGATCAGCGGTGATCGCGCGGGGGCGGCGGAAGCCGCCGGGGATCAGTACGCGCTGTTGACGTTGTCGATCGAACCGTAGCGGTCGGCCGCGTAGTTGCAGGCGGCGACGATGTTGGCGACCGGGTCGAACGGCGAGTTCCCGGTGCCCTCCACGTGGTACGCGTCGAAGGTGGGGTCGATCACCTGGAGCAGGCCCTTGGACGGGATGCCGTTGACGGCGTTGATGTCCCAGTCGTTGATGGCGAGCGGGTTGCCCGAGGACTCGCGCATCACGTTGCGGTGGATGCCCTCGTAGGAGCCCGGGATGTCGTGCTTCGCCATCACGGCGAGGGCGTCACGGATCCACGTCTCCAGGTTCTCCGGGGTCGCGGCCAGGTTGACGACCTTGTTCTCCGGGGCGGCGGAGCCCTGGGCGGCGGCCGGGGCCTCGGCGGCCCAGGCGCCGGTCGCGCCCGCGATCGGGGCGGCGACGACGGCCGCGGCGACGGCGAGGGCGGACGCGGTACGGGTGAAGCGGGACATGGCTTTTCCTCTCCGGGCGCCTGCGAGGTGAGCTGTCGGGTTCGGGCCAGAAAGGCTGCCCGGCCGTCGCCCTTGCCGGGCGACAGGCTTCACCCCGAGCCGTCCGGGAGCACGCGTGCTCCGGTCCGGCGGTGTACCTGGGTCCCCCGCTCCTGCCGTGCGTGGAATGGGTCTGTGGTGACCGGACGGCGGCAGGATTCGGCGTTCCGCCCGGCTGGCGCGAAACCTATGCGAGAGCGGACATCCGACACAAGTACGAAGTCTGCGGATCATTCGGGTCGATCATGATTACGGGTGATTCGCCCGCCACTCCCGCCTCCGCCGCCGACCCCCAACTCCGGTTCAGAAAGGGCGAGTTCAGGCCACCCGGCCCGCCGCGTCCACACCTCCGCCCTGTGGCTCATTTCACGGATCACCCAATGCGCACACAAACGGCAGGAAAGAGACCGAAGCCACCCAACTCCCCGAAACCGGACGGTTCATCTCCGGCCATCCGGCGGGTGGGGGCTGTCGGTGATCGAATCCTGACCGGATACGCTGAGTGGGGTGATGGCAATGACCTATCGACAAGCCGTGTGATCGTCAGCACACACCAGCAGACAGGAGACCCCTCGTGACCGTGGTCGGGCCGTTCGGGCTGAGGGTTCGGGACCAGGCGCTGGAGGCCGCCGTACAGGCCGGCATGGCGGCCGTCGAGGAAGGTCTGCTCGAAGCCACCAAGAGCGAGGTCCCGTTCATCACGGAGGCCGCGCAGCACCTCGTGAAGGCCGGCGGCAAGCGGTTCCGCCCGCTCCTCGTCACGCTCGCCGCGCAGTTCGGCGATCCGGAGGCACCGGGGATCGTCCCCTCGGCGGTGGTCGTCGAGCTCACCCACCTCGCCACGCTGTACCACGACGACGTGATGGACGAGGCGGAGGTGCGCCGCGGCGTGCCCAGCGCCAACAGCCGCTGGGGCAACTCGGTGGCCGTCCTCACCGGCGACTTCCTGTTCGCCCGCGCCTCGCACATCCTGGCCGACCTGGGCCCGGAGGCGGTGCGGGTGCAGGCGGAGGCGTTCGAGCGGCTGGTCACCGGCCAGATCCTGGAGACCGCCGGCCCGTCCGACGGGCGCTCCCCCATCGACCACTACCTCGACGTGCTGGCCGGCAAGACCGGCTCGCTGGTCGCCGTCGCCTGCCGGTTCGGCGCGATGATGTCGGGCGCCGACGACCAGGTCGTGGACGTGCTCACCCAGTACGGCGAGCGGCTCGGCGTGGCCTTCCAGCTGGCCGACGACGTCCTGGACATCGCCTCCGAGTCCTCCGACTCCGGCAAGACCCCCGGCACCGACCTGCGCGAGGGCATCGCCACGCTGCCCGTGCTGCGCCTGCGCGAGCGGGTGCGCCGGCTCGGGCTGCCGGAGGACGTCGCCCTGTGCGAGCTGCTCGACTCCGACCTGACGGACGAGGCGCGCCTCGCCGAGGCGGTGGCCCGGCTGCGGGTCCACCCCGCCCTGGAGGAGGCCCGCGCCGACACCGTCCGGTACGCCCAGGAGGCCCGCGCCGCCCTCACCCCGCTGCCGGAGTGCGAGGCCAGGACCGCCCTCGTGCACCTGTGCGACGCCGTGGTGCACCGCGCGGGCTGACCCGCCGCCGCGGCCTCCTGCCGCCGCGCACCCCGCCGTGACCGCCGAAGGCCCGGCCCCCCGTCACGAGGGGGCCGGGCCTTCGGCGTGACCGGGACCGTCAGCGGACGAACGTCCCCGCCGAGGTCGCCAGGTCCAGGAAGTACTGCGGCGCCACGCCCAGCACCACCGTCACCGCGGCGCCGACCGCGATCGCGGTGGTCGTCAGCGGCGACGGCACCGCCACCGTGGGCCCCTCCGGCGTGGGCTCGCTGAAGAACATCAGGACGATCACCCGGATGTAGAAGAACGCCGCGACCGCCGAGGACAGCACGCCGACCACCACCAGCGGAGCCGCGCCGCCCTCCGCCGCCGCCTTGAAGACGGCGAACTTGCCCGCGAACCCGGACGTCAGCGGGATGCCCGCGAAGGCCAGCAGGAAGACCGCGAACACCGCCGCCACCAGCGGCGAACGCCGCCCGAGACCCGCCCACTTGGACAGGTGGGTGGCCTCGCCCCCCGCGTCGCGCACCAGCGTCACCACGGCGAACGCGCCCACCGTGACGAAGGAGTAGGCGGCCAGGTAGAAGAGGACCGAGGAGATCCCCTCCGGCTTCGCCGCGATCACGCCGGCCAGGATGAACCCGGCGTGCGCGATCGAGGAGTAGGCCAGCAGCCGCTTGATGTCGGTCTGGGTGATGGCGACGATCGCACCGATCACCATGGTGACCGCGGCCACCGCCCACATCACCGGCCGCCAGTCCCAGCGCAGCCCCGGCAGCACCACGTACAGCAGCCGCAGCAGCGCGCCGAAGGCCGCCACCTTGGTCGCCGACGCCATGAACCCGGTCACCGGGGTCGGCGCGCCCTGGTAGACGTCCGGCGTCCACATGTGGAACGGCACCGCGCCCACCTTGAAGAGCAGGCCCATCGTCACCAGCGCCGCGCCGAGGAGCAGCAGCACGTCGTTGCCCATGGTGCCGGCGAGCGCCGGGCTGACCTCCTTCACCGTGCCCTCGACGACCTGCGCGATCCGGGCGTAGGAGACCGACCCGGCGTAGCCGTAGAGCAGCGCGATGCCGAAGAGGGTGAACGCCGAGGCGAAGGCGCCCAGCAGGAAGTACTTGACCGCGGCCTCCTGCGACAGCAGCCGCCTGCGGCGGGCCAGCGCGCAGAGCAGGTACAGCGGGAGGGAGAAGACCTCCAGCGCGATGAACAGGGTCAGCAGGTCGTTGGCGGCCGGGAAGACCATCATGCCGCCGACCGCGAACATCAGCAGGGGGAAGACCTCGGTGGTGGTGAAGCCCGCCTTGACGGCCGCCTTCTCGCCGTCGCTGCCGGGCACCGAGGCCGCTTGGGCGGCGAAGGAGTCCACCCGGTTGCCGTGCGCGGCCGGGTCCAGGCGGCGTTCGGCGAAGGTGAACAGGGCCACCAGGCCGACCAGCAGGATCACGCCCTGGAGGAACAGCGCGGGTCCGTCCACCGCGAGCGCGCCCTCCGCGGCGATGCCCGCCTCGGTGGTGGCGTAGCCGCTCACCGACAGCGCCACCACGGCGGCGAAGCCCGCGGCGAGCGCGACGCCGGCGACGAAGAGCTGCGTGTAGTGGCGTGCCCGGCGCGGCACGAAGGCCTCCACCAGGATGCCCAGCACGGCGGCGCCGATCACGATCAGCACGGGCGAGAGCTGCGCGTACTCGATCGTCGGGGCCTGGATCCTGGCGATCGGCTCGGCCGCGGGTGCGGCCAGGTCCGTCCACAGGCCGTGGACCGCTGATGCGCTCACTTGGCCGCCTCCACCTCGGGCTCGGGGTCGTGCTCCTGCACGTCGGACATGGTGTGCCGGACCGCCGGGTTGACGAGGTCCGTGAGGGGCTTCGGGTAGACGCCCAGGAAGATCAGCAGGGCGATCAGCGGCGCCACGACCGCCAGTTCACGCACCCGCAGGTCGGGCAGCTTCGCCAGTTCCGGCTTGACGGGGCCGGTCATGGTGCGCTGGTAGAGCACCAGCGTGTAGAGCGCGGCCAGCACGATGCCGAAGGTGGCGACGACGCCGACCACCGGGTAGCGGGCGAAGGCGCCCACCAGCACCAGGAACTCGCTGACGAACGGGGCGAGTCCGGGCAGCGACAGGGTGGCCAGGCCGCCGACCAGGAAGGTTCCGGCCAGCACCGGGGCCACCTTCTGCACCCCGCCGTAGTCGGCGATCAGGCGCGAGCCGCGGCGGGAGATCAGGAAGCCGGCCACCAGCATCAGCGCCGCCGTCGAGATCCCGTGGTTGACCATGTACAGCGTGGCACCGGACTGGCCCTGGCTGGTCATCACGAAGATGCCGAGGATGATGAAGCCGAAGTGGGAGATCGAGGCGTACGCCACCAGCCGCTTGATGTCCCGCTGTCCGACCGCCAGCAGCGCGCCGTAGACGATGCTGACCAGTGCCAGCACCAGCACCACCGGGGTGGCCCACTTGCTGGCCTCCGGGAAGAGCCCGAGGCAGAAGCGGAGCATCGCGAAGGTGCCGACCTTGTCGACCACGGCGGTGATCAGCACCGCGACCGGGGCGGTCGCCTCGCCCATGGCGTTGGGCAGCCAGGTGTGCAGCGGCCACAGCGGGGCCTTCACCGCGAAGGCGAGGAAGAAGCCGAGGAAGAGCAGCCGTTCGGTGTTCGTCCCCATCTCCAGCTCGCCGCTCGCGCGGGCGGCCACGATGTCCGGCAGCGAGAAGCTGCCCGCCGCCACGTACAGCCCGATCACCGCGGCCAGCATGATCAGGCCGCCGGCCAGGTTGTAGAGGAGGAACTTGACCGCCGCGTACGACCGCTGGGTGGCGGCCGCCTCCTCGCCGCCCTGGTGGGCGCGGTCCCCGAAGCCGCCGATGAGGAAGTACATCGGGATCAGCATGGCTTCGAAGAAGATGTAGAAGAGGAAGACGTCGGTGGCCTCGAAGGAGAGGATCACCATCGCCTCGACCATCAGGATCAGCGCGAAGAAGCCCTGGGTGGGCCGCCACCGATTGTTCGCGTTCTCCTTGGGGTGTCCCCCGCTCGAACGCGGTGGAGAGCTTGGGGAAGGGTCGGCGTCGTGCCAGCCGGCCAGCACGATGAACGGGATCAGCAGCGCGGTCAGCAGCAGCAGCGCCACCCCGATGCCGTCCACGCCGAGTTCCCAGCGGACCCCGAAGGCCGGGATCCACTCGTAGGTCTCGGTCAGCTGGTACCGGGCGCCGCCCGGCTCGAAGCGGACGGCCACCACGGCGGCCAGCACCAGCGTGGCCAGCGAGACCAGCAGCGCCAGCCACTTGGCGGCCGTGCGCCGCGCGGCGGGGACGGCGGCGGTGGCGACCGCCCCGAGGGCGGGCAGCACCGCCGTCGCCGTCAGCAGGGGAAAGCTCATGTCAGACCGCCCTCATCAGCAGGGTCGCGGCGACCAGGAGCGCCGTACCGCCGAACATCGAGACCGCGTAGGACCGCGCGAAGCCGTTCTGCAGCCGGCGCATCCGGGAGGAGAGCCCGCCCACCCCGGCCGCGGTGCCGTTGACCACCCCGTCGACCAGGGTGTGGTCGACGTAGACCAGGGAGCGGGTGAGGTGCTCGCCGCCGCGGACCAGGACCACGTGGTTGAAGTCGTCCTGGAGCAGGTCGCGGCGGGCCGCCCGGGTGAGCAGCGAGCCGCGCGGGGCGACCACCGGGACCGGACGGCGGCCGTACTGCAGCCAGGCCAGGCCGACGCCGATCACCATCACGGTGACGGTGGCGGCGGTGACGGTCAGCGCGCTGACCGGCGGGTGGCCGTGCTCGTAGGCGGTCACCGGCTCCAGCCAGTGCACGAACCGTTCTCCGATGCCGAAGAAGGCGCCGGCGAAGACGGAGCCGAAGGCCAGCACGATCATCGGCACGGTCATCACCTTGGGCGACTCGTGCGGGTGCGGCACGCCGCCGTGGTCCGCGGCGGGCTCCACATCGGGAGCGTCCGGGGAGGCCGCCGGGAGGTTCCGCCAGCGCTCCTCGCCGAAGAAGGTCATCAGCATCACGCGCGTCATGTAGAACGCGGTGATCCCGGCGCCCACCAGGGTCACCGTGCCGAGGATCCAGCCCTGGACGCCGCCCTTGGCGAAGGCGGACTCGATGATCAGGTCCTTGGAGAAGAACCCGGACAGGCCCGGGAAGCCGATGATCGCCAGGTAGCCGAGGCCGAACGTCACGAAGGTGACCGGCATGTACTTCCGCAGGCCGCCGTACCTGCGCATGTCGACCTCGTCGTTCATGCCGTGCATCACGGAACCCGCGCCGAGGAAGAGCCCGGCCTTGAAGAAGCCGTGCGTCACCAGGTGCATGATGGCCACCGCGTAGCCGATCGGGCCGAGGCCCGCGGCCAGCACCATGTAGCCGATCTGCGACATCGTCGAGCCGGCCAGCGCCTTCTTGATGTCGTCCTTCGCGCAACCGACGATCGCACCGAAGATCAGCGTGACCGCGCCGACGACGGTGACCACCAGCTGCGCGTCCGGCGCCGCGTTGAAGATCGCGCCGGAACGGACGATCAGGTAGACGCCCGCGGTCACCATGGTCGCCGCATGGATGAGGGCCGAGACCGGGGTCGGGCCCTCCATCGCGTCGCCCAGCCAGGACTGCAGCGGCACCTGGGCGGACTTGCCGCAGGCGGCCAGCAGCAGCATCAGCGCGATCGCGGTCAGCGTGCCCTCGCCCGTCTCGCCCACCGACCCCAGCACCGGCGTGAACGCGAACGTCCCGAAGGTGGTGAACATCAGCATGATCGCGATCGACAGGCCCATGTCGCCGACCCGGTTCACCAGGAAGGCCTTCTTGGCCGCGGTCGCCGCGCTGGGCTTGTGCTGCCAGAAGCCGATCAGCAGGTAGGAGGCGAGGCCCACGCCCTCCCAGCCGAGGTACAGCAGCAGGTAGTTGTCGGCGAGGACCAGGATCAGCATCGCCGCGAGGAACAGGTTGAGGTAGCCGAAGAACCGGCGGCGGCGCTCGTCGTGCTCCATGTACCCGATCGAGTACACGTGGATCAGCGAGCCCACACCGGTGATCAGCAGGACGAAGGTCATGGACAGCTGGTCCAGCCGGAACGCCACGTCCGCCTGGAAGCCCTCCACCGGGATCCAGCTGAACAGGTGCTGGACCAGGGTGCGGTCCTCGGCGCCCCGGCCCAGCAGGCCGGCGAAGAGGACGGCGCCGAGGACGAAGGAGGCGACGGCCAGCGCGGTGCCGATCCAGTGGCCCGCCTTGTCCAGTCTCCGGCCGCCGCACAGCAGGACGGCCGCTCCGAGCAGAGGCGCCGCGATCAGCGGCGCGATCAGGTTCTCCACGTCAGCGACCCCTTACAGCTTCATCAGTGCGGCGTCGTCGACCGAGGCCGAGTGGCGGGTGCGGAACAGCGACACGATGATCGCGAGCCCGACCACGACCTCCGCGGCGGCGACGACCATCGTGAAGAAGGCGATGATCTGGCCGTCGAGGTTGCCGTGCATGCGGGAGAAGGCGATCAGCGAGAGGTTGCAGGCATTGAGCATCAGCTCGATGCACATGAACACCACGATGGCGTTCCGCCTGATCAGCACACCGGTGGCTCCGATGGTGAACAGCAGAGCGGCGAGATAGAGGTAGTTGACCGGGTTCACTGCTGGGCCTCCTCCGCCCGCTTCAGCTCCGTCGACCCGCCGGGGCGGGGCCGCGGCTCCAGGGGGTTGCGCTCCAGCCGCTCGGCGGACCGCTGCTCCAGCGCCCGCAGGTCCGCGATGGCCTCGGTGGACACGTCACGGATCTGGCCGCGCTCGCGCAGCGTGGCGCTGACCGAGAGCTCGGACGGGGTGCCGTCGGGCAGCAGGCCCGCGATGTCCACCGCGTTGTGCCGGGCGTAGACGCCGGGGGCGGGCAGCGGCGGGACGTACTCGCCCTTGCGGACGCGCTCCTCGGCCAGTTCCTTCTGGGTCTTGGCCCGCTCGGTGCGCTCCCGGTGGGTGAGCACCATCGCGCCGACCGACGCCGTGATCAGCAGCGCGCCGGTGATCTCGAAGGCGAAGACGTACTTGCCGAACAGCAGGGCCGCCAGGCCCTGGATGTTCCCGGCGGAGTTGGCGGCGGCCAGGCCCTCGAACTCGGTGAGCGTGGCGTTGCCGATCCCGCCGGCCAGCAGGGCCCCGAAGCCGAGGCCGCAGAGCAGGGCGAGCCAGCGCTGGCCCCGGATGGTCTCCTTCAGCGAGTCCGCCGCCGTGACGCCGACCAGCATGACCACGAACAGGAACAGCATCATGATCGCGCCGGTGTAGACGACGATCTGCACGATGCCCAGGAAGTAGGCGCCGTTGGCCAGGTAGAACACGGCGAGGACGATCATCGTGCCGGCCAGGCAGAGGGCGCTGTGCACCGCCTTCCTCATGAAGACCGTGCACAGGGCGCCGATCACCGCGATCGTGCCGAGGATCCAGAACTGCACGGCCTCGCCGGTCGAGGTGGTGTACGCGGCGAGCACGCTCGTTCCGGTCATGGCGGTCATGCCCCCACCTCCTGCTGGGCGGTCGGCTGACCGTCCGCGTCCTGCGTGGCCTCCTCGGGCTTCTCGCCCTTGGACACCGCGACCTGCCGGACCGTGCCGGGAGCGGCCTCGGTGACCAGGCCCCGGTAGTAGTCCTGCTCGTCGGTGCCCGGGAAGATGGCGTGGGGCGTGTCGACCATGCCCTCCTCCAGCCCGGCCAGCAGCTGTTCCTTGGTGTAGATCAGGTTCTGCCGGGACAGGTCGGCGAGTTCGAAGTCGTTGGTCATGGTCAGCGCCCGGGTCGGGCACGCCTCGATGCACAGGCCGCAGAGGATGCAGCGCGCGTAGTTGATCTGGTACACGCGGCCGTACCGCTCGCCGGGCGAGTAGCGCTCCTCGTCGGTGTTGTCCGCGCCCTCCACGTAGATCGCGTCGGCGGGACAGGCCCAGGCGCACAGCTCGCAGCCGACGCACTTCTCCAGGCCGTCCGGATGGCGGTTGAGCTGGTGCCGTCCGTGGAACCGCGGAGCCGTGGTCTTCTTCTGCTCCGGGTACTGCTCGGTCAGCCGCTTCTTGAACATGGCCTTGAAGGTCACGCCGAAGCCGGCCACCGGATTCATGAACCCCGGCTTGGTGTCAGCGGGGTTGTTCTGTTCCTCAGCCATCGGACGCCTCCTTTCCATCCAGAGATCCGTCACGAGGTCCGTCACTGAGAGGGTCCGCACCGCCGCTGGTGACCAGCTCCCGCTCGGTGCGCGGGCGGCGCCGCGGCACCGGCGGCAACTGCTGCCCCGGCAGCGGCGGCACCGGGAAGCCGCCGGCCATCGGGTCGAAGGCGGCCGGATCCGCGGGGGCGGAGTCGTCCTTCGGCCCGCGGCGGTCGCGGAGCGTGTCGACGACCAGCGAGGCCAGCAGCACGGCGAGGATCGCGCCGCCCACGTAGAGGGCGATGTCGGCGAACCCGTAGCCCTCGTTGCGCAGCGCCCGCATGGTGGCCACGACCATCAGCCAGATCACCGAGACCGGGATGAGGACCTTCCAGCCCAGCTTCATCAGCTGGTCGTAGCGGACGCGGGGCAGCGAGCCGCGCAGCCAGATGAAGAGGAAGAGCAGCAGCTGCACCTTGAGGACGAACCAGAGCATCGGCCACCAGCCGTGGTTCGCGCCCTCCCAGAAGGTGCTGACCGGGTACGGGGCCCGCCAGCCGCCCAGGAAGAGCGTGGTGGCGACCGCGGAGACCGTCACCATGTTCACGTACTCGGCGAGCATGAACATCGCGAACTTGATGGACGAGTACTCGGTGTTGAAGCCGCCGACCAGGTCGCCCTCGGACTCCGGCATGTCGAACGGCGCCCGGTTGGTCTCGCCGACCATGGTCACGATGTAGAGGATGAAGGACACCGGCAGCAGTACGACGAACCAGCGGCTCTCCTGCTGCGCGACGATCTCGGACGTCGACATCGACCCGGAGTAGAGGAACACCGAGGCGAAGGCGGCGCCCATGGCGATCTCGTAGGAGATCATCTGCGCGCAGGAGCGCAGGCCGCCGAGGAGCGGGTAGGTCGAGCCGGAGCTCCAGCCGGCCAGCACGATGCCGTAGATGCCGACCGAGGCGACCGCCAGGATGTAGAGCATCGCGATCGGGAGGTCGGTCAGCTGCATGGTGGTGCGCTGGCCGAAGATGGAGACCTCGTTGCCCGGCGGGCCGAACGGGATCACCGCGATCGCCATGAAGGCGGGGATCGCGGCGACGATCGGCGCCAGGACGTACACCGCCTTGTCGGCCCGGCGGACGATCACGTCCTCCTTGAGCATCAGCTTCACGCCGTCGGCCAGCGACTGCAGCAGTCCCCAGGGGCCGTGGCGGTTGGGGCCGACGCGCAGCTGCATCCAGGCGACGACCTTGCGCTCCCAGACGATGGCGAACAGCACGGTCACCATCAGGAACGCGAAGCAGAAGACGGCCTTGACGACGACCAGCCACCAGGGGTCCTGGCCGAACATCGAGAGGTCCTCCGCGGCGAGCGCCGTCGGGTTCACGTTCACGCTCCGGCCTCCTCTGCGGTACCGGGGGCCTCGGCGGCGGGGGCCGCCGGGCCGACGCGGACCAGGGCGCCGGGCAGCGCACCGGTGTCGGAGGCGACGCCGCCCCCGGTGGAGTTGAGCGGCATCCAGACCACCCGGTCCGGCATCGCGGTCACCGTCAGCGGCAGCGCGACGCTCCCGGCGGGACCCGTGACGGCGACCAGGTCGCCGTCCTTGACGCCGGCCTCGGCGGCGGTGGCGGCGGAGAGCCGCACGGTGGCCGCGTGCCGGGTGCCGGCCAGGGCGTCGTCGCCCTGCTGGAGGACGCCCTGGTCGAGCAGGAGCCGGTGCCCGGCGAGCACCGCCTCGCCCGCGGCGGGGCGGGGCAGCTCCCCGGGCACGGCGGCCGGGCCCTCGGGGCGCTGCCCCTCCCAGACGCCGAGCCGGTCGATCTCCGCACGCGTGGTGCGCAGGTCGGGCAGGCCCAGGTGGCGGTCCATGGCGTCGGCCAGCATGTGCAGCACCCGGCTGTCCGCCGGGTGGTGGCGGGTGGTCGTCTGGTCGGGCTTCAGGGACGCCTCGAACGGGCGGACCCGGCCCTCCCAGTTGACGAAGGCGCCGGCCTTCTCGGCGACCGCGGCCACCGGCAGCACCACGTCGGCGTGGTCGGTGACCTCGCTCGGCCGTAGTTCGAGCGAGACCAGGAAGCCCACCTCGGCGAGCGCCCGGCGGGCGAGGGCCGGGTCCGGCAGGTCGGCGACCTCGACGCCGGCGACCACCAGCGCCGCCAGTTCGCCCTCGGCCGCCGCGTCGAGGATGCGGGCGGTGTCGCGGCCCGGACGCTCGGGCAGGGCGGAGGTCCCCCAGGCGGCGGCCACCTCGCGGCGGGCCTGCGGATCGTGGGCGGGGCGTCCGCCGGGCAGCAGCCCGGGCAGCGCGCCCGCCTCGATCGCGCCGCGTTCACCGGCCCGGCGCGGGATCCACGCCAGGCGGGCGCCGGTGGCGGTGGCCACCCGCACCGCGGCGGTGAGCGCGCCGGGGACGGCGGCGAGGCGTTCGCCGACCAGGATCACCGCGCCCTCGGCGCGCATCGCCTCGGCCACCCGGGGGGCGTCGCCCTCCAGGCCGGTGCCGTCGGCGAGCGCCTCCAGCCAGGCGGTCTCGGTGCCGGGGGCGGCCGGCAGCAGCGTGCCGCCCGCCTTGGTGAGGCCCCGGGTGGCGTGGCTGGCCAGCGCGAAGACCTTCTGCCCGTGCTTGCGCCAGGCCTTGCGGAGCCGCAGGAAGACGCCGGGCGCCTCCTCCTCCGCCTCGAACCCGGCCAGCAGCACGGCGGGCGCCTGCTCCAGCGCCGTGTACGTCAGGCCCGTACCGTCCAGGCCGATTCCGCGTCCGGCGACCCGGGAGGCGAGGAAGACGGCCTCCTCGTCGCTGTGCACCCGCGCCCGGAAGTCGACGTCGTTGGTGTCCAGCGCGATCCGGGCGAACTTGGAGTACGCGTAGGCGTCCTCGACGGTGAGCCGCCCGCCGGTGAGCACGCCGGCCCGGCCGCGCGCGGCGTTCAGCCCGCGGGCCGCCGCCTCCAGCGCCTCGGGCCAGGAGGCCGGCTCCAGCACGCCCTCGGCGTTGCGCACCAGCGGCGCGGCCAGACGGTCGCGCTGCTGGGCGTAGCGGAAGGCGAAGCGGCCCTTGTCGCAGATCCACTCCTCGTTGACCTGCGGGTCCTCGGCGGCCAGCCGGCGCATCACCTTGCCGCGCCGGTGGTCGGTGCGGGTGGCGCAGCCGCCGGCGCAGTGCTCGCAGACCGAAGGGCTGGAGATCAGGTCGAACGGACGGGCCCGGAACCGGTAGGCGGCCGAGGTGAGCGCGCCGACCGGGCAGATCTGGATGGTGTTGCCGGAGAAGTACGACTCGAACGGGTCGCCCACGCCGGTGCCGACCTGCTGGAGCGCGCCGCGCTCCACCAGTTCGATCATCGGGTCGCCCGCGACCTGGTTGGAGAAGCGGGTGCAGCGGGCGCAGAGCACGCAGCGCTCGCGGTCCAGCAGCACCTGGGTGGAGATGGGGACCGGCTTCTCGTAGGTGCGCTTGTGGCCCTCGAAGCGGGACTCGGCGTTGCCGTGCGACATCGCCTGGTTCTGCAGCGGGCACTCGCCGCCCTTGTCGCAGACCGGGCAGTCCAGGGGGTGGTTGATGAGCAGCAGCTCCATCACCCCCTTCTGCGCCTTGTCGGCGACCTGGGAGGTCAGCTGCGTCTTCACCACCATGCCGTCGGTGCAGGTGATGGTGCAGGAGGCCATCGGCTTGCGCTGGCCCTCCACCTCGACGATGCACTGGCGGCAGGCGCCGGCCGGGTCCAGGAGGGGGTGGTCGCAGAACCGGGGGATCTCGATGCCGAGCTGCTCGGCGGCCCGGATGACCAGGGTGCCCTTGGGCACGCTGATCTCCGCGCCGTCGATGGTCAGCGTGACGAGGTCCTCCGGGGGCACGGCCCCGGCTCCCGGTCCGCCGCCGGAGGGAGCACTGGTCGGCGCGGTCATGCGTTCACCTCCAGGTGCTTGTCCGCCCAGAGGGTGGACTTCGCCGGGTCGAAGGGGCAGCCGCGACCCCTGATGTGCTCCTCGTACTCGTCGCGGAAGTACTTCAAGGAGGAGAAGATCGGCGAGGCGGCGCCGTCGCCGAGGGCGCAGAACGACTTGCCGTTGATGTTGTCGGCGATGTCGTTGAGCTTGTCGAGGTCGGTCAGGACGCCCTTGCCGGCCTCGATGTCGCGCAGCAGCTGGACCAGCCAGTAGGTGCCCTCGCGGCAGGGGGTGCACTTGCCGCAGGACTCGTGCGCGTAGAACTCGGTCCAGCGGGTGACCGCGCGGACCACGCAGGTGGTCTCGTCGAAGCACTGCAGGGCCTTGGTGCCGAGCATGGAGCCGGCCGCGCCGACCCCCTCGTAGTCCAGCGGGACGTCGAGGTGCTCGTCGGTGAACATCGGGGTGGACGAGCCGCCGGGGGTCCAGAACTTCAGGCGGTGGCCGGGCCGCATGCCGCCGCTCATGTCGAGCAGCTGGCGCAGCGTGATGCCGAGCGGGGCCTCGTACTGGCCGGGGTTGGTGACGTGGCCGCTGAGCGAGTACAGCGTGAAGCCCGGGGACTTCTCGCTGCCCATGGAGCGGAACCAGTCCTTGCCGTGGTGCATGATCGCGGGGACCGAAGCGATGGACTCCACGTTGTTCACCACGGTGGGGCAGGCGTAGAGGCCGGCGACCGCGGGGAAGGGCGGGCGCAGCCTCGGCTGGCCGCGGCGTCCCTCCAGGGAGTCGAGCAGCGCGGTCTCCTCGCCGCAGATGTACGCGCCCGCGCCCGCGTGCACGGTGATGTCGAGGTCCAGGCCGCTGCCGAGGGCGTCCTTGCCGAGGTAGCCGGCCGCGTAGGCCTCGCGCACGGCGGAGTGCAGCCGCCGCAGCACGGGGACGACCTCGCCGCGCAGGTAGATGAAGGCGTGCGAGGAGCGGATGGCGTAGCAGGCGATGATCATTCCCTCGATGAGGGAGTGCGGGTTGGCGTAGAGGAGGGGGATGTCCTTGCAGGTGCCGGGCTCCGACTCGTCGGCGTTGACGACGAGGTAGTGCGGCTTGCCGTCGCCCTGGGGGATGAACTGCCACTTCATCCCGGTGGGGAAGCCCGCGCCGCCCCGGCCTCGCAGGCCGGATTCCTTGACGTAGGCGATGACCTCGTCGGGGGTCATCGTCAGGGCCTTGCGCAGGCCTTCGTAGCCCTCGTGCCGCCGGTAGACGTCCAGGGTCCAGGAACGGTCCTCGTCCCAGAACGCCGACAGCACGGGAGCGAGCAGCTTGTCCGGGCTCGTCTCGTTGAGTTCGCCGGTCGCCACGCTCATCACTCCCCCTCCTCTTCTTCGGCAGAGCCGGCGGAGCCGGCCACGGGACCTGCCGGGTGGGCCGGGTCGGACGCCGAGGTGGTGCTCGGCGCGTCGTGCGAGCTGGAGTGGGACGCGGGCGAGGGGCCGGTGCGCGGACCGTCGCCGAAGGAAGCGCCGTGCGACGGCTCCCCGCCCTGGCCCGCGGCGTCGCGCGGGTGGACGACGCGGGGGCCGAGCGGCTGTCCCTTGGCGAGGCGGAGCCCGGCCAGCGAGGCGGGCCCGGCGCTGCCGCCCGCCTCGACGGCGCCGGGGCGCTCGTCGGGGAAGCCGGCCAGGATGCGCGCCGTCTCCTTGAAGGTGCACAGCGGGGCGCCGCGGGTCGGCGTGACAGGGCGTCCTTCGATCAGGTCGTCGACCAGTCGCCGCGCGGAGGCCGGCGTCATGTTGTCGAAGAACTCCCAGTTGACCATCACCACGGGGGCGAAGTCGCAGGCCGCGTTGCACTCGATGTGCTCCAGCGTGACCTTGCCGTCCGGGGTGGTGCCGTTGTTGCCGACGCCGAGGTGCTGCTGGAGGTCCTCGAAGATGGCGTCGCCGCCCATCACCGCGCAGAGCGTGTTGGTGCAGACGCCCACCTGGTAGTCGCCGCTCGGCCGGCGCCGGTACATCGTGTAGAAGGTGGCGACGGCGGTGACCTCCGCGGTGGTGAGGTCCAGCATCTCGGCGCAGAACCTCATGCCGGTGCGGGTGACGTGCCCCTCCTCCGACTGCACCAGGTGCAGCATCGGCAGCAGCGCGGACCGGGAGTCCGGGTAGCGGGCGATGATCTCGCGCGCGTCGGCCTCCAGCCGGATCCGCACGTCCTCCGGGTAGTCCGGGGCGGGCAGTTCGGGCATGCCGAGCCCGATGCCGTGGGTGCCCTGGGAGGGTGTGCCCTGGGCAGGTGTGCTGGTCACCGGTCGACGCCTCCCATCACGGGGTCGATGGACGCGACGGCGACGATGACGTCGGCGACCTGGCCGCCCTCGCACATCGCCGCCATGGCCTGCAGGTTGGTGAAGGACGGGTCGCGGAAGTGGACCCGGTAGGGGCGGGTGCCGCCGTCGGAGACGACGTGCACGCCCAGTTCGCCCTTGGGCGACTCGACCGCCGTGTACGCCTGGCCGGGCGGGACCCGGAAGCCCTCGGTGACCAGCTTGAAGTGGTGGATCAGGGCCTCCATGGAGGTGCCCATGATCTTCCGGATGTGGTCGAGGGAGTTCCCGAGCCCGTCCGGACCGAGCGCGAGCTGGGCCGGCCAGGCGATCTTCTTGTCCGCGACCATCACCGGGCCCGGCCTCAGCCGGTCCAGGCACTGCTCGACGATGTGCAGCGACTGGCGCATCTCCTCCAGCCGGATCAGGAACCGGCCGTAGGAGTCGCAGGTGTCGGCGGTCGGGACGTCGAAGTCGTAGGTCTCGTAACCGCAGTACGGCTGCGTCTTGCGCAGGTCGTGCGGGAGGCCGGTGGACCGCAGGATCGGGCCGGTGGCGCCGAGCGCCATGCACCCGGCCAGGTCCAGGTGGCCGATGTTCTCCATGCGGGCCTTGAAGATGGGGTTCCCGGTGGCGAGCTTGTCGTACTCCGGGAGGTTCTTCCGCAGCTTCTTGACCGCCTCGCGGATCTGGTCGACGGCGCCGGGCGGGAGGTCCTGGGCGAGCCCGCCGGGGCGGATGAACGCGTGGTTCATGCGCAGGCCGGTGATCAGCTCGTAGAGGTCCAGGATGATCTCGCGGTCGCGGAAGCCGTAGATCATGATCGTGGTGGAGCCCAGCTCCATGCCGCCGGTGGCGATGCACACCAGGTGGGAGGAGAGCCGGTTGAGCTCCATCAGCAGGACGCGGATGATCGTCGCCCGGTCGGGTACCTGGTCCTCGATCCCGAGGAGCTTCTCCACCGCGAGGCAGTACGCCGTCTCGTTGAAGAAGGAGGTCAGGTAGTCCATGCGGGTCACGAAGGTGGTGCCCTGCGTCCACGTGCGGTACTCGAGGTTCTTCTCGATGCCGGTGTGCAGGTAGCCGATGCCGCAGCGGGCCTCGGTGACGGTCTCGCCCTCGATCTCCAGGATCAGGCGGAGCACTCCGTGGGTGGACGGGTGCTGGGGACCCATGTTGACGACGATGCGCTCGTCGTCGGCCTTGGCGGCCGCCTCGACGACCTCGCCCCAGTCGCCCCCGGTGACCGTGTAGACCTTGCCCTCGGTGGTGTCGCGGGCTGTTGCCGACTGCGTGCTCATGAGTACGACCTCCGCTGGTCCGGAGCCGGGATCTGGGCGCCCTTGTACTCGACGGGGATGCCGCCGAGGGGATAGTCCTTGCGCTGCGGATGGCCCTGCCAGTCGTCCGGCATCATGATCCGCGTGAGTGCCGGGTGGCCGTCGAAGACGATGCCGAAGAAGTCGTACGTCTCGCGCTCGTGCCAGTCGTTGGTCGGGTACACCGACACCAGCGAGGGGACCCGCGGGTCGCCGTCGGGCGCGCCGACCTCCAGCCGGATCAGCCGGTTGTGGGTGATCGACCGCAGGTGGTAGACGGCGTGCAGCTCACGGCCCTTGTCGCCCGGGTAGTGGACGCCGCTGACGCCGGTGCACAGCTCGAAGCGCAGGGCCGGGTCGTCGCGCAGGGTGCGGGCGACGCGGAGCAGGTGCTCGCGCTCGATGTGGAAGGTCAGTTCGCCCCGGTCGACGACGGTCCGCTCGATGACGTTCCCGGGGAGCAGCCCCTGCTCCTCCAGGGCGCCCTCCAGTTCGTCCGCGACCTCGTCGAACCACCCGCCGTACGGCCGGGAGGACGGGCCGGGAAGCCGGACCGGGCGGACCAGACCGCCGTAGCCGGAGGTGTCGCCGCCGTTGTTCGCGCCGAACATGCCGCGCTGGACGCGGATCTCCTCGCCGTGGTCCCCCCGCTGTCCGGGGAGGTTGGAGGCGGAGAGCTCCTTCTCCGGATTGGGCTCGTTGACGTCGCTCATCGCAGGAGGCCCTTCATCTCGATGGTCGGCAGGGCCTTCAGCGCCGCCTCCTCCGCCTCCCGGGCCGCCGCCTCGGCGTTGACGCCGATCTTGGAGGTGCGGACCTTCTCGTGGAGCTTGAGAATCGCGTCCATCAGCATCTCCGGCCGCGGCGGGCAGCCGGGGAGGTAGATGTCGACCGGCACGATGTGGTCGACGCCCTGCACGATCGCGTAGTTGTTGAACATCCCGCCCGACGAGGCGCAGACGCCCATGGAGATCACCCACTTGGGATTGGGCATCTGGTCGTAGACCTGGCGCAGCACGGGCGCCATCTTCTGGCTGACCCGGCCGGCCACGATCATCAGGTCGGCCTGGCGCGGTGATCCGCGGAAGACCTCCATGCCGAACCTCGCCAGGTCGTACCGGCCGGCGCCCGTCGTCATCATCTCGATGGCGCAGCACGCCAGGCCGAACGTGGCGGGGAACATGGATGACTTGCGCACCCAGCCCGCGGCCTGCTCGACGGTGGTCAGCAGGAATCCGCTCGGCAGCTTTTCCTCGAGTCCCATGTCTCTCTCAGCCCCTCAGGCCCCTCAGGCCTCTCAGTCCCAGTCCAGGCCGCCGCGTCGCCACACGTAGGCGTACGCGACGAAGACGGTGAGCACGAAGAGCAGCATCTCGACGAGCCCGAAGATCCCCAGGGCGTCGAAGGTGACCGCCCACGGGTAGAGGAAGACGATCTCGATGTCGAAGATGATGAAGAGCATCGCCGTCAGGTAGTACTTGATGGGGAATCGCCCACCGCCGGCCGGTTGAGGGGTCGGCTCGATACCGCACTCGTACGCCTCGAGCTTCGCCCGGTTGTACCGCTTTGGACCGACAAGCGTGGCCATGACCACGGAGAAGATCGCAAAGCCTGCCCCGAGGGCTCCCAGTACGAGGATGGGCGCATACGCGTTCACCGCTCCTCGCTCCTCTCAGTCGGCACTGACTGCTGGCGATTGCACACCGGATCCGCCTCCTGCCTCTCGGTGTTCTCCCTGTGCCCACTCGGCGCTCGTGAAGATCGAGAACATGTGAAGCAGGTCACAAGCCCGGTAGCTCCGCATCTTATGCCTGGTCGTCTGTGATCTGCGACACGCGGTACGAGACGGTCTTTGTGATCTCTGCCACCCGAGCGGCGATCAACGGGTCCGAACGGCTTGGATCTTGATGCTGCACGTGCGCAACCGGTCACACAAAGCGACAAGTTGACAGGTAGGCCCAGGCCAGGAGGCGCGTCTCTATATCAAGAGTCTTCCCGTGCAAGCAAATTCGCCGCAGCAGTCGATCATTGATATAAGCGCCCGCTTCGATCGCCGGTGGCGAACCGGGTCCCGTTCCGGCGACCGGAAGCCGGCCCTCGGCGTGTGCGCGCGTTCACGAGCGACACAGGAAGATCACAACAGTGACCTCTCCGTGACCTGCGCCACATCGGACCGCCGCCGGAACCCCTTCGAGTTGGCGAACCGGTGCACGGATGGTAAGCGGGGGCAAATGGGGCGTAACGACGGAAGTCCATGCTCACGGCCTCGCGGGTGGCTGACCGCTTTAACCTTTTTGGGAGCAATATCCCTTTGCCTTGGGAGACTTCAGGGGCGACGGACACCAAATGTGGCGGACGGCACGATTGTTGAAGGGAGGGACGATCCCCTGGTAGGTCTGGTTGCCATGTCCCAGACCGCTCACATACGCAGCCACCGGAAGCCCCGCCGCAGCGCATCGAAGATCGTGATGCGCGCCGGGGTCACCGGTGGCGTTCTCAGCACCCTGGCCGTGGCCGGCGCCTCGGGTACGGCGACTGCGGCCGAGCCCGTGACGCAGACGCTGGAACTCCCCACGCTCACGGCAGACCTGGCGACCGAGGCCGCCATCTCCGCGGAGGCCACCGCGTCGGCCGCCGCCACCTACGAGCTCCGGGCGGAGCGCGACGCCGCCACCGAGCGCGCCGCCGATCTGGCCGAGCGCAACCTGAAGAAGGCCAAGGCCGAGGCCGAGGCCAAGCGGAAGGCCGAGGAGAAGGCCGCGCGCGAGGCCGCCGAGCGTGCCTCCCGCGACTCCGCCCGGGAGACCCTCTCCACCGCCTCCGCGAGCGGCTCCGCCGCCACCCCCGCCTCGACGACGGCCGTCAGCGGGTCCGCCGCCGCGGTGGTCGCCTTCGCCAAGGCCCAGGTCGGCGACGCCTACGTCCTCGGCGCCACCGGACCCAACGCCTGGGACTGCTCCGGTTTGGTGCAGGCCGCCTACAAGCAGGCCGGCGTCTCCCTGCCGCGCGTCTCCCAGGACCAGTCCGTGGCCGGCACCCCGGTCTCGCTGAGCAACCTGCTGCCGGGCGACATCCTGTACTGGGGCGGCGCGGGCAGCGCGTACCACGTGGCCGTCTACGTGGGCGGCGGCCAGTTCGTCGGCGCGCAGAACTCCGGCACCGGCGTCGTCCAGGCGTCCCTGGACTACGACCCGCCGTCCGGCGCGGTCCGCGTCCTCTGACGTCCGCCCACCCGCACACCGCACGATGAAGGGCCGCAGCCTCGGGGGCTGCGGCCCTTCGCCGTGCGGGAGCGGTGCGGCCTGCCGGGGAGCGGCGGACCGGACCGCGCTCGTCCCGGCCGCCCGGCGCGGGAGTCCGTCACGACCCCGTCACGCCCTCGGAGCCAGTCTGGTCAGGCCGTTGAGGACGCGGTCCACGGCGTCGCCGCCGGTCGGGTCGGTGAGGTTGTTCACGAGCTTGAAGACGATCTTCATCAACTGCGGGTGGGTGAGCCCCCGTTCGGCGGCGAGCTTCATCACCCGGGGGCGGCCGATCAGCTTCACGAAGGCGCGGCCCAGCGTGTAGTAGCCGCCGTGGGTGTCCTTGAGGACGCGCGGATAGCGCCGCAGCGCCGCCTCACGGCCCTCCGCGGTGCGCCGGGCCAGGGCCTGCGCCACCACCTCGGCGGCGGTGCGGCCCGATTCCATCGCATAGGCGATGCCCTCGCCGTTGAACGGGTTGACGGCGCCCGCCGCGTCGCCGACCAGCAGCAGGCCGTCCGCGTAGTGCGGCTGCCGGTTGAACCCCATGGGCAGCGCCGCGCCGCGCACCGGGCCGGTCATGTTCTCGGGGGAGAACCCCCACTCCTCGGGCAGCGAGGCGCACCAGGCGCGCAGCACCCCGCGCCAGTCCGGGTCCCGGTACGGCAGCGAGGCGTCCAGGACGCCCAGGCCCACGTTGCAGGTGCCGTCCCCCATGCCGAAGATCCAGGCGTAGCCGGGGAGCAGGCGGCCGCCGGGCTCCGGCCGGTCCCGCACCTCCAGCCACGACTCCAGGTAGTCGTCGTCGTGGCGCGGGCTGGTGAAGTAGGTGCGCACGGCGACCCCCATCGGCCGGTCCTCGCGCCGCCGCAGGCCCATCGCCAGGGAGAGGCGGCTGGAGTTGCCGTCGGCCGCCACCACCAGTGGGGCGCGGAAGGTCACCGGGCGCTTCTCCTCCCCGGTCCTGGCGCGCACGCCGGTGATGCGTCCGGTGCGGTCGTCCAGGAGCGGTCCGGTGACGGTGCAGCGCTGGAGGAGGCGGGCGCCGGACCTCTCCGCCTGCCGCGCCAGCCGTTCGTCGAAGTCGTCGCGCCGCCGGACCAGTCCGTGGTCGGGGAAGGCGGCCAGCTGCGGCCAGTCCAGCTCCAGCCGCATCCCGCCGGCGACCACGCGCAGCCCCTTGTTGGGCAGCCAGCCGGCCTCCGGAGAGGTGTCGACCCCCATCGCCACCAGTTCCTTGACGGCGCGGGGGGTGAGACCGTCGCCGCAGACCTTCTCGCGGGGGAAGGCGGTCTTCTCCAGCAGCAGGACGTCGAGCCCGGCACGGGCCAGGTGGCAGGCGGCGGCCGAGCCGGACGGACCGGCTCCGACCACGATCACGTCGGCGCTCCCGGCGGGGTCCGGTGCCCCGGCGGGGCCGGGGATGCCGGAACTGCCGGGGCTGCCGGAACTGCCGGGGCTGTCAGGGCTGTCGGAGAGCGGCTCGGTCACAGCGGAATCTCCCCGGGAACGAGGGTGCCGACGGGCAGGACACGGGCAGTCTATGCAGCGACCACCGATCTCCGGCCGAAGGACGTCCTCGTGAACCGACCGCTTCCCGTGGTGAGACTCCGTGTCCCGACCGAGGAGGACGCCTGGGCCTGGCACGACCTCTTCGACGACCCGGAGGTGATGGAGTTCTTCGGCGGCGCCTCCCTCGAACTCTCCGCCTACCAGCTGAGCACGGCCCGCCAGCGCCGGAACGCGGCCGAGTACGGCTTCTGCTTCTGGTCGGTGCTCGACGAGGACGACGAGGTGATGGGTTTCGTGGGCGCCCAGCCGTGGCCCCAGGACTGGGGTCCGGCGGTCGGCGAGATCGAGATCGGCTGGCGGCTGGGCCGCGCGTACTGGGGGCGGGGCTACGTGACCGCCGCGGCCCTGCAGACGCTGGAGCGGCTCCGGGAGGCCGGCGTCGAGTCGGTGGTGGCGGTGGTCGACGCCGGGAACGAGCGGTCCGTGGCGGTCGCCCGGCGGCTGGGCATGGAGTTCGCCGAGCGGTTCGTCATCCCGGACCTGGGCCGGGAGGGGCACATGTACCGGCTCTCCCTCGTCTGACGCCTCGCGGCGGGGAGGCGGACCGGTGGGGCCCGGCGGATCGCCCGGGCCCCGGCGCGGCGGCCGGCCGGAGGCGGCCGGTCAGACCCGCTTGAACCCGCGGTGCAGCGCCACGACGCCGCCCGTGAGGTTGCGCCAGGCCACCTCGTTCCAGCCGGCCTTGCCCAGCAGGGCGGCGAGGGACGGCTGGTCGGGCCACTCCTGGATCGACTCGGCCAGGTAGACGTAGGCGTCCGGGTTGGAGGAGACCGCCCGCGCCACCGGCGGCAGCGCCTTCATCAGGTACTCCATGTAGACCGTGCGGAACGGCGCCCACACCGGCCTGCTGAACTCGCTGATCACCACGCGCCCGCCCGGCCTGGTCACCCGGTGCATCTCGGCGAGCGCGGCGTCGGTGTCCTGCACGTTGCGCAGCCCGAAGGAGATCGTGACGGCGTCGAAGGTGTCGTCCTTGAACGGCAGCCGGGTGGCGTCGCCCGCCGTGAACGGCATCCACGGGTGGCGGTCCTTGCCGACCCGCAGCATGCCCAGGGAGAAGTCGCACGGCACCACGTAGGCGCCGGCCTCCGCGAAGGGCTGCGAGGAGGTGGCCGTGCCGGCCGCCAGGTCCAGCACCTTCTGCCCCGGACGGGCGTCGACCGCCCTGGCGACCGCCTTGCGCCAGAGCCGGGCCTGCCCCAGGGACAGCACGTCGTTGGTCAGGTCGTAGCGTTTCGCCACCCCGTCGAACATCGAGGCGACTTCGTGCGGCTGCTTGTCCAAGGATGCGCGGGTCACGCGGCCCATTGTTGCAGCCGCCCCCCGGCCCGGCGCCGATGCCCCGGCGCTCGGCCCCGGCCGGGCGGCGCGGGGGCGCGAGGGCTCAGCGGCGCCGGAAGACCAGGCGGCCGGCCAGGGCCGTGGCCAGACAGCCGCCGTCGGGGGCGCGGACGGTGAAGTCGGCCGTCCCGGAGGGGCGCAGGGCCTGGGGCGGGGGCGGGGAGAGCGCCACGTGGAGGCCGGAGCGGGTGACGGCCGCGGCGACCGCGGGGCGCGTGAACGGACCGGCCAGGACCGTGGTGCCGCGGCCCAGCAGGCGCTGGACGCCGCGGCGGGCGCTGTGGCCCCACCGGGTGTCCGTCATGGGCAGCGCGGCCAGCGCGTCGCCGGTCAGCGGGCCGGTGCCGAGCTCGTCGGCCTCGCGGGGGTCGGGCCAGTAGGCGGACTCCAGGAGGGCGACGGCGTCCGGCTCGTACCGGCCGGGGGTCAGGACGCCGTCCCAGTCCCGGACCCGCGCGCCGTACTCGGCGAGCAGGTCCTCCGCCGGGCCGACCGCGGCGATCCGGTCCCCGAGGACGGCCACCGCGTGGCCGGGGCGGACGTCCCCGTCCGCGACGAGGCCGACCCCGAGCGCGGGGCGGTGGATCGTGAGCAACGCTCCGGACCTCAGCCCGCGTCGACGATCTGCAGCTCCGGGTGGGCGATACCGCGCTCGATCGCCGTGGAGGAGATGTGCGAGGTGACGCGGTCGCCGTCGCCCGGGTCGTTCGCCGGGTCGTCGTGCACCACGAGGTGCTCGTAGGTGGTCGCGCGCTGCGCGGGGACGCGGTCCGCGGCGCGGATCAGGTCGATGATCTCCTGCCGGTTGGAGCGGTGGCGGGCGCCGGCCGAGGAGACCACGTTCTCCTCCAGCATGATCGAGCCCAGGTCGTCCGCGCCGTAGTGCAGCGAGAGCTGGCCGGCCTCCTTGCCGGTGGTCAGCCAGGAACCCTGGATGTGGGTGACGTTGTCCAGGAAGAGCCGGGCGACGGCGATCATCCGCAGGTACTCGAAGAGCGTGGCCTGGGTGCGGCCCTTCAGGTGGTTGTTCTCCGGCTGGTACGTGTAGGGGATGAAGGCGCGGAAGCCGCCGGTGCGGTCCTGCACGTCGCGGATCATCCGCAGGTGCTCGATCCGCTCGGCGTTGGTCTCGCCGGTGCCCATCAGCATGGTCGTCGTCGACTCGACGCCCAGCCGGTGCGCGGTCTCCATGATCTCCAGCCAGCGCTCGCCACTCTCCTTCAGCGGGGCGATCGCCTTGCGCGGCCGCGCGGGCAGCAGCTCGGCGCCGGCCCCGGCGAAGGAGTCCAGGCCCGCCCGGTGGATCCGGGTGATGGCCTCCTCGACGGAGACGCCGGAGATCCGGGCCATGTGCTCGACCTCGGAGGCGCCCAGGCTGTGGATGACCAGCTGCGGGAAGGCGTCCTTGATGGCCTTGAAGTGCGACTCGTAGTACTCGACGCCGTAGTCCGGGTGGTGCCCGCCCTGGAACATGATCTGGGTGCCGCCCAGCTCGACCGTCTCGGCGCAGCGGCGCAGGATGTCGTCGAGGTCCCGGGTCCACCCCTTCTTGGTGTCCTTGGGGGCCGCGTAGAAGGCGCAGAACTTGCACGCCGTGACGCACACGTTGGTGTAGTTGATGTTGCGTTCGATGATGTACGTCGCGATGTGCTCCGTGCCGGCGAACCTGCGGCGGCGGACGGCGTCGGCGGCCTGGCCGAGGGCGTGCAGCGGGGCGTCGCGGAGGAGGGCGACCGCCTCCTCGGGGGTGATCCGCCCACCATCGGCGGCACGGTCGAGCACAGACTGAAGTTCGGCCTTCTCGGTCACCGATGCGTCCCTTTCGTCAAGGGTTTGGACGGACCGCATCAGCCTACGCCAGCCGTTCCGACGAACCGCCGGAGCCTCGGGGCTGCCCGGGGCCACCCGCTCGGGAAGTGAACGTTTCCGCTGGTCAGCGACCGTATCCAGCCGTACCTCATGCCGGTGACGTCCCGCGGCGACAGCAACTCCCCCGCCCGCGGCCCGTTGTCCCGCTCACCGGTGCGGAACACGGAAGGACACGAGTCATGCGCCACATCACTCACTTCGCCATCACCCTGCTGTCGGCCGCCACCCTGGCGATGGCACCCCCTGCGCACACTTCTGTGAACGCGATCGGCTCCACGCCTGTGCGGACGTTCGCCTACACGGTCGGAGGCATCGCGATGAACATTCCGACCGGCTGCATGTTCACCCACATCGTCCGGGGCGGCGGCAGACGCATCACGTACCAGAACGCCGGGGTCGACTGCGCCTTCGCCGGCGCGTTGAACAGCGGCTTCTGCAACTGGCGCATCGACTTCGCGTACGCCGACACCGACAACCGGGTGTACCGGACCTCACGAGGCCGGGTGCACACGGAATGCCGGATCGATCCGATGCGGGGCAACAGCCCGCAGACGCTCCCGCGTTACGGAAAGGCGTGCGCCCGCCTCCACGTCAACGGGACTCGACTGGCGAGCCAGTGCCACCACATCACCCGGTGAAGGACCTCATGCACGAACAGCAGCCCGAGGACCGGAACGGTACCCGGGGGCCCGAGGCGGAGGACCGGCGCCGCCGTGTCTCCGTCGCCGCGTTCGTCGCGGGAGTAGTGGCGGGGCTCGGCTTCTTCCTGTTCTTCCCCGGGCTGCCCCACGTCATCGACTGGGGGGCGATCCTGGTGGCCCTGGCCGCCGGTGTCGCGGCGCGTGCGGGGTGCCTGGCCTGGCTGGGACGGGGGGAAGCGGGCCGTCGCGGGAGGTGAGGTCAGGCGGCGTAGGCGCCGGCCAGCAGGCCCAGGAAGGCGCCCGCGAGGAGGAACGGGCCGAACGGCATCTCCGTGCGGCGGTCCGCCCGGCGCAGGACGATCAGGGCCAGGCCGTAGAGCCCGCCGAGCAGGAACCCGGCGAAGGCGCCGAGCAGCAGCACGCCCCAGCCGTACCAGCCGAGCACCGCGCCGGTGGTGAGGGCGAGCTTGACGTCGCCGAATCCCATGCCGGCCGGGCTGATCAGGTGCAGCACCAGGTGGCCCCCGGACAGCGCGAGGGCGCCGAGCGACGCGCCGGTCCACCGGCCCGCGTGCTCGGGCAGCAGCGCGGCCACACCCAGCAGGGCGAGGGCGGTCACGGCCAGCGGCAGCGTCAGCACGTCCGGCAGGCGGCGCACCCGGAGGTCGACGGCGGCGAGGAGGACCCCGGCGGGAGTCAGGAGCAGCCAGACCAGCAGCTCGGGACGCGGCCCGGTGGCCGCGGCGAGGGCCCCGCAGAGGAGGGCGGTGACGGCGGGCAGGGCGACGCGTCCACGGCCGTACGGTCCGTGGCAGCCCCGGCAGCGGGCGGGGCCGAGCCAGCCGGGCAGCGGGTGGCCGCCGGGGCAGTCGGCCCGCCACGGCTGCTGCGGCCCGACCGCCAGCCGGTACGCGGGCCGCGCCAGGAGCAGTCCCACTGCCGCCCCCCACACGACCGCCACCGTCCCCAGCAGCCACACCTCGGTCGTCACCCGGCCAGCCTATGCCCGGGGACGGGCCGGGCGCCGTGGACCGCCGTCACCCGTGGACCGCCGCTACTTGAGGGCCGCCGCTACCCGAGGGCCGGTCGCCCGTCCGCCGGTCCGGGCAGCAGGACGTCCCGCAGCCCGCGCACGACGGACAGCCACGCCCGGTCGCCCTCCCAGAGCTCCAGCAGCTCGGACGGCTCGGTGACCACCCGCCCCAGCGCCTCGGCCGCGACCGCGCGCAGCCCGGTCAGGTCGGGCAGCGGCTCGTCCGGGGCGTAGGGCGTGTCCACGGGTTCGCCGCGCGGGCACTGGGCGGCGACCAGCGCGGCGGCCGCGACGGCCTCGCAGGCGACGTCGGCGTCGAGGTGGCCGGCGGCCCCCGTGCCGGCCGCCCGGAGCAGCACGGCGCGCACCACGGCCGCACGCGCGCCCTCCGGCGCGTCGTCGAGGTCGCCGGAGAAGTCCGCCGCGGTGTCGTTGTCGAAAGGACCTGTGTCCCAGGTGCCCATGGGCGCCCGCCTCCCGGATCCGGTGGTGCGGTCCGCCCGCACGCCGCGCATCCTGGCAGGCCGCACCGACATCCCCCGGAATCCGGGCTACGCCTCCAGCAGGCTGACCTTCACGTCCGCAGGGAAGCCCGTGGTGGGGCCGACGCGGCGGGCGAACTCGGCGACCGCGCCGAGCTGCCGCGGGCCGAAGCGGAAGTCCAGGGTGGTGAAGTACCGCTCCAGGAGCTCGGCATCGAAGGCCTCCCAGCGGGCGGCCTGTTCCGCGACCTTGGTGACCTCCTCCAGGGAGAGGTCGCGGGAGGCGAGGAACGCCTCGTGGACGCGGCGGGTGAGCTCCGGCTCGCGTTCCAGGTAGTCGCGGCGGGCGGCCCAGACGGCGAAGACGAACGGCAGCCCGGTCCACTCCTTCCACAGCGCCCCGAGGTCGTGGACGGCGAGGCCGAGCCGGGGCGCGTCGTGCAGGCTGGCCCGCAGCGCGGCGTCGCCGATCAGGACGGCGGCGTCCGCCTCCAGCATCATCGCGCCCAGGTCCGGCGGGCAGGTGAAGTACTCGGGCTGGACGCCGAAACGCTCCTGCAGCAGCAGCTGGGCCAGCCGCACGGAGGTCCGGGAGGTGGAGCCGAGGGCGACCCGGGCGCCGTCGAGCTGGTCCAGCGGCAGCTGCGAGACGATCACGCAGGACATCACCGGCCCGTCGCAGCCGACCGCGATGTCGGGGAAGGCGACCAGGTCGTCGGCGTTCTTCAGGAACTCGACCAGGGTGACCGGACCGATGTCGAGGTCTCCCGCGACCAGCCTCTCGCTGAGCTTCTCCGGCGTGTCCTTGGTCAGCTCCAGGTTGAGGAGCGTGCCTGTTCTCGCGAGCCCCCAGTAGAGGGGCAGGCAGTTCAGGAACTGGATGTGGCCGACGCGCGGCCGGATGCGAGAATTGTCCACATCGCGAGACTAGACCCCGTCCGGCGCAATCCGACGCCCAGGGTGCGCCCGCGCGCGCCCGTGTGCCGCGGGCCGCGCCCGCGGCCCGCCGGATTCCGGGGTCGCCCGCACGGCCCAACCCGACCGTCAACCCCGATCTGCGATTTTTATGCACACGAGTGACGTGATCTTGCCCTCTCTTGCATTCAGGTCCCTGCGTGCTAGGCTCGCAGCAAGTTGCAGTTTGGTTTCCCTTGCAGTACAGAGCCTGCGGAGCATGTGACCGCGGGCTCTCGTCGTTTTCAGACTTGTGCAGTTGTTTCGGACACTTGCAGGTTCTGGAGCAGGGCAACCCTTTGGGCCCAAGGAGGGCTTATGGCTACCGGAACCGTGAAGTGGTTCAACGCCGAAAAGGGCTTTGGCTTCATCGCCCAGGAAGGCGGAGGCCCCGACGTCTTCGTTCACTACTCCGCGATCAACGCCAGCGGTTTCCGCTCCCTCGAGGAGAACCAGGCGGTGACCTTCGACGTGACCCAGGGTCCGAAGGGCCCGCAGGCGGAGAACGTCACCCCGCAGTAAGCCTCCGGCTCGAAGAGAGCCCGATGCTCTGCTCCGGTTGAGTTGATTCCGGAACGAGTGCAGTACCCAAGGAGCCCCCTGCCGGTTCTCACCGGCACCGGGGGCTCCTGCCTTTCGCCGGAAGCGGGCCGCCTCAGGCCCGCTCGAGAATCGCCGTGACGCCCTGGCCCCCGGCCGCGCAGACGGATATCAGGCCCCGTCCCGGCGCGTCCCGCTCGGCCAGCAGCGCGGCCAGCGTGGCGACCACCCGGGCGCCGGTGGCGGCGAACGGATGGCCGGTGGCCAGCGAGGAACCGGCCACGTTCAGCCGGTCCCGGTCCACCGGGGCCAGGCCCCGCTTCTCCCAGGCCGCCAGCGTGGCCAGGACCTGGGAGGCGAAGGCCTCGTGGATCTCGATCAGGTCGAAGTCCTCGATGCCCAGTCCGGCGCGCTCCAGCATCCGCGGCACCGCGTACGCGGGGGCCATCAGCAGCCCGTCCTCGCCGTCGGCGACGTCGCCGTGCACGAAGTCCACCGCCGCCGTCCCGTAGGCGGTCAGATAGGCCAGGGGCCGCAGGCCGCGGGCCTCGGCCCACTCCTCGCTCGCCAGCAGGACGGTGGCCGCGCCGTCGGTGAGCGGGGTGGAGTTGCCGGCCGTCATCGTCGGCCCGGGGCCGTCGAGGCCGAAGACCGGCTCGAGGGCCGCCAGCTTCTCCACCGTGGAGCCGGGCCGCAGGTTCTGGTCCCTGGCCAGGCCCCGGAAGGGCACCACCATGTCCTGGAAGAAGCCCCGCTCGTAGGCCGCGGCCAGCTTGCGGTGGCTGGCCGCGGCCAGCTCGTCCTGCGCCTCGCGGGTGATGCCCCAGGCCCGGGCGGTGACCGCCGCGTGCTCGCCCATGGACAGGTGCGTGCGCGGCTCGGCGTTGCGCGGGACGTCGGGGACCAGGTGGGACGGGCGCACCCGGGAGAGCGCCTTCAGCCGGGCGCCCGCCGACCTGGCGCGCCGGGCCTCCAGGAGGATCCTGCGCAGCCGGTCGTTGAGGCCCAGCGGGGCGTCGCTGGCGGTGTCGGCGCCGCCCGCGATCCCCGACTCCAGCTGGCCCAGCATGATCTTGTTGGCGACCGCGATCACCGCCTGGAGTCCGGTGCCGCAGGCCTGCTGGATGTCGTAGGCGGGCGTCCTGGGGTCCAGCCGGGAACCCAGCACCGTCTCCCGGGCCAGGTTGAAGTCGCGGCTGTGCTTGAGCACCGCGCCGGCCACGAACTCCCCGACCGCGCCCCGCTCCCCGAGGCCGTACCTCTCGACCAGCCCGTCCAGGGCGGCGGTCAGCATCTCCTGGTTGGACGCGGTGGCGTAGGGGCCGTCGGAACGGGCGAACGGAATGCGCGCGCCGCCGATGACGGCGACGCGGCGGGTCGCCGGGGGCTGCGGGAGAACGCTCATCTCGGCCTGCTCCTTGCGTCGGGCCTCGTGCCGCCCTGGCGTCGGCGGCCTGTGAACGGGCTTACGGATTGAGGCTTACCATCGGTAACCTTACTTCAGGGTAAGCCACCTCCGTCCGCACAGCACATGCCTGGGAGCCCTCACATGGCCGACCGCTATCAGAGCTTCACCCGGACCGCGCCAGGCCGCTTCCTCACCAGGCGGCTGGGCCTGCCGCAGCCCGCCCCGTTGCGCCGCTGGTCGGCCGAACAGCCCCTGCTGGACGGCCCGGTGCTGCACCTGACGGCCGGGAAGCCGGCCCCCGGCCTGGCGCCGGTCCTCGCCCGCACCGGGCTGGACGTGCGCACCGGGGACGCCGAGCGGCCCGCCGCGGTGCTGGTCGACGCCACCGGCGTGCGGACCGTGGAGGCGCTGGCCGGGGTGCACGGGGCGCTGCACCCGGTGGTCCGCTCGATCGCCGACTCCGGCCGGGTGGTCGTCCTGGGCGCGCCGCTGGACCCGTCCGACCACCACCAGTCGGCGGTGCAGCAGGGGCTGGAGGGCTTCGTCCGCTCGCTCGGCAAGGAGATCGGCCGCGGCAGGACCGTCAACCTGGTCCGCCTCACCGACGCCGCCGCCGCCGAGTCCACGCTGCGGTTCCTGCTGTCGCCGAGGTCGGCCTTCGTGGACGGCCAGGTGATCGAGGTCGACGCGGCCGAGGTGACCGCCCCCGAGGACTGGGACCGTCCGCTGGCCGGACGCACCGCGCTGGTCACAGGCGCCGCGCGCGGCATCGGCGCGGCCGTCGCCGAGACCCTGGCGCGGGACGGCGCCCACGTGGTCGTGCTGGACGTGCCGCGGGCCGAGGACGAGGCCCGCGCCCTCGCCGGGCGGCTGGGCGGCACCGCCCTCGGGCTGGACGTCACCGCGGCGGACGCCGCCGACCGGATCGCCTCGGCGCTGCCGGACGGCCGGCTGGACGTGCTGGTCCACAACGCGGGCATCACCCGCGACCGACGCCTGGTCAACATGCCCGCGGAACGCTGGAGTTCGGTGCTCGACGTCAACCTGGCGAGCGTGCTGCACACCACCGACGCCCTGCTGGCGCAGGGGCTGATCCCGCGCGGCGGCCGGATCACCGCCACCGCCTCCATCGCGGGCATCGCCGGCAACTCCGGCCAGACCAACTACGCGGCCAGCAAGGCGGGCGTCGTCGGCCTGGTCCGCGCGCTGGCGCCGCGGGCGCTCGCCGAGCACGGGGTCACCGTCAACGCGGTGGCGCCGGGCTTCATCGAGACCAGGATGACGGCCGCGGTCCCGCTGATGATCCGGGAGGCCGGGCGGCGGATGAACTCGCTGGCCCAGGGCGGTCTGCCGGTGGACGTCGCGGAGACCCACGCCTGGTTCGCGAGCCCCGCCTCCGGCGGCGTCAACGGCCAGGTGGTCCGCGTCTGCGGCCAGAGCATGCTGGGGGCGTGAGGACGTGACCGAGGCGACGTCCGGGTCCGCCCACGAGGAGACGCACCCCGAGGGGACACGCGTCGTGGTGCTGTCACGGCCGCCCGCGCTGGCGCCGCTGCTGGCCCGTGGTGCGCTGCTCTCCCCCGTCAAACGCCCGCGTCCGGACGCGCCGTTCCCGCGCACCCGGCTGGTGCTGCCCGCGGTGCGGGCGGAGGCGGGGCGGCTCACCGCGTACGAGCGGATCTGCGGGTTCGCCGGCGACGGGACGCTGCCGGTCACCTATCCGCACGTCCTGGGGTTCGCGGCGTCGATGCGGCTGATGAGCGAGCGGGCGTTCCCGCTGCCGCTGCTGGGGCTGGTGCACACGTCGATCGGCATCACGCGGCGGGCCGCGATGCCGGCGGACGAGCGGTACGAGATCGCCGTGCGGGTCACCGGGCTGGCGGCGCACCGGCGGGGCACGGAGGCGGTGGTCGTCACGGAGGCGCGGGCCGGCGGCGAGCTGGTGTGGGAGTCGCGCAGCACGTACCTCGCCCGTCACCGGGTGCCGCCCTCCGGGGACCCCGGGGACGGGGAAGGCGGGTCCCGGAGCGGGGAGCACGGCCCCCGGGGCGGGCGGGACGGTGAGTCCCCGCAGGAGTTCGGGCGGTTGCCGACCGTGGCGGAGTGGCGGCTCCCGGCCGGCCTGGGACGGCGGTACGGGGCCGCGTCCGGCGACCGGAACCCGATCCACCTCACGGCGGCGACGGCGCGGCTCCTCGGGTTCCCCCGGGCGATCGCGCACGGCATGTGGACGGCGGCGCGGTGCCTGGCCGAGCACGGGACGCCGCCGGCGGTGCGGGTGTCCGCGCGGTTCAAGGCGCCGGTCCTGCTGCCCGGGAGCGTGGCGTACGCGGCGGGCGGCGGGCGGTTCGTCCTGCGCGGCGGGGAGCGGGTCCACCTGGAGGGGGAGGTCCGGGAGCCGTAGGCGGCCGGGCGTCAGTCCTGGTCGGCGGGCGGGGTCCACGGGCGGCCCGCCATCAGGTTGTCGAGGCCGGCCCAGGCGAAGTTCATCAGGGTGGCCGCGGCCTCACGGGCGGAGACCCCCTCGGTGGCGTTGGCCCACGCCGCGAGCGACTCCGCCGCGCCGACCAGGGCCTCCGCCAGCCCGGCCACCTCGCGCTCGGGCAGGTCCGGGTCGCGGTGTGCGGCGCGGGCCGCGACCACCGTCAACTGGGTGACGAAGGAAACGAGTTCAGCCCGCAGGGCGGCGACCTCGGCCGCGAACGGCTCCCCGTGGGTGCGGGCCTGGACGTGCAGGACGGTCCAACCGTCGGGATGGTCGGCGGTGTGGCGGAAGAAGGCGCGCAGGCCCTCCCAGAGTTGGCGGTCGGGCGGCAGGTCGCGGCGGACGCCCGCCCGGACCGCCCGGGTCAGGGCCTGCGCCTCCCGGCGGATGCAGGCGGTGAAGAGGTCTTCCTTGGACTTGAGATACAGGTAGACCAACGGCTTGGAGACACCGGCGAGTTCGGCGACCTCGTCCATGGAGGCGCCGCGGTATCCACGCCGCCCGAAGACCTGTACGGCGGCGTCCATCATCTGCCGCTCCCGCTCCGCGCGGGGGAGGCGCTTCGTCGTCCTGACCACTACGACCATGCGGCAAGAGTATGCCGGTGGACGCGCGGGAGCGACGCACGGTCGCGGGCGTCCGCCCGTCGGCACGGCGCCTCCCGCGACCGCGCCTCCCGCGTTCCGCGGGGGCGCGCGGCCGCCCGCCCGGGCGGCGGGACGGGTCTCCCGCCGGTGCTCACGGCGTGGGGACGCCGCCGGGCCTGCGGGGCGGTCGGGTGAACCGCACCGGGACGCCCGGCGAGTACAGCACGCTCACCGGGTCCCCGGCCGGGGCGGGCAGGCCCGCGGCGGTCACCAGATTCTCGTCGCAGTGCAGGAGTTCGGCGCGGTGCAGGGGCCAGCGGGGGTGGGCGTTCGGGAGGTACCGCGAGCGCCCGAGGAACACGTTGTGCATCCCCCACCGCGCCGTCAGGAAGTGTTCGAGTCCGGACGGGTCCTCGACCGGTTCCCCGATCCGTATCGCGATCCTGCTGTGCGCGCCCGCGGGGCCCGGCCACCGTCGGCGGCTGGTGTAGGTGACGGTGCCGTCCTTCCGGCGCACCTCCATCCTCGACCAGACGTAGGGCAGGCGGAACGCGGCCCGGCCGACGGCCACGGGGATCAGCCGCGAGGCGTCGAGGGACCGGAAGACCACGCCGCGCCGCCCGTGGGCGTCCACGGAGTACAGGCGCACGTTGGTCTCGGGGAAGGAGCCGAGGTAGGGGACGCCGGGGAGGCCGAACCACCCCACGCGGTGCATCCGGAAGGCGACCAGCCCGACGTACGTGACGCCGTCCAGCGTGTCCGGCCGGGTGCCCGCGGGCAGCAGCCCGGCCACCGCCCCGGGGTCGGCGGCCCAGTGGAGGAAGGCGAGGTCGAGCCAGGACTGGGTGAGGAAGGCGCGTCCCGCCGCGGGGGGCGGATCGGCCGAGACGGGTTCGAGGAACATGTCCGGCGGCGGCATCGCGACAGTATGGCAGGCGCCCGCGCGGGAGCGCCCGGCGCTGCCCGCCGCCCGCGGGCGCCTCCTCCCCCGGGGACGCGGAACGCGCAGGGCCCCGGCGGCCGAAGCGCGCCGGGGCCCTGGGAGCGGGGACGTCAGCCCACCCGCACCGTCTCACGGTCCTCGCCGGACTCCTCGGACAGCGCGTGACGGAGCTTCTCGCCCTCGATGTCGAGGTCGGGCAGCGCACGGTCCAGCCACTTCGGCAGCCACCACGCGCCGCGGCCCAGCAGCGACATGACCGCCGGCACCAGCGTCATGCGGACGACGAACGCGTCGATCAGCACGCCGACCGCGAGGGCGAAGCCGATGGACTTGATGATCGGGTCGTGCGCGAAGACGAAGCCCGCGAAGACCGCCGTCATGATCAGCGCCGCCGCCGTCACGACCCGGGCGTTGTGGCCGAGGCCGTTGATCGTGGCCTGGCGCGGGGAGTCGCCGTGGACGAAGTCCTCGCGCATCCGGGAGACCAGGAAGACCTCGTAGTCCATGGCGAGGCCGAAGAGGATGCCGATGAGGATGATCGGGAGGAAGCTGACCAGCGGCCCCGGCGTGTCCACGCCCACCAGGTCGGCGAGGTGGCCCTCCTGGAACACCGCCGTGGTCAGGCCGAAGGTGGCGCCGACGGTGAGCAGGAAGCCGAGGGCGGCCTTCACCGGCACCAGGATCGAGCGGAACACCAGCATCAGCAGCAGGACCGAGAGGCCGACCACCAGCAGCAGGTAGACCGGCAGCGCGTCCGCGAGCTTCTCGGAGATGTCGATGCCGATCGCGGTGATGCCGGTCAGCGCCACGTCGGCGCCCTGGACGTCGGCGACCTTGCCGCGGATGGCGTGGACGGTGTCCTCGGTGGCCGGGTCGGTCGGACCGGTGGTCGGGACGACCGCGACCAGCGCGGTCGTGCCGTCCTGGTTGAACTGCGGGGGCGCGACGGCCGCGACGCCCTTGACGTCCTGGAGCAGCACGGCGACGTCCTCGACGGCGGCCTTGGTGGCGGCCTGGCCGTCGCCGGAGACGACGGCCATCAGACGGCCGTTGAAGCCGGGGCCGAAGCCCTCGGCGGTCAGGTCGAACGCCTGCCGCTCGGTGGTGTCCGGGGCGGCGGTGCCGGCGTCCGGGAGGGCCAGGTGCATGTCGCGGGCGGGCAGCGTCAGCGCGCCCAGGCCGACGATGCCGACCAGCAGGATCGGGATCCGCAGCTTGAGCACCAGGCGGCCCCAGCGGTAGCCGAAGCCCTCCTTGACCTCGACGGCCTCGTCCGGGCCCTTCTCGGCGACCGTGCGGCGCAGCTTGCGCGGCAGGATCTTGTCGCCGGCGAAGGCGAGCACCGCCGGCAGCAGGGTGAGCGCGACCAGCACGGCCACCGCGACGGTGGCCGCCGCGGCCAGGCCCATGGCGGACAGGAACGGCACCCCGACGACGGACAGGCCGGCCAGCGCGATGACCACCGTGGCTCCGGCGAAGACCACCGCGGAGCCCGCGGTGCCGATGGCCCGTCCGGCCGCCTCACGGCGCTCCACGCCCTCGACCAGGAACTGGCGGTAGCGGGAGGTGATGAAGAGGGAGTAGTCGATGCCGACGGCCAGGCCCAGCATCAGCGCCAGCACCGGACTGGTGCTGTTGAGCTCGACGAAGCCGGTCAGCGCGTACAGCCCGGCCATGCCGACGCCCACGCCCACCAGGGCGTTGAGCAGCGTCATGCCGGCGGCGACCAGGGAGCCGAAGGTGATCACCAGGACCACGGCGGCGATCGCCACGCCGATCGCCTCGGTGGAGCCGATCTCCGGCGGGGTCTGGGCGAGTTCGCCGCCGACCTCCACGCGGACCGTGCCGCCCTCGCCGTCGTAGGTCTCGGGCAGTTCGGCGTAGGCGTCGCGCTGCTCGTCGGTGATGTCCGCGATCTCGTCCTTGAACTGGACCTGGACCAGCGCGTGGCGCCCGTCGCGGGACACCGACTGCATCTGGAACGGGTCCATCGCGGCGACCACGCCGGGTATCGCGGCCGCGTCCTTCACCACCGGCGCGACGTCCTTCGGCGTGAGCTTCTCGTCGGAGGTGATCACCACGGAGCCGGTGGCGCCCGAGGCCTGCGGGAACTGCTTCTCCAGGGAGTCCATCGCGCGCTGGGACTCGGTTCCCGGCATCCGGAAGGCGTTGGTGGTCTCACCCATGAAGGCCGCCGCCGCACCGCCCATCAGGCCGAGCAGCAGCAGCCACACGGCCACCACCAGGCCGCGGCGCCCGAAGCACGCGCGGCCCAACCGGTAGAGCAAGGTCGCCATGGAAAGGGGCCCTTCTTCTAGTTCTTCCCGGGCTCCGCGTCCCGGGCGGTTCGGCCGGGGCCGAGGTCACCGGGGGCGGGGTCGCCGGGGGCGAGGTTGAGTGTGCGGAGCGCGCCGGTGAGCAACGCCTCGCGGAGGGTCAGGTCGTCGTACGGCAGGTCGGCGGCGCCGGTGGCGAAGATCCCGCCGAGGGCCATCAGGGCGGCGATGCGGTCCCGCGGGTCGGCGGAGCGGCCGGCCACCGCGTCGACCAGCCGCTCGCGGATCCCGTCGATCGTCTCCACGCCCAGGTCGGGCAGGCAGGACACGTCGGCGAGGTTGTCGAAGAGCAGTTTGATCTCGCGGCGGAACCGCAGGGTGATGCCGACGAAGGAGTGGACCGCGGTGAGCGAGGCCTCCTCGCCGTCCAGCTCCGACAGCCGCTCGTCGAGCGCGAAGACCTCGTTCCCCACCGGCATCAGCAGCTCGGTGAGGATCGCCTCCTTGTTGCTGAAGTGGTAGAGCAACGACGCCTTGGAGCAACCCACGTCGGCGGCGATGTCCGCGAGGGACGTGCCGCGGAAGCCGCGGGCGACGAAGAGGCGCAGGGCGGAGGCGAGCAGCCGTTCGTGCAGACCGCTGGACGTGCGTGCCATGGCACAACGGTAACTGTCCGAACGGTCAGCTCTGACCGTTCGGACAGGCGCGCCGGTGTGGGGTCGGTCACGGAACCGTGCGGGAGGTCCGGCACGCGGCGGAGGTCCGCGGCGCGCGGCACGACGCGAAGACCCCCTTCGCCGTGATCGGCGAAGGGGGTCTTCCCGGACTTCCGGAGCGGGCGGGCTCAGGCGGTGGCGCCCACCGGCTCGGGGGCGCGGTCCCGGACCTGCGGCTCGTCGCCCTCGAGCGGCGAGGCGGAGGCGTTGCGGTAGGCGTCGCGGTCGAGGATGTTCTCCCGGGCGGCGACGATCACCGGCACCACTGCCTGGCCGGCCACGTTGGTGGCGGTGCGCATCATGTCCAGGATCGGGTCGATGGCCAGCAGCAGGCCGACGCCCTCCAGGGGCAGGCCCAGCGTGGACAGGGTCAGGGTCAGCATCACCGTGGCGCCGGTCAGGCCGGCGGTGGCGGCGGAGCCGACGACCGCGACGAACGCGATCAGCAGGTACTCCTGGAGACCGAGCTGGATGTCGAAGATCTGCGCCACGAAGATCGCGGCCAGCGACGGGTAGATGGCGGCGCAGCCGTCCATCTTGGTGGTGGCGCCGAACGGCACCGCGAAGGAGGTGTACTCGCGCGGGACGCCCAGGCGCTCGACGACCTTGACGGTCAGCGGCATGGTGCCGACCGAGGAGCGGGAGACGAACGCGAGCTGGATGGCCGGCCAGGCGCCCTTGAAGAACTGGACGGGGCTGACCTTGGCGACGGTGGCGAGCAGCAGCGGGTAGACGCCGAACATCACCAGCGCGCAGCCGATGTAGACGTCGGCGGTGAAGGTGGCGTACTTGCCGATCAGGTCCCAGCCGTAGGTGGCGATGGCGCGGCCGATCAGGCCGACGGTGCCGATCGGGGCGAGCAGGATGACCCACCACAGCGCCTTCTGCAGCAGCTCCAGCACCGACTCGCTGAGGGAGAGCACGGGCTGTGCCTTCTCCCCGATGGCCAGGGCGGCGATGCCGGCGACGGCGGCCATGAAGACGATCTGCAGGACGTTCAGCTCGGTGAACGGCGTGATGACGTCGGTCGGGATGATGCCCGTCAGGAAGTCGAGCCAGGTGCCCTGGGCCTCCGGCTTGCCGCCGTCCTCCGGAGTGAGGCCGGTGCCGGCGCCCGGGTTGGTGATCAGGCCGATGGCGAGGCCGATCACCACGGCTATGAGCGAGGTGATCAGGAACCAGAGCAGCGTGCGGGAGGCCAGCCGGGCGGCGTTGTTGACCTTCCGCAGGTTGGTGATGGACACCAGGATCGCGAAGAAGACGAGCGGGGCGACCGCCAGCTTCAGCAGCTGGACGAACGTTCCGCCGACCTTGTCGAGGGCGGTGACCAGCCAGGCCACATCGAAGGTGCGGGCGATCCAGCCCAGCAGGACGCCGAGGAACAGACCGGCGATGATCTGCAGCCAGAAGGGCACCTTGAGCGAGCGCCTGGGCTTGCTCACGGCATTCGTGTTCTCGGACACGGACACACTCCGTCGGGGGACGCGCGGGGGCGGGGGGAAAAGGCGATGAACGCTGAACTGCGGCGCCCCGGAATCGGTCAGCAGCGCCGCGTGGGAGTGGATGAGGCCGGACTCGGACTCAGGTCAGAGCCGACACGCCGCAGTGGTGCGGCGACAGAGGTCCACATGCAGGCGCGCCACGAGCACGAGGCTCTGCGGCATGAGGGGCGCGGCTGCTGACGTCATGCGAATACGTTAACAGCAAAGCTTTGGGATGCCCAAAGCCTTTGTTTGTGAGGTGGAACGCGTTTCGGCCCGATAAATGGCAAGTGCCCCGACTCCCAAGGGAGTCGGGGCACCTGCCGCTGGACGCGAGGAGGGTCAGTCCTCCTGGGAGCGGTTGAGCTCCAGGTTCGTCTTGGCGCGCTCCATCCGCTCGACGATCCGCACGGAGGCGCGGTCGCGCTCGCCGCGCAGCACCACGAAGCTGATCGGGGCGGAGAGCACCAGGGCGAGCAGGACGATCCACATGCCGTTGGAGTCACCGACGGCGCTCGGCAGCAGACCTGCGTACACGCCGCCCCAGACCACCACGAAGCAGCCCACGAAGATGCCGATGCGCATCAGTGTGTAGCGGAGCATCTCAAACCCACTCTTCCGTCCAACGAAGGCACTGCCATCCAGTGAAACACGCCGCCGGACCGATCTTGCGGGCGGGGCGAGGAGGGCCGGGGCGGCGGACGGGACCTAGTGGAGCGGCAGGTACATCGTGATGTCGTCCCGGTCGTCCCCCGGGGCGACCCGGATCGCGCCGGGCACCCGGCCGACCTCCTTGTAGCCGCAGGACGCGTAGAAGTGCTCGAGCCCGAGGCCGCCGCGGCAGCCGAGCCGGATCGCCTCGATGCCCTCCAGGCCGCGGGCGGCGTCGGCGAGCGCAGCCATCAGGTCGCGGCCGTACCCCTTGCCCTGGTGTCCGGGGTGGACCATCACGGTGTAGGCCATCACCCAGTGCCTCATCAGCCGGTGGGCGTTGAAGGCCAGGAAGCCGGTGGCCAGCACCCGGCCCTCGGCGTCCCGGCCGACGAGCAGCCGCGCGGTGCCGTCGGCGACCTGGGTGAGCTGCCTGATCAGCGCGGGGCGGATGTCGTCACGGGTCACCGGGGGCACGAAGCCGACGGCGCCGCCGGCGTTGGTCACGTCGAGCCAGAGGTCGAGGATGCCGTCACGCACGGCGGGGGTGACGGCCGGATCGAACGTGAAGGTAAGGGTCATGAGGCGAATCTAGCCCTTACTTTCCGCTGTGCTCAAGGTGATTCCACGGGCTGGACGCCGGGGGCCGGACCGTCGCGCCGCGGGGCCGGCCGCCGCCCCGCGGGGCCGCACCGCGGCCGCCGCGGCGCGACGGTCCGGTCAGACCTCCTCGGGAAGCTCGCCCACCCGGTTCTCCCACTTGGTGGAGAGCACGATGGTGGTGCGGGTCCGGGACACCCCGTGGGTGCCGGAGAGGCGGCGGATGATCCGCTCCAGTCCGTCCACGTCCTTCGCCCTGACCTTCAGCATGTAGCTGTCGTCGCCCGCGATGAACCAGCAGTCCTCGATCTCCGGCAGCTCCTTGACCCGCTGGGCCACGTCCTCGTGGTCGGCGGCGTCGGAGAGCGAGATGCCGATCAGCGCGGTGACGCCCAGACCGAGCGAGGCCGCGTCGACGGTGGCGCGGTAACCGGTGATGACCCCGGCCGCCTCCAGCCGGTTGATGCGGTCGGTGACGCTGGGCCCCGACAGGCCGACGAGGCGTCCCAGTTCCGCGTAGGAGGCCCGTCCGTTCTCCCTGAGAGCCTGGATGAGCTGCCTGTCCACGGCGTCCATGCGATCGATTGCCTTCCGGTGAGGTGAATCTGCGCGTATGTGAACGATGGGGCGTGACCGCCGGTCCGCCGGCGTGGTCGGCGGCGGCCGCCGGTCAGCCCTCGGAGGCCCTCGCCCCGCCGAGACCGCCCTTCCACCGGCGGTAGAGGGTGTGCGGGACGCCCGCCGCGTCGAGCACCCGCCCGGCGACGAAGTCCACCAGGTCCTGGATGTGGGTGGCGCCCGCGTAGAAGGCAGGGGAGGCCGGGACGACGCTCGCCCCCGCGTCGTCCAGCGTGACCAGGTGCCGCAGCGTCTGCCCGTTGAGCGGTGTCTCACGCACGCAGACCACCAGCGGACGGCGTTCCTTGAGCGTCACGCTCGCGGCGCGCTGCAGCAGGTCCTTGGAGAGGCCCAGCGCCACCCCGGCCACGCCGGCCGTGGAGGCGGGGACGATCAGCATGCCCCGGGAGGGGTACGAACCGGACGAGGGCCCGGCGGCGAGGTCGCCCGCGGGCCAGTACCGGACGTCGTCCAGGGGGACCTGGAAGGCGCCGGGCCCGCCGTCGGCGCCCAGGGCCAGCCAGTTCCGCAGGTCGTCTTGCCAGTGGGCGTCCCGGAAGGAGATCCCGGTCTCGTCGATCAGGGTCAGCCGGGCCGCCCGGCTGACCACCAGGTCGACGCTCTCCCCGGCTTCGATCAGCCCGCGCAACACCGCGGCCGCGTACGGCGTGCCGGACGCCCCCGAGACCCCCACGATCCAAGGGGTCCGCCGCTTTTCCCCTGCGTTCACAACGCAGAGCCTACCGGCGTGGCCCGACAGTCCCGGAACGGGCGGGAGACGGGCGGGCCGCGCCCCCGGATCCCGCCCGTCTCCCCCGCTACTCCCCCGCTACTCCCTCTCGGTCACCGTCCGGTGGGCCCGGTGCCGCACGTCCGGATCCGGATGGCGGCGCAGGACGCGCAGCGTTTCGCGCCACTCCCCGGACCAGCGGTACCGGGGGCCGAGGGCCGAGGTGAGGCAGACCGCGAGGAGACCGGTGACGGTGCCGCCGTCACGCGCCAGCCGCCCGGCCGCCCCGGCCGGCGGCCGCGTGGGCGAGCGAGGGGAGGTGCCGGGCGACGAAGGGCGTGGAGCAGGCCCGCAGCAGGCGGGCCGCCTCGTGGTCGCCCCACGCCTCGCGCACCCGCGGCAGCAGGCGTTCGGCGAGCGCGGTGCGGCGCCTGGAGGAGAGCAGTGCGGAGAGCAGCCGGTCGGCGGAGCTGGGCATGGGGGCGATTGTCACCCTGGCGGCGGGGCCGGACGCAACGGATTTCGCCCGGCCGTGCGGAACCGGGAACCGGACAAGGGGCGCAAAGCGTTCTGGTGACAGGCGGTCCGCACGAGGAACGGGGGATCCATGGCAGCCATCGGTGGCGGTGCGGGCGCGAGCCCCGGAGCGACGCTGTCGCGCGGGGACCGGGCGCGGCTGGCCGGGAAGCTGGTGCTGGGCTGGGTCGCCCTGCTCTGGCTGCTGGAGATCGTCGACGTCGTGCTGGGGCACGCCCTCGACCGCTTCGGCATCGTGCCGCGCGTCCCGGCGGAGCTGGTCGACGTGGTACCCGCCGCCTTCGTCCACTTCGGCTTCGCCCACGTCGCCGCCAACACGGTTCCGCTGCTGGTGCTCGGCTTCCTCGCCGCGCTCGGGGGGATACGGCGGTTCCTCGCCGTGTGCGCGCTGATCGTGGCCGCCGACGGGGTGGGGGTGTGGCTGATATCCCCGGCCGGGGTGAACACGGCGGGCGTCTCCGGCGTGATCTTCGGCCTCTTCGGGTTCCTGCTGGTCGCCGGGTTCGTCGAGCGGCGGCCGCTGGGCGTGCTGGTCGCCGTGCTGATCACCGCGGTGTGGGGCAGCTCGATCCTGGCGGGCCTGGCCCCCACGCAGACGGGCGTCAGCTGGCAGGGCCACCTGATCGGCCTGCTGTCCGGCATCGCCGCCGCGTTCCTCCTGGCCCGGCGGCGGCGCGCGGCCTAGGTGCCGCCCGGCCGTTCCCGTCCGCCGCGCCACGGGAACGGCCGGGCGGGCTCCGGGGAGCTGTCGCCCCCCTCGCGGATCGTCCGACCGTCGTGCGACGCACAGGGGCGGCAGGACCGCGCCGCCGCCTCCCCTCCGCCGGTCCCCGCCGGCGCGGGGAAGCACGGGGGCCCATCCGGACGGACTACGCCGTCAGGCCCCTGACCAGGAGGTCGACGAGCGTGAAGACGAAGAACGCGACGCCGATGAACCCGTTCGTGGAGAAGAAGGCCCTGTTCAGCTTCGACAGGTCGTGCGGCCGGACGATGGTGTGCTCGTAGACGAACGCACCGGCGACCACCAGCAGACCCAGCCAGAAGAACAGCCCCGCCCCGGTGAGGAGGCCGAACCAGGCGAAGAGCGCCGTGGTCACCAGGTGGCAGCCCCGCGCGCCCCAGATCGCCGCCGGGATCCCGAACCGCGCCGGCACCGACTTCACGCCGATCTCACGGTCCGTCTCGACGTCCTGGCAGGCGTAGATCAGGTCGAACCCGCCGATCCAGACGCCCACGGCCACGCCGAGGACGACGGCCTCCCAGGACCACTCCCCCGTGACGGCCAGCCAGCCGCCGAGCGGCCCGATGGCCTGGGCGAGCCCCAGGATGGCCTGCGGGAAGTTGGTGAACCGCTTGCCGTACGGGTAGACCACCATCGGCACCGCGGCGATCGGTCCCAGCACCAGGCAGAGCGGGTTGAGCAGCGCCGCCGTGACCAGGAAGACGACGAGCGCGACCACCGCCCCCGTCCACGCCGTCCGCACGGACACCGCGCCGGTGACCAGCTCCCGCTGGGCGGTGCGCGGGTTCCGGGCGTCGATCTCCCGGTCGATGATCCGGTTCGCCGCCATCGCGAAGGTCCGCATGGCGACCATCGCGACCGTCACCAGCAGCAGGTCCACCCAGTGCACCGACCGGTCCACGGTGAACATCGCGGTGAGCGCGGCGATGTAGGCGAAGGGCAGCGCGAAGACCGAGTGCTCGATCATCACCAGGCGCAGGAAGGCCCGCACCCGCCCCGGCCGGGGCTCCGCCGGCACGGAACCGGCGGCTGTGTCAGCGGCGGCGGTCAATGCCGTACTCCTTCCATCGGCGGTCGACCTTCGCCGCCGTCTCCGGGTCGGGCAGGACCATCTCGGGCCAGCCGCCGTCCCGGGTGTAGCCCTCCTCGGGCCACTTCGCGGTCGCGTCGATGCCCGCCTTGCCGCCCCAGAACTGCTGGTAGGAGGCGTGGTCCAGGTGGTCGACGGGGCCCTCGACGACAGTGAGGTCGCGCGAGTAGTCGGTGTTGCCGAGGGCACGCCAGGCGACCTCGTGCAGGTCGTGGACGTCGCAGTCGGAGTCGACCACGACGATCAGCTTGGTCAGCGACATCATGTGCGCGCCCCAGATGGCGTGCATGACCTTCTGCGCGTGCTTCGGGTACTTCTTGTCGATCGAGATGATCGCGCAGTTGTGGAAGCCGCCCGCCTCGGGGAGGTGGTAGTCCACGATGTCCGGCACGATGATCTTGAGCAGCGGCAGGAAGAACCGCTCGGTGGCCCGCCCCAGCGGCCCGTCCTCGGTGGGCGGCCGGCCCACCACGATGGACTGCAGCAGCGGCTTCTTCCGCATGGTGACGCAGTCGATGGTCAGCGCGGGGAACGGTTCCTGCGGCGTGTAGAAGCCGGTGTGGTCGCCGAACGGCCCCTCCGGCAGCATCTCGCCCGGCTCCAGCCAGCCCTCCAGCACCACCTCGGCGTTGGCGGGCACCTGGAGCGGGACCGTCTTGCAGTCGACCATCTCGATGCGGCGGCCCGCCACGAACCCGGCGAACAGGTACTCGTCGATTCCGCCCGGCAGCGGCGCGGTGGCCGCGTAGGTGACGGAGGGCGGGCAGCCGAAGGCGATGGCCACCGGCAGGCGTTCGCCGCGGCGGGCGGCCACCTGGTAGTGGTTCCGGCTGTCCTTGTGGATCTGCCAGTGCATGCCGATGGTGCGCTTGTCGTGGCGCTGCAGGCGGTAGAGGCCGAGGTTGCGGACACCGGTCTCGGGGTCCTTGGTGTGGGTCAGGCCCAGGTTGAAGAACGCGCCGCCGTCCTGGGGCCAGGTGAAGAGCGCGGGCAGCCGCTCCAAGTCGACCTCGTCGCCGGTGAGCACGACCTCCTGCACGGGGCCGTCCTTCACCTTCTTCGGCGGCACGTGCGTCATGGTGCCGAGCTTGCCGAAGGCCTCCCTGACACCCACGAACCCGTGGGGCAGTTCGGGCTTGAGCAGACCGCCGATGGTCTCGCCGATCTCCTCGTACGACTTCAGCCCGAGCGCCTTCAGCAGACGGCGGTCGGTGCCGAAGACGTTCATCGCCAGCGGCATCGAGGAGCCGCGCACGTTCTCGAAGAGGAGTGCCGGGCCGCCCGACTTCTGGACCCGGTCGACGATCTCCCCGACTTCCAGGTGGGGGTCGACCTCGGCCGTCACCCGCTTCAGGTCTCCGTCGCGCTCCAGGGCCCGCAGGAAGGAGCGAAGATCGTCGTAAGCCATGCCCCCCAGTATCGCCGAGGGCCCTTCGGGCACCGCGTCCGCCCCTCGGACGAAGCATCCGCCCAGCCGCTACCCTGGGTGACGTCACGGGTCGGCCGCCGCCGTCCCGCCGTCGTCCGCTGGGGGAACACCCGTCATGCTGAGGATCCTGCCGCTGCTCCTGGTGCTGGCCCTGACCATCTACGCCTTCATCGACTGCCTGAACACCCCCGAGGAAGACGTCCGGGTGCTGCCCAAGCCGGTGTGGGCGCTGCTGATCCTGCTGCTGGGCACGGCGCTGATCGGTCCGGTGGCCTGGCTGATCGCCGGCAAGGTCCGCCACGGCGGCGGGGGCGGTGGCGCGGAGGACGGCTCGCCGCGACCGCGCGGCGGACAGCGCCGGCAGCGGTTCGTGGCGCCGGACGACAACCCCGACTTCCTGAAGTCGCTGGGCGACGAGACGCGCCGCAGGCGCGAGGAGCCGCAGGACACGGAGGACCCCGGCAAGCAGGCGCCGCGCGACGAGAAGCGCGAGCGGGACGAGGACACCCCGGAGGGCTGACCGACCGCCAGGAATCGCCGGACAGGGCCCGGTCCGCCGGCCCTCACGTCCGCATCACGCGTCACGTCCCGGGGGGGGACCTTCGACATGCTCCGGATCCTGCCGCTCCTGCTGGTGCCGGCCCTGTGGGTGTACGCCTTCGTCGACTGCCTCGCCACTCCGGAGGAGAGGGTCCGCGGCCTGCCCAAGACGGGGTGGGGGCTGATCGTCCTCCTCTTCGGCGGGGTGCTGATCGGCCCCGTCGCCTGGCTGGTGGCCGGCAGGGTCCGCCACGGCGCCGCCCCCGTCGCCCCGGACGACGGCCCGGCGTTCCTCCGGCGGCTCGCCGAGGAGAACAGGCGGGGCGGGTCCCTGCTCGAGGACGGGGAGGCCGGCCCGCGCCGCCGCGAGGAGGAACTGTGCCGCCGGGAAGCCGGGGAGCGCGGGAAGCGCCAGGAGCGCCAGGAGCGCCAGGAGCGCGACGGCCGGGACCGTGAGGACGGCTGACACGGTGTCCGGAACGCTCGAACTGCGGTTGCTGGCCACCTTCGAGAAGGTGGCCACCCGGCTCAGCTTCACCCGCGCCGCGGCCGAGCTGGCGTACGCGCAGTCCACGGTGACCGCGCAGGTCCGGGCCCTGGAACAGGACCTGGGCGTCGAGCTGTTCGACCGCCTCGGCAACCGCATCCGGCTCACCGAGGCCGGCGAGCGGCTGCTGCCCTACGCCCGCCGCCTCCTGGACCTCGCCGACGAGGCCCGCGCCGCCGCCGTCGCGCCGGGCGAGCCCTCCGGGCACCTCACCGTCGGCACCATCGAGTCGCTGACCTCCTACCGGCTGCCGCCGCTGTTCGAGCTGTTCCACCACCGCTACCCGAAGGTCCGCCTCTCGCTGCGCACCACCATCGGCGACGAGACGCTGGACGCGCTGCGACGGGGCGTCTACGACCTCGGTTTCCTGATGGAGGAACGGACCGAGCACGCCGGGCTGGAGACGGTGGTGCTGCTGCCGGAACCGCTGGCGCTGGTCGCCGCTCCGGGTCACCCGCTGGCCGGCCGGCCCCTGGACACGGCCGAGTTGTGCGGGTCCACGCTGCTCGCGGTGGAGTCGGGCTGTGCCTTCCGTGACCTCTTCGAGGCGGAGCTCGACGCCGCCGCCGAGGGGGAGCCGGTCGCCTTCCACGAGTTCGGCACCGTGGAGGCCACCAAACGCGCCGCGGCGACCGGCCTGGGGATCGCCCTGCTCCCCGAGGTCACGGTCGCCGACGCGCTGGCCGCCGGGACGCTTCGGCGCCTCGACTGGCGGCCGTCGTTCACTCTTCGTTCGCAACTGGCGTGGCGGGCCGGGAAGCAGCTGACTCCGGCCGCCCGTCTGTTCGTGGAGCGGACCCGGCAACTGCTGCGGGAGCAGCGGGCCTCCCGGCCGCCGGCCCGCGAAGCGTCACCTTGAGGCTCGCCCACACGATCAGCGGCAGGCCGAGCGCCTGCAGCCACCCCATGAGGTGCCCGTACACCATCCAGTCGGCGAGCATCGCCACCGCCGGGTAGACGAAGGCCAGCACGGCGATCTTCGCGGTGGGCAGTTCGGCGTAGGCGGCGTACATCAGCACGTACATCACACCGGTGTGGAGGACGCCGAGCGCCACCAGCCAGCCCCAGGCGCCGGCTCCCGCGCCGGACATCGCGCCGAGGTCGGCGAAGGGCAGCAGCAGGGGGATGCCGACGACGACCTGGACCAGGGCCATCAGGTGCGGGCGCACTCCGCGCACCCGCTTGACCACCAGGGTGGCGAGCCCGTACAGCACGGCGGCCCCCAGCGCCTGGCCGATGCCGAGCAGGTAGTCGCCGCCGCCCGAGAGCACGTCCTCCGGCCGTACGCCCGACACCAGGACCAGGCCGGCGAAGGCGAGCCCCACCCAGCCGAGGGTGGCGGCGGTCAGCCGCTCCCGGAAGAGGAGCGCGCCGAACACCACCACGAAGAACGGCTGCATGTGGTAGACGACCGACGCCACCGAGATGGAGGTGTTGCCGTACGACTCGAAGAGCAGGATCCAGTTCCCGACGATGAACAGCCCCGCCAGCACGGTCAGGGCCAGGCTCCGCCGGGTGAACCCGTGGCCGCGGAACCAGCCGCGGGCGGCGACGTACGCACCGAGGGCCAGCGCGCCGAACAGGACCCGGAAGAAGACCACGTTGAACGAGGAGGCCCCCGACTCCACCACGAACACGCCGATCGTCCCGGACAGCACCATGGCGGCGGTGAGCTGGGCGGCGCCCTTGCCTTCGTTCGTCCTCGCGTTTGTCATGGCGCAGACGCTACGGTCCGCCGTCCGCAGAGGGCCACGCGCGAGTGCGCCGTGCTCCCGATGGGGTCATCGGCGGAACCGATGACCCCAGGTCACGAGGGCCAAAGCCCTAGCGCAGGCGCGAGGAGGACAGGATCGAGAAGAGGTGCGCCGGGACCATCACCCAGGTCACGGCCGCCAGGACCACCAGGGCGATCCGCGTGGCGTCCAGGGAGCCGACGGCGACGTCCACCACGGCGACGGCCAGCAGGACCAGCGAGGCCTCGATGCCGTTGGTGAGCCGGTGGATCTTGAACGCGGCGGCGATCCGGCGCAGCGTGGCCACGCCCTCGGAGCGCGGGCGGGTCGACTCGTCGTCCGCCACCGTCAGTCCGCGCCGGGCGCGGGCGACGTCCACCAGGTCGGTGGAGGCCTTCAGCAGGACCACGCCCATCGCGGTGAACAGGCCCAGCGAGACCCAGCCGTCGAAGCCGCCGCCCTCGCCCCAGCCGGCGGCCCGGAACCCGGCGCCGGCCAGCAGCGCGGCGTCGGCGAGGTAGGCGCCGAGGCGGTCGACGTAGATGCCGGCCGCGCTGTTCTGGCCCTTCCAGCGCGCGACCTCGCCGTCGACGCAGTCGAACAGCAGGAAGAGCTGGAAGAGCACGGCGGCCAGCACCGGGCCGGTGAGCCCGGGGACGAGCAGCGCCGCACCCGCGGCGACACCGCAGACGACCATGGTCCAGGTCAGCGCGTCCGGGGTGACCGGGGTCCGCACCAGCTGACGCGTGACCCGCAGGGAGATCCGCCGCATGTACAGCCGGCCCGCCCAGTGCTCGCCGTTGCGGCTGGCCAGTTTGGCCTGCGGCTGGCAGACCTCCCGAAGCTCCTCCAGGACCGGGGCAGCAGCCACCATGTTCACTTGTTCCTTCCACCGACGGGCTGAGTGACGGCCAGGGTAAGGGAGGCCCCGGGCGGGCCCGGAGCCACCCCCTCTGCCCAAGGCGTCACTCCACGCCGGCGTAGGAGTGCTTGCTGCCGGAGACGAAGATGTTGACGCCGTAGTAGTTGAACAGCCAGCAGCCGAAGGCGATCAGCGCCAGGTAGGCGGCCTTGCGGCCCTTCCAGCCGGCGGTGGCGCGGGCGTGCAGGTAGCAGGCGTAGGCGATCCAGGTGATGAACGACCAGGTCTCCTTGGGGTCCCAGCCCCAGTAGCGGCCCCAGGCGTCGCCCGCCCAGATCGCGCCCGCGATGATCGTGAACGTCCACAGCGGGAAGACCGCCGCGTTGACCCGGTAGGCGAACTTGTCCAGCGAGGAGGCGGCGGGCAGCCGCTCCAGGACCGAGGTGGCGAAGCGGCCCGGCGTGCCGCCGCCCGCCAGCTTGTTCTCGTAGGAGTCACGGAACAGGTAGAGGATCGTGGAGACCGCCGCCACGTAGAACACCGCGCCGCAGAGGATGGCGGTGGAGACGTGGATGTACAGCCAGTACGAGTGGAGCGCCGGGACGAGCTGGTCGCTCTCGGTGTAGAGGACGGTGACCGCGAGGCCCAGGTCCAGCAGGACCGCGGTGATCAGCGGGAGGCCCATCCAGCGCACGTTGCGGCGGAAGGCCAGCAGGGCCAGGTAGACGCCGACGGCCACCGTGGTGAAGGTGATGTTGAACTCGTACATGTTGCCCCACGGCGCCCGCTGCACCGACAGGGCGCGGGTCAGCACGCCGCCGAAGGACAGCAGGAAGCCGAGGACGGTGAGCGAGACCGCGATCCGGCCGTACAGGTCGCCCTGCTCGTCGCCGCCGTGGGCGCCGGGGCCGTCCGGGACGTCGGCGCGCGAGGTGCCCGAGGAGCGGACGACGACCTCGGGCCGCTCCAGCACGGTGGTGCCGCCGGCCTTCCTCACCGTGACCGCGGGGGCGGAGGCGGCCGGCTTCGCCGCGTCCGTGCCGGCCGTCAGCGCGGCGGCCGTACGGGCCACCTTGCTGCGGCTGCCGAAGATCCACTCGGTGATGTAGGCGAAGAACGCGAGGGTGTACACGGCCATCGCGGAGTAGATCAGCACGTTGCTGATCTGCGCGAGGCTCTCGTTGGTCGTGGCGGCGAGCGTCGTCACTTGTCAGCCCCTTCAGGGGAAGGTACGGGGGAATCTTCGGGGTCGGCGGCGGGCGCGGTGGGAGCCCGGTCGTGGACGAGCCCGACCAGCTCGCCCAGCTCCTGCGGCAGCCGCGCCGACTCGCTGCGGCCCAGCCCCGCCATCTCGACGACGGTCACCCCGTCGTCACCGGACCTGGCGCGCACCCACACGCGGCGGCGCTGGATGAACAGGGACCCGGACAGGCCGGCGATGGCGACCACCGAGCCGCCCAGTGCCCAGCCGCCGGCCGGCTGCTGCACGACCTGGAAGTTCGCCCACTCCTTGATCTCCTTCTCGAAGGTGATCGAGCCGGCGCCGTCGGGGAGTTCCATGGTCTCGCCGGGCAGCAGCATCTTCCGGAGGGTGTCGCCGTTCTCGTCCTTGAACTGCTTCATCTTCCGGTCGTCCAGCTGGTACACGTTCTGCGGGATGCCGGAGTCCACGCCCACGCTCCCGTGGTAGCCGGCGACCGCCAGGACCGGGAACTCGAGCGCCGGGAACTGGGAGAACATCGTCCCGCTGCCCTTGCCGGCGAAGGTCGGCACGAAGACGGCGGAGAAGGCGAGCTGCTCCTCCTCGCCCTCGGGGTCGCGGTAGCCGTCGAGCACCTTGACGGCGCCCTGCGAGGTGATGTTCTGGTCGATCGGCAGCATCGGGACCGGCTGGGAGTAGACGATCTCGCCCTTGCCGTCCCGGACCGTCACCACCGGCGCGTAGCCGTGGCTGGTCAGGTAGACCTTGGAGCCGCCGATCTCCAGCGGCTCGTTGACCTCGACGACCTTCTTCCGCTCCGCCCCGTCGACGCCCTCGCGGTAGGTGAGGGCCGCCTCGTAGGTCCGCGGCGTGCCCCGGTTGGGGCCGGACTCGGCGTAGGTGGCGCGGAAGTCGTCCAGGTCGAAGCTGAACGGCTCCAGGTCGTCGTAGGAGAAGAGGCTGCCGGAGCGGAAGTCGTCGTACTGGACGGGCGTGTTGGCGAAGCCGTCGCCCTCGACGATCAGCTTGTTGCCCTCGGACTTGTAGAGCTCGCCCCAGCCGAAGGCGATCAGCATCACGATCAGCGCGAGGTGGAAGGCCAGGTTGCCGAGCTCCCGCAGGTAGCCCTTCTCCGCGGCCACCGCGTCGTCCACCGCGTGGGAGCGGAAGCGGCGCTTGCGGAGCACGCCGAGGGCGGCCTCGCGGACCTCCTCGGGGGCCGCCGTGGTGCGCCAGGTCGTGTACGCGGGCATCCGGTCCAGCCGCCTGGGCGCACCCGGCGGGCGTCCCCGGAGCTGGCCCACGAACTGCCAGGTGCGGGGCACGATGCAGCCGATGAGCGAGACGAACAGCAGGATGTAGATCGCGGAGAACCACACCGAGCTGTACACGTCGAACATGCCCAGCGCGTCGTAGACCGGCGTCAGCTTGGGGTTGGCCTCGCGGAAGTCCTCGACCTTCATCGGGTCGACGCCGTTCTGCGGGATCAGCGAGCCCGGGACGGCGGCCAGCGAGAGCAGCAGGAGCAGCAGCAGCGCCGTGCGCATCGAGGTGAGCTGGCGCCAGAACCAGCGGACCCAGCCGAGCACCTCCCGCCCGGTCCAGGTGATCCATCCCCACGGGCCGGGGGCGCGGCGGCCGCCGAAGGAGCCGGGCACGGCGGTCGACTCCACCGGTGCGGTGGACAGCCGGGCGTGCGGCTCGGTGCCGCCCGCCTCGTCGGTCGTTTCGGTGGTGGTCTCGCTCATGGATCAGATCCCCGGTGTGAAGCCAGTGGTCCAGGTCTGCATCTGCTGCACGAGCAGGTCCCAGACGCCGGTGAGCAGGAGCACACCGGTCACGATCATCATGGTGCCGCCGGCGCGGAGCACCCAGACGTAGTGCCGCTTGACCCAGCCGAAGGCGCCCAGCGCCTTGCGGAAGGCGACCGCGGCCAGCACGAACGGGATGCCCAGGCCGGCGCAGTAGGCGACGGTCAGGATCGCCCCGCGACCGGCGCTGGCCTCGCTGAAGGCGAGCCCGTTGACGGCGGCAAGCGTGGGGCCGATGCAGGGCGTCCAGCCGATGCCGAACAGGGCGCCCAGCAGGGGCGCGCCCGCCAGGCCCGCGGCGGGCCTGCGGTGGAAGCGGAACTCGCGCTGGGTCAGCCAGGGCATCAGCCCCATGAAGAAGACGCCCAGCAGGATCATCAGCACGCCGAGCACCTTGGACAGCACGCCGCTGTACTCCTGCAGCGTCTGCCCGAAGAAGCCGAAGAGCGCGCCCGTGGAGACGAACACCACGGTGAAGCCCAGGACGAACAGCGAGGCCCCGGCCGCCATCCGGCCGCGCCGGGCCTCCGCCAGGTCGGTGCCGGTGACGCCGGTGACGTAGGAGAGGTAGCCGGGCACCAGCGGCAGCACGCACGGTGAGAAGAACGACACCAGGCCGCCCAGCACGGCGAGAGGCAGCGCGAGGAGCAGGGCGCCGCTCCTCACCGTCGTCTCCACGTCGGCAGCCAGCACGGACACGTTCGTCACGTCACTTCTCCGCCAGCACCGGGTCGAGCATGTCGCGCAGCTTGTCCTCGCTGAGCGGCTGCATCGCGCGGGCGGCGATCCTCCCCTCCCGGTCGATGACCAGGGTGGTGGGGATGGCCTGCGGGTTGAGCGTGCCCTTCTCGAAGCGGAGCAGCAGCCGGCCGGTGGGGTCGTACAGGCTCGGGTACTCGATGCCCTCCTCCTTCTCGAAGGCGAGGGCGGGCTGGGTGGAGGTGTCGCGCGTGTTGATGCCGACGAACTGGACGCCCTGGTCCTCGGTCTCCTCGGCGACCTTCACGAAGTTCTTGGCCTCGGCACGGCACGGCGCGCACCAGGAGCCCCAGACGTTGAGGACGACGACCTTGCCCTTGAAGTCGGCGGTGTCCAGCTGTCCGCCGTCCAGCGTCTTCCCCTGGAGGCGGGGCGCGGCGTGGCGGTCGCCCTCGGCGACGGTGGCGATCCCGTCGGTGCTGGTGACGAAGTTGGTGCCGCTGCCGGCGCCCGAGGCGCCGCCGCCGTCACCGTCCGAGGAACACGCGGACAGCAGCAGCGCGGCGGCGGCAGCGGTGGCTGCGGCGGCCGCGGCACGGCGGCGGTTACGGGGTGAATGACGCTTGTGGTCAGTCATGTGAAAAGTTTCGCATGTCCGTTCCGGGGATCTCGGGGACCCCCCTCGGCCCCGCGAAACCCCACCTCAGCGGGGGTCCGCGGGGCCTCGCGGGCGCCTAGGCGCCGAACGCCTTCTGTCCGCCCTTGACCGGCTTGGCACCGGCCAGCAGGTGGGCGGGCACCAGGTCCCGGGCCGGCTCGGTGTAGCCGACGGCCACGATCCGGTCGCCCTCGTAGGTGAAGGAGGTCAGCGAGGCCAGGGTGCACTCCCGGCGCCGCGGGTCGTGCCACAGCCGCCGGCCCTCGATCGCGGACCGCACGATCCAGATCGGCAGCTGGTGGCTGACCAGCACCGCCTCGTGCCCCCGGGCCGTGGCCGCGGCGGCGTCCAGCGCCGCCCGCATCCGGGCGACCTGCTCCGTGTACGGCTCGCCCCAGGACGGCTTGAACGGGTTGGTCAGGTGCCGCCAGTTGCCCGGCCGCTTGAGCGCCCCGTCGCCGACGCCGAAGGTCTTGCCCTGGAAGACGTTCTCCGCCTCGATCAGCCGCTCGTCGGTGTCGAGCTCCAGCCCGTGCGCCCTGGCGATCGGCGTGGCCGTCTCCTGCGCCCGCTCCAGCGGGGAGGCGCACACGTAGGTGATGTCCCGGGACGCCAGGTGTTCGGCGACCCGGTCCGCCATCTTCCGGCCGAGCTCGGAGAGGTGGTAGCCGGGCAGCCGCCCGTAGAGGAGACCGGTCGGGTTCTCCACCTCGCCGTGGCGCATCAGGTGGACGACGGTGACGTCGTCGCTCCTCGCGCTCATGCCGCGGCCTTCGCGGAGGCGGCGGCGCGGGCGGCGGCGGGCAGCGCGTCGGCGACCCGCTCCAGGGCCGCGTCGTCGTGCGCCGTCGACAGGAACCAGCTCTCGAACGCGGACGGCGGCAGGTAGACGCCGCTCGCCAGCATGGAGTGGAAGAAGGGGGTGAAGCGGAACGACTCCGCGGCCTTGGCGTCCTCGTAGTCGCGCACCGGCGTCTCGCTGAAGAACACCGAGAACATGTTGGAGGCGCTCTGCACGGTGTGCGCGACGCCCTCCTTGGTGAGCGCCTCGCCGATCAGCGCCTGGAGCCGCGCGGAGGCGGCGTTCAGCTTCTCGTAGGCGGCGTCGTCGAGCAGCCGCAGCTGGGCCAGGCCCGCGGCGGTGGCGACCGGGTTCCCGGAGAGGGTGCCCGCCTGGTAGACCGGGCCGGCCGGGGCGAGGTGGGCCATCACGTCGGCGCGGCCGCCGAACGCCGCGGCCGGGAAGCCGCCGCCCATCACCTTGCCGAAGGTCATCAGGTCCGGGACCACGCCGTCGACGCCGAACCAGCCGGCCCTCGAGGTGCGGAAACCGGTCATGACCTCGTCGGAGACGTACAGCGCGCCGTGCTGGGCGCACAGGTCCTTCAGCCCCTGGTTGAAGCCGGGCAGCGGCGGGACGACGCCCATGTTGCCGGGCGAGGCCTCGGTGATCACACAGGCGATCTCGCCGGGGTGCGCCTCGAACGCGGTGCGCACGGCGTCCAGGTCGTTGTAGGGGAGCACGATGGTGTCCCCGGCCTGGGCGCCGGTGACGCCCGGGGTGTCGGGCAGCGCGAAGGTGGCGAGGCCGGAGCCGGCCGAGGCCAGCAGCGAGTCGACGTGGCCGTGGTAGCAGCCGGCGAACTTCACCACCTTGGCGCGGCGGGTGAACCCGCGGGCCAGGCGGATCGCGGACATGGTGGCCTCGGTGCCGCTGGAGACCAGGCGCACCTGCTCCAGCGGGGCGATCCGCGCCACCATCTCCTCCGCCAGCGCCACCTCGCCCTCACCGGGCGTGCCGAAGGAGGTGCCGCGGGACACGGCGTCCTGGACGGCGGCGATGACCTCGGGGTGGCCGTGGCCCAGGATCATCGGACCCCAGGAGCAGACCAGGTCGACGTACTCGCGCCCGTCGGCGTCGGTGAGGTACGGACCGCTGCCGGAGACCATGAAACGGGGCGTGCCGCCCACGGCGCGGAAGGCGCGCACCGGCGAGTTCACGCCGCCGGGCGTCACGGCTGCCGCGCGGTCGAACAGCGCCTGCGAGGCAGGGGCTTCGTAGGGGTAGGACGGAACGGTCATGCCTGCGGCTTCTCCGGATCTCCGACTGCGGTTACGGGGGTCTCCCACAGGGTAGGCCAGCGGTCGTGACCGGAGCCCGTGGCACGGGGGTGGACCGGAGGCCGGGACGGACGGGCCGCGTCGGACCGCCGTCTGGAAGATAACGGAGCGTGGCCCCCGCCCATCTGCGAGACTGTGACGTGAACCCCGTGCGCGTTCCTCCTCCCGGGGCTTTTCCTGTGTACGTTTCGTGGGGCGGGCGTGGGGGAGGTCACTGACACGATGAACGGGTGATCGGGTTGCGTGGCGGGGGCGACGCGTCCTAGAACAGCAGTCGGGTGGAGATATGCATCGCGGTGGCGGACTGGGCGAGGGGACTGGCGACCTGGGTCCTCGGCGTTCCCGTCGGGGCAGGCACCGGCGCGACGCGGAAGATGCGGCAACGGAAGCGGCCGAGGCCGCGGCCCGCCGGGCGGGCGCGCAGAGTGACGGCGCCGAGAAGCCGGCGGGACCCGTGGCGAGGAGCAGCCGGTTGGGAGTGACCTACAAGTACTTCGGCGCGCCGAACGGCGCGGCGGCCGCCCGCGTCCCGGAGATCATGCGCCCGGAGGAACTCGGCGGCGACGAACTCGGCATGGGCGGCATGTTCACCCGGATCAAGCCCGAGACGGTGGCGGCGATGGTCCTCACCGGCATCGAGGGCGTCCCGCTGAACAAGGTGCCGCCGCTCGAGCTGGTCGTGCTGCGCCAGGACTACGCGGTGGTCAAGCTGCCCATGACCACGGTGGACCCCCTGCGCGGGATAGGCGAGGAGGCGGTGGGCGCGGCGGCGTTCATCTGGTCCACGGTCCCCGACCGCGGCGGCCCCCGCGACGCGTTCAACGTCTACCAGCTGCTGCACGAGTGGCAGGACTTCTCGCACCGGCTCCACGAGGCGGGGCA
>NZ_LWCC02000005.1:1984545-2022073 GCF_001642695.1 Streptomyces chilikensis
CGCCCCTCTTTCCCGGTGCGGGTCACCGGACGGTGCCGTGGAGGACGGCTCCGGGACGGCCGTGGCCGTTGACGTCGCCGGTGGCCGGGTCGCCGCCCATGCCGCCCCAGGAGCCGGGGGCCTTGCCGGGCAGCGTGGTGCCGCCGGAGAGGCCGCTCGCGCTGCCCCACGGGACGGTCACCGCGCCCTGGCCCTCCTTGCCGTCGACGTCCTCGTGCACGGCGGACACGGCGAGGTCGCCGTAGCCGTCCGCGTCGAGGCCGGCCGCGGCACGGACCTCGCCGAAGGCGCCGTCGGCCCCGCACGCGCGGGTCCCGCGCGTCAGGCCCGGTTCGCCGGCCTTCCCCGCCGCACGGCGAGCACGGTTGCGGCGCCCAGGACGAGGGCCGCCGCGCCCAGGGCGCCCGCCTCCGCGGGAACGGAGCCCCCGCCGGTCTCGGCGAGGCTTCCTGAGCGGCCCCGCGGCCCGGTCCGGTCGGCCGGATCGGCCGTGCCGGCCGGGTCGGCCGGGTGGGAGGGAGCAGGGGGCCCGGCCGGGCCCGGCGTCGCGGTGCCCGACGGCGACGGGGCCGGCTCCGGCCCGGGCTCCCCCGGCCGCGCGGGGCCGGCCGCGACGACGGCGAACTCGTACCGGCCGCCGTTGCGGTGACAGGTGAGGTCCTCGTCGTACACGACGTCGGTGTAGCCCCACGCCGCGCCGGCCGGCGCGTCCCCGCTCACCCTGATCCGCAGGTCGGCGGTGAAGGTGGCGCCCGCGGGCACGTCCGGGAGGGTGTCCTGGTAACTGCCGGTGCTGCCCGGCCACCGGTGGTACTCGTCGTCCGACCACCGGCCGTCGTGCCGGTACTGGATCTCGGCCAGGCCCTCGGCCAGCATCTCCGGGTTCTCCTGGTACGTGACGGCCAGGGCGAGCCAGAGCCTGTCCAGGTCCTTGCCGGTGCCGTTGGTGACGGTGAACCGGAACTCGTCCCAGCCGGCGCCGGCCTCGATCCTGGCGGGCAGGCCCGTGACCTTCGTCCTGAGCCCCTCGTCGACCGCGCCCTTGTCGCAGAGCGCGTGGTCCGGCAGGTCGTCGCCCGGCCGGGAGGAACCGGCGCCCGGCTCCCCGGCCCCGCCCGGCTCCCCGTCACGGGCGCGGTCGTCCGGCGTCCCGGTCGCCGGGGCACTCTCCGGCGCGGTGGCACCGCCGGCCTCGCCGGCCGGATCGCCGCTCCCGGCCTCCGGGTGCGCGGCGTCCCGCTGTTCCAGCGTCCGCGAGGGGGACGGCACGGTGTCCTCGGCGGACGCCACCGGCGCCGACAGCAGGGTCAGCGGGGCGATGACGGCCGCGGCGGTCGCCACGGCCAGGGCACGGCGAAGCTTCACGGGATCCTTCCGGAGGTCGGGGGGGCTTGCGGGAGCAGCACTCCCCTGGGGGCGAACGGTGCGCCGGAGGGCCGGGGTGCGGCCGGCCCCGTCCGACGGGAGGCCGTACGGCACGGGGCCGTACGGCGGGACGGCTCAGCCGTGCGCGGCGGCCTTCCTGCGCCGCGCGGCGAGGACGGCCCCGGCGCCGAGGAGCACGGCAGCCGCTCCCGTGGCGCCCGCAGCCGGGAGCGCGGCGTCCGCGCCCGTGTCGGCGAGGCTGCCGGTGGCGGCGGGGCTGCCCGTGACCCGTCCGGCGCCGCCCTGCGGCTTCGTGCGGTCGTCCTCCCGGTCCTGGTGGTCCGGGGCCGGCTTCCCGGTGGTGGAGGGGGCAGGCTCCGGAGGGGCGGTGGTGGGGGGCACGACCACGAACTCGTGCATGTCGCCGTCGCCGGAACACGTCCCGTCGCCGTTCCGGTACGAGGCGCCGGCCTGTGCGAAGGACTCGTCCGACATGACGCCCGCCCGCACCCGGACACGGAGGTCGGCGACGATCTTCTCGCCGGGGGCGACGTCCTGCGCGTAGGCGGAGAAGCTGGAGGTCTCGCCGGGGTACTGCGAACGGTCCGTCCACGCGCCGTCGTGCCGGAACTGGATCTCGGCCGATCCCAGCCAGATGTACATCTCGAGCCAGAGCTTCTCCAGCTCCTTGCCGGTCCTGTTGGTCACCGCGAGCTGGAACTCGTCCCAGCCGGAGCCGGCGACGTACCGGGTGGGCAGGCCCGTGACGTACGTGGTGACGCCCTTGTCGCTCTTCCACGTCTCGCAGACCGGGGAGTCGCCGGCGGGCTGCAGGCCGCCGCTCGACGGGGCGGGCGCCTCCGTCGCCCCGGCGCCGCCCGGCTGCCCGGCGCCGCCCGGTTGCCCGGCCCCGCCGGGCGTCCGCGCGTCGTCCGGCGTCCCGGTCCCGCCCGGAGTGCCGGTGGCGTCCGGGGTGACGGTGGCGTCAGGGGTCCCGGTGGCGTCCGGGGCCCCGTCGGTGGTCTCCCCCGGCCCGCCGGTCTCCGGGGTTCCTCCGTCGGTCCGGCTCTGCGAGGGGGACGGCACGGGTGCCTCGGCGAACGCCGCCGGCGCCGACAGCAGGGTCAGCGGGGTGATGACGGCCGCGGCCGCCGCCACGGCCATGGCGCGGCGAAGCTTCATGGGAACCTCTCGCGGGTCGGTGGAGGACCACGCGGTGCGTCATCCGGGCGTGGCCACAGTTCTCGCAGGGTGTGACGGGCCTCCGCCGGCAAAGGTTGTACCGGGCCTCACGCCTTTTTCACCCGGTGCAGCTCGGCCCACGCGCCCGCCGTCTCCCGGCTCTCCCGGCGGGCCTGGAGGGCGGCCCTGACGCGCAGCACGACGGCGCCCGCGCCGCCGGCCGCGCCGAGCGCGGGCCAGCCCGCCCCGCCGGCCGCGAGGACCACGGCGGTGAGGGCCACCGTGGCCCACGCCACCAGGCAGGCGGCCGCCGCGCTGCGGCTGGACCGGGGGCGGTCGGCGGCCCCGGCCCGCAGTTCCAGCAGGGCGGGCACGTACCAGACGTGGCCGGCGAGCGCGACGACCGCGACGCCCAGGGCCGGCACTCCGGAGCCCATCTACCGCACCGCCTCGAGCTCGCGGTCGCCGATGCCCGGGTGGTGCAGGTCGAAGGCCGGGGACTCGGAGCGGATCCGCGGCAGCCGGACGAAGTTGTGCCGCGGCGGCGGGCAGGAGGTGGCCCACTCCAGGGAGCGGCCCCAGCCCCACGGGTCGTCCACGCCGACCGGCTTGCCGTACCGGGCGGTCTTCCACACGTTGTAGAGGAATGGCAGCACCGACAGGCCGAGCAGGAAGGAGCCGATGGTGGACAGGGTGTTGAGGAAGGTGAAGCCGTCGGCGGCCAGGTAGTCGGCGTACCGGCGCGGCATCCCCTCCGCGCCCAGCCAGTGCTGGACCAGGAAGGTCAGGTTGAACCCGGCGGTCAGGGTCCAGAAGGTGATCTTGCCGAGCCGCTCGTCGAGCATCTTGCCGGTGAACTTCGGCCACCAGAAGTGGAAGCCGGCGAACATCGCGTACACCACCGTGCCGAAGAGCGTGTAGTGGAAGTGCGCGACCACGAAGTACGAGTCGGAGACGTGGAAGTCCAGGACCGGCGAGGCCAGGATGACGCCGGTGAGGCCGCCGAAGAGGAAGGTCACCAGGAAGCCGGCCGCCCACAGCATCGGCGTCTCGAAGGAGAGCGAGCCCCTCCACATGGTGCCGATCCAGTTGAAGAACTTCACCCCGGTCGGCACCGCGATCAGCATCGTCATGAAGGCGAAGAACGGCAGCAGCACTCCGCCCGTCACGTACATGTGGTGCGCCCACACGGTGACCGAGAGGCCCGCGATGGCGACGGTGGCGCCCACCAGGCCCATGTAGCCGAACATCGGCTTGCGGGAGAAGACCGGAATGACCTCGGAGACGATCCCGAAGAACGGCAGCGCCAGGACGTACACCTCGGGATGGCCGAAGAACCAGAACAGGTGCTGCCACAGCAGGGCGCCGCCGTTGGCGGCGTCGAAGATGTGCGAGCCGAACTTCCGGTCCGTCTCCAGGGCGAAGAGGGCGGCGGCCAGGACCGGGAAGACCAGCAGGATCAGCACGCCGGTGAGCAGCACGTTCCAGGTGAAGATCGGCATCCGGAACATGGTCATGCCGGGCGCGCGCATGCAGATGATCGTGGTGATGAAGTTGACCGCGCCGAGGATCGAGCCGAAGCCGGAGAGCGCCACGCCCATGATCCACAGGTCGGAGCCGAGGCCCGGCGAGTACAGCTCCGAGGAGAGCGGCGCGTAGAGGAACCAGCCGAAGCTGGCCGCGCCCTGCGGGGTGAGGAAGCCGAACGCCGCGATCAGCGAGCCGAACAGGAACAGCCAGTAGGACAGCATGTTCAGCCGGGGGAACGCCACGTCCGGCGCGCCTATCTGGAGCGGCATGATCCAGTTGGCGAACCCGGTGAACAGGGGCATGGCGAACATCAGCAGCATGATCGAGCCGTGCATGGTGAACGCCTGGTTGAACTGCTCGTTGGAGAGGATCTGGGTGCCGGGCCGGGCCAGCTCGGCGCGCATCACCAGCGCCAGGACGCCGCCGACGCCGAAGAAGGCGAAGGCGCTGACCAGGTACATCGTGCCGATCTTCTTGTGGTCGGTGGTGGTCAGCCACTCGACCCAGTCGGCCCGCCGGGCGGGAGCGGGAGGCGGTGGCGGACCGGTGACGGCCTTCTGCTCGTCTCGCTGTACTGGCTGTGCGGTGTCCACCGGGTCGTCCTCCCGAAGCGCTGATACGTGCAGCAGACCGGGAAGCCGGTCCTACGGGGGACAGGACCGTGCCGGCCTTCCCGGCCCGCCGCCGCTCATGCTCGTCCCCGCGGGCACCGCCGCCCCAGGGCCCTTGGGTCCGTCGCGCCGCAGCGAAAGTCCCCGGCCGTCCGGGTCGCAGGTCCCGGCCGGCCAGGGACTTCCGGTCCCCGCCGCGGTGTCAGAGCGCGGGCGCGGGGGGCTTGCCGGTGGTCTTCGGGGACTCGGCGTCGTCGGAGACCGGGACCTTCACCCAGACCGCCTCCGAGGGCACGCCCCGCTCGTCGACCGCGGTGAGCATGTACCAGCCGGGCGGCACCAGTGACGGGTCGTCGGGCAGCGTCACCTTCACCCGGTCCCGTTCCTTGGTGAACTTCAAGGTGAGGGAACGCTGTTCGACGTTGGTGACGTGGGTGAAGGAGCCCGGCCGGATCAGCCGCATCCGGTCGATCCGGGCCGCGTCCGGGCTGGCGTAGGTGGTGGATCCGCCCAGCTCGACCGTCCGGCGGCGGTCGCCGCGCTCGTCGAGCCGGGGCCGCTCCCCTCCCCGGTGCAGGTAGGGCGGGGTGTAGAGCTCCAGGCGCTGGTCGAAGACGCCCGGCTTGGAGTCGGCCTTGTCGGAGAAGAGCGAGTCCGAGCCGAAGGTCATCACCCGGCCGTCCGGCAGCAGCAGGCCGCCGGAGTGGTAGTTGCGGCCGACCAGCGGCGCGGCGGCCTCGGTGAACCTGTTCGCCGCCGGGTCGTAGATCGCCGCCTTCAGCACGTTGCTGTCGCCCTTGCCCCGGTAGTCGCCGGAGCCGTTGGTGACCAGCACGGTGTCGTCCGGGAGGATCACCGCGGACGGGTAGCGGGCCTTGGCGTACAGGTCGGGCCCGGCGACGAACGCGGGGTCGTCCGCCTTCAGGTCCACCAGGTCGGTGCGCTCGGTGGACCTCGGGCTCTCGCCCACTCCCCCGCCGCCGATCACCATGTACCGCTGCTTCTGCGCGGGGGGCAGCAGCACCGACATCGAGGTCTCCAGCAGCTGCGGGTCCCTGAGCCCCGGCACCTCCTCGAAGGCGCCGCTGTCCAGGTCCCACAGGCCGGGGACGCGGCCCTTGTCGGCCGGCCCGTACCCGGCGTTCGACCCGGTGTAGAAGATCTTGCCGCCCTGGGCCAGGAAGAGCGCCGGGTAGGTCGGGAAGAACCGTGACCTGGGGACGAACTTCCAGTCCTTCTTCCTCGGGTCGTAGATCTCGTTCTTGCCCGGGACGACCTGCCCGATCTCGTCCAGCCCGGAGACCGAGAGGACCTTGCCGTCCTCCAGCGTGGTCAGCGTGGGGTACCAGCGGGCCTCGTGCATCGGGTCGACCTTGATGTACTTCTCGGCGACCGGGTCGAACTCGTAGGCGTCCTTGATCCCCTGGAAGTCCTTCTTGTCGAAGGAGAGCTTCTGCGCGATCCCGTAGACGTTGCGCTTCTCGGCGCCCTTGAGCCCCTTGATCCGGTACTGGTCCTGGGCTCCGGTCTGGTACCGGGCGCCCTGCCGGGTCGCCTCCACGTACACCCGCGCCGAGGAGGCGGTGACGGTGGCCTTGCCGGTGTCGGGGTCGATCTTCTTCTCCGCGCGCGGCACCACCACGGACACCTGCGAGGTGAAGGTCTTCCCGCTCTCCTTGCCGGTGAAGAGGGTGCCCTCGGGGAGCGTCTTGGGCCTGTCGGGGTTCTCGTTGTAGACGATCATCAGGCCGCCGGCCCGCTTGACGTCGCCCTTCAGCGTCTCGTACCGCTGGGTGCCCCCCGCGACCAGCAGGTTTCCGCCCGGAAGCTGGGCGTGCCCCGCGCAGAACAGGTCGCTCGGCGTCTCGACGTTCTTGAAGGTGTTCCGCACCGGGTCCCACACGACGGTGCGGAAGGTCTTGGAGTCAAACATCTTGGCGTTGTTGCCGGACCCCGCGATCAGCAGGACCTTGCCGGTGTGCAGCAGCGCGGCGTGGATGGTGTTGATGCGGAACCGCGGTGGTACGTCGACCATGCTCCAGTGACCGTGGTCCGCCTTGTACGACGGCTGTTCGATCAGGTAGGCGTGATAGGTCCGGGAGGTGAAGTCGTAGACGGCGGGGGCGTTGAGGCCGGCCAGGACCAGCACGCCCGCGGCGCCCAGGACGGTCCGGCGGACCCGCGGACGACGGTTCTTCTCTGCCATGTGAGTGACTTCCGGAATGGGTTCGCTGATGTTCGCTGGATCCCCGCCCCGAGCACACCATCTGATGGAGCATCAGATGTTGAGCTGCTGTGAGGATCGTAGGAACATCGGCCTCCCATCTTCGGCAGCGAAACGCCACGGAGCGTCACGGACCTCGTTCGGCGGTGCGCCCGGCGGCACCGCCGCGCGCGGCCACGGCGACCGCGCGCGGCCCGTACACCGGGGAGAACGCCGCGGCGCCCGCCCACGGGGGTGTGGGCGGGCGCCGGGAAGGGCTGCCGCGTCGCGTTACTCCACGTGACCGGTCACGGAGACCGTCACGGCGGCGGCGGTCACGGCTCCCGGTGCACCTTCGTGTTGGAGGCCTGCGCGCGGGGGCGCAGGACCAGCAGGTCGACGTTGACGTGAGGGGGGCGGGTGACCGCCCAGGTGATGGTGTCGGCGACGTCGTCGGCGGTCAGCGGCTCGGCGACGCCCTGGTAGACCTTGGCCGCCTTCTCGGTGTCGCCGTGGAAGCGGGTGAGGGCGAACTCCTCGGTCTTCACCATGCCGGGCGCGATCTCGATCACCCGCACCGGGGTGCCGACGATCTCCAGCCGGAGGGTTTCCGCGAGCACGTGCTCGGCGTGCTTGGCGGCCACGTAGCCGGCGCCGCCCTCGTAGGTGGCGTGGCCGGCGGTGGAGGAGACCACCACGACGGTGCCGTCGCCGCTCGCGGTCAGCGCGGGCAGCAGCGCCTGGGTGACGTTGAGGGTGCCGATCACGTTGGTCTCGTACATGGTGCGCCACTCCTGCGGGTCGCCGGTGGCCACCGGGTCGGAGCCGAGGGCGCCGCCGGCGTTGTTGACCAGCACGCCGATGGTCCTGAAGGCGGTGGCGAACTCGTCGACGGCGGCGCGGTCGGTGACGTCCAGGGCGTAGGCGGTGGCGGAGTGGCCGGCGGCGTTGATCTCCTCCGCGAGGGCCTCGATGCGGTCCTTGCGGCGGGCGGTCAGCACCACGCGGTATCCGGCCGCCGCGAGCTGCCGCGCGGTGGCGGCGCCGATGCCGCTGCTCGCGCCGGTGACGACGGCGATACGGGAGGCGGGTGCGGCGGTGGCGGTGTAGGCGGCGGTCATGGTGCGCGAGGCTCCCGTTCGAGGTGGGTGTCCGGAACGCCGCCAGAATAGGCGCGGCCCTCCCCCCGCCGGCAGCCCGTCCCACCACGCCCGCGCCCCCCGCCCCGCGGGCCCGGCCCCCGCCTCGCGCGCACGATCACCGCCCCGCGGGCCCGGACTCCGCCCCGCGCCCGGGCGGGACGGACCCTCAGCGCCGCGGCGCGTACATGATCAGGGCCACGCCCAGGAGGCAGACGAGCGCGCCCGCGACGTCCCACCGGTCGGGCCGGTAACCGTCGGCGGCCATCCCCCAGGCGAGGGAGCCCGCCACGAACACCCCGCCGTACGCGGCGAGCACCCTCCCGAACTCCCCGTCCGGCTGGAACGTGGCGACGAACCCGTACGCCCCCAGAGCCAGCACCCCGGCCCCGATCCACATCCAGCCGCGGCTCTCCCGGAACCCCTGCCAGACGAGCCACGCGCCGCCGATTTCCAGCACCGCGGCCAGCACGAACAGCGCCGCGGACCTCGCAATCCCCATCGGGCCACCATGTCACGTCCCGTCCGCCCCGCCGCCCGGAGCCGTCCGGAATACCCGCCGCACCCTCCTCGTTGTCGGATATAGTTCAATGGTCAACAACATTGGAGTGAGCGACCATGACCATGCAGTTCGGGATCTTCTCGGTCGGCGACGTGACGACCGACCCCACCACCGGCCGCACGCCGAGCGAGCGGGAACGCATCAAGGCCATGGTCGCCATCGCGCTCAAGGCCGAGGAGGTCGGGCTCGACGTCTTCGCCACCGGCGAGCACCACAACCCACCCTTCGTGCCCTCCTCGCCGACCACCATGCTCGGCTACATCGCGGCGCGGACGAAGACCCTCACCCTCTCCACCTCGACCACGCTGATCACCACCAACGACCCGGTGAAGATCGCCGAGGACTACGCGATGCTCCAGCACCTCGCGGACGGCCGCGTGGACCTGATGACGGGCCGCGGCAACACCGGCCCGGTCTACCCGTGGTTCGGCCAGGACATCCGCGAGGGCATCAACCTCGCCATCGAGAACTACGCCCTGCTCCGCCGCCTCTGGCGGGAGGACGTGGTGAACTGGGAGGGCAAGTTCCGCACGCCGCTGCAGGGCTTCACCTCCACGCCCCGCCCCCTGGACGACGTGCCGCCGTTCGTCTGGCACGGCTCGATCCGGTCCCCCGAGATCGCCGAGCAGGCCGCGTACTACGGCGACGGCTTCTTCCACAACAACATCTTCTGGCCCTCCGACCACACCCGCCGGATGGTCGAGTTCTACCGGACCCGGTTCGCCCACTACGGGCACGGCCGCCCGGAGCAGGCGATCGTCGGCCTCGGCGGCCAGGTGTTCATGCGGAAGAACTCCCAGGACGCGGTCCGCGAGTTCCGCCCCTACTTCGACAACGCCCCCGTCTACGGCCACGGCCCCTCCCTGGAGGAGTTCACCCGCGAGACCCCGCTGACCGTCGGCTCCCCGCAGCAGGTCATCGAGCGGACCCTGTCGTTCCGTGAGGTGGCCGGCGACTACCAGCGCCAGCTGTTCCTGATGGACCACGCGGGCCTGCCGCTGAAGACCGTGCTGGAGCAGCTCGACATCCTCGGCGAGGAGGTCGTGCCGGTGCTCCGCGAGGAGTTCGCCAAGGGCCGCCCGGCCGACGTGCCGGACGCCCCCACCCACGCCTCCCTCGTCGCCCGCGCCGAGGCGGCCGGGACCGGGGCGCCCACGACCGGGGGATCCGCGACCGAGGAGAAGGAGACCGCACGATGAAGCTGGTCGTCGTCTCGGCGGGACTGGGCGTCCCGTCGTCCACCCGGCTGCTGGCCGACCGCCTGGCCCGGGCCACCGCGGACCGCACCGGCGCCGGGGTCCGGGTGATCGAGGTGCGCGACCTCGCCGTGGAGATCGCGCACCACTTCACCAACGGCTTCGCCGGCCGCGACCTCGCCGCCGCCCAGGAGGCGGTGGCGGCGGCCGACGGACTGATCGTCGTCACCCCGGTCTTCTCCGCCTCCTACAGCGGGCTCTTCAAGGCCTTCTTCGACGTGCTCGACCGGGACGCCCTGGACGGCAAGCCGGTGCTGATCGCCGCGACGGGCGGATCGGCCCGCCACTCCCTGGTGCTGGACCACGCGCTGCGGCCCCTCTTCAGCCACCTGCGGGCCGTGGTCGTGCCGACCGGCGTGTACGCGGCCTCGGAGGACTGGGGCGCCGAAGGACTGCCGGAGCGGATCGAGCGCGCGGCCGGGCAGCTCGCCGCGCTGATGGCCAAACCCGCCCGGCTGCCCGCGGCCCGCGCGGCGCAGGAGGACGGCCCCGGCGTCGTCCGGGTCGGCGACCTGGAGACCGTTCCCTTCGAACAGGCCCTGCAGGCGCTGCGCCGCCCGTCCTGACCCCGGGCCGCGGCACCGCACGGCCGGTGGGGCACGCGCACGGAAATGACACACTGTGCCCGTGCCCCACACCGTGCTGCTCGCCGAGGACGACCGCGCCATCCGCAACGCCTTGGCCCGCGCCCTGACCCTCGAGGGCTACGAGGTGACCGCCGTCTCGGACGGCGCCGCCGCGCTGGAGCAGGCCACCGCCGGCGCGCCCGACGTGCTGGTGCTGGACGTGATGATGCCCGGCGTCGACGGCCTCCAGGTCTGCCGCGAACTGCGCGCCCGCGGCGACCGCACACCGATCCTGATGCTGACCGCGCTGGTCGAGACCGCCGACCGGATCGCCGGCCTGGACGCCGGCGCCGACGACTACGTGCCCAAACCGTTCGAGGTGGACGAGGTCTTCGCCCGCCTGCGCGCCCTGCTCCGCCGGGCCGGCAAGGACCCCCTGCCCGCGCCCGCGCCGCAGGGCCCGGACGCCCCCGGCCCCGGGACGCTGAACGCGGCCGGGGTGCGGATGGACCCCTCCGCCCGCCGCGTCTGGCGCGGCGGGCGCGAGATCGAGCTCACCCGCACGGAGTTCGACCTGCTGGAGCTGCTGCTGCGCCACGCGGGCGTGGTGCTCGACCACGCCACCATCTACGACCGCATCTGGGGCTACGACTTCGGCCCCGGATCGAAGAACCTCGCCGTCTACGTCGGCTACCTGCGCCGCAAGCTCGACGAGCCGGGCGCCCCGCAGCTGATCCACACCGTGCGGGGCGTCGGGTACGTACTGCGGGAGGGGTGAGGAGGTGCCCGGACGCCTCGGCCGGCTGGCATCCCTGCGGACCGGCTTCGCGGTCTCCTTCGCGGCGGTCGCCGCCGCCGTCACCGTGGTGGTCGGCCTGCTCTCCTACAGCGCCGCCGCGCGCATGGTCCGGGTCGACCAGCAGACGATATTCGCGGAGGTGGTCGGCGACCTGCGGGCCGAGGTGCGGCAGCGGCGGATGACCCCGGAGGACTTCTCCTCGCACGTCCCCGGCCACGACATCGTCCGCCCCAGCCGCACCGTGGTGCAGGTCCTGGGTCCGGACGGCTCGGTCGACGATCCCGGACGCCCCGCCCTCCCGGTCACCGGCGAGGACCGCCGCACCGCCCTGGAACAGGCCGCGGGCCGCACCGTCGAGCACGCCGACATCGAGGCCGGCCACGACATGTACCGCATCGCCACCGTCTCCCTCGGCGGCGGACGGGGCGCGGTCCAGGTCGCCCACGAGTTCAGCGACACCGAGGACCTGCTGCGCGAGCTCCAGCGGCGCACCGCCTGGCAGGTCGTCGCCGTGGTCGACGCCGCCGGCCTCTTCGGCTGGTGGCTCGCCCACCGCATCACCCGCCGCCTGGTCGCCCTCACCGACGCCGCCGAGGCGGTGGCCCGCACCCGGCGGCTGTCCATCCAGGTCCCGGTCACCGGTGCCGACGAGGTGGGACGCCTCGGCCGCTCCTTCGACCGCATGCTGGACCGGCTCGCCCGGTCCGAGGAGGACCAGCGCCGCCTGGTCCAGGACGCCGGCCACGAACTGCGCACGCCGCTGACCTCGCTGCGCACCAACATCTCGATGCTCCGCCGGATCGACGAGCTCCCGCCGCGGGTCCGCGAGGAGCTGGTGGAGGACCTGGCCACCGAGTCACGCGAGCTGACCGACCTGGTCAACGAGCTGGTCGACCTCGCGGCGGGCCAGTCGGACGCCGAACCGGTCCGTCCGGTCGTCCTCGCCGAGCTCGCCGAGGACGTCGCCGTGCACGCCCGCCGCCGCACCGGCCGCGACGTCCGGGTCGCCGTCACCGGCGACACCACGGTGGACGGCCGCGCCTCGGCCCTCCAGCGCGCCATCTCCAGCCTGGTGGAGAACGCCGCCAAGTTCGACCAGGACGGCACCGGCCCCATCGACGTCCGGGTGGCCCGCCCCGAGGGCGCCGGTCACGTCCGCGTGGAGGTCCTCGACCGCGGCCCCGGCATCGCCCCCGCCGACCTGGGCCGCGTCTTCGACCGCTTCTACCGCACGCCCGCCGCCCGCAGCCTCCCCGGTTCGGGCCTCGGCCTCTCGATCGTCCGCGAGGTGGCCGCCTCCCACAACGGCGCCCCGTTCGCCTTCCGCCGCGACGGCGGCGGCTCCGTCATCGGCTTCACGGTGGACGGGGAGCCGTAGCGCGACGCGGCACGGCGGCGGGGCGCCCGGTCAGCCCTTGACGCAGACGACCTGCTTGAGCTGCGCCACCACGGCCACCAGGTCCCGCTGCTGGTCGATGACCTGCTCGATCGGCTTGTAGGCCGCCGGGATCTCGTCCACCACGCCGGAGTCCTTGCGGCACTCGACGCCCTGCGTCTGCCGCTCCAGGTCCGCCGCCGTGAACCGCCGCTTGGCCGCGTTGCGGCTCATCCGCCGGCCGGCGCCGTGCGACGCCGAGTTGAACGACTTGTCGTTCCCCAGCCCCTTCACGATGTAGGAGCCGGTGCCCATGGACCCCGGGATGATCCCGTACTCGCCGGACCGCGCGCTGATCGCGCCCTTCCGGGTGACCAGCAGGTCCATCCCCTCGTACCGTTCGCGGCTGACGTAGTTGTGGTGGCAGCTGATCTCGGGCTCGAAGGTCACCCTGGCCTTCTTGAACTCCTTGCGGACCACGTCCTTGAAGAGCGCCATCATGATCGACCGGTTGAACCTGGCGTACTCCTGCGCCCAGTACAGGTCGTTCTGGTAGGCGGCCATCTGCGGCGTGTCCGCGACGAACACCGCCAGGTCGCGGTCGACCAGCCCCTGGTTGTGCGGCAGCCGCTGCGCGACGCCGATGTGGTGCTCGGCGAGTTCCTTGCCGATGTTCCGCGATCCGGAGTGCAGCATCAGCCACACCGAACCCTCGGTGTCGAGACAGAATTCGACGAAGTGGTTGCCGGATCCGAGCGTTCCCGCCTGCTTCGCGGCGCGTTCCTGGCGGAATCTGACCGCTTCGGCGATCCCGTCGAACCGCTCCCACAGGTCGTCCCAGGCCGCGGTGGCGAAGCCGTGCATCCGCCCCGGGTCCACCGGGGTGTCGTGCATCCCCCGGCCCACCGGAATCGCCTGCTCGATCCTCGACCGCAGCCGCGAGAGGTCCCCCGGCAGGTCGTTCGCGGTGAGCGACGTCCTCACCGCGGACATCCCGCAGCCGATGTCGACGCCCACCGCCGCCGGGCAGACCGCGCCCTGCATGGCGATCACCGAGCCGACCGTCGCGCCCTTGCCGTAGTGCACGTCCGGCATCACGGCCAGGCCCTTGATCCACGGAAGGGTCGCGACGTTCTGGAGCTGGCGCATGGCCACGTCCTCGACCGAGGCCGGATCCGTCCACATGCGGATCGGCACCTTGGCGCCCGGCACCTCGACGTACGACATGACCGACCATCTCCCCCGAAAGCGACAACGGAAATCACACAGAAGCCGACAAGCCCCCACAGAACCGAGAAGCATGACCAACGTCACGAAGAGGACCGCGGACCGGCGTTCCCTGCGGCGTGTGCGATACACATTGTCTGCCGGGCCCCCGTCCGCCCGGCAACCGATTAACCCCGCGAGAGGAGCCCGACCGTGCAGCGGAAGGCGTACACCATCGGCACCGCCGCCCTGCTCGCGGCCGTGCTGGCCGGCTGCAGCGGCGGTCCCTCGGAGGGCGGGCAGGCCGACGACTCCAAGCCCGGCGCGGCCGACGTCACGACGGCCGAGGCCGAGCCCGGCCGCTACCGCACGCTGCCCGACCCCTGCGACGCGGTCGGCGAGGGCACGCTGGAGGAGATGCTCCCCGGCCTGCGGCAGATCACGGACGCCAAGAAGCGCGAGGCCGCCTACGAGGGCACCGCCGACCTCACCTACGACCTGGACCGCCGGGTGGGCTGCCACTGGCAGGCCGGCTCCCAGGACTCCACCGACTCGCTCTCCCTCGACTTCGAACGGGTGGTCTCCTACGAGCCCGCGGTGGGCGACGACGACAAGGCCGGGGAGATCTTCACGGACCTCCGCGAGGAGGCCGGCGTCCCCGCCCCCGGCGCCGGGTCGTCCGCGAGCCCCGACGGCTCCTCGTCCCCCTCGGAGCCGGCCTCCGGCGCGGACGCGGCGACGGACGGGGAGGACGGGACGGACGGGGAGGACGCCGAGCCCTCGTCCGGCTCCCCCGAGGGCTCCGCGGGGTCCGGCGGCGCGGCGGACCTCGGCCCGCGCCCCCTGGAGGACCTCGGCGACGAGGCCTTCCTCGACGACAGCCTCGGAACCGCCGGAACCACCTCTTCCGAGCGCACCGTCACTGTGGTGTTCCGCACGTCCAACGTCATCGTGAAGATCGTCCGCACGAGCCGCCCGACCCTGGCCGGCGAGACCACGGACGGTGAGGAAATGCAGGACAGGGCCCGTGAACTGGCCGCCGCGCTGGCCGAGGAACTGGCCGGCTGACCCCCTGGCACAGCCGCCGCCCACCTGTCCGGCGAACGCCTCCGCACGGGCGACGGGTCCCGCCCACCGCGTACCGTGACCTGTCGGACCGGGATCGAACACCACGCCCGCGGTCATCCGCCGGGTCGGGGGTATCCGGGTCCCGCAGGAGCCGAAGCGACGTCGTGAGTGAAGGAACCATGCAGCGAGCGCACCGAGCCACCCGTCCCGTCCAGCGAGTCGTCCGCGCCCTGACGGGTGCGGCGGTCCTCCCCGTGGTGCTCGTCGCCGCGGGATGCTCCTCGGACGCGGAGCCGAAGGCCGACGCCAAGCAGAGCGCCGGCAGCGGCGGGTCCTCCGCCAAGCCCTCGCCGTCGGTGGCGCCGGCCGCCTACGAGGAGCTGCCCGAGGCGTGTGACGCGCTGGGCAAGAAGACGCTGGGCAAGCTGGTGCCCAAGGGCCTGAAGACGGAGAAGGCCGGCCGCACCGACGACGCCGGCACCCGCGGCAGCTGCACCTGGAACAGCCTCGACGACAACGGCGTCAAGGGTTCGCAGTACCGCTGGCTGAGCGTCTCGCTGCTGCGCTTCGACTCCAGCCAGGTGCGCGGCACCGGCGAGGAGCAGGCCAAGGAGCAGTACGAGGCCCTGATCGCCGACGCGAAGAAGACCGCGGACGCCAAGAAGGTCGCCGACAAGCCGGTCGAGGGCGTCGGCGACGAGGCCACCCTGGTCACCTACGACCTGAAGAAGAAGGAAGGCCTCTTCAAGCAGCAGACCGTGGTCGCCCTGGTCGAGAACGTCGTGGTGACGCTCGACTACAACGGCGCCGGTCTGGCCGGCGAGGACGCCCCGAGCGTGAAGACGCTGGGCGAGCGGGCGGCCGACGCCGCCGAGGAGGCCGTCGCGAAGGTCGCGGCGGCGAACGGCGACGACACCTCCGGCTCCTCCGCCTCCCCGTCGGCCTCCGCCTCCGCGTCCGCGTCCGCCGCCAGGTCGTGACCTCCGGATCCCACGCGCCGTAGCGGGGGAAACCCCGCCGCACGGCCGTACGAGACGTCCGCGTACGTCCGGCACCGCCCGAGTCGCGCGGCACCCCGCGGGTGCCGGTGCGGTCGACCGACCGCCCGGCACCCGTACACATGTGCAACCCTGGTGCGCGCAACAGGACAGTCTGGAAGGGGAGTCGGGTGGCCGCGCCACAGCTCACACGGACGCATCGCATACTCATCGGGGTGGTGATCGCGGGCGCCGTGGTCATCGCCGCGATCGGCTTCGCCGGGTCGTACGCGGCCGTGAAGGAACTCGCCTTCCAGAAGGGCTTCGGGAACTTCAGCTACGTCTTCCCGATCGGCATCGACGCCGGCATCTGCGTGCTGCTGGCGCTGGACCTGCTGCTGACGTGGATCCGGATCCCGTTCCCGATGCTCCGGCAGACGGCCTGGCTGCTGACGGCCGCGACGATCGCCTTCAACGGCGCCGCCGCCTGGCCCGACCCGCTGGGCGTCGGCATGCACGCCATCATCCCGGTGCTGTTCGTGGTCGCCGTGGAGGCCGCCCGGCACGCCGTCGGGCGGATCGCCGACATCACGGCGGACAAGCACATGGAGGGCGTCCGGCTCACCCGGTGGCTGCTGTCCCCGGTGCCGACCTTCCTGCTGTGGCGGCGCATGAAGCTCTGGGAGCTGCGCTCCTACGAGGAAGTCATCAAGGTGGAGCAGGAGCGGCTGGTGTACCGGACCCGGCTGCGGGCCCGCTTCGGCCGCTCCTGGCGCCGCAAGGCCCCGGTCGAGTCGCTGATGCCGCTGCGGCTGGCCAAGTACGGCGTGCCCCTCGCGGACACCGCCGCGGCGGGCCTTGCGGCGGCGGGCATCGAGCCCGCGGTCGTCCCGGCCGCCGAGGTGGAGCGTGAGGACCGCCCCGACCTCCGCGGCCGCGCCGCGGCCACCGGACCCGAGCCGGCCCCGGAACTGGAGAGCGCGGCCGCCGCGCGGCAGGCCGCCGCGCAGGGGCAGCCCCGGGAGCAGCAGCCGTGGCAGCCGCCGCGGCCGGAGGACCAGCAGGCGCCGCCCGCCCCCGACCGGTCCCGGCCGGCCGCCGAGCAGCAGCTCTACTACGACTCCAGCGGCAGCGCCTGGTTCTACGACGCCCGCGTCGGCAGCTACAGCCCGGCCACCTACCAGCCGGACCCGGCCACCGAGCAGTGGTACGCGCAGCAGGAGCCGCAGCACCAGGCGAGGGAACCGCGGTTCGAGGAGCAGCAGTTCGAGGAGCCTCAGCTCCAGGAGCAGCCTCAGCTCCGGGAGCCGCAGTTCCAGGAGCGGCCGCAGTTCCAGGAGCCCCGGCCCGCCCCCGAGGGCGCCGGCGACTTCCCGGTCCCCGTCGGCCGGCCCGGCGGCGGCACCCGCCCGCTCGGCGAGGGCGCCGCGCCCGACGCCGAGCCGGACCCCGGGCAGCGGCCCGCGCCCGCGCCGGAGCCCGAGGTGAGCATCCCCGCCCCGCGCCAGGAGCAGCGGCCGGCCGCCGACACCACGGCGGAGTTCGCGTCCGAGAAGGAGCGCGAGGACGCCTACTACCAGGTGTTCCGGCGCGCCATCGACGGCGGCTTCCCCACCCCGCGCCAGCTCGGCGAGATCCTCGAGGCCCAGTTCGGCCACACCTTCACCGGCGCGGAGCTGAACGACTACGTGGAGCGCTTCGGCACCCGTTACGACGTGGAGCTCGCCCAGGACCACATCGCCTGACGCCTCCCGCGGAACGCACCGGTGCCCCGGTGGTCGTCACGACCACCGGGGCACCGTCGTGCTCAGGCCCTCGTCACGCGGCGGCGCCGCCGAGCAGGCGACGCACGCGGTCCGCGCCCACCGCCAGCAGCAGCGTGGGCAGCCGGGGCCCGGTGTCCTTGGAGACCAGCAGCCGGTACAGCAGGGCGAAGAACGCCCGCTGCGCCGTCTTGATCTCCGCCGGCAGTTCCTTCGGCGTGGCGTCGGCCGAGAACCCGGCCTGGACCTTCGGCACGCCGTAGACCAGGTGGGTCAGACCGTCCAGCGACCAGTGGTCGTCCAGGCCGTCCAGCAGCAGCCGCAGCGACTCCCGCGAGGTCTCGTCCAGCGACCCCAGCAGCTCCGCGTCCGGCTCGTCGCGCACGATGGTCCGCTGGTCCGCCGGCACCTGCGTGTTGATCCACGCCTCGGCCCTGTCGTACCGCGGCCGCGCCTCGTCCAGCGAGGAGAGCGGGTTCGCCGGGTCCAGGTCGCTGAGGATGCGCAGCGCCTGGTCCTGGTGGCCGCCGGTGATGTCGGCGACCGAGGCCAGCGTCCGGTACGGCAGCGCCCGCGGCGTCCCCGGCAGCTCGCCGGCGGCCGTGGAGGCGGCGCGGGTGTACGCCGCGATGTCGCCCGGCAGCGCGCTGCCGTCCCTCACCTTGGCCTCCAGCCGGTCCCACTCGTCGTAGAGGCGCTGGATCTCCTGGTCGAAGGCGACCTTGAACGACTGGTTGGGCCTGCGCCGCGCGTACAGCCACCGCAGGATCTGCGGTTCCATGATCTTCAGCGCGTCGGCCGGCGTCGGCACGCCGCCCTTGCTGGACGACATCTTCGCCATGCCGCTGATGCCCACGAAGGCGTACATCGGGCCGATCGGCTGTTCGCCGCCGAAGATCCCGACGATCTGCCCGCCGACCTGGAAGCTGGAGCCCGGCGAGGAGTGGTCCACGCCGGAGGGCTCGAAGACGACGCCCTCGTACGCCCAGCGCATCGGCCAGTCGACCTTCCAGACCAGCTTGCCGCGGTCGAACTCGCTGAGCCGCACCGTCTCGGAGTGGCCGCAGGACTCGACGGTGCAGACGTACGTCATCTCGGTCGTCCCGTCGTCGTACGAGGTGACCGTGGTGAAGTCCTTGCCGCAGCCGCCGCAGTACGGCTTGTACGGGAAGTACCCGCCGGCGCCGGAGCTGCCGTCGTCCTCCTCGGCCGCGCCGGAGCCCTCGGCGGCCTCCAGCTCGGCCTCGTCGACCGGCTTCTGCTGCTTCTGCTGCTTCTGCTTGAGGTCCTGGGCCGGGTCCTTCTTCTTGGTCCGGTACTGGTCCAGGATCGCGTCGATGTCGCCGCGGTGCTTCATCGCGTGCAGGATCCGGTCGCGGTAGGCGCCCGAGGTGTACTGCTCGGTCTGGCTGATGCCGTCGAACTCCACGCCCAGCTCGGCCAGCGAGGCGACCATGGCGGCCTTGAAGTGCTCGGCCCAGTTCGGGTGTTCCGAGCCCTTCGGCGCCGGGACCGAGGTCAGCGGCTTGCCGATGTGCTCGGCCCAGGACCCGTCGACGCCCTCGACGCCGTTCGGCACCTTGCGGTACCGGTCGTAGTCGTCCCAGGAGATCAGGTGCCTGACCTGGTGTCCGCGGCGGCGGATCTCGTCGGCGACCAGGTGCGGGGTCATCACCTCGCGCAGGTTGCCGAGGTGGATCGGTCCCGAGGGGGACAGGCCGGACGCGACGACGACCGGTTTCCCAGGGGCCCGACGCTCCGACTCCTCGATGACCTCATCCGCGAAACGGGAGACCCAGTCGGTGGTCTCGGTGCTCTGAGCCACGATCGGCACGTCCTTCTTTCCTGAGGGGAGACGCCCGGCCGCCGCGATGCCCGCGCGGCCGTGTCCCCCATTCTCCCAGGTGCGGGCCCCACCGTGAAAACACCTTTCCCACCAGCCCCACGCCGGACGGGAAACGGCGAGGCGGCCGCACCGGCCGAGGTGGGATACTGACCGGGCACACCCGTCTTCGAGGAGAACGGCACCCACTCCATGGCCTCGGTCAAGTCCCTCACCGCCTCCGTCCACGCGCGCCTCGCGGACGCCCTCTCGGCTGCCCTGCCGGAGGCCGCCTCCGCGGACCCGCTGCTGCGACGAAGCGACCGGGCCGACTACCAGGCCAACGGCATCCTCGCCCTCGCCAAGAAGGCCAAGGCCAATCCGCGCGAGCTGGCGGCGCGGGTCGTGGAGCAGGTGGTCACGGGTGACGTGATCGAGGACATCGAGGTCTCCGGACCCGGCTTCCTGAACGTCACCGTCTCCGACCGGGCGATCACCGAGAACCTCGCCGCGCGCGCCGCCGACGACTCCGGCCGCCTCGGCGTGCCGCGGCGCGCGGAGGCGGGCACCACGGTCATCGACTACGCGCAGCCGAACGTGGCGAAGGAGATGCACGTCGGCCACCTGCGCTCCGCCGTGATCGGCGACGCGGTGCGCCGCATGCTCGACTTCACCGGCGAGAGGACCGTCGGCCGCCACCACATCGGCGACTGGGGCACCCAGTTCGGCATGCTCATCCAGTACCTGATCGAGCACCCGCACGAGCTGGACCACAAGGCCGACCCCGCCACCGACGTCGAGGCGGCGGGCGAGGAGGCGATGTCCAACCTCAACCGCCTCTACAAGGCCTCGCGCGCGGTCTTCGACTCCGACGAGGAGTTCAAGACCCGGGCCCGTCAGCGGGTCGTGGCCCTGCAGTCCGGCGACGAGGAGACCCTCGCGCTGTGGCAGCGGTTCGTCGACGAGTCGAAGATCTACTTCTACTCGGTCTTCGACAAGCTGGACATGCCCGTCGCGGACGACGAGATCGTCGGCGAGTCGGCGTACAACCCCATGATGGCCGAGACCGCCCGCATGCTGGAGGAGTCCGGCGTCGCGGTCCGCTCCGAGGGCGCGCTGGTCGTCTTCTTCGACGACATCCGCGGCAAGGACGACAAGCCGGTCCCGCTGATCGTCCAGAAGGCCGACGGCGGCTTCGGCTACGCCGCCTCCGACCTCTCCGCGATCCGCGACCGCGTCTTCGGCCTGAAGGCCGACACCCTGCTGTACGTGGTGGACGCCCGCCAGGCGCTCCACTTCAAGATGGTGTTCGAGACGGCCCGCCGCGCCGGCTGGCTGAGCGACGCCGTCAAGGCGGTGCACCTGGAGTTCGGCACGGTCCTCGGCAAGGACGGCAAGCCGTTCAAGACCCGTGAGGGCGAGACGGTCCGCCTGGAGGACCTGCTCGACGAGGCGTCCGAGCGCGCGGCGTCGGTCGTGCGGGAGAAGGCCCAGGACCTGACGGAGGAGGAGATCGCCGAGCGTGGCGCCCAGGTCGGCGTCGGCGCGGTCAAGTACGCGGACCTCTCCACGTCCGCCAACCGCGACTACAAGTTCGACCTGGACCAGATGGTCTCCCTGAACGGCGACACCTCGGTGTACCTGCAGTACGCCTACGCCCGCATCCGGTCGATCCTCCGCAAGGCCGGCGAGACCCGCCCCGCCGCCCACCCGGAGCTCGAACTGCACGCGGCGGAGCGCGCGCTGGGCCTCCACCTCGACGGCTTCGGCGACCTGGTCGCCGAGGCGGCCGCCGAGTACGCCCCGCACAAGCTGACGGCGTACCTGTACCAGCTGGCGTCCCTGTTCACGACCTTCTACGACAAGTGCCCGGTCCTGAAGGCCGACACCCCCGCCCAGGTCGAGAACCGCCTCTTCCTGTGCGACGTCACCGGCCGCACCCTCCGCCAGGGCATGACGCTCCTGGGCATCCGGACCCCGGAACGCCTGTAGTCCCGCGACGCATTGACGGGGCCCGCCGCGAACTCCGCGGCGGGCCCCGTCCGTCCGACGGCCCGGCCCACGCGTGCGGCCTGCACGGGAGCGCCCCGTGCGGGCATGCCTCGCCCGGCGTCACGGCCACGCCCTGTCCTGTCCTGTCCTGTCCCTGGAGCGACGTCGCTGTCGGCGCCGCCCCCTACAGTCCCGTCCCATGGCAAGCCTTCCCAACGCCCTCGCGAACCCGTCCACCACGCTCCGGCTGCCGCCGGGCCGTCTCGTCGACGCGACCACCGGCGGTCCGTGGCACGAGCCGCTGCTCTGGTGCGCCGACGCGCCGGCCGCGGTCGGCGACTGGGCGTCGCTGCGGGCGACCGGCCGTGACCTCGGGCTCCTCCCGGTGTTCCTCGACGTCGGGACCCGCCAGAGCACTCCCGACCGGTGGGGCCTGGACCCGGCCGGGACGTCGTACCCCGGGGACCACGACGCCTTCGAGGTGCTCGACGGCCACTGGTCGGACTTCGCGCTGTACCAGGAGGACCCCGACGAGGCGGACGCCTCCCCCGACGCCTGGCGGGGCCTCGCCCCCGCCACCGCGCCCTGCGCCGACCCGGACGGCGACGCCGCCGACACCGCGGACTTCCTCGCCGAGGGCGTCCCCTGGCTGAAGGAACTGCGCCCCGCCCTCGTGCCGGCCCGCCGCAGCGCCGACATACCGGCGGCCATCGGCTGGTCCGGTCCGCTCAACCACGAGAACGACGTGGCCCGGCTCTGTGCCGTCCTGCGCTCCTGGGAGGACCGCTTCGGCGCCCGGGTCGTCGTCCTCACCTTCGACCAGCTGGTCCTCTCCGTCGCCTCGCCGCCCACCGCCCCGGAGCACGCCGAGGCGGTGGCCGCCGAGCACTACGCGTTCTGCCCCGACAACATCGACCAGGGCATCGCCCCGCTCGGCCGGTACGCCGAGGAGGCGGTGCGCAACAGTCACGTCTGGTCGTTCTGGTGGGACTGAGTTCCCGGCCGGGCTCCTGACCGGGCTCCTGACCGGTCCCTAGTCGGCCTTGATCGCGGCCAGCATGTCGAGACGGGCGGCCCTGCGCGCCGGCCACAGCGCGGCGACGACGCCGATCAGCGCCGAGAGCAGCAGGAACAGGACGATCCGGCCCCACGGCAGGACCAGTTCGTACGTCCTCATGGTGCCGCCCATCAGCTCGCCGGCCGCCCAGCCGAAGAACACGCCCAGACCGACGCCGAGCAGCCCGCCGAACAGCGAGATCACCAGCGACTCCAGCCGGATCATCCGCGCCACGCCGCCGCGCACCATGCCCACCGCGCGGAGCATGCCGATCTCCTGGGTGCGCTCGGACACCGACATCGCCAGGGTGTTGACCACACCGAGCACGGCCACGACCACCGCCATGGCGAGCAGCCCGTACAGCATGTTCAGCACCAGGCTGAAGGTCTGCCCGATCTCCTCGGAGAGCGCCTGCTTGTCCTGGACCACGATGGCCGGGTTGTCGCCGAGCGCCTCCTCCAGGCGGTCCTCGTTCGCCTCCGAGGGGCCGTCGGTCATCTTCACCATGACCTGGAGGTCGGAGATCCGCTCCTGGTGCGGGGCGACGGTCGCGGCGTCCACGACGATGCCGCGGAACATCTCGTTCTGCTCGTACACCCCGGTGACGGTGAACTCCTGCTCGGCGCCGTCCTCGTGGGAGGCGGTGATGCGCGTTCCGGGCTTCCAGCCGCGCTCGGCGGCGATCCGGTCGTCGATCACGGCGCCGGCGCCGCCGACCTCGAACTCGCCGCGCACCAGCGGGAGTTCCATCAACTCGTCGAAGGCCGAGCCGTCCACGGCGGTCAGGTACTGGGTCTCGTCGTCCACCTCGGCCGGCACGATCCGCAGCGGGCTGGTGGCCGAGACCCCTTCCGCGTCGGCGAGCCGGCGCTCCACCTCGGGGCCGAGGCCCATGCCGTTGCCCATCGAGACCACGTAGTCCGCCTCGAGCGCGGCGGTGGCCATCCTGTCGATGGACGTCCGCAGGCTGCTCGCGGCCACCGTCATGCCGGTGATCAGGGTGAGCCCGATCATCAGCGCGGAGGCGGTGGCGGCGGTGCGGCGCGGGTTGCGCACGGCGTTCTGCCGGGCGAGCCGGCCGGAGACCCCGAACAGCCGCAGCACCGGAGCGACGGCGCCGACGACCGGCCGGGACAGCAGCGGCGTGAGCACGAACACGCCGAGGATCAGCAGGACCGCGCCCAGCCCCATCGGAGCCTGCGCCTCCGACCGCTCCATGGTGGTGGCGTACAGGACCACGGTGGTGCCCGCCCCCGCGAGCAGCGCGCCGAAGGTGTTGCGCAGCACCAGGGACTTGACCGTCGCCGTGGCGTGCACGCTGCTCATCGCGGCCACCGGCGGGATCTTCGCGGCCCGGCGGCCCGGGAGCCACGCGGCGCCCACCGTCACCAGGACGCCGACCGCGAACGCGGCGGCCACCGTGGTGGGCGCGATCACCAGCGGGCCGTCCGGGAGGACGCCGCCGACGCGGTCGGCCAGCACCCGCATCCCCGCGCCCACGCCGATGCCGGCGGCCAGCCCGGCCGCCGCCGCCACCGCACCGACCACGCCCGCCTCCAGCAGCACGGACCGGGTGATCTGCCGCCGCGAGGCGCCGACGGCGCGCAGCAGCGCCAGTTCGCGGGTGCGCTGCGCGACCAGCATGGAGAAGGTGTTGGAGATGATGAAGGTGCCGACGAAGAGCGCGATGCCGGCGAACACCAGCAGGCCGCTCTCCATGGAGCTCATCTGCGCGGAGATGCGTTCCGCCTGGTCCTCGGCGAGCTGTTCCCCGGTGCTGGTGGAGACGCCCTCGGGCAGGACCGCCTCCAGCGCGCCGCGCAGTTCGTCCTGGCTGGTGCCGGGCGCGGCCCGGACGAAGATCTCGTCGTACTCGCCGGTGCGGTGGAACAGCTCCTGTGCGGTGGCCGTGTCGAAGAGGGCGAGGCTGCCGCCCGCGGCGACCGAGCCGTCGTCGGTGGTGAAGACGCCGGTGAGGGTCGGGGTGAGGACCGGTCCGTCGACGGACAGCCGGACCGTGTCCCCGACCTCGTACCCGCCCGCACGCGCGGTCCGCTCGTCGAGGGCGACCTCGTGCGCGCCGCGGGGGGCGCGTCCGTCGGCCAGCGGGTAGCGGGGGTCGGCGTCGCCCCAGTAGTTGCCGCCCTGGGAGCGGAAGCTGTCGGCGACCAGTTCGCCGTCCCGGCCGGCCACCGCGGCGTAGCCCGCCACGACGCCGGTCGCCTCCTCGGCGCCCGGGACCGCGGCGGCCTTCTCCAGCAGCGCGGGGGTGAGCTTCGGCGGTTCGGCGGGGTCCCCGTCACCGGGGCCCGTGCCGGGGCCGGGGCCGAGGGCGACGTCGACCTGGTCGAAGCCCTTGGCGGAGCTGTTCCGCATGGCGTTCGAGACGGTGTCGGTGAAGACCAGGGTGCCGGACACGAACGCGACGCCGAGCAGCACGGCGAGCATCGTCATCAGCAGTCGGGCCTTGTGCGCGAGGACGTTGCGCAGGGCGGTACGGAACATGGGTGGAGGTCTCTCGGCTCGTTCGGCGGAGGTGCGGGAGGCGGCGGTGCCGGCCGGTCAGCTGACGCGGCCCTTCGCGTCGAACGCCTTCATGCGGTCGAGCACCGCCTCCGCGCTCGGCGCCCGCAGTTCGTCGACGATCCGCCCGTCGGCGAGGAAGACGACCCGGTCCGCGTAGGCGGCGGCGACCGGGTCGTGGGTGACCATCACGACGGTCTGCCGGTGGGCGCGCACCGAGTCGCGCAGGAAGCCGAGGATCTCCGCCCCGGAACGGGAGTCGAGGTTGCCGGTCGGCTCGTCGGCGAAGACGATCTGCGGGCGGGAGGCCAGCGCGCGGGCGACCGCCACCCGCTGCTGCTGGCCGCCGGAGAGCTGCGCCGGCCGGTGGCCGAGGCGCTCGGACAGGCCGACCATGCCGATCACCGTGTCCAGCCATCCGCGGTCCGGCCTGCGCCCGGCTATGTCCAGGGGGAGCGTGATGTTCTCGAGGGCCGTGAGGGTGGGCAGCAGGTTGAACGCCTGGAAGACGAAGCCGATCCGGTCGCGGCGCAGCCGGGTCAGGTCCTTGTCCTTCAGCGAGGCCAGCTCGGTGCCGCCGATGCGGACGGAGCCGGAGGAGAAGGTGTCGAGGCCGGCGACGCAGTGCATCAGGGTGGACTTGCCGGACCCGGACGGGCCCATGATCGCGGTGAACTCGGCCTCGTGGAAGTCGATGGTGACGCCCTCGAGGGCCACCACCCGGGTCTCGCCGTGGCCGTAGACCTTGGTCAGGTCCGCGGCCTGCGCGGCCACCACGGCGGTGGCCCGGTCTGCGGTGTCGGTGGTGGTCACGGGAGGGTGCTCCTGACGGCCGTCGGGTCTGGGACCGGACCATCATCCGTCCCGCGCACCCGCGTGCCGTCAGCCCTCGCTCCCGTTCCCGGGGCCCACCTGGGTCTCATGCCGGCAGGCCGGGGTCCTCCTCGGGTATGACCTCGTCCCCGAGTCGCCGGCCGGTCGCGGCGTCCTGCGCGTGCTCGGGGCCCGGGCCCCGCCGGCTGGTCCCCGGGTCGCCGTCGCGGCCGAGCCGGAGGACCGGCACCAGCACCCCGAACGGCACGAGGTGCAGGAGGAGCCGCCACCCGGACCGCCCGGTGTCGTGCGGGCGGCGGACCGTGGTCGCGGCCCGGAGCACGAGGCGGCAGCCCACGGGCCCGTACGGCCGGAGCACCGGGGGCGGCCGGAGCCGCCGGTCAGGCGTCCGCGGCCCCGGCGCCCCCGCCCCGCCCGGCGGCCGCCTCGTCCAGCAGGCTCCAGCCGTCGACCTCCACCTCGCCCGGCACGTCCGGCTGCCAGCCGCGGGCCAGCGCCACGTCCAGCAGCGCCCGGACGGCACCCGGCTCGTGCAGGTTGAGGACGGCGCCCGCCACGAGCCCGACGTGTCCGGAGCCCGTGTACGCCCCGCCCGGGACCAGCCGCCCCGGACCGTCGGCGAAGACGATCCGCAGCCGGCCGCCGGCCGTGGCCGGTCGCGTGGGCAGCGTGGACAGCGTGAGCACCTGGCGGCAGTCCACGGCCCGGCCGCCGTCCGGCCTCCGGTGGCTGTGCCGGTGCCTCCACAGGTAGGTCCGCCCGTCGGCGACCAGACGGCGGGACGTCCTCTCCTTGCGCGGCATGCCGCGAGGGTACCGGTCCGCCCCGGCGTCGCCTCCTCCACCGGCCGGCGCCGGGGGGCGGGAACGCGGCGCCGGCCGGCGGCTCCGGTCCCGCTCCGAGGCGACGCGCGGGAGCCGCCCGGCGCCGGGGCCGGGCGGCTCCCGGTCCCGGCGGCGTCGCGTCAGCGCAGCATCCGCGCCGCCTCCACCGCCCAGTACGTGAGGATGTTCCGCGCCCCGGCCCGCTTGATGCCGGTCAGGGTCTCCAGGATCGCCTTGTCGCGCTCGACCCAGCCCTTCTCCGCCGCCGCCTCGATCATCGAGTACTCGCCGGAGATCTGGTAGGCCGCCACCGGGACGTCCACCGCGTCGGCGACCCGGGCCAGGACGTCCAGGTAGGGGCCGGCCGGCTTGACCATGACCATGTCCGCGCCCTCCTCCAGGTCGAGCGCCAGCTCGCGCAGCGACTCGCGGAGGTTGGCGGGGTCCTGCTGGTAGGTCTTGCGGTCTCCCCGGAGCGACGACCCGACGGCCTCGCGGAAGGGGCCGTAGAAGGCGGAGGAGTACTTGGCGGTGTAGGCGAGGATCGACACGTCCTCCCGCCCGATCTGGTCGAGCGCGTCGCGGACGACGCCGATCTGGCCGTCCATCATGCCGCTGGGGCCCACGACGTGGGCGCCGGCGTCCGCCTGGACCTGTGCCATCTCCGCGTACCGCTCCAGCGTGGCGTCGTTGTCCACCCGGCCCTCGGCGTCGAGCACGCCGCAGTGTCCGTGGTCGGTGAACTCGTCCAGGCACAGGTCCGACATGACGATCAGGTCGTCGCCGACCTCGGCCCGCACGTCGCGCAGCGCGACCTGGAGGATGCCGTCCGGGTCCGTGCCGCAGGTGCCGAGGGCGTCCTTCTTCCCGTCCTCCGGGACGCCGAAGAGCATGATCCCGGAGACGCCCGCCTCGACGGCCTCCGCCGCGGCCTTCTTCAGCGTCTCCCGGGTGTGCTGCACGACCCCCGGCATCGAGCTGATCGGCACCGGCTCGTTCACGCCCTCCCGCACGAAGGCGGGGAGAATGAAGTCGGCGGGGTGGAGCCTGGTCTCGGCCACCATGCGCCGCATCGTGGGAGTCGTACGCAGCCGCCGCGGCCGCGTACCGGGGAAGGAACCGTACGTCGTCATGCCCTCCACGCTACGCCCGCCGGGCGGACCCCTTTGCCGACGCCCGGTCGGCTCCCGCGACCGGTGACCGGGCGGGGTCGCGCACGGCCGTCGCGCCCCTCACCGGGGTGGCCGGTGAGGGGCGCGACGCGGGAGCGGACGGACGGCCGTTACCAGACCAGCGCCAGGTCCATCTCCTGCTGCCAGTAGGTGACCGTGTGGCTGCTGTCGACGTACACGCCGCCCGAGGGCAGCGACACGGTGGCGCCGCGGCCGGACGCGTCGCCCGAGCGGTCCGCGTACGTGACGGTCAGCTTGTGCGCGGTGCGGCCCCCCTCGCCCTCGCCGGTGGCCACCGCGGTCATCACCCCGGCGTAGGCGGACTCTCCCGGCTCGAGGGTCACGACCGCCTGCGGGATGCTCTCGCGCAGCACCGGGACGGGCGCCTGGGCGTCGTCGAACCGCAGGAACGGCGCGTGGTAGGCGAAGCAGGGGGTGTCGCCGGTGTTGGTGGCGGTGATCAGGACGTGGTTGATCGGGCGGGAGACGGCGGTGACGCGGATCTTGGTGTTGGCGGCGGTGCAGGTGACCGCAGTCGCGTCGGAGTCCGATCCGGAACCCCGGCCGGCGTCCGAGCCGGAGCCGGCGGCCGGGCCGCCCTTGTCCGTGCCCTGTCCCCCGGTGGAACCGGTGGCCGATCCGGTGCCCTTCCCCGCGTCGGACGCGCCGTCGGCCGACTTCTGCGATCCGGCCGGCTTCACGTCCTTCCCGGCGTCGGCGCCCGAACCGGCGGCGGGGGCGGACGCCTGCGGGGAGGAACCGACGGCGCCGGCGTCCGCGCCGCCCTGGCAGGCGGTCAGCGAGAACGCGGCGAACGCGACGGTCGCGGCGGCGAGGACACGGACACGGGGGCGGCGGGCGGCGAGAACACGCATGGCGAAATACCTCTCGGAAGGGTGGAGTTCGGCGGACCGCTCGACCTGTCGGCCGGAGCGGCGTGCTTGGATGACCTCAGCTTGCGGGCGTTTTCGTCCCAGCGGCGACGATGCCGGGGTGTTCGGGACGCTGGAACGTTCTCAGCGCCCTGACCAGCGAGAACGCCGTCGCCTGGAACGCCGGGACGGGACGTTCCCACCGGATGACGAGGGGGAGAGGAAGCATGACGGGGGCAGAGGACACCGCGGAGTTCGCGCGGCGGCTGCGGGAGCTGAAGGACCGTTCGGGACGCAGCTACGGGATGCTCGCCAAGAGACTCCACATGAGCACGTCGACGCTGCACCGGTACTGCAACGGGGACGCGGTGCCGACGGAGTACGCGCCGGTGGAGCGGTTCGCCCGGGTGTGCGGGGCGTCGGCCGAGGAGCTGGTGAGCCTCCACCGTGCCTGGGTCCTCGCCGACGCGGCCCGCCGCCGTCCCGCCCCGTCCCCGGCGCCCGCGCCGTCGCCGGACGCGGCCCCGGCGCCCGCGCCGTCGCCGGACGCGGCCGGCCCGGCCCCGTCGTCCCCTCAGGCCCCGGTGCGGCGGGCGTTCCTCCGTCTCACCGCGTCCGTGGCGAAGCAGACGAGGGCCGTGACGCCGAGGGTGGTCACCGTGATCATGAAGACGCCGACGGCGAACAGGCCGCTGGAGTCGTCCGACCAGTCGTACCAGGCGGCACCGGCCAGGCCGGCCGCCGTGCCGAACACCGCGCCGGCGTAGTGGCGGCGCAGCGCGGCCCAGAGGACGGCGGCGAGGAGGGTCAGGACCAGGCCGATCACCTGCCACGCCTCGTACGGGCCGGTCGAGGAGCCGTCGGGGTGGACGTCGCGCTCCTGGTCCCAGCCCAGCCACCCGGCCCAGGCGGCCGCGGCCACTCCGGCGAGCAGGAGGACGGAGAGGAGGTGGGGGAGGAAGCGCTTGCCCGGTCGCGAGGTCGAAGTCATGGCCCCATCGTCACGAACCGCCACGGTCCGCCCGCAGAGCGCACGTACTCAGATCGGCCTGAGTACGTGGGACCCGGCGGCCGGTGTCCGGCGCCCCGGACGGACCGGCCGTCGCTCGGCGGTCCTGTCGGAGCGGTCCTGTCGGAGCGGTCGTGTCGGCGCGGTCGTGTCGGCGCGGTCACGTCGGAGCGGTCACGTCGGAGCGGCCCCGTCGGCGGTGGCCCGGAGGGCGGCGAGGTGACCGGTCAGGACGGTGCGGCCGGTGGGCCGGCCGGTTGCCCGCCGTCCGGCACGGGCGTCCTCCCCGTCCGTCCCGGTCCGTCCCGGTCCCGCCGGGCCGCCCCGCCCGCGGCGGTCCGCCCTGCCCGCTGCGACCATGGCGGGATGACGGGTGCGGGCGAGGGGCGGCTTCCGGCCGGGTGGACGATCGAGCGGGTGCGGGAGGTGTCCGGGGTCCCGGACGCCGTCGTGGTGGACGGCGACCGGGCGGTGACCCGGGTGGCGTGGCCGCCGGACGGCGAGGACCGGCCGGTCGAGCCCGAGGTCGTCCTCCGGTTCGGCGGTCCGGCCGTGGTGAGGGGCTCCGGGGACGAGGACCGGTCCATGGGGCACTTCGAGGACGACGGCAGCGTGTGCTGCTGGTCCGCCGGGACCTTCCACCAGATGGTGCGCGGGCTCTGAGGGCCGCTGCCGGGGGACCGCGCGGTGTGTCAGGCGTCCGCCCGCTGGTAGACGAGGGCGTTGACGCCCTTGGGGCTGGTGGTGACGGAGGCGAGCCGGAAGGTGGTGAGGCCGCCGTCGGCGGGGAAGACGGACTTGCCCCCGCCGAGGACCACCGGCATCTGCGTCAGCCGCAGTTCATCGACCAGACCGGCGCTCATCAGGGCGCGGGCGACCGAGGAACTGCCCATCACGACGATGTCGCGGCCCTCCTCCTCGCGCAGCGCGCGGACCCGGCCGGGGAACTCCGCACCGGGAAGGCGGACGGTGTTGTTCCAGGTCAGGTCGGCGTCGCCGAGGCTGTCGGTGACGACGTACTTGCGGATGGCGTTCATCCGGTCGGCGAACGGATCGCCCGCCCGCTCCGGCCAGGCACCGGCCATGACCTGCCAGGTGCGGCGGCCGAAGAGGAGGGCGTCGGCGCCCTCGAGCGCGGCGTCGAAGGCGCCGCCGACGACCTCGTCGTCGAAGTGGGAGGCGGTCCAGCCACCGTGGGCGAACCCGCCGTCGGTGTCCTCCTCGGGGCCGCCCGGCGCCTGGGTGACGCCGTCGAGGCTGATGAACTGGGTGATGACGACACGCATCTGGGTTCGCTCCCTGGCCTGTGATTACCGCATCGGTGCGACGGGCCGCACGGTACGGGACGGTACGCACAGGAGACCGAAGGCGGGCCGGAAAGTCATCGGTCAGGAGCTGACCGGGTGCGCGCGGCGGTCCGGTTAGGCTCCGGGCATGACCATTGCTGAGGGTTCGAAGGACGCGGGTTCGGTGTTCGACGTCGAGATCGGGGCGCTGCGGGGCGGCTCCGCCGATCTGGGGCGGTACGCCGGGCGGACCGCGCTGCTGATCGTGAACGTGGCGTCCCGGTGCGGGCTGACGCCGCAGTACAACGGGCTGGAGAAGCTGCAGGAGCGGTACGCGGAGCGCGGGTTCAGCGTGCTGGGCGTGCCCTGCAACCAGTTCATGGGGCAGGAGCCGGGGTCGGCCGAGGAGATCGCGGAGTTCTGCTCGGCGACGTACGGCGTCACCTTCCCGATGACCGAGAAGGTCGAGGTGAACGGGGCGGGCCGGCACCCGCTCTACCGGCGGCTGACGGGCTTCGCCGACGCCGAGGGGCACGCCGGGGACGTCCGGTGGAACTTCGAGAAGTTCCTGGTGGACCGGGAGGGGAACGTCGTGGCCCGGTTCGCGCCGCAGACGGAGCCGGAGGCGGACGAGGTCGTGGCCGCGATCGAGAAGGTGCTCGGCCGGTGAGCCGGTGAGTCGGTGAGTCGGTGAGTCGGTGAGCCGAGGAACGGTGAACCGCTGAACCGCTGGACGACGGGTCGCGAGGACCGGGTTGACCTTGCCCTTGGGGCAGGCCGCAGTGTCCCTGTCACCGGGCCGGGGGCCCGGTGACGGAGGAGGCCACGGGCATGAGCGACGAGCTGATCAGCATCGGCGCGTTCGCCGCCAGGGTGCGGTTGTCGGCGAAGGCGTTGCGGCTGTACGACCGGCTGGGGCTGCTGACCCCGGCGTACGTCGACCCGGCGACCGGATACCGCTACTACCGGCACGAGCAGGTGGAGCGGGCCCGGACCATCGTGCACCTGCGGCACCTGGACATGCCGCTGGCGGCGGTCGCGGACGTGGTGGCGCTGATGGGCCACGACGGCCGGGCGGCCGCCGAGCGGGTGGGCGCCTACTGGGCGGACGTCGAGGCGCGGCTCGCCGGGCAGCGGGCGCTCGTGGACTTCCTCCGTGCGCGACTGGACGGAAGGAGCTCCCTGATGAGCGAGCGGTACACGACGGAGACGGTGGACGTGCCGGGCTGCACGGTGCTCACCCTGCAGCGGCACGTCCTGGCCGGCGAGCTGCCGGCCTGGATCGGGACCACGCTGGACCGGCTGACCACGGTGGCGGCCGAGGAGTGCGGGGGCGTCGCCGCGGCCCCGTTCGTGGTCTACCACTCGGAGGTGTCGCAGGAGAGCGACGGTCCCGCCGAGGTGTGCGTGCCGGTGCGGGAGGCCGGCGCGGCACGGGAGTGGGCGGCGCGGCACGGCAAGGGCATGGGCGTGCGCGAGGAACCCGCACGGCGGCTGGCGTTCACCCGGATCACCAAGGCGGAGGTGGCCCAGCCGATGATCATGAACGCCTTCGAGGCGGTGGAACGGTGGGTCGCCGACCGGGGACTGCGGATCGCCGGGCCGTGCCGGGAGGTGTACTTCGCCGACTGGCCGTCGGCGGAGCCGACCGACCCGGTCTGCGACGTGGCCTACCCGGTCGAGGTCCCCGAGGAGGTTCCGGACCGGGCCCCCGACGGGCCCCGGGCCGGATCCTCGACGAGCTCCGGCTGAGGTCCCGGCCCAGGCCACCGGCAGGATCTCGCTCAGGTCCCCGGCGGGGTCCCGCTCAGGTCCCCGAGGGGGTCCCGGTCCGGGCCGGGACCCCCTCGGGGGTCAAGGGCTCTCCGGCTCCGGGCAGGGCGTGCCGCGCGGGATCCGGTAGTGGGCCGCGAGGCGGTAGGTGCCGGCGGCGGGGGCGTCCAGGACGGTCCAGGCGACTCCCCAGGCGTCCTCCTCCCCCTCGGCCAGGCAGCCGTGCGCGTTGGCGCCGTCCGGCTCCGGCGGCGGGACGGCCGCGCCGCCGGCGTCGAGGAGGCCCAGCCACGGCGAGTGGGCCACCCGCACGGTGTACCGACCCGGGCGCGGCACCCGGAGGACGAGTCCCTCCTCGTCGGCCCGGACGACCCGCGCCGGCGGGTCGGCCAGCGGGGTGGGGTCGGTGACGGCGTACATGCGCCAGTTGCCGTCGGCCCACACCTCCTTCAGGTAGGGCAGCCCGCCCTCGATCAGTGCCCGCTCCCGGCGGCCGCCCTCGCCGTCGGGTTCGCCGTGGAGCGGGAGGACGACGTGGTGGACGGCCCAGCGGCTCAGCCACTCGCGGTAGGTGGCGGCGTCCAGCGAGCCGTCGTAGAAGAGCGGGTTGCGTTCCCGGTCGGCCTGGCGGTTCCAGCCGCGGGCCAGGTTGACGTGCGGGACCAGGGCGGAGGACTCGGCGTGCGAGCTGGCGGGGACCACCTCGACGCGGCCCCGGCCGGTGTCGGCCTCCTTCAGCCGGTCGACCAGCGGGGCGAGGTTGCGGGCCCAGATCGCGTCGGGCTTCATGCTCACCACGTCGTTGACGGTGCTGACGCCGACCCACCCGGCGAAGACGGTGAAGGAGAGCAGGACCGCGTGGCGGCGCCGTGAGCGCGGCTCGGTGAACGGCAGCACGGCCAGCAGGGCGACGCCGCCGAACAGCATGGGCAGGCGGGTGATGTTGGAGCCGATCTGCGAGCTGACCGCCCACACCAGCAGCACCGCGGCGGCGTAGACGGCACAGGTGATCCGGACGGTGCGCCAGCCGGCCGGCGTCACGGCGTACACCAGGACGGCGACGGTCACCGGCAGCAGCGTGGTGGTGAAGCCCATCGGCTGGGTCCCGGAGAACGGGAACAGCCAGGCGGACACGGCGACCACCAGGGCCGGGCCGAGTCCCAGCGCCCAGGCTCCGGGGAGGCGGCGCTGGAGGAAGAGGGCGACGGCGATCAGGCCGAGGAACAGCCCGGCCACCGGTGACGCCATGGTGGCGAGGGCGGCCAGCGGGGCGGCGCACAGCGCCTTGGCCCAGCGCCGCCGGTGCCACGGGCGGGGCGGGCAGAAGACGACCGCTGTCGTGGCGAGCGCGAAGAGCACGCCCAGCCCGAAGGTGACCCGGCCGGAGACGGCGTTGCAGAACAGGCCGAGGACACCGGCGAGGGCGGCCGGCCACACGTGGCGGAACGCCGGCCCGGGGCGCGGAACGGGGCCGGTGCGTGCGTGGCAGAGGATCAGGGTGAGCAGCCCGGCGGAGAGGGTGCCGGACAGCATCATCGTGGTCCGCACCCCGAGGACGTGCATCAGGTAGGGCGAGACCACGCTGTACGAGACCGGGTGCATGCCGCCGTACCAGGCCATGTTGTAGGCCGAGTCGGGGTTGCGGCCGACGAACTCGGCCCAGGCGTCCTGGGCGGCGAGATCGCCGCCGCTGTTCGCGAACGTGAAGAACCAGAGGACGTGCAGGGCCCCGGCGAGGACGGTGACGGCGGTCGCCGGGTGGCGGAGGAAGCGGGCGGCGCGACCGGGGACGGGGGCGGGCGCCGTTGCGGGCCCGGGTGTCCGCGGAGGCCGTACGGGGCCGGGCAGGTCTTCGGCGGCGGGCCGCCCGGCCGGGGCGGGCACCCGGATCCGGGGCGTCTCGACCGAGGCCCCACGGGATGGCGTGCGCGCCGGTTCCGCTGTGCTCACCTGGACGAACTCCCTTGTCAGGTCCGCCGGTTCTCCGGTCGGGGCTCCGCCGGACCGCCCGGCGACGCTAGCACGGCGCCCTGCCGCGGAACGCCCGGTCGGGCGGCCCGCGGCAGGGCGCGCGGCAGGAACGGCGGGGCGGACCCGCGCCGTTCAGACGATGCGGGTCAGCTTGGCTCCGGCGCCCGGCTCCGCCAGGTCGCTCTGCAGCTGCACCGGCACCTTGACCGCTCCGCCCTCGGCGTCGCCGACGGTCAGCGACCCGACCTCGGTCCCGGCGGGCGCGACGTGCGGCAGGTTCTCCTCGGGCTCGAAGGTCAGGCTGACCTCGTGCCCGGCCCAGCCGACCGCCTTGACGTCCTCGGAGACGACCACGGGGGTCCGGCCGCCGAGGCCGTCGTCGACGTGACCGACGACGTCGCCCTTCTTGAGGATGGTCTCCGAGGCCAGCACCTTCTGGGTGGCCAGCATGGCCGTCTTGGAGACGGCGTTCACGGTGTCCAGGATGGGGCTCTTGTGCTGCCCGAGGACCGCGCCGACGATCGTCACCGTCTCGCCGTCGACGTCCTTGGTGGCGGCGAAGAGCAGGTTGCCGCCGGCCTTGGTGGTCGAGCCGGTCTTGATGCCGATCGCGCCGTCGTACGGGACCAGGGTGTTGTAGTTGTAGTGCCGGTTGCCGTACGGGTCGTCCCAGTAGCCCTGCCGGGTGATGTCCACCATGCCCGGCATCTTCATCATCTCGGTGCCCAGCTTCACCTGGTCCTCGGCCGTGGAGACGGTCGACGCCTTGAGGCCCGAGGGGTCGGTGTAGGTGGTGTTCTTCATGCCGAGGTCCCGGGCGGTCTTGTTCATCTTCTCGACGAACGCCTCCTCCGAGCCGGCGTCCCAACGGGCCAGCAGACGCGCGATGTTGTTCGCGGACGGAATCATCACCGCGGACAGCGCGTCGCGCAGGGTGAGCTTGTCGCCCTCCTTGACGCTGTTGAGCGTGGACTCGTCACCCGTCTTGTCGTAGCCGCCCTCCTTCTCGGCGAGGGCGTCGACCGGGATCTCGGGGCCCTTCTCGCCGACCTTGAGCGGGTGCTCCTTCATGATCACGTAAGCGGTCATCGACTTGGTGACCGAGGCGATCGGCACGGGCTTCTGGTCGCCGAAGTGGTCCACGGTGCCGATGCCGGTGACGGACATCCAGCCCTGGCCCTCGTCCGGCCACGGGAGGGCCGCCGCGTCGCCGCCGAAGCGGTGCGAGTCCTCGGCGGTCAGCACCAGGGACGGCTCGGGCAGCGGGCGGACCATCTGGACGATCGCCAGGATGATCGCCAGCAGCACCACCACCGGGGTCCAGATCTTGACCCGGCGCACCACCCGGCGGGGCAGGGTGTCCGGCGGCGGCGGGGTGTTGGTCAGCTCGGCGAGCAGGTCCAGCGGGGGCTTGGGCGGCAGCGGCTGCTGCGTGGTGCGTTCGGGACCGATCTGCGGGATGGCGGCGGTCTCGCCGGCCGGCGCCCCGGCGGCAGCGGCCCCGGCGGCGGGACCCGCGGCGGGCGCCGACGGCTTCCGGGTGGCCGGCTGCGGGCCGGAACCGACCTTCAGCTGCGTGGTGGGCTGGTCCACCCGCGGCTTGGCACCGGGGGCGCCGAGGCGGATCGCGGTGGTGGGCTGGTCCACGGGCTTGCCGGCCGGCGGTGCGGCCTTGCCGGGGACGCGGGTCCCGTCGCCCTTCTCCTCCGCCGGTAGCGGGCTCGCGGCGGCCCATCCGGGCCGCTTGGCCGCGGGACCGGGCTCGTCCTCCGGCGCGTCCTCCCGCTCCTCGCCCGGCTCGTCGCCGGGCTCGCCCTCGGGCGCGGCGTCGGCGGGCTCGGCGTCGGCGGGCGCCGCGTCGACCGGCTCATCCGCGGGCTCGGCATCGGCCGGCTCGGCAGCGGGCTCGGCGTCAGTCGGCTCGGCGTCGGCGGGCTCGGCGTCGACCGGCTCATCCGCGGGCTCGGCCTCAGTCGGCTCGTCGTCGGCGGGCGCGGCACCGGCCGGCTCGTCGTCGGCGTCCCGGTCGTCCGCCCCGGCCTTCGCGTCCTCTCCCCCGTCCACCGGGGCGGCGGACGCGGCGGCGTCCCGTCCTGCGGACGGCTCGTCGTCACGGTCACCGCCGGCGGACCGGCCGTCGACCGGCGCGTCCTCGGCGGCGTCGGACGGCTCCTCACCGCTCTCCGCCTCAGTCCCGGCCTCCGGCTCGTCCTCGCGGACGTCGGACGCCTCCTCGGCGTCCGCCAGGTCACCGGCCGGACCCTCCGGGTCCACACCCGCCGACGCCCCGTACGCGGGCACCTTCCGCCCGGCCTCCGGCTCCTCGTCACCGTCAGCGCCCACCACGGCGTCGTCCGCCCCGGCCTCGGGCCCACCCTCGCGGGCGTCCGACACGTCCTCGGCGTCCGACACGTCCTCGGCGTCCGGCTCGTCCTCGCGGGCGACCGGCTCGTCCTCGTGGCCGTCGTCGGACGGCTCGGCGGGGACATCCCCGGCGGTGTCGCCGGAGGGCACGGCGGCGTCCACGGCACCCGACGGAGCGTCCTCGACGGCGTCACGCGCGTCGTCGGCGTCCCCGGTGGCCGTTCCGGCGTCCTCGGGGCCGGTCACGGCCTCCCGGGCGGCCCCGGTGGCCGTGGGACCTTCCGCGGTCGTGGAGGCCGCCTCAGGGCGCTCCACGGGCTGCTCCGGGACCCCGGGCCCGTCGGGACCGCCCGCGCGGTCCGAGCCGTCGGCACCGTCGGTGCCGTCCGCCTCCGCCTCCGCCTCCGCGTCGCCGCCCCGCGGCGGC
>NZ_LWCC02000005.1:2022096-2035819 GCF_001642695.1 Streptomyces chilikensis
CCCCGTGCCCGGCGTCCTGTCCGCCGAGGAATCTCGCTGCTTCGACCTGTCGGGGGACTCGCCCGCCACCACTGCCTCCTCCATACGCCGCGCACTCCCCGTGCGCCTGCCCAACCAGCCGACCGTCATCGCCGGCGGCCACCGTCCGGACCGTTCCAGTGTCGCGTCAGCGCTCCCGGCCCTCCCGCAGGGACGAGAACGACATACCTGCCGGTTCCGTCCGATAGCGGGCTCGCACTCTCGACAGATGAGTGTGAGAGGGGTCACCCTGTCGTACATCCACGCGGGGAGGCATGGATGGGCAAGAGCCGCAGAACACTTCCGGAGGAGCTTCTGCTGCTGGCATTGGACCCGGCCACGGGCACCACTGCACAGCCTCAGTCGCTCGACCTGGGTCTGGCCGGAGCACAGCTCGTCGAGCTGGCCATGGCCGGACGGATAGCCCCGGACGGGGATCGTATCTCCGTGGTGATGCCACGGCCGACAGGAGATCCGACTCTGGACCACGCACTGGAGCTGCTGCGCAGGCGCGGCGCCCCGGTGCGCGCGGTCCACTGGATCGGCGGGCCCCGCCTGGGGCTCCGCCAGACGTATCTCGCGCACCTGGAGCGGTGCGGCATGGTGCATGCCGTCGCCGGTCCGATGTGCGGGGTGCTGCCGACGACTCGCTACCAGGCGACGGACACGGCGATCAGCCGGGAGATCAGGGCCCGGCTGGACACGGCGATCAAGACGGGCGTCCCACCGGACCCCAGGACCGCCGCGCTCGCGGCGCTGGCCCACGCGGTCGGCCTCGGCAAGCACCTGTACCCGGGGAACGAGGGCCGCTCGGCCCGCTCCCGGCTGCGGGACCTGATCCGGCACGACCCGATGGGCGGCCTCGTGGCGCACGCCGTGATGGACGTCCAGAACGGCGTGGCGGCACAGCCGCGCCGCGCGCAGGCGCCCGGCGGCCGTGCCCCGGTCCCGGCGCACGGGCGGGCCACGGCTCCGCAGGAGGTGGCCCGGGGTGTGGCGGCGCAGCCGCATCCGGGGCCCATGGTCAGGGCCGTGGCGCGCTGACCCGGACCGCCCGGCCCTGAGCCGGGCCATGAGTCACCCGCCCGGGCGGGGTGGCGGACCGACCGTGTCCGCCGCCCCGCCCGGGCTCGGTCCGTTCCGGGGGCAGCTGTCAATGCGAGACGTCAAGCCGAACCCGAAAGTGTGAATCCTGGTGCGGCCCCCGCCCCCCGGGGCGGAACATCGCGCACCCGGGGTTCACGCGTGGGCGGCCGTTGTGCGCCGTTTCCCAGCGGCGGTCCGCACCCGGGTGGCAATCTGCTGAACAGCAGATACGCAAAGTCGAGGTACGCAGCCGGAGGTGCCGTCCGTGGCGTCCAGTGTCAACCCCACCGTCAGGCGCCGCCGCCTGGGCCAGGAGCTCCGTCGGCTCCGCGAGCAGAAGGGCATGACCGCCGAGGAGGTGGCGGAGCGGCTGCTGGTCTCGCAGTCGAAGATCAGCCGGCTGGAGAACGGCCGCCGGTCCATCAGCCAGCGTGACGTCCGCGACCTGTGCGGAGTCTACGAGGTGGAGGACCAGCGGATCGTCGAGTCGCTGATGCAGATGGCCAAGGACTCGCGCCAGCAGGGCTGGTGGCACTCCTTCGGCGACATCCCCTACAGCGTCTACATCGGCCTGGAGACCGACGCGGCCAGCCTGCGCGTCTACGACCCCCAGGTGGTGCCGGGACTGCTGCAGACCCGGCAGTACGCGGAGTCGCTCATCACCGGCGCGCTGCCGGAGACGGCGGCCGCGGACATCGAGAAGCGGGTGCAGGTGCGGCTGCGCCGGCAACAGCGGATCAACGCCCAGGAGAACCCGCTGCGCCTGTGGACGGTGCTCGACGAGGCGGCGCTGAAGCGGGTCGTGGGCAACCGGGCGGTGATGCGCGAGCAGTTGGAGCACCTGGTCGAGCAGGCGCAGATGCCGCACGTGACGGTGCAGGTGATCCCGTTCGAGCTGGGCGCCCACCCGGGGCTCAACGGGCAGTACGCCATCCTGGAGTTCCCCGACGCGTCGGACTCCAGCGTGGTCTACATCGAGGGCGTCACCAGCGACCTCTACCTGGAGAAGCCGAACGACGTGCAGAAGTACAGCGTGATGTACGAGCACCTGCGGGCACAGGCGCTGAACGTGGAGCAGTCCCGGCAGTTCATCGAGGACATCGCGAAGTCCTACGCGTGACCGTGGGCGTGACGGCCCGGCCGCGTCCGTAGCCGGTCACGCAGGGTGACACGTTGACCCTCGATCCGTTGCCGCTGGACTTTGCCACCGGCAAAAAAGCGAACCGTACACGGACAACTGCTGTGACGGTAGAGCCTATTGGTACATGCCATCCTCACGAGTGAATGGATGCCTCCGAAGCACGAGGCGGCGAGTAGCGTCGATCACGCCAACGGTCACGGACGGTTGGCTCGGTTCACCCCGATCGTCACTCTCAGTCAACTCGGAGTAAAAATGGCTATTCGTCAGGGCGCCACTCCCGCGTGGACCAAGTCGTCCTACTCGACCGGCAACGGGGCGTGCGTGGAGGTCAAGTCGCCGGTCCGCGAGGAGCTCGCCGTGCGGGACTCCAAGGTTCCGGCCGGCCCGACGCTCGCCTTCCCCGCCGACTCGTGGAGCGCGTTCGTCTCCGGCATCAACCACGGCGGATTCGCCGGAGTCTGACCCTCCGTCGCGGAAGCCGGTCCCACCGGCGCCAAGGGCACCAGCCCGTGCAGCCCTCTCGTCCGGCTCGCCGTCCTGGCCGAGGGGGCTCGCCCGTCGCCGGCGCGCGGAGCACCTGGGTCCCGCCGGGCAGGCCCCGCCCGGCGGCCCTCAGTCCTCGGCCCGGGGCCCGCGCGGGTAGCGGGCCAGCCAGCCGGGGGACGCGTAGGAGGGGCCGTGCAGGGCCGGTCCCTGGGTCATCTCGACCGCGAAGTCGTCGGCCAGCACCACCAGCGTGGGACGCCCCTCGATCTCGGCCAGCCACGCGGGCGGCAGGGCGGTCTCCCCGTGGAGCGCCCCCAGCAGCCCGCCGGTCAGGGCACCGGTGACGCTCGCCGGGCCGCCGAGGTTCACCGCCAGGCAGAGCGCGTGCCGCACGTCCTCCCCGTCCCGTACGCAGCGGACCGCCGCGGCCAGCACCTCGTCGGCGCCCGCGTCGGCCTCCAGGGGGGCCAAGGGCTCCTCGTCGGCCTCCAGCGCGGCCGTCAGGGCCCCGGTGACCTCCTGGTGGCCCGGCCAGGGCGCGATCGCCCCGATCGCCGTCCGCAGGGCCTGCGGAAGCGCCTCCCCGCGCGCCAGGCCGTGCACGGTGACCGCGTACGCCCCGGCCGCCAGGTAGGCCGTGGGGTGGCCGTGGGTCTGCGTGGCGCACTCCACGGCCAGCTGGGCCACCAGCCGCGGTTCCCAGCCGACCAGGAGGCCGAACGCCGCCGACCGGGCCGCCGCGTGCGGACCGCGCTCCCCGGGGTTCCTGGGGCCGGCGGGCGTGCCCATGGTCTTCCCGCGCAGCGCCAGCAGGGTGGGGCCGTGCGGGGCGCGGCGGGCGTAGAGCCACTCCTCCCGGGCCAGCCAGCCGTCGTCCTTGCGGCGTTCGTCCGGCCCCCAGTCGTCCTGGGTCGCCGTCCAGCGCCGCCAGGCGCGGTACAGGTCGCTCGGCGGGTGCCAGGCGCCGGTGTCGCGGCGCACCTGGGCGCGGATCAGGCCGTCCACGGTGAACAGGGACAGCTGGGTGACGCCGGTGACGGCGCCGAGCCGCCCGTACGCGGGGACCGGCGCGGTCAGCCCCTCGGGGCCGTGGGCGGCGACGATCTCCTCGGCGGTCAGCCCGTCCAGCGGCGCGCCCAGCGCGTCGCCCACGGCCGTTCCGAGCACCACGCCGCGCACCCTGCTCCGGAAGTCCTGCAACTCGGCCCGGCCCCACGCACCAGCCACCGCCCGACCTCCCACGGCCGTCACCACGCCTGCGTCCTCCCGCGCCCGCGGTCGGCCCGGGGCCCGGTCGCTGGCGACGCTAGTCGCCCGGCGGTCCGGGCGGAACGGGCAATTCTGGCCGATGCGCATGTACGGCTCCCGTGGTGCCCGCGCTTCCACGGGATCCCCCCTGGACGCACACAGCGTCCGCGCGCCCGGCGCGGAACCGGCGGCGCCCGCCGCTCGCGGGGCGAGGGGCGGGCGCCTGGTCCTGGGCCGGTCGTCAGCGGCTCACCACCGCAGCAGCGGGATGCGCGACCCGTCGACGACGCCGGTGAACACCTGGACGTTGTCGACCGCGCCGTGGAGGTACTCGCCCCAGCCGCCCCCGGTGCGGCCCCGGCCGACCTGGAGCGGTCCCCCGGCCGCCCACGGGGCGTCGAAGGAGGCGGAGGCCGCCTCGACGCCGTCCACGTGGAGCAGGATCCGGTCGGCGGCGTCGTCGTGCACCACCGAGATCTGGTGGCCGTCGCCGCGTCCGCCGTCCGGCAGGACCACCCGCGCGGCCACGGTCTCCGTGGCGTCCGGTCCCTCCCCGTCCGTCATCACCAGCTGCCACGCCTTCCCGGCCGGGTCGTAGCGGACCTTGAACGCGTCGCCGTGCTCCCCTCCCTGGGAGAGGACCGTCATCGGTCCGGCCGGCTCGGCGTCGGCCAGCCGGACCTGGACGGAGGCGGTGAAACTGCCGGAGGTGTCCACCACCGGTCCCTCGGTGGCCGCGTGGCCGGTCGAGCCGTCCAGTTCCAGGTGGGCCGCGCCCACGAGGGCGGGCGGCGGGGGGACGCAGTCAGGGTTCCACCAGCAGTCGTCCTCCGGTTCCCGGAAGACGGTGGCACCGCCGTGCGGCGTGAGCGGACCGCCCGCGCCGCCCGGCACCGGCCCGTCCGTCACCGACTCGAAGTCCCACCGGCCGAGGTCCTGCGGCTGCTGCCCGGCGAGTTCCGCGGCCTCCTCGGGGACCATCACGCGGTCCCAGACCCGGACGTCCGCGAGGTCGCCCTGCCAGCGCTGTCCGCCCTCGCCGCGGGCGCGGCCGAGCTGGAAGGCGCCCGGAGCGGCGACGGGACCGGCCTTCGCCCTCCCGCCGGCGGGCCTGCCGTTCACGTAGAGGCCGACGGTGTCGTCCTCGGTGTCGAAGACGCCCAGCACGTGGGCCCAGTCGCCCGTCTCGGGGCCGCCACCCGCGACGGTGGCGCCGCCGAAGGCGAAGGACCACTCGGCGCCGCCGTCTCCGGCGGGCCGCAGGCCCAGGGTGAAGGCGGAGGTGCCGTCGGCCGCGTCCTGGCTCGCCACCGTCATGGCACGGCCGGTCGTCCCCGGCCGCACCCAGCCGCCGACCGCGAACGTCTTCCCGGTGTCCGCCACCGGCGCGTCCGGAGTCAGGTAGCCGCCGCCCTTGCCGTCGAGGCGCGCGCTGCCGGTGAGGCCGGTGCCGAAGGGCGCGGTGTCCACGAACGTCACGCCGTCCTCGGCCCGCAGCGCCGGTCCGGTCCCGGCGGAGGCGTCGGCGAGCCTCCAGTGGGCGACGGGGGCGCGGCCCTTGTCGACCAGGAACCGGAAGGTGGTCTGCGAACCGGCGTTACCGGCCCGGTCGACCGCCTGGACGGTCAGGTGATCGGGGCCTTGCTTCCGCGGCATGAAGCGGATCGCGGCCGGTCCGCCCATCTCCTCGGGTTCCACGGTGCTGTACGTCCCGTCGATGAAGTGGTACCGGTAGGCGACCACGTCGTCCGAGGGCGAGTCGAAGGTGAAGCCGCCGTGGACGCCGACGCCGTCCTGCCATCCGGCGTCCTCGCGGTAGTGGTCCGAGGTGACCGTCACCGTCCCGGGCCGCTCCGTGTCCATGATGAACTCACAGGCGTGACCGCCCGCCTCGTCGCTCCAGGCGGAGCGCTCGCCGTGCTGGTCGACGGCGCGCGCACGCCAGGAGACGCGCGTCCCGCTCGGCACGGCGAACGACGGCGACAGGGTGAACGTGCTGCCCGACGGCGCGGCGTGAGTCGTCAGGGTGCGCCGCTCCCCGGTGCCGTCCGCCCCGGCCCACCACACCTCGATCTCGCCCGAGACCTGGCTGTAGGCGTCGGGATCGCGCAGGACCAGGCGCAGCACGGGCTCCGAGCCCAGGTACCGTGCGGCCTCCCCTGCCGCACAGGGCGCGGAGCCGGTCCGCAGGTCCTCCGCCACCGGCCGCGTCGGCGGCGTGTTCCCGGTGGCGACCGCCACCCCCGGCGTCGCCGCCAGCAGCGCGGCGGCCGTCCAGGCGACCACTCCGCGTCTGCGCCGACCGTTCTCGTCCACGAACCGCCCCCTCTGACGTGTACTCAGCAAAGTGGGCGTGAAGGTAACAGGGAACGCGGACGGCCGGAGGAGGATTTCGTGACGGGAGCCCCGGACCACCGAGTGGGACGCCCTTGTTTGCCCAGCTCGTCCCGCTCGTATGCTCGGGGGATGACGACTTCCGCCAGCTCCGGACCGGGCCGCCCCACGCAGAACCCGCCGACCGAGAACTCCATGCGCCGTGCCCTCAGGCGGGCCCGGGACGGGGTCACGCTGGACGTCGCCGAGGCGGCGGTGCTGCTGCAGGCGCGCGGGGCCGACCTCGACGACCTGTGCGCCACCGCCTCGCGGGTGCGGGACGCGGGACTGGAGGCGGCCGGGCGGCCCGGGGTCATCACGTACTCCAAGAGCGTGTTCGTCCCGCTCACCCGGCTGTGCCGGGACAAGTGCCACTACTGCACCTTCGTCACCGTGCCCGGCAAGCTGCGCCGGGCGGGACACGGGATGTTCATGTCGCCGGACGAGGTACTGGACGTCGCCCGGCGCGGCGCCGCGATGGGCTGCAAGGAGGCGCTGATCACCCTCGGCGACAAGCCGGAGGACCGCTGGCCGGAGGCGCGGGAGTGGCTGGACGCGCACGGCTACGACGACACCATCGCCTACGTCCGGGCGGTCTCCATCCGGATCCTGGAGGAGACGGGCCTGCTGCCGCACCTCAACCCCGGGGTGCTGAGCTGGACGGACTTCCAGCGGCTCAAGCCGGTCGCCCCGTCGATGGGGATGATGCTGGAGACGACGGCGACCCGGCTGTGGTCCGAGCCGGGCGGGCCGCACCACGGCTCCCCCGACAAGGAGCCGGCCGTGCGGCTGCGGGTGCTGGAGGACGCGGGCCGCTCCTCGGTGCCGTTCACCAGCGGCATCCTGATCGGCATCGGCGAGACCTACGAGGAGCGGGCCGAGTCGCTGTTCGCGCTGCGCAAGGTGGCGCGCGCCTACCACTCGGTGCAGGAGCTGATCATCCAGAACTTCCGCGCCAAGCCGGACACCGCGATGCGGGGGATGCCGGACGCGGAGCTGGACGAGCTGGTCGCGGCGGTGGCGGTGGCGCGGGTGGTCATGGGCCCGTCGGCCTGCCTCCAGGCGCCGCCGAACCTGGTCGACGCCGAGTACGAGCGGCTGATCCGGGCCGGCATCGACGACTGGGGCGGCGTCTCGCCGCTCACCATCGACCACGTGAACCCGGAGCGGCCGTGGCCGCGGATCGACGAGCTGGCCGAGCGGTCCGCGGCGGCCGGCTTCGAGCTGCGGGAGAGGCTCTGCGTGTACCCGGAGTTCGTGCGCCGCGGCGAGCCCTGGCTGGACCCGCGGGTGCTGCCGCACGTGCGGGCGCTGGCCGACCCGGAGACGGGTCTGGCGGTGCCGGACGCGGTGGTCGAGGGGCGCCCCTGGCAGGAGCCGGACGAGGCGTTCACCCCGTCGGGCCGGACGGACCTGCACCGCACCATCGACTCCGAGGGCCGCACCGCCGACCGGCGGGACGACTTCGACGAGGTCTACGGCGACTGGGAGTCGCTGCGCGAGGCCGCGGCCCCCGGCATGGTCCCGGAGCGGATCGACGGCGACGTGCGGGCCGCGCTGCGCACGGCGGCGGACGACCCCACGAAGCTGACGGACGAGGAGGCGCTCGCCCTGTTCCACGCGGACGGGGCGGCGCTGGACGCGCTGTGCCGGGTCGCCGACGACGTGCGGAGGTCCGCGGTCGGGGACGAGGTGACGTACATCGTCACGCGGAACATCAACTTCACCAACGTCTGCTACACCGGCTGCCGCTTCTGCGCCTTCGCGCAGCGCCGCACCGACGCCGACGCGTACACGCTGTCGCTGGAGCAGGTCGCCGACCGCGCCCAGCAGGCGTGGGACGTCGGCGCGGTGGAGGTCTGCATGCAGGGCGGCATCCACCCGGACCTGCCGGGGACCGCCTACTTCGACATCGCGCGGGCGGTGAAGGAGCGGGTGCCGGGGATGCACGTGCACGCCTTCTCGCCGATGGAGGTCGTCAACGGCGCGACCCGGACCGGGATGTCGATCCGGGAGTGGCTGACCGCCGCCAAGGAGGCGGGCCTGGACACCATCCCCGGAACGGCGGCCGAGATCCTCGACGACGAGGTGCGCTGGGTGCTGACCAAGGGCAAGCTGCCCACGGCCACCTGGATCGAGGTGGTCACCACCGCGCACGAGCTGGGCATCCGCTCGTCGTCGACGATGATGTACGGCCACGTCGACCAGCCGCGGCACTGGCTGGGGCACCTGCGGACGCTGGCCGGCATCCAGCGGCGCACCGGCGGGTTCACGGAGTTCGTGACGCTGCCGTTCGTGCACACCAACGCGCCGGTCTACCTCGCGGGCATCGCGCGGCCGGGGCCGACGGTGCGGGACAACCGGGCGGTGACGGCGATGGCGCGGCTGCTGCTGCACCCGTACATCCCCAACATCCAGACCAGCTGGGTGAAGCTGGGCACGGAGGGCGCGGCCGAGATGCTGCGGTCGGGCGCCAACGACCTGGGCGGGACGCTGATGGAGGAGACCATCTCCCGGATGGCCGGCTCCTCCTACGGCTCCTACCGGTCGGTCGCGGACCTGGTGGCGATCGCCGACGCGGCGGGGCGGCCCTCCCGGCCGCGCACCACGCTCTACGGCGAGGTCCCCGAGGAGCGGCGGCGGGCGGCCACGGCCTCGGACGGGCACCTGCCGGAGCTGCTGCCGGTCCTGGACTGACGCGGCGCGCCGCGAAGCGGCACGGCGGCCGGGCGACGGCCGCGGGACGGCGTCACGGGCCGCCGCCCCGCTCGGCCGCCCGCCGGGCATCCGGGCCGGCGCCCCGGACGGCCTCGCGCGGTCGGCCGGCGGCGGCCCGGTGACCGCGCCGTCCGCGCCGGGCCCCCGCTCCTGCTGCCGCCCCGGCGCCGGCATCCACGGGGCGTGGGAGTTCCCGGACAGCAGCGTCACCGCGATGACCACCGCGTAGACCGCGCAGGCCACGCCGACCCCTGTGCCGATGCGCCGGTAGCGCCGGCCGCGGCGGCCGGACTCGTCGACGAAGACGGGTCCGTCCGCCCCCTCTCCCCGCACCGCACCGGCCGGCGACGCCGCCCCCGGTTCCTCCCCGACCTCCCGGCCCACGCCGTCGAGCTGCACCGTGACCTCGTTCGGGTCGTGGGTGTGGCCCGCCCGGTCCGCGCTCTCCCACGGCCCGGACAGCAGCGCCGGACGCCCGGCACGGATGTCTTCACGCCAATTCCTCAGCTGCACGTGATCCCCCCAACGGAGCAGCCGGGCCGGGCGTACGTCCCCGGGCGCATCGGTGCAAACCCGGGCCGGAAACGGCCCCCTCCGGACCCGCGCCCCTCTATCACACTGCTCCGGACCAGGAGATTACTGACACCGCGAGGGGCCCCCAGGCACCTCGAACGATGTTCGATGTCTGAAAAGCACCGCACGATATGTGCCGTATTCAGTCGTCCCGATCAGAGTGCGACACCGGTGGGCAGAGACGGTCGAGTACGGAGGCGATCACGCTGCGTGAGACCGGAAAATCCCCCTCGCCCTCACCCGGGGCGACCGGACACGACCACCGTTCGAACCGCGCCATCCGGCCGGAACTGACCTGTGGAAAAACGGTGCGCGACCACCGCGGGCGTCACCCTCACCAGCGAAGGGGGGATGACGGGGTCCGGGGCGCCCCCTCACCCGTTGAGGTGAGGGTCAGGTCGAGGTGGGGGTCAGACCGTCAACGCCCGGACGACCGTGTCCGCGAACGCCCGGGCCTGTGGAGGCAGCGCGTCCCAGCGCCGCACCGCCCACCCCACCTGGAGCGGCGGCAGCTCCGGCACCGGCACCAGTCGCAGCGGTCCGCCCGCACCGGCCGCGGCGCCCGCACCCGGCCCCCGCAGCCCCGGCAGTTCCGGGATCACCGCGTGTCCCAGGCCCAGTTCGGCCAGGAGCAGGGCGGTGTCCCAGTCGGCCACGCTGGTGCCGGAGCCGGCCCGCAGGCCCGACCCGGCCAGCGCCACGTCGAGCTGCTCGCCGGAGGTGGAGTTCGACGGAAGCCGCACCAGGCGGAGGTCGGCGAGGTCGGCGACGCGCACGTGCTCCCGCTCCGCCAGCGGGTCGTCCTCCCGTACCGCCAGCACCCACGGCAGTTCGACGGCCGGGCGCTGCTCGATGCCGCGCACCGGTTCGCCGATGGTGATCCACGCCAGGTCGAGGTTGCTGGAGAGCAGCGCGTCGAAACAGCGGCGGCTGGACGTCTCGGTCCGGAACTCCAGGCTCACCCGGGGGTGCCGGCGGCGGAACTCGACGATGGCGTCGGCCATGAAGTGCCGCACGGTGGTGCCGCCGGTGGTCACCCGGACCGCGCCGCTCTCGCCGTCCACCAGGTCGCCGAGCCGGCGCAGCGCCAGGTCCAGCCCGGCGAGGCCGTCGGAGGCGGCGTCCCACAGGATGCGCCCGGCCGCCGTCGGGACCACGCCGCGCGGCTGGCGCTCCAGCAGGCTGACGCGGGTCTCCTTCTCCAGCCGCTTCACGTGCTGGCTCACCGCCGACTGGGTGCAGCCCAGTTCCCGGGCCACCGCGCTGAGCGAGCCGGCCCGGCACACCGCCACGAACACCCGGAGGTCGTCGAGGGTCACGCCCACACGCTAGCAACACCCAAGCAGACGCTGAGGGTTGGCAAGCAAACCCAAGGATTGACCTGCCTCGCCCCCAGGCCCGACGATCGTGGGGAAGGGCAGCCCCGGGCGGCAACCCGCGTCCCCCTGGCACCTGACCGGTTCACGACGACCGGCGGGCAGCCTCCCGCGCGCGGGTGCCGACCCGATCCCCGCCGAAAGGCCCGCTTCGAAGGAGGCGCAGCCGTGCCCGCTCCCCCACCGGCGGCCGACCGTGCCGTCGTCCTGTTACGCCGCCTCGGCGCGGACGCCATCGCGCATCCGGGCGGCACGCTCCTCCAGCACCTGGTGCGCGTCCGGGCGCTCCTCGCGCTCTGGGACGCCAGGCCCACCCTGCAGCTGGCGGGGTTGTGCCACGCCGCCTACGGCACCGAGGCGTTCGCCCCGGCCGTGCTGGGCCTGGCCCGCCGCGCGGAACTCGCCCTGGTGATCGGCCCGGAGGCCGAGGCCCTGGTCCACCTCTACGCGGTCTGCGACCGGGCGGCGACCTATCCGTCGCTCACCCATCCCTCGGGCCGCTACGTCGAGCGCTTCACCGGCCGGACCCGCTCGCTCTCCCTCCAGCAGCGTCGCGACCTGGCCGAGCTGACCGCCGCCAACGAACTGGACATCGCCCGGGCCGACCCGGCCTTCCGCGCCCGCCAGGGACCCCACCTCATGGCCCTGCTGCTCCGGTTGCGCCCGCTGCTCTCCCCCGCCGCCTGGCACACCGCGGACACCCTCCTCGGCGGCCGCGGCACCGGGCCGGCCGGTCCGGCCTCGCCCGCCGCGTAGGCCGCTCCCCGACCGCGCCCGGCCGGGCGGCGACCCGACCCCCGCCCGGCCGGTGCGCCCACCGCCCCGCCTCAGTGCTCCGCGCGCGGCGCGGCGGGGGCTTCGGGCTTGGCGTGGAGGAGGTCGCGGGCCTCCTCGGCCGCGCGGACGATGCTCTCCGAGACGAAGTCGACGAAGCGCGCGATGCTCTCCAGCCGGTCGCCGGCCGGGGTGTCCGGACCGAGGACGCCGACCCCCTCCCGCGCGGCGTCGGCCAGCGCCGCGGTTCCCCGGGCGCTGGCCAGCATCGACTGGTACCAGACGTCCTCGTCGGCGACGTACCGTTCGCGGCGGCGCTCGTCGCGCTCACGGCGGAGCAGCCCCTGGGCCTCCAGGTACGTCACGGCCTTGGACACGGACGCCGGGCTGACCTGGAGGCGCTGGGCGAGTTCGGCCGCGGACAGGCTGCCCTCGTCGGTCGTGTAGAGGCAGGACGCCACCCGGGCCATCATCTTCGGCAGCCCCGTCTGCATCAGGACGGTGGTGAACGCCTCCTCGAACTCGCGCACCGCCTCGCCGTCCCGCCCGTCCCTCCCCCGCGGCGGCGCCGTGTCCTTCGGCGGGGCCGTGCGCCGGCCCCGGGTGCGCCGCTCGGCGGCGCGGTGGGCCAGGTCGGGCCGGTAGGCGGTGGGTCCGCCGTTGCGCATGACCTCGCGGGTGACGGTCGAGGTCGGACGTTCCAGGCGCCTGGCGATCTCCGCGTAGGCGAGGCCGTCGGCCAGACCCAGCGCGATCCGCTGACGTTCCTGCTGGGTGAGCCTGCCTCCCGGCATCGAGGACTCCTTCATGGTGCGTGAGGGTGCCTCCATCCTAGGCCCGCGATCCAGCGGTTGCAACGAACGAAGGAGCGCTTCGTTGCGTTCTCTTCAGGTTTCATGCAACGAAATACCAGCATTCACCTGCGATTTTTCATTTCCATTGCAACAATCGTGTTGCCGGACATCGTGAACGCAACGTAGCTTTCCACCATCGGAAACAACGCGGCGCCGCACTCCGCGGCCCGGACGAAGGAGAGCACCATGCACACGTTCGCCACCACCACGAAGACCACGGTCGTCCTCGACATCCCCGCCGGCCGCGTCCGGCTGGTCGCCTCCGACCGGGCGGACGCCACGGTCGAGGTCCTGCCGGCCGACGCCGCCAGGAACCGTGACGTCAGGGCGGCGGAGCGGATCGAGGCCGCCTTCGAGGGCGACACCCTGCGGATCGGGGCCGGCGAGCCGGAGAGCCGGCTGACCGGTCATTCCGGCGCCGTCGAGGTGACGGTGCGGCTGCCCGCCGGCTCCCGCGTCGAGGCCAAGGCGTCCGACGTCGAGTTCCACGGCACCGGCCGGCTCGGCGACGTCTCCGTCGAGGTCGCCCGGGGGACGGTCGAGCTCGAGGAGAGCGCCGCCGCCCGGGTGACCGTCCTCGCTGGCGACGTCAGCATCGACCGCCTGGGCGGTGACGCCGCGATCAGCACCCGGAAGGGCGACATCGACATCACCGAGGCCCTGGGCGGCACGGTCACCCTGCGTACCGAGGCGGGCGGCATCAGGATCGGCGCCGCCCGCGGCGTCTCCGCCACGCTGGACGCCGGCACCGGGTCCGGCCGGATCGACAACGCGCTCCGGAACGCCGACGGCGCCGCCGCCGGCCTGCGCATCCACGCCACCACCGGTCACGGCGACATCAGCGCCCGCAGCCTGTGACCGCCCACGCAGAGGAAACGACGAAGGGGGACCCCTCATGACCGGCCTGGCCATAGCGGCGAACGGCCTGCGCAAGTCCTACGGCGACCGGACCGTCCTGGACGGCGTCGACCTGGCCGTTCCGGAAGGAACGGTCTTCTCCCTGCTCGGGCCGAACGGCGCCGGCAAGACCACCACGGTCAAGATCCTCTCCACCCTGATCTCCGCCGACGGCGGAC
>NZ_LWCC02000005.1:2035919-2036942 GCF_001642695.1 Streptomyces chilikensis
CTGCTCGGGCCGAACGGCGCCGGCAAGACCACCACGGTCAAGATCCTCTCCACCCTGATCTCCGCCGACGGCGGACAGGCCCAGGTCGCGGGCCACGACCTCACGACCGACGGCCAGGCCGTCCGGGCCGCGATCGGCGTCACCGGCCAGTTCTCCGCCGTGGACGGCCTGATCACCGGCGAGGAGAACATGCTCCTGATGGCCGACCTCCACCACCTCCCCAGGGCCGAAGGCCGCCGCATCACCGCCCACCTCCTGGAACGCTTCGGCCTCACCGACGCGGCCGGGAAACCCGCCTCCACCTACTCCGGCGGCATGAAACGCCGCCTCGACATCGCCATGACCCTCGTCGGCGACCCCCGCGTCATCTTCCTCGACGAACCCACCACCGGCCTCGACCCCCGCTCCCGCCACACCATGTGGCAGATCATCCGCGAACTCGTCACCGGCGGCACCACCGTCCTGCTCACCACCCAGTACCTCGAGGAGGCCGACCAGCTCGCCGACCGCATCGCCGTCCTCCACAACGGCCGCATCACCGCCGAGGGCACCGCCGCGGAACTCAAGCGCATCGTCCCCGGCGGCCACGTCCAGCTCCGCTTCACCGACCCCGCCACCCACCGGCGCGCCGCCGCCCTCCTCACCGACGCCACCTCCGACACCGACGCACTCACCCTGCGCACCCCCAACGACGGCAGCCCCCGCGCCCTGCGCACCCTCCTCGACCGCCTCGACACCGCCGGCGTCGAGGCCGCCGAACTCACCGTCCACACCCCCGACCTCGACGACGTCTTCCTCGCCCTCACCGACGACACCACCCCCGACGACCAGGCCACCAAGGAGGCCACGCGATGAGCACCCTCGCCCCCGCCCTGCGCGACAGCACCACCATGCTGCGCCGCAACCTCCTGCACGCCCGCCGCTACCCCTCCCTCACCCTCAACCTCCTCCTCACCCCGGTCATGCTGCTCCTGCTCTTCGTCTACCTCTTCGGCGACGTGATGAGCGCCGGCATCGGCGGCG
>NZ_LWCC02000005.1:2037042-2058098 GCF_001642695.1 Streptomyces chilikensis
CGGCCCGGGCCCCGACGACCGCCCGGGAGCCACCGGGCCGGCGCGGGACGCCCGGACGCCGGGCGCGCGCGACGACGCCCCGCCCGCGCCCGCCACGCACCGCGAGCTGAAGTCCCTGCTGGGAGCCTGGGCCCTCGCCGCCTGCACGCCCGCCGAGACCGCCGCGGTCGAGGCCCACCTGCCCGGCTGCCGCCGCTGCGCCGACGAGGCCCGCTCACTGCGCGAGGCGGTGCCCCTGCTCCAGCGGCCGGAGAGCCTGGACCTGGACCCGACGCTGCGCACCCGGGTGCTGGACGGCTGCCTGGACCGGCGGCCGCCCCGCATCCCGGTCCCGGAGTGGGCGATGCCCTACGACGCGGAGACCGCCCGGCTGGACGCGCTGCTCCAGGACATCGACGAGGCCGAGTGGCACGCCCCGGTCCGGCTCCGCTGGATCGAGGACGACGAGGAGCGCCAGCACCGGGCCACCGTCGCCAAGGTCCTCGCCCACCTGCTGGCGGTGGACGGCCTGGTCGCGGTCGCGCTCGGTCTTCCGGATCCGCTGTCCGCGTGCGCCGGCGGCTCCTCACCGCTCCGGGGGCACGGCACCCCGACCTCGCGCACCCGCGCCTACTGGGCCGCGCTGCACCGTCCGCCCACCCGCGAGGTCCGCGACCCCTGGCGGGAGCAGAGCCACGGCCTGGTCCGGACCGCCTCGTTCACCGGCGGCACCACGGGCGGTCTGCCCGTCGCCTACGGGCCGTGCGAGATCCCGCTGCGGGACGCCCTGCTGGAGCGGGCCTTCGCCTGCTGGGTGCACGGCGGCGACATCGCGGACGCGGTCAACTACCCGTACCGGCCGCCCGCGCCGCGCCACCTGCACGCCATGATCGACCTGGCCGCCCGCCGGATGCCCGAGGCGATCGCTGCCCGGCGCCGCGCGGGGCTCGCCTCACGGCCCGGACCGGGCACCCGTCACCTGGTCCCGGCGGGCCGCCCCGGACGCAGCCTGCTGCTGGAGATCGAGGGACGGGGCGGCGGCGAGTGGCTGATCCCGCTGGACTCCCCCGCCGCGCTGCCCTCCGAGCACCACGTGGTGGCGCACGTGGTGCTGGACGACGAGGAGTTCGCCCAGCTGGTGGCCGGACACGTCCGCCCCAGGGACGCCGCGGCGGGCCAGTCCGGCGACAGGTCCGCCGTCGCGGACGTCCTCTTCGCGGCCGCGTCCCTCAGCCGGCTGTAGCGGCGGCGTCCGGGGCGTTCAGGAGAAGACCACCGTGCGGTGGCCGTTGAGGAGGACCCGCCGCTCGGCGTGCCACTTCACCGCGCGCGCCAGGGCCTGGCACTCGACGTCCCGGCCGACCGCGACCAGCTGCTCGGGGGTCAGCTCGTGGCCCACGCGCTCGACCTCCTGCTCGATGATCGGGCCCTCGTCGAGGTCCGCGGTGACGTAGTGCGCGGTGGCGCCGATCAGCTTCACGCCGCGGGTGTGCGCCTGGTGGTACGGCTTGGCGCCCTTGAAGCTCGGCAGGAAGGAGTGGTGGATGTTGATGATCCGCCCGCTGAGCTGCTTGCACAGGTCGTCGGAGAGCACCTGCATGTACCGGGCGAGCACGACCAGTTCCGCGCCCTCCTCCCGGACGATCTCCAGCAGCCGCGCCTCCGCGTCCTGCTTGGTCTCCCGGGTCACCGGAACGTGGTGGAACGGCACGTTGTACGAGCCCACCAGCTCGGCGAAGTCGGTGTGGTTGGACACCACGGCGACGATCTCCACCGGCAGCGCTCCGGTGGAGGCGCGGAAGAGGAGGTCGTTGAGGCAGTGGCCGAAGCGGCTGACCATCAGCAGGACGCGCATCTTCTCGCCGGCCAGGCCGATCTGCCACTCCATGTGGAACGAGTCGCCGATCGCGGCGAAGCTGGCGCGCAGCTTCTCCAGGCTCACCGGGGCCGGGGCCGAGAAGTGGACCCGCATGAAGAACAGTCCCGTGTCGTGGTCGCCGAACTGCTGGCTGTCCTCGATGTTGCAGCCGGTCATGAAGAGGTAGCTCGACACGGCGTGGACGATGCCCTGCTTGTCCGGGCAGGCCAGGGTGAGGACGTACTGCTCGACGGGGGCGGCGGTGGACTGTTCGCTCATGTCCGCCAGGGTCGCACATCGCCCTCCCCCGTCGCGGACGTGTCCCGCATCCGGGACGGGGTCCGGGCCGCCGCCCGCGCGGGGGCGGGCCGGCGCGGCGCGGCGGCCGCGGGGGCGTCAGGCCACGCGGGTGAGGATGCGGAGGACCTCGAGGGACTGCGGCGGGGCGTCGGGGTCGTCCCCGTCGCCGACGGCCATCCGCACGTGCGCGTCCCGCGCCGCCCGCACCGCCTCCGGCCACCCGGCGTGGGCCATGTACGCCGACACCGGCGCGTCCGGCCCCACCTGGTGCATGATCCGCAGCACCCGCAGCACGGCCGTGTCGACCAGCGCCGCCTCCTGCGAGTCACGGAAGATCGTGCCGACGTACTTCTCCGCCGACCAGTTGTCCAGCCAGGTGTCCTCGACCAGGCGGTACACAGCGTCCGTCACGTCGCCGTACCCGTCGACCCCGGCCAGCCAGACGTTCTGCTGGAAGTCGGGGTCGGAGAGCATGTGCAGCGCCGAGCGGACGTTCCCGCGCCAGCGCCACCACGGCATGTCGTTGAGGGGCATGACGCCCATGGTGGAGGAGCGACGCCCGTGGCGGGAAGGGTTCACCGAAGTTTGCACGACACCCGATCGTACGTTCCGCCGTCGGCGGACCGCGCCCGGGGCTCCGGCCGACGGGACGTGACCGCGGCTCGCCGGAGAACGAGGCCGCAGGTCAGAGCTGTATCGGCGCCCGCTCGGTGAGCTTCCACTCCTTGGCGATCCGGTTCCACAGCCCGGACGCCTTCTCCTTCTCGGCGGTGGCGGTCCCGCTCTGCTCGGTGGCCGCGCGGGTCTCCGCGGTGTGGCGCGCCTGACCGCGCCTGCAGAGCTTCCCGCGCTCGGCGGCCACCTGGTCGGCCCAGGCCGCGTAGTGCTCGTCGGCGGACTTCGACGCCTGCCACGCCTTGGTGAGCGCGGCCGTCAGCTCCGCGTGGTCCGGCAGCCGGTCGACCTCGAGCTCGTTGAGGCGGGTGACCAGGTCGGCGCGCTGCTGGGCGGCGCCGCGCAGCGCCTGCGCGGCCGCCTCCAGCTTCTCGCACTTCCTGACGTCCTCGACGGCCCCGACGACCGCGGAACGGCTGTCGCCGCTGTCGGCGAGGAGCTGGTCCAGGGCGACGGCCTGCGCCTTCACCGCGTCCTCGCCGTCCTCCTTCTCCTCCTGCGGCTTCCCGTCCCCGGAGGGCGGGGCGGAGGGCGAACCGGCCGCGACCGGGGAGCTGGGCGTCTCCTCGCCGCCGGCCATGAGGGAGCCGATGCCGATGCCGAGCACCACGATGCCGACGCCCGCCGCGGCCAGCAGCGGGATCCGGCTGCCCGATCCGCGGCGGCCGGAGGCGGCGGGGGCGGGGCGCGGGTCGTAGCCGCCCGCGGCGGGCTGCCCGTAGGCGGGGCGCGGGGCGTCCGAGCGGAAGAGGTTGTCGAACTCGGCCGGGGGCTGCCGGCCGTCGTCCGCGGCGGGGGCGCCGGGGACGGGCGGCAGGTACTGGGTCGCCTCGGCGTCACCGCCGGTCCGCCGCGGCTCCGCCGCGGGGATCCGGCGGAGCATCTGGGTGTCGCGGTCCATGCCCTGCTGGGGCTGGGCGTACGACTGCGGCCGGGGCTGCTGGTGGCCCCCGGCGGGCAGCGGGGCGACCGGAGGCAGGTACTGGGTGGCGGCGGAGTCGTCGGCGGCCGGTACCGGCGGGAGGTACTGGGTGGCGGCGGAGTCGTCGGCGGCGGGTATGGGCCGCAGGAACCGCGTGGCCTCGTCGTCGGCGGCGTGACCGGCCAAAGCGGGCGGCGGGGACGGCACGGACTGCGCAGGGGGCACCGGCGGGAGGTACTGGGTGGCCTCGGCGTCGCCGTGACCGCCCGGCGCCGGGCTCTCGGGCGGCAGCGGGCCGGGCCCGGGCGCGCCGGTCCACACCTGCGGTGCGGAGCTCCCCCATGCGCCGCCCTCGGTCCCGGCCCCGTTCCAGCTCTCCTCGGACCGCTGCTGCGGGTACGGCGGCTGGTCCGGCCGGTCCGGCGTCCACGGACCGCCGTGTCCACTCTGCGTCACCGGGGCTCCTACGTATGGGGGAACTTGCGGAATCGTCGGGTCACGCTACCCGCTCGCCCTCCGTGCCCTCCACCCAACCTCCCACCGCCCGCCGCGCGTAAGGCAGTTGAAGCCGGCGCCCCTCGCGGGGCGCGGCTGCGGACGACCGGCTCAGACCGCGGCCAGACGCTCCGCGAAGGCGCGGACCGGGGCCTCGGCGCGGTACGGCTCCAGACGGTGCCGGAAGTCGTCCAGGTACTCCGTGCCGCGGTCGGAGCGCACGGAGCCGAGCAGTTCCGCGGCGTGCAGCGCGGTCGCGCAGGCCTGCTCCAGCTCACGCCGCTGCAGCTGGGCCGTGGCGAGCAGGACGTGCCCGATGGCCCGGCGGCGCGCCCGTGACGCGGGGTGACCGTCGAGGGACTGCCGGGCACAGCGCTCGGCCTGTTCGGCCTGGCCGAGGTCCCGGTGGCAGTGGGCCAGCTCGTCGGCGAGGTACGCCTGGTCGAAGTGGCTGATCCACACCGGGTCGTCGCCGGCCTCGGTGGCCGTGCCGGCCGCCTCCATGGCGTCCAGCGCGCGCCCGCGCGCCGCCTCGGCCGCGGCGGCGTCCCCGAGCACCGCGTGCCCGCGCGCCTCGGCGGCGTGGAACATCGCCTGGGCGCGCGGCGTCACCCTGCCCCGCGAGCCCTCCTGCGCGGCACGCGCGAGCTGGGCGATCTCGCGCGGGTTGCCGAGCTGCGCCGCGAGGTGGCTCATCGACGCGGCCAGCACGTACCCGCCGTAGCCGCGGTCGCCCGCCGCCTGGGCGAGGCGCAGCGCCTGGATGTAGTAGCGCTGCGCCAGGGCCGGCTGCCCGGTGTCCACCGCCATGTACCCGGCCAGCTCGGTGAGGCGGGCGACGGCGGCGAACAGGTCACGGCCGACCGTCTCCCGGTAGGACCCGGAGAGCAGCCCGGAGACCACGCTGTTGAGGTAGTGGACCAGGACCGGCCGGACGTGTCCGCTGCCGAACTGGTGGTCCAGGTCGACCAGGGCCTGGGTCATCGCCTTGACCGCGGCCACGTCGGAGGGACCGACCCGCGGGCCGATCGCCCGGGCGACCTGGGGGTCCGGGGCGGAGATCAGCCAGTCACGGCTCGGTTCGACCAGCGCGGAGGAGGCCACCGAGGTGCCGGCCAGGAAGTCCCGCCGCCCCACGTCGCTGCGCCACAGCTCGCAGACCTGTTCCACCGCGCCCGGCACGGTCGGGGCGAACTGCAGGCCGACCCCGGTGGCGAGGTTCTTGCCGTTGGCCATGCCGATCTCGTCGATGGTGACGGTGCGGCCCAGCTTCCGGCCGAGCGCCTCGGCGATGACGGCGGGCGCGCGTCCCCGGGGCTGCTGGCCGCGGAGCCAGCGGGCCACCGACGTCTTGTCGTAGCGGAGGTCGAGGCCGTGTTCCGCGCCGCACAGGTTGACCCGGCGGGCCAGCCCGGCGTTGGAGCAGCCGGCCTCCTGGATGAGCGCCTGCAGCCGTTCGTTGGGCTGTCGTGCGACGAGTGGCCTGGCGGCCATGAATACCCCCTGGTTGCTCCTGCTGCTGCCTCTGTCGTGGTCCGCGGTCGCGCGGGTCCGCTCCGGGTGTGCCGGGCCGGGCCTCCCAGTGGCTACCCAGCGCCCGCTCGCCCGCCGCCCGCGCGCCCCCTCGAATGCACCTGTGCGCCCCGCGCTCCCCGGCGGTGACCGTTTCCTGTCCGCGTGTCCGGCGTAACCCGGACGTGTGAAGGAAGTTGAGTCGTTCGTGGAAAATACGATCACCGGCACTGAAGTCACCCCCATCCCGCAACAGCGTGGCGAGGCGGGTCAGCCGTCGTCCGGGAACGGGCCCGGGCAGGGGCGGCGCGGCTCCTCCTCGATGCTCGAGGCGGCCGTGGCGTACGCCGAGGAACGGCAGTGGCAGGTCTTTCCCGGGACGTCGTCGGAGACGGTGGAGGGCGTGGTGCGCTGCTCCTGCGGCGACCCGGGCTGCCCGCTGCCGGGGGCGCATCCGGAGGGGCCGGACCGGGCGGGCCCGGCCACGTCGAGCGGGACGGTGGCCCGGCGGACGTGGACCCTGCGGCCGGAGGCGGCGGTGCTGCTGCCGACGGGGCGGGACTTCGACGTGCTGGAGGTGCCGGAGACGGCCGGTTACCTGGCGCTGGCCCGGCTGGACCGCCTGGGCGCGGAGCCGGGTGCGGGGCCGGTGCTGGTGGCGCCGGACCGCAGGATGCGGTTCCTGGTGCTGCCGGGGGCGGTCGCGCGGGTGCCGCGGATGGTCCGGGAGCTGGGGTGGGCCCCCGACCGCCCCCTCCCCCTGCGCGGGCCGGCCGCCCGCCGGGGGCAGCCGGGAGGCTGGTGACGGCGCGGGCGCCCGCGGGGTGGAGGGCGGGTACGCGGCGCGGGGCGCGGACCGGGACGGGAACGGGCACCGCCCCCGGCCGCGGGCCGGCACGCACCGCGCACCGCGCATGCGCCCCGTGCGGGGGGAGTGTTGCGATCCGGTCATCGTCGGGGAGGACGGGGAGCCGCGCGGCCGTGGGGATCATAGGGTCGGTCCCGTGCCTGGTTCCGGCTCCGGAGGGATGAGATGACAGCCGCCGTACGCGTGGAAGGCCTCTGGAAGCGCTTCGGCGACCACGTCGCCGTGGGCGGGATCGACCTGGAGCTGCCCGCCGGGCGGTTCGTCGGGCTGGTCGGTCCCAACGGGGCCGGCAAGACCACCACGCTCTCCATGATCACCGGCCTGCTCCGCCCCGACGAGGGCCGCGTGGAGGTCGTCGGACACGACGTGTGGCGCGACCCCGCCGAGGTGAAGGCGAGGATCGGCGTGCTCCCCGAGGGGCTGCGGCTCTTCGAGCGGCTGTCCGGCGGCGAACTCCTCTCCTACGCGGGCCGCCTGCGCGGCCTGCCCGGCGACGAGACCGACAAGCGCGCCGCCCAGCTGATCGAGGTGCTGGACCTGTCCGCCGCCCGCGACAAGCTGGTCGTCGACTACTCCACCGGCATGCGGAAGAAGATCGGTCTGGCCGCCGCCCTGCTGCACAACCCGGAGGTGCTCTTCCTCGACGAGCCCTTCGAGGGCGTCGACCCGGTCTCCGCGCAGACCATCCGCACCGTCCTGGAGCGGTACACCGCGTCCGGGGCGACGGTGGTGTTCTCCTCCCACGTGATGGAACTGGTCGAGTCGCTCTGCGACTGGGTGGCGGTGCTGGCCGCGGGCCGGATCCGCGCCGCGGGAACGCTGGAGGAGGTGCGTGGCGACGCGCCCTCGCTGCAGCAGGCGTTCCTGGAGCTGGTCGGGGCCGGCGACCGGGACGCGGGCAGCAGCCTGGACTGGCTGGGCGGCGCCCGATGACCCCGCCCGAGCCGGCCTCCTCGCCCGAGCCGACCCCCTCGCCCGAGCCGCTCTCCTCGCCGGCCCCTGCCCCGGCGTCCGCCCCCGCACCGGCGTCCGCCCCCGCACCGGCGTCCGCTCCCGCACCGGTCACCACCCGGCGGCCCGGATCGGTCACCGGCGTGATGGTCCGGCTGAAGCTGGCCATCATGCGCAACGGCCTGCGCCGTTCCGGCGGCCGCCGCGCCGCGTACATCGCGTCGGCGGTCATGGTGCTGCTGCTGGCCGCGTTCCTGCTGCTGGGGCTGCTCCTGCTGCGCGGCAACCCGCACGCCGCCTCGGTGGTGGTGCCGCTCACCGCCCTGCTGGCGCTGGGCTGGGCGGTGATGCCGCTCTTCTCGTCCAGCGGCGACGAGACGCTCGACGCGACCCGCCTGGTCCTGCTGCCGCTGCGGCCCCGCCCGCTGGTGCGGGCGCTGCTGGCCGCCTCGCTGGTGGGCATCGGCCCGTTGTTCACGCTCTGCCTGCTGGCCGGTTCGGCGATCGCCGTGGCCCGGGGTCCGGCCGCCGCGGTGACCGGGGTGGTCGCGGTGGCGCTGGCGCTGCTGACCTGTGTGGCGCTGGCCCGCGCCGTGGTCACCGCCAACACCCGGCTGCTCTCCAGCCGCCGCGGACGCGACCTGGCCGTGGTCAGCGGCCTGGTCGTGGCGATCGGCGCGCAGGCCGTCAACTTCGGCGTGCAGCGCCTCGGTTCGTCCGGGCTGGCACAGCTCGACCCGTTCGCGGAGGTGCTGCGCTGGGTGCCGCCTGCCTCCGCGATCGGCGCCGTCGCCTCGGCGGGCGACGGCGCGTACGGCACGGCGCTGGTGCAACTGGCGCTCACCGCCCTGGCGTTGACGCTGGCGCTGCGCTGGTGGTCGGCCACCCTGACACGGCTGATGACGGCGCCGGACGCCTCCACCCTCCAGGCCGCGGAACCGGCCGCCGTCCGTGCCGCGCGGCGGCCCGGCGGCTCCGGGTTCGCACGGCTGCTGCCGCCCGGCCGGATCCCCACGGTGATGGAACGCAGCCTGCGCTACGCCTGGCGCGACCCCAAGACCCGGGCGGCACTGGTGGTCTCGCTGGCCGTCGGGCTGATCGTGCCGCTGTTCAACGCGCTGCAGGGCTCGGGCTCGGTCTACTTCGCCTGCTTCGCCGCCGGGATGCTCGGCTCGATGATGTACAACCAGTTCGGCCAGGACTACTCGGGCTTCTGGATGGTCGCGATGACCATCTCCACGCCCCGGGACGCCCTGCGTGAGCTGTGGGGGCGGGCGCTGGCGCTGATGTCGTACGCGGTGCCGTACTCGGTGCTGGTCTGCGTGGCGACGGTGGCGGTGCTGGACGACTGGGAGAAGCTCCCGGAGGCCCTGGGGCTCTCGCTGTCGCTGCTCGGCGCGATGACGGCGACCGGCGCGTGGGCGTCGGTCCGCCACCCCTACTCCATTCCTCCGGAGGGCAACCGGAACGTGGCGCCCGGCCAGGTCGGCCTGGTGTGGATGGCGATCGCCGGCGGCATGGCCGGCGCGGCGCTGCTGTCCGCCCCGGTGATCGCGCTGACCGTGTGGCTGCACGTCGCCGGGCACGCCGCCGCGTGGAGCTGGGTGCTGCTGCCGGTGGGCGCGGCGTACGGCGCCCTGCTGACGGTGGCCGGACTGCGGCTGGCCGCGCCCCGGGCCGCCGCGCGGCTGCCCGAGATCCTCGCCGCCGTCAGCAAGGGCTGAGGCACCAAGACGCCGCCGCGGTCGCACCGGCGACGGCGGCGGCGCACCGGCGCGCGACGGGGTCCCGGGGCGGCGGCGGACGGCGGGCGGCGCGCCTCAGGGCGTCAGGACGCCCTGGAGGAAGCGGGTCAGCACCTCCTGCCACGCCTCGGGCTGCTCGTGGTGGAGCAGGTGACCGGCGTCGGGGATCTCCGCGTACTCGCCGCGCGGCAGCACCCGGACCATCTCGTGCGCCTCGGCCCGGCCCAGCAGGCCGTCCACGCCGCGCACCACCAGGGCGGGGCAGGGCACCTGGGCCAGCTCCTCCCAGTGGGCGTCGTAGGCCCAGCCGCGGCGGGCCAGCCGCATCTGCTCGGGGTCGAAGACGGGACGCCAGCCGTCCGGCGCGTGGCTCATCACCTCGGCGAAGTAGGCTCCGCGGGCCCTGCTGGGCCGCTCCACCCACGGGTCGCGGGAGAACCACTCGCGGACCTCCTCGAGCGTGGTGAACGGCATGGGCCAGGCGGCCAGCCAGTCCTCCCACTCCCGCTGCCAGGCCGCCCCCACGGCCGCGGCCCGCATCTCCGCCAGGACCAGCCCGCGCACCAGGTCGGGCCGCGCGGCGGCGAGGCGCCAGCCGATCAGCGCGCCCATGCCGTGTCCCACCACCACCGCGGGCCCCAGGCCCAGCTGCTCCAGAGCGGCCTCGGCGTCGGCGAGGAAGGCCTCCGGGGCCAGCCCGGCCGGTCCGGCGGGGTGTTCGCTGAGCCCGTGGCCCCGCTGGTCGAGCGCCACGGCGCGACAGCTGCCGGCCAGGCCGCGGGCGGTCTCCGCCCAGTGCGAGGCCCGGCCCAGCAGACCGTGCAGTAAGAGGACCCCCGGCTCCTGCGACGGCCCGCCCACGGGCCCGCCGGGCGCCGGGTCCTCGCCGACGGATACCTGGAAACCGGCCCGCCCGGCCGGTTTCGGGGGGTCGGCGAACTCCCAGGCGACCAGCCGCAGGCCGCCCGCTCCGGTCACGTCGATCCGCCGTGCCATCCGTGCCCCCTCAATGCGCGCCCTGACGCGCGCCCGTCCTTACGCCTGTCTGCCCGGTTGTGCGCCGCTTTGCGCCCTTGCTCGCAGACTATCGAATCTGTATTCGAAAACGCGGTTCCATGTCGCCGATACCCCTCGTTCGAGTGACCACGGCCGGGGATTGACCGTCGTCGGCGGGGGGAGATCTTGAGCGGGAGGCGGACCACTCGGGGACAGGGGTCCGCGGGGACGACCGACCTCGAGAGCTCGGGGCTCCAGGTCGGCGGCGCAGGGGAGGACGGGCCCCGGCACGGCCTTGGCCGTGCCGGGGCCCTGTTGCGTGGGTCGCCCCTCGGGGCGGGGTCCTCCGGTCATATGCCTCGCCCACCACCCTGCCGCACGGCGAGCCACCTTGAAAAGGCGAACGGCGCGAAACGGGGCGCGCGGCGGGTGGCGCGACACCCCGTGCGGGCGCGCGACCGGCCGGCGGAGGCACGCGGGCCCGGCGCGACCGCGGGAGCCCGGCGGAGGGCCGGCGGTCCGGACCCGGCGCGGAGGCCGGCGGTCCGGACCCGGCGAGGACTAGCGCTTGGCCACGAAGACGTGCGACGCGACCTCGCTGTCGAGCTCCGCCGCCTCGCCGCCGCTGCCGACCAGCACGCCGGAGGCGGACTCGGTCACGCTGACCACCGAACCGGGCTGCACCCCGGCCCGCCGCAGCGCGTACATCAGCTGAGCGTCCGTCTGGATGGGCTCGCCGATCCGGCGCACGATCACCGTCTTGCCCTCGTAACCGGGCTCCAGGTCGGCCAGCGACACCATGTTGTCGTCGAGGAACGGGTCGGCGACGGCGTCCTGGCCGAGCTCGTCCAGGCCGGGGATCGGGTTGCCGTACGGCGACTCGGTCGGGTGCCGGAGCAGTTCGAGGACGCGGCGCTCCACGGCCTCGCTCATCACGTGCTCCCAGCGGCAGGCCTCGGCGTGCACCTGCTCCCACTCCAGGCCGATGACGTCCACCAGCAGGCACTCGGCCAGCCGGTGCTTGCGCATCACGCGCGTCGCCAGCCGGCGGCCCTCGTCGGTCAGCTCCAGGTGACGGTCGCTGGCGACGGAGAGCAGGCCGTCCCGCTCCATGCGCGCCACCGTCTGGCTGACCGTCGGACCGCTCTGGTCCAGCCTCTCGGCGATACGGGCGCGCATGGGGACCACACCTTCCTCCTCCAGCTCGAGGATGGTGCGGAGATACATCTCCGTGGTGTCGATCAGTCCGGACATACGTGCCCCTCGCAATACATCTGCCGATAAGCCGCGCGCAGCCTCGACGGTCTGGCCTGCCCGGCTGCTCCGGGCGGCGCGCCGACTCCGCATCCAATTCTTACGCATGCGGATGACAACCGTGCCCCGCCGGAGAAACAGTTCGGGGCCGGTTCGGCTCCCGTCTGCCCCGGGGGCACCGGGGGATGCCACCCGTTGACACCGCTGTGGTCCAGACCTCACGGTGATCATCCACACACAGGAGGGAGCCGGAGTCGGTGAGCGGTCTCGGGGACGATCTGGTGGGCCGGTACTTCGACGCGGCGGAGCGACTGCTGCGGCGGGTGCGGGAGGAGGAGACGGCGGCGATCGGCGCCGCCGGAGGACTGATCGCGGACACGGTGGCCGGGGGCGGGCGGCTGTTCGCGTTCGGCGCGGGGCACTCGTCGCTCGCCGCCCAGGACGTGGTCTACCGGGCGGGCGGCCTGGCACTGATGAACCTGCTCTCCGTGCCGGGGCTGACCGGGGTCGACGTGCGCCCGGCCACCCTCGGGTCGGCGCTGGAGCGGGTGGAGGGCCTGGCGACCACGGTGCTGGACGTCTCGCCGCTGCGCGCCGGGGACCTGCTGGTGGTGATCTCCCTCTCCGGACGGAACGCGCTGCCGGTGGAGATGGCGTCCGGGGCCCGCGGCCGGGGGGTCCGGGTGGTGGGGGTGACCTCGGTCGCCTACGCCCGGGAGACCGCGCCCAGCCACGTCTCGGGCACCTTCCTGAAGGACCACTGCGACGTGGTGGTCGACTCCAAGGTGGCCGTCGGCGACGCGGAGCTGACGCTGGACGGGGCGGGCGCGCCGTTCGCCTCCGCCTCCACGGTGGTCACGTCCGCGATCATGCAGGCCGTGATGGCGGCGGCGGCCGGCGAGCTGACCGCCCGGGGCGTCGAACCGCCGCTGCTGCGGTCCGGGAACGTCGACGGGGGCCGCGACTGGAACGACGCCGTGTTCGAGCGGTACCGGGAGCGGATCTTCCACCAGCACTGAGGCGGGCGACCGCTCAGCCCCCGCCTCCCGCCGCCGCCAGGTCCAGGGCGGCGGCCACCCGGCCCGCGACCTCCTCGCCGTGCGCGACGTCGTGGCGGCCGAACGGGCCGCGGGCCGCGCCGCGCAGGAAGGTGACCACGCCCAGGGTGCGCCCCCGGCTGCGCAGCGGGACGCACAGGGCGTGCGCCGCGCCCGCCGGCCACTGCTCGGCGTGCCCGGCGGCGGACACCCGCACCGTCCCCGCGCGCTGCGCGCACCGCACCGCCGGGTGCCCCGGCGGGTACGGCACCGGCAGGCCCGACGGGGCCGCCGGCCCGCCGGAGCCGGGCGTGCCGTACGGCGTCGCCGCCACGCGCACCAGCCGGACCGGGGCCTTGCCGTCGTCGTCCGGCACCGCCCCGGCGGCCGACCGGTCGAGCAGGGCGTGGTCGGCGAAGCCGGCCAGGGCGAAGTCGAGGTGGACGGCGGCCGCCTCCGCGGGGTCCTCGCACTCGGCGGCCGCGCGGGACGCCCGGTGCAGCTGGGCGGCGCGGAAGCGGGTGACCGCGGCCTCCTGCTCGGTGGTGCGGGCCCCGGTGACGTCCTGGAACAGCCAGGCCACGCCGAGCGGCACGGGTTCCTCGGTGAGGGGCGAGGCCAGCCGCAGGAACCCGCTGCGCCAGCAGCGGCGGCGTTCCCCGGCGCCGTCGGCGCCGGACCCCACGGCGACCCAGAGGTCGGCGGGGGCCGGGGGCGCGCCCTGGGCGAGGACGTGGGTGAGCGCCGCCTCCACCTCCCGCACGCCCTCGGTGAGCACCTCGCCCAGCGGCCGTCCGAGCAGCGCGCCGCGGCCCTGGCCGAAGGCGCGGGCGGCGTGGTCGTTGACCACGGCGGGGCGCAGGTCCGCGTCGAGCAGGACCACGCCCCAGGGGGCGTCGTCGAACAGCGCCTCGCTCAGGGCGAGGGAGCGTTCGAGGTCGGTCTGCGCGTCGGCGGGGCCGAAGGCGAGGTAGACGCCGGCCGGTTTGCCGTCGGGGCCGGGGACGGCGGCGGACTGGGTGCGGACGAGCACCCGGCCGCCGTCCTTGGTGAGGAGCGCGAAGTCGTGGACGCGGCGGCCGGGCGCGTGCATCGCGGCCAGCAGGCGGGACTCGGTCTCGGCGGCGTCGGCGGGGCGGACGGCCCAGCCGGACAGGCCGCGGCGGCCGACCGCCTCGGCGGCGGTCCAGCCGAGGACGCGTTCCGCCTCACGGTTCCAGTGGGTCACCACGCCGTCGGCGTCGAAGGCGCAGAGGGCGGCGTCCATGCCGTTCAGGAGTGCGGCGAGCAGCCGGTCGCCGCACTGGTCCTCGCCGGTCGGAGCGGTCACCGTGGTACCCCCCTGTGCTGGGCCGTGGGGCTCCCATTCAACTCCACGGGCGCGCCTCCCGGACAGGCCTTTCGACAGAGACGGAGGCGGGACGGCGGGCCCGGCCCGTCCCGCGGGCCCCGCGGCCGCCGGGCGGGCCGCCGCCGGCGGCGGCCCGCGCGCGCCGCCGGCGGCGGCCCGCGCGGCCCGCCGCCGGCGCCCGCCGGTTCGGGGGCGCCGCCGGACCGCGGGAAAAAGGCGTTGTTCCCGGGGCGGGGTGGTCGTACGGTGGGGCTACACGGGAAAGGAGGTGATCGGGTACATGAGTGAAACCCGGACGCGTGAGGTGGCTGCGGGCTGACGGCCCGTGACCACGCGCAGTACGCAGGTCGACGGCCTCGGCCCAGACCCAGCAGTCACCCGACCCGCGAGCTCGCCGGCACGTCCGGCCGGCCCCCCTTCCGTGGGACCCGAGCTCGCGGGTCGTTCCGTGCGCCGGGACACCCGGTCCCGGGGACGCTCAGTCCCGCGCGGTGTCCGCGTAGCCGTCGATGTCCTCGACCGGCCGCTCCCCCGGACCGATGTACCGCGCGGAGGGCCGCACCAGGCGCCCCGTCCGCTTCTGCTCCAGGATGTGCGCCGACCAGCCCGCCGTGCGGGCGCAGGTGAACATCGACGTGAACATGTGCGCCGGCACCTCCGCGAAGTCCAGGACGATCGCCGCCCAGAACTCCACGTTGGTGGCGAGCACCCGGTCCGGCCGCCGCGCGTGCAGTTCGGCCAGCGCGGCCTTCTCCAGCGCCTCGGCGACCTCGTACCGGGGCGCGCCGAGCTCGCGGGCGGTGCGGCGCAGCACCCGGGCGCGCGGGTCCTCGGCGCGGTAGACGCGGTGGCCGAAGCCCATCAGCCGCTCACCGCGGTCCAGCGCGCCCCGCACGTACGCCTCCGCGTCCCCCGTCCGCTCGATCTCCTCGATCATGCCGAGCACCCGCGAGGGCGCCCCGCCGTGCAGCGGGCCGGACATCGCGCCGACCGCGCCGGAGAGCGCCGCCGCCACGTCCGCGCCGGTGGAGGCGATGACGCGCGCGGTGAAGGTCGAGGCGTTCATGCCGTGCTCGGCGGCCGAGGTCCAGTAGGCGTCGACGGCGGCGACGTGCTTGGGGTCGGGCTCGCCGCGCCAGCGGATCATGAACCGCTCGGCGATGGAGTTCGCCTTGTCGATCTCCTTCTGCGGCACCATGGGCCTGCCCTGCCCGCGGGCCGACTGGGCGACGTAGGAGAGCGCCATCACGGCGGCCCGGGCGAGGTCGTCGCGGGCCTGCTCGACGGAGATGTCCAGCAGCGGCTTCAGGCCCCACACCGGGGCCAGCATCGCCAGCGCCGCCTGCACGTCGACCCGGACGTCGCCGGAGTGGACCGGGATGGGGAAGGGCTCGGCGGGCGGCAGGCCGGGGTTGAACGATCCGTCGACCAGCAGGCCCCAGACGTGACCGTAGGTGACCTTGCCCACCAGGTCCTCGATGTCGACGCCCCGGTAGCGCAGGGCGCCGCCCTCCTTGTCCGGTTCGGCGATCTCCGTCTCGAACGCTACGACTCCTTCGAGCCCGGGAACGAAGTCGGACATGTGCGGCTCCTCGACGGTCGGTGGGGATGGTGCGGGGACGTGACGGCGTGCGCGGGCGACTCCCGGTGCTTCCCGTGCTCCCGGTGTGCCCCGTGCTCCGGATCGTATCCAGGAGTGCCACTTCTGGGGAGAGGCGCGGCACTGAGTGCCATCAACGGTCCTTCGGGCGCGCTTCTCCGGACCGTTCCCCCCGCTTCACCGGTCCGCGACCCGAACGCGCCTGCGGATGCGGCAAGATGATCGCGTGAACGACCGAGAAGCCGCCCTCGACAGGTCCGACGACACCGTTCTCGCCCCCGCGCCCGACCCGGCCGCGATGCGCCGGCAGTACCAGACGGAAGGGCTGGTCCGGTCCCAGCTCGCCGGCACCCCCGTGGAACAGTTCGGCCGCTGGTTCCGGGACGCGACGGAGAACCCCGCGGTGTTCGAACCCAACGCGATGGTGGTCTCCACGGCCGACGCGGAGGGCCGCCCCAGCTCCCGCACCGTGCTGCTCAAGCACTTCGACGACCACGGGTTCGTCTTCTACACCAACTACGGCTCCCGCAAGGGACGCGAGCTCACCGAGAACCCGCACGTCTCGCTGCTGTTCCCGTGGTACCCGCTGGCCCGGCAGGTGATCGTGACCGGCGTCGCCGCCCGCACCGGGCGGGACGAGACGGCCGCCTACTTCCGCACCCGGCCGCACGGCTCCCAGCTGGGCGCCTGGGCCAGCGAGCAGTCCACGGTGATCGGCTCGCGGGAGGAGCTGGACCAGGCGTTCGCCGACCTGGACGCCCGCTACCCGGCCGACGAGCAGGTGCCGGTGCCGCCGCACTGGGGCGGGTTCCGCGTCACGCCGCGCAGCGTGGAGTTCTGGCAGGGCCGCACCAACCGGCTGCACGACCGGCTCCGTTACGTCTCCCGTCCGGGCGGCGGCTGGCGGATCGAGCGCCTCAGCCCCTGAGGTCAGGCGTCCTCCGGTGCTCCCAGCGCCGCGTCGATCAGCGCCGCCCACTGGGCGACCACCCGCGCGCGCCGTGCGGTGTCGTCGCTGAGCAGGTTGGCCAGGCCCAGGCCGCGGGCCATGTCCAGCAGTCCCTGCACGGTCTCCCGCACGCCCGGCCGCGACTCGTCGGCGCCCAGGAGCTGCACCGCCGTGCGGTGGGTCTCCCGGCCGACGCGCGCCTCCAGCTCGGTGACCCGGCCGCGCAGCTGCTCCTCGTTCGAGGCGGCCACCCACAGGGCGAGGGCGGCGCGGAAGACCGGCCCGGTGAAGAGGGTGACGATCTCCTCGACCACGGCCCTCCGGTCCCCCGCCGCGCCCTGCGGGAAGAGCTCCCGCAGGGCGGTGGAGCGCTCCTCGGCGACGTGCTCGACGGCCGCGGTGAACAGGTCCTCGCGGGTGGGGAAGTGGTGCTGGGCGGCGCCCCGGGAGACGCCGGCCCGTTCCGCGACCACGGCCACCGTGGAGCCCGCCCAGCCGTGCTCGGCCAGGCAGGCGACGGCGGCCTCCAGCAGCCGCTGCCGGGTGGCCCGGCTGCGGTCCTGCTTGGGGGCGCGCGCCGCCGCGGTCGTCGCCCGGTTCACATCACCCACGCGGGATCCCGTCGTTCGAGGAAAGCGGTCATCCCCTCTCGCGCCTCGTCGGAGGAGAACAACCGGGCCGAGAGCGCGGACAGGGCTTCCGCGTCCCGGTCGAAGGTCTCCAGCACCTTAGCCGTGACCAGCGGTTTGGTCTGGGCGAGGGCCCGCGGTGAGGCGCGGCGCAGGCCGTCCAGGACCGGCTCCAGCACCTGGTCGACGTCCTCGCCCGCCGCCGTCACCAGTCCGATCCGCGCGGCCTCGGCGGCGTCGAACCTCTCGCCGGTGAGGTAGTAGCGGGACAGGGCGCGCGGGTCGACGCGGGGCAGCAGGGTGAGCGAGACGACCGCCGGGGCCACCCCGATCCGCACCTCGGTGAGGGCGAAGCTCGACCTCGCCGAGGAGGCGGCGACGATGTCGCACGCGCCCAGCAGCCCGAACCCGCCCGCCCGGACGTGCCCGTCCACCCGTGCGACGACCGGCTTGGGCAGTTCCAGGATCCGCCGCAGCAGCCCGGTCATCGCCTCGGGCGCCGGCGGGTCGCGCAGGTCGGCGCCGGCGCAGAAGGTGGTGCCGGTGTGGGTGAGCACCACCGCCCGCACGCCGTCGTCCCGCGCGCACTCCTCGAGCAGCGAGGCCAGCCGCCCGACCAGGGCGGCGGACAGGGCGTTGCGGTTGGCCGGCGAGTCGAGGACGAGCGTGGCGACGCCCCGCTCGTCCGCCCGCCGCACCGGTTCCGGAGGTGTGTCGGTCATACGCCTTCCCTCACGCTCGTTCCCTCAGTTCGCGTCGCAGGATCTTGCCGCTGGCCGCGCGCGGCACGGCGTCCACGAAGGTGACCCGCCGCACCCGCTTGTAGGGGGCGACGCGTTCGGCGACGTAGGCCGTCACCTCCGCCCCGGTCAGCTCCCCGGCCCCGGCCCCGCGGACCACGTAGGCGGCCGGGACCTCGTTGGCGTCGTCGTCGTACACGCCGATCACCGCCGCGTCGGCGATGCCGGGGTGGGTGAGCAGCAGGGCCTCCAGCTCGGCGGGGGCGACCTGGTAGCCCTTGTACTTGATCAGTTCCTTGACCCGGTCCACGACGAAGAGCCAGCCGTCCTCGTCGACCCGGCCGACGTCGCCGGTGTGCAGCCAGCCGTCGGCGTCGATCATCGCGTCGGTGGCCTCGGGGCGGCCCAGGTAGCCCTTCATCACCTGGGGGCCGCGGATCAGGATCTCGCCGGTCCCGCCCGCGCCGAGGTCCTCGCCCGGGTCGTCCAGCGAGACGATCCGCATCTCGGTGCCCGCGATCAGCCTGCCGACGGTGCCGGGCGGGGCGTCCGCCGCGGACGGCGGGACGACGTGGGTGCCGGGCGACAGTTCGGTCATGCCGTACGCCTGGCCGACCGAGGGCACCCCGAGCCGCGCCCGGCACGCCTCCGCCAGCCCGGCGTCCAGCGGCGCGGCGGCGCTGATGACGTACCGCACCGAGGAGAGGTCGTAGCCGTCCACCGCGGGGTGCTTGGCGAGCGCCAGCACGATCGGCGGGGCGACGTAGAGGGCGGTGATCCGGTGCCTCTCGATCGCCGCGAGGAAGACGTCCAGCTCGAAGCGGGGCAGCACCACCACGGTGGCGCCCTGCCGCAGCGGGGCGTTCATCAGGGCGGTGAGGCCATAGATGTGGAAGAAGGGCAGAACCGCGAGGATCCGCTCGCCCTCCCCGGCCGGCACCGCGGGCTCCAGCTGGGCGAGGTTGGTGGCCATCGACCGGTGGGTGAGCATCACGCCCTTGGGGGTGCCGGTGGTGCCCGAGGAGTACGGCAGGGCGGCGACGTCCTCGGCCGGGTCGATCCGGACCCGCGGCTCGGGGGCGGTGGTGCCCAGGAAGTCCATCAGCGACCGGTGCCCGGGGGCGCTGTCGCAGACGTAGATCTCCTGGACGCCGCCCGCCGTCGCGGCGGCCGCCCTCGCGGTCTCCAGCAGCGGCGAGACGGTGACGATCCAGCGGGCCGAGGAGTCGGTGAGCTGCTTGGCGAACTCCTCGGCGGTGGCCAGCGGGTGGACGGTGGTGACGGCCGCGCCCGCCCGGGTCGCCGCGTGGAAGGCGATCGGGAAGGCGATCGTGTTGGGGCTGTGCAGGGCGAGCACGTCCCCCTTGACCAGCCCGGCCTCCGCCAGGCCGGCCGCCACCTCGCGGTGGAAGGCGTCGACCTGGGCGTAGGTCAGGGTCGTGCCGTTCGTGCCGTCGATCAGGGCGGGGGTGTCGCCGCGTCCGGCGGCCCGGCCGAGCACCGCGTCGTGGATGGGCTCCTCGACGGCGGGGACATCTGCGTACTCGCTGCGGAACATGAAGGCTCCTTGTCGCACGACGCTGTGCCGATGGGCGCCCCTGCCGGGGCGTGGCCGCCAAATATGGCGATGTCAGTAGGACTTGGGAAGACCCAGCGTCTGGTGCGAGACGAAGTTCAGGATCATCTCCCGGCTGACCGGGGCGATCCGGGCCACCCGCGAGGCGTTGACCAGCGAGGCGAGGCCGAACTCCTTGGTGAGCCCGTTGCCGCCGAGGGTGTGGACGGCGGTGTCCACCGCCTTCACGCAGGCCTCGCCCGCCGCGTACTTGGCCATGTTCGCCGCCTCGCCCGCGGCGAGGTCGTCGCCGGCGTCGCAGAGGTGGGCGGCCTTCTGCATCATCAGCTTGGCCGTCTCGACCTCGATGTGCGCGACCGCCAGCGGGTGCTGGATGGCCTGGTGGGCACCGATGGGCGTCTTCCAGACCTGCCGCTCCTTGGCGTACCCGATCGCGGCGGTGAGCGCGTACCGGGCCATGCCGACGGCGAAGGCGGCGGTCATCACCCGCTCCGGGTTGAGCCCGGCGAACAGCTGCAGCAGGCCGGCGTCCTCGTCGCCGACCAGCGCGTCGGCGGGCAGCCGCACATCGTCCAGGACCAGCTCGAACTGCTTCTCGGCGGCGGCCAGGTCCATGTCGAGCATGGTGCGGTGGAAGCCGGGGGTGTCGCGCGGGACGATGAACAGGGCGGGCTTGAGCTTGCCGGTGCGGGCGTCCTCGGTGCGGCCCACGACCAGCGTGGCGTCGGAGATGTCCACGCCGGAGATGAACACCTTCCGCCCGTTGAGCACCCACTCGTCGCCGTCGCGACGGGCGGTGGTGGTGATGCGGTGGCTGTTGGAGCCGGCGTCGGGCTCGGTGATGCCGAAGGACATGATCCTGCTGCCGTCGGCCAGGCCTGGCAGCCACTCCCGCTTCTGCCCCTCGGTGCCGAAGCGGGCGATGATCGTGCCGCAGATCGCCGGGGAGACCACCAGCAGGAGCAGCGGGCAGCCCGCCGCGCCGAGCTCCTCGAGCACCAGGGACAGTTCGTAGATGCCGCCGCCCCCGCCGCCGTACTCCTCGGGCAGGCTCACGCCCAGGTAGCCGAGCTTGCCCGCCTCGTTCCACAGTTCCTCGGGGCCCTTGCCCTCGTCCAGGGCCTTGGTGACGTACGCGCGGCCGTAGCGGCGGCCCAGCGCGGCGACGGCCTCCCGCAGCGCCTCGTGCTCCTCGGTCTCGATGACGACGCTCACTGGCTCTCCTCGTGGTCGGCGGAACCTTCGGCCTCTGGTGACGCTTGCTGGACGACGGCGAGCAGGGCGCCGACCTCGACCTGGCGGCCGGGCGCGGCGTGCAGCGCCGTGAGGGTGCCGGAGACGGGGGCGGTGACGCGGTGCTCCATCTTCATCGCCTCCAGCCACAGCAGCGGCTGGCCCTCGGTGACGGCGGAGCCGACGGCCAGGCCGTCGGCGACGCGGACGACGGTGCCGGGCATGGGCGCGAGCAGCGAGCCGGGCTCACGGCGGGTCTCCGGCTCGGGGAACCGGGGCAGTTCGGTGAGCGCGACGCCGTTCACGAAGACCTGCCCGCCGTCGTACCGGGCCACCTCGAACCTGCGCCGCACGCCCCCGGTCTCCAGGACGACCAGTTCGGGGCC
>NZ_LWCC02000005.1:2058198-2085702 GCF_001642695.1 Streptomyces chilikensis
CGCGGCGGCCAGCGGGGCGAGCGGGTCGGCGGCGGCCCCGGTCAGCTCGGCCAGGTGCCGGTCGTAGAAACCGGTGTCCATCCGGCCGGCGGCGAACTCCTCGTGCCGCAGCGAGGCGACCAGCAGGTCCCGGTTGGTGACCGGCCCGTGCACGGCGGCCCGCTCCAGCGCGCCGGCCAGTTTGCGGACCGCCTCGGCGCGGGTCGGGGCGTGGGCGACGACCTTGGCGAGCAGCGGGTCGTAGTGGACGCCGATCCGGTCGCCGTCGGCGAAGCCGGTGTCGACCCGGACGCCCGCCGCCCCGGGGAAGGCGATCCGGTGCAGGAGGCCCGTCTGCGGCGCCCAGCCGCGCGCCGGGTCCTCCGCGTAGAGGCGGGCCTCCACCGCGTGTCCGCGCGGGGCGGGGGGCTCCGGCTCCAGCGCGCCGCCCTCGGCGATCCGCAGCTGGAGCGCGACCAGGTCGATCCCGAACACCTCCTCGGTGACCGGGTGTTCCACCTGGAGGCGGGTGTTCATCTCCAGGAAGTGCGCCCGGCCGCCGGAGACCAGGAACTCCACCGTGCCGGCGCCCACGTACTCCACCGCGCGGGCGGCGCGCACCGCCGAGCGGTGCAGCTCGTCGCGGAGCGCGGGCGGGAGTCCGGGCGCCGGGGCCTCCTCGAGGACCTTCTGGTGGCGGCGCTGCAGCGAGCAGTCGCGGGTGCCCAGCGCCCACACCGTGCCGTGGGTGTCGGCCAGGACCTGCACCTCGACGTGGCGGCCACCCTCCACGTAGGGCTCGACGAACACCTCGCCGTCGCCGAACGCGCTCAGCGCCTCGGCCCGCGCGGCGGTCAGCTCGGCGTCCAGGTCCTCCAGCCGGCGCACCACGCGCATGCCGCGCCCGCCGCCGCCGGCCGCCGCCTTCACCAGCACCGGCAGGTCCGCCGCGGTGACCTCGCGCAGGGGCTCCAGCCCCATCAGCTCCTTGGCCCGGGTCTTGGAGGCCATCGCCTCGATCGCCTCCGGCGGCGGGCCGATCCACACCAGCCCGGCGTCCAGCACCTGGCGGGCGAAGTCCGGGTTCTCGGAGAGGAATCCGTACCCCGGGTGCACCGCGTCCGCGCCCGCCGCCAGGGCGGCCTCCACGATCAGGTCGCCGCGCAGGTAGGTGTCGGCGGGCGAGGTCCCCGGCAGCCGGACCGCCTCGTCGGCGGTGCGGGTGTGCAGGGCCCCGGCGTCGGCGTCGGAGTGCACGGCGACGGTGCGCACGCCCAGCTCCGCGCAGGTGCGGAAGACCCGGCAGGCGATCTCGCCCCGGTTGGCGACCAGCAGTCTGGTCACGACGGACTTGGTGATCACGATCGTTCCCCCCTCACATCCGGAAGACGCCGAAGCCGCCGCGCACGCCCTCGAACGGGGCCGTGTGGATCGCGGACAGGCAGATGCCCAGCACGGTCCGGGTGTCGCGCGGGTCGATCACCCCGTCGTCGTAGAGCCGCCCGGACAGGAACATCGGCAGCGACTCGGCCTCGATCTGCTGCTCGACCAGGGCGCGCAGCGCCTTGTCGCCCTCCTCGTCGTAGGGCTGTCCCTTCGCCGCCGCGGACTGGCGCATCACGATGGAGAGCACCCCGGCCAGCTGCTGCGGGCCCATCACGGCGGACTTGGCGCTCGGCCAGGCGAACAGGAACCGGGGATCGTACGCCCGCCCGCACATGCCGTAGTGGCCGGCCCCGTAGGAGGCGCCCATCAGCACCGACAGGTGCGGCACCTTCGAGTTCGACACCGCGTTGATCATCATCGCGCCGTGCTTGATGATGCCGCCCTGCTCGTACTCCTTGCCGACCATGTAGCCGGTGGTGTTGTGCAGGAACAGCAGCGGGATGTCGCGCTGGTTGGCGAGCTGGACGAACTGGGCGGCCTTCTGCGACTCCTCGCCGAACAGCACGCCCTGGGCGTTGGCCAGGATGCCGACCGGATAACCGTGCAGGGTGGCCCAGCCGGTGGTCAGGCTGGTGCCGTACAGCGGCTTGAACTCGTCGAAGTCGGAGCCGTCGACGATCCGGGCGATCACCTCGCGCGGGTCGAAGGGCGTGCGCAGGTCCTCCGGGACGATGCCCAGCAGTTCCTCGGGGTCGTACTTGGGCGGCTCGACGAACGCCGGGTCGGGGTCCCGGTGCGCCTTGCGGTGGTTGAGGCGGGCGACCACGCGCCGGGCCTGCCGGATCGCGTCCAGCTCGTCGACGGCGAAGTGGTCGGCGAGGCCGGAGGTGCGGGCGTGCATCTCGGCGCCGCCCAGCGACTCGTCGTCGCTCTCCTCCCCGGTGGCCATCTTCACCAGCGGCGGGCCGCCGAGGAAGACCTTCGACCGCTCCTTCACCATGATCACGTGGTCGGACATCCCGGGGATGTACGCACCGCCGGCGGTGGAGTTGCCGAGGACCACGGCCACGGTGGGGACGCCGGCCGCGGAGAGCCGGGTCAGGTCGCGGAAGACCTGGCCGCCGGGGATGAAGATCTCCTTCTGCGAGGGCAGGTCCGCCCCGCCCGACTCCACCATGGTGACCACCGGCAGCCGGTTGGCCAGCGCGATGTCGTTGGCCCGCAGCGCCTTCCTCAGCCCCCACGGGTTGGTCGCGCCGCCGCGCACGGTCGGGTCGTTGGCGGTGATCAGGCACTCGACGCCCTCGACCACGCCGATGCCGGTGACCATCGACGCGCCCACCGGGTACTCGCTGCCCCAGGCGGCCAACGGGGAGAGCTCCAGGAACGGGGTGTCGGGATCGACGAGCAGCTCGACGCGTTCCCGGGCGAGCAGTTTGCCGCGACCGCGGTGCCGGGCGACGTACTTCTCGCCGCCGCCCGCGAGCGCCTTGGCGTGCTCGGCGTCCAGTGCCGCCAGCTTCTCCAGCAGCGCGGCGCGGCGGGCCGCGTACTCGGGGCTCTCGGTGTCCAGCGCCGTGGGCAGCACGGTCATAGCAGGGCCTCCGGTATGTCCATGTGGCGGGCGCGCAGCCATTCCCCGAGCGCCTTGGCCTGCGGGTCGAATCGGTGCTGCGCGGCCACGCCCTCGCCGAGGATCCCCTCGACGGTGAAGTTGAGCGCGCGCAGGTTCGGCAGCGCGTGCCGGGTGACGGTGAGCGCCGCGGTCTCCGGCAGCAGCTCCTTGAACCGCTCGACGGTCAGGGTGTGGGCGAGCCACCGCCACGCCTCGTCGCCGCGGACCCAGACGCCGACGTTGGCGTCGCCGCCCTTGTCGCCGCTGCGGGCCCCGGCCACCCGGCCCAGCGGGACGCGGCGGACCGGGCCGCCGACGGGCGGCGGGGCGGGCAGCGGCGGCTCGTCCACGTCGGCGAGCCCCCGTGTCCCGGGCGCCGGGGGCACGCTCTCGCGCGTCCCGTCCGGCAGCACGGCGACGTGCTCCACCTCGCCCTGCGGGACGTACGCGGCGTGGAAGGCACCGTAGGGCGCGCCCTTGCCGGGCGGGGCGGTGACGTGGAAGCCGGGGTAGCTGGCCAGGGCCAGCTCGATGCCCGCGCCGGCGACGGCCCGGCCGACGGCCTGCTGGTCGGGGTCGCGGACCACCAGGCGCAGCACGGCGCTCGCGGTCTCCTCGGTGGCCGCGTCCGGCCGGTCGGTGCGGACCAGGTCCCACGAGACGTGTGCGGGGCGGGACTTGGCACGATCCAGCGCGTCCTCCAGCTGCGCCCGCACCAGCTCGGCCTTGCGTTCCACGTCCAGGCCGGTGAGCACGAACTCCACCTGGTTGCGGAACCCGCCGAACCGGTTGACGCCCACCTTGAGGGTGGCCGGCGGGGCCTCGCCGCGCACGCCGCTGATCCGCACCCGGTCGGGGCCCACCCGGTCGAGGGCGACGGTGTCCAGCCGGGCGGTGACGTCCGGCCCGGCGTACCGGGGGCCGCCGGTCTCGTAGAGCAGCTGGGCGGTGACCGTGCCGACGTCGACGACGCCGCCGGAGCCGGGATGCTTGGTGATCACCGAGCTGCCGTCGGGGTGGATCTCCGCCAGCGGGAAGCCCGGGCGGAGCAGGCGGCGGGGCTCGAACTCGCCGAAGAAGGCGTAGTTGCCGCCGGTGGCCTGGGTGCCGCACTCCAGCACGTGCCCGGCGACGACGGCGCCGGCCAGGGCGTCCAGGTCGCCGGGGGTCCAGCCGAAGTGGGCGGCGGCCGGGCCGGTGACCAGGGCGGCGTCGGTGACCCGGCCGGTCACCACGACGTCGGCCCCGGCCCGCAGACAGGCGGTGATGCCGAAGCCGCCGAGGTAGGCGTGGGCGGCCAGCGCGCCGGGGTGGGCCGCGGTGAGGTCGTCGCCCTCGACGTGGGCGACGCGGACGGGGAGCCCGAGGCGCCCGGCCAGCTCCCGCACGCGGGCGGCGAGCCCGGCGGGGTTGAGGCCGCCCGCGTTGGCGACGATCCGCACGCCGCGCTCGTGGGCGAGGCCCAGGCACTCCTCCAGCTGGCGCAGGAAGGTGCGGGCGTAGCCGGCTTCGGGGTCCTTGAGCCGGTCGCGGCCCAGGATCAGCATGGTGAGCTCGGCGAGGTAGTCGCCGGTCAGGACGTCCAGTTCGCCGCCGGTGAGCATCTCGCGCATCGCGTCGAAGCGGTCGCCGTAGAAGCCGGAGGCGTTGCCGATGCGCAGGGGCGAGGGACGCGGTGCGGATGGCGGCACGGCGGGCGGGGCGGTCCGCGGTGCGGTGGGCGGCTCGTTCCGCGGTGCGGTGGGCGGCGGCGGGGTCGTCGTCACGCGCGCTCCTTCGGCTCGCGTCCGCCGCCGGGGGGTCCGGCGAAGCACTGGGCGATGTCCAGCCAGCGGTCGGCGTCCGGGCCGTCGGCGTGCAGGTCGAGGTCGGAGCGGTGCGCGCGCTGCGTGACCAGGCGACAGAAGTCCGGCCCCGACCCGGTGACCCGCTGCGTGGCGTCCGGCGGACCGGAGGTCCACAGCTCGCCGTCCCGCCCGCCGCCGGGGAACGCCAGCTCCAGCCGGAACTCCTCCCGGGGCACCGGCAGCCCGTTCACCAGGAAGGCGAAGTCGCGGGTGCGCGCGCCCAGCCGGGCGATGTGCCGCAGCCGTCCGGAGGGACGACGCTCGACGCCCAGGGCGTCGGCGACGTCCTGGCCGTGGGCCCAGGTCTCCATCAGCCGGGCGGTGGCCATCGACGCCGCGGACATGGGCGGCCCGAACCAGGGGATCCGCGTCCCGCGCGGCACCCCGCGCAGGGCCTCCGCCAGCTCGGCGCGGCCCTCCCGCCAGGTGGCCAGGATCCGCGCGGGCGGCCTGCGGGCACCCAGCGCCGCCTGCTCGTCCATGTACCCGTCGGGGTCGGCGAGCGCCTGCCCGACCTCGGCGTCGAACGCCTCCCGGTCACGGATCGCGGCCAGCGCGGCCCGGTCGGTCCAGGCGAGGTGGGCGATCTGGTGGGCGATGCCCCAGCCCGGCGCGGGCGTGGGGGCCGCCCACCGGTCGTCGTCCAACCCGGCGACCAAGGCGTCGAGTTCCTCGAACTCCTCACGCATGTCGTCGATCACCGACGACGTCGGATCGTCCATCTCGGCGTCCTGCTCCCTCCGGGCACGGCGGTGTGCGGGGTGGTGCGCTTGGGAGCATGGCAGCGGGACGGAAATCAATCAAGCATGCTTGCTTGATTTTCTGTCCGGGCGCCGGACCTTCACAGCCGGTGCCGCACCCACACGTTGGGCTCCACGTACACGGCCAGGTCGTGGGCGAGGCTGCACAGGACGGGCGTGAGCGCGCCGGGGACCGGCACCGGGCCGTCGGCGTCGAAGGGGAGACCGGTCCACTTCCGCCACTGCGCGAGCGAGCCGCTGACCGTCATGCTGGCCGGCGCGACCTTCTCGATCACGCCGCCCGCCCGCACGTGCACCCGCAGCCAGGGGTCGCGGGGCAGGCCGTCCCCGTCCCGGGTCAGCCGGACGTACTCGGCCATGGGGGTGTGCGGCTCCAGGTGCTTGGCGTTGGGCCGCACCGGCGCGAGCAGCGCGTCGTGCCCCCGCGCGGCGACCGCGCCGCGCATCGCGGCCAGCATCCGGTAGGACAGCCCCCGGCCGAGGTGGCCGGTGCCGACGGTGATCTCCAGCGCGCTCGCCGCGGTGACGTCCAGGCCCAGCGCGCGGTCGCGGAACGCCCAGGCGATCACCCGGTCCCAGCCCTGGTCGGGGGTCTCCTCCCGGCCCTCCAGCACGGAGTTGAACGGCACGCTCATCGCCCGGGCCACCACCCGTTCACCCTCGGTGGCGACCACGCAGTACTCGGGGAACTCCCGGATCACCCGGCTGTGCAAGGACGCGGAGAGCAGGTCGTGCTGCACGAACTCCGGCCAGGTGTCGTGCAGGTCGTACATCCGCGGAATCAGCTCGGGGCGCTCGGCGAAGGTCGTGATCAGGATGTCGTCGTCAGCGGTCATGCCCGCACGCTCGCAGAAGCCCCGCGGAGATCAAAGGCTCGAGGAGGAGCCGAGTTCCAGCACCCCGACGGTCTGCCCGCCGCTGACCTCCCCCGTCCTGCGGAACCCGAGTCCCCGGTAGAACTCCTCCGGCCCGTCCTCGCCCGGCTCCCAGGTCACGTGGAACAGCGAGCCGCCCCGCCGGCGGATCTCCTCCGCCACCGCCCGCACCGCGAACCTGCCGCAGCCGCGCCGCTGTTCGCCCTCCGCGATGTTCAGCCGCCACAGGCCGGACCGGACGTCGCGCCGGGTGCCGTCGCCGAGCCAGTCGATGTCCAGGAAGGCCATCAGGAATCCCACCGGGCGGTCCCCGTCGAGGATCAGCCGGGGCCAGGCGTTCTCCGGGTACACGTACGCCTCCGCCAGCGACTTCACCACCGGCGCGACCAGCCGCCGCTGCGCGGGGGCCACCTCGATGCCGATCGCCGCCTCGAAGTTGCCCGGCGTCACCGGCTCCAGCCTCAGTGCCTCACTCATGCGCGCACCCTAGGCCGCGCGCCTCCTTCCGCCCCAGGCCTTTTCCTCCGTGCGCCCGGGCCCGCGCCCCGCCCTACGCTTCCCCCGTGCCCGCAGACACCTCAGCGCGCCCCCGGCTTCCGGCGCCTCCTCCGGACTCCCGGACCGTCCGCGGGAGCCGGAGGTGCCCCCGGCACCGGCCGGAGCCGGGCGAGGCCCTGGTCACCCGCCTGGAAGCCCACGGCGGCCGCCGCGTCACCGCCCACAACCCGTACCGGGACCACTGGGGCGTCACCGTCGAGGACCCCGACGGCTACCGGCTGGTGCTGCCACGCGGGACTGGTCCGACGCGGCGGACTGAGGGACGCCGGCGCATCCCCTCCGTCCGGCCCCCCGGAACCCGGGGTCTCCGCACACTCACGGCTGCGGGCCGGCACCGCCCCCGCGCGGCTGCGCCCACGGACCGGCCGGCGTCGCTCCGTCGAAGATCGCCTCGGCCGTGGGCGCGGTGACGGCTCGCGCGAGCACCATCCGCAGGACCTCCGGGTCGTCGATGTCCTCCACCCGCTTGCGGACCTCCTCGGAAACCTTCACGCCGCGCTGCTCCAGCACCAGCAGGATCGACGCCACGAAGGTTTCCGCCCGGCCCTCGTCCCGGACCTCCTCGAAGAGCCACGAGCGGTAGAAGGACGTGTCGGCCATAAGGAGCTCCTTCCAGAGCTGCTTCGCCCGGCCATGCCTGAGGCCTTGGGCTGTGTACTCGACGACCTGGCTGCCCTGGTCTTCCGGAACGTCACGAAGGGCACGGGACAGGGCCTTCAGTATGTCATCAATGTCCGGTTCCGCGGCGTGTGTGATGGCCGAGAGCGTCGCCATCAGGATGTCCTCCCGCGCCTGCCGGGGGTCGGCGATCACCGGGGTGTTGTGCGGTCCGACGACCATCGGACGCACCGTGAGCGTCGGCAGGAAGGGCAGCCCACTCGTCACCGGCCGCTGCGCCCAGGCCGCCGTCCGGCGGTCCTGGCAGACCACCATCAGGTGGGTCGGCAACCGGTACTTGCTCCACAGGTAACTCACGTAGTACGCCCAGCTGGACGGCTTGGCCGGGTCGGGCTTCCCCTGCGCCTCGACAGCGAGCAGGAAAGGTCCCTGGCTCTCCGTCTCGAACCGGATCAGGGTGTCGATCCGGCGCTCGATCGCGGCGGTCTCTGTCACGTCCGGGCATTCGACGGTGGCCTTCGTCGGGGGCGGCAGGTCGTACCCCAGCCGGGACGACAGCCGGTAGAAGAGGTCGGGGTGGTCCCGGAAGATGCGGTGCAGCGCCTCGTGCGCCGAGCTGACCATGGCGTTCCTCGCTGGTCGGCCCGCATCGGGAGCGTCGAGCGGGCTCGGGTCGTGGCTCGGAGCGTAGAGCGCCAGGAAATGGCTGTGACCTGCATGATCACCCGGAGCGGCGAGCTACCGACGGTATTCGGGCACAGGACTGGACGTGTCGTGTAATGGGCGTCCGGAAACGGATCAGCCCAGCTCGGGCTCCTTCGTCACACGGACCGCCCCCACCTGGGTGCGGACCGCGCCCATGCTGGCGGCGACGACCAGGCCGATGGCGGCCGCCTGGGCCGCGCCCAGGGTCTGGTGGAGGATCAGGAAGCCCGCCAGGGCGGCGACCGCGGGTTCCAGGCTCATCAGGATGGAGAACGCGGAGGCCGGAAGGGTGCGCAGCGCGATCAGCTCGAGGGTGTAGGGCAGCACGGACGACAGCACCGCGACGCCCGCGCCGAGCCCCACCGTCACCGGGTCGAGCAGCTCGCCGCCCGCGGAACCGACGCCCAGCGGGAGGACGAGCAGGGCGGCCAGGGCCATCGCGATGGCCAGCCCGTCGGCCTGCGGGAAGCGGCGGCCGGTGCGGGCGCTGAAGACGATGTACCCCGCCCACATCGCGCCCGCGCCGAGCGCGAACGCGGCGCCCACCGGGTCGAGTCCGGAGAAGTCGCCGCCGCCGAGCAGGAAGACGCCGGCCAGGGCCAGCCCCGCCCACAGCACGCTCACCAGCCGGCGGGAGCTGAACACCGACAGCGCCAGCGGCCCCAGCACCTCCAGGGTCACCGCCGGACCCAGCGGCATCCGGTCGGCGGCCTGGTAGAACAGGCCGTTCATGCCCGCCAGCGTCGCCGCGAAGGCGACCACCGTGCCCCAGTCGGCGCGCGAGTGGCCCCGCAGCTGCGGCCGGCAGACCACCAGCAGCAGCGCGGCGGCGACCACCAGGCGGATGGCGACCACGCCCAGCGCACTGGTCCGGTCCATCAGGTTCACGGCCAGCGCGCTGCCGAACTGGACGGAGACGACCCCGCCCATCACCAGGCCGATCGGGCCGAGCGCGGACCGTGCCCCCGCGGCGGGCGCCGGTCCGGCTCCGGTCGCCGTGGCTCCCGCGTGGGTCCGGTCGGTGCGGGATGCGTTCACGGTGCCGTCCTGGTGTGCGCGATGGTGCGGAAGGGTCGTCCCCATGAGGTTAAGGGCGACATGTCATTCGCGTAAATCGCTTTCAGTCCTTACCTTCGTCGCGGTCCAGCGCCTCGGCCAGCACCTCCGCCAGGTGCCGGGCCCGCTTCCCGGCCAGCTGGTCGAGCTGGGTGCGGCAGGAGTAGCCGTCGGCGAGCAGCACCGCGTCCTCCCCCGCCGCCCGGACCGCGGGCAGCAGTTGTTCCTCGGCGCAGGCGACGGACACCTCCTGGTGGCCGGGCTGGAAGCCGAAGTCGCCGGCCAGGCCGCAGCAGCCGCCGGAGAGGTCACCGGTGAGGCCCGCCGCCCCGCGCAGCCGGCGCTCGGCGGCGTCGCCGAGGACGGCGTGCTGGTGGCAGTGGGTCTGTCCGGCCACCGGGCGGTCCAGGCGGGGCGGCGTCCAGCCGGGCGCGTGCCTCTCCAGCGCCTCGGCGAGGGTGACCACGGCGGCGGCCAGCCGCCCGGCCCGCGGATCGCCGGGCAGCAGCTCGGGCAGGTCGCTCCTGAGGGCCGCCCCGCAGCTCGGCTCCAGGACCACCACCGGGAGCCCCGCGTCGAGGACCGGCTCCATCAGGCCGAGGGTCCGGCGCAGCACCGTCCGGGCCCGGTCGAGCTGGCCGGTGGAGAGGTAGGTGAGGCCGCAGCAGACCCGCCCGCGGCGGCGGCCGGCCGCCAGGACGGCGAGGGCGCCGCGCAGGCCGGCCGTCCGGCCGTCGGCGATCCGCGGGCCGCCCGGAGGGAGCACCGGCGGCAGCGTCACCGTCAGCCCGGCCGCCTCCAGCACCCGTACGGCTGACAGACCGACGGACGGCGAGAGGTACTCCGTGAAGGTGTCCGGCCAGAGCACCACCGTCCGTCCCCCGTCCGGGTGAGCCACCCCGTCCGGGTGAGCCGCCTCGTCCGGGTGACCTTCCCCTTCCGGCCGTCGCACCCCTTCCGGGTGAAGGGCGCGCGGGGGACGCCGTTCCCACTCACGGGTGAACGACGTCGGCGCGAGGCGCGGGATCGCCCGTTCCGGCGCCACCCCCGCGATCCGCTTGCCCAGCGCGGCCGCCGGCCGCACCGCGGCGAGCGCGTTCACCACCCGCGCCAGCCGGGTCCGGTCCACCGCCCGCAGCCACTCCGGCAGCCGGCCCAGCGAACAATGCGCGGCCGGCCGCCGCCGCCCCTGGTAGTGGTGGTGCAGGAACTCCGCCTTGTAGGTGGCCATGTCGACGCCCACCGGGCAGTCCGTGCGGCAGCCCTTGCAGGACAGGCAGAGGTCGAGCGCGTCCCGGACCTCCTCCGAACGCCACCCGTCGGTGATCACCTCGCCGGCCAGCATCTCGTGCAGCAGCCGCGCCCGGCCCCGCGTGGAGTGCGCCTCCTCGCCGGTCACCCGGAACGAGGGGCACATCACCTCGCTCCCCGCCGCGGTGGTGGTGGTGCGGCACTTGGCGACGCCCACGCAGCGGCGGACCGCCGCCCGGAAGTCGCCGTTGTCGGCGAGGTAGCCGAACTCCACGTCGACGGGCTCGCGGGGCAGCGGGGCGAACCGCAGGTTGGCGTCGAGGGGGGCCGGGCGGACCAGGACGCCGGGGTTGAGCAGACCGTCCGGGTCCCAGACCCCCTTCGCCCGCTCGAACAGCCGCACCGCCTCGGCCCCGTACATGCGCTCCAGCAGCTCGGCCCGCGCCATGCCGTCGCCGTGCTCCCCGGAGAGCGAGCCGCCGTAGGAGGTGACCAGGCCGGCCAGTTCCTCCGAGAACCGCCGGTACCGCGCGACGCCGCGCTCCGTCAGCAGGTCGAAGTCGATGCGGACGTGGACGCAGCCGTCCCCGAAGTGTCCGTAGGGGACGCCCCGGAGGCCGTGGGCGGCCAGCAGCCGCCGGAAGTCCCGCAGGTACGCGCCCAGTCGCGCGGGCGGCACCGCGCAGTCCTCCCAGCCCGGCCACGCCTCGGTGCCGTCCGGCATCCGGGTGGCGGTGCCGGCGGCGTCCTCCCGGATCCGCCAGAGGGTGCGCCGGGCGGCCGGATCGGTGACCACCAGCGCCTCCAGCGCGTCGGCCGCCCGCACGATCCGCTCGGCCCTGGCCCGCGCCTCGGTCCCGTTGGCCCCTCCGGTCTCCACGAAGAGCCAGGCCCCGCCGCGCGGCAGCCCTCCGGCGGACGGCACCAGGTCGGTCGCCATGCCCTCGACGGTCAGCGGACGGTGCGGCAGCAGTCCTGGCGCGGCCTGCGCGGCCGCCGTCTCGTCGGCGTACCCCAGCACCGCGAGGGCGACGGCCCTCGGCGCCTCCACCAGCCGGACCGTGGCCTCGGTGAGCACCCCGAGGGTGCCCTCGGAGCCGCAGAAGGACCGCGCCACGTCCGCCCCGCGTTCCGGCAGCAGCGCGTCCAGCGCGTAGCCGGAGATCCGGCGGGGCAGATCCGTCGCGAATCCGGTCCGCAGCAGCTCCAGCCGGGAGCCGGCCAGTTCGCGCAGCCCGTCCGGCGCGCCGGCCCAGCCGCGCCCCGGCCGGAGGCGGGCGCCGCGCGCGGTGAGCACCTCCAGGGTCCTCACGTTGTCCGCGGTCGTCCCCCAGGCCACCGAGTGGGAGCCGCAGGAGTTGTTGCCGATCATCCCGCCCAGCGTGCACCGGCCGTGGGTCGACGGATCGGGCCCGAACCGCAGTCCGTGCGGCGCCACCGCCTCCTGGAGCCGGTCCAGCACCAGCCCCGGCTGCACGACGGCGGTGCGGGCCTCCGCGTCCAGCGACAGCAGCCGGTTCATGTGCCGGGTGAGGTCCAGCACCACACCGGTCCCGGTGGCCTGCCCCGCGATCGAGGTCCCGCCGCCGCGCGGCACCACCGGGACGCCGTGCTCCCGGCAGACCTCCAGCGCCGCCGCCACGTCCTCCGTGTCCCGCGGGGCGACCACGCCCAGCGGGACCCGGCGGTAGTTGGAGGCGTCCATGGTGGTCAGCGCCCGGGCGCCCGCGTCGAACGCCACCTCGCCCCGAACCGCCGTCCGCAGTGCCGCTTCCAGTGGTGCCGCTTCCCGATCGCGCATCCTCCCAGGATGCCCGCGGCGACCGGCGCGGGGGCGGGGTGGCGCGGGACGGACGCGGCGTCTCAGCCGCCGGACCACCTTTCGTCCGGGTTTCGAGAACGGCTACGCTCGCGGTCGTGGCTGAGATCCAGATTCCCGCTGACATCAAGCCCGCCGACGGACGATTCGGCGCTGGCCCCTCCAAGGTGCGGACGGAGGCGCTGGACGCCCTCGCCGCGACCGGCACGTCCCTGCTCGGCACGTCCCACCGCCAGGCCCCGGTCAAGAACCTGGTCGGCAAGGTGCGGGAAGGCATCCGTGAGCTGTTCTCCCTGCCCGAGGGCTACGAGGTGGTCCTCGGCAACGGCGGCTCCACCGCGTTCTGGGACGTCGCGACGCACGGCCTGATCGAGAACCGCTCGCAGCACCTCACCTTCGGCGAGTTCTCCTCCAAGTTCGCCAAGGCCGCCAAGCTCGCCCCCTGGCTGGGCGACCCCACGCTGGTCACCGCGGAGCCGGGCGACCACCCCGAGGCCAAGGCCGAGCCGGGCGTCGACGTCTACGCCTTCACCCACAACGAGACCTCCACCGGTGTCGCCATGCCGATCCGCCGGGTGGCCGGCGCGGACGAGGGCGCGCTGGTCCTGGTCGACGCGACCAGCGGCGCGGGCGGCCTGCCGGTCGACGTCTCCGAGACGGACGTCTACTACTTCGCGCCGCAGAAGTCCTTCGCCTCCGACGGCGGTCTGTGGATCGGCGTGTTCTCCCCGGCCGCGATCGAGCGCGCCGAGCGGATCCACGCCTCCGGCCGCCACGTCCCGGAGTTCTTCTCGCTGCCGACGGCGATCGACAACTCCCGCAAGAACCAGACGTACAACACCCCGGCGCTGTCCACGCTCTTCCTGCTGAACGAGCAGCTGGAGTGGATCAACGGGCAGGGCGGCCTGGACTGGGCGGTGTCCCGCACGGCGGAGTCCGCGCGGACGCTGTACGGGTGGGCGGAGGCGTCCAAGTACGCGACGCCGTTCGTCACCGACGCCGCGAAGCGGTCGCAGGTCATCGGCACGATCGACTTCGACGAGGAGATCGACGCGGCGGCGGTCGCCAAGGCGCTGCGGGCGAACGGGATCGTGGACACCGAGCCGTACCGGAAGCTGGGGCGCAACCAGCTGCGGATCGCCATGTTCCCCGCGATCGACCCGGCGGACGTGGGCGCCCTCACGGCCTGCGTCGACCACGTCATCGAGCGCCTCTGACCACGTTCCCCCGCCCCTGACGACGCCGCGTTCCCCGAACGCGGCGTCGCTCTTTCCCCTCCGCCGCGCAGGGGGCCTCCGCCGCGCCCCCGGACGGTCCGGGCTCCGGGCCGCCAGGGGCGGCGCGAAGGCCCGCGGACGGAAGCGGCGCCCGCCGCCCCGACGGCCCGCGGACGGATGGCCGGCGGCCCGCGCCACGACGGCACCGGCGCCCCGGGACGCGGAGCGGTCAGCCGGTCCACCGGACCCGCACCGCGGCACGCGCCCCGCCTCCGCGTCCGCCTGCGGCGACCCGTCCGCCCGCGGCGACCCGCTCCGCGCGGGCCGTGCCCGCCCGGGAGGGGCGGCGTGGGGCGGTCAGGCCGCGCGGCGGCGGCGCGCCGCGGCCCACACACCCACGAGCGCCGCGACCACGGCCACCCCGCCCAGCGTCACGCTCCCCTCGTTCCCCCCGGCGGGCGAACCCCCCGCGGGGGACGGCCCCGAGGACGGCGGGGACCCGCCGGAAGCATCCGGGGGAGCCGCCGAGGCCCCTTCCGGCGCCGGCCGCGCGACCACCCGGCTCCCCTCCCCCTCGCTGCCGAACAGCAGCAGCCGCCCGTCCGCGCTGTACGTGAGCGACTCCCCCTGGCCCTGGAACGGCGGCGACAGCCGCTCCCGTTCCTTCGGCCGCCCCCCGTTCCAGTCCAGCAGGACGCCCTCCAGGTACCCCCGCACCGCCAGCTGCGACCCGTCCGGCGAGAACGCCGCGTCCGTCGCCCACACGTTCACGTCGGCCACCGGCCGGAACAGGTTGGTCCCCTGCGCCGAAAGCCGCTCCGGCCCCGCGAACAGGCGTCCGTCCCCGCCCCGCCGCTTGTCGACGATGTAGACCCGCCCGGTCCTCGGGTGCACGGCCAGCGACTCGGCGTCCCGCGCCCCGCCCTCGTAGCGCACCACGTACTGGGTGGCCCGCACGGTGGCGTCCCGCAGCTCCTCCGGCTCCTCGAACGCGTAGATCCAGACGTGGTCCCAGCCGCCGTCGAAGTTGTCGCCGATGTCCCCCACGTACACGCGGCCGTCCGGCCCCACCGACACCGCCTCGACGTCCCGCGCCCGCCCGACCCCGGCGAGGGTGACCGTGGCGACCGTCCGCCCGGTCCGCCCGTCCACGGCGAACACCCGCGAGCCGTCCTCGCTGTCGTTGTGCGTCCAGTAGACCCCCGGGTGCCGCCCGGACGCGGCCAGGCCGCTGGACTCGGTGATCCGCGGGTCCCGGAGCGTGAAGCTCCCGTCCCCCTCCTCCGCCGCAGCGGGGACGGCACCACCGGCGGCCAGGACCACGGCCCCGGCGAGAGACGCGAGCGATCGACGCAGCATGGGCACAGTGTCCCCCCTCACGTCGCGTCACGGGCCCGGAACGGGGCATCATGATCCAATGCTCAGGTTCATGCCCGTCGGGGACTCCATGACGATCGGCAGCGCGGGGGAACACACCTGGCGCTACCGCGTCTGGCAGCACCTGCGGGCCACGCTGGACGCCCCGTTCAAGATCGTCGGACCTCGTGAGGCGCTGCACGACCCGGCGACCGACGGTCCCGACTCGTACGAGTACGCCCCCGACGTCGACCCGGCGTTCCCCCGCGCCCACCTGGCCGGCTGGGGCGAGGGCTGGCACCACATGGTGCCGCTGATCGGCGACGCCGTCCGCACCCACCGCGCCGACGTGCTGCTGGTCTCGCTGGGCCTGATCGACCTGGGCTTCTACACCAACGCGCGGCAGACCGCGGACAACGTGCGCCGCTTCGTGATCGACGCGCGCGAGGCGCGGCCCGGGATGCGGATGGTGATGCTGCCCGTCATCCCCAACGTGCGCGCCGCCGAGGACGAGGCCTTCGCCGCCGAGGTGACCCGCTTCAACGAGCTCCTCGCCACGGAGGCCGCCGCACTGCACACCGACCGCTCCCCCGTGCTGCTCGCGCCCGTCCCGCCCGGCTGGGACATCGACCACGACACCTACGACGGCACCCACCCCAACGCCGCGGGCGAGCACAAGCTGGCGGCCGCGTTCGCCGACGTGATGCACGAGGAGTGGGGGTACGGGGAGCGGTACGGCCCGTCGCCCTCCCGCTGAGTCCCCGGCGACCGGCACGCGAGGGGGCGAGTACCGGACGACCGACGAGTCCCTCTTGCCCGACGCGCCGTCAGGGCGTTGGCTAGGGAACCATGAAGTACACACAGCTGGGACGCACGGGTCTCAAGGTCAGCCGGCTGGTCCTCGGGACCATGAACTTCGGTCCGCAGACCGACGAGGCCGACAGCCACGCGATCATGGACGCGGCGCTGGACGCCGGGATCAACTTCTTCGACACGGCCAACGTCTACGGGTGGGGCGAGAACAAGGGCCGGACCGAGTCGATCATCGGCAGCTGGTTCGCCAAGGGCGGCGGCCGCCGCGACAAGGTGGTGCTGGCCACCAAGGTGTACGGCAACATGAGCGCCGACGAGAAGGTCTGGCCCAACCACGACCGGCTCTCCGCGCTGAACATCCGGCGGGCCGTGGACGCCAGCCTCAAGCGGCTGAACACCGACTACATCGACCTGTACCAGTTCCACCACATCGACCGCCGGACGCCGTTCGAGGAGATCTGGCAGGCGATCGACGTCCTGGTGCAGCAGGGCAAGATCCTCTACGTCGGATCCTCCAACTTCCCCGGCTTCAAGATCGCCCAGGCCAACGAGGTCGCCTCGCGCCGCGGCGGCGGCGCGATGGGGCTGGTCAGCGAGCAGTGCCTGTACAACCTGGTCGAGCGGCGCGCCGAGATGGAGGTCCTCCCGGCCGCCCGCGACTACGGGCTGGGCGTGATCCCCTGGTCGCCGCTGCACGGCGGCCTGCTGGGCGGCGTGCTCAAGAAGGAGAGCGAGGGGAAGCGGCGGGCGAGCGGCCGGTCCGCGGAGGCGCTGGCCGACACGGCCCTGCGGGAGAAGGTGCAGGCCTACGAGGACCTGCTGGACAAGCACGGCCTGGAGCCGGGCGAGGCCGCGCTGGCCTGGCTGCTGGCCCGGCCCGGCATCACCGGGCCGATCGTCGGTCCGCGCACCGCCGAGCAGCTGGAGTCGGCGCTGCGGGCCGTCGAGCTGGAACTGGGCGAGGAGGTGCTGGCCGGTCTGGAGGAGATCTTCCCCGGTCCCGGCCCGACGCCGGAGGCGTTCGCCTGGTGATCGCCCGGTGACCGCCTGACGCGGCGACCGCCGCGCGCCGTCGGCCGGGCTACCGGCCGACGGCCGAGGCGAGGGCGACGACGACGAACATCAGGACGAGCACACCGGCCATGATCCGGTTACGGGTCTTGGAATCCACGCCTTCGAGGTTAACCGGAGGCGCTCAGCTCCCAGCGGGCGACCGTCTCGTAGCGGGGCTGCTCGCCGGGGATCCCCGAGCGCGGCAGCCGGCTGTGGACCAGGGCCAGCTCGTCGACGGTCCAGGAACGGCTCCGGTAGCCGTCCAGGGCGTCCAGCAGCGGCCGGACGTCCGGGGCGGCGCCGCCGCGTCCGGAGCGGGCCAGCGAGAGGTGGGCCCGGTAGCGGCGGTGGCCGTCCGTGGGGACGCCGGCCCTGCGGGCGGCGGCCTCGGTGCGCGAGGCCAGGAAGCGCAGGTCCCGCACGTCGCCCCGGACGCCGGCCCAGAGCGCGCGGCCCCGGCCGAACTGGCCGGCGCCGCCCAGGGCGAGCGCGAACGGCCCGGTGTGGGCGGCGGCGCGGGCCAGCCGCTCGCGCAGGGCGGGCAGCAGGTCCTCGCCGACCTCGCCGTAGAAGGCGAGGGTGAGGTGCCAGTTGGCGGGCTCGGTCCAGCGCAGGCCGCGCCCGGCGGGGAGGTCCCGCAGCGGGGCGACCGCGTCCGCGAGGTCCTGGATCACGTCCTTCGGGGGCAGCACGGCGGCGAAGAGGCGCATGGACCCAGCCTGACGGTCCACGCGCCCCCGGCGCCACCGCTTCGTCCGGCCGGGGCGGCCGGCCGGGCCTCAGTCGAACCAGCGGGCCGTCGCCAGCTCCTCGGTGCGGGTCGGGTCCTCCAGCAGGGCGGCCACCTCGAAACGGCGCGGCCACTGGCGGGCCGCCCAGGCCAGGCCCGCCGCGACGCCCTCCAGGGTGGCGGCGTGGACCGTGCCGTCGTCGGCGAGCCGCCAGTCCAGCTCGGTCCCGTCGACCACCAGTTCCTCGTGCTCGACGTAGGACGCCGGCACGGACGGCCCGAGCAGCGCCCGTACCGCGTCCGGCACCTCGTGCTCCACGCCCTCGGAGACCACCAGGCCGGGCACCGTCTCGCTGAGGCGGCGGACCTGGAAGAGCTCCGCGAGGCCGGCGGCGCGGTCGGGGCGGACCGGCAGCAGCGGGGTCCCGGCGATCAGGGGCAGCAGGTCGGGCGAGTCCACGACCACCGCGTAGGCGGCGTCGACGATCTCCGCCCGGCCGTCCACCACCGCGCGCACCTCGTCCGGCAGCAGCCCCACCCGCTCCGGGTCGAGCTCGGCGAGCGCGCTGTAGAGGCCGTGCAGCTGGGCGGGGGTGACCTCGCGGCCGGGGTCGGCGAGGCGGTCGAGGAGCTCGGCGGGGCCGCCCGGCTCGTCGAGCAGCGCGGCCACCGTGGTGCGCACGCCGAGGGCGCGGAGCACCTCGGCGTCGGCGAAGCCGGTGGCGTCCGCCTCGTCGTAGAGACCGCGCAGCAGCGGGTCGCCGCCGGTGGCGAGCAGGCCGGCCGGCCGGCGTCCGTCGAGCACCGGGTGGCCGCGCAGCCACCAGGCGGTGTACGGGCGGACGGTCTCGTGGGTGCCGTCCGGCATCAGCACCCGCACCGGCTGGACCAGGGCGTCCCGCAGCGGCGGGCGGGAGAGCATCGCCAGCGCCTCGGGCCAGTGGTCGTCGTCGACCAGTTCCAGGTCGCGGACGGCGACCAGTTCGGTGGCGACCGGCGGCACGGGGGTGTCGGGGAAGCGGTCGAGGACGTCCTCGCACCAGACGTCGACCGCGTCCAGCAGCCCGGCGTCGTCGGGTTCGGCGAAGTCCCCCTCGCGCGGCTCCAGTTCGTCCGGGTCGAGGACGACATCGCCCGCGCGGACCAGCGCGAAGCCGGCCAGCACGCCGCAGGCGGCGAGCGTCTCCTCGCCCCAGCGTCCGGCCAGCTCGCCGTCCACGGCGGGCAGTTCGCCCTCCCGGACGACGCGCGCGAAGTCGCTCCCGGGGAAGAGGAGTTCACCGGCGGGAGCCAGTTCCCCGTCCTCGTCGGGCAGGGCCAGCGCGCCCAGCCAGGGCTCGTCGCCGGGGTCCAGGCGGGCGTCGCGCACCAGCGTGAGGACCAGCTCGGCGAGTTCGTCGGCGTCCAGGGCGTCCTCGTCCCAGCCGGCGCCCTCGTCGTCCAGCGAGGCGGCGACGGCGGCCCGGACCTGGCCGGTGGTCAGGACGGCGCGGGCGGTCGCCGGGAGCGCCCCCAGCTTCTCCAGCAGGGGGTGTGCGGCGTCCGGGTGGGCGACCTTGAGGCCGAGGCGGCCGAGGAGTCCCGGATCGATCCGCGGGCCGTCGGGGGTGGGCAGCAGCACCTGGCGCGGGCCGATGACGGTGCGGCGGTCGGCGAGCGGCACCGGCAGGCCGGTGAGCCGGTCGGGGTCGACGCCCAGCAGGCTGTCGTAGAGCCGCCACCACCACTCGGGGGACTTCTCCAGCCCGGCCAGCCGGTCGATCGCCTCGGTCAGCGGGAGGCGGGCGACGCCCAGCGAGCGCAGTTCGGTGCGGCGCTCCAGTCCCGCGGGCAGCAGGGTGGGCAGCACCTCGGCGAGGACCCTGACGGTCCCGGCCCCCGCGCCCTCGACGATCTCCGCGTCACGGGGGCGCAGCGCCTCGGGCAGGTCGCCGTCGGAGCCGTCGCCCGCGGGCGGGAGGGCGGGCGGCAGGAAGGCCGTGCGGGGCAGCCGCTCCAGGACGGCCGCGCGCAGGGCGCCGTCCAGTTCGCCCTTGCCGAGCGGGCCGGGGACCAGGGAGATCAGGCCCTCGCCGACCGGGCGCCAGGAGGCGAGCAGGTCGGTGTAGAGGCCGGCGGCGCGCTCCACCAGGAAGTCGGTGAGCGGTCCGGGCGCGACGTGCCGGCGGGTGGTGTCCAGCGGGAACGTGGCGATCAGCAGGGCGGGGACGCCGACCGGCTCGTCGCTGGGGGTGGGCGCGTGCAGCACGGGAGCGGTGGCGGGACGGGCGGGCGCTCCGGCCTCGTCTACGGGGACGGCCCAGGTCACCGACCAGTGCGGGCGCAGCCGTTCCTCGACGGGACGGCCGGCGAGCAGCTCCGCGTCCAGCGCGCCGTGGCCGGTGGCGGTGCGCCAGCGGGTGGTGCCGGAGAGCGAGTCCTCGACGACCACGTGGTCGCCGTCGACGCGGCGGCGCAGCACCCGTTCGGGCGCGTCGCCGCTCTCCACGACGACCTCGCCCAGCCCGGGCAGGGCGAGCAGCAGGGCGTCGTCCACGGCGGCCAGCAGCCGGGCGGCGAGGGCCTCGGCGGCGGGGTCGCGGAGCGGGAGGATCACGGCGGTGTCGTACGGGTCGGGTGCGGTGCCCTCGGCGGGGAAGGGCAGGCGCAGCACCGGCACGTGGCCGTCGCGGCGGCGGATCTCCTCGGTGAGGCCCGTGCCGCCCCTCTCCCCGGCCTCGGCGGCGGCGAGGTCGCGGGACTCGGCGAGGGACCAGCGGACGCCGCCGTGGCGGGAGACCACGGCGGGCTCGTCGGTGACGGCCAGCACGGCGGCGAAGCCGACGCCGAAACGGCCGACGGCGGTGCCGGTGTCGCGTTTGGCGGAGGCCCGGAGGGTGGAGAGCGACTCCACGCCGGCCGCGTCCAGCGGGGCCCCGGTGTTGGCGGCGACGAGGACGCCGTCGCGCAGGGTGAGGCGGAGACGGCCGGGCACGCCCGCGCGGGCGGCCGCGTCGGCGGCGTTCTGGGCGAGCTCGACGACCAGGCGGTCGCGGTACCCGCCGAGGACCAGGTCCTCCTCGGCGTTGGCGTCCTCGCGGAAGCGGGGAGGGGCGGCGGCCCAGGTGTCCAGGACGGCGCGGCGCAGACGCGCCGTGCCGAAGGGGTCCGGTGCTCCGGGGTCGGTGCTCGTCACGTTCACGTGAAGGAGGCTAGCGCCACGACGGGGCGGTCCACGATCCGCCGTGGCGCCGGCGGGACGACCCCGTTCACCTCGCGGTCACCACGGACCTGCACCATGGCGGGGTGAACACGAACCGGACGACACTCACGGTCGGCTTCGACCTCGACATGACACTGATCGACTCCCGGCCGGGCATCCACGCCTGCTACGTGGCGCTCTCCGAGCGCACCGGGACCTTCGTCGACGCGGACCTGGCGGTCACCCGTCTGGGTCCTCCGCTGGAGACGGAACTGGCGTTCTGGTTCCCCGAGGAGCGGGTGGCGGAGGCCGCGGACCTGTACCGGGCGATGTACCCCGAGTACGCGATCGCCCCGACGCCCGCCATGTCCGGCGCCCGGGAGGCGGTGGACGCGGTGCGGGCGGCGGGCGGCCGGGCCGTGGTGGTGACCGCGAAGTACGAGCCGAACGCGAAGCTGCACCTGGCGCACCTCGGCATCGACGCCGACGCGGTGATCGGCGGCCTGTGGGCGGAGGCCAAGGCCCGGGCGCTGCGCGAGCAGGGCGCGACGGTCTACGTGGGCGACCACGTGGGCGACGTGCTCGGGGCGCGGCGCGCCGGGGCGCTCTCCGTCGCCGTGGCGACCGGCCCCTGCCCGCCCGGGGAGCTCCGCGAGGCGGGCGCCGACGTGGTGCTGGCGGACCTGGCGGAGTTCCCGTCCTGGCTGGCGGGCTACCTGCCGGAGCCGGCGCCCGAGGCGGCCTGAGCGGAGGGCTCCTGGGCGGAGGGCCGCCGGGCCGCCGTCGCCGCGCGGGCCTCGCGCGCCGCGCGGCGTCCCGCGGCGGCGGACTTCAGCACGCCCGCGGCGGCGATCAGGAAGCCCACGCCCATCAGCATGCTCAGGCAGAACATGTAGACGGGGAACGGCGTGGTGCCCAGGAAGAGCGGCGCCACGGTGACCAGGGTGGCCACCGCTCCGAGGACGAAGACGATGCCGCCGATGCGGACCAGGCGGTCCCCGGAATTCGTTGGTGTTTGTTCGCGCACCCGACCAGGGTAGTTCCCAGCCAGGGGAAACGGCCGGGGGACGCCTTGTTCCCGGGCCCGCGCCCATTAGCCTGTGAACCGGCCGATGCGGTCGGCCGCGACCACCGCGAAGACACACCACCGGCACCCGTGCCGGTACGAGGACGAGGACGACGGACGTGCCCACCGGCAAGGTCAAATGGTTCAACAAGGAGAAGGGCTTCGGCTTCCTCTCCCGCGACGACGGCGGTGACGTCTTCGTCCACTCCTCGGTCCTGCCCGTCGGCGTCGAGGGCCTCAAGCCCGGCCAGCGGGTCGAGTTCGGCGTGGTGGCGGGCCAGCGGGGCGAGCAGGCCCTCGCGGTGACCCTGCTGGAGCCGGCCCTCTCGGTGGCGGCGGCGCAGCGGCGCAAGCCGGCCGAGCTGGCCTCCATCGTGCAGGACCTGACCACGCTCCTGGAGACCGTGGTGCTGGGCTCCCTGGACCGGGGCCGCTACCCCGACAAGGCGGCGGGCAAGAAGGTCGCCACCCTGCTGCGGGCGGTCGCCGACGAGCTGGACGTCTAGGACCCGTCCGCGGCGGGGCGGACCGGGCCGGGGCCGCCGGGCCCGGCGGCCCCGGTCAGGGGAAGGCGAGCGCGTCCGGCTTCAGGGCCGGGACGAGCCCCTGGTCAGCGGCGCGGTCCAGCAGGCCCCGGACCGCCGCGTGACCCTCCTCGCCGAGGTTCGCGGTGAACTCGTTGACGTACAGCGCGATGTGCTGGTCGGCGACGGCCGGGTCCATCTCCTGCGCGTGCGCCATCACGTACGGCCGCGTCGCCTCCGGGTCCGCCCAGGCGGCGCGCACCGAGGCCCGGGCGGCGTCGGCCAGCCGGTTCAGCGTGTCCGCGCCCAGGGAGCGCCGGGCGATGATGGCGCCCAGCGGGATGGGCAGCCCGGTGACGGCCTCCCAGTGCTCGCCCATGTCGGCCAGCTTGTGCAGGCCGTAGTTCCGGTACGTGAACCGCGCCTCGTGGATCACCAGCCCGGCGTCGACCTTCCCGTCGCGGACCGCGGGCATGATCTCGTGGAACGGCATCACCACGATCTCGCCGACGCCGCCGGGCACCTCGGCCGCCGCCCACAGCCGGAACAGCAGGTAGGCGGTGGACCGCTCGCCGGGCACGGCGACGGTGCGTCCGGCGAGGCCGGCGGGGGCTCCGGCGTCCCGGGTGAGCACCAGCGGACCGCAGCCCCGGCCGAGGGCCCCGCCGCAGGGCAGCAGCGCGTACTCGTCCAGCACGTACGGCAGCACCGCGTACGACACCTTCAGCACGTCGAGCTCGCCGCGCTCCGCCATGCCGTTGGTGATGTCGATGTCGGCGAAGGTGACATCGAGGGCGGGCGCGCCGGGGATCCGGCCGTGTGCCCAGGCGTCGAAGACGAAGGTGTCGTTGGGGCAGGGCGAGTAGGCGATGCGCAGGGTCTCGGGCTCGGTCCGGTTGTCGCTCATGGCTCCACTCTCTCAGGGCCGAAGCGCCCCAGGACGGGCGCGAGCCGCTCGAAGGCGGTGGTGAGGGCCGCCAGCGCCTCGGGGATCCGCCAGGCGGCGCGGTCGCGGGGGCCGACCGGGTTGGAGACGGCGCGGATCTCCAGCACGGGCACGCCGTGGGCGGCGGCGGCCTCGGCCACGCCGAAGCCCTCCATCGCCTCGGCGAGCGCGCCGGGGTGCCGCTCGCGCAGCAGGCCGGCGCGGGCGGCGGTGCCGGTGACGGTGGAGGCGGTGAGCACCGGTCCGGCGGCGGCGCCGGCGGCCGCGGCGGCGGCGCGCACCAGGGCGGGCGGCGGGCGGTGGGTGACGGCGCCGAAGCCGAGCTCGGTCACCGGCAGGAAGCCGTCGGCGGTCTCCGCGCCGAGGTCCGCGGCGGTGATCTCGTCGGCCACCACCAGGGAGCCGACGGGCGCGGCGGGCGCGAAGCCGCCGCCGATGCCGGCCGAGACGACCAGGCCGTACGGCTCGCCGCGCAGGGCGGCGGCGGTGAGGGCGGTCGCGGTGGACGCGGCGGCGAGCGCGGGGCCGACCCCGGCGGCGAGGAGGTCGAGGGCGAGGGGCCCGTCCGGGCCCTCGGAGCCCTCGGAGCCGTCCGGGCCGCCGGACTCCCCGGAGCGGTCCGGGCCGCCGGTCCGCAGGTGCCGCACGACGAGGCCGCCGGGCAGCCGCGACTCGCCGGCCGCGGGGCCGAACGCCCGGGCCACCGCGTCCCCTTCGGCGGGGACGGCGGTGGCCACGAGGACGCGGGTGGGGTGGGCGGTCAGCTGACGCCCTCCTCCAGCTTGAAGGTCCACAGGCCGGTGGTCCTGGCCTTGTCGTCCGGGTCCAGCGCCTGGACGGCGACGGTGGTGCTCTTGCCCTGGGCGCCGTACTGCGGGCTGAAGAAGATGCTGCCCGGGATCGTCCGGTAGGTGCGCTCGCTGTCCGAGACGAGCGGCTTGCCGTTCATCAGGATCACCCAGCGGCTCTCGGCGATCTCCGGGTCGACGCCGAACCGGACGGTCTCGTCCTGGTCCACCTTGAGCGTCGGGACGTCCTTGCCCGACAGGCAGGAGGTCAGCTCGTCCGGCTTGATCTCCTCGCCGTGTGCGTAGCAGGAGGCCTCCGAGCTGACCGAGTCCGAACCGACGGTCACGGTGGCCACGGGGGACGGCTTCTCGCAGGCGGAGAGGACGAGCAGCCCGGCGGAAACGGCGCCGACGGCGGCGACGACTCGGCGGCGTCGCCCGGCGGAGTGCAACGAGGTCATGGCCGAAGGCTATCTGGCCTTTGCAACGACGAGGTCACGCGGGGTCGGCGTGCCGTTCCCCACGGCGCGCGCACCGGGCCCCATCAGGTGCTTTCGCCCGGTCCGCGCCCCGGTCGTCAGGAGTGTCCCAGGTCCTCGGTGGAGGAGTCCGCCGTCGCGGGGACGGAGCCCTCGTCGGGCACCGCGACGGGGTGGAGGACCATCGACTCGACCCGCGTCTCGTCCAGCACCGGCGGCGCGGGACGCGGCGGCTTCGGCATGACGGCGGCCTCCGAGTGCGCCCCGCACCCGTACCCGAGCGAGACCACCCGTCCGTCCGCGGGCGAGAACTCGTTGGCGCACACCCCGAACGCCTGTCCGAGCGACCCGCCGATCCGGGCGAGGAACCCGCAGCTCACGCACGTCGCGGGCGCCGCCTGGGCCATCGGCGCCTTGGGCCCGAAGGAGTCCTCCCACCGGTCCGCCGCGCTGTGCAGCCCGTACCGCGACAGCACCCGGGCCCGCCGCAGCCCCAGCTCCTCCGCGACGGCCGCGATCGTGCCGCGCGCCGGACCGGCCGGCAGCTCGGCCGGCTTCGCGCCCGCGACCTCCGCGTCCTCCGCCTCGACCAGCGCGGCCATCTCCTCGGACACCACGGAGTTGGGCGCCGGCTCGTCCTCCCCGCTCCAGCCCGGCTCCAGCCGCAGGTCGTCCGCGTCGGTCGGCAGCAGGTCGCCGGGGCCCAGGTCGCCGGGGCGCAGCCGCTCGCTCCACGGCACCCATTCGGGGGCGAGCAGCGCGTCCGGACCGGGCAGCAGCACCGTCTCGTCCAGGGTGACGATCTTCGCGCGGGAGGCGCGGGCCACCGTCACGGCCCAGCGCCAGCCGCGGTAACCGAGGTCCTGGCACTCGAAGAAGTGCGTGACGACGCGGTCGCCCTCGGACACCATGCCGACGTGCTCACCGACGACTCCGGGCGCGGCCACCTCCTCGGCTGCGGCGCGGGCGAGGTCGACGGCCTCGGCGCACAGGCGGTCGGGGGTGCGGCTTCGCGTTGTCGCTGCGCTCACAGGTATCGCTTCTCTCCTACGCCGTCTCACGGGTGCGCGCATGCGGCGGCGGGGCGGACGGAGCGGACCGAAGGGCCGCGTCGACGTCCGCGCCCGATCGCACCCGGGCGCACCTATGTCATCCATTCTGCGGGATGAAGTTCAGGCGCGCGGCCGAGTACAACCACCACGGCGCGCAACCGAACGCTACCTGCTCCGTGGCCGTCGGCCCACACCGGCGGGCGGTTCCGGTGGCACCGATCGGCACGGGACGGCCGCGCCGGGGGGCGGAGGAGCTCCTCCGGCAATCCGAACCGCCCGTACGGAACAGCGCATAACCGGCGGGAGCGGGGCACTATGACGGAGTGGCAGCCGTACGGACGTCCCGCGGGAACAGAGGACGGGTTACCGGCGGAGCGGACCGCGAGGGCGGACCGCTCCGCGCGGTCGGGCGCGCGCTGAAGTCCCCGGTGCGCACCGTCGGCCGGCTGATCCGCCGGGCCACCCACGCCCACGGGGCGGGCGAGTCGGGGCTCGGCAAGCTGATCGAGCTGCACGCGGTGAACGGGGCGGGCGACGTCCTGATCACCGTGGCGCTGGCCTCCACCGTCTTCTTCTCCGTCCCCACCGACGAGGCGCGCGGGCGGGTGGCGATGTACCTGGCGATCACCATGGCGCCGTTCGCCCTGCTGGCCCCCGTGATCGGCCCGCTGGTCGACCGCGTCCCGTACGGCCGGCGGGCCGCCATGGCGAGCGCGATGGGCGCGCGGGCGGTGCTGGCGCTGGTCCTCACGGGGGCGGTGGTCGGCGGCGGGATCCAGCTCTACCCGGCGGCGCTGGGCGTGCTGATGTGCTCCAAGGCGTACGGGGTGGTGCGCAGCGCGGTGGTGCCGCGGCTGCTGCCCCGGCGGTTCTCGCTGGTCAAGGCGAACTCCCGGGTCACCCTCGGCGGGCTGGTGGCCACCGGGGTGGCCGCTCCGGTGGGGGCGGGGCTGCACCAGCTCGGGCCGCGGTGGCCGCTGTACGCGGCGTGCGCGGTGTTCGTCGCGGGGACGCTGCTGTCGTTGTCGCTGCCGAAGAAGGTCGACTCCGCCAAGGGGGAGGAGTCCGCCCTGCTGGCGGCCGACCCCGACCACCTGCACGGCCCGCACCGGCGCACCTGGGGCGACCGGCCCCGGCTGGCGCTGCGCACGGTCGGCACGAGCGTCACGCACGGACTGGCGGTCAACGCCTCGCAGCGGGTCCTGTCGGGGTTCCTGCTCTTCTTCCTGGCGTTCCTGCTGCGCGAGCACCCGATGAGCGGGCAGAGCGCGGCGGTCTCCATGGGCATCGTCGCCGTCTCCGCCGGCACCGGCAACGCGCTGGGCACGGCGGTCGGGGCGTGGGTGCGGTCGCGGCCGCCGGAGCGGATCATCGTGACGGTGGTCGCGGCGGTGGTGGTCGCGGCGGCGCTGGCGGCGGCGTTCTTCGGTGCGGCGATGGTGGCGGTGCTGGCCGGCGTCGCGGGGTTCGCCCAGGCGCTCTCCAAGCTGTCCCTGGACGCGATGATCCAGCGGGACGTCCCGGAGCAGGTCCGGACCTCGGCGTTCGCGCGGTCCGAGACGACGCTGCAGATGGCGTGGGTGGTGGGCGGCGCGATCGGCATCTCGCTCCCCCTGGTGGGGCCGCTCGGGCTCGGTGTCGCGGCGGCCCTCGTGGGCGCGGGCTGGGCCTGCACCGCCCGCGGCCTCCTCCACGCCGCGACCGCCTCCGGCCGCCGCCGCCTGACCTGACCCCTCCCGTGCGGAACGGCCCGCTACCCCCACCGCCCCGCGCGCGGCCGGGCCCGGCGCGCCCGCCGCCCCGGCGGCACGGCCGCCTGCAGGCGGAAC
>NZ_LWCC02000005.1:2085802-2090203 GCF_001642695.1 Streptomyces chilikensis
CCCCGCGGTGGCCGGCTGCCGTTCCCGCGGGACCACCCGCACCCTGGGGTGCGCGCCCTCCCACCCCACGGCGAGCCGGAGGCGGCCGACGCGCGCCAGGACCACGCCCACCGCGACCGCGGACAACGCCGCGACCGCGCCGCAGACCGCGAACCCCGCCCGCGGGCCGTAGACGTCCGTCGCCCACCCCGCCAGCGGCGCCCCGATCGGCGTGCCGCCCAGGAACACCATCATGAAGAGCGACATCACCCGCCCCCGCATCGCCGGCTCCGTCGCCATCTGGATGCCGGTGTTGGCGGTGACGTTGACCGTCATGCTGAACGCCCCGATCGGCACCAGCAGCAGCGCGAACATCCACAGTTCGGGGCTGAGCGCCGCCGCCACCTCCAGCACGCCGAAGGCGAGCGCCGCCACGATCAGCAGCCGCAGCCGCGCCCGGCTCCGCCGCGCCGCCAGCAGCGCGCCGGCCAGCGAGCCGACCGCGATCAGCGTGTTGAAGAGCGAGTAGCCGCCCGCCCCGGTGTGGAAGACGTCGTCGGCGAAGGCGGACAGGACGACGGGGAAGTTGAATCCGAACGCCCCGACGAAGCCGATCAGCACGATCGTCCAGTACAGGTGCGGCCGCCCCGACACGTAGCGGATGCCCTCCCGCAGCTGGCCCTTGGCGCGCGGCGCGCGCTCCACCGGGTGGAGTTCGCGGCCTCGCATCATCATCAGGCCGGCGATGGGGGCGGCGAACGACAGGCCGTTGATCAGGAAGGCCCAGCCGGTGCCCATGCCGGTGATCAGCACACCGGCGACGGCGGGCCCGACCAGGCGGGCGGACTGGAAGTTGGCGGAGTTGAGGCTGACCGCGTTCTGCAGCTGGTCCCGGCCGACCATCTCGGAGACGAAGGTCTGCCGCGCCGGGTTGTCGACGACCGTGGCCATGCCGACCAGCAGCGCGGCGACGTAGACGTGCCACACCTCGACGTGTCCGCTCAGGTCGAGCGCGGCGAGGGCGAGGCCGGTGACGGCCATCGAGGCCTGGGTGACCAGCAGCGTCGGCCGCTTGGGCAGCCGGTCGACCAGCAGGCCGCCGTAGAGTCCGAGCAACAGCATGGGCAGGAACTGCAGCGCCGTGGTGATGCCGACGGCGGTGGACGAGCCGGTGAGGCTGAGCACCAGCCAGTCCTGGGCGATGCGCTGCATCCAGGTGCCGATGTTGGAGACGACCTGGCCGGCGAAGAAGAGCCGGTAGTTCCGGACCCTGAGGGAACTGAACATCGAGCCCCGGCGGGGCTCTTCGGCGGTACGGGCCGTGCGGGTGGTGCGGGTCGTTCGGGTGGTGCGGGTCGTTCGGTTGGTGCGAGGGGTCCGTGGTTCGATCGGTGCGGGGGCGGAGTCTGCTCCGGGTCCCGAACTCAAAGGGTTTCGCCTCCTCCTGGCGTCCGGCTCACTGGTGGGCGAGCTTCTCCAGCACCGGCGCCGCGGCGCGGAGCTTCGCCCATTCGTCCTCGTCGAGTCCCTCTTCCACCAGCGACGCGAGGAACGCGTTCCTCCTGCGGCGGCTCTCCTCGAGCATCGCCTCGGCCGCGTCGGTCTGGGAGACGACCTTCTGTCTGCGGTCCTCCGGGTGCGGCTCCAGACGGACCAGCCCCTTGGCCTCCAGCAGGGCCACGATGCGGGTCATGGACGGCGGCTGCACGTGCTCCTTGCGGGCCAGCTCGCCGGGGGTGGCGCGGCCGCAGCGGGCGAGGGTGCCGAGCACCGACATCTCGGTGGGGCTCAGCGACTCGTCCACCCGCTGGTGCTTGAGCCGGCGGGCCAGTCGCATCACGGCGGAGCGCAGGTCGTTCACGGCGTCCGCGTCGTCGCCGTGGGTGAGGTCCAGCATGTCTTTAGAGTAACTCATTACTCTGGCTAAGGAACACCGGAAACGCCCCCTGCCGTCAAGAGGGTGCGCTAGATCACCCGAAGGAGTGATCCAAGGGGCGGAAACGGGACACTTGTCCACACCCGGCGCGACCCTCGTCCCCATGCAGACGACGCAGCCGACGGGTCACGCCGACACCGGCGTGCTCAGCCTGCGTGTCGACGGGGACCTGCTCGACCGTCTCCGCGCGCACGCGGCGAGAAGCGGGATGAGCGTCCAGGACTACGTCGTCCGGACGCTCGTGAGGGAGGACTTCGACCAGCGGTTCCGGACCGCGGTCGAGGAGACGCGGAAGCACTACGGCCCCGCGCACGGGAACGCGGGGCCGTAGGGGGCGGGGCCGTGGACCCCGGGCGGATCAGGCGAGGCCGAGGGCCGGCATCAGGTAGTAGAAGAGGAAGACCGCCGCCACCGCCCACATCGCGGCCGGGACGCCCTTGGCGCGGCCGGTGGCCAGGCGCAGCACCGCGAAGGTGATGAAGCCCAGGCCGATGCCGGTGGTGATCGAGAAGGTGAACGGCATCGCCAGCATGGTGACGAAGGCCGGGATCGCGATCGACCAGTCGCTCCAGTCGATCTCCTTGATGTTGCCCGCCAGGATCAGGAAGCCGACCGCGACCAGCGCCGGGGTGGCGGCCTGCGACGGAACCATGGTGGCGACCGGGGTCAGGAAGAGCGCGAGGGCGAAGAGCGCGCCGCTGACCACGTTGGCGAGACCGGTGCGCGCGCCCTCGCCGACGCCCGCGGTGGACTCCACGAAGCAGGTGGTGGCCGAGGAGGACGAGGCGCCGCCGGCGGCGACCGCGATGCCGTCGATGAACAGCACCTTGTTCATGCCGGGCATCTGGCCCCGGGCGTCGGTCAGCTTCGCCTCGTCGCTGATGCCCATGATCGTGCCCATGGCGTCGAAGAAGCAGGACAGCAGGACGGTGAAGACGAAGAGGACGCCGGTCAGCATGCCGACCTTCTCGAACCCGCCGAACAGGCTGACCTGGCCGATCAGGCCGAAGTCGGGCACGGCGAAGGGGTTGCCGGGCCACTCGGGCGTGGTCAGGCCCCAGCTCTTCACGTCCGCGACGGCGTGGATCACCATGGCGACGACGGTCATGACGACGATCGAGATCAGGATCGCGCCGGGCACCTTGCGGATCATCAGGGCGAAGGTGAGCAGCACGCCCAGGACGAAGACCAGGACCGGCCAGCCGAGGAGCTGGTTGCCGACGCCGAGCTGCAGCGGGACGGTGGTGTTCGCGGCGTCCGGCATGCGGGTGACGAAGCCCGAGTCGACCAGACCGATCAGCAGCACGAACAGACCGATGCCGATGGCGATCGCCTTGCGGATGCCGAACGGCACCGCGTTCATCACGCGCTCCCGCAGCCCCGTGGCCACCAGCAGCATCACCACGAAGCCGGCCAGCACGACCATGCCCATCGCGTCGGCCCACGACATCCGCGGGGCGAGCTGGAGGGCGACGACGGTGTTGACGCCGAGGCCGGCGGCCAGCGCGATCGGCACGTTGCCGATGACGCCCATCAGGAGGGTGGAGAAGGCCGCGGACAGGGCGGTCGCGGTGACCAGCTGCGCGTTGTCGAGCTGGTTCCCGTACATGTCCTTCGCGCTGCCCAGGATGATCGGGTTCAGCACGATGATGTACGCCATCGCGAAGAAGGTGGCGAAGCCGCCGCGGATCTCCCGGGGCAGGGTGCTGCCGCGCTCGGAGATCCTGAAGAAGCGGTCGAGTGCGCCGAACCGGGGCCGGCTGCCCGGCTGCTCGGGCTCGGTGGCCTTGGCGGTGGCCGAGGTGGACATACGGGACCTCAGATGTACAGGGGGTCGGGGGGTCCGTCCGGCGGGTCTCGTACGTTCCTACGAGTCGATCCAGCCAGTCGGTGTCTCCACCAGTATGAACATATGAACCAGGCGTTAGCGAATCCCCGAACGCGAATGCGACGAGGGCCGGAGGGGGGCGCGACCGGCCTCGTAAACTGTGGCCATGGCGAAGTGGACCCCCAAGCACGAGGCGCCGGAGCCCCTGGAGGGGCCCGTGGTCGCCACCATCACCGGCGGCACGATCCTGTGGTTCGTCCTCTTCCTCGTCCAACTTCCCTTCTACGGCTGGTTCGACGACGGCGGGCACGCGTGGTGGGTGTGGACCTGCCTGGCCGGCGGCGGGCTGGGCCTCATCGGTGTCTGGTACGTCCGCAAACGGGACGCGGCCATCAGGCGGGCCGAGGCGGAGCGGCACGGCTCCGCGTGACGCGTTTCACGCCACGCTCCTCACGCTGACGCCGCCCTCCCCTCCGCGCAACCGGAGGACCGCCATGCGGCCCCTCCCCCCCCGCGCCGCGCGGCCCCGGCGGAGCCCTCCGCCCGGCGCGCCGCCACGCCCGGCGGGCGCCCGGGGCGCCGGGTGGTCCGGGATGCCCCCGGACGGTGCCCGGGGCGGGCGGACGGAGGCTCCGCGTCCGCCTGCGGCGACCCGTCC
>NZ_LWCC02000005.1:2090303-2115196 GCF_001642695.1 Streptomyces chilikensis
GGCCTCGGGGGAAGCGTGACGGCCCCGCCCGTGGGGTGCGGGGCCCGGCCCGGTCCGTCGCCGCATGCGCGGGAGGCGCCCCGCCCGCCCCGTGGCCGCGGGAGGGCGAGGGCCGGTCCCCGGCGCCCCGGGCCGCCCCGTGGCCGGGGCGGGTCAGGCGAGCTGCTCCGGCAGCTCCGTCGCGTGGGTGACGACCAGCCCGGAGACGGCTCGGGTGAGGGTGACGTAGAGGCGGCGGAGGCCGGTGCGTTCGTCGGGCTCCCCGTCGACCACGGCCCGCGGCTCGTCGAGCACGACGTAGTCGTACTCGAGGCCCTTGGCCAGTGAGGCCGGGACCAGCGTGAGGCGGGTGCGCACCGTCGTCTCCTCACCGGGCGCCAGGTATCCGACGCCCGCCGCGGACAGCGCCTCGGCCAGCACGGGCACCCGCGCGTCCGCCGCGACGAGTCCCACCGACCCTTCGTTGCGCAGGAGTTCGCCGCAGGCCGCGACGACCGCCTCCGCGCCGTCCACCGGGCGGATCTCGAAGAACCCGGGGTTCTCCCGGACCGACGCCACCGGGGTGAGCCCCGGCGCGATGTGCGGCAGCAGCCGGGAGGCGTACCCGATGACGTCCGTCGGCACGCGGAAACCGGCGGTGAGTTCCTCCACCACCCCCTCCGGCTTGCCGAGGTGCCGCAGCGCCTCCTCCCAGCTCCGCGTGGCCCACGGGGTCGTGCCCTGGGCGAGGTCCCCCAGCACCGTCGCCGAGCCGGTGGTGCAGCGCCGCCCCACCGCCCGGTACTGCATCGGGGAGAGGTCCTGCGCCTCGTCCAGCACCACGTGCCCCAGCGAGGGCGTCCGCCGCACCAGGTCCGCGGCCTCGTCGATCAGCACCGCGTCCGCCGCCGACCACTTCGCGGACCGCACCGACCGGGCCGGCCTGGCCCACAGCAGCAGCTTCCGCTCGTCCTCGTCGAGCACGCCGTCCGCCTGCCCGGCGAGGAACTCCGGGTCGGAGAGGAGCCGCAGCACCAGCTTCGCCGGGTCGACCGGCGGCCAGATGGCCTTGACCGCCGCCTTGACCGCCGCGTTGCGGGCCACCGCGTCCTGCACCCGGTCGTCCGGGGCCTCCCCGGCCTGCTCCATCCGCACCAGCACCGCGTGCGCGATCCGCTGCGGCAGCGCCTCCCGGGCGGCGCCGTAACGGATGTCCCGGTCCAGCAACTCCCGCACGATCTCCTCGAGTTCGTACGCCGGCACGCGCCACCGCCGGGAGCCGCGGACCACCACCAGCGGCTCGGTGGGCAGCGTGACGTGCGAGCGGACGGCCCGCCGCAGCACCTCGGCCATCCGCACGTCGCCCTTGAGCAGCGCGGTGGCCGGCTCGTCGGCGCCGCGCACCTCGACCCCGGAGACCTGGGCGACCAGGTCGTCCACCGTCGCCTGCCTGACCTCCAGCTCGCCCAGCGCGGGCAGCACCTGCTCGATGTAGTGCAGGAAGGAGCGGTTCGGGCCGATGACCAGGGTCCCGGTGCGGGCCAGCCGGTCGCGGTAGGCGTACAGCAGGTACGCGACACGGTGCAGGCCGACCGCCGTCTTGCCCGTGCCGGGGCCGCCCTGCACGCAGACCGTGCCGCCCAGGCCCGCGCGGACGATCTCGTCCTGCTCCGGCTGGATGGTCGCCACGATGTCCCGCATGGGGCCCACGCGCGGCTTCTCGATCTCCTGCTGGAGCAGCCGGCTGGCGGTCTCCGCCTCCGCCGGGTCGGTCAGGTGCTCGTCCTCGTACGCGGTGAGCTCGCCGCCCGTGTACCCGAAGCGGCGGCGCAGCCCGACGTCCATCGGGTCCTTCCGGGACGCCCGGTAGAACGGCTGCGACACCGGCGCGCGCCAGTCGATCACCATCGGGTCGCCGTCCGCGTCGTGCACGTGCCGCCGCCCGATGTAGAACCGCTCGCCCCCGGCCCCCTCCGCCCGGTCCGCGCCCGGCGCGTGCAGGTAGTCGAGGCGGCCGAAGAAGAGCGGGGTGTCGCTGAGGTCGGCGAGTGCCTTGATCCGCTCGTCGATCTGGTGGGAGAGGACCTCCGCGTTCACCCAGTTGGCGGTGACGTCCCGGATGTCGAGGGCTTCCACGTCCTCCCGCATGGCCCGCAGGGCGGCCCGGGAGGCCGTGAGGTGGGCCCGCTCCCGGGCGAGCGGGCCGTCGGACGGATCCGACGGCCCCGAGGGGTCCGGCAACCCCGGCGGACTCGGCGGATCCGATGGACTCGGCGGACCTGACGGTCCCGACGGTCCGGTGGACGGGCTCGATGGGCTGGACACGGCATGCCTCCGGTCGTACCTGATGGTGTGCGGTGACAGCCGCCGGGGCGCGAGCGCGCGGGGCGGCGGGGCCGGCCGGTTTCCGTCCGGTCGGCGGCACTCCGGGTCGAGGCGCGGAGGCGGGGAGACGCGGGATCTTACGCCCTCGCCGGAGCGCGGGGCGAATGCCGTGGTCAGGCGCGGCTCCGGTCAGGCGCCGTTCCGGTCGGCCGCCGGTTCCGGCCGGGCGGCCGGAGCGGGTTCGGCGAGGGTCCGGCGGTAGACCTGCCGCGATCCGCCCTCCGGACCCGGTGCCGCCGGTTCGCAGGCCGTGAAACCGAGCCGCTCGTAGAAGACCCGCGCGCCGCCGGCCACCGCCCCGGGGTGGTCCGCTCCGAAGGTGACGACCTCCAGGACGGCGGGCCGCTCGGGCACGAAGCGGGCGACGGCCTCGTCCAGCAGCGCGCGGCCCACGCCCGTTCCCCTGGCCGCGGCGGAGACGACCAGCCAGTCCAGGTGGTGGACCGGTGGCTCCGTGCCGCGCACCGGGTCGAACAGCAGCCCGCCGAGCGGCGCGGGTCCGTCACCGTCCTCGGCGAGCAGCGCCGTCCCCCGGGTCACATGGGTGCGCAGCGCACGGTGGAAACCCGGCTCGGCCACCATCGGACCGAACCACTGCTCCACCTGCGCGGCCAGCCGCAGGAACGCCTCCACGTCGCGCTCCCGCGCCTTCCGGATCCGCATCGCCCCAGCATGGCAGCCGCGAGGGCGGCGGATCCGCGGAAATGGCGCACGCGGCCTTCGGCACGGGCCCTGGGGTGCCGGCATGGCGACCATCAAGCAGGTCTCGCTGGGCGTCCACGACGACCGGCGGGCGGGCGAGTTCTGGCAGCGGGCGCTGGGTTACGTGCGGCGGCCCCCGCGCTTCGAGGGCGACGACCGGATCGTCCTGGAACCGCCGCCGGGTGAGCCGGGTGTCGCCGTCGCCATGGACACCAGCGGGAGCGCCGTCGAGGAGTTCCCCCGCGTCCACCTCGACCTGGACGCCGGTGACCGCGACCTCGACGAGGAGGTGGAGCGCCTGGTGGCCCTCGGGGCGCTCCACGTCGACCGGCCCTTCCACCCCGACGCCGTGTCCCCCGGGGAGCGGCCGTACGTGGTGCTCGCCGACCCGGAGGGCAACCGGTTCTGCGTGGAGGGCCACCGCCGCGGCCGGCGCGGTCACTGACGCCGGCCGGGTGTTCCCCGTCACCGCGCCCCCGCCGCCGCGTGATGCACACTGGACGTTTGGCCGACGAGGTGCGGCCGCGTGAGGGAAAGGTGGCGCGCGTTGAACGGTCCGCTGATCGTCCAGAGTGACAAGACGCTCCTGCTGGAGGTCGACCACGAGCAGGCCGACGACTGCCGTCGGGTCATCGCGCCCTTCGCCGAGCTGGAGCGCGCGCCCGAGCACATCCACACCTACCGCATCACCCCGCTCGGCCTGTGGAACGCCCGCGCCGCCGGGCACGACGCCGAGCAGGTCGTCGACGCCCTGGTCACCCACAGCCGCTACCCGGTGCCGCACGCGCTGCTGGTCGACATCGCCGAGACGATGGACCGCTACGGACGGCTCACCCTCTCCAAGCACCCCACCCACGGCCTGGTGCTCACCACCACCGACCGGCCGGTGCTGGAGGAGGTGCTGAAGTCGAAGCGGATCGCCCCGCTGGTGGGCGCCCGGATCGACGCCGACACGGTGGCCGTGCACCCGTCCGAGCGCGGACAGATCAAGCAGACGCTGCTCAAGCTGGGCTGGCCCGCCGAGGACCTCGCCGGCTACATCGACGGCGAGGCGCACGCGATCGACCTGCACGAGGACGGCTGGCAGCTGCGGCCGTACCAGAAGCAGGCCGTGGAGAACTTCTGGCACGGCGGCAGCGGTGTCGTCGTGCTGCCCTGCGGCGCGGGCAAGACGCTGGTCGGAGCCGGGGCCATGGCACAGGCGAGGTCGACCACGCTGATCCTCGTCACCAACACCGTCTCCGCCCGGCAGTGGAAGGCGGAGCTGGTGCGCCGGACCTCGCTCACCGAGGACGAGATCGGCGAGTACAGCGGGACGAAGAAGGAGATCCGGCCCGTCACCATCGCCACCTACCAGGTGCTGACGACGCGCCGGAAGGGCGTGTACCCCCACCTGGAACTGTTCGACTCCCGTGACTGGGGGCTGATCCTCTACGACGAGGTGCACCTGCTGCCCGCGCCGGTCTTCAAGTTCACCGCCGACCTCCAGGCCCGGCGCCGGCTCGGGCTGACCGCCACGCTGGTGCGGGAGGACGGGCGCGAGTCCGACGTCTTCTCGCTGATCGGGCCCAAGCGGTTCGACGCGCCGTGGAAGGAGATCGAGGCGCAGGGGTACATCGCGCCGGCCGACTGCGTGGAGGTCCGGGTCAACCTCACCGACTCCGAGCGGCTGGCGTACGCGACCGCCGAGACGGAGGAGAAGTACCGGTTCTGCGCGACCACCGCCACCAAGCGGAAGGTGACCGAGGCGCTGGTCCGGAAGTTCGCCGGGCAGCAGATCCTGGTGATCGGGCAGTACATCGACCAGCTCGACGAGCTGGGCGAGCACCTCGGCGCGCCGGTCATCAAGGGCGAGACCGGCAACGCGCAGCGGGAGAAGCTGTTCGACGCGTTCCGCAACGGCGAGATCAACGTGCTGGTCGTGTCGAAGGTCGCCAACTTCTCGATCGACCTTCCCGAGGCGACGGTCGCCATCCAGGTGTCGGGGACGTTCGGGTCCCGGCAGGAGGAGGCGCAGCGGCTGGGCCGGGTGCTGCGGCCCAAGGCCGACGGGCACCAGGCGCACTTCTACTCCGTGGTCGCGCGGGACACGGTCGACCAGGACTTCGCGGCGCACCGGCAGCGGTTCCTGGCGGAGCAGGGGTACGCGTACCGGATCGTCGACGCCGACGAGATCCTCGCCGGCGACTGACACCGCCGCCGCCGCGCCCCCGCCCCGCGCCGGGCGCGGGGCGGGGCGTCCGGGCTACGCGTCGTCGTCGGCGAGTTCGGCCACGCCGGTGATGCGGTGGAGCGGGTAGGTGCGGACGCCCGCCGCGGTGTGGTCGTGGGCGGTGACGAAGCCGCCCTCGACGCTGAGCGGGGTCAGGACCCGCTGCGTGGCGACCCCCTCCGCGTTGAGGTGCCCGATCAGCACCCGCGTCCCCGTCATCACCGCCATCTGCAGCGTCGCCAGTGTGTCCGCCGCCGACGTCCGCGGCAGATCCCCCTGCGGCGCCTCGGGCGCCTTCAGCGGCGCGGTGGCGGCCGCGTCCCCCGCCCGGACGGCCCGCACCGCGGCCGACAGCTGCGGCCCGTCCGGCGTCGGCGGCCCCTCCGGCACCGGCTGCGGCACCGCCCGCGGCGGGGTCCGGTGCGCGGCGGCACGGGCGATCAGCACGTCGCCCTCCGAGGACTCCGCGGCCGGGGCGAACCCCATCGACCGCAGTCCCTCCAGCAGGGCCGACGGATCGGTCCGCGCCGCCAGCACGGTGGGCGCCAGCCGCCGCAGCCCCAGCCCGGAGGAGCGGCCGTCGGCCAGGATCTCCTCCAGCACCTTCTCGTCGTCGCACCGCACGTACGAGGAGGACGCCCCCACCCGCAGCACGCCGTGCCGCCGGGCGACGTCGTCGATCAGGTAGGCGAGCGGCTGCGGCACCGGCGTCCGCGAGTGCGCGGAGAGGAACGCGTGCAGGTCGGCGGCGGTGCGGCCGGAGTCCAGCGCGCGCCGCACCGAACCGGGCGTGAACCGGTAGACCGTGGCGCCGCCCTTGGACTCGACCTCCGCCAGCACGTCCAGCGTCTCCGCCAGCGGCCGCACCAGCGGTCCCGGCGCCACCGCCGTGAGGTCGGCCTGGAGCAGTACGTGGTCCAGCGGCGCCGGCAGCAGCGGCGCGAGCACCTCGGCCGCGGTGTCCGCGGCGGCGTTCTGCTCGGCGGGCGGCAGCGGCGCGGGGACCGGGTCGGGCCGGCCGGTGGCGTGGTGGTGATGGTGCACGGGGAGCTTGTCGCCGGGCCCGGTGTCCGCCCGCCCGGTCCCGCCGGCCGCCGTCGGTTCCGCCTGCGGCTGCGGCTGCTGCTGCTGCGCCTGCGGCCGCGGCGCCTCGCCGAGGACCAGCGCGCGGCCGTGCGAGGAGAGCGCGCCCCGCCCGGTGACGCCGAGGCGTTCGGCCTCCTCCAGCGTCCAGCGGGCGATCCGGGTGCGCAGGTCCTCCTCGCCGCCGGACGGGCCGCCGGACGAGCCGGCCGTCCCGTCGGCCCGGCGCAGCGGGCGCTCCCACTGGAGCCGGTCGAGCAGCGACCGTTCGTCGGGCGGGGACCCGGTGGGCAGCGAGGCCAGCAGGGTCAGCACCCGGTGCCGCACCTCGGGCGCGGCGGAGCGGTCGAGGCCGGCGCCGAGCGCGGACAGGGCACGGTCCTTGGCGTCCCGTCCGCCGACCACGCCGGGTGTGCGGGTGGCGGTCAGCCAGGCCTGGGCCAGCCGCGCCCACCGCTCGGCGGGCGGGCGGTCCAGCCACTCGTCGGAGGCGGGGGTCGGCGCGTACCGTTCGTCGGCCTCCCCGTCGGAGGCGATCAGCCCCGCGCCGAAGGCGGTCTCCAGCCAGAACGCCGCCTCCGGTTCCGGGACCCCCAGCGACACCGCCGTCCGCTTGAGGTCGCGCACGCTGAGCCCGCCGGCCCGCAGCACGGCCGGGCCGCCGCCGTCCCACAGCTTCAGCAGGTCCTCCACGATCACCAGCGCCTGGTACGCCTGCCCGGCCGCCGTGGCGTCCACGATCTGCGGCGCGTGACGCGCGGCGGCCCGCACGGCGGGCGGGAGGGGCTCGGTGACCCGGTGCGCGCGCCCGCCGCGCAGGTGCAGCGCCACCTCACGGGGCAGCACGACGGTGCCGGGGGCGATCGGCAGCAGCAGGCCGCGGTCCATCAGCCAGCGCAGCCGGGGCGCCGGGTCGTGGGTGACCTGGCCGTACGGAGGGCCCCAGACCAGGCGGTCCAGGATCTCCAGCGAGTCGGCGGGGGCGTCGGACAGCAGGTCGGACATGCGCCGCGGGTCCGTGAAGAGCTCGGTCAGCGCGGTCACGGCGGAGACCGCGTCGTGGGTGGACGGCAGCCCGGCGGTCGCCAGGATGTCCTGCACCCGGTTGGGCGACATGGGCACGGCGGCCTCCGCCACCGTCGGGCCCAGGCCGGTCGGCGACGGATGCCGGGGCGAGGGCGCCATCAGCTCGCGGGCGGTGCGCACCAGGCGCAGCCGGTCGTCGTCGCCCCACACCAGGGCCTGCTCGCGCAGCTTGTCCACGGCGTGCGGAAGGGCGCGGGCCACGGGCGACGCGGAGGCGTCCGGGTCGTCGCCCTGCTCGCCGGCCATCAGCCGCAGCAGCTCGTCGTAGGAGGCGGGGTCGGAGGCGACGGCGAGCGCCTCCGCGGTCTGCAGCGTGAAGCGGTCCAGCCGCTCCAGTGCGCGAGCCACGGAGGCGCGGGTGCCGGCCCGGGTGGCCAGCTGCGTCAGGTCGGTGGGGACCGGGCTGACCAGGTCGGGGCGGGCGCGCAGCAGCGCGGACAACGACGCGTCGTCCCGGGCGCGCAACGCCTCCGCGAGGGAACGGGGGGTGGCCGCCGGCTTCTCCTCGGTGCTCATCCGCCCAACGGTAGTGGGTGGGACCGTCACAGCCCCGGCAGGGCCGGGGAGGGGCAGGCGGTGCGGCGGGTCCGTGGTTTTCCCGGCGGAGTTCCCCGGTGACGGCGGGGTCACTGCGCTAGCGTGCCGAAAGGGCGGCCCGGGGGCGCGCGGCGGCGGCCGCACGGGCGGTGCACGGGAGGTGGAGCGGGTGGGTATCGAGAGCGACCGGCTGGTCTACGACTACCTGAGCCGGGTCGGCGACGTCGCCCAGCAGCGGCAGTTGCCGTCGGCGACGCGGATGCGGCTGGTGACGGAGCTGCGGGGCGAGATCGACCGGCGGCGGTCCAGGACGGCGGGGGACAGCCCGGCCACGGTGCGCCGGATCCTCGACCGGCTGGGGTCGCCGGACGCGGTGGTCGCGGCGGCGGGGGGCGCGGTGCCGGCGCAGCGGGTCCCGGACCCGCCGGCCGCGCCGCCGGTGCCGCCGGTGCCGCCCGCTTCTCCGCCCCGCCCCCGCCTCCCCGCAGGACACGCACGCCCCGGGCCTCCCGGACCGCCGGCCGCGGCGGCCGGCGCTCCGCGGCAACGGTCCGTCACCCCGGCGCCCGGCAGCCGTCGGCGCGGCGGCCCTGCGTGCCGGGAGGGCCGCCGGGCCGCTCCCGGTCAGTCGCCGCGCCGCTCGAAGACCAGCACCCCGCCGTCCTCCTCCAGGTGGCCGGTGCGCAGGAACCCCGCGCGCTCCAGGACGCGCCGCGACGCGGTGTTCCCGGGGTCCACCCGCGCGGTGACCGTCCCGACGGACTCCTGGGCGAGCGCCCACGCTGCGAGGGCGCGCAGCGCCTCCGTGGCGTACCCCTGCCCGCGCGCCGCGGTCGCCAGGTCGTAGCCGATCTCCACCCGTCCCTCCGCGTCCGGCGGCCCGTGGAAGCCCATGGAGCCGACCGCCCGGTCGTCCTCCCGCCGCACCAGCGCGTAGGAGCCCCACTCCGGCCGGAACGCCCCCTTCCCGTACGCCGCGACGACGAGGCCCGCCCCCTCCCGGGTGCCGTCGAAGGGACCGCCGTCGACCCAGTCGAGGCCGCCGTCGCCGCCGAGCGCGAGGTCCGCCGCGGCCGGCACCGTCAGGCCCTCCAGCGTCAGCCGCTCCGCCTCGATCAGCGGATCGTTGTACCAGTGCCACACGGTGACCGGCTCCTCGCCCGGCGGCGCCTCCCGCCCGGTGGCCCGCAGCAGCGTCCGCCACGGGTCCTCGCCCGGCGCGAGGTGCGGGAAGATCCGCGCGAGGACGTACCCGCACGGCTCCTCCGACGGCCGGTACGCGATGCCCAGGCCCTCCGCGATGTCGTGGGTGTGGAGCAGCACCTCCGCGACGCCCATCGCCGCGAAGCCCTCACGGCCGGCGCTCAGGAACGGCGCCGGATGGAAGCCGCGCGCCGACCGGGGCACGGTCCGGCAGGCGAGGGCGAGCATCGCACCGCCCGCCTCGATCGCCTCGAGCGCGCTCCCGGCGCCGGCGTCCGGCGGATTCAGCACGTACTCCACCGGCCGGTAGGCGTCCGGCGCCCGGGTCACCAACTGCGTGGCGTACGCGAAGAGGTCGCTCACCACGTGCTCGGCGGTGCGCAGGCAGTCCCACTCCACCCGGCCCGCCCGCACCGCGGACCAGTCCCGGTCCACCGCCGGGCGCAGCGCCGCCACCGCCTCCGCCACCGCGTCCGTCACCGTCCGTGCCGCCGCGTCGCCCCCCAGGGCCCCCAAGTTCCTCATGCGGGCGAGCCTAGGGGGAGCGTCGCCCGGCCGTCACCGTCATTCCGTCAGCAGGGCGAGTTCGGACCGCAGGTTGTACCGGGCCGTGGCCTCCCAGCGCTCCGCGCCGTACGGGGTGCGGAACAGCCTCGGCAGGTCCAGGAGTTGGCGCAGGACCGCGGCGCGGCCCTCGCGGAAGGGGCCGGACGGGACGAACGCGTACTCCTGCCGGACGGCGGCCGCGTACGCGGCGTACGCCTCGGGCGGGGAGGCGAGGACCGCCAGGTCGGCGTCGCAGAGGACCTGGCCGTCGAGGTCGTCGTCGGCCGGGTCGTGGGTGACGGTGAGCCGGACCAGACGGGCCACCTCGGCGGTCCGCGCCGCGTCGACGCCCGCCTCGGGAAGGGCGAGCTCCGCGACGCGGGCGGACCGCTCCTCGTTCTCGGACCGGTCCGGCCGGTAGACGGCGTCGTGGAACCAGGCCGCGAGCCGCACGACGTCCGGGTTGGCCGCGTACCGCGCCAGCTCGTCCACCCGGTCGAGGACCGCGGTGAGGTGGGCGAGCGTGTGGTAGTGCCGCTGCGGCTCCGCCCAGCGGGTCAGCAGGTTCTCCGCGTACGGCGCCGGGTCCGGCTCCGGGGCTCCGCCGCGGGCGGCGGTCAGGGTCCGCGCCCAGCGGGCGCGCAGCGCGTCGAGGTCGACGTCGGGTCGGGTCATGCCCGCATTCTGGACCGCCCGGCCCCCGGTGCGCCCCCGGGGTGTTCCCCCGCGTGTGCGACGCTGGAACGGCACCCGGCACGTCCCGCCCGACCCGGTCGACGCGCCGCCCCGCACGTCCGGAAGGATCCGTACCGCCGTGAACCACGCACAGCTCACCGCCCTGGGCCGCGCCCTGCGCGTGCTCGGCGACCACGGGGAGAAGATCGGCTCCGACACCCCGGACTCGCAGCTGCACGAGCTGAAGGGCGACCTGCGGCGCGCCCTGGAGCTGCTGGACGAGGCCGTCACCACGGCGGCCCCCGCCACCCGCTGCCCCGAGCACCCGAACGGCCCGGTGGACAAGAGCGCGCCGGACCTGTGCCTGCTCTGCGAGACGCGCCGCCGGACGGCCCGCCGGGCCCGGCTGAGCGGCGGCCCCGTGCCGGACCGCCCGGTGGAGCCCGTCCCGTCCCGGTACGGCATGCACGGCGACCGCCCGCAGCCCCAGCAGCGCTGGCTGCCCGAGGCGTGGAACGGCCGCGCGTGGGAGCTGTGCGGCGCGCCCCGCCGGGACCGGCGCGAGGCCGAGCTCTTCCTGGCGGCCGAGCGGCGCTCCCCGCGACCGGCCATGGCGTACCGGCTGGTGCACGAGTTCACCGACTACGAGGTGCTGCGGGTCTGGGGCGAGCCGCGGGTGGTCCCCGTCGAACCGATGGGCTGACCGGACACCGCGGCTGCCCGGCCCGGACGCACCCGGGCCCCCGCGCCCGGTGCGTCCGGCCCGGGTCCGTCCGGGCCGGGGCGGGGCACGCCGGAGGGGCCGGCCCGGGCGCGGACGCGCCGGCCGGCCCCTCCGGGGCGCGTGCGCTCAGTGCAGGTTCAGCAGCGACGCCGCGTCGTACGGCGCCATCTCGTCCGTGCGCCCGCCGAGCAGCTTGGCCCCCCACTCCGGGTCCTGGAGCAGCGCGCGGCCGACGGCCACCAGGTCGACCTCCTCGCGCTCCACGCTGTCCAGCAGGTCGTCCACGGCCCGCAGCGGGGCGCCCTTGCCGGCGAAGGCCTCCTCGAAGCTGCCGTCCAGGCCCACCGAGCCGACGGTGATCACGGGCTTGCCGAGCAGCTTCTTCGTCCAGGCGGCCAGGTTGAGGTCGGAGCCCTCGAACTCGGGCAGCCAGTAGCGGCGGGTGGAGGCGTGGAAGGCGTCCACGCCGGCCTCCGAGATGGGCCGCAGGACCGCCTCCAGCTCCTCCGGGGTGGACCCGAGCCTGGCGTCGTACGCCCCGGACTTCCACTGCGAGAAGCGGAAGATCACCGGGAAGCCGGGCGAGACCGCGGCACGGACCGCCTCCACGACCTCCACGGCGAAGCGGGTGCGGGCGGCGGCGTCGCCGCCGTACTTGTCGGTGCGGCGGTTGGTGCGCTCCCAGAGGAACTGGTCGATCAGGTAGCCGTGCGCGCCGTGCAGCTCGATGCCGTCGAAGCCGACGCGCTCGGCGTCGGCGGCCGCCTTGGCGAAGGCGGCGACGGTGGCGTCGATGTCCTCCTGGGTCATCACCCGGCCGTTCGGGGACCTCTCGCCGTCCAGCAGCAGGCCCGACGGGCCCTCGGACGGCGCGTCCGGGAACGGGCCGCGCCCGTCCGGGCGGACCATGCCGACGTGCCAGAGCTGCGGGACGATCTTCCCGCCCTCCGCGTGCACCGCCTCGACGACCTTGCGCCAGCCGGCCAGCGGCTCCTCGCCGTGGAAGCGCGGCACCCGGCGGCTGTCGCCCGCGGCGGCGCGGTCGATGTAGGTGCCCTCGGTCACGATCAGCCCGACCTGGGCGGCGGCGCGGCGCCGGTAGTAGGCGACCACGTCCTCACCGGGCACGCCGTCCGGGGAGAACTTCCGGGTCATGGGGGGCATCACCAGGCGGTTCCGCAGTGTCATGCCGTTGATGGTGAGCGGGCGGGACAGGACGCGGGAGGCGCGGTCGGCGATCTCGGCACCGGTGGTGACGGTCACGTGGGGCTCCTTGAGGGGGGACGGTCCGGATCAACTGCGTGGGCGTACGCACCGGTCCGGCGAGCACGCCCACGTACTTGTGCGAACCAGTCGGTATGTCGTGGCATTCCCCGTCACCGGTGACGATCGGAAAACGCCGAAGGGCGGCACCCCAGCGGGGTGCCGCCCTCCTGTGTCACGCGTGACGCGGACCTCGGTCCTCCGAGCCGTCAGGCTCAGAAGTCCATGTCACCGCCCGGCATGCCGCCCGGAGCGGCCGCGGCGGCCTTCTCCGGCTTGTCGGCGATGACGGCCTCGGTGGTGAGGAACAGCGCGGCGATGGAGGCGGCGTTCTGCAGCGCGGAACGGGTCACCTTCGCCGGGTCGATGATGCCCTCGGCGATCAGGTCGACGTACTCGCCGGTCGCGGCGTTGAGGCCGTGACCCGGGGTGAGGTTGCGGACCTTCTCCACCACGACGCCGCCCTCGAGGCCGGCGTTGACGGCGATCTGCTTCAGCGGGGCCTCGAGCGCGATGCGCACGGCGTTGGCGCCGGTCGCCTCGTCACCCTCGAGCTCCAGCTTCTCGAAGACCTGGGAGGCCTGCAGCAGGGCCACGCCACCACCGGCGACGATGCCCTCCTCGACGGCGGCCTTCGCGTTGCGGACGGCGTCCTCGATGCGGTGCTTGCGCTCCTTGAGCTCCACCTCGGTGGCGGCGCCGGCCTTGATGACCGCGACACCGCCGGCGAGCTTCGCCAGGCGCTCCTGCAGCTTCTCGCGGTCGTAGTCCGAGTCGCTGTTCTCGATCTCGGCGCGGATCTGGTTGACCCGGCCCTGGACCTGGTCGGCGGAGCCGGCGCCGTCGACGATGGTGGTCTCGTCCTTGGTGATGACGACCTTGCGGGCGCGGCCCAGGAGGTCCAGGGTCGCGTTCTCCAGCTTGAGGCCGACCTCCTCGGAGATGACCTCGCCGCCCGTGAGGATGGCGATGTCGCCGAGCATGGCCTTGCGGCGGTCGCCGAAGCCCGGGGCCTTGACGGCGACGGACTTGAAGGTGCCGCGGATCTTGTTGACGACCAGGGTCGACAGGGCCTCGCCCTCGACGTCCTCGGCGATGATCAGCAGCGGCTTGCCGGACTGCATGACCTTCTCGAGGAGCGGCAGCAGGTCCTTGACCGAGGAGATCTTGGAGTTGGCGATGAGGATGTAGGGGTCCTCGAGCGACGCCTCCATGCGCTCCATGTCGGTCGCGAAGTACGCCGAGATGTAGCCCTTGTCGAAGCGCATGCCCTCGGTGAGCTCCAGCTCCAGACCGAAGGTCTGGGACTCCTCGACGGTGATGACGCCTTCCTTGCCGACCTTGTCCATCGCCTCGGCGATGAGCTCGCCGATCTGGGTGTCGGCGGCGGAGATGGACGCGGTGGAGGCGATCTGCTCCTTGGTCTCGATCTCCTTGGCCTGCTCGAGCAGGGCGCCGGAGACGGCCTCGACGGCCTTCTCGATGCCGCGCTTCAGGGCCATCGGGTTGGCGCCGGCCGCCACGTTGCGCAGGCCCTCGCGGACCAGCGCCTGGGCGAGGACGGTCGCGGTGGTCGTACCGTCACCGGCGACGTCGTCCGTCTTCTTGGCGACTTCCTTGACCAGCTCGGCGCCGATCTTCTCGTACGGGTCCTCGAGCTCGATCTCCTTGGCGATGGAGACACCATCGTTGGTGATCGTGGGGGCGCCCCACTTCTTCTCGAGGACGACGTTGCGGCCCTTGGGGCCGAGCGTCACCTTGACGGCGTCCGCGAGCTGGTTCATGCCGCGCTCGAGGCCGCGCCGCGCCTCCTCGTCGAACGCGATGATCTTGGCCATGTGAAGTGGTCCTCCCAGGACTGGGGGTGATTCCTTCGGACCGCGCCCGCGCCCGCGACGGACGGCCTGCGTGCCGGACGGTTCCTTCCCCGCCTCGACAACGCGGACCTCACCGACCCGGTCCATAGTTGTCACTCTCACCTTCAGAGTGCTAACGCCATAATTAGCACTCGACCCCTCCGAGTGCAAGACGCTCCGGCGATCCACCCCCGTTTTTCCCACCCGCCGAGCGGCCCGCGCCCCCTGCGGGCACGCCACCCCGCCGCCTTGCGGCAGAGCCGGCCCGGCCTCACCGGCGGCGCAGTCGTCCGTGGCGGAACCGCACGCCCCCGCACCGCACGGCGGCGCGACCGCACGGCGGCGCGACCGCACGGCAAAGGGCCCGCGCCCCCCGAGGGGGCCGCGGGCCCGATGTCACGTCAGGATGTTGGTCGCTGCGTTCAGCCGGCCAGTCGGACCATGTCCGCCTGCGGCCCCTTCTGGCCCTGCGAGATCTCGAACTCGACCCGCTGGCCTTCCTCGAGGGTGCGGTAGCCGTCCATCTGAATCGCGCTGTAGTGCACGAAGACGTCCGCACCACCGTCGACCGCGATGAAGCCGTACCCCTTCTCCGCGTTGAACCACTTGACGGTGCCCTGAGCCATGCCTAACTCCCCTATTACTGGCCCTTGCACAGATCCACACTTCGCGGATCCGGGTCAGACCTCACCCGCCGCCGGGGCGGCGGGCGTGCGCCGGAACGCGTCGACCGCGGCCGAATGTATCTGCCCAACTGCCCTCTGCAACAGGTCAATCGGACGACAATTCTGGGAACAACCGGCCAGGAACACGCGGAGGAATCGCCCGAATTCAGGTCAAGTGGGGGCGGACAGATGGAACGAACCGCGCAAAGGACCCGCGCAGTTTGGCTGCATCTTGTCGTGCGGGAGGCAGGAACTCGTCGGCGCACGACCCGAGTTCGGCGCGGAGTACCCCAACTCTACCGCGCCCAATCATGCAGAATCGCCCTCTCCGGATGCCGGCGGAATGTGACGCCGGCATGAACCGGGGAGGGCGATCCGGGAAATGCGGAAAAGCGCGGGGGATCAGGCGCCGCCGGCCACGGCGGGAATGATCGAAACGCTGCCGCCCTCGGGCGTGGCCGTCTCCAGGCCTTGCTCGAACCGCACGTCGTCGTCGTTGACGTAGACGTTGACGAAGCGCCGCAGCCTGCCCTGGTCGTCCAGCACGCGGGCGGCGATGCCCGTGTGGTTCTTCTCCAGGTCCGCGATGACCTCTCCCAGGTTCGCGCCCTCGGCGCTCACCTCGGCCTGGCCACCGGTGTAGGTGCGCAGGATGGTCGGGATGCGAACGGTCACGCTCATGGGGTGTGTCCTCCGGTCACGGTGAGGCGGGTTACGGGGCGGGCGGGGCGGAGGTCAGCCGAGACCGGCCTCTCGGAAGGACTCGAGGCTGGGACGGATCGTGGCGGTGAGCCCCTGGTCGGCCACCGCGTCCAGCGTCTTCAGGCCGTCACCGGTGTTGAGGACGACCGTGGTGAGCGACGGGTCCAGCAGGCCGTTCTCGATCAGCTTGCGGGTCACGCCGACCGTCACGCCGCCGGCCGTCTCCGCGAAGACGCCCTCCGTGCGGGCCAGCAGCCGGATGCCGGCCACGACCTCCTCGTCCGTGACGTCCTCCACCGCGCCGCCCGTGCGGCGGGCGATGTCCAGGACGTAGGGACCGTCGGCCGGGTTGCCGATGGCCAGCGACTTGGCGATGGTGTCCGGCTTCTGCGGCCGGACCACGTCGTGCCCGGCCTTGTAGGCGACGGATACCGGGGAGCAGCCCGCGGCCTGCGCGCCGAAGAGCTTGTACGGCTTGTCCTCGACCAGGCCGAGCTGGACGAGCTCCTTCAGCCCCTTGTCGATCTTGGTGAACTGCGAGCCGGAGGCGATCGGGATCACCAGCTGGTCCGGCAGCCGCCAGCCGAGCTGCTCGCAGATCTCGTACGCCAGCGTCTTGGAGCCCTCGCCGTAGTAGGGGCGCAGGTTGACGTTGACGAAGCCCCAGCCCTCGCCGGCCGGGTCGCCGATCAGCTCGGAGCAGAAGCGGTTCACGTCGTCGTAGTTGCCGTCGATGCCGACCAGCTCGCCGCCGTAGACCGCGGCCATCACGACCTTGCCCTGCTCCAGGTCGTGCGGGATGAACACGCAGGACCGGAAGCCGGCCCGGGCGGCGGCCGCGCCGACCGCGCCGGCCAGGTTGCCGGTGGAGGAGCAGGAGAGGGTGGTGAAGCCGAAGGCGCGGGCGGCCTCCAGGGCCTGGGCGACCACGCGGTCCTTGAAGGAGTGCGTCGGGTTGCCGGAGTCGTCCTTGACGTAGAGGCCGCCGGTGACGCCCAGCTCGCGGGCCAGGTTGTCGGCCTTGACCAGCTTGGTCCAGCCCGGGTTCAGGTTGGGCTTGTCGGCGACGTCGGCCGGGACGGGCAGCAGCGGGGCGTAGCGCCAGATGTTGCTGGGGCCGGCCTCGATGCGGCGGCGCAGTTCCCCGGCCTCGTAGGAGGAGAAGTCGTAGGCGATCTCGAGCGGCCCGAAACACTCCTCGCAGGCGAAGACGGGGCCGAGCGGGACGCGGTGGCCGCACTCGCGACAGGAGAGCGCGGTGGCGGGACCGAGATCGACGGAGGCGGCGGAGGTCGTCGTGGACGCGGAAGCGGTCGTGACGGTCTGTACAGCCATGAGTGGCGAGGCCCTTTCTCCTCATCTTCCTCAGCGGCGTCTTCGCCGTGAGACGGATTTGGCACCTTCCCTAGCCGGGGCCTCGCGTGACGCGGGCGCGGCTGGAGGGTTGCCGGGGCTTCATCGGGCCGTATCCCTCTGCCCCTCTGGATGAGCGTTCTTCTGTTGTTCTGAAGTTGTTTTGACTCGCGTCCCGCCAGGGGACTCGTATCCACCAGTCGAGCGACTCGACCCCCGACATGCGGTGGTCACTGGTGATGTCCAAGACTGTAACCGAAGGCCAGGACAGTTGAGAGAGTCGTCCGGAACGCGAGACGGACCGCCCGCCGCGAGGCAGGCGGTGGACACAGTGAGGAGCCGGTGACTGTGCTGGAAGAAGTCGAAGGCTGGCTGGGCACACGCTCCTGGCATGTGGCCGATCGCCCGCTCCACCAGATACTCGCCGCCAAGCGCCAGAGCGGCACGAAGGTCTCCGTCGTGCTGCCCGCGCTCAACGAGGAGGCCACTGTCGGTGACATCGTGGCCACGATCCGCCGGGACCTGGTCGAACAGGTCCCGCTCGTCGACGAGCTCGTGGTCGTCGACTCCGCGTCCACGGACCGCACCTCCGAGGTGGCCGCCGCGGCGGGCGCCAAGGTGGTGCACCGGGACCACATCCTGCCCCGCGTCCCCGCCGTCCGCGGCAAGGGCGAGGTGCTGTGGCGCTCGCTGCTGGCGACCAGCGGCGACATCGTCTGCTTCATCGACGCGGACCTGCGGGACTTCTCCTCCGACTTCGTCACGGGCACGGTCGGTCCGCTGCTCACCGACCCGGGGATCTCGCTGGTCAAGGCCATGTACGACCGCCCGCTCGGCACGGAGGCCGGCCAGGGCGGCCGGGTCACCGAACTGATGGCCCGCCCGCTGATCAACCTGCACTGGCCCCAGCTCGCGGGCTTCGTGCAGCCGCTGGGCGGCGAGTACGCGGCCCGCCGGTCGCTGCTGGAGCGGCTGCCGTTCCCGGTCGGGTACGGCGTCGAGCTGGCGATGCTGATCGACTCCCTGCACACGGTGGGCCTGGACGCCCTCGCCCAGGTCGACGTCGGCGTCCGCAAGCACCGCAACCAGGACAGCCAGGCCCTGGGCCGCATGGCCGCCACCATCTACCGCACCGCCCAGCTGCGGCTGGCGCGCGGCCAGATGATCCGGCCGCTGATCACCCAGTTCGAGCGCACCGAGGAGGGCTTCGCGCCGCGCACCCACGCGGTGGACACCCTGGAGCGGCCGCCGATGGCGGAGATCCTGGAGTACCGGTCACGCGAGGTGGCCTGACCGCACCCGTTCGGCGCGGCGCCCCGCCCCCGGGCGGGACGCCGCCGCCACGTCCTCGCACGTTTGGACTTTTCCCCTCCGGGCTAGGTGACGCGTATGGGTTCCGCCGAAAGATCTGCTCAGGTACTGGTCGCCTCCAACCGCGGCCCCGTCTCGTACTCGGTCGCCGAGGACGGCTCGCTGGTCTCCCGCCGCGGCGGCGGGGGCATGGTCTCCGGGCTCTCCGCGATCGGGCCGGACGCCGGCGCCCTGTGGGTCTGTTCGGCCCTGAGCGACGGCGACCGCGAGGCGGTCCGGCGCGGGGTGGGCGAGCCGGGCGTGAAGATGCTCGACATCTCCGCCGAGACGCACCACGCCGCCTACAACGGCATCGCCAACTCGGTGCTCTGGTTCGTGCACCACATGCTGTACCAGACGCCGCTCGAACCTGTTTTCGACAGTGAGTTCCGGCTCCAGTGGGCCGCCTACCAGGAGTTCAACCGCTCCTTCGCCGAGGCGCTGGCCGAGGAGGCCGCCGAGGGCGCGGCGGTGCTGATCCAGGACTACCACCTGACGCTGGCCCCCGGCATGCTCCGCGAGCTCCGCCCGGACCTGCGCATCGGCCACTTCTCGCACACCCCGTGGGCCCCGCCGGAGTACTTCCGGCTGCTCCCCGACGACGTCGCGGAGTCCGTCCTGCGCGGCATGCTGGGCGCCGACCGCCTCGGCTTCCTCACCCGGCGCTGGGCCGACGCCTTCACCGCCTGCTGCGACGCGGTCGTGGGCGGCCTCGGCGACACCCGGATCGGCGTGCACGGACTGGGCGCGGACGCCGACTTCCTGCGCGAGCGGGCCGGGCGGGAGGACGTCGGCCGGCGCGTCGCCGAACTCCGCGCGGAGATCGGCGACGACCCCGACGGCAACCTCCGCAGGACGATCGTGCGGGTCGACCGCACCGAGCTCTCCAAGAACATCGTCCGCGGCCTGCACGCCTTCCGGCAGCTGCTCGACGACCACCCCGAGTGGCGCGACCGGGTCGTCCACGTGGCCTTCGCCTACCCCTCGCGGCAGGACCTGGCCGTCTACCGCGACTACACGGCGGAGGTGGCGCGGGTCGCCGACGAGATCAACGCGGAGTACGGCACGCCGTACTGGACGCCGGTGGTGCTGAACCTCAAGGACGACTTCGCGCGGTCGCTGGCCGCGTACCGGCTGGCCGACGTGGCGCTGGTGAACCCGATCCGGGACGGCATGAACCTGGTCGCCAAGGAGGTGCCGGTGCTCGCCGAGAACGGCTGCGCGCTGGTGCTGTCCCGGGAGGCGGGGGCGCACGAGGAGATGGGCGACGACGCGATCACCGTCCACCCCTACGACGTGAACGCCACGGCGCGGGCGCTGCACGAGGCGCTCACGATGCCGCCGGGGGAGCGCGCCGACCGCACCAAGCGGCTCGTCGCCGCCGCGACGGCCACCCCGCCGGCCAAGTGGTTCCTGGACCAGCTCGACGCGCTGACCGCCACGGCGCACTAGGTCCCGTCCGGCGGATCGCGCACGTGGGGCGCGGGGCCGGCGGCCCACAGGGCGACGGCGGCGGGAACGGCACGACCCGCCGGACAGGGCCTAGCGGCGGACGCCCGGCGGCCGACGCCCGGGGCGGCTGCACGGGGGCCGGGGCCGGGGTGACCGCGGGGCCGGGGCCGGGGTGGCGTAGAGCACCAGGTTCCGGTCGTAGGCGCCCGCCGACCGGTCGTAGTCGCCGGTGCAGGTGACCAGCACCAGCCGGTGGGGTCCGTCGCGGGTGAACAGGGCGGGCGGCAGGGACCGCTGCGAGTAGGTGTGACGGGCGGTGACCCGGTAGCGGCGGGCGAGACCGTCCGCTCCGACCACGTCGACCGCCGTGCCGACCCGCAGCCGGTGCAGCGCCGCGAACACGCCCAGGCCGTCCCGGGCCGTGTCGACGTGTCCCGCGACGAGCAGGGTGCCCCGGGCGGCCCCGGCCGGCGCCCCGAGCGCCCACCAGCCCCCCAGGCGGCCGCTGTCGGGAAGCGCCAGCGAGCCGTCCGCCCGCGCGGCGACCGGGACCAGCCGGGCCCGGAAGCCCTCCGGGCCGCGCACCTCCGTGGGCACGGCCGGGCCCCGGCGGTCGCCGCCCGGGGCGGCGGGGGCCGTCGCCGCCCGGGTCGGCACGGGTGGCCGCGCTGGAGGCCCGCCTGACCGGGGCCGGCGTCGTCCTCGGCCCGCTGGAGGCGCTGCCCGGGGAGCCGGCCGAACGGGCCCGGATCCTCCGGACGGTGTGCGGGGCGCTGCGCGGCGTCCCCCTCCTGACGCACGGCTCGGGCGGCTGGGATCCGGCCTGGGCGCCCGACAGCCCCGTCGTCCTGACCGTGCCGCCCCCCTCCCCCGAGCGGCAGGCCGCGCGCTGGCTCCACGCCCTGGACCGGGTCACCGGCACCGGCACCGGCATGGGCTCCGGCTCCGGCGACGTCGGCGAACTCGCCCGTGCGGTGGCCGCCCACCGCCTGGACTCCGCGCAGTTGCGCCGCGCGGCCGACGTCGCGGTGCGCACCGCCGCCCTGGCCGGCCGCCCGGTCGGCCCCGACGACCTGCGCGCCGCCGTACGCGCCCAGAACGGCGCCGGGCTCGACCGTCTCGCCCGCCGCGTCGAGCCGGGGGTCGGCTGGGACGACCTCGTCCTCCCGCCGGCCACCCACCGCCGCCTGCGCGAACTCGCCCTGCGCGCCCGCCACCGCGACCAGGTGCTCGGGCAGTGGGGCATGCGGCCCGGCGGCGGCCGGGGGCGCGGCGTGATCGCGCTGTTCGCGGGGGAGTCCGGCACCGGCAAGACCATGTCCGCCGAGGTCGTCGCGGCGGACCTCGGCATGGACCTCTACGTGGTCGACCTCTCCACCGTGGTCGACAAGTACATCGGTGAGACCGAGAAGAACCTGGAGCGGATCTTCACCGAGGCCTCCGCGGTCAACGCCGTGCTCCTCTTCGACGAGGCCGACGCGATCTTCGGCAAGCGCTCCGAGGTGAAGGACGCGCGCGACCGGCACGCCAACATCGAGTCCGCGTACCTGCTCCAGCGCATGGAGTCCTTCGACGGCATCGCCGTGCTGACCACCAACCTGCGGGCCAACCTCGACGAGGCGTTCACCCGCCGCCTGGACGTGGTGGCCGACTTCCCGGTCCCCGACCCGGGCCAGCGCCTCGCCCTCTGGGACCGCTGCCTGGGCGACCGCCTGCCACGGGCCGACGACCTCGACCTCGGCTTCTGCGCGGACCGCTTCGAACTGGCCGGCGGCTCCATCCGCTCCTGCGCGGTGACGGCCGCCTACCTCGCGGCGGAGACCGGTGAGCCGCTCACCATGCGCCAGCTGATCACCGCGGTCGCCCAGGAGTACCGCAAGCTGGGCCGGCTGGTCCTGCAGAGCGAGTTCGGGCCGCACCTGGCGGACGCCCTGGCCGTCTGAGGCCTCGCCGCACGGCGTCGTCGGTCCGGCCCGGCCGGAGGCCTTCCTCCACCCGGCCCGGTCCTCGTCCACCGCGCGGGGCCGGGCGGTGGGAGGACGGCGCCCCCGTACCGCGCCGCCTCCCCGCCGACGCATCCCGGGTGCGGCCTCCAGTGGAACGGGCGGACGCGCGGGGCGTCCAGGCCCGTACGGGCAGAGCCGGGGCAGCCCCGGGGGGCCGCCGGACGGTCGGCGCGGGCGGCGGGGGGCAGCGCTCCTGCCCCCGGCCAGGTCCGCACGGCCCTGTCACCTCGTGGTTCGGCCCCGCAGACTCGGCCTGGACACAGGTGCCAGGACCGCCAGGAACCGCAGGACCCGAAGGAGCGAGCATGCCGACGTACCTCACCCCGGGCGTGTACGTGGAGGAGGTGCAGTCCGGTGCCCGGCCCATCGAGGGGGTGGGCACCGCGGTCGCCGCGTTCGTGGGGTTCGCCGAGACCGGCCCGTTCCACACGCCGACGCTGGTCGCGAGCTGGGACCAGTACACCCGGACGTTCGGTGGCTTCACCGAGGGCACCTACCTGGCCCACGCGGTCTACGGGTACTTCGCCAACGGCGGCGGCACGGCGTACGTCGTGCGCATCGGCGGCTCCCCGGACGACGCCTCCGCCCCGGCGGGGCGGGAGACCCCGGCGGCCAGGCCGACCGAGCTGGGCGGCTTCCTGGTCACGGCCCGGCCGGGCGTCTCCGGCGTGTCGGTGGAGATCGCCGACGCGGACGGCGAGAACCCGCCGGAGGACCGCTTCAAGGTCCTGGTCCGCCAGGGCGACCAGGTGGCGGAGACGTACGAGGCCTCCACCCGCAGGAACGTCAAGGGGTACCTGGTCAACCAGGTCCGCGCCTCGAAGCTGGTCGAGGTCACCGAACAGCAGGGGGCCGCCCAGAGCAGGCCCGCCAACCAGACCGTGGCGCTGGCCGACGCCCCGGCCGCGCCCGCCGCTCCCGGCTCCGGCGAGGTGGCCCGCTTCGGCCCGGCCGAGTACGTGGGCGACGCCGGGGACCGCACCGGTTTCGGCGGCCTGGAGGCCATCGACGAGATCACCATGGTCGCGGTGCCGGACCTGATGAGCGCCTACCGGCGCGGTGACATCGACGCCGAGGGCGTGCGCACCGTGCAGCTCGCCGTGATCTCGCACTGCGAGCAGATGGGCGACCGGGTGGCGGTCCTGGACACCCCGCCCGGGCTGACCGCCCAGCAGGTGCGCACCTGGCGCAACGACGAGGCGGGCTACGACTCCCGGTACGCCGCCCTCTACTACCCGTGGGTGCGGGTCTTCGACCCGGCCGCCGGCCGCAACACCACCGTCCCGCCGAGCGGTCACATCGCCGGCGTGTGGGCCCGCAGCGACGCCGAGCGCGGCGTGCACAAGGCGCCCGCCAACGAGGTGATCCGCGGCGCGGTCGACCTGGAGCTGCGGCTCAGCAAGGGCGAGCAGGACCTGCTGAACCCGATCGGCGTGAACTGCGTCCGCGCCTTCCCGGGCCGGGGCATCCGGATCTGGGGCGCCCGCACCCTCTCCTCCGACCCGGCCTGGCGCTACCTGAACGTGCGCCGCCTGTTCAACTACCTGGAGGAGTCGATCCTCCTGGGCACCCAGTGGGTGGTCTTCGAGCCGAACGACGACCGGCTCTGGTCGAGCATCCGGCGCAACGTCACGGCGTTCCTCACCGAGGAGTGGCGCCGGGGCGCGCTGTTCGGCCGCACCGCCGAAGAGGCGTTCTACGTGAAGTGCGACCGCGACAACAACCCGCAGGAGTCCATCGACCAGGGCCGGGTCGTCTGCGAGATCGGTGTCTCGCCGGTCAAGCCCGCGGAGTTCGTGGTGTTCCGGCTGGCCCAGTTCTCCGACAGCACCAGCCTCATCGACGAGTGATCCCGGGACCGTAGGAACGGCTCCGCAAGGAAAGGTGACAGACAGTCATGGCAACGGGCGATGCTCTTTCCACCCACGTCTTCGGCGTGCAGCTCGGTGGCTACCTGGTCGAGTCGATCCAGGAGATCAGCGGTCTGACCGTCGAGGAGGACGTCGTCGAGATCAAGCAGGTCAGCGCCGAGGGCAAGCAGATCATCCGCAAGCAGCCCGGCGGCCGGCAGGCGGGCGAGATCACGATCACCCGGGGACTCGACCAGAGCAGCGAGTTCACCAACTGGATCAAGGAGACCCTGAACAACGGCGCGGTGAACGCCGCGCGCCAGAACATCACCATCGAGATCAAGGACACCGAGGGCAGCACGGTCCGCCGCATCCAGCTGATGCAGGGCTGGGCCTCGAAGTGGGAGGGCCCGTCCCTGAAGGCGGGGGAGTCCTCCCACGCCACCGAGACCGTCACGATCGTGTTCGAGGAGATCGTCGTCGAATGAGGCGCCGTACGGTGACGGCGGGCAACCTGGAGGAGATCCTCCAGGTGACGGCGCCCGCCCCGGCGGCCGAGCAGGCGGCGGCACCCCCCGCCGCCGCTCCGCCGCCACGAGAGGACCACGGGCTGCGCACCGAGTTCGAGTTCGAGCTGCCGCGCGGGTACGTCGACGAGGCGGGCACCGTCCACCGGCACGGCGCGATGCGCCTGGCCACGGCCCGGGACGAGCTGCGGCCCCAGATCGACCTGCGGGTCAAGGAGAACCCGGCGTACCTGAGCGTGGTGCTGCTGAGCCAGGTGATCACCCGGATCGGCTCCATCACCGACGTGCACGCCGGGATCGTGGAACGGATGTACGCCACCGACGTCGCCTTCCTCCAGGACTTCTACCGCCGCGTCAACAGCGAGGGCCACACCCGGGCGGCGGTGACCTGCCCGCACTGCGAGGGCGGCTTCGAGGTCGACCTCTCGGGCGGGCGCCTGGGGGAATCGTGACGTACGCCCTTCCCCGGCTCCGGGAGGAGATCGCGTACGTCGCCTATCACTTCCACTGGCCCCGCGAGGAGATCCTCGACCTGACCCACGACGAACGCCGTCAGTGGGTGGCCGAGATCGCCCGCATCAACACCCGCGTGAACGAAGGCGGTTGAGCACATGGCATGGCGGGACAGGCTGCGCCGCCGGGCCGCCGGACCGACCGCCGCGGGCCCTTCGCGGCGCACGGAGCGCTCCGCGGCCGCGGCGGACGGCCCGTCCGGCGAGGGCCCGGGCCCGGGCGCG
>NZ_LWCC02000005.1:2115296-2126317 GCF_001642695.1 Streptomyces chilikensis
GGTGGGCGCCACCGCCCGCCGCGCCGTCCCGGCCCCCGGCCCGGCCGCCGCCGGCACCGCCCTGCCCGACGAGCCGGGCCCGGCGGTCACCGCGGCGGACTGGGCCGCGCTCCAGGCCGTCTACCGGGACCTGCTGCCCACCGCGCGGGCGGTCGCCCTCTGCGGCGGTCTGCCGCCGGGCGTTCCGGTGGGCGCGTACGCGCAGCTGGTGCGCGAGGCGCGGGCGGCGGGGGTTCCGGTGCTGCTCGACACCTCGGGCGAGCCGCTGCGGCGTGGTGTCGCGGCCCGGCCCGACCTGCTCACGTCCCACGCGGGGGAACTGGCCGAGCTGACCGGCTCGCACGACCCGCTGCGGGCCGCCCTGGACGCCCGGCGGCGCGGGGCGCGGACCGTGGTGGCCTCGCTGGGCGCCGGGGGCCTGCTGGCCGTGGGGCCGGAGGGCCACTGGGCCGTGGGGCCGGAGGGTCACTGGCGGGCCGCCCCGCCCCGTCCCCGCACGAGGACCCGGCCGGGGCCGGAGACTCGGTGGCCGCCGGGCTGCTCTCCGGGCTGGCGGAGGACCTGCCCTGGCCCGGGCGGCTGGCCCGGGCGGCCGCCCTCTCGGCGGCCACCGCGGCCGCGTCGGCCGCCGGGGGGTTCGACCGGCCGCTCTACGAGGAGCTGCTCGGCCGGGTCCGGGTCGCCGAGGCCGCGCCGGCGGTCTGACCGGGCGCCGTCGGCGTCAGGAGAACTCCTTCGGCTCCTGGGCCACCTCGCCCTGGACCAGGCCGAACTGGTCGACGTTGGCGTTGCAGCCCTCCGCGCAGGAGAGGGTGATGGTGTTGGTGCCCTGCTTCAGCGGGACGTAGTTGTAGGTCCGGGTCCAGCCCTTGGCCCAGTCGCCCTTCTCCGCCCCGGCGTAGTTCTTCAGGTTGACCTCGGCCGGCTGGCCGCCGTTGACGGTCAGCGTGGCCTTGGCGTCCTCGCCGGGGACCCCGTAGTAGGTGAAGAGGGTGTACTGGCCGTCCTTCGGCACGCCGTTGACCGTCCAGGTCACCGAGGAGCCGGGGGCGCCGAAGCCGGCGAGGTAGGAGCCGCTCTCGGCCCTGGAGCCGGGGACGTCGCTCGCGGGCGTGGCGCCGCCGCCGAGCTCGCCGAGCGAGGCCGCGTCGATCTTCGTCGGCTCGAACTCGCCCTTCTTCTTCTCCTTGCCGTCGTCCGCCGCCTCGGTCGGCTTCTCCATGGAGCTCGCCGTCGGCGACGGACCGGTGCCCGCGGTCTTCTCGGTGTCGTCGCCGCCACCGGTCATGGCGAGGGTGATGCCGACGACCACCGCGGCCACCACGGCCACCGCGCCGATCATCAGGCCCTTGGTGTTGGGACCGCGTCCGCGTCCGCCGCCGTTGTCCTGGGAGCGGCGCGAGCCCGGGGCGCCGGGAACCCCGACGGAGCCCATGGCGACCGCCTCGGGGGCCTGGTAGTGGGGGTTCGGGCCGCCGTACGGGCCGGGGGCCGACGCGGGCGGCTGCTGCACCGTCTGCTGGGGGGTGTACCGGCGCTCGCCCACGGCCCGCACGCGGTTGACGGAGTTCGGGTAGCCGTAGCCGCCGCCGGAGGGCGGCTGGGCGCCGTTGGCCTGTCCGTCGGCGTAGAGGTAGCCGAACGGGTCGTCGTCCTCGGGCGTGCTGGCGCCGTTGTTACCGGACGTCATCCCTTGGTACTCCTCAACAGGTGCGGGGTCAGGTGCGACAGGTGATGTCTTGCGAGCGTACCCGGTGTTTGTAGCCCGAGTGGGTGACGCAGATCCCACCGGCAGGTGTCCGGCCGCTGACCTGGGGTTCAACCCGCGCGTCTGTGAGTTTTCGGACGTGATCGTTTCTGAACGTACATACGTTCGTCGGCGGACTTCAGCACTTCCTCCGCCGTCATCCCGCAGTGCGCCCAGCCGATGCCGAAGCTCGCCCCGACCCGCATGTCGCGGCCGTCCACCGTGATCGGCTGGACGATCTGGTTGCGCAGCCGCACCGCCAGGTCCTCGGCGTCCGCCCGGCCCAGGCCGTCGGCGAGCACCACGAACTCGTCACCGCCCAGCCGGGCCACCGTGTCGCCGTCGCGGACGCCGTCGCTGAGGCGGCGGGCCACCTCTATCAGCACCGCGTCGCCGGCGTTGTGGCCGAAGCGGTCGTTGATGCCCTTGAAGCCGTCCAGGTCGCAGAAGAGGACCGCCAGCCCCTTGGCGCCGTCGTCCCGGGACTCGCGCGGCGCCACGGTGTGCACGTGGCGCGGCTCGCCGACGAAGCCGTACCGGTCCGCGGGAACCGGGGCGCCGCCGTGCCCGACGCCCTCGAACGGGTCCGGCTCGTAGGGGCCCTGGCCGCCGGGCACGCCCTCGTGGACGGACTCGAACGGCGGGTCGCGGTAGACGCCGGTGTCGTAGGCGCCCGGCTCCCACATCCCCAGTTCGCACGGCTCGTCCCCGTAGGCGGCGTCCAGCGACTCCACCACCCCCGCCAGCCGCGACCCGGCGGTGGCCGGCGCGTACGGACGGTCGCAGAGCCGGGCGCTCAGCCGGGCCCGCAGCTCCGCCGAGTTCGGCAGCCCGGTCAGCGAGTCGTGCGAGGCGCGGTGGGCGAGGGCCAGCTCGCGGCGCTTGCGCTCCTCGATGTCCTCGACGTGGCTCAGCAGGAACCTCGGCCCGTCGGCGGCGTCGGCGACCACCGAGTTGCGCAGCGACACCCACACGAAGCTGCCGTCCCGCCGGGCCAGCCGCAGCTCGGCCCGGCCGCCGTCGGCGTAGGTCCGGCGTAGCGTGTCCGCGTCCTCGGGGTGGACCAGCGTCTCGAAGGACTGCTTGCACAGCATCGCCGACGGGCGGCCCAGCAGCCGGCACAGCGCGTCGTTGGTCCGCAGGATCCGGCCGTGCTGGTCGCCGCAGCCCATGTCGGTGATGGCCATGCCGGACGGGGCGTACTCGAAGGCGTGGCGGAAGCTTTCCTCACTGGCCCGCAGCGCCTGCTGCTCCCGCTCCAGGCGGACCAGGGCGCGCTGCATGTTGGAACGCAGCCGGGCGTTGGCGATCGCGATGGAGGCGTGGAAGACGTACGTCTCCAGCGCCTCGCGGCCCCAGGCGCCGGGGCGGCGTCCGTTGCGCGGACGGTCCACCGATATCACGCCGATCAGCTCGGGGCCGGTCTTGCGGTCCAGGGTGCCGGGCGCGTACATCGGCGCGATGAGCCGGTCGTCGGGGTGCCACTCGCCCTCGAAGCGGGGCAGCGGACCGCCGGTGAGCCAGGTCGGGACGTCGTCCTCGTTGAGGGCCCACGCCTCGGTGTGCGGGATGAAGCGCAGAGTGCCCCAGGAGACGCCCATGGCCAGCCGCCGCTCCCAGGAGTCACGGGACCCGGACCGGCCGGTGAGCAGCGCCTCGGCGGCCGTGTTGCCCGCGACGGCGGCGACGACCAGGTCGTTGTACTCGGGGCGGACCATGTTGACGGCCGCGAGTTCCCAGCCCAGCCCCTCGACGAGGCCGTCGGCCACGGTCTGCAGGGTGTCGGCCAGGCTGCGCGCCGTGTTCATCCGCGCCATCAGCTGATGCAGCTGCCGCAGAGTCGCAAGGCGGACATACGGTTCCGACTCGGTCTCCATGCTCGCCCTCCCCCCGAGACCTCGTAGCGAATCAAGGGTTGTCTTCGGCGTCCTCGTGCAGCTTCCACGCCACTGAATCACAGCGCGCTGCCCCACCGGTACGCAGGGTCAGCAAATTTCTCACGCTGTGAGTCAAGTCACATGTATCACGGGAAATTTGGACAACGGGGGGAGAACGGGGAAGAGGGCGGCGGAATTCCGCGGCGGCGGGCAGGGCGACGGGGCGGGCGGGACCCGCGATGACGGCGGGGCCGGCGGTGGCGGTGGGGCCGGCGGGACGGCCGGGGCCGAGGGCCGGACCGCCCGCACGGGCCGGGGACCTAGGTCCCGCAGCGGGGGCGGGATGCGGCCGGGGGCCGATGCGCGGCAGGCGTGGCGGCGCCTAGCGTCGTTCATGTGGCGACCCTTTCCTTCCCCCCGGCCCCTCACACCTCTCCGGCATCACCGGCATCACCGGCATCATCGGCCTCACCGGCATCACCGGCCTCCCAGGTCCCACCGGTGGCTCCCGCCCCCACGGCCCCTGCGGCCCCCGCGACCCCTGCGCCCCGTGACGTCCCGGTGCCGGGGCATGCTGAAGGGGTGAACGACGAAGAATTCCGCGCGGCCATGTCCCGGCTGGCCTCGGGCGTGGTGCTGGTGACCGCGCACGAGCCCCGGACGGACCCCGACGGCCCGGTCGGCGAGGACGCGGGCATGACGGCGACGGCCTTCATGTCGGTCTCGCTGGACCCGCCGCTGGCGATGATCAGTCTGCGCACCGGCTCCCGGATGGACGACCTGCTGGCCGAGCAGCCGCTGTGGGCGGTGTCGGTGCTCGCGGAGGACCAGCGGCACATCGCGGGGCGGTTCGCCATGAAGGGGCGGATCAGCGACCGGCTCCTGTTCGCCGACGTCCCGCACACCCGCGGCGAGGCCAGCGGAGCCCCGCTGATCACCGGCGCGCTGGCCACCGTGGAGTGCCGCACCGAACAGCGCGTCGAGGCGGGCGACCACACCCTGGTCGTGGGCCGCGTCCTGTCGGCCACCACCGCGCCCGGCGACGCCGGCCCGCTGCTGCACTTCCGCAGCCGTTACCGGCACCTGAGCTGAACCGGGCCCGGCCGGGCGGGGAGGCGGGGGCGGTCAGTCCCAGTTGCGGGGGCTGCGCCCCCGCTTGGTGTCCGCGCGCTTCTTCTTCTCCTGGAGGCGGCGCTCGTTGATGCCGCGCGGGATCCGGGTCGGCCGCCGGACCTTGGGCGGCGGCGCCACCGCCTCGCCCAGCAGGGCCGTCAGCCGCTCCATCGCCGCCTCACGGTTGCGCCACTGGGAGCGGTGCTCCGACGCCCGCACCGCCAGCACGCCCCCGTCCACCAGCCGCGACCCCAGCCGCTCCAGCGCCCGCGCCTTCCACACCGGCGGCAGCGCCTCGGTGGCCGCCAGGTCGAACCGCAGCTCGACCTGGGTGTCGCTGGTGTTGACGTGCTGTCCTCCCGGTCCCCCGGAACGGGAGAAGCGCCAGCTCAGCTCCGCCTCGGGCAGAGGCACGGAGCCGCGGATGAGGAGAGGGCGACCGGACATGCCCCCATGGTCCCCCGCCCGGGGCGCCGCGGTCATCCGGGTTTCCGGCCCGGCCGGCGTCCCGCCGTCCGGGTGAACGGTAAAAAAGGTAAAGGCAGCCGGAACCTCACGGACCTCTCCCGGCGTTCAACGAAGCGACGGTAGTTTCGCCCCCAGTGCGAAGCCCGTCAGTCACACAACGAAGGAAGGGACTCCCACCATGGCTGTAAGCCTGTCCAAGGGCGGCAACGTCTCGCTCACCAAGGAGGCTCCGGGCCTGACCGCCGTCACCGTTGGCCTGGGCTGGGACGTCCGCACCACCACGGGAACGGACTTCGACCTCGACGCGTCCGCCATCGCGGTCACGGCCGCCGGCCGGGTCTACGCGGACACGTACTTCGTCTTCTTCAACAACAAGGCGACGCCTGACCAGTCCATCGTCCACACCGGTGACAACCGCACCGGCGAGGGCGCGGGCGACGACGAGGCGATCAACGTCAACCTGGCCGGTCTCCCGGCCGAGATCGACAAGGTCGTCTTCCCGGTCTCCATCTACGACGCGGAGAGCCGCTCGCAGAACTTCGGCCAGGTCCGCAACGCGTACATCCGCGTGGTGAACCAGGCCGGCGGTGCCGAGATCGCCCGCTACGACCTCTCCGAGGACGCCGCGACCGAGACCGCCATGGTCTTCGGCGAGCTCTACCGCCACGGCGCCGAGTGGAAGTTCCGCGCCGTCGGCCAGGGCTACGCCTCCGGCCTCGCCGGCATCGCCCAGGACTTCGGCGTCAGCGTCTGACAGCCCTCGGCCACAACCGGCCCGCCCGCACCGCGGGCGGGCCGGCCCCGCCGTCGATTAGCGTGCGCCCATGATCCTGGAGCCGCTGCACCTCACCCCGGACCGTGACATCCCCGGCCCCGTGCTCACCGAGCTCACGGCCCTCTACGCCTCCAACCGGGAGTTCCACGCGCTGAGCGGGGGCGACGAGTTCCCCGACCCGGACGACATCCGCCCCGAGCAGGTGGCCGCCGCCCTCGCGGACGAACTCGCCGACCCGGACATCGAGGTGCTCCTGGCCCGCAGCGCCGGCCGCCTCGTCGGCCTGGCCGTCACCCTCGCCCATCACCCCGACCCGGCCGACCCGGACCCGTGGATCGGCCTGCTGATGGTGGACGCCACCGTCCACCGCCAGGGCCTCGGCCGCAGGCTGGCCGCCGCCGTCGAGGCCCGCCTCTTCGCGGGCGGCCGCACCGCCGTTCGCCTCGCCGTCCTGGACAGCACCCCCGACTCGCTCGCCTTCTGGGCCGCCCTCGGCTACCAGCTCATCGGCCACCGCGTGGACCGCCGGTACCACCGCCCCTGCTCCGTGCTGCGCAAGCCGCTGCAGGACCCCCGGAACCCCCGCATGCCGCGCGCCGCCGCCCGGGTCGCCGTGGTCACCCCGGACCCCGACCGGGCCGTCCTCCTGCTCCGCTACGACAACCCCGGCACCGGTCCCTACTGGGCGCTGCCCGGCGGCGGGCTGGAGCCCGGCGAGAGCCCCCTCCAGGGCGCCACCCGCGAGGTCCGCGAGGAGACCGGCTGGAGCGACGTCACCCCCGGCCCGCTGCTCTGCGTCTGGGAGCACGACTTCCCCTACCGCGGCGTGCCGGTGCGCCAGCACGAGCACGTCTACCTGGCCCGCGCCCCGCGCCGCGACCTGACGGGAGACCTCGCGGACGCGCACGCCGCCGACGCGATCCTCGCCTGGCGCTGGTGGTCCCTGGAGGAGCTGGCCGCCACCGGCGAAACGATCTGGCCGCCCCGCCTGGCCCTGCTGGTGGCCGGCGCCACCGCCACGGACGCGCAGGCCCCGTCGTAGCCGGGGCCCCGCCGCCGGGCGGCGGTGGACGCGGCACCGGACCGGCGCATGACACCATCGGCGTGTGCTCGACATCGGCTACGCGCTCTCCAACCGCTTCCCGGACCCGCCCCAGACGGACTACCGGCGCGCGGACGTCCGCGCCCTGCGCCACGACCTGTTCTGCGGGGACGTCTACCTCGCCGACACCGAGAAGGACGAGGAGATCTCCACGGCCTGGGGATGGGTTCCCGTGCTGGACTTCGCCTGGGCGCTGTGCGACATCACCGAGCAGATCGACCGCGACCCCGCCGGCTCCCGCGCCTCGCGCCCGCAGCACGCGGAGCTGGACTTCACCGAGTCCACCGACCGGCTCTACTTCGAGCGCCGCTTCGGCTGGGTCGAGATCGACGCCGACTGGATGACCACGGACGAGCCGCCCCTGCGGTTCTCCCACGCCGAACTGCGGCGCGAGGCCCGGGACTTCCTGCACGACCTGATCGCCGACCTCTGCGACCTGCACGAGGACCTCGCCGACAACCCCGCCGTCTGGACCCTCCAGGCCCGCTTCCCCCGCCTCCCCTGACGCGCTCCCCCGCCCTCCCCTCCCCGGCTTTTCTCCCCCGGCCGCCGCGTCGTCGCCCTCCGAAGGGGGACTCGGACGCAGTACCGGCGCGCCGCACCGCCCAGCACCCGCGCTCCGCGTCCGCACCCGCGCCGTGTACGCGCCCGTGTCCGCACCCGCGCCCGTGTCCGAGGGAGAGAACCATGCCCCGCACCGTCACCGTCGTCGGTGGCGGCCTCGCCGGGCTGACCGCCGCCATCGCCGCCGCCGAGCGCGGCGCCGGCGTCACCCTGTACGAGGCCCACCACGACCTCGGCGGCCGAGCCCGCACCGCTGCCGCCCCCTACCGCACCAACGAGGGCCCGCACGCCTTCCTGAGCCGCAGCCCCCACTGGACCTGGCTGAACGACCGCGGCCTGATCGGTCCCCTCGCCCCGTTCCGGCCGCGCGACGCCACCGGGGCGCGGTTCCGCCACCACGGCGCCCTGCGCCGCACCCCGCCGCTCGGCACGGTGCGCCTGCTCCGCACCGACGCCGACCGGGTTCCCGCCGACGTCGACTTCCTCAGCTGGGCCTCCTGGCGGATCGGTGACGAGGCCGCCCGCGCCACCGCGTACCTCACCTCCGTGGTGATCTTCCACCACGACCCCGGCTCGCTCTCCGCCCGCTTCGTGCAGGAGCGGCTGCGGCGGATCACCGGCTTCCCGCCCGAGGTCCGCTACCCCCGCGGCGGCTGGCAGGCCATCGTGGACCGGATGGCCGCGCGCGCCCGGAACCTCGGCGTCCGCACGGAGACCGGCGCGCGGATCCACACCCTGGCCGACGCCCGGTCCGACCACGGCCCGGTGATCGTCGCCACCTCGCTGCCCGCCGCCCGCGCGCTCCTCGACGACCCCTCGCTGACCTGGCCGAGCGGCCGCACCGTCCTGGTCGACCTGGCGCTGCGCGAGGATCCGCGCGACGCGTTCGTCCTCTCCGACCTGGACGGCCCCGGCTACGTGGAGCGGTTCACCGTGCAGGACCCGACGCTGGCCCCCCGGGGCGAGCACCTCCTGCAGGCCCAGTTCCCCCTGGCGCCCGGCGCGCCCCGCGAGGAGGCCGTCGCCCGCGGCGAGACCCTCCTGGACCTCGGCCTCCCCGACTGGCGGGACCGCGTGACGTACCGCCGCGACGCGCTGGCCGAGGGCCGCACCGGGGCCGTCGACCCGCCCGGCACGACGTGGCGGGACCGCCCCGCCGTGGACCGCGGCGACGACGTCTACCTGGCCGGCGACCAGGTCGCGGCGCCGGGAGTGCTCTCCGCGGTCGCGAGCACGAGCGCCCTCACCGCGGTGTCGTCGGCGCTCGACCGGTACCGCCCCGTCCCCGGCTTCAGGCCACCGGCTCCCCGGACCGCCGTGCGGTCCCGAGTTCGGTGAGCGCCTCGTCGGTCAGCCGGAACACCGTCCACTCGTCCTGCGGCAGCGCGCCCAGCGCCCGGTAGAAGCCGATCGCCGGCTCGTTCCAGTCCAGCACCGACCACTCCAGCCGCTGGTAGCCCCGCTCCACGCAGAGCCGCGCCAGCTCCTCGAGCAGCGCCCGCCCGTGCCCGCCGCCGCGCGCCTCGGGCCGGACGTACAGGTCCTCCAGGTAGATCCCGTGCACCCCGCGCCAGGTGGAGAAGTTCAGGAACCACAGCGCGAACCCGACGGGCTCCCCCGTCACGTCGTCCACCGCCATGTGCGCGTACGCGGCGGGCCGTTCCCCGAACAGCGCCTCCCGCAGCTGCTCCTCGGTGGCCACGGCCTCCCCGAGCGCCTTCTCGTACTCGGCGAGCTCACGGACCAGGGCGTGGATGACGGGGACATCGGCGGGCGTCGCGGGTCGGATCATGCCGCCCATCCTCACACGCCCCGGCGCGGACGTCCGGGCCCTTCCCGGCGCCCGGTCGCCGTCCGGGCGAGGCGCAGATCGACCCAGGGGACCGTTTCCCCGTCCAGCAGGTACCGCTCGACCTCCTGGAATCCGTTCCGACAGGCGAACCGCAGCCCGTTCCCGCTGGACGACAGCACCACCGTTTCGATCACCCCGGCCCCCAGCTCCCGCGCCCGCCTCAGCCCCCGCGCGTACAGCTCCCCGCCGAGCCCCCGCCTCCGGTGGGCCGGCAGCACCCGCGCGATCACCGTCGCCGTCGCCGTCCCCGCCGCCGGCGGCCGCACCGTCGTGCACCCGACGGGCGCATCCCCGAGGTACGCGACCTCCAGGTGATCGCGCTTCGCGCGCTCCCGCGCCTCCGCCAGGGACAGCCGGTGCGCCGGAACGACCGCGTTGTGGACGAACCGCCAGTCCGCGAGCGTGACGTCGCCGTCCGGCTGCTGGATTCGAAGATCGGCCATCGCAGCAGAACACCGGAAACCACGGGGAAGGTCAACCCCGAGCGGCGGCGACCGGCGCACCGCCACCGTCCTCCCCGGGCGCTGCCGAGGCCCGTGCCCCTCCCCCCGGCGGGGACATGCCGGAGGCCCTGCCGTCCGCGACGGGCGCTGAGGCATGCCGGCCGGTGGTCCGCCGGTCCGGTCCCCCCGTCAGGTGTCCGTGCCGACGGGCGGCCGGCTCGTCCGCGTGGTGCCGTTCCTCCTGGAAGGAACCGGGCGAATGGCCGGAACGCCGTCAGCCCGGGGCCGGAAAATCACGCGGCCGGTTCGGCGGAGGAGAAGGAATTCCTCCCGGGCGACGTCCCTCGCCCTCCCGCATTCGCCGACGCGTCCGTTGCGAACCGTCCGTGACGTCCAGGAGTCCTTGCCCGAGGAGCGGCGCAGGCACTTCGACGCGGAACCCGCCGGCACGGAGATCGAGGCCCCGAGACGCTGAACCGCTGGACGGTCCTGAGCAACGACGTCCCGGCCGCCCGAGCACCCCCGCCCGGACACGGGACGGGCCGCCCGCCGCACCCAGGAGATCACCCACGCGGAGGCACGCCGGCGCCTCGCCCGGACCGGACCGGACGAGCAGCGTGCGTGACCTGCGAGTTTGCCGTGGACGACCTTGTCGTCGACGCACCCCTCCTTCCGGATCCGCGGGCTTTCGCCGACCGTCGCAGCCGCCTGCGGGCGGACCGGAGCGCCTTCCTCGCGACGTGCGGTTTCGGACAACGAACAGGAAGGTCGATTTCGTTGAGTTTCGAAAGCGCCCCTCCCGCGGGAATTCAGGCAAACCGGCGACTACTTCCCATGCCGCCGACTCCCCCTTCGCATTTCGTTGATATTTCGCGACGCCTTCCGCTCACCTGAAGGGCGGCCCATTCACATGCACGCCCGAACCCGCGCAAAGAGTGACCTCAAGACGCCGCATCGGACGATTGACACCCCGTGAGCCCAAATCTACTGTCCATTTGGCCGGGTGACCGCCGGATGATATGCCGAGCGATTGGCAGAGTCCGACAGGACGTTCCGGGAACCGATTTCCCGTCTCGGTCC
>NZ_LWCC02000005.1:2126336-2143140 GCF_001642695.1 Streptomyces chilikensis
CCCCCCCCCCCACCCACAACCGCTCGCCCGTACGCCTCACCGATCAGCGCCACCCGCACGTCAGCGCCACCAAGGACACCGAAGAGGAAATCCCGTGGATGGCCTCGCACGGCGTCAGCGCCGCCGGCACCCGGGGTCCGGCCCCACCGGCCGGGCGACGGTCTGCGGTCCCCGCACGCTCACGCTTCCTCCTCCGCCGGCGGAGGCGTCGAATCCCCGCCGACGGTGCCCCGATCCGCCGGCCCAGGGACCCGCTCGCCTCCCGGCAGCCCCGCACCGACCCGGACCTCCCCCGCCCCCCACACCGTCCGACAAGGAGCACACCATGGCCATGAACAGACGCACCTTCCTGGGACTGGGCGCGGCCGGAGCCGTGGCCGCCGTCCAGGTGCACGGCGCCACCGTGGCGACGGCATCCCCGTCCGCCTCGGCAGCCGCGCCGGCCCAGCGCTTCGCCATCGGGGTGAGGGAGTACGCCTGGGCACGCGGAAGCCGCCGGCTGACCACCCGGATCTTCTACCCCGCCACCGGCACGCCGGGCGGCAATCCGGTCGTCAACGCCCCCGTGGCCGACGGCGTCTTCCCGATCTGCGAGTTCAGCCACGGTCTCGGCGGCAACCCGGAGAGCTACGCACCGCTGATCCGCCCTCTGGCCGAAGCCGGATTCGTCGTCCCCGCCCCCGTCTTCCCCACCACCTCCAGCGGCACCTCGGGCAACATCCAGGACGTCTACAACGGAAACCAGTCCATGGACGTCTCCCAGGTCATCAGCAACACCCTCGCCCTCAACACCGCCGCCGGCGACCCGCTCGCCGGGCACCTCGACACCACCTCCGGCGTCGGTGTCGCGGGCCATTCGCTGGGCGGCATGACCACCCACGGGCTGCTGACCGCCTGGCCGGACAGCCGGGTGGCCGCCGCCGTCCCCTTCGCCTGTGTCGACATGGGCAACCCCAGCAGCACGGTCACGGCCAAGGTCCTGTTCGTCCACGGCGACCAGGACCCCACCTGCCCGTACTCCTCCGCCCGCCAGGCCTACGGGGAACTGCCCGCGCCCAAGGCGTTCCTCACCCACCGTGGCGCGCGTCACGACGAGTACATATGGAGCGGCTACAACCACACCCAGACCGTCGCCACCTACGTGGACTGGATGCGCTGGAGTCTCTACGCCGACACCGCCGCCCGCGACCGTCTCCCCGCCGACGCCACCTCCAACACCACCACCGCGGGCTGGGAAGCCGTCCTCACCACGTCCACCCCCTCCGGGCCGCCGGTCGGCCTCCGTTCCCGGGCCAACAACCAGTACGTCTGCGCGGAGAACGCCGGCGCCAACCCGCTCGTCGCCAACCGCACCACCGTGGGGGACTGGGAGCGGTTCGACCTGGTCGACCTCGGCGGGGGCGCCGTCGCACTGCGCGCCCGCGTCAACGGCCGGTACGTCTGCGCGGAGAACGCCGGCGCCAACCCGCTCGTCGCCAACCGCACCTCCGTCGGGGCCTGGGAGACCTTCCGCCGCGTGAACAATTCCGACGGCACCATCAGCCTGCGCGCACAGGTCAACAACCTGTACGTCACGGCCGGGAACGGCGGAACGAGCCCTCTCGTCGCCGGCCGCACGACCATCGGCCCCTCCGAGTCGTTCGACCTCGTCAACGGCTGACCGACCGGCCCCTGCCGAGCGGGAAGAGACCGGTGCCGGCTTCCCCCACCGTGCCCTCGTCGCCCGGACCCCACAGGCGTGCCCCCGCGGCCGGCACCCGCTCGTACCGCTGGCACCGGTCGGCATGGCGTGGTCCTGCCTGCCAGGCACGGGAGCCGGCATCCGCGTTTCGCTCCGCGCGCTCGCGGCGGTCCCGACCGGCCGAGGCCGTTGATGTCACCCGCGGATGCCGAAGACCCCCGACCATGATCGGTCGGGGGCCTTCGCCCTGCCCTGCCTGGAGCCCCCTGTCGGGTTCGAACCGACGACCCCCGCTTTACAAGAGCGGTGCTCTGGCCAGCTGAGCTAAGGAGGCGTGCCCGAGCAGTGTACCCACCGGGTGCGGTGACCTCGCCGGGAATTGTTGTGAACTTATCCTCCGCACCCTGCTGACTTTCGAGGGTCGGGCAGGTTAACGTCCCTGCAGTCCGGTTGTTACGGACAGGACATCACCACCTTCCACTACGGATCGTCCGGCACGTTCCTGCCGGTGAAGGGGGCCCATCACCATGGCCACTGTTACGTTCGACAAGGCGACCCGCATCTACCCCGGCGGCACGAAGCCCGCCGTGGACGCGCTCGACATCGAGATCCAGGACGGCGAGTTCCTGGTCCTCGTCGGCCCCTCCGGCTGCGGCAAGTCCACCTCCCTGCGCATGCTCGCGGGTCTCGAGGACGTCAACGGCGGCGCGATCCGCATCGGCGACCGCGACGTCACCCACCTGCCGCCGAAGGACCGGGACATCGCCATGGTGTTCCAGAACTACGCGCTCTACCCCCACATGACGGTCGCCGCGAACATGGGCTTCGCGCTCAAGATCGCGGGCGTGCCGAAGGACGTCATCCGGCAGAAGGTGGAGGAGGCCGCGCGCATCCTCGACCTCACCGAGTACCTGGACCGCAAGCCGAAGGCGCTCTCCGGCGGTCAGCGCCAGCGTGTGGCCATGGGCCGCGCCATCGTGCGCGAGCCGCAGGTCTTCCTCATGGACGAGCCGCTGTCCAACCTGGACGCCAAGCTCCGCGTGTCGACCCGTACGCAGATCGCGTCGCTGCAGCGCCGTCTGGGCATCACCACCGTCTACGTCACCCACGACCAGGTCGAGGCCATGACGATGGGCGACCGGGTGGCCGTGCTCAAGGACGGTCTGCTCCAGCAGATCGACACCCCGCGCAACATGTACGACCGTCCCGCCAACCTCTTCGTGGCCGGCTTCATCGGCTCGCCCGCGATGAACCTGGTCGAGGTGCCGATCACCGACGGCGGCGTGACCTTCGGCAACAGCGTGGTCCCGGTCAGCCGTGAGGCGCTCACCGCGGCCGCGAACCGTGGCGACACCACGGTGACCGTGGGCGTCCGCCCCGAGCACTTCGACGTGGTGGAGCTCGGCGGCGCCGGCCTCGCCAAGGACGCCGGCCTCGAGGTCTCCGTCAACGTGGTCGAGGAGCTCGGCGCCGACGGCTACGTCTACGGCACCGCGCGGGTCGGCGGCGAGGACAAGGAGCTGGTGGTCCGCGTCAACGGCCGTCAGGTTCCGGAGAAGGGCTCCAAGCTGCACGTCGTCCCGAAGGCGGGCGAGACCCACGTCTTCTCGACCTCCACGGGCGAGCGCCTCTCCGACTGATCCGGAAGCGGCACGAGAGGGGCCCCGCGGCATCGCGCCGCCGGGCCCCTCCGTCGTTCCCGGGCACCCGCAGGCGGCCCGCACGCGCCCGCGGACGGCCCCGCACCGGCGCGCGGCGGCGCCCGGGCGACCCGGCGGCGTCAACCCGACAACTCGAATGCTCCCCCGAAACGTCACCCATCAGGGTTACCAAATGTCGCCGGGCGACTACCGCCCGCTACCCTCACTCGCGTGAAGCACACCACGAACCAGCAGACGCGCGCCGGCCGCGGTCCCGCCCGGCGGATCGGCCGCACGCTCGCCCTCGTCCTCCCCGTCGTCCTGGTCCTCTCCGGCACGCTCGCGGTCACCCGGGTGAACTGGTCCGGCGAGCCCGCCGACCCGGTGCTCGCCGCTGCGAACGCCGAGGCCCCCGCGGGCGTCGCGGCCGAGGGCCGCACCGCCCCGCAGGACGTGCTGCGCGACCGGCTCCTGACCGAGCTGCAGGAGGAGGACCCGGGCGTGGCCCTCACCCATCTGCAGAAGGCGATCGACGAGCGGCCGTCGCTGGCCCGCCACTGCGCTTCCATCGCCCGCGCGCTGGGCCGCGCCGCGGTCCGGATCCACGGGCCGGCGGAGGCGCAGTCGTACTCGCGGCCGGTGTGCGACACGTCCTTCGCCACGGGGGTCGCGGCGGCGGGCAGCTAGACCCGCGCGCCGCCCTCCCGTCCCTGCGCCCGCCGTCCCCCGCCCCTCCCTTCCTTCCCCCTCCCGGTCCTGTGGCGCGCGGGGCGCACGTACAGTGCGGTCCATGACCGATCCGAACGCCGCCGCGCGCCCCGTCCAGGCCGTCATCCTGGCCGGTGGCCAGGGCTCCCGCCTGCGCCCGTACACCGACGACCGGCCCAAGCCGATGGTGGAGATCCCCGGCACGGGCACGCCGATCATCGGCCACCAGATCGCCTGGCTCGCCCAGGAGGGCGTGACCGACGTGGTCGTCAGCTGCGGGCATCTCGCCGAGGTGCTGGACGAGTGGCTGAATGCCACCGACCTGCCGGCGCGGGTCACCACCGTCGTCGAGCCCGAGCCGCTGGGGCGGGGCGGCGGGCTCAAGTACGCCGCGGCGCACCTGCCGCACCCCGACCGCGCGTGGTACGCCACCAACGGGGACATCTGGACCCGGTTCTCGCTGCGGGACATGGCCGACTTCCACACCGGGCGCGGGGCCACGGCCACGCTGGCGCTGGCCCGGCCGCGGCTGCCGTGGGGTGCGGTGCGCACCGACGGGTTCGGTTACATCAACGACTTCATCGAGGCTCCGCCGTCGACCTTCGAGATCAACGCGGGCGTCTACGTCTTCTCCCCCGAGTTCGCGGAACTCCTGCCGGAGCGGGGGGACCACGAGCGCAGCACGTTCCCCCGGCTCGCGCGTGAACGGCGGCTGGCCGGCTTCTCCATCCCGCACGGGGCGTACTGGCGCGCCATCGACACGGCGAAGGACCTCACGGAGGCCGCCAAGGAACTCGCCGCCCTCAACCGCTGACCGCCGCCCTCCCCTCCACGCGGAGGAGCGGAGGGGGTGTGGCCCCGCCGACACCCTGCGCGTGCCGCGTACCCGGCCCGCCGTCACGGGGCGGACGGGACGCCCGCGGGGGCGCGGACGGAGCCCGGATCCGCGCCTCCGCGGCGAGCGGTCCCCGCCGTGCCCGCGCCGAGCACCACGGCGCGAGCGGCACGGCCGCCCGAGCCGCTCCCGCCTGCCCGCCTCCACCCGGGCCTGCCCGAGCCGCCCCGCCCCCGGCGGGCCGGAGGCGGCCCCGCCGGGAAAGGGATCCGCAGCGCCTCCGGCGCACGGCGCGGGGAAGGCCCCCGAACCGGAAGGACCCGGCCCCGGAAGGGGTGCCGAGGGCCTTTCCGGCCGGGGGCCTTCGCCCGGGAAGGGGCGTGTCAGCCGAAGAGGCCGCCCACGAGGCCCGGACGGTGGGGGGACTCGCCGGGGGCGCCGTCGCTGCCGGAGGGGCTGCCGGAGGAGGGAGCGCCCCCGGAGTATCCGGTGTCCGGCGCCTGCTCGGGGGCCGGCTCGACCGGCGGCGCCTGGCCCGACTCGCTGGGCCGTCCCCCCGTGACGTCACCGGTCACCCCGGTGTCCGCGCCCGCGGTGTCCTGTCCGCTCTGCGCACCCGTACCCGCGGCGGTCCGCTCCTGCGCACCGGCCGACCCGGCCGTCTCCCGGGCTCCCGCGGCACCGTCCGATCCCGCGGTCGGCCCGCCGGAGGCGGCCCCCGAGGGCGACTCCGTGCCCGGTACCGCCTCGCCCGGCAGCGGCGATCCCGGCAGCGCGTTCCGCGGCGGCTCGCCGGGACGCGGCACGACCACCCGGTCCGCGTCCCGCACCGCCGCGCCCAGCAGCGATCCGACCAGCAGGGTCAGACCGGCGACCACCCCCGCCGCCAGCGCTCCCCGCTTCAGCACGTACCGCCGCAGATCCCAGATCTCCGCCCGCGGTCCCAGCCGCCGCCACGCGCGCCCGGCCAGCGCACCGTCCGCCGAGTAGACCGGCGCGCCCGCGATCACCAGCGGCGACCAGGCCGCCAGATAGATGACGTCCGCCATCTCGTACACCGGCACGGCCTGCCAGCTCACGCCCATCAGCAGCGCGGACGCCAGCAGCATGCCCAGCCCGGCGGCGACCCGCTGCCACAGCCCCAGGACCGTCAGCACGCCGGCGATCACCTGGAGGAAGGCCACGGTCAGTCCGGACCCCACCGGGTGCTGGAGCGCGAAGCCGTGCAGCGGCTCGCCGATGCCCCCCGGTTCGAGGGAGTGCAGCAGCCGGGTCATCGACCCCCGCTCGCCGCCGTCGAAGTAGACGGGGTCGCAGAGCTTGCCCATGCCGTCGTAGACGGAGACGAAGCCGAGGAACACCCGCAGCGGCAGCAGCACCACGCCGAGGTTCATCCGGCGGCCGGGGTAGTAGGCGTGCTTCTCGGACGCCCGCCGGGCCCCGCGCCCCTCCCCGGCCTCCTCCGCCGCGAGGGCGTCGGGGTGGTACCGGCCGCCGTCGTACCCGTCGGCGCCGTGGTAGGCGTCGGCCCCGTACCCGTCGGCACCGTAGCCGTCGTAGCGGGAGCCGGTGTCCCGGTACGCGCCGGACCGGCCGTAGCCGTCGGCGGCGTACTCGTCGCCGTACGCCTCGTACGCGCCCGGCGCGAGGTAGCCGGTCTCCTCGAAGGCGCTGCCCACCGACCGCATCGGCGGCAGCAGCCGGGCGCCCCCGCCGATCACCGGGTTCTCCAGGGTGCGCTCGGCGTCGCTCTCCTCGCGGACGCCCGCGTACCCGGCGGGCGCGCCACCGCCGTCGTACCCCCCGCCCAGGCCCTCGCCCGGGCCCCCGTCGAAGCCCTCGCCGAATCCGCCGAAGCGGCCCGCGCCGGGTTCCGGCAGCCGCGGGATGGTCTGGGTCATCCCGGGGGCCGCGGGTGCGGCCGGCGCGGAGGGGGCCGCCGGCGCCGAGGGCCCGGCGGCACCGCCGGAGGCGGCTCCCTGCGGGGCGACGCCGCGCAACTGGGCGCCGCGCACGGCCTGGAGCAGCCGGTGCGCCCCCGTGTCGTCCGGCGCCGACCTCCCGCTCCAGACGACCGGGCGCCGCTTCCTGCCGGCGGCGGCCGGACCCGGCTGCGCGACGACCGGGATGGGCGCCGTGTCCTCGGTGGCTCTCACGTGCCCGGCGATCCGCGTCGACCTGGCCCGCCGCGCCGAGGCGCCCAACTGCACGCGGAAACTCGCGTGATTGACGATGACCTGCGCGGGATCGCAGGGCACCTTCACCATGCTCAGCGCGGGGGTGTCGTCGAAGCCCGACGGACGGTCCCCCGTAGGTGTGCGGGGTGTTCTGGTGTCCACACTCATCTAACCGAGTGACGACACGTAAGGACACTGCCGCGGGCGCCCGCGAGGTGTCCGAAGCACGTCAAGCTCGGCAGTCGTCCGCAAAACACCCCGCAGGAGCGAATTACTGCACACGCGTTCGGTCGGAACGGGTGTGGGTGGAGGGGCCCCGCGGGGCCCCTCGCGCCACGGTCAGGCGCGGCGGCGCGCCGCCTCGTAGAGCACGATGCCCGCCGCCACACCGGCGTTGAGCGACTCGGCGCCACCCGGCATCGGGATGCGGACCCGGAAGTCGCAGGTCTCGCCGACCAGACGGGACAGGCCCTTGCCCTCGCTGCCGACCACGATCACGACGGGACCGGACAGCGCCTCCAGGTCACCGATCTCGTGCTCGCCGTCGGCCGCCAGGCCCACCACGGCCAGACCGGCCTTCTTGTACTGCTCCAGCGCCCGGGTCAGGTTGGTGGCCCGTGCCACCGGCGTGCGGGCCGCGGTGCCGGCCGAGGTCTTCCAGGCGCCCGCCGTCATCCCGGCCGCGCGGCGCTCCGGCACCAGCACGCCGTGGCCGCCGAAGGCGGAGACGGAGCGGACGACCGCGCCGAGGTTCCGCGGGTCGGTGACGCCGTCCAGCGCGACGACCAGCGGGTCCTCGCCCGCGTCGGCGGCGTCGGCGACCAGGTCCTCGGGGTGGGCGTACTCGTACGGCGGGACCTGCAGGACCAGGCCCTGGTGGTTGAGCCCGTTGGTCATCCGGTCGAGCTCGGGGCGCGGCGCCTCCATCAGGTTGATGCCGCCGCGCTCCGCGGCGAGCTGCAGCGCCTCGCGCACCCGCTCGTCGTTGTCGATGAACTGCTGCACGTAGAGCGTCCTGGCGGGCACGCCCTCGCGCAGCGCCTCGACGACCGGGTTGCGGCCGACGACCAGCTCGGAGGTGGAACGGCCGCCGCCCCGCCGGGCGGTGGTGGGCCTGCCCTGGGCGCGGCGGGCCTTCGCGTTGGCGGCACGCTGCTTGGCGTGGCCCTTGCGCATCTCGGCGGGCGGGGTCGGTCCCTTGCCCTCGAGGCCCCGGCGTCGCTGGCCGCCACTGCCGACCTGCGCGCCCTTCTTACTCGATGCGCGGCGGTCCTTGGACATGAGCTGATCGTCTCCGTGATGCTGGGGGGGAATGTACGTCTGGAAGTGCAAGTGTGCCGCCCGGAGGCCCGGACGGCACATTCGCGCAGGTCGGGTCAGCGTCCGCCGAGGGACCAGCGCGGTCCCTGCGGGCTGTCCTCGATGACCAGGCCGGACCTGCCGAGCTGGTCGCGGATGGCGTCGGCGGTCGCCCAGTCCTTGCGGGCGCGGGCGGCCTCGCGCTGCTCCAGCACCAGCCGGACCAGGCCGTCGACCACGCCCTCGAGCTCCTCGCCGCGGCCGCCGGCGCCGCCGGACCAGTGCTCGTCCAGCGGGTCGAGACCGAGCACGCCGAGCATGGCGCGGACCTCGGCCAGACGGGCGACGACGGCTTCCTTGTCGTCGGCGCCGAGGGCGCTGTTGCCCTGCCGGACCGTGGTGTGGACGACGGCGAGCGCCTGCGGGGTGCCCAGGTCGTCGTCCATCGCCTCGGCGAAGGCCGGCGGGACCTCGGCGGCCGGCTCGACGGGCCCGCCCGCGAGCTCGACGGCGCGCTGGACGAAGCCCTCGATCCGCGCGAACGCGGACTCGGCCTCGCGCAGGGCCTCCTCGCTGTACTCGATCATCGACCGGTAGTGCGGGGTGCCCAGGTAGTAGCGGAGGACGATCGGCCGCCACCGGGTGACCATCTCGGAGACCAGCACCGAGTTGCCGAGCGACTTGGACATCTTCTCGCCGCTCATCGTCACCCAGGCGTTGTGCATCCAGTAGCGGGCGAACTCGTCGCCGAACGCCTTGGACTGGGCGATCTCGTTCTCGTGGTGCGGGAAGATCAGGTCCAGGCCGCCGCCGTGGATGTCGAAGGCGGAACCCAGGTACTTGTGGGCCATCGCCGAGCACTCCAGGTGCCAGCCCGGGCGGCCGGGGCCGAAGGGCGTCTCCCAGCTGGGCTCGCCCGGCTTGGCCGCCTTCCACATGGCGAAGTCCCGCGGGTCCCGCTTGCCGGCCACGCCCTCGTCGGGCTGGCGGAGGTCGTCGACGTCCTGGTTGGACAGCGACAGGTACCCGGGGAAGGAGCGCACGTCGAAGTAGACGCTGCCGCCCGCCTCGTAGGCGTGGCCGCGCTCGATCAGGCCGCGCATCATCTCCACCATCTCGGTGACGTGGCCGGTGGCCCGCGGCTCGTAGGTCGGGGGCAGGCAGCCCAGCGCGTCGTAGGCGGCGGTGAAGGCGCGCTCGTTCTCGTAGCCGATGGACCACCACGGGCGGCCGTGCTCGGCCGACTTGGCGATGATCTTGTCGTCGATGTCGGTGACGTTCCGGACGAACGTCACCCGGTGCCCGCGGTGGGCGAACCAGCGGCGCAGGATGTCGAAGTTGAGGCCCGAGCGGATGTGCCCGATGTGCGGGGGCGCCTGAACGGTGGCACCACACAGGTAGATCGAGACACAGCCCTGCGTGAGCGGGACGAAGTCACGGATCTGCCGGGCGCTGGTGTCGTACAGGCGAATAGTCACGCCTCAAGAGTAGTGGGCGTGCGGCACTGCCTCACGCCCACCGCGCGACAACCGGCCAGGGGCCGCGGGGCCCGTGGCCGACGCCGTCGGGCCTACCTGCCGGCGGCGCGGACCACCAGGGCGGTGGCGACCGCCATCAGGCCCTCGCCCCTGCCGGGGAAGCCGAGGCCGTCCGTGGTCGCCCCCGAGACCGAGACCGGTGCGCCGGCCGCCTCGGAGAGGATCTTCTGCGCCTCGTCCCGCCGCCTGCCGATCTTCGGCCGGGGGCCGACGACCTGGACGGCGACGTTGCCGATGACGAAGCCCTCCGCGCGGACGATCCGGGCCGCCTCGGTGAGCAGGGTGACGCCGGAGGCGCCGGACCACTCGGGCCGGGAGGTGCCGAAGTGCTGCCCCAGGTCGCCGAGTCCGGCGGCGGAGAAGAGCGCGTTGCAGGCGGCGTGCGCCACCACGTCCGCGTCGGAGTGCCCGGCGAGGCCGGGGCCCTCGCCCTCCCACTTCAGGCCCGCGCACCAGAGTTCGCGGCCGTCCTCGAAGGCGTGGATGTCGGTGCCGACGCCCACCTGCGGCAGCGGGTACGGGAGGGCGGCCGGGGCGGCCTGCCGCTCGGAGGCCGTGTGCCCGGAGACCGTGTGCCCGGAGACCGTGTGCCCGGAAGCCGTGTGCTCAGAAGCCATCGTTGCGCCTCCGCCGGGCCAGGACCGCCTCGGCCAGGACCAGGTCCAGCGGGCGGGTCACCTTGAACGCCTCCTCGTGCCCGGGCACCGTGACGACGCGCAGACCGAGCCGCTCGACCATGCTCGCGTCGTCGGTCACCTCGCCGTCCACCTCCTTGTGGGCGCGGAGCAGGGCGGTGCGGTCGAACCCCTGCGGGGTCTGCACGGCGCGCAGCCGGGCGCGCGCCGGGGTGGCCACCACCGGCTCGGGCTCCCCGTCCACGGCGGCCGGCTCGACCTCCTTGACGGTGTCGGCCAGCGGCAGCGCCGGCACCACGGCGGGGGCGCCGTCGCGCACCGTCTCGATCACCGCGTCCACGGTGTCCACCGGCACCAGCGGGCGGGCCGCGTCGTGCACCAGCACCACCTCGTGCCCGGCGGGCAGCGCCTCCAGGCCGAGGCGCACGGACTCCTGACGGGTCTCGCCGCCGGGCACCACGAGGAAGTCGGTGCGCTCGGGCAGCGCGTGCGAGTCGAGGAGCGACCGCACCTCGGCCACGCCGTCCGACGGGGCCACCACCACGACCAGGGCGACGTGACGGGACGCGGCCATGGCGCGCACCGCGTGGATGAGCATGGGGGTTCCGCCGAGCGTCCGCAGCGCCTTGGGGGCGCCGGGGCCCAGGCGCACGCCCCGGCCGGCGGCCGGGATGACCACGGCGGCGTGAGCGGCGGAAGGGGCGGGACGCCCCTTGGAGGACAACACTGCTTCAGACATGGTTCCCGTCAGGTTTGTGTGCTCCGCGCGGATGGGTATGGCCTCTGCGAACCGGATGCTCCGCCACCGGCCGGCCCCTTCCGTGACAGACGGTCGGTGCGGACCGGACTCCGGTGCAACCGGCATGCCGCCGGACATGCCGCGGCGCCCGGCAATGCTTTCGCATCATCGGGCACCACGGCGGCAAGTGTCCTACTTCCGGCCGCGTCCGGCGGAAACACCCGCACGCGTCCGGGGGAACATCAGGAGGCGAGCACCTCGTCGAGCAGCGCCTCGGCCTTGTCCTCGTTGGTGTTCTCCGCGAGCGCCAGCTCGCTCACCAGGATCTGGCGGGCCTTGGCGAGCATGCGCTTCTCACCGGCGGACAGGCCGCGCTCCCGCTCGCGACGCCACAGGTCGCGGACGACCTCGGCGACCTTGATGACATCACCGGAGGCCAGCTTCTCCAGGTTTGCCTTGTAACGGCGCGACCAGTTCGTGGGCTCCTCGGCGTACGGCGCGCGCAGCACCTCGAAGACCCGGTCCAGTCCATCCTGACCGACCACGTCGCGCACGCCCACGAACTCGGCATTGTCCGCCGGCACGCGCACAGTGAGATCGCCCTGGGCGACCTTCAGCACCAAGTAGGTCTTGTCCACGCCTTTGATCTGGCGAGTTTCGATGGCCTCGATCAGCGCGGCCCCGTGATGGGGATAGACCACGGTGTCGCCAACCTTGAACGTCATGTGACAGGTACCCCTTCCGTGGCTATCCAGGGTAACACGGATTGGGCGCGTTCTGAATGGCGTTTTCGCAGGTCAGGGCATATCTCGGGGCTTGACAACTCCCGCCGGTGCATGCTTCGTAAGAGGAACGGAAGGGGGTATTCGCAGGTCGGAGGGGGGATCAGGACGGGGTGAAACGCGGACGTTACACCTCTTCGGGACGCCGCGACAACGACGTTACGCCCCAGAATGTCCGATTCCAAGTGTGCGAACTTCGTTACGCCGTTCGAGCGGGACACCGGACCGCCGGACGGGCCGCCGCGGCAATCCGGAATTGATCATCGGCCGGCGGAGTGCACCCCTGATCGATTTTCACCGGCGCCATTCCGGGCCTGCGGAAATAACGCCCCGCAGTTATGCGAATGCCGAACCGCCGAGCGCGGATTGCGCGGCCCGAAGAGAGGTTCGAGGAACCTTCGTCCGGGGGAACGGAGCGCCGTTGTGACGAACGTCAAGCGGACCCGTGAAGTTCCTGTGCCCGCGATCCGCGCGTTCACGCCTCGTGCACGGGGTGTGCGCGCAGGGTGGGTCGGGTGCGGCGGGAAAGAAGAGGCTCGGTAATCTTGGGGCGCCACACGAACCCATGGGAGCAGGCGTCCGCGTCCTCCCGCTCCGCCCACGTTCAAGGAGTTGCCGCCGCCGTGAGCAGCAGCCTTCGACGCGGCGCCCTCGCCGCCGCCGCCATCGCGTTCTCGATCGCCTCGCTCGCCGCCTGCGGCGCCGGCCGCGACGCCGAGTCCCTCCAGGTCAGGCCGGACCTCCCGGGTGCCGCCGTCGGCGGCATCAAGGTCCAGAACGTGGCCATCCTGACGCAGGAGGACCCCGAGGCCACCGGTCCGGCCAACATCATGGCCACCGTCTTCAACGACGGATTCAGCGACCAGACGCTGGAGTCCATCACGCTGGCCGGCGGCCCCACCGTGGAGCTCGAGCCCGCCGAGGGCGGCAAGGTGACGGTCCCGGCCGGCGGCCGTGTGGTGATCGGCGGCCCGGAGAACACCACCGCGACGCTGGCCTCCGGCCGCGAGGCCGTGCGCGACGGCGACAACCAGAGGGTGACCTTCACCTTCAGCGAGACCGGACGGGTCTCCGTGGACGCCCTGGTGCTGCCCGCCGAGAACCACTTCTCCGACTGGGGCCCCGGGGCCGTTCCCGGCACCGCGACGCCGACCGCCAAGCCCTCGGTGGACCCCTCCGGCAAGCCCTCGGGCGCCGCCGCGTCCCCCGAGGAGAACACCGGGGAGTCCGCGGAGGGCGGCGCCGGCCACTGAGCCCGGCGGAACGCACGCGCGACGCACGGAAGGGGCGGCTCCCCGGGGAGCCGCCCCTTCCGTGCGTCGCGCGTCGCGCCGCGCGCCTACGGCCTACGGCCTACGGCTCGAACTTGTAGCCCAGCCCCCGGACCGTGACCAGGTACCGCGGGGCCCCCGGGTCCGGCTCGATCTTGGCCCGGAGCCGCTTCACGTGGACGTCCAGCGTCTTGGTGTCGCCCACGTAGTCGGCGCCCCACACCCGGTCGATCAGCTGCATCCGGGTCAGCACCCGGCCGGCGTTGCGCAGCAGCATCTCCAGCAGGTCGAACTCCTTGAGCGGCAGGTCCACCTTGGCGCCGTCCACGGTGACCACGTGCCGGTCCACGTCCATCCGGACCGGACCGGCCTCCAGCGCGGCGGGCGCCGTCTCCTCGGGCTCGCCGCGACGCCGCAGCACCGCACGGATCCGGGCGACCAGCTCCCGGGACGAGAACGGCTTGGTGACGTAGTCGTCGGCGCCTATCTCCAGCCCGACCACCTTGTCGATCTCGCTGTCCTTGGCGGTGACCATGATCACCGGCACGTTGGACCGGTTGCGCAGCTGGCGGCAGACCTCGGTGCCCGGCAGCCCGGGCAGCATCAGGTCGAGCAGGACCAGGTCGGCTCCGTTGCGCTCGAACTCCTCGAGGCCGTCGGGGCCGGTCGCCGCGACGGCGACCTCGAAGCCCTCCTTGCGGAGCATGTACGACAGTACGTCGGAGAAGGACTCCTCGTCCTCGACGACGAGCACACGGGTCACGGGCGGACCTCCGGAGCGGGAAGCGGATCTGGCTGGATGGTGGGCACGGCGGTGGACCCGCCGGCGGGGGACTCCTCGGGCGCGGCGGACGGGCCGCCGGGATCCTCGGAGGCGGCGGACGGACCGCCGGTGGTTCCGGAGCCCTGGCGCCCACGCGTCGAACGGGCCTCGGGAAGCTTGACGGTGAAGGTGGAGCCCTGGCCCTCGGTGCTCCAGACGGTGACCTCACCGCCGTGCGAGGCCACCACGTGCTTGACGATGGCGAGGCCCAGCCCGGTGCCGCCGGTGGCCCGGGAGCGGGCCGGGTCGACCCGGTAGAAGCGCTCGAAGATCCGCTCCTTGTCCCGGTCGGAGATGCCTATGCCCTGGTCGGTGACGGCTATCTCGACCATCTCGCCGCCCGGCCCGGCGACCCGGCGGGCCGCGATGCCGACCTTGGTCTGCGCGGGCGAGTAGTTGACGGCGTTCTCGACCAGGTTGCCCAGGGCGCCGACCAGCTGGCCGCGGTTGCCCCAGACGTACAGCCCCTCGGCGCCGGCCGCGGTCATGGTGATGTCCTTGGAGCCGGCCTGCTGGCGGCAGCGGTCCATCGCCTCGGCGACCAGCACCTCGACCTTGACCGGCTCGGCGTACTCCAGGGGGTCGTCGTTCTGGATCCTGGAGAGGTCGATGAGCTCCTGCACCAGGTTGGTGAGGCGGGTGGCCTCGATCTGCATCCGGCCGGCGAACCGCTCCACCGCCTCCGGGTCGTCGGAGGCGTCCATCACGGCCTCCGACAGCAGGGAGAGCGCTCCCACGGGCGTCTTCAGCTCGTGGGACACGTTGGCGACGAAGTCCCGCCGGACCGCCTCGATGCGCCGGGCCTCGGTCAGGTCCTCGACCAGCAGCATCACCAGGCGCGATCCGAGCGGGGCGACCCGGGCGGAGACCGCGAGCGGTTCGGCGCGGCCCGCGCCACGCCGGGGAAGTTCCAGTTCGACCTGGCGTATCTCGCCGTCCCGCCGGGTGTCCCGGGCCATCTGCAGCATCGGCTCGACGGCGAGCCGGCCGCCGCGGACCAGTCCCAGCGCGTAGGCGGCGGAACTCGCCTTCACCACGGCGTCGGCCTCGTCCAGCACCACCGCGGAGGAACGGAGCACCGACAGCACGGTGTCCACGCCGCGGGGCAGGGCGGACTCCGCGTGGGCCGAGGCGCGGGAAGGGCGTTCCAGGTCGCTCTCGCTCCAGCGGAACGCCAGCATGGCGATCACACCGGTGAGCACACCGGCGATCGCCGCAGCGGCGGCGACCGCCGCGTTCACGTCCATGACTCCAGGTTAGGCGGGGTGAGGGGGTCCTCCCCAGCCCTCAGAGGGAGACCTGGCGCACTGGTCGCCCAGAGTTCACCTTCCGGTCCGTGTCGGTTCACCCCTGCGGCCCGCCGCGGGGGCGGACCGGCGGACCGGCGGACCGACGGGTCGGCGGGCCCTCGCGCTTTCGGACGCTTCAGGCCGCCAGGGACGGGTAGGACCGACCGCACGTGGAAAGACGTTCATGATCGGCCCGCTCGGGGAGCTGCCCCGGGATCCGCCCGGGACCGTCCGTCATCCGGAAAAAAGGGGAACAGAGATGCGCGACGCGTACCACGAGGAGCTGGACTCGATCGGCGACGACCTGGTGGAGATGGCCCGCACCGTCGGCTCGGCGATGGGCCGGGCCACCACGTCGATACTGGACGCCGACCTCTCCCTCGCGGAGCGGGTGATCGAGGCGGACCGGAACGTCGACGAGACCCAGCACGACCTGGAGGCCCGGGCGATCGCCCTGCTGGCCCGCCAGCAGCCGGTGGCCACCGACCTGCGGACGGTGGTGACCTCGCTCAGGATCTCCGCCGACCTGGAGCGGTCCGGGGACCTCGCCAAGCACGTGGCCAAGCTGGCCCGGCTGCGCTACCCGGAGAAGGCCGTCCCCTCCGACCTGCACGCCACCGTCCTGGAGATGGGACAGCTCGCCCAGCGGCTGATGGCCAAGACGGCGCAGGTGCTGGCCACCAAGGACGTCCGGCTGGCACTCCAGCTGGAGCAGGACGACGACGACATGGACACCCTGCACCGCGCGCTCTTCCAGCACCTGATGGACGACAAGTGGGAGCACGGGATCGAGACGGCCGTGGACGTGACGCTCCTCGGCCGCTACTACGAGCGGTTCGCCGACCACGCCGTCTCGGCGGCGCGGCGGGTGGTGTTCCTGGTGACCGGCGAGCACGCCGGGGACTTCGCGGCGGAGGACGGCGCGTAACGGCGCGGCCCGCGGCGGGGGGCGGGGCCGCTCCCGCGCCGCCCCGGCGGCCCACGGCGGCGCCTCCGTGCGCCGTTGATGCGCCGTGGCCGGGGGCGGTGCAATGGGGGAGCACCGTCGCACGCTCCCGTTGGACGCCCCTGGAGGGATGGACCGAGATGCCCGAGGCCCCCCGCACGGACGAGAACCCCACCCGCCCCGCCGGCACCGAGGAGGCGCCGGCGCCGCGCGCGCTGCCACTGCTCGCGGCCTGCGGCTGCGGCTCCGGCTGCGGCTGCGGCTGCCAGTCCGGCGCCCCTTGCCAGTGCGGCTGACGCACCACCACCACCGCCGGGCGCGCCGGGACCACCGCCGGGCGCACCGAGAACGTCGACGCCGGGCGCGCACGGGACCGTGCGCGCCCGGCGTCCGTCCGCGCGGCGCGTGTCCCGGGACGTCCGCGGGCGCCCGGGACCCGGC
>NZ_LWCC02000005.1:2143240-2155606 GCF_001642695.1 Streptomyces chilikensis
CGGGCCCGCGCCGCGGCCACGGGCGCGCCGCCGTGCCCCGCGCGGCGGCAGGCCAGGTTCCGGCGCGGCGGGGGCCCGGCCGAGGTGGGTCCGGCGGGCGTCGTCCGCCGGTCGCGGCGTTCCGGTCAGCCCCGTTCGAGCAGCAGCACGGCCACGTCGTCGGTCAGTTCGCCGCCGTTGAGGGAGCGGACCTCCGCCAGCGTCTCGCGGAGCAGCGGCTCGCCGCTCAGGCCCGCCGCCAGGTGGTGGCGGACCAGGTCGGCCATGCCGTCCTCGCCCAGCCGCTCCCCCTGGCCGCCGCCGTCCCGGCCCTCGATCAGGCCGTCCGTGTAGAGCATCAGGCTCCAGGCGTCGCCCAGCCACATCTCGTTCCGCGGCCAGCGCGCGTCCGGCAGCAGTCCCAGCGCCGGGCCGTTCTCCTCGTAGGGCAGCAGGTGCGCCCCCTCGCCGGGGCGGGCGATCAGCGGCGGCGGGTGGCCGGCCAGGCACACCCCGGCGCTGCGGCCGTCCGGCGCGATGTCCACCTGGCAGAGGGTGGCGAAGGTCTCCTCGCTGTGCCGCTCGTGCTCCAGGACCTTCTGCAGGGTGGTGAGGAGGTCGTCCCCGCTCAGCCCGGCCAGGGTCAGCGCGCGCCAGGCGATGCGGAGCTCGACCCCGAGCGCCGCCTCGTCGGGGCCGTGGCCGGCGACGTCGCCGATCATCACGTGCACCGCTCCGTCCGGGGTGCGCACCGTGTCGTAGAAGTCGCCGCCCAGCAGGGCCCGGGAGCGGCCGGGGCGGTAGCGGGCCGCGAAGCGCAGCAGGGAGCCGTCCAGGATGGGCGTGGGCAGCAGGCCGCGCTCCAGGCGGGCGTTCTCCTGGGCCCGCATCCGGGACTCGGTGAGCCGCCGCTCGGCCGTGTCGGAGCGCTTGCGCTCCACGGCGTAACGGACGGCGCGGCGCAGCAGCCGCCCGTCGAGCTCGTCGCGGACCAGGTAGTCCTGGGCGCCGACGCGGACCGCCTCGGGGCCCCGCCGCTCGGCGTCCCCGGAGCTGGTGAGGGCCAGGACGGCGTGCCGGGGCGCGATCCGCAGCACGTGCTTGAGCACGGCCAGCTCGTCCTCGGCCGTGCCGTCCTCCGACGGGGCGGTCCGGCCGGGGGCGGGGAGGTCGAGGTCGAGCAGGATGCAGTTCACGTCGTCGGTGAGGAGCCGCTCCGCCTCGGTGAGGTTGCGGGCGGTGCGGACCCGCACGGACCTGCCGCCGGAGTCGAGCAGCTCGGACATGACGGCGGAGCCGCCCGGGTCGGCCTCGATCAGCAGCAGCGTCAGCTGCGCCGGGGCGGGGGCCTTCTCGGCCGCCGGGGCGCTGGACGCGGGATTCTCCGGCGAGGTGTGCTCCTCGTGACGCGGGTCGGCGTGGTGGGCGGTGCCGCGGCGGGTCCCGTCGCGGTGGCGGTCGTCGCGCTGGTCGTCGGGCCGGGTGCCGTCGTGGTGCGGGTCGTCGGGTCGGGTGCCGTCGTCCGTCGGTCCGTCGCCCGCCGACGGACCGGCGGACGGGTTCGCCGGAGCCGCGGGGGGGACGGCGCCGGCCGCATCCCGGGGGCGCGGAGCCTCCTCGGCGGGGGCGCCGTACGTCCAGGCGCCGGAGTCCGCCGCCGGGTCGCTCTCCACGGACGGGACCGCCCGGGGCCGCGGTATGTGCATCGGCATGGGTTCGGTTTCCTTCCCTCCCCCCGAGACGGCGGGATCGAGAGGGTTCGACGCCCGCCGAGTGGGGACCTTAGCGGTTCACGAGGGCACAGCGGAATGCCGGACAGTCCTCCGGCAGGACTGCCCGGCAGTGTCAAATGCCGCGTTCAGGAGCGCTTTCGGACAGGACGGCGGCCCTGGCGGGGATGACGAACGTCACGCGCCGGAGGAGGCCGGGGCGCGGGACGGAGTGCGACGGGTCACTCCGTCCACCGGTCACCGGCAGGCCCCGGGGCGGCACTTCGGTCCCCGGTGCCGCCTTCGCCGTCGCTCAGTCCCCCTCGACGCTCGGCCGGTGCGGGTCGGGCCGGACCACGCCCAGGATCGGCATGCTGCCCGCGCCGGCCACGGTCACCGAACGGCCGGGACGCGGGGCGTGGATCATCATGCCGTCGCCCACGTATATGGCGACATGGGTGGCGTCGCTGTTGTAGATGATCAGGTCGCCCGGACGCATCTCCTGGGCGGCCACCCGGTGCAGCTGCCGCCACTGCTCCTGCGAGGTGCGCGGGATCGGGTATCCGGCCTTGGCCCACGCCTGGGAGGTCAGGCCCGAGCAGTCGAAGGAGTCCGGCCCCTCGGCGCCCCACACGTACGGCTTGCCGAGCTGTTCGGTGGCGTAGCCGATCGCCCGGCGGGCGGAGGCGGAGGTCGCGTCGTCGAGCCCGGCGAGGACGCCGGAGCCGATCCAGGCGGCCTGGGACCGGCGGGCGGCCTCGGCCTCCAGGGCGGCGAGCCGCTCCCGCTCCTCCTTCTGGAGGCGCGACTCCAGCTTCTCGGCCTCGGCGATCTGCTTCTCGATCTTCTCGCGGGCCTTGTCCTTGGCCCGGCGCTGCTCCTCCAGGTCCGCCCAGCGCGCGGAGGCGGCCTGCTCCAGCTCCTCCAGCTTGTCCCGGGTGGAGATGAGGTCGGCGAGCAGGCCCTTGGCGGCCTTCTCGCCCTCCTGCACCCGCCGGGCGCCGTCGAGGAAGTCCTCCGGGTCCTCGCTCAGCCAGAGCTTCGCCTCCGGCGGCAGCCCCGCCCCCCGGTACTGGGCGCGGGCGGCGGCCCCGGCCCGCTCGTACAGGTCGTCCACCTCGTCCTGGACGCCGGCGATCCTCCCGGTGAGTTCGTCGATCTCCTCGGACTGCTTCTTCGCCTTCTCCTCCGCCGCGTTGTACGCCTCGGTGGCGCGGGCGGCGTCCTTGTAGAGGGCGTCGAGCTTCTCGCGGACCGCCTCCAGCTCGGCGTTGCTCGCCGGCGCGGGGGCGGGCGGTGGCGCGGGATCGGTGGGGGCGGAAACCGAGGACGGCGCGTGGGTGCCCGCGAACGCCGTGCCGGGCGCGCCGAGGGCGGTGATCGCGCAGACCAGCGCCACCGCCGTGGCGATCAGCCCGCGGCGGCCCGGGCCGCCTCCGCGTCTTCCTCTGCTCGCTGCCATGGCTCGCCTTCCACCTGCCTTACCGTTGGTAACGTCTGCCTTCCCGGGGGATGCTGCCATGCCCGATGGGCAGAGCGACAGGGGTCGTGCCCTGTCGGCCCGGATCGGACACGCCGCCGGCCCCCCGTCCCGGGCGGTCCCCGACCGCCCTGAGCACGGCCACCCTTCCCGGGTGCGGGGCCGCCCATGACGATCTCTCAGGTGGTGTGACGAACAGCGCGGAACGATCGTTCCCCGGCGCGCGGGACCGATCGGGTGACGTCTGTTCAGGAGAGGGAGCGAAGGCGGAGCCCCCTGATGATGCTCCATGCCGTGCCCGCGGAGACGGCCGGGGCCGCCTGCGCGGCGCCCGCGCGCCGCGGGCGCGCGGGCGGGACGGGCACCCGCCGGCCGTCACGCCGTTCACGGACGTGCCCTCGCCTGCCCGCCGCCGTGCGGCCGACCGGCCCGTCCGCCGTGGGAAACGGTCCCGCCGCGGGCGCGCCGGCCGCGACGCGCGGCACCGTCCATGGGGGCGGGGCCGGCAGCCGGCCTCCCCGGGCCGGTCGGTTCAACCGGCCCGGCCGGTCCGACCGGACCGGCCCGACCGGGTCATCGGGCCCGGGACAACGGCGGGTCCCCTGCCGCCCGGAAGGGCAGGGGACCCAACGGAGTTCAGCGCAGGGCCGCGCCGAACCAGGCGTCCGTGGCGGGAGCGCCCACGTCCGCGGCGCCGAACGCGAACGCGTTCTTCGTGGACAGGCCGGCGGAGCCGCCGCGCAGCACCCACACCGCGCCGTTGTCGCTGTTCTCGGCGGTCGTGCCGACGGCGAGGTCGCGGTGGCCGTTGCCGTTCACGTCGAGCAGCGCGGTGGAGACGCCGAACATGTCCCCGGCCTCGCCGACGCCGGGGATCCCGGCGGTGTCCTGGTTGACGGCCTTGGCGCCCGCGCCGGTGACTCCCGCGGCGCTGCCGGGCACCAGAACGACGGCGCCCGCGTCCTGGACCGTGCCGATGTCCTCGCCCGCGACGCCGAGCGCGATGTCCGCGTAGCCGTCACCGGTCATGTCGGCGACCGAGACGGAGGAACCGAAGAGGTCGCCCTCCTCCTGGGCGCCGGGGATGCCGGGCGAGTCCTGGTCGATGACCACCGTCTTCGCCTCGGACGGGCCGGAGGCCGAGCCGTACGCGATCCGCACCTTGTCGGACCAGTCCTCCGCGCCGACCACCACGTCGTCGTAGCCGTCGCCGTTCACGTCGCCGATGCCCGTGCCGGCCGGGGTGCTGGAGGTGGAGTCGCCGGGGATCCAGCCGCGGGTGAAGCCGGTGGCGCCGCCGCCCAGCAGCAGGCGGTTCCCCCAGGTGCCGTCGCCGGTGTAGTGCCACTGGACGATGTCGTCCCGGCCGTCGCCGTTGACGTCCCCGACCTGGCCGGAGACGACCGGGCCGGTGATGGAGGCGGGGCCGTTCTCGCAGCCGCCGCCGGTGTCGCACGAGGCGTCCTCCTCCTCCCAGCCCCACCACAGGGACTTGTCGAGGACGGGAAGCACGGCCTTGGGCGCGCCGGCCCGGGTGACCGGGCCCTTCCACACGGTCGCCGGGGCGCCCACGGGGTCGTCGCCGCCGACGCGCTGGGCGGAGAACAGCGCGAGGTCGGCCTTGCCGTCGCCGTCGAAGTCGCCGATCTGGGGCGCCGTCCCGTACCCGGCGACGGCGGTGCCGCCGGTGAGACCGGACGCCGAACCCCACAGGATCACCGAGCCGGCCGTGCCGCCCCCGACGACGAGGTCGCCGTAGCCGTCGCCGTCCAGGTCGCCCTTGGCGAAGGTGGCGCCGAAGCGCTGGTCGGCGGTGGCGGCGCCCGGTACGCCGCTCGTGGAGCGGCTGACGATCTTCTTCTTCGCGGTGTCGATGCCGCTGGAGGATCCGTACGTCACCGCGACGTAGCCGGCGCGGGCCGCGCCGGACACGGTCGCGTTCGGCGCCCCGACGACGAGGTCGGCGTAGCCGTCACGGTTGAAGTCGTCCTGGACCCCGACGGAGGGGGCGGGAGCGGCCTGGGCCGTCGCCGTGGTCAGGGACCAGGCGCCCAGTCCGCCGGCCAGCAGCGCCGCGGCGGCAAGGGGAGCGCCCAGTCGCGTGGAACGGGTGCCGCCTCGTGCTCGAGACATGGAGATGCCTTTCGGGTCGGTCGGTCGACGCGGGACGCGAGACGCGCCGCGCGTTCAACCAGTCCGACTCCGGTGGAGGCCTTCCGGTTGTACACCGGAATGCCACGGTGACGTCCCCGGGCCGCAACCGTCGCGGGCCGCGGCGTCGAGCCGGCCGCGTCGCCCCGGCGGTGGTGGCGCACCCGCCTTCGCGGGTTCCGTGTGCCGGCCCGGTTCGCCACGCACCGCGGGGCCGTCCCGACGTGGAGCGGACGACCGGCCTCCGGGCCGGGGCGGAGCGACTGCTCGCAGTGCCACCCGTGGACCCCTGTCGCCGGGACGGGGCATGACGTGAGGTCTGCTCCCGTGAGGCGGCCGGGGCGTCACCCGGCGCGTACGGGTGGCGGCGTGACCGCCACGCCTGACGGCCCGGGGACGGCCCCGGGACAGCGACGAGCCCCCCACGCGCGGAGAAGTCGCGGGCGGGGGGCTCGAAGCGTCCGGGTTACTTCTTCTTGCCCTGGTTCTTGACGGCCTCGATGGCGGCCTTGGCGGCCTCCGGGTCGAGGTAGGTGCCGTGCGCGACGACCGGCTTGAACTCGGCGTCGAGCTCGTAGGACAGCGGGATGCCGGTGGGGATGTTGAGACCGGCGATGTCGGTGTCGGAGATGCCGTCGAGGTGCTTCACCAGCGCGCGCAGCGAGTTGCCGTGGGCGGCGACCAGGACGGTGCGGCCGGTCAGCAGGTCGGGGACGATGCTGTCGTACCAGTACGGCATCATCCGGTGGACGACGTCCTTCAGGCACTCGGTCTGCGGGCGCAGCTCCGGCGGGATCGTCGCGTAGCGGGCGTCGTTGTACTGCGACCACTCGGCGTCGGCGTCCAGGACCGGCGGCGGGGTGTCGTAGGAGCGGCGCCACTGCATGAACTGCTCCTCGCCGAACTGCTCGAGGATCTCCGCCTTGTTCTTGCCCTGGAGCGCCCCGTAGTGACGCTCGTTGAGGCGCCAGCTGCGGTGGACCGGGATCCAGTGCCGGTCCGCGGCGGTCAGGGAGAGCTGGGCGGTGCGGATGGCACGCTTCTGCAGGGACGTGTGCACGACGTCGGGGAGGAGCCCGGCGTCCTTCATCAGCTCCCCGCCGCGGATCGCCTCCTTCTCGCCCTTGTCGGTCAGGTCCACGTCCACCCAGCCGGTGAACAGGTTCTTGGCGTTCCACTCGCTCTCGCCGTGGCGGAGGAGGATCAGCTTGTACGGTGCGTCGGCCATGGCGACCAGCGTAATCGGAGGCGGTCGGGGGCCGCGCACGCGTCCACTATCCGGTGGCTGGCGCCCGACGTGCGGGAGTAACATGCGCTGACCGCTTCAGCCGCTTACGGCTGCTCCCTGGAGGCCCCCATGTCCCTCGTCTCGCCGAGACGTGCCCTCAGGGCGACCGTCTCCGGGCTCCCCAGGGAGTTCTGGTGGCTGTGGACCAGTTCCCTGGTCAACCGCCTGGGCGCGTTCGTCGCCACGTTCATGGCGCTGTACCTGACCGTGGACCGGGGCTACTCCGCCTCCTACGCGGGCCTGGTCGCCGCGCTCCACGGACTCGGCGGCGTGGTCTCCTCGCTGGGCGCCGGGGTGATGGCGGACCGGCTGGGACGCCGGCCCACCATGCTGGTCGCCCAGCTCTCCACGGCGGCCTCGGTGGCGCTGCTCGGCTTCGTCCACGACCCCGTGGCCATCGCGGGCGTCGCCTTCCTGGTGGGCATGGCCTCCAACGGCTCCCGGCCCGCGGTGCAGGCGATGATGGCGGACATCCTGCCGCCCGAGGACCGGGTGCGGGCCTTCTCGCTCAACTACTTCGCGGTCAACCTCGGGTTCGCGGTCTCCGCGGTGGGCGCCGGGTTCATCGCCGAGTTCAGCTACCGCGCCGGGTTCCTGATCGAGGCCGGGATGACCCTGGTCTGCGCGGTGCTGGTCTTCCTGAAAATCCCCGAGTCGATGCCCGGGACGGAGGCCGGTGCGGCGGGCGGTGACGGGACGAGGACCGGCACCGAGGTCAGGATCGGCACGGTGCTGCGCGACGGGCGGTTCATGTCGCTGGTGGGGCTGTCGTTCCTGGTCGCGCTGATCTTCCAGCAGGGGTACGTGGCCCTGCCGGTGGCCATGGGGCAGCACGGCTTCAGTCCGGCCGACTACGGCCTCGCCATCGCCGTCAACGGCGTGCTGATCGTCGCGGTGCAGATCCCGGTCACCGGGATGATCCAGCGCCGGGACCCCCGCCGGCTGCTGGTGGTCTCCGCGCTGCTGGCCGGGTACGGGTTCGGGCTGACCGCCTTCGCCGGCTCGGTGGGCGTGCTGGCGCTCACCGTGTGCGTGTGGACGATCGCCGAGATCCTCAACGCCCCCACGCAGTCCAGCCTGGTGGTCCGGCTCTCCCCGGAACAGGGCCGCGGACGGTACCAGGGGATGTACACGATGTCCTGGTCGCTGGCGGCCCTGGTGGCGCCCCTCGCCTCCGGCGTGGTCATCGACGCGTACGGCGCGGACTGGCTCTGGGGCGCGTGCGCCGTGCTGGGCACGGTCGCGGCGGCCGGGTACGCGCTGGTCATGCGGGGCCTGCCGCCCGAGCCGGAGGTCACCGTGTCCGGCGGAACGCCGAAGCCGGTGGCCGAGACGACCGGAGGCGTCACCGCCTGAGGCGTCACCCCCCGTGCAGTACCGCCTCGGCGATCTCCCGGACCCGCGCGAGGGTGATCCCCTCGCGCTGCTCCACCGCCAGCGGGTGGTCCGTCGGCTCCAGCTCCACGTAGGGCCGGCGGCCCACCTCACGGGTGTGGACGTGGGTGCGGAGGTTGAGGGTGCTCGGGGAGTACAGCGGCAGCTCGGTGGTCAGCCAGCCGAAGTACGGCGGCTCCGCCTCCCGCCCGGGCGTCTCCCACAGTTCGTCCGCGCGGCGGAAGTTCTGGGCGCTGAGCGAGACCCAGACCCCCCACTCGAAGGTCTCGCCGGTGTCGCGCACCGGAATCTCGATCAGGCCCTTCACGAAGAAGTGCTCGCCCCTGATCACGCACTGGTCGGGGGAGAGCACGCTGTCCTCGCGCTCGGCGTGTCGCGGATCCCAGACGTCGGGCGCCTCGGTGGAGTAACCCATGGGGAGGCCCGCGTGGCGCTCGCCGCAGCGCGAGCAGACGAAGCCGGGTTCCTCTTGTGTCATGGCCCGAGAGTAGTGGCCGCCTCCGACGGCCACGGCAGAACCGCCGGTCCGGGCCACGGCGGCCGCCGCCCCGTGCGACCCTGCCGGTGAACGAGGAGGTCCACGTGCCGTTTCCGTCCGAAGCCCACGCCCGCACCGACGCCCGTACCGACGCCGGCGCCCGTACCGATGCCGGGACCCGTACCGACGCCGGGACCCGCACCGGCGCGGACGCCCGCACCGGCGCCCGTGCCCGCCCCCACGTCCGTCTCCGGCCCGCGCGCCCCGACGAGGCGTCCGCGCTGAGCGGGCTGGCGCTGCGGTCCAAGGGCCACTGGGGCTACGACGACGCGTTCCTCGCCGCCTGCCGGGACGAGCTCACGCTGCGCCCGGAGGACCTGGCGCCCGGCACGGCGACCGTCGCCGAGGACGGCGCCGGACGCGTCCTGGGCTTCGTGCTGGTCGACGGCGACCCGCCGCGGGGCCGGCTCGACATGCTCTTCGTCGACCCGCCCGTCATCGGCTCCGGCCTCGGCCGCCGGCTCTTCGCCGAGGCCCTGGCGATCGCGCGGCGCCTCGGCATGAGCCGTCTCACCATCGACGCCGACCCGTACACGGAGCCGTTCTACCGGGCGATGGGCGCCGAGGTCACCGGCTCCGTCCCGTCCGGCTCCGTCCCGGGCAGGCTGCTGCCCCTGATGGCGGTCGACGTCCCGCCGGCCGCCCCGCCCGCGGGAGCGCCGCCGCGGTGACGGCCACGAGCCTCCCCCGGCGGGCCCTGCACGGCCCCGCCCGCCCGACCGCGACCGCCGGTGCGGGCGGGCGTCACTCGCGTTCGAGGAGGTGGGCGAAGGCCTCCAGGTTCTTGGTGGACTCGCCGCGGGAGACGCGCCAGGCGTGCTCCTTGCGGATGGAGGACGCGAAGCCCAGCTCCAGCAGGGTGTTGAAGGCGCCGTCGGCGGCCTCCAGCACCTGGCCGAGCAGGCGGTCGAGTTCGTCGGCGGTGATCGAGGCCAGCGGCAGGCGGGCGGTGACGTACACGTCGCCGTGCGGGTCGACGGCGTAGGAGACGCCGTACAGCTTGAGGTTGCGTTCCAGGAGCCAGCGGTGGACGCCCGCCTCGTTCTCGTCCGGGTGGCGGATGACGAAGGCGTTCAGGGAGAGCGAGTGGCGCCCGGCGATCAGCGAGACCGCGGTGGTCAGCTTTCTGGTGCCGGGGAGCGTGACGACGTAGTTGCCCGACTCCGGGGACTCCCACTCCAGCTCGGCGTCCCGCAGGAACTCCTCGATCACTTCGCGCGCGTCAGCCATGGGCCGAGCGTACGCGACGACGGTGGGCGTGCAGGGCGGCCGCGTACACGTCGGTGGTCGCGGTGGCGGCCCGGTCCCAGCCGAAGTCCTGGGCGTGCCGGGCGGCGTTCGCGCCGAGGCGGGCGGCCAGGGAGGGGTCGTCGGCGAGGCGGCCGAGCACGTCCGCGTAGTCGGCCGGGTCGTGGCCGCGGACCAGGAAGCCGGTCTCGCCGTCCCGCACCGCCACCGGCAGCCCGCCCACCGCGGCCGCCAGCACCGGCGTCCCGGTGGCCTGCGCCTCGATGGCGACCAGGCCGAACGACTCGCTGTACGAGGGCATCACCAGCACCGACGCCGCCCGGAACCAGTCCGCCAGCCTGTCCTGCCCCACCGGCGGGTGGAACCGCACCACGTCGCCGATGCCCAGGCGCGCCGAGAGCTTCTGCAGCCGCTCGGGCTTCGCCAGGCCGCTGCCGCTGGGACCGCCCACCACCGGCACCACCAGCCGGGGCCGCAGCTCGGGACGCCGCTCCAGCAGCACCGCCACCGCGCGCAGCAGCACGTCGGGGGCCTTGAGCGGCTGTATCCGCCCGGCGAAGAGGGGGACCAGGGCGTCCTGCGGCAGACCCAGGCGGGCCCGGGCGGCGGCCCTGCCGTCGGCAGGGCGGAAACGGTCCAGGTTGACGCCGGGGTGCACGACCTCGACCTTCGCCGGGTCGGCCTCGTAGTGGCGGACCAGGTCGGCCGCCTCGTCGGCGGTGTTGGCGATCAGCCGGTCGGCGGCGTCCACGATCTGCGTCTCACCGATGACCCGCGCGGGCGGCTCGGGCGTGTCGCCCGCGGCGAGGGAGGCGTTCTTGACCTTGGCCATGGTGTGCATGGCGTGCACCAGCGGCACGCCCCAGCGCTGGGCCGCCAGCCAGCCGACGTGCCCGGAGAGCCAGTAGTGGGAGTGGACCAGGTCGTAGTGGCCGGGCCGGTGTCCCGCCCAGGCCTGCATCACGCCGTGGGTGAAGGCGCAGAGCTGGGCCGGCAGGTCCTCCTTGGCCAGGCCCTCGTACGGCCCGGCGTCCACGTGGCGCACCAGCACGCCCGGGGCCAGCTCCACGGCCGGCGGGAGGGAGGCGGAGGTGGCGCGGGTGAAGATCTCCACCTCGACGCCCTGCGCGGCGAGCCGGCGGGCCAGCTCCACGATGTACACGTTCATCCCGCCCGCGTCGCCCGTGCCGGGCTGGTGCAGCGGCGACGTGTGGACGGAGAGCATGGCGACCCGGCGCGGACGGCGCGGCCCGCCCGGCAGCCGCAGCCTCGCGGGCGACGCCGCGGAGAGACGCCCGAGCCTGGTGACGTACTGGCTCACGTGGCGGTCCTCCATGGGCATCGGGTGGGCGGGTGTCGGACGGAGGGTGTCGGGCGGGCCGGGTGCCCACCCTCTCCGCAGGCGGAAACACCGGTGGGGCGCGCGCAATTTCGCCTTTGCCAAAACGTTACGCCGCGTGGCGGCGGCGTTGCCCTCGCGTGAACGGCGGGCGACGGCCCCGGGCGGGGCCTTCCGTACCCTCGTAGGCATGACGACCCGCGCAGCGACCCGCCCCGTGGGAACGGTGACGCGCGGGACGACCAACCCCAACCGGCTCCGCCGCATGGACCGCTGGATCGCCGCCGCGCACGGCGCCGAACTGCGCCGCGCGGCGGACCCGGTCGCCGTCGACCTGGGCTACGGGGCGGCCCCCTGGACCGCCGTCGAACTGCTCGGCCGGCTGCGGACCGCCGCGCCGCGGACCCGGGTGGTCGGCATCGAGATCGACCCGGCCCGGGTCGCCGCGGCCCGCCCGTACGAGCGGGAGGGGCTGGAGTTCCGGCACGGCGGCTTCGAGGTCCCCCTGCCGGTCGGACCGCACCTGATCAGGGCCGCCAACGTGCTGCGCCAGTACGACGAGGAGCAGGTCGCCCGGGTGTGGGCGGGGCTGTGCGCCCGCCTCGCCCCGGCCGACGGGCGCGGTTCACGGGGCGGACTGCTGGTGGAGGGCACCTGCGACGAGATCGGGCGGCGCCACGTCTGGGTCGCCCTGGGCCCCGAGGGCCCGCGCACGGTCACCTTCGCCGCCCGGCTCGGCTCCCTGGACCGTCCGTCCGACCTCGCCGAACGGCTCCCCAAGGCGCTCATCCACCGGAACGTGCCGGGCGAGCCGGTGCACTCCTTCCTGCGCGACTTCGACCGTGCCTGGGCCGCGGCCGCGCCCTACGCCTCCTACGGCGCGCGCCAGCGGTGGATCCGCACGGTGCGCGACCTGACGGCGGACTGGCCGGTGACGGACGGGCCGTCCCGGTGGCGTCAGGGCGAGGTCACCGTGGACTGGAGCGCGCTGGCGCCGCGCGTCCGGTAGCGCCTCCCGGGGTTCCGCGCCGTCCGCGGCTGCTCCCGGGGCCGGACAGGGCAGCGTGGCCGGGAGCCGCTCGCGCACGGCGGCCGGCGGTCGCGCACAACCCCGGACCCGGCGCCTCGGGCGGCCGGCGGCCCCGCGGGGAGACCGTCCGCCCTGTGCCCGCCCGCCCTATGCCCCGCCCGCCCTATGCCCCGCCCGCCCGTGGCCCCGCAGCCCGGCCGGCCGAGGGC
>NZ_LWCC02000005.1:2155706-2168169 GCF_001642695.1 Streptomyces chilikensis
GGCAGGACCCCAGGACCAGCGGTGACAGCGGCCACCGCGCCGCACGGCCGTGCCCGCCGGCGCCGCCCCCGCACCCTCCCCGGGCCACCCCCCGGCCCGCCCCGGGGCCTCGTCGGCGGCCACCCCCGGCCCCCGCCCCGTACGGGGCGTACGCAATCCGTCACCCAATCGGCACCTGACGGACACCTCCTCGATCGCGTGTTCATGCCAAGCTGCTGCCAGTCCCCTCAACACGCGTAGATCGGACACTCCGCATGCTCGCGATACGCAGCCGCCACCGCAGAGCGCTGGCCCTCGCCGTCGTCGCCCTCCTCGCCGGCCCCTCCCTGGCGGCGACGCCGGCCACGGCCACCACGACGGACTACGACTCGACGTACTACAGGAACGCGATCGGGAAGACGGGGACGAGCCTCAAGTCCTCCCTGCACACGATCACCAGCAGCCAGACCAAGATCTCCTACTCGGCCGTGTGGAACGCGCTGATGGTCACCGACCAGGACCCGTCGAACAGCTCCAACGTCATCCTGCTGTACTCGGGCGCCTCCCGCAGCAAGTCGCTCAACGGCGGTGACCTCGGCGACTGGAACCGGGAGCACGTCTGGGCCAAGTCCCACGGCGACTTCGGCACGGCCACCGGCCCCGGCACGGACCTGCACCACCTGCGTCCCGAGGACGTGCAGGTGAACAGCATCCGGGGCAACAAGGACTTCGACAACGGCGGCAGCACCGTCGCGGGCGGCGGCGGCAGCCTCACCGACTCCGACTCCTTCGAGCCGCGCGACGCCGTCAAGGGCGACGTGGCCCGCATGATCTTCTACATGGCGGTCCGCTACGAGGGGAACGACGGCTGGGCCGACCTGGAGGTCAACAGCAGCGTGAACAACGGGAGCAACCCGTACATGGGCAAGCTCGCCGTACTCAAGGCGTGGAACGACGAGGACCCGCCGGACGCCTTCGAGGAGCGCCGCAACCAGGTCATCTACGACTCGTACCAGCGCAACCGGAACCCGTTCATCGACCACCCGGAGTGGGTCGAGGCGATCTGGTAGGACTCCGCCGCGCCTCCACGCCGCCGCGCGCCTTCACGACCGAGCCGTCCCACCCGGCACACGGGTGGGACGGCTCGGTCACGGGCGGCCGGCCGGGGGCCGCCGGGATGCGACGGCCCGGGCCTCAGCGGCCGCCGTTGTACGGACCGTAGGGGCCGTCGCTGCTGGAGCCGCCACGGGTGCGCCGACGGCCGCCGCCCGGGAGGTTCCGCAGCGCGGGACGCACGTCCACCACGTACACGATCGTGGCGATCAGGCCGATGATCGGCAGGAACGACAGGATCGGGAAGATCAGGTTCACCACGAAGGCGAGCCCCAGGATGATCAGCCAGAACGGCTTGGTCTGCTTGTCCGCGGCGCGGTAGCCGTCCTCGCGGCGGATCGCCGCGTCCACCAGCGCGAACCCGCTGAAGACGATCAGCGCCAGGTTCAGCAGATACAGCAGGTTGCTGAAGCCCTGCATCAGCACAACGTCCACCACCAGTCTCAGGTCGCCCGGGCCCGGGGAAGGGTCCTGGGGAGGTCCTGTCAGCCCTTGTCAGCCACGGTACTCGTCTCCCCGTCCGTGGCCCCGCCCGTGGTTCCGCCCGGTCGCCCGCGCTCGTCCTCGTCGGCCCTGTCCGTGCTCCCCTACCCGGCCGGAGGGCCGGGCACCCGCGGGCGCCCGGCCCCTGCCGCCGTCCGGCCCACGGCGCCCGGCCGCGGACCCGCTCACTCGGCGGGAGGCGTGGACTTCTTCGCCGTGCGGCGCGCCGGGGCCTTCCTGGCCGGGGCGGCCTTCTTCCCCTCGGCGGGAGTCTCCGCGGCCGCGTCGCCGTCCTGCGCGGGGGCCGACGGGGCGGACCCGGCGGACTCGGCGGGCGGCTGCGCCACCGGGGTGACCGCGGCCGCCGGCCGGGAGGCCCGCGGCTCGACCGCCGCCGCGGCGTCGACCATCCCGTCCGCCGCCTCGCCGCGCCAGCCGCGGACCGCCTGCTCGCCGTGCTCGGCGACCCGCTCGTACGTCTCGCGGGCCTTGACCGCGTACTCCAGGGCACGGCCCACTCCGCGCAGCGCCAGGCCCTGCGCGGTCTCGCCCAGCTTCCTCAGGTCGGGCTCGAGACCGGCGACGACCTCGGTGACCTTGGCCTGGACGACCGTGGAGGTCTCCTTGACGCGGGCCACGGCCTTCTCCTGGACGGCCTTGGGGTCGGCGGCCTTCACGGCCTCGATGCGGGCCGGCGCCTCGGCCCGGATCTGCTCGACCAGGGCGGGCACCTTCCGGGCCTGCTGGAGGGCCAGGTCGGCGGTTCCGGCGGCGAAGTAGAGGGGCGTGGGGTCACTCAGGGTCTTGCGCAGGTCGTCGGTGATGGCCATGAGGACGGTCCTCCCGGATCGCTTGCTTCTGAGGGTCGCGCTTCTGCGGACCGCGCTTGCGCGGGTCACGCGTCGGCGCGTCGGCGTGGGTGGGCGGCTCGCACTCGTCGGCGGCCGGACGGGGTCCGCCGGCCCCGGTGCCGTTCGCGCCGTTCTCGTGGCGGAAGGCGTCGTAGATCTGGACCAGGGCCTGCTTCTGCCGCTCGGTGAGCGCGGGGTCGGCGAGAAGGGCGGCCCGGGTGTCCGGGCCGCCCGTCCCGTCGTCCGCAGAGCCGCTGCCCCGTTCGGCGTCGAGAATGCCCGCCCGGACGTAAAGAGTCTCGGCGGAGATCCGCAGCGCCCTGGCGACCTGCTGGAGGACCTCGGCGCTGGGCTTGCGCAGACCGCGCTCGATCTGGCTCAGGTAGGGGTTCGACACCCCGGCGGCGTCGGCGAGCTGACGCAGCGACAGCTGCGCGCTGCGCCGCTGCTCGCGCAGGTACTCCCCGAGACCACCGACGTTGAGCGATGCCATGACCACACCGTGCCACCCGGTGCTAACTTTTGCAAGCGCCCTGCTAGCAGGGCGCGACGGAGGTCCGCCCGGAAGTGGCGGTGAGCGCGTCGAGCACGAACTTCAGCGATCCGACGAGGTGTTGGGCGCCCGCCTCCAGCAGCTGACGCTCCCCGGCCTCGCTCCGCGCGTGCCCGAGGAAGGGGATGCCGGCCGCGCGGGCCGCCGCGAGGTGGCCGGGGGTCTCCCCCACGAACAGGGCCTCCTCCCGCGTCGCGCCGAGGGAGGCGAGCGCCCCGGCCAGCGTGTGGCCGAACTCGTCGGGGTGCCCGGTCCCCCGGCCGCACACCCTCGGCAGCGCGCCGGCGAGCCCGCGCCCCGCCACGTAGCGGCTCGCCGCCTCGGCGGCGTGCCGGGTCACCACGGCCGTGCGCACCCCCAGCGCCGCCCAGGTGCGCACCAGCGGGTCGGCCCAGGGGGTGGGCGCGGCCTTCGGCACGGCCCGGAGCTCGGCCGCGGTCAGCCGCTCGCGTAAGGCGGCCGCGAGGGCCGTGTCCGGGCCCTCGGCCACCGCGGCGAGCACCGCGTGGGGATCGCGCCCGGCCCTTCCGGCGTCCGGGAGCCGCCCGACGGCGTCCTGGCCGCCGAGCCGGGCGGCCAGGCCGAGCAGGTCGTCGGCGAGTGCGCGCCGCTCCTCACCGCCCGGCGGGAAGAGGCGGCAGAGGGGGCCTTCGAGGGCCAGGAGCACGACACGGGCGCGGGACACGAGGCGGTCCGCCTCGGCGGTCATCACATGAGGGGCCATCACGACAGTGTCAGGTCGCTGGTGATGGTTTCCCAGAGGGCGTCGAACCACTTCTGCGACTGTTCCACGAACGCCGCGTCCCGCGAGGCTCCGGCGCGCTCGAAGGAGAAGAGCAGGGACTCCGCGCTCATCCCGTCGAAGACCTCCACGGCCTCGCTCTCGCCGACCGTCTCCTCGCGCCGCGTGATCATGTAGTAGGCCATCAGCGCCTCGGAGCCGTTGAGCAGGTAGAGCTTGACCGGCGGGGTGAACGGCAGCGCCCGGAAGGTCACCCGGACGTCGACCCCGTGCGAGTGGCGCAGCATCCGCAGGTTGTGGCGCAGGACGTGGCCCTGGGCGTTGCGCTGCGCCAGCCACCACTCGTGGACCGGGTCGGGCGGCTCCAGGTCGCCGTCGGCGCGCCTGCGGCGCCCCTCGACCGGGACCGGGAAGGCCAGGTTGATGTTCCGGGAGGGCACCAGGATCCGCACGTCGATGGACTGCGGCCTGACCCGCCCCTCGTGGACCAGCCGGAGCGGCTCGGCGAGCGCCAGCATCAGCGTCTCCGCGGTCAGGCAGACCGCGTCGATCCGCACCGCCGGCTCCTGGAACGCCTGCACCAGCCGGGGCGCCAGCCCCACCATCGCCGGGCGCGGCTCGCCGGAGGGCGGACGCCGCTCCGCGATCCGCGGCGGGCTGCCCTTGCTCACGTTGGTCAGGAGACCGAGCTCCTGGAGGGTGCGCAGCGCCTGGCGCACCGCGCCGCGCTCCACGCCGAACTCCTCGGCTAGCTCGGCCTGGGTGGGCAGGCGGTCGCCCGCCTTGAGCTCTCCCGCCTGGATCCGGTCGCGGAGCACCTCGGCGATCTCGTGGGACGAGAGTCTCCTGCTGCCAGTCACTGCCACGCTCTCCTGATTCACGACCAGACGGTACAACTTCCGTTCATATCACGGAGGTTGGTTTCGCTAACCGCCAACTGGACATAACTTGAACCAACTTGGACACTTGGCAAAGTTGGACCGAGTTGGCCGCACGTCCACCACCGGGAGAGAACCACGGACCGGACACCATGAGACCCGAGACCCCTGGAGGCATTCCGTGCCCGCCCTTGCCGCACTCGCCGCCGCCCTCACCGTCGCAGCAGTCGAGCGGTACGTCGAGATGAGGTACGGCACGGCCGGACTCGTCGGCCTGCTGCTCCTCACCGTCGGCCACAAGGCCAACAGCCCGGCGTGCAGCTCCGCCGGGGCGGTGGTGCTCGCCGTGACGGTCACCTCGCCGGCCGTCTGACGCGTCAAGCCTACAACTTCGCGCCAAATACGGGGAGTTCCCGGAGAGGTGGTTAAGCGGACGGACAAGATGGATACAACTACAGATGAGTTGGTCGCCAACTCTTCCAACCTGGCGAAACGGCCGAAGGGTTGGCGTCGGCGGCCGGACAGCACGGCAGCGCTCCTCTCCGGAGGGGAGCCGGGAGCGCACCCACCACAACTGAAGAGCACGCTACGGACGCACCACCGCACCACCCGTCCATCTCACCGCCGCGCGGGAAGGAGACCCACCCAGGAGAGTTCACGGCAGGGCGCCCGCCCGCTCCGGGCGGGGCCCCTGCGTCTCCGCGACCGCGCACCGGGCCCCGGCGCCCGGGCCCTCGCCTCCTCGCGGACCGCCCGCCCTCCGCGGGCCTCAGAAGGCCGCGCGGATGGCGCCGACCTCCCGGCCGCCCCCCAGCAGCGGAGCGTGGCCGATGCGCTCCAGCACGGGGGCGTCGAGTCCCGCCCTGCGCAGCACCCGCTCCAGCACCGGGCCGAGGACGCGCGTCGCGCCGTCCTCCACCTTGAACGCCAGCGCCCGCCCGTCCGGCAGCGCCACCGCCTGGACCGCCTCGGCGCCCATCTTCGACAGGACCCCCGGGACCTCGCGCATCAGCCAGGTGTCCGGACGGCGGGTTCCGGCCACGTACTCGGGGTGCGCCCGCATCGCGTCCGCCACCCGGCGCTCGGGGCTCCCCGGCTCCGCCAGCACGAAGGAGCGGAACGCCCGGGCCAGACCGGTGAGGGTGACCGCCATCAGCGGCGCGCCGCAGCCGTCGGTCCCCACCGCCGTCACCGGCTCCCCCGCCGCCTCCTCGATCACCGTGCGGACCAGCCGCTGCAGCGGGTGCTCCGGGTCCAGGTAGTCGTCCGGCGACCAGCCGTTGAGCGCGGAGACGGCCAGCATCGCGGTGTGCTTGCCGGAGCAGTTCATGGTGACCCGTTCCCGGACGCCGCCGGCGGCCAGGTAGGCCTCGGCCTCGACCGGGTCCAGCGGCAGGTCGGCCGGGCACCGCAGCCGGTCCTCGGTGAGCCCGAACTCGCCGAGCATCTCGCGCACCAGCTCGCGGTGAAACGTTTCGCCGGAGTGACTGGCCGCCGCCAGCGCCAGCCGCTCCCCCTTCAGCGCCAGCCCGGCCCGCAGGATCGCCGCGGCCTGCATCGGCTTGTTGGCCGACCGGGGGAAGACGGCCGTTCCGGGGTCGCCCAGCGAGAACTCCACCGAGCCGTCCGGAGCCAGCAGCACCAGGTGCCCCCGGTGCCGCCCCTCGACGAACCCGGAGCGCACCACGTCGGCCAGCGGAGCCGGACCGGCGGCGCCCGACGCGCCGGACGGGTCGGGGGCGGCCGCCCCGGCGGGGCGGTCTGCGGCGAGGGCGCGGGTCTGCTCGGACGTCGGCTCGGACACGGTGCGGGGCCTTTCGGGAGGACTCAGTGGAGCAGGTCGTCCACCTGTGCTTCTCCCTCACGGTACCTGCGCGCCAGCTCCGCCCCGCACGCGTCGGCGGTGCGCTGGAGCTCCTGGCGCCGCAGCGACACCTCACGCTCGTGCCGCACCAGCCGGGCCAGCGCCATCCGCAGCTCCACGTCCGTCCGCGCGGCCAGGTCGGAGAGCCCCACCTCGTCCAGCATCCCGGCGGCCAGCCTCCGGTACTCCTCGCCGCGCGGCGCGGAGAGGGTGACGTGCCGGGCCGACGACGGCCGGTGCGCCGGAGCGTCCCGGAGGATCTCCGGCAGCCGCTCCACGACCGGGCCCGGCTGCCTCACCGGAGGCTGTCCGGCCGGCCCCCGGTGCCCCAGCTCGGCCCGCAGGATGTCGATCCGGCCCTGCAGCAGCCGCCGGAGGTAGCTGAGGTCGGCCTCCTCCCGCTGGGCCCGGCGGCGCAGCGCGCGGACCTCGGCCATCGGCAGCCCGGCCACCGGGGCCCCGGCCGCCGAGGACCCCGCCGCGGTCCCCGCAGCCGCCGCGTCCGGAGCCGTGGCCGCCATGTCGTGCGAGGGCGTCCGCTGCGCGAAGGCGCGGCCGGCCACCGCCTGCCCGTCCCGCTCGGTCGCCCGCCCGCCGATGTGCGTTCCCGGTGTCCTCATCTGCTCCAGCATCTCCTTGGTCGCCCCCGACCGGCGTGTGGACCTGCATCGTGCCACCCCGACCGGCCGCAATGTGCGCGAGTGTCCATGATCGTCCCCTGATGGGGGGTGCTTGAACCTCACGGGGGCGCACGGAACCACCGTTCGGCGGCACGGCATGATGGGGCGCATGCGAGCGGTGGTACAGCGGGTGGACGGGGCGAGCGTCGTCGTCGAGGGCGAGACGGTCGGGAAGATCACTGGTGAGGGGCTGTGCGTCCTCGTCGGGGTCACCCACGACGACACCGAGGAGAAGGCGGCGCAGCTCGCCCGCAAACTCTGGTCGCTGCGGATCCTGCGGGAGGAGAGGTCCTGCAGCGACGTGGACGCGCCGCTCCTGGTGATCAGCCAGTTCACCCTTTACGGGGACGCCCGCAAGGGACGTCGGCCCACCTGGAACGCGGCGGCGCCCGGCCCGGTGGCCGAACCGCTGGTGGACGAGGTGGTCGCGCGGCTGCGCGCCCTCGGGGCGACGGTGGAGACCGGCCGCTTCGGGGCCGAGATGAGGGTCTCCCTCGCCAACGACGGCCCCTTCACGGTCCTGCTGGAGATCTGAGACGGGGCCGGGGCCGGGGAGCCCCGGCGGGCGGCCGGCCCGCCGGGGTCCGGGCGTCCTACGGCTCGACCACGGTCTCCTGCGCGGCGGCCGTCCCCCCGGCCGTCAGCCTGGCGTCCACGGGGACGTTGCGCTTCACCAGGGCCAGCGCCACCGGTCCCAGCTCGTGGTGGCGCACCGAGGTCGTCACGAACCCCAGCTTGCGCCCCTCCGGCCCGTCGTCCGCGTCGCGGATCTCCGTCCCCGGCGGCGGCAGGTGCACCTCGCTGCCGTCGAGGTGCAGGAAGACCAGCCGCCGCGGCGGCTTGCCCAGGTTGTGGACGCGGGCCACCGTCTCCTGGCCCCGGTAGCACCCCTTCTGCAGGTGCACCGCGGTCTCCAGCCAGCCCAGCTCGTGCGGGATGGTCCGGTGGTCGGTCTCGAAGCCCAGGCGCGGCCGGTGGCCCTCGACCCGCAGCGCCTCCAGCGCCAGGATGCCCGCCGCCGGGCCGTGGGCCCCGGCGAACTCCTCCAGCCGCTCGCGGGGCAGGAACAGCTCCCGCCCGTGCGGTGTCTCCCGGGCGACGACGTCCTCCGGGGTGGCCGCGATCGACCCCGCCGGCAGGTGCACCACCGCGAAGTCGCCGGTGCGGTCGGCGACCTCGACCCGGTAGAAGAACTTCATCGACTCCAGGTAGGCGATCAGCGCCTCCTGGGTGCTCGGCTCGACGTGCGCCCAGGTGGTCGCCCCGTCGTCGACCAGGTACAGCGCGTGCTCGATGTGCCCGTGCGGGGAGAGGATCAGCGCCTCCGTCGCCTGGTGCGGGGGCAGCTTCTCCACGTGCTGGGTGAGCAGCAGGTGCAGCCAGGCCAGCCGGTCCTCGCCGGTGACGGTGACCACGCCGCGGTGCGAGAGGTCCACGAAGCCGCTGCCGTCGGCCAGGGCCCGCTGTTCGCGGAACAGGTCGCCGTAGTGCGCGGCCACGCCTTCGTCCACGCCCTCGGCGGGGACGGCGCCGGGCAGCAACAGCAAGGGACTCTTCATACGGATCACCCTACGTGTCTCGGTCACCGGGATCGCCGGGAGCGGGAGCGGGGCCCGCGGAGGAGGCGGGCTCCTTCCCGCACCGCTCGCACCGCCCGAAGATCGCGAAGTGCTTCATGTCGGTCTCGAACCCGAAGTCCGCCCGGAGCTTGGCGGTGAACTCGGCCGCCACCGCCACGTCCGCCTCGATGACCTCGTCGCAGTCCCGGCAGACCAGGTGCAGGTGGTGGTGCCGGTCGGCGAGGTGATAGGTCGGCGCGCCGTGCCCCAGGTGGGCGTGGCTGACCAGGCCGAGCTCCTCCAGGAGCTCCAGCGTGCGGTAGACGGTGGAGATGTTGACCCCCGACGCGGTCCTCCTCACTTCACCGAGGATGTCGTCGGGGGTCGCGTGCTCCAGTGTCTCGACCGCTTCGAGCACGAGTTGCCGCTGCGGAGTCAGCCGGTAGCCGCGCTGCCGCAGGTCAGTCTTCCAGTCGGTGCTCACCACACCGAAAGTCTAGGTCGGCCGGGCCTACTTGAAGAAGGCGATTCCGTCGTCCGGCATATCGTCGGGCAGGGCCTTGGCCCAGCGCTCGACCTCCTCCGGCGTGACGACCTTCTTCAGGTGGGCCGACATGTAGGGGCGCAGCTCGACCTCGGGGGTCTGCTTCTCGCCCACCCACATCAGGTCGCTCTTCACGTAGCCGTAGAGCCGCTTGCCGCCGCTGTACGGGCCGGAGGCGCCGGTCCGCGCGACGGCGTCGGTCACGACGTCGATCTGCGGCTTCTTGTCGGCCATCCGTCCGTACCAGACCTCGACCACGCCGTCGTCGCGGGTCATCACGATCTCGACGTTGCGGTCCTTGTCGATCCGCCAGAAACCGGACTCGGTCTCCAGGGGCCGGACCTTGTTGCCGTCGTTGTCCAGCACCCAGGTGTGGGAGTGGTACTCCAGGAAGTCCCGGCCGTCGTGGCTGAAGCTGACCTCCTGGCCGAAGTTGCACTTCTCGGAGCCGGGGAAGTCGTGCACGCCCGCGCCGGCCCAGTTGCCGAGCAGGAAGGCGAGCGGGACGAGGTCCGGGTGGAGGTCGGACGGGATCTCGATCATGAGTTGCTCTTCGTCGCGAGGGGCGTAAACGGTCTGGTCGGGGGCGCGGACGTCAGCGCTGGCCCTGGTACAGCTTCTTCACGGTCAGGCCCGCGAAGGCGAGGACGCCGATGCAGACAAGGACCAGCAGGGCCGAAAAGAAGATCTCCACGGATGCTCCTCAAATGAGCGCGGTATGGCGGTGTGCACAAGAGCCGGACCCCAGCTTACGCCGCCGGGGTCCGGCTCCTCCTGCGAGGTGGGCGTCAGCCCAGCAGCTGGCTCTGCAGCGCCACCGTCTGCTGGAAGGGGACGGACGGGGCCGTTCCCTTCCGCGTCTGCGTGATCACGGCCAGGACGTCACCGGCCATCACGTACGCCTGGCGGCTCTGCTCGTCGCCGTAGGGCTTCTCCTCGACGTACTCGATGGACGTGATGCCCTTGGTGTGGGCCTTGGACGGGAACTCCTTGTCGGCCACCCACTTCTCGGTGCCCTTCAGGAGGAAGCCCGGCGCCCCGTAGGGGGCCATCGCGGGCCGCAGACCGGCGTCCACCTGCTCCGCGGTGCCGAAGTGGAGCAGGAAGATCTTCGTCCGGGTGCCGTCCGGCATGGTCCAGCCGCGGGCGGCGATGTGCCGCAGGCCGTTGTCGACGAGGAGCTGCCCGACCTCCTCGCGGTCGTCCTCGCCGAACTCGGCCAGGAAGGTCTTCGTCCTCAGCCAGCCGTTCCGGTCACCGGCCAGTTCCTCGTCGGCCTCGGCGCCCTCGGGCGCGGGCAGCAGGAGCTTCCGCAGGTCGGCGTGGTGCGCGCCGGCCGTGTTGTCCTCGGCGAGGGGGCCCGGACTGCCCTCGGGCAGCGGGGGCCTGACCAGCGTGGGGTACCCCCAGCGGCCGTCCGTCGCGGTGGCCAGGCCCGGCACGTCGGTCCGCTCCATGGAGGCGATCCCGTACGCGGTCCCGGTGCCGACGGCGGCGAACACCACCACGGCGGCGGTCCACCGCAGCACGGCACGCAGCGCCCGGCGGTCCTCGGACTTCACCGGGGCCTCGACGGCCGCGGGCGGGGCTGCCCGCTCGACAACAGGGGCGGCCGCCCCGGCCGTCGCCTCGACCGCCGGGGCTCCGGCCTGCTGCGGCACGTCCGGAACGTGCTGCCTGGCCGGCACCGGCTCGGGCTGTGCGGACCGACCGACGGTCTGCTCGCTCATACCGCCTCCCCGGGAGTCTCGATGCGGTCGAGCTGCTTGACGAGCAGACCCGCGATGTCCTTCTTGTCGATCGGCTCGGCGGCGTCCGCCGTCAGCATGACCGACACCTCGCCCTGGGACGCCACGCAGTACATGCCGTCGATCTCGTCGTCCTTGTCCAGCTCGGGCAGGTAGCACCAGGCGTTCTTCTCGTAGCCCTCGACCTTGGGCCCGCTGCGCAGGAAGCCGATCCGTTCGAGGGCGTCGAACGCCTTCCGCTGCGCCTTGACGCCCTTCGCCACCGCCTCCGCGTCCTCCTGTTGGGTGAGGACCACCTCGACGAGGTAGTCGTCACCCGTGCCGGTGACGTTCGCGTAGCTGCGCATGGCCTGGCCCTTGATGCGCTGCCTGTCGATCTCGCGCTCCAGCTGACGGCGCTGGGTGCGGGGCAGTTCCTTGATCGACTCCTTGGCGAGGTCTGCGGCCTCCTTGCCGTCGAACTCCGCGTCGGAGCCGTACTCACCGAGGTCGGGACCCCGCTCGAGGCCGGTCTCCTCATAGGTGAGCAGCATGGCCCGCAGTCCCTCGTCGCGGGCCTGCCGCTCCCCCTCGTCCGCCGCGGAGGTCTCCGGGTGCTCCCACACGGGCTTGCCCGGGTCGCGGTCGGCGTCCCGGACGGTCACCGCGGTGAAGCCGGTGCCGCCGAGTACGGCGGCGGCCAGGACCACCGCACCGGCGATCCGGGCGGTCCGGCGGCCGCGGCCGGGCCTGCCGGCGGGGGCCGCGGGAACGACGGCGCCGGCAACGGCGTCAGCGGCGCGCTGCGGTTCCTCGGCCGGGGTGGGGGTCTCGTTCACAGCCGCTCCATCTGCCGCTCGGCCAGGTCCATGATCGTCTTCTTGGGGACCGGCCTGGTGTCCGTGATCCAGATCTGCAGCGAGATGTCACCGCGGTGGGCGAAGGCCCTGGCCTCGTACACCGGCAGGTAACCGGCCTTGCGCTCCGGCCGGCTGAGGACGTGGACCATGCCGTCCCCGGTACCGGGGAGGGGCCAGCTGTCGACCGGTTCCGCTGCGGTGAAGTTGTTCTGCCGGTCCGTGAGGACCGCCGCCTCGAGGTTCTCCTCATGGCGGAACTGGGCCAGCCGCACCTCGGTGAACTGGTGTCCCCGCTCCCAGTAGGCCACCGCGATCCGCCGGATCTGGGAGCCGATGACCCGGTCGGAGAAGGCGTCGGCGGGCTCCTCGAAGGTGTCCGCGAATTCGGGCATCTCCATCCAGCCGTCACCGGTGACCCGGGACGTGACGTCCTTGGCTCCCTTCGGCGCCTTGACCAGGAGGTCGCGCAGGTCGCCGTCGGTCCTCACCTTGCGGTCCTGGGCTGCCGGGAGCGGGTCGGGGCCCTCGCCCCCGGCCTGCTTCAGCTCGGGCTGGGTCAGCGACGGCAGCGCCGTGGGCTCGCGGTCGGCCTGGACCAGGAACCCGCCGCAGGCTCCGCCGACCAGGCCG
>NZ_LWCC02000005.1:2168269-2174015 GCF_001642695.1 Streptomyces chilikensis
GTCCTTGGCGAGGTCGACGTCGGCCTCGGTGTAGAGCTCCTTCAGTTCCTCGTCGGACTTGAAGGTGCCGTCGTCGTTGGCGTTCTTCGACCACGGGATGTTCGCGGCGGTCGGCACGTGGCCGGCGCGCTGGGACTGCTCCTGCGGCAGGTGGGCCGGGGCGAGCAGCTTGCCGGAGAACTCGTCGGGCGAGCGGACGTCGACCAGGTTCTGCTTGCCGATCGCGGCCAGGACGTCGTCGCGGAAGGCGCGGATCGCGGTGTTCTGCGGCTTGGCCTTGTACTGGGTCTCGACGCGGTCCGGGACCTCCTCGACCAGCTCGCGGGCGTCCAGCTCCCACTTCTTGCGGCCGCCGTCGAGCAGCTTCACGTTCTCGTGGCCGTAGAGCTTGAAGTACCAGTACGCGTAGGAGGCGAACCAGTTGTTGTTGCCGCCGTAGAGCACCACCAGGGAGTCGTTGGCGATGCCCTTGGCGGAGAGCAGCTTCTCGAAGCCCTCCTGGTCCACGAAGTCGCGGCGGACCGGGTCCTGGAGGTCCTTGGTCCAGTCGATCTTGATGGCGTTGCGGATGTGGTTCTTGTCGTACGCGGTGGTGTCCTCGTCCACCTCGACGATCACCACGTTCGGGTCGTCCAGGTGCTCCTGGACCCAGTCGGCGTCGACCAGGACGTCGCTGCGGCTCATGTTCCATCTCCTCCGGGGCAGTTGCGGGGGTTAGGCCGTCAGGCTGAAAAGCCGGCAAATCCAGATGTGCGCGCGTGCGTCGCGGAGCGCGTGGGCGCGCTTCACCGGCGACGGGGCGCACGCGGGGCAGGCCCGCCGGGCGGGCCGCGGGGAACGGGGCGGGGGCCCCGTCAGGAAGCGCGACAGAGCATGGCGGCCACACGGCACAGGTCCACTGCCCGCCGCTTGGTGAGATCCGCCTGTCGCTTCATGCCACAGATCCTAAGGACGAGGCACGGGGCGTGTCACCGGCGTGTCGCATGGTGAGACGCATCGGTCCGTGATGCGGACGGACGAGGGAGTGCGGGCCGGTCCCGGCGCCGGTGCGGCCCCGTCGCCGGCCCTCCCGTCCGCCGCGGCGGACACCGCGTCTCGCGCTACGGACGACCGCCCGGGCGCACGGGCGCCGCACGGACACCGCACGGGCGCACGGGCGCACGGGCGCACGGGCGCGACCCGACGCCGTCCGGCGCCCGCCGCGTCTCCCCCTGCGGTCCCCCGCCCGCGGCTACCAGCCGGAGAGGTTCACGTCCTTGCCGGTCACCGTGATGCGGACGCCGTCGGCCGTCGGGTCGACCTCGGACAGCTCCAGCCCGTCCGGCAGGTCGGCGAGGGCCTGGTCGAAGTCGGTCACCGACCGCACCGTGCGGTCCGCGACATCGGCGCCGAGGTCGGGCAGCGCGTCCGCCCGCACCCGCAGCTCGCCGTCCTCGACGTCGACCCGGCTGAGCACGTCCACCGTCGGCAGCTCCTGCCCCAGCAGGGACGGCCGCACCGTGAGCTTGATCCGCCCGTCGCCGCCGTGGGACAGCCCCACCACGGCGGCGGAGACCCCGGGTGCGACGTCCTGCGGCTCGGAGCGCGCGGCCTTCAGCAGCTGGTCGTAGCGGATCAGCCCGGTGCCGTCGACCTCCGCCGCCCGGGACGGGGTCATGCCCGCGTCCAGGCGCACGCCGCCGAGCCGGACGTCCAGGTCCTCGACCGCCATGTCGCGGCCGTCGGCCCCGCTCACCGGGAACTCGGGGATGCCCAGGCCGACGTCCTCCAGCTCACCGCCGGCGAGCTGGGTGAGGAACGGGAAGCCGTGGATCGTGACGTCCGGCGTGGCGTCCAGCCCCTGGGAGGACCTCAGTCCGTCCGCCGTCCGGTCCTCGGCGATGTTGACGGCTACCCGGTCGGCGGCCACCAGCAGCCCGCCGATGACCAGCACCACGACAAGAAGTGTTCGAACGGCTCGCAACTGCGGGTCTCCCTACCTGGGCGGGTCGGCGGAGCACTCGTCGGTCGACGGTAACCCCGGCGGCCCCGGACGGGCGAGGTTGTGGATCACCTGTGACAAGCCGTCCGCGCACCCGGCACGCGGATCCCCGCGCCCCGGAGCGGGCGGCCGTCAGCCTCCGCAGCCGCAGGACCGCCGGACCACCAGGTGGGACGGCACGACCCGCAGCCGGTCCTGGCCGTTGCCGGGCAGCCGCACGGTGTCGTCGAGCACCAGGTCCACCGCGGCGCGGGCCATCACCGAGCGGTCGGTGGCGACCGTGGTGAGCGGCGGGTCGGTGAGCGCCGCCTCCTTGATGTCGTCGAAGCCGGCCACCGCCAGCTCCCCCGGCACGTCGATCCGCAGCTCGCGGGCGGCGCGCAGCACGCCCACGGCCTGGTCGTCGGTGGAACAGAAGACGGCCGGCGGGCGGTCGGGGCCGGAGAGGATGCCGAGCGCCACCTGGTAGGCGTCGTAGCGGTTGTAGGGGGCCTCGAAGCAGCGGCCCTCGGTGGACAGGCCGGCGTCCTCCATGGCCCGGCGCCAGCCCTCGACGTGGTCGGAGACCGGGTCGCCGACCGCCGGCGTCTCGGCGGTGCCGCCGATGCAGGCCACGTACGGGTGCCCGTGCTCCAGCAGGTGCGCCACGGCCGCCCGGGCGCCGCCCACGTCGTCGGTGACCACGGCGACGTCGTCGATGGCCTCGGGCCGCTCGTGCAGCAGCACCACCCGGGCGTCCCAGGCGTCGATCTCGGCGGCGGCCTGGTCGTTGAGCGCGTGGCTGACCAGGATCAGGCCGGAGACCCGCATGCCGAGGAAGGCCCGCAGGTAGTGCACCTCGCGCTCGGACACGTAGTCGGTGTTGCCGACCAGGACCATCTTCCCGCGCTCGGAGGCGGCCTGCTCGACCGCGTGCGCCATCTCGCCGAAGAAGGGCTGCCGGGCGTCCGGCACGATCAGGCCTATCAGGTCGGTCCGGCGCGAGGCCATCGCCTGCGCCACCCTGTCGGGCCGGTAGCCGAGCTGCTCGATGGCGGCCAGCACGCGTTCGCGGGTGGCCGGGGCGACCGGCCGGGGTCCGTTGTTGATGACGTAGCTGACGACGGCGGTCGAGGTCCCCGCCAGCCGTGCCACATCGTCCCGAGTCACCTTGGCCACGCGCGGAGTCTACGCGTATGGAAACACCTCTGGGCAGGACATTCACGCTTTGCCATCGCCCCGGACCCCGCCCGGCGGGCGGGCCGGGAGCGGGCCGCGGGCGGCCCGCCGCGCGTGCGGTCAGGCCTCGGCGGCCATCTTCGGAGCGATCTCTTCCGTTTCGACCCGCTTCGCCCCGGCGCGGGAGCCCGGGGCGGCGGCGCGCTGGGGGTCGTCGGCCGGGCGTTCACCCTTTTCAGGAGTGACGAACCGGTATCCCACATTGCGGACGGTGCCGATCAGCGACTCGTGCTCGGGGCCGAGCTTGGCGCGCAGCCGCCGGACGTGGACGTCCACCGTCCGGGTGCCGCCGAAGTAGTCGTAGCCCCAGACCTCCTGGAGGAGCTGGGCGCGGGTGAAGACGCGGCCGGGGTGCTGGGCGAGGTACTTCAGGAGCTCGAACTCCTTGAAGGTGAGGTCCAGGACCCGCCCCTTGAGCTTGGCCGAGTAGGTGGCCTCGTCGACGGAGAGGTCGCCGTTGCGGATCTCCATCGGGGAGTCGTCGCCGGTGAGCTGCTGGCGGCCGACGGCCAGCCGCAGGCGGGCCTCCACCTCGGCGGGGCCGGCGGTGTCGAGCAGGACGTCGTCGACGCCCCAGTCGGCGGTGACGGCGGCCAGGCCGCCCTCGGTGACGATCAGGACCAGCGGACAGCCGGGCCCGGTGGAGCGCAGGAGCTGGCAGAGGCTGCGGACCTGCGGGAGGTCACGGCGGCCGTCGACCAGGATGACGTCCGCGCTGGGCACGTTCACCAGCGCGGGCCCCTCGGCGGGGGCGACGCGCACGTTGTGGAGCAGCAGGCCGAGGGCGGGCAGCACCTCGGTCGACGGCTGGAGGGCGTTGGTGAGGAGCAGCAGAGAGCTCATCGGGTCTCCCCCGCACGGTGGACGGTCCGGTGGTGCACGGTTCGCTTGGCCATAACGTCTGGTTCCTCCTCGGTCCCCGCGAGGACGTTTGCGGCACTGCTCGCGGCGCGTGTGGCGTGGCTCCGTGGCCCGGGCCGCCCCCGCCGCACCGCTCCGTGCGGGGAGAAGTCCCGTGCACCTGCGCTTTCAGGCTCGTATACAGCTCGCTCTAATGCACGAAAGGACCCGGGGGCTGCGTCGCCCGAGTCCTCTGCCCAGCAGAATAACCCACATGAGCACCGGCAGGGCAGGTCAAACGGCTGAATGGGCGGACGTCCCGAATGATGGGACCGGGCGGACGAGGCGCAGGCGCCCCCGCAGGACGTTCCTCCGCACGTCCGACGGGGTGACGATCGACGCCGCGTACGATCCGGGAACGGCTGTATACGATCCGCCGGAAGCGGAATCCGATCATCCGGCGATTGTGGTCGCGCACGGATTCACCGGGGATCTCGAACGCCCCCATGTACGGCGAATAGCGCGTTCCTTTTCCCATTCCGCGGCCGTGATCACTTTCTCGTTCCGCGGGCACGGCGCGTCCGGCGGCCACTCGACGGTCGGCGACAAGGAGGTCCTGGACCTGGCCGCAGCGGTCGCCTGGGCGCGTGAACTCGGCCACCGGAGGATCGCCACGGTCGGGTTCTCGATGGGCGGCTCGGTGGTGGTGCGGCACGCGGCCCTGCCGGACGCCGGGGTGGCCGCGGTCGCCACGGTGAGCGGCCCGGCCCGCTGGTACTACCGGGGCACCGCGGCGATGCGGCGACTGCACTGGGTGGTGCTGCGGCCGGCCGGGCGGCTGGTGGGGCGGCTCGCCCTGCGCACCCGGATCCACCACCGCGACTGGGACCCGGTGCCGCCCTCGCCGGTGGAGTCGGTCCCGCTGATCGCGCCCACCCCGCTGCTGGTGGTGCACGGCGACAGCGACCCCTACTTCCCCCTCGACCACCCGCTGTCGCTGGTCGAGGCGTCCGGGGGCCATGCCGAGTTCTGGCGGGAGGAGGGCATGGGCCACGCGGAGAACGCGACCGGCGAGGAGCTGGCCCGGCGGCTCGGGACCTGGCTGGCCGACTCCGCGCGCGGGGGCCGCTAGCCTGACCGTGTTCACACATCAGTTCACTCAGCCGAGGAACGGTATGGCACAGGTCATGGTGCGCTACTGGGCCGCCGCCAAGGCCGCGGCCGGCGTCGCCGAGGAGTCCTTCGACGCGGACACCCTCGCCGAAGCGCTGGACGCGGTGCGCAGGCGGCACCCCGGGGAACTCACCCAGGTACTGCGGCGCTGCTCGTTCCTGATCGACGGCGATCCCGTGGGGACCCGCGGGCACGACACCGTACGGCTGGCCCCGGGCGGCACGGTCGAGGTGCTCCCGCCGTTCGCAGGAGGGTGACCCCCACAGCATGAGCAACCAGTACGAGCCGTATCCGGGCCCGCACCAGGGACCCCACCAGGGCCGGGGCCCCGGCTACCCCGACGCGCCGTCACCCTCCGAGACCACCCAGCAGTGGCAGGGCAACACCTGGGACTCCCAGATGCAGCCGCACCTCGGCGCGGCCCCGGCCCCCGAGCCGGAGGCCGCCCGGACCGCCTACCTGCCGCCGGTCCCGCCGGCGGGCCAGGACCCCGCCGGCCACCAGGCCTACCCGTCGCAGGCGGGAGCCCCGGAG
>NZ_LWCC02000005.1:2174025-2190416 GCF_001642695.1 Streptomyces chilikensis
GCCTACCCGTCGCAGGCAGGAGCCCCGGGCGCCGCGCACCAGGCCTACCCGTCGCAGGCAGGAGCCCCGGGCGCCGGCCACCAGGCCTACCCGTCGCAGGCAGGAGCCCCGGGCGCCGGCCACCATGCCTACCCGTCGCAGGCGGGGGCTCCGGGGGCCGCGCACCAGGCGGTGGCGCACCCCCAGCCCGGGCCGATGCCGGGCCCGGATGCCGCCGGGCACCGGACGGGTGCCGGGACGCACACCGGCGCCGCGCCGTACGCCGAGGCCGCGGCCCCTGCCGCCGCCACCCCCGCCGGTCCGCAGACCGGAGCCGGGGCCGGGACCGACGGACAGGCGGGAGCCGGGGCGCAGGCCGGCCCGGACCTCGTCGGGTACGGGCCCGCCACGGTCGGCGGCAACGCGCGCGTGACGGACGCCCAGCGCGCCCGCGCCGAGGGCCGCTCACCGATCATCGACCCCGGTTTCCAGCCCGCCGTGCTCACCGCGGCGCTCTCCCTGCTGGTGGCCGGCGGAGCGGCCCTCGGCCCGTGGGCGCTGCTGCTTCCGCTGGTCGTGCTGCAGGGTCTGACCGCGGCCGGCTGGTTCCGCCTCAACGGCATGTGGCCCGCCCGCCAGGGCATCGCCCTCGGTTTCCTCGGCGCGCTGGTGGCCGACGCGGCGGTGCTGGTCGTCGGCCGGGAGCACGGCGCGGCGGCGGTCATCGGCACGCTGGGCGTCTGGGTGCTGCTCACCCTGGTGCTCCAGCTCCGCAGCCACGCCGAGCCCGACGAGCGGATGTACGGCCTCACGGCCGCCCTCGCCGCCGCCGCCCTCGCCATCCTGGCCACCGGCCACCTGGCGGCCGAACCGGAGGCGGTGACCGTCGGCGGCGTCGCGGTGGCCGCCGCGATCCTGGTCCGGGCCGCCTTCACGAGGCCGGCGCCGGTCGGCATGGTCCTCGCGGTCGCCGTGGCGGCCTGCGCCGGGGCCGTGCTCGGCTCCGGGCTCGGCGGGGCGCCGCTGGGCGCGCTGGCCGGCCTGTGCGCCGTGGTGGGGCACCGGGTCGCCGCCTACGACTACCCCTCCCGCTTCGTGCACTTCACGGCGGGTGTCGCCCTCCCGCTCGCCCTGGCCGCCCCCGCGGCGCTGCTGCTGGGCTGAGCGCTCCGGCCTCCCCGGGCCGCACGCGAAAGGGCCGCCCCGTGCGTCGCACGGGGCGGCCCTTTCGCGTCGGGCCTCAGACCGTCAGGCCCCCAAGCCGTCCGGCCGTCCGGCTCACTTGACGATCGTGATGCGGTCCGCCGCCGGCGGCGCGATCGGCGAGGACGGGGAGGACGTCGCGGTCAGGTAGTCCGCGAACGCCGTCAGGTCGTCGCTGCCGACGACCGGGTCGGTGCCCTTGGCCAGTGCCGGGAAGTTGTCCCCGCCGCCGGCGAGGAAGTTGTTCATCGCGACCCGGTAGGTGGCCGTGAGGTCCACCGGCTGCCCCTGGATCCGGACCGAGCCGGCGACCAGGCGGTCGGCGCCGGACTTCGTCATGTCCAGCGTGTAGGTGAGCCCCTCGGAGACCTGCAGGATCTTCGGCGAGGCCGCGTTGCCGCCGCTGACCTGCTGCTGCAGGGCGGCGACGATGTCGGCACCGGTGAGGTCCACCAGGTTCACCGTGTTGCTGAACGGCTGGACGGTGAAGCCCTCGCCGTAGGTGACGACGCCGTCGCCCTCGTCGCCGCTCGCGGCGTAGGTCAGGTCGGCGCGGACGCCGCCCGGGTTCATCAGCGCGAACGCCGTGTCCGGATCGATGCCGCGCGCGTGGTGCAGCTGCGCGTCCGCGATCAGGTCGCCCAGCGGGCTCTCGGTGCCGGTCTTGGTGATGTCACCGCTGATGTAGCCGATGGGCCGGTTGGCCACCGGCTCCGACAGCGTCCTCCACCGCTCGATCAGGGTGGTGATGTCGTCGGCGGGGTCCTGGGTCCGGCTGACCACGTGGTTGGCCGAGTCCACCGCGGTGCGCACGATGTCCTTGGTCGCCACGTCGTAGGTCAGCGTGGTGTCCGTGTACAGACGGCCGAAGGAGGCCGCCGAGGTCACCATGCGGGACTTGCCCGCCGGGTCGGGGATGTCGCAGACGTACGCGTTGTGGGTGTGGCCCGTGACCAGCGCGTCGACCTTGGGGCTGACCTTCTTGGCGATGTCGACGATCGGACCGGAGATGCCGCCGGCCTCCGCGTCGCACAGGTGGTTGTACGCGCCGTTGGCGGGCACGCCGCCCTCGTGGACCAGCGCCACGACGGACTTGACGCCCTTCGCGTACAGCTCGTCCGCGTACTTGTTGATCGTCTCGACCTCGTCGTGGAACTTCAGTCCCTTGACGCCCTCGGCGGTGACGATGCCGGGGGTGTTCTCCAGCGTGACGCCGATGAAGCCGATCTTGACCGGGCCCTGCTTCCAGACCCAGTACGGGGCCAGAGCGGGCTTGCCGGTGTCCTCGTGGGTCACGTTGGCGCCCAGGTACGGGTAGTCCGCGCCCTCGAACGGCGTGTCGGTGTAGCAGCCGTCGGTCGGGTGGCAGCCGCCGTCGCGGATGCGCTTCAGCTCGGCCAGCCCCTCGTCGAACTCGTGGTTGCCCACCCCGGACACGTCCAGGTCGAGCTTGTTGAGCGCCTCGACGGTCGGCTCGTCGTGGAACAGACCGGAGAGCAGCGGGCTGGCGCCGATCAGGTCGCCGGCCGCGGCGGTCACGCTGTACCGGTGGCCCTCGCGCGCGGTGCGCAGCGAGGCCGCCAGGTACTCGACGCCGCCGACGCCTTCGATGGTCCTGGTGGTGCCGTCGGGCTGAACCTCCGTCACACGGCCGCTGGAGCCGGCCGGGGGCTCCAGGTTGCCGTGCAGGTCGTTGAAGGAGAGCAGCTGCACGTCGACCGTGCGCCCGCTCCGGGCCTGTGCCTGGCCGGAGGCGTCGGCGGGCAGGGCGGCGGTCAGCGCGCCGACGGTGGCCAGCGCGGCGCCGGTGATCAGGATGCGGTGGGTACGTCGCTGCCGGGATTTCCGCGGCATGGTCCCCCCTCGTTGGTGAGTAGGTGCACAGTGGGGTGGCTGAGCGGCAGCTTAGGGTCAACGCGCGTAGCGGCGACAGGGGACGCGGGTCACAGCCTGATTGCGACTGTCCGGACACCTGGCGGGAGGGGTCCTCCGGCGTCCGGACGCGGGACCACCCGGACGACCACCGCCGACCTGTGGCGCGCCGGGCGCAGGCCATACGCTCGGAGCATGACCAGCCCTCTGAGTCCCCGCCAGATCGACACCCTGGACCGTCTCGCCCCCGAGCAGGTCGACGAGGTGACCGCCCTGCTGTCGGCCGCCCTGGACGCGGACGGCCAGCACGCCGTGTCCGAGCAGGGCCGGCTGCACCTGAGGAGCGGCGAGCCCCGCCCCGGCATCGTCCACCTGCTGCTGACCGTGGGAGACGGCGAACTGGCCGGTTACGCCCAGCTGGACGGCTCCGACCTCGTCGAGGCGCCCGCCGCCGAACTGGTGGTGCACCCCCGGCACCGCGGCCGGGGCCACGGCCGGGCGCTGGGCAGCGCCCTGCTCGCCGCCACCGGCAAGCGCCTGCGGGTGTGGGCGCACGGCGGCCACGCCTCCGCCCGCCACCTGGCCCAGGTCCTCGGCCTCACCCTCTTCCGCGAGCTGCGCCAGATGCGCCGGCCGCTGACCGGCGCGGACGCCCCCGAGCTGCCCGAGCCGGTCCTCCCGCCGGGCGTCACCGTCCGCACCTTCGTGCCCGGCCAGGACGACGCCGCCTGGCTGGCCGTCAACGCCGAGGCGTTCGCCCACCACCCCGAGCAGGGTTCGCTCACCCAGCGGGACCTGGACGACCGCAAGGCCGAGTCCTGGTTCGACCCGGCGGGGTTCTTCCTCGCGGAGAAGGACGGCGAGCTGGTCGGCTTCCACTGGACCAAGGTGCACGCCGAGGAAGGCGACGGTGGGATCGGTGAGGTCTACGTGGTCGGCGTGCGCCCCGGCGCCCAGGGCGGCGGCCTCGGCAAGGCGCTCACCGTCACCGGCCTGCGCCACCTGGCGGCGCGCGGGCTGCCCGCCGCGATGCTCTACGTCGACGGCGACAACAAGGCCGCCGTCACCGTCTACGAGCGCCTCGGTTTCACCACCCACGAGACGGATCTGATGTACCGCACCGAACTCTGACCCCGCGTCAGGCGGTGACGGCCCCGAGGGGGCGGCGACTTGACGCCGCCCCCTTCCTTGCACCACCCTTCCACTACTCAATTAGTGAAAGGGTGTTGTCGAGTGGTCGAGTACCGCATCGACCGGCGCAGCGGCGTCGCCACCTATCTGCAGATCGTCCAGCAGACCAAGCACGCCCTGAGACTGGGCCTGCTGGAGCCGGGTGACCGGCTGCCCACGGCCCGCGAGGTCGTGGCGGCCACCGCCATCAATCCGAACACCGTCCTCAAGGCCTACCGCGAGCTGGAACGCGAGGGCCTGGTGGAGGCCCGGCGCGGCCTCGGCACATTCGTCCGGCGCTCCCTCGGCCCCGCCACCGCCGACTCGGCCCCGCTGCGGGACGACCTCGCCGCGTGGGCGGAGCGGGCCAAGGCGTCCGGCCTGGAACGCGACGACGTGTCCGCGCTGGTGACCTCCGTCCTGGACGACCTCTATCCCTTCGAGGGGGACCACGAATGACCGACATCGCCATCGAGGCGGAGGCCCTGGGCAGGCGCTACACCCGCCGCCTCCCCCGACGCCGCGTCCACTGGGCGCTGCGGGAGTGCTCGTTCGGCCTCCCGGCCGGCCGCGTCTGCGCGGTGGTCGGCCCCAACGGGGCCGGCAAGTCCACGCTGCTCTCCCTGGCCGCGGGCCTGGCCCGTCCCACCGAGGGCGCGATCCGGGTCCTCGGCAAGGGCCCCGGCGAGGTGCGGGAACGCGTCGCGTACGTCGCGCAGGGCAAGCCCCTGCACGCCCAGCTCACGGTGATCGACACGCTGCGCCTGGGTCACGCCCTCAACCCGGCGCGCTGGGACCAGGCGACGGCCGAACGCATCGTCGCCCAGGGCGACCTGGACCCCACCGCCACGGTCCGCAGCCTCTCCGGCGGCCAGCGCACCCGGGTCGCCCTGGCCCTGGCGCTCGGCAAGCGGCCGGAACTCCTGCTGCTGGACGAGCCGATGGCCGACCTCGACCCGCTCGCCCGCCACCAGCTGATGGGCGAACTGATGGCCGAGGCCGCCGAGCACGGCACCACGGTCGTCATGTCCTCGCACGTCATCGCCGAGCTGGAGGGCTCCTGCGACCACCTCCTGCTGATCCGCCGCGGCCGGGTCCGCCTGCAGGGCGGGCTGGAGGACGTGCTGGCCTCCCACACCCTGGTCACCGGTCCCGCCGAGGCATCCCTGGACGGCCACACGGTGATCGAGTCCCGCACCACGGGCCGCCAGATCACCGCCCTGGTACGCCCCGCGGGCCCGCTGCCCGAGGTCCACGAGGCGACCACGCCGACGCTGGAGGAACTGGTCCTCTCCTACCTCCGGGAGCCCGCCGCATGACCGTCACGACGACCTCTCCCGCCCCGCCCGGGGCGGAGGACTCCGGAGCGCCCGCGAAGCCGCCGGGCGGGCCGGCCTGGGCCGTGTTCCTCCTCCACCGCTGGGCGCTGTGGGCATGGATCGCCTACGTCGCCCTGGGCGCCGGGCTGCTGCTGTGGGCGTGGGGGCCGGCGGTGAACGAACTGAGTTCGACGGCGGCGACGTGCGAGCTCGGCGGGCGCGGGGAGCCGCACTGCGCCCAGCGGCTGTACGAGGCCCTCACCTCCTACCAGGAGTTCATGCGCCTCGGCTTCTTCGCCGTCCTCGGCGCCCCGCTCCTGGTCGGCGCCTGGGCGGCCGCCTCGCTGACCGCCCGCGAGATGGAGACCGGCACCGCCGACCTGGCATGGACCCAGTCCGTCCCGCCCGCCCGCTGGCTCACCGCCAAGCTCGCGCTCCCCGCCGTCGCCGTCACCGCCGGCATCACGCTGCTGCTGGCGCTGTACCGGCTCGCCCACCACGCGGGCGTCGGCCTGCTCACCGACATCCGGCAATGGGCGCCGTCCTGGTGGAACGAGGACGTCTTCACCGCGCTGGGCGTCGTCATGGTCCCCCGGATGCTGTGCGCGGTGGCCGTCGGCGTCCTGCTCGGCCTGTTGCTCAAGCGGACACTGGCCTCACTCGGCACCGGGCTGGTGCTCATGGGCGCGGGCACGTCCGCCCTCGTGCTCGGCCGCCGGTTCCTCTGGCCGGCCGAGATCCGCTACGGCAGGGAGAACGCCACCGCCTCGCCGTACACGAACCTCACCCCCACCGACTGGCAGGTGGCCAGCGGCGCGGTGACCGAGTCCGGCGAACTGGCCGGGGAGGCCGGCGAACGGGCCGCGTACGGCTGCATGGAAACGGGCTACCAGGAGCACCGCGACACCTTCGACGGCGACGCGTACTACTCCTGCCTGGAGGACCGGGGCTACACCGACGTCTGGGTCGCCTACCACCCCGAGAGCCACCACTGGCCCCTCCAGTTCGTGGAGTCCGGCATCTGGCTCGCCGTCGCCGCCCTCGCGGTCCTCCTGTCCTACCGGATCCTCCACCGCCGCACGGCCTCCGGGGAGCGCGTCGCATGACCACGACCCTGACACCCGCGTCCACCGACGCGCCCGCGAAGGTCCTGGGCGGCATCGCCCGGACCACGCTCCGCCTCCACCGCTGGGCCCTGTGGCTGTGGACCGCCTACGTCGCCCTGGGCACCGGACTGCTGCTGTGGGCGCGGGGACCGGCCGCGAACGAGTTGCGGTCACTGCTCGCGTCCTGTGACACCGGCACGACCGTGCCCGACGCCTGCCTGTCCCGCCTCGACGCCGCCCTGGGCAGCTACGAGACCCTTCTGCGCACCGGTTCCTATGTCATCCTCCTCATCCCGTTCCTGGTCGGCGCCTGGGCGGCCGCCGCCCTGACCGCCCGCGAGATGGAGACCGGCACGGCGCACCTGGCCTGGACCCAGTCGGTAACCCCCGCCCGCTGGCTCACCGCCAAACTGGCTCTGCCGGCCGTGGCCGTCACCGCGGGCACCACACTGCTGCTCGCGTTGTACCGGCTCACCCACATCGAGGGATCCGGCCCGTTCGAGGCGGTGACGCATGCCACCCGGAGCCCGTGGGGTGAGGACTTCTTCACCGGGATGGGCGTCGTCATGGTGCCCCGGGTCCTGTGCGGCGTGGCCGTCGGTGTCCTGCTCGGCCTGCTGCTGAGGCGGACACTGGCGTCGCTCGGCACCGGGCTGCTGCTGATGGCCACGGGCACCGCGTCGTTCACGGCCGGCCGTCAGCACCTCTGGCCGGCCGAGATCCGCTACGGCTACGCCGAGGACGAGTCCTCACCGCGGTGGGACACCGTCAACGACGAATGGCCGATGGACAGCGGCGCGGTGACCAGGTCCGGCGAACTCGTCGGGTACGACTACGGCTGCCTGGACGCCGTGCACCCCAGCGACGGCCCGCCCGGAGATGCCGACGACTTCTACGCCTGCCTCAGGGCCGACGGTTACACCGACGTGTGGGTGACCTACCACCCCGAGGACCACTTCTGGCCGCTCCAGCTCGTGGAGTCCGGCATCTGGCTCGCCGTCGCCGCCCTCGCGGTATTCCTGTCGTACCGCGTCCTCCGCCGCCGTACGGCCTGACGCCTGGCAGCCAACTGCCCGTAACCCGGCATTAAGGCGTGCTTGCGACCCTTCCCACGTGGCGAAACCTCCCTCATCCGATGCCGGGCCGACGCCCCCCGAGGACAGCTCCCCGGGGGGCGACGGCGCGCCCGCCGGGCCCGAGTCGTCGCGCAAGGACGGCGTGAGCAGGCGGAACGCTCACCTCCGGGTGCTTCCACGCGCCCGATCCGACATGCCGTACGAGGACGCCACGCGGAACAATGGGGGCATGAGCGAGCCCAGTGCCCAGGACCCCAGTTCTCAGGACCTCCGTGCCCAGGACCCCGGCGGCCACGCCCCCGCGGCAGCCGCGGTCGGTCTGATACCGGCCGGACACGAGCCGGAACAGCCGCGCCCGCACCTGCCCGAGGAGCAGAACGGAACGGGGCCCGACTTCGACGGGTACCAGGAGACCCGCCACGACGAGGGCCCCCTCCCCGAAGGCCGTTTCCTGGACCGGGAGCGCAGCTGGCTCGCGTTCAACGAGCGGGTCCTCGAGCTCGCCGAGGACCCGGACACGCCGCTGCTGGAGCGGGCCAACTTCCTCGCCATCTTCGCCAGCAACCTGGACGAGTTCTTCATGGTCCGCGTCGCCGGCCTGAAGCGCCGCATCGCCACCGGCGTCGCCCAGCGCTCCGCCTCCGGGCTCCAGCCCCGTGAGGTGCTGGAGATGATCTGGGCGCGCTCCCGCGAGCTCATGGCGCGGCACGCCGCCTGCTTCCACGAGGACGTGGCCCCCGCCCTCGCGGAGGAGGGCATCCACGTCGTCCGCTGGGGCGAACTGACCGAGAAGGAGCAGGCGCGGCTCTTCACGCTGTTCCGCTCCAAGATCTTCCCGGTGCTCACCCCGCTCGCCGTGGACCCCGCGCACCCGTTCCCCTACATCTCCGGCCTCTCGCTCAACCTGGCCGTCGTCGTCCGCAACCCGGTCTCCGGCCACCGCCACTTCGCCCGGGTCAAGGTGCCGCCGTCCCTCTCCCGCTTCCTGGAGGCGTCCCCGGAGCGCTACGTCCCCATCGAGGACGTCATCGCCGCGCACCTGGAGGAGCTGTTCCCGGGCATGGAGGTGCTCCAGCACCACGCCTTCCGCATCACCCGCAACGAGGACCTGGAGGTCGAGGAGGACGACACGGAGAACCTCCTCAAGGCGCTGGAGAAGGAGCTCATGCGGCGCCGCTTCGGCCCGCCGGTGCGCCTGGAGGTCGAGGAGTCCATCGACCGGGTCGTCCTCGACCTGCTGGTCCGCGAGCTGAAGATCACCGAGGCCGAGGTGTACCCGCTGCCCGGGCCGCTGGACCTCACCGGCCTGTTCGGCATCGCCGGCCTGGACCGCCCCGACCTCAAGTACCGCAAGTTCATCGCCGGCACCCACCGCGACCTGGCCGAGGTGGAGTCCGCCTCCGCGCCCGACATCTTCGGCGCGCTGCGCGAACGGGACGTGCTGCTGCACCACCCGTACGACTCCTTCTCCACCTCCGTCCAGACCTTCCTGGAGCAGGCCGCCGCCGACCCGGACGTGCTGGCCATCAAGCAGACCCTCTACCGCACCTCCGGCGACTCGCCGATCGTCGACGCCCTCATAGACGCGGCCGAGGCCGGCAAGCAGGTGCTGGTGCTGGTGGAGATCAAGGCCCGCTTCGACGAGCAGGCCAACATCAAGTGGGCGCGCAAGCTGGAGGAGTCCGGCTGCCACGTCGTCTACGGCCTGGTCGGGCTGAAGACGCACTGCAAGCTGTCGCTGGTGGTCCGTCAGGAGGGCGACACCCTGCGCCGCTACTCGCACGTCGGCACCGGCAACTACCACCCCAAGACGGCCCGCCTCTACGAGGACCTCGGCCTGCTCACCGCGGACCCGCAGGTCGGCGCGGACCTGTCCGACCTGTTCAACCGGCTCTCCGGCTACTCCCGCCGGGAGACCTACCGCCGCCTGCTGGTCGCGCCCAAGTCGCTGCGCGACGGGCTGGTCCAGCGGATCGGCAAGGAGGTCCGCCACCACCGGGCCGGCCGGCCCGCCCACGTGCGGATCAAGGTCAACTCGATGGTTGACGAGGCGGTCATCGACGCCTGCTACCGCGCCTCCCAGGCCGGGGTGCCGGTGGACATCTGGGTCCGCGGCATCTGCGCGGTGCGGCCCGGCGTGCCCGGGCTCTCGGAGAACATCCGGGTCCGGTCGGTCCTCGGCCGGTTCCTGGAGCACTCGCGGATCTTCTCGTTCGCCAACGGCGGCGAGCCCGAGGTGTGGTTCGGCAGCGCCGACATGATGCACCGCAACCTCGACCGCCGCATCGAGGCGCTGGTCAGGGTCACCGACCCGACCCACCGGGCGACCCTCAACCGGTTCCTGGAGACCGGCATGTCCGACTCCACCTCCTCCTGGCACCTCGGCCCGGACGGTGAGTGGACCCGGCACTCCACGGACCCGGAGGGACGCCCGCTGCCGCATGTCCAGGAGATGCTCATCGACGCCCGGAGGCGCCGGCGTGGCCCAGCAACACCCTGACGTCCGACACCCCGGCGCCCCGTACGCCGACGCCCGGCCCTTCGACCCCGGCGCCCCGTACGCCGACGCCCGGCCCCTCGACGCCGGCGCCCCCGCCCCCGCCCCCGTGCTCACGGCCTACCTGCGCGCGCAGGGCGCCGAGTTCCTGCGCGCGCTGGCGGCCTGGGCGGGGGGCGGCCCCGCGCAGGGCGGGGAGGCGGACGCCGCCCCCGTCCTGCGCGGGACCGCGCGCCGCATCGGCGCCACGCTGCACACCTTCCACGGCGCGTTCGACCCCGCGTGGTCCACGGGATTACGGCGTGAGCTCGCCTGGTTCTCCGGCACCCTCGCGCAGGAACGGCTGCACGCGGCCACCCTGCGCCGCCTGCAGGCCGCGCTGCAGGAGCCGCAGGGGGACCTCGGGACGGCCAGGGCCGCCGCGCTGCTGGAGCGGCGGCTCACCCTGGCCCGCGGCCGGGCCCACTCGGCGGTGCTGGAGGCGCTGGGCTCGGCACGCTTCCACGCCCTGGCCGACGCGGTGGCCCTGCTGGGCGGCGACGTCCCGCTGCGGGGCGGCGCCGCCGTGGAGCCGCGGGACCTCGCCTCCGCCACCGAGCAGCAGCTGGCCGACGCGGTGGCCGCGCTGCCGGCGGAGCCGGAGACGGGCCCGTGCCCGGTTCCGCCCGGGGACGGCGACGCCGCCTGGCACCAGGTCCGGTCGCTGCTGAGGCTGCACCGGTACGCGCTGGAGGCCCTCGGCCTGCCCGTCCCGTCACGGCTGACCGCCGCGGCACGCACCCTCGACCGCCACCGGGACGCCGCCGAGGCGGCCTCCGTCGCCGCCGACGCCGCCCGCACTCCGCGGATCGCCCCCGCGACGGCCTACGCGCTGGGCAACCTCCACGCGCACCAGCGCCACGAGGCCCTCGCCGCGCGGCGCGCCTTCCACCGCACCTGGCAGTCCGTCCCCCGCTCCCGGAACACGGTGACCGTGCCATGACCACACCCGACTCCGACGGAACGATCCTGGCCGCGGGGTGCGTGCTGTACCGCCGGACCGGCTCCGGCGGACTCGAGGTCTGCCTGATCCACCGGCCGAAGTACGACGACTGGTCCCTCCCCAAGGGGAAGCTCCACCCGGGCGAGACGCCGGAGCAGGCGGCGGTCCGCGAGGTGGCCGAGGAGACCGGCCACCACGTCCGCCTCGGCCCCCGCCTGCCCACCGTCCGCTACACGGTGGGCGGCCGTCCCAAGCGCGTCGACTACTGGGCCGCCGAGACCGCCTCCCCCGACGCCTTCACCCCCACCCACGAGGTCGACGCCCTCCACTGGCACCCCGCCCCCGCCGCCCGCCCCCGCCTCACCCACCCCCACGACCGCTCGGTCCTGGCCGCCTTCCTGTCCCTCCCCCTCTGAGGCCCCGCCGTCGCGCCCGCGGACCGTCGTGCCGCAGGGGCGGGCGGGCCTTCGGAAGCAGGTCCGGGAGGGGGCGGTCACGGACCACGCGCGCACGCGTGACGGCCCGCTCCGCGGAAGCCGAGCCCTCCGGGCGGGAGAAGCGGGGCGGTCGCCCGCGCCGCCGCGCCCGCCCCGGTGTCCGGCCCGCGCCGCCGCGCCCCCGCACGTACGGCACCGCGGCCCCGCCCCGGCGAGGGCGGCCGCCCACGGCGAGGACGTGACGGCGCGGGCGGCCACGAGGGCGGCGGGGCGGCGCGGGTACCACCGGAATGCGGCAAGACGGCCGTGCGGCACGGACGACCACGGGAGCGGCAGGGCGGGCACACCGCGGCGGAAACCCACCCGGCGGTGGCCGGCGGTGGCCGACGGTGACCTCACCGCACCGTCCCCCCGGATTCACCCCCCGTTCACTCTCCCCCGTCGGCCTCGTCACCTCATCGGCCTAATTTCGACCTCGACGGCGGGGAAACCGTCGCAAAGACATCCCCCGCACCCGAAACTTCGCACGCCGCCACCGGACACCAACCGCCCGGCGGCTCCCGGAAGGAATCCACGAAAAGTGACGCTTCAGCGCAAGACCCGGCGCCAGACCCGGCGGGCCCTGACCCTCGGCGCTCTCGCCGTTTCCGGCGCCCTGGCCCTCACGGCGTGCGGCTCGGACGCGACGGGCGAGACCAGTGCCACGGGCGGCGCGAACACCCCGAAGGCCGGCGCGATCGACTGCGGCGACGCCAAGGGCCAGCTCCTCGCTGACGGCTCCTCCGCGCAGAAGAACGCGATCGACGCGTGGGTGAAGCAGTTCTCCGCCGCGTGCCAGGGGAGCCTCCAGATCAACTACAAGGGCTCCGGCTCCGGCGCGGGCATCACCGCGTTCACCCAGGGCCAGGTCGCCTTCGCCGGTTCCGACTCCGCGCTCAAGCCGGAGGAGATCGCGGAGTCCAAGAAGATCTGCAAGGACGGCCAGGCGATCGACCTGCCGATGGTCGGCGGCCCGATCGCGGTCTCCTACAACCTCCCCGGCGTGGACGAGCTGGTCCTGGACGCCCCGACCCTGGCGAAGATCTTCGACTCGAAGATCACCACCTGGGACGACGCGGCCATCAAGAAGCTCAACCCGGACGCCGAGCTGCCGTCCACCAAGATCCAGGCCTTCCACCGCTCGGACGAGTCCGGCACCACGGACAACTTCACCAAGTACCTGATCTCCGCGGCTCCGGACGACTGGAAGTACGAGGGCGGCAAGTCCTGGCAGGCCAAGGGCGGCCAGGCGGCCTCCGGCTCCAGCGGCGTGGCCCAGCAGGTGAAGCAGACCGAGGGCGCCATCGGCTACATGGAGCTCTCCTACGCCAAGGGCAGCACCACCGTCTCCATCGCCACCGGCGCCTCCGCCCCGGTCCCCGCGACCGTGGAGAACGCCTCCAACGCCATCGCCGACGCCAAGATCGTGGGCACCGGCAAGGACCTGGCCCTGGAGCTGAACTACGGCACCACGGCGGACAACGCCTACCCGATCGTCCTGGTCACCTACGAGATCGTCTGCGACAAGGGCAACAAGCCCGAGACGCTCCCGGCGACCAAGGCGTTCCTGAACTACATCGCGAGCGAGGACGGCCAGGCGCTGCTCGCCGACGCCGGCTACGCCCCGATCCCCGACGAGATCATCGGCAAGGTCCGCGAAACCATCGACGGCCTCGCCTGATCCCCGCGAGCCCGGCCGCCGGGCCGGGCTCCGTCCGGTGCACCGCCGCCAGGAGCCGCCGGCCCGCCCCGCACCCCGGGGCGGGCGGCAGCCCCGCAGACCGGAGATCCTGATGGACATATCGACACAGAAGCCCCAAGCGGGCAACGACGACACGCTTCCGGAGGACGCTGCCATGAAGCACGCGCCCTCCGCTCCGGCGCCCGGGCACGCGCCGGCCACGAAGGCCCCCGCACCCCGCGCCGCCGGCACCGCCACCCGCCGCGGAGACCGGATCTTCCTCGGCCTCTCCCGCGGCTCCGGCATCCTGCTGCTGGCCGTGATGGCCGCGATCGCGGTGTTCCTGAGCTACCGCGCGATCCTCGCCATCAGCAAGGACCAGGGCAACTTCCTCACCACCTTCGAGTGGGACCCCAACAGCACCGAGCCGGTCTTCGGCATCGCCGTGCTCGCCTTCGGCACCGTCGTCTCCTCGGTGATCGCCATGGTCATCGCGGTCCCGGTCGCGGTGGCCATCGCGCTCTTCCTGACCCACTACGCCCCGCGGCGGCTGAGCGGCCCCATCGCCTACGTGGTGGACCTGCTCGCGGCCGTGCCGTCGATCGTCTACGGCCTGTGGGGCGCGCTGGTCCTCGTCCCGCACATGAACGGCCTGTTCAGCTGGCTCGACACGTACCTGGGCTGGACCGGGATCTTCTCCTGGCAGGGCGGCCCCGCGCGGTCCATGCTCACCGTCGGCATCCTGCTGGCGGTCATGATCCTGCCGGTCATCACCAACGTCAGCCGCGAGGTCTTCCGCCAGGTGCCCAAGGCGCACGAAGAGGCTGCGCTCGCCCTCGGCGCCACCCGCTGGGAGGTCATCCGCATGTCGGTCCTCCCGTTCGGCCGGTCCGGGGTGATCTCCGCGTCGATGCTGGGCCTCGGCCGCGCGCTCGGCGAGACCATGGCGGTGGCGACCGTCCTGTCGCCCACCTTCGACATCCAGGCCAGCCTGCTCGACCCGGGCGGCGGCACCTTCGCCCAGAACATCGCCAGCAAGTTCGGCGAGGCGAACGAGCAGGGCCGTGACGCGCTGATCGCCTCCGGTCTCGTCCTGTTCGTCATCACCCTGCTGGTCAACGGCGCCGCGCGGATGATCATCGCCCGCCGCAAGGAGTACTCGGGGGCCAACGCATGAGCACCGCACACGCCACCGTCAAGCCCGTCTCCCTGCAGGGCGCCCGGCTGCCGAAGTGGGCCCCCTGGGGCGTCGCGGCCACCGCGATCGCCGTCGCCGTGGCCGTCGGCCTGGCGGCCGGCCTGCACAGCCGCGTCCAGTGGGGACTGATCGCCGCGGTCCTGTTCGTCCTCGGCACGTACGCGCTCTCCGCCAAGGTCGAGGGCCGCCGCCAGGCCAAGGACCGCGTGGCCACCAGCCTGGTCTGGGTCGCCTTCCTGCTCGCCGTCGTCCCGCTGCTCTCCCTGGTCTGGGAGACCGCGGTGCGCGGCGTGAAGGTCCTCGACGGGTACTTCCTCACCCACTCCATGGGCGTCGTGGCCGACGCCGAGCCCGGCGGCGGCATCTACCACGCCATCCTCGGCACCGCGCAGCAGGTGGGTCTCGCCACCCTGATCGCCGCGCCGATCGGCGTGCTCACCGCGATCTACCTGGTGGAGTACGGCCGGGGCTCGCTGGCCAAGGCCGTCACCTTCTTCGTCGACGTGATGACCGGCATCCCGTCCATCGTGGCCGGCCTGTTCATCCTGAGCCTGATGCTCATGCTCGACCTGCAGCCCTTCGGCTTCGCCGGCTCGCTGGCGCTGGCCATCCTGATGCTGCCGGTCGTCGTCCGCTCCACCGAGGAGATGCTCAAGCTCGTGCCCAACGAGCTGCGCGAGGCGTCCCTCGCCCTGGGCGTGCCCAGGTGGCGGACCATCCTGAAGGTCGTCCTGCCGACCGCGGTCGGCGGCATCACCACCGGCGTGATGCTCGCCATCGCCCGCATCGCGGGCGAGAGCGCCCCGGTCCTGCTGCTGGTCTTCGGCAACAACTTCATCAACGCCAACCCCTTCGAGGGCGCCCAGGCGTCGCTGCCGCTGTACATCTACCAGCAGTACATCAACAGCGCCGGCTCGCCCGCGGCCTACGACCGCGCCTGGGCGGCGGCACTGACGCTGATCGCCTTCGTGATGATCCTCAACCTGGTGGCCCGCGGCATCGCCCGCTGGAAGACGCCCCGCTGAACCTCTGGAAGTGACTGAAATGGCCAAGCGAATCGACGTCAGCGGCCTCTCCGCCTTCTACGGCGCCCACAAGGCCATCGAGGACATCTCGATGACCATCGAACCCCGCTCGGTGACCGCCTTCATCGGCCCCTCCGGCTGCGGCAAGTCCACGTTCCTGCGCACCCTGAACCGCATGCACGAGGTCGTCCCCGGCGGCCGCGTCGAGGGCAAGGTGATGCTGGACGACGAGGACCTGTACGGCCCCGGCATCGACCCCGTGTCGGTGCGCCGGGAGGTCGGCATGGTCTTCCAGCGGCCCAACCCGTTCCCCACCATGTCGATCTTCGACAACGTGGCGGCCGGGCTCCGCCTCAACGGCGACTACAAGAAGTCCGGGCTCGCGGACATCGTCGAGCAGTCCCTGCGCGGCGCCAACCTCTGGAACGAGGTCAAGGACCGCCTCAACAAGCCCGGCTCCGGCCTCTCCGGCGGCCAGCAGCAGCGCCTGTGCATCGCGCGGGCGATCGCCGTGCAGCCCAAGGTGCTGCTGATGGACGAGCCCTGCTCGGCCCTGGACCCGATCTCCACGCTCGCCATCGAGGACCTGATCGGCGAGCTCAAGGAGCAGTACACGATCGTCATCGTCACCCACAACATGCAGCAGGCGGCCCGCGTCTCGGACCGCACCGCCTTCTTCAACCTGGCGGCGATCGGCCAGCCCGGCAAGCTGATCGAGATCGACGAGACGGAGCGGATCTTCTCCAACCCGTCGGTCAAGGACACCGAGGACTACATCTCGGGCCGCTTCGGCTGATCCCGCCCCTC
>NZ_LWCC02000005.1:2190444-2216854 GCF_001642695.1 Streptomyces chilikensis
GGGCGCGCACCCCTCCAGGCGTTCTGGGCCCACCGGACTAGCCCGTCCGTGCCATGCGCCGACCGCCGTCGCCTCCTTACCCTGGAAAGCCCGTACGGGCTTCGGCGGAAGGAGAGGTGATCGGCGTGGCTCCGCTCGGCGCACCGGGACAGGTCCAGGACCCGATCGCTCTCGCCGAGATAGAGCTCTGCGGCGACCTCATGATCGCCGCGTCCTCGGCGAACGTCGACCGGCTCAGCCAGGCGAGCATCGACGAGATCCTCCGCGTCCGGGAGGACCGCCGCACCTCGCGCTGACCACGGGCTCCCGCGGAGCGGGAGCCCGGCCGGGCCGTCAGGTGCGCAGCATCCGGGCGATGGCCTTGGTGGCCTCCTCGACCCTGGCGTCGATCTCGTCGCCGCCCTTGACCGCCGCGTCGGCGACACAGTGCCGCAGGTGCTCCTCCAGCAGCTGCAGCGCGAACGACTGCAGCCCCTTGGTCGAGGCGGACACCTGCGTGAGTATGTCGATGCAGTAGACGTCCTCCTCGACCATCCGCTGCAGCCCGCGGATCTGCCCCTCGATGCGCCGCAGGCGCTTGAGGTGCTCGGTCTTCTGCGCGTGGTAGCCGTAGTGGTGCCCGGCCGCGTGCCCGTCCCCGTCCACGCCCACGGGCAGGTCCTGTCCGCGCTCGTCGGCGGGGGCCTCCCCGGCCCGCGCGGCCTCCGGCGTCGTCGCCATCCCGGCGGCCTCCTCGCCTCGTGTGTCACATATGTCACGGCCGGGCCCCGACGGCCCGCCCGAGATGCATACCCCTGCCGGGTATATGGTACTCGCGTTCGGTGGGTAGATGGGGTTACGGCCGCCGCGGATCGGATGGGCGACACTGGATCTCGGCCAGCCCGCTCCATTAGCAGCGGCCACCTGATGGGCCTAGCATCACCCTGACCGATTCGCAGACCCTCCGAGGACCCCACGTGCGCTTTCGTCTGACCCCCAGGGAGACGAGCTTCTACGACATGTTCTCCGCCTCCGCGGACAACATCGTCACGGGCTCCAAGCTCCTGCTGGAACTGCTCGGCGCGGAGCCGTCCGCGCGGGGTGAGATCGCCGAGCGGATGCGGGCCGCGGAACACGCGGGCGACGACGCCACCCACGCGATCTTCCACCAGCTGAACTCCTCCTTCATCACGCCGTTCGACCGCGAGGACATCTACTCCCTCGCCGGGTCGCTCGACGACATCATGGACTTCATGGAGGAGGCCGTCGACCTGGTCGTCCTCTACAACGTCGAGGAGCTCCCCAAGGGCGTCGAGCAGCAGATCGAGGTGCTGGCGCGGGCGGCCGAGCTGACCGCCGAGGCCATGCCCAACCTGCGCACGATGTCGAACCTCACCGAGTACTGGATCGAGGTCAACCGCCTCGAGAACCAGGCCGACCAGATCCACCGCAAGCTGCTGGCACAGCTCTTCAACGGCAAGTACGACGCCATCGAGGTGCTCAAGCTCAAGCAGATCGTGGACGTCCTCGAGGAGGCCGCCGACGCCTTCGAACACGTGGCCAACACGGTGGAGACGATCTCGGTCAAGGAGTCCTGACCTCCGACATGGACACCTTTGCTCTGATCGTGACCGTGGGCGTCGCGCTCTTCTTCACGTACACCAACGGCTTCCACGACTCCGCGAACGCGATCGCCACCTCGGTCTCCACCCGGGCGCTGACCCCGCGGGCCGCGCTGGCGATGGCCGCCGTGATGAACCTGCTCGGCGCCTTCCTGGGCTCCGGCGTCGCCAAGACCGTCAGTGAGGGCCTGATCGAGACGCCCGAGGGCTCCAAGGGCATGGGCATCCTCTTCGCGGCGCTGGTCGGCGCGATCGCCTGGAACCTCCTCACCTGGTACTTCGGCCTGCCCTCGTCCTCCTCGCACGCCCTGTTCGGCGGCATGGTCGGCGCGGCCCTGGCCGGCGGCATCACCGTCTACTGGGACGGCGTCCTCCAGAAGATCGTCCTGCCGATGTTCATCTCGCCCGTGGTCGGCCTGATCGCCGGCTACCTGGTGATGACGGCCATCATGTGGATCTTCCGCCGGGCCAACCCGCACAAGGCCAAGCGCGGCTTCCGCATCGCCCAGACCGTCTCGGCGGCCGGCATGGCGCTGGGCCACGGCCTCCAGGACGCGCAGAAGACCATGGGCATCGTGGTGATGGCCCTGGTCATCGCCGACGTCGAGGAGTACGGCGACGCGATCCCGGTCTGGGTCAAGGTCATGTGCGCCGTGATGCTCTCGCTGGGCACCTACGCGGGCGGCTGGCGCATCATGCGCACCCTGGGGCGCAAGATCATCGAGCTGGACCCGCCGCAGGGCTTCGCCGCGGAGACCACCGGCGCGTCGATCATGTTCGTGACCGCCTTCATCTTCAAGGCGCCCATCTCGACCACCCACGTGATCACCTCGGCGATCATGGGCGTCGGCGCGACCAAGCGGGTCAACGCGGTGCGGTGGGGCGTGGCCAAGAACATCATCCTCGGCTGGTTCATCACCATGCCGGCCGCGGCCACGGTGGCCGCCGCCTGCTACGGCCTCGTCCACCTCGTCGCCCTCCTGTAACCCCGGGCCCCGGCGACCGCCACCCCGCGCCCGCCCGCGGGCGACCCCTCGCCCGCCCCACTGCCCGCGCGGGCGCGGGAGCCCCCCTGCTCCCCTCACCGCGGGCGCGGGCGCCACGCCCCCTGCGGGCAGCCGGGCCGCCCAGGGGGCGGGCACGACCGCCCGCAGGCGGAAGGGGACGGCCCACGCGCCGCGCGGCGGCGCGACCGCCGCGTACGGAACCGCACGGCACCGCCCCGCGGCGTCACCGGGAGGCGATGCGCCCCGCGAAGATGTCCCCCGCGGCGGGCAGCCGGACGTCCACTGCCGCCCCGAAGTCGTACAGCATCGTCGTCGACGTCACCACCACCGTCCGACGGGTCTCGTTCAGGAAGCTGAACTCCTGCCGGACCTTCCGGATCCGCCCCTTGCCGTCCAGGTACACGTCGAACGGCACCTCCGCGCTGGCGAACCCTTTCGCCGCCGCGCGCAGCCCTTCCCGCCACCCCGTCGCGGCCCGCACCGCCGCGTCCCCCAGGTGCGCCACGCCCTCGTACCGCCGCACCTGCGTCCCGGCGAAGTCCACCGTCCCCCGGTACTCGGCCCGCCGGGTCCCGCGCAGCAGCTCCGCCGCCGCCAGCGGGTCGGTGGCGCCGCCGGTCACCAGGTTCCCGTCCGCGGAGTCCCCGGCGTCCACCCGCACCCACTTGTCCCGGGGGACGCCCTCCCCGCGGTTCTTCAGGAACACCGCCCCGGGCGTCAGCAGCTCGGTGATCGGCCGCCGCAGGGCCCGCCCGGCCGGCTCCTCGGGCAGCGTCACCCGCAGCTCGCCCCGCTGCCGCCGGTAGTCGTACACGCCCTCGCCCCGGATGACGATCCTGGTGCCGCCCGCCGCCATCGCCATCGAGGTGCTGGCCCGCGAGGTGCCCGCCTCCGCCAGCCGGACCGCGGCCTGCCGCAGCAGCGTCCGCGCGGCCCCGGGCCCCTCCGCGCCGTCTGCCCGCCGGTCGTCCGCGACGGCCCCGCCGGAGCAGCCGACGACGCCGGCCATGACCGCGGCCCCCGCGGCCGCCACCGCCACGTCCACACCGGTGCGCCGCATCCGCCGCCACCGTTCCATCGCCTGCCACCCCCATGCCGGTTCGTCCGCCCACGGGCCCTTGCCGTTCCGGTTAACGACGGGTAGCACCCCCCGTCACGCACGGCGGGCGCGGTCCCCCCACATGGGCGGGGCCCGTACCTCCGAGAGGTACGGGCCCCGGTGACGTGCGCTCGTCGGGTCAGGCGGCGAGACCGCGGGCGTCCCCGCCTCCGGCGGGCCGGTCCCCGGAGGACGGCGTCGCCGTCCTCTCGGCCCGGTCCTCGTCCCGCGCCACGTCGCCCAGGAGCAGCCGTCCGATGCCCGGCACCCGGCCGAGCCAGCCGACCAGCGGCGTCAGCACCGTCATGGCGACCGGCGAGAGCAGCAGGGCCACCGCGGTGCCCAGCGCGAAGCCGCCCGCCACGTCCGTCGGGTAGTGGACGCCCATGTAGACGCGCGACAGGCCGGCCAGCACCGCCAGCACGATCGCCACCACGCCGAACTTCCGGTGGGCGAGGAAGAGCGCGACCGCCATGGCCATGGCCAGCGTCGCGTGGTCACTCACGAAGGAGTAGTCCTCCTTCCCCTCGACCAGGACCTCGAGGCCGCGGTGCGTCAGGAAGGGCCGCGGCCGCTCCACGAATCCGCGGATGGGTATGTTCACGATGACGGCCACCATCGCGGCCACCGGCATCCAGGCGATCGCGGCCACCGAGGCGACCACCGACCGGCGATCCGCGACGCCCTCCCGGCCGAGCCGCCGGACCCGTACCAGGCACCACAGCCCCATCACCACGATGGCGAGCGGCAGCCCGTACTCCCCGACGTACTCCATGGTCCGGTCGAACCAGGTAGGAGCCGCTTCGGCCAGGCCGTTTATCTCGAAGAGCAGGCCGACATCGGGATTCGACCCGGATTCGGCGAGTCCAGCCATCGTGCAGTCGGCCCCTTCATCTGTGTCTCCGGAACGCACGCGCGTCCCTTGCGCGTGCGCGCCGCCTGTCCACCCCCGTGGTGCGACGTGCGGTCCCGTGCGGTTCCCGTGCATCACCAGGAACGCACGAGCCTCGCTCAAGGGTTCCATTTCCCGGCGAAAGATCACCGAGACGTTACCCAAGAGCAACTCGTCCGCGCAGCTCAGGGCAGAGCTTCACCTGGCGCACACGCGTCACCGCGTGACGCACACCATCCCTCCGCGATCACGACACGCCCGGCAGCGCCGCCGCGCCCTCCGCGGTGACCCTGGTCGCCCCGAAGTACTTCGGGGTGTCCACCGGGTCGAAGCGGATCACGGCGCCGGTGAAGGGAGCGTCGATCATGTAACCGCCACCGACATAGATCCCTACGTGATCAATCGCCCGGGAATTGGTGGGGTCGTCCGAAAAGAATACGAGATCGCCCGGGAGAAGTTCATCCCGTGACGGATGCGGCCCGGCGTTGTACTGGTCGTTCGCCACCCGCGGCAGTTCGATCCCCACGCTCGCGTACGCCGCCTTGGTCAGCCCGGAGCAGTCGAACCGGCCGCCCTGCTCGGCGGTCCCGTTACCGCCCCACAGGTAGGGCGTGCCCAGCTTGTCCTGCGCGTACATGATCGCCCCGGCCGCCTGCCGGCTCGGCTCCAGCCGCGCCTTCGGCTTGGCGAACGACTTCTCCAGCGCCCGGATCCGCTTCACGTAGTTCTGCGTCTCGGTGATCGCCGGGACGCCGCCGGAGCTGATCACCCGGTAGGCGCCGGCGTTGTACGCGGCCAGCATGTTGTTCGTCCGGTCACCCGGCACGTCCTCGACGTACTTCGCCAGCTCGCAGTCGTAGGAGGCCGCCGACGGGATCGCGTCCTTCGGGTCCCAGATGTCCCGGTCGCCGTCCCGGTCGCCGTCGATCCCGTGGGTGGCCCAGGTGCTCGGGATGAACTGCGCGATGCCCCGGGCGTCGGCGTGGCTCACCACGTCGGCGTCCCAGCCGCTCTCCTGGTACAGCTGGGCGGCCAGCAGGGCGGGGTTGATTTCAGGACAGAGATTGCCCCAGTCGCGCACCAGCTTCACGTACTGCGCCGGAACCGACCCCTCCACCACGTCCACGGCGCCCTCGGCCGCACCGCGGACCAGGTTGCCGGCGACCACGTACACGCCGATCACCAGCAGCATGACGAAGGCCATGACGGCCCCGCCGATCGCCCCTCCGGTCAGCCAAGCCTTCCGCACGTCCTCAGCCCTCCCCCACGAGATGACCCCGCCGGCGACCCGCCGGCCCTTCTCCTCCCCACGGCCGCCCCGCCTACTCCGGAACGGTGAAGCCGGTGCAGACGACGGTGCGATAGTCCTTCGGACTCGTCACATGCATGAACATGACGGTCCAGTCACCCGGGTCGTCCCGCAGCGGCCTGGCGTCGCTGGAACTCCCTCCCTGGGCGTCCGTGCCGAAATCATCGGGGTAGGTGAACTCCACCCACGGTCTGTCCTGAGCATCGCCCTCGGCATTGAGGTCCACCAGTTCGCTGGTGTGCCCAAGCGCCCGATTCTCGATCAGTCCCATCCCGGACTCCTCGGCCTCTGCCACGGATTGGTCATGGGGAGGCTTCACCACGGCAGTCGCGTAGTAGCGCTCCCCCGGCCGGGCACCGTCGGGCTTCAACCGCATGCCGATCTTGACTTTTCCTGACGCGATCTCGGCGGCATCGCGCGGCACAGAGAACTGGAAGTGCTGATTGACTTCCTCGCTCGGGATGTTGCACCTACCGCCTGCCCACTCGTCATGAGGATCGGCGTTCCAGTAGGTCACGCTGGGAGCGGTCTGCTCGATGCGCTTCGGCGGCTCCGAAGAGGCGCCGCCCCCCTTCGCGCTCCCGTCCACCGGTGAGGCGGTAGGGCCCGTGTCACCCACCGCCCGCCCAGGAGGCGCCGCGGCGGGCACGGCGGGGACGGGGGCGCCGCCCGGGGCCGGAGCGGCGGCCGGCTGCGGCACCGCCCCGGTGCCCGCGAGCGCCGCGTAGTGGACGTCGCCCACCAGCGCCCCCGACACGGCGCAGCGTTCGATCACCTGGGCCAGCGACGGCCGGGCGGCGGGATCCTTCGCCACGCACGCCTGGACGAGCCCCGCGAGCCCCTCCTCGACGCCCGCGAGGTCGATCGGCTCGTACACCGCGCGGTAGCCGACGCTCGCCGCGGGACCCGTGCCGAAGGGCGGACGCCCGGTGGCCGCGTAGGCGACCGTGGCCCCGAGGGCGAACACGTCGGCGGCGGGGCCCACCTCGTTGCGCATCAGCACCTCGGGGGCGGTGAATCCCGGCGTCCCCGGACCGGCCGCCCCGTCCTCCGTGACAGCGGTCTGCTCCGCGCCGCGCGCGATGCCGAAGTCGATGAGCTGCGGCCCCCGCTGGGAGAGGATCACGTTCTGCGGCTTCAGGTCCCGGTGGGTGACCCCGCACGCGTGCACCGCCGCCAGCCCCTCGGCCAGCGCGGCGAAGAGCCCCCGGCAGGTCTCCGCGGGCAGCGGGCCCCGTTCGGCGACGGCCGAGCTCAGGGTCGGGCCCTGGACGTACTCGGTCGCCAGCCAGTACGGCGCCTCGTCGAGCGAGGCGTCGATCAGGTTGGCGGTGTAGGCGCTGCGCACCGCACGGGCCGTCTCGACCTCGCGCCGGAAGCGGACCAGCGCCTCGGGGTGCTCGGTGATCTCGTCCCGGATGACCTTGAGAGCCACCAGCCGGCCACCGGGCGACCTGCCGAGGTACACCTGCCCCATGCCTCCCGCCCCCAGCCTCGCCTGGAGGACGTAAGGGCCAAGTCTGGTCGGGTCGTTACCCCTCAGCGCGTCCACGGCAAAGACAGTGCCACAGACCGTCCCGGAATGCGGAGGGGACCTGCAACACCCGGTCCGTGCGCCCCCGTGCCACCCACCGGACGCCCCGTGCCCACGCGCACGCCGCTCACCGCTGTCCGGAACCCGCCGCACCCGGCCGGGGCCGGACCACCGCCGCTCCCGCGGTCCCGCTCCGGACCACCGCTTCCCCGACGATCACCCGACCGGCGCGACCGGACCGGCGTCACCGCCAGGACGCCGCGCCGAACGCAGCGATTCCGGATCGTTGCCCGGCGGACTCAACCGTGGTACACAAAGTGATCATATGACTACTTAACGTCAAGGTAAGGTGACTTTCCGCACCTCCACGCATCCAGACCTCACGACAGCCACACAAAACCAGCCACGTAATGACGCCAAGTCGACATGACAGCACGTCATCGTCGGCGACAATGAGCCCTGTCCTCCGCAACCCGGCGGAGGCCACGCGGAACTACCCAACAGGGGCGGTGAGTTACATGCTTCTTGCAGCCGACGAGGGAGACATCACCACCATCATCGGCGGGATCGCTCCGGACTGGGGCCCCTTCGGCAGCCTGGGCAACGAGGCGAAGGTGATGATCGAGGTGGTCATGGCCATCGCCATCCTGCTCTGCCTCGGCATCGCCATCTGGGGCGCCGCCAAGCAGCGCATCGGCGCCACCGCACTGCGCGACACGTTCAGCGCGGAACAGGGCAAGGGCCTCATCATCGCCGGCCTCACCGGCGTCTTCATCATCGGTTCGCTCGGCACGCTCTTCACCATCGTGTACGGCATGGCCGTCTAGCCGGGCCCGGACCAGCCCGCGCACGGCACACCGTCCAGTCCCGGCCGGAGCGCCCCCGGATGCTTCCGAGACCCCCACATGTCCGCTGTCCCACCGGCTGAGGATGCGTCACCCTGATGTCCAGTCACCACACCGCGCCCGTTCGGGGTCCAGGAGGGCTACCGTCGTACCTTGGCACGTTCCAGTACGACAAACTCCCGCACGGCGCGACCGAAGGGACGAACGGCGCATGAGTCTCGGGGACGACTACGGCGACGGTCAGACGCGCACCCGCATGCCGGAGCGGGACGAGCTGCCGCCGCGCAGGGGACGCGGCGGCGGCAGGTCCTCGCGCGGCCTGGTGACGGCCGTGGGCGTCATCGTCCTGCTCATCGCGGCGATCGCCTTCGCCAACCGCGACAACGAGGGCACCCGCGACGCCGACAAGTCCTCCGCCGCCGCCCCGACCGCCCCCACGGGGGAGCGGCCGGTCTCCTCGGGGTTCGCCCACGACGAGCAGGGGGCGCAGAGCGCGGCGGCGAACTACGCGGTGGCACTGGGGTCGGCCGAGATGTTCGACAAGGGCCGCCGGGACGCCATCGTGGACGCCGTCTACGCCTCCGAAGTCGCTGCGGAGCGCCGAGCCGATCTCGACCGGGCCTACGCGAACCCCGATTTCCTGGCGAACATCGGGCTCGAGAAGGACGGCTCCGCCCCGAGCGGACAGTCGTTCGTGTCCCGGATCATCCCGGTGGGTACCAAGGTCACCGAGTACGGAGCGGACAAGGCCACGGTCGAGGTCTGGTACACGTCACTCTTCGGCCTGTCCGGTGACAACTCGACCAACCCGGTCACCGAGAGCTGGTACACCACCACCTACGAACTGAGCTGGACCCGCGGGGACTGGAAGGTCACCGATTTCCAGCAGAAGGACGGTCCCGTCCCCGTCGGTCGCGACCAGCGGGCCTCCACGTCGGAGGACATGACCAAGGCCGTCTCCGAGTACGGAGGGTTCACCTATGCGCGCTAGCCGCCTCCCACTCGGACTCACCGCCGCGGTCGCCACCGTGCAGGCCGGCGCGCTGTTCCACGCCCCGCACGCGGTCGCGGCCCCGCCGCCCGCGCCGGACGACGACCCCTGTGACCTCATCCGCGGCCCGGCCAAGGACTACTGCGAACGCGGCGAGGAAGGGTCCGGCGGTGGCGGCGGCGTGGACGCGAACAGCATCCCCGGTGACCCCACCACCGCCCTGGACCCCCTCGCCTCCCTGGCGAAGGGCTTCGCCGACGCCGCCTCCTGGACCGTCACCGAACTGAGCGAACTCGTCCAGGAGACGGCCACCGTCGACTTCACCAACCAGCAGTTCCTCAAGCAGTACGCCGTCGTCTTCGCCGCCTCGACCATCCTCACCCTGGTCCTGTGGCTGCTCGCCGTGGCCAAGCGCGCCGTCCGCGGCGTCCCGCTGGCCACCGCGCTCGGCGAGGCCGTCGGCTTCCTCTGGCTGACCGTGCTCGCCAGCGCGTTCACCCCGCTGATCCTCTACACCGTCGTCTCCGCGACCGACGGCGTCACGGACGTCCTGGCCGGCGCCACCGGCGACCGGACCGACGCCTTCTTCGGCACCTTCTCCGCCGCCCTGGAGAAGGGCGACGGCATGGGCGGCGGCCCGATCATGCTGATCCTGGTCTCCCTGGTGTCCATCGTCGCCGCCGGTCTCCTCTACCTGGAGCTCTACCTGCGCGCCGTGCTGCTGTACGTCGGCGCGCTGCTCGGCGTCGTCGTGTACGCCGGGCTCGTCGACAAGAACCTCTGGGGCCACGTCCGCCGCTGGGCGGGCATCATGATCGCCGTCATCCTGGTGAAGCCCGTCATCGTGATCGTCCTCGGGCTGGCCGGCGCGCTGGCCGGCGACGACGGCCCGGACGAGCTCGCCGCGATCGTGTCCGGCCTGGCGATCATCCTGCTGGCCATCTTCGCCAGCGCGATGATCTACCGCTTCGTCCCCGGCTTCGGCGACGAGATCGCCAACAGCCGCAACAACCGCCTGATGCAGGGCGCCGAGGGCAAGGCCGCCGCGGTGATCAGCTCGCCGGCCACCCTGGTGGCCCAGGGCATCAAGACGCACTCGACCCGCGCCGAGAACAGCGGCGGCAGCGCCCCGCGCCCCGCGAACCCGGTCTCCGGCGGCGTAGCCGCCCACGGCGCCCGCGGCGGCGCCCCCGCTCCCCGCACGAGCCCCGCCGCTCCCGCGGGCAGCCCCCACGCCTCTGACAGCCGCACCCACCGCACAGGAGGTGAAGGGCGTTGACGACCCACCCGCAGGTTTCCCACCCGGTCACGCCCCGCCGTACGTATCTGATCGGCCGCGCCCGACCCAACGCCATCATCGGCCGCAACCGCGAGACCGGCGAGATCGCCCTGATCATCGCCGGGGCCTTCCTCGGCATGATGTGCGGCCTGCTGGTCCCCCTGCTCACGCTGCGGATCGTCCTGCTGGCCGGCTTCCCGATGCTGTCGATCGCCGCGGTGTACGTGCCGTACAAGGGCCGCACCTTCTACAAGTGGTTCGAGATCAACCGCAGCTACAAGCGCACGGTCCGCGGCCCGAACGCCGTCTACCGCTCGGCGGCCATGGAGGCCGGCACCCGGCTCGACGGCCGCCAGGTCGAGGTCGGACCGCCCCCCGGCATCGGCCGCATCACCTGGCTGTCCGCCCCGTTCGGCCCCGACGAGATCGCCGTCCTGCTGCACGCCGACCGGCGCACCGTCACCGCCGCCATCGAGATCGAGGGCCCCGGCGTGGGCCTGCGCGACAGCGAGGACCAGGAGGCCCTGGTCGACCGCTTCGGCACCCTGCTGAAGCACGTCGCCAACGGGGACGGCTTCGTCACCCGCCTCCAGATGCTGGCCCGCACCCTGCCCGCCGACCCCGACGCGCACGCCAAGGACGTGGCGATGCGCGGCGACGAGCGGTCCCCGCAGTGGCTGCGCCGCTCCTACGACCAGCTCCAGTCCATGGTCTCCACCAGCAGCGAGCAGCACCGCGCCTACCTGGTGGCCTGCATGCACTACAGCCGCGAACTGGCCGCCGAGGCGCACGCCATGGCCCGCGCCGCCCGCCGCGGCCCCGGCCGCCGGCTCGACAAGGACGCCGGGCTCGCCGTCGTCATGGCCAGGGAGCTGACCGACATCTGCTCGCGCCTCCAGGAGGCCGACATCCGCGTCCGCCAGCCGCTCGGCCAGGCCCGCCTGTCGTCACTGATCCACTCCATGTACGACCCGGACCACCCGATCGACCACATCCAGGCGATGTCCAAGCGCAACGCCTGGCCCGCCGAGCTGGACGCCCGCCGGCCCAACTACCTCCAGGCGAAGACCCGCGAGTCGTCCACCCGCGAGCCCTGGTGCCACGCCACCGCATGGGTCAAGGAGTGGCCGATGACCCCGGTCGGCGTCAACTTCCTCGCCCCCCTCCTGGTCCACACCCCCGACGTCATCCGCACGGTCGCCGTCACCATGGACCTGGAGCCCACCGAGGTCGCCATCGAGCGGATGCTCACCGAGAAGACCAACGACGAGGCCGAGGCCAGCCGCGCCGCCAAGATGAACCGCACCGTCGACCCCCGCGACATGGCCGCCCACTCGCGCCTCGACCAGCGCGGCGAGGACCTGGCGAGCGGCGCCGCGGGCGTCAACCTGGTCGGGTACATCACCGTCTCCTCCCGCAACCCCGAGGCGCTCGCCCGGGACAAGCGGACCATCCGCGCGTCGGCCGGCAAGTCGTACCTGAAGCTCGAGTGGTGCGACCGCGAACACCACCGCGCCTTCGTCAACACGCTTCCATTCGCGACCGGAATCCGAAGGTAGGGGCTGATGCTCTGATGCGGGACCCGCTGTCCGTCCTCACGGAAGCCTTCACGTCGTTCCTGTTCGGCAAGGTGGAGACGACCCGTCTGCCGGTGCGCACCTCCACCGGCCAGGCGCAGGCCGTCTACCTGCCCACCGCCGCCCCCGGACTCGGCGACTCCGGTGTGATCATCGGCCGCGAGGTCTACTCCGGCAAGGGCTACATCTACGACCCGTTCCAGCTCTACGGCCAGCAGCTGCCCGCCCCGCACTGGCTGGTGCTGGGCGAGTCCGGCAACGGCAAGTCGGCGCTGGAGAAGACCTACGTCCTGCGCCAGCTCCGCTTCCGCGACCGCCAGGTCGTCGTCCTGGACGCCCAGGGCGAGGACGGCGTCGGCGAGTGGAACCTGGTCGCCCAGGAACTCGGCATAACCCCCATCCGCCTGGACCCCACCAACGCCCTCGACCACGGCATCCGCCTCAACCCGCTGGACCCGGCCATCACCTCCACCGGCCAGCTGGCGCTGCTGCGCACCATCATCGAGGTGGCCATGGGCCACGGCCTCGACGAGCGCGCCGGCTTCGCCCTCAAGGTCGCGCACGCCTACGTCAACTCCACCATCGTGGACCGCCAGCCGGTCCTCAACGACATCGTCGAGCAGCTCCGCCACCCCGAGCCGGAGTCGGCCGAGGCGATGAACGTCGCCCTGGAGGACGTCCGCGCCTGGGGCCTGGACGTGGCACTGGTCCTCGACCGGCTGGTCGACGGCGACCTGCGCGGCATGTTCGACGGCCCCACCACGGTCGGCATCGACCTGGACGCGCCGCTGATCGTCTTCGACCTCTCGCACATCGACCGCAACTCGATCGCCATGCCGATCCTGATGGCGATCGTCGGCGTGTGGCTGGAGCACACCTGGATCCGCCCGGACCGCAAGAAGCGCATCTTCCTGGTGGAGGAGGCCTGGCACATCATCAACAGCCCCTTCGTGGCGCAGCTCTTCCAGCGCCTGCTGAAGTTCGGCCGCCGCCTCGGCCTGTCCTTCGTCGCCGTGGTCCACCACCTCTCCGACGTGGTGGACGGCGCCGCCGCCAAGGAGGCCGCGGCGATCCTGAAGATGGCCTCGACCCGCACCATCTACGCCCAGAAGGCCGACGAGGCCCGCGCCACCGGCCGCGTGCTGGGCCTGCCCCGGTGGGCGGTGGAGATCATCCCCACACTGACGCCCGGCATCGCCGTGTGGGACGTCAACGGCAACGTCCAGGTGGTCAAGCACCTGGTCACCGAGAGCGAACGCCCGCTGGTCTTCACCGACCGCGCCATGACCGAGGCGGCCAGCGCCATGGCCGAGGAGGAGCTGTCCGAGGCCCTGCGAGCGGCGGAACTGGAGGCGGAGGAGCGGGCGGCCGCCTTCATGCAGCACCAGTACCCCGAGTCGAAGTCGTCGGTGGCCTGACCGTGCCGCCCGGGGAGAAGCGCGTCGCACCGCCGGGAGCGCCGGGCGGCCAGGGCGGGATGCCCGACGGGCTGCTGGTCGGCCTGCTCGCCTTCCTGCTCGGCCTCACCCTGCTGGTCTGGACGGCGACCGGCCTGGCCGCCCTGTTCGCCCACGGCGCGTGGCCGGACGCGGTCACCTTCACCCGCAGCCCGCTCGCCATACGGCACCTGGTCGGCAGCCCGCGTGACCTCGCGGGCGCCTGGCCGGACGCGGACCCGGAGACCCTGTCCGGCCACGGGCTCTTCTGGGGACTCCTGATCGGCGAGCTGATGGTGCTGATCGTCCTCACCGTCTTCGTGCTGGGCACGGTGGCCCGCTGGAAGGCGGTCCGCGCCGCGGGACGGGCCGGCCTCCCGCCGCCCGGCGAGACCGCCGCCGCGGCCTCCCCCGCCAAGGGGTCCCGGGCCGGTCGGGCACCGGCCAGGACGGACCCGCGGCTCGCGGCCGACGCCGAGCCGGTGACGCCCGCACCACCCCTCCCGGCCCAGCCCGCTCCCGGCACGACGGCCCGGTCCTCCACGGCTCCGGCCGCGGGAGCACCGGCCTCCGGGCACCTGGCCGCGGGCGTACCGGCCTCCGTGACGGCCGACCCCCGGTTCCCCGCCGGCACGATCCCCACCGTCTGTCCCGCACCGTCCGACACCCGCCCGGCGGCCGGGCCCGCGCACACCACCGGCACGGCCCCGGCAACCTCCCGCCCCGCCCCACCGGAGGCCGCCCCGTCCGCCACCGGGCCCAACCCGCTCCCGGTACCGCCGCAACCGGTGGCCCCGGCACCCGCCGCGGGCCCCTCCACCGCCGGCCCGGTGATCCACGCGCCCGCCACGGAACGCCTTCCCCCGGCCGTGGAGGCCGTCCTGGAGGCCGAGGGGGCCGTCCTGGTCGTCACCTCCGACCCGGCGCTCTGGGAGGCCACCAAGGACGCCCGCGCCAAGCTGGGCCCCGTCCTGGTCCACGACGCCACCCGCCTCTGCGACACCCCTGCCCGGCTCCACTGGTCCCCCCTGGCCGGCTGCGAGGACAAGGCCACCGCCGCCGCGCGCGCCACCGCCCTGCTGGCCCCGGTCCGCCCCGCGGCCCGCCTGGACGCCGCCGTCGCCGACACCGCCGAGACCCTGCTCCGCTGCTACCTGCACGCCGCCGCCGTGGACGGCCGCACGGTCCGCCACCTCCACCGCTGGGCCCAGGGCCACCAGGTCCAGGAAGCCGTCCGCGCCCTGCGCACCCACCCCGCCGCCGCCTCCGGCACGGCCGGCGAACTGGAGTCGGCGCTCACCTCCCACACCGAACGCCGCGACCTGGCCCACCACTTGACGTCCCGTGCCCTCGCCTGCCTGGGCGCCGTCCACATCCGCGAGGCGTGCACACCGAACCGGAACGATTCCCTGGCACTGGATTCCTTCGTCCACGAAGCGGGAACGCTCTATGTCATCGGCGAATCCGTCGAGGACCCGAGGACCGATCCGGCGGCGATGCCGCTCCTGACGGCCCTCGCCTCAAGCGTGGTCGAGCGCGGCCGGCGCATGGCCGAACGGTCATCCTCCGGCCGCCTCGACCCACCAGTCACCCTCGTCCTGGACGACGTCGCCGCCGTGGCCCCGATCCCCCAGCTCCCGGACCTCCTGTCCGCGGGCCCCGCCCTGGGCCTGCCCACCCTGGCCCTGGTCCGCTCCCGGGAACAGCTCCGCGCCCGCTGGCCGCACGCCGGTCTGTGAACCGGCCCCCCGTCCCTCAGGACTCGCTCAAAAGAGGTGCCTTCCGGCCACCGGGGTGCAACCGTGGACCCGCGCCCACCGTCTCCCGTGACAGGCGGGCGAACGGGGAGGGGTGGGCGCCATGGTCTGGTTCCTGGGGCTGGGTTTCGCGGGGCTCGTCGTCCTCGCCGTGGCGCTGCTCTTCGACGGCGTCCTCGAAGGCCTCTTCGGCGGCGTCGAGGCCCTCAACGGCCTGTTCGACGGCCTGATCTCGTTGCCCGTGGTCGCCGGCTTCGTCTCGATGCTGGGGTTCAGCGGAGCGATCGTCACCGGCACCACCGGCCTCGGCCCGGCCGCCGCGACCGCCATCGCCGTCCCCGCCGCCCTCCTCACCGCCTGGGGCGCCTACCGCGCCACCAGGGCCCTGATGAACGACGGTTCGGGCTCCGCGCCCCGCGAGGCCGACGTCGTCGGCGTCACCGGCGTGGTGGTCACCGCCATATCCGCCGGCGGTTACGGCGAGGTCCTGGTGCGGCTCGCGGGCCAGCCCGTGAAGCTCGCCGCCCGCGCCGACCGGCCGCTGCCCCGCGGCACCCGGGTCTGGGTCGACCAGTCCCTGTCCAGCACCTCCATCTCGGTACGCCCGGTCGAACACTGACCGCCGCGCACCGGGCACCGCGCGCCACGCACCGAGTTCCACCACCTGCGCTGTTCCGTTCCCTGGGGGGAAATCCATGCCAAGCCCAGTCGTCATCGCATCGGCCGGAGTCGTCGTACTCCTCTTCCTGCTCGGCCTGATCGTGGTCAGCCGCTACAAGGTGGCCGGCCCCAACGAGGCGTTCATCGTCACCGGCCGCCGCGGCAAGAAGGCCACCGACCCGGAGACCGGCACCGTCTTCACCGACAACAGCGGCCAGAAGGTCGTGGTCGGCGGCGGCGTCTTCGTCGTCCCGTTCCTCCAGCAGCGGTTCAGCCTCGACCTGTCGTCCCGCCAGATCCCCGTCTCGGTCCGCGGCGCGGTCACCCTGCGGGGCATCAAGGCGAACCTGGACGGCGTCGCCATCGTCAAGGTCGGCGGCACCGAGGACGCCATCCGCGCCGCCGCCCAGCGGTTCCTCGGCCAGCAGGACGACATCGTCGGCTTCACCCAGGAAGTGCTGTCCGGCGCCCTGCGCGCCATCGTCGGCCGCATGTCGGTGGAGGACATCATCCGCGACCGGGCCGCCTTCGCCGGCCAGGTCGCCGAGGAGGCCGAGGCCAGCCTCTCCGGGCAGGGCCTGATCACCGACGCCTTCCAGATCCAGGACATCACCACCGAGGGCTCCTACCTGCAGGACCTCGGCCGCCCCGAGGCCGCCCGCGCCAAGCAGGAGGCCGACATCGCCGAGGCCATCGCCCGCCGCGCCGCCGAACAGGCACGGCTGAAGGCGGAGGAGGAGATCGCGGTCGCCCAGCGGACGTTCGCCCTCAAGCAGGCGGAGATCCAGGCCGAGACGGACGAGGCACGGGCCCGCGCCGCGGCCTCCGGCCCGCTCGCCGAGGCGGCGCGCCAGCAGGAGATCCTGCAGGAACAGGAGAAGGTCGCCCAGCGCCAGGCCGCCCTGACCGACCGCCAGCTCGACACCGAGGTCCGCAAGCCGGCCGACGCCAAGCGGTACGCCGCCGAGCAGGAGGCCGAGGCCAAGCGCGTCGCCCGCGTGAAGCAGGCCGAGGCCGAGCGCCTCGCCGGCATCGCCGCCGCCCAGGCGGAGGCCGAGCGGGCCCGCCTCACCGGTGAGGGCGAGAAGCAGCGCCGTACCGCGATCGCCGAGGCCGTCCGCCTCGAGGGTGAGGCCGAGGCCGCCGCGATCGGCGTCAAGGGCGCCGCGGAGGCCGCCGCCATGGAGAAGAAGGCCGACGCCTACCGCCAGTACGGGGACGCGGCCATCCTGCAGATGCTGGTGGAGATCCTCCCCCAGGTCGTCGAGAAGGCCGCCGAACCGATGAGCGCCATCGACAAGATGACGGTCATCTCCACCGACGGCGCCTCCCAGCTCTCCCGCACCGTCACCGACAACGTCGCCCAGGGCCTCGAGCTGCTGAGCTCCACCACCGGCGTGGACCTCCCCTCCCTGCTGAAGAACCTCACCCAGCGGAACGGCACCGGCGACACCGGCACCCGCAACGGGAGCGTCCCGATCACCGAGTGACCCCTCCCCGGGCCACACACGCCAAGGGCCCCGGTTCGCCCCATGTCTCCATGGGGCGAACCGGGGCCCTTCACACGTCACGCCTTGGACAGCACGAGCTCCAGCTCGTACTCGTCGCCGTCCGCCACCTTGAGTCCACTCGGCCGGAACCCGTGCCGACGGTACGCTCCGACCGCCCGCCCGTTGCGCTCGTGCACGTACAGCCGCACCTGCTCGGCCCCGCGCTCCCAGGCCCAGGCCACCGCCGCCTCGAGCAGTTCCCCGATCAGCCCGGTGCCGCGGTACTCCGGCTTCACGAAGACACCGACCACCTGGGCCTGCCGGCGCTCGATCGGCACACCGAGGAAGTCCGACTCTCCCGGCGTCTCCAGCAGGACCGACACCGTGCCGGCCCAGCCGCCCCCGCCGGGCGCCTCCGCCACGAACTGGCGGACCGCGACACCGCCCTCCGCCGCGCCGGCCGTGCGCTCCTGCCAGAACGCGTCCGGCTTGGACGCCGCGTTCTCGTAGGTCTCGGCGAAGGCCAGATGAGCCACCGGATCCTGCAACGAGAGCAGTCGCAGTGCCTTCATCTCGCGCCATTCCCCGGCGCGTATCACCCGGATGACGGGTCGCTGTCTGTCGTCCATGCGGTCAGGCTAAACAGCACCGGGACGGGCCGCCCACCCGAATAAATCGTTCGAAACTTCCCCGGAAATGCGGAAAGCCCCGCACCAACCGGTGCGGGGCTTCCCCAAGAATTGTTCGGCGGCGTCCTACTCTCCCCCGACTCTATCAGATCCTTTCGGCGTCTGATTCCCAGTCAGGGGGTTTGTCTTCCGGGCCGTTGGGCCCTTCCGACGTCTCAAACCTTAGCGGATTCTTCCCGCGGTTCCCAATCGGGTCCCATTCAGGGCCGGCGGGGATGCCGCGAGTCCTCACGAATTCAATTACGGGCATGCCGAAATTGCTCTCGCGAGGAGTGATCTTGCTTGGTGTGAGGTGCCGCTGAGAGCGGCGAACGGTTGCCGGGAACCGTGACGGCTCGGCGGCAACTCGAAGAACCTTACGGATCGACGACGGCCGTGTCAAGGGGCCCGGGTGGACCGTCCTGGACGGGCGCGGGGCGGCCTCAGTCCAGGTCGGTCAGACGGCCTCCGGCGTCCGGCTGGGCATGCTCGACACGGATGAGGAGGCGAGTGAGGAGTTCACCGAGGGTGTGGCGCTCCTCGGAGGAGAGGTCCTGCAGCAGGTCCTCCTCGAAGACGCTCGCCAGGCGCATGGCCGCGAGCCACTTCTCCCGGCCGACCGGCGTCAGCTCGACGATGACGCGCACGCGGTTGGACTCGTCGCGCTCCCTGGTGACCAGTCCCTCGGCGACCATGCGGTCGATGCGGTGGGTCATCGCGGCCGGCGTGAGGCCGAGGCGCTTGGCCAACTCGCCCGGGCCCATCCGGTAGGGGGCGCCGGAGAGCACCAGGGCCTTGAGCACCTCCCACTCGGCGTTGCTGATGCCGAGGTCCGCCGTCTGGCGGCTGTAGGCGACGTTCATGCGGCGGTTGAGCCGGGACAACGCCGAGACGACCTTCTCGACCTGGGGGTCGAGGTCCTGGAACTCGCGCTGGTAGGCCGCGATCTGCTCCTCGAGCGTCGGCTCACCGAGCGCCGCTGCGGTCCGGTCTGCGGAGTTGTCGGCCATGTGCGGAGTATCGCACGTACAGGCTTCGCACCTGAAGCCCTTCGGCGTGTAGTGTTTAGCTTCGAACTTTAGGTTCTAAGTGTTCAGAGCTAACGACTCGTACGAGGCAGGTGACAGTGAGCAAGGCGATGCGGCGGATCCAGGCGGGCAGCGCGCTCAGCGCGTTCGGTCTGGGTTTCACCGTTCCGTATCTGTACGTCTACGTGGCACAGGTGCGGGGGCTCGGCTCCGTGACGGCGGGGCTGGTCCTCGCGGTGTTCGCGGTGGCCGCCCTGATCGTGCTCCCGCTCGCCGGGCGGGCCATCGTCTCGCGGGGCGCCCTTCCCGTGCTGGTCGGCTCGCTGGTGGCCGCTGCGGGCGGTTCGCTGGCGCTCGGGCTGTCGGCCGGCGCGGCCACGGTGCTGCTGTCGGCGGCGCTGCTCGGCGCCGGTCAGGCCGTGATGCAGCCGGCCCTCGCCACGCTGGTCGTCGACTGCTCGTCCACGTCCTCGCGCACGCGGGCGTTCGCCACGCAGTTCTTCCTGCAGAACCTGGGCCTGGGCGTCGGCGGCCTGATCGGCGGCCACCTGGTGGACCCGGCGCGGCCGGGCTCCTTCACCCTGCTGTTCTCCATCCAGGCGGCGATGTTCGTGCTGCTGACCGGTCTGATGGCGACAACGCGGCTGCCGAAGGCCGCGCTGCCGGACGGGTCGCCGGAGCAGGTCCCCGCGGTCAAGGCCGACTGGCGTGGGCTGATGCGCAACCGGGCCATGGTGTGGCTGTGCGTCCTGGGCTTCGTGCTGTTCTTCGCCTGCTACGGCCAGTTCGAGTCGGGGCTGAGCGCCTACGGGGTGGAGGCCGCGGGCATCTCGACGTCCACGCTGGGCACCGCGCTGGCGGCCAACACGGCGATGATCGTGCTGGCCCAGTTCCTGGTCCTGCGCTTCGTGGAGCGGCGGCGGCGTTCGCGGGTGATCGCGGGCGTGGGGCTGCTGTGGGCCTTCGCGTGGGCGGTCGCCGGGTTCTCCGGGCTGGCCGACGTCAGCCAGGCCGTCGCGACGGTCTCGTTCATCTCGGTGTACGCGCTGTTCGGCCTGGGTGAGGCGCTGCTGTCGCCGACCCTGGCGCCGCTCGTCGCCGACCTCGCGCCGACCGGGCTCGCGGGGCAGTACAACTCGGCGTTCGCGCTGGTCAAGCAATTGGCGCTGGCGATCGGCCCGGCCGTGGGCGGGCCGATGGGAGCCTCTCTGCACGGTCCGTACGTGGTGCTGATGATGGTGTTCTGCGTGGCCATGGCCTGGCTGGCGATGATGATGGAGCGGCGGCTCACCTCCGCGCAGAACCACCCGTTCGCCTCGCGCAGCCGGGTGGTGGCGCAGGGCGCGCCCGCCTCGCCGCCGGCCGCGCCGGTGGGAGCGGACGCGTAGGAGCGTGCGGCCCGCGCCGCCCTCGGCCGGTGCGTGGTCCGGGCGGCGCCGTCACCGCAGTGCGAACTCGCACCAGACGGCCTTGCCGCCGCCCGGAGTGCGGCGGCAGCCCCAGCTGGAGCTGATGGTCGCCACGATGGCGATGCCTCTCCCCGACTCGTCGCCGGGTTCGGCCCGGCGGCGGCGCGGGAGGTGGTCGTCGGCGTCGGTGACCTCGACGATCAGGCGGCGGTCGGTGCGGCGCAGGCGCAGCCGCATCGGGGGAATGCCGTGCTGGAGCGAGTTGGCGACCAGCTCGCTGGCCGCCAGGACGCCCAGGTCGCGGAGTTCCGGCGGGAACCGCCAGCTGGTGAGGACGCCCGAGGTGAAGGCGCGGGCGTGCGGGGCGGCCTCGGCGCCGCCCAGGAGTTCCAGCTCGGCGTTGCGGAAGAGGTCGGCCTCGGCCCCCGTGCGCTCGGGGTGCTGGAGAACGAGCACGGCCACGTCGTCGTCGTGGTCGGCGGTGACTCCCGCGGAGCGCATCAGGCGGTCGCAGATCACCTGGGGACTGCCGCCGGCTCCCGCCAGCGCCCGCTCCAGCGCGGTGATCCCCTCGTCGAGGTCCTTGTCGCGCCGCTCGACCAGACCGTCGGTGTAGAGGACGGCCGTCGAGCCGGGGGCCAGCGGCACCGACGCGGAGCCGTGCACCCAGCCACCGGCGCCGAGCGGGGGGCCGGTGGGCTCCTCCGTGCGGACCACCTCGCCGCTGCCGTCACGGACCAGGATCGGCAGGTGGCCGGCCGAGGCGTAGACCAGGCGGCCCTCGTTGGGATCGTGCACCGCGTAGACACAGGTGGCGATCTGGTTGGCGTCGATCTCGGAGGCCAGGCCGTCCAGCAGCTGGAGCACCTCGTGCGGCGGGAGGTCGAGGCGGGCGTAGGCGCGGACCGCCGTGCGCAGCTGGCCCATCACGGCGGCGGCGCGGACCCCTCGGCCCATCACGTCCCCGATGACCAGTGCCGTGCGGCCGCCGCCGAGGGTGATCACGTCGTACCAGTCGCCGCCGACCGCGGCCTCGGTGCCGCCGGGGTGATAGGTGGCGGCGATGCGCAGGTCGTCGGGCTGCTCGAGTTCCTGCGGGAGCAGGGAGCGCTGGAGGGTCACCGCGGTCTCGCGCTGCCGGCGCTCGCTGGCCCGCAGCCGCTCCGCCGCCTCGGCGTGGTCGGTGACGTCCGCGGCGAAGACCAGCACGCCGCCGTGCCGCTCGCCCTCCACGCCGACCGGGGTGCAGGTGAAGGTGTAGCAGTGGCCGTCGGGGGCCTTGCGGGACTTGAGGGTGCGCGGGCGGCCGCTGCGCAGGACCTGGTCGAGGAGCGGGAGCAGGCCGATCTCGACGAGCTCGGGAAGGCCGTCACGGGCCGGTTCCCCCGGGCTGCGCGCCCCGAAGGCGGCGGCGTAGGCGGCGTTCACATAGGCGACGCGGTGGTCCGTGCCGTGGACCAGGGCGACGAGGGCGGGGACGCGGTCCAGGACGTCGTGGACGGCCAGGTCCTCGACGGCGGCGGTGCCGGGCCGGCGCGGCTCACCGGGCCGTTCGGCCCGGGCCGCGGGGACGGAGCCCTCGGCGGGCAGGGCCGGGACGCCGCCGTCCGGGTTCCCCCGGTCCTGGGCCCCTCGGTCCGGGGAAGGGCTTCCCGCCCGCGCTGCGGCGCGGCGCTGCGTTCCGGGGAGCCGGGCGCTCCAGCGCGTGAAGTTCACGAATCCTTGCCTCGGGTTGTCGTCTCCGGCCTGCTCCGGAATGCGGCCGGATCGGCGGCCGCCGCGGACGGTGGACCAGTGTGGCAGCCCCGGAGCGGTCCGGGGCGGTTTGCACCGACATCAGTTGGACGCCTGGCGCGTTTGCGGAGTTCCTCCGTCCGGTCAGAAGGACCCGTTCGGGTCGTCCGGCGGGCCGTCGGAGGGCTTTCCACCAGCGGCGCGTTCGAACTCCGCGCGGGGATGCTCCAGTGAGCCGAGGGAGACGATCTCCCGGGCGAAAAGTCCGGCGAGGGTCCACTCGGCGAGCACCCGCGCCTTGCGGTTGAGGGTGGGCAGACGGCCCAGGTGGTAGGCGCGGTGCAGCAGCCAGGCGGCGCGGCCGGTGAGCCGGCGGCCGCGGACCTGGGCGACGCCCTTGCGCAGGCCGAGGGAGGCGACCGCGCCGAGACGGGCGTGGGCGTACGCCTCCAGCGGCTCGCCCCGCAGGCTGTGGACGAGGTTGTCGCCGAGGACCCGGGCCTGGCGGACCGCGTGCTGGGCGTCGGGCGCCACGGTCGTGCCGGGCGCGGCGGCGGTGAGGTCGGGGATCGCGGCCGCGTCGCCGGCCGCCCAGGCGTGCGGGACGCCGTCGACGGCGAGGTGTTCGGTGCACCGCAGGCGCCCCTGGCCGTCCAGCGGGAGTCCGGTGGCGGCGAGCAGCGGTGAGGGGCGCACACCCGTGGTCCACACGAGGGTGCGCGAGGGCAGCTGCGCGCCGTCGTCGAGCACCGCGACACGGGCGGTGCAGGAACGCAACCGGGTGGACAGGCGCACGTCGACGTCGCGGCGGCGCAGCTGGGCCAGGGCGTACCGGGCGAGGCGTTCGTCGACCTCGGGGAGGATCCGGTCGGACGCCTCGACCAGGACCCAGCGCAGGTCCTCGGGGGCGATGGTGTTGTAGTGCCGCACCGCGTACCGGGCCATGTCCTCCAGCTCGGCGAGCGCCTCCACCCCGGCGTATCCGGCCCCGACGAAGACGAAGGTCAGGGCCGCCTCCCGGACCGCGGGGTCGCGGGTGGAGGCGGCGATGTCCAGCTGCTCCAGCACGTGGTTGCGCAGGCCGATGGCCTCCTCCACGGTCCGGAAGCCGATGCCGTGGTCGGCCAGGCCGGGCACGGGGAGGGTGCGGGAGACCGAGCCCGGAGCGAGGACCAGTTCGTCGTAGCCGATCGACTCGCCGCCGGGGGCGGAGGGGTTGCGGGCGGCGCGCTCCCCGGAGGCGGCGGTGGTGTACCGGGCGAGGCGCCGGCCGTGGTCGATGCCGGTGACCTCCCCGACGACCACCCGGCAGTCGCCGAGGACGCGGCGCAGCGGCACCACCACGTGGCGGGGGGAGATCGATCCGGCGGCGGCCTCGGGCAGGAAGGGCTGGTACGTCATGTACGGATCCGCGGTGATCAGGACGACCTCCACGGCTCCGGAACGGAGCTCCGTCCGAAGGCGGCGCTGCAGCCGCAGGGCCGTGTTCATGCCGACGCAGCCGCCGCCCACCACCAGCACCCGGGTGCGCTCCTTCACCATCACCCTCCCATGACGCACTCCGTTCAGGACTTTGTCCACAGCCCGCGCAATTCATGTGACCGGAGGCCGATTCCGGCGGGCGTCGGCGGCGTCACAACTACGGAAGCGGAATCCGCAGGTGGGAGGGGAGGCGGGGGCGCTCGAACGGTGTGCGGTGCGGGCCGGAGCGCCCTGTACTCCATCCGAGGGGACGCACACCCGGAACGGGGCTCTTCTGAATTGACGCCCACTCAACTATGTTCGTCTTGCGCCGGGGTGTGGGGGGATGCGCGGATCGGATGCGCGTCGGGCGGGTTTCGGTACAACCGCCGTCCCCGTGGCCCGGCCGTCCAAGGTGGGGAGTCTCCGGGGGGAGACGCATGAACCGGGGGGATCGGAAATGCAGACGCAGGAATCTCACTGGCCGTCCGCGCCCGTAGCGCGGGCGGCTTCGGCACCGGTCACCGCGACGGTGAGCGGCACCGGCAACGGAATGGGCCACGCGGCCGTACGCGCGATGCGCACGACGCCGCTGCGCGTCGACGCCCAGCGGAACCTCGAGCATGTGCTGCGCGCGGCCCGCGAGGTGTTCGGCGAGCTGGGCTACGGGGCGCCGATGGAGGACGTCGCCCGGCGTGCCCGGGTGGGTGTCGGCACGGTCTACCGGCGCTTTCCGAGCAAGGACGTGCTCGTGCGGCGGATAGCCGAGGAGGAGACGGCCCGTCTGACCGAGCAGGCGCGGGCCGCGCTCGGGCAGGAGGACGAGCCCTGGTCGGCCCTCTCCCGGTTCCTGCGCACCTCGGTCGCCTCGGGCGCCGGGCGGCTGCTGCCGCCGCAGGTGCTGCGGGTCGGTGTGGCGGACGACGCGCGGGTGCCGCAGCAGCGGACCGTTCCCGCCGACTCCGGGGAGTCCGGCGTGCCGGGCGACGACGCCGGTGCGGCGGCGCTGCTCGACGTGGTCGGCCGCCTGGTCGACCGGGCGCGCGCGGCGGGCGAGCTGCGGCCGGACGTGTCGGTGGCGGACGTGCTGCTGGTCATCGCGACCGCCGCGCCCTCCCTGCCGGATCCGGCGCACCAGGCGGCGGCGTCGTCGCGGCTGCTGGACATCCTGCTGGAGGGGCTGCGTTCGCGGCCGTCCTGACGCGGGGCCGTGCCGGCCCGAGGCCGGGCCGCGCTAACGCTGGTCCGTACTGACGCCGGCCCGCGCTGACGCCGGTCCGTACGCGGGCGGCCGGTACGGCGCGGGCCTGTACGACGCGGGCCTGTACGACGCGGGCCGGGGCCGCGCCCGGGAACGCCTCCCGGGCGCGGCCCCGGATTGTGCCCGGTGCGGATGACCCGCGGGCGCAGTCCCGGGCCGAAACCCCACGGAAGAGTGGTCGTTCCGCTGGCCCGACCGCCGGTCCGGCCCCCTGTGGCACGCTGACCGCGAGATGACGGACCGGCGTGCGGGGGCCAGCCGAGGCATGGGCATGGACGAGCGGAACGACCAGGGCGCCGGCGGTGGGGCTGACGGCGGTCCCGGGCGGATCCCGGAGCAGGCGGGGCCGGGCGCCGCCCCGGATGACGCCGAGGCGGCCGCGCCAGGGGGGCGGGGGACGCGGCTTCCCGTGCAGCGGGAGGCCGGCAGCGCCGCGGAGACCTCCGGCACCGCTCCCCCGGGTTCCGACGCCGCGCTGATCGCGCGGATGCGGGCCGGGGACGACTCCGCCTACGAGGCCCTCTACCGCCGGCACGCCGACGCGGTCCGCCGATACGCCCGCACCTGCTGCCGGGACCCGCACACCGCCGACGACCTCACCGCCGAGGTGTTCGCCAGGATGCTGCAGGCGGTGCGCGGCGGTTCCGGGCCCCGGCACGCGGTCCGCGCCTATCTGCTCACCACCGTCCGCCGCACCGCGGCCGGGTGGATCAGGTCGTCCCGCCGGGAGCAACTGGTCGACGACTTCGTCGTCTTCGTCGAGCAGACGGCCCGGGGATCCGGCCGGGCGGACGACGGCGCCCTGGAACTCGCCGCCGACGTCCGGGCGATGCACCAGGCCGAGCAGTCGCTGGCGGTGCGGGCGTTCCGCTCGCTGCCGGAGCGGTGGCAGGCGGTGCTCTGGCACACCGAGGTCGAGGGCGAGTCCCCGGGCGAGGTCGCCGCCCTCTTCGGCCTGGACGCCAACGGGACGCGGGTGCTGGCCAGCCGGGCCCGCGAGGGGCTCAAGCAGGCCTACCTCCAGGCACACGTGAGCGCGGCGCTCACCGCCGACGCGGAGTGCGCGCGGTACGCGGACCGGCTGGGCGCGTTCGCGCGGGGCGGGCTGCGGACCCGGGCGGAACGGGGACTGCGCAAGCACCTGGAGGAGTGCGCGCGGTGCCGGGTGGCCGTCGGGCAGATCCAGGAGGTCGCGCGGGGCATCCCGGCGGTCGTGCCGGTGGCGGTCGTCGGATGGTTCGCCCCCGCCGGGTACGCCGAGGTGGTGGGGTTCCTCGCGGGCGGCGCCGGAACCGGGGCGGCGGCCGCGGCGGGCGGCGGGAGCGCGGGGGCCGCTGCCCCGGGCGGGGCCGGCGCGGGTGGCACCGCGGGC
>NZ_LWCC02000005.1:2216954-2222439 GCF_001642695.1 Streptomyces chilikensis
GGGGGCCGCTGCCCCGGGCGGGGCCGGCGCGGGTGGCACCGCGGGCAGCGGAGCCGGGGGCGGGGCCGGAGCGCTGGGCGAAGGGCTGGGCGCCCCGGCCAAGGCGGGAATCGCCGCGGGCGCGGTGACGGTGGCCGCCGCGGTGCTGACCCTCGCGTTGACCGGGAACGGCGGCACCCCTCGGGAGGCTCCGCCGGCGGCCGGACCGCCGCAGGTCTCGCAACCGGCCGCCGCGCCCGAGGAGGTCCCGGCGGTCCCGCCCGCGACGGAGGCGGCGGCACCGGCGGGCGCCGGGCCCACGGGGGAACCCGTGGTCTCGCCCGCCCCGTCGCCGTCTCCCGCGAAGCCGTCCGGCAAGCCCGCCGGGAAGCCCGCCGGCAAGCCGCGGCCTTCGCCCTCCCCCACCCCTGACCCCGGGTCCCCGCCGGGGGAGGAGCCGCCGCCGCTTCCCGGGCCGGTGACGCCGGCCGAGTACCGGTGGAGCGACCTCCCGTACGGCATCACCGGGGACGGCACCGGGCCCGAGATGCGGATCGGTGAGAGCACCTGGGTCTGGCAGCGGCGGAACCTGTCGGTCGCGGGGGTGACCTATCCGGACGGGGTGACGGTCGGCGGGCTGTCGTCCGTGGTCGTCGACCTCAACCGGCCGTGCGTCTCGTACCGGGCGATGGCCGGCGTCGACGACATGGGAGCGGGGCTGGGCGGTGCCGTGTTCTCCGTCCACGCCGACGGGGTGCTCCTGTGGCGCTCCGCGACGCTCCGCGGGGGCGATCCGGCGGTGCCGGTGTCGGTCCCCCTCGCCGGGCGGAGGACGGTCCGCCTGGTGGTCGAGCCGCGGGAGGGCGCCGTGCCCGTCCCGGCGGACTGGGCGGAGTCCCGCTTCACCTGCACGTGATCCGTCCGCCCGCGCGTCCGTCGTCGCGCCGGCCGGGGAGGGACGGTGCCGCGGCCCAAGGGCACCCGCAAGCCGCGGCCCGGTCGCTCGCCGAACCGTCGGAAGCCGGCCGGCCGGAAGCAGACCGGTCGGAAGCCGGCCTGCCGGAAGCAGACCGGTCGGGAGCCCGCCTGCCGGAAGCCGGCCGGTCAGGGGCCCGCCTGCCGGAAGCCGGCCGGTCGAAAGCCGGTCCCGGCCGCTCGGGTCAGCGGCCCGCCGTGCCGAGGGCCTTGCGGCGCGGCGGCGTGAGGCCGGCCGGGGCGGCGCGGCGACGGGCGGTGCCGGTCCAGCAGGTGCCGCGGCGGGACAGCAGGCGCCGGAGCCACAGCTCCAGCGAGACGATGTCCGCGAGCCCCGCCAACGGCAGCGGCTCCCCGTCCGCGCCGGCCCGCAGCGCCCGGCGCACCACCCGCGCCTCCACCAGCCCCGCCTCCGCCAGGAACGGCGAGGCGAACAGGTCCTCCAGCTCGCCCGCCGCCGACCGCAGCCCGACCAGGTCCGCCGCGGCCGCCGTGGCGTGACTGGGCGCGCCCCACCCGGGCGGGAGATCCGCCACGCCCGCGCCCTCGAGCACCGAGCGCAGGATCGCCGCTCTCGCTCCCGGCCGCACCCGCAGCGTCTCCGGCAGGGCCCGTCCCGCCCGCACCACCTGGTTGTCGAGGAACGGCGCGTGCAGCCGCTGCGCCCGGAGCTCCGCCGCCTGCTCCAGGACCCGCAGGTCCGCCGCGTGGCGGGTCAGCGCCGCACGGGCGCGGAAGTCGCCGGGGCGCTGCCCCGGGCCGACGGCCGCGGCGCGCAGCGTCGCCGCCTGCAGGCGTCCGGAGACGTCGGCCAGGGCCTCCCCGGTCAGCCAGCGCGCGGCGGGGCCGGGCGTGGCCCACACGAGGGCGGCCAGCGAGGCTTCCACCGCGCCGGCCACGGCGGTCGTGTCGTCGAACCGGCGGTGCCGCAGCCGCTCCGCCAAATCGTTCATGCCGGCCGGGTAGGAGGTGCGGGCCAGCTTGCGGGCGGCGCCGTACACCCGGGCCGGGACCAGGACCGAGCCGTCCGCCTTGGCGAGCGCCATGGTGGGCCGGACCAGGTGGCGGCGCTTGCGGTCCATCAGCAGATCGGCGAGGCGGGCCGGGTGGGCGTCCAGGACCTGGCGGGCGCCGTGCCCGGTGAAGTGGTCGGCGCTGCCCGCCGCGAACCGGGCGCGGTGCCGGGTCGCGGTGACCAGGGAGGGTCCGGGCTCGTCGGTGAGCGGGCCGTCCAGGTCCGCGTAGGGCAGGGCCTCCTCGCCGCCCGCCACCACCACGTGCCGCAGCCGGGGGTCGGCCGCGAGGGAGCCCGCCCGCTCCAGCTCGGCCTCGCGTCCGCGCACCGCCAGGTCGTTGAAGGTGACCGCGAGCAGCCGCTCCCCCGCCCCCGCGCCGTGGCCCAGCACGGTGCCGGGGCGGCCGGGAAGCCCGGCCGCGAGCAGGGCCAGCGTGCCGGAGCCGGGGCCGCCGGAGAGGTCGGCCCCGATGCCCGGCACCGGCATCCGGGCCGCGCGCCGGTCGGCGGGCCCCATGCCGGGCACCGGACCGGGGTCCATGCCGGCGCCCGGCATGTGCCGGGGCGCGGCCAGCCGGGTGCGGACCGCCTCCACCAGCGCCTCGCGCAGCGCGTCCACGGCGCTGCGCGGGTCGGCGGAGGGTGCGGCCACGGCCAGAGAAGCCACCGGCTCGTACCCGGCGACCTCCCGCGCGCCCGCGCGCAGGATCAGCGCGTGGCCGGGCGGGATGCGCCGCACCCCTTCGTAGGGGGTCGAGTCCTGGAGCGCGGCCGGGACCTCCGGGGCCGCGAGCAGCGCGGCCAGGTGCCCGAAGTCGAGGTTGGCGCCGGTCAGGTCGGCGAGCGGCAGCGCGGCGGTGGCGTAGGCGGTGCCGCCCCGCCACGGGGTGTGGAAGACGGGGCGGGCGCCGGCCAGGTCGCCGCAGACGGTGGTGCGACGGTCGACCTGGACGACGACGGTGTAGCTGCCGGGCCAGGCGGTGAGGTGGCGCAGCGCCCCGCCGCGGGCGGCGAGGAGGCCGGCGAGCAGCTGGTCGTCACTGGCCCCGCAGAGGCCCACCACGGCGATCCGGGTGCGCGGGTCGGCGATCAGGACCCGGGTCTCGTCGGGCCGCCAGTCACCCACCGCCCACAGCGGGTCGGGGCCGCCCCACAGCAGCTGGGCGCCGACCGGCTCGGGGTCGTCGTCCGCGAAGTCGTCGACGTGCAGGCCGTGTTCGCCGTACTCGCCGAAGAGGTCGACGCCCGGCGGCCGTTGGCCTGCGGCGGCGCTGCTCCATCCCACCAACCACCGCATCGACGCCTCCACAGGCTGTGGACAACCAGTGCACGAGCGAACCCGTGCTCCATGCTGCCACGAAGGGAGTGTCACGGAGGCGTGCCGACGCGCCCTCCGTACGCGCCGCACGAACCACCCCGGCGGGAGCCGTACCGGCAGGGCGACTTGAATGCGCCCCCGGGCGCGCCCCCACGAACCACCGGGTGCGCCCTCAATTCCCTGGCAGGGCGCAGGTTCGACCTCTCGGCGCAGGGCATATTTTCGGCCAATTACGCCGTACGTGTGCGGATCGAGGAGGCTCGCGCACACTCTCCGTGCATACCGGGAGTTACGCACGGTCCGGGAGGCGGGCTGCGCCTCCCGGACCGGTCCGCCGCCCGCGGGGATGTGGCGGCGGTGTCCCCCAGCCCGCTGGATCCAGTACAGCGGGCCGACCCACGCAGCACCCATGGAACAGCCCGCACCGCCGGCGATGGAGAGCGCACAGCCGGGCGCACGGCCACACAACAGGAGCACGTCGACACGTTCCGTACTCCCGCACGGGCAGCAATCTCGCCATACGGAACTATGCCCCTTAACGCATGGGATCCGGAGAACTACGCTGGGTTTACGAATGCCGCGGGTTTATGCCAGCCGCGGCAGCCGTCTCTGCCGAGGGGGGACCGATGTCCAGGGAGCAACGCGGGCCGAACGAGAAGCTCGGCGCCGTTCTCGCCCTCGCGGGAATCAGCAACGCGGGGCTGGCGCGGCGGGTCAACGACCTGGGGGCGCAGCGCGGCCTGACGCTCCGCTACGACAAGACGTCCGTGGCGCGCTGGGTCTCCAAGGGGATGGTGCCGCAGGGCGCCGCTCCCCACCTGATCGCCGCGGCCATCGGCCAGAAGCTGGGCCGGCCGGTTCCGCTGCACGAGATCGGGCTGGCGGACGCCGACCCGACGCCCGAGGTGGGTCTCGCCTTCCCGCGCGACGTGGGGCAGGCGGTGAAGTCGGCCACCGAGCTCTACCGGCTCGACCTGGCCGGCCGCCGGGCGGGTTCCGGCGGCATCTGGCAGTCCCTCGCGGGCTCCTTCGCCGTGTCCGCCTACGCCACCCCCGCGTCGCGCTGGCTGATATCCCCGGCCGACACCTCGGTGGCGCGCGAGGCCGGGGCCGCGGAGGGATCCGGGGCGCCGCTCAAGGTCGGGCACAGCGACGTCCGCAAGCTGCGCGAGGCGGCGGAGGACGCGCGGCGCTGGGACTCCAAGTACGGCGGCGGGGACTGGCGGTCCTCGATGGTCCCCGAGTGCCTGCGGGTCGAGGCGGCGCCGCTGCTGCTCGGCTCCTACTCCGACGACGTCGGGCGCGCCCTCTTCGGGGCGAGCGCCGAGCTGACCCGGCTGGCGGGCTGGATGGCCTTCGACACCGGCCAGCAGGAGGCCGCCCAGCGCTACTACATCCAGGCGCTGCGGCTGGCCCGGGCGGCGGCGGACGTGCCGCTGGGCGGCTACGTCCTGGCGTCCATGTCCCTCCAGGCGACCTACCGCGGCTTCGGCGACGAGGGCGTGGACCTCGCGCAGGCCGCGGTGGAGCGCAACCGGGGCCTGGCGACGGCCCGCACCATGAGCTTCTTCCGCCTGGTCGAGGCCCGTGCCCACGCCCGGGCGGGCGACGCGGCGGCGGCCGGGGCGGCGCTCAAGGCGTCCGAGAGCTGGCTGGAGCGTTCCCGCGAGGGCGACAACGACCCGAGCTGGCTGGGCTTCTACGGCTACGACCGGTTCTGCGCGGACGCGGCCGAGTGCTACCGGGACCTGAAGGCGCCCGGGCAGGTGCGGAGGTTCACCGAGCAGGCGCTGTCCAAGCCCACGGAGGAGTTCGTCCGCTCGCACGGGCTGCGGCTGGTGGTCTCGGCGGTGGCGGAACTCGAGTCCGGGAACCTCGACGCGGCGTGCGAGCAGGGGGTGCGGGCGGTGGAGGTCGCCGGCCGCATCTCCTCCGCCCGCACGACCGAGTACGTCAAGGACCTGCTGACCCGGCTCGAGCCGTACGGCGACGAGCCGAGGGTGGTCGAGTTACGCGAGCGGGCCCGTCCTCTCCTGGGCACCCCGGCCTGATCCCGGCGGTCCCTGGTCCCCGCGGCCCCGGGCCCCTGGTCCTGGTCCCCGCGGGGTCCGGGCCGAGCGCGGGCGGCGCGGGCCGGGCACGGCAGCGGGGCCTGCGCCCGGCGGCGCGGACCGCTCGCCACAGCAGCGCGGGCCCGC
>NZ_LWCC02000005.1:2222539-2251404 GCF_001642695.1 Streptomyces chilikensis
CCCGGGGCGGCCGACGGACCCGGCGACCCCGTGGGAGGGCTCGCGGCGCGACCGCGGGCGGGACCGGCACGGGGCCGGCGCGCCGAGGTGGCCGGATGTGCCGTGCCGCGGCCGGAGCGGACGGGCCGTGCGGTGCGGGCGCGCGGGAGCCGGGACGGGGGAGGCGCGCCGTAGACTCGAGGGCATTGTGTCTGACGCCCTGAACCCCCACCGTCGCCCCGCCCGGACCCCCCGGTTCCCGGACGGACCGCAGCCCGACCCGGCCGGGTCGCACCACGAGCGCCGCATCCGCAGCTTCCAGCCCCGCCGCAGCCGCGTCACCGCCGGCCAGGCCGACGCCATCGAGCGCCTGTGGCCGCTGTGGGGCCTGGACATCGACGGCCGCCGCACCCTCGACCTCACCGAGCTGTTCGGCAACGACCACCCCGTGGTCCTGGAGATCGGCTTCGGCATGGGCGAGGCCACCGCCCAGATGGCCGGCGACGACCCGGAGACCAACATCCTCGCGGTCGACGTGCACACCCCGGGCCAGGGCAACCTGCTGAACCTCGCCGAGAAGGGCCGGCTCACCAACGTCCGCGTGGCCAACGGGGACGCGATCATCCTGCTCCGCGAGATGATCGCACCCGACGCGCTGGCCGGACTGCGCGTCTACTTCCCCGACCCCTGGCCCAAGAAGCGGCACCACAAGCGCCGGCTGATCCAGCCCGAGTTCCTCGACCTGGCCGCCACCCGGCTGCGTCCGGGCGCCGCCCTGCACTGCGCCACGGACTGGGAGCCGTACGCGGAACAGATGCTGGAGGTGCTGACCGCGCACCCCCGCTTCGTGAACACCCGGTCCGACGGCGGCTTCGCGCCCCGGCCCGGGTTCCGTCCCCTCACCCGGTTCGAGGGGCAGGGGCTGGACAAGGGTCACGTCGTGCGCGACCTGATGTTCCTGCGGGTCTGAGACGCGCTCCCGGCCCGGCTCACTCCGGGGCCGAGGCCCCGTCCAGCCGGGCGAGCTCCGCGTCGGTGAGCCGCAGTCCGGCCCCGGCGAGGAGCGCGGGCAGCTGCTCCGTGGAGCGGGCGGAGGCGATCGGCGCCACCACCGTCGGCTGCGCGGCGAGCCAGGCCAGGGCCACCGAGGCCACCTCGGCACCGCGCTCCCGCGCGATCCCGTCGAGCGCGTCCAGGACGCGCCGCCCGCGCTCGCTCTCCAGGTGCCTGCCCGCACCCGCCGCCCGCGGGCTGTCCACCGTGGCGCCCGGGCGGTACTTGCCGGTCAGGAAGCCGGACGCCAGCGCGTAGTAGGGGACCGCGGCCAGTCCGGCCCGCTGGGCGACGTCCCGCAGCGCTCCCTCGTAGGTGTCGCGGGAGACCAGGTTGTAGTGCGGCTGCACCGCGACGTAGCGGGCGAAGCCCTCGCGCTCGGAGAAGTCCAGCGACTCCTGCAGCCGCTCGGCGGTGATGTTGGAGGCGGCGATCGCCCGCACCTTGCCCTCGCGGACCAGCTGGTCGAGGGCGAGGACGATCTCCTCGACCGGCGTCCCGGGCTGGTCGTAGTGCGTGTAGTACAGGTCGATGTGGTCGGTGCCCAGCCGCCGCAGCGAGGCCTCCGCCGCCGCCTTGATGTTGGCGGCCGAGAGCCCCCGGAAATCGGGGTGCTGGCTCACCTTGGTGGCGATCACGACCTCGGACCGGTTGCCCCGGGCCCTGAGCCACCTGCCGATGACGGTCTCGGACTCGCCGCCCTCGTTGCCCTCCACCCAGGCGGAGTAGGAGTCGGCGGTGTCGACGAAGTTGCCGCCGGCCTCCGCGTACCCGTCAAGGACGGCGAAGGACTCCCGCTCGTCGGCGGTCCATCCGAAGACGTTGCCGCCGAGGGCGAGCGGGAAGACCTCGATGCCGGAGGCGCCCAGCTTGCGCAGATCAGTCATGTCCGTGGTCAACGCCTCCGCCGGACACCTCATTCCGACGACCCGTCGGCGGATCGCGCCGCACGGCCGGGACGCCCCGGAGGCCGACGCCCCGGGGCCGACGCCCCGCAGGCCGGCGTCTCAGAGGTTGACGCCCTTGCCGGCCAGCCAGGCCATCGGGTCGACGCCGTCGCCGCCACCCGGGTGCACCTCGAGGTGCAGGTGCGGTCCGGTCACGTTGCCGGTCGCGCCCACGCGGCCGATGACGTCACCGGTGCTCACCTTCTGCCCGACGCTCACGTTGATCGAGGACTGGTGGCAGTACCAGATCTCGGTGCCGTCCTCCAGGGTGAGGACGGTCCGGTAGCCGTAGGAACCCGCCCAGCCCGCCTCGGTGATGGTGCCGGTGTGGACGGCCTTGAGCAGCGTGCCGGTGGGGGCCGCGAGGTCGAGACCCGTGTGGTACCCGGAGGACCACATGGAGCCGGCCTGCATGTAGGTCGAGGTGATCGTGTACGAGGCGGCCGGCACGGAGTAGCTGGCGGCCAGCTTCGCGAGGCGTTCCGCCTCCGCCTTGGCCTTGGCCTCCGCCTCGGCCTTCTCGGCGGCCTTCTCGCGGGCCTCGGCCTCGGCCTTCTCGGCGGCGGCCTTCTCGGCGGCGGCCTGGGCGGCGGCCTCCTCGGCCTCCTGCTGGGCCTGCGCGTCGGCCTCCTGCTCCTGCTGGGCGGCCTGCGCCATGATGCGGGCGCGCAGGGCCTCGCCGGCGTCGGCGGAGGACTCGGCCCCGGCCGAGGCCACACCCATCTCACCGAGGACGCTGGGGGCGGTGTCGGCGGCGGCGGAGCCGGTTTCGTCCCCGGAACCACCGGGAAGCAGGGAGGTGACCGGGTCGAGCGACGGCATGTTCGGCATGGTGATGTGCACCGGAGCCTTGCCGGGGGCCGCGGTGGCCATGCCGCCCGCGCCGACGGCCGCGATCACGCCGACACCGAGAACGGTCGAACTGCGGGCGAGGCCGCGCTGCTTGGCCACGCGGTGGCGGCCTCTCTGGACGGTCCCCTCGCTGGGGTTCCACTCTTCGAAGGAGCCCTCGCCGGCGAAGCCGGTGACGGGACCGTAGGCGTCGGCAGCCTCACGCTGACTCGGCACCAGGGGGAGTTCGGGGGCAGGGCGGTTGGACGCCACGGAGGCGTTCTCCTTTCCTTCCGTCTCGCCTACCGGGTTAGCTGACGGGTTCGGAGCGGGAAGGTCTCCTACGCGCGTATACGCCAAGAACCGCGATACGCCCGATTCACCCCGGAAAGTGGTTCCCCGGTTCCCTTGCGGGATTCGGCAGAGCGCACGGAGCCGTCGCTGGTGACGGCTGGGACAACCGTGCGCTGCGTTATCGAACGTTAATATAAGCGGTGGCTCATTTCCAAGCTGTTCCTTCACATCGCCCACCCCTCCGACCTGAACCTATGGAGACCGAACGGGGCGAAACGGACATGGCGTGGGTCACACCGTGAAAGCCGTCCTGGCTTGATCATGGCGGTGCGGCCGATGTCCGCCCACGGCACACCGGTCAACGGCACCGGACGGCGAGCAGCGCCATGTCGTCCTTCACGTCCCCCCCGGCGTGCAGCACCACGTCCTCGGACAGGAAGTCCAGCAGCGCCTCCGGCTCGGGGAAGTCCCGGCCGTACAGGCGGGCGACCGGGTCGTAGAACTCGCCGTCCGCGTCACGGGCCTCGGCCAGGCCGTCCGTGTAGAAGAGGACGGTGGCGCCCTGCCGCAGCTCGACCGGGGGACCCGCCCGGGGCGGGGCCACCAGGTCCGACAGGGCCAGTGGCCCGCCGGGGCTCCCCACGTCGAGCAACCGCGGCCGCCGGCCCGGTTCCAGCAGCAGCGGCGGCGGATGGCCGTGGTTGACCAGCTGCACCCGCCGGCCGTCCCGGGAGAACTCGGCGAGCACCGCGGTCACGAAGCCCTCGTGCTGCTCGAGTTCCACCGCCCGGCGGTCCCGCTCCCGCACCACCGCCTGGTCCAGCCGCCGGGCGCACTCCTCGATGGTGGGTGCCCGCTCCGCCACCTCGCGGAAGACGCCGACGACCATCGCCACCGCCGTCACGGCGGACATCCCCTTGCCCCGCACGTCGCCCAGGATCACCCGCACGCCGTACGGGGTGTCCTGCACCATGTAGAGGTCGCCGCCGATGTTCGCCTCCTGCTGCGCCGCCTCGTAACGGGAGGCGATCCGCAGGGCTCCGAGCCTGCTCTGCGGCACCGGCATCACGGCCTGCTGCGCCGCCTCGGCCATCTGCCGGGCGGTGGCCAGCCGCACGTCACCCCGCCGGACCACGGTGTTGACCACCCCGGCCAGCACGGCGACGGTGAAGACGGTGAACAGCTCGGTGGCCATCTGGGCCGCGTACAACTCGTCGCGGGTCAGCCGCACCAGGACCGTGCACCCCGTCGACAGCACCCCGATCAGGATGGTGGCCCGGAGCGTGTAGAGGGGGGCGGCGATCAGCGGCGCGGCGGCGAAGAAGGGCACCGGGGTCACGTCCGTCGGCGTGAACCGGTCGTAGATCAGGCCGAACACGAGCGCCAGGAACGGCAGCACCCGCAGCACCAGCCGGGCGTAGTGGAGCCATCGCCGGCCACGGCCGGCGGCGTCCTCGACCGCCGGGTCCACCGGTCCGCCTCGCCGCAGCATGCGATCCATGCTCCCGCCCCGCACCGGAACCGGCGACCGCTGGCCTCCGCGCGGATGAACGGCGGGACGGGGCGACGAGGAGGAACGGCTCCGCGCGGCGGACACGCGGCACGGCCCTGCAGACGCAAACACTCAGGGCCGGAATCCCTGAAGGATTCCGGCCCCGAGTTTTCAGTAGCGGGGACAGGATTTGAACCTGCGACCTCTGGGTTATGAGCCCAGCGAGCTACCGAGCTGCTCCACCCCGCGTCGTTGTGTCTTCACTGTACGACATTGCCGGGGGGAAAAGCGAATCGGCTCACGGCGACCCGCCGAGGAGGTGGCCGTTGGGCGCGGTGGCCAGGTCCTGGAGCTCCGGCAGCAGCACCACGTCGACGCCCCCCGCCGCCAGCACCCCACTGCCGTCGGCACCCGGTACGAAGGTGTCCGGCTCACGCCAGGCGGTGACCACCCGCCGCACCCCCGCCGCCAGGATCAGCCGCGCGCACGGAGCGGGCCGGGAGGCACGACGGGCGCAGGGCTCCAGGCTGCTGTAGACGGTGGCCGCGGACAGCCGGGCGTCGGACGGGTCGATCTTGGCGAGGGCCGCCTCCTCCGCGTGGACCACCGGATCACCCCCTTCCCGGGAGTGGCCGCGGGCCAGTTCCGTCCCGTCCTCGGCCACCACCACGGCGCCCACGCTGAACGCGGTCCCGGACGGCGGGCACTCCCGCGCGAGCTCGCAGGCCAGCTTCAGCCAGTACCGGTCGGCGGCCGAGGCGAGCGGACCGGCGCCCGGGGCGACCGGACGGTAGCGGGCCAGCACCACGTCGCCGACCGGCCGGGTCTCCTCCAGCCGCAGCCGGCCCGGCGGATAGGCGCCGGGACCGAAGAGGCGCGGCGCGGCGGGGTCGCCCACCACCAGCGGGGCGACGGCCAGTTGGAGCTCGTCGGCCAGACCGGACCGCAGCAGCTGGGTGTGGACGCTCCCGCCTCCCTCCACCATCAGCCGTCGCACCCGGTGCACGGCGTACAGGTGCTCCAGGACCGCCCGCCAGTCGAGTTCCGGCCCCACCGGGACCACGTCGGCGTCCTTTCGGCCACGCAGCGCCGCCTGCGCCCGCGGTGCGCCCCTGTCGGTCGTGTAGACGGCCTTGCGGCCGCCGGTCCCCCAGAAGGCGGCCGCGGGGTCGAGATCCCCCGATCCGGTGACGAGGACCTTCAGCGGGAACTCGGGCCGCCCGGCGGCGGCGCGTTCGGCGCGGCGGGCCGGTGAGCGGACCACCAGGCGCGGGTCGTCGGCCCTCAGCGTGCCCGCCCCGATCAGGATCGCGTCGCTCGCCGCCCGCACCTCGTCGACCCGGTCGAAGTCCTCCGGGCCGGAGAGCAGGAGCCGTTCGGGGCCGGTGTCGTCCAGGCAGCCGTCGAGCGAGACGGCGGCGGAGAGCAGGACGTAGGGGTGCGGCATGGGGCGGCTCCGGGACGCACGGCGGCGCATGGTCCGACCGGGTCCGGCCGGGCGCATGCGCCGCTTCGGTGTAGGCCCTGTGGGACTCGAACCCACAACCAATGGATTAAAAGTCCACTGCTCTGCCAATTGAGCTAAGGGCCCAGGGGTGATGTTGCTCCCCCGAGCATAGCGGGACGGCGCCCTCCGTCCGAGCGGGTATCTCCGGAGCGGCGGCGCGCGGGAAGCGGGGGAAACGCGGAGGGCCCGCACGACCGGGGTCGTGCGGGCCCTCTTCAGGCGGTGTGCGCGGGCGCGTCAGCCGTTGCGCTTCCAGCGCGGCTTCTCGTCCCGGCGGCCGAAGGAGCCGCCGCGGTGGTCGTCACGACGGTCGTCGCGGCGGCCGAAGGGACGGTCCGAGGCACCGCCGGCGCGGAAGCCCGGACGGTCGTCGCGGCGGTCGCGGTTGAACGGGCGGTCGTTGCTGCGGAACCCGCCGCGGTCGCCGCGGTCGTCACGGCGCTCGAAGGGACGGCCACCACGGTCGCCGCCGCGGTCGTCACGGTTGAACGGACGGTCACCCCGGTCGTTGCCACGGAACCCGCCGCGGTCGTCGCGACGCTCGAAGGAACGGCCACCACGGTCGTCACGGTTGAACGGACGGTCACCCCGGTCGTTGCCGCGGAACCCGCCACGGTCGCCGCGGTCGTCACGGCGGAACCCGCCGCGGTCGCCGCGGTCGTCACGGCGCTCGAAGGAGCGGCCGCCACGGTCGCCGCCGCGGTCGTCACGGTTGAACGGACGGTCACCCCGGTCGTTGCCGCGGAACCCGCCGCGGTCACCGCGGTCGTCGCGACGCTCGAAGGAACGGCCGCCACGGTCGCCGCCACGGTCGTCACGGCGGAAGCCGCCACGGTCGTCACGGCGCTCGAAGGAACGGCCGCCGCGGTCGTCACGGTTGAACGGACGGTCGCCACCGCGGTCACCGCGGTCGCCCCGGTCGTCACGGCGGAAGCCGCCGCGGTCACCGCGGTCGTCGCGACGCTGCGGGCGGTCCTCGCGCTCGGCGCGGTCGACCTGGTGAGCGGTCGGCTGCTCCGGCACGGAGACGGCGGCGGCCTCGGCGGCCTCGGCGGCCTCACGGACCACGGCGGCCTCGGCCACCGCGGTCTCCGGGTCGTCACCGCGCTCGCGGGCGGCGCGGGCGACGAGGCGGTCGGCCTCGTCCCGCAGCTCGGCGGCACGGCGCTGCAGGCGCTCCAGCTCCTTGGTCAGCTGGGCGACCTCGCGCTCGGCCTGGGCGGCGGCACCGGCCACCGACTCGGCCTGGAGCTCGGTCATCGAGCGCGCGCCGGTGATCTCGGCGACCTCGGGCTCGAAGGCCGTGCCGCTCTGGATGATGTGGCGCGTGGCGTCGATGCCCGCGTCCTCCATCAGCCGGAAGATCTGGCGGCGCTGGTGCGGCAGCGACAGCGAGACCACGGTGCCGGTGCGGCCGGCGCGCGCGGTGCGGCCGGCGCGGTGCAGGTAGTCCTTGTGGTCGCCGGCCGGGTCCACGTTGAGGACCAGGTCGATGCCGTCGACGTGGATGCCGCGGGCGGCGACGTCGGTGGCGACCAGGACGTTGACGTAACCGTCCTTGAAGTCGGCCAGGGTGCGGGTGCGCGCGCCCTGGGTCATGCCGCCGTGCAGGGCGTCCGCCTTCACACCGGCGTCGCGGAGCTGCTCGGCGATGCGGTCGGCGCCCAGCTGGGTGCGGACGAAGATGATGGTGCGGCCCTTGCGGGAGGCGATCGCCGCGGTGACCGGAGCCTTGTCCTTCGGCTTCACGATCAGGATGTGGTGCGACATCGTGGTGACGGCGCCCTGGGCGGCGTCGACCTCGTGGCTGACCGGGTTCTCCAGGTAGCGGTCGACCAGGGTCTTGATCTCGTTCTCCATGGTGGCGGAGAAGAGCATCCGCTGGCCGCCGGCCGGGATCTGGTCGAGCAGCTCGGTGACCTCCGGCATGAAGCCCAGGTCGGACATCTGGTCGGCCTCGTCGAGGACCGCGACCTCGACGTCGCCCAGCGAGCAGGCGCCGCGGCCGATGATGTCGCGCAGACGGCCCGGGGTGGCGACGAGGATGTCGACGCCGCGCTCCAGGGCGTAGATCTGGTTGCTCATCGAGGTGCCGCCGCAGACGACCTTCATCTTGAGGCCGAGCACGTCGCCGTAGGGCTGCAGCGCGTCGGCGACCTGCATGGCCAGCTCACGGGTCGGCGTGAGGATGACGGCGCGCGGGCGCTTCCTCTCCGTGCGGCCGCCGGCCAGACGGGCCAGGGTCGGCAGGCCGAAGGAGAGGGTCTTGCCGGAGCCGGTGCGGCCGCGGCCCAGGATGTCCTTGCCGGCCAGGGCGTCCGGGATGGTCGCGGCCTGGATCGGGAAGGGCTGGGTCACGCCGTTCTGCGCGAGCTTGCGCACGACGCCCTCGGGCAGGCCGAGGTCGGCGAAGCCCGGCCCCGTCTCCTCGGGTGCGCCCGCGGTCTCCGCCGCGGCGTCCGCGGCTTCGACGGTGCTCTCGTTCTCGTCGAGCTCGGCGGTCGTCACGGTCTCGTTCTCGGAGACGACGAACTGATCAGTACTGGAAATGGACATGCTTATGCGAAACCTTCCGGAGTCTCGTCGGCACGCGCCCGTCAACTCCGTGTTTCGCGAGGAACCGCCTCGATGCGGTCAGCCACGGCAAGGGAGAGAACGCGCCACACGGCGCGCTCTTTTTCGCTGCGCCGGGCAAATGGGATCAAACGATCTACCACCATACGCACCTCACACCCCCTGGCGCAAACGAGAACGGAGAACGCGAGCCACGCCACATTTCTGAGCCGCTACACGGACACGCCGGCCTCGGGCGCCGGAGCGGGGGCCGACGGCCTCGGGGGCTGGGCGGACGAGGGCTGGGCCTGGCTGGGATCGGGGGAGGGCGGAGGCGGGGACGGCTGCGGCGGGACGGGGCTGGGGACGTCGCTGGGCGGTTGCGGAGCGGGCTCCCCCGGCTCGGGGGGAGCCGGCTCGCCCGGGTCCTCGGGACGGCCGTCGTCGCCGTCCTCGGGCTCCTCCGCCCCTCCGGGACGCTCGTCGTCGTCCTTCCGGTCCGCTCCGCGGCGCTCGGGGTCCTCGGGGCGGCCGGAGCGGCGGGCGCCGTCCTTGCCGGGGCGCGTGCCCTCGTTGTTCACCCGGGGTTCGAAGCCGGCGCCGCCGCCGGACGTGCCCGCGCCGCCGCCGCCGCCGGCGCCGTCCGCGCCGCCGCCCTCCGAGGAGCGCGCCGGGCCGGACGTGCCCGCGCCGCCGCCGCCGCCGGCGCCGTCCGCGCCGCCGCCCTCCGAGGAGCGCGCCGGGCGGGCGCGGTCGCCGCCGTCCTCACCCGCGACGTCCACGCAGCCGGTCGCCAGGACGGAGACGGCGGCGACCGCGGCGAGGCGGACGGGTAGGTACACACGGCGCACGGGGGCCACCTCCGGGGGCGGGCGGAAGAATCACCCTGCCCAACTCCCACCGAACGCAAGAGGACACGCCCGGGAGGCCCCCAATCCGGGCCCCTCCCCCGCCGCCCGGCCCCTCCGCGGGCACGCGCCCCGCCGCCGGGCGCGGCAGGTGACGTCAGCCGTAGCCGAGGTCGTGGAGACGCTCGTCGTCGATGCCGAAGTGGTGGGCGATCTCGTGAACGACCGTCACCTCCGTCTCGGCGACCACGTCCTCCCTGGTGTCGCAGATCCGCAGCGTCGGGTTCCGGTAGATGGTGATCCGGTCCGGCAGCACCCCCGCGTACCACTCGCCCCGCTCGGTGAGCGGCGTCCCCTCGTAGAGCCCGAGCAGCTCGGGGTCGTCGGCGGGCGGCTCGTCCTCGACGAACACGGCGACGTTGTCCATCAGCCGCGTCAGCTCGGGCGGGATCCGGTCGAGGGCCTCCGCCACCGTTTCCTCGAACTCCTCGCGCGTCATCTCCAGCACACCGCCATTCTGTGCCACAACGGCCTGATGCACACCCGTCCCGGAGCCCTCCGCACCACTTCCCGCGTGCCGCGTATCACGCCACGGACCTGGGCATACGGTCCCAATGGCCCGCATCAGCGTCCGATTCCCCACCGTGTCGCGCCGAATACGCGCCCTGCCGGCCCGGAGGTCCGCCTCCGGCGCCCGGCCCGAGCTGGGCCGCCGCGCGCACCCCGCGGCACGGGCCGCCGGGCTGGTCGCGGTGGTGCTGGCCGGCGCGTGGCTGGGCCTGCTCACCGTCGGGGCGGTCCGCGTGCCCGTCGGCCCCGTGAACACCACGATGTCGCTGCACCCCTCGCTGGACGGCGGCACCGAGATCGACATCCCGCCGCTCGGCGCGCTCCACCTGGACACCCACACCGCGCCCTTCCGGCTCCAGGTGGACGTCGACCAGCTGGACCCGGAACGCTCCCGCGACCTGGTCGACCACCCCGAGCGCATCTCGGGCCTCCAGGACGCGATCACCGAGGACGTGGGCGACGGCATCCTCACCCTGGCGCTCCGCTCGGGCGTCGCCGTGGTGGTGGGCGCCACGGCGCTGAGCCTGGTCGTCCACCGCCGGCCGCGCCGCGCCGCGGTCACCGGCGGCCTGGCGCTGGCCCTGCTCGCCGCCTCCGGAGCCACCGCGTGGGGCACCTGGAACCCCAACTCGGTGCTGGAACCCCGCTTCTCGGGTCTGCTCTCCTCCGCCCCCTCGGTGGTGGGCAACGCGCGCAGCATCGTCTCCGACTTCGACGTCTACCAGCAGGAGCTGGCCCGCCTGGTCACCAACGTCACCAAGCTCTACGACGCCACCAGTACCCTTCCGGCCTACCAGCCCGACCCCACCACCATCCGCGTCCTGCACGTCTCGGACATCCACCTGAACCCGGCGAGCTGGGAGATCATCGCCTCGCTGGTCGACCAGTACGAGATCGACGTGATCGTGGACTCCGGCGACACCATGGACCACGGCACCACGGCCGAGAACCGCTTCCTGGACCCGATCCCCGACCTGGGCGCGCCCTACGTCTGGGTGCGCGGCAACCACGACTCCCGGGACACCCAGGCCTACCTCTCGGACCTGGACGGCGTGCACGTCCTGGACGAGGGCGGGGCGGTCGACGTGGCCGGGCTGCGGTTCGCGGGCATGGGCGACGCCCAGTTCACGCCGGACCGGAGCAGGCCGCGCGGCGGCAAGGCCGCCGCGGAGCGGGCAGGGGTGCAGCTGGCCTCCGAGATCCGCGACCAGCGCCGTGCGGGCACGCCGGTGGACGTCGCCGTGGTCCACGACCCGCAGGCGGCGCGGAAGGTGGACGGGGTGGTCCCGCTGGTGCTGTCCGGCCACGTCCACCAGCAGAAGACGAAGCTGCTGAAGCTGGGCACCCGGCTGCGGATCGAGGGCTCGACCGGCGGTGGCGGCCTGCGGGCGGTGGAGGGCGAGGAGCCGGACCCGATCGAGGCGTCGGTGCTCTACTTCGACCGGGACGGCCGCCGGCTCCAGGCCTGGGACGAGATCCGGCTGGGCGGCCTGGGCCTGACCACCGCCGAGGTGAGCCGCCACCTGGTGGAGGAGAACCAGCCGGGCGGAGCCTCCCCCTCGCCCTCCGGATCCCCGTCGGGAACGCCCTCGGGACCGCCCTCCGGACCGCCGTCCACGGAGCCCTCGCCACGACGGTCCGGAGGTGAGCGGTAAACGTTTTGGCGATACCCGTCGGCATCACCTATGCTTCTCACGTCCCCGACGCGCTGAGAAGCGCCCAGGCGGGCCGTATAGCCCTCATCGTCTAGCGGCCTAGGACGCCGCCCTTTCAAGGCGGTAGCACGGGTTCGAATCCCGTTGGGGGCACGCAAGATCGTGTGCGACACTGTTCACGCAAGACGCGCACAAAGCTTGGTCCTGTGGAGCAGTTTGGAGTGCTCGCCACCCTGTCAAGGTGGAGGCCGCGGGTTCAAATCCCGTCAGGACCGCTGAGGTTTCACGTGAAACCTCGTGGCTGGGTAGCTCAGCTGGTACGAGCGTCCGCCTGAAAAGCGGAAGGTCCCCGGTTCGACCCCGGGCCCAGCCACCGCCGCAAAGACCCCCTCCGATTCGCCGGAGGGGGTCTTTCGCTGCGTCGTCCCCCTGCCGTTGTGCCGGGCACCACGCCCGCCCCCGGTTAATGCGCTCGCCACCCCGTTCGGGAAGGTGCGATCCTGGAATGCGTATGTCTACGCAGCCTGCCTCCGCCACCGCCGCGCCCGCCTTCGGCGACATCGCCCACCGCCTGGCCCAGCTCTCCCTGCGGGAGGCGCACCGGCTGGGCCGACGACTCGAGGGCGCCCGGAAGATCCGCAAGCCCGAGGCCCGGGCCGCCGTGCTCGCCGAGATCACGGCCGAGGTCGAGAAGGCCGAGACGAGGCTGGCCGAGCGCTCCTCACGGGTGCCGGCGGTCACCTATCCGCAGAACCTTCCGGTCAGCCAGAAGAAGGACGCCATCGCCGAGGCGATCCGCGACCACCAGGTCGTGATCGTCGCCGGTGAGACGGGCTCCGGCAAGACCACCCAGATCCCCAAGATCTGTCTGGAGCTGGGTCGTGGCGTGCGCGGGATGATCGGCCACACCCAGCCCCGCCGGATCGCCGCCCGCACGGTCGCCGAGCGGGTGGCCGAGGAGCTGGACACCCCGCTGGGCGAAGCCGTCGGCTGGAAGGTCCGGTTCACCGACCAGGTCGGCCAGGACACCTTCGTCAAGCTGATGACGGACGGCATCCTGCTGGCCGAGATCCAGACCGACCGCGACCTGCGCGCCTACGACACGATCATCATCGACGAGGCGCACGAGCGGTCCCTCAACATCGACTTCCTGCTGGGCTACCTGGCCCAGCTGCTCCCCCGCCGCCCGGACCTCAAGGTCGTCATCACCTCGGCGACCATCGATCCCGAGCGGTTCTCCCGGCACTTCGGTGACGCGCCGATCATCGAGGTCAGCGGCCGGACCTATCCGGTGGAGGTCCGGTACCGGCCCCTGCTGGAGGAGGACTCCGAGGACGCGGACCGGGACCAGATCACCGCCATCACCGACGCCTGCGAGGAACTGATGGCGGAGGGGCCCGGCGACATCCTGGTCTTCCTCTCGGGCGAGCGGGAGATCCGTGACACCGCGGACGCGCTCACCAAGAAGCGGTACCGGTCGACCGAGGTCCTGCCGCTCTACGCCCGCCTCTCGCACGCCGAGCAGCACCGGGTGTTCCAGCAGCACTCCGGCCGCCGCATCGTGCTCGCCACCAACGTGGCCGAGACCTCGCTGACGGTGCCGGGCATCAAGTACGTGATCGACCCCGGCTTCGCCCGGATCTCCCGCTACAGCCACCGCACCAAGGTCCAGCGCCTGCCGATCGAGCCGGTCTCCCAGGCCAGCGCCAACCAGCGCAAGGGCCGCTGCGGCCGTACCAGCGACGGCATCTGCATCCGCCTGTACTCCGAGGAGGACTTCGAGGCGCGCCCGGAGTTCACCGACGCGGAGATCCTGCGCACCAACCTGGCCTCGGTCATCCTCCAGATGACGGCCGCGGGCCTCGGCGAGATCGAGAAGTTCCCCTTCATCGACCCGCCGGACCACCGCAACATCCGCGACGGCGTCCAGCTCCTGCAGGAACTCGGAGCGCTGGACCCGGCGGAGAAGGACCCGCGCAAGCGCCTGACCCCTCTGGGCCGCAAGCTGGCCCAGCTCCCGGTGGACCCGCGGCTGGCGCGGATGGTCCTCGAGGCCGACAAGAACGGCTGTGTCCGCGAGGTCATGGTGATCGCGTCCGCGCTCTCCATCCAGGACCCGCGCGAACGGCCCGCCGAGAAGCAGGCGCAGGCCGACCAGCAGCACGCCCGGTTCAAGGACGAGTCCAGCGACTTCCTGGCCTTCCTCAACCTGTGGCGGTACATCCGCGAGCAGCAGAAGGAGCGCGGCTCGTCGGCGTTCCGCCGGATGTGCAAGCAGGAGTACCTGAACTTCCTGCGGATCCGCGAGTGGCAGGACATCTACAGCCAGCTCCGCTCGGTGGCCCAGCAGATGGGGATACGGCTCAACGAGCAGGACGCGCCCGAGCAGGCCGTCCACGTCTCCCTGCTGGCGGGTCTGCTGTCCCACGTCGGCATGAAGGACGTGAAGGAGGGCGCGAAGAACGAGTACCTGGGCGCGCGGAACGCGAAGTTCGCGATCTTCCCCGGGTCGGCGCTCTTCAGGAAGCCGCCGAAGTTCGTGATGTCCGCGGAGCTGGTGGAGACCTCCCGCCTGTGGGCGCGGGTCAACGCCAGGATCGAGCCCGAGTGGGTGGAACCGATCGCCGGCCACCTGCTCAAGCGGACCTACAGCGAACCGCACTGGGAGAAGGACCAGGCCGCGGTGATGGCGTACGAGAAGGTGACGCTCTACGGCGTGCCGATCGTCGCCCAGCGGAAGGTCAACTACGGGCGCATCGACCCGGAGGTCTCCCGGGAGCTGTTCATCCGGCACGCCCTGGTGGAGGGCGACTGGCGCACCCACCACAAGTTCTACGCCGACAACCGCAAACTGCTCACCGAGGTGGAGGAGCTCGAGCACCGGGCCCGCCGCCGGGACATCCTGGTCGACGACGAGACCCTCTTCGACTTCTACGAGCAGCGGATCCCCGCCCACGTGGTCTCCGGGGCCCACTTCGACTCCTGGTGGAAGCACAAGCGCCACGAGGAGCCCGAGCTGCTCGACTTCGAGCGGTCCATGCTCATCAACGAGAAGGCCGGCACGGTCACCAAGGACGACTACCCCGACTCCTGGCGGCAGGGCCGGCTGAAGTTCCGGGTGACCTACCAGTTCGAGCCGGGCGCGGACGCGGACGGCGTCACCGTCCACATCCCGCTGCAGGTGCTCAACCAGGTCACCGACGAGGGCTTCGACTGGCAGATCCCGGGCCTGCGCGAGGAACTGGTCACCGAGCTGATCCGCTCGCTGCCCAAGCCGATCCGCCGCAACTACGTCCCGGCGCCCAACTTCGCGCAGCGGTTCCTCGGCCTGGCGGTCCCCGGCCGGGAGCCGCTGGACGTGGCGATGGCGCGGGAGCTGCACCGCATGGTGGGCGTGCGCCTGGAACCGGCGGACTTCGACTGGTCGAAGGTCCCGGACCACCTGAAGATCACCTTCCGGATCGTCGACGAGCGGCGCCGGAAGCTGGCCGAGGACAAGGACCTGGAGGCGCTCAAGCTCACGCTGCGCCCCAAGGCCCGCCAGGCCATCTCCAAGGCCGCCGCGGCCACCGCCGAACGGTCGGGCGGCCCCTCGCTGGAGCGGACCGGCCTCACCGACTGGACGATCGGCACGCTGACCCGGGTCTTCGAGACCAAGCGGGCCGGCCAGCCGGTGAAGGCCTATCCGGCGCTGGTGGACGACGGCGACACGGTGTCGGTGCGGCTGTTCGACAGCGAGGCCGAGCAGGCCGAGGCGATGTGGCGGGGCACCCGACGGCTGATCGTGCGCAACATCCCGGTCAACCCGGCGAAGTTCGCGCTGGACCGGCTCTCCAACGCGCAGAAGCTGGCCCTCTCGGCCAACCCGCACGGCTCCGTGCAGGCGCTCTTCGACGACTGCGCGCTGGCCGCGGCGGACAAGCTGATCGCCGACTTCGGGGGGCCGGTCTGGGACGAGGACGCGTACCGGAAGCTCTACGACAAGGTACGGGCCGAGATCGTGGACACCACCGTGCGCGCGGTCGGCCAGGTGCAGCAGGTGCTGGCCGCCTGGCAGGCCTGCGAGCGGCGCCTGAAGGCGGTGGGGAGCCCCGCCCTGCTGGCCAACCTGACGGACGTCCGCGCGCAGTTGGACGGCCTCGTGAAGCCGGGCTTCGTGACCGGGGCCGGACTGGCCCGGCTGCCGCACCTGATGCGCTACCTGGTCGCCGCGGACCGGCGGCTGCAGCAGATGGCGACCAACGTCCAGCGGGACACCACCCGCATGGAGAAGGTCCACGAGATGCAGGACGAGTACGCCTGGCTGCTGGAGCAGATGCCGAAGGGACGCCCGGTGCCGGCGGCGGTGCGCGAGGTCCGCTGGATGATCGAGGAGCTGCGCGTCAGCTACTTCGCGCACGCGCTGGGGACCGCTCATCCGGTGTCGGACAAGCGGATCGTGAAGGCGATCGACGCGCTGGCACCATGAGCCGGACAGGGTGACGGTCCACTGACACACAGTGAGTTCGACCAGTGGGCCGTCCTCCTGTAGAGTCTCTTCTCGCAGCGCAACGCGGGAAACCGCAGAGCGAAGCACCTGGTCCTGTGGAGCAGTTTGGAGTGCTCGCCACCCTGTCAAGGTGGAGGCCGCGGGTTCAAATCCCGTCAGGACCGCATCAGTTCGAAGGCCCGCACCGTTCGGTGCGGGCCTTCGTCGTGTCCGGCGCCGGCCGCCCGGGGCCCGCGCCCCTCGCGGGGTGGTTCCTTCCGTGTGTGAGGCGGGCCGGGCGGGGCAGGCGGATCCGGAAGCCGATCCCCGACAGAGCGTCAGATCCCGCCCCGGGCCCCCGACGGGCCCCACACCCTCCCGCGCCCTCCGCGAGCCTCCCAGGCGCCGCCCAGGGCCTCCCGTGCGCCTCGCACGCGCGGGCCGGCGCGACCGCCGGCGGCCCCGTCGCCCACGGCCGCATATGCCTCCGGCGCGCCCCAATAGCGCACCGGCCGCGGAACCAACAACCCGTGGTCGGTGTGAAAGGTGTCACCGAATCAGTTTTTCCGAGGTGGGCACTTATCCCCTGCTCACACCGCGTCAATTTTATATGTGCAATTGCACCTTGCCTCAGGGTGCGCCGGGGCTCCTCGCGGAGGCCGTGGCCGCCTCCCTGAACTGCGACTACGCGCGGGGGTGGAGATCCGCCGAAGGTCCCGCGAAGGGGCCCTGGAGAGGCCTCCAGCCCTCGTCCCGAGGGCAAAAAAAGATCGCGCTGAACCCGGCGGAGTTCAGCGCGATCGACGACGCGTCAACGTGCAAGGGGGTGTCCGGCGGGCCTGGGGCCCAGGACGAGGTCCTGTTGGGGCAGGACCGGCGTCGTGTGGAGCGGGGTGACGGACGTCTCCGGCAGCTGGGGGACCGCCTGACCCGTCCGACTATTCAATTGTGGGCGCCGAGATGGTCGCGCGCCTTGGAAACGATGGCTGTCAGGCCTCGCTGCGCTGCTGGGGGATACCCGCCAGCAGGGCGCGGACCTCGGCCTCGCGGTAGCGCCGGTGTCCGCCGAGCGTGCGGATCGACGTGAGCTTGCCGGCCTTCGCCCACCGCGTCACGGTCTTGGGATCGACGCGGAACATGGTGGCGACCTCAGCCGGGGTCAGCAGCGGCTCGGCATCAGGGGTGCGAGCGGTCATGAGCGGCCTCCTCGGGAGAACCGACGTTCTCGGTTCTTTCCTCTAAATTCTGCACCTTGACCCGCGTTGCCCGAAATGGCGGACGCGAGTCGAGTCGGTTATAGGACGAACGGCTTGTCCTCGGCACTACAACTACACCATCTGTCCAGCCGCGTCGGCCAAACCGATGGAATTGCCCTCCCAGGTGTTCATCAGCGACGGAAGCCGATGGACCATGCCATAACGGACAGTCACTCCACTGTGACGATCAGTCACAGCGCCCACAGAGGCCGTCAGACCCCCCACGGGTTCAGCGCCGACGCCCATGCGGGCGGACAGCAGGAGCCCGCGCCGGGCTCCTTGTCCTATTTTGGCATGGGGGGTGGCAAGATACGCAAGGGCCGGGTACGTGCACTCCGTCACGCTAAGGGCCGTGTGTCCGTTTCGCGCCAGGCGCGAACCCGGCTCCGCGCGCTCCCTTCCTCACCACCGCACGCGCCGGGCGTCAGCTGGCGACGCCGCGTTGCCGGACCGCGCGCCAGCGGACCACCATGCGCTCGTAGGCCTCGCCGGCCGCCTCGCCGTCACCGGCGCGCAACGCCTCCAGGGCCTCCGCCGCGTCCGCGGCCGAGCGGTCCTCGGCGAGGTCGCCCTCCGGCAGCGCGTGGACCAGCCCGCCGTAGTCCAGCTCGACCAGGGAGCGCGGGTGGAACTCCTCCAGCCAGCGGCCCACCCCGACCAGCGCCTCGGAGAGCGGGCCCTCGCCCACCGACTCCCGGACCGTGCGCAGCCCGCGGGCCAGGCGGCGCCGGGCCTCCACCATCCGGGTCCGGTAGCGCAGCACCGGCGGCCCGTCCTCCGTGCCGGCCCGCCACTCCCGCTCCTCGTCGGCGACCAGCACGAACCAGTGGCCCGGAACATGCCAGGTGGCGCTGCGGATCCAGGGCCGGGCGTCCGGGTTGCGCGCCAGCCAGCGCTCGTAGTCCCGGGCGGCCTCCTCCCGCACCACCGGGGGGAGCAGGGCGTCGAGCACAGTTGGCGGAAAGTCGTCCCCGAACTCCTTGAGGGCCTGCCATCCCCGCAGCCGGGTGCGCCAGGGGCACACGCAGACCACGCCGTCCACCTCCGCCACGAACGCCTCCCCGCTCTCGTGCACCGGCACGGGTGAGGGCGGGGTGGCCAGGAGGTCGGTGAGCGACCTCCGGAGTTCGTCCTGACAGGTGGGCCGGCCGGGACGGGAGGCGTACCTCTCCCAGTGGGCGCGTTCCCCGCGGGGGAAGGCGGCCAGTGGTTCGTAGACCCGCAGATAGGCGGGGTAGGGGACGATCACCGAGGTCACCTTGGGCACCTCTCCACCCTCCCCGGCGGAATCCGTCCGAAACCCGTCCCACTCGCATCCGAAGCGGACGGAAAGCAGGGGGAAAGCGGGAAAAACAGTCCCCCTCCGGACCCTCGGGTACTCCTCGCGAGGACGATCCTGTGTGTGCGCGGCCGGGGCGGACCTCCAGGCTCTACCCTCGTGCCACGGTTCCCGCCACCCGTACGGGCACCGACGTACCCGCCGCTACTCATCCAGGAGTCACCACCGTGACCGAAGTGACCGACGGCGTCCTGCACACCCTGTTCCACTCGGAGCAAGGGGGGCATGAGCAGGTCGTGCTCTGCCAGGACCGCGCCAGCGGACTGAAGGCCGTGATCGCCATCCACTCCACCGCCCTGGGCCCCGCCCTCGGCGGGACGCGCTTCCACCCCTACGCCACGGAGGCCGAGGCCGTCGCCGACGCCCTCAACCTGGCCCGCGGGATGTCGTACAAGAACGCCATGGCCGGCCTCGGGCACGGGGGCGGCAAGGCGGTGATCATAGGCGACCCGGAGAAGATCAAGTCCGAGGAACTCCTGCTCGCCTACGGGCGGTTCGTGGCCTCGCTGGGCGGCCGGTACGTCACCGCCTGCGACGTCGGCACCTATGTCGCCGACATGGACGTGGTGGCCCGGGAGTGCCGCTGGACCACCGGGCGCTCCCCGCACAACGGCGGTGCCGGCGACTCCTCGGTGCTCACCTCCTTCGGCGTCTTCCAGGGCATGCGGGCATCCGCCCAGCACCTGTGGGGCGACCCCACGCTGCGAGGCCGCACGGTGGGCATCGCCGGTGTGGGCAAGGTCGGGCGCCACCTGGTGGAGCACCTGCTGGCGGACGGCGCCGAGGTGGTCGTCACCGACGTGCGCGAGGACGCGGTGCGGGCGCTGCTGGAGAAGCACCCCACGGTGCGGGTCGCGGCGGACGCCGGCGAACTGGTCCGGACTCCGGGCCTGGACGTCTACGCCCCGTGCGCGCTCGGCGGCGCCCTCGACGACGCCACGGTGGCCGCGCTCACCGCGACGGTGGTGTGCGGCGCCGCCAACAACCAGTTGGCCCACCCCGGTGTCGAGAAGGACCTGGCGGACCGGGGCATCCTGTACGCCCCCGACTACGTGGTGAACGCCGGCGGCGTGATCCAGGTGGCCGACGAGCTGCTCGGATTCGACTTCGACCGGGCCAGGGCCAAGGCGGCGAAGATCTTCGACACCACGCTGGAGCTGTTCGCGCGCGCCAAGGCGGACGGCATTCCGCCGGCTGCGGCGGCTGACCGGATCGCCGAGCAGAGGATGGCCGAATCCCGTCTGTCCCGTTCGGTGACCGTGGTCGCCTGACCCCGCGGACCCGGTGCAGGAGCCGGCGCGTCGGCAATGTCCCGCCCCACCGTTCCCCCGTCAGAGGGAAGAAACGTGTCGGTGACGGGACGGCGACGCGCCGGTTCCGGATGAATGATCGCCTCGTGGTGCCGATGTTCGGGGCCGGAGGCTCCGGACAGTGCGAGACAACTGTCACTTCTCCGGGCGGGTCTTCCGGGCAGAAGTGGTTAAAATCGGCATTGACCAGCGGGGACAGGGCACCTCGCAGGTGCTGGGTGCACACGCTTGCTGCGGGCGACGTACCGTATGGGCGCGGGCTCAGGTACCGTGGAAGCCCTACGGACCGGTCTCTCTGCGGAGAGTCCGTGCCGGATCATGAACGCGTCAAGACTCTGGGGCCGTCGCGCCCCGTCGTTGAGGGGGTCGAGCCATGGGGCGCGGCCGGGCCAAGGCCAAGCAGACGAAGGTCGCCCGCCAGCTGAAGTACAACAGCGGCGGGACGGATCTCTCACGCCTGGCCGAGGAGCTGGGCGCATCGACGTCGAATCCGACGCCTAACGGCGAGCGGTTCGAGGACGATGAGCAGGACGACGACCTGTATTCGCGGTACGCCGAGCTCTACGGGGCCGACGACGAGGACGAGGACGAGCAACCCTCTCAGCGTCGCGGTGCCTGACAGCGTTCACCGCTCATACTGATCTGGACCCGGTTCGGGGCTTCGGCCCCGGGCCGGGTTCAGTGTTGCCCGGACCCGGGCGCCCCGGGTGGCGCGGGCCGGTGCGCCCGGAACGCGCCGTGCCCGTGCGGGTCCGGCTCCGGACCCGGCTTCCGCGGGGTCCCGGCGGGTGGACCCGCCGGGACCGCCGGCGTCAGCCCGCGTAGTCGCCGGTCAGTTCCGCACCGGTGGCGTGCTCGCCGCGGGGGACGATCTCGCCGGCCACCCACGCCTCGACACCGCGGTCGGACAGCGCGGACAGGGCCACCTCGACGGACTCCTGGGGGACGACGGCCATCATGCCGACGCCCATGTTGAGCGTCTTCTCCAGTTCCAGCCGCTCGACCCCGCCGGTCCTGCCGACCAGCGAGAAGATCGGGTCCGGGGTCCAGGTGGACCGGTCGACCACGGCGTGCAGGCCGTCCGGGATCACCCGGGCCAGGTTGGCCGCCAGGCCGCCGCCGGTGATGTGGCTGAAGGCGTGCACCTCGCAGGTCCGCATCAGGGCCAGGCAGTCCAGCGAGTAGATCTTGGTCGGCTCCAGCAGCTCCTCGCCGAGGGTCCGGCCGAGCTCCTCGACGTGCGCGTCGAGCGCCATGCCGGCGCGCTCCAGCAGCACGTGGCGGACCAGCGAGTACCCGTTGGAGTGCAGACCGGAGGAGGCCATCGCGATCACCGCGTCGCCCTCCCGGATCCGGTCCGGGCCGAGCAGCGCGTCGGCCTCGACCACGCCCGTGCCGGCACCGGCCACGTCGAAGTCGTCGGCCCCGAGCAGGCCGGGGTGCTCCGCCGTCTCGCCGCCGACCAGCGCGCAGCCGGCCAGGACGCAGCCCTCGGCGATGCCCTTGACGATGGCGGCGACCCGCTCCGGGTGGACCTTGCCCACGCAGATGTAGTCGGTCATGAACAGCGGTTCCGCGCCGCAGACCACGATGTCGTCCATGACCATGGCGACCAGGTCGTGTCCGATGGTGTCGTAGACGCCCATCCGGCGCGCGATGTCGACCTTGGTGCCGACGCCGTCGGTGGCCGAGGCGAGGAGCGGACGCTCGTAGTTCTTCAGGGCGGAGGCGTCGAAGAGGCCGGCGAAACCGCCGAGGCCGCCGAGCACCTCGGGGCGCTGGGTCTTCTTCACCCATTCCTTCATCAGCTCGACCGCGCGGTCGCCCGCCTCGATGTCGACGCCGGCAGCCGCGTAGCTGGCACCTGTCTCAGTGGACATGACTGTGTGAGCTTTCTGTCGGGTACAGCTGGAGGGCTGCGGGGCGGGGGATCTGCGGGGTACCCGCGAGGGATCGAGGACGTCCGCGGTGCCGCCGGGCCGTGGTCGGGAGGGACCGGGCCCGGCGGGCGCGCGTCGTGGGGCTACGGGCGCCGGATGGCGGCGCTGGCGGCGGTCTCCACCGGGGCGGCCAGCTCCGTCTCCAGCAGCTGCTTGCCGAGCAGCTCGGGGTCGGGGAGCTCCATGGGGTACTCACCGTCGAAGCAGGCCCGGCACAGGTTGGGCTTGGCGATGGTGGTCGCCTCGATCATGCCGTCGATGGAGATGTAGGCGAGCGAGTCGGCGCCCAGCGAGGTGCCGATCTCCTCGATGGTCATGCCGTTGGCGATCAGCTCCGCGCGGGTGGCGAAGTCGATGCCGAAGAAGCAGGGCCACTTCACCGGCGGCGAGGAGATCCGGATGTGGACCTCGGCGGCACCGGCCTCGCGGAGCATCCGGACCAGGGCGCGCTGGGTGTTGCCGCGGACGATCGAGTCGTCCACCACGACCAGGCGCTTGCCCTTGATGACTTCCTTGAGCGGGTTCAGCTTCAGCCGGATGCCCAGCTGGCGGATGGTCTGCGAGGGCTGGATGAAGGTCCGGCCGACGTAGGCGTTCTTGACCAGACCGGCGCCGAAGGGGATGCCGGAGGCCTCCGCGTAACCGATCGCGGCGGGGGTGCCGGACTCGGGCGTCGCTATCACCAGGTCGGCCTCGGCGGGAGCCTCCGCGGCGAGGCGGCGGCCCATCTCCACGCGGGAGAGGTACACGTTCCGGCCGGCGATGTCGGTGTCCGGGCGGGCCAGGTACACGTACTCGAAGACGCAGCCCTTCGGCCTCGCCTCGGCGAACCGGGAGGTGCGCAGGCCGTTCTCGTCTATCGCGACGAACTCGCCGGGCTCGATCTCGCGCACGTAGCTGGCGCCGCAGATGTCCAGGGCGGCGGACTCCGAGGCGACCACCCAGCCGCGCTCCAGGCGGCCCAGGACCAGCGGGCGGATGCCCTGCGGGTCGCGGGCGGCGTAGAGCGTGTGCTCGTCCATGAAGACCAGGGAGAAGGCGCCGCGGACCTTCGGGAGGATCCGCGCGGCCGCCGCCTCGATGGACAGCGGCTTGCCGTCGTCGTCCGTCTGTCCGGCCAGCAGGGCCGTGACCAGGTCCGTGTCGTTGGTCGCCGCGGGGGCGGAGCCGTTGTTCCGCTCGGGCATGTCGGCGACCAGGCGGGCGAGCTCCGCCGTGTTCACCAGGTTGCCGTTGTGACCGAGGGCGATGGAGCCCTGCGCGGTCGCGCGGAAGGTGGGCTGGGCGTTCTCCCAGACGGAGGCCCCGGTGGTCGAGTAGCGGGCGTGTCCGACCGCGATGTGACCCTGGAGCGAGCTGAGGGAGGTCTCGTCGAAGACCTGGGACACGAGGCCCATGTCCTTGAAGACGAGGATCTGGGAGCCGTTGCTGACCGCGATACCCGCGGATTCCTGACCCCGATGCTGGAGGGCGTAGAGCCCGAAGTACGTGAGCTTGGCGACCTCTTCACCCGGAGCCCAGACACCGAAGACGCCGCAAGCGTCCTGGGGGCCCTTCTCGCCGGGAAGCAGGTCGTGATTGAGGAGACCGTCACCACGAGGCACGTCTCCGAGTGTAGGGGAGAGCGGCCGTTGCGCCGAATGGGGCAGTGCCGGGACGAACGCCGGGGACACCTCCCCCGGCACACCGCTCCTGGCATTGTTTCCGCAGGTCGGAAGCGGTGTTCGCGTGTCACTCGGACGGTTCGGCGAAGGCGCCGGGGCGCCCGGCGGAAGCCGGCCGGGGCGAAACGAGTGAGACGACGCACACCCGGCGGTCCCACGGACCGGACGGTGGGTCCACCGGCCGTGACACCGGGTCGCCGCCCGGGAGGCCGGGTCGCCGCGGGAGGCCGGACGCGTACGCCGCTCCCGGTCAGCTCATCACGGGCAACCACGGGGACAGGTCCGCGCGTTCCCCGCTCGCGGTCACCTCGGCGGCGTCCCGGGCCTGCTCCCAGGTGAGCCTGCCGGTGGCGAGGCGGATCCAGGTCAGGGGGTCGGTCTCCACCACGTTGGGGGGCGTGCCCCGGGTGTGCCGGGGACCCTCCACGCACTGCACGACGGCGAACGGGGGGACGCGGACCTCGGTGGAGCCGCCCGGGGCGCTGTGCGCGAGGGCGTCGGCGAGGACGCGGGTGGCCGTGGCGAGGGCCTGGCGGTCCTGCGGCACCGCGGGGCCGTCCACGGCGGCCAGAGCGGCGTTCAGGTCGTCGGTGTGGACGGCGAGTTCGACGCAGCGGGTGGCCAGGTAGTCGGTGAGGGTGAGGGCCCCCGTGACGCCCGCGAGGACGCGCCGGCCCGGGTTCGCCTCCAGGTCCGCGGTGAGGCGGTCCGCGGTGTGCGCGTAGAGGGCGTCCAGGTCGGGGTGGGCCTCGCCCAACTCCCTGGCGGAGGCGGCGACGCGGGCGGCGTGCGCGGCGGAGGTGGCGGGCCAGGTGGCCGGCACCAGCTCCGCCTTCGGCGGCTCGGGGGCGTCCAGCAGGCGGCTGGTGCTGCCGGTGGCGAAGGCGATGTGGGCGAGGAGGTCGCGGACCGTCCAGTCACCGAGCCGGGTGGGGGCGGCGAGCTGGTCCGGCGTCAGCGCGCCGACCGCGCGGCGGACGTGGGCGAACTGGGCCAGCACCGCGGTGCGGGTGCGCGGGGCGTCGTAGGTGCGGGGCTTCTTGCGGGGACCGGCTGCCATGCCGGCGAGGGTAGCGGCTGCGCCCCCGCCCCGCGCGGCCCGCGGACGGCGCGGGGGCGCACGCGAAGGCACCCGGCGCCGCCGGGGAGCGGCGCCGGGTGCCTCACGGGTGGGTCAGGCCAGCAGACCCTCGATCACGCCCTCGTGGGCATCGCGGAGTTCGGCCAGGGGGAGCGTGAACTCGCCCTGGAGCTCGACCGCGTCGCCGTCGACCACGCCGATCCGCGTGGCCGGCAGGCCCCGCGCACCGCACATGTCGGTGAAGCGCAGCTCCTCCGACCGCGGCACGGACACGATGGCCCGGCCCGCGGACTCGGAGAACAGGAAGGTGAAGGCGTCGAGCCCGTCCGGCACGACCAGCCGCGCGCCGATCCCGCCCTCGAGGGCGGACTCGACCACGGCCTGGACCAGACCGCCGTCGGAGAGGTCGTGCGCGGCGTCGATCATGCCGTCCCGCGAGGCGGAGATCAGGATCTCGCCGAGCAGTCGCTCGCGCTCCAGGTCCACCTTGGGCGGCAGGCCGCCGAGGTGGTCGTGGACGACCTGGGACCAGGCCGAGCCGCCGAACTCCTGCTCGGTGTCGCCGAGCAGGTAGATCAGCTGGCCCTCCTCGCGGAAGGCGACCGGGGTGCGGCGGGCCACGTCGTCGATCACGCCGAGCACGGCGACGACCGGCGTCGGGTGGATGGCCGCCTCGCCCGTCTGGTTGTAGAGGGAGACGTTGCCGCCGGTGACCGGGGTGCCCAGCTGGAGGCAGCCGTCGGCCAGACCGCGGACGGCCTCGACGAACTGCCACATCACCGCCGGGTCCTCGGGGGAACCGAAGTTGAGGCAGTCCGAGACGGCCAGCGGCCTGGCGCCGGTGGCGGCCACGTTGCGGTAGGCCTCGGCCAGCGCCAGCTGCGCGCCCGTGTACGGGTCGAGCTTGGCGTAGCGGCCGTTGCCGTCCGTGGCGATGGCGACGCCGAGGCCGGTCTCCTCGTCGATCCGGATCATGCCGGAGTCGCCCTCGGTGCGGGCGAGGACCGTGTTGCCCTGCACCAGGTGGTCGTACTGGGAGGTGATCCAGGACTTGGAGGCCTGGTTCGGGGAGCCGACCAGCTTCAGGACCTGGGCCCGCAGTTCGTCGGAGCTCTCCGGGCGGGGCAGCTTGGCCGCGTCGTCGGCCTGCAGCGCGTCCTGCCAGTCGGGGCGCGCGTACGGGCGGTCGTAGACCGGGCCCTCGTGGGCGACGGTCCGCGGGTCCACGTCGACGATCTTGCCGCCGTGCCAGTAGATCTCCAGGCGGTCCCCGTCGGTCACCTCGCCGATGACGGTGGCGATGACGTCCCACTTCTCGCAGATCTCGAGGAAGCGGTCGACCTTCGCCGGCTCCACCACGGCGCACATGCGCTCCTGCGACTCGCTCATGAGGATCTCCTCGGGCGAGAGCGTGGAGTCGCGCAGCGGCACGTCGTCGAGCTCGACGCGCATGCCGCCGGAGCCGTTGGAGGCGAGCTCGGAGGTGGCGCAGGACAGACCGGCCGCGCCGAGGTCCTGGATGCCGACGACCAGCTTCTCCTGGAAGGCCTCCAGGGTGCACTCGATGAGGAGCTTCTCCTGGAAGGGGTCGCCGACCTGGACGGCCGGGCGCTTGGAGGGCTTCGCGTCGTCGAAGGTCTCGGAGGCGAGGATCGACGCGCCGCCGATGCCGTCGCCGCCGGTGCGGGCGCCGTAGAGGATGACCTTGTTGCCGGCGCCGGACGCCTTGGCCAGGTGGATGTCCTCGTGGCGCATCACGCCGATGGCGCCGGCGTTGACCAGCGGGTTGCCCTGGTAGCAGGCGTCGAAGACGACCTCGCCGCCGATGTTGGGCAGGCCCAGGCAGTTGCCGTAGCCGCTGATGCCCGCGACCACGCCGGGCAGCACCCGCCGGGTGTCGGGGTGGTCGGCGGCGCCGAAGCGCAGCGGGTCGACCACCGCGACCGGGCGGGCGCCCATCGCGATGATGTCGCGCACGATGCCGCCGACGCCGGTCGCGGCGCCCTGGTAGGGCTCCACGTACGACGGGTGGTTGTGCGACTCGACCTTGAAGGTGACCGCGTAGCCCTGGCCGACGTCGACGACGCCGGCGTTCTCGCCGATGCCGACCAGCATCGCCTCGGACCGCGGGGCCTTCTCGCCGAACTGGCGGAGGTGGACCTTGGAGGACTTGTACGAGCAGTGCTCGGACCACATCACCGAGTACATGGCGAGCTCGGCGCCGGTCGGGCGGCGGCCGAGGATCTCGCGGATCCGGGCGTACTCGTCCTTGCTCAGGCCGAGTTCGGCCCAGGGCTGCTCCACGTCGGGGGTACCGGCCGCGTGCTCGACCGTGTCCAGAGGGGTGCGGCTCATGCGCTGACCAGCTTCTTGATGATCGAGGTGAAGAACGGCAGACCGTCGGTACCGCCGCCGGTGAGGGACTCGACGGCGTGCTCCGGGTGCGGCATGAGGCCGACGACGTTGCCCGCCTCGTTGGTGATGCCGGCGATGTTCCGCAGCGAGCCGTTGGGGTTGCCGTAGCCGTCCGCGCCGGGGCCGTCGGTCAGGTAGCGGAAGGCCACCCGCCCCTCGGCCTCCAGCTTGTCGAGCGTGTACTCGTCCGCGGTGTAGCGGCCGTCGGCGTTCTTCAGCGGGATCAGGATCTCCTGGCCCGCCTCGTAGTCCGACGTCCAGGCGGTGTCCGCGTTCTCCACCCGCAGCTTCTGGTCGCGGCAGATGAAGTGCAGGTGGTTGTTGCGCAGCATCGCGCCGGGCAGCAGGTGCGTCTCGGCGAGGATCTGGAACCCGTTGCAGATGCCGAGGACCGGGAGGCCGGCCCTGGCCTGCTCGATGACGGTCTCCATCACCGGCGAGAAGCGGGAGATGGCGCCGGCCCGCAGGTAGTCGCCGTAGGAGAAACCGCCCGGCAGGACGACCGCGTCGACCTGCTTGAGGTCCTTGTCCTTGTGCCAGAGCGCGACCGGCTCGGCCCCGGCGATCCGGATCGCGCGCTGCGCGTCACGGTCGTCGAGGCTTCCGGGGAAAGTGACGACTCCGATACGGGTGGTCACTTCGCGGCCTCCGCGACTTCCTCCACCTTGACGGTGAAGTCCTCGATCACGGTGTTGGCGAGGAAGGTTTCGGCGAGCTCGTGGATACGGGCGAGCGCCGCGTCGTCGACGGGACCGTCGACCTCGAGCTCGAAACGCTTTCCCTGACGGACGTCGGAGATGCCCTCGAAACCGAGGCGCGGCAGCGCGCGCTGGACCGCCTGGCCCTGGGGGTCGAGGATCTCCGGCTTGAGCATGACGTCGACTACGACGCGTGCCACTGGCACTCCCGATGTGTGGTGCTGAGCAGGTTCCTTCAGACTACCCGGACGGAATTTCTACGCGGGTAGATTAGGAGGAATCTACGTGTCCCGGATCACTTTTTCCTTGATCGAACCGGGATTGCCGCAGATGATCACCGAACCGGCGGAAAAACTCCGGGAGGAATCTCCTGGATATCGGGCCGTGGCGCGTGGAAGGATTTACCCGCACTTCCCATTCCGGGGAACAGCACTGTACAAAGTAATTGTCGGCCGGAGATGATTCGGCCGGTACAACCCGGACGGCCCGGTGATCCGCGCCGTTTTCCCGGACGACGTTCGAGCACGTCACGCCGTTTCCGCGGCATCCGGGAAACCGACGGATCCCGCAGGAAAGGACCGATTCTCGTGGCGCAGCGTGTCGTGGTCACTCTCTCCGACGACATCGACGGCTCGGAGGCGGCGGAAACGGTCGCTTTCGGCCTCGACGGCCGGACGTACGAGATCGACCTGAACGAAACGAATGCCGGGAAACTGCGCGCCGCGCTCGCCCCGTACGTGGAGGCCGGCCGCAAGCGGGCCCGGTCCGGGAAGGTGTACCGGCAGACCGAGGTCGCGCCCGACCCGGCGGCCGTGCGGGCCTGGGCCCAGGCGCACGACATGGAGGTGCCGGCCCGCGGCCGGATCCCCAAGCGGGTCTACGAGGCGTTCACCGCCGCCCGCGTCTGACCCCGGGCGGGCGCGGCCGGCGCGTGGCCGGGCCGCCCCGCCGGCCGCGCGCCGGCC
>NZ_LWCC02000005.1:2251504-2262371 GCF_001642695.1 Streptomyces chilikensis
CGCGGCCGGCGCGTGGCCGGGCCGCCCCGCCGGCCGCGCGCCGGCCGTCCGGCGGCCCCCTCGGCCATCCCTCCGGCCGGCCGTCCGGCCACCGCAGGTCACTCGTCCGGGGAGCGGACTTGCGCTGCACCCCAGGTGATCAGTTAGAGTTCAGGCACGCCGAGGGGCGAGGCCGGAAGGCCGAAACCCCGAACCGTGCGGGTGTAGTTCAGTAGTAGAACACCCCCCTTCCAGGGGGGAGGCGCAGTGTGCGATTCCTGTCACCCGCTCTCACCGGTCCACCGGTACGGAGCACCCCTCCGCATCCGGTAGGCTGGACCACGCACCGATCGGTGAAAGCCGGTCGGAGGCAATGCGGACGTAGCTCAGTTGGTAGAGCGCAACCTTGCCAAGGTTGAGGTCGCGAGTTCGAGCCTCGTCGTCCGCTCCAGTTTCGAAGGCCCCGGTCGGTAGACCGGGGCCTTCGGCGTTTCCGAGGTCCTTCCGGATCAGTGACTGACATTTGTCATACGAGCCGATGACACGCGCCACTGTCTCCCGCCTCCGCCCGACGGAATGCTGAGGGCATGGACATCAGCAAGGGCGAGCAGGTGATAGAGGTCACCGACCTCCGCCGCGTCTACAAGGGCGGGTACGAGGCGGTGCGCGGCATCTCCTTCTCGGTGGGCCGGGGCGAGATCTTCGCGCTCCTCGGCACCAACGGGGCGGGCAAGACCTCGACCGTGGAGCTGCTGGAGGGCATGGACCGCCCGGCCGGCGGCCGCGTCCGGGTGCTGGGGCACGACCCGTACGGCGAACGCGCCGCCGTCCGCCCCCGCACCGGGGTGATGCTCCAGGAAGGCGGCTTCCCCTCCGGGCTGACCGTCGCCGAGACGGCCCGGATGTGGGCGGGCTGCACCAGCGGCGCACGGCCGGAGGCCGAGGTGCTCGAACTGGTCGGGCTGCGCCGCCGCGCCGACGTGAAGGTCAAGCAGCTCTCCGGCGGTGAGCGGCGGCGCCTCGACCTGGCGCTGGCCCTGCTGGGCGACCCCGAGGTGCTGTTCCTGGACGAGCCCACCACCGGTCTGGACGCCGAGGGCCGCCGGGAGACCTGGGAGCTGGTCCGGGCGCTGCGCGACCAGGGCACCACCGTGCTGCTGACCACCCATTACCTGGAGGAGGCCGAGGACCTCGCCGACCGGCTGGCCATCCTCCACGAGGGCCGGATCGCCGCCTCCGGGACGCCCGCCGAGGTGACCGCGGCCCGGCCGTCCCGGATCTCCTTCGAGCTGCCCGCCGGCCACCTGCCGGCCGATCTGCCGCCGCTCGCCCCGATGGGCGTCGTCGGCCACGGGACCGAGGGCTCCCTGCTGCGGCTGCACACCTGCGAACTCCAGCGGACCGCCACCGAGCTGCTGGCCTGGGCCGCCGCCGAGGGCCTCGAACTGCGCCGGCTCGACGTGCGGTCCGCCTCCCTGGAGGAGGCGTTCCTCGACATCGCCCGCGAGGCCGGCGGACGGCAGGAGACGCCGGGCACCGGTCAGGCCATCGACCAGGGCACCGCCCGGAAGACGGAGAAGGCATCATGAGCACCCCCACGATCGCCACCGGCGCCGCGCGGAGCGGCGCGACCACCCCCCTCGGCCGTCTGCGGGCGCTGAGCCGGGCCGAGTTCACGCTGCTGATGCGCAACCGCAGCGCGGTGATCACCGCGCTGTTCGTGCCGCTGCTGCTGCCGTTCAGCCTCTACCAGGGCATGCGGGAGATGGATCTGGCGGCCCACGGGCTCAGCCTCGGCGTGCTGATGCTGACCGCCGGCATCGGGTTCTCGCTGCTCTTCGCGGTCTACGCCACGCTGGTCGCCACCTACGTCTCGCGCCGCGAGGAACTGGTGCTCAAGCGGCTGCGGACCGGGGAGGCGTCCGACGCCGAGGTGCTCGGCGGCACGGCGATGCCCGTGCTCGCCGTCAGCCTGGCGCAGACGCTGCTGATGGCCGTGGCCTGCGCGGCGCTGCTGGACATCGGCGCGCCGAAGGCGCCGCACCTGCTGGTGCTGGGCGTGGTGCTGGGCGCGGTGCTGTGCGCGGCACTGGGCGCCGCCACGGCGAGGCTCACCAGGACCGTGGAGAGCAGCCAGGTCTCCTCGCTGCCGTTCCTCTTCGTGACCATGCTCGGCTCCGGGATGGCCGTGCCGACCGAGGTGATGCCCGACCGGATGGCCGCCGTCTGCGAGCTGCTGCCGCTCTCCCCGGCGATCCGCCTGGTCCGCGACGGCTGGCTCGGGACCATGTCCGCCGGCGAGGCGCTGACCGCCGTGGCCACCGCCCTGGTCTGGGTCGTGCTCGGGGTGTTTGCTGTACGACGGTGGTTCCGATGGGAGCCGCGCCGCTGAGGCGCGGGGACCGGACGGGGACCGACAGGGAGGGGGAGCGCCGTGCGGCAGTGGTGGGGGAAGAAGAGCACCCCGGCGAAGGTGGAGACGTACACCCGGTGGTCGTTCCACGGCTTCGCCCTGACCGAGGCGGTGTGCGCCGTGCCGCTGGCGGCGCCCCTGGGACTGCCGGACGCGGTGCCCGTGGTCCTGATCGTCCTCGGTCACGCGGCCCTGTGCGCCGTGACCGCCTCCCGCGCCCTGGACTGGACCCGCGGCACCCGTGACCATCCGCGCAACCTGGTGTACGCCCTCGCCGTCATGACCGCGGCGGTGGCCGTGACGGCGGTGCTGCTGGCGGGGCGGGCGGACGAGGAGCACGTCCGGCAGGCGGCCGGCTCGGTCTTCGCGATGGTGCTGGCCTTCGGCGGCGGCATCATGGTCCTGGGCATCCGCGACCGGGCCCGGGTCCCCGCGGCCGTGGCCGGATTCGGCGTCGGGACCGGAGCGGTGACCCTGGCGGACGGCACGCCCGTCGCCGTGGCGCTCGTGATCTCCCTCCTCGTCCTGCTCATCACCGGCTTCATGGCCTTCACCTCCGTCTTCACGGTCTGGCTGCTCAGCGCCGTCTACGAGCTGGACGAGGCACGGGAGAACCGGGCTCGCCTGGCGGTCGCCGAGGAACGGCTGCGGTTCGGGCGGGACCTGCACGACGTGCTGGGGCGCAACCTCGCGGTGATCGCGCTCAAGGCCGAGCTGTCCGTGGAACTGGCGCGGCGCGGACGGCCGGAGGCGGTGGACCAGATGACCGAGGTGGAACGCATCGCGCAGGAGTCGCAGCGCGAGGTGCGCGCGGTGGTGCGCGGCTACCGCCGGGCCGACCTCGGCGTCGAGATCGCCGGCGCGCGGGGCGTGCTGGAGGCCGCCGGGATCGTCTGCGAGGTGTCCGTGGCCCCCCTGGAGCTGCCCGGCGAGACGCAGTCGGCGCTGGCCTGGGTGGTGCGGGAGGCGACGACCAACGTGCTGCGGCACGGGAACGCCCGGCGGTGCGTGGTGACCGCCGGCAGGAAGGACGGACGGGTGGTGCTGACCGTGGAGAACGACGGGGCGCGGACCGCCGGCGGAACCGGCGGATCCGGACTGGCGGGGCTGCGCGAGCGGCTGGCGGCGGTCGGCGGGACGCTCACCGCGGGCCGGGACGGCGACACGTTCCGGCTGGTCGCGGAGGTTCCGTCGAGGGCCGCCGGCCAGGAGCGGCGGGACGTGCTGGAGGCCGCCCCGTGACCGCCGCCCCGGTGCGGCTGCTGCTGGCCGACGACGAGCACCTGATCCGCGGCGCGCTGGCCGCGCTGCTCGCCATGGAGGACGACCTGGCGGTGGTCGCCGAGGCCGCCACCGGGCCCGAGGCGCTGGCCATGGCGCGGGCCCACCGGCCCGACGTGGCCGTCCTGGACCTGCAGATGCCGGGGGCCGACGGTGTGAAGGTGGCCACAGCGCTGCGGGCCGAACTGCCGGAGTGCAGGGTGATGGTGGTGACCAGCCACGGGCAGCCCGGCCACCTCAAGCGGGCGCTGGCGGCGGGGGTGCGCGGGTTCGTGCCGAAGACGGTGAGCGCCCGGAGGCTGGCCGAGATCATCCGCACCGTGCACGCGGGGAACCGTTACGTCGACCCGGAGTTGGCGGCCGACGCGATCTCCGCCGGGGACTCGCCGCTGACCGCGAGGGAGGCCGAGGTGCTGGAGCTGGCCTCGGACGGGGCGCCGGTCGCGGAGATCGCGGAGCGGGCCGGGCTGTCCCCGGGGACGGTCCGGAACTACCTGTCCTCGGCCGTCTCCAAGCTGGGCGCGGAGAACCGTCACACGGCGGCGCGTACCGCTCGTGAGCGAGGTTGGGTATAGTTGCTCTCGCGCCACGGCGCAAGGCGGACGTAGCTCAGTTGGTAGAGCGCAACCTTGCCAAGGTTGAGGTCGCGAGTTCGAGCCTCGTCGTCCGCTCCGCGGAAGAGCCCCCGGTCATCGACCGGGGGCTTCTTCGTGCCCCCGCCTCAGCTCCAATGGAGGCCGGTCAGGCGCTCGTAGGCCTCGACGTACTTGGCGCGGGTCGCCTCGACGATCTCCTGCGGGAGGGCCGGCGGCGGCTGCTCGCTCCTGCGGTCCCAGCCGGAGGCGTCCGAGGTCAGCCAGTCGCGGACGAACTGCTTGTCGTACGACGGCTGGGCGCGGCCCGGCTCCCACGCGTCGGCCGGCCAGAAGCGGGAGGAGTCCGGGGTGAGGACCTCGTCGGCGATGACCAGGCGGTCGCCGTCGAAGCCGAACTCGAACTTGGTGTCGGCCAGGACGATGCCGCGGTCGCGGGCGACGTCCCGGGCGCGGCCGTAGACAGCCAGGGTGGTCTGGCGCAGCCGGGCGGCGACGTCGGCGCCGACCTTGCGGGCGACCTCCTCGTAGGAGACGTTCTCGTCGTGCTCGCCCACCTCGGCCTTGGTGGCCGGCGTGAAGATCGGGGCGGGCAGCTCCGAGCCGTCGACCAGGCCCTCGGGGAGCGCGAGGCCGCAGACCGTGCGGGACTCCCGGTACTCGAGCAGGCCGGAACCGGTCAGGTAGCCGCGGGCCACGCACTCCACCGGGACCATCTCGAGGTTCTTGCAGACCAGGGTGCGGCCGGCCCAGTCCTCGGGGGCGCCCTCGGGCAGCTCGGTGCCCAGGACGTGGTGGGGCACCAGGTCGGCGAGCTGGTCGAACCACCACAGGGAGAGCTGGGTGAGCACCCGGCCCTTGTCGGGGATCTCGGTGGGCAGCACCCAGTCGTAGGCGGACAGGCGGTCGCTGGCGACCATCACGAGGTCGCCCGCCTCGTTGCGGTACAGATCGCGCACCTTGCCGGTGTGCAGATGCACCAGGCCCGGCACCTCGACCGGCTCGGGCTTTTCGACGAATCCGGACACGGTTCCTCCCCGTGGTTTGGTCCAATGCCCCGATTCTCCCGTACCGGGGGGTCCGGGGCGGCCCGGGGGTCCGCGAGGGCGGCGCGCGGGGAGGAACCGGCCGGTTCTGTTCGCAGGCGCCGCTCAGTCCCGTTTGCAGATGCGGTCCAGCAGGTTGGCGGTCGCCTTCCGGATCCGCGGGTCGACGTGCCCGGGCCGGTCCAGGGCGGGGGACCACGCGAACGTTCCGGAGGCGAAGACCAGCGCCCCCGACGGCGCCCGGTACAGGGACGTCTCCTGGTGGCGCCGGACGCCCGCGGAGTCCTGGTACGGCGAGTGGGCGAGCAGCACCCGCTCGTCGTGGCCGGGCAGCGGGGCGCGCGGGAAGTAACGGTCGGCCTCGCCGGCCACCAGGCCGGGGATCTCCTCGCCCTCCGCGGCGCCGGAGCCGTCCCACAGCCAGTGGCCGGCGTTGCGGACGATCATCGGTCCGGGTTCGGGCACCGGGCCCCCGTACTGGATGCCGAGCAACTCCTGTTCGGCGCGGTCGGCCTCCCGCCAGAGCACCGGGCGGCCCGGCCCCCGGCGCTTGCGGCAGGTCAGCAGCCGGTCCGGTTCGCCGGACGCGGAGGGACCGAGCTCCACCTGCCGGTACAGGGTGTGGGCGGAGAGGAAGACCAGGGAGGTGCCCTGGTCGCGGGCGAGCTCCACGGTCCGGCGCATCGGCCGCGACCAGTACTCGTCGCGGCCGGGGAAGACCAGGCCCCGGTAGCGGCCCGGGTCGACGCGGCCGGCGTGCAGGTCGCGGGCGTCGGCGTAGGCGAGGTCGTAGCCGTACCGTTCGGCCCAGCGGACGAAGTCGTAGGCGTGGCCGACGTGCCGGGGCAGTCCGGATCCCGCGTAGGGGCGGTCGAAGGAGACCGTGGTCGCGGCACCGGCCTCGCCCAGCAGCCCGCCGTCGGCGTCCCGGGCGTGGTGGAGGCCGGCGCCGGTCCGGCCGTCCTCCGGGTACAGGTTGTAGGCCTGCCAGGTGATGTCCGGCAGCAGGAGCAGCAGGTCGGCCGGGCGGTTGTCGCGGACCGTGAAGGGGACGTGCGAGCGGTGGCCGTCGGCGGTGGTGAGCACGGCGACGTACGCGCCGAGCCGCCAGTCGGCCGGGACGGTCAGCCGCCAGGAGAGCCACCAGTGGTGGCAGGAGACGGTGCGGTCGGCGACCAGCGGCGGCGGCTGGACCAGTCCGGCCAGCCGGGGACTGCTGGTCACCTTGGCGGCGCCGCGGCCGTCGTGGTGCCCGATCCGGTAGATGTCGATGCCGAACCCCTGCGGCGGCTCGACGGTGATCCGGAAGTCGATCGGCTCGCCGGGCGCGACGGCGCCGGGCGACGCGAAGCCCTTGATCTGCCGGTGGACGTCGTCCGCGGGACGCGGACCGCCGGGGCGCGGGCCCGGCCCGTCCACGTACCAGGGCACCACCCGGCCGCTGTCGTCGAGGTGCGTCTCGTCGCCGCGCGGCCACGGCAGGGGCCCCGGGCCGAACGGATCCGACACGCCGTGCGCGAGCGCCCCCGGCTCCCGGCGGCGGATCCGCTCAGGCCCCATGTACCGCTCCCCTCCCTGGACTTCCCTTGCGACCGCCTCGTGCCGCCGGCGCCGTTCCCCGGTGTGCGCGTCTCCCCGCGGGCGGCGCCGGCGCCGGGGACCTCACCCCAGCCGTACCGGTTTCTCCGCGCGTACGCCCAGGTCGCGCAGCCAGGCGCGCAGGGGGGCGGGGTCCCCCTCCTCGACCAGGCTCAGCACCCGGGGACCGAGATCGGCGACGCGCTCGCCGCGCACCAGGAGGGCGGGGCCGTCCAGCCAGTCCAGCCCCGGGGCCGCGCCGGCCGTGTCGACGGCGGCGCAGCAGACCATGGCGGTGACGTGGTCGGCGAGCAGGTCCCGGCCGGAGCGCGGCGGCGGGGGCGGGAGCAGCGGAAGCCGTCCGTCGTCCCACCAGGTCGACCCCGCGCCGGGTCCGCCGGCCGCGGCGGACGCGGCGGCCGCCGGGCCGCGGTCCCCCTCACGGGCGGCGTGCGCCTCCTCGCGGGCCAGCTCGGCGGTGATGCCGGCGGCCAGCGCGGCGGCGCGTTCGTTGTCGCGCAGCGGGTCGGGACCGTCCGCCTCCTGCGGGTCCGCCGCCTCCGCCTCCGGGCCCGGAGACGGCACCGCCGCGGGGGCGGGCACCTCGGCGTGGCCGGCGGCTTCGCCGGGGGGTGACGGGGCGTCGGGGGGTGACGGGACGCCGGGGGCCGGGGCCGGGTCGCCGCCGGCGGGACCGGCGGGATCTGCGGGTGCCGGATGGTCACCGGCGGCCGAGCCGGCCGGGCCGCTGCCGCCCGCGGCGGCGGTGGGCGTCCGGCCGCCGGCGGCGGTGTCCGTGGACGACGGGCCGGTGGCCGTGCCGTCCGCGGGTGCGGGGCCGGGGGTCTCGGTGAGGAGGGCCAGGTGGTCCAGGACCCGGGAGAGACTGCGGTCCCCCGCGTCCTGGTGGGCGCCGAGGCCGTCCAGGACCCGGTGGAGGCGGTCCGCGTCCGTGCGCCAGGCACGGTCCACCACTTCCTCCGGGTACTCCTGCCACTCCACCGGGGCCCACTGCCCGGCGGGGCCGGCGGACGCGCCGTGGAAGAGGCGGGCCGCGAGCAGCGAGGTCGCCTCGTCGACCGCGCCCGGCTCCTCGAGCAGGTCGCAGGCCGGGCGCTCGCCGAGCCGGGAGGCGAAGCCCTCGGCCAGCCGGTCGCGGCGGGAGAGCTCGGTGAGCGCGGCGACCACGCCGACGTCCAGCCGGGACGGCCAGCGGCGCATCCGCCACGCGGGCAGCGCCACCCGGGTCAGCAGCCGGTCCCAGCCCGCGTAGGCGAGCCCGACCTGCTCCTGGGCGACCACCCGCAGCCCGTGGTCCACGGCCTGTGCGCGCTCGGCGGCCGCCGCGGCCACCCCGCGCTCCATCTCCGCGGCGTGCGGCGCGCAACCGCGCAGCATCAGCCGCACCACGCGGGCCACCGCGCCGAGCGCCAGCCGGCCCGCCCCGCGCCGCTGCGGGTCCGCGGCCACGGCCATCGCCGCGTCAAGGCCGCGCACGAACCGCCGGGCGGCGGCTATGTCCGGGTGCGCGGAGGGGCCGGTGCCGGCCACCACCGGGGCGAGCACGGCGCGCAGCTCGCCCACCCGCATCCACCACAGGAACGGTGAGCCGATCACCAGCACCGGGGCCGTGCGGTCACGCCGGTGCGGATCGGCCAGGCGGCGCAGGGCGGAGGTCCGCCGGCCGGCACCCGCCCCGTGGGCCGGATGCGAGCGGTCCTCCAGCCAGCTGTCGCAGTCCGGGGTCAGCTCTATGGCGGACGGCGCGGGGACGCCCAGCCGGTCGGCGAGGTCCCGGACCAGCCGGTAGAGGTCGGGCGCCGAACGCTCGGGGATCGGCACCGTCGGGCTGGTGGCCGGGCGGGAGCGCGCGACGACCAGCGAGACCGCCGCCGCGGCGCACAGCACCAGCCCCGCCACGACGCCGGTCACCAGGCGCGCGAGGTCCCAGGACGGCCCGGTCAGCCGCCCGGTGGCGCCCCCCGCCACCAGCACCACCAGGACCGCGGCGGGCAGCAGGGCGGCGCCCAGCGCCCAGCCCCGGACGCGCAGAACGGCGAGCGCCCGCGCCCGCGCGCCCGGCGCCCCGGCCTCCGTGCCCGTACCGCTCACGACCGGACCTCACCCCCTCACGTGTCCGTCGCCGTCAGTCGTCCGTCCGCGCTGTCCATGCCCCCCACTGTGGCACCGGGCCAGGACATCGCAATGTCTGTGGGCCAAGTGCCGGAACGCTCGCGGGGCACACTAGTTGGGCTCCGGACCCCAGTCAGCCATACCGCCCATCGCTCACTCGATGGAATGGCTCTGGGGAAAGGTGGATGACACAGCGCAAAGATCAGGCCCCCATGGCCGCCTTCAGGGCGATGTCGGTGCGGTGGTGCGAGCCGTCGAGGTGGATCCGGGCCGCCGCCGTGTAGGCGCGGTCCCGGGCCTCGGTGAGGTCGGAGCCGGTCGCGGTGACCGACAGGACCCGGCCGCCCGCGCTGACCACGGCGTCGCCCTCCCGGCGGGTGCCGGCGTGGAGCACGTAGGCGTGCGGGGCGTCCTTCTCGGCGACCTCGTCCAGACCGGTGACCGGGTCACCGGTACGGGGGGTGCCGGGGTAGTTGTGCGAGGCGACGACCACGGTGACCGCGGCCTCGTCGCTCCAGCGCAGCGGCTCCAGGTCGCCCAGGTTCTCCGTGGCGGCTGCCATCAGGACGCCGGCCAGCGGGGTCCGCAGCCGGGCCAGGACCACCTGGGTCTCCGGGTCGCCGAAGCGGGCGTTGAACTCGATCACCCGCACGCCGCGCGAGGTGATCGCCAGGCCCGCGTAGAGGAGGCCGGAGAACGGGGTGCCGCGACGGCGCATCTCGTCCACGGTGGGCTGCAGCACCGACGCCATGACCTCGTCGACCAGTGCCGGGTCGGCCCAGGGCAGCGGCGAGTAGGCGCCCATGCCGCCGGTGTTGGGGCCCTGGTCGTCGTTGAGCGCGCGCTTGAAGTCCTGCGCGGGCTGGAGCGGGACCACGGTGGTGCCGTCGGTGATGGCGAAGAGGGAGACCTCGGGGCCGTCCAGGTACTCCTCGATCACCACGCGCTCGCAGCCGGCCGCGTGCGCCTTGGCGGCCTCCAGGTCGTCGGTGACGACGACGCCCTTGCCGGCGGCGAGGCCGTCGTCCTTGACCACGTACGGGGCGCCGAACGCGTCCAGCGCCTCGGCGACCTCCTCGGCGGTGGAGCACACGTAGGAGCGGGCGGTGGGCACGCCGGCGGCGGCCATCACGTCCTTGGCGAACGCCTTGGAGCCCTCCAGCTGCGCGGCCTCGCCGGACGGGCCGAACACCGCGATGCCGGCCGCGCGCACGGCGTCGGCGACGCCGGCCACCAGCGGGGCCTCCGGGCCGACGACCACCAGGTCGGCGTCCAGTTCCTTGGCGAGCGTGGTGACGGCGGCGCCGTCGGTGGCGTCGACCGCGCGCAGCTCCGCCACCTCGGCGATTCCTGCGTTGCCGGGGGCGCAGTGCAGCGCGGTGACGGCGGGATCGAGGGACAGGGAGCGGCACAGGGCGTGTTCGCGGGCACCGCTGCCGATGACGAGGACCTTCACGTGCTCAGCCTAACGGTCGGGCGGGCCGCTCCTTGTAGGCCCCGCCCGGTGCGGGCGGGGTCCGGCCTCGGAGCTTCCTCCAATGCGACGCCGCCGTCAGTCGTGGACGACCTCTTCGACGACCGTCGCACCGAGTTCCCGCACGATCAGCTCATGGCCGGAGAGGGCCGACTCGTCCAGGTCGGGGTCGTCGGGGGCCGGCATGTCGTCCTCCGGCGCCACGACTCTCCGCGGCGCGGGGGCGGGCTCGGGCGCCTGCTGCCGCGGGGGCGCGGACGGGCGGTCCTGCGGGGACGGTGCCGAGGACCGCTGCGGGGGCGCCGCGGCGGGCGCCTGCGGGGACGGTGCCGGGGGCTGGTGGGCGGTGGCTCCGCCCGCGCCGGCGCCG
>NZ_LWCC02000005.1:2262471-2281477 GCF_001642695.1 Streptomyces chilikensis
CGGGCACCGGGGCCGCGGCGGGCACCGGGGCCGCGGCGGGAAGCGCCGCCCCGGACGCCCCCTCGGCGGAGCGGCTCGAGGCCGACCCCGTCGAACGGTCCTAGGCGCCCCCGGTCACGGACGCGGGCGGGGCCGGCGGGCCGGGCCCGGCGCGCGCGACAGGTGAGCGCGGCCGGGAAGCGCGGCCGGTGAGGGCGGACCGGACGGCGTGACCGGGGGCCGGGGGGAGGCGGAGGTCCGGCTCGCGGGATCATCGTCGGCATGGACGTCACCCTCCGCCTCGCCCAGGACCCCGCGGCCGACGCACTGCTCGGCCGCAGCCCGCTCGCCGCCCTGGTCGGCATGCTGCTCGACCAGCAGGTGCCGATGGAGTGGGCGTTCAAGGGCCCCCGCACCATCGCCGACCGGATGGGCGCGGAGGACCTGGACGCCCACGACATCGCCGCGCACGACCCCGAGGCGTTCGCGGCGCTGCTCTCGGAGAAGCCCGCCGTGCACCGCTACCCCGGCTCGATGGCCGGGCGCGTCCAGCAGCTCTGCCAGTACCTGGTGGAGCACCACGACGGCGACGCCGAGGACGTCTGGCGGGACGTCGCGGACGGCCGGGAACTGCTGAAGCGGCTGAAGGCCCTGCCGGGGTTCGGCGCGCAGAAGGCGCAGATCTTCCTGGCCCTGCTCGGCAAGCAGCTGGGCGTCCGCCCCCACGGGTGGCGCGAGGCGGCGGGCCCGTACGGGGAGGAGGGCTCCTTCCGCTCGGTGGCGGACATCACGGGGCCGGACTCCCTGGTGAAGGTGCGCGCGCACAAGCAGGAGACAAAGGCCGCGAAGGCGGCGAAGGCCAGGTAGCCCCCGCCCGAGGCCGCCCGCACCGCCGCCGCGCGGGCGTGCCACCGCCCCACCGTGGCGGGCGTGCCCGCGCGGCGGCAGGACGCGGGGAGGGAGCCGGAAGGCCCGCGCGGGCCCGGGACCGCGGTTAGTCATCAGTGGCTGCGCCGAGGACGCCACTCCCGGTAGGCTTTCCGTGTGATCTTCAAGCGCATCGGAAACGGCCGGCCGTACCCCGATCACGGCCGGGAAAGCACCCGGCAGTGGGCGGACGTCGCACCGCGCCCGGTCCGCCTCGATCAGCTCGTGACGACCAAGGGCCAGCTCGACCTGGAGACCCTGCTCGCCGAGGACTCCACCTTCTACGGGGACCTCTTCGCGCACGTCGTGAAGTGGCGGGGCGACCTCTACCTGGAGGACGGCCTCCACCGCGCGGTCCGCGCCGCGCTCCAGCAGCGCCAGGTCCTGCACGCCCGCGTGCTCGAACTGGACTGACCGGCGGAGCGCGTTGCCCCTTTCGGGTTGACTCCTACCAGGATGATGATCGTCTTGTAGGCATCATCGGCCTGGCGCACTACGCTGCGCTCATGAGCATGCTGACCCCACCCGGCATGGGCGGCCGGTACCGCGTCACGGGGAAGACCTACCCCCGCATGCGACGGCCCAGGAGGCGCGGCAGGATCGTCGCGCTGACCGCGCTCCCCGTCGCCCTGCTCGGCGTGCTCGGCTGGGGCACGCTGCAGCTCATCGACATCTTCACCGGCGGCGGCGAGGCGTCGGCGGCCGGCGCGAGGGCGGAGTGCGCCGCGCGCCCGAGCCCGTCGCCGGCACCCGCCAAGGTCTACCCCCGGCCCGACGGCATCACCGTCAACGTGCTCAACGCCACCACCCGCGGTGGGCTGGCCAAGAAGACCGCCGACGAGCTGCAGAAGCGCGGCTTCCGGATCGGCGAGGTGGGCAACGCGCCCGAGGAGTACGACAAGAAGGTGAAGGGCGCCGGGCTGCTGCTCGGCACGCCGGACACCGCCGACACCGTGCTGCCGGTGCTGGGGACCCAGCTCGCGGGGGCCGAGGCCCGGCCGGACGCCGCGCGGAAACCGGACGAGAAGGCGAAGACCCCGGTCGTCGACCTGATCATCGGCGACGCCTTCGAGGACCTGTCCACGCCGGTCGACGCCGACAAGGCGCTCACCGCCCTGACCGCGCCCGCGCCCGACCCGAAGGCCACCGGGAAGGGCTGCTGAGCCGGCCTCCCGTGCCCCACCGGGCCCCGGACGGCCTCGCCCTCCGGGGCGGACCGGCCCGGGCCGGGGTCCGCCGCGGAGGGCGAGGCCGTCACGTCCGCCGCGCGGACGGGCGTTACTCCGCCGAGCCGTACATGCGGTCGCCCGCGTCGCCGAGGCCCGGGACGATGTATCCGTTCTCGTTGAGCCGCTCGTCGACCGAGGCGGTGACCACGGTGACCGGCACGTCCGCCAGCTCGCGCTCCATGACCTCCACGCCCTCCGGCGCGGCCAGCAGCACCACGGCCGTCACGTCGTCGGCGCCGCGCTCGATCAGCTCACGGATGGCCGCGACCAGCGTGCCGCCAGTGGCCAGCATCGGGTCCAGGACGTACACCTGACGCCCGGAGAGGTCCTCCGGCATCCGGGTGGCGTAGGTGGACGCGGTGAGCGTCTCCTCGTTGCGCACCATGCCGAGGAAGCCCACCTCGGCGGTCGGCAGCAGGCGGACCATGCCGTCCAGCATGCCCAGGCCGGCCCGCAGGATCGGCACCACCAGCGGGCGCGGGTGGGACAGCCGGGTACCGGTGGTGGTGGCCACCGGGGTCTCGATCTCGACCTGCTCGGTGCGCACGTCACGGGTGGCCTCGTAGGCCAGCAGGGTGACGAGCTCGTCGGCGAGCCGACGGAAGGTCGCGGAATCGGTGCGCCGGTCGCGCAGGGTCGAGAGCTTGTGGGCGACCAGCGGGTGGTCGACGACGTGGAGACGCATTGCTCCACAGTAACCGGGCCCGGAAGCCCCGCTCACCAGGCCGTCAGGTCCCCGCCGCCGGCCCGCCGCGACATCCGGGCGGCATCGAATCCACCGTCCGAGGGAAGGCGGAAGGAACACGAACGGACCGGACCGGGGTGGTGATGCTGTGCCCGACCGCCGCAGTTCCCGAGAGCGGGCGGCACGACGTCAGCCGTCCGACGGGCGGACGCGCAGGCCCCAGGTGGAGGAGCCCCCGCCCCCGCCCCTGCCCCTGGCCGCGCCCGGAACGGCGCGCGGCCGCGGCGCCGAGCCGCCTCCCCCGCCGCGTCCGGTCAGGCCTCCGGAGACGGACGAGGAGCGGCGCCGCCGCCGGGCCCAGTTCCTGCGCGACCTGGCCGAGGCCCGCGAGCTCCGCGCCCGCGTACAGCCGCGCCGCGCCAAGGCGGCGCGCCTGCGCCACGCCATGCGCATGCGCACCTTCCGCTGGTAGGCGCACCGCGACGCGCCGGGCGCGCGAAGGGCTCCGGGGCCCGTCACGATCGAAACAGCCAGACACAGGGAGCCGAAGACATCCCCTACGAGCGAGGTTTCTGCCACGATTCCGAGTGGGCGGGAACCTCGGACACCTCGAATCCCGCCCGTGACCCCGCCGGGGGGACCCCCAACCGGCACACCTATGACCAGTGGGAGAGTCACGGTGTACTTCGCCGCACTGCTCGCGCGCACCGAAGACGGGTGGGAAGCGAGCGACACGGAGCTCGACGATGTGGAGACCCTGGCGGACCTGGCCGATCTGGCCCGCGAAGCCTCGACCGACGACGACACGGTTCTGGTGCTGATCGAGCAGGAGGACGCCTGGTTCGGCGTGGTGCGCGTGGACGGCGAGGACGACCCTCGCATCTACGTGTCCGACGCCGCGGCCGCCCGTCGCAGCTCGTACGGCGAGATCCTGCTCACCGACGACGTGCTCGGCCTCGAGCCGGAGGAGGACGACACCACCGACCTGGACGCGCTGGACCTGGACGGCACCGAGGACGGGGAGCCGCAGGACCTGATGACCGACGATTCCGACGACGACGGCGTGACCGGCGCCGGCGGCCCCGTGCCGCACGGGCCGGTCGGTGACGGGGAGGTCCTGCAGGACCTCGGCGTCAGCGAGAAGGAGCTCCGCTCCCTCGAGGCGAACGACGCCCTGAGCACCATCGCCGAGGCGGTCGGCGCCTCCGAGGTCCTGGAGACGGTCCGCTAACGTCCCCGTGTGACCACCGACCCCACCGCCCCGCGCCCCCTCCCGGGTGCGGGGCGGAACCGTACCGGCTCCCCCGGCCCCGCCGGCGCCCCTGCCGGCGACCCCGGCGACGACCCCGTGCGGGGCCCCTGGGGGTCCGTCATGGGCCTCGCCCTGGACCAGGCGCGTGCCGCGCTGCCGGGGGGCGACGTCCCGGTGGGCGCCGTCGTGCTCGCCCCCGACGGCGTCACGGTGCTGTCCGCCGGCCACAACGAACGCGAGGCCACCGGCGACCCCACCGCCCACGCCGAGGTGCTGGCGCTGCGCCGCGCCGCCGCCGCGCGGGGTGAGTGGCGCCTGCCCGGCTGCACGCTGGTGGTGACCCTGGAGCCGTGCGTGATGTGCGCGGGGGCGCTGGTGCAGTCCCGCGTGGACCGCGTCGTCTACGGCGCCCGCGACGAGAAGGCCGGCGCCGCCGGTTCCCTGTGGGACCTGGTCCGCGACCGCCGCCTCAACCACCGCCCCGAGGTGATCGGGGGCGTCCTCGCCGACGACTGCGCGCGCCTGCTCACGGACTTCTTCCGCGCCCGCTGAGCGCCCGCTGAGCGCCCGCGGACGCCGCCGCCGGAACGGATTTCTGCCAGCGCCCGCGGTGCTGTAAAGTCTCCCTCGGTAGCGTGTCCGAGCGGCCGAAGGAGCTCGCCTCGAAAGCGAGTGTGGCGCAAGTCACCGAGGGTTCAAATCCCTCCGCTACCGCTGAAGAAGGGCCCCGCCGTGAGGCGGGGCCCTTCGTGCGTCAACGGCGGTCCGGCGTCCTCACCGTCGCGGGGAAGCGGGGCCGCCCGCACGAACCGCTCGGCGGCGGCACGGCGGCCGGGGTCCGGTCTCCGGCGGGGCCGCCCGCGGCGGGTACGGCTTCGGCGCGGAGCGCCTCCCGCCCCCGGTCCGGCACGGCCGGAAGCCGGCCCGGTCCCGTGCCGGCGTGCCGTTCCGCCGTCGCCCGTCCTCCCCGCCCGGCATCCGCGCGGGAGCCGGGCGGGGCCCGCGCCTCCCCTCTCGCGCAAGGCACCGGTCCGGTGGCGGAACGTGACGCGGGGTCAGCCGGGACGCGTCGTGCGCGGACCGTGCCTCCGCGCGGCGGCGCAAGGGGCGGCGAGCACGGTGTGCCGTCGCGGGAAGGCACGGCTAGACTCCCCCGCGGCAGCAGATCGGGCGGCGGCACGGGGGAGGCACCGCGATGGCGGCGAACGCGAAGACGATAGGTCTGGGCATCGTCGTGGTGTTCGCGCTCTACGTGATCATCACCGATCCCCACACCGCTGCCGGTTATGTCGAACTGGGCTTCGAGGGCATCTCCGCGGCCGCCTCCGCCGTCGGCGACTTCATGACCTGGGTCGCGCGGGGCGGCGACAGCGGCTGACGGCGAAGCGCCTCGCGGCCCCCGTGCTCCGGGAGCTCACGTGATCCGCCACCTGGTCCTCTTCAAGCTGCACGACGGGGTCGAGCGCGACGACCCGCGGGCCGTCGAGGGGGCGCGCGTCTTCGCCGCGCTCGGGGAGAAGATCCCGGAGCTGCGCTTCTGGGAGTGCGGCTGGAACGTCAGCGACCGCCCCATCGCCTACGACTTCGCCATCAACTCCGCGGTGGAGGACGCCGAGGCGCTGCGCGCCTACATCGAGCACCCGGAGCACCAGGCCGGCGTCGCCCTGTGGCGCGAGTTCGCCACCTGGGTGATCGCCGACTACGAATTCTGACCGTTACGGATCGCTTTCGGGGCCCCTCGCCGACCTGGGCGGGGGCCTTTTCCGCGCTCCGGGAAGGCATCCCGGAGCCCCGGGAGGCCGCCACGCCCGCCAACACGGCAGGGGGTGCGGTGCTTGCGCCCCTTGTTCTGTCTTGTGATGCTATGACCGCTTTTGACGGATGTGTTGATGGATGACGAGGTGGAGTTGACCGTGCCGGCCAGTACTGCGCCTCCCGTGCCCTCCCAGGAACCCGCCCCACGCACCGAGAGCACCGAACAGCCCGCGGCCGCCGAGCGCGGCCGCGGCACCCGGGGCGCGGACACCAGGGCCCTGACGCAGGTGCTCTTCGGGCAGCTGAAGCGGCTGCAGCCGGGCACCCCCGAGCACGACCGCGTGCGCGGCGCGCTGATCGAGGCCAACCTCCCCCTGGTCCGCTACGCCGCCGCCCGCTTCCGCAGCCGCAACGAGCCGATGGAGGACGTGGTCCAGGTCGGCACCATCGGCCTGATCAACGCCATCGACCGCTTCGACCCCGACCGCGGCGTCCAGTTCCCCACCTTCGCCATGCCCACGGTCGTCGGCGAGATCAAGCGCTACTTCCGGGACAACGTCCGCACCGTGCACGTCCCGCGCCGCCTGCACGAGCTGTGGGTGCAGGTGAACACCGCCACCGAGGACCTCACCACCGCCTTCGGCCGCTCGCCGACCACCTCCGAGATCGCCGAGCGCCTGCGGATCTCCGAGGAGGAGGTCCTCACCTGCATCGAGGCCGGCCGCTCGTACCACGCCACCTCCCTGGAGGCCGCCCAGGAGGGCGACGGGATGCCCGGCCTGCTGGACCGGCTCGGCTACGAGGACCCCGCGCTGGACGGCGTCGAGCACCGCGACCTGGTCCGCCACCTGCTGGTCCAGCTGCCGGAGCGGGAACAGCGCATCCTGCTGCTGCGCTACTACAACAACCTCACGCAGTCGCAGATCAGCGCCGAGCTGGGGGTCTCCCAGATGCACGTCTCCCGGTTGCTCGCCCGATCCTTCCAACGGCTGAGGTCCGCAAACAGGATCGAGGCATAACCCTCCCGGGGGATTCGACGGTGCGCCCCCCTTTGCGCCGGTGAGCCCTGACGTGACGTCACATGACCTCTGTGCTGCGCCGATTCACCGTATCCATGTCGACAAGTCACTACGGCGCGTTGCCGACTTGTGACATTCTTCGGGAAGCGTGTTTGCCGGGACCCAGGCTCCGGTATTCAGGTGAAGGCTGCGCTCCCCGACGGGGCGTCGGCCGCGACCGTCCGCGACCCAAAAGGGGGTGGCATGTCCGCAGACCAGGGCAGCTCGAAGGTGCTCACGCTCACGAAGAGCGCGTCCGCGCCCGACTCGCTCGACCATGTCCCGGGCCTCGACGAAGCACCGGTCCCGGCGCCCGCCGCCGCCCCGGCCGCCATCGACACCCGCACGCTGTCCCGTTCCCTCTTCCTGCGGCTCGCCTCGCTCGACGCCAACAGCCCGGAGCGCGCCTACGTCCGGGACACCCTGATCGAGCTGAACCTCCCCCTCGTGCGGTACGCGGCGGCCCGCTTCCGCAGCCGCAACGAACCGATGGAGGACATCGTCCAGGTCGGCACCATCGGCCTGATCAAGGCGATCGACCGGTTCGACTGCGAGCGCGGCGTGGAGTTCCCGACCTTCGCGATGCCGACGGTCGTGGGCGAGATCAAGCGCTTCTTCCGCGACACGTCCTGGTCGGTGCGGGTGCCCCGCCGCCTCCAGGAGCTGCGCCTGGCGCTCACCAAGGCCGGCGACGAGCTCTCCCAGAAGCTGGACCGCTCGCCCACCGTCTCCGAGCTCGCCGCGGTCCTCGGCGTCTCCGAGGAGGACGTGGTCGACGGCCTCGCGGTGGGCAACGCCTACACCGCCTCCTCGCTGGACTCCCCGGCCCCGGAGGACGACGGCGGCGAGGGCTCGCTGGCCGACCGCCTCGGCTACGAGGACACCGCGCTGGAGGGCGTGGAGTACCGCGAGTCGCTGAAGCCGCTGCTGGCCAAGCTGCCCCCGCGGGAGCGCCGGATCATCACGCTGCGCTTCTTCGCCAACATGACCCAGTCGCAGATCGGCGAGGAGGTCGGCATCTCCCAGATGCACGTCTCCCGGCTGCTGACCCGCACGCTGGCGCAGCTGCGGGAGGGCCTGATCGCGGACTGATCCACCCCGGGTGCGCCCGGGCCGACGACGCCGACGAGAAGACGAGCAGGCCGCCGGTCCCCCGTGAGGGGGCCGGCGGCCTGCTCGTCCGTCGTGCGTGCCGTCCCCGGGGCGACGCCCGGGGCTCCGTCCGCGTCTAGGCGAGCGCCAGCCACGCCACCGCGGCGACGACCACCACGGCGGCGACGACGCCGAGGATCATGCCGATCCGGGGTCCCGCGGGAGCCGCCTGCTGCTGGCGCGCCTGCGGCGCCTCGTCGACGAACGCGCGGAACATCTGAGTGCTGCCGGCCGGGTCGTAATTGCCCTGGGGGCCCTGGGTGTTAGCCATGGTCCACGACCCTAGCGAATGGCGGGCGCGTCACCCAAGTGCCGGCCGGAACCGGTCCCGTCCCGGCTCCCGGCCGGACCGCGAGCGGGGCCGCGCGCGCGGCCGGACCGGCCCGAAGCCGTGCGCGCCCGCCCGTTCCCCGCCGTGACCTGCGCTCTTACCGAACCTTCACTTTTGCCAATACTTGCCTTTGCCAAGTTTTGATGTAGACAACACCGATTTCATTTGCCTACTGCAACCAACTACTTCTACGGTTGCCTTACGCAACGAAATCGGCAAGGTCCCCGGGAGGCCGGATGCCCAGGCAGGCGCAGTTCGAGGAGCTGCTGAGGCAGCTCAGCGCCGTCGGCGCGGTCAAACGGGAACTGGGACGGCGACTGCCTCCCGAGTGCCCGCCCGGGTCCGCCGCCGTGCTGACCCTCCTGGAGCGGCACGGGGACATGCGCCTGAGCCGGCTGGCCGAACTGCTCGCGGTGGACATCTCCGTGTGCAGCCGGCACGTGTCGCACGTCGCCGGCCGCGGCTGGGTCGAGCGGCTGCCCGACCCGGACGACAAGCGGTCGCGCCTGCTGCGCCTCACCGGGGCCGGCCACGACCAGATCGCGGACCTGTCCCGCCGTTCGACCGCGTTGCTCTCCGAGTGGCTCGAGGACTGGAGCGACGAGGACGTCACCCGGCTCACCGAGCTGATGACGCGCTTCCGGCAGAGCTTCGGCGACTGCCGTCGCACCGGCACCACCACGCAGGACACCCAGTAGACGACCACCCAGTAGACGAAGGAAACGTATGGCAACCACCACACCAGCCGGTGTGCGGGCCAGCGCCGAGCACGGGGGAGGGACCTCCGGCGGCGTCCAGATGACGCACCGGCAGATCCTGGAGGCCCTGTCGGGCCTCATGCTCGGCATGTTCGTGGCGATGATCTCCTCCACCATCGTGGGCAACGCGATGCCGCGGATCATCGCCGACCTGGGCGGCGGCCAGTCCGCCTACACCTGGGTGGTCACCTCCTCGCTGCTGGCGATGACGGCGTCCACCCCGCTGTGGGGCAAGCTCGCCGACCTCTACAACAAGAAGCTGCTGATCCAGATAGCCCTGGTCCTCTTCGTCGTCGCCTCGGCGGGCGCGGGCTTCTCGCAGAACCCGGAGACGCTGATCGCCTTCCGCGTCTTCCAGGGCATCGGCGGCGGCGGTCTCGCGGCGCTGTCCCAGGTCATCCTGGCCTCGATCATTTCCCCGCGGGAACGCGGGAAGTACGCGGGGTACCTCGGCGCGGTGTTCGCGGTCGCAACCGTGGGCGGTCCGCTGCTGGGCGGCGTCATCACCGACACCGAGTCGCTCGGCTGGCGCTGGTGCTTCTACGTGGGCATCCCGTTCGCCGTGGTCGCCCTGATCGTGCTGCAGAAGACGCTGCACGTCCCGACGGTCAGGCGGAAGGTGAAGGTCGACTGGCTGGGCGCCACCCTGGTCGCCGCCGCGACCTGCCTGATCCTGCTCTGGGTCACCTTCGCCGGTGACAAGTACGAGTGGATCTCCTGGCAGACCTACGCGATGGTCGGCGGTTCCGTCGCCCTGACCCTGCTCTTCCTGCTGGTCGAGTCGAAGGCCTCCGAGCCGATCATCCCGCTGCGGCTGTTCCGCAACCGCACCGTCACGCTCTCCGCGCTCGCCTCGCTCTTCGTGGGCATCGGCATGTTCGCCGGCACCATCTTCTTCGCCCAGTACTTCCAGCTGGCGCGGGGCGAGTCGCCGACCATGTCCGGCGTGCTGACCATCCCGATGATCGGTGGCCTGTTCGTCTCCTCCACCGTCTCCGGCAATCTGATCACCCGCACCGGCCGGTGGAAGGGCTGGCTGGTGGCCGGCGGCTTCCTGCTCGCCGCGGGCCTGGGCCTGCTGGGCACCATCCGCCACGACACGCCGTACTGGCACGTCGCCGTCTTCATGGCGGTCATGGGCGTCGGCGTCGGCATGATGATGCAGAACCTGCTGCTCGCCGCGCAGAACCAGGTCGCCCCCGGCGACCTCGGCGCGGCCAGCTCGGTCGCCAACTTCTTCCGCTCGCTGGGCGGCGCGGTGGGCGTCTCCGCCTTCGGCGCGGTCCTGGCGAACCGGGTCACCGACTACGTCAAGGACGGCCTGGCCGACCTGCCGCCGAAGTACGCCGCGGCGATGGGCTCCGGCGACGCGAGCGACTCCATCCCGGACGTCTCCGCCCTGCCCGCCCCGCTGCGCGAGGTGATGGAGAGCGCCTACGGCCACGGCATCGCCGACATCTTCCTGATCTCCGCGCCGATCGCCCTGCTGGCGTTCTTCCTGACGCTCTTCATCAAGGAGGTCCCGCTGAAGACGCACTCCGCGATGGAGGAGGCCTCCGCCGCGGTCGCCCCCGGCCAGGCCGAGGTCACCGGCACGGCCCCCACCGGTCCGAAGCACGCCGCCCCGTCCGCCGCAGCCGTCGCCGCCACCACGGCCGGTGCGGTCGCCGCCACCGCCGCCCCGGAGCGCACCGGCCTCCCGGTGCACGGCTTCGTCCGCGACGCCGACAGCGCCCCGCTGCCGCACGCCGCGGTGACGCTGATCTCCCTGGAGGGCCGGCAGCTCGGCCGGGCCGTCGCCCAGGCCGACGGCGCCTACGCGGTGGACGCCCCCGGCGTCGGCTCGTACGTGCTGATCGCCTCGGCCGACGGCTTCCAGCCGCAGGCCTCCACCGTCACGGTGAACGGCGAGCCGCTGTCGTACGACATCCTGCTCAGCGGCACCAGCGGCCTGACCGGCGTGGTCCGCTCCGCCGCCACCGGTGAGCCGGTGCCGGACGCCATGGTGATCGTCACCGACGTGCGCGGCGACCTGATCGCCACCGGCGCCACCGACGCGCACGGCGAGTTCGCCTTCGGCGCGGTGGTCCCGGGCGACGTGACCGTCGCGGTCAACGCCGCCGGTCACCGGCCCAGCGCCCTGCCGGTGCGGGTCGCCACCACCGGGGTCACCCGGGTGGAGGCGGCGCTGGACGCGGGCTCGCGGCTCAAGGGCGTCGTGCGGTCCCCGCACGGCCCGCTGGCGGACGCCCGGGTCACCCTCCTGGACGCGGCCGGCAACGTGGTCTCCACCGCCACCACCGGCGAGGACGGCGCGTACGCCTTCGCCGACCTGGACGGCGGCGACTACACGGTCATCGCCACGGGCTACCCGCCGGTGGCCACCACGCTGACCGTCCGGCAGGACGTCGAGGACCACACCGTCGAACTCGCCCACCCCGGCGAATAGACGGCCGCGGCCGGTGGCGGGTCCCCCCGGGGAGGCCGCCACCGGCCGGTCCTTTCCCCCACCCTGTGCAGACAGACCCGCGCCCCGGACGGCTTCCGTCTCCACACGACCGATTTGTAATCCTTTTCAGGGAGAAAACGGGATGGCTTTGACCGCACGAGTCCGGACGCGGGACGGATGGGCCGTGTCGCACGCGGTCGTCACGCTGACCGACGCCCGAGGTTCCCAGGTGCTGCGCGCCGAGGCCGACGGCGACGGCGCGGTGCGGGACACGACCGCCCTGGCCCCCGGCGCCTACACGGTGGTCGTCACCGCCGTCGGCCACGCCCCCGCGGCCGCCAGCGCCCTCGTCACCGCCACCGGACACGCCGAGGTCGGCACCGTCACCCTCGCCCGCCAGGGCGGGGAGGAACTCCCGCCGCCCGGCCCGTGGACCGTCGACCCGGCGCACTCGACGGTCGGAGCGGTCGCCCAGCACCTGGGGATCTCCAGCGTCCGCGGCCGGTTCACCGAGTTCGCCGGCACCGTCGAGATCGCCCCCGACGACGTCGCCCGCTCCCGGGTGGACGCGGTGATCCGCGCCGGATCGATCGACACCGGCAACCGGACGCGCGACGAGCACCTGCGCTCCGAGGACTTCCTCGCCGTCGAGAAGTACCCGGAGATCACCTACCGGTCCCACGCCCTCACCCCGTCCGGCACCGACCGCTGGACCGTGCACGGTGAGCTGACCATGCGCGGCCTGGCCCGTCCGGTCGACCTGGACCTCAGCTACCTCGGCACCGGCGCCGACCCGTGGGGCGGCACCCGCGCCGCCTTCCGGGCCACCGCGGAGATGCGGCGCGACGACTTCGCGATGAACTACAACCAGATCGTCCAGGCGGGCATCGCCGCCATCGGCACCACCCTCCGGGTGGAGCTGGACATCCAGGCGGTGCGCGGAACCGCGCTGCCGGCCGTCTGACGCGCCAGCCCCGCGGCGGCGGCGTGCCGCGGGGCGCCCGCCGCCGCGGGAGCGCGTCCGCGGCCCCGGCGGGCCCCTAGGCTACGGACCATGGCACCGAAGAACATCGCGACCAACACCACCGTCTCCCTCGAGGAGCTGCTGGACTTCGTCCGCCCCCGCCACCGCGCGATCCTGCTCACCCGCCGCGCCGACGGCGGCCCGCAGGGCTCGCCGCTGACCTGCGGTGTCGACGACGCGGGCCGCATCGTGATCTCCACCTACCCGGAGCGCGCCAAGACCCGCAACGCCAAGCGGGACGAGCGGGTCTCGGTCCTCGTCCTGAGCGACGACTGGAACGGCCCCTGGGTGCAGGTCGACGGCACCGCCGAGGTGATCGACGCCCCGGACTCGGTGGAGCCGCTGGTGGAGTACTACCGGAACATCGCGGGCGAGCACCCGGACTGGGACGAGTACCGCGCCGCCATGCTCAAGCAGGGCAAGTCCCTCATCCGCGTCACCCCGGTCAGCTGGAGCCCGGTCGCCACGGGCGGCTTCCCGGCCCGGCTGGCCGAGCAGGACTGACGCCGGCGGCCCGTGGGCGGCTGCGCGCCGGGGCCCGGCCCCCGCGCACGGGGGTGTCCGCCCACGGACCCGCCCGCCCTTGAAGGGTGCCCGTCCACGACGCTGCCGACGCCCGGGGCCCCGCCCGCGGCGCCCCGGGCGTCGGCAGCGCGCACGTCGGGGGCAGCTCGCGCCGGGAGGACGAGGGCCGGCGCCGCCGGCCGCTCAGAACAGTCCCGGCTGGTCCGTGGCCGCGCCCCGCGCCGGGGTCCGCAACGGCAGGGGCACCCCCGCGCCGTCGCCCCCGGTGCCGGCACCGCCCCCGGCACCGGTCAGCGGCCACCCCGGCAGCAGCCGCGTGTCCAGCACCACCACCCCCCGGCCGGTGTCCAGGTGCAGGTCCGGCCCGGCGGCGGCCAGCAGCCGCCCCTCCACCGCCCCGCCCGGCACGAGTTCGCGCACCGTGCCCCTGGCGGCCGGCAACCCGTCCAGCCCGAACACCGCGGCGTGGTCCACGGGCACCGGCGGCTCCCGCTCCAACGCCTCCGGCCACCCGGCCAGTTCCGAGGCCCGCGCGTGCAACGCGGCCACCTCGGCGGCCCGCTCCCCGGGCGACGCGGGCAGCACGGCCCGCACGGCCCGCTTCGCGTCGTACGGGATCCGGTCCGGCACCCGCAACGCCGCCCGCAGCAGCTCCTCGGTCCGCCGGGCCGCCATCAGCGGGCCGCGCCCCAGCCAGGTGAACACCACCGCGCCCTGCTCCAGCAGCCGGGCCGGGCCGCGCCGCACCGCGGTGATGCCCACCTTGGTCATCCCGGGGCCGAACCACGCCAGGTACACGTGGTACGGCTGCGGATCGTCGGCCCGGGTGTCGGCCGCCACCGAGTGGGCCCGCTCCAGCCGGGAGCACTCCTCGCAGCGGGCCGACGCCGACCGGCCGGGAACCCCGGCCGCCGCGGGGCACGGGTTGCCGCGGGCGCCGACACACCGGCGGACCGCGTCGCCGGGCACCGCCAGCACCACCCGCTTGCCCCTCGGCAGGGCGCTCTCCCGGCCGCCCGCCCATCGCAGCAGCGGGCCCTCGGCGGTCCAGCGGAGTCCCTCGCTCCGCCAGGCACGCGCGGTCAGGACGCCCCCTCCCCGTCCCCGCCGTCCGCCGCCGGCGCCGCGCCGTCGTCGAAGCTGGCCCAGTACGCGGCGGCCATGTCCTCCCGCCCCCGCCCCTGCTCCACGGCGCGGCGGAACCGCTCGGCGCTCGCCTCCGCGACGTCCAGCCGCACCCCGTGCCGCTCCCCCGCGCTCACGATCAGCCGCGCGTCCTTGGCGGCGGTCTCCACGGCGAAGGCGGCGGGCGTGAGACGGTCCTCCAGGATGAGCCCGGCCTTCACCCGCAGGTACCCCATGTCGAGCGGGCCGCCCGCGATGACGTCCAGGAACGCCTCCGGCTCGACGCCCAGCCCCCTGGCCAGCGCCAGCGCCTCACCGGCCGCGCCGGTGACGGCCAGCACCCAGCTGTTGGCCACCAGCTTCAGCCGGGTCGCGTCGCCCCGGGCCCCGTCCTCGCCGGCCCAGACGGTGCGCCCGCCCACGGCGTCGAAGACCGGCGCCACCAGTTCCCGGTGGTCGGGCGGGCCCGCCGCGAGGACGGTCAGCGTGCCCTCCTCGGCGGGCTGCCGGGTGCCGAGCACCGGGGCGTCGAAGAACACCTGACCGTGCTCCTCGGCGAGGCCCGCGAGCTCCGGCAGCGCCTGGAGCCCCGCCGTGGTCGACTGTGCCCACGCCGTGCCGGGACGCAGCGCCGGCGCGGCCCGCCGCATCACCTCCAGCACGGCCGGACCGTCGTACAGCATGGTCACCACCACATCGGCGCCCTCCACCGCCTCGGCCGGCGTCGCGGCGACGCGCGCCCCCTCGGCGGCCAGCGGCTCGGCCTTCTCCCGGCTGCGGTTCCAGACTCTCAGCGGGTGCCCGGCCCGGGCGATGTTCCGGGCCATCGCGGCCCCCATGATCCCGGTGCCCAGCACGGCCACGGTGCGCGTGTCGGTCATGACCTCGGCTTCCTGTGCGGTGACCTCTGCGTCGATACCCGTCCCCACTATGGCCCGGAGACCGCCCCCGCCCGGCCCGGCCGCGCGGGGACCCTCCTCGCCCTCGGCGGCCCGGCCGTGCTCGTCCTGGCGGACGACGGCCCGGTCAGGGACCGCTGGGAGTCCAGAACTCCCTTCTCCCCCTGCGGCGAGGTGCGCCTGGCCCGGGGCAGGCGGATGGAGACGCGCGCGGCGCGGGGGATCGGCTGCCTCCGCCGGGCCCTGGAGAGGGGCGATGGGGCGAAACTGGCGGTCGCCCACCCCACGGTGGAGGGCGACCCGGTCCGCGGGTACCACCGCCTCACGCCGCGGGGCGGCCTCGAGGTCTACACCGACAGCACGGACGCCCCCCGCTCGGACCGGAAGTGGTCGTTCTCCGCGTGCCACGCGCCCGGTTGGCTGCCGGAGATCCCCTGTCCCCGGCGGTAGCGGTCCGCGGCCCGGCCGGACACCCCTGCCGGACATGCCGGCCGGACACGCCGGCCCGGCACCGGGCCGACGCTCCGGTCCGGTTGCCGCACTTCGCCGCCGTACGGGCAACGCGAGAGGCCCCGGGATCATCTCCCGGGGCCTCTCACCTGTGTGCACTCGGCAGGATTCGAACCTGCAACCTTCTGATCCGTAGTCAGATGCTCTATCCGTTAAGCTACGAGTGCTTGTTCTGTTGTCGTCTCCGTTTCGGTTTCCTTTCGGCCCGTCCCGGCGACAGGAAGAACATTACATGACTGCCGCCGACATGTGAAATCCATTCGGCACACCCCGCCTGACCTGCGAAAACGCGGAAACACCCGCGCTCGCTCCCGGGCGCTCGGCCAGGAGCCCCGGCTGACCGGCGAGGCCGGCGGGCGACGGATCCACGGCTCCGGAAACACCTCGGCGACCCCGGAAACACCTCGGGCCCCTGTTCCAGGAACAGGGGCCCGAGCGGGGCGGAGGCGGAGGGATTTGAACCCTCGATGGGCTTGAAGGCCCAAACCGCATTAGCAGTGCGGCGCCATAGACCGGACTAGGCGACGCCTCCAGCACAGCTCTCGCGCAAGCGCGAGCGGTGTGTGCAGATGATGACACAGACGAGCGCCGTGTCACCAATTGGCCCCCACGGTACTAGGCCCGCGGCCCGCAGGGCAAAGGGCTTTGCGCGTGCCGGAGGAACGTGCGGGACGAATCGGCGGCGCGGCGCCTCCCGGCCCCGGCACCCGCTACCGGGAGGCGCCTTTGCGCGTTGGGCAGGGCATGCCTCACGTCACCTCGCGCACCGCCGCCCCGTCCGCCCTGTCCGTCCCGTCCCTCGCCACCGGCCTGGCAGCCGTCCTCGCCTCCCTCGCCGCGGCCGTCGCCCCGGCGGCCGGGTCGCCGCTCGGCGACCACGAACTGCGGGACCGGCTGACGGTCACCGTCCGGGACGCCGGGGAGGGCCGGGACGGGACGTTCCGGCTCCGCTGCCACCCCCACGGCGGCGACCACCCGGACACGGCGGCGGCCTGCGCCCGGCTCGACGAACTGAGCCGTTCCGCCCGGCCCGCCCCCGCCGGCCCGCTCGACCCCTTCGCCGGAGCCGCCCCGGCCTCCCCGCAGGCGTTCTGCACCATGGTGGACGGCGGCCCGGCCACCGCGCGGATCACCGGATGGTGGGACGGCCGCCGGGTGCGCGTCTCGTACGACCGGCGGGACGGCTGCCGCACCGCGCGGTGGGACGCGATGGTGCCGGTCCTGCCGCGGATCCGGCCCGCGCGGTAGCCGCCGGGACCCCGGGCGCGGGTGCGCGGGCTCCACGCTTCCCCCGCACTCCGCGTCAACCTCTCGTGCGACCTCCCTCTCATCCGGGGCCGCCGGGGGGCACGGTGCCCGTAGACTCTGCCCGTGACACGTGCCGGGCCGGTTGGCAAGATGGCCCACACGGTCAGCACGGTGCGGTAACAGGGAGGAATGCGTCTCGTGAGCAGCAGGCCATCCCGAGGCGCTGCTCGCCTCGCAGCCATACTGGACGCGCTTCCCGACGCGCTGGTCCTGGTCAACGCCAACGGCACCGTCGTCAACGCCAACACCATCGCCCTGGACGCCTTCGAGACCCCGGGCACCGCGCTGGTGGGCCGTGGACTGCTCGACCTGCTCCCGGAGTTCGACTCCCGGCTGATCCCCGGCTCGATGCGGCGGCCCGGCGACGCGCTGCACCCCGGCGCCCGGACCAGGCCCACCCGGATGATCGCCCGCCGCACCGACGGCAGCGAGTTCCCGGTCGAGGTGACCAGCGCCAACCTGGAGAACGGCGGACAGGCCCACGACGGCCACTCGCCCGCCTACACCGGCGACGAACTGCTGATGCTGGTCGTCCGCGACCTCACCGGGACCGTCGACACCGAGGCGGAACTCGCCCGCTCGCAGCGGCAGACGGAGATGATCCTGCGGGCCGCCGCCGAGGGCGTGGTGGGCACCGACACCGACGGCCGGATCGTCCTGGTCAACCCGGCGGCCGCGCAGATCCTGGGCTACCGCGCGAGCGACCTCGGCGGCCGCGACCTCCACGAGCTGATGCTCCACTCGCGCCCCGACGGCACCCCGTTCCCGTACGACGAGTCCCCGCTCGCGGACACGCTGCGCTCCGGGCGCAAGCACCGGGTGCGCGGGCAGGTGGTGTGGTCCAAGAACGGTGACAAGGTGCCGGTCGACCTGACCACGGCCCCGGTGCGCGACGGCGACCAGCTGGTCGGCGCGGTGCTGACGTTCACCGACCGCCGGCCCTTCGACAAGCTGGTCAAGGAGCGCGAGAACGCCGAGAAGCGGCACGAGGAGGAGCTGGAGAGGCTCTCCGAGGAGCACGCCTCCGAGCTGACCGCCCTCCGCCAGGAGCACGTCGGCGCGGTGGAGGAGCTGACCGAGGCGCACGCCGAGGAGGTCCGCGGGCTCACCGAGGCGCACGCCGAGGAGCTGCGCAAGCTCACCGAGGCCCACGCCGAGGAGGTCCGCGGGCTCACCGAGCAGTCGGCGGAGGCCACCGCCGCCGCGGCGGAGCGGTACGCGGCCGCCGAGGAGCGGCACACCGAGCTCGCCGAGCAGGACAAGGCCCGTTTCGACGAACTGGCGGCCCGGCACGAACAGTTGCTGATGCTGCTCGGCCGCTCGCTGCGCGGCCCGCTGGACGAGCTGCGCCGTGAACTGTCCGTCCTCGCGGCGGACGACGCCGGGCAGCTGTGGCCGGAGGCCAACCAGGTGCTGCACCACCTGTCGGCCGGTTACTCCCGGATCACCCAGATGATCGACAACGTGCTGGGCTACCAGTCGCTGGCCGCCGGTCACGAGGAGCTCGACCGGTCCAAGGTCATGCTGGACGCGGTGGTCGCGGCCGGCATCGACGGCGCGGTCGAACTGATCGGCCCCGGCCGGGTGCAGTTCGCCGTGCACGCCCCGCCCATCGAGGCGGAGGTGGACCCGCAGCGCCTGGCCACCGCGCTGGCGCACCTGGTGGCGGACGTCGCCGGGGTGGACGCGACCGGCAACGCGCCCGTCTCCACCGGCGGTTACATGGACAACACGGTGGTCGTGGCGGCCGCCCAGCGCGGCGAGGTGGTGCGCATCGAGGTGCGCGGCCCCTACTCCGGCGGGGACCCGGTCCACGGGCCGATCGTGCAGGGCGTCGTCCGCGCCCACGGCGGCGTGCTGCAGACGCACGAGGTGCCGGGGATGAGCGGCAGCGCGTTCGTGCTGGAGGTGCCGCTGGGGGCGGGCGCGGGGGTCGTCGAGGTCCCGGCCCCGGCCCCCGCGGCGGCACCGGAGGCGGCCCCGGCCCCCGGCGCACCGGCTGCCGAGGCCGCTCCGGCCGACGGCACCGGGCGGCGGCGG
>NZ_LWCC02000005.1:2281577-2293321 GCF_001642695.1 Streptomyces chilikensis
CGTCCGGCACGCCCGGTCCGCGGGCGCGCCGGACGCGGATCCCCGGCACGGGCGTCACGGGCGGCGCCGCGCCGCCCCGCCCCGCCCGGCCGGGCGTCTTCCGCCGGGACGAGGGGACAGGTGGTTCCGCCGGCCGGAGCGTTTCGCCCGTCGCCGGTTTCCCCCTTGGGCATTCACCCGTCACAGGGCCGTCGCGGGTGACTCCGCATTCGTGGAGGCCGTCGCGCGAAAAGGAAACCGCTCGCTCCTCGACGACCGTGCCGCGCACAGCCCTCACGGCTTCTCCCGGGCTCATTCCACCAGGGATTTCCGCATGCGGTCGATCGTCCGCAGGACCTCGGTGCGGTTCCTGGCCAGTTTGACCCAGGTCGGCAACCTGCCGGCCACCGTCATTCTCCGCACCTCAAGGTGCCAAGGGGCGTGCTCCCGCAATGCCGCCCGCACGAACCGGTCGATCACCTGAAGATGATCGAGGTTGTAGGCCCACAACGGGCCATGGCGCGTCTCGCTCCACAGCCACAGGGGGAGACCGGCATACGGGTCGACGGCTCGCCCCGTTCCGTGGTGGAGGGACAGCCCGTTACCGGCGGTCTCGCGCGAACAGGCGCAATGGCGGCAGATGACGCGCCGCTCGGCGAAGAGCGAAGCGCGACCCCTTTCGGCGTCCTGGGAGACCGGCATGACGCGGGCGACGCCGTCACACCGTGGACAGCGCACGAGAATCACGTCGAGGAAGTCGTACTTCGTCCACCGGAGGTCGTGGAACCGGGCCGGTCCGGACGGCATGGGCGTCCCCTCGGTCCGCAGGCGCGCGGAAGGCGGGACACCCGCCGCGCGGAAGGGGCGCCCCGTGGGGCGCCCCTTCCGAGCCGCACTGCTCACTGCCTCGGCGGAGGCGGTGGGATTTGAACCCACGGTGACATCGCTGCCACGACGGTTTTCAAGACCGTTCCCTTCGGCCGCTCGGGCACGCCTCCCCGCGCCGGGCGAGCCCGGCGCGGGGACAAGAGTAACGGGTGTACACGGGGCCGTGTCAGCTCAGTTGTCGCCGACGCGGGAACCGAGGGTGACGTCGACGGTCCGTTCCCTGCCGTCGCGCTCGAAGGTCAGCTCGACCTTGTCGCCCGGCTTGTGGGTCCAGATCTCGCCGATCAGGGCCGGACCGCTGTCGATGGCCTTGTCGTCGAAGCGGGTGATCACGTCGCCGGGCTCCAGGCCCGCCTTGTCGGCCGGGCCGCCGGGCTCGACCGCGCTGTCGCTGTCGCCGACGATCCGCGCGCCGCCCTCGCCCTCGGTCATGGTGACCGAGGCGCCGATCTTGGCGTAGACCGGCTTGCCGGTCCTGATCAGCTCCTGGGCGACGAACTTGGCCTGGTTGATCGGGATGGCGAAGCCGAGGCCGATGGAGCCCGCCTGGCCGGTGCCGAAGCCGCCGCTGGCCGACTGGATGGCGGAGTTGATGCCGATCACCGCGCCGTCCGCGTCGAGCAGCGGGCCGCCGGAGTTGCCGGGGTTGATGGAGGCGTCGGTCTGCAGGGCGCTCATGTAGGAGGCCTTGCTGCCCGCGCCGCCGTCGCTGGAGGCCACCGGGCGGTTCTTGGCGCTGATGATGCCGGTGGTGACGGTGTTGGACAGACCGAAGGGGGCGCCGATGGCGATGGTCGGGTCACCGACCGCCACCTTGTCGGAGTCGCCCAGCGCCAGCGGCTTCAGGTCGGCCGGCGCCTTCTTCAGCTTGATGACCGCGACGTCGTAGCCCTGGGCGTGTCCGACCACCTCGGCGTCGTACTTCTTGCCGTCGGGGAAGGTGGCGGTCACCTTGCCGTTGTCGACGGCCTCGGCCACGACGTGGTTGTTGGTGACGATGTGGCCCTCGGTGTCGAAGACGAAGCCGGTGCCGGTGCCGCCCTCGCCGCCGGAGTTCTGGGCGTCGATGGTGACCGTGCTGGGCAGTGCGGCGGCGGCCACGCCGGCCACCGAGTCGGGGGCGCGCTGCACGCTGCCGCCGGCCGCGGAGACCACGGTCGAGCCGCTCGGGTCGGAGCCGGCGAGGCCGAAGCCGATGCCGCCGCCGATGCCGCCGGCGACCAGCGCGGCCACCAGCACGGTGGCGATCAGGCCGCCGCGGCCCTTCTTGGCGGGCTGCTGCGGGACGGGCTGCTGCAGGGGCGCGGTGCCGCCCCAGCCGCCGTCGTACCCGTGGGCCGGGACGGCCGGCGGGGGCCAGGCGCCGGGGGCCTGCTGCGCGGACGCGGCGTACGGCTGCCCGGCGTGCTGCTGACCGGCGTAGGGCTGGTCGGCGTGGTGGGGGGCCGCGTACGGCTGCCCGGCCGGCGCTCCCTGTGCCGCGTCGGGCACGGGCGGGGCGGCGGGCGCCGGCGGGCGCCGCCGGCGCGGACGCGGGCGCCGCCGGCGCGGGCACGGCCGGCTGCCCGGCGGGGACCGGCGGCAACTGCTCCGTCGGGGCGTTCGCCGCGGGCGGGGCCGCCGGTACGGGCGGCACAGGCCGGTCGGCTGCCGGAGGAGCAGCGGGAGTCTCCTCCGACGCCGGCGGGGCGGACGGGACCGGCGGAACCGCAGTGCCCTCGTTCTCGCTGCTCACAGCTCTTCTCCTCGATCCAGGCTGGTGTTCGGGTGGGATGCGCGGCATCCATCCGTCAGCTTTTCCCACAGGGCGTCAGAGCACGATAAGCCGTCCCCGTACTCGGCCCGGCATTCTTTATCACGGACATTCGACACAAAGGGAACAATCATTCCATACGTGTATCGGATCGCGCTCCTGCGACGGGCTCCCGCCCGCCCGCCGGGGGTGTCACCATGGCGCCGTGACGAACGCATCGCAGCAGCGCATCCAGGTCGTCGCCCATCGCGGCGCGTCCGAGGAGGCACCCGAGCACACCCTGGCGGCCTACCGTAAGGCCATCGAGGACGGCGCCGACGCGCTCGAGTGCGATGTGCGTCTCACCGCCGACGGCCATCTCGTCTGCGTCCACGACCGCCGGATCAACCGCACCTCCAACGGACGCGGCGCGGTCTCCGCGCTGGAACTGGCCGATCTCGCCGCCCTGGACTTCGGCTCCTGGAAGGACCCCGGCCAGTGGCGCGGCCGCCCGGAGGCCCCGGAGTGGGAGCACCGGCCGGAGGACCGGGAGGCCACCTCGGTGCTCACCCTGGAGCGCCTGCTGGAACTGGTGAGCGACGCGGGCCGGCGCGTGGAGCTGGCCGTCGAGACCAAGCATCCCACCCGCTGGGCCGGTCAGGTCGAGGAGCGGCTGCTGCGGCTGCTGAAGCGGTTCGGCCTGGACGCCCCGGCCTCCCCCGAGGAGTCCCCGGTGCGGATCATGAGTTTCTCCGCCCGGTCGCTGCACCGGGTCCAGGCCGCCTCGCCCACCCTGCCGACCGTCTACCTGATGCAGTTCGTCTCACCGCGCCTGCGGGACGGACGGCTGCCCGCCGGAGTGGGGATCGCCGGGCCCTCCATCCGGATCCTCCGCTCCCATCCGTCGTACGTCGAGCGGCTGCGGCGGTCCGGTCACCGGGTGCACGTCTGGACCGTCGACGACCCCTCCGACGTGCGGCTCTGCGCCGAACTCGGGGTGGACGCCGTGATCACCAACCGGCCGCACGCGGTGCTGCGGCAGCTCGGCCGCTGACCCGCGCCACCGGGCGCGGGACCGCCCCGCCGGCCCCGCGGCGGACCCCCTCCGGGGAGTGCACCGGCGCATCCGGCGTGTGGCCGTCCGGGGTGAATGCGTCGCCGTGGGCGTACCGGGCGGTTTCCGCCGCAGATCAAGGGGGCATTCACACCCTGGCGTGGGGCGAAGGAGGTCTCGGGGGTGGCGTTGATGGTGGCACAGGAGGTGCCCACGTCGTCGAGCATGGCCGTTCCGCACGGCCCGGCCGGCGTGGGCAGGGCCAGACACCGGCTGCGGGACGCGCTGCGCCGCGGCGGGGTCCCCGAGCCGGTGGTCGACGACTCGGTGCTGATCCTGTCGGAGTTGCTGAGCAACGCGTGCAAGCACGGGCGGCCGCTGAGCGGTTCCGCGGACGGCCAGGTGCGGGTCTCCTGGCGGATCGACGCGTGCGGCGGACTGACGGTCGAGGTGACCGACGGCGGCGGCCCGACCCGCCCCCGGCCGGCCACCCCCTCGGTCACCGCGCACGGCGGCCGGGGGCTGAACATCATCACCTCGCTGGCCGACGACTGGGGCGTGCGGGACGGGGCGGGCGGCGAGGTCACGGTCTGGGTGGTCGTCCACCGGGACGTGCACGACCCCGACGCCGGCAACCACCGGGAGGACTTCGCCGCCCGGGTCGCCGCGCCGCGCCTGCCGGCGGTCGCCGGGTTCGCCGACCTCGACCTCGCGTTCCCGGACCCCTTCGGCGACCTCCCCTGAGGCGCTGTGCCACGGCCGGCCGCTACGCGCGTCAACCGGTGGCGCACGGCTCACGGGACCCGGTCCGCGTGACGTACGGGTGCTGACGCGCCGTCGACGGCGGCGCCGGGGCGGTGAACGGCTAGGCTCGCGGCCGAAGCACGAGCAGACCAGCCGCACCCGGGAGACACCCCATGGCCAAGAAGCGTCCCCAGACGAAGGGCGCGCGCCCGCAGCGCGCGGCCGGATCCCAGGTCGACGACGGGAACGTCCCGGTCGTCGGCGCCCGTGAGCCCTGCCCGTGCGGCAGCGGCCGCCGGTACAAGGCCTGCCACGGCCGGGCCGCCGCGCAGGCGGTGACCGAGCTGGTGCAGCGCCCGTTCGAGGGACTGCCCGGCGAGTGCGACTGGGTGGCACTGCGGGAACTGGTGCCCGCCGCCACCGTCGGACTGACCCTCAAGGACGGCCTGCCGGAGGGAGTTCCGTCGGTCACGCTGGCCACCGTGCTCCCGATGGCCTGGCCCGCGCTGCGCCGTGACGACGGCTCGGTGCTGATCGGCCTCCAGAACGACACCGCCTCGGGCGACCTCAGCCGCGACCTGGCCGACGTCCTCGGGCAGGCGCTGGAGACCGCGCCCGGCAACCCGGTCGCCGGCCGCCGTGCCCCGGCCGGCGGCCCGCGCCTCCAGGACCTGCTGGACCTGGACGCCCCGTTCGAGCCGGTGGTGCACGCCGGGTTCGAGTTCTGGGTGCCGGACGCGTCCGCCGCCACCGCCGAGGTCAAGGCCTCGCTGGAGCGGGCCGACGAGGCCGCCGTGCCGACCGTCAAGCTGAACGGCGTGGACGCGGCCTACTGGTGCGAGACCCCGGAGAAGAACCACCTGCGCTGGGTCATGCCGCACGAGGAGGAGCGGCTGCTGGACGCCCTGGCCCGGCTGCACGCGGCGCGCCGCACCGGCCTCGGCGAGGGGACGCGCCTGGTCGGCTCGTTCCGTGCCCACGGCCTGGTCGTCCCCGTGTGGGACCTGCCGACCGGGGTCACCGCGGAGGACGTCGAGAAGCCCGCCGCCGAGTTCGCCGAGCGGCTGGCCGAGGCGCTCGCCGACGACTCCCCGCTGAGCGCCGACGAACGCCGGGCGCGCGGCGGCCTGACCAACCGTCAGGTCACCCTGAGCTGACCGACGGACCGGCGCTGCCGTGGGGCGTCCGGCCGTGCGCCCCACGGCATTTCGGGTGCGGCCGAAAGCACCGCGACCGAATTTGCCAACGGACGAACTCTTGTTAACGTTCGAGTAGCCCGGTTGCTGGTGCATCCCCCGTCGCCAGCAACCGGGTCCTGCTTTGCGCGGCCCCGTTGCGGAAGCGCCGCCGGGACGGCGCGTGACGCCGGAGCACCGGGCGCTCAGGCGTCGGGAGCGCCGACACCCGGCCGGGTGAGCGCGGTGACCGCCGCGCCCACCACCCGCTCCACGTCCGGCAGCCACGGCGCCAGGTCGCCCGGCTCCGGCTCACGCACCCAGCGCACCCGGCCCTGTCCGGTCACGGACGGCGGCAGCGCCAGGTAGCCGCCCCGCCCGTGGAAGCGCAGCGAGCCGGGCACCATGTCCTGGGCGTAGAGGAGTTCGCCCAGCCGCTCCAGCGAGTACGGCCGCACCAGCAGCGCCCACCGGGTGGGCGAGGCGACGACGGGGCCGAGTCGCGTCCCCCCGCGTTCCAGCTCCGCCACCGCACGGGCGGCCGCGACCGCCGGAAGACTCACCGCGCAGGGCGCGGCGCCCTCCCCCGTGGCCAGCAGCACCGGGGCGCTCGGCCGCTCGCCCCACCACCAGCCCACCATGCGCGCGTCGTGGGTGGCCGCCAGCAGTCCCGGCTCGAACGGGTGCGCCCCGGGGGACGGGCAGTCCGGGTCGGGGCAGGAGCACCCACCGCGGCCCCGCGGACCGGGGACCGCGCCGGGGAGAACCGGCCAGCCCCAGCGGGCGAAGCCGGCGGCCGCCTCAGCCGTCGCGGCCGTGACGAAGGGACGTCCGGCACCGGTCCCGTCACCGCCGGCCGGCCGGCGGCCCGCCGCGACCGGCCCGCTCCCGGGGAACAGGCCGGACAGGAGCGACAGAAGCCTGCGTCGCTTTCCGAGGATCTCGCGCATGGGCGCTCGTTCCTTTCCGTTGCACGCTGGCAACACCGAGGACTGCATCACACCATGTGTCGATCACTGCACTGTGCATACAAAACTGTCGTGCACACGTAACTACCGCGCGTTCGTACCTGTACGTACCTGCGGCGCCTCACCGGCCCGGTACGGGCCGGGAGCGCACGCCGAGCGCCCGCTGTCCCGCGGCCGTGGTGCGCCCATCACCAGCATGGGCATGGCGCGGGGTGGCGAATTTCGGTTTCGCCGTTCCTCGTCGCTTCCGTTGCGCACGTACGGGTGTTGCTCCGCCGCGGCGAACGCCACGGCAACGCCACTTTCGGACACCGGTTCTGCCGTCAACCGTCAACACGCGAAGAACGGGTCGCCGGGTTCCACGCCGCCCGCTCCGCACCTCCGGCTCTCTCACCAGTAGGTACCCCACAACTCCGGGGTGACGCGCCGCGGGGCGCATCCCCATACGACCGCACCCCCGAGGGACCACGGCGTTTTCCGGACAGACCACTACCGGACCCCGTCCGTCACCCGCGCAACCGCCGCACCAGGGGCATCACCAGGCACCTGGCAGGACACCGGCATCTTGAGCAGGACAATGCTGGACATCTCATGACGAGTCCGTTACTTGTGGGGGGACCGTCGGCTGCGCGGAACCACATGGGGGTTTGCGATGCTTTTGCACGCTACGCACCGAACCGAGAGCCGGACGCCATGAGCGCCCCCCAACTGCCGAAAGTGGCCGGAATCGATTCACCCGCGCCTGGGACCTGTCCCGCGTCCCCCACGGTGCCGCCCGCGGTGGAGACCTCGTCCGCCGCACCGGCTCCCCGGCACGCCGCCGCGCCGGCCGGCCCCGCCCCGCTGCACGAGGTCACCGAACGCCTGATCCGCGCGGGCACGGTCCCCGACGCGCTGCGCGAGATCCTGCGCGCCGGCGCCCGCCTGCTGGGCGCCCGGCGCGGCCTGGCCGTACTCCACCCCGCCGGGATCCCCGGACCGCGCACCCCCGTCGGGCTGGGCCTGACGCACGAGGAACTCGGCCAGCTCGACACCGTGCCGCCCGCCGACCGGCCGCAGAACCCGCTGGCCGCGGACCCCTCGCTCACCGAGGTGGTCCGCCCGGACCTGGCCGCCGAACCCGGCCTGGCCCCGCGCCACCGCGAGGTGGCCGGCCGGCTGGGCTACGCCGCCGCCTACGCCCACGCCCTGGACCCGCTCGGCGGCACCCGGCTCGGCGCCGTGGTCTGGCTGTACGACGCTCCCGCCGCGCCCGGCCGGGAAGCCCGCCGGGAGGTCACCCGCTACCTCGGCCTCGCCGCCGATCACCTCGCCCGTCTGCTGGAGGTGGAGGGCGCCCGCGCCCGCCTGGCCGCGCTCACCGAGGGCCTCCTCCCCCGCCGCCTGCCCCGGGTGCCCGGCGTCCGCCTCGCCGTGCGGCACCTCACCGGCCGGCTCGGCGGCGGCGACTGGTACGACGCGCTGCCGCTGCCGGACGCGGCGCTGGGGCTGTCCGTCGGCTCGGCCGGCGGCTCGGGGCCGGCCGCCGTGGCCGCGATGGGCCGGCTGCGGGCCGCGCTGCGCGCCTACGCGGTGATGGAGGGCGAGGACCCGGTCGCCGTCCTCTCCGACCTGGAACTGCTGCTGCGCCTCACCGAGCCCGGCCGCCCGGCCACCGCGCTGTTCGCCCACTGCCGTCCCGCCGGGCGGCGGATCGCCCTGGCCGGGGCGGGCCACAACCCTCCGCTGGTGATCGGCGACCGGCGCGCCGAGTTCGTCGAGACCGGGCTCTCCGCACCGCTGGGCATGCTCGGCTGCTGGGAGGCTCCCGGCGCGGAGGTCCGCCTGGAGCCCGGGGAGACGGTGCTGCTGTGGACCGACGGGCTGCTGCGCCGCACCGGCGATCCGGTCGACCGGGCCTTCGCCCGGCTCCACCGCGCGGCCGCGGGCGTCCCGCGGCGGCTGCGCGAGGACCCGGAGACGGTCGTCGGCCACGTGCTGGACGCCGTGCTGCCGGACGGGCCGGACGCGGCGGACGGCCCCGACGACGTGGTGCTGCTGGCGGCCCGCTTCGACTGAGCGCCCGCGCCGTCCGGTGCGCGGGACCCGCGCACCGGACGGCGCGGGCGGCCGGATGCCTCCGGCGGCCCGACGGCGCCGACGGCCGGACGGCGCCGGAGGCCGGACGGCCGGGGCTCCGGCTCGTGTCCCGGGCCACCCGCACCGGACCGTCCGCGCCCGGGGCCGCGTTCTCCGTGAAACGTACGATGGTGAGCACATCTGTACCTGAGGAGGACGACGTGGCGGAAGAGCTGCCGGAGACCCCGGACACCGAAGCCGAAGAGCCGATCAAGCAGCGCAAGAACGGCCTGTACCCGGGCGTGTCCGACGAGCTCGCCGAGAACATGAAGTCCGGCTGGGCCGACACCGAGCTGCGCGACCTGGAGCCGATCGCCCAGGCCGGGGAGACCGCCCGCCGCCGCGCCGCCCTCTCGGCCCGCTTCCCGGGCGAGCGCCTGGTCGTCCCGGCCGGCAACCTCAAGACGCGCTCCAACGACACCGAGTACGCCTTCCGCTCCTCGGTGGAGTACGCCTACCTCACCGGCAACCAGACCGAGGACGGCGTCCTGGTCATGGAGCCGGCCACGGACGGCCACGAGGCCACCCTCTACCTGCTGCCGCGTTCGGACCGCGAGAACGGCGAGTTCTGGCTCTCCGGCCAGGGCGAGCTGTGGGTCGGCCGCCGCCACTCCCTCGCCGAGGCGGAGCTGCTGTACGGCGTCCCCTGCTCCGACGTGCGCGAGCTGGCCGGCCGGCTGCGCGAGGCCACCGGACCGGTCCGCGTGGTGCGCGGCCACGACGCCGGCATCGAGGCGGCGCTGACCGACAAGGTCACCGCCGAGCGCGACGAGGAGCTGCGGGTCTTCCTCTCCGAGATGCGCCTGGTCAAGGACGACTTCGAGATCGGCGAGCTGCAGAAGGCCGTCGACTCCACCGTCCGCGGCTTCGAGGACGTGGTGAAGGTCCTCGACCGGGCCAAGGCCACCTCCGAGCGCTACGTCGAGGGCACCTTCTTCCTGCGCGCCCGCGTCGAGGGCAACGACGTCGGCTACGGGACCATCGCCGCCTCCGGCCCGCACGCCTGCACCCTGCACTGGGTCCGCAACGACGGCCCGGTCCGCTCCGGCGACCTGCTGCTCCTCGACGCCGGTGTGGAGACGCACACCTACTACACGGCCGACGTCACCCGGACCCTCCCGGTCGACGGCCGCTTCAGCGAGATCCAGCGGAAGATCTACGACGCGGTGTACGAGGCCCAGGAGGCCGGCATCGCCGCGGTGAGGCCGGGCGCCAAGTACCGCGACTTCCACGACGCCGCCCAGCGGGTGCTCGCCGAGAAGCTGGTCGAGTGGGGTCTGGTCGAGGGCCCGGTGGAGCGCGTGCTGGAGCTCGGCCTGCAGCGCCGCTGGACGCTGCACGGCACCGGCCACATGCTCGGCATGGACGTCCACGACTGCGCGGCCGCCCGCACCGAGACCTACGTCGCGGGTACCCTGGAGCCGGGGATGTGCCTCACGGTCGAGCCGGGCCTCTACTTCCAGGCCGACGACCTCACCGTGCCGGAGGAGTACCGCGGCATCGGCGTGCGGATCGAGGACGACATCCTGGTCACCGAGGACGGCAACCGGAACCTGTCGGCCGCCCTCCCGCGCCGTTCCGAGGACGTCGAGGCGTGGATGGCGCGGCTGAACGGCTGAAGCCCGCCCGTCCCCCTCGCGCGGACGGACGACGAGGGCCCCGGACCGGTGCGGTCCGGGGCCCTCTCCCGTCGTCCGTTCAGACCGCGGCGGTCAGCGGGGCGTTCTCGCGCCACTTGAGGAGCTTGTCGAAGCTGACGACCGCGCCGCCCGCTCCCGGCAGGTTGTCGACGCGCACGTGGTCGGCCAGCTTCCGGATCAGCATCAGTCCGCGCCCGTTCTCCGCGTCCGAGCCCGGCTCCGCGGCGCACCGGCAGAGCGCGTCGACCGCGAAGCCCGGGCCCGAGTCCGACACCTCGATGCGGCAGCGCTCGCCGTCCAGGTAGGCGGTCACCTGGTAGGCGGCCGCCGGGCCGCCGCCCGCGCCGCCGTGCTCCACGGCGTTCGCGCACGCCTCGCTGAGCGCCACCGACAGGTCGTAGCAGACGTCCGGATCGACCCCCGCGGTCTCCATCGCACCCAGCAGCAGACGGCGGGCGAAGGGAACGCTGGCAGCGTCACGCCGCAATTGGAGTGACCACAAGATGCTCATGCTCCTGCCTCCAGGCCGCGGCTCGGATCGACATACCGTTACGTATTGCCCCCGGTGCGTGGGCGTAAGCGCCCGTTTGACGAGAGAACGCCCGTACGGGGGCGGACCGTACGGCGGCACTCGGCGCATTACGGACCTGGTCTGGGCCGGGGGAGGGACGAGTGGGATGATGGGGCGGCCATGACTGCCCTCCACCAGCGCACGGCGCACACCGGGGACTCCCTCCGGTATCCGCGGGCCGCGGCCTTCGCCGCGGTCTGCGTCGTGCTGGCCGGCGGAGGTCACGTCCTCGCGTCCTCGGCCGCCTCCGCGGCGGCGCATTCCGCCGTGCCGCCCTGGTGGACGTGGATCGCCGGCTTCCTCGTCGTCCTGGCGGCGGCCCTGCCGCTCGCCGGGCGGAGCCGGTCGCTGCCCGGGATCGCCGGGCTGCTGGTCGCCTGCCAGCTGGTGCTGCACACCCTCTTCGCGCTGGGCCCGCAGGCCGTGGCCGCCGCCGTCGCCCCGGTTCCCGCGGGCGCCGGGGCGGACGGGCCGGGCGCCTCCGACACCGCCGTGGTGGCGCGGGCCTCGCAGTTCGTCTGCGGGGCGCACCTGCTGAACGCGCAGCAGGCCCGGCAGATACTCATCGACGCGGGCGTCGGCGTCGACCTCGCGGACTTCGGGCGCGCCGCCGGCGGCGCGCCCGGCGCCGGGGGCGGCGTCCACGTCCACGAGCAGGCGGCCTCCGCCGGCACCTGGGTCTCCGTGCTGCCGTCGCTGCCGATGCTGCTGGGCCACGCCCTCGCGGGGCTGGCCGCAGGCTGGCTGCTGCGCCGGGGCGACCTGGCGCTGCTCCGGCTGGTGCGGCTCGCCGGGCAGGACCCGGCCGACGCGCCGGCGGTGCTGCGACCGCTGCGCCGCGCCCTGGCGCTGACGCGGGCGCTGTGCGCCGGCCT
>NZ_LWCC02000005.1:2293421-2303392 GCF_001642695.1 Streptomyces chilikensis
CGGTGCTGCGACCGCTGCGCCGCGCCCTGGCGCTGACGCGGGCGCTGTGCGCCGGCCTGGCCGGAACCCCCGGGCGCCGGCCGGCGCTGCCGCGCGCCGCCTTCGGCGACGTCCCGGCACCGCCGACGGCCCCCCTCCTGCACACGGTGATCAGGCGCGGTCCGCCCGCCCGCGCCCACGCCCTCGCTCTCGCCGCCTGACGCGACGTCCTCTCCGTCCTCCGCACGGGGCCTGCCGGCCCCGGTGTTCCCGGAGCACCGGGACGAACCACCGGAACCGGACCGGACGCCGCCGTCGCGCGGCCCGGCGCGCCCGCGCGCCGTCCGACCGAACCCACCGTGTGACATCCGGAAGTGGAGTCCGTCCATGAAGGCAACCCGAATCGCCGCCGCCCTCGCCGCGGCCGGCGCGTCCGTCCTGTTCCTGTCCTCCCCGTCCTTCGCCCACGTCAGCGTGCAGCCGGAGGGCACCGCGGCCAAGGGTGGCTACGCCACCGTGGCCTTCAAGGTCCCCAACGAGCGCGACGACGCCTCGACCACCAAGCTCGAGGTCAACTTCCCGGCCGACCACCCGCTGGCGTCCGTGATGCCGCAGCCCGTCCAGGGCTGGGACGTCGAGGTGACCAGGAGCAAGCTCGACAAGCCGCTCGACCTGCACGGCCGCAAGGTCGACGAGGCCATCACCAAGATCGTCTGGACCGCCGAGGACGAGAAGGAGGGCGGCATCCGGCCCGGCTTCTTCCAGAAGTTCCCGGTCTCGGTCGGCCCGCTGCCCGAGGACGCCGACGAGCTGGTCTTCAAGTCGCTCCAGACGTACTCGAACGGCGAGGTCGTACGCTGGATCGAGCTCCAGGAGGAGGGCCAGGAGGAGCCCGAGAGCCCGGCCCCGGTGCTCCAGCTCTCCGCCGCCGAGGACGGGCACGGCCACGACAAGGGCGCCCAGGGCCCGGCCTCCTCCGAAGAGGACGGGGAGAAGGCCCACGACGACGACCACGACGAGACCGGTGCCGCCGGGACCACGGACACCGCGGCCCGGGTGCTCGGCGTGGTGGGCATCGTGATCGGCGTCGCCGGGGTCGCCTTCGGTGTCCTCGCCCGCCGCCGTACCGCCTGACCGACACCCCTCGTCCAGCCCCACGGCCGTCGCCGGGGCGCGTTCCCACGCGTCCCGGCGGCGCCCGGGTCCCCGCCCTGTTCACCCTTGGGACACGAAACTCCATGCGCAACAAGATCTCCGCCGCGGCCGTCCTGCTGGCCGCCGCCCTCACGCTCTCCGCCTGCTCGTCCGGCGAGCCCGCCCCCGAGAAGCCGGGGTCCGCGGTCACCGAGGTGACGCCCGACGACAAGGCCGCCACCGTGCTCGACACGCCGTTCGAGAAGCCCGACCTGGTGCTCACCGACACCCACGGCAAGGAATTCGACCTCCGTGAGCAGACGCGGGGCAGGCCGACGCTGATCTACTTCGGCTACACCAACTGCCCCGACGTCTGCCCGCTGACCATGAACAACCTCGCCGTGGCGAAGAAGCAGCTTCCCGAGGAGCAGCAGGACGAACTGCGGATCGTCTTCGTCACCACCGACCCCGAGCGGGACACCGCCGAGGAGCTCGGCTCCTGGATCAAGGGCATCGACACCGACATCATCGGCCTGACCGGCGACTTCGCCACCATCCAGGCCGGGGCGCGCACCCTGGGCATCAGCGTCGAGGAGCCGGTGAAGGAGAAGGACGGCACCGTCGTCTCCACCCACGGCACCCAGGTCGTCGCCTTCTCCCCGAAGACCGACCAGGGGTACGTGCTCTACGGCGAGGACACCACCGTCGACGACTACACCGCGGACCTGCCCGCGCTGATCAAGGGCGAGAAGCCGTGAACCGTCCGCGGGGACCCGTGACCCGCACGCCCCGCGCGTCCCGCTGGCGCGGGGTTCGCGGGGGTCTCGCCGCCGTCGTCGCCGTGCTCGCGCTGCCGCTCGCCGGCTGTGGCGGGCCGGACGGGCCCGAGCTGTCGGTGGAGGACGCCTACATGCCGCGGCCGGTCTCCGACTCGCTCGCGGCCGGCTTCCTGACCGTGGTCAACGAGGGCGACCGGCCGGCCGAGCTGACCGGCGCCTCCAGCGACCTGGCGGACTCGGTCACCGTCCACGAGACGGTGGACGGGGCCATGCGTCCCACCACGTCCGTCGAGGTGCCCGCGGACGGGCGGCTGACGCTCGAGTCGGGCGGCACCCACCTGATGTTCGAGGGCCTGACCAGCAGGCCCGAGGAGGGCGAGACCGTCACCGTCGAGCTCCGCTTCAAGGACGCCGGCCCGGTCACCGTCGAGATGCCGGTCGAAGCGGCCACCTACACACCGTCGCACCACCGGCACTAGGGAGGGACCACCGTGACGCCGACCATCGCGCCCCGCGCGGCGACCGCCGCGAGCACGCGGACCGCTCGTGTCCTGGCACTGCTGCTGCTCGCCGTGACCGCGCTGCTGCTGGCCGGGGCCGGTCCGGCGTCGGCGCACGCCGCGCTCACCGGCAGCGACCCCCGGCAGGGGGCGGTGGTCGAGCAGGCCCCCGAGCAGGTGACGCTGACCTTCTCCGAGAAGGTCGCCGTCTCGGCCGACTCCGTCCGGGTGCTCGATCCCAAGGGCAACCGCGTCGACACCGGCGAGGCCCCCTCGGTCGGGGGAACCACGCTGAAGGCGGAACTGACGCCGGGGCTGCCGGAGGGCACCTTCACGGTGGCCTACCAGGTGGTCTCCGAGGACAGCCACCCCGTCTCCGGCGCCTACACCTTCTCGGTGGGCGCGCCCTCGAAGACCTCGGTCGCCCTCCCCGAGGAGTCCGCGGGCGGCGGGGCCGTCGGCACGCTCTACGGCATCGCGCGCTACGTCTCCTACGCCGGTTTCACGGTGCTGGTCGGGGGCGCGGCGTTCGTGCTGGTCTGCTGGCGGCGGGGCGCCGGGGTCCGCGCGCTCCAGCGGCTGGTGGTGGGCGGCTGGCTGGCGCTCACCACGGGCACGCTGGCACTGCTGCTCCTGCGGGGCGCGTACATCGGCTCCGGCAAGATGGGCGACGTCCTCGACATGGGCCTGCTCGCGCAGGTGCTGCAGAGCCGCACGGGAGCCGCGCTGGTCTGCCGGCTGCTGCTCCTCGCCGTGGCCGCGCTCTTCGTGGCGGTGCTGTTCGGCACGTACCAGCGCCGTGAGGACGGCGAGGAGAAGCGGGACCTGTCGTTCGGGCTGGCCGTGGGCGGCGTGGTCGTCTCGGCCGGCCTCGCCGCCACCTGGGCCCTCTCGGAGCACGCCTCCGCGGGCCTCCAGCCGGGGATCGCGATGCCGGTGGACGTGGTCCACCTGCTGGCCGTGGCGCTGTGGCTGGGCGGGCTGGCGGCCCTGCTGGTCGCCCTGTACCGGGGCGCCGCGGAACACACGGTGGACCGGGCGGCGGTGGGCCGGTTCTCCCGGGTGGCGTTCGTCTCGGTGGCGGCGCTGGCGGCCACCGGGCTCTACCAGTCCTGGCGGCAGGTCGGCTCGTGGGACGCCCTCACGGGCACGACGTACGGCCGGCTGCTGATCCTCAAGGGCGGCCTGATCGCCGTCCTGGTGGGGGTCGCGTGGATCTCCCGCCGGTGGACCCGGCGTCTGGACGACCCGGCGGCGGACCACGCGCCCGCCGGGGCGGAACCGGCCGTCGGCGTGGCGGCGGGCGCCGCCGCACCGACGGCCGGGGCCGCGCCGACGGACCACGCGCCCGCCGGGGCGGAACCGGCCGTCGGTGCGGCGGCGCCGCGGTGGCCCCTGCGGCGGGCGCCGCGGGCGGGACCGCGGCGGGCGCCTCCGTGGAGGTCGCCTCGGACTCCGGCGGTCCCGGCGAGGCGTCGGACAGGGGCGCCGGTGCGGCTTCGGGCACGAGCGGCGGTGCGGCGTCGGACACGGCGGGCGCCGGTGCGGCTTCAGGTACGGGCGCCGACCCGGCGGAGGCCGCCGGCGGGGCCGCCTCGGCGGGCCACCCGGCCGGTGGGGCCCCCGCCCGGATCACGGACGGCGGGGAGACGCCCGAGGACCCGCGCCGTGCCGCGCAACTGGCACGGCAGCGCGCCGCGGTCGAGACCGCCCGCCGTCGCAGGGAACGTGACGCCGACGCCCCGCGCGCCGGACTGCGCCGCTCGGTGCTCACCGAGGCCGTCATCGCCGTCGTCGTCCTGGCCGTCACCACCGCGCTGACCGGGAGCGAGCCCGGACGCACCGAGCAGAAGGCCCGAGCGGCCGCCGCCTCGCTCCCGGCGGTCGACGCCGCTCCCGTCATCCTGGAGCTGCCCTTCGACACGGGCGGCGTCGACGGCGAGGGCGTGGTGCGCCTGGAGTTCGAACCCGGCCGGGTCGGCGACAACTCCGTGCACATCTACGCCGAGGACCCGCAGGGTGCTCCCTACGACCTCCCGGAGATCAAGATGGCGCTCACCCTGGAGGCCAAGGACATCGGCCCGCTGCCGGCCGCGCCGGTGAACGCCGCCCCCGGTCACTGGTACGCCGGAGGCCTCCAGGTGCCCATGGCCGGTGACTGGAAGGTCTCGGTCACCGTGCGGACCTCCGACATCGACCAAGTGACCGTCCACAAGAACGTAAAGATCGGCTGACGTCCAGATGCACGACCCCACCCCCACCGAGGGATCCACCCGTACGGTCTCGCGCCGGCGCCTGCTCGGCACCGCCGGAGCCACCGGTCTGGCGCTGGGCGCCGGCGGCGCGGCCGCAGGCTACGCGGCCGGGCACGCGACAGTCCCGGTGGACCACGCTCCCGCGACTCCGCTGAGCTCCCTGGGGACGAACCGGGCGAAGTTTCACGTGAAACACCAGCCGGGGATCCTCCAGCCCGCCCAGGCCCACAGCCATCTGGTCGCCTTCGACCTGGCCCCGGGCTCGGGCCGCAGGGAGGCCGCGGCACTGCTCCGCCGCTGGTCCACGGTGGCGGAGCGGCTGATGGCGGGGGAGCCCGCCCCTCATCAGGACACCGCGGTGGCCCGTGACGCGGGCCCTTCGGGCCTGACCGTCACCTTCGGCTTCGGCCACGACTTCTTCACCCGGACCGGTCTGGAGAAGCAGCGTCCGGTCGCACTGGACCCGCTGCCCGAGTTCTCCTCGGACCGCCTGGAGAAAGGGCGCAGCAACGGGGACCTGTGGGTGCAGATAGGCGCCGACGACGCCCCGGTGGCCTTCCACGCCCTGCGCGCCCTCCAGAAGGAGGCGGGAGCGGCGGTCCGCCTCCGCTGGCACATGAGCGGCTTCAACCGCTCGCCGGGTGCCACCGCGCGCCCCATGAGCTTCCGCAACCTGATGGGCCAGGTGGACGGCACCAACAATCCCAAGCCCTCCGAGCCGGACTTCCAGCAGCGCGTCTTCGTCCCGTCCGACGGAGAGCCCGCCTGGATGGCGCACGGTTCCTATGCGGTGGTGCGCCGCATCCGGATGCTGCTGGACGACTGGGAGCGGCTTCCGCTGCAGGAGCAGGAGGCGGTGATGGGCCGCCGCAAGTCCGACGGCGCCCCGCTCAGCGGCGGCGGGGAGACGACGGAGATGGACCTGGAGAAGACGGACGCCTCGGGCAGGCCGGTGGTACCGATGAACGCGCACGCCAGGATCACCCGCCCCGACCAGAACGGCGGGGCCGCCATGCTGCGGCGCTCCTTCTCCTACCACGACGGCTTCGCCGACGACGGCGCACCGGACGCCGGGCTGCTCTTCGTCAGCTGGCAGGCCGACCCGCTGCGCGGTTTCGTGCCGGTGCAGCGCAAGCTGGACCGCGGAGACGCCCTCTCGGCCTTCATCCGTCACGAGGCCAGCGGTCTCTTCGCGGTGCCGGGCGGGGCGGCGAAGGGCGAGTACGTGGGGCAGGCACTGCTGGAGGGGTGAGGTCCAGGACGGTCGGTGAATCCCTGGCCATGGCGGTCCGCGATCCGGACCGGGCCGGGGCCCGGCCGTGCGAGGACTACTGTGGGCTGCATGCCAGCGAGTTACGCCTATCTCGGCCCCGAAGGCACCTTCACCGAAGTCGCCCTGCGCACCCTGCCCGAGACGGCCACCCGGGAGCTCCTCCCCATGGTGTCCGTGCCGGCCGCGCTGGACGCCGTACGCGCCGGGGAGGCCGAGGCGGCGTTCGTGCCGATCGAGAACTCCGTCGAGGGCGGGATCACGACCACCCTCGACGAGCTGGTCGCCGGTGAACCGCTGATGATCTACCGCGAGGTGCTGCTCTCCATCGCCTTCGCCCTGCTGGTCCGGCCGGGCACCCGGCTGGAGGACGTCAAGACGGTGACCGCCCATCCGGCCGCCCAGCCGCAGGTCCGGAACTGGATGAAGGCGCACCTCCCGGACGCGCTCTGGGAGTCCGCGGCCTCCAACGCCGACGGCGCCCGGCTGGTGCAGGAGGGCCGGTACGACGCGGCCTTCGCCGGGGAGTTCGCCGCCGCCCGGTACGGCCTGGTTCCGCTGGAGACCGGGATCCACGACGCGGAGAACGCGCAGACCCGGTTCGTCCTGGTCGGCCGCCCGGCCCGCCCCGCCGCGCCCACCGGCGCGGACAAGACCTCCGTGGTGATCTGGCAGCGCGACGACCACCCCGGCGGCCTGCGCGACCTGCTGGGTGAGTTCGCGGTGCGGGGCGTCAACCTGATGCTGCTGCAGTCCCGTCCGACCGGAGAGGGAATCGGCAACTACTGCTTCGCCATCGACGCGGAAGGCCACATTTCCGACCGGCGGGTGGCGGAAACCCTGATGGGCCTCAAGCGCTCCTGCCTCAAGGTGCGTTTCCTGGGTTCCTATCCGCGCGCCGATGCCGCCTCCAAGGCGGTACGCGCGCCTCTGGCGGGCACCTCGGACACCGAGTTCGTCGCCGCGGCGGAGTGGGTGGCCCGGTGCCAGGACGGCCGTTTCCCGGCCTAGCCCCAGCCTGGCCGAAGTTATCCACAGAACTTGTCCACAGGCTGGCCCCGCCGCCTCGTCGCCCTCTGGGGACAACTCGTCGTCAATGCGGGATGCCGTCGACAAAACGCCCCTCCGGGACCTTCCGCCGGAGTTAAGGGCAACTCGACCTCATTCACTCTTTTGCACGGAAAATCTCATTGCCGCCTCCTTTTTTCACTCGAAAGGGGCGGCATTACTCCCTCCAGCCTCCCTTTCGCAGACCTCCGGAACGCGTAAATCGCCCATACGGAGCGTTCGGCTCCGTTGTCCACAGAGCCGACCCGCGGCCTGTGGATAACCTGTGCCCGGTGGTGTGGATTTCTGTGGACAACCCGTTGTCCGGGCGCCACCCGATCGCCGGGGAATACTGGGTCGTGACCGCTTCGCGCGCACCGGTAGCCTGGTTCCGTGATTGACCTTCGCCTGCTTCGTGAGGACCCTGACCGAGTGCGCGCCTCCCAGCGCGCCCGTGGAGAGGACGTCGCGCTCGTCGACTCCCTCCTGTCCGCCGACGAGCGGCGCAGGTCGTCCGGCGTCCGCTACGACGAACTGCGCAACGAGCAGAAGTCGCTCGGCAAGCTGATCGGCAAGGCCTCCGGCGAGGAGAAGGCCGAACTGCTGAAGAAGGCCGGCACGCTCGCCGCCGAGGTGAAGGCCGCCGACGCCGAGCGCGACGAGGCCGCCGCCGAGACGCAGCGCCTCCTCCTGCGGCTCGGCAACCTGGTGCACCCCGAGGTCCCGGTCGGCGGCGAGGAGGACTTCGTCACCCGCGAGACCCACGGCACCATCCGCGACTTCGCGGCCGAGGGCTTCGAGCCCCGCGACCACCTGGAGCTCGGCCAGCTGCTGGGCGCCATCGACGTGGAGCGCGGCGCCAAGGTCTCCGGATCCCGCTTCTACTTCCTGACCGGCGTCGGCGCCCTGCTGGAGCTGGCCCTGGTCAACGCGGCGATGGCCCAGGCCACCGCCGCCGGATTCACCCCGATGCTGACCCCCGCGCTGGTCCGCCCGCAGTCGATGGCCGGTACCGGCTTCCTCGGCCAGGCCGCCCAGGACGTCTACCACCTCCAGGACGACGACCTGTACCTGGTCGGCACCTCCGAGGTCGCGCTCGCCGCGTACCACATGGACGAGATCCTGGACGCCGACCGGCTCCCGCTGCGCTACGCCGGCTTCTCGCCCTGCTTCCGCCGCGAGGCCGGGTCGCACGGCAAGGACACCCGCGGCATCTTCCGGGTCCACCAGTTCGACAAGGTGGAGATGTTCTCCTACGTCGCGCCGGAGGACTCCCAGGCCGAGCACCAGCGCCTGCTGGAGTGGGAGAAGCAGTGGCTGACCTCGCTCGAGCTGCCGTACCGGGTGATCGACGTGGCCACCGGCGACCTCGGCTCCTCCGCCGCCCGTAAGTACGACTGCGAGGCGTGGATCCCGACCCAGGGCAAGTACCGCGAGCTGACGTCGACGTCGGACTGCACCGAGTTCCAGTCCCGCCGCCTGCAGATCCGCATGCGCGACGAGAAGGGCACCCGCCCGCTGGCCACGCTGAACGGCACGCTCTGCGCGGTGCCGCGCACCATCGTCGCCATCCTGGAGAACCACCAGCAGGCCGACGGCTCGGTGCGGATCCCGGAGGTCCTGCGGCCCTACCTCGGCGGCCGCGAGGTCTTCGAGCCGGTGGCCAAGTGACGCGGTCGTTCCCGTACCCGCTGGTCGCCACCGACCTGGACGGAACGCTGCTGCGTTCCGACGGCACGATCTCAGGGCGTACCCGTGACGCGCTCGCCGCGGCCACCGCGGCGGGCGCGGCCCACATCGTGGTGACCGGGCGCGGCGTGCCGTGGACCCGCGACGTGCTCGACGACCTGGGATACCGGGGCATCGCCGTGTGCAGCCAGGGCGGCCAGGTGTACGACGCCGGCGCGCACCGCCTGCTGACCTCGGTCACGCTGGACCGCCGGATCGCCGAGCTGGCGCTGGCGAAGATCGAGGCGGAGACCGGTCCGCTGTTCGTCGCCGCGGCCCGCGACGGACTCGACGGGAACGTGCTGGTCGCCGACGGCTACCGCTCGGTGGGCAACCTGCCGGCCGTTCCGCTCACCGACCCCGCCGACCTGTGGGCGGCGCCGTTGAGCAAGCTGTACATCCAGCACCCGACCATGGGCGACGACGAACTCACCGAGACGGCCCGGCGGATCGCCGGCGGCTTCGTCACCGTGGTGATGGCCGGCGCGGGCATCGTGGAGCTGCTGCCCCTGGGGCTGACCAAGGCCACCGGCCTGTCGCTGGCCGCCCGGCGGCTGGGCGTGAAGGCCGCCGGAACCATCGCCTTCGGGGACATGCCCAACGACGTGCCGATGTTCCGGTGGGCGTCCTGGGGCGTGGCCATGGCCGACGCCCACGACGAGGTCAAGGCGGTCGCGGACGAGGTCACCACGTCCAACGACGCGGACGGCATCGCGGTCGTCCTGGAGCGCCTGCTCGGCTGACGTCCCCCGTGCCGGGCCGTTCCGCGGGGGTGGTGCCGGGCGGGGCGGCCCGCGCGGGGCTGTGCACCCGCGCGCTCGAAGCGGCCGCCCCGGGCGGCTCCCGGCGGCACGTACGCGGCGGGGTAACGAATCCCACCGGCGTCGGCGCGGGCCTGCCCCGTCGGGGGCCGGGGCCTTTCCTCCCCGTCCCCGCTCCCGGACCACGGCGCGCCCGACATGTCCGGCGCGCCGTCCTTCACTGTGCCCGGCCGGGCCGTCGTCACGCCACCGAATTACCGGTCGGCGGCGCGCTCCGCGGAGGTCACCTCCGCCGCCACCTGCGGCGCCGGGCCTTGCTGAAGAACCAGCCCGCGGGCGGCTCGTCCGCCCGCCACGGCTCCGGCTCCGGCGGCTGCCGCCGCCAGCGCGCCGCCAGCATCCTCGCCCGCCCGGACGGTTCCCGGACCGCCGCCGCGCGGACGAAGTCCTCGTCCAGGACCGGTCCGTCCCAGTCGTCGGGCCCCGCAGTACCGTCCGGCTCCGCCGCCATCTCCCCG
>NZ_LWCC02000005.1:2303402-2332799 GCF_001642695.1 Streptomyces chilikensis
TCTCCTCACGCCCAGTGTGCCGGGACGGAGGTGAAACCGGAATCAAGTTCGAGGAGCAGGACGCCGGCGCACCGGGCGCCGGCGCACCGCCGTGCCGCGGCGCGTCCTCCGCGCGGCGGACGGGACCGCCACGCGGAGGAGCGCGCCGCGCCGCGGTGAAGCCGGCCGAGGCGCGGCGGACGTCACTCCTCGGTGGCCGGCGTCAGACTGCGCAGCCGCCGGGCCCCGTACCAGGCCGCCACGACGGTCACCACGGTCAGCAGCACCGCGCCGGTGACCGTGCCGACCTCGGAGGTGATCAGCTTGCCCTCGGCCAGGTCGGCGCCGACCGCCAGGGCCCACTGCTGGACGCTGAGCGAGCGCGCTCCCGGGACGTAGGAACCCAGCAGCGTCTCCCAGATCAGCGTGTACACCAGTCCGACGACCACCGCGTGCCGGGTGATGGTGCCCAGCATCAGGAACAGCGAGGCGTAGGCGACCGAGGCCACCAGCGCCGCGACCGTGTAGGCCACGGCGATGCCGTCCGTGGTGCCGACGAGGATCAGGGCGGCGACCAGCGTGGGGACGGCCGAGAAGACCATCGTCACCGCGATCGCGACCACCAGCTTGGTGAACAGCACGGTCCGCCGCTTCACCGGTTTCGCCAACAGGTACATGACCGAGCCGTCGTCGATCTCCGGACCGATCGCCCCGGTTCCGGCGATCACTCCGATGATCGGCACCATCGCGGCCAGCGCGAACCGGCCGAGCACGTCGGTGGAGCTCTGCGGGTCCCCGTCGGCCAGCAGCCGCACGGCGACGGAGATCAGCACCAGCAGCGCCGGCAGGATGCCCAGGACGAGGGCCCGGCGACGGCCGAGGAGGGCCCGGTAGGTGAGCCGGGCCACCGTGGGGTGGAACGCTGTGAACATCGTGAGGCCTCCTAGGCCGCTTCGCCGCTACGCCGCGACAAGGTACGAGAAGACGGATTCGAGGGACTCGTCCGACGGCGACACCGTGTAGAGCCGGATGCCGTGTTCCCGGGCCACCTTGGGCAGCAGTTCGGTGAACCGGCCGAAGTCGGCCGCCTGGATCACCAGGGCGTCCTCGGCGGCGTCCACCTCGATGCCGGAGGTCGACGGATCGGCGATCAGCGCCGCCGCCAGCGCCCGGTCGTCGCTGGAGCGCACCAGGTAGCGGTGGGGGCGGTCGGTCATCAGACGGCGGATGGAGCGGAAGTCGCCGCTGGCCGCGTGACGTCCGGCGACCACCACCTCGATGTGCGAGGCCACCTGCTCGACCTCCTCCAGGATGTGCGAGGAGAACAGCACGGTGCGGCCCTCGTCCCCCATCCGGCGCAGCACGTCCATGAGCTGCATCCGCTGCCGCGGGTCCATGCCGTTGAACGGCTCGTCCAGCAGCAGCACCGAGGGGTCGTGCACCAGCGCGGAGGCCATCTTCACGCGCTGCCGCATGCCCTTGGAGTAGGTGCCGATCCTGCGGTCCTGGGCGTGCTCCATCTCCACCAGGGCCAGTGCCCGCTGCGCCTCGGCGGCGCCCAGACCGTGCAGCTCGGCGTTGGCGACGACGAACTGGCGCCCGGTCAGGAAGTCGTACATCGCCTCGCGTTCGGGGACGATGCCGATCTCCCGGTAGACGCCCTCGTTGCGCCACACCGGGCTGCCGTCGAGGGTGACGGACCCGGCGGACGGGGCGAGGAAGCCCGCCATCATGTTGATCAGGGTGGACTTCCCGGCGCCGTTCGGCCCGAGCAGGCCGGTGACGCCCGGTCCGACGTCCACGGTGATGTCGTTGACGGCGACCACGTTGCCGAACCAGCGGGAGACGTGGTCTAGCTGGAGGGTGGTCACAGCCCGGCCTTTCGGTAGCGGCGGATCAGGAGGCCGTAGGAGCCGGCGATCAGCGCGGCCACGGCCAGCAGGTAGACGAGGCCCTGGGCGGTGGACGGCCCGGCGTTGCCCGGGAAGGGGGCGCCGGCGCCGAGGAAGGCGTGCTGCAGTCCGTAGATCAGCGTGCTCGGCGAGAACAGGCCGAGCCAGGGGACCGCGCCCTTGGCGTCGTTGAAGTCGGCGGCCACCTGCAGCGTGGAGACCGCCGCGAAGGACAGCATCATCACGGCGATCACGGCGGCGACGCCGAAGCCCCGGCGCGGCGTGAGGGCGGCGACGACCAGGCCGATGCCCGAGTAGAGCAGGGCGAGCACGGCCGCCCCGGCGAGGCCCTCGGCGAAGGCCGTCGTCTGGTCCGCGAAGTCCAGCTTGGCCAGCAGCGCGCCCACGTAGAGGACCGCCTGGGGCAGCGCGGTGAGCACGAGGACCGCGCAGGCCGTGGCCAGGTACTTGGCGCGGACGTAGTCGGAGGTCTCGATCGGGCGGGAGAAGTACAGCGGCATGGTCCGGTACCTCAGGTCCAGCGACACCGCCTGGGGAGCCTGCGCGGCGAGGAACAGGGTGATCACCATCTCGAAGCCCGCCGTGTACTCCACGTAGGTCATCGGCAGTTGATCGGCGCCGCTCATCATGGTGACGGCCACCGCGATCACGGCGGGCAGGGTCAGCACGCAGGTGATGAGCACCGGCACGATCTTGGAGCGGGCCGAGCGGCCGAGGCCGAAGGCGCCGCGCAGCGACTGCGCGAACAGGGAGCGGCGGGCGTAGGAGCGGCCGAGGCGGGGGCCGTCGTAGCCGCGGTAGCCGATGTCGTGGATCCGGCTCTCGGGTGCGGCGCCGTTGCCGGGACGCGCCGTCCCTCCGGGCCCGCCGGCCGGCGAGAGGTTATCGGTCGTCATGGCGGAAGACCTCCGAGATGTGGTGCCGGCGCTGTTCCATGCGCACCAGACCGAGGCCGAGGCCGGCGACGGTGTCGCGGATCAGGTCGTAGGTGGCGTCGCCGTCCGCGGTGAGCAGCAGGATGCGGCCCGCTCCGGGGAGCCCGGCTCCGCCGTCCTCGGTGCGCACGCCGCGTGCCTCCAGGGCCTCGCGGAGCGCGCCGATCCCGTCCGGGTGCTCGTCGCTGTCGGTGACCTCCACGGCGAGGGTGGCGGTGGACCGGGTGAAGTCGGTGGTGGAGCTGGAGCGCAGCAGCGCGCCGCCGTCGATGACGACCACGTGGTCGCAGGTGCGCTCCAGTTCGCCCAGCAGGTGGGAGGTGACGAGCACCGAGATGCCGAAGTCGCTGTGGATGCGGCGGATCAGGTCGAGCATGTCGTCCCGGCCCGCCGGGTCCAGACCGTTGGTGGGCTCGTCGAGCAGGACGAGGTCCGGGTCGTGGACGAGTGCCTGGGCGAGCTTCACGCGCTGCTTCATGCCCGTGGAGTAGCCGCCCATGGGGCGGTAGCGCTCCTCGTACAGGCCCACGTGGCGCAGGGTGTCGGCGGTCCGCTCACGGGCGGCGGTCGGCGGCAGGCCGGACATGCGCGCCATGTGGACGACGAACTCGGTGGCCGAGACGTCGGGCGGCAGGCAGTCGTGCTCCGGCATGTAGCCGACCCGGGCGCGGATCGCCGGCCCTTCCGTCCCGACGTCCAGACCCAGCACCTCGGCACGTCCCTCGGAGGCGGGGGCGAGACCCAGAAGGATCTTGATCAGGGTCGATTTTCCGGCGCCGTTGGCGCCGACCAGGCCGGTCACGCCGGACCCGATGTCCAGGGTGAGCCGGTCGAGGGCGGTCACCCGGGGGAACCGCTTGCTCAGGCTTTCGGTCAGGATCACAGTCACGGGCACGACGGTAGAGGCCTGACGGGGACACGTCGTCCTCCGAAGGGGGACTCCCAGGTCAGCCTCCAGGTGTAGGGGTGGCGTAAGGGTCGTCCCCGGAGAGGATCCGGGGCGGGACCGGAGGGCGGGGAAACGGGGAAGGGGAGACACGGGGGGCCGGGAGACGGGCGGTGGGGTGCCGGGCGCCGGCGGTGCGGACTGTTGACGCGCTGTCTGACAGATGCCAGATTCACTGACCGGTGGCCACGACGGCAGCGGACGACGGCGGACGGCAACGGACGACGGCGGACGGCAACGGCGTACGACGGCAGCGGTGGAGGGCGGATGGCACTCAAGGGCGCGCGCGAACGCATGGTGCGGTCGGGGGAGGTCGACCTGTGCGTCGCGGAGCTGGGACCGGCCGGCGGGGAACGGCCGACCGTCGTCCTGCTCCACGGCTACCCGGACACCAAGGAGATCTGGAGCGAGGTGGCCGGGCGGCTCGCCGAACGGTTCCACGTGGTGCTCTACGACGTCCGCGGGCACGGCCGTTCCACCGCTCCCCGGCCGCCGCGCGGCGGGTACGCCCTGGAGCGGCTGGGTGACGACTTCCTGGCCGTCGCCGAGGCCGTGAGCCCCGGCCGGCCGGTGCACCTGGTCGGCCACGACTGGGGATCGGTGCAGGGCTGGGACTTCGTCACCCGGCCGCGCACGGCGGCCCGGATCGCCTCGTTCACCACGATCTCCGGCCCCTCGCTGGACCACTTCTCCCACTGGATGCGGCGGGGGCTGACCCGGCCGTCCCCGCGCCGGACCGCCCGGGTCCTCGGCCAGGCCGCCAGGTCCTGGTACGTGGCCGCGCTGCACGTCCCGGTGGTGCCCGAACTGCTCTGGCGCGTCACGCCGGCGCTCACCCGCTCCTGGCGGGCGCTGCTCAGGAAGTCCGAGGGGGTGGAGTCCGAGGAGTACCCCACGTCGAGCCTGGGTTCGGACGGTGCCCGGGGAGCCTGGCTCTACCGGGACAACGTCCGCTCCTCGCTGCGGATCCCGCGTGCGGACGCCCGCACCGACCTGCCGGTCCAGCTGGTCGTCGCCCTGCGGGACCCGTTCCTCTCACCCTCCCTGCACGACGGCCTGGAGCACTGGGCGCCGCGGCTGGTGCGGCGCACCCTGCCGGTCGGGCACGCGGTTCCGCTGACCCGGCCGGACCAGCTCGCCCGGTGGGTCACCGGTTTCGTCACCGACGTGGAGGCCGGGCGGACGCCCTCGCCCACGCGGCCCGGATCCGCGGCGGAGCGCTTCGCCGGGCAGCTGGTGCTGGTCACCGGCGCGGGCGGCGGCGCCGGACGGGCCACCGCGCTGGCCTTCGCGGAGGCGGGGGCCCGGGTGGTGTGCGTGGACGCGGACGGCGAGGACGCGGCGGGGACGCGGCGGACGCCGGGGCGGTGGAGCGGCTGGCCGAGCGGGTCCGGGCCGAGCGCGGCGTGGTCGACGTCCTGGTGCACGCCCCGGCCGGCCTCCCGGGCTCGCTGCTGGACGCTCCGCCCGGCGCGTGGGAACGCGCGCTGGGCTCCGGCGTCGGCGGCGCGGTCCACATGGCGCGGGCCTTCGTCCGGCCCATGGCGGAACGGGCCCAGGGCGGCCATGTGGTGCACCTCGCCGCGGGCGGCGCGGGCGCCGCCGGGACGGTGGCGCTGAGCGAGGCGTTGCGGAGGGAACTGGCGGGGCGCGGCATCGGCGTCTCCACGGTCCGCACCGAGCGGACCGGCCGGCGGGTTCCCCCGGAGAGGATCGCGGCGGCGGTGCTGGACGCGGTGCTCCACGGGCGGTCCGAGGTCGAGGCGGCTCCGGAGCGTCCTGCGGCGCGCCTGCTCTCCCGGATGCGGAAGGACCGCTCGCCGTCCGCATAGCGGCGAAGTTGTCCACAGGCTGGTCGCCTTTTCCTGTGGAGAACCTTAATTCGCTGTGGATCAAACCCTGATTCCGTGAGACTTGGCCCACATGAACACCTCTGAGGACGGCACCGGCACCGGCACCGACGACCGGCGCATGGTCAAGGTCTCGAAGTACCTCTCCCGGCATCTGCGGCACCAGCCCGACCGGATCGGCATCACCCTCGACCCGGGCGGCTGGGTGGAGATCGACGCCTTGCTCGCGGCCGCCGCGGCCCACGGGTTCCCCATCGGCCGGGACGAGCTCGACCACGCGGTCGCGGCCAACGACAAGCGCCGTTTCGCCGTCGAGGGCACCCGCATCCGCGCGAGCCAGGGACACACCGTGGAGGTGGACCTCGGCCTGGAGCCGGCCGCACCGCCGCCGTTCCTGTACCACGGGACGGTGGCCCGGAACCTGGACCCGATCCGGGCCGAGGGGTTGCGGCCGATGTCCCGCCACGACGTCCACCTCTCCGCGGACCGGGAGACGGCCACCCGGGTGGGGGCCCGGCGGGGCCGTCCCGTGGTCCTGACGGTCGACTCCGGGGCCATGCACCGGGACGGCCACGTCTTCCACCGCAGCGCCAACGGGGTGTGGCTGACGCGCGCGGTGCCGCCGGAGTACCTGCGGTTCCAGGAGGGCCGGGCGGGGCTCCGGCCGCGGGCGCGCTGACGGCGGGCCGGGGTGGAGGACGGAGCGGGGCCGGGTGGAGGCGGGTTGTTTCACGTGAAACGTCCCGGCCTTAGGCTCACCCCATGAGCCTGCGTCTGAGCACCGTGATCCTGCCCTACCGTCGCTGGCACGAGGGCGGGCGAGCCGCCTGGGAGCGGGCCGAGGAGCTCGGCTTCCACACCGCCTACACCTATGACCACCTGTCCTGGCGCAGTTTCCGGGACGGCCCGTGGTTCGGCGCCGTTCCCACGCTGACCGCTGCCGCCGCCGTCACCTCCCGCCTCCGGCTGGGCACCCTCGTCACCTCCCCGAACTTCCGCCATCCGGTCACTCTCGCCAAGGACCTCATCTCCCTGGACGACATCTCCGAAGGCCGCGTCACACTCGGCATCGGCGCCGGCGGCACCGGCTTCGACGCCACCGCCCTGGGCCAGGAGCCCTGGACGCCGCGCGAGCGGGCCGACCGGTTCGCCGAGTTCGTCCCGCTGCTGGACCGGCTGCTCACCCAGCCGTCGGTCTCGTTCACCGGCGACCACTACTCGGCGCACGAGGCCCGCAACATCCCGGGCTGCGTCCAGCGGCCCCGGCTGCCTTTCGCGGTGGCGGCCACCGGCCCCCGCGGGATGAAGCTGGTCGCCCACCACGGCCAGTCCTGGGTGACCACCGGCGACCCGACGATCTTCGAGACCGGCACCCCGGAGGAATCCGTGGCGGCCATCCGCCGCCAGACCGAGCGGCTGGCGGACGCCTGCGCGGCGATCGGCCGGGACGTGGGGGAACTCGGCAAGGTCCTGCTCACCGGCTTCACCCCCGATCGCAACGCCCCGCTGGAATCCGTGGACGCCTTCGTGGATTTCGCCGGCCGGCACGCCGAGCTGGGCTTCACCGAGCTGGTGATCCACATGCCGATCCCGGACTCGGACTTCGACGTGGACGAGAAGGTGTTCGAGCGCATCGCCACCGAGGCACCGGCTCAATTGAGCTGACACCAGGCCGGGGGCCGCGGTGGCGGCCCCCCACCAACCCGGCATATCGGGGGGAATCGATCATTCAGGGGTCGATTCTCACTCAGATGTGCAGGCATCCGCACGCCCGTGCTGGCATATGCGCGACAATGACGGGGTGACCTCAGCTCTCGAAGCGCCCGCGACCCGGGCCCACGCTGCAGTTCCGCCCCGGCTGATAGCCACCGACCTGGACGGCACCCTGCTGCGGGACGACAAGTCCGTCTCGCCGCGCACCGTCGCCGCGCTGGCCGCCGCCGAGGCCGCCGGGATCGAGGTCTTCTTCGTCACCGGCCGGCCGGCCCGATGGATGGAGGTCGTCAGCGACCACCTGCACGGGCACGGGCTGGCCATCTGCGGCAACGGCGCCGCCGTGGTCGACCTCCACGAGGGCCCGGGGCACCACCGCTTCACCATGGTCCGCGAGGTCGGTCACGCCAACGCCCGGGAGACCGTGCGGCTGCTGCGCGAAGGCGCCCCCGGCACCGTGTTCGCCGTCGAGCAGACCTACGCCTTCCACCAGGAGCACGCGTACCCGAGCATCCACGTGGAGCGGCCCGACACGTACGGCGACGCCGACGAGCTGCTGGCCCCCGGCGGCGTCACCGCTCCGCTGCCGGTGCTCAAGCTGCTCGCCTTCCATCCCGCGCTGGAACCGGACGCCTTCCTGGCCCTGGCCCGCGCCGTGGTCGGCGACCGGGTCACGGTCACCCGGTCCAGTCCCACCGCCCTGCTGGAGATCAGCGGTCCCGGCGTCTCCAAGGCCAGCACCCTCGCCATGTGCTGTGCCGAACGCGGCATCTCGCCCGAGGAGGTCGTGGCCTTCGGGGACATGCCGAACGACGTCGAGATGCTCACCTGGGCCGGTCAGGCCTACGCGATGGGCAACGCCCACCCGGACGCACTGCGCGCGGCGGGCCGCCGGACGGCGGCCAACAACGAGGACGGGGTGGCGGTCGTCATCGAGCGGATCCTGGCCGAGCTGCCGTAGGCCGCGGCACGGCTTCCGGTTCCCGGGGCCGCGGCGCGGCTTCCGGTTCCCGGGGCCGCGGCGCGGCTTCGGACGTTCGGGGCCACGGCCCGGCCGCGGGGCCGCGCGGCCGCGGGGTCAGCCCAGCGGGACGCCGCGGGCCGCCAGCCAGGGGACCGGATCGAGCGCCGAGCCCGTCCCCGGTGTGACCCGCACCTCGAAGTGCAGGTGGGGCCCGGTGGAGTTGCCGCTGGTCCCGGACTGCGCGATCCACTGCCCGGCCGCCACCCGCTGCCCCTGGTCCACACCGACCGCGGCCAGGTGGGCGTACTGGGTGTAGTAGCCGCCGGGGTGTTCGATCACCACCTCGATGCCGAACGGGCCCCCGCAGGACACCCTTGCCACCCGGCCCTCGCCCACCGCCCGCACCGGGGTGCCGATCGGCACCGCGAAGTCCTGCCCGGTGTGCCGGCTCGCCCACCGGGCGCCTCCCTGGCCGAATCCGGCCGACATCGTGTAGCCCTCCACGGGCGCCACCCACGGTCCTGCGACCGGCTGCCCGGGTTGTTCCAGCCGCACCGCGCCCCGGCAGGCTCCGGCCGCGACCGAGGCGTCCGCCCGGCTCTGGAGCAGCCCCCGGGCCTCCTCCAGGGTGCTCTGGATCTCCTGACGCATCCCGGCCAGTGCGGCGGACCGCTGTTCCAGCCGCTGCCGCCGCTCCCCGGCCCTCCGCCGTTCCTCGGAGAGCCGCCGCTCGACCCGGCGGCTCTCCTCGATGACGTTGCTCACCGCCAGGTCCGCGCGCCAGACCGCGCGGTGACTGTTCATCAGTGCCTCGAGGTCGTCCGACAGCAGCAGCTGGGCCGAGACCGGCAGACCGCCGCCCGCCCGGTACTGCGCCCTCGCGTACCGGCCGAGGTCCGCCCGGATCACCTCGGCCTCCCGGCGCCTCTCGGTCAGCAGACGGTCCAGGTCCCCGGCCCGCATCCGCTCCTCCTCCAGCCGGCGGGTGCCGGCCTGGTACTGCTCGGTGGCCCGGGCCGCCTCCTGGTAGAGGCGCGCCACCCGGGTACTGAGGCCGCCGTCGTCCGGTGGGGCGGCGAGCGCCTGCTCCCCCTCGGCGGCCGCGGGGCGCACGGCCAGGGCGACCAGGGTGCAGAGCAGGACGGGAACGAGCGGGACCGCGCGGCGAGGTGATGGCATGTCAGTGATCGTCACGCCGTCACCGGCACGCGGCCCGTCGAGGGCGTACGGCCGGGGGAACCCCTGCGGCAGCCGGGTGAGCGCGGCCGGCGTGTGACGCGCGGGCCGAGCCGGACCGCCGGCCCGCGTCGGACCGCCGGCCCGCGCCGGACCGCCGGACCGCCCCGGGGGCGCCGTCGACGTGCCGGTCAGGACACCCCGGCTGCGAGGGGACGGCCGGCGAGGGACTCCGCCGCCTCCTCGCGCGCCACCATGGCGCGGAACGGCCCGTCGGCCCGCGCGAGGACCGCGTACGGGCCGCGCTGCACCACCCGGCCGCCGTCGAGCACCAGCACCTCGTCCACCGCCTCGAGCCCCGCCGTGCGGTGGGTGATCAGCAAGGTGGTGCGGCCCTCGGTGGCGGCGAGCAGGTCCGCCGTGAGCGCGTCGGCGGTCGGCAGGTCCAGGTGCTCGGTGGGCTCGTCCAGCACCAGCACGGGGAAGTCCGCCAGCAGGGCCCGGGCCAGGGCCAGCCGCCGGTGCTGGCCGCCGGAGAGCCGCGCGCCGTGCTCGCCGATCAGGGTGTCCAGGCCGTCGGGGAGGGCGTCGGCCCACTCCAGCAGCCTGACCCTCCGCAGGACCGCACGCAGTTCCGCCTCGGTGGCGTCCTTGCGGGCGATCAGCAGGTTCTCCCGGACGCTGCTGTCGAAGAGGTGGGCGTCCTGGGCGCACAGCCCCACCACCCGGCGCACCTGGTCGCCGTCCAGCTCGCGGACGTCGGTCCCTCCGAGGGCGCAGACCCTGGACTCCGGTTCGAGGAACCGCAGCAGCACCTGGGCCAGGGTGGTCTTGCCCGCCCCGGACCGCCCCACCACGGCCACCCGGCGCCCCGGCTCCAGCGTGAGGTCCACACCGCGCAACGCGGGCTCCGCGCCGCCGGGGTGACGGGCCGACAGCCCGCGTACCTCCAGGGGGAAGGGGGAGGCCGGCACCGGGCGGGGGGAGGCCGGCTCGCGCACGGGGTCCGGCGCGTCCAGCACGTCGAAGACCCGCTCGGCGCCGCGCCGCACCCGCTGCCGGTACTGGGCGGCGAGCGGCAGGCCGAGCACGCCCTCGAAGGCGGCGAGCGGCGTCAGCACCACCACGGCGGTGAGCAGCCCGTCCAGCCGGCCCGCGGCCACCGCGGGGACGGTGACCAGCGCCGTGGCGACCACCGTGAGGCCACCGATCAGCGCGGTCAGACCGTCGCCCAGGGCGCTCGCGGAGGAGGTGCGGGCGGCGATCCGGGTCAGCACGGTGTCGGCGGCACGGGTCGCGGCCAGCCGGGCGGGCAGCGCGCCGGCGACCGTCGACTCGGCCGTGCCGGTCAGCAGGTCGGTGACCCGGGTGGCCAGGACGCCACGGGCGGGGGCCAGGCGGGCCTCGGACCGCCGCGCCACCGCCGCCGTCAGCGAGGGCACTCCGGCCCCGGCCGCCAGCAGCCCCACGGCCAGGACGGCGCCCGCCTCGGGGAGCAGCCACGCGGTGAACGCCACCGAGCCGCCGGAGACGACCACCGCCGCCCCGGTGGGCAGCAGCCAGCGCAGCCAGTAGTCCTGCAGCGCGTCCACGTCGGTGACCAGGCGGGACAGCAGGTCACCGCGGCGCGCGGTCCGCAGTCCGGCGGGAGCCAGGCGCTCCAGCCGCGCGAAGACGGCGACCCGGGTGTCGGCGAGCATCCGCAGCACGGCGTCGTGCGAGACCAGGCGCTCGGCGTACCGGAAGACGGCGCGGCCCATGCCGAAGGCGCGGGTCGCGGTCACCGCGATCATCAGGTGGAGCACCGGAGGCATCTCGGAGGCGCGGGAGATCAGCCACCCGGAGGTGGCCATCAGCCCCACCGCGCTGCCCAGGGCGAGACTTCCCAGTACCAGCGCGAACCCCAGCCGCCCGCGCCGCGCCCCGGACAGTGCCCGCACCCGCCGCAGCACGCCCGCCGCCTCCCTCCGGGCGGACCGCGCCTCCCGCGCGTCCGCCCGGGCCGGGGTGGCCGGCCCGCCCCGGGTCGTTTCCCGGACCGCCGGTTCCGCGACCGGGCCGGAGCCCGCCGGGGCGGCCGCGGAGGAGCCGGGCAGGTGTTCCCGGGCGTGCCCCGCCACGCCGACGGCGGCGCGGGCCGCCGTCCCGCTCGGGGCGTCCTCGGCGGGTGCGCCGTGGGCGGAGGCGCCGTGGGCGGAGGCGCCGTGGGAAGGTGCGCCGTGGGCGGAGGCGCCGGCCGGGCCCAGCCGGACCACGCGGTCGGCCACCGACAGCAGCGCGGGGCGGTGGACCACCAGGATCACCGTCCGCCCGGCCGACAGTCGCCGCACCGCCTCCGTGAGCTCCGCCTCCGTCGCGCCGTCCAGCGCCGCCGTGGGCTCGTCGAGCAGCAGCACCGGACGGTCGGCCAGGAAGGCGCGGGCCAGCGCGATCCGCTGCCGCTGTCCGGCCGACAGCCCCGCGCCGTCCTCCCCCAGCACCGTGCCGGCGCCCTCCGGCAGCGCCTCCACGAACTCCAGCGCACCGGCGTCCGCCAGCGCCCGCCGCACCTCGGCGTCGTCGGCCCCGGGCCGGGCCAGCCGCACGTTCTCCGCCACGCTCGCCGCGTACAGGTGGGGCCGCTGCGGCACCCAGGCGATCCGCGACCGCCAGGCCTCCGGATCGATCTCCGTGAGGTCCACCCCGCCCACGTCCACCCGCCCCCGGGACGGCCGGGCGAACCCGAGCAGCACCCGCAGCAGGGTGGACTTCCCCGCGCCGCTGGGACCCGTGAGGGCCACCACCGTGCCGGGCTCCACCGTGAGCGAGACCGCGGAGACGGCGTCCTCCGTCCGTCCCGGATACCGCACGGCGACGTCGTCGAAGGTGATCGTCGTGTCGGCCGGCACCGCCCGGGTCCCCGCCTCCGGCAGCGGCGTCTCCAGCACCGCGAAGACCTCCTCCGCGGCGGCCAGTCCCTCCGCCGCCGCGTGGTACTGCGTTCCCACCTGCCGCAGCGGCAGGTAGGCCTCCGGCGCCAGGATCAGCACCACCAGCCCGGTGAAGAGGTCCATCTCCCCGTGGACCAGGCGCATCCCGATGGTCACCGCGACCAGCGCCACCGACAGCGTGGAGAGCAGCTCCAGCGCGAACGACGAGAGGAAGGCGATCCGCAGCGTGCGCAGCGTGGCCCTGCGGTACTCGGCGGTGATTCGGCGGATCGACTCGGCCTGGGCCTTGGCCCGCCCGAAGACCTTCAGCGTGGGCAGCCCGGCGACCACGTCGAGGAAGTGGCCGGAGAGCCGCGACAGCAGCCTCCACTGCCGGTCGGTGTGGGCCTGGGTGGCCCAGCCGATCAGCGCCATGAAGAGGGGGATCAGCGGCAGGGTGCCCACGATGATCGCCGCGGAGACCCAGTCCCTGGTGACGATCCGGGCGAGCACCGCCACCGGCACCACGACGGCGAGGCCCAGCTGGGGCAGGTACCGGGCGAAGTAGTCGTCCAGCGCGTCCACGCCCCGGGTCGCCAGGTTCACCAGGGACCCGGTGCGCTGTCCGTCCAGCCAGGAGGGACCGAGGGCGGCCGTCCGCGCCAGCAGCCGCCCCCGGAGCTCGGACTTGACCGCCGCGCTGGCGCGATGGGCCGCGAGCCCGGTCAGCCAGGCGACCACCCCCCGCCCGCAGGCGACGCCGGCCAGCGACAGCAGGGGGGTTCCCAGATCACCGGTGGTCAGCCCTCCCTGGAAGGCCCCGACCACCACCTCGGCGATCAGCGTCGCCTGGGCGACGACCAGACCCGCGCCGATCAGGCCCAGGGCCACCACCGCGGCCAGGAAGAAACGGGTGGCACGCGCGTACCGCACCAGCCGGGGATCCACCGGTTTCACGTGAAACCTCGTCCGTCAGTGGCTCGCGGCGATGTGCCGCGTGCCGATCCGCTTGCGGAAGACCCAGTAGGTCCACGACTGGTAGAGCAGCACCACGGGCGTGGCCACGAGCGCGCACCAGGTCATGATCTTCAGGGTGTAGGGGCTGGAGGAGGCGTTGGTGACCGTGAGGCTCCAGTCCTCGTCCAGCGTGGAGGGCATGACCTCCGGGAAGAGCGAGAGGAAGAACACCGCCACCAGCGCCACCACGCCCAGGCCGGAGCAGACGAACGACCAGCCCTCACGTCCGGCCCGTCCGGTCAGCACCGCGCCGGCCAGCGCGGCGAGGGTGAGCACCGCCGCGACCAGGCTCGGCAGGCCGCCCCGCGACAGCAGCGTCCAGACCAGGAAGCCGGCCAGCGGCACGGCGGTGACCGCACCGAGCCGGAGCGCGAGCCCGCGTGCCCGGTCCCGGATGTCCCCCTCCGTCTTCAGCGCCGCGAAGACCGCGCCGTGGAAGGTGAAGAGGGTCAGCGTCACCACACCGCCCAGCAGGGCGTAGGGGTTGAGGAGGTCGCCCAGGGTGCCCACGTACTCCAGGTCCCGGTCGATCCGCAGGCCCCGGACGATGTTGCCGAAGACCACCCCCCAGAGGGCCGCGAGCAGCAGCGAGGTCCAGAAGATGGCCGACTCCCAGTTCCGCTGCCACCGCTCCCCGGACCGCTTCACCCGGTACTCGAAGGCCACGCCGCGCAGGATCAGGCAGAGCAGGATCACCAGCAGCGGCAGGTAGAAGCCGGAGAACAGGGTGGCGTACCACTCGGGGAAGGCGGCGAAGGTGGCGCCGGCGGCGGTCACCAGCCAGACCTCGTTGCCGTCCCAGACGGGGCCGATGGTGTTGATCAGCACCCGCTTCTCGGTGCGGTCGCGGGCCAGCAGCCGGGTGAGCACGCCTATCCCGAAGTCGAAGCCCTCCAGGAAGAAGTAGCCGGTCCACAGGACGGCGATCAGGACGAACCAGACGTCGTGCAGTTGCAGTTCCATGCGAGGCGACTCCCTGCCTGCTAGTACGAGAAGGCCATGGGCTTGTCGGCGTCGTGCGGGTCGCCGCCGATCCTGGTGGGCGGGTTGAGGTCCGCCTCGGTGAGTTCCGGCGGGCCGGCCTTCACGTACTTCACGAGCAGCTTCACCTCGATGACCGCGAGGACCGCGTAGACCACCGTGAACAGGGTCATGGAGGCGAGGACCTCGCCCTGGCCGACACCGGGGGAGACCGCGTCACGGGTCTGGAAGACGCCGAACACCACCCAGGGCTGGCGGCCCATCTCGGTGAAGATCCAGCCCCAGGCGTTCGCGATCAGCGGGAACGCCATGGTCCAGGTCGCCACCTGCCAGCACAGCCGGGTCGCCCGGGGCCCCAGGACCCGTCCGCGCGGCAGCAGGACCAGGTGCGGCACCTCGTCCTCACCGGTCCGCAGGTGCTGGGGGAGCAGGAACTTCCCGCGGGTCAGCCACAGCCCGAGCACGCCCACCGCGAGGGAGGCCATGCCGAAGCCGATCATCCAGCGGAAGCTCCAGAACGCCACCGGGATGTTGGGCCGGTAGTCGCCGGGGCCGTACTTCTCCTGCATCTCCTGGTTGATGTCGTTGATGCCCGGCACGTAGTGGTCCAGGTCCGAGTCGGCGAGGTAGGAGAGCAGGCCGGGGATCTCGATGGCGACCGTGTTGTGGCCCTCGTCGACATCGCCGTAGGCGAAGAGCGAGAACGGGGCGCCGCGTTCGCCCTCCCAGAGCGCCTCGGCGGCCGCCATCTTCATCGGCTGCTGCTCGAACATCACCTTGCCCAGCACGTCACCGCTGACCGCCGTCAGCAGGCCGCCGACCGCCACGGTCACCAGGCCCAGGCGCAGCGAGGTCCGCATCTCCGCGACGTGCCGGCCCTTGGCCAGGTGGTAGGCGGCGATGCCGGCCATGAAGGCGCCGCCGGTGAGGAAGGCGGCGGCCAGGCTGTGGAAGACCTGGGTGACCGTGGTGTTCTGGGTCAGCACCAGCCAGAAGTCGGTGAGCTCGGCGCGGCCCTTCTCCTCGTTGATCCGGTAGCCGACGGGGTGCTGCATCCAGCTGTTGGCGGCCAGGATGAAGTAGGCCGAGAGGATGGTGCCGATCGACACCATCCAGATGCAGGCCAGGTGGATCTTCTTCGGCAGCTTGTCCCAGCCGAAGATCCACAGCCCGATGAAGGTGGACTCGAAGAAGAAGGCGATCAGCGCCTCGAAGGCCAGCGGCGCCCCGAAGACGTCACCCACGAAGCGCGAGTAGGCGGACCAGTTCATGCCGAACTGGAACTCCTGCACCAGGCCGGTGACCACACCGAGGGCGATGTTGATCAGGAAGAGCTTGCCCCAGAACTTGGTGGCCCTGAGGTACTTCTCCTTGCCGGAGCGCACCCAGGCCGTCTGGAGCCCGGCCGTGAGGGCGGCCAGCGAAATCGTCAGCGGGACGAACAGGAAGTGGTAGACGGTCGTGATCCCGAACTGCCAGCGCGCGAGCGTCTCGGGGGCCAGGGCGAGGTCCACGTGTTCTCCTTCACAGCGGTGCCTCGAGGCGGAGGTTTGTTCCACCAGATCCGCACATGGGGGGATGAACATGCGCGCTTGTGAAAGCGTTCACATTCACAATCTATTATCAGCATGTAGGCCGAACGGCCGTACAGGGGGGTACCCCCTTCGGCCCGGGACGGCCGGAAACGGCCCATCCGTCCGGCTCCGCCACCCCGCCCTGCCCCGCTCCGCCCCGCTCCGCGGCAGGCTCCACGCCTCGTCCCGCGCCCGGAAACGGCGACGGCCCGGCGGCTCCCCGAAGGGAGCCGCCGGGCCGGAGGGCCGGACGCCGGGGGCGGGGTCAGACGGAGCGGCGGAACTCCTCGGCCGTCTTGACGAAGAGGTCGTTGGCCTCCGTCTCGCCGACCGTGACCCGCACGCCCTCCCCGGCGAACGGCCTGACCACCACGCCCGCCTGCTCGCAGGCCGCCGCGAAGTCCATGGTCCGCCCGCCGAGCCGCAGCCAGACGAAGTTGGCCTCGGTGTCCGGCACGGTCCACCCCTGCTCGCGCAGGGCGGCGACCACCCGGTTGCGCTCGCACACCAGGGAGCCCACCCGGCCGAGGAGCTCGTCCTCCGCGCGCAGCGAGGCGACCGCCGCGTCCTGGGCGAGCTGGCTGACGCCGAACGGCACGGCCGTCTTGCGCAGCGCGGCCGCCACCGGCTCGTGGGCGATGGCGAAGCCGACCCGCAGGCCGGCCAGCCCGTACGCCTTGGAGAAGGTGCGCAGCACGCAGACGTTGGGGCGGTCCCGGTAGAGCTCCACGCCGTCCGGCACCTCCTGGTCCCGGATGAACTCCCGGTACGCCTCGTCCAGCACCACCAGCACGTCGCCGGGCACCCGGTCGAGGAACCGCTCCAGCTCGGCCCGGCGCACCACGGTGCCGGTCGGGTTGTTGGGGTTGCAGACGAAGATCAGCCGGGTCCGGCCGGTGATCGCGTCGGCCATCGCGTCGAGGTCGTGGACGTCGCCCGGGGTGAGGGGCACCTCCACGGGGGTGGCGCCGCTGATCCGGGTGATGATCGGGTACGCCTCGAAGGAGCGCCAGGCGTAGATCACCTCGTCGCCGGAACCGCTGGTGGCCTGCAGCAGCTGCTGGGCGACCCCCACCGAACCGGTGCCGGTGGCCACGTGGGAGGCCGGCACGCCGAAGCGCTCCGCCAGTTCCTCGGTCAGACCGGTGCAGGCCATGTCCGGGTAGCGGTTGAACGAGGCCGCGGAGGCCACCACGCTCTCCATCACCCCGGGCAGCGGCGGGTAGGGGTTCTCGTTGGAGGACAGCTTGTAGGCGACCGGACCCGGCCCCGAGGCCGGGCGGCCCGGCTTGTAGGAGGGCACTCCCTCAAGCTCGGCACGCAGTTTGGGGCTCGTCTCGCTCACCGCAGTCCTCCTCGTGACGGCCGGCGGCTCACTCGTCCGACGGCACCGATGGCTATCAGCCTAAGAGCCGCGCGCCGGCACGGGGCGGGCCCGGCGAGGGCGTTCCGTCCGGCCGCGACCACCCCGGGGACACCGGGGGCGCAACCGCCGAAATCACGCGCGCCGGTGGCTCGCGCCGTGGCGCGCATCACCCGTGCAGGTGAGTTGCACCCCATCCGGAACCTTGTCCTTGCACGCGGCATTCACCCGCCGGAACGCCCGGTCCTTCGACCGACAGCTCCCATGGCCTTTGTTTTCAAGGCTTTTTCCGTCAGATGACCATGGAGAATCGTCCCTGTCAACGGTCGCATATGCATCCGTTCCGGCCCGCCTCCCGAGCCCTACTATCGGCTCGCCATGACAGCAGCAGGGAAGCACCAGGTGAACCGGGCGGAGATCACCCGCCGGGGCGGCCGGCCGGGCCGGGCGGGGATCCGGGACGTGGCCGCCGCGGCCGGGGTCTCCATCACGACCGTCTCCGACGCCCTCAACGGCAAGGGCCGACTGCCCGACGCCACCCGACGCCACGTCCGCGAGGTGGCCGACCGTCTCGGTTACCGCCCCTCGGCCGCGGCCCGAACCCTCCGCACGGGCAAGTCGGGCCTCATCGGCCTGACCGTGACCACGTACGGGGATGAACCTTTCACCTTCACCGAGTTCGCCTATTTCGCCGAGATGGCCCGGGCGGCCTCCTCGGCGGCGCTGGACCGCGGTTACGCCCTGGTGATCCTGCCCGCGACCTCACGGCACGACGTGTGGTCCAACGTGGCGCTGGACGGCACGGTGGTCATCGACCCGTCGGACCACGACCCGGTCGTCGCCGAACTGGCCCGCCAGGGTTTACCGGTGGTCTCCGACGGCCGCCCCAACGGCACCCTTCCGGTGACGGCCTGGGTGGACAACGACCACGAGGCCGCCGTGCTCGGCATTCTGGACCACCTCGCCGCGGCCGGCGCCCGGCGCATCGGGCTCCTCACCGGAACCAGCACCGACACGTACACCCGGCTGTCGACCACCGCCTACCTGCGCTGGTGCGAGAACGTCGGCCAGGACCCGGTCCACGAGTCCTACCCGGCCCACGACCCGTGCGCCGGAGCGGTGGCCGCCGACCGGCTGCTGGCCCGGCCGGACCGGCCGGACGCGGTGTACGGCCTCTTCGACCCCAACGGCACCGATCTGCTCGCCGCCGCCCGGCGGTACGGACTGCGCGTTCCGGAGGACCTGCTGCTGGTGTGCTGCAGCGAGTCCTCGGTCTACGCCACCACGGAACCTCCGATCACCACGCTCTCCCTCAAGCCGCGCCGCATCGGCACGGCCGTGGTGCAGCTCCTGATCGACGCCATCGAGGGCATCTCCTCGGACCGGCCGGTCGAGCAGGTGATACCGACCGAGCTGATCGTCCGCGCCTCCTCCCAGCGGCGTCCGGTCCGCACCACCGTGAGCCCGCCACGCGCCCCGGGCACCGGCTGACCCTCCGCGTCCCGGCCCGCGTTCCGGCGGAGGGGGGCGGAACGCGGGCCGGGCGAAGGGTGCCCGGCAGCGCGGGGGCGGACCCGGCGGGCGGCGGGGCAAGACCGGCGGTGCGGGACCGGCGGTGCGGGCGGACGCCGCGCGGCGGTGCGGGCGGGTGGCCGCGGCCACGCGGCGACGGCCCGGGGACGTCGGGGTGTGCGCGGGACCGGCACGGTCCGGCGGTGCGGGTGGGGCGCCCGGACGGGTCGTCAACCCCCGCACACCGTACGATTCGGATGAAATCCAGCACGCCATCGGCCGTCCCCGCCGGATTCACCACCCCTGGGTCGTCACACGGCACGATCCGCGTTCCTATGATGGGCGCACGACACCGCGGGCCGCTGCCACCAGGCAGTCCGATGCGGTGCAGACGCGGCACGATGGTGGAGGGGTCGATGACTCAGGGGGCCGGTCGGGGACCCGAGGTGGAGCGTACGGCGACACTGCGCGACTTCCGGGTGCCGGCATACGTCCATGAACCCGCGCCGCACGCCGCGGCAGGACCCCCTCCGGCGGCCGTGGCGCCGCCCTCCCCGGTCGCGCACACCGAGCCGCCCGCCGAACCCCACCCCGGGTCGGTGCCGCCGGAGGCGTTCCCGGACGGACCGCCCGACGGCTACACCCCGACCGAGCGGGACCTTCCGGTGATCCGCCGCGGGGACACGCTGCAGCTCACCCCGTCCGCGACCGCCGCTCCGGCCGCCGCGGAGGCGCAGGCCGCCGGGCAGCCCGCCCCCGGCCCGCTCTACGTGGTGGGCGACGTCCACGGCTACCTCGACGAACTCCTCGACGCGCTGCGGGACCAGGGCATCGTCGACGGGAACGGCAACTGGTCGGCGGGCAACACCCGGCTGTGGTTCCTGGGCGACTTCACCGACCGCGGCCCGGACGGCATCGGCGTGATCGAGCTGGTGATGCGGCTGTCGGCCGAGGCCGCGGCCGCCGGCGGCTACTGCAAGGCGCTGCTGGGCAACCACGAGCTCCTCCTGCTCGGCGCCAAGCGGTACGGCGACACGCCGGTCAACTCCGGCGCCGGCACCGCCACCTTCCAGGCGGCCTGGCTCCTCAACGGCGGCCAGAAGGCGGACATGGAACGCCTCCAGGACCACCACCTGCAGTGGATGGCCCGGCTCGCCGCGATGGAGGAGGTCGACGGCCACCTGCTGCTGCACTCCGACACCACCGCGTACCTGGAGTTCGGCGACTCCATCCAGGAGGTCAACGACACCGTGCGGGAGACGCTGACGCGCAACGACCCGGACGAGGTCTGGGACCTGTTCCGCAAGTTCACCAAGCGGTTCGCCTTCCGCGATTCCGGCGGGGTGCAGGCGGCCCGCGAACTCCTCGACGCCTACGGCGGCACCCGGGTCGTCCACGGCCACAGCCCGATCCCCTACCTCACCGGGGAGGCCGGCGCGGAGGACGGCGAGTCCGGCCACGGCCGCCCGCTGATCGAAGGCCCGCACATCTACGCCGACGGCCTCGCCGTCGCCATGGACGGCGGAGTCACCATGGCCGGCACCCTCCTGGTCCGCCGCCTGCCGCTTTCCTGACACCGGTCCGGTCCGCCGGGGGGGGGAGGGCCCCGGTCGGCCGATCCCCGCGCCCGCGCCGCTTCCCGGACTGCCAAGTCCCTCGCGTCACAGGCGTGTTCACGCATCCCGCCGGCCGCCGGATCCGGCTCGTGTCCGGCGGCGAAAACGTGAAACTCCCCGTATTCCCCTTGTCATCCCCCGCCGCCACGGCACTACCATCGGACTATCCGTAGCAGGCTCCCCTCCGTCCCAGCCAGACGGCTCGTCGGCATGCCGAGCCACAGCCCTACGGAGCATCGGGGGATGCACATGACCAGCCACCCGCAGCAGCTGCGGAACGAGGACCGCCCCGATTTCGCGCGAGCCCTGGACGAGGCCCTGCGCTCGGCCCCGCGGAACGACGGCCACGCGGGTCCCTCCGGCCGCCCGAACGGTGAGCAGCTACGCACGCTCGCCCTGGAGCACGCCGACGAGATCCTGGAAGCGGCGGCCGCCGAGTACGACCACTACCTCGATCTCCGCGAGGGTCTGCGGCGCCTGGCCGACGCGGGGCGGGAGCCCTCCCCCGGGACGGAAGGGGGCACCGTCCCCGCGGACGCCGACGCGACCGGTCCCGGGGCCGTCGCCGTCGCGGTCGTCCTGGCCCCGCTGCTGGCGGGGGCCTCCGCGGCGGTCCTGCTGCTGATCGGCTCCGTCCTGAAGATGCTCACGCCGGAGCCGGCCATGGCCGCGACCATGCTGACCGCGGGCTGGACGTTCGGCGCCCTCGCGGCGGCCGCGCTGCTGGCCGCCGCGACCGGCCTGCTGATCACCGCCGTGCGCAACGGCGCCCGCGCGTACCACGTGGAGACGCGGACCCGCCCGGACGCGGACCTGGAGCGCGCCCGCCAGGAGTGGCTGGACGCGCTGCGGGAGCGTGGCATCCGGCCCTTCCTGGCGGAGGCGGCGACCCGGCCCCCGCAGGTCTCCCCGGCGGCCGGCGGCCGGCCGGCGGAGCTGGGGAACCAGGACGGCCACCCCGGTGCCGGGCCGCACCGGGAGCCCGGCCGGCTCACCAGCCCCCGCTTCAGCAGCCCGGGGTACAGCAGCCCGGACTTCTCCAGCCGGAACCACCGCGCGGACTGACCGCCCGGCCGGCACCGGCCGCACCCGTCCGTCCGCGCGAGCCGCGTCAGTCCGTCACGGCGTCGACGGGCTGCCCGGTGCGCCCCGCCGGCTCCGGACGCTCCGTCAGCGGCACGTAGACCCGGTTGCCGCCCGCCGCGAACTCCTTGGACTTCTGGAGCATGCCCTCGGCGATCTCCTCCGGTGAACCCGCTGCCCCAGCGTCGCCGCCGAACCGCTCGTTGATGTCCCGGCTGATCCGCATCGAGCAGAACTTCGGCCCGCACATCGAGCAGAAGTGCGCCGTCTTCGCCGGTTCCGCGGGCAGCGTCTCGTCGTGGAACTCCCGCGCCGTGACCGGGTCGAGGGAGAGGTCGAACTGGTCCTCCCACCGGAACTCGAACCGTGCGTCGGAGAGCGCGTCGTCCCACTCCTGGGCGCCCGGGTGCCCCTTGGCCAGGTCGGCGGCGTGGGCGGCGATCCGGTAGGTGATCACGCCGGTCTTGACGTCGTTCCGGTCGGGCAGCCCCAGGTGCTCCTTGGGGGTGACGTAGCAGAGCATCGCCGTGCCCCACCAGGCGATCATCGCGGCGCCGATGCCGGAGGTGATGTGGTCGTAGCCCGGAGCGATGTCGGTGGTCAGCGGGCCGAGCGTATAGAACGGAGCTTCATCGCAGATCTCCTGCTGAAGGTCGATGTTCTCCTTGATCTTGTGCATCGGGACGTGTCCCGGGCCCTCGATCATCGTCTGCACACCACAACGCCTGGCGATGCGGTTCAGTTCCCCGAGCGTGCGCAACTCGGCGAACTGGGCCTCGTCGTTGGCATCGGCGATCGACCCCGGACGCAGGCCGTCGCCCAGCGAGTAGGTGACGTCGTACGAGGCCAGGATTTCGCTCAGTTCCTCGAAGTTCTCGTAGAGGAAGCTCTCCTTGTGGTGCGCCAGGCACCAGGCGGCCATGATGGACCCGCCCCTGGAGACGATCCCGGTCTTCCGCCCGGCCGTCAGCGGCACGAACGCCAGCCGCACACCGGCGTGCACGGTCATGTAGTCCACGCCCTGCTCGGCCTGCTCGATCACCGTGTCCCGGTAGATCTCCCAGGTCAGTTCCTCGGCCTTGCCGTCCACCTTCTCCAGCGCCTGGTAGAGCGGCACCGTCCCGATCGGGACGGGGGAGTTGCGCAGCACCCACTCCCGGGTGGTGTGGATGTTGCGGCCGGTGGAGAGGTCCATGACCGTGTCGGCGCCCCAGCGGGTCGCCCAGGTCATCTTCTCCACCTCTTCCTCGATGGAGGAGGTCACCGCCGAGTTGCCGATGTTGGCGTTGACCTTCACCAGGAAACGCTTGCCGATGATCATCGGCTCGATCTCCGGGTGGTTCACGTTGGCGGGCAGCACCGCCCGTCCCGCCGCGATCTCCTCGCGCACGACCTCGGGCGAGACGTTCTCCCGGAGGGCGACGAACTCCATCTCGGGCGTGATCTCACCCCGCCGCGCATAGACGAGCTGGGTGGCCGGGCGCCCCTCCCGGCTGCGGCGCGGGCGCCGCGGTTCGCCCGGGAAGACCGCGTCCAGGTTGCGCAGTCCGCCGCGCGGCGAGGTGTGGCGGATGCCGTCGTCCTCGGGCCGGACCGGCCGGCCCGGGTACTCCTCGGTGTCACCGCGGGCGATGATCCAGTTCTGCCGCAGGGGCGGCAGGCCCCGGCGCACGTCCGTGACGGCCGCCGGATCGGTGTACGGGCCGGACGTGTCGTACAGCGACACCGAACGGCCGTTGGTGAGATGGACCTGACGTACTGGCACGCGGATGTCGGGGCGCGAGCCCTCCACGTAGCTCTTGTGCCAACGAGCAGGCGTGCGTGCGTCCTTGTCGGTCATGAGACCTACTCCCTACGCCGGCATTACCCGGTAACAGGTTCGGCGGTCGACGCAGCGGTCTCCGACGCGATGTTTCCCGTGAAACATCGACCGCCCGCCCTGGACAGGGCGGACCGGAAGTCAGCGTCCTCTCAGCCCGGTGCTCCGAGCTCCCGCGTGTGCAAAGGTGACCCCACGCTAGCGTCCCACCGGGCGCGGTGAACAGTAGGCCCCTGCCACTCTTGGGATGATCTGTCCGTGAGCACCATGCAACCGCATCCCGAACCACCGCGTCCCCCCACCGGCGCACACGTGCCTCACGGCCACCCGCAGGGCCCCGGCCACGGTCCCTCCCGTGGCGCCGGGCACCGCCAAGGAGCTCCACCGGACCAAGGGCCCGGTCCCGGCGGCGGGCACAGTCACGCGCACGGGCACAGCCACGCGCACGGGCCCGCCGCACCGGCCTCCCGCCGACTGCGCAGGATCATCACCGCCGTCCTGGTTCCGTTCGCCGCCGCGGTGGCCGTCGGCCTGCTCGTGCTGTGGCCCGGCGGAGCACCGGGGCACGAGCGCTCCGGCGTGGGCTTCGACCGGCACACCGAACAGGCCACCGTCACCCGGGTGGAGAAGGCGTCCTGCGGCCAGGGGAACCAGAAGGACCAGCAGTGCACGCTGGCGACGGTTCGCATCGACACCGGCAAGGACCAGGGGAAGACGTTCGTCGAGACGGTCCAGCGTGACCAGTCGCGGCAGTTGGCGGAGGGCGACTCGGTGATCGTCGCCTACGAGCCGACCGCTCCCAAGGAACTCCAGTACTCGGTCATGGACATGAACCGGAAGTTCCCGCTGACGCTGCTGGCCGGCATCTTCGCGGTGGCGGTCGTGGTCGTGGGCCGGCTGCGCGGCCTGATGGCGCTGATCGCGCTGGCGGTGAGCTTCATGGTGCTCACCCTGTTCATCCTGCCGGCCATTCTGCAGGGGTCGAATCCGCTGCTGGTGGCGGTGGTCGGCTCCAGCGCAATCATGCTGATCGCGCTCTACCTGTGCCACGGGCTGTCGGCCAGGACCTCGGTGGCGGTCCTGGGCACCCTGGTCTCGCTGCTGCTGATCGGCGTCCTGGGCTCGGTCTTCATCGGGTGGGGCGACCTGACCGGCAACACCGACGACAACACCGGCCTGATCCACGGCCTCTACCCGCAGCTCGACATGAGCGGCCTGCTGCTGGCCGGCGTCATCATCGGTTCACTGGGCGTCCTGGACGACGTGACGGTCACCCAGACCTCGGCGGTGTGGGAGCTCCACGAGGCCAACCCCTCGCTCGGTCCGCGCGGGCTCTACCGGGCCGGTCTGCGGATCGGCCGGGACCACATCGCCTCGGTGGTCAACACCCTGGTCCTGGCCTACGCGGGTGCGGCGCTGCCGTTGCTGCTGCTCTTCTCGATCGCCCAGAGCAGTGTGGGTTCGGTCGCCAACAGCGAACTGGTCGCCCAGGAGATCGTGCGCACCCTGATCGGTTCCATCGGCCTGGTGGCCTCGGTGCCGGTGACCACCGCGCTGGCCGCCCTGGTGGTCTCCGCCGACCGCCCCGGACCGGACGGCTCCGGCGCCGGCCCGGCGGCCGGGCGCAGCGGTGGGCGGGCGGCCGGGCGGGCCTCGGGAGGCCGCGGGACGCGGGGGCGTCGCCGCCGCCGCTGAGACCCCCGGGGCGCCGCACCCCGTCCGGGGAGCGGTACGGAGGCCCGGTGTCCGGAGCGCCGCGGGGAAGGACCGCACGCCCTCGGGACACCGGGCCGAAGCGTTCCTTCACCGGAGCGGGACGAGCCACGGCGGGAAGGTCAGCCGGCGCTCTGCTCCTCGGCGAGAATGCGGTCCAGCGCCTCCTCGAGGTGGGCGTCGAAGTCCGCCAGCGCCCCCTCCTGGCCGAGCGGCACGAGCTTGTCCGTCCGGTCCAGGAACGCCACCAGCGGAGCGGCGCCCGACCGGAACAGCGCCTGGTCGTGTCCGACCTGGAGCCGGATCAGCACCTCACCCAGCATGTCGGGGTCGGCGGGCGACACCCGGACGTCCCCGTCCCCGCAGGGCCGTCCCACCCCGTCGATCAGCAGCTCCCGGCCAAAGGCCCAGGTCACCGGCGCGTCACCAGGAAGGTGAAAGGTCAGTCGCACGGCGAACGGATCAGAGGTTTCGTAGCGCAGCTCGACCGGAATGCGGAACGAGAGCTCGTCCGAGACGAGAAAGTTCATCATGACCTCTGCCTGCACCGACTCGCGCATCGCCTACCCCGTCTTTTGTCCTCGGGTTTCCGGGACTCATCCTGCTGACCCTGCGCGCCATCTTGCTGAACGTACACGGCGAATCACAAGGAGTGATTTTTCAGATACTGAAAGACAGGGCCAGGACCCCGGGCGCGCGCCCGATCTCGGCCTGGAGCCGGTGGGCCGTGGGAAGCAGCTGGTCGGCCTGGTGAACGGGCAGGGAGACGGCCACCGTGGCGACGATGGTGCCGATCCTGATGGGGATCGCGGCGCAGACCGTGCCCAGCGCGTACTCCTGGCGCTCCAGCACTGGCTCCCCATGACGGGCCGCCGCCAAACGCCGCAGGAACGCTCCTTCGTCCTCGACCGTGTACGGGGTCAGCGACTGCACCGGGTGGCGGGCCAGGTGGTCCCGCCGGGCCTCCTCGTCGAGCTGGGAGAGCAGGCACTGCCCGATGGCGTGCGCGTGCCCGGTCGCCCGGAAGTCGGCCCACTCGCCGACCGCGGGGTTCTCCTGGGAGTCCGCGACGCCGACGACCTCGATCTCTCCGTCGCGGTACCGGGCGCAGTAGAGCGGTGCCCCGATGACGTCGTGCCAGTGGGCCAGCGTCTCCGTGACGGCGCTGCGGCGTCTCTGCCGGGCCACCCTGCGGCTCAGCCTCTCGGCGGCGTCCCCCAGGTGGAAGAGTCCGCTGTCGCGCCGTAGGTAGCCCTCGTGGACCAGCGTCCGCAGGAGGTGGTAGGTGGTCGGCAGGGCCAGCCCCGCCTGCCGGGCCAGTTGTTTGGCCGGTGCGCCCCGCTCGTGCGCGGCGACGGTCTCCAGCAGCCGCATGGCCCGCTGGACCGATCCGATGAGCGTCGCCGGCCGGCCCTGGCCCGGCCCGCCCCCGTCACCTCTTCCTCCGTCCCCGCGTTCCTTTCCGGAAGCGGCCGGGGCAGGGCCTGCCTGGGTCGGCTGGACGGGCACGGAAGGGGCGCGTCGTGAGGCGGACGCGGTGTCGGCCGTGGCCAAGGGTGACTCCCGGAGCGCGAGGAGGCCGCCCGTGCCGGGGCAACACGGGCGATTGCGGGCCGCCCGCGGGGGCTCTGGTTCCCCGCGTCGAGTTCCGGACTCTAACGGCCCGTCACCTTCCGGACACACCCCGCGGGCCGAGCTTCCCTCTCACGAGGGATCCCGCTCCCGCGCTCCCGGTGCCTCTACCACTGCCGGTCGGACGACGAGGAGGACGATCCCCTGACCTTCCGCACCAGGAAGATCAGACCGCCCACCAGCGCCACGAAGACCAGCACCTTGAAGAGCAGTCCCACCAGGAAGCCGAGCACGTTCGCTATCAGGCCCCCGAAGACGACCAGAGCGATCACCGGGATCGCGATCCACTTCACCCACCACGGCACGTCCGCGAGAATCTCACGCATCGCCCAGCCCTCTTCCCTGTGAGTCGTCGGTTACGTTTTCGATGCTAGGCGGGGAAGGGGCCCCGAAGGGGCTCCCGGCACCCTCGTCGGTCCCTGACCGCTCCCCTAGGGGTCGGTCAGCCCTCGGGCGGCGAGAAGACCACCATCACCCGCAGGTCCTCGCTGATGTGGTGGAACTTGTGGGGGACGTTGGCGGGCACGTAGACGACGCTGCCCCGCGCCACCTCGGTCGTCTCGGTCCCCACCGTGATCCAGCCGCGCCCGCTCACCACGAAGTACACCTCGTCCTGGTGGTGCGGCTGCTGCGGGTCCTGTGCGCCGGCGTCCAGCGCGTAGAGCCCCACCGACATGTTCCGCTCCCGCAGGAACTGCAGGTAGGCACCGTCGTTGGCGGCCCGCTCCGCTTCCAGTTCATCCAGCCGGAATGCTTTCATCGCCCCGCTCGCCCCTTCGGGTCAGGACCAGAATCGATCTCTTCTGCCACGATCAGATACATGATGAATTTCCTAGTCAAGACGCTCGCCAACGCCGGCGCCCTGGCGGTCGCCGTGTGGCTGGTCGGCAGGATCAGCCTGGAGGGCGGCAGCACCGGCGAGAAGGCCTGGACCCTGGTCGTGGTGGCGCTGATCTTCGGCCTGGTGAACCTGCTGGTGAAGCCGCTCGTCCAGCTCCTGACGCTGCCGCTGTTCCTCCTCACCCTCGGCCTGATCACCCTGGTGGTCAACGCCCTCATGCTGCTGCTCACCTCCTGGATCGCCGGAGAGCTCGACCTGAGCTTCCACGTCGACGGCTTCTGGACCGCGGTCCTGGGCGGCCTCGTGATCTCCGTGGTCTCCTGGGCCCTGAACCTGGTCCTGCCCGACGGGGACTGACCTCGTGCGGCGCCCGCCGCCGCACCCGGCGCCGCGTTCCTGACCTGCCCGGTTCCGCCCACCCGTGCGCCCGCGAGTCCGGCCGCCCTGAGACAGTGGGGGCGGCGGATCCCGACAGGCCGCCACCGTACGTGAGCACCAGGAAGGACGGCCGCATGAACGACTCCGCCGCGGATGCCCGGGCGCAGGACGCCGGCGCACGGAACGACGACGCGAACGGCGCGGACCCCACGCGCCCGGGGACCGGTGACGGCACCCGTGCGGTGCGTGCCGGACTGCCGGACCCCGTGAAGTACGAGCCGACCCTCCCCGGTCCCGTCTTCGCCGCCCACTTCCACCTCCCGGGTGAGCCCACCGGCCCCTACACCTACGGCCGCGACGAGAACCCCACCTGGACGCTCCTGGAGAACGCCATCGGCGAGCTCGAGGCCCCCGGGAGGGACGACGTGGAGACGCTGGTCTTCCCCTCCGGCATGGGCGCGATCTCCGCGGTGCTCTTCTCCCAGCTCGGTGCCGGCGACACGGTGGTCCTGCCCAGCGACGGCTACCAGGTGTTCCCCCTGGTCCGGGCCCAGCTCGAGGCGTTCGGCGTCGAGGTGCGCACCGCTCCCACCGGCGGCGACGCGCAGCTCGAGGTCCTCGACGGGGCCAGGCTGCTGTGGATCGAGACGCCCTCCAACCCCGGCCTGGACGTCTGCGACATCCGCCGGCTCGCCGAGGAGGCGCACGCCCGGGGCATCCTGGTGGCCGTCGACAACACCCTGGCCACCCCGCTCGGCCAGCGACCGCTGGAGCTGGGCGCGGACTTCGCGGTGGCCAGCGGCACCAAGCAGCTCACCGGGCACGGCGACGTGCTCCTCGGCTACGTGACCGGTGCCCGCGGCGAGGCGATGGACGCGGTCCGCCGCTGGAGGAAGATCGTCGGCGTCATCCCCGGTCCCATGGAGGCATGGCTGGCCCACCGCTCGCTCTCCACCCTCCAGATGCGGGTGGACCGGCAGGCGGCCACCGCCCTCACCCTGGCCCGCGCGCTGAAGGAGCGCCCCGAGGTGAGCGGCCTGCGCTATCCGGGGCTCCCCGACGATCCCTCGCACGCCGTCGCCTCCCGCCAGATGCGCCGCTTCGGCTGCGTCGTCTCCTTCACCCTCCCCGGGCGCGAGCACGCGGAACGCTTCCTGGAGTCGCTCCGGCTGGTGGACGAGGCGACCAGCTTCGGCGGCGTGCGGTCCAGCGCCGAGCGGCGCGGACGCTGGGGCGGCGACGCGGTGCCCGCCGGCTTCATCAGGCTCTCGGTGGGCGCCGAGGACCCGGAGGACCTGGTGGCGGACGTACTGCGCGCCCTCGACGAGGCCGGCCGGCCGGTCTCCGGGAGCTGACCCTCCCGCGCCGCTCCGGCCCGCGCGACAGGTGCGCGGACGGACCGGTCCGAGCCTCCCCCCTCGTGGCTCGGACCGGTCCGCCGGCCCGCCGCACGACCACCCGGTCGCGCCGCGCGACCCAGGCT
>NZ_LWCC02000005.1:2332809-2336541 GCF_001642695.1 Streptomyces chilikensis
GTCAGTGTCCAATCACTGGACCGACAGAGGCCTATCGCCATATTTATAGTGGGACACGGCCGACGGGCCGCCGGGGGGCGGTCCGCGTCGCCCTGGGGAGCTGAGGGGGCGCCCATGGACCTGGCCTTGCTCCGTACCTTCGTGGCGGTGCACCGGGCCGGCTCCTTCACGCGCGCCGCCGCGCTCCTGGGGCTCTCCCAGCCCGCCGTGACCTCGCAGATCCGCACGCTGGAGCGCCAGCTGGGGCGTCCGCTCTTCCTCCGGCGGGCACGCGGCGTCGTCCCCACCACCATCGGCGAGGAACTGGCCCACAAGGCGGCGCCCCACCTCGACGCCCTGGTGGAGATCGCCGGGGCGGGCCTCGACGAGGACGCCTTCCGGACCCTGCACCTGGCCGGACCGCCGGAGTTGGTGGCGGAGCGGCTCCTCCCCGCGCTGACCGGCCTCGACGGCGGGGGCGGCCCGCCCCCGTCCCTGCGCGCCTCGTTCGGCAACGACGAGGACGTCCTCGAGGGCTTGGCCGCCGGTCATTACGACCTCGCCGTCACCACCGCCCGCCCGCGCGGCGCCCTGCTCGACTCCACGCCCCTGTGCGACGAGGAGCACGTGCTGGTCGCCGCTCCCGGCCTCGCCGCGGCGGCGGGCACGGCCGGCGCCTCGCCGTCCGGTTCCGGATCACCCGGCACCGCCGGAGGGCCCGGCGGCGCCGCGTCCCCGTCGCCGGAGGAGATCCGCACCCGGCTGGACCGGCTGCCCGTGGTCGAGGTGCACGAGTCGCTGCCGTTCGTCTCGCGCTACTGGTCCTCCGTGTTCGACGCCCGGCCGGCCGCGGCCTCGGGCGCGGTGGTGGTGCCGGACCTGCGAGCCGTGCTGGCCTGCGCGGTCCGGGGCGCCGGGCTCGCCGTCCTGCCGCGGTACCTCTGCGCTCCCGCCCTGCGCCAAGGCGCCGTGGTCCCCCTGCACGAGCCCGACGTGCCTCCGCTGCGCACGTACTTCCTGGTGGTGCGCACCGGCACGCTGGGGCTCCCGCACATCGGCCGGGCCCACGAACGGCTCCGGCGGGCCGCCTCGGCGTGGTCCTGAGCGCCGGCGCCCCGGGCGAATGGCGCGAGCGATGTTTCACGTGGAACATCGCGGGCCACATTCCCCCCATGACCGTCCGCCCCGTGGTCAAGCGCACCGCCCGTGCCGTCCTGCTGGACGGCCCCGATCTGATCCTGATCAAGCGCACCAAGCCAGGCGTCGACCCCTACTGGGTCACTCCCGGAGGCGGTGTGGAGCCCGAGGACGCCACCGTCGTCGACGCATTGCACCGCGAGGTGCACGAGGAGCTCGGCGCCAAGATCACCGGCGTCATCCCCTGCTTCGTGGACACGGTGGAGCACATCGGCCCGGACGAGGCGTCGACCGGGGTCAAGGTGCAGCACTTCTTCGTCTGCCGTCTGGAGTCCATGGACCCCTCCCTCCGCCACGGCCCCGAGGTCGAGGAGCCCGCCGGGGAGTACGAGATCGTGCGCGTGCCGTTCACCCGGATCGGCATCGCCTCCGTCCATCTGGTGCCGCTCTCCCTGCGGCACTACCTGGACGGCAACATCGAGGGCGTCCGCGCTCTGCACACCGCGGACCTGATGTGAGTCCGGGCGACGGCTCGCGGCCGACGGGAGTGCCGGACAGGTCCTAGGGTGCCCCCATGGACGATCTCCTCATACGCAAGGCCGAGGCGGACGACGTGCCCGCCCTCGTGGCCATGTACGCCGACGACCCGCTCGGCGCCCGCCGTGAAACGCCGGACGACCTCGCCCCCTATCTGACGGCCTTCGCGCGGCTGGCGGACGACCCGAACCAGAACCTGATGGTGGCCGAGCGCTCGGGGAAGGTCGTCGGCACCCTGCAGCTGACCGTGATCCCGGGCCTCTCCCGCCGCGGCGCCACCCGGTCGGTCATCGAGGGGGTCCGGGTGCACTCCGACGAGCGGGGCACCGGACTGGGCAGCCGGCTCGTCCGGTGGGCGATCGAGGAATCCGGGCGGCGGGGATGCCGGCTGGTGCAGCTGACCTCCGACGCCACCCGGACCGATGCCCGCCGGTTCTACGAGCGCCTCGGCTTCACCGCCTCGCACATCGGCTTCAAGCTGCAGCTCTGACGGCGGCTCAGGCGTCCTGCGCCAGCCCTCGCCAGCCGCCCTCGTCCACGCCCCCCGGTACCGGGGCGGCGGGGTCGTAGGGGGTGCGGGTGAAGACGAAGGAGCCCAGGTCGAGGTGGGTCACGGTGCCGTCGGGCCCCCGAACCGCGCGCAGGGTCTCCCCCGCGTAGTAGCCGTCGAGGCCGGCCCAGACGCCGTCCCCGACGGCCCGGAACCGGGACCGCCGGCCCGGGGCGCCCATCGGGTCCACCGAGACCCCGCCCTCGGCCGTCATCCGCAGCACGAAGGCCGACGTCCCCCAGTACCAGGGCCCGGTGAGCGCCAGCACGGCCGGATCGGCCTCCGGCAGGGGACGCCAGGGCTCCGGGATGCGCGGCTCGGCCTCCGCCACGATGCGCACCAGGTCCGCGCCCACCGTCGAGACGGAGACGCCGGAGGTGCAGTTGGCCAGGACCACCGCGGCCACGTCGTCCTCGACCGCGATGGACAGGTTGGCCAGATAGCCGGGGAGCGATCCGGAGTGCCCCACCAGCCTGCGCCCGCCCCAGTGCTGCACCTGCATCCCCAGGCCGTAGCCCGCCCCTGCCGCCAGGTCGCCCGGCTCCGGTGGCGCGGCGGGGGTGCGCATCTCCGCGACCGAGTCCGCGCTCAGCACCCGGTCGTCGCCGCGGGTCAGGAAGACGGCGAAGCGCGCCAGGTCTGCGGTGGTCGACCACAGCTGCCCGGCGGCCGCCATCCGGCCCAGGTCCTCGACCGGTTCGGGGAGCATCACGTCGGCCCACGGGTGGACGGCCCAGCCACCCGCGTGCGGGGCCACCGGGTCCGGACCGGTGCGGTCGAGTCCGAGCGGTTCCAGCACCTCGCGGCGCAGGACCCGCTCCCACGGCTCCTGCCGCAGCTCCTCCACCAGGGCGCCGAGCAGCGTGTAGCCGGGGTTGGAGTAGTGGAACCGGCGTCCTCCCGGGTGCAGCAGCGGGTCCTCGCCGAGGACGTCGGCCAGTGCGGGGCGCAGCGTCCCCGGGGTCCGCTCCCACCAAGGGCCGGGTGACTCGGCGGCCAGGCCGGCGGTGTGGGCGAGCAGCTGGGCGATGGTGGCCTCACCGGCCGAGGTGCCCGGGAGGTGCTTCTCCAGGGGGTCCTCGAGCGAGAGGCGCCCCTCGTCGCGCAACCGCATCACCAGGACCGCGGTGAAGGTCTTGGTGATCGAGCCGATCCGGTACTGGACGCCACTGTCGGGAGCGTGCCCGTCCACCGAGGTCCGCGCACCGGTCCACACGGTCTCCCCGCCCCGCACGACCGCCGCCGCCAGCGACGGGGCCCGGCCCTCGGCCTGGGCGACGGCGATCCGGTGCAGCAGCGCCCGACGGGTGGCGGGCAGCAGGGCGTTCTCTTCCTGGGGTGTCGTCATGGTCCTCAGTGGATCAGACGGCCTCGGGCGGGGGCGACCCGGTTCGCCGGCGGGCGGACGGGGTCCCCCGTGGCCGACGCGGCGCGGCGCCCGGGGCCCGCCCCGCCCGAGGGACCGCGCCGGCGGCCTGCCGCGCGGGGGAAGGTCCGGCGCCGGGCCTCCGGACACGGGTCGGCGCTCG
>NZ_LWCC02000005.1:2336641-2378656 GCF_001642695.1 Streptomyces chilikensis
CGCCCGGCCCTCCACGGCCGGGCGGCGCGCGAAATTCGTTTGACCGGGACCTGGCCCCGGTACTGCACTGAGGCGGGCGTCACGGGTCGTGGCGCCGGCATCCCAGGAGGCTGCGCCAGCGATGGACATCCGCTCCACGACCGACCAGGACCTCGATGTCTTCGTCGACACGCTCCACGCCGCGTTCGGCCTCTTCCCGGACACCCCGGTGGAGGGCAGGGGGGTCTGGTGGTCGGCGTTCGAGATGGACCGCGGTCTGCTCGCGGTGGCGGCGGACGGGCGGCCCGTCGGCACCGCCGGCGCGTACTCCTTCGAGCTCACGCTGCCCGGTGAGGTCCTCGTTCCGGCTCCCGGGGTGACCGCGGTGGGCGTCCTGCCCACGCACCGGCGCCAGGGCGTGCTCACCGCGATGATGCGGCGTCAGCTCGGCGATCTGCGGGCCCGGGGAGAGGTCCTCTCCGTCCTCCTGGCCTCCGAGGCCACGATCTACGGCAGGTTCGGCTACGGACCGGCGACCTGCACGGAGCGGCTGACGGTGCCGCGCCACCGGGCCGCCCTGGCGCTCCCCCGCGCACGCGGGGCGGACCCGGACCCGGGTTCCGTGGAGGTGCTGCGGCGCTCCGCCTGCGGGGACCTCCTGGAGGAGGTCTACGACCGGTACCGCCGCAGGCAGCCCGGCGCGCTGTCCCGTCCCCGCCGCTGGTGGGAGCTGGGCGCGGGGCAGCCCCCGGTCGCCGAGGCGCCCCGCCACGTCGCCGTCCACCGGGACGCCGACGGTGTGCCGGACGGCTACGCCAGTTATGCGCTCGCGGACCGGGTCCTGACGGTCGACGAGACCGTCGCCGCCGACGACACGGTGTTCACCGCCCTGGCCGGATGCGTCCTGGGCCACGACCTGGTCGAGAAGGTCGTGTTCCGGCACGTCCCGCCCGGGCACCCGCTGCGCTGGCAGCTCGCCGACCACCGCGCCGGCGAGGTCGGCTCCGTCACCGACTGGCTCTGGGTGCGGCTGCTGGACGTCCCCCGCGCGCTGACCTCCCGCGGCTGGTTCACCGACGGCGAGCTGGTCCTCGACGTCGACGATCCCTTCCTCGGCGAGCACACGCGCCACCTGCTGACCGTCCGGGACGGCACGGCGGACTGCGTACCGACCGACCGCGGGCCCGACCTGTCCCTGGACGTGCGGGACCTGGGCTCCGTCTACCTGGGCGGCACCCCGGTGAGCACCCTGGTGCGGGCCGGGCACATCCGGGCCCACCGTCCCGGAGCGGCCGCCCTCGCCGACGCGCTCTTCCGCGCCGAGCGTCCCCCGCACTGCCTGCACTGGTTCTGACGGTCCGTCCGCGGACGTGCCCGCGGCCCGCGTGATCAGCTCTGCGCCATGTCCACGAAGCGCGAGTAGTGGCCCTGGAAGGCGACCGTGATGGTGGCCGTCGGACCGTTACGGTGCTTGGCCACGATCAGGTCCGCCTCGCCCGCGCGCGGCGACTCCTTCTCGTAGGCGTCCTCACGGTGGAGCAGGATGACCATGTCGGCGTCCTGCTCGATGGAGCCGGACTCACGCAGGTCGGAGACCATCGGCTTCTTGTCGGTCCGCTGCTCGGGGCCTCGGTTCAGCTGGGAGAGCGCGATCACCGGGATCTCCAGCTCCTTGGCCAGCAGCTTGAGGTTACGGGACATGTCCGAGACCTCCTGCTGGCGGTTCTCGGCGCGCTTGGAACCGCCGGACTGCATCAGCTGGAGGTAGTCGATGACGACCAGCTTCAGGTCGTTGCGCTGCTTGAGCCGACGGCACTTGGCTCGGATCTCCATCATCGACAGGTTGGGGGAGTCGTCGATGTAGAGCGGCGCGGCGGAGACGTCGGGCATCCGGCGCGCCAGGCGGGTCCAGTCGTCGTCGGTCATGGTGCCCGAACGCATGTGGTGGAGGGCCACCCGTGCCTCGGCGGAGAGCAGGCGCATGGCGATCTCGTTGCGGCCCATCTCCAGGGAGAAGACCACGCTGGGCAGCTGGTGCTTGATCGACGCCGCACGGGCGAAGTCCAGCGCCAGGGTCGACTTGCCCATGGCCGGGCGGGCCGCGATGACGATCATCTGACCGGGGTGAAGACCGTTGGTCAGGGCGTCGAAGTCGGTGAAGCCGGTGGGGACGCCGGTCATCTCGCCGCTGCGGGAGCCGATCGCCTCGATCTCGTCGAGCGCGCCCTCCATGATGTCGCCGAGCGGGAGGTAGTCCTCGCTGGTGCGCTGCTCGGTGACGGCGTAGATCTCGGCCTGCGCGCGGTTGACGATCTCGTCGACGTCGTCGTCCGCCGCGTATCCCATCTGGGTGATCCGGGTCCCCGCCTCCACCAGGCGGCGCAGCACGGCGCGTTCGTGGACGATCTCCGCGTAGTACTCGGCGTTGGCCGCGGTGGGGACCGTCTGGACCAGGGTGTGCAGGTAGGCGGCACCGCCCACCTTGTTGATCTCACCGCGCTTGGTGAGCTCGGCGGCGATGGTGATCGGGTCGGCCGGCTCGCCCTTGGCGTAGACGTCCAGGATGGCCTGGTAGATCAGCTCGTGGGCCGGCTTGTAGAAGTCGTGGCCCTTGAGGACCTCCACCACGTCGGCGATGGCGTCCTTGGACAGCAGCATGCCGCCGAGCACGGACTGTTCGGCGTCGAGGTCCTGCGGTGGCACCCGTTCGAAGGGGGAGACCTCCTGGTCGGCCCACCGTCCGTCCCCGGAGCGGTCCCCACGACCGCCGGAACGGCCCGGCCCGGAATCCTCGCGACGGCGCGACGCGGGCAGACGATCACTGGGACCGCTCTCGGCCCAGGGGTCGTCCAAGGGCTCGGAAATGCTCACCGAGCGACCCTCCTCCCGTCCGCCGCGCGGACCTCGCCGTGCCCTTCCGTTGTACGGCACGGCTCTGACAGATCGAGCGGCCCGCCTACCCTTGTGACGTGCCGGTCGCGCGGGGAATCTCCACGCCCGGCGGGGGCGAGCACCGCACCACGCTAAGCCCGCAGCCACCGCCAGCCAATCTCGTTATCCACAGGCCATGTGGAAGACCGGCCGTATGTTGTGGACAACCCCGCGAATCCTGTGCACGAGTCGGTGGACAGCGCTGTGAACAAGCCCGCAGCGATTCGCGATTCACCCTATTGACCTGCGGTAACGCGGATCGCCGGTTGTGTAGAAGAAAAAAATCGGCCGCCCGGCCAAGATCCACCGGAACGCTGTGCGAGAGCCCACGCCGAGCCCACAAAAGTAAGCGTCAGAAGTCCGTTGCACCTCTTACCTGTGGAAGATTAGATTGGTGCTTATGACACAGGCTTCTGCGACCGGCCGGGCGGGCCGCCGCCGACACGACCGTGAGATCATCGCGCTGGCGCTCCCGGCCTTCGGAGCCCTGGTCGCCGAGCCCCTTTTCATCCTCGCGGACAGTGCGATCGTCGGACATCTGGGCACCGCGCAATTGGCCGGTCTCGGTGTGGCGTCGACGCTCCTGGCCACTGCGGTGAGCGTCTTCGTCTTCCTCGCCTATGCGACGACCGCCGCCGTCGCCCGGCGGGTCGGCGCCGGCGACCTCGGCGCCGCCATCCGTCAAGGGATGGACGGCATCTGGCTTGCGCTGCTGCTGGGCTGTGCGGTGATCGCTGTCACGCTGCCCACCGCCCCGGCCCTGGTCGGACTTTTCGGCGCCTCCGACACCGTGGCCCCGTATGCCATCACCTACCTGCGGATCTCCTCCCTCGGCATCCCCCCGATGCTCGTCGTCCTCGCCGCGACCGGTGTGCTGCGAGGACTCCAGGACACCAGGACTCCCCTGCGGGTGGCTGTCGGCGGTTTCATGGCCAACGCCGTCCTCAATGTGGTGCTGGTCTACGGCGCCGACATGGGCATCGCGGGTTCCGCCTGGGGCACGGTGATCGCCCAGTGCGGCATGGCGGCGGTCTACCTGGTGGTGGTCGTGCGCGGAGCCCGTCGTCATGGAGCGTCGTTGCGTCCGGATGCGGCAGGGATCCGGGCGTCCGCCCAGGCCGGTGTGCCCTTGCTGGTCCGCACCCTCTCCCTGCGGGCGATCCTGATGATCGCCACCGCGGTGGCGGCCCGCCTGGGCGACGCCGACGTGGCGGCACACCAGATCGTCCTCTCGCTCTGGAGCCTGCTGGCCTTCGCACTGGACGCCATCGCCATCGCCGGTCAGGCCATCATCGGGCGGTACCTCGGTGCCGGTGATTCCCAGGGGGCCAGGGAAGCCTGCCGTCGCATGGTCGAGTGGGGGATCGCGGCGGGCATCGCCCTCGGTCTCCTGGTGGTACTGGCCAGGCCGCTGCTTCTGCCCCTGTTCACCGGTGACGCCTCGGTCCGGGAAGCGGCGTTCCCGGCATTGATCGTCATCGCACTGGCCCAGCCGCTCTGCGGGGTCGTCTTCGTCCTGGACGGCGTTCTCATGGGGGCGGGTGACGGCCCTTACCTGGCCTGGGCCATGCTCGCCACGCTCGCCGTCTTCACGCCGGTCGCCCTGTTGGTGCCCGCCATGGGAGGCGGGCTCACCGCACTCTGGGGTGCGATGACCCTGATGATGGCCGTACGGATGCTGACCCTCTGGTGGCGCGCCCGGTCCGGACGGTGGATCGTCACCGGCGCGACCCGCTGACGGACGCCCGCGCGGGGCCTGGCCTCGCTGTTTCACGTGAAACGCGGGAACGGGGCAGACCTCACGAGGAAGAGCATGCAAGAAGGGCCGCACCTGGCAGGTGCGGCCCTTCTCAGTGGTCGCTGAGCGTCAGCTCAGTCGCGAGCCGAAGCTCAGGCGGAGACGACCTCGACGCTGACCTTGGCAGCGACCTCGGGGTGCAGACGCACCGAGGTCTCGTGCGAGCCCAGGGTCTTGATCGGAGCGCCCAGCTCGATGCGGCGCTTGTCGACCTCGGGGCCACCGGAAGCCTTGATCGCGGAAGCGATGTCGGCCGGGGTGACGGAGCCGAAGAGACGACCGGCGTCGCCGGAGCGAACGGCCAGACGGACCTTGGTGCCCTCGAGCTGCGCCTTGACGGCGTTGGCCTGCTCGATGGTCTGGATCTCGTGGATCTTGCGGGCGCGGCGGATCTGCGCCACGTCCTTCTCGCCACCCTTGGTCCAGCGGATCGCGAAGTTCCGCGGGATCAGGTAGTTGCGAGCGTAGCCGTCCTTGACGTCGACGACGTCGCCGGCAGCGCCGAGGCCGGAGACCTCGTGGGTGAGGATGATCTTCATTTTTCGGTCACCCTTCCCTTATCGCGCGGTGGACGTGTAGGGCAGCAGCGCCATCTCACGGCTGTTCTTCACGGCCGTGGCGACGTCACGCTGGTGCTGGGTGCAGTTGCCGGTCACGCGGCGGGCACGGATCTTGCCGCGGTCGGAAATGAACTTCCGCAGCATGTTCGTGTCCTTGTAGTCCACGTACGTGACCTTGTCCTTGCAGAACGCGCAGACCTTCTTCTTCGGCTTGCGCACAGGCGGCTTCGCCATGGTGATTCTCCTGTGTGATCAAGAAGTGTGGGTGACGAGTCCGCCCTAGAAGGGGGGCTCGTCCGAGTAGCCACCGCCGGAGCCGGAGCCGCCGCCCCAGCCGCCGCCGCCCTGGTTGCCGGCGGGAGCACCGCCGGACGCCCACGGGTCGGGCTGGGAGCCGCCGCCCTGCTGACCGCCGCCGGGGCCACCGCCCCAGCCGCCGCCACCCTGGTTGCCGCCGCCGCCGTAACCGCCCTGGCCGCCGCGGGCACCGCCGCCGGAGGTCTTGGTGACCTTCGCCGTGGCGTTCCGCAGGCTGGGGCCGACTTCCTCGACGTCCAGCTCGTAGACCGTCCGCCTGACGCCCTGGTTGTCGTCGTAGGACCGCTGCTTCAGCCGGCCCTGGACGACCACGCGCATGCCCTTCGTCAGGGACTCCGCGACGTTCTCCGCCGTCTGCCGCCAGACCGAGCAGCTCAGGAACAGGCTCTCGCCGTCCTTCCACTCGTTGGTCTGCCGGTCGAAGGTGCGGGGGGTGGACGCGACACGGAAGTTCGCGACCGGCGCACCGGACGGGGTGAAGCGCAGCTCGGGGTCGTCGACCAGATTGCCGACGACCGTGATGACGGTCTCGCCTGCCATGGGGGAACCTCTCAGCGGGTTTGCTGCTGGCTGCTGGTGGTGCTACTCGATTCCCGGGAATGACCGAGCCGGCAGGCTCAGTGCATCTCGGGACGGAGGACCTTGGTCCGGAGGACCGACTCGTTCAGGTTCATCTGGCGGTCGAGCTCCTTGACGACCGCAGGCTCGGCCTGCAGGTCGATGACCGAGTAGATGCCCTCGGGCTTCTTCTTGATCTCGTACGCGAGACGACGACGGCCCCAGGTGTCGACCTTCTCGACCTTGCCGTTGCCCTCACGGACGACGGAAAGGAAGTTCTCGATCAGGGGGGCGACAGCGCGCTCCTCCAGATCGGGGTCGAGGATGACCATCACCTCGTAGTGACGCATGTGGAACCCACCTCCTTTGGACTCAGCGGCCACGGTCGATCCGTGGCAGGAGGGTTGTATGCGTGGTGTTACATCAGCAACGGTATCGGCACCCACTGACAGTCGGGGCGGAAGCCTTCGTGACGTGGGCAGACACCGGTGCAGACGGTACAGACTACCCGCACACCGGCTTCCGGCTGAAATCCGTGCGCGAACAGCGTCGATCCGGTACATATCGGGTACTCGCCGACTAGGATGCGCCGCTTCCGTCGGGAGGTGCTCATGGCACAGACAACGCGTTCGCAGCCGCGACCCACTACCATCCACGGGTCCCTCTTCGCCACCGACCACAAGCCCCACCCCAAGGTGAACGCCCTGCTCGGCGTCACCCTGGTGCTCGGTGTGCTGGCCCTGGTGACAGCCGGGTTCCACAACCTCCACCTGATCACCTCGTGGGCGGGCCTGATCGGCATCGTCACGGGTGGCTTCGGCCAGTTCATCTCGGCGACCACCCGCGAACGGTTCGGGCTGATCGTCGGGCTGGGCGCCTGCGCGCTCGGATTCTTCCTGGGCATGTCCCACGGAGGTCTCTTCGGCGGGGTGGTTCCGTAGCCCTGCCGACGCCGCCGTCCGGGCGGCGAGGGCCACGGCCCCCTTCCTCCCTGTTGTCCCGTCCGCCCCGGCCGGCACCGGCTTCCCGGTGCCGGCCGGGGCGGACTCCGTACGTGTCCGTCAGTACGTTCGGCAGGCACAGTAGGCTTCGGCGCGAGAGCCGGAGCCCCGACATGTGGGGACACGCCAGCCGAGGAGCGCCCCGAATGAGCCTGACCCTGAGGACGATCAGCCGAGAACAGCATCTGGCCTACATCCAGAGTCTGCCCTCGGCGAGCCACATGCAGGTACCGGCGTGGGCGGATGTGAAGGCCGAGTGGCGCTCGGAGAGCCTGGGCTGGTTCGACGACCGCAGCGGCGAGCTGGTCGGCGCGGGCCTGGTGCTGTACCGGCAGCTGCCCAAGATCAAGCGCTACCTGGCCTACCTGCCCGAGGGGCCGGTCATCAACTGGTACGCGCCCAACCTGACCGACTGGCTGGAGCCCATGCTGGCCCACCTGAAGGAGCAGGGAGCCTTCTCCGTGAAGATGGGCCCGCCGGTGGTCATCCGCCGCTGGGACGCCCCCTCCATCAAGAGGGGCATCCAGGACACGGACGTGAAGCGGCTGCGGGACATCGAGCCGGACTTCATCGAGCCGCGCGCCTTCGAGGTGGCCGACAAGCTGCGCCGGATGGGCTGGCAGCAGGGTGAGGACGGCGGCGCCGGCTTCGGCGACGTCCAGCCCCGCTACGTCTTCCAGGTCCCGCTGGCGAACCGCTCGCTCGAGGACGTCCACAAGAACTTCAACCAGCTGTGGCGCCGCAACATCAAGAAGGCCGAGAAGGCCGGCGTCGAGGTCGTCCAGGGCGGATACCAGGACCTCGAGGAGTGGCAGCGGCTCTACGAGATCACCGCGGTGCGCGACCGTTTCCGGCCCCGTCCGCTCTCCTACTTCCAGCGCATGTGGACGGCGCTCAACGCCGAGGACCCCAACCGCATGCGGCTGTACTTCGCCCGCAAGGACGGGGTGAACCTGTCCGCGGCGACCATGCTGATCGTCGGCGGGCACGTCTGGTACTCCTACGGCGCCTCCGACAACGTCGGCCGCGAGTTCCGCCCCTCCAACGCCATGCAGTGGCGGATGCTCCGGGACGCCTACGCACTGGGCGCCACCGTCTACGACCTGCGGGGCATCTCCGACTCGCTCGACGAGTCGGACCACCTCTTCGGTCTCATCCAGTTCAAGGTGGGCACCGGCGGCCAGGCCGCGGAGTACCTGGGCGAGTGGGACTTCCCGCTGAACAAGCTGCTCCACAAGGCCCTCGACATCTACATGTCGCGCCGCTGACCGCATCGGTGTTTGCTTCCATAGTCAGCTGAGGCCGCCCCAGGGCGGCACCAGCCCTCTCCACTCCTCACATCCGAAGCCACGAGAAAGGGTCCGGACCGGCCATGGCGCTCACGCTCTACGTCGACACCGCGCGCTGGCGGGCACACCACAAACACGTGCAGGATTCGTTCCCCGGCCTCGTCCCCGTCTGCAAGGGCAACGGCTACGGCTTCGGTCACGAGCGGCTGGCCGAGGAAGCGACCCGGCTGGGCTCCGACATCCTCGCCACCGGCACCACCTACGAGGCGGCCAAGCTCAAGGACTGGTTCGGCGGCGACCTGCTGGTCCTGACGCCCTTCCGGCGCGGCGAGGAGCCGGTCCCGCTGCCGGACCGGGTCATCCGGTCGGTCTCTTCGGTGGACGGGGTCTACGGCCTGGTGGGCGCGCGCGTGGTGATCGAGGTGATGTCCTCGATGAAGCGCCACGGCGTCAGCGAGGCGGACCTCCCGCAACTGCACACCGCCATAGAGAACGTCCGTCTGGAGGGCTTCGCCCTCCACCTGCCCCTGGACCGCACCGACGGCTCGGACGCCGTCGAGGAGGTCATCGGCTGGATGGACCGCCTGCGGGCCGCCCGCCTCCCGCTGCACACGATGTTCGTCAGCCACCTCAAGGCGGACGAACTGACGCGACTGCAGCAGCAGTTCCCGCAGACCCGGTTCCGCGCGCGGATCGGCACCCGGCTGTGGCTGGGCGACCACGAGGCGACCGAGTACCGCGGCGCCGTCCTCGACGTCACGCGGGTCTCCAAGGGCGACCGGTTCGGCTACCGCCAGCAGAAGGTGGCGTCGGACGGCTACCTGGTCGTCGTCGCGGGCGGGACCTCGCACGGTGTCGGCCTGGAGGCGCCCAAGGCGCTGCACGGCGTGATGCCCCGGGCCAAGGGCGTGGCCCGGGCTGGTCTGGCCACCGTCAACCGGAACCTGTCGCCCTTCGTCTGGGCGGGCAAGCAGCGGTGGTTCGCCGAGCCCCCGCACATGCAGGTCTCGATCCTCTTCATCCCGGCGGACGCGCCGGAGCCCACGGTGGGCGACGAGCTGGTCGCGCACCTGCGCCACACCACGACGCAGTTCGACCGGCTCGTCGACAACTGAGCCGTTCCTACCTGTTCCCGTCCCCGTTCCCGGCGGCTTCCTCCTTGCGGAGGGAGCCGCCGCGGTACTTCCACGGGTCGTCGCCGTCGTCGCCGTCCCGGTGGCCGGTCCCGTCCGCCGAGGCCGCGAGGCCGGCGGGGTCCTGCTCGTGGGACGGACCGTCGGAGGACGAGCGGCGGGAAGCGTCCCGTGCCCCGTCGAGCACGCCGCCCGAGGGATCGTCCTCTCCCGACCGGCGCACCACGTCCTCCTCCGGCCGGACGATGTCGCGGACGATGACGGCGCAGAGGAAGAGCGTCCCCAGCAGGTGCACGAGGATCGCGAACTGGTACCCCTCCAGGGGGAGGCCCTTCGCCTTGTCGCCGCCGCTGGTCTGCGCGAGGTACAGCCAGATGCCCAGGAAGTACATGACCTCGCAGGCCTGCCAGATCAGGAAGTCGCGCCACCTCGGGCGGGCCAGGGCGGCCAGCGGCACCAGCCAGAGGACGTACTGGGGCGAGTAGACCTTGTTGGTGAGGATGAAGGCGGCCACCACCAGGAAGGCCACCTGGGCGAAGCGGGGCCGCCGCCGCGCGGAGAGGGACAGGGCCATCACGCCGGCGACCGCCGCCACGGTGAGGACGAGGGCGATGGGGTTCACGACGGCGGGGGAGAGGTCCAGGTCGGTGCGCTGGTCCAGGATCAGCCAGAAGGAGCCGAAGTCGACCGAGCGCTCCTGGCTGAAGCGGTAGAACTTGGACCAGCCCTCGAAGGCGAAGAGCATCACCGGCACGTTCACCACCAGCCAGGCGCCCGCGGCGCCCGCCACCGCGGTTCCGTACTCCCGCATGCGCCCCGACCGCCAGCAGAGGGCCAGCAGCGGCGCCAGCAGGAAGACCGGATAGAGCTTGGCGGCCGTGGCCAGGCCCAGCAGGACACCGAAGGCGAGCGGGCGGGAACGCGCCCACATCAGCATCGCGCCGGCCGTCAGGGCGACGGCCAGGAGGTCCCAGTTGATGGTGGCCGTCAGTGCGAACGCCGGTGCCAGGGCGACCAGCAGACCGTCCCAGGGCCGCCGTGCATGGGTGCGGGCAGCGCAGACGGCGATCACCGCGGCGCAGGCCATCAGCATGCCGGCGTTGACCATCCAGTAGTTCTGGCTCTGGTCCTGGAAGCTTCCGCCGTCGGGGGTCAGCCAGGAGGCCACCTCCATGAAGACCCCGGTGAGCACCGGGTACTCGAGGTACTCCATGTCCCCCGGCAGCCGGTCGAAGTACGGCACCAGCCCTTCCGCGAAACCACGGGCGTGGTACAGGTGCGGGATGTCGGAGTAACAGGCGTGGGTGTACTGGGCACCGGCGCCGTAGAACCAGCCGCCGTTGTAGCAGGGCGCCTTCTGGACCAGCCCCAGGGCGAAGAGGACCATCGCCACGAGCACCACGACGCGCACCGGCGACCACCAGACGGCGCCCGTCAGCGTATGCCGCCCCGAGGGGCCGCCCAGGAACTCGCTGCCTGCCACGGCCACGGGGTCCTCGTGGGTGGGGGAGACCGGTTCCGCCCGAACCTGCGCCACGGTGGCTCCGGTCCCCGGCCCAGGAGGCTCGGGAGTGCTCTGGTGCGTCGTCTCTGCGCCCGTCATGGCGCACATCCTGCCGTACCCGCACCGGAAACGGGCGAGGGCCGCCGCACCCGAAGGTGCGGCGGCCCCATGTTTCACGTGAAACGGACGTGACGTGCCGTTCCGGAGCTAACCGGTCGTTCCGCCCCTGCTGTTTCCACCACTGTTGTTGTTGCCGAAGACGGTGCCTTCGGTGACGGTACCGCCGTCTTCCTCACCGCCGGTTCCACCGGTGTCCGTCTCACCGGTGGTCCCACCGGTGTCCGTCTCACCGGTGGTCCCGCCGTCCGCGGTCTGACCACCGGTGTTGCCGCCGTTGGTCATGCACTCGAAGTCGAACGGCTCGCAGGTCGTGGAGGGCTCCGCCGGCTTGCTCGGCGTGGGCTTGTCGTCCTTCTCCTCCTCGTCCTCCTCGACCTCGGACTCCGACGGGCTCGGCTCCGGGCTCGGGGCCGGGTTGTAGACCGTGCCGATGGGAGCCGGCTCCGGGAAGGGCTGCGGGTTGTACTTCTCCTTGTCCTGCATGGCCACCGACATGTACTCCTTCCACACGTCGGCGGGGATGTCACCACCGTGGATGGAGGGCAGGTCGCCGACGCCCTTCATGGAGAGCAGTTCCTTGTCCTTCGGGTTGGTCCGGAACATCGCCACGGCGGTGGAGAGCTCCGAGGTGTACCCGACGTACCAGGCGGACTTGTTCTCGTCGGTCGTACCGGTCTTGCCGGCGTTCGGGAAGGGGAGGTCCGCAAGCGCCTTGGCCGTGCCGTTCTGGACCACGTTCTCCAGCACCTTGGTCACGTTGTCCGCGACCGCCGGCTCGAGGCCCTCCTCCTTCTTCGGCGGATCGAACTGGGGGAGTTCCTTGCCCGTGGGGTCGACGACCTTGGTCACCGAGAACGGCTCGTAGTGGACACCGGAGGACGCGAAGCCCGCGTAGGCGTCGGCCATGCGGATCGCGCTGGGGGTCGAGGTACCCAGGGAGAACGAGGCGTTGTTCATGTTCCCCGAGTCGAAGCTGTCCTTCAGGATGCCCAGGTCCATGGCGGTCTTGCGGGTGTTGTCCAGACCCACGTCGATGCCCAGCTGGACGAACGGAACGTTGACCGAGTGCTCCATGGCCTCTTCGAGCGTGATCATTCCCCAGGCCTCGGTGCCCTCGTTCTTCTGCCTGAACGGGAGGCCCTTGTCGTTCTTGATGGGCTCACCGTTCTGGTCCTTGATCACCGTGAGGTCGTTGCCCTGGTAGAGGCTCTGCGGCGAGAGGGGCTGGCCGCCGGTGTGGATGGTCCCGTACTCCATGGCAGAGGCCAGCACGAACGGCTTCCACGTCGATCCGACCGGCACACCCATGGTGTCCGCGTTGTTGGTGTAGTGCCCCTTGTCGTAGCCCTCACCGCCGTAGACGGCCACGATGGCTCCGCTGTCGGGGTCGACGGACGCGGCGCCGAACTGCACGTGGGTGTCGGTGTCGGGGCGCTTCTTCTCGTCGAGGAGGTCCTCGCGCGTCTTGTGCACGGCCTTCTCCAGATCCCTCACCCGGTCCTTGTCGAAGGTGGTGTAGATCCGGTAGCCGCCCCTCTCCAGGTCGTCCGTGGAGATGTCGGCCGTCTTGGCCACGTAGCCCTTGGCGATGTCGAGCAGGTAGCCGGTCTGGCCCGAGAGCTTGGACTTCTGCTTCTTGAGCTTCGGGAACTCCGTGATCTCGTCCCGATCGGACTGGGGCATCCGGCCGACCTCGACCATACGGTCCAGGATCCACTCCCAGCGCTTCTCCGCCCGCTCCGTGTTGGCCTTCTGCGAGGCGTTGGAGCCGATGCCACCGTCGGGGTTGTAGAGGTTGGGGCCCTTGAGGACCGAGGCCAGGAAGACGCTCTCGTTCGGCTCGAGGTCCTCGGCGTCCTTGCCGAAATAGGCCTGCGCGGCGGCCTGGACACCATAGGCGTCGCGGCCGTAGTAGGCGGTGTTCAGGTAGCCGGCGAGGATGTCGTCCTTCTCCATCTTCGCGCCGACCTTTATGGAGATGAACAACTCCTTGAACTTCCGGGTCAGCGTCTGACTCTGGTCCAGGTAGGTGTTCTTCACGAACTGCTGCGTGATCGTCGATCCGCCCTGGACCTCGTCACCCTTGGCCATGTTGAAGAGCGCCCGGGCGATGCCCATCGGGTCGACGCCCGCGTCCTCGTAGAAGGAGGCGTTCTCGGCGGCGATCACCGCGTCCTGCAGTTCCGTCGGGATCTTGCCCAACGACACGATCTGGCGGTTCGCCTTGCCGCCCGTGGCCGCCATCTGGCTGCCGTCGGACCAGTAGAAGACGTTGGTCTGCGCGACCGCCGCGGCCTGCTCCTCGTCCGGGACGTCCACCATGGCGTACCCCACGCCACCCACCAGCAGCAGGCCGGCGAAGAAGCCGACGAACATGCCCGTCACCAGGCGCCACGACGGCACCCAACGGGCAGCTCCGTACTTCCCGGCACGCGGATAGTCGATGAACCGGTCCCGGGACCCGGCCCGGCCCCCTCGCCCTTCGGGAGCCGCCTTGCGACGCCCTCCTCCGGCCCCTCCCGAACGCTGCGCGGCCCGACGGGCCTCGGCGCGGCCGCCGTACGGGCGCTCCTCCGCTCCCGGCTCCTGGTACGCGCCGGACGGAGAGCCGGTGGCTCCTCGCGGAGCCGCACGGCGGCCGGAGGACGAACCGGACTGGGCGCGTCGGGCCGCGGCACGTCCGCCTCCCTGCGGCTGTGGCGGTTTGCGACGGTGCTCGCTCATCGAACGATTACTCCTCGGGCAGGCGCGTACATGAGCGCCTGGAAACAGCGGCTGGTCTCCGGTCCCCCCGACGTACGGCCGATGGTCATTCGTTCAGCCGTACTACACCTGGGACAGGGACGTTCCACGGACGTCACTTGGTTCCCGGCGGTATGCATGCCGCACAGACTACGCATCGCCGAACGTGCGCAAATCGGGTTCTCGACCAGGAACGTCGCATAGCGATGCACTCGATTCGGCGATGTGACGCCGCTCACCGAGTCTCCCCTTGTACGCCGCTCGGAGCCGACCTATCGTCTGGATGTATCGACTCGATACATCGGGGAAGCATAAAGTCGACCCACGACAGTCCGCGGCAGAGAGGAGGCGACGATGAGCCGGCGTTCCGGCATCCTCGAGTTCGCCGTACTCGGCCTGCTCCGCGAGTCCCCGATGCACGGCTACGAGCTGCGCAAACGGCTCAACACGTCGCTGGGCGTCTTCCGCGCCTTCAGCTACGGAACCCTCTACCCATGCCTCAAGACGCTGGTCGCAAACGGCTGGTTGATCGAGGAACCCTCTGCGGAACCCGTGGACGCCCTGGCCACCCCGCTCACCGGGCGTCGCGCCAAGATCGTCTACCGGCTCACCGCGGAAGGTAAGGAGCGGTTCGAGGAACTGCTCTCGCAGACCGGCCCCGACTCCTACGAGGACGAGACCTTCGCGGCCCGGTTCGCCTTCTTCGGGCAGACCTCCCGCGATGTGCGCATGCGAGTGCTGGAAGGTCGTCGCAGCCGGCTCGAGGAGCGCCTGGAGAAGATGCGCGCCTCGTTCGCACGGACGCGGGAGCGCCTCGACGACTACACCCTTGAGCTCCAGCGCCACGGCATGGAGTCCGTGGAGCGCGAAGTGCGCTGGCTGAACGAGCTCATCGAGAGCGAGCGGGCCGGACGGGACCAGAAGCGGTCACCGTCCCCGAACTCCGCTCAGCAGGACACGTCATCTGGAGCGACGGGCGACCAGACCCGGCGTGGGGACGGCACCCCGCCCGAGACGCCCGAAGACAACAACACGTGAAGCCGCACGGTTTCACCGAGTACACACAGGGAGCCACCGGAATGGGTTCGGTTCGCGTAGCCATCGTCGGCGTGGGCAACTGCGCCGCCTCGCTGGTGCAGGGCGTCGAGTACTACAAGGACGCCGATCCGGCGTCCAAGGTGCCTGGCTTGATGCACGTCCAGTTCGGCGACTACCACGTCCGTGACGTGGAGTTCGTCGCCGCCTTCGACGTCGACGCGAAGAAGGTCGGCCTCGACCTCGCGGACGCCATCGGCGCCTCCGAGAACAACACCATCAAGATCTGCGACGTGCCGCGCACCGGCGTCACCGTCCAGCGGGGCCACACCCTCGACGGTCTCGGCAAGTACTACCTCGAGACCATCGAGGAGTCCTCCGACGAGCCGGTCGACGTCGTCCAGGTCCTCAAGGACCAGAAGGTCGACGTCCTGGTCTGCTACCTGCCGGTCGGGTCCGAGGACGCCGCCCGCTTCTACGCCCAGTGCGCCATCGACGCCAAGGTCGCCTTCGTCAACGCCCTCCCGGTCTTCATCGCCGGCACCAAGGAGTGGGCGGACAAGTTCACCGAGGCCGGTGTGCCGATCGTCGGTGACGACATCAAGTCGCAGGTGGGCGCCACCATCACCCACCGTGTCCTGGCGAAGCTGTTCGAGGACCGCGGTGTCGTGCTCGACCGCACGATGCAGCTGAACGTCGGCGGCAACATGGACTTCAAGAACATGCTCGAGCGCGAGCGCCTGGAGTCCAAGAAGATCTCCAAGACCCAGGCCGTCACCTCCCAGATCCCCGACCGGGACCTCGGCGCGAAGAACGTCCACATCGGCCCCTCCGACTACGTGGCCTGGCTGGACGACCGCAAGTGGGCGTACGTCCGTCTCGAGGGCCGCGCCTTCGGTGACGTCCCGCTGAACCTGGAGTACAAGCTCGAGGTCTGGGACTCCCCGAACTCGGCGGGCGTCATCATCGACGCCCTCCGTGCCGCGAAGATCGCCAAGGACCGCGGCATCGGTGGCCCCATCCTCTCCGCCTCCAGCTACTTCATGAAGTCCCCGCCGGTCCAGTACTTCGACGACGAGGCCCGTGTCAACGTCGAGAAGTTCATCGCGGGCGAGATCGAGCGCTGACACCCGCCACCTCACCGGTTCACGGTGGAAGCTCCACAGGGACCTTGGAGGGGCCCCGGGCATGTCGCCCGGGGCCCCTCCCCCCGTTGCGGACACCGCGTGTGTGAGGCTGAGCCCCATGTCAGCGGTACGCGACCTGTCCGTCCTGCTCCGCCTGCGTGACTTCCGCCGCCTGCTCGGCGTACGGCTGCTCTCCCAGGGTGCGGACGGCGTCTATCAGGTGGCACTGACCACCTACGTGGTCTTCTCCCCGGAGCAACAGACCTCGGCCGCGGCCATCGCCTCCGCGATGGCCGTGCTCCTCCTGCCGTACTCGTTCATCGGCCCGTTCGCCGGAGTCCTCCTCGACCGGTGGAGCCGGCGGCAGGTCCTGCTGTACGGCAGTCTGCTGCGCGCGCTGCTCGCCCTGGTGACCGCCGCGCTCATGCTGGGCGGCGCACCCGACCCGCTCTTCTACGCCTCCGCCCTCTGCGTCACCGCGGTCAACCGATTCGTGCTGGCCGGCCTGTCCGCCGCTCTGCCCCGGGTGGTCGACGGTGAACAGCTGGTCACGGCGAACTCCCTCACCCCCACGGCCGGCACCCTCGCGGCCACCGCCGGAGGCGGTCTGGCCTTCGTGGTCCGGCTCACAGGAGCGGACTCGGACGCCGCGGTGGTCCTGCTGGGCGCCGTCCTCTACCTCTGTGCCGCACTGGCGTCCCTCCGGATGGCGCCCGACCTGTTGGGGCCCGACCGGGACGGCGCCCCCGCTCCGCGACTCCGGCAGACCCTCACCGGCACCGCTCACGGCCTGGTCGAAGGGATGCGCCACCTCACGGAAGCCGGGAGGCGGCAGGCGTCCTGGGCGCTGGCGTCGATGACGGTGATGCGCTTCTGCTACGGCGCCCAGACGGTGATGGTCCTGATGCTCTGCCGCCACGCCTGGAGCACGGGGGCCGGATCCGGAGGAGCACAGGATGGTCTGGCGCTGCTCGGCGTCGCGGTCGCCGCATCGGGAGCAGGTTTCTTCGTCGCCGCGGCGATCACCCCCTCCGTCGCCGGACGCCTGGGGCCGCTGCGCTGGATGACGCTGTGCGCCGCCTGTGCCACCGTGCTCGCCCCCGCCCTGGTGCTGACCTTCGCCCCGGCGCCCGTCATGGCGGCCGCCTTCGTTCTGGGGATGGCCACCCAGGGAGCGAAGATCTCGACCGACACGGTGGTGCAGTGCGCCACCGAGGACCGTTTCCGCGGCCGCGTCTTCTCCGTCTACGACGTGCTCTTCAATGTGGCGTTCGTGGGGGCGGCAGGCGTGGCGGCGCTGATGCTGCCGGCCGACGGCCGCTCCCCGGCGCTGGTGCTCACCGTGACCGCGCTCTACGGAGCCGCCGCCGCGACCCTGACGCGGATTTCGGCGCGAGCACGGCCCTGACACCTTCCCGAACGCCTGATGGGCGACGTTTCACGTGAAACATCGCCCATCAGCACACCACCGCCGAGCCGCGCACCGATGTTTCACGTGAAACATCGAGGGCCGGCGCTCGGGTCAGTCCTGTCCGGCCCACCATTCCTTGAGTGCGGTCACCGCCGCATCGCGTTCCATCGGACCGTTCTCCAGGCGGAGCTCCAGCAGGAACGTGTACGCGCGGCCGATCACCGGGCCGGGGCCGACGCCGAGGATCTCCATGATCTGGTTGCCGTCCAGATCCGGGCGGATGGAGTCCAGCTCCTCCTGCTCCTTGAGCTGGGCGATGCGCTCCTCCAGGCCGTCGTAGGCGCGGGAGAGGGCGGCCGCCTTGCGCTTGTTCCGGGTGGTGCAGTCGGAGCGGGTCAGCTTGTGCAGGCGGTCCAGCAGCGGGCCGGCGTCCCGCACGTAGCGACGGACGGCGGAGTCGGTCCATTCGCCGGTGCCGTAGCCGTGGAACCTCAGGTGCAGCTCCACGAGACGGGAGACGTCCTTCACCATCTCGTTGGAGTACTTCAGCGCCGTCATTCGCTTCTTGGTCATCTTGGCGCCCACCACCTCGTGGTGGTGGAAGGAGACCCTGCCGTCCTTCTCGAAGCGGCGCGTACGCGGCTTGCCGATGTCATGGAGCAGGGCCGCCAGGCGGAGGATGAGATCGGGGCCGTCCTCCTCCAGATCGATGGCCTGCTCCAGCACGATCAAGGTGTGGTCGTAGACGTCCTTGTGGCGGTGGTGCTCGTCCCGCTCCAGACGGAGCGCCGGGAGCTCGGGCAGGACATGGTCGGCCAGTCCGGTCTCCGTCAGCAGGGTGAGGCCCTTGCGGGGGTTCGCGGAAAGGACCAGCTTGTTCAGCTCGTCCCGGACCCGTTCCGCGGAGACGATCTCGATCCGTCCGGCCATCTCACTCATCGCGGTGACGACCTCGGGGTCCACCTCGAAGTCCAGCTGCGCGGCGAACCGGGCGGCCCGCATCATCCGCAGCGGGTCGTCGGAGAAGGACTCCTCCGGAGTCCCCGGCGTGCGCAGCACCCGGCGCGCCAGATCCTCACGGCCGCCGTAGGGATCGACGAACTCCTTCTCGGGCAGCGCGAGCGCCATGGCGTTCACCGTGAAGTCGCGGCGCACCAGGTCCTGCTCGATGGAGTCGCCGTAGGACACCTCGGGCTTGCGCGAGGTGCGGTCGTAGGCCTCCGAACGGTAGGTGGTGACCTCGATCTGGTAGCCGTCCTTCTGACAGCCCACGGTGCCGAAGGCGATGCCCACCTCCCACACGGCGTCCGCCCAGGGCCGCACGATCGCGAGGACGTCCTCGGGGCGGGCGTCGGTGGTGAAGTCCAGGTCGTTGCCCAGCCTGCCCAGCAGGGCGTCCCGTACCGATCCGCCGACCAGGGCGAGGCGGAACCCCGCGTCCTGGAATCGGTGTCCTAGATCGTCGGCGACGGGAGCCACGCGCAGCAGCTCGGTCACCGCGAGGTTCTCGGCCTGGGTCAGGGCGCTGGACTTGTCTTCGTTGGCGTTCGGCACAACAGAAAAGAGTACGTGGCCCGGCACCCGGGTCGCTCGCCAGTTGTTTCCCGGCCCCGTATGACCGACGGCACAGCCCGCACCCCGTCCTGCACAGCGGTCCGTGGCACTTCCGCTCCTCCCACCTCGTTACCATGCCTGGACGCACACTCGGACAGGAGCCGACGAGCGGAACGATCCCGCCGCCGGTCGCCGTACGACCGGCGGCCGAAGATCCGGTACCGATGACCACCACCGACGACGAGGGACGGACGAGCGCGTGGCCCAGGCGGCAGACTTCCAGGGGATGAGTTCCTCACCTGGCCGCCGGTGGTTGCGGCGCACCGGTGCAGTGCTTGCCGGAGCGCCTCTGCTGGCCGGCTTCCTCCAGTTGCCCTCCGCCGGGCGGGCCGAGGCGGCCCCCGCGGTCACGCCGGCGGCCGCCGAGGCCTCCCAGGACGCCTCCGGGCCCCTTTCCGTCTCCCTGGACAAGGTGACGCCGGGCGTCGTCACCAAGGACGACACACTGACCGTCTCGGGCACCGTCACCAACACCGGCAAGCAGGCCGTCACCGACGCCCGGGTCGATCTCCGGCCGGGCGAGGCGTTGGAGACCCGTTCCTCGATCGAGGGGGTCTCCCGGCGCACCACGTTCCAGATCGGCGTGGACGGCCAGGCGCTCGGCGGCGATCACACCGCCGAGTTCGACAGGCTCGAGCCGAAGGTGTCGCAGCCCTTCTCCATCACCGTCCCGGCCGACGAGCTCGGACTGGGCGGAGCGGGGGTGTACCAGTTCGCCGCCTCGGTCTCGGGCCGCACCGCCGACCAGCCCTGGGCGGAGCAGGTGCTCGGCATCCAGCGGACCGTGCTGCCCTGGCAGCCGGGGAAGCCCGGGAGCAACACGCGTACGACCTTCCTCTGGCCGCTGATCTCCAACGTGCATATGACCGCGGAGACCGACGAGCAGCAGACCCCGGTGTTCCTGAACGACTCGCTGACCCGCGAGATCGCGCCCGGAGGCCGCCTGGACCGCATGGTCTCGCTCGGCGACCAGCTCGACATCACCTGGGTGATCGACCCGGACGTGCTGGCCGCCGTGGACGCCATGGCGGACGGCTCCTACCGGGTGAAGACGGAGGACGGCCGGACCGTCTCCGGCACGCAGGAACACGAGACCCAGGCCAACCGCTGGCTGGCCAAGCTCTCCGCGGCGGTCGAGGACCAGGAGGTCGTCGCGCTCCCCTACGGCGACCCGGACCTGGCTTCCGTGGCCCACAACGGGCGGAACGTCAGCGGCACCCTGAACCACCTGAAGGAAGCCACCGGCGTGGCCGCCGAAACCGTGTGGAGCATCCTCCACGTGCAGCCCAGCACGGAGTACGCCTGGCCCGTCGAAGGCGCCCTGGACCCCGCGATCAAGAACGTGGCCACCTCGGCCGGCGCCGACAAGGTGATCACCCGCAGCGACAGTCTCGAGGACGACCTCTCGTACACCCCGTCGGCCGCACGTCCCATCGGTGGCGGCACCACCGCGGTGGTGGCCGACGCATGGCTGTCGACCGCCTTCGAGGGCGACCTGGCCCGGGCGGAGAACTCCACCCTGGCCGTGCAGAAGTTCCTCGCCCAGAGCTTCGCGATCACCCAGCAGACCAACAAGGACCGCAGCATCGTCGTCGCCCCGCAGCGGATGCCGTCCGCGAGCCAGGCGCAGGCGATGGCGGAAGCCCTGACCGCACTTCGGGAAGGGTCCTGGTCCACCCCGCAGGCACTGTCGGAGGCCGTGGAGGACGAGCCGGATCCCCGCGCCTCCACCACTGTGCCGCCGCAGTCCGCCTACCCCTCGGCCCTGCGGAAGAAGGAACTCCGCCGCGACGCCTTCGAGCAGATCGCCGAGACACAGGCCAAGCTCGACCGCTTCAGGGTGATCCTCACCCAGGAGAACCGGGTGGTGACGCCCTTCGGGCGGGCCATGAACCGCGCCATGTCGGTCTCCTGGCGAGATCACGCCGGGGCGGCGGGCGACTACCGCGCCGATGTGAAGGCCTACCTGGACGACCTCGCCGACCAGGTGTCGCTGATCGACAAGTCGGAGACCAAGCTCTCCGGCCACAGCGCCACCGTCCCGGTGACGGTGCGGAACAACCTGGTGCAGGGCGTCGAGGGCCTGGTCCTCCGGCTGACCTCCACCAACCCCTCCCGTCTGGAGATCGACGGGAAGAAATACCACGAGCAGCCGATCTCCGTGTCCGGTGAGCGCAGCCACTCGGTGAAGTTCACCACCTCCGCCAACGCCAACGGCCCGGTCACGGTGGTCGCCCAGCTCTACACGGAGGACGGGCGCGCCTACGGCCGCTCGGTGGCGTTCGACGTCCGGGCCACCGAGGTGACCGCCACGGTGATGCTGGTCATCGGCGGCGGCGTACTGGTCCTGGTGCTGGCCGGTTTCCGGATGTACACCCAGCGCAAGCGCGCCGCCGCACGCGACGACGCGGAGGCCGCGGCGGTCGCCGAGGACGGCGCCGAGGACGGCCCGGACGCCTCCGGGCAGGCGAGTGACCTGCGCCCGGACACCTCGGCCGAAAGCACCGACCCGTCCGCCGCGGGTGAGAAGGTGGACCGTTGAGCGATGTCGTGGCCGGTCGGCCCGGGAAACCATGAGGTGGGGTAACCATGAACGCGCCGTACGACGGTGACCGCGGCCGGTCCGCGGGCGGCTCGGGCCACCCCGGCGTGCCGCCGACCGAACACGGGCAGCTGCCCCCGTGGCCGCCCGCGGACACGTATCTCCAGGACTCCTACGACCAGGACCCCTACGACCAGGACCCCTACCGAGGCCAGGGCCTCTCCCCGCAGGGTCCGGCCGGTGAGGCGTTCCACGACCGCGCCGTGCACCGGTCGTCGGCGCCGGGTCCCCAGGACGCATACGGCCGTCCCGAACCACAGGAGCCGCCGCGGGCTCCGGACCCGCGGGTGTGGGCTCCACCGCCCGGGCAGGCCCCGGACGGTCCGTTCCCGTCGGCGGGCGATCCCACCGCCCAGTACGTCGGCGTCGACGAACTGGTCACGGGCGCGGCCTCGGCGGACCGGAACACGGACGCCTTCGCCCACCTCTACCGCGACCAGCAGCAGAACGGCCCCCGGCCCCCGGCCGACCCGGCCGCCGGCCCCGGGGTGCCCCCGGTGGGCGTCCCCGGCCCGGCACAGGCGCCGGCTGTCCCCGGCGTGCCTGCCGGCCCCGCGGAGCCGCCCCAGGTCCTCTCGCAGCCGCCCGGCGGCCCGGCGGCGGGCCGGGAGCCCGCTCCCGCGCCGACGGCCAAGAAGGGCGGCCGCGCGTCCAACATCCTGAAGTCGAGCGCCGTGATGGCCGCCGGCACCTTGGTGTCGCGACTCACCGGCTTCGTCCGCTCGATGCTGATCGTCGCCGCGCTGGGCACGGCCACCCTCGGTGACGCGTTCCAGGTCGCCTACCAGCTGCCGACGATGATCTACATCCTCACCGTGGGCGGCGGTCTGAACTCGGTGTTCGTACCGCAGCTCGTCCGCGCCATGAAGGATGACGAGGACGGCGGCGAGGCCTACGCCAACCGTCTGCTCACCCTGGTGATGGTGGCGCTCGCCGCCCTCACCTCGCTCGCCATGCTCGGCGCTCCCCTGCTGGTCCGTGCCCTTTCCAGCTCCATCGCGGACGAGCCCGCCGCCAACGACGTCGCGATCACCTTCACCCTGTACTTCCTGCCCACGATCTTCTTCATGGGCATCCACGTGGTGATGGGCCAGATCCTCAACGCGAGGAACCGGTTCGGCGCCATGATGTGGACCCCGGTCCTCAACAACATCGTCATCATCGTGACCCTGGGGATGTTCCTCTGGGTCTACGGCACCGCCTCCGACTCCAAGATGCAGGTGCAGTCCATCCCGCCGGAAGGTGTCCGCCTCCTCGGCATCGGTGTGCTGCTCGGACTGGTCGTCCAGGCCCTGGCGATGATTCCCTACCTGCGGGAGAGCGGGTTCAAGCTGCGGCTCCGCTTCGACTGGCGGGGCCACGGCCTGGGCAAGGCCGCCAAGCTGGCCAAGTGGACCATCCTGTTCGTCCTCGCCAACCAGCTGGGCGCCGTGGTGGTCTCCCAGCTGGCAACCGCCGCCCTCCTGGACGGCAAGGCCATCCCCGGCACCGGTTTCAGCGCCTACGCCAACGCCCAGCTGATCTGGGGCCTGCCGCAGGCCATCATCACCGTGTCGCTGATGGCCGCGCTGCTGCCGCGCCTGGCCCGGTCGGCCGCCGAGGACGACGCCGGCGCGGTCCGGGACGACATCTCGCAGGGCCTGCGGACCACCGCGGTGGCGATCGTGCCGATCGCCTTCGGCTTCCTGGCCCTCGGCGTCCCGATGTGCACCCTGATGTTCGGCGGCTCCGGGACCTCCGCGGCGACCAACATGGGCTACATGCTGATGGCCTTCGGCCTCGGGCTGATCCCCTACTCGGTCCAGTACGTCGTGCTCCGTGCCTTCTACGCCTACGAGGACACCCGGACGCCGTTCTACAACACGGTGATCGTCGCGGCGGGCAACGCCGGTGCGTCGTTCCTCTGCTTCCTGCTGCTCCCGGCCCGGTGGGCCGTGGTGGGCATGGCGGCCTCCTACGGCCTCGCCTACGGCATCGGCGTGGGCGTCGCGTGGCGCCGCCTGCGCAAGAAGCTCGGCGGCGACCTCGACGGGTCCCGCGTCCTGCGTACGTACGCCAGGCTCTGCATCGCGTCGGTTCCGGCCGCCGCGCTCAGCGGGGCCGTCTGCTACGGCATCGGCCGCACCCTCGGATGGGGGATCCTCGGGTCGCTGAGCGCGCTCGTCCTGGGTGGCACCGTTCTCCTCGGGGTCTTCTTCCTCGCCGCGCGGCGGATGAGGGTGGAGGAGCTCAATTCTCTGGTCGGCATGGTCCGGGGACGCCTCGGGCGGTGAGTCCGGGGTAGGCGCACAACCATCGGCCGCCACCGCTTGTCGTGCGGAGTGACGGACTGTGGGCACAATGGGTTTCGGCGTGGTGAGCACGCGATGGATGGGGAGGCAGGGACGACGGTGGCCGAACGAAGCACAGCTGCCGTCGACGTGGCAGGCAACAGCGGCGACGAGCCGTTGACCGCCGAGGCGGACCAGTCCACGGCCGACGGGGTGGCCCAGGAGCGGCGACCGGGCACGGAGCACGACCAGGCACAGGTCGACCAGGCACAGGGCGACCTCGTGGTGGCGGACTCCGTTCCCGCCCAGGCGCTCGACCTGCACAGCGGCCACAAGCTGGCCAGGCGGTACCGCCTGGAGGAATGCGTCACCCGTCTGGATGGGTTCAGCAGCTGGCGCGCGGTGGACGAGATGCTCCGCCGCGCCGTCGGTGTGCACATCCTGCCGGCCGACCACCCGCGTGCCCGATCGGTCCTGTCGGCGGCCCGCTCCGCGGCTCTCCTCGGTGACCCCCGGTTCGTCCAGGTCCTCGACGCCGTCGAGGACGACGACCTGGTCTACGTCGTCCACGAATGGCTCCCCGACGCCACCGAGCTCACCGCCCTGCTGGCGTCAGGGCCGCTGGAGGCGCACGACGCCTACCAGATGGTCCTCCAGGTCTCCCAGGCCATGGCGGCCGCGCACCGCGAGGGCCTGGCGCACCTCTGCCTCACGCCGGGCACCGTCCTGCGCACCTTCACGGGCCAGTGGCGCATCCGCGGTCTCGCCGTGAGCGCCGCGCTGCGCGGTGTCCGCTCCGACACCCCCCAGCGCGCCGACACCGAGGCCATCGGCGCCCTCCTCTACGCCGGGCTGACCCAGCGGTGGCCCTACGAGACCGATGCCCACGGTCTCTCCGGCCTGCCCAAGGACCTCGGCCTGATCCCCCCGGACCAGGTCCGGGCCGGCGTGCACCTGGGCCTCTCCGAACTCGCCATGCGGGCCCTCGCCAACGACGGCGCGACCGCCTCCCGGCACGAGGCCGCCTGCACCACGCCGGAGGAACTCGCCAAGGCCGTCACCGAGATGCCTCGCGTCCGGCGCCCCGAGCCCTCCTTCACCCCGCCCTCGGAGTACCCGCGGCCCTCGTACGCGCGGCCCTCGTACACGGCGGCGGGCCCCGTGCCGCCGCCCGTTCCGGCTCCTCCCGCCCCGCTGGAGACCCGCACCGGCAAAGCGCTCAAGTGGGCCGTCTCCGCCCTCCTGATCGCCGCCCTCGGTCTCGGTAGCTGGCAGCTCGCGGACGTCTTCATGAACAAGGGCGGCGACCCGATCGACGTGGTGCCGCAGACACAGCCGAAGGACGACAAGCCCAAGCAGGCCGAGCCGATAGCCGTCGAGGGCGCCACCGACTTCGATCCCTTCGGTGACAGCAAGGAGAAGCCGTCGGACATAAGCAATGTCTTCGACGGCAAGTCCGACACCTACTGGCAGACGGACCGCTACTACGGATACGCGGAGTTCGGAAATCTGAAGTCGGGTGTCGGCGTCATCCTCGACCTGGGGAAGGTCCAGCAGGTCGGCAAGGTCACCGTCACCTTCAAGGGGGAGACCTCGGCCGAGCTCCGTGCCGCCTCGGGCAGCGCCGGTTCGCAGCCCGCCTCCTTCGAGGACTACACCAAGGTGGCCTCCGGCTCCGGTACGTCGGTGACCCTCACCCCGGACAAGGAACTGGAGTCCCGCTACCTCCTCGTCTGGCTGACCAAGATTCCGCCGGAGAGCTCCGGCACCTTCCGTGGCCGGGTGGTGGACGTCAAGGTGACCAGCTGACGCACCGACCACGGGTCGCCGCCCTCACGCACCGCACGGGCCGCGGCCCACTCGGGGAAGTGGACTCCAGGGGGAGGGCCGGATGGCAGACGCCGCCAGGTACGAGGGAACGAACGACCAGGAACTGATCGCCCTCCACCTGCGGGGCGACCCCGAGGCGTTCGGCGAACTGGTCCGCCGCCACCGCGACCGTCTCTGGGCGGTGGCCCTCCGTACCCTCGGCGACCGGGAGGAGGCGGCGGACGCCGTCCAGGACGCCCTGGTATCCGCCTATCGCCGTGCTCACACCTTCCGCGGCCACGCGGCCGTGACGACCTGGCTCCACCGCATCACGGTGAACGCCTGCCTGGACCGCGCCCGCAAGGCCGCCACCCGTAGGACCTCTCCCGTGGACGACGCGGAGCGCCTGGACCAACTGCTGGAACCGCACGAGGCGGCCTCCGCCCCGGCTGAACGCAACGACCTCCACCGAGAACTCATCAACGCCCTCGCCACCCTGCCGCCGGACCAGCGCGCCGCCCTCGTCCTGGTGGACATGCAGGGTTTTCCGGTCGCGGAGGCAGCCGGGGTCCTCGACGTTCCGGTCGGCACGGTGAAGAGCCGCTGTGCGCGGGGCAGGGCCAGGCTTCTTCCCCTCCTGACCCATCTGAGGCCGCCGGCCGAGGAGCGGGAAACCCATCCTCCGGGCCCGCCTGACGAAGGGCGGAAGCATCCTGACGAAGGGCGGAATCCTCCTGGCGAAGGGCGGAACCGTCCGCCCCGCGCATCCGTCCCACCTGGGGCACCGAACAGGACCACCCCTGGACCCATTGATCCTGCGACCGCGAAGGGCGGAGGTGAACGAGCGTGACCCCCACGAAGGACACGGCCGGACACCCGGACGTCACGGAGATCTCCGACCTGGTGGAGGGCGTGCTCGCACCCGACCGCACGTCATCGGTGAGCGGACACCTCGACGCGTGCGCCCTCTGCGCCGACGTCCAGGCGACGCTGGAGGAGATCCGTGGCGCGCTGGGCACCCTGCCGGGGCCGGCGCGGATGCCCGCCGATGTCGCCGGCCGGATCGACGCCGCACTTGCCGCCGAGGCTTTGCTGAGCGCAGCCGCCGAGGAGGGAACGGATACCGCGGGCTCGGAGGCCCCCGTCGGCAAGAGCGCGGGAAGCACCGTCCAAGCACCGCATGCGTCGCATGTTTCACGTGAAACAGAACGCCCCGCCAACCGGTCCGGCGGGTCCGCCGGACCACGCCCTTCCACAGTTCCCACCGGTTCGGGTCCCGGCCGGAGTACCGGCAGGCCGCTCTCCCGACGCCGTCGCTCGCTGAAGCTCGGCGCGGTCCTCGCCGCCGCGGCTGCCGCGGTCGGTGTGCTGGTGGCGCAGCCGTTCCAGGAGGACCCGGTCTCCCCCGCGGCCGCGACCTTTTCCGGACGCCCTCTCGAGCAGCAGGTGAGCGGGCTGCTCGCCGAGTCCGGTGAGGCGGGACAGGCGTCCTCTCCGCAGCCCAGGACACTGGTCCGGCCTGCCGTCGACGTCCCGTCCTGTGTCCGGGAGGGCATCAACAGCGGTGAGGAAGCTCTCGCCGCCCGGAAGGGAACCTTCGAGGGGAAGACCGCCTACCTGGTGGTGCTTCCCGATCCGAAGACCGACTCCCGAGTCACCGCCTATGTGGTGGACGCCTCCTGCATCACCGACTCCTCCCCGGACGACAAGGACAGGGGAGAGGTACTCGTACAGCGCTCGTACGCCCGCCCCTCGAACTGACACGACGGGATCGCCGCCGGGAGGGGTATGCGGTAGGGGAGGCCCGTCCGTCGATTCGCCCGGGCACGGAGACACTCGCGTGCCCGCGCACAGTGGGGAATGCCCGGCCTCTAGGATCCGTTGGGGTGATGTGAGAGCGCCGAACCAGGCTCACCGCATCAGACCTGCCCGCCAGTAGACGCATTCCAGAGACGAGGAATCCCGCCGTGAGCGACGTCCGTAACGTGATCATCATCGGCTCAGGGCCCGCCGGCTACACGGCGGCGCTCTACACCGCGCGCGCGTCGCTGAAGCCGCTGGTGTTCGAGGGCGCCGTCACCGCCGGTGGCGCGCTGATGAACACCACCGAGGTGGAGAACTTCCCCGGCTTCCAGACCGGCATCATGGGCCCTGAGCTCATGGACAACATGCGGGCCCAGGCCGAGCGCTTCGGTGCCGAGCTGATCCCGGACGACATCGTCTCGGTCGATCTCACCGGTGAGATCAAGACCGTCACGGACACCGCCGGCACCGTGCACCGCGCCAAGGCCGTCATCGTCGCCACCGGCTCCCAGCACCGCAAGCTGGGGCTGCCCAACGAGGACGCGCTGTCCGGCCGCGGCGTCTCCTGGTGCGCCACCTGCGACGGCTTCTTCTTCCGGGAGCACGACATCGCCGTGATCGGCGGCGGCGACACCGCGATGGAGGAGGCCACCTTCCTCTCGCGGTTCGCCAAGTCGGTCACCATCGTCCACCGCCGGGACACTCTGCGCGCCTCCAAGGCCATGCAGGAGCGCGCCTTCGCCGACCCGAAGATCCGCTTCATCTGGGACAGCGAGGTCGCCGAAGTCCAGGGTGAGAGCAAGCTTTCGGGTCTGAAGCTGCGCAACGTGAAGACCGGAGAGCTCTCGGACCTGGCGGTCAGCGGCCTGTTCATCGCGATCGGCCACGACCCGCGCACCGAGCTCTTCAAGGGCCAGTTGGAGCTCGACGGTGAGGGCTACCTCAAGGTGGAAGCCCCCTCCACCCGCACCAACGTCACCGGTGTCTTCGCCGCCGGTGACGTGGTGGACCACACCTACCGCCAGGCGATCACCGCCGCCGGCACCGGCTGCTCCGCCGCCCTGGACGCCGAGCGCTACCTGGCCTCTCTTTCCGACTCCGAGCAGCAGGCGGAGCCGGAGAAGACCTCCGCCTGATTCCACTCCCCCCGATCCGTAGTTAGGAGCCCTCTGTGGCCGGCAGCCTGAAGAACGTCACCGACGAGACCTTTGAGGAAGAGGTCCTCAAGAGCGACAAGCCCGTCCTCGTGGACTTCTGGGCCGCTTGGTGCGGTCCGTGCCGTCAGATCGCTCCCTCGCTGGAGGCGATCGCCGCCGAGCACGCCGACAAGATCGAGGTTGTGAAGCTCAACATCGACGAGAACCCGGCGACTGCCGCCAAGTACGGCGTGATGTCGATCCCGACCCTGAACGTCTACCAGGGCGGCGAGGTCGCCAAGACCATCGTGGGCGCCAAGCCGAAGGCGATGATCGTGCGGGACCTCGAAGACTTCATCTCCGAGTGATCTGCCCCGCCTGAGGAGCCGGTGTTTCACGTGAAACGGTGTTTCACGTGAAACACCGGCAGACGGCGACAAGAGAGGGCCGACCCCACGGGGTCGGCCCTCTCGGCGTTCTCCCGGCTTCCCGAACCTCAGAGGGGACGGAGTGCCGGTTCCTTCTGCACGGCGCCCAGGAGACGGTCCAGGGCCATCTCGACGTCCTCCTTCCAGGAGAGCGTCGACCGCAGTTCCAGCCGAAGCCGGGGATAGGCCGGATGGGAGCGAACCGTCTTGAAGCCCACCGCCAGGAGGTGGTCCGCCGGGAGCAGGCAGGCGGGCTCCTCCCAGCGAGCGTCGCCGAAGGCCTCGACCGCCTTGAACCCTCGCCGCAGCAGGTCCTTGGCGACCGTCTGCACCAGTACCCGGCCCAACCCCTGCCCCTGGTACTCGGGGAGGATGAACCCGGTGATCAGTTGGACCGCGTCCGGGGAGACGGGACTGGTGGGGAACGCCGTCGCACGGGGCACATAGGCCGGCGGCGCGTAGAGCACGAATCCGGCGGGGACGTCGTCGACGTAGACCAGGCGGCCGCACGATCCCCAGTCGAGCAGCACGGCGGAGATCCAGGACTCCTTCTCGACCTCGGCCGTGCCTTCCTTGAGGGCCGTCTCCCCGCTGAAGGGATCGAGCTCCCAGAAGACGCACCCCCGGCATCGCTGGGGAAGGTCCTGGAGATTGTCCAGAGTGAGCGGAACAAGCCGACGCCCCATGAACGCCCTTCCTCGCTTCCTGTCGTCGCACCTTCCACCATGAGGCCCCGACGCCCTCGTCACAAAGCGAAGCGCGGGTCGTGTCCGGAACTGGCCTGACACGACCCGCGCCTGCGGATGACTGCTGCCTGCTTTTCCTGCGCGGTCTACTGGGCGGCCTGGGGGCCCTCTTCCGCGTCGGCCGCCGTCAGGTCCTTCAGCACCGGAGCCTCACCGGGCGCCAGGGTCGTCAGAATCCGCTCGAGGTCCTCCACCGAGGCGAACTCGACCGTGATCTTGCCCTTCGTCTTGCCCAGATCGACCTTGACCCGTGTCTCGAAGCGGTCGGAGAGGCGGGTGGCCAGCTCGGAGAGCGCAGGGGAGACCTTGGCCCCGGCGCGCGGTCCCTTGGCCCGGGCGGGCTTCTCCGGACCGGTCCCCATCAGGGTGACGATCTCCTCGACCGCACGGACCGAAAGCCCTTCGGCCACGATCCGCTTCGCCAGGCGGTCCTGCTCTTCGGCGTCCTCGATCGACAGCAGGGCACGCGCGTGCCCGGCCGAGAGCACTCCGGCTGCCACGCGCCGCTGGACGGCGGGGGACAGCTTGAGCAGGCGCAGGGTGTTGGAGACCTGCGGCCGGGAACGGCCGATCCGGTCCGCCAGCTGGTCATGCGTGCACTTGAAATCCTGCAGCAGCTGGTCGTAGGCGGCGGCCTCCTCCAGCGGGTTCAGCTGAGCCCGGTGAAGGTTCTCCAGCAGGGCGTCCAGGAGGAGCTTCTCGTCATCGGTGGCGCGGACGATCGCGGGGATCGCCTCCAGGCCCGCCTCACGGCTGGCACGCCAACGACGCTCGCCCATGATGAGCTCGTAACGCCCCGCACCGGTCTGCCGGACCACCACCGGCTGCAGCAGGCCGACCTCCTTGATGGAGGTGACCAGCTCCGCCAGCGCGTCCTCGTCGAACACCTCCCGCGGTTGACGCGGGTTGGGGGTGATGGAGTCCAGGGGCAGTTCGGCGAAGTGCGCGCCCATCGGAGATGCCGGAAGATCACTGCCCCCGGCCGGGACGGTGTCCTCCACGTCACGGGTCGCCGCCGGAAGGGACGCCAGCTTGGCCGCCGGCACGCCACGTTCGCCCGCGGCATGGGGAACGCCCGGGACCGTCTGCGTGGCCGTGCCCGCAGGAGCCGGCCCCCCAGTCGCCGGACCGCCGACCGGCCTGTCTCCCGTCGGCGCCGCGGGGATCAGTGCGCCAAGCCCGCGGCCCAGCCCTCTGCGTCGTTCACTCACTGGATCCCCTCCACCATGCTCTGTCCGCTCATCATCTGACCGTCCGCGACGTGACCGCCCGGCGGTTGCCCGCCAGGCAGCTGACCCATCACAGCGCCCGTGTGGGCCTGCGAGCCGTCGTAGCCGATGCCCACGCCTCGGAGAGCGATCTCCCGAGCCGCCTCCAGGTACGAGAGGGCACCACTCGAACCTGGATCGTAGGTCAGTACCGTCTGTCCGTAACTCGGGGCCTCCGAGATGCGCACGGACCGCGGAATGCTGGTCCGCAGCACCTCGTCGCCGAAGTGGCTCCGCACCTCTTCGGCGACCTGGGAAGCCAGCCGGGTGCGGCCGTCGTACATGGTCAGCAGGATGGTCGACACATGGAGGTTCGGGTTCAGGTGGCCCCGGATCAGCTCGACGTTCCTCAGCAGCTGCCCCAGCCCCTCCAGCGCGTAGTACTCGCACTGGATCGGGATGAGCACCTCGGCGCCCGCGACCATCGCGTTGACGGTCAGCAGCCCCAGGGACGGCGGACAGTCGATGAGGACGTAGTCCAGCGGCTGCTCGTAGGCCTGGAGAGCACGCTGCAGCCGGCTTTCGCGGGCCACCAGGGAGACCAGCTCGATCTCGGCACCCGCCAGGTCGATCGTGGCAGGCGCACAGAAGAGGCCTTCCACGTCCGGTACGGGCTGCACCACCTCGGAGAGTGGACGGCTGTCCACCAGGACGTCGTAGATCGACGGAACCTCGGCATGGTGGTCGATCCCCAGCGCCGTCGAGGCGTTGCCCTGTGGGTCGAGGTCGACGACCAGGACCCGGTTGCCGTGCAGGGCCAACGACGCGGCGACGTTGACCGTCGTAGTGGTCTTTCCGACGCCGCCCTTCTGGTTGGCGACCACGATGATCCGGGTCTGCTCCGGGCGGGGCAGACCTTCCCCGGCGGCACGCCCGATGGCGTCCACCGCCTGCCGGCTGGCATGACCCATGGGGTTGTCGTCCATGGGGGGCGGTGTTTCACGTGAAACATCGTCCCCCTGCGACTCGGTGCGGGGACCGGGGACCGGATCGGTCATCGGTCCCGCGATGTTGGCGTCGGACCGCAAGGATTCACTCTCCTCGACTTCAGGCTCTCTCTGTACAGAGCGTCCCATGCCTTCAGGGGTGCGAACCAGTGAGGTCGGTCGTTCTGTGGAGAAATCCGCCTCTGTGGACAACTTGTCACCCTTGGCGAGCGAACCGCTCGACGGCTTTCGGAGGGGAGCGGGCTTGGGGTCGCGCGGTTCGGCGGCGGCGTGGCTGCGGCCGATGACGCCTTGCAGCAGTGAGCGACGTTTCACGTGAAACAACGATGCCGAGGTCGAGGCGCGAGGGGTCCTCGACACTCCGGGGGAAGGGAACGTGGGGCAGGGGGTGGCCCGTGGTGGAGTACCCGTGCCCCGCGTCCGGGGGCGGAGGAGATCCACCCTTCAGGGAACACGGGGCACGGGCATCGTGAGATCGAGAGCTGCGACGAGCGTCAGCGGCGGCGGCGTGAGGGACGCGCCGGACGCGCCGCCTTGGCCCGCTTGGCGGCGAACCGCACACCGCCGGGGCTCTCTCCGACCTTGACCTGGACGACCGTCGACAGCGGGTCCACCACGCCCTCACCGACCTGGAGGACGTCCGTCTCCACGGCTCCCAGCTTGTTCAGCGCCGAAGCGGCCGCGGTCAGCTCCTCCTCCGCGGTGTCGCCCTTGAGGGCCAGCATCTCGCCGTAAGGGCGCAGCAGGGGGATGCCCCAGGTGGCCAGGCGGTCCAGCGGCGCCACCGCGCGTGCGGTGACCACATGGACCGGCTGCAGCTTTCCGAGAACTTCCTCGGCGCGCCCGCGGACCACCGTCACATGGTCCAGTCCGAGCAGCTCCACCACCTCGGTGAGGAAGGTGGTGCGCCGCAGCAGCGGCTCCAGCAACGTGATCTTCAGGTCGCCACGGACCAGGGCCAGCGGGATGCCGGGAAGACCGGCGCCGGATCCGACGTCACACACGGTCACACCCTCCGGCACGACCTCGGAGAGCACCGCACAGTTCAGCAGGTGCCGCTCCCAGAGCCGGGGCACCTCACGCGGGCCGATGAGGCCGCGCTGCACACCGGCGTCCGCCAGCAGCTCGGCGTACCGCACCGCATCGTCGAAGCGATCGCCGAACACTTCGCGCGCCTGCTCGGGCGCAGGGGGAAGCTCTGCTGCCTCCGTCACGGGGACCGTCCTTCCGTACCGCAAAAAAGCGCACTGGGCGCTGACCACCAGAACTACCAGGCTGACAAAGTACGGCCCCGTCTGCTCAACAGACGGGGCCGGTGGAACGTACGCGTGCCGTCAGGCAGGCAGTACGACGACGAAGCGCTGCGGTTCCTCGCCCTCGGACTCGCTGCGCAGACCCGCGGCCTTGACCGCGTCGTGCACGACCTTGCGCTCGAACGGGGACATCGGCCGCAGCCGCACAGGCTCCCCGGTGTTCCGCGCCTCGGCCGCGGCCTTGGCGCCGATCTCGGAGAGCTCGGCACGCTTGCGGGCCCGGAAGCCGGCGACATCCAGCATCAGACGGCTGCGGTCACCGGTCTCCCGGTGCACGGCCAGGCGTGTGAGCTCCTGAAGGGCCTCGAGCACCTCACCGTCACGGCCGACCAGCTTCTGCAGGTCGTGGCCGGCCGTGTCGCTGATGATCGACACGGACGCCCGGTCCGCCTCGACATCCATGTCGATGTCGCCGTCGAGGTCGGCGATGTCCAGCAGACCTTCCAGGTAATCGGCCGCGATCTCACCCTCCTGCTCCAGGCGGGTCAGGGCGTCCGCACCGTCGGCGGCGGAGGGGATGGTGCCTTCCGTCACGGGATGGGCTCCTTCTTACTTCTTGGACGAGGACTTGGAGCGCTGCTGCGGACCCTTGCGGCCCGACTGGGCCCGGCTGCGGGCGCCGTTGCCGGGGCCTCCGGCCCTGGTGGCACCGCCCTGGGACTTGTCGGCGGCGGGCTTGCCGGCCTGGGGCTCGCCGTTCTCCGCCGCGGCTTCCGCTTCCGCCTTGACGGCGGCCTGGCGCTGGGCCTTGGTCTGGCGCTTCGGCTGCTGACGCTTGGCGGCACCGGTGTGCGTGGTGTCGCCGTCCTGCGACTGGTCGGCGGCGAGCTTCTCGCTCTTCACCACGGTGCCGTCGGGCTGGGCGGCGAGGCCCATCTTGTTCAGACCGTTGATGAACTTCCGCTCGGCCGGGTTGCGGTCGCGGCCCTTGGCGACGATGGCCTTGACGATCGCGCGACGGCCACGGCCGGAGACGGAGCCCTTGCGCTCGACCTTCTTGGAGAGACGCTCGAGGTAGGCGGCCTGGGCCGTGGAACCCGGGGTCGGGTTGTTGTGGATGACGTACATCTGCTGGCCCATGGTCCACACGTTGGTGGTCAGCCAGTAGACGAGGACACCGACCGGGAAGTTGATGCCGAAGACGGCGAAGATGATCGGGAAGACGTACATCAGCATCTTCTGCTGCTGCATGAATGGCGTCTTCACCGTGGTGTCGACGTTCTTCGTCATCAGCTGGCGCTGGGTGAAGAACTGCGACAGCGACATCAGGACGATCATGATGACCGTTACGACGCGGACGTCCATGACGCTGGCATCGAGCTGCTCGATGACGCTGGCGCTGTCGGTGAACTTGCTGGCCAGCGGAGCGCCGAAGATGTGCGCCTTCTGCGCACTCGCGACCAGGTCCGAGTTCATCGCGCCGATGGTCTTGCCCTGGGCGATGGTGTTCAGGACGTGGTACAGCGCGAAGAAGAAGGGCGACTGCGCCAGGATGGGAAGGCACGAGGAGAGCGGGTTGGTACCCGACTCCTTGTACAGCTTCATCATCTCTTCGGACTGGCGCTGCTTGTCGTTCTTGTAGCGCTCCTGGATCTTCTTCATCTCGGGCTGCAGCGTCTGCATGGCCCGGGTCGCCTTGATCTGCTTCACGAAGAGCGGGATCAGGCAGATGCGGATCAGGATCACCAGGGACACGATCGACAGGCCCCAGGCCCATCCGCTGGACTCACCGAAGACGGCGCCGTACAGGGAGTGGAACTGGACGATGATCCAGGAGACGGGTGTGGTGATGAAGCTGAAGAAGCTGGCAATCGTGTCCACTAATCATGCTCCTTGGGCATGGGACGGGGTCTCTGCGGCCGGGCTCGAGGAGGGTCCGGGCCGGCTGCCCGTCTCCCCTCGGTCCCCGGTGGCGGAATCGGCGGAGGGCCCGCCCTTGCGTGCGCGCCAGGAGGCACGCAGCATCTCGTGCCACCGCGGGCGTTTCCGCGGGGGCACATGGTCCACGCCGCCGAGCGACCACGGGTTGCAGCGCAGGATGCGCCACGCGGTGAGCGCCGATCCCTTGACCGCACCGTGCCGGTCGATGGCCTGGTAGCCGTAGTGGGAGCACGACGGGTAGTACTTGCAGACCGGCCCGAGCAGCGGACTGATCGTCCACTGGTACAGCTTGATCAGAGCCAGCAGCGGGTACTTCATCGCACGCCCCCTCCCAGCAGCCGCTGGAGAGCGGCATCCAGGTCTCGGGCCAGTTCTTCGTTGGCCGCGTCACCCGCAGGGGGCAACGCTCGTACCACTACCAGGCTACCGGGGGGCAGCTGAGCGACCCGCTCGCGCATCAGGTGGCGAAGTCTGCGCTTCACCTTGTTGCGCACCACTGCTCCGCCCACGGCTTTGCTCACGACGAAACCCGCACGCGTGGGGGGAGCGCTCTCCCCCTGCGCGTGCGGGTCCGTGGCACCGCTACGAAGATGAACGACCAGGAACTGCCGGCCTGACCGGCGCCCCCGTCGTACAGCGGTCGCGAAGTCCTCGCGCCGCCTCAGCCGGTTGTCGGTGGGCAGCACGACGTCATGACCTGACCGGAATCAGGCGGACAGACGGGCGCGACCCTTGCTGCGGCGGGTCGCCAGGATCGCGCGACCGGCGCGGGTCCGCATACGCAGCCGGAAGCCGTGGGTCTTCGCGCGACGACGGTTGTTCGGCTGGAAGGTGCGCTTGCTCACTCGGGGGCTCCAGAAATGAATCGGTGGGTGGCGGGTGTCGTCTGGCTGTCACCGTGCGCCCACGAGTAGCTCGCTTACGCCCGAGTGCACCGCTTCTCGATCACTGGTGCGTGATCTTTGCCCATCGGAGGCAGGCGGCAGCAGCCATCGACAACTCGACCTGGTCACGGTACGCGCGGCTGCGCCATCCGGTCAAACCCGACGGTCGTGCGACCTCGGCAGCCTACCCCGTGCCCATGGGCCACCCCGCTGCTCACAAGGGGTGGGAGCGGGATTCCGGGGGGTCCGGGGAAACGCCTCGCGCGTGCCTCGATTTCCGGGCCGACGTGGGACGACGGCACACTGTCCACAGGCTGGGGACAACGACTTGATGCACAGCCGTTGCCCTGACTACCGTGGGCGGACTCCCGATTCGTTCGGTTCCCCCCGGCCCCGACTGATTCGTTACCTGCCGTCCGCCGGACGGCCGACCGATCGTCCCGCGCACCACGCAGACGCGGGACCTGTGAGAGAGCGTGCACTGTGGCTGACGTACCCGCCGATCTTGCCGCAGTGTGGCCCCGGGTGCTCGACGGGCTCCTGGGCGAGGGCCGCGGGCAGGGGGTCGAGCCGAAGGACGAGCGGTGGCTGCGCAGCTGCCAGCCGCTGGCTCTGGTCGCCGACACCGCTCTGCTCGCCGTTCCCAACGAGTTCGCCAAGACCGTGCTGGAGGGCCGGCTCGCCCCGGTGGTCAGCGACACGCTGAGCCGCGAGTGCGGGCGCCCGATCCGGATCGCGATCACCGTCGACACCTCCATGGGCGAGCCGCCGGCCCCTCCAGGGCCTTCCGCGGCCGGCGTCCAGGAGGAACGCGAGGTCCCGACGGCCACGCCGCTGCGGGAGTCCGGGACGGACTCCCGGCAGGAGCAGCTGCCCACCGCCCGCCCGGCCTATCCGGAGCAGCGCCAGGAGCCCGGGGCCTGGCCGCGCGCGGGGCAGCACGACTTCGGCTGGCAGCAGCAGCCGCTGGGCTTCCCGGACCGCGACCCGTACGCGTCCCCTTCCTCCGCCCAGGAGTACGGCGGCGGCCAGGACTACGGCACGCAGGAATACGGCGGTCAGGGCTACGGCCGGCCCCGCGCCCCGTACGGCCGGGCGGGCGAGTACGACCGCCAGGACCTCCCCCGCTCCGAGTACGACCGGCGGGGCGGCGAGCGCCGCGACTACGACCGGGGCGAGTACGACCGCACCGCCGCCGACCGCGCCACCGCCGACCGCTCCGAGTACGACCGCCCCGACCGCAAGGACTACGAGCGGCCGGACTACGAGCGGCCCGAGTACGACCGGTCCGACTACGAGCGCCCCACCGACTACGACCGGGACAACCGCGAGGCCCGGGACTCCCGGCAGCCGGAGCGGCAGAACCGGGCGGAGTACGAACGTCCCCAGCGTGTGGACGGCGGGTACGAGCGGCCCGACTTCGACCGCGGCTACGACGGTTACCCGCCCAAGCCCTCCCCTGCCTCCTCGCCGTCGTCCGCCTCGCTGGCGGGCTCCGGCGGGTCGGGGACGCCGGGGGTCGGCGAGCCCGCGGCCAGGCTCAATCCCAAGTACCTGTTCGAGACGTTCGTCATCGGCGCCTCGAACCGCTTCGCGCACGCCGCCGCGGTGGCGGTCGCCGAGGCGCCCGCCAAGGCGTACAACCCGCTCTTCATCTACGGGGAGTCGGGTCTGGGCAAGACCCACCTGCTCCACGCCATCGGGCATTACGCGCGCAGCCTCTACCCCGGCACCCGGGTGCGGTACGTGAGCTCGGAGGAGTTCACCAACGAGTTCATCAACTCCATCCGCGACGGCAAGGGCGACAGCTTCCGCAAGCGCTACCGGGAGATGGACATCCTGCTCGTCGACGACATCCAGTTCCTCGCGGACAAGGAGTCGACGCAGGAGGAGTTCTTCCACACCTTCAACACCCTGCACAACGCCAACAAGCAGATCGTCCTCTCCAGCGACCGGCCGCCCAAGCAGCTGGTGACGCTCGAGGACCGCCTGCGGAACCGCTTCGAGTGGGGTCTGATCACCGACGTCCAGCCGCCCGAGCTGGAGACCCGGATCGCGATCCTCCGCAAGAAGGCGGTGCAGGAGCAGCTCAACGCCCCGCCGGAGGTGCTGGAGTTCATCGCCTCGCGGATCTCGCGGAACATCCGTGAGCTCGAGGGCGCGCTGATCCGGGTGACGGCCTTCGCCTCCCTCAATCGTCAGCCGGTGGACCTGGGCCTGACCGAGATCGTCCTGAAGGACCTGATCCCCGGCGGCGAGGACTCGGCTCCCGAGATCACCGCGACGGCCATCATGGCCGCCACCGCCGACTACTTCGGCCTGACCGTCGAGGACCTGTGCGGGACCTCCCGGGGGCGGGCGCTGGTGACGGCACGGCAGATCGCCATGTACCTGTGCCGCGAGCTCACCGACCTGTCGCTGCCGAAGATCGGCGCCCAGTTCGGCGGCCGCGACCACACCACGGTGATGCACGCCGACCGGAAGATCCGCGCGCTGATGGCCGAGCGGCGCTCCATCTACAACCAGGTCACCGAGCTGACCAACCGCATCAAGAACGGCTGAGCGGGCCGTCCTGACGCGCGCCCACCGCCCGGCACGGTGTTCCCGGTCCACGGCCACCGCGCCCCTGAGCGCCCCGGAGTCCCTCTCCGGGGCGCTTTTCGTCGCCTGCGGCGGTCCGCCGGCCCCGGGCGTGGCCGCTTCCGCGGGAGAACACCCGACCAGGTCGTTCGATCAGGCCCGGAGTTACGGTCTCCCTCCACAGATGGGGCCACTTTCTCGGATCCACAGCCTGGGGAGACCCACGTTGTCCAGAATGTGTCCACAGGCAGGGCCGGGGATCGCCCATCAGGACTGGTCACAGCCCTGTGGATTCGTGGACGAACACTGTCCACAGGCTGTGGACAGCCAAACCGCCCGCAGCGGCCTCAGAAGGTTGTCCACCAGCAACCCACAGGATGAGCAGCCTTGTCCCCAGCGAACGGCATGTTTTCCACACCGCTGTCCACTGTTCGACAACGACGAGCCCCGGATCACTGCTCCGAGTGAAAGGCGTCACACCAGGCTGCTGGAGAGGGGTGTGGGAAACCGGGGAAAAGCTGGGGACGCAGCTGGGGAGAAGTGACCCCTCCCTGTGCATGGGCTGTGCAGAACTTTCCCCCGTCCACAGAGACCCCCGGTTGTCCACCGGTTCCACCCACAGGACCAGTGGATAAAAAATCAGGTCTGACCTGGGGAAACAGGGTTATCCACGGTATCCACAGCCCCTACTACTACTCCCAACTTGAGAGAGCCGGGAATTCGTTTCGAAGCGGGTCCTGTGCACAACTCGGCGGGAGCGGCCCGAGCGGGCTCCTGCTCGACTTGACCCGAGCGGCACCAGCTGTCAGCGGGATGCGTCAGACTGGTCACCGGTGGTTCTCCCCTCCCGGGGAGCCGGCTACACCACCGACGAAGGCCAGCAGGGCGAGGGACGCCGGCAACAGCAGGAGGCGGCAACGGTGAAGATCCGGGTGGAACGCGACGTACTCGCGGAGGCGGTGGCCTGGGCTGCGCGGAGCCTGCCCGCCCGTCCGCCGGCTCCGGTCCTCGCGGGCCTGCTGCTGAAGGCCGAGGACGGGCAGCTGAGCCTCTCCAGCTTCGACTACGAGGTCTCGGCCCGCGTCTCGGTGGAGACCGAGGTCGAGGAGGAGGGCACGGTCCTCGTCTCCGGCCGCCTCCTCGCCGACATCTGCCGCGCCCTCCCCAACCGCCCGGTGGAGATCTCCACCGACGGCGTGCGGGCGACGGTGGTCTGCGGCTCGTCCCGGTTCACGCTCCACACCCTGCCGGTGGAGGAGTACCCGGCGCTCCCGCAGATGCCGAACGCCACCGGCACGGTGCCCGGCGAGGTCTTCGCCGCGGCGGCCGCCCAGGTCGCCATCGCCGCGGGCCGCGACGACACCCTGCCGGTGCTGACCGGTGTGCGCATCGAGATCGAGGGCGACACGGTCACCCTGGCCTCCACCGACCGCTACCGCTTCGCGGTCCGCGAGTTCCTGTGGAAGCCGGAGAACCCGGACGCCTCCGCGGTCGCCCTGGTCCCCGCCAAGACGCTGCTGGACACCGCGAAGGCGCTGACCAGCGGTGACAACGTCATCCTGGCGCTCTCCGGCTCCGGCAAGGGCGAGGGCCTGATCGGCTTCGAGGGCGCCGGCCGCCGCACCACCACGCGGCTGCTGGAGGGCGACCTGCCGAAGTACCGCACGCTCTTCCCGACCGAGTTCAACAGCGTGGCCACCATCGAGACGGCCCCGTTCGTCGAGGCCGTCAAGCGCGTGGCCCTGGTCGCCGAGCGGAACACCCCGGTGCGGCTCACCTTCGAGCAGGGCGTGCTGATCCTGGAGGCCGGCTCCAGCGACGACGCACAGGCTGTGGAAAAGGTCGACGCCAACCTGGACGGCGACGACATCTCGATCGCCTTCAACCCGACCTTCCTGCTGGACGGCCTGAGCGCCATCGATTCTCCGGTCGCCCAGCTGTCCTTCACCACGTCCACCAAGCCGGCGCTGCTGAGCGGCAAGCCGTCCGTGGACGCGGAGGCCGACGAGGCCTACAAGTACCTGATCATGCCGGTCCGCCTCAGCGGCTGACCTGCTGTCTCTCCGCGGTGCATGGGGGCTGCCCCGCGCACCGCGGAGCCGTTTTCCGGCCGGATCCGGGCCCCCGGACGCCGGCCGGAACGGGCGGCGCCGTGCACGGCACTGCCCGGCACCGGTCGAAGCACTGGGTCAAGGGGCCGCCCACCGGGTGGCGGTGCGGAGCCGGGTCTACGCTCGGACGTGGGTGCCGGAACGCGCCCACACCCCACCTCGCAACCAAAGGGAACAACTGATGGAGCTCGGTCTCGTCGGCCTCGGCAAGATGGGCGGCAACATGCGCGAGCGGATCCGCCGCGCGGGCCACACCGTAGTGGGATACGACCGCAACCCGGACGTCTCGGACGTCCACAGCCTGCGCGAGCTTGTGGACAGCCTGCAGGCCCCGCGCGTGGTGTGGGTGATGGTCCCCGCGGGTGCCGCGACCCAGTCCACCGTCGACGAGCTGGGTGAGCTCCTCGAGCCCGGTGACGTGGTGGTCGACGGCGGGAACTCCCGCTGGACGGACGACGAGAAGCACGCCGCGGAGCTGGCCGAGAAGGGCATCGGCTTCGTGGACTGCGGCGTCTCCGGCGGTGTGCACGGCCTGGCCAACGGCTACGCGCTGATGTACGGCGGCGACGCGGAGGACGTGGCCAAGGGTCTCCGGCGGTGTGCACGGCCTGGCCAACGGCTACGCGCTGATGTACGGCGGCGACGCGGAGGACGTGGCCAAGGTGCAGCCGGTCCTGGACGCGCTGAAGCCGGAGGGCGACTTCGGCGCCGTGCACGCCGGCAAGGTCGGCGCCGGCCACTTCGCCAAGATGGTCCACAACGGCATCGAGTACGCCATGATGCAGGCCTACGCCGAGGGCTGGGAGCTCCTGGAGGCCGTGGACTCGGTCACCGACGTCCGGGAGATCTTCCGCTCCTGGCGCGAGGGCACGGTCATCCGCTCCTGGCTCCTCGACCTGGCCGTCAACGCCCTCGACGAGGACGAGCACCTGGAGAAGCTGCGCGGCTTCGCGCAGGACTCCGGCGAGGGCCGGTGGACGGTCGAGGCCGCCATCGACAACGCCGTCCCCCTGCCCGCCATCACCGCCTCCCTCTTCGCCCGGTTCGCCTCCCGCCAGGAGGACTCCCCCCAGATGAAGATGATCGCCGCGCTGCGCAACCAGTTCGGCGGCCACGC
>NZ_LWCC02000005.1:2378756-2402866 GCF_001642695.1 Streptomyces chilikensis
GGTTCGCCTCCCGCCAGGAGGACTCCCCCCAGATGAAGATGATCGCCGCGCTGCGCAACCAGTTCGGCGGCCACGCGGTCACGCAGAAGTAACCCGCAGCACGACGGGGTCCTGCCCGCAGCAGGGCGGGACCCCGGCACCGCCTAGCAGTCCACGCCGGGGAGGTCGGCGCCCGTCCATGCATGTCACGCATCTCTCGCTGGCCGACTTCCGCTCGTACGCCCGGGCCGAGGTCCCCCTCGGCCCGGGCGTCACGGCGTTCGTGGGGCCCAACGGGCAGGGCAAGACGAACCTGGTCGAGGCCGTCGGCTACCTGTCGACGCTGGGCAGCCACCGGGTCTCCTCCGACGCCCCGCTGGTGCGGATGGGCGCCGAGCGGGCGATCGTGCGGGCCCAGGTGCGGCAGGGCGACCGGCAGCAGCTGATCGAGCTGGAGCTCAACCCGGGCCGCGCCAACCGGGCGAGGATCAACCGGTCGTCGCAGGTCAGGCCGCGGGACGTGCTGGGGATCCTGCGCACCGTGCTGTTCGCGCCGGAAGACCTCGCGCTGGTCAAGGGCGACCCCGGGGAACGGCGTCGCTTCCTCGACGAGCTGGTCACCGCGCGGGTCCCGCGAATAGCGGGCGTGCGGTCCGACTACGAGCGGGTGCTCAAGCAGCGCAACACCCTGCTGAAGTCCGCCGCCCTCGCCCGGCGCCACGGCGGGCGCAACATGGACATGTCGACGCTGGACATCTGGGACCAGCACCTGGCCCAGGTGGGTGCCGAGCTGCTGGCGCAGCGGCTGGATCTGATCGCCGTGCTGCAGCCGCTGGCGGACAAGGCGTACGAGCAGCTCGCCCCGGGCGGCGGCCCGGTCGCCCTGGAGTACAAGGCGTCCGCGCCCGGTGAGGGGCACACCCGTGAGGAGCTGTACGGGCAGCTGCTGGAGGCGCTGGCCGGGGTGCGCAAGCAGGAGATCGAACGCGGTGTGACGCTGGCCGGACCGCACCGGGACGACCTGGTGCTGCGGCTGGGGCGCCTGCCGGCCAAGGGGTACGCCTCGCACGGGGAGTCCTGGTCGTACGCGCTGGCGCTGCGGCTGGCCTCCTACGAACTGCTGCGGGCCGAGGGCAACGAGCCGGTGCTCATCCTCGACGACGTCTTCGCCGAGCTGGACGCGCGACGGAGGGACAGGCTCGCGGAGCTGGTCGCGCCGGCCGAGCAGGTGATGGTGACGGCGGCGGTGGACGAGGACGTGCCGTCGGCGCTGACCGGGGCGCGGTTCCGGGTCACCGAGGGGACGGTGGAGCGGGCATGACGACGGGTGCGGGGACCGGGGGCTCCGGAGCCGCGGCCGGGACCGGAGCCGCGGCCGCGGCCGGGGCCGGGGCCGGGGCCGGTGGGAAGGCGGCTCAGCCGTCCGGCGTGGACCTGGCGCGGGTCGCCCTGCGGGCCGCCCGGGAGCAGGCGCGCGCCCGGGGCGAGGCGGCGCGGCAGGGCAAGGGCGCGGGGGCAGGGCGGCGCGGCGTGCGGTCCGGTTCCCGGGGCGACGGGCGGGACCCGATGGCGCTCGGCGCCGCGATCAACCGGCTGGTGGCCGAACGGGGCTGGGAGCGGCCGGCGGCGGTCGGCGGGGTCGTGGGGCGGTGGCCGCAGATCGTGGGCGACGACGTGGCCAACCACTGCGTGCCGGAGCGGTACGACGAGGACGAGCGGGTGCTGGTCGTGCGGTGCGACTCCTCGGCGTGGGCGGCGAACCTGCGGCTGCTCGCTCCGCAGCTGGTGGCGCGGCTCAACGGGGATCTGGGGCACGGGGCGGTGCGGGTCATCAAGGTGCTGGGGCCGGCGGGGTCGGTGCGGCCGCGCTACGGGCCGCTTCGGGCACCGGGCGCGCGCGGCGGTCACGACTGGTAGTTCCCCCCGCCCGGGCCGCGGGTCCTGTCCGCGTCCCGCCCGCCGCCGGTGCGCGCCTCCGCCGGTGCCGTCACCCGGGTGCTTGAGGCACGCGCCCACCTCCCCGAGGATCTCCGTCCGGGGAGCACCCCCTCGCCCTGGGCGGCACGGCTGCCCGCGGGCGGAACGGCGGACGGAACGGCGTCCCGCCCGCCGCCGTCGGTGCGGTGACGGCGGCGGGCGGCGGTGCCGGGCCCCGCAGGAATGGCATGCCCGGCCCCCGGAAACAAGGTGGGAGCACGCGTTCGAGCCGGGCGCCGTAGAAGGTGACCCTCCGGTAGCCACGGGTTGACAAGGCGAAGCGCTGAGTGCCGCTGTGAGGCTCTTGGAGCCCCGTCCCGCATATGGGGAGTCGGTGCGGTCCGGTTCAGGGCGGCACATGCGAACTGAGGTGCCCGCAACGGCCCATCAGTGTCGGCGCTAGCGGTAGAATGGAGCGCAATACCGCCCCACTTGTGGGACACACACCGAGCAACGCTGATCCAGGCCTAAAAACCGCAACATGCCGCAGCCGCTCCGGTCAGGTCATCGGCCGCGAGTACGGCTTGTGCTGTGCCAGAAAGGGCGCTTCGTGGCCGATTCCGGCAACCCCAACGAGAACATTCCGTCCACCACCGCCGAGGGCAGCCCGGCCTCGTACGACGCGAGCGCGATCTCGGTGCTCGAAGGGCTGGACGCGGTCCGCAAGCGGCCCGGCATGTACATCGGCTCGACCGGTGAGCGTGGCCTGCACCACATGGTGCAGGAGGTCGTGGACAACTCCGTCGACGAGGCGCTGGCCGGCCACGCGGACACCATCGACGTCACCATCCTCGCCGACGGCGGCGTCCGGGTCGTCGACAACGGCCGCGGCATCCCCGTCGGCATCGTCCCGGGCCAGGGGAAGCCGGCCGTCGAGGTCGTGCTCACCGTCCTGCACGCGGGCGGAAAGTTCGGCGGCGGCGGCTACGCCGTCTCCGGCGGTCTGCACGGCGTCGGCGTCTCCGTCGTGAACGCCCTGTCCACCCGGGTCTCGGTCGAGGTGAGGACCGACGGCTTCGTCTGGACGCAGGACTACAAGGCGGGCGTGCCGACGGCCCCGCTGGCCAAGGGCGAGGCCACCGACGAGACGGGCACCTCGGTCACCTTCTGGGCCGACCCGGACATCTTCGAGACCACGGAGTACTCCTTCGAGACCCTCTCCCGCCGGTTCCAGGAGATGGCGTTCCTCAACAAGGGGATCTCCATCAGCCTGACCGACGAGCGGGAGACCGCGAAGGCCACCGCCGGCGCGGACGAGGCCGGCGCGGACGACCAGCCGCAGGTCAAGACCGTCACGTACAAGTACGACGGCGGCATCGTCGACTTCGTGAAGTACCTCAACTCCCGCAAGGGCGAGATGGTCCACCCGACCGTCATCGACATCGAGGCGGAGGACAAGGAGCGCCAGCTCTCCGTCGAGGTCGCGATGCAGTGGAACGGCGGGTACAGCGAGGGCGTCTACTCCTTCGCCAACGTCATCCACACCCACGAGGGCGGTACCCACGAGGAGGGCTTCCGCGCCGCGCTGACCACGCTGATCAACAAGTACGCGCGCGACAAGAAGCTGCTCCGCGAGAAGGACGACAACCTCACCGGCGACGACATCCGCGAGGGCCTGACCGCGATCATCTCGGTCAAGCTGGGCGAGCCGCAGTTCGAGGGCCAGACCAAGACCAAGCTGGGCAACACCGAGGTCAAGACCTTCGTGCAGCGCGTGGTCCACGAGCACCTCACCGACTGGCTGGACCGCAACCCCAACGAGGCCGCGGACATCATCCGCAAGGGCATCCAGGCCGCCACGGCCCGCGTCGCGGCCCGCAAGGCGCGCGACCTGACCCGCCGCAAGGGCCTGCTGGAGTCCGCCTCGCTGCCGGGCAAGCTGGCCGACTGCCAGTCCAACGACCCGGTCAAGTGCGAGATCTTCATCGTCGAGGGCGACTCCGCCGGCGGCTCCGCCAAGTCCGGCCGGAACCCGCAGTACCAGGCGATCCTCCCGATCCGGGGCAAGATCCTCAACGTCGAGAAGGCGCGGATCGACAAGATCCTGCAGAACCAGGAGATCCAGGCGCTGATCTCCGCCTTCGGCACCGGCGTGCACGAGGACTTCGACATCTCCAAGCTCCGCTACCACAAGATCATCCTCATGGCGGACGCCGACGTCGACGGCCAGCACATCAACACCCTGCTGCTGACCTTCCTGTTCCGCTTCATGCGGCCGCTGGTGGAGGCCGGGCACGTCTTCCTCTCCCGCCCGCCGCTCTACAAGATCAAGTGGGGCCGGGACGACTTCGAGTACGCGTACTCGGACCGTGAGCGCGACGCCCTGATCGAGCTCGGCCGCAGCAACGGCAAGCGGATCAAGGACGACTCGGTGCAGCGCTTCAAGGGCCTCGGCGAGATGAACGCCGAGGAGCTGCGGATCACGACCATGGACCAGGAGCACCGGGTCCTCGGCCAGGTCACCCTCGACGACGCCGCCCAGGCCGACGACCTGTTCTCCGTCCTGATGGGCGAGGACGTCGAGGCGCGCCGCGCCTTCATCCAGCGCAACGCCAAGGACGTCCGCTTCCTCGACATCTGAGTCGGTCACCGCTGAGCAGTCGCTGACCGCACCAGGAAGGATCTTCACCAGCAATGGCCGACGAGAACACTCCCGTCACCCCCGACCCCGCCGGCGACGCCCCCGAGGCCGTCGCCGTCGACCCCACCGACGGGGGCGACGTCGCGATGCGCATCGAGCCGGTCGGGCTCGAGACGGAGATGCAGCGCTCGTACCTCGACTACGCGATGTCCGTCATCGTCTCGCGTGCGCTGCCCGACGTCCGGGACGGTCTCAAGCCCGTCCACCGCCGCGTCCTGTACGCCATGTACGACGGCGGCTACCGGCCCGAGAAGGGCTTCTACAAGTGCGCCCGCGTCGTCGGCGACGTGATGGGCAACTACCACCCGCACGGTGACTCCTCCATCTACGACGCCCTGGTCCGCCTGGCCCAGCCGTGGTCGATGCGGATGCCGCTCGTCGACTCCAACGGCAACTTCGGCTCCCCGGGCAACGACCCGGCCGCGGCCATGCGGTACACCGAGTGCAAGATGGCGCCGCTGTCGATGGAGATGGTCCGCGACATCGACGAGGAGACCGTCGACTTCACGGACAACTACGACGGCCGCTCCCAGGAGCCGACCGTCCTGCCGTCGCGCTTCCCGAACCTGCTGATCAACGGCTCGGCCGGCATCGCGGTCGGCATGGCGACCAACATCCCGCCGCACAACCTCCGCGAGGTCGCGGCCGGCGCCCAGTGGTACCTGGAGAACCCGGACGCCTCCCACGAGGACCTCCTGGACGCGCTGATCGAGCGGATCAAGGGCCCCGACTTCCCGACCGGCGCCCTGGTGGTGGGCCGCAAGGGCATCGAGGAGGCCTACCGCACCGGCCGCGGCTCGATCACCATGCGCGCCGTGGTCGAGGTCGAGGAGATCCAGAACCGCCAGTGCCTGGTGGTCACCGAGCTGCCCTACCAGGTCAACCCGGACAACCTGGCCCAGCGGATCGCCGACCTGGTCAAGGACGGCAAGATCGGCGGCATCGCCGACGTCCGCGACGAGACCTCCTCGCGCACCGGCCAGCGCCTGGTCATCGTGCTCAAGCGGGACGCGGTCGCCAAGGTCGTCCTCAACAACCTGTACAAGCACACCGACCTGCAGACCAACTTCGGCGCCAACATGCTGGCCCTGGTCGACGGCGTGCCGCGCACCCTCTCGCTGGACGCGTTCATCCGGCACTGGGTGACGCACCAGATCGAGGTCATCGTCCGGCGGACCCGCTTCCGGCTGCGCAAGGCCGAGGAGCGCGCCCACATCCTGCGCGGCCTGCTCAAGGCCCTGGACGCGATCGACGAGGTCATCGCCCTGATCCGCCGCAGCGACACGGTGGAGGTGGCCCGCGAGGGCCTGATGAGCCTGCTGGAGATCGACGACATCCAGGCCAACGCGATCCTGGAGATGCAGCTCCGCCGGCTCGCCGCGCTGGAGCGCCAGAAGATCATCCAGGAGCACGACGAGCTCCAGGCGAAGATCAACGAGTACAACGAGATCCTGGCCTCCCCGGTCCGCCAGCGGGGCATCGTCAGCGAGGAACTCGCCGCCCTCGTGGAGAAGTTCGGCGACGACCGCAAGAGCAAGCTGGTGCCCTACGACGGCGACATGTCCATCGAGGACCTGATCGCCGAGGAGGACATCGTCGTCACGGTCACCCGCGGCGGCTACATCAAGCGCACCAAGACCGTCGACTACCGCGCCCAGAAGCGCGGCGGCAAGGGCGTGCGCGGCACGAAGCTCAAGGAAGACGACATCGTCGACCACTTCTTCGTGTCCACCACCCACCACTGGCTGCTGTTCTTCACCACCAAGGGCCGGGTCTACCGGGTCAAGGGGTACGAACTGCCGGACGCCGGCCGGGACGCCCGCGGCCAGCACGTGGCCAACCTGCTGGCCTTCCAGCCGGACGAGCAGATCGCCGGCATCCGCGCGATCCGCGACTACGAGGTCGCCCCGTACCTGGTGCTCGCCACCAAGAGCGGCCTGGTGAAGAAGACCTCGCTGAAGGACTACGACTCGCCGCGCTCCGGCGGCGTCATCGCGATCAACCTCCGCCAGCTCGACGACGGCAGCGACGACGAGCTGATCGGCGCCGAGCTGGTCTCCCCCGACGACGACCTGCTCCTCATCAGCAGGAAGGCGCAGTCCCTGCGGTTCACGGCCACGGACGACTCGCTGCGGCCGATGGGCCGCGCGACCTCGGGCGTGAAGGGCATGAGCTTCCGCGAGGGCGACGAACTGCTCTCGATGAATGTCGTGCGACCGGGTACGTTCGTGTTCACCGCGACGGACGGCGGATACGCCAAGCGCACCGCCGTCGACGAGTACCGGGTGCAGGGCCGTGGCGGTCTCGGCATCAAGGCTGCCAAGATCGTCGAGGACCGTGGGTCGCTCGTCGGCGCGCTGGTGGTGGAGGAGAGCGACGAGATTCTCGCCATCACGCAGGCCGGCGGCGTGATCCGCACCCGGGTGAGCGAGGTCAGGGAAACCGGCCGTGACACCATGGGCGTCCAGCTGATCAACCTGGGCAAGCGTGACGCGGTGGTCGGCATCGCACGGAACGCCGAGGCGGGACGCGAGGCGGAGGAGGTCGACGGCGACGTCGACGAGACCGCCGGGACCGCCGAGGGCGCCGTCGACGCCGGGTCCGACGCGACGAGCGCGGAGGCCGGGACGACGGCGGAGGCCGGGACGACCGGCGCGGACGAGGGTGAGGCGCCCTCGGCCGAGTAGGCACGAGGAGTGAGACGAGCGTGAACGGAGCCACGGGCGCCGGACCGACCGGTGGGGAGACCGACGGCGGCGGCCGTGGCTCCTTCGCGCACGAGCAGACCCCGTCGCAGCGGGCGACGGGTGACCACCAGACCCATGGATCCCAGGGGGGAACCGTGACCCAGCCCACCCAGCCCTACGAGCAGCCCGGCCAGGCCCAGGCGCAGGGGCGTCACGAGGTGACGCCGCTGCCGACGTCGCCGCTGCCCGGGGAGCGGCAGGGGCAGCAGGGCGCCGCGGGCCCGTACCACCCGCCGCAGGCCTACGAGGCGGACGCCGCGGGCGCCGTGCCCGCCACCGCGGTGCGCCGGCCGCGGACCGGGGCGAAGCCGGTGCCGCGCACCCGCAAGGCGCGGCTGAGGGTCGCCAAGGCCGACCCGTGGTCGGTGATGAAGGTCGGCTTCCTGCTCTCCATCGCGCTGGGCATCTGCACGGTGGTGGCCTCGGCCGTGCTGTGGCTGGTGATGGACGCGATGGGCGTCTTCTCCACGGTCGGCGGGACCATCGCGGAGGCCACCGGCTCCGAGGGGTCCAGCGGCTTCGACCTGCAGGCCTTCCTGTCGCTGCCGAACGTGCTGATGTTCAGCGCCGTGATCGCGGCGGTGAACGTGGTGCTGATGACGGCGCTGGCCACGCTGGGCGCCTTCATCTACAACCTGTCCGCCGGGTTCGTCGGCGGCGTGGAGCTCACGCTCGCCGAGGACGAGTAGCACGTCCGGGAGCTTGGCGCGGCGGGCCTGCGAGAACCGATTTTGGGAGTTCGCATGTCGTGCGCTAATCTTCAGGAGTCAGCGCGCGGGACACACACCGCACAGCGCGGCGGGGCTATAGCTCAGTTGGTTAGAGCGCATCCCTGATAAGGATGAGGCCACAGGTTCAAATCCTGTTAGCCCCACCAGCACGAAGACCCCCGGTCCACATGGACCGGGGGTCTTCGGCATCTCCGGCCCCTGTGGACCGGCTCGGCGGCGGGCGGTCGTCCCAGGCCCGCGGTGCCGGTCCCCGGGGGCACGACGGAGAACGCCGCCGGCCCGCCGGGTGACGGCGGGCTGTGACGGCGTGGGGCGGGGCGCGCGGACGGGGAGACGCTCCCGTGCGCGGACGCGGGGTGCCGTGGAGCGGCGGAGGGGCGGACGGTGCCGCGCCGGGGCGGGAGCGGCGGGGGAGCGGGCCGGAGGCGCGGCGGGAGTTCCGGAACGGCGTCCGCGGGGCCTCGGTGCGGGGGCCCCGGTGGCGTGGGGCGGATGCGCGGTGGCCCGGGTGGGCCGGTGAGGCCGTGCGGGGTCCGCCGCGGGAACGTGCGGTGGGGCCTGTGGCCGTGCGGGGAGCGGGGGCGCACCGGACCGGTGCGGCGGTCGTGGCGATCCGTGGGGGCGGTCGTGAGGGCCGGGGAGGACCGGACTGCGGGGGAGGGCCGGGCGGCGGTCGCCGGGGCGGTGGAGGGAGCGCCACGGGCGGATGTGGCGGCCCGCCGGGCGAGGGCGGTGCGGCAGGCGCCCGCGGCCTGCGGCAGGGCCTTGGTGGCCGTTCCGCGGTCCGGCGCGGTGCGGAGGCGGCGCGCGGCGGGGGACAGCCGGTTCGCCGTCCCGTGGGGCGAGGCGGTGGTGGTGCCCCGTGGGGCCGGGCGGGCCTCGCCGGGTGCGGCCGTGGCGGCGATCGTGGTGGTGCCCGTGGCGGTGGCCGTGGCCGTGGCCGTGGCGGTGGCGGTGGCCGGAACCGGTTGCCGGTGCGTGGGGGAGGCGACGACGGCGGCCGTGGTGGCCGTGGTGGGGAGCGGGGCGCCGGAGGGGAGGGCGCGGGGGTGTATGGCCGGCTCCTGCTCGGTGGGGTCGGCCGGGCGGTCGGCGCCGTCGCGGCGGGAGGCGGTGTCGGAGGCGGAGGCGGGGGCCGTGGGGAGCGCGGCGGGGACCAGGAGGCCGGCGCCGGCGGTGGAACGGGAGCGGGAGTGCGGGGAGCCGCCGTGCGCCTCGGCGAGGATCCGCTGCTTCATCGTGGGGGGCAGGGCCCGGTCCACCGGCCACGCGCCGCTCCGCGCGGCCTGGCGGGGTACGGTGGCCGTCGTCTCCGCGCGGGGCGCCGGGGCGGTGTCCGCCCGGCCGCCCCCGCCGTCACGGCGTCCGCCGTTGCGGGCCGGCCCGCTCTGCGGTACCGCCGTCGCGGCGGTCGCGGAGACGAGTCCCAGCGCCGTGAACAGCGCGAGGACCGCGGAGACGAGCACCTGCCACATCTTCCTGACCTGGGTTCCGGCCATGGATGACCTCACATTCGGGTGGGGCGATTTGCGTACTTTCCTCATGATGTGTATGAGCGTCGCGATCCGTGGGACCTGCGCCCGTGGCGCGTCGATGGTCCGATGAACACCACCCGGACGGGCGCACGGCCCGGCAGGGGCCGAAGTCCGCGCGCCGCTCCGGCGCCGCCGGTCCGGACCCCGGCGACAGGGGCCGTCCGCAGGGGAGTTGGGTGACCGCCCCTTGGTCACCGTTCGGTATCGGCCGGTGTGTATAGTCGGGCGTCCAGAGGTCTTCTACGTCAAGGAAAGACGAGGTCGCGCGGTGAAGAAGCTTCTCCTGGTCACCCTGGCCGCCATCGGCGGTCTCCTCGTGTACCGCCAGATCCAGGCGGACCGCGCCGAGCAGGATCTGTGGACCGAGGCCACCGACTCGGTGCCCAGCGGTTCCTGAGACGGCGGTTGCCGAAACCACGCGAAAACCCCGGTCGCCCGAAGGCGGCCGGGGTTTCGTGTGTCCGGGGGCCGGCCGGGGGCCGGTCCCGTACCGGTCCTGGACCTCAGTTCTGGTGCACCTGGTAGTGGGCCACCGCGTCCGCGGTGCGCCCGGCGCCGTACACCCGGAGGAACTCGGCGAGTTCGGGGTGGCTCTCCCCGATCCGGTCGGCGGCCTCGATGATGTCGCCGGCCGCGGCCAGCGAACGCAGGAGACTCTGTATCTCCCGCACCACCCTCTTCACCGTCGGAGCGCCCGCCGGGCTCACCGCGGCCTGCTGGGCGGTGGCGCTCAGCATGGAACCGCCCTGGGACTTCTTGATCTCCTCCATGCGCTCGGCCGCCTCGGCCGCGCTGACGCTGCCGTCGGCCACCTGGGCCGCCAGGTCCTGCAGCAGCCGCACCCGCTGCACCACGGCCGGGTTGCCGATCTTCGCCCGCTGTCCGCTCATCAGCTGGGACAGCATGGGCGCGGACAGGCCGAGCACACCCGCAAGCCTCGCCTGGTTGAGTCCCAGGTCGTCGATCAGTCGCCGGAAGAGCTCCCCCAGAGGCTCCCCGTACCAGTTCCGCTGCAGCTCGCGCGCCCGTGCGGTGGCTTCCTGCTGTGCGGCGTCCATGCGTCTCCCCATCGCTTCCCCATGTACAGGGTTCGCTCGAGCGAACCACGTACCGAATCTTACGGAGGGGGACGGGCGGTCGGGACCCTGCGGCCGCCCCGGTTGACCAATCCTTTTGCGGGATACCGGGGGTGACCGGGTAGTCTGGTCGTCGGCTCGCACCGGTGGTTCACACCTTCGGGGCGGACGCCGCCATTGAGGGGCCTTAGCTCAGTTGGTAGAGCGCTGTCTTTGCATGGCAGATGTCAGGGGTTCGACTCCCCTAGGCTCCACCGCACGTCCTTCGTTCCGCGTCGCCGGAACCCTGAAGCCCTCCCCGTCGGGAGGGCTTCTCGCGTGCCGCCGCCGCGTGCTGACGCGGAGTCCTCCGACGGCGGGCGCCGGCCGTGCCCCCCGCCCGCCCGCGTGCGCCCCTTGCGCTTCACCTGATACGTCCGCCGACGCCTGGTTCGTCCTGTTTGACGTGAGCATGCACGTGAAATCAGGGTAAAACCCCTCTGGACAACTTCTCCGTGCAGTACGGTGCCGTCCGTGCGGAGTTCATGGGGATGGGTCCGCGCGCACACGGTGGCCCCCGACCGGGGCCACTCGGCCTGGGGGGCGTGTGGATGGTGGGGGACGCTCGGACATCCGTGGGCATACGCGAGACCGGCAGGTCCCGTACCCGCCGGACTCTCCGTGGGGAAACGGTCCTCCCGCGGGTCATCGGCCTGCGGGACAAGCCGGGTTGGTACGCGCCCGCGCTGATCGGCGTGGACGCCGTGGTGCCGGCCGTGTCGGTGCCCTGGGCGCTGACGCAGACGGGACAGCCCGCCGCCGGGCCGGTGACCGTGACCTCCGTCCTGACCTGGCTCGCCGTGCGGGGCGCGAGACGCCGTTACCTCCGTGAGGAGGTGGGGGAGTCGCGCGGCGCCGTGCCGGTGCTGCACGACTGGCTCATCGCCCTCGCGGTCCTCGCGGTGATCGGGGTCGGCGTCCGTACGGTCGTCGACCCCTTCGTCGTCCTGGCCGCGCTGGCGCCCGCCCTGCTCCTGTCCCTCTTCGTCCGGCGCGTGGTCCACGCCCACCTGGCCGGGGCCCGGCGCGCCGCGCAGGCGGTGCTGCGGGTGCTGGTGGTGGGGGAGGCCGGGGCGCTGCCGGTGGTGACGGGCCGGCTCGACTCCCGCACCGACCACCCCTACGCGGTGGTCGGCACGGTGGCGGTCGGCGGCGACGCCCCCGGCGCCGAACGGCTCGACCCTCCCGCCGACCCGGACCCGGTGTCCGGCGCGCGGGCCGGGCGGACGCTGGTGGACTCGGTGCGCCGGCACCGGGCGGACGTGGTGCTGCTGGCGCCGGGCGCCCGGCTCTCCGGCCCGGCGCTGCGGCACCTGGTGTGGGCGCTGCAGGACGCCGAGATCGAGGTGGCGCTGGCGCCCGGCCTGGTGGAGGTCTCCGGCAAGCGCCTGGAGGTCGGTTCGGTGGCCGGTCTCACCGTGCTGAAGGTGGCTCCCCCGCAGGGGCCCGGCGGGGTGCAGCAGGCGCTGAAGGGAGCCCTGGACCGCTGCGGGGCCGCGTTCGGGTTACTGGTGCTCTCCCCGCTCCTGGCGCTGGTCGCGCTGGCCGTGACGCTGGACTCGCGCGGTCCGGTGTTCTACCGGCAGCAGCGGATCGGCCGCGACCAGGAGCTGTTCGTCATGTGGAAGTTCCGCACCATGGCGGTGGACGCGGAGGCCCGCAAGCGCGAACTGGCGGAGCGGAACGAGAACGACGGCCTGATGTTCAAGATGCGCCGCGACCCGCGGGTGACCCGGGTGGGGCGCCTGCTGCGCCGCACCTCGCTGGACGAGCTGCCGCAGCTCCTCAACGTCCTCCTCGGTGACATGTCCCTGGTAGGACCGCGTCCGCCGCTGCCCGAGGAGGTTGCCGGATACGACGCGACCGCGCTGCGCCGGCTGCGGGTCAGGCCCGGCATGACGGGGCTGTGGCAGGTCAGCGGGCGGTCGGACCTGTCCTGGGAGGAGACGGTCCAGCTCGACCTGCACTACGTGGACAACTGGTCGTTCGTCAGCGACCTCGACGTGCTCAGCCGGACGCTCCGCGCCGTCGTCGACGGCCGCGGAGCGTACTGAGGACCCGGACGGTGCGGCCGGAGTCAGGCGCGGGAGGCGCCCGCGCCCTCGGAGAGCCACCAGCGGTAGGTGCCGTCGATGCCCTCGCGCAGCGCGATCGACGGCTTCCAGCCGAGTCCGGTCAGCCGCGAGACGTCCAGCAGCTTGCGGGGCGTCCCGTCCGGCTTGGACGTGTCCCAGCGGATCCCGCCGGTGAAGCCGGTGACGCCGGCCACCGTCCCGGCGAGTTCGCGGACGGTCAGGTCCTCCCCGCAGCCGACGTTGACCGGCTCGTCGCCGTCGTAGGCCTCCAGCAGCCGGACGCAGGCCGAGGCCAGGTCGTCGACGTGCAGGAACTCGCGGCGCGGGGAGCCGGATCCCCACAGGGTGACGTGGTCCGCGCCGGACTCCCGGGCCTCGTGGAACCGGCGGATCAGCGCGGGCAGGACGTGCGAGGTCTCCAGGTCGAAGTTGTCGCCGGGCCCGTAGAGGTTGGTGGGCATGGCGCTGATCCAGGAGGCGCCGAACTGGCGCCGGTAGGACCGGACCTGGCAGATGCCGGCGATCTTGGCGAGGGCGTAGGGCTCGTTGGTGGGCTCCAGCGGGCCGGTGAGCAGGGCGTCCTCGCGGATCGGCTGGGGCGCCAGCTTGGGGTAGATGCACGAAGAGCCCAGGAAGAGCAGCCGGCCCACCCCGGCGGCGTGCGCGCCGGAGATCACGCTCAGCTGGATCCGCAGGTTGTCCTCGAGGAACTCCACCGGGCGGGTGCTGTTCGCCATGATCCCGCCCACCTTGGCGGCGGCCAGGACCACCGCGTCCGGGCGGATGCCGGCGAGGTGGGCGGCGGTGGCCGCGGCGTCCCGCAGGTCCAGGTCGGCGCGGCCGCGGGTGAGGACCTCGTGGCCGTCGGCGGTGAGGCGGCGGACCACCGCGGAACCCACCAGCCCGCGGTGGCCGGCCACGAATATCCGGGACTGCGGCGCAAGAAGTGTCATGCACCGGATCATGCCAGCAGCCCGGGGCGAATCCCGGGCGATCCAGAGGATTTACGTACGTACCGTTCGCGTGCGGGACGTGCGGCCGAGCACGGGGCGAGGCCGGTCCTCCGGCCCGTCGGGGAGGGGATGCACTGATGACCAGGACCGCGTTGATCACCGGGGTCACCGGCCAGGACGGCTCGTACCTGTCGGAGCTGCTGCTGGAGAAGGGGTACACGGTGCACGGCCTGGTGCGCCGCTCCTCCAGCTTCAACACCGAGCGGATCGACCACATCTACCAGGGCCCGCAGGAGCCCGGCCGCCGCTTCGTGCTGCACCACGCCGACCTCTGCGACGGCGTCGCCCTGGTCAACCTGCTGCGGGAGGTACGGCCCGACGAGGTGTACAACCTGGGCGCCCAGTCGCACGTGCGGGTCTCCTTCGACGCCCCGCTGTACACCGGCGACGCCACCGGACTGGGCTCGCTGCGGCTGCTGGAGGCGGTGCGCGCGGCCGGCATCGACACCCGCTTCTACCAGGCGTCCTCCTCGGAGATGTTCGGCGCGACGCCGCCCCCGCAGAACGAGCGCACGCCGTTCCACCCGCGCAGCCCGTACGGTGCCGCCAAGGTCTACGCCTACTGGTCCACCGTCAACTACCGTGAGGCGTACGGCATGTACGCGGTCAACGGCATCCTCTTCAACCACGAGTCACCGCGCCGGGGCGAGACCTTCGTGACCCGGAAGATCACCCGTGCGGTGGCCCGCATCAAGGCCGGTCTGCAGCAGGAGCTCTACCTGGGCAACCTGGACGCGGTCCGCGACTGGGGCTACGCGCCCGAGTACGTGGACGCCATGTGGCGGATGCTCCAGCAGGACGAGCCGACCGACTACGTGGTGGCCACCGGGGTGGCGGCCACGGTGCGCGAGTTCCTGGAGACGGCGTTCGGGCACGCGGGGCTGGACTGGCGCGAGCACGTCCGTCACGACGCCAAGTACGAGCGTCCGAGCGAGGTGGACGCCCTGATCGGCGACGCCTCCAGGGCCGAGCGGCTGCTCGGCTGGAAGCCCGGGGTCAGGGTGGAGGAACTCGCCCGGATCATGGTCGACGCCGACGTCCGGCAGGTGAACGCCGAGCTGGCGGGCACCGCGGTGCGCGTCGACCGCTGAGCCGGCGACCGGTCCGGGACGGGCCGGTCACCGCACGGTCCGGCCGGCGTCCCGGGGGGACGGGCACCGGCCGGACACCGAGGGAGAGCGCGTCCGGCGGCCCGCCGGACGTGTCAGGGGCGGCCCCAGGGCCGTTTGTTTGGGGGTTCGATGAGAAGAACGAGAGGGCTGAGCGCGGCCCTCGCGACGGTGCTCGCGGCCGGCCTCACGGCCGTCGTGGCGCCACAGGCCGCCGCGATCAGCGAGTCGGTCGCCTTCACCGCGGACGATCTGCCCACCTGGCAGACCAACGGCATCGTCTGGGCGCTCGCCCAGGCGGACGGCGTGGTCTTCGCCGGCGGCACCTTCTCCGCGGTGCGTCCCCCCGAGGGGGGAACGGGCGGTGAGCGGGAGGCACTGAACTTCGTGGCGCTGGACGCCGCGACGGGCGCGCCCACCGACTGCGACCTGTCCTTCACGGTGTCCTCCGGCACCGCCACCGTCCGCGCGCTGGCCGTCTCGCCCGACGAGGAGACGCTGTACGTGGGCGGCTACTTCGGCGCGGTCAACGGCACCGCGGTGTCCAGCGTCGCCGCGATCGACATCGACACGTGCACGCCCAGGAGCGGCTTCCACGCCGCCTTCCCGGCGACCGTGCGGGCGCTGGCCGTCACCGAGGACACGGTGTACGCGGGCGGCGACTTCACCAGCGTCAGCGGCCAGCCGCGCGAGCGCTTCGCGGCCGTGGACGCGGGCAACGGGGCGGTGCGGCCGTTCACCGCGAACGTGGACGAGCCGGGCCGGGCCATCGAGATCACGCCGGACGGGCGGCACGCCCTGCTCGGCGGTGACTTCTTCACCGTCAACGGGCAGAACTCGCACGCCCTGGCCGTGGTGGACGCGGCCAGCGGCGCGGTGAAGCGGGCCTACGGGTCCGGGTTCATCCCCACCGCCTCGGTGGTCAAGGACATCGACACCGACGGGACGGGCTTCTACACCGGCAACGAGGGCACCGGCGGCGGCGTCTTCGACGGCCGGATCGCCCTGGACCTCGGCACCTTCGACCAGCGCTGGCGGGACACCTGCCTGGGCGCCACCCAGGCCGTCGAGTCCCACCAGGACGTCCTCTACAGCGCCTCGCACGCCCACGACTGCTCGGGCGTCGGCGAGTTCCCCGACGGGCGGCGCCAGCACTTCCTGGCCCAGCCCACCACCTCGACCGCCAAGCTGGGCTGGTTCCCGGACACCAACGACGGCCTCGGCGAGAGCATCGGCCCGCGTGCCCTGACCGTCTCCTCCAAGGACGGCGTGCGGTACCTGTGGTCCGGCGGCGAGTTCACCACCGTCAACGGAGCGCCCGCACAGGGGCTGACACGGTTCGCCTCCACCGGTGACGTGGGCGCGCCCACCGTCCCGGTGATCGGCGCGGACGCGGTGGCGCCGGGCAAGGTCAAGGTCCGCTGGCGGACCAGCCTGGACAACGACGACAGCCGGCTGGTCTACAGGATCTACCGCAACGGCTCCGGCACGCCGCTCGCGACGGTGGACGCCGACTCCGTGTACTGGGAGCGGCCGCAGGCCTCGTTCACCGACACCACCGTCACCCCGGGCTCCACGTACACCTACCGGGTGACGGCCTCGGACCCGGTGGGCAACACCAGCGCGCTGTCGGCGACCACGAGCGTCACCGTGCCCAGGACGGCCGAGCCCTACGCCGCAGCCGTCCTGGCGGACGGGCCGGACCTGTACTGGCGTCACGACGAGAGGACCACGCCGTACGTCGGTGACTCCTCGGCCGGTGACCACAGCGGTGTGATGAGCGGCGGCCCCGCCCTCGGCGAGGCGGGCGCGACCGCCGGCAACGGCACCTCGTACGGCTTCGACGGCACCGACGACCGCCTCCACGGCGACCGCCGCACCACCGTCGGCAGCGCCTACTCGCTGGAGACCTGGTTCCGCACGACCACCACGCGCGGCGGCAAGCTGGTGGGCTTCGGCAACAACACCACCAGGAACAGCGGCAGCTACGACAAGCACATCTACATGGCCAACGACGGGCGGCTGTTCTTCGGCGCCCGCGGCAGCTCCACGAACACGGTGTCCTCCCCCGCCCGCTACAACGACGGCAAGTGGCACCACGTGGTCGGCACGCAGGGTCCCGGCGGCATGACGCTCTATGTCGACGGCGCCCGGGTCGCCGGCAGTTCCCTGTTCACCACGCACCAGAACTACGCCGGTTACTGGCGGGTGGGCGGCGACAACCTGAGCGGCTGGCCGTCGCGTCCCAGCAGCGACAACTTCGCCGGCCGGCTCGACGAGACCGCGGTCTACCCGACCGTGCTCCCCGCCGCCCGGGTGGCCGCGCACCACCAGGCGGCCACCCGGCAGGGCGACACCATCACCTCCGTGCAGGCGTCCGAGGACACCTACGTCAACGAGGGCTCCAAGAGCACCGCCTACGGCTCCGCCACCTCACTGGCGGTCCGGGGCAGCTCCGGGTACGAGGCGTACCTGCGGTTCGAGCTGCCCCAGGCGCCGGCCGGGACGGTGCTGACCGGTGCGGCGCTGGAGGTCCGCACGGACTCCTCCGCGTCGGCCGGTTCGGCCGACGCCGTCCCGGTCAGGCCGGTCACCGGTGACTGGACCGAGGAGGGCACCACGTGGAACACCAGGCCCGCGCTGGGCCCGGCCACGCTGGGCACGCTCACCCCGCCGACCGCGCCGAGTTCCGCCGCCGCCGTGGAACTGGACGTCGCCGCGCTGCGCGCCGCACTGGGCGGGCAGTACGGCGTGGCGCTGACGTCCGCCGGGACGGACGCGCTGTGGCTGTGGTCCAGCGAGGCCCCGGCGGCCTCGGGCACACCGCGGCTGGTCCTCACCTTCTCGCCCCAGTAGGGCGGCACCCCGGCCCGGTGGCACCCCGTCGGTCGCCCGACCGCGCGGGGGCCGCCGGGCCGGTCCGTACCGAGGCACGTCCCGCACCTCCCGCGTGCGGCGCAGAAAGCAGGAGACCGATGCGCAACCACCCGCTGGCGGCGGCCGCCGCCCTGATCGCCCTGGGCCTGCTGCCCGTGCTCTGCGGCTGCTCCTCCTCCGGCGGCCCCGACCCGTCCGCGGCCGCCGCCCGGGAACCGGACGACCGGGCGGCGGGACGGCCCTCCTCCGGCGTCCGGACACCGGGGCAGGGGACGCCGGGGTCCCCGGCGCCGGTGCTGCCGGACGCGGAGATCAAGGCGCCCAAGGGCTCCGGGGAGTTCTCCGGGAAGGAGAAGGAGTACCTCAGCGGCCGGGTGCCCGAGCAGATGGAACCGGCCGCCGTGCTGGACCTCGGCAAGGAGGCCTGCCAGCGGATCGGGCGGACCGCGAAGCACGACCGGGACGCGGCGGTCGCGGCCCTGGTCACCGGGGAGGTCCCGAACGCCGAACCGGCCGTCACCCACCTCTGCCCGGAGCACGGGCCGCTGCTGGAGGCCGCCGGCGAGGGCTACCCGGACGGCACCCACGGGAAGCCCGCGGCCGGTGGGTACCGGACCGCGTCGGCGGCGCCGTCCTGCACCTGGAGCGTCACCGGAGCCGGCGGCGAGGAACTGGCCGCGGGGCCCGGCACCGGCGGCCGCAAGGACGGCACGTACACCATGACGGTGCCGTCCGGGGCCGCCCGGCTGGTCTCCTCCGGGTGCTACGCCTGGTTGCGGGACTGAGCCGAGGGGGTGTCGGCGGGGCGGTCCTCGGGGCTCCGCGCGGCCCGTTGCGCCGGCTGCTCCGCGGGGCTCCGCGCGGCCCGTTCCGCGGGGCGGTCCTCGGGGTGCTCCGAGGGCTGCTCCTCGGGGTGGTCCGCGGAGCCGTCCGCCCGGCGGGCCGCGCCGCCCCCCGCCGCCGCGGCCCCGGCCGTCCGGGCCCGTCTGCGCGCCGCCCGGCCGCCTTCCGCGGGCGGCGTCCCGGTGGACCCCGTCGTGTCCTCGGAGGACTCAGTCCCGGGGGAGGCCCCCGCCCCGGACGGCCCGGTCCCGGCGGACCCCGTGTCCCCGGACGCGCCGGCGCCGGCCGGGGGGACGGTGGTCAGCCGCATGGTGCTGGACGGGTCCAGGGGCCCGACGGCGTACGGGAGCGGGCCGTCCGGCACCGCAACGCCGGACGGATCGGTTCCGGGCGCGCCGGTGCCCGGCGGACCGGCGACGCCGGGCGGGCCGGCGGGGCTCCCCGGGGAGGCCGGGGGTATGCGCAGCGCCACCGTCTCGTCGTCCTCGGGGCGCCACCCGGTCACGCCGTGGACCTGCCGACGACCGGGGCCAGTCCCTCCGAGCGCGCCACCGCCTCCGGGTCACCGCACTCGGCCAGCCAGTTGGCCAGCATCCGGTGCCCGTGCTCGGTCAGCACCGACTCTGGGTGGAACTGCACGCCCTCCACCGGCAGCTCGCGGTGACGCAGGCCCATGACGATGCCGTCCGCGGTCCGCGCGGTCACCCGGAGCTCGTCGGGGACGGTCACCGGGTCGGCGGCCAGCGAGTGGTACCGGGTGGCGGTGAACGGGGAGGGCAGGCCGGCGAAGACGCCCTCGCCCTCGTGCTCGACCGGGGAGGTCTTGCCGTGCAGCAGCTGCGGCGCGCGGTTCACCACGCCGCCGTAGGCCACCTGCATCGACTGCATGCCGAGGCAGACGCCGAAGACCGGCACCCCGGCCGCGGCGCAGTGCCGCACCATGTCGACGCAGACCCCGGCCTCCTCGGGCGAACCCGGACCGGGCGACAGCAGTACGCCGTCGAAGCCCTGCCCGGCGTGGGCGAGGCTCACCTCGTCGTTGCGCAGCACCTCGCACTCCGCGCCCAGCTGGTACAGGTACTGGACGAGGTTGAAGACGAAGCTGTCGTAGTTGTCGACGACCAGAATCCGTGCGCTCACTGTTCGTCCACCGTCACATCGCCGAAGGGGAGAAGCGGTTCGGCCCACGGGAAGACGTACTGGAACAGCACGTACACCGCGGCCAGTACGAGGAGCAGCGAGAGCAGGGCCTTCACCCACGCGTTGCCCGGCAGATGCCGCCAGATCCAGCCGTACACGGGTACCTACCCCTCCCCTTCGTCACCTTCGTCACGTTCGTCGCGCGGGTCGCGCGGGTCGCGTACGCACGCGTGCACCACGGAGCCGTACTGCCACCAGACTAGGGCCTCGGCGACCCGTTTCCGGCGGGCCGGGCGTACTGGAGGTCCACCGCCCCGGTGTAACCGGGCAGGGTGCGGTTGCCGTCCTCCTCGACCTTCCAGCCCAGTCCGTAGACGTTCACGTAGATCATGTAGTTCTGGACGGCCGGGGACTCGGCGAGGGCCTTCTGCAGCCGCTCGGGGTCGCCGACCGCGGTGATCTTGTACGGCGGGGAGTAGACCCGGCCCTGGAGGATCAGGGTGTTGCCCACGCAGCGCACCGCGCTGGTCGAGATCAGCCGCTGGTCCATGACCTGGATGCCCTCGGCGCCGCCCTTCCAGAGGGCGTTCACCACGGCCTGCAGGTCCTGCTGGTGGATGACCAGGTAGTCGGGCTCCGGCTCGGGGTAGCCGGGGAGCTTCGCGGTGGCGTCCGGCGGGGCGTCGTTGAGCGTGACGGTGACCGCCTCGCCCTTGACCGGCTCGGTGCCGGCGGCCCGCTCCAGCTCCTTGAGCTCGGCGTCTTCGGCGTCCGTCGCGCCGTGCTCGCGGGCGGCCAGCGCGTCGACCTCCTCGCGCAGGGCCGCGTTGGACCTCTGGAGCCCGGCGTTCTCCCGGCTGCGCTCGTGGATCAGGTCCGACAGGCGCAGCAGGGAGTCGTCGGTGCGGATGTTGGTGCCCTTGGCGGTGTGGAAGCTGGTCGCGAAGAGCAGCCCGGCCAAGACGAACACGGTCAGTGTGAGGACCCTCACCGGACGGAACCGGGAGCGGCCGGGGCTGGTGCCCGTCCCCGGGGAGTCGGCAGAATTGCTCAACGTACCCTTGTCTCCTTCGGCGCCGCGGAAGCACTACGCTAACGGACGCCCGGGGGAGTGCTCGGTCGTCCCTTTGTTGAACACCTGAACATCCCTTAGCAGCTGCCCCGGAGCGTGCACCGTTCCAGCGCGGCACGCAGCGCATCGACAGGAGAGACCCTCGTGCCGAAGTCACGTATCCGCAAGAAGGCCGACTACACGCCGCCCGCGGCCAGGACGCAGCCGGCGGCGATCAAGCTGACCAACCGCGCCTGGGTGGCTCCGGTGATGCTGGCGCTCTTCCTCATCGGGCTGGCCTGGATCGTCGTCTTCTACGTGACGGACGGCTCGCTGCCGCTCGATGCGCTGGGCAACTGGAACATCGTGGTGGGCTTCGGCTTCATCGCCGCCGGGTTCGCGGTCTCCACGCAGTGGAAGTAAGGGCCTGAGCCCTCGCCTCCGCCCCACAACGGCCGTGTTGTCCACAGGAGTTATCCACAGGTGGAAAACATAGGCGGATCTGTGGATAACTCTGGGGTTCCGGTCCGGATGTGACCGATCCCTCACTGCTCGAAAATCTGTTCCCCCTTGGTCTGACCTGCGAAAATCGCGGGCGACTGCAGGGGGTTCAGTGTTTTCCCAGGTAGGGCCGGAGCCGACTCCAACCTGTGGACAGAGCTGTGACTCTGGGCGATGGCTCAGGTGAGCTGAGCGGTTCTCAACAGAGTGATGACCACGGCTGCCACGAACACCAGGACGCAGCTTCCGTACTGGACCAGCGTCCGCCGAGGGCCCTTCGCCCGCAGCATGGCGAAACCCATCACGCCGCCCGCGACCAGCCCGCCGACGTGGGCCTGCCAGCCGATGGAGGTACCCGGGAGGAAGGGCATCGCCAGGTTGAGGACCAGGAGCACGAGAACGGGCCGCAGGTCGCGGCCGAGCCTGCGCTGGAGCATCAGCAGGGCGCCGAAGAGGCCGAACGTCGCGCCCGAGGCCCCCAGCGCGGTGCTGTCCGGGGGCATCAGCAGGTAGCCGAGCGCACTTCCCGCCAGACCGGAGACCAGGTAGAGCGTCAGGTACCGGGCACGTCCCAGCGCCTCCTCCAGCGGTCCGCCCACCAGCCACAGGGTCAGCATGTTCAGGGCGATGTGCCGGAGGTCGACGTGGGTGAAGACGGAGGTGACCAGCCGGTGCCACTCGCCCAGCAGGGCGATGCCCGCAGGCCACCGCACCAGGCGCTCGGCGAGACCGGGCACGGCCTGGACGGCGAGGAAGACGGCGAGGTTGAGCCCGAGGAGGATCTTGGTGACCAGCCGGGTGTCCGCCACCATGGGAGCTCCGGTCAGCGTCCGCGGCGCCGAGGAACCGTTCTTCGCCCCGTCGCGCACGCACTCCGGGCACTGGAAGCCGACCGAGGCGTCGATCATGCAGTCCGGGCAGATGGGCCGGTCGCAGCGGGTGCACCGTATCCCCGTCTCGCGCCCGGGATGGCGGTAGCAGCCGGGCAGGGTGTGGCCCTGCTCCTGGCCTCCCGCATCGCTGCCGCCCGGACCGTTGCCGCCCGGGCCGTTTCCCGCGGTCATCCCGTTCCCCTCACTCCCTGCCCCCGCACCTCGTCGAGCGGCGGCGGGCGGAAACAGTACCGCCCCGCCCGCCCTGGGCGGGCGAGCGGGGCGAAAGGTTCCCTCGCGGGTCCCCGCCGGTCCCGGGTCAGCGGGACTCGATCACCACGGACTGGATGACCACGTCCTCGACCGGGCGGTCGGTGCGCGGGTTGGTCCGGATCTCCGCGATGGTGTCGACGACCTTCTGGCCGGCCGTGACCTCACCGAAGATGGTGTGCTTGCGGTTCAGCCAGGTCGTCGGGGCGACCGTGATGAAGAACTGCGAACCGTTGGTGCCCGGGCCGGCGTTGGCCATGGCCAGGAGGTACGGCTTGTTGAAGGACAGGTCCGGGTGGAACTCGTCCTCGAACTGGTAACCGGGACCGCCGGTGCCGTTACCGAGCGGGTCGCCGCCCTGCAGCATGAAGCCGCTGATGACCCGGTGGAAGACGGTGCCGTCGTAGAGCTTGTCGGTCGTCTTCTGGCCGGTGGCGGGGTTGACCCACTCGCGCTCGCCCTTGGCGAGCTCGACGAAGTTCTTGACCGTCTTGGGCGCGTGGTCCGGGAAGAGCCGGATCTCGATGTCGCCGTGGTTGGTCTTCAGGGTGGCGTAGAGCTGCTCGGCCACGATCTGCCTTCCGTTGTCGTCTGTGACTGACTCGATACTCCCACGCCCTGCCTGTGGAGGCGGGCACCGGTCGCTGTCCACAGCGGATCGGGTGGTTTCGCTTGCGCGTTGTCGGACGACTTGTTCCACAAGCGGTCCCTTTCGGCCGTCGAGGCTCGGATCGTGACCCGGATGCCCGATGTGGCATGCCTGATACGGCGCTCACAGGCATGATCCGACAAAGGGTGGAAAGCCGATGGAAACCGTACGCCACCGAGGAGGAGGAACCCGTGACCCGCAAGAATTGCGCGCGCGCCCGGACCGGTTCGGCGAAGGACAGCGTGCTGCACGCCGGTCAGGCGCTGGCTCCCTACGCCGACACGGCCAGGGTCAGGGCCGCGCAGTACGCCAACGAGGCGCGCGTACGGCTCGCGCCGGTCGTGGCGCAGGCCGCCGGGCAGGCCCGTACCCAGTACGGCGCCCATGTGGCTCCGCGACTGGCCCAGGCCTCCGCCTACGTGCCGGCCAAGGTCGACTCGGCCGCCCGTGAGGCGGCACTGCGCACGAAGCTGGCGGCCCAGCAGGCCGTGGAGGCCTCACGTCCGGTCATCGAACAGGCCCGTGCCAACGCGGGCCCGGTCAAGGAGGAGGCCACCGCGCGGAGCGCCGCCGCGCTGGCCGCACTGCGCGGGCAGGTGTCCCCCCGGGACATCGAGCGCCTGGTGAGGAAGCGGCGCCGGCGGTCCGCGGTGGGCCGTTTCACCAAGAAGACCGCCCTGGTGGGGCTGTTGGGCGCCGCGGCGTTCGCCGCCTGGCAGTGGTGGGACAAGCAGGCCAACCCGGACTGGCTGGTCGAGCCGCCGGAGGCCACCGAGGTCCCCGACGACGCGAGCAGCCTGTCGGAGGCGGACAGCAGCGGCCCCGTGGCCCCGACCCCGGAGGACGTCCGCACCGACGAGACGACGGGCCCCTCGTCGGTCGGCGAGCAGAACACGCCGGCCTCGCCGGAAGACGAGGAGCGCCGCTGATCTCCGGACGTCGCACCGCAGGTGATGTTTCACGTGGAACATCACCCCGCGGGCCC
>NZ_LWCC02000005.1:2402885-2424959 GCF_001642695.1 Streptomyces chilikensis
ACGTCCTCGACCCTCCCGGTTCGAACGCGATTCCCTCTATAGTTCGAGAACGGCTCCGGCCGGGACATTCGCCGAGCGCCGCCCCCCACGCACCTCGCTGCCGCGCTCGGCCAGGGGGCAGGGGAATGGGGAGGGGCACGGCGATGACGCGCGCCGAGAACGAGGAACCGCCGGGGAGCGGCGACCGGCCGAGGAGAGGTCACGGGTCCCGGGGCCGCCGCCGTCCGCGGCGCAGGGTCTTCCGCCGCATCGTGATCGGCTGCGCCGTGCTGGCGCTGGCCGCGGGCGGCACGGCCTGGTGGATGTACGAGGACCTGGACGGCAACATCACGGCCGTCGACCTGGAGGAGGCGCTCGGCGACGACCGCCCCGCCAAGGAACCGGCCGCCCGCGGGGCGCTGGACATCCTGGTACTGGGCTCCGACTCCCGCGCCGGTGACAACGCCGCGCTGGACGGCGGCGAGGTCGGCGGCGCCCGGTCCGACACCGCGCTGGTGGTGCACGTCGCGGAGGGCCGTTCCGAGGCGGTGGCCGTCTCCGTTCCGCGTGACACCCTGGTCGACCGCCCGGCCTGCAGGCGGGCCGACGGCACCGAGGTCCCCCCGGCGAAGCGGGTGATGTTCAACTCGGTCTACTCCCAGGTGGGGTCCGCCTGCACGCTCAAGACCGTGGAGACGATGTCCGGGGTCAGGATCGACCACCTGATGGAGATCGACTTCGCGGGCTTCAAGACGCTGGTGGACGAGCTGGGCGGGGTGACGGTCGACGTCGAGGAGCCCATCCGGGACACCAAGGGCGGTTTCACCCTGGAGCCCGGCCGGCACCGTCTGGACGGCACCGAGTCGCTGAGGTTCGTCCGCACCCGCCACGGCTACGGGGACGGCAGCGACCTGGGGCGCATCGGCCTCCAGCAGCAGTTCCTGGTGGCGCTGATCGGCGAGGTCAGGCGGCAGGACCTGCTGGGCGACCCGGTCAGGACCTACCGGATCGCCGACTCGCTCACCGGCGCGCTGACCACCGACTCCGACCTGGCCTCGCTCACCTCGCTGGCCGAGTTCGGGCGGTCGCTCCAGGGGATCGACCCGTCCGCCCTGGACACCGTGACGCTGCCGGTGAAGTACGACACCGCGGACCCCAACCGGGTGGTGCCCGCCCAGCCCCTGGCCGACGAGGTCTGGGAGGCGCTGCGCAACGACCGCCCGATACCCGAGTCGGCCCGGAGGTCTCCGGCCGGCGGCGGCAGCTGACCGGCGGGGGCGTCGATGACCACGGCAGAAGCGGAGAAGGGGCACGTGCGACGGGACCGGGAGGTCCCCGCACGGCTCACCTTCCGCGAGGCGCTGGACCGGCTGGCGGGGGCGCAGAAGAGCGCCAGGGGCGTCTCCCTCTACTCCCGCCACGTCAACCGCCCGGTCGGCCGCCTCCTGGCCGCCGGGTCGTACCGGGCGGGGCTGACCCCCAATCAGGTCACCGTGATCAGCGCGCTGTTCAGCTTCGGCGCGACAGCGGGGATCGCCCTGGCCGAGCCGGCTCGGTGGACGGGTCCGGTGGTCTGGCTGGCCCTGGCGACCGGCTTCGCCTTCGACTCGGCCGACGGGCAGCTGGCCCGGCTGCGCGGCGGCGGCAGCCCGGCGGGCGAATGGCTGGACCACGTGGTGGACTGCGCCAAGACCACCGCGCTGCACATGGCGGTGCTGCTCGCCCTCTCCCTCAGGCCCGACGCGTTCGGGGTGCGGGAGAGGGCCTGGCTGCTGCTGCCGCTGGGTTTCCTCTTCGTGGCGGTCGTGACCTTCTTCGGCGGACTGCTCACCGAGCAGCTCAAGCGCCAGGCCGCCGCCGGACGCCCCGGCCCCGCCACGCCGCCGTCCCTGGTGCGGGCGGTGGCGTTGCTGCCGGTCGACCACGGCGTCTTCTGCCTGGTCTTCCTGCTGTTCGGGGCCGGACCGGTCTTCCTGTGGGGCTACGCCCTGCTGGGAGCGGTGGCGGCGCTGTACCTGCCGCTGTTCCTGGCCAAGTGGTTCCGGGAGCTCAGCCGTGGCTGAGCCCTCCCGTCCCGGCGACCGGCGAGGTCAGTGAGGCCAGTGCCCGGCGCAGCTGGACGCTGGACGTGTGCACCGTGTACGGGAAGTAGACGACGTCGACGCCGACGGCGGCGAAGTCCTGCTCCAGCCTCTCCCCCTTGGGGGTGCCCCGCCAGTCGTCGCCCTTGAACAGCACGTCGAAGCGGACCTGCTTCCAGGTCTCGACCCTGTCCGGAACGGTCTCCACGAACGCCGCGTCCACGCACGTGATGCTGCGCACGATCTCCAGCCGCTCGATGAGCGGGACGACCGGCCGCCGCCCCTTGGCGAGCTCGGCCATCTCGTCCGACAGCACCCCGGCGACGAGGTGGTCGCACTGCTGCCGGGCATGACGAAGGATGTTCAGGTGCCCTACGTGGAACAGGTCGTACGCGCCGGGTGCGTAACCCACCCGATACGTTCTGTGATGCGACACGTTGCGTTTCCCCCCTATGGATACGCTTTCTTCCCCCCTGTGTCCCGAACGACAGTACCGCGCACCCTTCGGGCGGGACAGGTGAACGATTAGGGTGACGAACAGCTCGTTCGCTGCAAGGGGGGCCTGTGAAGCGGAACGTGACCGACCGTCAGGAGGGGGACGGCCGAACACCCCGGCGCCGTCTTCTGCTCGTCTCCACCAACTACGCGCCGGAACACACCGGCATCGGCCCGTACGCCACCCAGGTGGCCGAGCACTGGTCGGCCCAGGGGCACGAGACGCACGTGCTGGCGGGGATGCCGCACTATCCGTCGTGGTCGGTGGACCCCGCCTACCGCGGCCGGTGGCGGATGACCGGGACGAGGAACGGGGTGACCGTGCACCGGCGGCGCCATCTGGTGCCGTCGCGGCAGACCGCGGCCCGCCGGGCGGCGTTCGAGGCGACCGTGCTGGGCCACCAGCTCGCGGTCCCACCGCGCATGGAGCGCCCGGACGCGGTCTTCGCCCAGCTGCCGAGCCTGGCCGGCGGCGTGGTGGCCGCCCGGCTGGCCGCCCGGTGGAGGGTGCCGTTCGTGCCCGTGGTGCAGGACCTGATGGGGGCGGCGGCGGAGCAGAGCGGCATCTCCGGCGGCGACCGCGCCGCGCGTGCCGCCGCCGGCGTCGAGGGGTACGTGCTCCGCCGGGCGACCCTGGTCGGCGTCATCCACGAGACGTTCGCCGACCGCGTCGTGGCGCTGGGAGTGGACCGCGGACGGATCCGTGTGGTGCCCAACTGGTCTCACGTGGCGGCTCCTTCGGCCGACCGCGAGGAGACCCGCGCCCGGCTCGGCTGGGGCGCGGAGCCGGTCGTGCTGCACTCGGGGAACATGGGCCTCAAGCAGGGACTGGAGGTCCTGGTGGGCGCGGCCCGCCTGGACCCGGAGGTCCGCTGGGTGCTGATGGGGGACGGCAGCCGGCGCGCCGCGCTGCGGGAGACGGCGTCCGGCGTCCCCAACGTGGAGTTCCTGCCGCCGGCGGGGAACGAGGAGTTCCCCGACGTGCTGGCGGCGGCCGACGTGCTCGCGGTGACCCAGCGGGCGTCGGTGCTGGACATGAGCGTGCCGTCCAAGCTGACCTCGTACTTCGCGGCCGGGCGGCCCGTGGTCGCCTCGGTCGCCGACGGCGGCGGGACGGCCGAGGAGGTGCGGCGCTCCGGCGCCGGCGTCCTGGTCGGGCCGGAGGACCCGGCGGCACTGCTGGAGGCGGTGCGGAAACTGGCCGCCGATCCGGCGGCGGCCGACGCGCTGGGAGCGCGGGGCCCCCACCACGTCGCGGAGCATCTGGGCCGCGGGGCCGGGCTGGCCCGCTACGACGCCCTGCTGGCCGAGGTCCTGGCGGGACCCGCCGGCACGGCGGCGGGGGAGCAGGGGAAGGCGAGAGGGGCGGGAGCATGACCCAGACCAGCGGCGGACCGGCCGGACCGGTCCCGGTGCCGGAGGACGAGCCCGATCTGCTGCGGGACCAGTTCCTGCAGCTCATGCGCTACCCCCGGCTGATCGCGGGCGGCGTGCTGCTGGGCCTGCTGGGCGGCGCCTGGCTGGGCCTGAGCACCGCCGACACCTACGTCGCCACCAGTGACGTGCGTCTGCGGGTCGCCACCGACGACCCGTTCAGCGCGACCCAGTCCAGCTCCAAGCTGGACATGAACACCGAACGGCAGGACGCCGGAAGCCGCCGCACCGCCGAACGGGCGGCCGAGGAACTGGGCATCGGCGGCCGGGAGGACGCCTTCCTCACCGGCCTGCAGGTCACCAACCCGCCCCAGTCGCAGGTGCTCCGGTTCAGCTACACCGCCGACGACCCCGAGGACGCGGCCCGGCGCGCCAACGCCGCGGTCGAGGCCTACCTGGAGGAGCGCCGCCGGGACACCGGGGCGACCCGGGACTCGATGATCAAGGGCCTGAAGAAGCAGCTGAACCCGATCGCCAAGCAGCACGAGGAACTGGCCGCGTCGCTCACCAGCAGCAGCCCGGAGTCCGACTTCAGCGTCAAGGCCAACCTGCTCAACAAGATCACCGAGCTGAACGACCGGATCAGCAAGCTGGAGTCGCTCGACATGACGCCCGGCAAGGTGATCCGCACGGCCACCCCGCCGGCCGCCTCCGACGGCCCCGGCTGGGTGCTCTCGCTGCTCCTCGGCGGCACCGGCGGCCTCGCGCTGGGCCTGCTCCTCGCCTGGGTCCGGCTGGTCTTCGACCCGGCGGCCCGCTCCGAGGGAGACGTGGCCCGCGCGCTGCGCGCCCCGGTGCTCGGCTCGCTGCCCCGCACCGACCCCGACGGCCCGCTGCTGGCCGAGGACCGCGACGACTCGCCGCTGGCCGAGGAGTACCGGTCGATCGCCTACCGGCTCGCCTACGACCGGCGGTTCGCCGACCGCCGCCGTCTGCTGGTCGCCGCCCCGCGCGGCTCCAGCCGGACCGCGGCGGCCGTCGCCGTCAACCTGGCGGCGACCTTCTCGGAGACCGGCAAGCGGGTCCTGGTCGTCGAGGCGGACCTGCGCCGCCCGTTCCTCACCCACGAGCTGGACGCCCACGACCTGTCCCGCCCGTCCTGGACCGACGAGGGCGCGGCGCGCGACGGGGGCGACGAGGAGTGGCCCGGCCGCCGCCGTCTGCTGGTGGACGCCGGCGAGTCCGGCGGTTTCGAGCTGGTGCCCGGGGCCCGGGTGCGCAACGTGGCCCGCGTGCTGACCTCCGCCGAGACCTCCCGCCTGGTCGCCGAGGCCGACGACGCGCACGCCACCGTCATCGTCCTCACCCCTCCGGTCTTCGCCTACGCCGACGCGCTCGCCCTGGTCGACCGGGTCGACGGGGTCCTGGTGGTCTGCGACCCGCGCGGCGTGCACCGCGCCCAGCTCGCCCGGCTGCGCGACCTGGTCGTCGGCGCGGGCGGCACCGTCCTGGGCGCGGTGATGCACCGGGGCCAGGACACCGAGCCGGCACGGGACGGCCGGGGGCGCGGCCGGGAGCAGAGGAACCGGCGCGAGGACCCCCGGCCCGCGGCGCCCGGGCCGCGGCGGCGCGAGGAGCCGGCCCACATCCGGCACGAGCACGACGACCGGCCGACGCTCGGCCTGCAGACCGTCTCGCTGCCGCAAGACCACCAGTGACCGGGCCGTCCCTGCCCCGGGGGACGGACGGCGGGGCGGCGGAGGCCGGGGACGCGGACCGGGGCGGCCTGCGCGGTCCGGCCGCCCTCGTCGCCTCCGTCCTCGACCAGGCCGCCTCCGGGCTGACCAACGTCCTCGTGCTGGTCCTGGCCGCGCGGGTCTCCACCGCGGCCGGGTTCGCCGAGTTCTCCATGGTCCACCTGGTCTTCACGGTGACCCTCGGGTTCTTCATGAGCTACGTCGGCCAGGCACTGGTCCTGGTGCGAGAGGACCGCGAGGCCGCCTGCCGCCCGGCGCTCACCTTCACCGCGCCCGCCTCCCTGGTCTGCGCCGCCCTGCTGGCGGCGACCGGCCTGTGGACCGGCGGCGGCACGGGCCGCGCGCTCGCCGCGCTGGGCGCGGTGCTGCCGGTCGTCCTCCTCCAGGACGCCGCCCGGTACTGCTTCTCGCTGCTCCGGCGGCCCCACCACGCGCTCGCCTCGGACGGGCTGCGGCTGGCCGCCACCGTCGGACTCCTCTCCGCCCAGCCCGCCGGGTCCGGCGCCGCCCGGCTGATCCTCGCCTGGGGGGCCGCCGCACTGCCCTCACTGGCCGTCGCCGCGCTGCTGCTCGGCCGCGTGCTGCGCGCGCCGGGCGGCCCCGGGACCGGTCCCGGGCCGGGCGCCTACCTGCGGCGCGGACACCTGGGGCAGCGGTTCGCGGTCGAGTTCGCCGTCGGCAACGGCTCGAGCCAGCTGGCGGTGCTCGCCCTCGGCCTGTTCGGCGCCCCCCTGGCGGTGGGCGCGCTGCGGGGCGCCTCGGCGCTGTTCGGTCCGCTCAACGTGTTCCTCGGCGCCGCCAACGCCTTCGGCCCCCCGCTGCTCACCCGCCTCGGCGGCGGGCGGGCGGTGACGCGTGCCACGCTGCTGCTCGGCGTCGCGCTCGCGGCCGCCGGCGGGGCGTGGGCGGGCCTGTGGCTGCTGCTCCCCGACGGCTGGGGCCACCGGGTGCTCGGCGACACCTGGCCGGCGGTCGTCGCGCTGCTGCCGGCCACGGGGGCGCAGTACCTGCTGATGGGCTTCGGCGTGAGCGCGCTGCTCACCCTGCGGGTGCTCAGCCCGCGCCGGACGCTTGCGGTGCAGGTCGTCTTCTCGCTGCTGTCGGTGGCACTGCTGTTCACGGGCTACGCCCTGGGCGGCGCGGCGGGCGCGGCGTGGGGGCTGGCCGCGGGGTCGGGGCTGAAGGCGGCGGCGTCGTGGCTGCGGGTGCGCGGGACGGTCCGACCGGCCCCCTGACACGCGGGAGGGCCCGCTCACCGTGGGGTGAGCGGGCCCTCGGCCTCGTGCGGTCAGCCGACGATGACCAGCACGATCGGCGCGTTGGGGTCCGGTGTGCCGCCCGCCGGCACCGACTGCACGGCCACGACGCCGTTCGGGTCGTTCTTCGTCGGCTGGATGTTGCGGTAACCGGCGTCCTCCAGCATCTTCCGGGCTTCCTTCAGCGGCTTGCCCTGCACGTCCGGGACCGGCTGCTGGGTCTCGGTCTCCTTCAGCTTGCCGATCTTCAGGGTGATCGTGGTGCCGACGTCGACCTTGCGGCCCGGCGGGAACGTCATCTCCGCGACCTTGCCGTTCAGGTTCGGGTCGGCCGTCTCGACCTCGCCCGAGCACTCGCCGTTGAGGCCGTCCTGGGAGAGCAGCTGCTTGGCCTGCTCACAGGTCTGGCCGCGGACCTCCGGCACGTTCACCTGCTGCGGCGGCTTGGCGACGGTGATCTTCACCTCGGAGCCCTTGTCCAGCTCGGCGCCGTCGCCCGGGTCCTGGTCGGTGACCGTGCCCTCCTCCGCCTGCGCGTTGACCTCGGACTCGACGGTGACGTCGAAGCCGGCCTTCTCCAGCTTCTTCGTCGCGTCGTCCTCGGCCATGCCGACGACGTCCGGGACCTCGATCCTGGGCATACCGGTGGAGAGGACCAGCGCGACCGTCTCCCCCTTCTCGAGCTGGGTGCCGTCCTTGGGGTCCTGGGAGCAGACGCGCCCCTTCTCCTGGTCCTCGCACTCCTTCTCGCTGAAGGTGACCTTCAGGTCCACGTTGGTCGCCTGGTCCCGGGCCTCCGCCTTGGTGTTGCCCACGAAGTTCGGCACCCTGGCCATGGTCGGCTCGTCCTCGGTCACGATCCACCGGCCGATCAGGATCGCGCCGATCAGCACCAGCACCGCGGCCGCGATCAGCAGGATCGTCGACTGCCGGTTCTTCTTCTGCCGCCGCCGGTCGGGCCGGTCGCCGTCGTAGCCGTGGGCGCCGTCGTCGGGGTTCATCGGCGGCAGCATCGAGGTGGCGCCGCCGGCCGGGGACATGGCGGTGGTGGGCTGGTCGTCGCCGTAGCCCTGGTTGTAGCCGCCGTAGCCGGCGCCGTAGCCCACCGCGCCCATGGCCGCGGTGGCGGCGACCGGCTGGCCGTCGAGGCAGGCCTCGATGTCGGCGCGCATCTCGTCGGCCGACTGGTAGCGGTAGTTCGGGTCCTTGACGAGCGCCTTGAGCACGATCGCGTCCATCTCGGGCGTGATCTCGGGATCGAAGACGCTCGGCGGCTGGGCCTCCTCCCGCACGTGCTGGTAGGCGACGGCGACCGGGGAATCTCCCACGAACGGGGGACGGACCGTGAGCAGTTCGTAGAGGAGGCAGCCCGTGGAGTACAGGTCGGAACGCGCGTCGACCTGTTCGCCCTTGGCCTGCTCCGGGGAGAGGTACTGGGCGGTGCCGATCACGGCGGCCGTCTGCGTCATGGTCATGCCGGAGTCGCCCATGGCACGGGCGATGCCGAAGTCCATCACCTTGACCTGGCCGTTGCGCGTCAGCATGACGTTGGCCGGCTTGATGTCGCGGTGGACGATGCCGTTGCGGTGCGAGTACTCCAGCGCCTGGAGGATCCCGATGGTCATCTCCATGGACCGCTCCGGCAGCAGCTTGCGGCCGCTGTGGAGCAGCTCACGGAGCGTGGAGCCGTCGACGTACTCCATGACGATGTACGGGATCGAGACCCCGTCGATGTAGTCCTCGCCCGTGTCGTAGACCGCGACGATCGCGGGATGGTTGAGCGAGGCGGCCGACTGGGCCTCACGGCGGAACCGGGCCTGGAACGACGGGTCGCGTGCGAGGTCCGCCCGCAGCGTCTTCACCGCCACGGTGCGGCCGAGCCGGGTGTCCTGCGCGAGGTAGACCTCGGCCATGCCACCACGGCCGAGCACATGGCCCAGCTCGTACCGGCCGCCGAGGCGACGCGGCTCTTCCATAGCTACCTACCAGCCCTCTCCGTCGGTCCCAACCGCACCCTTCATGGATTCGGCGGTGTGCCGTCCGGGCATACCGTACCCGGCCCGCGGTGTCTCGCCGGGCCACGCCCGTCACCCGATACACGACCGGTATGGACGGCCCTCGCGGGCGTCGCGGTGGGTGACGGAGGGGCGGCGGACGTCATCTCCCGGCCGTCACTTGCCGAGCGCGGCCTTCATGATGTCCTTCGCGATGGGCGCGGCGAGGCCGCCGCCGGAGATGTTCTCGCGGACCGCGGAACCGTCCTCGACGACCACCGCGACCGCGACGGACTTGCCGTCCGAGTCCTTGGCGTACGAGATGAACCAGGCGTACGGGTTCTTCTCGTTGTTCTCGCCGTGCTGGGCCGTACCGGTCTTGCCGCCCACCGTCACCCCGGGGATCTTCGCGGTGGTGCCGGTGCCGGTCTCCACGACCGTCTCCATCATGTCCTGCAGCTTCTGGGCGGTCTCCGGCGAGACGGCCTGGGAGAGCTCCTCCGGCTCGGTCTCCTCGATGACGTCCAGGTTCGCGGAGCGGAGCTGGTCGACCATGTACGGCTTCATCAGCTTGCCGTCGTTGGCGACGGCGGCGGCGACCATGGCCATCTGCAGCGGCGTGGCGCGGTTGGACGCCTGGCCGATGCCCGCCATGGCGTTCTGCGGCGGGACGTCCTCGGGGTAGATGCTCGCGTCGGCGCGGACCGGGGTGAAGACCTCTTCGTTGAACCCGAACTTGTCCGAGTGCTCGATCATCGTCTTGTTGCCGAGCTCGTCGCTGATCTTGCCGAAGACGGTGTTGCAGGAGATGCGCATCGCCTCGCGCAGGCTCACGTTCTCGCAGACGCCGTGGTCGTTGGTGAGCTTGGAGGACGACTGCGGCAGCGGGAACGGGTCCGGGCTGTCGGTGGAGGCGTCGATGTCGTCGATCAGCCCCTCCTCCAGCGCGGCCGCCGCGGTGACGACCTTGAAGGTGGAGCCCGGCGGGTAGGTCTGGCGCAGCGCCCGGTTGAGCATCGGGTCGTCTTCGTTGTTCTTCTTCTGCAGCGAGTTCCACGCCTTGGCGTCGTCGTCCGTGCTGCCGGCGAACGTCGACGGGTCGTAGGACGGCGCGGAGACCAGGGCGAGGATCTTGCCGGTGGCCGGGTCGAGCGCGACCGCCGCGCCCTTCTTGCCCTTCAGCCCGTTCCAGGCGGCCTTCTGGGCGGCGGTGCTGAGCGTGGTGACGACGTTGCCGCCCTGGCGCTCCTCACCGGTGATCATGTCCAGGGTGTTGCGGAAGAAGAGCCGGTCGTCGTTGCCGGTGAGGATGCCGTCCTCGAGCTTCTCCAGCTGGTTGGAGTCGAAGGCCTGCGAGGAGTAGCCGGTGACCGGCGCCCACATGGGGCCGTTCTTCCAGGTCCGCTTGTACTGGAACTCGCCGTCGGTGCTCTTGGATCCCGTGATCGCCTTGCCGTCGACGATGATGTCGCCGCGCGGGATCGAGTAGCGCTCGATCCGGACCCGGCGGTTGTCGGAGTCCTTGGCGAGCGAGTCGGCCTGGGCGTACTGGAGCCAGTTGTCGCGCAGCAGCAGGGCCAGCATCAGCAGGCCGCAGAAGATCGCGATCCGGCGCAGGGGCTTGTTCACGGTCGGACCACCTGGGTCATCTCGGCGTCGGGGTTGGGAGCCGGGGCGGGCGCGGGCCGCCGTGCCGTGTCGCTGATCCTGAGCAGCACGCCGATCAGCGCCCAGTTGGCGATGACGGCCGAACCACCGGCCGCGACGAACGGCAGGGTCATGCCGGTCAGCGGGATGAGGCCCATCACGCCGCCGGCCACCACGAAGACCTGCAGCGCGAAGGCGCCGGACAGGCCCACCGCCAGCAGCTTGCCGAACGGGTCACGGGCGGCCAGGGCGGTGCGGATGCCGCGCTGCACGATGAGCACGTACAGCAGCAGGATCGCCATCACGCCGGTCAGCCCGATCTCCTCGGCGAAGGTGGCGAGGATGAAGTCGGAGTTGGCGGCGAAGCCGATGAGGTCGGAGTGTCCCTGGCCCCAGCCGCTGCCCAGGGTGCCGCCGGAGCCGAAGGCCCACAGGGCCTCCTGGGACTGCTCGGTGTGCCCGACCACGCCCTGGCGGCTCAGCTCCCACTCGCGCATCGGGTCGAGCCAGGCCTGCACGCGCTGCTGGACGTGCGACTCGAAGGTGGCCACCGTCACGGCGCCGGCCGCGGACATCAGCAGACCGAAGACGATCCAGCTGGTCCGCTCGGTGGCGACGTACAGCATGATCACGAACATGCCGAAGAACAGCAGCGAGGTGCCGAGGTCGGTCTCGAAGACCAGGATCAGGATGGAGACCGCCCAGACCACCAGGATGGGGCCGAGGTCGCGGCCGCGGGGCAGGTAGAGCCCGAGGAAACGGCGGCTGGCCAGGGCCAGCGCGTCCCGCTTCACCATCAGGTATCCGGCGAAGAAGACCGCAATGACGATCTTCGCGAACTCGGCGGGCTGGATGGTGAAGCCGGCGACGCGGATCCAGATCTTCGCGCCGAAGAGGTTGACGCCCAGACCCGGGACCAGCGGCAGCAGCAGCAGGACCAGCGCCACCAGCATGGAGATGTAGGTGTAGCGCTGCAGCACGCGGTGGTCCTTGAGCAGGAACATCACGACGGCGAACAGCACGATGCCGAGGCCCGAGTAGAGCAGCTGGTTGGGCGCGGCCTCCACGAAGTTCGGGCGCGCCTGCAGCCGCTCGGACTGGTCGAGCCGCCAGATGGCGACCAGGCCCAGGCCGTTCAGCAGGGTGGCCAGCGGCAGCAGCAGCGGGTCGGCGTAGGGCGCCAGCTTGCGCACGGCCAGGTGGCCGAGCGCCGCCATGGCGCCCAGGCTCAGACCGTAGGTGGCCAGGCCCGCCGGGATCGACCCGTCGATGGCCAGCCCCACGTTGATGTACGCGAAGACCGGGATGACGACGGCGAACACCAGCAGCGCGAGCTCGGTGTTGCGCCGGCTGGGCGCGCCGACGGCGCCGATGGTGGACGTCTGATGGGTACTACTGCTCATCGTGTTCCAGGGCCCCTCACGGCTTGCCTACTGATCGCCGCACAGCGAGACCAGCTTCTTCTCCTCCTCGGAGAGGCTGGGGCCGGGGCTGGGAGCGGACGTCGTGTTCTTGGTCGGGGACGGGCTCGCGGTCACCGCGTCGGGGTTGGTGGCCTCGGCGTCGTCGGCGGGCTTCTTCGCCTTGGGGTTCTGCTCCTCGGCAGCCTCCCGCTCGGCGTTCTTGCGGCAGGCGGAGGCCTGGACCTTGAGCTCCTCGATCTTCTCCACCGCCTCACCGCGTCCGCCCTGGGCGATGTTGGCCTTGACCTGCTTCTGCTGGTACGCGGGCAGGTACTTGAGTTCGATCTCGGGGTGGTCCTTCTCCACCTTCGAGAGCGACACCCAGCCCAGGTCCTGGCTGATGCCCCGGTAGAGCGCGACGTGTTCGTCGTTGGTGCCGACGTAGAACTGGGTCTGCGTCCAGCGCCAGCCGCCGTAGAGGCCGCCGCCGATCACGCCGAGCGCGAGCACCGTGTAGAACGATCTCTTCAGCCAGCGGCGTCCCTTGCGGGGCTTGGTGAAGTCCTCGTCGGTCCAGCCGCCGGCGTTCTCGCCGCCGGCCGGGTAGCCGGTGTCGCCGCTGCCGGGCGGGCCGAACTCGCCGCCCTGGCCGGGCGCGGGGCGGCCCAGGCCGGCCGCGCGGCCGGCGGGCGTCTGCATCGCGCCGTTGTCGTCGGTGACCTGGTTCTCGGCGACCGCGCCGACCACCACGGGGGTGTCGGACAGGCGCGCCCCGGCGAGGGTCTCGCCGGTGTCCAGGTCGAGGACGTCGGCCACGATCACGGTGATGTTGTCCGGGCCGCCGCCGCGCAGGGCGAGCTGGATCAGCTCCTGGACGGTCTCCTCCGGCCCCTGGTAGCTGGCGAGGGTGTCCTCCAGGGTCTGGTGGGACACCACGCCGCTCAGGCCGTCGGAGCAGATCAGGTAGCGGTCGCCCGCCCGGACCTCGCGGATGGAGAGGTCGGGCTCGACGTGGTCGCCGCTGCCCAGCGCGCGCATCAGCAGGGAGCGCTGCGGGTGGGTGGTGGCCTCCTCCTCGGTGATCCGGCCCTCGTCGACCAGACGCTGCACCCAGGTGTGGTCCTGGGTGATCTGGGTGAGGGCGCCGTCGCGCAGGAGGTAGGCGCGGGAGTCGCCGACGTGGACCAGGCCGAGGCGCTGGCCGGTCCAGAGCAGGGCCGTGAGCGTGGTGCCCATGCCCTCCAGGCGGGGGTCCTCGTCGACCATGACCCGCAGCTGCTCGTTGGCGCGCTGCACGGCCGTGCCGAGGGAGGTGAGGATGTCGGAGCCGGGGACGTCGTCGTCGAGCGCGACGATGGTGGAGATCACCTCGGAGGAGGCGACCTCGCCGGCGGCCTGGCCGCCCATGCCGTCGGCGATGGCGAGCAGGCGGGGACCGGCGTAGCCGGAGTCCTCGTTGCCCTCGCGGATCATGCCCTTGTGCGATCCGGCGGCGAAGCGCAGTGACAGACTCATGCGCACCTCACCCGTCGGCTGTTCCGTCGGCTGCTGCGGGGAAAGCCGCAGCCGGTCGTGTCGAGCCACCCTGCCCACCCTCCGGTCGGGAGCGCGCCGGCGTCCTGGGTGGGGACGTGTGCCGCGTACTCGCTCCGCTCGCTCATTCTCGTACTACTTCCGCAGCTCGATGACGGTCTTGCCGATGCGGATCGACGCGCCCAGCGGGATCGGCACGGGCGTCGTCAGCCGGTTCCGGTTCATGAACGTGCCGTTGGTGGATCCGAGGTCCTCGACGATCCACTGGCCGTCGCGGTCCGGGTAGATCCTGGCATGGCGGCTGGACGCGTAGTCGTCGTCCAGCACGATCGTGCTGTCGTGGGCGCGGCCCAGGGTGATCGTCTGGCCCTGGAGGGCGACGGTGGTGCCGGTCAGGGTGCCCTCGGTCACCACCAGCTTGGTCGGGGTGTTGCGCCCGCGGCGGCCGCCCGCGGCGGCCTGACGTCCCTGCTGCTGCGGTGCCGCGGCCTGGCGGCCCGCCCGTTCGGCGGGCCTCGCGGCCTCCCGGCGGGCACCGCGCTGGGTGACCCGCACGCCGAAGAGGTCACTGCGGATGACCTGCACGGCCACGATCACGAACAGCCACAGGACGGCCAGAAAACCCAGCCGCATGACCGTGAGGGTCAGCTCTGACATTGCCCCCGCTTCACCCTTCGGCTTGCCGGTAAATGATGGTGGTGCTGCCCACGACGATCCGCGAGCCGTCGCGGAGCGTAGCGCGGGTGGTGTGCTGTCCGTCCACCACGATGCCGTTGGTGGAACCGAGGTCCTGGATGACGGACGGGGTCCCGGTGTGGATCTCGCAGTGTCTGCGGGAGACGCCGGGGTCGTCGATGCGGACGTCCGCCTCGGTGGAACGGCCGAGCACCAGGGTGGGACGCGAGATCTGGTGGCGGTTGCCGTTGACCTCGATCCAGAAGCGGGTGCGTCCGCCGGCCGCCGGTGCGACCGCTCCGGCGCCCGGCACCGGGCGCGCCGCCGCGGGCGGGTAGCCGTAGCCGCCGGGTGCGCCCGGGGCGCCCATGCCCGGCGGGGTGGAGGGCATCGGGGGCGGCGGAACGGCCGCTCCCGGCCGGCCCGCGGCGGGCCCCGGGTACCCGTAGCCGCCGGCGGCCGGACCGCCCGCCGGAGGCCCGCCCTGCTGGTCCGTGGACCCGGCGAGGGTGCGGCTGCGGACGCGGTACAGACCCGTGTCCAGGTCGTCGGCCTTGGACAGGTGGACCTTGATGGGACCCATGAAGGTGTACCGCTGGTGCTTGGCGTAGTCGCGCACCATGCCGGCCAGCTCGTCGCCCAGCTGGCCCGAGTACGGGCTGAGCCGCTCGAAGTCGGGGGTGCTGAGCTCGACGACGAAGTCGTTGGGGACGACGGTGCGGTCCCGGTTCCAGATCGTGGCGTTGTTGTCGCACTCGCGCTGCAGCGCTCCGGCGATCTCCACGGGCTGGACCTCGGCCTTGAACACCTTGGCGAAGGTGCCGTTGACCAGACCTTCGAGACGCTGCTCGAACTTCTTCAGGACTCCCATGGGGCACCTCCTCCGTCCCTGTCCTGGCCGTACTGCGGGTACCGCTTCCGGTACGGCTTCCGGTACTGCTTACTGATCGTATCCACGCGGCCGTGAATCGCCTGGTTCCCCCTGTCGGCCCAAGTCTGGCTCCGTGCGGTCGCCGCGTCCGGCCGGCTGTGGCCGACTGCGCCGACTGCGAAGGTTCCCTGCGAAGTCCGCCTTCGAACTTGCTCGGCGGGTCTTGCCGCGTCCTGCTGTTCGGTGCTGCTGCTCGGTCCTGCCCCTGGATCGTACGGGCGGTCCACGACCAGTGTCCCGCACCCGTGGACGGAGCTGTCTCCTCTGTGGGGAGGACGACGTCCACCGGTACAAGGTTGATACGTAAACCAGTCTGTAGGCCTGGGACCTGGGAAGGGCTTGTGGATCATCGCGGGAAAGGGATGTGAACCCACCCCGGGAGGCGTGCTAATGTTCTGCATGTCGGAAGGCGGCGGCACCGAAAAGGGCCGAAGCCGGAGGACACACCCAATGCGCGGGTGGCGGAATAGGCAGACGCGCTGGATTCAGGTTCCAGTGCCCGCAAGGGCGTGGGGGTTCAACTCCCCCCTCGCGCACAACAGGGCAACGGGCGGCATCGTGATCACGATGCCGCCCGTTCCTTTGTGTCCGGCGGTCGCCGCTACGGGTGGCGGTCCCGGTCGGCCGCCAGGACCTGTCCGATGACATGGCGGGCGTTGGCCGAGATCACCGGATTGGTCCGCCGGTAGTACGGCAGCTGCACGACGGCCATGGACAGCGCCCAGCCGCGGCCCCGTTCCCAGGTGGCCTCGTCCACGTCGACGTGGTCGCGGAAGGTCCGGCGGGCGGCCGGCATGAACAGGTTCCAGGCCGGGACGAGGTCGATCGCGGGATCGCCGACGCCCGCCGTGCCGAAGTCGAGCACCCCGGCGAGCCGGCCGCCGGCGCCGAGCAGGTTGCCGGGCATGAGGTCGGAGTGGGTCCAGCAGGGGCCGCCCGTCCAGTCGGGGACGGTGAGGACGCGTTCCCAGGCGGCGAGGACGGCGTCGGCGTCGAACGGCTCGTCGGTGCGGCGCAGCGCCTCGATCGCGGAGCGGGTCCCGGCGTCGGCCTCGCGCGGCGGGCCGCTCCGGTGGGCCGGGGGGCCACCCTCCAGGCCGGTCCCGCGCATCGCCGTGACGAACGCCGCGAGGTCGCGGGCCAGGGTGTCGGATCCCACACCCTCGGCCAGGACCTCCCCCTCCAGCCACCGGTGGACGGCCCACCGCCACGGATAGCCCTCGGCGGGTTCACCCACCGCGACCACCTCGGGGACCGGGACGGGCAGCGACGGCGCGAGCAGCGGCAGCCAGCGGGCCTCGTGGCCGACGGTCCCGTCGCCGCCCCTCAGCAGGGGCAGCCGGACCGTCAGCCCGTCGCCCAGGCGGTAGATCGCGTTGACCGTGCCGCCGGAGGCGAGCCGGGTGACGGGCAGGTCCGCCCACTGCGGGAACTGCCCGCGCAGCAGGCGCCGTACGAGGTCCGGATCGGTGTCCGCCTCGCCTTCGTGCATCTTCCGGTTCGTGGTCATGGGCGGGTGACGGTCCTGTCCGTGCGGGGCGGTGGTGCCGGGTGGAGCGGGGCGTCGTGGGGCCGGGCGTCCCGGCCCCGGGCGCCGGGGGCCGGGAGGCGCCGCGGGCCGGCCGGGCCGGAGGCGTCGGTCACCTCGAAGGTGACCGACGCGGCCAGTTCCCGGGCCAGGGCCCGGGCGGCCTCGGGGGTCGCCGCGCCGACCGCCAGGTGGCCGGCCCGGGAGCCGGAGTCGCGGACCGGGCGGAGCGTGTCACCGGGGGAGACGGTCAGCCGGGCGCTGAGCACCGCCGGGTGGGCGGCGGCCTCGTCCCAGCCGGTGATCCGCTCCAGACGGCCCGGCGGCGGGGCGAGGAACCGCACGGCGGCGGCCCGGGTGGCCGGCGGGACGGGCGCGACGGGCCGGCCGAGCACGTCGTCGTAGAGCATGCCGAACAGCTCCAGGCCGGGCCGGGAACTGGCCACCAGCTGGTGCAGCCAGTCACCGCCGGGACGGACGTGGACCTCGCCGAGGACCACGCCGTGTGCGGTCCGCCACAGTTCGACGTGGAAGACGCCGGTGCGCAGGCCGAGGGCGCGCAGGGCCCGGCCGGCCTCCCGCGTGATCTCCTCGTCGGCGCCTGCGGGGAGCGCGGCCGGGACGACGTGGCCGACTTCGACGAAGTGGGGCGGGGGGAGCTTCTCCTTCGCCGTCACGGCCAGGAACCGGGGCCCGTCGGAGAGCAGGACGCCCTCGACGCTGTACTCGTCGCCGGTGACGTACTCCTCCAGCAGGAACGGCTCGCCGTCGGGGAGCCCGGCCAGCGCCGGGTCCAGGTCGGCGGGCCCGGTGACCTTGCGGACGCCCGTGCTGCCCATCCCGGCGCGGGGCTTGACCACCCAGGGGCCGGCCGTGTCCGCCAGGAAGGCGAGGGCGTCGGCCCGGCCGGCGCAGAGCCGGACGGCGGGCTGGGGCAGCCCGGCGGCGGCGAGCGCTGCCCGGCAGAGGTCCTTGACGCGGGTGCGGCGCATCACCGCGGGCGGGTTGCCCGGCGCCCCGAACAGCTCCGCGCAGGCGGCCACCGCGTCCTGCACCGGGTCGCGCAGGCCCAGCACCAGGTCGTAGCCCTCGCCCCGGGCCCGGCGGTCGCGGGCCCAGGCGAGGGTGGCGGCCACGTCGTCGGGGTCCACGGCGAAGACCTCGTCGGCCAGGGCCGTGACACCGGGAGTGCGGTCCAGGTGCTCGGGACGGCCGGTCAGGTGGGTGCGGATGCCGCGGGCCCGGGCCTGGGCCAGGGCCGTGCCGACGATGTCGACGCTGGAGGGCAGCGGGGTCGCGCCGCCGACGAGGAGCAGGCGGGGGCCGGTGGGGCGGGAGGTCATGGCGGGGTTCTCCTCGGGCTCAGGGCAGCAGCAGGCGGCGCAGCCAGTCGACGCGGGCCGCCTGCGCCGAGCGGGAGACGACGGCGTCCGGCACCCATTCGTCGAAGCTGTGGAAGGCGCCCGACCACACGTGCAGTTCGGCCTCCCCGCCGCACTGCCAGATGCGGCTCGCGTAGGTGACGGCCTCGTCGCGCAACGACTCCACCGAGCCGACGTCGATGAACGCCGGGGCCAGGCCGCGCAGGTCGGCGGCGCGGGCGGGCGCGGCGTAGCAGGAGACGGCGTCGGTGCCGCGCCGGTCGCCGAGCAGGGCGGTCCAGCCGGTGAGGTTGGACACACGGTCCCACAGGCCGACGCGTTCCATCTGGTACGCCGACGGGGTGTCACAGGTGTCGTCGAGCATCGGGCACTGCAGCATCTGGCCGAGCAGCCGGGGGCCGCCCCGGTCGCGGGCGAGCAGGGCCATGGCGGCGGCGAGTCCGCCGCCGGCGCTGTTGCCGCTGACCACGATGCGCTCGGGGTCCAGGCCGAGTTCGGCCGCGTGGCCGGCGGTCCACAGCAGGCCGGCGTAGCAGTCCTCGACCGGGGCGGGGTCGGGGTGCTCGGGTGCCAGCCGGTACTCGACGGCGACGACCGCCATGCCGAGCTCCTCGGCCCGGGACAGTTCGCCGGCCAGCTCGGTGGTCCGGTTGTGGCCGCCGACCATGCCGCCGCCGTGGGTGTTGTAGATCACCGGGTGGGGTCCCGGGGAGCCCGTGGGGAGGCAGATGAGCAGGGAGATGTCGGGGGCTCCGGGCGGGCCCGGCACGGTGCGCTCGGTGACGGTGAAGGCGCCGCCGCGCCGGATGTCGTCGTCGCCGAGGCGGTTGCGCCGGGCGACCTCGCGGCGGGCGGGGATGAGGTCGGGGGTGAGCGGTGTGGGCAGGGTGCGCAGGATCTCCCGGAGCGGGCCCTCGAGCTGGCGGTCGAAGGGCGGGTGCGGGGCGGTGCGCGGCGCCGCGGGTCCGGTGACGGTCATCGGATCTCCTGGGGGTTGGCGGGGGCGGTCACCGGGCGGGCCCGGCGGCCGGCGGGACGAGGGCGAGGGCGTCGACCTCCAGCAGCAGGTCGGGCCGGTAGAGCGCGGCGACCTGGACGACCGTGCTGGCCGGCGGGCGGGTGGTGTCGATGAACTCGTCGCGCACCGCCAGGACGGCCGGGATGTGCGCGGCGTCGACGACGTAGTAGGTGAGTTTGATCACGTCGTCGAAGCCGGCGCCGGCCGCGGCGAGGACGCCGCGCATGTTGGCGAACACCTGGCGGGCCTGGGCCTCCGGGTCGCCCGCGCCGACCAGGCTTCCGTCCGGGGCGAACGGCATCTGTCCGGCGACCGCGGCGAGCCGGCCGGGGCCGGTCACCAGGTGGGTGTAGCCGTCGCTGGGCACGACCCCCTCGGGGTGGGAGATGTGGGTGAGGGCGGTGTCGCTCATGAGGGCTCCTTGCGTGTCGGGGTCGCGCACCGGCCGGAGAACCAGGTGGCGAGGGCGCGGACGCGGTCGTCGGCGTGGGCGGTGTCCTTGCCCTCCACGACGGCCGTCGCCGGGAACCGGCGGGCGGGCGTCGTGGAGGAGAGCGGACCGGCGGGCGGGGGCTGGGACGCCACGTGGCGCACGCCGTCGCGGGCGGCGATCTCGGCGTCGGCGGGCCGTCCGCGCTCCGGGCCGTCGGCCGCGAGGAAGACGTGGCCGAAGGTGGTGGCGGCGGGGACGGCGGGCGGCCCGGGGGGCAGGGCGAGCACGGCGCGGGCCCACTCCTCGTGCAGGTCGACGCCGTGCTGGAGGCGGACCAGCACGTCGAGGGAACCGCCGCCGAGCCGGCCGCCGCACTCGCCGAACACCCAGCGCCCGTCGGCCTGTTCGTAGACCTCCAGGTGGAAGACGCCGTCGCGGTGGTCCAGCGCCGACATGACCCGGCCGGCGAACTCGCGGGCGTGGTCGTACAGTCCCCGCCGCCGCTCCGGGTGTTCCGCGAGCGAGCCGCGCAGGCCGCCCCGCTGGGCGGCGAGCGGGTTCTGCAGGTACCGGCCCACCGACACGAAGCGGACCTCGCCGTGCCGGACGACCCCGTCGACGTGGAGTTCCTCGCCGTCCACCCAGGACTCGGCCAGCCAGGGCCCGGGAGTGGGAGAGCCGGCCAGGGTCTCGGCGATGCGGATCCGCTCCGCGTCGCTGCTCCAGGTGCGCATGCCGCGCCCGGTGGACAGGTCCAGCGGCTTCAGCACGCCCCGCGGGCGGTCGAGGGCGAGCAGGTCGGCGGGGCGCGTCACCTGGGCGGAGTCGGCCACCGGGAGGCGGGCGGCGCGGACGCGCCGCTTCTGCAGCTCCTTGTCCCGCAGCAGCAGCGCCTGGCGGATCCCGGCCGGGCTGCGCGGCCCGCCCACGACGGCCGCGTTGACCAGGGAGTACTCGAACTGGCTGGTGACCACGTCGAACCGGTCGGCGGACAGGCCGTGCCGTTCGAGCGCGGCCAGCGTGGGCTCGGTGGCGCACGGGTCGCGGGCCACCACGGTGTGCGCGTCGTCCAGCAGGTCACCGCGCGCGTCCAGTTCGTGGGCGGCGAGGACGCAGGTGACCTCGGCGCCGAGGCGGCGCAGCGCGGCGACGGCGTCGGGCCGCCAGCCGATCAGGAGCACATGCCGGTCGGCCATCTCTTCTCTCCTTCGCGGGCTCGTGCGCGCGGTGGGCGGTGCGGGGGCGGGTCAGGCCGCGGGGCGGGGCCGGCGGGGCGGGGTGACGCGCAGCGGGATGCTCTCCGGGCCGGCCACGTGGATGGAGCGCAGGCGGACCGCCGGGCCGGACGGTTCCAGTCCGATCCCCGTGTCCAGGACCTCGGTCAGCAGCAGCCGCAGCTGGGCGCGGGCCAGCGTGCTGCCGATGCAGAAGTGCTCGCCGGCGGCGAGCGCCAGGTGCCGGTTGGGGGTGCGGCCCACGTCGAAGCGGTAGGGGTCGGGGAAGACGTCCTCGTCGCGGTTGCCCGAGGGCACCCAGACGACGACCCTGTCACCGGCCTCGATGCGGCGGCCGCGGATCTCCACGGGCCGGGTGGCGGTGCGCATGCTGTGGGTGGCGCTGGAGGTCCAGCGCAGGATCTCCTCGCCGGCGGCGGGCAGCAGGGCGCGGTCGGCGCGTAGCCGGGCGAGTTCGGCCGGGTGCTCCAGCAGGGCCAGCAGCCCGGCGGCCAGGGCCAGCCGTCCGTTCTCGGTGGCGCCGACCAGGTTCTCGCAGTTGAGGAGGATCTCCTCCTCGGTGAGCGGCTCGCCGTCGACCGTGCCGTGCACCAGCGAGGAGAGCAGGTCGTCGGCCGGCTCGGCGGCCCGCCGGTCCATCAGGTCGATGAAGTAGCCCATGAACCCGTGGTGGGCGGCGAGCGAGCGGTGGGCGAGGAACGCCTCGTCGGTCCACCGGAAGAGCGCCTCCTGGTCCTCGCGGGGCACGCCGATGATCCGGGCGATGGTGTACAGCGAGATCCGGGCGGCCACGTCGTGGACCGCGTCGCAGGTGCCGCGTTCGACCGCGCGGGCCAGCGCGTCGCGCACGGCGTCCCGCACGAAGTCCTCCAGGCCGCGGACCGCGCGGGTGCTGAACCAGTCGGCCATCAGACCGCGCAGCTGCTTGTGACGGGGCGGATCGGTCAGGGCCAGGGTCTGTCCGGCTCCGGGGTCCTCGCCGAGGGCCAGCGGACGCAGCAGCACGCCGTGGGCGGAGCTGAACGTGGCCGGGTCGCGGTAGACGGCGCGGATGTCCTCGTACCGGGTCAGCGACCAGAAGGCGGGCAGGTCCCCCTCCTCGTGCCGGTGCACGGGCGCGTGCTCCCGCATCCAGCGCCAGATCCCGTGCGGGTCGCCGGTGGCGTGCAGCGCGGGGTCGACGAGGAGCTCGGGGCGGCCGACGGGCTCGGGCGGCGCGGCGGGGCGGCCGGGTCCGCCGGCCGGGGCGCCGCCGGGGGCGGGGTGCTCGGTGAGGACGGTCACGAGGGGCCTCCTGTGCGGCCGGCGGGCGGTGCCGCGGGGGCGGGCCGGCCGGCGGCGTCGGTGCGGAAG
>NZ_LWCC02000005.1:2425043-2449353 GCF_001642695.1 Streptomyces chilikensis
GGGAGGCGGACGAACCGGGTGGTGGCGCCGGGCAGGTCGAGCGCGGCGGGCGCGTTGTCCTGCAGGGCGAACAGCACCTGGTACAGCGGTGGGCGGCCGCCGTCCGGGCGTCGCCCGGCGGCCTGGAGCAGGTCGTGGAAGGGGACGTCCTGGGCGGCCAGGGCGTCGGCCACCAGCCGGGCCGTGGCCCGTACCGCGGCGGGGCCGTCCGCGAGCACCGGGCCGCGCAGGCGCAGCGGCACCATCGTCAGGTGGCAGCCCACCGCGTGCTGGGTGAGCGGGGTGTCCCGCTGGGCCACGGGCACGCCGACGGTCAGGTCGTGCTGCCCGGTGGCCCCGGCCAACGCGCGGGCGAAGCGGCGGAGCAGGGCGGTGAAGCGGGTGGCGCCCGCGGCGGCCGCCTCGGCGTCCAGCGCGGCGACGGACGCGGGCGGCAGCCGCAGCGCGCGGTGGCGGACCGGGAGGGGGGTGCGGGGGCCGGCGGGCCACACCAGGTCGGGGGCGCCGGACAGTTCGCGGAGCAGCCGGGCGCGCTGGGCCTCCAGGTCGGTGTGGGCGGCGCGCCGCACACGCTCGGCGTGGGCCTGGGCGAGGGTGGGGACGGCGGGGTCCGCGGCGGCGGGCAGGCCCAGGGCGCGGCGGTAACCGGCGGCCAGTTCGCGGGCGAGCACCGACTCCGACCAGCCGTCGAAGGCCAGGTGGTGCACCACGCAGCCCAGCACGGCCCGGGGGGCGCCGCCGTCGTCGACCGGGACCAGGGCGGTGCGCCACACCTCGCCCTCGGTGGGTTCCAGGCCGTCCGCGAACCGGTCGTCCAGCGCCTTGAACGCGGCGTCCAGGGTCGGCTGGGGCGGGACCTCCTCCAGTTCCGGGGCGGGCAGGCCGGGCAGCACGGCGGCGGGGGCCGGGTCGGCCACGTACCGGGCGCGCAGCGGTTCGTGCCGCTCGTGCGTCCGGGAGATCGCCGCGGCGAGGGCGGTCCGGTCCGGCTCGCCCTCGATCACCCAGCTCAGCCGGCACTCCCCGGTGCGGTCGCCGGGGTCGGTGAGGTGGCGGGTGAGGTAGACCAGCTGCAGCGGGGTCAGCGGTACCCCGTCCGGTCCGGCGGTGGGCCCGGGGTCCCGCGGGCTCCGGGCGCGCAGGAGGGCGGCGAGCCCGGCGGGGGTCGGGTCGCGGTACAGCGCGGAGACCGGGACCGGCCGGTCCAGCCGCGCGGAGAGCCGCGCGCACACCCGGCCGGCGTCCAGGGAGGTGCCGCCCAGCTCGAAGAAGGAGGCGTCGGAGGGGACCGCGGGGCGCCGGAGGACGGCCGCGAAGGTCTCGGCGACCGCCTGTTGCGTCGCGTCGGGAGCGGCGGGCGCCGGCGCGGCCGTGCCGGCGCCGGTGGCGGGCGGGGCGTCGTCCAGCAGGGCCAGCAGGGCGCGCTCGTCGAGCTTGCCGGCCGCGGTCAGCGGGAACGCGGGCACGCCGACCACCGTGCTGGGGCGCTGGTACGCCACCAGCGCCCCGTCCAGCACCTGGCGGGCGCCGGTGAGCGGGTCGCCGGCCGTACGGGGGACGCAGAAGGCGATCAGGTCGCGGACGGCGCCGTGGGCGTCGCGGCGGGGGAGCACCCGGCACCCGCGCACCCCGGGCAGGAGTTCCTCGATCTGCCGTTCCACCTCGGCCGGTTCCACCCGGTGGCCGCGGATCTTGATCTGCCGGTCGGCCCGGCCGCCGTAGCGCAGCAGCCCGTCCGCGCCGAAGGAGCCCAGGTCGCCGGTGCGGTAGACGCGGGTGGGGCGCCCGTCCAGCACCAGGGTGGTGAACGCCGCGTCGGTGAGCGCGGGGTCGCCGAGGTAGCGCAGGGCCAGGCCCTGGCCGGCGAGGCAGATCTCGCCCGTCTCCCCGGGGCCGCAGGGGCGCGTCCCGTCCAGCACGTACACCTGGGTGCCGGGCACCGGGACGCCGAGCGGGATGCCGTCGGCGGCGTCGCAGTCGTCCTCGGTGACGCGATGGGTGGTGGCGAAGACGGTGGACTCGACCGGGCCGTACCCGTTCAGCAGGACGGTCCCCGGGTGGCGGCGCAGGAACCGGGCGACGTGCCCGGGGGACAGGCGCTCGCCGCCGGTGATCAGGCGGCGCAGTCCGGCGAAGGCGTCCGGGTCCTCGTCCACGACCATGTTGAACAGGCCGGTGGTCAGCCAGACGGTGTCCGCGCCGTGTTCGGCGACCGCCCGGCGCAGCGCCTGCGGGGACAGGTAGGGCTCGTCCACCAGCAGGGCGGTGCCGCCGTTGAGCAGGGCGCCCCACAGTTCGAGCGAGAAGGCGTCCCACGGCATCGGCGCGGCGACCGGGACGACGGCGCCCGGCCGGATGTCCGCGAAGCCCCCGGCGCCGGGCGGCGGGAAGAGCCTGGCGGTGGCGCGGTGCGGGCTCAGCACGCCCTTGGGGCGGCCGGTCGTGCCCGAGGTGAAGAAGACGCAGCAGGGATCGCCGGAGCGCACGGAGGCCGGGCGGAAGTCCTCGGGCGCGGTGGATCCGTCGGCCGGGGGCGGGCACACCGGCGGGCCGCCGGGGGCGCGGCCCCCGTCCCCGTGCGGCCCGGCGAGGACGGGCGCGTCCAGCAGGTCCAGGACGTCCCGCAGCCGGCGCTCCGGCCAGGCCGGGTCCAGCAGGGCGTACGCCGCACCGGTCTTGAGCACCGCCAGCAGCGCGGTCACCAGGGCGGTGCCGCGGGGCAGCAGCACCGGCACCACGCGTCCCGGGCCCGCCCCGGCGGCGGACAGCCGGGCCGCCCACGCGTCGGCCGCCCGGTCCAGGGCGCGGTAGGTCACGGGGCCCCCGGCCCCGGTCAGGGCGGTGGCGTCCGGGTGGGCCCGGGCGGTCCGGGCGAAGGTCTGGTGCAGGCCCTCGTCGGGCACCGGCCACTGTGCTCCGGCTCGCATGGCCCTCGCTCTCCCCTCGTCGGCGACCCGGCCCGCAGGGCGCGCGAACGCCGCCCGGACCTCACTTGCCAAGAGGTTGCCATATTCAGGCAACATCAGGCAACCTCTTGCCAACGAGTTGGACAGCCCGCCGCCCCGTCCGGGTCCTCCCGCGGGCCGGGCGGCGGGCACCACCCAGCGACGAAGGGGAAACATGTCCCGCGACCGATCTCTCGACATCGCCGTCACCGGCATCGCCGCCCGGTTCCCGGGGGCCCCGGACCTCGCCGCGTGGTGGGAGGCGGTGCTGGCCGGCGAGGTCCTCACCCGGCGCTACGAACGCGCCGACCTGGTCGGCGCGGGGGTGGACCCGCGGCTGGTGGACGACCCGGACCACGTGCCGGTGCACGGTCACCTCGACGACGCCGACCGCTTCGAGAACGAGCTGTTCCGGGTCAGCCCCCGCGAGGCCGAGATGATGGACCCGCAGCACCGGCTGATGCTGGAGACCGCCTGGGCCGCGCTGGAGGACGCCGGCTGCGCGCCGCGTTCCCCCCGGCTGCCCACCACCGCCGTGTTCGCCACCGCCAGCAGCAGCGGCTACCTGCGCAGCATGGTCGCCTCCGGCCTGCTGGACCCGCTCACCCTCGAGGACGCCCTGCACGGCACCGAGCCGGACTTCATGGCGAGCCTGATCTCCTACCGGCTCGGCCTGACCGGACCGGCGATCGCGGTCCAGACCGCCTGCTCCTCCTCGCTGGTCGCGGTGCACCTCGCCGTGCAGGCGCTGCAGAACGGCGACTGCGACCAGGCGCTGGTGGTCGGCGCGGGCATCGCCCACCCCCAGCACGGGCACCTGCACGTGCCCGGCGGCATCCACTCCGCCACCGGCGAGTGCCGCCCCTTCGACGCCGAGGCCGACGGCGTGGTCTCCGGTTCCGGGGTGGCGGCCGTGGTGCTGCGCCGCCTGGCCGACACCGAGGAGGAGCCCGGCCCGCGGCCCTACGGCGTGCTGCTCGGCACCGCCGTGAACAACGACGGCTCCGCGAAGGCGGGCTACTACGCGCCCTCCGTCGACGGCCAGGAGGCCGTGATCCGGGCCGCCGTCGCCGCGGCCGACGTGCCGGCCGACTCGATCGGCTACCTCGAGGCCCACGCCACCGGCACCCGCGTCGGCGACCCCATCGAGTGGGCCGCCGCCTCGGCCGGCTACGGGGGGCTCGGCGCGCCGCCCCGCAGCATCGCGGTCGGCGCGCTGAAGGCCACCACCGGCCACCTCGACAACGCCGCCGGGGTCGCCTCGCTGATCAAGACCCTGCTGGTGGTGAAGGAGGGCGTGATCCCGCCCGTGGCCGGCTTCCGGCGGCTCAACCCGCTGCTGGAGACCGACGGGTCGCCGCTGTACGTGCCGGCCGAGGCCGTCGCGTGGCCGGGCCCGGGGCCGCGCCGGGCCGCCGTCTCCTCCTTCGGGGTGGGCGGCACCAACGCGCACGTCATCGTCGAACAGCCCCCCGCCCCGCCCCGCCGCGGCGCCCCGGCCCCCGCCGGGACGGGACACCTGCTGCTGCTCTCCGCGCAGGACCCCGCCGCCCTGGACCGCACCGCGGACCGCCTCGCCACCCACCTGGAACGGCAGGCCGCGGACGCCGCAGACGCCGCGGACGCCGTGGCGCGGGGCGCGGGGGACGGCGGTACGGCGGAGCCCGTCGGGCTGGGGGACGTGGCCGTCACCCTGGCCACCGGGCGGGCCGAGCTGCCCGCGCGGCTCGCGGTCACCGCACGGGACGCCGCCGAGGCCGCCGAGCGGCTGCGGACCGGCCGGCACGCGGCGCGCGCCACCGCGCCCGGCACGCCCGCCCCGGTCGTCCTGCTCTTCCCCGGCCAGGGCGCCCAGCGGCCCGGCATGGCGCTGCCCCTGCGGGACGCCCTGCCGGGGTTCGGCGCCGCGCTGGAGGAGTGCCTGGCCGCCTTCCCGGAGGACGTCGTCGACGAGGTCCGCCGGGCGCTGCTCGACCCGGGCTTCCCGGCCGAACGGCTCGCCGCCACCGATCTCGCCCAGCCCGCGCTGTTCGCCGTCGAGTACGCCGCCGCCCGCGCCCTGCGCGCCCTGGGTCTCGCCCCGGTGGCCCTCGCCGGACACAGCCTGGGCGAGATCACCGCGATCGCCGTCGCGGGCGGGCTGGCACCGGCGGACGCCGCGCGGCTGGTCACGGCGCGCGGGCGCGCGATGGCCGCCTGCCCGCCCGGCGCGATGATCGCCCTGGAGTGCGACCCGGCCACCGCGCTCGCCCTCGCCGAGGAGTCCGGCCTCCACCTGGAACTGGCCGCGCACAACACCCCCGAGAGCTGTGTGCTGGCCGGCCCGGCGGAGGAGGCCGACCGCTTCCTCGACCGGATCGGCGGCCGGGTGCACGCCCGGCGGCTGCGCACCGGTCACGCCTTCCACTCGGCGCTGATCGAACCCGCCCTGCCGGAGCTGGAGGCCGTCCTGGAGGAGCTCGCGCCGCGCTGCACCACCCTGCCGGTCGCCGCCAACCGCACCGGTGAGCTGCTGCCCCCGGGCAGCGCGCTGTTCGCCGAGCACTACGTCGACCAGGCCCGGGGCACCGTCCGGTTCGCCGAGTCGCTGGCCGCGGTGGCGCGCCGGTACCCCGGTGCGGTGGCCGTCGAGGCCGGGCCGGGCCGCGCCCTGTCCGCCATGGCGGCGGCCGCGGGCCTCACCCCGGTTCCGCTGTGCGGGGGCCGCACCGACCGGCCCGCCGAGGAGACGCTGGCCGCGCTGGGCACGCTGTGGACCCTGGGCCAGCCGCTGTCCACCGCCGCGCTGTGCGGTCCCGGCGAACCGGTCCACCTGCCGGGCTACCCGTTCGCCGGTCCCCGCTGGATCGCCCCGGAGGCCGCCGCGCGGCAGGCGCCGCCGGCCCCGGGGCCCGCCGCGGCGACTGCCGGGGCGGTGGCCACCGGGGCGGCGGCGGACCCGTCCGGGGAGCCGGAGCGTCCGGGCGACCCCGGGCGGGTGCTGGCCGCGCTCTGGGCCGACCTGCTGGGCCGCACGGAACTCGCCGACGACGCGGACTTCTTCGCCCTCGGCGGGGACTCGCTGCTCACCACCCACCTGGCCCGCCGGATCAAGCTGGAGCTGGGCGTGACGGTGCCCATCCGGGAGATGTTCATGGCCCGCACCCTCGGCCGGCAGCGGGAGATCGTGCGGGACCTGCTGGCCGCCCGGGACGCGGTGCCCGCCGGCTGAGCCGCGGTGCCCGCCCGGTCCCGTGCCCGGCCCCCGTACGCGGGGGCCGGGCACCCGCGTACGGGGACCCCCGCGCGACGGCGGGCCCACGTGACGGCGGGGCCGCACGATGACGCCCGCGCGACGGCGCCCGCACGGTGATGCCTGAACGGCGACGGGTTCGTGCGACGGCGGGTCCGCACGATGACGGGTCCGTGCCGGCGCCTGTGTGACGGCGGGCCCGTGCGGCGGTGCCCGTGCGGTGGCGGGCCCACGTGACGACGGCGCCCCGGGACCGGCCGGTCCCGGGGCGCCGTCGTGGCGGCTCCCGCGGTCAGGGAGCGGGGGCGGCGGCCGGCTCCTGGGCCACCAGGGCGTACGGCGGCTCGTCGACGAGGTAGAAGTGCCCGCCGCGCACGGTCAGTTCGCGGAACGGACCCGAGGTCAGCTCCGGCCACGGGCGCAGGTCGGCGTCCGCGTCGGCGTCCCCGACGATCGTCGTCACGGGACAGGTCAGCAGCGGTCCCGGGGCCATCCGGTAGTCGTGGAAGAGGCGTCCGTCGGCGCGGACGTAGGGCAGGACCAGCTCCTGGAAGAAGGGGTCCGCGGCCAGCTCCGGGTCGGTGCCGCCCATGGAGACCAGCTGGGCGGCGAGCGTCGCGTCGTCCAGGTCGTCGTCGGTGAAGGGCTCCGGCTCCGGCAGCGGGGCGTTGCGGGAGCCGGAGGCGAACAGGTGGGCGACCTCCACGCCGCCCTCCTGGAGGGCGCGCGCGGTCTCCAGGGCCACCGCCGCCCCCATGCTGTGCCCGAAGAGCACCAGTGGCCGGTCCGCCAGCGGCAGCAGCGCCGCGGCGATGTCGCGGGCCAGCGCGCACAGGTCGGTCGCGCACGGTTCGGCCATGCGCTCGGCCCGGCCCGGGTAGCGCACGGCGTACACCGCGAGGTCCGGCACGGCGGTCCAGTCGCGGAAGAAGGAGGCGGAGCCGCCCGCGTGCGGGAAACACACCAGCCGGCGGTCCGCGCCGGGACGGTCGGCGACGGTCTGCAGCCACAGCTCGGGCGCGGCGTTCGGGGCGGGGACGGGGTTGGTCATGAGGCGTTCTCCTGGTCCTGGCGCTGACGGGCGCGCCGGGCGGCCACCCGGCGGGCGGCGGCCTGGCGGCGGGTGGCGGACGGGTCGTCGGCCCCGCTCCCGGCGCCTCCGGCGAAGAGGGCGGCCTGGGCGGTGACGGTGGTGTGCCGGAACAGCGACACCACGGACGGGCGTACGCCGGTGCGGCGCTCCAGGGCGTCCTGGAGCTGGTACATGGTGAGCGAGTGGCCGCCCAGGTCGAAGAAGTTCACGTCGAACGGGACGGAGGGGACCTTCAGCACCTCGGCCCAGGCGGCGGCCACCTGGGCGGCGGTCCCGTCCTGCGCGGCCGTCCCGTCCGGCGTCGCGGACCCGGAGGACGCGGCGGCGGCCGTCCGTTCCGCCCGGTCGGTCAGCCGGGCCCGGTCCACCTTGCCGTTGGCGGTCAGCGGGAAGGCGTCCACCACCAGCAGCCGGGCCGGGACCATGGCCTCCGGCAGCCGCCGGGCGAGGGCCTGGCGCAGCGCGGCCGGGTCCGCGCCGGGCTCGGTGCGGACGAACCCGGTGAGCAGGGTGCGGGCGGTGTCGGGGACGACGGCCGCGTCCTGTACGCCCGGCAGCCGGCGCAGTTCCTCCTCGACCGCGCCGAGCTCCACCCGGTGGCCGCGGATCTTCACCTGGTGGTCGCGCCGGCCACGGAAGTCCAGGGCGCCGTCGGGGCGGCGGGCGACCAGGTCCCCGGTGCGGTACAGGCGGCCGCCCGGCCGGTGCGGGTCGGGCACGAAGGCCGCCGCGGTGGCCTCCGGACGGCCGAAGTAGCCGCGGGACACCTGGGCGCCGCCGATGTACAGCTCGCCCTCGGCGCCGTCCGGCACCGGCTCGCCCCGCTCGTCCAGCACGTGCAGCGAGACCCCGGGGACGGCGTGGCCGATGGAGACGTCGGCGGGCGCGGTGAAGCGCTGGTAGCTGGCCCACACGGTGGTCTCGGTGGGGCCGTACTCGTTGACCAGTTCCGTCCCGCGCAGCAGGCGGAAGTGGCGGTCGAGCAGGGTCCGCGGGAGCGGCTCGCCGGCGGTGATCACCGTGCGCAGGGAGCGCAGCGCCGAGGTGCCCTCGCGCTCGGCCGCGTCCAGCAGCACCGAGTAGAGGGACGGGACGCACAGCAGGCGGGTCACCTCGTGACGCTCCACCAGCTCCAGCAGCCGTCCGGGGTCGGTGACCTCCTCGCGGCGGGCGACCACCAGGGTGCCGCCCGTGGTGAGGGTGCCCCACAGCCCCGCGACGGAGGAGTCGAAGGCGAGGGGCGAGACGAGCAGGAACACGCCCCCCTCCGGGTAGACCTCGGCGCGGGCCGCGGTCGAGGCCGACAGCTGGGCGTGCTCCACGAGGACGCCCTTGGGCTCGCCGGTGCTGCCGGAGGTGTAGATCAGGTAGGCGGGGTCCCCGGGGGCGACGGCGGCGCCCGGCAGGCTCTCCGCCGGGCCGCGGTCCGGTTCGTCGCCGTCCGGTTCGTCGCCGTCCGGGGCGTCGCCGTCCGGAGCACCGCCGTCCGGGGCGTCGCCCTCCGGATTCCCGCCGCCCGGGCCCCCGCCGTCCGGTTCACGGCCGTTTGGCCGCTCGTCGTCCTCCGCGTGGATCACGGGCACGCCCCAGGCGGCCGCCCGTTCCGCCCGGCCCCCCGTGACGACCACGGCGCCCACCCGGGCGTCGGCGAGGACGGCGGCGATCCGCCGGTCGGGCAGCGCGCGGTCCAGCGGCACGTAGGCGGCACCGGACTTCACGACGCCCAGCACGCCGGCCACCGCCGCGGTGCCCGGTTCGGCCAGGAGCGCCACGCGGTCGCCGCGGCCGACGCCGGCCCCGGCCAGCCGGGCGGCGACGCGGGAGGCCCAGGCGTCCAGGTCGCGGTAGCCGACGGCGGTGCTTCCGCTGCGCACGGCGACGTGCCGCGGCGTCAGGCGGGCGTAGCGGGCGACGAGTTCGTGCACGGGCGGCCGGACGGGCGCCGGCTCGCCGGCCGGTGGGGGCGCGGAGGCCCGCGTGGCCGCGGTCGTGGTTTCGGGTCCGGTGAGGGTCATGACGGAAGTCCTTCACTGTGGGCGTCTGCCGGGCGCGCCGGGGAGACGGAGGACGGGAGGAGGGACCGGCGGGAGACGGCGGGGACGGGGTGGGACGCGGCCGGGCGGGGAGTGGCGCGGCGCGTCAGTCCCGCGGGCCCGGCCGGGCGGGCCCGCGGTCGCGGAAGGCGAGCGGAACGGTGGCGGCCAGGGTGAGGAGACCGAGGGCGGCCCAGTACAGCCCGCCCCGCCCGGCGTCGTGCAGGAGCAGGAAGAGGGAGCCGCCCGCCAGGGAGCCGAGCGCGTCGCCGGTGGTGCGGCACACCTGGCGCAGGTGCATGACCTCCAGGCTGGAGCCGGTGCGCAGGGAGGCGAAGGCGGTGCTCATCATGGGCGCCCACACCATCTCGGCGAGGGCGAAGACGACCACCGCGAGGACGGCGCCCACGGCCGCTGGCAGCCAGGAACCGAGCAGCAGCATGGCGGCCGCGAAGAGCAGGTTGGCGTGGCCGAGCAGGTTGAGCGGGGTGCGGCCGGCCGCCATCAGCCGGCCGACGCCCGCGGTGACCAGGGTCTGGAGGAGCACGATGGACAGCGCCGGCACCGCCAGCAGCGCGGAGCGCATCGCGCCCGAGTCGAAGTCCCGGCCGACGTACAGGGCGAACGCCGAGTAGAACTGCGCGTAGGCGAAGGTGCCGACGGTGCCCACCACCACCAGCCGCCACACGGCGGAGGTGCGGACCACCTCGCGCAGCATCGAACGGCTCAGCGGCCAGCTGCCCGAGGTGGCGGGCGGCCGGTGGCCGCGCGGGACGCCGGGCGTCAGCACGCCCCCGGCGAGCAGGTAGCACAGCGCGATCACGGCCATCAGGAGACGGGGATCGCCTTCCCGGTACAGGGCGTTGGCGATGAACGGGCCGAGCATCGCGCCGGCGTTCACCGCGATCTGGAAGAGCGAGAAGATCTTGTGCCGGCCGATGTCGTCGGAGACCGCCTCGGCGATGAGCACCCGGGAGACGGTGTAGTGCACGCTCACGCCGGTGCCCGCCAGGATCAGCAGGGCGCACAGCGCCCAGGGCGCCGAGGGGTAGGGGAGCGAGCCGAAGGCGACGGCCGACAGCAGGACGCCGCCGACCATGCCGGTGCGGTAACCGACGCGGTGCAGCCAGCGGTTGAGGACGAGCGCGGACAGACCGGCCGAGGCGGTGTAGCAGAACAGGCCGGCTCCCACCCATCCGCTGCCGGTGCCCGGGGTCCGGGCGGCCAGCAGCAGGCCGAGCACCGGGAAGACCGTGAACAGGCCGAGACTGCCGAAGAGGTGGTCGAGGAAGAGCGCGGAACGCATGTGCCGGGGCGCCCGTAGCGGCGCCCCGGGATGCCGCACGGCGGTCTGCTGGGTCATCACGGAGCTCCTGACATCAACGGCAGGCAATGCTTTGCCAAGACCGACGGGAGGGATCAGCCCAGATGGTAGGCGTATTTTCCGCGATCCCGCAGGGTGATCCGACGTGTTCTTGAGGCAATTATTGCCAACTCTGGAATCAGCGTGACAATCTTTTGCCAACATTGTCAATCGGCTGGGCCGAGCCGGGCCGAGCCGCTCCGGGAGGCAACCCATGGCACACGGCCGACGTACCGATCCGTACGGGAGCTGGACCTCTCCGATCGGCGCCGCCGACGTGGCCCGCGGCGAGGCACTGCCGGAGTGGGTGGGCTTCGTGGGCGACGAGGTCTGGTGGACCGAGCCCCTGCCGGAGGAGGGCGGTCGCGCCGCACTGATGCGCGGCGGTCCGGACGGCCCGGTGGAGGCGCTGCCCGGCCGGTGGGACGTCCGTTCCCGGGTGATCGAGTACGGCGGCCGCCCCTGGGCGGCGGTCTCCACCGACCCGGCCGACGGCGTCGTCTTCACCCACGGCCCCGACCAGCGTCTGTACCGCTGGCGGCCCGGGACGGAGCCGGTCCCGCTCACCCCGCCCGGCGGCCGGCCGGCCGAGCTGCGCTACGCGGACTTCACGGTGCGCGGCGACGAGGTGTGGTCCATGCGGGAGACCGTCGCGGACCCCGAGGGCACCCGGGTCACCCGGCACCTGGTCGCCGTCCCGCTGGACGGCACCGCCGCCGGCGACCCCGGCCGGGTCCGCGTGCTCGCCGCGAGCCACCACTTCCTGACCGGTCCGCGCGTCGAGCCCGGCGGCGACCGGGTGGCCTGGCTGGGCTGGAACCACCCCGACATGCCCTGGGACGCGACCGAGCTGATGGTCGCCGACATCACGCCCGCGGGAGAACTCGCCGCTCCCCGGGTGGTGCTCGGCGACCTGTCCGCCCCCGAGCCCCGCCTGTCCGTCACCCAGGCGGAGTGGGCCGCCGACGGCTCCGGCACCCTGTACGCGGTGAGCGACCCGGACGGCTGGTGGAACGTCCACGCGATCGGCGCCGACGGAACCGTGCGCGGCCTGCGCCCGGCGGCCGAGGAGTTCGGCGACGCGCTGTGGCGCATCGGACAGCGCTGGTGCGTGCCGCTGCGCGACGGCACCCTCGCCGTGGTGCACGGCACCGGGGAGCGCCGGCTGGGCATCCTCTCCCCGGACGGCGGCCTGCGCGACCCGGACGGCTTCACCGAGGCCGGCACCGAGTGGAGCTCCCCCGCCACGGACGGACGCCGGATCGCCGCGGTCTGCGCCGGACCGCGCCGCCGCCGCACGGTGGTCGTCGCCGACCCGGCCGACGGCCGCGTGACGGTGGTCCGTCCGCCCTCCGGCACCGCGCTCGACGCCTGGGCGCCGACGCCGTACACCCGGAGCTTCGACGGCGCGGACGGCCAAGAGGTGCACGCGCACGTGTATCCGCCGTACAGCCCCGGCCACACCGGGCCCGAGGGCGAACTGCCGCCGTGGCTGATCTTCGTGCACGGCGGCCCCACCAGCCGCAGCGCGCGGGTGCTCCGCCAGGACATCGGCTTCTTCACCAGCCGGGGCATCGGCGTGGTGGACGTCCAGTACGGCGGTTCCTCCGGGTACGGGCGGGCCTACCGGGAGCGGCTGCGCGGGAACTGGGGGATCACCGACGTCCGCGACTGCGCCGCCGTGGCCCGGGGGCTCGTCGCCCAGGGCCTCGCCGACCCCGCGCGCATCGCCGTCCGGGGCGGCAGCGCGGGCGGCTGGACGGCGGCCGCCTCGCTGTGCGCCGAGCCGGACCTGTACGGCGCGGCCGCCCTGTACTTCCCGCTGCTCGACCCGGTGACCTGGGCGAAGGGCGGCACCCACGACTTCGAGTCCCGCTACCTCGACAGCCTCATCGGCCCCTGGCCCGAGGCCGAGGAGCGCTACCAGGAGCGTTCGCCGCTGGCCGGCGCCGACCGGATCCGGACGCCGTTCGTGCTGTTCCAGGGCATGGAGGACAAGGTCTGCCCGCCCGAGCAGAGCCGGGCGACGGCCGAACGGCTGGCCGGGCGCGGGGTGGACTGCCGCTACCTCACCTTCGAGGAGGAGGGCCACGGCTTCCGCAGGGCGGAGAACATCGTCACCGCCCTGCACGCGGAACTGGAGCTCTACGGCGAGGCGTTCGGCTTCACGCCCGCGCCCTGACGGACACGGCCGGGGCCCGGACCGGCACCACCGGCCCGGGCCCCGGCCTGACGTCCGCCCCCTCGCCCGCCCGCCCCGCGCCTCCTCCGCGCCGGGCGGGCGGGCCGCTCAGCTCTCGACGCGCTGCCCGGCCAGGGACTCGGCCAACAGCCGCCACGCCTCGGCGGCCAGGTCCAGGTTCGCCTCGCTCTGGGCCTCCTCGGCCAGCCGGCGCAGCCGCTCGACGCCCTCGCCGATCTCCCCGTCCATGATCATCAGCTGGGCCTCCAGGATGCGCAGCCGGATCCGGTCGCGATGGGTGATCAGCAGCGGCTCGCCGTCCATCGCCCGGATGATCGCGCGGGCCTCGTCCGGCCGGCCCTGGTGATGGGCCAGATGGGCCTTCAGGGTGGCCAGCTCCTGGCGGGAGACGGCCGTGCCGACCAGCGAGACGGCCGGCTCCACCTCGGCCAGCAGCTCCGCGGCCCGCTCGGCCAGCGGCGGGCGGGACTGCAGCGAGAGGGAGGCGGCCGCGAGCCGCAGCCGGACCCACAGCAGCAGGTTCTCGGTGCTCGTCAGCCGGTCCAGGGCCCGGCCCAGGAGCGTCTGCGCGCCCTCGTAGTCCCCCTGCCGGACGCGGACGGTGGCCGACGCCCAGAGCGCCTCCGCCCCCAGCGCGTCGGCGCGGTCACCCACCACCTCGAGCAGTTCGTCGCTGTGGGCGCGGGCGTCGGGCAGCCGCCCCGCCTCCGCCTCGCAGGAGATCAGGGCCAGCAGCGCGGGCCCCACCTCCTGCGGGGGCAGGTCGGCCTCCCGGCCCATCCGGTACGCCTGCTCGGCCAGGGTCAGCGCGTGGCTGACGTCACCGAGGGAACGCAGGCAGCGGGCGAGCTGGGTGCGGGCCCGGCAGCGCAGCTCCGCGATGTCGAGGTCGTCGGCGATCCGGACGGCCTCCTCCAGGCTCCGGCCGGCCTCCTCGTGGCGGCCCTGCTGGAGACGGCGCTGCGCGACCAGCCAGATGCCGTGCCAGCGCAGGACCGGGTCCTCGGCGCCGGACTCGTCCAGCAGGCCGCTCAGTTCCTCGAGTTCCTCGCTGTGCCTCTCCCCGTCCGCGGAGGCGGCGATGGTGAGCACCTGGAGGAAGGACTTCTTGCTCGGTTCCTCGAACATGCCGGGTTCGACACCGAGGCGGTCCGCCAGGTAGTCGACCGCGCGTTTGGTGGGCCTGCGGGCGCCGGACTCCAGACGCGAGAGGTATCCGGTGGACATGCCGTCCCCGGCGAGAGCTGACTGCGACAGGCCGCGCTCGGTCCTCAGTTGCCTGAGCCGACGGCCGAAGTGGGGCTGCTGCACAATGCCACGTTCCAGCCTTGTCGACGGATAAGGGTGGGCCGGCGGCGGCACAGGACGGGCAGACACAGGGATTACGTCCTGCCTCGTACGGGAACACGCGCCAGGCCCCCGGCTTGTCGCCGTGGATGTCCTCGGAGCCGGCCAGACGAAAAATTTTACTGGAGCCGGTGCGCTTTGACAAAGCTGTGCCCAAGCCCTGCGCAGGGAGAGGGCGCCGCCGCAGGTCGGTGACAAACGGAACGATCAATTGCTTGGCAACCCTTGCCAAAACTTGCACAGGGTCGCTAGTTTCCTTGGCGAGGCGGGGTCCCGATCCCGCGGTTTCCACCCTTTCACTCGTAAGGACAGCTATGCGCGCGATCAAGCGTTCCGTCCGTCTTGCCGCCCTCGGCGCGGCGTTCCTTGCCGGGGCCGCGGGCCTCACGCCCGGAGACATCGACTGGCCGGTCTCGCAGTCCGCTCCCGTGGTCGCGGCGGGCGTCACGGAATCCGGTGACATCGACTGGCCGGCCCCGCAGCCGGCCGTGGCGACCGCGGGCGACGCCGGGCTGCCCGGCGACATCGACTGGCCGTAGGCGGGCCGCGTCCCGCGACACCGTCTCACCGCTCGCACCCGGCGCCGAACAGCGAAGCTCCACGGAACCGTTGCGCCGGCCGCGGCCGGCGGAGGTCCCGCCGGAAGCCGGCGGGGCGGCCGGACGCGGGCGCCGTCCGGACGTCTTCCTCGTGGCGCCCCCGGCCCCCGGCCCCTGGCTCCCCCTCCCCTCCCTGGCCCTCCCCGGCCTTCCCCCTCCGTCGCCCGGGCCCTCCCGCGCCGGCCGGGCGCCCCGTTCCCCGACCTGCCCTGGAATCGCTGGATCCGCTTATTTGCCAAGCTGTTCCAAAAAACTGGCAAACCGCGTTGCCGCATGTGCCAGTTCCGATGTCTCGCAGGAAACGCGGAGCGGGACGTGGCAGGTGGCATCCGGTCAACGAACAGGCACCGAGAGTCAACACCACCCAAGAACGGAGCTGTTTCCCGTGTCCGTGCAGACTCTTCCCGTTCCTTCCCGCACCTCTCCGTCGTCCGGCCCGCTGGACGACGGACAGATCGAGCAGTTCGAACGCGACGGTTTCCTCGTGCTGCCGGGTCTCCTCCCGGCCGACCTGGTGGCCCGCCTCAAGCCCGAGGTCGACCGCTGGGTCGACACCGGCCTGCGGGCCCGGTCCATCGCCTGCGTCCTGGACCCCGACACCCACGGGGTGCCGGAGGTCATGGAGCTGGACCTGCCCGCGCACGGCGAGCTCCTGGTGCACGAACCGCTGCTGCGCGTCGTCGAGCAGCTGATGGGACCGGACTTCGCCTTCCACCACATGCACAGCGACCGGCACGCGCCCGACCTGCCCGGCAAGGCGTGGCACCACGACTACGAGCAGCGCGTCCAGTCGCACCGCACCCACACCATGGTCCACGCGCTGCACTACCTCGACGGCATGGACCCGGACATGGCGGGACTCGCCGTGCTGCCCGGCTCGCACCGCGAGATCGCGGCCAAGGACGCCCGCGCCCACCTGGGCACGGAGGTCCTGGAGGGCGAGGTGTTCCTCGAGGAACTGCCGGCCGGCTCCACCGTGCTCGTCCACTCCGCGCTGTTCCACGCCCGCCGGGCCAAGCCGGAGTTCCCGGGCCGCCCGCGCTACTTCGTCGACGCCTCGTACTGCCAGGCCGGCGTCCCGTGGCCGCCGGTCAAGCCGTACTGGCGGGAGATGCTCGCCCGGGCCCGGGCCCACGGCCTGGTCCGCCGGCAGTGGCCGGGACTCTTCGCCGAGCGGCACTTCGACGACTACGTGAAGCCCGAGTAGGGAGACGGCGCATGCTGTACGCGGGAATCTCCTGGCACGCCGGCGGCTACCGCCTCGCCGTGGTGGACGGCGACGGCCGGGACGCCCTGACGCCCACCGACCACGCCTCCCACCGGACCGACGAAATCGTCTCCCGGCTGCGGGAGCTCCACGGCCCGGTGACCGTCGTGGTCGACAGCACCAACGGCACCCTGGACGGCCGCCTGATGGCCGCCGGCCTGAGCGTGCACCGCGCCGACGCGCACCTGCTGCCCGGGCGCCCCCTGTTCGGCGCCGTCCCGGCCGAGGAACTGGCCAGGGCGAGCCTGCGCCACGCGCCGGACCTGGTGCGGCTGCGGCGGCACCGGGGCACCCAGACCGGCAGGGAGGGGGAGCTGGCGGGCTGGATCGCCGGGTCCGCCGCGGCCGACCGCCGCATGGTCGCGGCCGGCCGCCTGCTGAGCCACGGCGACGGCGAGCGCCGGGAGGTGGCGCTCACCTTCGACGACGGCCCGCTGCGGCCGTACACCGGGCAGGTCCTGGACGTCCTGGAACGCTACGGCGTGCCCGCCACCTTCTTCTGCTGCGGCATCCACGTGCGCTCCCACGCCGACGAACTGGCGCGCATGCGCGAGCAGGGGCACGCCGTCGGCAACCACACCTGGTCGCACCCGTTCCTGCCCGAGCTCACCGCGGCCCAGCTCGCCGAGCAGATCGACCGCACCGCCGAGGCGATCGCCGAGACGGGCGGGGGCGGCGCGCCGGGACTGTTCCGCCCGCCGTACGGGGCGCGCACGCCGGAGGTGCTCCGGCGGCTCGCCGAGTTCGACGCCACCACCGTGCTGTGGGACGTCGCCCCGGACGACTGGGCGATGCGCGAGGCCGACGCCATCGCGCGGGACGTGCTGGCCGAGGTCCGCCCCGGCTCCGTGGTGCTCCTGCACGACGGCGGCGGCGACCGTTCGCCCACCGTGGCCTCGCTCCCGCCGATCATCGAGGGGCTGCTGGCACGCGGCTTCACCTTCGTCCGCGTCGACCAGATGCTCCGCCCGGGGGCCGGCGTCCTGGCGGGTGCGGCATGAGGAACTGGGCCGGCACCATCGACCACGGCACGGCGAGGACCCTCCGGCCGCGGACCGTCGACGAGCTGCGCCGGATCGTCGCGGAGAGTCCGCACGTGCGGGCGGCAGGCGCCGGGCACTCCTTCAGCGGGGTGCTCTCACCGGCGAGCACCGTCGTGCTCCTCGACGGGCTGCCGCCGGTCGTCGACGTCGACCCCCGGGCCGGCACCGTGACCGTGTCCGCGGGCATGCGGTACGCCGGGGTGGCCGAGGCGCTGCACCGGGAGGGCTTCGCCCTCGCCAACCTGGCCTCCTTGCCCGACATCACCGTGGCCGGGGCCGTCGCCACCGGCACCCACGGTTCCGGCGACACGGTGGGCTCCCTCGCCGCCGCGGTCACCGGGCTGGAGACGGTCGGCCCCGACGGCGACCTGGTGCGGCTGCGCCGTGACGTCGACGAGGACACCTTCGCCGGGTCGGTGGTGGGCCTCGGCGCGCTGGGCGTGGTCACCAGGGTGACCCTGGAGATCGAACCGGCGTTCGAGGTGGTCCAGTCGGTGCGGGTGGACGTGCCGCTGGACGCGGTGCGCGACCGGCTCGACGAGGTCTTCGCCGCCGCCTACAGCGTGAGCGTGTTCACGACCTGGGACGACCGGGCGAACCTCTGGCTGAAGCGGCGCACCGACCGCCCCGCGGTCCCCCTGCCGCTCGGCACCCCCGCGGACCGGCCGCTCAACCCCGTGCCCGGAGCCGACCCGGCGCCGTGCACCACCCAGCTGGACGCGCCCGGACCCTGGCACGAGCGGCTGCCGCACATCCGTACCGGCACGGCGCCGGACGTCGGCGAGGAACTGCAGTCCGAGTACTTCCTGCCCCGGTCCGCCGCGCGGGCGGCCTTCCGCGCCCTGCGCGCGCTCGGCCCCGTCCTCGCCCCCGTGCTCCAGGTCGGCGAGGTGCGCACCGTCCGCGGCGACGACCTGTGGCTGAGCCCCGTCCACGGGCGGGACTCGGTGGCGTTCCACTTCACCTGGGTCAAGGACGCCGACCGGGTGGCCCCGGTGATCGCCGCCGTCGAGGAGGCGTTGGCGCCGCTGGGCGCCCGGCCGCACTGGGCGAAGCTCACCGCGATGGGCGCGGCGGCGATCCTCGCCGGCTACCCGCGCGCCGCCGACTTCCGGGAGCTGCTGCACAAGGCCGACCCGGACGGCAAGTTCCGCAACGACGTCGTCGACGCGCTGTTCCCGCGGCGCACCCAAGGGACGTGATCATGGAGAAGCGACCACTGCACCGGGCCGGGCGGAAGGTGTCCGTCGTCGGCCTCGGAACCTGGCAGTTCGGTGACGGCTGGAGCCACATCGGCGAAGGCGACGCCCGGGCCGTCCTGGAGGCGGCCGCGGAGTGCGGCGTCGACTTCGTCGACACCGCCGACGTCTACGGCGACGGACGCAGCGAACGGATCGTCGGGGAGTTCCTCAAGGACTTCCGCGCCTCCGGGAACGAGCGGCCCACCGTCGCCACCAAGCTCGGGCGTCGCGGCCCGCAGGAACTGGCGGCCTTCACGCTGGACAACTTCCGTGCCTGGACCGACCGTTCGCGCGAGAACCTCGGGATGGACACGCTCGACCTGGTGCAGCTGCACACCCCGCCGGACGCCGTGTTCGCCTCGGACGCCGTGTTCGACGCGCTCGACGTGCTGGTCGACGAGGGCCGGATCGCCTCCTACGGCGTGAGCGTGGAGACCTGCGACCAGGCGCTCTCGGCCATCGCCCGGCCGAACGTGGCGTCGGTGCAGATCATCCTGAACGTCTTCCGGCGCAAGCCCCTGGAGCGGGTGCTGCCGGCCGCCCGGGAGGCGGGGGTGGGCATCGTCGCGCGCGTGCCGCTGGCCTCCGGGCTGCTGTCCGCGAAGTTCCGGCCGGACACCGTCTTCGCCGCCGACGACCACCGTGCCTACAACCGGCACGGCGAGCAGTTCGACGTGGGCGAGACGTTCTCCGGCGTCGACTACGCCACCGGTGTGGCGGCGGCCGCCGAGTTCGCCGGGCTGGTGCCCGAGGGGCTGACCCCCGCGCAGCTCGCCCTGCGCTGGGTCACCCAGCAGGACGGCGTCACCACGGTGATCCCCGGCGCCAGCTCGGTCGAGCAGGCCCGCGCGAACGCCGCGGCCGGCTCCCTCGCCCCGTTGCCCGAACGGCTCCTGGAGCAGTTGCGCGAGCTGTACGACCGGCGCGTCCGCGCGCAGGTCCACCACAGGTGGTGACACCGGGTGCGCCCCGCGGGTGAGGCGGGGCGCACCCGGGCCCGCGGGTGACGGCCGGGGGAGCGCCCCGGCCGTCACCCGGCCCGCCGCCGCCTCCCCGCCGCCGTCGCCTTCCCGCGCCCGACTCCGACTCCGTGTCCGTGTCCCGCTTCCGATTCCCAGGAGCCGCCCGATGAAGATCGCCGGAGAGACCGTCCTTCTCACCGGTGCCACCGGAGGCATCGGCCGTGTGCTCGCCCGGCGGCTGGCCGCCGCGGGCGCCCGGCTGATCCTCACCGGCCGCGACGCCGACGCCCTGCGCGAGCTGGCCGTCCCGCTCGGCGCCCGCTGGGTGCCCGCGGACCTGGCCGACGCGCGCCAGGTCGCGGAACTCGCCGATGCCTGCGCGGGCACCCGGATCCTGGTGGCGAACGCGGCCCTGCCCGCCAGCGGCGACCTGCTCGAGTACACGCCCGAGCAGATCGAGCGGGCGCTGACGGTGAACCTCGGCTCGGTGGCCCTGCTGACCCGGCTCCTGGCCCCGGCGATGACCGAGGCGGGCAGCGGACACCTGGCGTTCGTCGGCTCGATGTCGGGCAAGGCGGCCACCCCGCTCTCCTCGCTGTACACCGCGTCGAAGTTCGGGCTGCGCGGTTTCGCGCACGCCCTGCGAATCGACCTGCGCCCGGCGGGCGTCGGGGTCTCCCTGATCCAGCCGGGCTTCGTCGGCGAGGCCGGGATGTTCGCCCGGACCGGGGCCCCGCTGCCGCGCGGAGCGCGCCCGGTCACCCCCGAGCAGGTGGCGCGGGCGGTGATCACCGCCGTCGAACGCGAGCGCGCGGAGATCAACATCGCGCCGCTCGGGCTCCGGCTGAAGTGCGCCCTGGCGGTCCAGTTCCCGGCCGCGGCGGCCCGGCTCGGACGCCGGACCGCGCCGGACGACGGCGGACGCCTGGTCGTCGAGGCGCAGCGTGCCCTGCGCTGACGCCTGCGGCCCGCCCGGTCCCGGCCCCGCCGTCCCGCGCGGCCGGCCAGGTCACCGGCCCGCCGGCTCCGCCGCCCACCGTCCACCGCCCACCGGCCCCGCGCCCCGTACGCAGCCACCGCCCGCGACACGCCCCACGAGGAGCAGGCACATGAAGGAAAGCGTTCTCGTCATCGGCTCGGGATACCGGCACTTCCGCGAGTACGTGCTGCGCGGTCTCGCCGAGGACTTCGAGATCCTGCTGATCGGACCCGCCCCGCTGGACTGGCAGCTTCCGTACGCGGCGGCGCACCGGGAGGCCGACGTCCAGGACGCGGCGGCGGTGTTCGCCGCCGCCGCGGACCTCGCCGTCACCCACCGCGTCGCCGGCGTGGTCACCTGGGAGGAGTCCCTGGTGACCCGCGCGGCCGAGGTCGCCGCCCGTCTGGGCGTGCCGGCCATGCCGGTGGAGGCGGCCCGGGCCTGCCGCGACAAGGCCCGTCAGCGCGAGCGCTTCCAGGCGGCGGGCGTCCCGTCGGCGCGGTTCTCGCTCGCCGGTACCGAGGCGGAGGCGGTGGCCGCCGCCGAGTCCCTCGGCTACCCCGTGGTGGTCAAGCCCCGCGGCCGGGCGGCCAGCGTCGGCGTGCGGATCGTGCGCACCGAGGCCGAGCTGCGCCGGACGTTCTCGCGGGTGCGGGAGGTGGAGAACCCCTCCATCGACGACGGGCTGGTGCTGGTCGAGGAGTTCCTGACCGGCCCGGAGATCGCCGTGGACAGCTGGGTGCTCGACGGCCGGGTCGAACCCTTCTCGATCGCCGCCAAGCGGACCGACTACCCGCCGTACTTCGAGGAGGTCGCGCACGTCGTCGGACGGGTCCTCGACCCCGCCACCGAGGCCCGGGTGCGCGAGGTGGTGACCGCCGCCAACCAGGCGCTGGGCACCGACCGCACGGTCACGCACACCGAGCTGATGCTCACCGCCGACGGTCCGAAGGTGGTCGAGGTCAACGGCCGGCTCGGCGGCGACCTCATCCCCCGGCTGGCCGAACTCGCCGTTCCCGGGCTGTCCGTCGGCCGGGTGCTCGGCGCGGTCGCCACGGGCCGTGTCCCGGAGCCGGCCGGGCGGCCGGACCGCCTCGTCGGCATCCGGTTCCTGTACCCCACGGCGGACCTGACCTTCGACGAGATCGAGCTGCCGGCCGCGCTCGCCGGCGAGCCGTGGGTGCACGAGGTGCGCACGGTCAGCGAGCCCGGCACCGAACTGCGCCTGCCGCCCCGCCAGTTCCTCGGCCGGGCCGGCTACGTCATCGCCGCCGGAGCCGGCATCGAGGAGATCGACGCCCGCCTGACCAAGCTCGCCGAGGCCGCCGCGGTGCGGGGCGAGCCGCTGCCGGCCTGACCACGGCGCCCCCGCGCGGGCCGCGCGGAGCCGCCTGCCCCGCCCTCACGCCCCATCCGTCCGCCAACCGCCATTTCGCTGTCACCCACGGGAGAACCCCATGAAGAAAGCCCTGCTCCTCGGCGAGTACAAGATCGCCCGTTTCCTGCCGGTCCTGCGCGACCGCGGCTACACCGACATCGTCGTCTACTCGGCCGTCGAGTTCGACGCCTCCTCGGAGTTCGACGACAGGGGCGTCACGGTCAAGCTGATGGACCTGGACTGGACCGCGGACGACGTGGTGGCCGTCCTGGAGGCCGAGCGGCCCGACGTCGCCATCGCCAACCCGTACGCCCACGGCCAGGAGCAGCTGCCGATCGTCTACGGCCGGGCCGCCGCCCGGTGGAGCGGCCGCTTCGTCACCCACTCCGCGGAGTTCGCGGAGGTCTCCTGCGACAAGGTCGCGCTCCACCGGACCGCGACGGAGCGCGGCTGGCCGGTGCCGGCGGGCGCGGTCTGCGACGACGCCGAACAGGTCGCGACGGCAGCCGCCGAGGTGGGCTTCCCCCTGGTGATCAAGGAGGCGCAGGCACAGGCCGGTGACGGCCGCTTCCACGCGACCTCCCAGGAGGAACTGGACGCGGTGCTCGCCGCCGGGCTGGCCTTCCCCGCGATCGTGCAGTCCTTCGAGCAGGGCGTGGAGACCGGGATCGAGCTGATCAGCGCCGGCGGCACGCTCATGCGCTGGCCGGTCGTGTCGATGGGCCCGCTGGACGACGGCCTCAACCCGTCGCTGCGGGCGCGCGTCACGCCGTACGAGATGCCCGCGGGCGCGGCGGCGCGGCTGGAGGAGTTCCTGACGGACATCCAGGACAACTTCGCCCCGTTCGGCCCGTGGCAGATCGACTTCGCGGTGACCGGCGACGACATCGTCGTCCTGGAGATCAACCCGCGCCTGGGCGGCCTGTCCGACCTGGGGCTGACCGGCACCGGCACCGACCCGCACGCGGTGTTCACCGCCGCCGCGCTCGGCGAGCCGCTGCCCGAGGTGGAGACCCGCGCGGTCACGATCGAGCTGCCGTCCACCGAGATCCCCGGTGTGGAGGTGCCGGCCCACCCCGAGGGCGCCGAGGTGATGAAGGTGACCGCGCGCCGCCCCACCAACCGGTGTTTCGTCAACACCGACCGCATGCAGCTCGTCACCACTGTCGGCGACCTGGAGGCGGGCAAGCGCTGGGTGAAGGAGCTGGACGCCGCCGGCCTGCTGCGCTGCTCGGTGGATTCCGCCTTCCAGCAGCTGGAGCAGGGCTTCGAGGTCTTCGGCCGGAAGGCGGGCGCACGATGAGGGTGCTGATCGCGGGTCTCGGCGACAACAAGGAGTTCGGGCTCAAGTCCCTCCAGGCGGCCGGACACTTCGTCGGGGTCATCGACCTGCCGCACCGCATCCCGGTCAACCTGTGCGACTGGTGGCGGGCCGGTGACCGGTTCTCGGTGGACTCCATGCTGGAGGCGGCGAATTCGGCCGGCTTCACCTGGGACGCGGTGCTGTGCTGGGAGGAGCTCTCCACGGACATCGCCCGCGAGGTCGCGCGCAAGCTCGGCGTGCCGGGCACCCGGATGCCCGCGGGCCACTTCCGGGACAAGGGCCTGATGCACGGCCGGCTGCGCGAACTGGGCCTGCCCACGCCCCAGCTGGGCGTCGCCCGGACGCCCCGGGAGTGCGAGCGGCTGGCCGAGGGCCGGTTCCCGGTGGTGGTGAAGCCGACCGACTACGGCGGCAGCGGCGGTGTCCAGGTCGTCCTGGGACCGGGCGGGCTGGCCGGCGCGTTCGCCTCGGCCGCCGCGCTGTCGGCGAGCGGCCGGGTGGCCGTGGACCGCTACGTGCGCGGCCCCGAGTACAGCGTCGAGGCGGTGACCTGGGCGCCCGGCGACACGCAGGTCCTGGCGGTCACCGAGAAGCACCTCACCCGGCCGCCGTACTGCGTGGAGCTCGGCCACGTGGTGCCCGCGGCGCTGCCCGACGAGGACCGCGAGGCGCTGGCGGCGGCGACGGTGGCCGCGCTGGACGCCCTCGGCATGGAGGCGGGGGTGTGCCACGCGGAGTTCCGGCTGACCGGGGAGGGCCCGGTCCTCATGGAGATCGCCGGGCGCCCCGCCGGCGGCCAGATCCCGCGCCTGGTGGAGCTGGCCACCGGCTGGAACCTGAACCTCGCGGAGCTGGCGGCGGTGGTGGGGGAGCGGACGCGTCCGGGGACGCCGGAGGCGGAGTGCGCGGCCGTCCGCTGCTTCGTCGGCGACGGCGAGACGCCGTTCCGCCACCCGGTGACGGTGGAGAACGCCTCCCGGCCGCCGCTGCTCGGCACCCTGCGGGAGCTGCGGTACTTCACCGGCGAGGGCACCGTGCACCGGGTGCCGCGCGGGCCGGAGGACCGCCTGGGCCACGCGATCCTCGCGGGCAGCCGCACGGAGGTCCTGACGGCGCTCGCGGCCCTGGACCAGGGGGCGGAGGTGTACCGCGGTGACTAGGACGCGGACCGAACGGCCGGCCGCCGGGAAGCGGGAGGAACCCGCGCGCCCCGGGAGCGACGCCGCTCCGGCGGGGGGCGACGGGGCGGGGCCGGGCGGTGCCGCCGCCCGGGCCGGTGGTGACGCGGCGGGCCCCGGCGG
>NZ_LWCC02000005.1:2449453-2479270 GCF_001642695.1 Streptomyces chilikensis
CGGCGCGGCGGGGCCCGGCGGCGCGGCGGGGCCCGGCGGCGCGGCGGGGCCCGGTGACGGCACGCGGAAGGCCCGGGGCGGCGGCCTGTGGCGCAACCGGGACTTCCTCAAGCTGTGGTCGGGGGAGACCGTCGCCGCGATCGGCGCGCAGGTCACCCAGCTGGCGCTGCCCCTGCTGGTGCTGGGCGCCCTCGGGGCGAGCGCCGCGGAGGTCGGCCTGGTCTCCGCGATGCAGTACCTGCCCGCGCTGTGCGTCACCCCGTTCGCCGGCCTGGTGATCGACATCTTCGACCGCAGGCGGGTCCTGCTGGTGGCCAACCTGGTGCGGGCGCTCGCGCTCGCCGCCGTGCCGGTGCTGTACCTCACCGGCACCCTGTCCGTGCCGGCCCTGTGCCTGATCGCGTTCGTGATGGGCGCCGGGACCTCGGTCTTCGACGTGGCCTACCTCGCCTACCTGCCCGCACTGGTGCCGCAGCGCGACCTGGTGGACGCCAACAGCAAGCTCCAGGGCTCGTACTCGGTCGCCCAGATCGGCGGCTCCAGCCTGGGCGGTCTGCTGATCAAGGCGCTCGGCGCGTGGCTGGCCATCCTGGTGAACGTCGTCGCCTACGTGGCGGCGTTCGTCACCACCCTGCTGATCCGGCACCGGGAACCGCCGCGGGACCGCCCGGCGGCCGGCCGGCCGCGCCTGGCCGACCTGCTCACCGGCTTCCACCTGCTGTGGCGGGACCGGACGCTGCGGGTGCTGAGCATGCGGGCCGGCTGGTTCAACCTGTGCGAGCAGGCGATCCTGACGCTGTTCCTGGTCTACGCGGTGAAGCAGCTGCGGATGGACGCGGGCGGCATCGGACTGGTGCTGGCCTTCGGCAGCGTCGCCTCGCTGGCCGGGGCGTTCGTGGCCCGGCGGGCGGGCAACCGGTTCGGCTTCCCGGGGATCCTGATCCTCGCCAGCAGCGCCTCGTCCCTGGCGCCGCTCCTGCTGCTGCCGACCGGGACCGGGTCGTCGTGGAACTTCGCCCTGGCGACGCTGACCTTCGCGGTGTACGGCTTCGGGCTGACCATCTACAACGTGCACGTGGTCGCCTTCCGCCAGTCGGTGATCCCCTCCGAGGTGCTGGGCCGGGCGACGGCGGCCTACCGCGTGCTCACCTACGGCACCCTGCCGGTCGGCGCCTTCCTCGGCGGGCTGCTGGGCGAACGGCTGGGCCTGTGGAACTCGATCCTGCTCTTCGCGCTCGCGTCGGTCGTGGGCTGGCTGCTGTTCGTGTTGGCCTGCCGCAAGCTGCCCACGGGGGCGCCGACGGCGACGGGGTGACGGGGCGACGGGGTGACGGGGGCGGCCGCCCGCCCCGGCGAACGGCCGTCGTCGCTGAGCGGCGGCGGCCGTCGCGCGTCACCTCGGTCCGCGTTCCCCGCCTCCCGCCCCCCGTTCCCCGCTCCCGGCCGGACCCCGGCCCTGTCGCGGGCGCGGACGCGGCGATAGCGTCTGCGCCAATCGCTTGTCCGACGGTGCGGGAAGGTGGTCCGGTGACCGGTGCCGGGATGGAGACGGGGACGCGGGCGGCGGCGCCGCCCGGGGAGCGACGGGACGGACAGGAGCGGGCCGGCCGGGCGACGGGCGGCAACGTGCCGCGGATGCCGGTCGTCCGGGGGTTCGCGCCCCGCTCCGTGCCCGGCGGCGCGGCCGGCGCCAAGGCCCGCGGCAAGGCGCTGCGCGAGGCGGTGCCCCGGGCCGCTCACGCCCGCCTGGAACTCGGTCCGGGACGGCCCGACGCGCTGAGCGCGGTCGAGGAGTCCGGCCGGGGCCGCATACCCGAGCTGACCCCGCTGCGGGTGGGGCGGATGGCCGCGAGCCCGTTCGCCTTCCTGCGGGGCACGGCCGGCCTGATGGCGTACGACCTGGCGCGCACCCCCGTGACCGGGGTCACGGCGCAGATCTGCGGAGACGCCCACGCCGCCAACTTCGGCCTCTACGGTGACGCCCGCGGCGGCCTGGTGATGGACCTCAACGACTTCGACGAGACGGTGCGCGGCCCCTGGGAGTGGGACCTGAAGCGGCTCGCCACCTCGCTGGTGCTGGCCGGCCGGGAGGCGGGCGTGGACGAGGAGGGGTGCCGGGACGCGGCCCGGGACGCGGCGGGCTCCTACCGCCGCACCCTGCGGCTGCTCGCCAGGATGCCCGCCGCCGACGCCTGGAACGCCATCGCCGACGAGCAGCTCGTCTCGCACGCCGACGCCCGTGACCTGCTCGGCACGCTGGAGCGGGTGGCCGCCAAGGCGCGGTCCAACACCAGCGGGCGGTTCGCCGCCAGGTCCACCGAGGCGGCCCCGGACGGCGGGCGCCGCTTCGTGGAGGCGCTGCCGGTGCTGCGGCGGGTGCCGGACGCGGAGGCCGCGGCGGTGGCCCTCTCCCTGGAGGGCTGGACCACCACGCTGCCCGAGGACCGGCTGCCGCTGCTCGCCCGGTACGCGGTGCACGACGTGGCGTTCCGGGTGGTGGGCACCGGCAGCGTCGGCACCCGTTCCTACGTGGTGCTGCTGCTGGACCACCGCGGTGAGCCGCTGGTCCTCCAGGTGAAGGAGGCCCGCCCCTCGGCGCTGCTGCCGCACCTGGCGGCGGCCGGGGTCGCCACGCCGCCGGTGGAGCACGAGGGCCGCCGGGTGGTGCTGGGGCAGCGGCACATGCAGGTGGTCAGCGACTTCCTGCTCGGCTGGACGACGGTGGAGGGGCGGCACTACCAGGTGCGCCAGTTCCGCAACCGCAAGGGCAGTGTGGACGCCACCTCGCTGGTCGACGGACAGCTCGACGACTACGCCCGGATGACCGGCGCCCTGCTGGCCCGCGCACACAGCCACAGCGCCGATCCGCGGCTGCTGACCGGGTACTGCGGCAAGAACGGGGAGCTGGACGAGGCGGTGGCCACGTTCGCCGTGGCCTACGCCGACCGGACCGAGGCCGATCACGCGGACCTGGTGGCCGCGGTGCGGGCGGGGCGGATCGCGGCCGAGACGGAGGGGTGAGCGTGGGCGGAGCCGGTGGGGTCACCGGCCGGGCCGCCGGCGCGGTCGCCTGTCCGGTCGTCGGCCCGGTCGCCCGCCGGGTCGCCCGCGGGGTCGCCGGTCCGGTCGCCCGCCGGGCCGCCGGTCCGGTTGCCCGCCGGGTCGCCGGTCCGGTTGCCCGCCGGGTCGCCGGTCCGGTGCCGGGCTTGTGTCGATCACCGTGGTCGGCGGGGGACTTGGCAGGTGGCCTACGCTGGGCGGATGACCACCCCGGAAGCTGACCGGACTCCGCCCGAGCCCACGGAGGGAGCCGGCGGAGCCGCTCCCCGTCCCGAGGAGCGCCTGGAGCGCGCCGTCATGGCCGCCGAGAAGGCGCTGATCGAGTACGAGATCGCCGTGGAGACCTTCCGCGTCGAGATCGAGAACTTCTCCCGGCTCCACGAACAGCGGCTCGGTCCGCTGTACGCGCGGCTGGAGGAGCTGGACGCCCTGATCGCCGAGGCCCGCGCGGCCCGGACCGGTGACCCGGAGGACGTGCGCCTGGCCCAGGAGGCCCGGGCCCGGGTGACGCCGATACCCGGCGTCGAGGAGCTGCTGCACGGCTGGATGGACGGGCAGGGGCTGTTCCCCGAGTCCGTGGCGATGCTCACCGACCAGAGCGTGCAGCCGCCGCCGCGGGTCCGGCCGGGTGAGGAGGCGCGCCGGCTCTACCGTGAGCTGGTCCGCAAGGCCCACCCGGACCTCGCCCAGGACGAGGCCGAGCGCAAGCGGCGTGACGAGTTCATCTCCCGGGTGAACACGGCCTACTCCCGGGGCGACGAGCGGAAGCTGCTCGCGCTCCAGGAGGAGTGGGCGGCCGGCCCGGTGGTGAAGCGGCGCGCGACTCCCGCCGACGAGCTGTACGACCGCCTCGAGTGGCTCGCGGCCCGCAAGGAGCTGCTGACCGAGCTGGCGGGGAAGCTGGAGGAGAGCGCCATCGCCTCCATGCTGCGGCTGGCGCCGGACGACCCGGACGGGCTGCTGGAGGACATCGCCCGGCAGCTCACCGGAGAGATCGCCGAACGCGAGTCCCGGCTGATGGAGCTGCACCAGCCGTAGCCGTAGCCGTGGCGGTGGCGGTGGTCATGGTCCGAGCCGTGGTTGTGACCGTGGTGCCGGCCGTGACCGTGGCGCCGGCTGTGACCGTGGCGCCGGCTGTGACCGTGGTGCCGGCGGCGGTCCGGTAGCGTCGGTGGCATGAACTTTGGAGCTGGTGTGCCCACGGTCCAGGTCTCGGACCTCAAGGACGGCGACTTCCTGCTGGACGTCCGGGAGGACGACGAGTGGCGGGCGGGTCACGCCGCCGGGGCACTGCACATCCCGATGAGCGAGTTCGTGGCCCGCTACGGCGAGCTCACCGAGGCCGCCCCGCAGGACGGCCGGGTGAACGTCATCTGCCGCTCCGGCGGCCGGTCCGCGCAGGTCACCATGTACCTGGCGCAGCAGGGCATCGACGCCGTGAACGTGGACGGCGGCATGGGGGCCTGGGCGGCCTCGGGCCGTCCGGTCGTCGACGACGAGGGCAAGCCGGGACAGGTCGTCTGAGACCCGCGGCCGGCCGCCGCGGGACCGTGGCGGCGCTCACAGGGCCGCGTTCCTGGACCCCGCGGAACGTAGGGTGTCAACCGCTGTGGAGGACCTGGGCGCCCCGTTGTCCACACTCCTGTCGTCCACAGGGGTGTCCCGGGGCCGCCGGTACTCAGTACGGTTCCTGCGAACGACCGGGACGGGGGAGACGTGGCGCTGACGGAAACACACCAGGGCGGGCCTCCGCCCGAGGGGGCGACACCCCCGACCGGCGTGGCGGCGCTCGGCCTGCCCGGCCGGATCCTCGCGGCGGTGGCCCTGGCGCTGGTCGCGGGCCTCGCCTGCGTGCACCTGGGCGTCGTGTTCCTGCACGTGGCGCCGGCGAACACGCTCAGCAAGCGGCACGCGCAGGCCGTCGACGACTGGATCTACCCCGAGTTCGAGCAGAACTGGAAGCTGTTCGCCCCCAACCCGCTCCAGCAGAACATCGCCGTGCAGGTCAGGGCGGAGATACGGACGGAGGACGGGGACGCGCGGACGGTGGACTGGACCGACCTCTCCGCCGAGGACGGCCGCGCCATCGACGGCAACCCGGCCCCCAGCCACACCCAGCAGAACGAACTCCGCCGCGCCTGGGACTTCTACGTCTCCTCGCACGACGACGAGAACCGCGCGACCGGCCCCCGGGGCAGGCTCGCCGAGGAGTACCTGCGGCGCATCGTGGTGATGCGGCTGGGCCGCACGTACGAGGCCGAGGTGGAGCGGATACAGATCCGTTCCCGGACCCTTCAGGTCGCGCCGCCGGTCTGGAGCGGTGAGAAGGCGGAGTCCGAGCCCCGCTACCGGGTGCTGCCCTGGTGGAACGTGTCCGCGGACGACGTCCCGGGAGGCGACCTGTGAACCGTCCCGACCTCGCCCTCGGAAAGCTGGTCTCCCGGGTCACCGACGCCGCGCTCGGTCCGTACCAGAGCGCGGTGATACGCATAGGCTTCGCCGCCACCTGGCTGCTCTTCCTGCTGCGGGAGTTCCCGCACCGCCATGAGCTGTACGGGCCGGACGGCCCGTGGAGCTGGGAGCTCGGGGACCGGCTGGTCGCGGACAACGGCGCGTTCACGGTGCTGCTGTGGACCGACTCGGACCTCTGGTTCGAGGCCGTCTACCTCTTCGCGATCCTGGCGAGCCTGCTGCTCGCGCTGGGCTGGCGCACCCGGGCCACCTCCGTCCTCTTCATGGTGGGCGTGCTCTCCCTGCAGAACCGCAGCGTCTTCATGGGCGACGGCGGCGACAACGTGCTGCACCTGATGGCCGTCTACCTGGTCTTCACCCGGTGCGGGCGCGTCTGGTCCCTGGACGCGCGCCGGGCCCGGCGGGACGAGGCCGCCCGGCGGGACGAGGCCGGGGCCGGGGACCGCCGGGGCCGGCGCCGCGCCGACGTGGGCGGACCCGTGCTGTGGACCGTCTCCGGACTGGTGCTGGTGCCGGCGACGCTGCTGGGTGCCTTCGACGGCGACCTGTTCGTCCCCTGCGCGCTGTGGGTGATGTGGATCGCGCAGGGCGTGTGGTGGATCGTCGACCGGCGCGCCCCGGGGTCCCAGGCGCGCGTGCTGTTCGACGTGGTGGGCAACACCGTCCACAACGCGGCGCTGCTGGTGATCATGGCCGAGGCGTGCCTGATCTACGCCACGGCGGGCTGGTACAAGATCCAGGGCTCGCGCTGGCAGGACGGCACCGCGCTGCACTACCCGCTCCACCTGGACTACTTCTCGCCCTGGCCGGCGCTGGCGGATCTGCTCGCCGCCAACGGAACGCTGGTCATGCTGATCACCTACGGCACGGTGGCGGTGCAGGTCGCGTTCCCGTTCACGCTGTTCAACCGCCGGGTGAAGAACGTGCTGCTGGCGGCGATGATCACCGAGCACGTGGCGATCGCGGTGGTGCTGGGCCTGCCGTTCTTCTCCCTGGCGATGATCGTGGCCGACTCGGTGTTCCTCCCGACGACGTTCCTCCAGCGGGTGGGCCGTGCCGCCACGCGCCTGGCCGGCCGGTTCCGGCTGGGGAGCACCGGCGGCACCACGGTCGCGACCGCGGGGGCCGCCGAGGAGGCTGCTCCCGCGGCGGGGGCGAGGCAGGGCGTGCCGGAGCGGGGCGTGCCGGAGCGGAGCGTGGGCGCACGGGTGCCGGCCCAGGGCGGCCCCCGGTGGGCCGCCGGCGGGACGGGGAAGGCGGGGGCCGCGGTGTCCAGGCCCCTCACCGCGCCGGGCGTCGCGGACACGGAGCCGCCGCGCCGGGAACCCGCGGCGGCCGCCGGACGCGGGGAGCCCGACGGGAGCGCCGGGACCGACGGGCCCACCGGGGCCCACCGGGCCGACAAGGGCGCCGGCAGCGCCAGGGCAGCCGACGGGGGCGCCGGGAACAGGGCCGGGGAAGGCGCCGGCAGCGACGGGGCCGACAGGTCCTGAGGGGCCGGTGGGGCAGGCGGGCTCGCCGGGATCGACCGGGTCGACAAGGTCGCGGGGACGGACAAGGCCGGTACGGCGCCGGCAGCGACGGGGCCGGCAGATCCCGAGACGGCGTCAGGGCTGAGATGGCCTGGGATCGACCGCGCAGGCGGGGCCGACCGGGCAGGTGGGACCGACCGGGCAGGCGGGATCGAGGGGCCGGGGCGGCGAGGGGCGCCGCGCGGAGGTGACCGGGGGACCCGCCTAGGCTTCGGTCCATGACCGCCTCCCCCGACATCCCGCGCGCCTGGCACCGGCACGGAGCCGACGACACGGTCCTGCTGGACGGATTCCACGCGCTGAAGCACGCGCTGCGCTTCGGCGCGTCCGTGCCGCTGGCCGTCGCGACCGACCGGGCCGCGGCGCTGGCCCTCGCGGAGGACCTGGCCCCGGACGTCCGGGCGGCGCTGGACGGTCTGCTGACCGAGGTCGACGAGGAGGTCTACCGCCGGCTGGTGCCGCGCCCCCATCCCACCGGCGTGGCGGCGCTGGCCCTGCGCCCGGACCGCGGGGCGGGCCTGCGCGCCCTTGGCCGGCTCCCCCGCACCGCGCCCGTCGTGGTGCTCGACCAGCCCCGCAACCTCGGCAACGCGGGCGCCGTGGTCCGGTTGGCCGCCGGCTTCGGGGTGACCGGCGTCGTCACCACGGGCACCCTCGACCCCTGGCACCCCACCGTGGTGCGCGGCGGGGCCGGGCTGCACTTCGCCACCGTCGTGGAGCGGCTGGACGTCGCCGGACTGCCGCCCGGGCCGGTGTTCGCGCTGGACGCCGAGGGCGAGGACATCCGCGGGGTCCGGCTGCCGGACGACGCGGTGCTGGCCTTCGGGTCCGAACGCAGCGGGCTCACCGCCGAACTGCGGGCCCGGGCCGACCGGCTGCTGTCGCTGCCGATGCGGTCCCAGGTGTCCAGCTACAACCTGGCGACCAGTGTCGCCATGACGCTCTACCACTGGAGCGCGCAGTCCCCCGCGGGCCCGCCCCGGCCGTGACCGCGCCGTCCGCGGGGCCGGAGGCCGGGGCGCGAGGGCGCCCGCGGGGACCGGTGACCGGCGTCCGCCGTGCCTACGCCTCCCGGCGCACCTCCACCACGCGGAAGCGGTTGGCGACGAAGGCGGCGTCGCAGAGCGCGGCATTGGCCGCCGGGTTGCCGCCCGAGCCGTGGAAGTCGGAGAACGCGGCCGTCTGGTTGACGAAGACCCCGCCGGTCAGGTTGAGGGAGAGCTGGGCGCACTCCTCCAGGCAGACGTCCTCGACGGCCCGCTCCACCTCCGCGGAGGTGGTGTACGCGGCGACGGTCATCGCGCCCTTCTCGCGGATCGTGCGGCGCAGCAGCTCCACGGCGGCGTCCACGGAGTCGACGGCCACGGCGAACGAGACGGGGCCGAAGCACTCCTCGAGGTAGGCGGGGTCCTCGTCGGACTTGGCCGCGTCGAGGCGGACCATCACCGGCGTGCGCACCACCGCGTCGGGGAAGTCCGGGTGGGGCACCTCGCGCGAGGGCAGCACCACCTCGCCCAGCTCGGCGGCGGCCTCCAGGCGCGTCCTGACGTCCGGGTTGACGATCGCGCCGAGCAGCCCGGCCGCCCGGGCGTCGTCGCCCAGCAGCTCGGAGACGGCGGCGGCCAGGTCGGCCGTCACCTCCGCGAAGGAGCGGTGGCCCTGGTCGGTGTCGATGCCGTCCCGCGGGATCAGCAGGTTCTGCGGGGTGGTGCACATCTGGCCGCTGTACAGGGACAGGGAGAAGGCCAGGTTGGAGAGCATGCCGCGGTAGTCGGCGGCCGACTCGATCAACACCGTGTTGACGCCGGCCTTCTCGGTGTGGACCTGCGCCTGGCGGGCGGTGGTCTCCAGCCAGTCGCCGAAGGCGGTGGAGCCGGTGTAGTCGATGATCCGGATCTCCGGGCGCACCGCCAGCGTCTTCGCCAGGCCCTCGCCGGGACGCTCGGCGGCCAGGGCGACCAGGTTGGGCTCGAACCCGGCCTCGGCCAGCACCTCGCGCGCGATCCGCACGGTGAGCGCCAGCGGCAGCACGGCCCGCGGGTGCGGCTTGACCAGCACCGGGTTGCCGGTGGCCAGCGAGGCGAAGAAGCCGGGGAAGCCGTTCCACGTGGGGAAGGTGTTGCAGCCGATCATCAGCGCGATGCCGCGCGGCACGGCCGTGAACTCCTTGGTCAGGCGCAGCGGGTCGCGCTTGCCCTGGGGCTTGTTCCAGTCCGCCGAGTCCGGCACCCGGGTCTGCTCCTGGAAGGCGTAGGCGACCGCCTCCAGGCCGCGGTCCTGCGCGTGCGGTCCGCCGGCCTGGAGGGCCATGACGAAGGCCTGGCCGCTGGTGTGCATCACGGCGTGCGCGAACTCGTGGGTGCGGGCGTTGATCCGCTTGATGATCTCCAGACAGACCAGGGCGCGCAGCTTCGGTCCGGCCTCGCGCCAGCCGCGCATGCCCGCCCGCATCGCGGGGAGCAGCACGTCGACGTCCGGGTGGGGATAGGTGACGCCCAGCTCGACGCCGTAGGGGGAGACCTCGCCGCCCACCCAGTCGTCGGTGCCCGGCTGGTCGAGCTCGAAGCGGTTCCCGAGCAGGGCCTCGTAGGCGGCCTGCCCCTCCGCGGCGGACAGGGTGCCGTTCTCCCCGTACGCCTTGGGATGTTCGGGGTGGGGCGACCAGTAGGCGCGGGTCCGGATGGTCTCCAGCGCCCGGTCGAGGGTGGCCTGGTGGCGGTCCGTCAGCTCGGCGGCGGTCAGGCCGCCCTCGCCGGACGGGGTCGTGGCGGAAACGGGCGCGGTCGGTGCGGTGGCCATGGGTGGACCCACCTCCTCCTCGGACCGGCTCCTCTTCGAACCGGCGCGCTGGGCAGGAACAGAAGGACAGGGCTAGAGTAACCGAACGATCGGTCGGGACAAGGGGGTCCGCCGCGGCTGTGGAAAACCCCGTGCGGGAGGATCGCGTTCATGACAGCACTCGACCTGAACAGCCCCGTGGCAGTAGTCGGTACCGGCACCATGGGCCAGGGCATCGCCCAGGTCGCTCTGGTCGCCGGGCACCCCGTCCGGCTCTACGACGCCGCCCCCGGCCGGGCCGGCGAGGCCGCGGCCGGGATCGTGTCCCGCCTGGACCGGCTCGTCGAGAAGGGGCGTCTCCCCGCCGCCGACCGGGACGCCGCGCGGGGCCGGCTGGAAACCGCCGAGTCCCTGTCCGGCCTGGCCGGATGCGGTCTGGTGGTGGAGGCCGTCCTGGAGCGCCTCGACGTCAAGCAGCAGCTGTTCCGTGACTTGGAGGAGGTCGTCGGCGAGGACTGCCTGCTCGCCACCAACACCTCCTCCCTCTCCGTCACCGCCGTCGGCGGCGCGCTGCGCCTGCCCGGCCGCTTCGTCGGGCTGCACTTCTTCAACCCGGCCCCGCTGATGCCGCTGGTCGAGGTGGTCTCCGGCGCCGCCACCGACCCCGCGTCCGCCGGGCGGGCCCTGGAGACGGTGCGCGCCTGGGGCAGGACGCCCGTCTCCTGCGCCGACCAGCCCGGTTTCGTGGTCAACCGGATCGCCCGGCCGTTCTACGCCGAGGCGTTCGAGGTGTACGAGACGGGGGCCGCCGACCCGGCCACCGTCGACGCGGTGCTGCGCGGGAGCGGCGGCTTCCGGATGGGCGCCTTCGAGCTCACCGACCTGATCGGCCAGGACGTCAACGAGGCGGTCACCCGGTCGGTGTGGGAGTCCTTCTTCCAGGACGTCCGGTTCCGCCCGTCGCTCGCCCAGCGCCGCCTGGTCGAGTCCGGGCGGCTCGGCCGCAAGACCGGTCGCGGGTGGTACTCCTACGAGGAGGGCGCCGAACGCCCCGAGCCGCGGACGGCCGCCGCCGAGGAGGCGCCCGGCCATGTCACCCTCCTGGGTGATCTGGGACCGGCGGCCGACGTCGTCGGGCTGATCCGCGAGGCCGGCATCGACGTCCGCGTCGAGGACGAGGGGTTCGCGCCGGAGGAGAAGGGCCGCCTGGTGCTGCCCGGCGGCGGCACGCTGGTCCTGGCGGACGGCGAGACGGTCGGCGAGTACGGCCCCGACCTGGTCTCCTTCGACCTCGCCCTGGACTACCGCGCGGCCACCCGGATCGCCCTGGCCGCCGCCCCGGTCACCTCGCCGGACACCCTCGCCGAGGCGGTGGGCCTCTTCCAGGCGCTGGGCAAGAAGGTCAGCGTCGTCGGTGACGTCCCCGGCATGATCGTCGCGCGGACGGTCGCCCGGATCATCGACCTCGCCTTCGACGCGGTGGCCCGCGGCGTGGCCGGCGAGGAGGACGTCGACACCGCGATGCGGCTCGGCGTGAACTACCCGCTCGGCCCCTTCGAGTGGAGCCGCCGGCTCGGCGACGACTGGGCCTACGGCGTCCTCGACGCGGTCCACGAGCGGGAACCGTCCGGGCGCTGCGCTCCGTCCCTCGCCCTGCTGCGGCACGCGTTCACCGCGGCCAAGTGACGGAAGGCTCCGCGATGACCACGCCCAGGCGCGACACCTACACGCCGGACTCGCTGCTCCAGGTGGCCGTCCAGGTGTTCAACGAGCGAGGCTACGACGGCACCTCCATGGAGCACCTGGCCAAGGCGGCCGGAATCTCCAAGTCGTCGATCTACCACCACGTCTCCGGCAAGGAGGAACTGCTCCGGCGGGCGGTGAGCCGGGCCCTCGAGGGCCTCTTCGGGATCCTCGACGAGCCGCCGGCGCGGGAGGGGCGCGCCGCGGACCGCCTGGAGTACGTGGTGCGGCGGATGGTGGAGGTGCTGATCGCCGAGCTGCCCTACGTGACGCTGCTGCTGCGGGTGCGCGGCAACACCGGCACCGAACGGTGGGCGCTGGAGCGCCGGCGCGAGTTCGACCACCGGGTCGCCGAGCTGCTGAAGAACGCCGCCGCGGAGGGCGACGTGCGCGGGGACGTCGAGGTGCGGCTGGCCACCCGGCTGGTCTTCGGCATGATCAATTCGATCGTCGAGTGGTACCGCCCCGACGGGCGTACCGGCGCCCGCCGGGAGGTCGCCGACGCGGTGGTCCAGCTGGTCCTCACGGGCCTGCGAGGCTGACGGCTCGCCCTCAGACCGGGCTGTTCGGGCTGTCGATGTCCTCCACCTCGAAGACCAGCAGGGTCCGGGTGGAGAGCACCTCCGGCATGGAGTGCAGCCGGGTGAGCACCAGTTCCCGCAGCGCCCGGTTGTCCGGGGCGTGCACCAGCATCAGGACGTCGAAGTCGCCGCCCACCAGTGCGAGGTGCGAGGCCCCGGGCAGCGCGCGCAGCCGCTCCCGCACGGTGCGCCAGGAGTTCTGGACGATCTTGAGCGTGATGTAGGCGGAGGTGCCCTGACCGGCCCGTTCCTGGTCGATCCGGGCACCGAAGCCGCGGATCACCCCGTCCTCGATCAGCCGGTTGATCCGCGCGTAGGCGTTGGCGCGGGAGACGTGCACCCGCTCGGCCACCGACCGCACGGACGCGCGGCCGTCCTTCTGGAGCATCCGCAGGATGTCCTGGTCTATGGCGTCCAGGGCTCTCGGGGGCGGCAGCGGGCGGACCGTGCCGACGGGAGCCGGTGCGTCACCTTCCTCCGGGCCGTCGGCCATTTGTTCAGGTCGCATCGTTCCCCGCCTCCCTCCCCTGGACACCGTGCCCCCATCTCAGGCTGTGGAGAACCGTTTGTCCACAGGGTGGGGCCGCCTGTAGCCAAAATGCGCCGGCGACCGAACAATCGGTAGGTGAGGCGCGTCACAACCGGCGTCCTCGTCAGCCACTCCCACGAGGAGGTGCCGTCATGACGGTGATGGAGCAGCGGGACACCTACCGCCCCGCCCCGCCGCCCGCCTGGCGACCGCGCACGGACCCGACGCCCCTGCTGCCCGACGCCGAGCCCTACCGCGTCCTGGGCACACCGGCCGCCGACGAGGCCGCCGCGGCCGATCCCGGCCTGCTGCGCCGTCTGTACGCCGAGGTCGTGCGCGGCCGCCGCTACAACGCCCAGGCCACGGCGCTGACCAAGCAGGGACGCCTCGCCGTCTACCCGTCCAGCACCGGCCAGGAGGCCTGCGAGGTGGCCGCGGCGATGGTCCTCGCCGACCAGGACTGGCTGTTTCCCAGCTACCGGGACACCCTCGCCGTGGTCACCCGGGGCGTCGACCCGGTGGAGGCGCTCACCCTGCTGCGCGGCGACCGGCACACCGGCTACGACCCGTACGCGAACCGTGTGGCCCCGCTGAGCACCCCGCTGGCCACCCAGCTCCCGCACGCGGTCGGGCTGGCCCACGCGGCCCGGCTCAAGGGCGACGACGTGGTGGCCCTGGCGATGATCGGCGACGGCGGCACCAGCGAGGGCGACTTCCACGAGGCGCTCAACTTCGCCGCCGTCTGGCAGGCCCCCGTGGTCTTCCTGGTGCAGAACAACGGCTTCGCCATCTCCGTCCCGCTGGCCAAGCAGTCCGCCGCGCCCTCCCTCGCCCACAAGGCCGTCGGGTACGGCATGCCGGGCCGGCTGGTCGACGGCAACGACGCGGTCGCCGTCCACCAGGTGCTGACCGAGGCCGTCCGGCACGCCCGCGAGGGCCGCGGCCCGGTGCTGGTCGAGGCGATCACCTACCGCATCGACGCCCACACCAACGCCGACGACGCCACCCGCTACCGCGAGTCCGCCGAGGTGGACGCCTGGCGCGACCACGACCCGGTGCCGCTGCTCGAGCGCGAGCTGACCGCCCGCGGGCTGCTGGACGAGGAAGCGATCCGCGAGGTCCGCGAGGACGCCGAGGCGATGGCCGCCGACCTGCGGGCCCGGATGAACCAGGACGCCGAGATCGACCCCATGGAACTCTTCGCCCACGTCTACGCCGAGCCCACGCCCCAGCTGCGGGAGCAGCGGGCGATGCTGGAGGCCGAGCTGGAGGCCGAGGCGCACTCGAAGCGGGAGGGAACGTCCCGATGACCACCCTCGACACAGCCGTCGCGGTCAAGCAGACGGCCATGGCGCAGGCGCTCAACCGCGCCCTGCGGGACTCCCTGGCCGAGGACCCGTCCGTCCACGTCCTCGGCGAGGACGTCGGCACCCTGGGCGGCGTCTTCCGGATCACCGACGGCCTCGCCGCCGAGTTCGGCGACCACCGCTGCACCGACACCCCGCTCGCCGAGGCGGGCATCCTCGGCACCGCCGTCGGCATGGCCATGTACGGGCTGCGGCCGGTGGTCGAGATGCAGTTCGACGCCTTCGCCTACCCCGCCTTCGAGCAGCTGCTCTCGCACGTCGCCAAGATGCGCAACCGCACCAGGGGCGCGATGCCCCTGCCGATCACCGTGCGCGTCCCCTACGGCGGCGGCATCGGCGGAGTGGAGCACCACAGCGACTCCTCCGAGGCCTACTACATGGCGACCCCGGGTCTCCACGTGGTCACGCCGGCCACGGTCGCCGACGCCTACGGCATGCTGCGGCAGGCCATAGCCTCCGACGACCCGGTGGTCTTCCTGGAGCCCAAGCGGCTCTACTGGGGCAAGGACTCCTGGGACCCGGAGGACCCCGCCCCGGTGGAGCCGATCGGCAAGGCCGTGGTCCGCCGCACCGGGCACAGCGCCACGCTGATCACCTACGGCCCGTCGCTGCCGGTCTGCCTGGAGGCCGCCGAGGCCGCCCGGGCCGAGGGCTGGGACCTCGGCGTGGTCGACCTGCGGTCGCTGGTGCCGTTCGACGACGAGACGGTCTGCGCCGAGGTGCGGCGAACCGGCCGGGCCGTCGTGGTCCACGAGTCGGGCGGCTTCGGCGGGCCCGGCGGGGAGATCGCGGCGCGGATCACCGAGCGCTGCTTCCACCACCTGGAGGCGCCCGTTCTCCGGGTCGCCGGATTCGACATCCCGTATCCTCCGCCGATGGCGGAGCGGCATCACCTGCCCGGCGTGGACCGGATTCTGGACGCGGTGGGACGGCTGCAGTGGGAGGCGGGCGACTGATGGCCGAGGTATTCGAGTTCAAGCTGCCCGATCTGGGCGAAGGGCTGACCGAGGCACAGATCGTGCACTGGATGGTCGAGGTCGGCGACGTGGTCGCCGTCGACCAGCCCGTCGTCGAGGTCGAGACGGCCAAGGCGATGGTGGAGGTGCCCTGCCCGTACGGCGGGGTGGTCACCGCGCGGTTCGGCGAGGAGGGCGGCTCGCTGCCGGTGGGCGCCCCGCTGATCACGGTCGCCGTGGGCGCGGACGCCGACGGCGTGGCCGCCGGGTCCGGCGCCTCCGGTGCGGCGGGGGACACGGTGAACGGCACGGCCGTCGCGGGCGCCGAGGGCTCCGGGAACGTCCTGGTCGGCTACGGCACCTCGGCCCCGCCGGCCCGGCGCCGCAGGGTCCCGCCGTCGGCCCCGGTGCGTGCCCGGCCGCAGTCCCAGCCGGCGGCGCAGCCGGCGTTCCAGCCGCAGGCGCCGCAGGATCCCGCGCCGCGGCGGGTGCCGGGCGGGGCGCAGGCCCCGGGGGCGCGGGTGAACGGAACGGCTTCCCCCGCCCGCGCCGCGGGGATCACGAGCGGCGCCGGTCCCGGCGCCGCGCCCGCCCAGGACGGTCCGGTCCCGGTCATCTCCCCGCTGGTGCGCCGTCTGGCCCGGGACAACGGGCTGGACCTGCGGGAGATCACCGGATCCGGCCCCGAGGGGCTGATCCTGCGGGCCGACGTCGAGTACGCCCTGCGTGCCGCTGCCTCCCGGGAGCAGGCGCGGGAGCCGCGGGCCGCGGCCCCCGTCCCCCGTACGGCGGACGGTCCGGTCACCACGGCCGCCGGGGACACGACGCGGATCCCGCTGCGCGGCCTGCTCGGCGCGGCGGCCGACAAGTTCACCCGGAGCCGGAGCGAGATCCCGGACGCCACCTGCTGGGTGGACGCGGACGCCACCGAACTGCTGAACGCGCGCGCCGCGATGAACGCCGGGTCCGGGCCGAAGATCTCACTGATCGCGCTGCTGGCGAGGATCTGTGTCGCCGCCCTCGCCCGCTTCCCCGAGCTCAACGCCACGGTCGACACCGCGGCGCGGGAGATCGTGCGGTTCGAGGACGTGCACATCGGCTTCGCCGCGCAGACCCGGCGCGGACTGGTCGTCCCCGTGGTCCGCGACGCCCACCGGCGGAACGCCGAGTCGCTGTCCGCGGAGTTCGCCCGGCTCACCGAGTCCGCGCGGAGCGGAGGGCTGCGTCCCGCCGAGCTCACCGGCTCGACGTTCACCCTCAACAACTACGGAGTGTTCGGCGTCGACGGCTCGACCCCGATCCTCAACCACCCCGAGGCGGCCATGCTGGGCGTGGGCCGGATCACCCCCAAGCCGTGGGTGCACCAGGGAGAGTTGGCGGTGCGTCACGTGACGCAGCTCTCGCTCACCTTCGACCACCGGGTCTGCGACGGAGGGACCGCGGGCGGCTTCCTCCGCCATGTGGCCGACTGCGTCGAGCAGCCGGCGGTACTCCTCCGTTCCCTGTGATCGCAGGGCCCTCCATACTCGTGGGGTGACCGACCACGAGAGCTCCCCCGCCGTGCGGGGTGCCGGGCACCACGGCTACGACGCCGTGGTGCTCGCGGGCGGCGCCGCCCGGAGGCTGGGCGGCGCCGACAAACCGGGCGTGCGGGTCGGCGGGAGGGCCCTGCTCGACCGGGTCCTCGCCGCCTGCGCCGGTGCCGGACGGACGGTCGTGGTCGCCGACCCCCGGCCCACCGCCCGGCCGGTGCGCTGGGCGCGCGAGGAGCCGCCCGGCGGCGGTCCGCTGGCCGCCTTGGCGGCGGGCCTCGAACACACCACCGCGGCTTCGGTCGTGGTGCTCTCCGCCGACCTTCCCTTCCTCGGCCATGAGACGGTCGCCCGGCTGGTGACCACCCTGGCCCGGGGCCGGGCTCAGTCCCGGACCCGGCCCCCGGCCCCCTCGGTGGCGGACCCGGCCCCCCTGCCCTCGGCAGAGACCCCGGCTCCGGTCCCGGCCCTCCTGCTCTCGGCCGAGACCCCGGCCCCGGCACCGCGCCCGGACCCCGTTCCCGCCGCTCCGCCCGACGCCGTGCTGGTCGTCGACGCCGCGGGCCGGTGGCAGCCGCTGGTGGCCGCCTACCGGGCCGAGCCGCTGCGGAAGGTGCTCGCCGAGGTCGCCGGGGCGAACGGCGGCCTCACCGGTCTGCCCCTGCGACGACTGACCGAGGCGCTCCGGGTCACACTCATCACCGACCCCGCCGCGTCCTTCGACTGCGACACCTGGGAAGACATCGACGCCGCCCGCGCACGCATCAGGGAGCATGAGCACGTGTTGGATGAATGGATCACCGCAGCCAAGGACGAGCTGGGAATCGACCTGGACGTCGACCGCGCCCTGCTCCTCGACCTCGCCCGTGACGCCGCGCACGGCGTGGCCCGCCCCGCGGCGCCGCTGACCACCTTCCTGGTGGGCTATGCGGCCGGCCGCGCCGGCGGCGGCCCCGAGGCGGTCGCCGAGGCGGTCCGCAAGGCCGTCGACCTCGCCCGGCGCTGGGCCGAGGAGAGCGCTGCCGAGCCCTCCGCCGCCGGGGCCACGGACGCCGGATGACGACCTCCGGCAACTCCGTCGGCCGTCCGCCCGTGAACGACCGCCCGTCGGTGGACGGCCGTCCGCCCGTGGACGGCCGTCCGCCCGTGGACGGCGGTGCCCTCGGCGAGTTCGACGGCCCCGGTGAGTTCAACGACCTCGGTGAGTTCGACGGCCCCGCCGGCCTCGACGACCGTGACGTGCAGGAGGCGCTGTCCCTCGTCAACGAGGGCCGGACCGCGGCCGTGCCCGCCCCCGGGAGCCCCCCGGCGTCCCCGGAGACGGGGCACCGGCACCACGGCGGCACCCCCTGGCAGCGGGCTCGCGCCCTCGCCGACCGCGCGGGCCGCTCCGTCCGGGCCGCGCGGCGGAACAGTCGCGCGGCCGTCCGGGTGCCGCTCGAAGACGCCCTGGGACTGGTCCTGGCGTCGCCGCTGACCGCGCTGACCGACCTGCCGCCGTTCGACACCTCCGCCATGGACGGCTGGGCGGTCGCCGGCCCCGGCCCCTGGCGGGTGCGGGACGACGGGGTCCTGGCCGGGGACGCCGAACCCGCCCCGCTGGCCGACGGCGAGGCGACCTCCATCGCCACCGGTGCCCGCATCCCCCGCGACACCACCGCGGTGCTGCGCACCGAGCACGGCCGCCTGGACGCGGCCGGCCGGCTGCACGCCCGGCGGGACACCGGCCACGGCCAGGACATCCGTACGCGCGGCCAGGAGTGCCGCTCCGGCGATCAGCTGCTCCCCGAGGGCACCCCGGTCACCCCGCCGGTCCTCGGCCTCGCCGCCGCGGCCGGCTACGACACGCTCGCCGTCTCGCCCCGGCCGCGCGTCGAGATCCTGGTGCTCGGCGACGAACTGCTCACCGAGGGCCGTCCCAGGGACGGCCTGATCCGCGACGCCCTCGGCCCCATGCTTCCGCCCTGGCTCCGGGTGCTCGGCGCCGAGGTGACGGCCGTCCGGCGCTTGGGCGACGACGCCGGGGCACTGCTCCGCGCGATCACCGGCAGCGACGCCGACCTGATCGTCACGACCGGCGGCACCGCCGCCGGCCCGGTCGACCACGTCCACCCCATCCTGCACAAGGCCGGGGCGGAGCTGCTGGTCGACGGCGTCCAGGTCCGCCCCGGCCACCCCATGCTGCTGGCCCGCCTCCAGGACGGGCGTCACCTGGTCGGCCTGCCGGGCAACCCGCTGGCCGCGGTCTCCGGCCTGCTCACCCTGGCCCAGCCGCTGCTGCGCGCCCTGGGCGGGAACTCCGCCCCGGACCCCTATGCCCTGCCCCTGGCCGAAGGAGTCCAGGGGCATCCGCACGACACCCGGCTGGTGCCGGTCGTGCTGCGCGCCGACCGGGCGCGACCCCTGCATTACGCCGGCCCCGCCATGCTCCGTGGCATGGCGGCGGCCGACGCCCTCGCCGTGATCCCACCGGGCGGGCTGAGGGCGGGAGAAGAGAGCGAGCTTTTGGATCTTCCCTGGACGCTCGCCGGAACGGGAGTGTGTTTCACGTGAAACTGCCGGGACAGGACGTCATCGCCCGGGAGGCGGGCGAACGTCTGGTCACCCACCGGGTGAAACTTCCGCAGAAAGCGGTGCCGCACCCCCTCCGCCAGGTCAGCAAGCGGCTCTCCATGGCTCTGCTGGTGCTGGTGGCGACCGCGTTCATCGTGTACCTGGACCGCGACGGCTACAACGACAACGCCGGCGGCGGCCTCGACCTGCTCGACAGCTTCTACTACGCGACGGTCACCCTCTCCACCACCGGCTACGGCGACATCACCCCGGCCAGCGACACCGCGCGGCTGACCAACATCCTCGTCATCACCCCCCTGCGCGTGATTTTCCTGATCATCCTCGTCGGCACCACCCTCGAGGCGCTCACCGAACGCACGCGGGAAGAACTGCGCCTGAACCGCTGGAGGCACACCTTGCGGGACCACACTGTCGTCGTCGGCTTCGGCACCAAGGGCCGGTCGGCCCTGCAGACGGTCCGCGCCTCCGGCATCTCCGCCGAGCAGATCGTGGTGGTGGACGCCAGCAGCAAGGTGATCGAGTCCGCCGCCGCCGCGGGGTACGCGGGAGTGGCCGGCGACGCCACCCGCAGTGACGTGCTGAAGCGCGCCGAGGCGCACAAGGCGCGGCAGATCATCATCGCCACCCAGCGCGACGACACCGCGGTCCTGGTCACGCTCACGGCCCGCCAGATGAACCGCGGCGCCAAGATCGTGGCCGCGGTCCGCGAGGAGGAGAACGCGCCGCTGCTCAGGCAGTCGGGAGCCGATGCGGTGATCACCAGCGCCAGTGCGGCCGGCCGTCTGCTGGGCCTCTCGGTGCTGAGCCCGGCCGCCGGCATGGTGATGGAGGACCTGATCCAGCAGGGCAGCGGTCTGGACATCGTGGAGCGGCCGGTCATAAAGGCCGAGGTGGGCAAGAAGCCCAGGGAGCTGGACGACATGGTGATCAGCGTGCTGCGCGGTCACCGGGTCCTCGGCTTCGACGACGCCTCGCTGGGCACGCTGCAGATCGCGGACCGCGTCATCACCATCGTGCGTTCCTCGCAGGCGCAGCAGGTCGCCCCGGACCAGCGGCCCCTGCCGCACCCGGACCGCCAGTCGGGGACGATCGAGCGGCCGTGACGTCGGCCTGGGGGTTCGCCCGCCGAGGGAGTAGCGTCGCTTCCATGCATGCGATCACGATTCCCGAGGCGGGCGGCCCCGAGGCCCTGGTCTGGGCCGAGGTGCCGGACCCGGTGCCCGGAGAGGGCGAGGTCCTGGTCGAGGTGACGGCGGCGGCGGTCAACCGCGCCGATCTGCTGCAACGGCAGGGGTTCTACGACCCGCCGCCGGGCGCCTCACCCCATCCGGGGCTGGAGTGTTCCGGCCGCATCGCCGACATCGGTCCGGGGGTGTCCGGGTGGAGCGTGGGCGACGAGGTGTGCGCGCTGCTGTCCGGTGGCGGTTACGCCGAGAAGGTGGCCGTTCCGGCGGGTCAGCTGCTGCCGGTTCCCGCGGGCCTCTCCCTGGTGGAGGCCGCGGCGCTGCCCGAGGTGACCTGCACGGTCTGGTCGAACGTCTTCATGATCGCCCACCTGCGGCCCGGGGAGACGCTGCTGGTCCACGGCGGGTCCAGCGGCATCGGCACCATGGCGATCCAGCTGGCCAAGGCGGTCGGGGCCAAGGTGGCGGTGACCGCGGGCAGCGAGGAGAAGCTGGACCGCTGCGCGCAGCTGGGCGCGGACATCCTGATCAACTACCGGGAGCAGGACTTCGTCGAGGAGATCGCCAAGGCCACGGACGGGGCCGGGGCCGACGTCATCCTCGACAACATGGGAGCCAAGTACCTGGACCGCAACGTGAAGGCGCTGGCGGTCAACGGGCGCTTGGCGATCATCGGGATGCAGGGCGGCGTCAGGGGCGAGCTGGACATCGCGACGCTGCTGAACAAGCGGGCGGCGGTCAGCGCGACGTCGCTGCGGGCGAGGCCGCTGGACGAGAAGACGGCGATCGTGGCGGCGGTGCGGGAGCATGTGTGGCCGCTCGTCGCCGACGGGCACGTGCGGCCGGTGATCGACCGGAAGCTGCCGATGGAGGCGGCGGGGGAGGGGCACCGGGTCCTGGAGGCCAGCGGCCACGTGGGGAAGGTCCTTCTCGTCGCTCCCGGCGCGTGACGGTGCGGGGCGGCGGTCCGCGTACCTGAACCGGCGGTCCGCATACCTGAACGGCCACCGCCCCGCCCGCACCCGCCCCGCCCGCACCCGGCCGCGCCCGCCCGCCCGCGCCCGGGTGTCGCCCAGGGCCGGCGGGGGCAGCGGCCCGGGGGACGGCGGAGGGGGGGGGGGGCCTGGTCAGTCGCGGCGGAGGCGGAGGGCCTGGCAGGTGAGGGCCAGGGCCAGACCGGTGAGGATCAGGCCCGCGCCGAGGGGGGCCGTGCTGCGCGGGTGCCGGTGGGCCACGACGGCATCCGCGCCGGAGGGACCCGGCCCGCCCGGATCACGGGGGACGGCGGGCACCGCGGACCTCCACGGCGGAGCGGCCGTCCCGGCGGCCGTGCCCGAGGGCGCGACGGACACGCCGCCCGCCCCGGTCGGCGTCCGCGGCACGGCCTCCGAGCCCGGCGACGCGTCCGGCGCGTCCGGTACGTCCGGCGCCGATGAGGTGGGCGCGTCCGCCGGTTCCGTCGATCCCGACGCCTCCGGCGCGACCCCCCACGACGTGGACGCCTCCGGCGTGGCGCCGGGGGAGGCGGACTGCCCGGCGACCGGCCCGGACGGACCGGTGACCGGCCCGGAGGGCCCGGACGGCGCGGGCACCGGCTCGTGCGGGCCGGGCCGCGGCACCGTCGTGGGCGGTCCCGGCGGCGAGGGAGACGCCGTGCGGCCGGGCCGCTCATGGCCCTCGCCCACCGCGCTGCCCGCCCGCGAGGGCGCCGTGGCGGCCGGCGCGGCCGGACCGGCGGCCGGACCCGCGGCCGGGCCCGGGGAATCGGTTGCGGCGGCCTGCATGGGAGTGAGGAGTCCGGGCAGGAGCAGTGCGGCCGTGAGTGCCCGTCGGCCGTGGGTGGCCATACCGAGTGCCCCCCTGCTGGTGCGGAGCCCGAGAGCGACAGGCTCAGCGTCACACGCGGCCGGGACCGTGGCATCCCGGGAGATCCGGACGGCGGATCGACCGACTCGTTGGCAAGGACGGTATTGACGGTGCTGGGACAACAGGTGCGAGAGAATGGCGGCATGGAGATGCCGAGGAACGAAAGGTCGCCCGAGAACCCGCAGATTCTGGTCGTCGGCCAGGACGGTATGGCTCTCGGAGGCGGCGGGGACGACGAGTCCCGCGAGACCCCGTTGACCGAGCAGGTGGAACAGCCCGCGAAGGTCATGCGGATCGGCAGCATGATCAAGCAGCTGCTGGAGGAGGTGCGCGCCGCGCCTCTCGACGAGGCGAGCCGGGTGCGTCTGAAGGAGATCCACGCCAGCTCGGTGAAGGAGCTGGAGGACGGCCTGGCCCCGGAGCTCGTCGAGGAGCTGGAGCGGCTCTCGCTCCCGTTCACCGACGAGGGCACGCCGAGCGACGCGGAGCTCCGGATCGCCCAGGCGCAGCTGGTCGGCTGGCTGGAGGGCCTCTTCCACGGCATCCAGACCACGTTGTTCGCCCAGCAGATGGCCGCGCGGGCCCAGCTGGAGCAGATGCGCCGCGCCCTGCCGCCGGGAGTCGTCGCCGAGGGTGACGACCCCCGCGCGACGGGCCGCTCGGGCGGCCCCTACCTGTGATGTCCCTGCCTGTGATGTCCCTGCTTGTGATGTCCCTGCCCGGGATGCCGGTGCCCGTGGCCCCGGTGCCCGTGGTCCCGATGTCCTGACCCGCACGTCCCGACCGAGACGGAACGGGCCCGGACCGGCGCGCGAGGCGCCGGCCCGGGCCCGTTCCCGTTTTGGCGGACGGTGGGCCGGACGGGATACCGGGGCGCTACTCGGGGCGTCCGGTGGAGATCTCCAGCTCGATCTCGACGTCGTTCTCGTCGACCTCGGTGCCCGGCGCCGGGAACTGGCGGACGACCATGTCGTCGCCCCAGGTGGCGTCGGGGACGTCCTTGACGTCGTACATCCACTGGCCCTCCTGGAGGCAGGTCTGCACGGAGGGCCAGTACTTGTACCGGAAGTCGGGTATGACGATCTTGTCCTCGTCGTCGTAGGCCTCTTCCGGTTCGCTGCACTTCGTGGGGTCGACCGTCTTCCCCTTCTCCGGCCCCTTGTACTGGCCGGCCGGGTCGGCGGACGCGGAGGCCGTGGAGCCCCCGCCGCCACCGGTGGTCGTCCTCTCGTCGTCCGGGAGCATCAGGGAGGTGATCACGCCGCCGGCCACCAGCACGGCGGCCACGGCGCCGATGAGCACGGCCTTGTTCCTCCCGCCCCGGTCACCGGGCCGGCCGCCCGGTGCGGCGGGACCGCCGGTCTGCGGGCCGGTGGGGTACCCCGGGCCGGTGGCCATCGGGGCGGAGTAGCCGTGCTGCGGCTGCTGGTAGCCGCCGGAGTGCGGGTAGCCGTAGGCCGGCGGCTGCGTGCCGTACGGGCCGGGCGTGGGCACCGGCGGCTGGTAGGGCGTGTGCACGTTCGCCGGTGGCGGGGTCTGCTGTCCGACCGGCGGGAAGACCGCCGAGCCGACGCCCGCGCCGCTCTGCGGGGTGGTGCCCGGGACGATGCTGGGGGCGACCTGCTGCAGCGACTGCATCACCCGCAGGCACTCGTCACGCATGGCGACGGCGCTGGGGAAGCGCTCGTTCGGGTTCTTCCGCAGCGCCCGGGCGATCAGCGCGTCCACCGCCGGGGGCAGCGACCGGTTGATCGAGGAGGGCGGTACGGGCTCCTCCTGGACGTGCGCGTAGGCGATGGCGAGCGGGGAGTCGGCGTCGAACGGCAGCCGGCCGGTGACCAGCTGGAAGAGCATGATGCCGACCGAGTACAGGTCGGAACGGGCGTCCACGCCCCGGCCCAGCGCCTGCTCCGGCGACAGGTACTGCGGGGTGCCGACCACCATGCCGGTCTGGGTCATGGAGGTGACCCCGGACTGCATGGCGCGGGCGATGCCGAAGTCCATGACCTTGACCACGCCACGCTTGGTGACCATGACGTTGCCGGGCTTGATGTCCCGGTGGACCAGGCCCTCCTCGTGGCTGATCTCCAGGGCCGCCAGGACGTCGGCGGTGATCTTCAGCGCCCGGTCGGCGGGCATCGCGCCCTGCTGGTCGATGTCGGTCTGGAGCACCGAGCCGAGCGGGCGGCCCTCGACGTACTCCATGACGATGTAGGGGGTCGTCAGCTCGCCGAGGACGTCCTCGCCGGTGTCGAAGACGGAGACGATGTTGGTGTGGGCGAGCTTGGCGACGGCCTGTGCCTCGCGGCGGAACCGCTCGCGGAAGGCCTGCTCACGGCCGAGTTCGGTGTGGAGGGTCTTGATGGCGACCTGACGGTCCAGGACCGTGTCGTAGGCGAGGTGCACGGAGGCCATGCCGCCCTGGCCGAGGAGGTCGCGGAGCTGGTAGCGCCCGCCGGCGAGTGACTGGCCCGTGTACCGGCCGTGGCTCTGTGCGCCGCCGTCCTGGCTCATCTGTGTGCGTCCCCCATCGGCTCCGGCACGGCGGCAGTGGCCGAGGGCCCTCCCGCTGGTGGGTGTCGACCGTGATCGACCACGTCTTTCCCGGCCAAGTCTGCCGTAGGGCACAGACACGTCAAGCGTGGTGCCCGTTCCGTGACCGTACGCGAAGGAAGCGTCGCGGAAGCGTTACTGGATCTCCTTCCCGGTTACCGGGAATTTGCATGTCACGCCCGCCACCGGGTTTGATGACCGGTCCGTCTCCGGGCGGGTCGGCGGGGTGCCTCCCCGACCGGATCCCGGGTCCGACCCCGGACGGAGGGGTGCGGGAAGGCTGTAGCGTGGCTGACGGAGACCGCAACAACACTGCGCGCACCGCGGGCAGAAAGACGGCGAGGACTGATGGCACAGCAGCATCCCGCTCAGGGCCCGTCCGATCCCGAGGCGGCCGGCGGCGGCATGTCTGACGCGCCGGATAATTGGGGCAACGGCGGACTGGTAGGCGACGGACGGTACCGGCTGACCCGCAGACTCGGGCGGGGCGGCATGGCCGAGGTGTTCGCGGCCGAGGACGTGCGCCTGGGGCGCACCGTGGCGGTGAAGCTGCTGCGCGCGGACCTCGCCGAGGACCCGGTGTCCAAGGCGCGCTTCACCCGCGAGGCCCAGTCCGTGGCCGGGCTCAACCACCACGCGATCGTCGCCGTGTACGACTCCGGCGAGGACGTGGCGGACGGCTCCTCGGTCCCGTACATCGTGATGGAGCTGGTCGAGGGCCGCACCATCCGCGAGCTCCTGATCGAGTCGGAGGCGCCGGGCCCGGAGCAGGCGCTGATCATCGTCTCGGGCGTCCTCGAGGCGCTGGCCTACTCGCACCAGCACGGCATCGTGCACCGCGACATCAAGCCGGCCAACGTGATCATCACGCACAACGGCGCGGTCAAGGTCATGGACTTCGGCATCGCGCGCGCCCTGCACGGCGCGCAGTCGACCATGACCCAGACCGGCATGGTGATGGGCACCCCGCAGTACCTGTCCCCGGAGCAGGCGCTCGGCAAGGCCGTCGACCACCGCTCCGACCTGTACGCCACGGGCTGTCTGCTCTACGAGCTGCTGGCGCTGCGTCCGCCCTTCACGGGCGAGACCCCGCTGTCGGTGGTCTACCAGCACGTCCAGGACATCCCGCTGCCGCCCTCCGAGACCGGCACGCAGGTGCCGCCGGAGCTCGACGGCCTGGTGATGCGCTCCCTCGCCAAGGACCCGGACGACCGGTTCCAGACGGCCGAGGAGATGCGCGGGATGGTCCAGTACGCCCTGGAGATGCTGTACGAGCAGGGCGGCCACACCGGCACCTGGAACACCGGCCCGGTCCTCGCCAACGGCGGCGGGCGCGGCGGCGGCCGCGGCGGCGCCGGCGCCACCGCGGCCACGGCGATGCTGCCGCAGGGCGGGCACACCCGCATGGGCGCCGGACGCTCCGGCGCGGGCTCGTCGACCACGCAGATCCCCCAGCCGTTGATCCCCTCGTACAACCCCGGGGACGACGGCGCCTACACCGGCGGTCCGGGAGGCTCCGGGAGCGGCCGGGGCAAGCTGCTGCTGATGGCCGCCCTGGCGGTGATCGCCGTCGTGGCCGGCGTCGCGCTGGCGATGAGCAACGCGAACCAGACGGACGGCAAGAGGCCGAAGAAGGAGCCGAGCGTCTCGCAGACCTCCGCACCGGAGAAGGAGTCCGAGAGCCCCGCCGAGGAGAGCCCCGAGGAGGAGGAGACCGCGGACACCGGCAACGGCGGCCAGTGGGACGACTGGCCGTCGGACGACTACACCGGCGAGCCCACCGAGGACGCCGAGTCGCCCACCACCGGCGGGACCGACGGCGGCAGCGGCAAGGGCGGCACCACGGACGGCGGCACCTCCTCCACCAACGGCGGCACCTCCTCCACGAACGGCGGCACCTCCTCCACGAACGGCGGCACCGCCACGGACGGCACCACCGCCACGGGCACCACCGAGGGCGGCGAGACCGACGGGGGCGGCAGCAACGCCGGCACCACCGAGGGCGGCGAGACCGGTGACGGCGGCGTCGTCGGGGACGTGGTCGCCGGTACGAGTTCCTGACCGGCCGGTACGAGAAAAAAGGGGCGGAGGAGCACATGTGCTCCTCCGCCCCTCGCCGTTCCCCGTGAGGAGATTCGTGCGATCCGGGAAAGCCGGGCACGCATGAGGAGAAGAAGAGCCGTACGGAGTCTTCCATGAGACCTCTGTCCGTTATACGGTGCGCGATGTTCCGGCCACCTGCGGGCCGTTCCAGGGCCGCCACCAGCGGTTCTTCCGACCCTTCGCGACTTGTTCGGACTTCCGAGTTCTTTTACTTGGAAATCCAATCAAAATCGCAGGTCAGGCGTGGTTTCACGAAATTGCGGAACCGCGGGTAACGTGATTTCTCGCAGGGCGCTCGCCGGGACACTGTCACGCCTGCTCCCGGCCGAGGGCACCCACCCCGTGCGCGCTGTCGGGGCCAGGCGAGTCGTTCCCCCGCGTCCCAAAGGACGAGGGGGGCATCCCCAGGTCACCCGGCAACCCCGGGTACCGGACGACGGAGGAGCAACGTGACCGTGGAGAGCACTGCCGCGCGCACCCAGCGACGCAGCGCCGCCTCAGGCAAGGCCGGGGCGTCCCGTGGCCGCACGGCGGCGAAGAAGGCCGCCAAGGGCGCAGACACCGCCACGGCGGAGCCGGAGCTGGTACAGCTGCTGACTCCCGAGGGCCGGCGGGTGAGCAGCCCGGAGTACGACGCGTACGTCGCCGACATCACCCCGGACGAGCTGCGCGGCCTGTACCGCGACATGGTGCTGACCCGGCGCTTCGACGCCGAGGCCACCGCCCTCCAGCGTCAGGGCGAGCTGGGCCTGTGGGCCTCGCTGCTCGGCCAGGAAGCCGCGCAGATCGGCTCCGGCCGGGCGCTGCGCGACGACGACTACGTCTTCCCGACCTACCGCGAGCACGGCGTCGCCTGGTGCCGCGGGGTCGACCCGACCAACCTCCTGGGCATGTTCCGCGGCGTGAACCACGGCGGCTGGGACCCCAACAGCAACAACTTCCACCTGTACACGATCGTCATCGGCTCGCAGGCGCTGCACGCCACCGGCTACGCCATGGGCGTCGCCAAGGACGGCGCGGAGAGCGCGGTCATCGCCTACTTCGGCGACGGCGCCTCCAGCCAGGGCGACGTGGCGGAGGCCTTCACCTTCTCGGCCGTCTACAACGCGCCGGTGGTGTTCTTCTGCCAGAACAACCAGTGGGCGATCTCCGAGCCGACCCACCGCCAGACCCGGGTGCCGCTCTACCAGCGCGCCCAGGGCTACGGCTTCCCCGGCGTCCGCGTCGACGGCAACGACGTGCTGGCCTGCCTCGCGGTGACCAAGCAGGCCCTGGAGCGGGCCCGGCGCGGCGAGGGCCCGACCCTGGTCGAGGCGTTCACCTACCGCATGGGCGCCCACACCACCTCCGACGACCCGACCCGCTACCGCGGTGACGAGGAGCGGGCGGCCTGGGAGGCGAAGGACCCGATCGCGCGCCTGCGCGCGTACCTCCTCGCCGAGACCGACACGGACGAGGGGTTCTTCGAGGAACTCGAGACGGAGAGCGAAGCGTTGGGCAGGCGGGTGCGCGAAGCGGTGCGGGCGATGCCCGAGCCGGACAAGTTCGCGATGTTCGAGCACACCTACGCCGACGGGCACGCGCTCGTCGACGAGGAGCGTGCCCAGTTCGCCGCCTACCAGGCGTCGTTCTCCGACGGTGAGGGGGTCTGACCATGGCTGTGGAATCCGTGAAGGCGCGCGAGTCGGTGAAGAACCTGGCGATCGCCAAGGCGATCAACGAATCCCTGCGCAAGGCCCTGGAGACCGACCCCAAGGTCGTCGTCATGGGCGAGGACGTCGGCAAGCTCGGCGGCGTCTTCCGGGTGACCGACGGCCTGCAGAAGGACTTCGGCGAGGAGCGGGTCATCGACACCCCGCTCGCCGAGTCCGGCATCGTCGGCACCGCCATCGGCATGGCGCTGCGCGGCTACCGGCCCGTCGTGGAGATCCAGTTCGACGGCTTCGTCTTCCCCGCGTACGACCAGATCGTCACCCAGCTCGCCAAGATGCACGCCCGCTCGCTGGGCAAGATCAAGCTGCCGGTCGTCATCCGCATCCCCTACGGCGGCGGCATCGGCGCGGTCGAGCACCACAGCGAGTCGCCCGAGGCCCTGTTCGCGCACGTCGCGGGCCTGAAGATCGTGACGCCGGCGAACGCGTCGGACGCCTACTGGATGATGCAGCAGGCGATCGAGAGCGACGACCCGGTCATCTTCTTCGAGCCCAAGCGCCGCTACTGGGACAAGGGCGAGGTCGACACCGAGGCCATTCCCGGCCCGCTGCACAAGGCCCAGGTCGTCCGTCAGGGCACCGACCTGACGCTCGCCGCGTACGGCCCGATGGTGAAGCTCTGCCAGGAGGTCGCCGACGTGGCCGCCGAGGAGGGGCGTTCGCTGGAGGTGCTCGACCTGCGGTCCGTCTCCCCGCTCGACTTCGACGCCGTCCAGGCCTCGGTGGAGCGCACCGGCCGCCTGGTCGTCGTCCACGAGGCCCCGGTCTTCTTCGGCTCCGGCGCGGAGATCGCCGCCCGGATCACGGAGCGGTGCTTCTACCACCTGGAGGCCCCCGTGCTGCGGGTCGGCGGCTACCACGCCCCGTACCCGCCGGCCCGGCTGGAGGAGGAGTACCTGCCCAGCCTGGACCGTGTGCTCGACGCCGTCGACCGCGCGTTCGCGTACTGAGGAGGGACCGGAACATGAGCACCTCCGTGCGCGAGTTCAAGATGCCCGACGTGGGCGAGGGCCTCACCGAGGCCGAGATCCTCAAGTGGTACGTCCAGCCGGGTGACACGGTCACCGACGGCCAGGTCGTCTGCGAGGTCGAGACCGCCAAGGCGGCCGTGGAGCTGCCCATCCCGTACGACGGGGTGGTGCGTGCCCTGCACTTCCCGGAGGGCACCACGGTCGACGTGGGCACCTCCATCATCGCCGTGGACGTGGCCGGCGGCGCGCCCGCCGGGCCCGAGGCGGCGCCCGCGGCCGAGGCGCCCGCCGCGGCCCCGGCCCC
>NZ_LWCC02000005.1:2479370-2495379 GCF_001642695.1 Streptomyces chilikensis
GTCCGCGGCGCCCGGGCCGTCCGAGCCGTCCGCGGTCACCCCGGCGGACGAGGGCACGCCGCCTCCCGCGCCGTCGCGGGCCGCGTCGCTGCGGGCCCGGCTGACGGGACGGAACCGGGGCGAGGCGGGGGAGGCGGGCACCGCGCCGGCCCCGCACGCAGCCGGATCCGCCGCCACGGCGCCCGGTACCGGCACCGCTTCCGGCTCCGGCTCGGGCACCGGCACCGGCTCGGCTTCCGGCTCCAGCACCGGTACCGGTACCGGCACCGCATCTGGCGCCGGCTCTGCTTCCAGCACCGGTACCGGCCCTGCTTCGAGCACTGCATCCGGCACCGATTCCGGCACGGATTCCGGCTCCGGTCTCGCCTCCGGCTCAGGCACCGGGGCCGGCTCCGACCGGCAGGGGGCCACGAGCGGCCCGTCCCCGGCCGCCCCGGTCGGCGCCCCCGCCGAGCACCCGGACCTTCCCACCGGCACCTCCACCGGCACACCCGCCGGCCCTCCCGCCGCCGCTCCCGCACGCCCTCCGGCCGGCGGCGACACCGAGGCGCCCCGCCCCCGCACGGTTCCCCCCGCCACGGCGCCGCGGCCCTCCGCCTCCGGCTCCGCCGCGCCCACCACCGGATCCCGGCCTCCGTCCGCCCCGCCCGCACCGGCGGCTCCCGCTCCCCCCGCGACGGCGCCGAACGCCGTTCCGCCCGTGGCCCCCGTGGCACCGGCACGACCCGCGGCGCCCGCGGCGCCCGCGGCCTCCGTGCCGCCCATCCAGCCCGTCCGGCCCGCGAAGGCGGTGGCCCCGCGCCCCGTCGTCCGCCCGGCGGCGGTGACGCCGGAGGAAGGAGAGGGCGCGCCCTGCCCCGCCTGCGGCGCGCTCAACGCACCGGACCGCCGGTTCTGCCGCCGTTGCGCGGCCGTCCTGAATCCCGTCGCGAAGCCCGCCCCGCTCCCGTGGTGGCGGACCATGTGGCCGCTCCACCGCCGCGTCCGGGCCGGCTCGGGCCGGGCGGTGCGCCTGCTGGTCGTCCTGGCCGTGCTGGCGGCCCTGTGCGCGGGCGGCTTCCTGCTGCTGCCCGCCGGACGCGCCTTCGTCGAGGACACCCGGGACAAGCTCGGCAAGTCCAAGCCCGTGACCCCCGTGTCGGTCGAGGCGAGCGCCGAGACACGCCGGCACCCGGTGACCAACACCACCGACGGGTTGAGCAACCGCTACTGGGGCGCACCGGCGGCCGGCGCCTCGGCGACCTACACCTTCCGCAAGCCGTTCCGCTTCGTCGACCTGATCGTCACCAACGGCGCGTCCAAGAACCCGGAGTCCTACCCCCGCCAGGCCCGCGCGCTCCGGCTGGACCTGGAGGTGACGACGCGGGACGGCGAACGGCACCGCAAGGAACTCACCCTCAGCGACAAGCCGGGCCCGCAGACCTTCCCCATCCGCGTCAGCGACGCGAAGACGGTCCGCCTGACCCTGCGCTCACCCGTCGGCCTGACCGAGGGCCGCCACCTCGCCCTGGCGGAGGTGGAGTTCTTCGCCCGCAGCTGACCCCCCTGCCGTCCCGTCCCCCGACCACCCCGCGCCGCGTTGCGCCGCGTCCCCGGCCGGGCCGTGTCGCTCGAACGGCTCCGCTCCGAGTGGACGCCCGAGAACGGCACGCCCACGCCGTCCCATGGCCGCGGCCTTCGAGCGCGTCGGCCACCGCAACTTCGCGCGCCGCCTCGTCTCTCCGCTCCCTGGCCGGCTCCGCGTGATCCGCGGACGCGGGAGTGCCTTCACGGGGCAGGCGGACGTGCTCCCGAAACGCCCTGGACAACGAACGAACCCCAGGCCGTCGGCCTGGGGTTCCTCTGGAGCTGGTGACGAGAATTGAACTCGCGCTCTCAGCTTGGGAAGCGACGGTGCTTGGGTGGGCTTGCGGCTGTGACCTGGAGATTCGCCGGGTACGGCCCGCGTCCCAGGTGTCGGGAAACGCCGCTGCAGAATGTCGTCTCCGCCGCACCGCCGCACCGCCGCACCGCCGCACCGCCGCACCGCCGCACCGCCGCGGCTGACCGGCCGCACCGGCATCCCGGGGTGCCCGACCCTGTCTCACCGGGTCGGGCACCCTGTGCGGGACGTGCTTCGCTCAGCTACGGGTCCAACTCTGGTTGCTGCTGCCGGAGCAGGAGTAGAGCTGAATCAGGGTGCCGTTGCCGGTGCCGGCGCCGACGGCGTCGAGGCACAGGCCGGACTGGACACCGGTGATGGAGCCGTTGGAGTTGAGGCGCCACTTCTGGTTGTCGCCGCCCCAGCAGCTGTAGATCTGGACCTTGGCGCCGTTGCCGGTGCCGGCGGCGTCCAGGCACTTGTTGCCGTAGACCCTGAGCTCACCGGCCGCGGTGAACGACCACTGCTGGTTGGTGCCGTTGCTGCAGTCCCACAGCTGGACCTGGGTCCCGTCCGTGGTGGTGGAGTTGGGCACGTCCACGCAGCGGCCCGAGCCCACGCCCTTGATCGGGCCGGAGCCCGAGGGCTGCGTGGGCGTCGGGGTCGGCGTGGGGTTGGGGTTGGACGAGCCGCTGTTGAGGGCGTTGAGGACGGCGGTGTAGGCCGGCTTCTTGCTGCCGTCGTTGTTGAACAGCAGCGGGGTGTCCCCGGATCGCCAGGAGTCGCTGTCGCGCACGCCCCAGACGGTGATGCCGAGGCAGCGCGGGACGGCCAGGCAGTCGTTCACCACGGCGGCGTAGGTCGTGGGCGAGGCGCCCTGGATGTCGAGCTCGGTGACGGCCACGTCGACGCCGAGGGCCGCGAAGTTCTGCAGCGTGGTGCGGAAGTTGCTGTTGTAAGGGCTGCCGCTGTTGAAGTGCGACTGGAAGCCGACGCAGTCGATCGGCACGCCGCGCTGCTTGAAGTCCTTGACCATGTTGTACATGGCCTGGGTCTTGGCCCAGGTCCAGTTCTCGACGTTGTAGTCGTTGTAGCAGAGCTTGGCGGACGGGTCGGCGGCGCGCGCGGTGCGGAAGGCCACCTCGATCCAGTCGTTGCCGGTGCGCTGCAGGTTGGAGTCGCGCCGCGCTCCGGAACTGCCGTCCTCGAAGGCCTCGTTCACGACGTCCCACTGGGCGATCTTGCCCTTGTAGTGGCCCATCACGCCGTTGATGTGGTCGATCATCGCCTGGCGCAAGCTGCTGCCGCTGAGGTTCTGCATCCAGCTGGGCTGCTGGGAGTGCCATGCCAGGGTGTGGCCGCGCACCTCCTTGCCGTTCTGCACGGCCCAGTTGTAGACGCGGTCGGCGGAGGTGAAGTTGAACTGGCCTCGCTGCGGCTCGGTCGCGTCGATCTTCATCTCGTTCTCGGCCGTCACCGAGTTGAACTCACGGTTCGCGATCGACGTGTACGTCGAGTCGCCCAGCTTGCCCGAGGCGATCGCGGTGCCGAAGTAGCGGCCGTTCTGCTTCGCGGCGGCGCCGAGCGTGCTCTCGGCGGCGGTCGCGTTCGACGGTCCGACCAGTGCGGTGGCCAGGCCGACGGCGCCGGCGACCAGTGCCAGCACCGGGCCGCGGATCCTTCGGCGGATGTCGGATGTGGGGAGGGCGTACGAGCCCATGACTGTGCCTCCAGTGCGGGTATCGCGGATGAACGGCAGGACGGAAGAACTGACGCTGAGGGCTGAAGGGCTGGACCGCAGGGGAACGCCCCTGGTCGCCCTGATGGGGCGGGCGGAGCGGACCGGAAGCGGGTGACGCGGGGTCATGGCCCGTCAGGGACCCGCGGCGGTCGTCGGCGGTGCTGTGACACGAACATGGCGTACCTCACCGTCGCGGCTCGGCCGGGGGGAACGCACGCGGTGTGCCTGTCCCTTCTCCTTGCGAAGAGACAGGACGCGCTGGCGCGAACCTCACCGGACCAGGTGATGTGTGGGGGTGGTCGTGCGCGTGCTGCGGTGCGGGTCTGTGGTGCCTGCAGGGGTACCTGTGGCCGTCTGTGGCCAGTCGTTCCAGTGGTGGATGATTGCGGTGCCGCAAGGGGCCGTCAATACACTCGGCAGAAAAACATTTCTCTCCGGCGACCGAAACTTTCGATTTGCTGTTGTTCCGGTTGGCGCTCCGGGTGTTCCGGCCCACGCGTCAGTCGGGCCAGGTGGAGAAAGGGAAAGGCCGCCGTTCACCCACTCTTTCCCTCGCGGGGAGCCGCCGCACCGGTGTGAGATCCGGCCGTAGGACCTGGGAACACGCGGCTCGCGACACCGGGACGTCCGAGCCTTCTTCGAAACATTTCGACGCGTCCTCGCCGCCGGTGACGGGCGGCCCGTGTCGGCACGTCGAGGCGCGAAGAGGGTCTCCCGTGTCGAGCCGCCCGGGCCTCGATCCGGGTCCGCAGCCGGACGTCGGGCCCGGGTGCCGGAAGGCGGCCGCGGGTCACTCATGGGCCGGCTTCGCACGTCGCGCGAGGTGGCGGGCGCGCGGAGGGCACGCTGCTTCGCGACTTGTCGGGGGAGTGGCCGAGGCGACCCGCAGCGGCGGCCCCGAGCTGCCCTGGAGGCCAGGCCGGAAGTGCCTGGTCGCGACTGTGCATGGCGGACCGCCCGGGACGCCTCTCGCCCTGCGGATCACCTGGCCCGAGCCGCTGCTCCTCGGGAGCGACGCCGCATCGCCCCCATGCCGCCCGACCGCTGGGCGTTCAAGGGCCTGGTTTCGCACCTCGAATGAGGCGACTCAGGGCACGCGGAGGGCACGGAGCCCGGAAGTAGTCCAGACAACAAACAAACCCCAGATCGATGACCTGGGGTTTCTCTCTGGAGCGGATGGCGAGAATCGAACTCGCGCTCTCGGCTTGGGAAGCGATGACGCTTGGGCGGGCTCGGGGTCGTTACCTGCGGTTTCGCGGTGCACAGCCTGCGCTGCGGGTTCCAGGAGGCACCGCGGCGGACCGCTGTTGTCCGCCCGTACGGGCACGCGAAGGGCACGCTGCTCGGATGACCTGCCGGGAGAGAGGTGCCGTGATCAGACGCACGTTCCGGTCGATGCCCGGCAGACCTTCGGCACCCCCGAGTTGCAGTTGCACAGGGTCACGCTCTCAGCGAAAGGTGGACGGGCGGCTCAGCGCACGTACTGCTTGAGGATCTCCGTCTCCAGGGTGATGCCGAGGTCGGCGATCTCGAAGGTGGCGCCGAAGGGGTGGGAACGTACGGCGCGGTACTTCCCGTCCTCCGGTTCGCTGTGGACCACGGTCTCGCAGGTGTCGCGGTCGATGAGCACGTAGACGGGGATGCCGGCCTCGGCGTATGCGACAGGCTTCTCCACCCGGTCACGCCGGTCCGTGTCGCGGTCGTACGAGGTGATCTCGGCAATCATGAGCGTGCCACTGGGGTCCGCCCACTCGCCCTGGCCGGCGAAGTGGGCGATGGGGGCGAGTACCCCGTCCGGCCGGGCGTGCCCCGAGCGGTACCGGTCGACGCGGAGGCCCTGCTCCACATGGAGGTCCAGTTCGGGGCGGGCCTGCATGCACCGGCGCAGCAGCCACATGATGATCGTGCCGTGGTCGCCGTCGGGCACGGGCTTGACTCCGATCTTCCCGTTGATGAACTCGAGGGTGACTGTCTCAGGCGCGTGCGCCGCGAGTTCCTCGAACTCCTCCACGCTCATCTGCGGGCGGTGATCAGCAGTGACACTCAAGGCTGCCTCCCTTCGCTGCCGCTCCGGCTACCACGGTAGCGCTCCGACCGCCTCCTGGCTGCGCGCTCGTCACCACGCTTGGGCTGTGATCTTGATGCCCGCGCCACGCAGGGCAGGACCGAGGGTTCTACCGTGACTACACCAGCGACGAAGAGGACTGAGGAATGGCCATGCCCAAGAAGGTCGCACAGGACTGGGAAGCTCTGGAGCAGGAACTGTACGCGGCCGGTGTGAAGCCCGCCGAGGTGAAGGCCGGATCCGCCGCCTCCTCGCCGAGGTGCGCGGTCACCAACTGGCCGAGGCGCGCCGACGGTCCGGCCTTGCCCAGCGGGACGTCGCTACCCGGATGGGGGTCAGCGTCGCGAGGGTGTCCCAGATCGAGCATGGCGAGACCGCCACCCTGGAAGTCATCGCCCGCTACGTCGAAGCGCTTGGCGGGAGGCTCGACCTGGTCGCAGACTTCGGCGGCCACACCCTCCGCATGCCGGCCAGCGGCGACCAGGACGCCGCGGCGGCATGACTGCTTGAGCTCACAGTGGCCCGTGCGTTCCAGGCTGATCTTCTTCAGGCCGCGGGCCGTCGCCTGTCTTCAATCCGGCGGTCTTTGGTGTTCCTCAGGGCACGCGGAGGGCACGGAGCTTCAAAATGGTCTGGACAACGAACGAGCCCCAGGTCGGTGACCTGGGGCTTCAGCATGGAGCGGGTGACGAGAATCGAACTCGCGCTCTCAGCTTGGGAAGCTGATGTTCTACCATTAAACTACACCCGCCTGGACGCCGGTTCGTACCGGTGTCGGCGCCCATACTGTACCCCATTTCGAGCCCCGCGCGCTGACGTGCGGGGCTCCGTCGCGTTCCGTCTGCGGTGTGGCTCACAGGTGTGCGGACCGGTATGCGGGGCAGCGGAGTTGAGGCGTACGGTGGGCCGCGCGCGGAGGGTCCGGCAGGGCCGGCGAGGCGTCCCGGCGGGGCCGGCCGGGGCCGGAGTGCCGCGTGGAGGGCCATCCCTTTGATCCCGTAATGTGGCTTTCCTCGCCGGGCCTTCCGGTCCGGCGCGGCTCTTGGGGAAGGGATCTGAACGACTTGATGGAGCGCACCGTCGTCCGTTGTGCCGAGGGGCACGTGTTCACCGCGGCCTCGTTCCCGATGCAGAAGGCCGAGCGGCTCGGCCCCGGCCGGCTGATGCGGTGTCCCCGCTGCGCACGGCTGCGCAGTGTGGTGCAGGTGTCCGCCGGCGTGCTGCAGAAGCAGTAGCCGCAGAGGCGGCAGGTGTCCGCGCGGGGGCCGTCCGGCGAGGCCGGGCGGCCCCCGCGTACTCTTGCAGGGTGCTTCTCTCAGACCAGGACATCCGCGCCGAGATCGACAAGGGCCGGGTGAAGATCGACCCCTTCGAGCCCGCCATGGTGCAGCCGTCGAGTATCGACGTCAGGCTGGACCGCTTCTTCCGGGTCTTCGAGAACCACCGGTACCCCCACATCGACCCCGCCGTCGAACAGCCGGACCTCACCCGGCTGGTCGAGCCGGAGGGCGACGAGCCGTTCATCCTCCACCCGGGCGAGTTCGTGCTGGCCTCCACCTACGAGGTGGTGAGCCTGCCGGACGACATCGCCTCCCGGCTGGAGGGCAAGAGCTCGCTGGGCCGCCTCGGCCTGGTCACCCACTCCACCGCGGGCTTCATCGACCCCGGTTTCTCCGGTCACGTCACGCTGGAGCTGTCCAACCTCGCCACCCTGCCGATCAAGCTGTGGCCCGGCATGAAGATCGGCCAGCTCTGCATGTTCCGGCTGAGCTCGCCCGCCCAGTACCCGTACGGCAGCGAGCGCTACGGGTCGCGGTACCAGGGGCAGCGCGGTCCGACGCCGTCGCGGTCCTTCATGAACTTCCACCGCACCGAGGTCTGAGGCAGGGCAGGAGAACACCATGGCTGATGTGACGGACGTGCGGGAGAACCTGACCTACGAGCGGTTCGGCGTCGCGGTGCGCGAGCTGGCGCAGACGATCGCCGACGACGGCTACCGGCCGGACATGGTGCTGTCCATCGCGCGCGGCGGCGTCTTCGTCGCGGGCGGCCTGGCCTACGCCCTGGACTGCAAGAACCTCCACCTGGTCAACGTCGAGTTCTACACCGGTGTGGGCACCACCCTGGACATGCCGGTGATGCTGGCGCCGGTGCCCAACCTGATCGACTTCTCCGACAAGAAGGTGCTGATCACCGACGACGTCGCCGACACCGGCAAGACGCTCAAGCTGGTCCGCGACTTCTGCCTGGACACGGTCGCCGAGGTGCGCAGCGCGGTGATCTACGAGAAGTCGCACTCGCTGGTGAAGTGCGAGTACGTGTGGAAGCGCACGGACGACTGGATCAACTTCCCGTGGAGCGTGGAGAAGCCGGTGGTCGGCCGCCCCGGACAGGTGCTGGACGCCTGACGGCCCCCGGACACCGCGGAGGCCCCCGACCGCAGGCGGAAACGCGGTCGGGGGCCTCTTGCACGCGCGGCCGGAGGGCGGCGTCAGAAGGTGCCGAGCTTGACGATCGAGAGCAGCGCGACCAGCTGGATCGCGGAGGCTCCCAGCGCCTTGGGCCAGGCGATCTCGTGCGAGCGGGTCACCATCAGGGTGAGCAGCGCGCCGCCGGCCAGCCAGGTCAGCCAGCCGAGGACCTGGACCACCGCGGCGTCGCCGCCCATGAACATGGCGACCAGCAGGCGCGGCGCGTCCGACAGACACATGATCAGCATGGAGAGGCCGACCGTCGGCTGCCAGGCGCCGTTGCCGCCGAGCTGGCGGGCGACGGTGTGGGTGACCACGCCGAGGACGAAGGAGCTCAGCGTCATCGCCACGCCGGTGGCCAGCACGATCGGGATCGCCGTGCTGAGGGTGGCGTCTATGGCGTCCTCGCGGGCGCCGTCGAAGCCGAAGACGGCGAGCAGGCCGTAGACGAAGGCGACGGTGAGCGCCGGACCCCACATGCGGTAGTCGCGCATCCGCAGGAAGGTCCGGTTCGGGGAGAGGACGATGCCCTTCAGCAGGTCCTTCCAGTGCAGCGGCGGGCCGATCGGGCCCGAGGGGGCGTCGGCGTCGCCGTACCGGGCGGCGTAGGGGTCCGCGTCCGGGTCCACGGAGAAGGCCTGGGTGTGCCCCGGGTTGTTCGCCGCGTAGGGGTCGTGTCCCGCGCGCGGCCGGCCGTGCCCCTGGTGATGGCCGTGCCCCTGCGGGTGACCGCCGTACGCCGGCCCCTGGTGGTGCGGGTGCGGTCCGTCGTCGAAGTACTCCGGTCCGTCACCGCCGGGCGCGCCGTAGCCGCCGCGCCGGTCGCCGCCGGGCGCGCCGTAGCCGCCGCCGTACGACGGCCCCGGGGCGCCCTGGGGCGGGTAGCCGTACGAGGGCTGCCCGGGCCGCTGCCCCGGCTGCCCGTACGGCTGCTGCTGTCCGTACGTCTGCTGTCCCTGCGGGGCGCGGTCGTCCCGCCCGCCGCGTCCGATCCTGAATCCAGCCACGTCTTCGAACGTACCTGCTCCGGCGGACCGGCGTACGCGGACGAGGGGGATGGGGACGGCTTTGCTGCCGAGATGTGACATCCCGTAAGGGGAAACCCTGAGGCCGGACGCGGTCCGGGCCGCCTCCCCCGGCGGCCGTGCGGCCGAGGGAGGCGGGGCGGTGGCCGTCAGTCCGCGAAGTTGTGCCCGAGCCGCGGGGCGCCGCTGGTGGAGACGCCGAGGGCGGTCGGGGAGAGGGCGCGGGAGCCGGTGGCGGTGATCTTGGCGCCACCGGAGGGGAGGTGGACGATGCCGCCGTTGTCGTTCTCGAAGGTGCCGGCCAGCAGGTCGGCCCGGCCGTCGCCGGTGACGTCGTCCAGCTTCACCTCGATGCCGAACCGGTCCCAGTGCTCGTTGGCCCCGGGGACGTCCGCGGTGTCCTGGTGGAAGACCTGGGCGCCGTTGCCGGTCAGGCCGGCGGCGGTGCCGTAGAGGACGACGACGCTGCCGGCGTACTCCACGCCGTCGATGTCCTCCTGCGGGACCCCGGCCGCGAGGTCCAGGTAGCCGTCCTTGTTCACGTCGCCGAGGTCGAGGGCGAGGCCGAACGCGTCGGACTCCTCGGCGGCGCCGGGCACGCCGGGGGTGTCCTGGTTGACGGCCTGGAGCCGCCCGTCGCCGTCGGCGGAGCCGTAGGTGATCCAGATCTGGCCGCCGGTGTAGGTGTACGGGACCGGGTTGCCGTCCAGGTCCTCGGTGGACCCGGTGTTGCTCACGATGTCGCCGTAGCCGTCCCGGTCGATGTCGCCGATGGCGGTGACCCAGCCGGAGCGGAGCTCCCTGGCCTGCGGGGAGCCGGGGCCGTCCGGGCCGCCCAGGTAGAGCAGGTTGTCGTTGCCGTCGCCCGGCTCGTACAGGCGGCTGCCGGAGGACACCAGGTCGGTGGCGCCGTCGCCGTTGACGTCTCCCGCGGTCAGCGTCCACGGGTAGTAGTCGGCCGGCACGCGCAGCGGGTGGTGGGCGGCGGGTTCCCCGGACGACGAGAAGCCGCCCCGCAGGAACTGGACGGTCCGGTCCCGGTCGGAGACCACCAGGTCGTCCCGGCGGTCGCCGTCGAAGTCGCCTGCCACCAGGGCGGAGCCCCACTTGACCCCGTCGGCCGGGTTGGCGACGGTGACCGAGCCCGCGCCGGTGAGGCCCGAGGGCGATCCCCACAGGAGGGTGACGGAACCGGCGTCCGCCGTGTCGCCGACGTCCTCGCCGGGGGCGGAGGCCGCGAGGTCGTCGTAGCCGTCGCCGTTGAAGTCGCCGTAGGCCAGCTGGGACCCGAACTCGTCCCCGGGCTCCGCCGCGCCGGGCACGCCGGCGGTGTTCTGGCTGACCAGGGTGCGGTTGGTGGCGGTGACGCCGCCCGAGGCGCCGTAGAGCACGGCGATCTGGCCGGCCTCGGCGTGTCCCGAGACGTGGGCGGTGGCGGCGTTGGCCGCGACGTCGCCCTTGCCGTCGCCGTTGAAGTCGGCCCTGGCCACCGTCGTGCCGTCGGCCGCGACCGCGGGGGAGGCGGTGAGGGTCAGCAGGCCGCCGGTGAGGGCGACCGGGACGAGGGCCGCCAGGGCGGTGCGGGTTCTGGGACGCAATGTGGACTCCTCGATTCCCGATGGAACGGCCCGGGGGCCGCGGCGGACGGACGGACGCCCGCCGGTGATCAAGACACCGGGGCGGGCGGAACGGTTGCCTCCGCGGCGCGCCCGGGAACGCGGCCTCGGATCGTGCCGGCGGATCGCGCCTTCCGCGTCCCGCCCTCCGGGCGGACCGGCGGCGGGACAGGGGCGACGGGACGGGGCGGCCGGTCGTGGTGCGGACGCGCGCGACCCCCGGCGGGGCACCGTCGTGTCCTGCCGGGGGTCGTCCGCGAGGCGGCCGGTCAGTCGGCGAAGTTGATGCCGAAGCCCGGGTTGCCGGAGGTGGAGACGCCGACGGCGCTGGGGGAGAGGGCGCGGGAGCCGGTGGCGGTGATCCTGCCGGTGGCGGTGTCGACGGGCAGGTGGACCACCGAGCCGTTGCCGTTCTCCCAGGAGCCGACGACCAGTTCGGCCCGGCCGTCGCCGGTGACGTCGTCGAGCTTCACGTCCATGCCCAGCTGGTCGCCGTCCTCGTTGTCCCCGGGGAAGCCGGCCGTGCCCTGGTGGAAGGACTGCGCGCCGGCGCCGGTGAGGCCGTCGGCGGAGCCGTGGAGGAGGACGACGCTGCCGGTGTCCGCGTGGCCGTCGACGTCCTCGCCGGGGACGCCGACCGCGAGGTCGAGGTAGCCGTCGCCGTCGACGTCGCCGAGGTCCAGCTCGTAGCCGAACATGTCGTCGGTCTCGGAGGCGCCGGGGACGCCGGAGGTGTCCTGGTTGATGGCGGTGATCTCGTCGACGCCGGTGCCGGAGCCGTAGGTGATCCAGACCTGGCCGCCGCGGGCGCCGTACGGGGTGGCGCCGTCGCCGTCGGACTCGTTCCACTCGGCGCCGCTGACGATGTCGCCGAAGCCGTCCCGGTCGATGTCGCCGATCGCGGTGACGACGCCGGGGCGCAGCTCCTGGTAGCTCTCCTTCTGGAGGCCGGACTTGCCGCCCAGGAACAGGTAGTTGTGCGGGTAGCCGTCGAACTCGTCGAACTCCATGCCGTCGACGACGAGGTCGGTGGCGCCGTCCCCGGTGACGTCCCCGGCGTGCAGGTTGAGCGGCGGGACGTCGCCCTGCGGGTCGGGCTCCCCGGTGTAGAGCGGGGTGACGACGCCGTACCAGCCGCCGGTGGCGCCGGCCCTGGTGATGCCGCCCCGGTGGACGTACAGCTTGGTCTTGGTGGTCGTGGTGGCGAGGTCGGCCTTGCCGTCGAGGTCGAAGTCGCCGACCGCGAGGGTGTTGCCCCACGCGTCGTGCGAGGAGGAGGCCGGGTCCTTGACCGTGACGGATCCGCTGCCGGTCAGGCCGGAGGCGGAGCCCCACAGGACGGTGACCGAGCCGGCGTCGACGTCGCCGGACACGTCCTCGCCGGGCGCGCCGACCGCGAGGTCGTCGCAGCCGTCCTTGTCGAAGTCGCCGAAGGCGGTGTCCTGGCCGAAGCGGTCGCCGGCCTCGGCGGAGCCCGGCACGCCGGCCGTGTCCTGGCTGATGACGGTGCGCCTGGTGGCGGACAGCCCGGTGCCGCTGCCGTAGAGGGCGACGATCTGGCCGGCCTCGGCCTTGCCGCCGACGTGCGCCAGCATCGCGCCGGTGACGACGTCGCCCTTCCCGTCGCAGTTGAAGTCCGGCCGCAGCACGGTGGCCGAGTCGGCGGCGACCGCGGTGGAGGCGGTCGCGACGGTGAGCAGGCCGCCGGTGAGCACGGCCGCGGCGGCGGTCGCCAGGGCGGTGCGCGTGGTGTGGTTCATGGTCCTCCTGACGCGCTCGGGCGCGTGGGGTGCGGGCCGGCCCGAGACCGGGTCGGGTGGGGCCTGTGACGGGTGGTGCGGGTCGTCCGGCCGGGGCGGGCCGGCACGGCCCCGGCCGGAGCGCCGTGGTGCGGCGCCCCGGCCGGGAGGGAGCGGTGCCGGGCGTCAGTCGGCGAAGGACCAGCCGAAGCTCGGGTAGCCGGTGGTCGAGACGCCGACCGAGCTCGGGGAGATCGAGCGCGAGCCGGTCGCGGTGATCTTGCCGCCGCTCGCGGGCATGTAGAGCACCGCGCCGTTGCCGTTCTCGTCGGAGCCGGCGACCAGGTCGGCCTTGCCGTCACCGGTGACGTCGTCCAGCTTGACGTCGACGCCGAGCCAGTCGCCGGCCTCGTTGTCGCCGGGGACGCCGGCCGACCCCTGGTGGAAGGACTGCGCGCCGGTGCCGGTGATGCCGGTGGCGGTGCCGTAGAGCACCACGACGGAGCCGGTCTCGCCGTGACCGTCGACGCTCTCACCGGGCACACCGACGACCAGGTCGAGGTAGGCGTCGCCGTTGACGTTGCCGAGGTCCAGGGAGGCGCCGAAGCCGTCGTCGGTCTCCGAGGCGCCGGGGACGCCGGAGGTGTCCTGGGTGATGCCGGCGATCTTGCCGACGCCGGTGGCGGAACCGTAGGAGATCCAGACCTTGCCGCCCTTGGCGCCGTAGGGGATCGGCTCGCCGTCCTCCCACGCCGCGTTCAGGCTCAGGCCGCTGACGATGTCGCCGAACTTGTCGCCGTTGATGTCGCCGATGCCGGTGATCAGGCCCGGGCGGAGCGACTGGTGGCCGTCGGCCGTGAGGCCGGAGGCGCCGCCGAAGAGCAGGGTGTTCTGCTCCGGGACGTAGGTCTCGAGCTCGTCCGTCGGGGCGGAGAGGTCGGGCAGGGCGTCGCCGTTGACGACCAGGTCGGTGGCCCGGTCGTTGTTCACGTCACCCGCGTGCAGCTTCCACGCGCCCTCGAGGAGCGGGAGGTCGACGGCGTAGTGGCCGCCGGTGCCGCCGGTCTTGGTGAAGCCGCCCTTGTAGACGAACAGGGTGGTGTCGGACCCGCCGATCGCGAGGTCGGTCCTGCCGTCCGCGTCGAAGTCGCCGGCGGCCAGGGTGTAGCCCCACATGCGGTCCGCGCCGGCGGCCGGGTCCTTGAGGGTGACGGCGCCGGTGCCGGTGAGGCCCGAGGTGGTGCCCCAGAGGAGGGTGACGGATCCGGCGAACTCGCCGGCGGTGGTCGCCTCGCCGGGCGCGCCGACCGCGAGGTCGTCGTAGCCGTCGGCGTTGAAGTCGCCGTAGGCCGTCTCGTAGCCGAACATGTCGTCGGCCTCGGCCGAGCCCGGGACGCCGGAGGTGTCCTGGCTGATCACCGTGCGCTTGGTCGAGTTGACGCCCGTGCTGGTGCCGTAGAGGGCGACGACCTGGCCGGCGCCCTCCTTGCCGCCCACGTGGGCCCAGGCGGCGGACGTGGCGACGTCGCCCTTGCCGTCCTTGTTGAAGTCGGCCTTCGCGACCAGGGTGCCGTCCGCGGCGACGGCCGTGGAGGCGGTGAGGGTCAGCAGTCCGCCGGTCAGCGCTGCCGCGGCCACCGCCGCGAGGGCGGTGCGGGTCTTCTTGTGCATGTGGTTTCCCCAATGCCACGCGGGGAGGCGCGGTGTCGCGTCCCCGGAGAACAAGTCCGGCCAAGTGCGGCCGGTCGTGGTCAAGACCGGTGACGGGCGGGGAAGGTTGTACGTGAGATGTGGGCGTGAGGTAACGAATCGGTGAACGCCCGGGGGCCGGGACGCCGTCAGGGCGTCCCGGCCCCCGGGATGACCGGCCGCGTGTCAGTCGGCGAAGTTGGCGCCGACCATCGGGTAGCCGCTGGTGGAGACGCCGAGCGCCGTCGGGGAGATCGAGCGGGAGCCGGTGGCGGTGATCCTGCTGCCGTCGGAGGGCAGGTAGGTGATGCTGCCGTTGCCGTCGTTCTCGCCGCTGCCGACGGTCAGGTCGGCCCTGCCGTCGCCGTTGACGTCGTCCAGCTTCACGTCCATGCCGAACATGTCGTACTTCTCGTTGGAGCCGGGGACGCCGGCCGAGTCCTGGTGGAGGGACTGGGAGCCGGTGCCGGTGATGCCGCCGGCGTTGCCGTAGAGCACGATGACGGAGCCGGTGTCGGTGAAGCCGTCGATGTTCTCGCCGGCCACGCCGACCACCAGGTCCAGGTAGTCGTCGCCGTTGACGTCGCCGAGGTCCAGCTCGTAGCCGAACATGTCGTTGGTCTCGCTGGAGCCGGGGACGCCGGAGGTGTCCTGGGTGATGCCCTGGATCGTGCCGACGCCGTACTCGCTGCCGTAGGTGATCCAGACCTTGCCGCCCTTGGCGGCGTAGGGCACGGACACGTCGTTCTCGACCGCGTTCCAGCTGGCGCCGCTGACGACGTCGCCGAAGCCGTCGTTGTTGATGTCGCCGATGCCGCTGATGATGCCGGGGCGCAGCTCCTGGTGGCTGGAGGCGTCCAGGCCGGAGGCGCCGCCGAACAGCAGGAAGTTGCGGGTCCAGCCGTCGACCGGCTCGTAGCCGCTGACCACCAGGTCGGTGGCGGCGTCGCCGTTGACGTTGCCCGCGGTGAGGTTGAACGGCGTGTCGTCGGCCATGATCGGCGCCTGGACCGTCTGGCGGCTGCCGTAGGCGCCGGCCCGGGAGATGCCGCCCTTGAACACGTACAGCTTGCTCTTGCTGGTGCCGACGGCCAGGTCCTGCCGGCCGTCGCCGTCGAAGTCGCCGGCCGAGAGCAGGCGGCCCCACTGGTCGTGGGAGCTGGAGGCCGGGTCGTCGATCTGGACGGCGCCCTGGCCGGTGAGGCCGGCGGCGGAGCCCCACAGGATGGTGACCATGCCACCGTCCTTGTCGCTGCCGAGGTCCTCGCCGGGCGCGCCGACCGCCAGGTCGTCGTAGCCGTCGCCGTCGAAGTCGGCGTAGGCGGTGTCGCTGCTGAACGCGTCGCCGGCCTCGGCGCCGCCCGGGACGCCGGAGGTGTCCTGGCTGATGACGGAGCGCTTGGCGCCGGACAGGCCGGTGCCCTGCGCGCCGTAGGCGACGACCACCTGGCCGGCCTCGTTCTTGCCGCCGACGTACGCGCCGGCGGCCGAGGTGGCCACGTCGCCGATGCCGTCGTTGTTGAAGTCGGCCTGCGAGGCCACCGTGCCGTCGACTGCGACGGCGGTGGACGCGGCCGTGAAGGTGAGCAGCCCGCCGGTCACCGCGGCGGCGGCGACGGTCGCGAGAGTGGTGCGGGTCCTACGGTGCATGTGTGTTCTCCATGGCCGGCGGAAGGGCCGGTTCGGGGGCCGCTCCGCGCAGAGGACGTCCGGCGCGGTCGTCCGGACGGCGATCAAGACTCGCGGCGCGTACGAATGGTTGTACGGAAAGTGAGAGGGAAGTGAACGGGGCCGCCGGTGGT
>NZ_LWCC02000005.1:2495429-2517163 GCF_001642695.1 Streptomyces chilikensis
CCGCTACCGCGCCGGCTGCGGCTCCGGCGCCTCCTCGGACTCCGCCTCGCCCGCCGGGTCGGCCGGCGTCCTGACGGACTCCAGCAGCAGCTGGGCGACGTCCACGACCTGGACGGACTCCTTGGCCTTGCCCTCGTTCTTCTTGCCGTTGACCGAGTCGGTCAGCATGACCAGGCAGAACGGGCAGGCGGTGGAGACGATGTCCGGGTTGAGGGAGAGGGCCTCGTCGACGCGCTCGTTGTTGATGCGCTTGCCGATCCGCTCCTCCATCCACATCCGCGCGCCGCCGGCGCCACAGCAGAAGCCGCGCTCCTTGTGGCGGTGCATCTCCTCGTTCCGCAGGCCCGGGACGTTGGCGATGATCTCGCGCGGGGGCGTGTAGATCTTGTTGTGGCGGCCCAGGTAGCACGGGTCGTGGTAGGTGATCAGGCCCTCGACCGGGGTGACCGGGACCAGCTTGCCCTCGTCGATCAGGTGCTGGAGCAGCTGGGTGTGGTGGATGACCTCGTAGTCGCCGCCGAGCTGCGGGTACTCGTTGCCGAGGGTGTTGAGGCAGTGCGGGCAGGTCGCGACGATCTTCTTCGCGGACCTCGGCTTCCTCGACTCGGCCGTGACCTTGCCGTCGTCGTCCATCTCCTCGCCGAACGCCGTGTTCAGCGCCATGACGTTCTCCATGCCGAGCTCCTGGAACAGGGGCTCGTTGCCGAGGCGGCGGGCGGAGTCACCGGTGCACTTCTCGTCGCCGCCCATGATCGCGAACTTGACGCCCGCCATGTGCAGCAGTTCGGCGAAGGCCTTGGTGGTCTTCTTGGCGCGGTCCTCCAGGGCGCCGGCGCAGCCGACCCAGTAGAGGTACTCGACCTCGGTCAGGTCCTCGATGTCCTTGCCGACGACCGGGACCTCGAAGTCGACCTCCTTGAGCCACTCCAGCCGCTGCTTCTTGGCCAGGCCCCAGGGGTTGCCCTTCTTCTCCAGGTTCTTGAGCATCGTGCCCGCCTCGGACGGGAACGCGGACTCGATCATCACCTGGTAGCGGCGCATGTCGACGATGTGGTCGACGTGCTCGATGTCCACCGGGCACTGCTCGACGCAGGCGCCGCAGGTGGTGCAGGACCACAGGACGTCCGGGTCGATGACGCCGTTCTCCTCGAGCGTGCCGATCAGCGGGCGCTCGGCCTCGGCGAGGGCCGCGGCGGGCACGCCGGCGAGCTGCTCCTCGGAGGCCTTCTCCTCGCCCTCCATGGTCTTGCCGCCGCCGGCCAGCAGGTACGGGGCCTTGGCGTGCATGTTGTCGCGCAGCGACATGATCAGCAGCTTCGGCGAGAGCGGCTTGCCGGTGTTCCAGGCGGGGCACTGCGACTGGCAGCGGCCGCACTCGGTGCAGGTGGAGAAGTCCAGCAGGCCCTTCCAGGAGAACTGCTCGACCTGGGAGACGCCGAAGACGTCGTCCTCGCCCGGGTCGGCGAAGTCGATCTCCTTGCCGCCCGAGGTCATCGGCTGCAGGGCGCCCAGTGCCGTGGAGCCGTCGGCGTTCCGCTTGAACCAGATGTTGGGGAAGGCCAGGAAGCGGTGCCAGGCGATGCCCATGTCGGTCTTGAGGGAGACCGTGATCATCCAGATGAAGGACGTCGCGATCTTCAGGGCGGCGAAGAAGTAGACCAGGTTCTGGAGCGTGGAGACCTCCATGCCCTGCAGCCAGGAGACGACGGGGTACGAGATGAAGAACGAGGCCTCGTAGCCCTCCACGTGGTGCAGGGCGCCTTCCAGGGCGTGCAGCATGAAGATGCAGACGCCGACGACGAGGATCACCGTCTCGACGAAGTACGCCTGGCCGAAGTTCGAGCCGGCGAAGCGGGACTTGCGGCCCGGCTTGTTCGGCTTGCTCAGCTGGCGGACGACGATCAGGACGATGATGCCCAGCACCGTCATGGTGCCGATGAACTCGACGAAGACGTTGTACGGGGCCCAGTCGCCGATGACCGGCAGGATCCAGTCCGCCCGGAAGAGCTGGCCGAAGGCGTTGACGATGGTCAGCAGCAGCGAGAAGAAGCCGACGGCCACGAACCAGTGGGCGACGCCGACGATCCCCCAGCGGTTCATGCGGGTGTGCCCGAGGAACTCCTTCACCACCGTCACGGTGCGCTGGTAAGGATTGTCGGTCCGGGTGCCCGCGGGCACGGGCTGGCCCAGTTTGAAGTACCGGACGAACTGACCGACGGCACGCGCGAGCAGCGCGACACCGACCACGGCCAGGACCAGCGACACGATGATCGCGGCGAGTTGCATGGGAGGCTCCTCGGGCCTGCGAGGGTCTACGACTGGGACGGAGCGACTGGCGGCTACATGGGCATTACTAAGCGGTAACTTATCCAGTCCGTTCGAGGGTATCCATATCTTGCGCCGCCCCGCAGCCGCCAAGGCGGTGATCTGCGTCGCTGAGGTTTACCTCAGTATCTCTCCGGCCGGGGGCCCGGCGCGTCCGCCCTTCCCCGCCCCGTCCCGCGCGTCTCCCCGTCGTCCGCCGTCCGGCCCGTTCGCGCGGCCCTGCGGAAGCCGCCTCCGTAAAGTTGAGTGAGACCGGCTCAGGTCTGTTGCCTCTCACCGCGACGTCGTGCACACTTGAGCCTGTTCCACTCAAGTCAGCTGGAGGAAGATCACCATGGCACGTGCGGTCGGCATCGACCTGGGTACGACCAACTCGGTCGTCAGCGTTCTGGAGGGCGGTGAGCCCACCGTCATCACCAACGCCGAGGGCGCCAGGACCACGCCGTCCGTCGTCGCCTTCGCCAAGAACGGCGAGGTGCTCGTCGGCGAGGTCGCCAAGCGCCAGGCCGTCACCAACGTCGACAGGACCATCCGGTCGGTCAAGCGCCACATGGGCACCGACTGGAAGATCAACCTGGACGGCAAGGACTTCAACCCGCAGCAGATGTCCGCGTTCATCCTGCAGAAGCTGAAGCGGGACGCGGAGGCCTACCTGGGCGAGAAGGTCACCGACGCGGTGATCACCGTCCCGGCGTACTTCAACGACTCCGAGCGCCAGGCGACGAAGGAGGCCGGCGAGATCGCGGGCCTGAACGTCCTGCGCATCGTCAACGAGCCCACCGCGGCCGCCCTGGCCTACGGCCTCGACAAGGACGACCAGACCATCCTGGTCTTCGACCTCGGCGGCGGCACCTTCGACGTCTCGCTGCTGGAGATCGGTGACGGCGTCGTCGAGGTGAAGGCCACCAACGGTGACAACCACCTCGGTGGTGACGACTGGGACCAGCGCGTCGTCGACTACCTGGTCAAGCAGTTCCAGAACGCCCACGGCGTGGACCTGGCCAAGGACAAGATGGCCCTGCAGCGTCTGCGCGAGGCCGCCGAGAAGGCCAAGATCGAGCTGTCCTCGTCCACCGAGACCTCGATCAACCTGCCCTACATCACGGCGTCCGCCGAGGGCCCGCTGCACCTGGACGAGAAGCTCACCCGCGCCCAGTTCCAGCAGCTGACCTCCGACCTGCTCGAGCGCTGCAAGGTTCCGTTCCACAACGTCATCAAGGACGCCGGCATCGCGCTCAGCGAGATCGACCACGTCGTCCTGGTCGGCGGCTCGACCCGCATGCCCGCCGTCGCCGAGCTCGTCAAGGAGCTGACCGGCGGCAAGGAGGCCAACAAGGGCGTGAACCCGGACGAGGTCGTCGCCATCGGCGCCTCGCTCCAGGCCGGTGTCCTCAAGGGCGAGGTCAAGGACGTCCTGCTCCTCGACGTCACCCCGCTGTCCCTCGGCATCGAGACCAAGGGCGGCATCATGACCAAGCTGATCGAGCGCAACACCACGATCCCGACCAAGCGCTCCGAGATCTTCACCACGGCCGAGGACAACCAGCCGTCGGTGCAGATCCAGGTCTACCAGGGCGAGCGCGAGATCGCGGCCTACAACAAGAAGCTCGGCATGTTCGAGCTGACCGGCCTCCCGCCGGCCCCGCGCGGCGTCCCGCAGATCGAGGTCTCCTTCGACATCGACGCCAACGGCATCATGCACGTGACCGCGAAGGACCTGGGCACGGGCAAGGAGCAGAAGATGACCGTCACCGGCGGCTCCTCGCTGCCGAAGGACGAGGTCGACCGCATGCGCGAGGAGGCCGAGCGCTACGCGGAGGAGGACCACAAGCGCCGCGAGGCCGCCGAGACCCGCAACCAGGGCGAGCAGCTCGTCTACCAGACCGAGAAGTTCCTCAAGGACAACGAGGACAAGGTCCCGGCGGACGTGAAGAGCGAGGTCGAGGGCGCGGTCGCCGAGCTCAAGGAGAAGCTCAAGGGCGAGGACGTCACGGAGATCCGCACCGCCACCGAGAAGGTCGCGGCCGTCTCCCAGAAGCTCGGCCAGGCCATGTACGCCGACGCCCAGGGCGCCCAGGCGGCCGGCGGTGCCGCCGACGGCGACGCCAAGGCCGGTGCCGAGGACGACGTCGTGGACGCCGAGATCGTCGACGACGAGCGCAAGGACGGTGCCGCGTGACGGAGGAGACCCCGGGTTTTGACGAGAAGCCCGACGTCCCCTCCGGCAACGGTTCCGAAGACGCCGAGCCGCAGGCCGCCGGCTCCTCCGCCCAGGAGGAGCCGGCGGCCCCGGCCGGGGACGCGGCACAGACCGCAGGCCTGACGGCGCAGCTGGACCAGGCCCGCACCGCGCTCAACGAGCGCACCGCGGACCTCCAGCGGCTCCAGGCGGAGTTCCAGAACTACCGCCGCCGGGTCGAGCGCGACCGGATCGCGGTCCGGGAGATCGCCGTGGCGAACCTCCTGACCGAGCTCCTGCCGGTGCTCGACGACATCGGCCGGGCCCGTGACCACGGCGAACTGGTCGGCGGCTTCAAGTCGGTGGCCGAGTCGCTGGAGACGGTGGCCGCCAAGATGGGCCTCCAGCAGTTCGGCAAGGAGGGCGAGCCCTTCGACCCGACGATCCACGAGGCGCTGATGCACTCCTACGCGCCGGACGTCACCGAGACCACCTGCGTGGGCATTCTGCAGCCCGGGTACAAGATCGGCGACCGGATCATCCGCCCCGCGCGGGTGGCCGTGGCCGAGCCGCAGCCCGGCGCGCAGACGGTGCAGTCGGAGGAGGCGGGCGCCGAGGACGCGAAGTCCGAGGACGCCCAGGCCGCCGCAACCGGCGAGAGCGCCGACGACAAGGAGAGCGGTGGCCCGGACGAGGGCTGACGTGAGGCGGCGCGCCCACCACGGGCGCGCCGGTGACGGACGGAAGGAGGGACGTCGGGGATGAGCACCAAGGACTTCATCGAGAAGGACTACTACAAGGTTCTCGGCGTCCCGAAGGACGCCACCGAGGCCGAGATCAAGAAGGCGTACCGGAAGCTCGCCCGCGAGTTCCACCCGGACGCCAACAAGGGCAACGCGGCGGCCGAGGAGCGCTTCAAGGAGATCTCCGAGGCCAACGACGTGCTCGGCGACCCCAAGCGGCGCAAGGAGTACGACGACGCCCGCGCGCTCTTCGGCAACGGAGGCTTCCGTCCGGGACCGGGCGCCGCCGGAGGAACGTTCAACTTCGACCTGGGCGACCTCTTCGGGGGCGCCCAGGGCGGGGCCGGCGGCGGAGGCGGCTTCGGCGGCGGCGGACTCGGTGACGTCTTCGGGGGCCTGTTCGGCAACCGGGCCGGCGCGCCGGGCGGCGCCCGCACGCAGCCGCGGCGCGGGCAGGACATCGAGTCCGAGGTGACGCTCAGCTTCACCGAGGCGGTGGACGGCGCCACGGTGCCGCTGCGGATGTCCAGCCAGGCGGCGTGCAAGGCCTGTTCGGGCACCGGCGACAAGAACGGCACGCCCCGGGTGTGCCCGACCTGCGTCGGCACCGGACAGGTGGCCCGCGGCTCGGGCGGCGGCTTCTCGCTGACCGACCCGTGCCCGGACTGCAAGGGCCGCGGCCTGATCGCCGAGGACCCCTGCGAGGTCTGCAAGGGTTCCGGCCGGGCGAAGTCCTCGCGCACCATGCAGGTCCGCATCCCGGCCGGGGTGAGCGACGGCCAGCGGATCCGCCTGCGCGGCAAGGGCGCGCCCGGTGAGCGGGGCGGCCCGGCCGGCGACCTGTACGTGGTCGTCCACGTGGACGAGCACCCGGTCTTCGGCCGCAAGGGCGACAACCTGACGGTGACCGTGCCGGTGACGTATCCGGAGGCCGCCCTGGGCGGCGAGGTGCGCGTGCCGACACTGGGCGGGCCGCCGGTCACCCTGAAGCTGCCTCCCGGCACGCCCAACGGGCGCACCATGCGCGCCCGCGGGAAGGGCGCGGTCCGCAAGGACGGCACCCGCGGCGACCTCCTGGTCACCGTCGAGGTGAGCGTCCCCAGGGACCTGTCGGGGAAGGCCCGGGACGCCCTCGAGGCGTACCGCGAGGCGACCGCGGGGGAGGACCCGCGAGCGGAGCTGTTCGAAGCCGCGAAGGGAGCATGACGAGATGGACGGCCGCCGGCGCAACCCGTACGAACTGACCGAGGACACCCCGGTCTACGTCATCTCGGTTGCGGCCCAGCTCTCCGGCCTGCATCCGCAGACCCTGCGTCAGTACGACCGCCTCGGCCTGGTCTCCCCGGACCGCACGGCCGGGCGCGGCCGCCGCTACTCGGCCCGCGACATCCAGCTGCTCCGCCAGGTGCAGCAGCTGTCGCAGGACGAGGGCATCAACCTGGCGGGGATCAAGCGGATCATCGAGCTGGAGAACCAGGTCGCCGCCCTCCAGTCCCGCGTCGCGGAGCTGCAGTCCGCGGTCGAGGGCGCGGCGGCGACGATCCGGGCCCGTGAGGCGGCGGTGCACGCCTCCTACCGCCGGGACCTGGTCCCGTACCAGGAGGCGGCCCGCACCAGCGCGCTGGTGGTCTGGCGCCCGCCGACGCGGCGCGAGTCGTAGCAGCACGCGGCAGACCGAAGGGGGCCGGGAGACCGTGAGGTCTCCCGGCCCCCTTCGGCCGCCGGTGTCCGGCTCAGACCAGGTCCGGGCGGATCAGCCAGGGGTGCGCCGCGGACGCGGTGACCGTGCCGTCCGCGAGGACGCCGACGACCCGGTAGTAGGAGACCGAGCCGAGCGGCTGCGTCTCGTCCATGAACCGCACGTACTCGCCCGCCGGCAGCGGCTGCGCGGTGCCCAGCGGCTCGTAGGACCCCGTTGCGGGGTTCCAGCGGCTCACGCGGTACTCGACGATGTCGTCGCACAGGTCGCTGGTGCGCACGCAGTACCACGAGACGGGCCGGAGGTCCTCGCTCATGCCCCAGCCGCCCGATCCCCACAGGGGCTGCCCCGTGTCCTGGGCGGGCTCGCCGGGCACGATGTCCAGTTCCGTGACGGCGACCGACGGGAAGCCGGGGTCACCGGTCCTCGACCAGTTGTCGTAGGAGTCCTTGGCGATGACGGAGTAGAGCTCGCTCTCGCCGTTCGGGACGTCGACGCAGAGCAGCGACCGCTTGTCCCCGCCCACCGTCTGGCAGTTGGCGGCGCGCCAGGTGACGGTGCCGTCGGCGTTGCGGGTGCCGACCCGCCCCCAGTACGCGACGACGTCCTCGTCGGCGGGAGCGTCCCAGCTGACGAGCACGCCGTCGGCGCGCGGGGTGGCGGTCAGGTTGCGGACGTGGCCGGGGGGCACGCGGTCCGCGGAGACCACGGTGACCGGCTCCGACGGGGCGGACGCGTTCCCGTCGCCGTCCAGCATCCGCGAGGTGTAGGTGTACGTGGTGGCCTCGGCCACGGTGTCGTCGGTGCACTGGAAGACGGCGTCGTCGCCCTCGCCGAGGAACGAGGCGTCCACACCCGGGCGGTCGTGGCCGTCGCAGACGACGTCGACCGTCCTGGCGTCGGCCCCGCTGCCCTGCGTGCGGTAGAAGTGCACCCTGGCGCCGTTGTCCAGCTCCTCGTGCAGCGACGGCACGTCGGGGACCCGGACGCTCAGGTACACGACGCCCGGGCGGACGGTGGCCGCCGGCCCGTGGGGGGCGGCCGGCGGCGTGGTGTCCGTGCCGTCGAGCGTGACGGCGGCGGAGAGGGCACCGGCGTTGCCCGCGGCGTCGTCACCGCGCACCTGATAGACGCCGGCCATGTGCTCGCGGTCGTGGAACGACGTCTGCGTGGTGGAGCCCACCACCGTCGTGGCGCCGGTCCGCGGGTCCTTGCGGACCAGCTCGTAGCGGGCGGCGTCCGCGACCGGCTTCCAGCTCAGGTGGGCGCCGTCGAAGTCGGTGGCGCCGGTGAGGCCCGCGGGCGCGGCCGGACCGGTGAGGTCGACCGTGGTGATGCCCTTGTCGGCGGTGCCGGTGGAGACGTTGCCCGCCTTGTCGTAGGCGCGGACCTCGTAGTGGTAGAGCCTGCCGTCCTTCGGCGGGGTGTCGGTGTACGACGTCGCCGACGCCGTGGTGACGGCGAGTGGCTTCGCCGGGTAGGAGCCGCCGGCGACGCGGCGGTGGACCTGGTAGCCCGCGAGGTCCATCTCGGGGCGCCTGGTCCAGGACAGCTTCGCCTGGTGGGTGCTGGTGCTGTACGTCAGCGCCGCCCCGCCCGGGGTGAGCGGCGCGACCTTGTCGACGGTCGCGGACGTGCGCGGGGCGTAGGCGAACTTGACATTGGCGGAACCGGTCCAGTTGACGAAATCGATCCGCAGGGAGTGCTTGCCGGAGGGGATGGTGAGGTTGACCGTTCTGGAGACCGTCGAGGAGACGTTCTTCCACAGGTCGACCTTGCGGACGCCGTCCAGGTGGACCCGGATGCCGTCCCGCGAGGACGCGGTGAAGGTGAAGGGACCGCCCGAGCCGAAGTCGCGGGTGACCGACCAGCGGACGCCGAAGTGGTTGGACGGCAGGCCGGAGGCCGGCGCGCCGGTGCCCCAGTCCTGGTCGATCCTGCTGTCGCAGTCGGTCTTCTTCGGGGTGCCGGAGAAGGAGGTGTTCGCGAAGAACTGCCGCTTGAACACCGGGGAGGTGCAGGTCACCGCCGCTGAGGAGGCGGTGGTCGCCGCGCCGAGCAGGCCACCGGCGGTGGCGAGGACCACCGCGGCGGCGGTGGCGGCACGGGCCGTGGGTATGCGGTTCACGGTGGAGGAGCTCCTGGGGTCCGTCGAGGGGCCTGTCCGCCAGGACGGCCGTGAGACGTGACTCACGGGAGGCCGGGGAGGTTGTGCCGCCCGTGTGTGATCTTGGGGCCGGATCCATGGGACACCCAGGGAGACGTGTGAAGGCGCACTGGCTATGATTCCGCTCTGTCATCACACGAGCCGCAGAACACCACTCCGGTCACGGCGACGGCCGATTCCGCTTCGCGCCGTCCCGGCCTTGACGTGCCGGCCCGGATCGTCGTGAGGCGCCCTGAAACCCGAACGCAGAAGTGGGCTCCCGAATGCGTCGTTATGCCATGTCCCTGGCCGCCGTCACGCTGTCCCTGTCGCTCGCCGCGTGCGGGGGCGCCGAGGGGACGGACGACGGCGACGCCCTGGCCGACCCCAACGACATCACCATCGGCCTGCTGATGCCGGAGAAGAAGATCTCCCGCTACGAGCGGTTCGACTTCCCGATCTTCCAGGCGAAGGTCGAGGAGCTCACGGCGGAGAAGGGCAAGGTCCGGTACGCCAACGCCAACGGCGACCAGACCGAGCAGAACCGCCAGATGCGTTCGATGGTCGAGGCCGAGGTCGACATCATCGTCGTGGACCCGGTGGACGCCAAGAAGGTCGCCCCGGAGGTGACCAGGGCCAAGGAGGCCGGCATCCCGGTCATCGCCTACGACCGGCTGGCCGAGGGCCCGGTCGACGCGTACGTGTCCTTCGACAACACCGTGGTCGGCGAGGTCCAGGGCCGTTCCCTGGCCGAGGCCGCCCCCGGCGGCAAGATCGTGATGATGAACGGCTCGCCCACCGACCCGAACGCGGCGATGTTCAAGGAGGGCGCGAAGGGCGAGCTGACCGGCCAGGACGTCGTCAAGGAGTACGACACCGACGGCTGGGACCCGGAGCAGGCCCGCAAGAACATGGCCGAGGCGATCGAGGCGGTCGGCGCCGAGGAGATCGACGGAGTGCTCTCCGCCAACGACGGCATGGCCGGCGGCGTGGTGGAGGCGTTCAAGGCGGCGGGCGTCACCGACCTGCCGCCGATCACCGGCCAGGACGCCGACCTCGAGGCCGTGCAGCGGATCGTCACCGGTGAGCAGTACATGACGGTCTACAAGCCGTACCCGAACGAGGCCGAGGCCGCGGCGGAGATGGCCGTCGCCAAGGTCCGCGGCCACGACATCCAGTTCGACGCGCTGACCCGCGACGCGGTGGACAGCCCCACCCACAAGGACATCCCGGCGGCGCTCGTGCCCGTGGTCGAACTGACCCGGAGCAACATCAGGAAGACCATCGTCGCCGACGGCATCCACACGGTGGACGAGATCTGCACGGCGAAGCTCCGGGCCGCCTGCCAGGCCGCCAAGCTGCTCTGACACCCTCCGACACCGGCCGGCCCCGAGTCCCGTCGGGGCCGGTTGCGTATTGCGGCACGGGTCCACCGCCGCGCATAGTGGCGCTGCGAACAGGTGTGGCTACCGGGGGTGGAGAAATGGATGTCCGGTGAGGCTGCCGCCGTCCGCGCGCACCAGGGGCACCCGCACGGTCCCGAACGCCTCTGTGAGGAGGGCGACCGGGTGTACTCCCGGGCCGTCCGCCGGGGGCGGGTGCCGCGGCGGGAGGCGGATGCGGTGCCCTGCCTGCTCGACCTGGCGCTGCTGCACCCCGACCCCGACGACATGGACTGGCTGCTGCCGACGGCCCCGCAGGAGGTCATGACACGGCTGCTGCGCGAGCTGTGCCAGGAGATGGACGAGGCGCACCGGCGGATGGGGTCCGCGCTCTCGGCCGCCGACCGGTACGCGGGACTCGGCGGCCGGCTCCGCCCGGCGGACACGGCCGGGGCCGCCGGGGGCGCGTCGATCCGGGTGCTGGACGGGCTGCCGAGGATCCAGGCGGCGATGGACGAGGCGTCCGCCGTCTGCACCACCGAGGTGCTCACCGTGCAGCCGGGCGGGATCAGACCCGAGCACGAGCTGAGCGAGGGCCTGCCGCGCGCCATGGAGCTGCGGCGGCGGGGCGTGCGGATGCGGGACCTCTACACCCATGTGGCCCGCCACGGGCAGGGACTGCTGGGCTACCTGGACCTGATGGGCGACGCCGTGGAGGCGCGCACCCTGGACGAGGTGCCGGAGCGGCTGATCCTCTTCGACCGCTCGGTGGCCTTCGTGCCGGCCAATTCCCGGCGCACGCTGGCGCTGGAGCTGCGGCATCCGGCTCTGGTGGACTACCTGGCGACCGTCTTCGAGCGGCTGTGGCGGCTGGCGGTGCCGGTGGGGTCGCCGGTTCCGGCCCCGGAGAACTGCGTGCCGGGGGTGTCCCACCGGGAGCGGTCGATCGCCGCGCTGCTGGCGGAGGGGCACCAGGACGCGGCGATAGCCGAGCGGCTGGGCATCAGCGTGCGCACCTGCCGGGCGCACATCGCGCGCCTGTCCGAGCGGCTGGGGGCCACCAGCCGGGCCCAGCTGGGCGTGCGGATCGCGCACGCGGGGCTGGACCGGCCGCCGGGGGCGGACGGGCTCCCGGCCTGACGTCCGCGGTGGGCCGGCCCCCGGACGGGCCCTGCGGGGGCCTTGCGGGGCCTTGCGGGGCCCGCAGGACCCGCGATCCCCGCGGGGGCCCTGCGGACGGCCCCAGGACCTGTGGACCGTCCCGCGGGGCAGGCCCTAGTCCTGTCCCTCGGGCGCCGACTCGTCGTCGAGGAGCCCCGAGCGGGCGATGAGGTAGCCGAGCTGGGCGCGGCTGCCGCTGCCCAGCGCGGCGGCGAGCTTGGCGATGTGGGCGCGGCAGGTGCGCACGTTCATGCCCAGGCGGCGCGCGATCGCCTCGTCCACCTGTCCCTCGACCAGCAGCCGGGCGATGGTCCGCTGGATCTCCGGAACGCCGTCCACGGAGGTCTCCCTGGGCTGTTCCCGGAAGAGCGGGTCGGCGTTGCGCCACTGCTGGTCGAAGACCTTGACCAGGTAGTCGACCAGGCCGGGGTGGCGCAGTTCCAGGGCGACCTTGCGGTCGTCCTGGGCGGGGATGAAGGCCACCGCGCGGTCGAAGATGATCAGCCGGTCGACCAGTTCCCGCGCGGTGCGGAACTCCATGTCGGTGTCGTTCATCATCCGCGCGTAGTTGAGGGTGCCCGGACTGTGGCGGGCGGTGTGCTGGTAGAGCACCCGGGCCACGATGCCGCGCGGAGCCTCCTGGGCGAGCCGGAACGACGTGGTCAGGGCCGGCTCGCTGCGGCCGCCGCCGGGCTGGACGGAGAGGATCTCCGAACGGCAGTTGGACTGGGCCAGCCGGATCGCCTCGTTGATCCGCTCGACGCCCTCCAGCACGGTGATGGCGTGGGTGGTGGGACGGCTGTGGGTGGCGATGGAGAGGAACGGCTCGAAGGCCTGGGCCAGCTGGACGGCCTGCTCGCGGCGCTGCCGGATGTCCCGCTCCAGCGGCAGCAGCCGCTGGGAGAGGGCGGTCATCGGCGGCACCGGCCGGAGCCAGGCGGAGTCGTCCGGGTCCGGCTGGAGCAGGGCGAACTCCAGCAGACAGGGCGCGGTTTCGGCCTCCGAGCGCCGTATACGCCCCAGACGCAACGAATCGGCGTAGAGCCGCCGGCCATCCGCGCACAGATCCTCCATCCCGTGGGGATGCGTCCCTGTCGTGTCGGTATGTCCCAAATCTCCGCCCCCCAGGGTCATGAACGTGCAGGAACATGATGCATCTTCGAACTGGCCATCGTGTGCCGGTATGCGCCATCGTCTGATGCGGCGGGGGATCGAATTGGGAAGTGAGGACGAAGCCCATCATGTGCAAGAGATTGCTTCTCTCGGCGCTTGCTGTCGCCTTCTCGGCGGGTGCGATCCTCGGTGTCGCCGGCCCGGCCGACTGGGGCTGGAGCGGCCCGGGCGCCGACAGCGGCACCGTCCAGGCCGACTGGTCCTGGGACGCCGTGACGGCCGACCCCGCCGGGCACCACGCCAAGGCGGGCGCGGGAGCATGAGCACGCCGCCGGACGACCGCTCGTTCCGTCGCGAGATGGCCGTGGCCTACCGGTCCGGCTGGCACTTCGTCGACCTGGTCACCGCGATCCCCCACGCCGGCGACTCCCTGATGGTCACCGTCTTCGGGGAGCCCGTCGTGGTGACGCGGGACGAGGAGGAGGACGTGCGGGCGTATCGGTGCCTGCGGCGTCCCCGCGGGGCGCCACAGCCGGTTCGATGCGCCATCCGGTATGGAATGATCTTCGTGAACCTGGACCAAAGGGACCACCGGGAGTTCGCCCCCCACGAACTGCCCGGCGTTCCATCAGCCACCCCCCGCAGCGCCTGACGCGATACCCCCAACTTTCCACGATCGCCCAGGCGCTTCCCCCCGGCAGCGGCGCCACCGTGACCTGAACACGGTGGCGCCGCTGTCGTGTGCCGGGAGGCCGTCCCGGCGGGAACTTCCCCGGCCGTCCGCGCATTGAGTGGAATAGACTCAAGTTTGTGGACGTTGGCCGCGTCAGAGCGGGTATCCGACGTGCATATCCGTTCGTGGTCGTGAGGCAGCAGGCTAGGGAGGAGACACCGGACGTGGACGCCGAGCTGACGAACAGGAGCCGGGAGGCGCTGAACGCGGCGAGCAGCCGCGCGGTGACCGAAGGGCACCCGGACCTGACGCCCGCCCACCTTCTCCTGGCGCTCCTGGAGGGCCAGGAGAACGAGAACATCGTGGACCTGCTGGCCGCCGTGGAGGCGGACCTGGCGGCCGTCCGGCAGGGGGTGGAGCGGGTCCTGGCCGGCCTGCCCAGCGTGACCGGGTCGACGGTCGCGCCGCCCCAGCCCAACCGCGACCTGCTCGCGGTGGTCGCGGACGCCAGGCAGCGGGCCAAGGAGCTGGGCGACGAGTACGTCTCCACGGAGCACCTGCTGATCGGCACGGCCGACAAGGGCGGCGCCGCCGGCGACGTACTCTCCCGGCAGGGAGCGGACGCGAAGAAGCTGCAGGAAGCGTTCCAGAGGATCAGGGGAGGACGCCGGGTGACGACCCCGGACCCGGAGGGTCAGTACAAGGCGCTGGAGAAGTTCGGCACCGACTTCACCGCCGCCGCGCGGGAGGGCAAGCTCGACCCGGTCATCGGCCGGGACCACGAGATCCGCCGCGTGGTGCAGGTGCTGTCCCGCCGCACCAAGAACAACCCGGTGCTGATCGGCGAGCCCGGCGTCGGCAAGACCGCCGTCGTCGAGGGCCTCGCCCAGCGGATCGTGAAGGGGGACGTGCCGGAGTCGCTGAAGAACAAGCGGCTGGTGGCGCTGGACCTCGGCGCGATGGTCGCGGGCGCCAAGTACCGCGGCGAGTTCGAGGAGCGGCTGAAGACGGTGCTCGCCGAGATCAAGGACTCGGACGGGCAGATCATCACCTTCATCGACGAGCTGCACACCGTGGTCGGCGCGGGCGCCGGCGGCGACTCGGCGATGGACGCGGGCAACATGCTCAAGCCGATGCTGGCCCGCGGCGAACTGCGCATGGTCGGCGCGACGACGCTCGACGAGTACCGGGAGCGGATCGAGAAGGACCCCGCCCTGGAGCGGCGCTTCCAGCAGGTGCTGGTCGCCGAGCCGTCGGTCGAGGACACCATCGCCATCCTGCGCGGCCTCAAGGGCCGCTACGAGGCGCACCACAAGGTGCAGATCAACGACAGCGCGCTGGTCGCCGCGGCCACCCTCTCCGACCGGTACATCACCTCCCGCTTCCTGCCGGACAAGGCGATCGACCTGGTCGACGAGGCCGCCTCCCGGCTGCGCATGGAGATCGACTCCTCCCCGGTGGAGATCGACGAGCTCCAGCGCTCCGTCGACCGGCTGAGGATGGAGGAGCTGGCCCTCTCCAAGGAGACCGACCAGGCCTCCAAGGAGCGGCTGGAGCGGTTGCGGCGCGACCTCGCCGACAAGGAGGAGGAGCTGCGCGGGCTCAACGCCCGCTGGGAGAAGGAGAAGCAGTCCCTCAACCGGGTCGGTGAGCTGAAGGAGAAGCTGGACGAGCTGCGCGGCCAGGCCGAACGGGCCCAGCGCGACGGCGACTTCGACACGGCCTCCAAGCTGCTCTACGGCGAGATCCCGTCCCTGGAACGCGAGTTGGAGGCCGCCTCCGAGGCCGAGGCGGAGGCCTCCCAGGCCGACACCATGGTCAAGGAGGAGGTCGGCCCGGACGACATCGCGGACGTGGTCGGCTCCTGGACCGGCATCCCCGCGGGCCGGCTGCTGGAGGGCGAGACGCACAAGCTGCTGCGGATGGAGGAGGAGCTGGGCCGCCGCCTGATCGGCCAGAAGCAGGCCGTGGCGGCCGTCTCCGACGCGGTGCGCCGCACCCGGGCCGGCATCGCCGACCCGGACCGGCCCACCGGATCGTTCCTCTTCCTCGGCCCGACCGGTGTCGGCAAGACCGAACTGGCCAAGGCGCTCGCCGACTTCCTCTTCGACGACGAGCGGGCGATGGTCCGCATCGACATGTCGGAGTACAGCGAGAAGCACAGCGTGGCCCGGCTGGTCGGCGCGCCCCCCGGGTACGTCGGCTACGAGGAGGGCGGCCAGCTCACCGAGGCGGTGCGGCGGCGGCCGTACAGCGTGGTCCTGCTGGACGAGGTGGAGAAGGCCCACCCCGAGGTCTTCGACATCCTGCTCCAGGTCCTCGACGACGGCCGCCTCACCGACGGCCAGGGCCGCACGGTCGACTTCCGCAACACCATCCTGATCCTCACCTCCAACCTGGGCAGCCAGTTCCTGGTGGACCCGCTGACCAGCGAGGAGACCAAGCGGGAGCAGGTCCTGGAGGTCGTGCGGGCGTCCTTCAAGCCGGAGTTCCTCAACCGGCTCGACGACCTGGTGGTCTTCTCCGCCCTCACCAGGGCGGAGCTGGAGCGGATCGCCGGCCTCCAGATCGGCCGGCTCGCCAAGCGGCTGGCGGAGCGGCGGCTCACGCTGGACATCACCCCGGCCGCGCTGGCCTGGCTCGCCGAGAAGGGCCTCGACCCGGCGTACGGCGCGCGTCCGCTGCGCCGCCTGATCCAGACGGCGATCGGCGACAGCCTGGCGAAGGAGATCATCTCCGGCGAGGTCAAGGACGGCGACACCGTCCGCGTCGACCGCGCCCCGGAGGCGGGCGCGGGCCTCACGGTCGGCGCGGCGGGCTGACCGCCGCACCACGAGGCCGGGGGCCGTGCCGCCGCGGTGCGCGGCGGCGCGGCCCCGGGGCCCGGTCACACGGTGAACGCCTCGACGCTCACCCGGGCGGTGACGGCGTCCTCGTGGGTGACCGCGATGTCCAGCGCGTGGGCCTGACCGCCGGTCCCGTCCGTCGAGCCGCACGCCGCGACGGACTGCGGACCGCACACCCCGGTGCGCATCCTCAGGTCCGGCCGGTTCCGGGCCGCCCGGTCCGCCACCTCCGCGCGCGGCATCCGGAAGTCCGCCCGGTGGTGGGTGTCGATCCCCCGCTGGACCGTGCACCTGGCGTCCGTGGCGCCGGGCGGGAGCGTTCCCCCGCCGAAGGCGAGCGCCTCGGCGCACGGCGCCTCCCGGGCCGGGTCGTCCAGGGCGCCGGCCACGGCCCACACGAGCCAGGCGCCCGACAGGACCGCGCAGCCGGCCGCCACGGCGAGGGCGGTCGGCGCCACCCGCCACGCCCTGCCCCCGCGGGCCTCCGCCACGGCCGCCCCTTCCCGCGTCCCGCCGACCGCCGAGCGGGTCGGATCACGCCATACACGACGCCCCGGCGGGCCCAGGGGTTGCACCCCCCCTCCCCCCGTGAGGGAGACTGGCGGCAGATCCATACGAAGGGAAATTCACGGTGAGCATCGACCCGTCCTCGATTCCGAACTTCGGGGGCCAGCAGCCCGAGCCGCAGCCCCAGGGACCGGCGGGCCCCGTTGTCCCGGATCAGGACCTGGTGAAGCAGCTCCTCGAGCAGATGGAGCTGAAGTTCGTGGTGGACGACGAGGGTGACCTCGCCGCCCCGTGGGAGAACTTCCGCACGTACTTCATGTTCCGCGGCGAGAACGAGCAGGCGATCTTCTCGGTGCGGACGTTCTACGACCGTCCGCACGGCATCGAGTCCAAGCCGCAGCTCCTCGAGGCCATCGACGACTGGAACCGCCGCACCCTGTGGCCCAAGGTCTACACCCACACCCACGACGACGGCACGGTCCGCCTGATCGGCGAGGCCCAGATGCTGATCGGCATGGGCGTCAGCCTGGAGCACTTCGTGTCCTCCACGGTCAGCTGGGTCCGCGCGGCCATCGAGTTCGACCGGCACCTGGTGGAGACGCTGGGCCTGGAGCAGGAGGTCGACGAGGCGGAGAAGCCCGGGGACGACGACTGAGCCCGGCCCGCGGGGCCCGGGCCCCAGGGGAGACGCCGCCACGACGGCGCCGCCTCACAGGGGCGACGTCGCCATGACGACCAGGTACGCCCCGTAGGCGAACGAGAGCCCGGCCAGGGCCGCGACCACCAGCGTCGCGTGCCACGGCCGGGCTCTCGCCGTCCGGGTCAGCGCCGCGGCGAGGGGAAGCAGCAGCGGGAAGGCGGGCAGCAGGAACCGCGGCTTGGACGCGAAGTAGCCGGAGCCGCCCACCGCGATCAGCACCAGCACCGCGCTGTAGACCACCAGCGGCAGCGGCGCGCGGTCGGCGACCAGCAGCCCGAGGAGCAGCAGCGCCAGCAGGACCACCACCAGCGCCACGGTGAACAGCAGCTTGTCCGGGTGGCGCAGCAGGTGGCCGACGAACTCCAGGTTCCCCCGGCCGAAGTCGAACGTGGAGCCCCACCGGCGCTGGACCGCGAAGTAGCCGCCCAGCGGGTCACCCTCCCGGAGGCCGGCCCACAGGACGAACCCCACCCATCCGAGCGGCGCGAGGGCCGCTCCCGCGAACGGTTTCCACAGGCTGTGGAAGGAGGCGCGCCGCTCGCGGACCAGGGTGACCGCGTGCCATCCGGCGGCGGCCGCCACCGCCGCCGCGACGGCCAGGCCGTTGGGCCGGGACAGGCCGGCGAGGCAGGCGAGCGCACCGGCCCACAGCGGGCGCCCGGTCATCGCGGCGTACAGGGCCCACGCGGCGAGGGCGGTCAGCAGCGGCTCGGTGTAGGCGAGGCCCAGCACCACGGAGTGCGGCGTCAGCCCCCACAGCACCACCAGCAGGACCCCCGCCCCGCGGCCGTGCACCCGGCGGCCGATCCGGTAGATGCCGCAGGCCGCCGCGCAGGCCGCCACCCAGGCGATCAGCACGCCCGCCGCGCCGCCGCTCACCGGCAGGACGGCGGTGACCCCGCGGATCAGCCAGGGGTAGAGCGGGAAGAACGCCAGGTCGTTGAGGACCAGCCGGCTGTACTCGCGGACCTCGCCGTAACCGTCGGCGGCGATCCCGACGTACCAGAGCGAGTCCCAGGTGCGGCCCAGCAGCGTGGTGGCGTCCTTGCCCTCGGCGTGCGCCAGCAGGGCGAGCACCAGGACGCCGGTGAGCCGGGCGGCGGCGAACAGGCCCACCGCGGTGACGACGGTGGGCACGGTGCGGCGCGTCCGCCCGCCGGGCGCGGGGGGGCCGGGCGGTCCGGACGGCCCCGTTCCGGACGGCTCCGTTCCGGGCGGCTCCGTTCCGGCGGTCTTCCGGCGTGAGGGCGACGGCACGAGGGCGGCGAGCAGCGGGTTCACACCACGCACGATGCAGGGAGGAACCGGACGGAACGGTCACGGCACGCCGGGTCGTCCCCGGTTCACCGCCGGGGACGGCGCCGCGCGGGCCGCGGGACAGGTGCCGCGCGGCCGGTCCGCCGCGGGCCCGCGCGGGGCGGGAGTCCGCGTCGCCCCGGGCCGCGGGACAGGTGCCGCGCGGCCGGTCCGCCGCGGGCCCGCGCGGGGCGGGAGTCCGCGTCGCCCCGCGGCCGGCGCCGGGTCAGCCGGCGAGGGAGGCGAGGCGGGTCGCCGCCTCGCGCAGCACCTCGTCCCGCTTGCAGAACGCGAACCGGACGAACGGCGCGCCCGCCTCCCGGTCGTCGTAGAAGACGGCGGCCGGGATGGCCACCACGCCCGCCCGCTCCGGCAGCTCCCGGCAGAACGCGATGCCGTCGCTCTCGCCCAGCGGACGGATGTCGGTGGTGACGAAGTACGTGCCCGCCGGGCGGAAGACGCCGAAGCCGGCCGCCTCCAGACCGGCCGTCAGCAGTTCGCGCTTGGCGGCGAGGCCGGTGCGCAGCTCGTCGAAGTAGGAGTCCGGCAGCGCCAGCGCCTCGGCGACCGCGTACTGGAAGGGTCCGGCGGAGACGTAGGTGAGGTACTGCTTCGCCGACCGCACCGCCGTCACCAGCTCCGGCGCCCCGGTGATCCAGCCGACCTTCCAGCCGGTGAACGAGAACGTCTTGCCGGCGGACGAGATGGTCACCGTGCGCTCGCGCATGCCCGGGAAGGAGGCGAGCGGGACGTGTTCGGCGTCGTCGTAGACCAGGTGCTCGTAGACCTCGTCGGTGAGCACCAGCAGGTCGCGCTCGACGGCGAGTCCGGCGATCGCCGCCAGCTCCTCGCGGGTCAGGACCGTGCCGGTCGGGTTGTGCGGGGTGTTGATCAGCAGCAGCCGGGTCCGGTCGGTGACGGCGTCCCGGAGCTCGTCCAGGTCCAGGCGGAACGCCCCCTCGTGCGGCCGCAGCGTCACCGGCACCCGGCGCCCGCCCGCCATCGCCACGCAGGCGGCGTACGAGTCGTAGTACGGCTCCAGCGCGACCACCTCGTCGCCCGGTTCCACCAGCGCCAGCATCGCGGCGGCGATCGCCTCGGTGGCGCCCGCGGTGACCAGTACCTCGGTGTCCGGGTCGAGCGCCAGGCCGTAGCGCCGCAGCTGGTGGTCGCCGATCGCCCGGCGGAGCTCGGGGACGCCCGGGCCCGGCGGGTACTGGTTGCCCCGGCCGTCCCGCAGGGCCCGCACCGCCGCCTCGCGGACCTCCTCCGGGCCGTCGGTGTCGGGGAAGCCCTGGCCCAGGTTGATGGAGCCGGTCGCCGCCGCCAGGGCGGACATCTCGGCGAAGACGGTCGTCCCGAACTCGGCGAGACGGCGGTTGAGGAGGGGGCGGACGGCCCGGTCGGCGATGCTCATGGCGGCCATCCTGCGCCCAAGCTCTGGCCTTGCTCAACTCTGTGTTGAGCCGTTGCGGCCTCGGGCATCACCGGAGCACGCTGCAGAGTGAGGCGCCCACGGGGGGCCGCTTCGGGGGAGCGTGAGAAGGAGGGCGGTGCTGTGCTGACAGCCATCATCGTGATCGTCGTGGCCCTGCCGGTGGTCCTGCTGACCGGCTGGGTGGTCGCCATGAGCCGGAGGGCGGCCGGCCGGCCCGTCAGGAGCGGTCGTCACCACCGCTCGTCGGGCTCGTCGTACTCGTCGCACTCGTCGCGTTCCGGCGACTCGACCGCCGGCTCCTGGTGGGCCGGCGGTGGCGACGGCGGGTCGTCCGGGGGGTCGTCCTGCGGCAGCGGCAGCAGCTCGTCGTCGTGCGGGAGCAGCTCGTCGTCCTGTGGGAGCAGCTCGTCGTCGTGCGGGAGCAGCTCGTCGTCCTGCGGCGGTGGCGGCGGGGGCGGATGCGGCGGCGGCAGCTGACCGGTGGCCGACGGCGGACGCCCGCCCGGGACGACCGTCCCGGGCGGGCGTCCCTGTTCATTCGGACACGTGGGCGAACGTGGTGTCGTTGAACAGTTGAGCCGAAGAGCCCACCGAAGGATGGAAAGCCGACGAACTTGGGTAAAAACGCTGTGGCGTTACCGACGTTCGTGCTTTTCTCTACTCGCCGACGCAGCCCCGCTGACGGCCGCGCCACCTGAGCGGCCACCGTCCCGGCCGGGGCAGAACCGTCCTCCCCGGTTTCCGGTCCCAGGGGCGACCGGTCCGACATCCCCTTCTGCGTGCCAGCGGAGCCGATCCATGCTCACGACCCTGAACACCTCCTACAGCGATACGCGCGCCTCCGACCTCGCCTGGGCGCTCGGGCGGGAGCCACTGCCCGCCCTGGCCACGCTGAACCTCCGATTCACCGACGTGCGGCTCCAGTTGAGGCTGCTGGGCGCCTCCCACCAGGTCATCCTGGAACGCGAGGACGGCGTCTGCTCGGAGACGGTGGCCTGCATCCCCGGCTCCAGCACGCCGCTGCCGCTGGGGGTGGCCAAGCGGGTGGGCGGCTGGGAGTACGAGTTCGCGGCCCGGGTGGAGGCGCTCTCGCCGCCGGCGTTCACCGGACGGGCGCAGGAGCTGATCGCCCTGGTGTCCGACCACCCGAACGGGCTGGTCGGGGTCTTCCCCGGCAACCCGCACGCCTTCACCGCGCTGCTCGCGCAGCGCACCCAGGGCGAGACGGTCTGGCGGACCTGGCACGCCTACCCCCAGGACGGACAGCTGGTGGCGACGCGCACCACCGTCGCCCTCGGGGTGGGTGCCGAGACGGTGGCCGGGCTCGGGCGGCTGCTGGCCGCGGCGTTCGGCTGATCCGGCGCCACCCCGGTGCGCTCCGCGGGGCGTGTGATCGGCCGTTGCGCGCCGGTTGTGCGCCAGCACCACCCGTGCGAGTGACGAAGCGCGTTCATCCGGTGACATACGGTGGTCATGTGATCGAACCGCACGCCCCGCCCGCGCCCCCCGTCCGCCAGTCCGGGAAA
>NZ_LWCC02000005.1:2517263-2530800 GCF_001642695.1 Streptomyces chilikensis
GGCGGGCGGTGCCGCGGCGGGCGGTGCCGCGAGCGGCGGCGCGGCGGGCGCGGGTGGTGGCGCGCGGCTGCCGTTGCGGCCGGGGACGGCCCGGTTCCTGGTGCTGGCGGGGGTGTTCGTCTGCGCCGCCTGCGGGCTGGTGTACGAGCTGGAACTCGTCGCGATGGCCTCCTACCTGATGGGCGACTCGGTCACCCAGGCGTCCGTCGTGCTGTCGGTGATGGTCTTCGCGATGGGCCTCGGCTCGCTGGCCGCCAAGCGGCTGCGACGCCGGGCCGCGGCGGCGTTCGGCGCGGTGGAGGCCGCCCTCGCCCTGGTCGGCGGGTGCAGCGCGATGGCGCTCTACGCCGTCTTCGCCTGGACCGGCGCCTGGGGCGGCGTCTGGCGGGACGGACCGAGCCTGGTGCTGGTCACGGTCTCCCTCGCCATGGGGCTGCTGATCGGTGTCGAGGTGCCGCTGCTGATGGAGCTGATCCAGCGGATCCGCCGTCAGGACCCGGGCGGGGCGGTCGCCGACCTGTTCGCCGCCGACTACGTGGGCGCGCTGGTCGGCGGTCTCGCCTTCCCGTTCCTGCTCCTCCCCAGGTTCGGGCAGCTGACCGGGGCGCTGCTGACCGGCGCGGTCAACGCGGTGGTCGGCGCGGCCCTGGTGCTGGGCCTGTTCGGGCGTGACCTCGGCCGGCGGGCCCGCCGGACGCTGCTGATCGCCAACGTGCTGGTGCTGGCGCTGCTCGGCGCCGCGGCCGTGCTCGCGGACGACTTCGAGCGGGCGGCGGGGCGGGCGCTGTACGGCGGCGACGTCCGGGTGGCCGTGCGCACCGGGGCGCAGGACGTGGTGATCACCGGTGGCGGGCCCGGCGGGCGCCCGCCGGGCCTCTACCTGGACGGCACGCTGCGGGTCGACGGCCGGGACGAGCGGCGGTACCACGAGGCGCTGGTCCACCCGGCGATGAACGGTCCGCGGGAGCGGGTGCTGGTGCTCGGCGGCGGGGACGGGCTGGCGGTGCGCGAGGTGCTGCGGCACCCGGGCGTGCGGGAGGTCCACGTGGTGGACGCCGACCCGCGGCTGGTCGGGCTGGCCCGCACCGATCCGGTGCTCGCCGCGCTCAACGGGCACGCCTACGACGACCCGCGGGTGCGGGTCACGGCCGACGACGCGTTCCGGCGGCTGCGGGTGGAGCGGGGCGGGCCGTACGACGTGGTGATCGCCGACCTCCCCGATCCGGGGGACACCGCGAGCGCCAAGCTGTACTCGCGGGAGTTCTACGGGCTGGCCCGCCGGGTGATGGCGCCGGGCGGCCGTCTCGCGGTCCACGCCGGGCCCGTGGCCGGCCGGCCGAGGGCGTACTGGACGGTCGAGGCGACGCTCCGCGCGGCGGGACTGCGGGCGGTGCCGTACCGGGTGACCGGGGCGGGGGAGCGGGAGTGGGGGCTGTTCCTCGCCTCGCCCGGGCCCCGGGTCCCGCCGCTGTCGCCGGCCGCCGGGGGACCGGGGTCGCGCACCGTGAAGGAAGGTTCCCTCAGGGCGGCGGCCAGGGCGGCCGAACGGACCCGCGTCCCGGGGCTGCCCGCCTCGACCCTGGCCCACCCGCGCTACTGACGCCGCCGCCCACCGGGGCGTGCGAAACCTGTGCCGATCGGCCTCCGGCCGGGGTGCGGTTCCCGCTCCCCTCGGTAATGTCGGACCCCATGGAGCATGAGGTGTTCGTCCCGGTCCCCGCCGGCCACCTGACCGCCGCCCTGGCCGACCCCGACCGGGTCGCCCGGGCGCTCCCCGGGCTCCAGCGGGACGCCGCGGCGGAGGGCGTCGCCGGCCGGCTCAAGCTGCGCGTCGGCGGCAGCAGCGTGACGTACCGCGGCTCCCTCGGCGTCACCCGCCAGGACGACGGCGCGTTCACGGTGGAGGCCGAGGGCGCCGAGGCGCGCGGCGACGGCGAGGTCCGGGCCACCGTCCGCGTGACCCTGAGCCCCCGGCCCGACGGCACCCTCCTCCGCTTCCGCGGCACGGCCACCGCGACGGGCCGCGTCACCGGCTTCGAGCCCGCCACCGTGGAGTCGGCCCTGACCCGCCTGCTGGAACGGTTCGCCGGGGACCTGCCGGGGCAGGCAGGAGAGGACACGGACGACGCGGCGGAGGGGAGCGGAACGGTGACGGACGACGGCCACGGCGAGGTGCTGCCGAGCGCGGGCGAGCCCCTGGTGCCGGAGTTCGCCCCCGGCGCGGACGGCGACTTCGACGCCCGCCCCGACGCCGACGACGCCTCCCCCGCGGGAGACGGGGCCGCGGACGCCGGCGCCGCCGCGGCCGGGAGCGACGCCGCGGACGAGGGCGATGCCGCAGCCGGGAGTGACGCCGTGGACGAGGGCGATGCCCCGGCCGGGAGCGAGGCCGCGGGAGAAGGCGCCGCCGCGGACGAGGGAGACGCCGCGCAGGCGCGGGAGGCGGACGACGGCGCCGGGCGCCCCGGAGGCGAGGGCGGCGCCGCGGACGCGGAAGGCGCCGCGGCCCCGCCGCGGCCGTCGGTGTTCGACGCGCCCGTGCCGCCCCCGTCGCTGGACCCGGAGGCGGACCTCGACGACGAGGACGACGAGGACGACGACGTGCTGTTCCCCGAGGAGCCCGGCGCCGTGGCGGACGCCGCGCAGGCGCGGCGGACGATGATCGGGCGCAGCGCGGAGGAGGTCGACCACGCCCCGCCGCGCGGCCGGTACGCGCCGGTGCCGGTGCCGCCGGCCGGTGTGGCGGACCGGACGCTGCGCTGGGTGGCCCCCGCCGCGGCGGCGCTGGCGGTGGCCGCCGGGGCGATCGCCGTGGCCCGCGTCCTGCGCCGTCACCGGTGACCGCGCGGATCCGGCCCCGCCCCCAGTAGGGTCGTGGGCCGTGAGCACCCATGACGACTTCACCCTGACCGCCGGCGACGCGGAGGCGACCGTGAGCCCCGCCAACGGCGGACGGATCACGAGCCTGAGCATCGGCGGCGTGGAACTGCTGCGCCAGGGGGAGCGGTACGGCTGCTTCCCGATGGCCCCCTGGTGCGGCCGGATCCGCGACGGCCGGTTCCGCGACGGCGGCACCGTGCACCGGATGCCGCTGAACGCCGAGCCGCACGCCATCCACGGCACCGCCCGCGACAACGCCTGGCGCACCGCGCGCGAGGAGCGGGACGAGGCGGTCCTCACCCTCGACCTCACCGACCCGTGGCCCTACCCCGCCCGCCTCACCCAGGTGGTGGCGCTGACCGAGGAGTCGCTGACCCTCACCCTGGCGATCGAGACCTACGGCTCCTCGTTCCCGGCGCAGCTCGGCTGGCACCCCTGGTTCAACCGGACCCTGGAGGGCCCGCTCGGCGGCGGCGAGGGCGCGCGGCTGGAGTTCGACCCCGCCTGGCAGGAGGAGCGGGGCGAGGACCACCTCCCCACCGGCCGCCGCCTGGAGAAGCCGCTGCCCGGCCCGTGGGACGACTGCTTCGGCATGCCGCAGGGCGTGGACGTCGCCGTCGTGTGGCCCGGGCGGCTGGAGCTGAGGGTCACCAGCCCGGAGAAGTGGGTGGTGGTCTACGACGAGCAGGAAGCCGCCCTCTGCGTGGAGCCGCAGACCGGCCCGCCCGACGGCCTCAACACCGCCCCGCGCCTGGTCACGCCGCTGGAACCGCTGGAGGCGACCACCACCTGGCGCTGGCGCCGCCTCTGAGCCGGCGTCCGGCGCCGGGCCGCCGCCCAACTAGGCTTGCGGCCATGAGCGACGTTCGCGGCGAGCTGCTGCAGCAGATCAAGGACAAGGCCGTGGTGCACGGCAAGGTGACCCTCTCCTCCGGGCTGGAGGCCGACTACTACATCGACCTCCGCCGCATCACCCTGGACGGGACGGCCGCCCCGCTGGTCGGCCAGGTGCTGCTGGACCTCACCGCGGACCTGGAGTTCGACGCGGTGGGCGGCCTGACCATGGGCGCCGACCCGGTGGCGGCCTCCATGCTGCACGCGGCCGCCGCGCGCGGGCGGAGCCTGGACGCGTTCGTGGTCCGCAAGGCGGCCAAGGCGCACGGCCTGCAGAAGCGGGTCGAGGGCCCGGACATCGCCGGCCGCCGCGTGCTGGTCGTCGAGGACACCTCCACCACCGGCGGTTCGCCGCTGACCGCCGTGGAGGCGGTCCGGGAGGCCGGCGCGCACGTCGTCGCCGTCGTGACGATCGTCGACCGCGCCACCGGCGCCGCGGAGATCATCCAGGACAAGGCGGGCGTCCCCTACCGGTTCGCCTACTCCAAGGACGACCTCGGCCTCGACTGACGCGCCTGCCGGTGAGCCGCCTGCCGGTGCCGGTGCCGCCGGCCGGCGCGTCACCGGCCGTGCGCCGGAAACGCCCGGAACGCCCGCCGCGGGCGCCACTGTCCGGGACGCGCGTTCGGGCGGGGGCCCGCGTCTGGAAAGATGGGTGCCGACGACGACGTCACCAAGGTCAGGGCTGGCAAGGACAAAACCCGCAGAACCATCAAGGAGCGGACAGGATGCCCATCGCAACCCCCGAGGTCTACAACGAGATGCTCGACCGGGCGAAGGCAGGCAAGTTCGCCTACCCGGCCATCAACGTGACCTCCTCCCAGACCCTGCACGCGGCTCTTCGCGGCTTCGCCGAGGCGGAGAGCGACGGCATCATCCAGATCTCGACCGGCGGCGCCGAGTTCGCGGGCGGCCAGTACAGCAAGGACATGGTCACCGGCGCCGTCGCCCTGGCCGAGTTCGCGCACATCGTGGCGGAGAAGTACGACGTCACCGTCGCCCTGCACACCGACCACTGCCCCAAGGACAAGCTGGACGGGTACGTGCGTCCGCTGCTGGCGGTCTCCGAGGAGCGCGTGAAGGCGGGCCGCAACCCGCTCTTCCAGTCGCACATGTGGGACGGTTCGGCGGAGACCCTGGCCGACAACCTGTCGATCGCCCAGGAGCTGCTGGAGCGCGCCCGCGCCGCGAAGATCATCCTCGAGGTCGAGATCACCCCGACCGGTGGCGAGGAGGACGGCGTCACGCACGAGATCAACGACTCCCTCTACACCACGGTCGACGACGCGATCCGCACCGCGGAGGCGCTGGGCCTGGGCGAGAAGGGCCGCTACCTGCTGGCCGCGTCCTTCGGCAACGTGCACGGCGTCTACAAGCCGGGCAACGTGGTGCTCCGTCCCGAGCTGCTGAAGGAGCTCGCGGAGGGCGTCGCCGCCCGCTTCGGCAAGGCCGACCCGTTCGACTTCGTCTTCCACGGCGGCTCCGGCTCCACCGAGCAGGAGATCGCGACCGCGCTGGACAACGGCGTCGTCAAGATGAACATCGACACCGACACCCAGTACGCGTTCACCCGTCCGGTGGCGGACCACATGTTCCGCAACTACGACGGCGTGCTGAAGGTGGACGGCGAGGTCGGCAACAAGAAGACCTACGACCCGCGCACCTGGGGCAAGCTGGCCGAGGCGGGCATGGCGGCCCGCATCGTCGAGGCCTGCCAGAACCTGCGGTCGGCGGGCACGAAGCTGAAGTAGGGCATCACCGCGAAAGGGCCCGCCGACCGGGGTTCCGCCCCGGTCGGCGGGCCCTTTCGCGTGCCGCCCGCCGCGCCGGTCCACCGGTGGGCTCGTTTCCCCGCCCGGTCACTCCTGTTTGCGTACTCCGCGCACCGGATCCGGGCCGGGAGAGGCCATGACCACGGCCGTGCGCGTCGCCGCCCGTCGCCTGCGGCCACCAGGGGCAAGGGCAGGACTGCTCCGGCAGCCGACCCGGGTCCTCCACCGGTGACGCCCGGTCCCTCCCAGGAGACGCCTGCCCTCCACGGTCCGAAACGCGCACAGCCCACATCTGCTCCGGCCTGTACCTACCAGGTTCCGGTGACCTCTTCGTAGAGCTTTCCGAGAACAGTCCGGTTCACCGGAGCGTCGGCCGGTATCCGCAGGGGCGAGCCGTGCAGGTTCGAGTAGCGCTCGTAGCCGAGGAGACCGGGGGAGACGTGTATGTCGAGCGCCGGTGATATGGCCAGCAGGCGGCTGTCGAAGAGGCTGTGGATGTCGGAGCGCAGGCGGGAACACGGCCTCGACGACACCGTCGACCTGTACGGCGCGAAGGGAGCCCTGCGAGCCGCCCGGCTCGCGGACTCCCCTCACCTCACGCTGGCCTGATCTCCTGGACGGTGCCGCTTCCAGCCCCTGCCTCCACAGGTGGTGACCATGGGGCGCTGACGCTAATGTGTAAAGGGTGGATTTCCTTCCCACATGACACACAGGAGGCGGTCCTGATGAGCGTGACCAATGTGGATCTCGATGACGAGGCCCTGGCCGCCGCCGCTGCCATATTCGGCACGAGCACCAAGCGGGACACCATCAACACCGCCCTGCGTGAGGCTGTCCGGCGCCATAATCGCCGGGCCGCGGCCGAGCGCCTTGCCGAAAGGGCGGGACGTGGAGAGTTCGAGCCGACGCGCCGGATGTGGGAGGCGCGCAAAGCCGCCCTGCGTGCCATGGCGGAGGAGCCGGAAGGGCGCGAAGGCGTCGAGTGATCACGTACCTGATCGACACCGGCGCGTACATCGACCTGGTGAGTGAGCCGTTGATCCGGCGGCGGTGGGACGCCGAGATCGAAACGGGAGCCATCGGCATCTGCGAACCCACGCGTATGGAGATCCTGTACAGCGCCAGGAGTCCCTCGCACCGGGACGAGTTGGATGCGGAGCTGTCGGACCTTTTCGGCCGGGTGACGGTCCCCAAGGACGCATGGCGCTGGGTGGACGCGGCACAGTACAAACTGACCCTGAAGGGCCAGCACCGTAGTGCGGGGCCGGTCGATCTGCTCGTGTGCGCCACGGCCGTCCGTCATGGGCTGATCGTGCTGCACCGGGACAACGACTTCGCCACGGTGGCGCGCGTCCTGCCCGAACTCGAGCAGCTGGACATTCGTGGCGGACCATGACCGCTCACGGTGGAGGGGAGTCCGCGAGACACCCACTCGTCTTGCGGACTCCCCTCCCCCGCGCCGGTCTGAGCCGGACGGCTTACGCCGACTTCAGCTCCTCGTACGCCTGCGGGTCGCTGTCCTGGAGGAACTGGCGGCAGCGCTCGGCCTCGTCGGTCTCCTTGACGGCCTCGGCGGCGCGGGCCAGGGCGGCCAGGCAGCGCAGGAAGCCGCGGTTGGCGCGGTGGCTCCACGGCACCGGACCGTGGCCCTTCCAGCCGGCCCGGCGCAGCGCGTCGAGTCCGCGGTGGTAGCCGGTGCGGGCGTAGGCGTAGGACTCCACGGTCCGGCCCGCCTCGAAGGCGTCGTCCGCGAGCATCGCCCAGGCGAGCGAGAACGTCGGGTGCGCGGCCGCCACCTCGGCGGGGCTCGCGGACTCGGCGAGCATCCGGTACGCGTCCTCGTTCTCCGGGAGGTACGTCGGGTCGGGGCCGCCGAGCAGGTTCTTCTGTTCCGTCATGCCCTCAGTCTGCCAGGGCCGCCGCCCGCGGAGGGCAGCCGGACGACGGCCGTGCCGCCTGCCGCGCCGTCGGCGCGCTCCCCGGGGCCCCGGGCCGCGGGGGCGGGCCCGGATCCCGTGGCGCCGGCTCAGCGGGCCAGGCCGGACTCCCAGGCCCAGGCCGCTATCTCGACCCGGTTGCGCAGCCCCAGCTTGGCCTGGATGTGGGTGAGGTGGGTCTTCACCGTGCCCGCGCTGATGTGCAGGGCGGCCGCGACCTCCGTGTTGGTGTGCCCGCGGGAGACGAGGACGGCGACCTCCGTCTCCCGCTGGGAGAGCGGGGAGGAGGGGGCCGGGGCGGCCGCCGGGGCCGGGCGGGCGAACTGCCTCAGCAGCCGGACCGTGATGGACGGGCTGATCAGGGCCTCGCCGGAGGCGGCGGAGCGGACCGCCTCGGCCAGCAGCCGCGGGCCCGCGTCCTTGAGCAGGAAGCCGCAGGCGCCGTGGTGCAGGGCCTGGTGGACGTACTCGTCGTCGTCGAAGGTGGTCACCATGACGACCTTCGGGGCGTGCGCGGCCTGGGGGCGGTGCAGGTGCCGCAGCGCCTCGATGCCGTTCAGGCGCGGCATGCGGATGTCCATGAGGACGACGTCCGGGCGGTGCAGCTCGGCCTGCTGGATCGCCTCGACCCCGTCGGCGGCCTGGGCGACGACCTCGATGCCGTCCTCGGCCGCCAGGATCATGGCCATGCCGGTGCGGACGATCGCCTGGTCGTCCGCGAGGAGGACGCGGATGGTCACGGGTGCACCTGCCGAAGGGGGAGGGGGAGCCGGAGCGCGACCTGCCAGCCGCCCCCCGTGTCCGACGGGCCGTCGGGGACCGGGCCCGCGGTCAGTGTGCCACCGGCCGCGTCGGCCACCTCGCGCAGGCCCCGCAGCCCGTAGCCACCGCCCGCCCGGGTGACGGGCCCCGTCCCGCCCGGCCGTCCGTCGTCGGTGATCCGGGCGCTCACCCGGCGGCGCGAGACGTCCAGGGCGACCTGCACGGCGGTGCAGTCACGGGCGTGCTTGCGGACGTTCGTCAGCGCCTCCATGACCACGCGCTCCACGAGGTGCGCCGCGTCCGCGGGCAGTTCGGCGGCGGGGCCGCTCTCGGTGTACTCCACCCGGACGCCCGGCAGCGCGGCGTCCTCGGCCAGGGCGCGTATCCCGTCCGTGCCCGGGGCCCGGGTGCGCGGGCCGGTGTCCTCGCGCAGGGCGCCGACCATCTCACGCATCGCGGTCAGCGCCTGGGTCCCGGTGTTCTCGATCAGCGCGAGGGCGCCCGCCACCGCCTGCGGGTCCCTGGCCGCGACCGCCCGCGCGCCCTGCGCCTGCACCACGATGCCCGAGACGTGGTGGGCGACGAAGTCGTGCAGGTCGCGGGCGAAGGCGAGCCGCTGTTCGAGCCTGACCTGTTCCTCCCGCTGCCGCCGGGACGCGGTGACCAGCCGTCCGGTGAGGCCGGCGGCCAGGGCGCCGGCGGCCACCAGGGTCAGGACGAGGGCGACGATGCTGCTGCCCTCGTCCACGTCGACCGCCAGCGGGCGCAGGACGACCGCCGTCATCAGCAGCGGCAGGCCGACGACCGTGCCGGTCCGGCTGCCGCGCCGCGCCGTCACGTACAGCAGCGTGATCAGGGCCACCGGTTCGAAGGCGACGTAGAGGTCGGATGCCTGGTCCGGGGCGGAGCCGGGGCCGGCCGCCGCGGCGCCGAGCCGGACCGAGCAGGCGAGCGAGACCAGGGCCGCGCCGCAGGCCGCCCAGGCCTGCGGCCCGCCGCGCAGCCGGAGGCCCACGGCCGGGAGGACCACGGCCCCCGCCGCGCCCGCCGACAGCAGCAGCAGGATCCCGGCGCCCGGCGGGGTGAGGGAGCCGGCACCGAGGTCGGCCAGCAGCGCGAGGCCCAGGACGCAGAGCAGCAGCGCGCCGCCGGCGAACCGGGCGACGGCCGCCGCACGTGGTGATCCGAACATGCCGGTCACTCTAGGCGGGCCCTCCCGCGGGCCCCTCTGCCGAAAGTCGTAGGAGCCCCGGGCGGGATGGGCCTTTCGGGAGATCCGCCGGGCGCGGCCCCGGAACGAGGCTGATCCACGTCAGCGCCGCTCGCTCCGACCGAAGGACCCGCCCCCATGGACATCCGATTCGAAGTGGCTCCCACATTCGTCCTCGGCCCGCTGCTCGTCGTGTTCGCCCTGTTCACCGGCGTGCAGGTGTGGCGGGACGCGTGGAACGTCCGCCACGCCCTGCTCCGGACGGCCGCCGCCGTCCACGCGGCCGCCGTCCTGTCCCTGACGATCTTCCCGCTCAATGTGACCTGGGGGATCTACGCCAACCAGGCCCCCTGGACCGGACAGATCCACTTCGTCCCGCTGTTCGGCGCGGACGTCACCATGATCCCCAACGTGATCATGATGATCCCGGCCGGCTTCCTGTTCCCGCTGCTGTCCCGGCACGCGACCTCGGCGAAGCGGACGGCGCTGCTGACCGGGCTGGTCAGCCTGGGCATCGAGGCCGCCCAGCTGCTGTCGTACGTCGTCCTGAACAACGGCCGCTCCGTCGACGTCAACGACGTCATCGCCAACACCCTCGGCGGGCTCCTCGGTCACCTCCTGCTGACCTTCGCCCTGCGCTCCGAGGCCCTGCGCGGGCCGCTGCTGGCGGCCTCGCTGCCCCGGTCCGCCGCGCTCCAGGCGGACCGGCGGCGGATCACCGCCTCCTCCGGCGGGCCGGTGACGGACCCGATGCCCGGCCACGGCCGCTGAACGGGGTCCCGCCCCACCGGGCGCCGTCGCCCCCCGTGCGGAAGGGGAGCGGCGCCCGGTGAGGGCTCGCACCCGGGCGGGCCGGGACGCCGGCGGACGAGCGGCGGCCGGGGCGCGTCGCCCCGGCCGCCGCTGCGCGCGGTTCCCGCGGCGGTCGCCGCGGTTGCCGCCGGATCAGTCCTCGCGACGGTCGTCGGTGCCGTCGTCCTTGCCGTCGTCGTCCTTGCCGTCGGCGTCCTTGGCGTCGGCGTCGTCGTTGTCGCTCTTGGCGTCGTCCTTGGCGTCGTCGCGGTCGTCGGCCCCGCCGAGGGCGGCCTTCCCGCTGCCGGCGTCGACGAGGACCTCGCGCTCGGTGCCGTCCTCGCCGATCACCTCCACCTCCCAGGCCGGCGCGCCGCTCCGGCCGTCGTCCCGGCCGTCCTCGAAGTCCACCGAGAGGACGCTGCCGGGGACCTCCTTCAGGGCGGCCCCGGCGGCCTCCGCGGCGTCGGTGCCGGCCTTGCGCAGGGCGGCGGCCTCGTCGCGGTCCTCGGTGTCGTCGTCGGCGTCGGAGTCGTCACCGGCGCGGTCGCTGCCGCGCGCCGTGCCGTCGTCCGGGTCGACCAGCACCTCGGTGCGGGTGCCGTCCTTGCCGACGACCTCGACCTCCCAGACGGGCCGGTCGCCGTCCTCGTCGAACTCGGCCGAGGCCACGACGCCCTTCGCCTTCGCCAGGGCCGCGGTGACGGCGGCGCGCACGTCGGTCCTCGGGGCGGCCGCCTCACCGCCCTCGGCGTCGTCGTCGCGGTCCCGGTCGTCCGCGCGGGCGGAGGCGGTGGCGGCCGGGTCGTCCCCGGAGGCGACGGCGACGGCGGCGGCGGTGCCCCCGCCGACCAGGGCGGCGGCCACCAGGGCGGCGAGGGCGGCGCGGCGGCGGCGGGACGGGGTGCGGTCGGCGGAGCTCATGGGGTCCTCCCGTGGAAAGGTGCGGCGTTCTCGACGGACACCACTGTGGACGGGCGACGCTGAAGCGGAGCTGAAGGAAGCTGAAGGCGTCTTCAGGAAGGCTCTGCGACCCTTGTCCGCATGCGCCTGCTGATCGTGGAGGACGAGAAACGCCTGGCCACCGCCCTGGCGAGGGGACTGGCGGCCGAGGGGTTCGCGGTGGACGTCGTGCACGACGGCGCCGAGGGCCTGCACCGGGCCCGGGAGCACTCCTACGACCTGATCGTCCTGGACATCATGCTGCCCGGCATGAACGGTTACCGGGTCTGCTCGGCCCTGCGCGCGTCCGGCGACCGGACGCCGATCCTGATGCTCACCGCCAAGGACGGCGAGTACGACGAGGCCGAGGGGCTGGACACCGGGGCCGACGACTACCTGACCAAGCCGTTCTCCTACGTGGTCCTGCTCGCCCGGATCCGGGCCCTGCTGCGCCGCCGCACCCTCGGCGGCACGCCCGTCCTGCGGCTGGGGGACCTGAGCGTCGACCCGGGGGCGCAGCGGGTGCGGCGCGGCGGGGAGGAGATCGCGCTGACCACGCGGGAGTTCGCCGTCCTGGAGCAACTGGCGCTGCGGGCCGGGGAGGTGGTCTCCAAGGCCGAGATCCTCGAGCACGTGTGGGACTTCGCCTACGACGGCGACCCCAACATCGTCGAGGTGTACGTCAGCACGCTGCGCCGCAAGATCGACGCGCCCTTCGGGGTCCGGTCGATCACCACGGTGCGCGGCGCCGGCTACCGGCTGGAGCGGGACGGGGGGACGCCGTGACGCGGGGCTGGTTCTCGTCGGTGCGCGCCCGTACCGCGCTGGGCGCCACGGTCGTCGTCGCCGTCGCCCTGGCCCTGGCGGGCCTGGCGGTGGTCGAGGTCCTGCGCGGCGGCCTGGCCGACAACACCCGGCTGGTCGCCGAGTCCCGGGCCCGCGAGGTCGCCGTCCAGGTCGCGGTGGAACGCTCCCCGAAGGACGCGGCCGGGCTGGACACCGACGACCCGGTGCAGGTCGTCGACGCCGACGGCACGGTCCTCGCCTCCAGCGACGCCCTCGCCGGCGCCCCGCCGATGAGCGGCGCCGCCCGCCCGGTGCCCGCGCCGCCCGGCGGCTCCGGCGGTGAGGACGCCGGCAGCGGCGACCGGGGCGACGACGACGACCGCGCGGACGACGGGCGGGTCGACGACGACGCCGTCCTCGACCGCGTCTCCCTGGCGGTGGACGACGAGGGCGAGGCGACCTCCGACCCGGGCGAGGCCGAGGGGCGCGCCGACTTCACCGTCGCCGCCCTGCGCGCCGAGGCGGCCGACGGGACGCCCGTGACCGTCTACGCGGGGTCGTCGCTGGCGGTGCAGGAACTGGCGGTGACCGACACCGTCCGGGCGATGCTGGCCGGCCTGCCCGCGCTGCTGGTCGTGGTGGGGGCGGTGACCTGGCTGGTCACCCGCCACGCGCTGCGCCCGGTGGAGGGCATCCGGGCGGAGATGGCGGAGATCACCGGCAGCCGCGACCTGTCCCGCAGGGTGCCGGTGCCGTCCTCGCGCGACGAGGTGGCCCGGCTCGCGGTCACCACCAACGGCACCCTGGCGGCCCTTCAGGAGTCGGTCGAGCGGCAGCGCCGCTTCGTCGCGGACGCCTCGCACGAACTGCGCAGCCCGATCGCCTCGCTGCGCACCCAGGTGGAGGTCGCCGAGGCGCATCCGGAGCTGCTCGAGGTCGGCGAGCTGCTGGAGGACGTGGTGCGGCTCCAGCACCTGGCCGCCGACCTGCTGCTGCTGGCCCGCCTCGACGCGGGGGAGGAGCCCCGCGCCGCGCGGGTGGACCTGGCGGCCCTGGCGCGTGAGGAGACGGCGCGCCGCCCCGGGCCGGTGCGCGCCGGGGAACTGGAGGAGGCGGTCGTGGCGGGCAGCCGCGGCCGGCTGGAACGGGTGCTGGGCAACCTGCTGGACAACGCGCAGCGCCACGCCCGGGAACGGGTCGTCGTGCGGGTGCGCACCGTGCCCGCGGACACGGCGGGCGCGGGACCGGCCGCGGGCCGGGGACCGGGCTGGGCGGTGCTGTCGGTCGAGGACGACGGGCCGGGTGTCCCGGAGGGCGAGCGGGAGCGGGTCTTCGAGCGGTTCGTGCGGCTGGACGACGCCCGCGCGCGCGACGACGGGGGCGCGGGCCTGGGGCTGGCGATCGTCCGCGAGATCGTGACCCGGCACGGAGGGACGATCACGCTCGGCCGGGCGCCGGGCGGCGGCGCCCTCTTCACGGTCCGCCTGCCCCTGGCCGGCCCCGCCGGCGGGGGAGCGGACCGGGGCGGCGCGGCGCGGGCCGCCGTCCCGCGCGGCTGAGGC
>NZ_LWCC02000005.1:2530900-2586776 GCF_001642695.1 Streptomyces chilikensis
ATACCGGCGCCGCCGCACCGGGCCCCCGCCCCGGGACGGCGCCGGGGCGTCCGCCGCCGGGATGCGCAGCGCCCCCAGCACCAGCCCGCCCGCGTCGTCCGCCAGCAGGTCCAGCCGCCGCGGCGTCCCCTCCAGCACCGCCCGCGCCGCCGCCACCGTGCCCGGCGGCACCCCGAGCGAACGGGCCACCGACAGCGTGGCCGGCCGGGCCCCGACCGGCACCACCGCCAGCGCGCACCCGCCCAGTTCGCCGTGCCGCTCCAGCACGGCCACCGCCCGCAGCAGCGCGTGGTCGTCACCGACCACCACCGGACGCCGCGAGCCGCGGCGCTCCAGCTGCCGGACGAACTCCTCCGGCCCCTCCGGCAGGCACCACTTCACCCGTGCGCCCGCGCACAGCACGTCCTTGGCGATCCGGACGGACTCCCCGTCCGTCCTTCGGGCAAACGGGTCGACGACCACGAGAAGCTGGTCCGAAGCCACCTCGGTCATGCCTCGCTTCCTCGGGTCCTCGGGTAGCATCTTTGTGCAAGAGCCCCTTGCGCCGCGTTCCTCGTGCCAGGGGCTTCGTCTATTCCGGGGCATCCGGTCCGACGGGAACCGCGGCCGACGAGGGCCGCCGGGCGCACGGGGCACGGCATGGTCGTGCCGCGCGCCCCGACCCAGGACATGCCCCGCCCGGAAGGGGTGTACGCCTGTGCCCGCACTTGTGCTGCTCGGTGCTCAGTGGGGTGACGAGGGCAAGGGAAAGGCCACCGACCTGCTCGGCGGCTCCGTCGACTACGTGGTGCGTTACCAGGGCGGCAACAACGCCGGCCACACGGTCGTGGTGGGCGACCAGAAGTACGCGCTGCACCTGCTGCCGTCCGGCATCCTCTCCCCCAACTGCGTGCCCGTCATCGGCAACGGCGTCGTCGTCGACCCCTCGGTGCTGCTCTCCGAGCTGAGCGGCCTCAACGAGCGGGGCGTCGACACGTCCAAGCTGCTGCTCAGCGGCAACGCGCACATCATCACCTCGTACAACGTCACGCTGGACAAGGTGAGCGAGCGGTTCCTGGGCAAGCGCAAGATCGGCACCACCGGTCGCGGCATCGGCCCCACCTACGCCGACAAGATCAACCGCACCGGCATCCGCGTCCAGGACCTGTACGACGAGTCGATCCTCCAGCAGAAGGTGGAGGCCGCGCTCGAGGTCAAGAACCAGATGTTCTCCAAGCTCTACAACCGCCGCGCCATCACCGCGGAGCAGGTGGTCGAGGAGCTGCTCGGTTACGCGGACCAGCTGCGTCCGTACGTCGCCGACACGGTGCTGGTGCTCAACAAGGCGCTCGACGAGGACAAGGTCGTCCTCTTCGAGGGCGGCCAGGGCACGCTGCTGGACATCGACCACGGCACCTACCCGTTCGTCACCTCCAGCAACCCGACGGCCGGCGGCGCCTGCACCGGCGCGGGCGTGGGCCCGACGCGCATAAGCCGTGTCATCGGCATCCTGAAGGCGTACACCACGCGGGTCGGTTCGGGTCCGTTCCCGACCGAGCTGTTCGACGAGGACGGCGAGGCGCTGCGGCGCATCGGCGGCGAGCGCGGTGTCACCACCGGCCGCGACCGTCGCTGCGGCTGGTTCGACGCGGTCATCGCGCGGTACGCCACCCGGGTGAACGGGCTGACGGACTTCTTCCTCACCAAGCTGGACGTGCTCACCGGGTGGGAGCAGATCCCGGTCTGCGTCGCCTACGAGATCGACGGCGAGCGGGTCGAGGAACTCCCCTACTCCCAGAGCGACTTCCACCACGCGAAGCCGGTCTACGAGTACCTGCCGGGCTGGAGCGAGGACATCTCCTCGGCGAAGTCCTTCTCCGACCTGCCGAAGAACGCGCAGGCGTACGTGAAGGCGCTGGAGGAGATGTCGGGCGCGCCCATCTCCGCGATCGGCGTCGGCCCCGGCCGCGACGAGACGATCGAGATCAACTCCTTCCTGTAGGACCCGCGGGACGGAACGCCACGGCGGTCCGGGCCCGTCCCGCCTGCGCGTCGAGACCGACGGGTCCACCCTGGTCGACCTGGACCAGCCGGTCCGCGCGGTCACCGTGACCCCCGGCTTCACCGGCCGCGCCGACGTCGAGGTCCGCCCCGTCTCGGTGGGCGCCGAGGCCGCCCCCCTCCAGGCCGCGGCCCGCACCGTCACCGTCTCCGGCGCCGACTTCCGCTACCGCGCCGACGCCACCGTCGCGGGCCCGGTCCGCACCCGCACCTGGACGGTCCGCCCGGGGGCGTGGAACCTGACCCTTCCCCGCTGACGGCGGCGGCCGGCGGCTGATGGCGGCGTCCGCCGGTGGGGCGGTGTCAGCGCCCGGCGGCGGCCTCCCGCTTCTCGCGCCACCGCCGCATCATGTCGGTGAGCTCGACCTCGATGAATTCGAAGAACTCCAGCGTCTCCCGCAGCCGTCGCTCGGCCGGGGAGCCGGCGCCGACGGCCGTGACGCCCTCGCGGAGGGCGGACTGCCAGTGGCGGAGCAGGGCCTCGCGGTTGGTGACCGCCTCGTACCACTGGTCGCTGTGGACCCGGTACCGCTCCCGCCGCGAGCCCGGTTCGCGCTCGCGGGAGACCAGGTGCGTCTGGGAGAGGTAGCGCACCGCGCCGGAGACCGCCGCGGGGCTGACCCTCAGCTGGTCGCCCAGCTGGGCCGAGGTGAGGACGCCGTCGTCGGAGGCGAGCAGCGCGGCGAAGACCCGGGCGGGCATCCGGGCCATGCCGGCGTCGGTCAGCCGGCCCGCGAAGAGTTCCACGAACCGCGACACCGCCTCCGGGTCCCGTTCCTTCGGGGACTTCCCGGCCTCCGTCATGCGCAACCTCGTTCCTCGTCCTGGACCCCCGAGTTTATACGGTTCCTTAACTTCACAACTTTTTGAAGAAAGCGTAGCTTCAGAAGCATGACGCAGGAATCCCTCGCGATCGAGGTGTCCGGACTCCGGAAGTCGTTCGGCTCCACCCGCGCCCTCGACGGACTCGACCTGTCGGTCCGCACCGGGGAGGTGCACGGCTTCCTCGGCCCCAACGGGGCCGGCAAGTCGACCACCCTCCGCGTGCTGCTCGGCCTGCTGCACGCCGACGCCGGCGCCGCCCGCGTGCTCGGCCTGGACCCGTGGGACCGGGCCGTCGAGGCGCACCGCCGCCTCGCCTACGTGCCCGGCGACGTCGAGCTGTGGCCCAACCTCAGCGGCGGCGAGGCCATCGACCTGCTGTCGCGGCTGCGCGGCGGCACCGGCCGGCGGCGCCGGGACGAGCTGATCGACCGGTTCGACCTGGACCCGCGCAAGAAGGGGCGGGCCTACTCCAAGGGCAACCGGCAGAAGGTCGCCATCGTCGCCGCGCTCGCCTCCGACGCCGAGCTGCTGCTCCTCGACGAGCCCACCTCGGGCCTGGACCCGCTGATGGAGGTCGTCTTCCAGGACGTGGTCCGCGAGGCCAAGGAGGCCGGGCGGACGGTGCTGCTCTCCAGCCACATCCTGGCCCAGGTGGAGAAGCTGGCCGACCGCGTGTCGATCGTCCGGCGCGGCCGGACCGTCCAGTCCGGCACCCTCGCCGAGATGCGCCACCTCACCCGCACCACCGTCGAGGCCGAGACCGACCGGCCGGCCACCGGCCTGGAGGCGCTGCCCGGCGTGCACGACGTCACCCTCGACGGGGCACGGGTCCGGTTCGCGGTGGACGGCGGGCGGCTCGACGCCGCCGTGCGCCTCCTCGGCGAGGCCGGCGTCCGCAGCCTGGTCAGCCACCCGCCCACCCTGGAGGAGCTGATGCTCCGCCACTACGGGGACGAGCTCGCCGCCAACGGCCACCGGGGCGCCGACGGCCACCGGGACGCCGACGGCCGGACCGGCGCGGCGTCCCCGGCCGACGCGGCCGGTGCGGCCGGGGACGCCGGAGAGGCCGGGGCCGTCCGGTGACCACCACGGCGACCCGCCCCGCGGGCGTGACCGCGCACCCCGCCTCCCGCCCGGCGTTCACCGGCACCGGCACCCTGCTCCGCTTCGCCCTGCGCCGGGACCGCGTCCGCCTCCCCGTCTGGCTGCTGGCCCTGCTCGCCGGCACCCTGGCCACCGCCGACAGCTACGCCGCCCTCTACGACTCCCCCGAGGCCCGGGCCACCGCCGCCAGGACCATGGGGACCCCCGCCGCGCTGGCCATGACCGGCCCCCGCCACTACCTCGACGACTACACCTACGGCGCCATGCTCGGCCACGGGATGATCGGCTTCGCGGGCGTGCTGGTCGGCCTGATGAGCGTCCTGATCGTCACCCGGCACACCCGCGACGAGGAGGAGACCGGCCGCGCCGAGCTGATCCGCTCCACCGTCGTCGGACGCCACGCCCCGCTCGCCGCCGCCCTCGGCCTCGCCGTGCTGGCCGACCTGGCGCTCGCCCTGCTGCTCACCGCGGGCCTGGCCGGACTCGGCGTCGAGTCGCTCGACCTGTCCGGCTCGCTGGTCTACGGCTTCGCCCACGCCGCGGCCGGCGTCGTCTTCGCCGGTGTCGCCGCGATCACCGCCCAGATCACCTCCTCCACCCGCGGCGCCTCCGGGCTCGCCCTGGCCGTGATCGGCGGGGCGTACGTCCTGCGGGCGGCCGGCGACACCGGGAACGAGGCGCTGAGCTGGGCGTCCCCGATCGGCTGGGCCCAGCGCGCCTACCCGTACGTGGACGACCGCTGGTGGCCGCTGCTGCTCTGCCTGGGCGCGGCGGCGGCCTGCGCGGCCACCGGCTTCCTGCTCTCCGCCCGGCGCGACGTGGGCGCCGGACTGCGCCCCGCCCGGCTGGGCCGCACCACCGCCTCCCGGGCGCTGGCCGGCCCGTTCGGCCTCGCCCTGCGGCTCCAGCGCGGGCTGCTGGCCGGCTTCGGCGCCGGGCTGTTCGTGATGGGGGCGATGTACGGGTCGATCATCGGCGACATCGAGGAGATGCTCGGCGGCGTCGACCAGATCCAGGAGGCCCTGGCCGAGATCGGCGGGGCCACCCTCGCGGAGTCGTTCGCGGCGATGGTGATGGTGGTCATCGCGGTGGTCTCCATGGTCTACGTGGTGATGGCCACCCTCCGCGCCCGTGCCGAGGAGACCGGCGGGCGGGCCGAGGCGCTGCTGTCCACCGGCCTCTCCCGGACCGCCTGGCTGGGCGGCCACCTGGCGGTCGCCCTGCTCGGCGCCGTCGTGACGCAGCTGCTGGCCGGGCTCGGCTTCGGCCTCGCGGCCGCCGCCGCGACCGGCGACCACGCCATGACCGGCGACCTGGTCGCCGCCGCCCTGGTACACGTGCCGGCCCTGTGGACCGCGGCGGGCGTGGCCCTGGTCCTGTTCGGCTGGCTGCCCCGGGCGACGGCGCTGGCCTGGGCGGTGCCGCTGTACGCCTTCGTCGTCGGCTACCTGGGGCAGATCCTCCGGTTCCCGGAGTGGACCGGTGACCTGTCCCCGCTGGGCCACGTGCCCCGGCTCCCTGCCGCGGCCATGGACTGGACGCCGGTGACGGTGCTCACCCTGGTCGCCGCAGGCCTCTGCCTGACCGGGCTGAGGGGTTTCCGGCGGAGGGATCTGGACACGAAGTAGAGACCCGGGGAATGACCCGGGACGACGCCCCATGCGATCTTCACGGCACCGGAACCGTCCGCGTTCCTCTAGCCTTGGGGGTTCCGGTGCCGCCGCCCCGGCGGCACCGAGGGGGAAACGGCGATCAGAACGAGGAACCGAACAGGCCCATGCTGCGAGAGAATGCCGTGGGACCGGACTCGGAGACGGAGTCCGCACGGGTCGCGGCGGTGCGCCGCTACGAAATCCTCGACACGCCCCCGGACGGCTCCTTCGACCGCGTCGCCCGCCTCGCGGCCCGCGTCTTCCAGGTCCCCCTCGCCGCGGTGACCTTCGTCGACAGCGACCGCATCTGGTTCAAGGCCCGGCACGGTCTGGACGACGTCACCGAGGTGAGCCGGGCCGACGGGCTGTGCGGCCTGGCCCTCCTCCACGACGGCCCCATGGTCATCCCCGACACCCGGCTGGACCCGCTGGCCGCGACGAACCCGATGGTCACCGGCCCGCTGGGGATACGCTTCTACGCCGCCGCGCCGATCGTCAGCGCGGACGGCCACAAACTGGGCACCGTCAGCATCTTCGACACCCGCCCCCGCACCCTCGGCGACGAGGACCTCACCGCCCTCCAGGACCTGGCGCAGGTCGTGCTGGACGAGATGGAGCTGCGGCTGACCGCGCTGCGCGCCCTGCGCCGGGAGCAGGAGCGGCGCCAGGCGGTGGTCCGCCAGGTGGAGGACGAGCGGGCCGCCCGGCTGCGCGCCGAGAAGGACCGCAGGGTCCTGGAGTCCCTGACCAGCACCCTGCAGCGGACCCTCCTCCCGCCCGCGCTGCCCGCCGTCCCCGGCCTGGAGCTGGCCTGCCACTACCACGCGGCCTCGGTCCACGACCTGGGCGGCGACTTCTACGACGTGTTCCCGCTCGACGGCGACCGCTGGGCCTTCCTGCTCGGCGACGTGTGCGGCAAGGGCCCGGACGCGGCCACCGTCACCGCGCTGGCCCGGCACACCCTGCGCGCCGCGGCCCACCACGCGCCGGACCCGGTGGCCGTCCTGGACACGCTGAACACCGAACTCCTCGGCGACAGCCTGACCAGCAAGTTCTGCACGGCGATCTTCGGCGTCCTCACCCCGCGCGAGGAGGGCGGCTTCGAGGTCGAGGTGGCCACCGGCGGCCATCCCCCCGCGTACCACGTGGCGGGCGGGCCCGACGGCGTGCCGTCGGTGAGCGCCGTGAGCCTGGAAGGAGGCATGCTGATAGGGGCGCTTCCCGAGGCCCGCTTCCGGTCCCGTACGGTCGTCCTGGCCCCGGGCGAGGTGCTGCTCCTGTACACCGACGGGCTCATCGAGGCCAGGGCCGGCGAGGACAGACAGATGATCGGTGACGAGGGACTGGCCGCCTTCCTGGCGCGCCGCCGGGGTCTCGGCGGCGCCGCCGGACTGGTGGAGGACATCGTGGACCTGCTGGACTCGCTCCCCGAAGGGGCGGAGGACGACGTGGCGCTCCTGGCGCTCTCGGTGCCGACCGCCGAGGAGGCCGAGCGGCGCACCCCGGGCGTGACGTCCACCGCGCACACCACGACTTTGCCCACGGACGCTACGGACGAGGAGCACTGAACGACGTGTCCGAGCAAGAGCTGCTCCTGACCGTGGAGGAGACCCACGGTCCGCTGGCCGTCGCCAAGGTCGGCGGCGAGATCGACTTCCACACCGCGCCGATGCTCCGCTCCCGGGTGCTCGAGCTGATCGAGCAGGGACGCAACCGTCTCGTCCTGGACCTGTCGCGGGTCGGGTTCTGCGACTCGGCCGGCCTCAACGCGCTGATCAACATCTGGCACGCCGCCCAGTCCGTGGGCGGCGCCATGGCGCTGGCCGCGGTGCCGCCCCGGCTGGACCGGATGCTCAAGCTGACCGGCCTGGACACCGTCCTGGCCATCCACCCCACCGCCGCCGACGCGATCGCCGCGGTCGGCCCGCGACCGGGCGGGGAGCAGGTCGCCGGCTGACCCCCGCCGCCGGCCCCGGGCTCAGCGGGTCTCCACCCGCAGCTCCGCGAGGCCCCGCATCACCAGGTTCGGCCGCCGGACCGGCTCCGCGGCGAGCCGCATCCGCGGCGCCCGCTCCAGCAGCGCGGTCAACGAGGCGGCCAGCTCCATCCGGGCCAGCGGCGCCCCGATGCAGTAGTGGATCCCCGCGCTGAACGAGATGTGCGGATTCTCCCGCCGGGCCAGGTCGAGCCGGTCCGGCCGCTCGAACGCCGCCGGATCACGGTTGGCGGACCCGAACAGCAGCGCCAGCTCCGCGCCGCGCGGGATCACCGTCCCGTCGATCTCGATCTCCTCCAGGACCCAGCGCTCGAAGAGCTGCAGGGGCGTGTCGAAGCGCAGCAGCTCCTCCACCGCGGACGGCACCAGCGAGTGGTCCGCGCGCAGCGCCGCCAGCTGCTCCGGATGGCCGAAGAGCGCCGCCCAGGCGTTGCCCGTGCCGTTGACGGTGGCCTCGTGGCCCGCGTTGAGCAGCAGCACGCAGGTGGAGACCATCTCCTGCTCGGTGAGCCGGTCGCCCTCGTCGTGGGCGGCGATCAGGGCCGAGATCAGGTCGTCCCCGCCGGGCCGGCGGCGCCGCTCGGCGATCAGCTCCCGCAGGTAGTCGCCGAACTCCACGGAGGCGCGCACCGCCCGCGCCGCCGTCTCCCCGGACGGGTTCAGCTCGTACATCCCGCAGATCGCCGCCGACCAGGGCCGCAGCGGCGCCCGGTCGGCCTCGGGCACGCCCAGCATCTCGGCGATCACCGCCACCGGCAGCGGTTCGGCGACCTCCGCCAGCAGGTCGCCGCCGCCCGCGTCCACCAGCCGCCCGGCCAGCTCCCCGGCCAGTGAGCGCACGTACGGCCGCAGCCGCTCCACGGTGCGCGGGGTGAACGCCTGGGAGACCAGCCGCCGGATCCGGGTGTGGTCCGGCGGCTCCAGGTCGAGCATCCCGTGGTCGTTGAGGGTGTGGAACGGCTCGTGCTCCGGCGGGGGAGGCGTGCGGCCGAACTCCTCGTCGGTGAAGCGGTGCCGGTAGGTCCGCCCCAGCCGCCGGTCGCGCAGCAGCGCGGACACGTCGGCGTGGCGCGGCACCAGCCACTGGCCGGTCTCCTCGCACCACAGCACCCGGCCGCGCGCCCGCAGCGCGCCGTAGGCCGGGTACGGGTCGGCGACGAAGTCCGGGTCGGAGGGGGAGAAGACCGGGGCGACGGGGGAGTTCACCCGTTCACCATGCCATTCGGGGCACCCCGTTCACCACGCCAGCTGGGCGATCTCCTCCGCCACCACGGCGCACGCGTCGGCGGCCGGGTCGATCAGCGGGAAGTGGCCGACGCCCTCCAGCAGCGTCACGCCCACCACCTCGCCCGCGAGGGCCGCGGCCCTCGCGTACGACTCGGCGACCGGCGGCGGGACGTCGGCGTCCTCCCCGCCCTGCACGACGGCGGTGGCGATGCCGGTGGGCACCAGCAGCACCGGGTCGGCGTGCGGGCGCCGCTCCTCGAAGAGGTCCGGACCGCCCAGGAACTGCAGCGCGGCGTGACCGCAGACCTCCAGCTTCTCGGCGGCCCCGAGGTCGGCGATGGGCGCCAGCGCCACCACCCCGCGGATCCGCGGCGGGGCCGCGGCGCGCCAGGGGCTGCCCTCGGGCAGCAGGTGGCGGGCGGCGGCCCACAGCACCAGGTGGCCGCCGGCGGAGTGCCCGGTGAGCACCGTGCGGCCGGTGTCGGCCCGCCCGCCGAGCGCCTCGGCGGCCAGCCGGGGCAGCGCGTCCAGCGCGGCGGCGACGTCGTCCAGCGTCTGCGGCCAGCGGCCCGCCTCGCCCTGCGCCGCACCGCCGCGCCGGTACTCGGGCACGGCCACGGCGAAACCGCGGCGGGCCAGGAAGCGGGCGAAGGGGGTGACGTGCAGCCGGTCGTACGGGGCCCGCCAGGCCCCGCCGTGCACCACCACGACCAGCGGCGCGGGCGCCGGCCCGGCGGGCGGCGCGTAGAAGTCGACCACCTGGTCCGGGTGGTCCCCGTAGGCGCGGGTGGCGTCCGGGGCGACGGGCTTGTGCGAGAAGACGGATCTCTCCTCGGCGGCGGCCCGCTCCCGGGCGGCGGCCGTCCTCTCCTCGTCGGTCATGCGTTCCAGCCTCTCTCGGCAGCCTCCCTCGGGAGGTCCGGTCGTGCGGGTGTCCGCCGGTGCGGCGGTTTCCCGGCGCGGGAGTCCCGGCGGGTCCGTCCGGGCGTCGTCCGGAAGGGTCCCACCAGGCGGGTATTGCCCGACCGGGGGATCATTGCGGAGGATTGCCGCGGGGACCGGGGCCCCCGTGCCGGTATCGGCAGGGGCGGACCGCTACCCGGAGTACAGCAGGAGACAGCGATGTCCCGACAGGCTCAGCAGACCCACGAGCCGGAGACCCCGCATCTCGAGTTCGACGGCTCGACGCCCTACGAGGACTACGTCCGGGCGGACGTGCTGACCCACCTCCAGCAGCCCCGCTCGGACGACCCGGGCGAGATGGTGTTCCTGGTGACCACCCAGGTCATGGAGCTGTGGTTCACGGTGATCGTCCACGAGTGGGAGACCGCTTCGCAAGCCCTCCGCCGTGACGACGTCCCCACGGCGGTCGACGCGCTCAAGCGCTCGGTGCGGGAACTGGAGGCGCTCAACGCCTCCTGGACCCCGCTGGGGCAGCTCACCCCGGCGCAGTTCAACTCCTACCGGGGCGCCCTCGGCGAGGGCTCCGGCTTCCAGTCGGCGATGTACCGCCGCCTGGAGTTCCTCCTCGGCGACAAGTCCCGCTCGATGCTGGTCCCGCACCGCGGCACGCCCCGCGCCCACGCGGAACTGGAGAAGGCGCTCCACGAGCCCTCGCTCTACGACGAGGTGCTGCGGTTCCTCGCCCGCGGCGGCCACGCCGTGCCGGAGGCGGTGCTGCGGCGCGACGTCTCGGAGAAGTACGAGCCGTCGCCCGAGGTCGAGCGGGTGTGGGCCGAGATCTACACCGGGGACCAGAACGACCCGCTGGTCCGTCTCGGCGAGGCGCTGACCGACGTCGCCGAACTGGTCTGGCGCTGGCGCAACGACCACCTGGTCGCCACCCGGCGCGCCATGGGCTCCAAGACCGGCACGGGCGGCTCCGCCGGGGTGGCCTGGCTGGAGAAGCGGGCCCGCAACACCGTGTTCCCCGAGCTCTGGACGGCGCGCTCCCATGTCTGAACTCCTGTCGAAGGCCACGGAACTGGACGCCGCCGACCCGCTGGCCGCCCTGCGCTCCCGCTTCGTGCTGGACGACGTCGTCTACCTGGACGGCAACTCCCTCGGCGCGCTGCCGGCGGGGGTCGCCGAGCGGCTGCAGGACGTCGTGCGGCGCGAGTGGGGCGAACTGCGGATCCGGTCCTGGGACGAGAGCGGCTGGTGGACCGCGCCCGAGCGGATCGGCGACCGGATCGCGCCGCTGGTCGGCGCGGCGCCGGGCCAGGTCGTGGTGGGCGACTCCACCTCGGTCAACGTCTTCAAGGCGCTGGTCGCGGCGGTGCGGATCGCCCGCGAGGGCGACGGCGCGGTCGAGCGGGACGAGATCCTGGTCGACGCCACGACGTTCCCCACGGACGGCTACATCGCCGAGTCGGCGGCGCGGATGACGGGCTGCGCGCTGCGGCCGGTGCGGCCGGAGGAGGTTCCGGCGGCGCTCGGTCCGCGCACCGCGGCGGTGCTGCTCAACCACGTCGACTACCGCTCGGGGCGGCTGTTCGACCTGCCGGGCCTCACCGCCGCCGTCCACGCGGTGGGCGCGGTGGCCGTCTGGGACCTCTGCCACAGCGCGGGCGCGCTGCCGGTGGAGCTGGACGCGCACGGGGTCGACCTGGCGGTCGGCTGCACCTACAAGTTCCTCAACGGCGGCCCCGGCGCGCCGGCGTACCTGTACGTCCGGCACGGCCTCCAGGAGCGGTTCGACACACCGCTGCCCGGCTGGAACTCGCACGTCGAGCCGTTCGGGATGCGCCCCGGCTACACACCGGCCGCCGGTGCGGTGCGGGGGCGGGTGGGAACGCCGGAGATCCTCTCCCTCCTCGCCCTGGACGCGGCGCTGGACGTCTGGGAGGGCGTGGACATCGCCGCGGTCCGGCAGAAGTCGCTCGCGCTCACCGACTTCTTCCTGGAGTGCGTCGCGCGGTACGTGCCCGAGGGCGCGGTGGAGTGCGTGACGCCGCTCGCGCACGAGGAGCGGGGCAGCCAGATCGCCCTCCGGCACGAACGGGCCGGCGAGGTCATGCGGGCGCTGACCGCCCGCGGCGTGGTCGGCGACTTCCGCCACCCCGACGTCCTCCGCTTCGGCTTCACCCCGCTCTACGTCGGCTTCGCCGACACGGAGCGCGCCGCCCGCACCCTGGCGGAGACCCTCCCCGCCTGACCCGGCGGCGGCCCGCGGGTTCCCTCCCGCGGGCCGCCGCGCCGTGCGGGCCGCCCGCCCCGAGGGCCGGGCGGTGCGGTTCAGGGGGACGGGTACGGGGCCGGGGGGATCCGGCCCACCACGACGGGGGAGCCCCAGCGCGCCTCGACCAGGACGTCGCCGTCGAGCGGGTACGTCCAGAACTCGGGCCCCACGTCCCACAGTTCGGTGCCGCGCCGCACCGCGACCTCCACCGGCATCACCACCGTGGGGACCGACAGGTCGCCCCAGAAGACGACCACCCCGTCCGCCCCCGCGCCGTACCGCCGCAGCACCGACGCGAACCCGGCCCCGTCGTCCCACTCCACGGACTCCACCGGGGGAACCGCCGACCAGTCCAGGCTCGCGCTGTTCCACGCCGGGAACCGCGAGAGGCTGAGCCGCGCCAGCTCCCGCGACTCCTCCCACCGCAGGACGACGACCTGCCGCCCGTCCTCGCCCCGCGCGTCGCGGACGAATCCCGGAAGCAGCTCCGGATGCCGCCCGTACGCCCGGGCGGCCTCCGCCTCACCCATCAGCTGAACACGATCATCGACCCCTGCCCGAGGCTCCGCACCGCCGCCGCGTGCAGCCCCAGCCACACGTGACGCTCACGGGCGAACGGGCTCGGGTCGTAGGGCGCCGGTTCCGCCGGCTGCTCCAGCTCCGTGGGCGCGGACGGCGGCGCGGGCGCGGCGGGCGGGTTGGCGGGGTCGATGCCCAGCGCGGGCCCGATGAACTCCAGGTCCCGCAGCAGCCCGTGCGAGGACCCCAGCGGCCCTCCGTTGTCGAGGAGTTCGTCGTTGACCAAGGGGTGCGGGAAGTCCACCGGGAGGTAGGCCCCGGCGTGGTCGTAGTGCCAGACCAGGTGCGACCGCTGCGCCGTGCTCTCGAACATCTCCAGCAACTGCTCGTAGTCGCCGCCCAGTTCGTCCACCGGCGTCACCGGCAGCCCGCAGGCCTGGAGCAGGTAGACCCGCCGCAGGAAGTGCAGTGCCTCGTAGTCGAAGCCGGCGACCGGGGCGACGTCGCCCGAGATCCCCGGCATGTACTGGTGGATCGGCACCGGCTGCGCGCCGCTGGCCATCAACGCCCGGTCGTACAGGGCGAGTTCCTCGGCGAAGGGATTGTCCGGGGTGTGGCACAACACGTCGACGAGCGGGACCAGCCACAGGTCACAGGCCAAAGGACGGCTCCTCGGGTCGGAGGTGGAAAGGGAAGCGTAGTGCGAGTGCGTGCGGTGCGGGCCCGGTCCGGCCCGTGCAGGTGTGGTCCCCCGTGGAAGGGACCTCTATCCGTCCCCGGGCCCCCGGGTGCCCTCCGCGCCGTCCGAGGCGGTGAGACGCTCCACCAGTTCCAGGGAGAAGGTGTTGCTCTCCGCGACCAGCCGTCGCGACTCCGTGGTGTCGCCGCGCCCCAGTGAGTCCACCAGGGACGTATGCCCGGCCCACATGTGCTCACGCAGGTCGGAGAGCCTCCGCAGATGCTGCACGGTGCACACCCAGGCCTGGACGCGCAGCCGGTGCAGGAAGTCCGTGAGGTACGGATTGCCGAAGAGGCTGCTCAACTCCCGCCAGAACCGCAGGTCGTAGCCGATCAGCACGGACAGCTCCCCGGACTGCGCGGCCCGCTGGCACTCCTCGCCGCGCCGCCGGACCGCGAGCAGCGAGGCCGCCTCCGCCTCGTCGGGGAAGGCGTGGCCGGCGGCCCGCGCCCGGGCGGTCAGCCGGTCGAAGATGCCGTCCGACACCAGCACCCGCGCCTGCACGATGTGCCGGAAGTCCTCGACGCCGAAGGCCCGCACCTGGAAGCCGCGGTGCTGCACCGCCCGCAGCAGTTCCTGCGCGGCCAGGTCGACCAGCGCCTCGCGGACGGGGGTGGCGGAGACGCCGTACTGCTCGGCGATCTCCTTGACGGTGAACTCCTGGCCGGGGTGCAGCCGGCCGGCCAGCACCTCGTCGCGCAACGCCTCGGCGATCTGCTGCCGCAGCGTGCTGCGGGTCACGGGGCCGGGGGCGCCGGTCGCTCCCATCGGCGCTCTTCCTTCCCTGGTGCGCCCGCGGCACCTCCGCGGTGGGCCTGCGGTCACCTTAACCAGCGGGCGGGGAGCGGGCGCCGGGCCCCTCCCCGCCCGGCACCCGGGGCGACGCGGTCACGCGGCGGGCGCGGTCATGCGGCGGGCATGCTCATGTGGCGGGGTGGTCACACGGTGTACGAGTCCGCCACGGCCAGCGCCGCGTCCAGCGCGGCCAGCCCTTCCTTGAGCTCGCTCCCGGTGGCCGTGCACGGCGGCGCCACATGGGTCCGGTTCATGTTCACGAACGGCCACAGCCCGTTGGCCTTGGCCGCCGCGGCGAAGGCGGCCATCGGCGCGTTGGCCTCCCCCGACGCGTTGTACGGCACCAGCGGCTCACGGGTCGCGCGGTCGCGGACCAGTTCCACGGCCCAGAACATGCCGACGCCGCGGACGTCGCCCACCGAGGGGTGCCGCTCCGCCAGCTCCCGCAGCCCGGGACCCAGGACCTCCGCGCCCATCCGCGCGGCGTTCTCCACGATGCCCTCCTCCTCCATCACCCGGATGGTCGCGACGGCCGCCGCGCAGGCCAGCGGGTGCCCGGAGTAGGTGAGACCACCGGGGTAGGGGCGCCGCGCGAAGGTCGCGGCGATCTCCGCGGAGATCGCCACGCCGCCCAGCGGCACGTAACCGGAGTTGACGCCCTTGGCGAAGGTCATCAGGTCGGGCACCACGTCGAACAGGTCCGCGGCGAACCAGGTGCCGGTGCGGCCGAAGCCGGCCATCACCTCGTCCAGGATGAACACGATCCCGTGCCGGTCGCAGATCTCCCGGACGCCCCGGAGGTAGCCCGGCGGCGGCACCATGATCCCCGCGCCGCCGGGGACCGACTCCAGGATCACCGCGGCGATCGTCGCCGGGCCCTCGAAGGCGATGGTGGTCTCCAGGTGCTCCAGCGCTCGGGCGCACTCCTGCTCCTCGTTCTCCGCGTAGAAGCGGGAGCGGTAGAGGAACGGGGCCCAGAAGCGCGCCACGCCGGCCTGCCCGGTGTCGGAGGCCCAGCGGCGCGGGTCGCCGGTGACGTTCACCGTCTGCTGGGTGCCGCCGTGGTAGGAGCGGTAGGCGGAGAGGACCTTGTGGCGGCCGGTGTGCAGGCGCGCCATCCGGATCGCGTGTTCGACGGCCTCGGCGCCCGCGTTGGTGAAGAAGATCTTGTCGAGGTCGCCGGGCGTGCGTCCGGCGATCAGCCGGGCCGCCTCCGAGCGGGACTCCACGGCGAACGCGGGCGCGAAGGTGGCGAGCTTCCCGGCCTGTTCCTGGATCGCGGCGACCACCTTGGGGTGCTGGTACCCGATGTTGGTGAAGACCAGGCCGCTGGAGAAGTCCAGGTAGCGCCTGCCCTCGTAGTCCCAGAAGTACGAACCCTCCGCGCCGGCCACGGCGAGCGGGTCGATGAGTTCCTGCGCCGACCAGGAGTGGAAGACGTGGGCGCGGTCCGCGGCCTTGACGGCGGCACCGGTCTCGGGGTCGGGCTGAGGGCTGTGCGGCGTCGTGGAGGTCATGCGGCAGAGCGTAGATCGCCCGCGCCGGGCGGCGACAGGGCCGGCCTGCCGGCGACGGGTGCCACCGCGCCTGGTGCGCGGGCGTGGCCCGCCCGTGGCACGGCGGGGCGGAACCGCCGTTACTCTTCGGAGTCCGGGCCGGAGGGGGCCGCGGGGGGCGCGGCGTCCGGTCCGGGGGGAGGACGACGGCGATGGAGATGCTGGGCGCGGGCGACCCCGAGCGGATCGGGTCGTACCGGCTGCTGGCGCGGCTGGGCGCGGGCGGCATGGGGCGGGTGTACCTGGCCCGGTCGGACCGGGGCCGCACGGTGGCCGTGAAGCTGGTGCGGCCGGAACTCGCCGAGCGCGAGGAGTTCCGGGCCCGGTTCCGCCGGGAGGTGCGGGCGGCGCGGCGGGTCGGCGGTGACTGGACGGCGCCGGTGCTGGACGCCGACACCGGGGCCGCGGTGCCGTGGGTGGCCACCGGGTACGTGGCGGGACCGTCGCTGGAGCGGGTGGTCGGCCGGGACCACGGGGCGCTGCCGGAGCGGACGGTGCGCATCCTGGCGGCAGGGCTGGCGCGGGCGCTGCGCGACATCCACGGCGCGGGGCTGGTGCACCGGGACCTCAAGCCGTCCAACGTGCTGATCACCATCGACGGGCCGCGGGTGATCGACTTCGGGATCGCCCGGGCGCTGGAGGCCCCGGACGACGACAGCGGGCTCACCCGGGCCGGCGCGGTGGTCGGGTCGCCCGGCTTCATGGCGCCGGAACAGGTCCGGGGCGAGCGGATCACGGCGGCGGTGGACGTCTTCAGCCTGGGCTCGGTCCTGGCCTACGCGTCCACCGGCCGGCTTCCGTTCGGCGACGCGGCGGGCGGGGCGCACGCCCTGATGTACCGCATCGCCCAGGACGAGCCCGACCTCACCGGCGTCCCCGAGGGGCTGTCCGGCCTGGTCGGCGACTGCCTCCGCAAGGACGCGGCGGCGCGGCCCTCGCTGGAGGACGTGCTGGAGCGGGTGGGCGCGGAGCACGCCACGCTCACGGGCGGCCGCACCCGCGACCCGTGGCTCCCCGCGGCGCTGGTCGCGCAGCTCGGCAGGCACGCGGCGGAGCTGCTGGAGGTGGAGGACCCGGGCCCGCGGGGCGACCGGTTCCCCACGGCGGCGACGGTCGCGGGAGCTCCACCCCTCGCGCCGCCGGCACCGTCCCCGCCGGCGGGGACGGCCCCCGTCCCGCCGGCCCCTCCGGCGCCCGGTCCGTCCGCGTCCGGTCCGTCCGCGTCCGGTCCGTCCGCGCCCGGTCCCTACCCGCCGGGGCCGTCCCTCCCGGCGGGGGCCGCTCCCCCTCCGCCGGGCTCCCCGGTGCCCGGTCCCTTCGCACCCGGCCCGTCCGCGTCCGGTCCCTTCGCACTCGGCCCGTCCGCGTCCGGTCCCTTCGCACCCGGCCCGTCCGCGTCCGGTCCCCACCCGCCCGGGCCGTACGCGCCCGGTTCCCACGGCTCACCCCCGCCGGGCCCCACGGCGGTGGACCGCACCCCTCCGCCGGACAGCGGCGGCGGCGCGCGGACCGCGGTGGTCGTCGCGGCGGCCACGCTGGCCGTCGCGCTGGTCGCGGGAGGCGCGGTGTACGGCCTGATGCGCGGCGACGACCGCCGCTCCCGCGCCGACGGGGGCACCGGGACCTCGTCCTCCGCCTCCCCGTCCCCCTCCGCCTCGGGCGCCGGTCCGGTGACGACGGAGACCACCGGGGCGTCCCGGCCGGGCGCGGTGCCGGAGGCCTTCCTGGGCGAGTGGAGCGCGGTGATCGAGAACGCGTCCGGGTCCAACCCGCGCCGCATGACCCTGAGCCAGGGCGAGGTGGGGGACCCCGTGCTCAGGCTGGTGGCCGAGGGGCCGCTGGCGGGGACGTCGTCCTCCTACCGCTGCGTCTTCGAGGCCGACCTCGCCGAGGCGCCGGGCGACGGCGGCGGCCTCCGCCTCGGCCCGTCCCGCGTCGTCGACGGAGCCCCCCTCAGCTCCTGCTCCCCGGGCGACCCCTCCACCCTCACCCTCACCACCGACGGCTCCCTCGACCGCCGCATGACCACCGGCGACACCCTCACCTACCACCGCTGACCCCCCGCGGGCCCGGCACCCCCGCGGGCCCGGCACCCCCGCGGCCCGGTCCGCTCACCGCGGCTCCGGCGGACGCTGCCGCGGCATGTTGGGGCGGGGCGCGGCCAGGGAGAACCGCCCGGCCCCGCCCACCGGTACCGCCGCCTCCGCCCGGCCCGCGTCGGCGACCCCCCGCGCCACCGCGGGCACGTCGCCCCGCCGGAACTCGCCCATCCAGTCCGCCGTCTCCGCCCGCACCAGCTCCGTCACGTCCTCGGAGAACCGCCGCAGCACCCCCAGGCACCGCTCCGCCGCCTCACCGGCCGTGCCCTCCGCGGGGCCCAGCACCTCCCGCACGTTCTCCGACGCCCAGTCGAACTGCAGCGCCTGCAGCCGCCGCTGCACCGCCTGCGCCGTGGCCATGTCCCGCATCCACCCGGAGGTCACCCCGAAGAACCGGTCCGCGCCCACGCAGGTGAGGGAGAGCAGCAGCGACAGGTACCCCCACGGCGCCGCCCCGTCGACGACCTCGGCGAGGTCCAGCAGCGGCAGGCCCCCGGCCAGCACCGCGCCCGCCGCCGCGCCGCCCCGCAGGGCCCGGGCGGCGCGGCGCTTCCAGACCCGGTCGGCGAGGTACCACGCGGAGGTCTCCAGCGCGCACCGCTCGACCCACCGGTACAGCTCGTCCAGCCGCCGGGCCGGCACGTCCCAGTCCCCCTGGGGGAACGGCCGCCCCAGCAGGTCCCCCGGCAGGCCGGGCCCGCCGCCGGACCGTCCGGCGCCCGCCCGCGCCCCGGCCGCCGTCCCGCCGCGGAGCCGTCCCGGCGCCCGCCCGCGCCCCGGCCGCCGTCCCGCCGCGGAGCCGTCCGCCGCCCCCCGGCCGTCCGCCCGAGCCCGACGGCCCCTCGGACCGCCCGCCCTCACGCGGCGGCGACGGCGGCGGCTCCTCGGACCCGCTCCCCGGCATCTCCGGCTGACTCACCCGGCCACTCCCCAAAACCTGTCAAACGATCACTGCGACCCGCCGGCCGGACCGGCCGGACCGGTCCGGCCGGCGGGTCGTCCGGCAGGCGGACCCGGCACCCGCCCGCACCTGCCCCGCGGCCCGGGTCGCCACCGGCCACCGCCGGGCACTCTCCGTGACGAACCGGTCACGTGACGTGCTCCGGGTGTCGGCACCTTTCCTACCCCCCAACGAGTGGCGCAGGCACCGGTTTGAAACCGGCAACCCCCCGGAAGTGGCCCGCCATCAGGTGGAGGGCCGTCGACACACTCACCCGAAAGTGTGACGGCGCGCCCTCCGCGTCGACCGCGTAGGCTCATTCAAGAGGGGTGAATCTTTCGGCCCGCTCAGGACAGACGTGTCGTTGGCGTGTGTCGTACGACCGCACGAACGGCGCAAACCGCACATGTCGCGCAGATCACACGGATCGCGCGAGCCCGGCGTCAAGCCCAGCGAGTTCAGGAGCTGAATCGTGTTTCCCGGTGGTGGCCAGCCCAACATGCAGCAGCTGCTCCAGCAGGCCCAGAAGATGCAGCAGGATCTGGCCCGCGCCCAGGAGGAGCTGGCGAACACGGAGGTCGAGGGGCAGGCCGGCGGCGGCCTGGTCCGGGCCACGGTCACCGGCTCCGGTGAGCTGCGCGCCCTGGTGATCGACCCCAAGGCGGTGGACCCGGAGGACACCGAGACCCTCGCCGATCTGGTGGTCGCGGCGGTGAAGGCCGCCAACGACAACGCCCAGCAGCTCCAGTCCGAGAAGCTGGGCCCGCTGGCCGACGGTCTGGGCGGCGGCAGCGGCATTCCCGGTCTGCCTTTCTGACCGGGTCGGCGGCGACTACCGTACGCAGGGAAGGGCGGCTCCGCCGGGAGCCCCGAGGAAAGCAGGCAGGGCGTTGTACGAGGGCGTGGTCCAGGACCTGATCGACGAGCTGGGAAGACTGCCCGGCGTCGGTCCCAAGAGCGCGCAGCGCATCGCCTTCCACATCCTGCAGGCCGAGCCCACGGACGTCCGCCGCCTCGCTCAGGCCCTGATGGAGGTCAAGGCCAAGGTCCGCTTCTGCGTCACCTGCGGGAACGTCGCGCAGGAGGAGCAGTGCGCGGTCTGCCGTGACCCCCGCCGGGACCCCTCCGTCATCTGCGTGGTGGAGGAGCCGAAGGACGTGGTGGCGATCGAGCGGACCCGCGAGTTCCGCGGCCGGTACCACGTCCTCGGCGGCGCCATCAGCCCCATCGAGGGGGTCGGCCCCGACGACCTGCGGATCCGTGAGCTGCTCGCGCGGCTCGCCGACGGCAGCGTGACGGAGCTGATCCTCGCCACCGACCCCAACCTGGAGGGCGAGGCCACGGCGACGTACCTCGCCCGGATGATCAAGCCCATGGGCCTCAGGGTCACCCGCCTGGCCAGCGGCCTCCCGGTGGGCGGCGACCTGGAATACGCGGACGAGGTCACCCTCGGCCGCGCCTTCGAGGGGAGACGACTCCTAGATGTCTGACGCGACGCTGCACTCCACCGCACTGGACCCCGGCGACTTCGCCGTCCAGATCGCCGACCAGATCGAGAGCTTCCTGGTCGCGGTCACCGAGGTCGCCCGGGGCGACGAACCGGACTCGGCGGTTCCGTTCCTCCTGCTGGAGGTCTCCCAGCTCCTGCTGGCCGGCGGCCGCCTCGGCGCGCACGAGGACATCGTGCCGGACGAGCCGTACGAGCCCGACATGGGCCCGGAGCCCGACGTGGACGAGCTGCGCGAGCGGCTGGCCGCGATGCTGGAGCCGGTCGACGTCTACTCCGAGGTCTTCGACCCGTACCAGCCGCGGCGCGCGCCGGTCCCGGCCCGGATCTCCGACGACCTCGCCGGGGTCATCACCGACCTGCGGCACGGCATGGCCCACTACCGCGAGGGCCGGGTGTCCGAGGCGCTGTGGTGGTGGCAGTTCTCCTACCTGTCCAACTGGGGAGCGATGGCCTCCGGAGCCCTGCGGGCGCTCCAGTCCGTGGTGGCGCACGTCCGGCTCAACCAGCCGCTGGAGGCGCTGGACGGCCTGGACACCGACGAGCACCTCGAGGAGGAGGCGCTGGCGGAGGCCGCGGGCGAGGTGATGGTCCAGGAGATCGCCGGCCCGCTGGGCCTGCGCCGGGTCAAGTAGGGACGAGCCGGGCCGGCCGGCCCGTGCGGTCGGTCCGAAGCGGCTGCCCAGGTGTTTACCGTCACCCGTTCGGGGGAGGTGCGCCTCGGCCGGGGCGGTGCGGGAGCCGCCCCGGTCGCCTGCGGGCGGCCGTACGGGAAGAAGTACGCAAAAAGGACATCTCATCATCCGGTTCACCGGATGGGATTTTCAGCCGCTCGTTAGACTGAATCGACCGCCGCACACCTGTGCGCGCGGAGAGAAACGGAAGCGAGCGAGGAGCGCACGTGGGCCTTGTCGTGCAGAAGTACGGAGGCTCCTCCGTAGCCGATGCCGAGGGCATCAAGCGCGTCGCCAAGCGGATCGTGGAGACGAAGAAGAGCGGCAACCAGGTGGTTGTCGTCGTCTCCGCGATGGGCGACACGACGGACGAGCTGATCGATCTCGCCGAGCAGGTGTCACCCATCCCTGCCGGACGCGAGCTCGACATGCTGCTGACCTCCGGAGAGCGGATCTCCATGGCGCTGCTGGCCATGGCGATCAAGAGCCTGGGCCAGGAGGCCCAGAGCTTCACCGGCAGCCAGGCGGGTGTCATCACCGACTCGGTCCACAACAAGGCGCGCATCATCGATGTCACGCCGGGCCGCATCCAGGCCTCCGTGGACGAGGGCAACGTCGCGATCGTCGCCGGTTTCCAGGGCGTCAGCCTGGACACCAAGGACATCACCACCCTCGGCCGCGGCGGCTCCGACACCACCGCCGTCGCCCTCGCCGCCGCGCTGAACGCGGACGTCTGCGAGATCTACACCGACGTGGACGGCGTGTTCACCGCCGACCCGCGCGTGGTGAAGAAGGCCCGGAAGATCGACTGGATCTCCTTCGGCGACATGCTGGAGCTGGCCTCCTCCGGATCCAAGGTGCTGCTCCACCGGTGCGTGGAGTACGCCCGCCGTTACAACATCCCGATCCACGTCCGGTCGTCCTTCAGCGGGCTGCCCGGCACCTGGGTCAGCAACGAGCCGTTGGTTCACGAGACGCAGCAGCAAGGGGAGCAGCAGGTGGAGCAGGCGCTCATCTCCGGTGTCGCCCATGACACCTCCGAGGCCAAGGTCACCGTCGTCGGCGTGCCCGACAAGCCGGGCGAGGCCGCGGCGATCTTCCGCGCGATCTCCGACGCGGAGATCAACATCGACATGATCGTGCAGAACGTCTCGGCGGCCTCCACGGGCCTGACGGACATCTCCTTCACGCTGCCGAAGGCGGACGGCCCCAAGGCCATCGAGGCGCTGGAGAAGGCGCGCACCGCGATCGCCTTCGACTCCCTGCGCTACGACGACCAGATCGCCAAGATCTCGCTCGTCGGGGCGGGCATGAAGACCAACCCGGGCGTCACCGCCGACTTCTTCGACGCGCTCAGCCGGGCCGGCGTGAACATCGAGCTGATCTCCACCTCGGAGATCCGCATCTCGGTGGTCACCCGCGCCGACGTGGTCAACGACGCGGTGCGCGCCGTGCACACCGCCTTCGGCCTCGACTCGGACAGCGACGAGGCCGTCGTCTACGGCGGCACCGGGCGCTGACGCGACCGCTTCGGCGGCCGCTCGCGGCGGCCGGCGGCGGACGGGCCGGCGAAGAGGCCCTCCGCGGTGGAACTGAGAGCCCCCTTCTCCTCGTCCCTTCGGGCGGGAAGGGGGCTCCTCCATGCCGGTTCCGTGCCGGCGGTGCGAGGAATCCCCTGGCCAGAGGTCGTTCGATTTATATGATCGGGATCGGACGTGTGCGGGTCCCGCCGAAGGCACTTGCCGGGGCCCTTGCCTCCGTCCGAAGATTCTCCCTTCCCCTCCGGCGACGGACGGAGCGGGAGCCGGGGGCTCCGTGGGGGACGCCGCGCCTTCCCGTCGTGGGAACGGTCGGGGGGACGGTCGAGGTCGTGAGGGGAAGAGCGGGGCGATGGAAAGTTTCGGGAAGCGGTCGACGGGGGCGTACAACCCTCACGGGGTCCGGCGCGTCCAACGGGCGTGGCAGAGGTTCTCGACTTCCCAGCGGCGGCGCGCGGCGCCGGTCTGCGCCCCCACCGCCGGCCCTCCAGGCCCGGCGGTGCGCCGGGCGGCATGCCGGTGATCGCGCCCATGCCTTCGGCGCGCCGTGCACGCGTCCCCGCCCCCCGGCAGGGTGACGGCGGTGCCGCGCCGTCCCCCGCCGCCGTCACCGCCGAGGCGCCGGCCCAGGCCGGCACCACGGTCGACCACCTGACCGCGACCTACCGGGAGCACTACCGTTCGCTGCTGCGCCTGGCGGCGCTGCTGCTGGACGACACGGCCTCCTGCGAGGACGTGGTGCAGGAGGCGTTCATCCGCGTCCACTCGGCGCGCCGCAGGGTCCGTGACCCCGAGAAGACGCTCGCCTACCTGCGCCAGACGGTCGTCAACCTGTCCCGCTCCGCGCTGCGCCGCCGCATCCTGGGCCTGAAGCTGCTGTCGAAGCCGATGCCCGACATGGCCAGCGCCGAGGAGGGCGCGTACGACCAGCTGGAGCGCGACTCCCTGATCAAGGCGATGAAGGGCCTCCAGCGCCGTCAGCGCGAGGTCCTGGTGCTGCGGTACTTCTCGGACATGACCGAGGCGCAGGTCGCCGAGACGCTGGGGATATCCGTCGGCTCGGTGAAGGCCTACGGCTCGCGCGGCATCGCCGCCCTGCGCGTCGCGATGGGAGCGACCGCATGACCGGGCCCGAGGACGCACCGCGGTTCGGTTCCGGCCGTTCCCGGCCGTCCCGTGCCCGCAGAACCCGCCACTCCTGGCATCCTTGGCTACCGGCGGACGCCGAACGGCCCGCCGGCCGGAGCCACTTCAGCCCGCACGAACCGCATGGTGGGAACGAACCTGTGAACGAACGCCCCGACGAACAGAGCCTCGGGTCCGGGCTCGGTCCGGACGAGGCGGAGCTGCGGCGCCTGCTGCACCAGGCCGTCGAGGACCTCGAGCCCGGGGACCGGACCCTGGAGTACCTCCGGCAGGCCGTGCCCGCGCGCCGGGCCCGCAAGCGCCAGGCGCTGGTCGGCGTGGCCGCGGCGGCGCTCATCGCCGGCACCGCGCTCCCGACCGCCCTGCACGTCTCCTCGGCGGGCTCCGCCGAGGACGTGCGGGCCGGCAGCGTGGCGGGCAGCGCCGAGGTGCAGGGCGGCCAGGGCGACGACCTGAACGCGGGCGCCGCCGGCGGTTTCGGCAAGGAACTCCCCGGCCTGCCCGGCGTGACCGAGGACGCCGGCGACAAGGGCGCCGACTCCAAGGGCGGTGAGGACGGGGCCGGTGCGGCCACTCCGGCCACGGCGCCCGCCTGCACGGCGGGACAGCTGACGGTCTCCGGCGCGGAGGTCGGCGCGGTCGCCCAGGACGGCAGCGTCCAGGGCCTGTTCCGGATCTACAACTCGTCGATCGTGGGCTGTGCGGTGAGCGACCCGGGCACCGTCTCGGTCACCGCGCAGGGCGCGGCCGACCCGGCCCGGATCGGCGTGGCCCGGCAGGCCGCAGGCCAGGAGGTCGAGCGGCTGCTGCTCGGCCCGGGCGCGTCCTACGAGATCCGCTTCTCCTGGGTGCCCTCCGCCTCCTGCCCCACCGGCAGCGAGCCGTCGACCCCCCCGGCCTCGGGCGGCACGGACGGCGGCGGCTCCTCGGGCGGCACGGACGGCGGCACCACCACGCCCCCCGCCACGGAGGGCACGACCGCCGGGGACCGGGGCACCGGCACCACCGGCGGCGAGAGCACCGCGGACGGCATGACACCGCAGCTGGGCACGGAGCAGACGGGTTCCGACGGCAGCGTGGCCGTGACCTACCGCCCCCAGGGCGCGGACGGCGCGGGCACGCCGGCCACGGTCAACGTCGCCGGCGCCTGCGCGGGCACCGTGTACCGGACGGGCATCCTCGCGGGCGTGTGACGTCCGGACCGGCCGGGCACCGGCCCGGTCCGGCCCCGGTACCTCGGCGGGTGCCTCAGGAAGCGGTGGGAGCGGCGGGAGCGGACTCCCGCCGCTCCGGCGTTCCCGGGGCGCCGTCGGCTCCGCCGACGGCGGCGGTGTCGTCCGGGGCGGCCGGGGCGGTGTCGTCCGGGATGGTGCCGTCCGGGGCGGCGTCCTCGGGCAGGATGCCCAGCTCGGCGTCGCGGGCGAACTCCACCTCGCGCCGCAGCAGCCGGAACCACATGAAGACCACGAAGCCGGCGAAGACGAACCACTCGCCGGTGTAGCCGAGGTTCTGGAACGCCTTCAGGTCCAGTCCGCTGTCCGGCGCCGCCGCGGGCGGCACCGCGGCCATCCCCGCGTCGCCCTCGTTGAGCGTGACCCAGGCGTCGTGCACCTCGTACGGCACCAGGTTCACCAGCGACGCGGCGCTGATCGCACCGGTCTGCCCCTCGGGGAGCCCGCCGGCCGCGGGAACGCCGTCCTGGCCGGGGACCTCGGAGACCTGCAGCGCCCCCGTCACCGTGACCTCGCCCCGGGGCGGGGCCGGCGCGGCGGCCGGGTCGGGATCGCCGGGCAGCCACCCGCGCACCACGGGGAGCGCCTTGCCGTCGCCGGCGCGGAGCATGGTCAGCACGTAGTAGCCGCGCCGCTCGTCCAGCTCGCGGTCCGGCACCAGCAGCTGCTCCGCGTACCGGCCGGTGGCGGTGGTCTGGTCGCCGACCGTCTCCTTGTCCACGGGCAGCAGCTCGTCCAGCGGACGCGCGGTGCTCGGATCGGCCTCGCGGTCCTCGGCGGCGCGGGCCGTCGCGTCCCGGTGGCCCTCGACCCGGGACTCGAACCGGTCCAGCTGCCATGTCCCCATGAACACGCAGAACGGCACGGCGAGCAGCACGAAGACGTTGATCCCCCACCAGCGGGGCGTCAGCAGGAACCGGTACACGCCGTCCACGGTACCGGTGCGCCTCCCGGAGCCGCCCTCCGCCCTCCGGACGCCCGCCCCGTGCGCCGCGTGACCGCACCGGGGGCGGGACGCGGCCCAGGCCCCGCCGGAGGCCGCGGCCGCGGGGCGCGGGCGCGGGCCCGGCCGGGAGTTGTCCACAGGCGGGGGACGCGCGCCGCACGCCACCCCCTCGACCAGGCACCATGGGGCCATGACTGACAGCAACGGGCCGGCCGACACGCCGACGAGGACGACGCCGGAGACCATGCCGGCGTGGGAGAAGCGATTCAGGGCCCCCCGGGTGTCCCTCCCCGACTGGGCGGAGGACGCCCCGGACCGCTCCCTGTTCGTCTCCAACGCGACAGGAACCTACGAGCTCTACGCCTGGGACCGCGCCACCGGCGCCCAGCGCCAGGTCACCGACCGCCCCAACGGCACCACCGACGGCGTGCTGTCCCCGGACGGCGCCTGGATCTGGTGGTTCGACGACACCGACGGCGACGAGTTCGGCGTCTGGCGCCGCCAGCCCTTCCACGGCGGCCCGGACGAGGAGGCGGTCCCCGGCCTGGAGCCCTCCTACCCCGCGGGCCTGGCCATCGGACGGGACGGCCGCACCGCCGTCGTCGGCCGCTCCGCCGACGAGGAGGGCACCACCATCCACCTCGCCCGCACCGGCGAGGAACCGGTCGAGATCTACCGCCACCCCGAGTCCGCCGGCGTCGGCGACCTCTCCCACGACGGCTCGCTGATCGCCGTCGAGCACACCGAGCACGGCGACGCCATGCACTCCGCCCTGCGCGTGCTCCGCCCCGACGGCCGCACCGTGGCGGAACTCGACGACACCAAGGGCGGCACCGTGGAGCTGGGCCTGGAGGTCCTCGGCTTCGCCCCGGTCGACGGCGACACCCGCCTCCTCGTCGGCCACCAGCGCCGGGGCCGCTGGGAGCCCATGGTGTGGGACGTCGCCACCGGCGAGGAGACCGACCTGGCCCTGGAGCTGCCCGGCGACGTGAGCGCCGAGTGGTACCCGGACGGCTCCGCCCTGCTGATCGCGCACAGCTTCGAGGCCCGCAGCGAGCTGTTCCGCTACTCCCTGGCCACCCGCTCCCTGGAGGAGATCGCCACCCCGCCCGGCACCGTCTCGGGGGCCACGGCCCGCCCCGACGGCAGCGTGGAGTACCTGTGGTCCTCCGCCGCCGAGCCGCCGGTGGTGCGCTCCACCTCCGGCCGCGTGGTGCTGGACCCGCCCGGCATGAAGGCCCCCGCGTCGGTTCCGGTGGAGGACGTCTGGGTGGAGGGCCCCGGCGGCCGCATCCACGCCCTGGTGCAGAGGCCGGCCGGCGCGACCGGTCCGCTGCCCACCGTCTTCGACATCCACGGCGGCCCCACCTGGCACGACAGCGACGCGTTCGCCGCGGGCCCGGCCGCCTGGGTCGACCACGGGTACGCGGTGGTCCGGGTCAACTACCGCGGCTCCACCGGCTACGGCCGGGAGTGGACGGACGCCCTCAAGCACCGCGTCGGCCTGATCGAGCTGGAGGACGTCGCCGCGGTCCGCGAGTGGGCGGTCTCCTCCGGCCTCGCCGACCCCCGCCGCCTGGTCCTCACCGGCGGTTCCTGGGGCGGCTACCTCACCCTCCTCGGCCTCGGCACCCAGCCGGACGCCTGGACGCTGGGCATCGCCGCCGTCCCGGTCGCCGACTACGTGACGGCGTACCACGACGAGATGGAGGCCCTGAAGTCCATGGACCGCACCCTCCTGGGCGGCACCCCGGAGGAGGTCCCTGAGCGCTTCGAGGCGTCCTCCCCCCTCACCTACGTGGACCGGGTCAAGGCGCCGGTGTACATCTCGGCCGGGGTCAACGACCCGCGCTGCCCGATCCGGCAGGTCGAGAACTACGTCAAGCGCCTGGAGGCGCGCGGCGCGGTCCACGAGGTCTACCGCTACGACGCGGGCCACGGCTCCCTGGTGGTCGACGAGCGGATCAAGCAGGTCCGGCTGGAACTGGACTTCGCCGCGCGGCACCTGCCGGGGGCGGAGGACTGACCGCCCGGCCGCCGGCCGGGCGGTCGGTCCCGCCCTCCGCCCGCCCGGCCGGCGGCCGTGATCCGTCCCCCCCTCGGCGGTCCGCGACTGTCCGTAGTGGCCATGACGCCCGGGTGTACGCAACGTCACGATTCCTTCACCCTCCGATGCGTCAACGCCCTCGGGACGGGATACGGATAGGCCGTGCTCACAGATACGACCAGCTCCAACGACGACCCCCGGCCGCAGGGGACCGAGCGGTACGCGCCGGTGGCCAAAAGCCCCGTGTGCCCGGAACCCCAGGTCTTCGCCGCCCAGTTCAGGTCATCGCCCCGGGGAGCCCGGCAGGCGCGGCACTGCGCGGTGCGCCGGCTCGCCGAGTGGGGGCACCCCCCGGCCTGCGACCTGTCCTCCACGGTGGCCCTGCTGGTCGGTGAGCTCGCCGCCAACGCCGTGCGCCACGGACGCGTCCCCGGACGGGACTTCGCGCTCCGCCTGACCCTCGACGAGCCCGCCGGACTGGCCCGCGTGGAAGTGGTCGACGCCTCCGAGACCCCACCGCCCCGGACCGCCGGCCAGGCCCCGGTGGACGACGAGTCGGGCCGCGGCCTGGTCCTGGTCGACGCCCTCGCCACCCGCTGGGGATCCTGCCCCCGCGAGCCCATCGGCAAGACCGTCTGGGCGGAACTGAAGATCAACTGACCACCGGGACCACGGCCGCCGGCGGCGCTCGGACGAGCGCCGCCACCACGACCACCCACGACCACCCACGGTCACCACGACCACCACGGCCACCACCGGCACCGTGCCCGCCACCGCCTCGGCGGGCGGGCCGCCCGGACGCCGCGCCCGGACGCCGCGCCCGGACGCCGCGCCCGGACCCGTGCGGCCTCGTCGCCGAGTCCGTCCGTGGCCCTCCCCTCCCGCCGTGGGGCAGGACCTACCCGGCGGGGGCCGCCGACGGGCCGCCCTCCGCCGCCCACCGCGCCAGCTCCTCGGCGGTGCGCGGAACGACGCCTCCCGCCGGGGCCGCGCCCCGCGAACGGAGGGCCGCCGCCACCGCCACCCCCCACGGCAGCCGCAGTCCCGCCTCCGCCAGCGCGTCCGTCCGCGCCAGCACCTCCCCGGCCGTCCCCGTCCGGACCCCGCCCGGCGTCAGCAGCGCCACGTCGTCCGCCCACCGCAGCGCCAGGTCCACGTCATGCGTGGCCATCACCACCGTGGTGCCCCCGCCCCGCAGCTCCTCCAGCGTGGCGAGGAGCCGTTCCTGTCCCTCCGGATCCAGCCCCGCCGTCGGCTCGTCGAGGACCAGGACCCGCGGCCGCATCGCCACCGCCCCCGCGATCGCCGCCCGCTTGCGCTGCCCGTAGGACAGCAGGTGCGTGGGCCGGTCGCCCACGCCCGTGATGTCCAGCGCCGCCAGCGCCTCGTCGACCCGCGCCCGCACCTCCTCCTCCGGCAGCCCCAGGTTCAGCGGACCGAACGACACGTCCTGCGCGACCGACGCCGCGAACAGCTGGTCGTCCGGGTCCTGCACCACCAGCTGCACGGTGGTCCGCAGCCGGGTCAGTCCCGCCCGGTCGTAGGAGACCGGCCGGCCCGCCAGCTCCACCCGGCCCGAGCGGGGCCGCAGCCCGCCCCCGAGCAGCCGCATCAGCGTCGTCTTCCCGCTGCCGTTGCGTCCGAGCAGGGCCAGCGCCCGTCCCCCGCAGACCTCGAAGTCCAGGCCCTCCAGCACCAGGGGCCCGTCCTCGTACCCGAAGGAGACGCCCCGCAGGGCGACCAGCGGCGACGGCGTCCCGTCCACCGGAATCCCGTTCATGACAGAGGTCCTTCCAGTGCGGTGCCGAGCACCGCGATCGCCACCAGCAGTGCGAGACTTCCGCCCACGAATCCCCCGGACACCCGGGTCGGCGGCACCAGGACCCGCAGGGTCCCGTCGTACCCCCGTCCCGCCAGCCCGGACTGCAGCCGCCCCGCCCGGTCGAAGGCCCGGACGAAGGCGGTGGCGCCGAGCCCGCCCAGCGACCGCCAGGCCGCGGCCCGCGTGGTGTGCCCGAGCCGCGCGGCCTGTGCCTGCCGGACCTGCCGCACCGCGTCGAGCAGCAGGAACGCCATCCGGTACGTCACCACCGCCACGTCCACCACCGCCGCCGGCACCCCCGCCCGCACCAGCCGGGGCAGCAGGTCCGACATCGGCGTGGTGAACGCGAACACCAGCACCCCCAGCGAGGCCGCGGAGCTCCGCAGCAGCAGCTCCCCGGCCCGCACCGCCCCGTCCGGCGCGAGCCCCACCAGGTCCGGGCCGCCGACCCGCACCAGCAGCGTCACCGCTCCGGTGACGCAGAACCCCAGCGGCACCCGGTACGCCCGCCACAGCCGCCCGGCCGGCACCCGCGCGGGTCCCAGCAGCACGGCCAGCGCCGCCGCCAGAACCAGAGCCGCCCCCGGCCACGGCGGCAGCACGACGGCGAGCAGCGTGAGCCCGAGCCCGAGCACCGCCTTGTCCACAGGATGACGGCGGCGCCAGCGACTGCTGTGCGCCGCCGCGTCGATCGACAGCACAGGCGTCAGACCCGCCCGGGATCCGCGTCGTCCGCGGGCGGGGGCCCGGAGGCCGCACCGCTCGCCGCCGCCGCGGCCCGCGCCTCGCCCTGACGCCGGCCGCGCCACAGCCCCAGGCAGTACGCGACGACCCCCGCGCCCACCGCCGCCTGCACCGCGAACAGCCCCGACTCGACCTCGCCGGACGGCGGTTCGTAGACCGGCGAGAACCAGGGGCGGTAGTCCGGGTCGATCTCCGTGATCGCCGTCTCCGCCTCGGCGTCCGCCCCGGCGAACGGCTCGGCCTTGTGATCGCCCAGCCCCAGCACCACCGGCAGCACCGCGATCAGCACGACGGCCAGCACCAGCAGCACATTGACGCGCGCGTTCCGCCTCATCGGGTCACCGCCTCGGCGCCGGCCTTGCCGCGCCCGCCCGCCTGCAGGCCCAGACGGGCCAGTTCACCCGCGTTCGACTGCAGGAGCAGCCGCACGACGAGCACCGTGAGCAGTCCTTCGCTCACCGCCAGCGGGATCTGCGTCACGGCGAAGATGGACCCGAACTTGCCCAGCGCGCCCAGGAATCCGCTGACCGGGTCCGGGAACGCCAGCGCGAGCTGCACGCTGGTGACGCAGTAGGTGCTGAGGTCGGCGACGAACGCGGCGCAGAACACCGCCACTTCCAGCCGCGCCCCGAGCCCGCGGGCGAGCCGGTACACCCCGTACCCCGCCCAGGGCCCCACCACGGCCATCGAGAAGACGTTGGCCCCGAGCGTGGTCAGCCCGCCGTGCGCGAGCAACAGGGCCTGGAACAGCAGGGTGACGGTCCCCAGGACCGCCACCACAGGGGGCCGGAACAGCACCGCCCCCAGCCCGCTCCCGGTGGGGTGCGAGCAACTGCCGGTGACGGACGGCAGCTTGAGCGCCGACAGGACGAACATGAACGCACCCGAAGCCCCGAGCAGCAGGGTGCTCTCCGGATGTTCCCGCACTTCACGGGTGAGTTGGCGAACTCCGTGGACGACGAACGGAGCTGACGCGGCGACCCAGGCGATCGCGTGCGCCGGAGGAAGGAAACCCTCGGCTATGTGCATGGCTCAGCAGACCCTCTCCAGCACCTCGTGGATGGACGACGCGCCTTGGCCGGTCTCCTGGCTGACGGGTACCACACGCCCGTGCTCCGCCTTCCCGGGTCCGTGAGGACCCAGTGGCTGCCCGCGAGGGCCGGAGCCGGACTTCCCGATCACAGTGGCGAGGGCCGCACCGGCATCACACCGGATTTCCCGTTCACCAAGGCCTTGTGACAGTAATCCGGCGTCCCGTCCACTGACAAGGCGACCCCTTCCGGCCCCGGCCCCCGGGCCGTGGCTCCTGGACGCGGGATGCGTGACGCGGGACGCCGGGAGCGAGGGGAGGCGGGCCCGCCCCGGCCGGGCCCGGCCCGCCTCAGCCGCGGTCCCGGTCCAGCCCCCACGTCTGCAGGGCGTACGGCCGCCCCTTCTCCACCCCTGTGATCAACGGCACGTCGAGCAGCCGGAAGCCGGCCCGGGCCGCCACGGCGGCACTCGCCGCGTTCTCCGCCTCCAGTTCGAGGATCACCCGCTCCGCCCCCAGCTCCTCGAAGGCGTACCCGGCCATCACCCGCACCGCCCGCGCCGCCAGACCCCGCCCCCGGTGCGCCGGCCCCACCGCGTACCCCAGCTCCGTCCCCTCCGGGGCGCGCCGCAGCATCACCTCACCGAGCGGCGCGCCGCCGTCGACCGTGATGGCGAGCAGGATGCTCGTCCCCTCCGCCCGCAGCTCCCGGGACCGCGCCAGCCGCGTGCGCCCGGCCGCCTCGTCGAACGGCGAGACGATCGGGGTCCAGTACGCGATGTCCGGGTGGTCGAACAACGCGGGCATCGCCGCCAGGTCGTCCTCCGTCCAGTCCCGTAGGACGAGCCCTTCCCCCCGCAGCTCCATGCGTGCGGGAAAGGGCGACGTGTCGTTGCTCATGGGGACGACCTCCTGGCCTGGAACGCGCGGCTGCGCCGGAACCGAACTTCCCGCACATCCTTTCGCCCGCCGGCGGGCACTGTCAGGCCGATATCCGGCGCGCGCCGGGAGGCACGCGGGCCCCGGCCGCGCACGGGGCGGCACGCTCCGGCGCCGCCGCCGTGCCACCGTGCCGCCGGGGCCGCCGGGGCCGGCGGCAGGCTTCACGGCCTTGCCGCCCGGCGGGCCCGTTTCACCTCCCGGTCCAGCGCCCACGCGTCGGCGACCGGCCCGAGGTGGCCGAGCTTGTCGGGGTTGATCACCGCGCGGACGGTCCGGATCCGCCCGTCGGCCACGTCGAGGACCAGGGCGTGCAGGACCCTGCCGTCCCGGTCGCGGAAGATCGCCCCCGGCTGCCCGTTGACCTCGCGCCGCTGGAACGTGATGCCGACCTCGGCCATGAGCGGGTACACGGCGGCGAGCAGCCGGGCCGCGTTCTCCGCGCCGGCCACGGCCCTGGCCAGTCGAGGCGCCTTCCCGCCGCTGTCGCCGACCATCCGCACGTCCGCGGCGAGCAGCTGCCGCAGCCCGGCGACGTCGCCCAGGGACAGCGCCCCGAAGAACCGCTCCGCCAGCTCCTGCCGTTCCCGCCGGTCGGCCTCGAAGCGGGGACGGCCCTCCGCCATGTGCCGCCGCGCCCGCACCAGGAGCTGCCGGCAGGCCGCCTCCGAGCGCCCCACCGCCGAGGCGATCTCGTCGAACCCGAAGGCGAACACCTCGCGCAGCACGAACACCGACCGCTCCAGCGGACTGAGCCGCTCCAGGAGCAGCAGCGCCGCCATCGACACCGAGTCGGCCAGCTCCGCGGCACGTGCCGGGTCCTGGTACGGGTCGTCCAGCAACGGCTCCGGCAGCCACGGCCCGACGTACTTCTCCCGCCGTACCCGGGCGGAACGCAGGACGTCGATGGAAATCCGGGTGACGGTGGCCGACAGGAACGCCCTGACCGACTCCGGCCGGGTCGTCGAGGCGTCGAAGCGCAGCCACGCCTCCTGCACCGCGTCCTCCGCCTCGCCGACGCTCCCCAGGACGCGGTACGCGATCGAGAACAGCAGCGGCCTGAGCTCCTCGAACTCCGCGACCCTGCCGTTCCGGTCGGTCCCGTCGGCCCGGTCGGCCCGGTCGGCCGTGCCGGTCCCGTCGACCCCGTGCATGTCCGGCTCCCCTCGTCGGAACGGGCGTGGCCCGGTGGCTCAGTGGAACTGACCGGCCTGGTAGTCCCCGGCCGGCTGCCGGGTGACGATGTTCAGCCGGTTGGCCGCGTTCATGAACGAGATCGCCAGCACCAGGGCGGCGAGCTGGTCCTCGTCGAAGTGCTCGGCGGCGCGCGCCCACACCTCGTCGCTGACGCCCTCGCCCGCGTCGGCGACCCGCGTCGCCCGCTCCGCCAGCTCCAGCGCCGCCCGCTCGGCCTCGGTGTAGACGGTCGCCTCGCGCCACACCGCGACCAGGGCGAGCCGCACCGCCGACTCCCCGGCGGCGGCGGCCTCCTTGGTGTGCATGTCCACGCAGACGGCGCACCCGTTGATCTGGCTCACCCGCAGGGCCACCAGCTCCTGCAGCGCGGCGGGCAGCGGCGCCTCCTTGATCGCCCGGCCCGCCGCCATGAAGTGCCTGAGGACCTTGCCGGCGCCCGGGTTGGTCAGGAAGTCCAGTCGCGCGTCCATCGTGTGCTCCTCCGTGCTCGTCGGTGGGTGGTTCCGTTCCCTGGACGAGACAGCCGCGCTCCCCGTGACATCACCCCGCCTGTGACCTACGTCTCGGCCGGGCGGACCGGGGCCGGCGTGGCACCGGGCGGGCCCCGGGCACGGACCACCCCTACCTCGGCGGCGCGGTCCCCCGCCCCGGTTCCCCGGTGCGGTCGGAGGCGGGCGGAAGCACCTCTCCCCGGACGATCCGGGGAGGGGAGGAGGGCGCCGTCTCCGCGGGACGCGGCTCCGCCCGCGCCTCCTTGCGCCTCTCCTCCTTCATGGCGCGGGCCTCCGCCTTGAGGATGCGTGCCGACCTGCCCGCGGAGCGGGCCAGTCCGGGAAGCTTCCTGGCGCAGAGGAGGACGATCACGACGATGAGGACGACGGCCAGTTCGCTGAGACCGAGCATGGTGTCCGTGCTCCTTGGGGAGTGCCCGGGCGGGCCGGTGGAGGGGAGGGCGAAGGCGCCGGTGACGACCCCGGTGGGCCGGGTCAGCCCCGGGCGCGGCCGAACAGCAGGCGGTAGGCGATCAGCAGCAGCAGGGCGCCCGCGATCGCCGAGCCCCAGGTCGCGAGGTCGAAGAACGCGCGCTGCACGGGCCGGTCGAAGAGTTCGGAGGAGAGCCAGCCGCCGAGGAAGGCTCCGGCGATGCCGATGGCGGTCGTGCCGAGGCAGCCGCCCGGGTCGCGTCCGGGCAGGAGGGCCTTGGCGACGGCTCCTGCCAGCAGTCCCAGCACCAGCCATGCGATGACGCCCATGTCGTGCGCTCCTCTCGGTCCCCGTCGTCGGTCCGGGCGGGCGCGCCCTCGGGGACGAGCCTGAATCTACATGCATGTAGAACATCGGTCGAGGGGGGTGGCCGCCGGCCGCGGGCCTCCGCCGGCGGCGGTGGGTTCCGCGGAGGTCTATACGATGTCGGCCCGGGAAACGGGCGGCGGCGGAAGGGAGATCGGGACGTGGCGGAGCAGCGGGCATCCCGGCGGCGGGGGCAGGGGGAGCTGGAGGCGCTGGTCCTGTCGGCCCTGCAGGAGGCGGACGGTCCGGCGACGGCCGGCTGGGTGCAGGAACGCCTGGGCGGCGGCCTCGCCTACACCACCGTGGTCACCATCCTGACCAGGCTGCTGGCCAAGGGCGCGGTCACCCGGGAGCGCGCCGGGCGGTCGTTCGCCTGGACGCCGGCGTCGGACCACGCCGGTCTGGCCGCCCGGAAGATGCGCCGGGTGCTGGACGCGGAGAACGACCGGGAGGCCGTGCTGGCCAGCTTCGTCACCGGTCTCGGACCGGACGACGAGCGCCTGCTGCGGGAGCTCCTCGACCGGCCGGGGAGCGAAGGGGACGACTGACCTCATGGGGGTGTTCGTCTTCCTGCCGCTGGTGCTGCCGCTGACGGCCTGGCCGGTGGCCCGCCTCGCCGAGCAACGGCTGCACCCGCGGACCGCGACACGGCTGCTGACCGTGGTCGCCGCGGTGATGGCGGCCTGCAGCACGGTCTGCCTGGGCCTGCTGATGGTGGTCGGCACCGCGCAGCTGCCCGGGAACCCGCTGCCGGACGGCTGGTCGGACCCCGAGGTGCGGGAGGCGGTCCCCTACGACGAGGTGGCCGGGAAGGCGGCGATTCCCGCCCTGTGCGCGGTGCTCGTCCTGTGCGGCCGGACGCTGTGGCGGCACGGCCGGACGCGGTGCCGCGCCCACCGTGCGCTGGCCGGTCTGCCGGACACGGAGGTCGCGGTGCTGCGGGACGACGCCCCGTACGCGTACGCGCTTCCCGGCGGCGGCCGGAGGGGCCGCGTGGTGGTCACCACCGCCCTCCTCGACAGCCTGCGGTCGGCCGAGCGGCGGGCGCTGTTCGCCCACGAGCGGTCCCATCTCGCGGCCCGCCACCACCGCTTCCTCCTCGCGGTGCGCCTGGCGGCGCAGGCCAACCCGTTCCTGCGGCCGCTGCGCACCGCGGTGTCGTACACGACGGAGCGGTGGGCGGACGAGGACGCCGCGCAGGCGGTCGGCAGCCGCCGGACCGTGGCCCACGCGATCGGCAGGGCGGCCCTGGTCTCCCGCGGCCCGTCACCGGCCGCCCTGCCCGGCTTCGCCGTCGCGGGACCGGTGCCGCGCCGGGTGGCGGCCCTCCTCGGCCCGGCTCCGGCCGCACGCCGCTGGCCGTCGCTCTTCACCACCGTCGGGCTCGCGGCCTGGGGAGCGGCCGCGGCGACCGCCGTGTCGGCGATGTCCTCCGCCAACGCGGCCGTCACCATGACCCTCATCCTGTACGCCGCCACACCCCTCTGACCGCCTCCCTTCCCCGGCCGGGCGCCGGCCCGGCCTGGGAAGGGCGCGTCGTCCGCCCGGGGCCGGAGGCCCCGCCGTGCGGCGGGGCCTCCAGGGCGCGGCGCGCGCCACCGGCTGCCCGGCCTCGTCGAGGTCCCCGCCGGCTCCGCCGATCACGACGCCGGCGTCACGCCTCTTCCTCCTCGTCCCCCTCGAAGAAGTCCCCGATCTCGTCGACGACCTCGGCCGCGACCATCCCGCCGGCCACGCCGACCGCCAGTCCCGCGGCTCCGGCGGCGACGGCGGCGCCCGCCCCGGGCCCGGAGCGGTGGTGGTCACCGTCGTCGTGGTGGCCGTGGTGGCCGTGGTGGTCCGAGAGGTGGCCGGGGTCCGGGTGGGACGCCGCGTGGTCGTACCCGCCGTGCGGGGCGTACGCCGCCCGGCGCCCGAGGAGCTGCCGGATCCAGCCGTCGACCTCGGCCTCCCAGTCGCGGGCGTCGTGGTGGCCGACGGTGAACCGGGCGAGCGCGCCGTGGCCGGGGGAGAGGAGGCCGCCGCGCCTGTCGGCCTCCAGGACGACCTCCACGCCGCCGGGGTTCGCCAGGAAGGTGATCTCGATCTCGCTCACCTGGTGCGCGTGGCCGGGCGGCGGGGTGATCTCGATCTCCTGGTGGAAGGGCAGCCGCTGTCCCGTGCCGCCGATGCGGCCGTACTCCAGGTCGGCCGAGCGGAAGCCGAAGCCGAGCCGGCCGAAGGCCTCGAGGATTGCCTCCTGGACGTGCAGGGGGCCCACCGCGAGGGGGTCGAGATCGCCCTTGTCCCTGGCGCCCGCCACCGCCAGCTCCGTGCGCACGCCCAGCGCGATCCCCAGCGGCTGCCCGTACAGTTCCGTGACCGGCGTCTCCCACGGCAGCGTCACGCTGAACGGCACGCTCCGCCGCTCGCCCGCCGCGAGCCGGAAACCGCCGCCGACGGTGTACCGGGCGAAGGTGACGGTTCCCTCGCCCTCCCCCTCGGCGTGCTCCGCCTCGACGCGGGCCACCAGCTCCAGCGAGATGTGCTCGATGTCGAAGTCGGCGCCGCCGCCCTCGACGTGCACCTGCCCGGTGAGCTCCGAGCCGGGCAGGGCGGGTCCGGGGGTGAGGACCGTGTCGACGGAGGGTCCCCCCACGCCGAGCGAGCCGAGCAGTCGTCTGAACACCATGCGAGCGTCCACTTCCTCTGGGTGTCGTTGTGATGTCGCCGTTCGCCCGGACAGGGCTGACGCACGGCGGTTCGTCCGCCGTCCCATCTTCTACAGGCGAGTAGAAGCATAGGATGTCCCGGTACGAGGCGGAGCCGCGTCGTACGGGCACGGAGGTGACGGCGGGGAACGCGGCCCCGGCCGCAACCGTCGTCCCGGAACAATCCGGAAGGAAAAGGAGCCACTCTTGTCCGCCAGACCGACGGACCCCCCGGGGCACAGTCCCCGACCATTCCGCCAGGCACTTCCTGAGCACGGCACGCGGCGGGATGGTGTTCGATGAGTGCCGCAAACGCTCTCCTGGGCCTGCTGGCCGTCTTCGTCCTGACCGCGGGCACCGGCTACTTCGTCGCCCAGGAGTTCGCCTACGTCTCCGCCGACCGCCTCGCACTGGCCCGTGACGCCGAAGCCGGGGACCGGAAGGCCGCCCGCGCGCTGAAGGTGCTGGAGCGGCTGTCGTTCATGCTGTCGGGCGCCCAGCTCGGCATCACCGTGACCGGACTGGTCGTCGGCTTCATCGCCGAACCGTCCGTCTCCGCCCTGCTCAGGCCCGCCCTGACGGGTGCGGGCCTGCCCGACGCCGCGGTGGGCGCGGTCTCCGTCGTACTGGCCTTCGTGCTGGCCACGGTCGTGCAGATGGTGCTGGGCGAACTCGCCCCGAAGAACCTCGCCATCGCCGTCCCGGAGCGCCTGGCGAAGTCCCTCGCGCGCTCCACGCTGCTCTACCTGAGGATCGTCGGCCCGGTGGTACGGATCTTCGACGGCGCCGCGAACCGGCTGCTCCGCAGGGTCGGCATCGAACCGGTCGAGGAACTGCACCACGGCGCCACGCTGGAGGAACTGGGCCACCTGATCGGCGAGTCCCACGAGCGGGGCGCCCTGCCGGAGGACACCGCCGCCCTCCTCGACCACGCCCTGGAGTTCTCCGACCGGACCCTCCACCAGGTGATGGTGCCCCGGGTGGACGCCGTCTTCGTCCGCGAGGACGCGACGGCCGCCGAGGCCGTCGGCCTGATCGCCCGGCACGGCCACTCCAACTACCCGGTGCTGGGCGACCACCCCGACGAGATCATCGGCGTGCTCGGCGTCAACGAGCTGATGCGTGAACCGGCCGGCCGCCTCCGGGACGCCACGGCGGGCGCGCTCGCCCGGCGTCCGCTGCTCCTGCCGGACACCCTCCCGCTGCCCGACGCCGTCACCCGGATGCGCGAGCGGGACGACGAGTTCGCGGTCGTCCTCGACGAGCACGGCGGCGTGGCGGGCATCGTCACGTACGAGGACATGGCGGAGGAACTGATCGGCGACATCGCCGACGAGACCGACACGGTCACCGAGGTCGCCGTGGCCGACGGCGGAGGCTGGCTGGTGGACGCCGGGCGCCGCCTGGACGAGGTGGCCGAGGCCACCGGCGTCGAACTGCCCGAGGAGGAGGACTACGACACCGTGGCCGGCCTGGTCGTCGACCGCCTCGGCCGCTTCCCGGCCGTCGGGGACCGGCTCACCGTCGACCTGCCCAGGGGTGGCGCGGCGCTGATCGAGGTCCGCACCCTCGACCGGCACGTCCCCGACCGCGTGCGGATCGAACTGCCCGAGGCCGAGGCCGGGGCCGGGGCGGAGACGGAGGTCCCGGCATGAGTTTCCCGATGGCGATCCTCGTCACCGTCCTGCTGCTGGTCGGCAGCGGCTTCTTCGTGGCCGCCGAGTTCGCCCTGGTCGCCGCCAAGCGGCACCGGATGGAGAAGGCGGCGGCCGAGAACCGGCGCGGAGCCGGGGCCGCCCTGGCCGGCATGCGGGAGCTGTCCCTGATGCTGGCCGGCGCCCAGCTCGGCATCACCGTCTGCACCCTGGGCCTCGGATCGGTGTCCAAGCCCGCGATCTCCCACGAACTCGACCCGCTGCTCCACCGCCTGGGCCTGCCCAGCGGGCTCAGCTACGGCATCGCGTTCGCCGTGGCGATGATCGTGGTGGTGTTCCTGCACATGGTGGTCGGTGAGATGGCGCCCAAGTCATGGGCCATCGCCCACCCGGAGCGCTCCGCCATGCTGCTCTCCCCGCCCTTCCGGGGCGTGGTGAAGGCGGTACGGCCGCTGATCCGCCTGCTCAACGCCCTGAGCAACGGCCTGGTGCGGCTGTGCCGGGTCACCCCGCGCGACGAGCTGGCCTCGGTCCACAACCGGGAACAGCTCACCCACCTGGTGACGGAGTCCCAGCGGCTCGGCCTGATCAGCCAGACCGACTCGGAACTGCTGACCCGTTCGCTGACGGAGCCCGAGACCCCGGTCGCCGAGCTCCAGGTGCCGACCTCCCGCATCACCTCGGTCGACGCCGGCGCGGACGTCGACGAGATCCTGCGGGTCGCGGCGGCGAGCGGCCGCACTCGGCTCCTGGTCCGCGCGCGGGACTCGTTCACCGGCTCGGTCCACGCCCGTGACGCCATGGTCGCCCGCTCCCGCGGACGCGTCACCGACGCCAGGGCCCTGGCCCGCCCGGTGCCCGAGCTGCCCGGCCACGCCACCGTCGCCGACGCGATCGACCTGCTGCGCCGGCACCGCGCGTCGCTGGCCGTGGTCCGGGACGACTCCGGCCGCCTCACCGGCATGGTCAGCCTGGACGACCTCCTGGCCCGGTTCCTCCAGCCCCGGACGAGCTGACGCCGCCCCGGCCCGAGCCCTCGGCCCCTCGCCGGGGGCCCGGGCCCTCGCCGGGGGCCCGGGCCCGGCCCGGACGGACGCCCTCGCCGGACCGGTCGACCACCACGGCCGCTCGGCCGACGCCGGCCGTGGACCGAGGACGAGGGCTGATCGGCAACACGTCAGAGGGCCTGGTGCGCAACGTGCGCACCAGGCCCTCTGATCACTGTCGGGGTGGCGGGATTTGAACCCACGACCTCTTCGTCCCGAACGAAGCGCGCTGCCAAGCTGCGCTACACCCCGATCATCTCCGCGTTCCCGCGGCGACGACGTTTACTTTAGCCCACCGGTGGCCTGAGGCGAAATCCGGTTTTCGGGCGGCTGCGGACGACCCCGGGGCAGAGGCGGTCGACGGTGACCAGGAGGACGCCGAGGCCGTAGGCGGCGAGGGCGGTCAGGAGGCTGTTGCCGACGGCGCCGAGGGTGTCCTCGCGGCCGGCGTCGAGGAAGGGGAAGGGGGCGCGGCCGGGCGCGTCGGCGGGGAGCAGGACGGTGCGGACCAGGGTGAGGCCGAGGTAGGTCAGGGGATGGACGAGCCAGACGGTGGCGTGGCGCAGCCGCAGGGTGCGGGGGGCGGTCAGCAGGAGCCAGTCCAGCAGGGCGGCGAGCGGGGTGGCCACGGTGAGCAGCAGGGCGACCACGGTGGCCCAGGGGGCGCCCGGCCCGGGGTCGGAGAAGACGGGGCGGCCGGGGACGGCGAAGGCGTGGGCCAGGGCCGCCAGCAGGACGTAGAGGAGGGCGGCGCCGGTGAGGGCCGGCCTGACGGGGCGGCCGGCGCTCCAGGCGCGCTGGGCGGAGACCAGGGTGACGGCGGCCAGGAGGATGTTGGCCTGCACCGTGAAGTGGGTGAGGGCCTGCAGGGGGCGGCCGAGCGCCAGGCAGACGGCCACGCCGCCCGCCGCCGCCGTCGCGGTGCACAGGCGGAACAGTGCGGTGAGGGGGCGGCGGGTCAGGGGTATGACGGCTGTCGGGGGGACGTAGGAGGACCTCGGCCTGGTCCTGCCCGGTACCGGGGGGAGGCCCGGGATGTCCCTGGGTAGGGGAGCGGTCATGCCTTCACGCTAGGCAGCGCGGGGGCGGACCGGGCGATTTCGCGCGTCCGAACGGGGGACGGAAGGGGCGCGGCACGGTTCGCGACACGGGTCGGTCCGGTTCGCCGCCCGGTCCGGTCCGCGGCTCGGCACGGTCCGGTCCGCGGCTCGGCACGGTCCGGTCCGCGGTACGGCACGGTGCAGTCCGCGGCACGGCACGGTGCCGGCCCGGTGCGCCGCGAGCGCCTCCCGGGGCGGCCCCGGGAGGCGGGTGAGCGGCGCCGGGCCGCCGCGCCGCCGTCAGAGCGCCCAGTCGCTGCTGACCAGCGTCAGCAGCGTCGCCTCCGGCGGGCAGGCGAAGCGGAACGGGGTGTACCGGTTGGCTCCGCAGCCCGCCGACACGTGCAGGTAGGACGTGTTGCCGCCGGCCGTGTGGGTGGACAGGCCCTTCACCCGGTCGGTGTCCAGGTCGCAGTTGGTGACCAGGGCGCCGTAGAAGGGGATGCAGAGCTGCCCGCCGTGCGTGTGCCCGGCCAGGACCAGCGGATAGCCGTCGGTGGTGAACGCGTCGAGCGACCGCAGGTACGGGGCGTGCACCACACCCATGGAGAAGTCACCGGCTCCTGACGGGCCGCCCGCGACCTCCTCGTACCGGTCCCGCTTGATGTGCGGGTCGTCCAGGCCGGTCAGCTCGATCGAGACGCCGTCGACCTTCAGCGTGCCGCGGGTGTTGGTGAGGTTCAGCCAGCCCGCCTCGTCGAACGCGTCCCGCAGCCCCTCCCAGGGGTTGTGGATCGCGCCGGTGACGGGCTCGTTGCCGTTGAGTCCGTGCTTGCCCTGGACCTTCTCGACCAGGTACTTGGCGGGGTTGCGGAGCCGCGGGCCGTAGTAGTCGTTGGAGCCGAACACGTAGGCGCCCGGGAACTCCATCAGCGGCTCCAGCGCGTCCAGCACCTCCGGCACGCCCTCGGTGTCGGAGAGGTTGTCGCCGGTGTTGATGACGAAGTCGGGCCGCAGCCCCGCCAGCGAACGCAGCCAGCGCTGCTTCTTGCGCTGCCCGCTCACCATGTGGATGTCGGAGACCTGAAGGACGCGCAGCGGACGCATTCCGGGGGGCAGGACGGGAACGGTCACCCGGCGGAGCCGGAACGAACGGGCCTCGAACCCGGCGGAGTAGACGAGACCGGCGGCGGCGACCGCCGTGACGCCGAGGGGGACCTTGTAGAGCGCGCGCATGCCTTCCATCGTGTCAGGGTGCCCCGAGGACCGTAAATCAAGGGGCGTCCGCTGCGACACACCTGCGACAATCAAGCCATGACCACGCTCAAGTCGAAGCTGCAGGAAGACCTCAACGCGGCGATCAAGGGGCGCGACGAGCTGCGCTCCTCGACGCTCCGGCTCACCCTCACCGCGATCACCAAGGAGGAGGTCGCCGGTACGGAGAAGCGCGAGCTCTCCGACGACGAGGTCCTCAAGGTGATCACCCGTGAGGCGAAGAAGCGCCGCGAGGCCGCGGAGGCGTTCGCCCAGGGCGGTCGCGCGGAGAGCGCCGAGCGGGAGAAGGCCGAGGGCGAGGTGCTCGCCGAGTACCTGCCCCAGCAGCTGAGCGACGACGAGCTGGACGAACTGGTGGGCCAGGCGGTCGAGGAGGCGCGGGCGGCCGGTGCCGAGGGACCGAAGGCCATGGGCCAGGTCATGAAGATCGTGAACCCGAAGGTGGCCGGGCGCGCCGAGGGCGGCCGGGTGGCCGCCGCGGTGAAGAGGCGCCTGCTCTGACCTCACCGCCCCACGACGCCGTTCGGCCCCCTTCCCGCACCATGCGGGAAGGGGGCCGAACGCTGTGCGTGAGGGGCGTCAGGGCCCGTTGCCGCCGCCGTTGTCGTTGCCTTGGACGAAGCCGCCCAGGACGCCACCGCCGTTGGGGTTCCCCGTGGTGCCCCCGGTCAGGTCCCCGGTGGTGCCGCCGGTCAGACCGCCGAGGGTGAGGCCGCCGTCGGTCGTCCCGCCGTCGGTGCCGATGGTGGTGACGCCGCCGTCGCCGTTGCCGCCGCCGGTGAACAGACCGGCGATCAGGCCCTCGCCGGGCCTGCCCTCACCGCGGCCCTCGCCATCGCCCTTGTCCTTGGGCTTGTCGGCCGGTATCTCCACCGTGTGGAAGGACGGGGCCTCCTTGCCCTGCAGGGCGCCGGACATCGCCTGCCGCCAGATCGGGCCGGGACCCGCGCCGCCGGAGACCTTGGCGAAGTACGTGCCGCCGATGGTGATGTTCACCATCTTCACCTGCTGCATCGGGTCGCCGAGCCACACGGCGGTGGACAGGTTCGGGGTGTAGCCGACGAACCAGGCGTTCTTGCGGAAGTCCGTGGTACCGGTCTTGCCGGCGTTGTCGCGGTCACTGAGACCGGCACGGGCGCCGGTGCCGGAGTCGGTGACGCCGGAGAGCAGGGTGTTGACCGCGTCCGCGGTCCGCTCCGACATCGCGCGCCTGCAGGTCGACTTCGGCACCTCGAGGCTCTTCTTCTTCTCACCGATCTTCTGGGTGACCGACTCGATCGCGACCGGCGAGCAGTACATGCCCCGCGAGGCGAAGGTGGCGTACGCGGAGGCCATGGTCAGCGGGGAGATCGACGGAGTGCCGAGGACGATGGAGGGCTTGCCGTCGGGGAGCTTCTTGCCGTCGCCCGTGCGGATGCCCATCTTCTCGGCCATCTCCAGGGTGGGGCAGAGGCCGAGGTCGCCGACCATCTGGACGAAGTAGGTGTTGATCGAGAGCTTCATCGCCTCCTGCAGCGAGTACGGCCCGACCTCCTCCGGCGTCTCGTTCTGCGTCATCTCGCCCTGGTTGTAGGTCTCCTTGCAGCCCCGCACCTTCGGGTACGGCATCTTGTTCGGGGACGGGTAGACCTTGCCCAGCGGCAGGCCGCCCTCTATCGCGGCCGCGGCCAGGAAGGGCTTGAAGGTCGAACCGGTCTGGAAACCGGTGCTGTTGCCCATCTTCTGGTCGACCGAGTAGTTGATGACCGTCTCGTGGTCCTTGGCGTTCGAGCCGTACGGCCTCGACTGGCCCATCGCCAGTATCTTGCCGGTGCCGGGCTCGACCATGGTGGCCGCGGCCGCCACCTCGTCGTCCTTGTTGACGTGGCCCTTCAGCGAGGCCTGCGCGGACTCCTGCGCCTGCGGGTCCAGGGTGGTGCGCACCGTCAGGCCGCCCTGGTTCCACAGCTTGGCGCGGGTCTCGCGGTCCTTGCCGAACGCGGGGTCGGTGAGGAAGACGTTGCGCACGTAGTCGCAGAAGAAGGCGGCGCCCTTCACGGCGGTGATGCAGCCGTTCTTGGGGGCGCTGATCTCCAGCCCCAGCGGCTTCTCCTTGGCCGCCGCGGCCTCGCCCTTCGAGATGTCCCCGACCTGCGCCATCCGGTCCAGGACGACGTTGCGCCGCTGCTCGGCGGTCTTGGGGTTGTTGACCGGGTCGTAGCGGGTCGGCGACTGGACCAGGCCGGCCAGCAGGGCGGCCTCCTGCAGTTCCAGGTCGTCGGCGGACTTCGAGAAGTAGCGCTGCGAGGCCGCCTCGACGCCGTAGGCGGACTGCCCGAAGTAGGTGATGTTGAGGTAGTTCTCGAGGATCTTCTTCTTCCCGAGCTCCTCCTCCACCTGGATCGCGTACTTCAGCTCCTGGATCTTGCGGCCCAGGGTCTGCTGGGTGGCCTGCGCCACCTTGTCCGGGTCGTCGCCCGCCTCCTCGACGAAGACGTTCTTCACGTACTGCTGGGTCAGCGTCGACGCGCCCTGGGTGACCTCGCCGCTGCGCGCGTTGCTGTTGAGCGCGCGCAGGATGCCCTTCAGGTCGACCGCGCCGTGCTCGTAGAAGCGGGCGTCCTCGATCGCGACGATCGCCTTCTGCAGGTGCGGCGACATCTTCTTCAGCGGCACCACGGTGCGGTCCCGGGAGTAGACGGTCGCGATCTTGCCGCCGTCGGCGTCGAGGATGGTGGTGCGCTGACTGAGCGGTGGCGTCTTCAGGTTCGCCGGGATCTCGTCGAAGCTCTCGACGGACCCCTTCGCCGCGAGCCCCAGGGTTCCGAAGGCGGGCAGGGCGATACCGGCCAGCACGCCTCCGGCGAGGACGCTGACTCCGAGGAACTTCGCGGCCTGCTGGACTGGCGACAGGCCTCCACCCGAGCGCTTGTTTGGCATGAGGGCAGCCTACGTTCTCGTTTGCCGGACAGAGGTAAATGCCTTGGCCTAAGCTGCTCCCGGCTGTCACGACAGCGGGTGAGCCGCAGACCCGTATATCGGGACGCCCGGCGGCCCCGGATCGTTCCGGAACCGCGAGATCTCCTTCCCGGGGGATGCCCGAATCATCCCTCCGTGAGGCCGGAACCCCTTTCGCGGGGGACGGTCCGCCCTGATCTGCCTCGATGATCCTATTTGTCGCCAGGCCACTCCTCCGGGTGATCTGCCGCTTACCCATAGTCCGTTCGGACCATTCAAGATTGGGCCCGACGGGGGTGTTGCACTCTGTCCACCTTCCGTAACGTCCTCAACTGGCGGCGGTGAATATGCCGCTGCCGCCGTGGGGGAGCCTCGATTCGGGAGAGGACGGCGCCGGTATGGGCTGGGTAACCGACTGGAGTGCGCAGGCGGCCTGCCGCACTACCGATCCGGATGAACTGTTCGTTCAAGGAGCAGCGCAGAACAGGGCCAAGGCGGTGTGCACCGGATGCCCGGTGCGGACGGAGTGCCTGGCCGATGCGCTCGACAACCGCGTCGAATTCGGCGTGTGGGGAGGCATGACGGAGCGGGAGCGCCGAGCGCTGCTGCGCCGCCGGCCGACCGTGACCTCTTGGCGTCGCCTGCTGGAGACGGCGCGCATGGAGTACGAGCGGGAGGCGGGAATCCTGCCGCTCGACGAGGCCGGCGAGGCGTACGAGAGCTACGCGGCGGTGGGCTGACCGGCCGAGGTGCGGTGAGTGACCGGCCCAGGTGCGGTGAACCGACCGCGTGGGTGCGGTGAGTCGCCGCCGGAGCGGCCGTGGAGGGCGGGAGCCGGGGTCAGGCAGTGACCCCGGGCCGCCGCTTCGCCGTTCCCGCCTGCTCGGCCGTCGCCGTCTGCTCTCCGGCGTCCGCCTGTCCGGAAGCGTCCGAGCCGTCGGACGCCGCGTGTGCGGAAGCCGCTTGCTCCGGCAGGTCGGCGGCCTGTGCGGTGACGCCGGCCGGTCCGGGGTGGTGCGCGTCGGCGGGGCGGGGAGCGGCCAGCCGCTCACCGATGTCCCGCAGTCCCGCCAGGTCGTGCACGTCACCGGCCAGTGCGGGCACCTCCGTCACCGGCACCTCCGGGTGGAGCGCCGTGAAGCGGTCCCGTGTGCGCTGCTCACGGGCTATCAGGCGCATGCGTTCGGCGTGCAGGCGCAGCAGACCGGCGGTGAGCCGGTCGATGTCCGTCGGGGTCTGCGCCGTGGGCCGGGAAGTGGCGGGGGAGCCTTGATCCGGTTGCCCGTCCGGAGCAGAGGAAGCTGAACTGCCTTGTGTATCGGGTGAGTTACCCGCTTCTTTCCCGCTCGTGTGATCAACAATGCCGTCGGGCGGGAAATTTTCCGCCACCAGCGTTTCCGCCGCGGCGATCGCCCGTTCGGCGGACAGGCGGGCGGCGTCGCTGTCGTGGACACGGTTGAGCACCAGACCGGCCAGCGGCATCCGCTCGGCGGCCAGTCGCTCCACGAAGTACGCCGCCTCACGGAGCGCGTCCCGCTCCGGCGCGGCCACCACCAGGAAGGCCGTACCGGGCGCCTGCAGCAGCCGGTAGGTGGCCTCGGCGCGGCTGCGGAAGCCGCCCAGGGTGGTGTCCATGGCCGCCACGAACGTCTGCACGTCCTTCAGCAGCGAGCCGCCCAGCAGCTTGCCGAGGGTGCCGGTCATCACCGACATGCCGACATTCAGGAACTTCATGCCCGCCCGGCCGCCCAGCTTGGCCGGCGCGGTGAGCAGCCGGATCAGCTTTCCGTCGAGGAACGAGCCGAGCCGCTCCGGGGCGTCCAGGAAGTCCAGCGCCGAGCGGGAGGGCGGGGTGTCCACCACGATCAGATCCCACTCGTCCCGCGCCCGCAGCTGGCCCAGCTTCTCCATCGCCATGTACTCCTGCGTGCCGGCGAAGCCCGCGGAGAGCGACTGGTAGAAGGGGTTGGCCAGGATGGCCGCGGCCCGCTCCGGGTCGGCGTGCGCCTCGACGATCTCGTCGAAGGTGCGCTTCATGTCGAGCATCATGGCGTGCAGCTCGCCGCCCGCGGCTCCGTCGACGCCCGGCACCCGGCGCGGTGTGTTGTCCAGTTGGCCGATGCCCATCGACTGGGCGAGCCGGCGGGCCGGGTCGATGGTCAGGACGACCACCTTGCGGCCCCGCTCCGCGGCCCGCAGCCCCAGGGCCGCGGCGGTCGTCGTCTTGCCGACGCCTCCGGACCCGCAGCAGACCACGATGCGGGTGTCCGGGTCGTCCAGCAGCGGGTCCAGGTCGAGTTCGCGCTCGGGGTCCAGGCTCATGACATCCCTTGGGTCCGCAGCAGTGCGGCCAGCCCGTAGAGGCCGGCCAGGTCGACACCGTCGGTCAGCAGGGGCAGTTCGGCGAGCGGCTGCCCGACGCGGTCCAGCGCCTCGCGCTGGCGCCGCTCCAGGCCGTACCGCTCCGCGTACTCCTCGGCCTGCCGCAGCAGGGGCTCCGCCAGGCGCTCCGCCGCTCCGCCCCGCCGGGCGCCGCCCAGGCCCGCCGCGGCCAGCGAGCGCGCCACCGACTCGCGCGGCACCGAACCGGCCAGCTCCAGCGCGTCGCCGTCGAGGAGGGCCGGACGGACCATGTTGACGACGACCCGGCCGGTCGGCAGGCCCGCCGCGCGGAGCTCGGCGATGCCGTCCGCCGTCTCCTGGACCGGCATCTCCTCCAGCAGCGTCACCAGGTGCACCTGTGTCTGCGGCGACTTGAGCACGCCCATGACCGCCTGCGCCTGATGGTGTATCGGACCGATCCTGGCGAGCCCGGCCACCTCGTCGTTCACATTGAGGAAGCGGGTCACCCGGCCGGTCGGCGGGGCGTCCATCACCACGTGGTCGTAGACGAAACGACCCGCCTTGTCCTTGCGGCGCACGGCCTCGCACGCCTTGCCGGTCAGCAGGACGTCCCGCAGGCCGGGGGCGATGGTGGTGGCGAAGTCGATGGCGCCGAGCTTCTTCAGCGCCCGGCCGGCGCCGCCCAGCTTGTAGAACATCTGGAGGTAGTCCAGCAGGGCGAGTTCGGGGTCGATGGCGAGTGCGTGCACCTCCCCGCCGTCGGGAGCCACCGCGATCTTCCGCTCCTCGTAGGGCAGCGCCTCCGTCTCGAAGAGCTGGGCTATGCCCTGACGGCCCTCCACCTCCACCAGTAGGGTGCGCTTCCCCCCGGTCGCGAGGGCGAGCGCGAGAGCGGCGGCGACCGTGGTCTTCCCGGTCCCGCCCTTGCCGCTGACTACCTGGAGCCTGCTCACGTCGTCGAGCCTAACCATTCGCGGTTCCTTCACGCCGGTGCCTGTGGACAACCGGACGCGCTCCGCGCCCTGTGGACAACTCAGGAGGCGGCGGCGCCAGCGGTTAGAGTCGCCCCATGAAGAAGTGGGAATACGCGACCGTGCCGCTCCTCGTGCACGCGACGAAGCAGATCCTCGACACCTGGGGCGAAGACGGCTGGGAGCTCGTCCAGGTGGTGCCCGGGCCCAACCCGGAGCAGCTGGTGGCCTACCTGAAGCGGGAGAAGCAGGCGTGAGCAGCGTCGAGGCCCGTCTCGCCGAGCTGGGCGTGACGCTGCCCGAGGTGGCCGCGCCGCTCGCCTCCTACCAGCCGGCGGTCCGCTCGGGTGCGTACGTGTACACCAGCGGCCAGCTCCCGATGGTCGAGGGCAAGCTGCGGGTCACCGGCAAGGTCGGCGCCGAGGTCACGCCGGAGGAGGCCAAGGAACTGGCCCGCCTCTGCGCGCTGAACGCGCTGGCCGCGGTGAAGTCCGTGGCCGGCGACCTCGATCGCGTCGCCCGGGTGGTGAAGGTCGTCGGCTTCGTGGCCTCCGCCCCCGACTTCACGGGCCAGCCCGCCGTCGTCAACGGCGCCAGCGAGCTGCTCGGCGAGGTCTTCGGCGACAAGGGCGTCCACGCCCGCAGCGCGGTCGGCGTGGCCGTCCTGCCCCTCGACGCCCCGGTCGAGGTCGAGATCCAGGCGGAACTCACCGACTGATCCCCTCCTGACCGTCCCGCCCCGCCCTGCTCCCGGCGCGTTGTGCCGCACCCGGCAGGGCGAGCGGATCCGTCGGTCCGTCCGTGGGCGATGCGCCCCGCGGGTCGCGGGTGACGGGGTGTCCCGGATGCGCTGGGCACCCCCGTCACCCCCTGGGCGGTCCAGCCGCCCGCAGGAGAACGAACAGGCGTCGCGCCGCCCCGGGACGGCTGGCCACGCGCCGCTCCGGGAAGGTGGGGCGGCGCGGCCGCAGGGCGCGGGCCCGGTGACCGCCGGGTCGCCGGACCGTCCGTCCCCGGCACGGGGAGCGAAGCACAGGGAGCGAAGCACGGGGAGAACCGCGGGCCCGGACGGACCGCGGGTCCGCCGACCGGGCGCCGGCGCGGGGAGGCCAGCCCTCGAAGATTCGTTCCGCTCCGGATAGCCTCCCCGCATGGCGAATGGTCAGTGGTATCCCCCGGAGTGGCCCGAACGCATACGCGCCCTCGCGGCCGGCACCCTCACACCGGTGACCCCCCGCCGCGCGGCCACCGTGATGCTTCTGCGCGACACCGGACAGGGCCCCGTGGTGCACATGCTCCGCCGCCGCGCCTCCATGGCCTTCGCGGGCGGTGCGTACGCCTACCCCGGCGGCGGCGTCGACCCGCGCGACGACGACCTCCTGGTCCGCTGGGCCGGCCCCTCCCTCGCCGACTGGGCCGCCCGCCTCGGCGTCGACGAGCCGGCCGCCCAGGCCGTCGTCTGCGCCGCCGTGCGGGAGACCTTCGAGGAGGCCGGGGTCCTGCTGGCCGGTCCGACCGCGGACACCGTGGTCGGTGACACCACCGGCGAGGAGTGGGAGAAGGACCGGGCCGCCCTCGCCGCCCACGAGTTCTCCTTCGCCGAGTTCCTCGACCGCCGCGGCCTCGTCCTCCGCTCCGACCTGCTCGGCGCCTGGGCCCGCTGGATCACCCCGGAGTTCGAGACCAGGCGCTACGACACCTTCTTCTTCGTCGCCGTGCTCCCCGAGCGCCAGCGCGCCCGCGACGTCTCCACCGAGGCCGACCGCACCGTCTGGACGCGTCCCGCGGACGCCGCGGCCGGGTACGACCGGGGCGAGCTGCTGATGATGCCGCCCACCATCTCCACGCTCCGCACCCTGGAGCCGTACACGACCGCCGCCGAGGCGCTGGCCGCCGCGCCGGAACGGGACATGGCACCGGTGCTGGCCCGGGCACGGCTGGTGGGCGGCGAGGTGGAACTGGCCTGGCCGGGACACGACGAGTTCACCAAGCGGGTGACCGCCGACGCGACGGAGGGGCCGACCGCATGACGAACGCAGCAGCCCTGCCGGGCCGGCCCCGCGGCGGCGTCCGCTCGGGACCCGCCACCGCCCGCGCCGTCAACGTGCTGGCGCCCAACCCGTCCCCGATGACCCTGGACGGCACCAACACCTGGATCGTCGCCGAGCCGGACTCCCGCCTGGCGGTCGTGGTCGACCCCGGGCCGCTGGACGAGGACCACCTGGCGAACGTGATCGCCACCGTGGAGCGCTCCGGCCGCCGCGTCGGGCTGACCCTGCTCACGCACGGCCACGCCGACCACGCCGAGGGGGCGAAACGTTTCTCCGAACTGACCGGAACCAAGGTCCGCGCCCTCGACCCCTCGCTGCGCCTCGGCGACGAGGGCCTGGCCGGGGGCGACGTGGTGGAACTGGAAGGGCTGGAGATGCGGGTGGTGCCCACCCCGGGCCACACCTCGGACTCGCTCTCGTTCCACCTGCCGGCCGACCGCGCGGTGCTCACCGGCGACACCGTCCTGGGCCGCGGCACCACGATGGTCGCCCATCCGGACGGGCGGCTCGGCGACTACCTGGACTCGCTGCGGCGCCTGCGGTCCCTGACGGTTGACGACGGCGTGCACACCGTGCTTCCCGGACACGGGCCGGTCCTCGACGACGCGCAGGGGGCGGTCGAGTACTACCTGGCGCACCGGGCCAGCCGGCTGGCGCAGGTGGAGACCGCCGTGGAGAGCGGCTGCCGGACCTCCGGGGAGGTCGTGGCGCACGTGTACGCGGACGTGGACCGCAGCCTGTGGCCGGCGGCCGAGCTGTCGGTGCGCGCCCAGCTGGAGTACCTGCGGGAGCACGGGCTGGTCTGACCGACCGGCCCGCGCTCCCGTCCGGCTGACGGGTCAGCGGCTCCGCTTCGCCAGGCGCTCGACGTCCAGCAGGATCACCGCACGCGCCTCCAGGCGCAGCCAGCCGCGGCCGGCGAAGTCGGCCAGCGCCTTGTTGACCGTCTCGCGGGAGGCGCCCACCAGCTGGGCCAGCTCCTCCTGCGTCAGGTCGTGGACGACGTGGATGCCTTCCTCGGACTGCACGCCGAAACGACGCGACAGGTCCAGCAGCGCCCGGGCGACGCGGCCCGGAACGTCGGAGAAGACCAGGTCGGACATCTGGTCGTTGGTCTTGCGCAGACGCCGGGCGACGGCGCGCAGCAGCGCGGCGGCCACCTCGGGGCGGGCGTTCAGCCAGGGCTGGAGGTCGCTGTGACCGAGGCCCAGCAGCTTCACCTCGGTCAGCGCGGTGGCGGTCGCCGTGCGCGGGCCCGGGTCGAAGAGCGACAGTTCACCGATCAGCTCACCGGGGCCGAGGACCGCCAGCATGTTCTCGCGGCCGTCCGGGGACGTCCGGTGGAGCTTCACCTTGCCCTCGGTGACCACGTAGAGGCGGTCGCCGGGGTCGCCCTCGTGGAACAGCGCGTCGCCGCGTGCGAGGGTCACCTCACTCATCGAAGCGCGGAGCTCCGCGGCCTGCTCGTCATCGAGCGCCGCGAAGAGCGGGGCGCGCCGCAGAACGTCGTCCACGAGATCTCTCCTATTCGACCTGCTCAGGGAATCCGGTCCCCCCGGGTTACCGTCCGCACCACCGGTAGTCCAGGGGTCCCAGTTCCCCAGTTTGCCGGACGGTCCAAACAGTGTGATCTGTCACAAGGATGCCGCACAGGTGTGCCAGACATCGCGCCAGGGGCCCAATTGGGCCGCGATCCCCTGGGTACGAGGCGGATGTCGGTGCGGGGCCTTAGGCTGGCCGGGTGTCCGAAACGCCGACGACTACACGGGCCGCGGGGGCCGACCGGGTGATCGGGCAGGGTGATTCCGCCGTCGGCGAACAGAGCACGAATGGAGCGACGAACGTGGCGGACGACGAGGCTCGCCGGCCGGACCGGGCCGCACCGGAGGCGCCGCGCAGGCGGACGAGCGCCCCCGCCGGGAAGGGCGCCGCCGCGCATCTTGCCGCGGGGAAACCGGAGTCCCGGGTGGCGCTGGTGAGGCGGGCCCGGAAGATGTACCGGGAGCTCGCCGAGGTGTACCCCTACGCGCATCCGGAGCTGGACTTCGAGAACCCGTTCCAGCTGCTGGTCGCAACCGTGCTCTCCGCCCAGACGACCGACCTGAGGGTCAACCAGACCACCCCCGCCCTCTTCGCCAAGTACCCCACCCCGGAGGACCTGGCGGCGGCCGACCCGGAGGCGGTCGAGGAGATCCTCCGTCCCACCGGATTCTTCCGCGCCAAGACCCGCTCGGTGATGGGCCTGTCCAAGGCATTGGTGGAGGAGTTCGGCGGCGAGGTCCCCGGTCGGCTCGAGGACCTGGTGAAACTGCCCGGTGTGGGCCGCAAGACCGCCTTCGTCGTGCTCGGGAACGCGTTCGGCCGTCCCGGCATCACCGCGGACACGCACTTCATGCGCCTGGTGAGGCGCTGGAAGTGGACCGGGGCCACCGAGCCGGAGAAGATCGAGGCCGAGATCAGCACGCTCTTCCCGAAGCGCGACTGGACCATGCTGTCCCACTATGTGATCTTCCACGGCCGCCGGATCTGCCACGCCCGCAAGCCCGCCTGCGGCGCCTGCCCGGTCGCCGAGCTCTGTCCCGCCTACGGGGAGGGCGAGACGGACCCGGAGAAGGCGAAGAAGCTCCTCAAGTACGAGAAGGGCGGCTTCCCGGGCCAGCGCCTCAAGCCTCCGCAGTCCTATCTCGACCACGGGGGCATCCCCGCCCCGCCCCTGGGCAAGGAATGAGGGAACCGGCCGGCGCGGTCCGGCGTGGAGAACCATGGGCCGGATGCGGGACGCCTCACCGCGGGACACCGCACCGCCCGGCGTCGGATCAGGCGGCGGCGAACCGTGCGGTGCCGAACCATGTGGCGGCGAGACACACGGAGTCGCTCCCCACGGCGTCGTGCCGTACGACGGTGTCCCAGGTGACGGCGTCCCGCGTGACGGGGCACCACATGAAGGGGCGCCACATGGTGGTGCACCGCGCCGCGTCGGCCCACGGGGCGTCGATCCACGGGGCGTCGACCGGGCCGGCGTCGACCGGAGGGGTGTCGACCGGGGAAGGAGGGCGGCGATGACACGGGCGAGCGATGCGGACCGCGCCGGGACGACCGTGTCCGGCGGCGAGATCCGTCTGTCCGCCGACGGCCTTCCCACCTGGCTCGACCCGCTGGTCCACGCCGTGGAGACGGTCGAACCGCGCCAGCTGAGCCGCTTCCTGCCCCCGGCGGACGGCGGCGGCCGCCAGTCCGCCGTGCTGGTCCTGTTCGGTGAGGGCGAGCAGGGCCCCGAGATCCTGCTGACCGAGCGCTCCGGGTCGTTGCGCTCCCACGCCGGCCAGCCCTCCTTCCCGGGCGGCTCCCTCGACCCCGAGGACGGCGACCCCCACACCGACGGCCCGCTCCGCGCCGCACTGCGCGAGGCCGAGGAGGAGACCGGCCTCGATCCGGCCGGCGTCCAGCTCTTCGGCGCGCTGCCCAAGCTCTACATCCCGGTCAGCGGCTTCGTGGTGACCCCCGTCCTGGGCTGGTGGCGTGAGCCCAGCCCGGTCCGCGTGGTCGATCCGGCGGAGACGGCCCGGGTGTTCAACGTCCCCGTCGCCGAGCTCACCGACGCCGGCAACCGTGCCGTCGCGGTGCACCCGAGCGGCTACCGCGGCCCGGCCTTCCTGGTGCGGTCCGCCCTCGTCTGGGGGTTCACCGCCGGGATCATCGACCGCCTGCTGCACTTCGCGGGCTGGGAGCTGCCCTGGGACCGCGACCGCGAGGTGACCCTCGACCGGAGGTCATGACCATGGCTCCGACGGGAAATGGATGACGTGGTGCCCTGGCGAGCGTGGCGCGGCCGGGAGAGGACGAGGCGAGGCGTGAAGCGGTGAACGTGCTGGACATTCTTTTGCTGATCGCCGCCGCCTGGTTCGCGGTGGTCGGATACCGCCAGGGCTTCGTGGTGGGCATCCTGTCGGTGGTCGGCTTCCTGGGCGGCGGCCTGATCGCCGTCTACCTGCTGCCGGTCCTCTGGGACGCCCTCACCGAGAAGTCCGAGGTCAGCACGGTAGCGGCGGTGGTCGCGGTGATCGTGGTGATCGTCTGCGCCTCCGTCGGGCAGGCGCTGACCACCCACTGGGGCGGCAAGCTGCGCCGCCGCATCACCTGGTCGCCCGCCCGCGCGCTCGACGCGACGGGCGGCGCGCTGGTCAACGTGGTGGCGATGCTGCTGGTGGCCTGGCTGATCGGCTCGGCACTGGCCGGTACGACGCTGCCGACGGTCGGCAAGCAGGTCCGCTCCTCCACGGTGCTCCACGGCGTCTCCCGGACCCTGCCGGAGCAGGCCGACACATGGTTCGCCGACTTCTCCTCGGTGCTCGCCCAGAACGGCTTCCCGCAGGTCTTCAGCCCCTTCGCCAACGAACCGATCCGCGAGGTCGACCCGCCGGACCCGGCGCTCGTGAACAGCGACGTGGCGGTGCGGGCCAAGCGGTCCATCGTGAAGGTCATGGGCACCGCGACTAGCTGCAGCAAGGTGCTGGAAGGCACCGGCTTCGTCTTCGCCGGGCAACGCGTGATGACCAACGCGCACGTGGTCGGAGGGGTGGACGAGCCCACCGTGCAGATCGGCGGCGAGGGCCGCCGCTACGACGCCACCGTGGTGCTCTACGACTGGCAGCGCGACATCGCGGTCCTCGACGTCCCCGGCCTGCCGGCCGACCCGCTGCGGTTCGCCTCCGCGCGGGCGGAGAGCGGGGACGGCGCCATCGTCGCCGGCTTCCCCGAGAACGGCGGCTACGACGTGCGCGCCGCCCGGGTGCGCGGACAGATCCCGGCCAACGGGCCCGACATCTACCGCCGCTCCACCGTCCAGCGCGACGTCTACTCCCTCTACACGACGGTCCGCCAGGGCAACTCGGGCGGACCGCTCCTCACCACGCGGGGCGAGGTCGTCGGGGTCATCTTCGCCAAGTCGCTCGACGACCCGGACACCGGCTACGCGCTCACCGTCGACGAGATCCGCTCGGACATCGACCGGGGCCGCGCCGCCACCCAGCAGGTCGACACCGACCAGTGCGCGCTGTGACGACGGCGCTGTGACGACGGCGCC
>NZ_LWCC02000005.1:2586825-2632465 GCF_001642695.1 Streptomyces chilikensis
CGGGCGGCGCCGGCAAGAGGGTCAGGGGCGCTGTTGACGCAGGCGCACGGAGACCCAGCGGGCCCGACGGCGCAGTATGCCGCCGATGCCCACACCGAGCTCGGTCGCCGGTGGCTGCGGAGCGCCACGGCGGCGGCCGCCCGGCCCCCCGGCCGAACGGCGGTCACGTGCTGCGTCACTGAAGTCGTACGTCCAGCCCATACCCCGACGTGTGCCCCTGGCCCAAGGTCCATAACCGTGCCGGAGGTCCTTATTTGGCCTATGCGGCAGGCATGGGATGTTCGTAGGAAAGACATCCCGGTCCGGATATCGGTGACCCACCAGCTCGGACACCCCGCCGACAAGGGGGCGCGCGCATCGTGCGAGCGCGCCGGAGTGCGCCCGTGAGCCCTCAGCGGTCCGGCTCGGGATCCTTCAGCCAGTTCACCAGCTCCGCGGAGAACGCCGCGGGGTCCTCCTCGTGCGGGAAGTGACCCAGACCGTCGAAGAGCCGCCACCGGTAGGGCGCCTCCACGTACTCCCCGGACCCCGCCGCGGTGCGGGTCCGCATCACCGGGTCCAAGGAGCCGTGCAGGTGCAGCGTCGGCACCCGCACCGGGCGCTTCATCCGCCGGTTGAACTGCAGGCCGTCGGGGCGCAGCAGCGACCGCACCATCCACCGGTACGGCTCGACGGAGCAGTGGGCCGTGGACGGGACGCACATCGCCCGCCGGTACACCTCGACCGCCTCGTCGTCCGGTCCTCCGCCCGGCCCCGACCACTCCCGGATCAGGCGGCCGACCAGCTCCCCGCCGTCGGCGGTGAGCTGCCGCTCCGGGATCCAGGGCCGCTGGAACCCCCAGATGTGCGACCCGGCGGAGGTCTGCCGGAAGTCGGAGAGCATCGACGACCGCCACCGGCGCGGGTGGGACATGGAGGCGACCGCCAGCCGGCGCACCAGCTTCGGCCGCATCGCCGCCGCCGTCCACGCGAGGTAGCCGCCCAGGTCGTGACCGACCAGGGCGGCGTCCGGCTCGCCCAGCGAACGGATGACGCCGGTGATGTCCAGCGCCAGGTTGGCCGGGTCGTAGCCGCGGGGCGTGCGGTCGCTGCCGCCGACGCCCCGCAGGTCCATCGCCACGGCCCGGAAGCCCGCATCGGCGAGGGGACCCATCTGGTGGCGCCAGGTCCACCAGAATTGGGGGAAGCCGTGCAGCAGCAGGACCAGCGGACCGTCGCCCAGCTCGGCGATGTGGAAGCGGGCGCCGTTGGCGGCGACGTCGCGGTGGATCACCTTCCTGCCGTCGGGCAGTTCGTCGATCCGTACCGCCGATGCGGGCTGCGCCGGGGAAGTGGCTGGGTCGGTCATGACGACGAGCGTGCCACAGAGTCGAGCTGCTTGGCGTAGGGGTCGACGGGCACCACGGCGGGACGCGGGTGCGGCTTGGCGTTCTGCAGCACCTCCGCGGTCCGCTTCACCTCGGCGCTCACCTGCTGCGGGGCCTGGCTCTGCTTCGCCTTCTTGAAGAAGACCATGCCGATCGCCGCCAGCAGCAGCGCGACGATCACCGACACGGCGAAGGACAGGAGGAAGCACCACGCCAGGTTCCACCCGGTCCAGGCGTGGAAGCCGTAGGCCAACGCGAAGCTGAGCATCGGGAGCGAGAACACCAGCAGGGCGAGCGCCACCGTGAACAGGGCGGACCCCGTCGCCCCTCGTTTGACGTCCTGCTTGAGCAGCGCCCTCGCGTACGCGATCTGGTCCTGGACCAGAGCGGACATCTCGGTCGACGCCGTGGCGAACAGCTGACCCATGCTGCGTTCGGAGCCGACCGGGTTGCCGTCGGGTGCGCTCATCGCGGACTCCCTTTCCTGCCGAGTTCTGTACCGTCCAGTCAGATCATGCCGGACCCGCACGAACCTTGCGCGCACCGGCCGGTAGTAGAGGTACCCCCGATCGCTCCGCGCGTACGTGGGGGCGGGGAGAAGACCTGAAGGAGAGTCACCGGCCGTCCGGCGCGAGCGTCCGGGACCGGAACTCCGGACCGGCACCCGAGAGGACGCCGGCGCGAGTGGCGGCGGCGCCGGGGCGGGCGACGGCATCGCGAGCACGGAAGGCGCCTGGGAGGGCGGACGCCGGGGAGCGCGCCCCCAAGGGGCCCCGGCGGGTGCGGGCGGAGGCGATCCCGGGGAGGGGCCGCGTGGGCGGGGTGCGGAACGGGCCCAGGAGATGTGCGGGGACGGACGCGGAGAGGTGCCGCGGACGGGATGCGGGTGGCGGACCCAGGGAGGTGTCCCGGGACCCTTGACGGCGGTGTCCCGGGACCCTGGGCGGCGGTGTCCGTGGCATCCGCGGTGTCCGCGGGGGTCGCCCAGGACGGTCCTACTCGCGCCGGTCGGCGGACATGGACTCGGCCAGGCGCCGGTGCCGGGCAGCCTTGCGCTCCAGGATCTCCGCCATCCGCAGGTGGTACTCCGGGTCGTCCTGGGTGTAGACGTCCGGGATCCCGTCGTGGTCCTCGTCCCGCTCCTCCGCCTCGGTCATCCGCCGGTACTTGGCGTTGCGGAGCCTCAGCAGCACCGCCGCCAGCAGTGTGGCGAGCAGCGAACCGACCAGCACGGCGGCCTTCACGTGCTCACTGAGCGCGGCGTCGTCCTCGAAGGCCAGCTCGCCGATCAGCAGGGACACCGTGAAGCCGATGCCCGCCAGTGTCGCCAGCGCGAAGACGTCGGCCCAGGCGAGGTCGTCGCTGAGCGAGGCGCGGGTGAAACGGGCCGTCAGCCAGGTACCGCCGAAGATGCCGAGCGTCTTGCCCACCACCAGGCCCAGCGTCACGCCCAGCGTCTCCGGCTGGGTGAACACCGCGGCCAGGTCCCCGCCCGCGACCGGCACACCCGCCGCGAACAGCGCGAACAGCGGCACGGCAAGACCCGCCGAGAGCGGCCGGACCTGGTGCTCGATGCGCTCGCCGGGCGACTCGTCCTCACCCTCACGGCGGCTGCAGCGCAGCATCAGGCCCATCGCGACGCCGGCGATGGTCGCGTGGACGCCGCTGTTGTACATCAGCGCCCAGATCACCAGGCCCAGCGGGACGTAGACCCACCAGCCGCGCACGCCCTTGCGCAGGAGCAGCCAGAAGACGGCCAGGCCCGCCACGGCGCCGCCGAGCGCGGCGAAGTTCAGGTGGTGGGTGAAGAAGATCGCGATGATGACGATGGCCAGGAGGTCGTCGACCACCGCGAGGGTCAGCAGGAAGGCCCGCAGGGCAGAGGGCAGCGAGGTACCGATCACCGCGAGGACGGCCAGCGCGAAGGCGATGTCGGTGGCGGTCGGGACCGCCCAGCCCGCCAGGGAGCCACCGCCGGCGCCGCTGACCGCGAGGTAGACCAACGCCGGCGCGACCATGCCGCACACGGCGGCGATCACCGGCAGGGCCGCCGCCTTGGGGTCCTTCAGGTCGCCCGCCACCAGCTCGCGCTTGAGCTCGATGCCGGCCACGAAGAAGAAGATCGCCAGCAGGCCTTCCGACGCCCAGTGCTCGATCGACAGGTCGAGGCCGAGGGCCGAGGGACCGAGGTGGATGCCGCTGAAGGACTCATAGCTTCCCCGCAGGCCCGGAAGGTTGGCCCAGAGCAATGCGGCGATCGCGGCGATCAGGAGGAGGACGCCGCCGACCGTCTCGGTGCGCAGGGCGTCCGCGAGGAAGCCGCGCTCCCGCAGGGAGACCCGGCGGAATGCCTGGGGGGGAGCGGAGCCTCCGGCAGCGGGGGTCGTCGGCTTGGGGTCGTGCGCGGGCTTCGCCATGACGGCGCCCTCCAGGGGGGTCGGGGCATACGTGTACGCATGCCGACCAGACTTCCCGGCGCACCTGAGGTCTCCCGGTCACCACGCGGGGAGCGTGGAAGTGGGGGACGCGGTGATCAGCCTACCCAAAGTGTTCGGGGAAAGGCAGAGCGGGCCGAACGCCCCTGCGAACCCGGTTCCGTTCCTGCTCGGTTCCGATTCCGGTCCCAGGGGGAGTCCGACCCGCTCGAAGTTGATCGGTCGATCGACCGATCAACCCGATCAACCCGATCGACCGATCAACCAATCGCCCGATCGGCTGTCAGTCGATCGGTTCGCCGTCGGGCGTGTCGCTCACTCGGACTCGCTCCGCGCCGAGGGCAGCTTGGCCTGGATGAGGTCCATGACTCCGGCGTCGGTGAGCGTGGTGACGTCACCCAGGTCCCGGTTCTCCGCCACGTCCCGCAGCAGGCGCCGCATGATCTTGCCGGAACGCGTCTTGGGCAGCTCGGCGACCGGCAGCACCCGCTTGGGCTTGGCGATCGGGCCGAGCGTGGCGCCCACGTGGTTGCGCAGCTCGTCGACCAGTCCCTCGTCCTCGGAAGCGCTGCCGCGCAGGATGACGAAGGCGACGATGGCCTGACCGGTCGTCTCGTCCGCCGCGCCGACCACGGCCGCCTCGGCGACCTTCGGGTGCGAGACCAGCGCCGACTCCACCTCGGTGGTGGAGATGTTGTGGCCGGAGACCAGCATCACGTCGTCCACCCGGCCGAGCAGCCAGATGTCGCCGTCGTCGTCCTTCTTGGCGCCGTCGCCCGCGAAGTACTTGCCCTGGAAGCGGGACCAGTAGGTGTCGACGAACCGCTCGTCGTCGCCCCAGATGGTGCGCAGCATCGACGGCCACGGTTCGGTGAGGACGAGGTAGCCACCGCCGCCGCTCGGCACCTCGTTGCCCTCGTCGTCCACCACGGTGGCGGCGATGCCCGGCAGCGGCACCTGAGCGGAGCCCGGCTTGGTCTCCGTGACACCGGGGAGCGGCGAGATCATGATCGCGCCGGTCTCGGTCTGCCACCAGGTGTCCACGACCGGCTTGGCACCCGCGCCGATGCGGTCGCGGTACCAGATCCACGCCTCGGGGTTGATCGGCTCGCCGACCGATCCCAGCACCCGCAGCGAGCTCAGGTCGAACTTGGCCGGGATGTCGTCGCCCCACTTCATGAACATCCGGATCACGGTGGGCGCCGTGTAGAGGATGGTCACGCCGTACTTCTGGACGATCTCCCAGAAGCGCCCCTGGTGCGGGGTGTCCGGAGTGCCTTCGTACATGACCTGGGTCGCACCGTTGGCCAGCGGGCCGTAGACGATGTAGGAGTGGCCGGTGACCCAGCCGACGTCGGCGGTGCACCAGTAGACGTCGGTCTCCGGCTTGAGGTCGAAGACGGCGTGGTGCGTGTAGGCGACCTGGGTGAGGTAGCCGCCGGAGGTGTGCAGGATGCCCTTCGGCTTGCCCGTGGTGCCCGAGGTGTACAGGATGAACAGGGGCTGCTCGGCCTCGAACGCCTCGGGAGTGTGCTCGGCCGACTGGCGTTCGGTGATCTCGTGCCACCAGATGTCCCGGCCGTCGGTCCAGTCGACGTCCTGGGCCGTACGGCGGACCACGAGGACGTGCTCCACACCGTCGACCTTGGTGAGCGCCTCGTCCACGGCGGGCTTGAGGGCGGACGGCTTGCCGCGGCGCCAGCCGCCGTCGGCGGTGATGACCACCTTGGCGTCGGCGTCCTTGATGCGGGTGGCCAGCGCGTCGGCGGAGAAGCCTCCGAAGACCACGGAGTGCGCGGCGCCGATGCGGGCACAGGCCAGCATCGCGACGGCCGTCTCCGGGATCATGGGCATGTAGACGGCCACCCGGTCGCCCTGGCGGACACCCAGCTCCAGCAGCGCGTTGGCGGCGCGGGACACCTCGTCCTTGAGTTCGGCGTACGTGATGGCGCGGCTGTCGCCGGGCTCGCCCTCGAAGTGGATGGCCACCCGGTCGCCGTTGCCGGCCTCCACGTGACGGTCCACGCAGTTGTAGGCGACGTTGAGCGTGCCGTCCTGGAACCACTTGGCGAACGGCGGGTTCGACCAGTCGAGCGTCTCGTTCGGCTCGGTGTTCCAGGTCAGGCGGCGGGCCTGCTCGGCCCAGAAGCCGAGCCTGTCAGCCTTGGCCTGCTCATACGCCTCCGCCGTGACGTTGGCCGCGGCGGCCAGCTCGGCGGGGGGTGCGAACCTGCGCTCTTCTTTGAGCAGGTTGGCCAGGCTTTCGTTGCTCACGACATCTCCCTTTCGAAGGGTGTCCGCTGTGTCCCGAGCCACAGCTCATCAGACCAGGGGGAGGGCTGACAAGGGTCGACCGCAAATTGGTGTAGACCTGTTCGGGTTTCTTCTGTGGCTGCGACCTCGGGATTCGCGGATGGCTTGCGCGGATCGGTCATCCGTTGTCACGTACGGCCACGCGGAGGAGTTCAGTGCTGTTCGCCGCCCGAAGGGTGCGCGGCACCCGTCCACCGGTGGCCCGGAGACGCGGGTCAACCCGCGTCGTGCGTTACGCACTACCCCTCGTCGGGAGCGTCTACCCATGGGGCGCGGCGTGGCACGGGAGCCTCTCCGCGGTGTCTTGCCGGTGGTGGTCCGTGAGGTCTGAGGTCGTCCGGGGGGCGGCGCCGACCGGTGTGGCGGAGCTGGCCAAGGGGCGGGCCGGTCAGGAGGGCGGGCCGGTCAGGGGCGGGGCCGGGTACGCGGTCCTCCGGGAGGGACCGCGCACCCGGCACGGCGCTGTGGAACGCGGCGTGGGACGGCTTGTGGGCCGGGCCCGCGCCGGTCAGCCGCCGCCGGTCAGGTCCGCACCGGTCAGGTCCGCACCGGTCCGTTCGGCCTCCGTCTCCCGGACGCGGTCGAAGACGGGTCCGTTCCGGGCGTCGGTGAGGAGGTAGGCCTGCGCCTCGCCGACGTGGAAGTACATGCCGTTCAGCTCCAGCCGGCCCTGCTGGACGGCTTGGGCGACCGACGCGTGGGCCTTCAGGTGCGCGAGTTGCTGGGCGACGTTGGTGAGGCAGAGGAGTTCCACCGCGTCGGCGGGCTCCCGCACGGCCAGCCGGGCCGGCGGGTGGGAGCCGGAGGCCATGCGGCGCAGGCTCGGCAGACCGTGCCGGAGCCAGCGCTGGAGCGGCGTCCCGTCGCTGTCGGGCTCCGAGTCGATCAGCGCCTGCATGGCACCGCAACCGGAGTGGCCGCAGACCGTGATGGAACGGACCCGCAGGACGTCCACCGCGTACTCGATGGCGGCGGCCACCGAGTCGTCGCCGGACTCCTCACCGGGTGGCGGCACCAGGTTGCCCACGTTGCGGACGACGAAGAGGTCACCCGGGCGGCTGCTGGTGATCATCGAGGTCACCAGCCTGGAATCGGCGCAGGTGAGGAAGAGCTGCGCGGGACGCTGTCCCTCCCGGGCGAGCCGGGCCAGCTCGCGGCGGACCAGCGGCGCGGTGTCCCGCTGGAAGGCGCTGATGCCGCGCACCAGGTGATGGTCGCTGGGCGGCGGCTCCGGACCGTCGTCCGGTGCCGTGGGTGCCTGGGTCCGGTGGGCCTCGCGGGCGGTAGGGGCCTCACCGGCCCCGCGGGCTTCACTGGCGCGAGTGGTGCCGTCGGTCTGAGTGGTGCCGTCGGTCTGAGTGGTGTCACCGGCCTTGCGGGTCGCGTGAGCCGGGTGGGTGGTGGGGGTGCTCGGAACCTCGGCGGGCGTGGCGGTGGTTCCCGTCACGTCGGCGCCCGTGTCGGGGGCACTGCTGCCGGACGGAGCGGAACGGCCGTCCACCGGAGCGGAAGTGTCATCGGCCGGAGTGGAGATGCCGCCGGCCGGAACGGTGCCGTCGTCAGGGGTGGTGTCCGGGACGGCAGTGGCGGCGGACCCGGTGCCCGTGTCCGAGGAGGAGCCGGAGCCGTCCCCGCCCGCGTCGGCCGTGGTGGGCGTGCCGGCCGCGGCCAGGCCCGTGCGGAGTCCGGTGAGGCGGACGGAACCGCCGTGCGCCTCGTGGCTGCTGCGCCAGTCCTGCAGGGACTCGTACGCGGCGTGGTCGACGAAGGAGCCGTGCAGCGCCACGACGGCGTCGGCGTCTTCCGGAATCAGGTGGAGCACCCGGCTGAGCCGGGGCACGGCGAGGAAGGTGAGCTGACCGCGGACGTGGACGTGGTGGACGCCGCCGCTCACCTCGTGGGTGATCCGGGTGTGGGTGAGCCGATGGAGCGCGACCGCGACCGCGGCGGCAATGCCGACTCCCACGCCCTCCAGAACGCCGAGGAAGGTGACCGCGACGGCCGTGACGGCGTACACCAGCGCCTCTCGGTGCCGGTTGACCGTGCGGATGTGGTGGATCGAGACCATCTGGATACCGATCGCCATCACCAGCGACGCGAGCGCGGCGAGCGGGATCAGCTCCAGCGCGGGCACCAGCAGCAGCGCGGCAGCGGCGATCCACACGCTGTGCAGCATCGCCGAGTTGCTGCTGACGGCGCCGCAGCGGGCGTTGGCCGAGCTGCGCACCGCCACACCGGTGACGGGCAGTCCGCCGAGCGCTCCGGAGGCCATGTTGGCGAAGCCCTGGCCGCGCAGTTCCCGGTCGAGGTCGGCGCGGGGCACCGGCGCGCCGCCACGGGTGGCGGCGATCTTGTCCACGGCCACCGCGGAGAGAAGGGTTTCCACTCCGCCCACCAGGGTGATGGTGAGCACCGCCGCGACCAGCGGCAGCGCGGGACCCTCGGGGAGACCGGCCAGCGCGTGGTTGGACCAGGAGGGCAGGTCGACCCGGGGCAGACGCAGTCCCATGGCCAGGGCGACGGCGGTGGCGATCAGCATGGCGGCGAGTGCCGCGGGGACGAAGCGCAGGATCCGTCCGGCCCGGCCGGGGACGCGGGACCAGCCGAGGAGCACCACCAAGGTGAGGGCGCTGACCGCGAGGGCGCCCGGGTGCAGGTCCGCGAGCTGGGCGGGCAGTGCGCGGAGGTTGTCGAGGACCGAGCTCTGGGGGGTGCCCCCGAGGACGATGTGGAGCTGGGCCACGGCGATGGTGACGCCGATGCCGGCCAGCATGCCGTGCACGATGGCGGGACTGACGGCCAGGGCGGTGCGGGCCACCCGGAGCCAGCCGAGTGCCACCTGGGTCACGCCGGCGAGGATGGTGACGGCGCAGGTGGTGCGCCATCCGTACTGCTGGATCAGGTCCGCCGTGACCACGGTCAGACCGGCTGTGGGACCGCTGACGGTGAGCGGGGCGCCCCCCAGCCGTCCGGCGACCAGACTGCCCACGGCGGCGGCGACCAGACCGGCCTGGAGAGGTGCCCCGGTGGCCAGGGCGATGCCCAGGGAGAGGGGCAGCGAGATCAGGAACACCGTCACCGAGGCGGACAGATCGGCGGGGGCGACCCGGAAGCGGCGGGGCCTTCCGGGCGGCGGACTGTGGGGGCGATGGATGCGCCCGGCTTCATGGGCCTCGGCGCGATGGGGGACACAGGCAGACATGTTTCCCGTTTCTCCTCCGGGACGGCGCGGGCGCGCGAACGATCGGCGCGACCGCGGGGAACGGCACCGCGCTGACGCGGTGTACGCCAACACTCAGTAAATGAACAGTAATGCTGAGTAAAGGCTTTGTACGGAAAAAACGGGCAAATGACCTGATAGGTCATTCAAATGAGTGAAGCTGTCTTTTCATCGGCTTGTCATACAAATTCCTTCGCGATGGCGTGCGACCTTGGCGGACCCGCCGGGCTCCCCGGCGGTCCACCGGGGAGCGCCTCAGTGGGTGCTCGGTCTGAGCGAAGGAAGAAGGTGGGGCGGGAGATGACCGCCAAACGGAGAAGCGCCGCCGTGGTCGTGGCGGCGGTGGCCTGCGCCGTCTCGCTCGCCGGCTGCGGGGAGGGGGCCGGTGGTGCGGCCGGCGCCCAGGCCGGTGCCGAGAAGTCCGCGCCGAAGAAGGTCCCGCAGGTGGTACGGCTCATCGGAGACGGTTCCACCGCCTATACGGGGGCGCAGCCCAACCTGCCGAAGCCCGAACGGCTTCCGCCCGGCCGGCGTCCGCCGCAGTTCGTCGTCTTCTCCTGGGACGGCGCGGGCGAGGACGGGCAGCGGCTGTTCTCCCACTTCCGCGAGGTGGCCAGGAAGAACAACGCCACCATGACCTACTTCCTCAGCGGTGTGTACATGGTGCCGGAGGAGAAACGTTCCATCTATCAGCCGCCGGGCCGCGCCGCGGGCAGTTCAGACATCGGTTTCAACGATGTCGAGGGGGTGGCCGCGACCGTCGAGCAGTTGCGTCAGGCGTGGCTGGAGGGCAATGAGATCGGCACCCACTTCAACGGCCACTTCTGCGGAAGCGGCGGTGTCGGCGACTGGTCGGTCGAGCAGTGGAAGAGCGAGATCGCGCAGGCCAAGAGCTTCGTCAAGACCTGGCGGAGCAACACCGGTCTCGCGGACGCGCCACCACTGCCGTTCGACTACGACAGGGAACTGGTCGGCGGGCGTACCCCCTGCCTGGAAGGGCGGGAGAACTTCCGCGCGGCCGCCCGTGAGCTGGGCTTCCGCTACGACACCAGCGGGGTCCGGGAGCAGGTGTGGCCGGAGCGCGAGGACGGTCTGTGGGACCTGTCGATGCACATGGTTCCGGTGCCCGGCCGCGCCTTCGAGACCATCTCCATGGACTACAACTTCATGGTCAACCAGTCCGGGGCCAGCACCCAGGGCGACCCGGCCATGCACGGGCAGTGGGGCGATCAGATGCGGGACGGCCTGCTGGCCGGCTTCCACCGTTCCTACCAGGGCAACCGGGCGCCGTTGATCATCGGCAACCACTTCGAGTCCTGGAACGGCGGCGTGTACATGCGGGCCGTGGAGGAGGTCGTCACGCAGGTGTGCACCCAGCCCGAGGTCCGCTGCGTCTCCTTCCGCCAACTGGCCGACTGGCTGGACGCCCAGGACCCGCGGACGCTCGACAAGCTGCGGACCCTCGGGGTCGGCCAGGCGCCCCCGGAAGGCTGGCAGAGCTTCCTGGCATCCCCGGCGGGCGTCGCGGGTCGGGCCGTCGGCTGACCCGTACCGCCCTGGCCTCCGTGACGGCCGGGCGGCCGTCACGGAAAAGCGGCCGGAAGCGGGTCGGCCGGCCGGGGGCGCGTCCGGCCGCCTGCGGCGGCCGTGGCCTCGGCACCCGCTCCCGCGTTCCGCGCAGTTTCTCCGCGCGTGCGGTGGTTCAGGCCGGTTCGGCCACCCGCTCGCCCAGCACGAAGCCCGGGTCGACCTGCCGGGCCAGGTCGGTTCCGGTCCGGGCGTTTCCCCAGGACTCCGCGTTCCTCAGGTGGAAGTGCACCATCTGGCGCGTGTACCGCTCCCAGTCCCGTGCCTCGTACCGCGCGTCGGCGGCTGCGCGCAGCGTCTCCAGGGCGGCCCGGTTCCCGGTCTCCAGCCGGTCGAAGTGCGGTGGCCGGCCCTTCTCCATCGCGCGCACCCAGTCCGAGTGGCCGACCGTCACCAGCAGGTCGGCCCCCACCTCCGCGCGCAGGAACTCCAGATCGTCCGGGCCCTGCACCTTGTTGCCGACGACCTTGAGGGCGACCCCGAAGTCCCGGGCGTACTCCTTGTACTGCCGGTAGACCGAGACGCCCTTGCGGGTCGGCTCGGCGACCAGGAAGGTCATGTCGAAGCGGGTGAACATGCCGGACGCGAAGGAGTCCGAGCCGGCCGTCATGTCCACCACCACGTACTCGTCCCGCCCGTCGACCAAGTGGTTCAGGCACATCTCCACCGCGCCGGTCTTCGAGTGGTAGCAGGCCACGCCCAGATCGGCCTCGGTGAACGGACCGGTGACCATCAGGCGGACCGCGCCGGCGTCGAGCTCGACCGGACGGGCGCAGGCCGCGTAGACCGGGTTGTCCTCCCGCACCCGCAGCAACCGGGACCCCTCGCCGGGGGGCGTGGTCTTGATCATCGTTTCGGCCGAGGTGATGCGGGGGTTCTCCCCGCGCAGGTACTCCTTGATGAGGGGGAGGTGCGCACCCATCGCGGGCAGGGCGGCGGCCTCCGCCTCGTCCAGGCCGAGGGCCGCGCCCAGGTGCTGGTTGATGTCGGCGTCCACGGCGATGACCGGCGCACCGGACGCGGCGAGGTGGCGGACGAACAGCGACGAGAGGGTCGTCTTTCCGCTGCCGCCCTTGCCCACGAAAGCAATTTTCATGTTCACCTAGCGTAGTGCCTCAAACGTGATGCGTGATCGAAGGTGGGCGAGGACCACTCCATCGTGGACGTCGGCGCGGGGGCGGGGCCAGGGCCGCTTCGGCGGGGTCGTTCGCCCCGGTGATCCCCGGACCGGGCGATGTGGGGCGGCGCGGAGGCGCGTAATGTCGTACTCATGAGTACGACTGGCGCGTCCGCCGACCCGCTCGCGGCCCTGGGCTCCCTTCCCGGCGTGGCCGACTCCGTCGAGTCCGTCCGCAAGTTCGTCGACCGGGTCTACGGCCACCGCATCATGCGCCGCCGCAGCAACGAGATCACCGGCGAAGCGGCGCTCCGCGGAGCGCGCGGGTCCGCCGCGCTCGCCGGCGCGGACTGGGCGCTGGAGGAGGTCCGGCGGCGGACCGACTTCAGCGGTGACGACGAGGCCCGCGTGGTGGGCGCCGCCCTGCGGCTCACCGCCGAGGCGGGCCAGCTGCTCTCCATCTGGCGGCAGTCCCCGTTGCGGGTGCTGGCCCGCCTCCACCTGGTGGCCGCCGCGGGGGGCGGCGAGGACGTCGGACGCCCGCGGCTGGCGGGCGAGACGGTCGAAGAGCCGTTGATCGAGTTGCCGCTTCCCGAGGCCGACGAGGTCGCCGGACGGCTCGACGGGCTGTCCCGGCTCATCATCGACGGCGGCTCGGCGCCCGCCCTGGTCAAGGCGGCGGTGGTGCACGGCGAGATCCTCGCGCTGCGCCCGTTCCGTTCGCACAACGGGCTGGTGGCGCGGGCGGCCGAGCGCATCGTGCTGGTCGGCAGCGGGCTGGACCCCAAGTCCATCTGCCCCGCCGAGGTGGGGCACGCCGAACTCGGCCGGGCCGCCTACCGGGCCGCGCTGGACGGTTACGTCTCCGGCACCCCGGAGGGCATGGCGGCCTGGATCGGGCACTGCGGCAAGGCCGTCGAGCTGGGCGCCCGGGAGTCGACGGCGGTCTGCGAGGCGCTGCAGCGCGGCGCCGCCTGACCGGAGGGGCGGGGCAGCCGCCTGACCAAGGGCGGGGCAGGGGAGACGAACGGCGGAACAGCCGGAACGGGGTCGCGGCGGCACGAATCCTCGTGCCGCCGCTCGCATGTGTCGCCGGGTTACCAAGCGTCCTCGTGAAGTGCCGATCAGGCCGGGAACTTTCTCCCGTGGCCTGGTGCGGCTGGCCCGTAATCGACGGGTCGACGTCGCGTGGGTGCCCGGTGTTCATGCTCCGGTCCGTGGGGCCGTTGCGTTGCGAAGGCCATCCCGTCGGATGTCCTTGGTCTCGCGGGCCGTTAAGTCCTTTGTACTCCTGTTCCATGGGAAATGTGAACCCTTGGCAGGATCTGTTTGGTTTCCCGTTCAACCGGCTCGCGCGGAACCTGAAGGGCGGGGACACGGGAGCCCCCTGACCGCAGGTCAGGAGGCGTCCTCCGGTCAAGGGTCGACGGCGCACTCAGGCCAGGGCCGACCGCCGGCGGCTGGCGGCGTACCAGACCAGCGCCGCTGCCGCCGCCGCGCCCACGGTGGCCGCCGCGACCAGCACGGGCCGGGAGGGGGCGGAGAAGGCGGGCAGCCTCTGCTTCAGGCGCACCGGCCGGTGGAAGTCGAGGATCGGCCAGCCGCGGGCCACCGCCTCGCGGCGCAGCGTCCGGTCCGGATTGACGGCGTGCGGATGCCCCACCGTCTCGAGCATGGGCAGGTCCGTCGCCGAGTCGCTGTAGGCGTAGCAACGGCCGAGGTCGTAGCCCTCGGACTCGGCGAGCTCGCGGATGGCCTGGGCCTTCGTCGGGCCGTACGCGTAGTACTCGACCTCGCCGGTGAAGCGGCCGTCCTCGCCGACCACCATCCGGGTGGCGACCACCCGGTCGGCACCCAGCATCTCGCCGATCGGCTCGACCATCACCGACCCGGAGGTGGAGACGATCACGACGTCCCGGCCGGCCAGGTGGTGCTTCTCGATGAGGGAGGCGGCCTCGTCGTAGATGATCGGGTCGATGAGGTCGTGCAGGGTCTCGGCGATGATGTCCCTGACCTGCTGGACGTCCCAGCCGCGGCACATGGCGGAGAGGTACCTCCGCATGCGTTCCATCTGCTCGTGGTCGGCGCCGCCGGCGAGGAAGACGAACTGGGTGTAGGCCGTGCGCAGGGCGGCACGGCGGTTGATCAGTCCGCCCTGGTAGAAGGACCTGCCGAAGGTGAGCGTGCTCGACTTCGCGATGACTGTCTTGTCCAGGTCGAAGAAGGCCGCGGTGCGGGGCAAGGGGTGGTTTTCCACAAGGGCGAGCATAGGGGGCAGCCATTCGGCGTAAGGTGTGGCGCGTGGGTTTGCCTGAGAAGCCTCTCGGGTACACCATGGAAGTCACGGATCGTTCGCGACCGTGCTAACCCGGTCCGGCTCCTCCCCCCCCGAGTCGGGCCGTGGATGACGACCCCCGCTCTCCCCCCCGGCGGGGGTCGTCGCATGTCCGGGTGGGTTTCGGCCTCCCGGGCCCAGCGGCCGGGTTCCCTTTCGCAGGGTGCCCGGCCGCTTTTTCGTTCTCCGCGGCCGGTTACCCAGCGTTATCGGAAGGGCGCGCAGGGAGATTGGCGCGAGGGCTCCCGGAGACGGTGGCGAGCAGGTCTTCGCGGCTCGCTCGCAGGGGTGAACGCGATATCCACAATCGCCGGGTCGTCCCCGGATTTCCACCAAGATCCACTTCTTTTCCGGTGCTGCCGCACGGTGATTGCGACGCGTGCGGATCACGGCCCGCTGCCCTTGCACCGTGTGCCGTTTCCCGCCGCGTCGCCCCCTTCCGACACGACACGGCCCGCGGAGGCGACGCCTCCTCGCGCAGGCAGGAGACAGCATCCATGACCGGATCCCCCTCCGGAGTCCCGGCTCCGGGCTCAGGAAGCACGGCGGGCGTACCGCTCATCGTCACCGAGGACCCGTTGCTCCTCGACGACCTGCTGCGGCTGTGCGCCGCGGCCGGGGCCAGGCCGGAGGTGCATCCCGGACCGCCGGACAGGCGCTCCGTCTGGGAGGCCGCGCCACTCGTCCTGATCGGTGACGACGCCGCCCGGCGGGTGCGCGGAGCGCCTCGCAGACCCGGCGTGGTCCTGGTCGGCCGGGACCAGGACGACCCCCTGGTCTGGCGTCATGCCGTGGAGATCGGGGCCGACCACGTGCTGGTGCTGCCCGACGGCGAGCAATGGCTCACCGACCGGATCGCCGACGTCGTGGAGGGCGTCGGCCGGCCCGCCCTGACGGTCGGTGTCATCGGCGGCAGCGGCGGTGCCGGAGCCTCCACGCTGGCCTGCGCCCTCGCCGTCACGTCGGCCCGCTGCGGGGTGCGCACGCTGCTGGTGGACGCCGATCCGCTGGGCGGCGGCCTGGACGTGCTGCTGGGCGGCGAGACCACCGAGGGCCTGCGCTGGCCCGCGTTCGCCTCCTCGCGCGGCCGGCTGGGCGGCGGAGCCCTGGAGGAGTCGCTGCCCAGCCTCCACTCGCTGCGGGTGCTGAGCTGGGACCGCGGCGACTGCGTGACCGTCCCGCCGGACGCCGTCCGCGCCGTCCTGGCGGCCGCCCGGCGTGGCGGCGGGGCGGTGGTGGTGGACCTTCCGCGGCGGGTCGACGAAGGGGTCGCCGAAATCCTCGCCCAGCTCGATCTCGGAGTGCTGGTGGTGCCCGCCGGGATCCGCGCCGTGGCCGCCGCCGGCCGCGTGGCCTCGATGGCGGGGATGGTCCTGCGGGACCTCCGGGTCGCCGTGCGCGGCCCGCATGCTCCCGGCCTCGACGGAGCCGAGGTGGCCCGGCTGCTCGGGCTGCCCCTGCTGGGTGAGGTGCCGGCCGACCCCGCCCTGCGGCCACCGGCCTCCGGATCGCTCCCTCCGGGAGCGGCGCCCCGCGCCCCGCTGACCCGGTTCTGCCGGCAGTTCTGGGCCCGCGCGGCGGCTTCGGCGGGTGGGCGATGAACACCGGGCCCGGAAGCGGCGCCGCGAACGCCACCGCACCGGTGGGAGACCTGCTCGACGGAGTCCGCCGCTGGCTCGCCGAGAGCGGCGCCGACCCCACCCCGGCGCGCGTGGCCCAGGCCCTGCGTGAGCGGGGCGGACGGGTGCTGGGCGACGCGGAGGTCCTGGGGACCGCTGTCCGGCTGAGGTCCGAGCTGGTGGGCAGCGGGCCCCTGGAGCCCCTGCTGGCGGACCCGGAGGTGACCGACGTCCTGGTCTCGGCGCCCGACCGGGTGTGGGTCGACCGGGGAGCCGGGCTGGAGCTGACCGGCGTGGCCTTTCCGGACGCCGCCGCGGTGCGCCGCCTCGCGCAGCGGCTGGCCGCCGTCACGGGACGCCGCCTCGACGACGCCCGCCCCTGGGTGGACGCACGGCTGCCCGACGGGACGCGGTTGCACGCCGTGCTGCCCCCGGTGGCGGTCGGCTGCGCCTGCCTCTCGCTGCGCGTGGTCCGGCCGCGGGCCTTCACCCTCGGGGAGCTGACCGGTGCCGGCATGGTCCCGCCCAGCGGCGAGGGGGTGCTGCGCGCGCTGGTCGAGGCCCGGCTGTCGTTCCTGATCAGTGGGGGCACCGGCACCGGGAAGACCACGCTGCTCAGTGCCCTGCTCGGCGTCACCGGGCCCTCGGAGCGGATCGTGCTCGCCGAGGACTCGGCGGAACTGCGGCCGGACCATCCCCACGTGGTGCGGCTGGAGAGCCGGCCCGCCAACCAGGAGGGCGCCGGTCTGGTGACCCTGGAGGACCTGGTGCGGCAGGCGCTGCGCATGCGGCCCGACCGGCTGGTGGTCGGAGAGGTGCGCGGGGCCGAGGTCGTGCACCTGCTGGCCGCGCTGAACACCGGTCACAGCGGCTGCGGCACGGTCCACGCCAACGCGGCGGCGGACGTCCCGGCCCGCCTGGAGGCCCTGGGCACCGCCGCCGGGCTCGACCGGGCCGCGCTGCACAGTCAGCTGGCGGCCGCGTTGTCGGTGGTCATCCACCTGGTCCGCGAACGGGGCGGGCGACGGCGGATCGCCGAGGTCCGGGTGCTGGAGCGGGGCGCCGACGGGCTGGTGCGGACGGTCCCGGCCCTGCGGTGGGGCGAGCGGGCCTTCGTGCCGGAGCGTGGATGGGAGCGGCTGGTGAGGCTCCTGGACGCCGGTGACCTGGGCGATCCGGGCGGTGCGGCGCGGCGGGCGGAGGGCCGGGGCGACGCGGGGGAGCCGTCATGACGGGCGCCGGGGGCGACGGGACGGCGGGCGGGGTGGCCGCTGTCACCGCGATCGGCGCGGCGATGGGCGTCTGGCGGGGACTGGGTCCCCGGTCGGTCGTTCCCCGGGCACGGGCGATGGCCGTGGAGTCCGGGACGGCCGGTACGGGGCCGCCGGGCGGAGGAGCCGGACGACCAGGAATCCCGGCGGTGGCCGTGGAGGCCGGTCGGCTGCGGCGGCCGGGGCTCGGTGACAGGTCCGCCCGGCGTCCCCTCATCGCCCGCGCCGCGCCGCTCGGCCGGTTCCTGTCGAACACGGCTGAGAACAGGGGGACGTGGTGGCTCCTGGCCGCGGCGGGGGCGGTGGCGGTGCTGGGAGCGTCGCCGCTCCCCCCGGCCCTGGGCCTGGCAGCCGTGCCGTTGGTCCGCAGAGCACGGCGGGCCGCCGCGGAGCGGCATCAGCGGGACCGGCGGGCCGACGCGGTGATCGCCCTGTGCGGCGCGCTGGCCGGTGAGGTCCGGGCGGGCCGTCAGCCGGGGGAGGCACTGGCCGTGGCGGTCCGCGACGACGGCGCCGCCGGACTGGGCGAGGCGCTCGCACCGGTGGTCGCGGCCGCGAGGTTCGGCGGTGACGTCGCAGGAGCGCTGACAGGCGCCTCGCGCACACCAGGGGCCGAGGGACTGCGCGGTCTCGCGGCGTGCTGGCGGGTCGCGGTGGACCGGGGGGCGGGGCTGGCCGACGGGCTGGAACGGCTCGACGCGGCTCTCCGCGCCGAACGGAACCGGCGCTCCGACCTCCGCTCCCAGCTGGCCGGCGCCCGGGCCACCACCGTGATGCTCGCCGGGCTTCCGGCCGTCGGGCTGGCGATGGGCACGGCACTGGGGGCCGACCCACTGAGGATCCTCCTGCACACCGGGCCCGGACTGGGATGCCTGGCCGTGGGAGGACTTCTCGAGGCCGCGGGCATCTGGTGGGCGCTGTGGATCGTGCGCGGTGCGGAGGACGGGTCATGACCTGGCCTGCCACCGCGACGGTGCTCGGCGTCACGGCGGCCCTGTGCTGGACGGTCGGGAAAGCGGCGGGCAGACGCGGAGCGGGGCGTGCGCGCCGCCGGGCGGAGGCGTTGCTCGGACGGCCCGCCCCACCGTCCTCGGCGGTGCACCGGCGGTGGCAGCCCGGTGAGGCCGCCCGGCACCGGGCGGCGGTCCTCGGAGCGGTGGCCGTCTGCTGGCTGCTGGTCGGAGGGATTCCGGGCATGGTCGTCGGAGCGCTGGCGGGGCTGGTCCTGCGGCACCGGCTCGGACGGTGGGCCGCGCGCGAGGCCGGGACGGACCGGACGGTCGTCCAGGCGGCCCGGCAGCTTCCGCTCGCCGCCGACCTCCTGGCGGCCTGCGTGGAGGCGGGGGCCGATCCCGTGGTCGCCGCCCGCGCGGTGGGGGAGGCGCTCGGCGGCCCCTTGGGCGAGCGGCTGGAGCAGGGCGCGGCCGAGGTCCGGCTCGGGGGCGAACCGGCCGCGGCCTGGCGGCGACTGGCCGCCGTGCCGGGGGCGGCGCCCCTCGCCCGGCTCATCGAACGCGCGGGTGAGTCCGGCCTGCCTGCCGCGGCGCCCGCCGCACGACTCGCGGCCGAGGCCCGGGCGGCCGGGGACCGGGCGGCCGCGGGACGGGCCCGCAGGGCCGGCGTGCTGATCACCGGCCCGGTGGGGCTGTGCTTCCTCCCTGCCTTCATCACGGTCGGCGTACTCCCCGTGGTGATCGGCCTGGCGGGCGGTGCGCTCGGCGCGGGCCCGTGAGACGACTCCGCCGCGTCGGTGCGGCGGTCCTTGAGAAACGAAACCAACGACGACCTGGAGGTCGAGATGCGGAACATGACACGAGGAGCGCGGCGGATGTGGAACCGACTGCTCCACCTGGCCTGCCGGGCCGGGACGGCCCGCCGGGACGCGGGCATGGTCACATCCGAGTACGCGATGGGCATCGTGGCGGCGGTGGCGTTCGCAGCCGTGCTCTACAAGGTGGTGACCAGCGGTCAGGTCACGGCGGAGCTGCAGGGACTGGTGAAGAAGGCGCTCGATGGAGCGCCCTGACGCGCTCTCCCCACCGGCCTGCCGGCCGGTGGGGCAGGGGCTGGTGCGACAGGTGGTTCCCCGACCGGTCCGCAGGCCGGTGCGGGACCGGCAGAGCGGGATGGTGACCGCGGAGACGGCGGTGACCCTGCCGGTGCTGGTCCTCTTCGGGATGGCACTGGTGTGGGCCTTGATGGCGACCGCCGCACAGGTCCAGTGCGTGGACGCGGCCCGGGCCGGCGCCCGGGCCGCGGCCCGGCAGGACTCCCCGGAGGCGGTGCTCGCCGTGGCCCGACGCGCCGCGCCGGGTGGTGCCCGGGTGACCGTCGGCCGCAGCGGCGACATGGTGCGGGTCCGGGTGGTGGCTCACCCGCCAGGGGCCGGAGCCCTGCCGTTCGAGGTGCGACACGAGGCGGTCGCGCTTGCGGAGGAGACCGCCGGGGCCGGGCCATGAGGTGCCGCGACGACCGGGGGTCGGCGACGGTCTGGGCGGGCGGGATCGTGAGCGCGCTCTGTGTGGTCTTCGCGGTGGTGCTCGCGATGAGCGAGACGGTGGTGGTGAGGCACCGCGCCGCCGCGGGAGCCGACCTGGCCGCGCTGGCGGCGGCCGGCCATTGGACGGAAGGCGTGGCGGCGGCCTGTGCCCTGGCCGACCGGGTGACCCGCTCGCAAAGGGCGCGGCTGGTCCGGTGCGGGGTCACCGGGGAGGTGGCCGACGTGGTCGTCTCCGCCGGCCACGGCCCGTTCGCCGCGGAGTCCAGAGCCCGGGCCGGTCCACCGGACCTGGACCCGGACCCGGCGGCCGGCGGGGCTCTGTCCTCGGGCCTGGTGCCCCCCTCCGGTGCCCCGCTGCTGCGGAAGCCCGTCCCGGCGGAACGCGGTCACGGGGACCACCGTGCCACCGGGCCGGCGGCGTCCACGGCGGACGCCGCGCCAGCCGTCGGACAGCGCTCCCGGCCCGGGCTTCGGAGGGTCTCCCGAGCGGGATCCCGGCGGGTCGCCCCTCGGCTGCTTTACGGCTTGGCCCCGGCGTGTCACCCCACGACGTCCTCGGGGCCGGGCACGTGGGAGCCGCCCCGGTCGCCTCCGGACCGGCACCGGCGGGTCGCTCCGGTTCCTTTCCGGCCCGGCCCGGGCGTGTCACTTCCCGGCGTCCCCGGGTCCGGGCACGAGGGTGCCGCCCGGTCGCCCCCGGACCGGGCTCCGAGGCATCGCCCGGTCGCCTCCGGGCCAGGCTCCGAGGCGCCGCCCCGGTCGCCTCACGGCTCTTCCGCGGCGTTCTTCCCCGGCGCCCCCTTGAGCAGTTCGGTCAGCAACCGCACCGCTCCCCGCTTGTGCAGCGGCTCGTTGCCGTTGCCGCACTTGGGCGACTGGATGCAGGACGGGCACCCGGCCTCGCACTCGCAGGACGCGATGGCCTCACGGGTCGCCCGCAGCCACCCCCGCGCCGTGTGGAAGGCGCGTTCGGCGAACCCGGCGCCCCCCGGATGACCGTCGTGGACGAAGACCGTGGGCAGCAGCGTGTCGGGGTGGAGGGGGACGGAGACGCCGCCGATGTCCCAGCGGTCGCAGGTGGCGAACAGGGGCAGCATGCCGATCGAGGCGTGCTCGGCCGCATGCAGGGCGCCACCGAGGATCTCCGGGGTGATGCGCGCCGAGTCCAGCTGGTCCTCGGTGACGGTCCACCAAACCGCACGGGTACGCAGCGTCCTGGGCGGCAGGTCCAGTTTGGACTCGCCCAGCACCTCGCCGGTGATCAGCCGCCGCCGGAGGTAGGAGACCACCTGGTTGGTCACCTCCACCGACCCGAAGCACAGGCGCCCGTCGCCCCAGGGGATCTCGGCGTCGGTGGACAGGACGGAGATGGCGGTGGTGTCCCTGGCGACCGTGGTGTACGGCGGATCGGCCCGCTCCACCAGGGCGACGGACGCCTCCAGGTCGAGCTCGCGGACCAGATGGGTGAGGCCCTGGTGGAGATGGACCGCGCCCTCGTGGACCGAGGTGTGGGCGGCCCCGGCGTCGACCGTGCCGAGCAGACGGCCGGTGCCGGCCTCCACCACCTGGACCGGACGTCCTTCCCCGCCCCTGATGTCGGTGAGGTCGGCCGCCCGCTCCCGGCGGGTCCAGTGCCAGGCCCGGGCGCGGCGGCGCAGCAGACCGGCCGCCTCCAGTTGCGGCATCAGACCGCCGGACGCCGGACCGAAGAGCGCGAGGTCCTCTTCGGTCAGCGGCAGCTCCGCCGCTGCGGCACAGAGGTGGGGGGCCAGCACGTACGGGTTGTCCGGGTCGAGCACGGTGGATTCCACCGGGCGGTCGAACAGCGCCTCCGGGTGGTGGACCAGGAACGTGTCCAGCGGATCGTCGCGGGCCACCAGGATCGCCAGCGCGCCCTGGCCGGCGCGCCCGGCACGGCCGGCCTGCTGCCAGAGGGAGGCGCGGGTGCCGGGGTAACCGCAGATCACCACGGCGTCGAGGCCGGACACGTCCACGCCGAGCTCCAGGGCGGTGGTCGCGGCGAGCCCCAGTAGCTGCCCGGAGTGGAGCGCGCGCTCCAGCGCGCGCCGTTCCTCCGGCAGATAGCCCCCCCGGTACGCCGCGACACGCCCGGCCAGCGAACGATCTTTTTCGGCCAGTCGCTCCTGGGTGATGACCGAGATCAGCTCCGCGCCGCGCCTCGAACGGACGAAGGCCACGCTGCGCACTCCCTGCAGCGTGAGGGAGGTGAGCAGGTCGGCCGTCTCGGCGGTGGCGGTACGGCGGACCGGTGCGCCCTTCTCGCCCTGCAGCTCGGTCAGGGGCGGTTCCCACAGGGCGAACACCAGTTCGCCGCGAGGTGACGCGTCGTCGGCCACCTCGGTCACCGGCAGGCCGGTGAGCCGCCGGGCGGCCTCGGCGGGCTCGGCGGCCGTGGCGGAGGCCAGCAGGAACACGGGGGAGGAGCCGTACCGGGCACAGAGCCGGCGCAGCCGGCGCAGTACCTGGGCGACGTGCGACCCGAAGACTCCTCGGTAGGTGTGGCACTCGTCGATCACCACGTACCGCAGCGCCCGCAGGAAGGAGGACCAGCGGGGGTGGGAGGGCAGGATGCCGCGGTGCAGCATGTCCGGGTTGGTCAGCACGTAGTTGGCGTACTGACGGACCCACTCCCGCTCCTCGACCGGGGTGTCGCCGTCGTAGACGGCCGACCGCACCTTGGTCCCGAGAGGCCCGGAGAGCTCCCGTACCGCGCGGTGCTGATCGGCCGCGAGGGCCTTGGTGGGGGCCAGGTAGAGCGCGGTGGCGCCCCGGCCGTTGGGCGCCTCCGCGCCGTCCAGCAGGGCGGAGAGCACGGGCACCAGATAGGCCAGCGACTTGCCCGACGCGGTCCCGGTGGCGACCACCACCGACTCGCCGTCGAGGGCGTGTTCGGCCACTCGTGCCTGGTGGGCCCAGGGGTGCTCGATCCCGTGCTCACGGACCGCCGCCAGAACTTCTTCCCGGATCTCGTGCGGCCAGACGGCATGCCGACCCTCCCGAGGGGGCAGGTGCTCCGTATGAGTGATGCGCGCAGCGCGATCCGGACCCCCGGCGAGCCGGTCCAGAATCGTGCCCGGCGAAGGACGGGAAGCAGTGTCCGTCCGGGTTCGACCGGATCGGTGATTCTCAGCCATCGGCACCGAGTGTGTCACCGGCTGGAAGGACAATGGACCCAAGGCGTCGTGCGCGCCTGCCGGTAAGTGATTGAATGCCATCGCGGCTGGCGAACAGTCCCGGGGATTCCGCCAGGTGTCCCGAGGGGCGACCGCTCGATAGCAAGGTGCTGGAGGATCCGTGGACCTGTCCCTGTCGACCCGTACCGTCGGCGATCGCACGGTCGTCGAGGTCGGTGGCGAAATCGACGTATATACCGCGCCCAAGTTGCGCGAGCAGCTGGTCGAGCTGGTGAACGACGGGAGCTTCCACCTCGTCGTCGACATGGAGGGCGTGGACTTCCTCGACTCCACCGGGCTCGGCGTGCTGGTCGGCGGCCTGAAGCGGGTGCGCGCCCATGAGGGCTCGCTCCGTCTGGTGTGCAACCAGGAGCGCATTCTGAAGATTTTCCGGATCACTGGCCTGACCAAGGTCTTCCCGATCCACACGTCGGTCGAGGAAGCGGTCGCGGCCACCGACTGACAAGCGCCGCCCCGGGCCCTCGGCCCGGGGCGGACGACCATCGGGAGGGCGAGCCGGTGCGTCGGCGTGTCCTCCGGGAAGCAGGACCGTAGTTCCGAGGGGGATGCATGGCCACCGTTGAACTCCTCATCAGCCCGCTGCCGGCACATGTGCGGACGGCCAGGCTGGTGGCGGCCGCGGTGGCGCGCCGGGCCGGAGTGGACGAGGCGGTTCTCGACGAGGTCCGTCTGGCCGTCGGTGAGGCATGCTCCCGTGCGGTCGGTCTGCACCGCGGCATCGGCCTCGGCGCCCCGGTGCGGATCGCACTGACCGACGAGGAGAAGCTCTTCTCGATCGAGGTGGCCGATGATGCCCCCCGCTCCACCTCCGTCGAGGCGGTGTCCGGCGATTCCCCGGCGGTGCTCGACGCGGCGGAGTCCGAGGAGGACCAGATGGGTCTCGCGGTGATCTCCGGCCTGGTCGACGACCTGGAGGTCAGCGCCGGATCCGAGGGCGGCCTCATCCGGATGACCTGGCCCACCGCCCGCGCCTGACGGGCGTCACCGCCCGCGTCTGACGAGCGCCGTCGCGCGTCCTGCCTCACCCCCTTTGTACGTCGGTCCCGGTACGCCGTCTGCCGTCGGCCTGCCCGCCGTGGACCGACCGTCTCCTTCCCTGATGTGCGCCTGCCTCCAGTTCGTGTGAGGCTGCTCTGAAGAGCGTGGCGGCCTTCCGGCCACCGCTTCGAGCTCGGTCCAGGCGTCGAGGAGGACGAATGGCGGGGCTTTCCCTCATGTCCGGGGCCGACGGGGCCGACAGGGCTGACGGAGCTGTACGAGGCCTCCGGCCCGCGCAGGACCACGCGGATCTCGCCGCGGTGCTGACCGACGGCAACCGGGTGATCGTGGCCGTGATCGCCGTGGTGGCGCTGGCCGCCCTGGGAGTGGCCGGAGTGCTGGTGCGCCAGGTGCTCGCCGCCGGCGAGGGCACCGAAGGCATGAGGCGGATCGCCGCGGCCGTGCAGGAGGGCGCCAAGGCCTATCTGTCCCGGCAGTTGCGTACCCTCGCCGTCTTCGCCGCCGTGGTCTTCGTCCTGCTGCTTCTGCTGCCCGCGGACGATTGGGGACAGCGGATCGGCCGGTCCTTGTTCTTCCTGATCGGCGCGGCGTTCTCGGCCGCCACCGGCTACACCGGTATGTGGCTGGCCGTCCGCAGCAACGTTCGCGTTGCGGCCGCGGCCCGTGCCGCCTCCGACGCGGCAGACACGCCCGACGCGACCCGGGAGGCGATGCGCATCGCCTTCCGGACCGGCGGTGTGGTGGGCATGTTCACGGTGGGCCTCGGACTGCTGGGCGCGGCCTGTGTGGTGCTGGTCTACGCCGCGGACGCGCCGAAGGTGCTGGAGGGGTTCGGCCTGGGCGCCGCTCTGATCGCCATGTTCATGCGAGTCGGCGGCGGCATCTTCACCAAGGCCGCCGACGTCGGCGCCGACCTGGTGGGGAAGGTCGAGCAAGGCATCCCGGAGGACGACCCGCGCAACGCGGCCACCATCGCCGACAACGTCGGGGACAACGTGGGCGACTGCGCCGGCATGGCGGCCGACCTCTTCGAGTCCTACGCGGTGACGCTGGTCGCCGCGCTGATCCTGGGCAAGGCGGCCTTCGGCGACGCCGGGCTCGCCTTTCCGCTGATGGTTCCGGCGATCGGCGTGATCACCGCGATGATCGGCATCTTCGCGGTGGCGCCGCGCCGCACCGACCGCGGCGGCATGAGCGCCATCAACCGGGGCTTCTTCGTGTCGGCGGTGGTCTCGCTCGGCCTGGTCGCGGTCGCCGTGTACGCGTACCTGCCCTCCTCGTACGCCGGCCTGGACGGGGTGACCGACCAGGCCGTCAGCGGCCGGTCCGGCGACCCGCGGGTGCTGGCCCTGGTCGCGGTGGCGATCGGCATCGTGCTGGCCGCGCTGATCCAGCAGCTGACCGGCTACTTCACCGAGACCGGCCGCCGTCCGGTGCGGGACATCGGCCGCACCTCGCTGACCGGCCCGGCCACCGTGATTCTGGCCGGGGTGGCGATCGGCCTGGAGTCTGCCGTCTACACCGCTCTGCTGATCGCCCTCGGCGTGTACGGGGCCTTCCTGCTCGGCGGCACCTCGGTGATGCTCGCCCTGTTCGCGGTGGCCCTCGCCGGCACCGGCCTGCTCACCACGGTCGGAGTGATCGTCGCCATGGACACCTTCGGCCCCGTCTCCGACAACGCGCAGGGCATCGCCGAGATGTCCGGCGACGTGGAGGGGCCCGGAGCCCAGGTGCTGACCGACCTGGACGCGGTGGGCAACACCACCAAGGCGATCACGAAGGGCATCGCCATCGCCACCGCCGTGCTGGCCGCGGCGGCGCTCTTCGGCTCCTACCGGGACGCCGTGGTCACCGGCGCGCGCGAGGTGGGCGAGCGGCTGTCAGGCCCCGACGCGCCGCTGACACTGATCACGGACATCACCCAGCCCAACAATCTGGTGGGGCTGATCGTGGGGGCCGCGGTGGTCTTCCTCTTCTCCGGTCTGGCCGTCAACGCGGTGTCCCGGTCCGCGGGAGCGGTGGTCTTCGAGGTGCGGCGCCAGTTCCGGGAACGGCCCGGGATCATGGACCACACCGATCAGCCGGAGTACGGGCGGGTCGTCGACATCTGCACCCGCGACGCCCTGCGCGAGCTCGCCACGCCCGGGCTGCTGGCGGTCACGGCGCCCATCGCCGTCGGCTTCACGCTGGGGGTGGGCGCGCTCGCCTCCTTCCTGGCGGGCGCGATCGGAACGGGCACGTTGATGGCGGTGTTCCTCGCCAACTCCGGTGGGGCCTGGGACAACGCCAAGAAGCTGGTCGAGGACGGGAACTTCGGCGGCAAGGGGAGCGAGGCGCACCAGGCCACCGTCATCGGCGACACCGTGGGAGACCCGTTCAAGGACACCGCCGGCCCCGCCATCAACCCGCTGCTCAAGGTGATGAACCTGGTGGCGCTGCTGATCGCGCCCGCCGTGATCCAGCTCGGTTACGGCTCCGGCGCCAACACCGGCCTGCGGGTGGTGATCGCCCTGCTCGCCCTGGCCGTCGTGGTGGTCGCCGTGCGGGTCTCCGTGCGCCGGGGGATCGCCATGGGCGAGGTCGGGGAGACCGGCGCGAAGACCGTGCGCTGACGGGGGACGACCACCGTTCCAACGAGTACTTGTGCCCTTCTTGTGTGCGGGCTTGCACAACTGTGGTCGTGAATCTTCTCTCGCTGATGCAAAAGGATTCAATATGTCATAAATCGGTTGGACCGAATCCGCCTGGTCCCTGCCCGGCGTGTAAGTTCCGGGGCCGAGAGCGACGGAAGGGACCGACCCGGTGAAGAAGAAGCTCGCGACCGCCCTGGCCGGCGGAGCGGCACTGATGCTGGCGCTGTCCGGTTGCGGTGACGACAACAGCGAAGAGCTCAATGCCTGGGCCAAGAAGGTCTGTGACGGTGTGCAGCCCCAGGCCCAGCGGATCCAGGACGCCAACGCCTCGATCCAGGAGGAGAGTTCGGACAAGGCGCCGCCCAAGGACGTCAAGGAGACCGATTCCAAGGCCTTCCAGGAGATGTCCGACGCCTACCGCGAGATCGGCTCCGTGATCGACCGGGCCGGTCCGCCCGCGGTGGAGAACGGCGAGAAGAAGCAGAAGGACGCGGTGAAGGAGCTCAACTCCATCGCCGACTCCTACGCGGACCTGAAGAAGCAGGTCGACGAGCTCAAGACCGACGACCAGGCGGAGTTCGCCGACGGCCTCAAGGACGTCGGCACCCAGCTGCAGAAACTCAGCGGCAGCGGCAGCGACGCACTCAAGCGGCTGGAGGAGGGCGAGGTCGGTGAGGCCATGCGCGGCCAGGCCAGCTGCAAGGCGGGCACGGACGGCGACGCGAGCCCTGACGCCTGAGGCGTGGCCGGGCCGGCCGTGCGCCTGAACCGCGCCCCTGGGGACCCGCGTCCAGTGCTCACCCTCAGGAGTGATGCTCCGTCGGGCGGGTGCCGGGTTGTCCACAGCCTGTGCCGGTGACGCCCCGGCATCGTCCACAGGCGGTGTGCCGGTTCGGCGCGAACGGTGACAATGGGGTGGTGAGCAACGCCAGCCAGTCACCCCAGCCATCGGACAAGCGGCCTTCGGCCCTGTCCGCCCTGCCGGCCGCCGACCGCCCGGACGCCGCGGCGCGTCTGAGGGAAGCCCTGCTCGAGGCGGCCTTCACCGCCGACGGGTTGCTCGACCTGCTCGGCGCCCCGGCCTACGCGGCACTGGCGCGCGCCGAGGTCGTCCCCGCGCTGCGTGCCACCCGTGGTGACTCGGCGCTGGAGATACTGGTCCGCCTCTTCCTCCTCCAGCAGCCCGTCCCGCGCGAGCGGGCCGCCGAGGTGCTGCCGCTGGAGGACTGCCTGGACGCCGGATGGCTGAGGCAGACCGGTGGCGGCGAGGTCGCCGCCACCGTGGACGTCCGGCCGTACGGAGGACCGGGCGGCGAGGACTGGTTCATCGTCTCGGACCTCGGCTGCGCCGTCGGCGGCGCCGGCGGCATCGGCAGCAAGGAGGAGGGGGTGGTGCTCGGCGTCGGCGGCGCCTCCACCACCCTGGCGGGCATCACCGTCCGCACCCCGGTCGCCTCCGCCCTCGACCTGGGCACCGGCTCCGGGATCCAGGCCCTGCACGCCACCCTGCACGCCACCCGGGTGACGGCCACCGACCTCAACCCTCGCGCCCTGCACGTGACGGCGCTGACCCTGGCGCTCTCCGGCGCGCCCGCCGCGGAGCTGTGCGAGGGCTCCCTCTTCGAGCCGCTGCCCGAGCGCGACACGTATGACCTGATCGTCTCCAACCCGCCCTTCGTGATCTCCCCGGGAGCCCGGCTCACCTACCGGGACGGCGGGATGAGCGGTGACGACCTGTGCCGCACGCTGGTCCAGCAGTCCGGGGCGCGGCTGAAGGAGGGCGGCTTCGCCCAGTTCCTCGCCAACTGGGAGCACGTCGACGGCGAGGACTGGCAGAGCCGACTGGCTTCCTGGGTGCCGTGGGGCTGCGACGCGTGGATCGTCCAGCGCGAGGTCCAGGACATCACCCAGTACGCCGAGCTCTGGCTGCGCGACGCCGGCGACCACCAGGGCGACCCGGCCGCCTACCAGGCCCGTTACGACGCCTGGCTGGACGAGTTCGAGGCGCGCGAGGTCCGGTCGGTCGGATTCGGCTGGATCACGCTCCGCCGGAGCGCGGCGGCCGAGAGCGAGCCCTCCGTCACCATCGAGGAATGGCCGCATCCCGTCGAACAGCCGCTCGGCGAGACGGTCAGCGCCCACTTCGACCGGATCGACTACCTGCGCGGCAACGACGACGCCGCCCTGCTCGCGGCCCACTTCCGGCTGACCGGGGAGGTCGTCCAGGAGCAGGTCGGGCTGCCCGGCGCCGAGGACCCCGAACACGTGGTGCTGCGGCAGAACCGCGGTATGCGCCGGGCCACCAAGGTGGACACCATCGGCGCGGGCTTCGCGGGCGTCTGTGACGGATCGCTCAGTGCGGGCCGGATCCTGGACGCCATCGCCCAGCTGATGGGGGAGGACCCGGTGCTCCTCAGGGACCGCACGCCCGCGCAGATCAGGCTGCTGATCGAGCAGGGCTTCCTCGAACCGGTTTCCTGACGGGGCGGGGCAGGACGCGCTGTTTGGAGACGCGGCCGGGCGGGGACGCCGAACCTTGGCGTTGTCGCAGGCCGGGAGGCCGGGCGGCGCCCGCTGCCCGGCCGCTTCCCGGCCGGCCGGAGACTCCGGGCGGCAGGAATGGCGGTAGTCGGGTTACCGTTCGAGTGGCCGTTGCGGGCTTTTCCCGTTTGACACGGGGGCGGCATGTACCGTCACACTCCGCAGCGTCACCAGACCCGAACCCGGGGTGCCGAAGCATCCCGGGGCAGACCCCGCGTCGACCGGAGAGAAGAGCAGAAGTTGTCCCCGACCAGCGAGACCGCGCAGGGCGGCCGCCGACTCGTCATCGTCGAGTCGCCTGCCAAGGCGAAGACGATCAAGGGCTACCTTGGCCCTGGCTACACCGTCGAGGCGAGCGTCGGGCACATCCGCGACCTTCCCAACGGCGCCGCGGAGGTGCCCGAGAAGTACACCGGTGAGGTCCGACGCCTCGGCGTGGACGTCGAACACGACTTCCAGCCCGTCTACGTGGTCAACGCCGACAAGAAGGCACAGGTCAAGAAGCTCAAGGACCTCCTGCGGGAGTCCGACGAACTCTTCCTCGCCACCGATGAGGACCGCGAGGGCGAGGCCATCGCCTGGCACCTCCAAGAGGTGCTCAAGCCCAAGGTCCCGGTCAAGCGGATGGTCTTCCACGAGATCACCAAGGACGCCATCCAGCAGGCCGTGCGCAACCCGCGCGAGCTGAACAAGAAGCTGGTCGACGCCCAGGAGACCCGCCGGATCCTCGACCGCCTCTACGGCTACGAGGTCTCCCCCGTGCTGTGGAAGAAGGTCATGCCGCGCCTGTCGGCAGGGCGCGTCCAGTCCGTGGCGACCCGCCTGGTGGTCGAGCGTGAACGGGAGCGCATCGCCTTCCGCTCCGCCGAGTACTGGGACCTCACCGGCACGTTCTCGCAGGCCTCCGGCTCCGCCGGGTCCGGGGACCCGTCCGATCCGTCGTCCCTGGTCGCCCGGCTCGCCTCGGTCGACGGCGTGCGCGTCGCCCAGGGCCGTGACTTCGACTCGCTCGGCCGGGCCCGGACCGCCAACGTCCTCCACCTCGACGAGGCGAACGCCCGGGCCCTGGCCGCGGCGCTGGAGAACACGACGTTCCAGGTCCGCTCGGTCGAGTCCAAGCCGTACCGCCGCTCGCCGTACGCGCCCTTCCGGACGACGACGCTGCAGCAGGAGGCCAGCCGCAAGCTGGGCTTCGGCGCCAAGGTGACCATGCAGGTGGCCCAGAAGCTGTACGAGAACGGCTTCATCACCTACATGCGTACCGACTCCACGACCCTGTCGGAGACGGCGGTCGCCGCCGCCCGGGCGCAGGTCACCCAGCTCTACGGCGCCTCCTACCTCCCGGACAAGCCGCGCACCTACGCCGGCAAGGTCAAGAACGCGCAGGAGGCGCACGAGGCCATCCGCCCCTCGGGCGACCGCTTCCGCACCCCCGCCGAAACCGGTCTCACCGGCGACCAGTTCAGGCTCTACGAGCTGATCTGGAAGCGCACGGTCGCCTCGCAGATGAAGGACGCGACCGGCAACTCGGTCACCGTGCGGATCGGCGGCACCGCCTCCGACGGCCGGAACGCCGAGTTCAGCGCCTCCGGCAAGACGATCACCTTCCACGGCTTCATGAAGGCCTACGTGGAGGGCACGGACGACCCCAACGCCGAGCTCGACGACCGTGAGCGCCGGCTGCCGCAGGTCTCCGAGGGCGACCCGCTCTCCGCCGAGGAGATCACCGCCGACGGCCACTCCACCAAGCCGCCGGCCCGCTACACCGAGGCCTCGCTGGTCAAGGAGCTGGAGGAGCGGGAGATCGGCCGCCCGTCGACCTACGCGTCGATCATCGGCACCATCCTCGACCGCGGTTACGTCTTCAAGAAGGGCACGGCCCTGGTGCCGTCCTTCCTGTCCTTCGCCGTGGTCAACCTGCTGGAGAAGCACTTCGGCCGACTGGTCGACTACGACTTCACCGCCCGGATGGAGGACGACCTCGACCGCATCGCCCGCGGCGAGGCGGAGGCGGTGCCGTGGCTGCGGCGCTTCTACTTCGGCGAGACCGGCCCGATGACCGGCGAGAGCGCCGCCGCCGACGCGGGCAACGGCGACGGCGACCACCTCGGCGGCCTCAAGGAACTGGTCACCGACCTCGGCGCCATCGACGCCCGCGAGGTGTCCTCGTTCCCGGTCGCCGACGGCATCGTCCTGCGGGTCGGCAAGTACGGCCCGTACGTGGAGCGCGGTGAGAAGGACACGGAGGGTTACCAGAGCGCCGACGTGCCCCCGGACATGGCGCCCGACGAGCTGACCGTCGAGAAGGCGGAGGAACTGCTCGCCCAGCCGCGCGGCGGCCGCGAGCTCGGAACCGACCCCGGGTCCGGACACACCATCGTCGCCAAGGCCGGGCGTTACGGCCCGTACGTCACCGAGGTACTTCCCGAGGGCACCCCGAAGACCGGCAAGAACGCGGTCAAGCCGCGCACCGCCTCGCTCTTCAAGACGATGTCCCTGGACACCGTCACCCTGGAGGACGCGCTCAAGCTGATGTCCCTGCCCCGCGTGGTCGGCAACGACGCGGAGGGCGTGGAGATCACCGCGCAGAACGGCCGCTACGGCCCGTACCTGAAGAAGGGCACGGACTCGCGGTCCCTCCAGTCGGAGGAACAGCTCTTCACCATCACGCTGGAGGAGGCGCTGGCGATCTACGCCCAGCCCAAGCAGCGCGGCCGGGCTGCGGCCAAGCCGCCGCTGAAGGAACTGGGCGACGACCCGACCAGCGGCAGGCCGGTGGTGGTCAAGGACGGCCGCTTCGGCCCGTACGTCACGGACGGCGAGACCAACGCGACGCTGCGGTCCACCGACACGGTCGAGGGGATCACCCCCGAGCGCGGATTCGAGCTGCTCGCCGAGAAGCGGGCCAAGGGCCCGGCCAAGAAGACGGCGAAGAAGACGACGGCGAAGAAGACCACGGCCAAGAAGACCGCCACCAAGTCGACCGCCACCAAGGCGGCGGCCAAGAAGACGGCGGCCAAGACCGCCGCGAAGAAGACGGCGGCCAAGGCGACGACGGCGAAGAGGACCGCGGCGTCGTCGGCCGCCAAGAAGACCGCGGCAGAGCCGCCCGCCGAGGACTGACCGGCGCGGGACCGGGAATCGAGGGAACTGGGCACACGGCGCAGCGCCGTCGGCCCACCCACGCGATCGAACCCCGGACCCGACCCGACCATGCCGGCCCGGGGCCCGGCCCCCGAACGCCTGCGCAGCTGTGCACGCGTTCGGAGGCCGGGCCCGTGGCGTCGGCGCGTCCCGATAGGCTGAACGCATGACGCGTGCCGAGCAGACAACGGCCCACTCCCCGGTTCCCGACGATGCGCTGGTCACAGATTCCCGCGAACGCGCCGTCCGGTCCCTGCTGGGCCGACCGCAGCTGAAGCGGCTGTGGAGCGCCCACCTCGTCTCCGGAACCGGTGACCTCTTGGCCCTGCTGGTGCTGGTGCTGCTGGCACTCCAGGCCGCGGTCGCCGAGACCGCCTTCGGCGGCGGTTACCGCGGCGCGGCCCTGACGGTCGCCTGCGTGCTGGGCGCACGCGCTCTTTCCACCTTGCTCTTCGGCGCCGTGCTGCTGGGCCCGCTCACCTCGCTCACCTCGGCCGAGGGACCGCTGGACCGGCGCTGGACCATGGTCGGCGCCGACGGCTTCCGCCTGGTGCTGCTGATCCTGGCCCCGCTGTGGATCGACTGGACCCCGGGCAGCGCGGTCGCCGTGCTGCTGGTGACGGTCTTCCTGACCGGTGTCGCCGAACGGCTCTGGACGATCTGCCGCGCCTCCGCCGCGCCCGCGCTGCTGCCGCCCCCGCCTCCGGAGGGCGCCAGCATCCGGCCGCTGCCCGACCACCTCGACGCCCTGCGCCGCCTCTCGCTGCGCACCACCGTCGGCGCCCTGCCGCTGGCTGCGGCCGTGCTGGTGGTGGCGACCCTGATCAGCAACCTGCTCGGCGCGGGCGTCGACTGGTTCACCGGACACCAGGCCGCGCTCGCCTCGTACGTCGCGGCCGGCCTGTTCGCCGCCTCCGCAGCCCTCCTGGTCCAGCTGCGGCTTCCCTCGACGCGCACCCCGCGCGCCCGTTCGCCGCTGGAGGGCCTGCGCCGCCCGCGCACCGGTTCCGGCGCCGACAAGGGCCGTACCGGCGCGATCCCGCTGCTGGTCGTCGCCTGCTCCTCGGTCGCCGCCGCGATCGCCGCGGCCGTCGCCGTCGCCGTGCTGCACGCCAAGGACCTCGGGGGCGGCCCGGTCGCCTTCGGTCTGCTGGTGCTCGCCCTGACCGGAGGCACGGTGGCCGGAGTGCGCCTGGCCCCCAAGGTGCTGCGCGCGCTCTCCCGCCGCCGCCTGCTGGCCCTCGCCCTGACCTTCAGCGGTGTCGCCCTGCTGGTCACCGGCCTGGTGCCGGACATGGCGACCATGCTGCTGACCGCCGCCCTCGCGGGTGTCGGCGCGGGCGTCGCCGCCAACACCGGGCACGCCCTCCTCGACCAGGAGGCCGAGGAGTACCGCCGTCCCCGGCTCACCGACCACCTGCACGCCGTGGTCCGCGCCGTGATCGGCCTGGCCGCGGTCGCCGCCCCCCTCCTGGCCGCCGCGATCGGCCCGCACCGCCTGGAGAGCGGCAAGTTCGTCTTCGCCCACGGAGGCGCCGCCTTCGTGCTGATGCTGGTCGGCGCGCTGCTGCTGCCGGTGGCCGCGCTGGTCCTGGCCAAGACCGACGACCGGTCCGGTGTGCCGCTGCGGCATGACCTCCGTGACGCCGTCCGTGGTGACGAGCCCGCCGCCGCGCCCGCGGTGAACGGTTTCTTCATCGCCCTGGAGGGCGGCGACGGAGCCGGCAAGTCCACCCAGGCCGAGGCGCTCGCCGAATGGATCCGTGCCAAGGGCCACGAGGTGGTGCTCACCCGCGAGCCGGGCGCCACCCCGGTCGGCAAGCGGCTGCGCTCGATCCTGCTGGACGTCTCCAGCGCGGGTCTCTCGCACCGCGCCGAGGCGCTGCTGTACGCCGCCGACCGCGCCGAGCACGTCGACACCGTGGTCCGTCCCGCGCTCGAGCGCGGCGCCGTGGTGATCTCCGACCGCTACATCGACTCGTCCGTCGCCTACCAGGGCGCCGGACGCGACCTGTCGCCCGCCGAGGTCGCCCGCATCTCCCGCTGGGCCACCAACGGACTGGTTCCGCACCTGACCGTGCTGCTGGACGTCTCCCCGGAGACCGCCCGCGAACGGTTCACCGAGGCCCCCGACCGGCTGGAGTCCGAGCCCGCCGAGTTCCACGCCCGGGTGCGGTCCGGCTTCCTCACGCTGGCCGCCGGAGACCCGGGCCGCTACCTGGTCGTCGACGCCGGACAGGAGCCGGAGGCCGTGACCACGGTCGTCCGGCACCGCCTCGACCAGATGCTGCCGCTCTCCGAGGCCGAGCTGAAGGCCCGCGAGGAGGCCCGCCGCAAGGCCGAGGAGGAGGCGCGGCGCCGCGCCGAGGAGGAGGCCGCCCGCAAGGCCGAGGAGGAGCGGCTGGAGCGGGAGCGCCAGGAGGAGCTCGCCCGGCTGCGCGCCGAGGAGGAGGAGCGCCAGCGCCGCGAACTGGAGGAGGCGCAGCGCCGGGAGGCCGAGCGGCAGGCCGAGGAGGCGCGTCGCCGGGAGGCCGAGGCGCGTCGCAAGGCCGAGGAGGAACGGGCCAGGCTGCTCGCCGAGGAGCAGGCCCGCGCCGCCGAGGAGGCTCGCCGCCGCGAGGAGGAGGCCGAGCGCCGCAACCGCGAGGCGGAGCAGGCGCGCCTGCGCGCCGAGGCCGAGGCGAAGCGGCTGGAGAAGCAGCGGCAGGCCGAGGAGGCGCTGCTGCGCGCGGAGGAGGCCCGCCGCCTCGCGGAGGCCGCGGCGACGGCCGCGGACGCGGCGAAGACCTCGCGGACGATGCGGCTCACCAAGGACCCCGAGCCGGGTACGGACCGTGCCCCGGGCAGGGACCGGGGCCCGCAGGCCCGCGTGGACCTGTCGAAGCCGGCGGACGACGAGGCGCTGACCGTGCCGACGCCGGTGGTGTCCCCGCAGGAGGAGACGGCGGTGATCCCGCGGGTCGCCGAGACCGACGCGACGATGGAGATCCCGCAGGTGTCGCAGCCGGCCGACGAGACGGCGGTGCTGCCGCGGATCGACCTGGCCGACGGGGACGCGACGCGGGAACTCCCGCAGGTGGGCGCGGAGGGCGGGCCCAGGGACGGACGGCAGCGTCCGGACTGGGCGCAGGAGACGCCGCTGGACGACTTTCCCAGCCTCGCCGACGAACTCCTCGGCCCTTACGGCGAGGGCGACGACGGCGACGGCAAGGGCCGCCGGGGTCGCCGCTGACGTCGGGGACGCCGCCTCGCCCGGCCGGGGAACGCCCGGGTGAGGCGGCTCGCCGCAAGGACGCGGCCCCGCCGCCGGTCCCCGCTGTCCGAGCCGGCCCGCACAATGGAGGGCGGCGGCGGTACGACGTGAACGAAAGGCGGTGCCCATGGCCGTGTGGGACGACCTGGTGGGCCAGGAACGGGTCATCGCCGAGCTGGACGCCGCGGCCCGCGACGCCGACGCCCTCGTCACCGCCGCGGACGAGGGCGCTCCGTCCCCGGCCGCGTCCAGGATGACGCACGCCTGGCTGTTCACCGGACCTCCCGGCGCCGGCCGTGAGGCCGCCGCCCGCGCCTTCGCCGCCGCACTGCAGTGCGTGAGCCCGGACCGCGCCCTCGGCGGAGCCCCCGGCTGCGGCTTCTGCGACGGCTGCCACACGGCGTTGATCGGCACCCACGCGGACGTGTCCACCGTGGCCGCGACCGGCTCCCAGATCCTGGCCGAGGACATGCGCGACACGGTCCGCAAGTCGTACACCGCCCCGGCCGGCGGCCGCTGGCAGATCATCCTCGTCGAGGACGCCGAGCGGCTGAACGAGAAGTCGGCCAACGCCGTCCTCAAGGCGGTGGAGGAACCCGCCACCCGTACCGTCTGGCTGCTCTGCGCGCCCTCCGTGGACGACGTGCTGCCGACCATCCGCTCCCGCTGTCGCCTGCTGACCCTGCGCACCCCGCCGGTCGAGGCCGTCGCGGACCTGCTGATCCGTCGTGACGGCATCGAGCCGGAGGCCGCCCACGCGGTGGCCCGGGCCACGCAGGGCCATGTCGACCGCGCCCGCCGGCTGGCCGTCGACCCGGCGGCCCGGGAGCGCCGTGCCGCCGTGCTCAGGCTTCCGACGAGGGTGGGCGACGTGGGCGGAGCGCTGCGCGCGGCGCAGGAACTGGTGGACGCGGCGGCCGCCGACGCCAAGGCACTGGCCGAGGAGCTGGACGTCAGGGAGAGCGAGGAGCTGAAGGCGGCGCTGGGCGCGTCCCAGGGCGGCCGGCTCCCCCGCGGTACGGCCGGCGTGATGAAGGATCTCGAGGACAAGCAGAAGCGCCGCCGCTCCCGCACCCAGCGGGACAGCCTGGACCTGGCCCTGACCGACCTGACCAACTTCTACCGCGACGTCCTCGCCCTCCAGCTCGGCACGCGCGTGGCGCTGGCCAACGTGGACGCCGAGGACGCCCTGCAGCGGCTGGCCCGGTCGGGCACGCCCGAGTCGACCCTGCGCCGGATAGAGGCGATCGCCGCCTGCGGGAAGGCCCTGGACCGCAACGTGCCCCCGCTGCTGGCCGTCGAGGCGATGACCATGGCGCTGCGTGACGGTTAGCCCGTCCGGGGCACTTCCGTGGCACTGGGCGTGACCTTCGCTGCGGAGAGTTACGGTGGCGAGGTGGAGATCAGCCGCAGCCCCCGTCCCGCGTCCCGTTCCCGGCGGGTCGCGCGCCTCGTCGGCGCCGCGCTCACGGCCTCGGCGCTCCTGCTGACGGCGTGCGCAGCCGGGCAGGGGGCGGAGGGGGACGGCGGCGCCGGGCCGGCGCTCGCCGCGCTGCCCGGCGAGGTGGAGCCGGAGCTTGCCCGCTTCTACGCGCAGAAACCCGCCTGGCGTGCCTGCGGCGTGCCCGGTTTCCAGTGCGCGACCGTCCGCGCGCCGCTCGACTACGCGCGGCCGGAGTCCGGCGAGGTGCGGCTGGCGGTCGCGCGGGCGAAGGCCACCGGGCCGGGCAGCCGCCTGGGCTCGCTGCTGGTCAATCCCGGCGGTCCCGGCGGTTCCGCCGTCGACTACCTGCAGGGGTACGCGGCGGTGGGGTATCCCGCCGAGGTGCGGTCCCGGTACGACATGGTCGCCGTGGACCCGCGCGGCGTGGCGCGCAGCGAGCCGGTGACCTGTCTCGACGGGTCCCGCATGGACGAGTACACCAGCACCGACTTCACCCCCGACGGGAGCGCGGAGGCGGAATCGCTGGTGCAGGCGTTCAAGTCGTTCGCCGAGGGCTGCGGCGGCCGTTCGGCGAAGCTGCTGCGCCACGTCTCCACGGTGGAGACGGCCCGTGACATGGACGTGGTGCGGGCGGTGCTCGGGGACGAGAAGCTGCACTACGTCGGCGCCTCGTACGGCACCTTCCTCGGCGCGACCTACGCCGGGCTGTTTCCGTCGAGGGTGGGCCGGCTGGTGCTGGACGGCGCGATGGACCCGTCGCTGCCCGCGCGCCGGCTGAACCTGGACCAGACGGCCGGGTTCGAGACCGCCTTCCAGGCCTTCGCCCGTGACTGCGTGCGGCAGCCCGACTGCCCGCTCGGCGGCCGGGGCGCGGGCGCCGACGAGGTGGCACGCGAGCTGAAGGCGTTCTTCGGCAGGCTGGACGCCGAGCCGATGAACGCGGACGACCCCGACGGGCGCGAGCTCACCGAGTCGTTGGCCACCATGGGGGTGATCGCCGCGATGTACGACGAGGGCGCCTGGCCGCAGCTGAGGGAGGCGCTGGCCTCCGCCGTGCGACGCAAGGACGGTTCGCCGTTGCTGGCGCTCTCCGACAGTTACTACGAGCGCGACCCCGAGGGCGTGTACACCAATCTGATGTTCGCGAACGCGGCCGTGAACTGCCTGGATCTGCCCGGCGCCTTCGCCTCCCCGGACGAGGTGCGCGAGGCGCTGCCCGAGTTCGAGAAGGCGTCCCCGGTCTTCGGCGAAACCATGGCCTGGTCCGCTTTGAACTGCGCCTACTGGCCGGTGGCGCCGACCGGTGAGCCCCGTCGCATCGAGGCGGAGGGAGCCGCGCCCATCCTGGTCGTCGGCACCACCCGCGACCCCGCGACGCCCTACGGCTGGGCCGAGGCCCTGGCCGGTCAGCTCTCCTCCGGCCGCCTGCTCACCTATGAGGGTGACGGCCATACCGCCTACGGCCGCGGCAGCGACTGCGTCGACGCCGCGGTCAACACCTACCTGATCGACGGCACGGTTCCCCCGGAGGGGAAGCGCTGCGTCTGACCGGCGGGAACGGCCACGTGATCGCTGGTTCGGAGCACCTCCGGAAACTGTGTAGACTTACCGTCGTCGCGGATCGCACCATGGTGTGGTCGGCACGTGCCGCTTTAGCTCAGATGGCCAGAGCAACGCACTCGTAATGCGTAGGTCTCGGGTTCGAATCCCGAAAGCGGCTCCGGTGGAACCCCGGTTCGGACACTGTCCGGGCCGGGGTTTTCGGTTGTCGGCGGCAGCCGTTCCGGCACGGCGGCCTCGCGCCCTCACTTCGCGTCCGCGTAGCACTCCACCACCGCCGTGGTGAACGGGAAGCGGACCGGGGTGTCGCCGAAGGTGAGCCGGGCGGCCTCGTCGGAGCTCTCGCGGATGGCGGCCGTCACCTGCTCGGCCTCCTCGGCGGGGCAGTGCACGATCACCTCGTCGTGCTGGAAGAAGACCAGCTCGGCCGCCAGTCCCGTCAGACGGCGGCGCAGGGCCGCCAGCAGCAGGAACGTCCAGTCGGCGGCGCTGCCCTGGACCACGAAGTTGCGGGCGAAGCGGCCGCGGGCGCGGGCGGTGGCCGTGGAGCGACCCGGGCCGAGGTCGCCGTCCTCCTCCGCGGCGAGCGGGATGCCGGCCTCCTCCGCCTCTTCCCGGCCGCCCGGCGGCGGGCAGGTCCGGCCGAGCCAGGTGCGGACCAGCCGTCCTTCCTCGCCGGCTCGTGCCGCCTCGTCGACGTGTGCCACGGCGCGCGGGAACCGGCGGCGCAGCGCGGCCAGGTTCTTCAGGCCGTCGCCGGATGTCTGGCCGTAGATGGCGCCCAGCACGGCGATCTTGGCCAGGTCGCGGTCACCGGCGAAGGCCCGCTCGGAGACCGCCTGGTAGAGGTCGGTCCGCCGGCCGGCGACCGTCATGAAGGCGGGGTCCCGGGATATGGCGGCCAGTACCCGCGGCTCCATCTGATCGGCGTCGGCGACCACCAGCCGCCAGCCGCGGTCGGCGACCACGGCGCGCCGGATGACCTTGGGGATCTGCAGCGCGCCGCCGCCGTGGGTCACCCAGCGGCCGGTGACCGTGCCGGCGGGCAGGAACTCGGGACGGAACCGGCCGTCGCGCACCCAGTCCTGGAGCCAGGACCAGCCGTGGGCGACCCAGATCCGGTACAGCCGCTTGTACTCCAGCAGCGGAGGGACGGCGGGATGGTCGATGCCGGCCAGCTCGTGTCGACGGGTGGAGCGGATCCGGATGCCGGCCTGGGCGAACGCCTTCACCACGTCGGCGGGGAGGTCGGGACGCACCCGCCGGCCGAAGGCGGCGGACACCTCGTCGGCCAGCCCGGCCAGGCGGCGCGGCTCGCCCGCGCCGGGATAGCGCTCACCGAGGAGGTCCCGCAGCACGGCCCGGTGCACGTCGGCCCGCCAGGGCAGGCCGGTGCGGTTCATCTCGGCGGCGACCAGGGTGCCCGCCGACTCCGCGGCCAGCAGCAGTCCCATCCGGTCGGGGTGCGTGGTGGCGGCCAGCCGGCGCTGCTGCTCCGCGTACACGGCGACCAGGTCGCCCAGCGGGACGCCGGCCGGCCCCTCCTCGAACAACGGCGCCTGCGCCGACGGGTCGGCGGCCCGCGGCGGCGGGTCCGGCGGCACGGGGCCACCACGCAGCCGGGCCAGCGCGGCCACGGCGCTGCGGGGTTCGCCGCTCCTGCCCTCGTGTCCCAGCAGCAGCGTCTCGGCGTCCTCCACGTCGTAGCAGCGGTCCACCCGCACACCGGCGGCCAGCAGGCGGGGATAGACCTCGGCGGTCGAGCGCCACACCCAGCGGGTGACGTCCGGCCGGGCCCGCACCGCCTCGACGGGACCGGGTTCACGGCGCACGCGGCCGGCGGGCAGGGCGTCGGGGCCGAGGGGGACGACGTCCACGCCGCCGCCCTCGGCGGGAGCGAGCGCCCACCGGCCGGTCATGCGGTCGAGTCTGTCAGGCAGGACCGACAGTGCCGCCCGTCGTCCACAGCCTGTGGACGGCCTTCGGGGGGAGCGGGCATCCATGTCAGGATCGAGGGATGAGCACCACCGATCCCGGCACCGTCGAGCGCGCCTTCGCGGCCGCTCTCTACGCCGACGACGACACGGCCCTGGACACGGGCGCGTCCCTCCTCGCGGCGGACCCCGGCACGGACGCCGAGCTGGCCCGGCGGGGCCGGGAACTGGTGGCCGCCCTCTGGAGGCGCGGCTGGCAGCCCGCCGACGTGGTGCGGATGGTCCGGCGTGATCTGGCGGAGGACCACGTCCGGCTGGTCTGCGACCTGATTCTCGCCGAGGCCGGTCCGCGGCCCGGTCGGCAGGAGCCGCGGACCGGGCCGGGGGCCGCGGCCGGGGGGCGCCGCTGGGCGGCCCAGCTCGCCGAGCTGGAACCCGCGCCTCCCTACCGGGGAGACCGTTTCACCCGGGCGACGGTTGTGCTGGAGCTCTACCGGCTGCTGCTGAGGCTGCCCGCGCTGGAGCCGCTGGACGACCCCCGGCCCCGTCCGGCCGCCGAGGACCCGGGGAGGGGCGAACCGGCGTCGAGGATGCTCGGCCGGATCCGGGCGCTGCTCGCCAAGGCCGAGGCGACCGGTTATCCCGAGGAGGCCGAGGCGCTGACCGCCAAGGCGCAGGAGCTGATGGCGCGGCACAGCATCGACGAGGCGCTGCTCGCCTCCGGAGGCCCGGGCGGCGGGGGGCCGGCGCACGGCGGGCCGGGCGCGTGCCGGATCGGGGTCGAGCCGCCGTACGAACAGGCCAAGGCCGTGCTGCTGGACGCGGTGGCGAGGGCCAACAACTGCCAGGCGGTCTGGAACGAGCCGTTCTGCTTCAGCACGGTGGTCGGCTACGAGGCGGAACTGGAGGCCGTCGAGCTGCTGTACACCTCACTGCTGGTGCAGGCGACCTCGGCGATGACCCGGGCCGAGGCCGCGATACGCAAGGGCGGCGCGAAGGGCGGCGGCCGACGGCGGACCAAGACCTTCCGGCAGTCCTTCCTGGCCGCGTACGCCCACCGGATGGGCACCCGGCTGACCGAGACCACCGAGCACCAGATCGCGGAGGCGAAGGCCGAGACCGGCGGGGAGGTGCTGCCCGTGCTCGCCTCCCGCGAGGCGGCCGTGCGGGCCGAGACGGACCGGCTCTTCCCCCGTACGACCACCACCCGCCTGCGCGGCGTCACGGACGAGGAGGGCTGGAGGCAGGGCCGGGAGGCGGCCGACCGGGCGCGGACGGGCCGCGCTCCCGGGCTCCCCGGCCGTTAGGGCCCCGCGCACGTCCCGTACCGTGCGCACGGAACCGCCACGCCCCCTCGGCAAGTCCTGTGAATGTAGGAGGGGTTGCCGGGCACACGGGGAGAAAACGGGGAGAGACGGAACGGGGGCCGGGTTCTGCCGCCCGCCGCGCTGTAACCGTGGGAACACCGCGCGTGCACGTGCATCTGCACCGTGCATCCGCACCTGCGTATGCACATGAACGTGACTATGATCCAAAGCAGTTGACCACGCACCGCGGCCCCATGGCCGGTGCATCACCGGGGAGCTACCTGTGGATCACGACGTGTACGACGGGTACGACCTTGACGAGGCCTCGGGGCGTCCGGCGCGTTCGGCCGTGCCGGGCCCGACGCGGGTGCACAACGGCATGGCGGCCACCCGCCTCGAGGGCGTGGCGTGGCAGAAGAGCCGGCACAGCAACTCGCAGGGCTCCTGCGTGGAGTTCGCCCGCCTGCCCGGCGGGGAGGTGGCCGTGCGCAATTCGCGGTTCCCGGACGGGCCGGCGCTGGTCTACACGCGCGCGGAGATCGAGGCGATGCTGCTCGGCGTCAAGGACGGCGAGTTCGACCACCTGATAGTGGGCTGATCCCGGCCGACCGCTTCCGGTCGACCGGCCTCGGCCGGCCGGCTCCGGCCGGTCTCAGGCCGACGGGCGCAGGAGGAAGAGCGCCCACACGACCTTGCCGTCGAGGGAGCCGGTGACGGGGTGCCAGCCCCAGCCGTCGCTGAACGAGTCCACCAGGAAAAGTCCGCGCCCGGACTCCGCGTCGCAGTCCTCGGAGGCGTCGGGGTCGCGGGGGGCCGGAGACCGGTGGCTGGGGTCGCGCACCGCGCACACCAGGCGTTCGGGCCAGCGCATCAGGTGCAGCCGTACCGGGGTGTCCTGCTCGGGGTCGCGGACGGTGTCGGCCGGCAGGGCGTGGCGCAGGGCATTGGTGACGAGTTCCGACACCACCAGACAGGCGTCGTCGAAGCGGTCGCCTATGTCCCACTGGCCGAGCGTGCCGCGAGTGAACCGGCGGGCCTCGCGGACCGCTTCGTACCGGGCGGGCAGTGCGCAGGTGGCGGCGTTGGAGACGGCCGAGGGGTCGAGTGGCGGAAGGCCCTGCCGTAGCGGCTCGAGCATGGTCGATCCATTCGTCCCCATGCGAGGCACTCCCGGGATTCGCGGTCGCGGCGATATGGCGGTGGTGCGACGCCCATGGTTTCGGATGCGACCAGCAGATGCAAGGGCAGATGCACGTGCACGCGTCTGAAATACGCTGCACCGTACCGTTTCTTGGTCATTTTTTCCGCCATCCTCCCGTTGATTTCCCGTCCCCGAACGGTTCCCGCGGGGTTCGAATCCGGCCGTCGGCGGGGATGTATCCGGCCTGGGGAGTACCGGTCCCGCCGCGATGTTTGCCTTTCCGTAATCGGACGAGTACAGCTCGGAGTGATTTGGTGGCAGACTTTCGCACCGTGGGGACCGGCCGGGGAGGGTGGCTGACATGAGTGCGGGAGAGTCGGGATCGGTGGTGCGGAGGATGCTGCTCGGCTCGCATCTGAGGCGGCTTCGTGAGGCCCGCGGCATCACGCGGGAGGCGGCTGGTTACTCGATCCGGGCATCCGAATCGAAGATCAGTCGCATGGAGTTGGGGCGGGTGAGCTTCAAGGCGCGTGACGTGGAAGACCTGTTGACGCTCTACGGCATCGAGGACGAGGCGGAGCGCGGCGCGTTGCTCTCGCTGGTCAAGGAGGCCAACACGGCCGGGTGGTGGCACAGCTACACGGACGTGCTGCCCCACTGGTTCCCCACCTACGTGGGACTGGAGGGCGCCGCCTCCATGATCCGCGGCTACGAGGTCCAGTTCGTGCACGGCCTGCTCCAGACCGAGGACTACGCCCACGCCGTCGTCTCGCGCGGCCTGGCCGGCGCCCCGGCCGAGGTGGACCGCCGGGTGGCGCTGCGGCTGGAACGCCAGAAGTACCTGGTGTCCGAGCACGCGCCGGAGTTCCGCATAGTGCTCGACGAGGCCGCGCTGCGGCGCCCCTACGGAGGCCGGCAGGTGATGCGCGGCCAGTTGCAGCACCTCATCGAGGTCTCCGAGTGGCCCAACGTGCGGCTCCAGGTGATGCCGTTCGGCTTCGGCGGGCATGCCGGGGAGAGCGGGGCGTTCACCATCCTGAGCTTCCCCGAGTCCGACCTGTCGGACGTCGTCTACCTGGAGCAGCTGACCAGCGCCCTCTACCTGGACAAGCGTGAGGACGTGGTCCAGTACGAGCGGGCCATCGACGAGCTGCTGCGGGACAGCCCGGGGCCGGAGGAGAGCAGGGACATCCTGCGCGGACTGCTGCAGCTGTCCTGAGGGCGCGCGGCGCGCGGCGCGTGAGGGGACAGGGCCGGGCGGTGGAGCTCGGCCGGGTGTGCTCCGGCGGAACCCGGGGTGGCGGTACGGCGTTGGTAGCTTTGTGCGGTAGTCCGAAAACCGTGCCGTCTTTCCCCCCTCACCCCTCAGGAGCCCGGAACCGTGACGACGCTTGCCCTGGGACCGAGCTGGCTGGACCCCGACTATCTGCTGAACACGTTCGGCATCGTGGGTCTGCTGCTCATCGTCTTCGCCGAGTCCGGGCTCTTCTTCGGATTCTTCCTGCCCGGTGACTCGCTGCTGTTCACCACCGGCATGCTGATCAGCTCCGGCACGCTGAAGTTCCCGCTGTGGGGCGCCATCGCCCTGATCTGCGTCGCCGCGATCGTCGGGGACCAGGTGGGCTACATGTTCGGCAAGAAGGTCGGCCCCGCCCTCTTCAACCGGCCGGACTCCCGTTTCTTCAAGCAGGAGAACGTCACCAAGGCGCACGAGTTCTTCGAGAAGTACGGGCCGAAGTCGCTGGTCCTGGCCCGGTTCGTGCCCATCGTGCGCACCTTCACCCCGATCATCGCCGGCGTCAGCGGCATGCAGTACCGGTCCTTCCTCACCTTCAACGTGCTCGGCGGCATCCTGTGGGGCGCCGGTGTGACGCTGCTGGGCTCCTGGCTGGGACAGATCGATTTCGTCGAGAAGAACATCGAGACGATCCTGATCCTGATCGTCCTGATCTCCGTGCTGCCGATCGTCTTCGAACTGCTCAAGGCGCGCGGGAGGAAGGGCAAGGGCGGACAGGACGCCGACGGCGGCGACCCGGCCGGTGACGGAGTGCCGCAGAACGGTGCCTACCCGATGATGGACGACGCCACCCGGCCGCTGCGGCTGCGTCCCGAGCAGGGCGGCCCGCAGCAGCCGTACGGCCACGGCGGCGAGCAGTACGGCCGCCAGCAGCCCCAGCAGCCGCACCAGTCCCAGCAGCCGCACCAGTCCCAGCAGGCACACCGGCCGCAGCAGGACCAGCAGCACCAGCAGTACCCGCAGCAGGCATACGAGCAGTACGGCGCGCAGCGGCAGTACGGTGGCGCGCCCCAACAGCAGTACGGACAGGCCCAGCAGTACGAGCAGCCCCAGCAGCCCCAGCAGCCGTACGGACACCCCCAGCCGCAGTACGGGCAGGCCCAGCCGCAGTACGGTGGCGCGCCCCAGCAGCAGCCGTACGGAGGGGGTCAGTACGGGGAACCCCAGCAGCAGCCGTACGGCGGAGCGCCGCAACAGCCGCAGGCGTACGGGCAGCCGCAGCCGCAGCAGCCCTACCCGCCGCAGGACCACCCGTACCCCCAGCACCCGCAGGGCTGAGCCCCGCCCCGGGCGCGCCCGCCGCACGCGACGCGGCGCCGCCCCGGGCGAGGCTCCCGTCGCCCCGCCCTGCCTCGGCTGCCCCGTCCCGGCTGCCCGCAGGAGGCCGGGCGGCGGGCGGCACGGCCGG
>NZ_LWCC02000005.1:2632565-2637909 GCF_001642695.1 Streptomyces chilikensis
GCCGCCGCCCGCCGCCGCCCCGGAGCGCGTCGCCGGCGCGGCGGCCCCCGCGGCTCCGGCCCCCGCTCCGGTGGCGAGGAGGGCCGGGAGGGCGGCCAGCGCGCTCGCGGCGAACGTCCTGCGGGAAAGCCGAACCATCAGCCGTACCTCCATCGGACCACGCCCGGCTCCCCGGGGAGACGTACCGCGGGTCCTCACGATTCGCGGCCGCCCGCGCACGGGCGGTACCACTTCGACAACGGTCACCCAGCATGCCCCACCCGAATGATCGATCGTCGGAGCCGCGAAGGTAACGTGCTCGATCGGAGCAGGCGCCGACCGACGGCACCCTGTCCGACCCGATGATGATCACGAAAGGGACGATGTGAGCGACATCGAACGCGTGGGAGTGGTGGGCTCCGGCCAGATGGGAGCCGGCATCGCCGAGGTCTGCGCCCGCGCCGGTCTGGACGTGAAGGTCGCCGAGGCCACCGGCGAAGCCCTGGAGATCGGGCGCACCCGGGTCTTCACCTCCCTCCAGCGGGCGGTGGAGCGCGGCAAGCTCACCGAGGAGGAGCGCGAGGCCACCGAGGCGCGCCTGGACTTCACCACCGACCTCGGCGAGTTCCACGACCGCGACCTGGTGATCGAGGCCGTCGTCGAGAACGAGCAGGTCAAGACGGAGATCTTCCAGGTGCTGGACCAGGTGGTCACCCGCCCGGACGCCATCCTCGCCTCCAACACCTCCTCCATCCCGCTCGTGAAGCTGGCAGTCGCCACCTCGCGTCCGGACCAGGTGGTCGGCATCCACTTCTTCAACCCGGCGCCGGTGCAGCAGCTCGTCGAGCTGATCCCCGCGCTGACCACCTCCGAGGGCACCCTGAGCCGGGCGCAGCTGTTCGCCGAGAAGGCCCTCGGCAAGCACTCCATCCGGGCCCAGGACCGCTCCGGCTTCGTGGTCAACGCGCTGCTGATCCCGTACCTGCTGTCGGCGATCCGGATGTTCGAGTCGGGCATCGCCAGCCGCGAGGACATCGACAACGGCATGGAGATGGGCTGCGCCCACCCGATGGGCCCGCTCAAGCTCTCCGACCTGATCGGCCTCGACACGGTGGCCTCGGTCGCGTACTCGATGTACGAGGAGTACAAGGAGCCCCTGTACGCCGCTCCCCCGCTGCTGCAGCGGATGGTCGACGCCGGCCGCCTGGGCCGCAAGACGGGGTCGGGTTTCTACACGTACGGCTGACGCCGCGCCATCGCACGACGACGGGTCCTGCGCCGGGAGTCCGGCTCGGGGCCCGTCGTCGTGCCGCGACCGCCTGCCGGACGGAAGGGCCTGGACCCGGCCGGGCGGCCGTCAGGCCGCCCGCTGGGAGGCGGCCGCGGCGGGGTGCAGGTCGTCGAGGGAGAGCGGGTGGGCGGGGGGATCGGCGAGGACGACCTGACCGGTGGCGCGGGGGCCGGGGCCCACGTGGAGCAGCTCGCCGGGTTCCATCGCGCGCCAGTGGGCGTCGTCGTCCATGCGTTCGCTGGCGACGACGACGGCGGGGTGCTCGGCGAGGGCCGAGGAGTGGACGCGCATGCGGCCGTTGCTGCCGGTGTGGTCGAGGTGCCGGTCGCCGTGCGTGCCGCCGGCCCGGCGCTCGAGGACGTACAGGTCGTGGGTGTCGGGGTAGCGCAGCGCCCACAGCTCCCGCGGGCCGGCGAGGACCAGGTTCAGGGCGTAGACGGGCAGGTGGGCGGCGATCCAGCGGGCCGCCTGCCGGATGCCCGCGGTGACGTCGCCGCCGTGCCGTCGGGTCTCCCGGGTGATCAGGGCGAAGAACCGCTCGGAGTCGGTGTCCCCCTTCACCCGTGACCGGTCCTCGCCCAGGTGGTCGTCGAGCTCGTCGAGGCCCTCGACGACCCCGTTGTGCGCGAAGAGCCGCCCGTCCTGCTCGAAGGGGTGGGTGTTGCGCGGATCGAGGCCGCCGGTGGACGCGAAGCGGATGTGGGCGACGAAGGTGGACGACTCCTCCTGCCGGGCCTCCTGGGCGAACGCGCGGTCGCGGTAGGCCGCGATGGGCGCCTTGTCGACGCGCGGGGTGCCGTCCGCGGTGAAGTGGCCGAGGCCGGTGCCGTCGGGGTCCCGGTGGCTCTGCCGGCTGAGGCTGTCGGGGGCGTCGAGGAGCCAGAAGGTGGCGTGCGTACGCCGCGGGGCACTGCTGAGGCCGAGGAGACGGCACACGGCCTTTCACCTCCGTGGGGTCGGCCGGCCCTTCGCGGCGCACGCCGCGCCGGGCCGGCGGTTCGGGGTCCGGCCGTCAGTGCCGGCCGGGACGGCGGGGGTTGCGGGTCTCCGCGCCGTGGGCGAAGCCGCCGGCCTCGTCGGCCCGGTGGGGGCGGTGCTGCGTGTCCAGCCGGGGCAGGAGGCGGCGCAGGTCCGCCAGGAGCAGGTCGGCCAGGTCGTGGCTGAAGCCGTTGCGGACCACGATGCGCAGGGCGGCCAGGTCGGTGCGGTCGGCGGGGAAGGTGTACGCGGGAACCAGCCAGCCGCGTTCGCGCAGGCCGGCGGAGACGTCGAAGACGCTGAAGTGGTCGATGCCCTCGCGCACCCGGAAGGCGAAGACGGGGATGTCGCTGCCGTCGGTGATCAGTTCGAAGGGGCCGAGCCGGGCGATCTCCCGGGCCAGCCGGGTGGCGACGTCGCGGCAGGTCTGCTGGACCCGCCGGTAGCCGTCGAAGCCGAGGCGCAGGAAGTTGTAGTACTGGGCGACGACCTGGGCGCCCGGCCGGGAGAAGTTCAGCGCGAAGGTCGGCATGTCGCCGCCGAGGTAGTTGACGTGGAAGACCAGGTCGTCGGGCAGGGCGTCGGCGTCCCGCCACAGCGCCCAGCCGACACCGGGCATGACCAGGCCGTACTTGTGGCCGGAGGTGTTGATCGAGGCGACCCGCGGCAGCCGGAAGTCCCACCGCAGGTCCGGGTCGAGGAAGGGGGCGATCATCGCGCCCGACGCGCCGTCGACGTGGAGGGGGACGTCCAGTCCGGTGCGGGCCTGGAGGTCGTCCAGGGCCGCGGCGATCTCCTCGACGGGCTCGTAGCTCCCGTCGAAGGTGGACCCGAGCACGCTGACGACGCCGATGGTGTTCTCGTCGCACCGCTCGACCGCCTTGTCGGGCGTGAGGTGGTAGCGGTCGCCCTCCATGGGCACGCAGCGGGGTTCGACCTCGAAGTAGTCGGCGAACTTCTCCCAGCAGATCTGCACGTTGCCGCCCATGACCAGGTTGGGCCGGTCGGTCGCCCTGCCCTCGGCGCGGCGGCGGTGCTGCCAGCGCCGCTTGAGCGCCAGCCCGCCCAGCATGGCCGCCTCGCTCGATCCGGTGGTCGAGCAGCCCATCGCCCGCCGGGGATCGTCGGCGTGCCAGAGCCGGGCCAGCATGTGCACGCACCGGGCCTCGAGTTCCGCGGTCTGCGGGTACTCGTCCTTGTCGATCATGTTCTTCTCGGCGCACTCGGTCATCAGCCGCATCGCCTGGGGTTCGGCCCAGCTGGAGAGGAACGTCGCCAGGTTCTGCCGGGCGTTGCCGTCGAGCATCAGCTCGTCGTGCACCACCTGGTAGGCGGTGTCCGGCTCCATCTCCCCGTCCGGCATCTCGTACCGGGGCACCCGTACGGGTTCACGGCTGAACACGGGGTTGACCTGCAGGTCACGGCTCTCGCCGTGGGCATCGTGCCGGACCGTCATGCGCACTCGCCCTCTCCGCGGGGATGGGTATGCCTCCGGCGGGAGTCCCCCGCGGTGCGCGTCGTGAACCAGGCCGGGCCGCGCCGGCGGCTTCCGCTTGCGGAACGACGACCGCCCGTGCCCCTCCGCCTTCCGGCGGAGGCCCGCCGGCGTCCTCTCGTCACCGGTGGGGCCGGGCGGGCCCCGCGCGCCGTGCCACGGCGCGCCGTTCGCCCGTGGGCGGCACGCCGGACGCCGGCGCCCCGGGCGGGGAGGCGGCCGGCGGGCGCGTTCCTCCGGCCCGGATCACCCGCACGGCGCGGAGGACGGGTTTTCACCCGTGCGGCCGACGCCCCGCGGACGCGCGTCCGGTCCCCGGACGGCCACGGGGCGCCGCCCCTCCCGCCGGCGGCCTGCCATCCGGGTGGTCGGGGGCACGCGGGCCGGGCGCGACGCCGGGTTGTACCGGCGTGCCGGAGGCGCGGGGTGCGACGGTGGGCGCAGCCCGCCCGGTTCCATCACCCCGCCCGGCCCTGCCCCGTGCCCTCGTGCACCGCCCGGCCGGTCACCGGCCGGTCACCGGCCGGGCGTCGGCCGGTGACCACGCCCGAGGAGAACGCCATGCCCGCCCTGTACACCTTCGACGTCTTCTCCAGCCTCGACGGCTACGGCGCCGCCGGCGGGGACTGGGGCGGCTACTGGGGCAAGCAGGGCCCTGAGCTGCTCCATCACCGCCTCGCCCAGTACAGCGTGGAGCAGCGGATGGTCATGGGGGCCAACACCTACCGCGCGTTCACGCGGCTGCTGGCGTCGGACGGCGGGGAGCCCGGGGTGCACGACGCGTGGGTCACGCGGCTGAGGAACCTGCCGGCGACGGTGGTGTCGACGACGCTGGAGGGTCCGCTCGACTGGCGGGACGCGACCCTCGTCAGCGGTGACGCGGTCGAGGTCGTGGCCCGGCTCAAGGAGGAGTCCGGGGTGCCGCTGCGCTCGCACGGCAGCCTGTCGATGAACCGGGCGCTGATGGCCGCGGGCCTGGTCGACCGGCTGCAGGTGACGATCTTCCCCGTCATCACCGGCCGGACCGGGCTGGACCCGCTCTTCCGCGGCGCCGCGGACTTCGACCTGGAGCTGATCGAGAGCCGGACGCTCGACGGCCGCGTCCAGGAACTCGTCTACCGGCCGGTCCCGCACTGATCCCGGCCTGCCGCCGGACCGCCGGTTCCGCGGTCGCGCGGCGGGAAGGGCGCGGACGCCAGGCCGGGCCCGCGCCGGTGAGGACGGGGAGACGGACCGAGGGCGGCCCCGGCCGCGGGCCCCGTGCCGGGAGCCCGGCACGGGGCCCGGCGGTCCGCGGAGGCGACCTGCGGTCCGCGGGGCGGCGGACGGTCGGCGAGACCGGCTGCGGGCCGCTGAGGCGGCGGGCATTCGGCGAGGCAGCGTGCTGTCCACGGAAACGGCAAGCAGTCGGCGAGACAGCGGGCGTGCCACGGAAGCGACCTGCGGGCCGCGGAGGCGGCGGGCCGCTGAGGCGGCCTGCGGGCCGCGGAAAGGGCAAGCAGTCGGGCGGGACGGCGGGCGGGCCGCAGGGGTGGCCTGCGGGCCGTGGAGACGGCGGGCGGGCCGGGCGCACCGCTGCGGTACGTGCGGGGCGACCGGCC
>NZ_LWCC02000005.1:2638009-2690946 GCF_001642695.1 Streptomyces chilikensis
CCCGTCGCCCCGCCCTGCCTCGGCTGCCCCGTCCCGGCTGCCCGCAGGAGGCCGGGCGGCGGGCGGCACGGCCGGGCGGCGGGCGGCACGGCCGGGCACCGGCCGGCGCGCGTACAGGCCTTCACGGGGTGAGCCACCGGAGGGCACGGGGCGGTGCGTACGAGCGGGGCCGCGGGCGCGGCGGGGGCCGGAAGGTCAGAAGCCCCGCGTCCGCTTCGCCGCCTTGCGGCGTTCCGCGGCCTCGCCCGGCAGGCGGAGGAAGAGCCGGGAGACCTCCGATCCCAGGTTCACCCCGATGGCGATCGCGATGGCCAGCGCCGCCGCCTGGCTCAGCGAGGCCGCGCCCCGGTCGATGTTGTTCTGCGCGAACCCCAGCAGACCGAAGTACGTCGACGAACCGGGCAGCAGCGGACCGATCGCCGCCGTCGTGTACGGCAGCGCGGAGGCGAACCGGTACCGGGAGAGCAACTGCCCGAAGAGGCCCACCAGCCCCGCCGCCACCGCCGTCGAGGCGACCGGTGAGAGTCCGCCCGCGTAGTGCAGCGCGCCGTACACCACCCAGGCGATGCCGCCGTTCAGCGTCACCAGCAGCACCGTCGACCGCTCCTGCTGCAGCAGCACCGCGAAGGTCAGCGACAGCAGCATGGAGGCGAAGATCTGCACCACCGGGCGTTCGGTGACCGCCAGCGACGCGTCCGGGCTGAGCTGCGCGCCGAGCTGCACCCCGAAGTACAGGATGATCAGCACTCCGGTGACGATGCCGACGAAGAAGTACATGACCTCCAGCAGACGGGCGGAGGCGGTGATGTAGAAGCCGGTCAGGCCGTCCTGGACGCCCGCCACCAGGGCCCGCCCCGGCAGCAGGGCGAAGAGGCCGCCGGTGATCACCGCGGAGGCCCGCACGTCCGCGTGGGCGATGGTGAGCGCCACTCCTATCGCGGCCGGCGGCATCGCGGCGACCACGAACTGGTAGAACTCCGGCAGCCCGCGTGCCGCGCAGAGCCAGGCCAGCCGGTCGCCGAGCATCGCGCCGACCGCCGCCGCCAGGAACACCAGCGGGCCGCCGCCGACCAGTACGGACGCCGCGCCGGCCAGCAGGCCGGCGGAGACGGTGAGCACCCAGGTCGGGTACGGGTGCCGGTTGCGCCGGATCTCGCCGAGCCGGTGGTAGGCCTCCTCCAGCGAGACGGGGCTGTCCTCGTCCGCGTCGCTCAGGTCGTCGACGAGCGCGAAGACGGCGGCCAGCCGGGTGTAGTCGGTGCCGCGGCGGCGCACCGTGCGGGAAGCGGTGACCGGGGGCTCGACCAGCGAGGGCTGGTAGGAGATGGAGACCATGGTGAAGGTGACGTTGGGCTCCACGCGGTCCAGCCCGTAGGCCCGGCAGACCGCGAACATGGCGCCCTCGACGTCCTCCGAGCCCTCGCCGCCCGCCAGCAGCAGCTCGCCGATGCGCAGCGCCAGGTCGAGGACGCGCGGCACCGCGGAACGGGTCTCGTCCTCCTCCCGGTGCACGACCTCCGGCGCGGGACGGTCCGAGACCGGCATCCGCAGCATGGTGCGCATCCGGTCCTGCCAGGGCACGTCCCGGGTCAGCCGCACGGCGGGGATGCCGGCCGCCGGGGTGAAGGCGGCGGGCGGCAGCGGGTGCTGGCCGGTGGTGGAGGACGGCCGCCGGAACGCGGACCCCTCGGTCCGCTCCGACGGCGGGGGCTCCGGCGGAACGAGACCCTCCGGGATCGCGAACTCCGAGGTCGTCGACGACTCGTTGTCCACCGGCGGCGGAGCCGCGACGACCCCTGGCGGAGGTGCGAAAGCGCTCCTCGCCTCGTCGCTGTGGGGTTTGCGGTCCTCCGCCTCGGTCACCCTTGCTCCCGGCATTTCATGATCGGTGTGCCGCGTACCCAGGGTAGGCGGCCCCGAACGCGGCAGGGCCGCGCCACCCCTGGGGGTTGACGCGGCCCGTGGTCCGCCTGACGTCAGGCGTGACGGCGGTCAGTGACCGCCCTGCTCCTTGAAGCGCGTGTAGGAGCGCTCGATCTCGGCCTCGGCCTCGGCGCGGCCGACCCAGTCGGCGCCCTCGACGGACTTGCCGGGCTCGAGGTCCTTGTAGACCTCGAAGAAGTGCTGGATCTCCAGGCGGTCGAACTCCGACACGTTCTGGATGTCGCGCAGGTGCTCCACGCGCGGGTCGGACGCGGGGACGCACAGCAGCTTGTCGTCGCCGCCGGCCTCGTCGGTCATCCGGAACATGCCGATCGCGCGGCAGCGGATCAGACAGCCGGGGAAGGTCGGCTCCTCCAGGATGACGAGGGCGTCCAGCGGGTCGCCGTCCTCGCCGAGGGTGTTCTCGACGAAGCCGTAGTCGGCCGGGTACATCGTCGAGGTGAAGAGTCGCCGGTCCAGGCGAATACGACCGGTCTCGTGGTCCACCTCGTACTTGTTGCGCGAACCCTTCGGAATCTCGATCGTGACGTCGAACTCCACCGGTGGCTCCTCCATGATCAGCACATAGTTCTGGTGGTTAAGTGTCCCCTACGCAGGTGGGTGCTGGCGAAAGGGGTGGTCGTTGTGCCGGAGCCGGGGGAACAGCGGCGCGTGCGGCCGTCGTTCGCGCGGGGTGCCCGAACGGTGGCGCGCTGGTCCGACCCGGTCGGGCGGTACACGGTCTGTGCCGCCGTCTCCGGGGTCCTGCTGGCCGCCGGGGTGGTGACGGCCGCCGGTCCCTGGGACTCCAGCGGTCAGCGTACGGCCGAGCGGGCCCACGCGGTGGCACTGGGGGGTGAACACCTCCCGCCGGGTTCCGCCGGCGCCGGGAACAGCGGCCCGGCCGGCACCGGAAGCGACACCGGGCGCGAGCCCGGTACGGCGCCCGCCGCCGTGGCGGTGCTCGCCGGTCTGGGCACGGCGTCGGACGGCACCGGGGCGGACCGTGCGGGCTCGGCGGCCGGCGCGCCGACCAGGGCCGGTCTGGAGCGCGTCCTCGGCCCCTTGCTGGACGATCCGGCTCTGGGCTCCCGGCGGTCCGTCGCGGTGGTGGACGTGGCCACCGGGCGGACCCTCTTCGAGCGGGGCGCGGGCACCGCGCTTCTCCCGGCCTCCACCACGAAGATCGCGACCGGAGTGGCCGCGCTCTCCGCCATGGGCCCCGACCACCGGTTCACCACGCGGACCGTGCTCCAGCCCGACGGCGAGGACGAGGGCAGGGGCAAGGCCGGGGCCGGGGACAAGGCGGTCGAGGAACTGGTCCTGGTCGGCGGGGGTGACCCCACGCTGACGGCCCGTGAGAAGCCGGGCCGGTGGGCGAGCATGCGCGAGCTGGCCTCCCTGACCGCCGCCGCGCTGAAGCGGCAGGGCGTGGAGGAAGTGGCCCTCCGGTACGACACCTCCCTCTTCAAGGGTCCCGAGGTTCACCCGATCGGGATCAACCGGAACATCTCTCCGGTCACCGCGCTCATGGTCGACGAAGGCCGTGCCGACGACTCGGACCACGGCCCCGCCCCGCGCGTGGCCGACCCGGCGGCGCACGCCGCGGGCGTCTTCGCCGGCCTGCTGGAGAAGAAGGGGATCCGGGTCGGCGCGCCCGCCCCGGGGAGGGCCGCGAAGAAGGCGGACCCGGTGGCCCAGGTGCGTTCCGCCCCGCTGGCCGCGCAGGTCGAGCGGATGATGACCAACAGCGACAACGACATCGCGGAGGCGCTGGCCCGTCAGACCGCCGCGGCGGACGGGCGGGAGGCGAGCTTCGCCGGCGGCGGGACCGCGATCCGCGCCGAGCTGAAGCGGCTCGGAGTGCCCCTGGAGGGCGTCCGGTTCGCCGACGGCAGCGGTCTGGGGCGCGGTGACCGGCTCAGCGCCCGCGCGCTCACCCGGCTGCTGACGGCGGCCGCCGACCCCCGCCGCCCGGAGCTGCGCCCCGTGCTCACCGGCATGCCGGTCGCCGGGTTCAGCGGAACGCTGAGCGCCCGGGCGGCGGACGGGCGGGCGGCCGGGACGGTGCGGGCCAAGACCGGCACCCTGACCGGCGTGAACACCCTGGCCGGAACGGCGGTCGACGCCCAGGGACGGCTGCTCGCCTTCGCCTTCCTGGCCGAGGGCACCCCGGCGAAGTACCCGGCCGAGGACGCCCTCGACCGCCTGGCCGCCACCGTGGCCGCCTGCGGCTGCCGCGGCTGACGGCGCCGCGGGACGGCGGCGGGGACGGCGGCTGGGACGGTCCGGAACCGGCCGCCGGGACCGTACGTCCGGGCGTGCCCTCCCGTACCGTTGACGGCATGACGAGCTTCCGTGGTGCGGAGATGGTCGACTGGGATCTCGCGGTGGCGACCGCCGCCCGGCTTGCGCGGCCGGGCCCGGAGGTCGGCCGCGACGAGGCGCGGGCCGTGGTGGCCGAGTTGCGACGGCACGCGAAGGCCTCGGAGGAGCACGTCCGGGCCTTCACCCGGATGGGCGGGGACGTGGTGCACGACACCCCCGTGCTCGTCGTCGACCGGCCCGGCTGGGCCAAGGCCAACGTGGCGGGCTTCCGGGAGATCCTCCGTCCCCTGCTCGGCAAGATGCAGGAGCGCCGGGCAGGCAGGCCCGGCAACGCCGTGATGGGCGCGCTGGGCGGCAAGGTCACCGGCGTGGAACTGGGCGTGCTGCTCTCCTTCCTGGCCTCCCGGGTGCTTGGCCAGTACGAGACCTTCGCGCCCGCCGACGGTGAGCTGCCCGGCGGGGCGGACGGCGGCCGGCTCCTGCTGGTCGCGCCCAACATCGTCCAGGTGGAGCGTGAACTGGAGGTCGACCCGTCGGACTTCAGGCTCTGGGTCTGCCTGCACGAGGAGACCCACCGCACCCAGTTCTCCGCCGTGCCCTGGCTGCGGGACCACCTGCGGGGGGAGATCCAGACCTTCCTCGCCGAGACCGACGTCGATCCGGGGCAGATGCTCGAGCGGATCCGCGACGCCGCGCAGTCCCTGGTGGGCGGCCGCGACGACGACCGGGACGCGGCCGAGGAGAGGTCGCTGGTCGACCTGGTCCAGACGCCCGCACAGCGGGAGGTCCTCGGCCGGATCACGGCCGTGATGTCGCTCCTGGAGGGGCACGCCGACTACGTGATGGACGGTGTCGGGCCCGAGGTGGTCGGCTCGGTGGCGGAGATCCGGGAGAAGTTCCAGCAGCGCCGCGCCAAGGGGGCGTCGCGGATGGACCTGGTGCTCCGGAAGCTGCTCGGCCTGGACGCCAAGCTGCGCCAGTACCGGGACGGCGAGCGGTTCGTGCGGGCGGTGGTCGAGCAGGTGGGCATGGACGGGTTCAACCGTGCCTGGACCTCGCCCAACACCCTGCCGACCCCGGCGGAGATCCACGCGCCGTCGGACTGGGTGGCCCGGGTCCACGGCGCCGGCGGCGGGGACTGACGGAAGCACGGCCCGTGACCGAATACGGAACGCGGGCATCCGGTTGGCGGCAGGGCAACGCCCGATCAATCACCCTTCCGAGGGACCGTGTTCCCCAGGCGGGCGTGCGATGCTCGGATACCGACCTGTTTCTGTCACCATCAACGCACTCTGTGTGACCGTCCTGCGGGTCGGCTTCCCCGAACAACTTCATGAAGGGAACCGGACAATGGGTCCCCATCCAGCGGTCGCGGCGATACGCCTGGCGGTCCGCCGCGTCCTCAACGACATCCTCGCCGAGCACGGCTCGACGCTCGCCCCTGCCCGTGCCGCCTCCGCCGGCGCGCGCGACGCCGTCCGCGCCCAGGTCGCGGTGGCGGCGCCCGCAGCCCCCGCGGACCCCGGCCCCCTGGTGCTGGTCGCCTGCTCGGGCGGCGCCGACTCCATGGCGCTCGCCTCCGCCCTCGCCTTCGAGGCGCCCAAGCTCGGTCTCCGGGCGGGCGGCCTGACCGTCGACCACGGCCTGCAGTCCGGTTCGGACGCCCGCGCCGCCGAGGTGGTGCAGCGACTGGGCGAGCTCGGCCTCGACCCCTGCGAGTCGCTCGCCGTCACCGTCGGCCGTGAGGGCGGTCCCGAGGCCGCCGCCCGGGACGCCAGGTACGCCGCCCTGGACGAGGCCGCCGACCGGCTCGGGGCCGCCGCCGTCCTCCTCGGCCACACCCGTGACGACCAGGCCGAGACGGTGCTGCTCGGCCTCGCCCGCGGCTCCGGCATCCGCTCGCTGTCCGGCATGGCCGCGATCTCCGGGACCGGCGGCCGCTACCGGCGCCCCTTCCTCGCCCTGGACCGGCAGACGGCCCGCACGGCCTGCATGGCCCAGTCCCTCCCCGTCTGGGACGACCCGCACAACACCGACCCCTCCTACACCCGTTCCCGGCTGCGCCACGAGGGCCTGCCCGCCCTGGAGAAGGCGCTGGGCAAGGGTGTCGTCGAGGCGCTCGCCCGGACGGCCCAGCTCTCCCGGGACGACGCCGACGCGCTGGACGCCTGGGCCGGCCAGGCCGAGTCCGCCGTCCGGGACGACCGCGGCTTCCTGGAATGCGCCAAGCTGGAAACCCTGCCGCCGGCCGTGCGCCGCCGCGTCCTGCGCCGGGCGGCCATCGACGCGGGCGCCCCGGCTGGCTCCCTCTTCGCCCGTCACATCGAGGAGATCGACCGGCTGATCACCGGTTGGAGGGGCCAGGGAGCCATCAACCTGCCCGGTCGCGTCGTCGCCCGACGGCAGGGTGGCAGACTGGTGATCCGGCAAGGCTGACCACCGGACCCCGCCCGGCCTCCCTCGGGAAGCGGACCGGGGCCGTTCGGCCTGTGCGCGAGCCGCACCGCGCGGCTCGCGCGGCCATTCCAGCGGGACGACCGAAAGTGATGCGGGTGGACGCGAAAGACATGGGCGCCGATCTCCAGCAGGTGCTCATCACCAAGGAAGAGATCGACGCCAAGCTGGCCGAGCTGGCCGCGAAGATCGACGAGGAGTACGCGGGCAAGGACCTGCTGATCGTCGGTGTCCTCAAGGGCGCCGTGATGGTCATGGCGGACCTCGCCCGGGCGTTGTCCACCCCCGTCACCATGGACTGGATGGCGGTGTCCTCCTACGGCGCCGGCACCAAGTCCTCGGGCGTCGTGCGGATCCTCAAGGACCTCGACACGGACATCAAGGGCCGCCACGTCCTGATCGTCGAGGACATCATCGACTCCGGCCTCACCCTCTCCTGGCTGATCTCCAACCTGGGCGGCCGTGAGCCCGCCTCCCTGAAGGTGTGCACGCTGCTGCGCAAGCCGGAGGCCGCCAAGGTGGCCATCGACGTCGAGTGGGTCGGCTTCGACATCCCCAACGAGTTCGTCGTCGGCTACGGCCTGGACTACGCGGAGAAGTACCGCAACCTGCCGTTCGTCGGCACGCTCGCACCCCACGTCTACGGCGGCTGACCCGCTGCGGGCGGCGCCCGCCGGAGCCGCGGCGGCCACCCGGAGCAACCGGCCGGGCACGGCCGCGGCGGCCGGGAACCACGGGCGCCCGCGAGCCGTTGGAGTATCCGTAGAAGGACCGTCGGACGTCCCATGCCGCTTCGGTGGACGATGCTGGGGTACCGTCCGAAGAACAGCCTTTATCAAATCTCACGATGGCAGGAGGGACGGGGCGGCATCGCTCCGTATGGATGGACGTGAAGCGATACTTCCGTGGGCCGGTCATGTGGATCGTGCTGGCCGTCCTCGCCGTGGTCGTGTTGATGACGGTCGTCGGCAGGTCCGGCGGCTACGAGACGGTGGACACCGGCAAGGTCGTTCAGGCGATCAACGACGACAGGGTGCAGTCGGCGCAGCTGACCACCGGTGACGAGCGGACCATCAAGGTCGAGCTCAAGAAGGGGCAGGAGGTCGAGAAGGCCTCCAAGATCCAGGCCAACTACATCGGCAGCCAGGGTGACGACCTGGCCGACGTGCTGCAGCAGAAGTTCGAGGACAAGAAGATCCCCGACGGCTACACGGTGTCGGAGTCGAAGACCAACCCGGTCCTCGGTTTCCTGCTGTCGCTGCTGCCGTTCCTTCTCCTGGTCCTGGTCTTCCTGTTCCTGATGAACCAGATGCAGGGCGGCGGCTCCCGGGTGATGAACTTCGGGAAGTCCAAGGCCAAGCTGATCACCAAGGACACCCCCAAGACCACCTTCGCCGACGTGGCCGGCTCGGAAGAGGCGGTGGAGGAGCTCCACGAGATCAAGGAGTTCCTCCAGGATCCCGCGAAGTTCCAGGCCGTCGGCGCCAAGATCCCCAAGGGTGTGCTGCTCTACGGCCCGCCCGGTACCGGCAAGACCCTGCTGGCCCGTGCCGTCGCGGGTGAGGCGGGCGTGCCGTTCTACTCGATCTCCGGTTCCGACTTCGTCGAGATGTTCGTCGGCGTCGGCGCCTCCCGGGTCCGTGACCTGTTCGAGCAGGCCAAGGCGAACGCCCCGGCCATCGTCTTCGTCGACGAGATCGACGCGGTCGGCCGCCACCGTGGCGCCGGCCTCGGCGGTGGTCACGACGAGCGCGAGCAGACGCTGAACCAGCTGCTCGTCGAGATGGACGGCTTCGACGTGAAGGGTGGCGTCATCCTGATCGCCGCCACCAACCGGCCGGACATCCTCGACCCGGCGCTGCTGCGTCCGGGCCGCTTCGACCGCCAGATCGCCGTGGACCGCCCCGACCTCCAGGGCCGTCTGGAGATCCTGAAGGTCCACCAGAAGGGCAAGCCGGTCGCGCCCGACGTGGACCTGACCGCCGTCGCCCGCCGCACGCCCGGCATGACCGGTGCCGATCTGGCGAACGTCCTGAACGAGGCCGCCCTGCTGACGGCCCGCAGCGACAAGAAGCTGATCGACAACCACATGCTGGACGAGGCGATCGACCGCGTGGTCGCGGGTCCGCAGAAGCGGAGCCGGATCATGTCGGACAAGGAGAAGAAGATCACCGCGTACCACGAGGGCGGCCACGCCCTGGTCGCGGCGGCCTCGCCCAACTCCGACCCGGTCCACAAGATCACCATCCTGAGCCGCGGCCGGGCCCTGGGTTACACCATGGTCCTGCCCGACGAGGACAAGTACTCGACCACCCGCAACGAGATGCTCGACCAGCTCGCCTACATGCTGGGCGGCCGGGCCGCCGAGGAACTGGTCTTCCACGACCCGACCACGGGCGCGGCCAACGACATCGAGAAGGCCACGGGTCTGGCCCGCGCGATGGTCACCCAGTACGGCATGACCGAGCGCCTCGGCGCGATCAAGTTCGGCGGCGACAACACCGAGCCGTTCCTCGGCCGGGAGATGGCGCACCAGCGCGACTACTCCGAGGAGATCGCCGCGCTCGTCGACGAAGAGGTCAAGAAGCTCATCGAGAACGCGCACAACGAGGCCTGGGAGATCCTGGTCGAGAACCGCGACGTCCTCGACAACCTCGTGCTGGCGCTGCTGGAGAAGGAGACGCTGAACAAGGAGGAGATCGCCGAGATCTTCGCCCCCATCGTCAAGCGTCCGCCGCGGCCGGCCTGGACGGGCTCCTCCCGTCGCACGCCGTCCACCCGGCCTCCGGTGCTTTCCCCGCGGGAGCTCGCGCTCACCAACGGAGGCAACGGCGTCGGTTCCACCGGCAAGACCCTCACGGGTGGCGCCACGACCGCCGAGCCGGCTCCCGAGCCGCGTCCCGAGGGTGGACAGGACCGGCCCGAGAGCTGAGTCACGTCGCCGGACCACCCGGAATGAAGGGCGCGCCCCCCAAGGTTCTAGCCTTGGGGGGCGCGCCCTTCGCACAGTGCGCCATCTGCACAGTCAGGCTGAGGAACGAGGCACTTCACATGACCGACCCCGTGACGCTGGACGGCGGGAGCGTCATCGGCTCCTTCGACGAGAAGCGGGCCGAGAACGCCGTCCGGGAACTGCTCATCGCGGTCGGCGAGGACCCCGACCGCGAGGGCCTGAGGGAGACCCCGGCACGGGTCGCGCGGGCGTACAAGGAGATCTTCGCCGGTCTCCGGCAGCAGCCGGAGGACGTGCTGACCACGACGTTCGACCTGGGCCACGACGAGATGGTGCTGGTCAGGGACATCGAGGTCTACTCGACCTGCGAGCACCACCTGGTGCCGTTCCGCGGAGTGGCGCACGTGGGGTACATCCCGTCCACCACCGGCAAGATCACCGGGCTGTCCAAGCTGGCGCGGCTGGTCGACGTCTACGCGCGGCGTCCCCAGGTGCAGGAGCGGATGACGACGCAGATCGCGGACTCCCTGATGGAGATCCTGGAGCCGCGCGGAGTGATCGTGGTCGTGGAGTGCGAGCACATGTGCATGTCCATGCGGGGGATCCGGAAGCCGGGCGCGAAGACGATAACCTCCGCGGTTCGCGGGCAGCTGCGCGATGCCGCGACGCGGGCGGAGGCGATGAGCCTCATCATGGCCCGCTGACCGACCCCGGCCGACCGGCCGACCGGCCGGCCCGCCGGCTGGATCCCCGGCACGTGAGAACCCCCGACCATCAGGTCGGGGGTTCTCACGTGCCGGGGATCCCGCGCAGGCGGACGACCTCACCACGCGGCGCGGGCCGGAAGCCCGCGCCGCGTGGTGTCACGCCTCGTCCTCGTCCTCCGGGAGCCGGCACACGCGCTGCAGGTAGAGGCCCGCGGCGACCACCACGACGCCCGCGAGCGCCGCGAACCCCGCCGTGAGGGCCTGACTCCGGCGGGCCGGGAACTCCAGGTACTCCAGGAGGAAGACCCCCACCCCCGCGTAGAAGCCGGCGACCGGCGCCGCCACCAGGGCCGCGGCCTGGGCGAGCACCACCGCACGGGTGGCCAGCAGCGGGTCGACGCCCTTGGCCCCCGGCCGCCGCTCCCGCTGGGCCTTGAGCCGTGCCCGCAGGGACAGCGCCCCGGCCAGCAGTCCGACGGCGATCAGCGCCAGGACGAACGGGGCCGCGGCCGGGACGCCCGGCAGCGACCCGAACGCCTGCCACAGCCGGGCTCCCGCCCAGGCGAGCAGTCCGACGGCGACGAACGCCAGGGCCAGGGTCCTGATCCGCAGCTCTCTCACGGTGCCTCTCAACGTTATTCGGGCAGCCGGAGTTCCAGGTCCTCGCGGCGCACCACGCCCTCGCGGGTGACCGAGGCCAGCAGGTCGGCGACCCGTCCCCGGCCGGTGATCTCGGCGGACTCGTCCACGTCCAGCCACGGCGCCAGCACGAAGGCGCGCTCGTGGGCGCGCGGGTGCGGCAGGGTGAGCACCGGGTCGTCGGAGACCCGGCCCTCGTAGGCCACGATGTCCACGTCCAGCGTCCGGGCCGCCCACCGCTCGTCGCGCGTGCGGTGGAACGCCTCCTCGACGGCCTGGGCCCGGTCCAGCAGGGAGGAGGGCGGCAGGGTCGTCCTCAGGATCACGACCGCGTTCATGTAGTTCGGCTGGGAGCCCGGCTCGACGCCCCAGGGCGCCGTCTCGTAGACGGGCGACACGGCCTTGATCCGGATGCCCGGGGTGTCCTCCAGGGCGTCCACCGCGCCCTGGAGGTTCTCCATGCGGTTGCCGAGGTTCGAGCCGATGGACAGCACGGCCTGCCGGGGGTTGGAGAGCGTGGAGTCCGCGGCGTCCACCGCCTCGACGACGGACGCCGGCACCGGCTGGACCGTGGGGTCGGGGGACCCGGGGAAACGCGAGGGGGTCATGCACGGCTCCGGTTGATGGTGACGGTCACGTCGTCGAACGGAACGGTGATGGGCGCGCCCGGCTTGTGGACGCAGACCTCGACCTCCGCGACGATCTCGTTCTTGAGGCAGACCGCGGCGATGCGTTCGGCGAGCGTCTCGATCAGGTCGACCGGTTCGCCCTCGACGACGCCCACGACCTCCTCGGCGAGGATGCCGTAGTGGACGGTCTTCGTCAGGTCGTCGCCGGCCGCGGCGGGACGGGTGTCGAGTCCCAGGACGACGTCCACGACGAAGGTCTGGCCCGTCTCGCGCTCCTCGGGGAACACACCGTGGTGGCCGTGGCCCTTGAGGCCGCGCAGCGCGACACGATCCACTACGAATCACTCCTGCAGTCGTCGGTGAGGGGCCGGTTCCGCGCCGGGTGCGCGAGGGCGCCCACTGCACAGAATCTACCCGTGGACGTCGGCGTTCCTCCTCGTCGGGGGAGTGCGACCGGCCGAAGACGGCCACTACCCCGTGCGCCCCGGCCCCAATCACGGGCGGGGGAGTCACGCGGGAATGTCGGGTTCCTCCGGCCCCTCGTCCTCGTCGGACTCGGTGAGGACCGGGGAGGCGTGGTGGGACCACACCTTCCAGCCGGAGGGGGTGCGGCGGAACACGTTGGTCGCCACCACGAGCTGCCCGAGCAGCGGGCCCGGGTCGTCGCCCTCCTCGGGCGGCGGGCCGCCGCTGAGGATGTTCTCGGTACAGGTGACCACGGCGGTGTCGCCGGTGACCGAGACGTGCAGGTCGGTCAGGAAGAACTGGATGTAGTCCGTGTTCGCCATGATCAACGCGTAGGACCGCAGGACCTCCCCGCGCCCGTTGAGGGCGGGCCAGCCGGGGTGGACGCAGGAGATCACCCCGGTCTCCGCCGGGTCGTGGTACGTCTCGTCGACGCCGAGGTCGGCGGGGGAGAGCCAGAGGGCGGAGAGCTCGTCGAAGTCACCCTGCTCGATCGCCTCGTAGAAGGCGGTGTTGGCGAGTTCGACCTGCTCGACGTCCGTGTGCGCGGTGCTCACCGCGATCACCTGGCCCCTGCGACGGCGGCGGCGACCCGTACCGCGTCGGCCGAGGCGCGCACCTCGTGGACCCGGACGGCCCACGCTCCCCGCTGGGCGGCGAGCATCGAGACGGCGGCGGTGGCGGCGTCCCGCTCCCGGGCGGGCGGCGGGGTGCCGTCCGGGCCGGCGAGGACGTGGCCCAGGAAGCGCTTGCGGGAGGCGGCCACCAGCACCGGTCGTCCGAGCCCGAACAGCCGGTCCAGGTGGGCGAGGAGGGCGAGGTCGTCCTCGGCGCCCTTGGAGAAGCCGAGACCGGGATCGACGACGATCCGCCCGGGATCGACACCGCCCGCGACGGCGGCGTCCACCCTGGCCCGGATCTCGTCGACCACCTCGCGGACCACGTCGGTGTAACGGCCGGGGATGTTGGCGCCCTCCAGCAGGCCGCGCCAGTGCATCACCACGAACGGCGCGCCGGCGGACGCGACCACCGGGATCATCGCCGGGTCGGCGAGGCCGGCGCTGACGTCGTTGACCATGACCGCGCCCGCGGCGAGCGCCCTCTCCGCGACCGAGGCGCGCATGGTGTCGACCGAGACGACGACCCCTTCGGCGGCCAGCCCGCGGACCACGGGGATCACCCGGCGCAGCTCCTCCGCCTCGTCCACCCGGGTGGCGCCGGGGCGGGTGGACTCGCCGCCCACGTCGACCAGGTCGGCGCCCTCCGAGGCGAGGTCCAGGCCCCGCTTGACCGCAGTGGTGGTGTCGAACCACCGGCCGCCGTCGGAGAAGGAGTCCGGAGTTACGTTGACGACGCCCATGACCGCGCAGCGGTCCCACGCCGGAAGGCCCGCCACGTGGCCGCGTACGCACTGCTTGCTCATGCGACCAGCCTAGGCGTCCGGGCAGGAGCACGCCGACCCCGTCGGCCCGCCGAGCGGCCTGTGAAGTGGTGCAAAACGGGATGCGGGGAGGGCTCTCCGTCGATCTGATCAAGAAACGGGAATGTCGGGACGGAAAGCGGGCGCCGATTTTTGCCTTCCCGGGCGTCTACGATCGCCTACGCGCGGTAAATTTCTGGCCATGCCACGAGGACGTCATCGTCATTCCCCGCCTCTGCACAGGCTCCTGCCGCCGTCGGTCTTCGCGGCTGTGTCCGTGGTCTGTGCGCTGGTCGTGTGGTTCCTGGACGAACCGTTGCTGCTGCGGCTGGTGACCGCCCTCGCCGCCGTGGTCGGTGTGGCCGCCGCGGTGACGCTGCGCCGCTGGGACGCGGCGGCCGGTCTGAGCGTCGCGGAGCTGAAGCGGGCGAAGGCCGGCGCCGAGTGGCAGCACGAGGAGCGCGTGGCCGAGCTGGAGGCCGACCTGGAGGAGAGCCGGGAGCTCCGGACCAAGCTGGAGCAGCGGCTGCGGTCCAAGCGGGCCGAACTGGCGGCGCTGCGCAACGAGCACGCCTCCCTCCTGCGGCGTTATGCCACGGCGGAGACGGAACGGGCGAGCGCCCTGGAAGGACGGCGCCTGCTGGAGATCGAGTCCAAGGACCCGGTTCCGGCGCTGCCCCCGGTGCGGGAGACCCCGGCGCTCGGCCCGGCCCCTGCTCCGGAGCCTCCCCGGCCGTTCTCGCCGCAGGGCGGGGAGCTGTTCCGCCGGGCCGGCGAGGTCCTGGACGCGCTGGAGACGCGCCCGGCCCCCGCCGACGCGGAGGCGGGGCCCGTCGACACCGGGTCCGACGACGGGTCCGTCGACACCGGTTCCGCCGACGACGGGTTCGCCGACGGCGTGGACCTCGGCGGGACCGCGGAGCCGGACGGTGCGCCGCGGCTCGAGGTGCCCGAGGAGCTCGACCGGCCCGTGGACGTCCACGGCCCGGAGACGACCCGGGAACTCGGCCCGGACGAGGTGCGGGAGTCCGAGGGCACCGTGCCGGCCGCGGACGTGGTGGACGACGGCGACGCCCCGGCGGACGCGGAAGAGGCACCGTCGAACCGTCCGGTGCCCGGGGAGCGGGACGGACGTGGTGCGGAGGACGATGCGGACGGCTCCGCCGCCTCCGGCCCGGCCGCGCTCACGCCGGCCCGCCCGGCCGGCGGGCACTTCACGGTGCCCACCGCCGTCGCCGTGGTGCCGGCGGCCGAGGCGCCGCGCCGGCCGGGGACCGAGGGCGGCTTCGACTTCTTCGGCACCCAGCGGGCCGACCGGGGCGCCGGCCACCCGCCGCGGACGGCCTCGCCGGAGGCGCCGTCGTCCGACGTCGTGCGTCAGCCGATCCAGTGGCAGGCCCAGTGGCAGGCCCGGCAGCAGCAGGCGGAGCAGTGGCCCCGGCACCAGGCGGCCCCGCAGCCCCGGGCGGAGGAGCGGAGCGGGCCGGAGGAGCGGAGCGGGCCGGAGGAGCGAGCCGGGGCCGAGGAGCGGACCGGGACCGGGGAGCGGACCGGGACCGGGGAGCAGACCCGGACCGGGACCGAGGGGCGGACCGCCGCCACCCCGACGCAGCCGCTGATCAGGACGTCGCCACGGACCGACATCGGCCGGGTGATCGACGTCGACGCGTAGGGGACGACCCGCACGCCGCGTCCTGGCCGGCCGGTCACCGCCCCGCCGACCGCCGGGTCCCTGCCGGCCGTGTCCGCCCTGCCCCCACGCCCGGCGTCCGCGGTAGGCCAGACTGAAGCCATGACGTCCACGACGCAGACCACGGTCGGCATCGGCGCCGCCGCCGAGACCACCGACATGGTGCTCAACATCGGCCCCCAGCACCCCTCCACGCACGGCGTGCTGCGCCTGCGCCTGGTGCTGGACGGCGAACGCATCACCAGCGCCGAGCCGGTGATCGGCTACATGCACCGCGGCGCGGAGAAGCTTTTCGAGGCTCGTGACTACCGGCAGATCATCATGCTGGCCAATCGTCACGACTGGCTCTCGGCGTTCTCCAACGAGCTGGGCGTGGTGATCGCGGTCGAGCGGATGCTCGGCATGGAGGTCCCCGACCGGGCGGTGTGGATCCGCACCCTGCTCGCCGAGCTCAACCGGGTGCTCAACCACCTGATGTTCCTCGGCTCCTATCCGCTGGAACTCGGCGGCATCACGCCGATGTTCTACGCCTTCCGCGAGCGCGAGGACCTCCAGCACGTCATGGAGGAGGTGTCCGGCGGGCGGATCCACTACATGTTCAACCGGGTCGGCGGTCTCAAGGAGGACCTGCCGCTGGGCTGGACGGACCGGGTCCGTGCCGTGGTGGCCGCCGCCCGGTCCCGGATGGACGTCTTCGACGACCTGGTCCTCGGCAACGAGATCTTCCGCGGCCGGACCCGCGGGGTCGGCGTGCTGAGCGCGGAGGCGGTGCACGCCTACGGGGTGAGCGGGCCGATCGCCCGGGCCTCCGGCGTCGACTTCGACCTGCGCCGCGACGAGCCCTACCTGGCGTACGGCGAGCTCGGCGACGTGCTGAAGGTGGTCACCCGGGAGGAGGGCGACTGCCTGGCGCGGTTCGAGTGCCTGCTGGAGCAGACGCACAACTCGCTCGCCCTGGCGGATGCGTGCCTGGACCGGCTGGCCGAGCTGCCGCCGGGGCCGGTCAACCAGCGGCTGCCCAAGGTGCTGAAGGCGCCGGAGGGACACACCTACGCGTGGACCGAGAACCCGCTCGGCCTCAACGGCTACTACCTGGTCTCGCGCGGGGAGAAGACGCCGTACCGGCTGAAGCTGCGATCGGCGTCCTACAACAACATCCAGGTGCTCACCGAGCTGCTGCCGGGCACGCTGGTCGCCGACATGGTCGCCATCCTCGGCTCGCTCTTCTTCGTGGTCGGGGACATCGACAAGTGACCGGCGGGCCCGGGCGGTGCCCGGCCCGCCGCGCCCGGATGACCGGCCCGCCGCGCCGTCAGGACGCGAGCGGGTCGGGAACGCCCACCGGCTGGAGCAGCCAGGTGAAGTCGCCGAGTCCGCCGGGCGCGGTGAGTTCGGACGCCTCGCCGGCCGAGGCGAGGGCGCGGACGTAGCCCGCGGGGTCCGAGGAGGCCAGGGCCAGCGGTGGGCGCGCGCCCGTGACGCCGAGCGCGCGCAGCGCCTCCCGCTGGGTGAGCAGGCGGCCGCCGGGCAGGACGCAGGAGTCCAGCGCCACATGGGCGGTCAGGTCACGGCTGCCGTCCGGGACGGGCGGCACCTCGCGGCCCGCGCGGAACCCGGTGAGCGTGCCGAAGGGAGGCCGGGCGCCGGCGGTGTGCGCGTAGTCGACGGCCACCGCCAGGCCCGCCTCCAGGGAGGCCACCGCCCCGGCCCAGGCCCGGTCGCGCGGCAGGCCGATCTCGGCGCGCAGTCCCTCCTCGGGCGGCAGGGGCCACCATCGCTCCAGCCAGGCGGCGTCCTCACCGTCCACCGCCGCGCCCGGCAGCTCGGTCCCGTCCGGACGGACCAGGACCCGGCGCGGGACACCGGCCCCGTCGGTCTCCACCACGTCCACCGGCACGTTGTCCAGCCACTCGTTGGCGAACAGCAGCCCGCGCACCCCGCGCGGGGGCGCGTCCAGCCACTCGATCCGTTCCGGCAGCCCGGCGGGGCGGTCCGCCACCTCCACGGCGCAGATCCGGATCCGTCCGGCCACCTCCGGCGGCAGCGCGGCCAGGACCCCGGCGGCCAGCTCGCCGCGTCCGGCCGCCATGTCGACGAAGGCCGCCCCGTCCGGCCGGCCCAGGGCCTCGTCGACCCGGCACAGCAGCCGGGCGACGGCGATCGCGAAGAGCGGGGAGGCGTGCACCGAGGTGCGGAAGTGGCCTGCCGGGCCCTCCGGCAGACGGTAGAAGCCGCGGGGGCCGTACAGCGCCTCCCGCGCCGCCTCCCGCCACCCGCGTGCGCCGTCCGTCCGGCCGCCGCCGTCGGCCGGGCCGCCGTGGGCCGGGCCGCCGTGGGCCGGGTCCTCGTGCGCCTGGTCGCCCTCTGCCGGGCCCTCGTGCACCCGGTCGCCGTCCGCAGTCATCGCCGTCCCGCTCTCGCCACGCGGCAAGGCTAGGGCCCTCGGGCGGACCGGGTCCCCCTGGGGGCGTACGGCCGGCCTGCGGGTCTCGGCCGCCCGGCTGACTTCCGGAGCCGTCCGACATCCCTACCCTGTACAGGTGCAGCGCCTCTACGACTTCATCCACTCCCACCAGACCTGGGTGGACGGCTTCTGGGCGGTTCTGCTCGTCCTCCTGTCGGTGGTGACGGGGACCCACGGTCCCCAGGCCGCCCACTGGGACCGGGTGGCGATCGTGCCGGTGGTCCTCGCGCTCGGCGTGGCGACGACGCTGCGGTCCCGGATGCCGGAACGGATGCTGCTGCTGGCCACCGCGGCAGGCGTCCTCCAGCTGCTGGCCGACGTGCCGATCCTCCCGGCCGACTTCGCGCTGCTGATGACGATCTACTCGGTCGCCGTGGCCGGCAGCGTCAAGGCCTCGCGCGCCGCCCTGGCGGTGGCCCTGCTGGCGGCTCCCCTGGCGCAGCTGCGCTGGCCGGAGGAGAACTCCTCCCTGGTGGGCAACGTGGTGATCCTGGTCTTCCAGACCGTGCCGCTGGTCTTCGCCTGGGTGCTCGGCGACGCCCGCCGCACCCGCAGCGCCTACTTCGCGCAACTGGAGGAGCGGGCCGCCCGGCTGGAGCGGGAACGCGAGACCCAGGCCAAGATCGCGGTGGCCGCGGAGCGCGCCCGGATAGCCCGGGAACTGCACGACGTGGTGGCCCACAACGTGTCGGTGATGGTGGTCCAGGCAGACGGCGCCGCCTACGTCCTGGACACCGCGCCCGAGCAGTCGAAGAAGGCCCTGGAGACCATCTCGGCCACCGGCCGCCAGGCGCTCGCGGAGATGCGCCGCCTGCTGGGCGTGCTGCGCACCGGCGAGCAGCCGGTGAACGGCGAGTACGTGCCGCAGCCCGACGTGGCGCAGATAGAGGACCTGGTCGAGCAGTGCCGGGGCGCGGGCCTGACCGTCGACTTCAAGGTCGAGGGAAGCCCCCGACCGCTGCCCAGCGGGGTGGAGCTCACCGCCTACCGCATCGTGCAGGAGGCACTGACCAACGTCCGCAAGCACGCGGGGCCCGAGGCGGGGGCCGGGGTCCGGCTGGTCTACTTCGACGACGGGCTGGGCCTGCTGGTCGAGGACGACGGCCGGGGGGCACCGCCGGAACTGTGCGCCGCGGGCGGCGCGGACGGACAGGGCCAGGGTCTGATCGGCATGAGGGAGCGCGTCGGCATGGTCGGCGGCACCCTCGACGCCGGTCCGCGGCCCGGCGGAGGCTTCCGCATCAGCGCCCTGCTTCCCCTCAGGTCCGCCCTCTGACGCACCGTCCACGACCTTCCTGCCGCCCATCCCCTCACGGAACGCGAGAAACCGATGCCGATCCGCGTGATGCTCGTCGACGACCAGGCGCTGCTGCGCACCGGTTTCCGCATGGTGCTGGACGCCCAGCCCGACATGGAGGTGGTCGCCGAGGCCGGCGACGGCGAGGAGGCGCTGCGGCTGCTGGCCGGCGCGCGGGCGGACGTGGTGCTGATGGACGTGCGGATGCCGCGCATGGACGGCGTCGAGGCCACCCGCCGGGTCTGTGAGGAGCCGGGGGCGCCCAAGGTGCTGATCCTGACCACCTTCGACCTGGACGAGTACGCGTTCTCCGCGCTGCGGGCGGGGGCCAGCGGGTTCATGCTGAAGGACGTCCCGCCGGGCGACCTGCTGGCCGCCATCCGCGCCGTGCACAGCGGGGACGCCGTGGTCGCGCCGTCCACCACGCGCCGTCTGCTGGACCGGTTCGCGCCCATGCTGCCGGGCGCCCCCGACGAGCGCTCGCGCGCCCGTGAGGAGGAACTGGCCCGGCTCACCACGCGCGAGCGGGAGGTGATGGTGCTGGTCGCCCAGGGGCTGTCGAACGGGGAGATCGCCGCCCGGCTGGTCCTTTCCGAGGCCACGGTGAAGACCCATGTGGGCCGCATCCTCACCAAACTGGGCCTGCGCGACCGGGTCCAGGTCGTGGTCCTCGCCTACGAGACGGGCCTGGTGCGGGCCGGAGGGCTCGGCTGAGGCGACGGCCCTGCCCGCGGCCGGAGGCCCGGCCCAGGCGTGCTTCCCGGGCCGGAGGTCCGCCGATCGTCCCGACCGGGCCCGCGCGCGGCCCGCGGCCACTAGATTCTGCCCATGCTCCTGTGGATCAACGGCCCCTTCGGGGGCGGCAAGACACAGACCGCGTACGAGATGCACCGACGGCTGCCCGGCAGCGTGATCTGCGACCCGGAGCACCTCGGTTTCGGCCTGCGCCGGATGATGCCGCCCCCACTGCGCGGCGACTTCCAGGACCTGGCCTCCTGGCGGCAGGGCGTGGTGGAGGTCCTCGACCTCGCGCTCACCCACCACGAGGGCGTGGTGATCGTCCCGATGACGGTGACCGATCCCGGGTACTTCGCGCAGACCGTCGGGCGGCTCGGCGAACTCGGGCACGACGTACGGCACTTCACCCTCCTCGCGCAACGGGAGACCGTGCTGCGGCGACTGCGCGAACGCGGCCTCGGACGGCTGCCGGGCCGCCTGGCGGGCGGATGGAAGGCGCGACGGTCCGAGAGCTGGGCCGTCGAGCGGCTCGACGGGGCGCTGGAACGCCTCAAGGAGCCCGGGTTCGCCGAACACCTGTGGACGGACGACTTCACCGTGCCCAGGACCGCCGACCGGATCGCCGTCCTGGCCGGGCTCACGCTCCGCCCCAACCGGGGCGGAGCGGTGGCCGACCGCTACCGCCGGACCAGGACCGGGCTGCGGCACATCCGGTTCGACTGAACGGCCCGGCCGGACCGGAAGCCTGGGAGGACCGGGAGCCGGCCGGCCCCGGAGCCCGGCCGGCCCGGCCCGTCAGCCGCGCGCGAGCAGCCGCTCCGCGAAGTCCCGGGCCGCCTCGCGCACCTCCTCGGCCGTCCACTCCAGGCCTGGCGCGCTCACCGTGGTCTCGTGACAGGAGATCCCGGGCCCCCGGGCGTGCCAGTCGGCCACGAAGAGCAGCCGCCCGGTCCCCTCCGCCTGACGTATCGCCGTCTCCTCCAGGAGTTCGGGAGCGTACGGCAGCCAGACCTGGAACTGGTGGGTGTGGGGCGGCTCCGGATGGACCCGCGCCCACGGCAGCCCTCCGGCGGCCAGCCCCTCCGCGAGTGCGCCCGCCACGACCTTGGCGTGCGCCACGTACTCCGGCAGCCGGGGCAGCTCCCGCTCCAGCCCGAGCAGCGCCGACAGTGCGGCCGGGAACTGCTGGAACACCTGCCCGCCGTACCGGTGCCGCCACACCCTGGCCTCGTCGACCAGCGGGGCCGGACCGGCCAGCACCGCCCCCGAGAAACCGTCCAGCGACTTGTAGAACGAGACGTACACCGAGTCCGCCAGGCCGGCGATCTCCTCCAGCGGCCGCCCGAAGTGGACCGTCGACTCCCACAGCCGGGCGCCGTCGAAGTGGACGACCGCGTCCAGCTCCCGGGCCGCCTCCACCGTGGCCGTCAGCTCCTCCCAGGTGGGCAGCACGAACCCGGCGTCCCGCAGCGGCAGCTCCACCATCAGCGCGCCGAACGGCTCACCCACGTCGCGTATCTCCTGCGGCGTGGGCAGCCGGGGCTCGTCCGTCAGCCGCAGCGTCCGCAGACCGCCGACCTCCACGAGCGCGTTCCGCTCGTGCACCTCCGGGTGGCCCAGCGGATGCAGGGCCACCGCCCGGTTGCCCGTCCGCCCGGCCCAGCAGCGCAACGCGACCTGCTGCGCCATGGTGCCCGACGGGAAGAAGGCCGCGTCCTCCATGCCCAGCAGGGCGGCCACCCGGCGCTCCAGGGCCCCCACCACGCCGTCGCCGTAGATGTCCGAGGGCTCGTCCAGATCGTGGACCGAGCCCGCCGCCTCCACCAGGTCTTCCAGCCGCTCGCGCAGCGTCGACCTGAACCCCGGCCGGGTCAGCGTCCGGACGGAGGACCGGAGCAGCTCCAGCCGCCGGGCACGCCGTGCCGCCTGGTCGTTCGCACTGTCGTTCATGGCAAGGATCATGCCTCCGATCACCGCCCCGCGCCGAGCCTGTGGAAAACCCCCTGTGGACAACGGCCGGGGAAGACCCGGGAGGGACGGACGCAGCCTGTGGACAACCGATCCTCGCGGAAGGGATCGCGTTAACATGACGAGAAATCGTCCGGTACCCGGAGCGGACTGGAACGGGAAGGCCCTCGTCGCGTGACCACACAACCCCATCCCCCCGACCCCGGTGACCGTCCCGCGCGGCTCGCCGTCGGCGTCGTGGGCGCCGGCCGCGTCGGCCCGGCGCTCGCGGCCTCGCTGCGCCTGGCCGGACACCGCCCGGTCGCGGTGTCCGGCGTCTCCGACGCCTCCCGGCGCCGGGCCGCCGAGCTGCTGCCGGACGTCCCCCTGGTCACGCCCGCCGAGGTGCTGGCCCGATCCGAGCTGGTCCTGCTCACCGTCCCGGACGACGTCCTACCCGGACTCGTGCAGGGCCTGGCGGAGACCGGCGCCGTCCGGCCCGGCCAGCTGGTCGTGCACACCTCCGGCCGGTACGGCGTCGGCGTCCTGGGGCCCGCCCTGCGCGTCGGCGCCCTGCCGCTCGCCCTGCACCCGGCCATGACCTTCACCGGCACCGCGGTCGACGTGCAGCGCCTGGCGGGGTGCTCCTTCGGCGTCACCGCGCCGGAGCAGCTCCGGCTGGCCGCCGAGGCGCTGGTGGTGGAGATGGGCGGCGAGCCCGAGTGGATCGAGGAGCGCGACCGCCCGCTCTACCACGCGGCGCTGGCCCTCGGCTCCAACCACCTGATCACCCTGGTCGCCCAGTCCATGGAGCTGCTCGGCGCCGCCGGAGTGGGCGCCCCGGACCGGATGCTCGGCCCGCTGCTCGGCGCCGCCCTGGACAACGCGCTGCGCTCCGGTGACGCCGCCCTCACCGGTCCCGTCTCCCGCGGCGACGCGGGCACGGTCGCCGCCCACGTCGAGCAGCTCCGCAGGCACGCCCCGCAGATCCTGCCCGGCTACCTGGCGATGGCCCGGGCCACCGCCGACCGCGCCCTCGCCAAGGGTCTGCTCAAGCCGGAACTCGCCGAGGACCTTCTCGGGGTACTCGGCCAGGACGGCACGACGGACCGCACCGGCGGCTCCGGAACGGACGGGACCACAGGCGACGACGGGGAGGACACCCGATGACCCAGGCCGGCAAGCCCGAGCTGCTGCACACCGCCGCCGACCTGGCGGCCCGCCCCCGCGCCGGACGCCGTGCCGTCGTGATGACCATGGGCGCCCTGCACGAGGGCCACGGCACCCTCATCCGGGCCGCCCGCGAGACGGCCGGCCCGCGGGGGGAGGTGGTGGTCACCGTCTTCGTCAACCCGCTGCAGTTCGGCGCCGGCGAGGATCTCGACCGCTACCCGCGCACCCTGGACGCCGATGTGGAACTCGCCGCCTCGTGCGGCGCCGACGTGGTGTTCGCCCCCTCGGTCGACGAGGTCTACCCCGGTGGCGAGCCCGAGGTCAGGATCACCGCGGGGCCGATGGGCACGCGGCTCGAAGGCGCCTCCCGCCCGGGCCACTTCGACGGCGTGCTCACCGTCGTCGCCAAGCTGCTCCACCTCACCCGCCCGGACATCGCCCTCTACGGGCAGAAGGACGCCCAGCAGCTGGCCCTGATCCGCCGCATGGTCCGCGACCTGAACTTCGGCGTCGAGATCGTCGGCGTGCCCACCGTCCGGGAGGAGGACGGCCTGGCCCTCTCCAGCCGCAACCGCTACCTCTCCGCGGACGAGCGGCGCACCGCCCTCGCCCTGTCCCGCGCGCTGTTCGCGGGCCGTGACCGGCTCGCCGCCCTGGAGGCGCTGCGCGCCCGCGCCCAGGAGGCGCCCTCCACCGAGGCCCGCGCCGCCGCGCTGGAACGGCTCGGCGAAAGCCGTGAGGCGGCCGACGCGCACGCGCTGGCCGCCGCCGGAGGCAGGACCTCCGGCCCGGCCGCCGTCCGCGACGCCGCCCGCCTGGTGCTCGACGAGGCCGCCAAGTCGGAGCCGCCGCTGGTCCTGGACTACCTGGCGCTGGTCGATCCCGCGGACTTCACCGAGGTCGCCGACGGTCACACCGGCGAGGCCGTGCTGGCCGTCGCCGCCAAGGTCGGCCGGACCCGGCTGATCGACAACCTGCCGCTCACCTTCGCCCCGGACGGCGGTCGCGAGCCCGGCCCGGAAGACGGAGACGCCCCGTGACCCCCACCGGCCCCGTGACCCCCGCCCCCGCCGGCATGCGCCTGCCCGCGCCCGCACCGGGCTGGTCCATCGACGCCGACGTGGTCGTCGTCGGATCCGGCGTGGCCGGACTGACCGCCGCGCTGCGCTGCGAGGCGGCCGGCCTGCGCACCGTCGTGGTCACCAAGGCCCGCCTCGACGCCGGATCCACCCGCTGGGCGCAGGGCGGCATAGCCGCCGCCCTCGGCGAGGGCGACACCCCCGAGCAGCACCTCGACGACACCCTGGTCGCGGGCGCCGGACTCTGCGACGAGGAGGCCGTGCGCCTGCTGGTCACCGAGGGCCCCGACGCGGTGCGCCGCCTGATCTCCACCGGCGCCCGCTTCGACACCGACACGGACGGCGGGATCGCGCTGACCCGTGAGGGCGGCCACCACCGCCGCCGCATCGCGCACGCGGGCGGCGACGCCACCGGCGCCGAGATATCCCGCGCCCTGGTCGAGGCGGTCCAGGCCCGCGGCCTGCGCACCGTCGAGCACGCCCTGGTCCTCGACCTGCTCACCGACGCCGAGGGGCGCACCGCCGGCGTCACCCTGCACGTCATGGGTGAGGGCGCGCACGACGGCGTCGGCGCCGTCCACGCCCCCGCCGTGGTCCTCGCCACCGGTGGCATGGGCCAGGTGTTCTCCGCCACCACCAACCCGCCGGTCTCCACCGGGGACGGCGTGGCGCTCGCGCTCCGGGCCGGCGCCGAGGTCAGCGACCTGGAGTTCGTCCAGTTCCACCCGACCGTCCTCTTCCTCGGCCCCGACGCCGAGGGCCAGCAGCCGCTGGTCTCCGAGGCGGTCCGCGGCGAGGGCGCCCACCTGGTCGACGCGGACGGCGTCCGGTTCATGGTCGGGCAGCACGAGCTGGCCGAGCTGGCCCCGCGCGACATCGTGGCCAAGGGCATCATGCGCCGGATGCGGGAGAAGGGCGCCGCGCACATGTACCTGGACGCCCGCCACTTCGGCGCCGAGATGTGGGAGCACCGCTTCCCGACCATCCTCGCCGCCTGCCGGGCCCACGGCATCGACCCGGTCACCGAGCCGATCCCGGTGGCGCCGGCCGCCCACTACGCCTCCGGCGGCGTCCGGACCGACTCGGCCGGCCGCACCACCGTGCCCGGCCTCTACGCCTGCGGCGAGGTCGCCTGCACCGGCGTCCACGGCGCCAACCGGCTCGCCTCCAACTCGCTGTTGGAGGGCCTGGTCTACGCCGAACGGATCGCCGCCGACATCGCGGCCGGAGGCACCGCCGGTACCGGTACCGCCGGTACCGCGCATGCAGGCACCGGCGCCGCGGACGCCCCGGTCCGGGGGGAGGGCGGCGGCCCGGTCCGCACCGCGGCCCCGGTCCTGCCGGAGACACCCCAGCTCCAGCCGCTGCCCGCCCCCGAGGACCGGTCCGCCGTCCAGCGGATCATGACCGAGGGCGCCGGCGTGCTGCGTTCCGCCGGCTCCCTGCGGCGGGCCGCGGAGGAACTGGCCGAGCTGCAGGCCGCGGCCGCCGAGGGCCGCGGGAAGCGGCCGGTTCCGGGCACCGAGACCTGGGAGACGGCCAACCTCCTGCTGGTCGCCCGGGTCCTCGTCGAGGCGGCCCGCCGCCGCGAGGAGACCCGCGGCTGCCACTGGCGCGAGGACCGCCCCGACCGGGACGACCAGCAGTGGCGCCGCCACATCGTCGTCCGCCTCGGCGAGGGCCGTACGCTCGCCGTGCACACCACCGACGGACCGGGCTTCGCACCGGTCACCCCTCCCACAGGAGCAGTGAAGAAGTGAGCCCCTCCGACCCCTCCGGCCCCGCCGACCTCCCCCTCGCCGACGGAGGAGGCTGTGGTGACGGCTGCGCCTGCGGCGCCGGTGACGACCACGAGTTCGACGCCTACGAGTGCGGCCTCGACCCCGCCCTCGCCGCGCTGCTGACCGAGGCCGGTCTCGACCCGGCCGAGGTCGAGGACATCGCGACCATGGCGGTGGCCGAGGACCTCGACGGCGGTGTGGACGTCACCACCTGGGCCACCATCTCCGAGGAGGCCGTCGCCACCGCCGACTTCACCGCCCGCGAGGCGGGCGTGGTCGCGGGACTGCGGATCGCGGAGGCGGTGATCTCGGTGGTCGCCTCCGACGAGTTCGAGGTCGAGCGGCACGCCGAGGACGGCGACCGTGTGGAAGCCGGGCAGAAGCTGCTCTCGGTCACCACCCGTACGCGTGACCTCCTCACCGCGGAGCGCAGCGCGCTCAACATCATGTGCCGCCTCTCCGGCATCGCCACCGCCACCCGCGCCTGGGCCGACGTACTCGAAGGCACCGCCGCGACCGTCCGCGACACCCGCAAGACCACGCCGGGCCTGCGCTCCCTGGAGAAGTACGCGGTGCGCTGCGGCGGCGGCGAGAACCACCGGATGTCGCTCTCCGACGCCGCCCTGGTCAAGGACAACCACGTGGTCGCCGCCGGTGGTGTGGCCGAGGCGTTCCGGGCGGTCCGCGAGCGCTTCCCGGAGCTGCCGATCGAGGTCGAGGTCGACACCCTGCACCAGCTCCGCGAGGCGCTGGACGCCGGCGCCGACCTGATCCTGCTGGACAACTTCACGCCCGCCCAGTGCGCGGAGGCGGTCGCGATCACCGCCGGCCGGGCCAAGCTGGAGGCGTCCGGACGGCTCACCCTGGAGAACGCCAAGGCGTACGCCGACACCGGCGTCGACCACCTGGCGGTGGGCGCGCTCACGCACTCCGCGCCCGTCCTGGACATCGGCCTGGACCTCCGTGAGGCCCAGGGCGCCGCGCAGAACGACTCGGAGTAGGGGCGGGAGCCATGCTGCTGACGATCGACGTGGGCAACACGCACACCGTGCTGGGGTTGTTCGACGGCTCCGAGATCATCGAGCACTGGCGCATCTCCACCGACCCGCGCCGCACGGCTGACGAGCTGGCCGTACTGATGCAGGGCCTGATGGGCGCGCACCCGCTGCTCGGCGGCGAACTCGGCGAGGGCATCGACGGCATCGCCATCTGCGCCACCGTCCCGTCCGTGCTGCACGAACTGCGCGAGGTGACCCGCCGGTACTACGGCGACGTGCCCGCGGTGATCGTCGAGCCCGGCGTCAAGACCGGCGTGCCGATCCTCACCGACAACCCCAAGGAGGTCGGCGCGGACCGCATCATCAACGCGGTCGCCGCGGCCGAGCTCTTCGGCGGGCCGGCCATCGTGGTCGACTTCGGCACCGCCACCACCTTCGACGCGGTCAGCGCCCGCGGCGAATACATCGGGGGAGTCATCGCGCCCGGCATCGAGATCTCCGTGGAGGCACTGGGCGTCAAGGGCGCGCAGCTCCGCAAGATCGAGGTGGCGCGCCCGCGCAGCGTGATCGGCCGGAACACGGTCGAGGCGATGCAGGCGGGCATCGTCTACGGCTTCGCCGGGCAGGTCGACGGGGTGGTCGAGCGGATGGCCCGCGAGCTGGCCGACGACCCGGACGACGTCACGGTCATCGCCACGGGCGGGCTGGCGCCGATGGTGCTCGGGGAGTCCACGGTCATCGACGAGCACGAGCCGTGGCTCACGCTGATCGGGCTCCGTCTCGTCTACGAACGCAACGTCGGCCGCCCCTGACCCGACGGCCCGCCCGCGTCCCGGTTCCACGGCCCGCCCGCGCCCAGCGCCCCGGTTCCCGGCTCCACGGCACGGGGGAGCGGGCGGGCGGGCCCGGTCGTCCGTGGCGGTCATGCCGCCCCCGGGCGGCCCGGCCCGCCGCCCGCGGAACGGCGGACCGGGGGCGAGACCATGCGGCCGTCTGCGGGGTGAGGGCCGGCGCACCGGGGCGGCGCGGTCGTCCGCGGGACGGTGGCCGAGACCACGGACGGGCCTCGGCCGGGGAATGACCCGGTTGGCGGGGCCGGAACGGCACGCCGATGGAAATATGTCCATGATTGTCTGATTGGCGCGTATGGTCGCGCCATGCCCACGCCCTACGGATCCCGCGGCATGGCGTTCGGCCCGCAAGAGCTGCGCGTGCTCCGCCGTGCCCTCGCCCTCGCCCTCCACCCCCGCCCCGCCTCCCCCCAGGAGGTCCAGGACTGCCTGCGGCTCGCCGACGCGGTCGACGAGGTGACGCGGGAGGCGGCCCGGCAGCGCGCCTTCCTCCTGGCCGACCTGGTCCGCTACCGCGCTGCCCTCCCGGGCACCGTCACCGGCTACCTCCACCTCCTGCGTGAGGCACTGGACGCCGGTCACCGCCCGGAGCCGGAGGACCTGGCCGCGCTCCGCGCCCTGCGCGGCAACCCCGCCGCGGCCGCCCTGCTGCGGCGGTGCGACGTGCCCGCCGAGCGGACCGCCGCGCCTGTGGCCGTGCCGGTCCTGCCCGCGCAGGGCTCGGAGCCGGCGACCGCGGCCCGTCCGGAGCTGGTCCCGGTACCCGCCACGGCCTCGGTCCCCCCGGGCCGACGGCCGCGCTCCGAGGAGGCCGAGCTCTTCGGGCACCCCGCACGGGGGGTCCCGGCGGCGCGCACCCGGTTGCTGGCGCTGCGGGGCGGCCTGGGGGCCGACGGCGGCGAGAACGAGCCCGAGCGGCCCGATCCGTCGCCGCCCACCGACCCGCGGCGTCCCGCACAGCCGTCGCCCGGGCGGCCGGTTCCCACGCCGGGCGAGGTGTTCCCGCGCCGCAAGCCGTCGGCCCAGCCCTCCTCGCCGTCCTCTCCTCCGGACGAGCCCTCGCGGGGGCGGCTGGCCGCGGGATGAACGACGGGGGTGGCTACCCTGGTGCCATGGACTACGTCTCCGCGCTTCTGCCCCCGTTCGTGATGGCCGCCCTCTTCATCGGGGTCATCAGGGTGATCATCAAGACCCAGGGCGGGGTCAACAAGACCAAGGAGGACGCCGCGGTGGACGCGGCGCTGGCCCAGGCCCAGGCCACCCCCCGCCGCGACCAGGCCTGACGGGACCCCCCCTCCCGGACCCGAGCCCCGGCTCCGGCAGGCCCGAGCCCCGGCTCCGTCGAGCCCCGGCTCCGTCGGGCTCCGGCTCCGGCTCCGGCTCCGGCTTCGCCCCGCCCCGGCCCCGGCCCGTCGCCGCACGGGCGCCGATACCTGCCGCGCCCGTGCCGCGCCCGCCCGGAACCGGGGCTTTTCAGGGCTATCGTCCCTCCCATGCCGAAACCCTTGGGAGAACTCGAAGACGCCGTCATGAGCCGGATCTGGAAGTGGAACCGGCCGGTGACCGTTCGGGAAGTCCTGGAAGATCTGCAGAACGAACGCTCCATCGCCTACACCACGGTGATGACCGTTCTCGACAATCTCCAGCGCAAGGGCTGGGTCCGCCGGCACGCCGAAGGCCGGGCCTATCGATATGAGGCGGTCTCCAGCCGGGCCGCCTATGTGGCCGCGCTGATGAACGACGCGTGGTCCCGCAGCGACAATCCCACCGCCGCTCTGGTGGCCTTCTTCGGGATGATGAACGAGGACCAGCGCGCCATGGTCCGTGACGCACTCCGCGTGGCGCACGGCCCCGGCATCGTCCCGGATGCCGGGAACCCTCGGGGCGGCGAGAACGCCCCGGGAGGCGACAACGCCCCCGGGTCGGCGGACGGCGGTTCCGGGCGATAACGTCCGGACATGTCAGTGGAGCGTTCCGAAGTCAGCACCGAAGCTTTCACCGTACGCAGGGCCAGGACCGGTGATGTCCCCGCTCTCCGTCGACTCCTCGACGCGTACACCCGCGACGGCAGGCTGCTCGACAAAGCGACCGTCACGCTTTACGAGGACATCCAGGAGTTCTGGGTGGCGGAACGCGACGACAACGCCGAGGTGGTCGGCTGCGGAGCGCTGCACGTGATGTGGGAAGACCTCGCCGAAGTGCGCACTCTCGCCGTGAACCCGGTGCTCAAGGGCGCGGGAGTCGGACACCACTTGCTGGAGAAGCTTCTCCAGACCGCCCGATGGCTCGGCGTGCGCCGCGTTTTCTGCCTCACCTTCGAAGTCGAGTTCTTCGGGAAGCACGGCTTCGTCGAGATCGGCGAGACTCCCGTCGACACCGATGTCTACGCGGAGCTCCTGCGCTCCTATGACGAGGGCGTGGCGGAGTTCCTCGGACTCGAACGAGTGAAACCGAACACCTTGGGCAACAGTCGGATGCTTCTGCATCTGTGATCTTCTTCGGGCGTGGTGAAGCCCTTCTCCGCGCCTTCACCGTGTGAGGTATTCCGGGTCCTTCCCCGATCGCGGGTTCCCTATGTCCGGAACCGGCAGGTTTTCGGCTGCGGCGACGAGCCGGGCCTCTCCCCGGGGTTTGTGTTTTTCCGGCAAAAGCGGTTTGCTTTCCGGCGTACTGCAGTACTGCATATAACAAGGGACGGCGAAACGGCTCCGCCCGGAGCCGCCCCAGGGTTATCGATGAAAGGAATAGCGGTGGCACAGAAGGTTCAGGTCCTTCTTGTCGACGACCTCGACGGCGGCGAGGCGGACGAGACGGTGACGTTCGCGCTGGACGGCAAGACGTACGAGATCGACCTCACGACCGCCAACGCGGACAAGCTGCGCGGCCTGCTCGAGCCCTACGTGAAGAGCGGACGCCGTACCGGCGGTCGTGCCTCCGGCGGCCGCGCCAAGACGCGTGCGGCGGCGGGCAGCAGCCAGGAGACGGCCCAGATCCGCGCCTGGGCCAAGGAGCAGGGCCTCGAGGTCAACGACCGCGGCCGTGTGCCCGCGAAGATCCGTGAGGCGTACGAGAAGGCCAACGGCTGACGGCCCCCCGACGGCTGACGGCCCGCTCCACTGCCGGAGAGCCGCCATGGTGCGGCTCTCTGCCGTTCCGGGCGGCTCCCGGCGGTTTCGTGGGTATCCGGTCACCGGCCGGCCACCGGCCCGCTCCCGGCAGGGCGGGCTCCGGGCGGTTTCGTGGGTACCCGGTCACCGCCCGGCCGCCGGCCGGGTCCCTGCCGGACCCCTCGCGGGTTCCCGGGACGCCCGGAACCCTCCTCACGGATTGTTCACCCCGGCCGTGTTTCGAACGCGCTGCGTAACCGGAACGGGGGTGCCCAGGTCGGCGGAGCGGCGCAAGGTTGTTCGCCCGTAGCGGAGGAGACCGGGGCACGCCGCATGGACTGTCGGTCGTTGCGGGTAAGACATCCCTAGTGGGAGGGGTCGACACGCAGGACGGGCGGCCTTCCGTTCGCCATCGGCGTACTGGTGGAGGACGTAAGTGCCTGGCCTGCGGGAACATCGTCTCGCACCATCGGGTTGGAGCAGATGTCGGCGTTCCGGGTCAGGAGGCCAAGGACGGTGTCGGCAGTTGGAATGAGCGGTCCCCGCTTGCGGGACTAAGCTGCGGAAGGACAGGAAGGGGACAGCCCCCTTACTGCCTGACCGCTCTGAGGAGCGATTAACGATGTTCGAGAGGTTCACCGACCGCGCGCGGCGGGTTGTCGTCCTGGCTCAGGAAGAAGCCCGGATGCTCAACCACAACTACATCGGCACCGAGCACATCCTCCTGGGCCTGATCCACGAGGGTGAGGGTGTCGCCGCTAAGGCCCTGGAGAGCCTCGGGATTTCGCTCGAGGCGGTCCGCCAGCAGGTGGAGGAGATCATCGGCCAGGGCCAGCAGGCCCCGTCCGGTCACATCCCCTTCACCCCCCGTGCCAAGAAGGTCCTGGAGCTGTCGCTCCGCGAGGCCCTTCAGCTGGGCCACAACTACATCGGCACGGAACACATCCTGCTCGGCCTGATCCGCGAGGGCGAGGGCGTCGCCGCCCAGGTCCTGGTCAAGCTGGGCGCAGACCTCAACCGTGTCCGCCAGCAGGTCATCCAGCTGCTGTCGGGCTACTCGGGGAGCAAGGAGGCCGCCACCGCCGGCGGTCCCGCCGAGGGCACCCCCTCGACCTCCCTGGTCCTCGACCAGTTCGGCCGGAACCTCACCCAGGCCGCTCGTGAGTCCAAGCTCGACCCGGTCATCGGGCGCGAGAAGGAGATCGAGCGGGTCATGCAGGTGCTGTCCCGCCGTACCAAGAACAACCCGGTGCTGATCGGTGAGCCCGGCGTCGGCAAGACCGCCGTCGTCGAGGGCCTCGCCCAGGCCATCGTCAAGGGCGAGGTGCCCGAGACCCTCAAGGACAAGCACCTCTACACCCTGGACCTCGGCGCCCTGGTCGCCGGCTCCCGCTACCGCGGTGACTTCGAGGAGCGCCTGAAGAAGGTGCTCAAGGAGATCCGCACCCGCGGCGACATCATCCTGTTCATCGACGAGCTGCACACGCTCGTGGGTGCGGGTGCCGCCGAGGGCGCGATCGACGCCGCCAGCATCCTCAAGCCCATGCTGGCCCGCGGTGAGCTCCAGACCATCGGCGCCACCACGCTCGACGAGTACCGCAAGCACCTGGAGAAGGACGCCGCCCTCGAGCGCCGCTTCCAGCCCATCCAGGTCGCGGAGCCGTCGCTGCCCCACACCATCGAGATCCTCAAGGGCCTGCGCGACCGGTACGAGGCGCACCACCGCGTCTCGATCACCGACGAGGCGCTGGTCCAGGCCGCCACCCTGGCCGACCGGTACATCTCGGACCGCTTCCTGCCGGACAAGGCGATCGACCTGATCGACGAGGCCGGTTCCCGGATGCGCATCCGCCGGATGACCGCGCCGCCGGACCTCCGCGAGTTCGACGAGAAGATCGCCGGCGTCCGCCGCGACAAGGAGTCCGCGATCGACTCGCAGGACTTCGAGAAGGCCGCCTCCCTGCGCGACAAGGAGAAGCAGCTCCTCGCCGCGAAGGCCAAGCGGGAGAAGGAGTGGAAGGCCGGCGACATGGACGTCGTGGCCGAGGTCGACGGCGACCTGATCGCCGAGGTCCTCGCCACCGCCACCGGCATCCCGGTCTTCAAGCTGACCGAGGAGGAGTCCAGCCGTCTGCTCCGCATGGAGGACGAGCTGCACAAGCGGGTCATCGGCCAGAACGACGCCGTCAAGGCGCTCTCCAAGGCGATCCGCCGTACCCGCGCCGGTCTGAAGGACCCGAAGCGTCCGGGTGGCTCGTTCATCTTCGCCGGCCCGTCCGGTGTCGGTAAGACCGAGCTGTCCAAGGCGCTCGCCGAGTTCCTCTTCGGCGACGAGGACGCGCTGATCTCCCTCGACATGTCCGAGTTCAGCGAGAAGCACACCGTCTCGCGCCTCTTCGGTTCCCCGCCCGGATACGTGGGCTACGAGGAGGGCGGCCAGCTGACCGAGAAGGTCCGCCGCAAGCCGTTCTCCGTGGTCCTCTTCGACGAGGTCGAGAAGGCGCACCCGGACATCTTCAACTCGCTGCTGCAGATCCTGGAGGACGGTCGCCTGACCGACTCCCAGGGCCGGGTCGTGGACTTCAAGAACACGGTCATCATCATGACGACCAACCTCGGCACCCGGGACATCTCCAAGGGCTTCAACCTGGGCTTCGCGGCCCAGGGCGACACGAAGACCAACTACGAGCGCATGAAGAACAAGGTGTCGGACGAGCTCAAGCAGCACTTCCGTCCCGAGTTCCTCAACCGCGTCGACGACGTGGTGGTCTTCCCGCAGCTCACGCAGGAGGACATCCTGCGGATCGTCGACCTGATGATCAGCAAGGTGGACGAGCGACTGAAGGACCGGGACATGGGCCTGGAGCTCTCCCAGTCCGCCAAGGAACTGCTCTCCAAGAAGGGCTACGACCCCGTCCTGGGCGCCCGGCCGCTGCGCCGGACCATCCAGCGCGAGGTCGAGGACACGCTCTCGGAGAAGATCCTCTTCGGCGAGCTGCGGCCCGGTCACATCGTGGTCGTCGACACCGAGGGCGAGGGCGAGGACCAGACCTTCACCTTCCGCGGTGAGGAGAAGGCCGCGCTGCCGGACGTGCCGCCGGTCGAGCAGGCCGCGGGCGGTGGCCCGAACCTGAGCAAGGACGCGTGACCCTGACGCGTCACGAGTGACCCGAAGGGCCGGTGCGGAGCTTCCGCACCGGCCCTTCGGCGTTCCCGGAGGCTGTGCGCGGGACCACGAGCGCGGGTGCGGATTCGGAGGCCTCCGGTGAGGTGGAGCACGCGATCCGGATCACTTACGAAGACGCTTAGGAGGCGCCGCCCTCCCGTCCGGGCCTTCACCGGTACGGGTCGGGCCCGCCGACCAGGCGTCCGTCTGTTTCGCCGTATAAGTCCGCTTTGAGCGTTTTACTAAAATCTGGGGTGAATACTACACGGCGTCGTAGATCACATGATTGTCAGGAGTGCCCCGATCGGGTTACCAAGGTGTGGCCGATGGCGGGACCGGGTTCTTCCGGTTCTCCGCGCCGCGGCGATCCCGTCCCCGAACAAAGGGTTCTCCATGTTCCAGCACGTCACGCTCCGCGCCACCGGTACGACCGCCCTCCGCACCCGTGCCGCGGTCGTCGCCGCCGGCCTCGGCGCCTCGGTCGTCCTCGGTGCCGGAGTCGCGACTGCTGCCGGCGCCCCCACGGCCGGCGCTCCCGAGGCGGTCGCCCCCCAGGCGGCCGCCCAGGCCAAGAAGGCCGTGAAGCCGAGCTGGGTCGACCCGGTCCAGCACTACAAGCTGTCCGCGAGCTTCGCCTCGACCCGGCCCAGTTCCTCGCCTCCAAGGGCGTCAAGATCTGAACCGGTGACCGGTGACCGGTGACGCGCGGCGGTGCGACGGACGAACACGGGGAAGGCCCCGGCAGCGCTGCTGCCGGGGCCTTCCCCGTGTTCGGGGCCGGTGCGGGGACGCGGCGCCGGCCCCGGTCCCCGGCCCGTCAGCCGGGCAGGCGGTACATGCCGTCCTCGAGCGGCTCCACCAGCCCGTCGGCGACCAGGCCGTCCAGCGCGCGGCCCCGCTGCACGGGCTCGTCCCACACCGCGTCCAGCGCCGCCTGCGCGACCGGTCCCTCGGCGGCGCGCAGCACCGCGAGCAGCTTGCCGCGCACCTGGCGGTCGGTCCCCGCGTAGGTCTGGCCGCGGCGCGGCGGGCCGTCGTGCTCCGGCTTCCCGGCCTGCCGCCAGGCGCAGCGGGCCGCGATCGGGCAGCGGTGGCAGCTCTCGTTGCGCGCGGTGCAGACCAGCGCGCCCAGTTCCATGGAGGCCGCCGCCCACCGGGCGGCCGTGCCCTCCTCCTCCGGGAGCAGCGCGGCGGCCAGCCGGCGCTCGGCCGCCGTCGTGGCGTTCGGCGGGTACCGGACGCCGGTCACGGCGCGGGCCAGCACACGCCGGACGTTGGTGTCCAGCACGGCGTGGCGCTGCCCGAAGGCGAAGGAGGCGACCGCCGCGGCCGTGTACTCGCCGACGCCGGGCAGCGCCAGCAGCTCGGCGTGGTCGGTGGGGACCTCACCGCCGTGCCGTTCGGTGATGGCGACGGCCGCGCCGTGCAGGCGCAGCGCACGGCGCGGGTAACCGAGCCGGCCCCAGGCCCGCACCGCCTCGCCCGGCGCCTCGGCGGCCAGGTCGGCGGGGCGCGGCCAACGGGCCAGCCACTGCTCGTACACCGGCAGGACCCGGCTGACCGGCGTCTGCTGGAGCATGAACTCGCTGATCATCACGCCCCACGCCCCCGCTTCGGGGTGCCGCCAGGGCAGGTCGCGGGCGTTCGCCTCGAACCAGGCGATCACGGGGGTGTGCAGGGGGACGGCATCGGCGCTGTGGGCGGCCTGTTCCGCGGTGCTGCGCGGGGCGGGCGGCCCGTTCTTCGTGGGTGCGGTCATGACGTCATCGATCCTGCCACGACGACGGTGTCACCCGGTGTGCCCAATCGGTCACCCGTTGGCGGTACTCCAGGGTGCGGGAACGGCCTACCAGGATGATGATCCGGAAAAGTTGTGGTGCGCACGGCGGGTGCCGCCTGCTGTGAGACCGATCTCTCGTACAGTTTGGGCCGTGGGATCTCTGCGCAATCCGGTCGGGCCGCTTCCCTCCTCCATCTACTGGCGACGGAGGGTCGTCTTCTTCGTCGTGCTGCTCGCGTTGGCCGGGCTGGCCGTATGGCTGGTGACCGGCGGCGGAGGCGGTTCGGACGACAACGCGGGCGGGCCGGACGGCAAGAATCCCGCGCCGTCGATCACCCCCGGCCCCTCCGGCTCCGGTCCCGCGATCGACGACACCCCCGGCGGGCGTGACGAGTCCGGCGAGGGTGGCTCCGGCGACTCCTCCGAGGGCGCGTCGTCCGGCGGCGGCTCGGGTGACGCGGCGGAAGGCGCCGGGTCGGGTGAGGGCGGCGACGGTTCCGGCGGCGGCTCGGGCGGCGCGGGTGGCACGGGCGGAACGGGCGGCGGTTCGGGCTCGGGCGGTTCCTCCGGCACCTCCGGGGACGGCTGGACCAGCTCGGTGAGCCGGCTGCCGGGGAACACGGACCTCGCCTCCTGCGGCAAGGGCGACGTGCGGCTGAGCCTGCGCAGTGTCCGCAACACCTACGAGGACGACGAGAAGCCGGTGCTGCGGCTGACGGTCAGCAACACCTCGGGCGACGACTGCAAGATCGACCTCGGGCCGCGGGCCACCGTCCTGAAGATCACCAAGGCCAACGCGGAGGACGACGAGACGTACTGGTCCTCGGCGGACTGCCCGGAGGACGGCGCGCTGCTGTTCCGGGTGCCGAAGGGCGGGTCCATCACCTACGACGTGGAGTGGGACCGCAGGCCGAGCGACTCGGACAAGTGCGAGGCGGCGCCGAAGGGGAGCGCGGGGGCGGGGACGTACCTGGTGGTGGCCAGGAGCGGGGCGACGTCCGGCCCGCTGCAGGCGACGTTCACGCTGAAGTCCGACTGACCGCCGGGCCCCCGCTCAGCCCCTCCCGGCCGGGAGGCCGCCCGTGGGGGCGCGCCGAGCCCGGCGACGTCCCGCACGCCGCGGGCGCTCGTGCCGCCGGAGCGGACCGGGGGCGTCCCCGGACGGAGACCGGGGGAGGGCGGGCGCAGCTCTCAGTACGCACGTGACGGCCCGCTCCGCGGAACCCGGGCCCCCGGGAAGCGGGCGGGGAGGAACAGCGCTGACCGTCCGGCTCCGCCCGCGCACGCCGCCGCGCGGTCACGCGCGTACGGCACCGCTTGTGCCCGCCTCCTCGAGGACTTCGCCCGGCTTCGTCCGGCTTCGCCCGGGGAAGGCCCCGCCGCCCGGGGCGGCGGGATCTTCCGCAGGACGGTGGCGACAGCGGCGGGTCGGGGGCTACACGTAGCGTTCGAGGATGGAGGATTCCGCGAGGCGGGAGAGGCCCTCGCGGACACTCCGCGCGCGGGCCTCGCCGACCCCGTCGACGGTCTGCAGGTCGTCCACGCTCGCCGCCAGCAGCTTCTGCAGCCCTCCGAAGTGCTCCACCAGCCGGTCGATGATCGCCCCCGGCAGCCGCGGCACCTTGGCCAGCAGCCGGAATCCCCGCGGCGAGACCGCCGAGTCCAGCGCCTCCGGAGACCCGGTGTACCCGAGGGCCCGGGCCACCGTGGCGATGTCCAGCAGCTCCGTGTGCCCGAGCGCGTCCAGCTCGGACAGCGCCTCGTCCACCGTGCGGGACCGCTTCGGCGTCGGCTCCGGCACGTAGTCCCGGACGATCAGCTCACGCTCCGGCTCGACGCCGGCGATCAGTTCGTCCAGCTGGAGCGCCAGCAGACGCCCGTCCGTGCCCAGCTCCACCACGTACTCGGCGATCTCGGTGGCGATCCGGCGCACCATCTCCAGCCGCTGCGCGACCGCCGAGACGTCCCGCACCGTGACCAGGTCCTCGATCTCCAGCGCGGAGAGCGTCCCGGCGACCTCGTCCAGGCGCAGCTTGTACCGCTCCAGCGTGGCCAGCGCCTGGTTGGCGCGGGACAGGATGGCCGCCGAGTCCTCCAGGACCCGCCGCTGCCCGTCCACGTAGAGCGCGATCAGCCGCATCGACTGGGAGACGGAGACCACGGGGAAGCCGACCTGCTTGCTGACCCGGTCCGCCGTGCGGTGCCGGGTGCCGGTCTCCTCCGTGGGGATGGTCGGGTCGGGCACCAGCTGCACGCCCGCCCGCAGGATCTTCGAGAGGTCGGTGGAGAGCACGATGCCGCCGTCGAGCTTGCACAGCTCCCGCAGCCGGGTGGCGCTGAACTCGACGTCCAGGACGAAACCGCCGGTGGCCATCGCCTCGACGGTCTTGTCGGAGCCGAGCACGATCAGACCGCCGGTGTTGCCGCGCAGCACCCGCTCCAGGCCGTCGCGCAGGGCGGTACCGGGCGCCACGGCGCTCAGCGAGGCGCGCATCAGCCCGTCGGCACCGGAGCTCCCACCGGACTTTCCGGGAGCTGAGGCCCGGTCGTTGGCTGCCACTGCTCTCCTCCGGTCGCAGATTCTTCAGGTGCCTCCCGCGACGCGCACACTTCGCACGGACGGGCGAGACCGGGGCAAAGTCTACCGGCGGTCCTCGCCCTCCTGCCGGGCCTCTCGCCGACGGGAGCGCGGGAGGACCCTCAGCGCGTCCGACATGTCGGCCACCTCGAGCACCTTCATTCCCTCAGGAATCTTCCCCGGATCGGTCGGGACCAGCGCATGTGTGAATCCGAGGCGGTGCGCTTCGGCCAATCGCCGCTGCACGCCGGTGACCCTCCTCACCTCTCCGGCCAGGCCCACCTCGCCGATCGCCACCAGATTCTTCGGCAGCGGGGTGTCGCTGGCCGCCGAGGCCAGCGCCAGCGCGACCGCCAGGTCGGCGGCGGGTTCGGAGAGCCGCACCCCGCCCACGGTGGCCGAATAGATGTCCTGCTTGCCCAGCGCCTTGATCCTGCCCCGCTGCTCCAGCACGGCCAGCATCATCGAGACGCGGGAGGTCTCCAGGCCGGAGGTGGTGCGCCGGGGGGTGGGGATCTGCGTGTCCACGGTGAGCGCCTGGACCTCGGCGACCAGGGGGCGGCGGCCCTCGAGGGTGACCGTGAGGCAGGTGCCCGGAACGGGTTCGGCCCGGCGGGTGAGGAAGAGGCCGGAGGGGTCGGCGAGGCCGGTGATGCCCTCGTCGTGCAGCTCGAAGCAGCCGACCTCGTCGGTGGTGCCGTACCGGTTCTTCACGCCGCGCACCAGGCGGAGCCGGGCGTGCCGGTCGCCCTCGAAGTTGAGGACGACGTCCACCAGGTGCTCCAGCAGGCGCGGGCCGGCGATGTTGCCGTCCTTGGTGACGTGGCCGACCAGCAGCGTGGACATGCCGCGCTCCTTGGAGGCGCGGATCAGCGCGCCCGCCACCTCGCGGACCTGCGCCATGCCGCCGGGGGCGCCGTCGATCTCCGGGGAGGCGACGGTCTGGACCGAGTCCAGGATCAGCAGGGACGGCTGCACCGCCTCGATGTGGCCGAGCACCGTGGACAGGTCCGTCTCGGCGGCGAGGTAGAGGTGGTCGTGGATGGCGTGGATGCGGTCGGCGCGCAGCCGGACCTGGCTCGCGGACTCCTCGCCGGTCACGTACAGGGTGCGGTGCTCGGAACTCGCCGACTTGGCGGCGACGTCCAGCAGCAGCGTCGACTTGCCGACGCCCGGCTCGCCCGCCACCAGGACCACGGCGCCGGGGACCAGGCCGCCGCCGAGCACGCGGTCCAGCTCGGGGACGCCGGTGGAGCGGGCGGTGGCCTGCCTGCCGTCGACCTGCCCGATGGGGACGGCGGAGGTGGTGACCCGGCCGGGAGCGGTGGTGCGGACCGCGGGGGCGCTGCCGTACTCCTCCACGGTGCCCCAGGCGTGGCACTCGGGGCAGCGGCCGAGCCATTTGGCCGTCTGCCAGCCGCATTCGGTGCAGCGGTAGGACGGACGGTCCTTGGTCGACTTGGTACGGGCAGCCATAGCGCACACCGTAACCGGCGGCACCGACAGTCCCTCCCGCCACCGTGCACGAACAGGCGGGGACGGCCAGGAAGCGGCAAGGAACGGTCAGCCGCACGGTGCGGAAACGTAAAGCCGCGTCCCCTTTCGAGGGAAGGTTTCACCCGAATGGATTAAATGTGCTCAAGGTGGCCGGATCGGTCGTCTCCGGGCCCCTACGGTCGCACGAGTGATGAGCAGCAGGCCGGAGATCCCCACCCGCGTCACCGGCGCACACCAGGCGCACGGCGAGGAGCGCGAACGGTCCACGTCCTCCGCGCCGGACGCCCGCGCGGGCGCTCCACGGACCACGGCGCACCGCACGGCCGCCTCCCGTTCCGAGGTGCCCGAGGTGCCCGAGGCGTGCGAAGCGTCCGAGGCGGCAGGGGCGGCAGGGACGTCCGAAGCACCCAGGGCGTCCGCGGCGTGCGAGCCGTACCTCGACGGGCTGTACACCTACAGCCTTTCGGTGCTCTGCGACCGGGACGCGGCGACGTCCGCGGTGGGCGCGGTCCTCGCCGTGGCCGGCCGGCGCGGCGGCCGCGTGCCCGGGGAGGGCGAGCGCCGGGCCTGGCTCTACGCGCTGGCCCGCTGGGCCTGTCTGCGCGGTCTCGCCGAGAGCCGCCGGGGACACCACCGCCGTGACAAGGCCGGCCGCGACGGGGGCGACCGCCGGCGGGCGGCCCCGGCCGCCGGGACACCGGCGCGGGAGCCGTCGCCGGAGGAGCGGGAGCGCCGCCGTGCCGAGCTGGCGACGCTGGCCTGGCCCGAGGCGGCCGGCACCACTCCCGAGCAGCGGGAGGCGCTGGAGCTGTCGGTCCGGCACGGCCTCACCGCCGAGGAGGTGGCCACGGTGCTGGGCATCGGGCCGGCGGCCGCGCAGGACCTGCTGGCCTCGGCGGCCTGCGAGGTGGAGCGGACCCGTGCCGCCCTGGGCGCCGCCGAGTCCGGTCACTGTCCGGGCGTCATCCTGCTGACCGGCCAGGACGACCGGTGGGTGCTGAGCGAGGCGCTGCGCGCCGAACTGGTCCGTCACGTCGACGACTGCCCGCGCTGCCGGCGCACCGCCGAGCGGGCGGTGCCGGGGCGCTGGCCGGGCACCTCGGTCGCGCCGGAGCGGCTGCCGGTGCTGGAGGCGCCGCGACCGGCCGTGTACGCGGCGGCACGCGCGCCGCGAGGGCGCCGGGGCGGGACGGTCCCGCGGTTCGACCGGCGCGGCTTCCCCCTCGCCCCCCGTGACCGGGAGGCGCGGCGGCGCCGGATGCGGGGCCGCGCGGTGGTCACCGCGGTGGTCGCCACGGTGGTGGCGGCGCCGGCCCTCGCGATGTGGGCGGCCGGCCGGAGTGCTCCGCCGGCCGCGGAGGAAGGTTTCGGCAGCCCCGGTGAACGGACCGCGACGGCTGCGGGGACCGGCCCCGAGGAGTCCGGGGCCGCCGGGGACCGGGGCTACGCCAACACCGCGAACGCCGTGCCGGGGAACGGGGCGACGGCCGCGGCGGGCGGTCCCGACGTCTCGGTCGAAGTGACCGGCGCGGCGGCGGACGGGTCCGGGACGGGGGCGGCGACGGGGGCGCTGCGGGTCTCGGCGGTCGGCGCGGGTGACACGACGCACGTCACGCTGACCGCGCCGTCCGGTCCGGGCGCGTCCCCGGTGCGCTGGAGGATGACCGCGAGGGCCCCCTGGCTGTACCTGAGCCGGGCCTCGGGCGTGCTGCGGCCGGGGGAGTCGGTGACGGTGAGGGTGCACGTGGACCCGTTGCGGGAGCCGGCCGGTGCGTGGCGGGCCGGTGTGGCCGTCGCGCCGGGCGGTGCGGTGATAGTGATCCGGGGCACGGGGGTGATGCCGGAGCCGGCCCGGCCCGGCCCGGTCCGGCCGCCGGCGGACCCGTCGCCCGCGCCGTCGCAGCCGGAGCCGACGCCGCCGGGCGAAGCGGACCCGACCTCCCCGCCGACGGACCCCTCCCCGCCCTCACCCTCCCCCAGCGACCCTCCGCCGAGCGGCTCCGCCCCACCGCCCTCCGAGCCCGCCGACCCCTCGGACCAGGCCCCGACGGAGCCGCGTCCGGCCGGTTGAGCCTCGTTCAGGGCGCGGTCCCACGGTCGCGCGCCGCCCAGCCTCGGCGGGGCCGCGCGCGGAGGGCGTGCCCCGCGCTCGCGCCGGGTCGCGCCGGGTCGCGCCGGGCGGACCGCTCGCCGCGGGGCACCGCCCTGCGCCGGCTTCCCCCAAGGACTTGGTCCAAGGGGGTGACCCCCTCGCCCCCGGGCGGCCCGGCCGTCCGCAGGGGAGTGGGCCAGCACGGCTGCCCGCCGGGACGGCGGAGGCGCCCCCCGCCGGGACGGCGGAAGCGACCTCCGGCCACCCGGCTCCCCGGTCCCCGCCGCTCCGCCGGGTGACGTGCCCCCGGCCGGCGCCCAGGGACGCGGCGGCGTCAGGGCAGGGGGTCCGCCGGATGGGAGGCGAGGACGGGGCCCGCGAGGCGCTGCTCGCAGAGCTCGACCAGCCGGTCGTACCCGGCCTTGCCCATCAGCTCCGTGAGCTCCGCCCGGTACGAGACGTACACCGGTTCCCCCGCCCCGTGCGCCGACGTCGCCGACGTGCACCACCAGTGCAGGTCGTGCCCGCCCGGTCCCCACCCCCGGCGGTCGTACTCGCCGATGGAGACCTGGAGCACCCGCGTGTCGTCGGGCCGGTCGATCCACTCGAAGGTCCGCCGCACCGGGAGCTGCCAGCAGACGTCCGGCTTCGTCTCCAGCGGCTCGCGCCCCTCCCGCAGCGCCAGGATGTGCAGCGAACAGCCCGCGCCGCCCTCGAAGCCGGGGCGGTTCTGGAAGATGCAGGACCCCTCGTAGGGCCGGGTCTGCCGGGAGCCCTCGTCGTCCTCGGACACCCAGCCGCCGCGGGTGCCCTCCGCGTGGTGCTGCCAGATGTCAGGGGTGAGCCGCTCGACGAACCCGGCGACCCGCTGCTCGTCCTCCTCGTCGGAGAAGTGGGCGCCCAGCGAGCAGCAGCCGTCCGCGGCGCGGCCCTGCTGGATGCCGTGGCAGCCGCTGCCGAAGACGCAGTTCCAGCGCGAGGTCAGCCAGGTCAGGTCGCAGCGGAAGACCTGCTCCTCGTCGGCCGGGTCGGGGAACTCCACCCACGCGCGCGGGAAGTCGAGCCCCTTCTCGTCGTCCTCGGGCACGGGGACCTCGATCAGCGGCAGGGTCGTCCGCTTCGAAGCCTTGGCCGTGGCCGTCTTGTGGTCCTTCGCCTTTTTCGTCTTGGGCACGCGTCCAGGGTAAGTGGAGCCGGGACGACCGGAGCGGCCCCGCACCACCCGAAACGTCGCGTTCCTCACACTCCCCCCGCCCATGGTTCCGCCGTTCCGACGATTGCCCTTCCGGTCGCCGGTTACGTTTCTGGGTATGCGACTTGGTGTGCTCGACGTGGGCTCCAACACGGTCCACCTGTTGGTGGTGGACGCCCATCCCGGCGCGTGCCCGCTCCCCGCCCACTCGGTGAAGGAGGAGCTCCGGCTCGCCCAGCTGCTCGACGGGGACGGGGCGATAGGCCCCGCCGGCGTCGACCGGCTGATCCGCGTGGTGCGGGACGCCGCCCGGGCCGCGGAGGACAAGGGCGTCGAGGCGCTGCTGCCGTTCGCCACGTCCGCGGTGCGCGAGGCCCGCAACGCCGACGAGGTGCTGGCCCGGGTCCACCGGGAGACGGGCGTGAACCTGCGCGTCCTGTCCGGCGAGGACGAGGCGAAGCTCACCTTCCTCGCCGCCCGCCGCTGGTTCGGCTGGTCGGCGGGACGCCTGCTGGTGCTCGACATCGGCGGCGGCTCCCTGGAGATCGCCTACGGCATCGACGAGGAACCCGACGCCGCCGTCTCGCTGCCGCTGGGCGCGGGCCGGCTGTCCGGAGCCTGGCTGCGCGCCGACCCGCCGGACCCGGAGGAGGTGCGGACGCTGCGGCGCCACGTGCGCACCGAGATCGCCCGCACCGTCGGCGAGTTCACCCGCCTCGGCAGCCCCGACCACGTGGTCGCCACCTCCAAGACCTTCCGGCAGCTGGCCCGGCTGGCCGGCGCGGCCCGCTCCGCCGAGGGCCTCTACGTGCAGCGGGAGCTGTCCCGGGACGCGCTGGAGCTCTGGGTGCCCAAGCTGGCGGCGATGACCGAGCAGGAGCGCGCGGAGCTGCCCGGCGTCTCCGAGGGGCGTGCCGGACAGCTCGTCGCCGGCGCGCTGGTCGCCGAGGCGGCCCTGGACCTCTTCGGCGTCGGCCGGGTCGAGATCTGCCCGTGGGCCCTGCGCGAGGGCGTCATCCTCCGCCGTCTCGACCACCTCGACGGGTAACGGCGTCACCCGCCTCCCGGCCGGAGGGACGACCGGGAGGCGACGGGGCGACGAACGGGTGACGACCGGGAACCGGCTGGGCCGTGGGCCGTGGGCCGTGGGCCGGGGAGCCGTGGGCCGGGAAAAGGGTCCGCGGGCGGCCGGGAACCGCCTCCGAGCCCCCGCCGCTTCCGCGCGCCTCCCGTACTCTTGCTGCCGTGGCAGAACCAGTCGTCCGCATTCCCGACGCGAAGGTCGCGCTGTCCACCGCCTCCGTCTATCCGGAGTCCACCGCGACGGCCTTCGAGATCGCCGCGCGCCTCGGCTACGACGGCGTCGAGGTCATGGTGTGGAACGATCCGATCAGCCAGGACATCGAGGCGTTGCGCCGCCTCAGCGACCACCACGAGATCCCCATCCTCGCCGTGCACGCCCCCTGCCTGCTGATCACCCAGCGGGTCTGGTCCAGCGACCCGTGGGTCCGGCTGCAGCGCGCCCGCTCCGCCGCCGAGCGGCTCGGCGCCTCCACGGTCGTGGTGCACCCGCCGTTCCGGTGGCAGCGCCAGTACGCGCGTGGCTTCGTCTCCGGCATCTGGCGGATGGCCGACGAGACGGACATCCGGTTCGCCGTCGAGAACATGTACCCCTGGCGCTACCGCGACCGGGAGATGCTCGCCTACGCCCCCGGGTGGGACCCCACCGACGAGGACTACCGGCACTTCACGATCGACCTCAGCCACACCGCCACCGCCCGCACCGACACCATGGCGATGATCGGCCGGATGGGCGACCGCCTGGGCCACGTCCACCTCGCCGACGGCAAGGGTTCGGCCAAGGACGAGCACCTGGTCCCCGGCCGGGGCGACCAGCCCTGCGCCGAGCTGCTGGAGGGGCTCGCCGGCTCCGGTTTCGACGGCCACGTGGTGATCGAGGTCAACACCCGCCGCGCCATGTCCAACGCGGAGCGCGAGGCGGACCTGGCCGAGGCGCTGGCCTTCACCCGCCTCCACCTGGCCTCCCCGTCGCGGGTCCCCGGCCAGTGACCGCCCAGCCGTCCGCGCCGCGCCGCGGCCGCGGCCGACCGCCCCGCGCCACCGCCTCCGCCGACGCCCCCGCCACCCGGGACCGCATCCTGGCCGCGGCCCGCGAGGTGTTCGCCGAGCGCGGCTACGAGAAGGCCAGCGTGCGCGGCATCGCCAAGGCCGCCGACGTGGACCCGGCGCTGGTGCACCACTACTTCGGCACCAAGGAGCAGGTCTTCGAGTCGGCGGTGGAGGGCGCCTTCGCCCCCGTGCTGCGCTCCCGGCCCTTCGCCGAGGCGCGTCCCGGCCGCGTCGGCGAACAGTTCGCCAGGATGTTCCTCGGCGTCTGGGAGAACCCCGCGACCAGGGCTCCGCTGCTGGCCATCGTCCGCTCCGCGGTCAGCAACGAGGCCGCCGCCGCGATCTTCCGCCGCCTGGTCGCCGGGCTGGTGCTCAGCAGGGTCGCCGAGGAGCTCGACGGCCCCGACGCGCAGCTGCGCGCGGAGCTCGCCGCCGCCCAGGTGGTCGGCCTGGTGATGCTCCGTTACGTCATCAAGGTCGAGCCGGCGGCGTCCGCCGACCCGGAGGACCTGATAGCGCGCCTCGCCCCCGTCCTCCAGCACCACCTGACCGGCGGGCACCTGCCCGCCGACGGGTGAGGCGGGCGGAATCACGTCCCGCATTCCGGACAACCCCGTCCGTCCAGTGGATGCCGGGCGTACCCTCGGCTACTGCCAGAACTATCCGAAGGAGCGAGCGACGATGCCCGAGCTGAGGTCCCGCACAGTCACCCACGGCCGCAACATGGCGGGCGCCCGCGCCCTTATGCGGGCCTCCGGTGTACCGGGTGCGGACATCGGCCGGAAGCCGATCATCGCCATCGCCAACTCCTTCACGGAGTTCGTGCCGGGCCACACCCACCTCCAGCCCGTCGGCCGCATCATCAGCGAGGCCGTCAAGGCGGCCGGGGGCATCCCGCGCGAGTTCAACACCATCGCCGTCGACGACGGCATCGCCATGGGCCACGGCGGCATGCTGTACTCCCTTCCCTCCCGCGACCTGATCGCGGACAGCGTGGAGTACATGGTCGAGGCGCACTGCGCCGACGCGATGATCTGCGTCTCCAACTGCGACAAGATCACCCCGGGCATGCTGATGGCCGCCCTGCGGCTGGACATCCCCACCGTCTTCGTCTCCGGCGGGCCCATGGAGTCCGGCCGGGCCACCCTGGTCGACGGCACCGTCCGCACGCTCGACCTGGTCGACGCCATCTCCGAGGCGGTCAACGACAAGGTCTCCGACGAGGACATGCTCCGCATCGAGGAGTCCGCCTGCCCCACCTGCGGCAGCTGTTCCGGCATGTTCACGGCCAACTCGATGAACTGCCTGACCGAGGCCATCGGCCTCTCCCTGCCGGGCAACGGCTCGGTCCTCGCCACCCACACCGCCCGCCGCGCCCTCTACGAGGACGCCGCCCGCACGGTGATGGACCTGGTCGACCGCTACTACGGCCAGGACGACGCCTCGGCCCTGCCGCGCAACATCGCCACCCTGGCGGCCTTCGAGAACGCGATGGCCCTGGACATCGCCATGGGCGGCTCCACCAACACGATCCTCCACCTGCTGGCCGCCGCCCAGGAGGCCGGCGTCCCCTTCGGCCTGGAGCAGATCGACGCCGTCTCCCGCCGCGTCCCCTGCCTCGCCAAGGTCGCGCCCAACGTGGCCAAGGACCGCACGTACTACATGGAAGACGTGCACCGCGCCGGCGGCATCCCCGCCCTCCTCGGCGAGCTGCACCGGGCCGGGCTGCTCAACGAGGACGTCAATTCCGTCCACAGCGCCTCGCTCGACGACTGGCTGAAGACCTGGGACGTCCGCGGTGGTTCCCCCTCCCCCGAAGCCGTCGAACTCTGGCACGCCGCCCCCGGCTGCGTCCGCTCCGCCGAGGCGTTCTCCCAGTCCGAGCGCTGGGAGGCGCTGGACACCGACGCCGAGAACGGCTGCATCCGCTCCGCCGAGCACGCCTACTCCAAGGACGGCGGCCTCGCCGTGCTGCGCGGCAACCTCGCGGTCGACGGCTGCGTGGTCAAGACGGCCGGCGTCGACGAGTCCATCTGGACCTTCGAGGGCCCCGCGGTGGTCTGCGAGTCGCAGGAGGAGGCCGTCGAGAAGATCCTGAACAAGCAGGTCACCGAGGGCGACGTGGTGGTCATCCGCTACGAGGGCCCCAAGGGCGGCCCCGGCATGCAGGAGATGCTCTACCCGACCTCCTTCCTCAAGGGCCGCGGCCTGGGCAAGGCCTGCGCGCTGGTCACCGACGGGCGGTTCTCCGGCGGCACGTCCGGGCTCTCCATCGGGCACGCCTCGCCGGAGGCGGCGTCCGGCGGCACGATCGCGCTGGTCGAGGACGGGGACCGGATCCGCATCGACATCCCGAACCGGTCCATCGAACTGCTCGTCCCCGACGAGGAGCTGGACGCGCGCCGCGAGGCACTGGGCGGCCGCTACGCCCCCCGCGCCCGCGACCGCAAGGTCTCCGCGGCCCTGCGCGCCTACGCCGCCATGGCGACCAGCGCCGACAAGGGCGCCGTCCGCGACGTCACCCTCCTCGGCTGACCCTCCCTGTCACACGACCGCCCGCGGGGGCCGCCCCCGCGGGCGGTCGCGCCGTCCGCGGACCCGAAGCTTGATGCCGGAGCCCGGCACCGGGCTCCGGCGGGGTGTCCGGCTCCGGCGGGGTGTCCGGCTCCGGCCCCAGCGGCGCACCCGGTCCCGGCCGGAACCGGTCACCGGAACCGGTCACCGGAACCGGTCACCGGGACCGGCTCCGGCCGTGCGGACGAGGGCTCGCTCCCCGGCCCGGTCCACCGGGTCCGGTGGACCGGGCCGCTCCGGAATGAGGGGTTCCCGAGCAGGAATTGCGCGACTTCCGCCGCAGGAAACCCAACTCGGTGAAAGCCCTCGAGGCCCGCCACGGCCCCCACCACCATGGAGCCATGACCTCGCCCACCGCGCGCCCCCTCCCCGCGTCCCTGGTCTCGGCCCACGCCGAACGGGCCCGCTCCTTCAACAGCGCCGCAGCCGTCTACGCGGCCGCCCGTCCGTCCTATCCGCCCGCGCTGTTCGACGCCGTCGAGGAACTGACCGGCCGCCCCCTCACCGGCGCCCGTGTGGTCGACGTGGGCGCCGGCACCGGCATCTCCACCACCCGCCTGCGCGCCCGCGGGGCGCGGGTCGTCGCCGTGGAACCCGGCGACGGCATGGCCGCCGAGTTCCGCCGCGCCCTCCCCGACGCCGCCCTGGTCAGGGGCGACGGCAACCGCCTCCCGCTGGCGTCCGCGACCGCCGACCTGATCACCTACGCCCAGTCCTGGCACTGGACCGACCCCGCGCACGCCCACCCGGAGGCGATGCGCGTCCTGCGCCCCGGCGGCGCCCTCGCCCTCTGGTGGAACACCGACGCCCAGGACGTCCCGTGGATCGCCGAGCAGGCCGACCGCGTCCGCCGTCACTTCGGCGACGACCGCGCCAACAAGTCCGGCGGCGGCACCCGCACCCTGGACGCGGACAAGCTCTTCGCCGGCGCCCCGTTCCCGCCCGCACCCGAGCGGATCGCCCGCCGCGTGATCCGGTGGAGCCGCCGCATCCCGCTCGACACCCACCTGGCCAACATCGCCAGCCACTCCCTCTTCATCGTGCACGGCGAGGAGTCCACCCGCGCCTTCCTCACCCAGGAGCGTTCCCACCTCCAGGAGGTGTTCCCGGACGGTCTCGTCGAAGAGGTCTACGACGTCCTGCTCCTGGTCGTCACAGCGCGCTGACCCCCGCGCGCTCCGGGGCCGCCGCACGGATCCGCGCGGCGGCCTTGACGTGTCCGGGGCGGCGGAGAAATATTCACCACATGATGAATAAAGAGCCCGGTCCGGCGATCCGGGCCACCGGCCTCACCGTGGTCCGAGGCCCCCGCACCGTGCTGCGCGACCTCGGCTTCACCGTGCCCGCCGGTCGCGTCACCGGCCTGCTCGGCCCCTCCGGCTGCGGCAAGTCGACCCTGATCCGCGCCGTCATGGGCACCCAGGCCAAGGTCACCGGAGACCTCCATGTCCTCGGCCGCCCCGCTGGCCATCCCGCGCTGCGCGCCCGCATCGGCTACGTCACCCAGGCACCCGCCGTCTTCGACGACCTCACCGTCCGGCAGAACCTGGAGTACTTCGCCGCCGTCCTCGACCCCGGCCGCCGCGCCGCGGCCCGCCGCCGGGAGAACGTGACGCGCGCCGTCGCCGACGTCGACCTCACCCGCCACGCCGACGCCCTGGCCGGCAACCTCTCCGGCGGCCAGCGCAGCCGGGTGTCCCTCGCCGTCGCCCTGCTCGGCACCCCGGAACTCCTGGTCCTCGACGAACCCACCGTCGGACTCGACCCGGTCCTCCGCCGCGACCTGTGGGACCTCTTCGGGACCATCGCCGCCGACCGCGGCGCCGGCCTCCTGGTCTCCTCCCACGTCATGGACGAGGCCGAGCGCTGCCACGACCTCCTGCTGATGCGCGAGGGCGGGATCCTCGCCCAGGACACCCCCGACGCCCTGAAGACCCGCACCGGCACGGACACCGTCGAGGCCGCCTTCCTCAGCCTCATCGACCAGGCCGCCGAAGCCGAATCCGAATCCGCAGCCGGAGCCGCCCGGTCCCGCCGCCAGGAGAGCCCCCGATGACCACCGCGCCCCTCAGCCCCGCCCGGACCGCCGCCACCGCCACCCGCGTCCTGCGCCAGCTCCACAACGACCCCCGCACCATCGCCCTGCTGCTCCTGGTGCCCTGCCTCCTGCTGCTCCTGCTCCGCTACGTCTTCGACGGCAGCCCGGAGACCTTCGACGGCATCGGCGCCTCACTGCTCGGCATCTTCCCGCTGATCACCATGTTCCTGGTCACCAGCATCGCCACCCTGCGCGAACGCACCTCCGGCACCCTGGAACGCCTCCTCGCCCTGCCGCTCGGCAAGGCCGACTTCATCGCCGGCTACGCCCTCGCCTTCGGCACGCTGGCCGCCGTCCAGTCGCTGCTCACCACCGGCCTCGCCGTCCTGGGCCTCGGCCTCGACGTCACCGGCTCGCCCTGGCTGCTGCTCCTGGTCGCCCTGCTCGACGCCGTCCTCGGCACCGCCCTCGGCCTGTTCGTCTCCGCCTTCGCGGCCTCGGAGTTCCAGGCCGTCCAGTTCATGCCGGCCGTGATCTTCCCGCAGCTCCTGCTGTGCGGCCTGTTCACCCCGCGCGACCAGATGCACCCCGTACTCGAGGCCGTCTCCGACGTCCTGCCCATGTCCTATGCCGTCGACGGCATGAACGAGGTCCAGCAGCACGCCGGGATCACCGGCGACTTCGTCCGTGACGTCCTGGTCATGGTCGGCTGCGCCCTCCTCGTGCTCGCCGTCGGCGCCGCCACCCTCCGGCGCCGCACGGCCTGACCCGTCGCACGGCCCGGCGCCGTCCGGGGAACGGCGCGCCGAGGCGCCGTTCCGCCTGGCGGACGGTGCGCCGGGCCGCCCCGGCCCCGGTGCGAGGATGGCCACGGACGACGCGCAACTCCCGGAGGGCAACACCCATGAGCCAGAAAGTCGCAGTCCTCGGCACCGGCAAGATCGGCGAAGCACTGCTCAGCGGCATGATCCGGGGCGGCTGGAACCCCTCCGACCTGCTGGTCACCACCCGCCGCGCGGAACGCGCCGAGGAACTCCGCACCCGCTACGGGGTCACGGCGGTCGGCAACGCGGAGGCCGCCAAGACCGCCGACACCCTGATCCTCACCGTCAAGCCGCAGGACATGGGCGCCCTGGTCGAGGAACTGGCCCCGCACGTCCCGGCCGGCCGCCTGGTCATCAGCGGCGCCGCCGGCATCACCACCGCCTCCCTGGAGGAGCGCCTCCCGGCGGGCGTCCCGGTGGTCCGCGTCATGCCCAACACCCCGGCCCTGGTCGACGAGGCCATGTCCGTGATCTCCGGGGGCAGCCACGCCACCGACGCCCACATCGAGACCGCGGAGCAGATCTTCGGATCGGTGGGCAAGACCCTCCGCGTCCCCGAGTCGCAGCAGGACGCCTGCACCGCCCTCTCCGGCTCCGGCCCGGCGTACTTCTACTACCTGGTCGAAGCCATGACGGACGCCGGCATCCTCCTGGGCCTGCCCCGCGACAAGGCGCACGACCTGATCGTGCAGTCCGCCATCGGCGCCGCCGTCATGCTCCGCGACAGCGGCGAACACCCGGTCAAACTCCGCGAGAACGTCACCTCGCCCGCCGGCACCACCATCAGCGCCATCCGCGAGCTGGAGAACCACGGCGTCCGCGCCGCCCTGATCGCTGCGCTGGAGGCCGCCCGCGACCGCAGCCGCGAGCTCGCCTCCGGCAACGGGGCCTGAGCGTCGGACGCCCTTCAGACCGGCGGCAGCAGCCCGATCGCCCGGTACGCCGCGTCCACCACCGGCCGCGCCCTCTCCCGAGCGCGCTCGGCCCCCGCCCGCAGCACGCCGTCCACCTGGGCGGGGTCCGCGCACAGCTCCGCGTGCCGCTCCCGCACCGGCCGCAGCAACTCCACCACGGCCTCGGCGACGTCCTTCTTCAACGGGCCGTAGCCCGTGTACTTCCCGGCCAGCGCCGCCGGTTCCTCCCCGGTGCAGGCGGCGAGGATCTCCAGCAGATTGGCCACCCCGGGCCGTTCCGCGCGGTCGTACACGACCTCCTGCCCGCCGGGCCCGCTGTCGGTGACCGCCCGCATCACCTTCTTGCGCACCACCTCGGGTTCGTCCAGGAGGCGCACCACTCCCTGCCCGGACCGGTCGCTCTTCCCCATCTTCGAGGTGGGCTCCTGCAGGTTCATCACCCGCGCCCCCACCTCGGCCAGCGTGACCTCCGGGACCACGAAGGTGGGGCCGTAGCGCTGGTTGAACCGTTCAGCGACGTCCCGCGCCAGTTCGACGTGCTGCTTCTGGTCCTCACCCACCGGCACCTCGTCGGTGGAGTACGCCAGGATGTCCGCCGCCATCAGCACCGGGTACGTCAGCAAGGACAGCCGCACGCTGCTGCCCTGCTCCTGCTGGCGCACGACCTTCTCCTTGTACTGCACCATCCGCCGCATCTCGCCGTCCGTCGCCACGCACTCCAGCAGGTAGGACAGCCGCACGTGCTCGTCGACATGGCTCTGCACGAACACGGTGCACACCTCGGGGTCCAGTCCGGACGCCAGCAGCAGGGTGGCCGTCTGCCGGCTCAGCCGCCGCAGCCGGGCCGGGTCGTGCTCCACGGTGAGCGCGTGCAGGTCCACGACGCAGAACAGGGCGTCCGACCGATGCTGCTCGACGGCCGCCCACCGGCGCACCGCCCCGAGGTAGTTGCCCAGAGTCAGATGTCCCGACGGCTGGACCCCGCTGAACACTCGCTTCATCCCTCGACCTCCCGGTCGTCCGGGCCGCCCGGCTCCTGGCGGCCGCCCCGAGGAGGGGGATACGGGAAACGGCCGCCGGGATCCGGCGGCCGCTGCTTGATCGCATGCGTGAGGACGGGCCGCCGTCAGGCGGCCCACCAGCTCTGGGTGCACGCATGCGCTGTGGTCACGCGGCCAGGCTAGGCCGGGACGGGGCGGCTGTACAGGGCATTTGACACTGCCCGGAGCGATCCGTAAGGTTCTCCGAGTTGTCCGACGTGAGCACCGACTCCGGTCGGCCCCGGACAGCCACTCCACAAGCACCAGCAAGGCCTCCCGGCATATTCCTGTCGTGTGCGCCGGCGCGTGCATTGCGGATTGCAGGATTCCTCGTTCGTGAGAGCGAGACCCCCGATTGGCTTCGGGGGAAGGGAATCCGCTAAAGTCTCACAGGTCGGAAGGGCCCAACGGCCCGGAAGACAAACCCCCTGACTGGGAATCAGACGCCGAAAGGATCTGATAGAGTCGG
>NZ_LWCC02000005.1:2691046-2699260 GCF_001642695.1 Streptomyces chilikensis
GCTAAGCCTCACAGCGCCGATGGTACTGCAGGGGGGACCCTGTGGGAGAGTAGGACGCCGCCGAACAATTCTTGGGAAAGCCCCGCACCGGTTGGTGCGGGGCTTTCCGCATTTCCGGGGGGTTTAGTCTCGAAGCCATGCGCTACGACCTCGTTCTTTTCGACAACGACGGCGTGCTCGTCGACAGTGAGCCGGTGTCCAACCGGCTCCTGGCCGGCTATCTCACCGAGTTGGGGCATGAGACCTCCTACGAGGACTCGATCCGTGACTACATGGGTTCCGCCATGCACCGCATCCACGACACGGTCCTCGAGCGGACCGGACAGCGGCTGCCGGCGGAGTTCGACGACGAGTTCCACGCCCGGGTCTTCGCGGCCTTCGAACGGGAGTTGAAGCCCGTCCCCGGTGTCGCGGACGTCCTGCGGCAGCTGGCCGACGCGGAAGTGCCCTTCTGCGTCGCCTCGTCGGGGAGTCACGAGCGCATCCGGGTGGGGCACCGGGCTGCCGGGCTGGGACGGTGGTTCGACGACGCGCGGATCTTCAGTGCGGAGGACGTCGGCCGGGGGAAGCCGGCGCCGGACCTCTTCCTGCACGCCGCCCGGTCGATGGGCGTCGCGCCCGAGCGGTGCGCGGTGGTGGAGGACAGTCCGCTGGGTGTCCAGGCCGGCATCGCCGCGGGGATGGACGTGTACGGGTTCACCGGCATGACGCCGCCGGAGAGGCTGGCGGGGGCGAAGGCGCTGTTCCCGACGATGGGGGAACTGGCCGCCCTGCTCGCCTGACCGGATAGCGTGACGGGTATGAGCGGCCGCGCGCAGATGATGTGGGACGAGGCAGTCACCGGTTACGACTTCGGGCGAGGGCATCCGATGGATCCCGTCCGGCTGAAGCTGACGCGGCGCCTGGTGGCCGCTCTCGGGCTGGACCGCGAGCTCACCGTGGCGGGGGCGAGCGCGGCCGGGGACTCCACGCTGCGGCTGGTGCACCGGCAGGACTACGTCGACGCCGTGAAGGCCGCCTCCGCCGACCCGGCGTCCGCCGACCCGGCGTACGGGCTGGGGACCGAGGACGACCCGGCGTTCCCCGGCATGCACGAGGTGTCGGCGCTGATCGCCGGACTGTCGGTGGGGGCCGCCGAAGCCGTGTGGCGGGGTGAGGCGCTGCACGCGGTGAACTTCGCGGGCGGGCTGCACCACGCGATGCCGGGGGCGGCGTCCGGCTTCTGCGTGTACAACGACGCGGCGCTGGCCATCGCCCGCCTTCTGGAACTGGGCGCGGAGCGGGTGGCCTACCTGGACGTCGACGTGCATCACGGGGACGGGGTCCAGGCCGCGTTCTGGGACGACCCGCGGGTTCTGACGGTCTCTCTGCACGAGCACCCGCGGACCCTCTTCCCGCAGACCGGCTGGCCCGAGGAGACGGGCGGTGCGGGCGCGGAGGGCAGTGCGGTGAACGTGGCGCTGCCGGCCGGGACGGGGGACGCCGGATGGCTGCGGGCGTTCCACTCGGTGGTGCCGGAACTGCTGGAGGAGTTCCGGCCGCAGGTGCTGGTCACCCAGCACGGGGCGGACACGCACTTCGAGGACCCGCTGGCGCACCTGGCCGTCTCGCTCGACGCGCAGCACGCGGTGCAGGCGGCCTGCCACGGGATGGCGCACACGTACGCCGGGGGCCGGTGGATCGCGCTGGGCGGCGGGGGCTACGAGGTGGTCGACGTCGTGCCGCGGTCGTGGGCGCATCTGGTGGCGGTGGCCGCGGGACGGCCGGTGGCGCCGGAGACGGCGGTGCCGGAGAACTGGCGGCAGGAGGTGTACGCGTTGACCCGGCAGCCGGGGCCGCGACGGATGACGGACGGGCGGTGGCCGGTGACGTTCCGGGAGTGGGAGGACGGGTACGACCCGGCGGACCGGCTCGACCAGGCGATTCTTGCGACGCGCAAGGCGGTCTACCCCCTGCGGGGGTTGATGCCCTGACCGCTGCCGGGCGAGGGCGCGGCGGGTCGCTCGAGCACGCCGCCGTGCGGTGACGTGCGTGCGGCCTCGCACGCCCCCGCCTGGGGGAGGAGGACGCTCACCGCATGAGGCGACGCCCCGCGCCCGCCCCTTGGGAGGCCCGGCCGCCCGCAAGGGAGTGGTCGGGTTCTTGTGGGTTTTGGTCGTTTTCCGTCGGCCGAGCGGGCAGTATGTGATCGTGGGCGGTCGGGGCGGAGTTGGCCCCGCCACGCATCCGGAATCCGGTGCGGGGGCGTCCGGAGGCGGGGAAGCAGGGCCTCCGGTGTCCGGGTCGCGCGGGAGGGGCGAGAGCCTCTCGGACGGCCGGGTGGAGGGCCGGTCGACGGATGTGACGGGTTCCCTGCGACCGATGCAGGGTCATCGTGTCGACAAAACGACCCGGTTCCGGCTACGCATCAGCAACCCCGTCAGCCTCCTGGCCGTCTCCGTCGAACCCTTCCGGCCGTTCCGGGAGGCGGGGCGCACGACCGGCGTGCCCGCGTCCGCGGCGGGACGGGTGACGAGGGTCCCACGGGGTGCCGCAGGGGCCCGGCGGGTGCGTCCGGCGGGCGGGCCGGGGAGGCGCCGTCACGGTTGCCGGGCTGGTCGGCGGGGGTGCGGACGAGCGGGCGGGCCGGGGTGCGCGGGGCGGCCGGACCCGTCGGGGGTGCGGGGGCGCGAGCCGTCGCCGGCGTTCCGGTTGGGGAGGGTGAGGGGCCCGGGTGGCGTCCCCCGCTTATCCGTTGCGTGCTCAATCGCGGGTGTCTGTCACGGTAGGCCGGTGATGGCTGCTCCTCTTCCCCACTCGCATCACCCGCACCTAATCTGGGGAGTGAGCACGCAGCGACGAAGAGTCACCGGAAGGGGAAGCCGGTGGCCGTCGAGTGCGAAGGGTTCAGGTGTGTCATGGCAGCTGGCAGCGAAAGGCCTCTGAACGAGGTTCAGTTCCTTACCGTGGCGGAGGTCGCCTCGGTGATGCGCGTGTCCAAGATGACCGTGTACCGGCTGGTGCACAGCGGTCATCTGCCCGCGATCCGGGTCGGACGGTCGTTCCGAGTTCCGGAGCAAGCGGTTCACGAGTACCTTCGCGAGAGCTACGTGGGGGTCGAGACGGCCTGAGAGGGCCGCGCGCGGCGGTCCCGGGGTCAACCCGGGGCCCCCTCGATTACGACCTCCCGGCCCGGGGAAGGTAGGCTTTCCCCTCGAAGGTCGTATGGGCCCATGGCGCCCAACGCCGAGTGATGAGAAGTGAGCGAGGGTAAGTCGTGGGCTCTGTTATCAAGAAGCGGCGCAAGCGGATGGCCAAGAAGAAGCACCGCAAGCTGCTCAAGCGCACGCGCGTCCAGCGTCGCAACAAGAAGTAACGCGACGCGGCACACGCCGCGCGAAGCGCGCCCCTGCGGCCCCCCACCGGTTCGGTGGGGGGCCGCGGTCGTGTCCGCGGCGGCTCGGGGCACGAGGGAGGGGTGCGGGTGGGCGGCAGCGTGACGGCCATGCCCGCGCAACACGGAGCGGCTAAGTTGTCGCATACCGCCGTGCGGGAGTCCGGCGGACGAGGGGAAGGCGCGGGTCTTGGGCAGGATCGTGCTGGTGACCGGGGCGGCCCGGCGGCTGGGGGACCTCTACGTGCGCGAGGTGCTGCGCGACCCGGACGTGGAGAGGGTGGTGGCGGTGGACGCCGTCACGCCCGGGCACGACCTGGGTGAGGCGGTGTTCGTGCGCGCGGACATCCGGCAGCCCGCGATCGGCCGGGTGCTGGCCGAGCACGACGTCGACACCGTGGTCCACCTGGACGTCACCGGGACGGCGCTGGCCGGCGGCAGCCGGTCCTCCGTGAAGGAGACCAACGTCATCGGCACCATGCAGCTGCTGGGCGCCTGCCAGAAGTCGCCGTCCCTGCGGCGGCTGGTGGTGAAGTCCAGCACCACGGTGTACGGGTCGGCGCCCCGGGACCCGGCGGTCTTCACCGAGACCACCTCGCCCAAGGCGCTGCCCAGCGGCGGATTCGCCAAGGACGCCGTCGAGGTCGAGGGGTACGTGCGGGGCTTCGCCCGGCGGCGGCCGGACGTCGCGGTCTGCGTGCTCCGGTTCGCCAACATCCTCGGGCCGGGCACGGACACCCCGCTCGCCTCCTACTTCCGGCTGCCGGTGCTGCCGACCGTGCTCGGCTACGACCCGCGGCTGCAGTTCGTCCACGAGGACGACGTCACCGGGGTGCTGCTGCGGGCCTCGCGGGAGCCCGAGCGGGGGACGCTCAACAGCGGCACCTTCAACATCGCGGGGGACGGGGTGCTGACGCTCTCCCAGTGCGCGCGGCGCATGGGGCGGCCGACCGCGCCGGTGCTGCTTCCCGCGGTCACCCTGACCGGGTCGCTGATGCGGACCCTGGGGCTCTCCGACTTCTCCCCCGAGCAGATCCGGCTGCTCACCCACGGACGGGTCGTGAACACCCGGCAGATGCGCGAGGTCCTCGGTTTCCACCCCCGGCACAGCACGGCGGAGACGTTCGCCGACTTCGCGTCGGCCGCCGGGCCCGGGCCGCTGCCGCCGGCCCTGCTCGCCGCAGCCGTCGAAAGGCTCGCCGGGGCCGTGACGGGAGCGGGCGGGGGAGGGGACGGCGGAACGGAGGACGCCGGGCGCGGGAACGGCCGGGCCACGCACACCAGCACGCAGGCCACGGCGACGGCGCGGCCGGCGGGTGGGAGCGGCGGCTGGCCGGAGGGCTGGCGTTCCTGCGCCGCCGGGTCACCGGCGAGTACGAGGTCGACGACTTCGGGTACGACGCCGAACTCACCGACGAGGTGCTGATGGCGCTGCTCCGCCCGCTGTACGAGAAGTACTTCCGGGTCGAGGTGAAGGGCATCGAGAACATCCCCGCCGAGGGCGGGGCGCTCATCGTCGCCAACCACTCCGGGACGGTGCCGCTGGACGCCCTGATGATGCAGGTCGCCGTGCACGACACGCACCCGGCGGGCCGTCACCTCCGGCTGCTCGCCGCCGACCTGGTCTTCCGGCTGCCCGTCGTCAACGAGATCGCCCGCAAGCTCGGGCACACCCTGGCCTGCGCGGAGGACGCGGCGGAACTCCTGGGCAGGGGCGAGCTGGTCGGCGTGATGCCGGAGGGATTCAAGGGCATCGGGAAGCCGTTCGGCGAGCGGTACAAGCTGCAGCGGTTCGGGCGCGGCGGGTTCGTCTCCACGGCGCTGCGGGCGCGGGCGCCGATCGTGCCCTGCTCGGTGGTCGGCGCCGAGGAGATCTACCCGATGATCGGCAACGCGAGGACCGTCGCGCGGCTGCTCGGACTGCCCTACTTCCCGGTCACGCCCACGTTCCCCTGGCTGGGGCCACTGGGCGCGCTGCCGCTGCCCACCAAGTGGACCATCCAGTTCGGGCAGCCCATCCCCACCGACGGGTACGCGCCGGAGGCGGCGGACGACCCGATGCTGATGTTCAACCTGACCGACCAGGTGCGGGAGGAGATCCAGCACACGCTCTACAAGCTGCTGGTGCGGCGGCGGTCCATCTTCTTCTGACGGGCCGGTGCGTGATGGACCGGTGCGTGATGAACGGGTGCGTGGGGGCGGCGCACGGCCGCCCCCACACGCTCACTCCGCGGAGTCCCCGCCCAGGCCGAGGCCGGGGAGGAGACCGGGGAGCAGGGGCGGGAGGGTGACCCTGCGCCCGTCGTCCTCGCTCTCGGGCCGGGTGGGGTCGCTCTCCTGCTCCTCCTCGGCCGGCGGGTCGAACAGGCCGCCCGTGCCGCCGCCGAGCAGGCCGTCCGGGTCCGCGGACGGCGACGCCTCGGGCTCGCCCCCGTCCCTGGAGCCGGTGGAGCCGGTCCCGTCCTCGTCCTTGCCGGGGGCGGTGGACTCGCCGGACGGCGAGGAGCCGGGGGAGCGGGTACCGGCGTCCTGGCCCGGCCTGGCGTCCCGGCCCCCGGACGACGGCGCCTCCGGCAGCAGCGGGCGCAGCGGCGCCACGTCCTGCTCCATGGCGTCGAAGACCGAGGTGACCTCCTCGCTCACGTCGCCCAGCTGCACCGGGAGACGCTCACGGACCTCGTCCCACGTCCGGCCCTGCCGGTCGGTGAAGGCGGAGAGGGCCCGCATGGGGGCCAGGGAGTCCGGGTCGCGCCGGTAGGCGTCGTGCAGCAGGCGGTGGCCCTCCGCGGCGTCCTGGTGCATGCCGGAGAGCGCGCGGCGGATCTCGCCCACGGATTCGTGGTCCAGGTGGCCGCCCCGGCCGCGCTCCATCAGCCGGCGGGTCTCGGTCAGGCGCCGGGACGCCTGGTCGAGCAGCATCTCGCCGCGCTCCGTCCCGTCCTCGGTGAGGCCGAGGCGGAAGTCCTCGATGCCGCGTTTGAGGCCGTAGAGCGAGTCACCGGGGAGGGCGTCGGAGCTGGCCGCGGCCACGCCGCCGAAGGCACTGGCGGCCACGCCGACGCTGAGTCCGCCGGCTGCCAGGCCCTTGGTCAGGCGGGAACGCGGCCGGAGCTTTCCCAGGGCGCTCGCCCGGTGGGCGCCCCGCGCCCGGGTCGACCGCTGGTCGGGCACCCGCGAGGACGCGTCGCCGCCCAGGGCGCCCTCCTGGACCATGGCTTCCATCGCGGCCACCAGCTGGGCGCGCTGGACGGCCTTCACCTCAGGGTCGAGCTCCGGCTTGGGCAGTTCGCCGAGACCCGCGGCCACGGCCAGCATGGCCGTCCGCCCGGTCTCCTCCGCAGCAGCCGGGGCCGGTGCCGCCGATCCCTCCGGCTGCTCGGCCGCCGTGCCCCGGTCGGACAGCTCCTCCAGGGCCTGGGCGAAGGCGTTCGCCCGCCGGTGCGCCGATACGTTCGCGATCACTGGCGGCACCTCCTCTCGTCATGACGGACGACTCCCGGCGGGGACCTCGGGGGAGTCCGCAGGGAGCCTGTATCCCGGACAACGAGCGGCCGGGCACTTCGGTTACGGACTTCGGGCGGATGAACCGCCGAGTCAACAACCTTTCACCCTACGTGAGTTGGCCGGTGCGGAGGGTGTCCGTCGGGAAGTCGGGCGCGACGGGGCCCGGCGGTCAGCGGGCGTCGTCGGGGAGCAGCCGCGCGAGGGTGCGGACCGCGCGGTACTGGAGGGTCTTGATGGCGCCCTCGTTCTTGCCCATGACCCGGGCCGTCTCGGCGACCGAGAGGCCCTGGAGGAAACGGAGCGTGACGCATTCCTGTTGCTGGGGGTTGAGCCTTCGGACGGCGTCGAGCAGGGCGGCGTTGGAGAGATGCTCCAGGACGGAGTCCTCGGGCGAGCGCTCGACCTCGTTGGCGTCGAGCATCTCGCCGGTGGTCACCTCGAGACGGAAACGGCTGGACTTGAAATGGTCGGCGACCAGGTTGCGCGCGATGGTGACCAGCCACGCGCCGAAGTCCCTGCCCTGCCAGGTGAAGGTGCCGATGCGGCGCAGGGCGCGCAGGAAGGTCTCGCTGGTCAGGTCCTCCGCGGTGGCCCTGCTGTTCACGCGGTAGTAGATGTAGCGGTAGACGGTGTCGCTGTACTGGTCGTAGAGCCGCCCGAAGGCGTCGGCCTCGCCTCCCTGGGCGCGTTCGACCAGGTCCATCATGCGCGCGCTGTCGCTGTCCGCGGCGGGACGGCGGGCGGGCGCGGCGGTGGCGGCGCCCGCGCGGCCCCTCCGGGCGACCGTCGCCCCGCCCTCGGCGAGGGCGTAGCACGGGCCGGCGGGGGCGGCGAGGGCGGGAACGGCGTACGCGGTGGGGACGAAGCCGCGCAACAGCTCCAGGGCCGCTGAGCGGAGCGCAGCCAGGCCCGAGGCGTCAACCCCGACGTGTGAGTACACGGGACTCCCAGAGGCAGAGCTTCCATCACGTGCAGTGCGGAACCTTTCACCCGTCGTAGCGACGGACGGGTACCGAATTGCGTCTGAGGAGAATAACGCTTCGTACAGGCGCTGCTACGCCGAGTTGTTCAAATCGTCGATTACGTCGCTTCTGTGGCGTGTTGGAGTCGGATTCGGCGTCGAAGCGCGATCGTTTGGCGATCGGATTCGGACATGATTCGAGCGTGCCGTGTCCGGCTCGGGCCGGTGTGAGCGGAGCGTCAGGGCGGCGGCGCATGCGCGCGGGGGCGCCCGGCGGGGACGCGGGCCGAAGGGGGCCGGCCGCCGTCGGGCGCGTGGTGCGCGGCGGGCGGGGGGAGGGGCAGGTCAGACCAGACGGCGGCGGCGGTGCAGTGCC
>NZ_LWCC02000005.1:2699315-2721376 GCF_001642695.1 Streptomyces chilikensis
GGTGCGGTAGTCGCGCAGTCGCCATTCGCGTTCGCGCGCGTATTTGCGCAGCCGGGTGTCGGGGTTGATCGCGTAGGGGTGGCCGACCAGCGAGAGCATCGGGATGTCGTTGAACGAGTCACTGTAGGCGGCGCAGCGCGCCAGGTCCAGGCCCTCGGCGGCGGCGAGGGCGCGGACCGCCTCGGCCTTGGCGGGGCCGTGCAGCGGCTCGCCGACCAGGCGGCCGGTGTAGAGGCCGTCGACGGACTCGGCGACGGTGCCGAGGGCGCCGGTCAGGCCGAGGCGCCGGGCGATGGTCTGGGCGATCTCCACCGGGGCCGCCGTCACCAGCCACACCTTCTGGCCGGCGTCGAGGTGGGCCTGGGCCAGGGAGCGGGTTCCGCTCCAGATGCGGCCGGCGACGTACTCGTCGTAGATGTCGTCGCCGATCACCCGAAGTTCCTCGACGCTGTGGCCCTTCACGATGGACAGGGCGGCGTCGCTGGCCTCCTGCATGTGGGCGGGGTCCTCGACGCCGGCCAGCCGGAAGTAGGCCTGCTGCCAGGCGAACCGCAGCAGGTCGCGGGTGTCGAAAAATCTCCGCTTGTAGAGGCCCCGGCCGAAGTGGAACAGGGCCGCGCCCTGCATGACCGTGTTGTCCAGGTCGAAGAAGGCCGCGGCGCGGGTGTCGCCGAGGACCGGGAACCCGGTCTCCTGCTCGAGTGCGAGGGAGGACTTGCGGGCGACCTCCGCCGCGGCCTCGCCGGCCAGGACGCTGCGTGCCGTGGCGAAGCGCTTTCGGGGGAGGAGCCATCCAAGAGCGGCCATGCGGTGAGCATATCCACATCGTGGGACGGCTTCGGGGCGGCGAGGTTGTCGTCCTGTGAACACCGCGGGGCCGGTCCGCGCGCACGGGGGCGGGAGGGCCGCCGGCGTGCGCGCGGACCGGGCGGGGTCAGGCCAGGGCGGCCCGCAGGCGGGACTCGTCCACGCGCCAGAAGGTGTGCTGCCGGCCGTCGATCAGGACCACCGGGATCTGTTCCCAGTAGGCGCGGTGGAGCTCCTCGTCCTGGGTGATGTCCTTCTGCTCCCAGCGCACGCCGAGCTCGTCGCAGACCTTGGCCACCACCTTCTCCGCGTCCTCGCAGAGATGGCACCCGGGCTTGCCGATCAATGTCACCAGACCACTCATGTCCGCCATTGTCCCGCGCGCCGCGGCCGTCACGCACCGGTGCGACGACCGTGCGGAAGGTGACGGGGCCGTGATCGTCCTCACGAACGGCGGCCGGGTGGAGGCGGGGAGTGGCGTGAAGGAGGGGGGATCGGGCGGAGTGGAGGAGAGATAGCTCTCACCGGACTCCGGAATCTGCCTCTGACCTGCGGGTTCGCGCTCCGTGACGGGTCGGTCGACTCCTTCTGTTCGCTTAGGATTTGACTACGAATTTGCTTGCGGGGGCGTGCATCGAAAGAGGAGCGTGTGCTGCTTTGTCCCCGACGAGTGAGGGACCCCGGCGCCTGGTCGGCGGTCCCGTGCGCGTGCGCGAACACCGCGTGACCCCGGTCACGTCGGTGGGGCAAAACGGACACAATCTTTGTGCACACGTTCACAAAGACATAGCCTGCATCCGACGAGGCGGTCCGGGGACGTGTGGCCGCCCCCAGCCCCGCTCTACCCGCAGGAGCATCGTGGCAACTGGCCGAACTCACCGACCGGCGACCCGCAGCCGAGGAATCCCCGAGGCCACCGTCGCCCGGCTTCCGCTGTACCTCCGCGCTCTGACCGCTCTGTCGGAGCGCTCCGTGCCGACCGTCTCCTCCGAGGAGCTCGCGGCCGCCGCCGGGGTCAACTCCGCGAAGCTCCGCAAGGACTTCTCGTACCTGGGTTCCTACGGCACGCGGGGCGTGGGCTACGACGTCGAGTACCTCGTCTACCAGATCTCCCGCGAGCTCGGCCTGACCCAGGACTGGCCCGTGGTCATCGTCGGCATCGGAAACCTGGGCGCGGCGCTCGCCAACTACGGCGGTTTCGCCTCCCGCGGTTTCCGGGTCGCGGCGCTGATCGACGCCGACCCCGCGATGACGGGCAAGCCGGTCGCCGGCATCCCCGTCCAGCACGCCGACGCGCTGGAGGACATCGTCCGGGACAACGGCGTCTCCATCGGCGTCATCGCGACCCCGGCCGGGGCCGCCCAGCAGGTCTGCGACCGCCTGGTGGGTGCCGGTGTGACCTCCATCCTCAACTTCGCGCCGACCATGCTGACCGTTCCGGACGGTGTGGACGTGCGCAAGGTGGACCTCTCCATCGAGCTGCAGATCCTCGCCTTCCACGAGCAGCGCAAGGCCGGTGAGGACGCCGCAGCCGACGACGACGCCGCGCCGGCGCCGGCCGCCGTCAAGGGCGCCGCCGCCGCGGCGGCCGCGGCCGCGGCGATGGACGAGGCCGACCCGAAGGGCACCGACGGGGAAGCCCCCGCCGTGATGCCGGCATGAGTCTGCTCGTCGTCGGGCTGAGCCACCGCAGCGCGCCGGTCAGCGCACTGGAGCGCGCCGCGCTGGACGCGGAGGCGAAGACCAAGCTGCTCCAGGACACGGTCGCCGCCGAACCGGCCGCCGAGGCCGCGGTGCTGGCCACCTGCAACCGCATCGAGCTCTACGCCGACGTGGACAAGTTCCACGCCGGTGTCGCCGAGCTGTCCACGCTGCTGGCCCGCCACAGCGGGGTCGGGCTGGAGGAGCTCACTCCTTATCTCTATGTGCACTACGAGGACCGGGCGGTCCACCACCTGTACTCGGTGGCCTGCGGCCTGGACTCGATGGTGGTCGGCGAGGGCCAGATCCTCGCCCAGATCAAGGACGCGCTGGCCCAGGCGCAGGAGCTGCACACCGCCGGGCGGCTGCTCAACGACCTGTTCCAGCAGGCCCTGCGGGTGGGCAAGCGCGCCCACTCGGAGACCGGCATCGACCGCGCCGGGCAGTCCCTGGTCACCTTCGGCCTGGAGCAGCTCGCGGGCGCGTCCGACATCACCTCCTGGCTCGAGGGCCGGCGGGCGCTGGTGATCGGCGCCGGTTCCATGTCCTCGCTGGCCGCGGCCACCCTGGCGCGTGGCGGTGTCGCCGAGATCGTGGTCGCCAACCGCACCTTCGAGCGCGCCGAGCGGCTCGCGGAGAACCTCGCCGAGATCGCCGTGAACGGCGGCTCCCCGGTCCGCGCCCGCGCGGTGACCATGGACGCCGTCCCCGACGAGCTCTCCCGCGCCGACATCGCCGTCTCCTGCACCGGCGCCACCGGCCTGGTGCTCACCGCCGGGAAGGTGGCCGCCGCGGTCGAGGGCCGGGTCCGCCCGGCCGGTGCCGCCGCGGGCGACGCCTTCGGCCCCTCCCACGCGGAGACCTCCGCGCGCGGGACGCGGGACGCCGGGGGCTGCCCCGTCGGCCCGGACCCCGTCGGCCCGCCCGGTCCGGCCGGGCTGCCGCAGGGCGCGCCCGCGGTGGACTTCCCCGCCACCGGCGAGGCCGCCGTGGCCGGGATGGACGCCGCCACGCTGGAGCAGCACGGCGCCTGGGTGGACCGCGGTGACGCGGAGCGCCTGGAGGCCGCGCGCACCGGCCAGGAGGTGCGGCCCGAGCCCGACCCGGAGCTGGTCACCGCGCTGGCCGCGACCGTGGCCGCGGTGGGCCGGATCCCCGAGCGCCGCCGTCCGGAGGCCGTGGAGACCATCCGCCCCGAGCCGGTGCTGTCGGTCCTGGACCTGGCGATGCCGCGTGACGTGGACTCCGCCGTGCACCGGCTCGCCGGGGTGCGGCTGGTGGACATCGAGTCGCTGGCGGACGCCTCCGCCGACGCCCCGATGGCCGCCGACGTGGACCAGGTGCGGCGGATCGTCGCCGACGAGGTCGCCGCCTTCGGCGCCGCCCAGCGGGCCGCGACCATCACGCCGACCGTGGTGGCGCTGCGCTCGATGGCCGCAGAGGTGGTGGCGAGCGAGATCGCCCGGCTCGAGGGCCGGCTTCCCGGCCTCGACGCCAAGCAGCGCCAGGAGATCACCCAGACCGTCCGGCGGGTGGTGGACAAGCTGCTGCACGCGCCGACCGTACGGGTGAAGCAGCTCGCGGCGGAGCCCGGCGGCGCCGGGTACGCGGACGCGCTGCGCACCCTGTTCGACCTCGACCCGGAGACGGTGGCGTCCGTCTCCCGGGCCGACAAGGCCGCCGGCCGCATCGCCGACGACGCCCTCCAGAACACCCTGATCGACGCCAACGCCAAGAACCGAGGGCGAGCATGACAGAGAAGGCTTTGAGGCTCGGCACCCGGCGGAGCAAGCTCGCCATGGCCCAGTCCGGGCACGTGGCGGAGGCGGTGAGCCGGGTCACCGGCCGGCCCGTCGAACTCGTCGAGATCACCACCCACGGCGACGTCTCGCGCGAGCACCTGACGCAGATCGGCGGCACCGGCGTGTTCGTCGCCGCCCTGCGCGAGGCGCTGCTGCGCGGCGAGGTCGACTTCGCGGTCCACTCGCTGAAGGACCTGCCGACCCAGCAGGCCGACGGCCTGACGCTGGCCGCGATACCGGTCCGCGAGGACCCGCGCGACGTGCTGATCGCGGCCGGCGGCGCCAAGCTCGCCGACCTGCCGCGCGGCGCCCGCGTGGGCACCGGTTCGCCGCGCCGGATGGCGCAGCTGAACGCGTACGCGCGGGCCCACGGGCTGGAGCTGGAGACGGTGCCGATCCGCGGCAACGTCGACACCCGGATCGGGTTCGTGGAGAGCGGGGAGCTCGACGCCGTCGTGCTCGCCGCCGCCGGCCTGAACCGGATCGGCCGCGCGGACGAGGTCACCGACTTCCTGCCGGCCGAGACCGTCCTGCCGGCTCCCGGCCAGGGAGCCCTGGCCGTGGAGTGCTCCGCCGGCGACGCGGAGCTGATCGCCGCGCTCTCGCAGCTCGACGACCCGCACACGCGGGTCGCCGTGACCGCCGAGCGGTCACTGCTCGCCGCCCTGGAGGCCGGCTGCAGCGCACCCGTGGGTGCCCTGGCCGGCCTGCTGGGGGACGGGCAGATTGTCAAGGAAATGCGCCTGCGGGGCGTCGTCGGCACGACCGACGGCTCCCGTGTGGTGCAGATGTCCACCACCGGTCCCGTACCCCAGACGCACGAGCAGGCCATGGCGCTCGGCCGCGAACTCGCCGCCGAGATGCTCGCCCGGGGTGCGGCCGGTCTGATGGGGGAGCGAGCACAGTGAGCCCCACCACCCTTCCCGCCGCCCAGGACCACGGGCACGTCACCTTCCTGGGTGCCGGGCCCGGCGATCCGGGTCTGCTCACACTGCGCGCAGTGGAGGCCCTGGCGAACGCGGACGTCCTCGTCGGCGAACCCGACGTGCTGGACGTGGTGCGCGAGCACGCCAGGCCGGGCGCCGTCCTGGAGAACACCGGGACGAACGCGGACGCGCCACAGCTGACGGTGGTTGACAGCACGTCAACAACCGTTGCCGTTCCAGCGGAACGTGATGCCGTTCATCTTGTCATGGCGGCCGTGCGGTCCGGCAGGCGGGTGGTGCGTGCCGTCACCGGCGACCCCGGACTGGACTCCGACGCCGCCCGCGAGATGCTCGCCTGCGCCGCGGCGGGCGTGCGGTTCGAGGTGGTGCCCGGCATCGCCTCCGCCGTCGGCGTGCCCGCGTACGCCGGTGTGCCGCTGCGTGACGCCGAGGGCGCCGACGTGCGCTTCGTCGACGCCCGCACGGCCAGCGCCCGCTGCTGGACCGAACTCGGCGCCTCCGACGGCACCGTCGTCGTCTCCACCACGCTGGACGGCGTCGCGGCGACCGCCGCCGAGCTGGTGTCGGCGGGCCGCAAGCCGGACACCCCGCTCACCGTGACGGCGGCCGGCACCACGACCCGCCAGCGCAGCTGGACGGCGACGCTGGGCACCATCGCGCAGGTCTTCAAGCAGGGCAAGGTGCTGCCCTCCGCGGACGGCGGCCAGGCCGTCATAGCCGTGGTCGGCGAGCGTGCCGCCGGCGCCGACCGGCGCGACCAGCTCTCCTGGTTCGAGTCCAAGCCGCTCTTCGGCTGGAAGGTCCTCGTGCCGCGCACCAAGGAGCAGGCGGTCTCGCTCTCCGACCAGCTCCGTTCCTACGGCGCGGTGCCGCACGAGGTGCCGACCATCGCCGTGGAGCCCCCGCGCACCCCGCAGCAGATGGAGCGCGCGGTCAAGGGCCTGGTCACCGGGCGCTACGAGTGGATCGCCTTCACCTCGGTCAACGCCGTCAAGGCGGTCCGGGAGAAGTTCGAGGAGTACGGCCTGGACGCGCGCGCCTTCGCGGGCATCAAGGTCGCGGCCGTCGGCGAGCAGACCGCCAAGGCGCTGATCGCCTTCGGCGTGAAGCCGGACCTGGTGCCCAGCGGCGAGCAGTCGGCCGCGGGTCTGCTGGAGGACTGGCCGCCCTACGACCCGGTCTTCGACCCGATCGACCGCGTCTTCCTGCCGCGCGCCGACATCGCCACGGAGACCCTGGTCGCCGGGCTGATCGAGCTGGGCTGGGAGGTGGACGACGTCACGGCGTACCGCACCGTGCGCGCCTCGCCGCCGCCGGCCGAGACCCGTGAGGCGATCAAGGGCGGCGGCTTCGACGCGGTGCTCTTCACCTCGTCGTCGACGGTGCGGAACCTGGTCGGCATCGCCGGCAAGCCGCACAACGTCACGGTGATCGCCTGCATCGGCCCGGCCACCGCCAAGACGGCGGAGGAGCACGGCCTGCGGGTCGACGTGATGGCCCCGGAGCCGTCGGTCACCAAGCTGGCGGCCGCGCTCGCCGAGTTCGGCGCCAAGCGGCGCGAGGCCGCGCTGGCGGCGGGCGACCCGGTCACCCGGCCGTCCGAGCGGCGTCCCGGCGCGCGGCGCCGGCGGGCGACGACCAGCTGAGGCGCGGTCCGCGGACCACGTGTGCCCCCGTACCCGGGATCCGGGTGCGGGGGCACCGCGCTTCCCCGCCTCCGCCTTCCCCTTGTACGCTCCACCAGTCGTCCGTCCCCCCGGAGGTGTGCGCACGTTGGCCGAGCTGACGGCCGTCGCCGTGATCACCGTGCTCGCGGTGATCAGTCCGGGCGCCGACTTCGCGATGATCGTCCGCAACAGCTGCCTGTACGGGCGGACCGCCGGGCTGCTGGCCGCGGCCGGGATCGGCCTCGGCGTGCTGGTCCACGTCTCCTACACGGTCCTGGGCGTGGGCCTGCTGCTGTCCGGCACGCCGGCGGTCCTCACCGCCGTGCGGATCGCGGGCGCCTGCTACCTGGTGTGGACCGGGTGGCAGACGTTCCGGTCCCGCGTCGAGGTCGACACCTCGGGCGGACCGGGTGAGCCGCCGCCGCGCGGCGCGGCGCTGCGGACCGGCTTCCTCACCAACGCGCTCAACCCCAAGACGATGCTCTTCGTCGTCTCCACCTACACGCAGGTGGTGGACGCGGGCACCCCGTTCCTGCGGCAGGCCGGGTACGGCCTGTTCATGTCCCTCGCCCACCTGGTGTGGTTCGGGCTGGTCGCCGGCGTGCTGTCGGCGCCGGCGCTGCGGACGCGGCTGCTGCGGGGCCAGGTGCCGCTGAACCGGGCCATCGGCGCGGTTCTCGTGGCCCTCGGCATTTCGCTCGCCCTCGCCCCGGCCTGATACCTAGGCTCGGCCGCATGATCGCCACCTTGCAGTGCCTCGTCATCGACTGTCCGCGGCCGCGCGAACTCGCCGCCTTCTACCGGAAGGTGCTCGGCGGGGAGGTGGACAAGCGGGATCCGCGCTGGTCGACCGACGAGACCTGGTCCACGCTCCACACCCCGGACGGCCGCGTCCTCGCCTTCCAGCAGGCCCCCGACCTCCAGCCCCCCGCCTGGCCCGACCCGTCCCGTCCCCAGCAGTACCACCTCGACCTCGGCGTGGCGGACCTGGACGCCGCGGAGGCCGGGGTGCTGGCGGCCGGCGCCACGCTGCTCGACGCGGGTGACCCCGGCCGGTCCTGGCGGGTGTACGCGGACCCGGTCGGGCATCCGTTCTGCCTCGTGCGGGAGTAGCGCCCCCGAAGGCCGGGGCGCGGCCGCGTCTCCTTCCGGCAGGCCGCGGCCTCGGGGAGCCGGGAGATCGCGTACGACCGGCTCGGCGGACGTCCGCGACGGACCGGACCCCGGAGGGCCCGCCACGGCGGGTCCGGCGTCCTCCCGGACCGGGCGGGCCCGGAGGGCACCCTCCGCGAACCGCCGGACGAACCGCTGCCCGCGCTCTTCCCCGCGCCGTACCCGGAGGCCGGGGAGGCCGGGGAGGCTGTGGGGCTCCTGGGGGAACTCCTCGGCCGGTGCGGCCGGCGGGGGCTACCGTGGGTGGGCATGAGACCGGTTGCGCGGGACGCCGCGGTCGTCCTGATCACGGGGGTCATGGCCGCCGGCAAGTCCACCGTGGCCGAGCTGCTGGCCGCACGGCTGCCGCGGGCGGCGCACGTCCGGGGCGACGTCTTCCGCCGGATGGTGGTCTCCGGGCGTGAGGAGATGACGCCGGAACCGGCGCCCGGCGCGCTCGCCCAGCTCGACCTGCGGCAGCGGCTCGCCGCGACGGTGGCGGACGAGTACGCGGAGGCCGGGTTCACGGCGGTGGTGCAGGACATCCTCCTGGGGGACGACCTGCCGCGGTTCGTCGCGCGGGTGCGGACCCGCCCGCTGTACGTGGTGGTGCTCGACCCGTCCGCCGAGGCGGTGCGTGGGCGGGAGGCGGGCCGGGCGAAGACCGGGTACGCCGGAGGCTGGTCGGTGGACGGCTTCGTCCGCGTGCTGCGGGAGGAGACCCCGCGGATCGGTCTGTGGCTGGACACGTCCGGGCAGACACCGGAGGAGACGGTGGACGCGGTCCTGGCCGGGCTGGAGCGGGCGGAGGCCGGGAACGCCGGCGCCGGGGCCGCGGACGGCGCCCCGGCGTAGGGCCCGCGGCGGCCCGGCGTAGAGCTCGCGGCGGCCGGGCCGACGGGGCGCCTCGCCGCCGGTCACCGGCTGCCGGACGGCGCGCACCGGCGGGCCCGGCCCGGTCCGCCGCGGGGAGGCGGTCTCCCGGCCTAGTCGAGCGGGACCTCCCAGGCGGTCGCGCCCAGCGGATAGGCGTACCGGGGACGGCCCTTGTTGCCGCTGACGCGGAAGGGGAGGCCGCCGTCGTCGACGCGGACCGTTCCCGAGCGGCCGCCGCTGGACCACTCGAGGTCCAGCACCCAGCTGACGTCGTGGGCCGAGGCGCGGCCGGTGACGTAGACGACCAGGGGCTCGGCGGCGGTGACCTTGTAGGGGAAGGCGCCCTGGCCCCCCTGCGGCCGGGCGACCGGGCGCGGCTCGTCGAGACGGACGTCGAAGGACTTGGTGGAGACGTTGCCGCCGCAGCCGACGCCCATGACGTAGTCGTTCCACGGCAGCGGGGTGGAGGACCTGAGGACCCGGACGTGGAGCGCGTCGAGGACGACGGTCTCGTCCCCGGACGCCTGGACGGTCAGCGCGATCATCTGGTCGCCCGAGGCGACCGCGCCCATGGCGGGCACCCACCCGGGGGCGTCCGGCTCGGTGGGCGGCGGGCCCATTTCGGCGGGTGGGCGGTTCACCAGGTAGTGCTGGCTGCAGGGGCTCTCCCACACGTGGGGGCGGGTGGTGACGGTCAGCGGGGTGCCGGTGGCCTTCGGTGCGGCGGTCTTCCCACTGGTGGCGGCGGAGGGGGCGGGGGTGGCGCCCTTCCGGGCCTTGTCGTCGTCCTCGTCCTTCTTCCCGTCCTCGTCCGGCGACGCGGAGGGCGAGCCGGTGACGGGCGGCCGGGTGGGGGACGCGGCGGCGCCGGCCGCGGAGGTGCGGTCCCCGGCGCCGCCGCCGTCGTCCGGCAGGTGACGGACGACCAGGGTGCCGGTGAGGACCACCGCGGCGACGGCGGCGATCGCGGAGGCGACGAGCCGGCGCCGGCGGCCGGGGGAGGGGGCCGGGGAGGAGGCGGCGGACGTGAGGGCGCCGCCCCCGGGCGCCGCGGCGTCCGCGGGTCCCCCGGCGGTGGCCGGCTCCGCCGGGGCCGTCCGGTCATCGGCTGATTCCGGTTCGGTGCGCGGGGCGGGGGGAGCCGCTTCGGCGGCCGGGGCCGCGTCCGGCGACGGCGCGGGCGCCGGGGCCGGCCGGCCCGCGCGGAACCGCCCGCCCGGTACCCGCAGCGGCGCGAACGGCGGCACGGTGCCGGGGGCCGGCCCCCGCCCGGCCCGAGCCGCCGCAGGGAGGCGGCGGGCGGGGCGGAGGACGGGACGGCGGACGGGGCGGAGGGGAAGGCGGCGGGCGGCACGGCGGAGGAGGCGGTGGGGAGGACGGCGGTGGGCGCCCCGTCCACGGGGCCGAAGTACGCGTTCATGGCCCCAGCCTGAGCCCTGTCGCTGACCCCCGCCTGACCCTGTGGACGGCCCTCCCCGCTCCTCGTCCACAGGTCACCCGGGAGGGTTACGGCAGCGTGAAGCCCGGGTCCTGGCCGCCCAGCGCGTGGGCGCAGGGGCAGGCCCGCCGGTCCGTGGCGGGCAGCCCCGCCACCGCGTCGAAGAGGACGTCCCGGAGCCGGCCCACGTTGGCCCCGAAGACCCGCAGCACCTCCTCGTGGGAGACGCCCTCGCCGGCCTCGGCCCCGGCGTCGAGGTCGGTGACCAGGTTCAGCGACGTGTAGCAGAGCTCCAGCTCCCGGGCGAGCGCCGCCTCCGGATGCCCGGTCATGCCGACCACCGACCAGCCCTGGGCGGCGTGCCAGCGGGACTCGGCGCGGGTGGAGAAGCGGGGGCCCTCGATCACGACCAGGATGCCGCCGTCCACGGCCTCCCAGTCCCGGCCGCGCGCCGCCTCGAGCGCCACCGCCCGCCCGGCGGGGCAGTAGGGATCGGCCAGCGAGACGTGGACGACTTCGGGGACGGTGCCGTCGGGCAGGGGCAGGCCGTCGAAGTAGCTGCCGGGCCGCGACCTGGTCCGGTCCACCAGCTGGTCGGGGACCAGCAGGGTGCCGGGACCGTACTCGGGCCGCAGGCCGCCGACCGCGCAGGGGCCGAGGACCTGCCGGACGCCCACCGACCGCAGCGCCCACAGGTTGGCCCGGTAGTTGATCCGGTGCGGCGGCAGATGATGCCCGCGGCCGTGCCGCGGCAGGAACGCGACCCGGCGGCCCGCGACCTCACCCACGAACAGGGAGTCGCTGGGCGGTCCGTAGGGGGTGTCGACCGGGACCTCGGTCACCTCGTCGAGGAACGCGTAGAAGCCCGATCCGCCGATCACGCCTATCTCGGCGCTCACCGTGTTCACCATGGCGGAACCATAGGCCCTCGGGCACGGTCGCCGACATGCCCGGCGACGGGCCCACCGACGTGCCCGCGGCCGCGCTCATGGACCTGGCCGCGGGCACGCCGAAGGCCCCGCCGCGCCCTCCGTGACCGGAAAGCGCGCGGGGCCTGCGAAGCGGCGGTGCGTCAGGCGGCCGAGCTGCTGCTCGACGAGGCCGTCGAGGCCGAGGCCGACGACGAGGCCGCCGACGACGAGGCCGCCGACGACGAGGCCGCCGACGACGAGGCCGCCGGCGCCGAGGACGCCGAGGACGTCGAGCCCGAGGAGGCCGAGGAGCCGGACTTCGCGGCGGGCGTGCTGCTGGACGACGAGCCGCGGCTGTCGTTGCGGTAGAAGCCGGAGCCCTTGAAGACGATGCCGACGGCCGAGAACACCTTCTTCAGGCGGCCCTGGCAGTTGGGGCACTCGGTCAGGGCGTCATCGGTGAACTTCTGCACCGCCTCGAGGCCCTCGCCGCACTCGGTGCACTGGTACTGGTAGGTCGGCACTGTCTTCCTCCTGGCACTCTCACTCGATGAGTGCTAACGACGATCCATCTTGACGCATTCCTGGCCGACAGTCCACTGCCGCACCCCGTCCGGTGACCGATGCCACTGGCGCCGGAGGTCAGCGCGCCGCCCCCGAGGTGCCCAGCCAGCCGGCGAGCTTGCCGCCCCGGGCGACCGCCCGCAGGCGGCGCTCGGTGGCGTCCTGCACTTGGTCGGTGGCGACCACCAGCAGTTCGTCGCCCCGCTGGAGCACCGTCGACGGCGACGGCACGAACGAGGCGTCGTTGCGCACCACCAGGGTCACCGAAGCGCCCTCCGGCAGCCGCAGCTCGCCCACCTCGACGCCGTGCATCCGGGATTCCTTGTCCACGGTCAGCGACAGCAGGTGTCCGCGCAGCCGCTCCAGCGGCGCCGACTCGATGCCCAGGTCGGCCGCCTCGTTGTCGTCACCCAGGCGCAGTTTGCGGGCCAGCCAGGGCAGCGTCGGCCCCTGGACCAGCGTGTAGACCACGACCAGCACGAAGACGATGTTGAAGATCCGCCGGCTGCCCTCGACGCCGGCCACCATCGGAATGGTGGCCAGGATGATCGGCACCGCGCCGCGCAGCCCCGCCCAGGACATCAGGGTCTGCTGCCGCCAGGGCGTCCGGAACGGCGTCAGGCAGACGAAGACGCTCAGCGGCCGCGCCACCATCGTCAGGACCAGGCCGATCACCAGCGCGGGCAGGATGTCGTCGCCCAGCTCACGCGGGTTGACCAGCAGGCCGAGCAGCACGAACATGCCGATCTGCGCGATCCAGCCGAGCCCGTCCGCGAACCCGCGGGTGGCCGGGTGGTGCGGCAGCCGGGCGTTGCCCAGCACCATCGAGGCCAGGTAGACCGCGAGGAAGCCGCTGCCGTGCGCCATGGCGCCCGCCGCGTAGGCCGTCACCGCCATCGCCATCACGGCGATCGGGTAGAGGCCGGAGGCGGGCAGCGCCACCCGGCGCAGTCCCCAGGCGCCCAGCCAGCCGACCGCGAGGCCCATCGCCGCGCCGATCGCCAGTTCCATCACCATCTCGGCGAGCAGCACGTACCAGTGCTCGACCGGGCCGGCCATGGAGAAGGAGACGACCAGGATGACCACCGGGGCGTCGTTGAAGCCGGACTCGGCCTCCAGGGTGCCGGTGATGCGTGACGGCAGGGGGATCCGGCGCAGCACGGAGAAGACCGCCGCCGCGTCGGTGGAGGAGACCACCGCGCCCACGATCAGCGCCTGCCGCCACTCCAGGCCCGCCAGGTAGTGGGCGCCCGCGGCGGTCACCGCGACGCTCACCGCGACACCGGCCGAGGCCAGCACGGAGGCGGACGGCAGGGCCGGTTTGATCTGGCTCCACTTGGTGCCGAGTCCGCCCTCGGCGAGGATCACGACCAGGGCGGCGTAGCCGATGACCTGGGTCAGCGCGGCGTTGTCGAACTCGATGCCCGCGATGCCGTCGGAACCCAGCCCGATGCCGATCCCGAGGTAGATCAGGAGGCTGGGCAGTCCGCTGCGCGAGGACACCCGCACGGCGGCCACCGCGACCAGGAGGACGAGCGAGGCGCCGAGCAGAAGCTGGTTGAGGTGGTCGACAGTCAGTGGCGGCCTTCCCTTCCCTCCGAGGTGCTGCGAACGGACAGGTCTGCGGTAAGTCTTTCGTTACCTTACCTAACTCTTGACGCTTTCTTGACGCGGTTCGAGGACTTCGCCGCGCTTCCACGGCTCCGGCCGGGCGTCGCACCGGGACGAAGCGGACACCCCGCTCGCCTGATGCCACGGCTTCACAGACGCCGCGTCAAGCCGCCGCGCCCCGTGCGCCTATCGTTGCTCCAGCGCGACGACGGGCTCCGCCGCCGCGCCAGAACTGACCACCGCCCGCCCCGCCGCTCGCGTGAGGACAGCAAGGACAGCGATGCCCCCCAACACCACCGCCTCTTCCGGACAGCAGCCCGGCAAGTCCGGCAGGAAGAAGGGGCGCAAAGCCCGACTCCTGGTCCTCCTCGTCGTCCTGGCGCTGATAGGCGGCCTGGTCTACGGCGGGTTCTGGACGGTCAGCACCGTCCGCGCCTCGTTTCCGCAGACCAGCGGGTCGCTGACCCTGAAGGGCCTGTCCGGCCCGGTCGAGGTCCGGCGCGACGGCCAGGGCGTGCCGCACGTCTACGCCGACTCCGAGGAAGACCTGTTCATGGCGCAGGGCTTCGTCCAGGCGCAGGACCGGTTCTACGAGATGGACGTGCGCCGCCACCTGACCGCGGGACGGCTCTCGGAGATGTTCGGCGAGAGCCAGGTCCCGACCGACGAGTTCCTGCGCACCCTCGGCTGGCGCCGGGTCGCGCAGCAGGAGTACGACAAGAAGCTGTCGGCCTCCACCAAGAAGTACCTGCAGGCGTACACCAAGGGCGTCAACGCCTACCTGGAGGGCAAGGAGGCCGACGAACTCTCCCTGGAGTACGCGGCGCTGGCGCTCACCGGTGACTACAGGCCCGAGCCGTGGACCCCGGTGGACTCGGTGGCCTGGCTGAAGGCGATGGCCTGGGACCTGCGCGGCAACATGCAGGACGAGATCGACCGCTCGCTGATGACCAGCCGGCTCGACGCCGGGCAGATCGCCGACCTGTACCCCGGCTACCCGTTCGCGCGGAACAAGCCGATCGTCCAGGAGGGCGCCTACTCCGAGGCCACCGGCACCTGGGACCAGAAGGCGACGCCGGCCCCGCAGGGAACGGACGGCGCCGCCGCCGGCCTGCCGGGCGTCCCGGCCGGGGACGCGGAGGGGCTGCAGAGCCAGCTCGCCGGGCTCTACGGCGTGCTCGACGACCTGCCCACCGCGGTCGGCGTCAACGGCAACGGCATCGGTTCCAACTCCTGGGTGATCGCCGGCAGCCACACGGTGAGCGGCGCCCCGCTGCTGGCCAACGACCCGCACCTGTCGCCGGCGCTGCCCTCGGTCTGGTACCAGATGGGCCTGCACTGCCGCACCGTCTCCGACACGTGCCGCTACGACGTCTCCGGCTACACCTTCTCCGGCATGCCCGGCGTGATCATCGGCCACAACCAGACCATCGCCTGGGGCTTCACCAACTCGGGTGTGGACGTCGTCGACCTCTACCTGCAGAAGGTCACCCCGGAGGGTTACCAGTACGGCGGGAAGACCGTCCCCTTCACCACCCGGAAGGAGACCATCAAGGTCGCCGGCGGGGAGACGAAGGAGATCGTCGTCCGGGAGACCAACAACGGCCCGCTGCTCTCCGACCGCAACGGCGAACTGGTCCAGGTCGGCAAGAAGGCCGGCGTCGACGCCGGGGCCCCCGACCGGGGCGACGGGTACGGCGTCTCGCTGCGGTGGACCGCGCTCGACCCCGGCAGCACCATGGACGCCGTCTTCGCGATGAACACGGCGCAGAACTGGCAGGAGTTCCGGGCGGCCGCCGAGCTGTTCGAGGTGCCCTCGCAGAACCTGGTCTACGCCGACAGGAAGAACATCGGCTACCAGCTGCCGGGCCGCATCCCGGTCCGCGCCGAGGGGCACGACGGCTCGCTGCCGGCGCCCGGCTGGGACCCGGACTCCCGCTGGACCGGCTGGATCGACCAGGACGAGCTGCCCTACGAGTACAACCCGAAGCGCGGCTACATCGTCACCGCCAACCAGGCCGTCGTCGACGAGAAGGAGTACCCGTACCTGCTGACCGGCGACTGGTCCTACGGCGCGCGCAGCCAGCGGATCAACGACCTGGTCAAGGCGAAGATCGAGGGCGGCGGGAAGATCTCGACGGAGGACATGCGCGAGATGCAGACGGACAGCAGCAGCGAGATCGCCAAGCTGCTGGTGCCCGAGCTGCTGAAGATCGACCCGAAGGACGAGGACGTCCGCGAGGCGCAGGACCTCCTGGAGCACTGGGACCGCACGCAGACCCCGGACTCCGCGGCGGCCGCGTACTTCAACGCGGTGTGGCGCAACCTGCTGAAGCTGGCGTTCGGCAACAAGCTGCCCAAGGAACTGCGGGTCGAGGGCCAGTGCCTGTGGGTCGAGCCGGTGAACACCACCGGGCCGGCCGAGGAGGCCGACAAGGTCCGCGAGTGCGGCCGGCGCAGCGCCACGCAGGCGCAGCCGGACGGCGGCGACCGGTGGTTCGAGGTCGTGCGCAAGCTGATGAAGGAGCCGGACAGCGAGTGGTGGACCACCGGTGAGACGGCCAGCGGCCGGCCCGCCGCCACCAACCGGGACGAGCTGCTGCGGCGCGCGATGATCGACGCGCGCTGGGAGCTGACGGCGAAGCTCGGCAAGAACATGGACACCTGGAGCTGGGGCCGGCTGCACACGCTGTACCTGAAGAACCAGACCATGGGCACGGCCGGGCCGGGCCTCCTGCAGCACATGCTCAACCGCGGTCCCTGGGAGCTGGGCGGCGGCGAGTCCACGGTCAACGCGACCGGGTGGAACGCGGCCGGCGGGTACGGGGTGGTCTGGGTGCCGTCCATGCGGATGGTCGTGAACCTGGACGACCTCGACAAGTCGCGGTGGATCAACCTCACGGGCGCGTCCGGGCACGCCTACAGCTCGCACTACGTGGACCAGACGGACGCGTGGGCGAAGGGGGAGCTGTACGAGTGGCCGTTCTCCGCGGCCGCGGTGAAGCGGGCCACGGAGGAGACCCTCACGCTGAACCCGTGACGGTTCCGCCCGTTCCCGCGACGGGGCGGCCCCCTCTCCAGGGGGCCGCCCCGTCGGCGTTCGCGGGCGGCGGCCCCGGCCCCGGCCGCCGCCCCGTGCCCACCGTGCCGCCCGGCGACCCCGCCGCCCGCGGACGGCGCGGGACCGGTCCTCACGGGAAGCGGTGGAGGTGCGAGGGGGTCGCCGCGGCGGTGACGGGGCGGTCGTGGGGTTCGGTGGGGACGGTGTCGCGGAGTTCGGCGTCGTGGAGGAGGACCACCAGCGCCGGGGCCGCGCCCGCCGCGTCGAGGCGGGCGAGGACGCGGTCGTAGGAGCCGCCGCCGCGGCCCAGCCGCATGCCGCGGCGGTCCACCGCGAGGCCGGGCAGGAGGACCACGTCGGCGGAGAGGACCGCGTCGGTCCCGGCCCGCGCGCCCCCCGGCTCCAGCAGCGTCATCCGCCCCGTCCCCAGCGGCACCTCCACCAGCGAGCCCGCGCCCTCGTACTCGCCCCAGTCGAGGTCGTCGTCCTCCCGCAGCACCGGCAGCAGCACCCGCACGCCCCGCGACCGCAGCGCGTCCAGCAGCGCCCGGGTCCCCGGTTCGGACCCCACCGAGACGTACGCCGCGACGACCTCCGCGGCCGCCACCTCCGGCAGCTCCAGCGCACGGGCGGCGAGCGACCGTTCCGCCGCACGGCGCTCGTCGTCCGTCAATCTTCTCCTCGCCCGGAGGATCTCCGCGCGCAACCTTCGCTTGGCAAGGTCGTCAGCCACTGTTGTTTCCCACCGCTCCTCGGCCGCACGAACGGTACGGTTTTCCGCCCGAATGCAGCCATATGACGTGGAATCGAATGGAACTACCGATTCCGTACAACTCAATGGATATGGTTGCGAACATGATGAAGGCACATCCTCGGATCAGTAAGGCTGTCATCCCGGCGGCCGGTCTCGGCACGCGGTTCCTTCCGGCCACCAAGGCGACGCCCAAGGAGATGCTCCCGGTCGTGGACAAGCCGGCGATCCAGTACGTCGTCGAGGAGGCCGTCCAGGCCTGCCTGCGGGACGTGCTGATGGTCACCGGCCGCAACAAGCGCCCCCTCGAGGACCACTTCGACCGCAACTACGAGCTGGAGAACGCCCTCGAGCGCAAGGGCGACAACGACCGGCTGGCCCGTGTCCAGGAGCCCACCGACCTCGCCACCATCCACTACGTCCGCCAGGGCGACCCCAGAGGCCTCGGCCACGCCGTGCTCTGCGCCGCCCCGCACGTCGGTGACGAGCCCTTCGCCGTCCTCCTCGGCGACGACCTGATCGACCCGCGCGACCCGCTGCTCGCCCGCATGATCGACGTGCAGGCCGAGTACGGCGGCAGCGTGGTGGCGCTGATGGAGGTGGACCCCGCCCAGATCCACCTCTACGGCTGTGCCGCCGTCGACGTCACCAAGGACGCGGACGTGGTCCGGGTGACCGGCCTGGTCGAGAAGCCGGACCCGGCCGACGCGCCGTCCGCCTACGCCGTCATCGGACGCTACGTGCTCGACCCCGGCATCTTCGAGGTGCTGCGGCACACCCCGCCCGGGCGCGGCGGCGAGATCCAGCTGACCGACGCGCTCCAGCGCCTGGCGGCCGACGAGGGCACCGCCGGCCCCGTCCACGGCGTCGTCTTCAAGGGGCGCCGCTACGACACCGGGGACCGCGGCGACTATCTGCGTGCGATTGTCCGACTGGCATGCGAACGTGAGGACCTGGGACCGGACTTCCGGTCGTGGCTCCACCGATTCGTGGCCGAGGAGATGTAACGGACTTGAGCACCACCGCGCCCCGCAGCACCGCGTCCCAGGAGAACCACGCGCAGCAGGACCACGCGCGGGAGGACCGTCTGTGGACGGTGGAGGAGCACCTGGAGGACATCCTCTCCACCGTCCGCCCCCTCGAGCCGATCGAGCTGCGACTGCTCGACGCCCAGGGCTGCGTCCTGGTCGAGGACGTGACGGTCCCGGTCCCCCTGCCGCCCTTCGACAACAGCTCGATGGACGGCTACGCGGTACGCGTCGCGGACGTCACCGGCGCGAGCGAGGAGTTCCCCGCCGTCCTCGACGTGGTCGGGGACGTGGCGGCCGGCCAGGAGCCGGGGCTGCGCGTCGGCCCGGGTCAGGCCGCCCGCATCATGACCGGCGCGCCGCTGCCGCCCGGCGCCGAGGCCGTCGTCCCCGTCGAGTGGACCGACGGGGGTCTCGGAGCCGGACCGGCCACCGGCATGCGGGCCCGCAGCCAGGCCCCGGAGGGCGCCTCCGGGCAGGTCCGCGTCTTCCGCCCCGCCGAGGCCGGCGCGCACGTCCGCCGGGCCGGCAGCGACATGAAGGCCGGCGACCGCGCGCTCACCGCGGGCACCGTGCTCGGCCCGGCCCAGCTCTCGCTGCTCGCCTCCGTCGGCCGCGCGACCGCCCGGGTGCGGCCCCGCCCGCGGGTGGTGGTCCTCTCCACCGGCAGCGAACTCGTGCCGCCCGGCGAGCCGTTGAAGCCCGGGCAGATCCACGACTCCAACAGCTTCGCCCTCACCGCCGCCGCCCGGGAGGCGGGCGCCATCGCCTACCGGGTGGGCGCCGTCGCCGACGACGCGGAGACCCTGCGCACCAGCGTCGACGACCAACTGGTCCGCGCCGACCTGCTGGTGACCAGCGGAGGCGTCAGCGTCGGCGCGTACGACGTGGTCAAGGAGGCGCTGAGCGGCCCCGCACCGGCGGGCGGCGACAACGGCGGCCGGGGCGACGACGGCGACGACGGCGACGAGGAGGCGGTCGCCCCCGGCGTCGAGTTCCGGCGGGTCGCCATGCAGCCCGGCAAGCCGCAGGGGTTCGGCCTGATCGGACCCGACCACACGCCGGTGCTGACGCTGCCGGGCAACCCGGTCTCGTCGTTCGTCTCCTTCGAGATCTTCGTGCGCCCGGTGATCCGTGCCCTGATGGGGCTGCCCGAGGACCAGCTGCACCGGCCCCGCGTCCGGGCGGTGCTGGCGGCGGACGAGGCGCTCTCCTCCCCCCGGGGCCGCCGTCAGTTCCTGCGCGGCCGGGCCGAGGGGGACCGGGTCACCCCGGTGGGCGGCCCCGGCTCCCACCTGATCGGCGCGCTGGCGCAGGCGAACGCGCTGATCGTGGTGCCGGAGGACGTCACCTCCGTGGAGCCCGGCGCCGACGTCGAGGTGGTCCTGCTCGGCTGACGGGCGGATCCTGGCGGTACCGTGTCGCGCACCGCCGTACACGGAGCACGGCGCGACAGCCCTGAACGACTAAGGACGCCTTCCGCATGGGTACGCAGGATCGACTGACCCACATCGACGAGGCGGGCGCCGCCCGCATGGTCGACGTCTCCGGGAAGGACGTGACCGCCCGCACCGCCCGGGCGAGCGGCCGTGTCCTGGTCCACCCACGCGTGGTGGAACTGCTGCGCGGCGAGGGCGTGCCCAAGGGCGACGCCCTCGCCACCGCGCGGATCGCCGGGATCATGGGGGCGAAGAGGACGCCCGAACTGATCCCGCTCTGCCACCCGCTGGCCCTCTCCGGGGTGAAGCTGGACCTCGCCGTCGCCGACGACGCGGTGGAGATCACCGCCACGGTGCGCACCACCGACCGCACCGGGGTGGAGATGGAGGCGCTCACCGCGGTGACCGTCGCCGCGCTCACCGTGGTCGACATGGTGAAGGCGGTCGACAAGGGCGCCGTCATCACCGACGTGCGGGTCGAGGAGAAGACCGGGGGCAAGTCCGGCGACTGGAGCCGGACGTGAGCGGCGGCCGGCCCTACCGGGGACTGGTCGTCACCGCCTCCAACCGGGCCGCCGCCGGGGTCTACGAGGACCGCGGCGGTCCGCTCCTGGCGGCGGGACTGGAACGGCTCGGCTTCGCCGTGGACGGGCCCGTGGTGGTTCCCGACGGCGACCCCGTGGAGGCCGCGCTGCGGGACGCGGTGGCGGCCGGTTACGACGTGGTCCTCACCACCGGCGGCACCGGCATCTCGCCCACCGACCGCACCCCCGAGGCCACCCGCCGCGTCGTCGAGCGCGAGGTCCCCGGCATCCCCGAGGCGATCCGCGGGTACGGCCGCGGGAAGGTGCCCGCCGCGGCCCTCTCCCGGGGCGTCGCGGGCGTCGCCGGGTCCACGCTGATCGTCAACCTCCCCGGCTCCACCGGAGGGGTGAAGGACGGTCTGGCCGTCCTGGAGGGCCTGCTGACGCACGCCGTGGACCAGCTCCGCGGCGGCGATCACACGGCGCCGGAAGACCGGCCGGCCGCAGGACCGCCGTCCGGGGGCCTGTCGTCCGGGGGCCCGTCGTCCGGGGGTGCGAGCTGAACGGCCTGATCTGGCCCGTGGAACTGCGGCACGGCGACGTCCGGCTGCGGCCGATGAGGATGCGCGACCAGGCCGCCTGGCGCGAGGTGAACCGGCGCAACCGCGACTGGCTGCGCCGCTGGGAGGCCACCATCCCGCCGCCCCTGCCGGGCGGCCCCGTCACCCACCGGCCCACCTACCGGCAGATGGTCCGTCACCTGCGGTCCGAGGCGCGGGCCGGGCGGATGATGCCCTGGGTCGTCGAGTACCAGGACCGGCTGGCCGGACAGCTGACGGTCGGCAGCATCACCTGGGGCTCCATGTGCTCCGGGAACGTCGGCTACTGGGTGGACGAGGCGGTGGCCGGACGCGGGGTGATGCCGACGGCGGTCGCGCTCGCCGTGGACCACAGCTTCCGGGCCGTGGGACTTCACCGGCTGGAGGTCTGCATTCGCCCGGAGAACGGGCCCAGCCGCCGGGTGGTGGAAAAACTCGGATTCCGCGAGGAAGGGCTGCGGCCGCGCTATCTGCACATCGACGGGGACTGGCGCGACCACCTGGTCTACGCGCTGACCGTGGAAGAGGTCCCCGAAGGGATGATGACGCGTCTGTCCAGGCTGAGCGGCCGGACGTCGTGAGGAGGACCCGGCGGAACGGCGTTTTCCCGGTAATTGAATAAGTGTTCGAATTACCTGTCCGGAGTGATCACGTTTGGGCGTGGGAATTCATGCTTCCGGCGGGCTGTGATCACATCGGTCGCGTAAAAGGCTCGAAATATCAGCCAGATCGTGCGACACACCGCGCGAATAGGCAGATGGCCTCACCCAAACCGCTCTACCGTGTGACTGTGAGCAGCAGCGGCCTCATCTACGCAGTCATTGTCGGGGCCTGGGCCGCCTACTTGGTGCCGATGTGGCTCCGTAGGCAGGACGAGCTGAACGAGGCCCGTCCGACGGAACGCTTCAGCACCGCCATCCGGCTGCTGTCCGGAAGGGCGGGGATGGAGCGCCGTTACGCCAAGGACCTCGCGCGCTCCGCCGACGAGGCGGAGCCCGCGGCCGACAGGGTCGACCCGGACGCCGTGACCGACTCGGTCGACGTCCGGGCCTTCGCCGTGCCTCCGGACGATCCGCGCCCCGCCGCGCCGGAGCGCCGCCGAGGTGAGGGCCCCGTGCCCCGGCACCGGGCCGACGGCCCGCCCGCGCGGCGGCCCGCGGCCGCCGGAGCGGCGGGAGGACCG
>NZ_LWCC02000005.1:2721476-2735485 GCF_001642695.1 Streptomyces chilikensis
GGCTCGGGCGTGGTCCGGCGGCCCGGGCGGGGGAGGTCGCGCCTCCCCCGGCCGGGCCGCCCCGCCTCACCGTGCCCCGGTCTGCGCCGCCGTCCGCCGCGGGGTGCGGCGGCGGGCCCGGGGGGTGGCGGCGGTGGCCCTGCCGGGGCTCAGCTCCAGCGCGAGCGGCGCGGCCACGAACACGGACGAGTACGTGCCGACCACGACGCCGATCAGGGCGGCGAGGGCGAAGTCGGTGAGCGTGTCGCCGCCGAGGACGGCCAGGGCGGTGAGGACGAGGACGGCGCCCAGGCCCGTGTTGACGGTGCGGGGCAGGGTCTGCAGGACCGCCGTGTTCACCAGGTCCGGCAGCGGCCGCGCCGCCCCCGCCTGCCCCGTGCCGCCGCCGCGCAGCAGTTCGCGGACGCGGTCGAAGACCACCACGGAGTCGTTGACCGAGTAGCCGATGACGGTGAGCAGCGCGGCGAGGAAGATGCCGTCGACCGGCTTGCCGAGCCAGGCGAAGACGCCGACCAGGACGACCACGTCGTGCGCCAGGGCGCCGACCGCGGCCGCGCCGAACAGGCGGCGGAAGCGGACGGCGAGGTAGAGGAGCTGCGCCCCGAGGGCGACCGCCAGGGCGATCAGGGCGTTGCGGCTCAGTTCCTCGCCGAGGCTGGGGCCGATCAGCTCGTCGCGGACCTTCTCCACGCCGCCCGCGCCGGCCTCCTCGCCCGCGCCGCCCTTTCCGCCCTCCGCGTCCCCGGCGTCGAGGGCGGAGAGGACGCGGGTGACGGCGTCGGCCTCGGTGTCGGTCAGTTGCCCGGTGCGCACCGTCAGGCCGTCGTCGCCGGAGGACTGGACGACGGCCTTCGGGAAGCCGGCGTCGGCGAGGGCGTCCCGGGCGCGCTCCGGGTCGACCGGGTGCGTCGTGGCGTACTGCAGGAGCCGCCCGCCGGTGAAGTCGATGCCGAGGTCGACGCCGCGGACCGCGACACCGGAACCGGCCAGGACCAGCACGGCCGCGGAGGCGGCGAGCCACCGGCGCGGGCGGCGCATCAGGTGGGGGTCGCGGCGGGTGAGGGCCGTGCGGACCCGGCCGGCGGTGGCGATGCCGGTGACGGCCGGACGGCGGCGCACCCAGCGGCGGGAGACGGCGAACTCGGCGAGGACGCGGGTGACCACCAGGGCGCTGATCATGGAGGCGAGCACGCCGATGCCGAGGGTGACGCCGAAGCCGCGCACCGGTCCGGAGGCCAGCAGGAAGAGCAGGACGGCGGCGATCAGCGTCGTCACGTTGGAGTCGGCGATCGCGCTGAAGGCGTTGCGGAACCCGGCCGTCAGGGCGGACCGCGCGCTGGGCCGCAGGCGGGCGGTGTGCTCCTCGCGGGCGCGTTCGAAGACGAGGACGTTGGCGTCCACCGCCATGCCGATGGCGAGCACGAAGCCGGCCAGGCCGGGCAGGGTGAGGGTGGCGCCGAGCACGGCCAGCGCGGCGTAGGAGATCACGCCGTAGCAGAGCAGCGCCACGACGGCCAGGACGCCCAGGAGCCGGTAGGCGCGGACGATGAACAGCGCGGTCAGCGCGGTGCCGATGACCGCGGCCCAGGCACTGGCCTCGATCGCGCGGGCGCCCAGGGTGGGGCCGACGGTGTGCTGCTCGACGGTCTCCACGGGGACGGGGAGCGCGCCGCCGCTGATCAGCAGCGCCAGTTCGCGGGCCTCGGCGTCGTCGAAGGCGCCGGTGATCTGGGTGGCGCCGCCGGTGATGCCGTCGCCGCAGGCGACGGAGGGGTCGACCTGCGGGGAGGAGATGACCCGGTCGTCGAGGACGATGGCGACGCGGCGCGCGGGATCGCCGGGGGCGGCGCAGGCCGCCTCACCGGTGAGCCGGGCCCAGCGGTCGCTCCCGGCGCGGTCGAAGTCGACCGTGACGTGCCAGCCGGCGCCGGTCTGCGCGTCGTGGCGGGCGTCGGCGCCCTCCACGTCGCCGCCCGTCAGGGCGGCGGGACCGACGCGGAGGTTCTCGCCGGACTCCCCGGCCAGGACGCGCTCGCCGCGTCCGGGGTCGCCCGGGGCGGCCTCGTCCGGGGCCGGTTCGCCCGGGGCCGGGTCCTTCGGGGCCGGGTCCTTCGGGGCGCCCGGGTCCTCGACCGCGAGGACCGGGTGGAAGGTGAGCTGGGCGGTGCGGCCCAGCACCTCGGCCGCCTCCTCGGGGTCCTGGACGCCGGGCAGTTCGACGATGATCCGCCGGTCCCCGGAGCGCTGCAGGGTCGGTTCGGCCACGCCGAGCGCGTCGACGCGCCCGCGCAGCACCTCCAGGGTGCGGTCGGTGGCCTCGCGGCCGGCGCCGGGGGTGGCGGAGGAGGGGGAGCGGGTCTCGAGCACGATCTGCGTGCCGCCGCGCAGGTCGAGCCCGAGACGGACCGGCACGGTGAGGGTGACGAAGACGGACAGGGCGACCACGGCCAGGGCGATCAACGCCCTCACGCGGGTGGAGCGGGACGTGTCGGACAACGGGGGCCTCCGGCAGGGCATGCCACGGCGGCGGCCGGCGCGGCCGCGGCACATCGGTGAAGGTGAAGGGGAAGGGAGGGCTGGGACGGTCAAACGCCGGAGGGGGGCGACCGTCCGCGGTGCGGAAGGGCTTCGCCGGGGGCGGGGGGACGGGAGGCGGACCGGACGGTCTCGCGGGCCGCGGCGGGCGGGGCCAGGACCGTCCCGGTGGGCGGGACGGCCGGGTGGCCCGGGGACGACGGGTGGTCGCCCGGGAACTGGTGGCGGATCGCCGCGGGGGTGAGGCACGCGGCGGCGCACGGGTCACCGGCGTGCGGGACCGTGCCGTGGACGGCGCCGGACCCGGTCGCCGGCGTCCCCACCCCGGCGAGGACCGGGGCCGGGTGCGGACCGCCGGGGGCGAGGGCGGTGAGCAGCGTCAGCAGGAGGACGGCCGGCAGGAGGAACGCGGTCGCACGGCGGCGGGGGCGCGGGTCCATGCGGTGGTCCTCCTCTCCGGACGTTCCGGGTCCTCGGCGGCCGGCGCGGGCCGGACCTCGGCGGCCCGCGCGGCGGGGGCGGGGGCCCGGGGCTCCGGCCCGGGAGTGGTGCCGGAGCCCCGGGCGGTCAGGGTTCGACGAGTCCGGCCCGGATGGCGTACCGGGTGAGTTCGAGCCGGTCGCGCAGGCCGAGCTTGCTCAGCAGGTTGGCGCGGTGCCGCTGCACCGTCTTGACGCTGATGAACAGCATCTCGGCGATCTCCTTCGAGGAGTGCCCCTCGGCCACCAGCTTGAGGACCTCTTCCTCCCGGGGCGTGAGGATCTGCCCCGGCGCCTCCTCCCCCTGCCGGACGCGGTCCAGGTAGTGGCGGATCAGCGCGGTCACCGCACCGGGGTAGAGGAAGGGCTCGTCGCGGATCGCGGCCCGGCAGGCGGCGACCAGGTCGCGGTCGGCGACGGACTTCAGCACGTACCCCGAGGCCCCGGCCTTGAGGGCCTGGAAGAAGTACTGCTCGTTGTCGTGCATGGTGAGCATCAGGATCCGCAGGTCCGGCCGGAGCGCGGCCAGTTCACGGGCGGCCTGGAGACCGGTCATGCGCGGCATCGCGATGTCCAGCACGGCCAGGTCCACCTCCTGGGAGCGGGCCCTCTCCACGGCCTCCGCCCCGTCGCCGGCCTCGGCGACCACCTCCAGGTCCGGTTCCTGGTCCAGGATCAGCCGCACGCCGCGCCGCACCAGGGCGTGGTCGTCGGCGAGCAGGATGCGGGTCGGCCGGACGCCGGGCGTCGCGGGGGCGTCGGCGGGCTCGGGGGCGAAGGGGGTGACGGGGTCGTCGTGCTGCATCTCAGGTGTCCTGGGCGTCGGGTGGGGCGGCATCGGACGGCTCGGGTCCCGGCGGCGCGGGCGGGGCGCCGGCGGCCGGGGCGCCTCCCGGCGGGGTGCCCGCGGCCGGGGCGGGCGCCGTGGACGGAACCGGCACGGTCAGCCGCACCGTCGTCCCCGTGCCCGACGCCGCGGGCAGCACCTCCAGCGAGGCGCCGACCAGCAGCGCCCGTTCGCGCATGCCGCGGATGCCGGCGCCCTCGCTCAGCCGCCCCACGCCGCGGCCGTCGTCGGTGACCGACAGCTCGACCGCGTCCGGGACCCGCCGCAGGCGCACCGTGACGGTCTCCGCGTCGGCGTGCCGGGCGGCGTTGGTCAGGCCCTCCTGGGCGACGCGGTAGACGACCAGTTCGGTCCCGGGCTGCAGCGGCGGCAGGTCCGCGTCGAAGTCCCGGCGCACGACGAGACCGGTGTGGGTGGCGAAGTCCCCGGCCAGCGCGGTCAGCGCGCTGACCAGGCCGAGGTCCTCCAGGACGCCGGGGCGCAGCCGCCGCAGCAGGCGCCGGATCTCGTCCAGGCTGCTGCGGGTGGCCTCCTGGATCAGCCGCAGTTCGTCCCGCAGCGGCGGCTCGGCGGTGTCCGCGGCCCGTTTCAGCGACAGCAGGATCGCCGTCATGCTCTGCCCCACCTCGTCGTGCAGCTCCTGGGCGACGCGCCGGCGTTCGGCCTCCTGGGCGATCAGCACGCGGGCGCTGCTGGCGACGCGTTCCTGCTCCAGGCGGTCCAGCATCGCGTTGAAGGTGCGGATCACGTCGGCGACCTCACCGGTGCCGTGCTCGGGCAGCCGCTGCCCGGGGCGGAGCAGGTCCACGGTGGTCATCCGGCGGGTGAGGCGGACCAGCGGGGCGAGGCCCCAGCGGAGCAGGGCGGCGTTGGCGACCAGCATGACCGCCAGACCGCCGACCAGGATCACGGCCTCGGTCAGCAGGACGGGCACGGAAACGGTCACCGGCGCCCACAGCAGCAGCGCCGTGGCCGCGCCCAGCACCACGGCGTTGAGCAGGAAGATCCGCCAGAACAGGGACACCGGGGTCACGCCTCCTTCAGCGATGCGTCGCCCTCCACTCTCGGGCATCGCGGTCGCCGGCACGCGCCGCGGGCTCCCCGGACGGCGCCCCGGCCCGGCCGCCGGGCGGCCGGGCCGCCCTCCAGCCTGCCGGGCTCCCCGGCCGGCGTCGATGGGTCACGGAGCCCATTCCGGGTGGGTCACGGCACCCATGCCGCGGGTGGGGGCGACGGGCGGAAATGGGCTGCGCGGCCGATGGCCGCCGGGCGGACGGACGGCCAGGGTGGAGAGGGTCCACGGCCCCTCCCGGCCGCCGGACCCAGGCACCCGGCCCCGTCGCCGGGGGCCCGGCGCCTCCTGCCGTCGGGCCCCCGCCGCCGCGGGCCGTGAGCCGTGTGCCCGGCGGTGCCGCCGCCGGGCCGCTCCCACGACGCGCATCCGTGCCGACCGCCTGCCGCGACCGGTCGCACCCGCTGGAAAGGACGTCCCATGGCCTTCGACGCCGCCCCTCCCGAACCCCGCCCGCTCCCCCACGACCGGCACCAGGCCCGGCAGCGCCTCGAGCACGAGCGCGGCACCCGGCTGGCCCAGCTGCACTCCCTCACCGGCAGCGGGCAGACGGCGGACGACCACCTGATGTCCACGCAGAAGGACGCCATCACCAAGGTCCTCAGGGAGATCGAGGACGCCTTCGCCCGCATCGAGGACGGCAGCTACGGAACGTGCCTGCGGTGCGGCGAGGCGATCCCCGAGGAGCGGCTGGAGATCCTGCCGTACACCCACCACTGCGTCGGCTGCCGCCGCCGGGTCGCCTGACCGTCGCGTCCGTGCGCGTGTCGTCCCCTCCGGACCCGTTCCCCCGGCCGTGCGCGAGCCCGCGCACGGCCGGGACCGATCCCGTGCCCACCCGAGGTGAAGTGGTGAACTCCCCGACCGCCGCCGGTGACCGTGCCGCGCGGCACCTGACCCCCGAGGACCTCGCCGGCCTGCGCGCCGGTCTCGACGAGCAGCTCCGGTTCCACCGGGAGCGGTCCGCGGGCGGACGCCCGGCCGCCCCGGCGCCGGCGCGCATGGTCGTCGCGGACGTCGAGGCGGCGCTGCGCCGCATGGACGAGGGCCGGTACGGCAGCTGCCACCGGTGCGGGCTGCCGGTCGAGCGGCAGCGGCTGCTGATCGTGCCGCAGGCCCGCTACTGCGCGCCCTGCCAGCGGCTGCGCGCCGCTCCCCGCCCCGCCACGGCGGACCCGGTGCCCGCGGCGGCCGCCGGACACCCGGTGGCGGGGTCCGCGACGGCGGGACGCAGGGCGGCGGGACACCGGGCGACGGGCCTCCCGGCACCGGACCACCGGGCGGCGGACCGGTGACCGGGGAAGAGGTGGAGGGCGGCGGCGGCGAGCCGGTGCGGCGCCGGTCCGGGGTGCCGCGCCCCGCCTCCTGGGGCGTCGCCCTGGACCTCGGCAGCGCCCGCACCCGGGTGTGGGTCGGCGGGCGGGGCCCGGTCCTCGACGTGCCCACCGTCGGTCTTCCCGGCGCCGCCCGGTATCCGGTCCGCCGCGGCGTGATCGTCGACGCGGACGGCTGCGCCGGGATGCTGGGGCGGCTGCTCGAGCACCGGCTGCCGCGGACGGCCCACCCGCTGGTGGTGCTCACCGCTCCGGTGCTGGACCTGCCGGCCTACCGGGCGGCCGCCCGGTCCGTCGTGGAGGTGCTGCGGCCGCGGAGCGTGCTGACCGTGCCGGGGGCCCGCGCGATCGCGGTCGCGGCCGGGGCCGACCTGTCCCGGCCGCTGCTGGTGGTGGACGTCGGTGCGCACCTCACCGAGGTGGTGCTGCTGGACGACGGCGCGGTGACCGACGCCCGCCGGGTCGCGCTGGGCACCGGCGACCCCGGCGCCGCGCCGGGCGGCATCGTCGACGCGGTGACCAGGATGGTGGCCGCGACGCTCCGGCAGGACGACGCCTCGCTGATGCCGGCCGCGCTCGCCAGGGGCGTGCTGCTGGCGGGCGGCGGCGCGCTGCGGCCGGAGATCACGTACCGGCTCACCGGCCGGCTGCACGCCCCCGTCCACGTCGTCCCCGCCCCGCACACCGCCGCGGTGCGCGGCGCCGCCCGGCTCCTCGAGTCCGCCCGTCTCCACCCGAGCACCCGCGGACCCGGGGCGTCCGGGGCGCTCGACGCGTCCGGGGCGCGGTCCTGGGCGTCGCCGCAGGCGCCCGCCCCCGCCCGCCCCCGCACCACCGGACCTGCGAACATGGCCTGATGCTGACCGGGACCGGAATACAGATCGCCGCCGACTCGCCCCTGCGGGACGACGTCGCCGCGCTGCTCGACGAGCACCTGCAGGACATGTACGCGACCAGCCCGCCGGAGTCGGTGCACGCGCTGGACCACGGGACGCTGGCGGGCGCCGGCATCGTCTTCGTGACCGCGCGCGCCGCCGACGGCACCCTGCTGGGCTGCGGGGCGCTCAAGGAACTGGGCCCGGACCACGGCGAGCTGAAGTCGATGCGCACCACGGCCGCCGCCCGGGGCCGCGGGATCGCCTCCGCGGTGCTGGAGCACCTGACCGGACTCGCGGAGCGCGGCGGCTACCGGCGGCTGAGCCTGGAGACCGGCGTCGAGGACTACTTCGCGGCGGCCCGGCGGCTGTACGCCCGGCACGGGTTCACCGAGTGCGGGCCGTTCGCGGACTACACCGAGGACCCCAACAGCGTCTTCATGACCAAGGCCCTCTGACCGGCGCCCCCGGCCGTGCGGCCGGGATCGCGGAGACGGTCCGCCGGGACCTCCCGCGGCGTCCGTGCCGCTCGGAGGTGGTGCCGCCGGCCGCCGTCCCGGTGGCGCACCGGCCGGCGCCGCCGTGGAGCGCGGGCCCCGCGGTCCAGGACGAACCGGGCGACGGGCCGGGCGGGGTCTGATCGTCACGGCGTGATCCTGCGACACTTCTCGCAAGCGGGGTCACCCCCACCCCCGGCCGGGCCGGGGCCACGACGAAGGACACCCGATGAGTCCCACCATCAGCAAGGCGGTCATCCCCGCGGCCGGTCTCGGCACGCGGTTCCTCCCGGCGACCAAGGCGACGCCCAAGGAGATGCTCCCGGTCGTCGACAAGCCGGCGATCCAGTACGTCGTCGAGGAGGCCGTCGCGGCGGGCCTCGACGACGTCCTGATGATCACGGGGCGCAACAAGCGTCCCCTGGAGGACCACTTCGACCGCAACTACGAGCTGGAGTCGGCCCTGAGGCGCAAGGGCGACGGCGAGCGCCTCGCCCGGGTGCAGGAGTCCACGGACCTCGCCACCATCCACTACGTCCGCCAGGGCGACCCGCGGGGCCTGGGCCACGCCGTGCTCTGCGCCGCCCCGCACGTCGGCGACCAGGCGTTCGCGGTGCTGCTCGGCGACGACCTGATCGACCCGCGCGACCCGCTGCTCTCCCGCATGATCGACGTCCAGGCGCGGCACGGCGGCAGCGTGGTCGCGCTGCTGGAGGTCGACCCCGCGCAGAGCCACCTCTACGGCTGCGCCGCCGTGGAGTCGACCGGGGACGGCGACGTCGTCCGGGTGACCGGCCTGGTCGAGAAGCCGGCGCCGGGGACCGCGCCGTCGAACTACGCCGTCATCGGGCGGTACGTGCTCGACCCCGGCATCTTCGGCATCCTGCGGCGGACCGAGCCGGGCCGCGGCAACGAGATCCAGCTGACCGACGCCCTCCAGACGCAGGCCGCGGACGAGGGCGTCTGCGGGCCGGTGCACGGCGTGCTCTTCCGCGGCCGGCGCTACGACACCGGCGACCGGAGCGACTACCTGCGCGCCATCGTGCGGCTCGCCAGCGAACGCGAGGACCTGGGGCCGGAGTTCCGGGCCTGGCTGCGGGAGTTCGTGCGCGACGGGATGGACGGGGCCGCGGCCGGCTGACGTCCGGCCCGTGATCGAGTGGCGGGGGCGCGGGCGCGGAGTTTTGCTGGGAGGAGCGGCAGCACGTCCGCGTCCCGCGCCGAAGGACTGGGAATCATGACCGTCACCAGTGTCAACGAGGACTTCGACCAGCTCAGTCTGACCCTGGCAGCCGATTTCGACGCCCCCGTGGAGCGGGTGTGGCAGCTGTGGGCCGATCCGCGGAAGCTGGAGCGGTGGTGGGGGCCGCCGTCCTACCCCGCCACCGTGGACGACTTCGACCTCAGCCCCGGCGGCACGGTCAGCTACCACATGACCGGCCCGGAGGGGGACCGGCCGCACGGCTGGTGGCGGGTCGGCTCGGTGGCCCCGCCGACCCATCTGGAGTTCACCGACGGGTTCGCCGACGACAGCGGTGAACCGCTGTCCGACTCGCCCAGGATCGAGACCCGGGTCACCCTCACCCGGCGGGGCGCGTCGGGCACCGGCACCCACATGGAACTCTCGTCGGCCCGGGCCGCCGGGCCGCGCGGACACGCCCGCGCCCGCCGCGCAGCCGGCCTCCGGGGCCGGCCAGGACGCCTCGCCCGCCTCCGCCGCCGCGCGGACCGGTGTGGTGCCGGTCTACCTGGTCGTCGACACCTCCGCCGCGACCGCCGGCTGCGTCACCGAGCTCGAGAACGCCCTCCGGTCCCTGCAGACGGCGCTCAGCACCAGCAACGAGATCGCGGAGGCGGTCCGGCTGTCGGTGATCGCCTACTCGGACGGCGCGGACGTCGTCCTGCCGCAGACCAAGGTGTCGTGGACCACCCGGATGCCGGATCTGCGGGCCTCGGCCGGCTGCCGCTACCGGCCGGTGTTCCGGCGCCTGCTGGAGCTGGTCCCGCAGGAGACGGAGCGGCTGAAGCAGCAGGTCTCCCGGGTGGTGCGGCCGGTGGTGTTCTTCCTCTCCGTCGGCCAGGCCGAGGACGGGGCCGAATGGCCCGCGGTGCACACCGCCCTGATGGCCCACGAGTTCCGTCCCCACGTCGTGGCCTGCGCGATCGGCGAGGACCGGGAACGGACCGCCGGGCGGATCGCCTCGCGGCCCGAGCTGGCGGTGACCGCGGTGGACGGGGCGGACCTCGGGCGGTCGGTGGTGCAGTTCTCGGTCTTCACGCAGCAGACCGTGCTCAATCTGGTCCGGGGCATGCTCGCGGGCCGCATGGACCTGACACTCGCCTGTCCGGAGGGGCTGACGCCCGTGCCGGCGGAGCGGTAAGGAAAGGAGAACGGGGATGAGAGAGGCAGAGGGGCAGTTGCTGCCCGTGTACCTGCTGGCGGACGAGTCGGGCTCGATGGACGAGTACGTCGGCAACCTGAACGCGGGGATGCGGTCGCTGCACATGGCCCTGCTGCGGGAACCGATGGCCGCGGCCAAGATCCGGTTCTCGGTCCTGGGCTTCGCCAACTCGGTGACGGAGCGGCTGGCGCTCGCCGATCTGCGCGACGAGGCCGAGCTGCCGCGGCTGTCCGCGTACGGCGGCACCAACTACGAGGCCGCGTTCGACGACCTGCGCACGCGCATACCGCGGGACGTCAGGACCCTGAAGGCGCAGGGCTACCGGGTGCACCGCCCGGCCGTCTTCTTCCTCAGCGACGGCCTGCCCAACAACGGCGGGGACTGGCGTGAGGCGCACCGGCGCCTCACCGACCGCGCGCAGACGCCCGCCGCGCCGAACATCGTCTCGTTCGGCATCGGGTCCGTGGACGCCGCGACCGTGCTGGCCGTGGCGACCGGGCCGGACTACGCGTACGTCTCGGTCCCGGGCGCCGACCTGGGCAACTGCATCGCCGGGTTCTTCAGCAGCCTGACCAAGAGCGTCGTCGAGTCCGGCAACTCCATGGTGGCCGGCGCGCCCACGCTGACGGTCGCGCCGCCGGAGGGCTTCGTCATGGCGATCGACGAGGTGTGAGGGTGGGGACGCCCGAACAGGGCTGGTGGGGAGTACTGCTGGGACTCCTGCCCCACGGCGGGCGGAAGCGGGACGGGTCCGCCGCGTGGGAGGAAGGCGTCTGGCGGGCGTCCGAGGAACGGTCCCCGCAGGTCCCGCACCCGCCCTCGCACCCGTCCCCGCCCCCCGGGCGGGAACCGCGGACGCCGCCGGAGGACCGCCGGCCGTCCGGACGCGGCCTGCCCGGACCGGCACGCGGTGAACGCCCGGCGCTCGGCCCCGCCCGGCATCCCGCGCCGGCCGGGGCGCCCACCACCGGAGCCCCGCCTCCGGGGCCGGAAGACCCCGCCGCGTGGGCGGACGCCGCGACGGGGCCCCCGGAGCCCGGCCGCGTCCCGGCACCGTCCGGCGAGGCCACCGGAGCCCCGTGGGCCCCCGGACCCACCGGCCCGGAGACCGGCCGCCCCGGCCCCGGCACCCCCGGACGCCCCGGCCACCTGCCCGGCAGCGACGGACCGCCACCCGCCCAACCGGCCACGGACCCCTGGGCCACCGCACCCGGCAACCGGCGGACGGACCCCGGGCGGCCCGGACCGCGCGGCGACCTGCCCGGCAGCGGCGGGCCGGGGGCGGCCGCCCGGGAGGGGCTCCCCGCCTGGGACGGGCCCGCGGGCGGCGCCCCGTCCGGTGCCGGGCCCTCCCGGCCCTCCGGTGCCGTTCCCCCCGTCCGCCCGCCGGCCGGGGCGGAGCCGTGGGAGCCGTCCGGGCCCGGCCGGTGGGAGCGGATCGTGGCCGGTCGTCCCACCGCCGTGTTCGAGGCCAAGCCCCCGCCCTCCGACCCGTACCGGCCCGACACCTTCTGCGACGGCTGGTCGGCGGCCGGGCTCACCGTCCGGCTGGCCTCGGTCCGGGGCGACGCCCACCGCCACGCGGGCGTCCCCCGCCAGGACGACGGCGTCGTCACCTGGCACCGGGCGACCGGCACGGTGGTCTTCGCCGTCGCCGACGGCGTCTCCTCCGCCGTCACCTCCCACGTCGGCTCGACCCTGGCCTGCCGGACGGCGGTCAACGACGTGCTGGCCCAGCTGGACCTCGGCCGCCCGGAGCCGGACTGGACCCGGGTGCTGGCGGCGGCGGCCTTCCAGCTGGTGATGCGGATCACCGGCGGCCGGCAGCCGGACGACGCGGAGGAGATGGCCGCTGCCCGGCAGGCGGCGAGCAGGGACCTCGCCACCACCCTGGTCGCCGGCATCGCGCGGGTGGACGGCTCCGGCGGCGTGCGGGGCCGGCTGGTGCGCGTGGGCGACTCCTCGGCCTGGACCCTGGAGGACGGCCGCTTCCGGGAACTGTTCGCGGACGGCGAGGAGGACGACGAGCTGATCTCGACCTCGCACGTGCGGCCACTCCCCTGGTACCCGCAGCCCGCGGAGCCCGTGTCGTTCCGGCTCCCCCCGCTGGGGACGCTCCTGGTCGGCACGGACGGCTTCGGCGTGCCGCTCGGCGGGGGCACCGGCCCGGTGGGCGAGCTCTTCCGGGTCCTGCGGGAGCCTCCCGCCAGGCCCGGCGTCCTCGCCGACCTGCTCGACTTCTCCAGGGAGACCTTCGACGACGACCGGACGCTGCTGGCGCTCTGGCCCCGCCACCGGCTCCCCGGAGGCCTCTCGTGAGCGGGTACCGCGTCCCCCGGCTGCCGCACGACTCCCTGCGGCTGGGCGACCGGCTCGGCGCCGGCGGACAGGGAACCGTGTGGGCGGTCGAGGGGCGGAGGATCAACGGCGAATGGCCGACGGTCTACAAGGAGTACCAGCCCGCCGCCCTGGCCCGCCTCGACGTGCGGGCCCTGGAGGGACTGGTCGCCTTCGTTCCCGGGCTGCCCCCGGCCGACGGCCGCTGGCTGGCCGAGAACAGCTGTTGGCCGGCCGCGCTCGTGACCAGGGACGGCCGGGTATCGGGCCTGCTGATGCGGGAGATCCCCGGCGAGTTCTTCGCCGACCTGCTGGGCGAGCGGTCCACGACCGGCATCCAGTACCTCCTCAACGGGCCCGCCTACCTGGCCACCGCCGGGGTCACCCGGGCCATGGGCGAGGTCACCCCACGACGGCTGTTCGCCCTGCTGGCCGACATCGCGGGGAAACTGCTCCGGCTGCACCGCCTCGGCGTGGTGATCGGCGACCTCTCCCCCAAGAACCTGCTGTTCACCTTCTCCGACGACCGCCCCCGCTGCTTCTTCATCGACTGCGACTCCATGGGGGTCTCCAGCACCTGGGCGCTGCCGCCCGTGCACACGGCCCTGTGGCAGCTGCCCGAGGGCGAGAAGCCCATGACCACCGCGGGCGACGCCTACAAGTTCGCCCTGCTGGCGACCCGGCTCTTCATCCGCGACCAGAAGGGCACCGACCTCGCCCCGCTGCGGGCTCTCGCCCCCGAGGTCGCCGAGCTGGCCCGGGCGACCCTGGAATCGGCGCCCCCGGGCCGGCCCGTGATGTCGCGGTGGCTGGAACCGCTGCGCGCCGCCGCCGAGACCGCGCCCACCGAGTGGCCCGAGCCCGTCCCGACGTCCACGACACCCACGTCCACGCCGTCCACGCCGTCGCCCTCGGCGCCCCCTCGGCAGCAACAGCCGGGCGGGTTCGTCCCGCCCCCGCGCGCCGCCCAGCCGACCCGGACGCCCGCGTCAACGCCGGCCACGGCGCCGAGGAGGAGCGGCGTCGGGTGGTGGCTGGCACTGATCGCCCTGCTGATCTTCCTCTTCGCCCAGCTGAACGACGCGGACGACGCCTCCCGGAGCGCCCCGGGCACCACCGGCGACGGCCTGACGGCCGTGGGGACGGACGCCCCGGGCGAGGAACCCTCCTCCGCCGAGGCGGAGCAGGTGGAGCAGCTCGACGCCCTGCTCCGGGAGAACTCCGGGCGGCGCCGGAGCGTCCAGGGCGCGGTCCGGCTCCTGCAGGACTGCCGCGACCTGTCCTCCGCCCGCGGCGTCTTCCAGGACGCCGCGGTCACCCGGGCCGACCTGCTGGACCGGCTCTCCCTGCTGGACCTCGACGCGCTTCCCGGCGACCTCGCCACCGACCTGCGCGACGCCTGGGATGCCTCCGAGGACGCGGACCTCGCCTACGTCAGGATCGTCGACGAGGTCTCGGGCTCCTGCTCGCCCGAGCGCGTCGCCGCGGTCGGCGCCTGGAAGGAGGCGGAGAGCGCCAACGAGCGGGCCACCGCGGCGAAGACGGCCTTCGTGGCCGGATGGAACCCGCTGGCCGCCGAGCACGGGGCGTCCATGTCCGGCCTGGGATGGCTGGACCTGTGACCGCGGGCG
>NZ_LWCC02000005.1:2735520-2743278 GCF_001642695.1 Streptomyces chilikensis
ATCCGGGTCCGGCCGGTGGTGACCCACGCCCGGGCCCGCCACTGCTCCAGCACCCGGCTGACGGTCCGCCGGGACCCCAGGACCAGTCCGGCCAGGTCGTCCTGGGACAGGGGCAGGCCGATCACCAGCTCGCCCGACGTCCCGCGCCGGCCGTACGGGGCCGCGAGATCGAGGAGCAGCTCGGCCAGCCGGGCCGCGATGGAGTCCGCCCCGGCGGCGGTGCGGTGGCGGTCCGCCTCCCGCAGGCGGACGGAGAGGACATGGTTGACCGCCGCCGTGACACCCGGATGCCGCCGCGACACGGCGGCGAAGTCCTCGGCGGGAAGGCGCAGCGCGCGCACGGGGGTGAGCGCGGTGAGCGTGGCCGACCGGGCGCGGCCGTCCAGCCCGGACTGCTCGCCCAGCAGGTCACCGGGGCCGCGCAGGGCCAGCACCGCCCGGTAGCCGCCGGCGGACGCCGTGGTCACCTTGACGCATCCGCCGAGCACCACCAGCAGGTGGTCGCTGAGGTCGTACTGCCGGACCAGGTCCTCCGCGGGCGGGTGCCGGACCTCGTCCCCCGCCTCCGCGAGCGCCGCCCGCGCGGCATCGTCCAGCAGGTCCCAGAAGGTGGTGCCCCCGCTTCCGCCCGTCGGTTCCACGCCTCGTGGCCGCGTCATCGCCCGCCCTTCCCGCCCGTTCCGCTCCCGTCCCGTCCGCCCGGCCCGGAGCCGGGAGACGGTCAGCCGGCCAGTGCCGCCGCCGTGGTCACCAGGGCGCCCGCCACGGCGGCCGCCAGCGACAGCCGCACCAGCCGCTGCTTCTTCCACAGGATGCGGCTCATCCGGACCAGCTGGCGGGAGAGCGTGGGCAGCGGGTCCTGCTGGGTCAGCTGGACCACGAGCTCCTCGGGCTCCCAGTGCCGCAGATGGCCGTAGTAGACGATGTCCCCGGGCCGCGCGGTCACCGCCTCCCCCCGGTCCTGGCGGGGCACGACGGCCGCCACGGCGAGGACCGCGGACAGCCCCAGCAGGAGGGCCCCGGCCCACAGCAGGGCCACCGGGACGGCGCCCGAGACGTCGCCCAGAACCCGCCCGTCCCCGCGCAGCGTGACCAGTCCGGCCAGTGCGGCCGACTCCATGGCCAGGGCGAACGATGCCTTGGCGTCGATGGTCCTGGTCCACTCCGCCAGCGTGGCGTGCAACCGCCAAGCGGTCCCGACCGCTTTCTCCCGCTGCTCCTCCTGCGCCGGGTCCTCCTGCGGCCTGTCCTCCCGCGCCTGGTCCCCCTGCGCCCGATCCCCCCGCGCTTCGGACACGATCGCCCTGCCCCCCTCGTCCCGGTGCGCCACGACGGCCGCGCTCGTCATGGCGCCGCCGCGTGCAACGACGCTCGGGGAGTTACCCGCTTCACCGCTTGCGCAACCGCCGGTCCAGCGCGAGGGACAGCTCCGCCTGCACCACGCTCCGCGCCAGCGGACGCATCCGCTGCACGTCCTCCTCCGGCACGTGCTCCCCCACCAGCTCCGCGAAGAGGTCCGCGATCGCGTCCGCGTGCTCGCGGACCCGACGCCCCGCCTCCAGCACCGCCGCCAGCGGGATCCCCTCCCGCACCAGGGCGGACGAGGCGTCCAGCAGGTTCCGGCTGATGTGCACGAACTCCTCGCGGTCGACGGCGACGTAGCCGAGCTCCATCGCCGCGACCAGGTTCTCCGGGGACACCTCGCCGGCGAACCGCTCCGCCAGCTCCTCCGGGCTGAGCCGCACCGGCGTCTCCTCGGTGGGGGCCACCCCCAGCAGCTCCCCCACGCCCCGCCCGTGCTCGAAGGCCTCCGCCAGCTCGGCGATGCCGGTCAGCGTGTGACCCCGCTCCAGCAGCGCCGCTATGGTCCGCAGCCGGGCCAGGTGCCGGTCGTCGTACCAGGCGATCCGCCCCTCCCGCCGCGGCGGCGCCAGCAGCCTGCGCTCCCGGTAGAAGCGGAGCGTGCGCGTGGTGATGCCGGCCAGCCGCGCCAGTTCCTCCGCGCGGTACTCCCGCCCGCCGTCGCCGTCGTGTGCCACCGTCGCCGCCTCGTCCGTCACGTGGATCACCCTAGGCCGTACCGCCGGTAACTTTCCTGCGCGCGACCCCTACCCATCGGTACGCGCCTGCCCTACGCTCCGAACAGTGCCAGTGAACACTGGCACGGTTCGTCGGACCCAGGGCAACACTCAGCCAGACAGAGCGCAGGAGGCGGCGGGATGGCCGACTACGAGCACGAGCACGTACGGGTGGCGGTGATCGGCGCCGGGTTCGGCGGCCTGGGCGCCGCGGTGCGGCTACGCCGCGAGGGCGTCACCGACTTCGTCGTCCTGGAACGCGCCTCCGCCATCGGCGGCACCTGGCGCGACAACAGCTACCCCGGGTGCGCCTGCGACGTCCCCTCCCACCTGTACTCGTTCTCCTTCGCCCCCAACCCGGACTGGCCGCGCGCCTTCTCCGGGCAGCAGCACATCAACGCCTACCTGGAGGACGTCGCCGACACCTTCGGGCTGCGCCCCCACCTCCGCTTCGACTCCGAGGTCGCGCGCATGGCCTGGGACGGGCGGGAGCTGCGCTGGGTGATCGAGACCCGAGGCGGCGCCACCCTCACCGCGGACGTGGTGGTCAACGCCACCGGCCCGCTCTCCGACCCCAAGCTGCCGGACGTCCCCGGGATCGACTCGTTCCCGGGCAAGATCTTCCACTCGGCCCGCTGGGACCACGACTACGACCTCACCGGCAAGCGCGTCGCCATGGTCGGCACCGGCGCCTCGGCCATCCAGATCGTGCCCGCGATCCAGCCCAGGGCCGGCCGCCTCACCGTCCTGCAGCGCACGCCCCCGTGGGTGATGCCCCGCGCCGACCGCGCCATCGGCGCGCTCGAGCGCGGGATCCACCGCGCCGTCCCGCTCACCACCAAGCTGCGCCGCGGCGTCCTCTGGGGCATCCGCGAACTCCAGGTGCAGGCGTTCACCAAGCACCCCGACATGCTCGGCGTCGTCGAGAAGCTCGCCAGGGCCAACATGAACCGGGCGGTCAAGGACCCGGAGCTGCGCCGCAAGCTGACCCCGGACTACCGGATCGGCTGCAAGCGCATCCTGCTCTCCAACACCTACTACCCGGCGCTGGCGCAGCCGAATGTGGACGTGGTGGCGAGCGGCCTGGCCGAGGTCGAGGGCTCCACGGTGGTGGCCTCCGACGGCACCCGGACCGAGGTCGACGCGATCGTCTTCGGCACCGGGTTCCACGTCACCGACATGCCGATCGCGGAGCGCGTGGTGGGCGCCGACGGGCGGACCCTGGCGGAGACCTGGAAGGACGGCATGGCGGGCCTGCGCGGCACCACCACGGCCGGCTTCCCCAACTTCCTGCTGGTCATCGGCCCCAACACCGGCCTCGGCAACTCCTCGATGATCCTGATGATCGAGTCCCAGCTGAACTACCTCGCCGACTACCTGCGGCAGCTGGACGCCCTCGGCGGCCGCGTCGCGCTGGACGTCCGGCCCGAGGCGCAGGACGCCTGGACCGCCCGGGTCCAGGAGCGGATGAAGCGCACCGTCTGGAACACCGGCGGCTGCACCAGCTGGTACCTGGACGCGAGCGGCCGCAACACCACCGTCTGGCCCGGCACCACCGCCGAGTTCCGCAAGGCCACCCGCCGGGTCGACCTGCTGGAGTACGGCGTGGTCCGGCCCGCGCCCGCCCCCGCCGCGGCCGACGGCGACACGGGGACCGAGACCGCCGCCGTGGAGGCCGCCGCATGAGCAACCCCATCGACCACCTCACGACCCTGGGCCGCTACCAGCCGCCCGCGCCCGCCCGCGAGTCGACCGTCCTCTCCGCGGACGGCGCCCGGATATCCGTCGAGGTGCACGGTCCCGAGGACGCCCCCGCCGTGGTGCTGGCGCACGGCTGGACCTGCTCCGTCGCCTTCTGGGCGGCGCAGATACGCGACCTGGCCGGCCGTTTCCGGGTCATCGCCTACGACCAGCGCGGACACGGCGGCAGCCCGCTGCACGCCCCCGTCGGCACCGAGCAGCTCGCCGACGACCTCGAGGCGGTGCTCGCCGCCACCCTCGCCCCCGGCGAGAAGGCGGTGATCGCCGGCCACTCCATGGGCGGCATGACCGTCATGGCGGCGGCCGGCCGTCCCGTCTTCCGGGAGCACGCCGCGGCCGTCCTGCTCTGCTCCACCGGCGCCTCCGCCCTGGTGCCGGAGTCCACGGTGCTGCCGCTGAGGAAGGGCGGGGTCCGCACCTGGCTCACCGGGCAGATCCTGGGATCCCCGCTGCCGATCGGCGGCCGCCCCACGGCGGTCAGCCGCAGGATCCTCAAGTACGGCACCATGGGCGCCGGTTCGACGCCGCAGATGGTGGAGGCCTGCGCCCGCGTGGTGCACGCCTGCCCCACCCGGGCGCGCCGCGCCTGGTCCCGCGTGCTCGCCTCCCTCGAACTGGCCGAAGGGGTACGGCGGCTGGACGTCCCCACCGAGGTGATCGTGGGCGCCGTGGACCGGCTGACACCGCCGGTGCACGCCCGTAGCCTCGCCGGGGAACTGCCCGACTGCCTGGGCCTGACCGAACTGCCCGGCATCGGCCACATGACCCCCGTGGAGGCGCCGGACGTGGTCACCGACCGCATCGCGTCCCTCGCGGCCGCCCACCTGCCCCCCGGGACCACGGCGGGCGGGAAGACCGAGAAGCCCGGCACGACCAAGGAGAGCGCCGCATGAGCAAGGTCAACCTGGAAGGGCGGGTCGCCGTCGTCACCGGCGCCGCGCGGGGCGTCGGCGAACTGCTGGCCCGCAAGCTGTCGGTGCGCGGCGTGAAGGTCGCGCTGGTGGGCCTGGAGCCGGAGCGGCTCAAGGAGGTCTCCTCCCGCCTCTACGCCGAGAGCGACTGGTGGCACGCCGACGTCACCGACCAGGACGCCATGGACCGGGTGGCCGCCGAGGTCAAGGAACGGTTCGGGCGGATCGACATCGTCGTCGCCAACGCGGGCGTCGCCACCGGGGGCCCGCTGGCCGGCTCCGACGCGGACGCCTGGCGCCGGGTCATCGAGGTCAACCTGATCGGCTCGGCGGTCACCGGGCGGGCCTTCCTGCCCGCGCTGCTGGAGACCCGCGGCTACCTGCTGCAGATCGCCTCGCTGGCCGCGCTCACGCCCGCCCCGATGATGTCGGCCTACTGCGCCTCCAAGTCCGGCGTCGAGGCGTACGCGCACTGCGTGCGGGGCGAGGTCGGCCACAAGGGCGTCGACGTGGGCGTCGGCTACCTGTCGTGGACCGACACCGACATGGTGCGCGGCGCCGACCAGGACGACGTGATGCGCGAACTGCGCAAGCGGCTGCCCTGGCCGACCAACAAGACCTACCCGCTCGGTCCCGCCGTGGACCGGCTGGTGGACGGCATCGAGCGGCGCTCCGCGCACATCTACGGCCAGTGGTGGCTGCGCGGCATGCAGGCGGTCCGGGGAGCGCTGCCCACCCTGATCGGCACCGTCGGCCCGCGCGAGGTACGGCGCTTCGACGACCGTCTGGACGAGGTGCGCCCCGGGCTGGTGGGCGCGGGAGGCGCCGCCGACGAGCAGGAACGGACCGCCCGGCACACCGGGTGATGATCGAAATGCGCTGCGTGAACGGCCGTGTCACGCTGGTCGGGCCCCGAACCCCTCACCACTCTTGGGAGTGAACAGCATGGGCATCAAGGACCAGTTCCAGGACAAGGCCGAGCGTCTCCAGCAGGAGGCCGGCCGGCGCATGGGCCAGGCCGGCGAGCAGATGGACCGGAAGAAGGACGAGATGGGCGACCGCGACCGCTCCCCGTCCCGTGAGCGCTCGCCGCAGCGCGAGGACGAGCGCTCGCGCCGTTCGCCGTCGGAGGACGACATCTACGACGACGACACGATCTGACGCAGGCCCGGAGCGGCGCGCGCGGCCCGGTCCCGCGCGGCGGCCCGGCCGCACAAGGGCGCCCCTTCCGGGGCGCCCTTCGCGCGCTCCCGGCGGCTCTACAGGTCGTAGACCACGGTCACCGGCGCGTGGTCCGACCAGCGCTCGGCGTGGGTGGCGGCCCGCTCGACGAAGCCCTTGACCGCCCGGTCCGCGAGCCCCCGGGTCGCCGCGTGGAGGTCGATGCGCCACCCGGAGTCGTTGTCGAAGGCCCGGCCCCGGTAGGACCACCACGAGTAGGGCCCCTCCACGCCCGGGTGCAGCGCGCGGACCACGTCCACGTAACCGCCGTCACCGGGGGACAGGACGCGGGTCAGCCACTCCCGCTCCTCCGGCAGGAAGCCGGAGTTCTTCCGGTTGGCCCGCCAGTTCCTCAGGTCCGCCTCCGCGTGGGCGATGTTCCAGTCCCCGCAGACCAGCACCTCCCGCCCGTCGGCGGCGGCGCGCTCCCGCAGGTCCTTGAGGTACGGCAGGAAGGCGTCCATGAACCGGTACTTCTCGTCCTGCCGCTCGGTCCCGGCCTCGCCCGAGGGCAGGTAGAGGCTGGCGACCGTGACGCCCGGCAGGTCGGCCTCCACGTACCGCCCGCTGCCGTCGAACTCGGCGGACCCGAACCCGATCCGCACCGCGTCCGGCTCCCGGCGCGTGTAGAGCGAGACCCCGGCCCTGCCCTTGGCGGCGGCGGGCGCGTGGGTGACGTGCCACCCCTCCGGCGCGCCGGCCGCCCCCGGCAGCTGACCGGGCTCGGCGCGCACCTCCTGGAGGCAGAGCACGTCGGCGGAGGTCTCCGCCAGCCACTCGACGAAGCCCTTCTTCGCGGCGGCGCGGAGTCCGTTGACATTGACGGAGGTCACGGTGAGCACCGGAGAACAATACCGGCACACTGGACGGGACCCGCCCGCCCGTTCCCTCCCCGCGCACAGAAGTACGATCCCCGCCATGAACATCCGCACCGTCCCCTTCGACCACCCCGACGCCGTGAAGCTGAACGACGAGGTCCAGGCCGAGTACCAGCGCCGTTACGGCGACGGCGGCGACGCCACCGTCCTGCACCCCGACGACTTCCGCCCGCCGCACGGCCTGTTCCTGATCGCCTACGACGAGCACGACCGCCCCGTCGCCACCGGCGGCTGGCGCACCCAGGACGAGAACGGCGAGGGCAACCGGGACGGTGACGCCGAGCTGAAGCGGATGTTCGTCGTCGAGCAGTGCCGGGGGCTCGGGCTGGCGCGGCGGATCCTCGCCCTGCTGGAGGAGGACGCCCGCGCGGCCGGGCGGGTCCGCATGGTCCTGGAGACCGGCGACCAGCAGCCGGAGGCCATCGCGCTCTACGCCTCCTCCGGGTACGAGCGCTGCGAGAAGTTCGGCTACTACCGCACCTACGACTCCAGCATCTGCATGGCCAAGCAGCTGTGACCGCCGCCCGCCCCGCCCCGTCCGCCGTGGACGCGGCGGGGCGGAAAGGCACGGCACGGCACGGGACCAACAGGACCAAGGGGTGACGGGCGAGGTCCGGGGAACGACGAAGGTCCCGCCGATCGTGAGATCGGCGGGACCTTCTTCGTGCAGTGGACCTGAGGGGATTCGAACCCCTGGCCCCCTCGATGCGAACGAGGTGCGCTACCGGACTGCGCCACAGGCCCTTGCAACGAGTGAAACTCTAGCATCCCCATCCGGGTGCTCGGAAATCCGATTCCCGCCGGTCCCCGCAGGCCGCAGGAGGCAGGACGGTTCCCGCCGGGTCTACTCGTTGGCCGCCCTCGGCCGGTCGCGGTCGGCCTCCGCGTACTGGTCGAAGAGCGGGGTGC
>NZ_LWCC02000005.1:2743378-2760879 GCF_001642695.1 Streptomyces chilikensis
TCCCGCTCCACCAGGAAACGCAGCAGGTCCTGGCGCTGGTCGGACGCGGTCTGCAGCTGCGCGGACTCCGCGGCCTTCAGTTGTGTCAGCAGGTTGAGCGCCGTGGCCGTGTCGTGCGGGTGCTGCGCCAGGTGCTGGCGGACCAGGCGCTCGATGTCCATCTTCTCGTGGGCGGTGGCCGCCAGACGCTCCGCCAGGCGCCGGGCCTCGGCCCGCTCGCGGAGGTCGCGGATCTCCTCCTCGGCCTCGGTCCGCTGCACCGACGTCAGGTGCGTGGTCTGCCCGAGCTGTCTGCGCCGGGACTCCTCGCTCAGCGCCCGCAGGTGCCTCTCGACGGCTTCGTCCGCGTCCATCCGCACCCGGCACCGGAAGACGGTGATGCCCTCCGGCAGCGCGATGTCGCGGTCCAGCTCCTGGTTGGCCTGGTACTCCGCCTGCCGCGCCTCCTCGACGGCGAACCGCGCGGCGACCCGGCGGACCACGTCGGTCACGTAGCCGTAGACGACGGCCAGTGCGTCGCGGACGTTGCGCTGCACCAGCGCCGCGGGATCGTGGACCCGGAAGGCGACGTCCATCGAGGCCCGGAACCGGTGCGCGCCGTCCCGGCAGGTCAGCGGTGTGCGGGTGACGTTGGCCTGCCGGTGGTGGTCGCTGAGGTCGACGACGAAACAGGGCCGGCTGCCGCCGAACCAGCGCTGGCCGCGGGTCCTCTGGTGTTCGACCTCGAAGCGGCCGCTGCCCTCCACGGGGTACACCACGGCGAAGGACGGGGGGAGGTCGGTGCGGGCGCCCACCGCGCCGCGCGGTATGGCGGTCTCGTTCAGGATCAGAGACAGGGGCATGTCACACCCTTCCCGGGGCGAGGTGGTGGTCGAGCTGGATGTCGAGCTGGCCCAGGACCAGCGTGGCCGTCCGCGGCAGCTTCACGACCCGGTCCGCGGCGCGCCAGGTCTCGGCGCAGTCCCGCAGCACCCGGCCCGCCCTGCCGTCGCGTTCGGCGACCGCCCGGGACAGCAGGCGCAGCATCTCCCTGAGTTCGGCGTCCTTCTCGGCGAGCCCGGCCCAGTTGGTGAGCACCTGCTCCGCCTCCCGGTGCAGGAAGGACTCGTTGAGCGCCTCGCACCACAGCCACCGGAACGGCTCGCGCAGCTCGGCGCGCCGGTGCGCCAGGTACAGCAGGGAGGGCCACTCGGGCACCGTGGCGTCCGGGTCGACCTCCTCGGTGCGCACGACCACCTGGGAGGCCACGATGAGGAAGGCGAGCAGGGCCGGGCGGCGCGAGGCGTGCCGGTCCGCCGCGCGCCGCAGCTCGGGCAGGATGCGGCCGACCGCGTCCTGGTCGGCCGCGAGGAGGTCGGCGAGGGCGTATCCGGCGGCCACGGCCAGCCGCAGGTCGTCCACGGCGAGCACCGGCACGATCTCGGCGATCTGGTCGTCGGCCAGTTCGGCCAGGCCGTGCACGCGCACGGAGGTGGCCCGCAGCGGCACGTCGTCGCTGCCGTACCAGCGGGTGAGCAGGTCGGCGACCTCGGTCCGGACCCAGCTGTCGTGGCAGGCGACGGCCAGCGCGTAGGCGACCGCCTCCCGGTGGACGGGGTTGTCGCTCCCCGCCCACGGGGCGAGCACCCGCCGTCCGATGTGCCGGTAGGAGTCCGTGGCGAGCACGCCCACGGCGGTCGCGGCGTGGATCCGGACGTCCTCCGAGGGGTGCTCGGCCAGTTCGCCCAGCCAGTCCAGCAGCTCGCCCTGGATCTCGTACTGCGTCCAGGCGTGCAGGATGATCCGGCGCGGATAGCCGGGGTCCCGGTACTCGAGGACCCGGCCGGGTTCGCCGTCCTGCTTGTCGCGCTCCGTCGCCCTGAGCCGGGCCAGCTGCCGCCGGCGGGGGGTGGCGAAGAGGTCGCGGGACGACACGGTCCGGCCGTCCGGGCCCGGGCCGCGCAGGTGGGGGGCGGTGTCCTCCAGCCGCTCCCGCAGCGAGCGGGCGGCCTGGGCGATGTCCTCCCGGGGGAGGCCGTTGAGCACCGCCAGGGCCAGGGCGAAGCTCCGGGCCGCCGTGTCGGGCAGTCCTTCGGCCCAGATCTCGAAGTCCTCGGCCTCCAGCCGGGTCCGGTGTTCCCGCAGCCGGTCCAGGTCGACGTGCACGAGTTCCTCGAACTGCCGGCACAGCTCGGCGGCCAGTTCGCCGGCCTGGCGGCAGGCCGGCGTGGTCCCCAGCAGTTCCTCGACGGTCTCCGCCACGCCGTCCAGGCCCATCACCCGCTCGGCGTCCCGTCCGGTCAGCAGCCGGCGCACGTGGGCCTCGACGACGCGGATCGGCGCCGGCGCGGTCTCCTCGGCGACGTCCAGGACGCCCGCCAGGATCTCCCCGTCGACCAGGTCGCCCTGCGCAACGGTGATCACCATCCACGCCCGCGCCCGGGCCAGCGCGCCCCGGACCCGCTCGTACGTCTGCCGGTCCAGTCCGGAGATGTCCTGCGGCCGGTCGAGCAGGAAGCCGGCCCCGGGCTCCACCCGTCCGTCGTCGTCCTCGAGCTGATCGGCGAGGGAGGCGAACTCCACGGCGCTGTCGAGGTGGTAGACGGCCGAGGCCTCGCAGCGGCCCAGCAGGAGCCGGACCGCCATCGCCGACTTGCCCAGGCCCGGGGCGCCCCGCAGGACCAGCAGACGGCGGTCGGCCAGGGCCTCCCGGGCGTCCTCCTGGGCCCGCGCGCCGTGGTCGACGTAGGCGGTGCGGACCTGCTCGACGACGAGGGGCGACAGCAGGCTCAGGCTCTTGCGGCGGCCGCCCAGCAGGACCACGTACTTGTCGCCGCCGACCATGTCGCCCGCGACGTTGGCGGCGGCCTGGCGCAGCCGGGCGCGCCGCTGCGAGCCCTCGCCGAGGCGGCTGGTCGCGTCCTGGGCGCCCGACTCCTGGTCGGGGCGCGGGTCCGGGGCGGCGGTCTCCTCCGGGCCGGCGTCCGCGGGCGGGTCGGCGGCCGGCTGTCCGCCCTGGGCGGGCCGGGGGTGGCCTGCGTCGGGGGCGCCGGGCCGGTTCCCCTCCTGGCGCGGGGGCGGGGGTGACGCCGGGCCGGCCGACGGTGCGTTCCCCCGAACCTCACCGGCGGCCGGCTGTCCTTGTGGTGCGGCGGTCACAGGCGCACGTCCCCGCTCGTGCGCACGGTCTGGTTCTTGTCGCCGGCGACCATGTCGCCCTGGACCGTCTCCGCGCTCTGCGTGACCCGCGGCGCGGGGTCGCGGTCGAGGAGCCCGCCGGCCCCGCCCCGGTCGCGGGCCGGCGCGTCGCCGGCCGCGTCGCCGGCGGGGCGCAGGCCGGGCGGCGCGGGGTAACCCGGCGCGGTGATCCAGCCCTTGAGCGCCCGGTCGTGCTTCGCGGTGAACTCGAACGGCAGGAAGGAGGCGGGGTCGACGCCGCGGTGGGCGTGCCGGACGACGTCCCGGTAGAGGCCGTCGGAGACCGCGAGGACCATCCGCGACGCGGTGGCGGCGGTGAGCACCTCGCGCAGCGGCGGGGCGTCGACCAGGCGGAACGCCGTGTTCACCGCGTCCCCCGACCAGCCGTGGCCGTCGCGGCCCGCCGGCCCCTGGTGCAGGGCCACGCGCAGGCGTAACGCGTGTTCCTCGTTGGCCTGTTCGGCGTGCTGGAGGAGTTCCTCGTCCAGCTCCCGCATCAGCGGCCCCACCAGCAGCAGCGGGGAGACCTCCGGACCGACCATCACGAGCGCGCCGTCCCCGCGGTCCTCGGTGGTGCGGGAGCCCGGGGAGAGCCCCGCCCGGTCGCACGCGCCGTCGAGGGCCCGGTACATCGCGGCACGCACCCTCCGCTGCACCGGGTCCCGGCGGGAGCTGAAGTTCTCCACGTCGAGGACCAGGATCCAGTGGTGCATGACGTCGCCGGCCATCACGACCTCCCCCAAGGCAGTCGGCGGTGGGCCCTGTGCGGGGTCCGGGGTGTGTGGGGACCAAGTACACGACAAGCGGTGCTGCACGGTCCACGCCATTTGGCGCATTCCTGTGAATGGCTGGATGTCGTCCCGGTCGGACGCATTCCGGGTGCGGCCCGGCTGCGGCCCGTCCCGGTTGCGGCCCTTCCCGGACCGGGCCGCCGGCCCCGCACGGCGCCGGCGCCGTACGGGGCCGGCGCGCCGGTCAGGACCGCGGGGGCAGCGGAGGCCGTGTGCGGTCGGGGACGGCGTCGTGGCCGGGAGGGGTGGCGGCGGGCCGCTCGGAGAGGAGGTCGAGGGCGATGCGGACGGCGTCCTCCAGGCCGGTGAGGCGGCCCTCGGCCCAGTCGAGCGGCGTGCGCAGGGCCTCGACGTCCGGTTCGACGCCGTGGTTCTCGACCGACCAGCCGTAGGCGTCGAACCACGCCGCGTTCATCGGCACGGTGATGACCGTGCCGTCGCCCAGGCGGTGCCGGCCGGTCATGCCGACCACGCCGCCCCAGGTCCGCTGGCCGACCACCGGGCCGAGATCCAGCAGCTTGAACGCCGCGGTGATCATGTCGCCGTCGGAGGACGTCGCCTCGTCGGCCACGGCCACCACCGGCCCCCGCGGCGCGTTGGAGGCGTAGGAGACCGGCTGGGCGTGGCGGGTGACGTCCCAGCCGAGGATCGTCCTCGTCAGCTGCTCGACGACCAGTTCGCTGATGTGCCCGCCCGCGTTGCCGCGGACGTCGACGATCAGGGCGGGGCGGGAGACCTCCATCCGGACGTCCCGGCTGAACTGCGCCCAGCCGGACCCGCCCATGTCGGGGATGTGCAGGTAGCCGCACCGTCCCTCGCTCAGCTCACGGACGATCTCCCGCCGCTCGGCGACCCAGGTCTGGTAGCGCAGCGGCCGCTCGTCGGCCAGCGGCAGCACCGCGACCCGGCGGGTGGGACCGTCTCCGGGGGACGCGAAGGTCAGCTCCACGGTGGTCTCCGCGGTGCCGGCGAGCAGCGGGAAGGGGCCGGCGGTGACCTCGACCGGGCGGCCGTTCACGTGGGTCAGCACCGCGCCCTCGCGGACGCCGGTGCCGGCCAGCGGGGAACGGGCGCGCGAGTCGGAGGAGTCGCCCGGCAGGATCCGCCCGACCTGCCAGCCCGCCGGCGTGCGCACGAGGTCCGCGCCGAGCAGGCCCTGCCGCCGCTGGTAGTGCGGCGGTCCCTCGTTGCGGCGGGCGGGGGTGACGTAGGCGTGCGAGGTGCCCAGTTCGCCCAGGACCTCGCGCAGCAGGTCGGCGAACTCGTCGGGCGTGGAGACCCGCTCGACCAGCGGCCGGTACTGGGCGAGGACCGCGTCCCAGTCGATGCCGCACATCCCGGGGTCCCAGAAGTAGGCCCGGGTGAGCCGCCCGGCCTCCTCGTACGCCTGCCGCCACTCGGCGCCCGGGTCGACCCGGTGCAGGATCCGCCGGGCGTCGATCCACACCGTGGTGTCGGTGTCGCCGGGTTCGGTGGCCGGCATGGCGCGCAGCTCGCCGTCCTGGACCACCACCAGCCGGGAGCCGTCGCCGCTGACGCCGAACCACTCCAGGTGGCGCACGAGTTCGGTGCGCCGCGCCTTGGCGATGTGGAAGTGCTCCAGGGAGGGCCGGTCGCTGGGGTCGTCCGGGTTGGCGAAGGTCTCGCCGAGCGCGCCCGAGATCGGCCAGCGCAGCCAGACCAGCCCGCCGCCCGCCACCGGGGTGAGCCCGGAGTACTTGGAGGCGGCCACCGGGAACGGCGTCACCCGGCTCTCCAGGCCCTCTGTCTCGATGGAGACCACCCCGGGCTCGTCGGCCTCCTCCATCTCCAGCCCGCCCGCCGCCGGGCGGCCCTCGGGGGAGAGGGCGAACGGCGACGGCGTGGCGGAGGAGAGCGGCACCAGGTAGGGGCGGGAGCCCAGCGGGAAGGAGAGGTCGCCGGTGTGCACGTCGTACACCGGGTCGAAGCCCCGCCACGAGAGGAAGGCCAGGTAGCGGCCGTCGCTGGTGAAGACGGGGCTCTCGTCCTCGAAGCGGCCGTCCGTGACGTCGACGACCAGGCCGTCCTTGATCCGGGCGAGCTTGATCCGGCGCAGGGTCCGCCCCACGGTCGGGTGCGACCAGGTGAGCCAGGCGCCGTCGGGGGAGAAGGCGAGGTCGCGCACCGGGCCGTTGTCGGAGCGGACCAGTTCGGTGACCGAGCCGTACGCCCCGGAGTCGGAGCCGGCGTCGTCGGAGACGGTGATCAGCAGCAGGCGGCCGTCGTGGGAGGCCACCGCCAGGCGGCCGCCGTCCGGGTCGGCGTGCATCTCCAGCACCCGGCCCAGCCGTCCGGAGGCCAGCCGGTGCGGGGCCCGGTCGCCGGTGGCGCGCGGCAGGTAGGCGATCTCGACGGCGTCCTCGCCCTCGGCGTCGGTCACGTACGCGATGCGCCCGCTGCCGCCCAGCATCTCCGGCAGCCGCACCCGCACGCCCGGCAGGTCGGTGATGGTCCGCGCCGGACCGTCGCGGTGGGTGAGCCAGTACAGGCTGCCCCGGACCACGACCGCGCTGGCCCGCCCGGTCCCGTCCACCGCGATCCCGCCGACGTGCTGGGCGGCCGGCACCTGGTGGACGCGGCGGCCGGCGCGCGGGCCGCCGGTGCGCACGTCCAGCCGGCGGGGCTCGGAGCCGGCCGTGAGGTCGTCGAGCATCCACAGGTCGCCGCCGCACTGGTAGACCACCCGGGTGCCGTCGCCGGAGGCGTTGCGGGCGTAGAACTCGGCGTGGTCGGTGTGGCGGCGCAGGCCGGTGCCGTCCAGGGCGCAGGAGTAGAGGTTGCCGACGCCCTCGTGGTCGGAGAGGAAGGCGATCCGGTCGCCGACGAACTGCGGGCAGTCCAGGTGCCCGCCGAGGCCGGCGAGGAGCCGTTGCCCGTCCAGCCAGAGGCGGCCGGTGGCGCCGCCGCGGTAGCGCTTCCAGGAGGCGGGCTCGTGCGGGGGCGTGCCGGTGAGCAGCAGGGTGCGCCACTCGTCGTCGTTCCCGGGGTGCTCCGGCTCCTCCGCCGCCCCGTGTCCTGCGGCGGCCCGGGGGTCGGCGGTGAGGTCGATGTCGGAGACCGGTCCCCAGCGCAGCGGCGCGCCGGGGCCGCCGTCCAGGGGGACCGCGTAGGAGAAGGTGACCGGGAAGGGCCGGCCGTGCGAGGAGACGGCGAGGACGTCGCTGCGGCCGCCGAGGTCCGGGTCGGGCGGGGTCCAGCCGCAGACCCGGGCGTCCGGGCCGCCCCAGTAGGTCAGCCGGGTCGCCCCGCCGCCCTCCACCGGCATTACGTGCACCTCGGGGGCCAGGGCGTGCCAGGAGGTGTAGGCGATCAGCGTGCCGTCCGGCGAGAAGCGGGGGTGGCCGATCTTGGTGCGGTCCGAGGTGAGCCGCCACGCCCGGCCGCACTCGCCGCCCTTCTCCAAGGGCGCCAGCCAGAGGTCGTCCTCGGCCACGAAGCACAGCAGGTCGCCGCGGAGGTGGGGCAGGCGGAAAAAGGTCACCCCACCATGCTTCGGCGGTCCGGGCGGCCGGGCAACTCGGGCGGCGTCCGCGCGGGCCCGCCGGGGGCCGGCGCCGTCGGCGCCGCCGCCGGGAAGGCCGCCGTCGCGGGCGCCAGGCCCCCGCCGGCGGGGCGGGAGGGGCCGGCGGCTGCGCGGGCGGGGCGGGCGGCTGCTGCGGGGCGGGGTGGCCGGGCGGCGGGGCGTCCTGGGGCCGCGCGGACTTGCGCAGCGGGTCGTCGTCGGACGGCCGGGACGGCTGATCGGGCGGCTGAGTCATCAGCGTCTCCCCCTCTTCACTGACCGACGCGCCGCGCCTGTCCGCTTCCTGGCCCCTCAGCGGCACTCAAGGACCGATTGTCATACCGGAGCCTTTTCTATCACCCGTGCCGGAACGCGACGGGCCGGTTCCTCCCCTGTTCCCAAGGGAGGACCGGCCCGTGACGCCGCTGTTATCGGTGACGCCCCGTCAGGGGTCCGGGGACCCTCAGGCGTCCTCGGCGAGCTCCAGCCACTGCATCTCCAGCTCGTCCCGCTCGCCCGCGAGTTCGCGCAGCCTGGCGTCGAGTTCGGCGACCTTCGCGAAGTCGGTGGCGTTGTCGGCGATCTGGGCGTGCAGCTTGCCCTCCTGCTCGGAGATCTTGTCGATCCGGCGCTCGATCCTCTGGAGCTCCTTCTTGGCGGCCCGCTGGTCCGCGGCGCTCTTCTCCGCGGTGGGCCTGGCCGCCGGCGCGGGGGCGGAGGCGGCGGCCGCCTCCTCCATCCTGCGGCGGCGCTCCAGGTACTCGTCGATGCCGCGCGGCAGCATCCTCAGGGCGGAGTCGCCGAGCAGGGCGAACACCCGGTCGGTGGTGCGCTCGACGAAGAACCGGTCGTGGGAGATCACGATCATGGAGCCGGGCCAGCCGTCGAGGACGTCCTCGAGCTGGGTGAGGGTCTCGATGTCGAGGTCGTTGGTGGGCTCGTCGAGGAAGAGGACGTTGGGCTCGTCCATCAGCAGCCGCAGCAGCTGCAGCCGACGGCGCTCACCGCCGGAGAGGTCGCCGACCGGCGTCCACTGCTTCTCCTTGGTGAAGCCGAACGTCTCGCAGAGCTGGCCGGCGGTCATCTCCCGGCCCTTGCCCAGGTCCACGCGCTCGCGCACCTTCTGCACGGCCTCCAGGACCCGCCAGTCCGGGTCGAGTTCGGCGACCTCCTGCGAGAGGTAGGCCAGCTTGACCGTCCGGCCCACCTTGATCCGCCCGGCCGCGGGCTGCTCCTCGCCGTCGCTGCGGGCGGCGGCGGCCATGGCGCGCAGCAGCGAGGTCTTGCCGGCGCCGTTGACGCCGACCAGGCCGATGCGGTCGCCGGGGCCGAGCTGCCAGGTGACGTGCTGGAGCAGGGTCTTGGGGCCGGCCTGGACGGTGACGTCCTCGAGGTCGAAGACGGTCTTCCCGAGGCGGGAGGAGGCGAACTTCATCAGTTCGGACGTGTCGCGCGGCGGCGGGACGTCGGCGATCAGCTCGTTGGCGGCCTCGACGCGGAAGCGGGGCTTGGAGGTGCGGGCGGGGGCGCCGCGGCGCAGCCAGGCCAGCTCCTTGCGGACCAGGTTCTGCCGCTTGGCCTCCTCGGTCTGCGCGATCCGCTCGCGTTCGGCGCGGGCGAAGACGTAGTCGGAGTAGCCGCCCTCGTACTCGTGGACGTCGCCGCGCTGCACGTCCCACATGCGGGTGCAGACCTGGTCGAGGAACCAGCGGTCGTGGGTGACGCAGACGAGGGCGGAGCGGCGGGCGGCGAGGTGCGCGGCGAGCCAGGCGATGCCCTCGACGTCGAGGTGGTTGGTGGGCTCGTCCAGGACGATCAGGTCCTGTTCGGCGATGAGCAGCTTGGCGAGCGCGATGCGGCGGCGCTCGCCGCCGGAGAGGGGGCCGATGACGGTGTCCAGGCCCTTGGGGAAGCCGGGGAGGTCCAGGCCGCCGAAGAGGCCGGTGAGGACGTCGCGGATCTTCGCGTCGCCGGCCCACTCGTGGTCGGCGAGGTCGCCGATCACCTCGTGGCGGACGGTGGCCCCGGGGTCGAGGGAGTCGTGCTGGGTCAGCACGCCGAGGCGGAGGCCGCCGGCGTGGGTGACGCGGCCGGTGTCCGCCTCCTCCAGCTTGGCGAGCAGGCGGATCAGGGTGGTCTTGCCGTCGCCGTTGCGGCCGACGACGCCGATGCGGTCCCCCTCGGAGACGCCGAGGGAGATGCCGTCCAGGAGGGTGCGGGTGCCGTACACCTTGTGGACGTTCTCGACATTGACCAGGTTGACGGCCATTTCTCTCCAACCGAGGGGGACGAGCTCAGCGGTCCAGGTTAGCCCCCGCCCGGGGGTGCGGGGGGCGCGGTTCGCACCCCCCGCCTCCGAGGGCGGCGCCGCGGCCCGCCGGTGCGGGGGCGCCCGGTGCGGGCGGCGTGCGCGGGGCCGGGCGGCCGCCGGGGTCAGCGGTCCGCGTTCTTCGCGGCGACGACCGCATCGAAGACGTCCCGCTTGGGGACGCCCGCCTCCGCGGCGACCGCGGCGATCGCCTCCTTGCGCCGCTCCCCCGCCTCCTCCCGCACCCGGACCCGCCGCACCAGCTCCTCGGCGTCCACGTCCCCGGGCGCGGGCTCGGGCGCGCCCTCGACCACCACCGTGATCTCGCCCCGCACCCCTTCCCGGGCCCACGCCGCCAGCTCGGCCAGCGGTCCCCGCCGCACCTCCTCGTACGTCTTGGTCAGCTCCCGGCAGACCGCCGCCCGCCGGTCCCCGCCGAACACCTCGGCCATCGCCGCGAGCGTGTCGTCCAGCCGGTGCGGCGCCTCGAAGTAGACGAGGGTGCGCCGCTCCTGCGCGACCTCCCGCAGCCGCCCCAGCCGCTCGCCGGCCTTGCGCGGCAGGAACCCCTCGAAGCAGAACCGGTCCACCGGCAGCCCGGACACCGCCAGCGCGGTCAGCACCGCCGACGGTCCCGGCACGGCGGTGACCTTGATGTCGTGCTCCACGGCGGCGGCGACCAGCCGGTAGCCGGGGTCGGAGACCGAGGGCATGCCCGCGTCCGTCACCAGCAGCACCCGCGCGCCGCCGCGCAGCGCCTCGACCAGCTCGGGGGTGCGGGCGGTCTCGTTGCCCTCGAAGTAGGAGACGACCCGTCCCTCGGTGCGCACCCCGAGCGCCTGGGTGAGGCGGCGCAGCCGGCGGGTGTCCTCGGCGGCGACCACGTCGGCCCCGGCGAGTTCCCGGGCCAGGCGCGGCGGGGCGTCCGCCACGTCCCCGATGGGCGTTCCGGCGAGCACGAGGACGCCGCCCTCCGGAGACGGGGAGGCGGGGGAGACGGACACGGCGGGCGTGTCGGAAGGCGTATCGGTCACCGTTCCATCGTCCCAGCCCGCCAACCCTGCCCCGCGCACCGCCCTGTTCCCTACGATGGCGCGGTGACCAGTACCCCGACCGAAACGGACCTCCGGCAGGGCCGGCCGCCGCTCAAGGGCGAGGCGGCGGGTCCGCCCGCCGGCGACGTCCGCAGCCGGCTGGTGCCCCCGTTCATGTCGCCCGGCCCTCGCCTGTGGGAGACGCTGCGGATCCCGCCGGCCACCGGCGACGCCCTCGCCCGCCGGGCCGGCTGGGCGGGTCCGCTGCTGGTGACCCTCTTCGCCGGCCTGCTGCGCTTCCGGGACCTGGGGAGCCCCCGGGCGGTGATGTTCGACGAGACGTACTACGCGAAGGACGCGTGGGCGCTCGTGCACCGCGGGTTCGAGCTGAGCTGGCCCAAGGACGTCGACAAGCTGATCATCGAGCGGGGCGGTGACGTCCCGCTGCCCGTGGACCCGGCCTACGTGGTGCATCCGCCGGTCGGCAAGTACGTGATCGGCCTGGGCGAGCTGATGTTCGGCTTCGACCCGTTCGGCTGGCGGTTCATGGTCGCGGTGCTCGGCACGCTGTCGGTGCTGATGCTCTGCCGGATCGGCCGCCGGATGTTCCGCTCGACGTTCCTGGGGTGCCTGGCCGGCCTGCTGCTGGCGGTCGACGGGCTGCACTTCGTGATGAGCCGGACCGCGCTGCTGGACGGCGTGCTGATGTTCTTCGTGCTCGCCGCGTTCGGCTGCCTGGTGGTGGACCGGGACCGGGCGCGGGCCCGGCTGGCCGCCGCGCTGCCCGCGGACGGCCAGGGCCGGGTGCGGCCGGACGCGGAGATCGCGCGGACGCTGCGGCTGGGCGCGCGGCCCTGGCGGTGGGCGGCCGGCCTGATGATGGGCCTGGCCATCGGCACCAAGTGGAGCGGCTTCGTGGTGCTGGCGGCGTTCGGGCTGCTGACGGTCCTGTGGGACGTGGGCGCGCGGCGCGCGGCGGGGGCGCGGAACCCGTACGGGGCGGTGCTGCGGCGGGACGTGGTGCCGGCCTTCGTGGCGACGGTGCCGGTCGCCGTCGTGACCTACGTGGTGTCGTGGACCGGCTGGATCCTCTCCTCCGACGACGGCACCGGCGGCTACTACCGCAACTGGGCCGCCACCGAGGGGCAGGGCGCGGGCTGGACGTTCCTGCCGGAGTGGCTGCGCAGCCTGTGGCACTACGAGAACCAGGTGTGGGGCTTCCACGTGGGCCTGACCTCGCCGCACACCTACGAGTCCAACCCGTGGTCGTGGCTGGTGATGGGCCGCCCGGTCTCCTACTTCTACGAGTCGCCCGGTCCGGGCCAGGACGGCTGCCCGTCGGACGTGGCGGACAAGTGCGCCCGCGAGGTGCTGGCCATCGGCACCCCGATGCTGTGGTGGGCGGGCTGCTTCGCGCTGCTGTACGTGCTGTGGCGGTGGGCGCTGCGCCGGGACTGGCGGGCCGGGGGGATCCTGTGCGGGATCGCGGCCGGTTACCTGCCGTGGTTCATGTACCAGGAGCGGACGATCTTCCTGTTCTACGCGGTGGCCTTCGTGCCGTTCCTCTGTCTGGCGCTGGCGATGACGGCGGGGGCGATGCTGGGGCGGCCGGACGCGGGCGAGACGCGGCGGGTGGCCGGCATCTCGGGGGTGGGCCTGCTGGTGCTGCTGGTGCTGTGGAACTTCGCGCACTTCTGGCCGGTCCTCACCGGGGAGCCGATCCCGCTGGAGGAGTGGCAGACCCGGATGTGGCTGGACACCTGGGTGTGACGGCCGCGCCGTGACGGCCCCGGGCGGCGGCCGGGGCCGGCGGCCGCGGGTGCGACGGCCGGGTGCGACGACGGCGGGCGGAGGGCCGCCCGCGGCAACGTACGCTGGTGCCGTGAGCAGCCCCACCCCCGCCGACGCCCTTCTCGGTCCCGCAGACGTACGCGAACTCGCCGCCGCCCTCGGGGTCCGCCCCACCAAGCAGCGCGGCCAGAACTTCGTGATCGACGCCAACACGGTCCGCCGGATCGTCCGCACCGCCGAGGTCCGCCCCGAGGACACCGTGGTCGAGGTGGGCCCCGGCCTGGGTTCGCTGACGCTGGCCCTGCTGGAGGTCGCCGACCGGGTCACCGCCGTGGAGATCGACGACGTGCTGGCGTCCGCGCTGCCCGCGACGATCTCCGCGCGGATGCCGGAGCGGGCCGGGCGGTTCGCGCTGGTGCACTCCGACGCGATGCTGGTGCGGGAGCTGCCCGGCCCGGCCCCGACGGCACTGGTGGCGAACCTGCCGTACAACGTGGCGGTGCCGGTGCTGCTGCACATGCTGGAGACGTTCCCCACCATCGAGCGGACGCTGGTGATGGTGCAGGCCGAGGTCGCCGACCGGCTGGCCGCCGGGCCGGGCAACAAGGTGTACGGCGTGCCGTCGGTGAAGGCCAACTGGTACGCCGAGGTGAAGCGCGCCGGGGCGATCGGGCGGAACGTGTTCTGGCCCGCCCCCAACGTGGACAGCGGCCTGGTCTCGCTGGTCCGGCGCACCGAGCCGGTCGCCACCTCCGCCTCCCGGCAGGAGGTGTTCGCGGTGGTCGACGCCGCGTTCGCGCAGCGCCGCAAGACGCTGCGGGCGGCGCTGGCCGGCTGGGCCGGGTCGGCCGCCGCCGCGGAGGCCGCGCTGGTCGCCGCCGGGGTGTCGCCGCAGGCCCGCGGTGAGGCCCTCACCGTGCACGAGTTCGCCCGCATCGCCGAGAACCGCGTCCCCGGCGACCACGCCCCGGGAAGCCGTGGCGCCGGGCGGCACGGCACCGCCGAGCGGAAGGACTCCCCGGCGTGAGCGTCACCGTCCGCGTCCCCGCCAAGGTCAACGTGCAGCTCGCGGTGGGCGCCGCGCGGCCGGACGGGTTCCACCCGCTGGCCAACGTCTTCCTCGCCGTCGGGCTGTACGACCGGGTGACGGTCACCCCGGCCGAGGAGCTCCGGGTCACCTGCTCGGGCCCCGGCTCCGACCAGGTGCCGCTGGACGCCACCAACCTGGCGGCCCGCGCGGCACTGGCCCTGGCCGCCCGGTACGGGCGCACCGGCCGGGACGCGGCCGTGCACCTCCACATCGACAAGGACATCCCGGTGGCCGGCGGCATGGCCGGCGGCAGCGCGGACGGCGCGGGCGCGCTGCTGGCCTGCGACGCGCTGTGGGGCACCGGCGCCTCCCGCGAGGAGCTGCTGGAGATCTGCGCGGAGCTGGGCAGCGACGTGCCGTTCAGCCTGGTGGGCGGGGCGGCGCTGGGTGTGGGCCGGGGCGAGCTGCTGACGCCGCTGGAGGTGGGCGGCGACTTCCACTGGGTGTTCGCGATGGCCTCCCGGGGCCTGTCGACGCCGGCGGTGTTCCGCGAGTTCGACCGGCTCACCGGGCACGCCGTGGTCCCCGAGCCGGTGGCGAGCGAGCCGCTGCTGGCGGCGCTGGCCAAGGGCGACGTGGACGCGCTGGCCGGGGCGGTCTCCAACGACCTCCAGCCGGCGGCGCTCTCCCTCTTCCCGGAGCTGGCCCGCACCCTCGAGGCGGGCCGTGCGGCGGGCGCGGTGGCGGCCCTGGTCTCGGGCTCCGGCCCCACCACGGCCTACCTGGCCCGCGACGCCGCGTCCGCCGCCCGGATCGCCGACGCCCTCACCGCGTCGGGCACCTGCCGCACGGTCCGCCTGGCCACGGCGCCCGCCCCGGGCGCGACGGTGCTCTAGGCACGCGGTCCCGCCCGGCGGGGATCCCGTCGTCACGGCGGGCGGCGTGCCGTGATCCGCCGTCGTGACCCGGTCCGTCACGCGCGTGCCCGCCGGCGGGCATAGCCTGGAAGGCAGGACATGCCGTCGCGTCGGAAGGAGCGGGCATGACCACGCAGCCTCCGTACCGCGCCCAGGAGTCGTACTCCTTCGCCTGCATGCGCTGCGGGTACGGCTGGGAGCAGGACTACGAGATCCACCACCACGTCCACGCCGACGGCTCCGAGTCCGTGACCTACCGCGCCGACGGCGAGACCGTTCCCTCCCCCCTCTCCCGGCCGGTCTGCGTGAACTGCGGCAGCCACGTCGTGCGGATCATGCAGCCGGGGCGGGTGCACGTCTTCGAGGAGCTGTTGCAGGGCTCGCACCGGGCGCAGCCCCACGGACACCACTGGTGGAACCGCCCGGCGCCCTGAGCCCGCGGTCACGGGAGCGGCGTCCGCGTTCGTAGGATCGGTGGCATGCCTTCGAAGAACCACGCCGAAGCCCCTCCGCCGCCCGAGCCGCTGCGGATCGCGGTCGCCGACTCGCACACCCACCTGGACATGCAGTCCGGCACCGTCGAGGAGGCCCTCGCGGCGGCGGCCGCGGTGGGCGTGAACACGCTGGTCCAGGTCGGCTGCGACCTGAAGGGCTCGCGCTGGGCCGCCGAGACGGCCGCGGCGTACGCGGACGTCCACGCCGCCGTCGCCCTGCACCCGAACGAGGCGCCCCGCGTGGTGCTGGGCGACCCGGACGGCTGGTCCCGGCAGGGCGCGCGCGAGGCGGGCGGGGAGGCGGCGCTGGACGAGCAGCTCGCCCAGATCGACGCGCTGGCCGCGCTGGAGCAGGTGAAGGCGGTCGGCGAGACCGGCCTGGACTTCTTCCGCACCGGCGACGAGGGCCGCGCGGCGCAGGAGCGGTCGTTCCGGGCGCACGTGGAGATCGCCAAGCGGCACGGCAAGGCGCTGGTCATCCACGACCGGGACGCCCACGAGGACGTGCTGCGCGTCCTGAAGGAGGAGGGCGCCCCGGAGCGCACGGTCTTCCACTGCTACTCGGGCGACGCGCAGATGGCGGAGATCTGCGCGCGCGAGGGCTACTACATGTCGTTCGCCGGCAACGTCACCTTCAAGAACGCCCAGAACCTGCGGGACGCGGTGGCGGTGGCCCCGGCGGAGCTGCTGCTGGTGGAGACCGACGCGCCGTTCCTCACCCCGTCGCCGTGGCGGGGCCGGCCCAACGCGCCGTACCTGATCCCGGTGACCGTCCGGGCGATGGCCGAGGTGCGGGGGATGCCGGAGGAGGCGCTGTGCGAGGCGATCGCCGCCAACACCGCACGGGCCTTCGGCTACCGCGCTCCGTAGGGGACCGTCGCGGGGCCGTCACGGGAGCGTCGCGGGGCCGTCGCGAAACCGTTCCGCCCCTTCCCTTCGTCCTCCTCCGTACCATCGGTCACGCACCTGGGGAGGGGAGCGCTGATGCGCAAGGGAGCGAAGGTCGCCGTGGTGTCCACGGCGTGCGCCGTGCTGCTGGGCGGGGCGGGGTACGGGGCGTACAACGTCCTGTCGGCGTTAGGGGGCGACGGGATCGGCCTGACCGCGGCCGATCCCGATGATCCGCTGGACGCCGAGGACGTCCGGGAGGCCTCGTCCGCCTTCTTCGACGCGTGGGAGAAGGGCGACGGGTACGCCGCCGCCGCGGCCACCAACGACGAGGCGGCCGCGGGCGCCCTGCTGAACGGGCTGTCCGAGCAGGCCGCGGTGGGCGACGTCCGGATCACCCCGGGGAAGGCGAGGGGCGCCACCGTCCCGTTCTCGGTGCGGGCGACCGTGAGCCTGGACGGCAGGAGCAAGCCGCTCGCCTACGACACCGAGCTGACCGTGGTGCGCGGCCGCACCACCGCGAAGCCGCTGGTCGACTGGGAGCCGACGGTCGTCCACCCGCGGCTGGAGGAGGGCGACACCCTGGTCACGGGGCCGTCCGAAGCACCCGCGATCAAGGCCGTGGACCGCGACGGGAAGGTGCTCACCGCCGAGAGGTACCCGTCGCTGGAGCCGGTCGTCGCCCAGCTGCGGGAACGTTACGGCAGCTCGGCGGGCGGCAGCCCGTCGGTGGAGCTGGTGATCCGGCACGCCGCCCCGGACGTCCCCGACACCCCCCTGCTGACGCTGGCCGAGGGCAGGGCGGGCGAAATCCGCACCACGATCTCCGCCGCCGTGCAGAAGGCCGCGGAGGCGGCGGTGAAGCAGTACGCGGAGTCCTCGGTGGTCGCCCTGGAGCCCAGCACCGGCGAGGTGCTGGCAATGGCCAACCACCGCTCGGACGGCTTCGACGCGGCGTTCCAGGGCCGGCTCGCGCCCGGCTCCACGATGAAGATCGTCACCGCGGCGATGCTGATCGAGGAGGGCGTGACCAGCGCGGCCGGCCCGGCGCCCTGCCCGCCGGACGCGATGTGGCGGGGCCAGACCTTCCGCAACATCACCGGGCTGACGCCGAACGAGGACGCCACCCTGGCCGACAGCTTCTCGCGGTCCTGCAACACCGCCTTCATCAAGCTGATCGACGAGGTGGAGGACGACACCCTGTCCGAGGTCGCGCGGGAGCGGTTCGGGCTGGGCCGGGACGACTGGAAGACCGGCGTCGTCTCCTTCGACGGCAGCGTGCCGGCCTCCGGCGGTCCGGACCGCGCCGCCAACGCGATCGGCCAGGGGCAGGTGCAGCTGAGCCCGCTGAACGTCGCCTCGATCACGGCCACCGCGAAGACCGGCGCGTTCGAGCAACCCCGCCTGGTGTCGCCCGAGCTCGACGGCCGCCGCCTCGCCACCGCCCGCGGCCTCTCCCCGGACGTCGCCGCGCAGCTGCGGCAGATGATGCACCTGACCGCCACCCAGGGGTCGGGAAGGGACGCCATGCGCGGCCTCGGCCCGGAC
>NZ_LWCC02000005.1:2760906-2768220 GCF_001642695.1 Streptomyces chilikensis
GCGGCGGTGGCCCAGCAGGGCGGACGGGGCGGTGAGGCGGCCGGCCCGATCGTGGCCGCGGTGCTGCGGGCGGCCGGGTGACGACCGTCACCCCGGGCGGCCGGCGGAGCGGCCCGGCCTGCGGTGACGGGCCCGCCACCAGCGCCCGGGGGCCGTCGCGGGAGGGCGATCGGCCGCCCCCCTCCCGCGGTGTCGGTCCGCGCTGAGAACATGAGCACCGCACCGTGCACATTCCCCGCTCCACCGCTGCGGCCGGCTCCTCCGGCCCGGCCGGCCGTCCATCTCCGGAGGAACAGACCGTGGGCAAGAGAAGGCGCGTCCCCGAGCGCCGGGGCCTGGGCCGCCGTCCCGCCCTGACCGGCCTGCTGGTCGCCGCGGCGGTGGCCGGCCTGGGCGCCGGCGGTTACGTGGTGTTCGGCGACGGCGCCTCCGCGGCCGGTTCCCCGCGGTCGCCGGAGGAGCTGCGCGAGGCCCCGCTGACGGCGGCCGACGTGACCGCGGCCGCCGACGCCTTCCTGACCGCCTGGCGGAAGGGCGACGTCGCCGCGGCCGCCGCGGCCACCTCCGACCCGCAGGCGGCCCGCGTCCACCTGGCGGGCTGGACCGAGGAGGCGGGGATCACCGACGCGGCCTTCACCGCGGGCCGGCCGAAGGGGGACGCGCTGGCCTTCGCGGTGAGGGCCACCGTCACCCACGAGAAGCTGAGCGAGCCGCTGGCCTACGACAGCGGCCTCACCGTGGTCCGCCGGGCCGCCGACGGCGAGCCGGTCGTCCGGTGGCGCCCCTCGGTCCTCCACCCGGAGCTGAAGGACGGCGAACGGCTGGTCACCGGCGAGGCGGGGAGCGCGCCGGTCACGGCGCTGGACCGCGACGGCGGGAAGCTGACCACCGCCGGCTACCCGTCCATCGGCCCGATCCTGAAGAGCCTCGGGGAGAAGTACGGCGAGAAGTCCGGCGGCACCCCGGCCGTCGCCCTGCGGGCGGTCCCCGCCGACAGCCTCCAGGACACCGAGGGCGGCGGGAAGAACGGCGACGCCCCGCCGAAGGAGCGGAAGAAGAAGGAGGAGGCGGACCGGGAGGAGGCCGAGGGGCGGGAGCTGCTGCTGCTGGCCGAGGCCACCCCCGGCGAGGTGACGACCACGCTCCACCCCGGTCTGCAGAAGCTGGCCGAGCGGGAGGTGGCCGCCAAGCCGCGCTCCTCGGTGGTGCTGATGCGCGCCTCCACCGGCGAGATACTCGCCGCCGCCAACTCCGACCCGGACGTCGACACCGCCCTCCGGGGCTCCCTGGCCCCCGGCTCCACCATGAAGGTGGTCTCCTCCGCCATGCTGCTCGACAAGGGCCTGGCCGCCAACGACCGCGAGCACCCCTGCCCCAAGTACTCCTCGTACGGCGGGTGGAAGTTCCAGAACGACGACAAGTTCCAGATGAAGGACGCCTCCTTCAAGGCGAGCTTCGCCCGCTCCTGCAACACCGCCTTCATCAGCCAGGCGGAGAAGCTCTCCGACGACGACCTGACCGAGGAGGCCCAGCAGGTCTTCGGCCTGGGCCTGGACAACTGGTCGGTGGGCGTCTCCACCTTCGACGGCGCCGTCCCGGTGCAGTCCGACGCGCCGATGGCGGCCTCGCTGATAGGGCAGGGAGGCGTGCGGATGAACCCGCTCAACATGGCCTCGGTCTCCGCGACCGTCGCCGCCGGGTCCTTCCACCAGCCCTACCTGGTGCCGCCGGCGGTGGACGGCCGCGTGCTGGCCGAGGCCTCGCGCGGCATGTCCTCCTCCACGCTGGGCCAGCTGCGGGAACTGATGCGGTACACCGCCGAGGCGGGCACCGCGGCCGGGGCGATGACCGGGCTCGGCCCCTCCTACGGCGCCAAGACCGGTACCGCGGAGGTGCAGGGCCAGGACAAGCCCAACGCCTGGTTCACCGCGTACCGCGGGGACTTCGCCGCGTCCGCGGTGGTCCGCGAGAGCGGCCACGGCGGCGAGCACGCGGGGCCGCTCGTCGCCGCCCTCCTCCGCGCGGCGGGCTGATCCCCGCGTTCGCGGTCCCGCACCGCCGCGGAGGACGCCGCCCGCCGCGCGCACGCCCGCCCGCCGCGTAACCGCCGGGACGGCCCGGACCGCTTGGACGACCGGGACGGCCCGGACCGCTTGGACCGCCGGGACGGCCCGGACCGCTTGGACGGCCGGATCCGCCGGGACGGCCCGGACCGCCGCCCGGTGCGAAAAGCCGTTGCGGCCCGGGCAGGGTGGCGTGGGAGCATCCCGGGATGCTGATCCGTGAGGCAACCGAGGCCGACTGGCCCGCCGTCTGGCCCTTCTTCCGGCGGATCGTGGCGTCCGGCGAGACGTACCCCTACCCGCTGGACCTGGGCGAGGAGGAGGGCCGCGGCTGGTGGCTGCTGCCCGCGCCGGACCGGACCGTGGTCGCGGTGGACGACGAGGGCGGCGCGGTCCTCGGCAGCGCCAAGATGAACTGCAACATGTCCCGCGCCGGCAACGCGCGCCACGTGGCGAGCGCCAGTTTCATGGTGGACCCGGACCACTCCGGCCGCGGCGTGGGCCGGGCGCTGTGCGAGTACGTGATCGCCTGGGCGCGGGAGTCCGGGTTCCGGGCGATCCAGTTCAACGCGGTGGTGGAGACCAACGTCCGCGCCGTGAAGCTGTACGAGTCACTGGGGTTCCGGATCGTGGGGACGGTTCCGGAGGGGTTCCGGCACCCCGCGCACGGGCTGGTCGGCGTCCACATGATGCACCTGGCGCTGTGACCGTCACCGCTCAGGACGCCGCCAGGGACTCCCGCACCGCCCGCACCAGGGCCTGGGCGCGGGGGTCCGCGGTGACCGACTTCAGGAAGCCGTTGGTGACGTAGCCGAAGGCGACGCCGCTCGCCGGGTCGGCGAACCCCAGCGCGCCGCCGCGGCCGGGGTGGCCGAAGGAGCCGGGTGCGAGCAGCGGGGAGGCGGGGCCGTGCAGCATGTACCCCGCGCCGAGACGGGTGTCGACGACCAGGACGCGGTCCGGGCCCACCGAGTGCTCGGCGCGGGCCAGTTCGAGGGTCCGCGGGGAGAACAGCGGTTCCCGGCCGTCGGGACCGCCGGTCAGGGCCGCGTAGAAGCGGGACAGCCCCCGGGCCGTGGCGACGCCGTTGGAGGCGGGCAGTTCGGCCGCGCGGTAGGCGGGGTCGTTCTCGTCGGGGGACGGTGAGACCGCGCCGAACGCGCGCCGGGTGAGCGAGCGCGGATCCGCGTAGGCCTCGGTGACGGCCCGCTTGGGGCGGGCCCTGACCCCGGGCGCGCCCGCGCCCTCCGGGACCGGCAGGGGCCCGCAGCGCCCGACGCGGGCGGCCTCGGCGTCCGGGAGCCCGATCCACAGGTCGATGCCGGCCGGTCCGGTGACCTCGGCCGCCAGCCAGGCGCCCAGCGACGTCCCGGTCACCCGCCGCACCAGCTCGCCGAGCAGCCAGCCGAAGGTCTGCGCGTGGTAGCCGTGGTCCGTCCCCGGCTCCCAGGCCGGCGCCTGGGCGGCCATCGCCGCCGCGGTGCGGTCGGGGTCCAGCGCCTCGGCGGGGGTGAGCGGCCTGTCCGCGGCGGGCAGTCCGGCCCGGTGCGCCAGCAGGTGCCGGACGGTCACCCGCTCCTTGCCGGCCGCCTTGAAGGCGGGCCAGTACTCCGCCACCGGGGCGTCGAGGTCCAGCAGCCCCCGCTGGTGGAGCAGCAGCACCACGGCCGCCGCCACACCCTTGGTGGCCGACCGCACGACCTGCGCCGTGCCCTGTTCCCAGGGCGCGTCCCCCTCGACGTCCCGGGTCCCGCCCCACAGGTCCACGACCTTCCGGCCGTGCAGGTGGACGGCGACCGCGGCGCCGCGTTCACCGAGGCGCGCGAAGTTCCGTTCGAAGGCCTCCCGGACGGGGGCGAACCGGTCGGTCACCGTGCCGTCGACGTCCACCTGGTCCACCGTTCCCCCGATCGGGCTCCGCGCACGTCCGTCGTGCCAACCCGCGCAACAAGCCTCCCGCGGCCCGGATTCCGCGCGGCGGGGTGGCGGCGGTCACAGTGCGGGCGGGCCCGCCCGGCGCGGGGAGAAACCGAACGGCAGCTCCAGCCGGTGCGCCCGCAGCAGCGTCCCGTCGGCCAGCAGCTCGGGCGTCGGGCCGTCCGCGACGACCGTGCCGCCGGAGAGGATCAGCGAGCGCGGGCACAGCTCCAGCGCGTAGGGGAGGTCGTGGGTGACCATCAGGACGGTGACGTCCAGCGAGGTCAGGATCTCGGCGAGTTCGCGCCGGGAGGCGGGGTCCAGGTTGGAGGACGGCTCGTCGAGGACGAGGATCTCCGGCTCCATCGCCAGCACCGTGGCCACCGCGACCCGGCGGCGCTGCCCGAACGACAGGTGGTGGGGCGGGCGGTCGGCGTGCCCGGCCATGCCCACCCGCTCCAGCGCCCGCGTCACCCTGGCGTCCAGTTCGGCCCCGCGCAGTCCCGCGTTGGCCGGGCCGAAGGCGACGTCCTCGCGCACGGTGGGCATGAAGAGCTGGTCGTCGGGGTCCTGGAAGACGATGCCGACCCGCTGCCGGACCTCCGCCATGTGGGCGCGGTCCACGGGCAGTCCGGCCACCCGCACGCTGCCGGTGCCGGCCGTGAGGATGCCGTTGAGGTGCAGGACCAGGGTGGTCTTCCCGGCGCCGTTGGGCCCGAGCAGGGCGACGCGTTCGCCCCGCTCCAGGGCGAAGTCCACGCCGAACAGGGCCTGGTGGCCGTCGGGGTAGGCGAAGGCGAGGCCGGAGACCTCCAGGGAGTACGGCACGGGGTTCGTCGTCACGGGGTCGGTCGTCACGGGGTCCATCGTCACAGAGTCCAGGCCGGCAGGCAGACGGCGAGGGCCGCCGCCGGGAGGGCCAGCGCCGCCGACCACTGGGCGCGCGTCGCGGAGGACCCGGCCGTCACCGGCATGGTGCCGGTGTAGCCCCGGCTCACCATGGCGAGGTGGACCCGCTCGCCGCGCTCGTAGGTGCGGATGAACAGCGCGCCCGCCGTCCTGGCCAGCACGGCCCAGGCCCGCGGCCCGCGCGCCCGGAAGCCGCGCGACTCACGGGCGATCCGCATCCGGGCCAGCTCGTCGGCGATGACGTCGCCGTAGCGCAGCATGAACGAGGCGATCTGCACCAGCAGCGGCGGCATCCGCAGCCGCTGGAGCCCGAGCAGCAGGTCGCGCAGTTCGGTGGTGGCGGCCAGCAGGACGGAGGCGCCGACGCCCAGCGTCCCCTTGGCCAGGATGTTCCACGCGCCCCAGAGCCCGGAGACGCTGAGCTGCACGCCCAGCACCTCGGTCCGCGCGCCCTGCGCCACGAACGGCAGCAGCAGGGCGAACGCGACGAACGGCACCTCGACGGCCATCCGCCGCAGCGCGAACCCGGCGGGCACCCGCGCCGTCCGGGCCACTCCCGCCAGCAGCAGCGCGTACCCGGGATACGCCCACACCGCCTCACGGGGCGTGGAGACCACGACCAGCACGAACGCGAGGACGGCGACCAGCTTGGTGTGCGCGGGCAGCCGGTGCACCGGCGAGTGGCCGGGCAGGTGGAGCCGGTGCACGTGCCCGGAACCCACGGCGGTCAGGCCTCCGGGCGGCCGGCGGCGGCCTCGCGGACGGCGGCCCCGTCGGCGGCGGACCGCGCCGTCGTCCCGCGGCGGCGCACCACCAGGAGGACGCCGGTGCCCACGGCGGCCGTGACGCCGACGCCGATCACGCCGGCCAGGCCGGCCGACAGCCGTTCGTCGTCCACGCCGCCGACCCCGTAGTCGGCCAGCGGGCCGTCGGCGACCGCGTGCTCCTCGGCCGCCTTGTCGATGCCGTGGTCCGCGGCCACCTTCTCCAGACCGTCGGGGGAGGCGGAGGCGTAGAAGCTGACGAACCCGGCCAGCACCAGGGAGGCCGCCAGACCCGTGAGCCACACCGCGCGCGAGGAGCGCGGAGCGGCGGCCGGAGCGGCCTGGCGGGCGGGGGCGTCGACCAGCTCGCCGTTCACCTTGAGCTTCAGCGGACGGGCCAGGCCGCGCGCGCCGTGCACCAGGTCGGGGCGGACGGCGACCACCGCGCCCACGGTCAGGGCGGTGATGACGCCCTCGCCGATGCCGATCAGGACGTGCACGCCGCCCATCGCGGCCGCGACCCGGCCGATCGGCACGTCGGTGGTGCCGCCGACCGCGTAGAGCAGGGTGAAGAACAGCGCGGACGCCGGCACCGAGACCAGCGCGGCGACGAAGGCGGACGCGGTGACGGTGGACCGGCCGGCGGGCAGCACCCGCAGCAGCGTCCGGAAGACCAGGTGGGCCACCACCACGGTGACGACCGCCATGCAGGTGATGTTGGTGCCCAGCGCGGTCAGGCCGCCGTCGGCGAACATGATCGCCTGGAGCAGCAGCACCACGGAGACGCAGAGGACCCCGGTGAAGGGGCCGACCAGGATCGCGGCCAGCGCGCCGCCCAGCAGGTGTCCGCTGGTCCCGGCGGCGACCGGGAAGTTCAGCATCTGCACGGCGAAGATGAACGCGGCGGCCAGACCGGCGAGCGGCGCGGTGCGCTCGGCGCCCGGCCCGGCGGCGCCGGCCGTGGCACCCGTGACGGGGGACGCCGACAGTTCGCGACGGGCGCCGCGCAACGACAGGGCGACGGCGCCGGCGGCCGTCACGCCGGTCGCGAGGGAGGTGGGGGCGTCGAGGAAGCCATCGGGAACATGCACCGTCCGATGGTGCCGCTTGTTGCAACATCCTTGCAAGAACGAGCCCTGCGCCGGAGAGCGGAAAACGGGAAAAGCTGGGACATTGTGTGCGTGTCCGCGATCGAGCAGTACACACGAGCGCACGTCCTGATCGCGTCGCAGGAGGACCGGGGCCGGGTCCCGGCGGTACTGCGGCACGAGACCGGGGCGTCGGAGGTGACGATCCGCCTGGCCGCGCCCGCGCCGCGCGAGTGGCGGGTGGACCGGGCGCTGCTGGAGCGGGGCGTGTGCAGCCCCGCGCGGGGCGCCGAGGCGGGCGGGGTGCGGGTGTGGCCCTGCGGGCGGGCCGGCACGGTGGTGGAGCTGCCGGGCGAGCGGGGCGTGGTGGTCGCCCAGTTCGACACCACCGTCCTGCTCCGCTTCCTCGGCCGCATCCACGCCGCGGTCACCGGCGCGCCGACGCCCTCCCCGACCGGCGCCACCGCGACCGCCCCGCCCTGCCCCACCGCGGCTCCCCCGGCGGCGGCTCCCCCGACGGCGGCGCCCGCGACGGCGGCCTTCCCGGCGGCGGCGCCGACGGCGCCGGCCCCC
>NZ_LWCC02000005.1:2768320-2772741 GCF_001642695.1 Streptomyces chilikensis
CGCCGGCGGGGGCCTTCGGCGCGCCCCAGCAGCCGCCCGCGGCCGGGTTCGGCGCGCCGCCGTCCGGTTACGGCCCGCCGCAGCCGGGGCAGCCCGCCCAGCCGGGGCCGTACGGGCAGCCCGGCCCCTACGCCGCCGGCCCCTACGGGCAGCCGGGACAGCCACAGGCAGGTCCCTACGCGCCGCAGCCCGGCTGGGGCCGGCCCGGCCCGGCCGGGGGAGGGTACCCGCAGGGCGCCCACGCCCCCTACGCCGGCGCCCCGCAGCAGCCGCCCGCCGCCGGCTCCCGGAACCCCTTCCGCACCCGCCCCGCCCTCGCGATCGGCGCCACCGCGGTGGCGGCCGCGCTGCTGATCGGCGGAGGCGTCTGGGCCCTGACCGGCTCCGGCGACTCCACCGGGGAGAAGGCCGGCCCGCAGCCCACCCAGGAGGCGTCGCCCGAGCCGTCCGTCAGCGTCGACCAGGGCGACGGCAACGGCGGAGGCGGCGAGGAGATCGACATCAACGGCGAGCGGGCCCCCGGCGAGGACCGCGTCGCCTGGTACAAGGGCGCACCCGACAGCCCCAAGGGCGGTGCCCCGGCCCCCGGCATGTGGGTGGTGGGCGACGTCGCCGTGAAGGCCGCGTACAAGCAGGTCTTCGGCTGGAAGGCCGCGAACGGCGCCGAGGCGTGGAAGCCGGTCACCTTCCCCGCGGAGATCTGCGCGGTGACCCCGGGGACCACCGGCGACGGCCGGATAGCCGTCGCCTACAAGAGCGGCACCAGCGACCGCGCCAAGTGCAACCGCGTCCTGGAACTCGACCTGCGCACCGGCGAGCGGGGCTGGGAGATCGAGATGGGCGAGGGCGGTCTCTTCGACGGCACCTCCGAGCTCTCCCTCAGCCTGGCCGGGGACAGCCTGGTCGTCGGCCGCTCCCAGTCCGCCGTCGGCTACGACATGAGGACCGGCAAGAAGCGGTACGAGATCAACCGGTACGGCGCCTCCTGCTTCCCGTCCGGATTCGCCGGCGACGCCGAACGGCTGATCGTCGCCGCCTCCTGCGCCGCCGCCAGCGACAAGGCGCACGACGAGCTCCGCGAACTCGACCCGGCGACCGGCAAGGTGCGCTGGACGGTGCCCCTGAACAAGGGCTGGGAGGTCGAGAAGGTCTACAGCGTGACCCCGCTGGTGGTCCAGGGGATCAACCGCGACAAGAAGCAGGGCGACATCTCCGTCTTCGACGCCGGCGGCGACGTCCGCTCCCACGTCGGACTCGACGGCAAGACCGAGCTCGACTTCCGCTGCTCCGGCATGTCCATCCTCAACAAGGCGCTGGAGTCCTGCGACTTCGTCCTCGACGACAAGAACATGTACCTGGCCACCAAGGCCGTCACCGGCCCCAACGAGATCATCGCGGTCGGCCTGGACAGCGGCAAGGAGCAGTGGCGGGTGAAGTCCCCCGCCGACGCCTCGATGCAGCCGGTGGCGGTGGAGAACGGCAAGCTCGTCGCCTACGTCGGGGCCACCTACGACAAGGGCGGCCAGGTGGTGGCCGTGCCGACGGCCGGCAGCCACGAGCCGCAGGAGCTGCTGCGGCACCCGGCGGCCGGGGCGCCGCTGGAGAACGGCTTCCTCCGGGGTGACGTCGCCTGGTCCGGCGGCCGCCTCTTCCTCTCCGTCAACCGGCTGACCGGCACCGACGGCCTGGAGGAGAAACTGATGATGGCCTTCGCCAAGTAGTTCCCGAGCAGCCCCCGAGCAGTTCCGGGGCGGCCGGGGCGATCCGCCCGGGCTGCCCCCGGGGCGGCCCCACCACGTCCCCCGCCGGCCGACGCGTCCCGTTCCGGCCGTTTCCCCCACCCGATCCGTACCGAGGTGTCCGATGACCCAGCCGCCCGAGCCCGGCCGGCCCCCGCAGGGGGACGGCGGCGCCCACGACCCCACCCAGGTCTCCTTCGGCAAGTCCCCGTCCCAGCCCCCGCCGCCGCCCGCCCCCGGGGCGCCGGAGCCCGGCACGCCCCCGTACGCCCAGGCCGCGGCGGGGTACGGATATCCGCAGACCCCGCCGGCGCCCAACCCCTACCTGCAGCAGCCGTCCCCGCAGGCGCCGCCCGCGGCGCCGCAGTACGGCTACCCCGCGCAGCACATGGCCCCCACCGTGCCGCAGCCCGCCGCCCAGCCCCTGCCGCGGCGCAGCGAGGCCGAACGCAAGGCGCTGCGCGCCCAGGTGGCGATCGTGGTGTCCGCCCTGGTGGCCATCGCGCTGATCATCGGCGGCGGCGTCTGGTACTCCGGCAGCAAGGACGACCGGGCCCCGGTCGCCGGCGGCTCCACCGACGGCGACGGCAAGGGCGGAGGCAAGGGCGGAGGCACCGAGAAGGCGCCGTCGGACCCCTCCGCGAAGCTGCTCTTCGAGCTCGATCCGCCCAAGGTCGGCAAGGACCTGCAGATCACCGTCGCGGGCTCCTGGATCACCGAGGACGCCTACGTCAAGAGCGGCGTCGCCGAGATCAACGCCTACGGGCTGGACGACGGCGCGAAGAAGTGGACGCTCCCGCTGCCCGGCCCGGTCTGCGAGACCTCCCGCCACACCACGCGGGACGGCAGGACCGCCATCGTCCACGAGCCGGACATGCCGACCGCCAGGACGCCCACCCACGGCTGCAGCGAGGTCACCGCGATCGACCTCACCACCGGCAAGAAGCTGTGGACCAAGAACGCCAAGAACGGCGACCGGCCCGTGCGGTTCGACAACGTCACCCTCAGCGGCACCACGGTCGCCGCCGGCTCCAGCCACGGCGGCGCCGCCTGGGACCTGGCCGACGGCACGTCGCTGTGGCAGCCCAAGGCCGCCGACGAGTGCCAGGACGCCGGCTACGGCGGCGGCAAGGCCCTCGTCGCGGTCCGCAGGTGCGGCTCCTACGACGCCCGGCAGCTGCACATCCAGACCATCGACGCCAAGAAGGGCACCGTGGTGTCCGAGTACAAGATGCCCCAGGGCGTCGAGTACGCCTCGGTCGTCTCCACCGACCCGCTGGTGGTCGCGGCCGACGTCGGCGACACCGCCGGTGACGGCAGCGGCATCTCCGACTTCTTCTCCGTCGACGCCGTCACCGGCAAGCTCCGCGCCAAGATCTCCGCCCCGGGCGACACCTACGCCGCCGACTGCGACGGCATCACCCGCGTCGAGCACTGCACCGGCCTGGCCGTCACCGGGGACCGGCTCTTCCTGCCGACCGAGGAGCACGACACCGGCGGCGAAGGCGGCCGCAGCAACGAGATCATCGCCATCGACCTCGCCACCGGCAGGACGACCGGCCAGAAGGCCGACGCCGGCGACAACTCGTCGCTGTACCCGCTGCGCGCCGACGGCGACAACCTGATCGCCTACAAGCGTCCCCCCTACGACAAGGGCGGCCAGATCGTCAGCATCGGCGGCGCCGGCTTCGAGCAGACGGTGCTGCTGGAGCTCCCGGCGGACGACAAGTCGCAGGAGCTGGAGCTGGAGTTCTCGCCGGAGTACCAGGAGTACCTGTTCTCCGGCGGCCGGCTGTTCATGAGCCAGGTGTACGTCAGGCAGGGCGCCGGCGCGGACGAGGTGCTGGCGGTCGCCTACGGCCCCAAGGGCTGACCGAGGGGGCCCGTCCGGCAGCCGGCCGTCGGTCCGGCGGCCGGGCGGGCCCCTGCCGTCGGAGCCCCCGGCCCGCCCCCGCCCCCGCCGGATTCCCCGATACGAGGCACATGTCGGCCGATGGGGGCGCGCGGCGTCGAACAAGCGTGTAGCTTCCCGGTCCATACACACCGCGAGTGCCGGGGGGCCTCGGGCCGGGGCGAGGGTGGGGGGTTCGATGGGAGTGCGGCTCATGGTGGTCGACGACCACCGACTGCACGCGGAGGCGCTGGCCTCCGCCCTGAAGCTGCGCGGGCACCGGGTGCTGGCCGCGGCCGCTCCCGCGGCGGGCGCCGCCGAGCTGGTGATCGGCAGGGCGCCGGAGGTGTGCCTGCTGGGCACCGCGGAGCCGGCCCGGCCGGGGGCGTTCGACCCGGTGGAGCGGATCAAGCGGGAGCGGCCGCAGGTGGCGGTGGTGGTGCTGGGCCCGGTGCCCAGCCCCCGCGGCATCGCGGCGGCGTTCGCCGCCGGGGCGTCGGGATACGTCCGCCACGACGAGCGGATCGAAGGGGTCGAGCGGGCCATCGTCAAGGCGCGGGCCGGTGAGGCGGCGGTCGCGCCGGGGCTGCTCCAGGGCGCCTTCCACGAACTGCTGCATCCGGTGGCGGAGCCCGACGACGAGGGGCGGCGGCTGCTGTCCGCGCTCACCCCGCGCGAGGCCGAGGTGCTGGTGAGGGTCGCCGAGGGCGAGGACACCCGGCTGATCGCCCAGGGCATGGGGATAGCGCCCAGCACGGCGCGCACCCACGTCCAGCGGGTGCTGATGAAGC
>NZ_LWCC02000005.1:2772779-2792438 GCF_001642695.1 Streptomyces chilikensis
GCCCTCCCACGTGCCGGCGGCGGACCTCAGTGGCCGCCGAGCTGCCGTTCGTCCATGCCCACCGGGGGCGGCGGCGGGGCGGCCGGACGGAGCTTGAGCCAGATCAGGAAGAACAGGCCCAGCGCCAGCATGGCCAGCCCGGTCCACAGGTTGATGTTGACCCCCTCGGCCTTGTCGAGCGAGCTGTCGGAGGGCGCGATCCCGGCGATCGTGACGATCACGCCGTACACGACGAACAGCAGGCCGATGATGCGGCGGATGTCGAAGAGGCGCGCGGCACTGGCGGACTTGGTCTCCAGCTCGGTGACCGACCGCTGGACGTCCTTCTCGGAAAACTCGGACATGGTCTCTCCATTCTCCCGCTGACGCTCTTAGAACGAGAACGGGATGTAGCAGGCGGCGGCCAGGACGATCGCTCCCCAGCCCAGGAGGGCGGGCTTGCGGTACCAGGCGTCGTCGCCCTCGGCGGCCGGCTCGGACATGCCCGGCGACTTGGTGCCGTAGACCAGTCCCTGCAGCTCCTCGATCGGCTTCGGCTTCGTGAAGAGCGAGACCGCGACCATCACCACCGCGCCGGCCACGAAGCCGACGATCGCCGAGACGAAGTTGGCGCCCTGGTCGGAGGGGATGTCGACGACCCCCTGCTTGTAGACGACGAAGTAGTTCACCATCGCGGCGACCGTGCCGGCGAGCAGACCCCAGAAGCCGGAGACCATCGACGCCCGCTTCCAGAACATGCCGATGATGAAGACCACGAACATCGGGACGTTGAAGAAGGAGAACAGCGTCTGCAGGTAGGACATGATGTTCGAGAAGGTCGACGCGAGGAACGCCGTGCCCATCGAGGCCAGCACGCCGAGCACGGTGATCAGCCGCCCGAACTGCAGGTAGTAGGAGTCCTCCCGGCCCCGCTTGACGTACTTCGCCCAGATGTCGGTGGTGAAGACCGTGTTGAACGAGGAGACGTTGGCCGCCATGCCGGCCATGAACGCCGCGACCAGACCGGTGATCGCGATGCCGAGCACACCGTTGGGCAGCAGCTGGCCCATCAGGTACGGGATCGCGTCGTTGTACTCCAGGCCGGAGGAGGCCTGGCCGATCTTGGGGACCAGCACGGCGGCGACCAGGCCGGGGATCATCACCAGGAAGACGATGAAGATCTTCGGGAACGCGGCGATCAGCGGGGTGCGCTGGGCGGCCGAGAGGTTCTTGGCGGACAGCGCGCGCTGGACCTCGGCGAAGTTGGTCGTCCAGTAGCCGAAGGAGAGCACGAAGCCCAGGCCCAGGACGATGGTCAGCCAGTTGGCGCCGAGCGGGTTGTCGCTGCCGATGCCGGTGCCGCCCCACGCGCTGACGAAGTCACCGCCCTTCTGCGCGGTGAGCGAGTCGGACAGGCCGTCCCAGCCGCCGACCCGCTTCAGGCCGAGGACCGTGATCGGGATCAGCGCCGCCAGGATCACGAAGAACTGCAGCACCTCGTTGTAGATCGCCGAGGAGAGACCGCCGATGGTGATGTAGGCGAGGACGAAGAAGCCCGCCACCACGATGGCCACCCACTCCGGCCAGCCGAGCAGCGCCTCGACCACGATCGCCAGCGAGTACAGGTTGACGCCGGCGATCAGGATGGCGGCGAAGGCGAAGAGCACCGAGGACAGCAGGTGCGCCGACTTGTCGAAGCGCAGCAGCAGGAACTCGGGCACCGACCGGACCTTGGAGCCGTAGTAGAACGGCATCATCACCAGGCCCAGGAAGACCATGGCCGGGATGGCGCCGATCCAGTACCAGTGCACGGTGTAGACGCCGTACTGGGCGCTGTTGGCGGCCATGCCGAGGACCTCGGTGGCGCCGAGGTTGGCGGAGATGAAGGCGAGGCCCGTCACCCACGCGGGCAGCGACCGGCCCGAGAGGAAGAAGTCGAGGCTGGTCTTGACCGACTTGCGCGCCAGGAAGCCGACGCCCAGCACGAAGAGGAAGTAGATGGCCAGCAGCCCGTAGTCGAGCCAGTTGGCGGGGAGTCGCAGCTCAGCTGCCAGATGTGTGGGGGGCATAGGAACTCGCTTCGTCGCGCGTTACAGGGATCACGGCGGAATGTCTTACCTGAGCTGTCGGAGATTGAACACTCTTGGTGATTCTCGTCCTCTGATTGTGACATCAGTGGTCGGGTAGCGTTTGCATGTGGTCTGTTATGTTGACTTCTGTTCGAGGCATCGCGCATCCGGGCGGGACATCCGAGGGAGCCGCGCGGTGCGGCGGGAAGGCGATCCACGGTGAGGAAGACTTCGACCCGGCTTGCCGACGGGCGCGAGCTCATCTACTACGACCTGCACGACGACGTCCCGCGCGACGCGGTCGACAGGCGTCCCCTGGACGCGACCGTCACCAGCTCCGAGGTGCGCCACGATGTCCTCCAGGGCGACGACATCGCCGTCGCCTCCCACCGGCAGGGCCGCACCTACCACCCGCCGGCCGACCAGTGCCCGCTCTGCCCCACCCGCGGCGACCGGCTCAGCGAGATCCCCGACAGCACCTACGACGTGGTGGTCTTCGAGAACCGCTTCCCCTCGCTCGCCGGCGACTCCGGCCGCTGCGAGGTCGTCTGCTTCACCGAGGACCACGACGCCTCGTTCTCCTCGCTCACCGAGGAACAGGCCGGACTCGTCCTGGACGCCTGGACCGACCGGACCGCGGAACTCTCGCAACTCTCCTCCGTCGTCCAGGTCTTCCCCTTCGAGAACCGGGGCCGGGAAATCGGCGTGACCCTCGGCCACCCCCACGGGCAGATCTACGCCTACCCCTTCGTCACCCCCCGTACCGCACGGATGTTCCAGTCCCTGGCGGCACGGCGCGCCGAGGCACCCGAAGCCAATCTCTTCGACGAGATCGTCGAACGCGAGTCCACCGGCGAACGACTGGTCCTCCAGGGTGAACACTGGGTCGCCTTCGTCCCCTACGCCGCCCACTGGCCCTACGAGGTCCACCTCTACCCCCGCCGCCGCGTCCCCGACCTCACCGCCCTCGACGAGGACCAGCGCGCCGAACTCCCCCGGCTCCACCTCGAACTGCTGCGCCGCTTCGACCGCGTCTTCGGCCCCGACGAGCCGCCCACCCCGTACATCGCCGCCTGGCACCAGGCACCGTTCAGCGGATTGGACGCGTACGAAGGGGTGACGCGCGACGACTTCGCCCTCCACCTCGAGCTCTTCACCATCCGCAGGACCTCCGGAAAGCTCAAGTTCCTCGCCGGCTCGGAGTCCGGGATGGGAGTCTTCATCAACGACGTGCCCCCGGAGGCGGCGGCACGACGACTCCGGGAGGTGGCGAGCGCATGAGCGCCAAGTACCTGGTCACCGGCGGCGCCGGCTACATCGGCAGCGTCGTCGCCCAGCACCTGCTGGAGGCCGGACACCAGGTCGTCGTCCTCGACGACCTGTCCACCGGCTTCCGCGAAGGCGTCCCCGAGGGCGCCGACTTCGTCCAGGCCGACCTGCGCGAGACCGGCCGCCACCTCGACGCCTCCTTCGACGCCGTCCTCCACTTCGCCGCCTCCTCCCAGGTCGGCGAATCCGTCGTCAGGCCCGAGAAGTACTGGGAGAACAACGTCGGCGGCTCACTCGCCCTGCTCACCGCCATGCGCGAGGCGGGCGTCCGCAAGATGGTCTTCTCCTCCACCGCCGCCACCTACGGCGAACCGGAGACGGTCCCCATCCCCGAGACCGCCCCCACCGCCCCCACCAACCCCTACGGCGCCACCAAACTCGCCGTCGACCACATGATCACCAGCGAGGCGAACGCCCACGGCCTCGCCGCCGTCAGCCTCCGCTACTTCAACGTGGCCGGCGCCTACGGCGACCACGGCGAACGCCACGACCCCGAGTCGCACCTCATCCCGCTGATCCTCCAGGTCGCCCTCGGCCGCCGCGACCACATCTCCGTCTACGGCGACGACTACCCCACCCCCGACGGCACCTGCGTCCGCGACTACATCCACGTCGCCGACCTCGCCGACGCCCACCTGCTCGCCCTGGACGCCGCCACCCCCGGCGAACACCTCATCTGCAACCTCGGCAACGGCAGCGGATTCTCCGTCCGCCAGGTCATCGACACCGTCCGCCAGGTCACCGGCCACCCCGTCCCCGCCCGGGTCGCCGAACGCCGCGGCGGCGACCCCGCCGTCCTGGTCGCCTCCGCCGCCACCGCCCGCGACCGGCTCGGCTGGCGCCCCCGCCGCGCCGACCTCACCACCATCGTCACCGACGCCTGGGACTTCGCGCGCCGCCGCGCCTGAACGCCCCGCGCCCGCCGCCGACCCCCGCCCCACCCCGACCCGCGTACCACCCCGACCCGCGTACCACCCCGTCCCACGTCGCACCCCGCCGCACGGAAGGGCCACCGCACATGACCGAGGCCGTCGAGGCCCCCGAGGCCGCCGCCGAGGCCGTCGCCCGCCGGTTCACCGAGCTGTACGGCGCCCCACCGGCCGGCGTCTGGGCAGCACCCGGCCGCGTCAACCTCATCGGCGAGCACACCGACTACAACGACGGCTTCGTGATGCCGTTCGCCCTGCCCCACGCCGCCGTCGCCGCGGTCTCACCACGCGAGGACGGCGTCCTGCGCCTCTCCTCCGCCGACGTCCCCGGCGGCGTGGTCGAACGCCAGGTCGACGAACTCCTCCCCGGCTCCGACAAACGATGGACCGCCTACCCCGCGGGCGTCGTCTGGGCCCTGGACGACGCCGGACACCGCGTCACCGGAGCCGACGTCCACCTCGCCTCCACCGTCCCCAGCGGAGCCGGACTCTCCTCCTCCGCCGCACTCGAGGTCGTCATCGCCCTCGCCCTCGACGACCTCTTCGGCCTCGGCCTCGACCGGGCACTCCTCGCCCGCCTCTGCCAGCGCGCCGAGAACGAGTACGTCGGCGCACCCACCGGCATCATGGACCAGACCGCCTCCGCCTGCTGCGAGGCCGGACACGCCCTCTTCCTCGACACCCGCGACGGCACCCGGCGGCAGATCCCCTTCGACCTCGCCGCCGAAGGCATGCGGCTCCTCGTCGTCGACACCCAGGTCAAGCACTCCCACAGCGACGGCGAGTACGGCAAACGCCGCGCCGGCTGCGAACGCGGCGCCGAACTCCTCGGCGTACCGGCACTGCGCGACATCCCCCACGCCGACCTCGACGAAGCACTCGCACGCATCGACGACGAGGGGATCCGGCGCCTGGTCCGCCACGTCGTCACCGAGGACCACCGGGTCCAGCGCGTCGTGGAACTCCTCTCCGCCGGGGACACCCGGGGCATCGGCCCCGTCCTCACCGAGGGACACGCCTCGCTGCGCGACGACTTCAGGGTCTCGGCACCCGAACTCGACACGGTGGTCGACGCGGCCCTGTCGGCCGGCGCCCTCGGAGCACGCATGACCGGCGGCGGCTTCGGCGGCTCCGCCATCGTCCTCGTCGACGACGACGCGGCGGACGCGGTCACCACCGCGATCCAGACCGCCTTCACCAAGGCCGGCCACCAGCCGCCGCGCGTCTTCCCCGCCACCCCCTCCCAGGGCGCCCACCGCATCCGCTGACCCGCCGGCCACGCGCCCCACGACCCCACGGGCCCGCGCTTCCTTCCCCTGCTGCGCCCGCGCACTCCGGCCGCGGCGCGCGCCCTCGCGAGCTCCCGCCCCCGCGCCCTCCTCCGAAGCACGCGAGCCACCCCCCGGCGGCCCGCACGCCCGGCCCGCACGCCCGGCCCGCCCGGCTCTTGAACTCGCGTCCGAGGATGTCCTCGACCTGCGTGGCGATGTCGGAGATCAGTGAGGCGAAGGTCCCGGTGGACTGCGGGATGGGGGAGTCCCGCACCAGGATGCGGAAGCCGTCCGTGTACTCCTCGATGTAGTCGAGGAGGGCGAAGGCGGCCTGCTCGCACAGCTCCCGGGGGTGACCGGCCGTCAGGGAGCCGGTGACCATGTCGAGCAGCCGCCGCATCTCGCGGTCGACGACCACCGCGTAGAGGCCCTCCTTGCCGCCGAAGTGCTCGTAGACCACCGGCTTGGAGACCCCGGCCTTCGCCGCGATCTCCTCCACGGAGGTCCCCTCGAAGCCCTTGGCGGCGAAGAGGGTCCGTCCGATCTCCAGCAGCTGCTGGCGGCGTTCCGCGCCCGTCATCCGGGTGCGGCGCGCGCGCCTGGGCGGTTTCTCGGCCCGCGTGTCGTCGCGGGGCCGTTCGGAGGCGCTGGAGCTGCTGGAGTCGGTCACCACATGTCAATCATGCCGCGTCGGCCGTGGCGCGGGCCCGGCGGGACCGGCCTGCGTCCGGATCACGTCGCGAGGCGATGCGCTCCTTCGAGGGCCAGCGGACGTCGTAGGCCCAGCCCAGCTGCTCGAACCAGCGGATGAAACGGGCGGAGGAGTCGAGCTGTCCCTTGAACACGCCGTGGCGCGCGGACGTCGGGTCGGCGTGGTGCAGGTTGTGCCAGGACTCGCCGCAGGAGAGGACGGCCAGCCACCAGACGTTGCCGGAGCGGTCCCGGGACTTGAAGGGGCGCTTGCCGGTCGCGTGGCAGATGGAGTTGATGGACCACGTCACGTGGTGCAGCAGGGCCACCCGGACGAGTGAACCCCAGAAGAACGCGGTGAAGGCGCCCCACCAGGACCAGGTGACCAGGCCGCCGATGACCGGGGGGAGCGCCAGCGAGAGCGCGGTCCAGAGGATGAACTGGCGGGAGATGGCGCGCAGGGCCGGGTCCTTGATGAGGTCGGGCGCGTACTTCTCCTGCGGGGTGCGCTCCTCGTCGAACATCCAGCCGATGTGGGCCCACCAGAGGCCCTTGACGAGGGCGGGGACGGTCTCGCCGTAGCGCCAGGGCGAGTGGGGGTCGCCTTCGGCGTCGGAGAACTTGTGGTGGCGGCGGTGGTCGGCCACCCAGCGGACCAGCGGGCCCTCGACGGCCATGGAGCCCATGACGGCGAGCATGATCTTGAGCGGGCGCTTGGCCTTGAAGGAGCCGTGGGTGAAGTGCCGGTGGTACCCGATCGTCACACCGTGACAGCCCCAGTAGTAGAAGAAGACCATCAGGCCCAGGTCGAGCCAGCTCACCCCCCAGCCCCAGGCCAGCGGCACGGCCGCCAGCAGGGCGATGAACGGGACGACGATGAAGAGGAGCAGGGTGATCTGTTCGATCGAGCGCTTCTGCTCGCCACCCAGGGTGGCCTTGGGCAGTTCCTGTGGCGGTGCGGCGGTGTGCCGCGAGTCTTCGTCGATCACTTCGGAGCTGGTCGTCATGGGCATCCCTCGAGAGGTGGAGAACTGCTGGGAGCTACTGCTGGGTAGCGTTCAGGTGACGGAGATCCCGCAGCGTCTCGTTCCCTACGGTTCCGTAACCTACGGCATCGTAAGTATCTCAGCGGCCTGTCTCACGGCAAGAGCCGCTCGCCCGCGTGTGCCCGTGCTTGCCTATCCTTAGACCGGTCGGACAGCGCGGTCCGCTCCTCAATCAGTCTCTTCCCGGACGAACCGACCCCGAAAGCCGTGAACGGCCGCACGGGTGGTGCGCCCGGATGCCCTGCCAGACAGAGCTTCACCGTTGCAAGGAGCCGCACCTGTGAGCAGTGTCGACGACCGGACCACCACCACGAGCAGCGAACTGCGGAGCGACATCCGCCGCCTGGGTGACCTCCTGGGGCAGACCCTGGTCCGCCAGGAAGGTCCTGAGCTGCTGGAGCTCGTGGAGAAGGTCCGCAGACTGACCCGGGAGGACGGCGAGGCCGCGGCCGAGCTGCTTCGGGGCACCGAACTGGAGACGGCCGCCAAGCTGGTACGCGCGTTCTCCACCTACTTCCACCTCGCGAACGTGACCGAGCAGGTGCACCGGGGGCGCGAACTGAGGGCGCGCCGGGAGGCGGAGGGCAGCCAGCTGGCCCGTACGGCGGACCGCCTGAAGGACGCGGACCCGGCCCACCTGCGGGAGACGGTGCGCAACCTCAACATCCGTCCGGTGTTCACGGCGCACCCGACCGAGGCCGCCCGCCGTTCGGTGCTGAACAAGCTGCGGCGGATCGCGCACCTGCTGGAGACGCCGGTGATCGAGGCGGACCGGCGCCGTCACGACACCCGGCTGGCCGAGAACATCGACCTGGTGTGGCAGACGGACGAGCTGCGGGTGGTGCGCCCGGAGCCGGCCGACGAGGCGCGCAACGCGATCTACTACCTGGACGAGCTGCACGCCGGCCCGGTCGGCGACGTGCTGGAGGACCTGACCGCCGAGCTGGAGCGCATCGGCGTCGAGCTCCCCGACGAGACGCGGCCGCTGACGTTCGGCACCTGGATCGGCGGTGACCGGGACGGCAACCCGAACGTCACCCCGCAGGTGACCTGGGACGTGCTGATCCTGCAGCACGAGCACGGCATCAACGACGCGCTGGAGCTCATCGACGAGCTGCGCGGCTTCCTGTCCAACTCCATCCGCTACACCGGCGCCACCGACGAGCTGCTGGAGTCGCTGAAGCGGGACCTGGAGCTGCTGCACGAGATCAGCCCGCGCTACAAGCGGCTGAACGCCGAGGAGCCGTACCGGCTGAAGGCGACCTGCATCCGGCAGAAGCTGCTCAACACCAAGGAGCGGCTGGCCAAGGGCACGGCGCACGAGCCGGGCCGCGACTACCTGGGCACCGCGCAGCTGCTGGACGACCTGGTGCTGATCCAGACCTCGCTGCGCGAGCACCGGGCCGGGCTGTTCGCGGACGGCCGGATGGACCGCACGATCCGCACCCTGTCGGCGTTCGGCCTGCAGCTGGCCACCATGGACGTGCGGGAGCACGCCGACGCCCACCACCACGCGCTGGGCCAGCTCTTCGACCGCCTCGGCGAGGAGTCCTGGCGGTACGCGGACATGCCGCGGGACTACCGGTCGAGGCTGCTCGCCAAGGAGCTGCGCTCGCGCCGCCCGCTGGCGCCGAGCCCGGCCCCGCTGGACAAGGCGGGCGCCAAGACGCTGGGCACCTTCGACACGGTCAAGCGCGCGCTGGACGTGTTCGGGCCCGAGGTCATCGAGTCGTACATCATCTCCATGTGCCAGGGCGCGGACGACGTCTTCGCGGCGACGGTGCTGGCCCGCGAGGCCGGGCTGCTGGACCTGCACGCCGGGTGGGCGAAGATCGGCATCGTGCCGCTGCTGGAGACCACCGACGAGCTCAAGGCCGCGGACACCATCCTCGACGACATGCTCTCCGACCCGTCCTACCGGCGCCTGGTGGCGCTGCGGGGCGACGTCCAGGAGGTCATGCTCGGCTACTCGGACTCCTCCAAGTTCGGCGGCATCACCACCAGCCAGTGGGAGATCCACCGCGCCCAGCGGCGGCTGCGCGACGTGGCGCACCGGCACGGGGTGCGGCTGCGGCTCTTCCACGGCCGCGGCGGCACGGTCGGGCGCGGCGGCGGCCCGTCGCACGACGCGATCCTGGCGCAGCCGTGGGGCACGCTGGAGGGCGAGATCAAGGTGACCGAGCAGGGCGAGGTCATCTCCGACAAGTACCTGGTGCCGTCGCTGGCGCGGGAGAACCTCGAGCTGACGGTGGCGGCGACGCTGCAGGCGTCCGCGCTGCACACCTCGCCGCGGCAGTCGGTCGAGGCGCTGGCGCGGTGGGACGCGGCGATGGAGGTCGTCTCCGACGCCGCGCACGTCGCGTACCGCAGGCTGGTCGAGGACCCGGACCTGCCGGCCTACTTCTTCGCCTCCACGCCGGTGGACCAGCTGGCCGACCTGCACCTGGGTTCCCGGCCCTCGCGCCGGCCGGACGCGGGCGGCGGCCTGGACTCGCTGCGGGCGATCCCGTGGGTGTTCGGCTGGACCCAGTCCCGGCAGATCGTCCCCGGCTGGTTCGGCGTGGGCTCCGGCCTGAAGGCGCTGCGCGAGGCCGGGCTGGACACGGTCCTGGAGGAGATGCACCAGGAGTGGCACTTCTTCCGGAACTTCATCTCCAACGTGGAGATGACGCTGGCCAAGACGGACCTGCGGATCGCCTCGCTCTACGTCGACACGCTGGTGCCGCAGGAGCTGAAGCACGTCTTCGACACGATCCGCGCCGAGCACGAGCTCACGGTGGCGGAGGTGCTGCGGGTCACCGGGGAGGCGGAGCTGCTCGACGCCAACCCCGTGCTGAAGCAGACCTTCGCGATCCGCGACGCCTACCTCGACCCGATCTCCTACCTCCAGGTCACGCTGCTCAAGCGGCAGCGTGACGCGGCGGCGTCGGGCGAGGAGGTCGACCCGCTGCTGTCGCGGGCGCTCCTCCTCACCGTCAACGGCGTCGCCGCCGGCCTCCGCAACACCGGCTGACGCTCCCCGCTCCGGCGCACGGCGCCCCCGCCCGGTCCCGGCCGGGCGGGGGCGCCGTGCGCGTGGGTCCCCGTCCGGGCCCGCCGGCCCCCCCGCGGCGCGGGCCGGCACGCCCCGCCACCGCCCGCCCGCCGTCACCGCCCGCCCGCCGTCACCGCCCGCCCCGCCGTCACCGCCCGCGCGCCGGGGCGACCGCCACGCAGAACAGGCGCCGGAACGGCAGCACCGTGCCGTACGGCGCGCGCGGGTACGCCTCCCGCAGCCGCGCCCCGTACTCGGCGACGAACGCGTCCCGCGCCCCGGGATCCGGGGCCAGGGCGGCCAGCACCGGCCGGAGCCCCGTGCCCGACACCCAGTCCAGCACCGCGTCCTCACCGGACAGCACGTGCAGGTACGTCGTCTCCCAGACGTCCACCGCGAACCCGCGCCGCGCGAACAGCTCCAGGTACGCCTGCGGCGCGCACACCGAGTCCGCCCCCCGCAGCACCCCCCGCAACCGCCCCGCCCACCGGGGACCGGCCGCCGTCTCCCGCATCAGCGCGTGCACCGGCGCGTCCAGGTTGTACGGCACCTGGAACGCCAGCACCCCGCCCGCCGGCAACGCGTCCGCCCACCCCGGCAGCGCCTGGGCGTGCCCCCGCACCCAGTGCAGCGCCGCGTTGGAGACGATCAGGTCGTACGCCCCGTCCGGCGTCCACCCGGTCAGGTCCGCGTGCGCGAAGGACAGGCTGCCGCCGCCCTCCGTCGGGCCGGCCAGCGCCGCCGCCCGCTCCAGCATCCCGGGCGAGTTGTCGAAGCCGGTGATCCGGGCCGCCGGCCACCGCCGCACCAACAGCCCGGCCGTCGCGTTCCCCGGCCCGCAGCCCAGGTCCGCGATCCGCGGCGCCCGCGCCGGCAGCGCGGGAACACGGGCCAGCAGATCGGCGAACGGCCGGGCACGGTCGTCCGCGTGACGCAGGTACCGTCCGGCGTCCCAGTCCATCCCCATGACCCCAGTGGACCAGCGGAAATCTCTCGACGTCAAGAGACTTCACATCGACACAACCACTACACTGATCGTATGGAGGACGAGGTCGATCGGCTGGTCGCAGCATGGCGCCGGGAGCGCCCGGACCTCGACGTGGAACCGCTCGAAGTGCTCAGCCGGGTCAGCCGGCTCGCCCGCCACCTCGACCGCGCACGCCGCCTCGCCTTCTCCGAGCACCACCTCGAACCCTGGGAGTTCGACGTGCTCACCGCCCTCCGCCGCGCCGGATCCCCCTACCAGCTCTCCCCCGGCCAGCTCCTCACCCAGACCCTGGTCACCTCCGGCACCATGACCAACCGCATCGACCGCCTCGCCAAGAAGAGCCTCGTCGAACGCCTCCCCGACCCCAGCGACCGCCGCGGCGTCCTCGTCCGCCTCACCGAGGAGGGCAAGAGCCGCGCCGACCAGGCCCTCGCCGGCCTCCTCGACCAGGAACGCGCCCTGCTCTCCGAACTCTCCCGCACGGAACGCGGCGAACTCGCCACCCTGCTACGCCGGCTGACCGCCCCGTTCGACAACATCCCCGGCTAGGTCCACCGGCCCCACCCCGGCCCGCCGCGCCAGCGCCACCGCCGCCAGCGTCGAATGCACCCCCAGCTTGCCCAGCACGTTCTGCATGTGCGTCCGCACCGTGTGCGGCGACAGGAACAACCGCTCCGCCACCGCCTTGCGCCCCAGCCCCGCCACCATGCAGCGCAACACCTCACGCTCCCGCGGCGTCAACGACTCCACCAGCCGCTCACTCTCCGTCCGGTGACGCCGCGCCGCGGTCATCTCCCGCAGCACACCCGTCAACAACGCCGGCGGCAGATGCGTCTCGTCACGCAGCACACCCCGCACCACGGTCAGCAACCGCGACAACGAACAGTCCTTGGCCACCCAGCCCGACGCACCCGCCTGCAACGCCTGCGCCGCCCGCCGCGCATCGTCCTTCTCCGCCAGCACCACCACCCGCACACCCGGATGCGCGGACCGCACACCGGCCACCAGCGCGATGCCGTCCCCCGGCACCGCACCCGGACCCTCCACCGGCCCCGCCGACACCTGCGCGGGCAACGCCGGACGCGAACCCCCCGCCGACACCGGCACCGGACCCACCACCCCCAGATCCGCGTCGACCAGCAACACGTCGAAACGCCGCCCGTCCGCCGCCGCACGCTCCAGAGCCCGCAACGCCGCCACCGCGCTGCCGGCCGCGGACACCTCCACGTCCGGCTCCGCCGCCAGGGCGGCGGCCAGCGACTCGGCGAAAATGCGGTGGTCGTCGACGACCAGCACCCGAACGCGGACCATACGACCCACCCCGTCCCGTCTGCCTGCCCAGGTCCCCGGGCCCGAATACGCGGGGCGCGCGCCTCGGCGCCGACGCCACGGACCAACCCCGGCGCCGGCGCCCACGGCGAAACGGACACGACGCCCGGCCCAAACCCAGGCCGCCGGGCCCCGGCACACGGAGCCGCACCCGGCGACCACGGCCCGGCCGCCGCCGAACCCGCCGCACGCGCGCGCCCCCGACCACCGGATCCGGGCGCCGTACCCGACTGTCTCGCCCCCTGAACGCACCGGCCCCCACCGGTGCTGCTCATCAGAGTACGGGCGACGACGGAAGCCGGAAGCGGATTCACGGAACTGAGGGCGCGGACCCGGAGCCCCCGGGGCGCACGGGCCCACACCACACCCCCGCCCCCTCCCCCACGCCGCCCCGCGCGCCGCCACGTGCCCCGCCGGCCGCACCAAGGACGCCCCGCGCGACCGCGTCAGGAGTTGTAGGCGCCCTGCGCCCGCTCCAGCCCCTCCCGCACCAGGCACTCCACCGCGTCGGCGGCCCGGTCCACGAAGAAGTCCAGCTCCTTGCGCTCCACGGACGAGAAGTCCTTCAGCACGAAGTCCGCCACCTGCATCCGGCCCGGCGGACGCCCGATCCCGAACCGCACCCGGTGGTACTCCGGCCCCATCGCCCTGGTGATCGACTTCAGCCCGTTGTGCCCGTTGTCACCACCCCCCAGCTTCAGCCGCAGCGTCCCGTGATCGATGTCCAGCTCGTCGTGGACCGCCACCACCTGCGCCACCGGCACCTTGTAGAAGTCCCGCAGCGCGTTCACCGGACCACCGGACAGGTTCATGAACGACATCGGCTTCACCAGCACCACCCGCCGCGACAACGGCCCCGGAGGACCCACCCGGCCCTCCACCACCTGGGCCTGCGCCTTCCCCGCACGCTTGAACCGGCCACCCATCCGCTCCGCCAGCAGATCCGCCACCATGAAGCCGACGTTGTGCCGGTTCATCGCGTACTCCGGCCCCGGATTGCCGAGACCCACCACCAGCCACGGGGCACTCGCGTCTGTGGACACCACGTCACTCTCCCTGGAAACGCCTCACCGAACAGCAAACACCACCGGCCGCCGCTCCCCGCAGGGAACGACGGCCGGTGACACGACTACGCGAGGACTCAGCCCTCGTCGACGACGTCGCCCTCGGGAGCGGCGGCCTCGCCGGCCCCCTCCGCGGACTCCTCGACCTGCGGCGCGACGACGGACAGCACGACGGCCTCCTCGTCACCGGCGAGCGAGACGCCCTTGGGCAGCTCCACGTCCTTCGCCAGAACGCTGGCACCCGACTCCAGGCCCTCGACCGAGACGGTCACGGACTCGGGGATGTGGGTGGCCTCGGCCTCGACCGACAGCGCGGCCTGCACCAGCTCGACCAGACCCGCACCCGGGGCCAGCTCGCCCTCGGTCACGACCGGAACCTCGACGGAGACCTTCTCGCCACGCTTGACCAGCAGCAGGTCGACGTGCTCCAGGAAACCCTTCAGCGGGTCACGCTGCACGGCCTTCGGGATCGCCAGCTCGGTCGCCTTGCCGTCGACCGACAGGGAGATCAGGACGTTCGGCGTACGCAGCGCCAGAAGCAGGTCGTGACCCGGCAGGGTCAGGTGCTTCGGGTCCGTGCCGTGACCGTACAGAACGACCGGCACCTTGTTCTCGCGACGGATGCGACGGGCCGCACCCTTGCCGAACTCGGTACGGGTCTCGGCGGAAAGCTTCACCTCGGACATGACGCACACTCCTCGTAGTGATACGTGAAACGGTCGGGATCGGTCACCCGGCCAAACAACGGCCTGCTACGAAGAGCGCGTCGATAACGGACCGCCGCACACACAGGTACGGCCTCCCTCGCCGAGCAACTCCACGAGTCTACTCGGCGAGGGAGGCCGCACAAAAACGATCTAGCGCAGACCGGTCACTGCTCGTCGAAGAGGCTGGTCACCGAACCGTCCTGGAACACCTCACGCACCGCCGAGGCGATCGTCGGAGCGATCGACAGCACCGTGATCTTGTCCAGCTCCAGCTCACCCGGCGTCGGCAGCGTGTTGGTCAGCACGAACTCGCTCACCCGCGAGTTCTTCAGCCGGTCCGCCGCCGGACCCGACAGCACACCGTGCGTCGCCGTCACGATCACGTCCGCCGCACCGTGCGCGAACAGCGCGTCCGCCGCCGCACAGATCGTGCCCGCCGTGTCGATCATGTCGTCGACCAGCACGCACACCCGGCCCTTGACCTCACCCACGACCTCGTGGACCGTCACCTGGTTCGCCACGTCCTTGTCACGCCGCTTGTGCACGATCGCCAGCGGCGCACCCAGACGGTCGCACCAACGGTCCGCCACCCGCACCCGGCCCGCGTCCGGCGAGACCACCGTCAGCTTGTCCCGGTCCACCTTCGCACCCACGTAGTCCGCCAGCAGCGGCAGCGCGAACAGGTGATCCACCGGACCGTCGAAGAAACCCTGGATCTGGTCCGTGTGCAGATCCACCGTGAGGATCCGGTCCGCACCCGCCGTCTTCATCAGGTCCGCGATCAGACGGGCCGAGATCGGCTCACGACCACGGTGCTTCTTGTCCTGACGCGCATAACCATAGAACGGCACGATCACCGTGATCGACCGCGCCGACGCGCGCTTCAGCGCGTCGATCATGATCAGCTGCTCCATGACCCACTTGTTGATCGGGGCCGTGTGGCTCTGCATCAGGAAGCAGTCCGCGCCACGCGCCGACTCCTGGTACCGAACGTAGATCTCACCGTTCGCGAAGTCGAACGCCTTGGTCGGCACGACCTCGACGCCCAGCTGGTGCGCCACCTCCTCGGCAAGCTCGGGGTGGGCGCGGCCGGAGAAGAACATCATCTTCTTCTGGCCGGTCGTCTTGATCCCGGTCACAGCACTGTCTCCTCAGAGGTGTGGTCTCGCAGCGGGCGGAGCAGGGGAGATCGCCGGACGGCGCCTGCCCGCCCGGCTGGGGGGTGGTGCGGTTTCTGCACTTATCACGGTACGCCCGATCAGACGGGCCTGAACACGATCAGCCTTCGCCGTCCACCTGCCGGGACGCCTCCTCGGCAGCCTTCGCCGCGGCACTCCCCGGACGCTTCCGAGCCACCCAACCCCCGATATTCCGCTGCTGGGAGCGGGCCACGGCCAGAGCACCCGGCGGCACCGGCTGGGTCACCACCGACCCCGCCGCGGTGTACGCGCCGTCCCCCACAGTGACAGGAGCCACAAACATGTTGTCCGCACCGGTACGACAGTGCGACCCGATCGTTGTGTGGTGCTTCTCCTGACCGTCGTAGTTCACGAACACACTCGCCGCGCCGATGTTCGTGTGATCACCGATCGTGGCGTCGCCCACATAGGTCAGATGCGGCACCTTCGTGCCCTCACCGATCTCCGCCTTCTTCGTCTCGACGTACGTGCCGATCTTCGAACGCAGCCCCAGCCGCGTCCCCGGCCGCAAATACGCGAACGGCCCCACCGACGCCTCCGGACCCACGACCGCCCCGTCCGCCACCGTGTTGTCCAGCCGCGCCCCCGGACCCACCTCCGTGTCGTGCAGCCGGCTGTTCGGACCCACCTCGGCACCCTCACCGACGTGCGTCGAACCCGTCAGCTGCGTGTTCGGATGCACCAACGCGTCCTGACCGAACGTCACCGTCACGTCCAGATACGTCGATGCCGGATCCACCACCGTCACACCGGACAGCATCGCCCGCTCCAGCAGCCGCTCATTCAGGCTCCGACGGGCCTCCGCGAGCTGCACCCGGTTGTTGATCCCGGCGATCTCCCGGTGGTCCGCCGCCACACTGGCACCCACCCGGTGACCATCCGCACGAAGGATCCCGAGCACGTCCGTCAGGTACTCCTCCCCCTGACTGTTGTCCGTGCGCAGCCGGCCCAGCGCCTCCGCCAGCAGACGGCCGTCGAACGCGAACACCCCGGAATTGATCTCACGGATCGCACGCTGCGCCTCGGAGGCGTCCTTGTGCTCCACGATCGCGGTCACCGCGCCCCGGTCGTCACGGACGATGCGGCCGTAACCGGTGGCGTCCGGGACCTCGGCCGTCAGCACCGTCACCGCGTTCCCGTCGGCGGCGTGGGTCTGCGCGAGCACGCGGAGCGTCTCGCCGCGCAGCAGCGGGGTGTCGCCGCACACCACGACCACCGTGCCGTCCACCGCGCCGAGCTCGCCCAGCGCGATGCGGACCGCGTGACCGGTGCCGTTCTGCTCCTCCTGCACGGCGGTGCGCACGGCGGCGTCGGTCTCGGCCAGGTGCGCCGTCACCTTCTCGCGGGCGTGGCCCACGACGACCACCAGGTGCTCCGGCTCCAGCTCGCGGGAGGCCGCGAGCACGTGCCCCACCAGGGAGCGCCCGCAGAGCGTGTGCAGGACCTTGGGGGTGGCGGACCTCATACGGGTGCCCTCACCCGCTGCGAGAACGACGACGGCGGCCGGGCGGTTGGCGCTCACGGTGGTGCCCTTCGGCTGTGACGGGTGCTGACTTCCGCAGGATACCGGGGGGTTTCCGGGGCGACACGTGAGAGCGGGCCCTGGCCGCATGTGGCCAGGACCCGCTCACGCCTGTCGCTCCCGGGGAAGGAATCGAACCCTCATTCAAGAGACCAAAACTCTTTGTCCTACCATTAGACGACCCGGGAAGGTATGCGCACTATGCCCGGTTTTTCCGCTCGGATGCACGTGCGGCATCTACTATGCCGTACCAAGCCCCCTCGATGCGACGGTACAGGTCGGCCCCTTGCAGGACTTTGACCGCCAGGCACCCGCGGTAGCCGTCGCCCGTATTCTTGCGAACCGTTCGGGGGTTGTGCTTTTTGAGGTTCGTCTTGTAGAAGGCGGCGGGATCCGCGCCTACCAGTTCGCGCCAGAATCGCTCGGCCGCCGGAACATCAGCACTCTCGTGGATCATGACATGGAAGCGCAACCGGGACCGTTCCACTCCGAGCAGGCCGAGCCACCGGAGGTAGAGTTCGATCATGGTCGGGTCACTGTTCACGAAGGTGACGGTCTCGCGCCGCGAGTAGGGCTTGTCCTTCGACCCCTCGGCCCAGTAGAGGGCGACCCCGATGATGAAGAGTTCTCGCTCGGAGAGCTCTCCGACCTCCTGGCGCGCCGCCACCTTGGTACGCTCCCGCTCCTCTTCCCGCATCCGTAGCCGCACTTCCCAGCCTCGTCGTCCAATTGCGGAAGCGTCGTCACGGGTGCGCTTTCTCTCCGGCTTCGGCAGATCTCGAACCCATAGGGAGATCGAACTCTTGGAGCAGCCTAGTTCCATCTGGATCTGGTCGTAGGTCCAGCCTTGCCGGCGCAGACGACGTGCTTCGGCTCGAAGGTCGTCCTTCGCATTGGGCCACTTCGTCCATTCCGGCGCAGGCTCGCCCCTCAGCAGGCGGTTCAGGAGGTCGTTGTTCTCAATGCACAGACGGTCGCGGATAACCCGCCTGCTGCATCCCTCTCGCCGCAGGGCGATCGCCTGTTCCCTGAGTGCCTCATAGTCGGTGTCCAGAAGAAGCGTTGCGTCCATGCGCCCACTCTGCGCGGGAGATCGGCGTCATGGCCCGGAATCCTGATCGATTCACCAGTTCGAGGGCTTTTGTCATGAGTTCGATGGCCATGTATCGATGTGTCCGTCCTCAAACCCCCAGGAACGCCCCGGCGGTCCTTCCGTAGGCTTGGCGCATGACCACGACGGGGGAAGAGCGGCGGACGGCGGTGGAGCGGGCCGGGCCCGAGGCCGGGTCCGGTGACGGGCGGTGGCCGCGGTGGCGGGCGGTGGCGCTGGACGTCTCGCTGGCGGTGGCGTCGTCCGCGGAGTGCGCGGTGGAGGGCGTGTGGTTCTCCCGGGACGCCGGGCTGCCGGCGGGCGTGGGGGTGACCTTCGGCCTGCTGGCGGGTTCCGTGCTGGGCTTCCGGCGGCGGTGGCCCGCGGCCGTGGTCCTGGTGGGGCTGGCGGTCACCCCCGCGCTGATGGGTTTCCTGCTGGTGGTGGTCGGCCTCTACACGGTGGCCTCCTCGGACCTGCCGCGGCGGCTGATCGGCGCGCTGACCGGGATGTCGCTGGTGGGCGTGCTGGTGGTGGCGCTGGTGCGGATGGGGCCCGAGGTGGAGGGCTGGTTCCGGTGGTTCGCCGCGGTCAGCACCGCGTTGGGGCACACGGCGCCGCCGGTGCTGCTGGGCCTGTACGTGGGTGCGCGGCGGCGGCTGATGGAGTCGCTGCGGGAGCGCGCGGACAGTCTGGAGCGGGAGCTGCAGCTGCTGGCGGAGCGTGCGGAGGAGCGGGCCGAGTGGGCGCGCAACGAGGAGCGGCGGCGGATCGCGCGGGAGATGCACGACGTGGTGGCGCACCGGGTGAGTCTGATGGTGGTGCACGCGGCGGCGTTGCAGGCGGTGGCGTTGAAGGATCCGGAGAAGGCGGCGCGGAACGCGGCGCTGGTGGGGGACATGGGCCGGCAGGCGCTGACGGAGTTGCGGGAGATGCTGGGGGTGCTGCGGAGCACGCCGGCGGCGGGTGCGGCGCCGGTGTCGGCCTCGGCTCAGGTCTCCGTCTCCGCCGCGGGTGGGGCGGCGGGTTCGCCGCGGGTGCCGGAGCAGCGGGTGGCGGCCGAGGGCGCGGGCGGGCCGGAGGGCGTGGACGGGCCCGCGCGGCTGGCGGCGCTGGGTGAGCTGATCGGGCAGTCGCGGGCGGCGGGGGTGGTGGTGGAGTTCCTGGAGGAGGGGGAGTCGCCGGGGTATCCGCCGGCCGTGGAGCGGACGGCGTTCCGGGTGGTGCAGGAGGCGTTGACCAACGTGCACAAGCACGCGGCGGGGGCGCGGACGCGGGTGCGGGTGGCTCACCGGGTGGGTGAGGTGGCGATGCAGGTGGAGAACGAGCCGCCGGGTGGGGCGGCGGGGGCGGCGCTTCCGTCGGGGGGCAACGGTCTGGTGGGGATGCGGGAGCGGGTGACCTCGTTGGGCG
>NZ_LWCC02000005.1:2792538-2801823 GCF_001642695.1 Streptomyces chilikensis
CTGCCGGCCGACGCCGCGGACATCGCGGACGCCGCAACCGCCAAGGCCGCGCCGCCGCGCCGCCCCGGCACCGGCACCGGCACCGGCACCACCCCGCCGCCTCCGCCGCCGCCCCCGCCAGGTCCGGCCGCGCCGCCCCCGGGGGGCGACTCCCTCGGGTACGTGCCGACCCAGATGGTCTCCTCCCTCGGCCCCCAGGGACCCGACGCCCCCGGCGTGCCCGGTGCCCCCGGCACGCCCGGCGGCCCGCAGGACGGCGGGATGCACCACGCGGCCACCATGCTGGCCGACCCCTCGTCCGGTGGCTCCACGCCTCCGCCGCCCCCTCCCCCGCCCCCGCCGGCGGCACCGGGCTCCGCGACGCCTCCTCCCCCGCCTCCCCCGCCGGCCGCTCCGGGCGGCGTGCACCAGGCGGAGACCATGTTCGCGCCGCCCTCCGGGCCCCCGGTGCGGCCCTCCGCGCCCGGCCCGGTGCCCCCTCCGGGTGCCGTGCCGCCGCCCCCGGCGGCGCCCGCGGCACCGGGCGCGCCCGGCGTGCCGCCCGCGTACGGGTACCCGCAGCAGCCCCAGCAGCCGATGGTCGGTCCGGGCTACCAGGCCGTACTGCGCTACCGCGCCCCGGACGGCTCCGAGCACCAGCTGATCCGCCGCAGCGCGCCGGGCCTCCCGCACCCGGAGTGGCAGATCTTCCACGAGCTGCGCGCCATGAACGTGCCGCAGAACCAGGTGCTGGAGCTGCACACCGAGCTGGAGTCCTGCTCGCTCCCCGGCGCGTACTGCTCGCGGATGATCCGCGAGCAGTGGCCGCAGGCCCGGATCACCTCCATCGCCCCCTACGGCGAGGACCACGCGGGCCGGCAGCAGGGCATCGCGCAGCTGCTGGCCCACCAGGGCGAGCTGCACCAGGTCGCGGACGGCCCCGCCCGGCCCGGCCCGGTGCGGGCGCCGCTGCCGCCGGTGCCGCCGCTCCCGCCGGTGCCGCCGGAGGGCGTCGCGCACGAGCTGGCGGCGGTGTTCGGGCCGGGGGTGTTCCGCTTCGACCAGGCCGCGGTGTCCCGTCAGGGCGTGCCGCCGCAGGTCGCCCACACCCTGGTGGTGGCCGGGCTGCCGTACGACCTGGGCCCGTTCTTCTGGGCGCAGGCCCAGCCGGGACGGCCGGTGCCGACGCTGGCCGAGCTGGCGCAGGAGCGCGGCGTGCAGCCGGCCTCCGACGCCGGGTCGTACCTGGTGATGGGCAGCGACTTCGGCAAGGCGGTCTGCGTGCAGTACGGCACCGCGCACATCGTCGCGGTGCCGGTGGAGGCCGGGCCGGGCGGTGCGCCGGTGCCGCCGCAGTTCGTGAACACGGGGCTGCCCGAGTTCGCGCGCTGCCTGGCGCTGCTGGGGCGGATGTGGCCGCTGCGGTTCGGGCTCAACCAGGAGCAGGCGGCGCGCTGGACGGTGGACTTCCAGGCGCAGCTCGCCGCGCTCGACCCGGCGGCGCTGGGGTCGCCGGAGAGCTGGTGGTCGGTCCTGCTGGAGCAGTTCTGGGACGGCCTGCTCTGACCGTCCGCGGCGGCCCGGCTCCGTCCTAGCGGGACCGCACCCCCGCCAGGATGCGCGGCTCCAGCTCCGCGTACCGCTCCTCCTGCTCCCGCACCTCGCGGCGGCCCGAGGTGACCGTCCCCAGCCAGCCGAGGGCGAAGCCCAGCGGGATCGTCACCAGACCGGTCGTGGTCAACGGGAACCAGTTGAAGTGGTGTTCCGGCAGGGCCGAGTGGGGACGGCCGGAGACCAGGTTGGTGAAGGGCGTGAGCAGGAGCACCGCCGCCGAACCGCCGATCAGGGTCCACAGCGCCCCGCGCCGGGTGTACCGCCGCCAGAACAGGCTGTGGACCAGCGCCGGCGCGATCGCCGAGGCGCCCAGGCTGATCGACAGCGTGACCAGCGGCTGGAGGTTGCGGTGCTGCACCAGGGTGGCCAGGCCGACCGCCGTGACGCCCACCGCGAGCGCGGCGATCCGCGCCACCGTCACCTCCCGGCGCGCGCCCGGCCGTCCCCGTCCGGCGAACACGTCGTGCGCGATCGAGTTGGCGCAGGCCAGGATCATGCCGGCCACCGAGGACAGCAGGGTCAGGAACACCGCCGTCGTCACCGTGGTGAGGAGCAGCGCCGCCGGGTAGGACCCGTCGGCGCCCAGCGCCGCCCGGGAACCCAGCAGGAAGGCGGTGTTGCCCTGCGGGTCCGCCGCGGCGATCGGGCCGCGCCCCACCAGCGCCACCGCGCCCAGCGCGACGACCACGACGACCAGGGAGAAGAGCGTCACCGAGGAGACCGCCCAGGACATCGACCGCCGCACCTGCCGCGCGTCCTGCGCGGTGAACATGCGCATGGTGATGTGGGGCAGCACGGCCGCGCCCAGCACGATCGACACGTGGATCGACAGCATGTCGAGCCGCGGGAACGGATGCCCCGCGAATTCGACGCCGGTGCTCAGGAACGCGTCACCGATGCCGCTGCGGGCGGCCGCCGCGTCGAACAGCGCGCCCGGGCTCCAGTCGTACCGGGCCAGGATCACGCCGGAGACCATCACCCCGGAGCCCAGCAGGACGAAGATCTTGACGATCTGGACGAACGCGGTGCCCTTCATCCCGCCGATCACCGCGTAGCTGATCATCAGCACGCCCAGGCCGACCACCATGCCGGTCTCCAGGGCCTCGCTGTCGAAGCCGAGGATGAACGACATGAGCTGCCCGGCCCCGGCGAGCTGCACCAGCATCATCGGCACCAGCGACACGATCGTCACCGCGCACGCCGTGATCCGCACCGCCCGGGAGGCGGTGCGCCGGGCCAGCACGTCGCCCATGGTGAACCCGCCGGTGTTGCGCAGCGGTTCGGCCAGCAACAGCATCAGGAGCATCATCGACAGCGCGGTGCTGAGCGCCAGCAGCATCCCGTCGTGGCCGAAGAGCGCCACCAGACCGCAGGTGCCCAGCGCGGTCGCCGCGGAGACGTAGTCGCCCGCGATCGCCATGCCGTTGCGGAACGGGGTGAGGACGCCGTAGCCGGTGCAGAACTCCCGGAGTTCGTCCCGGTCGGGTCCGGTCATCACGCAGAGCAGCAGCGTGACCGAGGCGACGGCGCAGAACGCGACCAGGGACATCGAGTGCGCGGAGAAGTCGTTCACCGGTCCTCCTCGCGCGGTTCCCGGGCGCGGTCCACCAGCGGATCGACCCGCCTGCGCGCGGTGTGCTCCCAGACGGCCAGGACGACCACGGTCAGCGGGAGCGGGAGCAGGACGAGCAGGGGTCCGAGGCCCGGGCCGCGGCCGGGCCCGGTGCCCACCGGCGACGGGGCGAACACCGCCGGCAGGACGTACAGCGTGAAGAGGCCCAGCAGGACGAGACCGGCGAGGCGCCGCTGTCCGCGGTACGCGGCGCGCAGCGGCGCCAGGTCCACGGGCTGCCGCGGGGGCCCCGGCCGCACGCCGAACGGGCGGAACCGGGCCTCGTGCGGCGGGAGGTGCTCGTCGTGCGGGGGGAAGTACGCGTCGTACGGGCCGGCCTGGCCGGCCGGGAACGGCGGTGGCGGCGGAGGCGGCGCCTGGTACGGCGGATGACGCGGGTCGTGGGACATCCCGTGCTCCTCGCGAGGCTCAGGACCCCGGGAAGGGGCCGCAGGGAGGGGAGGTGGACGAGCCCACGCAAGCTACCGGCGCGCCCGCCGCCGTCGCAGGGCTTTCACCCGGCGGCGGCCTCGCCGGAGGACCGGACGGTGCGGGCTCACTGCCCACCGCCCTCCGCACTGGTCGCCGGCACAGGGAAGCGCCGCGGCGCCAGCGTCAGCAGCACCGCGAACGCCACCACCGCCGCCACCGCGGCGCCCAGGTAGACGGCCTGCGTGGCCGCCGCGACGGCCCGCCCCGTGGCCTCCGGCACCCGCGCGCCCGGTTCGAGCGCCCGGGTCACCGCGTCCAGGTCGCCCCCGCCCAGCCGTGACGCCAGCACCCCGTTGGCCACCGCGCCGAACAGCGAGGCCCCCACGGTCTGCCCGGTCTGCCGGCAGAACAGCACCGACGCCGTCGTCGTGCCCCGCTCCGACCAGCCCACCGTCGACTGCACCCCGACCAGCAGCGGCGCCGAGAACAGCCCGAGTCCCGCCCCCACCACCGCCATCAGCAGCACCGGCTGCCACACCGACCCCGGAGAGGGCAGCAGCTGGAACGCGCCGAGCGCCGACGCCGTCACCCCCATCCCGATCAGCCCGGTGTCGCGGAAGCCGATCCTGCGGTACAGGTGCTGGCTGAGCGCCGCCGACACCGGCCAGGTCAGCGTCCACACCGACATCACGAACCCGGCCGCCACCGGATCCAGGCCGAGCACGCCCTGCGCGTACGTCGGCAGGAACACCGTCGGCGCCACCATCAGCAGGCCCATGGCGCCCATCGCCAGGTTGACCGCCGCGATGGTCCGGCGCCGCCACACCCAGCCGGGGATCACCGGATCCGCGGCCCGCCGCTCGATCACCGCCACCAGCGCCGCCAGCGCCAGTCCCGTCCCGAACAGCGCCAGCGACGGCGCCGACAGCCACGGCCACGCCACGCCGCCCTGCACCAGCGCCGTCAGCAGCACCCCGGCGCAGGCGAAGACCGCCAGCGCCCCCGCCCAGTCGACCGGCGGCCGCGCCGCGCTTCCGGACGTCCCCGCCCTGCCGGGCTCCCGCAGGTGACGCACGATCATCCGCAGCGCCACCGCGCCGACCGGCAGGTTGACGAGGAAGATCCACCGCCACCCGGCGTGCGCCGCCAGCAGTCCTCCGACGCCCGGTCCCGCCACCGCGGACATCGCCCACACCGTCGACAGCCGCGCCTGGATCCTCGGCCGCTCCCGCAGCGGGAACAGGTCGGCCGCCAGCGTCTGCACCGTGCCCTGCAACGCGCCGCCGCCCAGCCCCTGCACCACCCGGAAGGCGATCAGCGAGCCCATGTTCCAGGCCAGCCCGCTCAGCAGCGACCCCAGCAGGAAGAGCGCCGCCCCGGCCACCAGGACCGGCTTGCGGCCGAAGGTGTCGGACAGCTTCCCGTACACGGGGAGGGTGACGGTCACCGCCAGCAGGTAGCCCGAGAACAGCCACGAGAAGTACGCGAAGCCTCCCAGGTCCCCCACGATCTGCGGAACGGCCGTGGCGACCACCGTCGAGTCCAGCGCCACCAGCGACATGGCCAGCATCAGCGCCGCCGTCACCGGGCCCCGCCGCGTCACGGTCACCGTCGCCGTCCCGGCCCCCGCCGCCGGAAGATCAGTCCTGGCCACCAGAAGTCCTTTCCCCATGCATCTATCCGCCGGGGTACAGCTTGGCACCGGGACCGCTCCGCGCGGCAGGGCGTGCACCACCCCCGAGGAGCCTCCTCCGCACGGCCAACTCCCCCTAGGGGAAGGGCCGTACACACCGTCCGGGATGCCTCCCCCCGCCGGACGACGCCGCCTCGGGCCCCCGCTCCCTAGCCTGGTCGCACGCCCCGGGGGGAGGCGGACGGCACCGGGGACGGTGGGGTTTACCCCCCACCGGAACTGCACCGGGCACCATCGCGCCGCGCCCCGCCGCCGAGAAGACTCGACCCGTCGGCAGGGCGCGGCTCCCGACGGGGAGGACACGCACCCGGACGCACCGCGGCACACCGACACACCGTGCCGGCGCACGCACCGCCGCACACGCACGCCGCACCACCGGCCCGACGCCGACCACGGGCCGGACGACTCGACCCACACCAAGGAGAATCACCGTGACTTCGGCTGTGACCATCCCCAAGTCCGGGGGCACCGGGAGGACATCGGCCGTCGCCGCGCGGGCGCGGCAGGTCGTCAAGGCCTACGGCACCGGAGAGACCCGCGTCGTCGCCCTCGACACCGTCGACGTCGACCTGATGCGCGGCGAGTTCACCGCCATCATGGGCCCCTCCGGCTCCGGCAAGTCGACCCTGATGCACTGCCTCGCCGGACTCGACACCGTCACCTCCGGCCAGATCTTCCTCGACGACACCGAGATCACCGGCCTCAAGGACAAGAAGCTCACCAGGCTCCGCCGCGACCAGGTCGGGTTCGTCTTCCAGGCGTTCAACCTCGTCCCCACCCTCAACGCGCTGGAGAACATCACCCTCCCCCTCGACATCGCCGGCCGGAAGCCGGACCAGGAGTGGCTGGAGCGGGTCGTCGAGACCGTCGGCCTCGCCGGCCGCCTCAAGCACCGCCCCGCCCAGCTCTCCGGCGGCCAGCAGCAGCGCGTCGCCGTCGCCCGCGCCCTCGCCTCCCGGCCGCGGATCATCTTCGGCGACGAGCCGACCGGAAACCTCGACTCCCGGGCCGGCGCGGAGGTCCTCGGCTTCCTGCGCCGCTCCGTCGACGAGTTCGGCCAGACCATCGTCATGGTCACCCACGACCCGGTCGCCGCCTCCTACGCCGACCGCGTCGTCTACCTCGCCGACGGCCGCATCGTCGACGAGATGCGCAGCCCCACCGCCGAGGCGGTCCTCGACCGCATGCTGCGCTTCTCCGGGGGACACCCCCAGACCTCCGCGACCGGCACCCGGGAGCGCACCGCATGACCACCACCCGCAACGCCGTCCGCGGCTTCCTCGCCCACAAGGGGCGGATGGCCCTCTCCGGCATCGCCGTCCTGCTCTCCGTGGCCTTCGTCTGCGGAACCCTGGTGTTCACCGACACCATGAACACCACCTTCGACAAGCTCTTCGCCACCACCTCCGCCGACGTCACCGTCAGCCCGGAGGACGCCGACGCCGAGAACGCGTCCGCCACCGGCGTACCACCCGTGCTGCCCGCCGGACTCGTCGCGGACATCGAGCGCGCCGAGGGCGTCGCCTCCGCCGAGGGCGGGGTCTTCTCCACGAGCGTCACCGTCGTCGACGCCGACAAGGACAGCCTCTCCCCCACCAGCGGGGCGCCCACCATCGTCGGCAACTGGACCGACTTCGACGCCCGCACCATGGAGATCACCGACGGCGCGGCGCCACGCGGCTCCGGCCAGGTGATGGTCGACGCCGACACCGCCGACAAGCACGGCCTCGCCCTCGGCGACGCCGTCTCCGTCATCGGCGTCAAGGGCACCCACGCGGCGGAGATCAGCGGCATCGCCGCCTTCACCGTCACCAACCCCGGCGCCGCCGTCTTCTACTTCGACACCCCCACCGCCCAGAAGATCCTGGTCGGTGAGGAGGACGTCTTCACCGACATCCACGTGACGGCCGCCGACGGCCGCACCGACGAACAGGTGAAGAAGAACGTCACCGCCGCCCTCGCCGGCACCGCCGCGGCGGACGGCGGCTACAAGATCCTCACCGCCGACGAGGCCGGCGACCAGGCGTCCGCCGACTTCGCCGGGGTCCTCGACGTCATGAAGTACGCCATGCTCGGCTTCGCCCTGCTGGCCGCCCTGGTCGGCGTCTTCCTGATCTTCAACACCTTCTCGATGCTCGTCACCCAGCGCACCCGGGAGATCGGCCTGATGCGCGCCGTCGGTTCGTCCCGGAAGCAGGTGAACCAGACCGTGCTCGCCGAAGCCCTGATCCTCGGCGTCGTCGGATCCGCCCTCGGTGTGGGCGCGGGCATCGGCCTCGCCGTCCTGCTCATGGAAGCCATGGGCGCCATGGGCATGAACCTCTCCACCGACGACCTCACCGTCGCCTGGACCACCCCCGTCGCCGGAGTCGTCCTCGGCGTCGTGGTCACCCTGGTCGCCGCCTACCTGCCCGCCCGGCGCGCCTCCAAGGTCTCCCCGATGGCCGCCCTGCGCGACCCCGGCATGCCCGCCGACGCCCGCGCCGGACGCATCCGCCTCGCGCTCGGCACCGTCCTCACCCTCGCCGGGGCCGCCGCGCTCCACGCCACCACGCGGGCCGAAGCCGCCGGCGACGGCTCGCAGTGGCTCGGCCTGGGCATCGTCACCACGCTCGTCGGGTTCATCGTCGTCGGCCCCGTCCTCGCCTCCGGGGTCGTCCGGGTGCTGGGGCTGCTCGTCCTGCGGCTCTTCGGGCCCGTCGGCCGCATGGCGGAGCGCAACGCGCTGCGCAACCCCCGCCGGACCGGCGCGACCGGGGCCGCCCTGATGATCGGGCTGGCGCTCGTCGCCTGCCTCTCCGTCGTCGGCTCCTCCATGGTGGCCTCCGCCACCGACCAGCTCGACAAGACGGTCGGCACCGACTTCATCATCCAGTCGCCCAGCGGCCAGCTCATCACCCCGCAGGCCGTCGACGCCGTCCGCGGCGCCGAGGGCATCGACCGGGTCACCGAGTACAAGCTGCTCCCCGACGCCAGGATCACCATGCCGGACGGCCGCGTCGCGGACAAGGAATGGCTCAACGCCGCCGACCCGTCGTACGCGCGGGACCTGCGCACCGACACCGAGGCCGGCGACCTCGCCGACGCGTACGAGCCCGACTCCATGTCCGTCTTCGGCGACTTCGCCGACAAGTACGGCCTCACCGTCGGCTCCGAGGTGAAGGTCGACTTCCCCGGCGGCGGAACCGGCACGCTCACCGTCCGCGCCATCACCAGCGACGAGGTCACCGTCGACAAGGGCGCCCTCTACCTCTCCGTCGACACCGCCGCGAAGTACATCCCCGCCGAGAAGATGCCCCTGGACTCGATGCTCTTCGCCGGCGCCGAGGACGGGCAGGAGGACGCGGCGTACACCGCCCTCAAGGCCGCCCTCGACGACTACCCGCAGTACCAGGTCATGGACCGGACCGACTACAAGGAAGCGCTGCGGGACCAGATGGGGCAGATGCTCAACATCGTCTACGCGCTCCTGGCGCTCGCGGTGATCGTCGCGGTCCTGGGCGTGGTCAACACGCTGGCGCTGTCGGTGATCGAGCGCACCCGGGAGATCGGGCTGATGCGGGCGATCGGGCTCTCCCGGCGGCAGCTGCGGCGGATGATCCGGCTGGAGTCCGTGGTCATCGCGCTCTTCGGCGCGCTGCTGGGGCTGGGGCTGGGCATGGGCTGGGGCGCGGCCGCGCAGCAGCTCCTCGCGCTGGAGGGGCTCACGGTGCTGGAGGTGCCGTGGCCGACGATCCTCGGCGTCTTCGCCGGGTCGGCGGTGGTGGGCCTCCTCGCCGCCCTCGCCCCCGCCCACCGCGCGGGCCGCATGAACGTCCTCGGCGCCATCGCCACGGAGTGACCCCCTGCCTCCTCCACCAGGCCCCGCCCGGCTCCGGGCGGGGCCTCGCGCCGTGCGCCGGCCACCGCCGCGTCCACGGGCCCGCCCCGCGCGGCCGGCCCGCGCCGCGGGGGG
>NZ_LWCC02000005.1:2801923-2830985 GCF_001642695.1 Streptomyces chilikensis
GGCGGCGGGGCCTCCGGCGGCACCGGAGTCATCCGGGTGGGCGGCAGCGCGCTGCCGCCGTGCATGAGCGCGGTCGGCGCGTCCGCGCCGCCCGGGAGGTCCTCCGGGCCGTCGGCCGACGGCGGCGCGAACACCGTCTGCGGCAGCGGCACCGAACGGTCGTCCCCGGCCTGGGCCGTGGTGTCGGTGCCCTCCCACGGCGTGGCCTCGGCGGGAGCGGGCGCCGGCGTGGCGGGCGCGGCGGGTGCGGCGGGCGGCGGCGTGGCGTCACGGCCCCGGCCGCCGGCGTCCCGCTGGTCCGGGATGCCCATCCGGTCGGCCGCGTCCTGGAGCCACTGCGGCGGGCTGAGCAGGAACGACGTCTGGTTGAGGTCGACCCGCTCGGACGCCGGGGCCTGCGGCGCGGGCACGGCGTCCTGGCGGCCGTACAGCTCCTCGTAGCGCCGGATCACCTCGCCCACCGCCAGCCCGGGCCACAGCGTGGCCTCGCCGCTGTCGCGGGCGATCACCAGCCGTTGCGTGCCGCCGTCGGAACGCGGGCCGTCGGCCCGGTCCTCGGCCCACACCACGAAGCCCAGCTCGAACTCGCGTACCCGCACCTCACGGTGCCGGTACGCGGGCGCGTCGCCGTTGATCCATTCCTCGCCGCGCTCCTGCGCCTGCGCGAAGGTCACCATCGGCCGTTCACTCCCCTGTCCGGCCCGACACCGGCACCGCGCGCGCGAAACCGCCGTCCACCATCAGATTCGCCACCGTCTCCAGCTCGGGCGGGCTGCCCGCGAGCCGGCCGAGGAACGCGTCGAAGTCCTCGCCGCAGGGCAGCAGCAGCCGCTCCACCCGCTCGGCGGGGGACCACGACGGGTCCACGTCGCGCACGTCGTCGTAGGCGCAGAACCACACCGAGCCGCGCCTCTCGCCCCTGACCTTCACCGCGAGGATGCCGCCCTGCAGGAACGCCACCCCCAGGTAGTCCTTGGTGAGGTGGTCGCGCAGGCACTTGTTGACGTACACCAGGTCGTTGACCGCCGCCTCGTCCCGCACGGTGAGGAACGGCTGGTCGACCAGCAGGCCCAGCTCCGCGTCGAGCGCGGTGCCCACCGGGGCGCAGCCGCCGGCCGCCTTCAGGAAGGTGCGGTAGGCGCCCGGCAGCTGGTACCCGAGCTCCTCCTCCACGGCCTGCACCTGCTGCTCGGTCACCGCGACGGAGGTCTTCGGCAGCCGGAAGTGGGCGGGCCGGGTGTCCTGCAGCGGGCGGGTGCCGCGCTTGCCGTGGTCCACGGCCGAGGTGGAGATGCCGCCGTGGTGCCGCAGCAGCGCCTTGACCTCGACCGGGACCAGCTCCAGGCGCCGCGTGCGCGGCACGTGGTGCCAGGTCCAGCCGTGCGGGGTGGCCACCGGCGGGATCGTGTCCCACAGCGGGTGCCCGGTCGCGGCCAGCGCGGAGTTGGCGGAGACGTGGTCCGTCAGCCGCAGCTCGTCGACGCCGAATCCCTCCGGCGGGTCCGCGATCTCCGCGGCCGCGCGGGCGTAGGGGGAGAAGTCCGGGTAACCGTGTTCGTCGACCCTCACGCCGGCCGGGTGCCGGGCGGCGCGGACCGGGTCGGGGAAGTGCACGACCTGTCCCGCGTACGCGGCGTTCGGCGGCGCGGGTCGTCCTCCGGTCCCGTGGCCGGGAGAGACCCCCAGCCCGAGCCCACCTGTCGTCATGGCGGTTGCCCCCTGCGGCGTTCCGGCGGCCGGTGAAGCCGCTCTCTCCCATACTGTCGACCGCCGCGTGGGTGGCGGTTCCCGACAGACTATGCGGTGCCGCCCACGGCGGTCATCGCACGTCCGGATGTGTGATCCCGCGTCAACCCTCCGTGGTCGCCGCGCCCCGCGTCGGGCGTGTCACGGGCCCTGGCTTCCTTGTCGGCCGCCGGGTTTGGCACTCTAAGGCCACCGAAGGGATGCTCGGGAGGTGAGACGATCATGAAGGCCGCACAGACCACGAGGACGGAACCGCCGTCCGGTCCGTCGCAGGACCCCCGGGTGGGCTGGAGCAGCGCGGACGACACCGCGGCCCCGGCGCTCCTGCACCGGCGTGACGGGATACTCCCGACGGTGGCGGCCGCGCTGTCCGTGCGCGGCACCACGCTCACGGGCACGGCCGCCCGGGGCGACCAGAGGCCCGTGCTGCATCCGCTGGTGCAGGACTTCCTCGACACCCTCACCAGTGACCAGCGCGACCGGTTCACCGGCCGGTGCGCCGAGACGCTGCTGATCTCGCGGCACCTCACCGCCGCGGACGCGGCGCGCACCAAACGGGCCGCGCGCCGCCCCATGACCAACAGCGAGGCGCGCAAGGCCCTCAAGCAGGCCAAGCTGACCGCACGCCGCATCCGGGAGGACGGCGATCCGCTGCACGGCAGCTTCGCCGCGCCCTGCCGGGCCTGCGCGGCCCTCACCGCCCACTTCGGGGTGCGGGTGGTCGACCCGGGCGCCGAGGGCTGAACCGCGCCGCCGCCGTCCGCCGCCCCTCGCCCCCTCCCGTCCCAAGGACTCCAGGTTCCCGATGCAAGCCGAGCGAACTTCCTCGACCCGTTTCGCCGTCCACGTCGACGCCGCGCTGCGCGCGGCGGGCTGGGAGCCGGGACGCTGGGACATCCGGCAGGCCGAGGTGTGGGCCGACGCCCTCCGCGAGCACGTCTCGCCGGCCGGGCACACCCACGCGGTGCACACCGCGGCGGTGGAGGTGTGGGCGGAGTTCGGCGGCCTGCGGGTGGCGCCGTCCGGACCGGGGCGGCAGGTGGCGCCCGCGGAGCTCGACATGGACCCCATGCACGGGCTGCACATGGCCCGCACCCTCGGCGACCTCGGACGGGCGCTGGGGACCGAGCTGTGCCCGGTCGGCGCGGAGCCCGGCAGCGGCGCCCTCCTCGCCGTGGACGCGCTGGGCCGCGTCTACGCCCTCGACCACGCCGGTGACTGGTTCCTCGGCCCCGGCATCGACCAGGCCCTCACCACCCTCGTCACCGGCACCGCCCCCGTCCGCCTCACCACCGCGGGCCTCCCCGCCCAGCGCCCCGCCGCCGTGCGGGGCTGACCGCGCGCGGCGGTCCGCCCCCGGCGGAACCCGGGCACTCCGGGAAGGGGGACGGGGAAGAGGGGACGCGGCGGCGCCGGGGCGGGGCCGCGGTGTCGCGGAGGCCGCGCCGTCCCCCGTCCGCGACGTACGCTGGAACCCCCGGTCCGCCCCGCGTACCGGGCGCTTCGCGTGAAACGAAACCCCGCTGGACGGAAAGGCCTCCATGAGCCTGCACGGTCTGCTCGACGCCGTCGTCAAGGACGCCGCACTCGCCGAGGCGGTACGCGCCGCCACCGAGGGCCACCGCACCCACGTCGACCTGGTCGGCCCTCCCGCCGCCCGCCCCTTCACGGTGGCCGCCCTGGCCAGGGACGCCGGCCGCACCGTCCTCGCGGTGACCGCGACCGGCCGCGAGGCCGAGGACCTCGCCGCCGCGCTCCGCTCGCTCCTCGACCCGGACGCCGTCGTGGAGTACCCGTCCTGGGAGACCCTCCCGCACGAGCGGCTGTCCCCCCGCAGCGACACCGTCGGCCGCCGTCTCGCCGTGCTGCGCCGCCTCGCCCACCCCAGCGCCGACGACCCCGGCACGGGCCCCGTCCAGGTGGTCGTCGCCCCGGTCCGCTCGGTCCTCCAGCCGCAGGTCAAGGGGCTGGGCGACCTGGAGCCGGTGTCCCTGCGCACGGGGCAGCAGGCCGACCTGGAGGACGTGGTGACGGCGCTGGCCGCCGCCGCGTACACCCGTGTGGAACTGGTGGAGAACCGCGGCGAGTTCGCCGTCCGCGGCGGCATCCTCGACGTCTTCCCGCCGACCGAGGAGCACCCGCTCCGCGTCGAGTTCTGGGGCGACGACGTCGAGGAGATCCGCTACTTCAAGGTGGCCGACCAGCGGTCGCTGGAGGTCGCCGGGCACGGCCTGTGGGCGCCTCCCTGCCGTGAGCTGCTGCTGACCGACGAGGTGCGCCGCCGCGCCGCCGAGCTGGCCGGGGAACACCCGGAGCTGGGCGAACTGCTCGGGAAGATCGCCGAGGGCATCGCCGTCGAGGGCATGGAGTCCCTGGCCCCCGTCCTCGTCGACGACATGGAACTCCTCCTCGACGTGCTGCCCGAGGGCTCGATGACGGTCGTCTGCGACCCGGAGCGGGTCCGCACCCGGGCGACGGACCTGGTGGCGACCTCCCAGGAGTTCCTGCAGGCGTCCTGGGCGGCGACGGCCGGCGGCGGCGAGGCCCCGATCGACGTCGGCGCGGCCTCCCTGTGGTCGATGGCGGACGTCCGCGACCGCGCCCGTGAGCTGGACATGCTCTGGTGGTCGGTCTCCCCGTTCGCGGCCGACGAGATCACCGACGAGTTCTCCGGCGGCGACACCCTCAAGCTCGGCATGCGCGCCCCCGACACCTACCGCGGCGACACGGCGCGGGCGCTCGCCGACACCAAGGGCTGGGTGTCCGACGGCTGGCGCGTCGCCTTCCTGACCGAGGGCCACGGCCCGGCGGCCCGGATCACCGAGGTGCTCGGCGGGGAGGGCGTCCCGGCCCGCCTGGACAAGGACCTCACCGAGCTCACGCCGTCCCTGGTGCACGTCTCGTGCGGCAGCCTCGAGTACGGCTTCGTGGACGCGGGCCTGAAGCTGGCCGTGCTCACCGAGACCGACCTGTCCGGTCAGCGCACCGCCACCAAGGACGGCGCGCGGATGCCGGCCCGCCGCCGCAAGGCCATCGACCCGCTCACCCTGGAGCCGGGCGACCACATCGTCCACGAGCAGCACGGCGTGGGCCGCTACCTGGAGATGGTGCAGCGCACCGTGCAGGGCGCCACCCGCGAGTACCTGGTGGTGGAGTACGCGCCGGCCAAGCGGGGTCAGCCCGGCGACCGGCTGTACATCCCCACCGACCAGCTGGAGCAGATCACCAAGTACGTCGGCGGGGAGGCGCCCACCCTGCACCGCCTGGGCGGCGCGGACTGGACGAAGACCAAGGCGCGGGCGAAGAAGGCGGTCAAGGAGATCGCCGCCGACCTGATCAGGCTGTACAGCGCCCGGATGGCGGCGCCCGGCCACACCTTCGGCCCGGACACCCCGTGGCAGCGCGAGCTGGAGGACGCCTTCCCGTACGCGGAGACCCCGGACCAGCTCACCACCATCGCCGAGGTGAAGGCCGACATGGAGAAGTCGGTCCCGATGGACCGCCTGATCTGCGGCGACGTCGGCTACGGCAAGACCGAGATCGCGGTCCGCGCCGCCTTCAAGGCGGTCCAGGACGGCAAGCAGGTCGCCGTGCTCGTCCCCACCACGCTGCTGGTGCAGCAGCACTTCGGCACCTTCAGCGAGCGGTACGCGCAGTTCCCGGTGAAGGTGAGGGCGCTGTCGAGGTTCCAGTCGGAGTCCGAGGCGAAGGCGACCCTGGAGGGGCTGCGGGACGGCTCGGTGGACGTCGTCATCGGCACCCACCGGCTGTTCTCGTCGGAGACCAGGTTCAAGGACCTGGGCCTGGTCGTCGTCGACGAGGAGCAGCGGTTCGGCGTCGAGCACAAGGAGCAGCTGAAGAAGCTGCGCGCCAACGTGGACGTCCTCACCATGTCCGCCACGCCCATCCCGCGCACCCTGGAGATGGCGGTCACCGGCATCCGCGAGATGTCGACGATCACCACCCCGCCGGAGGAGCGCCACCCGGTGCTCACCTTCGTCGGCCCGTACGACGAGCGGCAGATCGGCGCGGCGATCCGGCGCGAACTGCTGCGCGAGGGCCAGGTGTTCTACATCCACAACCGGGTGGAGTCGATCGACCGGGCGGCGGCGCGGCTGCGGGAGATCGTGCCCGAGGCGCGGATCGCGACGGCGCACGGCCAGATGTCGGAGCAGGCGCTGGAGCAGGTCGTCGTCGACTTCTGGGAGAAGCGGTTCGACGTACTGGTCTCCACGACGATCGTGGAGTCCGGCATCGACATCGCCAACGCCAACACGCTGATCGTGGAGCGCGGCGACAACTTCGGCCTCTCCCAGCTGCACCAGCTGCGCGGCCGGGTCGGCCGTGGCCGGGAGCGGGGCTACGCGTACTTCCTGTACCCGCCGGAGAAGCCGCTGACGGAGACCGCGCACGAGCGGCTGGCGACCATCGCCCAGCACACCGACCTGGGCGCGGGCATGTACGTGGCGATGAAGGACCTGGAGATCCGCGGCGCGGGCAACCTGCTCGGCGGCGAGCAGTCCGGCCACATCGCGGGCGTCGGCTTCGACCTGTACGTGCGGATGGTCGGCGAGGCGGTCGCCGAGTACCGGGCCTCGCTGGAGGGCGGTGTGGAGGAGGCGCCGCCGCTGGAGGTGAAGATCGAGCTGCCGGTGGACGCGCACGTCCCGCACGACTACGCGCCGGGCGAGCGGCTGCGGCTGCAGGCGTACCGCTCGATCGCCTCCGCCAACTCCGAGGAGGACATCGCCGCGGTCCGCGAGGAGCTGGTGGACCGGTACGGCAAGCTGCCGGAGCCGGTGGAGAACCTGCTGCTGGTGGCCGGGCTGCGGATGCTGGCCCGCTCCTGCGGGGTGGGCGAGATCGTGCTGCAGGGCAACAACATCCGCTTCGCTCCGGTGGACCTGCGGGAGTCGCAGGAGCTGCGGCTCAAGCGGGTGTACCCGGGGACGGTCGTCAAGGCGACGGCGCAGCAGGTGCTGGTGCCGCGGCCCAAGACCGCCAAGATCGGCGGCAAGCCGCTGACCGGGCGGGAACTGCTGTCCTGGACGGGCGAGTTCCTGACCACGGTGCTGTCCTAGGCCCTGTCCGGCGGGGCCGGGCGGACCGAGGGGCGGGAGGCGACGGCGCCTTCCGCCCCTCACGCGTCGTCACCGCGGGCGTCAACGCGGGCGTCACCACGGGCGTCGCCGGGGGCGCGCCGGGCACGGGCCGGCGCCGACCCGTGCGGGTGACACCCGGAATGCCCGGTGCCACCGGGGGCATGTTCGCATGGGTTCCTGCAGTTCCGACACGACCGGAGGTAGTGAACTATGCGCGATGCAAGGCCGGCCGGCGACCGCCGCCGCGCCCTCGGTGCCCTCTCCGCCCTCGCCGCGGCGGTGGTGCTGGCCTCCGGGTGCGAGGCGACCGGCAGCCTCACCGACAACTCGCCGTCCGAAGGCGCCGGTTCACCGACCGGGGCGGCGGACGCCGGGCGCGCCGTCAGCCCGCTCGACAACCCCGACGGCACCGAACCGGGCCTCGCGGCGGTGTCCTCGGACGCCGACCGCGCCGAGGCCCGCCGGCTGATCGGGAAGGTGGCCGTGAAGGGCCGCGGCCCCAGGACGGGCTACGACCGGGACGAGTTCGGCGAGGCGTGGCTGGACACCGCCGACGTGCCGTTCTCCCGCAACGGCTGCGACACCCGCAACGACCTGCTCCGCAGGGACGGCGAGGAGCTGGAGTTCCGCTCCGGGTCGGACTGCGTGGTGGTGGCGATGACCCTCGCCGATCCCTACACCGGCAAGGAGATCGACTGGGTCAAGGCGGACGCCGCCGAGGTGCAGATCGACCACGTGATGGCGCTCTCCTACAACTGGCAGATGGGCGCCTCGCGGTGGTCCCGGGACAAGCGGGAGGCCATCGCCAACGACCCGCTCAACCTGTTGCCGGTGGACGGCCCCACCAACTCGGCCAAGGGCGACTCCGGCCCGGCGGCGTGGGTGCCGCCGGACAAGCGGATCCGCTGCGCCTACGCGGTCCGCTTCGCCCAGGTGTCCCTGAAGTACGAGCTCCCGGTCACCGAGGCGGACAAGGCGGCCATGCTCCGCCAGTGCGGAGGCTGACGGCGGGCCGGACGGCCCTCCCCCGGGCGCCGCGGACGCGGCGAGGGGCCGCCCGGTGATCGGGCGGCCCCTCGGCGTGCGTGGTGCGGTGGGTGGTGCGGTGCGTCAGAGCTTGACGTCCCAGAAGACCGACTCGTAGTCGAAGCTCGGGGAGACCTCGAGGACCAGGTTCTTGGTGCCCTTGGGCACCGAGAAGCCGAAGGTCTGCGTGGTCTTCTTGCCGGCGGTGACGGAGCCCTCGAACATGCCCAGGCTGTCGGCGTCGATGATGGACTCGGCGGGGGTGCCCTCCTCGCCGGCGGTGGCCTCGACGGTGCCCAGGGCCAGGTCGACGGTCGCGTCGCTGCCGTTCTCGATCTGGACCGTGACCTCGTAGGCGTCGTTGCCGGCCTCGTGGCCGACCGCGAACTCGTCCGGGGTGTACTTCTTGACCTCGGTGACGGTGGCGACGAGGCCGTCGTCGAACTCCATGCCGTCGCCCAGCTTGAGCAGCTCGCCGTCCTTGGGAGCCTCACCGCCGGCGCCCGGGTCCTTCGGGGCGGTCGCGGCGAGGTCCTTCTCGAGCTTGTCGAGCTCGTCGACGGCCTTGTCCACGAGGAAGACGGTGAAGATCACCATGGCGATGGTGATCACCATGGAGACGACGCCGAGGATCAGGCCGGTGAGGGCCACGCCCTTGTTGGTGGCCTCGCCCTTCTTCACCTTGCCCAGGCCGATGATGCCGAAGATCAGCGCCAGAAGGCCGAGGAGACCGCCCACGTAGAAGAACGCGAGCACGACGCCGATGATGCCGAGAACCAGCGCGGCGGTGCCGAGACCGTTCTTCGGCTGCTGAGGTGCTGCCGGCGGGGCCGGCGCGTAAGGCATCTGCTGGGACATTGAAGCTCCCCCTCCAAGGGTCGTAACTGCCGCACGTTGTCGTGTCCACGTGCAGGCAGGGGCAAGCACATCACGAGCTGTGAACCCGATCAACCAGATTTCGCTCGCCGAGACGGTCTTGTGATGAAAGATGGGACCGTTCTGTGAACGTTCGATCGATGCTTCCGGGTGGCCGGGGAAGGCGAAAGGTAAGGGCTGTGCGCTCACCGACCCCTGGCGGCCCGTCGGGCAGGGGTAATCACAGCAGAGATTGTGAACGCGGTCAACCAGGTTCACAGACGGGCAGTCGTACACGCTGTGAACATCCCGGTCGCGTGGCTATGCTCAGGCACACCGAACGAGGGAGAGGGGCCCCGTGCAGGAGAACGCGACCGAGGTGACGGCGGCCGGGATCGCCCGGCTGGCCGGAGTGGGGCGAGCGGCCGTGAGCAACTGGCGGCGGCGGCACGCGGACTTCCCCAAGCCGGTCGGGGGCACCGAGACCAGCCCCGCCTTCCTCCTCGCGGAGGTCGAGGAGTGGCTCCGCCGCCAGGGCAAGCTCGCCGAGGTCCCGCTGCGCGAACGGGTCTGGCAGCAGGTCGCCGGTCATCCCGACGGCCCGGCCGCCGCGCTCACCCAGGTCGGCTGCGTGCTCCTGCTGGTCCACGAGCGCCCCACCCGCTGGCTGGAGACGGCAGCCGGCTCGGACGAGCGGCTCGCCGCCCTGCTCCCGGCCGACCTCGCCCACGTCCTCGCCGTCCGCCTGGGCACCGCCGCGGCCGTCTCCGGTCCCGCCCCCGGCGACGACGGCGCACCGGGCAGCGCCTCCGGGTCTCACCCCGCGGCCCCGCCCGCCGTCCGCCCGCCCACCGGGCCGGAGCTGCTCCCCTCCGTGCCCCTGCTGCGCGGCGCCGCCGAACTCGCGGCCGAGAACGGCGCGCGCCACACCTACGAGTTCCTGCTGGACCGCTACGTCGACCCCCGCCACCACACCCTCACCCCGCCCGGACTGGCCGACCTCATGGCCGACCTGGCGGGCATGGGCGGCCCCGACCGGCCCGGCTCGCCCCGCGTGGTCCTCGACCCGGCCTGCGGCACCGGCACCCTGCTGCGCGCCGCCGCCCGCACCCACCCCGCCCGGGAACTCCACGGTCAGGACAGCGCCCCCGCCCTCGCCGAACTCACCGCGCTGCGCCTCGCCCTGCACGCCCCCGGCCCGGTGCGCACCGCCGCCGCCGACACCCTGCGGGGCGACGCCTTCCCCGCCCTGCGCGCCGACGCCGTCCTGTGCCACCCGCCGTTCAACGAGCGCAACTGGGGCCACGAGGAACTCGCCTACGACCCGCGCTGGGAGTACGGCTTCCCGGCCCGGACCGAGTCCGAGCTGGCCTGGGTGCAGCACTGCCTGGCCCGGCTGCGCGAGGGCGGCACCGCCGTCCTGCTGATGCCGCCCGCCGCCGCGTCCCGCCGCTCCGGCCGCCGGATCCGCGCGGACCTGCTGCGCCGCGGCGCGCTGCGCGCCGTGATCGCCCTGCCGCCCGGGACCGCGCCCCCGCACAGCCTGCCCCTCCACCTGTGGGTGCTGCGCCGCCCCGGCCGGACGCCCGTGCGCCCGGAGGTGCTGCTGGTCGACACCGCCGGCGCCCCCGCCGCGGCCACGGGCGCCACCGGCCCCGCGGCACGGCCGGGCCCCGACTGCGACGTCGTCCGGGAGATCGCCCTCGACGCCTGGCAGGCGTACGAGCGCACCGGTGTCCTCGCCGAGCGGCCCGGTGCGGCCCGCGTGGTCCCGGTGATCGACCTGCTCGACGACGACGTCGACCTGACCCCCGCCCGGCACCTGCCCCCGCCGGTCACCGCCGAGGGCCCCGAGCAGCTGGTCGCCGTCCGCGAACGGCTGGACGCCACCCTGCGGCTCACCGCCCGGCTCGCCCCCGCGGCCCCGCCGCCCGGCCCGCCCGCCCCCGACGCGTCCGCGACCGGCGGCTCCGGACCGGTCACCACCGTCGGTGAGCTCGTCCGGGGCGGCGCCCTCACCCTGGTCACGGGCGGCACCGGCGGCCGCCGCGGCCTGCCCGTCCTCACCGACCTCGACGTCCTCACCGGCACCGCCCCCTCCCCGGCCGCCCCGGCGGCCGCCTCCCGCGGCGGCAGCGGCGGCGGGGCCGACGCCGACGGGACGGCGGACGACGCGGACGACGACACCGTGGTCACCCGCGCCGGGGACGTCGTGCTGCCCGTGTCCGGCGGCGAACCCGTCGCCCGGGTCGTCGACGAGGCGGCCTCGGGCGCGGTCCTCGGCCGCAACCTGGTGCTGCTGCGCCCCGATCCGCAGACCCTGGACCCCTGGTTCCTCGCCGGCTTCCTGCGCGGCACCGCCAACCACCGCCGCGCCAGCAGCTTCGCCTCCACCGCCACCCGCCTCGACGTCCGCCGCCTGCGGGTGCCCCGGCTGCCGCTGGAGGAGCAGCGCCGCCACGGCGAGCGGTTCCGGGCGCTCGACGAGTTCGAAGGCGCCCTGCGCCAGGTCGCCCAGCTCGGCGAACGCCTGATCCGCGGCTCCTACGACGCCCTCACCGACGGCGCGGTCCCGCCCTCCTGACGCCCCCTCGGCCCCGCCCGCCCCCGCACGCGCGCCCGGACCCCGCCCACCGCTGCGATCCGGCAACGGATCCCGCGCTACGGGGCCGGGCGCGGGGGACCGGCAAGTACCCTGCTCGCAGCCGTCGGTACACACACAGGAGACACCATGCAGGGCCTGGGCCATCACCAGCCGGTCACGCCGCCGCCGCCCACCGGTCTGCTGGTGTTCCTGCGGATCCTCTTCGTCGCCCTCGCCGTCTGCAGCATCGGCCTGCTCCTGTGGGTGCCGATGCTGCGGCTGGCGGTCGTCACCCGCAAGGTGCTCGACTGGGTGCTCTTCGGCCTCTCGTCCGTCCTGCTGGTGGTGTCCTGCGCGCTGCTGCTGTCGGAGCCCGACGACGAGGTCGACACCGCTCCCGAGGTCGCCGGCGTGCTCATGCTGCTGATCACGCTGGTCGCCGTCGTCTCGTACTACCTGACCGCCGAGATCCGGCACTACGACGAGCGGCGCCGCCGCGCCGGAACGGCGTTCGCCGGACACGGCCACCCGGGCCACGGCCGCACCGGCACGGCCGGCACCGGGTACGGCTACCCGCACGCGGGCGGCCCGTACGGCTTCCCGCAGCAGCCCGGCACCTGGTCCGGCGGCGGGCACACGCCGGCCCCGCACACCGCCGGGCCGCACACCGCCGGGCCGCACACCGCCGGGCCGAACACCCCGGTCACCACGCCCCCGCGCGCCGTGACGCCCACGCCGCCCGTCACGCCCCCCGTGACGCCCGCCCCCGGCGGCGGCCGCATCGACCAGGTGCGCGCGGAACTCGACGAGCTCAGCGACTACCTGCGCAAGCAGGACGGCGGCCCGCAGGACGCCAGGTGACCACCACCACCGGCCGCGTCGTCGCCGGGCGCTACGAACTGTCCACGCTGATAGGCCAGGGCGGCATGGGCCAGGTGTGGACCGCCTACGACCGCCGCCTCGACCGCCGCGTCGCCGTCAAGCTGCTGCGCCCCGACCGGGTGGCCGGCGCGGAGGCCGAGGAACTGCGCCGCCGCTTCCTGCGCGAGTGCCGGGTCACCGCCCAGGTCGACCACCCCGGCCTGGTCACCGTCCACGACGCGGGCAGCGAGCGGGACGACCTCTTCCTGGTCATGCAGTACGTCGACGGCGCGGACCTCGCCGACCACCTCGCCGAGCACGACCCGTACCCCTGGCACTGGGCGGCGGCCGTCGCCGCCCAGCTGTGCGCGGTGCTCAGCGCGGTGCACGCGGTGCCGATCGTCCACCGCGACCTCAAGCCGCGGAACGTCATGGTCAAGCAGGACGGCACGGTGACCGTGCTCGACCTCGGCGTCGCCTCCGTGATGGACAGCGACACCACCCGCCTCACCCACACCGGCTCGCCCATCGGCTCGCCCGCCTACATGGCGCCCGAGCAGGCCATGGGCGGCGCCGTCGGCCCCTACACCGACCTCTACGCCCTCGGCGTGGTGCTGCACGAACTGCTCTCCGGCGAGGTCCCGTTCGCCGGGACCACCGCGCTCGGCGTGCTCCACCGCCACCTGTACGAGCCCCCGCTGCCGGTCCGCCGGCTGCGCCCCGAGGTGCCCGAGGCGCTGGAACGCCTGGTGCTGCGGCTGCTGGAGAAGGACCCCCAGGCCCGCCCGTCCTCCGCCCAGGAGGTCTACGAGGCGCTGCTGCCCCTGCTGCCCGGCCGCGGGCTCCCCAGCGGCGCGCCCCTCGACCCCACCCGTCCCTTCCTGCGCCCGCACGCCCCCTGGCCGGACCGCGCCCGCACCCCCGCCCCGCGGTCCTCCGCCCCGCCGCCGCCCGTCACCGGCCCGGCCGCCCCCGGGGCGTCGAAGCCCGCCGTGGCCGACGCCGTCGACGAGGTCAAGCGCCTGCTCGGCGACGGCCGGATCACCCAGGCCGTGGACCTCCTCGGCGCGATCCTCCCGGACGCCGCCGCCCAGCACGGCGAGCGCTCCCCGGTGGTGCGCACCCTGCGCAAGCTGTACGCCGCCACCCTGATGGACGACGGCCAGTACCGCCGCGCCCTGCCCGAGCTGCGCCGTCTCGCCGAGGAGCGCGCCGCCGAGGCGGGCCACGACGACCCGCAGTCCCTCGGCTTCCGCTTCGACGCGGCCCTGTGCCTGGAGCAGCTCGGCGAGGCCACCGCCGCCCTCGCCGAGTACCGCGCGCTGCTGCCGGCCTACGAGAACCCGTACGCGGGCGGCGACCCGTCCCGGGCCCACGACCTCCGCCGCCGCATCGGCCACCTCCTGCTCGCCCTCGGCGACCGCCAGGCCGCCCACGACACCCTCGCCCGCCTGGCCCTCGACGTGGAGCGCCTCCACGGCCCCGCCCACCCGCTGGCCGGCGAACTCCGCCGCACCCTCCAGTGGCTGGGGCAGATGGGCGGCTGACCGGCCGTGCCGCCCGGCTCCGGGCGGCTCGGGAGGCACGGGAGGCTCAGGCGGTGAGCCCGCGCGGCGGGCCCCCGGCAGGGCACTCCTCGGCGGCCGCGTCGACGGCGTGGCCGTCGACGTCGCCCAGGTGGAAGCAGCCGCCGTTGGCCCACACCGTGACCGCGTCGGACCGGTGCAGGACCTCGAACGGCTCGCCCGCACGCCTCGTGCCCGGCCAGGAGCCGTGCGCCGCGGGCGAGTGGGTCACCACGACCCAGGTCCGGCCCGGCGGCAGCGCGTGGCACGCCCCCCAGGGCTCCACGACCAGCTCCAGCGGCTCCTCGCCGTCGTTGCCGACCAGCAGCCGCGCCGTCGCCCCTTCGAACACGCCCGGACCCATGTCCCTCCTCCGGTGGGAGAACCCGAGCCCCGATGGTGCCCCGGCGCGGCACCGCCGCGCCACCGGCCCCGTCCCTCCCGCGGACGCCGCGGACGCCGCGGACGCCGCGGACGCCGCGGTCACCGCCCCGCGGCCGGACGACGTTTCGGCGGGGCTTCCCGATCGTTGGCACGACGTTGGCGCCGAGGGCTGGTTCACAGCGCCGGTGCTGCCTACCATCGATCACCGCAAGACTTTGTGCGCCGAAGCACAAACTCCAACGGGAGGTTTCCTTGCAACGCCGCCGTCGCCGTACCGCGCTCCTCCTCTCCGCCGCTCTCGCGGCGCCACTGCTCACCGCCTGCGGAGCCGACGCGCATCCCGGCGCCGCGGCCGTGGTGGGCGGGGAGCGGATCACCCAGGCCCAGGTCGAGGAGCGGGTGCGCGAGGTGCGCGACGCGCAGCGCGCCGTCGTCACCGAGGACGAGCAGTACCGGCAGGTCGTCGCCCAGACGGGGACGCTGGCCCGGTTCACCGTGCAGGGCATGGTCATCGACCGGGTGCTGCACCACGCCGCGGACGACGCCGGCGTCGAGGTCACGCCCAAGGAGGTCCAGGACCTGCGGACCAGCCTGGAGCAGCAGCTCGGCGGACGCCAGGGCCTGGAGAACACCTGGCTCCAGCAGTACGGCGTCGCCCCCGAGCGGCTGGAGGAGAACCTCCGCCTCCAGGTCGCGGCGAGCGAGCTGGCCCGGCGGCTGGGCGCCGAGACCGACAGCCCCGAGTTCACCCGGGCGCTGGCCGCGTCGTCCAAGGAGCTCGGCATCGAGATCAACCCGCGCTACGGCACCTGGGACGTGGAGAAGAGCGCGCGGGCGGACCTGAAGTCCCCGTGGGTGCGGGACGTCGAGGCCTGACCCGGCCGCCCCCGGCCGGGGGCGGGGCACCGTTGCGTTACGTTCGAAGGGTGAACGCCAACAGCCCCGAGGACACCCCCGGCCGCGTCGTCCTGCTCACCACCAGCCACCGGGTCGCCCCCGGACTGCTGTCCTGGCCCGCCTGGCGCGTGCTGCGCGAGGCGGACCGGGTGCTCTGCGCGGACGGCACGCACCCGCAGCTGCCGTACCTGCTGGAGGCGGGGGTGACGGTGGAGGAGGCCTCCCTCTCCGCGGAGGAGCTGGTCGACGCGGCGGCCGGCGGGCGCACCGTGGTGGTGGTCGCCGGCGGTGAGGGCGAGCCCGCGCTGACCGACGGCCTGGCCCGGCTGGCCGGCTCCGGCCGCGTCCGGATGCCCGACCTGGAGCTGCTGCCCGCCTCCTACGACCTGCCGGGCGCCCGGCTGCTGGACCTGGTCCAGGTGATGGACCGGGTCCGCGCCGACTGCCCGTGGACCTCCCGGCAGACCCACGAGGGCCTGGCCAAGTACGCGCTGGAGGAGGCGTACGAGCTGGTCGAGGCGATCGAGACGGGCAACCGCGAGGAGCTGCGGGAGGAACTCGGGGACGTGCTGCTCCAGGTCGTCTTCCACGCGCGGATGGCGGAGGAGGACGAGGAGGAGCCGTTCTCGGTGGACGACGTGGCGGGCGGTCTGGTCGCCAAGCTGATCCACCGGCACCCGCACGTCTTCGGCGAGGAGTCGGCGGCGACGCCGGAGGAGGTCGAGGAGCACTGGCTGCGGACCAAGGCGGTCGAGAAGCAGCGGTCCTCGGTCACCGAGGGGGTGCCGCTGGGGCAGCCGGCCCTCGCGCTCGCCGCCAAGCTGGCCTCCCGGGCCCGCAAGGCGGGACTGGAGGCGCCGCTGCCCGCCGGTGAGGGCGTGGGGTACGAGCTGCTGGCCCTCGCGGTCCGCGCGGAGGAGGCGGGCGTCGACCCGGAGTCGGCGCTGCGCGCCGCGGCCCGCGCGTACCGCGACGCGATCCACGCAGCGGAACGCTGACCCTCCCCTCCACGGCCCCGCACACCGCTCCCGCCCTCCCCGCACCACCAGCCGCCTCCCCGTGCGGGGTCCTGCGGCGCCGGCTGCCGCCCCCGCCCCGCGCGGGGCGGGAGGAGGGCCCCGCGGCCGCGCCGCGTACCGTCGTGGGGTGACCGAGCAGCACCCGACGCCGCCCCCCGCCCCGGAACTCTTCACCTGGGAGTTCGCGACCGACCCGTACCCCGCGTACGCCTGGCTCCGCGAGCACGCCCCCGTGCACCGCACCCGCCTGCCCAGCGGCGTGGAGGCCTGGCTGGTCACCCGGTACGCCGACGCGCGGCAGACCCTCGCCGACCCGCGGCTGTCGAAGAACCCGGCGCACCACGACGAGCCCGCGCACGCCCGGAACAAGACCGGCATCCCGGGCGAGCGCAAGGCGGACCTGATGACGCACCTGCTGAACATCGACCCGCCGGACCACACCCGGCTGCGCCGCCTGGTCGCCAAGGCGTTCACCCCGCGCCGCGTCGCGGAGTTCGCGCCCCGCGTGCAGGAGCTCACCGACACCCTGATCGACGGCTTCGCCGCGCGCGGCAGCGCGGACCTGATCCACGAGTTCGCGTTCCCGCTGCCCATCTACGCCATCTGCGACCTGCTCGGCGTCCCCCGCGAGGACCAGGACGACTTCCGGGACTGGGCGGGCATGATGATCCGCCACGGCGGCGGCCCCCGGGGCGGCGTGGCCCGGTCGGTGAAGAAGATGCGCGGCTACCTCGCCGACCTGATCCACCGCAAGCGCGAGGCCCTGCCCGCGGAGCCCACGCCCGGCGAGGACCTGATCTCCGGACTGATCCGCGCCTCGGACGAGGGGGAGCACCTCACCGAGAACGAGGCCGCCGCCATGGCGTTCATCCTTCTCTTCGCCGGTTTCGAGACGACGGTCAACCTGATCGGCAACGGCGCCTACGCCCTGCTCACCCACCCCGCCGAGCGCGACCGGCTGCAGCGCTCGCTGGCCGGGGGCGACCACGCCCTGCTGGAGACGGGCATCGAGGAACTGCTCCGCTTCGACGGCCCGGTGGAGCTGGCCACCTGGCGGTTCGCCACCGAGCCGCTGACCATCGGCGGGCAGCGGATCGCGGCCGGCGACCCCGTCCTGGTGGTGCTGGCCGCGGCGGACCGGGACCCCGAGCGGTTCGCGGAGCCGGACACCCTCGACCTGTCCCGCCGCGACAACCAGCACCTGGGCTACGGGCACGGCATCCACTACTGTCTCGGCGCCCCCCTCGCCCGTCTCGAGGGCCGGACAGCCCTCGCGACCTTGCTCACCCGCCTCCCGGACCTCCAACTGGATGCCGCGCCGGAGGAGTTGCGGTGGCGCGGCGGGCTCATCATGCGCGGCCTGCGGACTCTTCCGGTCGCGTTCACTCCCGAGCCGGGACGAAGCGGAAGCAATGGCCCGACCGTTCTGTGATGTTCGCGTGTTCCTCACGACACCGAGTTGTGATCGAGGATGATCAGCGGCTACGTTCCCGCAGAGACGCGTCGACCCCCCCGGCGGGATGCCGGGCCGGGTCCGCGCGGGCATCGCAGTCGACGAAAGGCATCCGCATGCTCTCCGGAAACGGTCGTCACCGTCGTCCCCGTCAGGCCCCGGCGGTCGTCGTCGCGGCCGGCGTGACCGGGTCCGCACTCGCCCTGCCGCTGTTCGCGGCCACCGGCGCGAGCGCGGCCGAGGGGACGACCTGGGACCGGGTGGCCGAGTGCGAGAGCGGAGGCGCCTGGAGCGCCGACACCGGCAACGGCTTCTACGGCGGCCTCCAGCTCAGCCAGGAGCAGTGGGAGGGGAACGGCGGCCTGTCCTACGCCTCCAACCCGGCCGAGGCCAGCCGTTCGCAGCAGATCGCGGTGGCCGAGCGCATCCTCGCCGAGCAGGGCGCCACCCCGTGGCTGGCCTGCGGTGCCATGAACGGCCTGCGCGAGGACGCCCCGGCCGCCCGGGTGGACACCGGCGTGGACGCCCCGCGGACCGGTGAGGTGACCGGCCCCGGCGCCTACGACGGGTCCGCGTCCGGCTGGGGCGTCGGCGGCGACCGCGCCGGCCGCGAAGACGCGGGCAACGGCGGCACGGCGGACGAGGCGGATGGCAAGGGCGACGCCGGCGTTTCCGGCGGACGGGCCGGATCCGACGAAAGGGCCGACCGCTCCTCGGGTCACGCCCTCTTCCCCGGAGCCGAGTTCTCCCCCGTGGACGACGGCGGGATCGTCGCGGACCTCGGGCAGGACCTGGGGCTGGTGGACACCGGCACCGGCAGTCCGGTGATCCCGGACCTGCCCGAACTGGGCGGCGGCTCCGGCGACCAGGGCGGCCACGGCGGCGACGGGACCACCGACGGCGGCACGGACACCGGGAAGGACGACGGCAAGGGCGGCGACCAGGACGAGAAGGACGGCGCCGGCCAGGCCGACGAGAAGGACCCGCTCCTCGGCGGCGACGGCGACCCGCTCCTCGGGGACGGCGACGACCCGCTCTTCGAGGACGGAGCCCCGATCTTCGGCGGCGGCTCCGCCGCGGAGGAGGAGGACGAGGAGGCCGCGTCCGGCTCCGGCCGCCACCGCGGCCCCAGCGCCGAGGAGACCACGACGGAGGCCTCGAGCGGCTCCTCGGGCCGCCACGCCGCCCCCGCGGGCGCCTACGTCGTGCGGGCCGGCGACAGCCTGGTCTCGATCGCCCAATCGCAGGACGTGGAGGGCGGCTGGCGTGCCCTGTACGAGGCGAACGAGGACCTGATCGGGAAGAACCCGGACCGTCTCGTCCTGGGGACGGCCCTCGTCCTCCCCAGCAGCTAAGAGAAGGTCAGGCAGGGTGAAAGCCGGGCAAAGTCGGGGGAGTTACCCACCCTTTCATCCCGGAATGTCTGATTCCGGCGAAGTGAGAGATGGGTCTCAGAAGCCCTGATCGTCTTTGAAATCCCGGCCCCGGCGTGGCTAACGTCGAACCGCTCGCAGCAGCGGGCCCCGGCGGCCGTCACGCCTAATCCTGCCAACGGCCGCACGGGACTTGTCGTCGCGTCATGCGCCGCAGGCAGGAGCGGGGGAACCAGGTAGGCGCCGGGCCCGGCGGTCACATCGCCGGGACCGGCTAGGGGTGAAGCCGCGCACCGTGAGGTGCGCGGCCGGGCGGCCCTCATAGCCCGAACCCGACAGCTCACCTCGCAGGCGTCGGTGAGGGGATACCTCCATGTCGTTTACCTGCCAGGGCAAGCACCGTCGTCCGTCCAAGGCCAAGCGCGCTCTCGCCGTCGCCGGCCTCACCGGCGCGGTCGTGGCCGCCCCGCTGCTCACCGCGGGCACCGCGTCCGCCGCCACCGAGTCCGAGTGGGACGCCGTCGCCCAGTGCGAGTCGGGCGGCGACTGGTCCATCAACACCGGCAACGGCTTCTACGGCGGTCTGCAGTTCACCAGCCAGACCTGGGCCGGCTTCGGCGGCACCCAGTACGCCGCCCAGGCCAACCAGGCCACCAAGGCCCAGCAGATCGAGATAGCCGAGAAGGTCCTCGCCGAGCAGGGCCCGGGCGCCTGGCCGCACTGCGGCACCGGTCTCTCCGGCACCCCCTACCAGGGCGGCGCCGCCGAGGCCCCCGCCCAGGAGGCGCCGCAGCAGGAGGCCCCGCAGCAGGAGGCTCCGGCCCCCGCTCCGCAGCCCGAGGAGAAGCCGGCCCAGCCCGCCAAGGCCAAGAAGGCCCCGAAGGCGGAGAAGGTCACCACCCCCACCGGTGAGAAGGTCCTCAAGGGTGACGGCGAGTACAAGGTCGTCAAGGGCGACTCGCTCAGCCTGATCGCCGAGGAGCACGACATCAAGGGCGGCTGGAAGAAGCTGTACAAGCTCAACAAGGACGTCGTCGAGGACCCGCGGCTGATCTACCCGGGCCAGATGCTCCACCTGGGCTGACCGGCCCCCGGACGGAGTCCCGGGAGCCGGCCGGTCCGGAGTCCGGGGAGTCCGCGGAATCCGCCCCCGTGCGCGTCGTCCTCGCGCACGGGGGCGGTCCCGTTTCCCCGTGATCGGCCCGGGGACTTTTTGTTTCGGGCCGGAACAATTAATCTCCTGTTACCCCTCCGTACGGGGGGCGACCGGCTGGCCGATCCCGCCCGGCCGGTTAGGCTCGGTCTCGCAGAGCCACGAAGGCTGTGCACCCCGTGCCGGACCAGGTGGTCCGGCGCCACTCGCGTCACATCCCAGAAGGAGATGCTCGTGCCGTCCATCGACGTCGTCGTAGCCCGGGAAATCCTGGACTCCCGAGGCAACCCCACGGTCGAGGTCGAGGTCGGCCTCGACGACGGCAGCACCGGCCGTGCCGCCGTCCCGTCCGGTGCCTCCACCGGCGCCTTCGAGGCCATTGAGCTCCGTGACGGTGACAAGAACCGTTACCTGGGCAAGGGCGTCGAGAAGGCCGTCCTCGCCGTGATCGAGCAGATCGGCCCGGAGCTCGTCGGTTACGACGCCACCGAGCAGCGCCTGATCGACCAGGCGATGTTCGACCTGGACGCCACCGACAACAAGGGCTCGCTCGGCGCCAACGCCATCCTCGGCGTCTCCCTCGCCGTCGCCCACGCCGCCGCCGAGGCCAGCGACCTGCCGCTCTTCCGCTACCTGGGCGGCCCCAACGCGCACCTGCTGCCGGTGCCGATGATGAACATCCTGAACGGCGGCTCGCACGCCGACTCCAACGTGGACATCCAGGAGTTCATGATCGCGCCGATCGGTGCCGAGTCCTTCTCCGAGGCCCTGCGCTGGGGCACCGAGGTCTACCACACGCTGAAGAAGGTGCTGAAGGCCAAGGGCCTGGCCACCGGCCTCGGCGACGAGGGCGGCTTCGCCCCCAACCTCGGCTCCAACCGCGAGGCCCTGGACCTGATCCTCGAGGCGATCAAGGAGGCCGGCTACACCCCCGGCCAGCAGATCGCCCTCGCCCTCGACGTCGCCGCCTCCGAGTTCTACAAGGACGGCACGTACCTCTTCGAGGGCAAGGAGCGCTCCGCCGCCGAGATGACGGAGTACTACGAGGAGCTCGTCGCGGCCTACCCGCTCGTCTCCATCGAGGACCCGCTGTTCGAGGACGACTGGGACGGCTGGAAGGTCATCACCGAGAAGCTGGGCGACAAGGTCCAGCTCGTCGGCGACGACCTGTTCGTCACCAACCCCGAGCGCCTCGGCCGCGGCATCGAGGAGGGCGCCGCCAACGCCCTGCTGGTCAAGGTCAACCAGATCGGTTCGCTGACCGAGACCCTGGACGCCGTCGAGCTGGCCCAGCGCAACGGCTTCAAGTGCATGATGTCCCACCGCTCCGGCGAGACCGAGGACGTCACCATCGCCGACCTCGCCGTCGCCACCAACTGCGGCCAGATCAAGACCGGCGCCCCGGCCCGCTCCGAGCGCGTCGCCAAGTACAACCAGCTGCTGCGCATCGAGGAGATCCTCGACGACGCCGCGGTGTACGCCGGCCGCAGCGCCTTCCCGCGCTTCAAGGGCTGACCCCCGGGCCGGCCGGCCCACGGCCGACGGCGTGCCCCCGGAGCCCCGCTCCGGGGGCACGCCCCTGTCCGCGCCCCGCCCCGCTCCGGCGTCACGTACCGTGTGCGGGGAAAGAGCACGCGGGACAGGCACAGGACGAAGAAGCACGGCACACGGACGCCGACGGGGAGGCGCGGAGAAGATGGCGCAGAACCGGGACCGGTTCTCCACGACCACCCGGCTGCGGCTGCTCGGCGAGCAGACCGCCGCCCGCGTCTACCGCTCGCAGACCCGCCGCCAGGCCCGCCGCTCACGGCTGACCGGCCGGGCCGCGCTGCTGGCCCTGGTGCTGTGCACCCTGATCGTCGCCCTGGCCTACCCGACCCGGCAGTACGTCTCCCAGCGGGCCGAGATCGCCGAGCTGGAGGAGGAGCGCGACGCCGCCCGCGAGCGGGTGGAGGAACTGCGCGACCTCAAGGCGCGTTGGAAGGACGACGCCTACGCCGAGCAGCAGATCAGGAAGCGGCTGCACCACGTGCGGCCCGGCGAGACCGGTTTCACCGTGCGTGGCGCCGCCTCCGCGCGGAGGCCGGACGCCGGCCGGCCGGCCGCGGACCGCCCCTGGTACGCCATCCTGTGGGACGACGTCGACCGGGCCGACCGGGCCGCCGACGCCGCCCCGGCCCGCTGACGCCCCACCCGTAGACCGAGAGAGCAGAACCCCAGGCATGGAAACGCCCCCGCCGCCCACCGAGCGCACCGAGCCCACCGAAGCGGACGTCGAGGCGTTCCAGCTCCAGCTGGGCCGCCCCCCGCGCGGCCTGCGCGCCATCGCGCACCGCTGCCCGTGCGGGCAGCCGGACGTCGTGGAGACGGCCCCGCGGCTGCCGGACGGCACGCCCTTCCCGACGACGTACTACCTGACCTGCCCGCGCGCCGCCTCCGCGATCGGCACGCTGGAGGCGGACGGCGTCATGAAGGAGATGACCGAGCGCCTCGGGACCGACCCGGAGCTGGCCGCCGCCTACCGCGCCGCGCACGAGGACTACATCCGGCGCCGCGACGAGATCGAGGTGCTCCAGGGCTTCCCCAGCGCGGGCGGCATGCCCGACCGGGTCAAGTGCCTGCACGTCCTGGTCGCGCACTCCCTGGTGGCCGGACCGGGCGTGAACCCGCTCGGCGACGAGGCACTCGCCATGCTGCCCGAGTGGTGGCGCAAGGGCCCGTGCGTCACGCCGGGCGCGTGCTCCGCCGAGGGCCGGGAAGACGAGGAGGGCGGCGCGTGACCAGGGTCGCCGCGATCGACTGCGGTACCAACTCCATCCGCCTGCTGGTCGCCGACGCCGACCCGGCCACCGGCACCCTGACCGATCTCGACCGGCGGATGACCGTCGTCCGGCTCGGCCAGGGCGTGGACCGCACCGGCCGGCTCGCCCCGGAGGCGCTGGAGCGGACCTTCGCCGCCTGCCGGGAGTACGCCGCGGTCATCGAGGAGCACGGCGCCGAGCGGATCCGCTTCGTCGCCACCTCCGCCTCCCGGGACGCCGAGAACCGTGACGAGTTCGTGGCCGGCGTCCTCGGCATCCTGGGCGTCGAGCCCGAGGTGATCACCGGCGACCAGGAGGCCGAGTTCTCCTTCACCGGTGCGACCCGCGAGCTCGCGGGCCGCACCGACCTGGAGAAGCCCTTCCTGGTGGTGGACATCGGCGGCGGCTCCACCGAGTTCGTGGTCGGCGAGGACCACGTGCGCGCCGCCCGCTCGGTGGACGTCGGCTGCGTGCGGATGACCGAGCGCCACCTGGTCGACCACGGCACGGTCGTGGACCCGGCCACCGAGGAGCGGATCGCCGCCATACGCGCCGACGTGGAGGCCGCCCTGGACCTCGCCGAGGAGACCGTGCCGCTGCGCGAGGCCCGCACCCTGGTCGGCCTGGCCGGCTCGGTCACCAGCGTCTCGGCGATCGCCCAGGACCTGCCCGAGTACGACTCGCGGGCCATCCACCACTCGCGCGTCCCCTACGGGCGGGTCCGCGAGATCACCGGGCGGCTGCTGCGCGCCACCCACGCCGAACGCTCGGAGATCCCCTCGCTCCACCCCGGCCGGGTCGACGTGATCGGCGCGGGCGCGCTGGTGCTGCAGGCGATCATGGAGCGGACCGGCGCGGAGGAGGTCGTGGTCAGCGAGCACGACATCCTCGACGGCATCGCGTGGAGCATCGCCTGAGCGTCCGCCCGGACGCGGCGCATGACATGAGTCACACAACCGGTGCGGACCGGGAGGGCAACTCTCCCGGTCCGCACCGGTTTGTTCCCGGCCCCGCCCGCGCCGGTCCGGACGGTGACCATGAAAGACCAGGGCGGATTCGGTCAACGCCCCATAAAATCGCGGAGGTTGACCACCGCCCCGCGCGTCACGCGCAGGCGGCCCCGCAGACGGGCCCCGGCGGCGGTTCCCGCACTCCTTCCGCACCCGTCGCGCATTTCGCCCCAGGAGGCATGCTCGTGCAGAAACGCCGTTACCTGGCAGTGGCCGCCGCTCTCGCCGTCGCCTCACCGCTCGCCCTGTCCGCGGCCTCGCCGGCGTTCGCCGAGCCCGCGCCGGCGGTCACCGCGGCCGGGTCCACCGTCCAGGAGCTGGAGAAGGCCCTCGCCGAGGCGCGTACGGCCTACGCCGAGGCCATGCGGGCACGGATCGAGGCGTACGACAAGGTCGAGGCCCTCCTCGAGTACGACAAGGACAACCCGCCCGCGCTGGTGGTCGCCGCCGAGAAGGCGCGCAAGGCCGCCGACGAGGCGAAGGCGGCGCTCGACGCGGCGGCCAAGCGGGTGGACGACGCCAAGGCCGCGCTGGCCGAGGCGGACGAGGCCGGCAAGGCCGCGGCGGAGCAGGAGCTGGCGGACGCCGAGCTCGCCCTCGCCGACGCCCGGCAGCACCACCTCGAGGCGGCCGAGGCGGCCGAGCAGGCCGGCACCGAGCTGGACGACGCCCGGGTCGCCGTGCTGCGGGACTACGAACTCGCCAAGAAGGCCGAGAAGGCCGCCGAGGAGGCGCTCGCGAAGGCCGAGGCGGCCCTCGAGAAGGCCAGGCAGTGCAAGAAGGACAAGGCGCTCAAGGCCAAGGCGATCGGTCTGCCCGAGCAGCTGGTCGCCGGCGAGCGGGCGACCTTCACCTTCCGGATGACCAACGGCAGCGAGCACACCCTCGACATCCGCCCGCTGACGTTCGTCCTCATCGACTCCGGCGGCGACCAGGACGACCTGAAGGCCGAGTGGAAGGACGGCGACGGCTGGAAGGCGCTGGAGACGGCCGAGAGCCCCGACGTGACCTTCGCGGGCGTCGAGCCCGGCGAGCGCGTCGACATCCGGATGCGGCTGACCCTCGACAAGGACGCGGAGAAGGGCCACGCGGTGGCGGCCTTCGCCGTGGACCCGGCCGAGGACGCGGTCCCCTGCCTGTACGGGCCGATGAAGTCGTACGACCTGGAGGTGCTGCCGGCCGGCAGCACGCCGAACCCCTCGCCGTCCGGGTCCGGTGATCCCTCGGCGAGCCCGAGCCCGAGCCCGAGCCCGACCGGGTCCGCCACCGCCTCCCCGAGCGCCGCTCCGGGCGCCAGCCCGCAGGGCGGCACCGGCGGCGGTCTGGCCGCGACCGGCGCCGAGGTGACCTCGGTCGCCCTGACGGCCGCCTCCGCGCTGGTGCTGGGCGCCGGCGCGGTGGCCGTGTCCCGCCGCCGCAAGGCGGGCGCCCGGTCCTGACCGAGTCTCAGGACACGGCCCGGCGGCGCGCTTCGGCGCCCGCCGGGCCGTGGCGTGTCCGCCCCACGTCAGGGCGGCGCGGGGCCTTCCGGCGGCCGGCCGGAGCCCTCCCCGGGAAAACCTTCGTGAAGTTCTTCACAAGGAATTGTCCCCCGGAGGGCGACAAGGGGCGCGGAGGGCGGGCCCAAGAGGCCCGAACCGGCGGTTCCGCCCGTTCGGGCGGGGAGTTCGCCGGGAGTGGCGGGCGGGTGGACGCGCCACTGTTTCGTGATCCTCACACCGCCCTTACATCGACAAGGAGCAGCTCACGGGCCATTGACAACGAGACGGGGGTGCACGTCGTTCCCCTCCGGCGCAATGATCTGGATCACGTGAGCGGCGCAGTGTAGCAGAGCACCGGTAGGACCTTGTGAAGGGGCGCACGAAGGGCACCCTCCGGGGAGGTGGATACTCGATGCCATGAGCACCACGGAGCGTCCCAGGATCCTCGTTGTAGGCGGTGGGTACGTAGGCCTGTACGCGGCACGACGCATTCTGAAGAAGATGCGCTTCGGCGAGGCGACCGTCACGGTCGTCGACCCGCGCTCGTACATGACCTACCAGCCCTTCCTCCCCGAAGCCGCCGGCGGCAACATCTCGCCGCGCCACGTCGTCGTCCCGCTGCGACGCGTGCTGCGCAAGGCCGAGGTGCTGACCGGTCGCGTCACCACCATCGACCAGGACCGCAAGGTCGCCACGGTCGCCCCGCTCGTCGGCGAGGCCTACGAGCTCCCCTTCGACTACCTCGTGGTCGCGCTGGGCGCGGTCTCGCGGACCTTCCCGATCCCGGGTCTGGCCGAGCAGGGCATCGGCATGAAGGGCGTGGAGGAGGCCATCGGCCTGCGCAACCACGTCCTGGCCCAGCTCGACAAGGCCGACTCCACGACCGACGAGGAGATCCGCCGCAAGGCGCTCACCTTCGTCTTCGTCGGCGGCGGCTTCGCCGGTGCCGAGACGATCGGCGAGGTCGAGGACATGGCCCGCGACGCGGCCAAGTACTACAAGAACGTGTCCCGCGAGGACATGCGCTTCATCCTGGTCGACGCCGCGGACAAGATCCTCCCCGAGGTCGGCCCCAAGCTCGGCCAGTACGGCAAGCAGCACCTGGAGTCGCGCGGCGTCGAGGTGCACCTGTCCACCTCCATGGACTCCTGCGTCGACGGCCACGTGGTGCTGAAGAACGGCCTCGAGGTCGAGGCGGGCACCATCGTGTGGACCGCCGGCGTCAAGCCGAACCCGGTGCTGTCGCGCTACGGCCTGCCGCTGGGTCCGCGCGGTCACGTGGACTGCGCTCCGACCCTCCAGGTCCAGGGCACCGACTACATCTGGGCCGCGGGCGACAACGCCCAGGTTCCGGACCTGGTCGGCCGTGCGGCCGGCAACCCGAACGCCTGGTGCCCGCCGAACGCGCAGCACGCGCTGCGTCAGGCCAAGGTCCTGGGTGACAACGTCCTCTCGGCGATGCGCGGCTTCCCGCAGAAGGACTACAAGCACGCCAACAAGGGCGCGGTGGCGGGCCTCGGCCTCCACAAGGGCGTGGCGATGATCGTCATGGGCAAGATGAAGATCAAGCTCAAGGGTCGTCTCGCCTGGTACATGCACCGTGGTTACCACGGCATGGCCATGCCGACCTTCAACCGCAAGATCCGCGTCCTCGCGGACTGGACCCTCGGCGCCCTGACCAAGCGCGAGGTCGTCTCGCTGGGCGCCATGGAGCACCCGCGCGAGGAGTTCTACGAGGCCGCCAAGCCGGCCCCGGCCGCCGTCCCGGCCGCGGCTCCCGGCGGTACGGCCGAGAAGGTCGAGGAGAAGGCGAAGGCCTGACCTCCCCCACCGGCACGGGCCCGAAGGGGCCGCCCACCTTCCGTGGTGCGGGCGGCCCCTTCGGGTTTTTCGGTTCCCGGCCGGTTGCCGCCGGTTGCGAGGGGTTGCCGCCCGGTTGCGGCGAGTTGTCGGCGTTGCTTTTCAGCCGATCGTTTGCTTTTCGGACGTCCGGGCCGGACGGCGCCGATGTTTCGGGATGTTTCGGAGCCACTGGCTGTTTACAGCGGGTTCACACGCGCCCTATGGTCCCAACTGGGAGCGCTCCCACCCCCACGTTTCTATGTCATGCTCCTGTCGCGCATTCGGGCGGACGCCCGGCCGCGCGCACGTCGGCATGACCGGCGAAAGGGTCACGTGCCGTGATCAGATTCACCCGCCGCTTACGCGGCATGAAGCGCAAGACCTCCTTGCTCACCGCGTTCGCCACCGCGCTTTCCGGCCTCGGCCTGGTACTGGTCGCGCAGGCGCCCGCAGAGGCCCACGGCGTGGCCATGTCCCCCGGCTCACGGACCTACCTCTGCTACAAGGACGCGGTCTCCGGTTCCGGCGGGGTCGCCCCGACCAACCCGGCCTGTGCCGCCGCCATCGCCCAGAGCGGTTCCTCGTCCCTGTACAACTGGTTCGCGGTCCTCGACTCCAACGCCGGCGGACGCGGCGAGGGTTACGTGCCCGACGGGACCATCTGCAGCGCCGGCGACCGGTCCCCGTACGACTTCCGGGGCTACAACCTGGCCCGCAACGACTGGCCCAAGACGCATCTGACGTCGGGCGCCAGCATCCAGCTGAAGTACAGCAACTGGGCCGCCCACCCCGGCTCCTTCCGGGTGTACATCACCCGCCAGGGATGGTCGCCCACCCAGCAGCTGAAGTGGTCCGACCTGTCGCTGATCCACACCGTCACCAACCCGCCGCAGTCGGGCGCGGTCGGCACGGACGGCGGCCACTACTACTGGAACACCCCGCTTCCGTCCGGCCGTTCCGGTGACGCGCTGCTGATGGTCCAGTGGGTGAGGTCGGACAGCAACGAGAACTTCTACTCCTGCTCCGACATCGTCTTCGACGGCGGGAACGGCGAGGTCACGGGGATCCGCAACGGCTCGACCCCGCCGCCCACCACGCCTCCCCCCACGACGCCTCCGCCCGGTGACGGGACCACCTCCTGCATGGCGCACTACAAGGTGGTGAACTCCTGGAACGGCGGCTTCCAGGGCGAGGTCCAGGTGATGAACCACGGCACCGCCGCCACGAAGGGGTGGAAGGTCAACTGGACCCCGGGCAGCGGAACGAACATCAACAGCCTGTGGAACGGCACCCACACCACATCGGGTGGATCCGTGACGGTCACCAACACGTCGAGCAACGGCTCGATACCGGTGAACGGCTCGACCACCTTCGGGTTCACCGCCAACTCGACGGGCAACAACCTGCCGTCCGGCACCATCTCCTGCACGGCCTCCTGACCGCGCGGAGCCGCACCTGCTGAGGTGACGGGTCCGCGGGCAGCCGACCGGCTGTCCGCGGACCCGGGCACCGGCTCCGCGGCGCCTCGAGCGGGCCTCCGGCGGGCAGTGGTGGAATTCCGTCAATCTCTGGTTGACGACGTCCTCCGGGCGACCGGCTCCTGGCAGGCAGGTGCTGATCAAGGGAGTCCTGACGGTCCGTCAGAGCCCCGTAAAATAAGACAACTTCGCAGGTGTGCTGCTGTTCGAATGGGGTCCCGACGCTAGGCTCAGGCCTCGCTGCGCGCCCAAGACCGGCCCGGGTGGTGGAATGCAGACACGGCGAGCTTAAACCTCGCTGCCCCTCGGGGGCGTACCGGTTCGAGTCCGGTTCCGGGCACACCCGTTACACCCGGCCCTGATGTGTGAGGGCCTCCCGCGCCGGTGCGGCGCCCAGCCGGGCGCCGCACCGGCGCGGCGCGGCTGGGCCAC
>NZ_LWCC02000005.1:2831085-2847358 GCF_001642695.1 Streptomyces chilikensis
GCCGACGGCGCCGCCCGCCACGCCCGCCCCGGGCCGCCCGGCCGGCCCGGGGACCGGGGTGACCGCACCGTCCGCGCCGTCCACGTCGCCCGCGGAGTCGTCGGGGGGCCCGCCCCCGCGCACCCCGGTGGCCGCCCCGTCGCAGACGCCGCCCGCGCACTTCGCCGACCCCGACCTCTCCCTGCTCAGAAGACTCCGGGCAGCCTTGGAGGCCCTGTGATCCGCGCGCTCCGCCAGCGGTCCGAGAGGAAGCAGAGGCCGGCCGCCGAGGCGGAGGTGCGGGCGGAACTGCGCCAGCTCCGCTCCCGCCTGCCCCGGCTGACCGGAGCCCTCGCCACCTGCGCCGACGGCACGGTGCTGGCCGACGACGCCCCCGGCGTCGCCACCGAGGAGGCCGCCGAGCTGACCTCCGCCGTGCTCGCCGCGGTGCTGCGGCTGGCCGACGGCACCGGCCGCGGCACCCCGTGCGAGCTGGTCGTCCGCGGCGAATCCGGCTACCTGGCGACCTACGCGGCCGGCCGTTCCACCGTGCTCACCCTGCTCGCCGAGGACGGGGTGAACCTCGGCCGGCTGCACCTGGAGGGACGCCGCTGCGCCGCCCGGATCGGCGAACTCGTCGACCGGCAGGCTGCCGTCCCCCCGGCCCCGGGCCCCGCGCCCCTCCCCCCCGCCGCCGCCACCGCGGCGGCCACGGCCCCCGGCGCCGCGGGCGCCCCCGCGACCACCGCACCCACACCCACCCGGGCGCACCCCTCCCGCACCGCCGGGACGGCCGCGCCCACCACCCACAGTTGAGAGGAACACCGCGATGGCCAGCACCGAGACCGCCCTGAAGGAAGCCCTGACCACCATCGAGGGCGCCACCGGCGTCGCGCTGGTGGACTACACCAGCGGCATGGCGCTCGGCACGCTCGGCGGCAGCAAGGACTTCGACCTGAACGTCGCCGCCGCCGGCAACACCGACGTGGTGCGCGCCAAGATGCGCGCCATGGAGCACCTCGGCATCCAGTCCGAGATCGAGGACATCCTGATCACCCTGAGCGACCAGTACCACCTGATCCGGCTGCTCAAGGGCCGGAGCGGCAACGGCCTGTTCATCTACCTGGTGCTCGACGCCTCCCGCTCCAACCTGGCGATGGCACGCCACCAGCTCAAGCGCATCGAGGCCGAACTGGAGGTCTGACCGCGGACCGGCCCCGGCCGGCCCGCGGCCGGGAGACGACCGGGACCGGCCGGGAGGCGACCGGGTGGCGGCGCCAGGTCAGACGGGCACCGCGGTCCGGCGACGCCGCGCCCCGCCGGGGGACGCGTCGCCCGCCGCGACACCCGTGAAGCGGTAGCCCCGGACGGCCTTCCCGGCCGGGGCGCCGCCGCGGCGCAGCCAGTCCACCCGTACCCACAGCAGCACCTCGGCGGCGCGCTCCCGGCGGCCCAGCCAGGCCGCCTTCAGCCACAGCCCGGCGCCCGCGCCGGCCAGCGTCATGCCGCCGGCCGCCGGCAGCACCAGGGAGGAACCCACCGCGGCGAGGAAGGCGAGCAGCAGCCACCAGCCGTGTCCGCGCCGCCACACCCGGGCCGACACCGCGCGGTCCTGGAGCAGGTCGTTGCGCCCCGCCTTCGCCGCGGCCTTCACCAGCGCGGCGTACCGCTTGCGCCGCGCGGCTCCCACCGCGGCGGCGGTCACCAGGAAGAGCGCCGCCCCCGCGTACAGCCCGATCCGCCGGCCCGTCAGCCCCGGCAGCGCCGCTCCCACGCCGGCCGCGAGCACCCCCAGCCACCACATCGGGGCCGCCCCGGCCCGTACGACCACGGCCACCCGGGCCAGTCCCTGACCTCCGCGCGACGCCACGATCCGCCTCCTCGTCTCCTCGACCTCGGTTCCTGTCCGTCCGCGTGACGCGGACCGGTCCCGTTCGGACCTGCTCGACCGGAAGCGTAGTCACGGCGTGTCAAATCGGCGTGAGGACGGAAGGAGCGCCGCCGTCCGCCCGTCGCCCGTCCGTCGTCCGGCTACTCGGCGAACAGGCCCCGGGCCGCCGCGCGGACGTCGAACTCCTCCAGCCGGGCCTGCGCCTCGGGCAGGCCGTCGCACATCGCCTCCAGGAGCACCCGCCCGAGCAGCATCGGCGCGCACGCCGTGTCGAAGGCCAGACCGGTGCCCACGGCGGCCGGGACCAGCAGGTCGGAGACCCCGGCCACCGGCGCGAACGCGGAGTCGGCGACGGTCACCACGGTCAGGCCCTCCTCCCGGGCGTGGGCCAGCGCCTCCACCGTCTCCTTCGGGTGGCGGGGCAGGGCGAAGCAGAGCAGCGCGTCCGCGCCCGCCCTGCGCGCCGCGTCGATCCGGTCGTGGAGCATCGAGCCGCCCTCGGTGAGCGGCCGCACGTCCGGGTGGACCTTGGCGGCGAAGTACGCGAAGCCGTGCGCCTGGGCGGCCGCGGCGCGCAGCCCCAGCACGGGCAGCGGGCGGGACGCGGCCAGCAGCCGTCCCGCCTCGCGGACCGGCCCGGGGTCGGCCAGCGCGTCGGCGAGGCGGCGCAGGTTGTCGATCTCCGCCTCCACGGCCCGCTGGTAGGCGTTGGCCTCGGGCTTCCCGCCCGCGGGCGGCGCGGCCGGCGGCACGGGCACCACCTCGCGCAGGCGGCGGCGCAGCGCCGGGTAGCCGTCGAAGCCGAGCGCCACCGCGAAGCGGGTCACCGAGGGCTGGCTCACGCCGGCCAGCTCGGCGACCTCCACGCTGGACAGGTACGGCATCTCGGCGGCGCGGCGCACCATGCAGTGCGCGATGCGGCGCTGCGTGGGGGTGAGCCGCCGGCCCTCGAAGAGCGCCCGCAGCCGGGCGTCGGCGGGACTCCCGCTGGTGCTCATGCATACTCCCTCTCCCGGCGGATCGCTCCGCATGACTTTATTCAGCACGGCGCGGGCGCGGCAGGGGGCGTCCGCACGGCGGAACGCCGCGCGGGCCGCACGGTGGGGCTAGCCCTACTGACGCCGGGCCCGCGCCGCCCTAGCCTCGCCCGTATGACCGGTATGGACGCGGCAGCCCGCGCGCGGGGCGGGGAGACGGCACAGGACCTCGCCGCCACGGTGGAGGCGCGCAAGGAACTGGGCCCGGAGTACGAGGACGCACTGATCGAGTCGTTCCTGGAGAGGGTGGAGCGGCGGATGCGGCGGCGTGAGGGCGAGGAACGGGTGGTCGCGGCGCGGGCCCCGGGGGCGGCGCCGGCCCCCGCCGCCGCGCGGCCCGCCGGGGACGGCTGGGGCGAGCGGTACGGCTTCGGCATGGTGTCGCTGGTCCTGGCGGTGCCGCTGTCCGCGATCGGGGCGGGGACGGCGGGGCTGCCGGGACTGCTGGTCGCCTGGCTGGGCATCGTCGGCGTCAACGCCGTCCAGGTCACCGGCGGCTTCGGCCCCGCCCGCCGCCGCGCCCCCCGCGACTGACCCGCCGGAGCGGTCGGGTCAGACCCCCGCGCGGCGCTGCGCCTCGGCCACCAGGTGCGCGGCCTCGGTGACCGTGGAGTCGTCGGGGGCCACCACGGCCAGGTCGTGGGCGGCGACGGTCAGCTGGTCGGCGACGGCGAACATGCCCGCGTCGGGCATCTCCCGCGGCGGAGCGCCGGGCGCCTCCAGCCGCTGCGCCCGCACCGCGAGCTCGCGGGCGAGGCCCAGCGCCTCACCCGCCGCCCCGCGCTGCAGGCGGCTCTGCGGCGCCGCGCGCAGCCGGTCGGCGAACTGTTCCACGGCTCGGGTCAGGGGTGTCGTGTCAACCACGCCACGAGCCTACGCCGCCGCCCCGGTCCCTCCCGCCCCAGGACGCCGGAAGGGCCCCGGGAGACCCGGGGCCCTTCCTCGCTCGGGCGGAGGAGCGGTGGTCAGTCGTTGCTGTTCAGGATCGCGATCAGACGGAGGAACTCCGTGTAGATCCAGACCAGGGTCAGCGTCAGACCGAACGCCGCCAGCCACGACTCCTCGCGCGGCGCGCCGTAGGCGATGCCGTCCTCGACCTGCTTGAAGTCCAGGGCGAGGAAGCAGGCGCCCAGCAGGACGCCGATGATGCCGAACATGATGCCCATGCCGCCGCTGCGGAAGCCGAGGCCGTCACCGCCGCCGAACACGGCGAACAGCATGTTGACCATCATCAGCAGGACGAAGCCCAGCGCGGCCGCCATGACGAAGCCGGCGAAGCGGCGGTTCACACGGATCCAGCGCATCTTGTACGCGAACAGGACCGCGGCGAAGACCGCCATCGTGCCGAGCACGGCCTGCATGGCCGCGCCGCTCGCGATGTGCGTGTCGACGATGCTGGACAGGACTCCGAGGAAGACGCCCTCGAAGGCGGCGTAGGCCAGGATCAGCGCCGGCGAGGCCTTGCGCTTGAACGACTGGACCATCGCCAGCACGAAGCCGATGAGGCCCGCGCCGATGGCGATGCCGTACGACCGGTTGATGTTGCCCATGTCGACCGGCAGCAGCGCCCAGGCGAGCGCGGCGGTGACGATCAGGACGCCGAGCGTGGTCGCCGTGCGCATGATGACGTCGTCCATCGTCATGCGGCCGGCGGACGCCGGGGCCTGCGGGGCGCCGTACTGGGCGGCGTCCTGCTGGGCGTAAGGGTTCTGCGCGTACGGGTTCTGCGCGTAGGGGTTCTGCGCGTACGGGTTGGCACCCTGCTGCGTGCCGACAGCTGCTCCCCCGGCCTGCGGCGCGGTGTTGAAGCCCGCGTAGCCGTTGTCGCGGCTGAACCCCCGTCGCGAGAAGACCGGGTTGCTGCTCCTCATTTCACTCCTCCATGGCCGCCGTGCGCGGCCTTGGGCTCAAGAGTAATGGACAGGCAAAAAATTGCCTGTACTGCTTGGGTAGGATCTTTCCTTCCCCTCCGCCACGATGCAACGCCTTGCGCCCCGCCCCTATGCCCGCCCCCGGCCCCTGTCCAGGGGCCCGGGGGCCCCGCGGAGCTCCGCGGGTGCGGGCTCCGGGTCCGCCGGGGGGTTCACCCGGCGGCGGCGCCGCCGCTTGAGCAGCGCCCAGGCCCCGCGCACGCCGCCCGGCGAGGCCGCCGTCACCTCGGTGCCCGCCTCGCCGGCCGCCGCGGCGGCCGCGCGGGCCACCGGCAGGAAGCCCTCGTCGCGGGTGGCGTCCGGCCGCTCCTCCTCGGCGGGCCACAGCCCGAGCGCCGCGCAGACCGTGGGCAGCACCGCCATCGCCGCCGTCTGGTAGCCCTCGGCGGAGGGGTGGTAGGAGTCCGGGCCGAACAGCTCGCGCGGGTGGGCGGCGAATTCCGGGCCCAGCAGGTCGCCCAGCGAGACCGTCCGCCCGCCCTGTTCGACCGTGCCGATGGTCTGGGCGGCGGCCAGCTGCCGTGAGGTCCGGCGGGCCAGCCAGCGCAGCGGCTGCTGGATGGGCTCGACGGTGCCCAGGTCCGGGCAGGTGCCGACGACCACCTCCGCCCCGGTGGTGCGCAGCCGCCGCACCGCGGCCGCCAGGCAGCGCACCGAGCGGGTGGCCGGCATCCGGCTGGTGACGTCGTTCGCGCCCACGATGATCACGCAGACGTCCGGCGGTCCGTCCTCGGCGGTGACCGCCTCGGACACCTGCCGCTCCAGGTCCTCCGAGGTCGCCCCCGGCACGGCCACCACCCGCAGCCGGACCGGCCGCTCGGCGAAGGCCGCCAGCCCCGAGGCGAGCAGCGCGCCGGGCGTCTGCCCGGCGCGGTGGACGCCCTGCCCGGCGGCCGTGGAGTCGCCCAGCATCACCAGCCGCAGCGGCGGGTGGTGCGGCGTCGCGTAGCCCGCCCCGAACAGTCCGTCGGCGCCGGGGACGTGCGGGTCGTACCCGTTGGTCACCGTCCGCCGGGCCATGCGGATCTCGGCCAGCAGCAGCCCGGCCGCCGCGGCGCCCGCCAGACCGATACCGCTCCCGCCGTACGCGGCGCCGGCCGCGATCCGCCGGGCCACGCGTGCCCTCGACGTGTTCGACATCCCTCGCCGCCACCTCCTCGTCGCCGGCGCCCCGTACCGCCCGGTTACTCCTTGCTTGCCCCGTGGAGGTGGTCCGCCAATCGCGAATGTGACGGGTCGGCGACGGTCGGTGAGCCCCGTAGGCTGGGGCCCACCGCATCAATGACGAAAGCGACCGGAGACAACGGTGGAATTCCACGACTCGATGATCAGTCTCGTCGGCAACACGCCGCTGGTGAGGCTCAACAGGGTGACCGAGGGGATCGAGGCCACGGTCCTCGCCAAGGTCGAGTACTTCAACCCCGGCGGCTCCGTGAAGGACCGCATCGCCCTGCGGATGATCGAGGCGGCCGAACGGAGCGGCGATCTGAAGCCGGGCGGCACCATCGTCGAGCCGACCAGCGGCAACACCGGCGTGGGCCTGGCCATCGTGGCGCAGCAGAAGGGCTACAAGTGCGTCTTCGTCTGCCCCGACAAGGTCAGCATGGACAAGATCAACGTGCTGCGGGCGTACGGGGCGGAGGTCGTGGTCTGCCCGACCGCCGTCGACCCTGAGCACCCGGACTCGTACTACAACGTGTCCGACCGCCTGGTCCGGGAGATCCCGGACGCCTGGAAGCCGGACCAGTACTCCAACCCGAACAACCCGCTCTCCCACTACCACTCCACCGGCCCCGAGCTGTGGAAGCAGACGGAGGGGAGGATCACCCACTTCGTCACGGGCGTGGGCACCGGCGGCACCATCTCCGGCACCGGCCGCTACCTGAAGGACGCGAGCGAGGGCCGCGTCAAGGTGATCGGCGCCGACCCCGAGGGGTCCGTCTACTCCGGCGGCTCCGGCCGGCCGTACCTGGTGGAGGGCGTCGGCGAGGACTTCTGGCCCACCGCCTACGACCGGACGGTGGCCGACGAGATCGTCGCGGTCTCCGACAAGGACTCCTTCCGGATGACCCGCCGCCTCGCCAAGGAGGAGGGCCTGCTGGTGGGCGGCTCCTGCGGCATGGCCGTGGTGGCGGCGCTGGAGGTCGCGAAGAAGCTCGGCCCGGACGACGTGGTCGTGGTGCTGCTGCCGGACAGCGGCCGCGGGTACATGAGCAAGATCTTCAACGACGAGTGGATGGCCGACTACGGCTTCCTGGAGGACGCGGGCCCGAGCGCGCGGGTCGCCGACGTGCTGGACGACAAGGACGGCGGCATGCCGTCGCTGGTCCACATGCACCCGGACGAGACGGTCGGCCAGGCCATCGAGGTGCTGCGCGAGTACGGCGTCTCGCAGATGCCGATCGTGAAGCCGGGAGCGGGTCACCCCGACGTCATGGCGGCGGAGGTCGTCGGCTCCGTGGTCGAGAAGGAGCTGCTGGACGCGCTGTTCACCAAGCGGGCGGAGCTGAACGACCCGCTGGAGCGGCACATGTCCGCGCCGCTGCCGCAGGTGGGGTCGGGTGAGCCGGTGGAGGACCTCATGGCGGTGCTCGGTTCCGCCGACGCGGCGATCGTGCTGGTGGACGGCAAGCCGACGGGTGTCGTCAGCCGGCAGGACCTGCTGTCCTTCCTCGCCCGGGGCGGGGAGCGCTGACCTCGTCGCCGGCGTTGCCGGAAGTGGTACGCGTGCGTCACGTGCGCGCAGCACGGGGTTAACACGGGTCCGGCATCGTTGTCCGTGCCGGTGAGAGCGGGAGCGGCTCCCCGCCTCGGCCGGTGCGCGCGATGCCCGGTCCTGACCCGGTCCGCGTCCATCGCGGGAACCGTCGTCGTCCCGGCCCCCCGGAAACGGGGGGCGCGGCGGTTCCCGCGACAGTCCTCCGCGCCGCGGTCGCACCCCACCGCACCGCCCGTCACCCCCACGGGCACCCCACTGCCGCCCCAACCCTGCGGGCGGCTGGGCCTGGCCGCGCGCCTGCCGCCCTGCGGACACCCCGCCGCCGTCCCACCCTGCAGGCGGCTGGGCCACCCCTCGCCCTGCGCGGGCGGCTAGACCTGGCCGCGCCTGCCGCCCTGCGGACACCCCGCTGTCGTCCCACCCTGCGGGCGGCTGAGGCGCCCCTCGCCCTGCGCGGGCGGCTGTACCTGGCCGCGCGCCTGCCGTCCTGCGGGCGGCTGGGCCGCCCAGGGGGCGGCACGGGCGGGCGCAGGGCGGCGCCTTACGCGGCGAGCGGTCCGCCCCACCACGCGCAAGCATGCGGTGCCGTACGCACGTGACCGCACAGCGGCGTGCACAAGCCGGCCCGGGCGGACAGCACCGTTCATCCCCCGACCCGCCCCCTTCCCAGGAGGGCTCAACTTCCGCGAAGCGGACCGCCACGTGCGCACATGAGGCCTGCGCCCACCCGTGCCGCCCTTGGCGGCACGACTGCCCGCAGACAGAACGGACCGGTGCTCGGGATGCCCGTCGCCCCAGCGGCGCGGGTGTCCGCAGACGGAGCCGGACGGTGTTGGGACCACCCGCCGCCCCCCTCGGCGCGGGTACACGCAGACGGAACCGGACGGTGCTGGGGCTGGCCGCCACCCCCGCGGAGGGGTGCACGCAGGTGGGGCGGGGCTGGGGTGTGCGCCGCCCCGGCGGTGGGGGCGGGAGTGTGGGGTGCCGGGTGCGGTGGCGCGCGGCACGCCGCCGCCCGGGTTCCGGCGGCGGGCCCGCGGGGTCAGAGGGAGGCGATGACCCGGTCGGCGAGGACGCAGATGTTGTCGGTGGGGCCGCAGGTGAAGGTGAGGACGTAGCCGCCGGAGATGCCGGAGCCGCCGAGGAGGGCGGGGGCCTCACCGTCACGGATCGCGGAGGCGAGCCGCTCCGCGGTCTCCCGGTGCCCGGGCGTCACGCACAGCGTGGTGCCGTCGACGAACTCGTAGACGTCGAGCGTCCCCATCGGCCCGGGCCGGACGTCCGCCAGCGGCGTCTCCGCCTGGGCCAGCTCCTCCAGCCGCGCGAGCGTCTGCTCGTCGTCGGCGATGGTCGGCGAGCCCGCCCCCGCGGGGGTGAAGTCGGGGTGGGAGGGGTGGCGCCGCCGCGCGGCGGCCAGCTCGGCGGACTCGCCCTCGCCCTCCGCGTCGAGCTCGAGCCCGGCGAAGTCGGCGGGGTGCGGCAGGAAGAACTCGCCGTCCTGCGGCAGCCCCAGCAGGGAACGCGCCTCGGACGCGTCGCGCGCCTCCTGCGCGGCCCAGAAGGCGCGCGCCTCGGCCAGCTCCCGTTCCCGCTCCTCGGCCAGCGCCTCGGCGACGGCGGCGCGTATGTCGTCGGTGTCGGAGGCGGGCCGCGCGGCCGGCACCCGGGCGCCGCCGTCCTGCCCGGCGGAGCCGGAGGAGGCGACGGCCGGTCCCACGGCGGCCTCCAGTTCGGCGCGCACCGCGGCGAACTCCCGGCGCAGCCGCCGCAGGGCGACGAGGACGGCGGACCCCACGGCGCAGGCGGCGGCGGAGATGACCAGCAGGGCGATCTGCATGGCGCTCACTGACGTACTCCCGGTTCCACGAACACAAACGCGCCGGACGACGACCGGCGCACCCCCGTACGAGTCGACCCCGACTTTCCTACATCGAGTTCCACTGTCGAGCTTGACGCCTGAACGCCTCGCTTGTCAGTGCGAACCACCGCGAATCGGGCGCACGGCGGGGGCGCACCGGCGGGCGTGACCCCGCTGACCTGCGCGTTCACTCGCCGCGCCGGGCTCCGAGGGAGATAGGTCACATCCTGGCGGAGGTTGGGTCACGGGACGGCACCGGTCGCGTCCCGGAGAACGCGCGACCCCGCCCCCGGCGGGAAGGACCGGGGAGCGGGGCCCGTCGTACGCCTCGCCCCGAGGGGCGCGCGAGGTCAGCTGAGGCGCTCGATGACCATGGCCATGCCCTGGCCGCCGCCGACGCACATGGTCTCCAGGCCGAACTGCTTGTCGTGCCACTGAAGGGAGTTGATCAGCGTGCCGGTGATCCGCGCGCCCGTCATGCCGAAGGGGTGGCCGACGGCGATGGCGCCGCCGTTGACGTTCAGGCGGTCCAGGTCGATGCCGAGGTCCTGGTAGGAGGGGATCACCTGGGCGGCGAACGCCTCGTTGATCTCGACCAGGTCGATGTCCTTGACGGACAGGCCCGCCCGGCGCAGCGCCTGCTGGGAGGCCTCGACCGGGCCGAGGCCCATGATCTCCGGGGAGAGGCCGGAGACGCCGGTGGAGACGATGCGGGCCAGCGGGGTCAGGCCGAGCTCGCGGGCCTTGGTGTCGGACATGATCACCAGGGCGGCGGCGCCGTCGTTGAGCGGGCAGCAGTTGCCGGCGGTGACCAGGCCGTCGGGGCGGAAGACCGGCTTGAGGCCCTGGACGCCCTCCAGGGTGACGCCGGCGCGCGGGCCGTCGTCCGCCGAGACGACGGTGCCGTCGGGCAGCGTCACCGGGGTGATCTCGCGCTCCCAGAAGCCGTCCTTGATGGCCTTCTCGGCGAGGTTCTGCGAGCGGACGCCGAACTCGTCCATCTCCTGGCGGGTGACGCCCTTGAGGCGGGCCAGGTTCTCGGCGGTCTGGCCCATCGCGATGTAGGGGTCGGGGAGCAGGCCGTCCTCGCGCGGGTCATGCCAGGTGGTGCCCTCCTGCTGGGCGACCTCGGCGGTGCGCGCCTCGGCGTCGGCGAACAGCGGGTTGCGCGTGTCCGGGAGGCTGTCGGAGTTGCCCTTGACGAAGCGGGAGACCATCTCCACGCCCGCGGAGACGAAGACGTCGCCCTCGCCGGCCTTGATGGCGTGCAGCGCCATGCGGCTGGTCTGCAGGGAGGAGGAGCAGTACCGGGTGATCGTGCAGCCGGGCAGGAAGTCCATGCCCATCTCGACGGCCACGATGCGGCCGAGGTTGTTGCCCTGCTCGCCGCCGGGGAGGCCGACGCCGAGCATCAGGTCGTCGATGTCGCGCGGGTCGAGCTCGGGCACCTTGGCCAGGGCGGCCTGGATGATGGTGGCCGCCAGGTCGTCCGGGCGCAGGTCCTTGAGGGAGCCCTTGAAGGCGCGGCCGATGGGGGAACGGGCGGCTGAGACGATCACGGCTTCGGGCATCACGGCTCCAGGGCGTTCGCTGGGGATGGGTGGGACCTCCTGGGAAGCTACCGGTCCGTACCCGCGCGGTCACCGTGATGGAGGTGTGACACCGGCCGCATTTTTCTAAGCGCTTGCTTTTTCGCCCGGGGGCTCACGCCACCCGGTACGTCCGCCCGCCGATCTCCCACTCCAGCGGGGTGTCCAGGCCGAGGTTGCCGTCGGCGAGGAACCGCCGCAGCATCGTGTCGACGCGGCCGGTGTCGACCCCGCCCCGGCCCCTGGCCACGACGGCCTCCCGGTGCACGTCCAGGAACGCGTCCAGGTACGCCGGTTCGGATCCGCCCTCCGCCGGGGTGTCGGCGTCGGCCATCACCCGCTCCCGGAGTTCGTAGAAGCCGTTCGCCTCGGTGCCGGGGCCGTGCAGCACCATGGCGTCGTAGTAGACGAGCTGCCCCAGGTCGCCGAGGCCGTCGAGCTTGGCCAGGCGGACCGCGGGACCGAAGTAGGCGCGGTCGCGCTCCGCCTCCTGGGCGTCCTGGAACGCCTCGACCTCCGCCTCGGCCCGCCACGCCTGCGTGAACCCGGGGTCCAGGCCCTCGTGCGAGTCCGTGCCGTCCACCGCGCGCAGTGCGGGCAGGTAGCGGGCCAGGCCGTTGCCGGGGTGGTCCTCGGTGTACCGCTCGACGAGTTCGAGCAGGTCGTGGGTCCCCGTGCAGAAGCCGAGGATGCCCGCGGTGTAGCCCCGCCCGTCGCCGGTGTCCCTGATGGTCCCGTACGTGGCGCGCCAGTCGGTCGTGGAGTTCACCGCGCTCGCCACGATCTTCTGCGCGAGTTCCTTCTTCGCGGGGGCGGCGAGCCCCGGGGGCAGCTCCTCGACCAGTTCGTCCTCCTCGGTGCCCCCGGCGGCCCCGGACTCCTGCCCGCCGTGCGGGCCGGCGGACGCGGCCGGGCCGCCCAGCCCTTGTCCCCCTGGATGTGCGGGCGTGAAGAAATAAGCCCCTGCGGTCACGACGACGGGGACGATCGCGAGGAGCAGGCATCCGGCACGCTTCATGGGCACACAGTAGCCACCGCCCCGGGAGAGGCACTCGACGGGCATCGCCGACCGGAACCGCTTCCTCCCGGCCTCCTTTAGGACGGAAGTCGAGCGACTTCGGCCATTCCCTTAATATCTACCTACAAAGTAGACTCTGAAGGCGGCGCCATCCCACCGCCTTGCGCGCCCCCTTGACGCCTGGTCAGACATCGCGCGGCAGCGGCGAACTCCGGTCCGCCTGATTTTGCTTTCGCAAAGATGTGCGTCAAGTCGGGATGAACGTGCGCACCCGATCCGTGTTCTGGGAGTGTGCGTCGCAGTGGACGACAGGTTTGACGACAACCGGCCCGACGAGGCCACCGTCCAGCTCAAGGCCCTGTCCGTGGCGGGCCGGAACGCCGACCGGCCGATCGAGGTCACGGTCCAGCTCAAGGCCGTGTCCATCGGCGGCCGGAACGCCGGGACGCCGGTGCGGCGGTCCGAGACCGCGCCCGGACAGGACGGCCCCGTCTTCGTGGACTCCTCCGGCCGCCGCAGCCGGCGCTTCCGGCGCCTCGGCGCGCTGATCGGCCTCGTCTGCGCGGTCTACGCCGTGGCCATCGTGTTCACGCTGCTGTCGGGGAACTCCTCCGCGCCCTGGCTTCCGGTTCCGGAACAGAAACAGCGGGGGGACGCCCCGGCCGGGGCGCCGGAGCAGCCGTCCTCCCCTCCCGGCGACGCCGTTCCCTCACCGTCCGGCACGGGCCTCACGCCGGCGGACGCCCCCGCGGACCAGGGGCCGGAACCGTCGCCCACGGCACCGGCCGCGGACACCGCCGCCCTGCCGACCCCGTAGGCGACCGCCTCCCGGCCGGCGCGGACCCGTCCGCCGCGGCACCCGTCCACCGATCCCCACGGGCACCGGCCCCGCCGGCGCCCCCTCCCCAGAGAACATCCCGTGACCTCACCGCGTACCCGCCGCGGGCCTTCCCCCCGTGGCCGCCGACGCCGCCCACGCCGTCGGCCCCCCACGCTGCTGCCCCTGCGCTTCCTGCTGCCCTCGCTGTTCCTGGTCGTCATGACCGTGATGCTGATGCTGCGCGGCTACGTCCACAGCGAGATCCTCGCCGACCACCGGGTCAAGCCGCCCACCGCGACCGACCGGGTGCCGCAGGAGATCCTCGAGGGCGGTCCCGTCATCGACGCCCGTGCCGGGAAGGCCCAGGGGCTGAGCGTGCCCGACCACCGTCTGGTCCTCACCTTCGACGACGGCCCGGACCCGGAGTGGACGCCCAAGGTGCTGGACGTGCTGAAGAAGCACGACGCCCACGCGGTCTTCTTCGTCACCGGCACCATGGCCTCCCGCCACCCGGGCCTCGTGCGGCGCATGGTCGACGAGGGCCACGAGATCGGCCTGCACACCTTCAACCACCCCGACCTCGCGCTCCAGTCCCGGGCGCGCATCGACCGGGAGCTCTCCCAGAACCAGCTGGCGCTCACCGGCGCGGCGGGCATCCGCACCTCGCTCTTCCGCCCCCCGTACTCCTCCTTCGCCGCGGCCATGGACAACAGCACCTGGCCGGTCACCGAGTACATCGGCAGCCGCGGCTACATCACCGTCCTCAACAACACCGACAGCGAGGACTGGAAGCGCCCCGGCGTCGACGAGATCGTCCGCCGCGCCACGCCCGAGAACGGCGAGGGCGCCATCGTCCTGATGCACGACTCCGGCGGCGACCGGAGCCAGACCGTCGCGGCCCTCTCCCGGTTCCTGCCCGAACTGAAGGAGAAGGGCTACCGGTTCGAGAACCTCACCGAGGCCCTGGACGCGCCCAGCGCGCACAGCGAGGTCACCGGACCGGACCTGTGGACGGGCAAGGCGTGGACCTTCCTGGTCCAGGCGGCGGAGAGGACCACGGACGCCCTGGTGGCGGGCCTCGCGGTCATCGGCACCCTGGTCATCGCGCGCTTCGTGATGATGCTCCTGCTCGCCGGCGCCCACGCCCGCCGGGTCCGGCGCAGGAACTTCCGCTGGGGCCCGCCGGTCACCGAACCCGTGACCGTGCTGGTGCCGGCGTACAACGAGGCCAAGTGCATCGAGAACACCGTCCGTTCCCTGATGGCGAGCGACCACCCGATCGAGATCCTCGTCATCGACGACGGCTCCACCGACGGCACCGCCGGCATCGTCCAGGCGATGGGCCTGCCCAACGTGCGGGTGATCCGCCAGCTCAACGCCGGCAAACCGGCGGCGCTCAACCGGGGCCTGGCCAACGCCCGTCACGACATCGTCGTGATGATGGACGGCGACACCGTCTTCGAACCGTCCACCGTCCGTGAGCTGGTCCAGCCCTTCGGGGACCCGAAGGTCGGCGCCGTGGCGGGCAACGCCAAGGTCGGCAACAAGGACAGCCTCATCGGCGCCTGGCAGCACATCGAGTACGTGATGGGCTTCAACCTGGACCGCCGCATGTACGACATCCTCGGCTGCATGCCGACCATCCCGGGCGCGGTCGGCGCGTTCCGCCGCTCCGCCCTGGAGCCGATCGGCGGCATGAGCGACGACACCCTCGCCGAGGACACCGACGTCACCATGGCGCTGCACCGCGCCGGCTGGCGCGTGGTCTACGCCGAGAACGCCCGCGCCTGGACCGAGGCCCCGGAGTCCGTCCAGCAGCTGTGGTCCCAGCGCTACCGCTGGTCGTACGGCACCATGCAGGCCATCTGGAAGCACCGCCGCTCGGTGATCGAGAAGGGCCCCTCGGGCCGCTTCGGCCGCGTGGGACTGCCCTTCGTCTCCCTCTTCATGGTCGTGGCCCCGCTGCTGGCCCCGCTGATCGACGTCTTCCTGCTCTACGGCGTCGTGTTCGGCCCGACCCGGAAGACGATCGTGGCGTGGCTGGGCGTCCTCGCCCTCCAGGCGGTCTGCGCGGCGTACGCCTTCCGCCTGGACCGCGAGCGGATGAGCCATCTCGTCTCGCTGCCGCTGCAGCAGCTCCTCTACCGCCAGCTCATGTACGTCGTGCTGCTCCAGTCGTGGATCACCGCGCTGACCGGCGGCCGGCTGCGCTGGCAGAAGCTACGGCGGACCGGCGTCGTGGAGGCGCCCGTCGACGGGGTCATACCGCAGCAGCGGGTACGGGGCAGCGAGGACCGGAGGCCGGTGGCATGACGAACGGACGGACGGACGGCACGGGCCCCGGCCCGGACCCGGCGGGCCCCTACGGCGACCCGTACCCGGGGTACCCCGGGTACGCCCGGGAGCCGGAGCACCCCGGGTACGCCCCGGAGCCCCTCCCCCACGCGGGGCGCTCCGGCCAGGGCGCCCGGGCGCCGCACGCGGGGCCTGCCTCCGGGGACGGGGCGCCCACCGGGGCGCCGTCGGACGAGGCCGCGGCACCGGCGCCCCGGAAGCCGGGGCGCGACCGGTACCTGGACCTCCTGCGGTCCGTCGCCCTGGTCCGCGTCGTGGCGTACCACTGCTTCGGCTGGGCCTGGCTGACGGTGGTCTTCCCGTCGATGGGCGTGATGTTCGCACTGGCGGGTTCGCTGATGGCGCGTTCGCTGGAGCGCCCCGCGCCGGCCGTGGTCCGCGCCCGGATCCGCCGCCTGCTGCCCCCCTTGTGGGCGTTCGCGGCCGTGGCCCTGGCGCTGTTGTTCGCGGGCGGCTGGGACCCGTCCCGGGGCCCCGACGAGGACGGCTCATGGGGCTGGGCGGCCCTGGTCACCTACGTCTTCCCCTTCGGCGCGCCGCCCTTCCCCGCGGAGGCCGGCGCCCCGGTGGACTGGCTGGAGCCGAGCTGGGCGGACCAGGCGGTGGGTCCCCTGTGGTACCTGCGCGCCTACCTGTGGTTCGTCATCGCCTCCCCGCTGCTGCTGTGGGCGTTCCGCCGGGCCCCCTGGCCGACGATGCTGGCGCCGCTCCTCCTGACGGCCGTCGTCGGCACGGGCGTGGTGACGATCCCCGGCGAGACCGGCGAGGCGGTCACCGACTTCGCGGTCTACGGCGCCTGCTGGGTCCTGGGCTTCGCCCATCACGACGGCCTGCTGCGACGGATACCGCGGTACGTGTCGGTCTCCCTGGCGTCCCTGGTGATGGCCTTCGGCCTGTGGTGGGCCTCGGCCCACCCGGGCCCCGAGGGCTGGGACCTCAACGGCATCCCGCTGGCGCAGGCCACCTGGTCGTTCGGCTTCGTGGCGATCCTGCTCCAGTACTCCCCGTCCTGGCGGGAGCTGCCGGGACGGCTGGCGAAGTGGGACGGGCTGGTGACCCTCTCCAACAACCGCGCG
>NZ_LWCC02000005.1:2847458-2849103 GCF_001642695.1 Streptomyces chilikensis
ACCGCCGGACGGCTACGGGCGGTCGGCTGCCCGGGGAGCGTGGCCGCGCCGCCGTTCCCCGCCCCCGCGGCGGTGGCCGGCCGAGGGGGAGCCGCCGGGCGGTGGGTGGCGGCGACCAGGCCCGCGGCGGCCAGCCGGCGCAGGTCCACCAGGGTGTGGAACGCCGGGCGGCCCAGCTCGCGGGCTATGTCGGTGGCCGTCCGCCGGCCGTCGACCAGGTCCAGGATCGCCTGCCGCCTCGCGCAGACCGGCCCGGGCCGGTCCGCGCGGACGGCGGTCAGCGGGGCGGTGTCGGTCGACGGGTCCGGCCAGATGCGGTTCAGCAGCGAACGCCGCCGCATCGTCTCCCGTTCCAGCGCGGAGACGGGGACCGGCCGCACGTGGCCCATCCAGTGCCAGGCGCCGTAGCGGAAGTGGCCGGGCGCGCTGCTGGGGGCGAGGGCGAAGTAGGCGGCGTCGAAGAGGGTGCCCAGGTGGCAGAGCTCCAGCTGGCCCTGGGAGAGCATGCCCTGCGATATCAGCGTCCGGCCCACCGGCCGCTCCGGGTCGGCCTCCGCGCCCTCCACGGCCCGCTGCCACCCCTCCGCGTCGACCGCGCCGCCGGCGGTGAGCAGCACGTCGATGCCGGGGGTGGCCGGGCTCTCGGCGTGCACCACCCGGCCCTCGGACAGGTAGAGCGTGCCGCGCTCGCGGACCAGGACGCCGGTGGCGTGCTCGGCGGCCAGCCGGTTCAGCATCGGCGAGACGCTGCCCCACGGGCGCTGCCGGGCGTCCGAGGGGTCACGCACCGGGAGGCGCGGCGGGGGCGTGTCCACGGGCGTCATCCGAGCACCAGCCGCCCGGCCAGGTCGCCCAGGCGGATCCGGGCCAGTGCCAGGTTGCCCTCGTCGCGGTCGAGCCAGAGGTGGAGGAAGACGCTGCTCTCGTAGGTGGCCCGCAGGAACCGCAGGACGTGGTAGCTGTCCCGGTTGCTGATGATGACGTCCTCCACCGGCGGCCGGGCGCCGTCCCAGCCCGCGCCCCCGCCGGGGGCGAAGGCGCCGTGCTCGGCGGCGAGCCGGGCGAGTTCGGCGGCCTCGGCGGCGGCGGTGTCGTGGTCCTCGCCGCCGGGCGGGTCGCCGACCGTGCCGAGGGGAAGTCCGCTGGTCCAGTCGACCAGGGCGGCGCCCCTCGCCCCGGGCAACCGCATGACTTCCAGAAGACACTCGTCGATTCCGGGCATGCGTGGCCCCCTCCACCTGGTGTTCGGGCGAACGACGGAGAGGTTACGCATGTTCGCGGAGAGTAGTGGGGGTTCTGGCATTTTCACGCGGAACATGCCCGGCGCGGACTATGGTGGGTCGACTGGGCCGCCCCACGGCCGGATCGCCCCACTTCCTCCCCGGCCGGCAGCCCGACGCACCACACCTCCCCGCGGCCTCGCGCGGGCCCCCCTCCGCGGGCCCGGCGGCCACCTTCCGCAGCCCCTGCGACCCACCGCGCCACGGCGCCGCGCAGTCCTTGACCCGCTCCGCCCGCGGGCAGCCGTGCCGCGGGGGCGGCGGGCAGCCCGAGCACCGGTCCGTTCTGTCTGCGGGCAGTCGTGCCGCCAAGGGCGGCACGGGTGGGCGCAGGCCTCACGTGCGCTCGCGGCGGTTCGCTCCGT
>NZ_LWCC02000005.1:2849194-2857401 GCF_001642695.1 Streptomyces chilikensis
GCCGCGTAAGGCGCCGCCCTGCGCCCGCCCGTGCCGCCCCCTGGGCGGCCCAGCCGCCCGCAGGACGGCAGGCGCGGCCAGGCATGGCCGCCCGCAGGACGGCGAGGCGGCGTGCCCGCGAGGGGTGAGGCGGCGTGCCCGCGGGGGTGGGGTGCGGGTTCGCGGGATGGTGAGACGGCGGCCCGCCGCGGTGGCGCCCGCCGCTGTTGACTGGGGCTATTCACGCCGACAGGATGTGAATAGCCGTCGAGCAACATCGCGCCCCCAGGAGGCCGCCGGTATGTCAGGACGTCCCCGCCCCGTCCGATCCCCCCGCGGAACCGAACTCACCGCCGCCGGCTGGCAGCAGGAGGCCGCCCTGCGGATGCTGCAGAACAACCTCGACCCCGAGGTCGCCGAACACCCGGACCGCCTGGTGGTCTACGGCGGCACCGGCAAGGCCGCCCGCGACTGGCGCTCCTTCGACGCCATGGTCCGCACCCTCCGCACGCTCAAGCAGGACGAGACGATGCTCGTCCAGTCCGGCCGCCCGGTCGGCGTGATGCAGACCCACGAGTGGGCCCCCCGCGTCCTGATCGCCAACTCCCACCTCGTCGGCGACTGGGCCAACTGGGAGGAGTTCCGCCGCCTGGAGGCCCTCGGCCTGACCATGTACGGGCAGATGACCGCCGGCTCGTGGATCTACATCGGCACCCAGGGCATCCTGCAGGGCACCTACGAGACCTTCGCCGCCGTCGCCGCCAAGAGGTTCGGCGGCACCCTGGCCGGCACCATCACCCTCACCGCCGGCCTCGGCGGCATGGGCGGCGCCCAGCCCCTCGCGGTCACCATGAACGAGGGCGTCGCGATCTGCGTCGACTGCGACCCCCGCGCCATCGAGCGCCGCATCGAGCACCGCTACCTGGACGTCCGCGCCGACTCCCTCGACCACGCGCTCCGGCTCGCCGTGGAGGCCCGCGACGCCCGCCGCCCGCTGTCCGTCGGCGTGCTCGGCAACGCCGCCGAGGTGCTGCCGAAGCTGCTCGCCATGGGCGCGCCGATCGACGTCGTCACCGACCAGACCTCCGCCCACGACCCGCTGAGCTACCTCCCCGCCGGGGTCGGGTTCGACGAGATGGCCGCCTGCGCGGCGAAGGACCCGGCCGGGTTCACCATCCGCGCCCGCGAGTCGATGGCCCGCCACGTGGAGGCGATGGTCGGCTTCCAGGACGCCGGCGCGGAGGTCTTCGACTACGGCAACTCCATCCGCGGCGAGGCGCAGCTCGCGGGGTACGACCGCGCGTTCGCCTTCCCCGGCTTCGTGCCCGCCTACATCCGCCCGCTGTTCTGCGAGGGCAAGGGCCCGTTCCGCTGGGCGGCGCTGTCCGGCGACCCGGCGGACATCGCGGCCACCGACCGCGCCGTGCTGGACCTGTTCCCCGAGAACGAGTCGCTGGCCCGCTGGATCAAGCTGGCCGGCGAGCGGGTGAGGTTCCAGGGACTGCCCGCCCGCATCTGCTGGCTCGGCTACGGCGAGCGCGACAAGGCGGGCGAGCGGTTCAACGACATGGTGGCGAGCGGCGAGCTGAAGGCCCCCGTGGTCATCGGCCGCGACCACCTGGACTGCGGCTCGGTCGCCTCCCCCTACCGGGAGACCGAGGCGATGCTCGACGGCTCCGACGCCATCGCCGACTGGCCGCTGCTCAACGCCATGGTCAACGTCGCCTCCGGCGCCTCCTGGGTCTCGCTGCACCACGGCGGCGGCGTCGGCATGGGCCGCTCGATCCACGCCGGGCAGGTCACCGTCGCCGACGGCACCCCGCTCGCCGGGGAGAAGATCCGCCGGGTCCTCACCAACGACCCCGGCATGGGCGTCATCCGCCACGTCGACGCCGGCTACGACATCGCCGAGACCGTGGCCGGGGAACGCGGCGTGCGCGTCCCCATGCGCGAGGGCGGGGACGCGTGAGCGCGCCGGAGGCCACCGGCGCCGCGCCCAAGGGCGCGTCGTTCCAGGAGATGTGGCGGGACCTGGCCGCCGTCGGCCGGGACCGCTCCTCCGGCGGATACCACCGGTTCGCCTGGACGGCGGCCGACGGCGACTGCCGGTCCTGGTTCCGCGAGCAGGCCGAGGCCCGCGGCCTGGCCGTGGAGACCGACCGCAACGGCAACCAGTGGGCGTGGCTGGGCGACCCGGCCGCCGGGGACGCCGTCGTGACCGGCTCCCACCTGGACTCCGTCCCGGACGGCGGCGCCTTCGACGGCCCGCTGGGCGTGGTCTCCGCGTTCGCCGCCCTGGACGAACTCCGGGCGAGGGGCGTCCGGTTCGGCCGGCCGCTCGCGGTGGTCAACTTCGGTGACGAGGAGGGCGCCCGGTTCGGCCTCGCCTGCGTGGGCTCCCGCCTCTCCGCGGGCCTGCTCACCCGCGAGCAGGCCCACCGGCTCACCGACGCCGACGGCGTCACCCTGCCCCGCGCCATGGAGGCCGCCGGACACGACCCGGACGCCATCGGCGCCGACCCCGAACGCCTCGCCGGGATCGGCGCGTTCGTGGAACTCCACATCGAGCAGGGCCGTGCCCTGGACCTGACCGGCGACCCGGTGGGCGTGGCCAGCGCCGTGTGGCCGCACGGCCGCTGGCGGTTCGACTTCCACGGCGAGGCCAACCACGCCGGCACCACCCGCCTCGCCGACCGCCGCGACCCGATGCTGCCCTACGCCGAGACCGTGCTCGCCGCCCGCCGGGAGGCGCTGCGCGCGGGCGCCGTCGCCACCTTCGGCAAGGTCGCCGTCGACCCGGGCGGGGTCAACGCCGTGCCCTCCCTGGTGCGCGGCTGGCTGGACTCCCGCGCCGCCGCCCGGGACGCCCTGGACGACGTGGTCGGCGCGGTCGAACGCGCCGCCCGCGCCGCCGCCGACGCGCACGGCGTCCGGCTCGAGGTGGCCCGCGAGTCGTTCACCCCCGAGACCCGCTTCGACCACGCCCTGCGCGACCGGCTCGCCACCCTCCTCGGCGGCGACCGCGGACCGGCGCCCGTCCTGGGAACGGGCGCCGGACACGACGCCGGGATCCTCGCCGCGAGCGTCCCCACCGCCATGCTGTTCGTGCGCAACCCCACCGGCGTCTCCCACTCCCCGGCCGAGCACGCCGCCGAGGACGACTGCGCCGCCGGCGTGCTCGCCCTCGCCGACGCCCTGGAAGGACTGGCCCGCGCGTGACACCCTCCCCCGCCCGCCGGCCGGCGGGCCACGGCGCCCGCGCCTACTGGCTGGAACACGCCCTCCTCACCGCCGACGGCCCGGTCCGCTCCGGCGTCCTGGCGGAGACCGGCCCGGACGGCCGCGTCACCGCCCTCACCGAGGACACGCCCGCGCCCCCGCCCGGCGCCGAACCCCTGCGCGGCCTCACCCTCCCGGGCCTGGCCAACGCCCACTCGCACGCCTTCCACCGCGCTCTGCGCGGCGTCGTCCAGGCCGGCCGGGGCACCTTCTGGACCTGGCGGGAGGTCATGTACCAGGTCGCCGGACGACTCGACCCGGACTCCTACCTCGCCCTCGCCCGCGCCGTCTACGCCGAGATGGCGCTGGCCGGCATCACGGCCGTCGGCGAGTTCCACTACCTGCACCACGCCCCCGGCGGCGTCCGCTACGACGACCCCAACGCCATGGGCGAGGCGCTGATCGAGGCCGCCGCCCAGGCCGGCATCCGGATCACGCTGCTGGACACCGCCTACCTGTCCTCCGGCTTCGGCGAACCGCCCACCGCCCCCCAGCTCCGCTTCTCCGACGGCGACGCCGGGACCTGGGCCGCCCGCGCCGCCCTGCTGAAGGACCGCGAGCACGCCCGGATCGGCGCGGCGGTCCACTCGGTGCGGGCCGTCCCCGCCGACCAGCTCGAGCAGGTCGCCCGCTGGGCGGAGGAACGCGGCGCGCCCCTGCACGTCCACCTCTCCGAACAGCCCGCCGAGAACGAGGCCTGCCTGGCCGCCCACGGCCGCACCCCGGCCCGGCTGCTCGCCGACCACGGCGTGCTCGGCCCGCGCACCACCGGCGTGCACAACACCCACCTCACCGACGAGGACATCGCCCTGATCGGCGGCTCGGGCACCGGCACCTGCATGTGCCCGACCACCGAACGCGACCTCGCCGACGGCACCGGCCCCGCCCCCGCCCTCCAGCGGGCGGGCTCGCCCCTCAGCCTGGGCTCCGACAGCCACGCGGTGATCGACCTGTTCGAGGAGGCCCGCGCCCTCGAACTCGACGAACGGCTGCGCACCCGCGTCCGCGGCCACTGGAGCGCCGGGGCCCTGCTGCGCGCCGCCACGGCCGACGGCCACGCCGCCCTCGGCCGTCCCGAGGCGGGCAGGCTCGAGCCGGGCGCGCCCGCCGACTGGACGACCGTCGCCCTCGACACCGTCAGGACCGCCGGCCCCCCGCCCGCACGGGGCGCGGAGACCGCCGTGTTCGCCGCGACGGCCGCGGACGTGCGCCACACCGTGTGCGCGGGCCGCCACGTCGTCCGCGACGGGGTGCACACCCTGGTACCCGAACCCGCCCGAGAACTGGCGTCGGCCGTCGCCGACCTGCACACAGGACGAGCATGAGCACCCGGCCCACCACCACCGTCATCGACGGCATCGCCCACCTGGTCACCAACGACCCCTCCCTCGGCCCCTCCGACGACGGCCCGCCCCTCGGCGTGATCCGGGACGCGGCCGTCGTGATCGAGGGCGACCGCGTCGTGTGGACCGGTGCGTCCAGGAACGCGCCCGCCGCCGACGACCGGGTCGACGCCCGCGGCGGCGCCCTGCTGCCGGGCTTCGTCGACTCCCACACCCACCTGGTCTTCGCCGGGGACCGCACCGAGGAGTTCAGCGCCCGCATGTCCGGGCGCCCCTACACGGCGGGCGGCATCCGCACCACCGTGGCCGCCACCCGCGCCGCCACCGAGGCCGACCTCGAGGCCAACCTGGTGCGGCACCTGCGGGAGGCGCTGCGGCAGGGCACCACCACCGTGGAGACCAAGTCGGGCTACGGCCTCACCGTCGAGGACGAGGCCCGCTCGCTGCGCGTCGCCGCCCGGCACACCTCCGAGGTCACCTACCTCGGCGCGCACGTCGTCGCCCCCGAGCACGCCGGGGACCCGGCGGCCTACGTGGACCTCGTCACCGGCGAGATGCTGGACGCCTGCGCGCCGCACGCCCGCTGGATCGACGTCTTCTGCGAGCGGGGCGCCTTCGACGGCGACCAGGCCCGCGCGGTCCTCACCGCCGGCCGGGACCGCGGGCTGATCCCGCGCGTGCACGCCAACCAGCTCGGCCACGGCCCCGGCGTACGGCTCGCGGTGGAGCTGGGGGCGGCCAGCGCCGACCACTGCACCCACCTCACCGACGCCGACGTGGACGCCCTGGCGAGCAGCGCGGGGCGGACCGTGGCCACCCTGCTGCCCGGCGCGGAGTTCTCCACCCGCGCGCCCTGGCCGGACGCCCGGCGGCTGCTCGACGCGGGGGTCACCGTCGCCCTGTCGACCGACTGCAACCCGGGGTCGTCGTACACCTCGTCCATGGGCTTCTGCGTCGCCCTGGCGGTGCGGGACATGGGCATGACGCCCGACGAGGCGGTGTGGGCGGCCACCGCGGGCGGGGCGGCCGCGCTGCGCCGCGCGGACGTCGGGCGGATCACGCCCGGCGCCCGCGCGGACCTGCTGCTGCTCGACGCGCCCAGCCACGTGCACCTGGCCTACCGGCCGGGCGTCCCGCTGGTGGCGGGGGTGTGGCGGGGCGGCGTCCGCGAGGTGTGAGGCCCCCGAGGCTCCCCGCACCCGGCGGTGGCGCTACTCGTCGCCGGTGAGGCCCTCGCGCAGCCTGGCCAGGGTCCGGGACAGCAGCCGGGAGACGTGCATCTGGGAGATGCCGAGCTCCTCGCCGATCTCGGACTGGGTCATGTTGGCGGTGAACCGCAGCGAGAGGATCCTCCGCTCGCGGGCCGGGAGCCCGGCGATCAGGGGCTTGAGCGACTCGATGTACTCGACGCCCTCCAGGTCGTCGTCCTCGTAGCCGATCCGGTGCGCGAGGGCGCCCTCCGTGTCGTCCTCCTCGGGCTGGGCGTCCAGCGAGGAGGCGGTGTAGGCGTTCGACGCGACCATGCCCTCCAGGACCTCGTCGCGTGAGAGGTCCAGGTGCGCGGCCAGCTCGCCCACGGTCGGCGCCCGGTCCAGCCGCTGCTGCAGCTCGTCGGTGGCCCTGGCGAGGTCCAGGCGCAGTTCCTGCAGCCGGCGCGGGACGCGCACGGACCAGGAGGTGTCCCGGAAGAAGCGCTTGATCTCGCCGATGATGGTCGGCATGGCGAATGTGGGGAACTCCACACCGCGGCTCAGCTCGAACCGGTCGATCGCCTTGATCAGGCCGATGGTGGCGACCTGGATGATGTCGTCCATCGGCTCGCTGCGGGAGCCGAACCGGGAGGCGGCGAACTTGACCAGGGCGAGGTTCAGCTCGACCAGGGTGTTGCGGACGTAGCTGTGTTCCGAGGTGCCTTCCTCGAGCGATTCCAGCCGCTCGAACAGGGCCTTGGAGAGCGCGCGGGCGTCCGCCGCCCGCACCTGCGCGTAGTGGGGGATCTCGGGGAGCCCGTCCAGCAGGCCCGTGGAATCCGCGGGGAGCGCGGCTCCGGCCGGCCCCTGAGGGGCGCCGGGTCCGCCCTCGAGGGCGGACCCGGTCCGCTGGTGGGGAAGCGTCTCGTCGGGGAGCGTCCCGGTGACCGCCGGGCCCGGGATCTCGGTGCGGTACGGGGACGGGATTGCCGACGTCGCTCTGGGGGTATGCGATGCGTCGAGCCGGGGTGACATGAAGTCCTCCATCGTTCTCGGCGTGCGGCTGCCGAAGCCGGTGCGTGCACTTCTTGGGGTGTGCGGCGCCTCCGAGCCGGTCGGATCGAATGTGTTCTCACCAGCCCTACCCGCTCGAGCAACAAGACCGCAAGCACGCTCTGTACGCTTATGTCCCACTTCTTATGATTGTTCGGCTGCCGAATCTCGCCAGGAGGGCGTAGGGTTCGGAGGCGGAATCAGCAGATCGGACGTCGAGAGAGAGACGGCAATGGACCACGGGACGGTCGGCAGCGCGCAGTCGGGCCGGCTTCTGGTGGAGGTACGGGAAGAGGGAGCCAGCGCCGTCGTGATCCCGGCGGGCGAACTCGACCACCACACCGCCGAACTTCTCCGCGAGCCGCTGGAGCGCAACCTGGCGAAGGGGCGCACCCGGCTCGTGGTGGACTGCTCCCGGCTGGAGTTCTGCGACTCCACGGGACTGAACGTGTTGCTCGGCGCCCGCCTCAAGGCGGAGGAGGCCGGTGGAGGCATCCACCTGGTGGCGATGCGGCCCGCCGTGGCCCGCGTCTTCGAGATCACCGGCGCGGACACGGTCTTCTCCGTGCACGACACGGTGGAGGGCGCGCTCGCCGAGGGCTCGGAGGCCGGCTGATCGGTGACGGAGGTCACGAAGAGCGACGCCTGGAGCGGGCAATCGTGACACTTTGTGCTGAATCGGTGAAAGATGGCGGATAGGGCGAAACGGGGCGATTCGGTGAGTGTTCCCTCGTCCGGGGCGGGCAGGAGAATTGCTGAGGACAGGGGGCGCCTCGGACGGGGCCGGGTCCACGGCCCGGACCGACCGCGACGCTCCGGAGAACCCGAGTCCACTCGTGTATTGGTGAATCGGTGAGGTGAAGCGCTGATGAGCACCACCCGGCCCTATCCGCCGGGCGACCGAGGCCCGCAGCCCGGCGGCGCTTCCTCCTCCCCGCGCGCCATGGCGGTGGACAGGGCGTCCCCCGCCCTCCAGCGGGTGGCGGGGGCATCGAACGGAGGCGCGCCGGTGGCGCCGGAGGTACGGCAACTGAACCTGGCGGGCGAGAGCGGCGTCGTGCCGCTCGCCCGGGACTTCACGCGACAGGCCTTGTACGCGTGGGGGTGGTTGCCGTCGTCCACGGACGACGGACGCGCGGCGGCGGAGGACGTGCTGCTGATCGTGTCCGAGCTGGTCACCAACGCGTGCCTGCACGCGGACGGGCCCGAGTCGTTGACGCTGACGTTCGACCGGAAGGCGATCCGGGTCGCGGTCACCGACCGCGGGGAAGGGCAGCCGACGCCGCGGACGCCGCACCAGGCGGGGCGGCCGGGCGGACACGGCATGTTCATAGTCCAGCGTCTGTCGATGGACTGGGGCGTC
>NZ_LWCC02000005.1:2857435-2882354 GCF_001642695.1 Streptomyces chilikensis
CCGTCCCCCCGAACGCCACCGCGGTCAGCGCCCCCGCCGCGCCCCCAGCGGCCCCCGGGCAACCACCGGGACCGGCCCCCGGGCCTGACGGGCCCCGCGTCCCCAGGCCGCCCCACACCTCCACCCCTCCCCGCGAACTTCTCGCAGACCCTCCTCCGCGGGCCTCTTCTCCCGTACGGCTGGACCGCCCAGGGCGGCCGCCCCCTTCGCGGTCAGCAACCCACTGTCCCCCTGCCGCCCCACCCCCGCAGGGGCGCCGCCTCACCCCCTCCGGGAGCGCCGCCTCGCCGTCCTGCGGGCGGCTGGGCCGCCCCTCGCTCCTGCGGGCATCCCCGCCGCCGTCCCGTCCTGCGGGCGGCTGGGCCGCCCAGGGGGCGGCACGGGCGGGCGCAGGGCGGCGCCTTACGCGGCGAGCGGTCCGCCCCACCACGCGCAAGCGTGCGGTGCCGTACGCACGGGACCGCACAGCGGCGTGCACAAGCCGGCCCGGGCGGACAGCACCCGTTCATCCCCCGACCCGCCCCCTTCCCAGGAGGGCTCAACTTCCGCGGAGCGAACCGCCGCGTGCGCACGTGAGGCCTGCGCCCACCCTCCCCCAAGCTCTCGACTTCGCTCGAGCAGGGGAGACCCCCATCGCCCCAACGGCACGATTGCCCGCAGACGGAGCCGGACGGTGCTGGGGGACCGCCGCCCCTGCGGCACGACTGCCCGCAGACGGAGCCGGACGGTGCCGGGACCGCCCGTCGCCCCAGCGGTACCGCTGCCCGTGGACGGAACGGCTCGGCCCTCGCGCCGCACGGCGGCAGGACTGCCCGCGGGCGGAGGGGCGTGATGTGCGCGCCGCACGGCTGCACGGCGTGGCCCCGCGGGGCCGGCGGAGGGCGCGGCACGCGCGAAGGGGCCGTCCCGTGGAGACGGGACGGCCCCTTCGGGGTCGGGGAGGGTCAGCGGATGTCGCCCATGAGGCGCTTGACCTTGCCGCGGTTGAGGAAGATGCCGATGCCGACGACCGCCGCCAGCGCCGCCTCCAGCGCCACGAACCCGGTCCGGTTCAGGTCGACCCCCGCCTCGGCGACGAGGCCCGTCACCGCGTCACCCGCGGTGACGGCGAGGAACCACACGCCCATCATCTGCGAGGCGTACTTCGCCGGCGCCATCTTCGTGGTGACCGACAGGCCCACCGGCGAGAGCAGCAGCTCACCCACGGTCTGGCAGAAGTAGATCAGCACCAGCCACCACGGCGAGACCTTGCCGTCGCCCGAGGCCACCAGCGGCAGCAGGAAGACGAAGAAGGAGATGCCGACCAGGACCAGACCGCCGGCGAACTTGACGATCGTGCTGGGCTCCTTGTCCTTGCGGGCAAGGGCGAGCCAGATGGTCGCGAAGACCGGGGCCAGCGCCATGATCAGGACCGGGTTGACCGACTGGAACCACGAGACCGGGAACTCCCAGCCGAGGACCTCGGTGTTCACGTGCTCGTCGGCGAAGATCGACAGGGTCGAGCCGCCCTGGTCGTAGATCATCCAGAAGACGGCCGCGGCGGCGAAGAACCAGATGTAGCCGGAGACCTTCGACTGCTCGGCGTCCGTGAGCTCCTTGTCGCGCTTGATGCGGACCAGCACGGAGACCGGGATCAGCAGGCCGAGCAGGAGCAGCGGAACCGTGGCCCACTTCAGCGTGAAGTGACCGGTGCCGCCGACGACGCCGTAGAAGACGACCGCGACGATCAGCCAGTACATGGCCTTGCGCAGCGTCGAGGCGCGCTCGGCCGCGGACAGCGGCTTCGGGACGACGCTGGACTCGGCGGCCAGGTGCTTGGTGCCGACCAGGAACTGGACCAGGCCCAGGCCCATGCCGACCGCGGCGAGCACGAAGCCCAGGTGCCAGTCGACGGTCTGGCCGACGGTGCCGATCACCAGCGGGGCGGCGAAGGCACCCATGTTGATGCCCATGTAGAAGACTGTGAACCCGCCGTCACGGCGCGGGTCGTCCGGGCCGTCGTACAGGTGGCCCACCATGGTGGAGATGTTGGCCTTGAGCAGGCCGGAGCCGACCGCCACGAAGAGCAGGCCGACGTAGAAGACGGCGTCCATCGGGACCGCCAGGAGCAGGTGGCCCGCCATGATGATGCCGGCCGCGACGGCGGTCGTCTTGCGGGGGCCCCAGACGCGGTCGCCGAACCATCCGCCGGGCAGTGCCAGCAGGTACACCGTGGCGACGTACACGGAGTAGATGGCGACCGCCGTGCCGGCGTCGAGGTTGAGGCCCTCGTCGGCGATCAGGTACAGCGGGAGCAGCGCGCGCATGCCGTAGTAGGAGAAGCGCTCCCACATCTCGGTCATGAAGAGGGTGGCCAGGCCGCGGGGGTGGCCGAAGAAAGTCTTCTCGCTCCCGTGCGACGGGGGCGAGGACTTCGTCAGGCTGGACGCCATGGTCGTTCCTTGCTGGTCGGGACGCGCCGGGGGATGGGGGCGCGCCCGGTGGGGGGAGGCCGGCACCGGTGTCGTCCGCCTGGATCCCGCCGTGGGGGAGGGTCGCTCCGTGGGTGGGGAGCGGGAGGGCGACACCGGGATCCACGCCCCGTGCGTTCCCGACGCACGGGACCCGGCCACAGGTCTGTTCCTGAGGGGCCGGCGGTGGGCCGGCCCGCGCACAAGGGTGACATTCCGCGCGAAGGCGTGGAGGTCACCCCGTGAGGTCAGAGCCATTAGACAGCAGGAACACGTGTCAATGGGCATATAGAGGGCATTTGAGGTGATGATCACACCTCTGCCGTCCTGCCCTGTCCCATGATATCGGTGGCTGTTACAACTTCTCGCGCGGGCCGGCGGCCGCGCGGGACGGGACGGTGGCGGGACCGGGCGCCGGGCCGGGATTCCGCCGTGACGGCGGGCTCCGGGTCCCGTCGCGGCGGGACTACCATCACCCCATGACCCGTGTACTGCTCGCCGAGGACGACTCGTCCATCTCTGAGCCGCTGGCCCGCGCGCTGCGCCGGGAGGGCTACGAGGTCGAGGTGCGCGAGGACGGCCCCGCCGCCCTCGACGCCGGGGTGCGGGGCGGGGTGGACCTGGTCGTGCTCGACCTGGGACTGCCCGGCATGGACGGGCTGGAGGTCGCCCGCCGGCTCCGCGCCGAGGGGCTCAGCGTGCCCATCCTCATCCTGACCGCGCGCGCCGACGAGGTCGACACCGTGGTGGGTCTCGACGCGGGCGCCGACGACTACGTCACCAAGCCGTTCCGCCTCGCCGAGCTGCTCGCCCGGGTCCGGGCCCTGCTGCGGCGCGGCGCCGCGGAGCCCCAGCAGCCGCCGGCCATCCACGGCGTGCGGATCGACGTGGAGTCCCACCGCGCCTGGATGGGTGAGGAGGAGCTCCAGCTCACCGCCAAGGAGTTCGACCTGCTGCGCGTCCTGGTCCGGGACGCCGGGCGGGTCGTCACCCGGGACCAGCTGATGCGCGAGGTCTGGGACACCACCTGGTGGTCGTCGACCAAGACCCTCGACATGCACATCTCCTGGCTCCGCAAGAAGCTCGGCGACGACGCGGCCAATCCCCGCTACATCGCCACCGTGCGCGGCGTGGGCTTCCGCTTCGAGAAGAGCTGACACCCTTCACCCATGCGCCGCCGCCTGATCCAGTCCACGCTCCTGGTGGTCCTCGTGGTGATCGCCGTCTTCGGCTTCTCCCTGGTCCTGGTGGAGACCCGCACCATCAGCGCCAGCGCCCAGGAGCGGGTGGAGTCGGAGGCGGTGCGCCTGGCGAGCATCGTCGACGCCCGCGTCCTGGGGGAGGAGCACGTCAGCGCCGGCATCCTGGAGAACCAGGTGGAGCCGGGGCGCTACGCGGTGATCACCTTCCCCGGCCGGAAGCCCATCGAGGTCGGCGACCGCCCGGGCGGCGACGTCATCCACGCCACCACCCGCGGCGAGGGCGGCGAGACGGTCCGCGTCGAGGAGCCCCGCTCCCGGGTGACCCGCGAGGTCGGGCGCACGCTGCTGATCATCGCCGGGGTGGCGCTGCTCGCGGTGGTCGCCGCGATCCTGCTGGCGGTCCGCCAGGCCAACCGGCTCGCCTCGCCGCTCACCGACCTCGCCGAGACCGCCGAACGCCTCGGCTCCGGCGACCCCAGGCCCCGGCACAAGCGGTACGGCGTGCCCGAGCTGGACCGGGTCGCCGACGTGCTGGACCGCTCGGCCGAACGCATCGGCCGGATGCTCACCGCCGAGCGCCGGCTGGCCGCGGACGCCTCCCACCAGCTGCGCACCCCGCTCACCGCGCTCTCCATGCGGCTGGAGGAGATCACCCTCACCGACGACCTGAAGACCGCCCGGGAGGAGGCCGCCATCGCCCTCACCCAGGTCGAGCGGCTCACCGACGTGGTGCAGCGGCTGCTCACCAACGCGCGCGACCCGCGCACCGGGTCCGCCGTCTCGTTCGACATCGACGAGGTCATCCACCAGCAGATCGCCGAGTGGCGGCCCGCCTACCGCAGCGCCGGCCGGGCCATCGTCTCCTCCGGCAAGCGGCACCTGGAGGCGATGGGCACGCCCGGCGCGGTGGCGCAGGTGCTGGCGGCGCTGATCGAGAACTCGCTGATGCACGGCGGCGGCACGGTGGCGCTGCGCACCCGCGTGGTGGGCAACCAGGCGGTCGTCGAGGTGACGGACGAGGGGCCGGGCATCCCGGCCGACCTGGGGGCCCGGATCTTCGAGCGGACGATCAGCGGGCACAACTCCACCGGCATCGGCCTCGCCGTCGCCCGGGACCTCGCGGAGGCGGACGGGGGGCGGCTGGAGATGCTCCAGGCACAGCCGCCGGTGTTCGGTCTCTTCCTCAGCCGGCCCCTGCCGGAACGCCCTCCGCGCAAGCCCTCGGGGCCGACGGTCCGCTGACGTGCGGCGGCGCGGGCCCGGGTGCCGCTACGGCCGGCCGACGCGTTCGGAGGCGCGTCCCTGCGGGCCCACCCGTGACGGGCGCGGGCGCTGGTCGGGCAGGGCGCGGAAGACCCAGGTGCGGTAGGACCAGAACCGGAACAGCGTGGCCACCCCGACGCCCACGAACTTGAACACGTTGTTCTGCAGGGGGGTGTCCCAGCCCATCCAGTAGGTGGCCACGAACAGCACGCCGTTCTCGATGACCAGCCCGATGCCGCTGAAGACCAGGAACAGGGTCATCTCCCGCGTCCGGTGACCGCGGTCGCGGTCCCGGTAGGTGAAGTAGCGGAAGCCCACGTAGTTGAGGACTATGGCCAGCGCGGTGGCGGCGACCCCGGCCCGGCCGGGCCGGACCCCCGTGTGGAGCAGCAGGTTGAACGCGGCGAAGTTGACCACCAGCCCCGCCCCGCCGACCGCCCCGAACTTGACCACCTCACGCCACAGGGCGCGCACCCGGCGGCGGAAGCCGCCCGGCGTGGCGGTGCGAAGAAGCCCACTGCCCATCGCTGCCCAGCCCCGTTCATGTGATCGACGTCGACTCAGTCATGCTAACCACGCCCTTTCCGCCGTCGCGCGCGCAACGACACGGGGGTGCGCGATTCGGTCCCTGGTGGTACACGGCTGGCCGGTTTCCGCCCCCGGCACGGGAAGAAGGGCCGGTACGCGCGCCGGATACCCTTGACGCGTGACGTTCCCGGTAGTCGGCATGATCGGCGGCGGCCAGCTCGCTCGTATGACGCACGAGGCTGGCATCCCGCTCGGCATCCGTTTCAAGCTGCTCAGTGACACTCCGCAGGACTCCGCGGCCCAGGTCGTGAACGAGGTCGTCATCGGCGACCACCGCGACCTGGAGACCCTCCGCGCCTTCGCCCGCGGCTGCGATGTCATCACCTTCGACCACGAGCACGTGCCCACCGAGCACCTGCGGGCCCTGGAGGCCGACGGCATCCCCGTGCGCCCCGGCCCGGACGCGCTGGTGCACGCCCAGGACAAGGGCGTGATGCGGGCGAAGCTCACCGAGATCGGTGTGGCCTGCCCGCGGCACCGCCTCGTCGCCGGACCGGCGGACGTGGCGGCGTTCGCCGAGGAGGGCGACGGCTTCCCGGTCGTCCTGAAGACCGTCCGCGGCGGCTACGACGGCAAGGGCGTCTGGGTGATCAAGGGCGCGGACGACCCGGCCGTCGCCGAGCCCTTCAAGGCAGGCGTCGACGTGCTGGCCGAGGAGAAGGTGGACTTCGTCCGCGAGCTCGCCGCCAACGTGGTGCGCTCCCCGCACGGCCAGGCGGTCGCCTACCCGGTGGTGGAGTCCCGCCAGGTCGCCGGGGTCTGCGACACCGTGATCGCTCCGGCCCCGGACCTCGGCCACGACCTGGCCCTCCAGGCCGAGCGGATGGCGCTCACCATCGCCAAGGAGCTCGGCGTGGTCGGCCACCTCGCCGTCGAGCTGTTCCAGACCCGCGACGGCCGCATCCTCGTCAACGAGCTGGCCATGCGCCCGCACAACTCGGGCCACTGGTCCATGGACGGCGCGGTCACCTCGCAGTTCGCCAACCACGTGCGGGCCGTCCTGGACCTCCCGCTCGGCGACCCGCGCCCCCGCCAGCCGTGGACCGTGATGGTCAACGTCCTCGGCGGCGACTACCCGGACATGTACCCGGCGTACCTGCACTGCATGGCGCGGGACCCCCAGCTCAAGATCCACATGTACGGCAAGGACGTGAAGCCCGGCCGCAAGGTGGGTCACGTCAACACCTACGGCGACGACCTGGACGACGTCCTGGAGCGCGCCACGCACGCGGCCCACTACCTGAGGGGAACCATCACCGAATGAGCAGCGAAGCGCCGCTGGTCGGCATCGTCATGGGGTCGGACTCCGACTGGCCCGTGATGGAGGCCGCCGCCCAGGCCCTCGACGAGTTCGAGATCCCCTACGAGGTGGACGTCGTCTCCGCCCACCGGATGCCCCGCGAGATGGTCGCCTACGGCGAGCGGGCCGCGGAGCGCGGGCTCAGGGCGATCGTCGCGGGCGCCGGCGGCGCCGCCCATCTTCCGGGCATGCTCGCCTCCGTGACGCCGCTGCCGGTCATCGGCGTGCCGGTGCCGCTGAAGTACCTGGACGGCATGGACTCGCTGCTCTCCATCGTCCAGATGCCGGCCGGCGTGCCGGTCGCCACGGTCTCCGTCGGCGGCGCCCGCAACGCCGGTCTGCTGGCCGCCCGGATCCTCGCCGCGCACGACCCGGCGCTGCTGGAGCGGATGCGCGAGTTCCAGCAGGAACTGAACGACCAGGCCACCGAGAAGGGCCGCCGGCTGCGCGCCAAGGCCATGGGCGGCGGCGCGGGGAGCGGCCGGTGAGCGGCCCGGGGGACTCCCTGGCGCGGGCCCGGGAACTGCTGCGGGAGTTCCCGGTCGTCGACGGCCACAACGACCTCCCCTGGGCGCTGCGCGAGCAGGTCGGCTACGACCTCGACGCCCGCGACATCGCGGCCGACCAGAGCGCCGTGCTGCACACCGACCTCGCCCGGCTCCGCGAGGGCTGCGTGGGCGCCCAGTACTGGTCGGTGTACGTGCCCCACGAGCAGCCGTACCCGCTCGCCGCGACGCTGGAGCAGATCGACTGCGTGCGGCAGCTCCTCGACCGGTACCCGGGTGACCTGCGCGCCGCGTACACCGCGGACGACCTCGAGGCGGCCCGGGCCGAGGGCCGCATCGCCTCGCTGACGGGCGCCGAGGGCGGCCACTCCATCGAGAACTCGCTGGGCGCGCTGCGCATGCTGTACGCGCTGGGCGTGCGCTACATGACCCTCACCCACAACAGCAACGTCGACTGGGCGGACTCCGCCACCGACGAGCCGCTGCACGGCGGGCTCACCGCCTTCGGGCGCGCGGTGGTGCGGGAGATGAACCGGGAGGGCATGCTGGTCGACCTCTCCCACGTGGCCGACACCACCATGCGGGACGCGCTGGACGCCTCCGCGGCGCCGGTGGTCTTCTCCCACTCGTCCGCCCGTGCGGTCTGCGACCACCCGCGCAACATCCCGGACGACGTGCTGGAGCGGCTGCCCGCCAACGGCGGCGTCGCGATGGCCACGTTCGTGCCCAAGTTCGTCCTCCAGGCCGCGGTGGACTGGACGGTCGAGGCCGACGAGAACCTGCGGGCGCACGGCTTCCACCACCTGGACACCACCCCGGAGGCGATGAGGGTCCACCGTGCCTTCGAGGAGTCCCGCCCCCGCCCGCGGGCCACGGTGTCCACGGTCGCCGACCACCTCGACCACATGCGTGAGGCCGCGGGCGTCGACCACATCGGCATCGGCGGCGACTACGACGGCACGGCCTTCACCCCGGACGGCCTGGACGACGTCGCCGGCTACCCCCGCCTGGTGGCCGAGCTCCTCGACCGCCGCTGGTCCCGCGAGGACCTCGCCAAGCTCACGTGGCGCAACGCGGTCCGCGTCCTGCGCGACGCGGAGGCGGTCTCGCGCGACCTGAGGTCCACGACCTCCCCGTCCCGCGCGACGATCACGGCGCTGGACGCGTGACCCCCTCCGCGGGCGGGGCGCCCGGCGCCCCGCCCGCGGAACACGCCCGCGCGCCGGGCCGGTGAGCCCTCACGCGGGCCGCCGGGGGCGCCGGGGCTGCCCCAGGGGCCCGGGGCTGCTAGGGGCGCGGGGCGCCGGGGGCCGCCGGGGAAAACCCCGCAGCCCCCGCGCCGGCGTCACGCGACCGGGCGGCCCATGCCCCGGTAGAGCCATCCCGCGGCCCGCCACGGCTCCGGGTCGAGCGCGTTGCGTCCGTCCAGCAGCACCCGCCGCGCCACGACCGCGCCCAGCTTCTCCGGGTCCAGCTCCCGGAACTCCCGCCACTCGGTGAGGTGGAGCACTATCTCCGCCCCCCGCACCGCGTCCTCCGCGGACTCCGCGTAGCCCAGCGTCGGGAAGACCCGCCGGGCGTTCTCCATGCCCTTGGGGTCGTACACCGTGACCTGGCCGCCCTGCAGGTGGATCTGCCCCGCGACGTTCAGCGCGGGCGAGTCACGGACGTCGTCCGAGTCCGGCTTGAACGTCGCCCCCAGCACCGCGACCCGCTTGCCGAGGAACGGCCCGCCGCCCAGCGCCTCCCTGGCCAGCTCGACCATCCGGCCGCGCTGGCGCATGTTGATGGAGTCGATCTCCCGCAGGAAGGTCAGCGCCTGGTCCGCGCCCAGCTCGCCGGCGCGCGCCATGAACGCCCGGATGTCCTTCGGCAGGCAGCCGCCGCCGAAGCCGATGCCGGCCCGCAGGAACTTCTTCCCGATCCGGTCGTCGTGGCCGATCGCCTCGGCCAGCTTGGCGACGTCACCGCCGGCCGCCTCGCACACCTCCGCCATCGCGTTGATGAACGAGATCTTGGTGGCCAGGAAGGAGTTCGCGGAGGTCTTCACCAGCTCGGCGGTGGGGAAGTCGGTCACCACGAACGGCGTGCCCTCGGACAGCGGGGTCGCGTACACCTCGCGGAGCAGCTTCTCGGCCCGCCCGCCGCGCACGCCGACCACGATCCGGTCCGGGTGCAGGGTGTCCTGGACGGCGAAGCCCTCGCGCAGGAACTCCGGGTTCCAGGCCAGCTCCACGTCCTCGCCGCCGGGCGCGTGCTCGGCCAGGTAGGCCGCCAGCCGGTCCGCCGTGCCCACCGGCACCGTCGACTTGCCGACGACCAGCGCCGGACCGGTCAGGTGCGGGGCCAGCGAGGCGACCGCGGAGTTCACGTAGCTCATGTCGGCGGCGTACTCGCCGTGCCGCTGCGGGGTGTTCACGCAGACGAAGTGGACGTCGCCGAAGGCGCCGGCCTCCGCGAAGTCCATGGTGAAGCGCAGCCGCCCGGACGAGCCCTCGATGCCGGCGACGTGCCGGCGCAGCAGCTCCTCGAGACCGGGCTCGTACATCGGGACCTCGCCCCGCTGCAGCATCTCGATCTTCTCGGGGACGACGTCCAGGCCCAGCACCTCGAAACCCAGCTCGGCCATGGCCGCGGCGTGCGTGGCGCCGAGATAGCCGGTGCCGATCACGGTGATCTTGAGGGCCATGGGTGCTCCTGAAGGGTGACGTCCTTGCTGTCCGCGTGCTGGCTGCGCGCCGACCGAGCATAACCGGGGGGTGGACGTCCGCCGTTACGGGAAGACCCGGCCGACGGGATCGCCGTTGTCGCCAACCTCACGGTGCCCCGGCGGAGGAGACGCCCTAGGATTCGGCTACTAAACGGTAGTTAACTCATGTCGTCCCCTCTTCTCCCTTGGAGCGTGAGAGACCTTGGCCGGATCGGCTGACTTCGACCTGTACCGCCCGTCCGAGGAGCACGACATGCTCCGCGACACGGTCCGTGCCCTCGCCGAGGCGAAGATCGCCCCGCACGCCGCGGCGGTCGACGAGGAGGCCCGCTTCCCCCGGGAGGCGCACGACGCCCTGGTCGCCAACGACCTGCACGCCGTGCACGTCCCGGAGTCGTACGGCGGCGCGGGCGCCGACGCGCTCGCCACGGTGATCGTGATCGAGGAGGTGGCGCGCGTCTGCGCCTCGTCCTCCCTGATCCCCGCGGTCAACAAGCTGGGCTCGCTGCCGGTGATCCTCTCCGGCTCCGAGGAGCTGAAGAAGAAGTACATGGGGCCGCTCGCCAAGGGCGAGGGCATGTTCTCCTACTGCCTCTCCGAGCCCGAGGCCGGCTCGGACGCGGCGGGCATGAAGACCCGCGCGGTCCGCGACGGCGACTTCTGGGTGCTCAACGGCGTCAAGCGCTGGATCACCAACGCCGGCGAGTCCGAGTTCTACACGGTGATGGCGGTCACCGACCCCACCAAGCGCTCCAAGGGCATCTCCGCCTTCGTGGTGGAGAAGTCCGACGAGGGCGTCTCCTTCGGCGCCCCGGAGAAGAAGCTCGGCATCAAGGGCTCCCCGACCCGCGAGGTCTACTTCGACAACGTCCGCATCCCCGCCGACCGCATGATCGGTGAGGAGGGCACCGGCTTCGCCACCGCGATGAAGACGCTGGACCACACCCGCATCACCATCGCCGCCCAGGCCCTCGGCATCGCCCAGGGCGCGCTGGACTACGCCAAGGGCTACGTCCAGGAGCGCAAGCAGTTCGGCAAGCCGATCGGCGACTTCCAGGGCGTGCAGTTCATGCTCGCCGACATGGCCATGAAGATCGAGGCCGCCCGCCAGCTGACCTACGCGGCCGCCGCGAAGTCCGAGCGCAACGACCCGGACCTCACCTTCCAGGGCGCCGCGGCCAAGTGCTTCGCCTCGGACGTCGCCATGGAGGTCACCACCGACGCCGTCCAGCTGCTCGGCGGCTACGGCTACACCCGCGACTACCCGGTCGAGCGCATGATGCGCGACGCCAAGATCACGCAGATCTACGAGGGCACCAACCAGGTCCAGCGCATCGTCATGGCGCGCAACCTGCCGTAACCGCCGCCGCGGACGGCCTGGCCGCCGCACGCCAGGACGGGAGAAGGGCGCCCGGGCCGCACGGCCCGGGCGCCCTTCGGCGTCCCGCCGGGGCGACCTCAGTTGCCCTTGACCGTGACCCTCTCGTCGTTGTTCAGCTGCTCCACCAGCTTCTCGACCTTGGCCTTGTCCCAGACCAGGTTGCCGCCGCTGGTGCCGGCTATGGGCATGTTCATCGACGTGCCCTCGCCGCCGGTGACGCCCTTCATCGCCCAGAACATCGACGCCAGGTCGAACAGCCCGGTGTCCTCGCTGACGATCAGGGTGTCCAGGCCGGCGCCGAGCGTCGGGTAGAGGCGGAACGGGTTGAGGACCGTGCCCGGCGTGGCCGCCTGGTTGGCGAGGGCGGAGAGGAACTTCTGCTGGTTCTTCGTCCGGTCCAGGTCGCTGCCCGCGAAGGCGTACCGGGTGCGGACGAACGCCAGCGCCTCCTCGCCGTTCAGCGTCTGCTTGCCGGCCTCGAAGTCCGCGCCGGACTTCTCGTCCTTGAACGCCTTGGGGATGTCCATCTCCACGCCGCCGACCGCGTCCACGATGTTGGCGAAGCCGGCGAAGCCGATCTCCACGTAGTGGTCGATGCGCAGTCCGGTGTTGTGCTCCACGGTGCGCACCAGCAGCTCCGGGCCGTCCTCGGCGTAGGCCGCGTTCAGCTTCACGCGGCGGCCGGTGCCCTCGTAGAACTTGCCGGAGTCCGAGCCCTTGAAGCTGGGTATCTCCACGTCCGAGTCGCGGGGCAGCGAGATCAGCGTCGGACCGTTGCTCCCGGTGTGCAGGATCATCATCGAGTCCGTGCGCTTGCCCTCGGCGGAGCCGGTGTGCAGGCGCTTCTTGTCCTCGTCGGACATGCCCTCGCGGCTGTCGGAGCCGACGATCAGGTAGTTGGTGCCGTCGCCCTCCTCCGGCCGGTCGACGACTATCGAGAGGTCGACCTCCTCGCGCAGCTTGGAGTCGGCCCAGAAGTAGGTGCCGACCGTCACCACGAGCAGGGCCACGGCCACGGTGACCGCGGTGCGCTTGACGCGGCGGCCCCGGTACGGCGCCTGGCGGTAACCGCCGTCGTCGTGGCCGCCGCCCCCGCGGCCGCCCTGCGGGGCGCCGTACACCTGGCCGGTGTTGTAGTCGCTGTCGTAGCCGGGGCCGGGGCCGTACGGCGGCGCGCTCGGCTGCCGGGGCACGCTGCCGCCGTACTGCGGCGCCTGGCCCGGGGTCGGGCCGGACGGCTCGCGGCGGACCTGGCGCATCACGCGGGCGGACTCCGGTTCGCCTGCGCTGCCGCGCCCGTACCGGTCGCCGCGGCTGTTCTCGGACCATCCCTGGGGCCAGTCATTCATGACGGACAGTGTGCACGCTCGGACGGCACCCCCAGAAGGCCTGTGGAAAACCCGGGGCCCGCCTGTTGCGAACCCGACACAAGAACCGGGGCAAATCAGGCGGGGGAATGGTTCCGGCATAAGGTGGAGGGCATGACAGAACAGGCCCTGACCTCCGATTCCGGCATAGCCGCCGGGAAGGCCGCGTCGGCTTCCCGCCTCACGCTGAGCCACATCATGACCCACCACGACACCAACCTCCTGGGCACGGTGCACGGCGGCGTGATCATGAAACTGGTGGACGACGCGGCGGGCGCGGTCGCGGGGCGGCACTCGGAAGGGCCTGCGGTCACCGCGTCCATGGACGAGATGGCCTTCCTCCAGCCGGTCCGGGTCGGGGACGTGGTGCACGTCCGCGCCCAGGTGAACTGGACGGGGCGCACCTCGATGGAGATCGGCGTGAAGGTGCTCACCGAGCGGTGGAACGAGTCGGTGCCGCTGAGCCACGTCGGCTCCGCCTACCTGGTGTTCGCCGCGGTCGACGAGGGCGGCAGGCCGCGGCCGGTGCCGCCGGTGATCCCGGAGACGGAGCAGGACCGGCGGCGGTACCAGGAGGCGCAGATCCGCCGCAGTCACCGCCTCGCGCGGCGGCGCGCGATCCTCGAACTCCGCGAGGAGCGCACCGCCGCCGGCCTGGCCGACTGACCCCACCACGCCGCCCGCCCTCCCCGCGGCGCCTCCCGCGCCCCTGCGGGCGGCCGCCACCGGCGGGTGGCCCGCCACCTGCGGGCGGCCGCCCACCCGTCCCGCGGGCGGGAACGCCGTCCGGCGCCGCCCCGGGACGCCTCCGCCCGGGGCACGCCCCCGCCCCCGGAACCCCCGGCCGCAGAGCCGCCGGACCGGGAACCCCCGGCCCGGGAGCCGCCGGACCGGACGGACCGCGGGGCGGCGGCGGGCTGCGGGGGACGGGAGCCGTTCGGGACCGCGGACCCCGGCACCGGCCCCGGGGCGCGCGGCGGCCGACGGCGCCGGGGGCCTTGTCGTTCGGGCGGTCGGGGCGGTGTGGCGGGCATGGAGTACACCTCCGCGAGGGCCTGGGGAGGGCCTGGGGGCCCCGCAAACGGGCCATATGCATCCGTTCCGTGAGCACGGTAGGCCGATACGATCTGCTGCCCGGTCCCCCGGCAGGACGGCGCGCGACCGTATCCCCCGATCGCGGTAACGTGAGGGCTGATGAACGCCAATTCCGCCGCGCCGCTTCCCGCCGTGTCCGTGATCATGCCGGTCCTCAACGAGGAGCGGCACCTTCGCGAGGCAGTCCGTGCGATCCTCGCCCAGGAGTACGCGGGCGAGATGGAGGTCGTGATCGCCCTCGGTCCGTCCACGGACCGCACGGACGAGATCGCCGCCGAACTCGTCCGCGAGGACCCCCGGGTGCACACGGTCCCCAACCCGACCGGCCGCACCCCCGCCGCGCTGAACGCGGCGATCAGGGCCTCGCGCCACCCGGTCGTGGTCCGCGTCGACGGCCACGGGATGCTCTCGCCGAACTACATCGCCACCGCCGTCCGCCTCCTCGAGGAGACCGGCGCGCAGAACGTCGGCGGCATCATGCACGCCGAGGGCGAGAACGACTGGGAGCACGCGGTCGCCGCCGCCATGACCTCGAAGATCGGCGTGGGCAACGCCGCCTTCCACACCGGCGGCCGGGCCGCCCCGGCCGAGACGGTCTACCTGGGCGTCTTCCGCCGCGAGGCGCTGGAGCAGCAGGGCGGCTACAACGAGGAGTTCATCCGCGCCCAGGACTGGGAGCTCAACTTCCGCATCCGCGAGGCGGGCGGCCTGATCTGGTTCTCCCCCGAGCTGCGGGTCTCCTACCGGCCGCGGCCCAGCGTCAAGGCGCTGGCCAAGCAGTACAAGGACTACGGCCGCTGGCGGCACGTCGTCGCCCGCTACCACCAGGGCTCCATCAACCTGCGCTACCTCGCCCCGCCGGCCGCCGTGTGCGCCATCGCCGCCGGCCTGGTCGCGGGCGTCGCCCTCACCCCGTGGGCGCTGGTGGTGCCCGGCGGCTACCTGGCGGCGATCGTCGCGGGCTCGGTGCCGGCCGGCAGGGGCCTCCCGCTCAAGGCGCGGCTCCGGATCCCGGTCGCGCTGGCCACCATGCACATGTCCTGGGGCTTCGGCTTCCTCACCAGCCCCAGGTCCCTGGCCCGCAAGGTGATCGCCTCCCGCCGCCCGGCGGTGCTCACCCCGGCGAACGACTGACCTGCCCGAGGACGCGCGAGGAAGGGCCCCGGCCGATCCGGCCGGGGCCCTTCCTCGCGCGCCTGCGCGCCCGCCGCCGCTACCAGGTGTAGATGTCCTCGGCGACCTTCATGCAGTTCTTCTCCTCGCCGTTCTGCGCGTCCGCGCTCTCCGGGAGGTCGCCCTCCTCCAGGACGTTCTCCTCCGGGTAGGAGTCGCCCTCGCGCCAGTCGGCGCCCACCGTCAGCGTCACACCGTTGACGTCGGCCGACTTCTTCACCGAACTGGCGGGAATGCCCAGCGACTCCGCGACCCGCAGGGCGTCGCCCCTGAGGTCGGCGCTCGGGTACTGCACCACCGTGCGCTTGACGGGTTTCGTCGCCGCGCCGTCCTTCGAGGCGAGCGCGAAGCCCTGGCCGGCCAGCACCTGCTGGATCGTTCCGGCGCGTTCCGGCACGGCCCCCAGCGTCCCGGTCGCCGTGCCGTTGCGGACCTGGACGGCGATCTGCCCGTCGGGCGCGGCCTCGTCCTTGGGCCCGGAGTCCTTCGCCCCCTTCGTGCCGTTGCGGTCGAAGGGCACGTCGTCCTGCAGCATCGCCCAGAGCTTGTCGGCGTCGCCGGCCCGGGGGATCAGGCGGTTCGGGTCCTGCGGATACGGGTCGTTGGGCATGGTGGCCGTGGTGATGCGGTTGACGGGGATCTCCTTCATCTCCATCGCCAGGCCGGCCAGCTTCGCGACGCTGCCGATCTCCTCGGAGACCTTCAGGGCGTTGGTGGCCGCCTCCGCCAGGTCCATCAGCTCGCCGCTGTCCGTGAAGACGTTCTGCTCCTGCAGCTCCCGCATCATCGAGTTGATGTACATCTGCTGGGCCTTGGCGCGCATCTGGTCGCTGCCCCAGGCGTGCCGGGTCCGCAGCCACTGCAGCGCCTTCTCGCCCTTGATGGCGTGGGTGCCCGCCTCGAGCTTCAGCCCCGAGCCGCCCCGCTGCGCCGCGGTCGACCGGTCCCAGACGTTGTCCTCGACGCAGACGTCGACGCCGCCGATCGCGTCGGCCATCTCGACCACGCCGATGAAGTCGATGACGATCCAGTGGTCGATGTAGACCCCGGTGAGGTTCTCCCAGGTCGACAGGGTGCAGCCGGGGCCGCCCCGCTGGAGCGTGGAGTTGATCATGCCGTAGGTCGCCGGGTAGGTCTTGCCCTCCTCGGCGTCGCGGCACTCGGGGATCTGCACCATGGTGTCGCGGGGGATGCTCACCATCGAGGCGCTCTTCCGGTCCGCCGAGAGGTGGAGCAGCATCTGGACGTCGGCCCGGGGCTTCTGCCCGACGTTCTCCTTGCTGCCGCCCAGCTTGAGGTTCCGCGGATCGTTGCGGTCGTCGGACCCCAGGACCAGGATGTTCAGCGGGGTCTGGCCCGCCGCGTTCGGCTTGGGCTTCTTGGCGTTCGACCTGCCGCCCGCGCGGGCGTCGGTGTCGATGTTGCCGTTGAGGTGCTGGTAGTACAGGTAACCGGCCGCACCGGTGCCGGCTATCAGGAACGCCAGGGCCAGCGCCGTCCAGCGCAGTACGCGCCGTCTTCGCCCGCCGCGGCCGCGGCGGCGGCCGTTGCCGCGTCCGCCGCCGTGCCGGCCGCCGTCGCGGGGCTCCGTGGGCGAGTCGTCCTCGTCCCGCCCGTCCGGTCCGTCCCCGGAGCGTCCCGCCTCGTACAGGCTGTCGTCCCACCCCAGGCCGGCCGCGCCCCCCGCGGAATCGCGTCGCCGGTCCTCACCGCGCACACGCGTCTGCGCCATGTGTGCCTCCCCACCTGTCTCCGCCTACGGGACCGCCCCGCGCATCCCGTCTGTGAGATGCGCGAGGCGGCCGAATCGTTGTGCGGTACGCGCTGCTACTTCACGCAATTCCGTGTCCGGCGCGCGCCGTGCCTGCCGCGCCACGCCTGCCGCGCCTGCCGGGCCGCGCCCGCCGGCGCGGCGCGGCTACTTGGCGCACTGGGTCTTGTCCGCCGTGGATTTGTCGACGTCCGGCGCCTTGGCCGGCGCGGTCAGCGGCACTCCCGCCCCCTTGAAGTCCTCGCCGAGGGTCAGGGTCATGGTCGGCATCCCCTGGGCGTTGTCGACGCTCTCGCCCTCCTCGAGCGCCGAACCCGGCAGCCCCATCATGGCGGCCAGCGCGCGGGCCTGGTCGGCCTGGTCGGGGGCGTACTCGAGGGTGGTCTTCTTCTGCGTCGCGTCGGCGTTGCCGCCGTTCTCCGACTTGTCGACGCCCTGTGAGGTCTGCAGCCAGGTCAGGGTCGTCTGGGCGGCACCGCTCTTGGCGCTGCCGTTGAGCACCCGCACCCGCACCTCGGAGGCCGGCGCCTTGCTGCCCTTGAGCCGGGCGGCCTCGGCGTCCTTCTGCTCCTTCTTCTTCCGCTTCACCTCGGTGAAGGAGACGTCCTCCTGGATCATCTGGAAGACCTGCGGGGCCTTCGCCGGGTCGGGGACGACCGTGACCGGCGTCGGCTCCGCCGGGTTGTCGACGACCGGGACCGTCATGAAGGACATGTTCTTCGGCTCGACCTTGTTGATCTCCAGTGCTATGTCCTTCAGCACGGAGACCTTGCCGATCGCCGCGTCGACCTCGAGCGCCTTGGTGGCGGCCTGGGCGAGGTCGTTGAGCTTGGTCGGGCTGGTGAGGGTGTCGCTGGAGGACATCTTGCGCATCATCGAGCCCAGGAACGCCTGCTGGGCCTTGATGCGGTCCAGGTCGCCGGAGTTGCCGAAGCTGTAGCGGGTGCGCAGGAAGCCGAGGGCCTGCTCGCCCTCGACGGTCGACTCGCCGGCCGGCAGCTTCAGGTGCGACTTCGGGTCGTCGATCGGCTTCTCGACGCAGACCTCGACGCCGCCGATCGCCGTGGTCAGCGTCTTCACCGCGTTGAAGTCGGCCACCATGAAGTGGTCGACCTGGATGCCGGTGACCTCCTTGACGGTGAGCGCCGTGCAGCTCGCGTCACGACCGCTCTGGCCCAGGCTCTCGTTGAAGCGGGTGTTCGGCGTGCCCGGGACGACCTTGGTGGAACCGTCCTGCGCGGTGGTCTCGCAGTCCGGGATGTCGATCACCATGTCCCGGGGGATGCTCATCACCGTGGCGTTGCTGCGGTCCTCGGCCACGTGCAGCAGCAGGGTGGTGTCGGCGTGGCCGGGGCTGTTCCTGTCGCCGTAGCCCCCGTTGCCGGCGCCGGTCCGCTTGTCGGTGCCGATGACGAGGAGGTTGAAGGCCTCGTCCTTGGCGAATCCGTCCGAGCACGCGCCGTTGCCGCACGCGGTCTTCTGGATGTTGTCCTCGAGGTCCTGGATGTACCAGTAGCCGAAGCCCGCGGTCGCGACGATCACGAAGGCCAGCGTGCCGCCGGACCAGACGAGGACCTTCTTGCCCTTGCTCTTCTTCTTGGGGCGGCCGCGGCGGCGGCCGGGCTCGGGGTCCTCCGGCTCGGCGCGCCGTCTGCGCGGCTGCGGCACGTCGCGGCCCGGACGCGGGCGGGCGGGCGCCTCACTGCTGTAGCCCTTCTCGTGGGCCGTGCGCTCACGCGGCGCGCCCCCCTCGCGGGGGGCCGGACGGCGCGGGCCCGGAACCGGCGGTGACTGCGGAGCGGAACTGTTCAGTTGCAGTTCGTACTCGCCGGTCTGCGGGTTGAGCACCCACTGGTCGGCGGGGTCCATGTTGTCCGCCCGTCCACGGCCATGCGCGTCCACGGTTGTTGAATCCTCCGTCGGGGCCACGGCGCCTTCCCCCAGGCGCGGGGTCTCGTGATGGTGCCGGCCGCAGGACGGACCTCCTGATCGGGGCACCGGATCGCTCACACTATCCGCCCACAACGGCATGGAGCGACGACGGTGACACATTCCACTTCCCTACAAGCGGGCATTCCGCCGCATTCCTCTGCCTCTGCGCCACGCTTTGGCCATGGTTTTACCTGTTGGTAGCACGGGAGTTCGGCGGAGGCGGCCGCTCCGTTACGCGCAGGGCTCCTCGGCGGCCGTGGTGCCGCTGAACGAGGGGGAGGGCGCCGGTTCCGCGGGGGCGCCGCGCGCGCCGGTCCGGCCGGTGGCGGCCCGCTCCGTGACCGGGACCGGGCGGTCGTGGCGCAGCAGCTCGAAGAGCCGGTCGGCGGCGGGCTCGAGCAGCCGGTCCCGGTTGGGGTCGGCCGGGTACGCCTCGCGCGGGACGGTGGTGAAGACGATGCGCTCGGACGGGATGCCGCGCACCTCGCGCACGAACCCGTACAGGTCCCGCAGTCCCGCCAGGCCCGGGTCGGTGGTGAGCGCGGAGGTCGCCGCGTGCAGCACCGGGTAGAGCTTCAGCGGGTTGTGCAGGACGTGGTCGCTGCGGACCTTCTGCACCAGCGCGCCCAGGAACCGCTGCTGGCGTTCCATCCGCGCGGTGTCGCTGCCGTCGCCGAGGGACTTGCGGGCGCGGACCCAGCCGAGGGCCTGCTCGCCGTCGAGGGTGACCCGGCCGGCGGGCAGGTCCAGTTCCGCCGCCTCGTCGCGCACCGGCCCGGCCAGGCACAGGTCGACGCCGTCGACGGCGTCGACCATCTCCTTGAAGCCGTGGAAGTCGACCACCACGTGGTGGTCGATCCGCACCCCGGTCATCCTCTCGACGGTGCGGATGGTGCAGGCCGGGCCTCCGGTGGTGAAGGCGCTGTTGAACTGGGCGAGGCGGGCGGCGCCGGTGCCGCCGTCGCGTTCGCGGCAGGCGGGGACGCGCACCATCAGGTCGCGCGGCAGCGAGACCGCGACCGCGCCGCGCCGGCCGGCGGCCAGGTGCAGCAGGATCGTGGTGTCGGAGCGCTCCCCGCCCGAGTTCCGTCCGTAGCGCCCGTTGCCCTCGCCGGAACGGGTGTCGGAGCCGATCAGCAGCACGTTGAGCGCGTCCGGGACCAGCCGTCGCGGCCGCTCCGCGGCGTGCCGCGCCAGTTCGGCGGCGGTCGCCCTGTCGGAGGTGACGTTCTCGCTGAGCCGGCCGTAGACGGCCCAGCCGGCGAGCAGGCCGGCCACCAGCAGCACGGTGACGAGCGCGCCGAAGGCGACGACGGCGATCCGCAGCCTGCGGCGGCGGGGCGAGGTGGACGACGGCTCGGGCGGCACGTCGGTGCCATGCCCGCCAGGCGGCCCGCTCTCCCGCCCGTGCCGCCGGGTGGAGGACAACTTCGCCCTTCCGGGCCGCCCGCGGGCCTCGCCCGCCCCGGCTCAGCGGGCGGTGGCGGTGACCCGCTCGGAGTCCACCCGGGCGGCGAGGGAGTCCTCCGCCAGCCGGTCGAGGTGACGGCAGAGCACCACCGAGCCGCCGATCGCCAGCGGGGCGTACAGGCCGGCCGCGACGCCCTCCCAGGTGTCGTACGGCAGGCCGCTGAGGATCCGTGAGGCGGGCCCGGTCAGCCCGAGGCCGGGAGCCTCGGCGCGGGCCCGCTCCACCACCTCGGCGGCGCTGAACCCGCGGCCGGCGACGATCAGCGCCGGCTCCTCCGGGTCCACCGGCGCGTACGGGGCGAACCGGTCGCCCATGCCGGGCACTTCGAGGGCGTAGTCGCGGAAGCCCGCCGGGGGCTCGGGGAAGCGTCCGCCGAGCGGCCGCAGCGCCAGGGCGATCCGCTCCCCGGAACAGGCCCGCGCGGCCTCCAGGGTGTCCGGTCCGGCGACCACGAGGTCCGCGGCGGCCGCGTCGCCGCCCGTGTCCGCGACGACGCCCACGGAGTGACAGGCCATCAGCCAGACCGCCGCCTGCCAGTGCCCCGGCAGCAGCAGTGCCAGCCGGTCGCCCGGCTCGGCGGACAGCTCGTCCTGGAGGTAGTTGGCCGTCTTCGCCACCCAATTGGCGAAGGTGGCGACGGAGAGTTCGACGCGCTCACCGGTGGCGTCGTCGTAGAAGGTCACCAGGGGGCGCGCGGCGTCCGCGGCGAGCGCGGAACGCAGCAGGTCGGCGGGGGTGCGGTCGGTGGCGTTCACGGGCGCAAGGGTACGCGCCCGAAGGCGGCCGGGGGGCGGGGCGGCACTACCGGTTCGGGTGAACGACCCCCGACAGGCCGTCAGGAAAGCTATGGACATGTATGTCTGATTATGTCCAGGATTCGGGGTATGCGCGGACTCCTCTCTTCCCCCTTCGCCTCCTCACTCGCCTCCTCGCTGGGCATCACCTGCGCGGCCTCGCTGGTCGTGCCGCTCGCCGTGGCGGCGGCCGCCCCCGCCGCGGCCGCCCGGCCACCCGCCCACCGGCCCGCCGCGGAGACGGCGGAGGCCGGGGACGCGGGCTCCACCCAGTCGCTGCCCCTCGCCCCCCTCGACGGCCGCCGGGCCGCCACGGCCGCCCCCGGCCCGGCCGAACAGGGCCTCGTCCGCCGGGACGTCCGGCCGTTCTCCCTCGTCGGCGTCGTCTGGGACGACCCGGACGCCGAGTTCCACGGCCGGGTCCAGGTCCGCACCCGCGCCACCGCCACCGGGGGGTGGAGCGCCTGGCGGGACCTGGAGACCCACACCTCCGAGCACGGCGCCGACCCGGGCGCCGCCGAGGACGCCGCCCGCGGCGGCACCGCACCGCTGTGGGTGGGCGACTCCGACGGCGTCGAGGTCAGGGCCCGGCCCGAGGCCGACGGCCACGGTCACGGCGGCGCGGTCCCCGTCCTCCCGGCCGGGCTGCGGGCCGAACTGGTCGACCCCGGCGAGGGCCCGGCCTCCGGCTCCTCCGCCGCGCGTGCCGCCGCCCCGGCGGGGGCCGAGGTGCTGCCCGCGCTGAGCCGCGCGGAGACCGTCCGGGAGGCCGCCGCCCCGCGCGCCGCCGTCCCCGGCCTCCCGGACGTCCCCGGTCTCCCGGACACCCCCGACCCGTCCGCCACCCGGCAGGCGGACCCCGCGCCGGCCCCGGCCGCGGCGGACGGAGGGGCGGACATGCCCCGTGCCGCGCCCCACATCGGCCCGCGCCCGGCGATCGTCACCCGCAAGGGCTGGAAGGCGGACGAGGGCCTGCGGGAGAAGGGCTTCGTCTACACCAAGAAGGTCAAGGTGGCGTTCGTCCACCACACCGCGACCGGCAACGGGTACACCTGCAAGCAGGCCCCCTCGGTCATCCGCGGTATCTACCGCTACCACGTGGGCAGCATGGGGTGGCGGGACATCGGCTACAACTTCCTCGTCGACAAGTGCGGCAAGATCTACGAGGGCCGCGCCGGAGGGGTCGCCCGCCCCGTGATGGGCGCCCACACCCTGGGGTTCAACAGCGACAGCATGGGCATCGCCGTGATCGGCAGCTTCGGCACCACCAAGCCCTCCGCGAAGTCCGTCCGCGGCATCGCCCGCCTGACGGCGTGGAAGCTCGGCCTGCACGGCATGAACCCGCGCGCCAAGACCTACCTGAAGTCGGGCGGCGGCAACCGCTACCCGAAGGGCAGGAACGTACGGCTGAACACCATCTCCGGGCACCGGGACGGATTCGCCACGAGCTGTCCGGGCGGTCGCCTCTACGGCAAGCTCGGCACGGCCCGGACGACCTCGGCCCGCTACCAGGGACGATGACGCCGGGACGGCGGGAGGCCGGCCGGCCCTGACGCTCGCACAGCCTTCGAACGGTCTGCGTACACTGGCCGGCCGACACCAAGATCGGCCGGTCCCGGCAGGAAGCAGAGACGACAGGTGACAGAAGCGATCCTCCTGGTCGGCGGCAAGGGCACCCGGCTGCGCCCGGTGACGGTGAACACGCCCAAGCCGATGGTCCGGGCGGCCGGGGTCCCGTTCCTCCAGCACCAGCTGGCCCGGGCCGCCGCCGCGGGCGTGGAGCACGTGGTGCTCGCCACGTCCTACCTCGCCGAGGTGTTCGAGCCGTACTTCGGCGACGGCTCCTCGCTGGGCCTCCACCTGGAGTACGTCACCGAGCGGGAACCGCTGGGCACCGGCGGCGCCATCCGCAACGCGGCGACCCGGCTCCTGTCCGGCCCGGACGAGCCCGTCCTCGTCTTCAACGGCGACATCCTCACCGGCCTCGACATCCGCGCCCTGGTCCGCACCCACGGCGCCTGCGGCGCCGACGTCTCGCTCCACCTCACCCGGGTCGCCGACCCGCGCGCCTACGGCCTGGTCCCCACCGACCTCACGGGCCGGGTGACCGCGTTCCTGGAGAAGCCGCAGACGCCCGAGGAGATCGTCACCGACCAGATCAACGCCGGCTGCTACGTCTTCCGGCGCTCGGTCATCGACACCATCCCGGCCGGACGGCCGGTCTCCGTCGAGCGCGAGACCTTCCCCGGCCTGCTGGAGGCCGGCGCCCACCTCCAGGGCATGGTCGACTCCACCTACTGGCTGGACCTCGGCACCCCCGAGGCCTTCGTCAAGGGCTCCGCCGACCTGGTGCTCGGCCGCGCCCCGTCGCCTGCCGTGCCCGGCCGCTGCGGCGACCGGCTGGTCCTGCCCTCCGCGGTGGTGGCCGCGGACGCCAAGCTCACCGGGGGCACGGTGGTGGGCGAGGGCGCGACGGTCGCCGAGGGCGCGCGGATCAACGGCTCCACCATCCTGCCCGGCGCGGTCGTCCGGCCCGGCGCCGTCATCACCGACTCCCTGGTCGGCGCCCAGGCCCACATCGGCGAACGCACGGTCCTCACCGGCGCGGTCGTCGGCGACGGCGCGTTCGTCGGCCCCGACAACGAACTGCGCGCCGGCGTGCGGGTCTGGTGCGACGCGCGCATCCCGGCGGGGTCGGTCCGGTTCTCGTCGGACGTGGCCTGACGCCCCGCGGGGGCGGTCACGAGGGCGGCGTCCGGGCGGGACGGGGCGGCCTCACCACACGCTGATGTCCCCGCGCCGCATCCGCGGCGCCCTCCGCGCGGGGGTCCGGCCGCTCAGCAGCACCAGCCGGGCCGCCCGGTGCCGCTGGCCCGCCTCCGCGTACGGCTCCAGCAGCCGCAGCATCGCCGCGTCGTCCGCGTCCCGGTCGCCGGCCAGCGCGTGCCCCACGATCCCCGGCAGGTGCAGGTCCCCGGTGGTCACCGCGTCCGCCGCGCCGTGCGAGCGCTGCACCACCTCCGCCGAGGTCCACGGCCCGATCCCCGGCACCAGCTCGAGCCGCGCCCGCGCGGCCTCCGCCGGCATCGCCGCGGCCTCCTCCATCCGCTCGAAGACGCGCACCGCCCGCAGGACCGTCGCCGCGCGCTTGTCGTCGACACCGGCCCGGTGCCACTCCCAGGACGGCACCAGCGCCCACGCCCGCGGGTGCGGCATCACCCGCATGCCCTGCGGAGCGGGACCGGGCGCGGGCTCGCCGAACGCCTGGAGCAGCCGCCGCCAGCCCCGGAACGCCTCGTCCGCGGTGACCTTCTGCTCCAGCACCGAGGGGATCAACGACTCCAGCACCAGGCCGGTCCGGGTCAGCCTCAGGCCCGGCAGGCGCCGCGCGGTCAGCGCCAGCAGGCGGTGGTGCGGCACGAACGCGGAGGGGTCGTCCTCCATCCCCACCAGGCCCGGCAGCCGCTCCAGCAGCCACCGCGCGCCCGGCCCCCAGGCCTCGCCGCGCACCGTCCCCAGCGGGGCCCGCGCGTTCACGCGGACCGTTCCGGGGCCCAGCGGCGTCCGCGCGGCCCGCCACACCGCGCCGTCCGGCGTCATCCGGAACGACGGGTCGCCGGCCCCGCGCCGCAGCACCCCCAGCACCAGGGGAAGATCCACCGGCCCGTCCGGAACCAGCTCCCGGACCAGCCCGGGCCCGCCGCCCTGCCGGGGCACAGCCGCACCCCTGGGCACGCGCGGCGCGAAACGTCCTGCCATGCCCCCGAGAGTACGGGCCGGCTCCTCGGGGCCTGTTCCTCAGGGCCTGCCCCTCAGGGCCCGCCCGGGCGGACGGTGTCCGCGGGCCGCGGGGCCCGGCGCGCACGCCCGCGCCGCCGTCGCCGGCCGACGACGCCCCGCGCCGCCGCCTCCCCCC
>NZ_LWCC02000005.1:2882454-2885898 GCF_001642695.1 Streptomyces chilikensis
CGGCGCCGGCCGGCCGCCGCGTGCCGGCGGCGCGTCAGGCCTCGGCGCGGGCCGCCGTGCGCGCGGGCGCGTGCATCGGCATCTCGGTCATGCCCGGGAAGTAGACGTGCAGGCTGACCGCCGGCTCCAGGGAGTCGTTCACGATCTCGTGGAGGTGACCGGGCGCGAAGACGCGCTGGGCGCCCGGCTCCAGGACGCGCCGCGCGGGGCCCGAGGGGCCGGAGGCGGTGTTGCGCTCGGTCAGCGTGCCGCCCAGGACGGTGAGCACGCCGGAGGAGGGGCCGTGGTGGTGCAGGCCGGTGCCCTGGCCGGGCAGCCAGGACAGCAGCCACACCTCGTAGCCGGGTCCGGTGCGCAGCCGGTGGTACCAGCGGGTGGTCGCGTCGTACCGCACCAGGTGCTCCCACCGGGGGCGGTCCGCGGCGATCGTCCGGGCCAGCCCGGCGAAGTCCGCGACGGTGGACGGGTGTTCGCGCTCCGGCTGGAGCAGGTGGAGGACCTCGAGGATGTCGCCGGCGATCTGCAGGTCGCTGTCGCTGTTCATGGGTGCGCTGGTTCCTGTGGCGGGGAGGGATGCGGGGCGGGGGAGGGTGCGGCACCGCTTCCGCCGGGGTCCGGGTCACGGACCGTGACGGCTGGGCCCTGGTGCGGGCCCGCAGAGGCGGTGGGGACGAGAGGTCCCGGAGGGGTGCGCGGCCTGCCCGGGGGTGCCGGGCGGGCTACGGCCGGAGCGTCAGAGGCTCAACAGCCGGTGCGGCGGCAACAGGACTGACAACAGGGCTGACAGCCGGGGCGAACGGGGGCAGCACCGAGGGACCCGGCGGAGCGGGTCGGGGCGGATGCCGAGTTCGCGAGCATGCCCCTCAGCACACCGGGTCACACCATCCGTGTCAACTCGACCACTCGCGAATGGGACGAACTTCACCTTCTGGGGGTGTTCTGAGAAGAGGGAGGTTTGTGCCCGGGGTGGCCGGGACACATGGCGCACAACCGGACGCGTCAAACCTGTCGGTGCCGACCGCCTCCGTCCCGAGCCGTGATCCCGCCGTGATCGGGCGCGCTTCGGGCCGGTGGGTGACCCTCCGTCAGTCCGTCGAAGTTCAGGATGATTTGAACACTTTTGACGGGGGCTTGGTTCGGCAGGGTGAATAAGGGGCTCAATAGCAGATCCTGGCTTGACTCGCCCGGAGCGGCACACTTGTAATTTCACTCGTGTCGTTCGGCCACCGTCGGTGATGGCCGGATCACACGGGGACATCACGGGGACGCGGAAGAACGGACGAGGGGCGCAGGCATGACCGAGCTGGTGCAGCAACTGCTGGTCGACGACGCGAACGAGGAGCTCGGCTGGCAGGAGCGCGCGCTGTGCGCCCAGACCGACCCCGAGTCCTTCTTCCCGGAGAAGGGCGGGTCCACGCGGGAGGCCAAGAAGGTCTGTCTCGCCTGCGAGGTCCGGTCCGAATGCCTTGAATACGCGCTCGCCAACGACGAGCGCTTCGGGATCTGGGGCGGACTCTCCGAGAGGGAGCGCCGCCGGCTGAAGAAGGCCGCCGTCTGACGGTCCGGCCGCCTCCGGGCGACCGGACAGACGGCACAGTTCGTTCCACAACAGACGGCCCGCCGTCCGTGGGTGACCCACGGGCGGCGGGCCGTCTGTCGCGCAGCCGTTAGTGTGGCTCTCCGTCCGAGACGCCGCGCACTCCCCGGCCGAGGCAGCAGCCCCCGGGACAGCTGCCTGACGGGAGTGGGGGCGTCCACCGCAGTCCATCGAACCGGGGCCTGTACCTCGATGACCGTGCACAGCCATACGGCAGTCCACCAGACAGCAGTCTCCCAAGGCGGCGCCACTCCCGAGTTCCCGCGCCACGTGGTCACGGCGGTGCTCGTCGCCCACGACGGCGCCCGCTGGCTCCCCGACGCGCTCGCGGGGCTGCTCGGCCAGGAGCGTCCGGTCCAGGACGCCTTCGCCGCCGACACCGGCAGCGCCGACGACTCCGCGCACCTGGTCACCGAGGCGCTCGGCCCGGACCGCGTGCTGCACCTCGCCCGCCGCACCGGCTTCGGCCAGGCCGTCGACGAGGTCCACCGGACGGCGCCCGTCCTCACCCCCGAGGACCTGCCCTACCTCAAGCGGCCCAGCGGCTGGGACCCGGTCACCCGCACCTGGCGGGACGAGACCTACGACCTCCCCGACCTGCCGCACGGCGAGCCGGTGCAGTGGCTCTGGCTGCTCCACGACGACTGCGCGCCCGCCCCGGACGCGCTGGCCCACATGCTGGCGGTCGTCGAGCGCGAGGCCGAGGCGGGCCGCGAGGTCGCCGTGGTGGGCCCCAAGCTGCGCGGCTGGTACGACCGCCGGCAGCTCCTCGAGGCCGGCGTCACCATCGCCAACAGCGGCCGCCGCTGGACCGGCCTGGACCGCCGCGAGCAGGACCAGGGCCAGCACGACTTCGTGCGGCCCGCCCTCGCCGTCTCCACCGCCGGCATGCTGATCCGCCGCGACGTCTACGAGGAGCTCGGCGGCTTCGACCGCCGGCTGCCGTTGATGCGCGACGACATCGACCTCTGCTGGCGCGCCCAGTCCCGGGGCCACCGCGTCCTGGTCGCCCCCGAGGCCGTCGTCCGGCACGCCGAGGCCGCCTCCCGCGAGCGCCGCGACGTCGACTGCGTGGGCCGCACCGTCGCCTCCCCGCACCGCGTGGACAAGGCCGGCGCCGTCTACACCCTGCTCGTCAACAGCCCCGGCTCCGCCCTGCCCTGGGTCCTGCTGCGCCTGGTCCTCGGCACCGTGCTGCGCACCGTCGCCTACCTCGTCGGCAAGCTGCCCGGACAGGCCCTGGACGAGATCCGCGGTCTGCTCGGGGTGCTGCTGAGGCCCGAGCGGATCCTCGCCGGACGCCGTCGCAGGGCCCGCCCGGTGGCCGGCAAGGACGAACTGCGCGAACTCTTCCCGCCCCGCGGCGCCACCCTGCGGGCCACCCTGGAGCAGGCCGCGGGCAGCATGACCCGCCGCTCCGACCCCGAGGCCACCACCGGCGCCGGCCGGCACGGCGGCGGCGGCGACGCCGACGAGGCGTTCGTCCAGCCCGAACAGCACGCCCGCCTCAAGCGCATCGCCCGCAACCCGGCCCCGGTGCTCTTCGCGCTGCTGCTGCTGGTCTCGCTGGTCGCCTGCCGCTCGCTGTTCTCCGGCGGCGCGCTGGCGGGCGGCGCCCTGCTGCCCGCCCCCGACAGCGCCTTCGACCTGTGGGCCTCCTACACCTCCGCCTGGCACCCGGTCGGCGCCGGAGGCACCGGGGCGGCGCCCCCGTACCTCGCCGTGATCGCCGCCCTCGGCACCCTGTTCGGCGGCTCCGCCGGCCTCGCGGTCACCTTCCTGCTGGTCTGCTCGGTGCCGCTGGCCGGCCTGAGCGCCTACTTCGCCTCCCGCCCGCTGGTCCCTTC
>NZ_LWCC02000005.1:2885941-2889479 GCF_001642695.1 Streptomyces chilikensis
CGGCCGTGCTCGCCATGGTGCTGCCGCTGGCGGCCCGCGCCGCGGTCGCCGCGAGCGGCCTCACCGCGCGCGGCGACGCCCGCGGCACCTGGCGCGCCACCTGGGCCTACACCCTGCTGCTCACCCTCACCACGGCGTTCACGCCGATCGTGTGGCCGCTCGCCCTGGTCGTGGGGATCGCGGTGCTGGTGATCCGCCGCCGGGACCTGGTCCCGTACGCGCTGCGCCTGGTCACCCAGCTGGGCACGCCGCTGCTGGTGCTCGCCCCCTGGTCGTTCTCGCTGCTGCCCACCGGCTTCTTCTCCGAGGCCGGCATGGACTTCGGCGTCGGCGCGGCCTCGCCGCTGGACCTGCTCGGCGCCAGCCCCGGCGGCCCCGGCACGGTCGGCGGGCTGCTGCTGATCGGCGTGGTGCTGGCCGCGCTGGCGGCCCTGGTGCGCGAGGGGCGCCGGACGCCGGTGGTGGCCGCCTGGGCGGTCGCCCTGACCGCCCTGCTCTTCGCCGCCCTGTCCAACGGCTCCGCCTGGGCCGGCCCGGCCACCCTGGTCTACGGCCTGGCGCTGCTGTGCGCCGCCGCCGTCGGCGCGGACGGCGCCCGCTCCCGGGTCGCCGAGCAGAGCTTCGGCTGGCGTCAGCCGGTCGCCGCGCTGATCGCCCTGGCCGCCGCCGTGGGGCCGCTGATCGCGGCCGTCGGCTGGATGGTCGCGGGCGCCGAGGGGCCGCTGGAGCGCCGCGACCCGGTGCAGGTGCCCGCCTTCGTCGCCGAGGAGAGCGGCGACGACGACCAGGCCCGCACCCTGGTCCTGGACAGCACCTCCCCGGCCCACGTCGGCTACACCCTGGTCCGCGGCTCGGGCGCCCGCCTCGGCGACGCCGACGTCGCGGCCGCCCTCGGCGACAGCGCGGTCCTCGACCGGGTGGTCGCCCACCTGGTCGCCGGTTCCGGCGCCGACCAGACCGACGAGCTCGGCGACTTCGCCATCCGCTACGTCCTGGTCCGCCCCGGCGCCCCGCGCGAGATCACCCGCGTGCTCGACGCCACGCCCGGCCTGAGCCGCCTCAGCCAGCAGGACGGCAGCGGCCTGTGGCGGCTGGACCGCGAGATCTCCCGCGCCGTGATCCTGCCGACCGAGGACGCCTCCGCGGGCAAGGCCCAGCCGGTCGCCGCGGGACCGGTGGACATCACCGGCAGGATCCCGGCCGGTCCCGAGGGGCGCGTCCTGCGCCTCGCCGACACCTTCGACGACGGCTGGACGGCCACCGTCGACGGCGCCGAGCTCACCCCCGTGAAGCTCGACGGCTGGGCCCAGGGCTTCCGGCTGCCGCCCGGCGGCGGCGCGCTGGAGGTCACCCACGAGAACTCGCCGGCGTACGTGGTCTGGCTCGTCGCGCAGGGCCTGCTCGCCCTCACGCTGATCGTGCTCGCCCTGCCGGGCGGCCGCCGCGACATCGACGACGACCTGCCCGAGGAGGCCCCCGAGATCACCGCGGAGGACCTCGAGGGCGACAGCCGCCGGGCCCGCCGCCTGCGCGCCCAGGCCGAGGCGGAGGCGGCCGCCCAGGCCGCCGCCCTGCCGCGCCAGCAGTCGGACGAGCCGTTCCCCGGACCGTCCGGCCCGCCCGCCGGAGCGGCCCGGGACGACGACGGCCGCAGCGGCGGCGCCCCGGCGGAGGAGGCCTACGCGGCCGCCGCGCAGGACCGCCCCGGGTACGAGGGGGGCGGCTGGCCCGCCGACGCCTACGACCCGTACGGTTACGCCCCGGCCGGCGACGCCGCCGGGCCGGCGGACTCCGCCGGTTACAGCGGCCCCTACGGCGACTTCGTGGCCGGGGAGGCGTACGACCCCGGCCCCGGCGCCCGGGGCCACCACCCGGGCGGCCAGGACCACGGCCGGGGCGGCCCGTACGGCGAGGGCCACGGCCAGGACCACTACGGCCACGACTACGGCAGTGAGCGTCCCGACGGGAGCCAGCAGTGAACCGCACCATTTCCCTGATCGCCGGCACGGTCGCCCTGGCCGCCGTCACCGGCGTGGCCGTGCTGACCGCCCCCGAACCGCAGAGCGCGGTGACGGCCGGGGCGACGGCGGCAGAACAGCCCGTGGAGCGCACCAAGCTGCTCTGCCCGTCGCCCAGCCGGTCCGACGTCGCGGAGACGGTCTACACCGCCTTCACCCCGGTCACCGAGGACGCCGCCGACGGCGGCGAGGCCGGACTCCTGCCCGCCGCCCCGCCCTCCGGCGGGGACGGCACCGAGGACCCGGCGGAGAAGGACGAGGACGCCGGCGCCGAGGAGACCGAGGACGCCGGGAACACCGGGAACGCCGAGGACGCCGGAGGGTCCGAGGAGTCCGGCGGGGCCGGGGGCGCCGACGGGTCCGACGCCGCGGCCCGTCCCGCCGGGAAGCCGGTGCTCACGCTCGAGAAGCCCGGCGAGCCCGTCTCCCGGGAGCGTTCCGGCGGCGACGAGCCCGCGCTGCTCGGCACCGCCGACGGCCGCTTCGCCCCCGGCTGGACGGTCCAGCAGACCACCACGGTCACCGTCGGCGCCGGCCGCGGCCTGCACGGCACCACCTGCAGCGCCCCGGACACCGACTTCTGGTTCCCGGGCGCCAGCACCGCGGAGTTCCGCACCGACTACGTGCACCTGACCAACCCGGACGACTCGGCGGCCGTCGTCGACATCGAGCTCTTCGGTCCCGAGGGCCAGCTGGAGACCTCGGTCCCCGACGGCGTGACGGTCCCGCCGCTCGGCAGCGAGCGGGTCCTGCTGTCCACCCTCACCGACCAGCCGCTCCCCGACGTCACCGCGCACGTCAGCGTCCGCAGCGGCCGGGTCGGCGCCCGCGTGCAGGCGCTGGACACCGGCAACGGCGGCGACTGGATCGCCCCGGCCGCCGACCCCGCCGGTTCGCTGGTGCTGCCCGGCATCCCGAAGGACGCCACCTCGGTCCGCCTGATCGCCTACGCGCCCGGCGACTCCGACGCCGACCTCGACGTCCGGCTCGCCTCGCCCACCGGTGTCATCACCCCGGCCGGCCTGGAGACCCTGCACGTCAAGGCGGGCATGACCACCTCGACGGACCTCAAGGACGTCACCCGCGGCGAGGCCGGCTCGCTGCTGCTCACGCCGACCGGACGCGAGGTCCCGGTGGTGGCCGGACTCCAGGTGGTGCGCGGCAAGGGCGGCAAGCAGGAGACCGCCTTCATCCCCGCGACCGCCGCCGTCACCACCCGCGCCACCGCGCTCGGCAACACCGCCAAGGGCACCACGCTCTCCCTGGTCGCCCCGACCGAGGACGCCACCGTGAAGGTGACCTCCTCCGCGGGCAGCGGGGGCGGCACCGGCACGTCCAAGACGTACGAGCTGAAGAAGGGCACCACCACCGACATCGAGCTGCCCGTGCCGAACGGCCTCGAGGGCACCTACGCCCTGGTGGTCGAGCCGGTCTCCGGCGGCCCGGTGTACGCCTCCCGGACCCTCTCCGAGAAGCTGGACGGCATCGCCGCGTTCACCGTGCAGACCCTGCCGGACGAC
>NZ_LWCC02000005.1:2889527-2889757 GCF_001642695.1 Streptomyces chilikensis
CGGCCGTGCACGGCCGCCGAGGAACGCGCCCCGGAGGGCCGCCGGGTCACTCCTCGTCGCCGTCGTAGCGCGGGTCCACCGCCTCGGGGGTGAGCCCGAGCAGGTCGGCGACCTGCTCGACCACCACCTCGTGCACCAGCGCGGACCGTTCCTCCCGGCCCTTGCTGCGGATCTCCACCGGCCGCCGGTAGACCACGACCCGGGACGGCCGGCCGTCCCGGCCGGGAACG
>NZ_LWCC02000005.1:2889767-2890661 GCF_001642695.1 Streptomyces chilikensis
GCCGCCCAGCGGCACCGCCTCGTCGTTCCACGAGTCGCCGGGGCCCGGCGCGGGCGGCACCTCCAGCACCAGGAAGTCGACCTCGGCCAGCTGCGGCCAGCGCCGCTCCAGCCGTTCCACCGAGTCCTGCACCAGGTCGGCGAAGAGTTCGGCGCGGCTCGCGGCGAGCGGAACCTGCGGGGGCGCGATCGGGCCGCGCATGCCGCGGCCGTGGCGGTCCCGCCGACGGGGCCCGGGGCCCGGGGGGCGGGGCGGTACGGGATTGTCCATCACCGGTGCAGCGTAATGGCCCCGGCTCCGCCGCGCCCGCCCCCGCGTGGAGTCCCGCTTGTGGTGTTTTGCCGCCCGTGTCGCCGCGACACGAGCGGGTGACCTAGGGGAGAGTCGTCGCGGCCCGCTCAAGAGTGCGGTACCGTCCATCGTCGTGAGCCCTGTACGTCGCTGTTCGCGCACCGCCTGCGGCCGACCCGCCGTCGCGACGCTGACGTACGTCTACGCCGACTCGACCGCGGTCCTCGGCCCGCTCGCCACCTACGCCGAACCCCACTGCTACGACCTGTGCGCCGAGCACTCCGAGCGCCTCACCGCCCCGCGCGGCTGGGAGGTCGTCCGGCTCCTCGACGGCTCGGCCCCCGCCCGCCCCAGCGGGGACGACCTCGAGGCCCTCGCCAACGCCGTGCGCGAGGCGGCCCGTCCGCCGGAGCGCGCCGCCGAGGGCGGCGGCAGCGCGGCCCGGCCCGGCGACCCCGTGCAGGGCCCCCGCCGTCACCTCCGCGTGCTGCGCTCGCCGGACAACTGACGCCCCGCCGGGAATTCCCCGGCGTCCGTCCGCCGGACGGCGACCGCGCGCCCGCGACGGACGTCGGCCCCCGCGGAACCCCGCCGTCGCCCGCG
>NZ_LWCC02000005.1:2890761-2914169 GCF_001642695.1 Streptomyces chilikensis
CGGGGCCGCTGCCGGTGATGTGCCCGATCGCTCCCGGCCGGAGTCCTCCGGCCCCGGCCGGACGCCGCCCTGACGGAGCGTCCGGCTCCGCGCCGGCCACCGGCACCGGCCGGCACCCTCCAGCCTGCCGTCGCCCGGACGGCGGGCCGGTCGCACGGTGTGCCGAAAAGGGCGGGGGGTAACTTGGGGTCATCAGCCGACTTCCAGGAGGGCAGGCCGTGGCCGTAGATCTGTCGCAGCTCGTGAAGGCGTACGACGTGCGCGGTGTGGTTCCGGACCAGTGGGACGAGCCCATGGCCGAGCTCTTCGGCGCGGCCTTCGTCGACGTCGTGGGCGCCAGGGCGATCGTCACCGGGCACGACATGCGCCCCTCGTCACCCGGTCTCTCCCGCGCCTTCGCGCGCGGCGCGGCCGCGCGCGGCGCGGACGTCACCGAGATCGGCCTCTGCTCCACCGACCAGCTGTACTACGCGTCCGGCGCGCTCGACCTGCCCGGCGCGATGTTCACCGCCTCGCACAACCCGGCGCAGTACAACGGCATCAAGATGTGCCGCGCGGGCGCCGCGCCGGTCGGCCAGGACACCGGCCTCGCCGAGATCCGCGCCCTGGTCGAGGGCTGGGCCGAGACCGGCGGCATCCCCGAGATCGCCGAGAGGCAGGGCTCGGTCACCCAGCGGGACACCCTCCAGGACTACGCGTCCTACCTGCGGTCCCTGGTCGACCTCACCGGCATCCGCCCGCTGAAGGTCGTGGTCGACGCCGGCAACGGCATGGGCGGCCACACGGTGCCCACGGTGCTCGGCGGCCTCCCGCTGGAGGTCGTCCCCATGTACTTCGAGCTGGACGGCACCTTCCCCAACCACGAGGCCAACCCGCTCGACCCCGCCAACATCGTCGACCTGCAGAAGCGGGTCCGCGAGGAGGGCGCCGACATCGGCCTCGCCTTCGACGGCGACGCCGACCGCTGCTTCGTGGTCGACGAGCGCGGCGAGCCGGTCTCCCCGTCCGCGATCACCGCGCTGGTGGCCTCCCGCGAGCTGGCCAAGCACGGCGGCGAGGGCGTCGTCATCCACAACCTGATCACCTCCTGGTCCGTCCCCGAGGTCGTCGAGGAGTGCGGCGGCACCCCGGTCCGCACCCGCGTCGGCCACTCCTTCATCAAGGCCGAGATGGCGAAGACCGGCGCCATCTTCGGCGGCGAGCACTCCGCCCACTACTACTTCCGCGACTTCTGGAACGCCGACACCGGCATGCTGGCCGCGCTGCACGTCCTCGCCGCGCTCGGCGGGCAGCAGGGCACGCTCTCCGGCCTGGTCGCCCAGTACGACCGGTACGCGGCCTCCGGCGAGATCAACTCCACGGTGGACGACCAGGCCGGCCGCCTCGCCGCGCTCAAGGAGACCTACCGGGGCCGCGAGGACGTCACCCTCGACGAGCTCGACGGCCTCACCGTCACCGCCGCCGACTGGTGGTTCAACGTCCGCCCCTCCAACACCGAGCCGCTGCTCCGCCTCAACGCCGAGGCCCGCGACGAGCCCACCGTGGCCCGCGTCCGCGATGAGGTCCTGGCCGTCATCCGCGGCTGACGCCCGGCTGCCCCGGGAAGGAAGAAAGGACGCATGCGATGAGGGACCCGCTGAACGCGGCGGAGCTGCGCGCGCCGGCCCTCCCCGCGGCAGGGCCGGGGAGGGATCCGGGCGGGCCCGGCCGCGTCGAGGGGCAGGTGCTCCGCGCGGCGGACCCCGCAGCGCGGCCCGCCGGCGGCGCCCCGCCCCCCGAACCCGACCGGGTACGCTGACGTCGCCCGAAAGCCCCACCTCCCGGAGGAAACCATGCCGCTCGAACCCGGCCTCCTCGAGATCCTCGCCTGCCCGGCATGCCACGCTCCCCTCCAGGAGCGGGACGCCGAACTCGTCTGCACCGCCGACGACTGCGCCCTCGCCTACCCCGTCCGCGACGGCATCCCGGTGCTGCTCGTCGACGAGGCCCGCCGCCCCGCCTAGGCACGCCGCCCAGGCGGGACGCGGCCGCACCGCGAACCGACGATCCGACCCGGCTCCGGAGGCCGTCCGCCATGTTCGACGAATCGTTGCTCGACGCCCCCGAGGGCCTGGCCGCCGCGGACCGCCGCGCCCTGCTCCGCGGCGCGGCGGAGGCGGGCGCACGCGTCCGCGTCGCCCTGCGCAACGCGGACGAGGCCGGGGTCCCCGGCCTCCGCCCCGACGGCCGTCCCCGCGCCGTGCTGATCGCCGGCCCGGGCGCCGCCGCCACCCACGCCGCCGACCTCCTGGGCACCCTGGCCGGCCCCGGCAGCCCCGTGACCCGCCTGGCCCCCACCGGCGTCGCCCCCGCACCGGGCGCGCTCCGCTGGGACCTGCCCGGCTGGGCCGGCTCCCTCGACCTCCTCCTGATCGCGACCCCGGACGGCACCGAACCCGGCCTCTCGCTCCTCGCCGAGCAGGCCTACCGCCGCGGCTGCACCGTCGTCGCCGTGGCCCCCCGCCGCAGTCCCCTGGCGGACGCGATCGGCGTCTCCCGCGGCCTCTTCCTGCCCATGGCCGCCGCGGCCCGGCACTCCGGCGACGACGACACCCCGCCGGCCCTGGCCGCCTCCGCGCCCGGCGTCCTGTGGGCGCTGCTCACCCCGCTGCTCGCCCTTCTGGACCGCACCGGCGTGCTGCACGCGCCGCCCGCCGCCCTGGAGAAGGTCGCCGACCGCCTGGACGCCGTCGCCGAGCGCTGCGGCCCCGCCGTGCCCACCTACGGCAACGCCGCCAAGACCCTCGCCGCCGAACTCGCCGACTCCCTGCCGGTCGTCTGGACCGAGGGCGACTCCGCCGGCCCGGCCGGCCGCCGCTTCGCCGCCGCCCTCGCCGAACTCGCCGGCCGCCCCGCCGTCGTCGCCGAACTGCCCGAGGCGATGGACGCGCACGACGCCCTGCTCTCCGGCCCGCTCGCCGGCGGAGCCGACCCGGACGACTTCTTCCGCGACCGCGTCGAGGAACCGGCCGCCCTGCACGCGCGCGTCGTCCTCCTGCGGGACCGCCCCGCCGGCGGCCTCAGCGCGGCCCCCGCCGCCCGCGACCTGGCCCTCGCCCACGACACCCCGGTCAGCGAGCTGGAGCCGCAGGACGGCGAGGAACTCGAGACCCTGGCGGAACTGATCGCCATCACGGATTTCGCCGCCGTTTACCTGGCGCTCGCCTCGGGTGTCTGAGCTGGAGCCGACACACCGCACCCGCCCCGGAACCCCCGGCGCAGGGGACACGCCGAGACATCCGGAGACGAAGGGCATGGACCTCCTCACCAACACCATCCGCCCCTACGCGTGGGGCTCCACCACCGCCATCGCCGAGCTGATCGGCGAGAAGCCCACCGGTGAGCCCCAGGCCGAGATGTGGATGGGAGCCCATCCCGCCGCGCCGTCCTCCACCCCGCGCGGCAGCCTGCCCGACGTCATCGCCGCCGACCCGGACCGCGAACTCGGCGCCCGGACCGTCGCCCGGTTCGGCCCGCGGCTGCCGTTCCTGCTCAAACTGCTCGCCGCCGACCGCCCCCTCTCCCTCCAGGTCCACCCCGACCTCGCGCGGGCCAGGGAGGGCTACGAGGCCGAACAGAGCCTGGGCATCGCCCTGGACGCCCCGCACCGCAACTACAAGGACGCCAACCACAAGCCCGAACTGATCTGCGCCCTCACCGACTTCGAGGGCCTGTGCGGATTCCGCCCGGCGACCGGGACCGCCGACCTGTTCGAGGAGCTCGGCGTCCCCGCGCTCGCGCCGCACGTCGAGGCCCTGCGCACGCTCCCCGAGGAGGAGGCGCTGCGCCAGGTGCTCACCGCCGTCCTCACCGACGACCGGGAGACGACCGCCCGCACCGTCGACGAGACCGCCGCGGCCTGCGAGCGCCTCGGCGGCCGCCACGAGGTCTACGCGCGGATAGCCCGCCACTTCCCCGGCGACCCCGGGGTCCTCGCCTCGATGCTGCTCCACCACGTCCGCCTCTCGCCCGGCGACGCCCTCTACCTGTCGGCCGGCGTCCCGCACGCCTACCTCCGCGGCCTGGGCGTGGAACTGATGTCCACCTCGGACAACGTGCTGCGCTGCGGCCTCACCCCCAAGCACGTCGACGTCCCCGAACTGCTGCGGGTGGTCCGCTTCGAGTCCTGCGGCGCCGACGCCCTGCGCCCGCGCACCCTGCCGGACGGGGAGGAGCTGTACGAGACCCCCGTGGACGAGTTCCGCCTCTCCCGCCACCGGCTCACCGACGGCGCGCCCGTCGTCGACCTGACCCGGCCCGCGCCCCAGGTGCTGCTGTGCACCGAAGGCGGCGTCCGCGTCGGCGAGCTGAAGCTGGCCCCCGGCGCCTCCGTCTTCGTGCCGGCCGGAGAAAGAACCGAAGTGTCCGGGAGCGGGACGCTTTTCCGGGCAACCGTGTCCTGCTGAGAGCCGCTCGGAGGCACGGCTGTCGCCCCGGTGCGGCGGCGGCCTGCAACAATGCCGACGGTCAACGGATGTGACGGCTGAGCAGGAAGGACCACGCGGACTCATGAGCGCGTCAGGCGGAACCAAGGCGATCGTCGCGGCACTGGCCGCGAACCTGGCGATCGCGGTAGCCAAATTCGTGGCGTTCCTCTTCAGCGGTTCGTCGTCGATGCTGGCGGAGAGCGTCCACTCGCTCGCCGACTCCGGCAACCAGGGCCTGCTGCTCGTCGGCGGCAAGAAGGCGAAGCGCGAGGCGACCCCGCAGCACCCCTTCGGCTACGGCCGCGAGCGGTACATCTACGCCTTCCTGGTCTCCATCGTCCTCTTCTCGGTCGGCGGCATGTTCGCCCTCTACGAGGGTTACGAGAAGATCAAGCACCCGCACGAGCTGGAGCACTGGTACTGGCCGGTCGGCGTGCTGGTCTTCGCGATCATCGCCGAGGCGTTCTCCTTCCGCACCGCCATCAAGGAGTCCAACCAGGTCCGCGGCGGGCTCTCCTGGTCGCAGTTCGTGCGCCGCGCCAAGGCCCCGGAGCTCCCGGTCGTCCTGCTGGAGGACCTCGGCGCGCTGGTCGGTCTGATCCTCGCCCTCGGCGGCGTCGGCCTCGCCCTCCTGACCGGTGACGGCGTCTGGGACGGCATCGGCACCCTGTGCATCGGCGTCCTGCTCATCGTCATCGCGATCGTGCTGGCCCTCGAGACGAAGTCGCTGCTGCTCGGCGAGGCCGCCGGCATCGAGGAGGTCCACAAGATCGAGGCCGCCGTGGTCGACGGCGACACCGTGCCCCGCCTGATCCACATGCGCACGCTGCACCTCGGCCCCGAGGAGCTGCTGGTCGCCGCGAAGATCGCGGTCAAGGCCGACTCCAGCGCCGCCGAGATCGCCTCCGCGATCGACGCCGCCGAACAGCGCGTCCGTGCCGCGGTGCCGATCGCCCGCGTGATCTACCTGGAGCCGGACATCTACAGCGAGGCCGCCGCGGCGGCCGGCCCCGACCCCGAGGGGAGAGTAGGACGCCGCCGAACAATTCTTGGGGAAGCCCCGCACCGGTTGGTGCGGGGCTTTCCGCATTTCCGGGTGCGGTGAAAAGCGGAGCAAGAAAAAAGGGGGGTGCCCGACTCGGGCACCCCCCTTTTTTCTTGTCTAGAGCCGTCCAGCTGCCTTGAGCGCGAGGTACGCGTCGGCGAGGGCCGGCGCGAGGTCGTCGGGTGTGGCGTCGACGACGGTGACGCCGTGGCGGCGGAGCTGTTCGGCGACGTGGTGGCGTTCCTGCTGGGCCTGCGCGGCGGAGGCGGCGTCGTAGACGGCCTCGGGCGTGCCGCGGCCCTTGGCCATTTCGGCGACGTGCGGGTCGGCCACCGAGGCGACCAGCAGGGTGTGCTGCTGGGTCAGGCGGCCCAGGACGGGAAGCAGGCCCTGCTCCACGGCGGCCCGGTCGAGAGCCGTGAGGAGGACGATGAGGGCACGTCGCGGCGCTGCCGCGAGGGCGGCGGTGGCCAGGCTCCGGGCGTCGGTCTCCACCAGTTCGGGTTCCAGGTTGGCCATCACGGCGACCAGGGAGGCGAGCAGGTCGTCGGCCGTGTGGCCCTGGACGCGTGCCCGCACGCGGCGGTCGTAGGCGAGGAACCCGACCCGGTCGCCGGCCTTGGAGGCCAGGGCGGCGAGGAGCAGGGCGGCGTCCATGGAGGAGTCCAGCCGGGGCGCGTCGCCGACACGGCCCGCGGAGGTGCGGCCGGTGTCGAGCACCAGGTGGACGTGACGGTCCCGTTCGGGACGCCACGTGCGGACGGCCACGGTCTGCTGCCGGGCGGTGGCCCGCCAGTCGATCGAGCGGGTGTCGTCACCCGGGACGTACTCGCGGAGGCTGTCGAACTCGGTGCCCTCACCGCGGGTGAGGAGGCTGGTGCGGCCGTCCAGCTCGCGCAGGCGGGCCAGTTTGGACGGCAGGTGCTTGCGGCTGTGGAACGGCGGGAGCACCCGCACCCCCCACGGCACGTGGTGGCTGCCTTGACGGGTCCAGAGCCCCAGCGGTCCGTAGGAGCGGATGGTGACCCGGTCCGGGGTGCGGTCGCCGCGGCGGGTGGGGCGCAGGCGGGTCGTGACCCGGCGGCGTTCGCCGGCGGGCACCTCGAGGACGTGCCGTGAGGCGTCGGCCTCGGTGCCCGCCGGCCAGCTGCTGGGCGCCCAGGCGTCCCGCAGGAGGCCGCGGAGGGGGCGCCGGGTCGCGTTGGTGACGGTGAGGGTGACCTCGGCGGTGTCGCCGAGGCGCACCGAGGTGTCGCCGGAGCGGCTCAGGCGCAGGCGCCGGACGGGGGCGGCCAGCGCGAAGTCGCAGGCGCAGGCCGCCGCCAGGGTGCCGTTCACGGCGAGGACACCGGTCCAGCCGGGCTCCAGCAGGCCGACCGGGAGCGAGCCGATGGCCGCCAGCAGGGCGGCCCGTCCGGTGAATCCCATCAGCGTGGCACCGGGACCTGGGCGAGGACGGCGGTGATGACGGAGTCCGCGGTGACGCCCTCCATCTCGGCCTCCGGCCGCAGCTTGACCCGGTGGCGCAGGGTGGGCAGGGCGAGGGCCTTCACGTCGTCGGGGATGACGTAGTCGCGGCCGGTGAGCCAGGCCCAGGCGCGGGCCGTGGCGAGCAGGGCGGTCGCACCGCGCGGGGAGACGCCGAGGGCCAGCGACGGCGACTCCCGGGTGGCGCGGCAGACGTCGACCACGTAGGCGGCTATGTCGGGGGAGACGGTCGTCTTCGCGACGGCGGCGCGGGCGGCCTCGATGTCCGCGGCGGTGGCCACCGGGCGGATGCCGGCGGCGTTCAGGTCGCGCGGGTCGAAGCCGGCGGCGTGCCGGGTGAGGACGCCGATCTCGTCCTGGCGGGACGGCAGCGGAACCGTGAGCTTGAGCAGGAAGCGGTCCAGCTGGGCTTCCGGCAGCGGGTAGGTGCCCTCGTACTCGACGGGGTTCTGGGTCGCCGCGACCAGGAACGGCTCGGGCAGCGGGCGCGGGGTGCCGTCGACGGTGACCTGGCGTTCCTCCATGGCCTCCAGGAGGGAGGACTGGGTCTTGGGAGGGGTGCGGTTGATCTCGTCGGCGAGCATCAGGTTGGTGAAGACCGGGCCCGGCTGGAAGGAGAACTCGGCGTTGCGGGTGTCGTAGACCAGCGAACCGGTGACGTCGGCGGGCATCAGGTCGGGGGTGAACTGGACGCGCTTGGTGTCCAGTTCCAGGGAGGCCGCGAGGGAGCGGACCAGGAGGGTCTTGGCGACGCCGGGGACGCCCTCGAGGAGGACGTGGCCGCGGCAGAGCAGGGCGACGACCAGGCTGGTGACGGCCGGGTCCTGGCCGACGACGGCCTTGCCGATCTCTGCCCGCAGGCTCTCCAGGGCGGCCCGGGGGTCGCCGGTGGCCGCGGTGGTCCCGGCGGTGGACGTGGGCTGCCAGGAGCCGGGGGTGGTGTCAGCGGTCGGGTCCGTCATGGACGGCTTACCTCCCTTTCGAGGGCGTCGAGTCGGTCGGCGAGGGAGACGAGGGCCGCGTCGTCGCCGGGCGGCGGGCCGAAGAGGAGTTCCTGGAGGCCGGCGGCCTGTGCCGGGTCGCCGATGTGGGCGGCCACGGCGGGCAGCAGGGCCTCGGGGGAGTGGGCCCGGGCGGCGGGGACGCCGGTCAGCGGGGCCAGACGCAGACGGGTCGCCGTGCGCAGGGCCTCGGCGGCGCGGTCGCGGGCCTTGGCCGCGTGGTAGAGGCGGGCGCGGCCCTCGGTGGTCTCGGAGGCGCGGACGACCACGGGCAGCCGTTCGGCGACCAGGGGGCCGAAGCGGCGTCCGCGCCACAGGGCGGCGACGGCCGCGGCGAGGAAGAGCTGGAGGGCGGCCCAGAGCCAGCCGGACGGCATCAGGTCGAACAGGCCCTGCTGTTCGTCTCCGGTCGTGGCGGAGGCGTCGGCGAGCGTGGGGATGTACCAGACGAGTTCGGGGCGGGAGCCGAGGAGGTTCAGGGCCAGCGAGGCGTTGCCGTGCTCGTCGAGGCGGTCGTTGACCAGGAAGGTGGGGGCGCCGACGACCACCGTGTCGCCGCCGGGGTTCCCGGGGGTTTCGGTGGGGACGCGGACGAGGGTGGGCAGGCCTTCGTCGGGGTAGCAGGAGTCGGCGTCGTCGGAGGCGACGCGGTAGCGGATGCCGGTGGTCTCCGCGCTGCCGGCCCGTTCGGCGGCGGGCAGGGCGCAGGACGGGCCGGCGGTCTCCGCGAAGGCGGGGGTGGGGTCGGCGGAGACGCCGGGGGCCAGCGCCGGCGTGGAGACGTCCGGGGCGATCAGTACGAGGCGGCCGCCGGTGCCGGTGGTGGCCGCGCGGAGCGCGGTCGTCTGGGTCTCGGTGAGGAGGTCGGGCACGGTGACCACGAGGGTGGTGTCCGGGCCGGCCGCGAGGGCGGCCTCGGCGAGGGTGGTGACCACGCGGGTCTCGACGCCGCGGCCGCGGAGGATCTCGGCGACGGCGCGGGCGCCGTTCGGGCCGGGGGAGCGCGGGTCGAGGGGGCCGTGGTCGTTCGCGCGGGTGGCGGCCAGGGCGATGCCGGCGACGACGAGGGCGACCACGCCGAGCAGGACGCCGCGGCTGCGGATCCACAGGTGCCGTGCGGTGGGTGAGGTGGAGGTGCTCGCGGTGGTGGTCATACGGCGGCTCCCGGGCTGGTCCAGCCGCCGCCCGCCGGGGTGGCGCCGTCGGCGAGCAGCGGCTTGGCCTTCCGCAGGTCCTCGTCGAGGCGGGCGGTGCGCCGGTAGGTGTCCTCGGCGGCGGTGCGGCCGCCGTAGGTGACGTCGTCGAAGTCGTGGGCGGCCGTGCGCAGCCGGTCCGCGTGGCCGGGGAGGACGCGGCCCGCCTCCGCTGCGGCCTCGTCGGCGGTGCGGCCGGGGCGGGCGTCGAGCAGGGCGCGTTCCTCCAGGGAGCGGACCATGGCCCGGGTGCGTTCCTGGACGGCGCGGGACCAGTCGCCGCGGGCGGCCGCATCCTCGGCGGCCTTGCGGTGCTCGGCGGCGCTGCGGGGGCCGTCCGTGAAGAGCGCTTCCTCCGCGGCGGCCTTCGGGCGGCGGCCGGGCAGGCCGACGCGGGCGACGAGCAGGACCAGCACGAGCAGCAGGCCGCCGACGACGATCCACAGACCGGTGTGTCCGCCGGGGGCGGCGGAGGCCGCCCGGTCGAGGAGGTCGGAGACGCCTTCCCAGACCCATTGGAGGGCGCGCTCGAACAGTCCGGGGTCGTCCTGGTGGTAGATGCCCTCGGACAGTTCCCTCTCGGCCTCCTCCCGCGCGGGGTCGCGCGGGAGGGTGACCGGGGGTTCGCCGTCGTCCGACGTGGTGTGTGCGGCGGCCGTCAGGGGTGCGGCCGGAATTCCCCCCGCCCAGCTCACCGCGTCAGCTCCCCGTGCCCGGGGCGGTGCCGGCCGCGCGCGTGAGTTCCAGGTCGAGCGCCTCGCGGCGGATGCGGCGGTCGATGTAGAGGAGCACGGTCACGCCGGCGTTGACGGGCAGGGTGACCGTCGCGGCGAACATGCCGCCGATGCCGGTGAGGACGTAGTAGAGCGGTCCGAGTTCGGACGCCTCGCCGGTGAGGAAGGAGCCCATCGATATGCCGCTCATCGACAGGCCCACGAGTTCGAACGGGAACGCGATGACGAAGGAGACGAAGGCGGTGATCAGGTTGGTGAGCAGCAGGATGCCGAAGACGCGCCACCAGGAGCCCTGCACCAGCTTGCCCGAGCGGGTCAGGGAGCGGACGACCGGCTGCTTCTCGAGGATCAGCGCGGGGGAGGACAGGGACCACCGGGTGTAGATCCAGGCGGCCAGCGCGACGGCGGGGAAGATGCCGAAGAAGATCAGCAGTCCGCCGCCGACGGCGGAGCCGCCGAGTGCCACGAGGATGCCGGGGAGCAGGCAGGCGGTGAAGACGGCCATGACGGTCAGCGGGATCAGCAGCACCAGGGCGAGCAGGCGGAGCGCCTGGGGCTTGGAGCTCTGCCACGCCTGACGCACGGTCGCGGGCCGGCCGAGGACGGCCTGGCTGGTCACCGGGGTGAGCAGCGCGGTCGCCATGGCGTGGCCGATCAGGCCCACCAGCAGCAGCACGAGCGAGGCGAGCATGGACTGCCCCATGAGGGAGGTGTACTCCCTGCCGCCCATGGTGACCGGGTCGGCGTTCAGGGACGCGGTGGTGATGTCGTTCAGCAGGAAGATGCTGAGCAGGACGACGACGGTCTGGGTGATCGCGGCGACGACCAGGGAGATGCCGAGGACCGGGCGCCAGTAGGTGCGCATGGTGGTGACCGCGCCGTCGAGGATCTCCCCGAGGCCGATCGGGCGCAGCGGGATCACGCCGGGCTTGGGCGCGGGGGGCGGTCCCCAGGAGGGTCCGGGCGGTCCGTGGGGGCCGCCGCCGTAGGGGCCACCGCCGTAGGGGCCGCCCTGCTGGGGCGCGCCCGGGTGGGGGGCGCCGGGAGGGCCGGGCTGCGGCGGGACGGCGGGTGGTGGCTGCTGCTTGGACCACTGGGCCCCCGGCTGTCCGCCGCCGGGGTTCTCGGCCGGAGATGATCCGGGCGAGGTCCAGCCCGGAGAGTCGTTCATCGTGGCTCCTTCAGGGTGCTGCCCGCAGATCACGGCGCAGGTCAGGTCATCGTGCCATGTGCACGTCGGCGGGTGGGCGGGGTGGGGACGATCGGGACGGGACCGGGACAGGAGCGGTGCGCGGCGGAGAACGCCTTCTTGGCGGGCCGGATCCGGGGCAGACTGAAGTGCATGGCTGATCACGGCGTGCGACCTGGCGGCAGTGGACGGACCGACGGCATACCCATGATCCCGGCGCTTCGCTGGGAGGAACCTCCTGAGGGGCCCGTGCTGGTGCTCCTCGATCAGACCCGGCTGCCCGCGGAGGAGTCGGAGCTCATCTGCACGGACGCGTCCGCGCTGGTCGCGGCGATCCGTTCGCTGGCGGTGCGCGGGGCTCCGCTGCTGGGCGTCGCGGGCGCGTACGGGGTGGCGCTGGCTGCGGTGCGCGGCTTCGACGTGGAGCAGGCGGCGGCGGCGCTCGCGGGGGCGCGGCCCACCGCGGCCAACCTGTCGGCGGGGGTGCGGCGCGCCAAGGAGGCGTACGACGCGGCGCTGGCGGCGGGTGACGGTCCGGACGTGGCCGCGCGGGCGGCGCTCTCGGCGGCGCGGGCGCTGCACCGGGAGGACGCGGAGGCCTCGACGGCGATGGCGGCGCGCGGTCTGGCGTTGCTGGACGAGCTGCGGCCGGGCGGTGGGCACCGGATCCTGACGCACTGCAACACGGGCGCGCTGGTCTCGGGCGGTGAGGGCACGGCGTTCGCGGTGGCGCTGGCCGCGCACCGGGCGGGCCGGCTGCGCCGGCTGTGGGTGGACGAGACGCGGCCGCTGCTGCAGGGGGCGCGGCTGACCGCGTGGGAGGCGGCGCGGCAGCGGATGGCGTACACGGTGCTCGCCGACGGGGCGGCGGGTTCGCTGTTCGCGGCGGGGGAGGTGGACGCCGTGGTGGTGGGGGCGGACCGGATCGCGGCGGACGGGTCGGTGGCCAACAAGGTGGGGACCTATCCGCTGGCGGTGCTGGCGCGGTACCACCACGTGCCGTTCCTGGTGGTGGCGCCGTGGACGACGGTGGACGTGGGGACGCCGGACGGGGCGTCGGTCGAGCTGGAGCAGCGGGTGGGGCGTGAGGTGACCGAGATCGGCGGCGTGGTGGTGGCTCCGCTGGGGACGCAGGCGTACAACCCGGCGTTCGACGTGACGCCGCCGGAGCTGGTGACCGCGATCGTGACGGAGCGGGGTGTGCTGTCGCCGGTGACGGCGGAGGGGATCGCCGCCCTGGAGGGCGGGGCGTAGGGCCCCGTGGCGCGTGCCGGGAGCCGTCCGCGTACGGTTCCCGGCATGGATCCACGGTCGTGCCGGTGCGGGCGGCGCGGGATCGGCCACACGTGACCTCGCTCACCAAGCGTCCCGGTCACCGTTATCGGAATGGGATGATGTGGTTTATGAAGGGACGAGTCCTTGTCGTCGATGACGACACCGCACTGGCCGAGATGCTCGGAATCGTGCTGCGAGGGGAAGGCTTCGAGCCTGCGTTCGTGGCCGACGGCGACAAGGCGCTGGCCGCTTTCCGGGAGGCGAAGCCCGATCTGGTGCTGCTGGACCTGATGCTGCCCGGCAGGGACGGCATCGAGGTCTGCCGGCAGATCCGGGCGGAGTCCGGTGTGCCGATCGTGATGCTGACCGCGAAGAGCGACACCGTCGACGTGGTCGTGGGGCTGGAGTCCGGCGCCGACGACTACGTGGTCAAGCCGTTCAAGCCGAAGGAGCTGGTGGCCCGCATCCGGGCGCGGCTGCGCAGGTCGGAGGAGCCTGCTCCCGAGCAGCTCACCATCGGCGACCTGGTGATCGACGTGGCCGGGCACTCGGTGAAGCGGGACGGCCAGGCCATCGCGCTGACGCCGCTGGAGTTCGACCTGCTGGTCGCGCTCGCCCGCAAGCCGTGGCAGGTGTTCACCCGTGAGGTGCTGCTGGAGCAGGTGTGGGGCTACCGCCACGCCGCGGACACCCGCCTGGTCAACGTGCACGTGCAGCGTCTGCGTTCGAAGGTCGAGAAGGACCCGGAGCACCCGGAGATCGTGGTGACCGTGCGCGGGGTCGGCTACAAGGCCGGACCGAGCTGACATGCCCGCGGTTCTGCTCGCGGGCGGGTTGCTGCAGGGCGGCGTCCAGGGCAGTCCCGTCCTGAGACTGGTGCTGCGCTGGGTCCGCCGGCCGCTGCTGCCCGTCATACGTCTGTGGCGGCGCAACATCCAGCTCAAGGTGATCGTCACCACGCTGCTGATGTCCCTGGGCGTGGTGCTGCTGCTCGGTTTCGTGGTGATCGGCCAGGTCCGCAACGGTCTGCTCGACGCCAAGGTGAACGCCGCGCAGAGTCAGGCCGTCGGCGGGTTCGCGGCGGCCAAGCAGCGCGCCGACGAGGCGGCCAGCCTGACCTCCGGCGGCGGCGCCGCCGAGGTGGCCGGAGAGGGCCAGGCGGCCGCGCCGAGCCCTGTCCAGTGGATGAACGACCTGGTCGACGCCCTTTCCAGTGGTGGTCAGGGCGCCTTCGACGTGGTGACCTTGCCGGTCGCCGACACCTTCGCCAGCCCGCGGTCCTCGGGTATCGACGCGAACGCGTCGATACCCGAGGCGTTGCGGGAGCGGCTGGTGGGCAGTCCGCTGGCCGCGCAGAGCTACACGCGGGTCGTCTACAAGGACAAGGCGTCCCAGCCGGCGCTGGTCATCGGCAAGCAGATCAACGATCCGGACGGCGAGCCGTACCAGCTGTACTTCCTCTTCCCGCTCACCCAGGAGGAGAAGTCGCTGAGCCTGGTCAAGGGCACGCTGGCGACCGCCGGGGTGTTCGTGGTGGTGCTGCTCGGCGCCATCGCCTGGCTGGTGGTGCGCCAGGTCGTCACCCCGGTGCGGATGGCGGCCGGGGTCGCCGAACGGCTGTCGGCCGGGCGGCTCCAGGAACGGATGAAGGTCACCGGCGAGGACGACATCGCGCGGCTCGGCGAGGCCTTCAACAAGATGGCGCAGAACCTCCAGCTGAAGATCCAGCAGCTGGAGGAGCTGTCGCGGATGCAGCGGCGGTTCGTCTCCGACGTCTCCCACGAGCTGCGCACCCCGCTGACCACGGTGCGGATGGCGGCGGACGTCATCCACGAGGCGCGGGAGGACTTCGATCCGATGACGGCGCGTTCCGCGGAGCTGCTCGCGGACCAGCTCGACCGGTTCGAGTCCCTGCTGGCGGACCTGCTGGAGATCAGCCGGTTCGACGCGGGCGCGGCCGCGCTGGAGGCCGAGCCGACCGACCTGCGCGACGTGGTGCGGCGGGTGGTGGGCGGCGCGGAGCCGCTCGCCGAGCGCAAGGGCACCCGCATCCGGGTGGTCGGCGACCAGCAGCCGGTCGTCGCGGAGGTCGACGCGCGGCGGGTCGAGCGGGTGCTGCGCAACCTGGTCGTCAACGCCGTCGAGCACGGTGAGGGCAAGGACGTCGTGGTGCGGCTCGCCTCGGCGGGCGGCGCGGTCGCCGTCGCCGTCCGTGACTACGGGGTGGGTCTCAAGCCCGGGGAGGCGACCCGGGTGTTCAGCCGGTTCTGGCGGGCCGACCCGGCGCGCGCCCGGACCACCGGTGGTACCGGTCTCGGGCTGTCGATAGCCCTGGAGGACGCCAGGCTGCACGGCGGCTGGCTCCAGGCGTGGGGGGAGCCCGGTGGCGGTTCGCAGTTCCGGCTGACGTTGCCGCGCACCGCGGACGAGCCGCTGCGCGGTTCGCCGATACCGCTGGAGCCGCGTGACTCCCGGCAGTCCCGGCGCGCCCGTGAGGCGGCGCGGGCCGAGCGGCGGGCGGGCGCGGCCGGTGTGACCTCGTCGTCGGCGCAGGGCGGTGGCAGGGCGTCGGTGCCCGTCCAGCCGGTCGGTGACCGGCTGCCGCCGCGGGACGTGCCCGCGGCCCGGCAGCCCGGGCCGGCGGCCGACCCGGCCGCCCTGCCCGGCAGCAGCGCGCGGGTGGTGTCCTGCGCGTCGGTGCCCGCCCAGGCCCGTGGCGCCGGCGCCCGGGACCGGCCGGTGGTCCTGGTGCCCGTGCCCTCGGCGCGGCGGGCGGTCCGGGAGCGGGGGCACGACCCGGCGCGGCGGATCGCCGTCGCCGCGGCCGGGGCACTGAGGCGGTCGGGGACGCCGGCGCGGACCGCGGCGGTGCTGTTGCAGCGGCGGGCGGTGGCCGACCAGACGGAGCTGGACGCCGTGGGGCGGCTGGCCAACCTGGACGGGGCCCTCGGACTGCGGCCCGGAGCGCGGGCGCTGCTCCCGGCGGACGGGCGGCTGCTGGTGGTGGACGACGTGACGACGACCGGTGCCTCCGTCGCCGAGGCGGCGCGGGTGCTGAGAGAGGCCGCCGAAACCAAGGGAACAGGCGTTCCCTTTGCCGCGGCGGTGGTCGCGGCGTCACCAGGATTCTTCGTTTGAAACCGCAACCGATTGAAATTCTTCGAATGCCGGCAGTTGGTTGAAACGGTCAACCGAACCCGTGGTGAGCTGCGGATACGGGCAGGGTTAATTCACCGGAACGGAGGTATGTGGCGTTAACGGGTGACGACATCCTGCCGGGCGAGATATGTTCGGTAGTGAGGGAAAAGGCGCAGGCCATGCCCCTTCTTTCGCAATGTCGAGCCGCGGGATTCCCCGCCCGTCCCGGTTTCCCCGGGATGGATGGCACGCCCGTGGGGGAGGAGGAGGTGGAGTCACCGAGTCCGAGGTTCCGGTGGTGATCCGGAACCTGGTGCGAATGGGAGATGATCCGCCGGTGAGGCGGGCGATCCGGGAACGGAGTTCTGCGTGGACATCGTCGTCAAGGGCCGCAAGACCGAGGTGCCCGAGCGGTTCCGTAAGCACGTGGCCGAGAAGCTGAACCTGGAGAAGATCCAGAAGCTCGACGGCAAGGTGATGAGCCTCGACGTCGAGGTGTCCAAGGAGCACAACCCGCGGCAGGCCGACCGCAAGGACCGCGTCGAGATCACGCTGCGCTCCCGCGGCCCGGTGATCCGTGCGGAGGCGTCCGCCGCCGACCCGTACGCCGCGCTCGACCTGGCTGCGGAGAAGCTGAGCGCGCGGCTGCGCAAGCAGCACGACAAGCGCTACACGCGGCGCGGCGTCGGCAGGGTCTCGGCCGCCGAGGTGGCCAGCCACGTGCCGGACGCCGCGACCCTGGACGCCAACGGCGCGGTGGTGCCGTCCTCCGAGGAGACGGAGGCCGTGCCGACCAAGCGGATCGGGTCCCTGGAGGTCCAGGGCGAGGGGCCGCTGGTGGTCCGCGAGAAGAACCACGTGGCGGCACCGATGAGCCTCGACCAGGCGCTCTACGAGATGGAGTTGGTCGGCCACGACTTCTACCTCTTCGTGGACTCCGACACCAAGGAGCCCAGTGTCGTCTACCGGCGGCACGCCTACGACTACGGCGTGATCCACCTCCGCACCGATCCGATGGTGGCCAACGGCGAGCCCTCCCCCGACGCGGGCGGGACGCTCGGCGGCTGAGCCGTCCGGCGGTGCGGTGGTGCCCCTGGCGGGTGCGTGCGAATGCGCCCTCAGGGGCACCGTTATGCGCCCCCGTGCGACCGGACGCGGCGCTGCGGTCGGCTCATCGCCGGTCCGGGCATGGAATCATGGCCACACGGCCCAACGGGCTGTTCACCGCCGCGTGTTGACCGGCGGCGGGACGGAACAGGCCTCAGCCTCATGGGGGAGGAACGATGGCGGACACCTTCGGACCGATGCGGGACGGGGGGGCCGGCGACAGTACGACCGGCACCGAACCGGCCGCGGACGGAGGGCGCGAGGAGCCCATCCGGGTCCTGGTGGTGGACGACCACGCGCTCTTCCGGCGCGGCCTGGAGATCGTGCTGGCGGCCGAGGAGGACATCCAGGTCGTCGGCGAGGCCGGTGACGGCGCGGAGGCCGTCGACAAGGCCGCCGACCTGCTTCCCGACATCGTCCTGATGGACGTCCGCATGCCGCGCCGGGGCGGCATCGAGGCCTGCACCTCCATCAAGGAGGTCGCCCCCAGCGCCAAGATCATCATGCTGACGATAAGCGACGAGGAGGCCGACCTCTACGACGCGATCAAGGCCGGCGCCACGGGCTACCTCCTCAAGGAGATCTCCACCGACGAGGTGTCCACCGCGATCCGGGCGGTCGCCGACGGGCAGTCCCAGATCAGTCCCTCGATGGCGTCCAAGCTGCTCACCGAGTTCAAGTCGATGATCCAGCGCACCGACGAGCGGCGGCTGGTGCCGGCGCCCAGGCTCACCGACCGTGAGCTGGAGGTCCTCAAGCTGGTCGCCACCGGCATGAACAACCGGGACATCGCCAAGGAGCTCTTCATCTCCGAGAACACCGTGAAGAACCACGTGCGCAACATCCTGGAGAAGCTGCAGCTGCACTCCAGGATGGAGGCCGTGGTCTACGCGATGCGGGAGAAGATCCTCGAGATCCGCTGACCCCGGCGCGGCGCGGCGCGGTGCGGTGCGGGTGCCGGCGCGGGGCGAGCTCCGCCGAGGGGCCCGGTCGCCCGCCCGCGGAGCCCGGCGGGCCCGCCCCGCGGCTCAGGCCGTGAGGGCGGCCAGCTCGGCGACCAGGGCGTCGCGCAGCTCCGGCGGGTCCATCCGCTCCACGCGCACGTCGGAGCAGTCCACCCAGCTCGCCGCCTCGGCCAGCGCCCGGGCCACGTCCGGCACCGCGCGGCGGCTCTCCAGCGTCACCTGCCGGGCCACCAGGGTGCGGCCGCTGCGCGCCGGGTCGACCCGGGCGACCAGTCGCCCGCCCGCCAGCACCGGCATCGCGAAGTAGCCGTACACCCGCTTCGGCCGGGGCACGTACGCCTCCAGCCGGTGGGTGAAGCCGAAGATCCGCTCGGTGCGGGCGCGTTCCCAGATCAGGGAGTCGAACGGCGAGAGCAGCGTGGTGCGGTGGCGGCCGCGCGGTGCGGCGGCCAGCGCCTTTGGGTCCGCCCAGGCGGGGCGGCCGCCCCAGCCCTCCACGGCGACCGGCACCAGGCCCGACCCCTCGATCACCGCGTCGACCTGGTCCCCCCTCAGCCGGTGGTAGTCCGCGATGTCGGAGCGGGTGCCGACGCCCAGGGCGCGGCCGGCCTGCGCGACCAGGCGGCGCACGCACTCGGTGTCGTCCAGGTCGTCGTGGAGCAGGTCGCCGGGGACGGCGCGTTCGGCCAGGTCGTAGACGCGCTTCCAGCCGCGCCGCTCGACGCAGACCACCTCGCCGTACATCAGGGCCCGTTCCACCGCGACCTTGGAGGCGGACCAGTCCCACCACTCGGAGGTGCGCTTGGCGCCGCCGAGCTCGGTGGCGGTCAGCGGCCCCTCGGTCCGCAGCTGCTCGATCACCTGCTCGTAGGAGCCCTGGGGGAGGTCGTGGTTCCAGTGCGGACGGGAGCGGTAGGCGCGGCGGCGGAAGGCGAAGTGTGGCCACTCCTCGACGGGGAGCACGCACGCGGCGTGCGACCAGTACTCGAAGGAGTGGGGGCGGCCGTCGCGGTCCCTGCCCCAGTACGCCGGCTCCACGGCTTTGCGGCCGACGGCGCCCAGGCGGGCGTAGGGGACGAGCTCGTGGGAGCGGGCCAGTACGGAGATGGTGTCCAGCTGGACCGCGCCGAGGTGGCGGAGGACGCCTCGGACGCCGCCGCGGCGGTCGGGGGCGCCCAGCAGCCCTTGGGCCCGCAGGGCGATGCGCCGGGCCTCGTCGGCGGAGAGCTCGGTTACCGGACGAGGGCGAGGACTCTCAGACATGACGGCCATGACGGCACCATAAGGGGCCCCACCGACAGCCGTCCCCGGCCGGACGGATCCGCCGGACGGGCCCGAGACGATCCGCCGGATCGGCCCGAGGCGATCCGCCGGACGGGCCCGAGGGGGTCAGCCGGACAGGTCCGAGGGGATCAGCGAGGCGATCCAGGCGTCCCGGTGGGCGCCCCGGCTGAGGATCGCCCGGCGCAAGGTGCCCTCCCGCACGAAACCGCAGCGGTCGGCGACCGCGCGGGACGCCGTGTTGCCGACCTCGGCGCGCCACTCCACGCGGGCGGCGTCCCGGTCGGTGAGGCCCCAGTGGCACAGGGTGCGGGCCGCCTCGGTCACCAGGCCGCGGCCCCGGTGCTCCTTGACCGACCAGAAGCCGAGCTCCAGGACGCCCGGGCCGCGCCTCATCAGGCCGAGGCACGCGACGAGCGGGCCCTCGGCGCGCCCACCGCGCCCGGCGCCGCCGCCGGCGTCCTTGCCCCCGTCGGCGAGGAACGCCCCGAACGTGTACTCGGTGTCGGCGGCCCAGCCCTGGGGCACGACCTCCCTGACGAACCCGCGCGCGTGCTCCGGCAGGTAGGGCGAGGGCACGGTGGTCCAGCGCTGGATCTCCGGGTCCTGGCAGGCCGCGAACACGGCTCCCGCGTCGGCGGGGCCGAGCGGGCGCAGGACCAGGCGTTCGGTGGTGAGGGTGACCGGCTCCATCGCCCGATTGTGCGGTCCCCGGCGAACGGGTGGCCAGCCGATTTTCGCCCACAGTGATATCGCGGCCCGAGAGGCGGACTTTTCCGGCATACCGGCCACCCCGCGCGGCACTATCGGACGCTCCCGCACGTTGTGTCCTTCCGGGAGCGGCTCTCGGCGGCCCTCCGCCGCGGAGTTCTCCGCTCCACCGGGGCGGAGCCAGACCTCCCGGCGCGGCGGGGTCCTCGCATACGATGGCCGTTGCTCACACGTATTAGGCAGTACCAGCAAGCGACCGTCCCAGGCCCGACCGGCAAGGAGACCAGCCCCCGTGTCCGTCCTCTCGAAGATCATGCGTGCAGGCGAAGGCAAGATCCTGCGCAAACTGCACCGCATCGCGGACCAGGTCAACTCCATCGAAGAGGACTTCGTCAACCTCTCCGACGCCGAGCTGCGCGCCCTCACCGACGAGTACCGCCAGCGGTACCAGGACGGTGAGAGCCTGGACGACCTGCTCCCCGAGGCGTTCGCCACCGTGCGCGAGGCCGCCAAGCGCGTCCTCGGCCAGCGGCACTACGACGTGCAGCTGATGGGTGGCGCCGCCCTCCACCTCGGCTACGTCGCCGAGATGAAGACCGGTGAGGGCAAGACCCTCGTCGGTACCCTGCCCGCCTACCTCAACGCGATCTCCGGCAAGGGCGTCCACTTGATCACGGTGAACGACTACCTGGCCGAGCGCGACTCCGAGATGATGGGCCGGGTCCACAAGTTCTTGGGCCTGACCGTGGGCTGCATCCTGGCGAACATGACGCCGGCCCAGCGCCGCGCGCAGTACGCCTGCGACATCACCTACGGCACCAACAACGAGTTCGGCTTCGACTACCTGCGCGACAACATGGCGTGGTCGAAGGACGAACTGGTCCAGCGCGGCCACAACTTCGCCATCGTCGACGAGGTCGACTCGATCCTCGTCGACGAGGCCCGCACGCCGCTGATCATCTCCGGTCCGGCGGACCAGGCCACCAAGTGGTACGCCGACTTCGCCAAGCTGGTCACCCGCCTCAAGAAGGGCGAGCCGGGCAACCCGCTCAAGGGCGTCTCGGAGACCGGCGACTACGACGTCGACGAGAAGAAGCGCACCGTCGCCATCCACGAGTCCGGTGTCGCCAAGGTCGAGGACTGGCTGGGCATCGACAACCTCTACGAGTCGGTGAACACCCCGCTGGTCGGCTACCTGAACAACGCCATCAAGGCCAAGGAACTCTTCAAGAAGGACAAGGACTACGTCGTCATCGACGGCGAAGTCATGATCGTCGACGAGCACACCGGCCGCATCCTGGCCGGCCGCCGCTACAACGAGGGCATGCACCAGGCGATCGAGGCGAAGGAGGGGGTGCCGATCAAGGACGAGAACCAGACCCTCGCCACGATCACGCTCCAGAACTTCTTCCGCCTCTACGACAAGCTCTCCGGCATGACCGGTACGGCCATGACCGAGGCCGCGGAGTTCCACCAGATCTACAAGCTCGGCGTGGTGCCGATCCCGACCAACCGGCCGATGGTCCGCCAGGACCAGTCGGACCTCATCTACCGCACCGAGGTCGCCAAGTTCGACGCGGTGGTCGACGACATCGCCGAGAAGCACGCCAAGGGCCAGCCGATCCTGGTGGGCACGACCTCGGTCGAGAAGTCCGAGTACCTGTCGCAGCAGCTCTCCAAGCGGGGCGTCCAGCACGAGGTGCTGAACGCCAAGCACCACGAGCGCGAGGCGCAGATCGTCGCCCAGGCCGGCCGCCGCGGCGCGGTGACGGTCGCCACCAACATGGCCGGCCGTGGTACCGACATCAAGCTCGGCGGCAACCCCGAGGACCTCGCCGAGGCCGAGCTGCGGCAGATGGGCCTCGACCCCGAGGAGCACATCGAGGAGTGGGCCGCCGCCCTCCCGGCCGCCATGGAGCGCGCCGAGGCAGCGGTCAAGGCGGAGAAGGAGGAGGTGGAGCGCCTCGGCGGTCTCTACGTCCTCGGCACCGAGCGGCACGAGTCCCGCCGTATCGACAACCAGCTGCGCGGTCGTTCCGGCCGTCAGGGCGACCCGGGCGAGTCCCGCTTCTACCTGTCGCTGGGCGACGACCTGATGCGGCTGTTCAAGGCGCAGATGGTCGAGCGCGTGATGTCCATGGCCAACGTGCCGGACGACGTGCCGATCGAGAACAAGATGGTCACCCGGGCCATCGCCTCCGCGCAGTCGCAGGTCGAGCAGCAGAACTTCGAGGCGCGCAAGAACGTCCTCAAGTACGACGAGGTGCTCAACCGCCAGCGTGAGGTCATCTACGGCGAGCGTCGCCGCGTGCTGGAGGGCGAGGACCTGCAGGAGCAGATCCAGCACTTCATGGACGACACCATCGACGCGTACGTCTCCGCGGAGACCGCCGAGGGCTTCCCGGAGGACTGGGACCTGGACCGCCTGTGGGGCGCGTTCCGCCAGCTGTACCCGGTGAAGGTCACCGTCGAGGAGCTGGAGGAGGCGGCCGGCGAGCGCGCCGGTCTGACCGCCGACTTCATCGCCGAGTCCATCAAGGACGACATCCACGAGCAGTACCAGGCGCGTGAGAAGCAGCTCGGCTCGGAGATCATGCGCGAGCTGGAGCGCCGGGTCGTGCTGTCGGTCCTGGACCGCAAGTGGCGTGAGCACCTCTACGAGATGGACTACCTCCAGGAGGGCATCGGCCTGCGGGCGATGGCGCAGAAGGACCCGCTGGTCGAGTACCAGCGCGAGGGCTTCGACATGTTCACCGCCATGATGGAGGGCATCAAGGAGGAGTCCGTCGGCTACCTGTTCAACCTGGAGGTCCAGGTCGAGCAGCAGGTCGAGGAGGTCCCGGTCTCCGACGAGGCGCCGTCGCTGTCCAAGGAGGACGCGGTTCCGGCGGGCGCCCGCCCGGAGATCCGCGCCAAGGGCCTGGAGGCGCCGCAGCGGCCGGACCGGCTGCACTTCTCGGCGCCGACGGTGGACGGCGAGGGCGGTGTCGTCGAGAGCGACTTCACCAGCGACGGCGAGCCGGTGCGGTCCTCCGCGGACGGCCTGACCCGCGCCGAGCGCCGCAAGCAGGCCAAGTCCTCGGGGCGCCGCCGCAAGAAGTGACGGCCGCGGGGCCGGTGACGGCCCGGTGGTGAGACGGCGGGGGCCGGGCGCGAGCAGCGCCCGGCCCCTTTCGCGTTTCCCGTTCCGGCACGCGGCCACCGGGCGGTGGCTATTCTGCCGTGCATGACAAAACGGGGGTGTGCCTCCGGTCCGCGGCCGGGTGCACCGCGGTGGGGGCGGCCGGTCCGGCGAAGGTCCGGCGGGAGGCCGTTCGGCCGTCGTCCGCCCGACGCGTCATGACGGGCGGCGGGGTGCGGCTGGTGGGGGCGTGGCGGGCCGGCGTGTGGCTGTCGTGCCTGCTGGCGGTGGTGGCGGGTGCGTTCGTGTGGACCCGGCAGCTCAACGGGATGCCGCTGGTGGGGCTCGACATCGCGTACGTGACGGACGACGTGCGCGGCGCGGTGCATCCGGTGGCCCACGAGTACGTCGGGCACTTCGCCGGGCTGGTGGAGTGCGTGTTCCTGGTGGGGCTGACCGTGGGGGTGCGCGGTCCGCGGGCGCGCTTCGTCGCCGGGGGCGTGCTGCTGCTGGTGGCCGCCGTCCTGGTGGCGGTGGGCCTGCGGACGCTCGGGGACGTCCCGCCGTACCTGGACCCGTCGCGGACGGCGGCCGGCCGGTTCGCCGCGGCGGTGGTGTTCGCGCTGGCGCTGCTGGCCCTGTGCGGGGCCGTGGCGCTGGCGCGCCGGTGGTTCGTCTTCCACGACGGCTTCGT
>NZ_LWCC02000005.1:2914269-2936080 GCF_001642695.1 Streptomyces chilikensis
GCACCCTCACCCCGATGCCCCACCGCCCCCCGGCCCACCTGGCGTACCTCGCCGCCGGCGCCGGCGCCGACCGTCCCCGGCCGGAGGCACGGACGGACACGCGGGCACCCGCACCCGCACCCGCCCAGGACCCCGGGGGCCCGAGGACGTGACCGTCACCCCCACCCGGACGCGCACGGCGGCGCGGGGCTCCACGGCCCTGCGCCGCTTCCGCCCGTGGTACCCCTCCCCCTACCTGCTGGTGGGCGGTCTCGCCTGGCTGGCGCTCACCCTCGCCTCCTGGCGCGTCCCGATGTGCTGCGACTTCGGCCAGCACGCCGCCGTGGTGGAGCGGCTGCGCGAGTCCCTGCTGCACCCCCGCCACCCGCTGGCCGACCTGCCGGGCGAGGGCAGCCCGTACTACTCCCCCTACGCCCTCGCCCAGGGCCTCTTCGCCCGCCTCACCGGCCTGAACGGCATCGCGACGGTCCGCCTGGCCACCCCGTTCCACCTCGCCGTCCTCCTCACCGGCCTGGGCCGCCTGGTCCGCGCCCTCACCCCGCGCCCGTGGGCGCCGGTGTGGGCGCTCGCCGCGGTCACCCTCCTCTGGGGCACCGAACGCGCCTGGTGGAGCGGGTTCCTCAACCTCGTCTCGATGACGGGGAACCTCGGCTACCCCTCCGCCCTCGCCCTCGGCCTCACCCTGTGGGCCTGGGCCCTCACCGCCGACCGGGCCCTCACCGCCGACCGGGTCCGCGCCGCCGACGGCCGGGGCGCCCGCCCGGTCCGCTTCGTCGGCCCGGGCGGCCTGCCCGGCCTTCCCGGCCACGCCGCGCTCGGCGTCCTGTACGGGCTGGTCCTGCTCATCCACCCCGTCACCTTCGTGGCCGCCGCGCTCGGCGCCGTGGCCTTCGCCGCCGCGCCCGGCCGCCCGCGCCCCGCGCTGCTCGCGCGCTGGGCCCTCACCGCGGCCACCGCGCTCGCCGTCACCCTCGCCTGGCCGTACTGCGACGTGCTCGCCCTGGCCGGGGACACCGGCCTCGACGTGATGCACCGCCAGCTCTACGACCGCCTCCCGCAGCGCTGCTGGCTGGCCGTCGTCCTCGGGCTCCCCGCACTGTGCGTCCGCGCCCGCCGGGCCGGCCGCCCCTGGCGCGACCCGCTGGTCCTGCTGTTCGCCCTGGACTGCGCGGCCCTCGCGTACGGCTGGTTCAGCGGTCGCTGGACCTACGCCCGCCTCCTCGGCCCGGCCCTGCTCCCCCTCCAGCTGGCCCTGGCCGTGGAACTGGCCGCGCCCCGCCCGTGGTCCCGCCGGCGCCGGGCCCTGGGCGTGGCGGCGGCGGCCGGCGCGGCGTGCGCGCTGCTCACCGTGCACGCGGCCGCCCTGGTCCCCTCGGACCGCTTCGGCCGGCTGCCGCACTGGCCGTCGTACGACTGGGCCGCCCGGCACATCGGCCGCGGCGAACCGGTCCTCGCCGACGGCTACTTCGCGCCCCGCCTGCTCCCCGGTCACGGCGCCGACCTGGTCGCGCCGCCCTGGCCGGACCCGCTGCTGGGCGAGGCGGAGCGGGGACGGCGGCTGGCGGCCACCGCCCGCTACCTGGACCCGGCCACCGGACGCGCGGGCCGGGAGGCGATCGCCCGCCGGTACCGGGTCCGCTGGCTGCTGCTGACCCGCTGGAAGAGGACGCCCGAGGAGGCCGTGGTGGTGGCGTGGAGCCGGGAGACGGGCGAGGTGCTCGCCCGGGTCGGGCGGGCCGGGCCGTGACCTCCACGCCGCGCGTCCGCGCCGCCGCGGCCGTGGCCGCCCTGACCGCCGGATGGCTGCTCACCCGCGCCGCCATGGTCTGGCTGCTGGCCCACGACCACCTGCCGTGGCTGGGCTCGGGCAGCGTCTCGCACGAGCTCGACCGGCTGTACACCCGCTGGCGCGAGACCCTGGACCGGGGCGCCTACCCGGCCGGGGACCCGCTCTGGCAGTACCCGCCCGGCGCCGGCCCCGCCCTGCTGCTGCCCGGTCTGCTGCTGCCCCGGCTGCCCTACCCGTGGGCGTTCACCGCCGTCACCCTGGCCGCCGACGCCGCCGTCACGGCCGCCCTCGTGCGCACCGGCCTCTCCCGCGGGACGGCGCCCGCAGCCCCGGGCGACGGCCGCGGCCCGCTCGGCGCGCTGCTGTGGACCGCCGGCCTCCCCCTGCTGCTCCACCTGCCGCTGGCCCGGTTCGACGTGCAGGTCACCGCCCTCGCCGTGTTCGCCCTGCTCGCCGTGGACCGCCTGCCCCGTCTCGGCGGCGCGCTGGCCGCGCTCGGGGCGCTCGCCAAGGCGTGGCCGGTGCTCACCCTGATCGGCGCGGAGCCGGGACGGGCCACCCGCCGCGCCTGGACGTCCGCCGCGCTCACCGCCGTCACCCTGCTCGCCCTGCTGGCCTCGCTCTTCACCGACACGCTGTCGTTCGTCCGGCAGCAGGGCGAGCGGGGCGTGCAGATCGAGTCGCTCGGCGGCACCCTGCTCTCCCTCGCCACCCACGCCGGCTGGCCGGGGCAGGTGCGCTACCGGTACGGCTCGATGGAACTGGTCGGGCCGGGGGCCGGCGCGGTGGCCGCCGCCTCGCTGGCGCTGACCCTCGCGGCCCTCGTCCTGATCGCCCTCTGGCGGCTGCGCGCGGTCCGCGCGGCCCTGCTCCACGGGCACTGGCCCCGGGCCGTGCGCCACGACGCCGCCCTGGCCGCCGTGCTCCTGCTGACCGTCACCAGCCGGGTGATCAGCCCGCAGTACATGATCTGGCTCCTCGGCGTGGCCGCCGTCTGCCTCACCCTGCGGAGCACCACCCAGCGGCCGGTGGCGCTGCTGGTCACGGCGGCGACGGCGCTCAGCGCGCTCGCCTATCCCGTCCTGTACGAGGAGGTCACGGCCCGCACCTGGACGGGCTGCCTGGTGATGGCCGTCCGCAACGGCCTGCTGGTGGCCGCCGCCGTCCTGTCGTGCGCGAGGGTCGCCCGGGTATCCGGCGCCGGCCGCGCCTCCCGCCCCTCCCCGGCTCCGGGCGGCGGGACGACCGCCCCCGCGTCACGGCCCGCACGGCGGCCGTCGGCGCCGACGGCGACCGGGACCCGCCCGGCCGCGCGCGACTGAGACCCGCCCGTCCCCCCGTTCCCATACCTCCCCGGGCCGTCCCCCGCCCTGTGCGGACCGGCAAAGTTCCACCCCCTGTTTTGTACACATACGGCTCATGACGGCCCCCTCACACCGGGATATAGCCTTGTGCCGTGATCAGCGCGATAGCCGGCGTGGGCGTTCCAGCCCTCGCGACGCGCCCGGAGCACCCGGTGGACACCCGGGACCGGGCGCCGCTCGCCGACATCTCCGGGGGGACGGCGAGGGGGGCCGCGACATCGCAGTCGCGCATGGCCGGAATCCCCGCGCGCTTCTCCTCTCCAGGCATAGCGTCGGAACGAACCGGACACCCGGCGTCGAGACGTGCTGCCGGAAGCATCACGGCCACACCGGCCGACTTCCCTTCAACGTCACGCAACGGCGCGCGACAGGAGCCAGAGAACAATGCAGACCAAGCTGGACGAAGCCAAGGCCGAGCTGCTCGAGAGGGCCGCCCGGGTAGCTGAGAACAGCCCGGCCGGAGGACGCCTTCCGGCGGGGGCGACGGACGACGGCGGGAGGAGCCCGGACCGGGCCGCCGTGCTCTCGTTCCTCCAGCGCTACTACCTGCACACGGCGCCCGAGGACCTCACCGACCGCGACCCGGTCGACGTCCTGGGGACGGCCTACTCCCACTACCGTCTGGCCGGCAACCGGCCGCAGGGCACGGCCGCGGTGCGCGTGCACACCCCCACCGTCGAGGAGAACGGCTGGACCAGCAGCCACTCCGTGGTGGAGGTCGTCACCGACGACATGCCGTTCCTGGTCGACTCGGTGACCAACGAGCTCTCCCGCCAGGGCCGCGGCATCCACCTCGTGGTCCACCCGCAGTTCGTGGTGCGCCGCGACCTGACCGGCAAGCTCCTGGAGGTGCTCGACACCCCCGCCCCCGGCGACGCCTCGGACCTGCCGCACGACGCGCACGTCGAGTCGTGGATCCACGTCGAGATGGACCGCGAGACCGACCGCGACGACCTCAAGCAGATCACCGCGGACCTGCAGCGCGTCCTGTCCGACGTCCGCGAGGCCGTCGAGGACTGGGAGAAGATGCGCGACGCCGCCGTCCGCATCGCCGACGAGCTGCCCTTCGAGCCGCTCGCCTCCGACCTGCCGCAGGAGGAGGTCGACGAGGCCTGCGAGCTGCTGCGCTGGCTGGCCGCCGACGCCTTCACCTTCCTCGGCTACCGCGAGTACCGCCTGGTCGACGACGACACCCTGGCCGCCGTCCCCGGCACCGGCCTCGGCATCCTGCGCTCCGACCCGCACCAGACCCCCGACGCCGACGGCAACCTCCCGGACGACCGCGGCGACGACCCGTCCGGCCCGTCCTTCGAGCGGTTGCCCGCCGACGCCCGCGCCAAGGCCCGCGAGCACCGGCTGCTCGTGCTCACCAAGGCCAACAGCCGCGCCACCGTGCACCGGCCCAGCTACCTGGACTACATCGGCGTCAAGAAGTTCGACGAGAACGGCGAGGTCATCGGCGAGCGCCGCTTCCTCGGCCTGTTCTCCTCCGCCGCCTACACCGAGTCCGTGCGCCGCGTCCCGGTGATCCGCCGCAAGGTCGCCGAGGTGCTGGCCGCCACCGGCTTCTCCGCCAACAGCCACGGCGGGCGCGACCTGCTCCAGATCATGGAGACCTACCCGCGCGACGAGCTCTTCCAGACGCCCGCCGACGAGCTGCGCTCCATCGTCACCTCCGTGCTCTACCTCCAGGAACGCCGCCGGCTGCGGCTGTACCTGCGGCAGGACGAGTACGGCCGCTACTACTCGGCGCTGGTCTACCTCCCCCGCGACCGCTACACCACCGCCGTCCGGCTGCGGATCATCGACATCCTCAAGGAGGAACTCGGCGGCACCAGCGTCGACTTCACCGCCTGGAACACCGAGTCGATCCTCTCCCGGCTGCACTTCGTGGTCCGCGTGCCGCTCGGCACCGAGCTGCCGCACCTGTCCGACGCGGACAAGGAGCGCATCGAGAACCGGCTCGCCGAGGCCGCCCGCTCCTGGGCCGACGGCTTCGCCGAGGCGCTGCACGCCGAGTTCGGCGAGGAGCGCGCCGCCGAACTGCTGCGCCGCTACGGCAACGCCTTCCCCGAGGGCTACAAGGCCGACCACACGCCGCGCGCCGCCGTCTCCGACATCGCCCGGCTGGAGCACCTGGCCACCGCGGACGCCGAGGAGGAGTTCGCCCTCAGCCTCTACGAGCCGGTGGGCGCCGCCCCCGGTGAACGCCGCTTCAAGATCTACCGCCACGGCGCCCCGGTCTCCCTCTCCGCGGTCCTGCCGGTCCTCACCCGGCTCGGCGTCGAGGTCACCGACGAGCGCCCCTACGAGCTGCGCTGCCCCGAGGGCCACGAGGGCGTCACCGGCGCGTGGATCTACGACTTCGGCCTGCGGCTGCCGCGCACCGCGCTCACCGCGAACGGCGAGTTCCTCGGCGGCGACGACGCCCGCGAGCGGTTCCAGGACGCCTTCGCCGCGACCTGGACCGGCCGCGCCGAGAACGACGGCTTCAACTCGCTGGTGCTGAGCGCCGGTCTGACCTGGCGCGAGGCGATGATGCTGCGCGCCTACGCCAAGTACCTGCGCCAGGCCGGGTCGACGTTCTCGCAGGACTACATGGAGGACACCCTCCGCGACAACGTCCACACCACCCGCCTGCTGGTCTCCCTCTTCGAGGCGCGGCTGTCGCCGGAGCGGCAGAGCGCCGGGCTGGAGATCGTCGACGGCCTGCTGGAGGAGCTCGACGGCGCCCTGGACCAGGTGGCCTCGCTGGACGAGGACAGGATCCTGCGGTCCTTCCTGACGGTCGTCAAGGCGACCCTGCGGACCAACTTCTTCCAGCTGACCGACGACGGCCGGCCGCACGACTACGTGTCGATGAAGTTCGACCCGCAGGCCATCCCCGACCTGCCGGCGCCGCGCCCCGCCTACGAGATCTGGGTGTACTCGCCGCGCGTCGAGGGCGTCCACCTGCGGTTCGGCAAGGTCGCCCGCGGTGGCCTGCGCTGGTCGGACCGGCGTGAGGACTTCCGCACCGAGGTCCTCGGCCTGGTCAAGGCGCAGATGGTGAAGAACACCGTCATCGTGCCGGTCGGCGCCAAGGGCGGCTTCGTCGCCAAGCAGCTGCCCGACCCGTCGGTGGACCGCGACGCCTGGATGGCCGAGGGCGTCGCCTGCTACCGCACCTTCATCTCCGCTCTGCTCGACATCACCGACAACCTGGTCGGCGGCGAGGTCGTCCCGCCCGAGGGCGTGGTGCGGCACGACAGCGACGACACCTACCTGGTGGTCGCCGCCGACAAGGGCACCGCCACCTTCTCCGACATCGCCAACGAGGTCGCCCAGTCGTACGGCTTCTGGCTGGGCGACGCCTTCGCCTCCGGCGGCTCCGCCGGCTACGACCACAAGGGCATGGGCATCACCGCCCGCGGCGCCTGGGAGTCGGTCAAGCGCCACTTCCGCGAGCTGGGCGTGGACACCCAGACGCAGGACTTCACGGTCGTGGGCGTCGGCGACATGTCCGGCGACGTGTTCGGCAACGGCATGCTGCTCAGCGAGCACATCCGCCTGGTGGCCGCCTTCGACCACCGGCACATCTTCATCGACCCGGACCCGGACGCGGCCGTCTCCTACGCCGAGCGCCGCCGCCTGTTCGAACTGCCGCGCTCCTCGTGGGCCGACTACAACACCGAGCTGCTCTCCCCGGGCGGCGGCGTGTTCCCCCGCACCGCCAAGTCCGTCCCGCTCAACCAGCACATCCGCGAGGCCCTCGGCATCGACGCCGGCGTCACCAAGATGACCCCGGCCGAGCTGATGAAGGCGGTCCTGACCGCCCCCGTCGACCTGCTGTGGAACGGCGGCATCGGCACCTACGTCAAGGCCTCCGCCGAGTCCCACGCCGACGTCGGCGACAAGGCCAACGACGCCATCCGCGTCGACGGCCAGGACCTGCGGGTCAAGGTCGTCGGCGAGGGCGGCAACCTGGGCCTGACCCAGCTCGGCCGCATCGAGTACGCGCAGGCCGGCAACGGCGGCTCCGGCGGCAAGGTCAACACCGACGCCATCGACAACAGCGCCGGCGTGGACACCTCCGACCACGAGGTGAACATCAAGATCCTGCTCAACGGGCTCGTCTCGGCCGACGACATGACCGTCAAGCAGCGCAACAAGCTGCTCGCCGAGATGACCGACGAGGTCGGCCACCTGGTGCTGCGCAACAACTACGCGCAGAACACCGCGCTGGCCAACGCGGCCGTCCAGGCGCACGACATGCTGCCCTCCCAGCAGCGCTTCATGCGCCACCTGGTGCGCTCCGGCCGGCTGGACCGGGCCATCGAGTTCCTGCCCAACGACCGGCAGATCCGCGAGCGGCTCCAGCACGGGCAGGGCCTCACCGGCCCCGAGACCGCCGTGCTGATGGCCTACACGAAGATCACCGCGGCCGAGGAGCTGGTGACCACCGGCCTGCCGGACGACCCGTACCTGCGCCGCCTGCTGCACTGCTACTTCCCGGCGGCGCTGCGCGAGCGGTTCGAGGAGCAGATCGACAACCACCCGCTGCGCCGCGAGATCGTCACCACGATCCTGGTCAACGACACCGTCAACACCGGCGGCACCACCTTCCTGCACCGGCTGCGCGAGGAGACCGGGGCGTCGCTGGAGGAGGTGGTGCGGGCGCACACCGTGGCCCGGGAGATCTTCCACTGCGGGCGCGTCTGGGACGCCGTCGAGGCACTGGACAACCAGGTCGAAGCGGCCGTCCTCACCCGGATCCGGCTGCACTCGCGCCGCCTGGTCGAGCGCGCCACCCGCTGGCTGCTCAACAACCGGCCGCAGCCGCTGGCCATCGCCCAGACGGTCGAGTTCTTCGCCGAGGGCGTCGAGCAGGTCTGGAGCCACCTGCCCAAGCTGCTGCGCGGCGCCGACCAGGCCTGGTACCAGCACATCCACGACGAGCTGTCGGGCGCCGGCGTGCCGGAGGAACTGGCCACCCAGGTCGCCGGGTTCTCCTCCGCCTTCCCGACGCTGGACATCGTCTCGGTGGCCGACCGCACGGGCAAGGACGCGCTGGAGGTCGCCGAGGTGTACTACGACCTCGCCGACCGGCTGCGGATCACCCAGCTGATGGACCGCATCCTGGAACTGCCGCGCGCCGACCGGTGGCAGTCCATGGCCCGCGCCTCCATCCGCGAGGACCTGTACGCCGCGCACGCCGCCCTCACCGCGGAGATCCTCGCCGCCGGCGGGGACGCCGCCACCCCGGAGCAGCGGTTCGAGGCGTGGGAGCGGAACCACGCGGCGATCCTGAGCCGTGCCCGGACGACGCTGGACGAGATCCACTCCTCCGACGGCTTCGACCTGGCCAACCTCTCGGTGGCGATGCGCACCATGCGCACCCTGCTGCGCTCGTAGCGCGGCCCCCGGGCCCGGCCGCCGCCCCGCGCGGCGGCCGGGCCCCGGTTCGCGCGACCGGCCCGGTCCGGGCCACCGGGCGCAGCCCGAGGGTGCCGGGCGCACCGGCACCGGCACCGGCACCGGCCCTCGGACGCCCGGCCGGCGGCCGCGGTTACCGCGCGGCGAGCGGCTCCCGGCGCTGCACGGTGACCGTCCACCGCACGGCCTGCGGCGCCTCCACGACGGCGGTCCCGGCGCGCTCCGCGCCGTCGACGCCGAGCCGGTGCTCGTACGGGACCGCCTCGTCCTCCCGGCAGTCCTCGGAGAAGGAGGCCCCGACGCCCGGCAGCCGCACCTCGATCACCCCGTCCCCCCGGCAGGAGAGCGCGACGGCCAGGTCCTCGCCCGCCGGCCCCGCCGGATACTCCACGCGCCCGTTCCCCCGCCGGTCCAGGTCCACGTCCGCGTCCGACGCGGCGGTCCCCTCCCCCGCGTCCGGCTCCGCGGCCCGCGCGTCCGCGCCCGCGCTCTCCACGGCGGGCCGCGTCCTCACCTCGTGCGACGACGGCCCGGCGGAACACCCCGCCGGTCCCAGAACGGCCACCGCCACCGCCACCGCCACCGCACCCCACCGACCCCGCATGCCCCGCCCCCTGTTCCTCGACCGGCCCCGAGCGTAGGTCCCGCGGACCCGCGCCGTCCGCCCGTCCGCCGGGAACTGAGCGAAACGTGAGGTCCCAGAACGCCGGAGGGGGCGGCCCGGGGCGTGCGCCCCGGACCACCCCCTCCCCGCGGGCGGTCCGTCTACTTGCCCGTGAACTTCTCGTACTCGCGCATGACGTCCTCGGTCGGGCCGTCCATCCGCAGCTCGCCCCGCTCCAGCCACAGCACCCGGTCGCAGGTGTCCCGGATCGACCGGTTGTTGTGGCTGACCAGGAACACCGTGCCGGCCTGCTTCCGCAGCTCGCGGATCCGCGCCTCGGACCGCTTCTGGAACTTCTTGTCGCCCGTGGCCAGCGCCTCGTCGATCAGCAGCACGTCGTGGTCCTTGGCCGCGGCGATCGAGAACCGCAGCCGCGCCGACATGCCGGAGGAGTACGTCCGCATCGGCAGGGTGATGAAGTCGCCCTTCTCGTTGATCCCCGAGAAGTCCACGATCGACTGGTACCGCTCGCGGACCTGCTCCCGCGACATCCCCATGGCGAGCCCGCCGAGGTGGACGTTCCGCTCCCCGGTGAGGTCCTTCATCAGCGCCGCGTTGACGCCCAGCAGCGACGGCTGGCCGTCGGTGAAGATCCGCCCGTTCTCCACCGGCAGCAGCCCCGCCACCGCCTTCAGCAGCGTCGACTTGCCGGACCCGTTGGTGCCGATCAGCCCGATCGCCTCACCGCGGTGCGCCACGAACGTCACGTTCCTCACGGCGTGCACCCGCCGCACGCCGGAGGCGCGCTCCACCTTCTCCTTGCGCCGCACGATCCGGCTCAGCGCGGCCGTCGCCGCGCCGCGCCCGCCACCGGCGCCGTTGACCTTGTAGACGATGTCCACGTGGTCGACGACGACGGTGGGGACCGCCTCGCCGGCGCGGTCGGCGCCGACGGCGTTCATCCGGTGTTCAGCCACGGCCGTAGGTCTCCTCAGCCTTCCAGAAGAAAACGAATCCCCCGAGCCCGGCGAGCAGCGCCCACCCGGCGGCGATCAGCCACACGTGGTCCGGCAGCTGGCTCGCGGTGTAGCTGTCGATCAGCGCGAACCGCATCAGGTCGATGTAGACCGCCGCCGGGTTCCACTGCAGGACGTTGAAGACCCAGCCCGGCAGGTCGGTGCGCTGCGCCACCTGCGTCAGGCTGAACATCACGCCCGAGGCGTACATCCACGTCCGCAGCACGAACGGCATCAGCTGCGCCAGGTCCGGGGTGTGGGCGCCGAGCCGGGCCAGCACCATCGCCAGGCCGGCGTTGAAGACGAACTGCAGGGTCAGCGCCGGCACCACCAGCAGCCAGGACCAGGCCACCGGCACGCCGAAGACCAGCAGGATCACGACCAGCGCCGCCATCGAGAACAGCAGCTGCTGGAGCTGCTGGAGGCAGTACGAGATGGGCAGCGCGGCCCGCGGGAAGTGCAGCGCGCGGACCAGGCCGACGTTGCCCGCGATGGACCGGGTGCCGGTCATCAGCGAGGTCTGGGTGAACGTCCACACGAAGACGCCGGTGACCAGGAACGGCACGAAGTCCGGCACGCCCTGGGAGGTGCCCATCAGGACGCCGAAGATGAAGAAGTACACCGCGGCGTTCAGCACCGGCGTGAGCACCTGCCAGAGCTGGCCCAGCTTGGCCTGGCTGTACTGGGCGGTGAGCTTGGCGGTGGCGAAGGCGGTGATGAAGTGCCGTCGCGCCCAGAGCTGCCGGACGTAGCCGGCCAGGCCGGGGCGCGCCCCGCTGACCGTGAGGCCGTGCCGGGCGGCCAGCGCGGACAGGTCCCCGTGGTCGGGGACCGCCGGGCCGGCGGCGTGCGGTGCGTCGAGAACCTGACTCACATCCGCGGCCTTTCTTCGAGTGGGAAAGGTCGTCGACGCCGATGACGGCGCCGTTACGACGGAACGGGACCGTATCGTCCGTCCCACCGGAGCCTAGGCGGGGGCACGCCGGAACGCAACCGTCCCGTCGTAACGCGCCCGTTCGCCCTATGCTGGTCGGCATGACTGACGCCGAAGCCGCAGCCGGAGCAGCACCTGCCGCCGCCGAGGGCGCCGACGGCCCCGGCGGCGCCGGGAGCGGACCCGCCACGCGTCGGCGCCGGGCCCCGGCGGGGGCGGCGGTGCTCCGCGAGGACGTGACGGAGGCCATCCGCGCGGCCGTGCTGGAGGAACTGGCGGCGGTGGGATACGCGCGGACCTCGATCGAGGGGGTGGCGCGGCGGGCCGGCGTCGGCAAGACCGCGGTCTACCGGCGGTGGCGCGGCAAGCTGCACCTGGTGCTGGACGTCGTGTCCGCGCTGGCCGTGGAGGGGCTGCCGGCACCGGACACCGGGTCGCTGGAGACGGACCTGCGGCTGCTGTACGAGTTCACCTCGCGCGCCCTGCGGCACCCCGTGGCCTCGCAGATCATCCCTGACCTGCAGGCGGAGGCCGCCCGCAACCCGGAGATCGACGAGGCGCTCCGCAAGGCGGTGCGGTCGGGGCAGGAGAGCGTGGCGCTGCGGATCGTCGCGGCGGCGGTGGAACGCGGCGAGCTCCGGCGCGGACTCGACGAGGACATCGCCCTCGACCTCGTCACCGGGCCCCTCTACTGGCGCACCGTCATCCTCCGCCAGCCCCGCCTCCCCAAGACCCACCTCCCCACCCTCACCCGAGCCACCGCGGCCGCCCTCAAATCCCTCTGACCGCCCCACCGGGCCCACCCCGCGCCGCCCGGCCCTGCGGGCGGCCGGGCCGCCCGGGGGGGCGGCACGGGCGGGCGCAGGCGGAACGGACCGGCCGCGCCCAGGGCCGGGTCCGGCCGGAGCCGGGAGCTCCGGCCGGGCCTGGCCCCCGTGAGGGGCCGGGGCCGCGTCAGGGCCCCGCCTCGACCGCCACGCACCGCCACCGCCGGTCGTCCCCCCGCTCCAGCCGGAAGGCCAGCGCCCGCACCCTGTCCCCCGCCCCCACCCGCACGAACACCTCGAGCGCCCCCGCCCGGGCGACGTAGTACCCGATGTCCCGCACCACCGGCCGCACCCCGCCCCGCGTCCGCAGCACCCCCCGTTCCGCCAGCCGCGCCAGGTCGTCGTACGCCCGCCCCACCGTGTGCCGCAGCATCGAGTGCACCGGCAGCTGCCCGCTCAGCACCCCCACCAGCCGTTCCGCGAACACGTCGGTCGGCCGCGCCGACGGCGGCACCACCCGCGCCCCCGCCCCGGCGGCACCCGGCCGCCGTGCGTCCCTCCGCCCCGGCGGCCTCCTCCGCGCGGCCGCCCCCGGCCGCTCCCCCGCTCCGCCCGACCCGCTCCGCACCCTCGTCATGACCTTGTTCACGCACACATCCCCGTTCCGCGAGAGAGACATACCGGCGAGTAACACCGCTGTGGATCTTGTAGAACCGCCCTCGCCGCCGGGCAAAGACCGACACGAGGCCCCCGCCCGCCCCCGCGGTTCACCTATCAGGCCCAATCCGCCCCGCCGGAGCCGCAACCGCACGGCCTCCGCGGGCCGCCCGGAGGAGCCGCCCCGCACCCGTCGCCGTCCCACCGCCGCCCCGAAAGGGGACCGCCCCCACGCGCCGCACGTATCCTGGGCTGACCCACCCGTCCCCGACCGAAAGCGGCGGCCCGCATGCGCGTCTACGTACCCCTGACCCTCCCCGGGCTCGCCGAGGCGTACCGGACGGGCGAGCTGGGCGGCGCCCGCGTCACCGCGTACGCGGTCACCCCCGCGCTGAGCGACTGGTACGAGTCCGAGGACTCGGAGGAGCTGGAGTACGCCGCCCTCGGCCTCGCCGCGTACGCCTCGCTGCGCCTGCTGGCCGCGGATCCGTCCGCCCCCCGCCGCCGGGTCGTCGTGGCGGTGGACGTGGCGGACCGCGCCGTGGACCTGTCCCCCGGGGAGATGGGCGAGACCCTCGTCCCCGGCCCCCTCCGGCTGGCCAGGGCGGCCGCCGTGCACGTCGACGCCGAGGACGCCGGACAGGACGTCACCGCCGCCGCGGCCGCCCTGGACGCCGCCGACAAGGACGACGTCGAGGCGCTGGACACCGTGGACCGGGCCGCCGACCACGACCTGCTGTGGTTCGCCACCCAGGAGGTCCCCGCCCTGATCGGCGGCGGTGCGGGCGGCGAGGACCGCCGGGACGGGGAAGGCGGCCCCGCGTGACCGCGACACCCGCCCCCCACCCGCCCGCCGGCTCCGGCTCCACCGTCCCGCGCCCGCACATCGTCTGGGACTGGAACGGCACCCTCTTCCACGACCTGGACGCCACCATCCGGGCGACCAACGCCGCCTTCGCCGAGGTCGGCCTGGAGCCCATCACCCTGGAGCAGTACCGCACGCTCTACCGCGTCCCGGTCCCCCGCTTCTACGAGCGGCTGATGGGCCGCATGCCGACGCAGCGCGAGTGGGAGGTGATGGACGGCCTGTTCCACCACCACTACAAGGCCCACCTCACCGCCTGCGACCTCACCGAGGGCGTCCGCGAACTGCTGCACGGCTGGCACGCGGCCGGCCGCAGCCAGTCCATCCTCAGCATGCACGGCCACGATGAACTGGTCCCGCTGGTCCGCGACTTCGGCATCGAGCCGCACTTCCTGCGGGTCGACGGCCGCGACGGGCCCTCCGGCGGCACCAAGGCCGAGCACATGGTCCGCCACCTCGCCGCCCTCGACGTCCACGGAGTGCGCCCCGGGGCCACCGTCGTCATCGGCGACGCCCTCGACGACGCCCTGGCCGCCCGCGACGCCGGGGCCCGCGCGGTGCTCTACACCGGCGGCTCGCACAGCCGGTCCAGCCTGGAGGAGGCCGGCGTCCCCGTGGTGGACACGCTCACCGAGGCCGTCTCCCTGGCGGAACGCCTCGCCGTGGACCTCGCGGACTTCTGACCCGCCGCACCGCCCCGCGCGCCCGCCACGGCCCCGGCGGTCCCGCCACGACGGCCGCCGGCCCCGGCTCCGCGGCCCGCGCGAACCGCCCCGCCCGAGGCGGCCGGTCCGGGCCCGGACCGGGCCCCGGCGCGCAGCAGCCGGAACGCGGTGTGGCGGCCGGAGGCGAGCAGCCGGTGCTGCGCGCCCAGGCTCCCGCCGGGCGGGCGGAACCCGGCGGGACGGTGGCGGCGGTACAGGCGGGCGGCGCGGCGGAAGAAGGCACGGCGGTCGGCGGCCGGCAGGCGGCGCGGGTCGGCGGCGGTCCGCAGGACCAGCGCGAACAGGTCGGCGAAGAGCGGCCCCCTCCGGGCGGCGGGCAGCCCGGCCGCGCGGCGCAGCAGTTCCTCGGCGCGGTCCAGCAGGTCCAGGTGGTGCGGTCCGGGCTCGTTGAGGCGGCTGCCCTGGCGGCGTACCCGGTGCTCGACGACGGTGCGGCGCAGCACGGCGACCCGGTCCGCGGCGAGGAGCGCGGCGGGGGTCCAGGAGAGGTCGGTGTACCAGCCGTCCGCGAAGGCCAGGCGGTGGGCGGTGAGGAAGCCGCGACGGCAGGCGGCGCTCCAGGCGGGGAGCCGCACGCCGGTGAGGTGGGGGACCTCGGCGGGGTGGAACGGCCGGTCGGGCGCGGACGGCTCCGGCGGCCGCGGGCCCGGCGGGGCGGGGCGGGCCGGGGTCCACCAGGGGACGCGTTCGTGGCCGAGGACCAGCACGTCGGGGTCGCCGGTGGCGGCGAGCCGGGCGGCGACCGCGGCCAGGGCGCCGGCGGTGAGGGCGTCGTCGCCGTCGAGGAGGAGCACGTAGTCGCCGCGGGCGGCGTCCAGCCCGGTGTTGCGGGCCGCGCCGAGTCCGGCGGCGGGCGGGGAGGTGACGGGGCGGATCCGCGGGTCCCGGCCGCGGCGGCCGGCGAGCACGTCGGCGGCGGGGGCGTCCGGGCCGTCCAGGACCGGGATCACCTCCAGGTCGGGGCAGGACTGGGCGAGGACGCTGTCCAGGGCGTCCGCCAGGCGGTGGGCGGTGCCGTGGGTGGGGATCACGACGGAGAACCGGGGCATGGTTCGCGCGCCTCCTGGTCTCGGATGGTTCCCGGGCGGCCCTTGCGGGCGGTTCACGGGCGGGCGTCTTCTCACGGTGGGTGCGCGGTGGGTGCGCGTGGGGGCGCCGCGGTCAGCGGCCGCGGTACGGCCCCGGCGGGCGGCCCGGCGGACGCCGGACGGGCGGGCGGGTCGGGGTCGGGCGTGACGTGGGCATCGGTGGCGCTCCCTCAGCGTTGTTCCGCCAGGCCGTACCCCGCGGTGGACCGCGCGGCGGGCAGCGCGGCCGGGCCGGGGACGTGCGCGGCGACGGGCGCGGCGGCGGGGACCGGGCGGCGGTCCGCGGGCGGCGTCACCGCCGGGAGCCCGGACCTCTCGCCGAGGACCACCCGCCGCACCACCCGTTCGGCGACCCGCCCGTCGTCGTGGGGGCAGTGGCGCTCGCGGAAGGCGGCGCGCAGGCCGGCGAGGGCGGGGCCGTCGCAGGCGCCGGTGGCCAGCAGCCGGGCCAGCGCCGGCTCGTCCTCGGCCACCGCGCCCGGCACCTCGACCGGGTACAGCCCGTGCACGGCGTCCAGGGCCGCGCGGTCCGGGCCCCAGGCGACCACCGGCCGGTCCAGCGCGGCGAAGTCGGCGATCAGCGGCGAGCAGTCGGTGAGCAGGACGTCCGCCGCCAGGCAGAGGACGGTCTGCGGCGCCGCGGTCGCGGAGACGTCGATCACCCGCCCGGCCGGGTAGGTCCCCGGATCGGGGACGGTGGTCAGCAGGACGAAGCCCTCGCCCAGCCGTCGCGCCAGTTCCTCCACGTCCAGCGACGGCGCCGGGGCGGACCGCCGCGCGGGGGCGTACAGCACCGCGGTGCGGCCGTGCGGGAGGCCCAGCAGCGCGCGTGCCCGGGCCACGTCCTCCGCGGTGGCCCGCTGGTAGGCGTCGGTGCGGGGGCGGCCGAACTCCAGGGTGGTGTACCGGCCGGGGAAGCCGCGCTCGTGGACCGCCGTGGTGTGCGCGTCGCCGGACAGGCACAGGTCCCAGCTGTCGGCGTCGGCGAGGACGGCGGGGACGTCGGGCCGTGCCGCGTCGAGCCCGGTGCGGGTGAGCGGGAGGCCGTCGCAGGTGCGCAGCAGGACCTGCCCCCGCCGGGGGCGCACCGGGGGGCCGAACCCGGTGTCGGTGACCAGGTAGCGGGCCCGGGCCAGCGCGGTCCACCAGGCGCGGCTGCCCGGGGTGAGGCGGAGGGTCTCCGGCGGCACCGTGTCGGCCAGCGCGCGCGGCGCGGCCCAGGCGGTGCGGGTCCGCGGCGCCCAGACGCGGAACGCGGTCTCCAGCGCCCCGGGGTCGCCGCCGTACGCCGCCGTGCCGCCCCCGGCGGTGAAGAGGGCCAGGTCCCGCGTCGGGAGCAGCCGCTGCGTGGCGAAGTGCAGGCGCAGCAGCAGCGCGCGGGCGGTGCGGGCGGCGGCGCGGGCCAGGCGGGCGGCCAGGCGGGAGGTGACGTGGACGAGGCGCAGGGCCCGCCAGAGCCGGGTGCTGCCACTGCGGATCACCAGGTGGCGGGCGCGCTCCCGCCAGGTGGCGGGGCGCCGGCCGGGCACGCGGCGCCGGAGGTACTGGGCGCGGGCGCGGCGCAGGAACTCCTGGTGGGCGCCGCGCGGCAGCCGGTCGCCGCGGTTGAGGACGGTGAAGAGGTGGTCCGTCATGCGGTGGAACAGCGGTCCCCGCCAGTGGGCCAGGCCGGGACGGGCGTCGAGGAAGGCGAAGACGCGGTCGTACTGGGCGAACACGTCGAAGTGCTGCAGTCCGGGGGTGCCGAGGATGTTGCCGAGACGGCGCTGCCGGTAGTGGAGGCAGACCCGGTCGAGGGTGGCCAGCGACCCGGCGGCGAGCAGGGCCGGGTAGGTGAACGGGGTGTCCTCGTAGCAGCCCTGCGGGAAGCGGAGGCCCTCCCGCTCCACGAAGGAGCGCCGGTAGGCCTTGTTCCAGACGACCATCAGCAGGTCCAGGAGCCCGGGCCGGTCGTCCAGCCGGAAGGGGACGGGGCCGTCCTCGCGCAGTTCGGCGGCGAGCCGGTTGCGGACGGTGGTGCCGTCCAGGTGGAGGCGGGCGTAGTCGTAGACCAGGACGTCCGGGTCGCCGGTGCGCTCCAGCCGTTCGGCGATCGCCCGCAGGGCGTGCGGGGTGAGGACGTCGTCGCCGTCGAGGAAGATCAGGTAGTCGCCGGTCGCCTGCCGCACGCCGGCGTTGCGGGCGGGCCCCAGGCCGGTGTTGCGGCCCAGGTGGACGGCGCGGACCCGGGGGTCGCGGGCGGCGAACTCGTCGATGACGGCCCCGCACCGGTCCGGGGACCCGTCGTCGACCGCGATCAGTTCCAGGTCCGCGTACGACTGCCCGAGCACCGACTCCAGGCAGGAGTGGAGGTAGGCCTGGACCTGGTACGCGGGCACGATGACACTGAACCTGGGCAACGGCACATCCAGGGGGTGACGAGGGCGGTCGGCCGGGGCGGAAACATCCGAAGGTGTGACATGGATACGCTCCGCCGCCCTGCCGAGCGGCCACGCCGCACGCGTGTCGGGGCGGCCCGTTGACCGGACCGCCCCTTCAGGTGAACGGATTCGCCCGCATGACGGACGCTTCCGATCGGGTGGCGCGCGTGATCGGCGCCCGCTGACCGCTACTTGACGGCGCCCGCCATCACGCCGCTGACGAACTGCCGCTGGAAGGCGAAGAAGACCGCCAGCGGGATCACCATGGAGAGGAACGCGCCGGGCGCCAGCACGTCGATGTTGTTGCCGAACTGCCGTACCTGGGTCTGCAGCGCGACCGTGATCGGCTGGCTGCCGGAGTCGGCGAAGACCAGCGCCACCAGCATGTCGTTCCACACCCACAGGAACTGGAAGATGCCGAGGCTCGCCACCGCCGGGCCGCCCAGCGGCAGCACCACGCGGGTGAACAGCCGCAGTTCGCCCGCCCCGTCCAGCCGGGCCGCCTCCAGCAGCTCACGCGGGATCTCCGCGAAGAAGTTCCGCAGCAGGAACACGGCGAACGGCAGGCCGAACCCGGTGTGGAACAGCACCACGCCCGCGATCGACCCGAACAGGCCGAGGTCGCCGAAGAGTTCGGCGATCGGCAGCAGCGCCACCTGGACCGGCACCACGATCAGGCCGACCACGCCCAGGAACCACCAGTCCCGCCCCGGGAACTCCATCCAGGCGAACGCGTATCCGGCGAGCGCCCCGATCACCACCACCAGCAGGGTGGCCGGCACGGTGATCAGCAGGGTGTTGACCAGCGAGCCGGTGATGTCGCCGTTGCCGAGCAGGTCGGCGTACGACTCGAAGGTCAGCCGCGAGGGCTCGGTGAGGACGGTCCACCAGCCGCTCTCCGCCATGTCCCGCGGCGAGCGCAGCGAGGAGAGCAGCAGGCCGACGGTGGGCATCAGCCAGAACAGGCCGACCACCACCAGGAACAGCCGCACCAGCGTGCCGCCCAGCCCGGAGACCAGCCGGGAGCCCAGGGGGGTCCTCCCACGCCGAGCGGCCGGCACGAGGGCCGTCGCCGCGGGGGTCGTTGCCGTCGACGTCATCGCTGTCGGCCCTCCTGCCTGATCCGCCGGACGTTGAACCACATCACCGGGACGACGAGGAGCAGCAGGAAGACCGAGATGGCGCTGGCGACCCCCGGCTGGTCCTCGGCGAAGCCCTTCCGGTAGAGCTCCAGGGCGAGCACGTTGGCGTCGTCCTGGGCCGAGCCCGGCGGGATGATGAAGACCAGGTCGAAGATCTTCAGCACGTTGATCATCAGGGTGACCAGCACCACGCCCAGCACGGGGGCGAGCAGCGGCACGGTGATCCGGCGGAACACCTGCCACTCGGTCGCCCCGTCGACCCGGGCGGCCTCCAGCAGCTCCCGCGGCACCCCGGCGAGGCCCGCGGCGATCAGCACCATCGCGAACCCGGCCCACATCCACACGTACGCCCCGATCACCGCGGGGGTGACCAGGGACGGGCCGAGCCACTCCAGCCCGTTGTACGGCTGGCGGAAGTTCTCGGCGGGCAGCCGCAGCAGCGCGCCGTCGGCCTCGGAGGAGAGGCTGAAGGAGCCGTCGGGGGCCGCGGTGGCGGTCTCCACCACCTTGCCGTCCTTGACCGCCTCGATCCGCATCCCCGGATAGCCGACCTCGGTGGCGTCGGGCTCGTTGAGCGTGCCGACGCCCTTGCCGCGGGTGAAGTCCTGCCAGGTCACCCCGGTGACCCGGTCCGGGTCCGCCTTCGCGGGGCGGGCCGGGGCGGCCCCCTCGGGCATCACGTCGGGCGCGACGCCCACCAGGGGGATCGACACCGGCGTGCCCGCCCGCACCGGGTCGGCGGTGACGAACGCGCCGCCGCCGGCCGCCTCCAGCGGCGAGTCGCGGCCCGGGTGCGCCTTGGGGAACGCGGAGGACTCCGCGAAGGTGTCGTGCACCCCGACCCAGACCGCGTTGGCGATGCCCTTGTCCGGGTCCTGGTCGTAGACCAGGCGGAAGATGATGCCCGCCGCCAGCATGGAGATCGCCATCGGCATGAAGACGACGAGTTTGAACGCCGTTCCCCAGCGCACCCGTTCGGTGAGCACCGCGAAGACCAGACCGAGCGCGGTGGCGACGGCCGGGGCGACCACGACCCAGATCAGGTTGTTGGTCAGCGCCGTCAGGATGCCGTCGTCGGTGAAGAGTTCGGCGTAGTTGTCGAAGCCGACGAACTCGTCGCCGGTGCGGTCGAAGAGGCTGCGCAGCAGCGAGTACCCGATGGGGTACAGCACCAGCGCGCCCAGCAGCACCAGGGCGGGCAGCAGGAACAGGAACGGCAGCGCGGACCTGCGTCCGCGGGACGCCCCGCCGCGCGGGGAACGCCGGCCGGGGGCGCCCCCGGCGGGCCGGGCCGCCGGGGTTCCCCCTTCTTCCTTCGTCACGGCCATCGGACCTCAGTCCCCGTAGGCCTTGGCCGCCTCGGCCTCCAGCTTCCTCTGGGCGCCCTCGACGTCCTTCGGGTTCTTCAGGAAGTCCTGGAGGATCTTCCACTCGCCCTTGCCGGGCGTGCCGCCGAACGCCTGCGGCGCCTGGTCGGACATGTCGAACCGGAAGTCGTCACCCGCCTCGATCAGCGCCTCGGCCATCTTCCGCTGCACGTCGTTCGGGTAGAGCGACGCGTCCACCGCCTTGTTCGGGGAGAGGTAGCCGCCCAGCCCCGCCTGGATGCCGGCGGCGTCCGGGGAGGCCAGGAAGGTGGCCAGGGCCTGCGCGGCCTTCGAGTCCTCCAGGATCACCGCGGCGTCGCCGCCGGAGACCACCGGCGCGGCGTCGCCGACCGCCGGGAACGGGAACACCTTGGCGTCGGTGCCGACCTCGGCGTCGGTCTCGCCGATGTTGACCTGCACGAAGTCGCCCTCGAAGACCATGCCGGCCTTGGGCTGGTCGCCGCCGGTGAAGGTCTGGGTCACCGAGGCCGGGAACTCCGTCTGCAGCGCGCCGTCGGCGCCGCCCGCCACGTAGTCGGCCTTGCCCCACACCTGGGCCAGCGTGGTCAGCGCGTCCTTGACCGAGGGGTCGGTCCAGGGGATCTCGTGCGCGGCGAGCTGGTCGTACTTCTCCGGGCCGGCCTGCGACAGGTAGACGTTCTCGAACCAGTCGGTGAGCGTCCAGCCGTCCGCGCCGCCGACCGAGAAGGGGGTGACGCCGGAGTCGTAGACGGTCTGCGCGGTCGTCAGCAGGTCGTCCCAGCTCTTGGGCTCGCTCGCCCCGGCGTTCTCGAAGACCCTGGCGTTGTACCAGATCAGGGACTTGTTGGCGGCCTTGTAGTAGACGCCGTACTGCTTGCCGTCGACGGTGCCGAGGTCCTGCCAGCCCTTGCTGTAGTTCTTGGCGAGCTGCGCCCGGGCCTCCTCGCCGAGGGGCTTGGCCCAGCCCTTCTCCACGGCCTGGTGGATCGCGCCCACCTGCGGCAGCATCGCCACGTCCGGCGGGGAGCCGCCGGCGATCTTGGAGCCGAGGAAGTTGATGATCGGGTCCTGGGCCGGGACGAAGGTGACCTTGGCGCCGGTCCGCTTCTCGAACTCGGCGAGGACCTTCTTGAAGTTCTCCTGCTCCGTACCCGTCCAGACGGCGGCGACCTCCAGGGTCTGCCCGTCCAGCTTCGGCAGCTTCACGGTCTGCTCGGCGGCGCCGGTGCCGCTGCCCCCGCCGGTCTTCTTCTTCCCGTCCCCGTCGCCGTCGCCGCCGCAGGCGGTGAGGGCGAGCGCGAGGGTGGTGGCCACCAGGGCGGTGGGGATCCGGGAAGTGGTCAGCGCCTTGCGTATGCGCATCGTTGCCCCGTTCTTCGTTCGTCCTTGAACGTGTCGGTGGACGCGTTTGCGCCAAGCGCATTCCCAAGGGCGGGTCGGTCTACGCCCGCCGCCGCCCGCGACGGACGCGGACCCCGGCGAAACCTCCCGATCGTTGTCCCGCCGTTACCTGTCCACCTTCGTGACGGACCGTCGTAACGGCGCGTCACGCGGATCCCGCGCCCCCGCGGCCGCCCGCCCGGCCACGGCGTACGCCCGGGGCGACCGCGTGCGGACGGCCGCCGCGTCCCCCGTGGCCGAGGCCGGCACGACCGGCCGCGGGGGCGCGGCGGCCG
>NZ_LWCC02000005.1:2936180-2938051 GCF_001642695.1 Streptomyces chilikensis
CGGCGCGCCCTCACGGCGGCGGCGCTCGCGGTCGCGGGGGCGGCCGCGGCGACGGCGTGGTGGCTGTCCGCCCCGGGCGGCGGCGACGAGACCCCCCCGACGGCGCCGACGGCGCCCGGGGTCTCCTCCACGGCCCCCTGACGCGCGTGCGGCGTTCCGCCCCGGTGCCCAGGGGTGTGGCCCTGGCCGCCGGGCGGAGCCGTTACGCTGGAGGGCGTGGCAGTCGTCGATGTATCCGAAGAGCTGAAGTCCCTCTCCTCGACCATGGAGTCGATCGAGGCCGTCCTGGACCTCGACAAGCTGAGGGCAGACATCGCCGTGCTCGAGGAGCAGGCGGCCGCGCCCTCCCTCTGGGACGACCCGGAGGCGGCGCAGAAGATCACCAGCAAGCTGTCGCACCTCCAGGCCGAGGTCCGCAAGGCCGAGGCGCTGCGCGGCCGGATCGACGACCTCGCCGTCCTCTTCGAGATGGCCGAGGAGGAGGACGACCCGGACACCAGGGCCGAGGCCGAGGCCGAGCTCACCGCGGTGAGGAAGGCGCTGGACGAGATGGAGGTCCGCACCCTCCTCTCCGGCGAGTACGACGCCCGCGAGGCGCTGGTCAACATCCGCGCCGAGGCCGGCGGCGTCGACGCCGCGGACTTCGCCGAGCAGCTGCAGCGCATGTACCTGCGCTGGGCCGAGCGCCACGGCTACAAGACCGACGTCTACGAGACCTCCTACGCGGAGGAGGCCGGCATCAAGTCGACCACCTTCGTCGTCCAGGTCCCGTACGCCTACGGCACCCTCTCCGTCGAGCAGGGCACGCACCGCCTGGTGCGCATCTCCCCGTTCGACAACCAGGGCCGCCGCCAGACCTCCTTCGCGGGCGTCGAGGTGCTGCCGGTCGTCGAGCAGACCGACCACATCGAGATCGACGAGTCCGAACTGCGCGTGGACGTGTACCGCTCCTCCGGCCCCGGCGGCCAGGGCGTCAACACGACCGACTCCGCGGTCCGCCTGACCCACATCCCGACCGGCATCGTCGTCTCCTGCCAGAACGAGCGGTCGCAGATCCAGAACAAGGCGACGGCGATGAACGTCCTCCAGGCCAAGCTGCTCGAGCGGCGCCGCCAGGAGGAGCAGGCCAAGATGGACGCCCTGAAGGGCGACGGCGGCAACAGCTGGGGCAACCAGATGCGGTCGTACGTCCTGCACCCGTACCAGATGGTCAAGGACCTGCGGACGGAGTTCGAGGTCGGCAACCCGCAGGCCGTCCTGGACGGCGAGATCGACGGCTTCCTCGAGGCCGGCATCCGCTGGCGCAAGCAGCAGGAGAAGTAGCTCCCGGTCAGTCAGGGTCAGACCGGTTTTCGCAACTGCCGTCCTTCGGGGCGGCAGTTGTCGTTTTGTGCGCGTGAAGTGAAGCAACTTGACGATGCTTTGGATTATCGGAAGGGTTAGGTTCGGCATGCGTTGACGGGGGCGCATGTGAACCGGGGGTCCGTCGAGACGACGCCCCGTTGATCACCACCCCCAGGACGCGGCCTCCCTGACTACAGCTACTGGGGGTAGCAGACACATGAGCAGAAAGACACGGGTCCGCATCGCGCGGATCGCCGCGGGTGCGGTGATGGCGGCCGGCGCGTCGCTGACCGCGGCGGGCGCGGCTTCGGCCTTCGGCGGCGACGACGTCGAGATCGGGATCACCAGCGGTGAGGCCGACGGCGGCACCTCCGAGGGCGGCGACAACGGCGGCGGCGGTGACGACGGCGGCGCGGCCGCCGGTGTCATCGCGGGCGGCGACGGTGGCGGCGGCGAGGACGGCGGCGTGATCGCCGGTGTCATCGCGGGCGGCGACGGTGGCGGCGACGTCGGCGGTGGAGACGTGG
>NZ_LWCC02000005.1:2938110-2948139 GCF_001642695.1 Streptomyces chilikensis
GGCGGTGACGTGGGCGGCGGTGACGGCGGCAACGGCAACGGTGGCGGCGGCAACGGCGGCGGCGGCAACGGCAACGGCGGCAACGGTGGCGGCGTCGGCGGTATCGACCCCGACCTCGGCGGTCAGGAGCCCCAGGGCGGCGAGGGCAACCTCGTCGACACCGGCTCCGACTCCACCGCCCCGCAGGGCGGCGGCGACGAGCTGGCCGAGACCGGTGCGGCGGAGACCACGTTCCTGCTCATCGGCGCCGCGACGATGATCGCCGGCGGCATCGGCTTCCGGGTCCTCCCGCGCCTGATGGAGGGCCGCGGCGGCGCCGCCGCCGCCTGACGGACGACGACCCGCCGAACGGGCGAAGGGCGGGGCGGGACGGCATCCAGCCGTCCCGCCCCGCCCCTTGTCGTCCGCTCCAGGGAAACGAGTCCTCGTTCCCGCTCACGCCGGGCAGGCGGGCGCTCAGCGCGCCAACAGCGCCGCCGCCGTGGCCAGGACCACCAGGAGGGCCAGCAGCGCCCCCGGGGTCAGCCCGCCGAACGGCTGCTGCATCCGCTCGCGGTTCGCGCGGCAGACGGGGCAGCGCCCCTCGCTGACCGGCGCCGCGCAGTTAGCGCACACCAATCGGTCGTACGTCATGCGCCCGCCCTCCTCGCGCAGCTTCCGCCATGCCCAACGTTCACGGGAACGATGCTGTTCCCTCTTCCACTGTGCCAGGTCCGGTGCGGGGCGGGCCCTCCGATACCCCCGCATCGCTTCGACAAACCTCCCCCACCCCGGCTCCGCCCGCGGGGAGGTACCCCCACCAAAGTGACGACAAAAGGGGCAAGGTGCACGCAACCAGGTCCGGCGACTGCGGCCACTACCCGCATTCGCGTATGGTCACGCACATCTACCCCCGGCGACTCGTGGTGTTTCCGTGATCCGATTCGACAACGTCACCAAGGTCTACCCCAAGCAGAACCGCCCCGCCCTCAGGGACATCACCCTCGAGGTCGAGCGCGGCGAGTTCGTGTTCCTGGTGGGCTCCTCCGGCTCCGGAAAGTCCACCTTCCTGAGGCTGGTCCTCCGCGAGGAGCGGGCCACCCAGGGACAGGTGCACGTGCTGGGCAAGGACCTCGCACGCCTCTCCAACTGGAAGGTGCCCCAGATGCGCCGCCAGCTGGGGAACGTGTTCCAGGACTTCCGGCTCCTCCCCAACAAGACCGTCGGCGAGAACGTCGCCTTCGCCCAGGAGGTGATCGGCAAGTCCCGCGGCGAGATCCGCAAGTCCGTGCCCCAGGTGCTCGACCTGGTGGGTCTGGGCGGCAAGGAGGACCGCATGCCGGGCGAGCTGTCCGGCGGTGAGCAGCAGCGCGTGGCGATCGCCCGGGCGTTCGTCAACAGGCCCAAGCTGCTCATCTGCGACGAGCCCACCGGCAACCTCGACCCGCAGACCTCCGTCGGCATCATGAAGCTGCTCGACCGGATCAACCGGACGGGCACCACCGTGGTGATGGCGACGCACGACCAGAACATCGTGGACCAGATGCGCAAGCGCGTCATCGAGCTGGAGAAGGGCCGCCTCGTCCGCGACCAGGCGCGCGGCGTCTACGGCTACCAGCACTGATCCCCGTCCACGGAAAGGCCTGACAAGAGCCATGCGGCTTCAGTTCGTGATGTCGGAGATCCGTGTGGGTCTCCGCCGCAACCTCACGATGACCTTCGCGGTCGTCGTGTCCGTCGCCCTCTCGCTCACCCTGCTCGGCGGCGCCATCCTGCTGCGCGACCAGGTGAGCGCCATGAAGGGCTACTGGTACGACAAGGTCAACGTCTCGATCTTCCTCTGCAACAAGAGCGACGCCGAGTCCGATCCCAACTGTGCCAAGGGCGCCGTCACCAAGGACCAGAAGGAACAGATCAAGGCCGACCTCGGCGACATGGCGATCGTCGACGAGGTGGTGCACGAGTCGCAGGACGAGGCCTACGACCACTACAAGGAGCAGTTCGGCGACTCCCCGCTGGCGGCGACCCTCACCCCGGACCAGATGCAGGAGTCGTACCGCATCAAGCTGACCGACCCGGAGAAGTACGAGGTCATCGCCACGGCCTTCGACGGCCGCGAGGGCGTGCAGTCGGTGCAGGACCAGAAGGGCATCCTCGACAACCTCTTCACCATGCTCGGCATGCTGTCGACGGCCGCGCTGGCGCTGATGGCGGTCATGCTGGTGGTCGCGATGCTGCTGATCGTCAACACGGTCCGCGTCTCCGCGTTCAGCCGCCGCCGGGAGACCGGCATCATGCGGCTGGTCGGCGCCTCCGGCTTCTACATCCAGGCGCCGTTCATCATGGAGGCCGCGGTGGCCGGCCTGATCGGCGGCGCGCTCGCGTGCGTCTTCCTGGTGCTCGGCCGGTTCTTCACCATCGACAACGGCATGGCGCTCTCCGAGCGGCTCACCCTCATCAACTTCGTCGGCTGGGACGCCCTCCTGACGAAGCTTCCGCTGATCCTCGCGATCAGCTTCCTGATGCCGGCGCTGGCGGCTTTCTTCGCGCTGCGCAAGTACCTGAAGGTGTGACGCTTCCCCAAGAGGGCCGCAGGGGCAACCGCCCCTGCGGCCCTCTCGCGTTGTCCTAGACTCCCCCTCATGTCAGGCCCCGACCCGTTCTGTCAGACCCGCACCACCCGCCCCACCCGTCCGGTTCGTCGCGGGGCGGCCCTGACCACCCTGGCCCTCGCGGGCGTCCTGGTGACGGGCGGCGCGGGCGGCGCCGCCTCCGACGGGCGCGGCGAGGAGCACGGGGGACCCCTCCGGTCGAGCGCGGCCGGGGGCCCGGGAGGGGCCGCGCGGTCCGGCGATCCGGCCCGGGACGCCCTGCGGGCGGCCCGGGAGGCCGCCGCGGAGGCGCTGGCCGACGGGAAGTCCCCCGCGGAGGCCGCGGAGCGGGCCGTGAGCCGCTCCGGGGACCGGTGGGGCGTCGTGTACACGCCGAAGGAGTACCAGGAGTTCGAGGAGGCGCTGGACGGCCGTTACACCGGCGTCGGCGTCTGGGCGGCCCGGGAGGAGGACGGCGACCTCACGCTCACCCGGGTGCGCGGCGGATCGCCCGCGGACGAGGCGGGGCTGCGCGCCGGGGACCGGATGCTGACCGTCGACGGCAGGTCCACGGCGGGTCTGCCGGTCACCGAGGTGCTGGCCCGGCTGCGCGGCGAGACCCCCGGCGAGGAGCCGCGGAGCGCCGGCAGCACGGTACGGATCGGCCTGGAGCGCGACGGGCGGCGGTGGACCGAGACGCTGCGCCGGGCCCGGCTCTCCACCGACCCGGTGACCGTGCGGCGGACCGCCGGCGGGGCGACGCTGATCAAGGTGAGCGCCTTCACCAAGGGCGCGGGCGGCAAGGTCCGCGCCGCGGCCTCCGAGGCCCCCGGCGCGGGCATACTGCTCGACCTGCGGGGCAACTCCGGCGGCCTGGTCACCGAGGCCGTGGAGACCGCCTCCGCCTTCCTCGACGGCGGGCTGGTCGCCACCTACGACCTGCGCGGCGAACAGCGGGCGCTCCACGCCGAGCGGGGCCGCAGCACCTCGCGCCCGCTGGTGGTGCTGGTCGACTCGGGAACGATGAGCGCGGCGGAACTGGTCACCGGGGCGCTGCAGGACCGGGGGCGCGCGGTGGTCGTCGGCTCCCGCACGTTCGGCAAGGGCGCCGTGCAGATGCCGGCCGAGCTGCCGGGCGGTTCGGTCGCCGAGCTGACCGTGGGGCACTACCGCACGCCGTCGGGCCGCGGCGTCGACGGCGAGGGCATCGTGCCGGACCTGGTGGCCGGGCGGAACGCCGAGCAGCGGGCCGAGCGGGTATTGACTGGCCTCGGGGGCCCCTCGTAGTGCCAAAATGGGCGGCACTATGGCCAAGGAAAAAGGGCGCAAGCTCATCGCGCAGAACAAGAAGGCGCGGCACGACTATCTCGTCATCGACACCTACGAGGCGGGCCTGGTCCTGACCGGCACGGAGGTGAAGTCGCTCCGCCAGGGACGGGCGTCGCTGGTCGACGGCTTCGTCCAGCTCGACGGCGGCGAGGCGTGGCTGCACAACGTGCACGTGCCGGAGTACAGCCAGGGCACCTGGACCAACCACTCGGCGCGCCGCAAGCGCAAGCTGCTGCTGCACCGGGAGGAGATCGACAAGCTCGCCGCGAAGTCGCAGGAGACCGGCCACACCATCGTCCCGCTCGCCCTGTACTTCAAGGACGGCCGGGCCAAGGTCGAGATCGCGCTGGCGAAGGGCAAGAAGGAGTACGACAAGCGCCAGACGCTGCGGGAGAAGCAGGACCGCCGCGAGACGGAGCGGGCGATCTCGGCGGTGCGCCGCAAGCAGCGGGCGTGACGCGGATCGCACCACGGAGCGGTGCGCGGCGGAACAAGGTGGCGTCCTCGGGCGTTGCTCAGTACGATGGCACTTGCCTCCCCGCGAGGGGGGCGCGAGATTGAAAAATCAACATGGGGATGATCGGTTTCGACAGCGGCTGTCGAAGCAGGGGAAGCGTGTCGAGGAAGCGGCCATGATCTCGTAAACCACAGGCCGAAAAAAATAATCGCCAATTCCAAGCGCGATATCTCCCAGAGCCAGCTCGCTCTCGCTGCCTGATCCAGGTAGCGTGACGCAGCTCTCTACTTAAGGGAGTGTCAGCCCGGGGATGTTCCCGACCCGGATCCTGGCATCAGCTAGGGGACTAAACCTTGATCCCGGTCACGGGGTGAAGAGGGAAACCACACAGTGACTGAGCCCGTCGGAGACTTGTCCGCGTGATCTCCGGGGCCGAGAAAAGCGAAGCGGACTGCACACGGAGAAGCCCTGGTTCCGCACCGTTGGACGCGGGTTCGATTCCCGCCATCTCCACCACCCCATGAGCGAAGCCCTCGACCGGACAGGTCGGGGGCTTTCGTGCGTTCCGCGGTGTCCCGCCCCTCCCCGGACCGCCCGGGTCCGGTCCCGGCACGTCGCGTCGTGCCCGAACACGAAAGGGCGGTGCCCCCGACGTGGTGTCGGGGGCACCGCCCTTTCGTGTTCGAGGAGGGTCACCGCTCGGGGCCGGCGTTGAACCGCTTCGTGGCCCAGAGGTAGCCCAGCGCGGTGAGGGCGACGCTCCAGGCGAGGGTCAGCCGGCCGTTGTGGCCGATGTCCGTGCCGAGGAGCAGGCCGCGGAGGGTCTCGATGGCCGGGGTGAAGGGCTGGTACTCGGCGACCGGCCGGAACCAGCCCGGCATGGACTCGACCGGGACGAAGGCGCTGGAGATCAGGGGGAGCAGCACCAGCGGCTGCGCGCTGTTGGCGGCGGCCTCCGCGTTCGGACTGACCAGGCCCATGCCGACGGCGATCCAGGTGAGCGCCAGGGAGAAGAGCACCAGCATCCCGAAGGCGGCGAGCCATTCCAGCACCGTGGCGTCCGTGGAGCGGAAGCCGATGGCGACGGCGACGGCGCCGACCAGGACCACGCTGGCCACGCACCGCACCACGCTGCCGGCGACGTGTCCGACGATGACGGATCCGCGGTGGACGGCCATGGTGCGGAACCGGGCGATGATCCCCTCGTTCATGTCGGTGGCCACCGAGACCGCCGTGCCGACGACCGTGGAGCCGATGGTCATCAGCAGGACGCCGGGAACCAGGTAGGCGATGTAGTCGGAGCGGTCCGCGCCGCCGATGCCGGCGCTCATCACGTCGCCGAAGAGGTAGACGAAGAGCAGGAGCAGCATGACCGGGGTGAGGAGGAGGCCGTCCGGGGCGCCGGCCCGGATGCCCGGCGGGCGGCCGAGCGCGTCCGCGGGCGGGGACGGCGCGACGCCCTCCGCGGGCGCGGCGTCCGGAAAGCCGGTGGACGACCGCCCGGCGGCGGACGGGGACGACGCGGTGGAGCCCGGGAAGGAGGGTGCCGAGCCGGCGCCGGCGCGACCGAGCCCGGTCCCCGAACCGGAGCCGGGCGACGAACCCGATCCGCAGCCCACGACGCGGACGCCGGACCCCGCGCCCACGGAGAGCACGCCGCCGGACCCGGGCCCGACCGGGAGCGCGGCCCCGGCCGACACCACCACCGTGGCCGCGGGACCGGCCGGCCCGGTCCCGCGTCCCCCGGCCTAGCCCGGTCCTGTCCGCCCCCGGGGGGCGGCGGGGAGCGGCCGCCCAGGTCCGCCCGGTCCCGTCCGGGGCGGCAAGTTCCGCCCCGGCGGCGGTGGGCGGTCCCGCCGCCCCCCCACGGGCGACCGTGCCGCCGGGCGGCCGACAGCCCCGGTCCGGCCCCGGTCCGCTCCCGGTCCGGCCCGCTCCCGGCCTGGTCCGGCCCCGGTCCGGGCCCCCGGTTTCCACCCGGTCGAGATCCGCCTCGTCAGACAGAGGAAGTCCGTCATCCCATGGCAACACCCCCCGGCCCCCGCGCCGGTTCCACCACCCGCATACCGCGCCCGGGAGCGGCGGACGCCGGCCCGCCCACCGGTCCGGCGCCGGCGCCCCGCCCCCCGGCCGACGGAACCCGCGGGCCGAAGGCCGAGGCCGACGCGAACGCGAAGGCCGGGGCCGACGCGAAGGCCAGGGCCGACGCGAAGGCCAGGGCCGACGCGAAGGCCGGGGCGAGGCCCGGGACCCGGTCCACCCGCAGGCCCCGCCGCCTCCCGCTGCGGTACCTGTTGCCGTCGCTGGTCCTCGTCGCCCTGTCGGCGATGCTGATGCTCCGCGGCTACGTGAACAGCGAGATCCTCGCCGACCACCGCGTCCGCCCGCCCGCGCCCACCGACGAGGTGCCCGACGGGATCCTCTCCGGAGGCCCCGTCATCGACACCCGCGGCGGCCGCGCGGAGACCCTCCGCGTCCCCGACCGCCGCCTCGTGCTCACCTTCGACGACGGCCCGGACCCGGAGTGGACGCCCAAGGTCCTCGACGTGCTGAGGAAGCACGACGCCCACGCCGTCTTCTTCATCACCGGCACCATGGCCTCCCGCCACCCCGGCCTGGTGGAGCGCATGGTGGCGGAGGGCCACGAGATCGGCGTGCACACCTTCAGCCACCCCGACCTCTCCTACCAGACACCCGGGCGCATCGACTTCGAGCTCTCCCAGACCCAGACCGCCCTGGCCGGCGCCGCCGGCATCCGCACCTCGCTGTTCCGCCCGCCCTACTCGTCGTTCGCCGGCGCCCTGGACAACAACAGCTGGCCGGTGACCCGGCACCTCGGCGAGCGCGGCTACCTCACCGTCCTCAACGACACCGACAGCCAGGACTGGAAGCGTCCCGGCGTCGACGAGATCGTCCGCCGGGCCACCCCGCGGCACGGGGCCGGGGCGATCGTCCTGATGCACGACTCCGGCGGCGACCGCGGCCAGACCGTGGCCGCGCTGGACCGGACGCTGCCCGAGCTCAAGGCCCGGGGCTACGCCTTCCAGAACCTCACCGAGGCCCTGGACTGGCCGAGCGCCCACACCCCGGTCACCGGGGCCGAGCTGTGGAAGGGCAGGTCCTGGGTCTGGCTGGTCCAGGCGTCCCAGTCGGTCACCACCGTGCTCGTCTCCGGCCTGGTGGTGGTCGGCGTGCTGGTCATCGGACGGTTCGCGCTGATGCTGGCGCTCTCCGCGTTCCACGTCCGCCGGACGCGCCGCCGCGGGGGCCGCTGGGGCGCCACGCCGGTCACCGGGCCGGTGACGGTGCTGGTGCCGGCGTACAACGAGGCCAAGTGCATCGAGAACACGGTCCGTTCGCTGGCGGGGAGCGAGCACCCGGTCGAGGTGATCGTCATCGACGACGGCTCCTGCGACGGCACCGCGGACATCGTGGAGGCGATGGGCCTGCCCGGCGTCCGCGTGGTCCGGCAGGCCAACGCCGGCAAACCGGCCGCGCTCAACCGCGGCATCGCGAACGCGAGCCACGACATCATCGTGATGATGGACGGCGACACCGTCTTCGAGCCCGCCACCGTGGGGGAGCTGGTGCGGCCGTTCGCCGACGCCGGGGTCGGGGCGGTCGCCGGAAACGCCAAGGTCGGCAACCGGGACTCGCTGATCGGGGCCTGGCAGCACATCGAGTACGTGATGGGGTTCAACCTGGACCGCCGGATGTACGACGTGCTGCGCTGCATGCCCACCATCCCCGGCGCGGTCGGGGCGTTCCGGCGCACCGCGCTGGAGCGGGTCGGCGGGATGAGCGAGGACACCCTCGCCGAGGACACCGACGTCACCATGGCCGTCCACCGCGACGGCTGGCGGGTCGTCTACGCGCAGGACGCGCGGGCGTGGACCGAGGCGCCCGAGTCGGTGCGGCAGCTGTGGTCGCAGCGCTACCGGTGGTCCTACGGCACCATGCAGGCCATCTGGAAGCACCGGGGCGCGGTCCTCGACAAGGGCTCCTCCGGGCGGTTCGGCCGGGTCGGACTGCCACTGGTCTCCCTCTTCATGGTCCTGGCGCCGCTGCTGGCCCCGCTGTTCGACGTGTTCCTCGTCTACGGCCTGGTCTTCGGCCCGACGGGCGCGACGGCCGGCGCCTGGCTGGGCGTGCTCGCCGTCCAGGCGGTGTGCGCCGCCTACGCCTTCCGGCTCGACGGGGAGCCCCTGCGGCACCTGATCTCGCTGCCGCTCCAGCAGCTCCTCTACCGACAGCTGATGTACGTGGTGCTCCTCCAGTCCTGGATCACGGCGCTGACGGGCGGCCGGCTGCGGTGGCAGAAGCTGCGCCGGACCGGCGTGGTCGGGGCCGCGCCGGGGACGGGCCCGGGGACGGGCTCGGGCCCGGGCCCGGGCGCGCGGGGGGCGGCGGCATGAGCGCGGAGACGACGGGCACGGCGCCGGCCGGGGCGGTCCCCGGGCGGGGCGGAGCGCCTGCCCCGCCGGGGGGCAGGGACCGCTACCTGGACCTGCTGCGCGCCCTGGCCCTGTTGCGGGTCGTGGTCTACCACGTCTTCGGCTGGGCCTGGCTGACGGTGCTCTTCCCCTCCATGGGCGTGATGTTCGCGCTGGCCGGCTCGCTGACCGCGCGGTCGCTGCGGCGGCCGGGAGGCTCGGCGCGCGAGGTGGTCGCCGCGCGGCTGCGGCGGCTGCTGCCCCCGCTGTGGGTGTTCTCCGTGGTGGTGCTGGGGCTGCTGCTCCTCGGCTCCGGATGGACGCCGCAGGGGCCCTGGGGGGTGGCCGGGACGCTCAACTACCTCGTCCCGGTGGGCGCACCGCCGTACCCGGAGCGGATCGGCTCCCCGTCCGGCGTGCTGGACACCGACTGGGCGAGGGACGGTGCCGGGCCGCTCTGGTACCTGCGCGCGTACCTCTGGTTCGTGGTGGCCTCGCCGCTGCTGCTGTGGTTCTTCCGGCGTGCGGCCTGGCCCACGCTGTTCGCGCCGCCGGTGCTCACCGGGGTGTTCGGCACGGGGCTGGTGACGGTCCCCGGCGAGACGGGCGAAGCGGTCAGGGACTTCTGCGTGTACGGCGGCTGCTGGATCCTCGGCTTCGCCCACCAGGACGGCGTGATCGCCCGGGTCCCCCGCTACGCCACCGTCTCCTGCGCCTCCGCCCTGATGGCCCTCGGGCTGTGGTGGGCCTCCGGGCACCAGGGGGACGAGCGCTGGGACCTCAACGACGTCCCCCTGGCCCAATGCCTGTGGTCGTTCGGCTTCGTGGCGGTCCTGCTGGTCCACGCACCGGTGTGGACGGAGCTCCCGGCGCGGCTGCGGCGCTGGGACGGCCTGGTCACCCTGGCCAACGACCGGGCGGTCACCGTCTACCTGTGGCACAACCTGCTGATCGCCCTGGCCTTCCCGCTGCTCGACCTGGCGGGCGTCGGCGGGGCGGCCTCGCTGCCGGCCGCGTTCCTGCTGCTGTGGCCGCTCCTCGCCCTCGCCGTCCTCGCGTTCGGCTGGGTCGAGGACCTCGCCGCGGGCCGCGGCGTCCGTCCGTGGCCCACGGGAAGGAGACGCCGCGGCACGGCCGGGCGGCCGGCCTGACCCTTGCCACGCACCGGCCGTCCGCCGTTCCGCGGGCGGCCGGACCGTCCGGAGGGCGCCGCCCGCGGGGCACGGCCGGCGCGCGCCCG
>NZ_LWCC02000005.1:2948239-2956750 GCF_001642695.1 Streptomyces chilikensis
CGGACCGTCCGGAGGGCGCCGCCCGCGGGGCACGGCCGGCGCGCGCCCGCGCGGCCCCGCCCGGGCACGGCGGAGCCGGGCCACGCGCCCGGGACCTCTCAGCCGGTGCCCCCCGCGGGTGAGAGCAACGTTCCACCGCGGTCACCGCGCCGCGCCGGGGACCGAAACGCGGGACGCCTAGCTTCGGTGGCGTCAGTCGGTGAGCCACCGTGGAGGCGTCATGCGCACAGCCCCCGTCGCGAGCACGGGCAAGAGGTCCGGTCGCTGGATCGAGCACTGGGATCCGGAGGACGAGACGTTCTGGAAGGAGACGGGCGAGAAGGTCGCCCGGCGGAACCTCGCCTTCTCCGTGCTCTCCGAGCACATCGGGTTCTCGGTCTGGACGCTCTGGTCCGTGCTGGTCCTCTTCATGGGCCCGGAGTACGGCCTGACGCCCGCGGACAAGTTCCTGCTGACCTCGATGGTCACCCTGGTCGGCGCCGTCGTCCGGGTGCCGTACACCTTCGCGGTGGCGGTGTTCGGCGGACGGAACTGGACGGTGATCTCCGCGAGCCTGCTGCTGGTCCCCACCGTCGCCGCCTTCCTGGTGATGGAGCCGGGGACGTCCTTCTCCACGTTCCTCCTGGTCGGCCTGCTGGCCGGCGTCGGCGGCGGCAACTTCGCCTCCAGCATGACCAACATCAACGCCTTCTTCCCGCTCCGCCGGAAGGGCTGGGCGCTCGGCCTCAACGCCGGCGGCGGCAACATCGGCGTGCCGGTGATCCAGCTCGTCGCGCTCGCCGTGATCGGCGCGGGCGGCGGCCCCCGGCTGCTGCTCGGCGTGTACATCCCGCTGATCCTGGTCGCCGCCGCCCTCTCCTGGGCCCGCATGGACAACATCGCCTCGGTGCGCAACGACACCGGCGCGGCGGTCGACGCCGCGAAGGACCGCCACACCTGGATCATGGCGGTCCTCTACATCGGCACCTTCGGCTCGTTCATCGGATACAGCTTCGCCTTCGGCATGGTGCTGCAGACCCAGTTCGGCCGGACCCCGCTGGAGGCGGCGGGGGTCACCTTCGTCGGCCCGCTGCTCGGCTCGCTGATCCGCCCCGTCGGCGGCCGCCTCGCCGACCGGTTCGGCGGGGCGCGGATCACCCTGTGGAACTTCGCCGCCATGGCGGCCGCCACCGTGGCGCTGGTCCTGGCCGGCAGGGCGGGCGAGCTCACCCCGTTCACCTGCGCCTTCGTGGTGCTGTTCGTGCTGACGGGGCTGGGCAACGGGTCGACGTTCAAGATGATCCCGGGCATCTTCCACCGTAAGGCGCTGGCCCGCGGACTGAGCGGCGAGGCCGCGGACGCCTACGGGCGGCGGCTCTCCGGCGCGTCCATGGGGCTGATCGGCGCGGTCGGCGCGCTCGGCGGCGTCGGCATCAACCTGGCGTTCCGCCAGTCGTTCATGACCACCGGCTCCGGCACCGGCGCCTTCCTCGCCTTCCTCGCCGTGTACGCGGTGTGCATCCTCGTCACCTGGGCGGTATACCTTCGCCGTCCGGCCGCCTCCGCCGCCCCGGCGGCCGCGGGCGCGGCGGGCGGCGAGGCGAAGCCCCAGCTCAGCTATGCCGAGGTGTGACGTAACGACGCCGAAATGAGGAAGATCCGAGCCTGTCACGCGCCGTTGACAGGCTCGGATCGCATGCGGGGGACGTCATCTCCGCGGGAGCCGGGAGCGGGACGAGCGGAACGGGAGCGGGACGAGAACAGATGGAAGACGCGGAGCAGCAGCCGGAAGGCGAAGAGCAGCGGCGACCGGCGGCCGGCCACGGCCCGCTGGCCGGCTTCACCGTGGGGGTGACCGCCGCCCGCCGCGCCGAGGAGCTCGGCGCGCTCCTCCAGCGCCGCGGGGCGAACGTCGTCCACGCCCCCGCCCTGCGGATCGTGCCGCTCTCCGACGACGGCGAACTGCTCGCCGCCACCGAGGAGCTGCTCGGCCGTGCCCCCGACCTGGTGGTCGCCACCACCGCCATCGGCTTCCGCGGCTGGGTGGAGGCCGCGGAGGGCTGGGGGCTCGGCGGGGACCTGCTGCGCGTCCTCGGCGAGGTCCGCATCCTGGCCCGCGGGCCCAAGGTGAAGGGCGCGGTGCGGGCCGCGGGGCTCACCGAGGAGTGGTCGCCCGCCTCCGAGTCGATGGCCGAGGTCCTGGACCGGATGCTGGCCGAGGGCGTCGACGGCCGCCGGGTCGCCGTCCAGCTGCACGGAGAGCCGCTGCCCGGCTTCGTGGAGGCGCTGCGCGAGGCCGGGGCCGAGGTGGTCGGGGTGCCGGTCTACCGGTGGATGCCGCCGGAGGACGTCGGCCCCGTCGACCGGCTGCTGGACGCCGCCCTGGCCCGCGGCGTCGACGCCGTCACCTTCACCAGCGCGCCCGCCGCCGCCTCGCTGCTCTCCCGCGCCGGGGAACGCGGACAGCTCGACGCCCTCCTCGACGCCTTCGCCCACGACGTCCTGGCAGCCTGCGTCGGCCCGGTCACCGCGCTGCCGCTGCACTCCCACGGCGTGCGGACCGCACAGCCGGAGCGGTTCCGGCTCGGCCCGCTGGTCCAGCTGCTCTGCCAGGAACTCCCGGCCCGCGCCCGTGCCCTGCCGCTCGCCGGGCACACCGTGGAGATCCGCGGTCACGCCGTCCTCGTCGACGGCGCGCTGCGCCCCGTGCCCCCCGCCGGGATGGCGCTGCTGCGCGCCCTCTCCCGCCGCCCGGGCTGGGTGGTCTCCCGCGCCGACCTGCTGCGCGCCCTGCCCGGCTCGGGCCGCGACGAGCACGCCGTGGAGACCGCGATGGCCCGGCTGCGCACCGCCCTGGGCGCCCCTAAGCTCATCCAGACCGTCGTCAAGCGCGGCTACCGGCTCGCCCTGGACCCCTCGGCGGACACCAAGTACGCGAATTGATCCAGGTCGCGTACTGTTGTCGGCCGCCAGTACGCATGAATGGGGACACCGGTGGCCGCTCAGGCACAAAAGGGGAACGCGGTCGACACGGCTCGCGGGACGGACGGCGACGCGGCGGGGGACAGCGCCAGGGAACGCGAGATCGCCCTCGAGCAGGAACACCTCGACCGCGTGTACGTCCGCCTCGAGGAGAAGATCTCCGAGGCGGAGTTCCTCATGCGGGACGCGGCCCGCAAGGGCCACGTCGGCACGCCCGGCGCGCTCGCCGAACGCGACGCGCAGGTCTTCCGGGCGGGCGTCCACCTCAACCGGCTCAACAACGAGTACGAGGACTTCCTCTTCGGCCGCATCGACATGCTGCTCGGCAAGGACGGCAAGAAGGGGCCCGACGGCGCCTACACCTCCGTCGAGCCCGCCGAGGAGGCGATCCGCGAGGACGACACCGCGGACATCGCCGAGACCCTGCACATCGGCCGGATCGGCGTCCTCGACGAGGACTACGCGCCGCTGGTCATCGACTGGCGCGCCCCGGCCGCCGCCCCGTTCTACCGCGCCACCCCCGTCGACCCGGGCCGGGTGGTGCGCCGCCGCGTCATCCGCTCCCGCAACCGCAAGGTGCTCGGCGTCGAGGACGACCTGATGCGCCCGCGGCTCACCGCCTACCTGGACGGCCGGGAGCTGGCCGTCATCGGCGACGGCGCGCTGATGGCCGCGCTGGGCCGCGCCCGCGGCCACACCATGCGGGACATCGTCTCCTCCATCCAGGCCGAGCAGGACCAGGTGATCCGCGCCCCCGCCGCCTCCGTCACCTACGTCGAGGGCGGACCCGGCACCGGCAAGACCGCCGTCGCCCTGCACCGCGCCGCCTACCTGCTCTACCAGGACCGGCGGCGCTACGCGGGCGGCATCCTGATCGTCTCCCCGACGCCGCTGCTGGTCGCCTACACCGAGGGCGTGCTGCCCTCGCTGGGCGAGGAGGGGCAGGTCGCCGTCCGCGCCGTCGGCTCACTGGTCGACGGCGTCGAGGCCACCCTGCACGACTCCCCGGCCGCCGCCCGGATCAAGGGCTCCCACCGGATGCTCAAGGTGCTGCGCAAGGCCGCCCGGGGCGCCCTGGAGCTCGGTCCCGGCGGGCGCGGCGAGACCCCGGCCCCCGACCGGCTGCGGGTGGTCGCCTTCGGCCGCCGCCTGGAGCTGGAGGCCGGCGAGCTGGAGCAGATCCGCCGCACCGCCCTCGGCGGCACCGCCCCGGTCAACCTGCTGCGCCCCCGCGCCCGCAAGCTGCTCCTGGACGCCCTGTGGCAGAAGTCCGGCGCGGGCTCCCGGCACACCGACCCGGAGCTCGCCGCCGAGCTGCGCTCCTCCTTCGACGAGGACGTCACCACCGAGGACCCGTTCATCGAGTTCCTCGACACCTGGTGGCCCGAGCTCACCCCGCGGGCCGTGCTTTCCGCCATGGCCGACGAGCGGCGGCTGGGCCGCTGGGCGCGCCGCGTCCTGAACCCGGGCGAGGTGCGCAAGGTCGCCCGGTCGCTGCGCCGCGACGGGTTCACCGTCCACGACATCGCCCTCCTCGACGAACTGGAGGCCGTGCTCGGCACGCCCGTGCGGCCCCGCCGCAGGCGCGAGCTGGACCCGCTGGACCAGCTCACCGGCCTGGAGGAGCTGATGCCGGTCCGCGAGGAGTCGCAGCGGGAGCGCGCGGAGCGGCTGGCGAAGGAGCGGGTCGAGTACGCGCACGTCATCGTCGACGAGGCGCAGGACCTGACGCCGCTGCAGTGGCGGATGGTGGGGCGGCGCGGGCGGCACGCCACCTGGACGGTGGTCGGCGACCCGGCGCAGTCCTCCTGGTCCGACCCCGACGAGGCCGCCCAGGCCCGTGACGAGGCGCTGGGCACCCGGCCCCGCAGGCGGTTCACCCTCACCGTCAACTACCGCAACCCCTCGGAGATCGCCGACCTGGCCGCCAAGGTGCTGGCGCTGGCGATGCCGGGCTCCGAGGCGCCCGCCGCGGTGCGCTCCACCGGCGTCGAGCCGCGGTTCGCCGTCGCCGGGGACGGGCTCGGCGCCACCGTGCGGGCCGAGGCGGAGCGGCTGCTCGGGCTGGTCGAGGGCACGGTGGGCGTGGTCGTCGCCATGAACCGCCGCGAGGAGGCGGTCCGCTGGCTCGACGGGCTGGGCGGCCGGGTGGTCGCCCTGGGCAGCCTGGAGGCCAAGGGCCTGGAGTACGACGCCACGGTGGTCGTCTCCCCGGCCGAGATCGCCGACGAGTCACCGGCCGGCCTGCGGGTGCTGTACGTGGCCCTCACCCGGGCGACGCAGCAGCTCACCGTGGTCTCCGGGGAGCGGGACGAGCCCGACGCGGACGGCGTCCCGGACCTGCTGAGGGACTGACCCGCCCGGGGGTCGCCCCTCGCGCCGTGCGCGGCGTCAGTCGCGGGCGTCCGCCCTGCGGTTGCGGGCCACGATCGCGCCACCGGCGGCCAGCATCAGCACCGCGGCGAAGCCGAGGTTCGTGGTGGTGCCGGTCTCGGCGGTGACGGGGAGCTCCTGGCGGATCTCCTCGGTGTGATGCGTCCCACCGGTGGCGGCGGCGGGGACGGCCGCGCCGGCGAGGAGGAGGGATGCCGCGGCGGGGACGGCGGCAGCCCAGCGGGGGAGGGAGCGGATCGACATGGGGGCACCTCTGGCACAGAAGTGGGTGAGTGAGGCCGAGGTGCGAGCTTCCGCCTCCCCGACGATCAAGGTCAAGGCGCCTACGGATCGGTTGGCGGCCTCTGTCCGGCTTTGCTCCGCGCAACGATTGGGTAACGGCAGGTTTGGACGGCGGCGGGGCCGTCCCGGCCCGCCCGGCGGGGCGGCCGGTCCGGCCGGTCCGGAAAAAGGGCCGCGAGGGCCTGGCGCGGTCGGATCGGTTTGTTAGCCTGGACAGTGACACCGGCCCGATCCAAGCCCCCGGGCCCAACCTTCGTCGCTACGAGCGACCACTTGCCGCGAGGCGAGCATGGCGGGTCGGTGTCACTTCTCCGCTTCAGGGAATGCGAGACCCATGTCGGCCACATCGGCGGCATGGGTCTTCGTCGTTCCCCGGCCGGCCGGGACCCCCGTCCAGGACAACCGGGCAATTCGCAGCGAATCGTCCCCGGCTAACGCCTACTCGCCGGTAGGTGCGACGATCGGACAGCACATTCGATCCTGCCACCGCCTCGGCGCCTGCCCCACCTCGCGGCGCCGCAGGCCCCGCGGCGATCGCACAGCAGTACACGCGAAAGCAGAGGAAGTCCGCAATGGCAACGGCGCCCAGCGTCTCCTACTCGATGACCATCCGGCTGGAAGTGCCCGCGAGCGGAACCGCCGTGTCGCAGCTCACCACCGCCGTGGAGTCCTCCGGAGGCTCGGTGACCGGCCTCGACGTCACCGCCTCGGGCCACGAGAAGCTCCGGATCGACGTCACCATCGCCGCCACCTCCACCGCGCACGCCGACGAGATCGTCGGGAACCTGCGCACCATCGAGGGCGTCACGCTGGGCAAGGTCTCGGACCGCACCTTCCTGATGCACCTCGGCGGCAAGATCGAGATGGCGTCCAAGCACCCCATTCGCAACCGTGACGACCTCTCCATGGTCTACACGCCGGGTGTGGCCCGGGTGTGCATGGCCATCGCGGAGAACCCCGAGGACGCCCGCCGCCTGACCATCAAGCGCAACGCGGTCGCCGTGGTCACCGACGGTTCCGCGGTGCTCGGCCTCGGCAACATCGGCCCCAAGGCGGCGCTGCCGGTGATGGAGGGCAAGGCCGCCCTCTTCAAGCGGTTCGCGGGCATCGACGCCTGGCCGATCTGCCTGGACACCCAGGACTCCGACGCCATCGTCGAGATCGTCAAGGCGATCGCCCCGGGCTTCGCCGGCATCAACCTGGAGGACATCTCCGCCCCGCGCTGCTTCGAGATCGAGGCCCGCCTGCGCGAGGCCCTGGACATCCCGGTCTTCCACGACGACCAGCACGGCACCGCCATCGTGGTGCTGGCGGCGCTCACCAACGCGCTGCGGGTGGTCGGCAAGAACATCGGCGACGTCCGCGTCGTCATGTCCGGCGCCGGCGCGGCCGGCACCGCCATCCTCAAGCTGCTGCTGGCGGCCGGCGTGAAGAACGCCGTGGTCGCCGACATCCACGGAGTGGTGCACGCCGGCCGGCACGACCTGGTCGACGCCACCCCCGGCTCGGCGCTGCGGTGGATCGCCGACAACACCAACCCCGAGAACCTCACCGGCACCCTCAAGGAGGCCGTGCGCGGCGCGGACGTCTTCATCGGCGTCTCCGCCCCGAACCTCCTGGACGGCGACGACGTGGCCGCGATGGCCCAGGACTCCATCGTCTTCGCGCTCGCGAACCCCGACCCGGAGGTCGACCCGGCGGTGGCCCGGCAGACCGCCGCGGTGGTCGCCACCGGCCGCTCGGACTTCCCGAACCAGATCAACAACGTGCTGGTCTTCCCCGGCGTCTTCCGCGGCCTGCTGGACGCGCAGTCCCGCACGGTCGACACCGGCATGATGCTGGCGGCCGCCGCGGCGCTGGCCGACGTCGTCACCGAGGACGAGCTGAACGCCAACTACATCGTCCCGAGCGTCTTCAACGACAAGGTCGCCGGAGCGGTGGCCGGGGCGGTCCGGCGGGCCGCCGAGTCCGTCCAGGGCTGACGCCCCCGGGTCCCCGCCGGTCCCCGCCCCGGCGGGGACCGGCGGGGCGGGGCGGGCGCTGTCCGCGGCAGGACGTAACGTGGTGGGGCACCGCGGTCGGAGCCACCGCGTGTGGCGGACACGCCACGCGTACGTGTGACTCCCCGCCGTGTTCGTCGGGACCGGATTGGCTTTAGCGCCGCAGGTGGGGGCAGGATGCCTCTCTGGGCGCGAGGGTCCGACCACGGACCCGGGTGCGGGGGACTCTCCGGTGACCCTGGCAGCATCGGCTTCGCTGTGCCCGACATGCGGCTCCGCCGCGTGGCACGCCTCAACGGCAAGAAGAAACACGGGAGTAAGAACATGAACCGCAGTGAGCTGGTGGCCGCGCTGGCCGACCGCGCCGAGGTGACCCGCAAGGACGCCGACGCCGTTCTGGCCGCGTTCGCCGAGGTCGTCGGCGACATCGTCTCCAAGGGCGACGAGAAGGTCACCATCCCCGGCTTCCTGACCTTCGAGCGCACCCACCGTGCCGCTCGCACCGCCCGCAACCCGCAGACCGGCGAGCCGATCCAGATCCCGGCCGGCTACAGCGTGAAGGTCTCCGCGGGCAGCAAGCTGAAGGAAGCGGCCAAGGGCAAGTGACCCCGGCCCCTCAGGCAGCGTGAAGGGCGGCCACCCCACTCCGGGGCGGCCGCCCTTCACCTTTTCCCCGCCTCGCGCGGGCCCGCCCCCGGGCCTGTCCGGGCCGTTCCGGTCGTCGCACGGAGGGCGGCCGCACGGCGCCGGGTGCGGTGGGAGCGCGTGCGGGGGTCCGTGCGGCGGACGGGAACGGCCGTGCGGGCCCGGGGCCCGCACGCACCCCGCGAGGCCGTGCGCCGGCCGGCGGCGGGAGGCGCGGAGGCCCCCCGGC
>NZ_LWCC02000005.1:2956850-2977729 GCF_001642695.1 Streptomyces chilikensis
GGCCCGGCCCCCGGACGCGCGTGAGGCCCGGCCGGGGGCCGGGCCTCACGCGCGAGGGGGAGGGGCGGGTCAGCCGAGGGGCTTGCCCGGGAGCTCCACCTTCGCGCCGAGGTCGACGAGCTTGTCCATGAAGTTCTCGTAGCCGCGGTTGATGAGCTCGATCCCGTGGACCTTGGAGGTGCCCTCCGCCGCCAGCGCCGCGATCAGGTACGAGAACCCGCCCCGCAGGTCGGGGATGACCAGGTCCGCGCCCTGCAGCCGCGTGGGACCGGACACCACCGCGGAGTGCAGGAAGTTGCGCTGCCCGAACCGGCAGTGCGAGCCGCCCAGGCACTCCCGGTAGAGCTGGATGTGCGCGCCCATCTGGTTGAGCGCCGACGTGAAGCCGAGCCGCGACTCGTACACCGTCTCGTGGATGATCGACAGGCCGGTCGCCTGCGTCAGGGCGACGACCAGCGGCTGCTGCCAGTCGGTCTGGAAACCGGGGTGGACGTCCGTCTCCAGCGCGATCGACTTCAGCTCGCCGCCGGGGTGCCAGAAGCGGATGCCCTCGTCGTCGATCTCGAAGGCGCCGCCGACCTTGCGGTAGGTGTTGAGGAAGGTCATCATCGACCGCTGCTGCGCGCCGCGGACGTAGATGTTGCCGCGCGTGGCCAGCGCCGCGGAGGCCCAGGACGCCGCCTCCAGGCGGTCCGGCAGGGCGCGGTGCGTGTAGCCGTTGAGCTTGTCGACACCGGTGATCCGGATGGTCCGGTCGGTGTCCATGGCGATGATCGCGCCCATCTTCTGCAGCACGCAGATGAGGTCCTCGATCTCCGGCTCGACCGCCGCGTTGGAGAGTTCCGTCACACCCTCGGCCAGCACGGCCGTCAGCAGCACCTGCTCGGTGGCGCCCACCGACGGGTAGGGCAGCTTGATCTTGGTGCCGCGCAGCCGCTGCGGGGCCTCCAGGTACTGGCCGTCCGCGCGCTTCTCGATGCGCGCGCCGAACTGCCGCAGCACCTCGAAGTGGAAGTCGATCGGCCGGCCGCCGATGTCGCAGCCGCCCAGGCCCGGGATGAAGGCGTGGCCGAGGCGGTGCAGCAGCGGGCCGCAGAGCAGGATCGGGATCCGGGAGGAGCCGGCGTGCGCGTCGATGTCGGCGACGTTCGCGCTCTCCACGTGCGACGGGTCCATGACCAGCTCGCCCGGTTCCTCGCCTGGGCGGACCGTGACGCCGTGCAGCTGCAGCAGGCCCCGCACGACACGGACGTCGCGGATGTCGGGGACGTTGCGCAGCCGGCTCGGTCCGGAACCGAGGAGGGCGGCGACCATGGCCTTCGGTACGAGGTTCTTCGCACCGCGGACACGGATCTCGCCCTCGAGCGGGGTTCCGCCGTGGACAAGCAGGACATCGTCGTTGACGGTCATGAATCTCGCGTTCCGATCGGATGGGCAGTGAGCCGGATGGCCGTTTCTGGGGCGCGTCCGGAGAGCTAGCGTAATGGCCGACCGCCGCCTTGGGAGAAGTCCGCGGGTGGCGGCGGTCCGCAGGCCCCCCTTGGGTGATCGCCGAGGTGAACAGGGTGGAGCGGGGCGCGTACGGGGTGTCACCGGCCGGGGGACGTTCACCCTGGTACCCGCATCGGGGCTCCTCGCCACCGCCGGATGCGGAATCATGGCGGACATGACCGAGGTGTCCTCGCTCACAGGGCGGCTGCTCGTGGCCACGCCGGCGCTGGCGGACCCCCACTTCGCCCGGGCCGTGGTGCTGGTGCTCGACCACGACGGCCAGGGATCGCTGGGGGTCGTCCTCAACCGGCCCACGCCGGTCGGGGTGGCCGACATCCTGGACGACTGGGCGGACTGGACGGGCGAGCCGGGCGTCGTCTTCCAGGGCGGTCCGGTCTCGCCCGACTCCGCGCTGGGCGTCGCCGTGGTGCCCGGCGGCGCCGGCCCGGTGGGCTGGCGCCGGGTGCACGGCGCCATCGGCCTGGTCGACCTCGAGGCCCCGCCCGGGCTGCTGGGCGCGGCACTGGGCTCGCTGCGGATCTTCGCCGGGTACGCGGGGTGGGGGCCGGGCCAGCTCGAGGACGAACTCGCCGACGGCGCCTGGTACGTCGTGGAGTCCGAGCCGGGCGACGTCTCCTCGCCCGCCCCCGGGCGGCTGTGGCGGGACGTGCTGCGCCGCCAGCGCGGCGAACTGGCGATGATCGCGACCTATCCGGACGACCCGACCCTGAACTGACGCCGGGCGGCGGCGTCCGGCCCTGCCGTCACGGGCGGGCGTCCCGGTACTCTTGGCACCCATGAGCACTCTCGAGCCCGAGCGCGGCACCGGCACCGGCACGCTGGTCGAACCGACCCCGAAGACGTCGCACGGCGACGGCGACCACGAGCGCTTCGCCCACTACGTCCAGAAGGACAAGATCATGGCGAGCGCGCTGGACGGCACGCCCGTCGTGGCGCTCTGCGGCAAGGTCTGGGTGCCGGGCCGTGACCCGAAGAAGTACCCGGTGTGCCCGATGTGCAAGGAGATCTACGAGTCCATGGGCGCCGGCGGCGACGACCAGGGCGGCAAGGGCGGCAAGGGCGGCAAGTAGTCCGGCCCGCCAGGTGAGCAGCGGTGACGCCGGGCCCCGCCCCGGCGACGGTCCCGGTCTCCTGCCACTGCCCCGCTCCGCGGAGTTCCGCGGCGGGCGTGGCTTCGCGCTCGACGAACGCACCGCCTTGTGGGCGGCGCCCGGCACGGAGGGCGTCGCCCACTGGCTGCGTTCCGTCCTGGGCGCCGTGTACGCGCTGCCGCTCGCGCCCGGTCCCGCCGGGGGCGGGCCGCAGGCGTGCGGCGTGCGTCTGCTGCTCGACGACGCCCTGGCGCCCGAGGCCCACCGGCTGAGCGCGGACCCGGTCACCGGGGTGGAGATCCGCGGCGGCGGGCCGGCGGGCGTCTTCTGGGGCGCGCAGACGCTCCGTCAGCTGCTCGGACCCGACGCCTTCCGCCGCGCGCCGGTCCGGCCGGCGGCCGCCGTCGTGCCCGCGGTGCGGATCGAGGACGCCCCGCGCTTCCGCTGGCGCGGGCTGCTGCTCGACGTGGCGCGGCACTTCATGCCCAAGGACGGCGTGCTGCGCGTCGTCGACCTGATGGCCGCTCACAAGCTGAACGTCCTCCACCTCCACCTCACCGACGACCAGGGCTGGCGGATCGAGGTCCGCCGCCACCCGCGGCTCACCGAGGTGGGCGCGTGGCGTCCGCGCACCAAGCTGGGCCACCGGGCCTCGCCGCTGTGGGACGAGCGGCCGCACGGAGGCTTCTACACGCAGGACGACCTGCGGGAGATCGTCGCCTACGCGGCGGCGCGGCACGTCACCGTCGTGCCCGAGATCGACATCCCCGGCCACTCCCAGGCCGCGATCGCCGCCTACCCCGAGCTGGGGAACGCCGACGTGGTCGACACCGCCGCGCTCGGCGTCTGGGACACGTGGGGCGTCAGCCCGCACGTCCTCGCCCCCACCGAGCGGGTGGTGCGCTTCTACGAGGAGGTGCTGGAGGAGGTCCTGGAGATCTTCCCGTCGCCCTTCGTGCACATGGGCGGGGACGAGTGCCCCAAGGAGGAGTGGCGGGCCTCGGCGACCGCGCAGGCGCGGATCCGGGAGTTGGGCGCCGGCGACGAGGACGGGCTCCAGGCCTGGTTCACGGCCCACTTCGCGCGGTGGCTCGCCGGGCGGGGGCGGCGGATGGTCGGCTGGGACGAGGTCCTCGACGGAGGACGGCCGCTGCCGGAGGGGACGGTGGTGTCCTCCTGGCGCGGCTACGAGGGGGGCGTCGCGGCGGCGAGGGCGGGCCACGAGGTCGTCGTCTGCCCCGAGCAGCACGTGTACCTCGACCACCGGCAGGCGGCGGGGGACGGGGAGCCGGTGCCGCTCGGCTTCGTCCGCACGGTGGAGGACGTGCACGGCTTCGAGCCGGTGCCGGCGGAGCTGGACGCGCACCGCGACCGGGTGCTCGGTGTCCAGGCCAACCTCTGGACCGAGGTCGTGGAGGACGCGCGTCGCGCCGACTACCAGCTCTTCCCCCGCCTCGCGGCGTTCGCCGAGGTCGCCTGGTCCACCGGGCGCCAGGACTTCCCCGCCCGCCTCCGCGCCCACCTCCCCCGCCTCGGCGCCCTCGGCGTCGAGTACCGCCCTCCGGCCGGACCGCACCCCTGGCAGCGACGCCCCGGCCTGGTGGGCCGCCCCCTGCCGGGCCCGTGAACCCCGGGCCGGGCGGGCGGCCGCGCCCCTTTCGTCCGCGTCCGTCACCCGTGGGCGGTCCGGCGGTCCCGGGGGACGGAAGCGGCGGCCCGCGGGGGCGGGGGGCAGCGACAGGCGGCGATGATGATGTGCCAGAGTTGCCACGTCCGCCCTGTCAGCACGTACCGTACGGTCACGACGCCGTGGAACAGGCACAAGGCGGTTCCAGGCCGGGGGAAGCGGGAAGGGGCAAGCCGGTTTGACCACGCACACACCGCACGTGCCGCACGCGCCACACGCGCCGCAGGCGGTGGCCCTGCCCGCGTCACTGGACGAGGCCGTGGACGCGCTCGCCGCCACGCCCACCGCCGTCCCGGTCGCCGGCGGCACCGACCTGATGGCCGCCGTCAACTCCGGTCGCCTCCGTCCCTCCGCGCTCGTCGGCCTCGGCCGGATCGCCGAGATCCGCGGCTGGCAGTACCAGGACGGCCACGCCCTGCTCGGCGCCGGCCTCACCCACGCCCGCATGGGCCGCCCCGACTTCGCCGCGCTGATCCCCGGTCTCGCGGCCGCCGCCCGCACCGCGGGCCCGCCGCAGATCCGCAACGCCGGCACCCTCGGCGGCAACATCGCCTCCGCGGCGCCCACCGGCGACTCCCTGCCGGTGCTGGCCGCGCTGGAGGCCACGGTGATCGTGGCCGGTCCCGGCGGCGCCCGCCGCGAGGTGCCCGTCTCGCACCTGCTCGCCGGCGTGGAGATGCTGCGCGGCGGCGAACTGATCGGCTACGTCCGGGTCCCGCTGCTGCACGCCCCGCAGGTGTTCCTGAAGGCGACCGGCCGCACCGGCCCCGGCAGGGCCACCGCCTCGGTCGCCCTGGTCCTCGACCCCGGCCGCCGCGCGGTGCGCTGCGCGGTCGGCGCGGTCGCCCCGATGCCGCTGCGGCCGCTGGAGGCCGAGCAGTGGATCGCCGGCCTGATCGACTGGGACAACAGCCGGGCCCTGGTCCCGGACGCCGTCACCGCCTTCGGCGACTACGTGGCAGCCGCCTGCATCCCCGACCCGGCCCCCGCCGCGGACGGCTCCGTGCAGAAGCTGCCGCCCGCCGTCCAGCACCTGCGGCGCACCGTCGCCGCGCTGGCCCGACGAGCACTGGGGAGGGCTCTGTCGTGACCGACGAACAGCACGAGGGGCACGAGGGGAACGGGGCCCCGGGCGGCCCGAGCCGCTGGGACCCGCTGCCCCAGGGGGAGTACGACGACGGCGCCACCGCCTTCGTGGAACTGCCCGAGGGCGGCATCGACGCCCTGCTCGCCGCGCCCGGCCACGGCTTCGTGCCGCCGCGCATAACGGCGGTCCCGCACGCCGCGGAGACCGCGGACCCCGCGGCACCCCCAACGCCCGCCGCCTGGCACCAGCCGGACGCCCCCGCCGCGCCCCCGGCCGGCCCGCCCGGCCAGGAGGGCGCCGGCCAGTGGTCCGACGCCGCGGGCTACCCGGACGCCGGCTCCCAGTGGGGCCAGGGGGAGAGCCCGTACGACACCGCCCAGTGGGACTCCGCCCACACCGGCCACACCACCGGCGCCTGGGAGTCCGACCACGCCCAGGCCTGGGTCCCGCAGCAGCACGGGCCCGCCGACCCGGTGGAACCGCGGCCGGAGGCCGGCGGCGGGGACACCGTGGACGCGGTCCCGGCGGCGGAGGCGCCGTCGCCCGAGGGCGGGCATGACGTCCCCGGCGACGCCCCGCACGAGGCCGCGGACACCGCGGCCGGGGCGCCCGCGGCGGTCCCGGCGCCCGAACCGGCAGGGCCGGCCGAGGGGGCCGGAGGGCCGGGGGACGCCGAGGAGCCCGGCGGGCCCGGGTTCGAGGAGACCGGGCAGCCCGGGGAGCCCGGGGAGTCCGGGGAGGACGCCGGTGAGGAGCCGTCGCTCCACGCGCCCCTCCAGGACGACCGCCCCCTCGCCTCGTACGTGCTCCGGGTCAACGGCGTGGACCGCCCCGTCGCCGACGCGTGGCTCGGCGAGTCGCTGCTGTACGTGCTGCGCGAGCGGCTCGGCCTGGCCGGCGCCAAGGACGGCTGCTCGCAGGGCGAGTGCGGCGCCTGCAACGTGCAGGTGGACGGCCGGCTGGTCGCCTCCTGCCTGGTGCCCGCCGTGACCACGGCCGGCAGCGAGGTGCGCACGGTCGAGGGCCTGCCGGACGGGACCGGACAGCCCTCCGACGTGCAGCGCGCGCTGGCCCGCTGCGGCGCGGTGCAGTGCGGTTTCTGCATCCCCGGCATGGCGATGACCGTGCACGACCTGCTGGAGCGCAACCCCGCGCCGAGCCGCCTGGACGCCCGCACCGCGCTCAGCGGCAACCTGTGCCGCTGTTCCGGCTACGGCGGCGTGCTGGACGCCGTGGCCGAGGTCGTGGCCGAGCGCCGCGCCCGCCAGGCGGAGGCCGAACAGGACGACGGGCCGCCCCCTCGTGACGCCGGGGACGCCCCGGACACCGAATACGCCGACGACGCCGAGGACGGAGGCCACGCGTGAGCATCGACACCGTCACCGCCGCCGACGGGACCGGTCCCCTCCACGGCATCGGCGCGTCCGTCCCGCGCGACGACGTCGACGCCAAGATCGCCGGCACCTTCGCCTACGCCGCCGACCTGTGGGCCGAGGGCCTGCTGTGGGCCGCCGTGCTCCGCTCGCCGCACCCGCGCGCGCGGATCCTCTCCGTGGACACCACGCACGCCCGCGAGATGCCCGGCGTGCACGCCGTGATCACCGCCGAGGACGTGCCCGGCGAGGCGCTGTACGGGCGGGGCAGGGCCGACCGGCCGGTGTTCGCCTCCGAGGTCGTGCGCCACCACGGCGAGCCGATCGCCGCGGTCGCCGCCGACCACCCCGACACCGCGCGGATGGCCGCCGCCGCGGTGATCGTCGAGTACGAGGTCCTCGACCCGGTCACCGACCCCGAGTCCGCCTTCGAGGCCGAGCCGCTGCACCCCGACGGCAACCTGATCCGGCACATCCCGCTGCGCCACGGCGACCCGGAGGCGGCCGGCGAGATCGTGGTCGAGGGCACCTACCGGATCGGACGCCAGGACCCGGCCCCGGTCGGCGCGGAGGCCGGGCTGGCCGTGCCCCGGCCGGACGGCGGCGTCGAGTTCTACGTCGGCTCCACCGACCCGCACGCCCACCGCGACGCGGCCGCCGCCTGCTACGGGCTGGAGCCGGAGCGGGTCCGGGTCGTCGTCACCGGCGTGCCCGGCGCGGACGCCGACCGCGAGGACCCCGCCTTCCTGCTGCCGCTGGGACTGCTGGCGCTGCGCACCGGCTGCCCGGTGAAGCTGGCGGTGAGCCGCGAGGACTCCTTCATGGGCCACACCCACCGCCACCCGACGCTGCTGCGCTACCGGCACCACGCCGACGCGCAGGGGCGGCTGGTGAAGGTGGAGGCGCAGATCCTGCTGGACGGCGGCGCCTACGCGGACTCCTCCGCGGAGGCGCTGGCCGCCGCGGTCTCCTTCGCCTGCGGCCCGTACGTGGTGCCCCACGCGTTCGTCGAGGGCTGGGCGGTGCGCACCAACAACCCGCCGTCCGGGTACGTGCGCGGCGAGGGCGCCCTGCAGGTGTGCGCCGCGTACGAGGCGCAGATGGACAAGCTGGCCCGGAAGCTGGACCTCGACCCGGCCGAGCTGCGGGCCCGCAACGTGCTGGCCACCGGCGACGTGCTGCCCACCGGACAGTCCGTCACCTGCCCGGCCCCGGTCGCCGAACTGCTGGCCGCGGTGCGCGAGGCGCCGATGCCGGAGCTGCCCAAGGACACCCCGGTCGAGGAGTGGCTGCTGCCCGGCGGCCCGGAGGGGCCCGGCGACCCGTCGGCGGTGCGGCGCGGCGTCGGCTACGGCATCGGCATGGTGCACCTGCTGGGCGCGGAGGGCTCCGACGAGGTCGCCACCGCGACGGTGAAGGTGAAGGACGGCGTCGGCACGGTGCTGTGCGCGGCGGTCGAGTCCGGTCAGGGATTCGCCACGCTCGCCCGGCAGATCGTGCAGGAGGTCCTGGGCGTCGAGGACGTGGTCGTCGCCCCCGTGGACACCGACCAGCCGCCCGCCGGCGCGGGCAGCCGCGGCCGGCACACCTGGGTCTCGGCGGGCGCGGTGGAGCGGGCCGCGAAGATGGTCCGCACCCAGCTGCTGCAGCCGCTGGCCCACAAGTTCGGCATGTCCACCGAACTGCTGCAGATCGCCGAGGGGAAGATCACCTCGTACGACGGGGTGCTGTCGACCACGGTGGTCGAGGCGCTGGCCGGCAAGGAGCTCTGGGCCACCGCCCAGTGCCGCCCCCACCCGACCGAGCCGCTGGACGCGGACGGGCAGGGCGACGCCTACGTCGGGCTCGCGTTCTGCGCGGTGCGGGCGGTGGTCGACGTGGACGTGGAGATCGGCGCGGTGCGGGTGGTCGAGCTGGCGGTCGCGCAGGACGTGGGGCGGGTGCTGAACCCGGCGCAGCTGCGGGCGCGCATCGAGTCGGGCCTCACCCAGGGGGTGGGCATCGCCCTCACGGAGAACCTCCGCACGCAGCGGGGCGTGGTCCGTCACCCGGACCTCGCGGGGTACGCGCTGCCGACGGCGCTGGACGCGCCGGACGTGCGGGTGGTCCGGCTGGTCGAGGAGCGTGACGTGGTGGCCCCGTTCGGCGCCAAGTCCGTCTCGACGGTCCCCGTGGTCACCGCCCCCGCCGCCATCGCCTCGGCCGTGCGCGCCGCCACGGGCCGCCTCGTCAACCGCCTCCCCATCCGCCCCCAGGCCGCGGTCGTCACCGGGCAGTGACGGCCGCGCCCGCCGGGCGGGCGGGCGGGCGGGCGGGCGGAGGAGAACGCGCTTGCCCGCCGGGTTCGGGGCCGGGCACACTCGCCGGGTGGCGAAGCGTAAGCCTCACGACCGGCCGTTGCCCTGCCGGGTGTTCGCGGGAGTCTGCCGGTGGTGCGGGTCGGGTCTCCTGCGGGAGGCGCACGTGGTGGGCGTCCTGGTGGACGGTGACGGCAACGCGCGGTGTCCGGACAGCTGGTGGCCCGGAGGCGGGCACGATCCGGCCCGCTTCCCCGGAAGCCGCCGCCCCCGGTTCTCCTGACGGGGCGGCGTGGCAGGGCCCGGTGACCCGGTGACCCGGTGGACCGGTGGCGTGAACGACGCCGCGCCCCGCCGGATTCAGGTCCGGCGGGGCGCGGCGCGGTGGAGACCGCGGCGGGATTCGAACCCGCGTGCCTGGATTTGCAGTCCAGTCCCTGAGCCACTCGGGCACGCGGTCCTGGTGGCGACGTCCATGACGCTACGGGCCCCGGGCGACGGGCCTCAAGGGATCGGGCGCGGCCGCAACACGACTGCCATGTTCCGTACACGAACGGGGAGGACGGGAAGCCGGAGGAGGACAGGAGCCACCGTCGGACTCGCCCCTTACGCTTGCGGCATGACCAGCCGCCCCCTCGACTCCTCGCGCGACGCCGACGTCGCCCCGGACCCGCTCGACACCCGCCCCGAGGAGTCGGTCCTCGGCCGCTCCCACCGCGCGCTCAGCATCGGCATCGTCTCCGTCGTCCTGCTGATCGCCTTCGAGGCCACCGCCGTCGGCACCGCGATGCCGGTCGCCGCCCGCGAGCTGAACGGCGTGGCGTCCTACGCCTTCGCGTTCTCCGCGTTCTTCACCACCAGCCTCTTCGGCATGGTGGTGGCGGGGCAGTGGGCCGACCGCCGGGGCCCGCTCGGCCCGGTGACCCTCGGCATCCTCTCCTTCGGCGCGGGCCTCGTGGTGTCCGGGCTGGCCGGGACGATGTGGGTGTTCGTGCTCGGCCGGGCGGTGCAGGGTCTCGGCGGCGGACTGGTGATCGTCGCGCTCTACGTGGTGATCGGCCGGGCCTACCCGGAGCGGCTGCGGCCCTCCATCATGGCCGCGTTCGCGGCGAGTTGGGTGGTGCCCTCGGTGGTCGGGCCGCTGGTCTCCGGCACCGTCACCGAACAGCTCGGCTGGCGCTGGGTGTTCCTCGGCATCCCGGTGATCGTGCTCCTCCCGCTGGCCCTGGCGCTGCCGGAGATCCGCCGGCGCGCCTCGGGCCCGACCGAGGAGGGCGCCTCCCGGGCCGCCGACCCGCGCCGCATCCGCCTCGCCCTGGCCGTCTCGCTCGGCGCGGGCCTCTTCCAGTACGCCGCGCAGGACCTGCGCTGGCTCTCGGTCGTCCCCGCCGCCCTGGGCCTCGCCCTGCTGGTCCCGGCGGTCCTCGGCCTGCTCCCGCCGGGCACCTGGCGCTCGGCGCGCGGCCTGCCCTCCGTGGTGCTGCTGCGCGGTGTGGCCTCCGGCGCGTTCATCGGGGCCGAATCGTTCATCCCGCTGATGCTGGTCACCGAGCGGGGCCTTTCGCCCACCTGGGCCGGGTACTCCTTGGCGGCGGGCGGCCTCACCTGGGCCGCCGGATCCTGGGTGCAGTCCCGTCCCCGCTTCGAGCGGCACCGGGAGCGGCTGGTCACCTTCGGCATGACGCTGGTGGTCCTCGCCATCGCGGGCGTCCCCGCGGTGCTGGTCGAGACCGTGCCGGTGTGGACGGTGGCCGTGGTGTGGGCGTTCGGCTGCTTCGGCATGGGCCTGGTCATCGCCTCCACCAGCGTCCTGCTGCTGAAGCTGTCCCCGCCGCACGAGGCCGGCGCCAACTCGGCCGCGCTGCAGATCTCGGACGGCCTGGCCAACGCCCTCCTCCTCGCCGTGGCGGGCGCCGCCTTCGCCACCCTCGGCGGCGGCACGGTCGCCCACGCCGCCGCCGCGTCCGGCGGTTCCCACCCGGCCGCCTTCGCCGCCGTCTTCGCCATCGCCGCCCTCCTCGCCCTCGGCGGCATCCAGGTCACCCGCCGCCTGCGGGCCTGAGGGCAGGCGGCCGGACTCCGGGCGGTCCGCCTCCCGGCGGCCCTGGCCCGGGCGCCGGGTTCAGGGCGCCGGGATCAGGGCGCCGGGTTCAGGCCGCCGGGCCAGGGCGTGATCAGCGGTCCGAGCCCTGCGGCCCGCCCTCGGCCTCGCTCCCGTCCCCGGTGAAGAGGTCGTCCTCCGAGGAGGCGGTGACGGCCCGGTCGAACCAGCGGGTGAGGGTGTCGAGGTCGGTGCAGGAGACGATCCGTTCCCGTGTCTCGGGCCGGATCTGCAGCATCCGCTGATCGAGCAGCCGCAGGATCATCCGGGCCTGTCCTTCCGCCTGCCCCTCGGCCTGTCCTTCCGCCCGGCCTTCCAGGTAGGCCGTCTCACGGACGGTGCCGCGGCCGGGGAAGTAGGTGACGAAGCCCATGAGTTCCCTCCACTTGTCTCCTGCGGGAGTGTTCCCCAGGGTGACGTCCAAGAAGTCGTTGAAGAAGACGGCCTCGGCCTCGTCATGGGACTGCAGGCCTCGGACGAGTGCGTCCAGTATGGCGTCGATGTCCGGGTCCCGGGCGTGTGCCAGGGCCGAGAAAGCGGCCATCGCGGGCATCCGCGCGGCGTCCCGGGGGCTGGTGATCGGCGGCAGGTTGTGCGGGCCGGCGACCAGCGGCAGGTCCGGCAGGCGGGGGCGGCGTACGCCGAGGCCCACGCGGAGCTGCTGCGCAGGCTGGGGGAGTGACGATGAGGCACCTCACCACCGAGGACGTCCTGGCGCTCGCCGCGCTCGGCTGCGGAGGCCAGGAGATCGCCGTCCGGGACGGCAACCTGCTCGCCTCCGCCGTGCAGCGGCCCCGGTCGCGGATGTTCGGGACGGAGGCGTACCCGGAGCTCTGGGAGAAGGCCGCCGCGCTGCTGCACGGACTGGCGCGCAACCACCCCCTGGTCGACGGCAACAAGCGCCAGGCGTGGATGGCCACCGCCGTGTTCCTGCACCTCAACGGCGTGCCGATGTTCCACGTCGACCAGGACGCCGCGTACGCGCTGGTCGTCGAGGTGGCCTCCGGCGTGACCGGCGACGTCGACGTGATCGCCTCGCGGCTGCGCGAGCTGCAGGGCGCGGTGTGAGGTCGGTCCCATCGGGGGCGGGCGCGGTGTGGTAGCGGCGGGGCGGCGGCCGGGCCACCGATAAGGTTGCTCGGTCGTCCTCGCGCAACCGATCCTGCGAACCGGAGACCGTGACTACTTCCGCCGGATACAGCGTCCCCGCCCCCTCCACGCACCTGTCGCCCGCCTTCCCCGGCCGAGCCCCCTGGGGCACCGCCGGCAAGCTGCGCGCCTGGCAGCAGGGGGCTCTGCAGAAGTACATCGAGGAGCAGCCCCGCGACTTCCTCGCGGTGGCCACCCCCGGCGCCGGCAAGACGACCTTCGCCCTCACCCTGGCGTCCTGGCTGCTGCACCACCACGTGGTCCAGCAGGTCACCGTGGTGGCGCCCACCGAGCACCTGAAGAAGCAGTGGGCGGAGGCCGCCGCACGGATAGGCATCAAGCTCGACCCCGAGTACAGCGCGGGCCCGCTGGGCCGCGAGTACGACGGCGTCGCCGTCACCTACGCCGGTGTCGGCGTGCGCCCCATGCTGCACCGCAACCGCGTCGAGCAGCGCAAGACCCTGGTGATCCTGGACGAGATCCACCACGCCGGCGACTCCAAGTCCTGGGGCGAGGCCTGCCTGGAGGCGTTCGAGCCGGCCACCCGGCGGCTCGCGCTGACCGGTACGCCGTTCCGCTCGGACACCAACCCGATCCCGTTCGTCACCTACGAGGAGGGCCAGGACGGGATCCGCCGCTCCTCCGCCGACTACACCTACGGCTACGGCTCCGCCCTCGGCGACGGCGTCGTCCGTCCGGTGATCTTCCTGTCGTACAGCGGCAACATGCGCTGGCGCACCAAGGCGGGCGACGAGATCGCCGCGCGGCTCGGCGAGCCGATGACCAAGGACGCGGTCAGCCAGGCGTGGCGGACCGCGCTGGACCCCAAGGGCGAGTGGATGCCCGCGGTGCTGCGCGCCGCCGACCAGCGGCTCACCGAGGTCCGCAAGGCCATTCCCGACGCCGGCGCCCTGGTGATCGCCACCGACCAGGAGTCGGCCCGCGCCTACGCCAAGCTGATCCGCGACATCACCGGCGAGAAGGCCACCCTCGTCCTCTCCGACGACACCGGCGCGTCCAGGCGGATCGACGAGTTCAGCCAGAGCCAGGAACGGTGGATGGTCGCCGTCCGCATGGTGTCCGAGGGCGTCGACGTCCCGCGCCTGGCGGTCGGCGTGTACGCCACCACCATCTCCACGCCGCTGTTCTTCGCCCAGGCGGTGGGCCGTTTCGTGCGTTCGCGGCGTCGCGGCGAGACCGCCTCGGTGTTCCTGCCGACCGTGCCCGACCTGCTCACCTTCGCCAACGAGATGGAGGTGGAACGCGACCACGCCCTCGACCGGCCGAAGAAGCACGGCGAGGAGGACCCGTACGCCGAGTCCGAGAAGGAGATGGCGGAGGCCAACAAGGAGCAGGACGAGGACACCGGCGAGCAGGACATGCTGCCCTTCGAGGCGCTGGAGTCCGACGCGGTGTTCGACCGCGTGCTGTACGACGGGGCCGAGTTCGGGATGCAGGCCCACCCGGGCAGCGAGGAGGAGCAGGACTACCTCGGCATCCCCGGGCTGCTGGAGCCGGACCAGGTCCAGCTGCTGCTCCAGAAGCGCCAGCAGCGGCAGATCGCGCACAGCCGCAGGAAGCCGTCGGAGGAGGCCGACCTGCTGGAGCTGCCGGCGGACCGGCGGCCGGTGGTCAGCCACAAGGAGATGATGGAGATGCGGCGGCAGCTCAACAACCTCGTCGGCGCGTACGTCCACCAGAGCGGGAAGCCGCACGGGGTCATCCACACCGAGCTGCGGCGCGTCTGCGGCGGGCCGCCCGCCGCCGAGGCCACCGCCGGCCAGCTCCAGGCGCGCATCGCCAAGGTCCAGGAGTGGGCCACGCGCATGCGGTGACCTCGTCCCGCCCCCGCCCGGCGGGGGGCGAGGGGTCAGCCGAGGGCCTCGGCGACCTCGCGGGCCGCTTCGACGACCCGGGGGCCCACCCGCTCCGGCACCGCGTCGGAGAGCATCACGACGCCGACGCTGCCCTCCACCCCCGTCACGCCCAGCAGCGGCGCCGCCGCCGCGCACGTCCCGGTGTCGCCCTCCCCGCGGACCAGCGTGAACCCGGGGTCCGCCTCGCGCCGGGCGGCGAGGATGGCCCGCCCGGCCGCGCCCTGCTCCAGCCGGTGCCGGTGCCCCGGGCGGTGGGCCACGTGGAAGTCCGTCCAGGTGGGCTCCGCCACCGCGACCGTCAGCGCCTCGGCGCCGTCGACCAGGGTGAGGTGGGCGGTCGCCCCGATGTCCTCGGCCAGGGAACGCAGCGCCGGCAGGGCCGCCTCGCGGACCAGCGGGTGGACCTGGCGGCCCAGGCGCAGCACGCCCAGCCCCACCCGCGCCCGCCCGCCGAGGTCGCGGCGTATCAGCGAGTGCTGCTCCAGCGTGGCGAGCAGGCGGTACACCACCGTCCGGTTGACCCCGAGCCGCTGCGACAGCTCGGTGACGGTCAGGCCGTGATCGGTGTCGGCGAGGAGCTTGAGGACACGCAGTCCCCGGTCCAGGGTCTGGGAGGTCTCCGCGGTCACGACGCCCACTCCTTCGTTGGTGAGCTCGGCGGCCGGCGCCGGCAGGCGGAATTCGTGAGGATCACGCGCCGGGGCGACGCTGCCACGGGCCGTGTTGGTGGGCGCGAGAGTAGCGAAACCGGTCCGCTGAGCGGAAGATGCCGTCCAGAATCCGGGCAGGCGCGCCCGGACCGGCACCGCGGCGGCCCGGACCGCCCTCCCGCCCGGCCCGGTGGCGCCGCCGAACGGCCCGCCCCCGTCCGCCGCCGGGCGTCGGCCACGGCCCCGCCCGGGGGCGTCGTACGGGCCGCCGCCGCCCGGCGGTCCGCCGGCGGAGTCCGCGCCGCCGCCCGCGCCGCCGCCGGTCGGCGGGCGCTTGCGGAACGGGTCGTCGTCGTCCGGGGGCGGCGGGGGCGGGGCTTCGCTGCTCATGGCCCGAGTCGACCGCGCCCGCGTGGCGCCCGCATCCGGCGGGGGCCCGTCCGGGGGAGGCGGCCGCACCGGGCGGGCGGGCGGACGGGGCCGTTAGATTGACCCCGTGCTCTCTCGTCTCTCACGCCCCCGGGCCGCCGCCCTCTGCGCCCTGCCCGTCGTCGCACTGGTCGCGGTCGCCGCGCTCGCCCCGCTGCCGTTCACGGTGGCGCGGCCCGGAATGACCGCGGACGTCCTCGGCGAGCGGGACGGCAAGCCGGTGATCTCCGTCGAGGGCGCCCGCACGGCGCCGGTCGACGGGCAGCTGCGGATGACCACGATCGAGGCGACCGGTCCGGACGCCGACGTCCGCCTCGCCGACGTGGTCGACGGGTGGTTCCGGACCGACGAGGCGGTCATGCCGACGGACTCGGTCTACCCGAGCGGGGACGACGTCGACGAGATCGAGCGGTACAACGCCGAGCAGATGCGGCAGTCGCAGGACGACGCGACCGAGGCGGCGCTCGGATACCTGGGGCGCGACCCGGAGGAGGTGAAGGTCACGCTGCGGCTGGCGGACGTGGGCGGGCCGAGCGCGGGGCTGCTGTTCTCGCTGGGGATCGTCGAGAAGCTGGGCACGGACCTGGCGGGGGACGCGGTGGTCGCCGGGACGGGCACGATCTCGCCCGAGGGTGCGGTGGGGACGGTGGGGGGCGTCGCGTTGAAGACGCGCGCCGCGGCGAGGGACGGGGCGACGGTGTTCCTGGTCCCCCGCGCCGAGTGCCGCGACGCCCTCTCCGAGCTTCCCGAGGGCCTCCGCCTGATCCCGGTCACCTCCCTCAGGGGCGCGGTCACCTCCCTGGAGGCCCTGCGCACCGGCAAGGGCGACGTCCCCTCCTGCTGACCGCGCCGCGGACGGCGCGGTCGGCCGTGGGACCGGACCGGCCCTACGCCGTGGCTCCGGTCACCGCCCCGGCCTCCCGGCCCGGGAGCCGCGCCGCCTGCTCCACCAGCGGTATGACGCGGAGCGGGACCGCGTTCTCCATCACGATGGCCGTCGACGCGCGGACGATGCCGTCGAAGCCGACGACGAGGTCGATCACCCGCTGCAGGTCCGCGTTGGAGCGGGCGACCAGCCGGCACAGCATGTCCCCGCTCCCCGTGGTGGTGTGGAGCTCCAGGACCTCCGGGACGGAGGCCAGGTGCGCCCGCACCGCCGCCCCGCTGCCCTGCCGGATCTGCAGCGTGGCGAACGCGGTCACCGGATAGCCCAGCGCCGCGGGGTCCACGTCGGGGCCGAACCCGCGGATCACGCCCCGCGCCTGGAGCCGGTCCAGCCGCGCCTGCACCGTGCCGCGGGCCACGCCGAGCCGGCGGGACATCTCCAGCACCCCCAGCCTCGGCTCCCTCGCCAGCAGCGCGATGATGCGCCCGTCCAGACTGTCGATCCCCATGGGCCGCCCCCAGCGATGGTCATCCTGTACAGATCCGCCGCCGTGGCGGCTCCACGACTGTGCAACCTGCGCAGCGAAAAAGCCATGGATTGCGCACCTTGCGGTTCGGGGTGACCCTGCCCACATGACGCAGACCACACACAACGTTCCTGACACCGCCCGGCAGGCCGACCCCTTCCCGGTCAAGGGAATGGACGCGGTCGTCTTCGCCGTGGGCAACGCCAAGCAAGCCGCCCACTACTACTCCACCGCCTTCGGCATGCGCCTGGTGGCCTACGCCGGGCCGGAGAACGGATCCCGCGAGACCGCCAGCTACGTCCTGGAGAACGGCTCCGCGCGGTTCGTGTTCACCTCGGTGATCAAGCCGTCCACCGACTGGGGCCGCTTCCTCGCCGGTCACGTCGCCGAGCACGGCGACGGCGTCATCGACCTCGCCCTGGAGGTCCCGGACGCCCGCGCCGCCTACGCCTACGCCATCGAGCACGGCGCCCGTTCGGTCGCGGAGCCGTACGAGACGAAGGACGAGCACGGCACCGTCGTGATCGCCGCCATCGCCACCTACGGCGAGACCCGGCACACGCTGGTCGAGCGCAGCGGGTACGACGGGCCGTACCTGCCGGGCTACCAGGCCGCCGCGCCGATGGTGGAGCCGCCGGCGGAGCGCACCTTCCAGGCGATCGACCACTGCGTGGGCAACGTGGAGCTCGGCCGGATGGACGAGTGGACCGAGTTCTACCGCCGGGTCATGGGCTTCACCAACATGAAGGAGTTCATCGGCGACGACATCGCCACCGAGTACTCCGCGCTGATGTCCAAGGTGGTCGCGGACGGCACGCTGAAGGTCAAGTTCCCGATCAACGAGCCGGCGATCGCGAAGAAGAAGTCGCAGATCGACGAGTACCTCGAGTTCTACGGCGGCCCGGGCGTGCAGCACATCGCGCTCAACACCAACGACATCGTCCGCACCGTGCGGACGATGCGGGCGGCGGGCGTCGAGTTCCTCGACACCCCGGACTCGTACTACGACACCCTCGGCGAGTGGGCCGGGGAGACCCGGGTCCCGGTGGAGACCCTGCGCGAGCTGAAGATCCTGGTGGACCGCGACGAGGACGGCTACCTGCTGCAGATCTTCACCAAGCCGGTCCAGGACAGGCCGACGGTCTTCTTCGAGATGATCGAGCGGCACGGCTCCATGGGCTTCGGCAAGGGCAACTTCAAGGCGCTCTTCGAGGCCATCGAGCGCGAGCAGGCCCGCCGCGGCAACCTCTGACGCCGACGGCGCCGAACCGGAGGGGCGCTCCGCCAGGACGGCGGGGCGCCCCTTCGGCGTCAGTCCCCGGCGACGAAGGTGTGCGCCGCCTTGTCGTGCCACGCCTGCCGCCAGGGGCGGTCGACCAGCGCCCAGAGGTGGCCGATCACCCCGATCACCAGCAGCGTCGGCAGCGTCCCCACCGCCCACCGCAGCAGCGAGCCGCCGAACGACGGCGGTTCGTGGCCCTCGATGTCGCGGACCTGGAGGCCGAGCGCCTTCTTGCCCGGCGTCCGTCCGGTCCGCGACGTCGGCAGCACCTCCAGCAGCACGCCCGCGATCAGCAGCACGCCGAGCACGACGGCCAGGTGGACCCCGGTGGTGCCGTCCACCAGCCAGACGGTGACCTTCTCCCCGGAGAGCCGGGCGGCCTCCATCTTCTCCTCGACGTGTTCCCACGCCCGCATGCCCAGCGGAACCGCCGCCACCGAGGTGACCGCCCCGACCAGCAGGGCGTCGATCAGCCGCGCCGCGATCCGCCGGCCCAGCGCCGCCGGACGGGCCGACGCCTGACGCCGGGCGGCCGCGGTGAACGGGTCCTCCGTCACCGGCTTCCACGGGGCCGGGGCCGGGGCGGGCACCGGAGCGGGAGCAGGAGCCGGAACGGGCGCCGGGGCGGGCTGCCGCTGCCCGGCCGCGGCGGCCGACGGGTCCGCCGGATGCCCGGCCTGATGCGGCCACGGGGCGGCCGCGGCCGGGTACGGCGCCGGAGCGGGCATCGGGACCGGGCGCCGAACGGCCCGCCCCCGTCCGCCGCCGGGCGTCGGCCACGGCCCCGCCCGGGCGCCGGCCGGGGCCCGGGCGCGTCTCGGCCGCCTCCGTCCGCGCGTCGGCCGCGCGAGGGTTCCCCCGCCGTGCGCCCGCTGCCACCCTGGCCCCATGAGCCGTGACCTGATCACCCGACTCCTGGACGGCCTCCCCGAGGACGCCGTCCTGACCGACCCCGACGTCACCGCCTCCTACGCCAACGACATGGCGAGCTTCTGCCCGGCCGGCACCCCCGCCGTCGTGGTCCTGCCGCGCACCACCGGACAGGTCCAGCACGTGATGCGCACCGCCACCGAACTGCGCGTCCCGGTGGTGCCGCAGGGCGCCCGGTCCGGACTCTCCGGAGCGGCCAACGCCACCGACGGGTGCATCGTGCTCTCCCTGATCAGGATGGACCGCATCCTGGAGATCAACGCGGTCGACCGGTACGCGGTCGTCGAGCCCGGCGTGATCAACGCCGACCTCTCCCGCGCGGTCGGGGAGCAGGGCCTGTGCTACCCGCCGGATCCCTCCAGCTGGGAGATGTGCACCATCGGCGGCAACATCGGCACCGCCTCCGGCGGCCTGTGCTGCGTCAAGTACGGGGTGACCGCGGAGTACGTCCTCGGGCTCGAGGTCGTGCTCGCCGACGGCCGCCTGCTGACCACCGGACGCCGCACCGCCAAGGGCGTCGCCGGCTACGACCTGACCCGTCTCTTCGTCGGCTCCGAGGGGACGCTGGGCGTGGTCGTCCGGGCGGTCCTGGCGCTCAGGCCCAAGCCGCCGCGGCAGCTGGTGCTGGCCGCCGAGTTCGCCTCCGCGGCGGCCGCCTGCGACGCCGTCTGCCGGATCATGGAGGGCGGACACGTCCCCTCGCTGCTGGAGCTGATGGACCGCACCACGCTCAAGGCGGTCAACGACCTGACCAGGATGGGGCTCCCGGAGGAGACCGGGGCGCTGCTGCTCGCCGCCTTCGACACCGGCGACCCGTCCGCCGACCTGGCCGCCGTGGGCGCCCTGTGCGAGACCGCCGGCGCCACCCGGGTGGTGCCCGCCGAGACCCCGGCCGAGTCCGAACTGCTGCTGCAGGCACGGCGGTCGAGCCTGATCGCGCTGGAGGCGGTGAAGGGCACCACGATGATCGACGACGTGTGCGTGCCCCGCTCCCGGCTCGCCGAGATGCTGGAGGGCGTCGAGCGCATCGCCTCCAAGTTCCGGCTCACCATCGGCGTCTGCGCCCACGCGGGCGACGGCAACACGCACCCCACCGTCTGCTTCGACGCCGCCGACCCCGAGGAGTCGCGGCGCGCCCGGGAGTCGTTCGACGAGATCATGGCGCTGGGGCTGGAGCTCGGCGGGACCATCACCGGTGAGCACGGCGTCGGCGTGCTCAAGAAGGAGTGGCTGGCCCGCGAGGCGGGCCCGGTCGGCATGGAACTCCAGCGGGCCGTCAAGGACGCCTTCGACCCGCACGGGCTGCTCAACCCCGGGAAGCTGTTCTGAACGTGCCCCGGGCTCACTCCAGGGCGAGCAGCTCGGCCAGCGGGCCGTCCAGGTCGAGCAGCTCGCCCTCCCGCCCCCGGGGCACCGCCCGCAGGGTGTGCGCCAGCCAGCCGGACACCTCCTCCGCCGGGGTCTCCAGCAGCGCGTCGCCGCACGGCGAGGAGAGCGCCAGCAGCACCACCGGGGCGCCCCCCTCCACGCCGCGCCCCGGCCACACCCGGACGTCACCCTGCCCGCACGGCCGGAACCGGCCCTCCAGCAGCAGGTCGCGGGCGAACGACCAGTGCACCGGCCGCTCGGCGCCGGAGTGGAAGGCGACGTGCACGGCGAACGGGTCGTCGGTGGCGTACCGCAGCCGGGCGACGACCGGCGCGTACCGGTCCCACGACATGATCATCTTCATGGTCAGCTCTCGTTCCACCACGGTGCGCATGATGGGCTCCTCTCCCGACGACGGTGCGTCCCTGTGGAAGGAGAGGGCCGTGCGCCCCGGGCATTACGCGACTCGCGGACACTTTCCCCCGCGCCCGCGCCGCGCCTCCTTCACCTCCCAAGGGACCACCGATCCGGGTGAACCCGCAGCGGAGATCAACCCGTTCGGGGCCCGTACGGCCGGACGGGCGGTGCCGGGTGCGCCGTTCTGGTATGTGTGGGTAACCCCGATTCGAATCCC
>NZ_LWCC02000005.1:2977829-2987647 GCF_001642695.1 Streptomyces chilikensis
CGGCGGCGGCGCGGGCGGCGGCGCGGACTCCGCCGGCGGACCGCCGGGCGGCGGCGGCCCGTACGACGCCCCCGACGGCGGCCGGGGCGGCGGCACCCACCAGCACGGCAACGCGGATCCCGGCGGCCCGTACGACCCCGGCGGCTCCGCCTCCCCCGGCGGCCCGCACGGCCGGTACGGCCCCACCGGCGCGTACGGCCCCGGCGGTCCCTACGACGGCGGCACCGCACCGGACCCCCTCGCCGGGATGCCCCCGCTCGCCGACAGCCTGCGCCGCGTGCTGGCCCGGCTGGTCGACCTGGTGCTGGTCGGCATCGTGGTGGGCCTGCTCGCCTGGGCGTTCGACGTCGACGAGTACGAACTCAGCGCGGACCGGGTGGACGCCGCGAAGTTCTGGATCCGCGACATCATCGTCGCCGTCCTGTACGTCGGCTACGACACGCTGATGACCGCGCGCAACGGCCAGACCCTCGGCAAGAGGCTCTTCAAGATGCGCGTCGCCAACCTCGACAACGGCGGCACCCCGTCGATGGCGACCTCGCTGCTGCGCGCGGCGGTGCTCTGGGTGCCGTTCGCGTTCTGCTGCGCCTGCCTGTGGCTCGCCGTCGCGGGCGGCTGGAGCTTCTTCGACAAGCCCTTCAAGCAGGGCCTGCACGACAAGGCGGCCAAGACCGTGGTGGTCGGCACCGGCGGCGGCTGACCGCTCCGGGCTGCCGGTCAGCGCCGCGCCGGCTCCCGGCGCGGCGCCGCGTCCGCCGCGTCGCGGGTGGCCGGAACCCGACCCCCGTCGCCCTGGCCGCCGGTTCCGGAGCCCAGGGCCGCGAGCATTCCGAGCCCGAGCGAGACCACCACGACCAGGGCGACCAGCGGTACCGAACTCGCCCCGGTGAGCGCCAGGAGCGCCGTCGTGCACAGCACCGCCGCGCCGGTTCCGCGGGCCAGCTGCGCGAGGGAGGGAGTCGCGGGGGGAATCACGGGCGGACGAACCATGGCAATCGTGTCCTCGGGCCGTGGGGGACAGGGGCAGCCTGCGTGGCACAGTCTCCCCGGCACATGCCCGAGCCACCTGCCGGTCAAGCGCGGCACACCTCGACGGGCGGGTGCACCGGGGGGCGCACGCGGGCACGGACCTCGCACGCGGAGCTCTCCCGCGCATCCGACCGAGCGACCGCTTACACGAAGTGCTCACGACAAGTCAAGGTCTGGTTTTTCCCTCGAACATCCGGTCAAATGTTCCCACTTGACACACGCGTATCACCGCGCGCGACTCCTGCCTGCCCAGAACAGCAGGACTCAGTACCTCCGTACTCAGGACATCTCTCTCAGTGCGCGCGGGACGCGGGGGAGGAATTCAAGTGGCATCCAGATGGGCGCTTCGAGCGGCCGCCACTGCTGTCGCCCTGGCGACGGCGAGCGCCGGCCTCTCGACGTTCGCGGTGGCCCAGCCCGACACGGGCGCGGTCACCAACGCGAAGGCGGACGCTCCGACCAAGGGCGAGCACCGCCAGCATGACTTCGACGGTCCCCTGACCAAGAGCCAGGAGGCCAAGAAGGAGCAGGCCCTCCAGAAGGTCCTGGCCGGCAAGGCCGAGGTCAAGGAGAAGGGCGGCTCCAAGGTCGTCAAGCTCCAGGAGCGGCACGGCAAGAGCAAGTACGTCGAGCTGGGCCGGGAGAAGACCGACAAGGTCTTCACCATCCTGGTCGAGTTCGGTGACCAGATCCACCCCACGTACGGCGGCACCCCCGGTCCGCTGCACAACGAGATCGCCGAGCCGGACCGGTCGAAGGACAACTCGACCGACTGGAAGGCCGACTACAACCAGAAGCACTTCGAGGACCTGTACTTCGGCGAGGGCGAGTCCCTCAAGACGTACTACGAGAAGCAGTCCTCCGGTCGTTACTCGGTCGACGGCGAGGTCTCCGACTGGGTCAAGGTGCCCTACAACGAGGCCCGTTACGGCTCGAACCTGTGCGACCCCTGCGCCTGGAACGCGGTGCAGGACGGTCTGAACGCCTGGTTCGAGGCGGAGACCGAGAAGGGCGCCACCACCGCCGAGCTCAAGGCCCGGCTGGCCGAGTACGACCAGTGGGACCGCTACGACTTCGACGGCGACGGCAACTTCAACGAGGCCGACGGCTACATCGACCACTTCCAGGTCGTGCACGCCGGTGAGGACGAGTCCGCCGGCGGCGGCGCCCAGGGCGAGGACGCCATCTGGGCCCACCGCTGGTACGCGTTCGGCACCGACTCCGGCCGCACCGGCCCGGAGGGCAACAAGCTCGGCGGCACCCAGATCGGTGACACCGGCGTCTGGGTCGGCGACTACACCATCCAGCCGGAGAACGGCGGCCTCGGTGTCTTCGCCCACGAGTACGGCCACGACCTCGGTCTGCCGGACCACTACGACACCCAGGGCGGCGAGAACTCCACGGGGTTCTGGACGCTGATGTCCTCGGGTTCGTGGCTCGGCACCGGTGACGGCCAGATCGGCAACCTCCCCGGCGACATGAACGCCTGGGACAAGCTGCAGCTGGGCTGGCTGGACTACAAGCTGGTCGACTCGAAGTCCACGTCGAAGACCACGCTGGGCGTCCAGTCGTACAACACCAGGAACGACCAGGCCCTGATCGTCGAGCTGCCGGAGAAGGAGGTCTCCACGGAGATCTTCCCGCCGGCGCAGGGCGAGAAGCAGTGGTGGAGCGGCAGCGGCGACGACCTGCGCAACACGCTCACCCGTGACGTCGACCTGACCGGCAAGTCGTCCGCGGCGATCTCCTTCGACGCCTGGTACGACATCGAGCAGGACTACGACTACTTCTACGTCGAGGTCTCCACCGACGGCGGCGCGAACTACACGCCGATCGACGGCACGATGAACGGCACGGCCATCCCGCGCGACGGCAGCGGCGCCCCGGCGCTGCACGGCACGATCTCGCAGTACGAGTCCTTCGAGTTCCCGCTGGACGCGTACGCCGGCAAGGCCGTCAAGGTCCGCTTCCGCTACGCGACCGACGGCGGCTACATGCTCACCGGGCTCGTGGCCGACAACATCGCGATCACCGCGGACGGCTCGACCGTCTTCTCCGACGACGCCGAGACCGAGGCGGCCGGCTGGACCTCCAACGGCTTCAGCCGCGTGGGTGACAAGATCACCGGCCTCCACGAGCAGTACTACATCGTGGAGAACCGCCAGCACGTCGGGTACGACCGGACGCTCAAGACCGGTCCGTACAACTTCGGCTGGTCCACCACCCGCCCCGACTGGGTCGAGCACTACGCGTACCAGACCGGCATGCTGGTCTGGAAGTGGGACACCTCCCAGGCGGACAACAACGTCAGCAAGCACCCGGGTGCGGGCCTGATCCTCCCGGTCGACGCCCACCCCGACGCGCTGCGCTGGACCGACGGCACCCTGCTGCGCAACCGCGTGCAGGCGTACGACTCGCCGTTCAGCCTGAAGCCGACCCGGAGCATCACCCTGCACAAGGCCGGCGTCCCGGTCGTCGTTCCGTCGCTGCGCGGCGTGTCCGTCTTCGACGACACGAAGAACGACTACTACGACGAGGCCAACCCGCAGGCCGGTGTCAAGATCAGCGACACCAACACCCGGATCGAGCTCGTGAAGCAGTCCAAGGACGGCTCCACGATCACGGTCAAGGTGGGCCCCGCGGTCAAGTAACCCCGCTCCAGCACGTGTGACCGGCGGCACCTCCTCCCCAGGAGGTGCCGCCGGTCCGCTTTTCCGCCGGTGGGGCACCGAACGTCCGCCGGGCCTGCGCCGTCCAGGTCGTGACACACGGAGGATGACGTGGACCACCTGACGGGAAGAAGGACGCGCACGGCCCTCGCGGCCCTGTGCGGGGCGTCGGCCGTCGTGGCCGCCGCGCCGGCCTGGTGGCGGCCGTGGCTGCCGCAGGAGGAGGCGGAGGCGGAACTCGACCGGGCGGGCATCGTCGCCTGCTCCGGGCTCATCGTGAAGGGCACGGTGGACGCGGTCGGGCCCGCGGGCGCCGGCATGGTCCGGGTCCGGCTGGAGGGGGCGCGCCGGCTCGAGCCCGGAGGGGGCTCCGGGGAGGGCTCCGGAGGGGCGGCGTCCTTCCTCGTCCCGGAGGGCGACGCGGGCGCCTACGCGCCGGGCGGCCGGGTCCTGGTGGCCGCGCTCCGTTCCGGGGAGGGGGCCCCGCTGCTCTTCACCGGCGCGGAGATCGAGCCCGCCTGGGACTGGATGGAGGCCGAAGCGCGGGATCCGGCCGCGCCCTCCTGCCCCACGGCGTGAGGCGGCGCCCCCTTCCGCCGGACGGGCGCCCCGCATCCGGGGGTCACCGGCCCCGCCGACACGGCCTTCCCCCGCGAACACTGATGTGATCGGTACCTGACAAATACGTCACCGCAGGTCAAACGGTGTTCGGCGGCGTTCCCCTGGCGGGGGTGCCGCCGGACGTGTTCAGATGCCTCTCATCGAAATTTTCGGAGTTCGACGGGAGGCATCGGTATGTCCTCAGGATTCGTGCGTCTGCCCAGCGGCAGCGTGGTGGTCGCCCTGACGCTGCCCCGGCCCGGTGAGGGGGGCGCGCCGGAGCGGGTGCGGGTCCTGGTGCACGCCCGGAACCGGGCGCGGGCGCTCACCCGGCTGCGCAACCTCGGGCTGCGGGCGGTGTACCTGCGGGGGAACGCCGCCCCGCCGACGCCGGACGAGGTCACGGCGGTCCTGCACCACCCGGACGGGCTCATATGGCGCGGGGCGCCGGCGCCGGCCGCCGCCTACCACCCGTGGCACCCCATCCGGAGCCTGGTGGGCCGCCCGCCCGCCTGGGCGTAGCCGGCGGCCGCGCCGGGCGTCCCCGGTGCGGGGAGGGGGGTCACCTCCCGGCGACCACCGGCTCGCCCGTGAGGCCGACGCCCGCGTCGCGGAGCTCCTCGAGCGTGCGCTCGGTGGTCTCCCGGGCCACCCCCGCCGTGAGGGGGAGCAGCACCCGTGTCCGCAGCCCGGCCTTCACCGCGTCCAGCGCCGTCGCCCGCACGCAGTGGTCCGTGGCGATCCCCACCACGTCGACCTCGTCCACCTCCCGCACGCGCAGCCACTCCGCCAGGCCGACGCCGTTCTCGTCGGTCCCCTCGAACCCGCTGTACGCGGCCGCGTACGCCCCCTTGTCGAAGACCGCGTCCACCGCTCCCGAGGCCACCGCGGGCGTGAAGTTCGGGTGGAACCCGACCCCCTCGGTCCCCGCCACGCAGTGCGCCGGCCACGAGTTCACGTAATCCGGGTCGTCCGCGAAGTGGCCGCCCGGCGCGATGTGGTGGTCACGCGTGGCCACCACGTGCCGGTACCCGCCGGCCGGCGCGGCCTGTCCGATCAGCTCGGTGATCGCCGCGGCGACGTCCGCGCCGCCCGCCACCGCGAGGCTGCCTCCCTCGCAGAAGTCGTTCTGCACGTCCACCACGATCAATGCTCGACGCATCGCCCCGCACAACCCTTCGAATCACACCGTAGGAACAGAGAAAAGAGAACGAACACCGCACCGACGGCTGCATACCCCGGCCCCGTGCCCGCCGCACGTCGTCAGGCGACGTACTCCGTCGGAAGGACCGGCTCGCCCCGCGACAGCTGCGTCGCGGACATCGGCAGCGCGCCACGGGCCGCCGCGTGGCGGTCACGGGCGGCCTCCAGCGGCTCGCGGCCCACGACCTCGCCGCCCCGCACCAGCTCCACCAGCAGCTGCGAGCCGGCCAGCTCCCCGGGGACCTCGCCGGTGCCGATCACCTCCGCCTCCGCCACGCCGTACGCGTCGAACCGGCGTGCGGCCCACTTGCGGCCGCCCAGGGTCCGCTTGCCGCCGCCCGACCTCTTGGCCACCGGCTCCAGCGGCGCGTCCGCGCCGTCGGAGGAGGCCCGGGCGACCAGCTTGTAGACCATCGAGGCGGTCGGGTGCCCGGAGCCGGTGACCAGCTGGGTGCCCACGCCGTAGGCGTCCACCGGCGCGGCGGCCAGCGAGGCGATGGCGTACTCGTCGAGGTCCGAGGTCACCACGATCCGGGTCTTGTGGGCGCCCAGCTCGTCGAGCTGCTGCCGCACCCGGTGGGCGACCAGCAGCAGGTCGCCGGAGTCGATCCGCACCGCGCCCAGCTCGGGCCCGGCCACCTCGACCGCCAGGGCGACCGCCTCGGCGACGTCGTAGGTGTCCACCAGCAGGGTGGTCCCGCGGCCCAGCGAGTCGACCTGGGCGGTGAAGGCCTCCCGCTCGGTGTCGTGGACCAGGGTGAAGGCGTGCGCGCTGGTGCCGATGGTGGGTATGCCGTAGCGGAACCCGGCCGCCAGGTCCGAGGTGGAGGAGAAGCCGCCGACGTAGGCGGCCCGCGAGGCGGCGACCGCGGCCAGCTCGTGGGTGCGGCGCGCGCCCATCTCCATCAGCGGCCGGTCGCCGGCCGCCGCGGCCATCCGGGAGGCGGCGGCGGCGATCGCGGAGTCGTGGTTGAGGATCGAGAGGATCACCGTCTCCAGCAGCACGCACTCGGCGAAGGTGCCCTCGACCCGCAGGACCGGCGAGCCGGGGAAGTAGACCTCGCCCTCCGGGTAACCCCAGATGTCGCCGCCGAACCGGTACCGCGACAGCCACTCCAGCGTCGCCCCGTCGACCACGCCGCGCTCCCGGAGGAAGGCGAGCTGGCGCTCGTCGAACCGGAAGTTCCGCACGGCGTCCAGCACCCGGCCGGTGCCGCAGACCACGCCGTAGCGGCGGCCCGGGGGCAGGCGCCGGGTGAAGACCTCGAAGACCGAACGCCGCCCGGCCGTCCCGCCCTCGAGGGCGGCCTGCAGCATGGTCAGTTCGTAGTGGTCGGTGAAGAGCGCGGTGGACGGCACGTCCACCGGCAGCCCGAGCTCCGCTGTGTTCATGGAACTGATGCTACCCCCATTTCGTCAATTTGACGATTAGTGTGCGGCGCCGGTCCCGGGGCGACCTGACGGCGACCCCGGGACCCGGTCCGTGCGGGTACCCACCTGTGGTGGCAGCATGGTTGTTGTGACGTCACCCGCTCCCGCGCCCATGGAAACCGAACGCACCGAGTCGGCGGAGGAGACCTTCGCCGTGCCCGAGCCGGACGTTCCCTGGGTCACGATCGTCCACAACGACCCGGTCAACCTGATGAGCTACGTGACCTACGTCTTCCAGACGTACTTCGGCTACTCGAAGGACAAGGCCACCAAGCTCATGATGGACGTCCACCACAAGGGCCGGGCGGTGGTCTCCAGCGGCACCCGCGAGGAGATGGAGCGCGACGTGCAGGCCATGCACGGCTACGGTCTGTGGGCCACCCTCCAGCAGGACCGCCGGTAGTCCCGCACGGACCCCGGACCGACCGCCCGCCGAGCCGAAAAGATCTGCCATCCCATGCCCGGAACCTTCGAACCGCTCCCCGGCGGCGGCGCGGCCGTCGCGCTCGACGACGTCGAGATCTCGATCATCCGGTCGCTGGCCGCCCAGCTCCTGGAGCTGATCGGCCCCGGCCCCGCCGAGGACGCCTCCGCCGACCCGCTCGCCGAGCTCTTCGCCGACGGCCCCAGCGAGCCGCCCTCCGACCCGGTGCTGCGCCGGCTCTTCCCCGACGCCTACACCGACCCGGCGAAGTTCCCGGACACCGCCGAGAAGGCCGAGGAGGCCAAGGCATACTCCGCGGAGTTCCGCCGCTACACCGAGAACGACCTGAGGGCCGGCAAGCGCGAGGGCGCGCTCGCGGTCGTCCGCGGCCTCGACGAGCTGACGATGGAGACCGGCGGCGCGGGAGCGGGCGGGGGTGTCCTGAGGCTCACCCCCGAGCGGTCCCTGCAGTGGCTGAAGGCGCTCAACGACATCCGCCTCGCCATCGCCGCACGCCTGGACATCACCGACGAGGAGGACAGCGAGATCCTCTACCGCCTCCCCGACACCGACGAGCGGAAGCCGCTGGTGATGGCCTACCTGTGGCTCGGAGGACTGCAGGAATCGCTGGTCGAGACCCTGATGGACTGACCGTCCGCCGTCCGTAATCCGGACGACCCGTCCCGCGTAACGATCACGTCACACGCCCCCGCCTTTTGCCCGGTGGGGGCGTTTTGCGTACCGCGCAGGTGATTCGGCTCACATTTTCCGGCCATTTTATGTGCTACAAACTGCCAACCCCTGGCCATGGCACCACCCCTCGCCCGGCCCGGAGACCTGGCTGTACCCGCCAGGAGCGCACCACTTCTGCTCCCCCCCGCGAACGGACAACGGCGTTCGCTCACGCTCCAGCACGTCCTGCCCGTTCCCGACCCCGGGCCCGGGCGGTTCCGCGCCGAACGAGGTACCCAGATGTCATTCGAGTCCTTCACGTCCACCATCGAGGAAGGCGTCAACAGCGTCGTCTCACCTCTCGCCACATGGCTGGGCGAAGTCGTCTTCTACTCCGTCCCGGTGGCCGGGGCCGAACTTCCGCTGATCGTCGCCTGGCTGGTCGTCGCCGGTATGGTCTTCACCGGCTGGTTCGGCCTGATCCAGGTCCGCAAGTTCAAGCTGGCCCTTCGCGTGGTGCGCGGCAAGTACGACGACGACGACGCCGAGGGCGAGGTCAGCCACTTCGGGGCCCTGACCGCCGCCGTCTCGGCCACCGTCGGTCTCGGCAACATCGCCGGTGTCGCGGTCGCCGTCACCATCGGCGGCGCGGGCGCCGCCTTCTGGATGATGGTCTGCGGCCTGCTCGGCATGGCCACCAAGTTCGTCGAGGTCACCCTCGGTGTGAAGTACCGGGTGGTCCACGAGGACGGCACCGTCTCCGGCGGTCCGATGCAGTACCTGCCGCGCGGCCTCGCCGACCGGTTCGGCGAGGGCTCCCTCGGGGCCAAACTGGGCAAGGTCCTCGGCGTGCTCGCCGCGGTCATGGTCCTGTTCTTCGGCTTCTTCGGCGGCAACCTGCTGCAGATCAACCAGGCGCACAGCCAGATCGCCAACGTCACCGGCGGCGAGGACGGCTTCATGGCCTCCCCGGGCGGCGCCCTGATCTTCGGCGTGGTCATCGCCGCGCTGATCGCGCTGGTGCTGCTGGGCGGCGTGAAGTCGCTGGCCAACGTCACCACCAAGCTGGTCCCCGGCATGGCGGTCCTCTACATCCTCGGCTGCCTCGCCGTCCTGGCCGTCAACGCCGGCGCGGTGCCGGGCGCGGTCGTCGAGATCTTCTCCTCCGCGTTCAGCGCCGAGGGCGTCGTCGGCGGTGTGATCGGCGCGCTGATCGCCGGCTTCAAGCGGGCCGCGTTCTCCAACGAGGCCGGTCTGGGCACCGCCCCGATCGCCCACTCCGCGGTCAAGACCAAGCACCCCGCGAGCGAGGGCCTGGTCGCCCTGCTGGAGCCGTTCGTCGACACCGTGATCATCTGCGCCATGACCGCCCTGACCATCGTGGTCGCCAACCCGAAGTCGTGGGCCGAGGCGCAGGCCGGCACCGGCGAGGGCGGCGTGGTCATCACCTCGGACGCGTTCGCGACCGTCATGCCCTGGTTCCCGTACGTGCTGACCGTGGCCGTCGTCCTGTTCGCGCTCTCCACCGCGCTGACCTACGGCTACTACGGCGAGAAGGCGTGGGTGCACCTCTTCGGCCACTCCAAGGCCAGCCGCACGGTCTTCCGGGCCGTCTACGCGGTCCTCGCGGCCGCGGGTTCGCTCCTGACCCTGCAGGCGCTGTTCGACCTGGCGGACGCGGTGCTGTTCATGCTGGCCGTGTTCAACATCATCGGCCTCTACCTGATGGTGCCGACGGTGAAGAAGGAACTCGCCAGGTTCCTGGAGTACGTCCGCCGCCGCGACGCCGG
>NZ_LWCC02000005.1:2987689-3026952 GCF_001642695.1 Streptomyces chilikensis
CCCGGCCGTCCACGACTCCGTCCGGCCCCCTGTTCGTTAAACGGACGGTCAAATCTTCTGAGCGGACACGGCGTGCATGAGGACAGAAAGGTTCAATTCGGACACTTCGACCTCGTGTCTATGCGGTGCGTCACAGCTTGTCCGGTTCTGTCTCTCTACCTTTGGGGAAGCCTCTTCCCCCGGCGGACGCCACCCCTGTCCGTCGGGCGGCGCCACCCTGCCGGCCGACCGCCGGCAGCGGAGAGAACTCCCCCCTGGCCCCCGCAGCGGGGCATGCACCGCCCGGCCCGGGTCATACGTCGACGACGACACGTGACGGGCCGGTTCTTTGGAGAAAGGCGCACCACCATGACCTCATCGCAGGTCGCGAGCAACCACGACGGCAGTGAGGCCGTGCGCGGCGACGCCCCCGAGGAGGGGTACGAGCGAGGGCTCGGCAGCCGGCAGGTCCAGATGATCGCCATCGGCGGCGCCATCGGCGTCGGCCTCTTCCTGGGAGCCGGGGCGAACATCGCCAAGGCCGGCCCCTCCCTGATCCTGATGTACGCCCTCGCCGGCGTGATCATCTTCTTCATCATGCGGGCGCTCGGCGAGCTCCTGCTCTACCGCCCCGTCTCGGGCTCCTTCGCGGAGTACTCCCGGGAGTTCGTCGGCCCGTTCGCCGGTTACTTCACCGGATGGACGTACTGGCTGATGTGGGTGGTCACCGGCATGGCCGAGCTGACGGCCGCCGCCATCTACATCCACTACTGGTTCCCGGGGATCCCGCAGTGGGTCTCGGCGCTGGTCTTCCTGGTCGTCCTCTTCGGCGCCAACCTGATCTCCGTCAAGCTCTTCGGCGAGATCGAGTTCTGGTTCTCGATGGTCAAGGTCACCGCCATCATCGGCATGATCGTGATCGGCCTCGGCGTGCTGACCTTCGGCTTCAGCGCCGCGGGCGACACCGCCCAGGTCTCCAACCTGTGGGCCTTCGACGGCTTCTTCCCCAACGGCATCGGCTCGTCCCTGATGACCCTGCAGGGCGTCATGTTCGCCTACCTGGCGGTCGAACTGGTCGGCGTCACCGCCGGTGAGTCGGAGAACCCCGAGAAGACCCTGCCCAAGGCGATCAACACCCTGCCGTGGCGCATCGCCCTCTTCTACGTGGGCGCCCTGACCGTCATCCTGTGCGTGGTCAGGTGGACCGAGTTCGCGCCCGACGTGAGCCCGTTCGTCGCCGCCTTCGCCAAGATCGGCATCCCGGCCGGCGCGGCCATCGTCAACTTCGTGGTGCTGACCGCGGCCCTGTCGTCCTGCAACTCCGGCATGTACTCCACCGGCCGCATGCTGCGCACCCTGGCGGACAACGGCGAGGCCCCCAGGGTCTTCACCAAGCTCTCCTCCACCAGGACCCCGGCCGTCGGCATCGCCGTCTCGGTGCTGCTCATGGGCATCGGCGTGGTCCTGAACTACGTCGTCCCGGAGAAGGCCTTCGGCTACGTCACCTCCGTCGCCACCGCGGCCGGCATCTGGACCTGGCTGATGATCTGCGTCAGCCACGTGCTCTACCGCCGCGCCGTCGTCGCCGGCCGTGTCCCCGCCTCGTCCTTCCCGGCGCCGGGCGGCTCGGTCTGCAGCTGGATCGCCATCGCCTTCCTGCTGATGGTGACCGTGATGATCGCGCTGAGCCCCGACGCCCGGATCTGCCTGTACGTGATGGCCGGCTGGGCCGTCGCGCTGGGCATCGGGTGGAGGGTCCTGAAGGCCCGCTCGCCCGAGGTCACGCGGCGCCGCGAGCCCGCCCTGGACAAGGTCGGCTGACCCGGCCGGCCCGCCCGGTCCCGCATTCCGGCCCCGCCGTCTCGCCACGCGAGAGGGCGGGGCCGCCGGCGTACCGGTACGACATATCCTGCCGCCATGCTGACCATCACCCAGGCCCTCGTGGACCAGATCGTCGAGCACGCCCGCCGGGACCACCCGGACGAGGCGTGCGGCGTCGTCGCCGGCCCGGTGGGCTCCGGCCGGCCGGAGCGCTTCGTCCCCATGCTGAACGCGGCCCGGTCGCCCACCTTCTACGAGTTCGACAGCCAGGACCTGCTGAAGCTCTACCGGGACATGGACGACCGCGACGAGGAACCGGTCGTCATCTACCACTCCCACACCGCCACCGAGGCCTACCCCTCGCGCACCGACATCTCCTACGCCAACGAGCCCGGCGCCCACTACGTCCTGGTCTCCACGGCCGACGCCGACGGCCTGGGCGAGTTCCAGTTCCGGTCGTACCGGATCGTCGAGGGCGAGGTCACCGAGGAGCCGGTCCACATCGTCGACGCCTACCCGGCGGCCTGACCTGCGGATCCGGCCCGTGTCCGCATGGTGGCCCCGGCCGCCCGCAGGGTGAGACGTGCTGTCGGTCCGGTCTGCGGGAATCGATACGATGCCCGCATGGTTCTCCACGACGTGAGCGAAAAGACGCCGGGCGCCCAGCTGCTCGTCGCGCGGCTGCACGTCGACCTGTGCCGCCTGAACAGCGCCCTCTGTCCGCGCTGACCGCGCGTGGCCGCCCCGGGCGGCCCGGAGGCCCCCGCCGGGGCCGCCGCCCCCGACCGCCACGGGCCGCAGCCCCCGGCAGCAGACCGCGGCAGCGAACCCGCAGCACAGCCAAAGCCCGCCGCACCACCATCCGACAGGAGCCCTGACATGGCCATCGAGGTCCGCATCCCCACCATCCTCCGCCAGTACACCGACGGGCAGAAGGCCGTCGAGGGCTCCGGTGAGACCCTCGGCGCCCTCATCACGGACCTCGAGTCCCGTCACCCCGGCATCCAGGCGCGCATCGTCGACGGCGACCAGCTCCGCCGCTTCGTGAACGTGTACCTCAACGACGAGGACGTCCGCTTCCTCGAGGGCATCGACACCAAGCTCTCCGACGGCGACAGCATCACCATCCTCCCGGCCGTGGCCGGCGGAATGGCCTGAGCGGCCGGGTCAGCGGCGACATGCGTTACGACTCCCCGATCGCGGCGGTGGGCGACACCCCCCTGGTGCGCCTGCCGCGGCTCTCCCCTTCCGAGAACGTCCGCGTCTGGGCGAAGCTGGAGGACCGCAACCCGACCGGCTCGATCAAGGACCGCCCCGCGCTCCACATGATCGAGCAGGCCGAGAAGGACGGCCGCCTCACGCCCGGCTGCACCATCCTGGAGCCGACCTCCGGGAACACCGGCATCTCGCTCGCCATGGCGGCCAAGCTCAAGGGCTACCGGATCGTCTGCGTGATGCCGGAGAACACCTCGCAGGAACGGCGCGACCTGCTGGCCATGTGGGGCGCGGAGATCATCCCGAGCCCGGCCGCGGGCGGCTCCAACACCGCCGTGCGGATGGCCAAGGAACTCTCCGACCAGCACCCCGACTGGGTGATGCTGTACCAGTACGGCAACCCGGACAACGCGGGCGCCCACTACGCCACCACCGGCCCGGAGATCCTCGCCGACCTCCCCTCGATCACCCACTTCGTCGCGGGCCTCGGCACCACCGGCACCCTGATGGGCGTCGGCCGCTACCTGCGCGAGCACAAGCCGGACGTGAGGATCGTCGCCGCCGAGCCGCGCTACGACGACCTGGTCTACGGCCTGCGCAACCTCGACGAGGGCTTCGTGCCCGAGCTGTACGACGCCTCGGTGCTGACCACCCGCTTCTCGGTGGGTTCCGCCGACGCGGTCATGCGCACCCGGGAGCTGCTCCAGTTCGAGGGCATCTTCGCCGGCATCTCCACCGGCGCCGCCCTGCACGCCGCCATCGGCGTCGGGAAGAAGGCGCTCAAGGCGGGCGAGGAGGCCGACATCGTCTTCGTGGTCGCCGACGGCGGCTGGAAGTACCTGTCGACCGGCGTCTACACGGCGGCCACCACCGACGAGGCGGTCGAGACGCTCCAGGGCCAGCTCTGGGCCTGACCCCGCTCCTCCCGCGCGCCCGGACCCGCCGGACGGGTCCGCGCGCCGCGCACCGCACGGCGGCCGGCGTCCCCTTCGAGGGGTGCCGGCCGCCGTCGTGCGCTCCCCATGCGCCCCTTGTGCCCCACCACCAGCCGAACCGGTGACAAGGCAGGTGAGTTCCCCCACAACGGAGCCTCGGCGAGGAGCCACGGGCCTCCTGGCGGCTTAGTCTCGACGGACCGCACGAGCCCCGTCGTCCCACCCCCCGCCAACGGAGGTTCCCGCTCCATGAAGCTCACCGTCGTCGGCTGCTCGGGGTCGTTCCCCTCCACGGAATCGGCCTGTTCGAGCTACCTCGTCGAGGCCGACGGCTTCCGGCTGCTCCTCGACATGGGCAACGGCGCCCTCGGCGAGCTGCAGCGTCACACCGGCCTGTACGACCTGGACGCGATCTTCCTCAGCCACCTGCACGCCGACCACTGCATCGACATGTGCGCCTACTTCGTGGTCCGGTACTACCGGCCGGACGGCGGACGCTGCGAGCCCGTCCCGGTCTTCGGGCCCGAGGGCACCGAGCACCACCTCACCACCGCGCACGCCGACACGCCCTCGGCCAGCTCGATGAGCGAGGTCTTCGACTTCCACACGGTCAAGCCCGGCACCTTCGAGATCGGGCCGTTCACCGTGCACACCGAGCTGATGGCGCACCCCGTCGAGGCGTACGGCATCCGCGTCGAGCACGACGGCCGGTCGCTGACCTACTCCGGCGACACCGGGCCCTGCCCGGCGCTGGAGGAGCTCGCCCGGGACACCGACCTCTTCCTCTGCGAGGCCGCGTTCGCCGACGGCCGGGAGGAGATCCCCGACCTGCACCTCAACGGCCGCCAGGCCGGCGAGGTCGCCGGGCGCGCCGGGGCCCGCAGGCTGGTCCTCACCCACATCGCGCCCTGGACCGACCCCCAGGCCAACCTGGCCGCCGCCGCGGCGGTCTACCCGGGGCCGGTGGAGCTGGCGAGGGCCGGCGCCGTCTACGACATCTGACGCGACGGGCCGGCCGACGGACCGGCGGGCCGGCGGGCCGCCCCGGGCACCGGTCAGGGCGTGCAGACCTTCGCCAGCTCCGCGGACGCGTCGGTGACCGGCGTGATGTCGGGCGTGGCGTCCCCGCCCTCGACGGCCTTGCGGACCTGGTCCACACCGGACTGCAGGTCGCCGACCGCCTTGCCGACGTCGGCGTCGCCGGTGGACTTGTCGAGCTCGGCCAGGTTCTGGTCGATCGACGCCAGCGACTCCTCGAGCCGCGTCGGGTCGTTGCTCGCGGCGTCCACCGCCTGCTGGAGCTCCGCCACGCTGTCGGATATGGCCGCGGCCGTCCGCGCGCAGTCCACAGCTGTGGACAGCGCGTCGCAGCCGGTGGTCAGCAGGGCGGCCAAGGCCACTGCGGCCACCGCCGCCGGAACCCTCTTCGCGGCACGCGCCGCGGGAGCAGACATGGAAACCGGTCCTCCTTCTCGGGGAGCCGGAACGCACGACGGCCGCCGCACGTCCCCACACATCAGGACGCGCGGCGGCCGGGCGGAGTTCCCAGGTGCGGGTCCGCCCCCCTAAAGGGTGATCTCCAGCGCCGCGCGCTGGGCCGCGGCCAGGTCGCCGCAGCCGGCCACCGCCAGGTCCAGCAGCGCGTTCAGCTCCTCGCGGGCGAACGGTTCGGCCTCCGCGGTGCCCTGCACCTCGACGAAGCGGCCGTCGCCGGTGCACACCACGTTCATGTCCGTCTCGGCGCGCACGTCCTCCTCGTAGCAGAGGTCCAGCAGCGGCACCCCGGCCACGATGCCCACCGACACCGCCGCCACCGTGCCGGTCAGCGGCTGCCGGCCGGCCTTCACCAGCTTCTTCCCCCGCGCCCACGCCACCGCGTCGGCCAGCGCGACGTACGCGCCGGTGATCGCCGCGGTGCGGGTGCCGCCGTCGGCCTGGAGCACGTCGCAGTCCAGCACGACCGTGTTCTCGCCCAGCGCCTTGAAGTCGACCACCGCGCGCAGCGAACGGCCGATCAGGCGGCTGATCTCGTGCGTCCGGCCGCCGATGCGGCCCTTCACGGCCTCGCGGTCCCCGCGGGTGTTGGTGGCGCGCGGCAGCATCGAGTACTCGGCGGTGACCCAGCCCTCGCCGCTGCCCTTGCGCCAGCGCGGCACGCCCTCGGTGACCGAGGCGGTGCAGAAGACCTTGGTGTCGCCGAAGGAGACGAGGACGGAGCCCTCCGCGTGCTTGCTCCACCCCCGCTCGATGGTCACCGGGCGGAGCTGGTCGGGGGTACGGCCGTCGATACGAGACATGTGCCCGAGCCTAGCCGCCCCGTACGCGTCGCCCGGACGGACGGCGGCGATACTGGTCCCCATGACCCGCATCGTCCTCGCCACCCGCAACGCCGGGAAGATCACCGAACTCCGCGCCATCCTCGCCGAGGCGGGCCTCACGCACGAACTCGTCGGCGCCGAGGAGTTCCCCGAGGTGCCCGACGTCAAGGAGACCGGCGTCACCTTCGCCGAGAACGCGCTGCTCAAGGCGCACGCGCTGGCGCGGGCCACCGGCCTGCCCGCGGTCGCCGACGACTCCGGCCTGTGCGTCGACGTGCTGAACGGGGCGCCCGGCATCTTCTCCGCCCGCTGGGCCGGCCGCCACGGCGACGACCGGGCCAACCTCGACCTCCTCCTCGCCCAGCTCGCCGACATCGCCGAGGAGCACCGGGGCGCCCACTTCGCCTGCGCGGCGGCGCTGGCGCTGCCGGACGGAACCGAGCGCGTCGTCGAGGGCCGGCTGGAGGGCGTCCTGCGCCACGCCCCGGCGGGCTCCCACGGCTTCGGCTACGACCCGGTCCTCCAGCCCGCCGGCGAGAGCCGCACCTGCGCGGAGCTCACCCCCGACGAGAAGAACGCCATCAGCCACCGCGGCAAGGCCTTCCGGGCCCTGGCCCCGGTGGTCCGCGACCTGCTGGGCTGACGCCACGTCAGGAGGGGCCGCGCGCCGTCGCACCGACGACGGGGCGCGGCCCCTTCCGGTCACGGGCGCCCGGCGGTCAGGACCAGCCGTTGTCGTCCTGCAGCGTGTACGTCCCGGGCACCTCGCCGAGGGTCACGGCGCCGCTCGCGAAGACGGCTCCAGAAGCGCTGGAGGCGGCACCGGAGAAGCTGGACGCCATCGCGGGGGCGGCGATAATTGACCCGAGTGCGGCGGCGGAACCGGCGACGACCAGGGCGATACGGGAAGAGATGGACCGCATGACGTCAATCCTTTTCTCAGGGGGCCTGGTGTCCTCACGCAGGCCTGCTTCGCTGTGTGTTCCCGACCGATCGGGGTGGGGCCTCGCGTCGACTGCCCGGCGCGGCGCCTGAATCCAGAGTGCCCCGCTGGAGGAACGCTGGGGAGTCGCTCCGCCTGCGGTGTTCACGCCTGTCGCAAACACGAAGGGGGGACTACGCACGTGGAGGACAACGAGGAACACGGACCGGCCGCCGAACTGACGCCGGCCGGGATGCGGCTCTACCGGTTCGCCGCGGGACTGCCGTCGTGCACGCCGGAGGAGGCGGCGGCCGGGGCCGCACTGACCGGGGAGGAGCTCGACGCGGCCGTCCGCCGGCTGGAGGAACTCAGGCTGCTGCGCCGCGACGCGGACGACCCGGAACGGCTCGTCGCCGTGTCGCCGCAGTTCGCGGCGGGTCAGGCGCTGGGCCCGCTGGAGCGGCGCATACGGGAGCAGACCGAGGACGTCGAGCGCATGCGCGCCGCCTTCGTCGGGCTGACCCCCTACTACGAGGCGGGCCAGGAACGCCAGCAGAGCAAGGCGGTGGAACTGCTGACCGACCTCGGTGACGTGCGCCGGCTGATCGACGAGCTCGCCGACAGCTGCCGGACCGAGGCGCTGCACGTGCAGCCGGGCGGCGCGCGGGATCCCGAGGCGCTGGCGAAGGCGCGCGGCAGCATGGGGCGGATGCTCGCCCGGGGCGTCAGCAGCCGCACCATCTACCAGCATCCGGCGCGCTACAGCCCGCACACCGTGGAGTTCGCGGAGTGGATGATGGAGCGCGGCGCGGAGGTCCGCACCCTCGCCGACGGTCCGGACCGGATGCTCATCTACGACCGCAAGACGGCCGTGGTCAGCGTCCAGGGCAACTCCGCCCACGCCCTCGTGGTGTACGAGCCCAACCTGGTGGCGTTCATGGTGGCCTCGTTCGAGACGGCGTGGCGCGCGGCGGACCCCTTCCCCGTCGGATTCGACCGGGAGTGGGCCAAGCAGGTCTCCGACGACCTGCGGCACTCGATCGTGCGGCTGCTGACGGAGGGTCTGGACGACAAGGCCATCTCGCGCCGGCTGGGCATGTCGGTGCGCACCGTGCAGCGGCACGTGTCCGAGATCATGCGCACCCTGGAGGCCAGGAGCCGCTTCCAGTCCGGCTACCTGGTGGGGCTCGAGGAGGCCGGGGCGTCCGCCCGGGCGGCCGCCGTCGTCACCACTGCGTGACCGTCCTGGCGGGCCGCAGCGAGGACCGGCTGTGGCCCACGGTCAGGGCGCGCACCACCTCGGGCGTGATCCGGCCCTCGGTCAGGCTGTCCAGCACCTCGCCGAGGGCCGCCGCCAGTTCCAGGGCCTCGTCCTCGGGCCGCGTCCACCCGAGGGCGGACGCCGGCTCGACCCAGGTGAGCCCCCGGACGGACGGTTCGGGGAGCGTCATGACGAACTCGTGCGCGACCGCCCAGGGGCCGGCGGGCGGCCGGGTCACCCACCAGTGCGCGGAGTGCGGTCCCGCGTCCTCGAACGGGGGGACCGGCGGGGCCAGCAGCCGCGGGTCCCGGCCGGTCAGCCGCCGCACCGCGCGCCGGGCCTGCTCGCCCGGGTCGCCCGCCTCCTCCAGCGGCCCGCCCGGCAGCCGGGGAGGCACGTCGGCGACCAGGCCGAGCAGCCAGGGCCCCGGCCGGCCGGAGCGGGTCGGGCGGCGGGCGTACACGTAGTCGCGGTGGCCCCTGTCGTGGTTCACGCCGGCCGCCGTGAGGACAGGGACAGCAGCACCAGGGCGAGGTTCACGCCCGGGCGGCCCAGTTCGTGGCGGTAGCGGTCGATCATCCGGTTCTCCTCGGCCAGCGACGTGCGGGACCCGCCCGCGGACGCCCTGGCCCCGGCGAGCTCTCCGGCCATGTCGGCGCGACGGCCGACGAGGGCGATGATCTCCCGGTCGAGGGCGGCGATGTCTTCGGACACAGGATGCTCCAATCGGTGCGTGCGTGCATGTGGGGGGGGCAGTGGGTGCGCGTGGGTGGCCGGCGTGCCGGGTGCCGCGCGCGGACGGGCCGTTTGGCGGCCCGTCAGGCCGTCCGCGCCATGTCGGTCCGGGCGGGCGCGGCGTCCCGGGTCACGGCCCGGGCGCCGCGGCGCAGGGTGGTGAGGGTGACGAGGGCGCACAGGGCGGCGAGCGGGAGCCACACCCAGGCGGGTTCGCCGAGGCCGATGAGCCCGACGCCGATGGACGGGCCGAGGAACATGCCGACGCCCATCATCGAGTTGCACAGGGCGCTGGCCCGGGTCAGCTCCCGCTCGGGAACCTTGGAGATGAGCCAGGGGTGGAAGGAGCAGGAGTAGGCGCACTCGCCCAGGGCGAAGAAGACGGCGTACAGCAGCAGGCCGGCGAGCTGCACGGGGGCGGGCCCGAAACCGGCCAGGCCGGCCAGGACGAAGCCGGCGACCCACAGGCCGACGGCGATGCGCAGGCCGAGCTCCTCCGGACGGTTCTCCAGCCACCGGGTGACGTGGCGCTGGGCGAGCACGATGACGGCGACGTTGAGCGTGAGCATCAGGGAGATCCAGCCGATGCCGGTGTCCATGAGCTGGTCGGCGACGAGCGGCGCGGTCGCCTCGAACTGGCTGTAGCCGATCAGGTAGGCGCCGAACTGGAAGAGCGCGACGGCCATCGAGGCGCGGATCAGCGCGCCCGCGCCGAAGGCCGCGGCGGGCCTGCCCGCCGCCGTGCCGCCGGGGCCCTGCGGGCCGGTGGCGTCCGGCTCCCCGGTGTCCTCCGCGGTCTCCTCGGGGACCGACGGCACCCCGCGGGCGAGCCAGAGGGCCAGCGCGACGGGGAGGTATCCGGCGGCGTTGGCGACGAGCAGCCAGACGATGGCGTCGCGGGAGAAGACGGTGAGGAGGAGGCCGGCCAGCAGCGAACCGGCCGCGAGGGTGGCGTTGAGGATCTGGTACCGCCGGGCGAAGACCGCTCGGCGCTCCTCCGGCGGTACCAGGGAGTTGACGATCGGGATGATGGCGGCCATGAAGCAGCCCTGGCCGGCGCCGCCGAGGACGGCCGCGGTCGCGGTGGCGGCCACGGTGGAGGCGTCGGTGAGCACCAGGAAGCAGCCCAGCCACAGCACCAGGCCCCCGATGCCCAGGGCGTGCCGGGGGATCCGTGCCGACGTCGCGGTGAGCAGCAGCGAGACCGCGAGGTTGGCCACCCCGGAGACGCCGTAGTAGACGGCGACCCCGGGCGTGCCGATGTCCGGCTGCCCGGCCAGGTGGATCCCGATGAACGGGAACACCATGCCGTAGCAGAACGACGAGAGGCCGTGCAGGAACAGGATGCGGTTGACCGACCGGCGGCGCAGCGCGGCCAGGGCGTCGCGCGCCGGCGCCGCCGGTACGGATTCCGTGGGGGTCATGAGGGTGCTCGCTTTCCGTCAGTCGCCGGCCACGAGGGCGAGGACGCGCGCGGGGCTGCCGGAGCCGCCGACGATGGGCAGGGGCGCGGCGATCAGCAGGGCGCCCTGCGGGGGCAGCCGGTGCAGGTTGCGCAGCTGGGTGAGGCCGTACTTGTCGGCGCCGTGGAAGTACCAGTGGCAGGGGTAGGGCTGGTCCTCGAACTCCCCGGCCAGGCCGGCGTCGGTGCCGACGGTCTCGACCCCGATGCCGACCAGCGGCGTCTCCTGGGCCAGCCACTTGGCGCACTCGGGGGCGATGCCCGGCGTGTGCCGTCCGTTGAGGAACTTCTCGGGGTCGTCCTGGCGGCTCTCCCATCCGGTGCGGTAGAGCAGCCAGCCCTGGTCGGGGAGCGGGCCGTGCTCCTCCTGCCACGCCTCGACGTGGTGGCGGCGCAGCAGGAAGTCCGGGTCCTCGGCGGCCTCCGCGGAGAAGTCCAGGACCGCGGCCGGCCCGAACAGGCGCCGCGGCGGGACCTGGGACACGTCGTCGTGGTCCTTGCCGGGGAGCCAGTGCACGGGGGCGTCGAAGTGGGTGCCGGTGTGCTCGGACAGGCGGATGTTGTTCCAGTAGACGGTGGGCCCGGCCTCGTCGTAGTGGCTGATGACCTCGCGCCGGAAGGGCCAGGGCTGGCCGCGGTCCGGCGGGAGCTGGATCAGCGGGGTCTCCTCGGAGAGGGGCGAGGTGAGGTCGACGACCTGGACGGAGCCGTCGGCGAGGGCGCCCAGCAGCGGGCCGAGAGCGGTCATGTCACTTCTCCGTGGGGTGCACGACGGTGGTCCAGTGGCTGTAGTCGGGGTGCTGTCCGCGCACCACCGCGTCGTACAGCTCCTGGAGCTTGCGGGTGGTCACGCCGGGCGCGCCGTCGCCGACGGGGATGCGGTCGACGCTGGTGACGGGGGCGAGTTCGGCGAGGGTGCCCGCGACGAACACCTCGTCGGCGGTGTAGAGCTCGGTGCGGTCGATCTCGCGGCGCTCCATCGGGATGCCGAGCTCCTTGGCGGCGATCTCGCCGACGGTGGCGACGGTGATGCCCTCGAGGACGCCGCTGGTGCCGGGCGGGGTGATGAGCTTGCCGTCGCGGAGCATCACCACGCAGGAGCCGGGGGCCTCGGAGACGCTGCCGCGCTGGTTGAGCAGCAGCGTGGTGTCGTAGCCGTTGCGGATGGCCTCGTGGTGGGCGAGGCGGCTGTTGTGGTAGTTGGCGCCGGCCTTGATGCGGGGCGGCATGCTGTCGTCGCTGATGCGCCGCCAGGAGGCGATGGTGGCGGCGAGACCGCCCTCGAAGCCGCGTCCGCGGGGGGCGCGGGTGGAGGTGATGTGGACGCCGGCGTCGTCGGTGTGGCTGAGCGGGTCGAAGTTGGGGCCCATGTTGAAGTACGAGACGACGCAGATGTGTACGTCCTCGTCGAAGGCGTTGGCCCGCAGGACGTCGACGACCCCCTGCTTGAGCTGCTCCTCGGTGAAGGGCACCTTCATGTGGAGGCTCTTCATGGAGCGCCCCAGGCGGGCCAGGTGCTCGTCGACGCGGAAGACGGCCAGGCCGTCCTGGCCGGGGCGGCGGTAGGCGCGCAGCCCCTCGAAGACGTTGGCGCCCCAGAAGGCGCCCTGGGAACGGGCGTGGACGGTGCAGTCCTGCCAGGCGACGATCTCGCCGTCGAGCCAGGCGTGGGTGGGCGGCAGCGGTGTGGTCATGTCGGACTCCAGTCGTTGCGGTGCGCGGCGCGCGGCGCGCGGGAAGGGGGGCGGGTCAGGCGGCGGCGACGACGCGGGCGGCGACGGACGGGGTCACGGCCTGGGCGCAGCGGGAGAGGGACGCGCCGAACCCCTCGGGGCGCGAGGCGTCGGGCAGCAGGGCGGCGATGTGGCCGTCAGGGCGGACGATCAGGCAGGACCCCTCGGCGGCCCGGTACGCGTGGCTGAGCACGCTGTCGCGGTCGCGGAGCACGGTGACGCCGGCGGGCATGTCCGACGCGTCGCCGGCCGTGGGCACGGCGCGCTCGCCCTCGCGCAGGACGACCACCAGGCGGGCGTCCAGGCCGCGGGTGTCGGCGAGGGCGCGCTCGGCGAACTCGCGGGCGGCCGCCCGGTCGGGGGCGAAGTACAGGCCGGTGAAGCCCTGCCCGTACAGCTCGCGGACGCGGCGGACGCCGGGCGCGGCGACGCGCGCGTCGGGGGCGAAGGATCCCAGCAGGGGGTGGCGGTCGGCGGACTCGACGACGGGGGAGGCGGTGTAGGTGTGCGGCTCGGCCATCTTGCCGCTGTTGACGCGGTCGCGGACGCGCTGGAAGGGGTGGGAGAGGGTGAGGAGCACCTTGCGGGCCCACCGGCGCGCCAGGGTGGGCGGCACCATGAACTTGATGGTGGCCTCGGTGACGGCGAGGTTCTCCTTGGCGGCGGCGTAGCGCTCGTCGTGGTAGGTGTCGAGGAGGCTGTCCTCGGCCTTGCCCTCCATGACCAGGGCCAGCTTCCAGGCGAGGTTGTCGGCGTCCTGGATGCCGCTGTTCATGCCGCGGGAGCCGTAGGGCGGCAGGGAGTGGGCGGAGTCGCCGGCGAAGAAGATCCGGCCGAGGCGGAACTTCTCGACGACCCGCTGGTGGAAGCGGTAGGTGGACACCCAGTCGATCTCGTAGTCGACGTCGCCGATGACGGCGCGGACCCGCCGGTCGAAGCGGCCGTCGGCGCGCTCGGCCTCGATGTCGGTCTCGGGGGCGAGCTGCCAGTCGATGCGCCAGATGTCGTTCGGCTGCGGGTGCATGACGAGCTGGCGGCCGGGGTTGAACGGCGGGTCGTAGTGGAAGTGGCGCTCCTTGGGCAGCGGCAGCTTCACCTTGAGGTCGGTGATGAGGAAGCGGTCCTTGTGGCTGTAGCCGGTCCACGCCACGCCGGTCATCTTGCGCATCGGGCTGCGGACGCCGTCGCAGGCGACGACGTACCGGCAGGTGTAGCTGCGGGGGCCGTCGGGGGTGTCGGCGGTGACGGTGACCGCGTCGTCGTCCTGGGAGACCGCGGTGATCTCGTGGGCCCAGTGGACCTCGGTGAGGGGGCTCTCCTGGATCTTCTCGAGCAGCAGCTGCTCGATGCGGAACTGCGAGATGTTGACGAAGGGCCCGTAGCCGATGCGGCGCGGGTACTCGGCGGCGCGTATCTCCTTGCCGCGCACGTAGGTGCGGGCGGTGGTCCAGGTGACGCCCTCGGCGCCGATGGTCTCGGCGCAGCCGAACTTGTCGAGGACCTCCAGGACGTCGCCCTGGATGAGGCAGGCCTTGGAGCCCTGCTTGCGCAGCTCGGGGTCGCGCTCGAAGAGGACGGACGGGATGCCGAAGGAGGCGAGACGGGCGGCGAGGGCCATGCCGACCGGGCCGGCTCCGACGATGCCCACGGGGATGAGGTTGCTGGTCATGCGGCTTCGTTCTCCGTCTTCATGAGGTGGGTGATGGTCCGCTCCGCGGTGTCCCCGGCGCCGGCGGTGTCGCCGGCGGTGTCCTTGACGGACCGGAAGACCGGGATGGTGCGGACGTGGCTCAGGTAGGGGGTGCCCTCGGTGTAGCCGGTGCCGGAGCGGGTGCCGAGCATCCGGACGGCGATCCGGTAGTGGGTCTGGCGCCAGCGGCGCAGCGCCGAGGCGAAGGTGAGCATCGCGGCGGTGAGCCGTTCGCGGTCGGCCGCGGTGAAGCGGCCGTCGTCGAGGGCGGTGGCGCAGGCGTCGTCGAGGGTGGGCTGGCCGTTCAGGATCCGCTCGCGGACCTCGGGGGTCGAGCGGTAGGCGGGGGAGTCCAGCCGGTCCCGGTCCGGGGTGCGGCACAGCGACTCGACGAGCTTGTAGTTGCGGGACTGGATGGCGCTGGCGCCCTCGGTGTACTCGCGGAAGGTGCGGAAGGACTCGATCTGCATCGTGGCGAGCAGCGAGAACAGCGGGGCCGACTCGGCGAGCGCGGTCTCCGCGACGGCCAGGTGGGCGACGGCCGGCCCGGTGCGGGCCGCGCCGAGGTCGCCGATCGCGGTCCGCAGGCTGAGGGCGAGCAGCGCGAAGGTCGTCTCGAAGGTCTGGAGCACCCTGATGAACATGTGCTCGTCGTGGGAGACGTAGACCGGCAGCATGCTCAGGCGCAGCACCCGGCGTTCGTGGTCGTCGAGCAGCTCGCCGTCGACGAACTCCCAGAGCTGGGCGGCCTGGGCGACCGGGTCCGCGGCGGTCAGCGGGTCGCCGTGGCCCAGCCGGGCCAGGGCCGGCCGGGCGACCCGCAGGGCCAGGCGGCAGCGCTTCTCCACCAGGCGGTCGTCGGGCCGCATCTCCGGGAGGAGGTCGGTGCGGCCCTCGACCGCGGCCAGTTCGAACCGGAGCAGGTCGGCGAGGAGCTGGACGACGAGCCGGTCGCGGCGGGCGCGGGCCGAGGCGGCGGCCCGCGGCCCGTCGTCGGCGGTGGGCAGGCCGAGGACCGACAGGGAGGTGTAGGTGGGGTAGTCGTAGCGGCCGTCCCACTTGTCGAGCGCGGTGTCGAGGAAGCGGGTGAGCAGCCCGTCCTCCTCGGCGGCGGCGTCGGCCTCGTCGGCGGTGGCCGCCTGGGCGAGCCGTTCGCGGGCCACCGCGAGGTCCTTGAGGAGCTGTTCGGAGACGAAGTGCTTGCCCACGCGGTGGTACTGGTCCACCACCGCGTCGTAGGGGAAGCGGCTCGGCACGGGATCGGTCAGCCAGTCGGTCAGTTCGTTCACGATGCGGGTCTCACCTTCGGGAACGGGACGGGGCGGCGGGGCCGGCCAGTGCCCGGAACTCGCGCATGGCCTGGCAGAGGGCCTCCACGTCGTCGGTGGAGTTGTAGTAGTGGAAGGAGAGGCGGACGACGGGTCCGCGGGGACTGACCGCGATGCCCTGGCCGGCCAGCCAGCCGGCGAGCGCGGGCGGATCGTTGTCGTACAGGCCGAGGTGGGCGCCCTGCCGCTCGGGGCTCTCGGCGCGGCGGACCCTTTCGCCCTGGGAGGTGAGGGTCCGTGCGGTGCGTTCGACGAGCGCCTCGACGTGGCGCCGCACGTCCGCCAGGTCGACGTCGGTGAAGAGCGCCAGGGCGGCGTTCGCGGCGTAGAGCGCGGGCACGGCCGGGGTGCCGGTCTCGAACCGCCGGGCGATGGCGGGGAAGTCGAGCCGCAGCGGGTCGAACGCCATCGGCTCCACCCGCCCGAACCAGCCGGTCAGCTGCGGGTCCTGGTCGCTCTCCACCCCTTCGCGGGCGTAGAGGAAGGCCACGCCGGGGAGGCCGGAGAGGTACTTCATGGTCCCGGCGACCAGGTAGTCGCAGCCGAGTTCGGTGACGTCCACCGGCATGACGCCGACGGCCTGGTAGGCGTCGACGAAGGTGAGCGCCCCGGCCTCGCGGCCGGCCGCGACCACCTCGGCCACCGGCGGGCGTTCGGCGAACTTGTACGTCGACAGCGGCACGGACACCAGCGCGGTGCGGGCGCCCACGGCCGTCGTGTAGTCGGAGAGCCGCACCCGGCCCGAGTCGTCCCCGGTGAAGATCACCTTGGCGCCGCGCGGCTGCTGTGCCAGCCAGACGTGCGCGACGGACGGGAACTCCTCGACCGTGGTGACGATCTCGTCGCGGGTCTTGAGCGACAGCGTCGAGACGACCTGGTACGCGCCGACGGAGGCGTTCGGCAGGACGGCGATCTGGTCCGCGCCCGCCCCGATCAGGGAGGCGAAGCGCTGCCGGGCGGCGTCCACCTCCTGCTCGAAGCGGTGCCAGGGCGCGCCGTGACGGGCCATGGCCTCCTGCATCCGCTCCAGCGCCTCGTCGACGGCTTCGGAGCGGGCGCCCAGGCTGCAGCTCGCCAGGTGGACGGTGCGTTCCAGCATGGGGAAGCCGCGGCGGAAGGCGGCGGGCGTGACGAGGACGGGCCGGGTCCGCTCCGCCTCGCCCACCCGGGGCGACGCGGTGGTCACGGTCATGACGCACTCGCCCCGCTCCGGTCCCCGGACATCGGGCAGACCGGCGCCGGGACCTGCTCGGCGTACTCGGGAGCGGGCTCGGCGTCGCCGAGGGGGCCGCTCAGCGTCAGCTCGGTGCGCAGCTCCCACAGTTGCGGGAAGAACTTGTGGCTGATCAGCCGGGCCAGGAAGTCCACGGGGGCGCCCTTGGTGCCGACCGCGGAGTCGCCGAGGATACGGGTGGTCATCTTGTAGTGCTGGACCCGCCACAGCGAGATGCGCTCGTCCCAGTCGATGAGCGCCTCGGCCAAGCGGTACTCGGCGGTGTCCTGGCCGGTGCGGTACACCTCGCCGAGGTCGGTCCCGCGGGCCTCGATCAGCCGGCGGAAGGCCTTCTCGAGGTCCTGGCCGACCTGGCGGGCGGCCTTCCAGCCCGGCGACTCGAAGCCCGAGCCGTGTCCGAGGACGGTGCGGATGATCTGGAAGTCCCAGGGGGCCAGGTGCCGCATCATCTCCAGGCCCTCGGTGCAGTTCAGCACGCCGAGCGAGGCGCGGCCGAGCAGCCGCGTGGCGGCGTCGAGGCTGCCGGCGTCGATGAGGCGGCAGGCCTCCTCGGCCTCGTAGGCGGCGTGCTTGAGCCAGAGCTCGCTCGTCTGGTGGACGATCTGGAACAGCATCTCGTCCCGGTGGATCATGTCCTCGGGGCGGCGCTGGAGCGCCAGCAGCGTGTCGGTGCGCATGTAGCGCGCGTAGTCGTTGGAACCTTCGCCGTCGAGTACGGCGACCGAATAGTCCTTGGCAGCCACGATGCTCCTGCTCAGGCGGTGGTGGTGGAGAACGTCAGGGGTTCGGCGTGGACCCGGAAGTCGCGTGCCGTGGTGGTGACGGCGGTCTCGACGGCCGCGGCGGTCGCGCCGCGGAACCGGAAGCGGCCGCCGACGTGCTCGTAGTAGGCGTCGGCGTCGGGCAGCACCTCGCCGGGGCGCAGCACCACCTCGGCGTAGGGGCCCTCGCGGCGCCCCGTCATCGAGGTCGACTCGGTGATGCGGCACGGCCGCTCGGCGGGGGCCGGGACGAGCATCCAGCCGGCCACCTCCCCGGTGGCCGAGGGCGTGGCGGCGGTGGCGGGCACGGGCGGCAGCGGCCGGTCGAGCTGGAGCTGCCAGGCGGCGTGCATGAGGTCGTAGCCGTGGACCTCGCGCCACAGGAACGGGATCTCGGCGCCGCCGACGCGCGCGCCGCACTCCAGGAAGCGGCAGCGGGGCAGGCCGTCGGCGTCGAGGTCGTCCTCGTCGAGGAAGACCTCGAGGTGGAAGACGGTGGCCCGGCCGGGGGAGAGCGCGCCGAGGAAGCCGGTGGCCGCCTTCCCGATCGCGGCGTTGACCCGCGGGTCGTCGATCTCGACGGAGCCGAGGAAGCTCCCGACGCGGAAGCCGAGGCAGGTGTTCAGGTAGCGGGAGGCCCGCCAGGCGAGCAGCCGCTCGCCGTCGAAGACGCCGTCGACGTGGCAGATGGTGGCGTCGACGAAGGCCTGGACGAGCATCGGGTCGGCGTCCAGGGAGAGCCCGGCGACCTGTTCGGGCCCGTCGACGCGGACCACGCCGGCGCTGGAGCTCCCGGTGCGCGGCTTGACGATGACGGGCCAGCCGTGCGCCTCGCCGAACTCCAGGACGGCGGCCGCGTCGGTGGCGGCGGCGAAGGCCGGGACGTCGAGGCCGGCGTCGTGGACGGCCCGGCACATCACGTACTTGTCGCGGAAGACGATCTGCTCCGGCTGGCGCGGCCCGGGGACGTCCCACTCCTCCCGCAGCGCGGCGCCGACCAGCAGGTCGTCCTCCTTGAGGGCGACGATCGACTCGGGGGCGCCGTGCCGGGCGGCGAGGGCGCGCACCTCGGCGCGGACCCGCTCCAGGTCGTCGGTGGCGGGGACGAGGACCACGTCGTGGGCCTCGGCGGGGACGGAGCCGGTGCCGACCTCGGTCGTCACGTAGCTGACCCGGTTCGCCGCGTGGTCGATGTAGCGGGTGAATTCCGCGTACCGCTCACGCCAGCGGTTGACGACGACGACGTGGGGGCGGTGGCCGGCCGTCGCGAATTCTTGTGGCGACGGCGCCGGGCTGGATTTTTCCGTGGCGCTCATATTCCGTTCTCCTCTTCCGGGAAGGTGAATACGCACGTGCCCCGGGTGCCGGGATTGGCGTAGGTGATGACGGAGCCGTCCTCCGGCTTCAGGGCGCGGCAGAAAGCACCGCCGAATCCCTCTCCGGTGACGAAGATCCCCCAGTTGGCGACCCATTCCCCGATGCGTCCGGTGTGCGGATCGACGACCTTTTCCAGGGCGGGCACGACGAGTTCCTGGGCGACGTAGTCGCGGTGCGCGGTGGCGGCCAGGGCCGCCTCCCACTCCGCGTCCGTGACGTCCCGGCCGATCACCACGCCGTCGGCGCTGTAACCCATGCCGGGCTTGAGCACCAGGCCGGCGCGGTGCGCGCGGGCGTACTCCAGGGCGTCCTCGGAGCCGTCCGCGCCGAGCACCCAGGTGCGGGGCAGCACCCGGTCGACGAGGGCGCGCTCGTCGTCGGTCAGGGCGGCCCGCACGGCGGGCCGGTGCAGCAGGCCGAGCGCGGCCTTGCTGGTGAACAGCGCGCCCTCGAGCGGGGTGAAGAGCGCGGTGCGGCCCGCCGCGTGGGCGCGGTTGACCCGCGTCAGCGCCGCGCGGGCGGCGGCGTCGCCGGCGATCTGGTAGGTGGCGAAGTAGCGCAGCACCACGTCGACCGGGCGGCCGCGCAGGCTGAGCTTGCCGTCGTCCTCCTCGACGACCTCCTGGACCTCGCCCAGCAGCAGGTCGACGCCGTGGCCCCGCAGGTCCTCCTGGATGGAGGTGAACACGCTGCTGTGCTCGTCGAGCGCGCCGGGACCCTCCAGCAGCGCCACCACGGGCTCGCCGTCCGTGACGCGGGCGCCGGCCCGGCGCAGTTCGCCGGCCAGCAGCTCCATGGTGTCGACGTGGCCGAGCCGGTTGCGGGCGGCGAACTCCCCGAAGGCGGGGTCGGCGAGGAAGGCGCGGTTGAGCTGGGCGGTGTCGACGCCGCCGAGCTCGCTGCCGACGTTGAGCTCCAGCAGCCGGAAGCCGGCGCCGTCGTGGAAGGCGTCGGCGCGGGCGTACAGCAGCGGGTCGCCGGTCGCCCCCTCCCGCATCACCTCGGTGAACTCCGGCGGCAGGCCGATCGCGGCGGCGTAGCGGTCCAGGTCACCGCCGAAGCAGCGCTCCGGGAGCGCCACCAGGAGGCGGAACACCGCGGCCAGGTCGTCGGCGAAGGCGCGGATCTCGTTCTCCGGGACGAATACCGGGCGGGCCAGCAGGACGTTTCCGTAGGCCTTTCCGTATTCCTGCGGGATGTCGGCCCGTTCGGGCAGGCCGGGCAGTTCGCTGTCGGGCCGCGCGGATTCCTCCACGTAGCGTTCGGTGGCGGTGTTCGCCATGGGCGGTTCTCCATTTCTGCCGGCTCGCGGCGTACCGGACCGGGGCGCGAGGGAAAGCCGCCGGAACGGGTGGCGGCGCCGGAAAAGACGGGAGGTGCGAATTTCCTGCGGCGGGCAGCTGAAGCGAGGAGCGGTCCGCGGTGACGTGAATTCACTGTGGCACCGGCCGGGCCCCCTCGGGCGGTCCCGGGCAGTGCGCGTTCACGACTGTCGTGAATGCGTCAGGGCGCTGCCGGGCGACATGACGGGGCGAAAGGGGTGTTCCGTCCGGCGGGCCGGCGGCGGCTGTTGCGTTCCCCCGCCGCGCGCTGCTTACCTACTCATCACTGCCGGGCAGCAGCAGAGCCCTCGGACGATCCGCGGTGACGCACGGAACCGTCCTCACAGGGAGAAACCCCATGCCCCGCCTGCAGTTCATCGTCGCCAGCACCCGCCCCGGCCGCGTCGGTCCCGCCGTCGCCGCCTGGGCCGCCGAGGAGGCCCGCCGGCACGGCGGCTTCGAGGTCGAGGTCGTCGACCTCGCGGAGATCGACCTGCCGTTCTTCGACGAGCCGGAGCACCCCTCCAGCGGCACCTACGTGCACCAGCACACCAAGGACTGGAGCGCCACCGTCTCCCGCGCCGACGCCTTCGTCTTCGTGATGCCGGAGTACAACTTCTCCTTCACCGCGCCCCTGAAGAACGCCATCGACTTCCTCTACCAGGAGTGGCAGTACAAGCCCGTCGGGTTCGTCAGCTACGCCAACGGCTCCGCCGGCCTGCGCGCCGTGCAGGGCATCAAGCAGGTCGTCACCACCCTCAAGATGACGCCCGTCACCGAGGCCGTGCCGATCCACTGGATCGGGCAGCGCATCGACGCCGACGGCGTCTTCCAGCCCGCCGAGGGCATGGACGAGGCGGCCAAGTCCATGTTCGACGAGCTGCTCCGCGTCTCGAACGCCCTCGCCCCGCTGCGCGCGACGGCGCAGGACTGAGAGGAGACCTCCATGACCGCCTCCAGCACCCGTTCCGCGGGCCGGCTCGTCGTCGTCGGCAGCGGCGGCCGCGCCTACCGCGAGTACTCCTTCCGGAGCCTGCACGAGGACCACACCCTCTCCGCCGTCCTCCCCGCCGAGCCGACGTGGCAGCGCCGCTACCTCGACTCCTACGCCGTCGCCGACCTCAGCGACCCGGTCGCCATCGCCGACGCCGTGCTCCGGCTCGCCGGCCCCGACCCCCGGCCCGGCTCCCTCGCCGTGCTGACCTGGGACGAGACGGCCGTCGAGGCGACCGCGGAGGCCGCCGCGAAGCTCGGTGTGCCGCACCTGTCCCCCGAGGCCGCCCGGCACTGCCGCGACAAGTACGCCACCCGGTCCCTGATGGCCCGGGCCGGACTCGCGGCGGTCCGGTACCACCTCGTCACCACCGTCGACGAGGCGGTGGCCGCCGCCGCCGACCTCGGCTACCCGGTCGTCCTCAAGCCGCGGGCCCTCGCCGGCAGCATCGGCGTGACCCGCGCCGACGACGAGCGCGAGGTGCGCGCCGCGTTCGAGCTCGCCGACGGCGCCGCCTTCGCGACCCTGCCCACCGGCCACGGCGTCCTCGTCGAGGAGTACCTCGACGGCCCGGAGATCAGCGTGGACAGCGCGGTGCACGAGGGCGACGTCGACGTCGTCCACATCGCCCGCAAGCGCCTGGGCTTCGCCCCGTACTTCGAGGAGGTCGGCCACCTGGTCGCCGCCCGGTGCGACGAGGCGTGGGCCGGCGAGGTACGCGAACTGGTCGTCGCCGCGCACCGGGTGCTGGGCGTCACCACCGGCGTCACCCACGCCGAGGTGCGCCTCACCTCCCGCGGACCGCGGCTCATCGAGCTCAACGCCCGGCTCGGCGGCGACCTCATCCCGTTCATCAGCGCCCTGGCCACCGGCGTCGACCTGGTCAAGGCCGCCGCGGAACTCGCCTTCGGACGCCGCCCCGACACCACCCCCGTCCGCCAGGACACCGCCGAGATCCGGTTCCTCTACCCGGCCGGCGACGGGCGGGCCCGCCTCCTGGACCTGTCCGGCGCGGCCGCCACCGCCGGCATCTCCCACGCGTCGGTCATCGCCGAGCCCGGCGACCGGCTGCTCCTCCCGCCGCGCCAGGCCATCCCGCGGCTCGCCGCGCTGGTCGCCGTCGGCGCGGACGAGGCCGAGTGCGCCGCCGCCCTGGACCGCGCGGCCGCGACCGTCGACCGCACGGTCGACCCCCTTCCCGAACACGTCGTCGTCGGAGCCGCCGCATGACCACGCCCATCCTGCACCCGGCGCCCGCGGCGGCACCGCCCGCGCCGGGTGGCACGACGACGAGGACGGCGAAGGACGCGGGGGTCGTGCCCGGCCCCCAGGAGGCGCGCGCCGTCGCCGCCGCGCACGCCTACGTGCCTTTGCGCATGGAGCTGCTCGCGGACACCGTCACGCCGGTCACCGCGTTCGCGCGGCTGTGCCGGCCGGGGGAGACGGGCCTGCTGCTGGAGAGCGTCGTCGGCACCGACAGCAGCGTCGCCCGGTACTCCTACATCGCCTTCCGGCCGCAGCCGGTCGACCTCGGCGACGGGGACCCGCTGGCCGCGCTGCAGCCGCTGGCCGACCGGGACGTGGCCCCGCTGCCCGGACTGCCGCCGTTCCACGGCGGGGCGGTGGGCTACCTGGGCTACGAGAGCGCCCGCCACTTCGAGCGGCTGCCCGTGGCCCCGGAACCCGGGCCCGGGATGCCGGAGTCGGCGTTCCTGCGCGCGGACGACCTCGTCGTGTTCGACCACGCCACCCGCCGGCTGCTGATCACCACGCTGTACGACACGGCCGGCGAACGGTACGAGGACGCGGTCGCCCGCCTCACCGCGATGCGGGAGCGGCTGGTGGGCGAGCTGCCGGCCGGCGCGCTCGACGCCCGGCCGCTCGCGCCCGCCCGCACCGCCGCCGAGCAGGACCGTTCCGCCTGGCGCGCGCACACCGGCGAGGAGCGGTTCCTGGAGATGGTGGAGCAGGCCCGCGAGTACATCCGCGCGGGCGACATCTTCCAGGTCGTCCTGTCGCAGCGGTTCAGCAAGCCGCTGCACGCCGAGCCGTTCGACGTCTACCGCCACCTGCGCGCCGTCAACCCGTCCCCGTACATGTACCACCTGGTGCTCGGCGGCGACCGCCACGTCATCGGCGCCTCCCCGGAGCTCCTGGTGAAGGCCGAGGACGGCCGCGCCGAGACCCGCCCGCTGGCCGGGACCCGGTGGCGCGGCGTCGACGCCGCCGCGGACCAGGCGCTGGAGGAGGAACTGCTGGCCGACGAGAAGGAGTGCGCCGAGCACGTCATGCTCGTCGACCTCGGCCGCAACGACATCGGCCGGATCGCCGCCCCCGGCAGCGTGCGGGTGGACCGGCTGATGGAGGTCGAGCGCTACTCGCACGTCATGCACCTGTCCTCGACGGTCAGCGGCGACCTCGCCGGGGACCGCACCCCGCTGGACGCCCTGCGGTCCACCTTCCCCGCCGGCACCGTCTCCGGCGCGCCGAAGATCCGCGCCATGGAGATCATCGCCGAGCTGGAGCGGGAGCGGCGCGGCGTCTACGGCGGCGCGCTCGGCTTCGTCGGCACGGGCGGACGGCTGGACACGGCGATCGCCCTGCGCACCCTCGTCATCGCCGACGGCCAGGCGTACGTCCAGGCCGGCGCCGGCGTGGTCGCCGACTCGGACCCGGCGGCGGAGTACCGCGAGACGCTGAACAAGGCCCAGGCGCTGTTCGCCGCCGTGGAGAGGGCGGAGGCGCACGCGTGACCGCCCTCGCCACCGCCACCGCGCCACGGGCCGCCCGGACCGGCGCCGCGCCGCGCGTCGTCGTCGTCGACAACTACGACTCCTTCACCTACAACCTCGTGCAGTACCTGGCCGAGGCGGGCGCCGACCCCGTCGTCCGCCGCAACGACGCCGTCACCGTCGAGGAGCTCGCCACCCACGACGCCGTGCTGATCTCGCCCGGGCCCGGCGCCCCCGGCCAGGCGGGCGTCAGCCTCGCCGCGGTCCGGGAGCTCAGCGGGCGCGTCCCGCTGCTCGGCGTGTGCCTGGGACACCAGACGATCGGGGAGGCGTTCGGCGCCGCGGTGGTCCGCGTCGGACCGGTCCACGGCAAGACCGACCGCGTCCGGCACGACGGCACCGGCGTCCTGGCCGGGCTGCCCGACCCGTTCACCGCCACCCGCTACCACTCGCTGGCGGTGGACCCGGACACGCTGCCCGCCGAGCTCGTCGCCAACGCCTGGGCGCAGGACGGCACGGTCATGGGCCTGCGCCACCGCGAACACCCCACCTTCGGGGTCCAGTTCCACCCCGAGTCCGTGCTGACCGAGCAGGGCCGGGACATCGTCGTCAACTTCCTGCAGGAGGCAGCCCGATGAAGACGGCCCTGCGCACGCTGGCCGGGGGAGGCCGGCTCACCCGGGAGCAGGCGGGCCGGGCGATGGCCGCCGTGCTGGGCGGCGAGGCCACGCCCGCCCAGATCGCCGGTTTCGCCATGGCCCTGTCCGCCCGCCCCGCCGACGTGGAGGAGATCGTCGGCCTGGTCGCCACCGCCCGCGCCTTCGGCACCGTGCTGCCCGGCGACGGACACGTCCTCGACACCTGCGGCACCGGTGGCGACGGACACGACACCTTCAACATCTCCACCACCGCGGCCGTCGTCGCCGCCGCCTGCGGGGTGCCGGTCGCCAAGCACGGCAACCGCAGCGCCTCCTCGTCGTGCGGCAGCGCGGACGTGCTGGAGGCCCTGGGGGTCGGCATCGACCTCGGCCCCGACGAGGCGGCCGCGTGCCTGTCCGGGACCGGCATCACGTTCCTGTTCGCCCCGGTCTTCCAGCCCGCGTTCCGCCACGCGGCGGGCCCGCGCCGGGAACTGGGCGTGCGGACCGTGTTCAACGTGCTCGGCCCGCTGTGCAACCCGGCCGGCGCCCGCTACCAGACCCTCGGCGTCTCCGACCCGGCGCTGCTGGAGGTCATGGCGGAGGTCCTGCACCGCCTCGGCACCGAACACGCCCTCGTCTTCTGCGCCGAGGACGGCCTGGACGAACTCAGCACCTGCTCCCCCTCCCAGGTGGTCGAACTCGTCCGGGGCCGCACCACCCGCTACCGGCTCGACCCCGCCGACCTGGGCATCGCCCCGGCCACCCTCGCCGACCTGCGCGGGGGCGACGTGGCGGAGAACGCGGAGATCGTCCGCCGGATCCTGGCGGGGGAGCCCGGCCCGCGCCGGGACGTCGTCCTCCTCAACACCGCCGCCGCCCTCCGCGCGGCGGGGGTGAGCGGGGACTGGCGCGAGGGCCTCGCCCTCGCGGCCGACGCCGTCGACGGCGGACGGGCCCGGGCACTGCTCGACGACTGGATCACCGCCACGGCGAAGCCGGCCCCGGCCGCCGCACGACGAGAAGGGACCACACCATGACCGCGGTGTCCTCGCCCCCCGCCGCGGGGACCGCTCCGGCGGCGCTCGCCGACCTGCTCGCGCGCCTGGTGGACGCCGCGCACCGGCAGACCGCCGAGCGGCGCGCCGCCGTGCCCCTCGCCGAGGTCGAACGCCGGGCCGCCCAGGCCGGGCCGGTACGCGACTTCGGCGCGGCGCTGCGGGCGCCGGGCCTGTCCGTGATCGCCGAACTCAAGCCGCGCAGCCCGCTCAAGGGCCCGCTGACCGACGACTACCGCCCTGCGGAGCTCGCCCGCCGTTACGAGGCGGGCGGCGCCGCCGCGCTGTCGGTCCTCGCGCACACCGAGGGCTTCGGGGGCCGCCCCGAGGACATCGCGACCGTCCGGGCCGCCGTCGGCCTGCCCGTCATGCGCAAGGACTTCGTCGTCGACGAGTACCAGATCGCCGAGGCGCGGGCGTTCGGCGCGGACGCCGTGCTCCTCGTCGTCGCCGCCCTGACGGCCGGGCGGCTCTCCGAACTCCACGCGTACGCCCTGCGCATGGGCCTGCACACGCTGGTCGAGGTGCACAGCGTGGAGGAGGCGCGCACCGCGCTGCTCCTCGGCGCGGCCAACATCGGCGTCAACCACCGCGACCTGCGGGACTTCCGCATCGACCTCGGGCTCACCGCCCGGCTGCGCGCCGAGGTGCCGGCCGACCGCGTGCTGGTCGCCGAGAGCGGCGTGCGGGGCCCGGCCGACGCCCGCAGGCTCCACACCGACGGCGCGGACGCGGTGCTGGTGGGCGAGACGCTCATGCGGTCCGCGGACCCGGCGGCCGAGGTGGCCGCCCTCATCCAGGAAAGGTCATGACAGCCGTGACGACAGGAGGTTCCTTCCACCCGGACCCGGAGGGCCAGGTCCCGAGCGCCGAGGGGTACTTCGGCGCCTTCGGCGGCAAGTTCATCCCGGAGGCGCTGGTCGCCGCGGTGGACGAGGTCGCCGTGGAGTACGAGAAGGCGAAGGGCGATCCGGCCTTCGCGGCCCAGCTGGACGACCTGCTGGTGAACTACACGGGCCGGCCGAGCGCGCTCACGGAGGTGCCGCGGTTCGCGGAGCACGCGGGCGGCGCCCGGGTCTTCCTCAAGCGCGAGGACCTGAACCACACCGGCTCGCACAAGATCAACAATGTGCTGGGCCAGGCGCTGCTCACCCGGCGGATGGGCAAGACGCGGGTCATCGCGGAGACCGGCGCCGGCCAGCACGGCGTGGCCACCGCCACCGCCTGCGCCCTGTTCGGCCTCGACTGCACCATCTACATGGGGGAGATCGACACCGAGCGCCAGGCGCTGAACGTGGCGCGGATGCGGATGCTGGGCGCCGAGGTGGTCCCGGTCGCCTCGGGCAGCCGGACGCTGAAGGACGCCATCAACGAGGCGTTCCGCGACTGGGTCGCCAACGTCGACAGCACCCACTACCTGTTCGGGACGGTGGCGGGACCGCACCCCTTCCCCGCCATGGTGCGCGACTTCCACCGGGTGATCGGCGTCGAGGCCCGCCGGCAGGTCCTGGCGCGCGCCGGACGGCTGCCGGACGCGGTGGTGGCGTGCGTGGGGGGCGGGTCGAACGCCATCGGCCTCTTCCACGCCTTCATCCCGGACCGGGGGGTGCGCCTGGTGGGCTGCGAGCCCGGCGGACACGGCGTCGCGACCGGCGAGCACGCGGCGACGCTCACCGCGGGCGAGCCGGGCATCCTGCACGGTTCCCGGTCCTACGTGCTCCAGGACGAGGAGGGGCAGATCACCGAGCCGTACTCCATCTCGGCGGGACTGGACTACCCCGGCATCGGCCCGGAGCACTCCTACCTGAAGGACTCCGGGCGCGGCGAGTACCGGGCCGTGACGGACGACGACGCGATGCTGGCCCTGCGGCTGCTGTCCCGGACCGAGGGCATCATCCCGGCGATCGAGTCGGCGCACGCGCTGGCCGGCGCGCTGGAGGTGGGCCGGGAACTGGGCCCGGAGGGCCTGCTGATCGTCAACCTGTCCGGCCGCGGGGACAAGGACATGGACACGGCGGCCCGCTGGTTCGGGCTGTACGACGGGAAGAAGGAGGGGACCGGCTGAGCGGGACCTCCCCGGCCGCGGGTCCCGCGGCCGCCGCGGAGCCCGCCGGGCGATGGCCTGCGAACCGTTCACCCCGGTTCGCGGGCCATTCGTGGTACGGCCGGTGGGATTCGAACCCACATGGACTTCCGTCCACAACATCCTAAGTGTTGCGCGTCTGCCATTCCGCCACGGCCGCGGAGCGGTGCACGGCCATCGTACTCGGCGTCAGAGCGTCGCCGTCCGGCCCCGGGTGAGCACGCCCGGATCGAACTGCTGCGCCATCCGGCGGTAGCCCGCGTCGTTGAGGTGGAGGTGGTCACCGGAGTCGAGGTGCCCGGCCAGGCGGTGCGGGGCGTAGGGGTCGCGGAGGGCCTTGTCGAGGTCGATCACCGCGTCGAAGATCCCGCCGCCGCGGATCTCGGTGTTGACCGCCCGGCGCGCCGTCTCACGGACCGCGTCGTAGCCGATGTGGCCCCCGAACGGCATCAGCGTCGCGCCGACGACCGGGATGCCCCGCGCGTGGGCGCGGGTGACCAGCGCGCGCAGGCCGGCGGTGATGGCGGCGGGGTCGGGCGTGCCGTCGGGGTCGCGGAGGATGTCGTTGATGCCGAGGACCACGACGACCGCCCTGGTGTTGGGCCGTGACAGCGCGTCCCGCTCGAAGCGGTTCAGGCCGCTGGGGCTGTCGGCGGGGCGGCCGAGGCCGTCGGTGAGGAGCTGGTTGCCGCTGATGCCCGCGTTGGCGACGCCGTGGCGGAAGTCCAGCCGCTCGGCCAGCACGTCGGTCCAGCGGGCCTCCTGGTCCGGCGTGGAGGTGACGCCGTCGGTGAGGGAGTCGCCGATGACCACCACGGTGCCCTCGGCGTCCTTGCTGAGGACGTCGAGGGCGGTGACGTACCGCCAGTGCGGGGTCGGCTCGGTGTAGGCCCGGGCCCGCGGGTCGAGGACGTGGTCGCCGGTGGCGAGGTACGAGGTCTGGCGGGCGTGCCGGTGGTAGGTGACCGGGCCGGCGGGCGTGGGGGAGTGGGTGGTGATCAGCACGTCGCTGTCGGCCGGCACCCGCAGGGCCACCGCGTCGCTGACCACCTGGCCGCCCGGCGGGACGGTCACCGCGCGGGCGCCGGAGAAGGTCAGCGGGCGCAGCGTGTCCGGGGCGGCCTCCGGGGTGTCGTCCCGGAGGGCGACGCCGACCGAGGCGGAGGTGATGAGCAGCGGCTGCCGGCCGTAGTGGTTGGACAGGGTCACCCGTGCGGCGGAACCGCCGGCGCTGGTGTGGACGACGTTGCGCACGGACCGTCCGGCGACGCCCGTCAGTTCCGTGCCGGGCTCGGCCCCGGAGGGCGCGGCGGCCCAGCTGCCGACCCACGTTCCGGTGGAGGCGGGCGCGGCGGGATTGTGGGGCGCGCGGCCCCCGGACACGCTGGTGTCGCGGGCCTCGGTCCGGGCACCCGCCTGGCGGGCCGCGAGGTAGATGCCGGCGCTGACGGCGATTATCAGGGCGGTGAAGGCCGCCAGCAGGGCGCAAGCGTGACGCCTGGTCATGCGGGGCTCGACTCCTCGGGCTTTTCGAACGACGGAACGACTGGAACGACGGAAGGTGCGGGACATCCCCGGCGGCTCTCCGGGCGTCCTCGTGGACAGACGCCGGGAACCTTCTCTCCGTTCCCGGAGTCGGTCAGCAGGGACGTTTCTTTCCTGATGGGGCATGTGACACAGGTGGACGGGCGACGAATGGGACGACAGGACGAGAACGGCGGGTACCCCGCCGGCACCGCCGATACCGGCGGCGGTGGCGGGGAACGCGGCGGCGGTGCCGGCGGCACCGGCGGCGTCGGCGGTGCCGGGAGCGGCGGTGCGGGGCACGGCGAGCATGCCCGCCCGCCCGGCGGCGGCAATCGCGGCGTCCCCCGTTCGGCCGCACGCACCATGAATGGTTTCACCCTCGCCGACGAGGAGCGCCAGCGGGGTGTCCGTCGGATGAAGGCGCTGGCCACGGGCCTGCTGCTGGTGGTCGCCGTGATCTACGCGCTGGCCACCTGGGCGGAACACCAGGGGGCGGGCGCCTGGGCCGGCTACGTCGCGGCGGCCGCCGAGGCGGGCATGGTGGGCGCGCTCGCCGACTGGTTCGCCGTGACGGCCCTCTTCCGGCACCCGCTGGGTCTGCCGATCCCGCACACCGCGATCATCCCCACCAAGAAGGACCAGCTCGGCGAGTCGCTGGGCGAGTTCGTGGGGGAGAACTTCCTCTCCGCGGAGGTGGTGCGGACCCGGCTGCGGGCGGTCGGCATCGGGAACCGGCTGGGCGCCTGGCTGGCCGAACCGGAGCACGCCGACCGGGTGACGGCCGAACTGGCGACCGCGCTGCGGGGCGCGCTGACCGTGCTGAAGGACCGTGACGTCCAGGACGTGGTGGGCGAGGCCATCACCCGCCGCGCGGAGGCGGCCGAGGTCGCCCCGGTGCTGGGCAAGACGCTGGAGCGGGTGGTCGCGGACCAGGGGCACCGGCGGACGGTCGACCTGGTGGTGGCGCGGGCGCACGACTGGCTGGTGCTGCACGGCGACCGCGTGATGAACGCGGTGCAGGGCGGCGCCCCGGGCTGGACGCCGCGGTTCGTGGACCGGAAGGTGGGGGAGCGGGTCTACAAGGAACTGCTGCGGTTCGTCACCGAGATGCGGGACATGCCGACCCATCCGGCCCGGGACGCGCTGGACCGGTTCCTCGCCGACTTCGCCTCCGACCTGCAGTCCGACACGGACACCCGGGCCCGGGTGGAGCGGCTGAAGTCGGAGGTGCTGAACCGGGACGAGGTGCAGGACCTGATCGCCTCGGCCTGGTCGGCGGTGCGCCGGATGATGGTGACCGCCTCCGAGGACGAGCAGAGCCGGCTGCGGCTGCGGGTGCGCGCGGGGCTGCTGGCCCTCGGCGCCCGGATGAAGGCGGACCAGGGGCTCCAGGAGAAGGTCGACGGCTGGATCGAGGGCGCCGTCACCTACGTGGTCACCACCTACCGGAGCGAGATCACCGCCCTGATCACCGACACGGTCGCGGGCTGGGACGCCGAGCACACCACCCGGAAGATCGAGGCGCACATCGGCCGCGATCTCCAGTTCATCCGGATCAACGGCACGGTGGTCGGCTCGCTGGCCGGGCTGCTGATCCACACCGTTTCGCGCATGCTGGGGGCATAGCCGTAACGGGCGGGGCAACAGGGAGGGGAACCGCCGCTCGCTCAACGGAGAGGGAGACCACGCGATGGCAGTATCCGCGACACCCGAGCCTTCGGAGATCCCGAAGGAGACAGGAACCGTCACCACCGCCGTCCCGGCCCGGCTGGACCGGCTTCCGTGGTCCCGCTGGCACTGGATGATCGTCATCGGCCTGGGCACCGTGTGGATCCTGGACGGGCTGGAGGTCACCACGGTCGGCAACATCGCCGGCCGGCTGGCCGAGGAGGGCAGCGGACTGCCCATCAGCTCCGCCCAGGTCACCGGTATGGCGGCGGCGCTGTACGTCGCGGGAGCGTGCGCCGGGGCGCTGTTCTTCGGCTGGCTCACCGACCGCTTCGGCCGCAAGAAGCTCTTCATCACCACCCTGGCGGTCTACCTGGGGGCGACCGCCCTCACCGCGATCTCGTTCGACGTCTGGTGGTTCTTCCTCTTCCGCTTCCTGACCGGGTTCGGCATCGGCGGCGAGTACGCGGCCATCAACTCCGCCATCGACGAGCTGATCCCCTCCGAGTACCGCGGCCGGGTCGACCTGATCATCAACGGCAGCTACTGGCTCGGCGCGATCGGCGGCGCGCTGCTGTCCATCGTGATGCTGGACACCGACATCTTCGCCGCGAACGTCGGCTGGCGGCTGACCTTCGCGCTCGGCGTCGTGCTCGGCCTGGTGATCCTGCTGGTGCGGCGGAACGTCCCGGAGAGTCCACGCTGGCAGTTCATCCACGGCCAGGGCGAGAAGGCGGAGAAACTCGTCTCCGACGTCGAGCGGGAGATCGAGGAGCAACAGGGCCGCAAGCTGCCCCCGCCGGCCGGTGAGATCACCATCCACCAGCGCAAGTCCATCGGCTTCGGGCTGATCGCCAGGACGGTCTTCACCAAGTACCCCAAGCGCACGGTGCTGGGGCTGGCCCTCTTCATCGGCCAGGCGTTCCTCTACAACGCGATCACCTTCGGCTTCGGCGCGATCCTCACCAAGTTCTTCGACGTCGAGGTCGGCCACACCGGCTACTACTTCGCGGTGATCGCCGCGGGCAACTTCCTCGGCCCGCTGCTGCTGGGCAAGCTGTTCGACACGGTCGGCCGCCGGATCATGATCTCGTCGACGTACATCCTCTCCGGGCTCCTGCTGTTCGTGACGGCGTGGCTGTTCAGTCAGGAGGTGCTGACGGCGACGACGCTGACGGCGTGCTGGTGCGTGGTGCTGTTCTTCGCCTCGGCGGGCGCGAGCAGTGCCTACCTGACGGTCTCCGAGATCTTCCCGATGGAGACCCGCGCGATGGCGATCGCCTTCTTCTACGCGGTCGGCACGGCGGCGGGCGGCATCGCCGGCCCGCTGATCTTCGCGGACCTCACGGAGTCCGGGGTCATCGCGGAGACGGTGCTGGCGTTCCAGATCGGCGCGGGCCTGATGTGCGCGGCGGGGCTCGTCGCGGTCTTCCTCGCCGTCAAGGCCGAACGCCGCAGCCTGGAGGACATCGCGACGCCCCTCTCCACCGTCGACACCCCCGCCGCACCCGCCCGCTGACCCCGTCCCGCCTCCGCCCCTCCCGCGCAGCCGTGCCGCGGCCCGTCCCGCGGCGCGGCTGCGCGTCGCCGTCCGCGGGCCGGTGCTACCCCCCCGGACGCCGGGGGTGGAGGTGGTCCCGCGCCGTCCCGGGCGGGGCGGGGCAGGCGCGGGCTCCCGGAGACCGGGTCAGGCGGGGGGAAGGCGGCGCCTGCCGGCGCCCTTGGGGCGCTTCGTGCGGACCCCCACGCCGCCCCAGAAGGCGAAGCCCGTGACGACGACCCGCGGCGCGCCCGGGTCGGGGGCCGGGAAGTCGCCCCGCGCGTCGTGGTCGAACCCGCCCATGAGCCCCGTGCCCCGCATCACGACCTCGACCCCCGGCGGGACGACGATTTCCACCCCGCCCATCACGGCGACGCAGTTCACGACGACCTCACGCCCCGCGAAGTACGCGTCGCGCAGGTCGATCACCCCGCCGCCCATCACCGCCACCGCGTTGAACCGCCGCGGCGCCACCCACCGCCCGACCCGCTGGAAGCCGGACATCACCGCGATCCCCCGGTCGGAGGAACCCTCGCCCCCGGTGATCCGCGACGACCAGTCGGGTTCCGCCCCGGAGGCGGGGGCGGGCCGCTTCGCCATGGAGACCGCCGGTCCGCCCGGCGCGGGCAGGTCCCGGGTGACCGGCTCCAGCTCCCCGTACGTCTTCGCCCGGTACACGACGTCCAGCCGTTCCTGGAACTCGTCCATGTCGAGCCGCCCCTCCGCGAGGGCGTCCCGGAGCCGCTCCGCGACCCGCTCGCGGTCGGCGTCCCCCGCCCGGAGTTCGGGCAGCGGCACCTCCCGCCGTTCCCCCCGCGCTGCCCCGCCCTCGTCCCGCTCGTTCCGCTTGTTCGACGCGTCGGCCATGGCGCGCAGCATACGAGTTCGGGACGCCCCCGGTAACGGGATGCCGCCAGGACGGCGGCGTGCCGAGGCCCCGACACAGACCAGTCCTGCGGGCGCGCTTCGGTCATACCGGTACATAGTGGGCGCATAGGGTATCGGCGGGACGCGGAGGAACGGGAGCCGGAGCACGCGATGACGAACGACCGCAGGAAAGAGCCGTTCCAGGGCCGGGAGCCCCAGCGGCCCCCGGACGCCCCCGCCGCCGCGCGGGGCGCCGCCGGCGGGGCCGCCCCCGCCGCCCGGCGCAAGGGCTGGCGACGCGCCCTCCCCACCTGGCGCTTCACCCTCCTGGGCCTGGTCGCCGTCATCCTGCTGGGCGCGGCCGCCCTGGCCGCCGGCTACCACCTGGTGAAGATCCCCCGCGCCAACGCCCTCGCCACCATGCAGAGCAACGTGTTCCTCTACGCCGACGGGTCCCGCCTCGCCCGTGACGGGGACGTCAACCGGGAGAGCGTCCAGCTGTCCCAGGTCTCCCGGCACGCCCGGCACGCCGTCCTCGCCGCCGAGGACCGCGACTTCTACGACGGCTCCGGCGTGGACCCCCAGGCGATGGTCCGCGGCGCGTGGAACACCGTCACCGGCAAGGGCCGCCAGTCGGGTTCCACGATCACCCAGCAGTACGTGAAGAACTACTACCTGGGCCAGGAGCAGACCCTCACCCGCAAGGCGAAGGAGTTCTTCATCGCCATCAAGCTGGACCGGGAGAAGTCGAAGGACGAGATCCTCCAGGGCTACCTGAACACCAGCTACTTCGGCCGCAACACCTACGGCATCCAGGCGGCCGCCCACGCCTACTACGGCGTCGACGCCTCCGAACTGGACGCCGCGCAGGGCGCCTACCTGGCCGCGCTGCTCAACTCCCCCAACGCCTACGATGTCGACGCCCACCCGGAGAACCGGGAGAAGGCCCTGGTCCGCTGGAACTACGTGCTGGACGGCATGGTCAAGGAGGGCTGGCTGGGCCGGGCGGAGCGGGCCGCCCTGGAGTTCCCCGCGCCGCGCCCCAACCGGGCGAACACGGCGCTCTCCGGTCAGCGCGGGTACATCGTCAACGCCGTCAAGGCGTACCTGGCGGAGCACGGCATCCTCGAGGAGGCCGAGCTGGACGGCGGCGGCTACCGGATCTGGACGACCCTGCGCAGGCCGGCCCAGGACGCGCTGGTGGGCGCGGTGGAGGAGGAGGTGCTGGACAACCTGGAGCCGCAGGTGCGGGACGCGGACAGGAACGTGCGGGCGGGGGCCGCCGCGATCGACCCGCGCACCGGCAAGGTCGTCGCGATGTACGGCGGCACCGACTACGTGAAGCAGTACACGAACAACGCCACCCGCCGGGACTTCCAGGTCGGCTCCACCTTCAAGCCGTTCGTGCTGGCGGCCGCGCTCGAGCACGGGGCGCACACCCACGACGGACGGCCCATCACCCCGCAGACCATGTACGACGGCACCAGCAAGCGGGCCGTGGAGGGCTGGCCGGGGGACAGGTACACACCCGAGAACGAGGACGACAGGAGCTACGGGGAGATCTCGGTCAGCGAGGCCACCGACAAGTCCGTCAACGCGGTGTACGCCCAGATGGCGGTGGACGTGGGACCCGACCGGGTGCACCGGACGGCGGTGCGGCTGGGGCTCCCGGAGCGCACCCCGGACATGGTCGCCTCCCCGTCGATCGCGCTGGGCACGGCCACGGCGAGCGTGCTGGACATGACGCAGGCGTACGCGACGCTCGCCGACCACGGGCGCCACCGGCCGTACACGCTGGTCGAGAAGATCACGCGCAACGGGTCGCGGACGGTGCCGCTGCCGGAGCGCAGGACCACCCAGGCGGTCGACCGGGTCGCGGCGGACACGACGACGTCGGTGCTGCGCGGCGTCGTCGCGGGGGGCACCGCCACCGCCGCGCAGGCCGCGGGGCGGCCGGCGGCCGGCAAGACGGGCACGGCCGAGGAGGACACGGCGGCCTGGTTCGCCGGGTACACGCCGGACCTGGTCGCCGTGGTGTCGGTGATGGGGCAGGACCCTGAGACGGCCGCGCACAAGCCGCTGTACGGGGCGATGGGGCTGGGGCGGATCAACGGCGGCGGCGTGCCGGCGCAGATCTGGGCGAAGTTCGTGAAGGACGCGACGGAGGGGGAGGAGGCGAGCGCCTTCGACCTCCGGATCCGTTCGGGGAGCGGGGACCTCGAGCTGCCGTACGCGGTGCCGGGCGACGGGGCGTCGGCCTCCGCGTCCGCGTCCCCGTCGGAGGGGTCGGGGGACGACGGGTTCCCCTGGGACTCCGGGCCCGCCGAGGGCGACGGCTCCTTCGAGGACCGGGGCGAGGAGTCCGACGGCGACGACGGCGACGGCACCGGCGACGGCTCCGGCGAGGGCGACGCCGCCGGTCCGGCCCCGGGCCCCGGCGGCTCGGCCGTCCCGTCGCCCGGGTCCGATGCGGACGACGCGCCCGGCGACGCCGCCCCGCCCGCCGGTCCGGCCCCCCCCCCGCCCGTGGTTCCGGGCCGGCGCCCCGCGGGGCGCCGGCCCGGAACCACGGCTTCGGCCGATGGCCGCGGCCGACGGGAGGAGGGAGCGGCCGCTAGGCGGCGCGCGGCAGTTCGGCCTGGCCGAACAGCAGGGCGTAGCCGGGCGGGAGCTGGGCGAGGACCCGGTGGGTCAGGTCGTCGCCGATCAGGCCGGGGAGCACCCCGAGCACCGACGTGGTGTCCCAGCGCGCGGTGGCGTGCGTGGCGTTGGGCAGCCGGCGGGACAGCTCGTTGACGAACTCCGCGGCGGCCGGCGGCTGGTGGGCCGGAACCTGGGCGGCGACGATGCGTCCCGCCTCCTCCGGCAGCGCCTGCGCCAGGTCGACGCGCTCGTCGCCGACGACGTGCTCGCCGAGTGCCGCGAGCACCGCACGGGTCACCCGTTCGGCCTGCTCCTCGGTCGGGTAGAGCCCGGCCTCACGGACCTTGGCGACCAGGTCGTCCCACGAGGGGCCGGACGCCCTGTCGTCGGCGCCGGCGCGCGGCGCCGGGACGGCGGCGGGGGCCTCGGCCGTGGCGGCGGTGGCAGTGGCGGTGGCGGCGTCGCTCGGGATCATGGGAATGGTCAAGGGGACTGCTCCTCTTCAGCTCCCGTCAGATGTGACTGCCGGGCCGGGCGGCGGCCTGTCCCGGCCCGGTACTGCGCCCGTATGCCCGCCTTCGCGGCCTGTACACCTCCGTGTACGCGGTGTGCGCAGACCGTGGGGCGGGCGCACGGGGCGGGCGGAAGGCGTCAGCGGCTGAGGGCCCTGGGGCCGGTGCTTCCGCCGCTGATCCGGATCTTCCGGGGCTTGGCGTGTTCGGCCACCGGGATCCGCAGGGTCAGCACGCCGGCGTCGTAGGAGGCGTCGATCCGCTCGGTGTCCAGCGTGTCGCCCAGGATGAGCTGCCGGCTGAACGTGCCGGCCGGGCGCTCGGCGACGATCACCTCGGCGCCCTCCGGGGTCCGGTTCGCGCGCTCCGCCCGGATGTTCAGGAGGTTCCGCTCGACGTCGAGGTCGATGGTCTCCGGGTCGACGCCCGGCAGGTCGACCTGGACGACCAGGTCGTCCCCGACCCGGTAGGCGTCCATCTGCAGGGCGGCCGGGCGGGAGAGCCCGCCCGCGTTCCCGAGGACCTGCTGGGTGAGGCGGTCGAACTCACGGAACGGATCCGTTCGCATGAGCATCACGAGATCACTCCTTCGTCTGGACGGGGTTCTTGGGTGCGATGCCCTTACGTCTTCTTATATAGCTCCGGTCCGGAAAATTGACAAGCCGGGACTCAACTCTTGTCCCGGCCCGCCCCGTCGCGCCCGCTCCACCCGCTTTGACCGCCGGCGGGCCGCTCGGCATCGTGGGCGGTGACATCGACACGAGGAGGACGGCATGGCGACGGTGCCCACGGCCGCGGTGGCGGCGACCGGGCTGATCGGCGGGTACGGGGTGGCCCGCTGGACGAAGCGGCGGGAGCTCGGCGGGGTGGTGCTGGCCGCGGCCGGCGCCGCGGCGGCGAACCGGTGGCGGCGGCAGGCGGGCGGCGGGGTGGCCGCCGGGCTCACCACGGCGTACGTGGCCGCGTTCGCGGGGTCGCACCCCCTGGCCGGGCGGCTGGGCGCGTGGACGTCCGTGCTCACCGTCACGGCCGGCGTGGCCGCCGCGTCCTGGGTCCTCGCCGACCGCCACGGCGCCGCCTGACGCACCAGGTGCGCGGAGGCCGGCGCGTGGGGGCCGGGACGGCGACGGGGGGCGGGCGCGGGGCGAGGGCGGGGCGGAAACGGGGCGAGGGCGGGGGGAGAACAGGGCGAGGGCGGGCCGCACGGGCCCGCCCTCGCTCCCGTCCCCGCTCCCGGGGAGGCGGTCAGATGCCGAGGTCGCGGATGATCTTGGCGACGTGGCCGGTGGCCTTCACGTTGTAGAGCGCGTGCTCGACGGTGCCGTCCGCGCCGACCACGACCGTGGAGCGGATGACGCCGACGACCGTCTTGCCGTACAGCTTCTTCTCGCCGAACGCGCCGTACGCCTCGAGCACCTTCTTGTCCGGGTCGGCCAGCAGGGTCACCTTCAGCGACTCCTTGTCGCGGAACTTCGCCAGCTTCTCCGGCTTGTCCGGCGAGATGCCGATCACGTCGTACCCGGCGTCGGCCAGCAGCTCCAGGTTGTCCGTGAAGTCGCAGGCCTGCTTGGTGCATCCGGGGGTGAGCGCGGCGGGGTAGAAGTACACGATGACCTTGCGGCCCGCGTGGTCGGCCAGCGACACCTCGTTCCCGTCGGCGTCGGGAAGGGTGAAGGCGGGGGCGGTGTCGCCGGGCTGGAGTCGCTCGGACATCGGGTCGTGCTCCTTGGATCGCTCGATACCGGGTGGGCGCGTACGAGCGTAACCGGGGGCTTGCCCGTGCGGCCGGGCCACGAGCTGACAGACTGGTGGACAGCAACACGGGAAGCAGTACGCAGTACGTACGGACATCCGACGGCGACACGATCACGGAGGCGGCACGGTGGCGGACACCTCGGACACCAGGACACCGGCGCAGATCAAGGCGGACATCGAGCGGCGCCGCGCACTGCTGGCCGAGACGCTCGAGGAGATCGGGGTGCGGATGCACCCGCGGACGGTGATGGACGACGCCAAGGCCAAGGCGCGCGGCCAGGTCGACCAGACCCTCGGACGGGCCTACGTCAGCGTCAACCGCACCCTCACCGGCGTACGGGGGCGCTTCGTCGACGAGGAGGGGTCGCCGCGCGTGGACCGCATCCTGCCGGTGGCGCTGGTCGCGGTCGGCGTGGTCGGACTGCTGGTGCTCGGCACCCGCGGCTCGGGCGGCTCCGGCCGCTCGCGCGGCGGGCGACGCCGCCGCTGACCCGCCACCCGCCCGGGCGGCCAGGAGCGAGGGCCAGGTAGGTTCACACCGTGAGCGTCAACAGAACTGTGAGTGACACCCAGGACGACAAGCTTCCGATCCGGATGCTGCACGACCGCGTGCTGGTGCGTCAGGACAACTCGGAGGGTGAGCGCCGCTCGGGCGGCGGCATCCTCATCCCCGCGACGGCGGCGGTCGGCCGCCGCCTGGCGTGGGCGGAGGTCGTGGCGGTGGGTCAGAACGTCCGCACCGTCGAGCCGGGCGACCGCGTCCTGTACGACCCGGAGGACCGGGCGGAGGTCGAGGTGCGGGGGATGACCTACGTGCTGATGCGGGAGCGGGACCTCCACGCGGTCGCCGCGGACCGTTTCGAGGGCGCGGAGGACTCCACGGGCCTGTACCTCTAGGCACGACGGACCCGACGCGAAGGGGCCGGTGACCGCGACCGCGGTCACCGGCCCCTTCCGTGTCCCCGTGGGGCGCTCACAGGGCCAGGTGGGGCCAGGGCCAGGGGTGTTGCTCGTGGGGCGGGAGGTGCGGGCCGCCCCCGGGCGGGTCCTGGTGGTGCGGAGGGTGGTGCGGAGGGTGGTGCGCCGGGGGCGGCGCGGGGCGGGCCGGACCGGAGGGCGGGGCGGCGTCGCCGGGCGCGTCGTCCGCATCGGA
>NZ_LWCC02000005.1:3027052-3035355 GCF_001642695.1 Streptomyces chilikensis
GGCACGATCGCCCGCGGGGACGCGACGAGGCCGCGTCGTGGTGTCCGCGGGGCCGGTCCGGCCGCCCGCGGAGGGGACCCGCAGGTGAGGGCCGCGCGGAAGGCGGGAACAGGGGGAGCCCGCCCCTGGGCCGGGGGCGGTGGGGGCGCATAGGGTGGGCCTCCGGTGGCAGTAGAGGTTCAGGAGGCTGTGGATGTCCGAGCGGAAGCCCATCGAGTCATGGCTGACCGACATGGACGGCGTACTCATCCACGAGGGCGTCCCGATCCCCGGCGCCGAGGAGTTCATCAAGCGCCTCAAGGACAAGGACCGCCCCTTCCTGGTCCTGACCAACAACTCCATCTACACGCCCCGCGACCTCCAGGCCCGGCTCCGCCGGATGGGCCTGGACGTGCCGGTGGAGAACATCTGGACCTCCGCGCTGGCGACCGCCCAGTTCCTCGACGACCAGCGCCCCGGCGGCACCGCCTACGCCATCGGCGAGGCGGGCCTGACGACCGCGCTGCACGACATCGGGTACGTGCTCACCGACCACGACCCCGACTATGTCGTCCTCGGCGAGACCCGCACCTACTCGTTCGAGGCGATGACCAAGGCCGTCCGCCTGATCAACGGCGGCGCGCGGTTCATCGCCACCAACCCCGACGAGACCGGCCCCTCCACCGAGGGCCCGCTCCCCGCGACCGGCTCGGTGGCCGCCCTGATCACCCGTGCCACCGGCAAGCAGCCGTACTTCGCCGGCAAGCCCAACCCGCTGATGATGCGCACCGGCCTCAACCGGCTCGGCGCGCACTCGGAGAGCTCCGCGATGATCGGCGACCGGATGGACACCGATGTGCTGGCCGGCATGGAGGCCGGGATGCGCACCTACCTGGTCCTCACCGGCTCGACCGGCAAGGACCAGGTGGAGAACTACCCGTTCCGCCCCTCCGAGGTCGTCAACTCGATCGCGGACATCGTCGACCTGGTGTGACCCGCCGGGACGGGGGCCCGCCCCCGGCCCGCACCGGGCGACACGCGCGCGCTGCTCCGAACGGGCGGCGCGCGCACGTTCGTTCGTGGCATGCCCGGCACGGTCCCGATGCGGGACGGCGCGGTCCGGGGGAGCCTCCTGGTAACGGGAGGTTCGTGATGGGTGCAATGGGTGCACTACGTACGACGCTCGGCTGCGCGGGCGCCGCGGTGGCCGTCGCGCTCACCCCGACGACCGGCGGTCCCCTCACCGCGTCCGCGGACGCGGACGACGCCCCGGCCGTGGCCGTGGCGCCGGCCGCGCCGCGCCCCGGCACCGACGTACGGGTGACGGTGAGCCGCTGCGGCGGCCGCACCGGCACCGCCGCGTCCGACGCCTTCGTGGCCGAGGCCAGGCTCACCGGTACCGGCGCCGACGGCAGGCTCACCGGGGAGACCCGCGTCCGCTCCGGCGCCCGGCCGGGCGCCTACCGGGTCCGGATCCGCTGCGACGGCGTGCCCGAGCGGTTCACCGAGGTGAGGGTGGCCGACGCCCGCACCGGCGCCGCCCCTCCCGCCGCGTCACCGACCGCCCCGGTCCCGGCCGGAGGCGGCGGCCTGGCCCGCGAGGAGGCGCGGGAGGAGGCGGAGGACGCCGCCCCCGGGGCCGCGCAGGCGGTGACCGGCGTGGTGCTGGCCGGTGTCGCCGCCGCCGTCGTGGTGCTGGTGCCCCGGACCGCCCGGAGGCGACGTGCGAGGCAGCGGTGACGGCGCGCGGCGGACGCCTGCTGCCCGCCCTGGTCTGGCTGACGCTGTTCGGCGCCACGCTGGCCTGGGCCGCGGAACTCACCGACGTCGACCTGCCCCCGCCCTCCGGCCGGCCGGCCGGGACGGCACCGGTGGTGTCCGCCGCGCCCGGGCCCGGTGTCCGCCTGCCGCCCGCCCGGCGGCCGTTGCCCCCGGCCGCGCCTCGGCGGATCGACGTGCCGTCGCTGGCGCTGAGCGCCCCCGTCGTGCCCCGGCCGCTCGACCCGTCCGGTGCGCCGGGAACACCGCCCATGGACATGGCGGGAGCGGTCGGCTGGTGGCAGCGCGGCCCCGCCCCGGGATCCGCCGGCCCGGCCCTGCTGGCCGGTCACCTGGACACCGGGACCCGGGCGGCCGTCTTCCACCGGCTCGGCGAACTGCGGCCCGGCGACGCGGTCCACGTCTACCGCGCCGACGGCCGGGCGGCCCGCTTCACCGTGGAGGAGGTGCGGACCCTGGACCGCGACGGCTTCGACGCCCGCCTCGCCTACGGGCCGCGCAGACCCGGCCGCGCCGAACTGCGGCTGGTGACCTGCGCCGGCGCCTGGGACGAGGCGGTGCGCGCGTACACCGCCAATGTGGTGGTCTCCGCCTATCTCACCGGATGAGGCGGACGATGATCCGAAACTTCCGTGTTGGTGCCCTCCGCTGCATTCGCGTGGGTGACAACTGAAATGTCAGGACTGAGAATGAGGACGACAGTGCGCCCAGGGGGGACACCAGGGGGGAATCGGATGGACGCCATCAGGCGAGCCGGAGCAGGGAGGCGGCTCACCGCGGCGGCGCTCGGCACGGCGCTGCTGCTCATGGCCGTGGGGTGCTCCGGCGACGGGGAGGGGAACCGGCAGCGGCAGGAGGAGCGGGCCCGGGGCGCGAACGCCGGGAAGGGCGCGCCGTTCTGGGTCAACCCGAACGGCAGCGCCGCCAGACAGGTCCAGGCCTACGAGCGGCAGGGCCGGCGGGACGAGGCCGAGGCGATCCGGCGGATAGCGGAACAGCCCGTGGGCGAGTGGATCGGCACGTCCAACCCCGAGGGCGAGGCCCGCGCGTTCACCGAGTCCGCGGTGCGGGCCGACCGCAGGGCGCTGCTGGTCCTCTACAACATCCCGCACCGCGACTGCGGCAACTACTCCGGCGGCGGCGCCCCCGACGGCGACGCCTACCGGGCCTGGCTGGAGGGCGTGACGCGCGGCATCGGCGACCGCCCGGCGACGGTCGTCCTCGAGCCCGACGCCGTGCTGCACCTGGTCGACGGGTGCACGCCCGCCGAGTTCCACGAGGAGCGGTACGCGCTGCTCGACGAGGCGGTGACGCGGCTGAAGGAGCTCAGGAACACCAAGGTCTACCTGGACGCGGGCAACGCGGGCTGGGGACGGCCGGAGCAGATCTGGGAGCCGCTCAAGCGGGCCGGGGTGGAGAAGGCCGACGGCTTCGCGGTCAACGTCTCCAACTTCTACTCCACCGCCGACTCCATCGCCTACGGCAAGTCGCTCTCCGCGAAGACCGGCGGCAAGCACTTCGTCGTCGACACCAGCCGCAACGGCAACGGCCCCTACCGGGAGGGCGATCCGGGCGAACGCTGGTGCAACCCGCCGGGCCGCGCGCTGGGCGAGCGGCCGACGACGCGGACGGCGGACCCGCTGGTCGACGCCTACGTGTGGGCCAAGCGGCCCGGCGAGTCCGACGGCACCTGCAAGGGCGGGCCGAAGGCCGGCCAGTGGTGGCCGGAGTACGCCCTGGCGCTGGCACGGGCCTCGGAGTGACGACCCGGAGGTGAGGGGGCGGTCCCGCGACGCGGGACCGCCCCCTCACCCGAGGACGCCCGGGGTGGCCGGAGCGCTCAGGGCACCTTCACCCACCGCGCCCTCGCGGGCACCCCGTCCCGGTCGGTGAAGAACAGCATGTACCAGCCAGGCTGCACCAGGTTCCGGTTCCCGGGCACGGTCACCCTCACCCCGTCCGCCGTCCTCTCCGTCTCCAGGGCGATCGACCGCTGGTCCACGTCCGTGACGTGCGTGGAGGCGCTGGGGCGGATGAGCCGCGCCGTCGCCAGGCGGCCGGCGTCCGGGGAGCGGAACGTGCCCGACCCCCCGCGGCGGAGGGTGCCGGGCCCGTCCCGCACCACCGGGGGCTCGCCCCGGTGGAGGTAGGGCGGCGTGTAGATCTCGATGCGCTGCTCGAAGACGCCCGGCCTGGAGTTGGCCCGGTCCGCGAAGAGCGGGTCGGAGCCGAAGAACATCACCCGCCCGTCCGGCAGCAGGACCGACCCCGAGTGGTAGTTCCGGCCCACCAGCGGGTCGGCGACCCGGCGGAAGGCGTTCTCGTCCGGGTCGTACAGGCGCGCCTCGAGGATGTCGGAGCCCGACCGCCCCCGGTAGTCCTCCGAGCCGCCGGACACCAGCACCGTGTCGTCCGGCAGGATCGAGGACTGCGGGTAGCGGGTGCCGCGGCCGAGCGACGGGCCGTCGGTGAAGCGCGGCTCGTCCGCCGTGAGGTCGACCAGCCGCGTCCGCTTCGTCGACGCGCGCGACTCGCCGACCCCGCCGCCGCCGATCACCAGGTACTTCTCCTCCTGCGCGGGCGGCAGCAGCACGGTGCCGGAGGTCTCCAGCCGGTCCGGGTCGCTCATCCCGGGGATCCTGGTGAACTCGCCGGTTCGCACGTCCCACACCCCGGGGTCGCGGCCCACGTCGGCGGGGCCGTAGCCGGCGTTGGAGCCGGAGTAGAAGACCTTGCCGTCCTGCGTCGGGAAGAGCGCCGGATAGGTGGGGAACCGGCGCTCCTCGCCGGTGTACGACCACTTCCCGGTCGCCGGGTCGTACACCTCGTTCTTGCCCGGCACCAGCTGCCCCACCTCGTCCAGGCCCGAGACGGCGAGGACCCTCCCGTCGGAGAGCGTGGTGAGCGTCGGGTACCAGCGGGCCTCCCTCATCGGATCGACCTTGACGTATCGCTCGGCCACCGGGTCGAACTCGTAGGCGTCGCGGATCCCCTGGAAGTCCTTCTTGTCCAGGGCCAGCTTCTGGGCGATGCCGTAGGTGTTGCGGGCGTCGGCGCCCGTCAGGCCCCGCACGCGGTAGTTGTCCTCGGCCCCGGTCGCGTGGCGGGCGCCGGGCCTCTCCGCCTCGACGTAGACGCGGCCGAGGCCGGCGTCGTTGCCGAGGAACCTGCCGGTCCGCGGGTCGAACCTCTTCCTGGCGCGCGGAACCAGGACCGGGTCCCGGGCGACGAAGGTCTTGCCGTTCGCCCTGCCGGTGAAGCGGGTGCCCGCCGCGATGGTCACCGGCTTGTCGGGGTTCTCGTTGTGCACCACCATCAGGCCGCCGGCCCTGGTGACGTCGCCCTCGAGCCTCTCGTAGCGCCGGGTGCCGCCGGCGATGAGCAGGTTGCCGTCGGCGAGCTGGGTGTGGCCGGTGCAGAAGAGGTCGCTCGGGGTGGGGACCTTCTCGACCGTGCCCTTCACCGGGTCCCACACCCGGGTGTCGAACCGCCTGGCGTCGGAGTTCCGCCGGTCGTTGCCCGAGCCGGCGACCAGCAGCACCTTGCCGGTGCGCAGCAGTGCGGCGTGGATGGTGTTCTGGCGGTACCCCTCCGGGAACTCGACGATCTCCCAGCGGCCGTTCTCCGCCTTGTACCCGGGCCGGTCGATCGCGTAGGCGTGGTACTTCTCGGACCCGAAGCGGTAGAGCCAGGGGCCCCCGGCCGGGGCCGGGACCTGGGCCGGCATCGGCCGGGCGTGGGCCCCCGCCGCGACCGGCGGACGGGCGGCGGGCCAGGTGGGCGTCCCGTGCGGCGGGGTGACGCGGGAGGCGGTGGCGGCGGGCGCCGTCCCCGCGGCCGTGGCCGTCCCGCGCGTGTCGCGGCGGCGCTCCGCGCGGAGCGTGAGGCGCCACACGACGATCGGCGACGCGGTGATCAGCAGGGCCAGGGAGGCCCAGACCACCATCGCCGGATGCGCGTGCCCCCGCCAGAACCCCGCGCCGATCGCGCCGCCGAAGACCGTGATGAAGAACAGGTGGATCCGGAACGTCCCGAACAGCGTGTCCGGACTCGCCGAGGCGCCCTTCGGCGTCACCACGAACCGGCTCCCGCGCCGCAGCACCGCGTCCATCAGCGACCGCGCGTACACCGGCGCCGACAGCGCGGACATCACCATGCCGGCGACCCCGCCCGACCCCTCCGGCTCGTGCGGCGAGACGTTGTGCCGCCGGTTCCACACGTACAGCCCGATCTGCAGCGCGGAGGCGTTGCCGTACAGCATCAGCCAGACCACCGGATCGATGTCGACGCCCGACGCGCCCAGCCCCATGAAGAGCGCGCAGCTCAGCGCGGCGAGGATCCAGTTCAGGGCGGAGACCGGATAGAAGATGATCATCATCGTGTAGTTGAAGAGCTTGCCCGGCGGCATCGACCGGAAGCCCTTCCCGTACTGCGTGAGGATCGTCTCGTAGGTGCCCCGCGACCAGCGCAGCTGCTGGGTGAAGAAGTCGGTCCAGGAGGTCGGGCCCTCGCCGACCGCCAGCACGTCCGGGGTGTAGACCGACCGCCACGTGCGCCCGGTGGCCGGGTTGCGGTGGCGGTGGATCTCGAAACCGGTCGCCATGTCCTCGGTGATCGAGTCGTACAGCCCGCCGATCTGCCGCAGCGCGGAGATCCGCACCGCGTTGGAGGTGCCGACGAACATGGGCGCCCCGTACCGGTTCCCGGCGCGCTGGACCAGCGCGTGGAACAGGAACTGCTGCGACTCGGCGGCCTTGGTGACGAAGGTGTCGTAGTTGCCGTACACCTGGGGCCCGATGACGAAGCCGACGTCCGGGTCGCGGAAGAAGCCGAGCATCCGCTCCAGGTAGTTCGGCAGCGGCACGTGGTCGGTGTCGACGGAGGCGAAGAAGTCGTAGGCGTCGCCGTGCGCGTCCAGCCAGGCGTTGTAGTTGCCGTGCTTGGTCCTCGCGCGGTGCGGGCCCCTCGCCCGGTTCCACCGCGCGACGCCCTTGCGGGAGAAGTGGCGCACGCCGAGCCGGGCGCACACCTCCTTGACCTCCGGGTCGTCGCCCTCGTCGAGCAGCCAGACGTGCATCACGCCCCGGTGGCGGATCCGCACGGCCGCCTCCAGGGTCCGCGCGACCATCGCCAGCGGCTCCTTGCCGGGCACGAACGAGGTGAGGAAGGCGACCCGCGTCCCCGCCTGCGGCACCACCGGCACCGGGTCCCGGGCGACCAGGGTGGCGTGCGCGTTGGAGAACACGCTGGCGCAGCGGAACAGCTCGATCAGGCCGATCGACACCAGCATCACGAGGTCCAGCGCCGGCAGGAAGCCGTGCGCCGGATGGTCCCGCTCCGTCCAGTGCGACGGCTGGAGCAGCCAGACCAGCAGGCCCAGCGACAGCAGCGGGGCGGCGAGCAGCATCAGGGCGACGCGGATCCGGTGCGGTTCCTGCGAGAGCAGGGAACGGTAGCGGACCGTGTACGGCCGCTCGGGATCCGGGCGGGTGAGCGGCCCGGCGAGCCGGCTGTAGTGCTCGTAGTCGTAGACCGGCAGGGTCCGCCGCAGCCGGCGGAAGACGCCGGTGGTGGTGGTCGTGCCGGTCACCGGCGCCCGGCCGGCGGCCGCCGGCCCGTGGTGCGGTGCGTCCGCCGCTCCGCGCGGCGGTGTGGTCGTGGACGCGCCGAAGTCCTGCGCGGCGCCTGCCGGCGTCGACGTCATGAAGTTCATCCCCCCGCACGCGCCGCGACGATGCCGCGGCGCGCGTCCCGTTACGTCTGGTCCCCCTCGACCGGCTGCCGCGACGCCCCCCGGCGTCCGCGTCGGTGCGGGGCCCCACCCCCGCCGCGGCGGCAACCGGGCGCCGCGCCTTCCCCCCCAAGGGCCGCGTTGCCGCGGCGACTTGTGTCCAGGGTTCTACGGGTTTGAGCATGATCGCAAGATGCGCAACACGGTCGTAACCGGTCATACGAGCACAATGGGGTGGCCCGGGGTGAGGGCGGGGCAACTGGGGCGCCCGTGCGCCCCCCGGTGCGGCCGCGCTCCCCTGTGTGCAGGCACAGCAAAAGGCCCCCGCTTTCGCGAGGGCCTCGTCGTGCGCCGCCAGGGACTCGAACCCCGGACCCGCTGATTAAGAGTCAGCTGCTCTAACCAACTGAGCTAGCGGCGCCTGCTGACAAGGAAACTCTACCCCACCGGACGGGGTGCTCCCGACCGCCCCACCTGCCCCTTCCGTCCCCCGCTCGTCCCGCGGGGTGGCCGCGTGCATCATTCGGGTCGTCAACATGCGATATCCGCGCGGGGTTGCGAGACTGGCGAACGTGTAGAAGCACGGACATTTCCCTACGAAATGTGAGGCAGATCGCATGACGGAACCGGCCTTCGAGGAGTTCGACCCCGCCGGAACGTGCGACTGCGCCGGGTGCGCGCACTGGCGACGGGTGATGCCGGGCGGTGCGGCGGGCTCCGCGCGGCATCCCGCCGCGGCCCGCGTCGTCACGGTCACGGCGGCCGCCGCCACGGCGGTGACCGCCGCCCCGGCGGTCGCCGCCCCCGCCGCCCC
>NZ_LWCC02000005.1:3035455-3067553 GCF_001642695.1 Streptomyces chilikensis
GCACGCGTGCCGGACCTGGCGGCGACCGGGCCGCAGGGCCGCGCCGGCCGTACCGCGCTCGCGCTGCGCGAGGCCGCCGCCGCGGCCGCCGCGGACGGCGCGTGGACGCTCCTGGACCACCCCATGCTCGCCCTGGAGGTGGCCGGCACGCCCGCCTTCCTGGAGCCGGACGCGGTGGTGGTCCACCCGGACGGCACCTGGACGGTCGTGGAGATCAAGTCGTTCCCGCTGCTGGACGGTTCCGCCGACGCCGCGAAGGTGGGCGCGGCGGCCCGCCAGGCCGCGGTGTACGTGCTGGCGCTGGAGGACGTGGCGGCGCGTCTGGACCCCTCGCCGCAGGTGCGGCACCGGATCCTGCTGGTCTGCCCGAAGGACTTCTCCAACCTGCCGACCGCCTCCGCGGTGGACGTCCGCAAGCAGCGTGCGGTGACGGCGCGGCAGTTGGGCCGGCTGACCCGGGTGGAGGAGATAGCGGCGGCCCTGGCCCCGGGCGCCTGCTTCTCCCCGGAGCTGCCGGCCCGGCGGCTGGCCGAGACGGTCGAGTCGGTGCGCGCCGTGTACACCCCGGAGTGCCTGGCCACCTGCGAGCTGGCCTTCCACTGCCGTTCCCGGGCCCGCGAGGACGGCGCGGTGACGGTGCTGGGCCGCTCCGCGCGGGCCGAGCTGGGCGAACTGTCGGGCGTGGAGGCGGTGTTGGCGGCGGCCCACGGCGAGGCGGGTGACGCCGCCGACCCGGCGGTGGCCGCGCTGCGGCGCGCGGCCCGGCTGCGGGAGGAGGCGCTGGCATGTCGCTGATCACGACCCTGGCCCGGCTGGAGGCGATCCGCGCGGGCCGCGCCCAGCCCGCCGCCACGGTCCGGCACCGGCACCTGTCGGAGCGTCCGATGGTGTTCGTGCCGCTGACGACGGCCGGCGAGGCGGGCGCCCCGCTGGGCGCGCTGGTCGGGTGCGACCGGGACGAGCCGCGCCTGCTGGTGGTGCCCCAGCCCCGGGACCGCGACCTGCGGTCGGCCTTCCTGGCGGAACTGGCCGACGTCGTGCTGCCGTACGTCGAGTCGTTCGCGGACGACGTCGAGCTGGTGGAGGGCAAGGAGGCCGACCCGGAGACGGGCCGGCAGGTGAAGGTGGAGCGGGAACTGTGCGCCGACGCCCCGCAGTTGATCGTGCCGAGCCGGGCGGGCGTGGAGTTCGTGCGGCTGCTGGGCCGGTCGACGCGGTTCCGCCGGACCGTCGAGCAGGACCCGGAGACGGCGTATCCCGCGCCGCCGCGGGTGCCGCTGCTGGGGCGCTGGTTCACCCACTTCGGCGAGCGGTCCCGGGTGCCGGGGGCGTCGCTGCTGCTCGCGATGACCGATCTGCTCTCGCGGCACTGGGCGACCGGGCAGTCCAGCCTGGAGGACCAGCACCTGGGCGCCCTGCTGGCGTGGATCGATCCGCCGCAGGACGAGGGGCTGACCGGCGCCGAGGCGGCCCTCCGGGCCGAGCTGGGGCGGGACCCGGAGGGGCAGTTGCTCTGCCCGCCGGCGGGCCCGGCCACCGACCCGGCGTTCGACAACCGCCTGCTGGCCCCCGCGATCGAGCGCTACGACCGGGCGCGTTCCGCGCTGGCGGCGGCCGAGGACGGCGTGGCCGCCGACGCGCTGCTGGCGAACCTGACGGCCGCCGAGCGGGAGATCGGCGACCTGGTCCGCTCCCGGACGCTGCCGACCTGGGAGAACGTCTGGCGCGGCCTGGACCTGCTGCGCGCGCTGCCCGAGGCGGCGCGCGTGCCGGACCGCTGGACGGGCGACCGCTGGTCCTTCACCGCGCACCGGGACCGGGTGGCCTCCGGCGAGCCGCCGCAGCCGCGGATCGACGACGCGGTGACGGCCGCCCAGAAACTGGCCCGCCGGGAGAAGGAGCAGGCGAAGCTGGACGCCCAGGAGGCGCTGGACGATCCGCTGGTGCTGGCGGCGCGGCGGCTCACCGGGGAGGCCTTCGTCGGCGAGGTCGTCGACGTGACCATGACGTACACGGAGACCAGGCGTCCCAGCCCCCGCCCGCTGATCACGGTGCGCACCGAGGACCGGCCCCACCTCGGGGAGAAGGCGAAGGTCTACCGCTCCCTGGACGGCAAGCCGCAGACGGCGCAGTTCGTCGGGGCCGAGGAGGAGGACGGCGGTGCGGCTGCCGGGGACGGCCCGCTGCTGGTCGTCCTGCGGATCGTCGACAAGATGGGCCGCGGCAGGGAACCGGCGCTCGGCTCGGTGCCGGAGAAGGGCGACCGGGTCTGCTTCACGCTCTTCGAGCACGAACCGCGCGGCGGCCCCAAGCTGCCCGACCCGGAGAACACCCCGTGGACGCACGGCGGGCCGCCCACCGACCCGGTGCCGCTGCCCGCCGCCGATCCCGTCACCGAGGAGGACCTGCTGTGATCACGTCCGTCGGGGCCGCCGGCGCCGCCTTCGACCCCGGTGCGGCGGCCGCGGGGGTCACCGAGCGGATCCTGCGCGACACGATGTCCGGCGCGCACCGCGGCGTGGTGGTGGACTCCCCGCCCGGCGCGGGCAAGTCCACGCTGGTGGTGCGGGCCGCGCTGGAGCTGGCCGACGCGGGCCGTCCGCTGATGGTCGTCGCGCAGACCAACGCGCAGGTGGACGACCTGGTGCTGCGGCTGCACGAGAAGCGGCCCGACCTGCCGGTGGGCCGGCTGCACAGCAGTGACGCGGACGCCTACGACAAGGCGCTGGAGGACCTGGACAACGTCCTGCTCTCCGACAAGGTGCCCGCGCTGGCCGGGCTGCCGGTGGTGATCTCCACGGCCGCCAAGTGGGGCCACGTGAAGCCGTCCGACGCGCACTGGGAGCAGGCGATCGTCGACGAGGCGTACCAGATGCGCTCCGACGCGCTGCTGACGGTGGCCGGCCTGTTCGACCGGGCGCTGTTCGTGGGCGACCCCGGTCAGCTGGACCCGTTCTCGGTGGTGGGCGCGGAGCAGTGGGCGGGGCTGTCCTACGACCCGTCCGCCTCGGCGGTCACCACGCTGCTGGCGCACAACCCGGGGCTGCCGCAGCACCGGCTGCCGGTGTCCTGGCGGCTCCCCGCCTCGGCGGCGCCGCTGGTCTCCGACGCGTTCTACCCGTACACGCCCTTCCGCGCGGGCACCGGACCCGACGACCGGCGGCTGTCGTTCGGCGTGCCGTCGGACGGGTCGGGGCCGGACCGGGTGATCGACGAGGCGGCGGCCTCCGGGTGGGGGCTGCTGGAGCTGCCGCACCGCCTGACGCCGCGCACCGACCCGGAGGCGGTGCGGGCGGTGGCGGCGGTGGTGCGGCGGCTGCTGGACCGGGGCGGGGCGGCGGTGTCGGAGCGGTCACCCGGTCCGGTGCCGCTGACCGCCGACCGGGTGGCGGTCGGCACGGCCCACCGGGACCAGGCGGCGGCGGTGCGGGCCGCGCTGGCCGAGCTGGGGGTGCGGGACGTGGTCGTCGACACCGCGAACCGGCTGCAGGGGCGGGAGTACGACGTGACGGTGGTGCTCCATCCGCTGTCCGGGCGGCCGGACGCGACGGCGTTCCACCTGGAGACGGGGCGGTTGTGCGTGCTGGCGTCGCGGCACCGGCACGCCTGCATCGTGGTCTGCCGTGCGGGGGTGGCCGAGCTCCTCGACGAGCACCCCTCCACCGAGCCGGTGCAGCTCGGGGTCACCGTCAAGTTCCCCGACGGCTGGGAAGCCAACCACGCCGTCCTCTCCCACCTCTCCGAGCACCGCGTCCGCTGGCAGCCCTGACCCCGCCCGCCCGTTCCACCGCCGTTCCGCGGGGACACGCCCGCCGCCGCGTGCGGCGGGCGTCACAGGAGGGCCGCGTTCTCCGTGAGGAGGGTGGTGATGCGGTCGGGGGGGACGGGGCGGCTGTAGAGCCAGCCCTGGCCCGTGTCGCAGCCGATGCGCCGCAGCCGCGCCGCCTGCGCCGCGGTCTCGACGCCCTCCGCGGTCACGCTGAGCCCCAGCCGGTGCGCGAGCTGCACCATCGCCTCGACGATCACCTCGTCCGCCGCGTTGGGCGCGGCCCGGCCGCCGTCACCCGGGACCCCGGTCCCGGTCCCGGGGCCCGCCCCGGCCCCGTCCTCGTACTGGAACCCCCGGACGAACGACCCGTCGAGCTTCAGCACCGACACCGGCAGCCGGCTGAGGTACGCCAGGTTGGAGTACCCCGTGCCGAAGTCGTCGATGGCGATCCGCACCCCCATGTCGCTGAGCGCCTGCAGCGCCTTGATCGGCCGCCCCGCCGACCCCATCAGCGCCGACTCCGTGAGTTCGAGCTGCAGCAGCTCGGGGGCGAGTCCGGTCTCCGCGAGGATCCGGGCCACGTCCGCCACCAGGTCGGAGTCCCAGACCTGCCGCACCGCGACGTTCACGCTGACGAACAGCGGCGGCTCCCCGGGCCGGTCCAGCTGCCAGCGCCGCGCCTGCCGGCAGGCGGTCCGCAGGATCCACCGCCCCAGCGGCACGATGGAGCCGTCCTCCTCGGCCAGCCCCACGAACCGGTTCGGGGACAGCATCCCGAACTGGGGGTGGTCCCACCGGACCAGCGCCTCGACCCCCCGCACCTGCCCGTCGGACATGCCGACCAGCGGCTGGTACTGGAGGACGAACTCCTCCCGCTCGATCCCCGGCCGCAGCGTGGAGACCAGTGCCTGCCGGGTCATCCGGTGCGCGTTGCGCTCCGGGTCGAAGAGGGTCCAGCGCGACTTCCCGTCGGCCTTCGCCCAGTACAGCGTGGTGTCCGCGGCCTGCATCAGCCCGGTGGCGGTGGTCCCCTCCGCGTGCCGCTCGACGACGCCGATGGAGGCGGAGACGGAGAGCCGCTGCCCGGAGAGGTCGAACGGCGCCTGGAGCGCCGTGAGGACCGCTTCGGCGAGGTCGGCGACCTGCTCGGTGCCGGTGGAGTTCTCCACCAGCAGCGCGAACTCGTCGCCGCCGAGCCGGGCGACCAGCGGTGCGCCCGTCCGGTTGAACCCGGCCTCGTCGGCGCAGCGGGTGAGACGTTCCGCCACGGCGGCCAGCAGCCGGTCGCCGACCCGGTGGCCGAGGGTGTCGTTGATCGCCTTGAACCCGTCGAGGTCCAGGTAGCAGAGCCCGACCCGGCCGGTGCCGGCGTCGGTGGTCAGGGCGGTCTCCAGCGCGTTGGTCAGCCGCTCGAAGAACAGGCTGCGGTTGGGCAGGCGGGTGACCGGGTCGTGCATCTGGAGGTGGCGCAGCCGGGCCTGGAGTTCGCGGCGGGCGGAGATGTCGGCGACCGAGAGCAGGACGCCCTGGTCGCCGCCGGTCAGCGGCGTCACCGTGACCTGCGCCCACAGGGAGTGCCCGTCGGGGTGCTTGAGCCGGCGGGTGCACCGCAGCACCGCCTGGCGGCCCCTCAGCACCTCGCGGTACGCCTGCCAGGTGCGCGGGTCGGCGGCCAGGTCGACCAGGTCGGCGGCGACCCTCCCGGCCAGCGCGTCCGCGCGGGTCTCGCCGAGCAGCCGGGCCAGCGTGGCGTTGGCGCCGACCACCAGCCCGTCCGGGGCGACCACCGCCATGGCCAGCGGTGCGGCCGTGAAGGCGGACCGGTAGGCGGGGGCGAGCGCCGGCAGCCCCTCGCCGCCCGGCGCGGGCGAGGGCCCCGCGCCACGCTCCGTGACGGTCTGGCCCATGCGGTCCGGAGCCGGAGCCGGACCTTCGGACGTTCCGCTCACCGCTTGCTCCCGCAGTGCACTCGATCTTCGTATGGGTGGTCCGGGTCAGGAAGAGCCAGGAAAGTGTGCCGATCATAGAGGCACCCCCCAGGCCCTTCCAGCCGTTCGTTTCCGCACCGGGGCGAACCGCCCCGGCGACAGATCGCCTGCGTCCATAAATGGACACGTCGCTTCGTCAGCCGATCAGTTGTGACGTTCCGTGACCGAAGCTCCGTTCGAGTCCCGGCCGGGGTGCCGGTGTGCGCAGGTCGCCGCTCACCCTTCCGGGCCAGACGAACAGGGCATCTCTGAACACCATCACACAGTCTGGGTGCGGTGTCCCGGAAATCGCGCCCGGAGGTAGACGTGCCGTGTCCCCTCCCCTTCGCCAAGGGGTTCCGCCGCCGTCCGGGCATGCGGACCACGGCGGCCGTGGCCACCACCCTGTCCGCCCTCGCCGCGACCTCCATCGTCGCCCACCCCTCCGCCGCCGGAACCGGCCTGGAACCCTGCGCGCTGGAGCGCACCTCGGCCCACCACTCCGAAGGGCTGGACACCTGGAACGCCCACTACCCGCGGCCCACGCGGCCCCTCGACGCGGTGATGGTGTTTCTTTCCTTCCCAGACTCGGACCCGCTCACCACTCCCCGGCAGTTGGTGGCCGACCATTTTCCGCTCACCAGCCGGTACTTCGAGCGGGCCTCCTACGGCCGGTTCACGGTCCGCCCGCACCCGGAGCACACCTGGCTGCGGATGCCGCGCGCGTCCACGGAGTACGCCATGGAACGCGACTGGAGCGCCCCCCGGCGCGCCGCGTACCTGCGTGACGCGCTCTCCGTCGCCGACCCGGTGGTCGACTTCTCGAAGTACGACATCGTGTACCTGGTCGCCGACCCGGACGCGCCGGGCGTGAACGCGGACGCCACCAAGGTCGTCAACCTCTCCACCCCCCTGCGGGCCGACGGCACGGACCTGCGGCGGGTGGTCACCGTCTTCGAGCAGCACCCTCCGGACCGGCTGGTGCTGGCCCACGAGACCGGCCACGTGCTGGACCTGCCCGACCTGTACAACCGGCCGTCGGACGGCAAGGGCGACTGGGACACCCACGTGGGCGACTGGGACCTCATGGGCAGCCAGTTCGGCCTGGCCCCGGACCTGCTCGGCTGGCACAAGTGGAAGCTGGGCTGGCTCGACGCCGACCAGATCACGTGCGTGCGGGGCGCCACCCGGCTCACCCTGGAGCCGCTGGGGGTGGGCGACGGGACCGGCGCGGACGCGGCGGACCCGGTGGATCCCGCCGCCGGGGCGGAGAACGGGCTGCCGGGACGGCGGCCGCAGGAGGCCGGCGCGTTCGGCGCGGAGGCCTTCGGGGCGTCCGGGGCCGGCGCGGCCGTGCCGTACTTCGGTCTGGGCGGCGGCACCAAGCTGGCGGTGGTGCGGACCGGGCCGGACAGCGTGCTGGCCTTCGAGGCGCGCGGTCCCGTCGGAAACGACGTCACGACCTGCACGGAAGGCGTGCTGGTGTACCGGGTGAACGGCGGCACCGCCTCCGGGAAGGGCCCCGTGGAGGTGGTGGACTCCCACCCCGGGACCTCGGCCTGCCCCGACAGCTCGGTGTACCCGCCGCTGGCCGACGCGCCGGTGGCGGCCGGGGAGAGCTTCACCGTGGCGGACGAGGGCGTCCGGGTGCGGGTGGAGGGGCGCACGGCGTCGGGGGCGTGGACGGTGCAGATCACGCCGACGCGGGCCGGGACGGTCACCCCGGCAGGTCCGGAAACGCCGGAGGCCCGGTCCACGTTTCCGTGAACCGGGCCTCCGGTGTCGGTGCGCCGCCAGGGACTCGAACCCCGGACCCGCTGATTAAGAGTCAGCTGCTCTAACCAACTGAGCTAGCGGCGCCTGCTGACGTCGTAGACATTAGCACCCCGGTCGGCGTGACGAGAAATCGATAGTGCCGACGGGGTCACGCCGGGCCCGGTGAGCCGCGGTGACCAGCCGGGCCGGGGGCGTCCTCGACGCCGCGGAGCAGGTCACGGCCGAATTCGACCATCTTCACCGCGTAGTCCTCGGTCCAGTCCGCGCGGGCCGCGATGTCGGCGGCGGAGAGCCGGTCGAAACGGCGCGGGTCGGCGAGCTGGGCGGCGGCCATCGCCTGGTACTCGACGGCGCGGTCGGCCGCCGCGCGGAACGCGAGGGTGAGTTCCGTCGCACGGGAGAGCAGCGCCCCGGGGTCCTCGATCGACTCCAGGTCGAAGAAGTGCTCGGGGTCGGCGGCGGCCGCCGCCGGCTCGAAGAGCAGGGGCGCGGGGCGTAGCCGCGGGGTGTGCTGTCGCGGCGTGTGCTCCGCCATGCGGGTCTCCGTTTCCTCGCCTGTGTTCTCGTCCACCGCCATCCATTGTCCCGCCCCCCGCAACCCCCGCCTTTGGCCTCGACTTCCCCGCCCCTGCGCCGCCTCGCGGCGCCCGGCCGGAGCACGGCGCCGCGAGGCGGCGCAGGGGCGGGGCCGGGACGGCGTCAGGAGGAACCGGCGGGCAGGTCGTACGCGTCGGCGATGAGTTCGTAGGAGCGGACCCGGATGTCGGGCCCGTGCGCGTTGGCCGTGAGCATCAGCTCGTCCGCCCCGGTCCGCTTGCGGAGCTCGTCCAGCCCGGCCCGCACCTGCTCCCCCGTCCCGTGCACGACGTTCTCGTTCCAGGAGTCCACGAAGTGCGCCTCCGCCTCGGTCCAGGGGTACGCCTCCGCCTCCTCCGGCGTGGGGACGAGTCCCGGCCGCCCGGAGCGGAGCCGGAGCATGTTCAGCGCGGCGGCGCGCACCTGGCGCCGGGCCTCCGCCTCCTCGTCCGCGGCGAGCGCCGCGACCCCGATCAGCGCGTACGGCTCGTCCAGCACCGCCGACGGCCGGAACGACTCCCGGTACAGGTCCAGCGCCGGGATCGTGTTCTGCGCCGAGAAGTGGTGGGCGAAGGCGAACGGCAGCCCCAGCGCGCCGGCGAGCCGGGCGGAGAACCCGGAGGACCCCAGCAGCCACACCGGCGGCCGGTGGGGCGACTGCACGCCGCCCGGCGAGGTCGCCTGCACCGGCCCCGGCACCGCGTGGATCCGGGAGTACGGGTGGCCGTCGGGGAAGTCGTCGTCGAGGAAGCGCAGGAGTTCGGCGAGCTGCTGGGGGAAGTCGTCGGCCCCCTCGTGCAGCCTGTCGGTCCGCCGCAGCGCGGCCGCGGTGGCGCCGTCGGTGCCGGGGGCGCGGCCGAGGCCGAGGTCGACCCGTCCCGGCGCCATCGCCTCCAGGGTGCCGAACTGCTCGGCGATCACCAGCGGCGCGTGGTTGGGCAGCATCACGCCGCCCGAGCCGAGCCGGATCCGTTCGGTCCGCGCGGCCAGGTAGGCCAGGATCACCGCCGGGGAACTGGAGGCGACACCCGGCATGGAGTGGTGCTCGGCGACCCAGTACCGCTCGAACCCGCGCGACTCGGCGAGCCGCGCGATCCGCACGGAGGTGGCCAGCGCGTCGCTCGAGGAGTAACCGGCGCCGACGGTGACGAGGTCGAGGACGGAGAGCGGGACCGGTGCGCTGCCCCGCGCCGTGCCGCGGATGTCGTCTGCCTGCTCTGTCACCGTCGTGCTCCTTCTCCGCCGCTTCGTCGTGCGGAGGTGGACAACGCGGCGGGGCGGTGGCCTATTCCGCCACCGCCCCGCCGCATCCGGCGACCGCGCGGTCCGGCCCGGGCCGGACCGCGCGGCGCCGTCAGAGCACCGCGCCCAGGAACTCCCTGGTCCGCTCGTGCGCCGGCGCCTCGAAGATCCGCTCCGGCGGGCCGGACTCGATGACCTTGCCGCCGTCGAACATCAGCACGTCGTCGGAGATGTCCCGGGCGAAGTTCATCTCGTGCGTGACGCACAGCATGGTGATGTCGGTGGACCGGGCGATGTCGCGCAGCACGTCCAGCACGCCGGCCACCAGCTCGGGGTCGAGCGCGGAGGTCACCTCGTCCAGGAGCAGCACCTGAGGCCGCATCGCCAGCGCGCGGGCGATGGCGACCCGCTGCTGCTGGCCGCCGGAGAGCTGCGAGGGGTACACGTCGCACTTGTCGGCGAGCCCGACCAGCTCCAGCAGCTCGCGCGCCCGCGCCTCGGCCTCGTCCTTGGACAGGCCGAGCACGGTCACCGGGGCCTCGGTGACGTTGCGCAGCACCTTCATGTTGGGGAAGAGGTTGAACTGCTGGAACACCATGCCGATGTTCCTGCGCACCTCGGCGACCTCCCGGCGCCCGGCCGGGTACAGCCGTCTGCCGTCGACGGTGATGGTGCCCTCGTCGGGCCTGGTGAGCGTCATCAGCATCCGCAGGATGGTGGTCTTGCCGGAGCCGGACGGGCCGATCAGGGTGACGTGCTTGCCGGCCTCCACGGAGAAGTCCAGCCGGTCCAGCACCGTGTTCTCGCCGAACCTCTTGCTGACCCCGTCGAACCGGATCAGCTCGCCGGGGGGCGGCGCGGGGGCCGCGGGCTCGGGGGTGCGGAGGGTGTCAGACAAGGCGTCGCTCCAGGGATCGCAGGAGAAGGGAGGCGAGGTAGGAGATGACGATGAAGGCCAGGCCGATCACCGTCACCGGCTCGGTGAACTCGAAGGCCCGCTGCGAGAAGAGCCGCGCCTCGCCGAGCATCTCCAGGACGGTGACGGTCATCAGCAGCGGCGTGTCCTTGAGCATCGAGATCACGTAGTTGCCCAGCGCGGGCACCACCCGCCGGACGGCCTGCGGCAGGATCACCGCGGTCCAGGTCCGGCGCAGCGGCAGGTTGAGCGCCTTGGCCGCCTCCCACTGGCCGGCCGGCACGCCCTCGATGCCGGCCCGGTAGACCTGCATGGTGTAGGTCGAGTAGTGCAGCCCGAGGCCGATGACGCCCATGGTGAGGGCGGAGAAGGTCAGGCCCCACTCCGGCAGCACGTAGAAGAGGAAGAAGAGCTGCACCAGCAGCGGCGTGTTCCGGACGAATTCGGTGAACACGCCGACGGGCCAGCGCACCCAGCGGGTCGGGGTCCGCATCAGCAGCGTCCACACCAGACCGAGGGTGAAGGAGAGCAGGGAGCCCAGCACCAGCGCCTGGAGGGTGACCACCAGGCCGTCCCGGAAGTGCGGCATGAACTCCGCGACGGCGTTCCAGTCCCAGTTCACGCGGCAGCACCCGCCTTCACGTCGGCCGTGGTCTCCGGCGAGCCGGTCCGCACGGTCCTGCCGGTCCGGACCTTGAGGTTCTTCTCCAGCCCGCGCATCACGCGGGTGAGCAGGAAGGCGAGGACGAAGTAGATGACCAGCACGTACGTGTAGATCTCGGTGCTCTCCTGCAGGGCCAGCCGGATCAGGTTGCCGCTGAACGCCAGGTCGCCCATGCCCATGATCGACACCAGGGCGGTGCCCTTGAGCAGCTCGACCAGGAGGTTGGAGAACGGCGGGATCATCTCGGGCACGGCCTGCGGCAGCAGGACCAGCCGCATCCGCTGCCAGGGCGTGAGGCTGAGGGCGATGCCCGCGTCGCGCTGGGCCTGCGGCACGGCGGCGATCGCGCCGCGCACCACCTCGGCGCCGTACGCGCCGTAGGTCAGTCCGAGGGCGAGCGTGCCGGCCCAGAGCGGGACCAGCTGCCAGCCGAAGGCGGTGGGCATCACGAAGAAGACCCAGAACATCATGATCAGCGCGGAGGTGCCGCGGAACACCTCGGTGTAGAGGCCCGCCAGGAAGCGGACGATCCACAGCCGGTGGGTGCGGGCGATGCCGGCCGCGAAGGCGACGGCGGTCGCGAGGACGGCGCTGAGCACCAGCAGCTGGACGGTGACCCAGACGCCGTCCAGCACCAGTTCCCACAGGCCCGGGGTCATCGAGCTGTTCATCGGGCGCACAGCTCCTTCGCGGTCAGGTCGGTCATCTCCGACTCGGTGAACCCGAAGGGCCGCAGGACGCGGAGCAGCTCGCCGCTCTTCCTCATCCTGTGGAGTTCGGTGTTGAAGGCGTCCCGGAGCCGGGTCTCGGTGGGGCGGAAGGCGAAGGCGCCGCCGTCGATCCGGGGCTCGCCGTCCACGATCGGCGCGAACGGTTCGGTGGCCTCGGCCTTCTTCGACTTCCTGACCACCTCGCGGGTGGTGACGGCGGTGCCCGCGAACACGTCGGCGCGCCCGGACTCGACGGCGTTCAGTCCGGCCACCTGGTCGGGCACGATCAGGATGTCGCCCTCCGGGACGCCGGCCCCGACCGCGTACTCGATCTGGGCGTAGCCGGTGCCGGTGGCGAATTTCGCCTTCTTCCCCACGACGTCCCGGTAGTCGCGCAGCCCCATCGGGTTGCCCTTGCGGACGACGAACGAGTCCAGCATCTGGTAGTCCGGGTCGGCGAAGATCACCTGGCCGCAGCGTTCCTTGTTGACGTACATGCCGGCGGCGACGACGTCGAACTGCTGCGAGTTGAGCCCGGGGATCAGGGAGCCGAACTCGGTCGGCACCGGCTGGACCGATCCCACACCCAGGCGCTTGAAGATCACCCGGGCGAGCTCGGGGGCCTCGCCGGTGAGGTTGCCGTCCTTGTCGATGTAGCCGAAGGGTATTTCGCCGGCTATGCCGACCCGCACGACGCCCAGCGCGCGCAGGCGTTCCAGCAGGTCACCGCCGTTCCCGGAGTCCTCGGTGGGCACCCGGCTGCAGGCGGACGCGCCGAGCGCGGCGGCCGTGGCGGCCCCCGCGGCCAGCACGCTCCGCCGGGTGAGTGGTCTTTCCTTCTTGAAGGGAGGTGAAGACATGGCGGCGCGCCTACCCGAGCTTCCATGGCCTAATCCGATCGGTTTGGCGGGCGGTGCTGGGTACCCGGACAGGACCGGTACTGCGGTGACGCACGACGGTGACGGTTCACGTGACGGTGACGGAGAGGCTGGACATGACCGCACTCGGATTCATCTACCCGGGCCATTCGGCCGAGGACGACTACCCGCGGATGGAGCAGCTCCTCGGCAGCGACATCCGGGTCGACGTGGTCCACACCGAACTCGGCGAGGACGTGCGGCGGGTCGATGTCCTGCGGGAGACGGGCGCGCCGGGGCCGCTGGCGGAGGCCTGCGAGCAGTTGCGGCTGTCGGGCGCCGAGGCGGTGGTCTGGGTCAACACGGCGGGGAGTTTCGTGGACGGCTGGGAGGCGTCCCGCGAGCAGGTGCGGTCGCTGGCGGTGGCCGCGGGGATGCCGGCCTCCTCGGCGTCCTTCGCCTTCGCCCACGCGGTGCGGGAGGTGGGGGCGCGCCGGGTGGCGGTGGCGGCCACGTACCCCGAGGACGTGGCGGAGCTCTTCGTCCGCTTCCTGGAGGAGGGCACCGGTGTGCAGGTGACCTCGGTGCACGGCGCGGGCGCGGCCACGGCCGCCGACGTGGCGGCGTGGGGCCCCGACCGGGTGCACGAGCTGGTGCTGGCCGCCGACCACCCGGACGCGGACGCGGTCCTGGTTCCGGACAGCGCGCTGCACACGGTGTCCTCGCTGCCGGCGCTGGAGGCCGCGGTGGGCAAGCCGGTGCTCACCGCGAACCAGGTGTCGGCCTGGGAGGCGCTGCGCCTGACGGACCGCAGGGTGAACGCCCCGGAGCTCGGCGTGCTCTTCACCCGTGAGCCCCTGGTACAGGTCTGAACCTGTCCGATTAGCGCCGGTGCGCGAATTGGTGCGTGCCGTTGTCATATGCCACCTGCGAAAGCACGGCCGGTGGTTCCCACGAGGGCCGGAAGGCCCTGTCCGGATCGGTACGCCCCGGTATCGTGAGGCGCGTCGATCGACCGGATCAACGGCCCGAACACGCTGGCGCAGGGGGAACCGTGGCGCTGAACGAACCGGGCGAGTCGCACCACTCCGTCCAGGAGGCCCTGCGGGTCCTGGACACGGTGGCGCGGCACCCCGCCGGAATCACCGACGCAGAACTCGGCCGTCACCTCGGCCTCGGCCCGCAGCGCCTGACCACGCTGCTGCGGATGCTGCGGCGCGAGGGCTACGTCCTGCGTCTCCCGGACGGCGCGTACGCCGTCGGGGCCGCCTTCACGCACCTGACCTCGACGGACGGACACGAGGAGGCGCTGCGCCGGAAGCTGCAGCGCACCCTCGACCGGCTGCGGGACGACGTGGGGGCGGCGATCTACCTCAGCCGCTACGACGACGGCGAGGTGCGGGTCACCCAGTGCGCCGCGGGCCCCGGCGCGCCCGCGGTCAACGAATGGGTGGACTTCCGCTGGGCGGCGCACGCCAGCGCGGTCGGCAAGAGCCTGCTGGGGCAGCTCGACCGTGACGGACGGCGCGACCACCTCGCCCGTCACCGGATGGCCCGCCTGACCTCGCGCACCATCACCAGCGAGCGGCTGCTCCTGTCGCACCTGGACGCCCAGCCGCCGTCCACGCCGGTGCTGGACCTCCAGGAGTACGCGGTGGGCACCGTCTGCGCGGCGGTCGCGTTCTCCGCGGGCGAGCGGGTGGGCAGCCTCGCCCTGTCGATGCCGGTGAGCCAGGCGCACCGCCTCCGGCGGGCCGCCGACCGGCTCCACCAGGAGGCCGCGCCGGTGCTGCTCTCGCTGTCCATCCGGCCCTGACCCCCGGACTCCGGCGTGATCCGGTCCCCGGTGGTCACGAGCACCCCCGGGGACCAGGTAGTATTTTCTTCGTCGCCGGCCGCGGAAGCGGAAGGCGGGAGTCATGCGCCGCTAGCTCAGTTGGTTAGAGCAGCTGACTCTTAATCAGCGGGTCCGGGGTTCGAGTCCCTGGCGGCGCACCGAAGAAGGGCCCCTCGCCTGGCGAGGGGCCCTTCGGCGTTGCCGTCCGCGTGCCGGCCGGCTCGGTCAGAAGGTGACGTCCGAGCAGGCGTAGAACGCGTTGGCCGTGTCGGCGACCGTCCAGACGGCCACGATCACGTGCCGGCCGCTGAGTCCGCCGGGCAGTGTTCCGCTGTGCGACAGCGTCTGCGGCGGCTGCTGGTTGTTGTACGGCACGGTGAGGAACGGCGTCAGGTTGAGGTCCGACCGGGCCAGCGCGTGGTTCTGGTTCCAGCCGGGCTTGGTGATGTAGTACCTGAAGTCGCTCGTCGCGTGCCGGGCGGTGAACTGCCACCGGAAGGTGTAGCTCTGCCCCGAGGTGACCTTGGTGGCCGGCCATGACGCGCCCGAGGGGGTCCTCGGCTGGTCGAGCTGGTTGAAGGTGGAGTGGCCCGCCGAGCAGATGTCACCGTCGGCGGGGCCTCCGGCCGGGAAGCCCTTGGGGCCCTCGACGCTCTGCGGCTCCCACTGGATGGATCCGCAGTTCGTCACGGTGCCGTTCTGACAGAGCTTCTGCCTGCTGACGGGCAGGTCCGTGTAGCCGTGGCCGCTGGCGCCACCGGTCGAGAGCACCATGGCTCCCGCGGTGGCCAGACCGACCGAGGCCGCGTACATCTTCGTGCGTTTGCGCATGCCGACGCTCCTGAGGGAGGGGGGGTCGTGGGGGCGTGCCGAGCTGCTGATTCCGCTGTTGGTCTAGACCAAGCACCACGCTAGGAGCGGAATTCAGGCATGTCCATACCAATCTCGGCCGCTCTGCGGATCCCCGCCGAGCCTTCGACTTCCGGAGCTACGGCACGCTCTCCCCCCGCCCCGCGCAGAACGCGACGGTCAGGTCCTTCACCAGGACCTTGCGCTCGTAGTCGTCCAGCTCGACCAGTCCGCGCAGGGTCAGGCGGTTGACGGTGTCCTCCACCGAGTCGACCACCGCGCTGAGCACCCCGGCCCGCTGCCGGGCGTCCAGCGCGGCGATCCGCCGCCGCTGCATCACCGCGGCCACCTCGGGGGCGTACTCGACGCGGATCGGCCGCACGGCGAAGACCTCCAGCCCGACCGCCCTGGCGTCGGCGGCGACCTGACCGGTCAGCGCCTCCTCCAGACCGGGCTCCTCCTGGCCCGGCTCGGGGCGCTCGTCGGCCGGTTCCATCGGCGGGTCGACCGGGATCCGCGCCAGTGCCGCCTCGACGCAGCGGCGCAGGTACTCCTCGTGGTCCTCCACGGCGTGCACGGCGCGGGCGGTGTCCTTCACGCGCCACACCACCAGCGTCCGCACCCGCAGCGCCACCCCGTTGGGGTCACTGGCGCACAGCGGCTCGCTGCGCCAGTGCCGCAGGCGGACGTCGACCCTGTGGCGCAGCAGCAGCGGGTTGACCCAGAGGAGCCCGGTGCGGCGGACGGTGCCGCGGTAGCGGCCGAACATGCCGAGCACCCAGGCGCGGCCGGTGGTGCCGCGGGCCAGCCCGCCGAAGCCGAACAGGCCGAGGGCGGCGGAGCCGGCGCAGACGGCCCACTGGGCGAGGCCGAGGCCGGTCCCCCGGCCGCCGGGGGCCGGCAGACCGGCGAACTCCAGGGCGGCCGGCGGGACGGCGCCGGCCCACCACGTGGTCAGCGCGCCGCCCGCGACCCCGACGGCGCCGGCCAGCACCCCCAGGGCGCCGGGCAGGGCGCGGCCTCCGGACTCCCGACTCCGTCCGGGCGAGGGGGACTTCACGGGCGGAGGGCCGGCCCGGCGGCCCCGCGGTCCGCCGGACGGGCCCTAGCGGAACACGGAGGCCGGGGGCGCCGGGGAGGCGACGGCGGTGGCGTCGGTGACGGCGGCGGCGCCGCCGGTGAAGTCCAGCAGGGCGCGCCCGTGTTCCACCCGCGCGGTGTGCGGGTCGCCGGCCGCGCGGCGGGTGAGCCCGGCGACGGGCAGCGGGGCGTCGGAGGCGACCAGCACCGCGTTGCCGAACCGCTTGCCGCGGAGCACGGCGGGTTCCGCGATCAGCGCGAGCTCGGCGAACCGGGCGGCGGCGGTGGCGATCTGCCCGCGGAGGAACGCGAGCGGCGCGCCGTCGGCGATGTTGGCGACGTAGCACCCGCCGGGGGCCAGGGCCCGGCGCACCTCGTCCAGGAACTCGACGGAGGTGAGGTGGGCGGGGGTGCGGGTGCCGCTGAAGACGTCCGCGACGACCAGGTCGGCCCGGGCGTCCGGAGCCTTGGCCAGGCCCTCCCGGGCGTCGGCGGTCCGCACGCGGACGCGGGCGGCGGGGTCCAGGGGGAGTTCGCGGCGCACCAGCTGGACGAGACGTCCGTCGCGCTCCACGACCTGCTGGGTGGAGCGGGGACGGGTCGCGGCGACGTACCGGGCCAGGGTGAAGGCGCCGCCGCCCAGGTGGAGGGCGGTGACCTGACGTCCCGGCGGGGCGGCGAGGTCGATGACGTGGCCCATCCGGCGCTGGTAGGCGAAGGCGAGGTGGGTGGGGTCGTCCAGGTCGACGTGCGACTGCGGGGCGCCGTCGATCGTGAGCGTCCACCCGCGGGGCCGTTCCCGGTCCGGCACGAGTTCCGCCGTCCCCCCGTCGACCTCCTCGGTGATCCCCGCCGCCGCGCCGCTCCGTGCCTTCCTGCCCATGCGCCCATTGTCCTCCCCGTCGTCCCGCGGGGCCGGGCGGGGCACGGGGACCGCCGTCGTCCCCCGCGGACGGAGGCCGGGCCGCCCGGCGGGCGCGGAACGCGAGAACCCGCCCCCGGTGGCCTCAGGCGTCACCGGGGGCGGGTTCTCCACCCGCACGGCCCTCGCCCCCCGCCGGTGGCGGGGAGGGGTGCCCGGGGGAGGTCCGGGCCGCACGTCCGCGAGGGCGGCCCGTCCCCTCGCGCGGGCCGCCCTGTCCGGGTCCGGCGCGAGGGGACGGGCCGGACCGTGTCAGCCGGCCTCGACCACCGGCGCGGCGGGGGGCTCCGCCGCCGTGCCGGTCACCGCGTCGCCCGCCGGGGCGACCACCACGTCGACGGACGGCACGACCACCACGTCGACCGGCGGCGCGGCCGCCGGCTCGACCACCGGCTCGGCCAGCGTGCCGCTGCGGGCCGCCTTGGAGTACCAGAGGGCGCTCGCCTTGGGGGTGCGCTTCTGGGTCTCGTAGTCGACGTGGACCATCCCGAACCGCTTCGAGTAGCCGTAGGCCCACTCGAAGTTGTCCAGCAGCGACCACAGGTAGTACCCGCGCACGTCCGCGCCGTCGGCCATCGCCCGGCGCACGGTGGACAGGTGGGAGTGCAGGTAGGAGACCCGCTCCTGGTCCCGCACCTGGCCGTCCTCGTCGACCTGGTCGTCGTAGGCGGCGCCGTTCTCGGTGATGTAGAGCGGCAGGCCGGGAGCCTCGCGGTGGTAGCGCATGAGCAGGTCGTAGAGACCGGTCGCGTCGACGGTCCAGCCCATCGCCGTCTGCTCGCCCGGCGTCTGGTGGAAGATCACGTCCTCGGCACCCGGCCACGGCGAGAAGTCGCCCGTCCCGTGCGCGTCCGACGCGGGGCCGTCCTGCGGCGCCGTGCCGGCGTGGCCGACCAGGGCCGGCGTGTAGTAGTTGAGGCCCAGCGCGTCCAGCGGCTGGTGGATCAGCTTGAGGTCGCCCTCCTCGACGAAGGACCAGTCGGTCACCGAGGCGGTGGCCGGGAACAGCGTCTCCGGGTAGGCGCCGTGCAGCATCGGGCCGTGGAAGATCCCGTTGGCCAGGTCGTCGATCCGCTGGGCGGCGGCCAGGTCGCGCGGGTCGTCGGAGACGGTGCGCACCACGTGGGAGTTGAGCGCCACGGCGACCGTGTTGCGGGCCGGCATCACCGAGCGGAGCGCCGAGGCGCCCAGGCCGTGCGCCAGGTTGAGGGTGTGGGCGGCGCGCAGGGCGAGCTCGCCGTCGGTGCGGCCGGGGGCGTGGACGCCCGAGCTGTAGCCGAGGAAGGCGCTGCACCAGGGCTCGTTGAGGGTGATCCACCGCTCGACCCGGTCGCCCAGGGCCTCGCCGACGATGGCCGCGTACTCGGCGAACCGGTAGGCCGTCTCCCGGGCGGGCCAGCCGCCGGCGTCCTCGAGCTCCTGGGGGAGGTCCCAGTGGTAGAGGGTGACGGCGGGGGCGATGCCCTTGTCCAGCAGCTCGTCGACGAGGCGGCGGTAGAAGTCCAGGCCCTTCTGGACGGCGGGGCCGCGGCCGGTGGGCTGGACGCGCGGCCAGGCCACGGAGAACCGGTAGGTGTTGAGGCCGAGGTCCGCCATGAGGGCGACGTCGTCGCGGTAGCGGTGGTAGTGGTCCACCGCCACGTCACCGTGCTCGCCGTTGTGCGTCTTGCCGGGGGTATGGCTGAACGTGTCCCAGATGGAGGGCGTGCGGCCGTCCTCGCGGACCGCGCCCTCGATCTGGTAGGAGGACGTGGCCGATCCCCAGAGGAAATCGGGGGGGAAGGAGACCGAAGAGGAGTCGGGCATGGAAGCGCTCCCATGAGTGGGTCACGGCCGGGGCCGTGAGCGGAGGGGGGAAGGGGACGGGCACCACCGGGGGCGGGGCCGGCCGCCGTGCGGGAGGGCCGGCCCCACTGCCGGATCAGCCCTTGACGGCGCCCTGCATGATGCCGCCCACGATCTGCTTGCCGAAGATCGTGAAGACGAGCAGCAGCGGCAGCGTGCCGAGCAGCGCGCCGGCCATGATGAGGGCCTGGTCGGGGGTGTAGCCCCGGCCGAGTCCGGCCACCGCCACCTGCACGGTCGGGCTGCCGTGCTGGGTCAGCACCAGGAACGGCCAGAGGAAGTCGTTCCAGGTCTCCACGAACTTGAGCATGGCCAGCACCGCCATCGCGGGCCGGGCCACCGGGAACACGATGTGCCACATGATGCGCCAGGTGCTCGCGCCGTCCACCCGGCCGGCCTCGATCAGCTCGTCGGGCAGCGCCTGGGTCAGGTACTGGCGCATGAAGAACACGCCGAACGCGTTGACCAGGGAGGGCAGCAGCACCGCCTGGAGCTGGTCGGACCAGTCGAGCTTGGCCACCATCATGTAGAGCGGGATCACGCTGAGCTGCGGCGGCACCATCATCGTGCCGATCACGACCAGCAGCAGCGCGTTGCGCCCCTTGAAGCGCAGCTTGGCGAAGGCGAAGCCGGCCATCGCCGACAGGAAGCACGTCACTATCGCCGAGGTGCCCGCCACGAAGGTGGTGTTGAGGAAGGCCTCGCCCAGGTTGGCGTCCTCCCAGGCCACCGCGAGCTTGTCGGAGAGGTTCGCGCCGAACCAGAGGGGCGGCGGCGTCTCGGCCAGCCTGGCGTTGTCACGCGAGGCCGCGACCGCCGTCCAGAACAGCGGGAACAGCGATCCCAGCGTGAACAGCGTGAGGATCACATAGGTCAGCGGCCCGGCGTGGAACTGGCCGCCGGCCCGGGCGGAACGCGGTCCGCGAGTCTTGCGCGCCTTGTCGTCCGGCACCGCTTCGGGCGCCGGCTGCTGCGGCGGGGTCAGGGTCGTCGTCACGGCCGGGTCTCCTTAACTACTGGCGCGCAGCCGGCGCGAGATGACGGAGTTCACGAGCCCGATGAGGATCAGGATCGCGAACATCGACCAGGCGATCGCCGAGGCGCGGCCCAGGTGCTGGTTGATCCAGCCCTGCTCGTACAGGTAGAGGCCCAGGGTCTGGAACTGGTGGGTGCCGCCGCCCGAGGCGCCCTTGCTGGCGTCGAAGAGGAGCGGCTCGCCGAAGATCTGGGTGGCGCCGATGGTGGAGACCACCACGGTGAACAGGATCGTCGGCCGCAGCGAGGGCAGCGTCACGTGGAAGAACTGCCGCCAGCGGGACGCGCCGTCCAGGGCCGCCGACTCGTAGAGGTCGTGGGGGATCGCCTGCATCGCGGCCAGGTAGATCAGCGCGTTGTAGCCGGTCCAGCGCCAGATGACGATGGTGGAGACGGCGAGCTTGGAGGCCCAGCTGTCGTTCTGCCAGTCGATCGCGTCCAGGCCGACGAAACCGAGCGCCCAGTTGATCATGCCGTAGTCACGGCCGAAGAGCAGCACGAAGACCAGGGCCGCCGCGGCCACCGAGGTGGCGTACGGGGCGAGCATGGCGACGCGCCAGAAGGTGGAACCGCGCAGCTTGTAGTTGAGCAGGTGGGCGATGCCCATCGCCATGGCGAGCTGCGGGACCGTCGAGATGACGCCGATGATCAGGGTGTTGCGCGCGGCGTTCCAGAAGAACTCGTCGTCGAAGATGCGGACGTAGTTCTTCAGGCCGGCCCACTCCATGTCGGTGGGCGCGGTCAGCTCCACCGTGTGGAGCGACGCCCAGCCGGTGTAGATCAGGGGGAACAGGCCGAAGGCGATGAACAGGGCGAAGAAGGGGGCGACGAACGCGTAGGGGCTCCAGCGCAGGTCCCGCTGCCAGCGGCGGGACAGCTTGGCCCGGCGTCGCTCTTCCTCCGGGGCGCGGCCGGCCGGCGGCGAACCGGCCGGGGCCGCGCCCCCCTTGACGGGGGACGCGGCGATGGAGTGCCGGGAAGGCATACCGGTCACTTCTCCAGGTTGTTGTCGATGGTCTTGACGGCGTTGGACCAGGCGTCCGCGGCGGACTTGCCCTGGGTGACCAGGATGACGCCGTTGTCGGTCAGACCCTGCTGGATGATCTGGTCCTTCGGGCCGATGACCTGGACCGGGGAGGACTTGGCGGCGTCGGCGAAGATCTGGCCGATCGGCGCGTCACCCGTCATGTCGTTCTTCGCGTTGAGGACCTTGTCGCCCTCGTAGGTGGACGGCGCGCTCGGGAAGGAGCCCTGCACCGCGAAGAGCTTCGCCTGCTGCTCGGGGGCGGTCAGCCAGGCGGCCAGCTTGGCGGCCTCGTCGGTGTTCTTGCCGGCCTTCGGGACGGACAGGAAGGAACCGCCCCAGTTGCCGGACTTCGGCGCCTTGGCGACGTCCCACTTGCCGGCGGCCTCGGGCTTCGACTTGCCCTTGATGTAGCCGAGCATCCACGGCGGGCAGGACATCGCCGCGAACTTGCCGTTGGCGATGGTGGTGTCCCAGGCCGGCTGGAACTGGACCTGCTTGCCGATCAGGCCCTCCTCGGCCGCGTTGGCGGTGAGGTCGAAGGCGTCCTTCACCGCGGGGTTGGTCTTGTAGATGACCTCGCCCTCGGCGTTGTAGAACTTCTCGGTCTCACTGGAGAGGATGGCGTTCAGCAGACCGCCGGGGGAGTCCATGAAGGTGACGTCCTTCGGGGCGCCCTTCTTGAAGTCGCGGCCGACCTCGACGAACTTGGCCCAGTCGCCCTCCCACAGCTTCGCGAGCTCCTCGCGGTCGGTGGGCAGGCCCGCCTTCTCGAAGAGGTCCTTGCGGTAGCAGATCGCCATCGGGCCGACGTCGGTGCCCAGGCCGACGGTCTTGCCGTCCTTGGTGGTGCCCTGCTCCCACTTCCACCCCAGGAAGTCGGACTTCTTGCCGAACTTGGAGAGGTCGACCAGCTTGTCGCCCTGGGTGGCGGTGATCTCGGCGATGTTGCCGACCTCGACGCCCTGGATGTCCTGGAGACCGCTGCCGGTGGTCAGGTGGTTGACGAGCGCCGGGTAGTAGTTCTCGTTGCGCTCGATCACCGTTTCCTTGATGTTGATCTTGGGGTTCAGCTTCATGTACTCGTCGTACAGCCCCGCTTCCTTGAAGCCGAACGTGCCGAACAGGCCAACGGTGATGGTGGTCTTGCCCTTGGCGTCGCCCGAGCCGGTGGACTCCTCGTCCTTGCCGTCGTCGGCGCAGCCGGCCAGCAGCCCGGCGCCGAGCGCCGCGACCGTTGCGAGAACCACTGCCCTGCGGCGGGCGGTTCGAATGGCGCGCATGGTCGTCCCTCCTGATTGCCCTGACGTGCCGACCCCCCGGCCAAAGGCCACTGGACGACCTCTGATTTCCTTGCTGCGGCTCGGGTGGGGAACGCGTGGGTTGGGTTTGGGTCAGGTAGCGTGAGAGCGCGTGGGAGCGCTCCCAGCAGTGATGTGTTGAAGAGTCCCGGGTCCCGGCGGGGGTGTCAAGGGAAGTGACACCGTGATCTCCCCGGGGTTATCAGGGTGTTACCGAATGGGGAGAACCCGGTCAACGGCAGGCGGTATGCGGATACTTGGAAGCTCCGCGCGTAGACCCGACTCCCGCAAGGCATTGTCGTCACATCCGGGCGGACCGGCCGCGCACGACGCGGTGGCCCACCCCGGTGAGGGCGAGCACGACTGTTAGATTCCAGGATCCGGTACGAATTGGAGGCGGCGGATGGCGGTCCACGGACGAGGCCGAGGTGGCGGGCGACCAACCCTCGAGGAGGTCGCGGCCCGGGCGGGCGTCGGCCGCGGCACGGTCTCCCGTGTGATCAACGGCTCGCCAAGCGTCAGCGACGCGACCCGTGCCGCCGTCGAGGCGGCCGTCGCCGAACTCGGCTACGTGCCGAACACGGCGGCCCGCGCGCTGGCCGCCAACCGGACCGACGCGATCGCGCTGGTGGTGCCGGAGCCGGAGACGCGGTTCTTCGCCGAGCCGTACTTCTCCGAGATGCTGCGCGGCGTCGGCACCGCGCTGGCCGACACCGAGATGCAACTGCTGCTGATATTCGCGGGCAACGACCGGGAGCGGCAGCGGCTCGCCCAGTACCTGGCCGCGCACCGCGTGGACGGCGTCCTGCTGGTCTCGGTGCACGCCGACGACCCGCTGCCCGACATGATCGCCGAGCTGGGCATCCCCGCGGTGATCAGCGGTCCCCGCTCCGCCGACGAGCCGCTGGCCTCCGTCGACTCCGACAACCACGGCGGCGGCCGCTCGGCCACCGCCCACCTGATCGGTCAGGGACGCCGCCGGATCGCCCACATCACCGGCCGCCTGGACGTCTACGGCGCCCAGCGCCGCACCGACGGGTACCGGACCGCCCTCGCCGAGGCGGGCATCGAGGAGGACCAAGGGCTGGTGGAGCCCGGCGACTTCAGCGAGGAGGGCGGCCGCCGCGCCATGGCCGCGCTGCTGGAACGCCGGCCCGACCTGGACGCCGTCTTCGCCGCCTCCGACGTCACCGCGGCGGGCGCCCGGCAGGTGCTGCGCGAGGCCGGGCGCAGCATCCCGGACGACGTGGCCCTGGTCGGCTACGACGACTCGGCGATCGCCCGCCACATGGACCCGCCGCTCACCAGCGTGCGGCAGCCGATCACCGAGATGGGCCGGGTGATGACCGACCTCCTGCTGGAGCAGACGGCCGTCCGCGAACCGCGCCGGCGGGTGCCCGCCGGGGTCCGCCGCCCGCAGACCGTGCTGCCCACGCAGCTGGTGCGGCGCCAGTCGTCCTGAGGACGGTGCCCGGGACGGGGCCGCCGCCGGGATTCCCCCCGGCCGGGCGGCCGTTCCGGGCGCCGGGCGCCCCGGTGTGCGGGGCGGGCGCCCGGCCGGTACGGAAAAGACCCCCGGGACGGTGTCTCCACCGACCCGGGGGTCTTCGCACAGGGTGAGTGACGGGACTTGAACCCGCGACATCCTGGACCACAACCAGGTGCTCTGCCAGCTGAGCTACACCCACCATGACCGGAGGTTCGGAACCTTCTGGTTTCTCTCCGACCGGCCGAGAAAAAGTGTACAGGGTCTGAAGGGGTGCTCGCGCCGCCCTTTTTCCCGGCGCCCCGGAAGGGGCGCCGGACGGGTGATCAGTCGCCGGAGACCACGTGCTTGGCGGCGATGGTGCGGGCGGTGGCGGAGTCCGGTCCCGGCTGGGGGACGAAGACGGCCTCGCGGTAGTAGCGCAGCTCGGCGATCGACTCGCGGATGTCGGCCAGGGCCCGGTGGTTGCCGGCCTTCTCCGGGGCGTTGAAGTACGCCTGGGGGTACCAGCGGCGCGCCAGCTCCTTCACCGAGGAGACGTCGACGATCCGGTAGTGCATGTAGGACTCCAGCGTCGGCATGTCCCGCAGCAGGAAGCCGCGGTCGGTGCTGATGGAGTTCCCGCACAGCGGGGCCCTGCCGGGGTCCTTCACGTGTGCACGGATGTAGGAGAGGACCCGCTCCTCGGCGTCGGCCAGGGTGGTCCCGCCGGCCAGCTCGTCCAGCAGGCCGGACGCGGTGTGCATCTGACGCACCACCTCCGGCATCGTCTCCAGCGCCGAGTCCGGCGGACGGATGACGATGTCCACCCCCTCGCCGAGTACGTTCAGCTCGGAGTCGGTGACGAGGGCGGCCACCTCGATGAGAGCGTCGTCGGACAGCGAGAGGCCGGTCATCTCGCAGTCGATCCACACCATGCGATCGTTCATACGTCCACCCTACGGGGCGGGAAGGTGACCGTACGCGCCGCGTTCGGCTTGCCGGCGGGCCGGGCCGGCGGTGCGCCGGGGACCGCCGGCACGCCGGAGGGGGCGTGCGCGAGCACGCCCCCTCCGCGTCGCCCCGGACGGCCCGGGGCCGGCTCAGCGCCGGCCGGGCAGCGTCGGCCGCGCCACGGCCTCGCCGTTCTCCGCCGGCCGCCGGGACTGGGCGGGCACGGCGGACGCGGTCACCGCCACCGGTTCCCCCGACGGCAGGGTGACGGAGCCCTGTCCCTGCGCCACGGCCGTGGCGGCGCCGTTCTCCGCGGGCGCGCTCTTCTCGCCCTGCGGGCGCCGGGCCCGGTACGCCGCCCGGTAGGCCGCCGGGGAGGCCCCGAGCTGCCGCCGGAAGTGCCCGCGCAGGGCCACCGGCGAACGGAAGCCGCAGCGCCCGGCGACCTCGTCGACCGAGTAGTCCGAGGTCTCCAGCAGCCGCTGCGCCTGGAGCACCCGCTGGGTGATCAGCCACTGCAGCGGGGCGCTGCCGGTCAGTGAACGGAACCGGCGGTCGAAGGTGCGCCGGGACATGTACGCGCGCGCCGCCAGCTGCTCGACGTCGAACTGCTCGTGCAGGTGCTCCAGCGCCCAGGCGACGACCTCGGCCAGCGGGTCGGCGCCGATCTCCTCGGGTAAAGACCTGTCGAGGTAGCGCTCCCGCTCCGCCCCGCCTCCCGCTCCGCCCGCGTGTCCGGTGCCGCCGCCCCTGCGGGGCGGCACGACCAGACGGCGGGCCAGCGCGTTGGCCGCCTCGTTCCCGTGGTCCGAGCGGACGATGTGCAGGCACAGGTCGATGCCCGCGCCGGTGCCGGCCGAGGTCAGCACGTCGCCGTCGTCGACGAAGAGCTCCCGCGGGTCGACGTGGACCGACGGATAGCGCTTGGCCAGCGTGGGCGCGTACATCCAGTGCGTGGTGGCCGGCCGGCCGTCCAGCAGTCCGGCGGCGGCCAGCACGAACGCGCCGGTGCACAGACCGACGATGCGGGCGCCCTCCTCGTGGGCCCGGCGCAGCACGTCGAGCGCCTGCTCGGGCGGTGGCGAGGTGATCGAGCGCCACGCGGGCACCACGACGGTGCCCGCCCGGCCGATCGCGTCCAGCCCGTGCGGCGCGGAGAGCTCCAGGCCCCCTGTGGTCCGCAGCGGTCCCTCCTCACCGGCGCACACCAGCAGCCGGTAGCGCGGCACGCCGGCGTCCTGCCGGTCGATCCCGAACACCGAGAGCGGGATGGAACTCTCGAAGATCGGTCCGCCGCTGAACAGCAGTACCGCGACGATCTCCTTGCGGCGCCGGCCGGACAGCTTCCGGACGGCGGCTTCCGACACGGCGGTGGAGTCGTGGCTCATCCTGCTAAGCCCCCCTCGGTGGTCGCGGCGCCTCTCACTGGGCGGGTCTCTCGCTCCAGCACGTTTCCCCTCGGTCCTGAACGAATCCCCCGCCGGACGACAGTCAAGATCGAATCTACTGTGTCCGGCGGTGACGGGAAGCCCAGTTGGACAAGCGCCGGAATGTCGACATGGCAACTTGGCGTAAAGCATTCGATCACGAAGGGTCGCGGCGCGGGAGGGGGCGGGGAAGCGCGCCGCGCGCGGGTGGCCAATCCCCATAGGGTGCCCGCGGGGACCCGAACCTCTTTTGCCCTGGTGGAACGACGGTTGGGGGGACGTTTCGCCGGGGGTGGGCCCGGGTCCCGAAGTTGGCTGAAAGTGTACGGGGGCTGGAGCGGAAACCGGTCAGTCGCAGGGGGGTGCGGAGACGGCGGCCGGATGTGCCTCCGTGCGCCCCGCGTGCCCCGCGGTGAGCGGGGCGCCTGTGATCCGTGGGGCGCGTGTGCCGCCGCGGCCTGCTCCGCCGTGGCCCGGAACCGCCATCGGACGGGGTGGCGCCGGAGGGGGCGCGGGCCGGGTCACCCCGCTCCCACCTGCGGGTGGCCGCCCGCCCGGCCTGCGGCACGGGCGGGCGCCGCGGGCACCGGGCCCCGGCGCGGCAGGGCTGCCCGCGGAGGGGGCGGGAGGGCGAAGCGGCGGGCCGGCCGGCCCGCGAGGGGCCGTGCGAGGGCCGGGAGCGTAACCGCCTGTACGGGGCAGGCAACGTTGCGCGGGGGGTGGTGCCTCGTGCATGCTCCGGGGAATCCCGGTGGGCCTCCGCGGAACGGGCGTCCGGGTGAAGTCATGCCTCCGGCAACTGCCGGTACCCGCCCGGACCTGCGGTACTCCTCCCGGACTCCGCAGAAAAAGGCCCGGGAACGCTTGCCGCCGTACCCTGGAGGGTATGGGGACGGGAAGATGAATCCCGGACACAGCTCCGCCGCTCACGTCGCCCCGAAGAGGATCACAACGCCGAGACAGTCATGGCCGGTCACGAATACACCGATCCCGCGGACCGCAAGCGGCCGGTCGCCGAACCGACGGCGGCCGATCCCCTGGCGGCGGACGAGGTGCGCCCCAGCCCCTGCGACCCCGCCTTCAAGCACGGGGTGGTCGTCGGCTTCGACGGTTCCACGTCCAGTGAGCGCGCCCTCGCCTACGCCGTGGGCATGGCGACCCGGTCCCGTTCCGGGCTGATCATCGTCCACGTCGCCAACCGCCTGCCGACCACCGTCTGGGCCGGCTGCGAGCCGCCCGTCTTCGTGGACGTGCCGGACCACCGGACCGAGGTGCTGGGACTGGAGCTCGCCTGCGCCGACTTCCTGGCCGAGGTGCCCTGGATCCTGGTGGAGCGCGGCGGGGACATCTGCCACGAACTGGAGGAGGTCGGCCGGGAGTACGAGGCCGACGCCATCGTGGTGGGCTCGACGCACGGCCTGCTCAGCCGCGTCTTCGGCTCGGTTGCGGGCCGCCTGGCCAAGCGCGCGCAGCGCCCCGTGGTCGTCATCCCCTGAGCGCCCGGCGCGCCGCCTCCCCGGACGTCGTCCGGCCGCGCCCGGCACCGGGCTCGACGCCACGCCCGGCACCGGGCGGAGCCGTGTACACCGGAGCCCAAACTACCGGCGCGTACGGCGTGTTCGGCGTTCTCGCGAGGGAATGAACCCGGCACGGAAACCGGCTGCCGGCCGCCGTGGGGTGACGGCCACCGCAAACGGCAGCCAGGGCCGGGGGATTCGGGCGGCTCCGGCCCGGCCAAGGGGAACGGTCCCTGCGCGCGGTGGCGCGCAGGGACCGTTCTCGCGTCCCGCGTCCGGGGGCGCGCCGGAGCCGCGGCGGCTCCGGGACGTCGGCTACTCGACGGTGACCGACTTCGCCAGGTTGCGCGGCTTGTCGATGTCCCGGCCCAGCGCCAGCGCCGTGTGGTAGGCGAGCAGCTGCAGCGGGATGCCCATCAGGATCGGGTCCAGCTCGTCCTCGTTCTTCGGGACGACGACGGTCCGGTCGGCCTTCTCCTGCTCCTGGTGCGCGACCGCGAGGATCTTGCCGCTGCGGGCCTTGATCTCCTCCAGGGCGGCGCGGTTCTTCTCCAGCAGGTCGTCGTCCGGCACGATCGCGACGGTCGGCAGGGCCGGCTCGATCAGGGCCAGCGGGCCGTGCTTCAGCTCCGAGGCCGGGTAGGCCTCGGCGTGGATGTACGAGACCTCCTTCAGCTTCAGCGAGGCCTCACGGGCGACCGGGTAGCCCCGGACGCGGCCGATGAAGAGCATCGAGCGGGCGTCGGCGAACTCCTGCGCCAGCTCCTTGATCTCGTCCTCGGCCTTGAGGATCTCGTTGATCTGCTCCGGCAGGCGGCGCAGACCGGCGATGATCCGCTTGCCGTCGGCGACGGACAGGTCACGGGTGCGGCCCAGGTGCAGGGCGAGCAGCGCGAAGGCGACCGTGGTGTTGGTGAAGCACTTGGTGGAGACCACGCAGACCTCGGGGCCGGCGTGGACGTAGATGCCGCCGTCCGACTCGCGGGCGATGGCGGAGCCCACCACGTTGACCACGCCGAGGACGCGGGCGCCCTTGCGCTTGAGCTCCTGGACCGCGGCCAGCACGTCGTAGGTCTCGCCGGACTGGGAGACGGCGATGTACAGCGTGTCGGGGTCCACGACCGCGTTGCGGTAGCGGAACTCGGAGGCCGGCTCGGCGTCCGCGGGGATGCGGGCCAGCTCCTCGATCATCTGGGCGCCGATCATGCCGGCGTGGTACGAGGTGCCGCAGCCGAGGATCTTCACGCGGCGGATCTGGCGCGCCTCGCGGGCGTCCAGGTTGAGGCCGCCCAGGTGCACGGTGGAGAACCGGTCGTCGATGCGGCCGCGCAGCACGCGGTCCACGGCGTCGGCCTGCTCGTGGATCTCCTTGTGCATGTAGGTGTCGTGGCCGCCCATGTCGTAGGAGGCGGCCTCCCACTCGACGGTGGTCGGCTCGGCGGAGGTGCTGGTGCCCTCGGTGGTGTAGGTGCGGAAGTCCTCCGCCGTGAGGGTGGCCATCTCGCCGTCGTCGAGGGTGACGATCTGGCGGGTGTGGGTGACCAGCGCGGCGATGTCCGAGGCGACGAACATCTCCTTCTCGCCTATGCCGAGGACGACCGGCGAGCCGTTGCGGGCGACGACGATCCGGTCCGGGAAGTCGGCGTGCAGCACGGCGATGCCGTAGGTGCCCTCGATCAGGCGGACCGCCTGGCGGACCTTGTCCTCCAGGGTGGCGGCCGAGGAGCGGGCGATGAGGTGGGTGAGGACCTCGGTGTCGGTCTCCGAGAGGAACTCGACGCCCTCGGCCTCCAGCTTGCGGCGCAGGTCCGAGGCGTTGTCGATGATGCCGTTGTGGACGACGGCGACCTTCTCGTCGGCGGACAGGTGCGGGTGCGCGTTCTCGTCGGACGGCGCGCCGTGGGTCGCCCAGCGGGTGTGGGCGATGCCGGCCGTGCCCTTGAAGCGGGCCGGCACCTTCGCCTCGAGCTCGCGGACGCGGCCCTTGGCCTTGACCATCTTCAGCCCGCCCTTGGGGGCCGTGACGGCGATGCCCGCCGAGTCGTAGCCGCGGTACTCGAGGCGCGCCAGGCCCTCGAGGAGCAGCGGGGCGATGTCACGCTTGCCGATGTAGCCGACAATTCCGCACATGTGGTTGGTTTCCTCAGCCATAGACGATGCGGCGGAGCTGCCGGAGCGAGAGCTCGGGCGGCGCCACCGCGCGGTACTGGAGGTCCGCCGCGATCCTCGTGAAGATCTCCGCGTTCACCAGGCCCTGGGCCTGGAGTTCGCGGTGGCGGCGACGGACGTACGCCTCGGTCGTCTCGTCGAAGTAGGCGAGAACGTCCTGGATCACCCGGACGGCCTCGCCCCGGGTCAGCGAGGAGGACCGCGTCAAATGATCGACGAGTTCGTCGTGCATGGCTGATCCTCCGATACGGCGAACGGCTTCCGCAACAATCCTGCCCGATATCGGGCAGGATCCAGCTCTTGGGGTGTGCGACGACACAGGGCGGCGCGCGGGGGATTGTCGCGCCCCGCGAAGGGGGAGGGGTGGTCCAGACCTTCTTTCCGGCCCGGCGCGTCCGCACGCCGCATCCGCACGCCGCGTCCGTACGCCACGTCCGCACGCGAGGAACGAGTCCGAGGGGGAACGACCATGGCGGGACGACGGCACACGGCCTTACGGCTGACGGCCTCGCTGCTGCTCCTGACGGTGGCGACGGGCGGGACCGACGGGGCGGCGCCCGCGTCCGGCACCGGCACCGGCACCGGAGGCGCGGACGCGCCGACCGGGGGGTTCGGCGCGCTGGTGCCGGCGCCGGTGTCGGCGGAACCGGGCGGCGCCCCCTACCGGATCACGCCCGGCACCCGGATCCTCGTCCACGACACGCCGGAGGCGCGCGGGGTCGGCGAGTACCTGGCCGGACTGCTGCGGCCCTCCACCGGCTACCGCCTCCCGGTCACCGCCCGCGACGGGGGCGCGGAGGAGGACGGCTCGGGCGGCATCCGGCTGCGGCTCGCGGACGGGCCCTGGGGCGAGGAGGGTTACCGCCTCACCAGCGGCCCCTCGGGGGTGACCGTGACCGCGGAGCGGCCCGCCGGGCTGTTCCACGGCGTGCAGACCCTGCGCCAGCTCCTCCCCGCCGAGGTGGAGTCCGGCCGGGTCCGGCCCGGCCCGTGGCAGGTGCCCGGCGGCGTGGTCGAGGACCGCCCGCGCTACGCCTACCGCGGCGCGCACCTGGACGTGGCCCGGCACTTCTTCACCGTCGACCAGGTCAAGCGGTACGTCGACCAGCTCGCCCTGTACAAGATCAACACCCTGCACCTGCACCTGACCGACGACCAGGGATGGCGGCTGGCGATCGACTCCTGGCCGCGGCTGGCCGCCGTCGGCGGCGCCACCGAGGCCGGCGGCACGCCCGGCGGGTACTACACGAAGGACCAGTACCGGGAGATCGTCGCGTACGCCGCCTCCCGCCACCTGGAGGTCGTCCCGGAGATCGACATGCCGGGCCACACCAACGCGGCGCTCACCTCCTACGCGGAGCTGAACCGCGACGGCGTCGCGCCGCCGCCGTACACCGGGATCGAGGTGGGCTTCTCCTCGCTGTGCGCGGACAAGGAGGTCACCTACGACTTCGTCGAGGACGTGATCCGGGAGGTCGCCGCGCTCACCCCCGGCCGGTACCTCCACATCGGGGGCGACGAGGCCCACTCCACCCCGGACGACGACTACGCCGCCTTCATGGCGAGGGTCCGGCCGGTCGTCGCCGAGCACGGCAAGACGGTGATCGGCTGGCACCAGACGACCGCCGTCCGGCCGGCGCCGGGGGAGCTCGCCCAGTACTGGGGCCACGACGCCACCGATGCGGCCGAGCGGGCCCGGGTGGCGGAGGCGGCCCGCGCCGGGACCGGGATCGTCCTCTCCCCGGCCGACCGGGCGTACCTCGACATGAAGTACACCGCCGACACCCCGCTGGGACTGGACTGGGCCGGGACGGTGGAGGTCCGGCGGTCCTACGACTGGGACCCGGCCACCTACCTGGCGGCCTCGGGAGTGCCGGAGGACGCGGTGCGGGGCGTGGAGGCGCCGCTCTGGACGGAGACGCTGACCGACTCGCGGGAGCTGGAGTTCATGGCGTTCCCCCGGCTGCCGGGCATCGCCGAGCTGGGCTGGTCGCCGGCGTCCGCCCACGACTGGGAGGACTACCGGGAGCGGCTCGCCGCGCAGGCGCCGCGGTGGGACGTGATGGGGATGGAGTACTACCGGTCCCCGCAGGTGCCGTGGCCCTCCGGCTGACACCGGACGACCGGGCCGGCCGGCCCCGGCAGCCGGGCGGCCCCGGGCGGTCGGGCGATCTCGGGCAGGTGGGCGGCCCCGGG
>NZ_LWCC02000005.1:3067653-3068012 GCF_001642695.1 Streptomyces chilikensis
TCTGGTCGTCGGCGCGGCCTTCGTAGTGGAGGTTGCCGTCGGTGTCGAAGTGGACGAGGTCGCCGGTGCGGTAGAGGCGGCTGCCGGCGGGTCCGTGGGGGTTGGGGACGAAGCGGGTGGCGGTCAGGTCCGGACGGCCGAGATAGCCGTGGGCGAGGCCGTCGCCGGCGAGGTAGAGCTCGCCGGTCACGCCGGGTGCGGTGAGCTGGAGATGGTTGTCGAGGACGTAGGCGCCCTTGTTGGTGATCGGTGATCCGATGGGGATCGTCTGGTGGGGTTGGTTGCCGGGTTCGATGGTGTGGGTGGTGGTGAAGCCCATGGATTCGGCGGGTCCGTAGCCGTTGACGACGGTGATGCCG
>NZ_LWCC02000005.1:3068022-3068672 GCF_001642695.1 Streptomyces chilikensis
CGACACCGGCGAGCACTGGAGGAACACCTGGTCGGGTCCGAAGTGTCCGTAGGTCTGCGCGGTGACCGTGGAGACCAGGTTGCGGTGGGAGGACAGGATGCCCTTCGGCCGGCCCGTCGACCCGGACGTGAACATCAGGCATGCCACGTCATCGCCGGACAGAGGAATGTCGAGGTTCAGCTCGGGCAGGTCAGGCAGTTCCGCCGGCGAAGAGGTGACCGTGGTCCAGGGTCCTTCGAGTCGTCCGGCGAGGGCGGGGTCGGTGACGAGGAGGTGTATGCCGGCGTCGGTGGCGGCGGCTTGCAGGCGTTCGTCGGGGAAGTCGGGGTCGAGGAGGGTGTAGGCGGCGCCGGTCTTGGTGACGGCGACGACCGCGGTGGCGAAGTCCGCGCCGCGTTCCAGCAGGACGCCGGCCATGTCGCCGCGGCCCAGTCCTTGGTCGCGCAGGTGGCGGGCCCAGCGGTTGGCGGCCGCGTTGAACTCCCGGTAGGTGATCTGCCGGTCACCGTCGATGAGCGCTACGGCCTCAGGTGAACGGGCGACTTGCTGCTCGAACCGCTCCACCAGCGAAACATCGTCGATGTCGGTGCTGGTGCCGGCCCAGGTTCCGGTGACAAGTGCCCGTTCGTCCTGGGAGAGGATGTCGAGGT
>NZ_LWCC02000005.1:3068682-3070577 GCF_001642695.1 Streptomyces chilikensis
CGATGCGGCGGCCGGGGTCGGCCAGTACCTGCTCGAGGACCTGGCCCAGGACGGTGACCATGCGCCGCACGGTGTTCTCGTCGAACAGGTCCTGTGCGAAGAGGACGGTCCCGTGCAGTTGCTGGTTGTCGTCGGAGCGGAGCAGGAACTCGAGGTCGAACTTGGCCGAACCGTTCGTCACACCGAACACGTCGGCCAGTTGGTCTCCGGGCAGCCGGATCCTTGACGTGCCGCCCGTCTCGAGGCCGAGGCAGATCTGGAACAAGGGGTGACGGGCGAGGGAACGAACCGGGCTGACCGCATCGAGGACGAGGTCGAAGGGCGCTTCCTGGTGGGCGAAGGCGTCCAGGTCGGTGGCGCGGATGCGTGCCAGCAGTTCCTGGAAGGTCGGGTCCCCGCTGCTGTCGGTGCGCAGGACGAGCGTGTTGACGAAGAAACCGACCAGGTCGCGAAGCTGCTCGTCGCCGCGCCCGGCGACCGGTGTACCGACGGCGAGGTCGGTGCCGGCGCCGAGCCGGTTCAGGGCGGAGACCAGGGCGGCGTGGACCACCATGAACGGCGTGCAGCCCTCCGCCATGGCCAGCTCACCCACCCGGGCGAAGAGATCCGGGCCGAGGTCCACCTTGACCTCGCCGCCCCGGTGGGTCGCCCGGGCGGGACGGGGCCGGTCCAGGCGCAGACCGTGTTCCTCGGGCAGCCCGTCCAGCGCCGAGCGCCAGAACCCGAGCTCCCGGGCCAGCAGACTGTCCGGATCGTCGGCCGACCCCAGCACCGTCCGCTGCCACTGCGCGTAGTCCGCGTACTGCACCGGCAGCGGCTCCAGCACGCTTCCCGCCGCACCCGACACCCGCGCCGCGTAGGCCCGGGACAGGTCCTCGAAGAACACACCGTTCGACGCGCCGTCCGTCGCCACGTGGTGCAGCAGAAGGAACAGCACCCAGGTGCCGTCGCCGAGGTCGAAGGCCGTGGCCCTGAACGGGACGTCGGTCCGCAGATCGAAGACCTCTTGCGCCGCCGCAGCCAGTTCCGTGTCCAGGGCCTGGGCGGCGATCCGACGGCACTCGAAAGGAACGCGGGCCTCGGCCGGCGGAAGGATTCGCTGGTGCGGTTCGCCGTCGATTGTCTCGATCAGGGTGCGCAGCGGGGCGTGGCGTTCGGTCAGGTCGTTGAGCGCGGCCTCCCACGCGGCTACGTCGAGTTCGCCTTCCAGGCGTATCGCGAGGGGCACGTTGTAGGCGGTGCTGTCGCCGTCCAGGTCCGCCAGCAGCCACAGCCGACGCTGGGCGAAGGACGCGGCCGGCAGCGAGCCGTTGTCGTTCGTGCCTTCTCCGGCCGTGATCGGCGGCAGGGCGGGCAGTCCCTTCTGGCGGGAGATCAGGTCGGCGAGCCGGGCGGGGGTGGGGTGCTGGAAGACGTCGCGGATGGTCAGGCGAACACCGAGCGCGTCCGCGATGTGGTTGGTGAGCCGCGCCGCCCGCAACGAATGACCGCCGTGGCGGAAGAAGTCATCGTCGACCGTGAGGGATTCGGATGTGCTCAGTGTCCGGGTGAAGAGAGCCACCAGGGTCTCCTCGAGCGGCGTCCGAGGCGCGCGACCGCCCGTCGAGACCGACGACGGCTCGGGCAGGGCCCGCTTGTCCACCTTCCCGTTGGGGGTGAGGGGAAGCCGGTCGAGAACCATGATGTGTGTGGGCACCAGGTGCTCGGGCAGCCGCTCGGTGAGATGCCGGCGCGCCGTATCGGCCAGGTTCTCCGTCGGGCCTTGCTCCGGTGCTTCGCCGACTACGTGCGCCACGAGGTGCTGTTGGTGGATGGTGATGACGGCCTGGGTGATGGCGGGGTGGGTGAGGAGGGCGGCTTCGATTTCGCCGGGTTCGACGCGGAAGCCGCGGATC
>NZ_LWCC02000005.1:3070629-3073501 GCF_001642695.1 Streptomyces chilikensis
TGAAGCGGGTGGCGGTGAGGTCGGGTCGGCCGAGGTAGCCGTGGGCGAGGCCGTCGCCGGCGAGGTAGAGCTCGCCGGTCACGCTGGGTGCGGTGAGCTGGAGGCGGTCGTCGAGGACGTAGGCGCCCTTGTTGACCAGGGGTGATCCGATGGGGATCGTCTGGTGGGGTTGGTCGCTGGGTTCGATGGTGTGGGTGGTGGTGAAGCCCATGGATTCGGCGGGTCCGTAGCCGTTGACGACGGTGATGCCGGGCCTCAGTTGCTGGAGTTTGTGGACGTGGGCCGGGGAGGCCGCTTCTCCGCCCGTGTAGGCGGTGGTGACGGTGTCGAAGGCGTCGGGGTGCTCGTCGGTGAGGTAGTTGAACAGGCTTGCCGACAGCTGGAGCATCGTCACCTGGTGTCGTCCTGCCAGCTCAGCGATCAGCGCCGGCTCAGGTCGCTGCCCGGGTTGCAGGACGGTGGTGCCGCCATGGAGCAGGGCGCCCCAGAACTCGAGGCTGAAGGCGTCCCAGGAAACGGGGGAGCACTGGAGGAAGACTTCGTCGGGTCCGAAGTGTCCGTAGGTCTGCGCGGTGACCGTGGAGACCAGGTTGCGGTGGGAGGACAGGATGCCCTTCGGCCGGCCCGTCGACCCGGAGGTGAACATGAGGCATGCCACGTCATCGCCGGACAGGGGGATCCCGAGGTCGTCGGCCTGGTGCTCGCCGAGCTGGTCGGGGTTCTCGGTGACCGTGGTCCAGGGTCCTTCGAGTCGTCCGGCGAGGGCGGGGTCGGTGACGAGGAGGCGTATGCCGGCGTCGGTGGCGGCGGCTTGCAGGCGTTCGTCGGGGAAGTCGGGGTCGAGGAGGGTGTAGGCGGCGCCGGTCTTGGTGACGGCGATGACCGCGGTGGCGAAGTCCACGCCGCGTTCCAGCAGGACGCCGGCCATGTCGCCGCGTGCCAGGCCTTGGTCGCGCAGGTGGCGGGCCCAGCGGTTGGCGGCCGCGTTGAGTTCCCGGTAGGTGATCCGTCGGTCGCCGTCGATCAGCGCGACCCGGCCGGGGAAACGTTCCACCTGCTGATGGAAGCGCTCCACCAGTGAGATGTCGTCGATGTCGGTGCTGGTGCCGGCCCAGGTTCCGGTGACAAGTGCCCGCTCGTCCTGGGAGAGGATGTCGAGGTCGCTGATCCGGCGGCCGGGGTCGGCCAGTACCTGCTCGAGGATCTGGCCCAGGACGGTGACCATGCGCCGCACGGTGCTCTCGTCGAACAGGTCCCGTGCGAAGAGGACGGTCCCGTGCAGGCGGTGGCTGTCGTCGGAGCGGAGCAGGAACTCGAGGTCGAACTTGGCCGAACCGTTCGTCACACCGAACACGCCGGCCGGTCGCACACCGGGCAACCGCAGTTCCGGGGTGCTCCCGATCTCAAGGCCGAGGCAGATCTGGAACAAGGGGTGACGGGCGAGGGAGCGAACCGGGCTGACGGCCTCAAGGACGAGGTCGAAGGGCGCTTCCTGGTGGGCGAAGGCGTCCAGGTCGGTGGCGCGGATCCGCGCCAGCAGTTCCTGGAACGTCGGGGCGCCTCCACTGTCGGTGCGCAGCACCAGGGTGTTGACGAAGAAACCGACCAGGTCGCGAAGCTGCTCGTCGCCGCGCCCGGCGACCGGTGTACCGACGGCGAGGTCGGTGCCGGCGCCGAGCCGGTTCAGGGCGGTGACAAGGGCCGCGTGGACGACCATGAACGAGGTGCAGCCCTGAGCGAGAGCGAGCTCGCCCACTCGTGTCATGACGTCCGGGCCGAGGTCGACCTCGACCTCGCCGCCCCGGTGGGTTGCCCGGGCGGGGCGGGGCCGGTCCAGGCGCAGACCGTGTTCCTCGGGCAGCCCGTCCAGCGCCGAGCGCCAGAACCCGAGTTCCCGGGCCAGCAGACTGTCCGGATCGTCGGGCGAGCCCAGGACTCTGTGCTGCCAGTGCGCGTAGTCGGCGTACTGGACCGGCAAGGGATCCAGCACGTTGGCCTCCGTGCCCGACAGCCGTGCCTCGTAGGCCCGCGTCAGGTCCTCGAAGAACACCTCGTTCGACGCGCCGTCCGTCGCCACGTGGTGCAGAAGGATGAGGAGCACGGTCGTTCCGTCACCGGGCTCGAGGACGGTGACCCGCAGCGGGATCTCCGTCCGCAGGTCGAACCGGTGTCCCGCGGCCGTCACCAGGTCGGACTCCAGGGACTCCGGGGTGGTGGTACGCCACTCGACCGGTATGCGGGCCTCGGCCGGCGGAAGGATTCGCTGGTGCGGTTCGCCGTCGATTGTCTCGATCAAGGTGCGCAGCGGGGCGTGGCGTTCGGTCAGGTCGTTGAGCGCGGCCTCCCACGCGGCTACGTCGAGTTCGCCTTCCAGGCGTATCGCGAGGGGCACGTTGTAGGCGGTGCTGTCGCCGTCCAGGTCCGCCAGCAGCCACAGCCGACGCTGGGCGAAGGACGCGGCCGGCAGCGAGCCGTTGTCGTTCGTGCCTTCTCCGGCCGTGATCGGCGGCAGGGCGGGCAGTCCCTTCTGGCGGGAGATCAGGTCGGCGAGCCGGGCGGGGGTGGGGTGCTGGAAGACGTCGCGGATGGTCAGGCGCACGCCGAGCGCGTCCGCGATGTGGTTGGTGAGCCGCGCCGCCCGCAACGAATGACCGCCGAGGATGAAGAAGTCGTCGTCGATGGTGGGGATGTCCGCGGCACCCAGGGCTTGGGCGAAGAGCGCCGTCAGGGTCTCCTCGAGCGGCGTCCGAGGCGCGCGACCGCCCGTCGAGGTGGCGGCCGGCTCGGGGAGGGCGTGCTTGTCGATCTTGCCGTTGGGGGTGAGGGGGAGTCGGTCGAGGACGGTGAGGTAGGTGGGGACGAGGTGGTCGGG
>NZ_LWCC02000005.1:3073681-3075192 GCF_001642695.1 Streptomyces chilikensis
GTAGCCGTGGGCGAGGCCGTCGCCGGCGAGGTAGAGCTCGCCGGTCACGCCGGGTGCGGTGAGCTGGAGATGGTTGTCGAGGACGTAGGCGCCCTTGTTGACCAGGGGTGATCCGATGGGGATGACGGGGTGGGGTTGGTCGCCGGGTTCGATGGTGTGGGTGGTGGTGAAGCCCATGGATTCGGCGGGTCCGTAGCCGTTGACGACGGTGATGCCGGGCCTCAGTTGCTGGAGTTTGTGGACGTGGGCCGGGGAGGCCGCTTCTCCGCCCGTGTAGGCGGTGGTGACGGTGTCGAAGGCGTCGGGGTGCTCGTCGGTGAGGTAGTTGAACAGGCTCGCCGACAGCTGGAGCATCGTGACGCGGTGGCGGCGCGAGAGTTCGGTGATCAGCGCGGGTTCGGGTCGCTGCCCGGGTTGCAGGACGGTGGTGCCGCCGTGGAGCAGGGCGCCCCAGAACTCGAGGCTGAAGGCGTCCCAGGAAACGGGGGAGCACTGGAGGAAGACTTCGTCGGGTCCGAAGTGTCCGTAGGTCTGCGCGGTGACCGTGGAGACCAGGTTGCGGTGGGAGGACAGGATGCCCTTCGGCCGGCCCGTCGACCCGGAGGTGAACATCAGGCATGCGGCGTCGTCACTGGACAGAGGAATGTCGAGGTTCAGCTCGGGCAGGTCAGGCAGTTCCGCCGGCGAGGTGGACACCGTGGTCCAGGGTCCTTCGAGTCGTCCGGCGAGGGCGGGGTCGGTGACGAGGAGGTGTATGCCGGCGTCGGTGGCGGCGGCTTGCAGGCGTTCGTCGGGGAAGTCGGGGTCGAGGAGGGTGTAGGCGGCGCCGGTCTTGGTGACGGCGACGACCGCGGTGGCGAAGTCCGCGCCGCGTTCCAGCAGGACGCCGGCCAGGTCGCCGCGGCCCAGTCCTTGGTCGCGCAGGTGGCGGGCCCAGCGGTTGGCGGCCGCGTTGAGCTCCCGGTAGGTGATCTGCCGGTCGCCGTCGATCAGCGCGACCCGGCCGGGGAAACGTTCCACCTGCTGCTGGAAGCGCTCCACCAGTGAGATGTCGTCGATGTCGGTGCTGGTGCCGGCCCAGGTTCCGGTGACAAGTGCCCGTTCGTCCTGGGAGAGGATGTCGAGGTCGCTGATCCGGCGGCCGGGGTCGGCCAGTACCTGCTCGAGGACCTGGCCCAGGACGGTGACCATGCGCCGCACGGTGCTCTCGTCGAACAGGTCCCGCGCGAAGAGGACGGTCCCGTGCAGTTGCTGGTTGTCATCGGAGCGGAGCAGGAACTCGAGGTCGAACTTGGCCGAACCGTTCATGACGGGGACCACGTCACCCGTCCCGTTGCCGGACAGGGTCAGGCGGGGGGCGTTGGCGACGTCAAGGGTGAGGCAGATCTGGAAGAGCGGGTGACGCGCGAGCGAGCGAGTGGGGTTGAGCGCTTCGAGGACGAGGTCGAAGGGCGCTTCCTGGTGGGCGAAGGCGTCCAGGTCGGTGGCGCGGATCCGCGCCAGCAGTTCCT
>NZ_LWCC02000005.1:3075202-3075781 GCF_001642695.1 Streptomyces chilikensis
GGTCGGGTCCCCGCTGCTGTCGGTGCGCAGGACGAGCGTGTTGACGAAGAAACCGACCAGGTCGCGAAGCTGCTCGTCGCCGCGCCCGGCGACCGGTGTACCGACGGCGAGGTCGGTGCCGGCGCCGAGCCGGTTCAGGGCGGAGACCAGGGCCGCGTGGACCACCATGAACGGCGTGCAGCCCTCCGCCATGGCCAGCTCACCCACCCGGCTCATGACGTCCGGACCGAGGTCGACCTCGACCTCGCCGCCCCGGTGGGTCGCCCGGGCGGGACGGGGCCGGTCCAGGCGCAGACCGTGTTCCTCGGGCAGCCCGTCCAGCGCCGAGCGCCAGAACCCGAGCTCCCGGGCCAGCAGACTGTCCGGATCGTCGGCCGACCCCAGCACCGTCCGCTGCCACTGCGCGTAGTCCGCGTACTGCACCGGCAGCGGCCCCAGCACGCTTCCCGCCGCACCCGACACCCGCGCCGCGTAGGCCCGGGACAGGTCCTCGAAGAACACGCCGTTCGACGCGCCGTCCGTCGCCACGTGGTGCAGAAGGATGAGGAGCACGGTCGTTCCGTCACCGGGCTCGAGGAC
>NZ_LWCC02000005.1:3075823-3110216 GCF_001642695.1 Streptomyces chilikensis
ACGCGCCGCTCGACCCGCACGCGCGCCTCGGCCGGCGGCAGGACCCGCTGGCACGGCTCGCCGTCCACCGTCTCGATCAGGGTGCGCAGCGGGGCGTGCCGTTCGACGACGTCGTCGAGCGCGGCCTCCAGCGCCGTCGTGTCCACGGTCCCGTCGACCCGCACCGCCAGCGGCACGTTGTAGGCGGTGCTGTCGCCGTCCAGGTCTGCCAGCAGCCACAACCGCCGCTGCGCGAAGGACGCGGGCGGGAACCCGGACGTGGGGGACGCGGGAGTGAGGGCGGGCAGGGCGGACGCCTTCCTCCTGCCGGTGATGTGTTCGGCGAGTCGGGCGGGGGTGGGGTGCTGGAAGACGTCGCGGACGGTGAGGCGGACGTCCAGGGCGGTGGCGATGTGGTTGGTGAGGCGGGCGGCGAGGAGGGAGTGGCCGCCGAGGACGAAGAAGTCGTCGTCGATGGTGGGGGTGTCGGGGGTGTCGAGGGTGCGGGCGAAGAGTGCGGTCAGGGTCTTCTCGGTGGTGGTGCGGGGTGCGCGTCCGGTGCGGGAGGCGGCGGCCGGCTCGGGGAGGGCGCGCTTGTCGATCTTGCCGTTGGGGGTGAGGGGGAGTCGGTCGAGGACGGTGAGGTAGGTGGGGACGAGGTGGTCGGGCAGGTGCTCGGCGAGGTGGCGGCGGATGTCCTCGGTGGGCGCGTCGGTGACGATGTGGGCGGAGAGCCGGCCCTGGTGGACGGTGGCGACGGCCTGGGTGATGGCGGGGTGGGTGAGGAGGGCGGCTTCGATTTCGCCGGGTTCGACGCGGAAGCCGCGGATCTTGATCTGGTCGTCGGCGCGGCCTTCGTAGTGGAGGTTGCCGTCGGTGTCGAAGTGGACGAGGTCGCCGGTGCGGTAGAGACGGCTGCCGGCGGGCCCGTACGGATTGGGCACGAAACGCGCGGCGGTCAGGTCCGGACGGCCGAGATAGCCGTGGGCCAGCCCTTCCCCCGCCACGTACAGCTCGCCGGTGGCGCCCGGCGGGCACAGCCGCAGCCGGCTGTCCAGGACGTACAGCGGCTTGTCGGCCAGCGGTGAGCCGATGGGGATGGACGGGTGCGGCCGCTGCCCGTGCTCGACGGTGTGCGTCGTGGCGTAGATCATGACCTCGGCGGGGCCGTAGCCGTTGACGACGGTGATGCCGGGCCGCAGCCGCTGCAGCTTGTGGACGTGGGCCGGGGAGGCCGCCTCGCCGACGGTGTAGGCGGTGGTGACGGTGTCGAACGTCTCCGGGTGCTCGTCGGTGAGGTAGTTGAACAGACTCGCCGACAGCAGCAGCGTGGTGACGCGGTGACGCCGCGCCAGTTCGCTCACCAGCGTCGGTTCCGGCTTCTGGCCCGGCTGCAGGACGGTGGTCCCGCCGTGCAGCAGAGGGCCCCAGAACTCGAGGCTGAAGGCGTCCCAGGACACCGGCGACGACTGCAGGAACACCTCGTCCGGGCCGGTCGGGAGGTACTCCTGGCCGACGAGGGTGGCCACCAGGTTGCGGTGGGAGGACAGGATGCCCTTGGGCCGGCCGGTCGAGCCGGAGGTGAACATCAGGCAGGCCGGGTCGTCGGGGGTGAGCGGGACGCCGAGGTCTCCCGCGTCCAGGGAGGCGAGTTCTCCCGGCCCCTCCGTGTGGACGGCCCAGGGGCCCTCGAGGCGGCCGGCGAGCCGTGGAGTGGTCACCAGGTGGCCGATGCCGGCGTCACCGGCCGCGGAACGGAGGCGCTCGTCGGGGAAGTCGGGGTCGAGCAGCACATGGGCGGCGCCGGTCTTGAGCACGGCGATCAGGGCGGTGGCGAAGTCCGCGCCGCGCTCCAGCAGGACGCCGGCCAGGTCGCCGCGGCCCAGGCCCTGGCCGCGCAGGTGGCGGGCCCAGCGGTTGGCGGCCGCGTCGAGCTCCCGGTAGGTGACCCGCCGGTCGCCGTCGATCAGCGCGACCCGGCCGGGGAAACGTTCCACCTGCTGCTGGAAGCGGTGCACCAGCGTGGTGTCCTGCCGCTCGATGGTGGCGCCGGCCCACTCCCCGAGCAGCAGGCCGCGCTCCGCCTCCGTCAGCACCTCCAGGTCGGCGGTCGCGCGCTCGGCCAGCTCCCCGGCGCCCGGTGCCAGGGCCGTGGCCAGGAACGCGGCGAACCGGTCCTGGTGGGCGGCGACGGCGTCCGGGTCCACACCGTCGACCGGCGTGTCGAAGTCGATCCGGAAGCCGTGCGCGGCCCCCAGGTCGAACACGGCGATGCTGAGGTCGTCGACCGGGCCGTTGCTGACGTTGTGGTTGACGGTCGGGCTGCCGCAGACCGTCAGCTCCGCGTTGAAGCCCATGATGTTGACGACCGGAGTGGCGAGCCGGCGCGCCGTTCCCAGGACGCCGGCGTCCCGGCACAGGTCCTCGTAACGGGTCCGCTGGCCCCGCAGCCCGTGCTTGACCTCCGCGGACACCGAGCGGACCAGCGCGCCGAACGGCTCGTCGGGGCGCACCCGCAGCCGCAGCGGCACCACGTTCGACATCATGCCGGGGGTGCTGCGCGCCGTCTGCGTGGTCCGGCCGGTCACCGGCAGGGCGACCACCAGCTCGTCCTGCCCGGTGACCCGGTGCAGGTACACGGCGAGCAGGGACACCAGCATGACCGGCCAGGAGACCCGCTGGGCGCGGGCCGCGTCCCGCAGCCGGCCGGCGTCGGCGGGGGAGAGCCGCACGCTGCGCCGGGCGAACGGCAGAGCGCCGTGGGCCGGTGTGGCCCGGCCGGCGCCCCGGACCGGACTGCGGGGGGCGCCCGGCGCCCCGGCGAGGTGCTCCCGCCAGGCCGCCCGCTCGGCCGCGGCCTCCCGCGACCCGCGGAACTCGGCGTCCTCCGCCAGCAGGTCGGCGAGCCGGCCGAACGGGGACGGCCCCCACGGCTCGCCGGCGACCGCCTGCTCGTACAGCTCCACCAGCCGCGTCAGCGCGAGCCCGACACCGACGCCGTCCACGACCAGGTGGTGGAAGCCGTAGAAGTAGAAGTACCGTTCCTCGCCCAGCCGGATCAGCGCGCAGCGCACCGGCGGCTCCGAGTCCAGCGCGAACGGGGTGCCGACCATCTCGTCGACCAGCCGCCACGCCTCGGCCTCCGGATCGGCCGCCCCGCTCACGTCGGTGAACGGCAGGTCGAGGTGGCCGGCGCCGGCGTCGACGACCTGCCACACCTGCTCCCCGTCCTCCTCGAACCGGCGGGTCCGCAGGAAGTCCGCCTCCTCCGCCAGGCGGCGCCAGGCGGCGGCCATCAGCCCGGGGTCGACCGGACCGAGGATCTCCCGGCATTCGGCCACGTTGTACTTCAGGCCCGACGGGTCGAGGGCGTGCGCCGTCCAGATGTCACGCTGGGCCGCCGAGAGGGGCAACCGGGCGGCGGCCGGGGCGGGAGCGGCGAGCGCGTCGGACGGCATGGCGGTCTCCTGGGTGAGGGGGCGGCGGGGGAGGGGCGGGCAGTGCCATACAACCGGCCGGCCGGGGCGCGGAGCGGCAGTTGTTCCGGCGGGAGCGCCAGCAGCAGGCCGCCGCGCGGCAGTCAGGCGGCAGTCGTGACGGCAGCCGCCCCGAGCACCGCGCGCACCACGCACAGCACCCGGAAGGAGGGCAGCGTGCCCTCGGTGACGGACCTGATCACGCCGCTGACCAGCAGGTCCCGCAGCATGCGGCCGCACTCGGGCAGCGGACGGCCGGTCAGCCGGACCACGTCCTCGAGCAGGAAGGCGCCGTCCCGGTCGCGGCACAGCTCGGCGAGCAGGTCCCGGCAGGGCGCGGGCAGCGCGGCCACGGTGCGCGCCACCCGGGCCTGGAGCCGGGAACCGGCCGGGCCGTCGGCAAGGTGGGCGAGCAGCGGGGACGGGTCCGACTCCAGGAGGGAGCGCAGGGCGGGCAGGTCGTAGACGGCCAGCCAGGACGCGGCGGCCGCGAGCGACATCGGATGGCCGTCGAGGCGGTGGCAGATCCACGCCACGTCGGCGAGAGCGCGCTCGTCGGGGACGATGCCCGGACGCAGCCGGCGCAGCTGGTCCAGGAAGAAACGGGAGGCGGCCGTGCCGGCGGGGGCCGCGGCGGACGGCGCGGGAGCGTCCAGCGGAGACAGCAGGAAGAGGCGTTCGCCGGGGACGTTCCACGGCTCGTCGGCGGTGACCAGCAGACGCATCCCGGGCAGCTCGCGCAGCAGGCGGCCCAGCCGGTGGAAGTCGAGCACGCCCGTGTCGGCGCCGTCGAGGACGAGCACGACACCGCGGTCGCCGGGCAGCCCGGCCGGCCCGCCGGGCAGGTCGTCGGCACGGCCCTCACCGCGCAGGAAGGAGGCGCAGTCGGCCGCGAGCGCGGAGAGAGGACCCTGGCCGCCCGGGAGGAAGTCGGCGGCCTCCCCGGGCGCGGAGTGCCACAGCACGGTCAGGCCCGCGTCGTGCAGCCGCGCCGCGGCCTCCAGGACGAGCCGGGTCTTGCCCACACCGCTCAGCCCCACGACCGTGACCAGCCGCTCGGCGCCCGACCGGAGTTCCTCCACCACCGCGGCGCACTCCGCCTCACGCCCGATCAGCGGATGGAGGGGAACGGGCGGCGCGGGCCGCTCGACGGCCGCCCGGACACCCCCGCGGTGGCCGCGCTGGGCCGCCTCCTCGAGGGCCGCACGGGCGCGGGGGCCGAGCCGCAGACCGTCGGCGATCAGACGGACCGTGTCGGTTCTCGGCCGCTGCGCCTTCCCCTTCTCCAGGTCGCGTATGGCGCGGACGCTGATGGTGGAGAGGTCCGCGAGCTCCCGCTGCGTCAGGCCGATGCGCAGCCGGTGCTGGAGGATCAGGGCGCCGAGCGCGACGGCGGCGGGGGCGGTGTCCTGAGAAGCAAGGCCGTTCGTCATGTGCAGCTCCTGCTGGTCGGTTCAGGAAGGTCTGCCGGCCATGGTCGGCACGCGGCCTATCCAGGAGCCATCCCGCCGCTAACCCCTCACGGGCCGTCCGCCGGCGGCTGAGCCGACCCGCGGCGGTGCCCCGCGACGGCGGCTTTCACGCCGGGACGGCGGACACCGGGCCGTGATAGCGGGGTGATAAGGCAGCGGACGGTGCCGTGAATCCGCCTCTTCCTAGCTTTGTGGTCGTCAGCCGGAAACGGCCGCCACCACCGAGAGGAAGCACCCCATGTCGCACACCGCCGCTCCCCGCAACGCCCTCCGCGCCACCGTCGCCTCCGCGCTGATCGTGCTCCTCGCCGCCGCCGGCGCCCAGACCGGCTGGGCCGCCGGAACCACGGGCCCGGGCACCGCGGTCGTCGCCACCGCCGCCGGTGGCGACACCACCACCGACGAAGGCGACACCGGCGCCACCACCGGCGGCACGGGAAGCACCGGCGGCACGGGAACGGGGAGCACGGGCGGCACGGGCGGCACCACCGACAACAACCCCTGGGACTGACCCGGCCGCGGCCGGCCCGCCGGTCTCATCCCGCGGCGAGCAGCCGCCGCGCCTCCGTCAGCTCACGGACCATCCCCCGGTCCTGGAACACCTCCACCGCCGGGGCCAGCAGTTCCCGGGCACGCCCCGGCTCCCCCTCCAGCAGCCGCGCCAGGTCCAGGCGCGCCAGCGCGCCCCCGCCGAAATCCATGACCCGCTCCCGGGCGGTCACGGCCCGGTCGAAGAAGTCCCTGGCGCGATCGGGCCGGCCCATCACGAAGAACGCGTGCCCCAGGTCGCGCAGCAGGTGCCCCTCGCCGATCACGTCGCCGGAGTCCCGGCACAGCTCCAGCACCTCCGTGAAGGTCAGCACCGCCAGATCGCACTTGCCCTGCTGCAGCAGCAACTGGCCGACCCGCCGCAGCGTCCGCGCCCGGCCGCCGGCGTAACCCACCGCGTCGTACGTGTCCAGGGCCTCGTCCAGCTGGGTCTGCGCCGCCTCGAACTCGCCGCGGCGCATCCGGATGTGGGCGCTCTGCGTCAGCACGATCGCCCGCCCCACCACGTCCCCCGCCCGGTCGAAGTCCGCCAGCGACCGCGCGTACAGCTCCAGCGCCGACGCGTCGTCGCCACCCGTCCGGGCGATCAGGGCCAGGTCCCGGCGGCACAGGGCCTCGCCCGTCGGCTCGTCCAGCGCCTGGAAGACGTCCAGCGCCGAGTTCAGCGCCTGCCGCGCCGCGTCGAACTGGCTGCGGCTCATGTACAGCGAGCCGAGCGAGGCCCGCACCGCCGCCGTGCCCCGCAGGTTGCCCGCCTTGCGGGCCGCCGCCAGCGCGCACAGATGCGTCTGCTCCCAGAGGTCGTACAGGCCCCTCACCTCGAACAGCGTGACCAGCGTCGTCGCCAGGTCCCAGCACAGGTCGTGCAGCCCTTCCTCGGCCGCGTGCTCCACCATGCGGCACAGGGCGGCCTGCTCGGCCTCCAGCCAGGACAGCGGATCCCCCAGCAGTTCCTGCGTGTACACGGCCGGCGGCTCCCAGCGCGGGGCGTCGCCGTGCAGCACGGTGAAGTCCCCGCCGTACAGCTTCCGGTGGGCCTGCTGCGCGAGGTACATCCACCCGCCGCCCATCCGGGCCAGCGCCACCCCCCGCTCCCCGGGCGGGTCGAACGCCAGCTGCTCCCGCGCGTACACCCGGATGATCTCGTGGAAGCGGTACCGGAAACCACCGCTCCGCTCCACCCCGGCGACGTCCAGCATCTGCACGTCGACCAGCGGCTCCATCAGGTCCGACGGGAAGGGCCGGCCGTCGTCCAGGAGCGCGCCCGCCAGCCAGCTCGGCAGGGTCGGCGCCTGGGCCATGCTCAGCAGCCGCAGCAGCCGGCGGTCCTGCGGGGCAAGCCCGTCGTACGTCAGGGCCAGGCTCGCCCGCATCGTCATCTCGCCGTGCGCCAGCTCGTCCAGCCGGTGCCGCTCGTCGGCCAGCCGCTGCACCATCGACGCCAGCGACCAGTGCGGCCGCGCCGCCAGCCGCGCCGCCACGATGCGCAGGGCCAGCGGCAGCCGGCCGACCGTGCGCACCAGCGCCTCCGCCGCCACCGCCTCCGCCGCCACCCGCTCCCGTCCGACGATCCGGGCCAGCAGCTCCAGCGCCCGGTCCTCACCCAGCACGTCCAGCTCCACGCGGTGCGCTCCCGGTAACGCCGTCAGCCGGGCCCGGCTGGTGACCAGCACCGCGCAGCGACGGCTCCCCGGCAGCAGCGGCAGCACCTGCCGCTCGCTCGCCGCGTCGTCCAGCACCACCAGCACCCGGCGCGACGCCAGCCTCGACCGGTACATCTCCGCCCGCTCGTCCAGCGACTCCGGGACCAGCTGCCCCGGAATGCCCAGCGCCCTCAGGAAACGCCCCAGCACCTCCACCGGAGCGACCGGGGCCCCGGTCGTCCCCCGCAGATCGCAGTAGAGCTGCCCGTCCGGGAACGCCGAGTCCGACAACCGGTGCGCCACCTGGACGGCCAGGGCCGACTTGCCGGTGCCCGGCTTCCCGGTGACCGCCGCCAGCCCCACCGCTGTCCGCTCCGGCCCTCCGGTCAGCGCCTCCTCGAGCGCAGCCAGCTGCGCCGCGTCCGCCACGAAGTCGGCGGTCGCCGCCGGAAGCTGATGCGGCACGGCCTCCTGCCCGGAGGGCCCGGCCGGCGCCGGGGGCTCCTCCTGCCGGGCCTCTCCGCCGGCACGGGGCCGCGCCTGCGCGGCCCGCTCCTCGCCGGCCTGCGAGGGACCGGCGGGCGAGGGACCGGCGGGCGCCGGGACGGCGGACGTGGGGCCGGCGGGCGGGGCGAGCGTGCCCGTGAGGATCGCCGACTCCAGCTCCCTGAGTTCCCGGCCCGGCTCCAGCCCGAGCTCCTCGTCGAGCAGCCGCCGCCCCGTGCGGAACACCTCGAGCGCCTCGGCCTGCCGGCCCGACCAGTACAGCGCCTGCATCAGCTGCCCGCGCAGCCTCTCCCGCAGGGGGTGCTCGTGGGTGAGCATCTGCAGCTCGCCCACCAGCCGGTCGTGCCGCCCCAGTGCGAGTTCCAGCTGGATCCGCAGCTCGACGGCGGTGAGCCGTTCCTCGTTGAGCTGCCGCGCCTTGTTCGCGAGCGGACCGCTGTCCAGTCCCGGCAGGCAGTCCCCCTGCCACAGGGCCACCGCCGCCCTCAGCTCCTCCACGGACCGTTCCGTCTCGCCCCGCTCCCGCAGCCGCCTGGCCCGTGACACCCCCGCCGTGAACAGCGCGGCGTCCACGTTCCGCTCGTCGGTGTGCAGCACGTATCCGGGAGCCCGGGTGGTGATCGAGACCTCCGCGTCCGCACCGGCCAGCAGCTTCCGCAGCCGCGACACGCAGATCTGCACCTGGGTGCGGGCGGTCTCCGGCGGAACGTCCTCCCAGATGAGGTCGACCAGGTAACCGGTGCCGACCACCCGGTTGGCCTCCAGCAGCAGCGCGGCGAGGATCACCTCCTGGCGGCCGGGCGGCACCCGCAGCGGACCGCCGGTCCCGTGCACCTGCAGCGGTCCGAGGATCCGGAAGGACGGGCGTGGCGCCGGAGGGACGCCCTGCTCTTCCTCCGCCATGAGGTCGGCCAACGGATCCCCCAGCGAGACACATGAGTTGACGAGGCAGGAGAAGTTTCGAACAGTCTCCACATTCGTCACTCTCCTGTCCATGCCGTGCATATACCGAGGGGGGATAGTGCTGCGATAGCGAAGAGTTGGCCGCGCCGCCCAGACTCGGGGCGGAGAACGAAAGGGGTACAGCCCGATGACGAGTCACGACCACCCGGCAGCCGCCCACTCCGCAACGACCGACCTGATCACAGCCGCAGGCGTGGACCACGTCCGCCTGGTCTACGACTACCTCGACGCCGGCGACGCGGACTCCTGTGCCTCCCTGATGCACGAACGCGTGGTCCTGGAACTGCCCGGCATGCCGCCCGTCCACGGCCGCGCCGAGGCCGTCCGCGCCCACCTCCGCCACAGCACCGGCCGGACCCGCCACGAGATCGACCACCTCGTCGCCGCCGACCGCAGCGTGGTCGCCGCCGGCCGGCGCGTCGTCCCGGACTCCCGTCACCCGTGCACGCGCTTCGTCGACGTCTTCCGCATCGCCGACGACGGCATGGTCAGCGAGTGCACCCGCTACTACCACACCACGCCGTAGGGCCCGGCCCGACCGCGTCGCCGACGGCGGCCCGTACCGGCCCGTGACGGCAGCGGCCCCGGTGGCCTCCTGCCGCGGCACGGCGCGGACGGCACGCCCGGCGAGAAGGCCGGCCGGGGCATCCCCCGACCGCGGCCACTCCCACCCACCCCGACGAAGAACCCCTTCCCCCTCGACCCCCTACAGTTGGCGTTCGGGTCACGGCGACGGAGGGACGACCGAGGTGGGCGGGAAGCGCTACGACCGGCTCAAGGAGATCCAGCGACTCGACCCCGAACGGGACTTCCTCGCCATCTACCGCCTCATCGCCGCCTACGAGTTCTCCTGGGACCACACCCGCGCACTGGAACTCGCCCTCTACCGCACCTACGCCGTCCCCTCCATCGGCCGGCTACTGGCCGGGACGGCGGAGATGACCGACCGCTCCCAGAAGCGGTACGACGACACCTCCCTCCTGCTGGACGCCGTCGTGGAGCACGGCTTCGACAGCGAGGAAGGCCGTACCGCCGTCCGCCGCGTCAACCGCATGCACCGCGGCTACGACATCTCCGACGACGACATGCGGTACGTGCTGTGCACGTTCGTGGTGACACCGGCCCGCTGGCTGGACTCCTTCGGCTGGCGCCCGCTCACCGAGCACGAACGCCGGGCCACCGCCAACTACTACCGCACGCTCGGCAAGCACATGGGCATCAAGGAGATCCCCCGCACCTACGAGGAGTTCGAGGACTTCCTCGACTCCTACGAGGCCGCGCACTTCGCCTGGGACGAGCGCTCCCGCCAGGTCTCGGACGCCACCCTCGCCCTGATGGCCTCCTGGTATCCGCGCCCCCTCGCCCCGCTGTTGCGCGCCGCCACCGTGTCCCTCCTCGACGAGCCGCTGCGCCGCGCCTTCCGCTACCCCCGCCCCCACCCGGCCGTCGGCGCCCTCGTCCACGGCCTCCTCCGCCTGCGCGCCCGGGCCGTCCGGCTGCTCCCGCCCCGCCGCCGCCCGCACCACGCCCGCCAGAACCCGGAGATCAGGAGCTATCCGGGCTACCCCTCCGGCTACCGTCTCGAGGACCTCGGCACCTTCCCCACCCCGGGCCTGCGCGGCTGCCCGGTCCCTCGCCACGGCCGGCCCGCCCCGGGCGGCATCGCCGCGGACCCGGTGGACTGACCGGTCACCCGCGCCGCACCGCGGGACCCCCTCGGCCCCGACCGCCCGGTGTCACCGGTGCGCGCTGCCGGGGCGCTCCCGGCGCGGGGGAGGGGCGGGGAGCCAACTCCCGCCGTGCCGAGTGCTGTTACGGGCTCCCTCGTCATTGACGCTGCGTACCGGCAGTGATTCACTCCCGGTCTGAGAGCGCTCTCAGAACGGTTGAGGACCAGCCGTGATCCGTCGTGCCCCACCACATGCAGGGAGAGCCGTGTCCGTGATTCCCTCTCGTCGTGCCATGCTCCGCGGAGCGGCGGCCGCCGCCGCAGCGGTGCCGCTGGGCGGCGCAGCCGCAGGATCCGCCTTCGCGTCCGGCCCGGGCGACCTGGGCGCCGCTCACCACCGGACGGCCGGCCTGGGGCCGAACGTCCTCGTGTTCGACCCCTCGATGGGCGACGCCGCCATCCAGGAGCGGATCGACGCCGTCTTCGCGATCCAGGAGGCCAACCAGTTCGGCACCGAGCGGTTCGCCCTGGCGTTCATGCCCGGCACCTACGAGGTCGAGATCAACGTCGGCTTCTACACCCACGTGCTCGGGCTCGGCGACAGCCCCGAGGACGTCGTGATCAACGGCCACGTGACCGCCGACGCGCAGTGGTTCGAGGGCAACGCCACCCAGAACTTCTGGCGGGCCTGCGAGAACGTGACCGTCGTGCCGCCGGACGGCCTGGACCGCTGGGCCGTCTCCCAGGCGGCGCCGATGCGCCGGTGCCACGTCAAGGGGGACATGATCCTGATGCCGAGCCCGCCCGGCAACGGGTGGTCCAGCGGCGGCTTCCTGGCCGACACCCTGGTGACCGGCACGATCAACGCGGGCTCACAGCAGCAGTGGCTGTCACGCAACGACACCATCGGCAGCTGGAAGGACGCCCAGTGGAACATGGTCTTCCTCGGCGTCCGGGGGGCGCCCGCCACCTCCTACCCGTCGCCGCCCGTCACGACGCTGGACCGCACCCCGGTCATCCGGGAGAAGCCGTTCCTGACCGTCGACCGCCGGGGCGCCTACCAGGTCTTCGTGCCCGCGCTGCGGCGTGACGTCAGCGGCACCACCTGGGAGGCCGGGCCGGCCGCCGGCCACCGCATCCCCCTGACGAGGTTCCACGTCGCCCGTCCGGGCGACTCCGCCGCGCGGATCAACCGGGCGCTCGCCGCCGGGAAGCACCTGCTGCTCACGCCCGGCGTCTACCGGCTGACCGAGCCGCTGCGGGTCACCCGGCCCGGCACCGTGGTCCTCGGCCTCGGGGTGGCCACGCTCCAGGCGGTCGACGACAACATGCTCGTCGAGGTGGCCGACGTGGACGACGTCACCGTGGCCGGCCTCATGCTGGAGGCGGCGTCCGCGAACTCCCCCGTGCTGATGCGGGTCGGCCACGGCCGCAGTCGCAGGAGCCACGCACACCGGCCCACCGTGCTGTTCGACGTCTTCGCGCGCATCGGCGGCTCGGTCCCCGGTGGCGCCGCGGTCAGCATCCAGATCGACAGCAACGACGTGATCACCGACCACATCTGGGCCTGGCGCGGCGACCACGGCCTCGACGGCATGGTCGGCTGGTCGGTCAACCCCGCCGGTGTCGGCTTCCTCGTCAACGGCGACCGGGTCACCGCCTACGGTCTCTTCGTCGAGCACTACCAGGACCACGAGGTCATCTGGAACGGCGAGAAGGGCCGCACCTACTTCTTCCAGAACGAGCACCCCTACGACGTCCCGACCCAGACGGCCTGGCGGCGCGGCTCCACCAACGGCTACGCCGCCTACAAGGTCGCCGACGACGTCCGGGACCACAAGGCCTGGGGACTGGGCAGCTACGCGTTCTTCAACCTCAACGCGGACATCTACACCGACCGTGCCTTCGAGGTGCCCGACACCCCGGGCGTCGTCCTCACCTCGCTGGTGACGGCCTGCCTCAACGGCCCGGGCGGCGGCGGCATCCTGCACACCGTGAACGACGCGGGCGACCCCGTCACCAACGGGTTCGCGCTCCACTGGATGAAGTCCTACTCGAACGGCGTCGGCACGGCCTGACCGGCCGGACGGACCGATGACGGCCGGGAGGGCGGCGGGCCGGGCGACGCGCGCTCCCCGCCACCCTCCCGGCGCGGCGACGGGTCCGGCCACGAGGAGGCGGGGGGCAGGCGGTGGACCGCGTGAGCGGGCGCGCGGCCCGGCCGTGCCGGATGCCGGACGGGTTCACCCCCGGGTCAGCCCTGGCGAAGGGGCTCCGCCACGCCACGGGGCCCCGCCACGCCACGGGGCGCCGGGTCGTCGTCACGGGGCGCCGGGCCGCCCCGTGGTCCGTCGCGGAGCCCGGCGCGGCGCAGGAGGTAGGCGGTCACCAGTCCGCCCGCCATGACGGCCGCCACCCCGTACATCTGTCCGGTGCGCGCCGCTGCCGCGAAGGCGCCGAGGACGGCGGCGCCGTCCTCCGGACCCGCCGCCTCCAGGGCCGCGGTCAGCGAGGCCGCGTCGGCGGTCTGCGGCTGCAGCGCGGCGAGCCGGCTGCTGAGGACCGCGCCGAGCACCGCCACCCCCAGGCTGCCGCCGACCTCTCCCACGGTGCCGTCCACGGCCGCGCCCGAGCCCGCCCGGTCCGGGGGAATCGAACCCATCACCGCCTCGACGATGGCCGGATTGGCGAGGGCGCAGCCCAGGCCCATCAGCAGCAGGCCCGTCAGCAGGACCGGGTAGCCGCCCCGGTCCAGAACTCCCGCCACGGCGAAACCGCAGGCCAGCGATCCCATGCCGAGGGCCACGGCGCGGACCTCGCCCAGCCTGGCGATCATCCTGGGTGCCAGTCCCCGGATGTTGAGCAGCACGACGCTCAGCGGGAAGGGCGCGGTGCAGAGGCCGGCCTCCAGGGCGGTGTAGCCCCGGACGTACTGCAGTTGCTGCGCGAGCAGGAACAGCGCTCCCGCGCTGCCGAAGGTGATCAGCAGGACCCCGGTGACCGCGCCGGTGAACCGGGCGCTGCGGAAGAGCTGGGGCGCCAGCACCGGGTCGGCGCAGCGCCGTTCCCACACCACGAGTGCGGTGAGCGCCGCCACCGCCGTCCCGGTGGCGGCGAGCACCGGCAGGGAGACGGCGCCGTGCTCAGGCCAGGAGGTGACCGCGTGCACCAGCGCGACGACGCCGACGGCGGACAGCACCGCCCCCGGCACGTCCGGGCGGCCCGCTCCTTCCCGCCGCGACTCGGGGATCAGCCACCGGGCGGCGGCCAGCCCCACGAGAGCCACCGGCACGTTGACCAGGAAGATCGCCCCCCACGGGAGGTGGGAGAGGATCAGTCCGCCGAGGGGCGGCCCGGCCGCGAACCCCAGGCCGTTGACCGCCGCCCAGATGCCGATGGCCCGGCCCCGTTCCCCCTCGGGGAACACCTGGATGAGCACCGCGAGGGTGGTGCACGTGATCAGTGCGCCGCCCATCCCCATGCCGGCCCGGGCGGCGACGAGCTGTCCGGCGTCCTGGCACAGTCCGGCCGCCAGGGAGCACAGGCCGAAGAGCGCGAGCCCGGTCAGCAGCAGCCGCCGCCGTCCGTAGCGGTCGGCGGCGGCGCCGGCGGCCAGCAGCAGACCCGCCTGGGCCAGTGGATAGGCGTTGACCACCCACTGGATCGCGGCCATCGAGGCGTCCAGCTCGCGGGAGAGCGTGGGCACCGCCACCGTCAGCACCGAGTTGTCCAGGACCACGACCAGTTGCACCAGGCAGATCACGCCGAGGACCGCACCGCGCCGGTCCGCGCGCACCGCCGGGGCCGCCCGCCCGTCCGAGGAGACGCCCGTCGTCATCGGACCGGGGCGAACCGGGCGATGGGGTTGGTCAGTTCGCCGACCAGCTGCAGGGCCGCCGAGGGATCGGCGAGGTCGACCATCTGGCGGTTGTTGCGCAGCTGCAGGCGGTTGAGGCAGGAGAGCGCGAAGGTCTTCACGAAGGGGTCGTGGCGCCGGAACCTCTCGGCGAGGTGGGGCACGGAGTCCTGGTAGTCGGCGACGCACCGGGCCACCGTCTCCCAGAAGCGGTCCTCGGGGAGCGTTCCGGCCTCGTCCAGGAGCGCGGCCAGGTAGCGGAGGAAGCCGTCGAAGACGTCGGTGAAGATGGACAGCAGCCGCATGTCCTCGGGGACGTCGGCCCTGATGCGCCGCACGGCGGGCGGCAGGTCGGCCTCCGGGTCCATCACCACGATCTCCTCGGCGATGTCCTTGAACACCGCGCGCACGACCGTGCCCGCGTCGTCGAGGACGAGGATGACGTTCTCCCCGTGCGGCATGAACGCGAGGTCGTGGGCGTAGAAGCTGTGCAGCAGCGGCACGAGGTAGGCGTCGAGGTACCGCCGCAGCCACCGCTCGGGAGACAGGCCGCAGGCGGAGATCAGGGCAGCGGCGAAGGACCTGCCGTCGCGGTCGCAGTGCAGCAGGGCGGCCATGGTGAACACGCGCTCGCCCGGCGCGAGCGAGGGCACCGGGCTCTCCCGCCACAGCGCGGCCAGCATCTTGCGGTACGGCGAGTAGCGGTCGGTGGCCGCCTCGAGCCGAGGGTCGCGGTACCCGATGGCGGCACGCTCTCTGATGATCGTCAGGCCGGTGCCGCGCAGCACGGGATCGGTGGCGATCAGCTCGGCCAGCCAGTCGTTGATGGCCGGCGTCGCCTCCATGTACGCGGCCGAGAGGCCGCGCATGAAGCCCATGTTGAGGACGGACATGGCCGTCTTCACGTAGTGCCGGTCGGGGCGGCTGGTGTTGAAGAAGGTGCGGATGGACTGCTGGGCCTGGTAGAGGTCCTCGCTCTCCCCGAGCGGGACCAGGTGCCGGGTGGCGATCTCGCCGGCGAAGGTGACGGCCAGCTTGTTCGCCCACTGCCAGGGGTGGGCGGGGAAGAGCAGGTAGTCCGCGGGGTCGAGCCCGAGGCCGGTGAGTACCCCCTCGAGCCGCGCCCGCCCGTCCGCGCCCAGTTCCTGCTCCATCAGGCCGTCGTAGTCGACGTCCGCGCAGGAGGTGAAGGTGGCGCGCTCGCGGTGCGCGGCCAGCCACATCAGACGGACCGGCGCCGCGGCCTCGGGGGCGTAGGCGTGGAACTCCTCGATGGCGAAGCCGATCCTGCCGTTGTTGGCGACGAAGCCCGGGTGTCCCTCGGTCATGCTCGCCTCGACGGTCTGGAAGTCGGCGGTCACCAGCTCCCCGGCGTCCGGCGCCGGCCGGGAGAGCTTGTAGGCGGCGGACGAGAGGGTGGAGCCGATCTCCTCCAGGTAGACCGGCAGCACCTCCTCGCTCAGGCCGAGCGTCGCGCGCAGTTCGATCACCAGGTCCAGGGCGTCCAGCGGCACCTCGGCACCGGACCGGTGCCGGGTGAGGGAGGCGGCGTCGATCTGCCAGTGGTCCAGGGCCATCAGCCGGGCGGCGAAGCGGTACTCGGTCCCGCCGTCGTCGGAACGCACGATGTACCGTCCGTCACCGGTGGGTTCGGGGGTCAGCAGCCGCTCGTGGGCGAACTCCGCGAGGGCCTTGCGGACCAGCGCCCGGTTGGCGGCCGCCCACAGCTCGGGGCGCAGGTGGGCGACCTGGTCCAGGGCGGCGGGGGCGGCCCGGTGGGGCTGGGCGGCGGTCATGCGTGGACTCCTTCGGTGGCGGCCGCGAACTGTTCCCTGGTGCAGAAGCTGAGCAGGGCGGTCTTCTCGGGCTTGACGAGTGGGCCCTCGGGGACGAATCCGACGAAGGCGTTGAGGGCGTGGACGGCGGTGTTGCGGACGTCCGGTTCCACGACGACGCGGCGCGTGGCGGGGTCGTCGAAGAGGAAGGCCATCACCGTGGTGATGACGGACCGGGTGAAACCGTGGCGGGGGGAGCCGGCCGGCGCGCACAGGAAGTGCATGCCGACGTCACCGGGGCGGGCCTCGTAGAGTCCGGCGAGTTCGACCCGGGCGGGGTCGTAGCGCTCGACGAGGAAGCAGAACTCGCCGTCCAGGGCGCCGAGGAAGGCGTCGTGGTGCGGATGGCGGACGATCGCCTCGTACGCCTCGACGATCTCGGCGGCGCTCAGGTCCCCCATCATCCAGTAGGCGGCCTTGGGGTCGGTCAGCCAGGCGTGCAGCCGGGCGGCCTCCCGGGCCGGCTCCAGCGGGTGCAGCGTCATCGTCCCCAAGGGGGTGGTCCGGGAGTACGACGCGGGCGATGCGGACGGCGTCACGACACCACGCCCTCGGGCGCGCCGAACTCCTGGAAGGCGATGGACTTCTCGATCGGGTAGACCTCGCGGCCGGTGATCTCGCGGATGATCCAGCTGTTGCGGTAGGGGCCCATGCCGAGGTCCGGCGAGGTCACGCTGTGCGCGTGGGTGGCCCCGTTCTGCAGGAAGACGCCCCGGCCGGTGACGTCGACGCTGTAGTTGCGGGCCACGTCCAGGCGTCCGCGGCCGTCCCACAGCAGGCGGTCGCGCACCGGTTCGAGGAAGGCGGGCGGCCGGTAGGAGTAGCCGGTGGCCAGCACCAGTCCGTGGGTGAGGAGGGTGAAGTCCCGGTCCTGCTCGTCGTGGTGCAGTCCGAGCTCGTACCGGCCCTCGGCCTCGTCGTGGCGGGCGGTGCGGAGCGCGGTGTTGGTGAACAGCCGGGTGGGCACGGGGCCGTGCACGCTCTTCTGGTACAGCAGGTCGAAGATGTTGTTGATCAGCTCGGCGTCGATGCCCTTGCTGAGTCCCTTCTGCTCCGACTCGAGCCGGTAGCGGGTCTCCTCGGGAAGCGCGTGGAAGTAGTCCACGTACTCGGGCGAGGTCATCTCCAGGGTGAGCTTGGTGTACTCCAGCGGGAAGAAGCGCGGGGAGCGGGTGACCCAGTTGAGCCGGTAGCCGTACGTGTCGATGTCACCGAGCAGGTCGTAGTAGATCTCGGCCGCGCTCTGCCCCGAGCCGATCACGGTCACCGACTCCTTGGCCTGCAGCACGCTCTTGTGCGCGAGGTAGCGGGAGTTGTGGACGGCGTCGCCGGGCAGGTCCCGGCAGGCGGGCGGCAGGTGCGGGGGCGTTCCGGTGCCGAGCACCAGGTGCCGGCCCCGGTGCCGGACCCGGTCCCCGGTGGCCTGCCGGTACGAGGTGACGACGTAGACGCCCTCCGCCTCGTCGAACTCCACCGCGTCCACGCGGTGGCCGAACCGCACGGACGGGAGCTGTGCGGCGGCCCACCGGCAGTAGTCGTTGTACTCGGCGCGCACCGGATAGAAGTTCTCGCGTATGTAGAACGGGTACAGCCGTCCCTTCTCCTTCAGGTACTGCAGGAAGGAGAACGGCGACGTCGGGTCGGCGAGGGTGACCAGGTCGGCCATGAACGGGGTCTGCAGCGTCGCGAAGTCGAGCAGCATTCCGGGGTGCCAGTCGAACTGCTCCCGGCTCTCCAGGAAGACGCCGTCGAGGTCGTCCAGGGGCGCGGTGAGGCAGGCCAGGCCGAGGTTGTACGGGCCGAGACCCACCGCGACGAAGTCGTGCACGGGCTCGGTGGCGGACTGGGGCATGCGGTCTCCAGGGGAAGTCGTGGTGTGGGCGGCGGCGGTGGCGCGGGGCGCGCCGGTCCGTCCTGCCGTGGTCCGGTCGGGGCGGCGCGGGCTCAGACGCCGTCGCGCGCGGCCCCGGCGGCGGTGGCCGCCTCGACGAACTGCTCGGCGTGGCCGGCCAGCAGGTCGATGACGTAGGCGATGTCGCCCGGCGTGGTGCGGGGGTTCAGGAGCGTGAACTTCAGGAAGTGCCGCCCGTCCACCCTGGTGCCCGCGACCATGCCCTCGCCCGAGGTGGCGAGCGCCTCCCGGGCGTGCAGGTTGGCGTCGTCGGCGAGGTGCGCGTGCTCCTCGGAGGGGCGGTAGCGGAAGACGACGGTGGAGAGCTGGGAGCGGCCGACCACCTCGAACCGCGGGTCGTCGGCGAGCATCTCGTGCGCCGCGACGGCCAGGTCCAGCACCTCGTCGAAGAGGACGCCCACTCCGTCGGCGCCCATGACGCGCAGGGTCATCCACAGCTTCAGCGCGTCGAAGCGGCGCGTGGTCTGCAGGGACTTGTCGACCTGGTTGGGGATCCGGCGCTCGGCCATCCGGGCGGGGTTCAGGTAGTCGGCGTAGTAGGTGGCGTGCGCCATCATCCGGCTGTCGCGGACCACCAGCGCGCTCGAACTCACCGGCTGGAAGAACGACTTGTGGAAGTCCACGGTCACCGAGTCGGCGCGCTCCACGCCCTCGAGCAGGTGCCGGCGGGTCGGGGACACCAGCAGGCCGCAGCCGTAGGCGGCGTCCACGTGCAGCCACGCGCCCACCGCCTCGCAGACGTCCGCGACGGCGGCGAGCGGATCGATGCTGCCGAAGTCGGTGGTGCCCGCGGTGGCGACCACGGCCATCACCGTCAGCCCCTCGGCGCGCAGGCGGTCGACCTCACGGCGCAGCGCCGTCACGTCCATCCGCCGGTCGGCGGTGGTGTCCACGCTCACCACGGCCTCCATCGGCAGGCCGAGCATCTTCGCGGACTTGCGGACGCTGAAGTGCGCGGCGCCGGAGGCGAGCACGCGCAGCCGGGGCAGCAGGGCCTGACGGGCCTCGGAACTCCGCGCCCCGGCCCGGGCGAACGCCTCCTCGCGCGCCAGCACCAGCGCGTGGAGGTTGGACTGCGTGCCGCCGCTGGTGAAGATGCCGTCCGCGTCCAGTCCGAAGCCGATCCGTCCGGCCGTCCAGTCGATCAGGCGGCGCTCGATCAGCGTGGCGCCGGCGCTCTGGTCCCAGGTGTCCAGGGAGGAGTTGACCGCGCTGAGCACCGCTTCGCCGAGCAGCGCCGGGACGACGACGGGGCAGTTGAGGTGGGCGAGGTAGCGCGGGTGGTGGAAGTAGACGGCGTCGCGCAGGTAGAGCCGCTCCAGTTCGGCGAGGGCGGCCGCCGAGTCGCCGAGCGGACGGTCCAGGTCGACCTGTTCGATCTCGGGGGCGAGGGCGTCCGGGCTGATTCCGGTGAAGGGCCCCCGGACGTCCGTGACGCGCGACGCGACCGCGTCCACGCCGAGGGCGAGCGCCTTCCGGTAGGCGTCCGCGGTCCGGTCGCCGAAGAGGTGGCTGCGGGCCTCGGCGCTGGGCGAGGGGAGGACGCGCGGTGCCTGCGCGGTCTTGCCGTCAATGGTCATGTCAGCCTTCTGGTGGGGGCAACGGAGAGAGAATATATTAGGTAAGGCTGACCTAACTAAACACGCACGGCCCCGCGCTGTCGACACCGCCCCGGTCGCCGCCCGGCGGCGTCGCGCAGTCGCGGCGACGTGGGTAAGGTTAGCCTCACCTAAAGCCATGTCAATGGCGACGCGTGTGTTCGGCGTGAGGACCGGCCGACGTCAAGTCGGCTTCCCGTGGGGCGATTTTGCGGTTCGCCGGCGTTGCCGGGACGGCGGGACGCTCCCGACGGCTGTCCTCGGTCCTGGCCGGCGCCCGCCACCGACGACCCGAGGAGACCGGTTTGCCCAGACCCCGTCATCGCGTCCACCGCGATCGCCACGGCATTCCGCACCTGTGGGCCCCGGACGCGCTCGCACTCGCCCACGGCCAGGGCGTCGTCACCGCGCGCGACCGCGGATGGCAGATCGAGGTCGAGCGGCGAAGGGCGCTGGGCTCCTCGGCGGCCTTCCTCGGCGCGGAGCACCTGGCCTGGGACGTGCTCGCCCGGCGCGCCCGGCTGGCGGACACGGCGCGGCGCTGCTACGCCGCGCTCCGTCCCGATACGGCGGCCTGGATCTCCGCGTTCACGCGGGGGATCAACTCGGCACTGCCGGAGGCGGGCCGCCGGGCCCCCGAGTTCGGCCGCGCGGGCCTGCGTCCCGGCGTCTGGGAACCGTGGACCCCGTTGGCGGTGTGGCTCTCGCACCACCTGCTGTTCGCCGGCTTCCCGTCCAAGCTCTGGCGGGACCGCGTCGGTTCGGTCCTCGGGGCCGGGGCCGTGGCGCACTTCGCCACCGACGGGCCGGGCTCCGCGGGGAGCAACGGCTGGCTCCTCACCGCGGACCGCACCACCACGGGAGCGGCGCTGCTCGCCGGGGATCCCCACCGGTTCGTCGAGGCGCCCGGCGTCTACCAGCAGATCCGCCTGGCGTGCCCGGAGTTCGACGTGGTGGGGCTCGCGGTGCCCGGGGTGCCCGGCATCGCGCACTTCGGCCACACGGGGCACGTCGCATGGGCCATCACCAACGCCATGGCGGACTACCAGGACCTCTACCGCGAACGCCTGCGACGGGCCGGGACGGCGGTGGAGGCATGGGGGCCGGACGGCTGGGAGCCGGCCGAGGTCCGCACCGAGACCTTCCAGGTCGCCGGGGGCGATCCGGTGGAAGTGGAGATGGTGGAGACCGCCCGGGGGCCGGTCGTGCTGCAGGAGGCGGTCCCCGGCGCGCCCGGGACGGCGGAGCCGTCCGCCGGTTCCGAGGACCCGGGGAGCCGCGGCCGGTGGGCGGCGGTCAGCCTGCGGGTGCCGGCGAGGGTGCTCGGTTCCCTGGGATTCGACGCCCTGCCCGCCCTGATGCGTGCCAGGACCGTCGCGGACGTCGACCGGGCGTTCGACCGATGGGTGGAGCCGGTCAACGTGGTGATGGCCGCGGACACCGCGGGCGGTGTGCTGCACCGGGTCGCCGGAGCCGTGCCGGTCCGTGGCGAGGCCAACCGCCAGGGTGTCGTCGACGCCTGGGACACGACCGCCGCCTGGTCCGGCCGGTGGGAGCCCATGCCCCGGGCCGCACCGCGCGACGGCCGCGCGGTGATGGCCAACGCCCGGGGCATCGCCACACCGCTGGGCACCGAGTTCGCCGCGCCCCACCGGGCGCGCCGCATCGCCGCGCTCCTGGACTCCCGGCCGCGCTGGTCGCCCGCCGACATCCCCGCCGTGCACACCGACACCCTGCTGCCCGGGGCGTCCGTCCTGCTGGCCCGGCTGGTCGAGCCGCTGGACGGGCTGACGCCCGCTGCCGCGGCGCTCCGGCGCGAACTGGACGCCTGGGACCGGCACATGGACGCCGGCTCGCGGGGCGCCGCCGTCTTCGCCGCGTGGCGCGGCGCGCTCGCCCGCCGGCTGGCCGGGGATCCGGCACTGGCCGCCCTCGCGCCGCGTCCCGACGACCCGGAGGTTTTCCTGCCCTGGCTGTCCCTCCTGGGCAGGGTCGGGCACGCCTTGGAGAGCCTGACCGTGCCCGGAGCGCTGCCCCCGGCGGTGGACGTCGCCGCGCACGCACGGGCCGCCCTCGAGGAGGTGGCCCGCGACGGCGCCCCCCGCAGCTGGGGCGAGACCCACCGGCTGGCGGCGTGGGAGGCGCTGCCCTCCGCCTCCCCCCTGCGGCCCGCCCTGGAGGGCGACCACGACTGCGTGATGTCCTCCTCCAGCGTCCCCGGACTCACCGACCTGGGCGCCCGCGCCTCCGTCGCGCGCTTCGTGTGGGACCTGGCCCGCCGGGAGGACAGCGGGTGGATCGTCCCGCTGGGCGCCTCCGGCCTTCCCGACCACCCCCACGCCCGCGACCAGCTTCCGCTGTGGCTGCGCGGCGCGCTGATCCCCGTCGTCACCGACTGGCACCTGCTCACCGAGGAGGAAACGGCATGACCGAGCCCACCCCTTCCACCGCGGGGGCGGCGTCCCGCGCCGCCCGCCCCGCACCCGCGTACGTCCGCGAGGTGCCCGGCTTCGGCACCGTCGCCTTCCGCGTCCTCGACCCGGAGGGCGACGCCGGACTCGTCCACCGCTGGGTGGACGACGAGCGCGCCCGGTTCTGGGGCATGGTCGGACACACCGTCGACCAGGTCCGGGACGTCTACGCGTTCGTGGACTCCCTGGAGACCCACCACGCCTACCTGATCGAGCACGACGGCCGTCCGGCGGGACTGCTCCAGACCTACGATCCCGAGCACGACCCGCTGGGCGAGCACTACCCGGTGCGCCCCGGCGACTTCGGCATCCACATCCTCCTCGCGCCCCCCGAGGGCGCCCCGCGCAGCGGTTTCGGCGGCTCCCTGTTCGGTGCCGTCCTCGACTTCGTCTGGTCCGACCCCGCACGCCTGCGGGTGGTGGCCGAGCCGGACGTCCGCAACGAACGCTCCCGCAGACGGCTGCGCCTGGCCGGGTTCACCGAAGGCGCCGAGGTCGCCCTGGAGCACAAGCGGGCCCGCCTGTACTTCCTGGAACGCGACCGGGACGCCGGCCCGGCCGCGAACGGCCGTGTCCCGGACGGCGGGGCGGCCGGCTGAGGCGCGAACCCGGCGGCCCCGCCCGGCCGGCGACGGTCCGAGGGTGGCCGACGCCCCTCTTGTCCACCGCCGCCCGTTGCGCGACATTGACGCTCACGGGAACACGCGTGCGGATGATCGGAGGAACATGAGGAAAAGACTGGGCGCTCTCCTGGCCGCGGGTCTCGCCGCGACGGCCGCGACGGTCGTGTCCGCGGTACCGGCGGCGGCAGGTCCGGCCTCCGCACCGTCCGCGGTGCCGGCCGGCGCCTCCTCCCTGACGAGCCTGACGATCACCAAGACCGGCACGGGCTGGGGCGGCCCCCTGTACAAGCAGGTCACCCTCGAGTGCGAGCCCACCGGCGGGACCCACCCCACGGCCGAGGACGCCTGCGGCAGACTCGCCGCCGTCGACGGACAGTTCGACAAGCTCCCCCTCCTCGGCCCCGCCTGTCCTCCCGTCTGGGCGCCCGTCACCGTCACCGTGACCGGCACCTGGCGCCTGCAGCCGGTGTCCTTCAGCAAGACGTACAGCAGCGACTGCGACGCCGGGGTCCGCAGCACCCACGTGTTCCGGTTCTGACCCGGCCGGCCTGTCCCCCCGCCACCCGGTCGTCGCACGGACGAGGGCCTCGACCGCCCGGTCGAGGCCCTCGTCGCGCTCCGGTACCCGCACGGGCCTCCACTCCGGCCGCCCAGGGGAGGACGCGGGACGCATACGGCTCCGGGGCCGTAGTCGCTGTACGGGCGTGCCCCCGTGCCCACCAGGACGAGCCGCGTCCCCGCAGTGTCCTACCGTCCTACGCGGGTGTTCGCGGGGTCCGGATGCCGTCGACGATGCGCGTCCAGCCGTCCTTCCCGTGGCCGTCGGCGATCGCGCGGAGGTAGTGCGCCCGGACGGCGCGGGGGAGCGCGAGGTCGATCCCCAGGGCGTCGCTGGTGTCGAGGACGTGCTCCGCCGTCGCGCCCATCATGGTCACCGTGTTCATGTCACCCGGATGCTCGCCCGCGTCGATCCGCGCGCCGGGGTCGTCCCCGCCGGCCCGGAGCATCGCGGGGATGCCGGCGACCGTCGGCATCAGCTCCGGGACCGCCCGCGTCGCGGAGATGCCGGCCGCGCCCAGCAGCGCGGTGGCGTGCATCAGCGCCGAGAGGCTCGTCAGGAACACGTCGAGGTGCGCCAGGTACATCAGCTGGGCCAGTCCGGGGTCCTCGCCGAGGTGGCGCGGCGCCCCGATCCGGGTCAGTGCCGGGCGGTGCGCCTCGAAGACCTCGGACGGTCCGCTGTAGTACACGTACGCCGCCTCGGTGCCCACCATGGGCGGGGGGACCATCACGCCGCCGGCCACGAAGTGCGCCCCGTGCCCGGCCGCCCACGCCGCGGCCTCACGCGCGCGGTCGGGGGTGTCCGAGCTGAGGTTGACGATCGTGCGGCCGGTCAGCGCGGTGGTCGCACCGCCGAGGACGTCGTACATCGCCCGGTAGTCGGTGAGGCTGAGGATCACCAGCTCGCTCGCGGCGAGGGCGTCGGCGGGCGAGGCGGCCAGGGTGGCGCCGTCGGCCACGGCACCGGCGGCGCGGTCGGCGGTGCGGTTCCACACGGTGACCGGGTGGCCGACGGCGAGCAGCGCGCGGACCATGGCCCGGCCCATCGGACCGAGGCCGACGAGCGTGACGGGCGTGGCGCTCACGCGGCACCTCCCTCGTCGGAGCCCGCCGTGGAGCCGGCCGCCCGCATGCTTTCGTAGATCCTCGGAAATCCCTCCGAACCGTGTCCCGCGGCGATCTGCCGGGCGATCAGTTCCTGGACGGCCGCGATCGGCGTGGGATCGACGCCCTGCTCCTCGCTGGCACGCACGATGTGCGACAGATCGGAGAAGTCCAGGCTCTGCTGGCCCGGGACGGTGTAGTCGCCGCCGTCGACGACCTTCGCGTAGTCGGCGAGTCCGTGGGTCATGGCGGACAGGAACGGGACCTGCCGGGCGGCGAAGTCCGACGCGCTCACCCCCAGGGAGGCGACCATCGCCGCGCCGTGGAGGAAGCCCGTGAACATCTGGTACATCCCCGACAGCATCGCCAGGTCCACCAGCGACGCCCGGCCGGCGTCCTCGCCGTGGAACTCGCTGGTGGCCCAGACACCGAGGACGGGCAGGAGGGCGTCGTACGCCGCCCGCGAGCCGCTGTAGAAGATCTGGCCCTCGCGGGACCCGATCATGGCGGGCACGGCCATGACGGCGCCGTCGAGGTGGTCGATGCCGTGCCCGGCCGCCCAGGCGGCGAGCGCGCGGGACTCGTTCGGCGTGGTGGTCGTGAGGTTGACGAGGGTGCGGCCGCGCAGTTCCCCGGCGACAGGGCCGAGGGTCTCCTGGACGGAGGGGTACCTGAGCAGGCAGGCGACGACCACGGGGCTCGCCGCCACGGCCTCGCGGACCGAGCCCGCGGCACGGGCTCCGCGGGCGACCAGTTCTTCGGCGCGGCCGGGGGTGCGGTTCCAGACGGTCACGGTACGGCCGGTGTCGAGCAGCGCGGCCGCCAGCGCGCTGCCCATCGCGCCGAGGCCGAGCACGGTGACTCCGCCCGGTCCGGCCGGGTTTCGAGTGGTTGCAGACATGCCGACCATGCTCCCCAACGCTGTATCGTCGCGGAAGTACCCACTCTTTACTGCGGTACCCACCTTTTGGTAAGTGAGGAGGAACCATGGCGAACGCGCCGCGCAAGGGTCCCTACATCTGCGGGATCGACGCCGCACTCGACGTCGTCAGCGGCAAGTGGAAGGGCCTCGTCCTCTGGGAGCTGCACGCGCACGGCGTCCGGCGCTTCGCCGAACTGCGCCGCGCGCTGCCGGGGGTGAGCGAGAAGATGCTGACGCAGCACCTGCGGCAGATGGAGGAGGACGGCCTCGTCCACCGCACGGTCTACGCGGAGGTGCCGCCGAGGGTGGAGTACTCCCTGACCGAATCGGGCGCGGCGCTCAACGAGGCGCTGCGACCGCTCGGCGAGTGGGGCCGTGACCGGATACGCCGGCATCGCCTTGCCGTCGCCCCGGACCTCGACGCCCCCGTGCCGGCGGGCTCCTGACGTCCTTTCCGCGGCGGGGCTCCGCGGCACGAGGGCCGGCGGGCGCCGCGGAGCCCCGCCACGGCCACGCGGCCGCGTGATCGGGACGGACCTATAGTGGGCCGCATGAGCCGTTGGAACGACTTGACCGGGGGGACGTCCGGCGAGGACTACGCCGCACGGTTCGCCGCCCTGGCCCGCAGCGGGAAGGACGTGCACGGCGAGGCGCGGTTCTGCGCCGCGCTCGTGCCGCCCGGAGCACGGGTGCTGGACGCCGGGTGCGGCACCGGCCGGGTCGCGATCCGGCTAGCGGAACTCGGATACGACTGCGTCGGGGTGGATCTCGACGCCTCCATGCTGGCGGTGGCCCGGCGGCGGGCGCCGCGACTGCCCTGGTTCCAGGCCGACCTCGCCGAGTTCGAGCCGGAGGCCCTCGGCGTCGCCGCGGACTTCGACCTGGTCGTCGTCGCGGGCAACGTCCTCCAGCTGGTCGCCGACGGCACCGTCGCCACGGTGGTCGCGCGCCTGGCCGCGGGCCTGCGCCCGGGCGGTCTGCTGGTCTCCGGCTTCGGCCTGGACGAGGCCCACCTGCCGGTGCCGCCCGGCCTCACCCTGCGTCAGTACGACGACCACTGCGCGGCGGCCGGCCTCACCCTCGTCGACCACTTCGCCACGTGGGACGCCGACCCCTACGACGGCGGCGGGTACGTGGTCGGCGTCCACCGCCGGTGAGGGCGCGCGGCGGGCAGCCGGCGCTCAGTCCGGGACCGGGGTGAGCAGCACGAAGTCCGCGTTCGCCCGGTCGAGGCAGACGGCCATCCGGCCGACGCCCTCGGCGTCCTCGGGCCCCATCTGCACGCTGCCGCCGTTCTCGGTGACCTTGGCGACCGCGGCGTCGCAGTCGGTGACGTCGAAGACCGGGTGCCAGTACGGCCGGCCGTCCGCCAGGGTGAGGTTCTCCCGGGGGAGCTCCATGAGGCCGCCGTGCATCCGCTCCTCGGGGAGCCCGGCGGGCGTGATGAGGGAGTACGTGCCGCCGCCGGGCAGCTCCGTGTCGCTGAACCGCCAGCCGAGGACCTCGCCGTAGAACTCCTTCGCGGCGGCCGCGTCGCTCGTGTACAGCTCGGTCCAGGACAGGGACCCCGGCTGGTCCACCAGCTCGACGCCCTTGTCGGTTCCCGGCTGCCACACGGCGAACTGTCCCCCCAGGGGGTCGCTGTACTGCGCCATCCGGCCCCACTCGTCCAGGTCCGTCGGAGGCACGCGCACGGTGCCGCCGGCGCGCTCCACGGCCCTGGTCGTGGCGTCCGCGTCGGTGACGCCGTAGTAGATCATCCAGGCGGAGCGCGCGCCCTCCTCGGTGAGCTTCCCGAGCCCGGCGACGCTCTTGCCGTCCTTGCGGAACATGCCGCCCTCCACGTCCTCCCCCTCGCCCATGGACTCGTAGTCCCAGCCGAGCACCGCGCCGTAGAAGGCCGCGGCGGCCCGCACGTCAGGTGCGCCGAGGTCGAGCCAGCAGGGGGCACCGGGGGCGAAGTCCTTGGTGATCATGGCAGTGGTTCCCTTCGCGGAAGCTGGACGGATCCAGCGTGGCACGCGAGGACGGCGGTCGCCCGTCGGGAGCGGGCCGGATCCCCCGGCCCGCTCCGGCGTCGTCATTCCCGCGACGGACCTCCGCCGGTCGCCGGGGTCCGTCCCCGGCGTCCCGGACCGGTCACCCCGTCGGGTGCTGCTCGTGGACGTCGCAGTCGGTGTAGACCGGCGGTCGCGTCATCAACTCCGAGAGCCGCCGCGCGAGCTCGTCGGTCTCGGGCGCGTCGCTGTTGGCCATGGCGCTCTCGTGGGAGTCGAACTCCACCACCGCGAGGTAGCGGTTGGCGTCGGCCCGGTCCTTGAGCAGCATGCGGGCGGTGGGGGAGTTGGCCCGGCCCTGCGAACGGGCCTGCTCCTCGTAGGCGCGCATCATCTCGCGCACCTCGTCGATGCGCTCCGTCTCGAAGTCGATGATCTGCACGAACTTCATCCGGCGGTCACTCCTCGTCTCTCACGGGCCCGCGGGCGGGGTCCGTACCCACGGCCGGCAGCACGGTGCCGACCGGGCCAACGAGCCACCGCTCGTGAGGCAACGGCAGCGGCGCCCACGATGGGCCGGTCGGGCGGCGGACCGTTCCCGCCGTGACCGCCGGACGGCCGCCGGGGAGGCGGCGGGGGAGCCCGGCGGGTCGCCTGCCGCCCGCAGGTGCGCCGGGCCCGTGCGGCCGGTGCGGCCCGGATTCGCCGGTCGTGATCCCCGCGAGGGGTGCCCGGCGGCTACGAGGGCTGCCCGAGCCGCCGCAGGGAGTCCCTGACCACCTGCAGCTCGCACAGCAGGCGGTCCACCACGGCGTCCAGGACGAGGACCGGGTCCTGTGCCGACCAGAACCGGACGGTTCGCTCCAACTCCTCCTGCCAGAAGGCGGCATCGTCGTCGACCCTGTACCGAAGCCGCCGTGCGAGGCCGGCGAAGCCCGGCCCCGGCGCGTGCGAGTTCTCGGAGACGACGAGCGCCGAGAGCATCGGCCGGCCGTGCTCGACCTCGTACGCGCTGACGTGGCCGAGGGCGGGGAACATCGCCCGGAAGGGCGGCCGGCTCATCCCGGTGCTGCGGCCCTCGGGGTCGGTCACCAGGCCGAGCGCCTTGTAGGTCAGACAGGCATCCAAGGGCTTCGCCGGGTCGGCGGCCCGGGCCCTGCCCAGCAGGGCACGGTGGATCGCCTTCTCATCCGGCGTGAGTGTGATCACGATGACTCCGTACGGGGGAGGCGGACGCAGGCCGGGACGGCGGGAGGGGCGCGGCCGCGGGCGGTGGAGCGGTGGCAGGGGCCGGAACTTGACCTCGAGCCCGGTTGAGGTCGTTGGGTGGACGGAGGCGGTCGTCACCGCCACCACCTCGGTGGTTCCGATGCGGAGGAGGGCATTGTCATGTCACACGACGTTCTCGTGGTGGGGACGCTTCCACCGGAGACCCGGGCCGCGGTGACCGGTGTGGTCAAGGCGCTGGAGGAGGCGTTCAACGCGAAGGACCCGGTGGCGCTGGGCGCGCAGTTCACCGAACACGCCTCCTGGACCAACGCGCGCGGCACCCGTCTCGACGGCAGGGCCGCGATCACCGAGTTCGGCGCTCCGGCGATGAAGGGCTTCCTCCGCGACTCCTTCGCCCGCTACGACGTGGTCAAGATGCTGGAGGTGACGCCCGGTGTGATCGCGGTGAACGTGGTGCAGACACCCACCGACAGGGCGGGTGACCCCGTCCCCGGCCCGCGCGGGGCGACGCTCTGCGTGATCGCCGAGCAGCCGGAGGGCTGGCGCATCGCGGCCGGCCAGAACATGGCCGTCGACCCCCCGTCGGCTGCGTGACGCTCCGCCCCGACGCGGTCCCGCCGTCCGGTCGTCCCGGGACGGGGGCCCCGGGCGGCGCGGGACATGACCGCGGCGGGAGGGCCGTGGCGGCGACCCGCGCCGGCCTGTCCGGCACGGATGCCCGCCACCCGGCCGCGGCACCGCGAACGGGCGCTGCGGGGACGGACACCGGTCACGCCAGTTCACGTACGCCCGATGCGTCGGGGCGTGTCTCCGGGTCGCGGGGGCGGGGCTGCCGCATCCCGAGGGCGACGCCCGCCGCGACGAGCAGGGCGCCGGTGACGTCGGCGGCACCCGCCCGGCCGATGCCGAGGACGACGGTGGTGAGCAGCGCGCCCACCGGTACCAGGCCGGCGAAGAGACCCGCGCGGTCCGCGCCGAGGCGGCGCAGCGCGTCGTACCAGAGGAAGAAGGCGATCGCGGTGACGATCACGCCGAGGTAACCGAAGGCGGCCGCCTGGCCGAGCGTGGGCAGTCGCAGGGAGTCGGTGCCGTCCAGGACGACGCTCGCGGCCAGCAGCATGGGGACGGACAGGGCGGCCGGATAGGCGGCGACCCGCAGGGCGCCGAGCTTGGGCAGGAGCGGGACGGCCAGCAGGGAGAAGGCCACCTCGCCGGCGAGCGCGCCCAGGGCCAGCAGGAGGCCCTTCAGGCTGCCCGAGCCGAGGCCGGCGGCGACGGCCGTGCCGAGTGCCACCACGAGGGCGGCGCCGACGGTGCGGGGAGCGGGGCGTCGGCGTTCCGTCAACGGCCCGACGAGGGCGAGCACCAGGGGGACGGCTCCGACCACGGCGGCGATCATGGCGGGCCCGGCGTGCCGGGTGGCCTCGACGAGGAAGACGTTGAACCCGGCCAGGCCGGTGGCGGCCAGCGCGACCAGCAGGACGACGTCACGCGGGGTCAGGCCCGCGCGGGGCAGGCGCTGCCGGCGTACGACGACGAGCAGGATCGCCGCGGCGAGCGCGTAGCGTAAGGCCTGTCCGGCGAAGACCGGATAGTCGGCGATGGTGGCGGACACCGCGGTCGAGGTTCCGACGAGCAGCATCGCCGAGGCGGCGGCGACGGGGGCGGCGGAGAGTTTCACGCGACACGCTCCGGCGAGGCCGGGGCGGTGCCCCGTACGGCGCGCCGGGTGGCCCGGATCCTGTGGACGCCGCGTCCGGCAGGCGCGGCCGGCCGCGCGGCGGACTCCGCGCCGGGGCCGGACGACGCTTCGGTGATGAGGGCGGTGTGGTGCACGGTTCCTCCTTCGGCCGACGGTAACTGAGAGCAGACGGTACCAATACCCCGGTGAACTGCAACAGGTCTGATGCGGATATGGCTTGGATCGCATCAGCGATGTACCGTATTTGTGGAGAAGTGAATCACTGGGAGGTGTGATGGGTCAGACGGCGGTACGAACGTTGCGGGCGGACGCGGAGCGCAGCGTGCGCGTGATCCTGGAGGCGGCCGAGCGGGTGCTCGCCGAGGATCCCGGCGCCTCCATGGAGCAGATCGCCGCGACCGCGGGAGTGGCCCGCACGACGATCCACCGGCGGTTCGCCAATCGGCAGGCACTGATCGAGGCGCTGGCCTCGTCGGCGGCGCGCCAGCTCGCCCAGGCGGTCGACGACGGCAGGCCGGACACCGCGCCGCCGCTGGTGGCGATGCACCGAATAACGGCCAACGTGCTCCAGGTCAAGGGCGCCTGGGCGTTCGCGCTGGAGCTGCCGACCGAACCGGGCAGCGAGGCCGCCGTCCTCCAGCAGCACATCGCCCGCCGCTGCATCACCGTGCTGGAGCGGGCGCGGGCCGACAAGCTCATCGACGAAGCGGCCGACCTCGACTGGGTGCGCCGGGTCTACTACGCGCTCCTCCGGGAGTCCCTGCAGGACGACCCCGCAGGCGCCGACCCGGACGCCCTCGCCGCCCGCGTCATCGACACGCTGCTGCAGGGCGCCGGCCCCCGCGCCTGAGCGGCGGCCCGCGGCGCGAACCGTCCGTGTCGGCCGCCCCGGACGCGTTCCGGCCGGAGCGGCCGCCCCGGACGGCCTCGGGCGCCAGGAGCCCCGGCGCCCGCTCCGCGCGCGGTCGCGGTGACGAGCCGCGGGTGATCCAAGTGGCTGGGCGGCCCGGGCGGTCCGGGCGGTCCGAGCCGCTTGGGGCCCGGGCGGACGGGCGGCGCCGAGCGGCCGGGCGGCCCCGGGCGGGTGGGGTGTTCCGGGTGTGCGGGCGCCCCCGGAGGACCGTCTCCGGGGGCGCCCGCGCGGCTGCCGGGCCGCGGGGGTGGGGGGGATCGAGGGGCCGCGGGGGCCGGTCGGTCAGGCCACCTTCTCGGCGTTCTCGATGGCCTCGGCCAGGCTGGTCAGCAGCGGCGTGCACTTGGCGTAGGACAGGATCGGCTCCGGCGAACGGGCGATGACCTGGCCGGCCTTGACGGCGGGCAGCTTCTTCCAGGTCGCCTCGTCGATGTCGGCGGGCTGGATGGCCTGCGCGCGGTCGTCCATGATGATCACGTCGGCCTTGTACTTGTCGACGTTCTCCCAGCTCAGGCTCTCGAACCAGCCGCCGCTCTCCTCGATGGCCTTCGCGTCCGGCTCGATGATGTTGACGCCGAGGGCCTTGTAGTACTCCAGGTCGACGGAGAGGTTGTGGGTGGAGACGTAGAACAGCTCGGCGGAGGCGGAACCGGCCAGGACCTTGATCTCCGGGCGGGCCTTGGCGGCGGCCTTCAGGCGCGCGGCGGCCTCCTCGAACTTCTTCTTCGCCTCGACGACCGCGGCCGCCTTCATGTCGGCGCCCAGCGACTCGGCCAGCGACGCCATGCGCTCCAGCGACTTCGTCATCTGCACGTCGTAGACGGAGATGCCGACGCTCGGGGCGAACTTGGCGATCTGCTCCTTGGACTCCTCCGGGACGTACCAGAGGGTGCCCGCGTCGTCGAACATGGTGGAGACGAGGAGGTCCGGCTTGAGGGCCGCGTACTTCTCGATGTTGAACTCGCCCCAGACGTTGCCGATGACCTCGAGCCCGGAGACGTCCATGTCGCCGGCCTGGACGTCGGGCTTGCCGCCCTCGGTCGTGGTCGGGCCGAAGACGCCCTTCACCTTGATCCCGTAGTCGTGGAGCGCGGCGGCCGCACCGGTGAACGCCACGATGTTCTTCGGCGCCTCGTCGAGCTTCACCGTCCGGCCCCGGTCGTCCTTGAAGGACCACGGGCCGGAGGCGGCGCCGTCCCCGGACGAACCGCCCTGTGCCGGCTTGCCGTCGTCGCCGCACGCGGCGAGAACGGCGCCGAGGCCGAGGGCGCCGCCGGCGGCGAGGACGCCTCGACGGGTGGGGTGGGAAGCGCGGACGTGGGCCATGGGTGACTGCTTTCGAACAGGGCGGACAGCCGCCGGACGATTCGCAGGAAGGTTAGCCTAACCTCATCTGTGCTTGTCCAGAGGGTGTCCACAAGTATTCGGGCGGCACCGCGGGACGCGGCGGAGGCGGGCGGCCCGCGCTAGGGTCGGGCCGGTCCGGACGGGCGGGGCACGAGGGCGCGGGGGCGCGGGGGGTGGGCACGTTGGTGACGCTGCCGAGGCAGGGCGAACGGGCGCGTGCGGAACGGCACATGCTGGTCTGCGGGGACGACGGACTGGCCCGGCGGCTGGCCGCCGAACTGCGGGACGTGTACCGGCAGCGGGTGGTGCTGGTGGTGCCGGGGGAGCGGCCCGGGGACACCGGAACGCTCGCCTCCACCGTCTCCCGCGCCGCCGCGCTGATCGGCCGGTTCGGCCAGACGTCCGCGCAGGCCGGGCCCCACGACTCGGGGGCCGGACCCAGTACGCCCGTCCTGGAACTGCACGCCGCCCGGCCGGGCGAGGACGTGCTCACCGAGGCCGGGGTGGAACGCGCCACCGCCATCGCCCTGCTCTACGAGGACGACGAGACCAACCTGCGCGCCGCGCTCGCCGCGCGCCGCCTCAACCCCTCGGTCCGGCTGGTGCTGCGGATGTACAACCGCAAGCTCGGCCAGTACATGGAGGAGCTCCTCGACCAGGCCGCCCTGGTGGCCGAGCCCGAGCTGGACCGGGCCACCCTGGAGGCCTCCACCACGGTGCTCTCCGACGCCGACACCGCCGCCCCCGCCCTCGCGGCCACCGCGGTGGCCGACACCCGCCGGGTGGTGCAGGCCGACGGGCTGCTGCTGCGCGCTGCCGAACGCACCCCGCCGCAGGCGGGCGAGACCGCCGACCCCGGCCTGTGCACGCTGGCCCTGCTCTCCTCCACCACCGCCGACCCGGCCGGCGCCGAGGGCTCCGACGCCAGCGGGCCGCAGGGACCGCGGCTGCTGCCGGACGACGCCGAGGTCCGGGCCGCCACCGGGCGCGGCACGGTGGTGCTGGACGCGGTGCGCCGCACCGGCCCCGCCGTCCCCCCGCGCCGGCTGGCCGGCCGCGGTGCGCCGCTGTCCCAGCTCTTCTCCCGCCGGCTGCGCTGGGCGACGGCCGGGGTGGTCGCCTCGGTGCTGGTCCTGGCCCTCGCCACCACCGTGCTGACCGACCTGGGACCGCTGTCCGCGACCTACCTCTCCCTGCTGGACCTGCTCGGCATCGGCGACCCCGCGGTGGGCGAGTCCGCGGCGCGGCAGATCCTGCAGCTGCTGTCCGGGCTCGTCGGCCTCGCCCTGCTGCCGCTGCTGGTGGCGGCCGGGCTGGAGGCGCTGGGCACCTTCCGCGGGGCGGGCGCGCTGCGCCGGCCGCCGCGCGGGCTCTCCGGGCACATCGTGCTGCTGGGCCTCGGGCGGGTCGGCACCCGGGTGCTGTCGCGCCTGCGGGAGCTGGACATGCCGGTGGTGTGCGTGGAGCAGTCCGCCGACGCGCGAGGGGTGCCGCTCGCCCGCGACCTCGGGGTGCCGGTGGTGCTGGGCGACGTCACCGAGGCGGGCGTGCTGGGAGCGGCCAAGATCCACCGGGCCGCGGCGCTGCTGGCGCTGACCAGTTCCGACACCACCAACCTGGAGGCCACCCTGGCGGCCCGCTCGCTCGCCCCCGAGCTGCGGGTGGCGCTGCGGCTGTACGACGACGAGTTCGCGACCGTCGTCTACCGCACGCTGCGGGCGGCATATCCGGACGCCGTGACCCGCAGCCGGAGCGTCAGCCACCTCGCCGCGCCCTCGTTCGCCGCGGCCATGATGGGGCGTCAGGTGCTGGGCGCCATCTCCATCGAGCGCAAGGTGCTGCTGTTCGCGGCGCTGGTGGTGGGCGGGCACCCGCAGTTCGAGGGGCGCACGGTGGCGGAGGCGTTCCGCGCCGGGGCCTGGCGGGTCATCGCCCTGGACACCCAGCGGCCGGAGGCCCGCCGCCCGGACCTGGCCCGCGACTTCCGCCAGGACGAACCCCAGCTGCTGTGGGACCTCCACCCGGGGTACGTCCTGCGGTCCGACGACCGCATCGTGCTGGCCG
>NZ_LWCC02000005.1:3110264-3116912 GCF_001642695.1 Streptomyces chilikensis
GCCGGGCGGGCGTGCGCCGGCGCGGCAGGCCCCGGCCGGTCAGCCCGACAGGCCCATCTCACGGGCGATCAGCATCCGCTGGACCTCGCTGGTGCCCTCGCCGATCTCCAGGATCTTGGAGTCGCGCCACATCCGGGCGACCGGGTACTCGTTCATGAAGCCGTACCCGCCGTGGATCTGGGTGGCCTCACGGGCGTTGTCCACGGCGATCGTCGAGGAGTACAGCTTGGCGATCGCCGCCTCCTTCTTGAACGGCTGCCCCGCCACCATCCGCGCCGCCGCGTCGTGCCAGGCGAGGCGGGCGGTGTGGGCCTTCATCTCCATGTCGGCGATCTTGAACTGGATGGCCTGGTTGGCGCCGATGGGACGGCCGAACGCCTGCCGCTCCTTGGCGTACTTCACCGACTCGTCCACGCAGCCCTGGGCCAGGCCGGTGGCCAGCGCGGCGATCGCGATCCTGCCCTCGTCGAGGATGCGCAGGAACTGGGCGTAGCCGCGGCCCTCCTCGCCGACCAGGTTGGCGGCCGGGACGCGGACGTCGGTGAAGGAGAGCTCCCGGGTGTCCGAGGCGTTCCAGCCGACCTTGGAGTAGGGAGCGGCCACCGTGAACCCGGGGGTGCCCGAGGGGACGATGATCGCGGAGATCTCCGGCCTGCCGTCCGGCTTGCGGCCGGTGACCGCGGTGACCGTGACCAGGCCGGTGATGTCGGTGCCGGAGTTGGTGATGAAGCACTTGCTGCCGTTGATCACCCACTCGCCGGTGGCCTCGTCGAGCCGGGCGGTGGTGCGGGTGGCGCCCGCGTCGGAGCCGCCCTCGGGCTCGGTCAGGCCGAAGGCGCCGAGCACCTCGCCGGAGCACAGGCGCGGCAGCCACTCCCGCTTCTGCGCCTCGGTGCCGAAGAGGTGGATCGGCATGGCGCCCAGGGAGACGCCTGCCTCCAGCGTGATGGCGACCGAGGAGTCGACCCGGGCCAGCTCCTCCAGGGCGACGCCCAGGGCGAAGTAGTCGCCGCCCATGCCGCCGTACTCCTCGGGGAAGGGCAGGCCGAACAGGCCCATGCGGCCCATCTCGCGGACGATCTCGTAGGGGAACTCGTGCCGCTCGTAGTGGTCACCGATCCTGGGGGCGACCACGTCGTGGGCGAACTCCTCGACGGTGCGGCGCAGTTCCTCCAGCTCGGGGCTGAGGCGGCGGTCCATGGGGGTGGCGGTGATGGCGCTCATCGCGTCACTGCTCCTGGTGGGAGAGGGCTCGGACGGTGCGGGACGGGCTGGGCCGGCCCAGTTGTTCGGCCATCCACACGCTGGTGGCGGTGAGACGGCCGAGGTCGACCCCGGTCTCGATGCCGAGGCCCTGGAGCATCCACACCAGGTCCTCGGTCGCGAGGTTGCCGGTGGCGGACTTCGCGTAGGGGCAGCCGCCGAGGCCTCCGGCGGAGGCGTCGACGGTGGTGACACCGTGCTGGAGGGCGACCAGCGTGTTGGCCAGGGCCTGTCCGTAGGTGTCGTGGAAGTGGACGCCGATCGCCCCGGTGGCGACGCCGGCCTCCTTCAGCGCGGTGAGCACGGCGGCGACGTGGCCCGCGGTGGCGACGCCGATGGTGTCGCCCAGGCTCAGCTCGTCGGCGCCCATGCCGAGCAGCGCCCGGCAGACGTCCACGGCCTGCGGGACGGCGACGGGGCCCTCCCACGGGTCGCCGAAGACCATCGAGACGTAGGCGCGGACCCGCAGCCCCTCGGCCTTGGCGCGGGCGGCGACCGGCTCGAACATGGCCAGCGACTCGGCCACCGTGCGGTTGAGGTTGGCCCTGGCGAAGGACTCGGTGGCGCTGGCGAACAGCGCGACCGTGCGGGCGCCCAGCGCCAGGGCCCGGTCCAGGCCGCGCTCGTTGGGCACCAGCACGGGCAGCTCCACCGGCAGGTCGCTGACCATCGGGAAGAGCTGCTCGGCGTCCGCCAGCTGCGGCACCCACTTGGGGTGGACGAAGCTGGTGGCCTCGACGGCCGGCAGGCCCGCCCCGGCGAGACGGCGGACGAACTCCGCCTTCACCTCGGTGGGGACCGTCCCCTTCTCGTTCTGCAGGCCGTCCCGGGCGCCGACCTCGTAGATCCGCACCCGGGCGGGCAGGCCCTCGGCGGGGACCCGCACGGGCAGGCCGTCGGCGGTCATCGCGCCTCCTCCGCGTCCTCGTCGGGGTTCCCGTCGGGCGTGATCACGGCGAGCACCTGGTCCATCGCGACCGCGGTGCCGGGGGTGACGTCGAGCTCGGCGACCGTGCCGGCGTGCGGGGCGGAGATGACGTGCTCCATCTTCATCGCCTCCACCACCAGCAGGCTCTGGCCGGCCTCCACCCGGTCGCCGACGGCGGCCTTGACCACCGTCACCGTCCCGGGCATGGGAGCGGTGAGCGAGTCGGCCCCCGCGTGGGCCGCGCCGGTGAGCGAGGCGGCCACCGGGTCGTGGTCGCGGACCTGCCAGGCGTCGCCCTCCCGGCCGAGCCAGTCACCGGCCCGGTGGAAGGTGTGGCGGACGCCGTCCAGCGTCACCGACACCGTGTCCGGGCCCACCTCGTGGTGGGCGGAGCCGGCCCGCACGGTGTGGGTCACCGGGTCCAGCCCGGGGACCTGGAGCGGGAAGCCGACCGGCCGGTACGCCTCGGGGCCGCCGGTGCGCCAGCCGCTGGGCACGGCGAACGGGTCCGTCCAGCCGCCCTCGGCGGGCCCGGGAGCCAGCTCGGCCAGCCGGACGGCCGCCGCCGCCTCGTAGACCTCCGCCGGCACCCCGTCGGGCACCAGCGAACCGGCCTCGCGCTCCACCAGCCCGGTGTCCATCTCGCCCGACACCACGTCGGGGTGGGCCAGCAGCCGGCGGAGGAACCCGGCGTTGGTGGGCACGCCCAGCACGACCGTGTCCGCGAGGGCGGCGCGCAGCCGGCGCAGCGCGGTGGCCCGGTCCGGACCGTGCGCGATCACCTTGGCCAGCATCGGGTCGTAGAGGCTGCCCACCTCGGACCCCTCGCCCAGCCCGGAGTCGGTGCGCACGCCCGGGCCGCACGGCTCGCGCAGGGCCAGCACCCGGCCGCCGGACGGGAGGAAGCCGCGGGAGGGGTCCTCGGCGCAGATCCGGGCCTCCACGGCGTGGCCTGTGAGGGTGACGTCCTCCTGGGTGAACGGGAGCGGCTCGCCGGCCGCCACCCGCAGCTGCCACTCCACCAGGTCCAGGCCGGTGACCAGCTCCGTCACCGGGTGCTCCACCTGGAGGCGGGTGTTCATCTCCATGAAGTAGTAGGAGGAGGGGTCGCCGCCGGGGACGATGAACTCCACCGTGCCCGCGCCGACGTAACCGCAGGAGCGGGCCGCCTGGACGGCCGCCTCGCCCATCGCCGCCCGGGTCTCCTCGTCCAGGAGGACGCTGGGCGCCTCCTCGACGATCTTCTGGTGCCGCCGCTGCAGCGAGCACTCGCGCTCGCCCAGGTGCAGGACGTTGCCGTGGGTGTCGGCCAGCACCTGGATCTCGATGTGGCGGGGGCGGTCGATCCAGCGCTCCACCAGCAGCGTGTCGTCGCCGAAGGAGGCACGGGCCTCACGGCGGGCCGCGGCGATCTCCTCGGCCAGCGCGGACTCCTCGCGCACCAGGCGCATGCCCTTGCCGCCGCCGCCCGCGCTGGGCTTGAGCAGCACCGGCACGCCGATCTCGCGGGCGGCCGCGGCCAGTTCGGCGTCGGTCAGGCCGCTGCCGCTGGAGCCCGGCACCACCGGGACGCCGGCCGCGCGGACCGTCTCCTTGGCGCGGATCTTGTCGCCCATCAGGTCGATCGCCGGGGCGGGCGGCCCCAGGAAGACCAGCCCGGCGTCGGCGCAGGCCTGCGCGAAGGAGGCGTTCTCCGCCAGGAAGCCGTACCCCGGGTGCACGGCCTGCGCGCCGGTACGGGCGGCAGCCTCCAGGATGCGGTCGATCCGCAGGTAGCTCTCGCCGGCCGGCGCCGGACCGATCCGCACCGCGGTGTCGGCCGCCCGGACGTGCGGCGCCTCGGCGTCGGCGTCGGAGAAGACGGCGACCGAGCGGATGCCCAGCTCGCGCAGCGTACGGATCACCCGGACGGCGATCTCGCCGCGGTTGGCGACCAGCACCGTGTCGAACATGGTGTGCGCCCCCGGGAGCGTCGTCATGGCGTGTGCCGTCGTGCTGTGTGCCGTCGTGGTCTGCGTCATGTGTCCCACCCCTTACATCCGGAAGACGCCGAACTTCGGCTCGCCCAGCGGGGCGTTGCCGCAGGCGGTCAGGGCGAGGCCCAGGACCTGCCGGGTGTCCAGCGGGTCGATCACGCCGTCGTCCCACAGGCGGGCCGTCGCGTAGTAGGCGTTCCCCTGCTCCTCGTACTGGGCGCGGACGGGGGCCTTGAAGGCCTCCTCCTCCTGGGCCGGCCACTCCTCGCCGCGCGCCTCGAGCTGGTCCCGCTTGACCGTCGCCAGCACCGAGGCGGCCTGCTCGCCGCCCATCACGGAGATCTTGGCGTTGGGCCACATCCACATGAACCGCGGCGAATAGGCGCGCCCGCACATGGAGTAGTTGCCCGCGCCGTACGACCCGCCGACCACCACGGTCAGCTTGGGCACCCGGGTGCAGGCCACCGCCGTGACCATCTTCGCGCCGTGCTTGGCGATGCCGCCGGCCTCGTAGTCGCGGCCGACCATGAACCCGGAGATGTTCTGGAGGAACACCAGCGGGATGCCGCGCTGGTCGCACAGCTCGATGAAGTGGGCGCCCTTCTGGGCGGACTCGGCGAAGAGGATGCCGTTGTTGGCGACGATGCCGACCGGGTGGCCGTGGATCCGGGCGAAGCCGGTGACCAGGGTCTGCCCGAACTCCGACTTGAACTCGGCGAACCGGGAGCCGTCGACGATCCGGGCGATGATCTCGCGGACGTCGTAGGGCGTGCGGGAGTCGACCGGCACCGCGCCGTAGAGGCCATGGGGGTCGGCCTTGGGCTCGACCGCGGGGACCGCCTTCCAGGGCAGCTCCCGGCGGGCGGGCAGCGTGGAGACGATGGTGCGCACGATGCGCAGCGCGTGCGCGTCGTCCTCGGCGAGGTGGTCGGTGACGCCGGACACCCGGGAGTGCACCTCGCCGCCGCCCAGCTCCTCGGCCGTGACCACCTCGCCGGTGGCGGCCTTCACCAGCGGCGGTCCGCCCAGGAAGATCGTACCCTGGTTGCGGACGATGACCGCCTCGTCGCTCATCGCCGGGACGTAGGCGCCGCCGGCCGTGCAGGAGCCCATCACGGAGGCGATCTGCGGGATGCCGGCCGCGGACATCCGGGCCTGGTTGTAGAAGATGCGGCCGAAGTGCTCCCGGTCGGGGAAGACCTCGTCCTGCATCGGCAGGAAGGCGCCGCCGGAGTCGACCAGGTAGACGCACGGGAGGCGGTTCTCCAGCGCGACCTCCTGGGCGCGCAGGTGCTTCTTCACCGTCATCGGGTAGTAGGTGCCGCCCTTGACCGTGGCGTCGTTGGCCACGATCACGCACTCGCGGCCGCTCACCCGTCCGATGCCGGCGATCACCCCCGCGGCGGGCGCCTGGCCGCCGTACAGCCCGTCCGCCGCGAGCGGCGCCAGCTCCAGGAAGGGCGAGCCGGGGTCGAGGAGTGTGTCGACCCGGTCGCGGGGAAGCAGCTTGCCGCGCGCGGTGTGCCGCGCGCGGGCCTTCTCGCCCCCGCCCAGGCGGACCGCGGCCAGCTTGGCCCGCAGCTCCTCCACCAGGGCGAGGTGGGCCGCTTCGTTGGCCCTCCAGGCGTCCGAGGCGGGATCCGCCGCGCTCTTCAGCTCCGGTGCGTCGTCCATCAGGCGCTCCCTCAGGTTAGCGCTCGTTAACCCATTTCCTTCAGGTTAACGAGCGCTAACCGGCCTGTCTACAATTGATGGCATGGCCACCAGGACGGACGCCTCGACCCGCCGTGAGCAGATCCTCAAGGAGGCCGCGCGGCTCTTCGCCGAACGCGGCTTCCACGGGGTCGGCGTCGACGAGATAGGCGCCGCCGTGGGCATCAGCGGGCCCGGCCTGTACCGGCACTTCCCCGGCAAGGACGCGATGCTCGCGGAACTGCTGGTGGGCATCAGCGGACAGCTCCTCACGGGTGGCAGGCGGCGGGTGGCGGAGGCCGGGGCCGGGGCCGCGGGCGGCCCCGGGGCGGTCCTCGACTCGCTGATCGAGGGGCACATCGACTTCGCGCTCGACGACCGCCCGCTGATCACCCTGCACGACCGCGAGCTGGACCGCCTGCGGGACAGCGACCGCAAGCTGGTGCGGCAGCTGCAGCGGCAGTACGTCGAGCTGTGGGTGGAGGTGGTCCGCGACGTCCACCCGGAGCTGGCGGAGCCCCCCGCGCGGGCGGCGGTGCACGCCGTCTTCGGCCTGCTGAACTCCACGCCGCACCTCAGCCGGCCCAAGCTGCCGGGGCGGACGGCCACGGCGGCGCTGCTGCACGCCATGGCCCGGGGGGCCTTCGCCTCCGCCGCGGAGGCCGCGGCCAAGGCCTGACCCCTCGTCACGCGGACCGCCGCGTGCGGGCGGGGCGGGGCTGCGGCCCGGGGCCTGCCCGCGGTGGGGTGAGCGCCGCGTGCGCGCGGCGCCGCCCGCGGAAGGGTCCG
>NZ_LWCC02000005.1:3117012-3121691 GCF_001642695.1 Streptomyces chilikensis
CCGGGGCCTGCCCGCGGTGGGGTGAGCGCCGCGTGCGCGCGGCGCCGCCCGCGGAAGGGTCCGCCGGGCGGTCCGGCCGCCCGCCGGCGTGCCCGTCCGCGCAGCCCGTCCGCCGGTGTGTCCAACCGTGCCGTCCGGCCGTCCGGCCGTCCTGGGGAGCGCCCGCCCGCGTCGCCCGCCCGGAGGGGTGTCCAGCCCTGCTGTCCGGCCGTCCGGAGGAGTGCCCGTCCGCGTCGCCCGGTCGCCCGCGGGGGTGCCCGAGGGGCGGCCGGTCCGGTGGTGGGGCGTCCCGGTCCGGCGTGATCAGCGTTACGGGCCAGTTCGGCCGCGCATCTCTGGACGAGTGTCCTACTCGCCGGTACGGTAATACTGAGCAAGCGCTTAGCTGGATCGTGCTGCTCGGAAGCGACAACCAGCCAGACGAAGGCGGAGGTGGCGGCGGTGCGCCGTACGGTGTTCAACGAGGATCACGAGGCGTTCCGGGAGACCCTGCGCGCCTTCATCGAGGCCGAGGTCGTCCCGGTCTACGACGAGTGGTTCCAGGCGGGCATCGCGCCCCGCGAGTTCTACTACAAGCTCGCCGAGCTGGGCCTCTTCGGCATCAACGTCGACGAGGAGTACGGCGGCGCCGGCCTGGACACCCACAAGTTCGAGGCCATCCAGTACGAGGAGACCGCCCGCGCGGGCGTGAACTTCGGCGGCTCCGGCGTGCACGTGCTGCTCGCCCTGCCGTACATCAAGATGCTGGCCACCGCGGACCAGAAGAAGCGCTGGCTGCCGAAGTTCGTCTCCGCCGAGGAGATGTGGGCCATCGCGATGACCGAGCCGGGCACCGGCTCCGACCTCGCCGGCATGAAGACCACCGCCAAGCTCTCCGAGGACGGCACCCACTACGTCCTCAACGGCGCCAAGACCTTCATCACCGGCGGCGTCCACGCCGACCGGGTGATCGTCTGCGCCCGCACCGCCCCGCCGACCCCCGAGGACCGCCGTCACGGCATCTCCCTCTTCGCCGTCGACACCAAGTCCGAGGGCTACTCGATCGGCCGCAAGCTGGACAAGCTGGGCCTGCGCACCTCCGACACCGCCGAGCTGGCGTTCGTCGACGTCAAGGTGCCGGTCGAGGACCTGATGGGCGAGGAGAACAAGGGCTTCTCCTACCTCGGCAAGAACCTGGCCTCCGAGCGCTGGGGCATCGCCTTCGGCGCCTACGCCCAGGCCAAGGCCGCGGTGGAGTTCGCCAAGAAGTACACCCAGGACCGCACGGTCTTCGGCCAGCCGGTCGCCGCCTTCCAGAACACCAAGTTCGAGCTGGCCGCCTGCAAGGCCGAGGTGGACGCGGCCGAGGCCGTCGCCGACCGCGCCCTGGAGGCCCTGGACGCCGGCGAGCTGACCGCCGCCGAGGCCGCCTCCGCCAAGCTGTTCTGCACCGAGGTCGCGCACCGCGTGATCGACCGCTGCCTCCAGCTGCACGGCGGCTACGGCTACATGAACGAGTACCCGATCGCCCGCCTGTACGCGGACAACCGGGTGAACCGCATCTACGGCGGCACCAGCGAGATCATGAAGACGATCATCGCCAAGGACATGGGTCTGTAAGGTCCGCGAAAAGTCCGTCCGGTACCACTGACGACATGAGTCAGGCACTGCAGTCGCTGCTCGATCTGCTCGACCTCGAGCAGATCGAGCGCGACATCTTCCGCGGTCGGTCCAGGTTCGCCGTCGTCCCCCGGGTCTTCGGGGGACAGGTGGCGGCCCAGGCGCTGATCGCCGCGGGACGCACCGTCCCCGCCGACCGGTTCGCACACTCGCTGCACGCGTACTTCCTGGTCGCCGGGGACCCGGGCGCCCCCATCGTCTACGAGGTCGACCGCATCCGCGACGGCCGCTCCTTCACCACCCGCCGGGTGGTCGCCGTCCAGCACGGCCGGCCGATCTTCCACCTCTCGGCCTCGTTCCAGGCGCACGAGGAGGGGCTGGACCACCAGTCGGCGATGCCCGAGGTCCCGGACCCGGAGACGCTGCCGACGTTCGAGGAGATGATGCCGCGCCACGCGGACGCCTACGCCTCGCCGGAGATGCTCGGCCGGATGGTGGCCGCGCGCGCCGCCGTGGACCTGCGGTACGTCAACCCTCCGCCGTGGGGCAGCGTCGGCGAGCCCCGGGAGCCCCGCTCCCAGGTCTGGTTCCGCACCGCCGGCAAGCTCGACGGGTCGCTCGACGACCCGCTGATGCACGTCTGCCTCGCCACCTACGTCTCCGACATGACCCTGCTCGACTCCGTGCTCCTCGCGCACGGACGCGGCGGCTGGGCGACCGGTGACGTGGTCGGCGCCTCGCTGGACCACGCCATGTGGTTCCACCGCCCGTTCCGGGCCGACGAGTGGCTGCTCTACGACCAGGAGTCGCCGTCCGCCTCCGGCGGGCGCGGGCTCGGGCAGGCGCGCATCTACACGCGGGACGGCCGCCTCGCCATCTCCGTCATCCAGGAAGGCGTGGTGCGGGTCCCCCGCTGACGCCCCCGGGAGCCCCCGCACGGTCGCCCCGGGCCCCGTCACCGCCGCAAGGCCGGTGGCGGGGCCTTCGTCCGTCCCATTGACGTGTTCCGTCCACGGCCGGTATTGACGCACAGGTAACGACGTTGATCCGAACCGGACATGACGCGCGCTCAGACGGTGTGCGCCCGTCCCCGCGAGAAGGAGCCGACCGCATGGATCTGCCCGCAGCGCGCACGACCCGGAACACGAGACCGGGGCACGGACACCGCCTGCGTGTCGCCGCCGGAGCGGTCACCGCGGCGGCCGCCCTGCTCGGCGCACTGGTGGCCGCCCCTTCGGCGGCCGCGGCGCCGGACGCCGCCGCGGCCGGGGGGACCGTCCCGCTCGCCGGCACCGGAGCCCGGCTGGGCGCGGACGGCAGGACCGCCGCGGTGTACGACTACGAGGCCGCGATCAAGGAATCGGTCTGGGTCGAGACCGGCGACCTCGACGGCGACGGCGAGGGCGAGCGCATCGCCGTGGACGTCATACGCCCCGCCGAGCTCGACGGCGTCGAGCGGGTGCCGGTGATCATGGACGCCAGTCCCTACTATTCCTGCTGCGGCCGCGGCAACGAGAGCGAGAAGAAGACCTACGACGCGAACGGCACCATCGAGTCGTTCCCGCTCTGGTACGACAACTGGTTCGTGCCGCGCGGCTACGCCGTGGTCCAGGTGGACATGGCCGGCACCGGCCGCTCCACCGGCTGCGTCGACCAGGGCGGGCGCTCGGACGTCCTGTCCGTCAAGGCCGCCGTCGACTGGCTGAACGGCAACGCCACGGCGTCCTTCGCCGACGGCGCCCCGGCGGACGCCGACTGGACCACCGGCGCCACCGGCATGATCGGCAAGTCCTACGACGGCACGCTCGCCAACGGCGTCGCCGCCCTCGGCACCGAGGGACTGGAGACGATCGTGCCGATCGGCGCGATCAGCTCCTGGTACGACTACGACCGCTGGCAGGGACTGCCCTTCTCCTACGGCTACCCGTCCTACCTGTCGGCCTACGTGGCCGGCGGCCGTCAGCAGGACGTCGACTGCTCCGCGCAGCTCGAGCGGATGAGGGTCGACGCGGCCGACGAGACCGGTGAGCACACCGCCTTCTGGGACGAGCGCGACTACCGCGAGGGCACCCTGGGCGACGCCTCCAAGGTCCGGGCCTCCGCGCTGATCATGCACGGCCTCCAGGACACCAACGTGGACACCCAGAACTTCTCCCGCTGGTGGGAGGCGCTGGGCGAGCACGGGGTCGAGCGCAAGATGTTCCTGACCCGGCTGGGCCACGTGGACCCCTTCGACTCCGACCGGGCCGAGTGGGTCGGGACCCTGCACCGCTGGTTCGACCACGAGCTGTACGGCGTCGACAACGGCATCACCGAGGAGCCGGCGGTGCGTGCCGAGATCGCCCCGGGCCAGGTCGTCCGCTCCGAGACCTGGCCGGTGACCGACCGCGTCGCCAAGCTGCGGCCGGGGACGGACGGCACGCTCGCGCCGGGGGCGCGGGGGAAGAAGGGGGAGGCCGCCTGGACCAACGACCCGAACGGCCGGCTCGCGCAGATGCTGGGGTCCGGCGCGACGGACTCCCGCCTCCTGTTCACCACCGGCCGGCTGACGGACGACCTGCGCCTGTCCGGCCCCGCCTCGCTGACCACGAAGGTCACCACGGACGCGCCCACCGGGCAGATGGCGGTCGCACTGGTGGACTACGGACCGGCCCGGCGGGTCTCCGCCTCGGGCGACGGCGCCCGCACCGTGACCACGGAGTCCTGCTGGGGAGCCTCCTCCGCCGTGGACGACGCCTGCTACCGCGACGTCGAGCGGCGGATCGAGCAGTCCGACCTGCAGGTGCTCGGCCGCGGCTGGGCCCGCCTGGCCGGCGGCGGGAAGCACGCCCTGACCGTGGAGCTGCAGACCAACGACGTCCTGGTCCCGGAGGGCCACCAGCTCGGGCTGGTCGTCACCAGCTACGACGGCGGCACGGTCCGGGTCGACGGCGCCGCCTCGGCGTACCGGATCGACCTGGCCGCCACCACCCTGAACCTGCCGGTCCGGGGTCCGATGCGGTCCTTCGCGCCGGGACGGTCGCTGGTGCCGGAGGCCGTCGGTGCGGCGGCCGTGCCGTCCGACGGACGGAAGATCCCGC
>NZ_LWCC02000005.1:3121791-3134475 GCF_001642695.1 Streptomyces chilikensis
CGCCGGCCGCGGCCGCCCCGCGCGCCTCACCGCGGCCGTCCCGCGTCACCCCGCGACCGCCCGCGCGGAAGCGCGCCCGCGGTCCGCGGGCGAGAATCGGCGCATGGCGAACCTTCCGGGCACCACCGCCGAGGCGTCCCCCGGCGGCGGGGAGAGCACCGTCACGGTGATCGTCGCCGCCGCGGCCAACCTGGGCATCGCCCTCGCCAAGGCGGTGGCCGGGGCGATCAGCGGATCGAGCGCGATGCTCTCCGAGGCCGCCCACTCGGTGGCCGACACCGTCACCGAACTGCTGCTGCTCACCGCGCTGCGGCGCAGCGAGAAGCCGGCCGACGAGGCCCACCCCCTGGGCCACGGGCCGGAGCGCTACATCTGGGCGCTGCTGGCCGCCGTCGCCACCTTCGTCGGCGGGGCCGTGTTCTCCCTCTACGACGGCGTCCACACCCTGGTGAAGGGCGAGGACCTGGGAGATCCGCTGATCTCCTACATCGTGCTGGCGGTCGCGTTCGTGCTGGAGGGGATCTCGCTGCGCACCGGCCTGCGGCAGACCCGGGCCGAGGCGCGGCGGTACGGGGCGACCTTCGGGCGGTACCTGCGCCGCACCCCGGACACCGCGGTCAAGGCCGTGGTCATGGAGGACACCGCCGCCCTCGTCGGACTGACGCTGGCGGCGCTCGGCCTGCTGGGCGGGCAGCTCACCGGGTCCGGGGTGTGGGACGGCGTGGCCTCGCTGCTGATCGGCGTGCTGCTGCTGTACGTCGCCTGGGTGCTGGGGCGTTCCAACGCCGAGCTGCTGGTGGGCCGCCCGCTGCCGGCCGCCGTCCGGGACGGCATCCGCGCCGAGCTGCGGGCGGTGCCGCACATCGAGGAGGTCCTGGAACTCACCACGCTGCTCCAGGGGCCGCGGGAGGCGCTGGTCGCCGCCAAGGTCGACTTCCGGGACGTCTCCACCGCCGCCGAGGTCGAGTGGGCCTGCGAGACGGCCGAACGGCGGCTGCGGGAGGCGTTCCCGGTGATCAGCCGGGTGTACCTGGACCCGACGCCCGCGCGCGGAGGAAGCCCGGGTCAGCCCTCGTAGAGGCCCGCCTCGCTCAACAGGTAGGCGGTCATCGGGTCGTAGTACCGGGGGCTGTGGACATGGTCGTCGAGCGGCACGGCCACCTGGAGCGTGCCCTCCGCCTCGGCCACGAACAGCGCGGGGTCGTTGCAGTCCGCGTAGCCCACCGCGTCCACGCCGTGCTGGGCCGCCGCCCCCGCCCAGCCGTGGTCGGCGACCACCAGGTCGGGCAGCGGGCGGCCGTCCTCGGCCAGCGCGAAGAGGATCGCCCGCATCGGGTCGCCCGAGTGGGTGTGCCAGAGGCTGGCGCCGCGCTCCACCACCGCCACGTCGGCGAACTGGACCACCCGGCCCTCCACGGTGCCCAGGTCCTCCGGGACCACCACGATCTCGCAGCCCGCCGCGCGCAGGGCCGCCGCCGTGGCCCGGTGGACGTCCAGCAGCCCCCCAGGGTGCCCGGTGGCCAGCAGCACCCGCTGCCCGTCCTCCGCCGCCTTCCGCAGCCGGGCCGCCATCCGCTCCAGCCCGGCGACGGTCAGCTCCGGGTCGATGGTGTCCTGCCCGGCCCGGTGCGCCGGGTCGTCGTCCACCCCCACCCGCTCCGCCATCACGGCCAGCACGTCCTGCTCGTCGGCCCAGCGGTCGCCGAACTCCAGACCGAACCAGTAGTAGCGGTCCCCGTTGGCGAGGGCGCGGTAGTGGGACAGGTTGTTCTCACGCGGAGTGGCGACGTCCCCCGCGATGCGGGTGCGCACGAGGTGCTCGATCAGCTCGTCACGACTGGGTGTGGGGGTCCCTGGTATCGGCATGTCACCCATTCTGATGGACCCCGCCCCCGGCGTCCTGGTGATTGTCCACAGGTCTCGAACCCACGTCCGAAACCTGTGCCGCCGCCTCCACCCGTCAGGGCGCCGGCCCGTCCGGGCCCTCCGCGAACCGCTCCTCCCCGCGCGGCGGACGCCTCCGGCCGGACGCCTCCGGCCGGGCGGTGCGGCCGCCCGGTCACGCCGCCGACGCGGGCGGACACGGCCGATTGTTGCGGAGGGATGAAATCCGCTCCGGCGGTGGTTGGTGCCTGGAGGAAGATCAGGACCGGCGGAGGGCACCCCGAGTGACGGAGCGGCAACAGGAGAACGGCGGGCCCGGCTGGGCGCGCCGGCTGGGGGCGTACGCCTGGCGGCACCCCAAGGACGTGGTACTCGCCCTGGGTTCCTCACTGGCCGGCATGGCGGTCATGGCGCTGATCCCGCTGATCACCAAGGTGATCATCGACGACGTGATCGGCGACCGCACCCGGGAGATGGCCACCTGGGCGGGCCTGCTCGTCGCCGCCGCGTTCGTCGTCTACGTGATGACGTACATCCGCCGTTACTACGGCGGACGCCTCGCCCTGGACGTGCAGCACGACCTGCGCACCGACATGTACCGCACCATCACCCGCCTCGACGGCCGCCGCCAGGACGAACTGTCCACCGGCCAGGTGGTCGGGCGGGCGACCAGCGACCTCCAGCTGATCCAGGGCCTGCTCTTCATGCTGCCCATGACGATCGGCAACATCCTGCTCTTCCTGATCTCCCTGGGCGTGATGGCCGCCCTCTCCCTCCCGCTGACCGCCGTCGCGGTCGCGGTCGCCCCCGCCCTGTGGTGGATCGCCCGCCGCAGCCGCGCCAGGCTGCACCCGGCCACCTGGTACGCCCAGGCCCAGGCCGCCGCGGTGGCCGGCGTGGTCGACGGGGCCGTCACCGGCGTCCGCGTGGTCAAGGGCTTCGGCCAGGAGGACCAGGAGACCGGCAAGCTCCGCACCGTCGGCCGCCGCCTCTTCGCCGGGCGGCTGCGCACCATCAAGCTCAACGCCACGTACACCCCCGCCCTCCAGGCCGTGCCCGCGCTCGGGCAGGTCGCCATGCTGGCCGCCGGCGGCTGGCTCGCGGTGGAGGGCCACATCACCCTCGGCACCTTCGTCGCCTTCTCCGCCTACCTGGCCCAGCTGGTCTCCCCGGTCCGCATGCTCGCCATGGTGCTCACCGTCGGCCAGCAGGCCCGGGCCGGCACCGAGCGCGTGCTGGAACTGATCGACACCGAGCCGTCCTTCGAGGACGGCGCCACCGCGCTGCCCGCCGACGCGCCCGCCACCGTCGAGTTCGAGGACGTCTCCTTCGCCTACCACGACACCCGCCCCGTCCTGGACGGGCTGTCGTTCACCATCCGGCCGGGCGAGACCCTCGCCGTGGTCGGCACCTCCGGCTCCGGCAAGTCCACGGTCTCGCTGCTGCTGCCCCGCTTCTACGACGTCACCGGCGGCCGGGTCCGGATCGGCGGCCACGACGTGCGCGAGCTGACCCTCGAGTCGCTGCGCGCGGCGATCGGGCTGGTCCCCGAGGACTCCTTCCTCTTCTCCGAGTCGGTCCGCGACAACATCGCCTACGGCCGCCCCGGGGCGACGGACGAGGAGATCGAACGGGCCGCGCGCGCCGCCCAGGCCCACGACTTCATCACCGCGCTCCCCGACGGCTACGCCACCAAGGTCGGCGAGCACGGCCTCACCCTCTCCGGCGGCCAGCGCCAGCGCGTCGCGCTCGCCCGCGCCATCCTCACCGACCCGCGCCTGCTGGTCCTCGACGACGCCACCTCCGCCGTCGACGCCCGCGTCGAGCACGAGATCCACGAGGCGCTGCGCCACGTCATGGAGGGCCGGACGACCCTGCTGATCGCCCACCGCCGCTCCACCCTCAACCTCGCCGACCGGATCGCCGTCCTCGACGCCGGCCGCCTCGTCGACGTCGGCACCCACGACGAGCTCACCGAACGCTGCGCCCTCTACCGCGGCCTGCTCACCGACCCCGACGAGCTCGGCGGCGTCTCCCCGGGCCACGTCCGGACGGCCGCGGAGGAGGCGGACGAGGACACCACCGTCCGCGACGAACTGGACGCCGAGTTCGACGCCGAGCGCGGCGTCACCCCCCGCCTGTGGACCGGCGACCGCGAGCCCCGCGACGCCGCACTGGAGGGCATGCCCGCCACGCCGGACCTGCTGGCCAAGGTGGACGCCCTGCCCCCGGCCACCGACACCCCCGACGTGGACGAGGAGCGCGCCGTCCGGCCGGAGGAGGAGTACAACCTCCGCCGCCTGCTGCGCGGCTTCGGCGCCCCGCTGGCCGTCAGCCTGCTGCTGGTCGCGATCGACGCCGGCACCGGCCTGCTGCTCCCCGTGCTGATCCGCAACGGCATCGACGACGGCGTCCAGCGGGCCGCGCTCGGCGGCGTCTGGGCGGCGTCGCTGATCGCGCTCGCCGTGGTGCTCGCCCAGTGGGCGGCGCAGGTCGGCGAGATGCGGATGACCGGCCGCACCGGCGAGCGGGTCCTCTACGCGCTCCGGCTCAAGATCTTCTCCCAGCTCCAGCGGCTCGGCCTGGACTACTACGAGCGCGAGCTCACCGGCCGCATCATGACCCGGATGACGACGGACGTCGACGCGCTGGCGACCTTCCTGCAGACCGGCCTGGTCACCGCGTTCGTCTCGGTGGTCACCTTCTTCGGCATCATGGGCGCCCTGCTGGTGATCGACGTCGAACTGGCGCTGGTCGTCTTCGCGACGCTGCCGCCGCTGGTCGTCTCCACCTACTTCTTCCGCCGCGCCAGTGTGAAGGCGTACGAGCTGGCCCGCGAGCGGGTCTCCACGGTCAACGCCGACCTCCAGGAATCGGTCGCCGGGCTGCGCATCCTCCAGGCGTTCGGCCGGGAGCGCTCCGGCGGCGAGCGGTTCACCGCCCGTAGCGACCTGTACCGGCGGGCGCGGATCCGCGGACAGTGGCTGATCTCGGTGTACTTCCCCTTCGTGCAGTTCCTCGCCACGGTCGCCTCGGCGGCGGTGCTGTGGGTGGGCGCCGGGCGAATCGCCGCGGGCACGCTGACGGCGGGCGCGCTGGTCGCCTACCTGCTCTACATCGACCTGTTCTTCGCCCCGGTCCAGCAGCTCTCCCAGGTCTTCGACGGCTACCAGCAGGCCGCGGTCTCGCTGGGACGCGTCCAGGAACTGCTGCGCGAGCCGACCTCCACCGAGGAGGCGGAGAAGCCGGTGCCGGTGCGGGAGCTGCGGGGCGAGATCGTCTTCGACGACGTCCACTTCGCGTACGGCGGCGACGGCGAGGGCGACGGCGGGAACGCCCTGACCGGGATCGGCCTGCGCATCCCCGCGGGGCAGACGGTGGCGTTCGTGGGCGAGACCGGCGCCGGCAAGTCCACGCTGGTGAAACTGGTCGCCCGGTACTACGACCCGACCTCCGGGCGGGTCACCGTCGACGGCCACGACCTGCGGGAGCTGGACCTCACGGGGTACCGGCGGCGGCTGGGCGTCGTGCCGCAGGAGGCGTACCTCTTCCCCGGCACGGTGCGGGACGCCATCGCCTACGGGCGGCCGGACGCCACCGACGCCGAGGTCGAGGCGGCCGCGCGGGCGGTCGGCGCGCACGAGATGATCGCCACGCTGGAGGGCGGCTACCTGCACGAGGTCGCCGAGCGGGGACGGAACCTGTCCGCGGGACAGCGGCAGCTGATCGCGCTCGCGCGGGCGGAACTGGTCGACCCGGACGTGCTGCTGCTCGACGAGGCCACGGCGGCGCTCGACCTCGCCACGGAGGCGGCGGTCAACGCGGCCACCGAGAAGCTGGCCGGACGGCGGACCACGCTGGTCGTCGCGCACCGGCTGACGACCGCGGCGCGGGCGGACCGGGTGATCGTCATGGACCACGGCCGCGTCGCCGAGGACGGCACCCACGACGACCTCCTCGCCCGCGGCGGCCGCTACACCACCCTCTGGCAGACCTTCATCGGCACCCCCGAACCCGCCGCCGACCGCCGCTGACCCCGCCCGCGCCGGGCGGCGCCCTCTCCACGCGGCGTGCGGACGGCCGGGTCCCCCCGCACGCCGCGTGCGGGGCGGGCGCCCCTGCCGCCGGAGCGGCGGGCCCCCCCTGCCGCCGGAGCGGCGGGCCCCCGCGGCCCGGCCCGGCCCGGTCCGCTTCGTCCGCGAGCCGCGCCCTGCGGCGGCGGGCACCCGCGGGCGGCCCGGCCGCTCACCGGTGAGGGGGTGTCAGGGAGGGGCGGGTGGCGGGGAAGTGCGGTGTACGGCCCTGGTGGTGCGCGGGTGGCACGGGTAGGTTCGGGCCACCTATGTCTCCAGGGGAGGGTGCATGCGCAAGGCGCTCAGAGGAGCGATGGCACTCGGTGTGCTGATGGGCACGCTGGGCACGGCGGGGACGGCCACCGCCGTCCAGTCCGGAGCCGTCGACACCACCACGGCGACCGCCCGGGTCGCGGCGGCCGAGGCGGACGTACTGGACCGGCTTCTCGCGATACCCGGGATGAGCCTGATCCAGGAGAAGCCGTACACCGGCTACCGCTTCTTCGTGCTCAACTACACCCAGCCGGTGGACCACCGCGACCCGTCCCGGGGAACGTTCCAGCAGCGCATCACGGTGCTGCACAAGGACGTCTCCCGCCCGACGGTCTTCCACACCAGTGGTTACGGCGTCTCCACCAACCCGAGCCGCCGCGAGCCCACCCAGATCATCGACGGCAACCAGGTCTCCATGGAGTACCGGTTCTTCACGCCGTCCCGGCCGGACCCGGCCGACTGGTCGGACCTGGACATCTGGCAGGCCGCCAGCGACCAGCACCGCATCTACCAGGCCCTCAAGCCGCTCTACGGCGAGAACTGGCTGTCCACCGGCGGTTCGAAGGGCGGCATGACCGCCACCTACTACGAGCGGTTCTACCCGCGCGACATGGACGGCGTGGTCGCCTACGTCGCCCCCAACGACGTGGTGAACAAGGAGGACTCGGCCTACGACGACTTCTTCGCCACCGTCGGCACCAAGGAGTGCCGCGACCGCCTCAACGGCGTGCAGCGCGAGGCCCTGGTCCGCCGTGACGCGCTGATGGAGCGCTACGCCGCCGCGGCGGCCGAGAACGGCTGGACCTTCGGGACCATCGGCTCCATGGACCACGCCTACGAGGCCGTGGTGCTCGACTACGTGTGGGGCTTCTGGCAGTACAGCACCCTCGCCGACTGCGAGTCGATCCCCGCGGACGCGGCGAACGCCACGGACGAGGAGATCTGGAACTCGGTCGACACGATCGCCGGGTTCTCCTCCTACACGGACCAGGGCCTGTCCGGGTACACGCCGTACTACTACCAGGCCGGCACCCAGCTGGGCGCGCCCACCATCACCTTCCCGCACATCGAGGACGGGCTGATCCGCTACGGCTACCAGCCGCCGCGGAACTTCGTGCCGCGCTCCATCCCGATGCGGTTCCAGCCGTCGGCGATGCGCGACGTGGACAACTGGGTGCGCCGGAACGCCCGTCAGATGCTCTTCGTCTACGGCGAGAACGACCCGTGGGGCGCCGAGCCGTTCCACCTGGGCAAGGGCGCGAAGGACTCCTACGTGCTGACCGCGCCGGGGATGAACCACGGCGCCAACGTGGCCGGTCTGGTGCCCGGGGAGAAGGCGCTCGCCACGGCCCGCATCCTCACGTGGGCCGGGGTCGCGTCCGCCGCCGTCGAGGCGGACCCCTCGAAGGCCAAGCCGCTGGCGAAGTTCGACGCCAAGCTGGACAAGCGGGACGTCGAGCGGGAGCCCACCCTGCGCCCGTGACCTGACGGGGAGAGCGCCACCGGCCGCGCCGTGCGGGGAGGGCCCCGCACGGCGCGGCCGTCGCGTCCTCGGAACTCGCGCGGCCCCCGGCGACGGCGGGCGCAGGCCGCGTGCGGCCGATGACGGCCGGGCCGGTACGCCGGGCCGTCACCTCGTGCGGGTGCCCCGGGACGGTCAGTACGTCAGGCCGTGCCCGATCGGGAAGAGCACCTCCGCCGGTGCGTCGGCCCGCTGCACCGGCACCGGCAGCCGGCCGGTCGGCGAGACCTTCCCGGCGATGACCCGGGCCGCCGCCCGCACCTCCGTGTCGGTCCACGAGTACGAGGCCACCACCGCCCGCGCCCCGGGCAGGTGCGCCACGTCGTACGGGTTGCGCACCGCCAGCACGACCACCGGCTTCCCCGTCTCCAGCAGGCGCTGCACCAGCGTCTTCTGGCTGCTGCTCGCCGTCACGTTGTAGGTGGCGACGACCACCGCGTCCGCGTCGGCGGCCGCCGTGACCGCCCCCGCGACGGCGGTGGCGGTGGGCGCGGTACCGGTGGTGCGGGCGGTGGTGGTGAACCCGGACTCGGCCAGCGCGGCGGCGATCACCTTGGTGGTGGGGCCGTCGGAGAGCGAGGGGGAGGCCGGGTCGGGGCCGACCACCAGCACCCTGCGGTGGCTCAGCCGGTTCAGCGGGAGCAGGCCGCCCTCGTTGACCAGCAGCGTGGTGGTGTTGTCGGCGATCCGGTCGGCGGCCTTGTGGTGCGCCCTCGTGCCCACCGCCTCGTCGACGCCCTCGTGGGTGACGTAGGGGTCGGTGAAGAGGCCGAGCTTCGCCTTCAGGCGGAGGATCCGCAGGATCGATTCCTCCAGCCGCGCCTCGGTCAGCTCGCCGGTGCGGACGGCGTCGAGCACCGCGTTCCACGAGACGTCGATGTCCGGCGGGTTGAGGAGCTGGTCGACGCCGGCCTGGACCGCCATCACCGCCACCCGCGCGTCGCCGTACTTGGTCCGCACGCCCTGCATGCCGAGGGAGTCGGTGACCACCACGCCGTCGTAACCGAGCTCCCCGCGGAGGATGCCGGTGAGGATCGGCCGGGACAGGGTGGCCGGATCGCCCGACGGGTCCAGGGCGGGCACCATGAGGTGGGCCGTCATGATCGAGTCGATCCCGGCCCGGATCGCCGCCCTGAACGGCGGGGCGTCCAGCTCCTCCCACTGCTCACGGCTGTGGGTGATGATCGGGAAGCCGTAGTGGCTGTCGACGGCGGTGTCGCCGTGGCCGGGGAAGTGCTTGGCGGTGGCCGCCACCCCGGAGTTCTGGTAACCGACCACCTCGGCGGCGGCCAGCCTGGCCGCGGCCCGCGGATCGGCGCCCAGCGAGCGCACGCCGATCACCGGGTTGGCCGGGTTGACGTTCACGTCGCAGACGGTGGAGTAGTTCTGCCGGATGCCCAGCGCCGCCAGTTCCTTGCCCGCGACCCGCCCCAGCGCCTTGGCGTCGGCCTTGGAACCGCTCGCCCCCAGCGCCATGGCGCCGGGCAGCAGGGTGGCCGGCTTCCCGACCCGGGCCACGATGCCGTGCTCCTGGTCGGTGGCGATCAGCACCGGCAGCCCGCGCGGAAGGCCGAGGGAGGCCTTCTGGATGCCGTTGGACAGGTCGGCGATCTGGTGGGGATCGCGCGTGTTGTGCGCCCAGGCGAAGTAGATGATGCCGCCCAGGCGGTACTTCTCGATCAGTTCGGCGGCGGTGCGGACGCCGATCTCCTTGAGGTTGGCGTCGATGTCCGCCTGGTCCGGGGCGGTCGCCGAGTGGCCGTAGACCCGCATCACGAAGAGCTGGCCGACCTTCTCCTCCAGCGTCATCCTGGAGACGAGCGACCGCAGGTGCTCGTCGTCCACCGGCGCGGGGCCGTCCGCGGCGAGGGCGGGGGAGCCGGCCGCCAGCGCCGCGGTGACACCGGCGGTGGCGGCGAGAACGGTACGTCTGGAGGGCCGAGCGGTGTTTCCCGAGGCGGTGCTGTCCGAAAGCCCCGTGCTGGAGTAGCGCACGTGCGCCCCTTCCTTGGTGAAGGAAACTGCCGAGAGGTCACGAATATCGGGGAAGTTTCTTTCGGTCAAGGGTTGTGGCGGCGCCGCGCGGGCCCGCCGGGGAACGGTCCGGCCGGGGCCCGGCGGGTGTTCGACGGATGCCGGGGGCGCGCCCGGGGGCGCCCCCGGGCGCGGGGGAGGCCCGGTGGGCCGTCACCGGCGCCCTGGAGGGGGTGGCGCCGGTGACGGCCGGGCTGCCGGCCGCGGGCGGAGGGGAAAGGGGGAACCGGCCCCCACAGGTGGCCGGTCGACCGCTCCGCGGTGACTCGTCCGGCAGTACGGCCCTTGGACGCGGCGCCCCGCCTCACGGTTCCCCCACGACGGCCCCCCACCGCGCCCGCAGGGTCCGGACGGCCTCCGTCACGGCCGGACGCCGGGCCGCCTCCTCCCGCCACACCGCGTACAGCCGGCGTACCGGCACCGGCTCCATCGGCACCGTCACCACGCCCTCGGGCAGCGGGCCGCGGCCCAGCCGGGGGATCACCGCCACCCCCAGCCCGGCCGCCACCAGGGCGACCAGGGTGGGATTCTCGTCGGCGGTGTGCACCACCCGCGGCTCGTGCCCGGCCGCCCGCATGGTCCGCACCAGCCAGTCGTGGCAGACCCGCCCCGGCGGCTGGCAGACCCACGGCTCCCCCGCCAGCTCCTCCCGCCGCACCCGGGCGCGGCCGGCCAGCCGGTGGCCCCGGGGCACCATCAGGTCGCTCAGGTCCTCCCCGATCCGCTGCCGGGCCAGACCGGGCGGCAAGGTCATCGGGGCGACGTCCCAGTCGTGGGTCACCGCCATGTCGACGGCGCCCTTGGCCACCATCCCCACCGACAGGTGCGGGTCGACCTCGCCGAGCCGCACGTCCAGCGCCGCGTGCCGGGACGCCAGCTCGGCCAGCACGCCCGGCATCAGCCCGCGCGCCGCCGAGGGGAAGGCGGCGACCGTCAGCCGTCCCGAGGGCTCCCCGCGCCGCTCCTCCAGTTCCGCCTCCGCGCGCTCCACCAGCCCCAGCAGCTCGCGCGCCGTCCCGGCGAGCCTGCGGGCGTCCTCGGTCAGCCGCACCCCGCGGCCGTGCCGTTCCAGCAGGACCGTGCGGGTCTCCCGCTCCAGCTTGGCGATCTGCTGGGAGACGGCCGAGGGGGTGTAACCCAGCGAGGCCGCCGCCGCGTTGACGGTGCCGTGCACGGCGACCGCGTGCAGGGCGCGCAGTCGTTGCAGATCGAGCATGTCCGGCCCTCCCGGGGAGTCGTCCGGCGGCGACCGTTCAGCATCGCTACATCCGCCGGTGCAGCAATCATCGCTGGTGCTGCACGGTGGCGGCAGCGGATCCTCGGGTCATGCGACCTACTCACCTCCTGCTGGCCGTGTGCGTCGCGGCGACCTGGGGCGTCAACTTCGTGGTGATCGAGATCGGCCTCGGCCACTTCCCGCCCCTGCTCCTGTCCGCGCTGCGGTTCCTCCTCGCCGCGCTGCCGGCCGTGTTCCTGGTGGGCCGGCCGAAGGTGGCGTGGAAGTGGATCGTGGGCGTCGGACTCGCGCTGGGCGTGGCCAAGTTCGGCCTGGTCTTCGTCGGCATGGACCAGGGCATGCCCGCCGGACTGACCTCGCTGGTCCTGCAGGTCCAGGCCGTCTTCACCGCCCTGATCGCCTGCGCGGTGCTGGGCGAGCGCCTGACCGGACCGCGGGTGGCGGGCATGGCGGTCGCGGCGGCCGGCATCGTGGTGGCGGCCGTGGACGAGGGGACCGGCGGACCGCTGCACGCCTTCGCCCTGGTGGTCCTCGGCGGGGCCTGCTGGGGCGTCTCCAACGTCCTCACCCGCAAGGCGTCGCCGCCGGACGCGCTCAACTTCATGGTCTGGGTGAGCACCGTGCCGGTGCTGCCGCTGCTGGCCCTCTCGCTGCTCACCGAGGGCGCCGACCGGGATCTGGCGGCCCTGCGCGGCCTGGACTGGCAGGGCGTGGGAGTGCTCCTCTTCATCGCCTGGGTCAGCACCGTGTTCGGCTTCGGCGCCTGGGGCTGGCTGATCCGGCGCCACCCGGCGTCCACGGTCGCCCCGTTCTCGCTGCTGGTCCCCGTCTTCGGCATGGCCTCCGCCTGGCTGCTGCTGGACGAGGCGGTCAGCCCGCCGCGGTGGGCCGCCGCGGCCCTGCTGGTGACGGGCGTCGCCATGACCTCCCTCGCCCGCCCGGGCGGAAACCGGGTCGTCGCGGGAGCGGGCGGTGGGGCAGACTCCGCCGCGGACGCCCCGACGACGAAGGAGGCCCTGGATGGGATTCCGGCTGACCGCCCCGCCGCTGGAGGGCTCGCTGGTGCGGCTGGAGCCGCTGCGTCCGCGCCACGCGGCTGACCTGGCCGCCGCCGCGGAGGAGGACCGGTCCTCCTACGCCTACACCTGGGTGCCCCGGGCGGACGAGGTCCCCGCGTACATCGCCACCCGGTGCGGGCGCGCCGAGGAGGGGACGGTCGCTCCCTACGCGCAGGTCTCCCGGGCCACCGGGCGCGCGGTCGGCTGCACCTCCTTCTGCACGCCGCGCGCCTGGCGCTCGCCCGGGAGGCTGGACGCCGTCGAGGTGGGGTGGACCTGGCTGGGCGGCTCGGCGCAGGGCACCGGGATCAACACCGAGGCCAAGCTGCTGCTGTTCCGGCAGGCCTTCGAGGGCTGGGGCGTGAGCCGGGTGGACCTGATGACCGACGCCCGCAACACCCGGTCGCGCGCGGCGATGGAGCGGGTGAGGGCCCGCCCGGAGGGCGTGCTGCGCGGCTGGGGCGTCTCCCGGGTCGCCGGGGAGGAGGGCCGGCTGCGGGACACGGCGGTGCACGCGGTCCTCGCGGACGACTGGGCGGGGGTCCGGGAGAAGCTGGAAAAAATCTTGGCGGACCGTACAACCCTCTCCCCACCTCGCCGGTC
>NZ_LWCC02000005.1:3134514-3145019 GCF_001642695.1 Streptomyces chilikensis
GGGGCGGGAGCGCGTCAGAAGAACACCCCGCACCGCAGCAGCACATTGGCGTACGGCGCCGCCTCGCCGGTGCGCACCACCAGCCGGGCGTCCCGCGAGCGCACCTTGAGCTCCTCGTGGGGGACGAGGTGCAGTCCGGGCAGCCCCGCCAGCAGCGCCGCGGCCGCCGGATTGGCCTCCCGCACCTCGCGCGCCGCGACGGCGCCCTCCACGACCAGCTCCTCCAGCAGCCCGTCCAGCACCTCGGCGAAGGACGGCACCCCGGCGCGGAACGCCAGGTCCACCACCCGCGGCCCCGCCGGTATCGGCATGCCCGCGTCGCACACCAGCACCTGGTCGGTGTGGCCCAGCTCGGCGAGGGCGCCGGCCAGGTGGCGGTTCAGGATTCCGGACCGCTTCACAGCGCCGCGACCTCCTCGGCCGTCGGGTAGGACGCCTGGGCGCCCTCCCGGGTGACCGCCACCGCGCCGACCCGTGCCGCGTACGCGGCCGCCACCGGCAGGGACTCGCCGAGCCCCAGCCGCCAGGCCAGCGCCGCGGTGAACGCGTCGCCCGCGCCCGTGGTGTCCACGGCGTCCACCCTCACCGACGGCACCCGCGTGACGTCCCCGCCCGCCTCGGCGGTCACCGCGCCCCGGGCGCCCAGGGTGACCACCACCGAGCGGGGCCCCAGCGCCAGCAGCGCCCGCGCCCACTCCTCGGGACCGTCGCCCAGCGCGCCGTCCCCGGCGATCACCCGCGCCTCGTGCTCGTTGACGATCAGCGGGTCGCAGGCGGCCAGCAGCCCGGCCGGCAGCTCCCGGGGCGGCGACGGGTTCAGCACGAACCGCGTCCCGGGCGCCAGCAGGCGCACCACCTCGGTCACCGTCTCCAGCGGGATCTCCAGCTGCGCCGAGACCACCGGCGCCGGCCGCAGCACCCGGTCGGCCACCGCTCGCGCGTCCTCGGGCGTCAGCCGCCCGTTGGCGCCGGGCGACACCACGATGCTGTTGTCGCCCGACGGGTCCACGGTGATCAGCGCGACGCCCGTGGGCGCCCCGCCGGCCGCCACCGCGGCGGTGTCGACGCCGGACGAGGACAGCGAGTCCAGCAGCAGCCGCCCGTGCGGGTCGTCGCCCACCCGGGCCACCAGCGCCGTGCGCGCCCCCAGCCGGGCGGCGGCGACCGCCTGGTTGGCGCCCTTGCCGCCCGGGTGGACGGCGAGGTCCGAACCGAGCACGGTCTCCCCGGCGGCGGGCCGCCGCTCGACACCGATCACCAGGTCGGCGTTGGCCGACCCGACGACCACCAGGTCGTAGTCGTACATGCCTTCTTCCCTCGTCTCCCTCGTCACCGTCACCGTCGTCGGCAACCGTCAGCCGCCGAACGAGCCGACGTTCTCCTTGGTGACGACCTTCACCGGCACCTTGACCAGGTCCTTGAGGTCCTTGCCCTCGGCCGCGTCCAGCGCGTTGCGGACCGCGATCCTCCCGAGCTCGGTCGGCTGCTGGGCGACGGAGGCGTAGAGGGTGCCCGCCTCGACGGCCTTGAGCCCGTCCGGGGTGCCGTCGAAGCCGACGACCTGCACGTCCTTGCCGGCCCTGGAACCGAGCGCCTTGGCGGCGCCCAGTGCCATCTCGTCGTTCTCGGCGAACACGCCCTCGATGCCGGGGTGCGCCTGCAGCAGGTTGGTCATGACGTCCAGGCCCTTGGTGCGGTCGAAGTCCGCGGGCTGCTTGGCGACGACCTCGATGCCCGGGAACTCCTTCAGGCCCTCGGCGAAGCCCTGGCCGCGCTCACGGCTGGCGGAGGTGCCCGCCTGGCCCTGGAGGATCACGATGGTGCCCTCGCCGCCCAGCTTCTCGCCCAGCGCACGGGCCGCCATCCGGCCGCCCTCGACGTTGTCGGACGCGACCAGCGCGTCGATCTCGGCCTTGTTGACGCCGCGGTCCACGGCCACCACCGGGATGTCCGCCTTGTTGGCGGAGCGCACCGAGGGGCCCGCCGCGTCGGAGTCCACCGGGTTGACGACGATGGTGGACAGGCCGGAGCTGGTGAAGTTCTGCAGCTGGTTGGCCTGCTGCGAGGCGTCGTTCTGCGCGTCGGTGACGGTCAGGTCCACGCCCAGCTTCTCCGCCTCCTGCTCGGCGCCCTGGCGGATCTGCACGAAGAACGGGTTGTTCAGGGTGGAGAGCGACAGGCCCACCTTCTGCCGGGCCGCCGCGTCGGAGCCGTTGTGCAGGAAGGACATCGCGGCCACCACGGCCGCCGCGACCACGGCGGCCAGCAGGTAGGTCACCGCCTGCCTGCCGCGGTTGCCGCCGCCCGCGGGGGAGGCCGCCGCCGGGGTCGCGCCGGCCTTGCGGCGGACGGTGTCCAGCAGGACGGCGAGCGCGATGACCACGCCGATGACGACCTGCTGCCAGAAGGCGGAGACGGAGAGCAGGTTGAGGCCGTTGCGCAGCACGGCGAGGATCAGCGCGCCGATCAGGGTGCCGGAGGCCTTGCCGACGCCGCCGGCCAGCGAGGCGCCGCCGATGACGACCGCGGCGATCGCGTCCAGCTCGTAGCCCTGCGCGGCCTGCGGCTGCGCGGAGGACAGGCGGGAGGCCAGCACGATGCCCGCCGCGGCGGCGAACAGGCCGGACAGGGCGTAGATCGCCAGCTTCTGCTTCTTGACCTTCAGGCCGGACAGCCGCGCGGCCTCCTCGTTGCCGCCGATGGCGTACATGGAGCGGCCGATGTAGGTGCGGCCCAGGACCAGGGCCGTGATCAGGCCGAGGACGACCATGACCAGGACCGGCACCGGCAGCCAGCCGCCGAGGGTGTCACCGAGGTGCGAGACCGACTCGGGGAAGGGGATCGGGCTGCCCTGCGAGATCACCAGCGACAGACCACGGGCGATCGACAGCATCGCCAGGGTGGCGATGAACGGCGGCAGCTTCCCGTAGGAGATCAGCACACCGTTGACGAAGCCGCAGGCCAGGCCGGTGACCACGGCGAGGATCACGGCGATCCAGACCGGCACCCCCTCGGAGGTCGCCATCCACGCCAGCACGGTCGCCGACAGCGCGGCCACCGAGCCCACCGACAGGTCGATGCCCGCCGAGACGATGACGAAGGTGACGCCGAACGCCAGGATGGCGGTGACCGCCGCCTGGACGCCGATGTTCAGCAGGTTGTCCGCCGTCAGGAAGTCGCCGGACAGCGCCGACATGGCGACGACCAGGACGATCAGCGCGGTCAGCGCGCCGTTGTCGAGAAGAATGCGGCGCAGGCCGCCGGCGCCACTCGCGCCCGGCGTGCTCTTGAGCGTGTCAGTGGCCACGGGGGGCCTTCCCTTCCTCGTCGCCGGCCTCGTCGCCGGCGGTGTTCGTGGACTGCGTGGAGACGGCGAGGGCCATCACCGCGTCCTGGGTCGCCTCCTCGGCGGGCAGTTCGCCCGCGATCCGGCCCTGGGCCATCACCAGCACCCGGTCGCTCATGCCGAGCACCTCGGGCAGGTCGCTGGAGACCATCAGGACCGCCGCTCCGGCGGCCGTGAGTTCGTTGATCAGCTGGTAGATCTCGACCTTGGCGCCCACGTCGATGCCGCGGGTCGGCTCGTCGAGGATCAGCACCCGGGTGTCGGCGAGCAGCCACTTGCCGATGACGACCTTCTGCTGGTTGCCGCCGGACAGGGTGCGCACCTGCTGGTCGAGGCCCGCCATCCGGACGCCCAGCTGCTCGGCGACCCGGCCGGCCGCCCGCCGCTGGCCCTTGCGGTCCACCAGCCCGGCCTTCGTGGACGACCGGAGGGTGACCAGACCGAGGTTCTCCGCCACGGAGGCGTCGAGCACCAGGCCCTGGCCCTTGCGGTCCTCGGGGATCAGCCCGATCCCGGCGTCCAGCGCGGCGTTGACGTCGTGCCGGCGCAGCTTCCCGCCGGCCACCGTCACCGTGCCCGCGTCGTAGGGGTCGGCGCCGAAGACGGCGCGCACCACCTCGGTGCGGCCCGCCCCGACCAGGCCGGCGATGCCGACGACCTCGCCGGCCCGGACCTCGAAGGAGACGTCGTGGAAGACGCCGTCCCGGGTGAGTCCCTCCACCCGCAGCAGCGGTTCGCCCGCCTCGGCGCGCTCGCGCGGGTACTGCTGCTCGATGGAGCGGCCCACCATCAGGCGGACGAGCTCGTCCTCCGGGGCGGAGGCCGGGACCTGGCCGACGCTGCGGCCGTCGCGGATGACGGTGACGCGGTCGCCGAGGGCGGCGATCTCCTCCAGGTGGTGGGTGATGAAGACGACGCCCACGCCGTCCTCGCGGAGCCGGCGGACGATCGAGAAGAGCTTCTCGACCTCCTCCGAGGTGAGCACGGCGGTCGGCTCGTCCATGATCAGCACCCGGGCGTCCAGGCTGAGCGCCTTGGCGATCTCCACCATCTGCAGGCGGGCGATGCCCAGTTCGCGCACCCGGGCGCGCGGCGGGACCGGCACCCCGACCCGCCCCAGCAGCTCGGCGGCCTCGGCCTCCATGCGGCGGCGGTCGATCATCCCGAACCGGCGGGGCTGCCGGCCCAGGAAGATGTTCTCGGCCACGGTCAGGTCCGGGACCAGGTTGAACTCCTGGTAGATGGTGGCGATGCCGAGCTTCTCCGCGTCCTGCGCGCTGCCGATCGTCACCTCCCGGCCGTCGACCAGGATCCGGCCCTCGTCCGGGCGGTGGGCGCCCGAGAGCGTCTTGATCAGGGTGCTCTTGCCCGCGCCGTTCTCGCCGAGCAGGACGTGCACCTCGCCGCGCCGCAGGTCGAAGTCGACGCCGTCGAGCGCCACCACGCCGGGGAAGGCCTTGCGCACTCCTTCGATGCGCAGCAACTCGTCCGTGTCGCTCACGGGTCGCTCCTCTTCTGGGGATGGGTCTCGCCGTCCTCGCCGCACGAGCGGCGCACGACGAGCCGGGCGGGGAGGGTGACGGACCGGGCGGTCCGGCCCTCGATGCGGTCGACCAGGGCGCGCACGGCCGCGCGGCCGAGCGCGCCGGTCGGCTGGGCGACCGCGGTGACCGGCGGGTCGGTGTGCACGAACCAGGGGATGTCGTCGAACGCCGCCAGCGCGATGTCGTCCGGCACCCGCAGGCCGCGCGAGCGGACGGCGTCCAGGGCGCCGAGCGCCATCAGGTTGTCGGCGGCGAACACCGCCTCGGGGGGCTCGGGCAGGTCCAGGAACCGCTCGGTGGCGCGCCGGCCGCTCTCCGCCTGGAAGTCGCCCTGGCCGATGTAGTCGTCGGGCAGGGCCAGCCCGTGGGCGGCCAGCGCCTCGCGGAACGCCTCGACGCGCTCGCTGCCGGTGGTGGTGGCCGCGGGGCCCGCGATGATGGCGAGCCGCCGGTGCCCGAGGCGGTGGAGGTGGGCGACCAGTTCCCGCACGGCGTCCCGGCCGTCGGACCGGACCACGGGCACGTCCACGTCGTCCGCGCCGGGGATCCACCGGTCCACGAAGACGACCGGGGTCCCGGCCCGTGCGGTGTCCAGCAGCAGCGGGGTGCCGCCGTCGGTGGGGGAGACCAGCAGACCGTCGATGCGGCGGTCCGACAGGGTGCGGATGTGGTGGTCCTGGAGCTCGGGGCGTTCGTCGGCGTTGCCGATGATCACGCTGTAGCCGAGGGCGCGCGCCTCCTCCTCGACGGCCCTGGCTAGCTCGGTGAAGTAGGGGTTCATGACGTCGCTGATGACCAGCCCGAGGGTGCGGGTCTGGTCGGTGCGCAGCGACCGGGCGACGGCGTTGGGGCGGTACCCCAGCTCCTCGACCGCGGCCAGCACCCGGGCGCGGGCCTCCTCGCTCACCGAGGGGTGCCGGTTGAGCGCCCGTGACACGGTGGCGACGGAGACGCCGGCGCGCGCGGCGACGTCCTTGATGCCTGGCATCCGCGGTTCCACCTCCTTGTGGAAACGATTACACGGGTGATTGGAATCGATTACACGGCTCGATGGCAAGACCTCGGCGGGGTTTGTGACGCAGCTCGCTCATGTGAGCGGTGGTGATCTTCGGTGAGTGGTGCCGGGTGCGCGGCGGATGCGCGGCGATCACCGGCGCACGCGGCTACCGCCGAGTAGCATCGCGCCGTCCCCGTCCCGCGCCGCCCCCGTCCCGAGGAGTTCCGATGTCCCGCTCGCCCCTCGCCCTCGCCGCCCTCCTCGCCACCGCCGGCGTCGCCCACTTCGCCCGCCCGCGGATCTTCGACGGCATCGTCCCCCGTGGCCTGCCCGGCTCCGCGCGCGCCTGGACCTACGCCAGCGGCGCGGCCGAACTCGTCCTGGCGGCCGGCCTGGCCGCACCCCGCACGCGGCGCGCGGCCGCGCTGGCCACCACCGCCTTCCTCGTCGGCGTCTTCCCCGCCAACGTGAAGATGGCCAAGGACTGGAGCCACCGTCCCGCGCCGCTCAGGGCCGCCGCCTACGGCAGGCTCCCGCTGCAGGTCCCCCTCGTCCTGTGGGCGCGCGACGTCGCCCGCAAGAGCTGACCGCCGCCCGGCGGGCGGGGGTTCTCCACAGGCCCGGCGGCGCTGTCGCCCCGCGGCGGTAACGTCGAACCATGGCAACTCCGCCCGCTCGCAAGCCCGCCGTGCTCGAAGGCGTGCTCGAACGCGTCACGTACGCCAACGAGGAGAACGGCTACACCGTCGCCCGTGTGGACACCGGCCGCGGCTCGGGCCCGGGAGAACTGCTCACCGTCGTCGGCGCGTTGCTCGGGGCCCAGGTCGGGGAGTCGCTGCGGATGGAGGGCCGCTGGGGGTCCCACCCCCAGTACGGCAAGCAGTTCCACGTCGAGAACTACACCACCGTCCTCCCCGCCACGGTCCAGGGCATCCGCCGCTACCTCGGCTCCGGCCTGGTCAAGGGCATCGGCCCGGTCTTCGCCGACCGCATCACCCGCCACTTCGGACTGGACACGCTCCAGATCATCGAGGAGTCGCCGGAACGCCTGGTCGAGGTCCCCGGCCTCGGTCCCAAGCGGACGGAGCGGATCGCCGCGGCGTGGGAGGAGCAGAAGGCGATCAAGGAGGTGATGCTCTTCCTCCAGACCGTCGAGGTGTCGACCTCCATCGCGGTGCGGATCTACAAGAAGTACGGGGACGCCTCGATCTCCGTGGTGAGGAACCAGCCCTACCGCCTCGCCGCCGATGTCTGGGGCATCGGCTTCCTCACCGCCGACAAGATCGCGCAGTCCGTCGGCATACCCCACGACAGTCCCGAGCGCGTCAAGGCGGGGCTCCAGTACGCCCTCTCCCAGTCCGCCGACCAGGGGAACTGCTTCCTCCCCGAGGAACGCCTGATCGCCGACGCGGTCAAGCTCCTCCAGGTGGACACCGGCCTGGTCATCGAGTGCCTGGCCGAGCTGGCCGAACCCGGCCCGGACGGCGAGGAGCCGGGCGTGGTCCGCGAGAAGGTCCCCGGACCGGAGGGCGACGGCGCCCTCGTCACCGGCGTCTACCTGGTGCCGTTCCACCGCGCGGAGCAGGCGCTCGCCTCCCGCCTGCTGCGGCTGCTGCGCGCCGAGGACGACCGGATGCCCTGGTTCCGGGACGTCGACTGGGCCAAGGCGCTCGGCTGGCTGCGCACCCGGACCGGCGCCGACCTGGCGCCCGAACAGGAGGCCGCGGTCAGGCTGGCGCTGACCGAGAAGGTCGCCGTGCTCACCGGCGGGCCGGGCTGCGGCAAGTCGTTCACGGTCCGCTCGATCGTGGAGCTGGCCCGCGCCAAGCGCGCCAAGGTGGTGCTGGCCGCGCCCACCGGCCGGGCCGCCAAGCGGCTGGCCGAACTCACCGGCGCCGAGGCCTCCACGGTCCACCGGCTGCTGGAGCTCAAGCCCGGCGGGGACGCCGCCTACGACCAGGACCGCCCGCTCGACGCCGACCTGGTGGTGGTCGACGAGGCCTCCATGCTGGACCTGCTGCTCGCCAACAAGCTGGTCAAGGCGGTCGGTCCCGGCGCCCACCTGCTCTTCGTGGGGGACGTGGACCAGCTCCCCAGCGTCGGCGCCGGCGAGGTGCTGCGCGACCTGCTGGCCGACGGCGGCCCGATCCCCTCCGTCCGCCTGACCAGGGTGTTCCGGCAGGCCCAGCAGTCCGGCGTGGTCACCAACGCGCACCGGATCAACGCGGGGCGGCCTCCGGTCACCGACGGGCTCAAGGACTTCTTCCTGTTCGTCGAGGACGACACCGAGGAGGCGGGCCGGCTCACCGTGGACGTCGCCGCCCGCCGGCTGCCCGCCCGCTTCGGCCTCGACCCCCGCCGTGACGTCCAGGTGCTCGCCCCCATGCACCGCGGCCCGGCGGGGGCGGGGGCCCTCAACGGGCTGCTCCAGCAGGCGGTCACCCCGGCCCGCCCCGGTCTTCCGGAGAAGCGGTTCGGCGGCCGGGTCTTCCGCGTGGGGGACAAAGTGACCCAGATCCGTAACAATTATGAAAAGGGGAAGAACGGGGTGTTCAACGGCACCGTCGGTGTCGTCACCTCGCTCGATCCGGACGAGCAGCGGCTGACGGTGCTCACCGACGAGGACGAGGAGGTGCCCTACGACTTCGACGAGCTCGACGAACTGGCCCACGCCTACGCGGTGACCATCCACCGCTCGCAGGGCAGCGAGTACCCGGCCGTGGTGGTCCCGGTGACCACGGGCGCCTGGATGATGCTCCAGCGGAACCTGCTCTACACGGCGGTGACCCGGGCCAAGAAGCTCGTCGTCCTCGTTGGCTCACGCAAAGCCATCGGTCAGGCGGTGCGGACCGTGTCCGCCGGAAGGCGCTGTACGGCGCTGGATTTCCGGCTCTCGGGCCGACTCTCGGGACCCCGTCCGCCGGAGTGAGGATTCTTTTCGATAAAAATGATCGATCAAATGGGTCGCAAAGGTCACAGGGACCTTTCGCATCCCGTCCGGGACGGGCAGGATGAACAGGTTGACGGCACTGAGTGCCGCCGATGGGCCCGATGGTCGACCCCGAGTGCACTCGCCAGAGCCAGTTGGGGGAAGGTAGAGGCGGTCAGGGCACCTCGAAGATGAGGACTAGGTCGGTGAGGGAAGACGTGAGCGACAACTCTGTAGTACTGCGGTACGGCGACGGCGAGTACACCTACCCGGTGGTCGGCAGCACCGTCGGCGACAAGGGCTTCGACATCGCGAAGCTCCGGGCTCAGACCGGTCTGGTGACGCTGGACAGCGGATACGGCAACACCGCGGCGTACAAATCCGCGATCACCTACCTGGACGGCGAGCAGGGCATCCTGCGCTACCGGGGCTATCCGATCGAGCAGCTCGCGGAGCGGTCGACCTTCCTGGAGGTCGCCTACCTGCTGATCAACGGCGAGCTCCCGACGGTCGACGAGCTCACGACGTTCAAGAACGAGATCACGCAGCACACCCTGCTGCACGAGGACGTCAAGAACTTCTTCCGCGGCTTCCCGCGGGACGCCCACCCGATGGCGATGCTGTCCTCGGTGGTCTCCGCGCTGTCCAGCTTCTACCAGGACAGCCACAACCCGTTCGACGAGAAGCAGCGGCACCTCTCCACCATCCGCCTGCTCGCCAAGCTTCCGACGATCGCGGCCCACGCGTACAAGAAGTCGGTCGGCCACCCGTTCGTCTACCCGCGCAACGACCTCGGCTACGTCGAGAACTTCCTGCGGATGACGTTCTCCGTGCCGGCGGAGGAGTACGAGCTCGACCCGGTCGTGGTCTCGGCCCTCGACAAGCTGCTGATCCTGCACGCGGACCACGAGCAGAACTGCTCCACCTCCACGGTCCGCCTGGTCGGCTCCTCGCAGGCGAACATGTTCGCCTCCATCTCGGCCGGCATCAGCGCCCTCTGGGGCCCGCTGCACGGTGGCGCCAACCAGTCGGTGCTGGAGATGCTCGAGGGCATCCAGGCCAACGGCGGCGACGTCGACTCCTTCATCCGCAAGGTGAAGAACAAGGAGGACGGCGTCCGCCTGATGGGCTTCGGCCACCGGGTGTACAAGTCCTTCGACCCGCGCGCCAAGATCATCAAGGCGGCGGCGCACGACGTCCTCTCGGCCCTCGGCAAGTCCGACGAGCTGCTGGACATCGCGCTGAAGCTCGAGGAGCACGCGCTCTCCGACGACTACTTCGTCTCCCGCAACCTGTACCCGAACGTCGACTTCTACACGGGTCTGATCTACCGGGCGATGGGCTTCCCGACCGAGATGTTCACCGTGCTCTTCGCGCTGGGCCGCCTGCCGGGCTGGATCGCGCAGTGGCACGAGATGATCAAGGAGCCGGGCTCCCGCATCGGCCGCCCGCGCCAGATCTACACGGGCGTCGTCGAGCGCGACTTCGTCCCGGTGGAGGAGCGCGGCTGACCTCGGCCGTCCCACGCCTCGCAGGAGCCGCCCCGGCCTCGCCGGGGCGGCTTCGGCGTGCTCCGGGGCCCCGGGGGCCTTCGGCGTGCTCCGGGCTCTCGGGGGCCTTCGGCGCCCTCCGGGGGCCCGGGGGCGGCACGGGAGGCCCCGGACACCCCCGGGCGTCCGGCGGTGCTCC
>NZ_LWCC02000005.1:3145056-3148288 GCF_001642695.1 Streptomyces chilikensis
CAGGGCGCCCTCCTGTGCCCCGGAGCGGATTCCCCCCACGGGATCCGGGCCCGGGCGTCTGCGGGCAGCGCCTGAATCGCTGCGCACGCCGCCATGGGCGGCGCGCGGTGTGCGGTCTGCCGGGACCCGCACCGTCGGGAGGGCCGCTCAAAGCTCCCCGGTCGTACGTGCCCCGGCAACGCAGCTCCGGAGACGTCCCCCAAGACGTCCCCGCAGGCACCGGCAGCACCCCCCAAGATGCTTCCGGCACCGCCAACTTAGACCCTCGAACGGCTTCAAGGGTTACGTTGACTCCACTGTGATCTGCATCTCGCGCGGTCTCCTGTCCGCGACCGGTGTCCGGCACGGGGCCGTCCAGCGGCGCATGAAGATGCTGCGCGAGACTTGTGAAGAGCTTATGTGAGGAACGGGCGGCGGATCCAGAGGTCGCCGGATTTGCCGCAAGCCGTTTTTCGGCCACCCGGCGGTGTCGTGCCGCCGGGCGGGGCGGCCCGGCCGGACCGCCCCGCCCACCGCTCAGCGGAAGCGGCGCAGCCGCAGGCTGTTGCTGACCACGAAGACCGACGAGAAGGCCATCGCGCCCCCGGCGATCACCGGGTTCAGCAGCCCTGCCGCCGCCAGCGGCAGGGCCGCCACGTTGTAGCCGAAGGCCCAGAACAGATTGCCCTTGATGGTGGCCAGGGTGCGCCGGGAGAGCCGGATCGCGTCCGCCGCCACCCGCAGGTCGCCGCGGACCAGCGTCAGGTCGCTCGCCTCGATCGCCGCGTCGGTCCCCGTCCCCATGGCCAGGCCCAGGTCGGCCGCGGCCAGCGCCGCCGCGTCGTTGACGCCGTCGCCCACCATGGCCACCGTGCGCCCTTCGGCCCGGAGCCGGCGCACCGCCTCGACCTTGTCCTCGGGAAGGACCTCGGCGACGACGTCGGACTCGTCGATGCCCACCGCGCGGGCCACCGAGACGGCGGCCCGCCGGTTGTCGCCGGTCAGCAGCACCGGGCGCAGCCCCAGGCGGCGCAGCTCGGCCACCGCCTCGGCGCTGGTCGCCCTCACCGTGTCGGCGACCGCCAGCACCCCGCGCGGCGCGCCGTCCCAGGAGACCACCACCGCGGTGCGCCCGGCGCCCTCGGCGGCCTCCCGGGCCCGTTCCAGCGCCGGGGGCAGCTCCGGGGCCGCCCCGTCCGCCATGAGCCGCCCCACGGTCACCTCGCGCCCTTCGACGCGCCCCCGCACGCCCCGTCCGGGCAGGCCGGCGAACTCCTCGACGGCGGGCAGCGCGCCCACCCGCTCCTCGGCGCCGGCCGCGATCGCCCGCGCCACCGGGTGCTCGGAGGCGTGCTCCACCGCGCCCGCCAGGCGCAGCAGCTCCCGCTCCTCGACCCCCTCGGCGGCGTGCACCGCGTGCAGCGCCGTCGAGCCGGTGGTGACGGTGCCGGTCTTGTCCAGCACCACGGTGTCCACCCGGCGGGTCGACTCCAGCACCTCCGGACCCTTGATCAGGATGCCCAGCTGGGCGCCGCGCCCGGTGCCGACCATCAGCGCCGTCGGCGTGGCCAGGCCCAGCGCGCAGGGGCAGGCGATGATCAGCACCGCCACCGCGGCGGTGAACGCCGCCGTGACGTCACCGTCCACCAGCAGCCAGCCGGTCAGCGTGCCCAGCGCGATCAGCAGCACCACCGGCACGAAGATCCCCGAGATCCGGTCGGCCAGCCGCTGCACCCCGGCCTTGCCGCTCTGCGCCTCCTCGACCAGCCTCGCCATCCGGGCCAGCCGGGTGTCCGATCCCACCCGGGCCGCCTCGACGACCAGCCGCCCGCCCGCGTTGACGGTGGCGCCGGTGACCGCGTCGCCCACCGAGACGTCCACCGGAGCGGACTCGCCGGTCAGCATCGAGGCGTCCACCGCGGACGACCCCTCGACGACCACGCCGTCGGTGGCCACCTTCTCGCCCGGCCGCACCACGAACCGGTCGCCGACCGCCAGCGCGTCCACCGGGATCCGCACCTCGCGGCCGTCGCGCAGCACCGCGACGTCCCGGGCGCCCAGCTCCATCAGCGCCCGCAGCGCCGCACCGGCGCGCCGCTTGGCGCGGGCCTCGAGCAGGCGGCCCAGCAGGATCAGCGCCGTGACCCCGGCGGCCACCTCCAGGTAGAGCGTGCCGGAGGCCTCGCCGCGGGAGACGGTCAGGCCGAACTCGTGCCGCATGCCGGGCATCCCCGCGTCGCCCAGGAAGAGCGCCCACAGCGACCAGCCGAACGCCGCCAGGGTGCCCAGCGACACCAGGGTGTCCATGGTGGCCGCGCCGTGCCGGGCGTTGGTCCAGGCGGCGCGGTGGAAGGGCAGCGCGCCCCACACCACGACCGGGGCGGCCAGCGTGAGGGAGAGCCACTGCCAGTTGTCGAACTGGAGCGCCGGGACCATCGCCATCAGCACGACCGGAAGTCCGAGCACCGCGGAGACCGTGAACCGGGTCCGCAGTGCCGCCACCTCGGGGTCGTCGTCCCCGGCGGCGCCCTCCGCGGCGGCGCCGGCGTCCGGTCCCGCGGCGTCCGCCGCCGGTGCCGGTTCCGGTGCCGGGGGGAGCGCGGCGGTGTACCCGGTCCTCACCACGGTGGCGACCAGGTCCTCGACGGACACCTCCTCGGCGTGGGAGACCCGCGCCTTCCCGGTGGCGTAGTTGACCGTCGCCTCGACCCCGTCCATCCGGTTGAGCTTCTTCTCGACCCGGGCGGCGCACGAGGCGCAGGTCATGCCGCCGATCAGCAGCTCGACGTCGGCGCGCGGCGCCTCCGCGGCCGGATCCGCCGTCCCGGGCGTCGTGACGGTGCTGGTCATACGGGCCTCCTCGGTGGTGACGGGGGAGCGGGGTCAGGCCACGCCGGCGTACTCGAACCCGGCCTCGTCGACGGCGGCGCGGACCGCGTCCTCCTCCAGCGGGGCGGCCGAGACCACGGTGACCTCGCCGGCCGGGGCGACGGCCTTCACCGACTCCACGCCCGCGATCCGGGAGATCTCCCCGGAGACGGCGCCCTCGCAGTGGCCGCAGCTCATGCCGCTCACCTTGTACACGGTGGTGACGGCGCCCTGGGTGTCGGTCGACTGGGTCATGTCGTTACTCCTGATCGCGTGGATGCACTGGTTGCCTTCCAGTACCCAGCTTATACCCCTAGGGGGTATTACTCGAAGACGGCTCGTCGGCGGGGCGCGGCCGGCCGTCCCGGCCGGCGCCGCGGGCGGG
>NZ_LWCC02000005.1:3148388-3157179 GCF_001642695.1 Streptomyces chilikensis
CGGTCCGGACCGGCCGCAGGAGGGCGCGTCCCGGCGGCCGGTCCGGACCGGCCGCAGGAGGGCGCGTCCCGGCGGCCCCGGACGGCGGCGGGCCGGGCGGGCCGGTCAGCCCGCGGCGGCGGTGGAAAGCGGAAGGGGAGGCGCGGCTTCGGCGCCCGCGCCGTCCGGCATCAGCTCGGCGGAGACCCCGGGGACGTCCGCCTCCGCGGGATCCTCACCCGCCGGCACCATCCCGGCGGCGTACGTGACCAGGAGCGCGGCTGCCGTGCACCCCACCCACGCCGCGGTGTACCGCAGCTTCATGCGCCCCACCTCACCGACGACGGACCGGGTACGGACCGTCCTGAGCACTCCGTACCGGACCGACTCTAGCCGCCCCCTCCGACAATCTCCGAGTCGGTTTCCCGCCGCCTTCACGCGGGACCCGTTGACTCTTCTTTACGCGCGAGTAAGTTGGCGTTTCCGACACCCGAAACGCCGGACCGGGAGCGCGCATGGGCGTACGCAAGGAGATGAAGCGGGCACGGCGGAGCATGGGCGGCCAGGCCGTCACCGTCGAGACCGTCCGGGACGAGCACGGTGTCGTGCGCGAGGCGCGCACCCCCGCGCCGGCCGCGCCGCCCGAGCGCGGCAGCATCGCGGACCTGCCGTTCACCAACGCCGCCGGGGCGCCGGAGGCCGTGGTGCTCCGCCGCCGGGGCGACGACGGCACCTGGACGCCCGTGACCGCCGAGGAGTTCGCCCGCGAGGTGACCGCCGTCGCCAAGGGCCTGATCGCGGCCGGCCTGGAGCCCGGCGGCGCCGTCGCCGTGATGTCGCGGACCCGCTACGAGTGGACCCTCCTCGACTTCGCGGTCTGGGCGGCCGGCGGGCGCACCGTGCCCGTCTACCCGACCTCCGCGCCGGACCAGGTGGAGTGGATCGTCAGCGACTCCGGCGCCCGCTTCGCCGTCGTGGAGACCGGGGAACTCGCCGCCACCGTCCTGCGGGGCGACCACCCGGAGCCCCTGCGGCTGTGGGAGATCGACGGCGGCGGCATCGCCGAACTCACCGCGCTGGGGCACGGGACGCCCGACTCGGCGGTGACCGAACGGCGCGCCGCGCTCGGCCCCGGGAGCATCGCCACCCTCTGCTACACCTCGGGCACCACCGGCCGCCCCAAGGGCTGCGTGCTCACCCACGGCAACCTGCACGCCGAGGCCGCCAACACCGTCGAACTGCTCCACCCGGTCTTCAAGGCGGCCACCGGCCAGGCGGCCTCCACCCTGCTCTTCCTGCCGCTGGCGCACATCCTGGGCCGGACCATCCAGATCGCCTGTCTGATGGCCCGCATAGAACTGGGCCACAGCCCCAGCATCAAGCCCGACGAACTCCGGCCGCTGTTCCGCGAGTTCCGTCCCACCTTCCTGGTCGGCGTGCCGTACCTGTTCGAGAAGATCCGCGACACCGGCCGGGCCACCGCGGAGAAGATCGGCCGCGGCGCGTCCTTCGACCGGGCCGAGCGCCTCGGGGTCCGCTTCGCCGAGGCCCACCTGCGCCGCTTCCTGGGCCGGGGCGAGGGGCCCGGCCCCGCCCTGTGGGCCGGCTGGGCGCTCTACGACCTGCTGGTCTACCGCCGTGTCCGCAAGGAACTCGGCGGCCGCCTGCGGTACGCCATCAGCGGCGGCTCACCGCTCGACCGCGAGCTGAACCTCTTCTTCTACGCCGCCGGCGTCCTGGTCTACGAGGGGTACGGACTCACCGAGACCACCGCCGCCGCCACCGTCGTCCCCCCGCTGGAGCCGCGCCCGGGCACGGTCGGGCGGCCGGTGCCGGGCACGGCCGTCCGGATCGCCGAGGACGGTGAGGTGCTGGTCAAGGGCGGCATCGTCTTCGGCTCCTACTGGAACAACCCGGAGGCCACCGACGCGGTGCTGCGCGACGGGTGGTTCGCCACCGGTGACCTCGGCGCCCTGGACGAGGGCGGCTACCTCACCATCACCGGCCGCAAGAAGGACCTCATCGTCACTTCCGGGGGCAAGAACGTCGCCCCCGCGGTGCTGGAGGACCGGATGCGCAGCCGGCCGCCGGTCGGCCAGTGCATGGTGGTCGGCGACAACCGCCCGTTCGTCGGCGCGCTGATCACCCTCGACCCGGAGGCGGTCGCCCACTGGCTCTCCGTGCGCGGCCGGCCGGCCGACACGCCGATGTCCGAGGTGATCCGGGACGAGCAGGTCCGCGCCGAGGTGCAGAAGGCCGTCGACCACGCCAACCAGGCCGTCTCGCGAGCCGAGTCGGTCCGCGCCTTCGTCCTCGTGGAGGGGGAGTGGAACGAGGAGAACGGCCTCCTGACGCCCTCGCTCAAGGTCAAGCGGCACGCGGTCGCCGAGGTGCACAAGGAGCAGATCGAGCAGATGTACCGCACGTCCTCCTGACACATCTTGCTGGTTTGTCACACAAAACCCGGCATTCGAGTGAATTCCGGGATGGTGCGTTCTGCGGAGTTTCCTCCTGGCGGTCACCTCGTTCTACTTCTCGGCAGGTCATGGTGCGAGCCGTACCAGTGAGCTCGCTCGGATCCGGCCGACACACTCGGTTCCGGCCGACACAGGGGCATGACCGTTGAGAAGGGAAACTTCATGAAGAAGAGCGTTGCTGTCGTAGCGGGCGCCCTGATGGCGGCTTCCATCGCCGCCCCGGCCTTCGCGGACGCCGAGGCCGAGGGGCAGGCCGTCGGCTCCCCGGGCGTGGTCTCCGGCAACGTCATCCAGATTCCGGTCGAGATCGCGCTGAACGTGTGTGGCAACACGATCAACGTGGTCGGTCTGCTGAACCCCGCCATCGGCAACGTCTGCGTCATCAACTGACGTACCGGCCACTCGGCTGCACCCGGGCCGGCTCCGGCGTGCCCGCGGGGTACGCCCGGGCCGGCCTTCTCCGATTCTCCGAGCAGGAAGACCTTCAGTAGTGCGACAGTCTCTGAGCAGGGGCGCGGTCATGGCCGCAGCCGCAACCGGCCTCCTCGCCGCCTACGGCGCCCCGGCCTTCGCCGACTCCGAGGCGGAGGCGCAGGCCGCCAACTCCCCCGGTGTCGTGTCCGGCAACGTGATCCAGGTGCCGGTCAACGTGCCGGTGAACGTCTGCGGCAACACGATCGACATCATCGCCCTCCTCAACCCCGCGATCGGCAACACCTGTGTGACCGACGTCGAGGTGGACGACGAGGACGGGCACGGAAACCCGGGCGGCGGCCACCAGCCGCACAACCCGCCCGGTCACGGCCACGACGACCCGCCCGGCTACGGCCACGACGACCCTCCGGGCAACGGGCACGAGAACCCTCCGGGCAACGGCCAGGACAAGCCTCCGGCCCCGGGCCAGGAGAACCCGCCGAAGGGTGACCAGAACCCGCCGAAGGGTGACCAGACCCCGCCGGCGGACGACGAGGAGCCGCCGACGAAGGACAGCTCGGTGCCGCCCGCCCCGGCGCCGCACGGCAACGACGGCCCGCAGCTGGCCGAGACCGGTGCCGCGGGTACCGCAGCCGCGGCCGCCGCGGCGGCCGCGCTCATCGGCGGCGGTGCCCTCCTCTACCGCCGAGGACGCGTCGGCTCCTGCTGACCCGTCACGGCACGCCGGCCGGCCGCCCTTCCGCCCTTCGCGCGGAAGGGCGGCCGGTCCGTGTGACGGGTCGTTTTTCGGACGCGTGCGGCGTGACGGGTTTCCCCGGGGGCCGTGGCTCGTTGGGCACGGAGAGTCGAAAGCCCGTCGTGGGGGCGCGCGTCGTCGTGCCGCCGCGGCATGAAAGGAACACGATGAAGTCTCTGAAGGCAGCCGCCGTCCTCGTCGGTTCGCTGGCCGCCGCGGCCGGTGTCTCCGGGACCGCCTCCGCCGCCGAGGAGCCCGGCTCCGCGCTGGGCTCGGTCACCGAGCTGGCGGGTCCGCTGATGCCGATCCAGCACCAGAGCGGTGGGACCCTGCTCGACACCGAGTCCGAGGGCTCCCCGCTCAACGCCGTCAACGGAATGACGGAGCAGTTGAACAAGAACGGCGGCGGACTGCTCGGCGGGCTCCCCGCCGGCGCCTGACGCACGCCGGAGGACCACCGGCCGGGCCGGATTCCGCCGGAAGGCGGGACCGGCCCGCGCTGTCTTTCCGACCCCCACCGCTTCCCCTCCCGCGCCGTTCCCTCCCCCACGCCGTTCCCTCCCCTCACGCCGCCCCCGCGCAGCCCCGCCCCGGCCGGGGCCTTTCGCGCGTCACCGTCCCGGACCTGGAGAACCACGATGTCCGTCCTGAGGAACCGGCGGGGCGCCCTGCGCGTTCTGCTCGCGACGGCGTTCGCAGCCGTGACCGCCCCGGTCGTCGCCGCGGCCGCCCCCCGCCCGCGGACCGCCCCGGCCCCCGCGGAACGCGGGGGACACGCGCACCGGGACCCCCGCCGCCGGCCCGGGGCGCCCGGGGCGGCGGACGCGTACGGGGCACCCGGCGCCGAGGCGGTCTTCGACGAGATCTACCGGGGCCGCAGGATCCACGGCTTCCGCGGCCGCACTCGCGTCGCCGCGCCCGGCGACGGCGTGCGGTGGCACGTCACCGTGGACGACCGGCCGCTCCACCTGATGCGCCGCGCCGACGGTTCGTACCTGAGCACGGTCGACCACTACGGCTCCCACCCCACCCCGCGGGAGGCGGCCCGGGCCGCCGTGGACCAACTGCTGCCGGGCGAGCGGCTCAGCGGTCTCTCCCACGGCTTTGGGGCCGGCGCCCCGGTGCCCCCGGGTGCCGGCGGAGCGAGCCGGGGAGGCGGTCATGGCGTACACGCGTAAGAACGTCAGCAGGCTCACCACCGGCGAGCGCCGCCGCTTCGTCGGAGCCGTCCGGGAGCTCAAGCGCCGCGGCGGGTACGACCAGTTCGTGCTGACGCACGTCGACCACTTCGCCCCCGACGGGGAGAGCGGACTGCGCGCCGCCCACATGACACCGTCGTTCCTGCCCTGGCACCGCCTCTTCCTCCTGGAGTTCGAGGAGGCGCTGCGGCGGATCGACCCCGCGGTGACGCTTCCCTACTGGGACTGGACCAGGAACCGCGCCGCCACCGGTACGCCGTGGACCGACGACCTGCTGGGCGGCAACGGGCGGCGCTCCGACCGGCAGGTGACCACCGGGCCGTTCTCCCGCCGCGAGGGCTGGGTCCTCGAGGTCAACGTCACCGACGCCGACTACCTCACCCGCGACCTCGGCCGGTCCCACGACCCGATCTCCCTGCCCACCGAGCGGGACGTCGCCTCCGCGCTGGAGGACCCGGTGTACGACACCGCGCCCTGGGACTCCACCGCGCCGGGCGGCTTCCGGAACAAGATCGAGGGCTGGGGCCGTGGCACCGGTACCGCCTCCTGGCGCAACCACAACCGGGTCCACCGCTGGATCGGCGGGACGATGCTCGGCGCCGCGTCCGTCAACGACCCGGCGTTCTGGCTCCATCACGCCTTCGTCGACCTGCTGTGGACGCGCTGGCAGCGGCGGCACCGCACCGCCCGCTACCTGCCGGCCCGGCCGCCGGGACCGCGCGACGGGCAGTACGGCCGCGTCGTCGCCCGCGGGGAACCGCTCCCGCCGTGGGACCTCACCCCGGCCGACGTGGAGAACGTCGCAGAGGTGTACGTCTACGCCTGAGACGCCCGGTACGCCTGGTACGCCCGCCGTGTCCGGCAGCCGGCCCCGGCGCCGGCCCCGGTCGTGGCCCCGGACGCGCGGGAGGGCCCCGGCGGGGAAACCGCCGAGGCCCTCATCGCATTACCGCAAGAGCGGAACGGCGAGGTCAGTGACCGTAGCCGTGGCCCTTGTTGTGGCCCTTGTGGTGGCCCTTGTCGTCGTTCTCGAACTCGCTGTCGATCGCGCAGAAGTTGCCCGCGGCCGGGTTCAGCAGCCCGATGACGTTGATGGTGTTGCCGCAGAGGTTGATCGGCACGTTGATCGGAACCTGGATCACGTTGCCGGAGATGACGCCCGGCGAACCAACGGCCTGGCCCTCGGCCTCCGCGTCCGCCAGCGCCATGCCGGCGCCGCCCAGAACCACAGCACCCGTGCCGAGAGCGACAACGGCAGCCTTCGCGATGCGAGACATCACGTACTCCTTCTTACTCGGTGAGGACGGCAGCAGGTCAACGCCGCCGCACTCCCCAATCAACGCGCCTCTGTCGTCCGGGTAACGGCATGGTTCAAGGCAATCACCCGTTTTGAACAGGAGGCCGTCCTGGATGGACGTTCCGAGCCGCCGAACAGGCGGAACACGGCCACCGGACGGGTGAATGGGGGTTTCGGGGAGGAACGTCCCCCGCCCCCGAAGGGTGCGCATCCGGACGGCCGTTCGGGTCCCGGTGCGCGGGTGGCGGAGGATTCCCCGCCCGGACTCCCCCGAAGAAGTCCCGGCGGTGTGCCGTGTCCGCGGAGCGGCGCGTTCCGCCCGGCCGGGCGCGCACCGCGAGGGAGGCGGGAGGGGCGGGGTGCGCGGGAACGCGTCGGCGCGCGTGCCGGTCGCCGCCGTCCGCGGCCCACGGAAAAGCCCTCCCGGGAAGGGAGGGCGGAGACTTGCGCCCCCGGCAGGACTCGAACCTGCGGCCAAGCGCTTAGAAGGCGCCTGCTCTATCCACTGAGCTACGGGGGCCGGTGTGGTGGCCTCTGTCGTCGTGCCCGGGTACGGGCGTGTCCTGACGGTGCCGGGGACAAGGATAGGCGTCCCCTCTCCGCGTCCCCATCGCCTCACCTCCGTACCGCGATGTGGAGGTTCGGTGAAGCGATTCCTGATAATTCCAGGCAGTGCTGATTCGCGCAGCGCTTTTCGCGCCAGACGCGCCGGGTGTTGTGCACTCGTTATGCGTGCGGCCCGGCCGCCCCTTCCGTTCCTGAAGTCCACGGCACGCAGACGCGCCCATATGCTTCAGAAAGTCCGTAAAATTGGGCATTCTTCACATGTGGTGACCTTGGACGTACGGCCTCAGCTGCTCGACGCACTCTCCGCCCTGCGCGACCGCGTCGCCGCCGCACGCTTCCCGCTGCCCCTCGAGGGCGCCCCACGGGCCCGGGCCAACCGGGAGGAACTGCTCGCCCAGCTCGACGACTACCTGGTGCCGCGCCTGCGGGACCCGGGGGCGCCGCTGCTCGCGGTGATCGGCGGCTCGACCGGCGCGGGGAAGTCCACCCTCGTCAACTCACTGGTGGGACGGCAGGTGAGCGAGGCGGGGGTGCTGCGCCCGACCACCCGCACGCCGGTGCTGGTCTGCCATCCGGAGGACTGTCACTGGTTCAGCGGCATGCGGGTGCTGCCCCGGCTCACCCGCGTGCAGGGCGGCGGCAAGGACCCGGCCGACGAACCCGCCCTCTCCCGGCGCCGGCAGGGCGGGCGTGCCCCGAGGGCCGGGAGGGGGGACCACCAGGGCGGCGCCGTGGCGCAGCGGGTGCTGCGGATCGAGACGGCGGAGACCCTGCCGCGCGGCCTCGCCCTGGTCGACACCCCGGACGTCGACTCCCTCGTCGCCGAGAACCGGGCGCTGGCCGCCGAGCTGATCTGCGCCGCCGACGTCTGGATCATGGTCACCACCGCCTCGCGGTACGCCGACGCGGTGCCGTGGAACACGCTCCGCGTCGCCAAGCAGTACGACGTCACCCTGGTCACCGTCCTCGACCGGGTGCCGCACCAGGTCGTCAACGAGGTGTCGCTGCAGTACGCCGCGCTGCTCACCAAGGCAGGGCTGGGCGAGGTGCCCCGGTTCACGGTGCCGGAACTGCCCGAGTCGGCCGCCGGCGGGGGGCTGCTTCCGGCCACCGCCGTGGCGCCGCTGCGGGAGTGGCTGACCCGGCTCGCCGAGGACCCCGCCGCACGCGGGTACGCGGTGGCCCGCACCGCGCGGGGCGTGCTGGACTCGCTGCGGACCCGGATGCCCGAGCTGGCCGGAGCGGCGGCCGCCCAGTACGCGGCGGCGCTGCGGCTCGGCACCGCCGTGGAGAAGGCCTACGCGAGCGAGCACACCCGGGTCCGCGGCCGCATCCAGGCCGGGGCCGTCCTCGCCGGGGACGCGTTGAAGCGGTGGCGGGCCTACCCGCTCGACTGCGACCCCGAGGAACTGCTCGACGCGCTCTGCGACGGCCTGACCGAACTGCTGCTGTGCGCGGTCACCGCCGCCGACGAGCGCGCCGACGAGACCTGGCGGCGGGAGCCCGCGGCCGGGGCGCTCGGCCCGCGCGGTGACGATCCGTCGGAGGACGGCGAGACCGCTGAGCACCGCATCGGGATGGCCGTGCGGCGCTGGCGGCGGGAGATCGAGGAGTACGCCGAGGACGAGGTGCGCGAGCTGGAGCGGGCCGCCGCGCCCGATCCGGAGGTGGTGGCCGCGCTGGCCGTCACCGCCCTGCTCGGCGGCCGGCGGGCGCGGTCGTCCGGCGAGCGCCTCGCCGAGCGGATCGGTCCGCACGGGGCGCTGCGGCTGCGTGACAGGGGAGCGCGGCTGCTGACCTCGCTGGTCGAACGGGTGCTGGGGGCCGAGCGTGAGCGCCGGCTCGCCCCGCTGGAGGCCCTGGACGTGCACGCCGAGCCGCAGGCCGAACTGATCGCCGCGCTGTCCGTACTGCAGAAGGAGAGGTGACCGGTGAGCGCCGTCGCCGACCAGGACCCCACGGACCGCCCCGAACGACCCGAACCCGAACCCGGGAAGGAGGGACCGCCGGCCGGCCACGCCGGGAGCGCCGGCGCCGCGGCCCCGGCCGGCGGGGCGGACGACGCCCGGCCCGCCCGGTCCCCCCGGCCCGCCGAGGAGGC
>NZ_LWCC02000005.1:3157279-3164829 GCF_001642695.1 Streptomyces chilikensis
GGGGGGTACAAGCGGCGCCGGACGCTCCCCTGCTGACGTGATGTCACCGCCGGCTGTCCCGGTTGCCTCCTGTTGGTCATGTTTCGGGCGGTAACAATTACGAGTCGGAACCGGCCCGGCCCCGGGCCGCGGCCGGGTGCGGCGGGGCGCTTCCCTAGGATGCCGGGGTGGGTCATGGGCCGATGGCACCGCGCACGGCTCCCGGGGCCCGCGTCAGAGGGCCCTGACCGGAGGGGAGTTCCGTGCATTCGTCGTTCCACGCCGTGGTCGCGCGCCGGTCCGGTGCGGTCCGCGCCGCAGCGGTGTCACTGTTGTCCGGACTGCTGGCCGCCGGTGCGGCCACCGGTGCGGCGGCCGCCACCGCCGACTCGGCCGCGCTCGCGACGCCGCAGTGGAACGCCGGCGGCGCCACGGCCGTCGCCGACGACCTGCGTGCCTTCGGCACCGCGGTGATCCACGGGACGGACGGCGACCGGCAGGTCCCGGCGGGGCTGTTCGAACTCTCCGTGGACGGCGGCGGGACGCTGCAGACCTACGGCGTCGACATCCAGCGCGCCACCCAGCCCGGCGTCGTCTACCAGGAGAGCGACTGGTACGGCACCTCGCTGGCCGGCAACCGGGAGGCCGGCCGGATCGTCTGGGTGCTGCGCCACTCCTACCCGCAGGTGGACGACCTGTCCCAGCTCGCCGAACGGGCCGGCGCCAAGGGGCTCACCGAGCAGGACGCGGCGGCGGGCACCCAGGTCGCCGTCTGGCGGCTCTCCGACGGAGCCGACGTCACCGCCGCCGACCCGCAGGCCGAGCGGCTCGCCGACTACCTGGTGAAGAACGCCCGGCCGGAGAAGGAGCCCCGTGCCTCGCTCCGGTTCGACCCGCCGGCCGCCGCCGGGCGGCCCGGCACCCGGATAGGGCCGGTCGCCGTACGCACCGGTGCCGACGACGTGACGGTCCTGCCGCCCGCGGACACCAGCCCGGCGTGGATCACCGACGCCGAGGGGCACGCGGTCGAGACGGTGGACGACGGCGACGGGCTGTACGTCGACATCCCCCTCGACGCCGACAACGGCGCGGCCACGCTCACCGTGGAGGCGACCACCACCGTGCCGGTGGGGCGGGCGCTGACCTCGGACAGCCGGAGCCAGACCCAGGTGGTCGCCGCGTCCAGCGAGACCACCGTGCGGGCCACCGCCACGACGGTCTGGAGGCGGGACGGCGCCGTGCCCGCCCTGTGGGGCCGCGAGCGCTGCGAGCCGTCCGACTCCGGCCGGGTCTCCGGACTGGACGTCACCCTGCTCAACCGGGGCGACGAGGACTTCACCTACCGGGTGGCCGGCACCGACTACACCCTCGCCCCGGGCGAGCGGCGCACGGTCTCCCAGCCGCTCACCGAGGACGAGGCCTACAGCGTGGGCGTCGAGGCGGCCCCGGGCGAGCGGCGGTCCCTGCGGCCGGTCGTGTTCAGCGGGGTGCTCGACTGCCTCACCGAGAGCGCCGCGTCGGCCGTCCGGACGCAGACCGTGCCCGAGCCGCGCCCGATGCCGTCCACCCCGTCGGTGACCGGCGAGGACCTCGCCACCACCGGCGGAGGCGGCGGCACCGGCCTGGCCGCCTCGATCGGCGCCGGGCTGGTGGTCGTGGGCGCGGCCGTCCTCAGCGTGGTCAGGCAGCACCGCCGGGAAGCCCACCAGGAGTGATCCGGCGGACACGTTCCGCGTCGGCCCCGGAAGGCGGCGCGGGGACGGGCCGTTTTCGTCCTGGGGTGGCGGTACGGCAAGATGGGGTGTATCTGCCCACCGCGAGTTTCAAGCTGCCGGACGGTTTCTCTTGGCTGAGTTCATTTACACCATGCGCAAGGCGCGCAAGGCGCACGGCGACAAGGTGATCCTCGACGACGTCACCCTCTCCTTCCTCCCCGGGGCGAAGATCGGCGTCGTCGGCCCGAACGGCGCCGGAAAGTCGACCGTCCTCAAGATCATGGCCGGTCTGGAGCAGCCCTCCAACGGCGACGCGTTCCTGACCCCGGGCTACACCGTCGGCATCCTCCTCCAGGAGCCCCCGCTCAACGAGGACAAGACGGTCCTGGAGAACGTCCAGGAGGGCGTCGCCGAGGTCAAGGGCAAGCTCGACCGGTTCAACGAGATCGCCGAGCTGATGGCGACCGACTACTCCGACGAGCTCATGGAGGAGATGGGCAAGCTCCAGGACGACCTGGACCACGCCAACGCGTGGGACCTCGACGCCCAGCTGGAGCAGGCCATGGACGCCCTGGGCTGCCCGCCCGGCGACTGGCCGGTGAGCAACCTCTCCGGTGGTGAGCGCCGCCGCGTCGCGCTCTGCAAGCTGCTGCTCGAGGCGCCCGACCTGCTGCTCCTCGACGAGCCCACCAACCACCTCGACGCCGAGTCGGTGAACTGGCTGGAGCAGCACCTCGCCCAGTACGCCGGCACCGTCGTCGCCGTGACCCACGACCGGTACTTCCTGGACAACGTCGCGGGCTGGATCTGCGAGGTCGACCGCGGCCGCCTGCACGGCTACGAGGGCAACTACTCCAAGTACCTCGAGACCAAGGCCGCGCGCCTCAAGGTCGAGGGCCAGAAGGACGCCAAGCGCGCCAAGCGCCTCAAGGAGGAGCTGGAGTGGGTCCGCTCCAACGCCAAGGGGCGGCAGGCCAAGTCCAAGGCGCGTCTGGCCCGCTACGAGGAGATGGCCGCCGAGGCCGACAAGATGCGGAAGCTGGACTTCGAGGAGATCCAGATCCCGCCGGGCCCGCGTCTGGGCAACGTGGTCGTCGAGGTGGAGAACCTCCGCAAGGCCTTCGGTGAGAAGGTCCTGATCGACGACCTGTCGTTCACGCTGCCGCGCAACGGCATCGTCGGCATCATCGGTCCCAACGGCGCCGGCAAGACCACGCTGTTCAAGATGATCCAGGGGATCGAGCAGCCGGACTCCGGCAACATCAAGGTCGGCGAGACCGTCAAGATCAGCTACGTCGACCAGAGCCGCGCCAACATCGACGCCAAGAAGACGCTGTGGGAGGTCGTCTCCGACGGCCTTGACTACATCAACGTCGGCCAGGTCGAGATGCCGTCGCGCGCCTACGTCTCCGCGTTCGGCTTCAAGGGCCCGGACCAGCAGAAGCCGGCCGGCGTGCTCTCCGGCGGTGAGCGCAACCGCCTGAACCTGGCGCTCACCCTGAAGCAGGGCGGCAACCTGCTGCTCCTCGACGAGCCGACCAACGACCTCGACGTCGAGACCCTGTCCTCGCTGGAGAACGCGCTGCTCGAGTTCCCGGGCTGCGCCGTGGTCGTCTCCCACGACCGGTGGTTCCTGGACCGCGTGGCGACGCACATCCTCGCCTACGAGGGCGACTCCAAGTGGTTCTGGTTCGAGGGCAACTTCGAGTCCTACGAGAAGAACAAGGTCGAGCGGCTCGGCCCGGACGCCGCGCGTCCGCACCGCGCCACCTACAAGAAGCTGACCCGGGACTGATCGACTCGTGCGCCATCTCTACCGCTGCCCCCTGCGCTGGGGCGACATGGACGCGTACGGCCACGTCAACAACGTGATGTTCCTGCGCTACCTGGAGGAAGCCCGGGTGGACATGCTGTTCCGCCCGGACCAGGACCATGCCTTCGCGCGGGGGACGGTGGTGGCGCGGCACGAGATCGACTACAAGCGTCAGCTGGTCCACCGGCACGCGCCGGTGGACGTCGAGGTGTGGGTGACGAGGATCCGCGCGGCCTCGTTCACCCTGGCCTACGAGGTCAAGGACACCGGGTCCGGTGACGAGCCGGACCTGGTGTACGCGCGGGCGTCGACGGTGATGGCGCCGTTCGACTTCGCGCTCCAGCGGCCGCGGCGGCTCACCGAGGAGGAGCGGTACTTCCTGGAGAAGTACCAGGACGACGAGGCCGCCGGGTCATGACGAAGCTCCGGTTCGCCGACCAGGGCGAGGCCGCGGACCTCGCCGCCTTCCTCTCCCGGCTCCTGCACTACGACCGCGCCGCCGCGGTCCGGCTCCAGGGCGCGGACGGGGCGGTCGCCGTCTACGGCAGCCCGGCCTCCTTCGAGGTGCTCGCGGTGCGGGCGGTCCGGCTCGCGGACCCGGTGGAGTCCCTCGACCTGACGGTCTCGGCGGGGGAACTGCTGGAGTCGGTGGACGAGGGCGCCGCCGCGGCCGTGGTGCCGGCGGCGGTCACCGGGCCGGCCTGGGCCGGGCTGCTGCCGCCGCGCGGCGGATGGCGGGCCGAGAGCTCGCTGTCGGCGGAGGCGCTGCGGGGGCTGGTCGCCGCCGCTGTGGCCGAGTTCCGCCGGCGGGTCGAGGAGATCCCGCCGCAGGAGCGCACCCGTGCCGAGCTGGACCGCACCGGGCGGCAGATCTGGGCGCGGACGGTCGACGGGACCGGGCTGCCGGTCCGGGCCGTGCACGCCGCGCAGTCCCTCGGGTTCCTGAGGCCGGGGCCCGGCCCGCAGATCCTGTCCTGCGGCTCCTGGCTGCGGCTGCGCACGCCCTACGGTTCCATCGCCGTCCGGCGCGCCGGGCGTCTCGGCGGCCTGGGCGTCGGCGTCGTCTGACGCGGACCGGCACCCCGGTGCCGCCGACCTGCCGGTGCCGCCGACCTGCCGGTGACGCCGCGGCACGACCGGCGCGCCGGCCGTGCCCCAGGTGCCTCCGGCAGGACCTGACGCCGATCCGATCCCCGACGCGGCCTCCACCTGCCCGCGCCGGCCGTGCGCGAGGCCCGCGCCGCCCGTGCCGCGCCGCCCGTGCCGTGCCGCGTCGCCCGAGGCGGCCTCGGTCCGAGGCCGGCACGGCGGTCCGTGTCCCCCGCCCGGTTCCGCCCCGTGGCCGCGTCCGGTCAAGCGGTCCCGTCGGCAGCGGTTCCGTCGTCCGGGTGGACCGTGATGTGGTCGGCCCGGAGTTCCAGCGCCACCCGGTCCCGCATGTCGAGCGCCCTGGTGTACTCGGCGGGCAGCTGGAGGCGGCCCGCCCGGTCCAGGGTGGCGTACTCCCGGGAGACCAGGCGCTCGTGACCGGTGGCCCGGTCGAGTTCGCTGCGGCGCAGCACCTCCGTGGCGGTGCGGCCGTCGCGGATCGCCACGGTGCGCCGGACCTGGTCGGCGACCGCCTTGTCGTGGGTGACGACGACCACCGTGGTGCCCAGCCGTTCGTTGACGGTGCGGAAGGCGCCGAAGATCTGCTCCGCGGTCCGCGAGTCCAGCTCGCCGGTGGGCTCGTCGGCGAGCAGCACCGCCGGGTTGTTGGCCAGGGCCACGGCGATCGCCACCCGCTGCTGCTGGCCGCCGGAGAGCTCGTGCGGGCGGCGGTCGCCGAGGTCGGCGACGTCCAGCAGGGAGAGCAGTTCCCCCGCCCGCTCGGCCTGGTCGCGGCGGCGCGCCCGGACCCCGCGCAGCCGCATCGGCAGCGTGACGTTCTGCGCGGCCGTCAGGTAGGGCAGCAGGTTGCGGGCGGTCTGCTGCCAGACGAAGCCGACGACCTCGCGCCGGTAGGCGAGGCGGGCGCGGGCGTTCATGGCGAGCAGGTCGTGCCCGGCGACCCGGGCCGTGCCGGCGGTCGGCGTGTCCAGGCCGGACAGGATGTTCATCAGCGTGGACTTGCCGCTGCCGGACGCGCCGACCAGCGCCATCAGCTCGCCCTCGCGGACCAGCAGGTCGAGGCCCTGCAGCGCCTGCACCTCGACCCCGCCGACGGAGAAGATCCGCACCAGCCGGTCGCAGGTGATCAGCGCGTCGTGGCCGTAGGCGGGACGTTCGCGGTCGGCCGTGACCCGGTGCGCCAGGTCGGCCAGGGTCGGCCCCGCGCCGGGGCCGGGGTGCTGCGAGGTCATCGTGCGCCTCCTCGGGTTCGGGTCATCGCTGGTCGCCCACCCTCAGTTCGGCGACCGAACCGCGGCGGCCGGTCCACCAGGCCTGGACGGCGGCGATGCCCACGGTCAGCAGCAGCACCGCGGCCATGGGCAGCAGCAGCGAGGGAAGGTCCGGGGTGAGCCGGGCGGCGCCCCCGGGCGTGGTGCCGGAGACGCGCAGGGCGACCGCGGTGAGGTCCACGCCCGGTGCCAGCAGCCGGACCGTCGCCCATCCGGCGAGCACGCCGCCCAGCGCGGCCGGGAGCGCCTGCGGGAGCGACTCCAGGACGAGCAGCCGGCGGCCCTGGCGCCGGGTCAGGCCCATGGTGCGCAGCCGGGCGAGCAGCGCGGCCCGTTCCGGGGCGGCGCGCAGCTGGGTGAGGACCAGGGCGAGCGCGGCGTAGAGCGCTCCGGTCAGGACGGCCGCCGTCCAGAAGCGTTCCGCGCCGGTCTGCAGCGGCGAGTCGACGTGCAGGGCCAGCCGCTCGGTCCGCACCAGGACCGTGGCGGCCTCACCGGCCACCTCGCGGATCCGGTCGCCGTCCGGGCGCTCGCCGCTGAGCAGCAGCAGGTTGGGCCGGGCGGCCTTCGCCGGCAGGGCCGACCGGTCGACGAGCAGGAAGTGCGAACCGGCGACCGCCGGGGTGAGGTCGCGTACCGCCACCACGCGGACGGTGACGGTGGTCCCGCCGGTCAGCCGCAGGAGGGCCGGGCCGTCGCCGAGCAGGTCGGCCACCGAGGGGGAGGCCACGGCGGGCAGGACCGCCCCGCCGGCTTCCGTCCCGCCGGAGTCCGCCCTGCCGGAGTCCGCCCTGCCGGAGTCCGGCGGGACGGAGTCCGGCGGGACGGAGTCGGCCCCGCTCCGGGAGGCCGCGTCCGCCTCCAGGGCGGACGCGGGGAAGGCGCCCAGGCCGGAGCGGGCGGCGAGCGCGGCGTACGGCTCCGGGTCGACCGCGGCGACCGACAGGGAGCGGCGGCCGTCCTCGGTGTCGGACTTGTGGAAGACGGCGGCCGAGGTGCTCCCGCGTACGCCGGGCAGGCCGCGGAGCCGCTCGGCCACCGGGCCCGGGAGCGGGTCCACGGTCTCCACGCGGGCGTCCGCGCCGACCTCCCGCAGCGCGGAGTCCTGACGGGCCTGCTCCACCCCGGCGAGGACCGAGCCGCCGAACGCGGCGGTGGCCAGCGGGACCAGCAGCGCCAGCAGCGGCAGCACCGCCGGGCCCGGGGCGCGGCCCGCGCGGGCCAGTGCCAGGTGGCCGACGAGGCCGCGCAGCCGGCCCGCGGGGCGGGCGGCGAGCCGCAGCAGCGCGGGCAGCAGGCGGGCGACGGCCAGGGCGGTGATCACCGCGATCAGTACGGGCGCGAGCGCGGTGAGCGGGTCGGCGGCGGTGCCGCCGGCGATGCCGCGCCGCCGCAGCGCCTCCACGGCCGCCGCGGCCAGCACCAGCAGGGTGAGCTCGGCGACGGTGCGGCGGCGGGAGGGGCGGGCGGAGGCGGCGTCCTCCCGCGGGGCGTGCACCCGGACCGTGCGGTGGGTGACGGCGGCGCGCAGCGGCAGGGCCAGGGAGGCGACGACGGCCACCGCGCCCGCGGCCAGGGCGGCGGGTCCCCACCGTCCGCCGGGGACGACGAGCAGCGCCGCGGCCAGGCCCAGCGCCGCCGCGGGCACGGCGGCGACGGCGG
>NZ_LWCC02000005.1:3164929-3176994 GCF_001642695.1 Streptomyces chilikensis
CCGGACATCGGCAATGCGCCGCGGGCCGCCGGGGCGACCGACCGCACCCCCTCGACGCCCGCGAGCGCCTCCGCGGTGCCCGGCGCGGCGGCGGACGGGGCGGTCACCCGGATCTGCGTGCCCGCCCGGAAGTCGGCACGGTCGTCCTGGGACCGCTGGGAGGAGGCGTGCTGCCCGATCGCCAGCATGCCCAGCGCCACGGCCGGGGCCAGCAGCAGCACGGGTGCCGCCGCCCGGCCCGGGCGGCGGGCGATCTGCCAGGCGGCCAGCGCGGTGACCGGACCGCGTCCGCGCGCCGCCAGCCGTTCGGCGAGCCGGGCCAGCGGCGGCAGCAGCCGCAGCGTGAGCACCGTGCCCGCCAGCAACGCCATGGCCGGTGCGGTGATCAGCAGCGGATCGAGTCCGGCCCCGAAGGCGTCGTCGGACCGCCGGCGCAGCTGGAGGTAGGCCACCACGGCCAGCGCGACCAGCGCCAGGTCGCCGCCGGCCCGCAGCGGAGCGGGCAGCGCGCGGGCGCGGCCGCCGGCCGCCGCCGCACCGGTCAGCGCGGGCAGCGTCATCGCCGCGGCGCAGGCCAGGGCGGTGACGGCGGAGGCGAGCCACACGTCCGGGCGGCCCGCCAGAGCGGCCAGGGAGGTGTCCGGGCGCAGCCCGATGCGGGCCAGGTCGCCCTGACCGCCCATCAGCGCGGTCAGCGGAGCGGCGAGCGCCGGGGCAAGGAGCGCGGCGGGCAGCGTCAGCAGCAGCGACTCCGCCCCCGCCAGCGCGGCCGGACGGCGCCGGGAGGCGCCGCGGGCCAGCAGCAGCCGGGTCTCCCCGGACCGCTCCGCGGTCAGCAGGCGGGCCGTCAGCAGCAGGGCGCAGCCCGCCGGGACGGCGAGCTGGGCGGCCACGGTCAGCAGCGTCGACCGGGAGACCTCGAGGGACCGCTCGATCCGGTCCAGCGCCGCCGGCAGGCCCGTGACGGCGCTCGCGGTCGTCCCGCCCATCCCCTCCGGCTGTCCCAGCGCGCCCGACCGGGTGAGGGCGGCCGCGCCGTCGCGGGAGGCCGTCCGCAGGGCGTCCAGCCGGTCCGCGGTCAGCGAGGCGAAGTCGGCCGACACCAGCCAGGACGACGGGCCGGTGCTCACCCGCTCCGAGGTGAGCACCGCCGGGTCGGTGAGCAGCGGGCCGTAGGTGGTGAAGTCGACGGTGGCCGCGCCCCGCCCGCCCAGCTCGTCCAGGCGCCAGTACGGGGCGCCGGGATCACGCGGCCGGAACAGGCCGGTGATCACGACCGGCACCGACGGGCCGCCGAGACGGTCGGTGAGGGTGAACCGGTCGCCGGGGGAGAGGTCCAGCGCGGCGGCGGCGTTCTCGGCCAGCGCGGTCTCGACCGGGGCGGACCCGGCAGGGGCGCCCGCGGCGGGCGGACGGCCCGCGGTGAAGAGGACCTCCGCCGGGTCCAGGGCCGCGAAGTGGGTGAGGTCGGGGCCGCCCGCCGTGTGCCCGCCGGACCTCCCGCCGTCACCGTCCCGCCCGCCGGGCAGCGCGTAGGAACCGGAACGGATCAGCGGGCGCACGGTGGCCGGCAGTCCGTCGAACGTCTCGGCGGCCGCCCGGCGGACGGCGGCGTCCGCGGCGGCCTGCCCCTCGCGCCCGATGTCCGCGCGGACCAGCAGCGAGTTCTCCGCGGCGGCGGCCGGGTCGCCGAGCGCGTGACGCAGCGAGGCGTCGCCGAGGGCGCCCGCGTAGGCGGTGAGGGCGGCCAGGACCGAGGTGGTCAGCAGCACGGTGAGGAAGGCGGCCGCCAGCAGCGCGCGGTGCGCGCGGATCCGTGCCGTCACGAGTCCCGTCACGCGTCGCCCCCCGCTGCCCGCTCCCCGGATGTCCGTGCCGGGAGTCAGGTGCGTCGGCGGGCCGTGCTCCTGGCAACTGGGGCGATCGTGTCAGAACGGCGCACCGGAGCACAGCCGTTCGATCAAGGGTGAGACGCGATCGTGACCCGGCTCCGCGTCACTCCGGGTCGGCGGAGTTGACCATGGAGGCCGCCGCGTAGGTGAGGTAGCTCCACAGCGTGTGCTCGTGCTCCTCGGACAGGCCGAGGTCGTCGACGGCGGCCCGCATGTGCCGCAGCCAGGCGTCGTGCGCCGCGCGGTCCACCGTGAACGGGGCGTGCCGCATGCGCAGCCGCGGGTGGCCGCGCTGCTCGCTGTAGGTCGTGGGTCCGCCCCAGTACTGGATCAGGAAGAGACGCAACCGCTCCTCGGCCGGACCCAGGTCCTCCTCCGGATACATGGCCCGGAGCTCCGGGTCCTCCGCGACCCCCTCGTAGAAGCGGCGGACGAGGCGCGTGAAGGTCTCCTCGCCGCCGACCTGCTCGTAGAAGGTCTCCGTCTGCAGTGTGCCGCGCCGAATCTCTTTCACCCCTCCATCGTCTCAGACGGGGGTACCCGGTCCTCAAGGCCCGTGGACGGGCCGGAAGCCCCGAGGACCGGGTGCCCGCCGCGTCAGCCGCGGCGGATGGTGATCGTCGTCCAGGCGCCGACGTGCACGCGGTCCCCGTCCCGCAGGGGGACGGGGACGAACGGCTGGATCGGTTCCTCGGCGCCGTTCACCGTGGTGCCGTTGGTGGAGTTCTGGTCGATGACCGCCCAGCTCCCGTCCGGCTGCTCCACCAGCACCGCGTGCTGGTGGGAGACGCCGGGGTCCTCCGGCGGCACCGCCAGGTCGATGTCCGGGGTGTCGCCGGTGGAGTGCCGGCGACGGCCGATGGTGACCTGCGGGCCGGTGAGGGTCCGCTGCTGCTCCGGCGAGTACGCGGGCAGGTTGAGCCCCGCGGCCTCGGGACCGGAGCGCTGCATCATCGCCATGAAGTACGCGCGGTCCGGGCCGACGGTCGCCGTCCAGGTCGCCCGGTGCGGCTGACCGGGCTGCGGGTAGCCGTAACCGCCGCCGGGACCCTGGCCGGGCTGCCCCGGCTGACCGGGGTGCCCCGGGCCGGGACCGTGGGAGGGGCCGGGCTGACCGGGCGCGCCGGGCCACGGCGGGGGGCCGGGGTGCGTGCCCGGACCGGCGCCGGGTCCGCCGAACGCCGCGCCGCGCTCACCCGGGCCGCCGGGACCGAACGGGCCGCCGGGCGCCCCGGGGCCGTCCGGGCCGCCGGGTCCGCCAGGACCGCCGTGACCACCGGGGCCGAAGGGTCCACCCGGGCCACCGGGTCCACCGGGCCCACCCGGACCACCGGGTCCGAAGGGACCGCCGGGTCCACCGGGGCCGTCCGGGCCGCCGGGCCCACCGGGGCCGCCGTGGCCCCCTGGGCCGAACGGGCCGCCGGGCATGCCGCGGCCGTCGGGACCACCGGATCCACCGGGGCCGCCGTGACCGTCGGGGCCCCCAGGTCCCCCCGGGCCGCCGGGGCCGAAGGGACCGCCGGGCGCACCGGGGCCGTCGGGTCCGGTCGGGCCGCCGTGGCCACCCGGGCCGAACGGGCCGCCGGGCATGCCGCGGCCGTCGGGACCGCCGGGACCACCAGGACCGCCGTGATGACCGGGACCGCCCGGGCCGCCGGGTCCGCCCGGCCCCGGCCCGAAGGGGTTGCCGGGACCGGCGGGGCCGCCGGGACCGCCCGGCGACGGCGGCGGCAGCGTCCAGTCGTCGCCCGAGGGCCCGGCCGGACCGCGGCCGCTCTCGAAGATGGCCGGCCGAGGACCGCCCGCCCCGGGCCGCTCCTGCTGGAAGGAGGCCGGCGCACCGCTCTGCCCCCCGCCCAGCGGCTCGGCGGGACGGTTCAGCTGGGAGGGCCGCGAAGGCTGGTACTCCGACGGGTCGGGCGGGTACGACCGCCCCCCGGGCGGAGGCGGCGGACCGCCCGGGCCCCCCGGACCGCCGGGTCCGCCGTACGACGGGGGCGGCGGCGTGTAGGAGGTCGCCGTGTTGGTCAGGAAGTTCCACCGGCACTCCTCGCAGAACGGCGCGAGCCCCTCGCGGGGCGTGCGGCACTGCGGGCAGAGCTCCGCGGGACGGCCGCCCTGGCCGTCGGCCCCTCCGGGCGGCGGCGGGAAGCCGTAGCCGCCGGGCGGCGGGGGCGGCGGGGGCACGGCACCGGCCATGCGGTGACCGCAGACCTCGCACCAGTCGTCGGAACCCGACTGGTGTCCGTTCGGGCAGGTCGGCATGTCGGCGCTTCCCCCTCTCCCTTTCCGGCCGCTCGGCGGGCCGGCTCGCTCACTGCTCGTGCGGTCGCCTCTTCACACGGACCGTCTTGGTGGACCGGGTCTCGAGGGTCATCTCGTCGGCTTCCGCGACCTTCGTCTTCAGTCGCACAGTACCTGTCGCCTCGTCGATCACGTCCACCACCTTCGAAAGGAGTTTCGCCGTATCGGCGTTTCCCGACAGCCGGGCGAGCCGCACCGCCCGGCCGAGTCTGGCCGTCGCCCCGTCCACGTCACCCGCCTTGCGGGCCTCCAGTCCCCGCTTGACGGCCTCGGCGAGTTCCGCCTGCCCCGTGTAGTGCGCGACCTGCGGATCGATCGACGTCGAGGCGGCCAGGTCGTCGGTCCACACCGCGCGGACCAGCCCCTGCGCGCCCAGGCCGTCGGCGGAGCCGTCGGGCCGGGGAACCACCGGCGAGACGCGGGCGGCGAGCATCTCCCGGCCGACCCCGGCGGGCGGCACCTCCACACAGACGTGGTAGTCCCGGGACTCGTCGCCCCATGACCCGGTCGGGTAGTCCCCGGTCCGCGCCCCGGCCTCGCGGCGGCGGCCGGTCAGGTCCTCGACGGAGGGCGCGACCTGCTTGACGAAGCGGACCCGCGCCCCGGCCGGGGTCCACAGGCGCAGCGCCACGCCGGCGACGCCCTTGCCCATCGCCGTCTCCATCATCGCGGTGAAGTCGGCGGCCAGCTCCCGCGGGTCGGCCACGATGTCCGCGGTGCCCAGGAGCGCGGAGGCGATCGCGGTGACCTCCCCGACCTCCCAGTCGGTGCCCACGCCCCGCGCGTCACAGGTGAACCGCCCGGCGCAGTGCTCCAGGGCGGACGCCAGCCGCTCGGGCGACTCGTGCTCGTTGCGGCCGTCGGTCAGCAGGATGCCGTGCCGGATCGCCACGTCCTGCGACCACAGCAGGCGGTCCGCCAGCCGCAGCCAGGAACCGATGGCGGTGCCGCCCCCCGCGGTCAGCCGGCGCAGCGCCTGCCTGGCCTGTTCCCGGGTCCCCGGGCCGGCGACGGCGAGCCGCCCGGCGCCCGGATAGACCTCCTGGGCGAGGTGGGTGCCGCCGATCACCGCGAACCGCACCCCGTCGCGGACGGTGCCGATCGCCGCGGCGGTCGCCTCCCGGGCGCCGCGCATCTTGGCCGGCGGGTGGTCCATGGAACCGGAGCAGTCCACCATGATCGCCACGGCGGCGTCCGGCCCGCCGCCGCGCCCGGGCGGGCGGGGCGCGGCGACCCCGTCGCGCGGTGCGCCGCCGCCGGTCGCCGTGACGGTCACCACGGCGTGCACCTCGCCGGCGCCCTCGGGCAGGAACGCGTTCTGGTGGACGTCCACGGAGAAACGCGGCACGTCGGGTTTCGAGAGAATCGCCATGCGTTCGTCCCCCCTCGCGCCCCCGGCTCCCTCGGCCGGGCGCGCCTCAGCCGGATCCTGCCCCCGTGCCGGGACCCGGGAACGGCACCAGCGCCACTGTTACGTTGTCGTGGCCCCCTCCGTCCAGGGCGTGACCGACCAGGACCCGGGCGCTGTGCAGCGGGCGGGCCGCCGCGTCGGCCGGGAGGATCTCCGCCATCTGCTCCGCGGCCTCGGCGTAGTTCCACAGCCCGTCCGTGCAGACCACCACCACGCCGGGCCGGTCCGGCTTGAACGAGGCGGTGTGCGGCTCCAGTTCGTAGGCGTCGGCGCCCAGCCAGCCGGTGATCGCGTGGGCGCGCTCGTCGGCGTACGCCTGCGCCTCGCTCATCAGCCCGGCCGCGACCATCTGCGCGGCCCAGGAGTCGTCCTCGGTGAGCCGCGCCGGCGCGGAGCGGTCGTCGGGCACCCAGTAGGCGCGGCTGTCGCCGACCCAGCCGACGACCAGCAGTCCGTCGGCGACCACCGCGGAGACCAGGGTGCAGGCCGGCGCGTTCTGCTGCGCGGCGTGCTCGCGCGCCCCGGCGGGCTCGCCGGCCAGCGCGTCGACCGCGCGGGCGGCGGCCAGGATCGCCTCGTGCATCGCGGTCTGCGGGTGGGTGCCGCGCGGCAGCGCCTCGCGGAGCGTGTCGGCCGCCGTGCGGGAGGCGGCCGCGGACGCCTCGTCGGGGCGGGTCGCGGAGGAGACCCCGTCGCAGACCACGGCCACCGAGACCGGCGTGCCGTCCGGGAGGGAGGCGGTCGCCAGGGCGAACGCGTCCTCGTTGCGGTGGTGGCGCAGGCCGCGGTCGCTGACCGCGGCGACGGGCCCCGACTCCTGTTCCATGTGGTCCCGTTCCCGCGGCTGGGCGTGGCCGCAGTTCTCGCAGTAACCGTCACCGTCCACCCGGCCGGCCCGGCACGCCACACAGGCCTGGCCGTCGGCGCCCCGCGGCGCGGCGGGAGCCGCCACGGAGGCCCGCGGGTCCGCCGCGCGCGGGGCGGGCGGCTGGAGGACGTAGCCGTCCGTCGTGGGCTCCGCCCCGCCGTCCGCGGAGGACCGCGCCCCGGTGCGTCCGGGCGCGGCGGCCGCCGGCGGCGCGTCGTCGCGCGTCCGCAGGGCGACCGTCGGCGTGTCGGCCTCCGGCACCGCGGCCGACGCAAGGTTCAGGCCACAGGCCCCGCAGTAGAGATCGGCCGGCTCGACCGGCTCGGCGCAGCCCGGGCAGGCGGACAGGCGGTGGGTGTCGGCAGTCATCGGCGGCACCACTACACCCACGTCCGGGGACGGTAACGGTTGGCGCGTTCCACCAGGTCGATCCTCTCCTCGCCGCCGTCCGCGAGACGGGCCAGCGTGCGGTACGAACGTTCCAGGCCGAGGCGGAGTCCCCGCTCGTCCAGTACTTCGCCGAGCACCCCGCGCCCGGAGAGCACCGGTGCGGAGCCCCGGCCTCCGGAGAGTACCCAGTCGAGCGCGCGGCCCAGCACCTCCGCGGACAGCCGCTCGCGCCGCACCGCGTCCAGGCCGTATCCGCCCAGCGCCTCCACCTGCGCGGCGGCGGCGGTCAGATCGTCGAGGAACCGCGTGTCGGCGCCCACCACGGTACGCCCCCGCAGGCGGGCCCGGACGGCGGCGACCCGGGCCGCGGTGTAGTGGATGGAGGCCTCCGGCACCGACTCCAGGGTGGTGACCGCGGCCTCCCGGTCCCCCGCGGCGAGCTGCACCCGGGCCAGCCCGAAGGCCGCGCCGACGTAGCTCGGGTCGGTCGCCCACACCAGGCGGTAGTACTCGGCGGCGTTGTCCGACTGCCCCAGCACCTCGGCGCACAGACCCAGCGCGAGCTTCGGCGCCGGCTCGCCCGGGAAGGCGTCGTACAGCGCGTCGAAGGCCAGCGCCGAGGCCACGTACTCGCCGGTGACCAGCGACGTCACGCCCCGGTACCAGACCACCCGCCAGTCGTCGGGGTCCTCCGCCGCCAGGTCCAGCAGCTCCTCCACGGCGGCCGCCGCCTCGCCCGCCTCCAGCCGCGCCCGGACCAGCCGCAGACGTGACTCGGGCGAACGGGAGGGCACCGCGGCCAGTGCCGCGATCAGCTCCTGGGGCGCCGCGGTCATCAGCGAGGCGAGGAAACCGGCGTTGGGGTCGCCGGGGTCCACCAGGGGCACCGGCAGGGCCAGCGCGGTGGCCGCGGCGTCCGCCGGTTTCACCGGTCCGGGTGACACCGGCGGAGGGAGCGGGACGCCCGGCGGGGGCGCCGCGACGGCGCCGCGCTGGGCGGGGAAGAACGGCGGCGACGGCGGGGCGGGCACGGCGGCCGTGGCGCCGTCCGCCGCGGGGGCCGGGACCCCGCCCGGTGGCGCCGTCCGCCGCGGGGGCCGGGACCCCGCCCGCGGCCGCCGGGGACCCGGCCCCCGCGCGGCGCCGGGCGAACAGCCTGCCCGGGGGGCTCCGCCGGGCGCCCAGGCGCGAGACCTCCGGATCCGCGTCGCCGAACAACTGCGTGTCCGTCACCCGCAGTTCGGGGCCGAACAGGGTGGACAGCGCGGGCCGCGGGCGGCCGGTCCGCAGCGACACCACCTCGCGCAGCACGCCGGTGAGCTGCTCCGCCATCTCCTGCGCCGAGGAGAACCGGCGCGCCGGGTCCGGGTCGGTGGCCCGCACCAGCAGCCGGTAGAACGACTCGTACCGCCGGAACACCTCGATCCGGTCAGGGTCGGGCAGCGAGTCCGCGAACACCGTGGTGTAGCCGTGGAAGTCGAAGGAGAGCACCGCCAGGGTGCGCGCCACCGTGTACAGGTCGGAGGCGACCGACGGGCCGAGCGTGGCGACCTCGGGCGCCTGGTAGCCGACCGTGCCGTAGACGGCCGACTCGTAGTCGTCCGCCCGGCGGACCGCGCCCATGTCGATGAGCTTGAGCTGGTCCTCGGTCTGTATCGCGTTGTCGGCCTTGAAGTCGCAGTACAGCAGGTTGCGGCTGTGCAGGTGGCCCAGCGCCTCCAGCGCCTCGATGCCGTACGCGCAGGCCTGCTCCACCGGCAGCGGATCGCGCCGGCCGTCAGGGGTGCGGCGGGCGTTGGCGATGTCCTTCAGTGACTTCCCGCCGACGTACTCCATGACGATGTAGCCGTCCATGGAGCCGGTCCGCTGGTCCAGGTGCTCGACGAAGTTGTAGATCCGGACGATGTTGGCGTGCTCGATCTCGGCCAGGAACCGCCGTTCGGAGATGGCGGCGGCCATCGCGTCCTGGTCGCCGGTGTCCAGCAGGCCCTTGAGCACGACCCACCGGTCGGAGACCGCGCGGTCCACCGCCAGGTAGATCCAGCCCAGCCCGCCGTGCGCCAGGCAGCCCGCCACCTCGTACTGCCCGTGCACCACGTCCCCGGCGCGCAGCTTGGGCACGAAGGAGTAGGGGTGGCCGCACTTGGTGCAGAACCCCTCGGTGCGGCCCGGGCGGTCGCCGCGGGCCCGGCCCACCGGCGCGCCGCAGTCCGAGCGGGAGCAGAACCGCTTGCGCTCGGGCACCCGCGGGTCGTCCAGCACCATGGCCCGCGGGTCGGGCCGCGGCACCGCCGGCACGTCGACCAGGCCCGCGCCCAGCCGCCCGCGGTGCGAGCCGCCCGTCCGCTCGCCGGAGCTGCGCACCGACAGGGCGCCGACCGTCGCCTCCCCGCTCAGCGTCCCCGACAGCCGGCCGGAGACCGAGCGCCGGGACCGCGACGACGACCGCGCCGACGAGCGGGAGGACGACCCCGGTCCCGCCGGACCGCCGCGGCCGGCCGGACCGCCGGCGCCGGACGTGCCGGCCGACCCGGTCGAGGGCGCGCTCCCCGGCGGCCGGCCGGTGATCCCGGTGGGCGCCGCGCCCACCATGCCGTCCGGCGACACCACCGGGGCCAGTCCGCAGTGGTCGCAGTACAGCTCACCGCCGCCGACGTCCTCGTACGCGCCCCCGCACTCCGGCCGCTGGCACTTCGCCTCGCTCACGCCCCGTCCCTCCGCACGGCTCCCCCTCCGTCGGCGTTCACGCCTGCGCCCCCTCCGGCCGTCCCGCCCCCTCCTGGGTGGGCATGACGGGCCGCAGCAGTTCGGCCGCGGCCCGCTGGTAGCGGAGGACCGCCTGCTCGGCCACCCGCAGGTCGCAGGGCGCGCTCCACAGCATCCGGCGGGCGATGTCGTACCGCTCGACCAGCAGCGGGTCCTCCGCCAGCCCGTTGCGGGACACCTTCGCCCGGTAGGCGTCCAGCCGGCCGCGCAGCTCGGCGCGGATCGCCAGCGGCGCCGTGACCGCGGCCAGCGACTCGCGGGCGCGCACCAGTTCCTCCTCCGCCTTGCGTTCCAGCTCATCCAGGAGCGGTGACAGCCGGTGCCACAGCCCCTGCCGCCGGTACTCCGCCGCCGTCGACAGCCGTTCCTGGAGCACCGTGGGCGGCCCGCCCACCGCGGGCACCTCGGTGGCCGCGATCTTCGCCAGCACCTCGCCGCGCGCCAGGCGCGCCTCGGCCAGCGTGCGGTCGGCGCGGCTCAGCACGTCCCGCAGCCTCAGCAGCCGGGACTCGGCGTCCTGCCGGACCGTCAGCACCGCCTCCACCTCGCGTCGCACATCCTCCAGTTCCCGCGCGTGGCGGTCGTACGCCGTGGTGTCGGGGCGGCCCGCGCCGGGCGCCGAACTCCCCTCCGCGGGCGTCCAGAAGGACAGCGGGTCGCGGACCACCCGCTCGCGCAGCCGGGTCAGGGCCCGGGTGATCCGCTCCAGGTCGTCACCGGCCGGGTGCTCGCCCGGCCGCACCCCCACCGAACGGGCCAGCTCCCGGGTGCGGCGCAGCTCGGCGGAGAGCATGTCGATCCGGGCGGGCAGCGCCGACCAGACCGCGTCGGCCGCCACCACCGTGTCCAGCGCCGAGGCGTACAGCGCGTTCATCCGGTCGACCAGCGCGGACAGGGTGTAGCGGCGGCCGAGCCGGACGGCGGCGGTGCCGGCCGCCGCGCCGCCCCCCGCTGCGGCGGCCCCGGCCACCGTCACGCTCGGGCCGCGCAGCAGCCCGGTGAGCGCCACCAGGTCCTCGCGCCCGCTCCAGCGGCGGCGGGCCCGCAGCTCCCGGGCGGCGCGCAGGGTGTCCGTCCAGGCCTCGAAGTACGTCCACAGCAGGGTGATCGAGGCGTCCGCCTCCGCCCACCGCTCCTGGGTGGCGCCGGTCAGCTCGGCCCCTTCGAGGAGTCTGCGCCCCGCGTGGTCCTGCAGCGCGAGGAGCGAGGACTCTATCGCCTCGTGCTCCGCGCCGAGCCGCGCCAGCGCACGGTCCACCTCGTCCCGGTCCATCACCGGACCCAAGGCGTGTCCCGTGTCGCCCATCGATCACCTCTCAGTGCGCAGTCGGTGCGTGCGGTCGGTCGGCGCGGACTCCGTCGGCCACGCCGGTCAGACCCTGCCCATGGCGGGCGGGGGTCAGTCGCGGTAGACGGCCGGCGGCGGGTCGGCCGGCTTCTTCATGGTGGGCTCCAGCCACCGGTCGTACGCCCGCTTCCAGCCCCCGTCCGAGACGTAGTCGCGCAGGACGGCGTTGACCCGGCGGACCAGGTCGTCGGCCTCCTTCGCCATCGCCACGCCGTAGTACTCCTCGGTGAACTCCTCGCCCTTCAGCGCCACCGACGGGTCCTGCGCGGCCTGGCTGGCGGCCAGGGCGCTGTCGGTGACCACCGCGTCGACCTCGCCGAGCTGGAGCCGCACCAGGCAGTCCAGCTGGTTGGGCACGGTGGTGCCGATGTCGGCGCCGGCGACGGCCGCCGCGCCCTCCTCCTTGTCCTTCCTGAGCCGGAGGTGGGCCGTGGAACTGGCCGCGGTGCAGATCTTCTTGCCCGCCAGGGACCGGTCGTAGCCCCGGACGTCGGAGCGCGCGGGGGCGAGGACCTGCTGGCCGGTGGTGAAGTAGGGCGCGGAGAAGGAGACCTCCTCCAGCCGCTCGCAGCTGATGGTCATGGTGCGGACCACCATGTCGACCCGGCCCTCGCGCACGGCGGGGACGCGCTGGTTGGTGGGGATGGCGTGGAAGCGGATGTTGGGCTCCTGGCCGGGGCCGCGCGGGCCCAGGATCTCGTCGGCGATCCGCTTGGCCAGGTCGATGTCGAAGCCGGACAGCTCCACCTGCCGGCTGCCGCCGTTGGGGTCGCGGTAGCCCCAGCCGTAGCTGTTCTGGTCGACGCCGACCCGCAGGTGGCCGCGTTCCTTGATCTCCTGGACCGTTTCTCCGCCCTCGTCCTCCGACGGGGCGGGGCTCCGCGCCTCCGGGCGCTCGCAGGCGTCGTCGGTGTCGTCGGTGTCGTCGGCGGCGTGACGGCCGTTCGCGGCCGTGGAGCGCGTGCCCGCCGGCCCGGCGTCCGCGTCCCGGCCGGCGTCCTGCCGCTCCTGCGGCAGGAGCAGGGCGCCGCCGGCGGCCAGGGCGCAGAGCCCGGCCAGGACTCCCGCGACGCGCCGGCCGCGACC
>NZ_LWCC02000005.1:3177054-3178403 GCF_001642695.1 Streptomyces chilikensis
CTCCGAAAGCCTGCGGCCGATCCCCAGCAGCCCCGCCGCGGCGGCCAGCGCCGCCAGGACGGCGGCCCCGGCCGGCAGGCCGGACATCGCGGCCCGCCCGTCGGTCGCGGCCCGCCGGAACTCCGTCTTCTCGTGCTCCATCGCCGTCCGGACGGCCCGGTCGACGTTGTCGAAGCAGACCCGGGTGGGCCTCTCGCCGTCCGGCCCGATGATCCGGTCCAGCGCCTCCTGGTAGTCGCCCGCGTCGTCGGCCCGCCGGGCCTCCTCGTGGCGCTTGCGCCACTCCAGCATGCTGCTCCTCGCGGTCTCCACCGGTTCGTCGACCTCCGGGTCGCCGGCGGTCCGGGCGGCCGCGTCCAGGGTCCGCGACAGATCCGTCATCGACTCCTCGAACGCCACCTCGAACTTGTCGCGGAAGACGCCGTCCGCCGTCCTGACGGTCTCCGCCCCCCGGTTCACCAGGGTGAGGTTCTCGGCGCCGCGGGCCTGGAGGGAGGCGGTGCGGGCGTCGTTCAGCAGGCTCAGGGACTCCACGCCGTGCGCGTGCGAGTCCTCGAGCGCCGTCCGGGCGAGGGTGTGCCCGGCCAGCAGCCACATCAGCACCACGGTGACGGCGGAGGTCGCGGTCACCAGGCCGGGGCTCAGCACCCGGTTGGTGCGGCGGTACTCGCGGCGCTGCGCCGCGCCGAGGGCGGCGAGCGCCGCGACGCCGAGGGCCAGGGCGAACCACGGGTAGGGGGTCGCGTCGGCGTAGTCCTCGCGCAGGCGGCGGTCCTCCTGCAGGTAGAGGTCCTCGGCGGCGGGGAGCATCTCCTCCCGCATCAGCTCGTCCGCGTACCGCAGGTAGGCGCCGGCCAGCGGGTAGCCCATCCGGTTGTTGGCGCGGGCCCGCTCGACCAGCCCCTTGTAACGGGGCAGCAGTTCGTTGAGGTGCGCGACGGTCCGGCCGGAGGCGGAGTCCCGGTCGGAGCTGGCGGCGGCGGTGGCCAGGCCGTTGGCGGCGGTGCGGATGTCCTCCTCGTACCGCTCGCGGCTGTCCGGGGTCTCGTTGCCGCCGGCCAGCAGGCCGCTGGAGGCCGCGGTGTTGGCGCCGGCCAGGGCGCGGTACACGTCGGCGGCGGCCGAGCTCAGCGGACCGCTGTGGTGCAGCACGTCGTCGGCGGCGGAACCGCGCGCCGCGGTCTGCCAGGTGGCGACGGCGCCGAACGCGACGACCAGCAGGGCGAGGACGGCGCCGATGACGCGCAGCCGGCCGGGTTCGGTGGTCGCGGCCGCGCGGACGCGGGCGGCGGTCCCGGCGACGGCGGTCGTCCGGCGGGGCGGGACGCCCGCCGGCACGGCGGGGGGCG
>NZ_LWCC02000005.1:3178503-3188954 GCF_001642695.1 Streptomyces chilikensis
GTGTCGCCGCAAGTATCGCCGTGACGGAGCGATTACGCACGGGCGTTGCGGGATCCCGCCCCTCGCCCGCCGCCCCTCGCCCGCCGGCCGGTGACACGCCCGGAGGGCGCCGGGCGGTTTCCCGCCCGCGCGCGCCCGGGCCGCGCGCGGGCGGTGTCGGCGCACGGGACCAGGGTCCGGGCCATGACCGACGAGCGGATCCGGGCCGGACGAACCCGTGCGGCGTGGGCGCGGATCGAGACGTGGCTGGAGGAGAACGCGCCCCGCACCCACCGGCGGTTGCCCGCGCCCGCGACGGAGGGCCGGCTGCGCGCGCTGGAGCAGGAGCTCGACCTGAGGATCCCGGCCGATGTGCGCGCGTTCCACCTGATGCGCGACGGCACCGGCCCCGCCTCGGACTTCGCCTGGCCGGTGTCCCACGACGATCCCGAGCCGACCGGGTACCTCCTGCCCGACGGCGAGGGGATCGGCCCGCTGGAGCACCTGGGCCAGTGGTTCGAGGGTCCGGTCGCGGACGCCCGCCTGGACGGCCGGCCCGGGCTGCGGTACCTGCCGATCACCACCGTCGACCCGGACGGCTTCTACGGCACCTTCGTCGACTGCACTCCCGGCCCGGGGTACGGGCTGCTCGGCGGCTACGCCGAGGCGGACTTCCCGACGCCCGGGGAGACGACGTTCGCCGCGTACCTGACCGTGTTCGCGGACGCGTTGTACGAAGGGCGGAGTCTTCTGGGCCAACGGGCGGGTGTGACCGACGGGCGCCTGGAGTGGAGCCAGGTCCCGCCCGGCGGATCCGGCCGTCCTCGCCGCCGCTGCCTCGTGAGCTGCCGGGCCCCGCGGCCCACGGACATGATCCACCGGGCAGGACCCGGAGCTCACCGCCGGGTGGGGGCGCCGCCCCGGTGAGCCGCCCCGGTGAAGCGCAGCGTGCTGCCCGGGCGGGCCTGGGCCGCGTGGTCGAGGTCGTCGCGGAGGACGACGGCGATCACGGGGTAGCCGCCGGTGACGGGGTGGTCGGCGAGGAAGAGGACCGGGCGCCCGCCGGGCGGGACCTGGAGGGCGCCGGGCACCATGCCCTCGCTGGGGAGTTCACCCTCCACCGCCCGCGGCAGCGCGGGCCCGTCCAGCCGCATGCCCACGCGGTCGGACGCCGCCCCCACCGTCCACGCGGCCGACAGCAACTCCCGCACCGCCCCCGGGGCGAACCAGTCGTCACGCGGCCCGGGCCGCACCCGCAGCACGACCTCGCCGCGCTCCGGCGGGACGGCGGCCACCGGTGCCAGGTCCACGCACGGCGGCGCGGCGGGGGCAGGCCCCGCCGGCAGCACGTCGCCGGCGGCCAGCGGCGCCGGCCCCAGCCCTGCCAGCACGTCACGCGACCGGGAGCCCAGCACGGCCGGCACCGCGATCCCGCCCCGCACCGCCAGGTAGCTCCGCAGTCCCGCCGTCGGCGTGCCCAGGGTGAGCCGCTGCCCCGCCGCCAGGTGGACCACCGAGTTCATCGCCCCCACGGTCAGCGGGCAGACCGCGCCCGTCACGGCGACCGTCACCGCCCGCAGCGCCCGTACCGAGAGCCCGCCGAAGGTGGCCTCCACCCCGGCCGCGCCCTCCTCGTTGCCCACCAGCCGGTTGGCGAGCCGCAGCGAGCCCCGGTCGGCGGCTCCCGAGAGCCCCACGCCCACCGCGGCCAGTCCCGGCCGCCCCAGGTCCTGCACGGTGGCCAGCGGTCCCGCCGCCAGCACCTCCAGCGCCGCCGTCACGACCGCCCCACCTCCTCGAACCGCACCCGGGCCCCCGGCCGCAGCAGGGCCGGCGGATCACGGTCCTCCCGCCACATCGCCAGCTCCGTCCGCCCGATCAGCCGCCAGCCGCCCGGCGAACTCCGCGGATACACCCCGCTGAACTCCCCGGCCAGCCCGACCGCCCCGGCCGGCACCCGGGTGCGCGACTCGGTCCGGCGGGGCACGCGCAACGCACGCGGCCCGCCGGTCAGATAGGCGAACCCGGGCGCGAACCCGCCGAAGGCGACGGTCCACTCGCAGCCGGTGTGCAGCCGCACGACCTCCGCCGCCGACAGCCCGGTCAGCTCCGCCACCTCGTCGAGGTCCTCGCCGTCGTAGTGGACCGGAACCCGTACCGGCGGGCCGGGTTCGCGCCCGGCGGAGACCGGATCGCGCCCGCGCACGTCCTGTTCGACGCGCGCCGGGTCCGCTCCCGGGGCCAGCCGCAGCAGGACCGTACGGGCGGCCGGGACCAGGTCCGTCACGCCCGGGGGCGGCTCCCGCTCCAGGGACCGGTACAGGCCCAGCGCCTCCTCCAGCGACCCCACCTCCACCAGCAGCCCCTGGTCGCCGCACGGCAGGAACCGCACCTCAGTCCTCCCCGCCCGCGAACGCCCGCAGCGTCACGCCCGCCCCGGCCAGCCGCTCCCGCACCGCCCGCGCCACCGCCACCGCGCCGGGGCTGTCCCCGTGCACGCACAGCGAGTCCGCCCCGATCCGCAGCGGCGTGCCGTCCACCGCGGCCACCGGCTCGCCCAGCGCGATCCGCACGCACCGTTCGGCGATCGCCTCCGCGTCGTGCAGCACCGCCCCCGGTTCGCGCCGCGGCACCAGCGTCCCCTCCGGCGTGTACGCCCGGTCCGCGAACGCCTCGCGGAACACCCGCAGCCCCGCCGCCTCCGCCAGGGCCAGCCACCGCGAGCCCGGCAGCCCCAGCACCGCGCACCCCGGGTCCCAGTCCCGCACCGCCGCCACCACGGCGGCCGCCTGTGCCTCGTGGTGGACGATCGCGTTGTACAGGGCGCCGTGCGGCTTCACGTACCGGACCCTCGTCCCCGAGGCCCGCGCGAGGGCGTCCAGCGCGCCGATCTGGTACAGCACGTCGTCCGCCAGCTCGCGCGGCTCCATGTCGACGAACCGCCGCCCGAACCCGGCCAGGTCCCGGTACCCGACCTGGGCCCCCACCGCGACTCCCTCGGCGGCGGCCCGCCCGCAGGCCCGGCGGATCACCGTGGGGTCCCCCGCGTGGAAACCGCACGCCACGTTCGCGCTGGTCACCACGGTGAGCAGCGCGTCGTCGTCGCCGAGCTCCCACCGCCCGAAGCCCTCGGCGAGGTCGGCGTTGAGATCGATGCGCACAGTGCTCACCACGGGGATCACCACTTTCGGTCCGGCCGGCTGCGCCCACGTTTCCACGCCGGCGGCCCGCCGCTCAACACACCGGGGAGGACGTGGCGCCCTTCGACTATTCACTCAGTACATGTACGTAGTGCATACTGCTCGGCATGAGCACCCGTCACATCCTGCTGGGCCTCCTCTCCTCGGGGCCGAGTCACGGCTACGACCTGAAGAGGAGGCACGACGAGAGGTTCCCGCAGGCGCGCCCCCTGGCGTACGGGCAGGTGTACACGACGCTGCAGCGGCTGGTCCGGGACGCGCTGGCCGAGGTCGAGGGGACCGACTCCGACGGCGGCCCGGAGCGGACCGTGTACCGCGCCACGGAGGACGGCGAGCGCGAACTCGCCCGCTGGGCCGGGGAGACCGCCCCGCCCGCGCCGTTCGTGGCCAACGAGATCTTCGCCAAGGTCGTCGTCGCCATCCTGTCCGGCGGCGACCCCGCCGCCTACCTGCTGAGACAGCGCGACGCCCACATGGCGCGGATGCGGGAGCTCACCAAGGTCAAGACCACTCCCGGGGCCGACCTCGCGACCGTTCTCTCGGCCGACTACGCCCTCAGCCACCTGGACGCCGACCTCCGCTGGATGACCACCACGGCGGACCGGCTCTCCACCCTGACCGCGGAGGTCACCGCACGATGAGCGCCACCACCGAACCGCTGCTCGCGGCCCGAGATCTCGTCAAGGCCCACGGCCGGACCGACGCCCTCCGCGGCGCCTCGGCCGAACTCCACGCCGGGGAGGTGCTCGCCGTCACCGGCCCCAGCGGCAGCGGCAAGTCCACCCTGCTGCACTGCATGGCCGGGATCCTCCGGCCGGACGGCGGCAGCGTCCACTACGAGGGCCTGCGGCTCGACACCTGCACGGAGGACCGGCTGAGCGCGCTGCGCCGCACCGACTTCGGCGTGGTCTTCCAGTTCGGGCAGCTGATCCCCGAGCTCACGCTCACCGACAACGTGGCCCTGCCGCTGATGCTCGCCGGCACCTCACGGCGCGAGGCCCGCGCCCGGGCCGGCGAATGGCTCGGGCGCTTCGGCGTCGGCGACCGGGCGGACGCCCGGCCCGGTGAGCTCAGCGGCGGCCAGGCCCAGCGCGGCGCGCTGGCCCGCGCCCTGGTCACCGGCCCGCGCGTCGTCTTCGCCGACGAGCCGACCGGGGCGCTCGACTCCCTGGCGGGCGAACAGGTCATGACGGAGCTGGTCTCCGCCGCCCGCGCCTCGGGCGCGGCCGTACTGCTCGTCACGCACGACGCACGGGTGGCCGCGTACGCGGACCGCGAGATCCGGCTGGCCGACGGCCGTGCCGCGGTGACGGAGGGAGCGGTATGACCGACGACGTGAAGCTGGCCTGGCTGTTCACCCGGGGCTCCGAGCGCAGGGAGTGGTGGCGCTTCGGGCTGACGGCGGTGGGCGCGTTCTGCGCGGCCGGGTTCGCGGCGGCCGCCGCGGCGCTGGCCTCGCTGCGCGGCGGGGTGTACCGCATCCCGTACGCGGAAGGGCTCTTCGACCGGCCGGGGGAGCGGGCCGGAGTCGTCCTGGCGCTGCTCCTCCTGCTGATCCCCACCCTGGGCTTCCTCGGCCAGTGCGCGCGGATCGGCGCGGTCCACCGGGACCGCCGGATGGCCGGCCTCCGTCTCGCCGGGGCGTCGCCGCTCCGGGTGCGGCGGATCGCGGCGCTGGAGACCGGGCTCGCCTGCCTGGCCGGTGCGGTGCCCGCGGCGCTGGTGGTCGGGGCCGCGGTGCTGGGCGTCGGCGCGCCGCCGGCGCTCCTGTGGGCGGCCGTGGCGTCGGCCGTCCTGCTGGTCCCGGTGGCGGGCGCGCTGGTGAGCGTGGTGGCGCTGCGCCGGGTGGTGGCCTCGCCGCTGGGCGGGGTGCGCAGGGAGCGCAGGACGGCCGGGAGGGGAACGGCGCTGACGGGCGTGGCGGTGGTCGGCGGGGCGATCCTGCTGGGCATCCTCGGCGTCGCCTACGCGGGCCGGCTCGGCCTCGACGCGCCCCTGGTGCTGTTCGTGGCCTTCCTGCTGGTGGGCCTCGGCGCGGTGTGGGTCAGCGGCTCCTTCGCCAGGCTGACGGGACGCCGCCTCGCCGGCCGCGCCGAGAACCCGGCCGTGCTGATCGCCGCCGAACGGCTGCGCGACGACCCGTGGGCCGCGGCCCGCACCCACGCGGCCGTCCTGCTGCTCACCGTGGTGGCGACCGGCTACACGGGCGTCCGCCAGGCGCTGATGGACGACCTCCTCGCCGCCGGCTCCTACCCTCCGGAGAGCCTCGACTTCTATGTCACCGGCCTCGACCTGACGGCCGCCGCCGTCGGGATCGGCCTGCTGATCACCCTCGCCGCCGTCGCCGTGGGCGCCGCCGAGGGGATCGCCGCCCGGCGCCAGGGGCTCGCCGGGCAGGTCGCGGCCGGCGTGCCGCGGCGCGTCCTGAGCCGTGCGCTGCTGCTGGAGACCGCGCTGCCGCTCGCCCCGGCGGTGGCACTCGCGGCCGTCGGCGGTCTGGCCATCGGCACGTTCTACGCCACGGCGGTGGGCGGCGGCCTGACGCTGCCGTGGACCGCGCTGCCGGTGCCGTTCGCGGTGTACGGCACCTGTCTGCTGGCCGCCGCCACCGCGATGCCGTTGCTGCGCCGCACGGTCCGGCCCACGGAGCTGCGGCACGACTGAGCCACCGCCAGGGGGAACGGGGGAAGGGGCGGCGCCCGGAAGTGGTCCGGGCGCCGCCCCTCGTCGTGCGGGACGCCGGTCAGGCCGTCACAGCGCCTTCGGCGGGATCGGCGACGCCGCCACCGACTGCGGGGAACTGCTGCTGGCGAAGGCGGACGGCGCGGCCATCCCCGCCGCCGGGTCGGCGGCCGGCTCCTCGGTCACCTGCTCCGGGACGCCGATCATGCGGATGCCCGCCGCGTCCAGCGCCCGCTTCATCCGCCAGCGCAGCTCGCGCTCCACATCGACCGCCTTGCCGGGCATGGTCCGGGCGGTCACCCGGATCACCATGGAGTCCAGCAGCACGTCGTCCAGGCCCAGCACCTCGACCGGACCCCACAGGATCTCGCTCCAGGGCTCCTCCTTGGTGATCCGCTCGGCGACCTCGGTGAGCACCGACCTGACCCTGTCCAGGTCCTCCTCGGGCCGCACGTTCACGTTCACCCCGGCGGTGGCCCAGCCCTGGGAGGCGTTGCCGATGCGCTTGATCTCGCCGTTGCGGACGTACCAGATCTCACCGTTGTCGCCGCGCAGCTTGGTGACCCGCAGGCCCACCTCGATGACCTCGCCGGTGGCCACGCCCGCGTCGATGGTGTCGCCGACGCCGTACTGGTCCTCGAGGATCATGAAGACGCCGGAGAGGAAGTCGGTGACCAGGTTCCGCGCGCCGAAACCGATCGCCACACCGGCCACACCGGCCGAGGCGAGCAGCGGCGCCAGGTTGATCTGGAAGGCGCCCAGCACCATCAGGAACGCGGTGCCCAGGATCACGAAGGACGCCACGGACCGCAGCACCGAGCCGATCGCCTGCGAACGCTGGCGCCGCCGCTCGGCGTTGACCAGCAGTCCGCCCAGCGTGCCGCCCTCGGTGGCGGACGTGTTGCGGTTCATCCGGTCGATCAGCCGGGTGATGGCCCGGCGCACCAGCATCCGCAGGACCAGCGCGACCGCCACGATCAGCACGATCCGCAGGCCCACGGCCAGCCAGGTGGTCCAGTTCTCCTGGAACCAGCCGGCGGCCTCGGTCGCGCGCTGCTGGGCCTCCTCCAGCGACGGCACGCTCGGCGTCGGGGCGGGAGAGGTGCCGGTCGAAGGGGACGTGGACGGGTCCGGGCCGGCGGCCGGAAGGGCGACGGACAGGGACACGGGGGATACCTCCAGGTGCGGTGGCTGCCCCGGCGGGACGGGCACGGCGACGAAGCGGAAGCCGAAGGGCAGCACGACCACACTAACGGGGCAAACCGGGTGGCCCCCTCGGTTCGGGGAGAAGAGAGACAGGCCTCACCAGAGGATGAGGAGGAGGCGGGAGGTGCCCCCGTGCGCCGTGGGAGGGCCGGTGCCGGCGGGGCGCCCGGGGCGTTCCTGTGGCCAAGGCCACGGCCCGTCGCCGCCACCCCGTCGTTCCCACGTGGTGGCGCCGCGACCAGGGCAGAGGGGAAACTGACTGCGGATCGTCCCGGCGCGAGCCACGCGCCGCCGGCGTACAAGGAGGCACCGTGCCGCATGTCCTGGTCCTCAACGCGTCGTACGAGCCGCTCGGCGTCGTACCGCTCCGCCGCGCGCTCGTCCTCGTCCTCGAGAACAAGGCAGTCTGCCTCGAGGAGACCGGCGCCCACCTGCACAGCGCGACCCTCTCCCTGCCCGCACCCAGCGTGGTCCGGCTCAAGCGCTTCGTCCGCGTCCCCTACCGGGGACCGGTGCCGCTGACCCGGCGGGCCCTGTTCGCCCGCGACGGCGGGCGCTGCATGTACTGCGGCGGCATCGCCACCAGCGTCGACCACGTGATCCCCCGCAGCCGCGGCGGGCAGCACGTCTGGGACAACGTGGTGGCCTCCTGCCGTCGCTGCAACCACACCAAGGCCGACCGCCACCTCGGCGAGCTGGGCTGGCGGCTGCGCCACAAACCGGCCCCGCCCACCGGTCTGGCCTGGCGCATCATCGGCACCGGCCACCGGGACCCACGCTGGCTGCCGTACCTGCGGCCGTACGGCGCGGACGAGGCACTGGCCCGGATCGACGGCGTCTCCGCCTGACACCGATCCGGGCCTTCGCACCCCCGGGCGCCTCCGCCGGGTGCCTCCGCCGGGCGCCGCCGCGCCCCGTTCGGGGGAGGAACGGGGGAGGGGATGTCTGGCACGCCGCTCCGTGGGTAGCCAACTGTCCGGGCGTGCTCGACCTCGACGAGGAGGAACCGTGGCCGGACCGGAACAGGGAGGGCCGCTGGCGCGGCTGGCGGAGCTGTACGGCGTGGCCACGGAGTACCGGCCCGCGCCGGACCGCACGGTCGCGGTCCCCGAGGAGGCGGTGACCGCCGCGCTCGCCGCGCTGGGCGTGGACACCGCGGACCCCGCCGCGGCGCTGGCGGCGCGGGAACGCGAGCTGGCGCGCCGGCTGCTGCCGCCCACGGTGGTGCTCACCGGGCGGGAGCTCCCCGCCCTGCCCGGCGGGACCGCCCTGCGCGTCGTCACCGAGGACGGCGGCACCCGCACCGGGGACGCCTGCCTCGACGGGCTCCCCCACGGCGTCCACCGGCTCACCGCCACCGCGCCCGACGGCCGCACCGGCGAGGCCCACCTGATCGTCGCCCCCGACCGCGCGCCCGGCGTGGAGGGACGGCACCGCGGCCTGCTGGTCCAGCTCTACTCGCTGCTCTCGCACCGCTCCTGGGGCATGGGCGACCTCGGTGACCTGGCCGACCTGGCCGGCTGGGCCGGACGCGCCCTGGGCGTCGGCTTCGTGCAGCTCAACCCGCTGCACGCGGGCGTGCCGGGCCCGCCGGTGGACCCCTCGCCGTACCGGCCGTCCTCCCGGCGCTTCCCGGACCCCCTCTACCTGCGGGTCGAGGAGATCCCCGAGTCCGCCCACGTCGCCGAGGAGGACCGCCCGCGCCTGCGCGCCCTCGCCGAGCAGGCGGCCCGGCTGCGCGAGGGCGTGCTGGCCAAGGACGCGCGGATCGACCGCGACGCCGTCTGGGACCTCAAGCGCCGCGCCCTGGAACTGGTGCGCGCGGTGCCCCTCGCGCCCGGCCGGCGCGCCGCCTACGCCGACTTCCTGGCCCGCGAGGGCCGCGCCCTGGAGGACCACGCCACCTGGTACGCCCTCGCCGAGGCGCACGGCACCGACTGGCACCGCTGGCCCGAGCGGCTGCGCGACCCCCGGTCGCCGGAGACCGCCCGCGCCCGGCGCGAACTGGCGGACCGCGTCGACTTCCACCGGTGGCTGACCTGGCTCGCCGACGAGCAGCTCGCCGCCGCCCAGCGCACCGCCCGCGAGGCCGGGATGCCGGTGGGCCTGATCCACGACCTCGCCGTCGGCGTCCACCCCGGCGGCGCGGACACCTGGGCGCTGGGCGACTGCTTCGCCACCGGCATGTCGGTGGGCGCCCCGCCCGACGCGTTCAACGCGCACGGCCAGGACTGGGGCCTGCCGCCCTGGCGCCCCGACCGCCTCGCCGAGACCGGCTACGCCCCGCTGCGCGACCTGCTGCGCGCCCGGTTCCGGCACGCGGGGGCGCTGCGCATCGACCACGTGATGGGCCTCTTCCGCCTCTGGTGGGTCCCCCAGGGCCGCCCGCCCACGCAGGGCACCTACGTCCGCTACGACGCCGACGCCATGCTGGCGGTCCTCGCCCTGGAGGCGCACCGGGCCGGCGCCGCCGTCATCGGCGAGGACCTGGGCACGGTCGAGCCCGGCGTCCGCGAGGCGCTGCGGGAACGGGGCGTGCTGGGCACCTCGGTGCTCTGGTTCGAACGCGACTGGGAGGGCGGCGGCCGCCCCCTCGCCCCCGAGCAGTGGCGGGCCGACTGCCTGGCCACCGTCACCACCCACGACCTGCCGCCCACCGCCTCCCGGCTCACCCACGACCACGTGGACCTGCGTGACCGGCTCGGTCTGCTCACCCGGCCGGCGGAGCTCGAGCGCGAGGCGGCGGCGGCCGAACTGGGGGAGTGGCTGGCCGAGCTGGACGACCGCGGCCTGCTGGACGGCAGCCGCGAGGAGGACGTGATCAGGGCCCTGCACCGCTTCCTGTGGCGGACCCCGGCCCGCCTGGTCGGCGTCTGGCTGCCCGACGGCGTGGGCGACCGCCGCCCGCAGAACGTCCCCGGCACCTCGGACGAGTACCCCAACTGGCGGCTGCCGGTCGCCGACGGCGAGGGCCGCCCCGTCACCCTGGAGGAGCTCTCCTCCTCCCCGCGGCTGCACGCCCTGCTGGCGGGCCTCGCCGAACCGGCGCGGGAGTCCCCGGAACGGCGCCCGCCCGGCCGACACACCGGGCGGTAGGGCACCCCGGACGCGCGACCCCTCCCCGCGTTGGGTACCTTGGGCGCCGTGGACAAGAAGAACGCCCTGCGCACCGGCGCCCTGGCCGCCGGCACGACGCTGATGATGCTGCTCATGTCGTCCCCCGCGTTCGCGCTCATTCGCGACGACGGTGACGACCCCGGCACCGGCCTGAGCGTCGTCGAGACGTTGGGCCTCTACGTCGTCGCCCCGATCGTCATCTTCGCCGCGATCACCGGCCTGGTGATGGTCCTGGACAAGTCCAAGGAAGAGCACCGGGTGACGTCG
>NZ_LWCC02000005.1:3189025-3194181 GCF_001642695.1 Streptomyces chilikensis
GCCGTCCTCAGGGGTTCTCCGCGGTGAGGTAGCGCTGCACCGTGGGGGCGAGCCACGCCACGACCTCGTCGTGCGTCATCGAGGTGACCGCGGGCACCTCCACCAGGTAGCGCAGCACCGCCATGCCGATCATCTGCGAGGCCACCAGCGCCGTGCGCCGCGGGACGTCGGCCGCGGCGGCGCAGAACCGGGCCACCGCCGGTCCGACCTGGCCCTCCAGCAGGGCCTGCTGCCGTCCCTCGTCCAGCCCCGAGGCGAGCCCGACCCGGAGCATCGCGGCCAGCGAGTCGTCCTCCTCCCACCGCTGGAGGAAGTGCCGCACCAGTGCCTCGCCGGCCTCCGCGGGACGCACCCCGGAGAAGTCCGGCATCCGCAGGTCGATCTCCGACGCGGCCCGGAACAACCCCTCCTTGCTGCCGTAGTAGCGCATCACCATCGACGGGTCGATGCCCGCGTCCCGGGCGATCGCGCGGATGGTGGCCCGCTCGTAGCCGTCCGCCGCGAACCGGGCGAGGGCCGCCCGCAGGATCGCGGCCCGGGTCGCCTCCGACCGTCGGGGGCGGAGCGTCCCGGAGTCCGCCGGGGGGCTGTTCTCGGTCATGCCCACAAACGTAGGCCAACGACTGTTGACCGTCCAGGCCCGCAGGTCTAGCGTTGACAACAAGCGTTGGCCAACAGTTGTTGACCCGCCGGGTCACCTCTGTGGCCGCCGACCTCGGGAGGCCATCATGTCCACCGTGCACGGCACCACCCCGCACGACACCGGCGAGGTGTCCCGCTCCGTGATCGTCGTCGGCGCGGGCCCCACCGGGCTGCTGCTGGCCGGGGACCTGGCGGAGGCCGGCGTCCCCGTCACCCTGGTGGAGAAGCGCCCTCGCGGGATCAGCAACCTCTCCCGGGCCCTGGTGGTGCACGCCCGCACCATGGAGCAGCTCGACGCCCGCGGCCTCGCCGACGAGCTGGCCGCGACCGGCCGTCCGCTCCGCGGCTTCCGCCTCTTCGGGGGCCTCTCGCTGGAACTGGGCTCGCTGCCCTCCCGCTTCCCCTACGTCCTGGTCGTCCCGCAGTACGAGGTGGAGCGGCTCCTGGAGCGGCGCGCGGCCGGGGCCGGGGTGCGCTTCGCGTACGCCACCGAGGTGACCGGCCTCCGCCAGGACCCCGACGGGGTGACGGTGACGGTCGGGAGCGGCGGGCCCGGCGGAGCCGGCGGCACCCTGCGCGCCGCCTACGTGGTCGGGGCCGACGGCGCGCACAGCGCGGTCCGGAGGCTGGTCGGGCTGCCGTTCCCCGGGCGTTCGGCGATCCGCTCCCTCGTCCTCGCCGACGTCAGGCTGTCCGAGGACCCCGGCTCCGTGCTCACCGCCGACGCCGGACCGGACGGCTTCGCGCTGGTCGCCCCCTTCGGCGACGGCTACCACCGGGTGACCGGCTGGCGGCGCGGCGACGACCGGCCGGACAGCGATCCGGTCGGCCTCGAGGAGGTCCGCGAGACCGTCCGCAGCGCCCTCGGCACCGACTTCGGCATGCACGACCCGCGCTGGATGTCCCGCTTCCACAGCGACGAGCGGCAGGTGCCCTCCTACCGGGTCGGCAGGGTCCTGCTGGCCGGCGACGCCGCGCACGTCCACTCCCCGGCCGGCGGCCAGGGCATGAACACCGGGCTCCAGGACGCCGCCAACCTCGGCTGGAAGCTGGCCGCCGTGCTCGGCGGGCACGCCCGGGAGTCGTTGCTGGACACCTACCACGCGGAACGGCACCCGGTCGGGCGGACGGTGCTGCTGGCCAGCGGCGCCCTGCTCCGCGGCGCGCTGGCCCGCGACCCGGTGAGCCGCGCCCTGCGCACCGCGCTGCTGGCCGCGGCCGGCCGGGTGGGTCCGGCGTGGCGGCGGGGGACCGCCATGGTCACCGGCATCGGCATCCGCTACCGCCGGCCGCGCGGCGCCCACCGCACGGTCGGCGCGAGGGTGCCGGACGTGCCGCTGGCGGGCGGGCGCCGCCTCTACGAGGCGCTGCGCGGCGGACGGTTCGTGCTGCTCGCCCCGGCGGGACTGGCCGTGGAGCACGCCGTGGGGTCGCGGGGCGGGCGCCTGGCGGTGGAGCGGTGGGCCGCCCCGCGCGGCACCGCCGTCCTGGTCCGGCCCGACGGATACGTCGCCTGGGCCGCGGAGGCGGCCACCGGGGAGCGCGTGCGGGCCGCGCTGGACGCGCACGTGGGCTGACCGCGGGGGCGCCCGGCGGGCCCGGCGGGCCCGCCGGCGCGGCGCGGTGCGGTGGTGCGGCGCGATGGTGCGCGCGGTGCGGTCAGCGCTCCAGGACGGCCAGCAACTCCCGCAGCATCCCCGCCAGTTCGGCGGCCCGCTCCTCGTCGAACGCGGCGGTCAGCACCTCGGTCTGCGCGGCCAGGCCGGCGGCCACCGCCTCGTCCACCAGGGCCAGACCGCGCGCGGTGAGCGAGACCCGCAGCGCCCGCCGGTCGTCGGGGTCGGGCGAGCGGGTCACCAGCCCGGCCCGCTCCAGCTTGTCCAGCCGACCCGTCATCCCGCCCGTGGTGAGCATCAGCGTGCTGGACAGCTGCCGCGGCGAGAGCGTGAACGGCTCGCCGGAGCGCCGCAGCGCGGCCAGCACGTCGAACTCCCCGCGGGAGACGCCGAACGCGGCGTACTCCTTCTCCATGCGCTCGCCCATCCCGCGCGCCAGCCGGTAGATCCGCCCGAAGACCTCCATGGCGGGCGTCTCCAGGTCGGGCCGCTCCCGGCTCCACTGTTCGACGATCGCGTCGACGTCGTCCCTGTGCCGCGGGTCGCGAGTGCTCATGTGCCGAGTATCGGGCGACCGCGCGGACCCTGGCAAAAAAATAGCTTGATGGTAAGTAGCTTGCTACTAAGCTAATCACCGGCAAGTTGTTCGGGCGGGACGGGGGAGGACCGGATGGGCGGGGACGGGGAGCGCGGGCGTGTGGCCGGGGAGCGGCGGCTGACGGCCTCGGCGGTGGTGAACGGGGTCGGCTCCGGCATGTACATCCCGTTCAGCCTGGTCTTCTTCCACCACGTCACCGGGCTCTCCTACGCGGTGGTGGGCGCCGTGCTGACGGTGGCCGGCCTCGGCGGGATGGCGCTGCTGCCGTTCATCGGCACGGCCGTCGACCGGTACGGGGCGCGGCGGATGCTGATGACCTTCCACGCCGTCCGCCTCACCGGGTTCCTGGCCTACCCGGCGGTCGACTCGCTCGGCGCCTTCGCGGGCGTCGCGCTGCTCACGGTGACCGCCGACCGGGCCTACGCCGGCGTGCAGGCGGTGCTGGTCGGCGAGGTGGCCCGGGGCGCGGACCGCGACCGGTTGCAGGCCACGCTGCGGGCGGTGGGCAACGCGGGGCTCGGCGCGGGCACGCTGCTCGCCTCCCTGGCCGTCGGCCTGGCCGGCCCCGGCGGGTACACGTACACGGCCTGGGCCAACGCGGCGTCGTACGCGGTGGCGGCCCTGCTGCTGCGCGCGGTGCGTCCGGTGCGGGAGGCCGCCGCCGGCGCGGCGGCCGACGGGGGCACGGGCTACCCGGTGGTCCTGCGGGACCGCCCGTTCCTGGTGCTCACCGGCGCCAACTTCTTCAACGCGCTGAGCTACGCGGCGCTTTCGGTGCTGTTCCCGCTCTTCGTGGTGGACCTCGGCGGCCCCGGCGCGCTCACCGGCGCCGCCTTCGCCGTCAACACGGCGCTCTGCGCGGCGGCCGGGACGTACGTGGGGCACCTGGTGCGGCGCAGCGGCGCGCGGCGGACCCGGGCGGCCGCGCTCGGCTCGCTGCTCTTCGCGGCCGGGTTCCTCGCCCAGTTCGCGCTGGCGGTGGCACGGCCGGCCTCGGCGGGGGCGCTGGCGACGGCGCTGGTCGCGGGGGTGGTGGTCTACACGGTGGGCGAGCTGGTCCACAGCCCCGCCGCCGACATGCTCGCCGTTTCCGCCGCCCCGGCCGCGGTGCGGGGGCGGTACACGGCGGTGTACCAGTTGTCCTGGTCGCTGGCGAAGGCGCTGGCTCCGGCCCTGTTCACGACGCTGCTGGCGGTGGACGGGCGGGTGCCGTGGATCTTCCTGACCGGCACGTCGCTGGTGGCGGCGGGGCTGCTGGTCGCGGTGGAGCGACGGCTCCCCGGGGACGCGGTGCGGATCGCCCCGGCCGGGCGGCGCGCCGGGGCGGACGCGTGAGGCGGGCGGCGGCCGCCACCGCGGCGGTGACCGGCCTCGCTCAGGTCCTCTGGGGCAGCACCTACGTGGTGACCACGGAGTTCCTGCCGCCGGACCGCCCGCTGTTCACGGCGCTGGCACGGGCGTTGCCGGCCGGGCTCCTGCTGCTGGCGGTCACCCGCGTGCTGCCGCGCGGCGACTGGTGGTGGCGGGCGGCGGTGCTGGGAGTGCTGAACATCGGCGTGTTCTTCCCGCTGCTGTTCCTGGCCGCGTACCGGGTGCCGGGCGGGACGGCCGCGGTGGCCGGGTCGGTCGGGCCGCTGCTGGTCGCCGTACTGGGCGTGCCGCTGCTGGCGGAGCGGGTGCGGGCGCGGACCGTGGTGACGGGGCTGGCGGCGGTGGCCGGGGTGGCGCTGGTGATGCTGCCGGGGCTCGGCGTGGTGGACGCGGCCGGGACGGCGGCGGCGCTGGCGGCGGCGGGGGCGATGTCGCTCGGCACGGTCCTCGGCAAGCGGTGGGGGAGGCCCGAAGGCGCCGGTCCGCCGGCCCTCGCCGGCTGGCAGCTCACGGTGGGCGGGCTGGTCATCGCACCGCTCGCGGCGGCGGTGGAGGGCGCGCCGCCGGACGTCGACGCGGCGGGGGCCGCCGGATACGCGTACCTGGCCCTGGTCAACACGGCACTGGCGTACTGGCTCTGGTTCCGCGGGGTGGGCCGCATGGGCGCCACGAGCGTCACGTTCCTGGTCACGCTCTCCCCGCTGACGGCCACGACGCTGGGCTGGGCGTTCCTCGGCGAGTCCCTGACGGCCGTCCAGGTGACCGGCATGGCCCTCGCCCTGGGCGCCACGGCCGCGGGCCAGGCGGCGCCCCGGCAGCGGCGTCCGGTCCCGCGCGCGCGGCTCCCGCGGGCCCGGCGGGACCACGTGCGGAGGTGAGGCGCGGTCCGGTCCCGCGCAGGGCGGACCGGCCGCCCGGGCGGCGGCACG
>NZ_LWCC02000005.1:3194281-3236202 GCF_001642695.1 Streptomyces chilikensis
GGCCGTGGCCGTGCGCGGCCGCGCGGCGCCGGGCGCCCTCCGCCCCGCGACGCCGGGGCCGTGCCGGCGAGGCCCCGCGGGGTCAGGTCGCGCGGGCGAGGTGCCCGTTCCGCGGGCGTTCGCGCCACAGCCGCAGCCCCGTGTCCACCAGCTCGACGTGGTCGAGGCCGGCGACCGCCGACAGCGGATGCCACGCCGCCATGTCCGTCGACCCGCCCACCTCGTGGCGCAGCGTCCCCCCGGTGATCCGCCCCTCGTACACCACCCGCAGCCCGTGGAAGTCGGCACGCGCCCCCAGCCGCCGGGGGTAGGAGCGGCGGACCGAGTCCACACCGAGGAGGGCCACCGGCTCGACGGCGTAGCCGGTCTCCTCCTCCACCTCCCGCACCACCGTGTCGTAGGGATCCTCGCCGTGGTCCATGCCGCCACCCGGCAACGTCCACCGCCTGGTGCCGTCACCCGCGACCCAGCGCGCCAGCAGCACCTGCTCGTCCCGCACGCAGACGGCGTAGGCCGCCACCCTCAACTCCTCATGCATACCCAGACGTTACGGCAGGCGCGGCGGGAGGTCCGCCCGGTCGGCGCGACGCGGACGGCGAACGGACCACCGCCCACGACACGCCGGGCGGTCACCATGCCGTCACACCCGACACGCAAGTCACAGGCCATGGCGGGATTACGCCATGGCAGCAATACGCCTCGGACAACTCTCCCCAAACTCCGGACTCATAGGCAAAGCTGAGCGGTCATCCGGACCATTTTTCCGGACGTCGGCGATCCCGGGCGGTTCCGCCCCGGGTGACGCCCTCCTCACTTTCCTTCACTCGCAAGGGAAACCGATGACCTCTCATTCCGAGCGCACCCAGATATCGGGCGCCAGACGTGCGGCACGGATCGCCGTCGCCGCGGGTCTGGTGGCGGCGCTCTCCGCGGCCGGGCCGATCCCCATGGCCCTCGCCGCCGAGGCGGCCCCCGCGGCCGACCAGCCCGCCCCGGGCAAGTCGGCGCACGACAAGCTGGGTTCGGAAGACGCCGAACTCCTCGCCGAGGCCAAGGCCGACGGCGAGAAGAACGTCACCATGATGGTGATCACCGAGCCGGGCCGGACCGAGAAGGTCGCCGAGCAGCTCGACGCCGTCAAGGGCGCCACCGTGGGCAGGACCTACGACAAGCTCGGCTACGTCCGGGCCACGCTCCCCACCGGCAAGGCGGAGGCCGCCATCGCGGCCGCGGCCAAGCTCTCCTCCGTCCAGGGCATCGACCTGGACAAGGAGATCAAGCTGGACGACCCGCGTCCGGACGCCGGCAGGAAGGGCTCCGCCTCCTCGGCGGCCACCGCCTACCCGGCCCCGAACGCGAGCACCCCGGCGAAGAACCCGTACAACCCGTCCCACGAGACGGGCGCCGTCGACTTCGTGAAGCAGAACCCGAAGGCCGACGGCCGCGGCGTCACCATCGGCGTCCTGGACTCCGGCGTGGACCTGGGCCACCCGGCGCTCCAGAAGACCACCACCGGCGAGCGCAAGATCGTCGACTGGGTGACCGCCACCGACCCGGTCAAGGACGGCGACCTCACGTGGCGCCGGATGACCCTCCCGGTCACCGGCCCGACCTTCACGGTGTCCGCGCAGCCGCAGGGCTCGCAGACGTTCACCGCGCCCGCGGGGTCCTACAAGTTCAACTACTTCGCCGAGTCGGCCACCACGGGCGGCGACATGGCGGGGGACCTGAACCGCGACGGTGACACCACCGACATCTGGGGCGTCCTCTACGACGCCGCCGCCGGCACCATGACGGTGGACCTCGACGACGACCTGGACTTCACCGACGAGACGGCCATGAAGCCGTACAAGGACGGCTTCCAGACCGGCTACTTCGGCACCGACAACCCGGACACCCAGGTGGTCGAGCGGATCCCGTTCGTCGCGGAGATCCGCAAGGACGTGGTCTACAACGCGGCCGGTGACAAGGCCGACTACGTCAACATCGGCGTCATCGAGTCCACGCACGGCACGCACGTCGCCGGCATCACCGCGGCCAACGGCCTGTTCGGCGGCAGGATGAACGGCGCCGCCCCCGGCGCCAAGGTCGTCTCCTCCCGCGCCTGCACCTGGTCCGGCGGCTGCACCGCCGTCGCCCTCACCGAGGGCATGATGGACCTGGTGGTCAACCGCGGCGTCGACATCGTCAACATGTCGATCGGCGGCCTCCCGGCGCTGAACAACGGCGACAACGACCGCTCACGGCTCTACACGCGCCTCATCGACGAGTACGGCGTCCAGCTGGTGATCTCCGCGGGCAACTCCGGCCCCGGCGTCAACACCATCGGCGACCCCGCCCTCTCCGACAAGGTCATCTCGGTCGGCGCCACCATCTCCAAGGAGACCTGGGCCGCCAACTACGGCTCGGTCGTGGAGAAGTCCTACGCGATGATGCCGTTCTCCTCGCGCGGTCCGCGTGAGGACGGCGGTTTCACGCCGACCCTCTCCGCCCCGGGCGCGGCGATCAACACCAGCCAGACCTGGACCCCCGGCGGCCCGGTCGCCGAGGCGGGCTACGCGCTGCCGGCCGGCTACTCCATGCTGCAGGGCACCTCGATGGCCTCCCCGCAGGCCGCCGGCGCGTCCGCGCTGCTGATCAGCGCCGCCAAGCAGAAGAAGATCGACCTCACCCCGGCGAAGCTGCGCACCGCGCTGACCTCGACGGCGAACCAGATCCCCGGTGTCCAGGCCTACGAGCAGGGCGCCGGTCTGATCGACATCGTCGACGCCTGGGACTCCATCAAGGACAACGCCAAGGCCCACGAGTACACGGTGAAGACCCCCGTCGACACCAACATCGACTGGGCGCTGGCCGAGCCGGGCTTCGGCACCGGCCTGTACGACCGCGAGGGCGGCATCGAGGTCGGCGAGCGCAAGGTGTACGACGTCGTCGTCACCCGCACCTCCGGTTCCAGGGCGAGCGTGCTGCACAAGCTGTCGCTGAAGAACAACCACGGCCGCACCTTCGACATCGTCGGCAGCGAGCTGGTCGTCCTCCCGCTGAACAAGCCGGTCACCGTCAAGGTCGCCGCCAAGCCCGGCTCGCTGGGCATGCACAGCGCGATCCTCGAGGTGAACGACCCGTTCACCGAGGGCGTCGACAAGCAGATCATGACCTCCGTGATCGCCGCGTCCGAGCTGAAGCACTCCTTCTCGGCCGAGGGCACCGTCCAGCGGAACAGCCACAAGTCCTACTTCGTGACCGTTCCCGAGGGCGCCACCTCCCTGGAGGTCGCGCTCGGCGGTCTCGCCGAGGGCAGCCAGACCCGCTTCATCTCGATCCACCCGTACGGCGTGCCGTCGGACCCGACGTCGACCGTCAACTGCTACCCGAACTACGCGGGCGGCACCGGTGGCTGCAAGCCGGAGGCGCGCTTCTACGCGCCCACCCCGGGCGTGTGGGAGATCGAGGTCGAGTCCCGGCGCACCTCGCCACTGCTGAACAACCCCTACGAGCTCGACGTCACCGTCCTCGGTGCCACGTTCGAGCCGGAGACCCTCACCATCCCCGAGGCCAAGGTCGGCGAGCCGGCCGCTGCCGAGTGGACGGTCGAGAACAAGTTCGCGGGCTTCGACGGCAAGCTGGTCGGCGGACCGCTCGGCTCCTCCAAGTCGGACCGCCCGACCATCGCCAACAAGGAGACCCACACCTTCACCGTCGAGGTGCCCGCGGGCGCCGACGCGCTGAACGTGGCCATCGGCAACGTCTCCAACACCGCCTCGGACCTGGACCTCGACGTCTACTACGAGGACGGCGCGGAGCCGGTCAAGTCCTCCGCCGACGGTGACTCGGAGGAGTCGGTCTCCATCCCGAACCCGGCCGCGGGCACCTACACCGTCAAGGTCGTCGGCTACTCGGTCCCGGGTGACGCGACCCAGTACGACTACCTCGACGTGTTCTTCTCCGAGGCGCTCGGCACCGTCGCCGTCGACGGCGACGCGGTGAAGCTCGCCGAGGGCGCCAAGGCGTCCTTCTCCGGAGCCGTCACCGTCGCCGCGCAGGCTCCCGAGGGACGTGAGTTCTTCGGCGAGGTCCAGCTCGTCAACGGCAACGGCACCCCGGCCGGCGTCGGCAGCGTGAAGATCGGCAGCGTCGTGGAGTAGTCCACGGCCGGCGATCGAGGGGCGGGCGTCCGGGAACGGGCGCCCGCCCCGTGCTTTTCCGGGGGCACCTTCCCGGGGCATCTTCCCGGGGCACCCGGGTCCCGGGTCACCCGGGCGGGCAGGCCCGTCCGTCCGCACCGGGCCCCGCGGCGTCCAGCTCCTCGCGCTCGGCGGCGAGGCCGTCGCCCGTGACCCACCGGTCCTCCCCGGGGCCCTTGACGACCAGGGCCCGCGTGCCGGGCCGCAGGTCCTCCCGGGCGTCCTCGGGGAGCACCGCCACGGCGGTGGGCGCGTCCGCGGCGTCCTGCCGCGGCCTCCAGTACCGCTCGGCCTCCAGCACCACCCGCACGTGGCCCTCGGCCAGCGGCCGGACGCTCACCACCGTGCCCTCGACGGCCAGGCTCGCGCAGGCGGCGCCCGGCCGGCCGGAGGGCGAGGCGGGCACGGCGGCCTTCTCGTCGGCCTGCCCGCCGGCCTCCGGCGCCGCTTTGGCCGCGTCCGCCGAGGAACCGGAGCTCACTCCGCCCACCGCGCCGGCGTACATCACCCCCGTGAACGCGGCCGCCGCCGTGGCCAGCCCGGCGGCCCACACCAGGGCGGCCCTCCGCCGCGCGCGGCGGCGCGGGACCGCGGCGACGGGCCGGAGCGGCACGGGGGCGGGCGCGTCCGCGAGCGTGTCGCCGATGTCCCGCAGCGCACCGCCGATGAGCCGCACGTCCGCCAGCGCCGCCTCGTGGGCGGCGCGCGCGGCGGGGTCCGCGTCCGGCGGCGGGGGGTCCCCGTTCAGCACCGCGGCCAGCGGATCGTCCTCGTACCCGGCGGGCATCCTCACACCACCTCGTCCTCGTGCAGACGGGCGCGCAGCGCCCGCACCGCGCTGTGCAGCCGGCTCTTCACGGTGCCCTCCGGCACCCCCAGCTCCGCCGCGATGTCCCGGACCGCCAGATCGGCGTAGAACCGCAGGGCAGGGCCACCACCTGCCGCTGCGCGTCGGTCAGCTCGTCCAGACCGTGCGCCACGGACAGCTGCAGCACGCTGGACTCCTCGCCGGACGGCTGCTCGGCCGGCCGCAAGGAGGCCAGGCGCTCACCGACCCGCTCCTGGCGGCGGCGCGCGCGGTGCCAGTCCATCGCCCAGTTGGACGCCACCACGGCGGCCCACGCGGACACGTCCCGCGGGGCCTCCTTGCCGGCGGCGGCCCGCTCCAGCAGCCGCAGCCGCACGTGCTGGACCCCGTCCGCCAGGTCGGCCTGCGGCACCCCGCCGAGCGCCAGCACCGCCCGCACCCGCCGCTCCTGCCCAGGCTCCAGCGGATCGGCGGGGTCCGCCCCCGCCGCGCCCTTGAACCGCACCCGTCCGCGCAGCACGCCGCCCCTCCCGTTGCGCCCTTCCCGCCCCCTACGACGCCGGGTGCGGGCAAAACGTTCGCGCCCTGCGGGGAATGGCGTTCGTCACACCGTGACGCGGCCTCCGCAGAGCTTCCGCCGAGGCCCCCGAACGACAGGATTCGCACACGCGACGGCGGGTAGGCACCGCAGGATCGCCGCCGGGAGCCGTCCGCACCCTGTCCGGCCTGCGAGAGGGCGGGCAAAGAATTGGACAGGTGACCCGGTGGCCGCCGCATGATGGAAACCGGCCACCGCGCACCACGGCACGCGCGAGAGGGCCGCACACACGACAGACACGCAAGGGAGTCGCACCGTGAGGGTCGGAATCGTCGGAGCCACCGGTCAGGTCGGCACGGTCATGCGCAGGATCCTCGCGGAGCGGAACTTCCCGGTCACGGAGCTGCGCCTGTTCGCCTCCGCCCGGTCCGCCGGCCGCGAGCTGGACGGCGTCACGGTCGAGGACGCCGCCACCGCCGACTACTCCGGCCTGGACATCGTCCTGTTCTCGGCCGGCGGCGCCACCTCCAGGGCGCTGGCCGAGAAGGTCGCCTCCCAGGGCCCCGTGGTGATCGACAACTCCTCCGCCTGGCGCAAGGACCCCGAGGTCCCGCTGGTGGTGTCCGAGGTCAACCCGCACGCGATCGCGAACCGCCCCAAGGGCATCATCGCCAACCCGAACTGCACCACCATGGCCGCCATGCCGGTGCTGCGGCCGCTCCACGAGGAGGCCGGCCTCGAGGCCCTGGTCGCCACCACCTACCAGGCCGTCTCCGGCTCCGGCGTGGCCGGCGTCGCCGAGCTGCACGGCCAGGTCCGCAAGGTCGTCGACGAGGCCGACAAGCTCACCCACGACGGCTCCGCCGTGGAGTTCCCCGCGCCGGACGTCTACAAGCGGCCCATCGCCTTCAACGTGCTGCCCTTCGCCGGCAACCTGGTCGAGGACGGCCTGAACGAGACCGACGAGGAGCAGAAGCTCCGCAACGAGTCCCGCAAGATCCTGGAGATCCCCGGGCTGAAGGTCTCCGGCACCTGCGTGCGCGTCCCGGTCTTCTCCGGCCACTCCCTCCAGGTGAACGCCCGCTTCGCCCGCCCGATCAGCCCGGAGCGCGCCGCGGAGCTGCTCGCCGAGGCCCCCGGGGTCGTCCTCACCGACATCCCCACCCCGCTCCAGGCGGCCGGTCAGGACCCGTCCTACGTGGGCCGCATCCGCCGCGACGAGACGGTCGACAACGGCCTCGCGCTCTTCATCTCCAACGACAACCTCCGCAAGGGCGCCGCGCTGAACGCCGTCCAGATCGCCGAGCTGGTCGCGGCGGAGCTCACCGCCGAGTAGCGGAACACCGTTCCCCGCGGCGCGTCGCACAGGGCGGTCACCCTCACGGGTGACCGCCCCGCGTCGTTTCCCGGGGTCGTCCACAGGCGGTTCGCCCGGTTCGTCCACAGGCCGGGGAACCTGATCGCACGGAGCGCGGGCCCCGTGGAAGGATGGCGCAACCTACGCACAACGAGGAGATGACCGCGTGCCTGGCACCAATCTGACCCGCGAAGAGGCACAGCAGCGGGCCGAGCTGCTCACCGTCGACTCGTACGAGATCGAACTCGACATCTCCGGCGCTCCGGAGGGGGAGAGGACCTACCGGTCCGTCACCACGGTGCGCTTCACGTCCGCCCGGGACGGGGAGTCCTTCATCGATCTGGTCGCCCCCACCGTCCACGAGGTGACCCTCAACGGCGACGCGCTGGACCCGGCAGAGGTGTTCCAGGACTCGCGGATCGCGCTGCCCGGCCTTCTCGAGGGGCCGAACGTGCTGCGCGTCGTCGCGGACTGCGCCTACACCAACACGGGCGAGGGCCTGCACCGCTTCGTCGACCCGGTCGACGAGCAGACCTACCTGTACACCCAGTTCGAGGTGCCGGACGCCCGCCGCGTCTTCGCCTCGTTCGAGCAGCCCGACCTGAAGGCGACCTTCCGGTTCACCGTGAAGGCCCCCGCCGGCTGGAGCGTGATCTCCAACTCGCCGACCCCGGAGCCCGGGAACGGGGTCTGGGCCTTCGAGCCGACCCCGCGCATCTCGACGTACATCACGGCGCTGATCGCCGGCCCGTACCACTCGGTGCACAGCACCTACGAGAAGGACGGCCGGACGGTCCCGCTCGGCATCTACTGCCGCCCCTCCCTGGCCGAGCACCTCGACTCCGACCACATCTTCGAGGTCACCCGCCTCGGCTTCGACTGGTTCGAGGAGAAGTTCGACCACCCGTACCCGTTCGCCAAGTACGACCAGCTCTTCGTGCCGGAGTTCAACGCCGGCGCCATGGAGAACGCGGGCGCGGTCACCATCCGCGACCAGTACGTCTTCCGCTCCAAGGTCACCGACGCCGCGTACGAGCGCCGCGCCGAGACCATCCTCCACGAGCTCGCCCACATGTGGTTCGGCGACCTGGTCACCATGGAGTGGTGGAACGACCTCTGGCTGAACGAGTCGTTCGCCACCTACACCTCGGTCGCCTGCCAGGCCGCCGCCCCCGGCTCCCGCTGGCCGCACGCCTGGACCACGTTCGCCAACTCCGAGAAGACCTGGGCCTACCGGCAGGACCAGCTGCCGTCCACCCACCCGATCATGGCGGACATCCGCGACCTCGAAGACGTCATGGTCAACTTCGACGGCATCACCTACGCCAAGGGCGCCAGCGTCCTCAAGCAACTGGTGGCGTACGTCGGCGAGGACGAGTTCTTCCGCGGCGTGCAGGCCTACTTCAAGCGTCACGCCTTCGGCAACACGCGCCTGCCCGACCTGCTGGGCGCGCTGGAGGAGACCTCCGGCCGCGACCTGAGGAACTGGTCGACGAAGTGGCTGGAGACGGCCGGCATCAACATCCTCCGCCCGGAGATCGAGACCGACGGGGCGGGCGCCGTCACCTCCTTCGCCGTCCGCCAGGAGGCCCCCGCGCTGCCCGCCGGCGCCAAGGGCGAGGCGCTGCTGCGCCCGCACCGCATCGCGATCGGCCTCTACGACCTCGACTCCGCCACCGGGAAGCTGGTGCGCTCCGAGCGGCTGGAGCTGGACGTCGACGGCGAGCTCACCGCCGTCCCGCAGCTCACCGGCAGGGCCCTCCCGGACGTGGTCCTGCTCAACGACGACGACCTGTCCTACGCCAAGGTCCGCCTCGACGAGCGGTCGCTGGCCTTCGTCACCGAGCACCTCGGCGACTTCGAGTCCTCCCTGCCGCGTGCCCTGTGCTGGGCGTCCGCCTGGGACATGACCCGTGACGGCGAGCTCGCCACCCGCGACTACCTGGAGCTGGTGCTCTCCTCCATCGCCAAGGAGTCCGACATCGGCGTGGTGCAGTCCCTGCACCGGCAGGTGAAGCTGGCGCTGGAGCTGTACGCGGCCCCCGCCGACCGGGACGCGCTGCTGGCCCGCTGGACCGACGCCACGCTGGCCCACCTGCGGTCCGCCGAGCCGGGCAGCGACCACCAGCTCGCCTGGGCGCGCGCCTTCGCCGACGCCGCCCGCACCCCCGAGCAGCTCGACCTGCTGGAGGCGCTGCTCACCGGGTCGAAGAGCCTCGACGGCCTCGCCGTCGACGCCGAGCTGCGCTGGGCCCTGGTCCAGCGCCTCGCGGCGACCGGCCGGTTCGACGAGGCGGAGATCGCCGCCGAGTACGAGCGCGACCGCACCGCGGCCGGCGAGCGGCACGCCGCCACCGCCCGCGCGGCCCGCCCGACCCCGGAGGCCAAGGCGGAGGCGTGGGCCGCCGTCGTGGAGTCCGACAAGCTGCCGAACGCGGTCCAGGAGGCCGTGATCGCGGGCTTCGTCCAGACCGAGCAGCGGGAACTGCTGGCGCCGTACACGGCGAAGTACTTCGAGGCGCTGAAGGGCGTCTGGGAGTCCCGCTCCTTCGAGCTGGCCTCGCAGATCGCGGTGGGCCTCTACCCGGGCATCCAGGTCTCCGAGGACACCCTCGCCCGCACCGATGCGTGGCTGGACTCCGCGGAGCCGGTCGCGGCCCTGCGCCGCATCGTCACCGAGTGCCGCGCGGGCGTCGAGCGCGCGCTGCGCGCACAGGCCGCCGACGAGGCCGCGGCGAAGTAACACCTCCCCGGGGCGCCCGGTCGCCGGGCGCCCCCTTCCTCTCCCCCCGGCACGACCGCCGGACACGGAGGCCTCCGGGGGAGGGGCGGAAGGAGTGGCGGCCGCGTCGCACTCCTGGGCGCGCAGCGCGCGGGCGAGGTCGTCCCGCGCCTCGAGCACCAGGCGCCGCAGTGCCGGAGCCGCTGCCTCGTGCGCGGACAGCCACGCGTCCGTCGCCTCCAGCGTCGCGTGCGAGTCCTGGAGCCACGGGTACAGCCCCTCCACCAGGTCCTTGCCGATCTGGATCGACCGCTCCGCCCACACCCGCTCGATCATGGCGAAGTACTTCCCGGCGTACGGCGCCAGCAGCCCCCGCTGCGACGGCTGCGAGAAGCCGCCGATGGTCGCCTCCACCAGTGCGTTGGAGAGCGCGTCGGACTCCACGACCGCCGCCCACGCCTGCGCCTTGACCGTCTCCGACGGCCGTGCCGCCAGGCACCGCACCTGCCGCCGCTCGCCCGAGGCGGTGTCGTCCCGGGCCAGTTCCGCGGCGAGCACCGACGCGTCGGCGAGCCCGTGGGCGGCCAGCGGCTCCAGGAAGTCCCAGCGCAGCTCCTGGTCCACCTCCAGCCCGTCGATCTTCTCGGCGCCGTCCAGCAGGCCCCGCAGCAGCGCGAACTCCGGCTCCCCGGAGGCGACGGAGGCGAGGAACCGCGCCCAGGCGAGCTGGTGCTCGCTGCCCGCCTCGGCGGCCCGCAGCTCCCGCAGCGCGCACTCGGCCAGCAGCCGCTCGCCCTCCGGCCGCCAGACCGGCGCCGCGTACCGCACCAGCGCGGTCCGCGCCCAGGCGTGCAGCATCTGCAGCACGCCGATCTCCGTCTCGGCGCCCGCGAACCGCGTCACCAGCGCCACGAAGTCCCGGGCCGGCAGCAGCGCGTCGCGGGTCATGTTCCACAGCGCGGACCAGCACAGCGCCCGCGCCAGCGGGTCCGTCGTCGCACCCAGGTGCTCGCGCAGCGTGGCCAGCGAGGTCTCGTCGAAGCGGGCCTTGCAGTAGGTGAGGTCGTCGTCGTTGACCAGCACCAGGTCCGGGGCGTCCGCCCCGGCCAGCTCGCCGACGACCGTGCGCGCTCCGGCGACGTCGGCCTCGGCGCGCGCGTAGCGGACCAGTTCGCCGCCGTCGACCCGGTAGAGGCCGATCGCCACCCGGTGCGGCCGCAGCGTGGGGTGGGACTCGGCGGCCTCCTGCACCACCGCCAGCTCCTCGACCCGCCCCCGCGCGTCCAGCAGCACCTGCGGGGTGAGCGCGTTGACCCCGGCCGTCTGCAGCCAGGCCTTCGCCCAGGAGGTCATGTCCCGGCCGCTGGTCTCACCGAGCACCGACAGCAGGTCGCCCAGCCGGGTGTTGCCGTAGGCGTGGCGCTTGAAGTAGCGGCGCGCCCCCTCCAGGAAGGCGTCCCGCCCGGCGTAGGCCACCAGCTGCTTGAGCACGCTGGCGCCCTTGGCGTAGGTGATGCCGTCGAAGTTGAGCTTGGCGTCCTCCAGGTCGCGGATGTCCGCGGTGACCGGGTGGGTGGACGGCAGCTGGTCGGCGCGGTACGCCCACGCCTTGCGGCTGTTGGCGAAGCTGATCCAGCCCTCGGTGAAGCGGGTGGCCTCGACCAGCGAGAAGGTGCCCATGAAGTCGGCGAAGGACTCCTTGAGCCACAGGTCGTCCCACCACTCCATGGTGACCAGGTCGCCGAACCACATGTGGGCCATCTCGTGGAGGACGGTGGTGGCCCGCCGCTCGTAGGCGGTCCGGGTCACCTTGCCGCGGTAGATGTACTCCTCGCGGAAGGTCACCATGCCGGGGTTCTCCATGGCGCCGAGGTTGTACTCGGGCACGAAGGCCTGGTCGTACTTGCCGAACGGGTACGGGTAGTCGAAGTGCTCGTGGAAGAAGTCCAGGCCCTGCTTGGTGACCAGGAAGACGTCGTCGGCGTCGAAGTACTGCGCCAGCCCCTTGCGGCACATCGCGCCGAGCGGGATCTCCAGGCGGGTCCCGTCGGGCAGTTCACGGCTGTAGGTGTCGGTGACGTGGTGGTACGGGCCGGCCACGACCGCCGTGATGTAGGTGGAGATCGGCTTGGTCTCCGCGAAGCGCCAGACCCCGTCGGCGAGTTCTCCCGCGCCGTTGCTCCACACCGTCCAGCCCTCGGGGGCGCGCACCTCGAACCGGAACGGCGCCTTCAGGTCGGGCTGCTCGAAGTTGGCGAAGACGCGCCGCGAGTCGGCGGGCTCGTACTGGGTGTAGAGGTAGACCTCGCCGTCCTCCGGGTCGACGAAGCGGTGCATGCCCTCACCGGTGCGGGAGTAGGCGCACCGCGCGTCGACGATCAGCTCGTTCTCGGCGGCCAGGTCCTCCAGCTGGATGCGCGAGCCGTCGAAGACGGCGCCCGGGTCGAGGTCGCGTCCGTTCAGGGAGACCGCCGTGACGCTCGGCGCGATCAGGTCCGCGAAGCTGCCGGCGCCGGGTTCGGCGCAGCGGAAGCGGACGGTGGTGACGGAGCGGAACGTCCGCGGTCCGTCGCCGGTGGTCCCGCCGAGGGCGGAGCGCAGGTCGAGCGACACCTCGTAGGCGTCGACGGACAGCAGCGCGGCCCGCTCGCGGGCCTCCTCGCGGGACAGGTTCTCACCGGGCAAGGGTCGTCTCCTCCGGGGTTGGGCGGATGCGAATGATCAGGGGTTGTGGTGATCGGCGATGATCCTCCCACGGTGCGGCGGGAGGGGGCATGCGGGAATTGACGCGCGCGGCGGCGTGTTGGCGGAACGAGGACCGACCCGACCCCGCACCCGAGGAGCGCCATGCCCGAGACGACGTCCGAGACGACTTCCACCCGGACCCCGGTGGACTTCTGGTTCGACCCGCTGTGCCCCTGGGCCTGGATGACCTCCCGCTGGATGCTCGAGGTGGAGAAGGTCCGGGACGTCGAGGTGCGCTGGCACGTGATGAGCCTCGCCGTCCTCAACGAGGACAAGCTGGACGAACTCCCCGCCGAGTACCGGGAGATGCTGGAGAAGCAGGCCTGGGGGCCGGTGCGGGTGGTGACGGCGGCCTGGCAGAAGCACGGCGAGGACGTCCTCGGTCCGCTCTACACCGCGCTCGGCACCCGCATACACAACCAGGGCGCGGGCGTCGGCCGTGAGACCGTGGCGGCCGCGCTGGCCGACGTGGGCCTGCCCGCCGAACTGATGGAGTACCACGACCAGGAGGACTTCGAGTTCGACGCCCAGCTGCGCGCGTCGCACAAGGAGGGCATCGACAAGGTCGGCCAGGACGTCGGCACGCCGGTGATCGCGGTGCCCGGAGCGGACGGCGAGCAGATCGCCTTCTTCGGCCCGGTCGTCACCCCCGCCCCGCAGGGCGACGAGGCCGGCCGGCTCTGGGACGGCACGCTGGCCGTGGCCTCGGTCCCGGGCTTCTACGAGATCAAGCGCACCCGCACCAAGGGGCCGGACTTCTCCAACCTGGTCTAGGACCGGGTGCGGGGGACCGGCCGCCCCGCCGTCCGTGTGAGAAGACGACCGCGGCGGGGCGGCCCGGCGATCCTTGCCGTCACCTTATTGCACATCGTTCGCAGAATGCGGGTCCGTGCACGGGAAAGGCCCCGGCTCTCCTGAGCCGGGGCCTTTCGCCCGCTCCGGCCGGCGTCCGGCCGACGTCCGGTCAGCGGCGCTCGAGCAGCTTCCACACGGAGGGCAGCACGCCCATGGCCAGCGCGGCCTTCAGCACGTCGCCCAGCACGAACGGGGTGAGGCCGGCGGCGATCGTCGCGCTCGCCGAGAGGTCCAGGGCGAAGGCCAGGTAGGGCAGGCCCAGCGCGTAGATCACCGCGGAGCCCAGCAGCATGGTCCCGGCCATCCGCAGCGGGGTGCGGTCGGCGCCGCGGCGGGCGAGTGCGCCCACCATCGCGGAGGCCACGACCATGCCGAAGACGTAACCGAGGGACGGGGCGGCCGCGCCCGAGGCGCCCTCGGCGAACCACGGCATGCCCGCCATGCCGGCGAGCAGGTAGACCAGCATCGAGAGCAGGCCGCGCCGGGCGCCCAGGGCGCTGCCGACCAGGAGCACGGCGAAGGTCTGGCCGGTGACCGGAACCGGGGAGCCCGGGACCGGCACGGCGATCTGGGCGGCGACACCCGTCAGCACGGCGCCGCCGACGACGAGCGCGGCGTCCCGGACGCGGGAGGCGGGCAGCAGGTCGGCGAGGACCTGCCCGGAGCGGGCGGGGGCGGCGGCGGTGCTCATGGGTCTCTCCGCGGGATGGGGTCGGCTGTGGGGGACGGCCGGGCAGGTCCGGGTGAACCGGCCGCGACACGCACTTGTTCGAACACGACGACGCTATCCCAGGGCGTTCGGCGGCATCACCGTCCGTGCTCGACAAAGGCCGGATCGACGACGTCGTGGGTACCGCACAAATTACCCGCCCCACGCCTCGGCGAAGAGTGACGCTGCTCACGCCGGAGCCTTGTAGGAAGTCGCCAATTCCGGCCGGAGGGTAAGCGGAATATCACGCTCCGAATTGTGGCCGTTCGCATTCCGGGCGCAGGCACCGAACCCCGTCGGCGTCGACCAGACTCACTGCCATGTCACGCACCACCCCCGAGACCGCGGCGGTGACGGAGACCCCGTCGTCGTCCGCGGCCCCCGCGCACGATCCGTCCGCCCCGGAGTCCGGCTCCCTCGGCCACGGCCTCAAGCAGCGTCACCTGTCGATGATCGCCCTCGGCGGGGTGATCGGCGCCGGCCTGTTCGTCGGCTCCGGCGCGGGCATCGCCGCCGCCGGACCGTCGATCGTCATCGCCTACGCGGTCTCCGGCCTGCTGGTCATGCTGGTGATGCGGATGCTCGGGGAGATGTCCGCCGCCCACCCCTCCTCCGGCTCCTTCTCCTCGCACGCCGGGCGGGCCATCGGCCCCTGGGCCGGCTTCACCTCCGGCTGGGCGTTCTGGGTGATGCTCTCCACCGCCGTCGGACTGGAGGGCATCGGCGCGGCGAAGATCGTCACGGGCTGGCTGCCCGGCACCCCGGAGTGGATGTGGGTCGCCCTCTTCATGGCGGTCTTCACCGGGACCAACCTGGCCGCGGTGAAGAACTTCGGCGAGTTCGAGTTCTGGTTCGCCGCCCTCAAGGTGGTGGCCATCGTCGCCTTCCTGGCGCTGGGCGTGCTGGCCGTCGCGGGGCTCCTGCCCGGCAGCGACGGGGCGGACCCCGCCGGCCTCTCCGAGATCATGCCGGGCGGGGTGCACGGCCTGATCATCGGTCTGCTGGCCTCCGTCTTCGCCTACGGCGGCATCGAGTCCGTCACCGTGGCCGCCGCCGAGTCGGAGGACCCGGTGCGGGGCGTGGCGAGCGCCGTGCGCACGGCGATGTGGCGGATCGGCCTCTTCTACATCGGCTCCATGGCCGTGATCGTGCTCCTGGTGCCGTGGAACTCCCCGGCCCTGGTCGAGAAGGGCCCCTACGTCGCCGCCCTCGACACCCTGGGCATCCCGGGCGCCGGCCAGATCATGAACGTGGTCGTCCTGGTCGCGCTGCTGTCGGCGATGAACGCCAACACCTACACCGCCTCCCGGGTGGCCTTCTCCCTGGTCCGGCGCGGACAGGGCCCCAAGGCCCTCGGCCGGGTCACCGGCGGGGTACCGCGGGCGGCCGTGCTGGCCTCCTCCGCCTTCGGGTTCCTCTGCGTGCTGCTCAGCTACTGGCGTCCGGACGACGTGTTCGCCTGGCTGCTCAACATGATCGGCGCGGTCATCCTGGTGATCTGGCTCTTCGTCGCGGTCTCCCAGCTGGTGCTGCGCCGCCGGCTCGAGCGCGAGGAGCCCGCCCGGCTGACGGTCCGCATGTGGGCCTTCCCCTGGCTCACCTGGGTCGCGACGGCCGGCATCCTGACGATCTTCGTGCTGATGCTGCTGGAGCCGGGCACCCGCGTCCAGGTGCTCTCGACCGGGGCGCTGACCCTGGTCCTGGCCGTCACGGGGTACGTGTCGCAGCGACGCGGCGGGCGCACGGCCGCGTAGCGGCGCGGCGCCCGCCGGGGCGGCGCCCGTCGGCTCCCCGCCCCCTATCGCGCGTCTGTTCCCCGGAACATGGCGGAACGGTCAGCGTTCCTCGACGGGCCTGTAACAGGGGTCGGGTGCTGCTCCGTACGGGGGAAGCAAGGGAACATGACGCACGACTTCCCCGTGAACCCCTTGCTCTCCTCCCGCCCCGCCGCCCCCTCCGGGGCGCGCCTGCTCGTCACCGCCGCCGAGCTGCGCGCCCACGGCGTGACGTCCGCCCAGGCCGGGGCGCGGTGCCGGCCGGGCGGGTCCTGGCAGCGGCTGCTGCCCGGCGTCTACCTGCTGCGGCAGGGCGCGCCGACCGGGGAGGAGCGGCTGCACGCGGCCCTGCTCTACGCCTCCCGCCGGGAGTCCGCCGCGTCCTCGCCGGGGGAGGGGCGGGAGGCCACCGCCGTTCCGGTCCAGCCGCGGCGGGACGACCCGCCGCACGCGGACGCGGTGGTCACCGGCCTGGCCGCGCTGGCCCTGCGCGGCTTCTCCTCGGCGCCCGCGCTCTCCCGGCTGGACGCCGTCGACGTCCTGGTGCCGCGCGCCCGCCGGGTCCGCTCCACCGGCTGCGCGCGGGTGGTGCGCACCGCCCGGATGCCGGTGCCGGAGGCGGTGGCCGGGGTACCGGCGGCCCCGGTCGAGCGGGCCGTCGCGGACGCGGTGGCGCACCTGCCGGAGGACGCCGGGGCCCTCACCGTCCGGCGGCTGTTCGGCGAGGCGGTCCAGGACGGGCACTGCGAGCCCGCCGCGCTGCTGCGGGAGCTGCGCCGCGGGCGGCTGACGGGGCGGCCCCGGGTGGCGGAGGCCATGGACGTCCTGGTGGCCCAGGGACGCGCGGCGGCGGAGGAGCGCCTGTACCGGATGGCCCGGGAGCACGGGCTGCCCGACCCGGTGTGGAACGTCGAGCTCCGGCTGCCGGACGGCCCGTCGCTGGGGGCGGTGGACGCGTACTGGCCGGAGCGGGCGGTGGCCGTGGAGCTCGAGGCGCCGGGGGACGCGGGGAAACGGGAGCGGCTGGAGCGGCTCGGGGTCAGGGTGGTCCGCGTCCCCCGCCTCCGCCTCACCACCGACCAGGGCATGGAGCACCAGGCCGCCCTGGTCCGCACCGCCCTGACCGCGGCCCTCGACCACCGTCCCGCCTCCCCCCTGCGGATCCTCCCGCGCTGACCCGCCGCCAGGACGCCGCGACCCCCGCCGCCCGGTCGGGCGGCGGGGGTCGCGGCGGGGGAGGGGGCGGCGCGTCAGACCTCGGCGGCCGGCCGCGACGGGGAGGATTCGTCGGAGGGGGCGGCGCCGCCGGTGCGGCCCCGGCGGACCAGGGCGACCCCGACCACGACGGCCGCCACCAGCAGCGACAGCAGCATCGTGTCCCGTCCGCCGTTCTCCGTGTCCGTCAGCATGTAGCCGATCACGAACACGATGAACGCGATGCACGCCCACGTCAGGTACGGGAAGAGCCACATCTTCACGACCAGCTTCTCCGGCGCCTCCCGCATCACGATCCGCCGCATGCGCAGCTGCGACACGCAGATCACCAGCCACACGAACAGCGCCACCGCGCCGGAGGAGTTCAGCAGGAAGAGGAAGACCGTGTCCGGGAACGCGTAGTTGAAGAACACCGCGACGAAGCCGAAGACCACCGAGGCCAGGATCGCCACCCGCGGCACGCCGTTGCCCGTGGTGGTGGCGAACGCCTTCGGCGCGTCGCCGCGACGGCCGAGCGAGTGCGCCATGCGCGAGGCGGTGTACAGGCCGGAGTTCAGGCAGGAGAGCACCGAGGTCAGGATGATGAAGTTCATGATCTGGCCGGCGTGCGGGATGCCCAGCGAGTCGAGCGCGGCCACGTACGAGCCGTCCTCGGCGATCTTCTTCGAGTCCCACGGCAGCAGGGTGACGACCACCAGGATCGAGCCCAGGTAGAAGACGCCGATCCGCCAGATGATGCTGTTGGTGGCCTGGGTGACGGCCTTCTGCGGGTCCTCGGCCTCACCGGCGGCCAGCGTCGGGATCTCGGAGCCCATGAAGGAGAAGACGACCAGCAGGACACCGGTCAGGATCGCGCCGGCGCCGTGCGGCAGGAACCCGCCGTGCTCGGTCAGGTTGGACCAGGAGGCCTGCTCGGCGTCGACGCCCGGCAGCACCCCGAAGATGGCCAGCAGGCCGATCGCGATGAACGCGGCGATGGCGACGACCTTGATGCCCGCGAACCAGAACTCGAACTCGCCGTAGTTGCCGACGGAGGCCAGGTTGGTCGCGGTGAGCACGACCATCACGATCAGCGCCCAGGCCCACTGCGGGACGGCCGGGATCCAGCCCTCCAGGATCACCGCGCCCGCCGTCGCCTCGACGGCCAGCACGACGACCCAGAAGAACCAGTAGAGCCAGCCGATGGAGAAGCCCGCCCAGCGGCCGAGCGCGCGGTCCGCGTGGGCGGAGAAGGACCCGGAGGTCGGGTTGGCGACCGACATCTCGCCGAGCATCCGCATCACGAACACGACGAGCGCGCCCACCAGGGCGTACGACAGCAGGATGCCGGGTCCGGCGGCGGCGATGCCGCTGCTCGAACCGACGAAGAGGCCCGCGCCGATGACGCCGCCGATGGCGATCATCGTCAGGTGCCGGTTCTTGAGGCCGGTCTGAAGGCCGGAGCCCTCGTGTCCGCCAGAAGTCATGGAGCTGTTCCTTACGCCGGGATGGTGCGTGTGGTGTTCCCCCGCCCTTGTGGGGCGTGCGGGGGCTTCGCCGGAGCGACGGTTCAGTGAAACGGAGGAGGAAGATCCTTGGAACCTTGGGTTCCGGATTTTTATCTGGGTTTTGCCTTGGCTCCTATGGCGGAGGTCACATTTTCCGGTGATCAGGGCCTTCCTGAAATCGCCGCCCCGTGCGCGGCGGGCACGCGCGTCCATGTCACACTCGGACCATGCGCGTCTATCTCGGCTCCGACCACGCCGGTTACGAACTGAAGAACCACCTCGTCGAGTGGCTGAAGGCCGCCGGCCACGAGCCGGTGGACTGCGGCCCGCACGTCTACGACGCCCAGGACGACTATCCGCCGTTCTGCCTCCGCGCGGCGGAGCGCACCGCGGCCGACGAGGGCTCCCTCGGCGTGGTGATCGGCGGCTCGGGCAACGGCGAGCAGATCGCCGCCAACAAGGTCGCGGGCGTGCGCGCCTCGCTGGCCTGGAGCGAGCAGACCGCCGCCCTCGGCCGCGAGCACAACAACGCCAACGTGGTGGCCGTCGGCGCCCGGATGCACTCCCAGGAGGAGGCGACGAAGTTCGTCGAGATCTTCCTGAACACGCCGTTCTCCGGCGACGAGCGCCACATCCGCCGCATCGACATGCTCGCCGCGTACGAGACGACGGGCGACCTCCCGCCGATCCCGGCGCACCACCCCCAGCAGTGACGGCCGCCGCGGACGGAACGCCGCGGCAGCCCCACGCCCCAGGACCTCGCCGGCCCCCGCACCTCCCCGTGCGGGGGCCGCGCCGTGGCGCGGGCAGAACGGAGAAGACGCCGTGCCGGAAGGGCACACCATCCACCGGCTCGCCCGGGACTGCGCCGAGCGCTTCCTGCACGCCCCGGTGCGCGTCAGCAGCCCGCAGGGCAAGTTCGCCGACGGCGCGGCCCTGATCGACGGCACGGAGATGACGTCCGCGGAGGCGCACGGCAAGCACCTGTTCCTGGGGTTCCCGGGGTTCCTGGGCCCCGGGGACACCGCCTGGGTCCACGTCCACCTCGGCCTCTTCGGCAAGGTCGCCTTCGGCCCCGTCCCGCCGCCCCCGCCGGCCGGCACCGTCCGCCTGCGCCTGACCGGCCCGGCCGCCTTCATGGACCTGCGCGGTCCCACCGTCTGCGCGCTGATCACCCCCGGCGAGAAGCAGGCGGTGCACGACCGCCTCGGCCCCGATCCGCTGCGCGAGGACGCCGACCCGGACGCCGCCTGGCGCCGGATCTCGCGCAGCCGGACCACCGTCGCCGCCCTGCTGATGGACCAGAAGGTGGTGGCCGGCGTCGGGAACGTCTACCGCGCCGAGGTCCTCTTCCGGCACGGCGTCGACCCCTACCTGCCCGGCCGGGACCTCACCCGCGGGCAGTGGAGGGCGATCTGGGACGACCTGGTGGAGCTGATGCGCGAGGGCGTCCGCAACAACCGGATCGACACCGTCCGCCCCGAGCACACCCCCGAGGCCATGGGCCGTCCGCCCCGCGTCGACGACCACGGCGGCGAGGTCTACGTCTACCGCCGCACCGGCCAGGCCTGCCACGTCTGCGGGGAGGCCGTCCGCGTGTCCGAACTGGCCGCGCGCAACCTGTTCTGGTGCCCCGGGTGCCAGCCCGCGAACGTGCCCGGCGCGTGACCGGCGAAGGGCGCGACCGGGGGGAGGGCGGGGGAGGCAGGGACTTCCGGCCCGAATCGGGCCCCGGACGGGGGACAAGTGGGACCTCCCGTGCCAGGGAGGGGGTCCGCTGGATAGGGTCCCAAGCGATGGCAGCAGGACGAAAGAGGCGCTCGGCCGCCGACACGTTCACGGCCCGGATGAAGAAGCAGTTCCACCGGGCCCGCATCGGCCTGCGCAAAGCCGCGGTCGACTACTTCCGGGGCGACGGCTCGGACTGGATAGCCTTCGTCGCCCTGCTCCTCACCATTCCCCTGATCGCGAGCCTCACCCTCGCCAACGCCGTCTGGTTCACCCCGGCGGCCCTGGTGCTGCCCATCGTGGCGGGCGGTCTGCTGCTGCGGCCCGCCAGCCTGCTCGCCCTCTACGCGGCCGCGGCCACCGCGCTGATCGTGGAGGCACTGGCCCTGCGGCCCTATCCGGACGGGTTCGCCCGGGTCACCCCCGGTGTGGTGCTGGTGGTCGCCGCCTGCGGTTTCGTGGGCCTGCTGGTCGCACAGTTCCGCAGCCGGGTCGGCGTGCCCTGGCGGCGGGGCGGCACCATGCTGTTCGACCTCCGCGAACGCATCCGGGTGCAGAGCGCGCTGCCGGACCTGCCGGACGGCTGGCACCGGGAGATGGCGCTGCGGCCGGCCGGCGGCCAGTCCTTCTCCGGCGACTTCGTGGTCGCGGCCCGCACCAACGAGGGCCGCACCCTGGAGGTCGTCCTCACCGACGTCTCCGGCAAGGGCATGGACGCCGGGTCGCGGGCGCTGCTGCTGTCCGGCGCGTTCGGCGGCCTGCTGGGCTCGCTGCCCCCGCACGCCTTCCTGCCCGCCGCCAACGGCTACCTGCTCCGGCAGGACTGGGAGGAGGGCTTCGCGACCTCCATCCACCTGGTCCTCGACCTGGACACCGGCGACTACGAGCTCTACTCGGCGGGCCACCCGCCGGGGCTCCAGCTGTGCGCGGGCACCGGACGCTGGGAGGAGAAGACGGCCGAGGGGCCACTGCTCGGCGTCTACGACGGGGCCACGTTCGACCCCTGCAAGGGCTCGCTCCGCCCCGGCGACGTGCTGATGCTCTTCACCGACGGCCTGGTGGAGACCGCCGAGCGCGACCTGGTGGAGGGCATCGACCGGCTCACCGGCGAGGCCGACCGGTACGTGGCGGGCGGCTTCGAGGGCGCCGCCTGGCACCTGATCGAGGCCGTCGCGAAGGACGTCAACGACGACCGGGCCCTCCTCCTCATCTCCCGCACGGGCTGACGGCCCGCCTCCGCACGGGCCGGGGAGCCGCCTCCCGCACGGGCCGGCGGCCCGCCTCCGCGCGGTCCGGCGCTCCGCCCACCCCGGGTACGGGCCGGGCCGGCACCCCGCCCGCACCGGTGCGGCGCCTCGGGCACGACGAAGGCCCCGCCGCTCCTCGGGAGCGGCGGGGCCTTCGTCGTGCCCGTCGTGCGGGTGGCGCCGGGTCAGACGCCGGCCGGGACCCTGGAACGGTCCGCCGTGCCCGGCCCCTCGGCGGGGGCGGCGGTCCTGGCCGCCCTCGCGGCGGCCTCGTCCTCCCGGAAGAAGCGGTCGAGGTTCGGCTCCAGCACCGGCTTCAGCGCCGTGCGCACCGGCGCCGAGCAGAGCACCGTGACCACGGCCACCGCCAGCGCCGTGCACAGCAGCACGCCCATCGGGCCGCGCGCCAGGTCGTGGTCGAACCAGCCGAACCAGATGCCGCCCTTCACCAGGAACCCGTGCAGCAGGTAGCCGGAGATGGTCCCCGCCCCGAGGGCGGTGAACCACAGCCGCCGTCCCGGCACCCAGGCGAAGAAGCAGGCCGTGAGCAGCACCGAGCAGCCGAACATGCCCAGCGTCATCAGCGGACCGATCCACCAGTCGCCGCCCAGCTCCTGGGCCGCGTCGCGGTGGTAGAACCACGCGGTGTTCATGTTGCCCTTGGCCCACCAGCCGACGACCAGCGCCGCGGCGAAGACCGGCAGCGCCAGGGTCCGCATCCGCCAGGTGCGCACCAGCTTGAAGTGCTCCGGCTTCAGGCACAGGCCCAGCACGAAGTACGGCAGGAACTGCAGGGCGCGCTGCATGTCCAGGTCGTTGCCGATCTTCGGCGAGACGGTCGCCAGCATGGCGATCGCCAGCGCCACGGCCAGCGGGTGCCGCAGGGAGCGCCACATCGGGGTGGTCAGCCGCCAGACGAAGAGGGCGGCCAGGAACCAGGTCAGGTACCAGGGGTCCAGCAGGCTGATCGGGGCGTCGGGCTCGTGCGCCCAGCGGCGGAAGAGCGAGTAGGCGGTCTCGAAGACGATGTACGGCACCACCACGCCGCTCAGCAGGCGCTTGATCTGGTGGGGCTTGAACGCGAACGACCGCGAGAAGTAGCCGGAGATCACGATGAAGGCCGGCATGTGGAAGGCGTACACGACCATGTAGAGCACGCCCATGGTGCGGTTGCCTTCACGGAGCGGTTCCCAGACGTGCCCCATGGCCACGAGGACGATGGCCAGGTACTTGGCGTTGTCGAAGAACGAGTCGCGCTGCCCCGCGGGGGGGAGGGGGCTGCGCTGGGTGTGCTGGTTGCTGTGCGGCTGCGGCGGCGCGTTCACCGGCGACCACCCCGCGGGCAGGGGCGGGGAGTCCGGACGTTCGTCGTCGCACGTGAGGGGGACGAGGCAACGTGAAACATCTGAGGCACCCTAGCGTCGGTTGTACGAATCCGAAAAACGCAGGGTCGGTGAATAACCGCCTCACCCCCGGATACCCCCGTATTCACCTGCGATGTCTCTTGCTCCTGTGACGATCGGCACAATGCGGAGGAGTGGGGTCCGCAGGCCGAACGCCCCTTTTTAGGTATCCCTTTTTCATCTCAAATGCGGCCAAGTCGGGCATGGGGCCCATGATCGTACGTGGGGGTCGCGCGGGGTCTGTGGATACGGGGAAACGGATGTGCGGGGATTATCGGCATTGCCTTTCGGAGGAATTGCCGAATGGTCCGCCCGGTAAGATCGTAGTTTTTATATCGAGCGTCGAACGTGTGGTCGGCGGGTGTCCGCGGTGCTCCACCGGCCGTGTGGGGGCGGCGAGTTGGGTGGCACGATGGGTTGGCCGGGGATGGGCCGGGTACATCCCATGGCGGCAAGCGGACCGACCGAGGGTGTGATCAGGCGTGGCCATTTCACTGTCTGTGGTGCTTCTGCTGGGGATCGTCCTCGTCGTCCTGATCCGGGGCGGGTCCCTCAAGGCGGGGCCGGCGATCGTCGCCATGTTCTTCGGCTTCTTCCTGGCGTCGACGGGGATGGCCGACGACATCCAGAGGTTTCTCGATTCGCTGGCGGCGATGATCAATTCGATAAACATCTGACCGTCGCGACGGGTGCGCGCCGGGGACGGCCGAAGGCCCGGAGCGAGAAGGTGATCTTCTCGCTCCGGGCCTTCGGCGTCGGAGCGGGCGACGGGAATCGAACCCGCGTAGCTAGTTTGGAAGACTAGGGCTCTACCATTGAGCTACGCCCGCGAGGGTGGCGCCGACGGCCGGGCCGCGGCGACACAAGGCATGGTAGCGGGTCGTCGCACCCGACCGCACCTCCCCTTTTCCGCGGCACCGTCCCGCGCACCTGTTTGAGGCCGTCCGACGCCCCGTCACGACCCCGTGGCCGACGGCGTGGAAAGCGGCGGACCGGGGCCCGCGCCGCGTGTACCCTACGGATCGCACCAGACGGGGTGTGGCGCAGCTTGGCAGCGCGTCCGCTTTGGGAGCGGAAGGCCGTGGGTTCAAATCCCGCCACCCCGACAAAAATGATCACCGGGCGCCCCTTGGGGTCCGGTGATCGCCTTTTGGGTGGTGTGGCCGCTGCGGCTACTATGCAAGCGCGCCCGTGTGCGGTCGGCCGTGAAGCCTCAGAGCCTGACGCCGAAGCCGCCCCGGTGCGCGGAGCCGGACCGCTCTGGTCCCGGCGAACCCAAGCAGTCAGCCACAAGGAGACCGAACCGTGAAGAGCGCCGTGGAGACCCTGAACCCGACTCGGGTTCGGCTCACTGTCGAGGTGCCCTTCGAGGAGCTCAAGGACAGCCTCGACGCGGCGTACAAGAAGATCAACCAGCAGGTCACGGTGAAGGGCTTCCGCAAGGGCAAGATCCCGGCCCGCGTCATCGACCAGCGGTTCGGCCGCGGCGCCGTGCTCGAGGAGGCGATCAACGACGCCCTCCCGAAGTTCTACACGCAGGCGGTCAACGAGGCCGAGCTCGACGTCCTGGGCCAGCCCGAGGTCGACATCAAGGACCTCAAGGACGGCGAGCTGCTGAACTTCACCGCCGAGGTCGACATCCGTCCCGAGATCGAGCTGCCCGAGGACTTCTCCGGCATCGAGGTCGAGGTCGACGCCGTCGAGGTCACCGAGGAGGACGTCGACAAGTCGGTCGAGCAGCTGCGTGAGCGCTTCGCCACCACCTCCCCGGTGGAGCGCGCCGCCGCGGACGGCGACGTCGTGACCCTTGACCTCGAGGCCAAGGTCGACGGCGAGGTCCTCGAGGACGGCATCGCCAAGGACGTCAGCTACACCATCGGCTCGGGCGAGCTGCTGGACGGCATCGACGAGGCCGTGAAGGGCGTGGAGGCCGGTGGCGAGGCCACCTTCACCTCCGAGCTCAAGGGCGGCTCCGCCGCCGGCAAGGCAGCCGAGATCACCGTCAAGGTCAGCCAGGTCGCCGAGCGCGAGCTGCCCGAGCTGGACGACGAGTTCGCCCAGCTCGCCTCGGAGTTCGACACCCTCGAGGAGCTCAAGGCGGACAGCCGCAAGCGCCTCGAGAACATGAAGCAGTACGACCAGGCCACGCAGGCGCAGGAGCGCGTGCTGGACAAGCTGCTCGAGCTGATCGAGGTCCCGATCCCCGAGAAGCTGCTCGAGGACGAGATCCAGACCCGCAAGCACAACCTGGAGCACCACCAGCTCGGTCAGATGGGCCTCGACCTCGACAAGTACCTGGAGATCCAGGGCAAGACCGCCGAGGAGTTCGAGACCGAGACCCGCGAGGCCGCGGTCAAGGGCATCAAGACCCAGTTCGTCCTCGACGCGCTGGTCAACAAGGAGAAGCTGAACGTCAACCAGGAGGAGCTCACCGAGCACCTCATGCGGCGTGCGGCGTCCTCCGGCATGTCCCCCGACCAGTTCGCCCAGGCGGTCGTCCAGGGCAACCAGGTCCCGATGCTGGTCGGCGAGGTCGCCCGCGGCAAGGCGCTGGCGATGGTCGTCGAGTCGGCCACGGTCAAGGACACCAACGGTGAGGTCGTCGACCTGAGCGACGAGGACGAGGAGGAGGCCGAGGGCCAGACCGCCGAGGCCGCCGCCGAGGAGTCCGCCTCCGAGGAGTCCAAGGAGGGCTGACCCTCCCGCTCCCCGAGCCCGCACCGGGCCCCGCCCTTCCCCGCCCCGCGCGGCGGAAGGCCGGGGCCCGGTCCCGTTTCCCTGCCGCCGCCCTCCCCGGTGCCCGCCGGGAGAGGGCGGCGGCGCGGCGTCCGGGGGAAGGGGCGCCCCGGGGTGGTGTGGGCGCGGCCCGGCGGGCAACCCGGGTCGTGACGAGGGCCGCGACGCCGCAGGACCCGTCCCGCCCCTCCCATGCGCTCACAGCGAACACTCCAGGAACCGGGATGGCACGTGACTGCCTGCGCGTTAGGGTCCATGAATACGAGGGCAGGGGTCTCCCCGTCGCCGCCGATCACCGCGGCGCGCTGCAGGGGCACGCACCGCCCCCGCCCCGGCAGAACACGTGAGACGGCCCGGCGCCGTCGTAAGACGAGCAGGTGGATACGTGACGAATCTGATGCCCTCCGCCGCCGGCGAGCCTTCCATCGGTGGTGGCCTCGGCGACCAGGTCTACAACCGGCTGCTCAACGAGCGGATCATCTTCCTCGGCCAGCCGGTCGACGACGACATCGCCAACAAGATCACCGCACAGCTGCTGCTCCTTGCCGCAGACCCGGACAAGGACATCTACCTCTACATCAACAGCCCCGGCGGCTCGATCACGGCCGGCATGGCGATCTACGACACCATGCAGTACATCAAGAACGACGTGGTGACGATCGCGATGGGCCTCGCCGCCTCGATGGGCCAGTTCCTGCTGAGCGCCGGCACGCGCGGCAAGCGCTTCGCGCTGCCGAACGCCGAGATCCTGATCCACCAGCCGTCGGCCGGCCTGGCCGGTTCCGCGTCGGACATCAAGATCCACGCCGAGCGCCTGCTGCACACCAAGAAGAAGATGGCGGAGCTGACCGCGTTCCACACCGGTCAGACGGTCGAGCAGATCACCCGCGACTCCGACCGCGACCGCTGGTTCGACGCCGAGGAGGCCAAGGAGTACGGCCTCATCGACGAGGTCATCTCCGCGGCCTCCAACATCCCGGGCGGCGGCGGCACCGGGGCCTGATGCCCGCACCCGCACACCGGCCCTTCCCCGCCCCGCCTTCCAGGAGACAGAGAATGAACGACTTCCCCGGCAGCGGCCCGTACGACCGCGCGCGCGCCGAGCTGACCGTTCCGGTCGCCGAGTCCCGTTACGTGATCCCGCGCTTCGTCGAGCGCACCTCCCAGGGCGTGCGCGAGTACGACCCGTACGCGAAGCTCTTCGAGGAGCGCGTGATCTTCCTGGGCGTGCAGATCGATGACGCCTCCGCCAACGACGTCATGGCGCAGCTGCTGTGCCTGGAGTCGATGGACCCGGACCGCGACATCTCGATCTACATCAACAGCCCCGGCGGCTCCTTCACGGCGCTCACCGCGATCTACGACACGATGCAGTTCGTGAAGCCGGACATCCAGACCGTCTGCATGGGCCAGGCCGCCTCCGCCGCCGCCGTCCTGCTCGCGGCCGGCACGCCCGGCAAGCGCATGGCGCTGCCCAACGCCCGCGTCCTGATCCACCAGCCCTACAGCGAGACCGGCCGCGGCCAGGTCTCCGACCTGGAGATCGCCGCCAACGAGATCCTGCGGATGCGCTCCCAGCTGGAGGAGATGCTGGCCAAGCACTCCACCCAGCCGGTGGAGAGGATCCGCGAGGACATCGAGCGTGACAAGATCCTCACCGCCGAGGACGCGCTGCAGTACGGGCTGATCGACCAGATCATCTCGACCCGCAAGATGAACAACACCAGCGTTCGCTGACGCGACCGCGGCAGGACGTCTGCCGCCTCTTGGCGGGGTTCGCCCGGATCCGTTCCGGAGCGGACCCTGCCAAGGGGGGCCCGAACGGGGGGCCAGGCAAGGTACCGTCGACATAAGGCAGCACCGTGGAGACCGGGGACGCACCAGCGTCCGGGGGCTCCCAGGCGAAGGGGAAGCACACCGTGGCACGCATCGGTGACGGCGGCGATCTGCTCAAGTGCTCGTTCTGCGGCAAGAGCCAGAAGCAGGTCAAGAAGCTCATCGCAGGCCCCGGTGTGTACATCTGCGACGAGTGCATCGATCTCTGCAACGAGATCATCGAGGAGGAGCTCGCCGAGTCCAGCGAGACCCGGTGGGAGGAGCTCCCCAAGCCGCGGGAGATCTACCAGTTCCTCGAGAGCTACGTGGTGGGCCAGGAGCCCGCCAAGAAGGCGCTCTCGGTGGCGGTGTACAACCACTACAAGCGGGTCCAGGCCGGTGAGAACGGCGGCGGCCAGGGCCGCGAGGACTCCATCGAGCTGGCCAAGTCCAACATCCTCCTGCTGGGGCCCACCGGCTCCGGCAAGACGCTCCTCGCCCAGACGCTCGCGCGGATGCTGAACGTGCCGTTCGCCATCGCCGACGCGACCGCGCTGACCGAGGCCGGCTACGTCGGCGAGGACGTCGAGAACATCCTGCTCAAGCTGATCCAGGCGGCCGACTACGACGTCAAGAAGGCCGAGACGGGGATCATCTACATCGACGAGATCGACAAGGTCGCCCGCAAGAGCGAGAACCCGTCGATCACCCGCGACGTCAGCGGCGAGGGCGTCCAGCAGGCCCTGCTGAAGATCCTCGAGGGCACCACGGCCTCGGTGCCGCCGCAGGGCGGGCGCAAGCACCCGCACCAGGAGTTCATCCAGATCGACACGACGAACGTGCTGTTCATCGTGGGCGGCGCGTTCTCCGGGCTGGAGAAGATCATCGAGTCGCGGGCCGGCGCCAAGGGCATCGGCTTCGGCGCGACCATCCGCTCCAAGCGGGAGCTGGCCGCCAAGGACCAGTTCGAGGACGTCATGCCCGAGGACCTGGTCAAGTTCGGCATGATCCCCGAGTTCATCGGCCGTCTGCCGGTGATCACCAGCGTCCACAACCTGGACCGCGAGGCGCTGCTCCAGATCCTGGTCGAGCCGAAGAACGCCCTGGTCAAGCAGTACCAGCGGCTCTTCGAGCTGGACGGCGTGGAGCTGGACTTCGAGCGCGAGGCGCTGGAGGCCATCGCGGACCAGGCCATCCTCCGCCAGACCGGCGCGCGCGGCCTGCGCGCCATCATGGAGGAGGTCCTGCAGTCGGTGATGTACGAGGTGCCGTCCCGCAAGGACGTCGCCCGCGTGGTGATCACCGCCGACGTGGTCCACTCCAACGTCAACCCCACCCTCATCCCGCGCGACGCGCGCGGCGGCCGGGGCACGGGCGAGCAGAAGTCCGCCTGATCGGCCCGGTCCACGCGAAAGGGGCGCGCCCGCCAGGGCGCGCCCCTTTCGCACGGGCGGGGTCCTACGCGGGCTTGCGGATCTCGTCGCGGACCTTCCCGGTGAGCTCCACGGCAAGTTCCTTGCTCACGCCCGCGGTGGCGTCACCCGGCGAGACGAGCCCCATGGTGCTGTAGTCGGCCCAGACGCAGAACCAGTCCGTCTTCATCTGCTTGGTGACCGGGTTCTTGCCCTCGACGCCCTGGCACTTGGCCACCGTGCCGTCGATGTCCACTTCCTCGGGGTCGCCCAGCAGCCGGGCCCCGCTCTCGGAGTCCTTCTCGAACTCCTTCTTGTAGGAGGCGAAGAACGCGTCGAGGCTCGCCTCCGGGTCGGCGATCTCGCCGTACCCGCCGGCGACGGTCAGCCCTTTGGCGGTGGCCATGTCGGGCATGGTGCCCGGGTCCTGCGGGTCGTAGCCGGAGACGTCCGCGGTGGTCCAGAAGCCGCCCATCGCCTTGCCGTCCTTGACGCCGCTGGCTTCGAGGTCCTTGGCCTGCGCCCCGGCGCCCTCGGCGGCCTCGCCCATCAGGTGGTAGTCGGTCAGCAGGGTCTTGGGCGCCGTCAGCTTGTGCGGGCCGTCGTCCTCCAGCCCGCCGGCGAAGAACAGGAAGTACGCGCCGACCGCGAGCGCGACCACCGCGGCCGCGCCACCGAGGAGCAGACCCTTCTTCCTGCCGCCGCCACCGCCGCCGGGCTGCCCCTGGGGCGGCACGCCGTACGGGGGCTGACCGGGCTGACCTGGCTGCTGGCCGTACGGGTTGGCCTGCGGCGGGACGCCGGGCTGCTGGGGGTAACCGTAGGGCTGCTGCTGCTGCGGGTAGCCGTAGCCGGGCTGCGGCTGCTGGGGCGGCGGGGAGCCGTACGGGCCGGGCTGCTGACCGCCGGGCGGGCCGTAGGGACCGGGCTGACCGTAGGGACCGGGCTGACCGCCGGGCTGACCGGCCGGCTGACCGTAGGGCCCAGGCTGAGCTCCCGGCTGTCCGTAGGGGCCGGGCTGCTGGGGCTGCCCGCCGTACGGGCCAGGCTGGTGGTGACTCATGGCTGGTTTCCCTCCCTGGTGCTGTCCGGCGCCATCCTTCCCTAACCGGGGCCCCCGCGTGCGCCCGGGGCGCAGACCGTTACCGAGTAATCGCGTTTCGGAACGACCCCGGCACACCCCTAAAATGACCGGCGTGACCGAGAACTCTCAGCAGCCCACAGCGCCCGAAACCGAACTGCCGACCCAGTACACGCCGGCCGACGTGGAGGGACCGCTGTACGAGCGCTGGGTAGAACGCGGTTACTTCGAGGCGGACGCCGGGAGCGACAAGCCGCCCTTCACCGTCGTCATCCCCCCGCCGAACGTCACCGGCTCGCTCCACCTGGGCCACGCCTTCGAGCACACGCTGATCGACTCCCTGACCCGCCGCAAGCGGATGCAGGGCTACGAGACGCTGTGGCAGCCCGGCATGGACCACGCCGGCATCGCGACCCAGAACGTCGTCGAGCGCGAGCTCGCCAAGGAGGGCAAGTCCCGCCACGACCTGGGCCGCGAGGCGTTCGTCGAGCGGGTCTGGCAGTGGAAGGCCGAGTCCGGCGGCCAGATCTCCGGCCAGATGCGCCGCCTCGGCGACGGCGTCGCGTGGTCGCGTGAGCGCTTCACCATGGACGAGGGCCTGTCCCGGGCCGTCCAGACCATCTTCAAGAAGCTCTACGACGACGAGCTGATCTACCGCAAGGAGCGCATCACCAACTGGTGCCCGCGCTGCCTGACCGCGATCTCCGACATCGAGGTCGAGTACCAGGAGGACGACGGCGAGCTCGTCTCCATGAAGTACGGCGAGGGCGAGGACACCATCGTCGTCGCCACCACCCGTGCCGAGACGATGCTGGGCGACACCGCGGTCGCCGTCCACCCGGACGACGAGCGGTACAAGCACCTGGTCGGCAAGCAGATCAAGCTCCCGCTGACCGACCGCACCATCCCGGTCGTCGCCGACACGCACGTCGACCCGGAGTTCGGCACCGGCGCGGTCAAGGTCACCCCGGCCCACGACCCGAACGACTTCGAGATTGGCGAGCGGCACGGCCTGCCGTCCATCACGGTGATGGACGAGCACGCCGTCATCACCGTCCACGGCCCCTTCCAGGGCCTGGACCGGCTGGAGGCGCGCTCGGCGATCGTCGGCGCGCTGCGCGCCGAGGGCCGCGTGGTCGCCGAGAAGCGCCCCTACGTCCACAAGGTCGGCCACTGCTCGCGCTGCAAGACCACCATCGAGCCGCGGCTGTCCATGCAGTGGTGGGTCAAGGTCGCCCCGCTCGCCAAGGCCGCCGGTGACGCGGTCCGCGACGGCAGGGTCAGGATCCACCCGCAGGAGATGGAGAAGCGGTACTTCGACTGGGTCGACAACCTGCACGACTGGTGCATCTCGCGCCAGCTCTGGTGGGGTCACCGCATCCCGGTCTGGCACGGACCCGACGGCGAGATGGTCTGCGTCGGCCCCGGCGAGGAGCCGCCGTCCGGCGAGGGCTGGCGCCAGGACAGCGACGTCCTCGACACCTGGTTCTCCTCCGGCCTGTGGCCGTTCTCCACGCTGGGCTGGCCCGAGCGGACCGAGAGCCTCGCGAAGTTCTACCCGAACTCCGTCCTGGTCACTGGCTACGACATCCTCTTCTTCTGGGTCGCCCGGATGATGATGTTCGGCCTCTACGCGATGGACGGCACCCCTCCGTTCCACACCATCGCGCTGCACGGCATGGTCCGTGACCAGAACGGCAAGAAGATGTCGAAGTCCTTCGGGAACGTCGTCAACCCGCTGGACTGGATGGACAAGTACGGCTCCGACGCGCTCCGCTTCACGCTCGCGCGCGGCGCCAACCCGGGCGTCGACGTCCCGATCGGCGAGGACTGGGTCCAGGCCTCCCGGAACTTCGCCAACAAGATCTGGAACGCCACCCGGTTCGCCCTGATGAACGGCGCCACCGTCGAGGGCCCGCTGCCGGAGGCCGCCGAGCTGTCGGCGACCGACCGCTGGATCCTCTCCCGGCTCGACTCGGTGGTCGCCGAGGTCGACGCGCTCTACGAGGACTACCAGTTCTCCAAGCTCTCCGAGGCGCTCTACCACTTCGCGTGGGACGAGGTCTTCGACTGGTACGTCGAGCTGTCCAAGACCACCTTCATGGCGGGCGGCCCGGCCGCCGAGGCGAGCAAGCGCGTCCTCGGCGAGGTCCTCGACGTCACGCTGCGGCTGCTCCACCCGATCATGCCGTTCGTCACCGAGACGCTGTGGACCACGCTGACCGGCGGCGAGTCCGTCGTCGTCGCCGACTGGCCGGGCACCGTGCGGGTTTCCGGGGCCGACGCCCCGGGTGGCTTCCGCGACGCGGCGGCCGAGCAGGAGATCGCCACCCTCCAGTCGGTGATCACCGAGGTCCGCCGCTTCCGCAGCGACCAGGGCCTGCAGCCGGGCCAGCGGGTCCCGGCCCGCCTCACCCTGGACGGCACGCCGCTCGCCGCGCACGAGGCGGCCATCCGCCAGCTGCTGCGCCTCCAGCCGGAGGGCGAGGGCTTCGCCGCCACCGCCAGCCTGCCGGTGGCCGGCGCGACGGTCGAGCTGGACCTGTCCGGCGCGATCGACTTCGAGGCCGAGCGCAAGCGGCTCACCAAGGACCTCCAGGCGGCGGAGAAGGAGAAGGCGCAGGCCCACGGCAAGCTCGGCAACGAGGCGTTCCTCGCCAAGGCGCCGGAGCCGGTCGTGGACAAGATCCGCACCCGACTCGCCAAGGCCGAGGAGGACATCGCGCGGATCACGGAGCAGCTCGCGAAGCTGCCCTCCGCCTGATTCCCCGAGCACGTCCGGCGGGCCGTCCCTCCCCGGGGGCGGCCCGCCGCGTTCATGTCGCGGCCCGTTCCGCGTAACCGGCCGGCTGTTCACTGCGGGGCATGACCGACCCCGCAGGCGGCCCCGCCGCCGCAACCGTCCGGCCCGCCGCCCCCGCCCCGCCGGCCCCGGCGCCCGCCCGGCGGGACGACGTCGACCTGCTGCGCGTCGTCTGCACCGCCGCCGTCGTCCTCTGCCACACCGCCGCCGCCTTCGTGGAGGGCGGCCACCGCACCGCCGGTGTCGCCGCCGACTCGCTCACCCGGTTCGCGGTGCCCGCGTTCTTCGCCATGGCCGGATGGGCGGCGCTGGTGGCCTCGCCGGTGCGCGGGGAGCGGCAGCTGCTGCGGCGGGCGGACCGGATCGTGCGGCCCATGGCCGTGTGGACGGTGCTGTACGTGGTGTGGCGGGGCGGGGCCGAGGACGCCGTCGGAGCCGTCCTCGGGTCGGTCGAGCCGGCGTTCCACCTCTGGTACCTGTACGTGTACGTCCCGCTGATGCTGGTGCTCGGCGCGGCGGTGCTGCTGGTGCGGCGGGCGGCCGTCCCCCGGTGGACCCTGGCGCTGCTGGGCGTGTGCGCGCTCGGCGCCACGGCGCGCGGCGACGCGGGCCGGATCACCGGGCTGGACCTGCCCGACTGGGCGTGGGGGCTGTCGCTGTACCCGCTGGGCTACGCGCTCGCCGGAGCGGCGCTGCTGGGCGCCGCCCGGCGGGCCGGGCCCCGGTGGCTGTGGGCGGCGGCCGTGGTGGCCGGACTCGCGGCGGTCGGCGCGTACCAGCTGGGCCACCGGTTCCCCGCCGCCTACGCCGCGCCGCCGGTGGCGGCGCTGACCCTCGCCGTCCTCGGCGCGTTCCGCGGGGTGCGGGTGCCGGAGCGGTGGCGGGGGCCGGTGCGGCGGCTGTCGGACGCCTCGTTCGGGGCGTACCTGGTCCACCTGGCGTTCGTCGCGCCGCTGGGCGGCGCGGTGGCGGCGCGGACCGGCCGGGGCTGGGCCGCCGTGGGGGCGCTCACCGGGACCGCGCTGGTCTGCGCCGCGCTGTCGTTCGCCGTCGCGCACCTGTGGGGGCGGCTGCGGCTGAGGGCGTGGCTGGGCTGAGCCGCGCGGCGCGCCGTGCCGTGCCGCATGGTGCGGTGGGTGTGGTGCCGCGCGGTGCGGTGGGTGCGGTGCCGGGCCGGTGGCCGGGGACGGACCGTGCCGCGGCCGGAACGTAGACTGGGCGCGTGAGTGAGCTCCCCCCGGACGACAGCAGTGAGCGCCCCGACCCGCTGGACGCCTTCGAAGAGATCATCGCGGAGGAGACCGACCGCGATCCCGATCTCGCCGTGATCGAGGCCGGCAGCCGCACCCTGCGCACCCAGGGCGGCCCGCCCGGCGCCGACGTGCCGGCCCGGCCCGAGGACCCGGAGGTCGACAAGGCGCTCCGCGAGGTGGAGCAGGAGCTCGCCTCCCGCTGGGGCGAGACCAAGCTGGAGCCCTCCGTCAGCCGCATCGCCGCGCTGATGGACGTCCTCGGCGACCCGCAGCGCTCCTACCCGTCGATCCACATCACGGGCACCAACGGCAAGACCTCCACCGCCCGCATGATCGAGGCCCTGCTCGGCGCCTTCGACCTGCGCACCGGCCGCTACACCAGCCCGCACGTGCAGTCCGTCACCGAGCGGATCAGCCTGGACGGCCACCCGATCAGCGCCGAGCGGTTCGTCGAGACCTACCGGGACGTCCAGCCGTACGTCGAGATGGTCGACGCCCAGCAGGAGTACCGGCTCTCCTTCTTCGAGGTCCTCACCGGCATGGCGTACGCGGCGTTCGCCGACGCACCCGTGGACGTGGCCGTGGTCGAGGTCGGCATGGGCGGGACGTGGGACGCCACCAACGTCATCGACGCCGGCGTCGCCGTGATCACCCCGATCGACCTGGACCACACCGACCGCCTCGGCTCCACGACGGGCGAGATCGCCACCGAGAAGGCCGGGATCATCAAGGACGACGCCACCGTGGTGCTCGCCCAGCAGCCGGTCGACGCAGCGCAGGTCGTCCTCAAGACGTCCGTGGCCAAGAACGCCACGGTGGCCCGCGAGGGCCTGGAGTTCGGCGTGCTGTCCCGGCAGATCGCGGTCGGCGGCCAGGTGATGACGCTGCGCGGCCTGGGCGGCGAGTACGAGGAGGTCTACCTCCCGCTGCACGGCGCCCACCAGGCGCACAACGCGGCGGTCGCGCTGGCGGCGGTCGAGGCGTTCTTCGGCGTCGGCGGGGCGCGCTCCGGCCCGCTGGACGTCGAGACGGTGCGGCGGGCGTTCGCCTCGGTGTCCTCGCCGGGCCGGATGGAGGTCGTGCGGCGCTCGCCCACCGTGGTCCTGGACGCCGCCCACAACCCGGCCGGCGCGCGGGTCACCGCCGAGGCGGTCAGGGAGGCGTTCGACTTCAGCCGCCTGATCGGCGTGGTCGGCGCGAGCGGCGACAAGAACGTGCGGGGACTGCTGGAGGCGTTCGAGCCGATCTTCGCGGAGGTCGTGGTCACCCAGAACTCCAGCCACCGCGCGATGGGCGCGGACGAGCTGGCCGCGATCGCCGTCGAGGTGTTCGGCGAGGAGCGGGTCCAGGTCGAGCCGCGGCTGCCGGACGCGCTGGAGGCGGCGATCACGCTGGCCGAGGAGGAGGGCGAGTTCGCCGGCGGAGGCGTGCTCGTCACCGGTTCTGTCATCACGGTCGGCGAGGCCCGGCTGCTCCTGAGGAAGGGCTGACGATCCCGTGCGTACGCTCTGCGCTTCTACGCTCATCGGCGAGTTCTTCGTCATCGGCTTCGCCGGACTGGTCGCCATGAAGGACCCGGACCTGTCCATGACCACGGTGTGGACGGTGTGCGGGATCGGCATGCTGGTGTCGGTGCTGCTCTGCGGTGTGGTCACCCGGCCGGGCGGGGTGGTCCTGGGCTGGATCCTCCAGCTCGCGCTGATCGCCTCGGGATTCGTGGTCCCGATGATGTTCGGCCTCGGCCTGGCCTTCGCGGCGCTGTGGTGGGCCTCCGTCCACTACGGCCGCAAGATCGACGCCATCAAGGCCACCCGCGAGGCGGCCACCCCGGCGGCCTGACGCCGCACCGCCGCCCACGTCCTCGTGGAGTCCTCGTGGAGGCGGCGCCCGCCCGCGGACGGCCCGCCCACCGGCCCGGTGGGCGGGCCGTCGCGCGCACGGGCGGTCCCGCCCGCCTCTCCCGGCGGCACGATCGCCCGCAAAGGGAACCAATGGTCCCGCGGGGGCGTGCGGACGGGCCGCACGGTGCGCCTCGGGTGAGGAGGGGCGGGGGCGGGGCGATAGGCTCGGGCCCTGATCATCACCGTCCGTACAGCCCCACCGGGAGCCCGCATGCAGCGCACCCTTGTCCTCCTCAAGCCCGACGCCGTCCGTCGCGGCCTGACCGGCGAGATCATCAGCCGTATCGAGCGCAAGGCGGGCTGGAGCATCACCGCCCTGGAGCTGCGCACCCTCGGCCAGGAGACCCTGGAGCAGCACTACGGCGAGCACAAGGGCAAGCCGTTCTACGAGCCCCTGGTCGCCTTCATGGCCTCCGGCCCGGTCGTCTCGATGATCGTCGAGGGCGAGCGCGTGATCGAGGGCGTCCGCCGCCTGGCCGGCCCCACCGACCCCGTCGAGGCCCAGCCCGGTTCCATCCGCGGCGACTTCGGCGTCATCACCCGGGAGAACCTCATCCACGCCTCGGACTCCGAGGAGTCCGCCGAGCGCGAGATCAAGATCTTCTTCCCCGGCCGCGGCTGAGGGCCCCGTCCGTTCCGTTCCGGCGGTGGCGGACCCTCTTGGGGGAACCTTTCCCTCCGACGGCACGTCACCGCAGGCGTACAGCGCCGCCATCTGCTGAGAATGGCGGAGACCCTCGCGCAGTGTCCGGGCGGGCGAGACTACGATGTAGCCCTTGCAAGCCCGCACGTCACAGCACCCACCCTTGCCGTCCCCACCGCAAGCGGCTTCACGCTCAACGTGGGACGGCCAGACGAATCCTGATGGGGAACTCAATGTCGTTCATCGGCCGTGACATGGCTGTCGACCTCGGGACCGCCAACACGCTGGTGTACGTACGGGGTCGCGGGATCGTGCTCAACGAACCGTCGGTCGTCGCGATCAACACCAACACCGGCGGCATCCTCGCGGTCGGGGCCGAGGCCAAGAAGATGATCGGCCGCACGCCCGGCAACATCGTGGCGGTGCGGCCGCTGAAGGACGGCGTGATCGCCGACTTCGAGATCACCGAGCGGATGCTCCGCTACTTCATCCTGAAGATCCACAAGCGCCGCTACCTCGCCCGTCCGCGGGTCGTGGTGTGCGTGCCGTCCGGGATCACCGGGGTGGAGCGCCGCGCCGTCATCGAGGCGTCGACGCAGGCCGGCGCGCGCCAGGTGCACATCATCGAGGAGCCCATGGCGGCCGCCATCGGCTCCGGCCTGCCGGTCCACGAGGCCACCGGCAACATGGTGGTGGACATCGGCGGCGGCACCACGGAGGTCGCGGTGATCTCCCTCGGCGGCATCGTGACCGCCCAGTCGATCCGGGTGGCCGGCGACGAGCTGGACAACGCGATCATCCAGCACGTCAAGAAGGAGTACTCGCTGCTCCTCGGCGAGCGGACGGCCGAGCAGATCAAGATCTCGATCGGCTCCGCGTACGACCTGGACAAGGACGAACACACCGAGATCCGCGGCCGCGACCTGGTCTCCGGCCTGCCGAAGACCGTGGTCATCTCCGCCGCGGAGGTCCGCAAGGCGATCGAGGAACCGGTCAACGCGATCGTCGACGCCGTGAAGACCACGCTGGACAAGTGCCCGCCCGAGCTGTCGGGCGACGTGATGGACCGTGGAATCGTCCTCACCGGCGGCGGCGCCCTGCTCCGCGGCCTGGACGAGCGGCTGCGCCGGGAGACCGGCATGCCGATCCACATCGCCGAGGACCCGCTGGACAGCGTGGCGCTCGGCTCCGGCAAGTGCGTCGAGGAGTTCGAGGCGCTCCAGCAGGTGCTGGACGCCCAGCCGCGCCGCTGACCGGCACCGCCGGCCGGCCGGCGGGCGGCCACCCGTCCGCCGTACGGGGCGCACCCGTACGGCGGATCTCCGGCCGGACCCGGAACTCCGGTGTCCGGCCAGGGCGTTCCTCCCGCGGAACCGCCCGGGAACACACATCGCCAGTCGCCGACATGGCAAGTCCGTAGGACCATTCCGACAAGGAAGGCACGGCCGCCGCACGTGAGGGACACACGAGAGAGCCGGCTGCTCCTGGTGCTGCTGGTCGCGATCGCGTTCGCGCTGATCACGGTGGACATCAGGGGCGGGAAGGACTCACCCGTCGACGGCGCCCGCCATGCCGCGGCCGCCGTCTTCGGCCCGATCGAGAGCGGCGTCGCCTCCGCGGTCGATCCGATCGGCAACGCCGTCGCGGCCGTCCGCGACTCCGGCGAGCGCCACGACCGGCTCACCGAACTGGAGCAGGAGAACGCCGCCCTCAAGGCGGAGCTCGGCAGCGACGCCCGCGACCGCAGCAAACTCCGCCAGTTCGAGAAGATGCTGACCACGGCCGGCGCCGGGCAGTACAAGATCAAGGGCGCCCAGGTGGTCGGCATCGGCGCGGCCCAGGGCTTCTCCTGGACGGTCACCCTGGACGTCGGCGCCAACGACGGCATCCAGCGCGACATGACGGTGCTCAACGGCGACGGCCTGGTCGGCCGGGTCACCACCGTCGGCCCCGAGACGGCGACCGTCCTGCTGGCCAGCGACCCCGACTTCACCGTCGGCACCCGGATGGAGGACAGCGACGAACTCGGCTTCGCCTCCGGCCAGGGCGACCGGCCGCTGCGCGTCCAGCTGCTCAACGGCAAGGCCAAGGTGGAGAAGGGCGACCGCCTGGTCACCTTCGGCTCCCAGGGTGACAAGCCGTTCGTGCCGGGCGTCCCGGTGGGCGTCGTCCAGCGGGTCGACCCGGCGGGCGGCGACCTCACGCGTACGGTCTACGTCACGCCGTTCGTCAGCTTCACCCAGCTGGACATCGTCGGCATCGTCGTCCAGGGTCCCGCCAAGGACCCGCGGGACAGCGTGCTGCCGCCCAAGCCGAAGCCGACGCCCGTCCCCACGGTGACCGTCACCGTCACGCCCGGCGCGCAGGACCCGGAAGGCCGGGCGGGCCAGGACGGCCAGGCCGCACAGGAGGGTCAGGCGGCACAGGAGGGTCAAGCGGCACAGGACGGCCAGGCGGCACAGGACGGGCCGCAGCCGCAGCAGGAACAGGACGAGCAGTAGGAACTGGGGGGCCTTACCCATGAAACTCAACCGGATCCTGCTCTCGGGCACGCTGGTGGTGGTCGCCCTGGTGATCCAGGTGAGCGTCCTCGCCCGGCTCCAGCTGCCCGGAGCCGTCCCCGACCTGCTGCTGCTCACGGTGCTCGGCCTCGCCCTGGTCTACGGGCACACGGGCGGCGCCCTGGTCGGTTTCACGGCCGGTCTCCTGGCCGACCTCGCCCCGCCCGCGGACCACGCCGCCGGACGGTACGCGCTGGTGCTCTGCGTCGTCGGCTACCTGGTCGGCCTCGCCCGGCCCGAGCACGGGCGGCTGCGTTCCGCGGTCGGCCCGATGGCCGTGGTGGTCGCCGCCGCCGTCGGCTCGACGCTGCTCTACGCGGGCGTCGGCGCGCTGGTCGGCGACACCGCGGCCCGTGACGTGGGCCTCGGCTCGCTGGCCTTCACGGCGGCCCTCTACGACCTGCTGCTCACGCCCTTCGTGGTGCCCGGGGTGATGGCGCTGGCGCGCCGCGTGGAGAACGACCCGCTCGCCGACACGTCCGCGTCCGGCGGCGCCCCGGCCGCCTCGAACTGGCTGGTCTCCGGCACGCCCGGTCTCAGCCGCACCCGCCGTGGCGCCGGCCGGATGGGCCTCGGCACCCGCCTGAAGGGGGTCAAGCGGCTGTGAGCCAGGCCTTCCCGTCGTCCGACCGCCACCCCTCGACGAATGGGCCGCGCCCATGAGCAACATTCCCGAGACGGGCCGCAGCCCCCGCGTCCAGATCCGCCTGGTCGTCCTGCAGATCCTGGTCCTCTCCCTGCTCGCCACCCTCGGCGGACGCCTCTGGTACCTCCAGGTGCGCAACGGCGCCGAGTACGCGGCCGAGGCCAGTGGCAACCACGTCCAGCAGGTCGTCCAGCCCGCCACCCGCGGCGAGATCCTCGACGCCCGCGGCGTGGCCATCGCCGACAACGAGAACCGGCTGGTCGTCTCCGCCTCCCGGACCGAGCTGATGAAGATGGACGACGACGGCAAGGGCGTCCTCGCCAAGCTCGCCGGCGTCCTCGGCATGAAGCCGAAGGAGGTCGAGGAGAAGGTCCGGCTGTGCGACTCCGAGACCCCGCAGCCCTGCTGGAACGGTTCGCCCTACCAGCCGATCCCCATCACCGACGAGGCGACGCCCCGTCAGGCGCTGCAGATCCGCGAGCGGTCCGAGGACTTCCCCGGCATCACCGCCGAGCCCGCCTCGGTCCGCCGCTACCCGAGCCCCGGCGGCGCCAACACCGCCCAGGTCCTCGGCTACCTGTCGCCCGTCACCGACGAGGAGATCCAGAAGGCGCAGGACACCGACTCGCCCTACCTGCGGTCCGACCAGATCGGCCGCTCCGGCCTGGAACGCCAGTACGACAAGGCGCTGCGCGGCAAGGCCGGCGTCACCCGGTACGAGGTGGACAAGCTCGGCCGGGTGCTCGGCGAGGCCGAGGCCGACCCCGGCGTGCCCGGCTCCCACCTGGTCACCAGCATCGACGCCCGGGTGCAGCGGGTGGCGGAGTACGAGCTGGAGGAGGCCATGAAGGCGGCCCGCCAGGAGTGGGACCGCAACACCAACGAGCGGTACAAGGCCGACGCCGGCGCCGTCGTCGTGATGGAGGCCAAGACCGGCAGGGTGGTCGCGATGGCGTCCAACCCGTCCTACGACCCCAACGCCTGGGTCGGCGGCATCTCCGCCAAGGACTACGCCAAGATGACCGGCAAGAAGTCGAACTACCCGCTGCTCAACCGCGCCATCCAGGGCCAGGCGGCGCCCGGCTCGATCTTCAAGGTGGTCACCACGGCGGGCGCGGTCGAGGCCGGATACCCGTTCGACGGCAACTACCAGTGCTCCAGCGACTACTCCATCGGCGGCCAGGTCTTCAAGAACTTCGAGTCCGCCAACCACGGCATGATCGACCTGGGCCGCGCCCTGGAGGTGTCCTGCGACACCGTCTACTACCGCCTCGCGCACCAGGAGTGGAAGAAGGACGGCGGCGCCAAGGGCGGCGAGAAGGCCAACGACCACTTCTACGAGGCGGCCCACCGGTTCGGTCTCGGCAAGGAGACCGGCATCGACCTGCCCAACGAGGTCGCGGGCCGCATCCCGGACCGCGCGTGGAAGCAGGAGTACTGGGAGGCCAACAAGGACTACTGGTGCAAGCACGGCAAGAAGGGCGGCGACTACGTCGAGCAGATCGAGTGGGAGAACTGCCACGGCGGCAACGAGCTGCGCGCCGGTGACTCGGTCAACTACTCCATCGGCCAGGGCGACACGCTGGTGACGCCGATCCAGATGGCGGCCATCTACGGCGCCATCTCCAACGGCGGCACCATGTACGTCCCCACCGTCGGCAAGGCCGTGATCAGCCCGGACGGGAAGACGGTCGAGGAGATCGAGCCCCGGCGCAACGGCAGGCTGCCGGTGGACAAGGCGACCCTCAAGGCGATGGACGGGGCCCTCGAGGGCGTCGCCACCCGGGGCACCGCCGCCTGGCGCTTCGGCGGCTGGCCGCAGGACAAGATCCCGATGCACGCCAAGACCGGTACCGCGGAGGTCTACGGCAAGCAGACCACCTCCTGGTTCGCCACGTACACCGAGGACTACACGATCGTCATGACGATCTCCCAGGGCGGTACGGGTTCCGGCGCCTCCGGCCCGGCCGTGCGCAAGATCTACGACGCGATGTACGGCGTCCAGCCGGACGGCTCGATCGACAGGAAGAAGGCCCTGCTGCCCGAGCCGCAGAAGAAGCTGCCCAAGATCCGCCCCGACGGCACCGTGGACAGCCCCAAGATCGACCAGGACCCGGTCGAGGCGCTGAAGAAGGCCGCCGAGGCCGCCGCCGAAGCCGGACAGAACGGGCAGGCGGGGCAGGCCGGGCAGGCCGGCGGCTACCCGGGCCAGGCACCGCCGGACGAGGCGGCCGCCGCCCCCGACGACGGCGCGTCGCCCGAGCAGCCCGCCGGCACGGCCGGCCGTGCCGGCGCCG
>NZ_LWCC02000005.1:3236302-3257661 GCF_001642695.1 Streptomyces chilikensis
CGGCCGGCCGTGCCGGCGCCGGCGACCGGGCGACCCGCCGCCGGTCCCGGCGCGGAGCGGGACCACCACCGCCCGGAACCCCGGACCGCACCCGGACGCCCGGGTGCGCCGGCGCCGGCGGTCCCCGGAACCGCGGTCCCCGGAACCAGGGCGCCGGACGCCGCGGCGGCCGGCCGGGAAGCAGGTGCTCATGAGCGGCGGCGTGAACAGCTTCTCCGTCTCCGGGTACGGACCCGAGCGCTCCGCCTGGGCCCGCCTGCTCGCCCGTGACTCCGCGGCCCGGCGGCTGGACTGGCCGATCCTGCTGTCGGCCCTGGCGCTGTCGCTGATCGGCACGGTCCTGGTCTACTCGGCCACCCGCAACCGGACCGAGCTCAACCAGGGCGACCCCTACTACTTCCTGGTCCGGCACCTGCTGAACACCGGCATCGGCATCACCCTGATGATCGGCGTGGTCTGGCTCGGCCACCGCACCCTGCGCGGCGCGGTGCCGGTCCTGTACGGGCTGTCGGTGGTGCTGATCCTGCTGGTGCTCACACCCCTGGGCGCCACCATCAACGGCGCCCACGCGTGGATCAAGATCGGCGGCGGCTTCTCGCTCCAGCCGTCCGAGTTCGTCAAGGTCACCATCATCCTCGGGATGGCGATGCTGCTCGCCGCCCGGGTCGACGCGGGCGACCGCGAGCACCCCGACCACCGGACGGTGCTCCTGGCGCTCGGTCTGGCCGTGCTGCCCATGCTGATCGTGATGCTCATGCCCGACCTGGGGTCGGTCATGGTGATGGTGGTCATCGTGCTGGGCGTCCTGCTGGCCTCGGGGGCGTCCAACCGGTGGGTGCTCGGGCTGATCGGGGCGGGCGCCGTCGGCGCGATCGCCGTCTGGCAGCTCGGGCTGCTGGACGAGTACCAGATCAACCGCTTCGCCGCCTTCGCCAACCCGGAGCTGGACCCGGCGGGCGTCGGCTACAACACCAACCAGGCCCGCATCGCCATCGGCTCCGGCGGCCTCACCGGCGCGGGGCTCTTCCAGGGCTCCCAGACCACCGGCCAGTTCGTGCCGGAGCAGCAGACGGACTTCGTCTTCACCGTGGCCGGCGAGGAACTCGGCTTCGTGGGCGGCGCGCTGATACTGCTGCTGCTCGGCGTGATCCTGTGGCGGGCGTGCGGGATCGCCCGGGAGACGACCGAGCTGTACGGCACGATCGTCGCCGCGGGGATCATCGCCTGGTTCGCGTTCCAGGCGTTCGAGAACATCGGGATGGCGCTGGGGATCATGCCGGTGGCGGGTCTGCCGCTGCCGTTCGTCTCCTACGGCGGGTCCTCCATGTTCGCGGTCTGGATCGCGATCGGGCTCCTGCAGTCCATCCGCCTCCAGCGGCCGGTCTCGGCATAGGTCCTCTCCGGCGGATCGTGCGCGCGGGGCGCGGGGCGCGGCGGCCCGCAGGGCGACGGCAGCGAGAACGGCATGATCCGCCGGACGGGACCAGGGTCCACGGGCGCCGGTCCGGCCGGGGTGACCTGCGCGGATGAAACGCGCGGCCCCCGGCCGAATCCCTGACGGCGGGGGAGCCGCCCGGTTAGCCTCGGGCACATGGCGGACACCACACGTGAGATCGAGCGGAAATTCGAGTCCCGGGACAGCGGGCTCCCGGACCTGACGAACGTGGGCGGCATCGCCTCCGTCGTGGACCAGGGCGTGACGGAGCTGGACGCCGTCTACCACGACACGCCCGACCTCCGCCTCGCCGCCTCCTCGGTGACGCTGCGCCGCCGCACCGGCGGCTCCTCGCCCGGCTGGCACCTCAAGCTCCCCGTCGGCCCGGACACCCGTGACGAGATCACCGCCCCGCTCACCGACGAGCCGCCGGCCGAACTGCTCCGGCTGATCCGCTCCCGCACCCGCGGCGCCGAGGTCGTCCCCGTGGTCCGGCTCCGTTCGGCGCGGGACGTGCGCGAGCTGCGCGACGCGGAGGGCCGGCTGCTCGCCGAGGCGAGCGCCGACTCCGTCCACGCCGAGCGCCTCGCCGGCGGCCGAGGCGAGGCCCAGTGGACCGAGATCGAGGTGGAGCTCGCCGAGGGCGCCGACCCCGCACTCCTCGACCTGGTCGAGAAGCGCTTCCGCCGGGCCGGCGTCCACCGCTCCGGCTCCCCGTCCAAACTGGCCCGCGCCCTGGCCGAGACGACGCCCGGCACCGCGCCGGCGCCCCGCCGGAAGAAGCCCGTCACCGCCGGGGACCACGTCCTCGCCTACCTCCGCGACCAGCGGGACCGGGTCGTCGCCCTGGACCCCGCCGTCCGCCGCGGCCTGCCCGAGGCCGTGCACGACATGCGCGTCGCCACCCGCCGCCTGCGCTCGGCCCTGCGCGCCTACCGCTCCCTGCTGGACCGCGAGGCCCTCGCCCCGCTCGCCGCCGAACTGCAGTGGCTCACCCGTGAGCTCGGCGTCGACCGCGACCAGGAGGTGCTCGACGAGCGCCTCGCCGCGGCCTTGGACGCCCTGCCCGCCGCGCTGGTCACCGGTCCGGTCCGCGACCGGCTGGGCCTGTGGTCCGGCACCCGCCGCGGACGGGCCCGCTCCCGGACCGCCGCCGTCCTGGACAGCCGCCGCTACCTCGACCTGCTGAACTCCCTCGACGCCGTCCTCGCCGACCCGCCGCTGCGCAAGGCGGCCCGCAGGAAGCCGGAGAAGGCGCTGGCCAAGGCGCTGGACAAGGAGTTCGGCCGCCTGTCCCGCCTGGTCGAGCGGGCGCTCGCGCTCGACCCCGGCCCCGAGCGCGACACCGCCCTGCACGAGGCCCGCAAGAAGGCCAAGCGCACCCGGTACGCCGCCGAGGCCGCCCGCCCCGCCCTCGGGAAGAAGGCCGGGCGCCTGGCCGACGACGCCAAGTCCCTCCAGCGCCCGCTCGGCGAGCACCAGGACAGCGTGATGTCCCGCGAGGCCCTGCGCTCCCTCGCCCAGGACGCCTCCCGGGCCGGCGAGCCCGCCTTCACCTGGGGCGTGCTCTACGGACGGGAGGAGAGGACGGCCGCCCTGACCGAGACGGCGCTGCCCGCCCGGTGGGCGGAGGTCACCCGGCGGAGTCGTCCGAAGGGGTGAACGGAGCGGCGGCCCACTGCGGGTACGCTTGAGAGTCACCCTCCCCCCGAAGCCGCCTCCGGCCGATGGCCGGCCGGTCGACGGCAAGGGAGGATCCCCGATCCGCTCGTGAAGGTTCAAGGATGTCCGAATCGGTCTTCCCGCAGCTCGAAGCTCTGCTCCCGCATGTGCAGAAGCCGATCCAGTACGTGGGCGGCGAACTCAACTCCACCGTCAAGCCCTGGGACTCGTGCGACGTCCGCTGGGCGCTCATGTACCCGGACGCGTACGAGGTCGGTCTGCCCAACCAGGGCGTCCAGATCCTCTACGAGGTCCTCAACGAGCGTGAGGGCGTCCTCGCCGAGCGCACCTACAGCGTCTGGCCGGACATGGAGGCGCTGATGCGGGAGCACGGCGTCCCGCAGTTCACCGTGGACAGCCACCGCCCGCTCGGGGCGTTCGACGTCTTCGGCCTCTCCTTCTCCACCGAGCTCGGCTACACCAACATGCTGACCGCGCTCGACCTGGCCGGCATCCCGCTGGAGTCCGCGGACCGCGGCCTCGACCACCCGATCGTGCTGGCCGGCGGCCACGCCGCGTTCAACCCGGAGCCGATCGCGGACTTCATCGACGCCGCGATCATCGGCGACGGCGAGCAGGCCGTGCTCGACATGACGGAGATCGTCCGCGCCTGGAAGGCCGAGGGCCGGCCCGGCGGCCGCGACGAGGTGCTGCTGCGCCTGGCGAAGACCGGCGCCGTGTACATCCCGCGCTTCTACGACGTCGAGTACCTGCCCGACGGCCGGATCGCCCGCGTCGTCCCCAACCGCTCCGGCGTGCCGTGGCGGGTGTCCAAGCACACCGTGATGGACCTGGACGAGTGGCCCTACCCCAAGCAGCCGCTGGTCCCGCTCGCCGAGACGGTGCACGAGCGGATGTCGGTGGAGATCTTCCGCGGCTGCACCCGCGGCTGCCGCTTCTGCCAGGCCGGCATGATCACCCGTCCGGTGCGCGAGCGCTCCATCACCGGCATCGGCGAGATGGTGGAGAAGGGCCTCAAGGCGACCGGCTTCGAGGAGGTCGGCCTGCTGTCGCTGTCCTCCGCGGACCACTCCGAGATCGGCGACATCGCCAAGGGCCTCGCGGACCGCTACACCGAGGACAAGATCGGCCTGTCGCTGCCCTCGACCCGCGTCGACGCCTTCAACATCGACCTCGCCAACGAGCTGACCCGCAACGGCCGCCGCTCCGGCCTCACCTTCGCCCCCGAGGGCGGCAGCGAGCGCATCCGCAAGGTCATCAACAAGATGGTCTCCGAGGACGACCTGATCCGCACCGTCGCCACCGCCTACGGCAACGGCTGGCGCCAGGTGAAGCTGTACTTCATGTGCGGCCTGCCCACCGAGACCGACGACGACGTGCTGCAGATCGCCGACATGGCGACCCGGGTGATCGCCAAGGGCCGCGAGGTCTCCGGCTCCAACGACATCCGCTGCACGGTCTCCATCGGCGGCTTCGTGCCCAAGCCGCACACCCCGTTCCAGTGGGCCCCGCAGCTCTCCGCCGAGGAGACCGACGCCCGCCTGGAGAAGCTCCGCGACAAGATCCGCGGCGACAAGAAGTACGGCCGCTCCATCGGCTTCCGCTACCACGACGGCAAGCCCGGCATCGTCGAGGGCCTGCTCTCCCGCGGCGACCGCCGCATCGGCGACGTCATCCGCGCCGTCTACGAGGACGGCGGCCGCTTCGACGGCTGGCGCGAGCACTTCTCCTACGACCGCTGGATGAACTGCGCCGAGAAGGCGCTGGCCCCGCACGGCGTGGACGTCGACTGGTACACCACCCGCGAGCGCTCCTACGAGGAGGTCCTGCCCTGGGACCACCTGGACTCCGGTCTCGACAAGGACTGGCTGTGGGAGGACTGGCAGGACGCCCTCGACGAGACCGAGGTCGAGGACTGCCGCTGGACGCCCTGCTTCGACTGCGGCGTCTGCCCCGCGATGGACACCTCCATCCAGATCGGCCCCACCGGCAAGAAGCTGCTCCCGCTGTTGGTCAAGCAGCCCGCCGGCGCCCCGGGCGGTCACAGCCACTGACCCGCGCGCCCTCCGCACGACGCCGCCGGTTCCCGCACGGGACCGGCGGCGTCGTCGTGCGTACCGGTTCTGTCACGGGACGCACCCCGGGGCCCCGTCCGCGCGTCCCACAGGACGTGGACCTGGAGAAGAGGATGGAGCCCGTCGCGGACCGCCGTGACGGGGGATGCCTGGTGGCGGCCGTGCGGCTGCCGGTGCGGCTGGTGGCGCTCGTCGTGGTGCTGCCGCTGCGGATGCTGTGGGACCTCGCGGTCGTCGCCGGGCGCTCCGTCCGGACCGCCGTCCTGGCCCCGCTGTGGCGCGGCTTCGTGCGCGCCGTGACCTGGCTGGGCCGGGCGCTGCTGGTGACGCCGGCCCGGTGGCTGTACCGCTGGGTCCTCGCACCGGCCGGGCGGGGCGCCGCCTGGGTGCTGCGCGGGACCGGTGCGGGTCTCGCCCGGATCCTGGGCGGCGTGTGGCGGGTGCTCCGGGGGACCGGGCGGGGCGTCGCGGTGGCCGTGGTGCGGCTGGTGCGGTGGCTGCTGCTCGCCCCGGCCGTCCTGGCGTACCGGTGGGCGCTCACCCCGGTGGGGCACGCCCTGCGGTGGCTCGGGCACCGGTTCCTGGACGGCGCCCGGTGGCTGTACCGGCGCGCCCTCACCCCCCTCGGACACGCCGGGCGGCGGCTGGCCCGCGGAGCGTGGGCGGTGCTGCGGGCGCTCGGTGCGGCGGTGGCGTGGCTGGTGCGGTGGCTCGTGGTCGCCCCGGCCGTCGCCCTGCACCGGTGGGTGCTGGAGCCGCTGGGGCGTGGCGTCGCCCGGACCCTCCGGAGGGCCGCGGCCGTGGTGGGGCGGCTGCTGCGGTGGCTCGTGGTGGCGCCGCTCGCCGCCGTCGGGCGGGTCCTCGCGGTCGTCGCCCGCGAGGCGGGGGAGGCGCTCGGGCACGCCTGGCGGATCGCCGGACGGATCTCCCTGGTCCTCGGCCGGTTCCTCGCCACGCTGCTGCGGTGGATCTTCGTCGAGCCGGTCCGCCTGGCCTTCCGGGCGGTGCTCGCGCCGGCCGGGCGGTTCGTCCGGGACGCCGTGCTGCGCCCGGTCGGCCGGGTGGTGCGGGAGACCGGCCGCGCCGTCGGGAACGCCCTCGCCGCCGCCCGGGTGACGGCCCGTGAGGTGCGCCGTGAGCTGCGCACCGCCCTGTTCGGGGCACCCCGTGAGGCCCCGGTGCGCGCGGGTGCGGCGGACCGGCGGGAACTCGGCGGCCCGGAAGCGCGTACTCTTGGTAGCAGTACGACCGCACTCACGAAGGATTAGAGCACTGGGCAAGCGACAGCCCGAAGGCCCGCCGCCGGCACCCGCGGTGCAGCGCGTCCGACTGCGCTACACCAAGCGCGGCCGCCTCCGGTTCACCAGCCATCGCGACTTCCAGCGCGCCTTCGAGCGCGCGCTGCGCCGCGCCGACGTACCCATGGCGTACTCGGCGGGGTTCACGCCGCATCCGAAGGTGTCGTACGCCAATGCCGCACCCACCGGCACGGGCAGTGAGGCGGAGTACCTGGAGATCGCGCTCACCGAGTCGCGTGATCCGCAGAAGCTGCGTGAGCTGCTCGACGAGTCGCTGCCCGACGGGCTCGACGTGATCGACGCGGTGGAGGCCCGCACCTCCGGCCTCGCCGACCGGCTCACGGCGTCCGTGTGGGAGCTCCGCCTGGACGGCGTCGCTCCCGAGGACGCGGCCCGCGCGGTCGAGGCCTTCGAGAAGGCCGAGACCGTCGAGGTGCAACGCATGACCAAGAACGGTGTCCGTACCTTCGACGCCCGCAGCGCCGTCGTCGGCCTGGAAGCCCGGGCCGCCGGTGGCGAAGATGGGCCCGGTGACCACCCCTGTGCGATACTGCGCCTGGTTGTTCGGCACGTGACGCCTGCCGTGCGACCCGACGACGTCCTGTCCGGCCTCCGTGTGGTGGCTGACCTGGCGCCGCCGGTCCCCGCAGCGGTGACCAGGCTGGCGCAGGGGCTCTTCGACGAAGAGACCGGCACGGTGACCGACCCGCTCGCGCCCGACCGCGAGGCAGACTCCTCTGCCGCCGCGCCGGCGCCGGCGCCGGAAGGTCCCGCGTAGGGACGAACGCCGTAGCGCCGCCCTGGAACTCGGGAGCCACCTGGGCCGGGCAGCGCGCACGACACCACAAGACTTTCGCCAGGCCGTCCGCAACTGGGCGTACGGAACCGGCGAGACAGGACTAGTAGTGCTCCCGTGCGGCGCCCGCGCCCCGGACGGCGGCGACGCGCACAGCGCGAGCCGCGGACGTCACCGGCACCCGCCGGACCAGGCGCGGCGCCCGGGAGCCTGACGGGAGATACGCCCGCATGCTCGGACCGACCGAACCCACCAACGAGGGTTCCGACCACAACGACACCCCCAGCGACACCCTGCCGCCGCGCCGTCGGCGCAGGGCCGCGTCCCGGCCGGCGGGACCGCCCGCCGGGACCGCGGAGGCCGCCGAGGCCGCCACCGGAGCCGAGGCCGCCACCGGAGCCGAGGCCGAGCCGTCCGCTCCGGCGCCCGCCGAGGAGGCCGCTCCGGCCCCGCGCCGCCGCCGTGCCGTCCGCAGCCTCCGCGCCCGCCGGCGCCCCCGAGGCCGCCGAGGTCGTCACGGCCCCCGGGACCACCACCCCCGAGGCGCCCGCCGCCGAGGAGCCGGCCGAAGAGACCGAGGAGGCCGTGGAGGCCGCCGAGGCCCCCGCCGCCGTGGAGGAGCCCTCCGCCGCGCCGCGCCGCACCCGCCGCCGTGCCACCCGCCCGGCCGCCGCCCCCTCCGCCGAGGACCTGGCCCGTGCCGAGGCGCAGCGCGCCCAGGAGGCCGCCGCCGAGGCCGAGAAGAAGGCCGAGGCCGAGGCCGGGAAGAAGGTCAGGGCCGAGAGCAAGGCCAAGGCCGAACGGCCCGCCGAGCCGGTCGCCGAGGACGAGGCCGAGGGCCGTCGCCCGCGCCGCCGCGCCGTGCGCCGCCCCGCCGGCGGTTTCACCTCCCCGCGCGCCGCCGAGGGCGAGGCCCAGCGCCGCCCGGGCCGTCCCGCGGTTCCCGTCTTCCAGGCCCCGGTCTTCACCGAGCCGATGTTCCAGACGCCGGAGCGCGCCGCCTACGAGGCCGCGCAGGAGGCCGCCCGGGCCACCGAGCCGGAGGCGCCCGCCGCCGTCGAGGAGGACGAGGAGCAGACCGTCTCCCGCCGCCACGGCCGTCGCCGCCGTGTCGCGGAGGAGGGCGCTCCCGCGGTGACCGGGCAGGCGCGCGCCGAGGAGCCCGAGGCCGCGGCCGCCGACGAGTCCGCGGATGAGGCGGAGCAGACCGACCAGGGCGACCAGGGCGACTTCGAGGAGACCGGCTCCCGCCGTCGCCGCCGCCGGGGCGGCCGCCGCCGCCGTCGCGGCGAGTCCGGCGAGGACGGGAACGGCGAGCGCGACACCGAGTTCGCCGATGAGGCCGACGCCGACGAGACCGCCGCCGAGCAGGCGGAGCAGGACGCCGAGGACACCGCGGAGCAGATCGCCGAGGACGTCTCCGACGCCGAGGAGGCCGAGGACACCGACGAGGACGGGCGCGAGCAGTCCGGCGGCTCCAGCAGCTCCCGCCGTCGCCGTCGCCGCCGTCGTCGCGCCGGTGACACGGCCGCCGAGGCCGAGCCGTCGCAGGACGACCCGGAGCGCACCGTCGTCAAGGTCCGCGAGCCCCGGAAGAAGGACGAACGCTCCGGCCCCGGTGACACCGCCGCCGACGAGGTGCAGTCCATCAAGGGCTCCACCCGTCTGGAGGCCAAGAAGCAGCGCCGCCGCGAGGGCCGCGAGCAGGGCCGCCGCCGCGTGCCGATCATCACCGAGGCGGAGTTCCTGGCCCGCCGCGAGGCCGTCGAGCGCGTGATGGTCGTCCGCCAGCACGGCGACCGCACCCAGATCGGCGTGCTCGAGGACAACATCCTCGTCGAGCACTACGTCAACAAGGAGCAGTCGACCTCCTACGTCGGCAACGTCTACCTCGGCAAGGTGCAGAACGTCCTGCCGTCGATGGAGGCCGCCTTCATCGACATCGGCAAGGGCCGCAACGCGGTGCTCTACGCCGGCGAGGTCAACTTCGAGGCGCTCGGCATGGCCCACGGGCCGCGCCGCATCGAGACCGCGCTGAAGTCCGGCCAGTCCGTCCTGGTGCAGGTCACCAAGGACCCGATCGGCCACAAGGGCGCCCGCCTGACGAGCCAGGTCTCGCTGCCCGGCCGCTACCTGGTCTACGTCCCCGAGGGGTCGATGACCGGCATCAGCCGCAAGCTGCCCGACACCGAGCGCGCCCGGCTGAAGACCATCCTCAAGAAGATCGTCCCCGAGGACGCCGGCGTCATCGTGCGCACCGCCGCCGAGGGCGCCAGCGAGGACGAGCTGCGCCGCGACGTCGAGCGCCTGCAGGCGCAGTGGGAGGAGATCCAGCAGAAGGCGAAGAAGGGCAACGCGCCGACGCTGCTCTACGGCGAGCCGGACATGACGGTCCGGGTCGTCCGCGACATCTTCAACGAGGACTTCACCAAGGTCGTCGTCAGCGGCGACGAGGCGTGGCGGACCATCCACGGCTACGTGGCCGGCGTCGCGCCGGACCTGGCGGACCGCCTCCAGCGGTGGACCTCCGAGGTCGACGTGTTCGCCACCTACCGGATCGACGAGCAGCTCGCCAAGGCGCTGGACCGCAAGGTCTGGCTGCCCAGCGGCGGTTCGCTGGTGATCGACCGGACCGAGGCGATGGTCGTCATCGACGTCAACACCGGCAAGTTCACCGGTCAGGGCGGCAACCTCGAGGAGACCGTCACCAGGAACAACCTGGAGGCGGCCGAGGAGATCGTCCGCCAGCTGCGGCTGCGCGACCTCGGCGGCATCATCGTCATCGACTTCATCGACATGGTGCTGGAGTCCAACCGGGACCTGGTGCTGCGGCGCCTGCTGGAGTGCCTGGGCCGGGACCGGACCAAGCACCAGGTGGCCGAGGTCACCTCGCTCGGCCTGGTGCAGATGACCCGCAAGCGGGTCGGCCAGGGCCTGCTGGAGTCCTTCTCCGAAACCTGTGTCCACTGCAACGGCCGCGGTCTGGTCGTGCACCTGGACCAGCCGACCGCCGTCGGCGGCGGCGGCAAGAAGAAGAAGCGCGGCGGCGCGCGGGACGGGCAGCAGGAGCAGCCCCACGAGCACGAGCCGTCCGCCCTGGTCGCCGAGGCGCCCTCCGCGGAGGAGGAGGCCGAGCTCGAGCGCGCGGCGTCCGCCGTCACCGAGTCCGCGGAGGAGCCCGTCGCGCTGCCCTCCCCGGACTTCGCCGCGGACGAGGAGCTGTACAGCAGCGTCGCCGAGGCGGAGGCCGCGGCAGGCCGCCGTGGGCGTCGCCGCACGAGCCGCCGGGCGACCTCGCCCGCGGGTGCGCCGCGTGGTGAGGAGACCGAGGCGCCGGAGGTCAGGGAGCCGCGGGAGACCAAGGCGCAGGCGCGCAGCCGTCGCCGGGCCGAGCAGGCCGCGGCGGACGCCCGTGCCGAGGCAGCCCAGCAGGCCGAGCCGACCGCGCAGGAGGTGACGGCCGCCGAGGAGGTCGCGCGTCCGGTCGTGGCGGAGTCCGCCGCCGAGGCGCAGGCCGAGCCGGTCGCCGTGGAGGACCCGGTGGTTCCCGCCGAGACCGCCGAGCCGGCCGCCGAGACCGCCGAGGCCGCCGAGGAGGCGCCCACGTACGGCGGCCCGGGCGCGCCCGCGGGCCGGCCCGCCGTGGCCGAGCCGCCCCGGATCCCGCAGCAGGGCGGCCCGGGCCAGGCGCCGCGCCGCGACGCCGGTCCCGGGTACGACACCGAGCAGTTCGCCTTCGTCGAGGAACAGGACGGCGAGTCCGAGGACGTCATCGACTGGCTGCAGTTCACCGAGAACCGCACCGAGCGCCGCGAGGAGGCCAAGCGCCGGGCCCGCGCCCGGATGACCGCGGTCCTGGTGGTGCTGGCCCTGGTCGTGGTCAGCGGCGGCGGCTACCTCTGGTACGCGGGCAAGCTGCCCTTCCTGTCCTCCTCGGACGCCGCGCAGGGCTCCGGCTCCGCCTCGGGCGCCCAGAAGCGCGACGTGATCGTCGTCCACCTGCACCCCACCAAGGGCTCGGACACCTCCACCCTCCTGCTGGTGGACAACGCCACCACCGAGGAGGGCAGCGCCGTGCTGCTGCCCAACTCGCTGGCCCTCACCGACCAGGACGGCAACGCCACCACCCTCGGGCAGTCCGTCGGCGACGACGGCTCGTCCGGCACCCGCGAGTCCCTGGACACCGTCCTCGGCACCCGGATCGAGGGCACCTGGCGGCTGGACACCCCGTTCCTGCAGAACCTGGTCGACATCGTCGGCCACATCGAGATCGACACCGACACCGACGTCCCCGACCCCAAGGCCGAGGACGAGGGCGCCGCCCCGCTGGTCCACAAGGGCGAGCAGCAGACCCTCAGCGGCAAGATGGCCGCGGCCTACGCCACCCACCGCGGCCCGAGCGAGCCGCAGAGCGCGCAGCTGGAGCGGTTCGGCCAGGTCATGCGCGGGGTCCTGCGCAAGCTCTCGTCGGACGAGCAGGGCGCCACGGTCACCGTGCAGCAGCTCGGCCAGATCATCGAGCCGCCGCTGTCCGACAAGGACCTCGGCCGCTTCCTCGCCGGCCTCGCCGACCGCGCCAAGGGCGGCGACTACCGCACCACGGTGCTGCCCGTGGAGGCGGACGGCACGCTCGGCGAGAAGGCCAGCCAGAACGTCGTCGAGAAGATCCTCGGCGGCCAGGCCAAGAGCCCCGGTGAGGACGGCGACGGCGTCCGGGTCAGCCTGCGCAACGCCACCGGCGGCAGCACGAACGCCAAGGACCAGCCGCTCGCCGACCTGGCCCGCGTCGCGCTGGTCAACGGCGGCTACACCTACGTCGCCGCCGGCAGCGCGGAGGCGGCCGCCACCTCGGAGGTGCGGTACGCCGACGCCGGCGCCAAGGACGAGGCGATCGAGGTGGCCCGCACCCTGGGCCTGCCGGAGTCGTCCGTCACCAAGGGCGCCACGGCCTCCAACGCGGACGTCACGGTGGTGCTCGGCCAGGACTACGAGCCGGCCTCCTGACCCGCCGCGGCCCCGCACGGAGCCGGTCCCGCGCCCGCGGGACCGGCTCCCGCGGTTTTCCGGCCCGGCCCGGTCCGCGCGGCTCCCGCGGTGTGGCCACGGCCTCGTGGTGTTCCGTGGGGAGGTCCGGACGGTCCGTGAGACCCTGGACGGGTAGAAGTCCGACGACGGAAAGCCAGGCAGTGACCGCCACCGACCGATCCATCGAGCTCATCAACACCGCCGCGCAGGCAGCGGCGGACAAGCTCGCGCACGACATCATCGCCTACGACGTCAGCGACGTGCTGTCGATCACGGACGCCTTCCTGCTCGCCTCCGCGCCCAACGACCGCCAGGTCAAGTCGATCGTCGACGAGATCGAGGAGCGGCTGCAGAAGGAGCTCGGCGCCAAGCCGGTGCGCCGCGAGGGCGACCGCGACGCCCGCTGGATCCTGCTCGACTACGTCGACATCGTCGTCCACGTCCAGCACAGCGAGGAGCGCGTCTTCTACGCGCTGGAGCGGCTGTGGAAGGACTGCCCCGAGCTGGACCTGCCGGAGGAGGCCAAGGCGACCCGCGGCAAGGCCGAGGAGCACGCCAGGACGCAGGCGGCGCAGGAGGAGGCCGGGCTGCCGGACGGTGAGATCTGGTGACGGCCGCCTCCGGGAACGGCGGCCGCGGCCGCCGCGTGATCCTGTGGCGGCACGGCCAGACCTCGTGGAACGTGGAGCGCCGCTTCCAGGGCACCACGGACGTCGACCTCACCGACACCGGCCGCGCCCAGGCCAGGCGGGCCGCCAAGCTGCTCGCCCGGCTGGCGCCGGACGCGATCGTCGCGTCCGACCTGCGCCGCGCGGTCGACACCGCCTCCGAGCTGGCGGCGCTCACCGGCCTCGAGATCGCCCGGGAGGAGGGCCTGAGGGAGACCTTCGCCGGTGTCTGGCAGGGCCTCACCCACGACGAGATCCTCGCCCTGCACGGCGAGGAGTACCTGGCGTGGAAGCGGGGGGAGCCGGTGCGCCGCGGCGGGGGCGAGCTGGAGACCGAGGTCGCCGACCGGGCCGCCCCGGTGGTGCTGCGGCACGTCGAAAAGCTCCCGGCCGACGGCACCCTGGTCGTGGTCAGTCACGGCGGCACCATCCGCACCACCATCGGCCGCCTGCTGGGCCTGGACGCCCACATGTGGGAGGGGCTGGGCGGCCTGTCCAACTGCTGCTGGTCCGTCCTCGGCGAGGGCGTGCGCGGCTGGCGTCTGCTGGAGCACAACGCGGGCTCCCTGCCGGAGCCGGTGCTCGGCGACGACACCTGACGGCCTCCCCGGGCTCCGCCGGAGCCCGGGGCCGGCCCGATTTCACTTTTCGGCTGGTCACAGGCTAGAGTTCTACTCGTTCGCCCCGCCGAGCGGGAAGCGAACGGCGAGGGGCTATAGCTCAGTTGGTAGAGCGCCTGCATGGCATGCAGGAGGTCAGGAGTTCAATTCTCCTTAGCTCCACAGTCGGGAGATCCCGTCCGGTCGACAGACCGGGCGGGATCTTCGTCGTTCCGGTGATCTAGAGTTTCGGCCGTCGGCCGAGAGGCGGCCGGCGTTCTCACGGAACCAGGGGCGGGATGAACAGAACCGCACAACCCGGTCGTGTCCTCCTCGCGGGCACGACCGCGCTCGCCGCCGTGCTGCTCGGAGCACCGAACGCACAGGCGGCGGAGAGCGACATCTCCTTCTCGGAGATCGTCTTCAACGGGGGCAGGCCGATCGTGGTGGGGATCACCAATCCGGTCGATCTGCCGCTGACCTACACCGTGCGGAGCACGGTCGAGCTGAGCGACTGGAACGTCAACGCCTACCGGGGCACCCTCGGGGCGGAGAACGAGCGCGTGCTCGTGGCCTCGTCGACCCGGTGGAGCTGCGCGACCACCACCGCGTCCGGCTACACGTACCGCCGCTGCGACGAGACGGTCACGGTCGACCCCCGCTGGATCCGCACCGGTGGCGGTCTGGTCAACGGCGACGCCACGGAGTGGAAGACCTGGGGCCTGGGGCACAAGGCCGCCGGCGGTCATGACAGCGACACCAACTCCGCCACCGTCATCCTCCAGCGGGCCTCCCGCATCCAGGACCACAACGCGTCGCCGGAACCCGTCGCCAAGGGCGGGACGATCACCGTCAAGGGCACCGTGCAGCGGGCGAACTGGACCGCCCACCGGTACGACAATTACGGCGGACGCCTGGTCAGCCTGCAGTTCAAGCCGGCCGGTTCCTCGACGTACACCACGGTGAAGAAGGTCACCGCCAGCAGCGGCGGGGCCCTGAAGACCACGGTGACGGCCACCCAGGACGGCACCTGGCGCTGGAAGTACTACGGCAACACCACCACCGGAGCCAGTTCCTCGAGCGGCGACTACGTGGACGTGCAGTAGGGAAGGGATCCCGTCCGCAAGGACGGGATCTTTTCGTATCAGCCTGGTATCGGCCCGGCGGACCCCGGCGTCGTCCCGGTGCGGCCCCGGCGCACGTGGCAGAATCGGACGGCCGGAAGGGGGCCGCGGCCCGACGGGAGGGAGTGGCGCGTGGGGGCACACCGCAGAAAGTGCGACTGGTGCGGCAGCGGCACGCCGATCGTGCGGGACATGGAGCCGGTCAACGAGGAGTTCCAGTACTGGTGCGAGGAGTGCGCCAGGGCGCTGATCATAAAAGGCGACCCCATCGAGACCTACCGGGAACTCGAGGGCGAGCCGATCTACGGCCGGCTGCTCGACGAGCTCTGCACGCTCAAGCGCTTCTACTCCTTCGAAGCCGCCTGAGCCGCTTCATTTTCCGGGCGAATACGGACAGAGCGGAAACGATTTGGTGTCCGCCCCCCAGGGTCATGTAATGTTCTCTGTGTCGCCGGGGGGAACCGGAAACGGAAAGCCCGGACGACGCACCGCAAGGGGCTATAGCTCAGTTGGTAGAGCGCCTGCATGGCATGCAGGAGGTCAGGAGTTCAATTCTCCTTAGCTCCACAGCAGAGAAGGCGGGTCATCCGGACGGATGGCCCGCTTTCGGCGTGTCCCGCCGTTCCGAACCGCGTCGCGGCGTTCCGGAGGGCTGCGGTACCCTGACGCCATGCGTGCCGTACGCCTTCTGCTTAGCGAGCCGCGCTGATCAGTCCCGGCCACCACGAGAACCGTGGCCGGCATCGGCGCGGCGCCCCCTCCTGTGCGAGGGGTTTTTTCATTTCCGGGTCCTCCCCCGAGCTCTCGGCTCCGCCCGAGCAGGTGGGGGCACCCCCGGACGGAGTCCGGGGGAGGACCCCACGGCAGAGACGACGTCGATCGATGGAGCTTTGAGGATCATGAGCGAGACGAACCCCGCTTCCGCCGCAGAGTCGGCGGAGGTCGCGCCGCACCGCTACACGGCCGCGCTGGCGGCCGAGATCGAGGCACGCTGGCAGGACTTCTGGGACGCCGACGGGACCTACGAGGCCCCGAACCCCTCCGGCGACCTGGCGGGCGACCCCGAGGTCGCCGCCCGGCCCAAGAAGTTCATCATGGACATGTTCCCGTACCCGTCGGGTGCGGGCCTGCACGTCGGTCACCCGCTGGGTTACATCGCCACCGACGTCTACGCCCGCCACCAGCGGATGACCGGGCACAACGTCCTGCACACCCTGGGCTTCGACGCCTTCGGCCTGCCCGCCGAGCAGTTCGCCGTGCAGACCGGCACCCACCCGCGGGTCTCCACCGAGGCCAACATGGCCAACATGAAGGCGCAGCTGCGCCGCCTGGGCCTGGGCCACGACAGGCGCCGGTCGTTCGCCACGATCGACCCGGAGTACTACCGGTGGACCCAGTGGATCTTCCTGCAGATCTTCAACTCCTGGTACGACCCCGAGGCCGGCAAGGCCCGCCCGGTCTCCGAGCTGGTCGCCGCGTTCGAGAGCGGCGAGCGCGAGGTCCCCGGCGGCCGTGCCTGGGCCGACCTGTCGGCCGTCGAGCGCGCCGACCTGCTGAGCGAGTACCGCCTGGCCTACGCCTCGGACGCGCCGGTCAACTGGTGCCCCGGCCTGGGCACCGTGCTGGCCAACGAGGAGGTCACCGCCGACGGCCGCTCCGAGCGCGGCAACTTCCCGGTCTTCAAGGCCAAGCTGCGCCAGTGGAACATGCGCATCACCGCCTACGCGGACCGCCTGCTGGACGACCTGGACGGGCTGGACTGGCCCGAGGCGATCAAGCTGCAGCAGCGCAACTGGATCGGCCGCTCCGAGGGCGCGCGCGTCGACTTCCCCGTCGACGGGGACGCCGTCACCGTCTTCACCACCCGCCAGGACACCCTGTTCGGCGCCACCTACATGGTGCTGGCGCCGGAGCACCCGCTGGTGGAGAAGTTCACCCCGGCCGCCTGGCCGGAGGGCACCCGTGAGGCGTGGACCGGCGGTCACGCCACCCCGGCCGAGGCGGTCGCCGCCTACCGGGCGCAGGCCGCGTCCAAGTCGGACGTGGAGCGCCAGGCCGAGGCCAAGGACAAGACCGGCGTCTTCACCGGCGTCTTCGCGACCAACCCGGTCAACGGCGAGCGGATCCCGGTCTTCATCGCCGACTACGTCCTGATGGGCTACGGCACCGGCGCGATCATGGCGGTCCCGGCCCACGACAGCCGTGACTTCGCCTTCGCCCGCGCCTTCGAGCTGCCGATGCGCTGCGTGGTCGAGCCGAACGACGGCCGGTCCACCGACCCGGCCGAGTGGGACGACGCCTTCGCCTCCCACGACGCCAAGCTGATCAACTCGGCGAACGGGGCGGTCTCCCTGGACGGCCTGGGCGTCGTCGAGGCCAAGGCCCGCGTCACCGCCTGGCTGGACGAGAACGGCATCGGCGAGGGCACCGTCAACTACCGGCTGCGCGACTGGCTGTTCAGCCGCCAGCGGTACTGGGGCGAGCCGTTCCCGATCGTCTACGACGAGGACGGCGTGGCGCACGCGCTGCCCGAGTCGATGCTGCCGCTGGAGCTGCCCGAGGTCGAGGACTACTCGCCGCGCACCTTCGACCCGGACGACGCGGACACCCAGCCGGAGACCCCGCTGTCCCGCAACGAGGACTGGGTGAACGTCACCCTGGACCTGGGCGACGGGCCGAGGAAGTACCGCCGCGAGACCAACACCATGCCCAACTGGGCCGGCTCCTGCTGGTACGAGCTGCGCTACCTGGACCCGCACAACGACCGGCGGCTGGTCGACCCGGAGATCGAGCGGTACTGGATGGGCCCGCGCGAGGGCATGCCGCACGGCGGCGTCGACCTGTACGTGGGCGGCTCCGAGCACGCGGTGCTGCACCTGCTGTACGCGCGGTTCTGGTCGAAGATCCTGTTCGACCTGGGGCACATCTCCTCGTCCGAGCCGTTCCACAAGCTGTTCAACCAGGGCATGATCCAGGCCTACGTCTACCGCGACAGCCGCGGCATCGCCGTGCCGGCCGCCGAGGTGGAGGAGCGCGACGGCGCCTACTGGTACCAGGGCGAGAAGGTCTCCCGGGTGCTGGGCAAGATGGGCAAGTCCCTGAAGAACGCCGTCACCCCGGACGAGATCTGCGCCGAGTACGGCGCCGACACCCTGCGCCTGTACGAGATGGCGATGGGCCCGCTGGACGTCTCCCGCCCGTGGGACACCCGCGCGGTGATCGGCCAGTACCGCCTGCTGCAGCGGCTGTGGCGCAACATCGTCGACGAGGCGACCGGCGAGGTCACCGTGGTCGACGCGGAGCCCGACGAGGACACCCTGCGGGCCCTGCACAAGGCGATCGACGGCGTCCGCCAGGACCTGGAGGGCATGCGGTTCAACACCGCCATCGCCAAGATCACCGAGCTGAACAACCACCTGACCAAGGCCGGCGGCGCGGTGGCGCGGTCGGTGGCCGAGCCGCTGGTGCTGATGATCGCCCCGCTGGCCCCGCACGTCGCCGAGGAACTGTGGCACCGCCTGGGCCACACCGGGTCGGTGGTCCACCAGGACTTCCCGGTCGCCGACGTGGCGTACCTGGTCGACGAGACGGTGACCTGCGTCGTCCAGATCAAGGGCAAGGTCAAGGCCCGTCTGGAGGTTCCGCCGTCGGTCTCCGAGGAGGAGCTGGAGAAGATCGCGCTGGCCGACGGGAAGGTCGTCGCCGCGCTGGGCGGGGCCGGCGTCCGCAAGGTGATCGTCCGCGCGCCGAAGCTGGTGAACATCGTCCCGGCGTGAAAGCCGCCCGGGCGGGCATGCGACCCCTAGGGGACGCAGGGCCTGCGGAACCGGGGAACGATCAGGGGCGGGTTCGGGGTTCCGTGGAACTCCGGACCCGCCCCTGACGTTTACCGTGGCAGAGTGGTGAGGGGACCGGATCCCGCACCGGGCGGCGGTGCGCGAAGGAGGAACTGCGGTGGATGTGATCATTGCCGTGCTCGCGGTGATCTTCGTGCTCCTGGTCGCCCTGGGCGCCTGGGGCACGGTCAAGGCCGTCGGCGCCGCCAGGCGCGGCGTGGACCGCACCCTCACCCAGGCCCGCCGCACGGTCGAGGACACCACCCTGCGCGCCCGCTCGCTGGCCCAGCCCGGCCCGGTCGGCGAGCTCGCCGACCTGCGGCTGAAGCTGCGCACCTCGATGCGGGCCACCCAGGAGGCGCTGGAGGCGGGCTCCGCCGACGACGGCTCGCTCAAGGAGTCCCTCGGCCTGTTCGACCGGCTCGCCGCGCACGGCCGTGAGCTGGACGCCGACCTCAAGCGGCTGCAGTCCGAACCGGACCGCGCCACCCTCGCCGAGCGGCTGCCCGGCCTGCGCGAGCGGACCGAGCAGATCGTCGGCGCCGCGGATTCCCTGCGCTGGGCCGCCCGGGACCGCGCGCGCCGTTTCGCCGAGGACGACCTGGAGTCGCTGAGCGCCCAGATCGACGTCGAGGCCGGCGCCCTGCGGCACTGGGACCGGGTCGAGGAGACACCGCAGCCGGCGCCCCGGCCCTCCCACGGCGGCGGGACCGGGCGGACGGCCCCGCGCGAGGACCGCGCGGCGCTGGACCCGTCGCGGCCCCGGACGCCCAACCCGTGGGAGAAGCCGCAGAGGCAGGCCCGGCCCGAGGGCACCACCTGACCTGCCGCCGCCCCGTCGCCGGGGCGAGGGCCCCGCGGTGGTGACGCCCGCGTCACCGGGGTGCCATGCCACGCGGCGACTACGGCAGGTAACCTCCAGTTCATGTCCCGCCATGTCGCGATCGTCACCGATTCCACGGCCTACCTGCCGCCCAGGACGACGGCCCGGCACGGCATCACCTCCGTCCCGCTGACGGTCGTCCTCGGCGACCGCGCGCTGGAGGAGGGCACCGAGATCTCCGCCCGCTCCCTCGCGGAGTCGCTGCGCAGGAAACTCCCCGTCACCACCTCCAGGCCCAGCCCGGAACTGTTCGCGGAGACCTACCGGCGGATCGCCGGCACCGGCGTCTCGGCGATCGTCTCGCTCCACCTGTCCGCCGAGTTCTCCGGCACCTACGACGCCGCGGTGCTGGCCGCGCGGCAGGCGCCGGTACCGGTGCGGGTCGTGGACACCGGGATGGTGGCGATGGCCCTCGGATTCTGCGCGCTGGCGGCGGCCGAGACGGCCGAGGCGGGCGGCGGGGCGGACGAGGTGGTCGCGGCCGCGGAGAAGCGCGCCGCCGGAACCTCCGCCTTCCTCTACGTCGACACCCTGGAGTACCTGCGGCGCGGCGGACGGATCGGCGCCGCGCAGGCCTTCTTCGGGTCCGCGCTGGCCGTGAAGCCGCTGCTGCAGCTCGCCGACGGGCGGATCGAGCCGCTGGAGAAGGTGCGCACGGCGTCCCGGGCCATCGGCCGGCTGGAGGAGATCGCCGCCGAGCGGGCGGGCGCGGCGCAGGTGGACATGGCGGTCCATCACCTGGCCGCCCCCGACCGCGCCCTGGCCCTCGCGGACCGGCTCAGGTCCCGGGTGCCGAACCTCGCCGACCTGCACGTCAGCGAGGTGGGCGCGGTGATCGGCGCGCACACCGGGCCGGGACTGCTCGCCGTGGTGATCTCCGCGCGGTGACGCGGTTGTCCACAACGGGGGTGGTCGTCCACAGGTTTCGACCTTGATCATCGCGATGTGCGGTATCGGCGGATCCTGGGCCCATGACAACGGGAACCCCGCCTCACACGGCATCACGCACGCCCCTGGGCACGCCCCTGGGCATGCCCCCGCGCCCGGCACCGCGCCCGACGCCCGGCACGCGGGCCCCGGCGGCGCCGCGGACGGCGGCTCCGGTGGTGCGTCCCGCGGGTCCCGCGACGGGGCCGCGCACCGGACCGCCGCCCCGGGCCCCCGGGCGGTGCCGTGCGCGGCGGGCGGGCGGCCCGGCGGGGCCGGGCGCCGGCGTCCGCGGCTCAGGACCAGCGCCCCGTGCGCCCCAGCAGCAGCGCGACGGCCGCGGTCCCCGCCGTGGACGTCCGCAGCACGCTGCGCCCCAGCCGGCAGGCCTTGGCCCCGGCCGCCGTGAACAGCTCCAGCTCCTGCGGCGAGACCCCGCCCTCGGGCCCGACGACCAGCACGATCTCGCCCCGCGCGGGCAGCTCGGCGGTGGCCAGCGCCTCACCGGGGTAGGCGCGGTCCTCGTGCAGCACCACCGCGAGGTCCGCCCGCGCCAGCAGCTCGGCGACCTGCTTGCCGCCCGCGAGGGCGGCGACCTCCGGGAACCGCGTACGGCGGGACTGCTTGCCCGCCTCCCGCGCGGTCGCCCGCCACTTGGCGAGCGCCTTGGCCCCGCGCTCGCCCTTCCACTGGGTGATGCACCGGGCCGCCGACCAGGGCACGATCGCGTCGACCCCGGTCTCGGTCATGGTCTCCACGGCCAGCTCGCCCCGGTCGCCCTTGGGCAGTGCCTGCACCACGGTGATCCGCGGGCTCGGCGGGGGTTCCTCCCGGACCTCCGCGAGTCCGCCGACGACCAGCCGGTCCTTGCCCTCGGCGGCCTCGACCACGCCCTCGGTCCAGCGCCCGCGGCCGTCGGTGAGCACCACCGCCTCGCCCGGCTGGAGCCGTTTCACCGACACGGCGTGCCGGCCCTCGGGTCCCTCCAGGAGGAACGTGGGCCCGCCGGG
>NZ_LWCC02000005.1:3257687-3275660 GCF_001642695.1 Streptomyces chilikensis
GGTGCGGGAGCCGCCGCGGGCCGGGCGGCCCGCGGCGGCTCCCCGGGCGCCTCAGCGCCCGTTGAAGGCGTCCTTGAGGCGGGAGAACAGGCCCTGCTGGCCGGGCTGGAACTGGCCGGTGGGCCGCTCCTCGCCGCGCATCTTGGCCAGTTCGCGCAGCACCCGCTCCTGCTCCGGGTCCAGCTTGGTCGGCGTCAGCACCTCGACGTGGACGATGAGGTCGCCGCGTCCGCCGCCGCGCAGGTGGGTGACGCCGCGGCCGTGCAGCGGGATCGACTGCCCGGACTGGGTGCCCGGCCGGATGTCGACCTCCTCGTGCCCGTCGAGCGTCTCCAGCGGCACCTTGGTGCCGAGGGCCGCCGCGGTCATCGGGATCGTCACCGTGCAGTGCAGGTCGTCCCCGCGCCGCTGGAACGTCTCGTGCGGGAGCTCGTGGATCTCGACGTAGAGGTCGCCGGCGGGTCCGCCGCCGGGGCCGACCTCGCCCTCGCCGGCCAGCTGGATCCGGGTGCCGTTGTCGACACCGGCCGGGATCTTCACGGTCAGCGTCCGGCGCGAGCGCACCCGCCCGTCGCCCGCGCACTCCGGGCACGGGTTGGGCACGACCGTGCCGAAGCCCTGGCACTGGGGGCAGGGCCGGGAGGTCATGACCTGGCCGAGGAACGACCGCGTCACCTGGGACACCTCGCCGCGGCCGCGGCACATGTCACAGGTCTGCGCGGAGGTGCCGGGGGCGGCGCCCTCGCCGTGACAGGTCTTGCAGACCACGGCGGTGTCGACCTGGAGTTCCTTGGTCGTCCCGAAGGCCGCCTCGTCGAGTTCGACGTCCAGCCGGATCATGGCGTCCTGGCCCCGGCGGGTCCGCGAGCGCGGTCCGCGCTGCGAGGCCGTGCCGAAGAAGGCGTCCATGATGTCGGAGAAGTTGCCGAAGCCGCCGGCCCCGAAGCCGCCCGCGCCCGCGCCGGCGCCGCCGGCCTGGGAGAGCGGGTCGCCGCCGAGGTCGTAGACCTGCTTCTTCTGCGGGTCCGAGAGCACCTCGTAGGCGGCGTTGATCTCCTTGAACCGCTCCTGCGTCTTCGGATCGGGATTGACGTCCGGGTGCAGCTCGCGGGCGAGCCTCCGGAACGCCTTCTTGATCTCGTCCTGGGACGCGTCGCGGCGTACGCCGAGTACGGCGTAGTAGTCCGTGGCCACTTACGACTCCGCCAGGATCTGTCCGACGTACCGTGCCACTGCGCGTACTGCTCCCATCGTTCCCGGGTAATCCATGCGGGTCGGTCCGACCACGCCGAGCTTGGCGACTGCCTCTCCGCCCGAACCGTAGCCCACCGACACGACGGAGGTGGAGTTGAGCCCCTCGTACTCGTTCTCGTGACCGATACGTACGGTCATGGCCGGATCCTGTGCCTCGCCGAGGAGCTTGAGGAGCACGACCTGCTCCTCGAGGGCCTCCAGGACGGGCTGGATCGTGAGGGGGAAGTCGTGCGTGAAGCGGGTCAGGTTGGCGGTGCCGCCGATCATCAGCCGCTCCTCGGTCCTCTCGACGAGCGTCTCCAGCAGGGTGGAGAGCACCGAGGCGACCGTGCCCCGGTCCTCCGCCTCGAAGGACTCCGGCAGGTCCTGCACCAGCTGCGGGACGTCGGTGAACCGGCGACCGGTGACCCGGCTGTTGAGCCGGGCGCGGAGGTCGGCGAGGGTGTTCTCGCCGATCGGGGCGGGGCAGTCGACCATGCGCTGCTCGACCCGGCCGGTGTCGGTGATCAGCACCAGCATCACCCGGGCCGGCGCCAGCGCCAGCAGCTCCACGTGCCGCACCGCCGAACGCGTGAGCGACGGATACTGGACGACGGCGACCTGGCGGGTCAGCTGCGCCAGCAGCCGCACCGTGCGGGCCACCACGTCGTCGAGGTCGACGGCGCCGTCCAGGAAGTTCTGGATGGCCCGCCGCTCCGGCTGCGTCATCGGCTTGACGTCGGCCAGCCGGTCGACGAACAGCCGGTACCCCTTGTCGGTGGGGATGCGGCCCGCGCTGGTGTGCGGCTGGGCGATGTAGCCCTCCTCCTCCAGCGCGGCCATGTCGTTGCGCACCGTCGCCGGGGACACGCCGAGGTTGTGCCGCTCGGTGAGCGCCTTGGAACCCACCGGCTCCTCGGTCCCGACGTAGTCCTGGACGATGGCGCGCAACACCTGCAGCCTGCGTTCACTCAGCATCGCGCACACCTCCGGATGTCGGCTCGGCCCCACCGCTTCTGCCCCTTGCGTCGACTGGCACTCGGCGCGGGCGAGTGCCAGTCTTTCGCAAGCCAGTGTACGGCCGGGGGGTACGGCGCGGGCAAGGGCGGTCGCCGTGCGGTCCCGATAGCGTCGCCCCATGAGCGTGACGTGGGAAGCCCCTGGCGGGTGGGAAGGCCTCGGCTGGGAGCCGCTGGCCCCGGGTGTGGGGCGGCTGCGGCTGCCGGTGTGGGACTGCACGGTGGGCCTGGTGGCGGGGCCCGGGGGGGCGCTGCTGGTGGACGCCGGGTCGAGTGTGGCCGAAGGCACACGGATCCGTCAGGAGGCGGAGGAGCTGCTGGGCGCCGCGGCGCCGGCGACGGGGCCGGCCGGAGCGGAGCGGCGCATCACACATGTGGCACTCACACACCCCCACTTCGACCATGTGCTGGGCGCCTGTGTGTTCGCCGGTGCGGACACGTTCGCGGCGGTGGGCTCCGGCGCGCTGCTCACCTCCGACGAGGGGCGGCAGGCCCTGCGGGCCGACGCGGTGGCCAACGGGCTGGCCGCGGAGGTGGCGGAGGGCGCGGCGGACCTGCTGACCGCGCCCCGGCACGAGGTGTACGACGACCACGTGGTGGACCTCGGCGGGGGCGTCCGCCCGGTGCTGGCCAATGTGGGGCCCGGCCACACCGCTCATGACCTGGCGGTGCTGGTGCCCGGGCCGCGCCCGGTGGTGTTCTGCGGCGACCTGGTCGAGGAGTCCGGCGAACCGCAGGCCGGACCCGACGCGGTGACCTCCCGCTGGGCCGCCGCGCTCACCCGGCTGCTGGAGCTGGGCGGCGAGGACGCGCTCTACGTGCCGGGTCACGGGGCCGTGGTGGACGCCGCCTTCGTGCGGCGGCAGCGGGCGGAGCTGTCGCGGAGGTTCGGCACGGCCTGGTGAACGCGGCCCGTGGAGCCGGTGGAGCCGGTGGAGCCGGTGGACCCGGTGAGGGCGTGTCGCGTGGGCACGCCGTTCGGTTTTCCCTATCGTCGGTCGAATGCGTCAGTACTCCCCCGACCTCACGCCGCCGTGGAAGAAGCCGAAGCAGGTGCCCGAGGTCCCGGCGGAGCCCGGCCTGGTGGTGGAGGAGCCCGCCACCGGGTTCTGCGGCGCCGTCGTCGGCTGCGAGGCCGGCACGGTCACGCTGGAGGACCGGCACGGCAGGCACCGCGTCTTCCCGCTGGCCCCGGCCGCCTTCCTGCTGGAGGGCCGCCCGGTGACCCTGGTCCGCGCCGCCGCGGCCCCGGGGCGGCCCTCGCGCACCGCCTCCGGCTCCGTCGCGGTCCCCGGCGCGCGGGCCCGGGTCGCCCGCGCGGGGCGGATCTACGTGGAGGGCCGGCACGACGCCGAGCTGGTCGAGAAGGTGTGGGGCGACGACCTGCGGATCGAGGGCGTGGTCGTGGAGTACCTGGAGGGCGTGGACGACCTGCCCGCCGTGGTCGAGGAGTTCGCCCCCGGCCCCGACGCGCGCCTGGGCGTCCTGGTCGACCACCTGGTGCCCGGCTCCAAGGAGTGGCGCATCGCCGAGGCCGTCACCAGCGAGCACGCGCTGGTCGTCGGCCACCCCTACGTCGACGTCTGGCAGGCGGTGAAGCCCTCCGCCCTCGGCATCGACGCCTGGCCGGTGATCCCCCGCGGCCAGGACTGGAAGACCGGCGTCTGCCGCGCCCTCGGCTGGCCCGACGACACCGGCGCCGCCTGGCGCCGCATCCTCTCCCGGGTGCGCTCCTACAAGGACCTCGAGCCGGAGCTGCTGGGGAGCGTGGAACGGCTGATCGACCACGTGACCGTGCCCTGACGTCCTGCGGATCGTCGTGACGGCGGGACCTGGCGCACCGCTCCCCGCACCGGCGCGGACGGCCCGTCGGCCGGCTCGCCGGCCCGGCCGGGCAGATCGCGCTCCCCGCACCCGCGGGGACGGCCGCGTCAGTCCACCAGGTCCCGGACCACCGCGTCGGCGAGGAGACGGCCGCGGAGGGTCAGCGCCGCGCGTCCGGCGGTGAAGGACTCCTCCCTCAGCAGGCCGTCCGCGAGGGCGCGGTCGGCCGCCGCCCGGCCGGCCGGGCGCAGGAGGTCCAGGGGGACGCCGTCCCGCAGCCGCAGCTCCAGCAGGATCCGCTCCACGCGCCGGTCCTCGCCGGACAGCAGCTCGCGCCCGGCGCCCGGCGAGCGCCCTCCGGCGAGCGCCGCCGCGTAGGCGCCGGGGTGCTTCACGTTCCACCACCGCACGCCCCCGACGTGGCTGTGCGCGCCGGGTCCGGCGCCCCACCAGTCGGCGCCCCGCCAGTACAGCTCGTTGTGCAGGCAGCGGGCCGCGTCGGAGGTCGCCCAGTTGGAGACCTCGTACCAGTCGAACCCGGCCGCCGACAGCGTCTCCTCGGCGATCAGGTACCGGTCGGCGTGCACGTCGTCGTCGGTCATCGGGACCTCGCCGCGGCGGATCCGCCGGGCCAGCCCGGTGCCCTCCTCCACGATCAGCGCGTACGCCGACACGTGGTCCGGTCCGGCGCCCAGCGCGGCGTCCAGGGAGGCCCGCCAGTCGTCGTCGGACTCCCCCGGGGTGCCGTAGATCAGGTCCAGGTTCACGTGGTCGAAGCCGGCCGCGCGGGCCTCCGCGACGCACTCCTCGGGACGGCCGGGGGTGTGGGTGCGGTCCAGGACCCGCAGGACGTGGCGCCGGGCGGACTGCATGCCGAAGGAGATCCGGTTGTAGCCGCCCTCGCGCAGTTCGGCGAGGTAGGCGGGGTCCACGGACTCCGGGTTGGCCTCGGTGGTGACCTCCGCGTCCTCGGCGAGACCGAACTCCTGGCGGACCGCGTCCAGCATCCGCACCAGGTCGCCGGCGGCGAGCAGGGTGGGGGTGCCGCCGCCGACGAAGACGGTGCGCACCGGGCGGGGGTCGTCGCCGAGCACCTTGCGGGCCAGGCGGACCTCCTCGGCGAGGGTGTCCGCGTAGTTGTCGCGGGAGGCGAGCACGCCGCCGCTGCCGCGCAGCTCGGTGGCGGTGTAGGTGTTGAAGTCGCAGTACCCGCAGCGGGTCGCGCAGTACGGGACGTGCAGGTAGAACCCGAGGGGGCGCTCGTGGGCGCCCAGGAGGGCGGAGGCCGGCAGCGCGCCGTCGGAGGGGACGGGTTCGCCGTCGGGGAGGGCGGAAGGCATGGGGTCCATTGTCCCCCACCGCCGGCGGAGCCCGGGAAGACCGAACGCCCCGGCCCCCGGACCGCCTGGGGAAGGCGGCACGGGGAGCCGGGGCGCTGAAAAGGTTGCCGGGTCCGTACCCGCGTGGCGAACGCAGGCCGCGTACGAACCCCTGGTGCCGGTCGGGAGCGGATGAGAGAGGGCCCGCCCTGGGTCCTTCCGGCGGTCGTTCAGTCGTTCAGATCACAGAGAACGAACCGGGTGGTTCAGCCCTGGAGGCCGGCGACCTTGGAAGCGAGCGCCGACTTCTTGTTGGCGGCCTGGTTCTTGTGGATGACGCCCTTGGAGACGGCCTTGTCCAGCTGACGCGCGGCGGCGCGCTGGTACTCGGTCGCCTTCTCGACGTCACCCGCGGCGGCGGCCTCGCGGGCCTTGCGGATCGCGGTCTTCAGAGAGGACTTGACGGCCTTGTTGCGCAGCCGCGCCTTCTCGTTGGTCTTGTTCCGCTTGATCTGGGACTTGATGTTCGCCACGAATGAGCCTTTTCAGGTTCTTGGCACACGAGGACGGGGCCTCGCGGGCCGTGTGATTTTCTTGGGTGAGCCTCCGCGCGCAAGGGCATGGAGACACAGCGGCCCAGGCTACCAGTCGCCCCGACAGCGGCCCAAACCCGTCACAGGCCCCGCTCCATGGGAGCATGGAGGCTACGTACAGATCCGACCCGAGGCATAAGGCGCCTCAAGAGACAGGACCCTGCGTGCCCGCGACCCCTAACAATGTGCCCGAGCCGAGCCGTACCGACCCGGCTCTGATCCGCAACTTCTGCATCATCGCGCACATCGACCACGGCAAGTCCACGCTCGCCGACCGGATGCTCCAGCTGACCGGCGTGGTCGAGCAGCGGCAGATGCGCGCCCAGTACCTCGACCGCATGGACATCGAGCGTGAGCGCGGCATCACGATCAAGTCCCAGGCGGTGCGTCTGCCGTGGGCCCCCAGGACCGGGGGCGACCAGGGCTCGACGCACATCCTGAACATGATCGACACCCCCGGGCACGTCGACTTCACCTACGAGGTGTCCCGGTCCCTCGCGGCCTGCGAGGGGACCATCCTGCTCGTCGACGCCGCCCAGGGCATCGAGGCCCAGACCCTCGCCAACCTCTACCTGGCGATGGAGAACGACCTCACGATCATCCCCGTGCTGAACAAGATCGACCTGCCGGCCGCGCAGCCCGAGAAGTTCTCCGAGGAGCTCGCCAACCTGATCGGCTGCGACCCCTCCGACGTGCTGAAGGTCTCGGCGAAGACCGGCGTGGGCGTGGAGGAGTTGCTGGACCGGGTCGTGGAGCGGATCCCCGCCCCGGTCGGCGTCAAGGACGCCCCGGCCCGCGCGATGATCTTCGACTCGGTCTACGACTCGTACCGCGGCGTGGTCACCTACGTCCGGGTGATCGACGGCCAGCTCAACAAGCGCGAGCGCATCCGGATGATGTCGACCGGCGCGACCCACGAGCTGCTGGAGATCGGCACCAACTCGCCCGAGATGCTGCCGGCCGACGGCCTGGGCGTCGGCGAGGTGGGCTACCTGATCACCGGCGTGAAGGACGTCCGCCAGTCCAAGGTCGGCGACACCGTCACCACCCTGAACAAGGGCGCCACCGAGGCGCTGGGCGGCTACAAGGACCCGAAGCCGATGGTGTTCTCGGGCCTGTACCCGCTGGACGGATCGGACTACCCGCTGCTGCGCGACGCGCTGGACAAGCTCCAGCTCAACGACGCCGCCCTGGTCTACGAGCCGGAGACCTCCGCGGCCCTCGGCTTCGGCTTCCGCGTCGGCTTCCTGGGCCTGCTCCACCTGGACGTGATCCGCGAGCGCCTGGAGCGCGAGTTCGGCCTCGACCTGATCGCCACCGCCCCGAACGTGGTCTACCGCGTGGTCATGGAGGACGGCAGCGAGCACGTCGTCACCAACCCGAGCGAGTTCCCCGAGGGCAAGATCAACGACGTGTACGAGCCGGTCGTGCGGGCCACGATCCTCGCGCCGTCGGAGTTCATCGGCGCGATCATGGAGCTGTGCCAGACCCGTCGCGGCACGCTGCTCGGCATGGACTACCTCTCCGAGGACCGGGTGGAGATCCGGTACACGCTGCCGCTCGCGGAGATCGTCTTCGACTTCTTCGACCAGCTGAAGTCGAAGACCCGCGGCTACGCCTCGCTGGACTACGAGCCCACCGGCGAGCAGACGTCCAGCCTGGTCAAGGTGGACATCCTGCTGCACGGCGACAAGGTGGACGCCTTCTCGGCGATCACCCACAAGGACGCCGCGTACGCCTACGGCGTGCGGCTCGTCGCCAAGCTCCGGGAGCTCATCCCCCGGCAGGCCTTCGAGGTGCCGATCCAGGCGGCCGTCGGTTCCCGGGTGATCGCCCGCGAGACCATCCGCGCCATCCGCAAGGACGTCCTCGCCAAGTGCTACGGCGGTGACATCTCCCGGAAGCGGAAGCTGCTGGAGAAGCAGAAGGAGGGCAAGAAGCGGATGAAGATGGTGGGGTCCGTGGAGGTCCCCCAGGAGGCCTTCATCGCGGTGCTCTCCAGTGACGACGGTGCGTCGTCGGCCAAGGGCAAGAAGTAGGCGGGCGCCGGGCCGGGTCGCCGGCCCGGTGCCACCGGAAGGGGTCCGTCGCGTTCCGCGGCGGGCCCCTTCGGCGTCCCCGGGCGGGAGAACTGCGCAAATGCCTGCCCGTAGCCTCTTACATACCGCCGGGTCGGCCCTTACCCTGATGCCTGCTCGTCAGTTACTCGCGAGTTAACACAGGGACGCGCGAGGGAATTAAGCCGCAAACCAGCCAGCCGCACCAGCAGCCGTCAGTAGTGGCCGAGCCGGCCGCACGCACTGCCGCGGGCACCGGAGGATGTCGTGAGCGACACACAGACCCTGATCGATAACCGTCCGCCGAGTGTGGCGAACCTGTTCCTGGAGCGCGTGGAGGCCACGCCGGAGGCCGAGGCGTACCGCTACCCGGTGCCGTCCTCCTCCGGGCAGGGCCCCGACGAGTGGCGGTCGCTCACCTGGAAGCAGGCCTCGGACCGCGTCTTCGGCATCGCGGCGGGCCTGGTCTCCCTGGGCGTCGCCCCGGAGGAGCGGGTGGCGCTGGCCGCCGCGACCCGGGTCGAGTGGATCCTCGCCGACCTCGGCATCCTGTGCGCGGGTGCCGCGACCACCACGGTCTACCCGTCGACCAACGCCGACGAGTCGGCCTTCATCCTCTCCGACTCCGACAGCAAGGTGCTGATCGCCGAGGACGCCTCGCAGGTCGCCAAGGCGCTGGAGAAGAAGGCTGAGCTCCCCTCGCTCACCCACATCGTGGTGATCGACCCGGAGGGCGTGGAGACCGGTGACACGGTCCTGACGCTGGCGGAGCTGGAGCAGCGCGGCACGGCGCTGCTGGAGAAGTCCCCCGAGGTGGTGAGGGAGCGCGTCTCCGCCATCACCAAGGACCAGCTGGCCACCCTGATCTACACCTCCGGCACCACCGGCCGCCCCAAGGGCGTGCGCCTGCCGCACGACTGCTGGGCGTACATGGCGAAGGCGATCTCCGCGACCGGCCTGGTCACCACGGAGGACGTGCAGTACCTGTGGCTGCCGCTGGCGCACGTCTTCGGCAAGGTGCTGCTCTCCAGCCAGGTGGAGACCGGGCACGTCACCGCCGTGGACGGACGCGTCGACAGGATCATCGAGAACCTGCCGGTGGTGCGGCCGACCTACATGGCGGCCGTCCCGCGCATCTTCGAGAAGGTCTACAACGGCGTGGCCGCCAAGGCCCGCGCGGGCGGCGGCGCCAAGTACAAGATCTTCCAGTGGGCGGCCGGCGTGGCCCGCGAGTACGGCAAGGTCACCCAGGAGAACTACCGCCGCACCGGCAACGCCACCGCGCCGTTCGGGCTCTCCCTCAAGCACGAGGTCGCCGACCTGCTGGTGTACAAGAAGATCCGCGAGGCGTTCGGCGGCAACCTGCGCGCCTGCGTCTCCGGCTCCGCGGCCCTGGCCCCGGAGATCGGCTACTTCTTCTCCGGCGCCGGCGTGCACATCCTGGAGGGCTACGGCCTCACCGAGTCCTCGGCCGCCTCGTTCGTGAACCCGGGCGAGGCCTACCGCACCGGCACGGTCGGCAAGCCGCTGCCCGGCACCGAGGTCCGGATCGCCGACGACGGCGAGATCCTGCTGCGCGGCCCCGGCATCATGCAGGGCTACCACAACCTGCCGGACAAGACCGCCGAGGTCCTGGAGGAGGACGGCTGGTTCCACACCGGCGACATCGGCGAGCTCTCCACCGACGGGTACCTGCGGATCACCGACCGCAAGAAGGACCTGATCAAGACCTCCGGCGGCAAGTACGTCGCCCCGGCGGAGATCGAGGGCCAGTTCAAGGCGATCTGCCCCTACGTCTCCAACATCCTGGTGCACGGCGCCTCCCGGAACTTCTGCACGGCGCTGATCGCCCTGGACGAGCCCGCGCTGATGGGCTGGGCGGCGGAGAACGGGCTGGCCGGCAAGTCCTACGCGGAGGTCGTCGCCCACCCGGAGACGGTCACCATGGTGGACGGCTACGTCCAGCGCCTCAACGACGGCCTGCAGCGCTGGCAGACCGTCAAGAAGTTCCGGCTCCTGCCGCGCGACCTCGACGTGGAGCACGGCGAGATCACCCCGAGCCTCAAGCTGAAGCGGCCGGTGGTCGAGCGGGAGTACGCCCACCTCATCGAGGAGATGTACGCGGGCTCGCGCGAGGCGTGACGGCACGACGGCACGACGGCACGACGCGGTGACGACCGCGTCGTGCCGGGGGTGCGGGGGGTGGCCGCGGGGCCGCCCCCGCACCCCTTTCCGGCGGGCCGGAAAGGGGTGGGGTACCGGGGACGTCCGTTGGGTAAGGGACGGGCAGCCGGTGGGGGACCGTGCCGGCGGGGGGAGGAACCGCGTGGTGCAGGAGGCCGGGCAGACGACCGCCGGGCGGGAGCCGGTCGACTTCTTCGTCAGCTATTCGCCCGCCGACGAGCGCTGGGCGTCGTGGATCGCCTGGACGCTGGAGCAGGCCGGTTACCGCACGGTCATCCAGGCCTGGGACTTCGTGCCGGGGACCAACTTCATCGACTTCATGGACCGGGGCGTGACCGAGTCCGCGGCCGTGATCGCGGTGCTCTCCCGCAACTACGAGCGCTCGACCTACGGCCGTCTCGAGTGGCAGGCGGCCTACCGGGCCTCGCCCGAGGCGCCGGACCGCCGGCTGATCACCGTCCGGGTCGACGACGTGCCGGTCGAGGGTCTGCTGGCCACCATCACCTGGATCGACCTGTCCTCCACCGAGACCGAGCAGGAGGCCCGGAGATTACTGCTGGCCCGGGCCGAGCAGGCGTGCAACGGCCGGGCCCGTCCCGAGCACCGTCCCCGCTTCCCCGGCGAGGCCCCGGCCCCTCCCCTGCCCGGCGACCCGCCGGTCCAGCGGGGCGCCTCGCCGGCCGCCCCGCGGCCGCCCGGCCGCCGCAGGCCCCGGACCCGGCGGCGCGAAGTGACCGCACGGGACGCCGGGTCGGGGAAAACCCTGTTGGGGGAGGGGCCCCGCTGCTTAGTCTGACCGGGTGACGAAGTCTGCCTCGACGCTCGCTCCCGCGTACCTCCGCTTCCCGCACCTGCACGGCGACCTGATCACCTTCACCGCCGAGGACGACGTCTGGGTCGCCCCGCTCGACGGCGGCCGGGCCTGGCGGGTCAGTGCCGACAACACGCCGGTGGACCACCCGCGGATCTCCCCCGACGGCACCCACGTCGCCTGGACCTCCACCCGCGACGGCGCCCCGGAGGCGCACGTCGCGCCCGTGGACGGCGGCCCCTCGCGGCGCCTGACCCACTGGGGCGCGCCCACCACCAGGGTCCGCGGCTGGACCCCCGACGGACGGGTCCTGGTGACCTCCGCCCACGGCCAGGCCACCGGGCGCCGCTCCTGGGCCCGCGCCGTGCCGCTCGACGGCGGCCCCGCCGAGACCCTGCCGTGGGGCCCGGTCGGCGACGTGGCGTTCGGCCCGCGCACCGTGCTGCTGTCCGCGCCGATGGGCCGCGAGGCCGCCTGGTGGAAGCGGTACCGGGGCGGCACCGCGGGCAAGCTGTGGATCGAGTCCGAGGAGACCCCCGGCGAGTTCGTCCGGATCCACCAGGACCTCGACGGCAACCTCGAGAGCCCGCTGTGGGTGGGGGAGCGCCTCGCGTTCCTCTCCGACCACGAGGGCACCGGGGCCCTCTACTCCTCCCTCGCCGACGGTTCCGGCCTGCGCCGCCACACCCCGGTCGGCGAGGACGTCTTCTACGCGCGGCACGCCGCCACCGACGGCTCCCGCGTCGTCCACGCGTCGGCCGGCGAGCTGTGGCTGCTGGACGACCTCGACGGCGCCGAGCCGCGCCGCCTGGAGATCCGGCTCGGCGGCCAGCGGGCCGACCTCCAGCCCTACCCGGTCTCGGCCTCCCGCTGGCTCGGCGGCTACTCGCCCGACCACACCGCCCGCGGCAGCGCCGTCACCGTGCGCGGCGCCGTCCACTGGGTCACCCACCGCTCCGGCCCCGCCCGCGCCCTGGCCGCCGAGCCGGGCGTCCGCAACCGGCTGGCCCGCGCCTTCCGGGTGGACGGCGAGGAGTGGGCGGTCTGGGTCACCGACGCCGAGGGCGAGGACGCCCTGGAGTTCTCGCCCGCCACCGGCCCCGCCCCGGGCGGCAACCCGCGCCGCATCGCCGCGGGCAGACTCGGCCGGGTACTCGGCCTCACCGTGGCGTCCGACGGCGGCCGGTTCGCCGTCGCCTCCCACGACGGGCGGGTGCTGCTGGTCGAACGGGAGAGCGGCGAGGTCCGCGAGGTCGACCGCAGCGAGAACGGCCACTGCTCCGGGCTGGTCTTCTCGCCCGACTCCGCCTGGCTGGCCTGGTCCCACCCCGGCGTCGGCGACCTGGCCCAGCTCAGGCTCGCCCACACCGCCGACCTCTCGGTGGTCGAGGCGACCCCGCTGCGGTTCAAGGACTTCTCGCCCGCCTTCACCCCGGACGGCAAGCACCTCGCCTTCCTGTCGGCGCGCTCCTTCGACCCGGTCTACGACGAGCACGCCTTCGACATGGCCTTCGTCGGCACCAACCGCCCCCACCTGATGACCCTCGCCGCCGCCACGCCGTCCCCCTTCGGCCCCCAGCGGCACGGCCGCCCGGTGGACGCGCCCGACAAGGACGAGACGCCGGACAGCGAGGGCACCCCCGCCACCCGGATCGACCCGGAGGGCCTCGCCGACCGGATCGTGCCGTTCCCGGTGGAGGCCGCCCGCTACGGCGCGCTGCGCACCGCCAAGGACGGCGTGCTCTGGCTGCGCCACCCCGTCGAGGGCGTCCTCGGCGCCTCGCGCGCCACCCCCGACGAGTCCGGGCCCAAGAGCGAGCTGGAACGGTACGACCTGGCCCAGCTGCGGCTGGAGACCCTCGGCGACGACGTCGACTCCTACGCGGTCAGCGGTGACGGCAGGCGGCTGGCGCTGTGGAGCGGCGGACGGCTGAAGGTGGTGCCCGCCGACCGGCGGGCCTCCGGCGACGACGAGGTCGCCGTGGACCTCGGCCGGATCCACCAGCTCGTCGACCCCGCCGCCGAGTGGCGGCAGATGTTCGACGAGGCCGGCCGCCTGATGCGGGACAACTTCTGGCGCGCCGACCTCGGCGGCGTCGACTGGCAGGGCGTCCTCGACCGCTACCGCCCGGTCCTCGGCCGGCTCGCCACCCACGACGACCTGGTCGACCTGCTGTGGGAGGTGCAGGGCGAGCTGGGCACCTCGCACGCCTACGTCGCGCCCGCCGGCCACGGCGGCGACGAGCGGCAGGGACTGCTCGGCGCGGACGTCTCGCGGCACGAGGACGGCGCCTGGCGCGTCGACCGCGTCCTGCCCTCGGAGACCTCCGACCCCAAGGCGCGCTCCCCGCTGGCCGCGCCCGGCGTCGCGGTGCGGCCCGGCGACGCGATCACCGCCGTCGGCGGGCGGCCCGTCGACCCGGTGCGCGGGCCCTGGCCGCTGCTGGCCGGCACCGCGGGCAAGCCGGTCGAGCTCACGGTCGCCCCGGCGGACGGCGGCGAGCCGCGGCACACCGTGGTCGTGCCGACCGACGACGAGGAGCCGCTGCGCTACCACGCGTGGGTCGCCGACCGGCGCGCCCACGTCCACGAGCTGAGCGGCGGACGGCTCGGCTACCTGCACGTGCCGGACATGATGGGCGCCGGCTGGGCGCAGATCCACCGCGACCTGGTCGTCGAGGTCGCCCGGGAGGGCCTGATCGTCGACGTCCGGGAGAACGGCGGCGGGCACACCTCCCAGCTGGTCGTCGAGAAACTGGCGCGGCGGATCGTCGGCTGGGACGTGGGGCGCGGCATCCGGCCGGTCAGCTACCCGCAGGACGCGCCGCGCGGACCCGTGGTCGCGGTGGCGAACGAGTTCTCCGGGTCGGACGGCGACATCGTCAACGCGGCGATCAGGGCGCTGGGCATCGGGCCCGTCGTCGGCACCCGGACCTGGGGCGGGGTCGTCGGCATCGACAACCGGTACCAGCTGGTCGACGGGACGCGGGTGACGCAGCCCAAGTACGCGTTCTGGTTCGAGGGGCCCGGCTGGGGCGTCGAGAACCACGGCGTGGACCCGGACGTCGAGGTGGTGTGCGCGCCGCAGGACCACGGCGCCGGGCGCGACCCGCAGCTCGACGAGGCGGTCCGGATCGCCCTGGAGGCCCTGGCCCGCACCCCGGCGAAGACGCCGCCGTCGCTCTGACGGACGGGGGAGCGGGCGCGGCCCCGGCCCCGCGCGGGGCCGCGCCCGCTTCCCCCCGGCGCCGCCGGCCCGGGACGCTACGATGACAGCGCGTGAACGATCACGAACGAGGAGGGCCCATGGCAGGGGAGCCGCAGGACGACTGCCTGTTCTGCAAGATCGTCGCGGGGCGGATCCCCGCCACCGTCGTGCGCGAGACCGACACCACGGTGGCGTTCCGGGACATAAACCCGCAGGCGCCCACCCACGTCCTGGTGATCCCCAAGGCGCACCACGCCGACGCCGCCACCCTCGCCGCCGAGGACCCGGAGCTCGCCGCCGACGTGCTGCGGGAGACCCGGGCCGTCGCCGAGGCGGAGCACCTGGACAGCTACCGCCTCGTCTTCAACACCGGCTCCGGCGCGGGCCAGACCGTCTTCCACGCGCACGCCCACGTGCTCGGCGGACGCGGCCTCCAGTGGCCCCCCGGCTGACGCGGCCCGGAGAGGACGAACGTGTCCGTGCGTGAACTGGTGGTGCTCGGCACCGCCAGCCAGGTCCCGACCCGGCACCGCAACCACAACGGCTACCTGCTGCGGTGGGACGGCGAGGGCATCCTGTTCGACCCCGGCGAGGGAACCCAGCGGCAGATGCTGCGCGCCGGGGTCGCCGCGCACGACCTGAACCGGCTCTGCGTCACCCACTTCCACGGCGACCACTCCCTCGGACTGGCCGGCGTCATCCAGCGGATCAACCTGGACCAGGTCCCGCACCCGGTCACCGCCCACTACCCGCGCTCCGGGCAGCGCTTCTTCGACCGGCTGCGGTACGCCACCGCCTACCGGGAGACGGTCGAGCTGACCGAGGCGCCGGTCGACGCCGACGGGCCGGTCGCCGAGACCGCCGGGTACACGCTGGAGGCCCACCGGCTCTCCCACCCCGTCGAGTCCTACGGCTACCGGCTGGTGGAGCCCGACGGCCGCCGGATGCTTCCCGAGCGGCTGGCCGAGCACGGGATCGAGGGCCCGGACGTCGGCCGCCTCCAGCGCGACGGGGAGCTGAACGGCGTCACCCTGGACCAGGTCAGCGAGGTGCGCCGCGGACAGCGGTTCGCGTTCGTCATGGACACCCGGCTCTGCGACGGCGTCCACCGCCTCGCCGAGGGCTGCGACCTGCTGACCATCGAGTCGACCTTCCTCGACGAGGACGTCGCCCTCGCCGACGACCACGGCCACCTCACCGCCGGACAGGCGGCCCGCGTCGCCCGTGACGCCGGCGTGCGCCACCTGGTGCTCACCCACTTCAGCCAGCGCTACTCCGACCCCGAGGAGTTCGAACGCCAGGCCCGCGCGGCCGGCTTCGAGGGCGAGCTGACGGTCGCCCGCGACCTGCAGCGCGTTCCGGTGCCCAAGCGGTTGTGAGCGGACCGCGGCGGCACGGCGGGTCCCGCCCCGGACCCGGTGATCGCATGCCGCTTGCCCGTATCATTCACGGATGCCCATCCCCAAAGCCGAACTTCACCTTCATATCGAAGGGACCCTGGAGCCGGAGCTCGCCTTCGCGCTCGCCGAGCGCAACGGTGTGACCCTGCCGTACGCGTCCGTGGACGAACTGCGCGCCGCCCAGGCCTTCGACGACCTGCAGTCCTTCCTCGACCTGTACTACGCCTGCATGGCCGTGCTGCGCACCGAGCGGGACTTCGAGGACCTCGCCGACGCCTATCTGCGCCGCGCCGCCGCCCAGGGCGTGCGGCACGCGGAGATCTTCTTCGACCCGCAGGCCCACCTCTCCCGGGGCGTGGGCATGGACGCCGTGGTGGACGGCCTGTGGCGGGCGCTCTCCCGGAGCGAGGAGACCCACGGCGTCTCCACCCGGCTGATCATGTGCTTCCTGCGCGACGAGTCCGCCGGGTCGGCGATGGAGACCCTGGAGCTCGCCCGGCCGTACCTGGACCGGATCACCGGCATCGGCCTGGACTCCGCCGAGGTGGGCCATCCGCCGGCGAAGTTCCGGGAGGTGTACGAGGCCGCCGCCGCACTCGGTCTGCGCCGGGTCGCCCACGCCGGTGAGGAGGGCCCCGCCGCCTACGTCACCGAGGCGCTGGACGTGCTGGGCGTCGAACGGGTGGACCACGGCCTGCGCTGCATGGAGGACCCGGAGCTGGTGGAACGGCTGGTCCGGGAGCGGATCCCGCTGACCCTGTGCCCGCTCTCCAACGTGCGGCTGCGCGCCGTCGACGTGCTGGAGGAGCACCCGCTGCCGGCGATGCTCGAGGCCGGGCTGGTGTGCACGGTCAACTCCGACGACCCGGCCTACTTCGGCGGCTACGCCGGCGACAACTTCGACGCCGTCCGCGACCGGCTCGGGCTCGGCGAGGACCGGCTGCGGGAACTGGCCCGCAACTCCTTCCTCGCCTCCTTCCTGGAGGACGACGAGGAGCGGCGCGCCCGGTACCTCGCCGAGGTCGAGGCGTACGAGTTCCCCGCCTGACCGGGGAGGCGTGCGCACGGGACGGCCCCGGCACCGCGCACGGCGGTGCCGGGGCCGTCCCCCGTGCGCGTCCTCGGCCTCAGAAGCCGAGCCTGCGCAGCTGCTTGGGGTCGCGCTGCCAGTCCTTGGCGACCTTCACGTGCAGGTCCAGGAAGACCGGCGTGCCCAGCAGCGCCTCGATCTGCTTGCGGGACTTGATCCCGACGTCCTTCAGGCGCTTGCCCTTGGGGCCGATGACGATGCCCTTCTGGCTGGTGCGCTCGATGTACAGGTTGGCGTGGATGTCCAGCAGCGGCTTGTCGGCCGGCCGGTCCTCGCGCGGCAGCATCTCCTCCACGACCACGGCGATCGAGTGCGGCAGCTCGTCGCGCACGCCCTCCAGGGCGGCCTCGCGGATCAGCTCCGCGATCATCACCTGCTCCGGCTCGTCGGTGAGGTCGCCCTCCGGGTAGAGCGCGGGGCCCTCGGGGAGGAGGGGGATGAGCAGGTCGGCGAGGAGGTCCACCTGCTTGCCGGCGGTCGCCGAGACCGGGACGATCTCCGCCCAGGTGATGCCCAGCTCCTTGCCGAGCTGGTCCACCGCGATCAGCTGCTCGGCGAGCTGCTTGGAGTCCACCAGGTCCGTCTTGGTGACGATCGCCACCTTCGGCGTCTTCCTGACGGCCGCCAGTTCCTTGGCGATGAACCGGTCGCCGGGGCCGATCTTCTGGTCGGCGGGCAGGCAGAAGCCGATCACGTCGACCTCGGCCCAGGTGGTGCGCACCACGTCGTTGAGGCGCTCGCCGAGCAGGGTGCGCGGCTTGTGGAGGCCTGGGGTGTCCACCAGGATCAGCTGGGCGTCCGGGCGGTGCACGATGCCGCGGACGGTGTGCCGGGTGGTCTGGGGGCGGTTGGAGGTGATCGCCACCTTCTGGCCCACCAGAGCGTTCGTGAGGGTGGACTTGCCCGCGTTGGGGCGGCCCACGAAGCAGGCGAAGCCGGCCCGGTGGAGGTCCTCGGACGGCTGCGGTGACTGTGTACGAACGCTCATGGCGCCCATTCTCCCCGATCCGGCGACCCCCCACGTACCGACCGCCGCCCCACGGGCCTCCCGCCCGGGTGACCCGTCCCACACGCCCGTCCGCCCCGAGGACCCGGGACGGGCCCGGCCCCCACGCGGCGTGAGGCCGGACGCCGGTGTGCACGGGCGGTCACCGCGACCGCCACGACGGCGTCCGCGAAGGCCCCGCCGCCCGGTCCCGCCGCGCCGTCGGCGCCGGCGCGCGCCCACGGCGCCG
>NZ_LWCC02000005.1:3275760-3281350 GCF_001642695.1 Streptomyces chilikensis
GGCTGCTGCACCTCCTCCACTTCCCGCGCGACGCGGTCGGCCACCCCGCGCCCGACGAGGGCGTGTTCCTCCTCACAGCGGTCAACGCGGCCGCGCCGCCGGCCACGGTGGCGGCCGCCCCCGTCGTCGCCCTGGACGGACACGCGTCGCTCTTCCTCACCTCGGCCGCGACGGCACCGGCCGGGGCGGTCCTGGTCCACCGGATCCGCGGGGTCGCCTGAACGGCTCCCGGGCGGCCGGGTCCCTGCCCTCCGGCGCCCCTTTGGGGCAGACTGGCCGAAACCGCACCGGCCGGAACCGCACCGGCCCGAACCGCACCACCGGCAAGAAGGCCCCGCCCGTGAAAGCGCTCACGTCTCCGGACGACCCCGCCCCGGCACACCCGCGGACCCCGGCCCACCCCCGGGACGACACCCAGGTGGACCCCCTGGCCGCCCTCCGCACCGCGGACGAGCCGCCCTGCGACGTGTTCCTGACCGGCACCGTCTTCCTGGACATCATCTTCACCGGCCTCGACACGGCCCCCGTCCGCGGCACCGAGTCCTGGGCCCGCGGCATGGGCTCCAGCCCCGGCGGCGTCGCCAACATGGCCACCGCGCTGGCCCGCCTCGGCCTGCGCACCTCGCTCGCCGCCTCCTTCGGCGACGACCACTACGGCGAGTACTGCTGGGACGCCCTCGAACAGGGCGAGCACATCGACCTCTCCCCGTCCCGCACGGTGCCCGGCTGGCACTCCCCGGTGACCGTCTCCATGGCCTACGAGGGCGAGCGCACCATGGTGTCCCACGGCCACGAGCCCCCCGAGGAGGAGCAGCCGGCGCCCGCGCTGCCGCCGCGCTCCCGGGCCGCCGTCGCCTCGCTGGCGCCCGGCCGCCGCGAGGCGTGGGTGGCGCACGCCGCCGAGGCGGGCGCGCTGATCTTCGGCGACGTGGGCTGGGACGACACCGGCGCCTGGGACCTGGCCGCCCTGCCGGACCTGGCCCACTGCGAGGCGTTCCTCCCCAACGCCGCCGAGGCGATGCGCTACACCCGCACGGACTGCCCGCGCCGCGCCGCCCACGCGCTCACCGAGCACGTCCCGGTGGCGGTCGTGACCCTCGGCGCGGAGGGCGCCTACGCGGTGGACGGCCGGACCGGCGAGGCGGCGGAGGTGCCCGCCATCGCGGTGGAGGCGCTCGACCCGACCGGGGCGGGCGACGTGTTCGTGGCCGGGTTCGTCACCGGGACCCTGGCGGGCTGGCCGCTGGCGGACCGGCTGGCGTTCGCCGGGCTGACCGCGGCGCTCTCCGTGCAGGACTTCGGCGGCTCGCTGTCGGCGCCGGGATGGGCCGAGGTCGCCGCCTGGTGGCGGACCGTGCAGTCCCTGGAGGGCCAGGACCCGGAGGGCCTGCGCCGGTACGCGTTCCTGGACGCCCTGATCCCCGGGCCGCTGCGCCGGGCCACGGCCCCGTGGCCGCGCCGGCGCGCCGTCCCCACCATCGGCTTCCGCCGCTCCGGCTGACCCCGCCACCCCGGCCGGCCGCCGGGCTCCGCCGCTCCGGCCCGCCCCCGCCCCGGCCGGTCCACGGCTCCGCCGCTCCGGGTGCCCCGGTTCCGGCCGCCGCGCCCCGTCAGCCGCGCCGTCACTCTTCCCGGGGACCGTTCCCCGCGGGGGCAAAAGCCCTGGGGGGTTGACCGTGACCCGTCGTACCCTGGGACACGGAAGGCCCCATGTGGCGGGCGAACTCCAGCGAGGAGGATGTGCAGGCCTACGAGCCGGCCCATGACGCAGACACCCCATGCCCCCGGTCCCGGCGAGGGACCCGCACGAGCGCAGATCACCGTCCCCGCCAAGCACCCGATGGTGACGGTGCTCGGATCGGCGGACTCCCTCCTGCGCGTGATCGAGACGGCCTTCCCCGGGGCCGACATCCATGTCCGGGGAAACGAGATCAGCGCGGTGGGCGACCCGGCGGACGTGGCGCTCATCCAGCGCCTGTTCGCAGAGATGATGCTGGTGCTCCGCACCGGGCAACCGATGACGGAGGACGCGGTGGAACGTTCGATCGCCATGCTGAAGGCGGGCGGAAGCGGTGACGGGGAGAGCCAGGAGACGCCGGCCCAGGTGCTGACGCAGAACATCCTGTCCTCGCGCGGCCGCACCATCCGCCCCAAGACGCTCAACCAGAAGCGCTACGTCGACGCCATCGACAAGCACACCGTCGTCTTCGGCATCGGACCGGCCGGTACGGGCAAGACGTACCTGGCGATGGCGAAGGCGGTGCAGGCCCTGCAGTCCAAGCAGGTCACCCGGATCATCCTGACGCGCCCGGCGGTCGAGGCCGGCGAGCGGCTCGGCTTCCTGCCCGGAACGCTCTACGAGAAGATCGACCCGTACCTGCGCCCGCTGTACGACGCCCTGCACGACATGCTCGACCCCGACTCGATCCCCCGCCTGATGGCGGCCGGGACGATCGAGGTCGCGCCGCTCGCCTACATGCGCGGCCGGACGCTCAACGACGCCTTCATCATCCTCGACGAGGCCCAGAACACCTCGCCCGAACAGATGAAGATGTTCCTGACCCGTCTCGGCTTCGACTCCAAGATCGTGATCACCGGTGACGTGACCCAGGTCGACCTTCCGGACGGCACCAAGTCGGGCCTGCGCCAGGTGCAGCACATCCTGGAGGGCGTCGAGGACGTCCACTTCTCCCGGCTGTCGTCCCAGGACGTCGTCCGGCACAAGCTGGTCGGACGTATCGTCGACGCCTACGAGAAGTACGACAGCACGCACGGCACCGAGAACGGCGCCCACAAGGGCGGCCGCGGCCGGGCCGGGCACAAGGGGAAGTAGACCGAGCAGCACCATGGCGATCGACGTCAACAACGAATCGGGCACCGAGGTCGACGAGGAGTCGATCCTCGACATCGCCCGCTACGCCCTCGCGCGGATGCGCATCCACCCCCTCGCCGAACTGTCGGTGATCGTGGTGGACGCCGACGCCATGGAGCAGCTGCACATCCAGTGGATGGACCTGCCGGGTCCCACCGACGTGATGTCCTTCCCGATGGACGAGCTGCGCCCGCCGTCCAAGGACGACGAGGAGCCCCCGCAGGGACTGCTCGGCGACATCGTGCTCTGCCCGGAGGTCGCCGAGAAGCAGGGCAAGGAGGCGCCGACCGGGCACTCCATGGACGAGGAGCTGCAGCTGCTCACCGTCCACGGCGTCCTCCACCTCCTGGGCTACGACCACGAGGAGCCCGACGAGAAGGCCGAGATGTTCGGTCTCCAGGCCGCCATCGTCGACGGCTGGCGCGCGGAGAAGGGCCTCACCGGCCCGTCCCCGGCCCCGACCGTCTCATGAGCGTTCAGCTCGTCGTGGGCGTCGTCGCCCTGCTGGTCCTCGCCTGGCTGGCCGCCTGCGCGGAGGCCGGCCTGGCGCGGGTGTCGAGCTTCCGGGCCGAGGAGGCCATACGCACCGGCCGCCGGGGCAGCGCCAAGCTGGCCCAGGTGGCGGCCGACCCCACCCGCTACCTCAACGTGGCGCTGCTGGTCCGCGTCGCCTGCGAGATGGCCGCCGCGGCCCTGGTCACCCACGCCTGCCTCGACCGCTTCGCCGAGACCTGGCAGGCGCTGCTGACCGCCATCGCGGTGATGGTGCTGGTCTCCTACGTGGCCGTCGGCGTCTCGCCGCGCACCATCGGCCGCCAGCACCCGCTGAACACCTCCACCGCCGCCGCGTACGTGCTGCTGCCGCTGGCCAGGATCATGGGGCCGGTCCCGTCCCTGCTGATCCTCCTCGGCAACGCGCTCACCCCCGGCAAGGGCTTCCGCCGCGGCCCGTTCGCCTCCGAGGCCGAACTGCGCGCCATGGTCGACCTCGCCGAGAAGGAGTCGCTGATCGAGGACGAGGAGCGCCGCATGGTGCACTCGGTCTTCGAGCTGGGCGACACCCTGGTGCGCGAGGTGATGGTGCCGCGCACCGACCTCGTCGTCATCGAGCGGTTCAAGACGATCCGTCAGGCGCTCACCCTGGCGCTGCGCTCCGGCTTCTCCCGGATCCCGGTCACCGGCGAGAGCGAGGACGACGTCATCGGCGTCGTCTACCTCAAGGACCTGGCCCGCCGCACGCACATCAGCCGGGAGGCGGAGAGCGAGCTGGTCACCACGGTGATGCGGCCGGCGGCGTTCGTCCCGGACACCAAGAACGCGGGCGACCTGCTCCGGGAGATGCAGCGCGACCGCAACCACGTCGCGGTGGTCATCGACGAGTACGGCGGCACGGCCGGCATCGTCACCATCGAGGACATCCTGGAGGAGATCGTCGGGGAGATCACCGACGAGTACGACCGGGAGCTGCCCCCGGTGGAGGAGCTGGAGGACGGCTGCCACCGGGTCACCGCCCGCCTCGACATCAGCGACCTGGGCTCCCTCTACGGCGTCGAGGAGTACGACGACGAGGACGTCGAGACGGTGGGCGGCCTGCTCGCCAAGGCGCTGGGACGGGTCCCGATCGCCGGGGCCTCCTCGGAGGTGGAACTCCCCGACGGCCGCCGGCTGAAGCTGACCGCGGAGTCCGCGGCCGGGCGGCGCAACAAGATCGTCACGGTGCTGGTGGAGCCGGTCCGGCAGCCGGAGCCGTCCGGGGAAGAGGAGCGGACGGGCCGATGACCCCGCAGGAGCTGCGCGCGCTCTGCCTCTCCTTCAACGGGGCGGTGGAGGACTTCCCGTTCGGCCCGGACACCTCCGTGTTCAAGGTGGGCGGCAAGCTCTTCGCGCTGTCGGCGCTGGATGCGCGGCCCCTGAAGGCCAACCTCAAGTGCGACCCGGACGACGCGCTCCGCCTGCGGCGCGAGCACGGGGAGTGGATCCTGCCCGGGTGGCACATGAACAAGCGGCACTGGAACACGGTGACCGTCGACGGCGGGCTCCCGGACGCGCTGGTCCGGGAGCTGGTCGAGGACTCCTACGACCTGGTGGTCGCGGGCCTTCCGCGCGCGGAGCGGCTGCGGCTGGACCGGCCGTGACCCGGACGCCGGACGCCGTCCTCCGGACGCCGGGCTGACGTCGGGTCCGCCGCCGAGGATTCGTATGCTCGGACCATGACCGACAGCAGCGCGCTCGACCTCGACCCCGAGGACCGCAAGATCGTGACCCTGGCCCGTTCCGCGCGGGCCCGCAACGGCGTGCCGGAAGGGGCCGCCGTGCGTGACGAGACGGGGCGGACCTACGTCGCCGGGACCGTCGGCCTGGACTCGCTGAAGCTCAGCGCGCTGCGGACGGCGGTGGCGATGGCCGTCGCGTCCGGGGCGAAGTCGCTGGAGGCGGCGGCCGTGGTGACCGAGGCGGACCTCCCGGCCGAGGACCTGGCCGCCGTGCGCGACCTCGGCGGCCCCGGCACCCCCGTCCACCTCGCCGCGCCCGACGGTACGCTCCGGGAGACCCGTCCGGCCTGACCCGCGGCCCGGCCCTCGGCGCAGGGGCGCCCGCCCGGCCCCCACGGGGCCGCGCGGGTCCGCCCCGCCGCTCCTCTCCCGCGGACGCGGCCGGCCCGGCCCCGGCGGACGCGGCCGTTACGCCCGCGTGCCCTCGCGGAGGGCGCGGGCGGTC
>NZ_LWCC02000005.1:3281426-3319311 GCF_001642695.1 Streptomyces chilikensis
CGTCCCGGCCAGGCGGTGCCACTCCTCCGCGTCGGGCAGTCCCGTCGTGTCCACCACCGCACGGCGGACCGTCCCGGCGAACCCGCCCGATCGCGTCACCTCGATACGCATGGCACCTGTCTAGCGCATCCGGCCCCGCCGCGAGGGGTCCTCGGCAGAGCCCGCCGCACCGTCCCGCCCCGCACCGTCACGCCCCGTACCGTCACGCCTCGCGGCGGAGGACGCCGACCTCCTGCCACGCCTTCTCGACCGCCTGCGCCTCCGCGCCCTCGCCGAACCGCGTCGCCGCCGCCTCCAGCGTGAGCCGCGCGAAGTCGGCGAATTCCGCGTCCGCCTTCAGGCCGCCGCCGGTGAGCACGTCGTACCAGATCCGCCCGGCCTTCTCCCAGGCGTGCCCGCCCAGGGCCGTGGCGGCCAGGTGGAACGCCCGGTTGGGGATGCCGGAGTTGATGTGCACCCCGCCGTTGTCCTGGCGGGTGTCCACGTAGTCGTCCATGGAGCCCGGCTGCGGGTCCTTGCCGAGGACGTCGTCGTCGTACGCGCTGCCCGGTTCCTTCATGGAGCGCAGCGCCTTGCCGGTGACGCGCGGCGCGAGCAGTCCCGCGCCGATCAGCCAGTCCGCCTCCGCGGCCGTCTCGCCCTTGGTGTACTGCTTGATCAGCGAGCCGAAGACGTCGGAGACCGACTCGTTGAGCGCGCCGGACTGGCCGTAGTACTCGAGGTTGGCGGTGTACTGGGTGACGCCGTGGGCGAGTTCGTGGCCGATGACGTCGACGGGGATGGTGAAGTCCAGGAAGACCTCGCCGTCGCCGTCGCCGAAGACCATCTGCTCGCCGTTCCAGAAGGCGTTGTCGTACCGCTCGCCGTAGTGGACCGTGGCGTCCAGCGGGAGGCCGCGGCCGTCGATGGAGTCGCGGCCGTAGACCTTCAGGAAGAGGTCGAAGGTGGCGCCCAGGCCCGCGTAGGCGCGGTTGACGGAGGCGTCCCGGCCGGGCTCCTGGCCCTCGGCGCGGGCCTTCCTGCCGGGAAGGCTCTCGCGGTTCTGGGCGTCGTAGACGGTGCGGTGCGGCTTGCCGTCCCCGGCGGCCTCCGGGCGGGCGGGGACCCGGGCGCCGGCCACCGCGTTCAGGCGGCGGCGGGTGCGCTCCAGGGAGTCCCGCTCCCGGGTGCGGCGGGCGGGCCCGGAGAGGAGCTCGTCGGTGTGCCGGGAGAGGGTGTCGAGGATGTGCGGGGGGACGATCGTGCAGAAGACCCGGTTCGTGCTCATACCTCCCCATGGTCGCGGAGAGTGACGGATAAGTCACCAGTGGTGACGACAAGTGATCCAACATCGTCGACGATGCCCGGACCTGTCGCTTCTCTTGTGGTCTCGGGCACCTTTTGTCTGTTTGACCTCCTGGGTCCCGCATACTGATACGGAACCGCGCATCGTGGCGTGGCTCGGCTAGGCTGCGGCACATCATGCGGTACGGGCTGCTCCTCCTTAGCTGCCGCGGCGAGGGTCTGTAAGTCGCAAGGCCGACCCCCTCCCCGCGGTGTCCGGCGTTGTTGCCGTCAGTCGGCCGTCCTCCAGGACTGTTACCTGTCCACCGGACACCCAAGGAGCCGAATCCGCCATGGTGAACCGCCAGAAGCCCTCCTCGATGCCGATCAGCAAGTACGGGCGGTACGAGCAGGTCGACATCCCCGACCGCACCTGGCCCGACCGGCGCGTCACCGCCGCTCCCCGCTGGCTCTCCACGGACCTGCGCGACGGCAACCAGGCCCTGATCGACCCGATGTCCCCGGCGCGCAAGCGCGCCATGTTCGACCTGCTGGTCCGCATGGGCTACAAGGAGATCGAGGTCGGCTTCCCCGCCTCCGGGCAGACGGACTTCGACTTCGTCCGCTCGATCGTCGAGGACGAGGACGCCATCCCCGAGGACGTCACCATCTCGGTGCTGACCCAGGCCCGCGAGGACCTGATCGAGCGCACCGTGGAGTCCCTGAAGGGCGCCCGCCGGGCCACCGTCCACCTGTACAACGCCACCGCGCCGGTCTTCCGCCGCGTGGTCTTCCGCGGCTCCAAGGACGACATCAGGCAGATCGCCGTCGACGGCACCCGCCTGGTGATGGAGTACGCCGACAAACTGCTGGGCGACGAGACCGCGTTCGGCTACCAGTACAGCCCGGAGATCTTCACCGACACCGAGCTGGACTTCGCGCTGGAGGTCTGCGAGTCCGTCATGGACGTCTGGCAGCCCGGCCCGGACCGCGAGATCATCCTCAACCTGCCCGCCACCGTGGAGCGTTCGACGCCGTCCACGCACGCGGACCGGTTCGAGTGGATGCACCGCAACCTGTCGCGCCGCGAGTACGTCTGCCTGTCCGCGCACCCGCACAACGACCGCGGCACCGCCGTCGCCGCCGCCGAGCTGGCCGTGATGGCCGGCGCGGACCGCGTCGAGGGCTGCCTGTTCGGCCAGGGCGAGCGCACCGGCAACGTCGACCTGGTGACGCTGGGCATGAACCTCTTCTCGCAGGGCGTCGACCCGCAGATCGACTTCTCGGACATCGACGAGATCCGGCGCACCTGGGAGTACTGCAACCAGATGGAGGTCCACCCGCGCCACCCGTACGTGGGCGACCTGGTCTTCACCTCCTTCTCCGGCTCCCACCAGGACGCCATCAAGAAGGGCTTCGACGCCATGGAGGCGGACGCCGCGGCCAGGGGCGTCACGGTGGACGACCTGGAGTGGGCGGTCCCGTACCTGCCGATCGACCCCAAGGACGTCGGCCGCTCCTACGAGGCCGTGATCCGGGTCAACTCCCAGTCCGGCAAGGGCGGCGTGGCCTACGTCCTGAAGAACGACCACAAGCTGGACCTGCCGCGCCGGATGCAGATCGAGTTCTCGAAGATCATCCAGGCCAAGACCGACGCCGAGGGCGGCGAGGTCACCCCGGGCGCCATCTGGGAGATCTTCCAGGACGAGTACCTGCCCAATCCCGAGAACCCGTGGGGCCGCATCCAGGTGGAGACCGGCCAGACCACCACCGACCAGGACGGCGTCGACACCCTCACCGTGCGCTGCACCGTCGACGGCGAGCCGACCGTGCTGACCGGCACCGGCAACGGTCCGATCTCGGCCTTCTTCGACGCCCTGCAGAACATCGGCGTCGACGTACGCCTGCTGGACTACCAGGAGCACACGATGAGCGAGGGCGCCTCCGCACAGGCCGCCTCCTACATCGAGTGCGCCGTGGGCGACAAGGTCCTGTGGGGCATCGGCATCGACCCGAACACGACGCGCGCCTCGCTGAAGGCGGTCGTCTCCGCCGTCAACCGCTCGGCGCGCTGATCATCCCGACCGGTGGTTCCGGGGCCCGCACGCCGCACGCCGGCGGGCGGGCCCCGGCCATTTCCGGCCACTTGGCCCGGATGATCACGGAAAGGTGTCCTCCGGGGTACTGACGGGGCCTCAGTGATGTGGCTAACATCACGCCGAGCGTGACGACGTTGTCGCGGCTTACCCGTACGGAGGTGCTACGTGCTGCCAGGGAGCGGACGAGACGGCAGGCGGCGACCCGTGCGCGCTTCCCGGATGGCGGGGCTGCGCACCACCTGGACGGACGCCGGGGAGGGCGAGTTCTTCTGCCCCGGCTGCGGCGGTGACCGCACCTACCAGCGCATGCGGGGCCAGGTGCGGTTCACCGTGCTGGGCGTCCCGCTGCTCGACCGGGGCGAGACCGGGCCGGTCGTCCGGTGCGCGGCCTGCGGCGGGAGGTTCGGCGCCGAGGTTCTGGACCACCCCACCACCGCCCGGCTCTCGGCGATGCTGCGGGACGCCGTGCACACGGTGGCCCTGGCCGTCCTGGCGGCCGGCGGCACGGGTTCCCGGACGGCCCTGGAGACGGCCGCCGAGGGCGCGCGGGCCGCGGGCAGCGACGACTGCACCGCCGACCAGCTCGCCCTGCTGGTCCGGGTGATCGAGGACGAGGTCGTCTCCCACCACCTGGGCCGGGCCTGGGAGACCGGGACCGCCCTGGAACTGCACGAGACGCTGGCCCCGCTGGCCCCGCACCTCGCGCCGGCCGGGCGTGAATCGATTCTCCTCCAGGCCGCCCGCGTCGCCCTCGCGGACGGCCCCTACCGCCCCGCCGAACGCGAGCTGCTCACCACGGTGGGCGTGGAGCTCGACATTCCCGACGCGGACGTCTCCCGGCTGCTGGAGTCCGCCCGCACGCCGTCCTGAGGCGCCGGAGCCCGGACGCCGGGGGCGGTACGCCCCGGCGGGCGCGGTCCGCGTCGAAGACCTCCTCGCCCCGCCCGGCCGCACTTCCGTGCGGACGGTTGCCCCCGGCGGACGGGAGGGGTTCGATGGGGGCATGGCGGACGGGTGGGAGAGCTGGCCCGAGGACGGTCCCGGTGTGGTGCGGCTGCCCTCCGGGCGGCTGGTGCGCGGGCGGGGTCTGCGGGAGGCGCTGCCGCCGGGGCCCGTGCCGGAGTTCGGACTGTACCTGCAGGCCCGCCGCGCGCCCGAGGTCCCGTGGCAGGCACGGTTGTTGAGGTGGCCGGACTTCCGGCTGCCGGCCGACCGGGAGGAGGCCCGGTCGGCGCTGGCGCAGGTGTGGGAGACGGCCGCGCGCCGGCGGGTGGAGGTGGCCTGCGGCGGCGGGCGCGGGCGCACCGGAACCGCGCTGGCCTGTCTGGCCGTCCTCGACGGGGTGGATCCCGCCGAGGCGGTGGCCTGGGTCCGCCGCCGGTACCACCCCCGTGCGGTGGAGACCCCCTGGCAGCGGCGCTACGTGCGGCTGTTCAGCGCACCGGCCCGGCAGGGACGGCAGGGCTGACGGGACCGGCGGGGCCGAGATCCAGCCGCATCACCAGGCGGTCCTGGCCGGGGCCGAAGTAGTCCGGCCGCAGCCCCCCGTCGGGTTCCTCGCAGGTGAAGCCGAGGGAGCGGTAGAGCAGGACGGCCGCGCTGTTGGCCGGTTCCACGGTGAGCCGGACCACGCGGGTTCCGGCGTCCCGCAGGAGCAGCAGGATCTCGCGCATCAGGTCCCGGCCGAGCCCTCGCCCGCGGCGGTCCCGGGTGACGCACAGCCCGAGGATCCAGCAGTCCCGGCTCAGCGCGTCGGTCCCGGCCAGCACGTAGCCGTGCAGCAGGCCGGAGCCGTCGTCCAGCACCAGGAAGTGCCGCTGGTAGAGATCGAAGAGCTGGCGGAGGAGAAAGGGCGGGTAGGCGAACTGGCCGAAGATCTCGTGGTCCAGACGGCGCAGTTCGGGAAGATCCGATTCCTCCGCGCGTCGGAGGACCAGCTCCTGCGGGGCGGAGGGAAGGGCCTCCGTGTAAGCGGTCATGCGGGCGCACCACCTTCGAGTGAATCCAGTGCGCGGGCAGCCGGCCGGAGCCGGTGGGGGTGTGGGAAGACTGCCCATCAAGTCCCGTTCCATGCAAGGCTGTTGATGGAGGGGCAAGGTGGCGTGAATGAGGGCCGAGTTCGCCAGGTTGGCCTGGCGTTGGGGGTTCGGAGGGCAGCCGGCATTGGTATTTTCTAGAAATGGCCCTCAATTCTGAAGCACCATGGGACCAGTTCTGCCCAGATGATTATGTGAAGCGGAACTACGCCACCCCACTTGACGTCGACAAGAAGATCGTCCGCCTGGTCGGCAAGCATTTGGTCGACCATTTCGGCGGAGGTCTGCGGGGGCCGGTGAAGGGGGTCGACGTGGGCGCGGGCGCCAATCTCTACCCGGCGCTGTGCATGCTCCCCTGGTGCTCCGGGATCACCCTGCTGGAGAAGGCGCCCAAGAACCTCGACTACCTGCGCAAGCAGGCGGACCCGGCGGGGAGCGGGTTCGACACCGCCTGGGACGCCTTCTGGGACGAACTGGCCGCGTACCCCGAGTACGCGGCGGTGCACGACGAGCGGCGCGAGCTGTTCGGCAAGGCGGCCGACCCCCGCCCCGGCGACCTGCTGGAGCTCGGCGGGACCACCGAACGCTGGGGGGTCGGCGCGATGTTCTTCGTCGCGGAGTCCATGTCCAGCTCCCGCGAGGAGTTCCTGGCGGCGGTCGACCGCTTCCTGGGCGTCCTCGAGCCGGGCGCGCCGTTCGCCGCCGCCTTCATGCTCCAGTCCGAGGGCTACGAGGTCGGCGCCTACGAGTTCCCGGCGTACAAGGTCGACCAGCCGGAGGTCGCCAGGGCGCTGGACCCGCTGGCGCAGAAGGTCACCTACCACGAGCTGGACTTCACCCTGCGCGACGGCCACGAGGGCATGCTGCTGACCCTCGGCTTCCGCAGGTCCGACTGAACGGGCCGGGCGGGACTCCGCCCGGTTGATCTGTTGTGAGGGGTACGGGGAATGCAGATCAAACCGCGCCAGCACCTGCTGGACATCTGGCGGGCCATCGGCCGGCACTCGTTCCAGGACGGGGGCAAGTTCACCTGGGGCGAGCTCGGCGGAGTCAGCTCCGTCGCGGACGCCGAGCGGCTGCTCTGCCTGCTCTATCCCGCGACGGAGATCCCCGCCTTCCGCCTCGACCAGCCCGACACCACCGAACGGGACGTCCTGCGCGCGCTGGAGCAGGTCGGCACCCGCCTGGAGATCCCGGCCAACATCGTCGGCGTGCTCAGCGAGTTCATGCAGAAGCACACCGGCCCCGACGGAGAGCCCACCTTCGCCGGCGGGCACTACTTCCGGCCCCGCAGGTCCGAGGACCAGGTCACCCCGGAGCAGCGGCAGTGGGGCGTCGTGGACTCCTACTCCATGTCCGTCACGCTCTGCCTCGCCGCCCTGGGCTTCCTCAAGGTCTACGAGGACACCACGGCCCGCAGCGACGTGCGCCAGGCCGTGGAGGACCTGAGGGAGGCCACCCGCGCCCGGCTGACCGCCGCCATGGTCAGCCTGCTGCGGTCCTTCAGCGTCAACGTCTTCGAGCCCGAGTCCGACCAGGGCAGGCGGCTGGTCCAGCTGATCGGCCAGGGCCGCCAGTCCGACCGCGCGGTGATCCAGCAGTTCTCCCGCCGGTTCAAGGCGCTGCGGGCGACCATCGGCGAAAGCCTCATCCTCGGCATCGACGTCGAGGAGATGCTGAGGGACGACAACCAGCTCTTCGAGTGCGGCTGGGCCTGGAGCATCGTCCGGGACGCCCCCGAGGTCACCGACCTGGGCGAACCGCCGGTGAGCCAGCCGCCCGGCGTCGCCGACAACCTGCCCTACGTGTACTTCACCGTCATCGCCCTCGACGGCATCCAGGACCTCTTCTCGGAGCGCACCCTCACCCTGGGCCTGCTCGACCCCGACCAGCAGAAGCTCGCCGAGGCGCTGCGCCTGCGGTGGGAGATCAGCCAGCAGTACTGGTCCGGCATCGCCCGCTTCGGCGAGGCCCGCTGGCCGCTGGAGGACCTGCCCTGGCGCACCACCGGCCTCCAGCTGGAGTCCGAGTACTACTCCCTCACCGTCGCCGCCATCCTCGTGCACGACCTGGTGCGCCGCCGCGCCACCGACGACGACCTCACCCGCACCGTCGCCATCATGGAGCGGCTCGCCGAACGCGGCCGCGTCACCAGCCGGCTCACCTTCGACGACCCCTACGTCCACCTGCACAGCCCCGGCGCCACCCTGCCGCTCTCCGGGGCGGGCAAGAACGGCCTGCCGCCGCTGCTGTGGCGGATGACCGACTTCTCCGCCCACCTCCTCAAGCGGACCATCCAGCTCGCCGAGCTCTCCCGCAACCTCACCAGCCAGGACCGGCTGCTGCGGCTCGCCGAGCAGATCTTCGAGCACCTGTGGGCCCGCCGGATCGAGGACGGCGAGGGCACCGGCCTCTGGGACGACATCAAGGGCGCCTACCCGGAGCTCGGGGGCATCCCCTCCCGGCTCTCCTGGTCGGTCACCGAGCGCGTCACCGAATGCCTGGTCGCCGCCCGCCAGCTCTACCACCAGGACCCGATCCGCAGCGCCGACCTCGCCGAACTCGCCCGCCACCTGCTCAGCGAGGCCACCCACCTGTTCGGCAAGGAGCAGCTCGAGGCCGCCCCGACCGACGACGGCGGCCGCGGCCGGGCCATGCGCTCCATCGAGACCCGCCTCGACCGGGCCCGCGAACTGGTCGAGCGGCAACCCGCCACCGCCTTCGCGCTGGCCCTGCCCGTGCTCCGTGAACTCGACACCCTGTCCCAGGCCAGGGACGCCGCCGCCCAGGAGGTCTGAGCCGTGCTCGTCTTCGCCGCCTCCGACAAGGGAGGCACCGGCCGCTCGGTGACCAGCGCCAACCTGGCCTACCAGCGCGCCCTGCTCGGCGACCACGTGGCCTACGTGGACTTCGACTTCGGCTCGCCCACCGCCGCCGCCGTCTTCGACGTGCCCGGCGCGATCCGCGGCATCCAGGAGAACGGCCTGCACTCCTACCTGGAGGGCGAGACCAACGAACCCGCCAAGATCGACGTGTGGCGGCAGACCGAGCACCCCGTGCTGCGCAACCGGCCCAACCAGGCCGGCCGGCTGGTGCTCTTCCCCGGCAACATCAGCGGCGGCGAGTTCGCCACCGACGACGAGACCCTGGAGCGCTGCGTCGACCTGCTGCTGCGGCTGAACACCGAGTTCGACCTGATCGTGGTCGACCTCAGCGCCGGCCGCAGCTACGCCATGGACATGGTCCTGGCGGCCACCGCGCACCCCCGGATGCGCCATGTCCCCTTCCGCTGGCTGGTCTTCCACCGCTGGACCCGCCAGCACGTCATCGCCGCGGCCGGCCTGGTCCACAAGGACCACGGCATCCTCGACTGCGGCGCCGGACACGGCCACCACAAGGACACGCTGCGCGGCCACATCCGCTTCGTACGGGCCGCCGTGCCCGACCCCGAGTCGCCCCTGTGGTCCCAGGTGACGCCCGCGCAGGCCGCCTGGATGCAGGCCTGCGACGAGGCGCTGCGCCGCCTCGCCTCGGACAACCGCATCGGCGACAGCGTCGTCCTCGGCGTCGTCCCGCTGGAGCCCATCCTCCAGTGGCGCGAGCAGCTGATCACCGAGGAGGACGTGCTCTCCAAGCAGATCGCCAACAAGGAGACCCTCGAGGCGCTGGAGGAGATCGCCCGCCGCCTCACCGACGACACCCACTGGGGGCGGCCGTGACGGAAGCCGTGTTCCGCGAGACCGCCGCCGAACCACGCACCCAGGCGGTGCCGCTCTCCCACCTCTCCCTCGAGCTCGGCCACCTCTACATGGAGGACTTCGAGGCCGGCCCCGAGCGGCTGCGCCGCCACTTCGCCCAGGTCGTCCACTGGGCCGAGGCGGTCCGCGAGGCCACCCGGGCCGCGACCGGGAAGCGGCCGCGCATCTCCACCTGCTTCCTGATCGACGACTACTTCACCCGCTTCTCCACCCCCCGCGAACTGGTGCCGATACTGCTCGCCGAGGCCGAGCGGGCCGGGCTGACCGTGGACTACCTGGCCCGCGAGTCCGGCTGCGCCGAGGCGGAGGGCGCGCCGGTGGCCGAGGCGGTCGCCGGACGGCTGGTGGAGTCGCCGCCGCCCGGCGCCTACGGGGCCCGTCCGCCCGCCGGCCAGACCGGCTGGCTCGCCAACGGCGAACGCAGCCCCGCCGCCCGCACCCCGCAGGCCATGAAGAAGGCCATTCCCTGGCAGGCGCCCCGGGAGACCGCCGCCCGCCAGCACTCCGTCTTCCTCGACGTCGAGCTGTGGAGCGAACGCCCCGGCGGCGGGAAGCTGTGGTCCTGCCCCTTCCTCGCCGCCGTCTGGCAGCTCGCCAGGCTCGGTCTGCTGCGCGACGAGGGCCGGGCGGTGCTGACGCCCCGGCCGCACGAGGGCCCGTTCCCGGACGACTGGGACGAGATGCCGCCGCTGCTCCAGCTCCAGTCCCGGGCCGCCCCGTTCGCCGCCTACCGCACCTGCTCGGTGCTGCCCAACCGGTTCGTGCCGGTGGAGCACGCGGTCCGGGTGATCCTCGACCAGACCGAGGTCGACCCCGGGGCGCTCGGACAGGTCGCCGGCCGGTCCGCGGGGGAGGGCGTCGCCGTCCCCGACTCCGTGGCCGACCGGATCTCCTACGTCTTCTACGCGGGGCAGTGACGTGACACGGGGGCCCGGGCAGGAAGAGAAGGGGGCGGCATGAGCGCGGGGGAGAACCACGACGAGGGGATCGTGCTGCTCTGCGGCGAGGTCCGCACCGGCCTGCTTCCCGCGCACCAGGCCCTCGACATCCGCGCGGCGGCCCAGCTGCTGCGGCTGCGCGCCGACGAGCGGGTCCTGGTCAGCGAACGCCCCAACCTCTACGCCCGCTCCCCGGACACGCTCACCGGCGTCGACTGCCCGCTGCCCAGCGCCAGCGGCGCCAAGGTCCGCGCCGTCGGCACGGTCGCCGTGCGCGGCACGCTCACCGAGGGCCGGGTGCTCCAGACCTCCGCCCGCCTCGGCCTCGCCGCCCGCGGCCCCGACCACCGCCGGCCCTGGGGCCACTACCTGGTCCGGCCCGGGACGCTCGAACCGTTCGGACGGCTGCCCCGCGAGGCCGTCGCCGAGGGCGTGCTGGCCGGGGCGCGGCGCGGCGAACTCGACGTCGGGCTGATCGCCGACGGCCTGCTCACCCAGTTGCTGCGCCACCCGCTGCTCGACCAGCACCCGCCCTTCAAGTCGCGCCCCACCCGGCTGCGGTGGACCGCGCTGCCCGCCGAGGCCGGGGCCGGCGGCCCGTCCATCGAGCGGCTCACCCTGGCCGAGGACGAGCTGCGCACCCTCAGGCTGCGCGTGCCGCCCGGCGCCGATCCGGCCGAGGTGGCCGGCCTCTGCGAGGACCTGGCCCTGCACGACTGGCTGCTCACCACCGTCGTGCGCCTCCTCGACGGCAGCCGGCTGGGCTCCGCCGACGGCACCGCCGTGGTCCGGGCGCTGCGGCCGGCCGTCGACCACCTGCTGCACCTGTGGATGCCGCGGGCCCGCCTCGAACCGTCGCTCGCCGCCCTCTGGGACGTGCTGGAGGAGCGCCCCGGGTTCACCCGCCAGTGGCAGGTCCTGGTCCGCCGGATCCGCGACCAGCTCGCCCTCCACGCCATCCCCGCGCTGCACCAGGAGGCGGTGATGGCTCCCTGAGCAGACGCCGTCGCCCCGCCCAGCCTGAACAGCCGGACATCACGGACATCCCAACGGGGGGAGAAGCGAGATGAGCACCACCCAGTCACCCCAGTCGCCGCAGTCACCACGGTCACCCCGGCCGGACGGGACCGCGCGCCCGGCCGGCCGCGCGGGCCGGACACCGCCGCGGCTGCGGCGGGCGGGCACCGGCCTGGCCCTGGCGGCGCTGGTCCTCGCCGTCGCCGCGGTCCTCGACGTCGACGACGGGCCGCTGCTGAAGATCGTGCTCGCCGTGGTCTGCGGCACCGCCGCCCTGGTCGTCCAGCACCTCGCCGGGCTGTCGCGGCAGCTCGCGGAGCAGGCCCGGGAGAGCCGCGAGACCCGGGTGGCGCTGGACGGCACCGTCACCGCCGTCCGGGAGAGCCTGGAACGGCACGCCGCCGACCTGCGGGGAGCGGCGGAGAAGCGCGCCGCGGCGCCCGCGCCGCCCGAGGGCCCCGTGGAGGCCGTCGCCTACCGCGTCGAGCGGGCCACCCCCGACTCCATCCCCGAGCAGTCCCGGCGCGCCATCGCCGAGGTGCTCACCACCGGGCCGGACATCCTGCAGACCTTCGCCCGCGCCGAGCTGGAGCGGGTGGTGCGGCACATGGCCGACCTCAACAACCTCACCGCCGAGTGCGCGGGAGAGAACCACGACTGGATGCTCTCCCTCACCCACTCCACCGAGCGGTCCATCTTCGCCACCAGCACCTCGGTGGACCGCGAGTTCTGGAACAGCGAGCCCGCCTCCCGGTACCTCCAGGCCCAGCGGGAGGCCATCGAGCGGGGCGTCGTCGTGCAGCGGCTGTTCCTGCTGGAGTCCGCGGAGATGCTCGACGACAAGCTGCTGCGGCTCTGCGAGGAACAGGAACTGCTCGGCATCGAGCTGCGCGCCGCGGTGATGCAGGAACTCCCGCCGCACCTCCAGCGGGGCACGACCAGCGACTTCATCCTCTACGACGAGGGCGTCTCCTTCGAGATCGAGCAGGACCTGCGCGACGTCAACGTCAAGACCCGGCTGATCGCCCGCCCCGACCACGTCGAGCAGCGGCTGCGGCGGTTCCGCGAACTGTGGGAGGCCGGGATGAACCTGCGGGACCTGGAGACCCGGGTCGACGACGAGGAGGACGGCGCCTGGATGGTCGACGTGTGACCGCCGCACGGGCCCCGCGGGGCCCGTGCGGCGGGTGCGGGAGAATGGGGCCATGAGTCTCTTCCGGGACGACGGCGTCGTCCTGCGCACCCAGAAGCTCGGCGAGGCGGACCGGATCATCACGCTGCTGACCCGCGGCCACGGCCGGGTGCGCGCGGTCGCCCGCGGGGTACGGCGCACCAAGTCGAAGTTCGGGGCGCGGCTGGAGCCGTTCTCCCACGTCGACGTACAGTTCTTCGCCCGCGGCAGCGAGCTGGTCGGCCGCACCCTGCCGCTGTGCACGCAGAGCGAGACCATCGCCGCGTACGGCGGGGCGATCGTCGCCGACTACGACCGGTACACCGCCGGCACCGCCATGCTGGAGACCGCCGAGCGGTTCACCGAGCAGGAGGGCGAGCAGGCCGTGCAGCAGTACCTGCTGCTGGTCGGCGCCCTGCGCACCCTCGCCCGCGGCGAGCACGCCCCCCACCTGGTCCTCGACGCCTTCCTGCTGCGCTCCCTGGCCGTCAACGGCTACGCGCCCAGCTTCGGCGACTGCGCGCGGTGCGGGATGCCCGGACCGAACCGGTTCTTCTCCGTGGCCGGCGGCGGCTCGGTCTGCGTGGACTGCCGGATGCCGGGCAGCGTGGTGCCCTCCGCCCCCGCCCTGACGCTGCTGGGCGCGCTGCTCACGGGAGACTGGGAGACCGCGGACGCCGCCGAGCCCCGGCACGTCCGCGAGGGCAGCGGGCTGGTCGCCGCCTACCTGCACTGGCACCTGGAGCGCGGTCTGAGGTCGCTCAGGTTCGTGGAACAGTAGGACGCCCAACCGGTCGGACGACGAGGACGAGGAGCTACGAGACATGGCTGTACGCGGATTCCTGGGGCGGCAGCGCCGCGAGTACAAGGCGCCGGAGCCGCACCCGTCGGGGGCGCGTGCGCCGCAGCTGCCGTCCGAGCTGGTGCCGGGACACGTGGCGATCGTCATGGACGGCAACGGGCGCTGGGCCAAGGAGCGCGGGCTGCCGCGCACCGAGGGCCACAAGGTGGGCGCCGAGCGGGTGCTCGACGTGCTCCAGGGGGCCATCGAGGCGGGCGTGGGCGCGGTCTCGCTGTACGCCTTCTCCACCGAGAACTGGAAGCGGTCGCCCGAGGAGGTGCGCTTCCTGATGAACTTCAACCGGGACTTCATCCGCAAGAGCCGGGACGAGCTGGACGCGCTGGGCATCCGGGTGCGGTGGGTCGGCCGCATGCCGAAGCTGTGGACGTCCGTCGCCAAGGAACTCCAGGTCGCCCAGGAGCAGACCAAGGACAACGACCGGCTGACGCTGTACTTCTGCATGAACTACGGCGGCCGCGCGGAGATCGCCGACGCCGCGCAGGCACTGGCGGAGGACGTGAAGGCCGGGCGGCTGGACCCGTCCAAGGTCAGCGAGAAGACCTTCGCGAAGTACCTCTACTACCCGGACATGCCGGACGTTGACCTCTTCCTGCGCCCCAGCGGCGAGCAGCGGACCTCCAACTACCTGCTGTGGCAGTCCGCCTACGCGGAGATGGTGTTCCAGGACGTGCTGTGGCCGGACTTCGACCGCCGCGACCTGTGGCGGGCCTGCCTGGAGTACGCGCAGCGGGACCGGCGGTTCGGCGGGGCGGTGCCCAACGAGCAGCTGCTCGCGATGGAGTCCGCGATGAAGGGGCGCCCGGCGGAGGCGTGATCGCCGCCGTGAGGATCACGGCTCCTTGAACGACCCGACGCGGGAGGGGCCGCCGTGAGCCAGGACGTGGTGCCGGAGACCGTGGTGCTCGAGTACGAGAGCACCGCGGAGGACCTCCGGGAGACGGTCCGCGTCCTCTCGCGGAAGCGGCGTGGTCTGACCGGCCTCGTCTGCAGGCCGGTGACCTGGGTGGTCCTGGGGCTCCTGGGGGCGGCGGTGATCGCCGCGGGTGCGGGCGGGCGGTCCGGGTCCCTCCTCGTCCTCGGCGCGGTGCTCCTGGCCGAGGCGGTGCTGCTGCCCTTCCTGCCCCGGCTGTCGGCGCGGCAGCAGATCAAGGCGATGGGCAGCCTCCTCGTTCCGTGCCGGGTCACGGTCGACGAGGACGGCATGCGGACCGTCACCGCGGCCATGGACACGCGCATGGCGTGGGAGGCGTTCGGCAGCTACGTCGAGACCGACCGGCTGTTCGTGCTGCGGGGGCCGGAGCGGAGCGGGATGCGCGGGGGGTGGCTGGCGAAGCGGGGGCTCGCCGGGCCGGCCGAGGTGGACCGCCTGCGGACCCTCCTGGACCGCCGCCTTCCGCGCGCCTGACGCCTCCGCCCTCCCCGCCGGGTCCCGCGGCGCGCAGCCGCACCGCCGCGCGGCGCGCGGACCAGGCCCTTCCGCCCGCGGGCAGTCGTGCCGCCAAGGGCGGCACGGGCGGGCGCGGGCCGACACGTGCGCACGTGACGGTTCGCCGCGCGGAAGCTCGGCCCCTCCTGGGAAGGGGGCGGATCGGGGGATGAACAGCGCTGTCCGCCCGGCCCCGGGCTTGCGCACGCCGCTGTGCGGTCACGTGCGCACGGCACCGCCCGCGAGGGGGGCCGGGCGGCGCCCGCGGGGCGGGGGGCGGTCAGGAGGTCGCGCAGGCGGCGCAGGTGCCGAAGATCTCGACGGTGTGGTCGACGTCCACGAAGCCGTGCTCCGCGGCGATCGCGTCGGCCCACCGCTCCACGGCCGGCCCCTCGACCTCCACCGCCTTGCCGCACCCGCGGCACACCAGGTGGTGGTGGTGCTCCTCGCTCGCGCAGCGCCGGTACACCGACTCGCCTTCGGACGTGCGGAGCACGTCCACCTCGCCCGCGTCGGCGAGGGACTGCAGCGTCCGGTAGACGGTGGTGAGACCCACGGAGTCGCCCCGGTGACGGAGCATGTCGTGGAGTTCCTGGGCACTGCGGAATCCGTTGACCTCGTCCAGGGCCTGCGCCACGGCGGCGCGCTGTCGGGTGGAACGGCCCCGTACGGGCGATCCGGCGGTCGACGTCACCGTTGCCTCCTCACATTCGTGGGTCGCCGGGCCATTGTGCCAGCCCGGCGGTGCGCGGTCAGGTTCCCCGCCGTCCGGCGGGACCTTCGGCCGTGGTGAGGTCGTACTCGGCCTCGTCCTCCGGCCCCGGCGCGCGGGCGGCCCGCGCCCGCCGCGCGCCGGCCGCCGCACGGCGTCTGGCCAGCGGTGTGGCCAGCGCCGTCAGCAGCACGAACCCGCCGATGGTCAGCAGCACGATGGTCGCGCCCGGCGGCACGTCGTTGTAGTACGAGACGGTGGTGCCGCCCAGCGTGGCGGCGACGCCCAGCGCCACCGCGGTCGCGAAGGTCGCGGCGAAGCTCCGCGCCAGCTGCTGCGCGGCGGCGACCGGCACCACCATCAGCGCGGACACCAGCAGCAGGCCGACGACCCGCATGGCGACCGTGACGGTGACCGCCGCGGTGACCGCGACCAGCAGGTTCAGCGCCCGCACCGGCAGCCCGGTGACCCGCGCGAACTCCTCGTCCTGGCTGACGGCGAAGAGCTGGCGGCGCAGCCCCACGGTGACCAGCAGCACCAGCGCGGCGAGCACGCAGATCGCGACGACGTCGGAGGAGCTGACGGTGGAGAGCGAGCCGAACAGGTAGGTGGTCAGGCCGGCGTTGGTGCCGCCGGGGGCGAGCGCGGTGAGCAGCACACCACCGGCCATGCCGCCGTAGAAGAGCATGGCCAGCGCGATGTCGCCGCGCGCCTTGCCGTACCAGCGGATCAGCTCCATCAGCACCGAGCCGGCGACGGCGACGGCGGTGGCCACCCAGACCGGCGAGGAGTTCAGCAGGAAGCCGAGGCCGACGCCGGTCATGGCGACGTGGCCGATGCCGTCGCCCATCAGGGCCTGGCGGCGCTGCACCAGGTAGATGCCGACGGCGGGTGCGGTCAGGCCGACCAGGACGGCCGCGAGCAGCGCCCGCTGCATGAAGGCGTAGTTCAGGAGGTCCATCAGCTCAGCAGTCCCGTACGGAGGTGGTCGGCGTCCGCGTCGTCGTGCGGGTGGACGTGGTCGTGGCCGGGCAGCGCGTGCTGGCCCAGGGCCTTCGGCGGCGGACCGTCGTGCAGCACGCAGCCGTCGCGCAGCACCACCGCGCGGTCGATCAGCGGCTCCAGCGGGCCCAGCTCGTGCAGCACCAGCAGCACGGTGACGCCGCGGGCGACCTGCTCGCGCAGGGTGTCCGCGAGGACCTGCTGGCTGGCCAGGTCGACGCCCGCCATCGGCTCGTCCATGATCAGCAGTTCGGGCTCGGAGGCGAGCGCGCGGGCGATCAGCACCCGCTGGTGCTGGCCGCCGGAGAGGGCGTCCACCGGGTCCTTGGCGCGGTCGGCGAGGCCGACCAGCTCCAGGGCGTGCCGCACCGCCTCGTGGTCGGCCCTGCGGAGCAGGCCGAAGCGGGCCCGGGACAGCCGCCCGGAGGCGACCACCTCGGTGACGGTGGCCGGCACCCCGCCCGCGGCGGTGGTGCGCTGCGGGACGTACCCGATGCGCGACCACCCGCGGAAGCGGCGGCGGGGGACGCCGAACAGGTCGATCTCGCCGGAGACGACCGGCACCTGGCCGATGACCGCGCGGACCGTGGTCGACTTGCCGGAGCCGTTGGCGCCGAGCAGGGCGACGACCTCGCCGCGCCGCACGGTCAGGTCGATGCCCCGCAGGACGGGCTTCGCGCCCAGCTCGGCGCGTACCGTGCGCAGGGATATGACGGGCTCGTCCACGGCGCCCTCCTGAGGATGGGGATCCGGCCGGCTCACTTGGCTCCCAGTGCCTTCCGCAGCGCCGCGAGGTTGGACTCCATGACCTGGAAGTAGTCGTCGCCGCGCGACTTGTCGGTGACGCCCTCCAGCGGGTCGAGCACGTCGGTCCGCAGCCCGGTGTCCTCGGCGAGGGTCTTCGCGGTGCTGTCGCTGACCAGGGTCTCGTAGAAGACGGTGGTGACGCCGTCCTCCTCCGCGATGTGCTGGAGCTCCTTGACCCGGGCGCCGCTGGGCTCGGACTCGGGGTCGAGGCCCGTGATGGACTCCTCGATCAGGCCGTAGGCCTCGGCGAGGTATCCGAAGGCGGAGTGGTTGGTGAGGAAGACGTCGGTCTTCCGGTCCTTCAGGCCGTCCTCGAACTTCTTGTCCAGCGCGTCGAGGCGGTTCACCAGGTCCTCGGTGTTGGCCCGGTAGTCGGCGGCGTGGTCCGGGTCGGCCTTCTGGAAGGCCTTGGAGACGCCCTCGGCGACCTCGGCGTACTTGTCCGGGTCCAGCCAGATGTGGGGGTCCTGGGCGCCGGCCGCGTGGGAGTGGCCGTGGTCGTGGCCCTCGTGCTCGTCGGCGTGCTCGCCCCCGTGCTCGTCGGCGTGCTCCCCGCCGTCGACCTCGGCGCCGTGCTCCTCGAGCTCGGTGAGGGTGGCGGCGTCTATCTTCTCGGGGCCCTCGGTCTGGGTGACGGCCTCGTCGACGGCGGGCTGGAGGCCCTTGAGGTAGAGGATCGCGTCCGTCTCGGCGAGCGCGGCGGTCTGCCGGGCGGTGATCTCCAGGTCGTGCGGCTCCTGGCCGGGCTCGACCAGGGTGGTGACGCTGACGTTCTTCCCGCCGATCTGCTCGGCGAGGAAGGCCATCGGGTAGAACGACGCGACGACATCGAACTTCTCGGTGTTCTTGGGGGAGGCCGTGGCGCCGCCGGAGCAGGCGGTGAGGGCGGTGGCGCCCAGCACCGTGGCGGTGGTGGCGGCGGCGGTCGATATCAGGCGTCGGACGTTCATGACTCTCATTTTCAACTAATATGGAAACCGTTGTCAACAACGGAGGTCAAAGCTACGCGAAGGGGCCGGATGGGGTGTGTCGCACAGCTTCCCGCGTCCCGCCGACGGGACCGATTTGATCGGGGGGCAGTCCCCGCCGGTAACCTGAGGCATTCGCTGTGAAGCAATGCTCCGAGGGGCCCGGTGCGGCAGTCGCCGGCCGGCCGCTCGCCGCCCGTCGTCGTAATGAAGAGAGCACCGTGGCCGCCGACAAGATCGACACCATCGTCAGCCTGAGCAAGCGCCGTGGCTTCGTATTCCCCTGCAGTGAGATCTACGGCGGTCAGCGTGCCGCCTGGGACTACGGCCACCTGGGTGTCGAGCTCAAGGAGAACATCAAGCGCCAGTGGTGGCGCTACATGGTGACCTCCCGTGAGGACGTCGTCGGTATCGACTCCTCCGTGATCCTCGCCCCCGAGGTCTGGGTCGCCTCCGGTCACGTCGCCACCTTCTCGGACCCGCTCACCGAGTGCACCTCCTGCCACAAGCGCTACCGCGCCGACCACCTGGAGGAGGCCTACGAGGAGAAGAAGGGCCGCGCCCCCGAGAACGGCCTGGCCGACATCAACTGCCCCAACTGCGGCGTCAAGGGCCAGTTCACCGAGCCCAAGCAGTTCTCCGGCCTGCTCTCCACCCACCTCGGCCCGACCCAGGACAGCGGCTCGGTCGCCTACCTGCGCCCCGAGACCGCCCAGGGCATCTTCACCAACTACGCCCTGGTGCAGGCCGCCGCGCGCCGCAAGCCGCCGTTCGGCATCGCCCAGATGGGCAAGTCCTTCCGCAACGAGATCACGCCCGGCAACTTCATCTTCCGGACCCGCGAGTTCGAGCAGATGGAGATGGAGTTCTTCGTCAAGCCGGGCGAGGACGAGAAGTGGCAGGAGTACTGGATGGAGCAGCGCTGGAACTGGTACACCGGCCTGGGTCTCCGTGAGGAGAACATGCGCTGGTACGAGCACCCGCAGGAGAAGCTCTCCCACTACTCCAAGCGCACCGCCGACATCGAGTACCGCTTCCAGTTCGGCGGCAGCGAGTGGGGCGAGCTCGAGGGCGTCGCCAACCGCACCGACTACGACCTCACCGCGCACTCCAAGGCCTCCGGCCAGGACCTGGCCTTCTTCGACCAGGAGGCCGGCGAGCGCTTCACCCCGTACGTCATCGAGCCCGCGGCCGGTGTCGGCCGCACCATGCTGGCCTTCCTCCTCGACGCGTACGTCGAGGACGAGGCGCCCAACGCCAAGGGCAAGATGGAGAAGCGCACCGTGCTGCGCCTCGACCCGCGCATCGCGCCGGTCAAGGTCGCCGTGCTCCCGCTCTCCCGCAACCCCGAGCTCTCGCCCAAGGCGAAGGGCCTCGCCCAGGCGCTCCGCCAGCACTGGAACATCGAGTTCGACGACGCGGGCGCCATCGGCCGCCGCTACCGCCGCCAGGACGAGATCGGCACGCCGTTCTGCGTCACCGTCGACTTCGACACGCTGGACGACAACGCGGTGACCGTGCGCGAGCGCGACACCATGAAGCAGGAGCGGGTCTCCCTCGACCAGATCGAGGGCTACCTCGCCTCGCGCCTGATCGGCTGCTGACCGCTTCCCCTCGCACGCACCGGGCCCCGGCCACCCCTCACCGGGGGAGTGGCCGGGGCCCGGTCGTGATTGCCCGCGCGGGGCGTGCGGGGTCGCGGATCCGGCCTCCGCGTCAGGCGGTGCCGGTCATCCGCCCTCCTCGTTCCGGCGGGGCCCCGGCCCGGAGCACACGGAGTCCGCGGGCACGGCCCGGAACTCGCCGTCACCGGGCCGGGCGGACGCGACGGCGTCCGCCGCCGGCTCGCGCGGCCGGGAGCAGGACGGTGACGGGCCCGGAACCGGTCCCACCCGCTCGGCGGTCCCGCGCCGGTCCGCGGGAGGCGTGCCCGGGTCGTGGTTCAGCGCCTCCGTGGCGACGGCCGCGGCGACGGCGAGCACCGCGCCGGCCACGAGGAGCCGGCGCCGCGTCCTTCCCTGTCGACCGGGCATCCGGCCACGGTAGCGCCGGCGTGCCGTCAGCGGTGGCCGTTCCCGTCGGCCGGCCGGTCGAGGTAGTGCGCGCGTCCGTCGCCGTCGAGGCCGGCCGAGCCGTCGGGGCCGTCCGGGACGACGCAGAACTCGTTGCCCTCGGGGTCCGCCATCACGAGGAAGCCGCCGTCGTCGTAGGTGTGCAGCCTGCGCCCGCCCAGTCCTTCGATCCGGCGCTGCTCGGCGACCGGGTCGGGGCAGGAGACGTCGAGGTGCACGCGGTTCTTGCCCGCGTGCCGCGGCTCGCCGGTCTGCTGGAAGCCCACGACGAGGTCGCCCTCCCGCTCCAGCCACACGTACGGGCCCGTCCGGCCCGCCACCTGCCTGCCGAGCACCCCGGCCCAGAACCCGGCGAGCCGCTCCGGGTCGAGCGCGTCGACGATGACGGCCTTGATCTGCACGGATGAGTTCGTCATACCGAGGTCCTTCCCGCGTCCGCGCCTCGCACGGCCCCTCGCGCCGTGAGTTCCCGCCTTCGCCCGCCGCCCGGCGTCACCGCTCGCGCGGGATCTCGGCCCACACGTACTTGCCGAGCGGCCTCGGTCCCACGCCCCAGCGGCCGCCGGTGAGCGCGGCGACGATGTGCAGGCCGTTGCCGTGGTTGCGCCGCTGCCGGTCCGCCGCGCCGCGCGGGCGGGGCCGCCGGCGGTTGGGGTCGTGGACCTCGACGCGCACCCGGTCCGGGGCGACGCGCACGGTGACGCCGATCAGGTCGTCGTCGCGCGCGCCGTACTTGACGCCGTTCGTGGCCAGTTCGGAGGTGACCAGGCGGACCGCGTCGAGCAGTTCGTCCGGGGGGTCCGGGATCCGCTCCCGAACGCGGTCCACGGCGAACCGGCGGGCGAGCGCGACGGACCGCCCCTCGCGGGGGAGCACCAGGTCGACGGGCGGTGCGCCGCACTCACTCGTGGGGCTGATGCGACGGTGGTCCGGGAGGGCGGGCGGAGCGACGCCTTCGTGGCGTTCCCGCAGGTGTGGGGGGTGTTGGCCGGCGACCACGGCAACTCCTCTCCGTGACGGAGCGACTACCAGGACGGCCCAGCGTGGCCTAGAGTCGGCCCCCTCTCAACTTCGCGGAAGGGGACGGAAGGTTGGTGCGCGCGCATGAACCGTAAGGAGCTGAATCCCGAGAGCTCGCCCGCCGCGGCCTTCGGCGCACGTCTGCGGACGGTGCGTGAAGCGCGCGGTTGGAAGCAGGAGGATCTGGCGGCCCGGATGGAGTACTCCAGCACGCACATCTCCTCCGTGGAAACCGGCCGGAAGTTTCCAACCTTGCGCTTTTCGCGCAGTGCCGACCGGGCCTTCGGCATCACGGACGGCGCCGAGACGTTCGAGCGGCTCTCGCGCGAACTCCGGCACGGCAGCCTGCTGGAGGGGTTCCCCGAGTTCGTCGCCTACGAGGGCCGGGCCGTGGAGATCCGGCTGTACGAAGTGGGCGTGATCCCCGGGCTGTTGCAGACGCGGGAGTACGCGGCGGTGCTGGCCCGCAGCGCGGTCGGCCGGGGAGCCATCAGTCCCGAGCAGGCGGACGAGCGGGTGAGCCTCGTCGCCGAGCGGCAGGGCGCCCTCGGCCGGAGGAACCGGCCGTTGGTGTTCGTGGTGCTGGACGAGAGCTGTATCCGGCGGCCCATCGGCGACCCGGCGGTCATGGCCGCGCAGTTCGATCACCTGCTGGCCTTCGCGGAACTGCCCAACACGGTGCTCCAGGTCGCGGAGTTCACCATGGGGCACCGCAGGCCGTTCGACCTGCCGATCACGATCCTCACGCTTCCGGACAGAGCGCTCATGTCCTACGCGGAGTCCGCCCAGCGGGGCCATCTGGAACGGGAAAGCAGGTCTGTGCTGCCCGTGCTGACGGCCTACCATCAGCTACAGGCCGAAGCGCTGTCCCAGGCGGAGTCCGTCGCCTTGATCAGCCAGCTACGAAAGGGCATCCCGTGACGACCGCATCCCCTCGTTGGGTCACGTCCTCCTACAGCAACAACGGCGGCCAGTGCGTCGAGGTCGCCGTGAACCTCGTCCCCTCCCGCGGCGTCGTTCCGGTCCGGGACTCCAAGAACCCGGCCGGTCCGGTCCTGGCCCTCCCCGCCGCCTCCTTCACCGCCTTCGTCGCGGGAGTCAAGGCGGGCGCGTTCCGCGCCGTCTGACCCGGACGTCCCGTGGGTCCGCCGCTCCGGGCGGGGCCACGGGACGCGTCCCGCCGCGCGGACGGCCGTCGGCCCGCGGCGCGGGGCCGCCCTCACCACGAGGGGAGGCCCGAGGCCGGGCCGCTCACCGCCCCGGGGCGTCCGCCAGGGACCGTTCCAGTTTCTCCAGCAGGGCCGCGAGCTGGGTGCGCTCCTTCGGCTCGAGCGCCGCGAGCATGCGGCGCTCGTTGTCGAGGTGCTCGGCGAAGAGCCGGTCGATCAGCCGCAGGCCCGCCGGGGTGAGGCGGCAGTGGACGACGCGGCGGTCCCTGGCGTCGCGTTCACGGACGATCAGGCCCTCGCCCTCCAGCCGGTCCAGCCGGAGCGTGACCCCGGCCGAGGAGACCAGGCCGGTGGCGGCCAGCTCGCCGGCGGTCAGGCGGTACGGCTCGCCGGAGCGCCGCAGCGCGGCGAGGACGTCGAAGCCGGCCAGGGAGAGTCCCGCCGCGGCGACCGGCCTGCTGGTCCGCGTCTGGTACAGCTGGAACGAGCGGTGCAGCCGCCCCAGCACCTCGATGGGCGACGGGTCGAGATCCGGCCGCTCGCGGCGCCACTCCTCGACGACGCGCGACACGGCGTCCGCACCCGTGCCCTGAACCCTGCCGGTCACAGCAGTCCCCTCCCCGTTCTTCCTACCGGTGGAAAAGCTACCTCCTCCACGGCTCCCGCCCGGCGCGGGAACGGTCCGGCGGGAGCCGCACCGCTCCCGCACCGGCTTCCCGGGGCCGTCCGGCCCCGGGCCCGCGCTCCCCCCGGCCGCGGGGCCGCCGGACCACGGTGCGGGGTTTCCCGCGCGGTGGGGGAGAATGGGGGAATGTCCACGCCCGTGATGACCCCCTCGCAGCCCTTGCAGATCGGTCCCCACACCGTCCAGCCGCCCGTGGTGCTCGCCCCCATGGCCGGCATCACCAACGCGCCCTTCCGGACCCTGTGCCGGGAGTTCAGCGGCGGCAAGGGCCTGTTCGTCAGCGAGATGATCACCACCCGGGCGCTGGTCGAGCGCAACGAGAAGACCATGCAGCTGATCCACTTCGACGCGGCCGAGAAGCCGCGGTCGATCCAGCTGTACGGCGTGGACCCGGTCACCGTCGGCAAGGCGGTCCGCATGATCGTCGACGAGGACCTCGCCGATCACATCGACCTGAACTTCGGCTGCCCGGTGCCCAAGGTCACCCGCAAGGGCGGCGGCTCGGCGCTGCCGTACAAGCGGAACCTGCTGCGGTCCATCCTGCGCGAGGCGGTGCGGGAGGCCGGGCACCTGCCGGTCACCATGAAGATGCGCAAGGGCATCGACGACGGCCACCTCACCTACCTCGACGCCGGCCGGATCGCCGTCGAGGAGGGCGTCACCGCCATCGCGCTGCACGGCCGCACCACCGCCCAGCACTACGGCGGCACCGCCGACTGGGAGGCGATCGCCCGGCTCAAGGAGCACGTCCCGGAGATCCCGGTCCTGGGCAACGGCGACATCTGGTGCGCCGAGGACGCGCTGCGGATGGTCCGCGAGACCGGCTGCGACGGCGTGGTCGTCGGCCGCGGCTGCCTGGGCCGCCCGTGGCTCTTCGCCGACCTGGTCGCCGCCTTCGAGGGCCGCGAGGACCGGGTCGCCCCGACCCTGCGCGAGGTCGCCGACGCGATGGTCCGGCACGCCACGCTGCTCGGCGAGTGGATCGGCGACGAGGCACGCGGCGTCATCGACTTCCGCAAGCACGTCGCCTGGTACCTCAAGGGGTTCGCGGTCGGCTCCGAGATGCGCAAGCGCCTCGCGATCACCTCGGGCCTGGACGAGCTGCGCGCCGGCCTGGACGAGCTGGACCTCGACCAGTCCTGGCCCGCCGGCGCCGACGGCCCGCGCGGCCGCACCTCCGGCAACAACCGGGTGGCCCTGCCGGACGGCTGGCTCGACGACCCCTACGACTGCGCCGGCGTGGGCGCCGACGCGGAGCTGGAGACCTCGGGCGGCTGACCGGAGCCGCCACCGACGACGGCGGGGCGCCCGGTCCGCGGACCGGACGCCCCGCCGTCGTCCCGCGCCGCCTACCAGTTGGTGTTGAAGGTGAGGCGGGGGGTGGCGTTGGCGGCCAGGGAGTGCGCCTGGTCGGGCCACCAGGCGCCTGCGGCCGGGTCGACGATCCCGTACTCGGGGTCGGTCGGGCCCGCCGTGCCGCGGGTGCAGCTGCCGTCGGACTCGCCGGGGACCTTGATCCACAGGAACGCGTCGAGCAGCGGGACGCCGGTCTCGCTGGTGGGGCGCGTGCCGAGGCCGCGGCCGGGCGGGTTGCACCACTCCTGCGGGTCCGGGTAGGACACGGTCGGGGTCCACGGGCCCTTGCCGTTGCGGCTGCTGTCGATCACGAAGTGCGGCAGCCGGGCGCCGGCCGGCACGTGATCGGCGTACCAGGCGTCCGCGTCGGCGGCCGGCCACCACTGGTTGGGGCAGTCGTCCGGCTGGGAGCCCTCGACGTTGTCGAGGTACCAGACGCACTGGGCGACCTGGGTGCCGTAGCGGGTCAGCTCGCTGTCGGTCCGGTAGTTGGAGACGTTGAGGAAGAAGCCCCGCGCCCGGGATATCCCGCCGTCCAGGAGCAGCTGGGCCATCTCGCCGACGGCGTGCCAGGAGCTGTGGCCCGCGTCCAGGTAGACGACCGCGCCGGGCTGCTGCCGCAGCCGGTCCACCGCGTCGTTGATCTCCTCGAGCCGGTCGGCCTGCTGCTCGGCGGTGCCGCCGCAGAACGTGGGGGAGAGGGCGAGGCCGTCGGGCTCGAGGATGACCACGGTCTTCCGGTCGCCGATGCCCTTGGCCAGGGCGTCGACCCAGGTGGCGTACTCCGCGCTGTTGGACGCGCCGCCGGAGGAGTACTGCGAGCAGTCGCGGCCCGGCACGTTGTAGGCCACGGCGACCGGCACCCGGTTCTGGGGCGCCGCCTTGGCCTGGAGCAGGGACATCGCGGCGGTGGTCTGCTCGGGGGTGGCGCTGCCGGTGAACCACTCGGCCACCGGGTACGAGGCCATCGCGTCCATCAGCTTCGCGTTCGCCGGGTCGTTCGCCCTGCGGTCGGCGAGGGCCTGCGCGAAGGCCTTGCTGTCCCCTTCGATGTAGAACCTGGTGCCCGGGGCGAGCGCGGGCCCGGAGGGCTCGGCGGCGGACGAGGCGCGCGCGGGGCCGGACGCCTCCGGCGCGGGCCGCGCGGACGCCGGGGTGACGCACAGGCCGGCGAGGGCGGCGGCCGCGGCCGCGGCGGCGAGGAGGCGTCTTGCCTTCGGAGTGGAACGCACGGGTCGGACTCTCGCAATCGTGTGGGGGACGGGTGAGAGGTGCGAGGGAGACTGGGAGCGCTCCCAGTGGCGTGCGCACGCCATCCAAGCCAGGCGCCGGCGGGTTCGTCAAGAGGGCGGACGGTTCGGGTTCCCGGCCGCGGAGCGCGGTGAACACCGCACGCGCGAGGGGGAGTTCGCGACGCGTCGCGAACTCCCCCTCGGCCGGGCGCGGGGCGGAGCCGTCAGTGCGGGACGGAGTCCTCCGCCGCCGCGCGGAGGGAGCGCGCGACGTCGTCGAACGCCTCCTCGGAGCGGTGCAGGAGGTCCAGGGTGAGCGCGGCCGTCCAGGAGAACTCCCGGGCGCCGCACGCCTCGCCGGTGTACGGGTCGACGTACTCGGCGAAGTCGGAGGACCCCGCCGTCGTCAGCAGCGCCTCGCGCAGCGCGGCGGCGAGTTCGCCGTGGCCGTGCAGCCGCAGGCCGTGCTCCATCAGCCAGCCGACGTTGAACCAGGCCGGGCCGCGCCAGTACCGGTGCGGGTCGAAGCAGGCGCCGGTCAGGTCGTAGCTGGGCACCAGCCGGGTGGAGGAACCGAGGCCGAACCGGGGCCCGCACAGCGTCCCGACCAGCGCGCGGGCCGTCCCCTCGTCCAGCGCCGGCAGGATCAGGGGGATCAGGCTCGCCACCCCGTGCTCCTCGATCAGCTCGCCGGTGAGGACGTCGCGGCAGAGGAAGGCCCCGTGCCGCTCGTCCCACAGCCGGTCGACCAGGGCGCGGGTGAGCCGCGCGGCGCGGGCGTGACGGGCGGCGGAGCGGATGCCGAGTTCGGTCTCGATCAGGCCCAGGGCGTGCTCGGAGGCGATCAGCAGCGCGTTGAACGCCGGGTCCTCCACGGCGAACTCGCCGCCGCCGTCGACGTAGCCGCGGTCCCGGTAGTCCATGGCCAGCTTGACGTAGCGGCCGTAGTCCAGGTCGGTGGGCCGGTCCTCGGGGGCGCCGTGCGCCAGGTCCGCGCGGGTGAAGGAGCCCGCGGGGGCCGGCGTCACCCGGGAGAGCGGCGGGTCCCAGCAGGGGCTGTTGTCCATGCCCTGCTCCCAGGGGTGGACCACGCTGACCAGGCCGCCGGCGCCCAGGTCACGGTGGCGCAGCAGGTAGTTGTGCCAGGACACCAGCTTCGGGTAGGCGCGGCGCAGGAAGCCGTTCGTCCGGGACAGGCCCGGATCCGCGCGGTGGGTCAGCCACACGGCCAGCGCGTGCACCGGCGGCTGGACGATGCCCGAGGTCTGGACGGCCGGCGGGGCGCCGGAGGGACGGCCGGCCGTGGTCGAACGCCAGAAGTCGGGGCTGGGGAAGTAGGCGTCGTGCGGCACCGCGGGGTTGAAGACGATGTGCGGGATCCGCCCGTCGTCCCACTGCGCGGAGAAGAGCGTCCGCAGCTCGGTCTGCGCGCGCAGCGGGGAGAGGTGGCGCAGGCCGATCGCGACGAACGCCGAGTCCCACGACCACTGGTGCGGGTAGAGCGAGCGCGAGGGCACCGTCGAGGCGCCCTGCCAGTTGTCCTCCAGCACCAGGCGGGCCCGGGCGTGCAGGGAACCCGCGAGCGAGGACGGGTCGAAGGGGAGTGTCGCGTCCGTGAGGGCCTCGGCGGCCCCGGTGGTTCCGGCCACCGCGGCGGACGCGCGGCCGGGGACGGAGGAGGCCGGTGGGTGGGCCGTATCCGCAGGCTCCGCGGGTGGTTCCGCGGTCTCCGTCCGCCGGGTGTGACCGACGTCGGCACGGTCTGCTGGGCTGTCCACCGGACTTCTCTCCCACGGGATGACATCGAAGGGCAGACGTGACGGGGGCCACACATTCCGTCAGGTCTGCCGGGAAGTACGTCTATTAAGCACGCGAAACCATCATGTAATCGGCATTTCGCAAAAGACAAGGGTCGGCGTGTTCACCCGCTCGGCCGCGCGGTTCCCCGCCGCTGCCGGCAAAGGGTCTGACCTGCGACGACGCGTCCCGTGCGGGCGGGCTGTGAAACGCGGCGCACTGCGCGCGGTGACCGTGCCCTCACGGCCGTCCCGGGAGGGGCGGAAGATCGTCCGAGATCTGGCCGGAACTGTTCGCACCGGACCGGGCCGACGGCGTACCGAGCCGCCGGGCGCGGACGCGCGGACGGCGGGGCGTCCCCCAAGTGTGCAGGCCGGACGGCCGCGCGCGAGGCGTCCGCATGGTGAAATCCGGCACTCCGCGGGGCGTGATTCTCGCCACCCCTGATAGGCCATCCGCTCAGATGAGCGTCTTCGTCTTGACTGCACTTCATCAAGCCGTGGCACTCGGTGCCATCCGATGATCGTTCATCGCTCAAATTCAGACGAGCTACAACCCTGCTCACATGAGCGACCACCCCGCTCTCTTCGGGCGTGTTCCTTCAAGTCTTGAACACATCGGACGCCCAAAGCTTGCCAAGTCTTGACTTGGCGATCATCGGTCCGACCCCCGTCACGCGCATGCGGTTCGAAGGCGGACGTACCCATAACCCCTGGATCTGGGTATGTTCCTCGCCGTCAGGGCAGTCATCGCGTCCTCGAGGAGTCGAGAACCGTGTTGGTAAACAAAGACCGCAGCGAGGCCCACCAGTCCGGTGCAAGCGTTGAGAAGGTGAAGTTCGTCTACGACTTCACCGAGGGGAACAAGGACCTCAAGGACCTCCTCGGTGGAAAAGGCGCGAACCTCGCGGAGATGACCAATCTCGGTCTTCCGGTGCCTCCGGGCTTCACCATCACCACCGAGGCCTGCAAGGTCTACCTGGAGAGCGGCCGGGAGCCCGTGGCACTGCGTGACGAGGTGAGTGCGCACCTCGACACGCTCGAGCGCCGCATGGGCAAGAAGCTCGGCCAGGCCGACAACCCTCTCCTGGTCTCGGTCCGCTCCGGCGCCAAGTTCTCCATGCCGGGCATGATGGACACGGTCCTCAACATCGGCCTCTCCGACGCCTCCGTCGAGGGCCTCGCCCAGCAGGCCGGCAACGAGCGGTTCGCCTGGGACTCCTACCGCCGCCTCATCCAGATGTTCGGCAAGACGGTCCTCGGCGTGGAGGGCGACCTCTTCGAGGAGGCCCTCGACGAGGCCAAGGAGGCCAAGGGCGCCACCGTCGACACCGACCTCGACGCGGACGACCTGAGGCAGCTCGTCGCCCGCTTCAAGGAGATCGTCCGGACCGAGGCCGGCCGCGACTTCCCGCAGGACCCGCGCGAGCAGATGGACCTCGCCATCAAGGCGGTCTTCGACTCCTGGAACACCGACCGCGCCAAGCTCTACCGCCGTCAGGAGCGCATCCCCGGCGACCTCGGCACCGCGGTCAACGTCTGCTCCATGGTCTTCGGCAACCTGGGCGACGACTCCGGCACCGGTGTCGCCTTCACCCGCGACCCCGCCTCCGGCCACCAGGGCGTCTACGGCGACTACCTGCAGAACGCGCAGGGCGAGGACGTCGTCGCCGGCATCCGCAACACCGTGGCGCTCTGCGAGCTCGAGTCGATCGACAAGACGTCGTACGACCAGCTCATGGAGATCATGGAGACGCTGGAGAACCACTACAAGGACCTCTGCGACATCGAGTTCACCATCGAGCGCGGCAAGCTGTGGATGCTGCAGACCCGCGTCGGCAAGCGCACCGCCGGCGCCGCCTTCCGCATCGCCACCCAGCTCGTCGACCAGGGCCTGATCGACGAGGCCGAGGCGCTCCAGCGGGTCACCGGCGCCCAGCTCGCCCAGCTGATGTTCCCCCGCTTCGACACCGACGCGAAGGCGGAGCAGGCCGGCAAGGGCATCGCCGCCTCCCCGGGCGCCGCCGTCGGCAGGGCCGTCTTCTCCTCGAAGGCCGCCGTCGAGTGGGCCGCCCGCGGCGAGAAGGTCATCCTCGTCCGCCGCGAGACCAACCCCGACGACCTCGACGGCATGATCGCCGCCGAGGGCATCCTGACCTCCCGCGGCGGCAAGACCTCGCACGCCGCCGTCGTCGCCCGCGGCATGGGCAAGACCTGCGTCTGCGGCGCCGAGGAGCTCGAGGTCGACGTCAAGGCCCGCCGGATGACCGTCCCCGGCGGCGGCGTGGTCGCCGAGGGCGACGTGATCTCCATCGACGGCTCTACCGGCAAGGTCTACCTCGGCGAGGTACCCGTCGTGCCGTCGCCGGTCGTCGAGTACTTCGAGGGCAAGGCCGACCCGGCCGCCGAGGACGCCGACGAACTGGTCAAGGCCGTCCACCGGGTCATGACCTTCGCCGACGGCGAGCGCCGCCTCAAGGTCCGCGCCAACGCCGACAACGCCGAGGACGCCGCCCGCGCCCGCCGCTTCGGCGCCCAGGGCATCGGCCTGTGCCGCACCGAGCACATGTTCCTCGGCGACCGCCGCGAGCTGGTCGAGCGGCTGATCCTCGCCGAGAACAAGCAGGAGCAGGAGGAGGCCCTCGAACAGCTCCTCCCGCTGCAGAAGGGCGACTTCGTCGAGCTCTTCGAGGCGATGGACGGCCTGCCCGTCACCGTCCGCCTGATCGACCCGCCGCTCCACGAGTTCCTGCCCGACCTCACCGAGCTGTCGGTGAAGGCCGCCGTCGCCGAGGCCAGGGGCGAGGACGTCTCCGAGTCGCAGCGCCTGCTGCACTGCGTGCAGCGCCTGCACGAGCAGAACCCGATGCTCGGCCTGCGCGGCGTCCGCCTCGGCCTGGTCATCCCCGGCCTGTTCATCATGCAGGTCCGCGCCATCGCCGAGGCCGCGGCCGAGCGCCGGGCGGCCGGCGGCGACCCGCACGCGGAGATCATGATCCCGCTGGTCGGCACCGTCCAGGAGCTGGAGATCGTCCGCGAGGAGGCCGAGCAGGTCATCCGCGAGGTCCAGCAGGCCTCCGGCGCCGAACTCGACATCGCCATCGGCACCATGATCGAGCTGCCGCGCGCCGCGGTGACCGCCGGCCAGATCGCCGAGGCCGCGGAGTTCTTCTCCTTCGGCACCAACGACCTGACCCAGACCACCTGGGGCTTCAGCCGCGACGACGTCGAGGCCTCCTTCTTCTCCCAGTACCTGGAGAAGGGCATCTTCGGCGTCAGCCCGTTCGAGACCATCGACCGGGACGGCGTGGGCGAGCTGGTGCGCATGGGCGCGGAGCGCGGGCGGGCCACCCGGCCCGGCATCAAGCTCGGCGTCTGCGGCGAGCACGGCGGCGACCCGGACTCCGTCCACTTCTTCCACGAGGTCGGCCTCGACTACGTCTCCTGCTCGCCGTTCCGGATCCCGGTGGCGCGGCTGGAGGCGGGCCGCGCGGCGACGGAGTCGGAGGGCAGCGACTTCCGCTGACGCGGGGTCACCAGCTTCCGGCCGGCGCGGGGATGTGCCCCCGCCCGGCCGGGTTCCGCCCCGGGGCCGGAGCCGGTCGCGTTCCGTGACCCTCATCCGGCCGGCGACGACGGCCCCGGAGCACCACGGGAGGCGGCACCCTGTGCGGGGGTGCCGCCTCTTCCCCTTTCCTTCACGGGCCGCGCCCGCCGCGCCCGCCCCCGGGGCGCGGGAGCCGGTGCCGGGACGCGCCCCTCCGGCTCGCCCGCCGCGCGTGGGCGGGAGCCGGCGGGGCGCGCCGGTGGTGAGGGGTCAGGCGCGGAAGGGGCCCGTGACCTCGTAGGTGATGCCGCCGGAGGAGCTGCCGGTCGTGCCGCGCTGGCTGGAGAAGTAGAGGCGGCGGCCGTCGGGGGAGAAGGCGGGCCCGGTGATCTCCGAGCCGGACTGGCCGCCGATCCGCAGGAACGGGGCGACCACGCCGGACGGGGTGATCACGCAGATCTCCATGTTGCCGCCGTCCTCCGCGACGTACAGGTCGCCGGAGGACGTGCCGGTGACGTTGTCCACGCCGGTGAGCGGCGCCGTTCCGCTGGTGACCAGCGAGTCGTCGTACGCCAGGGAGATGGTCTGCGCGGCCGCGTCGTAGGCCCAGACCCGGTTGTCGCCCTTGGTGGTGAACCAGCACGTGCCGTCCGCGTAGTAGCAGCCCTCGCCGCCGTTGAAGCGCTTGGTGCCGGACACCTGGTAGCGGGTGGCGGTGGCCCCTGTCGGGTCGGGAACCCGCGCCCAGGTCACGGACCCGCTGGTGGCCGAGGACCCGACCATGACCTCCAGCGTGCCGGAGGAGAGGTCGCCCCAGGTCGTGGGCCGGAAGCGGTAGAACGCGCCGTCGGTGACGTCCTCGGTCAGGTAGATCACCTGGCGGACCGGGTCGCAGGCCGCGGCCTCGTGCTTGAAGCGCCCCATCGCGTCCCGCCGGACCGCGGCCTTCACCCCCCACGGGTCGGTCTCGTACACGTAGCCCCGGTCCACCTCCTCGCAGGACAGCCACGTGTTCCACGGGGTCTTGCCGCCCGCGCAGTTGACGTTGGTGTTGGAGAGGATGCGGTACGCGCCCGTGATGGCGCCCGAGGAGTCGAACCTCACCGCGCCCGCGCCGCCCGTGGAGCTGATCTCCGAGTTGGAGACGTAGATCCACCCGCTGCCGTCCGCGTAGCAGGCGCCGCCGTCGGGCGCGTCGTGCCAGGTGTAGTTCGTGCCGGCGACCTTCTGCCGCGAGCGGGCGATCACCCTGCTGGTGAAGCCGGAGGGCAGCCTGATGCCGTTCGCGTCGGCGGTGCCGAGCGCCCCGTAGGGGCCGGTACCGGGCTGCGCGGGGGCGGCATGGGCCGCGCCGCGCCACAGGGTCCCGCCGAAGACGGCGGCCGAGCCGCCGAGGACGGCGGCGCGCAGGAGGTTGCGACGTTCCACGTTCACTCCAGGGATGAGGTGTGCCCACGGCCCGGCCGCCGGACGGCGGCCGGTGGTTCTGCCTCGTGCCGCAGGGGAGCGTAGGAGCGCCTGCCGGACCTCCCGCTCAACCTGTCGTGAACGCTTCATGTATGCCGGGTGACGGGTGTCCCGGTGACGGCCGCCCCCGCCGTCCGGCCGGCCCGGGTCTACGGTGGGGCCACCGGAACCGGCGGACGTAAGAACCGGCGGACGTAAGAACCGGCGGACGTGAGAACCGACTAACGAGAGGCGCCCGACGATGACCCGCTGGACCGCGTCGCAGATCCCCGACCAGACCGGCCGCGTCGCCGTCGTCACCGGAGCCAACGGCGGGCTGGGGCTGGTCACCGCCCTGGAACTGGCGCGCCGCGGCGCGGAGGTGGTGCTGGCCTGCCGGGACGTGGCCAGGGGGCGCGAGGCGGCCGCCGGGATCGAGGCCGGGGTCCCCGCCGCGCGTGTCGACGTCGCCCGCCTGGACCTGGCGGACCTCGCCTCGGTACGCGCCTTCGCGGACGCCTTCCCGCACGACCGGCTCGACCTGCTGGTCAACAACGCCGGCGTGATGGCGCTGCCGCACCGCACCACCGCCGACGGGTTCGAGACGCAGTTCGGCGTCAACCACCTCGGCCACTTCGCCCTCACCGGCCTGCTGCTGCCCCGCGTCCTGGCCACCCCCGGCGCCCGTGTGATCACCGTCTCCAGCTTCGCCCACGTGCTGGGCAACATCGACATCCACGACCTCAACAGCGAGCAGGGTTACCGCCGTTGGACCGCCTACGGCCGCTCCAAGACCGCCAACCTGCTCTTCACCCACGAGCTGGCCCGCCGCCTGGCCGCCGCCGGCTCCGACGTGGTCGCCGCCTCCGCCCACCCCGGCTACTCCGCCACCAACCTGACCACCGCGGGCCCCGCCATGGAGGGCCGGCACACCCTCCGGCGGCTGATGCGGCTCGCCGACCGCGCCGTCGCCCAGACCGCGGAGGCGGGCGCCCTGCCCACCCTCTACGCCGCCACCGCCCCCGGCGTCCGCCCCGACTCCTTCACCGGCCCCTCCTTCCTGATGTGGCGCGGCGCCCCCGCCCCGTCCTGGCGCGCCCCCTGGACCCTCGACGACCGCGCGTCGGCCCGCCTGTGGGCGGAGTCCGAGCGGCTGACGGGCGTGCGGTACGAGGGGCTCAAACGATGATCCTGTCCCCGTCCGGGTGAAGTGATATCGGAATCGCTGGTTAGAACGGTATCGTTTTCGGTATGGCTCGTACTGTGATCGATCTGGACGACGACATCGTCACGGAGGCCATGCGCCTCTACGGGACGAAGACCAAGGCCGCGGCAGTGCGCGCGGCGATGGAAGAAGCCGTGAAGTACCGGCTACGGCAGGAGTTCTTCGACGCCCTCGACCGGGGTGACGTCGACCTCAGCCACGACAGCCGCGGCGCCGACGGCGGGCCGGTGGGAGACGCGGAGCGGGGTGCCGCATGACCTCGCGTTTCCTGATCGACAAGTCGGCACTGGCCAGGTACGGCAGGCCCGCTGTACGCGCGACCCTCAGACCTCTGCACGAGCGGGGCCTGCTCGCCGTCTGCGGGGCGGTGGAGATGGAGGTCCTCTACTCGGCACGCGACGCCGCGGAAGCGACCCGACTGCGCACGTGGCTACGCGGATTCGACCGGCTCAGCACTCATGACGAAGTCTGGGACCGCGCGCTCGAGGTTCAAGGCGCGGCGATCGCCCAGGGCAACCATCGCGCCTTCTCCATGGCCGACCTGCTGATCGCCGCCGTGGCCGAACGGCACGGTGCGGTGGTGCTGCACTACGACGGCGACTACGACATGATCGCCAAGATCACCGGTCAGCCCACCGAATGGGCCGCCGCTCCCGGCACAGCCGACTGAAGGAGACGGCGGCCTCGCGTGGCCGCACTGCTCGTGACCGCCCGACCGGTGGCGGTCGAACCGACGCGGCGCCGAGTCGGCTCAGTCGCCCTTCCGGCGCCGGCCCTGGTGGACGACGAACGCCGTCCACGCCGCCGCGGAGAGGCTCAGGCGCGGGCCGTCGGACTGCTTGGAGTCCCGGACGTGGACCGTGCCGGGCTCGACGGCGGCCTCGACGCAGGAGTTGCCGTCAGGGCCGCTGCTGTAACTGCTCCTGAACCACCGCAGCTTCGGGTTGCCCTCCGCGCCGTTCACGTCTCCTCCAGAAGTCGCTCGATGAGAGCCCGGGACTCCCCGGGCGGGAGTGCCTCCGCCCGAATCGTGCCGTACCGCAACTCCAGGATGCGCACCTGTTTCGGGTCGGATGCCGGCCTGCCGTTGAAGGCGCCGTCGGAGCGGCCCAGTGCCGTACCGTCCTCGAACTTCAGCAACTCGATGCGGCCCGCCAGGCCGGGGTGAGGTCCACTGGCCAGCGGCATGGCCTGCAGCGTCACGTAGCTCAACCTGCTTGCCCGCAGCAGATGTTCCAGCTGGCCGCGCATGACCGCCGCGTCACCCACCTGACGCCGTAGAGCCGCTTCCTCCAGGACGAAGCTCAGCGACGGTGCGGGCGTCCGCTCGAAGACCGCCTGCCGCGCCATCCGGGCGGCGACCATGCGGTCCACGTCGTCCGGTGAGTAGGGCGGCTGCCACACCTCGAACAGCGCGCGGGCGTGCGCGGGCGTCTGCAGCAGGCCGGGAACGCTGAGGCACTCGTAGGTCCCCATCTCCACGGCTCGAGCCTCCAGCTTCGCCAGGTCCCGCACCTGCTTCGGGTACCTGACCTTCGCCACGTCCTCCTTCATCGCGGAGAGCAGCCCGCCTGCGCCCAGCACCTCGTCCGCCTTGTCCAGGAACTCCGGGCGGGGGATCCGCTTGCCGCCCTCCAGCTTGTAGACCATGTCCTCGCCGTACCCGACGGCCACGCCGAACTCCCCGGCACGCAGCCCCACCGCCTCGCGCCGCAGCCTCAACTGCCTTCCCACGGTGGCGATCACGGCCAGGCCCCACTCGTCCTCCGGGTCGACCTCCCAGCCCGGATCGTCCGCCTCACCGGTCCGGACGGCCGCCGACCGGACCGTCGCGCCGTTCACCCGCATGCCGCACCCCTCACCGTGCCGGTACGGCCCGCGCCGACCGGAGCCGACAGCGCCGGACAGGGTCCGGACAGTCACCGTACGTACCGCTGTTGTCACCGCGAACGGTAGGCGGCGACCGCCACGATGACCGCCATGAGGCAGAAAACCACCCGACTCCGTGACACCGCACCGCGCTTCGACGCCGTCCTCCCCTGCACTCCCCGCGGTGCGCGCGAGGCCCGGCGACGGGCCACCGCATGGCTCGCCACCTGCGGAGTACCGGCCGAAACGCTGGACCCGGCCGCCCACGTCATCGGCGAGCTCACGGGGAACGCCGCCACCCACGGCAGGGTCCGGGGGCGCGACTTCCTGATCTCGGTCCGCCTCTCACCCACCACCGTGCGCATCGAGGTCACCGACACGCGCAGTGACGAACTGCCGGGCCCGACGGTCGGGCTGCCCGGCCACGACGCCGAGTCCGGTCGCGGCCTGTACTTGGTCGAAGTCCTCGCGGACCGCTGGGGAGTCGTCGTGGGCCCGGTACCCCGCAAGACGGTGTGGGCCGAACTCGGCCTCGCCACCGACGAGGCCGGGGCCACGACGGACGAGATCACGAGGTACCGGTTGAGGCAGGAGTCCTCCGACGCGTCGAGCCAGGGCGAGACCGACCTCGGACACGACAGCGAGAGGGCCGGTCGTGTCTCCGCCGGTCGGCCGACCTGGGCCGTCGGTGACGATCCGCGTGGACCGATTGAACGGCCTGGGGAAGACTGCGCGGATGAACGATGCTCTGGCCCGGGTGATGGATCTGCAACTCCGGTACACCTGGCGGGCCACTCCTGAGATGGAACGCCGCGGCGTGATCGTGCGGGAGGAGATACCCAGGGCCCTCGCGCCGCATCGGGAAGCGATGGCAGGAACGCTGGGCGTACCGGTCGAGCGGGTGAGGATCGAGGGCGCCGACGGCGCGGGCCGCAAGAGCCGCGTGCCGTGGGTGCGGGTGTGCGACCCGGAGCGGTCGCCGAGCGCCATGAACGGCTGGTACGTCGTCCTGCTGTTCAGCGGGGACGGCGCGCGCGTCTACCTGGCCCTGATGCAGGGGACGACCTACTGGACCGGCACGGAGTTGCGCTCGCGGAGCTCCGAGGAGCTGACCGCCAGGGTGAACTGGGCCCACCCGCACGTCATCGAGGCCGCCGAGGACCGGGCGGGGATGCTGCGGCGCATCGACCTCGCCGGGGGCAAGCTGGGACGGTCGTACGAACTCGGCGTCGTGGTGGCGCTCGGGTACCGGCGCGACGCCCTCCCCGGGACGGACGCCTTCGTGGACGACCTGCTGTTCATGACCGGGTTGCTGCGCCGCGTGTACGCGGCCGAGAGCGAGGCGACCTACATACCCGGCGATCCCGTCCCCGAGGTGCTGGACGCCGAGGTGTCGGCCGACCGGGCCGCCGGGCGCGGCGCCGTCGGCACGAGGCCGGCGTCGGCCACCCGGAGCGGGCAGGGCTTCCTGCTCTCGGCGGTGGAGCGGCGGGTGATCGAGGCGCACAGCGTCGCCATGGCGACGGAGCACTTCGCGGCACAGGGCTGGACGGTGGAGGACGTCGGCGCGAGGAGGCCCTACGACCTGCACCTCACCAGGGGGGACGAGGAACTGCACGTCGAGGTGAAGGGCACGACCTCGCTGGGGCAGGCGGTCGTCCTGACCCGGGCCGAGGTGGAGGCCCAGCGCGCGTTCGCCCCGCACAACGCGCTGGTGGTCGTCCACTCCATACGGCTCGACCGGTCCGGCGCGGAGGTGACGGCGGAGGGCGGCGTGCTGCACTGCACGTCACCGTGGGTGATGGAGCAGCCCGACCTCACGCCGATCTCGTACCGGTACCGGACCGACCTGGCGTGAGGACCAGGAGCGACGGCGGCCTCGGACCACGCCGCGGAACCACCTCGGAGGCCGGATGACGGAGGGAACGTCCGCCCCCGGACCGGAACGCCGGTGCCCGGCCCGGGAGCGCTCAGTCGAGGCAGAACTCGTTGCCCTCGATGTCGAGCATCGGGATGCACGCGTCGTTGCCGTCGTACAGCGTCCGCACGTGGACCGCGCCGAGCGGGACCAGCCGGGCGCATTCGGCCTCGAGCGCGGCGAGGCGCTCCTCGCCCACGAGTCCGGTGGCGACCCGCACGTCGAGGTGCACCCGGTTCTTGACGGCCTTGCCCTCGGGGACGCGCTGGAAGTACAGCCGCGGGCCCACGCCCTCGGGGTCGACGCAGGCGAACCACGCGTCCCGCTGCTCGGGGGGCTGTGACCGCTTGAAGTCCTCCCACGTCGCGAACCCCTTCGGGGGCGGCGGGACGACGTACCCCAGCACCTCGCACCAGAACCGGGCGAGGCGCTCGGGCTCCGCGCAGTCGAAGGTGACCTGGAACTCCTTGATCGCCGGCATCGGCGCACCG
>NZ_LWCC02000005.1:3319411-3327994 GCF_001642695.1 Streptomyces chilikensis
GGGGCGGCCGCGCCGCGGCGCCCGGTTTTCGGACGGAAGGGCCGCCGGCCCCCACGGCGCCGGCGGCCGGCACATCCCGCCGCCGTGGGGGCGGGCGCCTCACGGCACCCGGCACCGCCGGAAGGCGGGCGCGCGGCCGTTCCCGGGGCACGCGCCCGCCTCGTCCGGCGGTGGGCGGTCAGGCGGCGCGGACCTCGAACGTCGCCACCCGGGCCGTCTCGTCGTCCAGGCACCGCCCCGACGCGAGGTCGAACCGCTGCTTCAGCAGCGGGGAGGCGACGAAGGGGCGGCCGCCGTCACTGCCGAGGAGACCGCGGGAGAGGACCGCGGCGCCGGTGAAGGGGTCGCGGTTGTCGACGGCGTGGAGGCGGCCCGCGCGGTCGAGGAAGACGGCGGCCTGGCGGCCGTCGGGCAGGAGGGCGGCGACGCCGCGGCCGGGGACCAGGCGGTCCAGGTCGCAGACGGTCAGCCAGTCCTCGCCGGCCCTCAGCTGGACGACCGTGCGGAGCGGGGCGGAGGCGGCGACGGCGGTGGTGGCGACGGCGGTGGTGGTGGCAACGGCGGTGGTCGTCATCGTCATCGGGATGCGGTCCCTTCCATCTCTCGGATGCCGATCTGCAGCAGCGGCAGGTCCGGCTTGATCTGGCCGCGCTCAGGAACGAACGCCACCATCGGGTCAGGGGTCTCGGGAGCGTTGACGAAGGAGACGAAGCGCTCCAGCTTCTCCGGGTCCTCCAGCACCGCCGCCCACTCGTCGCGGTAGTGGGCCACGTGCGCGGCCATTAGCCGCTCCAGGTCGTCGCAGATGCCGAGCGAGTCGTGGACGACCACGTCGCGGACGTGGTCCAGGCCGCCGGGGATGCGGTCCAGCCACACCGAGGTGCGCTCCAGGCGGTCGGCGGTGCGGATGTAGAACATCAGGAACCGGTCGATCAGGCGGACCAGCTCCGCGTCGGAGAGGTCCTGCGCCAGCAGGTCGGCGTGGCGCGGGGTGGCGCCGCCGTTGCCGCCGACGTACAGGTTCCAGCCGTTGGCGGTGGCGATCACGCCGAAGTCCTTGGACTGGGCCTCCGCGCACTCCCGCGCGCAGCCGGAGACCGCGGACTTCAGCTTGTGCGGCGAGCGCAGGCCGCGGTAGCGCAGCTCCAGGTCGATGGCCATCCGCACCGAGTCCTGCACGCCGTACCGGCACCAGGTGGAGCCGACGCACGACTTCACCGTGCGCAGCGACTTGCCGTAGGCGTGGCCCGACTCGAAGCCGGCGTCCACCAGCCGTGCCCAGATGCGCGGCAGCTGCTCGACGCGGGCGCCGAACATGTCGATCCGCTGACCGCCGGTGATCTTGGTGTAGAGACCGAAGTCGCGGGCGATCTCGCCGATCACGATCAGCTTCTCCGGGGCGATCTCGCCGCCGGGGATGCGCGGGACCACCGAGTAGGAGCCGTTCTTCTGCAGGTTGGCGAGGAAGTGGTCGTTGGTGTCCTGGAGGGCCGACTGCTCGCCGTCCAGGACGTGGGTGTCCGCGCCGATGGCCGGGGCGAGGGTGGCCAGCATGTTGGCGACCGCCGGCTTGCAGATCTCGCAGCCGTCGCCGCCCCGGGCGCCGTCGCGGCCGTGGCGGTCCAGCAGTTCGCGGTAGGAGGTGACCCGCAGCGCGAGGACGATCTCGTACAGCTCCTCGCGGGTCTGGCCGAAGCAGCCGCACAGGCCCTTGTCGACCTCGACGCCGCTCGCCTCCAGCTCGGCCTCGACCAGCTGGCCCAGCACCTTCACGCAGGACCCGCAGCCGGTGCCGGCCTTGGTGCACTTCTTCACCTCCGGCACCGTCACGCACCGGTGGTCGGTGACCGCGCCGCGGATCGCGCCCTTGGTGACGTTGTGGCAGGAGCAGACGATCGCCTCGTCCGGCAGCGCGGACGGCCCGAGCTGCGCGCCGCCGCCCGCCGCGCCCGCGGGCAGCACCAGGCTCTCCGGCGAGACGGGCGGGACCGAGCCGGTGAGGGCGCGCAGCGTGCCGTACGCCTCGGCGTCGCCGACCAGGATGCCGCCCAGCAGGGTGCCGTCGCGGCCGATGACCAGCTTCTTGTAGAGGCCGGCCCGGGAGTCGGAGTAGACGACGTCCAGGCAGCCGTCGGCGGTGCCGTGCGCGTCGCCGAAGGAGGCCACGTCCACGCCGAGCAGCTTCAGCTTGGTGGACAGGTCCGCGCCGGTGAACTCGGCGGCCTCGGAGGCGATGGCGGCGGCCGCGGTCTGCGCCATCTCGTAGCCGGGGGCGACCAGGCCGTAGACGCGGCCGTCGACGGCCAGCGCGCACTCCCCGATCGCGAAGACGCGGTCGTCGGAGACGGTGCGGCAGCTCGCGTCGACCGCGATGCCGCCGCGCTCGCCGACCTCCAGGCCGCAGTCGCGGGCCAGCTGGTCGCGGGGGCGGACGCCGGCGGAGAACACCACCATGTCGACGGCGAGTTCGGAGCCGTCGGACAGCTTCATCCCGGTGACCGCGCCGTCCTCGCCGGTCAGCACCTCCTGGGTGCCGGTGCCGGTGTGCACGGTCAGGCCCATCTCCTCGATGGTGCGCAGCAGGGCCGCGCCACCGCCGTCGTCGACCTGCACCGGCATCAGCCGGGGCGCGAACTCCACGATGTGGGCGTCCAGTCCGAGGCCCTTGAGGGCGCCCGCCGCCTCCAGCCCGAGCAGGCCGCCGCCGACCACCGCGCCGGTGGTGGCCCGCGCCTTCGCCCACTCCTCGATGGCCAGCAGGTCCTCGATGGTCCGGTAGACGAAGCAGCCGTCCGCGTCCTTGCCGGGCACCGGCGGGACGAACGGGTAGGAGCCGGTGGCCAGCACCAGGGTGTCGTAGGGGACGGTCAGCCCCGAGCGGGCGGTGACCGTCCGCGCCGCGCGGTCGATGCTCTCCGCCGGGTCGCCGAGGCGCAGCTCGATGCCGTGCTCCTCGATGAACTCCAGGTCCGTCATCGACAGTTCGTCAGGGGTGGTGCCGGAGAAGTAGGAGGTCAGGTGCACCCGGTCGTAGGCCGGGCGGGGCTCCTCGCAGAGCACGACCACGCGGTGCGTGGCGGTCAGCCCGCGCTCGGCCAGCGCCTCGAGGAAGCGCTGGCCGACCATGCCGTGGCCGACGAGCACGATCGTCGCGGTGGCAGCGGCGGCGGAAGAGGCCGCAGAGGTGTCCGTGGTGGTCGTGGGCATCAGGAGCCTCCGTCGTTGGTGAGCAGGTGGAGCAGGTGGAGCAGGGGGGACCCGGCGGAGGGCAGCGGCTCGGCGCCCTCCCAGGCGCGGGCCAGCGCGCCGACGGTTCCCAGTTCGCCGACCAGGACGCCGCCGACCAGCCGGTCCTCGCGGACCACGACCTTGCGGTAGGTGCCGCGGGTGGCGTCGGCGAGCTGGACCACGTCGTCCCCCGGAAGCGGGGTGGGCTCGCCGAAGGCGGCCAGGTCGAACGGGCGGTCGGAGAAGAGCGTCAGCCGGGTGAGGGCGCGGGTGCCGGTGTAGCGGGCGGTGCGGTCGCCGGCGAGGGACCGGGCGAGGACCTCCGCCTGTTCCAGGGCGGGCGCGGCCAGGCCGTAGACCTGCCCGTCGTGCTCGGCGCAGTCGCCGAGGGCCCGGACGTGCGGGTCGCCGGTGCGCAGTTCGTCGTCGACGACGACGCCCTTGCGGACCTCCAGCCCGGCGGCCTGCGCGAGGCCGGTGCGGGGGCGGACCCCGCAGGCCAGCACGACCACGTCGGCGTCCAGGGCGTAGCCGTCGGCCATCTCCACCGACCGGACCGCGCCCTCCACCACCCGGACGTCGCGCACCCGGAGCTCGGTGTGGACCTCGACGCCCAGGCCCTCCAGGTGCCGGCGCACCAGCGCCGAGGCGGCCGGGTCGAGCTGCCGCTCCATCAGCCGTTCCGACTGCTGCGCCAGCACCACCTGCGCGCCGCGCCCGGCCAGCGCACGGGCCGCCGACACGCCGAGCAGCCCGCCGCCCACCACCACCGCGCGGGTGCCGGGGCGGACCGCAGCCGACAGCTCCAGGCAGTCGTCCATGGTGCGGAACGCGTGCACCCCGCGCGGCAGCCGGTGGTCGCCGACGGCGAACAGGCCGCGCAGCGGCGGCAGCACCGGATTGGAGCCGGTGGCCAGCACGAGGGTGCCGTACTCCAGCTCCTGGCCGTCGTCGCAGTACAGGCGCCGCGCGTCCCGGTCGATCTTGACCACCCGGGCCCGCACCAGGCCGGCCGGGGCGGGCAGCTCGATCACCTCGGGCGCGTACCGCCCGGCCAGCACCTCGGCGAGCAGCACCCTGTTGTACGGCCGGTGCTCCTCCTCGCCGACCAGCACCGCCGGCACGCCCAGCTCGCCGAGCCGGCGGGCGAGGCGCACCCCCGCCGGACCGGCCCCGATCACCACCACACGCTGTTGGGACGTCATACCCGCAAGCGTGCGGCGCGGGTGTTTCCCGACCGCATCCCTCCCGTTTCCCGCGGGGAACGCTGCCCTCAGCGGGGGAGGGGGGCCGGTGTGAGGGGCGGCGGCCGGGCCACCGGGCCGGTCGTGCCGCGGACGGGCGGGGGGCGGAGGCCCTCCGGACGCGCGGTCGCGGGCGAACCGCCGTGCCGGCGGCGCGACTTGTGGACCGCCGTACCGTGCTGGGAGCATCCCGGCATGGACACGCGCGTGGTCGGGATCCCCGGGGTGGACGGCACCGGGAAGGTGGCCGTCGTGATCGACGTGATGCGGGCGTTCACCACCGCCGCGTGGGTCTTCGACCGCGGGGCGGACAGGATCGTCCTCGCCGCCGACGCGGACGAGGCGCTGTCGCTCAAGGCCGGGCATCCGGGTTGGCTCGCGCTGAAGGACGGGGCGCCCGCCCGCGGGTTCGACCTGGTCAACTCCCCGGGCCTGGTCCGGGAGACCGACCTGACGGGCCGCACGGTGGTGCAGAAGACCACGGCGGGGACGGTCGGGGCGCTGGCGGTCGTCGAGGCGGAGCTGGCGCTGTGCGCCGGTTTCGCCGTGGCCGGCGCGACGGTCCGGGCCCTGGCGGCCGCCGGCGCCGACGCGGTGACCTTCGTGGTCACGGGCGAGGACGGCCGTGCCGCCGAGGACCTGGCCTGCGCCGAGTACCTGGAGCGGCTCCTGGCGGGCGACCGGGTCGACCCCGGCGCCTACCTGCACCGCGCCAGGACCTCCCCGGCCGCGGGCGACCTGCGCGCCGGGCGGCGCCGCGGCGCCCACCCCGACGACGTGGAACTGTGCCTGGAGGTGGACCGGTTCGGCTTCGCCATGCGGATCGGACGCGAGGAAGGGACGGCGGTGCTGCGGCCGTGGTTCCCCCACGGATGACGGCCCCGGCGGAGCGGCGGTTCGTACGGCACGGGGGGACGACGGTCCCCGGGAGAACGGTGAGGGCGGCGGTATGCGGTTGCGGTGTGCGGTGCTCGACGACTACCAGGACGCGGCCCTCGAAGCCGCCGACTGGGGGCGGCTGGCGGACCGGGTCGAGGCGGTGCCGTTCCGCGCGCACCACGGCTCGCAGGACGAACTCGCCGCCGCGCTGGCGGACTTCGACATCGTGGTCACCCTGCGGGAACGGGTGGCCTTCCCGGCCCCGCTGCTGGACCGGCTGCCCCGGCTGCGCCTGCTGATCGCCTCCGGGATGCGCAACTCCGTGATCGACCACGCCGCCGCCGCGCGCAACGGCGTGACGGTGTGCGGCACCGGCAGCCTCCCCCACCCGCCGGTCGAGCTGACCTGGGCGCTGCTGCTGGGGCTGGCCCGGGGAGTCGTCACCGAGAACGAGGCGCTGCGCACCGGCGGCCCCTGGCAGTCCACGGTCGGCGCCGACCTGCACGGGCGGCGGCTGGGCGTCGTCGGCCTCGGCAAGCTCGGCACCCGGGTCGCGGCGGTGGGGCAGGCGTTCGGCATGGACGTCGTCGCCTGGAGCCCGCGCCTCACGGCGGAGCGGGCCGCGGCGGCGGGCGTCGGCCTCGCGCCGTCCAAGGGAGACCTCTTCTCGACGTCCGACTTCGTCACGCTCCACCTGGTGCTGTCGGACACCACCCGGGGCATCGTCGGCGCGGCGGAACTGGCCCTGATGAAGCCGGACGCCTACCTGGTCAACACCTCACGGGCCGGCCTGGTCGACCAGGACGCCCTGCTGGCCGCCCTGCGGGAGGGCCGGATCGCGGGCGCCGCCGCCGACGTCTTCGACACCGAGCCGCTGCCCGCCGGCCACCCGATGCGCACCGCGCCCCGCCTGCTGGCCACCCCGCACCTCGGATACGTCTCCCGCGCCAACTACCGCACGTACTACCGGGAGGCGGTGGAGGACATCGAGGCATGGCTCGCGGGAGAGCCGGTGCGGGTGCTGGGCGGCTGACCGCGGGCCGCCGCACGGGCGGACCGCCCGGCCCCGCCTTCCCGCCGCCGGGCCGCGGCGGCGGCCGGCCCGGCGGCCCCGCTCAGTGCGGTGGCGGCAGCGGGTCCAGGGCGAAGCCGACGGTGCAGCCGCCCTCGCCGGGCATCCGCTGGATCCGCGGCGGCGCCCACACCTCGGTGGAACCGGGGGCCACGCGGGCGAGGAGGCAGTCCTGCGCGTCGAAGCCGTTGCCCTCCACCGACAGCAGGACGCCGACCCGGCCGCCGTCCGCCTTCACCTCGGTGCGGATCGCCGGATCGAGGTCCAGGGAGGCGAGCGCACGCCGCACCCCGGCCTCGTCCGCCCGGCCGTCCTCCGGCACCCGGGGGAGCTCCGCGCGGAACTCCTCGTACGGCAGCCGGGGCGGTTCGGGCGGCGGGGCGAAGGCGAGCGGAGGGCCGTCCGGACAGTCCACGCCGTCGGGTTCCGCACCCCATTCCGTGCGGGGCGACACCCGCAGGGCGAAACAGCGCCGCACGGTGACCTCCTCCGGGGCGAGCCACCCCTCGGATGCCGAGCCGGACGTGCGGACGACCACGCCGATGCCGTCCCCGTCGTGCGTCGAGGTGCCGGTCACCCGCAGGACCTCCACCCCGTCGAGGGAGGAGGCGGAGCGCCCGACCTCCTCCGCCGTGCGCGGGCGCTGGCCGTCGAGCCGCTCGCCGGCCTTCCCGGCCACCTCCCGCGCGGCGTCGGCCGCGCGGTCCTCGGCGGACGGCACCAGCACTCCGCAGCCGGCGGTGAACAGCAACAGCGGGGCGAGCAAGGGGTATCGGCGCATGCGCCCACCCTCCAGGCGCGGCGGCCCGGGGACAACCGCTCCCGTACTCATCCGGCATGGGCGATCGCACCCGGCCGGCCCGCCGGGAAAAGCGTTGGACGGGACGGCGGGAGGGCCGTTAACTTGTGGCCGACCGTGACTTCGCCGGAGGAGGTGAGACCCGTGAACGTTGTTCCGCAGCGGGTGCTCCCCCCTTCCGTCACGGTGTGCGACTGACCCAGGTGTCGTCGGGAGCGCCTCTACCACCAGGCACTCCTGAAAGGCGAACACCCATGGACACCGTGACGATCACGCGGGTCGCGCAGACGCAGTGGGAGGCGGTGGCCGACGACCTGGTCGTCGGCCGGGGCGACGTCTCCCGACGTCCCGACGGGCGTCTCTTCCTCAGCATCGACGTGTGGCGGGACGCCGCCTTCGACCGTCTCGCCGCCACGATGCTGGCGGACCTGCCCACGCCGCTGCACACCCTGGTCGGCGAGGACGACCACGACACGACGGCGCGCTGGGAGCGGTTCGGCTTCACCGTCGGGCGGCGCGAGGGGGCGTACGACCTGCCCACCGACCCCCGTGAGAGCGGGCTCGACGCGACGCGGCTCCCGGCGGGGGTGACGGTCCTGCCCGCGGGCGAGGCGGACGAGGACCTGCTGCGCTCCCTGGACCGCGCGATCCGCGACGAGGTCGAAGCCGCCGTCGGCCGGCGCGTCCTGCCGGCCGAGCTGTTGGCCGGCCCGCCCGGCGACACGCTGGTGGACCCGTCGAAGTACGCGGTGGCGGTCCTGGACGGCGACGCCGGGTACGCCGGGCTGGTCCGGGTCGTGCGGGTACGGCGCCGGGCGCGCGTGGGGCTGGTCGCCGTCCGGGCGGACCGCAGGCGGCGGGGCATCGGACGGGCGCTGCTGGCCCACGCGCTGGAAGGGCTGCACCGGGACGGGATCGCGTCCGCCTGGACCGAGGTGGACGACTCCGACGTCCCGGCCCTCGCGCTGGCCCGGGCGGCCGGCGCGCGCCGGGCGACCGGCCACCTGGAACTGGTGCGCCGCTGAGCGTCGCCCCCGCCCCCCACGGGCACAGGACCACACACGGACACGGGCCGACCGGGCTCGTGCGACCCACCGAACACGGAAGCGGGACATCTTGGCGAGACGAGCGAACGGCCTGGAGATGGAGGGCACGGTCACCGAGTGCCTGCGCAACGCCATCTTCAGGGTGGAACTGCAGAACGGGCACCACGTGCTCGCGCACATCAGCGGGAAGATCCGGAAGAACCGCATCAGGATCCTCCCGTTCGACCGCGTGCTCGTGGAGCTCAGCCCGTACGACCTGACCCGGGGCCGGATCCTCTACCGGTACCGCACCTGAGCGGCGGCCGGGGGGGGGGC
>NZ_LWCC02000005.1:3328025-3330780 GCF_001642695.1 Streptomyces chilikensis
CTCGAGCGGGCGGTGGGGTTCCGCCGGGAGGGTGACGGTGACGGCGTCCCCGGGACGGACCACGCCCCCGGCGCGCACGACGCCCATGACGCCCGCCTTGCGGATCACCTCGCCCGCCTCGTCGCGGCCGACGACCTCCTTGAGGAGCCCGCGCTGGAAGTTGTCGATCTGCAGGCAGGGGTTGCGCAGCCCGGTCACCTCGACGACCGCTTCCGCGCCGAGCCGCAGCAGCGTGCCCGTCGGCAGCCCGAGCAGGTCCACACCGCGGGTGGTGATGTTCTCCCCGAGCTCGCCCGGCGCCACCACGTACCCGGCCGACACGACCTCGTCGAAGAGCTCCGAGTGGATCAGGTGCACCTGCCGCAGGTTCGGCTGCGTGGGGTCCTGCCTGACGCGCGACCGGTGCTTCACCGTCACGCCCGCGTGCACGTCGCCCTCCACCCCGAGCCCGGCGAGCAGCGTGATGCTCTCCCGGTTCGGCTTGGTGAAGCTGTACTCCTCGTTGCGGCTGACCGCCACCACCGTCGCGTCCACGGGGAATCCCTCTCGCTTCGTGTTCCGGGCAAGGATCCTATGCGGCAGCCGAGTTGAACCGGAGGGGGCCTCCCCGGCCCGGACCCGCCCCCGGTGGAGGCCGGGTCCGGGGGCGGTCCCGGGGCGGCGGGTCAGGACGTGCGGCAGACCGTGCCGTTGAGGGTGAACGTCGTCGGCGCCGGGTTGGCCCCGTCGTTGGCGCCGACGAAGCCGAACGTGGCGGTGGAGCCGCCGCGCGGGGCCAGCACCGCGTTCTGGCCGTTGTCGGTCACGTGGACGCGCGTACCGGAGCCGGTGACCTTGGCGTTCCAGGAGCTCTGCACCGACTGTCCGGTGGAGGGCCAGGTGAAGTCCAGGCTCCAGCCGTTGATCGTGGAGTCACCGAGGTTGGAGACCGTGACGGACGCGACGAAGCCGTTGCCCCAGCCCGTGTCCACCCGGTAGCTGACCAGGCAACTGCTGTCCTTCGGCGCCGTGGTGGCGAAGGTCACCGGCTCCGAGGGCCGGGAGAGCCGGCCGTCGGCGTCCCGGGCGAGGACGTTGACGGTGTGCTCGGAGCCCGGCGGCAGGTTCCGCAGCGTCGCCGAGGTGGAGGTGGAGGTCGCCAGCAGCTGGGCGTTGGTGCCCAGGCGCTCGTACACCTCGTACCGCACCGCCTTGCCCCGGGTGGGCGCCGTCCAGCTCACGGTGGCGGTGGAGCTGTCCGCGGCGGTGACCTCGGGCGCGCCGGGCGCGCCGACCGAGGCGGCCGCCGAGTGCGGCGAGACGGTCACCGTGGTGATCGAGTACGGCGGCAGCTCCTGCACGCCGCCGCCGGTGGCGGGCACCCGGGTGACATCGGTGTCACCACGGGCGTAGCGGTGCACGACCGGCGCCTGGGCGGTGGGCGTGAACCCGGCGTAATCGATGTCCGCGGTCCGGGAGTTCTCCGGGTCCTTGTTGATCAGCATCACGCTCAGGGTGCCGTCGGCGCGGTGCACGGCGTGGGCGGAGACCTGGTCGTCGCTGGTCGACGAGGCCACCATGGTGTCGCCCGGCCTGCCCAGCGTGGTGAGGGACTTGAGGCCGAAGTACGGGTGGAAGGGCGTGTTGACGGCCGGCTGGCAGACGTCGCCGACGCATCCGCCGCTGGAGAGCAGGCCGAAGTCGTTGAAGTCGGTGTCGCCGTCCACCGTATCGATCTTGGTGGGGCCGTTGTGGACGTTCCACCAGTCGACGTTGAAGACGCCGTTCTCCAGCGCCGTCATGTAGGTGTCCGCGGCGAACAGGCCGTTGGGGCGGCTGTTCATCTGCACGTTGGAGTTGACCTCGGTGAGGGCGATGCCGATCTCCGAGGAGCGTGCCCCCGCGTAGCGGTCGATCTGCCGGCGGACCTCACGGAGCTGTCCGGGCAGCCGGGCGGTCCGGTCGAGGGCCTCGTCGGCGGTGGCTCCGCCGGGGTAGGAGTGCACGATCACGAAGTCGACCGTGCCGGCCACCGCGGACAGGACGGTGTGGTTCCAGTCGGCCGAGTCGCCCTCGCCGACGATGCCGTCGGGCCAGTCGCCCGGCGTGGTCAGGACGGCGCCGATCTCGATCGTCGGGTCGACGGCCTTCATGGCCTCGGCGTAGGCGAGGACGTTGCGCGCGTACTCCCGGGGGCTCTTGTCCGGGTGGTCGTCGGCCTCCCAGCCGCTGCCGTAGTGGCCGTTGCCGTAGATCTCGTTGCCGATCTCCCAGTACTTCGCCCCGTACCCCTTGGTGACGTTGGCGTACCGGACCCAGTCCGCCGCCTCCTGCGGGGTGCCGGTGCCGTAGTTGGCGATGATCATCGGCTGGCCGCCGGTGGCGCGGACGCTGCCCATGAACTCGTCGAAGGTGGTGCCGGGAGCCACGTAGCCGCCGGGGGCGGTGTGGTCCTTCCAGTGGTAGATGTCGCCGTAGGAGCCGCCCGGGTAGCGCATCACGCCGACGCCCGCGTCGCCGAGCAGGCCGGTCACCTCGGGGTCGTTCATGTGCGAGTCCCACAGCGCGTGGTTGACCCCGAAGGCCGCCTTGCCGATCGTGCCGAGCCCCACCCCCGCGTTGACGGAGACCTCGACGGACGCCGCCCCGTCGGCCCGGCCGTCGGCCTGGCCGGCGGCCGCCGGGGCCGGGGGGACGGCGGCGAGGGCGGCGACGGTGGCCAGGGCGCAGGCCAGGGCGGCGGCCGGGCGTCGGTGACCACCCCCGGCGTCCCGGT
>NZ_LWCC02000005.1:3330836-3361385 GCF_001642695.1 Streptomyces chilikensis
CGGCGCCCGGTGTCTCGTCGATGGGGTGACACAGGGGTGGGAGCGCTCCCACGATGATGCGGGGGAGGCATGACCGCGTCAATGGGGCGGAGGGCGACGGTTCCGCCGTCAGCGGGCCCGCCGCGCGGCGAGCCGCTCGGCCTCCGCGTGCCACCAGGCGGGCGGTGGCGGGCCGGTGACGCGGGCGGCCGGCTGGTCCGGGTGCAGCCCCAGCCGGCGCAGGGCGTCGGGACGCACGTGGATCTCCGCCACGCACCGGCGGTTCCCGTCGGGGCCGCGGCACTGGAGGAGGCCCAGGCGGATCTCGTCGTCGGTGAACGGATCCCAGTCGATGCCGCGGTCGCGCAGTCAAGCGCGGAGGGCGGCCGCGGGACGAGGGGCGCCGGGGGTGTTCCGGTGGGCGGCGACGCGGATCCAGTCATCTCCGGTGGCAGTGGTCATGGGGGCCAGCATGCCCCGGGCCGCGGACGCGGGGCACGCCGTTTCCGCGGGGCACGGTGGAGGGCCGACGCGGCGGCGGACGGCTCGGCGCGGTGCGGAGCCGGCCCGGCGGCACGGGGGCCCGGGACGGCGGAAGGCGGGGCCGCACCCACCGGGCGCCGCCGCACGCCGGGCGCGCCGCCGCGCTGGCCGCCAGGCTCGGCGTGCCCGTGGCGCCCGCCCACGCCTCCGCCGCCCCCGGCGTCGCCGAGGCGGTCCGCGCCCTGGCCGCCCGGGGCCGCACCCGGGTGGCCGTCGCCTCCTACTTCACCGCCCCCGGCCGCTTCCACACCGAGACCGCCGGGGCCGCCCCGTGGATCGCCTCCGCCCCGCTCGGCGCCCACCCCGACGTGGCCCGCCTGGTGCTGCACCGCTACGACGCGGCGGCGGAGGCCGGCCGCACGGCCCCCGCCGCACACCACGCCCTCGTCCCGGTGTAGGACCCACGGGGCGGCGGCCGTCACCGACACCCCTTACTGTCAGTTGCATGGCAGGCAACGAACCGACCGCCGGATACGACGAGGCCGCCGTCGAGCGCTGGGCCCCGGAACCCGACAAGCGCCCCGGACGCACCGCCTTCCAGCGGGACCGCGCCCGGGTGCTGCACTCCGCCGCGCTGCGCAGGCTCGCCGGGAAGACCCAGGTCGTCACCCCCGGCACCGTCCGTCTGTGGGACGCCAGCCCGCGCACCCGGCTCACCCACTCGCTGGAGTGCGCGCAGGTCGGCCGCGAACTGGGCGCCGCGCTGGGCTGCGACCCGGACCTGGTGGAGGCTGCGTGCCTCTCCCACGACCTCGGCCATCCCCCGTTCGGGCACAACGGCGAGCAGGCGCTGGACGAGTTCGCCGCCGACTGCGGCGGCTTCGAGGGCAACGCCCAGTCGCTGCGGCTGCTCACCCGCCTGGAGCCCAAGCGCTTCGTCACCGACCGGACCACCGGCGAGATGACCAGCGTCGGCCTCAACCTCTCCCGCGCCGCGCTGGACGCCGCCGCCAAGTACCCGTGGCCGCGCGGCGGGCACCCGGCCGGCCCCGCCTTCCGCAAGTTCGGCGTCTACGAGGACGACCGGCGGATCTTCGACTGGGTGCGCGCCGACGCCCCCGCCCGGGACCGGGTCTGCTTCGAGGCACAGGTGATGGACTGGGCCGACGACGTCGCCTACTCCGTCCACGACATCGAGGACGGACTGCACGCCGGCCACATCCAGCCCTCCCGGCTGCACAGCGCCGCCGACCGGCGGGAGATCTTCACCGTGGCCGTCCTGGACGCCCGGTACGTGCCCGCCGACACCGACCCGGAGGAACTGGGCGCGGCGCTCGACCGGCTCCAGGCGCAGGAGTGGTGGCCGCACGGCTACGACGGCACCGCCGTCGACCAGGCCAGGCTCAAGGACGCCACCAGTCAGCTCATCGGACGCTTCTGCACCGCCGCCGAGACGGCCACCCGGGCGGCCTACGGGGACGGGCGGCTGACCCGGTACAAGGCGCAGCTCGTGGTGCCGCGCGCCACCCGGATGGAGTGCGCCGTGCTCAAGGCGGTCGCCGACCTGTACGTGATGCAGCGGGCGGAGCAGGAGCGGCTGCGGGCCGACCAGCGGATCGTCGTCGCCGAACTGGCGGAGGCGCTCACCGCGCGGGCGCCGGAGGGACTGGACCCGCAGTTCGCGGCGCTGTTCGAAGCGGCCGTGGACGACCGGGACCGCAAGCGGGTGATCGTCGACCAGATCGCCTCCCTCACCGACGCCTCGGCCCGGGTGCTGCACACCCGGCTCACCATGCAGGCGTAGGACCGCCCCGGCGGTCCCGGGTCCACGGCACGGGGGCCGTGCGGCCCGTCGCCGGTGCGGCCCACCGGCGCGGGGGACCGGGGGGCTCAGGAGGCCGCGGGCCGCAGCGCCGCCAGCTGCCGGTCGTGCCACCGCCCGAGCAGCAGCACCGACGCGGTGGCGCCGAGCAGCGCGCAGAACATGTCCCACTGGGTGTCCCACACGTCGCCCTGGGTGGCGAGGAAGTCGTCCGCCGAGGCGCCGCCGACGATCGCCGCCAGCCACTCGAGCATCTCGAACAGCGAGCTGAACGCCAGGCACGCGCACACCGTGAGCGGCCCGAGCCAGCGGCTGCCGCGCAGCGGGGACGTCCGGCTGAGCAGCTCCCGGACCAGCACCGCCGGCACGAAGCCCTGCACCAGGTGCCCGAAGCGGTCGTACGGGTTGCGCTCCAGCCCCCACGCGTCGCGGACCCAGTCGCCCAGCGGCACCCGGGCGTACGTGTAGTGGCCGCCCACCGACAGCACCAGCGCGTGCGCCGCCAGCAGGCCGCACAGCAGGCCCGTCAGCGGGAACCGGCGCCAGGTCAGGAGCACCACCGGCAGGCCGGCCAGCACCCACACCGTCTCCAGCAGCCAGGTGGTGGGGTCGTACGCGTGCCAGGCGGACAGGGCGACGACGGCGGCCACCGCGCCCGCCAGCGGGGCGGGCCACGGGCGGCGCGGAGCGGGAGGGGCGGTCGACGGCATGGCGGGTCTCCTTGTCGGGGAGCCCCATCCTGGCGGCGCTCCCGGAACCGGGGCGTGAGTACGGGTACTCAACGCCTCGTGAGTCACCCCGCGCGGCAAGGACCGCGTGGCCCCTTCGGAAGGCTCCCTTTCCGCACTAGCCTCCGTGCGGGACGCTCATCCGGCACCCCCGGAGAAGGAGGCACACCGTGGTCGACGCGGACCAGACGTTCGTCATCGTCGGAGGAGGCCTGGCCGGCGCCAAGGCGGCGGAGACGCTGCGCGCCGAGGGCTTCAGCGGGCGGGTGATACTGATCGGCGACGAACGCGACCACCCGTACGAGCGGCCCCCGCTGTCCAAGGGGTACCTGCTCGGCTCGGCGGAACGCGACGGCGCGCTCGTCCACGAGCCCGCCTGGTACGCCGCCCACGACGTCGAGCTCCACCTCGGGCAGACCGTGGACGCGATCGACACCGCGGCGCGGACCGTGCGGCTCGGCGACGACGGCTCCTTCGTCCACTACGACAAGCTGCTGCTCGCCACGGGCGCGGAGCCGCGCCGCCTGGACGTGCCGGGGACCGACCTGGCAGGCGTCCACCACCTGCGGAGGTTCGCGCACGCCGAGCGGCTGAAGGGCGTGCTGGCCGCGCTCGGCCGGGACAACGGGCACCTGCTGATCGCCGGGGCCGGCTGGATCGGCCTGGAGGTCGCCGCGGCGGGGCGGCACTACGGCGCGGAGGTCACCGTCGTCGAGCCCGCGCCCACGCCGCTGCACGGCGTGCTCGGGCCCGAGCTGGGCAACGTCTTCGCGGAGCTGCACCGGGAGCACGGGGTGCGGTTCCGGTTCGGGGCGCGGCTCACCGAGATCGTCGGACAGGACGGGCTGGTCCTGGCGGCGCGGACCGAGGACGGCGAGGAGCACCCGGCGCACGCGGTGCTCGCCGCGATCGGGGCGGCCCCGCGGACCGCGCTGGCCGAGGCGGCCGGACTGGAGCTGGTGCCGCGCGAGCAGGGCGGCGGCATCGCGGTCGACGCCTCGCTGCGGACCTCCGACCCGCACGTCTTCGCGGCGGGCGACGTGGCCGCGTTCCCGCACCCGCTGTTCGGGGCGCGGCTGCGGGTCGAGCACTGGGCCAACGCGCTCCACGGAGGGCCGGCCGCGGCGCGGGCGATGCTGGGGCGGGAGGTGGTGTACGACCGGGTGCCGTACTTCTTCTCCGACCAGTACGACCTGGGGATGGAGTACTCCGGGTGGGCGCCGCCGGGCGCCTACGACGAGGTGGTGATCCGGGGGGACGCGGGGAAGCGGGAGTTCGTCGCCTTCTGGATGAAGGACGGCCGGGTCCTGGCCGGGATGAACGTCAACGTGTGGGACGTCACCCCGGCCGTCCAGGACCTCGTCCGCGCCGCCGTCCCGGTCGACACCGAGGCCCTCTCCGACCCCCGCGTCGCCCTGGAGTCCCTCGTCCCCTGACCCGGTCCGAGGGACGGGATCCCCCGGGGGGACGGGCGCGCGCCCCGGCGGGCGGCCGCCTCCCCGGAGCCCCGGCACCGCTGTGCCGGGCGCGCGTGTCCGGCGCCGCGGCGTGCGGGAACGGCCCGCGCCGGCGGGACCGCGGCGCCGGCGGGCCCCCGTACAATTTGCACGTGGCAGGCGGCGGCAGGATCAACGACGAGGACGTGAAGGCGGTACGGGACGCGGTCCCGATCGACTCCGTCGTCTCGGAGTACCTGCAGCTCAAGAACGCCGGCGGCGGCAACCTCAAGGGCCTCTGCCCGTTCCACGACGAGAAGTCCCCGTCGTTCCAGGTCAGCCCCGCCAAGGGCCTCTTCCACTGCTTCGGCTGCCAGGAGGGCGGCGACACCATCACGTTCGTGATGAAGGTCGACCACCTCACCTTCTCCGAGGCCGTCGAGCGCCTCGCCGCGCAGGCGGGGATCACCCTCCGCTACGAGGAGGGCGGCTACAACCCCTCCCACCAGCGCGGCGAACGCATCCGGCTGATCGAGGCGCACAAGATCGCCGCCCAGTTCTACGCCGAGCAGCTCGCCACCGGCCCCGAGGCGGACACCGGCCGGAAGTTCCTCGCCGAGCGCGGCTTCGACCAGGCCGCCGCCGAGCACTTCAACGTCGGCTACAGCCCCCAGGGCTGGGACCACCTCACCCGTTACCTGCGCGGCAAGGGATTCACCGACAAGGAGATCCTGACCTCCGGCCTCGCCCAGGAGGGCCGCCGCGGCCCCATCGACCGGTTCCGGGGCCGCCTGATGTGGCCGATCCGCGACATCGGCGGCGAGGTCGTCGGCTTCGGCGCCCGCAAGCTCTACGAGTCGGACAACGGGCCCAAGTACCTCAACACCCCCGACACCCCCGTCTACCGCAAGTCGCAGGTCCTCTACGGCATCGACCTCGCCAAGAAGGACATCGCCAAGAGCAGCCGCGCCGTGGTGGTCGAGGGCTACACCGACGTCATGGCCTGCCACCTCGCCGGGGTGACCATCGCCATAGCCACCTGCGGCACCGCCTTCGGCGGCGACCACATCAAGATCCTCCGCCGGCTGCTGATGGACAACGGCACCTCGCGGGTGATCTTCACCTTCGACGGCGACTCGGCCGGCCAGAAGGCCGCCCTGCGCGCCTTCGAGGACGACCAGAAGTTCGCCGCCGAGACCTACATCGCCATCGCCCCCGACGGCATGGACCCCTGCGAGCTGCGCCTGGCCAAGGGCGACGACGCGGTCGCCGACCTGGTCCAGCCGCGCACCCCGCTGTTCGAGTTCGCGCTGCGGCAGATCGTCGCCCGCTACGACCTGGACACCCCCGCCGGGCGGGCCGCCGCGCTGGACGAGGCCGCCCCGGTGGTCGCCAAGATCAAGAACGTGGGCGCGCAGCACGAGGTGGCGGTGCAGCTCGCCGGCATGCTCGGCATCCTGGACACCCAGTTCGTGGTGCACCGGGTCGCGCAGCTCGCCCGCTGGGCCCGCGACCGCGGCGGCCGGGGCCCCGCGCCCGCGAACGGCCCGCGGCACCCGCAGGACGGACCCGGCGCCGCCCACCGGGCCACCGCCCCCACAGGCCCCGGCTCCCGCGCGGCCTCCGGTCCCCCGCTCAACCTCCGCAACCCGGTGCACGCCACCGAGCGCGAGCTGGTCAAGCTCGCCCTGCAGCGGCCCGAGCTGGTCTCCCCGGCCTTCGACGCGTACGGCGTGGACGAGTTCACCGCGCCGCCCTACGCCGCGGTCCGCCAGGCGATCCAGGACGCGGGCGGGGCCGAGGCCGGCGCCCAGGACCCCCAGGAGTACCTGATCCGGGTGCGGGAGGCCGCGCCCGACGACACCGTGCGGTCCATGGTCACCGAGCTGGCCGTCGAGGCGATCATGGTGCGCCGCCCGGTGGACGAGAACTACGCCGGGGAGCAGCTGGTCGCGGTCCGCCGCCGCGCGGTGGACCGCCGCATCCAGGAGATCCAGAGCAGCCTGGCGCGCCTCGGCCACCAGGGTGATCCCGCCCAGCTCGCCGCCGTGCAGAACGAGTTGTGGGTGCTCCAGCAGTACGGCCAGGCCCTGCGGGAGCGGGGCGCGGCGGCGCTCTAGCCGAGCCGGAACCCGTCCAGCACGGGCTCCAGGGCGTCGAGCAGCCGCCGCGTGAACTCCCCCTCCTGACGCGGGAGTCCTGGGTGGTCGACGACGAAGTCCTCCCAGAGGACGTATTCGAGCAGCTCGGCCAGGTCGTTGCGGGTGAGCCACCCCGACGCGGTGAGGTTCGGCCACTCCTCCGACTGCCGCAGCGCCTCCCGCAGCAGTTCCCGCGACAGCGCGTGCCGTTCGGCGAGCAGCACCGCGTCGTACAGGTCCTTGCCCTGCGGGTAGGCGTCGGACACCAGCCAGGTCACCTTCCAGGCCAGCGACAGCTCGGGCGTCGCCGCCCGGAGGACCCCGCCGCCCGGCAGCTCCACCAGGCAGGGCTCCTGGAGCAGCTTCTCGCCGAAGACGAAGTCGAGCTGCAGGTTCCCCGCCGGCAGGCCCGGTGCCGACCAGGGGAGCACCAGGCGGCGGCCCGGCACCCGGTCGTAGGTCCAGATGTCGTCCGACACCGCACCGCTCGCGCTGATCCGCAGTCCCTCGCCCGCCCGCTCGGCCAGCGACTGCGCGGCCCCGGCGATCCCGCCGAACAGCCGGGCCGTGCGGCCGTCCTCCAGCTTCCAGTCCCGCGGGACGACCACGAAGTCCAGGTCGCCCGGTTCGCGTGCCCGGTCGCCGAACCACAGGGCCATCAGCGCGCTGCCGCGCAGCACCAGCGAATCGGCCCACGAGGAGCCGGCGACCGCCTCCAGCACCAGGTCCATCGCCCGCCGCCGGGCGGCCCGCCAGGCCTCGCCCCGGCCGGGATCCGCGAACCGCGGGTCCGAGGCCCGGTAGGCGTCGGCGTGCTGCTTCATCGACGGGTCGAACACCGGCTTCTGGGTCACCCCCTCGGCCTCCACCCAGCGCAGCGTCTTCGGCAGGTCGTAGTACCGCGGGTTCTTCCACGGATTCCTGGGCGTGCTCATCCCCGTGCCTCCTCCAGCCAGCCGTCGTCCACCGATTCGTCGCTGTCGTACAGCACGAACTCGCGCTCCACGGCCAGCACCTCGAGACCGCCCAGACCGGCCAGCAGCGCGTCCAGCGCCCGCCCCGCGCCGTCCGCGTCCACGTTCCGGCAGCGCTGGGTGACGAACCGCTCGTGGTGGCCGGCGCCGGTCACCCGGCGGGCGTTCCAGGAGAGGTGGGCGCCGTGCGGGGAGACCCGGGCGGCCAGGGCCGCCAGGTCGGCGCCGGAGGGCAGGCGCAGCTTCACGTGGTGCTCGAAGTGCCGTTCCCGGCCGCAGGGTCCGGGCGGCACCTCGGGGGCCCACGGGTCCGACTCGACCTTCACCCGGAGCACGGGGAAGCCGTCCGCCTCCAGCTCCGCGGCCACCGCCCGCGCCCGCGCGGCCTGGGCGTCGTAGGAGGAGGCGTCGCGCAGGGTCAGCATCGGCTGCGACGGCGTACGCCCGCGGGCCAGCACGACATGGGTCAGCTTCAGCCCCCGCGTCGCCGACCAGCCGCGCAGCCGGTCCAGCGCGGCGTCGTCGGCGCACCGCACGGTCAGGTGCGCTTCGTAGGAAGAACGGGACATCCGCTGATCATTACAGAGGGATTTCCAAGGGCGCACATGAGTTTTGCGCCCAGCGGGTAATCAAGCCGTCACGCACCGGTTCCAAAAAGTAGGCGCACGCCCCTCGTGAGGGGAGTGTGCGCTACGCCACACTGAGTCCGGCGCCAGTACCGGAGCACGCCCGGCCCGCACCCACGGCGCGGCCGAGCCGCCCGGCGTCGGCCCCCGCAGTCGCCCACAGACGCAAGCGCTGCCGCACTGCCCAGCAGCGATCACCCTGGAGGTCGCACGCGTGCAGACCCAGACCCTCACCCACACCGCCGGACCTCCGCGCGTCCTCGCCGACGCCGACGCGCCGGTCCTGCCGGCGGTGCCCCCGCAGGAGCGCGCCGCGCACCACCCCGAGACGCAGGCCGCCCCGCTCGACGAACCGGTGGAGCCGGTGGAGCCGGTGGAACCCGCGGAACCGGTGGAGGCGCTGGAGTCCGCGGAACCCGCCGAGGACACCGGGGATCCGGAAGGCGCGCAGGCCGTCGAGCCGGACGGGACCGAGGAGTCGCTCCCGACCGAGGAGCCGGCCGAGATCGAGGTGCCGGTCGCGGCGCGCCTCGGGGCGCAGACCGCGGGGCCCTCCGCCGACCTGTTCCGGCAGTACCTCCGCGAGATCGGCCGCATCCCGCTGCTCAGCGCCGCGGAGGAGGTGGAACTGGCCCGCCGGGTGGAGGCGGGGCTGTTCGCCGAGGAGAAGCTGAGCCGTACCCCCGACCTGGACAGCCGGCTCGCCCACGACCTGGACCGGCTGGTGGTGATGGGCCGCCTCGCCAAGCGCCGCCTGATCGAGGCCAACCTGCGGCTGGTCGTCTCGGTCGCCAAGCGGTACGTCGGCCGCGGGCTGACCATGCTGGACCTGGTCCAGGAGGGCAACCTCGGCCTGATCCGCGCGGTGGAGAAGTTCGACTACGCCCGCGGCTACAAGTTCTCCACCTACGCCACCTGGTGGATCCGCCAGGCCATGTCCCGCGCCCTCGCCGACCAGGCCCGCACCATCCGGGTCCCGGTGCACGTCGTCGAACTGATCAACCGCGTGGTGCGGGTGCAGCGCCGGATGCTCCAGGAACGCGGCTGCGAGCCCACCCCGGAGGAGGTCGCCGTCCACCTCGACCTGACCGGCGAGCGGGTCCGGGAGGTGCTGCGGCTCGCGCAGGAACCGGTCTCCCTGCACACCCCGGTCGGCGAGGAGGAGGACGTCGCCCTGGGCGACCTCATCGAGGACGGCGACGCCGTCTCCCCGGTGGAGACGGCGTCCTTCATCCTGCTGCGGCAGCACCTGGAGGCGGTGCTGTCCACCCTCAACGAGCGTGAGCGCAAGGTGGTCCAGCTCCGCTACGGGCTGGTCGACGGCCGCCCCCGCACCCTCGAGGAGATCGGCCGGCTCTTCGGCGTCACCCGGGAGAGGATCCGGCAGATCGAGTCCAAGACCCTGAGCAAGCTGCGCCACCACACCTTCGCCGGGCAGCTGCGCGGCTACCTGGACTGACCCGCCGGGGACCGGGGCCGCGGACCCGCCGCCCCGCGAGCCCTCCGTCCCGTCAGCACGTCGGCACGTCAGCACGTCGGCCCGTCAGTCCGTCAGCACGACGAGCCGCTGCGTGGCCCGGGTCATGGCGACGTAGCGGTCCACCGCGCCCGCCACGCCCTCGCCGAACCGCTCCGGCCCGACCAGCACCACCAGGTCGAACTCCAGCCCCTTCGCGAGCTCGGGGGTGAGCGAGCGCACCCGGGGCGTCCCGCGGAAGGAGGGGTCGCCGATGACGCAGGCGATCCCGTCCTCGTGGGCGGCGAGCCAGCCGTCGAGGACCTCGCGCAGCTCGGCGACCCGCCCGTGGACGACCGGGATGCCGGAACTCCGCACCGACGTCGGCACGTTGGCGTCGGGGATCGCCGCCCGGATCACCGGCTCGGCCTCCGCCATGACCTCCTCCGGCGTGCGGTAGTTGATGGTCAGCGACGCCGTCTCCACCCGGTTCAGCCCGATGCGCCGCAGGCGTTCCCGCCAGCTCTCGGTGAAACCGTGCCGGGACTGGGCGCGGTCGCCGACGACGGTGAAGCTCCGCGACGGGCAGCGCGACAGCAGCATCTGCCACTCGGCGTCGGTCAGCTCCTGCGCCTCGTCCACCACCACATGGGCGAACGGGCCGGCCAGCGGGTCGGCGGCATGGGACGGCAGCGCGGCCTCGTCGACCAGGGACTCCCTGAGGTCGTCGCCGAGCAGCATGGTCACCGCGCCCTCGCCGTCGGGGTCGGCCGCCACCACGCTGTCGATGACGCCCGCCATCCGCTCCCGTTCGGCGGCGACGGAGGCCTTGTGGCGGCGCTTGCGCACGGCGGTCCCCGGGTCGCCCAGCCGCCGGCGCGCCGCGTCCAGCAGCGGCAGGTCCGGGACCGTCCAGGCGTCCGGCTCCTTCCGCTGCAGCAGCCGCACCTCGTCGGGGCCCAGCCAGGGCGCGCACAGCCGCAGGTAGGCCGGGACGGTCCACAGGTCGCCGACCAGGTCGGCCGCCTCGATCATCGGCCAGGCCGCGCCCAGCGCCCCGGTCAGCTCGTCGTCGTTCGCCAGCGCCCGGCGGAACAGGGCGGCCGGCACCTCGCCCCCGATCCGGTCCCGGAGGAGGGCGACCAGTTCGTCCCAGATCTGCTCGCGCGCCTCGTTGTGCGGGGTGCCGGGCTCGGCCGCGTCGAAGGCCTCCGCCCAGTCGGCGGCGCTCAACGCCACCTCGCCCCACGGGGTGGTCACCGTCATCCCCTCGGTGGGCGGCGACTCGTAGAACCGCACCGCCTTCTCGATCGCCCCGACCATCTCCACCGACGACTTCAGCCGGGCGGCCTCCGGGTCCGCCTCGGGCACCGCCCGTGCCCCCTCGGCGACCAGGTCGCGCAGGGTGCAGGTGCGCACGCCCTCCTCGCCGAGGCTGGGCAGCACGTCGGCGACGTAGTGGAGGTACGGCTGGTGCGGGCCCACGAAGAGCACCCCGCCCCGGCGGTGGCCGAGCCGCGGGTCCGAGTACAGCAGGTAGGCGGACCGGTGCAGGGCGACGACGGTCTTGCCGGTGCCCGGCCCGCCGTCCACCACCAGCGCGCCCCGGGAGCCCGCCCGGATCACGGCGTCCTGGTCGGCCTGGATGGTGGCGAGCACGTCCCGCATCCGCGGGGAGCGGCTCGCGCCCAGGCCGGCGATGAAGGCCGACTGGTCGTCCAGCGCCGCGTGCTGCTCCCGCAGGCCGTCGTCGGTGAAGACCTCGTCCCAGTAGTCGCTGATCCGGCCCCCGGTCCACCGGTACCGGCGGCGGCCGGCCAGACCCATCGGGCTGGCGTGGGTGGCGGCGAAGAACGGCTCGGCGGCGGGGGAGCGCCAGTCGAGCAGCAGCCGGCGCCCCGAGCTGTCGGTGAGGCCCAGCCGCCCGACGTAGAGGTGCTCCTCCCCGCCGGCCGGCACCATCCGGCCCAGGCACAGGTCCAGGCCGAAGCGGCGCAGCGCGCGCAGCCGGGCGGAGAGCCGGTGGACCTCCAGGTCCCGCTCCATCGCCTCCCGGCCCGCGCCGCCGGGCGCCCGCCGCTCGGCGTCGAGCCGGCCGGTCAGTTCGGCGACCGCCTGTTCCAGGGTGGCGGCGACATCGGCGAAGTGCCGCTCGTCGTCGTCGATCAGCCGGGGATCGGCCTTGGCGGCCAGCCGCCCGGGCAGGGCGAAGGCGGAGCCGGTGGCGGGGGCGGGCAGGGAAGGACGACTCAACATTCAGCTCCGTCGCAGGTGGGTCGCGCGCCCGTGGACACCGGCGCGGAGCAGCGATTGTGCGGCACGAGGGGGGCCTTGCCGCAAGGCACCCCTTGCGCTATATCTTAAAAACGGCAGGAGGTGCGTCCTCCTCCGGCCCACCCCCGACGAACGGTTCGGCCCCACCCGCAGCTGCGGGTGGGGCCGAACCGCTGTGGGAGGTCATTCCACCTCGGCGACCGCCTGGGCGAACTGCGCCCGGTAGAGGCGGGCGTAGGCTCCGCCCGCCGCCAGCAGCTGGGCGTGACGGCCCTGTTCGACGATCGAACCGTCCTCCATCACCAGGATGGTGTCCGCGTCCCGGATCGTCGACAGCCGGTGGGCGATCACGAACGAGGTCCGGCCGTGCGCCAGCTTCGCCATCGCCTTCTGGATCAGCACCTCGGTACGGGTGTCGACGGAACTGGTCGCCTCGTCCAGCACCAGGATCGTCGGGTCGGACAGGAAGGCCCGGGCTATCGTGATCAGCTGCTTCTCGCCCGCGCTCACCCCCGAGCCCTCGCCGTCGATCACCGTGTCGTAGCCGTCCGGCAGGGTCCGGATGAACCGGTCCGCGTGCGCGGCCCGCGCCGCCTCCTCCACGTCGCCGCGGGTCACCTCACCGGGAGCGCCGTAGGCGATGTTCTCCGCGATGGTCCCGCCGAACAGCCAGGTGTCCTGGAGCACCATGCCGATCGCGGACCGCAGCTCGTCGCGCGACATCGTGGCGACGTCCACGCCGTCCAGCGTGATCCGCCCGCCGGTGACCTCGTAGAACCGCATCAGCAGGTTCACCAGCGTGGTCTTGCCGGCGCCGGTCGGGCCGACGATCGCCACCGTGTGCCCCGGCTCCACCGTCAGCGACAGGTCCTCGATCAGCGGCTTGTCCGGGGCGTAGCGGAACGACACCCGCTCGAACCCGACCCTGCCGCGCAGCTCCTCCGGCCGCACCCCCGCAATGGGGTCCGCCTCCTGCTCCTCGGCGTCCAGCAGCTCGAAGACCCGCTCCGCCGAGGCGACGCCCGACTGCACCAGGTTCGCCATCGACGCCACCTGCGTCAGCGGCATCGAGAACTGCCGCGAGTACTGGATGAACGCCTGCACGTCACCGATCGACAGCGACCCCGAGGCCACCCGCAGACCGCCGACCACGGCCACCAGGACGTAGTTCAGGTTGGAGACGAACATCATCAGCGGCTGCATCACGCCGCTCATGAACTGCGCCTTGAAGCCGGCCTGGTACAGCTCCTCGTTGTGCTCGGCGAACTTCTGCGCCGACTCGTCCTGCCGGCCGAACACCTTCACCAGCGAGTGGCCGGTGTACATCTCCTCGATGTGCGCGTTGAGCTGCCCGGTGGTGCGCCACTGCGCCACGAAGTGCGGCTGCGACCGCTTGCCCACCCTGGTGGCCACCACGAACGACAGCGGCACCGTCACCAGCGCCACCAGCGCCAGCAGCCAGGACACCCAGAACATCATCACCAGGACGCCGACGATCGACAGGACCGCGTTCACCAGCTGCCCCATCGACTGCTGCAGCGTCTGCCCCAGGTTGTCGATGTCGTTGGTCGCCCGGCTCAGCACCTCGCCGCGCTGCCGCTTGTCGAAGTACGACAGCGGCAGCCGCGACAGCTTCGTCTGCACGTCCTCGCGCATCCGGAACATCGTCCGGTTCACCGCGCGGTTGACCATCCGGGTGGCCACGGCCATCAGCAGACCGGCCGCCACGAACATCCCGAGGGCCAGCAGCAGCACGTTGCCCACCGCCGCGAAGTCGATGCCCTCGCCCGGCGTGAAGTCCACCCCGCCCAGCATGTCGGCGACGCCCTCGTCGCCGCGCGCCCGCACGGCGTCGAGCACCTGTTCCTTGGACGCGCCCGCCGGCATCTCCCGGCCGACGATCCCCGCGAAGACCAGGTCGGTCGCCCGCCCCAGGATCTTCGGCCCGGCCACCGTCAGCGAGACGCTCGCCACGACCGAGGCGAGCATCACCCACAGCGCCGCCCGCTCCGGCTTGAACCGCGCCAGCAGCCGCTTGGTGGACCCCGTGAAGTCCATCGACCGGTTGTCCGGGCCGGTCCCGGCCATCATCCGCCCCGCAGGCCCGGCCATCAGGCTGCCTCCGCTTCCGTCAGCTGGGAGAGCACGATCTCCCGGTAGGTCTCGTTGTCGGCCATCAGCTCGGCGTGCCGGCCCGCACCGACCACCCGGCCCTCGTCCAGCACCACGATCCGGTCCGCGTCCCTGATCGTCGACACCCGCTGCGCGACGATCACCACCGTCGCCCCGGCGGTCTCCCGCGCCAGCGCCGCCCGCAGCGCCGCGTCGGTGGCGTAGTCCAGGGCGGAGAAGGAGTCGTCGAAGAGGTAGATCTCCGGGCGCTGCACCAGCGTCCGGGCGATCGCCAGCCGCTGCCGCTGACCACCCGAGACGTTGGAACCGCCCTGCGCGACGGGCGCGTCCAGGCCGCCCTCCAGCGCCCGCACGAACTCCCCGGCCTGCGCCACCTCCAAGGCGTGCCACAGCTCCTCGTCCGTGGCGTCCGGGTTGCCGTAGCGCAGGTTGGACGCCACCGTCCCGGCGAACAGGTACGGCTTCTGCGGGACCAGCGACACCGTCCGGGCCAGCACCCGGGGGTCGATCTCCCGGACGTCCACCCCGTCGACCAGGACCTCGCCCTCGGTGGCGTCGAACAGCCGGGGGACCAGCCCCAGCAGCGTCGACTTGCCCGAACCGGTCGAACCGATCACCGCGGTGATCTCGCCCGGCCGCGCCGCCAGGTCGACGGCCTTGAGCACCGGCTCCTCCGCGCCCGGGTACCGGAAGCCGGCCCCGCGCAGCTCCAGCGTCCCGCTGGTCCGCAGCTCGGTCACGCCGGCCTTCGGCGGCACCACGCTCGACTCCGTCTCCAGGACCTCCTGGACGCGCTCGGCGCAGACCTCCGCCCGCGGGACCATCATGAACATGAAGGTGGCCATCATCACGGACATGACGATCTGCATGAGGTAGGCCAGGAAGGCCGTCAGGTCGCCGATGCCCATGCCGCCGGAGTCGATGCGGTGGGCGCCGAACCAGATCACCGCGATCGACGCCAGGTTCACCACCGTCATCACGACCGGGAACATCAGCGCCATCAGGTTGCCGGTCCCCAGGGAGACCGCCGTCAGGTCCTCGTTGGCCTTCCGGAACCGCCGCTGCTCGTACTCGTCGCGCACGAACGCGCGGATCACCCGGTTACCGGTGATCTGCTCCCGCAGCACCCGGTTCACCGCGTCCAGCCGCTCCTGCATGGTCCGGAACAGCGGCCGCAGCGCGCGGATCAGGAAGGTCAGCGCCACCCCCATCACCGGCAGCACCGCCAGCAGCACCCCGGACAGCGGGACGTCCAGACCCAGCGCCATGACCACGCCGCCCACGCCCATGATCGGCGCGGACACCATCAGGGTGAAGGTCATCAGCGCCAGCATCTGGATCTGCTGGACGTCGTTGGTGGTCCGGGTGATCAGCGACGGCGCGCCGAACCGGCCCACCTCGCGGGCCGAGAACGACTGGACCCGGCCGAAGACGGCGGCCCGCATGTCGCGGCCCAGCGCGGCGGCGGTCCGCGCGCCGAAGTGGACGGCACCGATGTTGCAGACCACCTGCGCCAGGGAGATCCCCAGCATCAGGGCGCCGAACGTCAGGATGTAACCGGTGTCGCCCTTCACCACGCCGTCGTCGATGATGTCGGCGTTGAGGGTGGGCAGGTAGAGGGTCGCGCAGGTCTGCAGGAGCTGCAGAGCCACGACGACGGCGACGGGTGTGCGGTAGGGCCGCAGGTGGGCCCTCAGGAGTCGTATGAGCACGCCGATACTTTCGAGAGGCCGACGAGGAGGGGGACCGCCGGTGCGGACCCCACGCCGCCCATCGTCTGACACTCCCGGGGTGTTACCTCAAGTCAATTGAGCCAAGCGCGGGCCGGAACCCGGCCGGGTTTCAGCCGTTGGGGTGCCAGACCCGGCCGCGCGCGGGCATTGAGAGGTCACGTGCGTGTGCGCGGGCCCGTCAGGCCGGGAAGGCGCCCGGATGGGTCTGCTCGCGGACCGCGCCGTACTGCTGCCGGACGGCCTGGCCCACCGGCAGGTCGTCGCCGGGTTCGAGGATCTGGGCCGCCGCGCCCTGCCAGGCCGGCGGCCGGTGCGGGTCGAGCGTGCCGTGGGCCGTCCCGAGCGCCCAGGCGGCCTGCCGCGCCGCCCCGAGCGCCGCGTAGTCGGCCGGCTGCGGGACGACGACCTGCACCCCGAACAGCGCGGGCGCCACCGCGCGCACCGCCGGCAGCTCCGCCGCCTGCCCCAGCAGGAACACCCGCCGCACGGCGACCCCCCGCCCGCGCAGCACGTCCAGCGCGTCCGCCAGCGAGCACAGCATCCCCTCGAACGCCGCCCTCGCCAGGTGCTCCGGCCGCATGGACTCCGTCCGCAGCCCGCTCAGCGTGCCCGCCGTGTGCGGCAGGTGCGGGGTCCGCTCGCCCTCCAGGTAGGGCAGCAGCACCAGCCCGTGCGCGCCCGGGGTCGACTTCAGCGCCAGCTCCGACAGCGCCTGCGGGCCGTCCACGTCCAGCATCTGCGCGGTGGCGCGCAGCACCCGCACCGCGTTGGTCGTCGACACCACCGGCAGGTGCATCCCGGTCGCGTCGGCCAGCGCCGTCACCGAGCCGCCGCCGTCCCGCACCGCCTCCGGGTGCACGGCCATCACCGAGCCCGAGACGCCCAGCGAGACGACCGCGTCGCCCACGCCGACGCCCAGTCCGAACGCGGCGGCCTGGGTCTCCCCGGTGCCGGCCGAGATCAGCAGTCCCTCGGGAGTGGTGCCGGCCGCCTCCCAGGGGGCGATCACCTCCGGGAGCCCCGCCCCCCGCCCGAGCGCCAGCTCGACCAGGTCCGGGCGCCAGGATCCGGTGGCCGCCGACCAGTAGCCGGTCCCGGAGGCGCCGCCGCGGTCGGTGGTGCGCCGCACGGGGCGGCCCAGCAGCTGCCACACCAGCCAGTCGTGGGCCTGCATCAGGAAGGCCGTGCGGTCGGCGTTCTCCGGCTCGCTGCGGCGCAGCCACCGCAGCTTGGTCACCGGCTGCGCGGCCTGCGGGACCAGCCCGACGGCCTGCGCCCAGCCCTCGCGGCCGCCGAGCGCGTCGACCAGGTCGGCGGCCGACGTCTGGGCCCGCCGGTCGGCCCCGGTCATCGCGGGCCGCACGACGTGCCCCTGGGCGTCCAGCGGCACCAGGGCGTTGCGCTGGGTGGAGACGCCGATGGCCTGCACGCCCTCCAGCAGTCCCCCGACGGCCGCCTCGCCCAGGGAGCGCAGCCACACCTGCGGGTCGACGTCCGACGGGCGTCCCCCGCCCTCGGCCGCCTCGAGCGCGTGCGAGGCGTAGCCCTGCCTCAGCACGGCACCGGTCTCCGCGTCACAGACGACGATGCGAGTGGAATCGGACGAACTGTCCAGGCCGGCGACTATCCCCATGAGGGTGATTGTGCACCACCCGTCACGCTTTTGGCCCTGACGCCTGCGGGACGGCACACGGCACGGGCCCGCGCACGCCGGCGCGGGCCCGGTGCCGTCGTCCCGCCGCGCGGATCCGGTTCACGGACCGCGGTGGCGGACCCCGGTCGTCGGCCGGGTCGTGGAGCGGGGTCAGGCGGTTCCGGTTCCCCAGTCGTCCGTGCCGCCGCCGTTCGAACCGGCCCGGCTGCCGCGGACGGACTTCACCCGCTGCGACACCGAGTCCGGCATCCTGTCGCTCACGGTGTGGTAAGCCTTGCCCGCCACCTGCCGGCCCTGCTGGGCGGCGGTCTCCGCGGTGTTGCGCACCGCGGGGTTCTGAGTGACCTGTCGGGCCTTCGCGACGATCTGTTCGTACCGCTCCCGCCCGGCTTTCGCGCCGAACACGTAACCCAGGGCTACTCCGGACATGAACGTGAGCCGGTATCGCATGGTCGGCCACCCTTCCTTCGGCTTCGGCAACGGTCGCGGGGGGATACCGATTGGCGGAGCACCCCCCTGCTTGCGCTAATGTATGTCTCGCAGCGAGCGCGCGCCCTCTGGCGAATACCCAGGCGGATGCGTTCGATGCAGCGAGGCATTCCTCCGTAGCTCAATTGGCAGAGCAGCCGGCTGTTAACCGGCAGGTTACTGGTTCGAGTCCAGTCGGGGGAGCTTCGGTCCTCCGTAGCTCAATTGGCAGAGCAGCCGGCTGTTAACCGGCAGGTTACTGGTTCGAGTCCAGTCGGGGGAGCATGGTGAACGAGGGCCCCGTAGGGGTCCTTTTTCATGTCCTGCCGCCCCTCCGGCAGGCCCTCCCCCCTTGGTCATGGCCATGCAGGCGACCTACCTGAGGCAGGAGATCGTATGAGCGGCTATGCTGCGGCAGACGGCGCGCACATATGTGCGCGACGCGCCGTGACGGGGCGGTAGCTCAGCCGGTTAGAGCAGCGGACTCATAATCCGCCGGCCGTGGGTTCGAGTCCCACCCGCCCCACCACGGACCCACCGAAGCCCCCGGAACGCTCCGGGGGCTTTCCTGTGCGTCCGCCCACGTGGTCCGCCCGCCCGTGCGCCCGCCGTCCGGGCGCGGCGTGCCGGTCCGGTGGTCAGCCCCGGCCGTCGGGCTCGTCGTCGTCGGCCTCGCCCTCGGCCTGGGACGGCGTGGTGTGCGGAGGGTTCCGGTGCTCCTCCTGCGCGGGCTCGCCGGGCTCCGGCTCGCGTTCGCCCTCCGCCTGTGAGGTCATGGGGATCGACTGGTCGCTCATCGGGGTTCTCCTCGAGTGATCGGGGCATGTGGTGATGCGGCCCACCGCCTGTGGGTCTCTGCCGGCGGGTACCCGTGGGGGGAGCGGCTGACGCGTGGCGGAGGTCTCGCCGGAGGGGCGCGTGCGGCGGGCGCGGGGCGTGTGCCGGCCAGGCATACTGGACCGCGCACCGAAGCAGTCGAACAGGAGGCGGTGTGCAGAGCCCGGAGAGGACCGCGGCGGGGGCCGCGGCCCCGGTGGCCACGGAGGCGGCGCCGTACCTCGTGGTCCGTCCCCTGCCCGGCGGGCGCGGGGTGAGGATCGCCGGGGAGGTCGTCCTGACCACGCGTACCGTGTGGGCGGACGCACTGGCCGGAGCGGTCGGGGCGGACCGGTGCGCGTACGTGCTCGAGCTGTCCGAGGTCTCCTTCGTGGACGTGGCGGGAGCCGAGGCGCTCGCCGTCGCCGCGGGCCGGCTGGAGTCCGGCCGCCGGATGGTGCTGCACAACCCGCCGAGGACCCTCAGCCGGGTCCTGGAGATGTACTGGCCCGGTCTGCCGGGGATCGAGGTGCCGACGCCGTGAGTACCGTGACCGAACCCTTCGTGCATCCGGCCCTGTTCTACGCGGACACCGACGAGTACCTGGCCGGCTGCGTCTCCTTCGTCCGTGAGGGACTGGAGCGGGGCGAGCCGGTGGCCGTCGCCGTGCCGTCGTACAACCTGAGGCTGATCGAGGCGGGGCTGGGCGAGGACGCCCGGCGGGTGCGCCTCCTCGACATGCAGGAGGCCGGCCGCAACCCCGGCCGGATCATTCCCGGAGTGCTGCGGGCCTTCGCGGACGCCCACCCGGGCGCCGGAAGGGTCCGGCTGATCGGCGAGCCGATCTGGGCGGGCCGCTCGGAGACCGAGTACCCGGCGTGCGCCCAGCACGAGGCGCTCATCAACCACGCGTTCACCGGGCGCGAGGTCAGCATCCTCTGCCCGTACGACACGACCCGGCTCGACGAGCGGACCCTCGCGGACGCCTACGTCACCCACCCGGTGGTGATCGACGGCACGGGGCGGCGGAGCGACAGCCCGGTCTACGACCCGGACGGCCTGGTCGCCCGCTACAACCAGCCGCTGCCGGCCGCGCCCGGCGGGATCCGCCTGACCTACGACTACGACGCCGAGACCCTCCCGACCGCCCGGCACCGCAGCGTCGCCGAGGCCGCCCAGCTGGGGCTGGCCGGCGAGCGGCTGGACGACTTCGCCCTGATCGTGGCCGAGCTCACCACCAACAGCGTGGTCCACGGCGGGGGCAGCGGCACCGTGCTGCTGTGGACCGAGGACGGCCGGCTGGTCTGCGAGGTCCGCGACGCCGGACGGCTGACCGACCCGCTGGCCGGGCGGCGTCCGGCGCGCCGGGACCAGATCGGCGGGCGCGGCCTGCTCACCGTCAACCTGCTGGCGGACCTGGTGCGCGTGCACACCGGCGGGTACGGCACCGCCATCCGGGTGTATCTGGCGCTCTGACCGGCGGAGTCCGCCCGCGGCCGGCCCGCTCGGGCGGACCCGCTCAGCCGGCCGCCGGGTTGAGGACGAGCGGTTCGACCTTGCCGTCCAGCATGGCGCCGAGGCCCTGCACGGCGCAGACGTCGGGCCGCTCGGCGATGTGCACCGGCATGCCCGTCGCCTGGCGCAGCATCTGGTCGAAGCCCGGCAGCAGCGCCGTGCCGCCGACCATCATGATCCCGCGGTCGGCGAGGTCCGCCACCAGGTCGGGCGGGCAGTCGCGGAGCACCTTGCCGATGCCGTCCAGGACCGCCGTCAGCGGCGTCTGGATGGCGTTGCGCACCGCCGCGGTGTCCACCTGGACCGTGCGGGCGAGACCGGTGGCCACGTCACGGCCGTGGATCTCGGTGGTGGCCGGGCCGTGCGGGGTGAGCCCGTTGCCGGAGAGGGCGAGCTGGAGGGGCCGCACCGACTGGCTGGGCAGCATCAGCTCGTGCTGGTGGCGCAGGTGCTGGACGATCGCGTTGTCCACCGCCTCGCCGCCGACGCCGATCCGCTCCGCGGTCACGATCGACCCCAGCGACAGCACCGCCACCTGGGTGGCCGCCGCCCCGCACACCATGATCATGGTGGCCTCGGCGCGCTCCACCGGCAGCCCGCAGCCCACGGCGGCCGCGATCAGCGTGTCCACCAGTTCGACCCGGCGGGCGCCCAGTCCCACCAGGGTCTCCACGGTGGCGCGGCGGGCCAGCGGGTCCGCGTCGTGCGGGGTGCAGGCCGCCGCCCGCAGCCGCGGCTTGCGGCGCAGGACGCGCCGGGTCTTCTCGCCGATCAGGTGACGCAGCATGCGCTGGGCCATCTCGATGTCGACCACCGTGCCGCCGGAGACGGGACGGACCGTCTTGATGTAGGACGGGGTGCGGCCGGTCATCTGCTCGGCGAACTCGCCGACCGCCATCAGCGCGCCCGTCCGGGTGTTCACGGCGGCCACCGAGGGCTGGTCGACGATCAGTCCGGCCCCCTTGACGTAGACGCGGGTCCGTGCGGCACCGAGGTCCACGGCGAAGTGGCAGCGGCGCAACTGGTCGAGGTTGGCGGTCACTGGTGGAACCTCCCGGATGCGGTGGGCGACGCCGGCCGGCGTCCCTCTCCGCATCCTGCGAGCCGCCGCCGCACGGCGCCCGCTGGAGCCGCCCGGCCGTGTGCGGCCCGTACGGGTGGCCGGCACCGGCCTCTGGGCGTGTCGTGCCGCGCCGCGGGCTCCGCGGTGCCATCCGGGAGGCGGGTCCACGCCGGCGCGCGATCCCCCTCGGTCTCCCGCCCGCCTCCAGCCCGCTTCCGGTCCGTCGGCCGCGCGGGATCCGGGCGGACGGTTCCGTCCGCCACCACGGAGGAACGACGGCGGCGCCGCCTCCCCGGGAAGGGGGAGGCGGCGCCGCGGCGCGTTCCGCCTCCGGCGGCTCGCCGCAGGGGCGCCGGACCGGCCGGCCCGTGCGGGCGCGGGAAAGCGGATCACCCGGTCAAGGGAGTGGCTGAACAGGAGTCCAGCGCACGCTTCATCACCTTTCCCATGTCGTTGCGGGGCAGCGCGTCCAGGAGCCGCACCTCACGGGGCCGTTTGTGGGGCGCCAGGCGGTCCGCCACGTGGCCGGCCAGCTCCCCGGCGGTCGGCGGCGCCTGCGGGTCGGCCGGGACGACCCAGGCGACGATCCGCTCGCCCAGGTCCTCGTCGGGCGCCCCGGTGACGGCGGCCTCGGCCACCGCGGGATGCTCCAGCAGGGCGTTCTCGATCTCGCCCGCGCCGATCTTGTAGCCGCCGCTCTTGATCAGGTCGGTGGCCCGCCGCCCCACGATCCGCACCGATCCGTCGATCTCGCGCACCGCCATGTCGCCGGTGCGGAACCAGCCGTCGGAGGTGAAGGCGGCGGCGGTGGCGTCCGGGCGGTTCAGGTACTCGGTGAAGAGGTTCGGGCCGCGGACCTGGATCTCGCCGACGCTCTCGCCGTCCGGCACGGGGAGCGGGTCGCCGTCGTCGTCGACCAGCCGCAGCTCCACGCCGGGCAGCGGGACCCCCACCGTCCCGGCCGCCGCCGGGCGGTCCCCGGAGTCGGCGCGGACGCTGGTGTTCATCAGCGTCTCGGTCATCCCGTACCGCTCGATCACCCGGCGGCCGGTGGCGGCCAGGATCCGCTCGTGGTCGTGGACCGGCAGGGCGGCCGAACCGGACACCAGCAGCCGGGCGGCTGCCAGCCCCTTCGCCAGCTCCGGCTCCCGGGGCAGCGCCTCGGCGATGCGGTGGTACATCGTCGGCACGCCGAAGAACATGGTGGCGCCCGCGTTCAGCTCCCGGCCCACCCCGGCCGTGTCGAAGCGGCCCAGGTGCCGCAGGGCGCCGCCCCGCCGCAGCGGGCCGAGCACCCCGAGCACCAGGCCGTGCACGTGGAACAGCGGAAGGGCGTGCACCAGCAGGTCGTCGCCGGTCCACGCCCAGGCGTCGGCCAGCGCGTCCAGGGTGGCCGCGACCGCCCGGCGGGGGATCACCGCGCCCTTGGGCGGTCCGGTCGTGCCGGAGGTGTAGACGACCAGCGCCGGGTCGAGCGGTCCCGCGGTGTCCGGCGCCAGGGCGGTCCGGGTCCACGGGTCGACGTCCAGACGCTCCAGCCCCGCCGACGCCTCGGGGAGACGGGCGCGGGGAGCGGCCAGCACCGCGTCCGGGGCGCTGTCGGCGAGGATGTGCTCCAGCTCCCGCTCGCCCGACCGCGGATTGAGCGGCACCACGCACACGCCCGCCGCCAGCGCCCCCACCACGGCCACCGCGGTCTCCAGCTCGGGCGTCGCCCACACCGCGACCCGGCGGCCCGCGCCCCGGTCCGGCAGACCGCGCAGCAGGGCGGCCACCGTGCCGGCCGCGCCGGCGAGGTCCCCGTAGGTCAGGGAGCCGTCGCCGAAGGCCAGCGCGGGGCGGCCGGCCACGGCGGGGTCGTGGAGGAGGGGGAACAGCGGCGCGGACGACCGCGGCGCGGACGACCGCGGCGGGGAGGGCTGCGGCGAGGGGGACCGCGGCGAGGGGGACTGCGGCGGGGGGGACTGCGGGGACGGGGGCACGGGCGCTCCTTCGCTCGGACGGGACAGCGGCGCACGGAACCTACCCGGCGGCGGCCCCCGTCACCACGGTGCGCTGGAGCAGTCCCCAGGTGAACTCGGCGACGCACTTCCAGCGGGCGCCGTCCGCGTCCGGCACGGTCAGCGCCAGGCCCCGGCGGGTCGGGGCGCCGCCCTCCAGCGGCCGGGCCCCGGGGAAGGCGCGGGCGGCCTCGTCGACCGTGCAGGACCAGGGCGTGAGGTCGTCCAGGACGCGGGGCCCGGGGCCGGGGTCGCCCGGTGCGCGCACCAGCCACTCGTTCCACACCGCGCCCGTCGGGGCGACCAGGACCTCGAACCGCAGGTCCGGCCAGAGCGGCACCGGCCACAGCCGCGCCTCGCACTCCAGGCCGCCGATCACCCGCCGCCGCGTCAGCTCCGGCTCGCCCAGCACCGAACCGTAACGGGCGGCCGCGCCCCGGCCGCGCGGCGAGCGGACCATGGCCTGCCAGCGCCGGTTGGCCTCCCGCATGTCGGCGGCCGAGGCGCCCAGCCGCCGCCGGGCCTCCTCCACCGGTCCGGGGTTGAAGTCGGCCATGCGGCGCAGCAGCACGAGCTGGAAGTCCAGCCGGGTGAAGGGCGCGCCCGGGGCGGCGGAGCGGTTCGAGGGCGGCACCGCGTTCACCGGCCGGGGGAGTCGACGTCGTCCACCGGTGTGCCGCCCACGGCCGCGCCCAGCAGCCGCAGGCCCACCCTGCCCGGGCCGGCCGGTGTGGTGCCGTCGGAGAGGACGGCCAGTGCCAGGGTGTTCCCGCCCCGTGTGCGCAGCACCCCGTTCGGCAGCGGGAAGACGTGCTGCGGCCCCGTGTCGTTGACGTAGAGGCCCAGGTTCCAGCCGTTGAGGAAGATCTGCGCCCGGTAGGCCCGCTCCGGGTCGTCCTCCAGCACCAGCCCGACCGAGGCGTCCACCGGGGCGGGGACGTCCAGGGTGAAGGAGGTGCGGTACCAGGTGACGCCCTGCCGCGCCTCCTGCGGTGCTTCCGGCGGCGCGTCCGGCCGGTCCTCCCGCCGGTCGCCCTCCCCGGGGAGGGCGGCGGGCTCCCAGCCGTCGCCGTCCACCGGGCCGGGCAGGTGCCAGCCCTTCCGCTCGCCGTACAGCCCGCCGTTGTTGAGCGGCCCGCGCACCGGGTCCGCGCCGGTGGCGCCCTGGATCCGCCACTCCACCTCGGGCCGCGCCCCCGTGAAGGTCACCGAGGCCAGGCCGCGCGCCGCCCTGCGGGCGCCCGCCGAGCCGCTGCCGACGGCACGGGCCATCGGCCGCACCAGCACCGACAGCACGTGGGCGCCCGGGGTGCGCAGGTGCGCGGGCACCGCGAACTCCGCGGTGGCGGAGCCCGCCGTGTCCTCGCCCGGGCCCGCGGCCTCGTCCGGCCCCGCGGCCTCGCCCGGGCCGTCGCCGGCGCCGCCGGGGCGCCGGTGGACGCCCAGCGGCTCGCCGTCCAGCCAGGCCATCAGCAGGCCCTGCGGCCCCGCCCGGTAGGAGAGCCGTACCGAGACCGCGCCGCGGGCGTCGCCGAACCGCCCCCGGTACCAGAGGTCGCCGTAGTGGAAGCCGTAGTCGTCGGCGAAGAGCACCGGCTGCCCCTCGGGCACCGGCGTCGTCCCGGAGGAGGTCCTCCGGTCGGCGGGCCGCCAGCGGCCGTCGTCGAAACGGGGGTCGGCCTCCGGGTTCTCGGCCCGGCGGGTCCAGCCGGTCAGCGCGGGCAGTTCCACCGCCGGCGGCGGCTTCAACCGCTCCGTCGCCACCAGGGCGTTGGCCCTGGAGACGGTGGTCCGCACCCGGGCGCCGTTCCAGGTGGCCGAGCCGATCCCGCCGGGCGCCCACACCTCCAGACCGGTGAGCGCCCGCACGTCACCGGTGAGGTCGACGCTGTCCTCGTGCGGCGTCACCGTGCGCACCAGCGACGGGCCGTAGACCAGGAAGTTCCCCTCGCGGGTCTCCACCGGCCACAGCCGCGCCGCGTCCTCCTCGCAGGCGAAGACCAGCAGCAGCGGGCGGCGGCTGCCGCCGCCCTCGACCAGCACCCGGCTCAGGCCGCCCCTGCCCAGCGGCGCGGTCACCCGCAGCAGGCCCCGGTCGAGCGCCCAGGCCGGCTCCGGGTCCAGCCGGGTGGTCACCGGCCCCACCGGGCACTCCAGGACCACCTCGACCAGCTCGTCGCGGGTGCCGGTGAAGACGGCGACGTCCATGGAACCCACCGGAAGGAAGAGCATCGGCTGCGCCGTCGAATGCCGCAGCAGCCGCTCGCCGAGCCGCAGCCGCGCCATCATCAGCCGGGCGTCGCGCGGCTCCAGCGTGACCCGGACCGGCAGGTCGGAGCCCGCCACCCGCAAGGTGGTGGACACCCGGGCGTCCGAGTCGTTGCGCAGCACGTACGTGTGCGAGCCGGTGTCCGGGTTGGTGAGGTGGTACACCCGCACCCGGTCGTCGTCCGCCCGCACGTCGGCGGCCCGGTTCAGCTTCGCCAGGTCGGGGACGGTGCGCAGCATGTGCCCGATCTGCTGGGTCGCGGCCAGCTTGGGCGTGGGGTTGCGGGCCTCGTCGTGGCCGGCGGCGAGGTCGTAGGAGGTGATGGTCGAAGGGCCGCCCTGCCAGCCCCAGTTGGTGCCGCCGAACGCGGGGCGGGTGTTGTGGACGGTGAGGCCGTTGGCGATGTCGGTCAGACAGGTGCGGCGCACGTAGGCGGCGTCGAACTCGCCGCGGACCGCCTCGGACCCCCGCGCCCCGAAACGGCCGCCGCCCCACGGCACCGGCTGCCCGGCGGCGAACTCGGCGAGCACCCCGGCGGTGCGGGGACGCGCCCGCTCGGCGGTGGCCGCGCCGAAGTACAGGCCGCGGTCCGGCGGGGTGGCCGCCGGGTCCGGGACGGCCGGCTCGGAGGCGGCGTCCAGCTCCTTGTGGAACACCGGCACGTCGATCCCGTCACCCCGCACCTTGGCGTACAGGTGTTCCCGGTAGGCGGCGGAGGCGGCGCCGCTGACGTCGGTGAACTGGTAGAGCAGCACCGTGCCGCGGCCCTGGGTGTACTGGTGGCGGCGGGCGATCCGGTCCACGGCGGTGAGCCAGGCGTCGACGTGCTCCAGGTGGCCCGGGTCGTCGGCGCGGGGTCCGCCCCCGGTGCCGGCCAGCCAGCCCGGGAGACCGCCCGCGTCCAGGTCGGCGCCGAGGAACGGGCCGGGGCGCAGCACCACGTACAGGTGCTCCTCGGCGGCCGTGCGCAGCAGCAGGTCCAGGTCGCGCACGCCGGTGAAGTCGTAGCGGCCCGGCGCGGGGGAGTGGTGGTTCCACGCCACCGGCACGGTCACCGCGTTGTGGCCCGAGGCGCGGATCTTCTGGAGCGCGTCCCGCCACAGCGAGGGGCTGGGCAGCCGGAACGGGTGGAACTCCCCGGACCACAGCACCAGGCGCTGCCCGTCGACGATCAGCGAGTACCGGTCGTGGCGCACCGAGTGCGGCCGCCGGTCCGCGCGCGGCGGGGCGGGCGGGCGGCCGGTGGGGACGTTCCGCGACGCGGAGGCGGTCGGCGCGGCCGCCGTGCTGCTGCCCGCCAGCGCCAGCCCCAGAACGGCCGTGCCGGCCACGGCACCGAACGTACGCCTGGTGAACACCAACAGAACCTCCGCCGACTCCCGCGCCACATCGACGCGCGGGCCCCATTCTCCACAGGGGTCACGTCCGGGGTGGTCCGGTGGGCGTCCCGCGCGCCCGTTTGCTTCCGGTATGCCGCATTGCGGCAGGGGGTGCCGCGGGCGGGAGGCGTCCGTTTCGCGGGCGACCCGCGGAAAGCGGCCCTGCGCGGCGCCTCGCACCGGTAACTTCGGGCACCGCTCGGCCGTGGTGACCGATGGAGCCGCGGCGACCGATGAAGGGGCGGGTGGGTCCGGCGTGCTGGTGACCGGCAGGGTGCTGCGTTTCGACGAGGTGCGCGGGTACGGGTTCATCGCGCCCGACGAGGGCGGGGAGGACGTGTTCATGCACGCCAACGACCTGCTCGACGACAAGTACCTGTACACGGAGGGGTGCCAGGTCGAGTTCCTGCTGGAGATGGGGGAGAAGGGGCCGAAGGGGGCGGAGATCCGCCTGCTCGCCCCGGCACCGGCGCCGCGCGGCGCCGGCGCGGGACCGCGGACCCCGGCGGGGGAGTTCCGTACGGAACTCACGGAGGCGCTGATCGAGGCGGTGCCGACGCTGACGGCGGCGCAGCTCCGGCAGGTCCGCGGCTGCGTCCTCGAACTCGCCCGTGCCCGGGGCTGGTTGACCTGAGGGCGGCCCGGCGCTCCGGCCGCCGCGCGCCGGACCGGGGCGGGGCCGGGCGGCTCACGGCACCCGCCGGGGCGGCCGGGACCCCGCACCCGCCCCGCCGGCCCCGCCGGAGCACGCAGCGCGGCCGGCCGGTCACGCGGTGTCCGTGTCCCGCCGGGCGACCCGCAATGCCGCACACGATCTTCACCTCGGCCCCTCGCGAAGTCACCGGTCGGGCACTTACCCTTCCGTCCTCATGGACTATTGCGTGCGGTGCCGGCGGCACCTCAACCTGCAGTTCAACTGCCCCGGTTGCGGGACGCCGGCCTGGGAACTCCACCAGTACGCCGAAGCCGTCGACGCTTCCGCCGAGCCCGCCGGGCCGCTCCCCGGCGAGGCGCCCACCGGTGGGCGACCCGCCGGGGAGGCGGAGCACGTCACGGCGGCGGTGGAGGAGTCCGGCGCGGAGCCGACCGGCACCGGGGACACCAGGCGCGGAGGGGATGTCAGGAGCCCCGGAGGCCGCCGTGCCGGACTCCGCTCACCGCGGGAGCGGCAGCCGGCCGCGTCCCGGGCCTCCTCGCGCCGGGACCGTCGCCGGGGTCCGGGGCGCACGGTCCTGATCGCCGTGTGCCTGCTCAGCGGCCTCGGACTCGGTGTGGCCGCCGTCGGCGGCCAGGACGCCTCCACGCCGGCGGCCGCGGCGGCCGGCCAGGAGCAGCCGTCGGCGGAGGTCGAGCGCGTCCCGCTGCCGGAGGGGCGGTCCGAGGGCGCCGCGCCCGGGGAGGACACGTCGTCGGCCTCCCCCACCTCGTCCTCGTCCGCGTCCCCGTCCGCGTCGGCGTCGGCGTCGGAGAGCCCGTCGCCGTCCCCGTCCTCCACGGACGGGTCCCCGGCCACCGAGGGCCCGGCGGAGCCGCCGAGCAGCTCCGCCCCCGACCCGGCCCCGCCGCGGCCGACCCCCACCGCCACCTCCGCCTCGCCCCGGCCGACCCCCACCCCGTCGCCGACCTGCGAGCGGGTGCTGTGGTGGTGCTCCTAGACGAGGACCGCGGCGGCGGCCGGGCGGGGCCCGTCAGACCTTGACGACCGCCTTGCCGATGTTGTCGCCGCGCAGCAGCATGCCGAGGAAGGCGTCCACGCCGTTCTCGATGCCCTCGGTCACCGTCTCGCGGTACTTGAGGTCGCCGGAGCGGATCCAGGCGGAGGCCTCCTCGGTGAACGCCGGGCGCAGGTCCTCGTGGTCGCCGACCAGGAAGCCCTCGATCCGGCCGCGCGTCTGGATCAGCCGGGCCAGGTTGCGCGGGCCCGGCACCGGCTCGGTCGCGTTGTAGACGGCGATCATGCCGCAGACCGCGATCCGGCCGCCCAGGTTGAGCGAGCCGATCGCCGCCTCCAGGTGGTCGGCGCCCACGTTGTCGAAGTAGACGTCGACGCCGTCCGGCGCGGCCTCGCGGAGCTGCCGGCCCACCGGGCCGTCCTTGTAGTTGAAGGCCGCGTCGAAGCCGTACTCCTCGGTGAGCAGGCGGACCTTCTCCGCGGAACCGGCCGAGCCGATCACCCGCGAGGCCCCCTTGAGCTTCGCCATCTGCCCCACCTGGGAGCCGACCGCGCCGGCCGCGCCGGAGACGAAGACGGAGTCCCCCTCCTTGAAGGACGCCACCCTGAACAGGCCCGCGTAGGCGGTCAGGCCGGGCATGCCCAGCACGCCCAGGTAGGCGGAGAGCGGCACCGCGTCCGGGTCCACCTTGAAGGCGTGGCGGGCGTCCAGCGAGGCGTAGTCGCGCCAGCCGAGCATGTGCACGACGTAGTCGCCGACCTGGAGGTCCGGGGAGTTCGAGGCGACGACCTCGCCGACCGCGTGGCCCTGCATCGGCTTGTCCAGCTCGAACGGGGCGACGTAGGACTCGGCGTCCGACATCCGGCCCCTCATGTAGGGGTCGACCGAGAAGTAGTGGTTGCGGACGAGGACGCGGCCGTCCTTCAGCTCGGGGAGTTCGCTCTCCACCAGGGCGAAGTCGTCGGGCTTCGGTTCGCCGACCGGACGGCTCCTCAGATGCCAGGCTCGGCTCTGTGCGGGAAGTTCACGTGTATGGGACATGGGTTCCATGGTGCCCGCTCGGCCACCGGGACGCACCGCTAGAGTTCCGTCATGCGTGATCTCGGGGTCGGATTCGGTTACTTGTTCAAGGGCCAGCGCTGGGTGGCCCGGCACGGCAGGCAGTACGGCTTCGGCCTCATACCCGGGCTGATCACCCTGGTGCTCTACATAGGCATGCTCGCCGCGCTCTTCGTCTGGGGGTCCGCGTTCGTCACCTGGGCGACGCCGTTCGCCGACGACTGGTCGGACACCTGGGCCAGCCTGGTGCGCGGCGCGCTCACCGTGCTGCTCTACGCGGCCTCGCTGCTGGCGGCGGTGCTCACCTTCACCGCGATGACCCTGCTGATAGGGCAGCCCTTCTACGAGGCCCTCTCCGAGCGGGTCGACCGGGACGTCTCGCCCGACGGCACGGCGGCCGTGTCGGACCTGCCGCTGCTGCGCGAGCTGTGGATCTCCGGGCGGGACAGCCTGCGGGTGGTGGTCCGGGCGGCGATGTGGGGCCTGCTGCTGTTCGCCCTCGGGTTCATCCCGGTGGTGGGCCAGACGGTGGTGCCGGTGATCGGGTTCTTCGTCACCGGGTTCTTCCTCACCGAGGAGCTGACGGCGGTCGCCCTGCAGCGGCGGGGCGTCGAGCTGCGCAAGCGGCTGGAACTGCTGCGGTCGCGGAAGATGCTGGTGTGGGGGTTCGGGACGCCGCTGGCGGTGACGTTCCTGGTGCCGTTCGTGGCGGTCCTGCTGATGCCGGGGGTCGTCGCGGGGGCGACGCTGATGGCCCGCGACCTCCTCGGCGAGGAGACGCGGGACGGCGCGGCCGCGGAGCTCGCCGGCGCGTGACCTCCCCGCCGCCGCGGCCCGGCCCGCGCGGGGACGAGCGGGCCGGGCCGCG
>NZ_LWCC02000005.1:3361485-3370916 GCF_001642695.1 Streptomyces chilikensis
CCGGCAGCGCCTCCGCGGAGACCCCCTTGTCGAGGACGAAGTTGTGGTCGTACCCCTCACCCGTGAGGCGCCCGTCCGCACCCCGGAAGTCGAACCGGGTGCCCGCCACCTCCGCCGGCCCGCCGACGGGGATGTTCGCGTCGTCCACCGGCGTGTACCGGGACGCCTCCAGCCGCAGCCGGTGCCCGCGCGCCGTGCCCGAGCCGGCGCCCGCCAGGTTCCAGTAGCTGTGGTTGGTCAGGTTCACCACCGTCGGCGCGTCCGTCACCGCCTCGTACGCCAGCGACAGCGAACCGTCCTCCTCGAGCGCGTACACCGCGGACAGCTCCAGACGGCCGGGGAAGTTCCCCTCGCCCGCGGGGCTCACCCGGGACAGCCGCAGCGCGTGGTCGCCGTCCGGCTCGACCCGCCAGACCCGCTTGTCGTAGCCCTCGTCCCCGCCGTGCAGGCAGTTCGGCCCGTCGTTGCGGGGCAGCACGTGCTCGACGCCGTCCAGGGTGAAGCGGGCGCCGCCGATCCGGTTGGCGTACCGGCCGATCAGCGCGCCGTAGAACGGGCCGGTGAACTTCAGGTACCCGTCGAGCTCGTCGAAGCCCAGCACCACGTCGGCCGTGCGCCCGTCACGGTCGGGCGTCTCGACCGACTGGACGATGCCGCCGTAGGACAGGACCCGCACCCGCACCCCGGCACGTTCCAGGGTCCACCGGTGGACCGGGGCGCCGTCGGGGAGGGCGCCGAAGAGTTCACTTGTCATGATCGCCACCCTAGGCCGTGACCGCGCGGTAGGCGATGTCGGCGAGCTTCGCCTGACCGTCCACACTGGGGTGGAACAGGTCCCACCGGCTGAGCTGCCGCGCCCCGAACCGGTACGCGTACACCGCCCCGCCGTCCGTCCGGCACCGCCGGTCCGCCGCGCAGACCTCGGCCAGCGCCTCGTTGTACTCCTCCACCCGGTCCCTGACCTTCTTCCGCCGCTCGACGGCCTCGCGGTCCACGGCCTCGGCCTCCCCCAGCATCGTCGGGCAGATGCCCAGCTTCCAGATCTCGCGGCCCATCGGCGTCTCCTGGCCGACCTCCCACAACCGCTTCAGGTCGGGCACCGACGCCACGTACACCTGCGACGCCGGGGACTTCTGGCGCAGCGTCCGCAGCGCCGCCCGGAACTCCTCGCGGAACGTGTCCACCGGCGTCATCGACCGCACCGACCCGCGGCAGGCGTCGTTGGCTCCCACCAGCACCGTCACCAGCTCGGGCCGGTGGGCGGCCGCCCGCCGCATCTGGCCCTCCAGGTCGGACATCCGGGCCCCCGTCTCGGCGAGGTTCCAGCTCCGCGAGGCCGCCTGCGAGCGGCCCAGCAGCCGGGACGCCAGGCTGTCCACCTCCGGGGAGTCCCCCGTCGACCAGGACACGCCGGGACAGTCCGAGAGGACCTGGCAGGAGTCGAACCCCGTGGTGATCGAGTCGCCGACCGCGGCCACCGAGTCGGGCGAGCGGTCCCAGGACGGGAGCGAGGGCGACGCCGCGGGACGCGGCGCCGCGCCGCCCTGGCCGCCGCAGCCGGACAGCGCCAGCAGGGCGGCCGAGACCGCGGCCGCGACGGCGGAGCGCCCCGGCCGGACGCGGCGGGAGGTCGGCATGCCCAGCACTCCTTCCAGAAGCTCACGGGCCGGTGCCCATGGCCGGCGCGAACGGGGGCACCGGTGACGGTGTGCCCCTCACCATGAGAACGTGCGGGAGTTCCCGTCGCCGCCCCGCTGTGACCTTGCCGACCCGTACAAGCGTCCCACCGGGTGAATGGCGGTGTTTCGCCGCCGTGGGACCGACGGTACGTCACACTCCTGCCCTTCCGGCACGGTAGCCTCGCTCCGTGGCTCCCCCGACACGCCGTCAGACGGCCGGCCGGGAACCCAGGAGCCCCGTCCGTCCGTTCCGTCCGTGGCGAGCGCGCCGCTCTGGGGAGGTCCTCTCGGTGACGACACGTGGGGTTCTGTACGTGCACTCCGCTCCACGCGCGCTGTGCCCGCACGTCGAGTGGGCGGTCGCCGGAGTGCTCGGCGCCCGCGTGAACCTGGACTGGATCCGGCAGCCCGCCTCCCCCGGAACCTGGCGCTCCGAGCTGTCCTGGCAGGGCAGGGCCGGCACGGCCTCCAAGCTGGCCTCCGCGCTGCGGGGCTGGCAGATGCTGCGGTTCGAGGTGACCTCGGAGCCGTGCGCCGGAGCCGAGGGCGAGCGGTACAGCTGCACGCCCGGACTGGGCATCTTCCACGCCGTCACCGGCATCCACGGCGACATCATGATCCCCGAGGACCGGCTGCGCGCCGCGCTGGCCCGCGCGCACAAGGGCGAGACGGAGCTCGAGGCCGAGCTGGCGAAGCTGCTGGGCAAGCCGTGGGACGACGAGCTGGAGCCCTTCCGCCACGCCGGCGAGGGCGCCCCCGTCCGCTGGCTCCACCAGGTCGTCTGAGCCGGCCGGCCGGTCATGGAAGAAGGGCCCCCGCCGGGAGGCGGGGGCCCTTCTTCCATGACCGTGGACCTCAGACCGTCCGGAAGGCCAGGACGACGTTGTGGCCGCCGAAGCCGAACGAGTCGTTGAGCGCGGCGATCCGGCCGTCGACCGGCAGCTTGCGCGCCTCGTCGCGGACCACGTCGGCGAGCCCCGCCGCCGCCGGGTCCAGCTCCTTGATGTTGATGGTGGGCGGCGCCAGCCGGTGGTACAGCGCCAGCACCGTGGCCACGGACTCGACGCCGCCGGCGCCGCCGAGCAGGTGCCCCGTCATCGACTTGGTGCCGGAGACCGCGATGTGGTCGGCGTCGTCGCCGAACACCGCGCGCAGCCCCTTGAGCTCCGCGATGTCACCCGCCGGAGTGGAGGTGGCGTGCGCGTTGACGTGGACCAGCTCGGCCGGGTCCAGGTCGGTGGAGTCGAGCAGGTTGCGCAGCGCGGCCTGGATGCCGCGGCCCTCCGGCTCCGGCTGCACGATGTCGTGGCTGTCGGCGGAGATGCCCTGGCCGACCGCCTCCGCGTAGACGCGGGCGCCGCGCGCGGCGGCGTGCTCCGCGGACTCCAGGATCAGGACACCGGCGCCCTCGCCCATCACGAAGCCGTCGCGGTCCGTGTCGTAGGGGCGCGAGGCGCCCTCGGGGTCGTCGTTGTTCTTGGACATCGCCATCATGTTGGCGAACGCGGCGATCGGCAGCGGGTGGATCGCCGCCTCCGTGCCGCCCGCGACGACCACGTCGGCACGGCCGCTGCGGATCATCTCGATGGCGTAGCCGATGGCCTCGGCGCCCGAGGCGCAGGCGGAGACCGGCGTGTGGACGCCCGCACGGGCGTTCACGGCCAGGCCCACGTTGGCCGAGGGGCTGTTGGGCATCAGCATCGGCACGGTGTGCGGGGAGACGCGGCGGACGCCCTTCTCCTTCAGCACGTCGTACTGGCCCAGCAAGGTGGTCACCCCGCCGATGCCGGAGGCGATGACGGCGCCCAGGCGCTCGGGCTCGACGCCCGCGCCCTCCTCACCCGCCTTGCCGGTGTACCCCGCGTCGGCCCACGCCTCCTGGGCGGCGACCAGCGCGAACTGCGCCGAACGGTCCAGCCGGCGGGCCTGCGGGCGGGGGATGACCTCGGTCGGCTCCACCGCGATCTGCGCGGCGATGCGGACGGACTGGTCGGCGGCCCATTCCTGGGTGAGGGGGGTGACGCCGGAGCGTCCGGCGATCAGGCCCTCCCAGGTGGAGGCCACGTCACCACCCAGCGGTGTGGTTGCGCCGATACCGGTGACGACCACGGTGCGATTGGTCGGGCTCACGGGAACACTTCTCCAAGGAGGTAGGAATTACGGCGCCACCGCACTGTCGCCGCAGCGGGTGCCTCTGCCGGGGAGGCGAGGCACCCCCCGCGGAGACGCTGCCGGGTGGCGGGGCCTGGCATCAGACGCCGAGGGACGCTCAGCTCTGGTGCTTGAGGATGTAGTCGGCGGCGTCGCCCACCGTCTTGAGCGTCTTGACGTCCTCGTCCGGGATCTTCACGTCGAAGCGCTCCTCGGCGGCGACGACGACCTCGACCATGGACAGGGAGTCGACGTCCAGGTCGTCGGTGAAGGACTTGTCCAGCTGGACGTCCTCGGTGGGGATGCCGGCGATCTCGTTCACGATCTCGGCGAGACCGGCGACGATCTCTTCCTGCGTGGCGGCCATGTCGGGCGCTCCTTCGTAGAGGTATTTCTGAGGGTGTGGCGCTCTGTGTCCACATGTCCGTGCCGGACCCGATCGTCCGGCACGGAACGCCTAGGGGAGGGTAACGACCGTCGCGGCGTAGGCCAGCCCGGCACCGAAACCGATGACGAGGGCCGTGTCGCCGCTCTTCGCCTCGCCGGTCTCCATCAGCCGGTCCATCGCCAGCGGGATGGAGGCGGCCGAGGTGTTGCCGGTGGTGCGGACGTCACGCGCGACGGTGACGGTCTCGGGCAGCTTGAGCGTCTTGAACAGCGAGTCGATGATCCGCTCGTTGGCCTGGTGCGGGATGAACACGTCCAGCTCGTCCGGCCCGATGCCGGCCGCGTCCAGCGCCTGCTGGGCGACCTTGGCCATCTCGAAGACCGCCCAGCGGAAGACCGTCTGGCCCTCCTGGGTGATGGCGGGGAACTTCACCCGGCCGGCCGAGTCCAGCGGCAGCTCGTCGAGGTCGCCGACGCGGTAGCGGTTCCAGGAGACCGTCTGCTTGATGACGTCGGACTTGTCGCCCTCGGAGCCCCAGACCGTGGGGCCGATGCCGGGCTCGTCGGACGGGCCGACCACCACGGCGCCCGCGCCGTCGCCGAAGAGGAACGCGGTGGCCCGGTCCTCCAGGTCCGTCAGGTCCGACAGGCGCTCCACGCCGATCACGACCACGTACTCGGCGGAGCCCTCGACGACCATGCCCTTCGCCAGCGTCAGCGCGTAGCCGAAGCCCGCGCAGCCGGCCGAGATGTCGAAGGCGGCGGCCCTGTCCGTCCCCAGCTTCGCGGCGATCTCGGTGGCGACGGCCGGCGTCTGCTCGAAGTGCGACACCGTCGAGACCACGACCGCGCCGACCTGCTCGGCGGCGATCCCGGCGGCGGCCAGCGCCTTGCCGGCCGCCTCCAGGGACATCGCGGAGACCGTCTCCTCGTCGTTCGCCCAGTGACGGGTCCGGATGCCGGAGCGCGACCGGATCCACTCGTCGGAGGAGTCGATCGTCTCGAGGATCACCTCGTTCGGCACGACCCGCGCGGGACGGTATCCGCCCACGCCCAGGATGCGCGCGTACGGGGAGCCCTTGCTGGGCTTGATCTTCGACATGTTTCGGTCGGCTCCTTCTGGGGCGTCAGGCGTGGTCGGCGATGAGCGCGCGGGCCGCGTCGAGGTGGTCGGGGGTCTTCAGTGCCAGCGTCTTGACGCCCGGCAGCGCGCGCTTGGCGATGCCCGTGAGGGTGCCGCCGGGGCACACCTCGACGAGCGCGGTCACGCCGAGCTCCTTGAAGGTCTCCATGCACAGGTCCCAGCGGACCGGGTTGGCGACCTGCCCGACCAGTCGCTCCAGCACCTCGGCGCCGGAGGAGACCCTGGCGCCGTCCTTGTTGGAGACGTAGACCACCTTCGGGTCGGCCGGCCCCAGCGCCTCGGCGGCCGCGGTGAGCTTGTCGACCGCGGGCGCCATGTGGTGCGTGTGGAACGCGCCGGCCACCTGCAGCGGCACCACGCGGCGCACGCCCTCGGGCGCGTCCGCGACCAGCGCCTCGATCTGCTCCGTCGTGCCGGCCGCCACGATCTGGCCGGCGCCGTTCATGTTCGCCGGGGTCAGGCCCAGCTTCTCCAGGTGAGGAAGCGTCACCTCGGGGTCGCCGCCGAGCAGCGCCGCCATGCCCGTCCTCGTGACGGCGGCGGCCTCGGCCATCGCCAGGCCACGGGTGCGGACCAGCGACAGCGCCTCGGAGTCCTCCAGCACGCCCGCGAGGACGGCGGCGGTGATCTCGCCGACGCTGTGACCGGCCACCGCACCCGGCACGACGTCGCCGAGCGCGGACGCGGAGAGCAGACCGGCCGCGACCAGCAGCGGCTGCGCCACCGAGGTGTCGCGGATGGCGTCCGCGTCGGCCTCGGTCCCGTAGTGGACGAGGTCGAGCCCGATCGCGTCGGACCACGCGGCGAGGCGGTCGGCGGCGCCGGGGAGTTCGAGCCAGGGAGTCAGGAAGCCGGGCGTCTGGGCGCCCTGGCCGGGAGCGACGAGTACGAGCACTCTCACACTCTCTCTTGGAGACGGCGACGGCCGCCCGTGGGGACAGGGACGAAGAACAGGAGGGCTAATTGTAGGACCCGCACAAAGGGCTATGCCGGGTGATCGCCGTCCTGGAGGCGGCCCAGGACCAGTGCCACCCGCAGGGCGAACGCGGACCGGACGTCCGACGGCGACCACCCGGTGACGTCGGTCACACGTCGGAGCCGGTAGCGCACGGTGTTGGGGTGGACGAAGAGCATGCGCGCCGCGCCCTCCAGACTGCTCGCCTGCTCCAGGTAGACGCTGAGCGTCTCCAGCAGCGCGGAGCCCGCCTCCTCCAGCGGTCTGTAGATCTCCTCCACCAGTTGCTCGCGCGCCATGGGATCTCCGGCGATCGCGCGCTCCGGCAGCAGGTCGTCCGCCAGCACCGGGCGGGGGGCGTCAGGCCAGGCGGCGCAGGCCTTGAGGCCGGCGGTCGCCGCCTGCGCGGAACGGGTCGCCGCCAGCAGGTCCGGCACCACCGGCCCGGCCACCACGGGACCGGCCGCGAACGGCCCGATCAGCGACTTCGCCACGTGCAGCGGGCGGTCGCTGCCGCCGGCGATCACCACCAGGCGGTGGCCCAGCACGCCGGTCAGCACCTGCAGCTTGGCGTGGCGCGCGGCGCGGCGGATCGCCTCCACGGTGAGTTCGCTGTCGCCGTCGGGGGCGGTGCCCAGCACCACGCAGACGTGCTCCGGCGAGTTCCAGCCCAGTGCCGCGGCCCGGCTGACGGCGCCCTCGTCGGCCTCGCCGGAGAGTACCGCGTTGACCACCAGCGACTCCAGGCGGGCGTCCCACGCGCCGCGGGCCTCGGCGGCCTGGGCGTACACCTGCGCGGTGGCGAAGGCGATCTCCCGGGCGTAGACCAGCAGCGCCTCGCGCAGCACCGACTCGTCGCCGGGGGCGGCGACCTCGTCGATCGCGGACTCCATCACCTCGATGGTGGTGCGCACCATCTCCACGGTCTGCCGCAGCGTGATCGCACGGGTCAGCTCGCGCGGCGCCGTGCCGAAGACGTCGGTGGAGATCGCCTGGGTGGGGGCCTGCGGCCGGCGGAACCACTCCGTGAACGCGGCGATGCCCGCCTGGGCCACCAGACCGATCCACGACCGGTTCTCCGGCGGCATCGCCCGGTACCAGGGCAGCGTCTCGTCCATCCGCGCGATCGCCTGCGCGGCGAGGGTGCCGGACGACCGCTCCAGCCGTTTCAGCGTGGCCGAATGGGTGTGGGCGTGGGCGTGGGCGTCGGACGGGCCGTGTCCGGGCGGGGTGGCTTCGGAAGGATCTGGTGCGGGCACGCCCACAAGGGTGCCCCATGCCGGACACCGCGCGGCGCGCCGGGTCGGAGACGGTACGTGTGCGGACCGTCACACCCGGCCGGTGGCGGGCCCCGGGAGGTTCCGGGGGCGGCGCGGGTAGCGTGACCGCCGTGACCATCGACGTACGGCGAGCGGCCGACCGGTACCCGGGCGGGGACCCGGACGCGGGGATCACCACCCGCCACTCCTTCTCCTTCGGTCCCCACTACGACCCGGACAACCTCGGCTTCGGCCCGCTGGTCGCGTGCAACGAGGAGCGGCTGGAGCCGGGCGCGGGATTCGACGAGCACCCCCACCGCCACGTGGAGATCGTGACCTGGGTCCTCGAGGGCGAGCTCACCCACCGCGACTCCGGCGGCCGGGAGCGGCGGGTGCGTCCCGGCGACCTCCAGCACCTCAGCGCCGCGGCGGGCGTCCGCCACGTCGAGCGCAACGACGGGACGGCGCCGCTGCGGTTCCTGCAGATGTGGCTCACGCCGCGCGCGGCGGGCGGGGAGCCGGGGTACACGCTGGTGCGGGAACTGGGCAGCGGGGCGTACGAACTCCCCGAGGCGGGGGCGGTGTTGCACACCTACCGCCTGCACCCCGGCGAGAACGTGGCCCTCCCCGGGGCGGGTTCCCTCTACCTCCACCTCGCCTCGGGCGAACTGCGCGTGGGCGGTGAGGCCTTGGCCCCGGGTGACGCGGTCCGGGTCACCGGCGAGCGGGCCCTCACGGCGGAGGCGGCGGCCGCGGCGGAGTTCCTAGCCTGGGAGTTCACCGCCTGACCCGGGAGCTCACCGTCCGGCCCGTTCCGGCGGCCGGGGTGCCCGCGGGCGGGCGGAGGGCGGAATCCGCCCGCCCGCGGGCACGGCTCAGCGGGCCGCCGCCTCCGCCAGCACGGCGTCGGTGAACGGCGGCCACGCGTCGATCGCCCACTGGCCGAAGGGGCGGTCGGTGAGGGCGACGCAGGCCAGGCCCGCGTGGGGGTCGACCCAGAGGAAGGTCCCCGACTGGCCGAAGTGGCCGAAGGTGAAGGGGGACGAGGCGGAACCGGTCCAGTGCGGGGACTTGGCGTCGCGGATCTCGAAGCCGAGGCCCCAGTCGTTGGGGTTCTGGTGGCCGTACCCCGGCAGGACGCCCTTGGTGCCGGGGAACTGCACGGTCATCGCCTCCAGCACCGTCCGCGGGTCCAGCAGCCGCGGCGCCTGCACCTCCGCGGCGAAGCGCAGCAGGTCGGTGACGGTGGAGACGCCGTCCTTCGCGGGGGAGCCGTCCAGCGTGGTGGCGGTCATGCCGAGCGGTTCCAGCACGGCCTGGCGGGCGTACTCGGCGAACGGCATCTCCGTCGCCTTCTCCACGTGGCGGCCCAGTTCCTCGAAGCCGGCGTTGGAGTAGATCCGCCGTTCCCCGGGCGCGGCCATCGGCCTCGGCTCGTCGAAGGCGAGACCGGAGGTGTGGGCGAGGAGGTGGCGGACGGTGGAGCCCTCGGGCCCGGCCGGCTCGTCCAGTTCGACCGCGCCCTCCTCGTACGCCACCAGCACCGCGTACGCGGCCAGCGGCTTGGTGACGGAGGCCAGCGGGAACCGGTGGCCGGCGGGGCCGTGCACGCCGGCCACCGTGCCGTCCGACCGCACGACGCCCGCCGCGGCGGTGGGGACGGGCCAGGTCTCGATCATCGCCAAGCTGTTCATACCGCAGAGCGTAGGGGGATCACGGGGCCGGCCGCACCGAGGGGCCGGGCTTGCGGGCGGAGCCGGGCGGGGCGTGCGGCGGCCCGCCCCCGGCCGGCGCGTTCAGGCCGGCCCGCCCCGCGGCCCCGCTCCCGGAACCAGGCGGTCACCGCCGCCCGCGGG
>NZ_LWCC02000005.1:3371016-3403067 GCF_001642695.1 Streptomyces chilikensis
CAGCCGCGGCGGCGGGCGCCGGGGTCGGCGGGCGCCGGGCCGGCGGCGACGCCGAAGACGTGGCCGCCGGGTGCCGGATCGGCGGGGCCGGGAAGCCGGGCCGGCCGGGGTGGCCGACGACGAACGCGGCGAAGTGGCCGCCCTCGTCGGCCGGCCGTCGCCGCAGCGGTTCCAGTGCCTCGGCGTGCCGCTCGGGCGTCCCGGCCGGACGGCGCGGCGAACGGCCGGGCCGGAGCGCGTCGATCACGGCCCGTCGTGGGCGGAGCTCCTCGCGGCGTCCCCGGGCAGGGCCCGCGGGCGAGGGCCGTGGCGGAACGGCACCGGGGCCGGTCCGCCCGTCCGCCGTTCCCCTCCGACCGCGCACGAGCGGACCGGCGTACTCCGCATGTCCTGCGGAGGGCCTGACCCGCTGTGACCTTGGGCTGCCCAGGAGACTCGGCGGCCAACCTCGACTCACCCGAACCGGTGGAATTTCCGCACATTTGTCTGCATGTGCTGGACCGTGAGGCGGTCCGGGCCGGGCGGAACCGGGCGCCGTCAGAGTTCGGCGAGCAGGTCGGCCTTCTTGGCGGCGAACTCCTCGTCGGTGACCAGTCCCGCCCGGTGGAGCTCGCCGAGGTGCCGGATCCGGTCGGCGATGTCCGCGGGGTCCTGCCGGGGGACCCCGATCGGCACCGGCGTCATCCGCTCCACGCCGTTCTTGCCCGCCACGCCGCCGAGGGCCCGCACCGCGGCCAGCACCGCGGCCGCGAACGGCAGCGACTCGTGGACCGGCCCGTAACCGAGGCCGAAGACCACGGCCGCCGGGTCCTGGTCCACCGGCAGGTGCCGCCCGTGGTCCCCCGCGCCGCGGCGGACCAGCCGCAGGTGCCCCTCCAGGGCCTCCGGCGAACGCCACTCCACCCCGGCCAGCTCCGTGACCGGCACGTACTGGTCGCCCGTCCTCCACTTGGCGGAGGAGGCCCCCGTCCACGACCAGCGGAACGTCACCGTGGACCCGTCGAAGGACGCCTTGGCGTCGTACGCCTTGAACTGCCGCGGCGGATCCGGCGGAGCCACCAGGTACCTCGGCGGGGGCTCCGGGTCGCGCGGGATGCGGGCGCGCAGCTCGTCGGCGTAGTACTCGGCGAGGGTCTCCCGGTCGCCGGGCAGCACCAGCCGGTACGGATCGCTGCCCTCCGGCAGCTGGCCGTCGGCGGCGTCCATCAGCGGGTCGGCGCCCGCTCTCGGCCTGGCGCGCAGCACCACGCTGCCGCGCCGGCCGGGCGTCAGGTCCACCCCGGCGAGGGCGGCGAGCGGTATGCGGCGTTCGCCGAGCGCGTGGAACAGTCTCGGTGTGCGGATCCCCCGTTCGTAGCGGATGAGCACGGAGTCGGACTCGAACTCCCAGGCGGCATGAAATCCGGCCAGTACGTCACCCATGCGGGCCATCGTATGCGTGCCTCCCCCTCGACGTCCCGAGTCCGGCAAGCCCTGATTTTTTGCGGTGGGGACGCCCTCAGACCGGCGAGCCTGCGGTAGGAAGGCTTCCGCACGGGTCTTCTTCGCGTGCGCAGCGCACTGCGGCCGGAGCTCCTGCGGCGATCAGAGCGAAATTCTTCAGACTTTCGCTGCCCGGGGCGAAGTAACCGGAGTGCCCCTCGGCGCCCTCCGCGGACAGCACCCGGGCGCCGAACCCGGGGGAGACGGGGTCGGCGCCGTGGCCGAGACCGCCGACCTCCACGTGGGGGAGACCGGCGATCCAGTCCCCGGTGGCGCGGGCCGCCCAGATCCGGGCGCGGGAACCGAGCAGCGAGGCGTGGCCGGCGCGCATCCCCGGGCTGCCGGCCACCACGATGTCGGTGACCCGGGCGGGCAGCGACCGCGCGGCCAGCCCGCACACCACCGAGCCGTAGCTGTGGCAGAAGAGGGCCACGGGCGCCCCGCCGGGCAGCGAGCCCACCAGGGCGGACAGCCGGACCGCGCCGGCCGCGGCCAGGGAGGCGGTGGCCGCGTCCACCCCCACGCCGCCGGGCGCCGTGTAGTCGGCCCAGGCGACCACCGCGGTGCGCACCCCGGGCCTGGCCTCCCGCTGGGCCCGGCGCAGTGCCAGCGCCATGCCCACGGGCGCGGTGGCGGAGCGGGCGGAGCGCTGGAAGGTCAGCAGGTCGGTGCCGGCGCCCGGCACCACCACGGAGATCCGGTCGGCACGGGCCAGGTCGCCGAAGACCTCCGCCACCCGGCCGCCGCCGTCGGGGTCGAAGGCCAGGATGTCGCGGTCCTCCTCCATCAGGGAGGCGAACCGGTGCAGCCTGCGGCCCGCCTCGCGCCGGTCCGCCTCGGTGAGCCGCGGGTCGCGGGGCCGGGCGCGTTCGGCGCGCAGCGCGTCACCCAGCGCCAGCCGGTTGGCGTGGTACCGGAGGGTCACCGGGGCGCCGTTCATGTTGCCGACGGTCAGCGGGTGGCTGCGGGCCAGGTGACGCCGCTCGCGGGGGGTGAGGGAAGCGAAGAACGCGGCGAGGACGCCGGGGGGAGAGGCCGGGGCGGGCAGCGGGCGGCCGCCGATGCGGCCGCGTCCCCAGGCGGCGAGGTCCGCGGCGAGCGCCCCGGAGGGCCGGTGCCCGGGGGCGGTCGTCCAGCCGGAGGTGGTGAACAGTGCGAAGACCACCGCCAGGGCGGGGAGCGCGTGGGCCAGTGCCCGCCGGATGCCGGGCCGGAGCTGCCGGGCGGTGGGGCGGGTCCGCGTGATCGTCATCGGGGCGGAACTCTAGGAGAGGCGGACCGGTCGCCGGAAATCCGCAACTGGCATGCGTGGAGCGCGGATTGCGGGCAATCCGACCAGAGAACCCGATGGGCGCCCCTACAAGGCAGAGGGTGCAAGGGAGTTGATATGGCCGGCTTCGGACAAGGCGCGCGCAGGCACCCCCGCTCACGTGGCGTGAACCCGTCACGGACCGGGCCGGACAGCGCGACGCTCGCGATCATCGGAGTCGTGTGCGCGGTGGCTGGGCTCTTCGTCGCCGGGATCATCCTCGGCCCGGTGGCGGTGGTGTGCGGCTGGCTCGCGATGGGACGCACCTGGAAGGGCGCGAGTGCCGGGTGGCCGGCACTGGTCGCGGTCGTCCTCGGTGCGATCGACACCGTCCTGGCGTTGGTCTTCCTCGCAGGGACGGGTACGGGCGCGGGTCTCCTCTGACCCGCCGGCCCCACGACAGGGCGCCGGAGCGACTCCTCTCCGCTCCGACGCCCTTCGTCGTGCCGGGGATCGTTCGCCCGCCGTGGGCATCGCGGCGTCGGTCCCGGTCCCCGGTCCCCGGCGGAGGCCGGAGCGCGACGTCCGTGGTCGCGCCCGCGGAAAACGCCGGTGCCGCCGCCGGATCACGCCGCCGGATCACGCCGCCGGATCACGCCGCCGGATCACGCCGCCGGAGCCGACGGCTCGACGGCGCGCGGCTCCGCGACGGCAGCCTCCCCCCGGGGTCAGGCGTCGTTTGGGCCGGCCGGGGCGGCGGGCCGGTCGCGGGAGAGGGCCGCCACCTCGGCGCGGAGGGCGCGGACCTCCTCGGTGAGGGCGCGGATCGCCTCCGTCTGCAGCCGTTCCTCCGCGTCGTCCTTCTCGAACTGCGCGACGAACCAGGCCGCGATGTTGGCGGTGACGACACCGAGCAGCGCGATCCCGGAGAGCATCAGCCCCACCGCGAGCACCCGCCCGAGGCCGGTGGTCGGCGCCAGGTCCCCGTAGCCGACCGTCGTCATCGTGGTGAACGCCCACCACACCGCGTCGCCCAGCGTCCTGATGTTCCCGCCCGGCGCGTTCCGCTCCACCGACAGGACGGCCAGCGAGCCGAAGACCAGCAGCCCCAGCACCGAGCCCCCCACGTACGTGGTCAGCCGCACCTGCCGGCTCAGCCGGGCCCGCTGGCCCACCAGGATCAGCGTGGACACCAGCCGCAGCAGCCTCAGCGGGCTCAGCAGCGGCAGCAGCACCGCCAGCAGGTCCAGCAGGTGGGCGCGGAAGAAGGCCCACCGGTCCTCGGACAGGCACAGCCGCGCCGAGTAGTCCACCGCGAACCCGGCCCAGACCACCCACTCGGCCCAACGGCACGCGACGACCACCGTCCGGCTCGCGTCCGGGTCCACGATCGGCACCGCGTAGGCGACCGCGAACACCACGGCGGCCAGCAGCAGCGGGCGCTGGGTGTGCCGCTCCCAGGTTTCCAGCCGGGCGGGAGCCGCCGTTCCGTCCTTGACCATCCCGGAATGGTAGGAAGGCCCCCGCCGTCCGGGGACGGCGGGGGCAGGGTCCTGACGGGGCGCCGTCAGGCGTCGCCGCCCATGGTCCCCGGGTCGGCCGCGCCCACGTCCAGGATCCGGTAACGGTCGATCGCCTGCTTGAGCACCCCGCGGTCGACCCGCCCCGTCTTGGCCAGCTCGGAGAGCACCGCCACCACCACCGACTGGGCGTCGATGTGGAAGAAGCGGCGCGCCGCCCCGCGGGTGTCGGCGAAGCCGAAGCCGTCGGCGCCCAGCGAGGTGTAGGGGCCGGGCACCCAGCGGGCGATCTGGTCCGGCACCGAACGCATCCAGTCGGAGACCGCCACGAACGGCCCCTCGGCGCCCGACAGCTTCCGGGTCACCCACGGCACCCGCGGCTCCTCCTCCGGGTGCAGCAGGTTGTGCTCCTCCACCGCGACCGCCTCGCGCCGCAGCTCGTTCCAGGAGGTCGCCGACCAGACGTCGGCCCGCACGTCCCAGTCCTCGGCGAGGATCCGCTGCGCCTCCAGCGCCCACGGCAGGGCCACGCCCGAGGCCATGATCTGGGCGGGGACCGACCCCGACGTGCCCGGCGCGAACCGGTGGATGCCCTTGAGGATGCCCTCGACGTCCACGTCCTCCGGCTCGGCCGGGTGCACGATCGGCTCGTTGTAGACGGTCAGGTAGTAGAAGACGTCCTCGCCGTGCGGGTGCTCCGGCGACGAGCCGTACATGCGGCGCAGCCCGTCCCGCACGATGTGCGCGATCTCGAAGCCGAACGCCGGGTCGTACGCCACGCACGCCGGGTTGGTCGAGGCCAGCAGCTGCGAGTGGCCGTCCGCGTGCTGGAGGCCCTCGCCGGTCAGCGTGGTGCGGCCGGCGGTCGCGCCCAGCACGAAACCGCGGGCCATCTGGTCGGCCATCTGCCAGAACTGGTCGCCGGTGCGCTGGAAGCCGAACATCGAGTAGAAGACGTACACCGGGATCAGCGGCTCGCCGTGCGTGGCGTGGGCCGAACCGGCGGCGATCAGGGAGGCGGTGCAGCCGGCCTCGGAGATGCCGTCGTGCAGGAGCTGGCCGGTCGGCGACTCCTTGTAGGCGAGCAGCAGGTCGCGGTCGACGGACTCGTACTGCTGGCCCATCGGGTTGTAGATCTTGGCGCTCGGGAAGAACGAGTCCATGCCGAACGTGCGGTACTCGTCCGGCGCGATCAGCACGAACCGGCGGCCGATCTCCTTGTCCCGCATCAGGTCCTTCAGCAGCCGGACGAACGCCATGGTGGTGGCGATGGTCTGCTTCCCGGAGCCCTTCTTCATCGTGGCGTAGGCCTGGTCGCCCGGCAGCGTCAGCGGCTTGGACCGCAGCACCCGGGTGGGCACGTAGCCGTCCAGCGCCCGGCGCCGGTCGTGCATGTACTGGATCTCCTCGGAGTCCTTGCCCGGGTGGAAGTACGGGGCCTCGTAGGGGTCCTCCAGCTCCTTGTCGGCGATCGGCAGGTGCAGCCGGTCGCGGAAGCGCTTGAGGTCGTCGACCGTCAGCTTCTTCATCTGGTGCGTGGCGTTGCGGCCCTCGAAGTTGGGCCCCAGCGTCCAGCCCTTGATCGTCTTCGCCAGGATGACCGTCGGCTGGCCCTTGTGCGCCAGCGCCGCCGAGTAGGCCGCGAAGATCTTCCGGTGGTCGTGGCCGCCGCGCCCCAGGTGGAGGATCTGATCGTCGGTCATGTTCTCGACCATCGCGCGCAACCGGTGGTCGCCGCCGAAGAAGTGGTCGCGGATGTAGGCGCCGGACTCGGTGGCGTAGGTCTGGAACTGGCCGTCGGGCGTCCGGTTCATCTTGTCGACGAGGACGCCGTCCCGGTCCTGGGCCAGCAGCGGGTCCCAGCTGCGGTCCCAGATCAGCTTGATCACGTTCCAGCCGGCGCCCCGGAAGACCGACTCCAGCTCCTGGATGATCTTCCCGTTGCCGCGCACCGGCCCGTCCAGCCGCTGCAGGTTGCAGTTGACCACGAAGGTCAGGTTGTCCAGCCCCTCGCGGGCGGCCAGCGAGAGCTGGCCCAGCGACTCCGGCTCGTCCATCTCGCCGTCGCCGAGGAACGCCCAGACGTGGGAACGGGAGGTGTCGGCGATGCCGCGGGCCTCCATGTAGCGGTTCATCCGCGCCTGGTAGATCGCGCCCAGCGGCCCCAGGCCCATGGAGACCGTCGGGAACTCCCAGAAGTCCGGCATGGAGCGCGGGTGCGGGTACGAGGACAGGCAGTCGGGGGCCTTCGACTTCTCCTGGCGGAAGCCGTTCAGCTGCGCCTCGGAGAGCCGGTCCAGCAGGAAGGCGCGGGCGTAGATGCCGGGGGAGGCGTGCCCCTGGAAGAAGATCTGGTCGCCGCCGTCACCGCCGTCCTTGCCGCGGAAGAAGTGGTTGAAGCCCACGTCGTACAGCGAGGCGGAGGAGGCGAAGGTGGCGATGTGGCCGCCCACGCCGACCCCGGGGCGCTGTGCGCGGGAGACCATCACCGCGGCGTTCCAGCGGGTCGCGTTGAGGATCTTGCGCTCGATCTCCTCGTTGCCCGGGAAGAACGGCTCGTCCTTGGTGGCGATCGTGTTGACGTAGTCCGTGCTGCGCATCTCGGGCACGGCCACGCGCTTCTCGCGGGCCCGCTCGATCATGCGGAGCATCAGGTAGCGCGCCCGGTCGCGGCCGCGCTCGTCGATCGCTGCGTCGAGGGAGTCGAGCCACTCCCTGGTCTCCTCGGGGTCGAAGTCGGGGACCTGGCTGGGCAGGCCGCCGATGATGATCGGGGCGCGATCTGATCCGGGTCCGGAAGCCACGGTGTTCCTTCGCTCTCGCAGGGTGTCCTGTCGTTCTCGGCGGGTTTCTCCCATGGTGTACCCGCTGATCGTGAACCTCACCTCCCGCGCCTGCGGCCGGCCGGGTGGCCGGTGGCCGACCCCCGTGGCGCGCGGGTCATGGAAAGCGAATACGCTCACTCCCGACAGGTTTCGCAAAACAATTCGCACGTCGCACGCATGGTGTCCGTCGAAAGCGGCAAAGAGGACAGAATAGTGTGGCCTGCGTCACCCGGGCCCGGGACCGGTGTCCGGAACTTGCGACGGCGCCGCCGGGAACGTCACCGTTTCGGCGGTCTCGACGGCCGGGTACTTGCGCGATCGGTCCCGCCCGTGTGGACTACGGCCAATGCTTCGCGCACGCGCGTGGCTCGAACCTTCCCCCGACGGCCTCCGGGCGGGCCGGGGGAGACACAATTCGCAACATGATCAGGAGGCAACCCGTGAGCGCGACCGCGGACCACGCGGAGGAGCGGACGAACCCTGCCGCCAGGCTGGGGTTCCAGCCCGAGCAGGTGGTCCAGGAGATCGGCTACGACGACGACGTCGATCAGGAGCTTCGCGAGGCCATCGAGGAAGTCATCGGCAGCGAGCTGGTCGACGAGGAATACGACGACGTGGCCGATGCCGTGGTGCTGTGGTTCCGCGACGACGACGGCGACCTGACCGATGCGCTGGTGGACGCCACCACGTACATCGAGGAAGGCGGCTCCATCCTGCTCCTCACGCCCAAGACGGGCCGTGACGGCTACGTGGAGCCGAGCGAGATCGCCGAAGCCGCGACGACCGCGGGGCTCTCCGCGACCAAGAGCGTCAGCGTGGGCAAGGACTGGAGCGGAAGCCGCCTGCTGACGCCGAAGGGCGCCAAGAACAAGCGGTGACGCTCCTCCGCCAGGAGGACGGACCCCGACCGCGGGGGGAGGGAGGGGCCGTGCGGCCCCTCCCTCCCCCCGCGGCGTTTTCCCGCGGTTTCCGCAGGCCGCGTAGGGTGGCACTCGCCCAGCTGCGCAGTCACCGAAGGGACACGAGACGATGGCTATCGAGGTCGGCACCAAGGCCCCGGACTTCGAGCTCAAGGACAACCACGGCCGGACCGTGAGGCTCTCCGACCACCTGGGGGAGAAGAACGTCGTCCTGTTGTTCTACCCCTTCGCCTTCACCGGGGTCTGCACCGGCGAGCTCTGCGACATCCGGGACAACCTGCCGTCCTTCGTCAACGAGGACACCCAGGTCCTCGCCGTCTCCGCCGACTCGATGCACAGCCTCCGCGTCTACGCCGAGCAGGAGGGCTTCGAGTACCCCCTCCTCTCCGACTTCTGGCCGCACGGGAACGTGGCGCGCGCCTACGGCGTCTTCGACGAGGAGAAGGGCTGCGCGGTGCGGGGCACCTTCATCATCGACAAGGAGGGCGTGGTCCGCTGGACCGTCGTCAACGCCCTTCCCGACGCGCGCGACCTGAACGACTACGTGAAGGCGCTCGGCAGCATGTGATCGGGCCGCCTGTGCCGGGTTCTCCGCCCCCTGGGAGGGAACCGGTCACTACGATCGGTCGTTGACCTGTTACCGACGCACCAAGGGGCTCCCCGCCCCCGGACACCAAAGGGAGGACTCGTGGGAGTCAGCCTCAGCAAGGGCGGCAACGTTTCGCTGAGCAAGGAGGCGCCCGGCCTGACGGCGGTCATCGTCGGCCTCGGCTGGGACGTCCGCACGACCACCGGCACCGACTTCGACCTGGACGCCAGCGCCCTGCTGCTGAACGCGGCCGGCAAGGTGGCCGGCGACGCGTACTTCGTCTTCTTCAACAACCTCAAGAGCCCGGACGGCTCCGTCGAGCACACCGGCGACAACCGCACGGGTGAGGGCGAGGGCGACGACGAGCAGATCAAGGTCGACCTGGCCGCCGTCCCGGCCGACGTCGACCGGATCGTCTTCCCGGTCTCGATCTACGAGGCCGAGGCCCGCCAGCAGTCCTTCGGCCAGGTCCGCAACGCGTTCATCCGCGTGGTGAACCAGGCCGGCGGCGCCGAGATCGCCCGGTACGACCTCTCCGAGGACGCCTCCACGGAGACCGCCATGGTCTTCGGCGAGCTCTACCGCCACGGCACGGAGTGGAAGTTCCGCGCGGTGGGCCAGGGCTACGCCTCGGGCCTGCGCGGCATCGCGCAGGACTTCGGCGTCAACGTCTGACGCCCACCCGTCCAGGGCACACCGCCCCGGGTCCCGGACCGGCGGCCGCGCCCGCGGCGCGCCGGCCCGGGACCCGGGGCGCGGTCGGCACCGGCGGGCCGGCCGGGCCCGGGACCCGGGGCGCGGTCGGCACCGGCGGGCCGGCCGCCGCACGGCGCGCCGTCGTCGCGCAGGCGGCGTCCCTCGCGGGCGCCGCCGTTCCGCAGACTTCAGGGGAGGATCCGTTCATGGGCGTCACGCTCGCCAAGGGAGGCAACGTCTCCCTCTCCAAGGCCGCCCCCGACCTCACCAAGGTGACGGTCGGGCTCGGCTGGGACGCGCGCTCCACCACCGGAGCGCCCTTCGACCTCGACGCCAGCGCCCTGATCTGCGGGGCCGGCGGCCGCATCCTCGGGGACGACTGGTTCGTCTTCTACAACCAGCTCTCCAGCCCCGACGGCTCGGTGACCCACACCGGCGACAACCTCACCGGCGAGGGGGACGGCGACGACGAGTCGATCGTCGTGGACCTCTCCCAGGTGCCCGCGCGCTGCGAGCGCATCGTCTTCCCCGTCTCCATCCACGACGCCGACCTGCGCGGCCAGAGCTTCGGCCAGGTCGCCAACGCCTTCATCCGCGTGGTCAACGACGCCGACGGCATGGAGCTGGCCCGCTACGACCTCTCCGAGGACGCCTCCACCGAGACCGCGATGATCTTCGGCGAGCTCTACCGGTACCAGGGGGAGTGGAAGTTCCGCGCCGTCGGCCAGGGGTACGCGTCGGGTCTGCGCGGCATCGCGCTCGACCACGGAGTCGACGTCTCCTGAGACCCGGGCGTCACGGGGGCGCGGGACGACCCTAGACTTCGGGTCAACGAAGAGTAAAGCCGGGTGCGGGGCGGTCCCCCGCCACATGATGGGGTAGCCAGTGGTACTGAAAACCTTCGGCTGGTCGTTCGCGGTCACCGCGCTCGGCCTGGTCGTCGCAGTCATTTACGGGGGGTGGACGGCCTTCGGCGTCGTCGCCATCCTGTCGATCCTCGAGATCTCGCTGTCCTTCGACAACGCCGTGGTCAACGCCGGAATCCTCAAGAAGATGAGCCCCTTCTGGCAGCGCATCTTCCTGACCATCGGCATCCTGATCGCCGTCTTCGGCATGCGGCTGGTCTTCCCCGTCGTCATCGTCGCCATCAGCGCCAAGCTCAACCCGATCGACGCGGTCGACCTGGCGCTGAACAACAAGGAGCTCTACGAGCAGTACGTGACGGACGCCCACCCGGCGATCGCGGCGTTCGGCGGCATGTTCCTGCTGATGATCTTCCTCGACTTCATCTTCGAGGACCGGGACATCAAGTGGCTGGCCTGGCTGGAGCGTCCGCTCGCCAAGCTCGGCAAGATCGACATGCTGTCGGTCTGCATCGCGCTGATCGTCCTGCTGATCACGGCGATGACCTTCGCGACCAACGCCCACACGCACAGCGGCTACGTGGACAAGTCCGGGACGGTGATGCTGTCCGGCATCGCCGGTCTGATCACCTACCTGGTGGTCGGCGGTCTCTCCGGCTTCTTCGAGGACAAGCTCGAGGAGGAGGAGGAGCGCGAGCACGAGGCGGAGGAGAAGGCCGTCGCGGAGGGCAAGCCGCGGTCCGCGGTGATGCTGGTCGGCAAGGCCGCCTTCTTCATGTTCCTCTACCTCGAGGTCCTCGACGCGTCGTTCTCCTTCGACGGCGTCATCGGCGCCTTCGCCATCACCAACGACATCATCATGATGGCGCTGGGCCTGGGCATCGGCGCGATGTACGTCCGTTCCCTCACCGTGTACCTGGTCCGCCAGGGCACCCTGGACGACTACGTCTACCTGGAGCACGGCGCCCACTACGCGATCGGCGCCCTGGCCGTCATCCTGCTGATCACCATCCAGCACGAGATCCACGAGATCATCACCGGTCTGATCGGCGTCTTCCTGATCGGCTGGTCCTTCCTGTCCTCGGTCCGCCGCAACAAGCGGCTCGCCGCGGAGGGCGGAGCCGCCGGCAAGACGGAGGTCTCCTCCGGCGCGTGACCCCCGCGTGCCGACGTGCGACCCCGGTGTGTGACCCTCGCCGCGTGTACCGCACCCGTCGGCGGGGGAACGCTCTTGGCGGGGCGGTCGTCGAGGACGAGCAGTCCTCGGGGCCGCCCCGCGGTGCGTGCGGGGCGCGGTGAGCGACGAGGTGCGAGGGGTGGACGGGGATGGCTTCCACGGAACAGGGGTCCAGGGAGCGGGGGACGAGGCCGGGCCGCGCGGCGTTCTCGGGCTTCTTCGACGGGCTGAGGCCCTGGCACGCCGCCGGGTTCGACACCCGCGGCTCCCGCGGCGGCCCGGTCCGGCTGACCAGCCGCAGGCGCCGGGTCTCGCTGACCAGGCAGGGCGTCGACACCGGCAACCTGCGGGTCCAGCTGGCCTGGCGGATGCGGACCTCCGACCTCGGGGGCGGCGCGCGGGAGAGCCTGCTGCGCCACCCGCTGAGGGCGCTGAAGCCGCCGGAGATCGTGGGGCACACCCAGTCGATGGTCCGCGTCGACCTCGACCTGGGCTGCCTGTACGAGCTGACCGACGGGTCCAAGGGCGTCGTCCAGCCGCTCGGCCGGCTCTACGGTTCCATCAACGAGCCGCCGTACGTGAAGCTCGACGGCGACGACCGGGCGGGCTCCGGGTCGGGCGAGACGATGCACATCAACCTCGACCACCGCGGCGACATCCGGCGGCTGCTGGTCTTCGCCTACATCTACGACGAGACCCCGGCCTTCGACCGCACCGAGGCGACGGTGACGCTCTTCGCCGGGGCGGACCCGGTGATCGAGATCGACCTCGACGAACGCCAGCCGCAGGCCCGGTCCTGCGCGGTGTTCATGGTGGAGAACGTCAAGGACGAGATCTTCGTCCGCCGTGAGGCGCGGTACGTGTACGGGTTCCAGGCGGAGCTCGACCGGCTCTACGGCTGGGGCCTCAACTGGGGCCGCGGCTACAAGTCCGCCGACCGCTGACCCCCGCCGCCGCGGCGGCCCCCTCCCCCGCGGGACGGGGGCGGCCCCGCCCCTGTGCCGTCAGCCGCGCCGTCCCCCCGCAGCGGTGGGGCGGCCCCGTGCGCCGCTGCGGGCAGCCGGCGCCGCCCGCCCCGCCGCGGGTCAGCGGGACAGGAACTGCGGTCCCATCGGCGGCATGCGGAACTCCTGCTCCCCCACCGGCTGCGGATACCCGTAGGCGGAGGCGTGCGCCGGCACCCGCTGCACCGTCGCCGCGGCGGGCGGGTACCCGTACCCGGCAGGCGCCACCGGCGCGGCGGGCGGCGCCGCGGCGGGCGGATACCCGTACCCCGGCGTCGTCGGCGGCACCGGCACGGCCGGCGCCGTCGGCTCCTCCGGCGGCAGCGGCCGGGAGAAGTCCGGCCCCGCCTCCGCCGCAGCGCCCGGCTGCTCCCCGGAGGACCCCGCGTCCCCGTCCGGAGGGTCCTCCACCGAGATGCCGAAGTCCGAGGCCAGTCCCTCCAGCCCGTTGGCGTACCCCTCGCCCAGCGCCCGGAACTTCCAGCTCCCGTCCCGGCGGTAGAGCTCGCCGCAGATCATGGCGGTCTCCTCGCCGGTCTCCGGCACGATGTCGAAATACGCCAGCGGGTCCCCGTCCGGGACGTCCGCGTCGTACAGCAGGATGCGCAGGTCCTCCACGCGGGAGAACGGCACGCCGTCCGCCGAGGCGACCAGCAGAACACGGCCGACATCCGCCTCGACACCGCTCAGGTTCGTCTGGACCGTGTCGGTGAGGCCCTCGGTGACACGCTTCTTGCCGAGCCGCCATACCTTCCCGGAGGGATGCCGTGGCTGGTTGTAGAAGACGAAGTCCCCGTCGGAACGCACGCGCCCGTCCGTCCCGAGGAGCAGCGCCGAGGCATCCACGTCGGGAGCGCCCGGCCCGGCCGACCAGCGGAGCACGGCGCGCACCGTGCCCGCCTCCAGCGGGACGTTCGACCCCTTCAGCATCGCGTGCGTCATGCGGGCAATCCTGCCCTCTTGCTCTGGCCAGGACAATGCGGGGGTCGGTCCGGAACGACGGGGGTCCCTGACGCGATCGCTACGGAGGGTAGCGGACATATGCCCGTCACCCGAACTTCATGGACCTCGGGAACTACAGAAATCGATCTGTACGTACTATTACCGGCCACCCTCTTCGGCCGCTGATTTTCGGGGGACCCCCATGCGTCATTTCGGGCACGTAGCCCCGCAGGTGCGAGAGCGCCTCTTCCACCAGCAACCCTGCGAGTTCACGGCCGACTCGCCCGCCCCCGTGCTCGCCACGGCGCTGGGCGCCACCCTCTACAGTCCGGCCACCCGTCCGCGGCTGGCCGACGACGTCCTCAAGCAGGCCGCCCGCGGCGTCGTCTCGATGGTGCTGTGCCTGGAGGACTCCATCGACGACGCCGACGTCGAGGCCGGCGAGGCGAACCTGGTCCGCCAGTTCGCCGAGCTGGACGAGCGGCTCGGCGGGACCTCCGGCGAACGGCTGCCGCTGCTCTTCGTCCGGGTGCGCGACGCCGGCCAGATCGGCGACCTGGTCCGCCGCTTCGGGCCGTCCGTCCGGCTGCTCTCCGGCTTCGTGGTGCCCAAGTTCACCGCGCGGCACGGCACCCCCTTCCTGGAGGCGGCGGCCGACGCCGAGACCGCCAGCGGCCGGCGGCTGTTCGTGATGCCGGTCCTGGAGTCCCCCGAACTGCTGTACCTGGAGACGCGGACCGAGACCCTGGCCGGGATCTTCGACGTGGTGGACAAGTACCGCGACCGGGTACTGGCGCTGCGGCTGGGGGTCACCGACTTCTGTTCCGCGTACGGCCTGCGCAGGGCCCCCGACATGACCGCCTACGACGTGCGGATCGTCGCCTCGGTCATCTCCGACGTCGTCAACGTGCTGGGACGGGCGGACGGCACCGGTTTCACCGTCACCGGACCGGTCTGGGAGTACTTCCGGCTGCAGGAACGAATCTTCAAGCCTCAGCTGCGGGAGAGCCCCTTCCGCGGCGACGCCCAGGAACTGCGTGAGACGCTGATCGAGCACGCGATGGACGGCCTGGTCCGGGAGATCGCCCTGGACCGCGCCAACGGTCTGCTCGGCAAGACCTGCATCCACCCCACCCACGTCCAGCCGGTCCACGCGCTCTCCGTCGTCAGCCACGAGGAGTTCAGCGACGCCCAGGACATCCTGCGGCCCGAGCGGGGCGGCGGCGGGGTGCTGCGGTCGGCGTACACCAACAAGATGAACGAGGTGAAGCCGCACCGGGCATGGGCGCTGCGGACCATGCTGCGCGCCGAGGTCTTCGGCGTCGCCCACGAGGACGTGGGCTTCGTCGACCTGCTCGCCGCGGCCTCCGACGCCTGCCCGTGACGGGCAGGGCCGCCGGCGAGGCGGCCCGCGGGCGACGCAGACGGACAGTCGCCGGACAGCGGTGGCACACACCACCGGAGCGCCGGCCGGACACACAAGGGACACATGAAGACAGCGGACACCGCCGAGGACCACTCCGGACCCTGGACCGGCACCTGGGTCGCCGAACGGCTGGGCCTCGCCCTGGAGGGCGAGCCGGCCCTGCGCGACCTGCTCGGACTCGCCCTGCGCCGCAACCCCCGGCGCGCCCACCTGCTCGTCTCCCACGTGCTCGGCAAGCACGTCCCGCAGTCGCCCGCCGTGGTCCACGCACACGGCCTGGCGCTCGGCCGCAGGGTCCGGGAACTGCTGGGGCCCGAGCAGGCGGCCCGGGCCGTCGTCCTCGGTTACGCCGAGACCGCCACCGGGCTCGGCCACTCGGTCGCCGACGGCCTCGGCGACGCCCCCTGCCTGCACTCCACCCGCCGCCTCGTCCCCGGCGTCGAGCCGGCCGGCGGCTTCGAGGAGTCCCACTCCCACGCCACCAGCCACCTGCTGCTGCCCGAGGACCCCGCCCTGCTGGCCGGCGACGGCCCGCTGGTGCTGGTCGACGACGAGTTCTCCACCGGCAACACCGTGCTCAACACCATCCGCGACCTGCACGCCCGCCACCCCCGTGACCGGTACGTGGTGGTGGCGCTGGTGGACACCCGCTCGCCCGCCGACAGCGACCGGCTCGCCGGCTTCGCCGCCGGGATCGGCGCCCGCGTCGACCTGGTCGCCACCGCCTCGGGCCGGGTCCGGCTGCCCGAGGACGTCCTGGAGAAGGGCCGGGCACTGGTCGCCGAGCACGAGGCCCCGGCCGTACCGCCGCGGCGGACGGCCGCCCCCGGCACCGTCCGCCGGATCGGCCTCGGCTGGCCCGCCGGTCTGCCCGACGGCGGCCGGCACGGCTTCACACCCGCCCACCGGGCCCGGCTCGACGCCGCCCTGCCCGCCATGACCGGGCGCCTCGCCGACGCCCTCCCGGCCGGCGCCCGCCGCGTCCTGGTGCTCGGCTCCGAGGAGCTGATGTACGCGCCGCTGCGGCTCGCCGCCGCACTCGAACAGGCCGTCCCCGACGCCGAGGTGCGGTTCTCGACCACCACCCGCTCGCCCGTCCTCGCCGTGGACGACCCCGGCTACGCCATCCGCAGCCGCCTGGTCTTCCCCGCCCACGACGAGCCCGCCGACGGCCCCGGCGACCGCTACGCGTACAACGTGGCCGGCGCCGGCTTCGACACCGTGGTCGCCGTCGTCGACTCCGTCGCCGACACGCCCGCCCTGCACGCTCCCGAGGGCCTGCTCGCCCAGCTCGCCGCACACGTCCCGCACGTGCTGCTCGCCGTCGTCCCGAGCCACGTCCCCCACGTCACCGGCCGTGCCCCCGGCGACCTCACCCGCCACGTTCCCGCGCCCACCGCCCGCCGGGGCGGCCCCGCGCGCGTACCCGAAAGGCCCGCCATGCTGCCGGAGCCCCTCCGCGGACCGCACTTCTCCTCCTACGCCCCCGACGAGGTGGGCTGGCTGCTGCAGGACCTCTCCGACGTCACCCTCGAGGCGCCCACCGAGGAGCGCGAGGAGGCCATCCAGAGCGGCGGCGCCCACTACGCCGAGTCGCTGCCCGTCGAGTACCAGCCCAGCGAGGAGTACCAGCGGCTCTTCCACGCCGCCCTGGACACCTCCGCCGCCAGGATCGCCGAGGCCGTCGGGGTGGTCACCGAGACCGTCCTCGCCGAGCGCTCCCCGCGCTCCGGGCAGACCGTGCTGGTCTCGCTGGCCCGCGCCGGAACCCCCGTCGGCGTCCTGATGCGCCGCTGGGCCCACCACCGGCACGGCCTGGACCTGCCGCACTACGCCGTCTCCATCGTCCGCGGCCGCGGCATCGACGCCAACGCCCTGCGGTGGCTCGCCGCCCACCACGACCCGCGCGACGTCGTGTTCGTCGACGGCTGGACCGGCAAGGGCGCCATCACCCGCGAACTCGCCGCCGCCATAGCCGAGTTCGAGGCGTCCGAAGGCATCACCGGCTTCGACCCGGAGATCGCGGTGCTCGCCGACCCCGGCTCCTGCGTGCGCACCCACGGCACCCGCGAGGACTTCCTCATCCCCTCCGCCTGCCTCAACTCGACCGTCTCCGGCCTGATATCGCGCACCGTGCTGCGCGCCGACCTGGTCGGCCCGCACGACTACCACGGCGCCAAGTTCTACCGGGAACTCGCCGGGAGCGACGTCTCCGTCGCCTTCCTGGACGCCGTGTCGGCCCGCTTCGACGAGGTCGCCGACGCCGCCGAGGCCCGCGCCAAGGAACTCCTCGCCACCGACCGCACCCCCACCTGGGAGGGCTGGGCCGCCGTGGAACGGATCAGCGAGGAGTACGGCATCCACGACGTCAACCTGGTGAAGCCCGGCGTGGGCGAGACCACCCGGGTGCTGCTGCGCCGGGTACCGTGGAAGATCCTGGCCCTCAAGGACGCGGGCGCCGACCTTGACCACGTCCGGCTGCTCGCCGCCCAGCGCGGGGTGCCGGTCGAGGAGGTGGACGAACTGCCCTACAGTTGCGTCGGACTCATCCACCCGCGCTTCACGCGCGGCGCCACCGGCACCGACGGACGGACGGTGGCCGCACGATGACCACGTCTCCCGCCGGTTCCCATACCGGCGGCCCCCGCGCCGTCGTCGCCAGCGACCTGGACCGGACCCTGATCTACTCCACGGCCGCCCTCGCGCTCACCATGCCGGACCAGGACGCCCCCCGGCTGCTGTGCGTCGAGACCCACGAACACAGACCGCTCTCCTTCATGACCGAGACCGCGGCCGAACTCCTCGCCGAACTCGGCGACACCGCCTGGTTCGTGCCCACCACCACCCGCACCCGCGCCCAGTACGGGCGGATCAGCCTGCCCGGCCCCGCGCCCCGTTACGCGATCTGCGCCAACGGCGGCCACCTGCTGGTCGACGGCGTCTCCGACCCCGACTGGCAGCGCGCGGTGGCCACCCGGCTCGCCGAGCGGTGCGCGCCGCTCGGCGAGGTCACCGAACACCTCCGGCGCACCGCCGACCCCGAGTGGGTGCGCAAGCACCGGGTCGCCGAGGACCTCTTCGCCTACCTGGTCGTCGAGCGCGACCTGCTGCCCCCGCAGTGGGTGAAGGACCTCGCCGAATGGGCCGAGAACCGCGGCTGGACCGTCTCCCTCCAGGGCCGCAAGATCTACGCCGTGCCCAAGCCGCTCACCAAGAGCGCGGCGGTCCACGAGGTCGCCCGCCGCACCGGGACCCACCTGGTCCTCGGCGCCGGCGACTCCCTCCTCGACGCCGACCTCCTCCTCGCGGCCGACCGCGGCTGGCGCCCCAACCACGGCGAACTCGCCGACAGCGGCTGGGGCGCGCCGACGGTGGTCCCGCTGGTGGAGCGGGGAGTCCTCGCGGGGGAGCGGATCCTGCGCGAGTTCATCGCGGCGGCGCGGGACTGAGGGGCGGCGGGGCGGGGGCGCGCACAGGCCCCTCCCGCAGGACGGCGCCGCCCGCGCCCGTGCCCGTCTCCGCCCGTGCCCGCGCCCGGCGGCGGCCTGCCGTCGCTGCTCCTTCGCCGGGCGGGGGCGGGCGCGGACGGCACGTACGCGTGTGACGGCCGCGCCCGCACGCGCCGTCCGCGGCGCGCTCGTGTCTGCCGCGGCACGCGGGTGCGCACACGGCGGCCGTACGTGCGCGGGTGACGGTTCGACGCACCGGACCGGACCGGGGCGAGGTCCGGCCGGCGCCGTCCGTGCAGGTGGGCGCGATCCGTGCGGGCACCAATGACTCGTGCGGGCACGCGTGGCCCGTGCGGGCGTGAGTGACCCGCGCAGGTGCGTGCGGCCTGTCAGGGACGGCATGACCCGCGTGAACCGGCGTGATCCGCTCGGCCGGCGTGGTGCGCTCGTGCCGCACCGTTCCCGTCGGCCGGCGCCGAGGCCGCCCGGGGCCGGCGGGGCCGGGACCGCGCGGGCCGCCGCCCCGCATAATGAGGCCATGCCTCGCTACGAGTACCGCTGCCGCAGCTGCGGCGACACGTTCGAACTCAGCCGCCCCATGGCGGAGTCCTCCGCCCCGGCCACCTGCCCCGCGGGCCACGGGGACACCGTCAAGCTGCTCTCCACCGTGGCCGTCGGCGGCCGCGGCGGTGCCTCCGCGGCGCCCGCGCCCTCCGGTGGCGGCGGGGGCGGCTGCTGCGGCGGAGGCTGCTGCGGCTGACCCCGCGGCGCCCGCGGGACGCGGCGGCGACGCCGTCAGCCCTCGGCCCGGGCCTCCCGGATCGCGGCGACCACCCGGCCCACGTCCTCCCGCACCGCCCGCATCTCCTCCAGGAAACGCCACCAGTCCGGGTGGCGCGCCCCCTCGACCGCGGCGGCGGCCCGCTCCAGCCGGGCCGCCGCCGCGTCCAGCGGACCCGCGTGCCGAGGATCGGGGCGGTGCCGCCCGGCCATCGCCAGCCGCTGCGCGTCCCGCACCGCGAACCGTGCGCGATCGACCTCGGCGCCCGGGTCCTTCCGCACCGCCTCCAGCCGCCGCAGCCGGTCCCCGGCCGCCGACACCGCCTCGTCCGCCGAGTTGAGCAGCGCCCGCACGGTCGCCAGCAGCGCCGTCGCGTCGGCCCACCGCTGTTCCTGCCGCGCCGCCCGCGCCTCGGCCAACCGCTCCCCGGCCCGCGCCACGTTCCGCGCCGCCTGCTCCGGCACCGACTGCAGGTCCTGCCAGCACGCCAGCGTGAACCCGCGGCGCAGCTCGCTCAGGACCGGCTCGACCTGCTCCGCCCGGTTCCCCAGCGCCTCGGCCCGCGTCCGCAGCGACACCAGGCGCCGGTCGATCTCCGCCGCCCGCTCCGGCAGCCGCGCCGCCTCCGCGCGCACCGCCTCCGCCTCCCGCGTGACCCGGTCGGCCCGCTCCAGCGTGGCCGCCGCGCCGTGCCGCCCGGCGCCCTCGTTGAGCAGCGTCAGATCCGGCCCCAGCGCCGCCAGCCGGGCGGCCAGGTCGTCGGCGCGCAGCCCCGCCGCGCGGGTGCTGTCGAGCTGCCCGGCGGCCGCCCGCAGCGCCTGCCGGGCCCGCTCCACCGCGGGCGCCAGCCGGGCCAGCCGGGTCTCCGCCTTGTCCAGCAGGGGCCCCAGCTCCCCGGCGAACCGTTCCAGCTCCCGCCGCACCCGGTCGAGGTCGTCGCGCGCCCGGCTCAGCTCGGCCCGCGCCCGGCCGGCCGTGGCCGCGTCCAGGTCGTCCCGGTCCAGGTCGTGCGCGTCGATCGTCTCGATGTACCGGTGACTGACCTCGTCGACCCGCCGCCCGAACTCCTCGAACGAGGCCAGCGCCCGGCGCGCCCCGGGCGAGTCGTCCACGGCCCTTATCGTCTCCACCGTCAGCCGCAGGTCCCGCTGCGCGGTGTCCAGCTCGTAGAACGCCTGCGCCGCCGCGTCCTTCGCCTCCTGCGCCTGCGCCCGCCGGTCGTCCGTCCGCCCGCCGAACCACCGCCGCGTCCCGCCCCCGGCGAACGCCGCGGCCAGCACCGGCGCCAGCAACCACGGCAGCGCCGCCAGAGTCACCGCGTCCTTGACCGGCCCGTGCGTCCACGACTTGTCCGACACATCCACTCCCCGTCACCGCCGGGCCGACCCAGCCATTGTCCCACCTGTGTCGACGCACCACACGGCTCGGGCAGTTCGCCCCCCGGACGGACAGTTTGCGGGAGGCCCGGAACGGCAGGGTAGGCTGTCGGCCGTATTGTCCTGCGCGCGTAGCTCAGCGGTAGAGCGCCGCCCTTACAAGGCGGATGTCGGCGGTTCGAAACCGTCCGCGCGCACCAGGGAGAAGACACGCGCGGGCCCCCCGGAAGAGCTTCCGGGGGGCCTCGTCGTCGTGCGTCCTCCCGCGCCCCGTGCGCCCGCCTCCCGCGGTCGGGTGGCCGGGCGGCGGACCCGGACGCCGGGCGGAAGGACCGGTCCGCCGGCCGCAGCAGGGGTGGAGCCGGGGGAGCGGACGATCGCATCCGGACCGCAGGGCGCTCCCGGGGACCGCCGCGCGCGGTGGTGCGGAAACCGTGCGCGCGGCGACGCCTGGTTGATACGTAGGGGACGACCCGCGGCGGTCGTGGGCGGAAGGGGGTCGGGCGTGGCGGCAGCGGCACCGGACGGCAGGGTCGCACTGGTCGCGGGGGCCACCCGGGGAGCCGGACGGGGGATCGCGGTGGAGCTCGGGGCGGCGGGCGCGACGGTCTGCGTGACCGGGCGGACCACCCGCGAGGCGCGGTCCGAGTACGGGCGGCCCGAGACGATCGAGGAGACGGCGGAACCGGTGACCGCGGCGGGCGGGCGGGGGATCGCCGCGCCCACCGACCACCTGGTCGAGGAGCCGCACTTCGCGATCTCGGAGGCGCCCTGTCTCGTGGGGCGGGCCGTGGCCGCGCCGGCCGCGGACCCGGAGGTGAGCCGCTGGAACGGGCAGTCCCTGTCGAGCGGCGGCCTGGCCCGGAAGTACGGGTTCACCGACCGGGACGGCAGCCGGCCCGACGCCTGGAGGTACGTCGTGGAGGTCCAGGGCGCCGGGCGGGAGGCCGGTGTCACGGGTTACCGGTGACCGGGCCGGCGCCGGACGGCTCCTTGGCGTGCTTCAGCCTCGAGCGGGCCTCGACCGACTCGGGGCCCTGGAGCCGGGACCAGAAAGGGTGGGTCGTCACGAACACCGCCAGCTCGTGCTCGCGACGGCGCAGCTTCTCCACGTAGGCCTGTTCGTCCGGCGTCCAGCCGGGGGAGGCGGGGCGCTCGGCCTTGCGCCAGCCGTTGTCGTCGCTGAAGCCGTCGTGGGGGTCGACGGACCAGGGGAGACGCTTCAGGAGGGCCGAGAGCTCGGCCCTGACCTGATGCAACTCCGTCTGACCGTCGAGCAGATCGCTCGGAAAGTCGTAGGTCTTGGCCACGCGGCAATGGTACGCCTGTTCGATTTAGTGGGGCGAGTTCGATCTGGCGATTTCCCTCGAACGGGTGTCCTGGAATGGTGCTCCGGTGGACCGCGGGAGGGTCACACTGGACATATGTGTCGCAGCATCAAGACGCTCCGTCCTCCGGCGCTGCCGGACGAGGCGACGGAGGAAGAGATCAGGGCCGCCGCGCTGCAGTACGTGCGCAAGGTGTCCGGATTCCGGGCGCCCGCGGCGCACAACCGCGAGGTGTTCGACGCGGCGGTGGAAGCGGTGGCCGGGGCGACGGCGGAGCTGCTCGCCGGCCTGGAGGTGAGGGGGAGCAGGTCCCCGGCCGCGGCGGCCCGGAGCTCCTAGGCCGTGAGGCGGGCCAGCACCGAGCCCACCGCGCGGTGCACGGCTGCGCGCGCCTCGTCGGTCGGGTCGAGCGTCTCGAACCCGTGACGCCCGTCCGGTACGTCGATGACCTCGACGTTCGCCCCGCAGCGCCCGGCCTCGGCCAGGAACTCCTCGACCGTGGCGGCGATCTCGGCACTCTCGCGCCCCGCCCGCACCAGCACCACCGGCAGTCCACCGGCGTGGGCGAGCTCGCGGACCGGGTGGAAGCGGGTGTCGGACATCCCCCAGCTCGGCAGCGGCGACAGGATCGGGTAGTTCGCCGCCACGCAGCGCAGCCATGGCGGAGGAGCCGCCAGCCAGTCGGCGGTGAGCGGGCCCCCGCCCGAGAAGAACCACAGCGCGACCCGGCCCGCGTCCACCCGCGGATCAGCGCGCACCCGTTCCACCGCGTCGGCCAGGTCCGCGGCGGCCGTCCCGTAGTCGGTCAGGGCGTGCAGGCGGTGGTCCAGCGTCACGCCCACGGCCCCCAGCCCGGCGACGTGGCGCGCGTATCCCGTCAGGGTCGGCCAGTCCCGGGGCGTGGGCCGTGCCCCGGCGGGCACCGGGCCGCCGTGCACGAACACGACGGCCGGATGCGGTCCCGGGCCGTCCGGCAGGTACAGGTCGGTGTTCCCGGTCCGCTCGCGTGGCCGTTCGGGCACGTCGAGGAGGAACGGCCGCAGATGGGCGGGCGTCCGGGCGGCGTCGCCGGCGGTCAGCCTCCGGCCCCCGCCGGACGCGGCCTCGATCAGGACGTCGGCCAGCGCGGCGGGGCAGGACCGCATCGGCCAGTGCCCGGTCGGCAGTTCGAAGAAGGTCACCCGGGCGTCGGCCAGGGCGCGGAGAGCGGGATCGCCCATGTCCACCATGATCTGGAGCGTCTCGACGCCCGGCCCGTTGCCGGTGCACAGCACCCCGGTCGCGGGTACGGAGGCCACGGCGCCGGTGAGCCGCAGCGGCTGGAGCAGCGTGCCCAGCGGCTGCGGCACCGCGAGGGCGGTGAGCTCGTCGAGCGCCGCCTCCGAGAGTCCCGCCGTGCTCCCCCAGCGGGACCACTCGTCCCGGGCCGGGGGCGGCAGTTCGCCGGCCGCGACCCGCTCCGCGCTCCCGGCGGCGCGCTCCGACAACTCCTCGCGCAGGCGCTGGTCGGGCACGGCGGCCACGGCGGGCACGCCGTCCCGCGGCATCCCGGCGTCCAGGTGGACGATCCGGCCGACCGACCCCGCCCGCCGGTCGGCCGCGCCGAGCACCGGGTGGATGCCGTAGTCGTGGCCGACGAGCACGATCTCCCGGCCGGACTCCGCCGTCACCGAGTCGATCACCGCGAGCACGTCCGCGACATGGGTCTCCAGGTCGACGGCCTCGGCGGGATCCCCCGGGGGCCTGCCGAGCCCGGTGAGCGCCACGGTGTGCACCTCGGCGCCTTCCGCGGTCAGCCGCGCCGCCGTGTCCCGCCACACGTGCGGGCCGGTGAACGCCCCGGCCACCAGAACGAATACGGTCATGGTCCCTCCTCGTCGCACGGTTCCCGGCGCCCCGGACCGATCTCCCGGCAGCGCCCGCCGGTACCGTAGGAACTCCCCCTGAGGGAGGTTCAAGTGCTCTCGTCGCACGACGGTCTCTGGACCATCGGTGAACTGGCCGAACGCGCGGGCGTCAGCGTCAAGACCGTCCGCTTCTACTCGGACCGCGGACTGCTGCCGGAGGCGTCCCGCAGCAGCGGCGGACACCGCCGGTACGCCCCGGACGCCGCGGAGCGGCTGAGCCTGATCCGCTCCCTGCGCGGGCTCGACCTGCCGCTCGCCGAAGTGCGCCGCGTCCTCGACGAACAGGACGCCGGAGGCGCGGGCGACGTGCTGGAGGACGCCGTCGCCGGCCGGCTGCGCGCCATCGGATCCGAACTCGCGGCCCTGCGCTGGCGCGAGGCCGCGCTCCGGCTGGTGCGGGAGTGTCCGCCGGCCGAACGCCCCGCCAGGCTCCGGCTGGTGGGGGCGATCACCACCCCGCCGAGCACCGCCTCACTGGCCCGCTTCTGGCGTTCGTGGCTGCCGCCCCGGATGCCCGCCCGGTCCGTCGCCGCCTTCCTGGAAAGGGCGGTGCCGCATCCGCCCGACGACCCGCGGCCGGGCCAGGTGCTCGCGTTCGCCCGGCTGCACGCCTTCGTGACCCGACCGTGCGGCGGGAGCGGCCCGTGCCAGCCCGGAGTCCACGGCGCCGCGGGGCCACGCGGGTCCTCCGTGCTGTACGCGGGCCTCGACCTGGCCTACGGCCTGGCGGGCGGGGAACTGCGCAGGGGTGCGGAGCCCCGTCCCGGTGAGGCGCTGGACGGGTTCGTGGACGCGTACGCGGGCGCGTACGGCGCCCGCGACACGCCGGCCTTCCGCCGTCTGCTGGCCGGCCGGCTCGCGGCCGATCCGCGCGTCGACGGGTACTGGGAACTGACGGCCGAGGTGATCACCGCTCCCGGCAGCCGTCCCGAGCCGACCCCGGGGTCCGCGCACGACTGGCTCCTGGTGGCGCTCGACGCGGACCTGGGACGGCGCCCGGGGAAGGCCGGGGCCGCGTCCCGTCGTCCCTGACGGGGCGTCCGGAAGGGCGGGCAGCCCGGTGGGGCCGGCCGACAGGACCCGGCAGGCCGGCGGGCGCGGACCGGCGGGACGGAGGCCGCCGCCCGGGCGCGGCCGCCGCCTGCGCCGGGGGCGGTCCCCGCGCTGCCGGAAGCCGTCGAGGCGTCGCTGCCGGCACCGTTGACGGCCCGCCCTCGGGTGTGGGGCCGCGGGGAGGCGGCCCGGTGTTCCGGTGCTGTTCCGGCCGGCCCTTCGTGTTCGCCGGTGTCCTCCCGCGGTTGCTCACAGCCCCCCGCCGCGCCGGGGCCGGAACGCGTGCGCTGGGCCGAAAGGGGGAGGATCTTCGTGTACTGCGGCAACCGGATCCACCGGACGAGTAGAACGGTCGGGACAAGGGGCGCGGAAACGTATCGCTCCGGGCTTCTCCGCCCGGGATGCGCACGCGTCACGGACCGTCAACGGAGGGGATCATGGGTATCCGCCACATCACCGCCACCACAGTCGCCGCCTTCGCGCTCGTCGCGAGCATGGCCGCGGGCGCCGCGTCCGCGTCCGCGGCCCCGGCCGCCTCGGAGGCCTCGGCTTCCGTCTCGGCCTCGCAGGGCGTCGGCGCGGACCGGCACTGCCACAAGCACCGTGACCACGGCCGTCACCACTGGCGCGGTGAGCGCTGTCGCGACCGGCACGACCGCTGCGACCGCTGGGACCGTCGTGACCGTGACCGTGACCACGGCCGTCACCACGGGCGGCACCACCGCTGCGACCGCTGGGACCGCGACCGCGACCACCGCTGGGACGACCGCCGCGACCGCGACCACCGCTGGGACCGCGACCGTGACCACCGCTGGGACGACCGCCGCGACCACGGTCGCCGCTGACCGCGGCCGCTGACCCCCTGGACCCCCGCCCCCGCCGGCTCCCGCCGGCGGGGGCGGGGGCGTTCGGGCGGCGCACCACGCGCCGGAGGCGCCGGCGGCCGCGCCGTCCGGTTCCGTCGCCGGCGAGGCGGCGGAGCGGAGGTGAGCGGTGCCGCCGGCCGCGAGGGCGGAGCCGGGCGGTCCGCCGGTCCGGGGACGAGGGCGCACGGGGCTCCGGTCGTCACGGCCGGGGCCCGCTGCGGGGTCCGGCGTCAGGCGGTGGCGCCGCCCGTGTCCTGCGCGGGGCGGCGGAGGAGGAACGCGGCGGCCGATCCGGCGAGGAACAGGGAGAGGACGGAGACGGCCGTGGTGAGCCATCCCCTCCCCAGCCATTCGCCGCCGAAGTAGCCGAGGGCCACGCTGTAACCGGCCCAGCTGATCCCGGCCAGCACCGACCAGGGCAGGAACTCCCGCACCCGGCGCCGGGCCACGCCCGCGCCCAGGCTGACCACGGAGCGGCCGGCCGGGGCGAACCGGGCGACCAGGAAGAGCGCGCCGCCGCCGTGTGCCAGGACCGCCCCGAGCCGTGCCTGCGCGGTGCGCAGCCGGCGGGAGCGGGACATGACCCGGTGCAGCCGCGGGCCGCCGCGCAGTCCCACCCGGAACGCGGCCAGGTCGCCGAGGACCGAGGCGGTCGCGGCGCAGATCGTGAGGACGACCAGGTCCCACGCGTCCGCCGTCGAGGCGGCGCCGGTCATCGCGTCGGCGCCCGCCGCGGCGGCTCCCGTCCCGGCGGCGGCCGCGGTGGCGGCGGCCGCGACGAGCACCCCGCTCGGCAGTACGGGCAGGAACACGTCCAGGAGGACCGAGGCCGCGATCAGTCCGTAGAACCACGGGCTGGCAGTCAGCGCCCCGACGCTCTCCCACACGGTTCTCTCCTGGACTTCTATCCCGGCTGTTACCGGGCCGCGGCGTCGCAGGGAGCGGCAGGAGCGGCCGATGGCGGACACCCGGCAAGACTACGCCGATCAGGTGATTGACGTCCCAGGGGGGCACGTATGTCCGCGAAGTCGCGTTCCTCCATATGCCGTTGGCGGCGAGCGAGGTGGGGCCGCCTCCCGTACCAACGGAAGGGCAAGCCCACGATGGATCTCTCGGTGAGGAGCGGTGGAAATGGCTGTTCGGGCAGGCGTGTGCGCGGGTGTCGTGGCGATGGCCGTGCTGGGGGCGGGTGGGGCCGCCGCCGCGGCGGGCGAGGGCGGCGGGCAGGGCAAGGAGAGGGACGGGCGGCTCGGGTACGCCATGGTGACCGACGGCGTGTTCGCGAAGAAGAAGTCGGCGACGACGGCGTACAGCTACGACAAGAAGCTGGTGCCGCCCGGCTCGTGGATCAAGATCGGTCAGCGGACGGCTCCCGGCGGGGCGACCACGGTGTCGCTCCGGGTGAAGGGACTGAAGGCGGGGCACGAGTACGGCGTCCACGTGCACACGAAGCCGTGCACCGCCGACCCGGCCGCGGCGGGCGGGCACTACCAGCACAAGCCGTCCACCGACCCCGCGGCGGTGAACCCGCGGAACGAGGTCTGGCTGGACTTCACGGCCGACCGGAAGGGCTCCGGGAAGGCGACGGCCCACCACGACTGGGGGTTCCGCAAGGGCGGGGCCGCCTCCGTGGTGATCCACGACGAGCCGGGCTCCTCGGGCGCGCGGGTCGGCTGCTTCACGGTTCCGTTCGGGTGGACGAAGGCCGGCTGAGCGGATCCTGCCGCCCGAGCCGCCCCGACCGGCCGAGAAGGGCGTCCAGGGAGAGGGCGCCCGGGCCGGTGACGGTGAGGAGGAGGAACGACCAGCAGAAGAGGGCGGCCGGTTCGCCGCCGTTCCGCATCGGCCAGAGGTCACGCGCCTGGTGGACGGTGAAGTACGCGTACGCCATCGAGCCGGAGCAGACCAGGGCTGCGGCGCGGGTCCCGAGTCCGAGGAGGACGAGGGTGCCGCCGGCGAGCTGGATGACGGCGGCGTACCAGCCCGGCCAGGCCCCGGCCGGGACGGTGCCTCCGGTGCCGTGGGCGCCGCCCAGGACGCCGAAGAGCGAGGCGGCGCCGTGGCAGGCGAAGAGCAGGCCGGTCACGGCGCGGAAGAGGGCGAGGACGTACGGACGGGCGGCCGGCGCCGTCTCCCGCGCCGCCGTGCCGGCGGGGTCCGGGGACCGCGGTGCGGCCTCCCCCGGGAGGTTTCCGGAGGCCGGTCCGGGTGCCGCCCCGGACAACGGGTCGTGCGCGGCTCCGGGCGGCGGGTCGTGCGGGGGTCGGTGCATGGGGGCTCCTCGGGACGGGCCGATCGAGGTCAGTGTGATCGGGCCGGGAGCCCCGCACCGGCCGAGCCCCGCCGGATCACCGGGGAGGGTGACGGCGGGGCCGGGGGCGGGATGCCGGGGCCGTGCGGGAGGCGGGGCGGCGCGTCAACCCCGGGCGGAGGCGGACGCGCCGGCCGGCTCGGCGGCTCAGCAGCTCGACAGGCGGCTGGTGAGGGCGCTCTTTTCGGCGGAGTCCACGGAGAGGCCGTAGTAGTACTTCACCTGCACCCAGGCGCGCACGTAGGTGCAGTGGTAGGCGGTGCGGGGCGGCATCCAGGTGGCGGGGTCCTGGTCGCCCTTCGCCTGGTTCACGTTGTCGGTGACGGCGAGCAGCTGCGGCCGGGTGAGGTCGTTGGCGAAGGTCTGGCGCTGCGCGGTGGTCCAGTTGCGGGCACCGGAGTCCCAGGCCTCGGCCAGCGGCACCAGGTGGTCGATGTCCACGTCGGAGGCGAGGGACCAGGTGGCGCCGTCGAAGGGCGAGTACCAGCTGCCGCTGGTGGCGGCGCAGGAGGAGTCGGTGACGACACCCGAACCGTCGCGCTTGAGCACGGTCTCCCGGGTGTTGCAGGCGCCGCTGATGGTGATCCAGTGCGGGAACAGGTCGCGGCTGTAACCGGTCCGGACCTCGGTCTGGACCGGCAGGGCGGCGAGGTAGCTGCGGGCGGTGGTGGCGCTGACCGGAGTGGGAAGGGCGGCTGACGCGCTCGGGGCGGCGAACAGGCCCAGGGAGGCGAGGATCCCGGCCAGTGCCGAGACTATGCCGAACCGGCGGGCGTGACGCGCGTAGAACTTGGGCATGCGAGGTCCCTCGGGAGGTGGGGAGGTGAAGCGCGGACGGACGGCATGCTCTTCGCGTCACGTTGCCGGCGGATGAGCAGCCGGTGAGAAGTTAGCGACGCGTACATGCCAGGACAAGGGGCCCGAGGAGGTTCCGCCGGGTTCGCCCGGATGTTCGCACCGGACGTTCACGTACGATGGGGGAAGCGGAAGGGGAGTAGCCCTACGCCGGGACCGTCGACATACTGCTCAGCTCGGCTGAGCCGGCGCCCGGAGGCCGTGCACCGGTGGGAACCGGACGGCCGGCGAGACCTTCGGCAAGCAGTGCATACCCGTGTACGTCCGTGTGTGCTGCCGTGCCGAGGTGTTCGCAGACGCGCAAGCTCTCGGCGGGGTGGCCCGACCGATTGAGGAACTGTGATCAGCATTGGTGTGACGGCGCTCGTCTTCGGCGTCGTCTTTCTCGCGGAGCTCCCCGACAAGACCGCCCTGGCGGGTCTGGTGCTCGGGACGCGCTACCGCGCCTCCTACGTCTTCGCCGGCGTCGCGGCGGCCTTCCTGGTGCACGTGGTGCTCGCCGTCGCGGCGGGCAGCGTGCTGACGCTGCTGCCGCAGCAGATCGTGCACGCGATCACCGGTGTGCTCTTCCTGGGCGGCGCGGCGGTGCTGCTGATGAGGAAGGGCGAGGACGAGGAGGAGATCCGCAAGCCGGAGAACCAGTCCTTCTGGAAGGTCTCCGGGGCCGGCTTCATGCTCATCCTGGTCGCCGAGTTCGGCGACCTGACGCAGATCATGACGGCGAACCTGGCCGCCCGGTACGACGACCCGCTGTCGGTGGGCCTCGGGGCCGTGCTGGCGCTGTGGTCGGTGGCCGCGCTCGGCATCGTCGGCGGCAAGGCGCTGATGAAGAAGGTGCCGCTGGAGCTGATCACCAAGATCGCCGCGGTGCTGATGACGGGGCTGGGCCTGTGGAGCCTCTGGGAGGCGATCGCCGGCTGACGCCGCCGCCCTGCCGTCGGACCCCTTCCCCGGATCCTTTCCGTCTCCCGGCCCCTCCCGGGCCGGCCGTCCGCGCCCCGCGGGCAATGCGTGTCCACATGCTGGACCCCGGGGTGGCGGCCGGCCGAAGGGTTTTGTATCGTTGAGGAACAAAGTGGTTCCCGCTCGTCACCCCCTGACCGGCGGGCGGGGCCACCTTGGCCTTCCTCCCCTGTGTCTGGAGCCGTGCCGCATGGCCGTGGGTGCCGCCGTCGAGTTCTCCGTCCGCGCCCTGTTGCTCGACATGGACGGGACCCTCGTCAACTCCGATGCCGCCGTGGAACGCGTGTGGCGCCGCTGGGCCGCGTCCCAGGGGCTCGACGGCGACCACGTGGTCCAGGTGGCGCACGGCCGTCAGGGCCACGCCACGATGGCGCTCCTGCTGCCCGACCGCCCCGCGGCGCAGAACCACGCCGACAACGCGTGGCTGCTGGCCGAGGAGGCCGCCGACACCGAGGGCGTGGTGGCGATCCCCGGTGCCCCCGAGTTCCTGGCCTCCCTGCGCGGCGTTCCGCACGCCCTGGTGACCTCCGCGGACGTGCGGCTGTGCACGGCGCGGATGGCGGCCGCCGGGCTGGCGATGCCGGAGTCCCGGGTCACCGCGGAGGACGTCGCCCACTCCAAGCCGGACCCGGAGGGGTTCCTGAAGGCGGCCGCCGAGCTGGGCGTCGCCCCGCAGGACTGCCTGGTCCTCGAGGACTCCGAGGCCGGGATCGCCGCCGGCAAGGCCGCCGGGATGCGGGTGGTCGGCGTGGGCCCGCGGGCCCACGCGCACGGACCGGACGTGGTCGTGCGCGACCTGCGCCGGCTCCGGGTGGAGCCCGCCGCCGACGGCTCGGTGCTGGTGAGGGCCGGGCGGGACTGAGTCCGCGAACTCCGGGCGGCGGCCGGGCGCGGCCGCCGTCCGTCCATGGCGCGGGACCGTCAGGTCCCGCCCGACACGCCACCGGGCCCGGCCCTCATCGCCCGCCGGCCGGGCCCGGTCAACGCCTCAGCGCCATCCGTCCCCGTGCCGGTCGCCGTCCCACCGGCCGTCGTGCCCGCCGTCGTGCCGGCCGTCGCCGCGGGTGATGGACTCGAGGACCGCCCGGGTCGCCGGGCCGTAGGTGCCGTACTCGTCGTCCTGGATGCCGTTGATGTACTGGAAGGCGCTGACGCCGTTGCGCACCTGGTCGTCGTACCGGCCGTCCGCGTCACCGCTGTAGAGCCACAGCTCCGCCAGGCGGCGCTGCAGCTCCGCCACCTCCGGGCCGGTGTCCCCGGGGGCCAGGGAACCGTCACCGAGGCCGGTCCCGCCCTCCGCGCCGTCGGCGGACTGCGTGGCCGAGGCGCTGGAACGTTCCGCCTCCGGGGTCGCGGTGCGCGACGCCTCGGCGGACGCGGACGCGGAGGCGGAGGCCGTGGCCGAGGGGCTCGGCTCCGGGGAGGCGGACCTCTGCGGCGGCGCGGAGGTGACGGTCGACGGCTCCGTGGCGGTGTCGGCGGCGACCTCCGGGTCCACGTCCGGCACGCTGACGCGCTGCGGCATCGAGGTCGTCCGGGAAGGCGTCTGGTACGCGAACAGTCCGCCGGTCACGCCGGCGATCACCGCTCCCACGCCGACCACCGACCCGGCGGTCACCAGCGCGACCCGGCGCTTGGGCGTCCGGCGGCGGCGGTGGGTCCCACGGGGCCCGTCGTCCGGGGTCCCGGGATCCCCGCCGGCCGCGCCGCCCTCCGTCCCGGGGCCGTGCGCCGACGGTCCGGGGGCCGGGAGCACCGGGCCGTCCGGGCCGTCCTGCGAACCCCGGCCGTGGTGTGCGCGGCCGTCCAGTGCCTCGGGTTCCGCACCGGTCCCCGGGTGCGCCCGCGCCGGTCCGGCGGCCCCGGCCGGTGCCGGCCGTTCCGGGGGCAGCGGGCCCGCCAGGGGCACCGCGGCGTCCCGGGCGGCGACGACCTCGCCCACGATCACCCGCGGCTCCCCGCCGGCCGCCGCCTCGTCTCCGGGAGGGGTCAGCCCCACGTAGGGCCGGACCCGCAGGGGGTCGAAGTCCTCGGCCTCCGCGGCCTCCCGCTCGCGCGCGTCACGCAGCGCCTCGGCGGCCAACAGCGCGCAGGCGCACGACGAGGTGTGGTCCGCCTGGCGCGGCGCACCGCACCCGGGGCACTCGTTCCCCTGGTTCTCGTTCACGCGACGGTCCCTCCCCTTAAATCTCCCGTGATTATGCAGATTTTCGCCCCCTACGCGTACGCGGTTCCCGATTGCCGGCCGTCACGGAGGACTCAACGGGCCATAACGGGTCACTCCGGCAACGAGGGAACGTGTAGGTCGAGAGCCCGGGAGGACCCATGGCCGACGACGCACAGGGCGGGACGGACGGCGTCCGGGACCAGGGCCCGCGAGAGGGCTCCGGGGCGCCGCGGGGGCAGCGGGCCACGGCCGCCGCCCCCGGCACCGCCCACGCCCCGCACGCCGCCGCCCACGGCGGGCCC
>NZ_LWCC02000005.1:3403167-3443425 GCF_001642695.1 Streptomyces chilikensis
CGGGGGCAGCGGGCCACGGCCGCCGCCCCCGGCACCGCCCACGCCCCGCACGCCGCCGCCCACGGCGGGCCCGGCGCCGGCGGCGCGGCCGAGGAGCCCACCCACGTGGCGCCCAACGTGATGGTGTCGATCGGCGCGCTGCTGCTCGGCATGCTGCTGGCCGCCCTCGACCAGACCATCGTCTCGACCGCGCTGCCCACCATCGTCAGCGAACTCGGCGGCCTGGAACACCTGTCCTGGGTGGTCACCGCCTACATGCTGGCGGCCACCGCGGCCACCCCGCTGTGGGGCAAACTCGGCGACCAGTACGGACGCAAACGGCTCTTCGAGACCGCCATCGTGATCTTCCTGGCCGGCTCGGCCCTCTGCGGCATGGCGCAGGACATGCCGCAGCTGATCGGCTTCCGGGCCCTCCAGGGCCTGGGCGGCGGCGGGCTGATGGTGCTGGCGATGGCGATCGTCGGAGACCTGGTCCCGCCCCGCGAACGGGGCCGCTACCAGGGCCTGTTCGGCGCCGTCTTCGGCGCCACCAGCGTGCTCGGCCCGCTCCTCGGCGGGCTGTTCACCCAGCACCTGAGCTGGCGCTGGGTCTTCTACGTCAACCTTCCGCTGGGCATCGTGGCGCTGGGCGTGATCGCCGCCGTGATGCACATCCCGCGGCGGCGCGAGAAGCACCGCATCGACTACCTGGGAACCCTGCTGATCGCCTCGGTCGCCACCTGCCTGGTCCTGGTGACCTCGCTCGGCGGCACCACCTGGGCCTGGGGGTCCTGGCAGGTCGTCACCCTGGCGGTGCTCGGCGCGGTGCTGGCGGTGGCGTTCGTGGCGGTCGAACGGCGGGCCGCCGAACCGGTGCTGCCGCTGAAGCTGTTCGCCGTCCGGACCTTCAGCCTGACCGCCGTGATCAGCTTCATCGTCGGCTTCGCCATGTTCGGCGCGATGACCTACCTGCCGACCTTCCTCCAGGTGGTGCACGGCATCTCGCCGACCATGTCCGGCGTGTACATGCTGCCCATGGTGGCGGGCCTGCTGATCGCCTCCACCGTCTCCGGCCAGGTGGTCAGCCGCACCGGGCGGTGGAAGGTGTTCCCCGTCGCCGGCACCCTGATCACCGCGATCGGCCTGGTGCTGCTGCACCAGCTGGACGCGACCAGCTCCACCTGGACGATGAGCGCCTACTTCTTCGTCTTCGGCACCGGCCTCGGCCTGGTCATCCAGGTGCTGGTGCTGATCGTGCAGAACGCGGTCTCCTACCGGGACCTCGGCGTCGCGACCTCCGGAGCCACCTTCTTCCGTTCCATCGGCGCCTCGTTCGGCGTCGCGGTCTTCGGCACGGTCTTCGCCGGACGCCTCGGCGACAAACTGGCCGACGCCTTCGGCGGCGTCCGGCTGCCGCCCGGGGTGACGGTGGACGGCCTGCAGTCCGACTCGCGCACCATCGCCGCGCTGCCCGCCCCCCTGCGCGCCCGCGCCCTGGGCGCGTACTCCGACGCCATCACCGACGTCTTCCTCTACGCGGCCCCCGTCGCCGCCCTGGCCTTCCTGCTCGCCCTGGCGCTGCGCGAGGACCGGCTGCGCGGCGCGGTGACCACCCCGGACGCCACCGAGACGCTGGCCAGCAACCCCGTGCAGCGCTCCTCGCACGAGGAGGCGGCACGGGCGCTGTCGGTGCTGGCCACCCGGGAGGGACGGCGCGAGGTCTACCGGCGGATCACCGAACGGGCCGGTTACGACCTGCTGCCCGCGGCCGGCTGGCTGCTGTTGCGGACCCGCCGGTACGGGTGGACGGAGCCGGCGGTGCTGGCCGAGTACAGCAGGGTGCCGCTGGAGAGGATCATGGAGGCGGGCCGCCAGGTGGAGGAGCGCGGTCTCGCGGTGCGGCGCGGGCTCGACCTGGAGCTCACCCCCGCCGGGCACGAGGCGGCCGAACGGCTGTTCCGGGCACGCGAGGAATCGCTCGGCGAGCTGCTGGGCGACTGGTGGGGCCCCGACCGGCCCCGCGACCTGATCCGGCTGGTCGAGGAGCTGAACGACGAACTGTCCGGCTCGGACGCCGAGCGTCCCCGGTGGACCGGCGGTTCCACCTCCCACCGGTACCGGCGGGCCGCCTGAACGGCCCGCGGATCCCCCGGACGCGGCTCCGCGGGCCGGCCCTTGCCGTGAATGCGCCGTTTGAGCGCTGAGGCCGAGGCAAGACGAACGGGACGAAGCGGTCCGCGACGAGAGCGGGCCGGGAGCGAACCCGGAAGGCTTCCATGTCCAAAGGCGTGATCATCGCTCTGATCGTCATCGTGGCCGCCGTCGTGCTGATCGCGGCCTTCATCGCCAAGTCCCGTGGCGCGAACGGCGGCCGCAACCTGCGCAAGCGCTTCGGGCCGGAGTACGAACGAACCGTCGCCCGGTACGACGGCGACACCGGCGCCGCCGAGCGGGAACTGACCGCCCGGGTCGAGCGCCACGGCCAGCTGCACACGCGGCCGCTGGAGCCCGCCGAGCGGCAGCGGTACGAGACGCGCTGGGCCGCCGCCCAGGAGCGTTTCGTCGAGTCGCCGCGGGAGGCGGTGACCGAGGCCGACCGGCTGCTCGCCGAACTGGCCGCGTCCCGGGGCTTCCCGGCCGGCAACGAGTACGAGGAGCAGGTCTCCGCGCTCTCCGTCCACCACCCGCACCACGTGAACGGCTACCGGCGCATCCACCGCGCGGCGCTGGCCGCCGCCGGCGGCGCCGCCGACAGCAGCTCGGCCACCGAGGAACTGCGTGAGGCACTGGTCGAGGGCCGCGCGCTCTTCGACGAACTGATCCACGAGGACCGCACCCACCGCCCGGGCGCCCCCGCGCAGGGCGCACGCGAAGCCCGCGGGCACGGTGAGCGGCACGGCCGCCACGGCGCCGCCGGCGACCGGGTCCGGTCCCACCTGCCGGGCACCCTCACCCGGAACCACGCGAAGGGGAGCTGACGCATGAGCGACCGCATGACAGACCGCATCAAGGACCGTCTGACCGACCACACCACCGACCACGGAACGGACCGCGCCGACGGCCGCACCGACCACGGCGGCCACACGGGCCACCACGCGGCCCACGCGGCCCACGCGCCCGTCGGGCACGGCGGCGACGGCACGGGCACCGGAGGATGGGGCCCCGGAGGCTCCCCGGACGCCGCCGTCACCCCGGTCCGTCCACTGAGCGAGCCCGGTGTCCCGCCGGGCTCCGACAACCACGACCTCCGCAACGAACACGACCGGTCGGCCGGCCAGGGTATCCACAACGGGCAGGTGTTCCAGGACACCCACGACTCCCCGGACGGCTCCGGCACGCTCGGCGGCCGGGCCACGACCGGCACCCACGGGAGCCACGGCGCCGGCGCGTACGGCGCGCAGGGCACCGGCGTCCAGGGCACGGGTGTCCAGGACGACGCGACCACGCACGGCGCGGGCACGCAGGGCACGCACGGCACCGGCAACGTGATCGGGGGCGCGTTCGGCGGCGTCACCGGCACCGGGGACGGCCACGGCACCCACGGCTACGGCACCCACGGCCAGGGCGCCGACACCCACGGCACCGGCACCCACGGCTCCGCGCGCCACACCGACGACGGTCCCGGCGAGACCCTGCGCCGGCTGCTGCCCCACGAGGACACGGAGAAGCTGACCCAGCGCGTGCACCACGCCATGGGAAGCTTCGTCGACGAGCCCCGCGGCTCCGTGGCCGAGGCGGAGAAGATCCTCGACGAGGTCTCCGAGCGCCTCTCCTCCTGCCTGACCGCCCGGCGCCGCACCCTGCGCACCGCCTGGCAGTCCCTGGGCGACGAGACCGCCGACCCGTCCGCCGACACCGAGCAGCTCCGCCTGATCCTGCGCGACTACCGCGAGCTCACCGAGCGACTGCTGCGCCTCTGATCCGACGCGCCGCCCGCGAGAGGATCACCCCCGCCGGGCCCGCCGCTCGGCCAGCACGCCCTCCACGTCGAAGGGCTTGCGGCCCAGCGGCGGGCCCGGCGGCGGTTTGTACATCATGTCGCGGATCTTGGCGTTGACGTCCTCGAGGATCTTGCGCGCCGCCCGTTCCGTCGGGGCGGCCAGCGCCGCCTCGAGGGCGTCCTCTGCCTCCTTGCGCAGCGCCAGCGCGGGAGGGAGGACGGACAGGCCCTCGCGGGCCATCTTGCGCTTCACCCACCACAGGTCGTCGTGCGCGGCGCCCAGGTCGGGCAGGGGCTTGCCCGCGCCCGGCAGGTCGGCGAACTCGCCCCGCGCCTCCGCCTCGCGGATCTGGCGGTCCACCCAGGACTCGAAGTTCACGCCCGGAGGCTTCCGTTCGGTCATGCGTCCATTGTCCCGGACCGGACGTCCGGCGGACGAGTGGCACCGGGCCGATCTATCATCGGCACCGGTCCGCCCGGTACGCACCACGAGGAGCTGAGCGCAGTGCTCGAACTGACCATGGCCGCCGTCTCCGGCACGGACGAGGGCGCCACGGCCGGCATGCAGATGGCCGACGCGCCCAGCACCCCCGGCTCGGTGCTGCGGGTCGGCCGGGACAAGGCGGTGTGCCGGCTGGGCACGCCGTCGGACTGGCTGTTCGTCTCCCGGGTCCACCTGGAGTTCCAGTACGGCTCGGACGGCGTCTGGCACCTGACCTGGCTGCGCGGCTCCCAGCCGGACCCCTCCTCCGAGGTCCGCATCCTGGCGGGCGGAGCCGCCCACCCGCTGGCCTACGGCGGCACGGTCGCCCTGCCGCCCGGCGGCTCGGGCGAGATCGTGATCCAGGACCGGACCTCGCCCCGCAGCGTCAACGTGGGCTTCCACCACGAGGCGTGACCCGGGGACCGGCCCGGTCGCCCGGCGCTACGACAGCACCCGCGCCAGCGCGAACCCGTCATGGCCCTTGACCCCCACCGTCTGCAGCGCGGTGCCGCTGAGCCGGGGGTGCGAGGCGATCAGCTCCAGCGCGGCGCGGGTCCCGCGGACGTCCGGGGCGTCGCTGCCGGCGTCGGTGACCCGGCCGCCGCGCACCACGTTGTCCACGACGATCAGGCTGCCCGCCGTGGTCAGCCGCAGCGCCCACTCCACGTAGTGCGGGTTGTTGGCCTTGTCGGCGTCGACGAAGACCAGGTCGAACGGGGGCAGGTGCTCGTCGGCCAGCTTCGGCAGCAACTCCAGCGCCGCGCCCACCCGCACCTCCACGACCTCCTCCAGCCCCGCCCGGGCGAGGTTCCGGCGGGCGACCTCGGCGTGCCGCTCCTCGTACTCCAGGGTGATCAGGCGGCCGCCGGCGGGCAGGGCGCGGGCCAGCCAGATGGCGCTGTACCCGGCCAGCGTGCCGATCTCCAGGACGGTGCGGGCACCCTGCGTCTCGGCCAGCAGGCGCAGCAGCTTGCCCGCGTTCGGCGACACGCCGATCGGCGGCAGGCCCGCCTCCTCCGCCTCGCGCAGCGCCGCCGCCAGCACCTCGTCCTCCGGGGCGAGCAGGGCGGACAGATAGCCGTCGACGTCGTTCCAGACACCGGGGTCGCTCATCGGACGGGACCTTTCCCTGGGCTGACCGGACGGGGCGGGGGAGCCGTTCGTCCCTCCGCCCCCGCCCGGATTATGGCCCCGCCCCGCCCGGGCGCCCAGGTCCGCAACGCGGCCGGGCCGGGGTCCGCGGACGTCCCGTCGCGGGACAGCCGGATGCCGGCGGCGCCGCCGGACCGCTCCCGGAAGGCGTGGGGGACGCGGTGGCGGCCCCTCGCCGCGGAACACGGATCACGGATCACGGACCACGGATCACGGACCACGGAGCCGGGAAAATCGGGTTGGCGGACCGGCGCCGTGCGGTGAGAATCCCCGGCATGACACCTCGCACCGCCGCCGCATGGTCGGTCGCCCCCGAGGACGTGGCCTCCGCCGGGGCCGCGGCGCTCTGGCGGGAGTACTACACCGAGGTCAGCGACCGCTGGTACCTGCTGCACGAGGGCCGGCGGACCGACCCGGAGGAGCTGGAGCGGGAGATCGCCGCCGACACCGCCGAGGGGCTGCGGCCGCCCGGCGGCGTGCTGCTGGTGGCACGGTACGGGGGCGTGCCGGCCGGGACGGCGGGGGTCCGCCTGGCGGGGGACGGGGTCGCCGAGCTGAAGCGGGTGTTCCTGCTGCCCGCCCACCGCGGCAAGGGCGGCGCGGCGCTGCTGGTCGCGGCGGCGGAGGAGGCGGCGCGGGCGCTCGGCGCCCGGCGCATGGTCCTGGACACCCGGGGCGACCTGGTGGAGGCGCGGGCGCTGTACGCCCGGCTCGGGTACCGGGAGACGGAACCGCACAACGACGAGGCGTACGCCGAGCACTGGTTCGCCAAGGAGCTGTGAGGCCGCGGGCCCTGGGGTGCGCGCCGGGGCGCGGACCCCGGGACGCAGGCTCCGCCGAGTACCGGTCGTTCCGCCGGCGCGGCGGCCGGGCGGGCGGCCCCGTCGGCGAGGGGCCCGGCCCGTTCCGCACGGGACGTCAGGGCCGCTCGGACGGCTCCGGCTTCCCGGACGACCCCGGGGCCTCGAACGTCACCGGGGCCTCGAACGCCGCCTGCCGGGTCGCCCGGCGCAGGGCGCGCAGGACGGCGGGGCCGACGGACAGGGTGAGGACCGTGGTGAGCAGAGCGCGGCCGAGGTCCCAGCCCATGGACGTGGCCAGGCAGTAGGCGGTGAAGCGGGCCAGGTTGTCCGCGAGCGGGGCGCCGGGGTCGGGCGCGATGGCCGCGGCGACCTGGCCGGCCATGAACGGCCACCCCGCGAGGTTCATCAGGGTGCCGTAACCGAACGCCGCCACGAACCCGTACCCGGCGAGCATCCCGATCTCCGCACGGCCGGCGGGGCGGCGGGGGAGGAGGCCCGCGCCCAGGGTGAACCAGCCCAGGGAGAGCATCTGGAACGGCAGCCAGGGACCCACCCCGCCGGTCAGCAGGGCGGACGCGAACAGGGTCACCGAGCCCAGGACGAAGCCGAAGCCGGGACCCAGGACGCGGCCGGCGAGCACCATCAGGAAGAACGTCGGCTCCAGTCCCGCCGTGCCCGCCCCGATCGGCCGCAGCGCGGCGCCCGCCGCGGCGAGCACGCCCAGCATGGCGACCGCCTTCGCGCCGAGCCCGGACTCGGCGATGGTGGCCGCGGTGACCGCGACCAGGAGCAGCAGCAGCCCGGCGAACAGCCAGGGCGCGTCCTCCTGGTGGGCGGCCACCGAGGACTCCGGCGGCGCCAGCAGCGGCCACAGGAAGCCCGACAGGCCGACCACGCCGACCAGCAGCAGCGTCAGCGTGGAGCGGGTGCCGAGACGGACGGCGCGGGCCCCGGACGGGGGCGCGGGGGCCGCGGTCATGCCAGGGCCTCCCGGACCTGCCGCACGGTCAGCCAGCGCTGCGGGGCGAGCACCTTGGTGACCTGCGGCGCGTAGGCGGGCAGCGCCAGCACCACCTCGGCGGTCGGGCCGTCGGCGACCACCTCGCCGTCGGCGAGCATCACCACCCGGTGGGCCAGCTCGGCCGCCAGCTCCACGTCGTGGGTGGCGAGGACGACGGCGTGCCCCTGCCCGGCCAGCCGGCGCAGGTGGCCGACCAGGCGGGTCTTGGCCGCGTAGTCCAGGCCGCGGGTCGGCTCGTCGAGCAGCAGCAGCGGGGGGCGCGCGGTCAGGACGACGGCCAGCGCGAGGGTGAGGCGCTGGCCCTCGGAGAGGTCGCGGGGGTGGGTGGAGTCCGCGATGCCGGGCAGCAGCTCGGTCACCAGGGCGCGGCAGGTGCCGGGCTCGGCCCCCGCGTCGCGGTCGGCGGCGGCGCACTCGGCGGCCACCGTGTCCGCGTACAGCAGGTCGCGGGGCTCCTGCGGCACCAGGCCGACCCGGCGGACCAGGTCGCGCGGCCGGGTGCGGTGCGGGACGGCGCCGCAGACCAGCACCGCACCGGAGGCGGGCTCCACCAGACCGGCCAGCGCGGACAGCAGGGTGGACTTGCCCGCGCCGTTGCGGCCCATCAGGGCGACGGTCTCCCCGGGCGGGACGGTGAGCGACACCGCGCGCAGTGCCTCGACCGCGCCCCGGCGGACCACCAGCCGGTCCACCACGGCGGGCACGGGGGCCGCGGCGGCCACGGCCCCCGCCGTGGACCCGCCGTCCCGCGCGCCGGTCACACCGCCGGCCGTGACGGTGCCGGCCGTGACGTCCGCCGCCGGGGCCTCCGCCGGGCCCCGGCGCGGGCGCCACCACCGGCGGCGCTCCGGTTCCGGGGCCGGAAGGACGGGAAGGGCCGTGACGGCCGGGGCGGCGGGGGCCGGGGCCGGTGTGTCGTCCGCGTCGAAGAGCCGTTCCCGCAACGCGTCGGCGCGGCGGCGGGCGTCGCGGACGGTCAGGGGGAGCGGGGACCAGCCGGCCAGGCGGCCCAGCTCGACCACCGGCGGGAACACCGGGGAGGCCGCCATCACCTCCGCCGGGGCGCCCACCACCGGCGCCTCGCCGGGGCCCGGCAGCAGCAGCACCCGGTCCGCGTAGTGGACGACGCGCTCCAGCCGGTGCTCGGCCATCAGCACCGTGGTGCCCAGGTCGTGCACCAGCCGCTGGAGCACCGACAGGACCTCCTCCGCGGCGGCCGGGTCCAGCGCCGAGGTCGGCTCGTCCAGCACCAGCACCCGCGGATGCGGGGTCAGCACCGACCCGATGGCGACCCGCTGCCGCTGTCCGCCGGAGAGCGTGGCGACGGGCCGCTCCCGCAGGTCGGCCAGGCCCAGCAGGTCCAGCGTCTCCTCGACGCGGCGGCGCATCACGTCCGGGGCGAGGCCCAGCGACTCCATGCCGTAGGCGAGTTCGTCCTCGACCGTCTCGGTGACGAAGTGCGCCGCCGGGTCCTGGCCCACCGTGCCCACCACGTCGGCGAGTTCGCGCGGCCTGTGGGTGCGGGTGTCGCGGCCCGCCACCGTCACGCGCCCGCGCAGGGTGCCCCCGGTGAAGTGCGGCACCAGCCCGTTCACCGCGCCCAGCACCGTCGACTTGCCGACGCCCGACGGGCCGACGAGGAGCGCGAGTTCGCCCTCGGGGATCTCGAAGTCGAGCCCCCGCACGGCCGGTCCGGCCGTTCCCTCGTACGTCACGGAGACTTCTTCGAAGCGGATCACGGTCGTCGGTCCTTGCCGGTCGGTGCGGGGACGTGGGGGGCGAGGAAGGCGGGCAGCAGCCCGAGCAGTACCGCCGCGGCCGGCCACAGCGGCAGCACGGGCGCGGCCGGCGGCGTCACCGGCGGGTCCAGCGCGGACGGGTCGTACGCCGCGGCGACGACCGTCAGCACGGCCACCGCGACACCGGAGCCGGCCACCAGCCAGGCGCGCGGGCCCCACCGCTCGGGCCGGTAGCGGGTGCGCGGGGTGCGCCGGCCGCCCAGCCACATCCCGGCCAGCGCGGCCGCGGTCCCGGCCAGCAGCAGCGGCAGCCCGTACACCCCGCCGACCGCGCTCAGCAGGCCGTAGGAACCGGCCGCGATGCCGAGCAGCCCGCCCAGGGTGAGCGCCGCCGTGGTGCGCCGCACGGCGGGAGGGACGGCGGCGGTGCGGCCGTAGCCGCGCGCGTCCATCGCGGCGGCCAGCGCCACCGAGCGCTCCAGCGCGCCCTCCAGCACCGGCAGCCCCACCTGGAGCAGCCCGCGCACGCCCCGGTCCGGCCGTCCGCGCAGCCGCCGGGCCGCCCGCAGCCGCAGCACGTCGGCGATCAGGTGGGGAGCGAAGGTCGTCGCCACGACGACGGCCACGCCCACCTCGTACAGCGCGGCCGGCAGCGCCTTCAGCAGCCGCGACGGATCGGCCAGCGCGTTCGCCGCGCCCATGCAGACCAGCAGGGTGGCCAGGCGCAGGCCGTCGTGGAGGGAGAACAGCACCTCCTCGAGGTACACCGGGCCGCCCAGGCGGATGCCCCGCGCCCAGTCGGGCAGCGGCACCTCCGGGAGGCGGAACAGCAGGTGCGTGCCGGGGATCGCGGTGCCGAACACCAGGGAGAAGACCAGCCGGATGCCCAGCACCAGCAGGCCCAGCTTGACGAACGCGCCGTACGAACGCGCCCAGGGCGCGTCCGTACGGCAGGCCATGACCACGTAGGCGCTGACGCCGATCAGCAGCGCCAGCAGCAGCGGGTTGCGGGTGCGCGACGCGGCGACGCCCAGCGCCAGTGCCCACACCCACCAGGCGCCGGGGTGCAGCGCCGAGGCACGGGCCCGGACGGCGTCGCGGTTCGCGGACACCGTCCGCGTGGTCACGGTCATCGTGGTCGCCGTCCCGTCATCCCCGGCGGCGCCGCGCCTGCCACACGGCCGCGCCGCCCAGAAGCAGCACCGCGCCCGCGCCCGCCCACAGGCCCAGGGACGGGCCCGCGGACACGTCGCCGGCGGAGTCCTCCGCCGCGGCGTCCGCCCCCGGCGCTCCGTCACCGGAGGCGTCGCCGCCGGAGGAGCCGCCGGACGGGTCCGGGACGGACACCTGCTCGCCGCAGCCGGTGCGCGGGTAGCCCTCGACGGCGCACAGCAGCGCGCTGCTGTCGTACCGCAGCGGCGCGGCCACGGCGGCGAGCGCGTCCGCGGCGGAGGCGTCCTCGGCGACGCTCGCGCAGAACGCGCGGGCCTTCGGCGGGGTCTCGCCCTCCGGCGCGTCCTGGACGGTGCCGAAGTCGACGACCAGGGCGATCCGCTTGCGGCCGTCCCGCTCCGGGGTGCCGCCGCAGATCTCCGCGAACGGCTCCGTGGCCCGCGGGGTGGCGGCGTCGGCGGAGTTCTCGCTCACCGAGAAGCGGAAGCCCTGCACCGCGCCGTCCTCCGGGCGCAGCGACGCCGGGCCCTGGGTGGCGTACACCCATTGCCGTCCGTCGAGCTCCCAGTAGGACCAGTAGCGGTACCCGGCCGCCTGCGCGGTGCCCGCGCCCTGCAGCAGCAGGGACGCGGTCAGCGGCGCCAGGACGGCCAGGACGAGCGCGCGCAGGCGGTTCACGGCCGGCGCTTCCGGAGGGTCAGCACGATCGCGACGGCCAGGACCAGCGCCAGCACGGCGCCGCCGGCCCACCACACGGCGGGGGAGATCCCGCCCTCCTCGTCGGCGCCGGCCTCGGCGTCGGCCCGGTCGCCGGCGTCCTCGCCGCCGCCGTCGGCCTTCGGGGCCGGGCCGGTGGCGTTGAGCAGCTTCACCAGGTCCTGGCCGCCGAAGTCGCGCGGGTCGCTCCCGATCGCCTCGGAGGCCAGGACCAGCTGGGCGTAGGCGGCCGGGCCGGTCTGCTCCGCCCAGGCGACGCCGTGGTCACGGAGGTGGCCGAAGGCCTTCTGCGCCTGGTCGGCGTGGCCGGTGGAGGCCAGGGCGATCACCGCGTCGGCGGTGTTGCCGAGGTCGGGCTGCGGGTCGGCGCCGGGCAGCGCGGAGGTCAGGTGACCGTCCTTCTCCAGCGGGCCGGCCAGGTGGGCGGCGCCGTTCTCCGCGGCCTGCTCGGGCGTGCCGGCCTCGCCGCACTTCGCGGGGGAACCGGCCGCCTCGGCGTCCTCGCCGCCGAGACCGGCGCCCAGGGAGCCCAGTACGGCGGCCGCGGTGGCGTCCGCGTTGGCGAGCAGCTCGCCCGACTTGTCGGGCTGGTAGGCGAACGCGCCCGCGCCCTCGCCCTCGCAGGGCAGGGCGAAGGTCAGCAGCGCGTCCAGGGGCGACTTCCCGCCCTTCACGGTCCGGGCCGGCTCCTCGCCCGCGGCGGCCAGCGCGCCGATCACCACGGAGGTCGAGTTGGCGTCGGAGGGGGTGCCGGGGTTGTAGCCCCAGCCGCCGTCCTCGTTCTGGACCGAGACCAGCCAGTCGACGGCCCTGCCGACGGCCGCGTCGTGCCCGCCGAGCGCGGCCAGCGCCTGCACGGCGGCGGCGGTGCTGTTGCTGTCCACCGTCGTCCCGGCGCCGCAGGCCTTCGACGGGTCGGGGCGGAACGCGGCGAACGAGCCGTCCGCGCACTGCTGCCCGGTCAGCCACTGCACGGCCTTGCCGGAGGGCGTCACCCCGGCGGTGTCCTGGGCCAGCAGGGTCAGCGACTGGCGCCAGACGCCGTCGTAGGTGGGGTCGGCGGTGCCGTGGAGGCCGGCGGGTATCTCCGGGGGCGCGGACGGCGACGCGGCGGGCGTCGCGTCGTCCGCGAGGGCGGCTGGGGCGGAACCGGCGCCGAGTACGGCGGCAGCGGCCAGGACCGCTGCGGCGCGGCGAACGTTCATGGTGGGCGGGAAGCCTCTCCCTCTGGGGGAGCCGGGCGGCGACGGGCGCACACTGCGGGCCCGGCGGCTCGGCTCCGTGTACCTCGACGGTGCCGGCCCCCGGCGGGAGCCGGCGGCCATGAGCCGGTCACGGTCGGACGGGGCATTCCGGCTCGCCACCGGACGACGGCGGCTCACGGCTGCGGGTCAGCGCCGGATTTGCACCGGCTTCCCCCCGAACGGGTGTGATGACGACCGGGCCACTCTACCGGCACGCCCGGACGCCGCCGGGGGCCGGTGCCCGGGCCGTGACGGCCGCCGTCGCGGCCCGGCGCCCGCACCGGGGCCGCGGCCTGCCCATGACGGGGTCATGTGTCCCGTCTTGGCGTGTGCAAACAGGGCCGGGGGGCCCTCGACCCGGGGCGGCGGTGCGGCTAGATTCCCCGGATGGTGCTGATCGGAGTCGGCCGCACGGCCGACGTGTACGTGGTCGACGAGCGGTGGGTCCTCCGCAGGTACCGCAAGGCCGCCCACGGCGACGCGGAGGCCGAGCGCGCCCTGATGACCTACCTCCACCGCCACGGCTACCCCGTGCCCGTGGTCCGCCCCGGCGAGGACGCGCCCGGCACCGACCTGGTCATGGAGCGGCTCGACGGCCCCACGATGGCGGGGGCGCTGTTCGCCGGGCTCATCACCCCGCGGGAGGCGGGCGCCGTCCTCGCCCTGCTGCTCGCCGGACTGCACTCGCTGCCGCCCCGGGCGTCCGCGGACCCGGAGGAACGCATCCTCCACCTCGACCTGCACCCGGAGAACGTCATCCTCACCTCCGCGGGCCCCCGGGTCATCGACTGGGGCACCGCCGCCGAGGGGCGGCCCGGACTCGACTGGGCGATGACCGCGGTGATCGTCGCCCAGGCCGGCGCCGGGGACGTCGACCTCGCCGGACCGGCACGGGAACTGCTGGCGGCGCTGCTGACCGACCCCGCGGCCGCCCACCTCACCCCGGAGGCGCTGACGGAGGCGCTCCGGCGGCGGGCCTCCGACCCGACCATGACGGAGCGTGAGATCGACCTCCTCGGCCAGGCGGGGGTCACCGTCCGGGAAGCGGCCGGACTGCAGCCGGCCTGAGCGCCCGCAGGGACGCGGCCCAGGCGCGAGATCCGGACATCTCCCCACGTCAGCGCGGACGTCGGGCCGCCGGTGCCGTGGCGAGCATCACCTGGCAGACTTCCCACAGTGCCGCTACCAGCGGGTAGATTCGGACAGTCGTTGCGTGATCAACAGTGATCGCCGGTGATCGTCCGAGACTTGTTGCTGGCAGCCGCCGCGACGTAACCTCGCGGGACAGTTCAGGAGAAGGGGGCCGAGAGTGACCGCTGAGGCCATGGCCGCCGACGGTCAGCCGGCTCTGCGCATCGCGCTCCTCACCTACAAGGGCAACCCGTTCTGCGGCGGACAGGGCGTCTACGTGCGCCACCTGTCCCGCGAACTGGCCCGGCTGGGCCACACCGTGGAGGTGATCGGCTCCCAGCCCTACCCCGTCCTCGACGAGGGCGAGGACCTCGCCGGACTCTCCCTGACCGAGCTGCCCAGCCTCGACCTGTACCGCCAGCCCGACCCGTTCCGCACCCCGCGCCGCGAGGAGTACCGGGACTGGATCGACGCCCTCGAGGTGTCCACCATGTGGACCGGCGGCTTCCCCGAGCCGCTCACCTTCTCGCTGCGCGCCCGCCGCCTGCTGCGCGCCCGCCGCGGCGACTTCGACGTCGTCCACGACAACCAGACCCTCGGCTACGGACAGCTCGGCGACCTCGGCGCGCCCCTGGTGACCACCGTCCACCACCCGATCACCGTCGACCGGCAGCTCGAACTCGACGCCGCCGGGGACTGGAAGCGCCGCCTGTCGGTGCGCCGCTGGTACGCCTTCACCCGGATGCAGAAGCGCGTCGCGCGCCGCCTGCCCTCCGTGCTCACCGTCTCCGGCACCTCCCGGCAGGAGATCGTCGACCACCTCGGCGTCCGCCCCGGGCGGGTGCACGTCGTGCACATCGGCGCCGACACCGACCTGTTCTCCCCCGACCCGTCGGTCGCCCGGGTGCCCGGCCGGATCGTCACCACCTCCAGCGCCGACGTGCCCCTCAAGGGCCTGGTCTTCCTGGTCGAGGCGCTCGCCAAGCTGCGCACCGAACAGCCCGGCGCCCACCTCGTCGTGGTCGGCCGGCGCGCCGAGGACGGCCCCGTCGCCCAGGCCATCGAGCGGTACGGCCTCGAGGACGCCGTCCGGTTCGTCAAGGGCATCACCGACGCCGAACTCGTCGACCTGGTCCGCTCGGCCGAGGTCGCCTGCGTGCCCTCGCTCTACGAGGGCTTCTCGCTGCCCGCCGCCGAGGCCATGGCCACCGGCACCCCACTGGTCGCCACCACCGGCGGCGCCATCCCCGAGGTCGCCGGCACCGACGGCGAGACCTGCCTGGCCGTGCCGCCCGGCGACGCCGGCGCGCTCGCCGCCGCCCTCGGCCGGCTCCTCGACGACCCGGAGCTGCGCGCCCGCCTCGGCGCCGCCGGCCGGGCCCGCGTCCTGGAACACTTCACCTGGAAGCGCGCCGCCGAGGGAACCGTCGCCCACTACCGCGAGGCCATCGAACGCCGGCGGCCGGTCCGGAACCGGCCCGCCGGCCCCGCCCCCACCACCGGCCACTACCGCGAAAGCAGGACCCCGTGCTGACCGTCGACTTCTCCCGGTTCCCGCTCGCCCCGGGCGACCGTGTCCTGGACCTCGGCTGCGGAGGAGGCCGGCACGCCTTCGAGTGCTACAAGCGCGGCGCCCAGGTCGTCGCCCTCGACCGCAACGGCGAGGAGATCCGCGAGGTCGCCAAGTGGTTCGCCGCCATGAAGGAGGCCGGCGAGGCCCCGGCCGGCGCCACCGCCACCGCCATGGAGGGCGACGCGCTCAACCTGCCGTTCCCGGACGCCTCGTTCGACGTCGTCATCATCTCCGAGGTGATGGAGCACATCCCCGACGACAAGGGCGTCCTCGCCGAGATGGTCCGCGTCCTCAAGCCGGGCGGCCGCATCGCCGTCACCGTCCCGCGGTACGGGCCGGAGAAGGTCTGCTGGGCGCTCTCCGACGCCTACCACGAGGTCGAGGGCGGCCACATCCGCATCTACAAGGCGCACGAGCTGCTCGCCAGGATGCGCGAGGCCGGCCTGCGTCCCTACGGCTCCCACCACGCGCACGCGCTGCACTCGCCCTACTGGTGGCTGAAGTGCGCCTTCGGCGTGGACAACGACAAGGCGCTGCCGGTGCGGGCGTACCACAAGCTGCTGGTCTGGGACATCATGAAGAAGCCGCTGGCCACCCGGGTCGCCGAGCGCGCCCTCAACCCGGTCATGGGCAAGAGCTTCGTGGCCTACGCGACCAAGCCGCACCTGCCGGCCGTCGCCGCCGGGTCCGCCGGGGCCGCCGGGGCGGACGCGCCGTGACGACGCCCCGGACCGAGCACCTCGTCCTTCCAGGGGTGCTCACCGCCGAGCAGGCCGCCGCCACCGTGCGCGGCCTGCTCGCCGTGCAGCGCGAGGACGGCGCCATCCCCTGGTTCCGCGGCCACCACCTCGACCCGTGGGACCACACCGAGGCCGCCATGGCCCTCGACGCGGCCGGCGAGCACGAGGCCGCCGAGCGCGCCTACCTGTGGCTCGCCCGGCACCAGAACGAGGACGGCTCCTGGTACGCCGCCTACGCCGACGGCGCGCACGACGAGGTCACCGACCGGTCCAGGGAGTCCAACTTCGTCGCGTACGCCGCGGTCGGCGTCTGGCACCACTACCTGTCCACCGGCGACGACACCTTCCTCGACCGGATGTGGCCGGTCGTCCACGCCGCCGTCGAGTTCGTGCTGCGGCTCCAGCAGCCCGGCGGGCAGATCGGCTGGAAGCGGGAGGACGACGGCACGGCGGTGAACGACGCGCTGCTGACCGGCAGTTCCTCCATCCACCACGCGCTGCGGTGCGCGCTGGCCGTCGCCGAGCAGCTGGAGGAGCCGCAGCCCGGCTGGGAGCTGGCGGCGGGCGCGCTGCGGCACGCCATCCGGCTGCACCCCGAGCGGTTCCTCGACAAGAACCGGTACTCCATGGACTGGTACTACCCGGTCCTCGCCGGGGCCATGGAGGGCGCCGAGGCGCGGGCGCGGATCGCCTCCCGCTGGGACGAGTTCGTGGTCCCCGGGCTGGGCGTGCGGTGCGTCGTCCCCAACGCGTGGGTCACCGGCGGCGAGTCCTGCGAACTCGCGCTCGCGCTGTGGGCGGCGGGGGAGTCCGACCGGGCCCTGGAGATCCTCCAGTCCGTGCAGCACCTGCGGGACGAGGAGTCCGGGCTGTACTGGACGGGGCTGGTCTTCGACGACGGCGCCATATGGCCGCGGGAGCTGACGAGCTGGACGGCGGGATCGCTGCTGCTGGCCGTCGCCGCGCTGGGGGGTCACGAGGCCACCTGCGCGGTCTTCGGCGGTGACCGCCTCCCCCGCGGCCTCGACCCCGACTGCTGCGACCCCGCCCCCGAACCCGCCTGACCCCGCCGCCGCACCGGCGGCGCGGTCGTCCGCGGGGGGAGCGGGGCGCCGGGCGGCGTTCGCCCTGTCCGGCGGGGCCCCGGACGGAGGGCCACCCGGACGGGGGTACAGCGGTCGCCCGGGGGCGGGGGGCGGGTGACGCTGCGGGGAGAGAACCGCTCACTTCCCCGGAGGCAGACCCATGCCCGTTTCGATACGCCGTCTCGTCCTGGCCGTGACCCTCTCCTGCGCCCTCGTCGCCGGCGCGACCGGCTGCGGCGGCGGCGAGCCGGCCGCCTCCTCCCCGCAGGCGGACACGAAGGTGAACCCGCGGGCGAGCGCGCAGGCCCTCGAGGCCCAGGCGATGGCGCAGATGAGGGCGGAGGCGGACCGGGCCCGGCGGGCGCGCGCCGAACCCACCCCCACCACCTCGGCGGAGAAACAGAAGTTCGCCAAGACCCGCTTCGTCGTGAACGCCGGCCTCGCCGCGGGCGCCACCTACCAGTGGATCGTCAAGCCGTTCCGCGCCGGCAAGTTCAAGAAGGGCGCCGACGGCCGCCGCGTCTCCCTGGTCAAGGCCGGCCTCGCCGGCGTCTTCGCGTACAACCGCCTCAAGGCGGCGATCGACAACGCCAAGGGCGACCCCACGCTCGCGAAGGCCGTCGCCCCGCTCGAGGAGGGCATCGAGAAGATGAAGGACCTGCCCAAGCAGCTCCGCAGCGGCGACAACACCGACACCATCGTCGGCAACTTCGACAGCATCATCAACGACGTCAAGGAAGCCGGGAAGTCCGCCGGCGCCGAGGTCACGGACAAGGTGCCGTCGGCCGGACAGCTCCAGGGCGCGCCGTAACGGGACCCCGTGACCCGCGCACGGCACGACGAAGGCCCCCGCCCGACGGCGGGGGCCCTGCCACGAGTTGACGCGAGCCGTCGTCAGCCCCGCTGGATGCCCGAGGCGTCCTGCAGCAGACCACGACGCCCGTCCTGGGTCTGCGCGATGAGACCCGGACCCCGCTGGTCGACCGCCAGGTACCAGACGCCCGGCGCCAGTTCGGCGATCTGCGTCGGCGAACCGTCCTCCGCGTACAGCGCCCGCGGCGCCGGCACCGCGAACCAGAACGGCGAGAACTCCGGCCCCGCCTGCTGCTGCGCGGGGGGCTGCGCGCCGCCCTGCTGCGGCTGGCCGCCGTAGGACTGCTGCGGCTGCTGCGCCCCCGGGTAGCCGTACCCGGCCGGCGGCTGCGCCCCGTAGGGCTGCGGCGCCGCCGGACGCGGCGAGGCGTTGATCAGCGGCGCCTTCAGCGCGCCCACCAAATTCCCGGCGACCGCCGCGCCGGCCAGCAGCAGCGCCGCGATGAACCCGAGGACCAGACCCGCGCCGGCGCTGCCGTCGGAGTCCAGCAGCTGCCACAGCAGGTACCAGAAGGCGAAGACCGTGAAGGCCGCGCCGACGGTGCCGAGGTCGTGCCCGGCCACCTTGCGGGCCTGGGGCAGGCACCGGTTGACGACGATCAGGGCCGCGCCGATCACGCCGCCCATGAAGACGCCCAGGGCGAGGGGCAGGTGGCCCCAGGCGGAGGGGGACTCGAAGCCGTAGTCGTTGGTCCCGAGGTCGGCGATGTCGAGGAACGACGCGATGAACAGCAGCAGCGCTGCTCCGATCACCACGCCGTCGCCCCGAGTGAGGGAGCGGATGTTCACTACAAGTCCTTCGTCGTCTCGTGTCGTCGTGTCGTGCCGGGCTCTGCCGCGGGATGGACCCTATCGTCCGCACCGCCGCCGCGGGCACCCGGTGGTGCCGGTCCACGCACGCCCGACGCTCATCCGCGCAGGAAACCCACGATTCCGCCGGAAATGCCCTGCGCGGCCTTCTGCCGCCACGCGGCGCTGGTCAGCAGCGCGGCGTCCTTGCCGTTCCGCATGTTGCCGCACTCGATGAACACTTTGGGGACCTTCGACAGATTGAGACCGCCCAGATCCTCCCGCGTGACCAGCCCGGTGCCGTCGCCCACGTAGTCGGAGGGCGCGCTGCCGGTGGCCCGCACGAAGTTGCCCGCGATGCGTTCCCCGAGCTCGCGGGAGGGCCCGACGATCCCCCGGGTGTCCGCGCCGCCCTGGGTGACCGTCCCGGGCAGGATCACGTGGAAGCCGCGGTTGCCGGCCGCGGAGCCGTCGGCGTGCACCGACACCACGGCGTCCGCCTTCGCCTCGTTGCCGATCCGCGCCCGCTCGTCGATGCAGGGACCCCACGGACGGTCGCCGTCCTGGGTCAACCTCACGGTGGCGCCCTGCTGTTCGAGCAGCGCGCGCAGCCGGCGCGACACGTCCAGGGTGAACTTCGCCTCCGCGTAACCGGCGTCGGTGGAGGTGCCGGTGGTGTCGCACTCCTTGGCGCCGTTCCCGATCCGCACGGTGCGGTTGATCTCCGCGGTGTGCGCCGCGTTCCCGGTGTTGTGGCCCGGGTCGATCACCACGACCTTGCCGCTCAGCGGACCCCGCTTCGCGGGAGGCCGGGCGGTGGACGAGGCCGGCGGGGAGGAAGTGCCGGAGACGGAGGGCGATCCGGACGCCGCGCCCGGCGAACCGCCGGGCGTCGCACGCGCGTCGGGCGATCCGGAGGCGGCGGCGGGAGCGGCGCCGTCCCCGTCGCCGCCCACCGCCCGCTGGACCGCCACCCCCGCGGCGGCCAGCGCCACCACCAGGGCGGCGATCAGCGCGCGGCGGCCCCGGCGGGAGGGCGGCGACGGACGGGGATCGAATTCCGGGCCTTCGTACGACACGGGGCGAGCCTAGCCGGGTGCGCCCGGACGGACCCTCAGACGCCCGTACCGGTCCGCCGCAGCACCCGCAGGGTGCCGGTCGCCGAGACCTCCGTGAACGCCCCGGACGCCAGGGCCCGCAGGTACACGCGGTAGGGGGCCTGGCCGGTGAACTCGTCGAGCTTCACCGGGAAGACGTCGTGGATCACCAGCAGCCCGCCCTCGGCCACGTGCGGCGCCCAGCCCTCGTAGTCGGCGTTCGCGTGCTCGTCGGTGTGCCCGCCGTCCACGAAGACCATGCCCAGCGGCGATCCCCACACCGCCGCCACCTGCGGCGACCGGCCGACCAGCGCCACCACGTGCTCCTCCAGCCCGGCCCGGTACAGGGTGCGGCGGAAGGCCGGCAGGGTGTCCATCAGCCCGGTCTCCGGGTCCACCGTCCCGGGGTCGTGGTAGTCCCAGCCGGGCTGCTGCTCCTCGCTGCCCCGGTGGTGGTCCACGGTGAGCGCGACGACCCCGGCCCGGCGGGCGGCGTCCGCCAGCAGGATCGTGGAACGCCCGCAGTAGGTGCCCACCTCCAGCAGCGGCAGGCCCAGGCGGGCCGCCTCGACGGCGGCCCCGTACAGGGCGAGGCCCTCGTCGGCGGGCATGAAGCCCTTGGCGGCCTCGAACGCCGCCAGGACCTCGGGGGCGGGTTCGGCGGACGCGGACATGGGGCCTCCTCGGGAGCGGTGCGTGCGGTGCGCGGTGGGCGCGGTGGTGCGCGCCCATGCTGCCGTACGGCGTGCGCCGTCGGCCGAGGGGGTCGGGGCCGCCCGCCCGCGGTCAGCCCTGTTCGCGGCGCAGGGCGGCGGCGAGGGCCGGGTCGACCACCGTCTCGCCGGTGAGCACCCGGCGGACGGCCGAGGCCAGTTCGCCGGCCGGGCCGTCCTTGACGAGGAACCCCGCCGCGCCCGCGGCCAGCGCGCGGCGCAGGTACTCGGGACGGCCCGCCGTGGCCAGGACCAGCACCCGGCAGTCGGGCGCCTGGGCGGTCAGCTCGGCGGTCACCTCCAGCCCGTCGCGGCCGGGCAGACCGACGTCCAGCAGGGCCACGTCGGGGCGGTGGGTGAGGACCGCCCGCACCACCTCGTCGCCGGACGAGGCGCGCGCCACGACCTTCAGGTCCGGTTCCAGCTCCAGCAGCAGGGCCAGTCCGCCCCGCGCGGCGCGGCCGTCCTCGGCGAGGAGGAGCCGGACGGACCGGGCGGGCCGGTGATCCCGGGGCATCTCGTTCACGGCCCCAGCGTAGGGGCGGCGGCGGTCCGCCGGACGGGTGAGCGCGTCCGCCGGACGGGTGGAGTCAGCGGGTGGTCCCCGGCCCCGCCCCGCGCAGCAGCCGGACGGTCCGCGGGAACGGGCCGCGTTCCGCCCACTCCAGGGGCGTGAGTCCGGTGCCGCCGTCCTCGCGCAGCGCGGCGTCCGCGCCGTGGGCCAGCAGCACGCGGACCGCGTCCTCGTGGCCCCAGCAGGCGGCCGCGCACAGCGGGGTGCCCTCCGCGCCCTGTCCGGCGCTCTCCAGGTCGGGCAGGGCTCCCGCCTCCAGCAGCCGCCGCGCCACCGCGGCGGCGCCCTGCACCGAGGCGGCGTACAGCGCCGTCGTCCCTTCGGTGTCCCGCCCGTTCGGGTCGGCCCCGGCGCGCAGCAGCGCGGCGACCCGCGCCTCCTCCTCCCCGCGCGCCGCCCGGACGAGGGCGCGGGCGAGCTTCTTGCTCCTCCGTCGGTTCACGGACCGCAGGGTAGGGCAGCGGCGGGCCGGGACGGGTCAGCCCGCCGCGCCCACCGCGAGCGGGGAGTCCCGGAGGGGGACCGGGCGGACCGGGGAGGGGCCGGCCGGGGCGGGTTCCCCGGCCGGCGGCCCCTCCACCACCGCCAGCCCGCACGGGTCCTCCCGCGTCGCGTACGGCAGCCGCAGCACGCCCGCCCTGCTCCACAGCCCCGCCCCCGTCAGCCACCCCGCCGGCGCGGCCACGTGCCACACCCGGCGGCCGGAGGGCCGCCACAGCCCGATCCAGCTGCCGCCGACGCCGTCCACCCGCAGCGCCACCGCGCACGCCTCCGGCGTCAGCACCTGCCCCGGCTGGATCGCGAACGGCGTCATCACGCACTCCGCGGGCCGCAGGCCCTCCGGGAAGCGCACCGGCAGCGACGACCCCAGCACGCCCCAGCCGAGCCGGTGCAGGCCCGGGGACGGCGCGTCCGAGCGGATCAGCAGCAGTCCGCTGTCCGGGTCGGCCATCACCAGCCGGTCGTCGCTCTCCGCCGAGATCTGCAGCAGCAAGGACACCTCGCAGCCGCGCTCCAGGTCCACCACCACGGTCTTGGTGCGGCCGTCCGCCTCACGGTCCAGGGCGAGCATCCGGCCCTCGTGGTCCAGCCAGACGCCGCCGGAGCAGCGGCCCCGGATCTCCCCGAGGTGCTCCGGGCCGCACGGGCCGCCCGCCACCAGCCACACCGCCGTGGACCCCCCGGGGCTCACCGCCACCGCGAACGCGCGCCGGCCGCCGGGCGCGGGCGGCAGGAGCCGCAGCGTCTCGCCGTCCGGGCACTCCACCGAGCCGGCGATCAGCTCACCGGTGCCGGGGCCGGTGGGGTAGAGCAGGGAGAACACGTGCCGCGTGCCCGCCGTGCGGTGGATCAGCACCCGGCCGTCGCCCATCGGCTGGACCTCGGCGTCCGGCTCCTCGGGCTGGTTCCCGGGCAGCGGCACCACGTACGGCTCGGGCCCCCCGAGGGCCCACCGCTCGGGCAGCCAGGACTCGCCGTCCGCGGCGAGGGTCAGCCGGGCCGCGTACGTGCCGTCCCGGGTGAGGACGCAGTCCGGCGCGGGCGACGGCACGTACGCGGCGGCGGGCCGCGGCGGGACCGCCTCGCGGACCCACCGGGCGGCGGCGCGCGGAGACGTTTCCCCGGTGAAGGGCGCGGGGGCGGCGGGGCGGGGGGCCGCCTCCGCGCTCCTCAGCGCCACGGGACGCATCCCGCGCACGGGACCCGCGGCCCCCGCCCGGGTGCCCGCGCGCCCGGCGGCCCCGGCGCGTCCTCCGGGGGCGGAACCGCTCGCACCCCCTGCGCGCCCCCGGGCGCAGGGACCGCGCCCGGACTCGCCGCTCCCGGTGCGGCGGGGGCCACCGCCAGTACGTAGGGCGGCGGCGCGGCCGGGACCGGAGCCCCGGCCGTCCCGCTTTCCGGCACCCCCCGGGCGCCCGCGTCCGTACTGGTCACGTCGGTTCTCGTCACGTCGTCGTCCGCCGAGGCCCTCGGTTCGGCCTCGGCGGAAAGCCCGGGTGAGGCACAGGCTGTCATCCTCGGGTCACCTCCAGTGACGAAACCTAGGTTCGTACGCGCGGCCGGATGAGCCCCCTGCCCCCGCTTCACCCGTACGTGTGGCCGTCCCGTCGTTCCCCCGCCCCGCCGCACGCCCGTGTGCTGCTCCGCCGCCGGTGGGGCCGGGCCCGCCGGCGGCCAGGTAGCCTTGCCCCCGTGCCCCGTCTGTCTGAAGTCATCGCCGCCCTGGAGAACCTCTGGCCCGCCGAGCGCGCCGAGTCCTGGGACGCCGTCGGCACCGTCGTGGGCGACCCGGACCAGGAGGTCGACCGCGTGCTCTTCGCGGTCGACCCGGTCCAGGCGATCGTCGACGAGGCCGTGGAGCTCGGCGCCGGACTGCTGGTCACCCACCACCCGCTCTACCTGCGCGGGACGACCACCGTCGCGGCGTCCACCTCCAAGGGCCGGGTGGTGCACGACCTGATCAAGCACGACATCGCCCTGCACGTGGCGCACACCAACGCCGACAAGGCCGACCCCGGGGTCTCCGACGCCCTGGCCGGCGCCCTCGGCCTGCGCGTGCTGCGCCCCCTGGTGCCGGACCGCGACGACCCGTCCGGCCGCCGCGGCCTGGGCCGCGTCTGCGAGCTCGAATCCCCCGTCACCCTGCGCGAGTTCGCCGACCGCGCGGCCGCCGCCCTGCCCGCCACCGCCCAGGGCGTCCGGGTGGCCGGCGACCCCGGGGCGCGGATCCGCACCGTCGCCGTCAGCGGCGGCTCCGGCGACAGCCTCTTCGACGACGTCCGCGCCGCCGGCGTCGACGCCTTCCTCACCGCGGACCTGCGCCACCACCCGGTGAGCGAGGCCCGCGCCCACAGCCCCCTCGCGCTGCTCGACGCGGCGCACTGGGCGACCGAATGGCCCTGGTGCCAGTTGGCCGCCGCCCAGCTCGACGAGATCTCCGAGCGTCACGGCTGGGACCTCAGGGTCCACGTGTCCGCGACGGTCACCGATCCCTGGACCGCCCACGCGGCGTCCGCCCACCCCGCCCGCTGACCTCACCCCTCCTGGAGCCCCCAACTGAACGCCGCGCCCGCCGACCAGATCCGCCTCCTCGACGTCCAGGCCCTGGACACCCGCCTCCAGCAGCTCGCGCACAAGCGCCGTTCGCTGCCCGAGCACGCCGAGATCGAGTCGCTGACCAAGGACCTCACCCAGCTGCGCGACCTGCTGGTGGCCGCGCAGACCGAGGAGAGCGACTGCGCCCGCGAGCAGACCAAGGCCGAGCAGGACGTCGACCAGGTCCGCAAGCGCGCCGCCCGCGACCAGCAGCGCCTCGACTCGGGGGCCGTCTCCTCCCCGAAGGACCTGGAGAACCTCCAGCGCGAGATCACCTCGCTGGCCAAGCGCCAGGGCGACCTGGAGGACGTCGTCCTCGAGGTGATGGAGCGCCGCGAGTCCGCCCAGGCCCGTGTCGCCGAGCTCGAGGAGCGCGTCGCCGCCGTCCAGGCGAAGCTCGACGACGCCACGGCCCGCCGCGACGCCGCCTTCGGTGAACTCGACGGCGAGAGCGGCTCCGTCACCAAGGAGCGCCAGGTCGTCGCCGCCTCGGTGCCGGCCGACCTGCTCAAGCTGTACGAGAAGCTGCGCGAGCAGCAGGGCGGGGTCGGCGCCGCGCGCCTCTACCAGCGCCGCTGCGAGGGCTGCCAGCTGGAGCTCAACATCACCGAGGTCAACGAGGTCCGCGCCGCGGCCCCGGACGCGGTGGTGCGCTGCGAGAACTGCCGCCGCATCCTGGTCCGCACCTCCGAGTCGGGCCTGTAGTCCACCACCTGTCGGGCAAGCGAGGGGCGTAGCTCGTGCGGGAGTTCGTGATCGAGGCCGACGGCGGGTCCCGGGGCAACCCCGGACCCGCCGGTTACGGCGCGGTGGTGGCCGACGCGGCGACCGGCGAGGTGCTCGCCGAGACCGCGGAGTACCTGGGCGTCACCACCAACAACGTGGCCGAGTACAGCGGTCTGATCGCCGGGCTGCGCGCCGTGCGGGAGCTGGCCGCCGCGGAACTGGCGGCGGGCGACGAGGTGTCGGTCCGGGTCCGGATGGACTCCAAGCTGGTCGTCGAGCAGATGTCCGGCCGCTGGAAGATCAAGCACCCGGGCCTCGCCCCGCTCGCCGAGCGGGCGCGCGGGCTGCTGCCGCCGGAGCGGGTCACCTACGAGTGGATCCCGCGCAAGGAGAACAAGCACGCCGACCGGCTCGCCAACGAGGCGATGGACGCCGGCGCGCGCGGCGAGGCGTGGATGCCGTCCGGCCGTCCGGCCCCGACCGAGAAGCACCTCTCCGACCTGCGCGCGGCCGCCAACGTCGCGGCCGGTCCCGCCGACGCCGCGCGCCCGGGCTGGTCGGCCCCCGACCTCGGGGCGCCGGCCACCTTCGTGCTGCTCCGCCACGGCGAGACGCCGCTGACGCCGCAGAAGCGTTTCTCCGGCAGTGGCGGCACCGACCCGTCCCTCTCCGGGACCGGTCTGGAGCAGGCGCGCCGCGCCGCCGGGCTCCTCGCCGCCCGGGGCACCGTGCAGGCGATCGTCAGCTCCCCGCTGGCCCGCACCCGTGAGACGGCCGCCGTGGTCGCGGACCGCCTCGGCCTCGACGTCACCGTCGACGAAGGCCTGCGCGAGACCGACTTCGGCGCCTGGGAGGGCCTGACCTTCGCCGAGGTCATGGACCGCCACCCCGACGACCTCAACGCCTGGCTGACCTCCCCCGACGCCCGCCCCACGGGCGGCGGCGAGAGCTTCGCCGCCACCGCCGCCCGCGTCGAGGAGGCCCGCGACCGCCTGATCGCCGCCCACGCGGGCCGCACGGTCCTCCTCGTCACCCACGTGACGCCCATCAAGACCCTGGTCCGCCTGGCCCTGGGGGCCCCGCCGGAGTCCCTGTTCCGCATGGAGCTCTCGGCCGCCTCGATCTCCGCCGTCGCCCACTACGCCGACGGCAACGCCAGCCTCCGCCTCTTCAACGACACCTCCCACCTGCGGTAGGCGGGCGCGGGGCGGCCTACGCCCCGGCGTGCTTGGCGTACGCGTCACCGAGGTCGCGCACCTCCACGCTCGCGTGCAGCGTCACACCGGGCGCGGGCGCCACGTGCTTGCGCAGCAGCGCGAGCACGGCCTGACCCAGCTCCGCCTTGACGGCCCCGGCACGGCCCGGCCTGAGCGCGATCTCGGCGTGTATCACCGCGTGCCCGGCGGCCCCGTCGGCCACGAACGTCTCGTCGACGCGCCGGAAGCGGGTCTTGCAGTCGCCGACGGAGGCCTTGGCGATCTCCGCGACGAGCGGGTGCAGCGCCCGTGCGAAGCCGGGGCGGTCGAAGGCCCCGGTCAGCGAATCGGAGTGGTCGACGGTGATGTGCGGCATCGGATGCCCCCCTGTCGGGTCGGAACTCTCCTGGCCCCGGCATCCTCCCGCATCCCGCGGCGGTGGCGGCGGCGCTAGTGGATCTCGCGCACCACCACGTCCAGCGCCCACGGCCGGCCCGCCCTCGCCGGAGGTTCCGCCTCCACCGTGTGCCCCAGGTCCCGCAGCGCCTCCACCAGCTCCGCCGGGTCCTCGGGGTCCGCGCCCCCGTTCAGCAGGGCGCGCACGATCCGCCCCTTGGTCGCCTTGTTGAAGTGGCTCACCACGGAACGCCTCTCCACGCCGTCCACCAGCTGCGCGTGCAGCACCCGCACCGTGGCGGTCCGCCCCGCGACCTCGCCCTTCGGCTTCCACGCCGCCGCGTACGCGGACGACCGCAGGTCCAGCACCAGGCCGTCCCCGGCCGCCTCGGGCATCGACTCGGCCATCGGCGCCCGCCAGTGGGCGGCCAGCGCGCCCGCGCCGGGCAGCTTCACACCCATCGAGCACCGGTACGACGGAATCGCGTCGGCCACCCCGACCGCGCCCCACAGCCCGGAGAACACCAGCAACTGCCGCGCGGCCCGCGCCCGGGCGGCCTCGTCCAGGGTGCCGAGCCCCAGCGCGTCGTACAGCACGCCCGTGTAGACCTCCCCGGCCGGCCGCGCCCCCGCCGTCAGCAGCCCGGCGTTCTTGGCGACCTCCCCGCGCAGCCCTTCGCTCAGCCCGAGCACCTCGCGGGCCTTCTCCTCGTCACCGGAGCACAGCTCCACCAGCTCCTCCAGCACCGCACGCCGGGCCGCGCCCAGCGCCGGCAGCGACAACGCCTCCAGCCGCACCGGGTCACCGTCACCGGACGGCGCCTTGCCTTCGGAAGGGGGCAGCAGGACGAGCACGGGGGAACTCCTTCGGGGATCGCGGAACCAGGCCAGCCTACGACGCGCGTCCCGCGCCGCGTTCCGCGGTGCGGGACCACCGCCGTGTGCCACGCTCGAGGTGAAGGACCTCGATCTCCTGGACGGTGATCAACGCATGTCCGAGTCTGGTGGGCGACCGGACGGAGGGCGTGACATGACCGCCATGGCACACGAGCCGCTCACGCACGGTGACGTCGTGCTCGAAGGCTTCCTCGCCCTGGGCACCCCGGAGGGATTCCGGGCGGAGCTCATCGAGGGGGAGATCGCCGTGACGCCACCGCCCGACGGGGAGCACGAGGACTACATCAACCTGATCGTCGGGCAGGTCTACAGGCGGTCCGTGACCGAGATGGACTTCCCGGGCGACAAAGGGCTGAAGCTGACCGGGGGCGGGGCCCGCCCCAGAAATCATGCGATCCCGGACGCGACCTTCGCCCCGGCCCCTCTCCGCCTCTTTCGTGGAGCCGATCCCTGGACGCCGTGCGACGGCGTCGCCATGGTCGTCGAGGTGACCTCCTCCCGGGCGGCGGTGGACCGGGAGTCCAAGCGACGCTGTCACGCCCGCGGAGGCATCCCCGTCCACCTGCTGGTGGACCGCGACCCCTCCTCGCTGACCCTCTTCAGCGATCCCGGGGGCGACGACTACCTGCAGGCCCGCAAGGGACCCTTCGGCAACCCCATGCCGCTGCCGGAGCCGTTCTCCTCCGGCCTGGACACGGCCGCGTTCCTCCGACCGGTGTTCCCGTGCCCGCACGGTCGGAGGGGCCCGCCCCGCCCGGTAGCATGGTCCCCACGGCAGACGAGCCGGGCGGGCGGCCGCGTGAGTGCCTCAGGGCGCTCCCGAGGAACGTCCGGGCTCCACAGGGCAGGGTGGTGGCTAACGGCCACCCGGGGTGACCCGCGGGACAGTGCCACAGAAAGCAGACCGCCGGGGACCTCGGTCCTCGGTAAGGGTGAAACGGTGGTGTAAGAGACCACCAGTGCCCAGGGTGACCTGGGCAGCTAGGTAAACCCCACCCGGAGCAAGGTCAAGAGGGGCTCCTCCGCGAGGAGGGCGCCCTGCGCGGACGTTCGAGGGCTGCCCGCCCGATGTCCGCGGGTGGACCGCTGGAGGCCGGTGGCAACACCGGTCGTAGATGGATGGCCGTCGCCCCGGGGTCCGCGAGGACCTGGGGGAACAGAACCCGGCGTACAGCCCGACTCGTCTGCCCCTCAGGTCGCTGACCCGGGAGGACCCCGTCGACCTCGGCCGGCCTTCCGGCGCCGGGGAGCGCCTGGGGAGCATCCGCGCGGACCGCCGGTCCAGGAGCCGGGCTCCTGCTCGTCCCGCGCGGACCCGGCCGGGTCCGGCGTGGTGCGCGCAGGCCGCCCCGCCGTGCGGCTACGGCCGCGTCCCCACCGTCCGGACGGTGACGCCCGCCGCGGAGAGGGCCGCCAGTTCGTCCGCGGGGGCCGACGCGTCGGTGACCACCGCGTGCAGCGCGGCGGCCGGGGCGACGAAGGCCAGGGCGGTGCGGCCGAGCTTGGCGCCCTCGGTGGCGGCGATGACGCGGCGGGCGGAGGCGATCGCGGTCCGCTTGACGTCGGCGTCGTCCAGGTCGTACGCCGTCAGCCCCTGTGCCGCGCCGAGGCCGCAGCAGCCGACGACCGCCGTGTCGAACCGCAGGGCCTCGAGGGAGGCCCGGGTCAGCGGGCCGGTCAGGGCGCCCTCGCCGGGGCGCGGGCGGCCTCCGGGGACCAGCAGCGCCGTGACCGTGCCGGCCGCGTGGCCGGACGGCTCCGCGAGCGCGTTCACCGCGTGCAGGGACAGCGGCATCACCGTCACCCGCCTGCCCCGCAGCGCGCGGGCGACCTCCAGGCAGGTCGTACCGCTGTCGACGACGACCGACTCGCCGTCGGCGATCAGCGCCGCCACCTCGGCGGCGATCCGCCGCTTCGCCTCCAGCCCCTCCTGCGCCCGCAGGGCGAACGGGGGCTCGTCGCCGCGCAGCAGCAGGCTCCTCGCCCCGCCGCGGTACCGCTCCAGGACGCCCTGTTCGGCGAGGACCTCCAGGTCGCGCCGGACCGTCATCTCCGACGCGCCGGTCAGCGCGGCCAGGTCGGCGACCCCGAGACTGCCCGCCCGCCGCACCGCGTCGGTGATCCGCCGCAGTCTCTCCGTGTTCCCCATGCGCGTATTGAACATCCATGATGTGCGAAAGGCAATCTTTCAAACATCAATCATGTGGGATACGTTCACCGCATGGATCGGAAGCTACGGGCCGCGCGGCTGGCCACCTTCGCCTACTTCACCCTCAACGGCGTCCTGCTGGGGATGTGGATCACGCAGATCCCCGACGTGGAACGCCGTGCCGGCATCAGCCACGCCGTACTGGGCGGGCTGCTCCTGCTGCTGGCGGCGGGGGCCTTCGTGGGGATGCGCGTGGTCGGTCCGCTCGCCGACCGGTTCGGGTCCCGCGTGGTGGTGCCCGCCGGCGCCGCGCTGTGCAGCGCCGCCCTGGTGCTTCCGGGCCTGGCCGCCGGCACCTGGACGCTCGGCGCGGCCTTGTTCGTGTTCGGCGTGGGCAACGGCTGCCTGGACGTCAGCATGAACACCCACGCCGTGCAGGTGGAGCACGCGCTGCGGCGACCGGTCATGTCGGCCTTCCACGCCACCTTCTCGCTCGGCGGCGTGCTGGCCGCACTGGCCGGCGCCCGCGCGCTCGGCGCCGGCTGGAGCCCCGCCCAGACCCTCGGCACCGCCGCGGTCGTCGGCCTGGTCGTCACCGGCCTGGCCGCTCCCGCGCTGCTCCCGCCGGAACCGCGTCCGGCCGTGGAGGGCGGGGACCGGTCCGGTTCCGGCGGCCGCGGACGGGCGGCGACCCCCGCGCGGATCTGGGCCATGGCCGTGCTCGCGTTCGCGATGATGCTGGCCGAGGGGGTCGCCAACGACTGGAGCGTCCTGCACCTGAGCAGCGTCCTGGGCGCCTCCGCCCCCACCGCGGCCCTCGCCTACGGCGCCTTCGCCACCACCATGACCATCGGCCGGTTCCTCACCGACCGGGTCGCCGCGCGCGTCGGGGACGTCGCCGTCCTCCGTTACGGCGGGGGCGTGGCGGCGCTCGGTCTGCTGGTGGCCGCGCTGTCGCCCTGGACCGGCCTGGCGCTGGCCGGCTGGGCGGTCTTCGGGGCCGGCCTGTCGGGCTGCGTCCCGCAGCTCTTCAGCGCGGCGGGCCACGCCGACCACAGCTCCGCCGGGGCCAACGTGTCGCGGGTCGCGGGCCTCGGCTACCTGGGCATGCTCGCCGGCCCGGCCGTCATCGGCTGGCTCACCCACTTCGTGCCGCTCAACCTGGCGCTGCTGCTCCCCGTCGCCTGCTGCGTGGCCGCGGCCTCCGCGGCCGGGATCCTGAAGCGGGGACAGGCGGCCGGGCAGGAGCCGGAGGCTCCCGACGCGGCCGCGCGGCCCGAGGGGCCGAAGGCCGGGCGCCGGAGCTGAAGCGGAACGGTTCCGTCCCCGGCGGGTCCGGTCCGTCCCCGGCGGGTCCGGTCCGTCCCCGGCGGGTCCGGTCCGCCGCCGGCCCCCGCGCACGGCCCGCGGCGCGTCAGCCCTTGCGGGCCACCGCCACGTAGCTGCCGCTGACGATGCCCTCCTGGCCGGGGACGGGCTCGCCGAGCTCGGGGTGCCAGTCCTCGGCGAGCACGATGCCCGGCTCGAGGACGTCCAGGCCCTCGAAGAAGCGCGCGAACCGTTCCCGGCGGCGCATCTCCATGGTCACGCCGCCGGCCCGGTAGAGGTCCATGACCTTCCGGGACGCCTCCTCGGGGTGGAAGTCCGGAGTGAGGTGCGAGATCACCAGGTAGCTCCCCGGGGCCACCGCGTCGACCAGCCGCTCCACCAGCTCGTAGGCCCCGTCCTCGTCGGCGAGGAAGTGCAGCAGGGCGATCAGGGAGACGGCGACCGGGCGGCCGAGGTCCAGCACCTCGGCGGCCTTCTCCAGGATCACCTCGGTGTCGCGGGCGTCGGCCTGCACGTAGGCGAGGGCGCCTTCCCTGGTGCCGCGGAGCAGTGCCTTGGCGTGGGCCAGCACGATCGGGTCGTTGTCGCAGTACACCACCCGGGTCTCCGGGGCGATCCCCTGCGCCACCTGGTGCAGGTTGGGCTCGGTGGGTATGCCGGTGCCCACGTCGAGGAACTGCCGGACGCCCTCACCGGTCAGCCGGCGCACGGCGCGGTGCATGAAGGCCCGGTTCATCCTGGCCATGACCGGGATCTGCGGCCCGAAGGCGGTCAGCTGCCGTCCCAGCTCCTCGTCGACCGGGTAGTTGTCCTTGCCGCCGAGGAACCAGTCGTACATCCGGGCGGGATGCGGCCTGCTGGTGTCGATGACCGGCGCTGCGTCGTCGTGGGTGGGACCGGGCATGGCGGGCTCCAGGGGTTGCCGACGGGTGATCAACTGTCGTGCAGATTAGCGCCAGTTGCGGACGGGCCCCGACCCGCCCGGCGGTCGCCCGGGGGCGCCCCGCGCCGCCCGTGCGGCCGGACCGGCCGGAGAGCCCGTCGGGGAGGACGCCGGAGTCGCCGTCGGGGCCGGCGCGGCCCGGGGGCCGGTCCGGCGGTCGCGCCGGACGGACCCCCGGGGCTTCAGCGCTTGAGCGTGAAGGCGAAGTCGCCGGAGAGCCTGCCGTTCAGCCGGACCGACGGGACGAGGTTCCCCTCGGTGACCAGCCGTTCCACCTCGGCCCGCGACAGGCCGCAGCCCTCGGCGATCAGCCGGACCGGCCGGACGGGTATCCGGGCCGCGAAGCGGACCGAGACGTCGATCGCCCCGCGGCCCCGGTGCTCCGTTCCGCCGGTGTCGAGGCGCCAGGCGCCGTCCCAGTCGAGGGCGATGCGATTGCGGCGCCGCAGGACCGGATCCCGCAGGAGTTCGGCGGCCAGGACGGGATCGTTGTCGTGCAGCCGGTCCAGCAGCCCGGGCCTCACGGAGCGCACGCGCGCCCGCTCCAGGACCGTGAGCTTCGCGGTCTCCCCGCACGTGGCGCAGAGCACGAGGAGCCAGGCGTCGATGAGCTTGTGGTGCGCGTTGACGCGGAACTTGCCGTTCGCCCGGAAGCGCCCGGACGCGCAAGTGCGGCAACGGCGGAGGACGGAGGGAAGGCAGGTGGGCGTGACCACCCAGTTCTCGAGCACAGCAGTACACCGGTTCCAGTGAGAAATCCGCAGCAAGAAGGGGCGCGGCGCACAGGTGCGGTGCTACGCGCGACGATTCGGCGCTCAGGAGGTCTCACACGGCGTACAACGGAACGTCCTTGCCTCGGCGACTCGGTGCGGCAGCACGGTAGCGGCGCACGGCGGCGTCGCTCCACCGCTTTTCACGCGCCCCGACGCACCCGACGCACCCAGGAAGGGCGCGTCGGGGCGTCGGCCGGGGGGCGCGGCCGGGACGCGCGGACGCCCGCCGCTCCGGTGGGCGGCGGGCGTCGTCAGCGGTGGGCCGCTGTCAGGGGCGGGCGGGATTCCGGCCCGGTCCGGCCGGGGCGCGGCGAGCGGGACGGGGCCCGGTGGCGGCTCAGTGCAGGCAGAGGCAGAAGGGGTGGCCCGCCGGGTCCGCGTAGACCCGCCAGTTGGCGCCCGGGCGGATCCGGTCCGTCCGCTCCAGCACGGTCGCGCCGAGGGCGAGCGCCCGTTCCTCCTCGCCGTCGAGGTCGTCCACGTCGAAGTCCAGGTGGAGCTGCTGCGGGCGCTCCTGGCCGGGCCATTCGGGCGGCCGGTAGCCGTCCACCCGCTGGCAGGCCAGCGGGGTCCCCTCGAACCCGTGCACCTCGACCCAGTCGGCGTCCTCGGCGCCGGCGACCACCCGGCCGCCGAGCAGAGCCGCGTAGAACTCGGCCAGCCGTACCGGATCGGCGCAGTCCAGCGCGACGGCCTGCAGCTTTCGGATCACTTCCGGCACCCCTCGCACTCCGGCCGCTTCCGCGACGCCCGTATCGTACGGGAGGGGTCGTACCCGCCGTCCCGGCGGGCATGCGCCCACCACCCGGTGCACGCCCACCACCCGGTGCACGCCCAGCACCCGGTGCACGCCCCCACCCCCGCGCTCCCGCCACCGGGCCACGGGCCGGTCCGGCGGCGGGAGCGCGGGGACGGTGACGTCCGGGTCAGGCCGAACCGGAGGCCAGCAGGGCGACGTGGGGGAGGGCGGCCAGCCCGTCGTCGCCGAGGAGGGGCTGGACCAGGGCGTCGAACTCCTTGCGGACCGCGTCGATCACGTCCTGCGGCTGGGCGGCCACCAGGGCGCCGACCGGGCCGACGCCGCCGGCCGTGCCCGCCCACCAGCGCTCGGGGTCGACGCGGTGCTCGAAGCGCACCGTCTCGCAGACCACGCCGGTGAACCCGGCGCCGGACAGGAGCGCGGCGACGCCCTCCTCCGTGAGCGGGAAGTCCTCCTCCGGGGCGATCGGCGGAAGCGCCGGCGGCAGGCCGAGACCGGCCGCGGCGACGGCCTGGCGGGCCAGGCTCTGGCCGGCGCCCCGCTCGTCGCCCCACAGGCTGACGGCGACCCGCCCGCAGTCCCCGGTGACCCGGCGCAGCTCGGCCGCGGCGGCCCGCGGCCGGCCCACGTGGTTCAGCACGAAGTTGGCCAGCACGGCGTCGAAGGTGCCGTCCACGAACGGCAGTTCGGGCAGGGCGGCGACCCGGACGTCGGCCTCCGGAACGGCCTCGGCGGTCCACAGGGTCATGTCCGGCTCTGCGTCGACGGCGCTCACGATCGCCCTGGCGCGGCAGGCCGCCGCGGCCACCGCCCCCGTCCCCGTGCCGACGTCCAGCACCCGGGCGCCGGGGCCGACCCCCGCGGCGTCGAGCAGGGCGGGGACGGTGTGGGCGCACAGGCCGGCGAAGCTGCGCGCGTACGCGGCGGCGCGGCCGTCCCAGATGCGCCGCTCGGCTTCGTCGAATGGAGTCATGTTCATCGGGGCATGGTACGAACCTCCGTGGCGCGAACGGGTTCTGACGGGATGTCGGAAAGGTGAACCCGGAGGTGCCGGGCTGACGCGCGCCCCCGCGCGCGCCGCTTGTTGCCGGAAGACGAAGGCGGCGTGGCGGTCGCGCTACGGCACGGCGGGAAGCCTTGAACGGTTCCCCGGGCCGTCCCTAGGGTCGTCGGCATGCGGAACTCCCTGCGGTTCACCAAGAGGCGCGCCGTCGACCTGATGCGCGTCGCCACCGCCGTCTGTCGCTGAGCCCGAGCTCGTCGCGCGGCCCCGTCGGTCCGGACGCCGGACCGGGCCGGTGTCCTCTCCCGGCCGGGCCCCGCCGCCTTCCCCGCCCCGCTCCTCCCCGCTCCGCGGACCCCGTGCTCATATGCCACGCGCTCATGTGTCGTGCCGCCGTGTGCTCCAGGCCCATGTGACGCCGTCATGGCGTGTGCCGTGCGCGCCCGTGTGCTGCCGCCGCTTCTTCCAAAGGCTGTCCTCGATGAAGATCCGTTTCCGTCCCCGCACGCCCCGTCCCCGCACTCCCCGCCCCCACCTGGCCGGTCTCCCCGTGCCCGGTGCTCCGTCCGGGCGCCGCCGCCCGCCCGCGCTGCTCGCGGCGGCCCTGGCGCTGCCGTTCCTGCTCGCCTCCTGCGCCCTCGACGCGCAGACCACCGCGGGCGGCGAGGACCTGGCGAGCCGGAAGATCCCCGCCGAGGTGTCCCCGGACACCGAGCTGACCGTCGGGTACCCCTCGCTCAAGGTGGCGCTGGAGCTCTCCGGCCAGATCGACGAGCTGCCGTTCAAGGTCGAATGGGCCAACATCAGCGGCGGCCCGCAGTGCTCGGAGGCGTTCCGGGCGGGCGCGCTCGACGTCTGCTCCGCCGCGGAGATCCCGTCCATCAACGCGCACTGGACCGGGCTGGACACCAAACTGGTGGCCGCCGCGTTCCGCGAGGACCCCTACGCCAACCCGATCTACGAGCTGGGGACAGCCCCCGGGGCCGGCATCCGGTCCCTGGAGGACCTGCGCGGCAAGAAGATCGCCTACAGCCCGGGACAGGCGCAGGGCGCGCTGGTCCTGCGCATCCTCGACAAGGCCGGCCTCACCCAGGAGGACGTCGAGCTGGTGGAGCTGGCCAGCACCGGCGACGTCTACCCGACCGCGCTCGGCAACCGCCAGGTGGACGCCGCGCCCATCGCGGACGTGAACATCAAGCGCTACCTGAAGAACTACGGCGGACAGGGGGCCACCACCCTCAAGCACGGTCTGCGCGACGACCCCTCGCACCTGTGGGCGCTCACCGAGTCGGTGACCGACCCGGAGAAGGCCGCCGCCGTCCGGGAGCTGGTGAAGTTCTGGGCGCGGGCGCAGATCTGGATCGACCGGCACCCCGAGGAGTGGGTCGAGGGCTGGTACGTCAAGGACCAGGGCCTCAGCCGGGAGGACGGCGAGTACCTGGTGGAGCGGGCGGGCACCCCCGTGATCCCGGCCGACTGGTCCGGCGCGATCGAACGCCAGCAGAAGACCGTCGACCTGCTCGCCGAGGAGCAGGACCGCGAACGGTTCGACGTGAGGATCCTCTTCGACCGGCGCTTCGAGAAGGTCGGGGCCCAGGCGGTCGCCGCCGGGGACGGGGGCGCGTCATGAGCGTCGACGCACCCGTGCGGCGGACGGTCCCGTCCGCGTCCCGGGCAGGAGGCGGGAACGCAGCGAAGGCCCGGCCGCGGCGGGCGGCGGGCCGGCGGCTGGGGCCGGGCCGTCCGGTGCCCTACGGCTGGGTGCTGGGCCCGGCGCTGCTGTTCGCGCTGTGGGCGGCGGGCGCCGCCGCGGGGCTGATCGACCCCCGGGCGCTGCCCGCGCCGTGGACGGTGGCCGCGACGGCCGGCGACCTGATCGCCGAGGGCCGCCTCCAGGACCACCTGCTGACCTCCGCACGGCGGGCGGTGCTCGGGCTGCTGTCCGGGGTCGCGGGCGGGCTGCTGTTCGCCCTGGTGTCGGGCCTGAGCCGGGTCGGCGAGGCGCTGGTGGACGGCCCGGTGCAGATCAAGCGGGCCATCCCCTCCCTGGCGCTGATCCCGCTGCTGATCCTCTGGTTCGGCATCGGCGAGACCATGAAGGTGGTCACCATCGCCCTCGGCGTCTTCGTGCCGGTCTACATCCACACCCACAACGGCCTGCGCGCCATCGACAACCGCTACGTCGAACTCGCCGAGACGGTGCGGCTCGGCCGCGCCGCCTTCGTCCGCCAGGTCGTGCTCCCCGGCGCCCTGCCGGGCTTCCTGCTCGGCATGCGCTTCGCGGTGACGTCGGCGTGGCTCGCGCTGGCCGTCGTGGAACAGGTCAACGCCACCAGCGGCATCGGCTACATGATGGAACTCGCCCGGACGTACGGACAGACCGACGTGATCCTCGTCGGCCTGGTCGTGTACGGCCTCCTCGGGCTGGTCTCCGACGGCCTGGTGCGGCTCGTCGAGAGGAGGGCGCTGTCATGGCGTCGCACCCTGGCCGGCTGAGCCCGGCCGCAGTCCGGATCGACGGACTGGTCCGCTCGTTCGCCGGGCGCCGCGTCCTGGACGGACTCGAACTGACCGTGCGGGACGGAGAGTTCGTCGCCCTGCTGGGCCGCAGCGGCTCCGGCAAGAGCACCCTGCTGCGGGCCCTGGCCCGGCTCGACCACGACGTGGACGGCGAGGGCGGGCTGACCGCCCCCGAGGACGTCTCGGTGGTCTTCCAGGACGCCCGCCTGCTGCCCTGGAAGCGGCTGCTGGACAACGTCGTCCTCGGACTGCGCGCCCCGGACGCCGAGGAGCGCGGCCGGGCGGCCCTCGCCGAGGTCGGCCTCGCCGGGCGGGAGCGGGCCTGGCCCGTGGAACTGTCCGGCGGCGAGCAGCAGCGGGTCTCGCTGGCCCGCTCCCTGGTGCGCGAACCCCGGCTGCTGCTGGCGGACGAGCCGTTCGGGGCGCTGGACGCGCTGACCCGGATCCGGATGCACGCCCTGCTGCGCACCCTGTGCGCCCGGCACCGGCCGGCCGTCCTGCTGGTCACGCACGACGTCGACGAGGCGATCGCGCTCGCCGACCGGGTGGTGGTGCTGGACCGGGGCCGGATCGCCGCCGACCTGCCGGTCCGGCTGCCCGCCCCGCGCCGCGCCGGCGGCCCGGGCCACGCGCGGCTGCGCGACCGCCTCCTCGCCCACCTGGGCGTGGACCTCGACGAACCCGGCATCGAGGCGGACGCCGACGCCGACGCCGACGCCGACACCGGCGTCGGCGCCGATGACACCGGCGCCGGACCCGGCCGCGAGTCCGGCCGGGAGTCCGGTCACGGCTCCGGCGCCGCGAGCACCCCCGCGCACGACCGAGCGGCCGAGGAGATCCCCGCATGAGCGCCCAGCGGCGGCAGCTGCACCTCAACCTGTTCGTCTACCCGGGCGGCCACCACGAGGCCGCCTGGCGGTACCACGGATCGGACCCCGGCCGGGTCCTCGACATCGCCTTCTACCAGGACCTGGCCCGCCGCGCGGAACAGGCCGCGTTCGACGCGGTGTTCCTCGCGGACGGCCCGTCGCTGCCGGACAACGTGCGCTACGCCAGCCGGTTCCGGCTGGAGCCGCTCACCTGGCTCTCGGCGATCGCGGCGGCCACCGAGCGGATCGGGCTGATCGCCACCGCCTCCACCACCTACAGCGAGCCCTACAACCTGGCCCGGCTGTTCGCCTCGCTGGACCACCTCAGCCGGGGGCGGGCCGGCTGGAACATCGTCACCACCGGAGCACCCGACGCGGCCGCCAACTTCGGCCTGGACGAACACCCGGTGCACGCCGAACGCTACGACCGCGCACGGGAGTTCGTGGACGTCGTCGGCAAGCTGTGGGACAGCTGGGAGGACGGGGCGCTGGTCGCCGACCCCGGGACCGGCGTGTTCGCCGACACCGGCCGGGTGCACCCCGTCAACCACCACGGCCGCCACCTGAGGGTGCGCGGACCGCTCAACACCCCCCGCACCCCGCAGGGGCGCCCGGTGTACGTGCAGGCCGGATCCTCCGAGGACGGCCGGGCGTTCGCCGCCCGGTACGCGGAGGCCGTCTTCACCGCCCACCAGACCCTGGAGAGCGCCCAGGAGTTCTACGCCGACGTCAGGTCCCGGGCCGCCGCCCTGGGCCGGGACCCGGACGGGCTGCTGGTGCTGCCCGGCATCAGCCCGTTCATCGGCTCCACCGAGGCCGAGGCGCGGGCGCTGCAGGAGGAGTTCGACGAACTGACCCAGCCCGGCTACTCGCTCGACCTGCTGCGCAGGCTGCTCGGCCTGGAGCTGGGCGAGGAGGAGCTCGACCGGCCGGTGCCGCGCCACCTGATCGAGACCGGCGGCGAGCGGGGCCTCGGCAGCCGCTTCCAGCTGGTGCTCGACATCGTCGACCGGGAACGGCCCACCGTCCGGCAGCTGCTGCACCGCCTCGCCGGGGCGCGCGGCCACCACGTCGTCGCCGGTACGCCGGAACAGATCGCCGACATCCTCCAGCGGTGGTTCGAGCAGGGGGCGGCCGACGGCTTCAACGTGATGCCGCCCTGGCTCCCCGGCGGCTTCGACGTGTTCGCCGAGGAGGTCGTGCCGCTGCTGCGGCGGCGCGGCCTGTTCCGCGAGGCCTACCAGGGCCGCACCCTGCGCGACCACTACGGCCTGGCCCGCCCGGAGAGCGTCTACGCCACCACCCCGGCCGCCGTTCCCGTCCCCGCCCCCACCACCGCCCCCGCACGGCAGAAGGAGCACGTCCCGTCATGAGCACGAGCACCCGCAGATCCCGGACCGTCCTGGCGGCCCTCGCCGCGGCCGTCCTGACCGGCGGCCTCGCCGCCCCGCAGGCCGCGGCGGACGGCGCCCGCGCCGCCGACACCACCGCCGTCGAGTGGTTCGACGTCACCGCCCGCACCGTGGCCGCCGCGCCGGCGCCCACCCAGGTCACCAACAGCCGGACCTGGGCGATCGGCTGGCTGGCCGCCGCCCGCGCCACCCGCGACGTGCCGGGCGGCCTGGACCACGGGCAGTACCGGCGGGCCGCGCTCGCCTCGGCCGTGCACCGGGCGCTGACCGAGCTGGTGCCCGGCCAGGCCGAGCAGGTCGACGCGGCGTACGCGCGGACGCTCGCCGGGATACCCGACGGCCGGGCCGAGGACCGCGGCGTGGCGGCCGGCGAGCGACAGGCGTCGCTGCTGCTGGCCGAACGGACCGGGGACGGGCTGGACCCCGCCTCCGTCAACGCGCCGTACCCGGTGCCGGCCGCGGGACCCGGCGTGTGGCAGCCGACGCCGCCCGCGCACGCCCCGGCCACCCAGTACGGCAACCGGGTGGCCGAGCCGTTCGCGCTGCGCTCGCAGAGCCAGTTCCGGCTGCCGCCCCCGCCCGCCCCGGACTCCGCGCGGTACGCCGCCGACCTGGCCGAGGTGCGCGCGTACGGCGCGGCGGACAGCACGGTGCGCGACGCGGAGCAGACCGCGGTCGCGCAGTTCTGGTACGGCTCCTCGTTCACCCTCTACACCGAGCCGCTGCGGGTGGCGCTCACCCGCTCCTCCCAGGGCCTGGCGGGGCAGACGCGGCTGGTGGCCCTCTTCCACGTGGCGTCGGTGGACACCCAGATCGCCACGTCGGACAGCAAGTACGCCCACACCCGCTGGCGCCCCGTGACGGCGATCCGCACCGGCGCGATCGAACCCGACGCGACGTGGACGCCGCTGCACACCACGCCCCCGCACCCGGACTACCCGAGCGGGCACGGCACCTACTCCGGTTCGGCGGAAGGGGTGCTGACCGCGCTGGGCGGGGCGCGGACCGCCCCGTTCGAGCTGACCAGCCCCACCGCGCCGGGCGTGACCCGCACGTACACGGCCTGGCGGCAGCTGTCGGAGGAGAACGTGGACGCCCGGGTCTGGTCCGGCATCCACACCCGGACCGCCGACGAGGCGGGGATCGCCCTGGGCAGGGCGGTGGCGCGCCACGTGCTGGAGCGGCAGGGGGAGCTGCTGGCGGCACGGTGACGCGCACGGCGGCGGGCACGGTGACGGGTGCCCGGCACGCGTTTCCCCGCGCCGTCCGGCGGCGCGGGGAAACGGTGTGCCGCGGAGCGGGCGCCGGCGCCCGCCGACGGCGGTCCGGGCGGCGTCCGGCGTGCGTGGGCGGCGGCGCGCC
>NZ_LWCC02000005.1:3443525-3447663 GCF_001642695.1 Streptomyces chilikensis
GTCCTGCCCGGCCCGGCCGCGCCGCCCGCGCCGTTCGCCCCGGCCGCGGCGCCCGCCCCGGACACGCCGTTCGCCCGGGGCGCCGCGGGCGCCCGGGTGCTGGTCGCCGACGACAACGCCGACATGCGCGGCTACCTCACCCGCCTGCTCACCGGCGCCGGCTACCGGGTCCGGGCCGTCGGGGACGGCGCCGAGGCGCTGGAGGCGGCCCGCGCGGTGCAGCCCGACCTGATCGTCGGCGACGTGATGATGCCCCGGGTGGACGGCCTGGCCATGGTCGCCGCGCTGCGCGCCGACAGCCGCACCGCGGCCGTGCCGGTGCTGCTGCTCTCCGCCCGGGCCGGCCAGGAGGCCTCCATCGAGGGGCTGGAGGCCGGCGCCGACGACTACCTGGTCAAGCCGTTCGCCGCCGCCGAGCTGCTGGCCAGGGTCCGGGCCAACGTGGAGCTGGCCCGGATGCGCGGCCGGCACGCCCGCTGGCGCGCGGCGCTGGTCGACGCCCTGCAGGAGGCGTTCTTCGTCTGCGACGAGACCGGCACGGTCCTCGAGGTCAACGCCGCGTACCACGAGATCCTCGGCCACGGCCCGGACCGCCTGCCCGGCCCGCACCGGCCCTGGGAGGAGACCGGCCGCGAGGCGCACGACCGGTGGGCGCGCGCCTTCCGCGACGCGCTCTCCGGCCGGCCCGGGAGGTGCACGCTGCCCGTCGACCGGGCGGACGGGCAGCGGATCTGGATCTCGGTCAGCTGCAACGAGGCCAGGGACCCGGACACCGGCCGCCGGGTCGTCGTCGGCACCTTCCGCGACATCACCGCCGAGCACTACGCCGTCCAGCGGGACGGCGCCCTGGCCGCCCTCGCCCTCAGGTTCGCCCAGGCCGCCGGCCCGGACGAGGCGCTGGCCGGTGCGCTGGACGAGCTGCGCCTGCTGTGGAGGGCCGGCCAGGTCCTCGCCGTCGTCTTCGGCGACCGCTCCGAGCCGTGCCTCGCCGCCGTCGGCGACGGCGCCGCCGACCGGTGGGGGAGGCTGCCGGAGGAGGACCGCGCGGAACTCACCCGCCTGCGCGACCGGCCGGCGCTCACCCCGCTCGCCGACGGCGGCCGCGCCCACGTCGTCCTGGAACACCCCGAGGGACCGCTGGTGCTCCGCGTGGACCTCGGCGGGCGGCGGCCGTTCACCCCCGAGGACCAGGTGCTGCTCTCCCTGCTGGCCGGCCGCCTCGCCCAGGGCCTCACCCGGGCCCACCAGGCGGACCAGCACCGCCGCACCGCGCTCGCCCTGCAACGCGCCATCCTCGGCCCGGCGCGGCTTCCCCAGGGCTTCGCGGTCCGCTACGAGCCGGCCGTCCCGCCCCTGGAGGTCGGCGGCGACTGGTACGACACGGTCCCGCTGGCCGGCGGCCGCATCGGCATCGTCGTCGGCGACTGCGTGGGCCGGGGCCTGGACGCCGCCACCGTGATGGGCCAGCTGCGCAGCGCCTGCCGCGCGCTGCTGCTCCAGGAGGCGGGGCCCGCCCGGACGCTGGCCGCGCTGGACCACTTCGCGGCGGGCGTCCCCGGCGCGCTGTGCACCACGCTGTTCTGCGGGGTGCTCGACCCGGGGACCGGGCGGCTGGTGTACGCCGGCGCCGGGCACCCGCCGGGCATCCTGGCCGGACCCGACGGCGAGGTCACCCTGCTCGACCGGGCGCGCGGACTGCCCCTGGCCGTCAGGCCGGGCGCCGAGCGCCCCGAGGCCGAGTGCGTGGTGCCGCCGCGGTCCACCCTGCTGCTCTACACCGACGGCCTGGTCGAACGCCGCCGCCGGCCGCTGAGCGAGGGCATCGCCCTGGCCGGCGAAGCGCTCCAGGAGGGGCGCAACCTGGGCGCCGACGAACTCGCCGCGCGCGTGATGGACCGGCTCGCCCCCGAGGGCGGCTACGACGACGACGTGGCCCTCCTGCTGTACCGGCACCCCGGGCCGCTGGAGCTGACCTTCCCCGCCGAGTCCTCCCAGCTGGCCGTCACCCGGGGGACGCTGCGCGGGTGGCTGCAGCGGTGCGACCTGCCGCCGGGGCTCGCCCAGCGCGTGCTGGTCGCCGCGGGCGAGGCCTGCGCCAACGCGGTGGAGCACGGCCACCGGGACCACCCCGGCGGCCCCGTCCGGCTCTCCGCGGCGGCGGGCGCGGACGAGATCCGGCTCATCGTCGAGGACAGCGGGCGGTGGAAGCCGCCACGGCCCGACGACAGCCACCACCGGGGCCGCGGGATCGCGCTGATGAACGCCATGATGCAGGAGGTCGCCGTCACGCCGGGCGAGACGGGGACCACGGTCCGGATGCTGACGAGGATCGAACGATGACGCCGCTGACCGTGACCCCCGGCGCCGGGCCCGGCGGGGCGCCCCTGCTGACCGTCGCCGGCGAGGTCGACCTCGGCAACGCCCAGGTGCTGGCCCGGGCGCTGGAGGACACCGCCGGCACGGTGGTGCTCGACCTCACCGCGGTGGAGTACCTGGACAGCGCCGGGCTCAGCGTGCTGTTCGCCCACGCGGAGCGGCTGGAGATCGTGGTCCCGCCGCTGCTCCGGCCGGTGGTGACCTACTCGGGCCTGGCGGAGCTGGCCGTGGTCCGCGCGCCGTAGCGCGCGGACCGGCCGGGACGGGGCCGGCCCGCCCCGGCCGGCCGGGACGGCGCGGGCTACGGGAGGGTGAGGATCTCCGCGCCCGTGTCGGTGACCACCAGTGTGTGCTCGAACTGGGCCGTGCGCCTGCGGTCCTTGGTGACGACCGTCCAGTTGTCGTCCCAGATCTCGTACTCGTACGTGCCCAGCGTCAGCATCGGCTCGATGGTGAACGTCATGCCCGGCTGCATCACCGTCGTCGCGTACGGGCTGTCGTAGTGCGGGATCACCAGGCCGGAGTGGAAGGAGGTGTTGATGCCGTGCCCGGTGAAGTCGCGGACCACGCCGTAGCCGAACCGCTTGGCGTAGGACTCGATGACCCGGCCGATCACGTTGATCTGCCGGCCCGGCCGCACCGCCTTGATCGCCCGGTTCAGCGCCTCCCGGGTGCGCTCCACCAGCAGGCGGGACTCCTCGTCGACGTCCCCCACCAGGTAGGTGGCGTTGTTGTCGCCGTGCACCCCGCCGATGTACGCGGTGACGTCCAGGTTGACGATGTCGCCGTCGCGCAGCACCGTCGAGTCCGGGATGCCGTGGCAGATCACCTCGTTGACCGAGGTGCACAGCGACTTCGGGAAGCCGCGGTAGCCGAGCGTCGACGGGTAGGCGCCGTGGTCGCACATGAACTCGTGGGCCACCCGGTCCAGTTCGTCCGTGGTGACACCCGGGGCGATGTGCCTGGCGGCCTCCTCCATCGCCTGCGCGGCGATCCGGCCGGCCACCCGCATCGCCTCGACGGTCTCCGGCGTCTGCACCTCGGGGCCGGTGTACGGCGTCGGGGCGGGCCTGCCGACGTACTCGGGCCGCCTGATGTTTCCGGGCACGGATCGGGTGGGAGAAAGCTCCCCTGGTACGAGCAGCGACTGGGCAGACATGCCTGCGAGTCTAACCAGCGGGGCATACGGCATCAGGCCCGCGTTCGGCGGCGAAGCCGGCGACAGGAGAAGGAGACACGGCATGGCCCTGTTCAAGAAGCGCACGGCGGGCAAGCCGGGCGAGTGGTACTACTGCCTGCAGCACAAGAAGGTCGAGGAGGGGCCCGACTGCCCCGCCAAGGACCGCTTCGGCCCCTACCCCACCCGCGGCGAGGCCCAGCAGGCCATGGAGACGGCCCGCGAACGCAACCTGGAGTGGGAGAACGACCCCAAGTGGCACGACTCCCCGGCGCGCGGCGACCGGGAGTAGCCGCGGCGGCGCGGACCGGGACCGGGCGTCACCAGCGCGGTGGCGGCGGCGCCGTGAGCTGGTCGGCGAGGCGGGACAGCCGGTCGCGGAACCTGCGCCGCCCGCGCGGCGCGGCCGCGGAGTTCTCCCCGGCCGCGGCGCTGACCAGGTGCTGCACCGTGTCCAGGTCCACCCCGCTCTCCTCGGTCCCGGCCGCCGGGGCGAGCAGCTCGTGCGCCATCGCCGCCAGGTCCTCGTGGCCCTCGGGGCCCGTCAGGCCGTCCCCGCCGTCCGCGCCGTCCGCGCGGGGCCCC
>NZ_LWCC02000005.1:3447763-3457929 GCF_001642695.1 Streptomyces chilikensis
ACCCCGCCGCCGCTGCCGGCGCCGATGCCGACGCCGACGCGGCCGCACGGGACGGCGGCTCCACCGGGACGGACCCGGCGGGCGGGGCCGCCCGGCACGGCGCGGCCGCCCCCGCGCACAGATCCGCGCCCGGCAACCTCCGCACCCCCCTGACCTCCTTCGTCGGCCGCGACGCCGACGTCACCGCCCTCCACCGTGACCTCGCGGGCGCGCGGCTGGTCACCCTGCTCGGACCCGGCGGCGCCGGGAAGACCCGGCTCTCCCAGGAGGCCGCCCGCACCGCCGCCGGCCTCGCCCCCGACGGCGTGTGGCTGGCCGAACTCGCCCCCGTCGACGACCCCGCCGCCGTCCCCGAGGCCGTGCTCACCGCCGTCGGGGGCCGCGAGACCGTCCTCTACGGCGCCGGCGCCGAGGAGATACGCGCCGTCTCCGACCGCAAGGACGACCCGCTGCGCCGGCTCACCGAGCACTGCTCCCGCCGCCGGATGCTGCTCGTCCTCGACAACTGCGAACACGTCGTCGACGCCGCCGCCCGCCTCGCCGAGGAGCTGCTCGCCCGCTGCCCCAACCTCACCGTGCTCGCCACCAGCCGCGAACCCCTCGGCGTCCCGGGCGAGTTGGTGCGCCCGGTGGACCCGCTGCCGCAGCCCCACGCGATGCGCCTGCTCGCCGACCGCGGCGCCGCCGCCCGCCCCGGCTTCCGGGTGGACACCGACCCGGAGACGGCGGAGGCCTGCGCGGAGATCTGCCGCCGCCTCGACGGCCTCCCGCTGGCCATCGAACTCGCCGCCGCCCGCCTGCGGATGCTCACCCCCCGCCAGATGGCCGACCGGCTCGACGACCGGTTCCGCCTCCTCACCTCCGGCAGCCGCACCGCCCTGCCCCGCCAGCAGACCCTGCGCGCCGTGGTCGACTGGTCCTGGGACCTGCTGGACGACCACGAGAGGGCCGTGCTGCGCCGCCTGTCCGTCTTCGCCGGCGGCTGCGACCTGGAGGCCGCGGAGGCGGTCTGCGGCCCGGAGGCGCTGGAGGCACTGGGCTCGCTGGTCGACAAGTCCCTCGTCGTGGCGGCCTCCTCGGGCGGCGGCCAGATGCGCTACCGCCTGCTGGAGACCGTCGCCGAATACGCCCGCGAGCGCCTCCTGGAGGCCGGCGAGCACGGCGCGGCGTTCCGCGCCCACCTCGCGCACTACCGCGAACTGGCCCGCAGGACCGACCCCTTGCTGCGCGGCCACCACCAGTTCGACGCCGTCGGACGCCTGGAGACCGAGTACGAGAACCTGCGCACCGCCCTGCGCACCGCCGTCACCGAACGCGACGAGCAGGAGGGCCTGTGCCTGGTGCTCTCCCTCGCCTGGTTCTGGCAGATCCGCGGCCTGCGCGGCGAGGCCCGGCAGTGGAGCAGCGCGGTGCTGGAACTCGGCCCCAGCCCCTTCACCCGGGACGCGCCCCCGGCCGTCCCGTTGTGGGAGCGCTGCACCGACAAGCCCCCGCCGCTCACCGGCGACCTGCTCCAGGAGGCCCGCCGGGGCGTGCACCTGGTCCACCTGGCGTGCATGGACATGCAGGGCGAACTGCAGGCGTGGCAGAACCCCGAGGCACAGGAGAAACTGCGCTCCATGGCCGCGGCGTACGAACCCGGCATGCCGCAGGTCTGCCGCAACCCCGGCAACCTGTGGTTCTTCGCGGTCCTGCTGACCGGCCAGGTCGACCGGCTCCGGGAGATCGTGGACGCCGCCGTCCGGACCACCGCCGGCCGCCCCGACCACGCCTGGGAGCACGCGCTCGCCCTCCACACGCGGGCGAACCTGGTCGCCAACCGTCCCGACTGGGAGGGCGACGCGGTCGCCGACGCGGACCGTTCGCTGGAGATCTGCCGCCGTCTCGGGGACGTCTGGAGCATCGCCGAGGGGCTCTGCGCGCGGGCCGCCGCCAACGAGCGCCGCGGCAGGTTCGAGCAGGCCGCCGACGACTACCGGCAGGCCGTGGAACAGGTGGAACTGCTCGGCGCCCACGCGCAGCGGGAGGTGCTGCGCGCACGCCTCGGCGGCGTCCTGCTGGAGACCGGCCGGCCCGAGCGCGGCGAGCGGCTGCTGCGCGAGGTCATCGCCGCCGGGCCGCTCGGCGACCAGGAGGCCGGCCCGGCCGCCCGGATCGTGCTGGCGAGCTGGCTCGGCGTCACCGGGCGGATCGCGGAGGCCCGCGGATACCTGCGGGAGATCCGCGAGGAGTTCCCGGCGGCGGCGTTCATCGTCTTCGACTCCTTCATCACCGGCTCCGAGGCGCTGCTGGACGCGATGGACGAGGGCAGGTCCGACGAAGCCCTGGACCGCGTCCGCCGGGCCCTCGTCGGCGCGGGCGACGCGCTGGCCCGCACCATCGCGCCGCACATCCGCACCTTCCTGCTGACCGTGGCGTCGGTGGCCCTGGCCGCCGTGGACGGCGGACGCCGCGCCCGGGACGGCGCCCGCTGCCTCGGCGCGGCCGTCGCCGCCATGGGACACGACCACCTCAGCGGCGTCGCCGAGCGCCGCCTGCGCGACCACGCGGAGACGGTCCTGCGCGCGGCCCTCGGCGACGCCGCGTACGAGGCCGCGTACGCGGAGGGCCGCGGCCTGCCCGTGGAGGAGGCCGCGGCCCTCGTGTGAGCGCCCGCCCGGGCCGCCGCTCAGCCGCGGGTGGTGAACTTGCGGACGGCGTACGGCGCCATGACCGCCGTGAGGAGCGCCGTCCACCCGAGGGTGACCCACAGGTCGCGGGCGACCGGGCCGCCGATCATCAGCCCGCGCGAGGCGTCCGCGAGGGCGGAGAGCGGGTTCCAGTCGGCGAAGGCCTGGAGCCAGCCCGGCATCGAGGACGTCGGGGCGAAGAGGGACGAGCCGAACTGGAGCGGCATCATCACCAGGAAGCCCAGCCCCTGGACCGACTGGGCGCTCTTCGCGGTGACGCCGATGGCGAGGAACACCCACATCAGGGAGGACCCGAAGAGCATCGACAGGCCCACCGCGGCCAGCAGCCCGAGCGCGCTCTCGACGTGGAAGCCGACCAGCAGGGAGACCACCAGCAGGATCACGGTCGACAGCAGGACCCGGAGCTGCTCCACGGCGATCTTGGCGAACAGCACCGAGCCGCGTCCGATGGGCAGCGACCGGAAGCGGTCCATGACGCCCTTCTGGATGTCCTGGTTGAAGCCGGTGCCCACCGACATCGACATCGACAGCGCCATCATGGCGAGCATGCCCGGGACCAGGTACTGCACGTACTCGTCCCGGCCGCCGCCCAGCGACATGCCGATGGAGCCGCCGAAGACGTACACGAACAGCAGCGTGAAGACGATCGGCATCAGGACGGCGTCGAACATGGACTCCGGGTCCTGGCGGATCCACAGCAGGTTCCTGCGCATCAGCGCACCGGTGTGCCTCAGATGGCCGCGCAGGCCGATGTGGTCGTCGGCCGCCTCGCGCGCAGGCGTGGCGGGGACGGTGACGGTGGTGGCGCTCATGCGGCGGCCTCCTCGAGCTTCGGGGCGGCGCCGGCCGCGGTGCCGGTGCCGGACGCGTCGGACGCCTTGTGTCCGGTGAGGGAGAGGAACACCTCGTCCAGGCTGGGCAGTTCGGTGACGACGGAGGCGAGGGTGATGCCGCCCGCGGCGGCCGCCCCGAGCACCGCGGTGAGCTGCTCGTCGCTGAGCACCGGCACCCGCACCGAGCCGCGCTCGGCGTCCACCGCGACCGAGGCCAGGCCGGTGACGCCCAGCGCGTCCAGCGCGGCGGCCAGCGGCTCGAGGTCGGCGCGGTCGGCCGGCCGTATCCGCAGCGAGCGGCCGCCGACCTTCGCCTTCAGCTCGTCGATGCCTCCGCCCGCGACCACCCGGCCGCGGTCCATCACCGCCAGCTCGCCCGCCAGCTGCTCGGCCTCCTCCATGTACTGGGTGGTGAGCAGCACGGTCACGCCCTCCCCGACCATCCGCTTCACCTCGTCCCACACCTCGTTGCGGGTGCGCGGGTCCAGCCCGGTGGTCGGCTCGTCCAGGAAGAGCACCTGGGGGCGGCCCGTCATCGACGCCGCCAGGTCCAGGCGGCGGCGCATGCCGCCGGAGTAGGTGGCGGCGGGGCGGCGGGCGGCGTCGGTGAGCGAGAACCGCTCCAGCAGCTCGTCGGCGCGGGAGTGCGCCGCCTTGCGCGGCAGGTCGAGGAGGCGGCCGATCAGGTACAGGTTCTCCCGGCCGGAGAGCTTCTCGTCGACCGAGGCGTACTGGCCGGTGAGGCCGATCACCCGACGCACCCGGCGCGGCTGCCGCAGCACGTCGATCCCGGAGACGGTCGCCCGCCCCTCGTCGGGCACGACCAGCGTGGAGAGGATGCGGACCAGGGTGGTCTTGCCGGCGCCGTTGGGACCCAGCACGCCGAGGACCGTGCCCTCCTTCACGTCCAGGTCCACCCCGTCCAGGGCGCGGGTCTCCCCGTACCGCTTGGTGAGCCCCCGGACGGAGACCGCGGAGGCGGGCGTCTTGTCGTCGTCGCGTGTCATGGCGTCCACGCTGTCAGGCGTCACCGACACCGCGCCGACATTTCTCCGACAGCGCCCCGACAGCCGTCCGGCGGGGAGGCGCCGCGGGTCCGGCGGGCGCGCGGGCGCCGGTGCGGCGGGCGCGCGCAGGAGCGGGGGCGGGGAGCACGACAGCCCGCCGACGGGGGGATCGGCGGGCTGTCCTCACAGTGGCTCTCGGGTGGTCCCCGGGACGGTGCCCGGGGTGGCGCCCGGGGGCGCGGGTCAGTGCACGGAGTGCTCCTCCAGCGGGAACGTTCCGCCCACGACCTCCTCGGCGTACGCCTTCGCCGCGTCGCCCATCACCCGGCGCACGTCCGCGTACTGCTTGACGAACTTCGGGACGCGCCCGGGGGTGAGGCCCATCATGTCCGTCCACACCAGCACCTGCGCGTCGCACTCCGGGCCGGCGCCGATGCCGACCGTCGGGATGTGCAGCGTGCGGGTGACCTCCGCGGCCAGCTCGCGCGGCACCAGCTCCAGGACGACCGCGAACGCGCCCGCGTCCTGCACGGCCTTCGCGTCCCGCAGCAGCTGCTGCGCCGCCTCCTCGCCGCGGCCCTGCACCCGGTAGCCCATGGAGTTGACCGACTGCGGGGTGAGGCCGATGTGGGCCATCACCGGGATGCCGGAGTCCACCAGGAGCTTGATCTGCTCGTGCGACCGCTCGCCGCCCTCGAGCTTGACGGCCGTGGCGCCGGCCTCCTTGACCAGCCGCGTCGCCGAACGGAGCGCCTGCACCGGGCCCTCCTGGTACGAGCCGAACGGCAGGTCGGCCACGACCAGCGACCGGCCGGTGCCGCGCACCACGGCCGCGGTCAGCATGACCATCTGGTCCAGGGTGACCGGGACGGTGGTGTCGTACCCGAGGTGGCAGTTGCCGGCCGAGTCGCCGACCAGCAGGGCCGGGATCCCGGCCTCGTCGAACACGGACGCCGTCATCGCGTCGTAGGCGGTCAGCATCGGCCAGCGCTCGCCGCGCTCCTTGGCCAGGGCGATGTCGCGGACGGTCACCCGGCGGTTGCTCTTCCCGCCGTAGAGCGCCTTCCCACCGCCGTCGGGGCTCTTCTGGGCAGCCTGAAGCTGCGTCATGGAACGGCTCCTTCATATGTCATCTCGAGGCGCCCTCACGGCGTCCCCGGACCATTTCCATGGTTGCACCTGACCCGGCGGAGGAGAAGAGGGGGACGCGGGACGTGCGGTTCGCGTCACCGAGGGTGGTTTCGCGGCCCCCCTGGTGGAACCCGTTCCTTCCGGTTGGTCGTCCCACCTCTTGTAAGGCGCCGCGTGACGGGAGATGCTCCCGAGCGCCCGGCGGGACCGAAACCGGACATGCCATAGGGTCGTAGACACGCGTACGAGGAGTACAGGCCGTACGACCCCAGGTACGGACGGTTATGCACGGCAGGTGGTGAGGCGGCGGATGACGCAGCAGGCGTTCGCGACGGAGACGGACGACGAGGGCCGGGACCCCGGGAGCCCACGCCGGTTCCGCGGCTGGGCCCACCGCCGGCTCCGCCGCCTCGTCGGCGACGGCCTCGCCGGACCGGGCGTGTGGCGCCGCGGCCTGGTGCTGGCCGCCTGCTCCGTGCTGCTCGCCCTCGTGATGCGGCTGCACGCGCACGTGCCCAACGTGGTGGGCAACCTCGGCAGCCTCGGCGAGACGTTCCTCCCCTGGTTCGGGCTGCTGATCCCGCTCCTGCTGCTGGGGGCGCTGCTGCGCCGCTCGGCCACCGCGGTGATCGCCGGGCTGCTGCCCGCGTTCGTCTGGGCCGGGCTCTTCGGCGGACTGCTGTCCGACAAGACCGACCCGACGGCGGACGGCGACCTGACCGTCGTCACCCACAACGTCAACGCGGGCAACGTCGACCCGGCGGGCACCGCCCGCGCCGTGGCCGCCTCGGGGGCGGACGTGGTGGCGCTGGAGGAGCTGACCGAGACGGCGGTCCCGGTCTACGAGAAGGCGCTGGCCTCCACCTACCGCTACCACTCGGTGCAGGGCACCGTCGGCCTGTGGAGCCGGTACCCGCTGCGCGACGTGCAGCCGGTGGACATCGGGCTCGGCTGGACCCGCGCCATGCGCGCCACCGTCGAGGCGCCCTTCGGCGACATGAAGGCCTACGTCGCGCACCTGCCCTCGGTCCGCGTCCGGCTGGACGCCGGGTTCACCGCCCGGGAACGCGACCGCAGCGCCGACGCGCTCGGCGAGGCCATCGCCAAGGAGCCGCTGAGGAAGGTCGTGCTGCTCGGTGACCTCAACGGCACCATGAACGACCGCGCGCTGCGGGCGGTGACCTCCCAGATGCGCTCCACCCAGGGCGCGGCGGGCAGCGGCTTCGGCTTCAGCTGGCCGGCCTCGTTCCCGATGGCGCGGATCGACCAGATCATGGTCCGCGGGGTCGAGCCGGTCAGTTCCTGGACGCTCCCGGCGACCGGCAGCGACCACCTGCCGCTCGCCGCCCGCGTGTCCGTACGCTGAGGCCGACACCAGATGTTCACCGCTCCGCCGGGAACGAGGCCCCCCGGCCTCTGAAATACTGACGGCCAGGGTTTTGTTGCGGAGTGGAACATACTCGCTGGGCAAGACCCCTCCGGCCGTGACCACCCCTTGCTGAAAGGCACACGCCCCATGCCACTGGCCCTGCTCGCCCTAGCTGTAGGCGCCTTCGGAATCGGCACCACCGAGTTCGTGATGATGGGCCTGCTGCCGCAGGTCGCCGCCGATCTGGGGGTCTCGATCCCGTCCGCGGGCCACCTGATATCCGCCTACGCGCTCGGTGTGGTCGTCGGCGCGCCCCTGCTCGCCGCCGTCACCGCCCGCATGGAGCGCCGCCGGGTGCTGCTCTGGCTGATGGGGCTGTTCATCGTCGGCAACGGACTGTCGGCGCTCGCCCCCGACCACACCTGGCTGCTCGCCGCCCGTTTCCTCAGCGGCCTGCCGCACGGCGCGTTCTTCGGCGTCGGCTCGGTCGTCGCCACCACCCTCGTCGCCCCGGAGAAGCGGGCGCGGTCGGTGGCCATGATGCTCACCGGCCTGACCGTCGCCAACATCGTCGGCGTCCCGGTCGGCACGCTGCTCGGCCAGGAACTCGGCTGGCGGGCCACCTTCGGCGCGGTATGCCTGATCGGCGTCGCCGCGGTGGCCGCGCTGGCCCTGCTGGTGCCCCGCGAGGAGCGCACCGCCCGGACGGCGGCCCCGGTGGGCCTGCGCGGCGAGATGGCCGCGCTGAGGTCGGTGTCGGTCTGGCTGGTCCTGGCCACCACCGTCGTCGGCGGCAGCGCCCTGTTCTCCGCCTTCAGCTACATCACCCCGATGCTGACGGACGCCGCCGGGTACGCGGAGGCCTCCGTCACGCTGGTGCTCTCCCTGTTCGGCGTGGGCGCCACCATCGGCAACCTGGTCGGCGGCCGCCTCGCCGACCGCTCGCCGCGCGGCACCATCTTCGCCGGGCTCGCCACCATGACCGTCACGCTGCTGCTGTACCCGGTGCTCATGGAGACCAGGGCGGGCGGCGCGGCGGCGGTGCTGATGCTGGGCGTCGCCGGCTTCACGCTGGGCGCGCCGCTGCAGCTGATGGTGATGACGCGGGCGGCCTCCGCCCCCTCGCTGGCCTCCTCCGCCAACCAGGCCGCCTTCAACCTCGCCAACGCGGGCGGCGCCTGGGTCGGCGGCCTCGCCCTCGCCGCCGGCCTCGGCGTGACCTCGCCGGCCCCGGTCGGCGCGGTCCTGGCCGTCCTCGGCCTCGGCGTGGCGGGCCTGTCCCTGCTGGCCGACCGCCGCGAGCACCGGACCGGCCGCGTGGTCGCCACCCACCTGCCCAGCCCGGACGGCGCGCCCGCCCGCGCGGAATGAAGGACCTGACCAGCGGGTTACCTTTGGCGTATGCGACTCCTCCGATCCACCGACCTGGCCCTGCGCGTCCTCATGCGCCTGGCCACGGTCGCGGAGGACGCCACCCCGACGACCCGTGAGGTCGCCGAGGCCATCGCCGTCCCGTACACCCACACCACCAAGGTGGTCGCCGAGCTCCAGCGCAGGGGGCTGGTCGACGCCCGGCGGGGGAGGGGCGGCGGCCTCTCCCTCACCGCCGCGGGCCGCTCCGCCTCCGTCGGCGCGGTGGTCCGCGCCTTCGAGGGCGAGGGCGAGGTCGTCGACTGCGAGGGCGGCGCGACCCCCTGCCCCGTCCTCCCCGCCTGCCGCCTGCGCGGCGCCCTCCGCCAGGCCCAGGAGGCCTTCTACGCCTCCCTCGACCCGCTGACGGTCTCCGACATGGTCACGGCGCCGTCGGGGCCGCTGCTGCTGACCCTGGGGCCGCCCCCGCCGGGGCCCTGACCCCGGGTCCCTCGCCGCCGGGCCCGGTGGACGACGCCGGGGCGCGGCCCCCGGCGGAGCGTCCCGCGTGGCGCTCACGGCGGTCACGGGGCGGTCAGGGCGGGTTCCCGCGGTCGTCACGGCCGCGTTCGGCCGCCGGGCGACGAGGATCCGCAGCGGCGGACGGCCCGCCGGTGCCCCCGGTCCCCCCGGCGTCGTCCCCGCGGGTGGCCACCAGCGACCAGACGATCGAGACGGTGATGGTCGCCGCGATGACCCCCAGGGTGAGCGGGATGGGGAGCTTGCCGACGGGCGTCTCGGACAGGATGAGCTTGACGCCGGCGAAGACGAGCAGCACCGCGAGCCCGTAGTGCAGGTACTGGAACCGGCGCAGGAGCCCGGCCAGGCAGAAGTACAGGCTCCGCAGGCCGAGGACGGCGAAGGCGTTGGCGGTCCACACCAGGAACGTGTTGGTGGTGATCGCCAGCACGGCGGCGACCGAGTCGATCGCGAAGACGAGGTCGGTCGCCTCCACCGACACCAGGACCACGAACAGCAGCGTGGCCACCCGCCTGCCGTCCAGACGGACGAAGAACCGGTTGCCGTGGTACTCGGGGTCGGTGGGGACCAGCTTCCTGACCAGGCGCACCACCGGGTTGCGGTCCGGGTGCACCTCCTCGTTCTTGGAGACGGCCATCTTCCAGCCGGTCCAGATCAGGAACGCGCCGAACACGTAGGCGGTCCAGAAGAACACCCGGAGCAGTTCGGCGCCGACGAGGATGAACACCAGGCGTGCGGCGAGGGCGCCGAAGACGCCCCAGAACAGCACCTTGTGCTGGTAGGCGTCGGGGACGGCGAAGAACGAGAAGACCAGCGCGAAGACGAAGACGTTGTCGATCGACAGGGCCTTCTCGATCAGGTAGCCGGCGAAGTAGGTGGACGACACCTCGCCGCCCTGCCAGGCCCACAGCACGAGGCCGAAGCCCAGGCCGACGGCGATCCACACGCCGCTCCAGATCGCCGCCTCGCGGAAGCCGATCACGTGGTCGCCGCGGTGGGCGACCAGGTCCATGGCGAGCATGACGGCGATGACGGCGGTCACGGCGATCCACGCCCACAGGGGGACCGGGAACGACAGGTCGTTCATCGCGCATCGTTTCCTCTCTCGCGGCCCGTCCCGTGGCCTGTCGCGTGGCCCGTCCGCGGCCCGGGGGCGGGCCCAGGCGGGAGGGCGGTCACGGCGGGGACCGGCGCCGGAGGCCGGGCGGGCACCGCCGCCGCCCGCCGGACCGCCGGGTCGCTGCCG
>NZ_LWCC02000005.1:3458029-3463657 GCF_001642695.1 Streptomyces chilikensis
CACATTCCCGGCGTCGGTCTTCAGCGCCGCGTAATCCGTCTCCAGCTGCGCCAGGTCCCCGGTGAACTGCGGTATCCGCCCCGGCTGGATCACGCCTTCCCCACCCCCGGCATGTCCAGCTCCGGCACCTGCAACGCCCTGCGCTGCGCCTGCGCCGCCATCTCCAGATCACCGTTCAGGTAGGCGGTCGTCGCCTCCACCGCACCCGTCAGCGACTTCCCCGCCCGCGCCGCGACGAACTGCAGCTCCTTCGCCGCCTTCTCCGCGTACTGCGACAAAGCCAGCGCGACCAGACCGCCGGCCTGCTCACCCCCGCCCCCGCCCTCGGCGGAAATGGTGCCGGCGCTGGCCGCCGCCGACTGCAGATGCTCACCGAACGACTTCGCGTAACCCTCCATCGACGACGCCGTCTCACCCGTCGTCTTCAGAACCTGCGAGATCCCCTGCGGCGTCAGATCCCAGCTGGGCACCGAAAACCCCCGTCATGCCTACGGTCTGCTACCTACTGCCTGCCCACCGACCGGACAACACCCGGCCATTCAGCCGATGTTGTCGACCGCGGCCTTCGCCCGCTGCAGCGTCGACTGCGCCGTGCCGTCGTTCTGCTCCAGCGTCGACTTCAGCAACGCGATGATGTTCCGCACCTCCTGCGAGGCACTGATCCACCGCTGCTCCTTGCCGTGGTACTCCTCCGCCACACCGTCGGCGACGAAGTCCGCCATCGCCGCCTTCACCTGGCTCTCCCGCTGCGTGAGCAGCCCCTCCAGCCGGCCCACCACCGCCTGGATGTTGGCCTGCGCGTCCGACGACGCGCCCGAATCGTAGGAACGGCGATCAGCGCCCGCACCCGCCATCACGAATCACTCCCCGGAAGACGAAGCAGACAAGAACAAGCCCCAAGACGCCGGCAGCTGCCGCGCCCCGGTACGCGGATCAGCGGAAGCGCGCCGCGTCGAAGTTGGCCGCCGACATCTGCTGCCGCGCGTTGTCACCCTGCTCCTGGTCACCCGAGGCGAACGCCGAGTCCATCCCCGCCTGACCACCCAGGATCGCGCCCAGCGAACTGTTCAGGTCCGCGGCGATCTGGTCCGCCCGCGCCTTGAACTGGTCGAACATCACCCGGCCCTGACCGTTGAACTTGCCCTCCAACGGCTGCACCGCCTGCACCAGCTGACGCACCAGCGCGCCCAGGTCCTCACTCGAACCACGCGAGTCACGCTGCAGCGTCGACAGCGTCTGCGCACCCATGTCGAACTTCACGAAACCTCCCCCGATCAGGCCACCACGAAGACCGCTCCAGACCTGCCACGGCAGTCCACTCACCCTCGTAGCCCGGCAGCGGTCATGCCAATCACAGTCGACATTAATCACTGACGCAGCACAACTCGACATAGTTCCAGCCGCTTTGACGTTCCTCGGCCATCGATGAGCACGGCGCGAGTCGCCTCGTGAGGCGCTGCGTCCGGAGGCACCGAACCACCCCGCGAGGCCTGAGAGCCTCCCGGCATGTGCTCGACGGCCCCGCCGACTTGAGTCGTACCTGCGTGGAGCGGCTCGACGAGGCGGCCGGCCGGCAGTTCGCCGCCACGGTCCGCCGCGGTTTCCGTCTGCTCGTGCGGCAGTCGACGGCCCGGCCGTCACAGGGCGGTGCCGACTCGGCGGGCCCGCCCACCTCGAACCGGGGGCAAGTTGGCCGGAACACAGTGGTGCTCCGCCGTCCCTCCACGCCGTGCCGGAAACCGACGCCCTCGCTCCGGGGTTGGGCGACGAACTGCCCGTACGACCCGGCCTGTCCGACTTCTTCCCAGGGCGGCGATTGTGCCCACGAAGGCGGGGAAGTGCCCGGCAGAAGGCATGGCCCGCAGCGTCGCGATACTACGCCTCGGGCAGGCCGACGACGAACGACCCCTTGTGTGGGAGCGTCTCGATCAAGCCGCGCTCACGTAGGTCCTGGAGCGCCCGGCGCACCGTGCGATCCGCGACGCCGTACTGCTCGGCCATACGGACGATGCCCGGTAGGGCGCCCCCGCGCGGAATGCGCCCCGCGGCGATCTCCTGTTCGATCTCCCGCGCGATCCGCTGCCATTCGTACTCAGCCATGAGCCCAGCGTCGCGCGGTGCACCACTGGCCGCATCGGCAGCCCATGGCACACCATGGCACACCATGGTATATCTCTGATCCGATGTGCTCTCGTGACGTTGCAGAATCCGAGGGCGCGGCCACTCGCCGAACCGGAGCAAATGACATGTCCCAGTGCATCTACCGGCCTGACGGCTCCTGCGAGCCGCTGCGCGAGCTCCCATGGCAGGAAGCCGACGGCAGACCGGCGTACACCACCTACGGAAACGGCATGGTGAACGCGCTCGCCGACACCCACGAGGAGACGTTGTTGGCCACAGCGCGCGAGGACGCGGTCAGAGCCCGGGAATTGGTACGCGACCCGGCGGTCTCTCCGGCGGAACTGCTCTTCGCCGTCCGGACGCTCGTGCATGCCGTTCGGTCCGCCACCCGCGTCGCCGACCTGCGCGGCCACCGCATCGACGACCTGCTCCACGAGGCCGCCTTCCGCCTCCACCGCTCAGGGGCGGCCCGGGGCGGCGGCTGACGGGCGCCGCCAACGCCCGGGGGCCGGCGGTCGATCGGCCACCGGCCCCCGGCCTCGCGTGACGTGATGCCAGACCTGGCCCGCGGCTACAGCACCGGCAGGTGCTTGCGCAGCTCGAACGCGGTGACCTCGGAGCGGTACTCGATCCACTCCTGCCGCTTGTTGCGGAGGAAGAAGTCGAAGACGTGCTCCCCCAGCGTCTCGGCGACGAGGTCGCTGCGCTCCATGAGGGAGAGCGCCTCGCCGAGGTTCTGCGGGAGGGGCTCGATGCCCAGCGCGCGGCGCTCGGCGTCGGAGAGGGCCCAGACGTCGTCCTCGGCGCCCGGCGGCAGCTCGTAGCCCTGCTCGATGCCGCGCAGGCCAGCGGCGAGGAGGACGGCGTAGGTGAGGTAGGGGTTGGCGCCGGAGTCGATGGAGCGGACCTCGACCCGGGCGGAGCCGGTCTTGCCGGGCTTGTACATGGGGACGCGGACCAGGGCGGAGCGGTTGTTGTGGCCCCAGCAGATGTAGGAGGGGGCCTCGCCGCCCGCGCCGGCGGTGCGCTCGGAGCCGCCCCAGATGCGCTTGTAGGAGTTGACCCACTGGTTGGTGACCGCGGAGATCTCGGCGGCGTGGCGGAGCAGGCCGGCGATGAAGGAGCGGCCGACCTTGGAGAGCTGGTACTCCGCGCCGGACTCGTAGAAGGCGTTGCGGTCACCCTCGAAGAGGGAGAGGTGGGTGTGCATGCCGGAGCCGGGGTACTCCGAGAACGGCTTGGGCATGAACGTGGCCTGGAGGCCCTGCTCGAGCGCGACCTGCTTCATGATCAGACGGAACGTCATGATGTTGTCGGCGGTGGAGAGCGCGTCGGCGTAGCGGAGGTCGATCTCCTGCTGGCCGGGGCCGCCCTCGTGGTGGGAGAACTCGACGGAGATGCCCATCGACTCCAGCATGGTGATCGCCTGGCGGCGGAAGTCCATGCCGACGTTCTGCGGGGTGTGGTCGAAGTAGCCGGAGTAGTCGGCGGGGGTGGGCGCCGTGCCGTCGGTCGGCTTGTTCTTCAGGAGGAAGAACTCGATCTCGGGGTGGGTGTAGAAGGTGAACCCCTGGTCGGACGCCTTGGCCAGGGCCCTCTTGAGCACGTAGCGCGGGTCGGCGAAGGACGGGGAGCCGTCCGGCATCAGGATGTCGCAGAACATCCGCGCCGTGCCCGGGGCCTCGGCGCGCCACGGGATGACCTGGAAGGTCGACGGGTCCGGCTTGGCGATCATGTCGGACTCGTACACCCGGGCGAAGCCCTCGATGGCGGAGCCGTCGAAGCCGATGCCCTCGTCGAAGGCCTGTTCCAGCTCCGCCGGGGCCACGGCGACGGACTTGAGGAAGCCCAGCACGTCCGTGAACCACAGGCGTACGAACCGGATGTCGCGCTCCTCGAGCGTACGGAGCACGAACTCCTGCTGCTTGTCCATGTGTGTGCTTCCCCATCTTCTTGATCCGGCCGCCTGGCCCATACCACCACATGTGGGTTTCGCCTGCGTTGCGGGCGGTCGGCGCGCCGGCGTCCGCCTCGGCTCCAGCCTGTCATCTTGCCTCCGGGGTCGCCATACCCGACCTCCGCCCCCCTCCGGAGAGGGTCCGTCACGGATTCCCCACATCCCCCCACACTTAATTTGCATTTCAGATGCAAGTTTCACTAGCGTCCTGCTTGCCAGATCGAGGCATCCAGGAGGCTTCCATGCTGTCCGAGCAGTCCGCCGCCACCGTGCGGGCGACCCTTCCCGCCGTCGGCGCCGCCATCAACGAGATCACGACGCGCTTCTACGACGGCATGTTCACGGCCCACCCCGTGCTGCTGCGCGATCTCTTCAACCGCGGCAACCAGGCGTCCAGGACCCAGCAGCAGGCGCTGGCCGGTTCCATCGCCGCGTTCGCCACGTACCTGGTGGACCGTCCCGACGAGCGCCCGGACGCGATGCTCTCCCGGATAGCCCACAAGCACGCCTCGCTGGGCGTGCGGCCCGACCAGTACGACATCGTCCACGAGCACCTGTTCGCGGCGATCGTGGAGGTGCTCGGCGAGGCCGTCACGCCCGAGGTGGCGGCGGCCTGGGACGAGGTGTACTGGCTGATGGCCAACGCCCTGATCGCCGTCGAGAAGCGGCTCTACGAGGAGCAGGGCGCCCACGAGTGGCGGGAGTGGGAGGTCGTCGAGCGGGTCGAGGAGACCCCCGACGTGGCCACCTTCAGGATCCGGCCGGCCGACGGGCGGCCGGTGCCGGCCTCCAGGGCCGGGCAGTACGTGTCGGTGCAGGTGGAGCTGGCGGACGGGGCGCACCAGATCCGGCAGTACAGCCTGTCCGCCGCGCCCGGGGCCGGGCTGCGGCAGATCACCGTCAAGCGGGTCGCCGGGGACGGGAGCGCGCCGGCGGGCGAGGTCTCCCACCACCTGCACGCCGAGGTCCGCGAGGGCGACGTGCTGCGGGTCTCGGCGCCCTTCGGCGACCTGGTGATCACGGACACGGACGCTCCGCTGCTGCTCGCCTCGGCGGGCATCGGGGTCACCCCGGTCGCGGCCATGCTGGGGCACCTCGCGCGGTCCGGGCACAAGGGCGCGGTGACGGTGGTGCACGCGGACCGGTCCCCCGCGACGCACGCGCTGCGCGCGGACCAGGAGGCGGCGGTGGCCGAGCTGGCCGACGCGTCGCTGCACCTGTGGTACGAGGCGGACGCGCCGGAGGGCGCGCGGGCCGGGCTGGTCGACCTCGCCGGGGTGACGGTCGCGCCGGGGACGCACGCCTACCTGTGCGGGCCGCTGCCGTTCATGCGGGCGGTGCGGGCCCAGCTGCTCGGCAAGGGCGTGCCGGCCTCCGACATCCACTACGAGGTGTTCGGGCCCGACCTCTGGCTCGGCCAGGACTGAGCCCGCGGTGCGGGTGCGGGCCGCGCGGCCCGCACCCGGCCCACCCGCGGCGGCCGCGGCGCACGCCGCGGTCGCGTGACCGGCCCGGCCCCGGTCTCCGCCCCTCCGCTCGGGGGCGGAGAC
>NZ_LWCC02000005.1:3463757-3476460 GCF_001642695.1 Streptomyces chilikensis
CGCGGGCCGCCCCGCCGCCCCGCGCGGCGGGGCGGCCCACGGGGCTTCGCGGAGCGGGCGCGGGCGGGTGCGCCGCGTGATCAGCCGGACGAGGTGAACAGGCCGTTCAGGTCCGGGTATTCGAGGGACTGCCGCACCCCGTCGTAGTCGCCGGCGCCGTACAGGCCGAGCGCCGCCCGCCGCACCACGGCGTGGGCGGCCTGCGCCACGCCCGGACCGAGGCTCACCCGGGCGACGCCCAGGGCGCCCAGCGCGGCCACCGGGGGAGCGCCCGGTCCCGCCATGACGTTGAGGGGGACCGTCAGGCCCGCCGCCAGCTCCTCGATCACCCGCGGATCGGTGACACCGGGGACGAAGACGCCGTCCGCTCCGGCGCCGACGTAGGTACGCGCCCGTGCGAGCGTGTCCCGCAACCGGGTCGCGGGGTCCCCGAGGCCGAGCAGGTACGTGTCGACGCGGGCGTTGACGAAGAGGCCGGCGCCCGCCGTCCGCGCCGCCTCGCGTGCGGCCTCGATCCGTTCGGCCAGCGCCCGCGGCGGACGGGTGCCGTCCTCGATGTTGACGCCCACCACCCCGGCCTCGATCACGCGCGCGACGGTCTCCGCGACCTCGGCCGGGTTGCGCCCGTAGCCGCCCTCGATGTCGGCGGTGACCGGGACGGAGACCGCCGCCGCGATCCGGGCGAGGACACCCAGCACCAGGTCCCGCGACACGCGGTCCCCGTCCGGTGCGCCGAGCGACCAGGCCACCCCCGCGCTGGTGGTGGCGACCGCGGGGGCTCCCGCGGCCTCGACGACACGGGCGGTGGCGACGTCCCACGCGTTGGCGAGGGCGAGGGGGCGGGCGGGGGTGTGGAGGGAGCGGAAGAGCTCCGTCTTGTCCGTGTTGCTCATGCGGCTCAGACAATCAGCGCACGGGGCGGCCCGTCCGGCAGGAATCCGACATGGACGTGCGCCGGCCGGCGGACCGCGTCGGGAGCACCGCGGCCCGGGTCCCGCGGGTGCGGCCGCACGGCCACCGCGCCCCCGCCGTCACGCCCCGGCACGGGACGCCCGGCGGGCGGGGCCGCCGGTCGGCGCACGCCGCCCGGCGGGGTCAGGCGAACCGCCACCGGGTCTGGCTGAACGGGCGGCCCTTGCCGAAGCCGAAGACGGTGCGGGGGGCGACGGCGAAGACGACGGCGGCGCCCGGACCGTGGTGGAAGCGGCCGTCGCGGACCTCGAAGTGCCAGAAGTCGCCGTACTTGCGCTCCCACGCCGCGGCGAGGCCGCGCAGCCGGGCGTCGTCGGTGACCCGGACCGCCTCGCCCTCGACGACCAGGTCGTAGCCGGTGTCCCACAGGTTGGTGCCGGTGGTCAGGGTGACGTGCGGGTTGGCGGCGAGGTTGCGGGCCTTGCGCTCGTCGGGGCCGGTGCAGAAGTGGAGGGCGTCGTCCGCCCAGACGGCCGGCAGCGGGGTGACGTGCGGGCGGCCGTCCGGGCGGACGGTGGAGATCCAGAAGAGTTCGGCCGCGGCCAGCAGGCGCTGCGCCTCCGGCCACTCGGGCGGGATGGCGTCCGGATCGCTGTAGCGGGGGTCGAGGTGGGACTCGACGGGTTCGGCGGGCATGACGTCCTCCAGACGAGGGCCGAACGGGGAGCGGTGACCAACCGTGTTCCCCGTTTCCCGCCGAACCAGCCCGGCCGGCCGCCCCCTCCGGCGGCGCGGGGCCGGTCTACGCCCGGTCGGCGCCGGCGCGGGCCGCGTCGGCGGCGCCGGGCTCCTCCGGCTCCCAGCGCAGCAGGTCGCCCGGCTGGCAGTCGAGGACCTCGCAGAGCGCGGCGAGGGTGGTGAAGCGGACCGCCTTGGCGCGGCCGTTCTTGAGGACGGCCAGGTTGGCGGGGGTGATCCCGACCCGCTCGGCCAGCTCGCCCACGGACATCTTCCGGCGGGCCAGCATCACGTCGATGTCGACGGCGATCGGCATCAGATCACCTCGTCCAGCTCGGCCCGCATCCGCGACGCCTCGACGTCGCGGTCGACCGCCTGCGCGAGCAGCGTCCGCAGCACCAGCACCACGAGCGCGACGCCGAACACGGCCAGTCCCGCCCCGCCGACCAGCAGCACGACCCCGGGCGCCACCTGGTCCTCCTCCGGCCCCCCGGAGTTCAGCGACGCCAGGAACACGCCGAGCACCCAGACCAGCACGGCGGCCGTCGCGAAACCGCCGGTGATCAGGTCGACGTACCGGAACGCGGCGTGCGAGAACACCGTCCCGCGCCGCGCCATCGTCACCAGCCGCCAGACGGACACCAGCACCACCTGGGCCGCGACGATCCCCAGGAACACGATCACGACGAACGGCACCCGCAGCGGCGCGACGTCCCCGCCCTCGCGCTGCATGTCCATGAAGATGAACGGCAGCATCACGGCCTGGACGAACAGCGATCCCGCGAGCAGCGCGGTGATGACGGCCCGCAAGGCGAGCACGGCCAGCTTTCCCATCGCCCCTCCCTTTCAGTCAATCGAGGAACGATGGGAATGTATCGAAAAACGATAGGTGGCCGCAAGGGTGGGCCCCGCGTCGCCGGTGGCGGCGGCGGTGGCCGGGACGCGGCGGCGTGGCGGCTCGCCGACGGCGCCGTCCAGGCGTGGCACGACACGGGCCGGGCCGCCGCCTGCCGGCGCCGCGGCCCGGACGGCGACCTGGCCGCGCGGGCGCGGACGCGGGAGGGGGACCCCTTCGCCTCCGGGCACCCGGGCCTCACCCTCCGGGACCGGCCCGTGCCGGGCGGCGCCCTCGCCGAAGGGCTCGCACGGGTACGGGGCGGGCACCGCACGGCCGCGGTCGCCGGCGGGATCCGGCCCGCGCCCGCCCCCCGGCGCCTACCCCTGCCGCTTCGCCGCCTGTTCGGCGAGCACCTGGTGCAGCGGCTCCGTGGCACGGCGGCGGTACTCCTGGACCGCCCAGCCGTTGCCGTCCGGGTCGCTGAAGTACATGAACGTCGCGCCGTCCTGGCCCTCGACGTAGGAGACCGGCTCGCTGACGTCCAGGCCGCGGGCGGTGAGTTCCTCGTAGGCGCGGTGGATGTCGCGGACGCAGAGCTGCAGGCCGTGGTAGGTGCCGGGGCGGGGGGTGCCGGTGGGGATCTCCATGCCCTCGGCGAGGGCGACGGAACAGCCGGAGCCGGGCGGGGTGAGCTGGACGACGCGCAGGCCGGGGGCCACCTCGCCGTCGAAGTCGACGTGGAAGCCGACCTTCTCCGCGTAGAACTCCTTGGCCCGGTCCACGTCCGCGACGGGCACCGGGATCACCTCGAGGGTCATCTCCATGGTGGTCATGGACTCACCGAAGCCCACCCGGACCGACGCCGCCAGCGGAGGACGCCCGGCGGGGGCGACCCACGCGCAGGATCCGCCGGACAGGCCCTAGGCTCGCCCACGGACGGTCACGACGGAGGAGAGGCGGCGCGGATGACGACTCCGGGGCGGCGGAGCAGCACCTTCACCCTGCTGCTGCGGCACGGGTTCACGGACCCCTCGGCCGCCGGGAAACTGCTGGAGGGCCCCGAACTGGGCCCGGTCCGCGGCGATCCGCTGCTGCTGGAGGCGCTCGGCGCCACCGCCGACCCGGACCTCGCGCTGCGCGGCCTGGTGCGGCTGCTCGAGGCGCAGCCGGACCGCACGGACCGGGCGCGGCTGCTCGACACGCTGCTGGCCGCCAAGCCGCTGCGGGACCGGCTGCTGGGCGTCCTGGGGGCCTCCGAGGCGCTCGGCGACCACCTGGCCCGCCACCCGCACGACTGGCGGGCGCTGGTCACCTACGAACCGCGCGACCTGCACCAGGGCGTGCCCGAGTTCGAGGAGGGACTGGCCGGGGCCCGCGACCCGGTGGCGCTGCGGGTGGCGTACCGGCGCTGCCTGCTGTCGATCGCCGCCCGCGACGTGTGCGGGACGATCGACGTCGCCGAGACGGCGGGGGAGCTCGCCGACCTGGCCACCGCCACCCTGCGCGCCGCCCTCGCCCTGGCCGAGGCCGCCGCGCCGGAGGACGCCGCGCTGTGCCGGCTCGCCGTGATCGCGATGGGCAAGTGCGGAGGACACGAACTCAACTACGTCTCCGACGTCGACGTCATCTTCGTCGCCGACCCCGCACGGGACGCCGACGAGCGGGCGGCGCTGCAGGCGGCCACCCGGCTGGCCTCGCACCTGATGCGGATCTGCTCGGAGACGACCGTCGAGGGATCGATCTGGCCGGTCGACGCCAACCTGCGCCCCGAGGGGCGCAACGGCCCGCTGGTACGCACCCTGAACAGCCACGTCGCCTACTACCAGCGGTGGGCGAAGACCTGGGAGTTCCAGGCGCTGCTCAAGGCCCGCCCGGTCGCCGGCGACGAGGAACTGGGCGCGGCCTACACGGCGGCGCTGCAGCCGATGGTGTGGCAGGCCGCCGAGCGGGACAACTTCGTCGCCGACGTGCAGCAGATGCGGCGGCGGGTGGTCGCCGGCATCCCGGCGGCGGAACTGGAGCGGGAGCTGAAGCTGGGTCCGGGCGGCCTGCGGGACGTCGAGTTCGCGGTGCAGCTGCTCCAGCTCGTGCACGGCCGCGCCGACACCTCGCTGCGCAGCGGCACCACCCTCGACGCCCTCAAGGCGCTGGCCACCGGCGGCTACGTCGGCCGGGAGGACGCCGCCGGCCTGGAGGCCGCCTACCGGTTCCTGCGCGAGACCGAGCACCGCATCCAGCTGTACCGGCTGCGCCGCACCCACCTGATGCCCGAGGACGAGAACGACCTGCGCCGCCTCGGCCGCTCCCTCGGGCTGCGCGCCGAACCCGTCACCGAGCTGCGCAAGGAGTGGCGCAAGCACTCCTCGGTGGTGCGGCGGCTGCACGAGAAGCTGTTCTACCGGCCGCTGCTCAACGCCGTCGCCCAGCTCGCCCCCGGCGAGGCACGGCTGCGGCCGGAGGCGGCGCGCGAGCGGATGGTCGCGCTCGGGTACGCCGACCCGGCGGCCGCGCTGCGGCACCTGGAGGCGCTGTCGGCGGGCGTCTCCCGCAAGGCGTCCATCCAGCGGACGCTGCTGCCGGTGCTGCTCGGCTGGTTCGCCGACTCCGCCGACCCGGACGCCGGGCTGCTCAACTTCCGCAAGGTGTCCGACGCGCTGGGCGCCACCCCCTGGTACCTGCGGCTGCTGCGCGACGAGGGAGCGGCGGCGGAGAACCTGGCCCGGGTGCTGTCCGCCGGGCGGTTCGCCCCCGACCTGCTGCTGCGCGCCCCCGAGGCGGTCGCCCTCCTCGGCGACGGCGAGGGGGAGGGCGGACGCCGCGTCGGCGGAGGCCTCGAACCGCGATCCCGGGAACGGCTGGAGCAGGAGATCCTGGCCGCGGTGAGCCGCGCGGGCACCGCGGAGCAGGCCGTGTACGTGGCCCGCGGGGTACGGCGGCGCGAACTGTTCCGGACCGCGGCGGCGGACATCGTGGGCTCCTACGGCACCGAGACCCAGCCGGCCGAGCCGGACCGCGGCGCGCTGGTCGACCGGGTCGGCGACGCCGTCTCCGACCTCACCGCCGCGACCCTGGCCGGCACGCTGCGGGCGGTGGTGCGCGAGCGGTGGGGCGACGAGCTGCCCACCCGGTTCGCGGTCGTCGGCATGGGCCGCTTCGGCGGGCACGAGCTGGGCTACGGCTCCGACGCCGACGTGATCTTCGTGCACGAGCCGCGGGAAGGCGTCGACGAGGCGGAGGCCGCGAAGGCGGCCAACGCGGTCGTCACCGAGATGCGGCGGCTGCTGCAGCTGCCCAGCACCGACCCGCCGCTGATCGTCGACGCCGACCTGCGGCCCGAGGGACGCACGGGACCGCTGGTGCGGACGCTCGCCTCGTACGCGGCGTACTACCGGCGGTGGTCGCTGGCCTGGGAGGCGCACGCACTGCTGCGGGCGGACCCGGTGGCCGGGGACGCCGAACTGGGACGGCGGTTCCTGGAGCTGATCGACCCGCTGCGGTACCCGGCGGGCGGGCTCGGGGACGACGCGGTGCGGGAGGTGCGGCGGCTCAAGGCCCGGATGGAGTCCGAGCGGCTGCCGCGGGGGGCCGACCCGACGCTCCACACCAAGCTGGGGCGCGGCGGCCTCACCGACGTGGAGTGGACGGTCCAGCTGATGCAGCTGCGGCACGGCGCGGACGTGCCGTCGCTGCGGACCACGCGGACCCGGGAGGCGCTGCGGGCCGCGCGGGACGCGGGGCTGCTGTCCGCGGACGACGCGGAGGTGCTGGACGAGGCCTGGGTGCTGGCGACGCGGGTGCGCAACGCGGTGATGCTGGTGCGCGGCCGGGCGGGGGACACCTTCCCGACGGAGGTGCGGGAACTGGCGGCGGTCGGCCGGTACCTGGGGTTCGGTCCCGGGCGGGCGGGCGACATGATCGACGCGTACCGCCGCACGACCCGGCGGGCCCGGGCGGTGGTGGAGCGGCTCTTCTACGACAGCGCCGTGTAGCCGCCGGGCCCGGGGCGCCGCGCCCGCGACACCACGACGGCGACACCACGACGGGGCCGGCGGTCCGTGGACCGCCGGCCCCGCGAGGCCCCGCGCCTCCCTCCGGCCGCCGGTGAGCCGAGTGCCCGGGAGAGGCCGACGGGTCAGCCGGGCCCGGAGCGCCGGGCCTCGTCCGCGATGTTCCGGCCGGAGTCGCGTGCCTGCCCGGCGACCTGGCCGCCCTGGTCGCGGGCGGCTTCCTGGGTGGTCCGGGCGGCCTCGGCGGCGCTGTCCCTCACCTCCGCGGCGGCGCTCTGCGAGATCTCCGTGGCGCCTTCCCTCAGGTGCTGCGCGGACTCGGCGGCGGCCTTCTTCACCGGCTCCAGAGCCTCGCCGCCGCGGTCCATCAGCTCCGCCGCCTTCTCCTGCTCGGTCCGGGTGGCCGGCAGCAGCGAGGAGGTGAGCAGACCCAGTCCGAAGGCGACCAGGCCGGCGGCCAGCGGGTTGCCCCGGGTCTGGCGACGGGCCATGTCGGGTGCCTGCTGCACGGCCTGCTCCGCCTGGTCCATCGCCTCACGCGCCGTCCCGGCCGCGCGGCCGGCGCCCTCCTGCAGCGACCCGGCCGCCGACTGCGCGGTGTCCGACACGCTCCGCGCGGCCTGCGAGGCGGTGTCCGAGGCGCGGTGGGCGGCCTGCGAGGTGGTGTCCGACACGCCGTGCGCGGTGTACGAGGCGGTGCCCATGACCCGGTCTCGGATGCCGGCCGCCGTGCCGCGCACGCGGTTCGTGCGCCGCCGCACCGCCCGCCGCGGGCTGGCCCGGCGGGTGAGCTGGTCCACGTCCGAGGACAGCTGGTCACGAGTGGCCTCGATCTCGGCCCTCATTCGGTCGGGTGACGTGCCCATTGCGCGTTCTCCTTCAAGGTCTCGACGGTTCGCTCGGGCTTCGGCGAGACGGTGTGCGCCTCGGTGCGGCCCTTCCGGTACAGGACGGCCGCGACGACGGCCCACAGCGCGGTGACGATCAACGCCGCCCAGCCGCCGTCCATGACGTTGGAGAGGCCGAGCAGGAGGGCCAGCGACAGGAACAGGAGGACCATGTAGCCGGCGAAGCCCGCGCCGCCGTACATGCCGGCCGCCTTGCCCGCCTTGGTCGCCTCCTCCTTGATCTCGGCCTTGGCCAGCTCGATCTCCTGACGGAAGAGGACCTGCAGGTCCGCCGTCACCACCGACAGCAGCTCGCCCACGGACCTGTCCCGCTCCTGCGGCTCGTACGAACCGGACGGGGGAGGAGTCGAGGCCACCTCACACCTCCGGGTACGGGCGTCGGCGGTCCGGCGCGGCGCCGGACGGGCCCCGCACGGTTCCCGGCACCGATCCGGGAACGCTTCCGGCCGGGGGACCGGGCGGCGGCTGGGCGGTGATCGGCGTGTGCACGCCCGCCGTGCCGGAGACCCGCGGCTGCTCCCGCCCGGACCCGTCGGACCCGTCGGGCCCGGAGGCGGCCTTCGCCGCCCGCGCCAGGCGCCCCACGGCCATCCCGGCCAGCACGGCACCGCCCAGGAAGGCGCCGGGGCGACGGCGGGCGAACCCCTCCAGGTCGGACACGAGACCGTCGACCCCCTGGTTCTCCAGGTAGTCGGCCGCCTGGTTCCCCCGGTCGGCCGCCTGGGCCACCAGCGTGCGGGCGGGCGAGTCGCCCCGGGCGTGCGCGGCCAGGCCGGAGAAGTCCTCCGCCCACTGCCGCAGCGCGCCGGCCGCGCGCCGCGTCTGCTCGTCCGCCTCGTCCTTCGCGCGGCTCCGCAGGTCGTCGACGACGGTGCCCGCCTGCTGCCGCGCCTCACCCACGACCGCCTGAGCCTGTTCCGCCGCGGTCCCCGCGACCTGGCTCGCGCCCTGCCTGGCCTTGTCGACCGTCGAGGACGCCTCGTTCCTGACCTTGTCCCCGGTGGTCCCGGTTCCGGGCTGTACGGACTCACTCATCGGCGACCACTCCTCCTCGGTGTCCTGCCCGCGGCCCCGTACCGCGGACCGCCTGTCCGGACCCGAGTGGCCGTTTCGGGGGGAAATGACACGCCTCGTCCGAAAATGGATGGCGGGAATCCGCGTCCCGCGCCCACGACGCGCCACCGCCCGCTCCCCGGCGGCCACGCGACGGGAAACGGGCGGTGCACGGCGGCCGCCGGACGACACGGGGGCGCCCGGCGGCGGTCACCTCCGGCAGGTCACCGCCGCCCGGTCACGGGCGGCGGTGGCGGGAGGTGGTGGCGGGAGGGCGTCACCGGGCGGGCGCACGCCCGCGGGGCCGAGCGCCCGGCGCTCAGGGGGCTCCGCGGACCGCCGACGCCCCGGATGGCGCCCCGACCGGCGTCCCGGCGGGCGTCCCGGACGGCGCCCCGACCGGCGTCCCGGCGAGCGCCGGCTCCGCCGAGGCCTGCTCCGGCAGCGCCGCCGTCCCGTCCTCGTGCCCGGGCCACGGCACCGCCGCCGCGCCGTACCAGAGACGCGCCACCGTCCAGCCGAACGCGAGGCACATCAGGCCCCCCACCGCGTCGAGCCAGAAGTGGTTCGCGGTGGCGACGATGACCACCAGGGTGGCCACCGGGTACAGCAGGGCCAGCACCCGCACCCACGGCACCCGCGCCAGCGCGTAGATCGTGAGGCCGGACCAGACCGACCACCCGATGTGCATCGAGGGCATCGCCGCGTACTGGTTGGACATGTTCTTGAGGTCGCCGGAGGCCATCGACCCCCACGTCCCGTGCACCAGCACCGTGTCGACGAACAGCGAGCCGTTCATCAGCCGGGGTGGCGCCAGCGGGAACAGGTAGTAGCCGACCAGCGCGACCGCCGTCGTCGCGAACAGCACCGTGCGCGCACCGGAGTAGAGCATCGGACGGCTGCGGAACAGCCACACCAGGACACCCAGGGTGACCACGAAGTGCAGTGTCGCGTAGTAGTAGTTCATGCCGACGATCAGCCACTCGACCGAGTTGACGGCGTGGTTGACCGTTTCCTCGACGGCGATGCCGAGCCGGTTCTCCACGTCCCACAGCCAGTCGGCGTTGCGCAGCGCGACGGCCTTCTGCTCCGGAACCGCGTTGCGGATCAGGGAGTACGTCCAGTAACTCACGCCGATCAGCAGGATCTCGAACCAGATCCGCGGCCGACGCGGAGTGCGCACCCGGCGCAGTGCGCCCGGTCGTTCGTCGACGCCCGCGACGGTGCCGGAAACGGCCTGCCGCGGGCGGCCCTCCAAAGCGGTCACGGTCCCTCACCCATGGCACGTCAGTCTGCCAGAAACGTCTTACCCGACCGATCATCCTCCGGATGGATCCCGGTCGCATTTCGTTCAGGGAAAACCGCCGGGAAAACCGGGGAGGAACCGGCGGGAAACACCGGAGAACACCCGGAGGGCACCGTGGAAGTCCCGGAGGAGGCCAGGAAGAGGCCGGGAGAAGGCCGGGAGAAGGCCGGGGAAACATCCGGGGAGGTCCCCTAGGGGAGCGGCCCCCGGACGCCGCCGGACGGCGCGGAGGCGGTCGAGCCGCGCACCACCAGCTCCGGCATGAAGACGAACTCGCTGTGCGGCGCGGGCGTCCCCGCGATCTCCTCCAGCAGCGTGCGCACCGCCGCCTGGCCCATGGCCGGCACCGGCTTGCGGACGGTGGTGAGCGGCGGATCGGTGAAGGCGATCAGCGTGGAGTCGTCGAAGCCGACCACGGAGACGTCCTCCGGCACCTGGAGCCCGAGCCCCCGGGCCGCGCGTATCGCGCCCAGCGCCATCATGTCGCTGGCGCAGACCACCGCCGTGCAGCCGCGGTCGATCAGGGCGGTGGCGGCGGCCTGGCCGCCCTCCAGGGTGTAGAGCGAGTGCTCGATCAGCGAGGAGGCCTCCTCCTCGGACAGGCCCAGCCGCTCCCGCATCGCCGCGACGAACCCCTCGGCCTTCCGCAGCACCGGCACGAACCGGTGCGGGCCGAGGGCCAGCCCGATCCGGGTGTGGCCCAGCGAGGCCAGGTGCGTGACCGCCAGGGACATCGCGGCCCGGTCGTCGGGGGAGATGAACGGGGCGCGGACCCGCGGGGAGAAGCCGTCCACGAGGACGAAGGGCACGCCCTGCGCGCGCAGCCGCTCGTAGCGGCCCATGTCGGCGGAGGTGTCGGCGTGCAGGCCCGAGACGAAGATGATGCCGTCGACGCCCCGGTCGACCAGCATCTCGGTGAGCTCGTCCTCGGTGGAGCCGCCCGGCGTCTGGGTGGCGAGCACCGGCGTGTAGCCCTGCCGGGTCAGCGCCTGGCCGATGACCTGGGCCAGGGCGGGGAAGATCGGGTTCTCCAGCTCGGGCGTGATCAGCCCGACCAGGCCCTCGCTGCGCTGGCGCAGCCGGACGGGACGTTCGTATCCGAGGACGTCGAGCGCGGCCAGCACGGCCTGGCGGGTGGCGGCGGCGACTCCCGGCTTCCCGTTGAGAACCCGGCTGACAGTCGCTTCACTCACTCCCGCCTGCGCGGCGATGTCGGCAAGCCGTGCGGTCACGGTAGGCGACTGTACCGGCCTTCGCGCGCGCGTCCTGTACGCGGGCTGCTGCCTCATCCGCTTTCCGTCTCCTCGTGGCCTCTCGATGACGGGCCGTTACATACAAGCCCGCAAGAACTTGCAAAGTCTTGCACACGCGTACGAGGTCGTGTCCGGGAAGTGCGGCTCACGCCACACGGCGAGTGGTGTGTGGTGATTCGCACCGATTCGAGCGGGTGGTGTTCGGCCAGATCGAGGGCGGCGGAGACGGCCCGGCGGCGAGTAGGACACGGTTCGGCAGCTTTTTTCTGCAAGGTCTTTCGCTCGGGTTGCAGCGCTGTTACGTTTCCGGTCGCCCGCCGGTTGCAAGGACGCAGCCGGCCAGTGCACCGGGCACTCACCCTCAAGGAGAACTCATGCGGCGTGGCATAGCGGCCACCGCGCTGGCGGCGTCCCTCGCTCTGACGGCGACGGCCTGCGGCGGGGACGGCGAGTCGAAGGCTGACGGCGGCACCGTCACCATCACGTGGTGGGACACCACCAACGCGACCAACGAGGCCCCGACCTACAAGGCCCTGGTCAAGGAGTTCGAGGCGGCCAACAAGGGCATCAAGGTCAAGTACGTCAACGTGCCCTTCGACCAGGCGCAGAACAAGTTCGACACGGCCGCCGGCGCCTCCGGCGCCCCGGACGTGCTGCGCGCCGAGGTCGGCTGGACGCCCGCCTTCGCCAAGAAGGGCTACCTCCTGCCGCTGGACGGCACCGAGGCCCTGGCGGACCAGGACAAGTTCCAGCCGAACCTGATCAAGCAGGCCCAGTTCGAGGGCAAGACCTACGGCGTCCCGATCGTCACGGACACCCTGGCCCTCGTCTACAACAAGAAGCTCTTCGCCGAGGCGGGCATCGACGAGGCGCCCACCACCTGGGACGAGCTGAAGAAGGCCGCCGCCACCGTCAAGGCGAAGACGGGCAAGGACGGCTACTGGGGCTCCACCCAGGGCTACTACGCCATGCCGTTCCTCTACGGTGAGGGCACCGACACGGTCGACGTGGCGGGCAAGAAGGTCACGGTCAACTCCGCCGAGGCCAAGAAGGGCTTCGAGGCCTGGCAGGGCCTGTTCGACGGCAAGGGCCTGCACAAGGCCGACGGCACCGCCGACGCGTACGCCCACATCCAGGACGCGTTCGTCAACGGCGAGGTCGCCTCGATCATCCAGGGCCCGTGGGAGATCACGAACTTCTACAAGGGTTCGGCCTTCCAGGACAAGCAGAACCTGGGCATCGCACCAGTTCCGGCCGGCTCCGCCGGCAAGCCCGGCGCGCCCACCGGCGGTCACAACCTGTCGGTCTACGCCGGTTCGGACAAGGCGCACCAGGAGGCCGCGCTGAAGTTCGTCAACTTCATGACCTCCGCGAAGTCGCAGGAGACCGTGGCGCTGAAGAACTCCACGCTGCCCACGCGTGACGACGCCTACACCGACAAGGTCAAGGCCGACCCGGGCATCGCCGGCTACCAGGGCGTCCTGCCCGTCGCCCAGCCGCGGCCCGAGCTGCCCGAGTACAGCTCGCTGTTCGGCAAGCTCGACGCCGAGCTGCCCGCCGTCGCCACCGGCAAGAAGTCGCTGGACAAGGGCCTGACCGCGATCGAGACCGAAATGGCCAAGCTCCTGCCGGAGTTCACCAAGTAGTCCGGCAGCACGGAACGGGGCGGCTGCCCGACCCGGCCTGAC
>NZ_LWCC02000005.1:3476487-3493567 GCF_001642695.1 Streptomyces chilikensis
GGCGGCCCGCCCCCGCCCCTGCCGTCCCTCCCCCTCCATCCCGACGAACGGCCGGGTCCCGGCCTCGAAGGTGTCGTATCCATGATCGCTCGTATCCGCCACGGATGGCGTCGGCACTGGTACGCCTACGCGATGATCGCGCCGGTGGTCCTGGTGCTGGGCGTGCTCGTCCTGTACCCGCTGGCCTACGGCTTCTGGCTCACCCTGACCGACGCGAACTCGCTGAACTCCGCGCGCACCATCGGCGTGAACGAGATCGAGGCGACGTACAAGTTCGTCGGGCTGGACAACTACGCGGACATCCTCTTCGGAGAGACCGCGTACGACCGGTTCTGGTCGCACTTCATCTGGACCATCGTGTGGACCGTCGCCTGCGTGACGCTCCACTACACGCTGGGCCTCGGCCTGGCGATGCTGCTCAACCAGAAGATCCGCGGGCGCACCTTCTACCGGCTGATGCTGATCCTGCCCTGGGCCGTGCCCACCTTCGTCACCGTCTTCGGCTGGCGCTTCATGCTCGCGGACCAGGGCGTCATCAACGCCGGCCTGGAACTGCTGAACCTGCCGACGCCGGCCTGGCTGGAGGACAGCTTCTGGCAGCGGTTCGCCGCGATCATGGTCAACACCTGGTGCGGCGTGCCGTTCATGATGGTCTCGCTGCTCGGCGGCCTGCAGTCGATCGACGCCAACCTCTACGAGGCGGCCGAACTCGACGGCGCGTCCCCCTGGCAGCGGTTCCGCTACGTCACCCTGCCCGGCCTGCGCGCGGTGAGCTCCACCGTGGTGCTGCTGGGCATCATCTGGACGTTCAACCAGTTCGCGGTCATCTTCCTGCTGTTCGGCACCAAGGCGCCGGACGCGCAGATCCTGGTCACCTGGGCCTACTTCCTGGGCTTCGGCCAGCAGCCGCGGGACTTCGCGCAGTCGGCGTCCTACGGCATGTTGCTGCTGGCGATCCTGGTCGTCTTCACGTCCTTCTACCGCCGCTGGCTGGCCCGCGGCGAGCAGCAGTCCTGAGGCAGGAGCCATGACTACCAACACCCTCGAGACCCCCGTCGAGGCGGCCCCCGCCCGGACCGCGCCCAAGGCGGTGCGCCGCCGCGGCGAGCCCCGCCCCCTGGTCCGGATCGCCACGCACGCGGTGCTGATCGTCGCGAGCCTGATCGCCGTCCTCCCGGTCGCCTGGATCTTCCTGCTGTCGCTCGGCCCGGACAAGGACGACTACCTGCGCCCCGCCGGCATCTTCGGCAAGGCCACCCTGGACAACTACGTCCAGGTGCTCACCGAGACCAACTTCTTCCACTGGCTGCAGAGCTCGCTGATCGTCTCGCTCGGCACCACCGTGCTCGGCGTGCTGATCGCGGCGACCACCGGCTACGCCGTCTCCCGGATGCGCTTCCCCGGGCAGAAGAAGCTGATGTGGGTGCTGCTGTGCACCCAGATGTTCCCGATCGCCGTGCTGATCGTGCCGATGTACCAGCTCCTCACCGAGCTGCGGCTGCTCGACACCTACGGCGGTCTGATCCTGGTCTACTGCTCCACCGCCGTCCCCTACTCGGCGTGGCTGCTCAAGGGCTACTTCGACACCATCCCCTTCGAGATCGACGAGGCCGGCCGCGTCGACGGCCTGAGCCCGTTCGGCACCTTCGTGCGGCTGATCCTGCCGCTGGCCCGGCCGGGCCTGGCGGTGGCAGCCTTCTACAACTTCATCACCGCGTTCGGCGAGGTCGCCTTCGCCTCGACGTTCATGCTCGACGACACCAAGTACACCTTCGCGGTGGGTCTGCAGAGCTTCGTCAGCGAGCACGACGCCCAGCGGCACCTGATGGCCGCCACCGCGGTCCTGGTGGCGATCCCGGTCTCGGCCTTCTTCTACCTCGTCCAGAGGAACCTGGTCGCCGGCCTCACCGCCGGCGGCACCAAGGGCTGACCGCGGCGCCACCGGCACCACCCCCCCACACGACAGCGACCCTCGGCACACAACAAGGACGTCATGAGTCACCAGACCGCCGAACCGGTTTCTCCCACCCACGGCCCGGCTTCCCGCACCGCCGGCCACGCCGTCGCGGACCGCCACGACTGGTGGCGCGACGCGGTGATCTACCAGGTCTACCCGCGCAGCTTCGCCGACAGCGACGGCGACGGCATGGGCGACCTGCCCGGCATCCGCGCCCGGCTGCCCTACCTGCGCGACCTGGGCGTGGACGCGGTGTGGCTGAGCCCCTTCTACGCCTCCCCGCAGGCCGACGCCGGCTACGACGTCGCCGACTACCGCGCCGTCGACCCGATGTTCGGCAACCTGCTGGACGCCGACGGCCTCATCCGCGACGCCCACGAGCTGGGCCTGCGGATCATCGTCGACCTGGTGCCCAACCACTCCTCCGACCAGCACGAGTGGTTCAAGCGGGCCCTCGCCGAGGGCCCCGGCTCGCCGCTGCGCGACCGCTACCACTTCCGCCCCGGCAAGGGCGCGAACGGCGAACTCCCGCCCAACGACTGGGAGTCCATCTTCGGCGGCCCCGCCTGGACCCGGGTCACCGAGCCCGACGGCACGCCCGGCGAGTGGTACCTCCACCTGTTCGCCCCGGAGCAGCCCGACTTCAACTGGGAGCACCCGGCGGTCAACGACGAGTTCCGCTCCATCCTGCGCTTCTGGCTGGACATGGGCGTCGACGGCTTCCGCATCGACGTCGCGCACGGCATGGTCAAGGCCGCGGGCCTGCCCGACCTCGGCGGCAGCGAGCAGGTCAAGCTGCTCGGCGACGGCGTCGTCCCGTTCTTCGACCAGGACGGCGTCCACGAGATCTACCGCCAGTGGCGCCGCATCCTCGACGAGTACAGCGGGGACCGGGTGTTCGTCGCCGAGGCGTGGACCCCGACCGTCGAGCGCACCGCCAACTACGTGCGCCCCGACGAGCTGCACCAGGCGTTCAACTTCCAGTACCTGAGCAGCTACTGGGACGCCACCGAGCTGCGCGGGATCATCGACCGCACCCTGGAGGCGATGAAGCCGGTGGGCGCGCCCGCCACCTGGGTGCTCTCCAACCACGACGTGACCCGGCACGCCACCCGCTTCGGCAACCCGGCCGGCATGGGCACCCAGATCCGCGAGGCCGGCGACCGCGAGCTCGGCCTGCGCCGCGCCCGCGCCGCCACCCTGCTGATGCTGGCGCTGCCCGGCTCCGCCTACATCTACCAGGGCGAGGAGCTCGGCCTGCCGGACGTCGTCGACCTGGCCGACGAGGTGCGCCAGGACCCCGCCTACTTCCGCGGCGCGGGCCAGGACGGCTTCCGCGACGGCTGCCGGGTGCCGATCCCGTGGACCCGCGAGGGCTCCAGCCACGGCTTCGGGCCGGGCGGCAGCTGGCTCCCGCAGCCTGAGGGCTGGGGCGAGCTGAGCGTCGAGGCGCAGACCGGGGTGCCCGGCTCCACGCTGGAGCTGTACCGCTCCGCCCTCGCCGTGCGCCGCGCGACGCCGGACCTCGGCGCGGGGGAGGACGTGCGGTGGCTGCCCGCCCCCGAGGGCGTGCTGGCGTTCCGCCGCGGCGCGTTCGTCTGCGTCGCCAACACCACCGGCGAGCCGGTGCCGTTCCCGGCGCCCGGCCGTCTGCTGATGGCCAGCGACGAGGTCGCCGTCACCGACGGCGAGGCCCTCGTCCCGGCCGACACCACCGCCTGGTGGACCACCGGCTGACACCGGTCACCCACCCCCACGCTCCGGTGGACCACGGGCCGACGTCCCGCCCGCTCGATCGGTCCGTGGTCCACCGGCTCCACCGCTCCACCGCACCACCGCACGACTCCCCGTGGCCTGCCGCCCCTCGCGGCAGGCCACGGGTGAACCCAGCCCTCCGCCGCGGCCACCCCCACGCTCCGCCGGCCGCGGCACCGCAGCTCACCGGACGTCAAGGAGGACCTTCGTGGTGAGTACCAGGAGAACCGGAGCGGCGTCGCCGCTCCCCGGCCCCACCGGCGGCAGGAAGCCGGGCCGGGGCCTCGCGGGCGGGGCGCGGACCGCCGCCACGGCCGTCGCCGTCGCGCTCGCCGCGACCCTGCTCCCGCCGCTCGCCGCCCAGGCCGCCGAGCCCCCGGCGCCCCCGTCGGACGCGAAGCTCGCCGCCCAGCCGGCCCGCCACGACCTGACCCGCGAGCAGTTCTACTTCGTCCTGCCGGATCGTTTCGCCAACGGCGACGCCTCCAACGACCGCGGCGGCCTCACCGGCTCCCGCCTGGCCACCGGCTTCGACCCCGCGGACAAGGGCTTCTACCAGGGCGGCGACCTCAAGGGCCTGACCGAGAAGCTCGACTACATCAAGGGCATGGGCACCACCGCCATCTGGATGGCGCCCATCTTCAAGAACCAGCCCGTGCAGGGCACCGGCGACCAGGCCTCGGCCGGCTACCACGGCTACTGGATCACCGACTTCACCCAGGTCGACCCGCACTTCGGCACCAACGCCGACCTGGAGAAGCTGATCGACGCGGCCCACGCCAAGGGCATGAAGGTCTTCTTCGACGTCATCACCAACCACACCGCCGACGTCGTCGACTACCGGGAGAAGTCCTACTCCTACCTCTCCAAGGGCGCCTTCCCGTACCTGACGAAGGACGGGAAGCCCTTCGACGACGCCGACTACGCGGAGGGCCGCGACCGCTTCCCCGCCGTGGACTCCGGCTCCTTCCCCCGCACCCCCGTGGTGCCGCAGGCGAAGAAGGACGTCAAGGTCCCCGCCTGGCTCAACGACCCGGCGATGTACCACAACCGCGGCGACTCCACCTACGCCGGCGAGTCCACCACCTACGGCGACTTCTCCGGCCTCGACGACCTGTGGACCGAGCGCCCCGAGGTCGTCTCCGGCATGGAGAAGATCTACCAGCGCTGGGTCAAGGACTTCGACATCGACGGCTTCCGGATCGACACCGTGAAGCACGTCAACATGGAGTTCTGGACCCAGTGGGCCACCGCCCTCGACGCGTACGCCGCGAAGCGGGGCCGCGACGACTTCTTCATGTTCGGCGAGGTGTACTCCAGCGACACCTCCGTCACCGCCCCCTACGTCACCGAGGGCCGCCTCGACTCGACGCTCGACTTCCCCTTCCAGGAGGCCGCGCGCCAGTACGCCTCCCAGGGCGGCAGCGCCAGGAAGCTCTCCTCGGTCTACGGCGACGACTACAAGTACGCCACCGACAAGGCCAACGCGTACGAGCAGGTCACCTTCCTCGGCAACCACGACATGGGGCGCATCGGCCACTTCCTGAAGGCCGACGACTCCGGCGCCTCGGACGCCGCACTGCTGCGTAAGGCGAAGCTGGCCAACGAGCTGATGTTCCTCGGCCGCGGCAACCCGGTGGTCTACTACGGCGACGAGCAGGGCTTCACCGGCAACGGCGGCGACAAGGACGCCCGCCAGAGCATGTTCGCCTCGAAGACCGCCGACTACCTCGACGACGACCGGATCGGCACCGACCGCACCCACGCCGAGGACGCCTTCGACACCGGAGCACCGCTCTACCGGCAGATCAGCGCCCTCGCCAAGCTGCGCAAGGCCCACCCGGCCCTCGCCGACGGCGTGCAGACCGAGCGCTACGCGGCCGACGGGGCGGGCGTCTACGCCTTCTCCCGCACCGACGCCAGGAGCGGCGTCGAGTACCTGGTCGCCTTCAACAACGCCGGCGAGGCCAAGTCCGCCACCTTCGCCACCGGCTCCGCCGACGCCTCCTTCCGCGGCATCCACGGCACCGACGCCACCGTCAGGAGCGACGCCGACCGCAAGGTGACGGTCACCGTCCCCGCCGGCTCCGCCGTCGTGTTCCAGGCCAGGGCCCCGCTGCCGAAGCCGGCCGCCGCGCCCTCCGTCACCCTCACCGCCCCGGACGCCGGCGCCACCGGCACCGTGACCGTGGACGCGGACACCGACGGCGGCCGGCTCAACCGCGTCGTCTTCGCCGCCCAGGTCGGCAACGGCCCCTGGAAGGTCCTCGGCTCCGCCGACCACGCCCCCTACCGGGTGACCCACACCATCGGCGAGGACGTCCCCGCCGGGACCGCCCTGCGCTACAAGGCCGTCGTGGTCGACCGGGCCGGCCGCACCGCGAGCGACCTCGGCGAGAGCACCACCGGCACCCCGCCCGCGCCCGAGAAGCCCGTCGCCACCTCCCGCGACCACGTGCTGGTCCACTACAAGCGCGCCGACGGCGACTACGACGACTGGGGCCTGTACGCCTGGGGCGACATCGCCGAGGGCGAGGCCACCGAGTGGCCCAGGAGCCATCCCTTCGTCGGCCGCGACGCCTACGGCGCCTTCGCCTGGGTCAAGCTCAAGCCCGGCGCCTCCGACGTCGGCTTCCTGGTGATCGACAAGGACGGGAACAAGGACGTCGCCGCCGACCGCACCGTCGACGTCACCCGCACCGGCGAGGTCTGGATCGAGCAGGGCAAGGAGACCGTCCGCACCGAGAAGCCCGCCGGCGAGTACCCCGAGCCCGACCGCTCCAAGGCCGTCCTGCACTACCACCGCGCGGACGGCGACTACGACGGCTGGGGCCTGCACGTCTGGTCCGGCGCCGCGAACCCGACCGACTGGGCCCGCCCCGTGCAGCCGAGCAAGGTCGACTCCTTCGGCGCGGTCTACGAGGTGCCCCTCGCCGACGGCGCGACCAGCCTCAGCTACATCCTCCACAAGGGCGACCAGAAGGACCTGCCCACCGACCAGGCCCTGGACCTCAAGGCGAACGGCCACGAGGTCTGGCTGCTGGCCGGCCAGGAGAAGTACCTGCTCCCGCAGCCCGCGGGCAGCGCCGGAGCCCTCGACCTGACGACCTCCAAGGCCGTCTGGATCGACCGCGCCACCGTCGTCTGGGACGGCTCCCCGGCCGCCGCCTCCACCCAGCTGCTCGCCTCCCGCGACGGCTCCCTCGCGGTGAAGGACGGCGCGCTCACCGGCGACGCCGCCTGGCTGCGGCTCAACCCGGGCAAGCTCACCGACGAGCAGAAGGAGCGCTTCCCGCACCTCGCCAAGGGCACCGCCTGGACCGTCGACCCGCGCGACGCCGACCGCGTCCGCACCGCGCTGCGCGGCCAGGTCGTCGCCGCCCAGCACGCCGCCAACGGGGCGGTCCTCGCCGCCACCGGCGTGCAGACCGCGGGCGTCCTGGACGACCTGTACCCGAAGGCCACCCAGGCCGACCTCGGCCCGGTCCTCGACGGCGGCCGCCCCACCCTCTCGGTGTGGGCGCCCACCGCACAGGACGTCGACCTCGAGATCGGCACCGCCACGGTGCCGATGAAGCGTGACGGCGCCACCGGCGTCTGGTCGGTCACCGGCCCCGCCTCGTGGAAGAACAAGCCCTACCGCTACGTGGTGAAGGTCTTCGCGCCCACCGAGCAGAAGGTCGTCGTCAACAAGGTCACCGACCCCTACTCGGTCGCCCTGACCGCCGACTCCACCCACAGCCTGGTCGTCGACCTCGGCGACCGCGCCCTCGCCCCCGCCGGCTGGGCCGGCCTCGACAAGCCCAAGGCCGTGCCGCTGCGCGACGCGCAGATCCAGGAGCTGCACATCCGCGACTTCTCCGTCGCCGACGGCACCGTGCCGGCCGCCGACCGGGGCACCTACCGGGCCTTCGCCGACACCGGCAGCGACGGCTCCCGGCACCTGAAGGAGCTGGCCGACGCCGGCACCTCCCACGTCCACCTGCTGCCCGCGTTCGACATCGCCACCATCCCCGAGCGCAAGGCGGACCAGGCGACCCCGGACTGCGACCTGGCGTCGCTGCCCGCCGACTCGCCCCGCCAGCAGGAGTGCGTCGCCGCCACCGCGGCCAAGGACGCCTACAACTGGGGCTACGACCCGTACCACTACACCGTCCCCGAGGGCTCCTACGCCTCCGACCCCGACGGCACGAAGCGCACCGCCGAGTTCCGGCAGATGGTCAAGTCGCTCAACGACAACGGCCTGCGCGTCGTGATGGACGTGGTCTACAACCACACCGCCGCGTCCGGCCAGGCGAAGACCTCGGTCCTCGACCGGATCGTGCCCGGCTACTACCACCGGCTCCTCGCCGACGGCAGCGTGGCCACCTCCACCTGCTGCGCCAACACCGCGCCCGAGAACGCCATGATGGGCAAGCTGGTCGTCGACTCCGTGGTCACCTGGGCCAAGGAGTACAAGGTCGACGGCTTCCGCTTCGACCTGATGGGCCACCACCCCAAGGCCAACATGGTCGCCGTCCGCGAGGCGCTGGACTCCCTCACCCTGGAGAAGGACGGCGTCGACGGCAGGAACATCCTGCTGTACGGCGAGGGCTGGAACTTCGGCGAGATCGCCGACGACGCCCGGTTCGTCCAGGCCACCCAGAAGCACATGGCCGGTACCGGCATCGCCACCTTCTCCGACCGCGCCCGCGACGCCGTCCGCGGCGGCGGCCCCTTCGACGAGGACCCGGGCGTCCAGGGCTTCGCCTCCGGCCTCTACACCGACCCCAACACCTCCGACGCCAACGGCAGCGAGGCCGAGCAGAAGGCCCGGCTGCTGCACTACCACGACCTGATCAAGGTCGGCCTCACCGGCAACCTGGCCGGCTACCGCTTCACCGACACCTCCGGCAAGGAGGTCACCGGCGCCCAGGTCGACTACAACGGCTCGCCCGCCGGCTACGCCGAGGCCCCCGGCGACGCCCTCGCCTACGCCGACGCCCACGACAACGAGTCGCTGTTCGACGCCCTCGCCTTCAAGCTGCCGGCCGGCACCCCGGCCGGCGACCGGGCACGGATGCAGGTCCTCGCCATGGCGACCGCCGCCCTCTCCCAGGGACCGGCGCTCTCCCAGGCCGGAACCGACCTGCTGCGCTCGAAGTCGCTGGACCGCAACTCCTACGACAGCGGCGACTGGTTCAACGCCGTCCACTGGAACTGCGAGGCCGGCAACGGCTTCGGCCGCGGCCTGCCCCCGGCGGCCGACAACGAGCCCAAGTGGGGCTACGCCAAGCCCCTGCTGACGAATCCGTCGGTGGGCCCGATGGGCTGCGAGGAGATCGAGGGGGCCTCCGCCGCCTACCGCGACCTGCTGCGGATCCGCACCACGGAGAAGGCGTTCTCGCTGGACAGCGCGGAGAAGGTGCAGCAGAAGCTGTCCTTCCCGCTCTCCGGCGAGAACGAGACGCCCGGCGTCATCACCATGCGGCTCGGCGACCTGATGGTGGTCTTCAACGCCACCCCCCAGGCGCGGGAGCAGCACGTCGGCGGACTCGGCGACGCCGCGTACCGGCTCCACCCGGTGCAGGCCTCCGGATCCGACGCGGTGGTGAAGTCCGCGTCCTTCGAGGACGGCACGTTCAGCGTGCCGGGCCGGACGGTGGCGGTGTTCACCGCCTCCTGACCGGGCCCCGCGACGGCGACGGCGGCGCCCCCACGCACCGTGGGGGCGCCGCCGTCCGCGTTTCCCGGGAGCCGGCCCGGTCAGTCGTCGACCTCGTTGCCGTAGTCACGCTCGCACCGGTCCAGCTCCGCCTGCGTCTTCGCCTGCTCGACGCACTCCTGGAGGTTCTTGAACTCGTCCGAGCCGACGATCGACGCCCCGACCGCCACCAGCACCAGCGAGGCGATCAGCCCCACACCGCCCAGCACCGCGCCGGCGATCGCCAGCTTGCCGTGCGGTGCGCCGCCGCGGCGCGCCCGGCGCATGCCCAGGATCCCGAAGACCAGCGCGAGCACACCGAGCAGGATGCCGCCGATCACGGTCCAGAAGAAGACGACCGCCAGGATGCCGAGCACCAGGGCGGGGATGGCGAGACCGTTCTTCGGCTGCGGGCGGTCGAAGGAGGACATGACGTCACACTCATCTCTGGGAAGGTCCGACAGGATATGAACTGCCGTCTTCCCCAGGACCGTTGACGGATTCCTGCCCGCCCTCAGGGGGCCAGCGCGACCAGCTTGCCGATCAGCTCGACGAACGGGCTGTCCTCCGGCTCCTCGGCCAGCACCCGGCGCAGCAGGTCCGCCAGCCCGGCGTCCGAGGTGGCGGCGACCGCGGCCAGGGCGGCGAAGTCGTGCACCAGCCGGACCTCCAGCTCCGCACGGGGGACCCTCCGGTCCGCCAGCCACAGCAGCGCCGTCGTCTCGGTGAGCGAGATCCAGGAACGCAGCAGCAGCTCCAGGCGGGGCGAGACCGGCGGTTCCAGCGCCAGGTGCCGCAGCATCTGCTCGAAGGCCACCTGCCGCACCCCGTCGACCAGCGCGTTGGTGGTCGACGACCCCACCGCCGGGCCGCCGCGCATCAGCGCCGAGAAACCCGGACCGTGTTCGTCGACGAAGTCGAAGAAGCGGCGCATCACCCGCAGCAGCCGGGCGCCCAGCGGTCCCTCCCGGGGCTCGGTGAACCGTCCGGCCAGGTCCTGCGAGGCCAGCTTCAGCGCCGCCTCGTAGAGGCTCTGCTTGCCCGGGAAGTAGTGGTACACCAGGGGGCGCGAGATGCCCGCGGCGGCGGCGATCTCGTCGATGGAGACCTCGTCGGGCGAGCGGTGGCTGAACAGTTCGAGCGCGACGTCGATCAACTGCTGCCGCCGCTCCTCGACCCCCATCCTGCGACGTACCCCGGTAGTCATACGAACACCTTAACGGCGGGGCGGGGCCGCGGGCAGGACGGCGGCCCCGGCCTCAGCCCAGCCCCGTGACCTCGCGGCCGTCGGAGAGCGTCGCCCTGAGATCGGCCCGCGCCCCCTGCTCGGCGGGGGTGCTGAGGAACCGCCCCTCGGCCTCGGCGCGCACCCCGCCGGACGCCGTGATCGACGCGGTCCGCGGACCGCCCGCCGCCAGCAGGTGCCAGTCCCCGCCGCCCGCCTTCCACAGCACGCCCGCCACCACCTGCGGGTCACGCGCCCCGCAGGCCGTCGCGTCCGCGGCCTTGGCGGTGACCGCCGCCGCCTCCACGCCCGGCGGACGGAACTGGGCCAGCACCTGGACGCCCTCGCCCCGCCAGGTCTCGGAACGCGTGCACACCCAGGCCGCCGTCCCGGTGCCGTCCGGCAGCGGCTGCTCGGCGAACCGCCAGGCGTTCACCGACCGCACGCCCTGACCGCGCATCGTCGCCAGCGAACAGGCCAGCGGCCGCCACGCCTGACGCGACCGGGGACCGAAGTCGGCGGGGGCGTCACCCGGCTCGCCCACCGTCAGCGCGGCCGGGGTCAGCTCACCCAGATCGGTCACCATCCGCCGGCCGTCCGCCCCGGTGAGCTCCAGCGCGTTCCACGCGGTGCACGCGCCGGGCCGCTGCCGCACCGGCCCGGCCAGCGGGGAGGTCACCCCGTCCGGGCCGATGTCCAGCAGCGTCCTGCGGGTCCCGTCCCCGCCGCCCATCAGGTCCCGGCCCGCCGCCTTCGTCACCCAGGGGGCCAGGAGGTAGCGGACGTTTCCGTCGGAGCGGCCCACCACCACGGCGCTCGCCGTGACGTCCTCCGCGCCGTCGACCCGCGCGAGGTCCAGCGCCGCGCCGCCGGCGCCGGCGGACGGCTCCGCGTACCGGACGACCCGCAGGCCGTCGTGGAGCAGGACCACCCGGGCGCCGTCGACCTCGCCCGCGTAGAGCAGCCGCGGCGGGCCCGCCGGGCCGCCGGAGGGCGTGCCGGTGGTCGCGGACACCTGCACCGTGCGCCCCGGGCGGGCCCAGACCGCCAGCGCCCGGCGCAGCAGCCGTTCGTCGCCGGCCAGCGCGCCCCGGGCCGGCCAGACCGAGAAGTCCAGACGGGCCGAGGTCCGCCAGGCGGCCGGAGCCGCCCGGGACAGCTCACCCGGGTCCAGGGCGGCCCGCGCCGCGGGGTTGCCGGCGTGCGGCGGGGCCGCCGCGCCGTCCGGTCCCCAGCCCTCGCCGGGCGTCAGCACCAGCGCCGCGCAGATCGCGGCCGCCGCCGCCGCGGCCAGCGCCGCCCTGGTGTGCTGGCGGCGGCGCATCAGATCGGTCGGGCGGGCCTGGAGCGCGCACGGGTCGAACTCGGGGGAGTCCAGCAGCGTGTACTGGACCGGCACCTTGTCCGCCTCGCGGATCGCCGTGTACGGGTTCTCCACCCCGGCCGACTCCAGGACCTCGCGGACCTCGTCGTCCGGCAGCCGCTCCAGCCCGCGCAGCACGTACGCCGCCCGGCCGGCCGGCGAGAGGGCGGCCAGCCGCTGCTCCAGCGCCAGCTCGCCCGCCCCGCCGGAGCGGGGGAACAGCCGCAGTCCCCACACCTGGGGGAGCAGCGGCGGCAGCCGCACGGCCCGGTGCAGCGGCCGCCTCCCGCCCGCCTCCATGGCGGCGCGCACGATCCTCATGCGGACCACCGCGTACCCGGGGTCGCCCTCCCGGCCGTGCGCCTGGGCGGGGATCACCGAGGACGGCGTCCTCCCCCTGGGCAGCGCGCGCTGGGTGACGGCGTGCGCGGCGAGGACCCGCCGGCCGCGGTCCGGGGCGGACGGCAGCAGCAGGTACGCGAGCCGGACCAGCCGCGGGTAGTGCTCGACGAGCGCGGCCTCGGCCTGCTCGACGTCGAGGCCCCCGCCGGGGCGGTGCGGTCCGGCCTTGCGGGCGGGCGGATGGGAGACGACATGCTGTGGCTGCACGTTCAGCAGAACGAGCGAATCGAGCGATGGTCACCCGTTGGTGGGAGAGTCGTTCCTCACGGGTTCCGCAGGAGGCGGGCGTAGGCGCCCATCGACCGCCGGTAGCGCGGAAGATGGGCGGCCAGCGCCTCCAGCACCAGGGAGAGCCCTTCGCGGTCCCGCCCCAGCGAGGACAGGCAGAGCGCCATGGTGGCCCGCACCGCGTCGTCCAACTCGTCGGATGGGGCGTCCAGTTCGGGCTCCAGCAGCTCGAGGCCCCGATCGGCCCGGCCGATGTTGCGCAACGAACTGGCCAGCTGGATGCGGGCCCGGCGGCCCTTGTAGCCGTCGAGCCCGCCCTCCAGCGCCCGTTCGTAGAGCGGCACCGCGAGATCGGAACGCCCGGTCGAGTCCCAGGCACACGCCCGCTCGAACAGTGCGAACGGGTGGTCGTCCGGGAGTTCGTCCGCGAGGGCCGCCACCCGCGCCCGGAACCGCTCGGCGCCCTCCTCCGTCTCCGGGTGGTCGTCGAACGTCGCCCACACCGCCGCGACCCGTTCTTCCCAGTGCTGGTCCATGGGGGCAGCCTGGCACGGCCGGGCGGGCGCGGTCGACCTCAGTCCGCCCGCGGCGGCGTGTACCGGTAGCCGACCCGGCGGACGGTCTGGATGGTCTGCCGGTACCCGCCCAGCTTGCGGCGCAGCCGGGCGACGTGGACGTCCACGGTGCGGCCGTCGCCGACGTGGCCGTAGCCCCAGACGGTGGCCACCAGCTGGTCACGGGTGTGCACCCGGTGCGGGTGGGCGACGAGGTGGGCGAGGAGCTCGAACTCCAGGTAGGTGAGGTCCAGCGGCCGCCCCTCCACCTCGGCGGTCCGCCGCACCGTGTCGACGCGGACCGGTCCGCCGTCCCCGGCGGCGTCCTCCCCGCTCCCGGCGTCCGGGCCGGCCTGCGGGAGGAGGGCGGTCGCCTCCCGCAGGAACGGCGGCTGCCGGTCCGCGGGCACCAGGACGAGGTAGCCCACCATCGGCGGCTGACCGGGCAGCGAGGGCACCGCCTGCGGGGGAGCGGGCAGCCAGGTCGCGCCCGGCGGCAGCAGCTGCTCGACGGGGGCGGAGGCGGCCTTGGGGGCGCCCACGGCCCGCAGGCGGCGGGGCCCGGCGGGCTCGTAGGGGTGCGGGGCGGAGACGTGCAGGTCGGAGGCGTGCGTGGTCGCCATGGCAATCAGCTCTTTCGCGCGGAAGGACGTCGGACGGGACGTGGATCACGCGCGGCGGCAAGGCTGACGAGGCCGCGGGGGCCTCGGGGAGAGGGAGACGTCAGCGGGCCGGCGCGCAGGTCGCGCGGCGACACACACGGTCGAAGTCGTGGTGCTGACGGGACGGCCAGAAGGGCTCGAGGTCGAAGCGACCTGTCATGCCACACCTCCGAATGCCGTTGATGGGCTCCATTGAAGCAGACGAGCGCGCAACGTGCAGGGGGCGTCCACCAGTTGGCGACGCCCCCTCCCGCACCCCGGACCGTCCGCGCGGGCAGGGCCCGCGGCGGGTCAGACCTGGCCGGCCTTCTCCAGCGCCTCGCAGCAGGTGTCCACCAGCAGGCGGGTCACCACGTACGGGTCGACGTTGGCGTTCGGACGGCGGTCCTCGATGTAGCCCTTGCCGTCCTTCTCCACCTGCCAGGGGATGCGGACCGAGGCGCCGCGGTTGGACACGCCGTAGGAGTACTTGTCCCACGGGGCGGTCTCGTGCAGGCCGGTCAGGCGGTCGTCGATGCCCGCGCCGTAGTTCTTGACGTGGTCGAGCGGCTTGGAGCCCTCGCCGAGCGACTCGCAGGCGGTGATGATGGCGTCGTAGCCCTCGCGCATCGCCTTGGTGGAGAAGTTGGTGTGCGCGCCGGCGCCGTTCCAGTCGCCCTTGACCGGCTTGGGGTCGAGGGTGGCGGCCACGCCGAAGTCCTCGGCGGTGCGGTAGAGCAGCCAGCGGGCGATCCACAGCTGGTCGGAGACCTCGAGCGGGGCGAGCGGGCCGACCTGGAACTCCCACTGGCCCGGCATGACCTCGGCGTTGATGCCGGAGATGCCCAGGCCCGCCTTGAGGCAGTTCTCCAGGTGCGCCTCGACGATGTCCCGGCCGAAGATCTCGTCCGCGCCGACGCCGCAGTAGTAGCCGCCCTGCGGGGCCGGGAAGCCGCCGCGCGGGAAGCCCAGCGGGTAGTTGTCCTTGAAGAACGTGTACTCCTGCTCGATGCCGAAGATCGGCTCCTGGGCGGCGTACCGCTCGGCGACCTCGACCAGCGCGGCCCGCGTGTTGCTGGGGTGCGGGGTGAGGTCGATGTTCAGGACCTCGCACAGCACCAGGATGTCGTCGCCGCCGCGGACCGGGTCCGGGCAGGAGAAGACCGGCTTCAGCACGCAGTCGGAGGCGTGGCCCTCGGCCTGGTTGGTGCTGGACCCGTCGAAGCCCCAGATCGGCAGCTCGGCACCCTTGGCGTCGTCGGGCAGGATCTTCGTCTTGGAACGGAGCTTGGCCGTCGGCTCGGTGCCGTCGATCCAGATGTACTCAGCCTTGAAGGTCACGGGCCACATCCTTCGGTGGTCTCGACCGTGCGGGACGGTCGTCGCGGGGCGAGGCGCTGCGGCATCGGTGCGCCGGTATGTCCCGAAGACTGTCAAGGGGCGATTTCCCGACCGTTGCCCTCGTGTGAACCCCGTGTTACCGGCGGGCCGTGCACCCCGAACGGGTCTGTGAGGCGGCCCGGCGGCTCCGTGCGGGAGGGACGGCGGCGCGCCCGGACCCCCGGGACCGCGCGGGGCGGGGCGGGGCCGGGCGGCTCGTATGCGATGGGCTTGACCGGCCCGGCGAGGGGGTACCGTCCGCGCGGTCACCCGCCCGCGGGCGGGGTCCCCCGCTCGCCGCGGCCGCGTCGCCGCGGCTCCGGCGGGGGCGCGTCCGGCCCGCCCCTCACGCCCTCCCGTCGCGCGCCAGGGCCTCGCGCACCGCCTCCTCCGACCGGGCCACCACGGCGGTGCCGTCCTCGGCGGTGATGATCGGCCGCTGGATCAGCCTGGGGTGCGCCGCCAGCGCGGTGATCCACCGGTCGCGGGAGCCGGCGTCCTTCGGCCACTCCCCGAGCCCCAGCTCCTTCGCCACGGCCTCCTGCGTGCGGGTGATCTCCCACGGCTCCAGACCGAGCCGGTCCAGCACGGCCCGGATCTCGTCCTCGGCCGGGACGTCCTCCAGGTAACGGCGCACGGTGTAGTCCGCCCCCTCCTCGTCGAGCAGGGAGAGCGCGCTGCGGCACTTCGAGCAGGCCGGGTTGATCCAGATCTCCATGGCCTCACGATACGCCGCCGAGGGGCCCGCGGAACTCGTTTCCCGCACCCGCCCCACAGGCCCCAGAACCCCTGTTGGCCAGGGACTTTGTCGGTGCCGGGCAGTAGAATGAATGCATGTTCGAGGGAGTCCGGCGGCGCCGTCCGCCGGCCCGTCGGGCGCCCCGACCGCGACAGGAGGATGCCTGTGCCCGCCGCCGCTTCCACCCGGCCCAAGGCCCGTTCCACCCAGTCCACCGCCAAGCGTCCCGTCCCGCTCGACCGTCCCTACGTGCCCGTCCAGAAGCGTCCGCTGCCCCCGGGCCGGCCGCGCGAGTGGTACATCGACCACAACCGCCGGCTGAAGGCGATGCGGCTGGCGATAGCCCTGCTCGACCTGGGCTTCCACACCCCCCGGCAGGCCCCGGACGAGGTCGTCCAGTTGGCCGCCCAGCTGATCGGCGTCCACCCGCCGTCCCCGGTGACCTGCCGGATGGTCCGCGCCCTGCTCCAGACGGACTGACCCACCGGCGCACCGGCGCCCCGCCGCACGCGCCTCACGCCCCGGCCGCCGTCCCGGCCGGGGCGTGAGGCGTCCCGGGACGGGGCCCGTGCCGGCGGCGCGGGCACCACGGCCCGGCCGGCGTTCTTCCCCGCGGGGCGCGGCGGACCTCCCGGAGCCCGTACTTCGCCGCGGCGGCGCGGAGCGTGTCGTCGGTCTCGCCGTAGGGCGGCCGGAAGAGTTCCGGAACGCCTCCGCCCGCGGCGGCGACGGCCCGCTGGGTCCGGGAGATCTCGGACTCCATCCGGGCCCGGCCGAGCCGGGTCATGCGGGGGTGGCTGTAGCTGTGGTTGGCGACCCACATCCCGGCGTCGGCCTGGGCGCGCACCATGCCCGGGTCGGCGTCGGCGTGGTTCCCCTGGTTGAACATGGTGGCCCGCAGTCCGGCCTCGCGCAGGGCGGACAGGAGGGCGGGCGTCCGGCTCGACGGCCCGTCGTCGAAGGTGAGACCGACGTACCCGTTGCGGGCGGCGGCCCGGACGGCGGTCGGACGTGACGGCTCGGGCATGGGGGTTCTCTCCTGGTCGGGGCGGTCCGGGCCGGGCCGCCCGGGTGGTGCGTCCGGGCGGCCCTCGTCCGCGGTGGCGTCTGTCCTCGGTGCGGTCGTGGCCCGGCCCGGTCCGGGCCGGGCCAC
>NZ_LWCC02000005.1:3493591-3502577 GCF_001642695.1 Streptomyces chilikensis
ATTCCCCAGTTGTTGCCGCTGCCGTTGGGCCTGGCCACCATGGTCTGGCTGGTCGGGAAGCTGGTCGACGCGTTCCAGGTCGACAGCACCCGCGCCGGCGACGGGACGTTCACCGTCACCGTCCAGTTGCTCGACCCGCTCACCGACACGTTCAGGTTGTAGCGGTCGCTCCACTGCGAGCCGGCCGACAGCGTCGCCGTGCAGCCGCCGGTCGGGGGCGGGGTGGTGCCGCCCCCGTCGGGGGCGACCGCGCGACCGGTGGTCGGGGAGATCATGCCCGCGCACAGCCCCTTGGAGCTGAGCACCTGGGCGATCCGCGGGACGGCCGCGAGGGTGTTGGCGGACCAGTCGTGCATCAGCATGATCTGGCCGTCGGTGAGCCGGCCGGCCGCCTGCACGATGGCGTCGGTGCTCGCGTTGTTCCAGTCCTGGGAGTCGACGTCCCAGATGATCTCCCGGAGGCCGAACTTGGACTCGGCCGCCCGGAGCGTGGCGTTGGTCTCGCCGTAGGGCGGGCGGAACAGCTTCGGGGTTCCGCCGCCCGCGTTGGCGATGGCCTGCTGGGTCCGGGAGATCTCGGACTCCATCTGGGCCTGGCTGAGCTGGGTCATGTGGGGGTGGGTGTAGCTGTGGTTGGCGACCCACATCCCGGCGTCGACCTGGGCGCGCACCAGAGCCGGGTTCGCGGCCGCGTACTGGCCCTGGTTGAACATGGTGGCCCGCAGTCCGGCCTGCCGGAGGGCGTTCAGCAGGGCGGAGGTCTGGCTGGACGGCCCGTCGTCGAAGGTGAGACCGACGTACCCGTTGCAGGCGGCGGCCCGGACGGACGGCGCCTCCTGCGCCGCGGGCGCGGCCTGCGCCGGGGCGGTGACGAGGGAGAGGGCGCTCGCCACGCTCAGCACGGCGGCGGCCCTGACGGCGGCCCGTACGGCGAGCGAACGGATCAACTTGCGCATGAAAGCTCCTGACATGGGGGCGGCTCGGGGTCGCCCGGGCGGATCCGGGCGGCCCTCATCCTCGGTGGTGCTTTTCCTCAGGGCTGGTCGGGCCCGGCTCCCGGCCGGACCGGCGGCCTCAGCCCGCGCTGCAACTGACCGTCGGCCAGCTCCAGTTGCCATTGGCCTGAATGGTCATTCCCCAGTTGTTGCCGCTGCCGTCGGGTCTGGCCACCAGGGTCTGGGCGCCGGGATAGCTCGCCGACACGTTCCAGGTGGCCGTCACCTTGGCCGGCGACGGGACGTTCACGGTCACCGTCCAGTTGCTCGACCCGCTCACCGACACGTTGAGGTTGTACCGGTCGCTCCACCTGTCGCCGGCGGACAGGACCGCGTTGCAGCCGCCCGGGTTGGTCGGCGGAGGCGTGGTGGGGTCGGTCGGCGTCGTGCCGCCGGAGCCCACCGTGATGTTGGAGCTGCCGCTGCTCTGGTAACCCTCGGTGGCCATGATCTGGTAGTTGTGGTTGCCCAGCCTCATGCCGGCCGCGGCCCAGGCGTCGAAGTGGTTGCCGGTGGTGATGGTGCCGCCGGTCCGCTTCGACGTCCGCACGCTCCAGAACTGGTCGAAGGTCTTGGTGCCCTCGATGGAGGGGGCGTTGACGCGGGTCGTCTTGTATATGTCGTACGTGCCGCCGTCGCTGGTCACCGAGCCCATCCTGGTGCCGGTGGGCCGGTAGGTGCCCCAGTTGTCGACGATGTAGTACTCGATGAGCGGTCCGGTGGTCCACCCGTAGAGGGTCAGGTAGGCGTTGCCCGACGGGTTGAACGATCCGGAGTAGGTGACGCTCCTGCGCGCGCCGGTGGACCAGCCCTTGCCGGCCACGAAGTTGCCGGTGTTGCTCCACTGGGTGCTGTAGCTGCCGCCCGACTTGAGCGTCATGGAGACGGTGTTCTGGCTGTCCGTCCAGAACGAGTAGTAGTAACCGCCGTCGGTACCGGTCTGGTTCGACCTGATCGTCGTGTCGGCGCTCGCGGGGGCGAAGCCGGCCACGTAGGCCACGAAGGCCATCGCGACGACGAACAGGCTCCGGACCGGGCCGGGGAGTCTGCCGCGTCTGCGACCCGTGGACCGGATTAACGCGTTCATCCGTGCGTCCTCCTGTGTGGGGGGTGGTGCGATGTTGAACAGTGTGAAGAGACGCGACCGGCTGTCAATTGTTTCGGTCGAAGTTTCGAAAACCTTCGGAGCTTCCTCCCGCTCCCGGCACCCCCATGACGACGGCGTTCCGCCACCCCGGGCGATCTTGGACGGCCGTCCTTCCGCACCACCGCGAAGGACGGAGCCCGAGGCGGGCGGGAGGTTCCGAAACTTTCGGACCACGGCCGCCCGGTCCGGCGGGACGCACTCCGGGCACGGGAGGGTCCGCCCGGAGGGCGCGCACGGACGACGAACGGCCGTGGGCCGTGTCCTCCTCCTCGACGGGGAAGACACGGCCCACGGCCCATGTACGGCTCAGAGCGCTACGCGGCAGCTCCGACCTGCACGGTTCCTGGATGTCGTAGAAGTGACGGATCGGATCTCTGACCTGCGGCCAGGTAACCAACCAACGCTGTGACCTGCTGCTTAGCTGTCGGTGACTGTCAGCGTCGGTCATCCTCGAGCGCCCTTCGACGGCCCACGGACGGCCCGGCACCCGGGAATGAAGACGTTGGGGTAGGCCATGAACTTCGTGAAAAGCGTGGCCTACCCCAACGTCTTACAGTCGGGCGCAGCCCTCTGATCCGTAGCTCTAGCCGGATCGGTAATGACGGCCATTCCGGTGGCCATCAGGCATCGGAGGGGCGCTACCGGACACGGGCGACCGCTGAGGTTGCGGTACCTGGCTGCTGTACCGGAGGATCTGGGCAGGGGGACTATGGAACGGCATGTGCTGGAATCACTGTTGGCCGGTGACGACGAGGCGTCCGTGATGGCTCTGACCACCCTCCGCAGCGGCGCCACCTACTGGGTGGTGGACCGGGCGCAACCCGCCAACGTGCATGCCGGAGTCTTCAAGCACCGCCTTCAGCGCATGCGAATGCACGGACTTGAACCTCTTGGGCTGGAACGAGCAGTGCAACTCCTCAGCGAACTTGGCCAGCCCGTGCGCACAGGGATGATCGATTCTGCCGATCGGACATGGACCACCCTGCTCTTCATCACCGAGGACGGAAGCGCACTGGTGGCCTGCGCCGGCTGGCCGCTGCCGCTGATTGCTAGGAAGCCGCCGCTTTAGGAGTTCGATCCGGGTCCGCACTGGCTGCTGCCGACGGCTGGCGCGACAGCCGGACAGAGACGCTGGTGTACGCCTCTGTCCGGCGTCGTTGATGTCAACCGTAGATGTCGGATCCTTCAGCCTGGCCGCCTACAGACCGCGCAGAGCCTCGTACAGATCGGCGTAGGCTGCCCAACAGTCGATGCTGCCGTCGTCGTACAGGCTGCCCATGTACCAGTCGTCATCGTCAACAGGCTTCACAAGGCACAGGCTGTGGAACCCGAGAACGATCTCAGGGTGCAGGACCTCGTCAGCGGCTCCGGGGTGGGTCACCCACTTCACCGCCCGGGTTGGAGCCAGGGCGACAGCCTCTTTGTCCCCGGATACGTCACGGATCCGCTGGAGAGACCATCCAGGGGGGAGCTGTGCTTCTGCCATCCACCGATGGTCTCACCCGCCAGATGTGAAGCACCGCTTTAGGAGCGAGGTGGGGCGGTCACAAGCCTGACCTGCAGGTTCGCTGCCTCGGGCAGATTCGGTGGCGCGTCCCCCCTGCGCCCCCTGATTCCCTCTGGGTCCCCGCCCGTTCTGGCACGAGAGTGGCACGGGGACCTGCGCTGGTGACCTTCTCGATGCGAACTATTGGCTGCTCGGTCGCTCAGGTCTGCCGGGCTGGTGGCGTCGTCGTTTCTCCTCCCGTTGGGCGGCCACATCGGGGATGGCGGCAATGGCCTCGGTGAGGCGGCCCTGCCGGATCAGCAGTTCGGCCAGGTCGGTCGCGGCCCGTTCGCCGGGCAACGAGCGTAGGAGGGCGATAGCCTCCTCGACGCGGCCGTCCTGGGCAAGCAGCCAGGCGATGGTCAGCTCGCGGTCCTCGACCCTGTCGGCCGGCAACACCTGGATCTCCTCGATTGCCTCCCTGGCACGTCCCGACTCTCCCATCAGCCACCACCGGTTGGACCGGAGCCAGAACTCATCGTTCTCCGCGAGGAATTCGGGCCTGCGCCCTTCTGTGAGTCCAAGGGCCCTGTCGTGCAGGCCTTGGTCGGCAAGCACGATCAGGGTCGCCTGGAGAAGGTTCCCGTCGTAGAGGTCGTCGAACGTGTGCTCCACCGCCTTGATCGCGTCGTCCACCCGGCCCTGACGGATGAGCAGCCCCATCAGTGCGCTCTCGTACCAGCCCGGATGCTTGGCGGCGATGAGGCCGCGCAGGTACGCCTCCGCTTCCCCGGCTCGGCCCAGGTTCTCCAGGGCCGTCACGTACGGGCGTACGGCGGTGTACCTCTGGGTGTCGGCAAGGTCGCGAAGTTCCTCGACCCGACCGTGTCGGGCCAGCAGCTCGGCATAGAACTCGACATTGTTCTGCGGCCCGTACCGGCGTGCGGCCACGTCCGCGCCGAGCAGCCGGATTGCCTGGTCCACCCGGCCGGACCGCTCTAGGACCCGCGCCTGTGCAGGCAGGACACCCCACAGGTCGTCGCACTGCTTCGGATCGCGCCGGAACTCCTCGGCGATCGGAGCCAGCAGCTCCAACACCCGCTCGTCGCATCCCTGGCCCTCGGTCATCTCCACCAGGGCCCCCAGCACGCGCCCCCCGCGCAGGTGCGGACCGAGTACGCCGATCGCGTCGTCCACCCGCCCGGCCCGGACCAGCGCCTCGGCGTAGTCCCGCCATGCGTCGACCGCGTTCTCCTGCGGCCTCTTGGGGCGCGCCAGCTCCAACGCCTGGTCGACATGGCCCGACCGCAACAGGACGTCGGCGCCCGCCCGCACCGCCGGCTGCCAACCGGTAGCCGTGAACGGCTCCACCACCGTCCAGGCCCGCCCGAACTCCCCCACCGCACACAATCCCCGCACCGCACCCGCAGCGCAAAACCAGTCCTCACGCTCCCGTGCCGCCTCCACCAGGGCCTCGAGGCCGCCGCGTTCGAGGATCTCGTCCACGATCCGCGGTGGGACGCCGCCGAGGTTGCTCAACTGCCATTGAAGATCATCCACATTCACGGGGGCACCCTAGGGTCAGCCGCCGACACACCCGCGACGCGGGTTGCCGGTTGGCCTACCGAGCCTGTCAGTGGGCCGTCCGCTTGCTGTTACGCGCGGTGTCGAGCGTCTCGGTCAGCGCGTACGGTCTTCCATTGCCGATCCTTCGGAGCAGAGACCCGCAGGATATCGATAAGGTCATCGGAGGCTTTTGGGCGGGAGCTGTTTTGGGGCGAGTGATCATGGCCCCGTAAGCTTCCGGCGCGTCAGGCGGTCTGTGGGCCTGCCCGGTAAAGCATGACGTTGGGGCCGTGATCTTCGAGGCTCGCGCCGAAATGGCTGCCCAAAAGCCGTGGAGCCGACCACCCCAGCCGCGACATGTTCTGACTTCATGCACTGTGTGCCTGCCTCTTGCCCGCGCCCGCCCGGAGGAGCGAAGCCACGACGGGTGCTTGAATCGGTAGGGCTGTCCCCAGCGGTCACGGGCGTGAGGCCGGCAGACGTTGTGGCGCACATGTGGCACGGCCGCAGTGATGGCAAAGGGCCAGTCCAGAGGAATCGTCCCTTTGAACTTGGCCCTTCTGCCTGTGCCCCCGGCAGGATTCGAACTTGCGACGGGCCTTCCCTCATTGCGGTGGACACGCGGTCATTGATCACGCGCAACCCGTGCCGCGCTCGGTCGGTTCGCGTACCCAAGGTCGAGCAGCAAAAGGTACAGCCGTGGTCCCGTGAACGGGTGCACTCCGTGCGGGCGGGCCTTCCCGAGCAATATCGGGTGGCGGTTGACCTCGGTGCGGGCTGCGGGTTGCGACAGGGTGAGATCTTCGATCTCGCCGTCGATGACGTCGACTTCCTCGGCGGCACGATCCGAGTCGTACGCCAGGTCAAAATCATCGACTCGGAACTCGTCTTCGCACCGCCGAAGGGCGGCAAGGTCCGCGCCGTGCCACTGGCCAACACGACCGCGGCCTTACTCACCCAGCACATCACCCGGCGCCCGCCGCAGGAGGTCACGCTGCCTTGGAAGACCCCGGACGGGCCGCCGGTGGCCGCCTCGCTTCTCCTCTACTCGCGGGAGCGAAAGGCACTGAACCGGAACTACTTCAACACGTTCCTGTAGAAGCCCGCGCTGGCCTCCGCCGGCGTCATCCCGGAGAGACAATCAGGAGAGCGGTTCGAGCAGTCACGCGAGCACGGCATACACGCGCTCCGGCACTACTACGCCTCCGTGCTCCTCGACGCCGGCGAGAACGTGAAGGCGCTGGCCGAGTACCTCGGACACTCTGACCCGGGATTCACGCTGCGCACATACACGCACCTGATGCCTGACAGCAGCGACCGCGCCCGCCGGGCCATCGACGCCGCTTTGGCCGAGTAGCCGTCCGGCAAGCGGCTACCGAACGACCGTGGGCCGTGCCTCCCCCTCGACGGGGAAGGCACGGCCCACGGCCCATGTACGGCCCAGAGCACCATTCACATGCTCTGACCTGCAGAGTTCCTAGATGTCGTAGTACAGCTCGAACTCGTGCGGGTGCGGACGCAGCTGGATCGGGGCGATCTCGTTGGTGCGCTTGTACTCGATCCAGGTCTCGATCAGGTCCGCCGTGAAGACGTCGCCCTGGAGCAGGTACTCGTGGTCCTCCTCCAGCGCCTTGAGCACGGCCTCGAGGGAGGTCGGGACCTGGGCCACGTTGGCGTGCTCCTCGGGAGCCAGCTCGTAGAGGTCCTTGTCGATCGGCTCGGCCGGCTCGATCTTGTTCTTGATGCCGTCCAGGCCGGCCATCATCAGCGCGGCGAAGGCCAGGTACGGGTTGCCGGAGGAGTCCGGGGCGCGGAACTCGACGCGCTTGGCCTTCGGGTTGGCGCCGGTGATCGGGATGCGCATCGCGGCGGAGCGGTTGCGCTGCGAGTACACCAGGTTGATCGGGGCCTCGAAGCCCGGGACCAGGCGGTGGTAGGAGTTCACCGTCGGGTTGGTGAAGGCCAGCAGCGACGGGGCGTGCTTGAGGATGCCGCCGATGTAGTGGCGGGCCATGTCGGACAGGCCGGCGTAGCCGGTCTCGTCGTAGAACAGCGGCTGGCCGTCGGTCCACAGGGACATGTGGACGTGCATGCCGGAGCCGTTGTCGCCGAAGATCGGCTTGGGCATGAAGGTGGCGGACTTGCCGTTCCTCCAGGCGACGTTCTTGATGATGTACTTGAACAGCATCAGGTCGTCGGCCGCGGCCAGCAGCGTGTTGAACCTGTAGTTGATCTCCGCCTGGCCGGCGGTGCCCACCTCGTGGTGCTGGCGCTCGACCTTGAGGCCGGACTTGGCCAGCTCCAGGGACATCTCGGCGCGCAGGTCGGCGAAGTGGTCGACCGGCGCGACCGGGAAGTAGCCGCCCTTGTACTTGACCTTGTAACCGCGGTTGTTGTCCGTGGCGCCGACGTTCCAGGCGCCCGCCTCGGAGTCGATGTGGTAGAAGGCCTGGTTCGCCTCGGTGGAGAAGCGCACCGAGTCGAAGACGTAGAACTCGGCCTCGGGCCCGAAGAAGGCGGTGTCGGCGATGCCGGTGGACGCCAGGTAGGCCTCGGCCTTCTTCGCCACGTTCCGCGGGTCGCGGGAGTACTGCTCGCCCGTGATCGGGTCGTGGATGAAGAAGTTGATGTTGAGGGTCTTGTCCCGGCGGAACGGGTCGACACGGGCCGTGCTCAGGTCGGCGCGCAGGGCCATGTCCGACTCGTGAATGGCCTGGAAGCCGCGGATCGACGAGCCGTCGAACGCCAGCTCCTCGTCCGGGTCGAACGCCTCGGCGGGAATCGTGAAGTGCTGCATCACACCCGGCAGGTCGCAGAAGCGAACGTCAACGAACTTGACGTCCTCGTCGGCGATGAACTTCTTGGCCTCGTCGGCGCTCTGGAACATCCAGCTCCTCCTACTCCCGGCCGGTTCCGCCAGGGGTGGTAGTACTTCGTGCGCCAGTGCGGTGACACACGCTGTCTGGGACCCTAGTGATCGGCGATTTCTCGAACATGACTCATTTGTTTCCGGGAAGTTAACCGGCAGCTCGCCGGCGGCGGACCGACGGCTCGCGGGGGTCTCCTTCCATGGTCCTTCCCCGGGCGGCCGCGCGCACCCCGCCCTCCGCCACGCGCGCGCACGGGAAGTACCGTGGAGTCCGTGGACAACAGGCAAGCACTCGGATCGTGGCTCTCCGGCCCCCGCGCGGCGGCGGAGGACGCCGGTGTCGACTTCGGTTACCGCGGCCAGCAGCTCGGGCTGCCCGAGCAGGGCCCCGGTTCGGTGGCACGCCCTGGACGGCGCCTCGGCGCGCTGGCCGTGGACTGGGCGCTCTGCATGCTGATCGCATACGGTCTCATCACCGATGGTTACGGTCAGGCGACGGGCAACTGGGCGCTGCTGATCTTCTTCGCGCTGGGCGTGCTCACCGTGGGCACGCTGGGCTTCACCCCGGGGAAGCGGCTCTTCGGACTGCGGGTGGTGGCCGTCTCCAGCGGCACGGTGGTGCCGTGGCGGGCGGCGCTGCGGACGGTGCTGCTGTGCCTGGCGATCCCCGCGATGGTGTGGGACCGCGACGGGCGGGGGCTCCACGACCGGCTCGCGGGCACGGTCGAGGTCCGCGTCTGACGTCCGCCGCCCGCGGGACGGCGCCGGGAGAGCCCGCGGAGCGGTACGAGGACCCCGCCCGGCCGTGCCGGGACGACGCCCGGGTGCCGGCGGGCGTCACCCGTCCCGCCGCCCTCGCGGCGGGGGCGCCGCCCTCACCGGGTCGGACCGTGAACCACCCCGGCATGGGGGGGGGGGGGGCG
>NZ_LWCC02000005.1:3502633-3507313 GCF_001642695.1 Streptomyces chilikensis
CATCGGGCCCTTGGGGAGCGGCATGTTCTTCATCAGGTCGCCCAGCGCCCGCAGCCGGTCGTTGGTGGTGGTGACCTGCGGGCCGGTGAGCACGCGGGGCAGCTTCATCATCGTGGTGCGCAGCTTCTTCAGCGGCACCTGGCCCTCGCCGTTGCCCACGATGATGTCGTGTACCGGCACGTCGGCGACGATGCGGCTCATCTTCCTCTTCTCGGCCACCAGCAGGCTCTTCACCCGGTTCGGGTTGCCCTCCGCGACCAGCACGATGCCCGCCTTGCCGACGGCCCGGTGCACCACGTCCTGGTTGCGGTTCATCGCGACCGCGGGGGTCGTCGACCAGCCCCGGCCGATGTTGTCCAGCACCGCCGCCGCCGCGCCCGGCTGGCCTTCCATCTGCCCGAAGGCGGCCCGCTCGGCCCGGCGTCCGAACACGATCGCCGTCGCCAGGAGGGCGACCAGCAGACCGAGGACGCCCAGGTAGATCGGGTGACCGATCAAGAAGCCGATCGCGAGGAAGACACCGAAGGTGATGATTCCGACAGCCGCGAGTACAAGACCGATCTTTTTGTCGGCCCTGCGGGTCATCTTGTACGTCAGGGCGATCTGCTTGAGTCGCCCGGCATTCGCAGACTCCGCTGCGGTTTCCTTCCTCGCCATGTCTGGAAGTCTACGTGCACGACCCCGCCGCCACGAAGGCGGTGCCCGCTGCGTACCCGGCCGGACCCGGACGGTGACCGGTCAGGGGCGGAACACGGACGCCCCGCCGAGGACGCGCTGCGCCTCGGCCCGCTCGCGGGCGCGCTGCCGGTCCGCGACGACGCTGCTCCAGGCGTTGCGCCGCGCGGTGCGCTGACCGCCGCCCAGCAGCAGCGACTCCACCACGAGCAGCGCCTCCGCCAGCGCCGGCCGGCGCGGGGTCACGGCGGCACCGCCGGTGGCGTCGCCCCCGGCACGCCCGTCACCGGCGCGGACGGGCACGGCCCGCGCCGTCGCCTCCACGACCGGCATGGCCCGCATGGTCTCCGTGGTCACGGTCACGTTCCCCCCTGGGAGTCGTGGGCTGCGCGTCGGGTTACAGGATCCACGCATGGTGTTACCAGAGCGTGACCCACCGGTCAAAGCCGGATGAAGACGATGAAGACACCGCCCGCGCCCGTCCCCTTCCGGGACGGACGCGGGCTCGGTGGCATCGAAGGACGCTCCTGCCGGCTCAGACCGCCGGGGTGGCGGCGGCCCGCAGGCCGTCCGCTGCGCGCTGCTCGATCGCCATGCCGTAGAGCCGGCCGGCGCGGTACGAGGAGCGGACCAGCGGGCCGGACATGACGCCGGCGAAGCCGATCTCCTCGGCCTCCTGCTGGAGCTCCACGAACTCCTGCGGCTTGACCCAGCGCTCCACCGGGTGGTGGCGCACGGAGGGCCGCAGGTACTGCGTGATGGTGATCAGCTCGCAGCCGGCGCCGTGCAGGTCGCGCAGGGCCTCGCTGATCTCCTCGCGGGTCTCGCCCATGCCCAGGATCAGGTTGGACTTGGTGACCAGGCCGAACTCGCGGGCCTTGGTGATGACCTCGAGGGAGCGCTCGTAGCGGAAGCCGGGGCGGATCCGGCGGAAGATCCGCGGGACCGTCTCGACGTTGTGCGCGAAGACCTCGGGGCGGGACTCGAAGACCTGCTGGAGGAGCTCGGGCACCGCGTTGAAGTCCGGGGCGAGCAGTTCGACCTTGGTCCGGCCGGCCTCGCGGGCGGCGGTCTGCTGGTGGATCTGGCGGACGGTCTCCGCGTACAGCCAGGCGCCGCCGTCCTCGAGGTCGTCGCGGGCGACGCCGGTGATGGTGGCGTAGTTCAGGTCCATGGTGACCACGGACTCGCCCACCCGGCGCGGCTCGTCACGGTCGAGCGCCTCGGGCCTGCCGGTGTCGATCTGGCAGAAGTCGCACCGCCGGGTGCACTGGTCGCCGCCGATGAGGAAGGTCGCCTCGCGGTCCTCCCAGCACTCGTAGATGTTGGGACAGCCGGCTTCCTGGCAGACCGTGTGCAGCCCCTCGCTCTTCACGAGGTTCTGCATCTTCGTGTACTCGGGACCCATCTTCGCCCGGGTCTTGATCCACTCGGGCTTGCGCTCGATGGGGGTCTGGCTGTTCCGGACCTCCAGGCGCAACATCTTGCGTCCGTCGGGTGCGACTGCGGACACATCGGCTCCCTGTGACTTCGGTTCGTAGGCGTAACCAGCGTACGCCGCCTTGTTTCGGTGTCCGTCCCGAGGCCGGGCTTTCGGACGTGGGGTGGCTCTCACCGCCCCTGCCCATGGACAAGGCTCAGGGGGTGGCCGCGAATTCCCTCTCCAGGTCCCGCAGGAGGGCGGTGTTGCACGCGAAGGCGCGGCGGCACTCCTCCACCACCCGGCGCTTCTCGGCGTCGCCCACGGGCAGGGCGTCCAGCCGGGCGCGGTAGTCGCGCTTGAGGGCCGCGGGGTTCGGCACGGCGTCGAAGACGTAGAAGCGGACGCCGTCGCCCTTGCGCGCGAAGCCCCAGGTCCTCTCGGCGGCGCCGCGGACGACCTGGCCGCCGGAGAGGTCTCCGAGGTAGCGGGTGTAGTGGTGGGCCACGTAACCGGCGGGCCACTCGTGCGCGCACTCGGTGATGCGGGCGGCGTACTCCTCGACGGCGGGCAGCGGCGGGCGGCCGGCGCGCCGGCCGGGGCCGCGCAGGTGGGCCAGGTCGCGTTCCAGGGCGGGCAGGCGCATCAGGCCGGGGTGGAGGAACGGCCCGGCGACCGGGTCGTCCCGCAGCGCGGGAACGGGCTCCTCCAGGGCGCGGTAGACGAACCAGAGCTGCTCGGTGTAGCGGGCGTACGCCTCCAGGCCGAGACCACCGCCCAGCATCGAGCTCAGGAAGCCGCTGCTCTCCGCCTCCGCGTGCCGGTCACGGGTGGCGGTGCGCAGGAGCTCCGAGAAGGGCCGGTCGGTGATCGTGTCCATGACCTCCAGTGTGCGGGATCAGGACGAGGCGGCCGTCTCCGTCTCGCGGGGACGGAGCTCGGCGCCCTCCAGCACCTCGCGCAGGTGCCTCTCGATCACCGGCAGCACGTCGGCGATGGTGACGTCGCGGCCCAGCTCCGCGGCGAGCGAGGTGACGCCGGCGTCCCGGATCCCGCACGGGATGATCCGGTCGAACCAGGTGGTGTCCGGGTTGATGTTCATCGCGAACCCGTGCATCGTCACGCCCTTGGAGACGCGGACGCCGATCTGCGCGAGCTTGCGGTCCTCCCGGCGCTGGCCGGCGTTGGACGGCGCGTACTCCGGCCCGTTGAGCCGCGGGTCGAACTCCTCGTCGGTCATCCGCGGGTCCAGGTCGAGCGAGAGACCGCCGAGCGACGGCCGCCGCTCCACCGGATCGCCCAGCACCCAGACGCCGCTGCGCCCCTCGACGCGGGTGGTCTCCAGGCCGAACTCCGCGCAGGTGCGGATCATGGCCTCCTCCAGGCGCCGGACGTGGGCCACCACGTCGACCGGGCGCGGGAGCTTCTGGATGGGGTAGCCGACGAGCTGGCCCGGGCCGTGCCAGGTGATCTTGCCGCCGCGGTCCACGTCGATCACCGGGGTGCCGTCCAGCGGGCGCTCGCTGTCCGCGGTGCGCCGGCCGGCCGTGTAGACCGGGGGGTGCTCGAGGAGCAGCACGGTGTCCGGGATCTCGTCGGCGAACCGGGCCGCGTGCACCCGGCGCTGCTCCTCCCAGGCCTGCAGGTACTCCACGGCGTCCGCGCCGAACCCCATGCGTACGAACCGCACCTCACCCACGGAAACCTCCAGGCGTACTCCGGACGGGGTCGCGACGGACGGCCCCCAGCCACTGTATGCGGTCCCGCCGGGTTCACCGACGGGGCTCCGGCCACCGGCCGGGAATGCCCGGCATGTACGCGATCGACCCGAGGAAGACCGAGGAAGACCGAGGAAGGCTGAAGCGTCACTTCCGGATAGGAAACTCACCCAATCGAATGAACGAATAATGAAGTGTGCGATGAGCTGCCTACTCTCCGCTACATTCGCGCCGTTCACTGGCCGTAACGGCTGCTCACAGGCAATCCGGGCGCCCTCGGGGTTCGCCACGGAAGGCAGGAGACCGCACCGCAGATGACGGAACGACCCGCGCAGCGCACTCCCAACCGCCAGCTCGCCGCGCTCATCGCAGAGGCGGGGTTCTCCAACGCGGGACTGGCCCGGCGCGTGGACCAGCTGGGACTCGAGCACGGACTCGACCTGCGGTACGACAAGACGTCCGTCACCCGCTGGCTCCGCGGCCAGCAGCCCCGGGGCACCACGCCGGCCCTCATCGCCGAGGTGTTCACCCGCCGCCTCGGGCGCCGGCTGACCGCCCAGGACCTCGGCCTGGACGCCTGCGCGCCGGTGTACGCGGGCCTGGAGTTCGCCGCCTCGCCCGAGGAGGCCGTGGACATCGTCAGCGGCCTGTGGCGCAAGGACTCCGGCAGCCACGCCGAGCTGCGCAGGATCGCCTTCACCCCGGCCGGGCTGGTGGTGCCCAGCCGGGACTGGCTGATCGGCCGCCCCGACGAACGGGTGGGCCGGGGCGACCCGCCCGCGGCCGGGCCGCGGGTGCCGGCGCAGGCGCACGGGCGGTCCGGACGGGAGCCCGCGCAGGCGCTCGCCGCGGTGCCGCGCCAGCGGC
>NZ_LWCC02000005.1:3507413-3520636 GCF_001642695.1 Streptomyces chilikensis
CCGGGCGGGGCGGCCGCCCGCGACCTCGGGCGCGGACGGAGCCGGCCCGGACGGGGCCCGCGCGCCCGCAGCCCGGCGATCCGGATCGCGGCCGCCGTCCCGGCGCGCGCCCGCGTCCGCCCGGGGGCCGGGACGGCGGCCCCAGGGAGCGGGGGGACCGTGACCGGGGTGAGCAGGCTCGCCGGCACGGCTGATGAAACGTTTCTCCAGGTGTCGCCCCCGGTCGTCGGCCCCGTGCGCGAGCCCTCGCGCGCCCCCGCCTGAGCCGTGCGCGCCTCCCACGCGCCCCGGGGCACTCCCTCGGGGCCGCCCGCATGGTGGCGCCGGCCCGCGCTGTGCACCAGCACCCCCGGAGCGAAGGGGCGCAGCACCAGGTCGTCCAGGCCCGGCGTGGTGCACAGTTCGGTGTACGAGGTGAACAACAGCTGACCGATCCGGTCCAGCCGGAAGCCGTCGACCTTCTCCGTCGACATCCTGCCGCCCACGAACGGGGCGGCCTCCAGGACTGCGGTGCTGACGCCTGCCGCGGTCAGCCGCAGGGCCGCCGACAGTCCGGCGACTCCGGCTCCGACGACGACGACATCCGCCTTCTGCACGGGCTGAAGCACGTACCCCTCCTCGAGGTTGCGCGGCCGCTGGAGACGTGATGCCCCCAACTTCCCCCCGGAATACCCGAGTTCGGTCCCATTCGAGGTTAGGTCCGGCCGCCGCGCACGTCGTCTCGCGCACGGACCGGGCACGGTGGCACGCCGGTGGCACACCGGGCCCGGCGTTCAGTCCCGCAGTGCCGACCGGACCGCCGACTCCACGTCCGGGCAGGAGAACGCGAACCCCGAATCCAGCAGCCGCGCCGGCAGCACCCGCGCGCTGCCCAGCACGTCCTGGCTCATGCCGCCCAGCACCGCCCGCAGCACCGGCGCGGGCACCGCGAACACCGCGGGCCGCCGCAGCACCCTCGCCATGGCGGCCGTCACCTCGCGGTTGGTCGCCGGGGAGGGGGCCGTGACGTTGAACGGCCCCTCCAGGCCCGGCGAGAACAGCAGGTGCCGCAGCGCCGCCACCTCGTCCCGCAGCGCCACGAACGACCAGTACTGCCGCCCGTCGCCCAGCCGCCCGCCGAGCCCGGCCCGGAACAGCGGGAACAGCCGCCCCCAGGCGCCGCCCTGCCGGGCCACCACCAGCCCGGTCCGCGCCAGCACCGTCCGCACCCCCGCGTCACGCGCGGGGGCCGCCGCCGCCTCCCACTCCACGGACAGCTCCGGAAGGAACCCCCGCCCGGGCGGCGCGCTCTCGTCCACCGGACGGTCCCCGGTCTCCCCGTAGTAACCGATCGCGCTGCCGTTGAGGAAGACCTCCGGGGGCCTTCCCGCCGCCGCCACCGCCCCGGCCAGCGCCGTCGTCCCCAGCACCCGGCTGTCACGGATCTCCCGCTTGTACGCCTCCGTCCAGCGCCGGTCCCCGACACCCGCGCCCGCCAGGTTCACCACCGCGTCGCAGCCGTCCAGCGCCGCCGGGTCCAGCCGCCCGGAGGCCGGGGCCCAGCGCACCTCGCCCGGACCCTGGGGCTCCCGCCGCACCAGCCGCACCACCCGGTGCCCGTCCGCCTCCAGGGACCCGGCCAGCGCACCGCCGATCAGGCCGGACGCCCCGGCCATGACGACGGTCCACGGCCCGGCCGGTTTCCTTGCTTCCCTCGGTTCCATGCCGTCCATCCTCCCGGACGACAGGCCCCCGGGAGCGGCGAAAACCGCTTCCCCCCGGCGTGGCGCGCGGACGTACGATGCGCCCATGCCGACCAGCGCCGAAGCCGACACGACCACCCTGATCCGCCCCGCCCGTCCCGAGGACGGCGAGGCCCTGAACCTCCTCGAACGGGAGACCTGGTCGTCCCTGCACGCGGTGACGCCCCCGCCCGAGCCGGGGCAGCCGTTCTTCGACGAGCGGCACCCGGTGGGCGACCTGCTCGTGGCGGAGCTCGACGGCGAGGTCGTCGGCTACGTCCGGGTGGCCCGGCCCACCCCGCTGGAGGTCAACGCGCACGTGCTGCAGATCCAGGGCCTGGTCCTGTCCGAACGCGCCCGCGGCCGGGGCCTCGGCAAGGCCCTGATGCGCGCCGCCGAGGAGGAGGCCCGCCGCCGCGGCGCCCGCCGCCTCACCCTCCGCGTCCTCGGCCACAACGCCCCCGCCCGCGCCCTCTACACCTCCCTCGGCTACGCGGTCGAGGGCATCCTGCCGGAGGAGATGCTGCTCGACGGCGAGTACGTCGACGACGTGCTGATGGGCCGCTTCCTGTGACGGCCCCGCGGCCAGGGGCGGCCGGGGCGCCGGACCGGCACCGGGACCGTCGGCCCGGGACGGCCGGCACCGGCTCCACGGTCTGAGCGGCCCGGTCCTGCCGTCGGACCGGCCGAACCGTCCCCCCTCCCGCCCGCGCTGCGGGAGCTCCGCGCGCCGCCAAGAGACACGCCGCCGCGCCGCCGCGGCGGCTCACCCTCCCGGCCCACACCGATCGCGCTCCGGGGCCGGGCCGCCGACAGTGGGACCATGCGCGCCTCCCGCATATCCACCGAGGCCGTGACCCGGATCCGCGAGCTGGTCCGACGGGGTCACGGCCCGGGCCGTGACGGGCCCGGGCGGCGGCGCGGGAAGCGGGGGCGCCGGGCCCGGATCGAGGCGGTGCTGCCGCCCGTGATCGCCGTGATGGTGCTGCTGTTCGTGCTGCTGCTGCAGGGGCAGGGCGAGGGCGAGGGCGACCGGGCCCTGCCGCGCGGCCCCGCCGCGCCGAGCGTGCCGCGCCACGGGGCGCCCGCGCCGCAGATCCTGCCGCGTTCGGCCTGGCTGACGCCGGGGGACGAGCGGCACGCCCGCGAGGCCGGGCAGGACAAGGCGGGGGAACGGACCAAGCCGCCGCCGAAGTACGACGACAAGGTGGTCGCCCTCTTCGTCCACCACACCGACTCGCCCAACGGCTACGACTGCGCCGACACCCCGGCCATCATCCGGCGGATCAGCGCCGACCAGACGGCGGGCCGGCACTGGGACGACATCGGCTACAACTTCCTGGTGGACCGCTGCGGCACCATCTACGAGGGCCGGGCCGGCGGCTCCGGCCGGCCGGTCACCGGGGCCCACACCCAGGGGTTCAACCACCGCACCGCCGGCGTCGCCGCCATCGGCACCTTCACGCAGGGCGCCGAGGTCCCGGAGGCGATGACGGAGGCCATCGCCCGGCTGGCGGCCTGGAAGCTGGGACTGGCCGACGTCGACCCGCGGGCCGACGTGCGGCTGGTGTCCAGCAACGGCAGGAGCCGGTTCGAGAAGGGCGAGACGGCGGAGCTGCCGGTGATCGCCGGGCACGACGACGGCTACCGGACGGACTGCCCGGGAGCCGCGCTCAAGGCGCACCTGCCGCTGATCCGGGAACGGGCCGCCCAGCTCCAGGGACGGACCGCGTGAGGACGGCCGTCGGGTTCAGTCCCCGTCCGCGGCGTCCCCGACGAAACGCTCCCACAGGCGCGGGAACCGCTCCGCCAGGGCGGCGTCGTCCTCCAGGTCGACCGGCTCCCCCTCCGGCTCGGGGGGCGGATCCGGGAGGCCGAGGCCAGGGGTGACCAGGCCGGTCAGCCGCTCGTACGCCTCGTCGGCGGCGTACCCGAGTTCCTCGCCGTCGCCGTCGATCTCGTCGTCGAACGTGTCGAGGAGCCCGGCCAGCGCGTCCGGATCGTGCAGCGCGCCCTCGAAGACCTCCCGGCCCTGGCCGATCAGCCAGCATCGGAACCAGTCGAAGGCGTCGTCGCCCGCCCCGTCGAGGAGGATCCAGGCGGCGCCCCACAGGTCCCAGCGGTAGGCCCGGTCGTACCGGGACTCGAAGTGGCGGGCGAAGTCGAGGACCGACTCCGGATCGAGCCGGACGAGGCGCTCCACCAGCAGGTCCGCCTGCTCCTCCGGGTCACCCCCGGCCTCCTCGCGGGCCGCGTCCACCAGTTGCCAGAATTCCGCTTCGTCCATCACGCACCCCAGCATCGTCCCTGGGGGCGGCGAACGCACCCGGGCACGACGGAGGGGGACGGCACAACCTCGCCGTCCCCCTCCGTCCTCACCGGATCCTCACAGCCCGTAGCGCTCCCGGGCCTCCTTCACCGCGCTGGCCTTGACCTCGCCGCGGCGGGCGAGCTGGGCCAGGGCGGCGACCACGATCGACTCGGCGTCGACGCCGAAGTGGCGGCGGGCCGCGTCACGGGTGTCGGAGAGGCCGAAGCCGTCCGCGCCCAGCGAGGACCAGTCCTGCTCCACCCACTGCGCGATCTGGTCCGGGACCTGGCGCATGTAGTCGGAGACGGCGAGCACCGGGCCCTGGGCGCCGGCCAGCGCCTGGCGGAGGAACGGCACCCGCTCCTCACCGCGCAGCAGGGCCTCGTCGGCCTCCAGCGCGTCGCGGCGCAGCTCGGTCCAGGAGGTGGCGGACCACACGTCGGCGGCCACGCCCCAGTCCTCGGAGAGCATCCGCTGGGCCTTGAGCGCCCAGTGGATCGCCGTGCCGGAGCCCAGCAGCTGGATGCGCGGGGCGTTGGACGCCGGGGTCAGGCCGGCGGTCTCCGCCGTGTTGAAGCGGTAGAGGCCCTTGACGATGCCCTCGTCGATGCCCTGGGCGGCCGGCTTGGCCGGCTGCGGCAGCGGCTCGTTGTAGACGGTCAGGTAGTAGAAGACGTCCTGGTCCTCGCCCGGCTTCGCCTCGCCGTACATCCGGCGCAGGCCCTCCTTGACGATGACCGCGACCTCGTAGGCGAAGGCCGGGTCGTACGTCAGGGCGGCCGGGTTGGTGGCCGCGATGACCGGGGAGTGGCCGTCGGCGTGCTGCAGGCCCTCACCGGTCAGGGTGGTGCGGCCGGCGGTGGCGCCGACGAGGAAGCCGCGGCCGAGCTGGTCGCCGAGCTGCCACATCTGGTCGGCCGTGCGCTGCCAGCCGAACATCGAGTAGAAGATGTAGAACGGGATCATCGCCTCGCCGTGCGTGGAGTACGCGGTCGCGGCGGCGATGAAGTCGGCCATCGAACCGGCCTCGGTGATCCCCTCGTTGAGGATCTGGCCGTTCTTGGCCTCCTTGTAGTACATCAGCTGGTCGCGGTCGACCGGCTCGTACGTCTGCCCCTTGGGGGAGTAGATGCCGAGCGACGGGAAGAGCGACTCCATGCCGAAGGTGCGCGCCTCGTCGGGGACGATCGGCACCCAGCGCTTCCCGGTCTCCTTGTCGCGGACCAGGTCCTTGACCAGGCGGACGAACGCCATGGTGGTGGCGACGTTCTGCGAGCCGGAACCCTTGTCGAAGGAGGTGAACGCCTTCTCCGCGGGAGCCGGCAGCGGGGCCACCGGGTGGATCCGGCGGGCCGGGGCCGGGCCGCCGAGCGCCGCGCGGCGCTCCTGCAGGTAGCGGACCTCGGCGGAGTCGGCGCCCGGGTGGCCGTAGGGGACGACGCCGTCGACGAAGTCGCTGTCCTTGATCGGCAGGTCCAGGCGGTCGCGCATCGCCTTGAACTCGTCCGTGGAGAGCTTCTTCATCTGGTGGTTGGCGTTCTTGGACGCGAAGCCCTCGCCGAGCGTGTGGCCCTTGACCGTCTGCGCCAGGATCACCGTCGGGGCGCCCTTGAACTCCACGGCGGCCTTGTAGGCGGCGTACACCTTGCGGGGCTCGTGGCCGCCGCGGGAGAAGTGGAAGACGTCGAGGATCTTGTCGTCGCTCAGCAGCTTCGCCATCTCGGCGAGCGCCGGGTCCTTGCCGAAGAAGTCCTCGCGGATGTAGGCGGCGTCGCGGGTCTGGTACGTCTGGACCTGGGCGTCCGGCACCTCGCGCAGGCGGCGGACCAGCGCGCCGGTGGTGTCGAGCTGGAGCAGCTCGTCCCAGGCGGAGCCCCAGAGGGTCTTCACGACGTTCCAGCCGGCGCCGCGGAACTGGGCCTCCAGCTCCTGCACGATCTTGAAGTTGGCGCGGACCGGGCCGTCGAGGCGCTGCAGGTTGCAGTTGATGACGAAGGTCAGGTTGTCCAGACCCTCGCGGGCCGCCAGGGCGAGCGCCGCGGTCGACTCCGGCTCGTCCATCTCGCCGTCGCCGAGGAACGCCCACACGTGGGAGGCGGAGACGTCCTTGATGCCGCGGTTGGTCAGGTAGCGGTTGAACCGCGCCTGGTAGATCGCGGAGAGCGGGCCCAGGCCCATGGAGACCGTCGGGAACTCCCACAGCCAGGGAAGGCGGCGCGGGTGCGGGTAGGACGGCAGGCCCTGGCCGCCGGACTCGCGGCGGAAGTTGTCCAGGTGCGCCTCGGTGAGGCGGCCGTCCAGGAAGGCACGGGCGTAGACGCCGGGGGAGGCGTGGCCCTGTACGTAGATCTGGTCGCCGGAGCCGGGAGCCTCGGGGGACTCCTTGCCCTTGAAGAAGTGGTTGAAGCCGGTCTCGTAGAGCCAGGCCGCGGAGGCGAAGGTGGCGATGTGGCCGCCCACGCCGTACTTGCTGCCGCGGGTCACCATGGCGGCCGCGTTCCAGCGGTTCCAGGCGGTGATCCGGGCCTCCATCTCCGGGTCGCCGGGAACCTCGGGCTCGGCGGCGGTGGGGATGGTGTTGATGTAGTCGGTCTCGAGGAGCTTGGGCAGAGCGACACCCGCGCCCTCGGCACGCTCCAGGGTGCGGCGCATCAGGTACGCGGCACGGTGCGGGCCGGCCGCCTCGGCGACGGCGTCGAGGGAGGCCTGCCACTCGGCGGTCTCCTCCCGGTCGCGGTCCGGAAGCTGGTCCAGCGCGCTCGGCCGGATGGCGTGGGGGTCGGTCATGTCGCCGCCTTCCTCAGTCGAAGGGGTGCGGGTGCGCGCGGGGTGCGCGCGGTGCGGGGTGCCCTTGGTCTATGGCAGGACAGGGCGGGGTGGGACCTCGGGGTGAGAGGCCCGCGGCGACTGTAACTCCCTGATCGATGATCGATCAAAGGGGGGAGCGATAAAACTTGCCGTATCGGCGAAAGTCGGCACGCAGTGCCATGTGTTGTGCGGGGCGAAAGACACCGCGTGCCGTGAAATCGCAGGTCACAGTGCCCTTCGGGGCCGCGCTCGTATGGCGCGGGCCCCGCTCAGGCGGAGGCGTCGGGGCGCGGGGCGCAGCCGAGGACGTGACCCTTGACGAGGTCGGCGATCCGCGGGTCGCGGCGGCGGAAGGCGGCCACCAGTTCCTCGTGCTCCTCGGCGTAGGACTGCTGCACGGTGCCCAGCCACCGGATCGACAGGGCCGTGAACACCTCGATGCCCAGCCCTTCCCAGGTGTGCAGCAGGACCGAGTTCCCGGCCGCGCGCACCATCTCCCGGTGGAACGCCACCGTGTGGCGCACCTGGCCGGCCGCGTCGGAGAGCCGGTCGGCCTCGTGGAGGGCCGCCACGTGCGGCTCCAGGGCGGAGCAGTCGTCCGCCAGCCGCTCCGCCGCCAGCTCGGCCGCTATGGCCTCCAGGCCGGCCCGGACGGGGTAGCTCTCCTCCAGGTCGGCGGCGGTCAGGCTGCGCACCCGCACGCCCTTGTTGGGGGCGGACTCGATGAGCCGCAGCGACTCCAGCTCCCGCAGCGCCTCGCGCACCGGGGTCTGGCTGACCTCCAGCTCGGTGGCGATCCGCCGCTCGACGATGCGCTCGCCCGGCTTCCAGCGCCCGCTGACTATTCCCTCCACGATGTGCTCGCGGATCTGTTCGCGCAGCGAGTGGATGACGGGCGCGGTCATGGGGGCTCCTTCGGGCAGGGGCGACCTGCGGCCAGGGCCCCCGAGGGCGTTCGACGCTTAGACAATACGGCTGCGGAGTGTGTCTGCCGAGGCACATCCGGGCGCCGAGACGCAGGTGAGACGAGGCTTACATCACGCATCGGGCATTTCGCCGGAGAGCCCCGGGCCCCCCTTGACCCGTGCTTGACGTGCTCTTCACCCGTTCTTCAAGCACCGCGCCCCCGCCCGGAGGACCCGGACGGGGGCGCGGTCGCGCGGGTGACGCGGCGTGCTTACAGGCCGAGCTCGACCTCGAACTCGCCGGCCTCCAGGATCGCCTTGACCGCGGTCAGGTAACGGGCGGCGTCCGCGCCGTCCACCAGACGGTGGTCGTAGGAGAGCGTCAGGTAGGTCATGTCGCGGATCGCGATGACCGGGCCGTCCTCGGTCTCGATGACGGCCGGACGCTTCACCGTGGCGCCGATGCCCAGGATGGCGACCTGGTTCGGCGGGACGATGATCGTGTCGAACAGCGCACCGCGCGAGCCGGTGTTGCTGATCGAGAAGGTGCCGCCGGCCAGCTCGTCCGGGGTGATCTTGTTGGCCCGGACCTTGCCCGCGAGCTCCGCCGTGGCCTTGGCGATGCCGGCCAGGTTGAGGTCGCCGGCGTTCTTGATGACCGGGGTCATCAGGCCCTTCTCGGCGTCCACCGCGATACCGATGTTCTCGGTGTCGAAGTAGGTGATCGTGCCCTCGGCCTCGTTGATCCGGGCGTTGATGACCGGGTGGGCCTTCAGCGCCTGGGCCGCCGCCTTCACGAAGAACGGCATGGGGGAGAGCTTGACGCCCTCGCGGGCCAGGAAGCCGTCCTTGGCCTGGTTGCGCAGGCGCATCAGGCGGGTGACGTCGACCTCGACCACCGAGGAGAGCTGGGCCTGCTCGCGCAGGGCCTTGACCATGTTGTCGCCGATGACCTTGCGGATCCGCGGCATCTTCACGGTCTGGCCGCGCAGCGGGGACGCCTCGAGGGCCGGAGCCTTCCTGGCGGCCGGCGCGGCCGGGGCGGCGGCCGCCGGGGCCGGGGCCTTGGCGGCCTCGGCGGCGGCCAGGACGTCCTGCGGGTGGGCTCGGGCGCCGGAGCGGCCGGGGCCGGGGTGGGCTCGGGCGCCGGGGCCGGGGCGGCCGGGGCCTCGGGAGCGGCGGCGGCCGGGGCGGAACCCGGGGTGCCGATGACGGCCAGCTTGGCGCCGACCTCGGCCGTCTCGTCCTCGTTGACGACGATCTCGAGCAGCGTGCCGGAGGCGGGCGCCGGGATCTCGGTGTCGACCTTGTCCGTGGAGACCTCGAGCAGCGGCTCGTCGGCCTCGACGGTCTCGCCGACCTGCTTCAGCCAGCGGGTGACGGTGCCCTCGGTGACGGACTCGCCGAGCGCCGGCAGGACCACGTCGGTGCCCTCGGCGGAGCCGCCGCCGGACGCCGCCTCGGCGGTCGGGGCGGGGGCGGGCGCGGACCGGTCCGGGGACGGGGTGGTCTCGGGGGCCTGGACCGGCTCGGCGGCCGGGGCCTCCTGCTGGGCCGGAGCCTCCTGCTGGGCCGGGGCGGCCTGCTCGGCCGGGGCGCCGGAGCCGTCGTCGATCAGGGCCAGCTCGGCGCCGACCTCGACCGTCTCGTCCTCGGCCACCTTGATGGCGGAGAGGACGCCGGAGGCGGGCGAGGGGATCTCGGTGTCGACCTTGTCGGTCGAGACCTCGAGCAGCGGCTCGTCGGCCTCGACCCGCTCACCCTCGGCCTTCAGCCAACGGGTGACGGTGCCCTCGGTGACGCTCTCGCCGAGCGCCGGAAGGGTTACGGAAACCGCCATGGTTTCGGTTGCTCCTAACGGAAGTGCGGAAGTCTGGTCTCGGTCGCCCGGCGGTGATCAGTCGTGCGCGTGCAGCGGCTTGCCCGCCAGCGCGAGGTGGGCCTCGCCCAGCGCCTCGTTCTGGGTCGGGTGCGCGTGGATCAGCTGCGCGACCTCGGCCGGCAGCGCCTCCCAGTTGTAGATCAGCTGCGCCTCGCCGACCTGCTCGCCCATGCGGTCGCCCACCATGTGGACGCCGACCACGGCGCCGTCCTTCACCTGGACGAGCTTGATCTCGCCCGCGGTCTTGAGGATCTTGCTCCTGCCGTTGCCCGCCAGGTTGTACTTGAGAGCGACGACCTTGTCCGCGCCGTAGATCTCCTTGGCCTTGGCCTCGGTGATGCCGACGGAGGCGACCTCCGGGTGGCAGTAGGTCACCCGCGGCACGCCGTCGTAGTCGATCGGGACGGCCTTCAGGCCGGCCAGACGCTCCGCCACCAGGATGCCCTCGGCGAAGCCGACGTGCGCGAGCTGGAGGGTGGGAACCAGGTCGCCGACCGCGGAGATGGTCGGGACGTTGGTGCGCATGTACTCGTCGACCAGGACGTAGCCGCGGTCCATCGCGACGCCCTGCTCCTCGTAGCCCAGGCCCTGCGAGACCGGGCCGCGGCCGACGGCGACGAGGAGGACCTCGGCCTCGAACTCCTTGCCGTCCGCCAGGGTGACCTTGACGCCGTTCTGGGTGTACTCCGCCTTCTGGAAGAAGGTGCCCAGGTTGAACTTGATGCCGCGCTTGCGGAAGGCGCGCTCCAGCAGCTTGGAGCTGTTCTCGTCCTCGACCGGCACGAGGTGCTTCATGCCCTCGATGATCGTGACGTCGGAGCCGAAGGACTTCCACGCCGAGGCGAACTCGACGCCGATGACGCCGCCGCCCAGGATGATCGCGGACTGCGGGACGCGGTCCAGGACCAGCGCGTGGTCCGAGGAGATGATGCGGTTGCCGTCGATCTCCAGACCCGGCAGCGACTTCGGCACGGAACCGGTCGCCAGCAGGACGTGGCGGCCCTGGACCCGCTGCCCGTTCACGTCGACGGAAGTCGGGGAGGACAGGCGGCCCTCGCCCTCGATGTAGGTCACCTTGCGGGAGGCGATCAGGCCCTGCAGACCCTTGTACAGGCCCGAGATCACGTCGTCCTTGTACTTCAGGACGGCCGGGACGTCGATCCCCTCGAAGGTCGCCTTCACGCCGAACTGCTCGCTCTCGCGCGCCTGGTCGGCGATCTCGCCGGCGTGGAGCAGAGCCTTCGTCGGGATGCATCCCTTGTGCAGGCAGGTGCCGCCGACCTTGTCCTTCTCGATCAGGGCGACGTTCAGGCCCAGCTGGGCCCCGCGCAGCGCCGCGGCGTACCCGCCGCTACCGCCGCCGAGGATCACTAGGTCGAAAACGGTGCTGGCGTCGTTCGCCACGTCACGTCCTCCATGCATGTGCGCCACGCCGGTCTCGTCCGACCGGTCGGCGGCTGGTCACGGCCGCTCTAAGTGCTTCGGCCCGGGTGGGGCCCTGTCCTGCCAAGAGTCCATCTTTGCACTTGTCGGAGCCCAACCGGACGCGGGGCCGTGTTGTGAGACACGGCACAGTGCCCGGAACACCGCGTTCCGGGCGGGGAACGGGGGCGGGGGACGGACTCCGCCGGGCGGAGTCCGTCCCCCGTCACCGAGGGGGCGCGTGCGCGGACCCGGGCCCGCGACGGCCGCGTCAGACCAGGTCGCCCGCCGCGGCGCGCTCGGCCAGGCGCACCAGCGTGCGCACCGCGGAGCCGGTGCCGCCCTTGGGCGTGTAGCCGAACGGCTTGCCCTCGTTGAAGGCCGGGCCGGCGATGTCCAGGTGCGCCCAGGTGATCCCCTCGCCCACGAACTCGCGCAGGAAGAGGCCGGCCACCAGGCCGCCGCCCATCCGCTCGCCCATGTTGGCGATGTCCGCCGTGGCGGACTCCATGCCGGCGCGCAGGTGCTCCGGCAGCGGCATCTGCCAGGCGTCCTCGCCGGTCTCCTCGGCCGCCTCGTGGACGGCGCCGCGGAAGGCGTCGTCGTTGGCCATGACGCCGAACGTCCGGGAGCCGAGCGCCAGCACCATCGCGCCGGTCAGCGTCGCCACGTCGACGATCGCGTCCGGCTTCTCCTGCGACGCGGCCCACAGGCCGTCGGCCAGCACCAGCCGGCCCTCGGCGTCGGTGTTCAGCACCTCGACCGTCTTGCCGCTGTACATCCGCAGCACGTCGCCCGGACGGGTGGCGGCGCCGGACGGCATGTTCTCCGCCAGGCAGAGCCAGCCGGTGACGTTGACCTCCAGGCCGAGCCGCGCGGCCGCCACCACCGCGGCGAAGACCGCGGCGGCACCGGACATGTCGCACTTCATGGTCTCGTTGTGGCCGGCCGGCTTCAGCGAGATGCCGCCCGAGTCGTAGGTGATGCCCTTGCCGACGAGGGCCAGGTGCTTCTTCGCCTTCGACGAGGTGTACGACAGCTTCACCAGCCGCGGCGGACGGGCCGAGCCGTTGCCGACGCCCAGGATGCCGCCGTAGCCGCCCTTGGTGAGCGCCTTCTCGTCCAGCACCGTCACCTTGAGGCCGTGCTCCTTGGCGGCCTTCTGGGCGATCTCCGCGAACGAGGCCGGGAACAGGTCGTTCGGCGGCATGTTGATCAGGTCGCGGGCGCGGTTCATCTCCTCGGCCACCGCGACACCGCGGTCCACGGCCGCCTTGAAGGCGCGGTCGCGCGGCTTGCCGCCGAGCAGGACCGCCTCGGCCAGCGGGGCCTTGCCCGACTTGGCGCGGGCCTTCTCGTCCTTGCCGGACTCCTTGTACGCGTCGTAGGCGTAGGCGCCGAGCAGCACGCCCTCGGCGACCGCGCCGGCCGCCTCTGCGTCCTCCAGCGGCAGCGCGAACGCGGCCTTCTTGACCCCGGTCAGCGCGCGGGCGGCCGCGCCGGCGGCCCGGCGGAGCGCCTCGGCGTCCCAGGCCTCGCCCTTCTCCGGCCCGGCGCCCAGGCCGACCGCCACCACGAGCGGGGCCTTGAACCCGGACGGGGCGGGCAGCTTGGTCACCTCGCCCTCGGCGCCCAAGGCGCCGAGGGTCTCCAGCAGACCGGCCAGGGAGCCGTCGTACGCGTCGGCCACGGCCTCGGCGCCCGCGGCCACTACGGGGCTGCCGCCCGACTGCGCGCCCTTGGCGACACCGACGACGATCGCGTCGGCGCGCAGGCCGGCCACGGCGGCGGTGCTGAGGGAAAGATCAGTCACGGTGGTGATGTCTCGCTTCCGTTCGATGGTGATGAGTCCGGGGGGAGCCGAGGGGATGGGCTCGGCCGGGCCCTGAGCTTCTGGGAGGAGCCTACGCGCGGCCTCCGGCGGAGTTCAGCCCAGGCACAGCACGATCAGCGAGACGGTCGCCGCGGTCTCCGCCAGCCCGCCCAGCACGTCACCGGTCACGCCGCCGAACCGGCGCACGCAGCGGCGCAGCAGCGCCTCGGCGGCCAGGCACCCCACGAGCACCGCGGCCGCCGCGCGCACCGCCCCGGCCGGGCCGCCGGACAGGGCGCCGGCCCCCGCCGCGAGGAGGACGGTCACGGCGGCGACCGCGACCGCCGCCGCCCGGGGCACC
>NZ_LWCC02000005.1:3520736-3521670 GCF_001642695.1 Streptomyces chilikensis
GGGCCCGCCGCGGGTCACCTCGACGATCGCCACGCCGCTGGCGCGGGAGTTGCGGTCGACCACGGTGCGGCCGGTGATGCCCAGGGCGGCCCGTCCGGTGCGGGTGACCCGGCCGTCCTCGATGATCTGGTCGGCCACCGTGCGCACCATGGACGACGGGATGGCGAAGCCGATGCCGGCCGCCGCGTCGCCGTTCAGGCCGGGGTCGGACGCCGCGAGGGTGGGGATCCCGATGACCTCGCCGTCCAGGTCGACCAGCGCGCCCCCGCTGTTGCCGGGGTTGATGGCCGCCGAGGTCTGGATCATGTTGGGGATGGTCGCCCCCGTGCCGCCGGTGCCGGACGTCTCGCTGACGGTCCGTCCGGTGGCCGAGACGATCCCCTGGGTGACGCTGGAGGACAGTCCGAGCGGTGAGCCCATCGCCAGCACGATCTGCCCGACCTGCACCTCGGAGGAGTCCCCGAACCTCGCGGGCCGCAGGCCCTCGGGCATCCGCTCCAGCTTGATGACGGCGAGGTCCTGCTCGGGGAAGGACGACACCAGGCGCGCGGTCAGCGGCCGGCTGCTCTGGGCGGTGGTGACCCGGTGGCGCTCCTCGCCCCCCACCACGTGGGCGTTGGTGACGATGTGTCCGCGGTCGTCGTAGACGATGCCGGAACCGAGGTCGCCGGCGGCCTGCACCTGGACCACGGAGGGCAGGACGTCGCGGATGACCTGGATGTAGCCCTCCTGGAGGTCCTCCGGGGCGCGCGGCGCGCGGGGGGCGCCGGCCTCCTGGCCCCGGGCCGGGGCGGAGTGGGAGCCGGCCGCGCAGGCGGGCAGGACGGCGAGGGCCAGGCAGCAGGCGAGGGCGGCGCCGGTGCGGCGCGCGGCGGAGGCGTCCCTGGCGTCCGGTGCGTCTGCGTGCATGGACACGAGTCTCGCCGCCGCCGCG
>NZ_LWCC02000005.1:3521735-3556529 GCF_001642695.1 Streptomyces chilikensis
GGTGCGGCCCGCGCGTTCCTCGGCGGCGAGGAGGGTCTCCATCTCCGGGCCGGACGGCCGCGCCGCCCCGTCGGGCGCCTGGTCGGTGAAGACGCGGACGCCGTACCAGGCCCGCAGCGGCGCGCCGATGCCGGCCAGGGACTCGGTCAGCGCGTCCAGGCGGTCGGCGCGCGCGCTCACCCCGAGCCGGTTGCGGTACCCCACGGTGTCGAAGGCGGCGACCGCGCCGGCCCAGTCGCCGGCCAGGCCGGGCCGCATGGCGAGCGCGTCGCCGTTGCGCACCAGCAGCGAGAGCACCCCGCCGGGGGCCAGCATCCGGCCCAGTCCGGCGAGCAGCGGGTCCGGTTCGTCGACGTACATCAGCACGCCGTGACAGAGCACCAGGTCGAAGCTGCCCGGCAGGAAGTGGACGCCGGTCTCCTGGCCGTCGCCCTCGACCAGGTGGACCCGCTCCTGGATCCCGGCCGGCTCGGCGGCCAGGGCCTCGCGCGCGGCCTCGATCATGGTGGGGTCGCGTTCCACGCCGGTGACCTGGTGGCCGGCGCGGGCGAGCCGCAGCGCCTGGGTGCCCTGGCCCATGCCGACGTCCAGTACGCGCAGCCGCCGGCCGACCGGGAAGTGGCCGATGATCTGCTCGTCGAGCTGACGTGCCACCAACTCCTGGCGGACCACGTCACGCAGCCCGCCCACCGTGCCGAGCCAGGCGCGGGCCGCGTCGGAGTCGAAGGGCGCCGTCTGCCGCGGCACCCGGTCGGAGCCGGTGGTGGTCAGGGCCGCTCCCCGCGCTTGACCTGGGGCTTGGGCAGCCGCAGCCGCCGCATCTGCAGCGAGCGCATCAGCGCGTAGGCGACGGCGCCGCGCCGGTTGTCGTCCGGGAACTTCTCGGCCAGCCGCTTGCGCAGGCGCAGGCCGGTGACGATCGAGTCGAGCACGATCATCACGATGACGGCCAGCCACAGCAGCATGCCGAGGTACTGGACCCGCTGGTTCTGGACGACCGTCAGGATCAGGATGATCACGGCCATCGGGAGGAAGAACTCCGCCACGCACCAGCGCGAGTCGATGAAGTCACGGGCGAACCGGCGCACCGGGCCCTTGTCGCGGACCGGCAGGTAGCGCTCGTCGCCGGAGGCGAGGGCCTGGCGCTGGCGCTCCAGCGCGGCGCGGCGCTCCTCGCGCTGTCGCTTCGCCGCCTCCTTGCGGGTGGTCGGCGTGTTGGCGACGCTGCGGCGCTGGGACTGGGCCACGCTCCGCTTGGGAGTGGGCCTGCCCTTCGGGGCCTGCGGGTCGCGGGGCTGCTTGGCCTGGCTCACCGGCGACTGCGCGGCGTCCTTGGCCTTCTCGTCGTTGGCGCGGCTACGGAACACAAAACCCAAGGGTACGGGGTGCCTGTCGGCATGGACCACCGCCCCGGCGGGAACGATCCCGCAACGACGCGCGTCCTTCCGGGGGGAGGCCGGGGGAACGATCTCCTCCCTGGGCCGGACCGGACGTGCTCGTGGTCGTCCTCGCGGAGGACCGGATCGCCCGTCGGACAGTGCGGTAATGGAGACACAGCCCTTACCGTGGGTTGTGTCGGCAGTAGCTGGAGCTGGAAGTCGTCAGAAGGGGGCGCGCGAAGCCCATGAGCGGTGTCATGAAGCGTATGGGGATGATCTTCCGCGCGAAGGCGAACAAGGCCCTGGACCGGGCCGAGGACCCTCGCGAAACCCTCGACTACTCGTACCAGAAGCAGCTCGAGCTGCTGCAGAAGGTGCGGCGCGGGGTCGCCGACGTGGCGACCTCCCGCAAGCGTCTGGAGCTCCAGCTGAACCAGCTGCGCTCGCAGTCGTCCAAGCTGGAGGACCAGGGCCGCAAGGCGCTGGCGCTGGGCCGCGAGGACCTGGCCCGCGAGGCGCTGAGCCGCCGCGCGGCGCTCCAGCAGCAGGTGACCGACCTGGAGACGCAGCACGGCACGCTCCAGGGCGAGGAGGAGAAGCTCACCCTCGCGGCCCAGCGCCTGCAGGCGAAGGTGGACGCCTTCCGCACCAAGAAGGAGACCATCAAGGCCACCTACACGGCGGCCCAGGCGCAGACCCGGATCGGGGAGGCCTTCAGCGGCATCTCCGAGGAGATGGGCGACGTCGGGCTGGCCATCCAGCGCGCCGAGGACAAGACGGCCCAGCTGCAGGCGCGGGCCGGCGCGATCGACGAACTGCTCGCCTCGGGCGCCCTGGACGACCCCTCCGGGCTCGCCAAGGACGACATCCAGGCCGAGCTGGACCGGCTCTCCGGTGGTACGGATGTGGAACTGGAGCTGCAGCGGATGAAGGCCGAGCTGTCGGGCGGCCCGTCCGAGCGGCAGCAGGCCATCGAGGGCGGACAGCAGGCGTCGGGCCAGGACCAGGCGCAGGCGCAGGACGCCCCTCGGTTCCACAAGGAGCAGTAGCCCCGAACGGCTTCAGGGAGGCCAGGATGATCGTGCGGATCATGGGCGAGGGTCAGGTCCGGCTGTCGGACAGCCATCTGGCCGAACTCTCCGTCCTGGACGACGAACTCCTGTCGGAGATGGAGCAGGGTGACGGACCCGGTTTCCGCCGGACGCTGCAGGCCCTGCTCGACAAGGTCCGTGAGCTGGGGGAACCTCTGCCGGACGATTCCCTGGAGCCGTCCGAGCTGATCCTCCCGGCCCCGGACGCCACCCTCGACGAGGTCCGCGGCCTCCTCTCCGACGACGGCCTGATCCCGGGCTGACGCCGCGCGCCGCGGGCGCGGGCCGGGGGCACGTGCGCGCGGCTCCGCCCGGCCGTGCCCGGCGGAGCGGACCGCCGGCCGCGGGGCGGCGGTCCGCCGCCCCGCCCGCCCGCGCTCCCGGGCCGGGCGCCGGGGACCGGGACCCGGCGGCCGCCCGCCGGGGGCTCAGGCCTCGACGTCCTCGGCGCGCAGGCTCATCGGACCGTAGATCTCCGTCTCGTCCTCGAAGAGCCGCACCTGCTCGGCCCCGCCCTCCAGCAGGTCCCGCCAGTGCTCGCCCAGCCAGGACTCCGCGTCCCCCTGGGTGGTGAACTCCTCCGGCTCCACCGCGGGCTCGGCCTCGGTGCCGTCGGCCTTCTCGAACCGCCAAATCCATGCCACCACGTGCGCCTCCAGGGTTGCGGGTCCGGCTGGGATGCCGTCGTCAGGAGCCTAGGCCCTGATCGTTCCCGTCCGCGCGGTCCGGGCAACATGACCGGCGTCACCCGGCCGGTGATCCGCCCCGTGCGGAGGACGCCCCGCCGCCGAACAGACCGCCGCAGGCGCGCGGTCCGGCCGGAGGACGGGACAATCGGTGCGTGGACGTCACTCTGCTCGGCACCGGAGCCCCCAGCGGGCTGCCCCGCCCCGGCTGCCCCTGCGCCGCCTGCGCCGTCGCCCTCGGCCCGGACGCCCGGGCCGCGACCTCGCTGCTCGTGGACGGCACGCTGCTGCTCGACCTGGTGCCCGGGGCCGCCTTCGCCGCCGCCCGCTCGGGGCACTCGCTGACCGGTGTGCGGCAGGTGCTGCTCACCCACCCGCACGACGGGCCCGCCGTGGAGGTGCCGCCGGGGCTGCCGCAGCCGGGACGGGTGCCGGACGGACGCGAGCTGGCGCTGCTCACCGGGCACCGCGTGCGGGCCCTGGCCATGGACGCCCCGGGAACCGGGTACGCGGTCACCGGGCCGGACGGCCGGCGGCTGCTCCACCTGCCGCCGGGCTGCGCGCCGGCCGGTCCGGAGGAGACCGCGGAACCGTACGACATGGTGCTGGCCGACGTGCTCGGCCGCCCCGACGCGCTGGCCCGCCTGCGGGCCGCGGGCGCGGTCGGCGCCACCACGGACGTGATCGCGGTGCACATCGACCACGACGTGCCGCCGGGCCCCGAACTGCGGCGCCGGCTGGCCGCGGCGGGGGCACGGGCGGTGCCGGACGGGGAGACGCTGGTGGTGGGGTCGTACGAGAACGTGCCGGACGTGCCCAGGCGCACGCTGGTGCTGGGCGGGGCGCGCTCCGGCAAGTCGGTCGAGGCGGAACGGCGCCTCGAGGCGTTCCCCGAGGTGGTGTACGTGGCCACCGGCGGGACGCGGGGCGGGGACTCCGAGTGGGCGGAACGGGTCCGGCTCCACCGCGACCGGCGGCCCGCGTCGTGGCGGACGATGGAGACCTGCGACCTGGTGCCGCTGCTCGAGGGCGACGGCGCCGAGGGCGGGGCGCCGCTGCTGATCGACTGTCTCGCGCTGTGGCTCACCGACGCGATGGACGCGGTCGGGGCGTGGGACGACGCCGAGTGGGCGGGCGGCGGGCAGAAGGCGCTGCGGGCGCGGGTGACGGAGCTGGCGGAGGCGTTGCGGGCGACGCGGCGGACGGTGGTGGCGGTCTCCAACGAGGTCGGCTCCGGGATCGTCCCGGCGACCGCCTCGGGCCGCCGCTACCGCGACGAACTGGGCCGCCTCAACGCGGCCGTCGCCGCGGAGTGCGAACACGTCCTCCTGGTCGTCGCGGGCCAGGCCCTGCCCCTGCGCGGCCGCTCCTGACCGGGCGCGGGGTCCTCCGCCGCCCCTGACGCGAGGGCGCGCGCACGATGAACGGGTGACGGGGTGACGGGGTGACGGGGTGACGGCTCCGGGCCTCCCCGCCGGGGGACGGGCGCGGCGGCGGGGCGGAGGGGCGCCGGAGCGGTGCGGCGGCCGGACCACCGGGGCCCGGTGGTCACCGCTCGGCGCGCACCCGGACGGGGCGGGCCAGGAGCGGCTGCCAGGGGAGGCGGCGGCGGGGCGGCGGCACGGGGCGGTACCCGGCCGCGGTGAGCGCGGAGAGCGCGGCGGGGGAGTCGGGGCGGGCGTCGACCAGGAGGTGGCCGCCGTCGCGCAGTATGGGGCGGATCGCGCGGAGCCGGCCGGGGCGGGGACGGACCCCGAGGAGACTGATCACGTCGTAACGGCCCGTCAGGCGGAGGGAGGTCACCGGGTCCTCCGGCAGTCCCCGGTGGGCCTCCTCGATCCGCCCGGCCTCCCGCGCCGCCTCCACCAGCGGGGTGGCGTCGAGTCCGTCGAAGGCCGTGTACGGGAAGTACCGTCTCGCCGCCGCGCAGAAGTACCCGCGGCCGCACCCGACGTCCAGCCAGCTCTCCGGCTCCGGCGCCACCGCCAGCACCGCCCGGGCGGCGGCGAGGTGCCGCAGCCGCTCCAGCCTGCCCGGCGGCCGGCCGCCGGGCACCTGACCCGGCGTCACCGGCGGCCCCGGCGCGACCGGGTCCTGCGGTTCCGGCACGACGACCTCGGCCACGGCGGCTCCTCACCTCGGGAACAACACGGGGGATCCCCCGGAACGAAAGAGGGCAAACCGGAAGGTAGGCCGTCCCGCTCCCGCGTGCAACGACGCGGCTCCGACGGGCCGGTACTGTTCCGCCAATGAGCTCGCTTAATCTCGACGACTTCACCGACCGGATCCAGCGCCCCCACGGCAGCGTGCGCCGTGACGCCGAGGCGCGCCGGGAGCGGCTGGCCGTTCCGGCCGGGGCGCTGGGACGTCTGGACGACCTGGGGGAGTGGCTCGCCGCCGCCCAGCACGCCGTGCCGGTGCGCCCCGTGGAGCGGCCCAAGGTCCTGCTGTTCGCCGCCGACCACGGGGTGGCCGCGCTCGGCGTCTCCGGCCGCCCGGCCGGCACCGCCGTCCGGCTGGTGCGGGACGTCCTGGAGGGCCTGAGTCCGGTCGCCGTGCTGGCCCGCCGTCAGGACGTCCCGGTGCGGGTCGTGGACATGGCCCTGGACTGCGACCCCGGGGAACTGCCCGCCGAGGTGACCGGCCACCGGGTGCGCCGGGGCAGCGGACGGATCGACGTCGAGGACGCGCTCACCGCCGAGGAGGCCGGGGCCGCCTTCGCCGCGGGGGTCGCCCTCGCCGACGAGGAGGCCGACGCCGGCACCGACCTGGTCGTCCTGGGCGACGTCAGCGTCGGCGGCACCACCGCGGCCGCCGTCCTGGTCGCCGCCCTCTGCGGCACCGACGCCTCGGTGGTCACCGGCCGCGGCGGGGCCGGCATCGACGACCTGGCCTGGATGCGCAAGTGCGCCGCGATCCGTGACGCGCTGCGCCGGGCCCGTCCGGTCCTCGGCGACCAGCTGAAGCTGCTGGCCGCCGTGGGCGGCGCGGACGTCGCCGCCATGACCGGTTTCCTGCTCCAGTGCGCGGCCCGCCGCACCCCGGTGATCCTGGACGGCGTGGTGGCGGCCGCCGCCGCCCTGGTCGCCCAGCGGATCGCCTTCCGCGGCCCCGACTGGTGGCTGGCGGGCCACCGCAGCGGCGAGCCCGCCCAGGCCAAGGCGCTCGACCGGATGGCCCTGGAGCCGCTGCTCGACCACGGCGTGGCCGTCGGCGAGGGTGTGGGCGCGCTGCTGGCGCTCCCGATGGTGCGGGCCGCCGCCGCGCTCGCCGCCGAACTGCCCGAAACGACCGGAGAATCCGTGAAGTCCGAAGAGTCCGGAGATTCCGGAGTTGCCGAAGGGTCCGATGGGCCCGGGCGGTCCGGGGAGTCCGCCGGGGAGGGGTCCGCCGAGGAGGGGCCCGCCCAGTAGGCGGGCGGTCCTTTCGTCTCATCCTCCTCCCGTCCGTATGTCCGACCGGAGGAGGATGTGATGCTCACCAAATAGGACCAGGGGGTTACCGGGTCCCCCCGAGGCGTGGGTGAGGATGGAGGCGGCGGCGGTCCCGCCCCCGGCCGGCGCCTTCCGCGCACCGTGCCCTCGCCTCGTAGAGAGACCCTGACCCTTATGTCCTGGCTGTCAAAATTCAGCCTCGCGCAGCGGGCCCTGATAGGTCTGATGTCGCTCATCGCGCTGGTCTTCGGAGTCATCGCGATCCCGCAGCTCAAGCAGCAGCTGCTCCCCTCCATCGAACTGCCCATGGTCTCGGTGATCGCGCCGTACCAGGGCGCGTCGCCGGACGTGGTGGAGAAGCAGGTCGTCGAGCCCCTGGAGAACGGCATCAAGGCCGTCGACGGGGTGGAGAGCCTGACCTCCACGGCGAGCGAGGGCAACGCCGTGATCATGGCCTCCTTCGACTACGGCCCGGACACCAAGCAGCTGGTCGCCGACATCCAGCAGGCGATCAACCGGTCGCGGAACCTGCTCCCCGAGGGCGTCGACCCGCAGGTGATCGCCGGCTCGTCCGACGACATCCCGGCCGTCGTCCTCTCCGTCACCGCCGACATGGACCAGCAGGCGCTGGCCGACCGCCTCGACACCGCGGTCGTCCCCGAGCTGGAGAAGATCGACGGCGTCGGCCAGGCCGCGGTCAACGGCGTGCGCGAGATGCAGGTCACCGTCACCCCGGACGACGCCAAGCTGGCGCGCGCCGGGCTGACCGCCGCCTCGCTGACGCAGGCGCTCCAGGCGGGCGGCGCCACGGTGCCGGCGGGCGCCTTCGACGAGGACGGCACCAGCCGCACCGTCCAGGTCGGCGGCGGCTACACCTCGCTCGACCAGATCAAGGACCTGCGCGTCGCCGGTGAGGGCGGCGGCAAGGCGGTCAAGCTCTCGTCCGTCGCCAAGGTCGCCGAGAAGCCGGCCGCGGCCACCTCCATCACCCGGACCAACGGCGAGCCCAGCCTCTCCGTCGTCGTCACCATGGACCGCGACGGCAGCGCCGTCACCATCTCCGAGGCCGTCCAGGACAAGCTCCCCGAGCTGCGCGCCGCCGTCGGTCAGGGCGCCGTGGTCACCGTCGTCACCGACCAGGGCCCGGCCGTCGCCGACGCGATCTCCGGCCTCACCACCGAGGGGGCGCTGGGTCTCGCCTTCGCCGTCGTGGTGATCCTGGTCTTCCTGACCTCGATCCGCTCCACGCTGGTCACCGCGGTCTCCATCCCGCTCTCGGTGGTCCTCACCCTGATCGTGCTGTGGACCCGCGACACCTCGCTCAACATGCTCACGCTCGGCGGCCTGACCATCGCCATCGGGCGCGTGGTCGACGACTCGATCGTGGTGCTGGAGAACATCAAGCGGCACCTCGGCTACGGCACCGAGCGCAAGGAGGCCATCCTCAAGGCCGTCCGCGAGGTGGCCGGCGCGATCACCTCCTCCACCCTGACCACCGTCGCGGTCTTCCTGCCGATCGGCCTGGTCGGCGGCATGGTGGGCGAGCTGTTCAGCGACTTCAGCCTCACCGTCACGATCGCCATGCTGGCCTCGCTGCTGGTGTCGCTGACCGTCGTCCCGGTCCTGTCCTACTGGTTCCTGCGCGCCCCCAAGCACACCCCCGCGGACGCCGAGGAGGCCCGCCGCAAGGCCGAGGAGGCCGAGCGCCGCAGCAAGCTGCAGCGCCTGTACGTGCCCGTCCTGAGGTTCGCCACGCGCCGCCGCCTCACCAGCGTGCTGATCGCCGTCGTGGTGCTCGTCGGCACCCTCGGCATGACGCCGCTGCTCAAGACCAACTTCCTGGACCAGGGCGACCAGAACGTCATCGCCGTCAGCCAGGAACTGGAGCCCGGCACCAGCCTGGCCGCCACCGACGAGGCCGCGACCAGGGTCGAGAAGCTGATCGAGGGCATCGACGGCGTCAAGGACCAGCAGGTCACCGTCGGCAGCTCCGGCTGGATGGCGGCCTTCGGCGGAGGCACCGGCAGCAACCAGGCCTCGTTCCAGGTCATGCTGGAGGAGGGCGCCTCGTACGACGGCGTCCAGAAGGACATCGAGAAGGGGCTCGCCGGCCTCGACGGCGTCGGCGACACCAGGATCGACACGTCCGGCGGCTTCGGCGGCACGGACCTCGCGGTGGTCGTCAAGGCCGCCGACCCCGAGGTGCTCGCCGACGCCACCGCCGACGTGACCAAGGCGGTCGAGGGCCTCGACGACGTCACCGACGTCACCAGCGACCTCGCGCAGTCCGTCCCGCGCATCCAGGTCCGCGCCAACGAGAAGGCCGCCGCGGCCGGGTTCGACGACCAGACCCTCGGCGCGGTCGTCGCCCAGTCGGTCCGCGGCACCACGGTCGGCAAGGCCACTCTGGACAACGCCGAGCGCGACATCGTCATCCGGTCCGCCAAGCCCGCCGACACCGTCGCCGAGCTGAAGAACCTGCGGCTCGGCCCGGTCAAGCTGTCCCAGGTCGCCGACGTCGAACTGGTCGACGGCCCGGTCTCGCTGACCCGCATCGACGGCCAGCGCTCGGTCAACGTCACCGCCCGTCCGACCGGCGACAACACCGGCGCGGTCAGCGCGGAGCTCTTCACGGCCATCGACAAGCTGGACCTGCCCGAGGGCGCCACGGCCGAGATCGCCGGTGTCACCGAGCAGCAGGACGACGCCTTCGCCAACCTCTTCCTGGCCATGCTCGCCGCGATCGCCATCGTGTTCATGCTCCTGGTCGGCACCTTCCGGTCGCTCGCCCAGCCGCTGATCCTGCTGGTGTCCATCCCGTTCGCGGCGACCGGCGCGCTCGGCCTGCTGATCGCCACGGGCATCCCGATGGGCGTCCCGGCGATGATCGGCATGCTGATGCTGATCGGCATCGTGGTCACCAACGCGATCGTGCTGATCGACCTGATCAACCAGTACCGCGATCAGGGCTACGGCATCGTCGACGCGGTGATCGAGGGCGGCCGGCACCGTCTGCGGCCCATCCTGATGACCGCGCTGGCGACCATCTTCGCGCTGATCCCGATGGCGCTGGGCATCACCGGCCACGGCGGCTTCATCGCCCAGCCGCTGGCGGTGGTGGTGATCGGCGGTCTGATCACCTCGACGCTGCTGACGCTGCTGCTGGTCCCGACGCTCTACGCGATGCTGGAGCTCCGCAAGGAGCGCCGCGCCGCCAGGCGCGCGGCGAAGCGGCGGGCGAAGTCCTCCGAGGGCGGGGACGGGGACGACACCCCCACCCCCACCGCGGAGCCCGAGCCCGCCCGGGCCTGACGCACGCGAAGGCCCCCGGCACCGACATCGGTGCCGGGGGCCTTCCCCGTTCCCGCCGCCCTTCCGGGCGGTGGCGTCAGCCGAGGTGCTTGCGGACCTCGGCGGCGGCCTCCTCGCCGTAGGCCTCGGCGAAACGCTCCATGAAGTGCGCCCGGTGGAGCTGGTACTCCTGGGTGCCCACCGTCTCGATCACCAGCGTCGCCAGCATGCAGCCGACCTGCGCGGCGCGCTCCAGCGAGGCGCCCCAGGCCAGACCGGACAGGAAGCCGGCCCGGAAGGCGTCGCCGACACCGGTCGGGTCGGCCTTGCGGTTCTCCCGGGGGACGCCGACCTCGATCGGGGTCTCCCCGTGGCGCTCGACGCGCACGCCGCGCGAGCCGAGCGTGGTGACCCGGTGGCCGACCTTGGCCAGGATCTCCTCGTCGGACCAGCCGGTCTTGGACTCGATGAGCCCCTTCTCGTACTCGTTGGAGAAGAGGTAGGTGGCGCCGTCGAGCAGGATGCGGATCTCCTCGCCGTTCATCCGCGCGATCTGCTGCGAGAAGTCCGCGGCGAACGGGATGCCGCGGGAGCGGCACTCCTCGGTGTGGCGGAGCATCGCCTCGGGGTCGTCGGCGCCGATCAGGACCAGGTCCAGCCCGCCCACCCGGTCGGCGACGGTCTTCAGCTCGATCAGGCGGGCCTCGCTCATCGCGCCCGTGTAGAAGGAGCCGATCTGGTTGTGGTCGGCGTCCGTGGTGCAGACGAACCGGGCGGTGTGCAGCGTCTCGGAGATGCGCACGGAGGCGGTGTCCACGCCGTGCCGGTCGAGCCAGGCGCGGTACTCGTCGAAGTCGGAGCCGGCCGCGCCGACCAGGACCGGGGCGGTGCCGAGCTGGCCCATCCCGAAGGCGATGTTGGCGCCGACGCCGCCGCGGCGGACGTCGAGCTGGTCGACCAGGAAGGAGAGCGAGACCGTGTGCAGCTGGTCCGCGACGAGCTGGTCGGCGAACCGGCCGGGGAAGGTCATGAGGTGGTCGGTGGCGATGGAGCCGGTGACTGCGATGCGCACGGGGGGTCTCTCCTGGACGACGGCTTGCTGACCTACCGATGGTAGGCGGCCCGGGCGCGCGGATCGCCCCGAGCACCGCTTCCGGGGGAACCGGATGCTCCCCGCGCACGTCACACCGGCGACTCCTGATGAGGGATGCGGCCCCGGAGGGCCTGTGAGGAGAAGGAGCGAAGAGGTGAAGGACGACGCTCAGCCGGCCGGCGGCCCGGACGACGGGACGACCACCGGGGCGGACCACCACGGCGGGACCGCGGGCCGACGGGACCCCGCCCCCGGAGCAGGCACGGAAGCAGGCACGGAAGCGGGCACGGAAGCGGGCGGCGCCGCGGGACCGGGCGACGGGCCGGCTCCGGAGGCGGCCGGCGAGGAGCCCGCGCCGCCCGGACGGCGGTCCTCCCCGCCGCGCGGCCGGCTCGCCGTCGCCGCGGTGACCGCCGCCGTCCTGGCCGCGGCGGGCATGGGCGCCTACGCGGCCTCCTCCACGGACGGCCCGGCGGCCCGGACCGCCTCCGCGTCCGGTCCGGCGGACCCGGAACCCCTGGTGCTGGACGGCCACGGCGGCGTGCCCCAGGGCCTCACCTTCCGCGCCGCGGGACCGCTGCCCGACGCGCCGGACACCGCCCCCGTGTACCGGCCCGAGGGCGAGGTCCCCGCCGGGCGGGTGGCCGCGCTCGCCGGGTCGCTCGGGCTGGAGGGCGCACCACGCGCCGACGGCACGGTGTGGAAGGCGGGGGAGGAGCTGGCGGTGGACCGGAAGGCGCCCGCCTCCTGGACGCTCACCCGCCCGCACCCCGAGGGGGGGACCCCGGTCGACGAGGCCCGGGCCAGGGCCGCCGCCGCGCCGGTGCTGAAGGCCGTCGGCCAGGAGGACGCCCGGGTGGACGCGAGCGGCACCCTGGGCGCCGAACGGACCGTGAACGCCGACCCGGTGATCGGCGGCCTGCCCACCCACGGCTGGACCACCGCCCTGCGGGTGGGCCCCGACGCCACGGTGACCTCGGGCGCCGGACAGCTCGCCGACCCGGTCCGCGGCGACTCCTACCCGCTGGTGGAGGCCCGGGAGGCGCTGAAGGACCTCGACCGGCTGAGCTCCGGCGTGGGCCGCGCCCCGGAACCCGGCTGCGCCAGCGCGGTGCCGCACGCCGAGGACGACGGAGGCCGCCCCTCCGGCGCCGTGCCGCCGGCCGACCCGTGCGCGCCCGAGCCGGTGAAGCGGCGGACCGCCACCGTCGAGGGCGCCACGCTCGGCCTCGCGGCGTTCCAGGTGGACGGCGCGCGGGCGCTGGTGCCGTCGTGGCTCTTCCAGGTCCGGCTCCCGAACGCCGTCGACGCGCTGACCGTGGCCCACCCGGCCGTGGACCCGGCCCACGTCGTCACCCCGGAGGAGTCGCCGGCCGAGCGGCCCAACCCCCGCCCGACCGGACCGGACGACGGGATGGGCACCGACCGGGCCCGGGTCACCGGCTACCGGGCCGAGGACGGCCGCCTCACCGTGGCCTTCGAGGCCGGCGTGTGCTCGGACTTCACGGTGCGGGCCGAGGAGCGCGGGGACCGGGTGGAGGTCGTCGTCGACGAGCGGAAGTGGCCCGACCGGGTCTGCATCATGATCGCCAAGATCCACCACCGGACCGTGGAGCTCGACGAGCCCCTCGGCGGCCGCACGGTGGTCGACTCCGCCGGGAAGCCCGTGCCCGAGGAGCGCGGGCCGCGCCCGTCGGCGCGCTGACGCCCGGCAACGCCCGAGGGCGGCGCCCCCCTGTACGGGGGGCGCCGCCCTCGGTGCGGAGCCGGTGTCGCGGACCCTAGTTGAACGAGTCGCCGCAGGCGCAGGAGCCCGTGGCGTTCGGGTTGTCGATCGTGAAGCCCTGCTTCTCGATGGTGTCGACGAAGTCGATCGAGGCGCCGCCCAGGTACGGGGCGCTCATGCGGTCGGTGACGACCTTGACGCCGTCGAAGTCCTTGACCACGTCGCCGTCGAGGGACCGCTCGTCGAAGAACAGCTGGTAACGCAGACCCGAGCAACCGCCGGGCTGGACGGCGACGCGCAGCGCCAGGTCGTCACGGCCTTCCTGGTCGAGCAGGGCCTTGACCTTGGCCGCGGCGGCGTCGGTCAGGATGATGCCGTCGGTGACGGTGGTCTTCTCGTCCGATACGGACATCTACATCTCTCCCGGGTTGTACGGAGACTGCTTGCCGACGATTCAACCGGCCCGGCCGCGGATTCATTCCGCCCCGGCCCGGGCGAACAGCCATCGCTCGTCCTCACTCATGCTCGCACACGCCCGCGACCCGCAACAGCGTCTCCCGGACGCACGGGCCCGACCGGGATTCACGTCACATCGACGCTATCGGACGCCCGCAAAGTGACGGGCAGAGGTTATGATAGATAGCGTCATTTAGACGAAAAGGCGTGACCCGTCTCCCCGTCCGGGGAAACCCGCAGAACAGAAAGGGTGCGTGTAGTGACCACCGCCCAGCCCCAGGAGCTCGACGTCCAGCCGACGCCGCTCGCGTTGCTCCTCCTCGGCCGCGAGGCCGACCCGCGGAGCGAGCGGGGCGTCGAGTGCCCCGGCGACCTGCCGTCGCCGTCCGACCCGGACCTGGTGGAGCGCGCCCGCGCGGCCAAGGAGAGGCTCGGGGACAAGGTCTTCGTGCTCGGCCACCACTACCAGCGCGACGAGGTCATCCAGTTCGCGGACGTCACCGGCGACTCCTTCAAGCTCGCCCGCGACGCCGCGGCCCGCCCGGAGGCCGAGTACATCGTCTTCTGCGGCGTCCACTTCATGGCCGAGTCGGCCGACATCCTCACCTCGGACGACCAGAAGGTCGTCCTGCCCGACCTCGCCGCCGGCTGCTCCATGGCCGACATGGCGACGGCCGAGCAGGTCGCCGAGTGCTGGGACGTGCTGACCGAGGCGGGCGTGGCCGAACAGGTCGTCCCCGTCTCCTACATGAACTCCTCCGCCGACATCAAGGCCTTCACCGGCCGGCACGGCGGTCTGATCTGCACCTCCTCCAACGCGAAGAGGGCGCTGGAGTGGGCGTTCCGGCAGGGCGAGAAGGTGCTCTTCCTGCCCGACCAGCACCTGGGCCGCAACACCGCGGTGCGGGACATGGGCATGTCGCTGGAGGACTGCGTCGTCTACAACCCGCACAAGCCGAACGGCGGGCTCACCGCCGAGGAGCTGCGGGCGGCGAAGATGATCCTGTGGCGCGGGCACTGCTCGGTGCACGGGCGGTTCAGCCTGGAGTCGGTGAACGACGTGCGGGAGCGGATCCCGGGCGTCAACGTGCTGGTGCACCCCGAGTGCCGCCACGAGGTGGTCGCCGCCGCGGACCACGTCGGCTCGACGGAGCACATCATCAAGACGCTGGAGGCCGCGCCGGCCGGGTCCAAGTGGGCCATCGGCACGGAGCTCAACCTGGTCCGGCGCCTGGCGAACCGTTTCGCCCCGGAGGGCAAGGAGGTCGTCTTCCTGGACCGGACGGTGTGCTTCTGCTCGACCATGAACCGGATCGACCTGCCGCACCTGGTGTGGGCGCTGGAGTCCCTGGCGGACGGCAAGCTGGTCAACCGGATCCAGGTCGACCGCGAGACGGAGACGTACGCGAAGCTGGCCCTCGAGCGCATGCTGGCCCTTCCGTAACCCGCGGGGGCGGCACGGGCGGGCGCGGGCCCGCCCGCCGCACGCGACCCCACCGGCCGTGCGGGCGCCGGCGCCCCCCCCAGCGTGTCGACCACCAGCTCGCCCCCGGCCGCGGGGCCCCGGCCGCGCTCCTCGTCCGCCGCCGGCGCCCCCAGCTGGGCCCGGACCGACGAGACCACCCGCGGCAGCGCGTCGAGGAACGCCTCCACGTCCTCCGCCGCCGTCCCCGCCGGCAGCGACACCCGCACGTTCCCCTCGCTGAGCACCCCCATCGCCTTCAGCACGTGACTCGGCATCAGGGTGCTGCTGGTGCAGGAGGAGCCGGAGGAGACCGAGAACCCCGCCCGGTCCAGCTCGTGCAGCAGCGCCTCGCCGTCGACGTAGAGACAGGAGAAGGTGACGATTCCCGGAAGCCGCCGCTCCGGGTCGCCCACCACCTCCACGTCCGTCAGCAGCTCCGGCACCCGGGCCCGGATCCGCCCGGTGAGCTCCCGCAGCCGCGCCGCCTCCGCCGCGGCCTCCGCCCGCACCGCCCGCAGCGAGGCGGCCGCGGCCACCGCCGCGGGGATGTTCTCGAACCCCGGCGCCCGCCCCGACTCCCGCTCGTCCGACGGTCCCGGCGGCGAGAACCGCACCCCCTTGCGCACCGCCAGCAGCCCGATCCCCGCCGGCCCTCCCCACTTGTGCGCGCTCGCCGCCAGCAGCGACCAGGCCCCGTCCACCGGACCCCAGGCCAGCGACTGCGCCGCGTCCACCAGCAGCGGCACCCCCGCCGAACGGCACGCCTCGGCCGCCTCGGCCACCGGCTGCACCGTGCCCACCTCGTGGTTGGCCGACTGCAGGCACGCCAGCGCGGTGTCCGCCCGCAGGCCGTCCGCGAACTCCCCGGCGTCCACCGCGCCGCCCCGGTCCACCCCGACCCGGGTCACCGTGCCGCCGTCGGCCTCGTGCCGCTCCGCGGCGTGCAGGACGCACGAGTGCTCGACCGATGACACGATCAGGTGCTGTCCGGCCCGGCGCCGCCCGGCCAGCGCGCCCGCCATGCCGGTGTGCACGGCCCGGGTGCCGGAGGTGGTGAAGACCAGTTCGTCCGGGCGGCAGCCCACCGCCTCCGCGGCGGCCTCACGGGCGGCGTCCAGCAGCAGCCGGGCCCGGCGGCCCTCCCGGTGGAGGCGGGCCGGATCGGCCCACCCCTCGTCCAGGGAGGCCTGCAGGGCCTGGCGGGCGACAGGGTGGAGGGGGACCGCGGAGGCGGCGTCGAAGTACGGCACGCCCGTACGCTACCGGGACGTTCGGCCCCGATTCCGCGAGGCCGCGACACCGCCGCCGGGCGCCGCCGGACCGGGCGAGAGGCCGTCAACCGGGTGAAATCGGCGCGCCGTCGCGGGCGCAAGCGGACGGCGTCCGTCCGTGCGGCCACCCCTTCGGGGTGTCGGGCGGCGCGTTGGGGGACCCTCCTCGCGCGACCCCAAAAAGCGTCCAGTAGGGTTTGGTCCGCATAAACATCCAAACCCCTGCCCGACGCAGGACGGCGACCGACCAGCGTTAAGGCCGCAGCCAACCAGCGCGGGCGAGACTCTCGGGAAGGCGCTACGTGAGTCCCAACGGCTCCGACCGCTCGCCGCGGCGCCCGATGCGGCGGAAGCTGCTGCAGGCACTGACTGCGGGCCTGGTCCTGGCGACCGCGACTGGTTGCACATACGAGGACTTCCCTCGCCTCGGCATGCCCACCCCGACCACGGAAGAGGCTCCGCGGATCCTCTTCCTGTGGCAGGGAACCTGGGCGGCCGCGCTGGCCACCGGCCTGCTCGTGTGGGGACTGATCCTGTGGAGCTCTTTCTACCACCGGCGCAGCCGCACCAAGGTGGAAGTTCCTCCGCAGACCCGCTACAACATGCCGCTCGAGGCGCTGTACACGATCGTCCCGCTCATCATCGTCTCGGTCTTCTTCTACTTCACCGCCCGTGACGAGGCCAAGCTCCTCGAGACGACGGACAAGCCCGACGTGACCATCAACGTCGTGGGCTACCAGTGGAGCTGGGGCTTCAACTACATCGAGAACGTCGAAGGCGTCTCGGGCGACGCGAAGACCGACAAGAACCTGGACGCCATCCCGGAGAAGTTCCGGAAGGCGTTCCCGGAGAACGCCGGCGGCGTCCACGACTTCGGCATCCCCGCCACGCGGAACCCGCAGACCGGCGACCCCGGCCCGACGCTCTGGCTGCCCAAGGGCCAGAAGGTCCGCTTCGTGCTGACCTCGCGCGACGTGATCCACTCCTTCTGGACGGTTCCGTTCCTGATGAAGCAGGACGTGATCCCGGGTCACACCAACGCGTTCGAGGTGACCCCCTCGAAGGAGGGCACCTTCAAGGGCAAGTGCGCCGAGCTCTGCGGCGTCGACCACGCTCGCATGCTGTTCAACGTGAAGGTCGTCTCCCCCGAGCGCTACGAGCAGCACCTCAAGGAACTCGCTGAGAAGGGGCAGACCGGTTACGTTCCCGCGGGCATCGCGCAGACGAGCCACGAGAAGAACCGGGAGACGAACGTACTGTGAGCATCCTCAACCAATCCCAGGGTGCCGCACCGGGCTCGTACTACCAGGACGAGCACCCGGTCCGGGCCAAGAAGCCGGGTGAACTCGTGGTCAAGTGGCTCACCACCACCGACCACAAGACCATCGGCACGCTCTACCTGGTCACCTCGTTCATCTTCTTCTGCATCGGCGGCGTGATGGCGCTGGTGATGCGCGCCGAGCTGGCCCGCCCCGGCACGCAGCTGATCTCGAACGAGCAGTTCAACCAGGCGTTCACGATGCACGGCACGATCATGCTGCTGATGTTCGCGACGCCGCTCTTCGCCGGCTTCGCGAACTGGATCATGCCGCTGCAGATCGGCGCGCCCGACGTGGCGTTCCCGCGGCTGAACATGTTCGCCTACTGGCTCTACCTGTTCGGCTCGACGATCGCGGTCGGCGGCTTCCTCACGCCGCAGGGCGCGGCCGACTTCGGCTGGTTCGCCTACAGCCCGCTGTCCGACGCCATCCACTCGCCGGGTCTCGGCGGTGACCTGTGGATCATGGGTCTGGCCTTCTCCGGCTTCGGCACCATCCTCGGCTCGGTCAACTTCATCACCACGATCATCTGCATGCGCGCGCCGGGCATGACCATGTTCCGCATGCCGATCTTCACGTGGAACGTGCTGCTGACCGGTGTCCTGGTCCTGCTCGCCTTCCCGGTCCTCGCCGCCGCGCTCTTCGCGCTGGAGGCCGACCGCAAGTTCGGCACCCACATCTTCGACGCCTCCAACGGTGGCGCCCTGCTGTGGCAGCACCTCTTCTGGTTCTTCGGCCACCCCGAGGTGTACATCATCGCGCTGCCGTTCTTCGGCATCGTCTCCGAGATCATCCCGGTCTTCTCCCGCAAGCCGATCTTCGGCTACATGGGTCTGGTCGGCGCGACCATCGCGATCGCCGGTCTCTCCGTGACGGTGTGGGCGCACCACATGTACGTCACCGGCGGTGTGCTGCTGCCGTTCTTCTCCTTCATGACCTTCCTGATCGCGGTCCCGACCGGTGTGAAGTTCTTCAACTGGGTCGGCACCATGTGGAAGGGCTCGCTCTCCTTCGAGACGCCGATGCTCTGGTCGGTGGGCTTCCTGGTCACCTTCCTCTTCGGCGGCCTCACCGGCGTGATCCTGGCCTCGCCGCCGCTGGACTTCCACATCTCCGATTCCTACTTCGTGGTGGCGCACTTCCACTACGTGGTGTTCGGCACCGTGGTGTTCGCGATGTTCGCCGGCTTCCACTTCTGGTGGCCGAAGTTCACCGGCAAGATGCTCGACGAGCGTCTGGGCAAGATCACCTTCTGGACGCTGTTCGTCGGCTTCCACGGCACCTTCCTGGTGCAGCACTGGCTGGGCGCCGAGGGCATGCCGCGCCGCTACGCGGACTACCTGGCCGCCGACGGCTTCACCGCCCTCAACACGGTGTCCACCATCGGCTCGTTCGTCCTCGGCCTGTCCTTCCTGCCGTTCATCTACAACGTCTGGAAGACCGCCAAGTACGGCAAGCCGGTCGGCGTGGACGACCCGTGGGGCTACGGCCGTTCGCTGGAGTGGGCGACCTCCTGCCCGCCGCCGCGGCACAACTTCCTCACCCTGCCGCGGATCCGCAGTGAATCCCCGGCGTTCGACCTGCACCACCCCGACATGGCGGCCCTCGACGAGCTCGAGAACCGCGACGTCGAGTCCGCTGCTCTTGCTGGTGGAAAGGAGGCCGGCAAGTGAAGATCCAGGGCAAGATGTTCATCTGGCTGAGCGTCTTCATCCTGGCCGTGGCGATCGTCTACGGCCTGTGGTCGAAGGAGCCGGCCGGTACCACGGCGCTCTTCCTGGCCTTCGGCCTGTGCATCATGGTCGGCTACTACCTGGCCTTCACGGCCCGGCGGGTCGACGCGATGGCGCAGGACAACAAGGAGGCCGACGTCGCGGACGAGGCCGGTGAGCTCGGCTTCTTCTCCCCGCACAGCTGGCAGCCGCTGCTGCTGGGCCTCGGCGGAGCGTTCGCCTTCCTGTCGGTCGCGGTCGGCTGGTGGCTGATGTTCTTCTCGGCCCCGTTCATCCTGATCGGTCTCTTCGGCTGGGTCTTCGAGTACTACCACGGTGAGAACCGCACCCAGTGACGCGACCACCTCGCTGAACACCCCGGCGCCCCGGGTCTCCGCACGGAGACCCGGGGCGCCGTCGTTCGCCCCCGGTGACCGCGCCGTCACCCGGAAGGACCATCACGCGCTGCCCGGGTGCCGCCCCCTCCCTAGCGTGGTGCCATGAGCCATCACACGACCGCGCGCACCCGCCCCCGCACCGCCGCCGGCGTCCTGCTGGTCTCCGCCCTCGCGGCCACCACCGCCGCCTGCGGCTCCCCCGAACAGCCCCTCGCCGCCCCGGAGGCCCACCAGGCCGCCAACGGGATCGCCCTCAAGGGGCCCATAGGCGACGGACGGAAGGCGGACCCGGACAAACCCCTCGAGGTCACCGCCGAAGCCTTCGACGGACGGATCACCGACGTGACCGCCGTCGACGCGACGGGCCGCCACCTGGCCGGCGAGCTCTCCGCCGACGGCCGCCGCTGGCACAGCACCACCCCACTGGCCGGCAACGCCCGGTACACGGTGCGGGTGAGCACCGTCGACGAGAAGGGCGCGCCCGGCCGCAAGGTGCTGAACTTCTCCACCGGGAAGCCGACCGCCCGGCACGTCCTGGGCGTCACGTTCGGCCCGAAGTCGGGCACCTACGGCGTCGGGCAGCCGGTCACCGCGGAGCTGAACCGCCCGGTGCGCAGCCCCGCCCAGCGGGCCGTCGTGGAGCGCGCCCTGCGGGTGGAGTCCACGCCCGCCGTGGCGGGCTCCTGGCACTGGGTGGACGACAAGGAGCTCCACTTCCGGCCCAAGGAGTACTGGCCCGCCCACGCCACCGTCCGGGTGCGCAGCAACCTGGAGGGGATAAAGGTCGGCGACCGCATCTGGGGCGGCCGCACCGAGCCGCTGGAGCTCACCATCGGCGACAAGGTGGTGGCCCTCACCGACGCGGGCTCCCACCGGATGACCGTCCACAAGAACGGCAAGGCGATCAAGACCCTCCCGGTGACCACCGGCAAGCCCGGCTTCGACACCCGCAACGGCGTCAAGGTGGTGCTGGCCAAGGAGCGCTTCGTACGGATGCGCGGCACCAGCATCGGCATCGCCGAGGGCAGCGCCGAGTCGTACGACCTGCCCGTGCACTTCGCCACCCGGGTGACCTGGAGCGGCGAGTACGTGCACGCGGCGCCCTGGTCGGTCGGCTCGCAGGGCGTCGACAACGTCAGCCACGGCTGCACCGGCATGAGCACGGAGAACGCCGAATGGTTCTTCGAGAACGTCAGGGAGGGCGACGTCGTCGAGGTGGTCAACTCCGCCGGCGACATGATGGAGCCCTTCGGCAACGGCTTCGGCGACTGGAACCTGGACTGGGAGAAGTGGCGGGCGGGCTCCGCGCTCACCGGAGACGCCGAGGCCCCCACGGCGGCGGACCGGGCGCGCCTGGCCCCGCAGTCGCTCTGACGGCGCCGGGCGGGACGTCCGGAAGCACGGGTGAGGGGGGCGGAGCCGACCGGCTCCGCCCCCCTCACCCGTGCTCCCGGAGGGCGCTTCAGCCCGCCAGGGCCGCCCGGCCGCGCAGCAGCCCCGCGAGGGCGCCGGCGAACTCCACCGGGTCCACCGGCATGGTGACCGCCGCGTCCGCCCGGCTCCAGGTGGCCAGCCACGCGTCCTGGGGACGGGCCATCAGCAGCAGCACCGGCGGGCAGCGGAAGATCTCGTCCTTGATCTGGCGGCAGACGCCCATCCCGCCCATGGGGACGGCCTCGCCGTCCAGGACGCAGACGTCGATCCCGCCCTTCTCGAGCTCCCGCACCACGGCCTCCGGGGTGGCGCACTCCACGAACTCGACCGGCGGCACGTCGGCGGCCGGCCGGCGTCCGGCGGCGAGCCGCACCTGCTCCCGGGTGTTGGCGTCGTCGCTGTAGAGCAACACCGTCGCGGTCGCCTGCATCCGTGCCTCCGCAAGATAGGGAACATCAGGTACCGATGCCGCGGATGCTACTCCTCACGACACCCCTCCGACACCGATCGGCACAGCCGTTCGCCGAGGCGCCGGAAGGCCCCGCCGGGCCCCTCGGCCGGTCCGTACGGCCCAGCCGTCGGGCCCAGACACTCCGAACGGCACCCCCGGGAGTGAGGGCGGGATAAGCGACCGACATAATGTCGGTCGTGGCGACAGCAACGACAGTAGAAACCGGGCACGCGCACCCGTCGGTCAACCGGCCGAACCTCACCAGCGTCGGAACCATCATCTGGCTGAGTTCCGAGCTGATGTTCTTCGCGGCCCTCTTCGCGATGTACTTCACCCTGCGATCGGTTACGGGTACCGATCACTGGACGGAAATGGCCGACACGCTGAACTTCCCGTTCTCGGCGGCCAACACCACGATCCTGGTGCTCTCCTCCCTCACCTGCCAGCTCGGCGTGTTCGCCGCCGAGAAGGGTGACGTGAAGAAGCTCCGGTCGTGGTTCATCGTCACCTTCATCATGGGTGCGATCTTCGTCGGCGGTCAGGTGTACGAGTACGCGGCCCTGGTGGCGCACGAGGGCCTGACGCTCTCGTCCGACCCCTACGGCTCCGTGTTCTACCTGACCACCGGTTTCCACGGACTGCACGTGGCAGGCGGCCTCATCGCCTTCCTGTTCGTCCTGGGCCGCACCTACGCGGCCCGGCGGTTCACCCATGAGCAGGCGACGGCCGCGATCGTCGTGTCCTACTACTGGCACTTCGTCGATGTCGTCTGGATCGGCCTCTTCGCCACGATCTACATGATCAAGTAGTCGGATGGGCCGCGCCGCGGCCGCTCCCATTCCAGAAGCATCGACGCAGAAGATCCTGACACCGGGGTAATCCGTGAAAAAGCTCTCCACACGACGACGCCATCCGCTGGCGGCGATCGTCGTCCTCATCCTCGCGCTGGCGGCCACTGGGGGGCTGTACGCCGCGTTCGCGCCCGCGGGCGAGGCGCAGGCCGAAGAAACAGCCCAGTCCCTCGCCATCGACGAGGGCAAGAAGCTCTACACCGTGGGCTGTGCCAGCTGCCACGGCGCCGGCGGTCAGGGCACCTCCGACGGTCCTACCCTGGTCGGCGTCGGCGCGGCCGCTGTCGACTTCCAGGTCGGCACCGGCCGTATGCCCGCGCAGCAGCCGAGCCAGCAGGTTCCCGACAAGAAGACCATCTACACGCAGGCCGAGATCGACCAGCTCGCGGCGTACGTCGCGTCCCTGGGCGCCGGCCCGGCGGCTCCGACCGCCGAGCAGTACGACCCCGCGGGCGCCGACATCGCCAACGGCGGTCAGCTCTACCGCACCAACTGCGCCCAGTGCCACAACTTCACCGGTGAGGGCGGCGCCCTGACCCACGGCAAGTACGCGCCGGACCTCTCCGAGGTCGACCCCAAGCACATCTACCAGGCGATGCTCACCGGCCCGCAGGCCATGCCCGTCTTCCCGGACACCGTCATGCCGGAGCAGGAGAAGCGCGACATCATCGCGTACCTCGGCGCGGTCAACGGCGAGGACTCCCCGACCCCGGGCGGCTTCAAGCTCGGCGGCTACGGCCCCGTGGCCGAGGGCCTCTTCGGCTGGGTGTTCGGTCTGGGCGCCCTGGTCGCCGTCGCCATCTGGGTCGCCGCTCGGACCGCAAAGGCCAAGAAGTCATGAGTAGCCACGACATTTCCGAAGACAACCTGCCCCAGAAGCAGGCCCACGCACACGGTGCGCTGGGGGTGGCGGACAAGGACAACCCGTTCGCCGACCCGGGGCTCCCGCCCCACGAGCACCGCATCCAGGACGTCGACGAGAAGGCCGCGAAGCGCTCCGAGCGCATCGTCGCCGGTCTCTTCACCCTGTCGATGCTGGCGACCATCGGCTTCATCGCCTCCTTCGTGGCGCTGCCGGTCGACAAGATCGTCTACATCTTCCCGCTGGGTCACGTCAGCGCGCTGAACTTCGCGCTGGGCATGACGCTGGGCGTCGCGCTCTTCGCCATCGGCGTGGGCGCGGTCCACTGGGCCCGCACCCTGATGTCCGACGTCGAGGTCGCCGCCGAGCGTCACCCGATCGAGGCCTCCCCGGAGGTCCGCGCGCAGGTGTTCGCCGACTTCAAGGACGGCGTCACCGAGTCGGGCATTGGCTTCGGCCGGCGCAAGCTCATGCGCAACACGCTGCTGGGCGCGCTGACCCTGGTCCCGCTCTCCGGCGTCGTGCTGCTGCGCGAGCTCGGCCCGATGCCCGGCACCAAGCTGCGGCACACCCTGTGGTCCAAGGGCAAGCTGCTCGTGAACATGAACACCCACGAGCCGCTGCGTCCGTCGGACATCTCGGTGGGTTCGCTGACCTTCGCCATGCCGGAGGGCCTGCACGAGCACGACCACGACTTCCAGAAGGAGATCGCCAAGGCCGCCCTGATGCTCGTCCGGCTGGAGCCGGAGGACATCAAGGACAAGCGCGAGCTCGAGTGGTCGCACCAGGGCATCGTGGCGTACTCCAAGATCTGCACCCACGTGGGCTGCCCGATCTCGCTGTACGAGCAGCAGACGCACCACGTGCTGTGCCCCTGCCACCAGTCCACCTTCGACCTCGCCGACGGCGCCCGAGTCATCTTCGGTCCTGCCGGTCACGCCCTGCCGCAGCTCCGCATCGGCGTGAACGACGAGGGGTACCTCGAAGCGCTCGGCGACTTCGCGGAGCCCGTCGGTCCGGCCTTCTGGGAGCGCGGAGAATCATGAGTAATGCAGCCAGCAACGAGCCCTCCCGCTCGCGTGGGAAGGCCCCGGCCGGCGAGCGCGTAGCCGACTGGGCCGACGGCCGGCTGGGGATCTACTCCCTGGCCAAGGCCAACATGCGCAAGATCTTCCCCGACCACTGGTCGTTCATGTTGGGCGAAGTGTGCATGTACAGCTTCATCATCATCATCCTCACGGGTGTGTACCTGACGCTGTTCTTCCACCCGTCGATGGCCGAGGTGGAGTACCACGGCTCGTACGTGCCGCTCCAGGGACAGCTGATGTCCCAGGCGTTCGAGTCGACCGTGAACATCTCGTTCGAGGTCCGCGGCGGTCTGCTCATCCGGCAGATCCACCACTGGGCGGCGGTCGTCTTCATCGCCGGCATGCTCGTCCACATGATGCGCGTCTTCTTCACCGGCGCGTTCCGCAAGCCGCGTGAGGTCAACTGGCTGTTCGGCTTCCTGCTGCTCGTCCTGGGCATGTTCACCGGTTTCACCGGCTACTCGCTCCCGGACGACCTGCTCTCCGGCACCGGCATCCGCTTCATGCAGGGCGCGATCCTGTCCATCCCGGTCGTCGGCACCTACCTGTCGATGTTCCTCTTCGGAGGCGAGTTCCCGGGCACCGACATCATCGCCCGCTTCTACTCGATCCACATCCTGCTGCTGCCGGGCATCATGCTGGGCCTGATGGTGGCGCACCTGATCCTGGTCTTCTACCACAAGCACACCCAGTTCGCGGGTCCCGGCCGCACCAACAACAACGTGGTCGGCATGCCGCTGCTGCCGGTGTACATGGCGAAGGCCGGCGGGTTCTTCTTCCTGGTGTTCGGCGTGATCGCGGCCATGTCCGCGATCGCCACGATCAACCCGATCTGGAACATCGGCCCGTACCGTCCGGACCAGGTGTCCACCAACGCGCAGCCCGACTGGTACATGGGCTTCTCCGAGGGCCTGATCCGCATCATGCCGGGCTGGGAGATCAACCTCTGGGGCCACACCCTGGTCCTGGGCGTCTTCATCCCGCTGATGGTCTTCGGTCTGGTCCTGGCCGTGATGGCGGTCTACCCGTTCATCGAGTCCTGGATCACCGGCGACAAGCGCGAGCACCACATCCTGGACCGCCCGCGCAACGCCCCGACGCGCACCGCGTTCGGCGCCGCCTGGATCGCGCTGTACTGGGTGCTGCTGATCGGTGGCGGCAACGACCTGTGGGCCACCCACTTCAACCTGTCGATCAACGCGATCACCTGGTTCGTCCGGATCGGCATGTTCGCGGTGCCGGTGCTGGTGTTCATCGTCACCAAGCGCATCTGCCTCGGCCTGCAGCGCCGGGACAGGGAGAAGGTGCTGCACGGGCGCGAGTCCGGCATCATCAAGCGCCTGCCGCACGGTGAGTTCATCGAGGTGCACGAGCCGCTCTCGCAGGAGCAGCTGCACACCCTCACCGCGCACGAGCAGTACAAGCCGGCCGAGATCGGCCCGACGGTCGACGAGAACGGCGTCGAGCGCAAGGTGACGGCGTCGGAGAAGCTCCGCGCCAAGCTGAGCCAGGCGTACTACGGCGAGGGCAACCAGATCGAGAAGCCCACGCTCGAGGAGTTCAAGGAGATCGAGGCCGGCCACGGCCACCACTGAGCGCCCTGCTCACCAGGTGCCCCCGGGCACCGGGTGAGCGGGCCGATCACCCCGGTCGACGACTGATCAACTGATCGCCACGGCAGGAGCCCCGTCCGGCACCCGGACGGGGCTCTTCGCCGTCCCCGGGATCGATAGGGTGGGAAGCGCCCCGGGCACCCGGGCGCCACCCGTGAACCCGCGGCCCCGGGCGGGCCGCCGGACCGAGACCGTCAGGAGCGGCAGATGAACGCTGTGACCCCCGCTGGAGGCGACGACGCGGCGGGCCGCTCCTGGCCGGCCGTCCTCAACGGCCTGCTGGAGGGCCGCGACCAGAGCGCCGACGACACCGCCTGGGCGATGGACCGGATCATGCGGGGCGAGGCGACCGACGCCCAGATCGCGGGCTTCGTGGTCGCGCTGCGGGCCAAGGGGGAGACGGTCGAGGAGATCACCGGCCTGGTGCGGGCGATGTACGCCCACGCCCGGGTGATCGACGTGCCCGGTCCCGCCGTGGACATCGTCGGCACCGGCGGCGACGGCGCGAAGACGGTCAACATCTCCACCATGTCCGCGATCGTGGTGGCGGGCACCGGGGTGAAGGTGGTCAAGCACGGCAACCGGGCCGCCTCCTCGGCGAGCGGGTCCTCCGACGTGCTGGAGAAGCTGGGCGTCAACCTGGAGCTGACCCCGCAGCGGGTGGCCGAGGTGGCGGGCGAGGCGGGCATCACCTTCTGCTTCGCGGTGAAGTTCCACCCGGCGCTGCGCCACGTGGCCCCGGCCCGCAGCCAGCTGGGCATCCGCACCACGTTCAACTTCCTCGGCCCGCTGACCAACCCGGCCCGGGTGAGGGCGCAGGCGATCGGTGTGGCCGACCTGCGGATGGCCCCCATCATGGCGGGCGTGTTCGCCGAGGCGGGCAACTCCGCCCTGGTCTTCCGCGGTGAGGACGGCCTCGACGAGCTCACCGTCACCGGACCCTCCCGGGTCTGGGTGGTGCGGGACGGGCAGGTGCGCGAGGAACTCTTCGACCCCCGTGACGTGGGCGTCGAGTACGCGTCGCTGGACGCCCTGCGCGGCGGCGACCCGTCCTACAACGCGGACGTCGCCCGGCGCCTGCTGGCCGGGGAGACCGGCCCGGTCCGGGACGCCGTGCTGCTGAACTCGGCGGCGGCGCTGGTCGCCCTGGAGCCCGGCGGGGGGACGCTCGCCGGGCAGATCCGGGCCGGCATGGAGAGGGCCGCCGAGTCCCTCGACTCCGGCGCCGCCCGGCGTGCCCTGGAGCGGTGGGTCATGGCCAGCAACTCCTGAGCCGCCGGGGCGGGTCGGGGAACGTGCGCGCGGGGCGACTGTGGCAGGATGTCGCGCAGGTCATGAGTGACAGCCATCAGGCCCCGGCCGGCTGTCCGGCAACCCTCCGTCCGTGGCGGGGTGCCCCGGGTGAGGACCAGGCCGTGGACAGCAAGGTCCACGGCAAGCGCGGACCTCTCGCGACGTCAGGGGTCCTGGTCGCCGAGGAGTTTTCCATGAGCCGACGAATGCGACGGGCCTGACCGGCCGGGGCGGCCTTCCACGCTGCTTCTCCCGTTCCGCCCCGCCGAGCAGGCCTTCGAGCCGTCCGTCACCCCCTTTCCGCGTCCGTCGCCCGCCGGCCCGTGCCGCCGCCGAGCCGGCCGGGGCGCCGTCCACCGGCGCCCCGGCCGCCCGGCGTCACCGCCTCCACCACGCCCGCCGGTGACGGCCCGGCCGCTGCCGGGTCCGGCGAGCCGCTGCCGCTGCCGCTGCCGGTGCTGGGGCTGGACGTCACCGTGCCGCTGGCCGACGGCCGGCGGGTGCCGTACGCGGCGCTCGACCAGGCGGCCAGCGCGCCGGTGCTGCGCCAGGTCTGGGACGAGGTCGCCGAGTACGCGCCGTACTACGGCAGCGTCCACCGGGGCGCCGGGCACCTGTCCCGGCTCTCCACCGAGCTGTACGAGGACGCCCGGGAGACGGTCGCCCGGTTCCTCGACTGCCGCGAGGACGACCAGGTCGTCTTCACCCGGGCCACCACCGACTCCCTCAACCTGCTGGCCTCCGCCCTCCCCGAGGACTGCCGGGTCTACGTCTTCGAGACCGAGCACCACGCGGCGCTGCTGCCCTGGCGGGGCGCCGGGCCCACCCTGCTGGACGCGCCGGACGGTCCCTCCGCGGCCGTCGCCGCGCTGGAGCGGGCGCTCGCCGCGGACGACGACGGACGGCCCGCGCTGGTCTGCGTCACCGGCGCGTCCAACGTCACCGGCGAGCTGTGGCCGGTGCGCGAACTCGCCGCCGTCGCGCACGCGCACGGGGCGCGGATCGTGCTGGACGCCGCCCAGCTCGCGCCGCACCGGCCGGTGTCGGTGCGGGAACTCGGCGTGGACTGGGTGGCCCTCTCCGGGCACAAGCTGTACGCCCCCTTCGGCGCCGGGGTGCTGGCCGGCCGGGCCGACTGGCTGGACGCCGCCGAGCCCTACCTGGCGGGCGGCGGGGCCAGCCGCCGGGTCGCCCGGCGGGAGGACGGCGGCCTGGACGTCGAGTGGCACTCCGGGCCCGCCCGGCACGAGGCCGGATCGCCCAACGTGGTGGGCGTGCACGCCCTGGCCTCCGCCTGCCGGGTGCTCACCGAGGCCGGCCCGGACCTGCTGGCCGGCCGTGAGGAGGCGCTGCTCGCCCGGCTCCGGGAAGGGCTGGCCGTCCTGCCCGGGGTGCGGGTGCTGTCGCTGTTCGGCGACGACGCGCCCCGGGTGGGCGTGGTGTCCTTCGTGGTGGACGGCTGGGACAGCGCCGCACTGGCGGACCGGCTGGCCTCGTCCTACGGGATCGGCGTGCGGGCCGGGCTGTTCTGCGCCCACCCGCTGGTGCGCCACCTCCTCGGCGGCCGGCCGGACGCCGCCGCGGAGTGCGGGGAGCCGGACGCGTCCCCGCTGAACGCGGTCCGCGCGAGCTTCGGCGTGGGCACGCCGGTGGAACACGTCGACCGCCTGCTGGACGCGCTGGTGGACCTGGTCGCCGAGGTGGCGTGACCGCGCCCGCACCCCGAGGCCGGGCCGTGCGGGCGCGCCCGGTGGCACATACCGCTCCCGCCGCCCCGCCGCCGATCCCGGGGGACCGTCGCGCCGGGCACCCCGAGGGGCGTTTCCGCGGGCACCGGGCCGGCACGGGGTGAGGCAGGGGGCGGGCAGCCGCCCCACCGGCCTCCCGGGTACGGGCCCGCCCCGCCTCGGTCACCTCGGGGCCGGGGCCGGAGACGAGGGCGTCGGAGCGGGGGACGGGGTCCCCTCCAGCTCCAGTCCGGCGGGCGCCTCACGTGGGGCGCCGGGCCGGTCGGCCAGGGCGTAGCCGGTCGCCGCGATGCCCAGGGTCACGGCGACGACCGCGGCCGGGGCGGCGATGCGGTGCGAAAGCTGCACGGGTTGATCCTGTCCGGCGGGCCCGTGCGCCCGGACGGGACGAGGATGAGGATTCCTTCATCGGCGGCCGCCCCCGCCGCCGGCCCGGTCGCCTCCGGTCAGGAGTCGAGGCCGATGGCGAACGCGGCCTCCAGGTCGTGCTGCGAGTAGGTGCGGAACGCGACGTGGGTGTCGGTGCCCAGCACGCCGGGGATCTTGCTGATCCTCCCGGGGATGACCTCCGCCAGGTCGTCGTGCTCGCGCACCCGCACCATGGCGATCAGGTCGTAGGTGCCGGTCACCGAGAAGACCTCGCTGACGGAGTCCAGGGCGGCGATGTCCTGGGCGATCTCGGGGATCCGGTCCACGCTGGTCTTGATGAGCACGATCGCGGTGATCACGGCTGGTTCTCTCCCTGGGTGGCCGTCGCTGGTGGATTCACTGTAGTCGTCCGCCGGAAGGCCGTCCGCGCGGCGGCGAACCCCAGCCCGAACCCCACCAGATGGGCCAGGTAGGCCACCCCCGGCCCGTCCCCGGCGCGCTCCGCGCCCAGCCACTGCAGGGCCGCCCAGAACGGCAGCACCACCCAGGCGGGAAGCCGCACCGGGAGGAAGAGGAGGAACGGCAGCAGGCTGGTGACCCGTGCCCGGGGGAAGAGGTGGAGGAACGCGCCGAGCACCGCCGAGACCGCGCCGGAGGCCCCCACCAGGGACTGCCCGGAGGAGGCGTTGGCGAGCGCGTACCCGAGGAGCGCGAGGCTGCCGCAGCCGAAGTGGAGGAGGGCGAACCGCGCGCTCCCCAGCCGCTGTTCGGTCATCACGCCGAAGACCTGGAGGAAGAGCATGTTGCCCAGCAGGTGCAGCCAGCCGCCGTGCACGAAGAGCGCGGTGAACGGGGTCACCAGCGCGTCCGGGTCGCCGGCCAGCAGCTCGGCCGGCACCACCCCCCAGCGCCGGAAGCAGGCGCGCTGCGCCGCCAGGAGCTCCTCGCCCGTCCCGTACGCGGGATGGAGGCCGGAGGCGGGACCGACCAGGAAGATCAGGACGCACAGCGCCGTCAGGCCGTGGGTCACGGGCGCCGGACGGCTCCGGACCGCCGCGGCGAACGCCGTGCTCCAGTCGCGGATCATGCACGAAGTGTGACGCACCGGACACGCCCGGAGGGTGACGCCTCGCCGCCGTGGACAGGCGAGCGACCGGCGGGCGAATGGCCGTAGGGTTACGACGCACAGGCAGCAGCCGAAGGAACCAGTAACAGAAAGGGTGAAGCCCGCGATGACGGTTCCCCTCCCCACCGAGAAGACCCGCTGGCGGTGCACGCTCTGCGGCAACCTCACCCGCTTCGACGTCACCCGCTCCTCCAAGGTGGTCGAGTACGTCCACCTCGACCTGGCGGGCGAGCCCACGGTGGAGGAACGCGAGGTGGTCAGTGAGACCATCGAGTCGGTCCGCTGCCGCTGGTGCAACGCGGTGGACAAGGTGGAACTGGTGGACCGGCCCGGTGCCGGCTCCTGACGGACCGGCCTGAGCGCCGGGCGGCTTCGGAAGACGGAACGACAGGCGAGGGATGACGGATGGCCGGTGACGGAGGCGGTAGGCCGGACGACGGCGCCGCCGAGGCGCTCGACCGTCCCCTGCCCGACGGCGTGCGCCGCCGGGTCGTGCAGATCGCCGCGGACGCGTTCGGCTCGCTGACCGTCTCGGAACTCCCCGCCCAGCTCCGCCAGTACGCCCGCTTCACGCCCAGCAGACGCGCCAAGTTCGCGGGCAACGCGATGGCCGCCGCCCTGGAGGCCGAGGCCCAGTTCCGGCAGCGCGTCGGGGAGAAGTTCCGCGAGGCCCAGCCGGAACTGGCGGCGGCCCTGGACACCGGCGCCCCGCCGCCGGCCGCGGACCCGCTGGACGTGGCGGCGGCCGCGTACGTGCTGCGCCCGCCCGGCTGGGTCAAGCTGGTGACCGCCGCCGGCGAGGAGGCGCAGCGCGCCGAGGCGGAACGGGCCGACGAGGAGACCCGGGCCGAACTGGAGCGGCTGCGCGCCGAGGCGGCCGCCGCCCGCGACCAGGTCCGCACCGAGACCGAACGGCTGCGCGCCGAGCTGGAGGCCGCGCGCAAGGAGGCCGAGTCGCTGCACCGCAAGCTGCGTTCGGCGCTCAGCGACGTCAGGCGCGGAGAGGCCGCGCAGCGCAAACTCCGCGGCGAGCTCGACGAGGTCAAGGCGCACGCGCAGGCCCAGGTGTCCGCGGCGGAGAGCGAGAGCCGGCGGCTCAAGGCCCGGCTCGCCGAGACCGAGGCGGCCCTGGAGGCCGGCCGCAAGGCGGTCCGGGAGGGCCGCAGCATCGAGGACATGCGGGCCCGGCTGCTGCTGGACACCGTGCTGGAGGCGGCCCAGGGGCTGCGCCGCGAACTGGCCCTGCCCCCGGTGTCGGTGTGGCCCGCCGAGACCGTCGACGCGGTCGAGCCGGGCCGGATGACGCCCAAGGACATCGCCGCCCGGGCGCTCTCCGAGGACGACCCGGCCATCCTGGACCAGCTGCTGGCGCTGCCCCAGGCCCATCTGGTGGTCGACGGCTACAACGTCACCAAGACCGGCTATCCGCAGATGCCGCTGGAGCAGCAGCGGCTGCGGCTGCTGGGCCAGCTCTCCGCCCTGGCCGCGCAGACCGGCTGCGAGGTCACCTGCGTCTTCGACGGCGCCGAACTGGCCGCCCCCGTGCTGCTGGCGCCGCCGCGCGGGGTGCGGGTGCTGTTCTCCAAGGCGGGGGTCACCGCCGACGAGCTGATCCGCCAGCTGGTGCGGGCCGAACCCTCCGGCCGGCCGGTCGTGGTGGCCTCCACCGACCGCGAGGTCGCCGACGGGGTGGCCCGCGCGGGCGCCCGCCCGGTCGCCTCCGCGGTGCTCCTCAAGCGCTTCAGCCGCGGCTGAGCGTCACCGCGTCCCTTCTGCCACTTCACCGCCCCTATGGGCGGGTTGACCGTTTCCGGCCGCGACGCAAAGTCATCCGGACGTCACCGCAGGTGAGTTGCGCGCAAAGTTTGCAGGCGGGGGCGAGATTTTTCACCCGAGGATTTGAACTGATCACAGGAGGGTCACTAGGGTCAGGCCATCGAACCTTCGCTCGGGTGATCGCTCAGAGGGAGTGACGGCGAAGGCTCACCGCCCGCCAGGTGTGCTCTCCGGCAGGCGGCTGATGGCAGAAGGAGACCGCCCACGTGGCGTCCCACCGTCGACCCAAGCAGCCGAGCCGCGCACGCGTCACCGTGCTGACCACCGCCGCGGCCGCCGCCGTCGTCCTCGGCGGCAACTCCGCCCAGGCCGCGCCCGCCAAGCCCAGCAAGGGCGAGGTCAAGGAGAAGGTCGACAAGCTCCACGAAGAGGCGGAGCAGGCCACCGAGAAGTACAACGGGGCCAAGGAGAAGCAGAAGAAGCTCGAGAAGGAGATCGACTCCCTCCAGGACAACGTCGCCCGGGGGCAGGAGGAGCTCAACGAGCTCCGCGACGCGATCGGCCTGGCCGCCGCCGCCCAGTACCGCAGCGGCACCATCGACTCCTCGATGCAGCTCTTCCTCTCCGCCGACCCGGACGACTACCTCGACAAGGCCTCCACCCTCGACCAGCTGAGCAACCAGCAGGTCGAGGCCCTGGCCGAGATCCAGGACAAGCAGCGCGAGCTCGCCCAGCAGCGCCAAGAGGCCACCACCAAGATGGAGGACCTCAGCGAGACCACCGAGGAGCTGGGCAAGCGGCAGAAGGAGGTCAAGGCCAAGCTGGCCGAGGCCCAGAAGCTGCTCAACACCCTGACCGCCGCCGAGCGTGCCGAGATGGCCCAGGAGGAGACGAAGGCCGCCCAGGAGTCGGCGTCGCTCGCCGGAAGCGGCGGGGCCGCCGCCTCGGGCCGCGCCTCGGCCGCCTTCGCCGCCGCCCAGACCAAGATCGGCACGCCGTACGTGTACGGCGCCACCGGTCCCGGCTCCTTCGACTGCTCCGGCCTCACCTCGTGGGCCTACGCCCAGGCCGGTGTCGGCCTGCCGCGCACCTCCCAGCAGCAGGCCAGCTACGGCACGCGCATCGGGATGAGCGAACTCAAGGTCGGCGACCTGGTCATCTTCTACAGCGACCTGCACCACGTCGGCCTCTACGCCGGCAACGGCCAGGTGCTGCACGCGCCGCGCACCGGCACCAACGTGCGCTACGAGTCGATCAACAACATGCCGTTCCAGTTCGGCGTCCGGGTCTGAGCGTCCCGCCGACCCGGATCCGCCGCCCGAAACCCGCCGGCCTTCACCCGGTCGGATGAAACCGGGCGACCCGAACTGACCCCGCGCCCCGCCGATGACCTGCGTCAGAGGCGGGGCGCGGGCATGTTCGCACCCGGGGGTCTTTGGAGGAGACCCGGAGACGGGGCTACTGTCTGGCGCGTTTCCCCCGGCACCGTGGGGAGCGGGTCCGGCACCGTGCGTGACGGTCCCGTCAGGTCCGTCTGGTTCGCCAGCTCCGAAGGGAGTGCGGTTTCCCGTGGGTTGTCATCGCCGGCTCGCACCGCGCCGCCTCGCACCGCGCCGCCCCGTACCCGCCGGCCGCGCGCCCTCCGCGCCCGGCGCCGCCGGACTCACCGCCGCGGTGCTCTCGGTCGCCGCCGCGGCCCTCGGGGTCGCCCCGGGCGCGGCCGCCGCGCCCGGGGAGCCGGACGGGCCCGGGAACACCCGGTCCGAACTGGACCGGCTGTACACCGAGGCCGAACAGGCCGTCGAGGCCTTCAACCGGGCCGACGAACGCGCCGGCCGGCTCCGCGAGGAGATCGACGCGGCCCAGGACCGGATGGCCCGGCAGCAGGAGAGGGTCAACGGCCTGCGCGAGCGGCTCGGTTCGCTGGCCGGGGCGGAGTACCGTTCCGGCGGCATGGACCCGTCGCTGGCCCTGCTGCTCTCCTCCGACCCCGAGGACTACCTCGACAAGGCGTCGGTGCTGGACCGGATCGGCTCCCGCCAGGCCGGTGAACTGGGCCGTCTGCGCGGAGCGCTGCGCGAACTCGGCCAGCACCGCGAGGAGGCGGTGGCGGACCTCGCCGAGCTCGAACGCGCCCGCGAGGACGTGGCGACCCACCGGCGGACGGTGGAGCGGAAGCTGGCCCGGGCGCGGAAGCTGCTGAACGCGCTGCCGGAGGACGAGCGCGCCGAGTGGGAGCGGGCCACCCGGTCCGGACGCGACCTGCCGCCGCCCGGCGGCGACGCGGTGGCCTCCGGGCGCGCGGCCGCCGCGCTGGCCGCGGCGCGGTCCGCGCTGGGGCGGCCGTACATCTGGGGCGCCAACGGGCCGCACGCCTTCGACTGCAGCGGGCTCACGCAGTGGGCCTGGAGCCAGGCCGGGGTCTCCCTGCCGCGCACCTCGCAGGCGCAGCGGGCGGCGGGGCGTCAGGTGCCGCTGTCCCAGGCGCGGCCGGGGGATCTGGTGACGTACCGGTCCGACGCCAGCCACGTCGCCATCTACGCCGGCGGCGGCCAGGTCATCCACGCCCCCCGGCCGGGCGCCGCCGTCCGCTACGACCCGGTGGACATGCTGCCCCTGGCCTCGGTCACCCGGCCCTGACGCCGCGCGGCCGCCGGAGAGATCCTCCCTCCCGCGTCCGCGGGCGCCCCGGCCGCCCGCACAGGAGACGCCATGCGCGCACCCTCGTCGCACCGGCCCCGGCCCCGGGTGCACACGGTGCGAGGGTCCGGGGCCGGCGCGCCGGGAGCACGCCCCTGACGCCGCGCGGCCGCCGGGGGCCCGCCCGCGTCCGCGGGCGACGACGGGAACGCCCGCCGGGCC
>NZ_LWCC02000005.1:3556629-3564505 GCF_001642695.1 Streptomyces chilikensis
CCGGCGGCGAGACCGCCGGCCCCGGCCCGGCCGACCCCGAGCCCCCCGTCGCCCCGTAGCGCGACACCCTTCCCCCCGCCCGCAGGACGGCGGCGCCGTCCTGTGCCGACCCCGTGAGATTGGAGGACCGGGGCGGTGGACCGGCCCACCCGGCACCACCGCCCCGACACCCCGCATGCAGACCACCGACAACAGCCTCAGCTGGCTCCTGCAGAACCTGCTGGAGCGCACCTCCGGCACCCGGCACGCACTGGTCCTGTCCCGGGACGGACTGAAGCTGTGCTGGAGCGAGAACCTCTCCTTCGACCAGGCCGACCAGCTCGCCGCCATCTGCTCCGGCATCCAGGCACTCGCCCAGGGAGCCTCGGTGGAGTTCGGGGACGGCACCGGCGGCGTGCGGCACTCGATGACCGAGTTCCACGGCGGCCTGCTGTTCGTCGTGGAGGCCGGCGAGGGCGCGCACCTGGCGGTCCTCGCCGACGAGGAGGCGGACCCGGGCGTGGTGGGCCACCAGATGACGGAACTGGTCGAGCAGATCGGCGAGTACCTGCGGGCCGAGCCACGGGATCCCGCCGGGGACGGCACGTCGTGAGGCGCAAGCCCGTGGACACGGGCGACCCCGACCGGCTCTACACCGTGACCGGGGGACGCCACCGGGCCGGCGAACCCCTCGACCTCGTCACCCTGCTCGTCAGCGAGTGCGAGCCGACGGCGGGCATGCAGTCGGAGCACGCCCGGATCCTGGAACTGTGCCGTCACCCCACCGCCGTGGTCGAGGTCGCCGCCGAGCTGCGCCTGCCGATCACGGTGGTGCGCATCCTGCTCTCCGACCTGCTGGACGCGGGCCGCGTCACGGCCCGCCACCCGCGGGCGGCGCCGTCCGTCGCCGGCCTGCCCGATTCGCAACTGCTCAAGGAAGTGCTTCATGGGCTCCGCAACATCTGAGTTGCCCACCCGGCGCCTGCCGCTGACGGACCGGGCGGAGACCGGACTGAAGATCGTCGTCGTGGGCGGCTTCGGCGTCGGCAAGACGACCCTGGTCCGCTCGGTCAGCGAGATCCGGCCGCTGAACACCGAGGAGGTGATGACCCAGGCCGGCGTCGGCATCGACGAGACCGATCCGGCCTCGCGGAAGAACACGACCACGGTCGCCTTCGACTTCGGGCGGATCAGCCTCAACGACCGCATGGTGCTGTACCTGTTCGGCGCGCCCGGCCAGGAGCGCTTCTGGTTCCTGTGGGACCGGCTCTTCGCGGGGACGCTGGGCGCGGTGGTCCTGGTGGACACCCGGCGGGTGGACGACTGCTGGTACGCGATCGACAGGCTCGAGCACCACCGGACCCCGTTCGTGGTGGCGGTCAACCGGTTCGAGCAGGACGAGGACCGGTACTCCCTGGACGAGATCCGCCAGGCGCTCGCCCTCCCGGCACGCGTGCCGATGGTCGAGTGCGACGCGAGGGACCGCCAGTCGGCCAAGGACGTGCTGATCACCCTCGTGGACCACCTCTACGACATGGCCATGGCCCAGGAGGCGACACCGTGACCGCAACCGGACACCCGCTCCCGCACGACGCGCCGCCCGGGTGCCCGGCCCACCGGGGAGCCGTCCGCCTGGCGGGACTGGAGTACCAGCAGTCGCCGTCACAGCTGTACCGCGCCCTGCGCCGGGAACACGGCGCCGTCGCGCCGGTGCTGCTGGAGGGCGGCATCCCCGCCTGGCTGGTGCTCGGGTACTCCGAGCTCACCTACGTGACCAACCACGACGAGCTGTTCGCGCGCGACTCGCGGCGCTGGAACCAGTGGGAGAGGATCCCCGAGGACTGGCCGCTGCTGCCGTTCGTCGGGTACCAGCCCTCGGTGCTGTTCACCGAGGGCGACGAGCACCGCCGGCGGGCCGGAGTGATCACCGAGGCCTTGGAGGGCGTCGACCAGTTCGAGCTCGCCCACAACTGCCGGCTGATCGCCGACGAACTGATCGCCCGGTTCGCCGGGAGCGGCAGCGCCGAGCTGATGGCCGGCTACGCGCACGCCCTGCCGATGCGGGCCGTGGTGCAGATGTGCGGCATGCCCGCCGCGGGAACCGACACCCACCGGCTGGTGGACGACCTGCGCATCTCCCTGGACGCGGCCGAGGGCGACGACCCGGTGGCGGCGTACGCCCGGGTGGCCGACCGGCTGAGGCGGCTGGTCGAGGAGAAGCGGGCCGCTCCGGGCCCGGACGTCACGTCCCGCATGCTCGCCCACCCGGCGGGCCTGACCGAGGAGGAGATCGTCCAGGACCTGATCTCGGTGATCGCCGCGGCCCAGCAGCCGACCGGGAACTGGATCGGCAACACGCTGCGCCTGCTGCTGACGGACGAACGCTTCGCCGTGAACGTCTCGGGCGGCAGGCTCAGCGTGGGCGAGGCGCTCAACGAGGTGCTGTGGCTGGACACGCCCACGCAGAACTTCATCGGACGATGGGCCGTCGGGGACGTGCAGCTGGGCGGCCGGCAGATCCGGGCCGGCGACTGCCTGGTCCTGGGGCTCGCCGCGGGCAACAGCGACCCGCAGATCTGGCCGGAGGGACACGTGGGCTCCGAGAACGCCGCCCACCTCTCCTTCAGCAACGGGGAGCACCGCTGCCCCTACCCCGCTCCGCTGCTGGCGGACATCATGGCGCGCACCGCGGTCGAGACCCTGCTGGACCGGCTGCCCGACCTGGTGCTGGGGGTCGATCCGCAGGAGCTGACCTGGCGGCCGTCGATCTGGATGCGGGGCCTCGACGCCCTCCCGGTGCACTTCACGCCGGTCGTGGGGTGAGGCCGCGGGCCCGCGGCGCCCGTACCGCGCCGCGGGCCCGCCGCGTCAGCCGGACACCGGCGTGAACCGCACGGGGAGGCGGTCCGGGCCCCGGGTGAAGACGCCCTGCTCGGCCGGCTCGAAGCCCTCGGCGACCCGGACGTCGGGCATGGCGTCGAGCAACTGGCCGACACCGATCTCCACCTCGGCCTTCGCCAGCAGCGCGCCGACGCAGAAGTGCCGGCCGAGCGCGAAGGCCAGGTGGTCGGCGGCGGCGGAGAACGCCGTCGTGGTGGTCAGGTCCTCGCGGAAGATGTCGAAGCGGTCGGGATCGGCGTAACGCCTGTCGTCGCGGTTGGCGGCGCCGATCAGGCAGGTGACGGTGGCGCCGGCGGGTATGGTGCCGCCGCTCAGTTCCACCTCCTGCGCCGACTGCCGCATGATCATGTGGACCGGCGGCGTGTACCGCAGCGTCTCCGCGAAGGCCCGCGGGATCAGGCCGCGGTCCTCCCGGACGGCGGCGAGCTGGTCGGGATGGCGCAGCAGGTTCGCGAAGATGCCGGCGATGGCCTTGTCCGTGGTCTCGCCCCCGGCCGCCAGCAGCAGGCTGCAGAACGCCTTGACGTCCTCGTCGCTCATCCGGACGCCGTCCACCTCGGCCGCGCAGAGCGTGGACAACAGGTCGGAGCCCGGACGGTCACGGCGTTCGCGGATGATCGGCAGCATGTACTCGGCGAACTCCACCCGGGTCCGCTCGCCCGCCGCGGCCACCTCGGGGTCCCCCGACAGGTTGCCGAGGAACGCGATGACGGCCGTGTACCAGCGGTGGAACCGCGCGTGGTCGCCCTTGTCCAGGCCCAGCATGTCGGCGATGACGTTGACCGGGAAGCGGGTGGCGTAGTCCGCGACCAGATCGGCCGAGCCGGTGTGCCGGAAGCCGTCGATCAGCTCGCGCGAATTGCGCTCGATGACGGGCAGGAACTTCTCCTGCAGATCGGTCCCCCTGAAGGCGGGCGCCACCAGGGCGCGGCGCACGGCGTGCTCGCGTCCGCTCAGCTGCAGGATCGTCCTCCCGTGGACGGGCTCGATCTGCCAGTCGTAGTTGTCGGTGGTGAACTGGCCCTGCTTGTCCTTGAACACGCGCTCGACGTCCTCGTAGCGCGAGACGAGGTAACTCTGCGTGGCCTCGTGCCACAGGAGGGGCGCGCTGTCCCGGAAGACGCGGTACGCGGGGTAGGGGTCCGCGGCGAACTCCGGCGAAAGGATGTCGGGCACCTGCTGCGCGGTGGACATGAAGCTCCCTGGGTCGAATTCTGGTCCAGGACAAGCTAGTTGACGAAACGTCAGTTCCGACAGGTCCGCCCGGCCCTCCCGAGGGCCGCCACCGGCGGCGGGTCCCCCGGGGATGCCGGCCTGGCGGCCTGAGGCCCGCCGGGTGCGCCACGCCCGGCGGGCCTCAGGCCGGGCGCCGGGACAGCCGGGACCGGACCCGCGCGCTCCGGGACGCCAGGGCCCAGCGGACGCGGGCGGCCGAACGGGGGGCGAGGAGGGCGCGCAGCCGCGTGCCCCGGCTCACCGATCCCCGCAGCACCGCGCACGCACCCCGCACGTCCGCGGACAGGCCCGGCACCGCCCGCGCCCGCGGCGCGTACAGCACCCGCTCCACCGCGGACGCCACCCGGTGCACCGCCTCCGCCGTGGCCGGGTCCGGGCGGCCGATCCGCACGATCCGTTCCGCCGCCCGGCGCGGCGTCAGCGAGTCGTCCGGCGGTATGCCGAGGTCCCAGGCGGTGTCCGTGAGCTCGCGCCACACCCGCAGCGTGTGCGGCAGCACGTCCGCCTCGCCCCTGCCGTGCGTCCCCAGCCGCAGCGCCCGCACCCGCAGCCGCCACAGCATCGGCGACAGGGGCAGCAGCACCAGCGCCAGCCCGGCCGCCGTCCACAGCAGCGGTCCGGGCCAACCTGGCCCGCCGCCCCCGTCGGCCACCAGCGCCGGACCGGTCGGCTCCGGGCAGGCGTCCAGCCGCTTCAGCTCCACCGTGCAGCTGACGCTCGCGGAGGGCCGCGCGCTGGGCTCGGCCGACGCGGTGTCCTCGGGAGCCGCCCGGGAGGGCCGGGCCGTCGCCCCCGGCGTGGTCTGCGGCCGGGTGTACTCCGGCCGGGTGCCCCGCGTCGGCGTGGGCTCGAACCGGGTCCACCCCACGCCCTCGAAGTAGAGCTCCGGCCAGGCGTGCGCGTCCCGCAGGCTCACCTCGACGCTGCCGTCGCCCTGTTCCGTGCCGGGGGCGAAACCGACCGCCACCCGGGCCGGGATGCCCAGCGACCGCGCCATCGAGGCCATCGCGAAGGAGAAGTGGATGCAGAACCCCCTGCGGTCGCGCAGGAAGCGGGTGATCGCCCTCGGGTCCTCGCCCACCTCCACCTGCGTGTCGTAGGTGAACCTCCCGGTCAGCGAGAACCACTCCTGGAGCGCGACCGCCTGCTCGTAGGCGTTCCGCGCGCCCTCGGTGACCTCGCGCGCCTGCTCGGAGACCTCCTCGGGCAGCGAGGACGGGAGCTCCGTGAAGTTCCGCAGCTCGGGGCCGGGGGCCGGCGCGCCGGCCAGCTGCTCGCGGGTCGGCAGCACCTCCAGGCTGGCCACCTGCCAGCTCCTCCCCCCGGTCGTGGCCTCCCCCCCGCCGGCCACGGTCAGGCCCACCGGGTCGAGCCGCCAGGCGCCGGGCGCGTCGGCCCAGGTCGCCGGGTAGGGCATCGGCAGGTGCCGCTGCCGGTACCAGTCGGCCGCCGATATCCGGCTGGTCACCTCACGCCGGTCCACCTGCGGGCCCAGCCCAGGAGGCGTGGGGAAGCGGTCCGGCACCGCGACCGTCCGCCGCGGCGACGCCTCCCAGGTCCTGCCGTCGAACTCGTCCAGGGAGACGATCCGCAGGTACAGGTCGCCGGTCCGCCGCGAAGTGGTGCGCACGGTCAGCGCCGTGCGGTCGTCGCTCTCGTTGAGGTTGTCCCGCAGCTCCACCAGCAGGTCCACCGAACTGACCGGGCCGCCCGGGCCGTCGCCGCGGCCGTCGCCGGAACCGCCGCCCACCAGGCCGCCGTCCAGGGAGGGCAGGGCGGCCGGCGCCAGCAGCGCCACCCCGAGCGCGACCGCACCGATCCGGCGTCCGGCCCGCTGCCCGCTGCGGGCGGGGGAGACCGTGCCCGCACCGCCGAACGCCCGGCCCCACCGGGTCAGCCGCTCCCGCCCGTCGGCCAGCAGCAGCGCCAGGTATCCGGCCGCCGCCAGGCAGAACGAGAACCAGTGGGTGCCCTCGTCGGAGAGACCCGCGGCGACCGAGTACAACGCCAGCAACGGCAGACCGGCCGGGGCGGCCAGGCCGTAGGTCACCGCGAGGGCGTTCACCAGCAGCCCGATCACCAGCACGCCGCCGATCAGCAGCAGCGCTATGCCGTCGGTCAGCGGCGCCGGGGTCGCGTACTCCGTCACGTCCGCGAGCCCCTGCCGCAGCAGCCGCGCCAGGCGCCGCACCGCGCCGGGGCCGGGAAGCACCCCGGCCACCGCCTGCCGCCGGGCGAAGTAGAACGACAGCAGGGCCAGCGAGGCCACCAGCTGCACGGCGACCACCGCCGGCCGGGGCATCGACAACCGCCGCGCCGCCGCGCCCACACCCGCCGTCAGCAGGACCGCCAGGAACGCCCGCGGAAACCAGGACCCCTTGTCGATCAGGGGAAGCAACGCCGTCGCGGTGAGCAGGGTCGCCGCCACCGAGGCCAGCGTCTTCCGGGCCGTGACGCCCATCACCGGTCACCGCCTTCCGCCGCGCCCGCGCGCTCCCGCTCCGCCCGCTGCCAGACCGTGGCCATCGCGACGCCCCGCGGCGCCCGCACCACCGTCCAGCCGGCCTCCCGCAGCATCCGCCCGGCCCCGCCCGCGGCCCGGCCGTCACCGGCGGGACGGTCCTCACCGGCCCCGTCCCCGTCGTCCGGGAGGAAGGCCACCGCACCACCGGCGCGGTGACGCATCCGCGCGACGATCCGCGCCTGTTCCTCGTCCAGCGCGCCCAGGAACGCCACCAGCAGCCCCTCGCCGCCCTGACGCAGCGCGTCCCGCGCGCGGGACAGCCCGGCGCCGTCGGAGTGGCCGACCACCGCCAGGGTGTCCATCAGCAGCTCCGCCGCCTCCGCCGTCCCGGCGCCTGCGTCCCCGACCGAGGCCGCGCCCCCGCCGGGCACCTGGCTGCCGGTGTCGGTCAGCAGCCGCACCGAGAACCCCCGCTCCAGCATGTGCGTCAGCACCGAGGCCGCCCCGGACACCGACCACTCGAACGCCGAACCCGGTCCCGCGCCCCGGTAGGCGATCCGCCGGGTGTCCAGCAGCACGGTGCACCGCGCCCGGTGCGGCTGCTCCTCACGGCGGACCATCAGCTCGCCGTACCGCGCGGTGGACCGCCAGTGCACCCGGCGCAGGTCGTCGCCGTACCGGTAACCGCGCGGCAGCACGTCGTCCTCGCCGGCCACCGCCATAGAACGCCGCCGCCCGTCGCCGTACCCCTGGGCCCCTCCGCCCAGCCGCACCGGCGGCAGCGGCTCCACCCGCGGCACCACCGTCAGCATGTCGCGCGCCGCGAACGAGCGGGTCAGCTCGCACATCCCGAACGGGTCGGCCAGCCGCAGCTCCAGCGGACCCAGCGGATACCGGCCCCGCAGGTCGGAGCGGATCCGGTAGGACACCTCGCGCCGCCCGCCCGGCTCCATCCGGTCCAGCACGAACCGGGGCCGGGGCCCGAGCACGTACGGCACCCGGTCCTGCAGCATCAGCAGGCCGGTGGGCATCCGGGAGACGTTGTCCACCCGCAGGTGCACCCGGGCCTCCGCGGCGGCCGGCACCCGGGCCGGCGACAGCCGGCGCGAGGACGTCACCCGGTGCCTGGTCCGGTGCACCGCCACGGCGGACAGCAACGGCAGCGCCGCCAGCAGCAGCCCCGCCCGCAGCAGGTCCTCCTGCCCCAGCACGTACGCGCACACCCCCGCCGCGATCCCCGCGGCGAGGAACGAGCGCCCCCGGGTGGTCAGCCCCGCCAGCGCCACCCGCATCCCG
>NZ_LWCC02000005.1:3564564-3568478 GCF_001642695.1 Streptomyces chilikensis
CCGCCCAGCTGGGCCTGGGCCGTCGGCAGCAGGCGGTGCGCCAGCACCGCCGGGGCCAGCGCCTGCACGTCGTCCGGCAGCGCGAACTCCCGCCCGGCCAGCGCCGCCGACGCCTTCGCGGCGCGCAGCAGGTGCAGCGTGGCGCGCGGCGAGGCGCCCAGTCTCAGGTCCGGGTGGGAACGGGTCGCCGCGACGAGCTGGACCACGTACCGGCGGACCGGCTCCGAGACGTACACCTCGCGGACCGTCTCGATCAGCTTCACGATGTTGTGCGCGTGCGCCACCGGCTGCAGGTCGTCCAGCGGGGACGCCCCGCCGTGCACGTCCAGCATCCGCAGCTCGGCCTCCGCGCCGGGGTAGCCGATGGAGACGCGGGCCATGAACCGGTCCCGCTGCGCCTCCGGCAGCGGATAGGTCCCCTCCATCTCCACCGGGTTCTGGGTGGCCACCACCATGAACGGACTGGGCAGCGGATGGGTCTGCCCGTCGATGGTGACCTGCCGCTCCTCCATGGACTCCAGCAGCGCCGACTGGGTCTTGGGGGAGGCGCGGTTGATCTCGTCGCCGATCACCACCTGGGAGAAGATCGCGCCCGGCTTGAACTCGAAGTCCCGCCGCTGCTGGTCCCAGATCGAGACGCCGGTGATGTCGGTCGGCAGCAGGTCCGGGGTGAACTGGATGCGGCGCACCGAGCAGTCCACGGACCGGGCCAGCGCCTTGGCGAGCATGGTCTTGCCGACGCCCGGAACGTCCTCGATGAGGAGGTGTCCCTCGGCGAGCAGCACCGTCAGCGAGAGCCGCACGACCTCCGGTTTGCCCTCGATCACCTGCTCGACCGCGTTCCGTATCCGCTCCACCGTCGCGGTCAGATCGGAAAGGTTCTCCCGGTCGTCATAGGTCGTCACCCCGGCCCTCCTCGGCCCTCGGCCCCGTCACGTCTCCTGAGGGCCGGAGAAAGTCCGGTGTCCCCCCGTCCGCATTGTTGTTGGCGGAGGTCCCGCCTGTCATGACCTGTGGACAAGAGGCGGGGCGGCCCGGCGGGCCCTGTGGACGACTCGCGCGGGTTTCCAAGCTTTTGTCACCCGCAAGGGTGAACGGCGAAGCCCGGCCCCGGGGAGGAACCCCAGGACCGGGCCGCCGGTCGGTACCGGAGAACAAGACATCGGGACGGCCGGGAAGGGCGCGTCGCGGGCCTCAGCCGGCGTCGATCTCCCGCAGCAGGCCCGTCCGCACGTCGAAGACGAACCCGCGGACGTCCTCGGTGTGCAGCAGGAACGGCGAGGTGCGCACCTTCTGCATGGACTGGCGGACGTCCTGGTCGACGTCGCGGAACGCCTCCACCGCCCACGTGGGACGCTGGCCGACCTCCATCTCCAGCTCGTGCCGGAACTCCTCGGTGAGGGACTCCAGGCCGCAGCCGGTGTGGTGGATCAGCACCACGCTGCGGGTGCCGAGCGCCCGCTGGCTGATGGTCAGGGAACGGATCACGTCGTCGGTGACCACACCGCCCGCGTTGCGGATGGTGTGGCAGTCGCCCAGGTCGAGGCCGAGCGCGGCGTGCAGGTCGAGGCGCGCGTCCATGCAGGCGACGACCGCCACGCCGAGAACCGGACGGGCGTCCATGCCGGGATCGGTGAAGGCCGCGGCGTACCGCTGGTTCGCATCGACGAGGCGGTCGGTGACGGTGGCGCGGACGTCGGCCCCGGAGGAGGAGGCGGAGGAGGCCGAGCCGGCGGAAGCAGAAGTCGACATGAGGAAGACGTTACTGGCCGCCTCCCCTCCCGACACTTGCGGAACAGGACAAACGGAGCCGTCGATCTTCTGTGTGAGGTAACCCACAGGGGTGGAGTGCATTGCGCCGCGCGGGTGATTTCCTCAGGGTGGAGGCACCGTCGCCCCGGCGCGGGGCGACTCGCAGGGCAGTTGATTGACCGGCAGACAGGGTGGACTAAAGTGACGCGAAGCGGGAGGCGAGACACGCGAGAATCTCCCCGCTGGATCGAATTCCGGAGACCCCGGGCCGAGGACGCCCGGGACCTCCCCACGTGCGCGGCGCGTACGTGCGGCTCGGCCTCCTCCCGCTCCCGGCCGGCCGACGCTCCTGGCGCCGGCGGGCATCTCCTTCGCGAGCGGGCGGGGACCCGGTTGCGTGTATCGCCGCGCGGACCTGAGAGGGCCCCTTGAGCGAGAGCCGACATGTCCCTGTGATGCTCCAGCGGTGCCTGGACCTGCTGGCGCCCGCGCTGGAGCGGCCGGGCGCCGTCGTGGTCGACTGCACCCTCGGCCTCGGCGGGCACAGCGAGGCCATGCTCACCCGGTTCCCCGAGGTCCGGCTGATCGGCCTGGACCGCGACAAGGAGGCGCTGCGCCTGTCCGGTGAGCGGCTCGCCCCCTTCGGCGACCGCGCCACCCTGGTGCACGCCGTCTACGACGAGCTCCCCGAGGTCCTCGACCGCCTCGGCATCCCCCGGGCGCACGGGGTCCAGGGCGTCCTCTTCGACCTCGGCGTCTCCTCCATGCAGCTCGACGAGGCGGACCGGGGCTTCGCCTACGCCCAGGACGCCCCGCTGGACATGCGGATGGACCAGACCACGGGGATGAGCGCCGCGGAGGTCCTCAACACCTACCCGCCGGGCGAACTCGTGCGGATCCTGCGCGCGTACGGCGAGGAGAAGCAGGCGAAGCGGATCGTCTCCGCCGTCGTCCGCGAGCGCGAGAAGGAGCCCTTCTCCCACAGCGCCCGCCTGGTCCAGCTGATCCGCGACGCCCTGCCGCAGGCCGCCAAGCGCACCGGCGGCAACCCCGCCAAGCGGACCTTCCAGGCCCTGCGCATCGAGGTCAACGGCGAGCTGAGCGTGCTCGAGCGGGCGATCCCCGCCGCCGTGAAGGCGCTCGCCGTCGGCGGACGGATCGGCGTGCTGTCGTACCACTCGCTGGAGGACCGGCTGGTCAAGCAGGTCTTCGCGGCCGGCGCCGCCTCCACCGCGCCGCCCGGCCTGCCGGTCGTGCCCGAGGAGTACCAGCCGCGGCTGAAGCTGCTCACCCGGGGCGCCGAACTGCCCACCGAGCAGGAGATCGCCGAGAACCGGCGGGCCGCCCCCGCCCGGTTCCGCGGGGCGGAGCGCATCAGGGAGGACGTCCAGTGAGCACCAGGCGCCCCGCGAGGCGCCCGGCCCTGCACCCGGGGGAGCGCCGATGAGCGGAAAGCCCTCGAAGCCCCAGCTGAGGGGCCGGGCGGCGCGGCTGGCGGCGCTGCTGCCCACCGGGACCAGCCACGCCGCCCGCACCCCCTTCGTGCTGCTCGTGGTCACCCTGCTCGGCGGCGGGCTGATCACCCTGCTGCTGCTCAACTCCGCGCTCAGCGAGGGGTCGTTCCGCCTCTCCGACCTGCGCCAGGAGACCAAGACGCTGACCGACGAGGAGCAGGCGCTGCAGCGCGACGTGGACGCCTACGCGGAGCCCGACGCGCTGGCCCGCCGCGCCCGGGAACTGGGCATGGTGCCCGGCGGCGACCCCGCCTTCCTGGAACCCGACGGCACCGTCCGCGGCGAGCCGGGACCCGCCACCGCGGTGCCCCCGCCGCCCGAGCCGTCCGGCCCGTCGGAATCCCCGGCCGCCGCCGGCCCCGGCGGCACCCCGGCCCCCTCCGGCAGCGGGGAACCGCGGGGCTCCGGCGCCGCGTCCCCCACCGCGCCGGGATCCGCGGGCGGGGCGGCCACGCCGTCCCGCGGCCCCGCGGCGTCCGACCCGAGTTCTCCGACCCCCGGCAGGTGACGGAAGTGCCCGACAGGCAAGCCCAGCGACGCCGAGTCCCCGCACCCGCCCGGCAGGCCCGCGCCGGGTCGGCCGGCCGCACCCCGTCCGGCCGCACCCCGTCCGGCGGCGGCCGCGGCGGCTCAGGACGGGGCCCAGGG
>NZ_LWCC02000005.1:3568578-3596815 GCF_001642695.1 Streptomyces chilikensis
CGGCCGGCCGCACCCCGTCCGGCCGCACCCCGTCCGGCGGCGGCCGCGGCGGCTCAGGACGGGGCCCAGGGCGGCCCGCGCCGCCGCGCCGCCCGTCCGGCGCCAAGCCGCTCCGGCTCGGCAGCCCTCGCCCCCGGCTCCGCCTGGTCGGCCTCGCCCTCACCCTGGTGCTCTCCGCCTTCCTGGTGCGGCTGCTCCAGGTGCAGGCCGTGGACGCGAGCACCTACACCGCCAAGGCCCAGCAGAACCGCTACGTCGTCCAGAAGGTCGAGGCGGAGCGCGGCGGCATCACCGACCGCAACGGCGTCGCCCTGGCCAGCAGCGTCGACGCCAACGACATCACCGCCGACCCCACGATGTTCACCCGTGAGGCCACCGGCGTCGACGACGCCCCCGAGCAGGCCGCCGCCCTGCTCTCCCAGGTCCTCGGCGGCGACGAGCAGGAACAGGCGGAGATCGCGCGCAAGCTGCGCACCGAGAACACCATGTACGTGCTGCTGGCCCGCCGCCGCACGCCCCAGGAGTGGCAGCAGATCGCCGACCTCAAGGCCGAGCTGGCCCGCCAGGAGAGCCAGGACCCCGAGGTGGTCAACGTCCTGGCCGGCGTCTTCTCCGCACCCAGCAGCAAGCGCGTCTACCCCAACGGCGAGCTGGCCGCCGCCGTGCTGGGCTGGGTCGGCGCCGACGGCGAGGGCGGCGGCGGCGTCGAGCGGCAGCTCCAGGACACCCTGGCCGGCCGCGACGGCGAGATCCGCTACGCGCAGTCCGGCGGCCGGCAGGTGCCCACCGCGGGCCTGAGCGAGAAGCCCGCCGTGCCCGGCTCCACCGTCGAGCTCACCATCGACCGCGACATCCAGTGGGCCGCGCAGAAGGCCATCGGCGACCAGGTGGCGAAGTCCGAGGCCGACCGCGGTTACGTCATCGTCCAGGACACCCGCACCGGCGAGATCCTGGCCATGGCCAACGCGCCCGGCTTCGACCCCAACGACCTCACGAAGGCCGACTCCTCCGCCCTGCGCAACGCCGCCGTCGAGGACGCCTACGAGCCCGGTTCCACCGCCAAGGTGATCTCCATGGCCGCGGTGCTCGACGAGGGGGTGGCGACCCCGCAGACCCGCGTCACCGTGCCCAACCGGCTCCACCGCGGCGACCGGCTCTTCCGCGACGACATCGACCACCCCACCTGGCACCTCACGCTCAACGGCGTGCTCGCCAAGTCCAGCAACATCGGCACCATCCTGGCCACCGGCGAACTCGGCGACTCCCAGGCGGAGGCCAACAAGGTCCTCCACTCCTACCTGCGCAAGTTCGGCCTGGGGCAGCCCACCGGGCTCGGCTTCCCCGGCGAGACGGCCGGCATCCTCGCCCCGCCCCAGGACTGGTCGACCTCGCAGCAGTACACGATCCCGTTCGGCCAGGGCGTCTCCGTCAACGCCCTGCAGGCGGCCTCCGTCTACTCGACGGTCGCCAACGGCGGCGTGCGCGTCGAACCCACCCTGGTCCGCGGCACCCGCGGCCCCGACGGCTCCTTCACCCCCGCACCCGAACCGGAGAGGACCAGGGTGGTCAGCGAGAAGACCGCCAAGACCCTCTCCCGGATGCTGGAGTCCGTGGTCGACGACGAGGAGGGCACCGGCACCAAGGCCCGCATCCCCGGCTACCGGGTGGCCGGCAAGACCGGCACCGCCAACCGGGTGGATCCGACCACCGGCAACTACCGCGGCTACACCTCCTCGTTCGCCGGGTTCGCGCCCGCCGACAAGCCGCGGATCACCGTCTACTGCGTCATCCAGAACGCCACCGAGGGCAGCTACTTCGGCGGCCAGATCTGCGGCCCCGTGCACAAGCAGGTCATGGAGTTCGCCCTGAAGACCCTCCAGGTCCCGCCCACCGGAGAGGAACCGGCCCGACTGCCCGTCACCTTCGAGCCCTGAGGCGCCACCGAGCACCGAGCATGGCGCACACCGTCAGCACCACCCAGAACATCAGGAAAGCCCGTGACGACGATCACCTCCGGTCCCGGTTCCGCCGACGGATCCGGCCACGCCCCGCCCGGCCCCTCACTTCGCTCCGGCGGCCCCGCGCCCGGTACGCTCACCGCCGTGCCACAAGCTGATCAGTCCCCCCACCACCAGCCCGCGGGCGCGCACCGCAACCCACCGGCGTCCGCGGGGCCGCCGAGGCCCGAACGGGCCGGCGCCACGCCCCTCGCGGAGCTGGCCCGTGCGCTCGGCGTCCCCGATCCCGCGAGCGGGGCCGAGGTCACCGGGATCACCCACGACTCCCGTGCGGTCCGCCCCGGCGACCTCTACGCCGCCCTGCCGGGCGCGCGCGCCCACGGCGCGGACTTCGCCGCCCAGGCCGCCGCCCTCGGCGCGGCCGCCGTGCTCACCGACCCGGCCGGCGCCGACCGCGCCGCCGCGACCGGCCTGCCGGTGCTCGTCACCGACGACCCGCGCGGCCGGACGGGCGAACTCGCCGCCACGATCTACGGCCGCCCCGGGGACGCCCTGCTGCAGATCGGCATCACCGGCACCTCCGGCAAGACCACCACCGCCTACCTGGTCGAGGGCGGACTGCGCACCGCCCGCTCCACGGGACTGATCGGCACGGTCGAGATGCGGATCGGCGACGAGCGCATCAAGTCCGAGCGCACCACCCCCGAGGCCACCGACCTCCAGGCCCTCTTCGCGGTGATGCGCGAACGCGGCGTCGACGCCGTGGCCATGGAGGTCTCCAGCCACGCCCTGGTGCTGGGCCGGGTCGACGGCTGCGTCTTCGACGTCGCCGTCTTCAACAACCTCAGCCCGGAGCACATGGACTTCCACCCGGACATGGAGGACTACTACCGGGCCAAGGCGAGCCTGTTCACCCCGGAGCGCAGCCGCCTGGGCGTGGTCAACGTGGACGACGAGTACGGCCGCCGCCTCGCCCGCGAGGCAGGCGTCCCGGTGATCACCTACTCCGCCGACGGCAGCCCCGACGCCGACTGGCGCGCCGAGGACGTCACGGCCGGCCCGATGGACTCCACCTTCACCGCGATCGGCCCCGGGGGCGAGCGGATCGCCGCCCGCGCCCCGCTGCCGGGCTGGTTCAACGTGGCCAACACCCTCGCCGCGATCGTGGCGCTGGCCGCCGCCGGACTCGACCCGCAGGCCGCCGCCGACGGCGTCGCCGCGGTGCCCGGCGTCCCCGGCCGCCTCGAGCGGGTCGACGCCGGACAGCCCTACCTGGCCGTCGTCGACTACGCCCACAAGACCGACGCCGTCGAATCGGTGCTGCGCGCCCTGCGCCTGGTCACCGAGGGACGCGTCCACGTGGTCATCGGCTGCGGCGGCGACCGCGACACCACCAAGCGGGGCCCGATGGGCGCCGCCGCGGCCCGGCTCGCCGACACCGCCGTGCTGACCTCCGACAACCCCCGCTCCGAGGACCCCCTGTCGATCCTCGCCGCCATGCTCCAGGGCGCGGCGTCGGTGCCCGCCCACGAACGCGGCGAGGTCCGGGTCTTCGAGGACCGGGCCGCCGCCGTCGAGGCCGCCGTCGCCCTCGCCGGACCCGGCGACACCGTGCTGGTCGCGGGCAAGGGCCACGAGCAGGGCCAGGACATCGCCGGCGTCGTCCGGCCCTTCGACGACCGCCAGGTCCTCCGCGAAGCCATCCAGAAGACCCAGGCACTCCAGAAGACCCAGGGATGAACCAGTGATCGCCCTCTCCCTCGCCGAGATCGCAGAAGCCGTCGGCGGGCAGACGCACGACATACCGGATCCGTCCGTCCAGGTCACCGGACCCGTCGTCCGCGACTCCCGGGACGTGACGCCCGGCAGCCTCTTCGCCGCCTTCACGGGCGAGCGCGTCGACGGCCACGACTACGCGGCGCAGGTCGTCGAGGCGGGAGCCGTCGCCGTGCTGGCGTCCCGCCCCGTCGGCGTGCCCGCCGTCGTGGTGGACGACGTCCAGGCCGCCCTCGGCGCGCTCGCCCGCCACGTGGTGACCCGGCTCGGCGCCACCCTCGTCGCGCTCACCGGCTCCGCCGGGAAGACCAGCACCAAGGACCTCATCGCCCAGGTGCTGCGCCGCAAGGCGCCCACGGTCTTCACGCCGGGCTCGCTCAACAACGAGATCGGCCTGCCGCTCACCGCGCTCAGCGCCACCGAGGAGACCCGTTTCCTGGTCCTGGAGATGGGCGCCCGCGGCATCGGCCACATCCGCTACCTCACCGGGCTCACCCCGCCCCGGATCGGCGTCGTGCTCAACGTGGGCAGCGCCCACATCGGCGAGTTCGGCGGCCGCGAGCAGATCGCCCAGGCCAAGGGCGAACTCGTCGAGGCGCTGCCGGCCGCCGAGGACGGCGGGATCGCCGTGCTCAACGGGGACGATCCGTACGTCAAGGCCATGGCCTCCCGGACCACGGCGAAGACGGTCTTCTTCGGCGAGTCGGACGAAGCGGACGTTCGGGCCGAGAACGTCCGACTCACGGACACCGGACGCCCCGCGTTCCGCCTTCACACACCCTCCGGGTGCAGCGACGTGACGATGCGCCTGTACGGTGAGCACCACGTGTCGAACGCGCTCGCCGCGGCCGCCGTCGCCCATGAGCTGGGCATGTCCGCGGAAGAGATCGCCACCGCGCTCTCCGAGGCGGACTCCCTCTCCCGCTGGCGTATGGAGGTCACCGAGCGCCCGGACGGCGTGACCGTCGTCAACGACGCCTACAACGCGAACCCCGAGTCCATGCGAGCCGCCCTGCGCGCGCTCGTCGCCATGGGTGAGTCCGCACGGGCCAAGGGGGGCCGTACGTGGGCGGTGCTCGGCCAGATGGCCGAGCTCGGGGACGAGGCTCTCGCCGAGCACGACGCCGTCGGACGGCTCGCCGTCCGGCTCAATGTCGGCAAGCTCGTCGCGGTCGGTGGCCAGGAGGCCCGCTGGCTGCAACTGGGCGCATACAACGAGGGTTCGTGGGGTGAGGAGTCGGTGCACGTGTCCGACGCAGAGGCGGCGATCGACCTGTTGCGCAGCGAGCTGCGACCGGGGGACGTCGTCCTGGTGAAGGCGTCCCGGTCGGTGGGGCTCGAGAAGGTCGCCGAGGCGCTGCTCGAGGGTGAGGTCGCCGCCCGATGATGAATCAGATCCTCTTCGCGGGAGTCATCGGCCTCTTCCTGACCCTGATCGGCACCCCGCTGCTGATCAAGCTGCTGGCCAAGAAGGGGTACGGCCAGTACATCCGCGACGACGGACCGCGCGAGCACCACAGCAAGCGCGGTACGCCGACCATGGGCGGCATCGCCTTCATCCTGGCGACGATCGTCGCCTACTTCGCGGCCAAGCTGATCACCGGGAACGAGCTCACGCTCTCCGGTCTGCTGGTCCTCGGGCTGATGGCCGGCATGGGTCTGGTCGGCTTCCTCGACGACTACATCAAGATCGTCAAGAGGCGCTCGCTCGGCCTGCGGGCCAAGGCGAAGATGGCCGGCCAGCTCATCGTCGGCGTCGCCTTCGCGGTGCTCTCGCTGCAGTTCGCGGACAGCCGGGGCAACACCCCGGCGTCCACCCGGCTCTCGTTCGTCGAGGACTTCGGCTGGTCGATCGGCCCCGTCCTGTTCGTGGTCTGGGCGCTCTTCATGATCCTCGCCATGTCGAACGGCGTGAACCTCACCGACGGTCTCGACGGCCTCGCCACCGGCGCCTCGGTGATGGTCTTCGGCGCCTACACCTACATCGGCATCTGGCAGTTCCAGGAGTCCTGCGCCAACGCGGGCACGCTGACCAACCCCAGCGCCTGTTTCGAGGTCCGCGACCCGCTCGACCTCGCGGTGGTCTCCGCCGCGCTGATGGGCTCCTGCTTCGGCTTCCTGTGGTGGAACACCTCACCGGCGAAGATCTTCATGGGCGACACCGGCTCGCTCGCCCTCGGCGGCGCGCTGGCCGGCCTCGCGATCTGCTCCCGCACCGAGCTGCTGCTCGCGCTGCTGGGCGGCCTGTTCGTCCTCATCACCATGTCGGTGGTCATCCAGGTCGGCTCCTTCAAGCTGACCGGCAAGCGCGTCTTCAGGATGGCCCCGCTGCAGCACCACTTCGAACTCAAGGGCTGGTCCGAGGTCCTGGTCGTGGTCCGCTTCTGGATCATCCAGGGCATGTGCGTGATCGTCGGACTGGGTGTCTTCTACGCGGGATGGGCGGCGAACAAGTGAGCCACGGCCAGGGATGGCGGGGGCAGGATCTTCGGGGGAAGAACGTCACCGTCGCGGGCCTCGGCATCTCCGGCGTCCCGGCGGCCAAGGTCCTCACGGGCCTGGGCGCGCGCGTCACCGTCGTCAACGACGGCGACGACGAGCGCGCCCGCGCCCAGGCGGCGGACCTCGCCGGGCTGGGCGTCACCGTCCGCCTCGGCGACGGGGACACGTTGCCCGAGGGCACCGAGCTGGTCGTCACCGCGCCCGGCTGGCGGCCCGACAAGCCGCTGTTCGCCGCCGCCCGGGAAGCCGGCGTGCCGGTCTGGGGCGACGTCGAACTCGCCTGGCGCCTGCGCGACCTCGACGGCCGCACCCCCGCCCCCTGGCTCTGCGTCACCGGAACCAACGGCAAGACCACCACCACCCGGATGCTCGCCTCCATCCTGGAGGCCGCCGGACTGCGCACCGCCGCCGTCGGCAACATCGGGGTCTCCCTGCTGGACGCCGTGCTCGGCGACACCGAGTACGACGTGCTCGCCGTCGAGCTCTCCAGCTACCAGCTCCACTGGGCGCCCTCGCTGCGCGCCCACTCCGCCGCCGTCCTCAACCTGGCCCCCGACCACCTCGACTGGCACGGCTCCATGGAGGCGTACGCCGCCGACAAGGGCCGGATCTACGAGGGCAACCAGGTCGCCTGCGTCTACAACGTGGCCGACCGGGCCACCGAGGACCTGGTGCGCGAGGCGGACGTCGAGGAGGGCTGCCGCGCCATCGGCTTCACCCTCGGCACCCCCGGCCCCTCCGAGGTCGGCGTCGTCGACGGCATCCTGGTCGACCGCGCCTTCGTCGAGAACCGGCAGAAGAACGCCCAGGAACTCGCCGAGGTCACCGACGTCCGGCCCCCGGTGCCGCACAACATCGCCAACGCGCTCGCCGCCGCCGCCCTGGCCCGCGCCTTCGGCGTCCCGGCCACCGCGGTCCGCGACGGCCTGCGCGCCTTCCGGCCGGACGCCCACCGCATCGCCCACGTCGCCGACGTCGACGGCGTCGCCTACGTGGACGACTCCAAGGCCACCAACACCCACGCGGCGGAGGCATCCCTGGTCTCCTACGGGTCCGTGGTGTGGATCGCCGGCGGGCTCGCCAAGGGCGCCACCTTCGACGAACTGGTCACCAGGGCCGCGGAGCGGCTGCGCGCCGTGGTGCTGATCGGCGCCGACCGCGCGCTGATCCGCGAGGCGCTGGAACGCCACGCGCCCGGGGTGCCGGTCGTCGAACTCGACCGCACCGACGGCGGCGCGATGGCCGCCGCGGTCGCCGAGGCCCGTGCCCTCGCCCGGCGGGGCGACACGGTGCTGCTGGCGCCCGCCTGCGCGTCGATGGACATGTTCGCCAACTACAACGCCCGCGGCGAGGCGTTCGAGACGGCGGTCCGCGAACTGGGCTGACCCGCAGGGCGGTTGGGGAACCTCCCCGACCGCCCTTTCGCATCCTCCCCGTCGCCCGCGCGCCCGCCGGGGTCCCCGCGCGCCCGGCGGGTCGGGCCCCGGCTCCGGGGAAGGCGTGGTTGGATCGGTCGCCGATCGGAAGGGGTGCCATGGAACGCAACGGGACGAAACGGCCCGCGGGCCCGGGCCGTCGTACGCCCCGCGTGCCCGCGCCCGCCGTGCCGCGCGCGGTGCCGGCGCGGGAGAACCCGCTGCGCCGCGCGGTCGACCGCGCCCGCAAGGCCTGGGACCGGCCGCTGACCGCCTACTACCTGATCCTGGGCGGCAGTTCGCTGATCACCGTGCTCGGCCTGGTGATGGTCTACTCGGCCTCCCAGATCACCGCGCTGCGCTACTCGCTGCCCGGCGCCTACTTCTTCCGCAAGCAGCTGCTCGCCGCCGTGATCGGCGGCCTGCTCCTGCTCGCCGCCTCCCGGATGCCGGTGAAGCTGCACCGAGGGCTGGCCTACCCGATCCTCGCCTGTTCCGTCGCCATGATGATCCTCGTGCAGATCCCGGGGATAGGGGTGGCGGTCAACGGCAACCAGAACTGGATCCCGCTGGGCGGCAGCTTCCAGATCCAGCCCAGTGAGTTCGGCAAGCTCGCCCTGGTCCTCTGGGGCGCCGACCTGCTCGCCCGCAAGCAGGAGAAGCGGCTGCTCTCCCAGTGGAAGCACCTGCTGGTCCCGCTGGTCCCGGTGGCCTTCCTGCTGCTCGCGCTGATCATGATCGGCGGGGACATGGGAACCGCCATCATCCTCACCGCGGTCCTCTTCGGCCTGCTGTGGCTGGCCGGGGCCCCCACCCGGCTGTTCGCCGGCGTGCTGTCCGTCGCGGGCGCCATCGGCCTCTACTTCATCACCAGCAGCGAGAACCGGATGGCCCGCCTGGCCTGCCTGGGCGCCACCGACCCCGGTCCCCAGGACCAGTGCTGGCAGGCGCTGCACGGCCTCTACGCCCTCGCCTCCGGCGGCCTGTTCGGCTCGGGACTCGGCGCGAGTGTGGAGAAATGGGGACAACTGCCCGAAGCCCACACCGACTTCATCTTCGCCGTCACCGGTGAGGAACTGGGTCTGGCGGGGACGCTGTCGGTGCTCGCCCTCTTCGCCGCTCTAGGCTATGCGGGCATCCGCGTGGCCGGACGCACGGAGGACCCCTTCGTACGGTACGCCGCGGGAGGCGTGACCACCTGGATCACGGCCCAGGCCATGATCAACATGGGTGCGGTGCTCGGTCTGCTGCCGATCGCCGGAGTCCCCCTCCCGCTGTTCTCGTACGGCGGATCCGCCCTGCTGCCGACCATGTTCGCCGTCGGGCTGCTGATCGCGTTCGCGCGTGACGAGCCCGGTGCGCGGGCGGCGCTTGCGATGCGCCAACCCCGCTTTGGTAAAAAGCGGGCGGGGAAGAACCGGCCGGTCCGGGAACCCCGTAGATGGAACACGATGCGACGGCGTGCCTCGGCGCGTTCGTCCGGAGAGCGGTGAATTTCGGTGCATGTCGTACTCGCCGGCGGAGGAACCGCGGGCCACATCGAGCCCGCGCTCGCCCTCGCGGACGCCCTGCGCAGGCAGGACCCGAGCGTGGGCATCACGGCCCTGGGCACGGAACGAGGCCTGGAGACCCGTCTGGTACCCGAACGCGGCTACGAGCTGGCGCTGATCCCGGCGGTCCCGCTGCCGCGCAAGCCCACCCCGGAGCTGATCACCGTCCCCGGCCGGCTCCGCGGCACCATCCGGGCCGCCGAGGAGGTCCTGGAGCGCACCAAGGCCGACGCCGTGGTGGGCTTCGGCGGCTACGTCGCGCTCCCCGGCTACCTGGCCGCCAAGCGCCTGGGCGTGCCGATCGTCATCCACGAGGCCAACGCCCGCCCCGGCCTGGCCAACAAGATCGGCTCCCGGTACGCCTCCCGCGTGGCCGTCGCCACCCCGGACAGCAAGCTGCGCGGCGCCCGCTACATCGGCATCCCGCTGCGCCGCTCCATCGCCACCCTGGACCGCGCCGCCGTGCGGCCCGAGGCGCGCGCCGCGTTCGGCCTGGACCCCAACCTGCCCACGCTGCTGGTGACCGGCGGCTCCCAGGGCGCCCGCCGGCTCAACGAGGTGATCCAGCAGGTCGCCCCGCGCCTCCAGCAGTCCGGCATCCAGATCCTGCACGCGGTCGGCCCCAAGAACGAACTGCCGCAGGTGCACCAGATGCCGGGGATGCCCCCGTACATCCCGGTGAGCTACCTGGACCGGATGGACCTCGCCTACGCGGCGGCGGACATGATGCTCTGCCGCGCCGGCGCGATGACCGTCGCCGAACTCTCCGCCGTCGGGCTTCCGGCCGCCTACGTCCCGCTGCCCATCGGCAACGGCGAACAGCGGCTCAACGCCCAGCCGGTGGTCAAGGCCGGCGGCGGCATGCTGGTCGACGACGCGGAGCTGACCCCGGACTGGGTCCTGCAGAGCGTCGTCCCCGTGCTCACCGACCCGCACGGCCTGTACCAGATGTCCCGGGCCGCCGCCGAGTTCGGCCGCCGGGACGCCGACGAACTGCTCGTCGGCATGGTGTACGAGGCCATCGCCGAGGCGCGCCGCGCCTGACCGGACGGGCGGGGCGGCAGGGGCGGGCCGCGGCACGCGGCACCCATCAGGCATCACGACGGAGGGCAGGGAGCGTGGCCGGAACGACGACCGCGGCGCAGCGCGGTGAACGCCGCCGGGAGCCGGCCGGGGAGCCCCGGCGCGGCCCCCTCCGGCGCGTCCGCCTCCCCGCCCCGCCGCGCCCGCGCACCCTGGTGCTCGCGGGCGCGGCGGCGGCCCTGCTCACCGCCGGGCTGATCTGGCTGCTGTACGGCTCGCCGTGGCTGCGGGTCGGCGAGGTGGGCGTCAGCGGCACCCGCGTCCTCGGCGAGGACGAGGTGCGCCGCGCCGCAGCCGTCCCCGCCGGCCTGCCGCTCGCCTCCGTGGACACCGAGGCGGTGGAGGCCCGGATCCGTGCGGCGCTGCCCCGCGTCGAGTCGGTGGAGGCCGACCGGGACTGGCCCCACGGCGTCACGCTGGAGGTCACCGAGCGGACCGCCGTCCTGATCCTCGCGGAGCGGGACGGATTCGTCGAAGTGGACCGCTCCGGCGTGCGGTTCGCCACCCTCCCGAAGGCGCCCGGGTCGGTCCCGCTGCTGGAACTCGACCCGGCCACCGGGAAGTCGGCCGGGTCGACCCTGCGCCGGTTCGGCCGCGACCGGCTGGTGCGCGAGGCGGTCCGGGTCGCACGGGACATTCCGGACGCGGTCGCCCGTTCCACCCGCGCGGTCAAGGTCCGTACCTTCGACGCCTTCTCGCTGGAGCTGAGGGACGGCCGCACCGTCCGGTGGGGCAGCCCGGAGGAGGGCGCGGCGAAGGCCAGTACCCTGAGGGCCCTGATGAAGGCAACCCCGAAGGCCCGCCATTTCGACGTCAGCGTCCCCTCCGCCCCCGCGTCATCGACGAGTTGACGCACATCAGCGCAGGCCAGCACCCGGACTGGGCATCGGTGCGCTTGATCACATAGGGTGAAAAGAAAAGCGGGAGGTTCGGCGTGTTCGTTGAACGTGCGCCACTTGTCGACCTAGTGTCCTGTTCGGAATAGTCCAGGGAACAGACACACTGGTGACCCTAGACTTCACGGTTAGGGTTCGGGTCGGCGTTCGGACCGTCCCATTCGGCATCAGCCGGCGTCGCGCGGGGAACTCGCGGGGCGTCGGCACGTAACTCGAGGCGAGAGGCCTTCGACGTGGCAGCACCGCAGAACTACCTCGCAGTCATCAAAGTCATCGGTGTCGGCGGCGGTGGTGTCAATGCCATCAACCGGATGATCGAGGTCGGTCTCAAGGGCGTCGAGTTCATCGCCATCAACACCGACGCTCAGGCGCTGTTGATGAGCGACGCCGACGTCAAGCTCGACGTCGGCCGCGAACTCACCCGCGGACTCGGCGCCGGCGCCAACCCGGCGGTCGGCCGCAAGGCCGCCGAGGACCACCGCGAGGAGATCGAGGAGGTCCTCAAGGGGGCCGACATGGTCTTCGTGACGGCCGGCGAGGGCGGCGGCACCGGCACCGGCGGCGCGCCCGTCGTGGCCAACATCGCGCGTTCGCTGGGGGCCCTGACCATCGGTGTGGTCACCCGTCCGTTCACCTTCGAGGGGCGCCGCCGCGCCAACCAGGCGGAGGACGGCATCGCCGAGCTCCGCAACGAGGTGGACACCCTCATCGTCATCCCCAACGACCGGCTGCTGTCCATCTCGGACCGCCAGGTCTCGGTCCTGGACGCCTTCAAGTCGGCCGACCAGGTCCTCCTCTCCGGTGTCCAGGGCATCACCGACCTGATCACCACTCCCGGCCTCATCAACCTCGACTTCGCCGACGTCAAGTCCGTGATGTCCGAGGCGGGCTCCGCCCTGATGGGCATCGGCTCCGCCCGCGGCGACGACCGCGCGGTGGCCGCCGCCGAGATGGCGATCTCCTCGCCGCTGCTCGAGGCCTCCATCGACGGCGCGCGGGGCGTCCTGCTCTCCATCTCCGGCGGCTCCGACCTCGGCCTCTTCGAGATCAACGAGGCGGCCCAGCTGGTCAGCGAGGCGGCCCACCCGGAGGCCAACATCATCTTCGGCGCGGTCATCGACGACGCGCTCGGCGACGAGGTCCGGGTCACCGTGATCGCCGCCGGGTTCGACGGCGGCCAGCCGCCCGCCAAGCGGGAGAACGTCCTCGGCTCCGCCTCCGCCAAGCGCGAGGAGCCGGCCGCCCCCGCGCGGCCCGCCGAGACCGCCCGCCCCTCCTTCGGGTCGCTCGGCAGCGTCACCCCGAAGGAGGAGACCCCCGCTCCCGCCCCGGCCCCCGCCCCCGAACCGGCGGCCGAGCAGCGTCCGGCCCCCGCGCCGGTGCCGCCGGTGGTCCCCCCGCTTCCGCAGTCCCGCACCTACCCGGACAGCATGGCCGAGGAGCTGGACGTCCCGGACTTCCTGAAGTGACGCTTCCGAAGTGATAGATCAGCGCGAGAGCGTCGGCGGCGCGCACTTCGCCTTCACCGACAGGTGGGGCGGGGTGAGCGCCGCTCCGTATGAGCAGCTCAACCTCGGCGGCGCGGTCGGCGACGACCCGGCCGCCGTCCTGGCCAACCGCGGCCGGGCCGCCGGCTCCCTCGGCCTCGACCCCGGCCGGGTGGTCTGGATGAACCAGGTCCACGGCGCCGACGTGGCCGAGGTCGGCGGACCCTGGGGCGACGGCGCCGACGTCCCGTCGGTCGACGCGCTGGTCACCGCCCGCCCGGGCCTGGCCCTGGCGGTCCTCACCGCCGACTGCGTCCCCGTCCTGCTCGCCGACCCGGTGGCCGGCGTCGCCGCCGCGGCGCACGCCGGGCGCCCGGGCATGGTGGCGGGCGTCGTCCCGGCGGCGGTCGAGGCGATGACGAAGCTGGGCGCGGACCCCTCCCGGATCGTGGCCCGCACCGGGCCGTCGGTGTGCGGGCGGTGCTACGAGGTGCCGGAGCGCATGCGCTCCGAGGTCGCCGCCGTCGAACCGGCCGCGTACGCCGAGACCTCCTGGGGCACTCCCGCGGTCGACGTGGCCGCCGGGGTGCACGCGCAGCTGGCGCGGCTGGGGGTGCGTGACGCGGGGCGTTCCCCGGTGTGCACCATGGAGTCGCGTGATCATTTCTCGTACCGCCGCGACCGGACCACCGGCCGGCTCGCGGGGTACGTCTGGCTGGACCGAGGACATGACGGAACGTAGGGAAGAACTCGCGGCGAACCTCGCCCGGGTGGAGGACCGGATCGCCGCGGCGTGCGAGGCCGCGGGCCGGGCACGCGAAGAGGTGACCCTGATCGTGGTCACCAAGACCTATCCGGCGAGCGACGTGCGGATCCTCGCCGGACTCGGCGTGCGGCACGTGGCCGAGAACCGTGACCAGGACGCCGCCCCCAAGGCCGCGGCCTGTGCGGATCTGCCGCTTTCGTGGCACTTCGTCGGCCAGCTGCAGACCAACAAGGTCCGGTCCGTGGCCGGTTATGCCGAAATGGTGCAGTCCGTGGACCGGGCCCGGCTGGTCACCGCGCTCTCCAAGGAGGCCGTGCGGACCGGCCGCGAGATCGGCTGCCTGATCCAGGTCGCGCTGGACGCCGGGGAGAAGGAGCGCGGGGACCGCGGTGGCGTGGCGCCCGGCGGCATCGAGGAACTGGCCGGGCTGATCGCCTCCTCGGAGGGGCTGAGGCTCGGCGGTCTGATGACCGTCGCCCCGCTCACCGGACAATATGCGGGGCGTCAACGGGCGGCTTTCGACAGGCTGATGGATTTGTCGACCGCCCTGCGCCGAGCCCATCCGGCTGCGACGATGGTGTCGGCAGGGATGAGTGCGGACCTCGAGGAGGCCGTCGCGGCCGGAGCGACACACGTGCGCGTCGGCAGCGCGGTACTCGGAGTCCGTCCCGGGCTCCGGTAACGTCGCCAAGAGTCGGACCACAGCAGAAAATATGGTCTTTACCGCCGAATGGCGGGCAAAACGACCTCGTGGATCGCGGGGACGTGGCAGTCGTCAGTCGATCCACCACAGAGCGGAGGACTCAGAGCATGGCCGGCGCGATGCGCAAGATGGCGGTCTACCTCGGCCTCGTGGAGGACGATGGGTACGACGGCCGGGGGTTCGACCCCGACGACGACTTCGAACCGGAACTCGACCCTGAGCCGGAGCGCGACCGTCACCGACACGAATCAGTACACACGTCGCACAGTTCACACTCGTCCCATGGTTCGCACCAGCCTCAAAGGGAAGAACCGGTGCGAGTGGTGCAGCCTCCGGCACCGCGCGAACCGGCTCCCGCCGCCGTCGCTCCGGCGGTGGAGAGCAGCCGGCCGGCGCGGATCGCCCCCGTGGCATCCATCACACAGGAACGTCCGAGTCTGGAGAAGAGCGAACCGGTGGTCATGCCCAAGGTCGTGTCGGAGCGGGAGCCGTACAGGATCACCACGCTTCACCCGCGGACCTACAACGAAGCCCGTACCATCGGGGAACACTTCCGTGAGGGCACGCCGGTGATCATGAATCTGACCGAGATGGACGACACGGACGCGAAGCGACTTGTCGACTTCGCGGCCGGTTTGGTGTTTGGTCTTCACGGCAGCATCGAGCGGGTGACGCAGAAGGTGTTCCTGCTGTCTCCTGCTAACGTCGATGTCACGGCGGAGGACAAGGCCCGCATCGCAGAGGGCGGGTTCTTCAACCAGAGCTGAGATGTACAGGGTGACGCAAGACACAGGGGAGAGGGAAGCAGGAAATCATGAGCGTGTTCTGGGACGTGGTCTACATCGCGCTGATGTGCTTCCTCCTTGTCCTGATCTTCCGGCTGGTCATGGACTACGTGTTCCAGTTCGCCCGGTCGTGGCAGCCCGGAAGGGCGATGGTGGTCGTTCTGGAGGCCACCTACACTGTCACCGATCCACCGCTCAAGCTTCTGCGGCGGTTCATCCCGCCGTTGCGTCTCGGGGGCGTGGCGCTCGACCTGTCCTTCTTCGTACTGATGATCATCGTCTACATCCTGATCTCCGTCGTGAGCCGGCTGTGAGCGCGATGTGAATGACGTTCTTGCCGAAAGCCGACGACTACGTTGAGGTGAAGAGATGCCGTTGACCCCCGAGGACGTGCGGAACAAACAGTTCACGACCGTCCGCCTCAGGGAAGGCTACGACGAGGATGAGGTCGATGCCTTCCTCGATGAGGTCGAAGCCGAACTGACCCGACTGCTCCGGGAGAACGAGGACCTGCGCGCCAAGCTGGCCGCGGCGACCCGTGCCGCCGCGCAGAACCAGCAGGGCATGCGCAAGGGTCCCGAGGGACCCGGCGGCCCGCAGGGTCCGGGCGGTCCCCAGGACCAGGGTCCCGGCATGCGCGGTCCGGGTGGTCCTGTCCCCGCCGGGATATCAGGACCCCCGCAGCAGCACGGCGGCCCCATGGGTGGCCCGCCGCAGCTGCCGAGCGGTGCCCCGCAGCTTCCCGCCGGCCCCGGCGGCCCGCAGGGTCCCGGCGGCCACGGTCCCGGCCCCCAGGGTCCCGGCGGCCACGGCCCGCAGGGTCCCGGCCCGATGGGTCAGGGCGGTCCCGGCCCGATGGGCCAGGGCGGTCCCGGTCCCATGGGCCAGCCGATGCACGGCCCCGGTCCGATGGGCGGCCCCATGGGCGGCCCCGGCGGCCCGATGGGCGGTCCCGGCCAGGGTCCCGGTGGCGACAGCGCCGCGCGCGTCCTGTCGCTGGCCCAGCAGACCGCCGACCAGGCGATCGCCGAGGCCCGGTCCGAGGCCAACAAGATCGTCGGCGAGGCCCGCAGCCGCGCCGAGGGTCTGGAGCGTGACGCCCGTGCCAAGGCCGACGCCCTGGAGCGGGACGCGCAGGAGAAGCACCGCGTCGCGATGGGCTCCCTGGAGTCCGCCCGCGCCACGCTGGAGCGCAAGGTCGAGGACCTGCGCGGCTTCGAGCGCGAGTACCGCACGCGGCTGAAGTCCTACCTGGAGTCGCAGCTGCGCCAGCTGGAGTCGCAGGCGGACGACACGCTCGCCCCGCCGCGGACCCCGGCCCCGTCCGGTGCTCCGTCGCTGCCGCCTCCGCCGTCCGCTCCGTCGATGGCTCCGGCCGGCGCCGGGTCCGCCTTCGGCGGCGGTCAGGGGATGAACGGCGGTCCGGGTCCGTCCTCCGCGTTCGGCGGCGGTCCCTCGGGCAACGGCCAGCCGCAGATGTCGCCGGCCATGACGCAGCCGATGGCGCCGGTGCGGCCGCAGGGTCCCGGCCCGATGGGCCAGGCTCCCTCGCCGATGCGCGGGTTCCTGATCGACGAGGACGACAACTGACGGGCCGCGTCTGAGCGGTACGCCTGTCGTCGGCGTTCGGAAAGGGCGGTGCCCCGAGCCACTGTGGCTCGGGGCACCGCCCTTTCCCGTCTCCCGCCCCTTTCCGCGACCGGGACCCTCCCCGCTCACGGGGCCCGTGGAGCGAGGCGACCGCCCGCGCCCGCGGAAGGCCCCGGCGCACAGCGGGCAGTCGTGCGGCCGGGCGACGGGTGAGGCGGGCCCGGGCCGGCGCGCTCCCGCAAGGGCGGCTCGCCGCGAGGGCCCGGTCCACGGCGGGGGAGGGGCCCGCGCGGCGGCGGCGAAGGCCGAGGCCCGGCCCCCCGTGCGGGGGACCGGGCCTCGGGTGTGAGAGGCGTTACGCCTTGCGGAGGCGGAACGTGAGGGAGAGGCCCTCGTCGGTGAAGGGGGCGCCGAACGTGTCGTCGGCCTCGGCGGCCTCGGCGAAGTCCGTGGCCAGCACCTCCTCGGCGACCAGCTCCGCGTGGGCGGCGAGCGCCTCGGCGACCGCCGGGTCGGTGGAGGACCACCGCAGCGCGATGCGGTCCGCGACGTCCAGGCCGCTGTTCTTGCGGGCCTCCTGGATCAGGCGGATCGCGTCACGGGCCAGGCCGGCCCGCCGCAGCTCCTCGGTGATCTCCAGGTCCAGGGCGACCGTCGCGCCGGAGTCGGACGCGACCGACCAGCCCTCGCGGGGGGTCTCCGTGACGATGACCTCCTCCGGGGAGAGGGAGATCGTCTCGCCCTCGACGTCCACCGAGGCGGTGCCCGTCTCCCGCAGGGCGGCGGAGAGCGCCGCCGCGTCCGCCGCGGCGACGGCCTTGGCGACCTCCTGCACCCGCTTGCCGAACCGCTTGCCCAGGGCGCGGAAGTTGGCCTTGGCGGTGGTGTCGACCAGCGAGCCGCCCACCTCGGAGAGCGAGGCGAGCGCGGCCACGTTGAGTTCCTCGGCGATCTGCGCGCGCAGTTCCCCGCCCAGCCGCTCGAAGCCGCTGACCGCGACCAGCGCCCGGGAGAGCGGCTGGCGGGTCTTGACGCCGGACTCGGCACGGGTGGCGCGGCCCAGCTCGACCAGGCGGCGCACCAGCGTCATCTGCTGCGAGAGCTCCGCGTCCACGGCGCCCGGGTCGGCCTCGGGCCAGGCGGACAGGTGGACCGACTCGGGGGCGTCCGGGACGACCGGGACGACCAGGTCCTGCCAGACCCGCTCGGTGATGAACGGGGTGAGCGGGGCCATCAGCTGGGTGACCGTGACCACCACGTCGTGCAGGGTCCGCAGCGCGGCCTTGTCGCCCTGCCAGAACCGGCGGCGGGAGCGGCGGACGTACCAGTTGGACAGGTCGTCCACGAAGGCCGACAGCAGCTTCCCGGCCCGCTGGGTGTCGTAGGACTCCAGGGCCTTGGTCACACCGTCGGTGAGCGCGTGCAGCTCGGACAGCAGCCAGCGGTCCAGGATCGGGCGGTCGGCCGGGGCCGGGTCGGCCGCGCTCGGCGCCCAGCCGGCGGTGCGGGCGTACAGGGCCTGGAAGGCGACGGTGTTCCAGTAGGTGAGGAGCGTCTTGCGGACGACCTCCTGGATGGTGCCGTGGCCGACGCGGCGGGCCGCCCAGGGGGAGCCGCCGGCCGCCATGAACCAGCGCACCGCGTCGGCGCCGTGCTGGTCCATGAGCGGGATCGGCTGGAGGATGTTGCCCAGGTGCTTGGACATCTTCCGGCCGTCCTCGGCGAGGATGTGGCCGAGGCAGACCACGTTCTCGTAGGACGACTTGTCGAAGACGAGCGTGCCGACCGCCATCAGCGTGTAGAACCAGCCGCGGGTCTGGTCGATGGCCTCGGAGATGAACTGGGCCGGGTAGCGGCTCTCGAACAGCTCCTTGTTCCTGTACGGGTAGCCGTACTGCGCGAACGGCATGGACCCCGAGTCGTACCAGGCGTCGATGACCTCGGGCACGCGCACCGCGGTGTACGCGCAGCCTTCCTGGGGGCACGCGAAGGTGACGTCGTCGATGTACGGGCGGTGCGGGTCCAGGCCCGACTGGTCGGCGCCGGTGAGCTCGGTGAGCTCGGCGCGGGAGCCGACGCAGGTCAGGTGGCCCTCCTCACAGCGCCAGATCGGCAGCGGGGTGCCCCAGTAGCGGGAGCGGGAGAGCGCCCAGTCGATGTTGTTGTTCAGCCAGTCGCCGAAGCGGCCGTGCTTGACGTTCTCGGGGAACCAGTTGGTCTGCTCGTTCTCCTCGATCAGCCGGTCCTTGACCGCGGTGGTGCGGATGTACCAGGACGGCTGGGCGTAGTAGAGGAGCGCGGTGTGGCAGCGCCAGCAGTGCGGGTAGCTGTGCTCGTAGGGCAGGTGCAGGAAGAGCAGCCCGCGCTCCTGCAGGTCCGCGGTGAGCGCCTCGTCGGCCTTCTTGAAGAAGACGCCGCCGACCAGCGGGAGGTCCTCCTCGAAGGTGCCGTCGGGGCGGACCGGGTTGACCACGGGCAGGCCGTAGCCGCGGCAGACCTTGAGGTCGTCCTCGCCGAAGGCGGGGGACTGGTGGACCAGACCCGTGCCGTCCTCGGTGGTCACGTACTCGGCGTTGACCACGAAGTGGGCCTCGGACCCGGCCGGGAACTCCACCAGCTCGAACGGCCGCCGGTACGTCCAGCGCTCCATCTCGGCGCCGGTGAAGGTCTCGCCGGTGGTCTCCCAGCCCTCGCCGAGGGCCTTGGCGACCAGCGGCTCGGCGACGACCAGCTTCTCGCTGCCGTCGGTGGCGACGACGTAGGTCACCTCGGGGTGGGCGGCGACCGCGGTGTTGGAGACCAGCGTCCACGGCGTGGTCGTCCACACCAGCAGGGAGGCCCGGCCGGCCAGCGGGCCGGAGGTCAGCGGGAAGCGGACGTAGACCGAGGGGTCCACGACGGTCTCGTAGCCCTGGGCCAGCTCGTGGTCGGAGAGGCCGGTGCCGCAGCGCGGGCACCAGGGGGCGACGCGGTGGTCCTGGACCAGGTGGCCCTTCTTGAAGATCTCCTTCAGCGACCACCACACCGAGTCGACGTACTCGGGGTCCATGGTGCGGTACGCGTCGTCGAGATCGACCCAGTAGCCCATGCGGGTCGTCAGCTCGGTGAAGGCGTCGGTGTGGCGGGTGACGGACTCGCGGCACCTGGCGTTGAACGCGGCGATGCCGTAGTTCTCGATGTCCTTCTTGCCGGTGAAGCCGAGCTCCTTCTCCACCGCCAGCTCCACGGGGAGGCCGTGGCAGTCCCAGCCCGCCTTGCGGGCCACGTGGTAGCCGCGCATGGTGCGGAAGCGGGGGAAGACGTCCTTGAAGACGCGGGCCTCGATGTGATGGGCGCCGGGCATGCCGTTGGCGGTGGGCGGGCCCTCGTAGAACACCCACTCGGGGCGGCCCTCGGACTGCTCCAGGGTCTTGGCGAAGATCTTCTGGTCGCGCCAGAAGTCGAGCACGGCGTGCTCGAGCGCGGGCAGGTCGACCTGGGCGGGAACCTGGCGGTACGTCGGCGCTGTCATCAGCGGCTTCCTCCAACGGACATTGCTGCCTTCCGTCGGAGGGACGAGAGCCGTGCGCCGTCGGCGCGGTCCCGCGGTACCACCCTCCTTGGCCGCCGGCGTGCCCTCGCGCGCGCGTCCGGTGACCCCCTCATTCGGGTCGCGACTGCCGGGTCTACCGGCCCGGGGTCGATCCGGGCGTTCTTCCGGCGGCTCCGGGGTGATCTTCACGTCGTGCTCGCCCCCGGGCTCCCACCGTCCCCGGGTCGCTCTGGGCTGCGGGCGACGCTACTCGTCCCATCCACGCCTTGTCGCTGCGGCCAGTGTAAGGGGCGGGCGCGGGTGACGGTGACGGCTTTTCGCGCGCGGGCGCAGCCGTCGTGACCGTCCGTGACACCTGTTCGGCCCTGGTGCCGCGCATACCGGGGCGGCAGATGGGCACAACGCATGCAGCGGCGTGCCCCGTTGCCGCCGGAGTCCGGCCGATTTATCGTCCGAGCACGATGCGCGAGCAGGATCACAGCATGTGAGGGGCCGCGGCCATGGTGGCGAAGAAGACCGCCGAACGTGAGTCGGCGCCGGGCACGGGTGCGGCCGGCGCCGGAGCCCCGCGAGGAGCAGGTCCGGCCGGGGGGCGCGGGCGGAGGCGGGACCCGCGGACGCCTCCCCGGCGGGGCGGGGACGGTCCGCCGGCCACCCGGAGGCGCAGACCCCCGCGAAGGCGGCCGCGGGGAAGAAGGCGGCCGGCCGGCGGGCGGGGACCGGGAAGGCCGCGGAGGGGCCGGCCCCCGGCGGGCGAGGACGGTCGAGGACGTCACCGGCGGGCGGCGCGCGCGGCGCGGCCGGCGGGAAGGAGCGGGCCGCCGCGGACGCGGCGGGACACGGTGCGGGTCGGCAGGGCGGTGCGGCGGTCGCCGCGCCGGAGACGGGAGGCAGGGGCATGAGGACGAGGAAGAGCACGGCGGCGGTGCCGAAGGCACGGGTGGAGGCCGGGGACCTGGCGGTCCGGCCCGGGGAGGACCCGTGGACCCCGGAGGAGGTGGAGGAGGCGCGCGGGGAGCTGGAGGGAGAGGCGACCCGGCTGCGCGCGGAGATCGCCCAGGCGGAACGCGCCCTCGCCGGCCTGATGCGGGACTCCGGCGACGGGGCGGGCGACGACCAGGCGGACACCGGCGCCAAGAACATCACGCGCGAGCACGAGCTGGCCCTCGCGTCGGCCGCGCACGAGACGCTGACGCAGACCGAGCACGCCCTGGAACGCCTGGACGCCGGCGCCTACGGCCTCTGCGAGAACTGCGGCCAGGCCATCGGCAAGGCCCGCATGCAGGCGTTCCCCCGGGCCACCCTCTGCGTGGAGTGCAAGCAGCGGCAGGAACGGAGGCACTGACCACAGCGTCCGCCCGAGCCGTGCCGTACGCTCTCCTTCCAGTCAGGTAACCAGGCCGAAGGACTCACGTGGCAGAGGCGGAGCGCATCATCGGTACGCCGGAGACTCCGGACGAGGCGGCAGCCCCGGAGGAGAACGAGGAGCAGACCCCACGCGGCAGGCGCCGGGTGGCCGTGCTGGTCGTCGTCGCCGTGCTGGCGTACGCCCTCGACCTGGTCAGCAAGCTGATCGTGGTGGCCGAGCTGGAGCCGGGCAACCGGTCCGTCGAGCTGATCGGCGAATGGCTGCGCCTGGACGTGATCCGCAACCCGGGCGCGGCCTTCGGCTTCGGCGAGGCGTTCACCATCATCTTCACGGTGATCGCCGCCGCCGTGATCGTGGTGATCTTCCGCCTCGCCCGCAAGCTGTACAGCGCGCCCTGGGCGGTCGCGCTGGGCCTGCTGCTGGGCGGCGCGCTGGGCAACCTGACCGACCGGGTCTTCCGCTCGCCGGGCGTCTTCGAGGGCGCCGTGGTCGACTTCATCGCGCCCAAGCACTTCGCGGTGTTCAACCTGGCGGACTCGGCGATCGTCTGCGGCGGCATCCTGATCGTGCTGCTCTCCTTCAAGGGACTCGACCCGGACGGCACGGTCCACAAGGACTGACCGCCCGGTCCGCGGGGAGCGGGCCCGCGCGGTGGCGGCCGCGCGAGGCCGCGGACCGCGGGCCGTCACCCGTCCGGCATACTCGACGGGTGAGCACGATTCCCGAGATCCGAACCCTGCCCGTGCCGGACGGCCTGGAGGGCGAGCGCGTCGACGCCGCCATCTCCCGGATGTTCGGCTTCTCCCGGACCAAGGCGGCCGAGCTGGCCGCGGCGGGCAAGGTGCAGGTCGACGGGGTGGTCGTCGGCAAGTCCGAGCGCGTCTCCGGCGGAGCCTGGCTCGAGGTGGAGATGCCCCAGGCACCCGCCCCCGTCCAGGTGGTCGCCGAACCCGTCGAGGGCATGGAGATCGTGCACGACGACGACGACATCGTCGTGATAGTCAAGCCGGTCGGCGTGGCGGCGCACCCGTCGCCGGGCTGGACGGGGCCGACCGTGATCGGCGGGCTGGCCGCGGCCGGCTACCGGATCTCGACCTCCGGCGCGGCCGAGCGCCAGGGCATCGTGCACCGCCTCGACGTCGGCACCTCCGGCCTGATGGTCGTCGCCAAGTCCGAGCACGCGTACACGTCGCTGAAGCGCCAGTTCAAGGAGCGCACGGTCGACAAGCGCTACCACACCCTGGTGCAGGGCCACCCCGACCCCACCAGCGGCACCATCGACGCCCCCATCGGCCGTCACCCCAGCAGCGACTGGAAGTGGGCGGTCACCGCCGAGGGCAAGCCGTCGGTGACCCACTACGACATGATCGAGGCCTTCCGCGCGGCGTCCCTGCTGGACGTCAAGCTGGAGACCGGCCGCACCCACCAGATCCGCGTGCACATGTCGGCCCACCGGCACCCCTGCGTCGGCGACCTCACCTACGGGGCGGACCCCACGCTGGCCAAGCGGCTCGGCCTGGGCCGGCAGTGGCTGCACGCCGTGCGCCTGGGACTGGAGCATCCCGGCACGGGTGATTGGGTCGAGTTCGCCAGCGACTACCCGGAGGACCTCCGGAAGGCGCTGGACAAGGTCCGAGAGGAGACCTACGCGTGACCGCCCCCGCCGTCGTCGTGCGCGTCGCCGAGGACCCCGCCGACCGGGAGGCGTGCTTCCGGGTCCGCAAGGAGGTCTTCGTCGCCGAGCAGAACGTCCCGGAGGAGATCGAGTACGACGCGCTGGACGCGCACGCGGTGCACGTCCTGGCGGTCCGCGAGGACGGCGTGCCGCTGGGCACCGGGCGGCTGCTGTTCGGCGAGGCCGCCGCGAAGAAGACCGGCGGCGACCCGGCCGTCGGCTCGCTGGGGCGGCTCGCGGTGCTGCGGGAGGCCCGCGGTCTGGGTGTCGGCGCGCTGCTGGTGCGGGCCATCGAGGAGGCGGCGCGCGAGCGCGGCCTGACCGTGGTCGACCTGGGCGCGCAGGTGCACGCGACGGGCTTCTACGAGCGGCTGGGCTACCGGGCGTACGGCCCGGTCTTCGACGACGCCGGCATCCCGCACCGGTCGATGCGGCGCACGCTCTGACCGTCCGGGCCCCCGAGGGGCCGCGGCTCACCTCTCGAGCCGCGGCTTCGGCATGCCCTCGCGCACGGCGCGCGCCGGCTCCCCGGCCCGCTCCGCGGTCGGCACCGGCAGCCGCACCGGAGGCTCCGGCGGGGCCGTGACGATGCGCGGCAGGGCGTAGGGGTGCTCGGCGGCCAGCCAGCGGAGCATCTCCTCGCGGACGGTGACCCGCACCGTCCAGATGTCGTCCGCGTCCTTGGCGGTGACCAGCGCCCGGACCTCCATGGTGGTCGGTGTGGTGTCGGTGACCTGCACGCCGTGGGCCCGGCCGTCCCAGGCGGGGCAGTGGCGCAGGATGTCGCGGAGCTTGTCCCGCATGGCCTCCACCGGGGCCCGGTGGTCCAGGTGCCAGTAGACGACGCCGGTCATCCGGCTGCCGCCGCGCGACCAGTTCTCGAACGGCTTCGAGGTGAAGTACGACACCGGCATGGTGAAGCTGCGCTCGTCCCAGGTGCGCACGGTCAGGAAGGTCAGGGTGATCTCCTCGACCGTGCCCCACTCGCCCTCGACGACCACGGTGTCGCCGATGCGGACCATGTCGCCGAAGGCGATCTGCAGACCGGCGAAGACGTTGCTCAGGGTGGACTGGGCGGCGACACCGGCGACGATGCCGAGGACTCCGGCGGAGGCCAGCAACGAGGTGCCCGCCGCGCGCATCGCGGGGAAGGTCAGCAGCATCGCGGAGACGGCGACCACGCCGACGATCGCGGTGACCACCCGCATGATCAGCTCGACCTGGGTCCGCACCCGGCGGACCCGCGCCGCGTCGTGGTGGACCCTGGCGTACCGGTTGTAGGAGGCCTCCACCACCGCCCCGGCGATCCGGATCAGCAGCCAGGCGGTGGCCCCGATCAGGAGCAGCGTGAGGATCCGGCCGATCAGCACCCGGTACGGGCCGCCGATCTGCGCCTCGTCCCAGGAGGCGCGGATCAGGGCGACGCACAGGGCTATCTGGTAGGGGATGCGAGCGCGCCGCAGCAGACCCCAGGCGGGGGTCTCCGGGTGGCGCTCGTCGGCCTTGCGGAGCAGCTTGTCCGTGGCCCACCCGATGACCAGGGTGAGGAGGACCGAGCCGCCGACGACGATGAGCGGGCGCATGACGTTCTCCATTCGGCGCGCCTATCCCGGACCCGGGAGAAACGAACGCGGAGACCGTGTGAGCATTTACTCATGAACGTGATGCTCTTCCACTCGACCTACGGTCTGCGCCCGGCGGTGCGCGAGGCCGCCGACCGGCTGCGCGCGGCGGGCCACCAGGTGTGGACACCGGACCTCTTCGAGGGACGGGTCTTCGAGACGGTCGAGGAGGGCATGGACCACCACGCCCGGGTGGGCGCGGACGAACTGCTGAAGCGGGCCGTGCTGGCCGCCGCCCCGTACGCGGACCGCGGGCTGGTGTACGCCGGCTTCTCGCTCGGCGCGGCCACCGCGCAGACCCTGGCGCTCGGTGACGAGAAGGCGCGCGGCCTGCTGCTCCTGCACGGCACCTCGGACATCGCGGCGAACGCCTCGGTGGACGACCTGCCGGTGCAGCTCCACGTGGCGGAGCCCGACCCGTTCGAGACGGACGACTGGCTGAGCGCCTGGTACCTGCAGATGCGCCGGGCCGGCGCGGACGTGGAGGTCTTCCGGTACCCCGGGGCCGGTCATCTCTACACCGACCCCGGTCTTCCGGACCACGACGCGGAGGCGGCCGAGGCCACCTGGCGGGTGGCGCTCGGCTTCCTCGACTCGCTGTAGCTCCCCGGCCCGCCGCAGCGGATCACGGCGTGGGCGTCAGCCCGCGCGGTAGGCCGTCCAGGACTGCTGCATCCGGGTCACCTGGCCGGCGGTGAACTGGTACATGCAGGAGTCGTACGTGTAGTCCATGAAGTTGTGGATCGGGTCCGCGCCGGCGGTCTTGGTGCAGGTGTCGCGGCCGGTCGGGCACTCGTACGCCGGGCTGGCCTCGGGGGCGGTGTCGGAGACGTAGTCGCCGTTGCCGTTGCAGCCGCCCTGGAAGGTGTGGTAGAGGCCCAGCCAGTGGCCGACCTCGTGGGTGGCGGTGTCGCCCTGGTTGTAGTTGGTGGCGGTGCCGCCCGGCAGCGACGCGTCGAGGAGGACCACGCCGTCCTGGGAGCCGATGGTGGAGGTCGGGAAGGTCGCCCAGCCGAGCAGGCCGCCGCTGAGGTTGGCGGTGTAGATGTTGAGGGCGTTCTTGCCGCCCTTGCGCAGGGCCGTCTTCATGGCCTTCTCGGCGGAGGAGCCGGAGGCCAGGTTGTACCAGGAGGCGTTGTTCGTGTAGTCGACGGACGCCAGGGAGAACTGGAAGCCGGTGGCGACGTTGCCGGTGCCCTGGCCGGCGTAGGCGGCGTTCAGCACGTTGATCTGGTTGTTGATCTGGGTCGACGACAGGTTGCCCTTGGTGCCGTCGGTGATGACGTGGAAGTACACCGGGATGGTGGCGGAGACCGCGGCCGCGGAGGGGGCGGCGGCGCGCTTGTCGGCGAGCCGCTTCTCGAGGTCGGCCTGCATGGCCTTGGCCTTGGCGGCGGTGACCGTGTTGGGGTCGACGGCCTCGTGGTCGTGGTCGTGGCCCTTGGCCTGACGGGCCAGGGAGCCGGCCGTGTCCTCGCAGGCCTCGGCGGCGGAGACCTTGGCGGCGGGCGCGGCGGCGAGCGTCGTCGGGGCGGCGACCGGGGTCAGGACGAGGGATCCGGCCACGGCGGCGGCACCGATGAGCCGCCGGCGCAGCTGGGGGGATATCCGGGCGAACGCACGCATGTGAGCTCCTTGCTCGAGCGGGGCGGAGGGGCGCGCAGGGGTCTTTCCTGGCCGCCGCCCGGACATTACGTGGACATGCCCAGCTGTCATGAGTGCGGATCCGGCCTGATCGCACGGGGCGCAGACCGGGACAATCGGCGTGGCGCGAGCACCGCCGTCCCGCCGGAACGGGACGACGGTGTGACGTGGCGCGCTCGCGGGAGGCCGGAGTGTCCGGATTCGTTCGGTGGCGAAACACCGGCCGAAGACCCGGGTCATCCGCCCTTTACGAGGGCCGGAGTTCGCCGGAGTGGCTGGAAATCGGCCCTGTGGTTGACGCGCGTTGCGTGCTACACGGGGTCGTGGACGCGCTCGGCCTTCTGCGTCCCGCTGAGGGTGCGGTAGGAGCGGACCCAGTGGGAGGAGGCGGCCGGGTCGGTGCGGTCCGAGACCCGGTAGTAGTCCATCTGCGCCCGCTCGGGCGTCACCGAGAACACGCCGTAGCCGTGCTGGTCGGTGTCGACGTACTTGATGTGCCGGTTCATGGTCCTGATGACCGGCGCCGCGACGGCCGTGACGGCGCCCTCGGCCACGCCGACGTAGTCGTTCAGGTTGTCCGAGGTGACCGAGGTGACGATGAACTCGGTGGCCGCGGAGGCGGTCAGCGGGTACGTCGTCGCGTCGACCGGCACGTCGGCGGCGAAGGCCATGTGGACGTCGCCGGTCAGGAAGACCGTGTTGCGGACGGAGTGGGACCGCAGGTGGGAGATGAGCTCCTTGCGGTCGTCGGTGTACCCGTCCCACTGGTCCACGCTGATCGCCAGGTCCGGCAGGCCGAGCAGTTCGCCCAGCGGCTCGCGGACGAACTCCGGGAGCTGGGCCACCGAGAACGGCGCGATCATCACGGAGTTGCCGACCAGCCGCCAGGTGGTGTCCGAGGCGGAGAGGCCGGATTTCAGCCAGTTCATCTGGGCGCGGCCGGTGAGGGTGCGGTCCGGGTCGTCCACCGCGCCGCCGGCCGAGGAGACCTGCTGGGAGCGGAAGCTGCGCAGGTCCAGCAGGGAGAGGTCGGCCAGCTTGCCGAAGCGCAGCCGGCGGTAGGTGGTGCCGGCGACGGCGGGGCGGACCGGCATCCACTCGAAGTAGGCCTGCTTCGCCGCCGCCTGGCGTGCCGCCCAGGTGCCCTCGGCACCCTCGGTGTGGTTCTCGGCGCCGCCGGACCAGGTGTCGTTGGCGATCTCGTGGTCGTCCCAGATGGCGATGCAGGGGGCCGCCGCGTGCAGGGCCTGCAGGTCCTGGTCCGTCTTGTACCGGGCGTGGCGCGTCCGGTAGTCGGCGAGGGTGAGGATCTCGTGCTCGGGCCGGTGGGTGCGGACCACCCCGCCGTAGGCGTAACCGCCGCTGGCGTACTCGTAGATGTAGTCGCCCAGGTGGAGCCAGGCGTCCAGGTCGCCGCGGGCGGCGAGGTGGCGGTACGGCGAGAAGTAGCCGGCCTCGTAGTTCGAACAGGAGACGACGCCGAACCGCAGGCCGTCCACCGGGGCGTCCGCGGCGGGCGCGGTGCGGGTGCGGGCGACGGGGGAGTGCGTGCCGCCGGCGGTGAAGCGGAAGAAGTAGTCGGTGGCCGGGCGCAGGCCGCGGACGTCGGCCTTGACGGTGTGGTCGGAGGCGGCCCTGGCCGTCATGGTGCCGCGGGCCACCACGTCCGTCAGGGCGCGGTCGGTGGCGACCAGCCACTCGACCGGGGTGTCCGCCCCGGCCCCGGACCCGGGCGTCGCGTCGGGGGAGGGGGTGACCCGGGTCCACAGCAGGACGCCGTCGGGCAGCGGGTCGCCGGAGGCCACGCCGTGCAGGAAGGCGGGGGCCGTGGCGGCCGCCCGGGCCGGCGGCGCGGTGGCGAGCGGCGCGGCCAGCGCGGCGCCG
>NZ_LWCC02000005.1:3596915-3616590 GCF_001642695.1 Streptomyces chilikensis
GCCCGGGCCGGCGGCGCGGTGGCGAGCGGCGCGGCCAGCGCGGCGCCGGCCGCGGCGGCCTTGACCACCGTGCGGCGGCTGGGGGCGAAGGGGAGGGCGGGGGCGGAGGCGTCGGAGGTCGGTCTCTGTCGGCTCATGGGCCGGAGGCTACTGACGCGTACATGCAAGAGCGAGCGAACTCGCAAGAGTTCGCCCGCTCTTGGGGCGTTGTTCGGCCACCGGCCGGGAGGCCGGGTGGGATCAGCCCTTCAGGGCGGTCTCGATGGCCTTGTCGAACTCCTCCACGGACATCGGGGCGTTCTGGCCGCCGCTGTCGGTGACGAGCTTGCCGTCCATGACGAGGGAGGGGGTCCCGCCGAATCCGTACTTCTTGCCGTCGGCGTCGAACTTCTCGTCCATCTCCAGGGCCCACTTGTCGAAGGTGCCCTCCTTGACGTCCTTCTCGAAGTCCTTGTTGCCCTTGAGCGCGTCCACCGAGTTGGCGATCTTGATGAGGTAGTCGTCGTCGGCGAACTTGTCGGTGGACTCCTCCGGGTGGAACTCGGCGGAGTAGATCGCAGACTTGTAGTCCAGGAACGCCTCGGGGCTCACGTCCAGAGCGGCGCCCAGGGCGCTGAGGGCGTTCCGGGAGCCCTCACCGGTGAGGTTGCCGTCCAGGAAGGTGGCGCCGACGAACTGGACCTTGTAGCGGCCGTCCTCCATGCCCTTCCTGAGCGTCTCGCCGACGGTCTGCTCGAAGGCGGCGCAGACCGGGCAGCGCGGGTCCTCGTACACGGCCAGGGTCTTCTCGCCGCCCTTGCCGATGACCACGTCGAGGCCGTTCTTGCCGCTGGTGTTGGCCGGCGCCACCAGCTTGGCGTCCTCGGCCGCCTCCCACGCGGAGGGCTTGTTGGCCTGGGCGATGCCGTAGGCGACGCCGCCGGCTATGGCGAGGCCGGCCACGACGGACACGGCGACGACGACCTGACGCTTGGCCTTGGCGCGCTTGGCCTCGCGCTCGCGTTCCTGACGCAGGCGCTCGCGGGCGGCGGTCTTGGCGGCCTGGGAGTTGCGCTGGCTCATGGGTTCTCCAGAAGAAATGTCGAGAGGTGGGGGAGGTCGAAGCGCACGCGCGCGTGCCGCGCGGGCCCCGCGGGTGCGGGCGCTGCGGGTGTCGTGGCGGGGACGCCGTCCGGTCCCGGGAGGGCCGTGCGGGTCAGGCCGCGGCGGCGGAGGGGGACGGCGGCCCGCGCAGTCCCAGGGAGCGCACCAGGTACCGGATCCGGGGCGCCGCGGCCGGGGCGGCCCCGGCCGCGGTCCGCGGGACGGGGACGGCGCGCGCGGAGACGGTGGCGAACGCCACCAGCAACGGGCGGAAGGTGGTCGCGGCGACGGCGCGCAGCACCTGGGCCAGCGCCTGCTCGCCGCGGCTCAGCCAGGCGGCGGCCAGCAGCCCCACCCCGACGTGGCAGGCGAGCAGCGCCCAGGCCGTGCCCGGGCCGCTCCCGGCCAGCAGTGCCGCCGCCCCCTCCGGGGCCCCGGCGGCCCGCGCCAGGGGACCGCCCACCGGGGTCCCGCCGCAGAGCAGGTCCAGGCCGACGGAGTGCAGGGGGCCGGCCACCGGTCCGCCGGCCGCGCCGTAGCAGGCGTGCTGGCCGGCGGTGAAGACCGTGTCGGCGGCGAGTTCCAGGGGGACGAGCAGGGCCGCGATCGGGCCGAAGCGGCGCTCCCGCCCGGCCAGCGCGTACGCCGCCACGAAGACGACGGCGCAGACCGCCGCCACCGTGGACACCGGGAGCGGCGCGCCCGAGAGCAGCACGTGGGACGCGGTGCCTACGGTCACGGCCAGCGCCGTGAAGAGCACCGCGCGCGCGGCTCTGAGGGGGGTCCCGGACATGTCCATCTCGCGGAGAGTCTGACACGCCCGAGGTTAAAGAACTGGTAAAAGGTGGCGGCGGTCACCGCGCCCTGCCGGGAAGGTTCCCGATGCCCCGGCCTGTCGGCCCGGGGGCATAGACTTCGATACCGACAACCCGGATCACGCGCACCCCCCGACCCGTGCTCCCCAGGAGGCCCCACCCGTGTCGAAGCCGCCCTTCACGCACCTGCACGTCCACACCCAGTACTCGCTGCTGGACGGTGCCGCGCGGCTCAAGGACATGTTCCAGGCCTGCCAGGAGATGGGCATGACGCACATCGCCATGTCCGACCACGGCAACCTGCACGGCGCGTACGACTTCTTCCACACCGCGAAGAAGGCCGGGATCACGCCGATCATCGGCATCGAGGCCTACGTCGCCCCCGAGTCGCGGCGCAACAAGCGCAAGATCCAGTGGGGCCAGCCGCACCAGAAGCGCGACGACGTCTCCGGTTCCGGCGGTTACACCCACAAGACCATCTGGGCGGCGAACGCCACCGGCCTGCACAACCTCTTCCGGCTCTCCTCCGACGCCTACGCCGAGGGCTGGCTGCAGAAGTGGCCCCGGATGGACAAGGAGACCATCTCCCGGTGGTCCGAGGGCCTGATCGCCTCCACCGGCTGCCCGTCCGGAGAGGTCCAGACCCGCCTGCGCCTCGGCCAGTTCGACGAGGCGCTCAAGGCGGCCTCCGACTACCAGGACATCTTCGGCAAGGACCGGTACTTCCTGGAACTGATGGACCATGGCATCGACATCGAGCACCGGGTCCGCGACGGCCTCCTGGAGATCGGGAAGAAACTCGGCATCCCGCCGCTGGTCACCAACGACTCCCACTACACCTACGCGCACGAGGCCACCGCCCACGACGCGCTGCTGTGCATCCAGACCGGCAAGAACCTCTCCGACCCCGACCGCTTCAAGTTCGACGGCACCGGCTACTACCTGAAGTCGACGGACGAGATGTACGCCATCGACTCCTCCGACGCCTGGCAGGAGGGCTGCCGCAACACCCTCCTGGTCGCCGAGCAGATCGACACCACCGGGATGTTCGAGAAGCGCGACCTGATGCCGAAGTTCGACATCCCGGAGGGCTACACCGAGGTCACCTGGTTCCAGGAGGAGGTCCGCCGCGGCATGGAGCGCCGCTACCCGGGCGGCATCCCCGAGGACCGGCAGAAGCAGGCCGACTACGAGATGGACGTCATCATCCAGATGGGGTTCCCGGGCTACTTCCTCGTGGTCGCCGACTTCATCAACTGGGCCAAGAGCAACGGCATCGCGGTCGGCCCCGGCCGGGGCTCCGCGGCCGGCTCGATCGTCGCCTACGCGATGGGCATCACCGACCTCGACCCGATCCCGCACGGCCTGATCTTCGAGCGCTTCCTCAACCCCGAGCGCGTCTCCATGCCCGACGTCGACATCGACTTCGACGAGCGCAGGCGCGTCGAGGTGATCCGGTACGTCACCGAGAAGTACGGCGCCGACAAGGTCGCCATGATCGGCACCTACGGCACCATCAAGGCGAAGAACGCCATCAAGGACTCCGCCCGCGTGCTCGGCTACCCGTACGCGATGGGCGACCGCATCACCAAGGCGATGCCCGCCGACGTCCTCGGCAAGGGCATCCCGCTCTCCGGCATCACCGACCCGAACCACCCCCGGTACTCGGAGGCCGGCGAGGTCCGCGGGATGTACGAGAACGAGCCCGACGTCAAGAAGGTCATCGACACCGCCAAGGGCGTCGAGGGCCTGGTCCGGCAGATGGGCGTGCACGCCGCCGGCGTCATCATGTCCAGCGAGACCATCACCGACCACGTCCCGGTGTGGGTCAGGCACTCCGACGGCGTCACCATCACGCAGTGGGACTACCCGAGCTGTGAGTCGCTCGGCCTGCTGAAGATGGACTTCCTGGGCCTGCGCAACCTGACGATCATGGACGACGCCGTCAAGATGGTGAAGGCCAACAAGGGGATCGACATCGATCTCCTGGGCCTCCCGCTCGACGACCCCAAGACCTTCGAGCTCCTCCAGCGGGGCGACACCCTCGGCGTCTTCCAGTTCGACGGCGGCCCCATGCGCTCCCTGCTGCGCATGATGAAGCCCGACAACTTCGAGGACATCTCCGCCGTCTCGGCCCTCTACCGGCCGGGCCCGATGGGCATGAACTCGCACATCAACTACGCGCTCCGCAAGAACGGCCAGCAGGAGATCACGCCGATCCACCCGGAGCTGGAGGAGCCGCTCAAGGAGGTCCTGAGCGTCACCTACGGCCTGATCGTGTACCAGGAGCAGGTGCAGAAGGCCGCCCAGATCATCGCCGGCTACTCGCTCGGCGAGGCCGACATCCTCCGCCGCGTGATGGGCAAGAAGAAGCCCGACGAACTGGCCAAGAACTTCACCATCTTCCAGGCCGGCGCCCGCAAGAACGGCTACAGCGACGAGGCCATCCAGGCGCTCTGGGACGTGCTGGTCCCGTTCGCCGGCTACGCGTTCAACAAGGCGCACTCCGCCGCCTACGGCCTGGTCTCCTACTGGACCGCCTACCTCAAGGCCAACCACCCGGCCGAGTACATGGCGGGTCTGCTCACCTCGGTCAAGGACGACAAGGACAAGTCGGCGGTCTACCTCAACGAGTGCCGCCGCATGGGCATCAAGGTGCTCCCGCCGAACGTCAACGAGTCCGAGCCCAACTTCGCCGCCCAGGGCGACGACGTGATCCTCTTCGGCCTGTCCGCGGTGCGCAACGTCGGATCCAACGTCGTCGACTCGATCATCCGCACCCGCAAGGCCAAGGGGAAGTTCTCCTCCTTCCCCGACTACCTCGACAAGGTCGAGGCCGTGGTCTGCAACAAGCGCACCACCGAGTCGCTGATCAAGGCCGGCGCCTTCGACTCCCTCGGGCACACCCGCAAGGGCCTGACCGCCCAGTACGAGCCGATGATCGACAACGTGGTCCAGGTCAAGCGCAAGGAGGCCGAGGGGCAGTTCGACCTCTTCGGCGGCATGGGCGACGAGGGCGCCGACGAGCCGGGCTTCGGGCTGGACGTCGAGTTCGCCACCGACGAGTGGGACAAGACCTACCTGCTCGCCCAGGAGCGGGAGATGCTCGGCCTCTACGTCTCCGACCACCCGCTCTTCGGCCTGGAGAACGTCCTCGCCGACAAGGCGGACGCGGGCATCGCCCAGCTCACCGGCGGCGACTACGGGGACGGCGCCGTCGTCACCATCGGCGGCATCATCTCCGGCATCCAGCGGAAGATGACCAAGCAGGGCAACGCCTGGGCCATCGCCACCGTGGAGGACCTGGCCGGCTCCATCGACTGCATGTTCTTCCCCGCCACCTACCAGCTGGTCTCCACCCAGCTCGTCGAGGACGCCGTCGTCTTCGTCAAGGGCCGTCTCGACAAGCGGGAGGACGTGCCGCGGCTGGTCGCCATGGAGCTGATGGTCCCCGACCTGTCCAACGCCGGGACCAACGCGCCCGTCGTCCTCACCATCCCCGCCCTCAAGGTCACCCCGCCGATGGTGAGCCGCCTCGGGGAGATCCTCTCCAGCCACAGGGGCGACAGCGAGGTCCGGATCAAGCTGCAGGGACCGCGCAAGACGACGGTGCTGCGGCTGGACCGGCACCGGGTGAAGCCCGACCCCGCGCTCTACGGCGACCTCAAGGTGCTCCTCGGCCCGTCCTGCCTCACGGGCTGACCCGCACGGGCCGGCCGGCCGTCCCGCGGACGCGTCAGGGGCCCGCCCCGGAGTCCGCGTCGGCGAACCCGGGCAGGCCCCTCGGAGCGCGAGGCGCGCGTCAGTTGTGGCCGAAGCGGCGCTGCTTGCGCGCGACGTCCGCCGGGCTGCCCTGAACCTGCGCGATCGTCGGCTGGTGCTGCGGGACCGCCTCGTCCGAGCGCTGCTGCGGGCGGTCCGACCGCGCGGCGCGCTGGGCCGGCTTGCGGGTGTTCTTGTTCTTGGCCATGGTGATCTTCCTCCTGTGGGGGATCGGTGTGCCAGAGCCGGATTCAGACTCACACACGGCGCTCACGCACGCATGTCGGACGACTACCGTGCGTCACAGGGGCGTTGGGGAGCGGCCGGCCCGGCCCGTGCAAACGCCACGCCGAAGATCGAGTTCGGGCCGTCCGGACCCCCGGGCTGGGGCAGACTCGAAGCGAGCCCGAAGCACACCTCCCCGGACAGAGGAAAGAGGGTGACCGCGTGGACCGCTGCATCGTCCTGGTGGACGCCGGATATCTGCTGGGTGCCGCCGCCAGCCTCCTCGCCGGAGAGCCCTCGCGGTCCCGCATCAGCGTCGACCACGCCGCCCTGATCCAAGGGCTGCGGGAACGCGCGGAGGCCGACACGCGGCAACCCCTGCTGCGCATCTACTGGTTCGACGGCGCCCCCGACCGGGTCCCGCAGCCCGAACACCGCAGACTGCGCGTGATGCCCAGGGTCACCGTCCGCCTCGGCGCCCTCACCCGCTCCGACGGGCGCTGGGCGCAGAAGGGCGTCGACGCGGCCATGCACGCCGAGCTCACCGAACTCGCCCGCAACCGCGCCTGCTCCGACATCGTGCTGGTCACCGGCGACGGCGACCTGCTGCCCGGGATGATGTCCGCCAAGGAGCACGGCGTCGCCGTCCACCTGTGGGCCGTGCAGGCCGCCGACAACAACTACAACCAGTCCGAGGACCTGGTCGCCGAGGCCGACGAGCGCCGCGTGCTCGACCGCTCCTGGATCACCCGGGCCGTCCGCGCCCGCGACCTCGCCGGAGCCTGCCCCCCGCAGCCCGCGCCGCGCCCCGAGATCGCCGCCATCCTCTCCGCCCCGCCCGGCGAACCGCACCCCCAGGGCGACCGGCAGGCCACCGCCCACGACACCGCCCACCCGGCCCCCGTCAACGGCGGCCCCGTCAACGGCAGCGGTCTCAACGGCGGCGGGAACGGCGGCCCCGACCGGATGCCCGCGTCCAAGGGCGTCCCCACGCCCAAGGACCTGGCCGCGCTGCGCGCCCCCGTCCCGCAGGCCACCACCGCGTCCGCTCCGCAGCCCGCCACCACCGCCACCCTGCGCTGGTCCTCCGACCGCGGCTGGGTCGAGCGCCCCGGCACCCCGCCCGAGTCGCCGGAGGCCGCCACCCTGCCCACCCTCGCCCAGCTCACCAGCGCCGAGCAGCGGTGGGCCGATCACGAGGAGGACATCACCAGCGTCGGCGGCGACGCCTACGAGGTCGGCCAGGTCTTCGCCCGCCGCTGGATCCAGCGCGTCACCGATCCCTCCTGCCTGGTCAAGCTCTCCGCCGAGTACCCCCGCATCCCGCACCGCATCGACGGGGAACTCCTGCGCTACGCGGCCCGCTTCGGCCTCCTCACGCACAAGGACGACCAGATCGACGAACACGACCGCTACGCCATCCGGGCGGGCTTCTGGCGGGAGGTCGACACCCACACCGGCGCGGAGCGCCCGGCCGCGGCCGAGTGAGGAGGCGCTCCCGGGACGGCCGGACCGGACCGGGGAGGCGCTCCCGGGGCGGCGGGGTTGGATTTCGGGCCGAGTCGGGCACCCCGTAGGCTCATCCCTCGTGAACGAACGCCCCGCACCGCCGTCCCCGCGCTCCGAGGTCGTGTGCGCGGTGCGTGACCTCACCAAGACCTACCCGGCCGGGCGGAGCCGCCGCGGCGCGCCCGGCACGCCCGAGGTGCGGGCCACCGACGCGGTCCGCCTGGACGTCCGCGGGGGCGAGATCTTCGGCCTGCTCGGCCCCAACGGCGCCGGCAAGTCCACCCTGGTCCGGCAGATCACCGGCCTGATGCGGCCCGACCGCGGCAGCGTCACCCTCTACGGCCACGACATCGTCCGGCACCCCGAGCGCGCCTCGCGGATCCTCGCCTACCTCGGCCAGGAGTCCACCGCCCTCGACGAGCTGACCGTCTCGCTCGCCGCCGAGACCACCGGCCGGCTGCGCGGCCTGGACGCCCGCACCGCCCGCGCCGAGCGCGACGCCGTCCTCGGCGAACTGGGCCTCGGGCCCATCGCCGGGCGCCCGCTGCGCACCCTCTCCGGCGGCCAGCGCCGGCTCGCCTGCTTCGCCACCGCCCTGGTCGGCGAGCGCCCGCTGCTGGTCCTCGACGAGCCCACCACCGGCATGGACCCGGTCGCCCGCCGCGCCGTCTGGTCCGCCGTCGACCGCCGCCGCGCCGAGCGCGGGACGACGGTCCTGCTGGTCACCCACAACGTCATCGAGGCGGAGACCGTGCTGGACCGGGTCGCCGTGCTCGACCGGGGCCGGGTCATCGCCTGCGACTCGCCCGCCGGGCTCAAGGAACGCGTCGCCGACGAGGTCCGCGTCGACCTCGTCTGGCGGGAGAGGGCGCCGCTGCACGTGCCCGAGGTGGCCGCGCTGCGCGGCCGGGCCGTCGAGGCGGGCCGCCGCTGGACGCTGCGGCTCGCCCCCGATGAGGCGCGCGCCGCCGTCGGCGCGGTCACCGGCGGCGCCGCGTTCGCCGCCCTGGACGACTTCACCCTGGCCACGCCGAGCCTGGAGGACGTCTACCTGGCGCTCGGCGGCGAGGCCCGAGGGCTGGTGAAGGCGTGAGGCGCGCGTGGACGACCGTGTGGACGATGAGGAGCAGCCTGTGAGCGTCGTACCCGCCGAGACCCTGCCGGGCACGGTTCCGGCGCCGGCCGCGGCCCCGCGGGCGGGGACCGCCGCCCGGGCGGCCGTCGCCGAGCTGGGGCCGCGCGCCCGGCTGTGGCCGGCCCTGGGCGCCGTCTACCGGGCCCAGCTCTCCCGGGCGCGGGTGGCGCGGATCCCGCTGCTCTTCGTGGCCACCTTCCAGTCCGTCGGCATCATGATCCTCATGCGCGGCGTGGTGGACGGCGGCGCCGAGGCGCGGGCCGTGGTCGCGGGCTCCTCCGTGCTGGTCGTCGCCTTCGTCGCGCTCAACCTGCTCTCCCAGTACTTCGGGCAGCTGCGGGCCAGCGGCGGACTCGACCACTACGCCACCCTGCCGGTGCCGCCCGCCGCGGTGGTGCTGGGCGCGGCGGCCGCCTACGCCTCGTTCACCGTGCCCGGGACCGTGGTCACGGCGGTCTTCGGGTGCCTGCTGTTCGGGTTGCCGCTCACCCACCTGTGGGTGCTGGCCGCCGTCATCCCGCTCGCCGGGGCCGCGCTGGCCGGGCTCGGGGCGGCCTGCGGGCTCCTCGCGCCCCGGCCCGAGCTGGCCACCCTGCTGGGACAGCTCGGCATGTCGGGGGCGCTCCTGCTGGGCGTGCTGCCCGCCTCCCGGATGCCGCAGGCGATCGCCCTGGCCCGGGACCTGCTGCCGTCCACCTACGCGGTGGAGGCGTTCACCCGTTCCTTCGGGGCGCGGCCGGACTGGACACGGGTGCTCGGCGACCTCACCGTCTGCGCCGCCGTCGGCGTGGTCTCGCTCGCGGTGGCCACCTGGGCCTACCGCAGGGCCGCCGTCCGGTGACGCGCCGTCCGCCGGCGCCTGGCACGATGTCAGGGTGAGCGCACCCCTGACTCCTCCCCCGCACCCGCAGTCCGAGTCCCACGACGCCACGACGCAGGGGGCCACGGCGCACGACGCCGCCCCGGCCCCCGACGGGGCGCGGTCCGCCGCGCGGGGCGACGGCTCCGGCGGCGCGACGGCCGGCGAGCGGGTGGGCGGCTCCCGCCTGTTCGCCCCCCGCTCCGCGCTGCGGGCCTACCTGGAGGGCGGCCCCGGCCTGCGCGCCGAACTGCGCCAGGCCGCGCTGGTCGTCGGCGCGCTCACGGCCGCGGGACTGCTGCTGGGGCTGCTCTGGGCCTGGCTGGCGCCGCGGGTGCCGCTGGTCGGCGAGGTGGCCGACGGCAGGTGGGTCGCCTACCTCGCGGAGATCGAGGGCGAGCAGGCGGTCGGCGCGGACGGAACGTTCACCCTGCTCGCCGCCGGTTTCGGGCTCCTCAGCGCCGGATCGGTCTTCCTGCCGGCGCGGCGGGGCGGCGTGCCGGTGGTGGCCGGGCTGTGCGCCGGCGGGCTGTTCGGGTCGCTGGTGGCCTGGCAGACCGGCGTCTCGCTCGGCCCGGCCCAGGACGTGGCGGCCCGTGCCCGCGAGGTGGGCGAGGGCGTGCGGTTCGACGCCCCGCTGGAGCTCCACGCGGTCAGCGCCCTGGTGGTCTGGCCGGTGGTGGCCCTGCTGGTGCACCTGGTGCTGACGGCCCTGCTGGTGCCGCGCGACGAGGCGGACCCGGCCGACGGCGGGACGGAGGCCGACGGCGGGACGGAGCACGGCGGCACGGAGCACGGCGGGACGGAGCACACGGACGGGGCCGAGGAGCCCGCCCGCGGCCGCGAGTGAGGCGGGAGGCACCGCGACCGCCCGGGACCCCGGTGGGGCGAGGGCGGCCCCGGCCGCCCGCACGGCCGGGCACGGCCGACGGCCGGGGCCTGTCCGGCGGACGCGTGGCTCTCGCCGCCGTCGCCCTGCGAGCAGCCCGGCCGGGGCCCGGTGGGCGCGGCCGCGAGGCGGAGGGGAGGCGGCGCGGAGCGTCGCCCACCGGCGACGACGCCGGTGGGGGCCCCGCCCGAGCGAGGACGGGAACGTGGGGGGAGCGCCTGACGGGCTCCCCGACCTCCGCGCACGACCCGCCGGACCGGGCCTAGGCCCGCCCGATCGGGGCGGACACCGCGGAGGTGAGCGACGCCAGGTCCGCGGGGGCCAGCTCCACCTCCAGGCCCCGCCGTCCGGCCGAGACGCAGATCGTGTCGTGCCCCTCGGCGGACGCGTCGAGCACCGTGGGCAGCTTCCTGCGCTGGCCCAGCGGGGAGATCCCGCCGCGCACGTATCCCGTGGTGCGCTCGGCCAGGGCGGGGTCCGCCATCGCCGCCCGCTTGCCGCCCACCGCGGCGGCCAGCGCCTTCAGGTCCAGCGACCCGGCCACCGGCACCACGGCCACCACCAGGGAGCCGTCGACGTCCGCGACGAGCGTCTTGAACACCCGGTCCGGCGGGACCCCCATCGCCTCGGCGGCCTCCTCGCCGTACGAGGGGTGCGAGGGGTCGTGCTCGTAGGCGTGCACGGTGAACGGCACCCCGGCCTCGGTCAGGGCGACCGTGGCGGGCGTTCCGCCGGACTGCTGCTTCTTCGACTTCTTCGCCATCTTCCTGTCTTCCGCCGAGGGGGCCGCCGGAGCCGGTGGGGACCGGGGCGAGCCGGTCCGCAGCGTAGTGCGGGGCCCGCCGGGAGGGCGGCGGTGTCCGGAGGCCGGTCCGCGCCGCCGCGGGCCGTCAGTTGAGGCTGGTCGGGACCCGGGTGAGGTCGCCGGCCGGGAGGGACGGCAGGCTCCGGATGATCGACGCCTCCCGCCGCAGCAGCCGCAGCTCGTCCCGCAGCCGGGACGCCGTGTCCGGGGTCTGCAGCAGCCGCTGCTTGGTCGGCGTGTCCAGCACCATGGCCGCCGCCACCAGGTACGACACCACCGACGGTTCGTCCGGCAGTTCGGCGGCGGTGGACAGCGACCGCTCGCTCGCGCCCGCCAGCCGCTTCTGGTACTGCCGGAAGGACCGCAGCACGCCCTCCGCCAGCGCCCCCGCCCCGTCGCCCTCCTCCTCGGGCAGCTCCTCCAGCTCGCCCGTGAGGTACGGCCCGGAGGCGTCCACCGAGAGCAGCCTGGCCCGCTTCGTGCCGGTGGCCAGCACCTCGTAGGTGCCGTCGTCGCGCTCCCGGATCGTCGCCACGTCGGCCACGCAGCACACCGCGTGGAAGGAGTGCGCCGGGTCCGGGGCGAAACCGGCGCCCGGGCCGCGCTCGGGCAGCGCCGTCGGGTCCGGCATGCCGGGAGCGCTGGGGGCCACCTCGTGGCCGTCCCGGATGGCGACCACGGCGAACCGGCGCGGCGCCTCCTCGGGCACCAGGAGCAGGTCGCGCATCATGGCGCGGTAGCGCTCCTCGAAGACGTTCAGAGGAAGCACGAGCCCGGGGTACAGGACCATGTTCAAGGGAAACAGCGGCAGCCGCAGGGTGGTCACGGCGCAAAAGCCTAATGCGCCCGGCGGCCGGGCCCGCGCCGCGTCCGGTGCCCGGTCACCGGGAGGCGGTCAGTGCCGCCCCAGGAGGCGGGTGGCCCCCGCGGCCACCGCCGTGGCCAGCCCCCAGCCGAGCATGATCAGCACGGAGGCGAGCCACTGCCAGACACCGTGCAGGTGCCATGCCGTGGCGTGCCCCAGGTCGATCACCGGCAGCAGCAGGTCCAGGGAGAAGAGCGCCGCGCTCCAGGAGGGGTGCTCGTCCCCCCGGGCCGGTTTCGGATCGGCCCGGGAGAACAGCAGCGTGCTCGCCGCCCACAGGACGGCCATCCACACCGCCGCCCGTGCCGGGCGGTAGCCGTAGGCGACCGCGATGTCCTGCGCGTACCCCCAGACCTTGGCCGCCGGGGGCAGGGTCTCCCGGCGGCGGCGCTGCTTGGCCAGCAGCACCTCCCGGGCGTCCTCGTCCTCCCCGCCCCCGCGCAGCACGGTGGCCAGCAGCTCGTACGGCTCCGGGCTGTACTCGGGGGTCGCCGCGGCCAGCCAGTCCAGACGCTGCGCCAGGGTGAACGGACCCTGCGGGACCAGGTTCTCGTAGGCGAACCCGCCCATGTGCAGGCGGCCCGGCCCCGGCCAGCTCTCGGCCCGGTCGACCAGATTGCCCACCCGGGCACCGGACAGCACCACCCGGCCCCGGCGCGGCCGCACCGGCAGGAACCGCAGCTCCGGCGTCTGCACCCGGCGCAGCGACAGCTCCTGCTCGGAGCTCAGGTCGAACCGGGCGGCCCGCAGGTCCACCGAGTCGCCGAACCGCCCGTCGTCCAGCCGCACCCCGCCCAGGCACTCGAACGGCTGGACACGGATGCCGCGCGCCGGGGTGACGCCGCCGGGCTGCCCCGTGCCGATCCCGGCGGGCGTCAGGTAGAGGGCGCGGCCCACGGTCAGCTGGGGCGCGTTGAGGGCGAACCGCGCGTACGGGTTGGCCAGCCGTGCCCCGCGCAGGCTCAGCGAGGCGCCGACCTCGGCGGAGCGCAGCCCCAGCTCGCCGTGCGACTCCAGCAGGTCCGCCTGGAGGTCCTGCCCCACCGTCATGCCGTCCGCGGACAGCGAGCGCCCGTGCCGGTCGTGTCCCACCACCGCCTGGCTGAGCAGCAGATCGGTGCCGATGCGGGCGTCCGAGAGGCGGATCCCGCGGGCGAAGCGGCACCGCGGCAGGTGCAGGTCGCCCTCGGTGTGCAGGCGGGCCGCCTCCAGCCGGGGAACCGCGCAGTTCTCCAGCCGCACGGTCGTGAACCTGGTCTCCGGGAGCAGGACCTCCTCGTCGAACCGGCAGTCCTGCATCTCCACGTAGGGCTCGACCGTGCCGCCCGCCAGGTCGAGCGGGCCGGCGACCCGCACCCCCAGCAGCTTCAGCGCCGCCACCCGGCCGGCCAGCGCGGGCGGGCCGTCCAGCAGCAGCCAGCAGACGACGCGGGCGCGGACGGTGCGCTCCGGACCCCAGGGACGGCGCCCGTGCGGATCGTCCACCAGCGGATCGCCGCGACGCAGGTCGTAAACGCTGCCGTCGCGGAACGCCTGCCACATCCCCGACTCCACCGCCGTCAGGTCCCCGGGCAGGCCCTCGGCGCGGATCTCTCCGTCGGGGAAGACGGCGCCATTCTCGGTCACGGCACTCACACCCTCCTCCGGACACACGCTGGTGGTCCCGCGTTCATCGGTGTTACTGCGGGTCATGCCCGAACGTGACCATATGAACACCTTGCGTGACGGTGAACTTTCTCCGCCGTACGGCCGACGGGACCGCCGCGCCGGACGCCGGCCGCCGGACGCGCGTATCAGCCGCTGATACGTGACACCGGTCCCTCCGCGGGTCTGAGAGAATTGGGGTCGTGATCTCCCGAATCGATCTGCGCGGCGACGCCCTCCCCGAGGGCCCCGCCCTGCGCGCCCTGCTGCCCCGAGCCGACTTCGACGTGTCCGCCGCCCTGGAGAAGGTGCGGCCGATCTGCGAGGACGTGCGTCATCGTGGCGACGCGGCACTGATCGACTTCGCCGAGAAGTTCGACGGCGTGCGCCTGGACTCCGTGCGCGTCCCGGCCGCCGCGCTCACCGAGGCGCTGGAGCGGCTGGACCCCGAGGTCCGCGCCGCCCTCGAGGAGTCGATCCGCCGCGCCCGGGCGGTGCACCGCGCCCAGCGCCGCACCACGCACACCACCCAGGTCGTCCCCGGCGGCTCGGTCACCGAGAAGTGGGTGCCGGTCCAGCGGGTCGGGCTCTACGTGCCCGGCGGCCGCTCGGTGTACCCGTCGTCCGTGGTGATGAACGTGGTGCCCGCGCAGGAGGCCGGCGTGCCCTCGCTCGCCGTCGCCTCGCCCGCCCAGAAGGAGTTCGGCGGCCTGCCGCACCCGACCATCCTCGCGGCCTGCGCCCTGCTCGGCGTCGACGAGGTGTACGCGGCCGGGGGCGCCACCGCCGTCGCCATGTTCGCGTACGGCACCCGGTCCTGCCCGCCCGCCGACATGGTCACCGGCCCCGGCAACATCTGGGTCGCCGCCGCCAAGCGGTACTTCACCGGCAGGATCGGCATCGACGCCGAGGCCGGCCCGACCGAGATCGCCATCCTCGCCGACGACACCGCCGACCCGGTGCACGTCGCCGCCGACCTGATCAGCCAGGCCGAGCACGACCCGCTGGCCGCCGCCGTGCTGGTCACCGACTCCGAGGCGCTGGCCGAGGCCGTCGAGCGCGAGCTCAAGCCGCAGGTCGAGGCCAGCAAGCACGTCACCGAGCGGATCGCCCCGGCGCTGGCTGGCCGGCAGTCCGCGATCGTCCTCACCGACAGCCTGGAGGCGGGGCTGACGGTGGTCGACGCCTACGGCGCCGAGCACCTGGAGATCCAGACCGCCGACGCCGCCGCCGTCGCCGACCGCGTGAACAACGCCGGCGCGATCTTCGTCGGCCCCTGGTCCCCGGTCTCGCTGGGCGACTACGCGGCCGGCTCCAACCACGTGCTGCCCACCGGCGGCTGCGCCTGCCACTCCTCCGGCCTGTCCGTGCAGTCCTTCCTGCGCGGCATCCACATCGTCGACTACAGCCGCGACGCGCTGGCCGACGTGGCGCGCACCGTGGTCACCCTCGCCGAGGCCGAGGACCTCCCGGCGCACGGCGCGGCGATCAAGGCACGTTTCGACTGGAAGGTTCCCGGCACCAAGTGAGCGAGATCCGTATCGACGACCTGCCGGTGCGCGAGGAGCTGCGCGGCAAGTCCCCGTACGGCGCCCCGCAGCTCGACGTGCCGGTGCGCCTGAACACCAACGAGAACCCCTACCCGCTGCCCGACGCGCTGGTCGAACGCATCGCCGAGCGGGTCCGCGAGGCCGCCCGCCACCTCAACCGCTACCCCGACCGGGACGCGGTCGAGCTGCGCACCCGCCTCGCCGGCTACCTGAACGACACGGCCCTGCCCGACGCCGCCGGACACCGGATCGGCGCCGCGAACGTCTGGGCCGCCAACGGCTCCAACGAGGTCCTCCAGCAGCTGCTGCAGACCTTCGGCGGACCCGGCCGCACCGCGATCGGCTTCGAGCCCTCGTACTCGATGCACGCCCTGATCGCCCGCGGCACCGGCACCGGCTGGATCTCCGGGCCGCGCCACGACGACTTCACCATCGACGTCGAGGCCGCCGAGAAGGCCGTCGCGGAGCACCGGCCCGACGTCGTCTTCGTGACGACCCCCAACAACCCCACCGGCAACGCCGTGCCCGCCGAGGCCGTGCTCGCCCTGTACGACGCCGCGCAGGCCGCCAAGCCGTCGATCGTGGTGGTCGACGAGGCCTACGTGGAGTTCAGCCACGGCGCCTCGCTGCTGCCGCTGCTGGAGGGCCGCCCGCACCTGGTGATCTCCCGCACCATGTCGAAGGCGTTCGGCGCCGCCGGCCTGCGGCTCGGCTACTTCGCCGCCCACCCGGCCGTGGTGGACGCCGTGCAGCTGGTCCGGCTGCCCTACCACCTGTCGGCCGTCACCCAGGCCACGGCGCTCGCCGCCCTGGAGCACACCGACACCCTGCTCGGCTACGTCGAGCAGCTCAAGAAGGAACGCGACCGCCTGGTCGCCGAACTCCGCGGACTCGGTTACGAGGTGACCGAATCCGACGCCAACTTCGTCCAGTTCGGCCGGTTCGAGGACGCGCACGCCGCCTGGCGCCGCATCCTCGACCACGGCGTGCTGGTCCGGGACAACGGCGTCCCCGGGCGGCTGCGGGTGACCGCGGGAACGCCCGCGGAGAACGACGCGTTCCTCGAAGCGGTACGCGCGCTCGCCAAGGACGCCGCGCCGGCCGAAAACGACGTGAAGAAGAACGAGGAGCACAACGCATGAGCCGCCGCGGGCGCGTGGAGCGCACCACCAAGGAGACCTCCGTCCTGGTCGAGATCGACCTCGACGGGACCGGACGCACCGACATCTCCACCGGCGTCGGCTTCTGGGACCACATGCTGGACCAGCTCGGCCGGCACGGGCTCTTCGACCTGACCGTGAAGACCGAGGGCGACCTCCACATCGACTCCCACCACACCATCGAGGACACCGCCCTCGCCCTCGGCGCCGCCTTCCGGCAGGCGCTCGGCGACAAGGTCGGCATCTACCGGTTCGGCAACTGCACCGTGCCGCTGGACGAGTCCCTCGCCCAGGTCACCGTGGACCTCTCCGGCCGCCCCTACCTGGTGCACACCGAGCCGGAGAACATGGCGCCGATGATCGGCTCCTACGACACCACGATGACCCGGCACATCCTGGAGTCCTTCGTCGCCCAGGCGCAGATCGCGCTGCACGTCCACGTGCCGTACGGGCGCAACGCCCACCACATCGTGGAGTGCCAGTTCAAGGCCCTGGCCCGCGCCCTGCGCTACGCCTCCGAGCGCGACCCGCGCGCCGAGGGCATCCTGCCCTCCACGAAGGGCGCGCTGTAGCCCCGATGAACGGACTCTCCACCGCACTGATCATCCTGGGCCTCTTCCTGCTCGGCGGAGTGATCTCCTTCGCCCGGCAGAAGATGCCGAAGAGCCTGATCGCCGTCCTCTCCGCGGGCGCCGCCATGAGCATCGCGGCCGGCGTCATGTACTGGAAGTAGGAGCATGAGCAGCCCCAAGAAGGTCGTCGTCCTCGACTACGGGTTCGGCAACGTCCGCTCCGCCGAGCGGGCGCTCGCCCGGACCGGAGCGGACGTCGAGATCACCCGTGACTACGACAGGGCCATGAACGCCGACGGCCTGCTGGTTCCCGGCGTCGGCGCCTTCGCCGCCTGCATGACGGGCCTCAAGGAGGCCCGCGGCGACTGGATCGTCGGCCGCCGGCTCGCCGGCGGCCGCCCCGTCATGGGCATCTGCGTCGGCATGCAGGTCCTCTTCGCCCGCGGCATCGAGCACGGCGTCGAGGCGGAGGGCCTCGACGAGTGGCCCGGCACCGTCGAGCCGCTCCAGGCCGAGGTCGTCCCCCACATGGGCTGGAACACCGTCCGGGCGCCCGAGGACACCGAACTGTTCGCCGGGGTCGACCCCGAGGAGCGGTTCTACTTCGTCCACTCGTACGCCGTCCACGACTGGTCGCTCGAGTCGCACAACCCGTCGATCGCCGCCCCCAAGGTGACCTGGTCCACCCACGGCAGGCCGTTCGTCGCCGCCGTCGAGAACGGGGCGCTGTGGGCCACCCAGTTCCACCCCGAGAAGTCCGGCGACGCCGGAGCGCAGCTGCTCACCAACTGGATCGGAACCCTGTAGACATGGCCAAGCTCGAACTGCTCCCCGCCGTCGACGTGCGCGACGGCCAGGCCGTCCGCCTCGTCCACGGCGAGTCCGGCACCGAGACCTCCTACGGCTCCCCGCTGCAGGCGGCCCTCGCCTGGCAGTCGGCCGGCGCCGAGTGGCTCCACCTGGTCGACCTGGACGCCGCGTTCGGCACCGGCGACAACCGGGAGCTGATCTCCGAGGTGGCGCGCGCCATGGACATCAAGGTGGAGCTCTCCGGCGGCATCCGCGACGACGCCTCGCTCGCCGCCGCCCTCGCCACCGGCGCCACCCGCGTCAACATCGGCACCGCCGCGATGGAGGACCCCGAGTGGGTCGCCAAGATCATCGCGGAGCACGGCGACAAGATCGCCGTCGGCCTGGACGTGCGCGGCACCACGCTGCGCGGCCGCGGCTGGACCCGTGACGGCGGCGACCTCTGGGAGACCCTGGCCCGCCTGGACTCCGAGGGCTGCGCCCGGTACGTCGTGACCGACATCGCCAAGGACGGCACGCTCCAGGGCCCCAACCTGCAGCTGCTCAAGGACGTCTGCGCCCGCACCGACCGGCCGGTGGTCGCCTCCGGCGGGGTCTCCTCGCTGGACGACCTGCGCGCCATCGCCGAGCTGGTCCCGCTCGGCGTCGAGGGCTCCATCGTGGGCAAGGCGCTCTACGCCAAGGCGTTCACCCTGGAAGAGGCGCTGGAGGCCGTTTCCCGATGACCGATGCCGTGCGGCGCGTGCAGAGTCCGGAACCCACCCCCTGGGAGGAGGAGATCGGCTTCGCCCGCGCCGTCGCGGCGGGCGACCGGGTGCTGGTGGGCGGCACCACCGCCTTCCGGGGCGGGGTGCTCACCGGTGAGGGGGACCCCTACCAGCAGACCCGTGCCGCCATCGCCAACGGACTGCGCGCCCTCGAGGAGTTCGGGCTCGGCGCCCGGTCCGTGGTCCGTACGCGCCTCTACCTCACCCACCGCCGGGACGTGGAGGCGGTGGGCCGCGCCCACCAGGAGGTCTTCGGCACGGTACGGCCGGTGACGACGCTGGTGGTCGTCGAGGGGTTCGTCGATCCGCGGATCCTGGTCGAGGTGGAACTCGAGGCGTACCGCGCGTGACTGCTGTTCTTCAACCGTTTCTTCAAGGAGCCGTGGATTCATGACCCTGGCGGTCCGAGTCATCCCCTGCCTGGACGTCGACAACGGCCGGGTCGTCAAGGGCGTCAACTTCCAGAACCTGCGCGACGCCGGGGACCCGGTGGAGATGGCGAAGGTCTACGACGCCGAGGGCGCCGACGAGTTGACCTTCCTGGACATCACCGCCTCCTCCGGCGACCGGGAGACCACCTACGACGTGGTGCGGCGCACCGCGGAGCAGGTGTTCATCCCGCTGACCGTCGGCGGCGGCGTGCGCACGGCCGACGACGTCGACAAGCTGCTGCGGGCCGGGGCGGACAAGGTGGGCGTCAACACGGCGGCCATCGCGCGTCCCGACCTCATCCGGGAGATCGCCGAGCGGTTCGGGCGCCAGGTCCTGGTGCTGTCGGTCGACGCGCGGCGCACGGAGGGCGGGTCCTTCGAGGTCACCACGCACGGCGGCCGGCGCGGGACCGGCATCGACGCCGTCGAGTGGGCCCACCGGGCGGCGGAGCTGGGGGCGGGGGAGATCCTGCTCAACTCCATGGACGCGGACGGGACGAAGGACGGGTACGACCTGGAGATGATCGCCGCGGTGCGCAAGCACGTGACCGTGCCGGTCATCGCCTCCGGCGGCGCGGGGCGGCTGGAGGACTTCGCCCCCGCGGTGGGGGCGGGCGCGGACGCCGTGCTGGCCGCCTCCGTCTTCCACTTCGGCGACCTGCGCATCGGCGAGGTCAAGTCGGCGCTGCGCTCCGCGGGCCACCCCGTCCGCTGACCCCGGCCCGGCGGCGGCCGGCCCGCCCCGTGCCCGCGGGCGACCGCCCCCCGGCCGCCCCGGCGGCGCGGGCGGTCGT
>NZ_LWCC02000005.1:3616690-3629547 GCF_001642695.1 Streptomyces chilikensis
AGGCGCCCCCGCGGCCGCCCGCCCGCTCCGCGTGGCGGCGCCTGGCCGCCCCCGCCGCCGTGCTCGCCGCGGTGGCCGGCGCCTTCGCCTACGTGGGCGCCGTGGACCCCAACGAACCGGGGCACTACCCGGCCTGCCCGCTGCTCAGCGTGACCGGTCTTCACTGCCCCGGCTGCGGCGGCCTGCGCAGCGCCCACGCCTTCGTCCACGGCGACCTGGTCACCGCGCTGCAGTCCAACGCGCCGGCCGTCGCGGGCTACCTGCTCTTCGCCGTCCTGTGGACCGTCTGGGCGGTGCGGGCGGCGCGGGGACTGCCGGTGCGGTTCGAGCCGCGTCCGGCCCAGCTGTGGGCGGCCGGCGCGGTGCTGGCCGTGTTCACCGTCGTCCGGAACCTCCCGTTCGGGTCATGGCTGCACCCCTGAGGGCACCCGTGCACACCTGATGCCTTCTGCCGGGAAACGTCCAGGTAGTGGGACCGGCGGCGCCGGGATGCGGGAGCGGGGGCCGCCTGCGGATACCATCGCAAGTGACCATCGGTATCGAACGGAACCGACCACCGTCACGGAAGGGGGCCGCTCGCGTGAGTGTGCTCGACGAGATCATCGACGGAGTGCGGGCCGACCTCGCGGAGCGGCAGGCGCGCGTCGGCCTCGACGAGCTCAAGGAGCGCGCGGCCAAGGCCCCCGCCGCCAAGGACGGCGCCGCCGCCCTGCGCGGCGACGGCGTCAAGGTCATCTGCGAGGTCAAGCGGTCCAGCCCGTCCAAGGGCGCGCTGGCCGCCATCGCCGACCCGGCCGGACTCGCCGCCGACTACGAGGCGGGCGGCGCCGCGGTCATCTCGGTGCTGACCGAGAAGCACCGGTTCGGCGGGTCGCTGGACGACCTCGAGGCGGTCCGGGCCCGGGTGGACGTCCCGGTGCTCCGCAAGGACTTCATCGTCTCCTCCTACCAGCTCTGGGAGGCGCGGGCCTACGGCGCCGACCTCGCGCTGCTGATCGTGGCCGCGCTGGAGCAGTCCGCCCTGGAGTCGCTGATCGAGCGGGCCGAGTCGATCGGACTCACCCCGCTGGTCGAGGCGCACGACGAGGACGAGGTCGAGCGGGCGCTGGACGCGGGCGCCAAGGTCGTCGGCGTGAACGCGCGGAACCTCAAGACGCTGGAGGTGGACCGCTCCACCATCGAGCGGGTGCTTCCCGAGATCCCCCCGCACGTCGTGAAGGTCGCCGAGTCCGGCGTCCGCGGGCCGCACGACCTGATCGCCTACGCCAACGCCGGGGCCGACGCCGTCCTGGTCGGCGAGTCGCTGGTGATCGGCAAGGACCCCAGAACCGCGGTGGCCGACCTGGTGGCGGCGGGAGAACATCCCGCGATCCGGCACGGGCGCGCCTGAGGACGGGTAGCCTGACGTGGTGTCCGCCGAGCCGCAGCCCGATGAGAGCCGTGGGTCCGCGGGTGCGTGCCGCACGGTGCGCGCCCCGGAGCCGTGCCTCGGTCAGGGCTGCCCGGCGGAGCCCGCCGAGGAGCGCTTCGCGCGACTGGCGCGCGGCTGCAAGCCGCGCGGGTGCCGGGCGCCCGCCCGGCGGGCGCGGGGCCGCAGGGTCCGGTACGTCATAGGGGACGAGCCCGGGCAGGTGAACGGGATGCGATGGCGCGGGGGCGAAGCCCCACGCCGAACCGACATCACCCGTGCCCACCTGTGAGGTGACCCTTCGCATGTCCAGTCAGTTCTTCGTGCCCGATCCCGAGGGACACGTCCCCACCGCCGCCGGCTACTTCGGCTCCTTCGGCGGCAAGTTCATCCCGGAGGCGCTGGTCGCCGCCGTCGACGAGGTCGCCGTCGAGTACGACAAGGCCAAGGCGGACCCCGAGTTCGCCCGCGAGCTCGACGACCTGCTGGTGCACTACACCGGCCGTCCCAGCTCCCTGACCGAGGTGCCCCGCTTCGCCGAGCACGCCGGCGGAGCGCGCGTCTTCCTCAAGCGCGAGGACCTCAACCACACCGGCTCGCACAAGATCAACAACGTGCTCGGCCAGGCCCTGCTGACCCGGCGCATGGGCAAGACCCGCGTCATCGCCGAGACCGGCGCCGGCCAGCACGGCGTCGCCACCGCCACCGCCTGCGCGCTGTTCGGCCTCGACTGCACCATCTACATGGGCGAGGTCGACACCGAGCGGCAGGCCCTCAACGTCGCCCGGATGCGCATGCTCGGCGCCGAGGTGGTCGCCGTGAAGTCCGGCAGCCGCACCCTCAAGGACGCCATCAACGAGGCGTTCCGCGACTGGGTCGCCAACGTCGACAACACCCACTACCTGTTCGGCACGGTCGCCGGTCCCCACCCGTTCCCCGCCATGGTGCGCGACTTCCACCGGGTCATCGGCGTCGAGGCCCGCCGGCAGATCCTGGAGGCGGCCGGACGCCTGCCCGACGCGGCGGTCGCCTGCGTCGGCGGCGGTTCCAACGCCATCGGCCTCTTCCACGCCTTCATCCCCGACGAGGGCGTCCGCCTGGTCGGCTGCGAACCGGCCGGCCACGGCCTGGAGACCGGCGAGCACGCCGCCACCCTCACCGTCGGCGAGCCCGGCATCCTGCACGGCTCCCGCTCCTACGTCCTCCAGGACGAGGAGGGCCAGATCACCGAGCCGTACTCCATCTCCGCCGGCCTGGACTACCCGGGCATCGGCCCCGAGCACGCCTACCTCAAGGACAGCGGCCGCGGCGAGTACCGCGCGGTCACCGACGACGCCGCCATGCAGGCGCTGCGCCTGCTGTCCCGCACCGAGGGCATCATCCCGGCGATCGAGTCGGCGCACGCCCTGGCCGGCGCGCTCGAGGTCGGCCGCGAACTGGGCCCGGAGGGCCTGATCGTGGTCAACCTCTCCGGCCGCGGGGACAAGGACATGGACACCGCCGCCCGTTACTTCGGGTTGTATGATGCCGACGCGTCGGTCGCCGCCGACCAGGCAGGCGACGGCGCGGAGATCGAGGGGGACGCCAAGTGACCGGTAACCGACAGCTGTTGAGCGACACTCTCGCCGCCGCGAAGGCCGAGGGCCGGTCCGCGCTCATCGCGTACCTCCCGGCGGGCTTCCCGACCGTCGAAGGCGGCATCGACGCCGTCAAGGCCGCCTTCGACGGCGGCGCCGACGTGGTCGAGGTGGGCCTTCCGCACAGCGACCCGGTGCTGGACGGCCCGGTCATCCAGACCGCCGACGACATCGCGCTGCGCGGCGGAGTGAAGATCGCCGACGTGATGCGCACGGTCCGCGAGGCGCACGAGGCCACCGGCAGGCCGGTGCTGGTGATGACCTACTGGAACCCGATCGACCGGTACGGCGTCGAGCGGTTCACCGCGGAGCTCGCCGAGGCCGGCGGCGCGGGCTGCATCCTGCCCGACCTGCCGGTCCAGGAGTCCGCGCTGTGGCGTGAGCACGCCGAGAAGCACGACCTGGCCACCGTCTTCGTGGTCGCCCCGTCCAGCCAGGACGCGCGGCTCGCGGAGATCACCGAGGCGGGCAGCGGCTTCGTCTACGCGGCCTCGCTGATGGGCGTCACCGGCACCCGGGCGTCCGTCGGCGAGCAGGCCCAGGAACTGGTGCGGCGCACCCGCGCCACCACCGACCTGCCGGTCTGCGTGGGCCTCGGCGTCTCCAACCGCGCCCAGGCGGCCGAGGTCGCGGGCTTCGCCGACGGCGTGATCGTCGGCTCGGCCTTCGTGCAGCGCATGCTCGACGCCGGTGACGACGCGGACGCCCGCCGCGAGGCGGTCCGGGCGCTCGCCGCCGACCTGGCGGAGGGCGTGCGCGGGCGGGCGTAGGCCCGTCAGGCCCCGTACGCGACCCGGCGGAGGGCCGGTGGAGAAGGGGCCACTCACTCGAACGGGTGGACATGGGACCGGGGAGGCGCGGTGCGCCTCCCCGGTTCGTTCTGCCCCATGTGAGTGAGAAGAACCGAGACGGAAAGCGCAGCGCCCGCCAGCGCCTGGCGATGGAGCGCGAGAAGCAGAAGAGCGCGGAGAAACGCCGCCGCGCCCTGATCGTCGGCGGGGCCGTGGTCTGCGTCCTGGGTCTCGCGGCGGCCGTCGGCGTGCTCGCCGCCAACTCCGGCGATGACACCAGCGACGCCGAGGGCCCGGCCGTGGCGCCCTCCGGCGCGGGCGGTGAGAAGAAGCTGGCCGTGCCCGTGGGCCGCTCCGGCGCCCCTTCCACGCTCGTCATCTGGGAGGACTTCCGCTGCCCGGCCTGCAAGGCCTTCGAGACGGCCTACCGGTCCACGATCAACGAACTGACCGGGGCGGGCTCCCTCAAGGCCGAGTACCACCTGGTCACCCTGATCGACGGCAACCTCGGCGGCAGCGGCTCCCTGCGCTCCGCCAACGCCGCCGCCTGCGCCCAGGACGCCGGGAAGTTCCCCGCCTACCACGACGTCCTCTTCGACAACCAGCCCGCCGAGACGGACGACGCCCTCGCCGACAACGGGAAGCTGATCGAACTGGCCGGCAAGGTCCAGGGCCTCGACACCCCCGCCTTCCGCACCTGCGTCAACGAGGGCACCCACGACAGCTGGGTCCGCGACTCCGACGAGGCGTTCCGCGCCGGCGACTTCAGCGGCACGCCGACGGTCCTGCTCAACGGCAGGAACATCTACCAGGACCGCTCGATGACGCCCGCCAAGTTCAAGCAGCTGGTGGAGGCGGAGGCGGGCCGTTAGGCCTCCCTGCGGCCCCGCCCCGTTATGGAGCCGTTGCCGGGCCGCCCGCCTTCCCGGCGGCCCGGCACGGTAGCGTCGACCCTGCCATGGAACTTGCCTACATTCCCAGCCCGTCGCGCGGGGTGCTGTACCTCGGTCCCGTCCCGCTGCGCGGCTATGCGTTCTGCATCATCATCGGCGTCTTCGTCGCCATCTGGCTCGGCAACCGGCGCTGGATCGCCCGTGGCGGACGGCCGGGCACGGTCGCCGACGTCGCGGTGTGGGCCGTGCCGTTCGGCCTGGTCGGCGGCCGCCTCTACCACGTGATCACGGACTACCAGCTGTACTTCGGCGCGGGCCGTGACTGGGTGGACGCCTTCAAGGTGTGGGAGGGCGGCCTCGGCATCTGGGGCGCGATCGCCTTCGGCGCGGTCGGCGCCTGGATCGGCGCGCGCCGCCGGGGCATCCCGCTGCCGGCGTACGCCGACGCGGTCGCGCCGGGCATCGCCCTCGCCCAGGCCGTCGGCCGCTGGGGCAACTGGTTCAACCAGGAGCTGTACGGCCGTGAGACGGACCTCCCGTGGGCGGTCCACATCACCTCCTCGCTGGACGGCCGCGTGCCGGGGTACTACCACCCGACCTTCCTCTACGAGTCGCTGTGGTGCGTCGGCGTCGCGCTGCTGGTCATCTGGGCGGACCGCCGGTTCACGCTGGGCCACGGGCGGGCGTTCGCGCTGTACGTCGCCGCGTACTGCGCGGGGCGGTTCTGGATCGAGTACATGCGGGTCGACGAGGCCCACGAGATCCTCGGCCTGCGGCTGAACAACTGGACCGCGGTGCTGGTGTTCCTGCTGGCCGTGCTGTACCTCGTCCTGTCGGCGCGGAAGCGGCCCGGACGGGAGGCGGTCGTCGAGCCGGGCGCGGAGAAGGACGACGACGCGGCGGACGCCGCCGGCTCCGACGCGGGCTCCGGCTCCGACACGGGCTCCGGCTCCGACGCGGGCTCCGGCTCCGGCGGGGACGAGTCCGCCGGCGCGGCGGGCCGGACGGACGCCAAGGGCGAGTAACCCCACCACGCGCAAGCACCAGCGGCCCGGCGCCGCGCCCCGGTCCCCGGGGCGCGGCGCCGTCGCGTGTCCGGCCCCCGCGCCCGCGGGAGGCGCGCCACCGGGGCACAGGGGGTCGTGCGCGAGCGGGTCCCTCCGCCTGCGGGCGGTCGTGCCGCCGGGGCGGAGCGGAGGCGGCAGGCGCCGTGTCCGCAAGGGGAGGCGCGGGGCGGCGGCGAACCGCGGGTGGGGACCGCCGCGCACCGCGGTGGGGGCGGGTCAGCGGGGGGCGGCGAGGGCCAGGGTGCGGTGGGCGGAGGTGAGGACGGCGGCGTCGACGAAGCGGCCGTCGGGGAGGGCCTGCGCCCCGGGGCCCGAGCGGCGGGCCGCGTCGAGGACCTCCTCGGCCTCCTCGACCTCACGGGCCGTGGGGAGGTACGCCCGCTCGATCACCGGCAGCTGCCGCGGATGGATCGCCGCCCGTCCCAGGAACCCCAGGGCCCGCCCCCGCGCGCATCCCGCCGCCAGCCCCTCCAGGTCCCGGACGTCCGGGTGCACCGACTGCGCGGGCGGGTCCAGCCCCGCCGCCCGCGCGGCGACCACCACCCGCGACCGGCACCAGTCCAGCCCCGCGTCCTCCCGCACCCCCAGGTCCGCGCGCAGGTCCGCCTCGCCCAGCGCGAGCCCTCCCACCGCCGGGTCCGCGCGGGCGATGCGGAACGCCTCCTCGACGCCCAGCGCGCTCTCCAGCAGCGGGTGGAGCCGCGGCACCGCCCGGCCGAGCGCCGCCGCCCGCCCGGCCACCCGTGCGACCTCCTCCGGGGAGGTGACCTTCGGCAGCCGCACCCCGGCGAGCCCGGCGCACGGCAGCAGCGCCTTGAGGTCGGCGGGACCCTCCGGCGTGGACAGGGCGTTCACCCTGACGTGGACGGGAACCGCCCGCGGCTGCGACAGCAGCTCGGCGGTGGCCTCCCGCGCGTACTCCTTGCGCCCGGGCGCGACCGCGTCCTCCAGGTCGACGATCACCACGTCCGCTCCGGCCCGCAGCGCCTTCGCGACCACCTCGGGCCGGTCGCCGGGCGCGTACAGCCAGGTCAGCGGCGGCCTCGCCGCGCTCATACGACCCCCTCCCGCCGCAGCGCGGCGATCTCGTCCCCGTCCAGCCCCGCCTCGCGCAGCACCGCCTCGGTGTCCGCCCCGTGCGGCCGCCCGGCCCAGCGGATCGCGCCGGGCGTCGCGGAGAGCCGGAACAGCACGTTCTGCATCCGCAGCTGCCCCAGTTCCGGATCGTCCACGGTGGTGATGGTGCCCAGCGCCCGGTACTGCGGGTCCTCCATCACGTCCCGCACGTCCTGGACCGGCGCCACCGCCGCCTCGGCCTTCTCGAAGGCGTCGAGCACCTCCGACCGTCCGCGCCGGGCGATCCACGTCCCGACCGCCTCGTCCAGCACGTCGGCGTGGGCCGCGCGCCCCGCCCCGGTGGCGAACCACGGTTCCCCGGTCAGCTCCGGCCGCCCCACGAGCCGCATCACCCGCTCCGCGACCGACTGCGCGGAGGTGGAGACGGCGACCCACGTGCCGTCGGCGGTCCGGTAGGTGTTGCGCGGGGCGTTGTTCTGGGAGCGGTTGCCGGTGCGCGGCTGGACATGGCCGAGCTGGTCGTACCAGAGCGGCTGCGGACCCAGCACGGTGAGGATCGGCTCGATGATCGCCATGTCGACGACCTGCCCGCCGCCGGTGCGGTCCCGGGCGGCCAGCGCGGTCATCACGGCGTAGGCGGTGGCCAGCGCGGCGATGGAGTCGGCGAGCCCGAACGGGGGCAGCGTGGGCGGCGCGTCCGGCTCCCCGGTGACGGCGGCGAAGCCGCTCATCGCCTCGGCGAGGGTCCCGAAGCCGGGACGGCGGGCGTAGGGGCCGGTCTGCCCGAAGCCGGTGACCCGGGCCAGCACCAGGCGCGGGCTGACGGCGGACAGGGCCTCCCAGCCCAGGCCCCACCGCTCCAGGGTGCCGGGCCGGAAGTTCTCCACGACCACGTCGGCGTCCCGGGCCAGCCGCAGCAGGGTGTCGCGGCCGCGCGGCACGGACAGGTCGAGGGTGATGGTGCGCTTGTTGCGGCCCAGCAGCTTCCACCACAGCCCGACCCCGTCCTTGGCGGGCCCGTGCCCGCGCGAGGGGTCCGGCTTCGACGGATGCTCCACCTTGATCACGTCGGCGCCGAAGTCGCCCAGCAGGGTGGCGGCGAGCGGCCCGGCGAACAGGGTGGCGAGGTCCAGCACCCGCAGCCCGGACAACGGTGCCGGTCCGGACGGCGCGGGAGAAGCGGGCGGTGGGGTCGTGGGCCGGGTCATGACGCGTACCGTGCCTCGATCTCGGAGCGGTAGGGCATCGCCGCCGACGCCCCCGGCCGCTGCACCGACAGGGAGGCCGCGGCGGCCGCCCAGCGCAGGGCGTCGGGCATCGGGCGGCCCTCGGTGAGGGCGACGGCGAGGGCCCCGGCGAAGGTGTCGCCCGCCCCGGTGGTGTCCACCGCCCGCACCCGGGGGGCGGGGACCGGTACCGGATCGGCGCCGCGCGCCGCCCAGAGGCTGCCGGCCCCGCCGAGGGTGACGACCACCTCCGGCACCAGGTCCAGCAGGGCGAGCGCGGCCTCGCGCGGGTCGGTGACGCCGGCCAGCGCGGCGGCCTCGTGCTCGTTGGGCAGCAACAGGTCGACCAGCTCCAGGAGTTCCGGCGGCAGCGGCCGGACCGGGGCGGGCGTCAGGACGGTGCGGACGCCGTGCGCGCGGGCCACCCGGGCCCCGGCGACGACGGCCTCCACCGGGATCTCCAGCTGGAGCAGCAGCAGCCCGGCGCCGCGGATCGCCTCCTCGTCGCGCGGGGTGAGCGAGGTGAGGCCGGCGTTGGCGCCGGGAACGACGACGATGGAGTTGCCGCCCTCGTCGTCCACCACCACGTGGGCGGTGCCGGACGGGCCCTCGGCGGTGCGCAGACGGTCGGTGACCACCCCGGAGGCCTCCAGCGCGGAACGCAGCCGCAGGCCGAACGCGTCGTTGCCGACCGCGCCGATCATCGTGACGGAGGCGCCCGCGCGGGCCGCGGCCACCGCCTGGTTGGCGCCCTTGCCGCCGGGCACGGTGCGCAGCTCCCGGCCGGTGACGGTCTCCCCGCGCTGCGGGGCCTTGGCGACGTGGGCGACGAGGTCCATGTTGGCGCTGCCGAGGACGGCGATGCCGCTGACGGTGCTCATGAGGTGGCGGTCTCCAGGACGGTCCGGGCCGGCCGGGCCTGGTCCTGCCGCGGGCCGGGGGAGCAGAGGTGGGCGGTGGTGCGGCCGAGGGCGTCGAAGCCGACGCCGTCGAACCCGGCCACGGTGGTGGCGAGCCGGTTCCTCAGCGGCGCGGTCCACCGTTCGGGCAGCGCCTCGGGGGAGCCGGCGAGCAGTCCGGCGACGCCGCCGGCGGTGGCGCCGTTGGAGTCGGTGTCCCAGCCGCCGGAGACGGCCCGGCAGACCGAGCCGGTGAAGTCGCCGTCGGCGTGGGTGAGGGCGGCGGCGATCAGGGCCGTGTTGGGCACGGCGTGGACCCAGTGGTAGCGGGCGTGCTCGGCGTGCAGCGCGTCCACCACCGGCTCGAACGCGGCGGCGTCACCGGCGTGTTCACGGGCCAGCCGGACGGCGTGCCGGACCGCGCGGGCCAGCCGGGAGGCGGGTGGGACGACGGCCAGCCCGGCCCGCAGGCAGCCGTGCACGTCGCGCCCGCCGCCCGCCGCGGCCGCGATCACGGCGGCGGCGAACATGGCGGCGTGCACGCCGCTCCCGGTGTGGCTGAGCACGGCGTCGCGGTGCGCCTGCGCGGCGGCGGCGCCCGGGTCGCCGGGGTTGGTCCAGCCGTGCACGTCGGCCCGGATCAGCGCGCCGATCCACTCGCGGAACGGGTTGCGGTGGCGCGCGGTCCGCGGGGGTTCCACCCCGGACAGCAGGTTGCGGTAGGCGACGCGTTCGGCGGTGAACAGGCGGCCCGCGGGCAGCTCGTCGAGCCAGAGGCGGGCCACGTCGTCGGTGGTGAACGACCGGCCGTGGCGGCGCAGCAGGAGCAGGCCCAGCAGCGCGAAGTCGAGGTCGTCGTCCTCCGGCATGCCGTCGATGTTCTCGGCCAGCGAGGTCGGGGCCGAACGGCGGTTCCAGGGGTGCGCGGCGGCCAGCTCGGCGGGCAGGCCGCGGGCGGTGAACCAGGTGGTGAGCGGCCAGTTGCCGGTAGCGCGGGCCAGGGCGCGGATGCCGTCCAGGGGGAGCTTCTCCACCGGCTTGCCGAGCAGGCAGCCGGCCGCGCGGCCCAGCCAGGCGGCCTCCAGCCGGGCCGCCGGCGGCACGGCGCCGGCGGCGGGGGCGGCGGAGGGGGCGGGCCAGTCGGGGCAGAGCGCCCTGATCCGGTCCAGTTCGGTGGGTTCGGCGTCGGCCAGCGGGGAGGGCAGCTCGGCGAGTTCGTCGAGGAGGTCCTCGGCGAGGGTGCGCAGGTAGCGGGAGACGGGGGCGGGGGAGGCGCCCGAGCGGTCCGGTGCCTCCGGTCCGCCGGCCGCGCGCCAGCGGGCGGCGACCGCGGCGACGATGGCGGGGGAGCGGCCGTCCTGCGCGGCCTGCCGCAGCTCGTGGCCGAGCAGGTCCTCGGGCTGTACCCAGGTCATCCGGAGCACGGGGCGCCTCCGATCGCGGTGAACGCCGCCTCGTGGGCGCGGCGGCGGGCGACGTCCCGGGCGAAGACCTCCCGCGCCACGGCGGTGAGGGAACGGGCGGGGCCGTCCAGGTCGAGGCGGCTGGCCTCGGCGACCCGCCCGGCCCATCCGGCGGGCGCGGGGGAGCCGAGCGCGCCGGCCAGGGCGCCGGCCATGGTGGCGATGGAGTCGCAGTCCCGGCCGTAGTTGACCGAGCCGAGCACCGCCTGTTCGTAGTCCCCGCCGGCCACCAGCAGCAGCCCCAGGGCGACGGGCAGCTCCTCGATCGCGTGCAGCCGGGACGGGCGGCGGGCGCCCAGCGAGGGCGCGCGGTAGTCGGGGCCGACGGTGTCGAACGGGGCGACCGCCTCGCGCAGCGGGCCCAGTGCCGCCTCGAACTCCGTGTGGCGGGCGGCGGTCTCGCAGACCGCCTCGACGGCGGCGCGGGTGCCGTCCTTGGCGAGCGCCAGACAGGCCGCCACCACCGACTCCGGCGTCGCCCCGGGCGCGCAGGCCGCGGCGACCGCCGCCGCGAAGACGCCCGCGGCCTCCCGCCCGTACGAGGACTGGTGCGCGCCCGCCACGTCCAGCGCCTCCGCGTAGGCGGCCGCCGGATGTCCCGCGTTGACCAGGCCGACCGGCGCCATGTACATCGCGGCACCGCAGTTGACGATGTTCCCGCAGCCGGCCTCGCGCGGGTCGACGTGCCCGTAGTGGATCCGCGCCACCAGCCACTTCTCGGCGAGGAAGATCCGCTGCAGCGGAAGCGCCTCCGCCTCCAGCTCGGGGATCCAGCGCGGGGTGCCCATCAGGTCGGGCACCAGGTGCTCGGCGACCGCGTAGGCGTCCAGGTGGTCGCGGACCCGCTCGTAGACGCGGATCAGCGCGTGCGTCATCAGGGTGTCGTCGGTGACGTGCCCGTCGCCCTTGTGGTACGGCGCGACGGGGCGGGCGGTACGCCACGCGTCGCCGTTCCAGGGGCCCACGACGCCCCGGACGCGGCCGCCGTGACGTTCCAGGATCTGCTCGGGGGAGTACCCCTCGACCGGGCCGCCGAGGGCGTCGCCGACGGCCGCGCCGGTCAGCGCGGCGGCGACCCGGTCGTCCAGGGACGGGGACGGGGACGGGGGCGGGGGCTGGGGCGCCGCCGTGGCGGCGGACCCCGCCGCGGCGGGGTTCCCGGCCGGGCGGGGACGCGGGTCCCGGTCGTCCTCCGGGTGACTTCCCCGTCCGTCGAGTGGCCTTTCGGGCGTGATGCGCGTCATGGGCGGAATCATCCTCCGGCGGACGGGGGCCGCACGGCTTCGAGGCGTTCGGCGAGTTCCACCAGGTCGGTCCCGGCCAGCCGGGGCAGGACGCAGCCGGAGAGGGTGCGGCAGGCCTGTCGCCAGGGCCCGGGGACGGCCGCGAGGCCGCCGAGTGCGCCGGTGAGTGCGCCGGTGAGGGCGGGCGCGGAGTCGGCGACCCGGGAGAGGCAGGCGGCGGCGGGGACCGCCTCGCCGATCCGCCCGCCGGACGCCAGCGCCAGCGCGAGCGCCACCGGCACCGTCTCGGCGGCGGCGATGCCGTAGCTGTACACGTGGTCCACGATCTGGTGCTCCAGCAGCGGCACCAGCGCGAACGCGCCCTCGGCGGCGTTCTCCCGGGCCAGGTGCAGGGCGTGCCGGGCGTTGCGGCCGACCTCGGAGGAACCGGGCAGCTCGGCCAGCGCGGCGGCCACGCAGGCCTCGGCGTCCGCGCCGGCCAGCGCGAGGCAGACCGCGGCGGCCATCGCCCGCGCGCCGTGCACGCCGTCGCCGTCCTGCGAGTAGCGGGCGTCGAACTCGGCCAGTTCCGCCGCGCCGCGGGGATCACCCGGATGAGCGACGGCCAGCACGCACGCGCGTACACAGGCCGCGTCGTCGAAGTAGTGCGGGTTGTCGTGACCGGTGGCGGGCGGCCGCAGACCGGTGGCGAGATTGCCCAGGCCCGCGCGGACCGAGATCCGGGCGCGCAGCGGGACGGCGGCGGACTCCGCCTCGGGCGCGGCGCGCTCCGCCTCGGCGACCTCGTCGGCGACCGCGATCCACGCCAGGTCCACGGCGGCGCGGATCCGCCGGTCGCGGCCCAGGTCGGGCAGGAGGGCGTCGTCGCCCGCCCGCAGCAGGGCCTGCGCGGTCCAGGCCGCCCACTCGGCGTCGTCGGAGGGGCCCAGGCGGAGCGGGTCGGGCGGCTGGTTGAGGGCGATGGGCACCGGCAGGGTGGTGGTGGCGTTCTGTTCGGCGAAGGTGTCCAGTTCCCGGGTGAGCCGCCGGGTCCACTCCGGCATCCGCGCCGCCCGGTGCCGCGCCGCGGGCCACCCGGCGGCGTCGCCGGCCGCGAGCCCCAGCAGCATGCCCGTCACCCGCCGCGGCCCGCCCGCCGGCTCCCGCCGCCCG
>NZ_LWCC02000005.1:3629647-3678154 GCF_001642695.1 Streptomyces chilikensis
CCCCCGGACGCCCCTGCGGCCCGTCCGGGGCCCGCGGCGGGGCGTTCCGGCGGACCTGCGGCCGCCCGTTGCGGTCCGGCTGTGTGGGCGGGCGCCCCGGACGCGGCGGCCGGGCCGGGGAAGGACGCGTGACCACCGCCGGTGCCGGGGGCGGGGGTGCCGGGTCCGGCCGCGGGCGCCGTGCCGGGAGGCCGGGGGGTGTCCGGCGGGGTCATGCGCCCTCCCCGGCGGGGGTGAGGAGGTCGGCGATGTCGAGGACGTGGCGGCCCGCCATCGCCGGCAGGCAGCTGCCGCGGACCGGGCCGATGGGGGCCGCCCACTCGTCGGGGATGGCGGAGATCCCGCAGGTCGCGCCGGCCAGCGCGCCCGCCACGGCGGCGGTGGTGTCGGCGTCGCGCCCCATGTTGACGGCGGTGAGGACGGTCTCCCGGAAGTCGCCCCCGGCGGCCGCGTACGCGCCGAAGGCGAGGGCCACGGCCTCCGGCGCCAGGTCGGTCCACGGGTATCCGGCGACCACCACCGCGGACCGCACGGCGCGTTCCCCGCGGTGGGCGACCGCGACCGCCCGGCGCAGCGAACGGGCGGTCCAGGAGTCGTCCGGGATCACCGCGAGCGCCGAGGCGACGACCGCCACCGTCGACGCGCCGGTCATCGCCGCGGCCACCCCGGCGGCCACCGCCTGGCCGCCGTAGATGCCCTCCCCGTCGTGGCTGACCGAGCCGTCCACCGCCACCAGCCGGGCCGCCTCCGCCGGGCGGCCCGCCGCGAACACCCCGAACGGGGCGGCCCGCATCGCCAGTCCGTCGCTCCAGGCGTGCCGGTGCTGGGCGGAGATCGGCGCGGCCAGGCCCCGGCGAAGGTTCTCCAGCGTCCCGCGCTCGCTGAACCCGGCCCCCTTGAACGGCCCCTCGTCGCGGTCGGCGATCCACTCGTGCCAGGCCGCCTCCACGTCCGCCGCGGTGAGGGCGAAGCCGTGGCGGGCCAGCAGCAGGCCGCAGAAGACGGCGTACTCGGTGTCGTCGGTGCCGGCCGGCTCGTCCTGGACGTACCCGGTGATGCGGCCCCAGCGGGCACGGATCTCCGACGGGCGCATGTTCTCCGCGGGCGCGCCCAGCGCGTCCCCCACGGCCAGGCCCATCAGCGCTCCACGCGCCCGCCCGCGCAGGTCAGGTGTGACGACGGCCGCCATGCGCGCCTCCTAGACGGGAGGACTCTCCCTTGTGCCCTTGTGACGATCTGTGCCACGCCGCCGCCCCGGACGACCCTCGGACACGCCGACGTCACCCGGACGACATGTGTGCGGATGCCTCCACGAATGAGCGAGCGGGACAAAGGCGCAGGTGAGGGCAGCCTTCCCTTGCTGGCAGGGGGCGGATGAAGAGCGTAGTTTGGGGAACATCGAAAAGTAGATCCAGTCCAAACTGGCGTGGTCGACGACGTCCGCGCACCCGGTACGACCCCGAGCGGGAGACATGGCTGTTCTCGAGATACAGGCGCCGCTGCACGAGGCGCACCGCGACAACCACACCCACCGCGACGTCAACGGCGGCTGGCTGCGCCCCGCGGTCTTCGGCGCGATGGACGGCCTGGTGTCGAACCTGGCGCTGATGACCGGCGTGGCGGGCGGCGCCGCCTCCAGCGGCGCCGTGGTGATCGCCGGACTCGCCGGCCTGGCGGCCGGAGCCTGCTCGATGGCGGCCGGCGAGTACACCTCCGTGGCGTCCCAGCGCGAACTCGTCGAGGCCGAGCTGGACGTCGAGCGCCACCAGCTGGCCCGCCACCCGCAGGCCGAGGAGGCGGAACTCGCCGCCCTCTACCAGGCCCGCGGCGTGGACGCCGCCACCGCCCGCGAGGTCGCCCGCCAGCTCTCCAGGGACCCCGAGCAGGCGCTGGAGATCCACGCCCGCGAGGAGCTGGGCGTCGACCCGGGAGACCTGCCCTCCCCGCAGGTCGCGGCGGTCTCCTCGTTCGGCTCCTTCGCCCTCGGCGCCCTGCTGCCCGTGCTGCCCTACCTGCTCGGCGCCACCGCGCTGTGGCCCGCCGTGCTGCTCGCCCTGGCCGGCCTCTTCCTGTGCGGCGCGGTGGTCGCCAAGGTGACCGCCCGCAGCTGGTGGTACAGCGGCCTGCGGCAGCTCCTCCTCGGCGGCGCCGCGGCCGGCGTCACCTACCTGCTGGGCAGCCTCATCGGCACCGCCGTCGGCTGACCGCCCCCGCGTCCGACCGCCCCGCGCCGCCCACCGGGCGCGCGACGGCCGCCGCCGGGAACCCGGCGGCGGCCGTCGCGCGTGCAGGTCCCCGCGTGACGCGCAAGAGTCCGGTGCAGGTCAGCGGCGTTACGGCGATGTGACATTCGTCCCCGCGACGCATCCGGACCGCGGCCGTATCATGAAGACCGCTCACCTGTGTGAGGGGCCGCACATCACGTGGCCACCCCCTGGTTTCGCATACGAGGCCACGGGGCATGAGCCGGAACGCGCCGGGCAAGGACGCCCGCGGCGCGCCTCTCCGCACGCGGGCGACGAAGCCCGTACCCAGGAAATCGTCAGGACACCTCCCCTGGCTCGCCTCCGCATGCCCGCCGGCACCCCGGCGGACGGCCGGCCACGTCCTTCGCGTCCACATGGTGGAACGGAGTATCCGATTCCTGGTCCCCGTTTCACTATGTAACGCGCAAGTATCTTCGCCCCACCTCAGCAGAGGGCCAACGTCGTCCCTCGGCACCGTGCCCCCAGAGCCGCAGAGCCTGGGAGGACCTTTCAGCCACATGACGACGACGGGAGAGCCGATGCGTACGCCGCGCCAGCCGTCCCAGCACTCCACGAACGACCGCACCTGGTCGTACATGGATGCTCGCCCTGCTGCCCAGGGCCTCTACGACCCGCGCGACGAGCACGACGCCTGCGGCGTCGGTTTCGTGGCCAACCTGACCGGCGAGGCGAGCCACACGCTGGTCGACCAGGCACTCACCGTGCTCCGCAACCTCGAGCACCGCGGCGCCACCGGCTCCGAGCCCGACTCCGGCGACGGCGCCGGCATCCTCTCCCAGGTCCCCGACGCCTTCCTCCGCGAGGTCGCCGGCTTCGAGCTCCCCGAGGCCGGCCGCTACGCCGTCGGCATCGCCTTCCTCCCGCAGGACGGAGCCGACGAGGCGGTCGCCCGGATCGACGCCATCGCCGCCGAGGAGAACCTCACCGTCCTCGGCTGGCGCGAGGTCCCCGTCGCCCCCGGCCTGCTCGGCGCGACCGCCCGCTCCACCATGCCGGCCTTCCGCCAGGTCTTCGTCACCGACGGAGCCGCCGCGGGCATCGAGCTGGACCGCAAGGCCTTCCTGCTGCGCAAGCGCGCCGAACGCGAACTGGGCGTCTACTTCCCGTCGCTGTCCGCCCGCACCATCGTCTACAAGGGCATGCTGACCACCGGCCAGCTCGAGCCCTTCTTCCCGGACCTCTCCGACCGCCGCTTCGCCTCGGCGATCGCCCTGGTCCACTCCCGGTTCTCCACCAACACGTTCCCGAGCTGGCCGCTCGCACACCCCTACCGGTTCATCGCCCACAACGGCGAGATCAACACCGTCAAGGGCAACCGGAACTGGATGAAGGCCCGCGAGTCGCAGCTCGTCTCCGAACTGTTCGGCGAGGAGAAGCTGGAGCGGATCTTCCCGGTCTGCACCCCCGACGCCTCCGACTCCGCCTCCTTCGACGAGGTCCTGGAACTCCTGCACCTCGGCGGCCGCTCCCTGCCGCACAGCGTGCTGATGATGATCCCGGAGGCGTGGGAGAACCACCCCACCATGGACCCGGCCCGCCGCGCGTTCTACCAGTACCACGCGGCCATGATGGAGCCCTGGGACGGCCCGGCCTGCGTCACCTTCACCGACGGCACCCAGGTCGGCGCGGTCCTCGACCGCAACGGCCTGCGCCCCGGCCGCTACTGGATCACCGACGACGGCCTCGTCGTCCTCGGCTCCGAGGTCGGCGTCCTCGACATCGCCCCCGAGAAGGTCGTCCGCAAGGGCCGCCTGCAGCCCGGCCGGATGTTCCTCGTGGACACCGCCGAGGGCCGCGTCATCGAGGACGACGAGATCAAGCACGCCCTCGCCACCGAGCACCCCTACCAGGAGTGGCTGGAAGCCGCCGAGATCGAGCTCGAGGACCTCCCCGAGCGCGAGCACATCGTGCACACCCACGCCTCGGTCACCCGCCGCCAGCAGACCTTCGGCTACACCGAGGAAGAACTGCGCGTCATCATCGCCCCCATGGCGAAGGCCGGCGCCGAGCCCATCGGCTCCATGGGCACCGACACGCCCATCGCCGCCCTCTCCCAGCGGCCGCGCCTGCTCTTCGACTACTTCACGCAGCTGTTCGCGCAGGTCACCAACCCGCCGCTTGACGCCATCCGCGAGGAACTCGTCACCTCGCTGCGCTCCCCGCTCGGCCCCCAGGGCAACCTGCTGGAGCCCACCGCGGAGTCCTGCCGCAGCGTCGTCCTGCCCTTCCCGGTCATCGACAACGACGAGCTGGCCAAGCTCATCCACATCAACGCCGACGGCGACATGCCCGGCATGAAGGCGGCCACCCTCTCCGGCCTCTACCGGGTCTCCGGCGGCGGCGCGGCCCTCGCCGCCCGCCTCGACGAGATCTGCGCCGAGGCCGACGCCGCCATCGCCGGCGGCGCCCGCCTGATCGTCCTCTCCGACCGGCACTCCGACGCCGAGCAGGCGCCGATCCCGTCGCTGCTGCTCACCGCCGCCGTCCACCACCACCTCATCCGCACCAAGCAGCGCACCCAGGTGGGCCTGCTGGTCGAGGCCGGCGACGTCCGCGAGGTCCACCACGTCGCCCTGCTCATCGGCTACGGCGCCGCCGCGGTCAACCCCTACCTGGCGATGGAGTCCGTCGAGGACCTGGTCCGCGCGGGGACGTTCCTGCCCGGCATGGAGGCCGAGCAGGCCATCCGCAACCTCATCCACGCCCTCGGCAAGGGCGTCCTCAAGGTCATGTCCAAGATGGGCATCTCCACCGTGGCCTCCTACCGCGGCGCGCAGGTCTTCGAGGCGGTCGGCCTCGACGAGGAGTTCGTCCGCCGCTACTTCGACGGCACCGCCACCAAGATCGGCGGCGTCGGCATCGACGTCGTCGCCGAGGAGGTCGCCGCCCGCCACGCCAAGGCCTACCCGGTCACCGGCATCGCGCCCGCCCACCGCGCGCTCGAGATCGGCGGCGAGTACCAGTGGCGCCGCGAGGGCGAGCCCCACCTGTTCGACCCGGAGACCGTCTTCCGCCTCCAGCACTCCACGAAGACCGGCCGCTACGACGTCTTCAAGAAGTACACCGACCGGGTCAACGAGCAGTCCGAGCGCCTGATGACGCTCCGCGGCCTGTTCGGCTTCAAGTCCGACCGCCCGTCGATCCCCGTGGACGAGGTCGAGCCGGTCTCCGAGATCGTCAAGCGCTTCTCCACCGGCGCCATGTCGTACGGCTCCATCTCCAAGGAGGCGCACGAGACCCTCGCCATCGCCATGAACCAGCTGGGCGCCAAGTCCAACACCGGTGAGGGCGGCGAGGACCCGGAGCGCCTGTACGACCCGGCGCGCCGCTCGGCGATCAAGCAGGTCGCCTCCGGCCGCTTCGGCGTCACCAGCGAGTACCTGGTCAACGCCGACGACATCCAGATCAAGATGGCCCAGGGCGCCAAGCCCGGCGAGGGCGGCCAGCTCCCCGGCCACAAGGTCTACCCGTGGGTGGCGAAGACCCGGCACTCGACGCCGGGCGTGGGCCTCATCTCCCCGCCGCCGCACCACGACATCTACTCCATCGAGGACCTCGCCCAGCTCATCCACGACCTGAAGAACGCCAACCCCAAGGCCCGCATCCACGTGAAGCTGGTCTCCGAGGTCGGCGTCGGCACGGTCGCCGCGGGCGTCTCCAAGGCCCACGCGGACGTGGTGCTGATCTCCGGCCACGACGGCGGCACCGGCGCCTCCCCGCTGACCTCCCTCAAGCACGCGGGCGGCCCCTGGGAGCTCGGCCTCGCCGAGACCCAGCAGACCCTGCTGCTCAACGGCCTGCGCGACCGCATCGTCGTGCAGACCGACGGCCAGCTGAAGACCGGCCGCGACGTGATCATCGCCGCGCTGCTCGGCGCCGAGGAGTTCGGCTTCGCCACCGCGCCGCTGGTCGTCTCCGGCTGCGTCATGATGCGCGTCTGCCACCTCGACACCTGCCCGGTCGGCATCGCCACCCAGAACCCCGTCCTGCGCGAGCGGTTCACCGGCAAGGCCAAGCACATCGTCAACTTCTTCACCTTCATCGCCGAAGAGGTCCGCGAGCTCCTCGCCGAGCTCGGCTTCCGCTCCATCGACGAGGCCGTCGGCCACGCCGAGGTCCTCGACGTCACCCGCGCCGTCGACCACTGGAAGGCCCAGGGCCTGGACCTCGCGCCCCTCTTCCACGTGCCCGCGCTGCCCGAGGGCGCCGCCCGCCACCAGGTGATCGCCCAGGACCACGGCCTGGAGAAGGCACTCGACAACGAGCTGATCAAGCTCGCCGCCGACGCCCTCGCCGTCAACGACGCCGGCGACGTCCGGCCCGTGCGCGCCCAGGTCCCGGTCCGCAACATCAACCGGACCGTCGGCACCATGCTCGGCCACGAGGTGACCAAGAAGTTCGGCGGCGCCGGCCTGCCCGACGACACGATCGACATCACCTTCACCGGCTCCGCCGGCCAGTCCTTCGGCGCCTTCGTCCCCCGCGGCATCACGCTGCGCCTCGAGGGCGACGCCAACGACTACGTCGGCAAGGGCCTCTCCGGCGGCCGCCTCGTCGTCCGCCCCGACCGCGGCGCCAACCACCTCGCCGAGGGCTCCGTCATCGCCGGCAACACCGTCGCCTACGGCGCCACCGGCGGCGAGCTGTTCCTGCGCGGCGCCACCGGCGAGCGGTTCTGCGTCCGCAACTCCGGCGCCCTGGTCGTCTCCGAGGGCGTGGGCGACCACGGCTGCGAGTACATGACCGGCGGCCGGGCCGTCGTCCTCGGCCCGACCGGGCGCAACTTCGCGGCGGGCATGTCCGGCGGCACCGCCTACGTCCTCGACCTCAACCTCGGGTACGTCAACGCCGGCAACCACGGCGCCGTCGAAGCCCTCGACGACACCGACCGCGCATGGCTGCACGACGTGGTGCGCCGCCACCAGGAGGAGACCGGCTCCACCGTCGCCGCGAAGCTCCTGGCCGACTGGGACGACGCCGTCCAGCGGTTCAGCAAGATCATCCCCAGCACGTACAAGGCAGTGCTCGCCGCCAAGGACGCCGCCGAGCGAGCCGGACTCGACGAGTCCGCGATCACCGAGAAGATGATGGAGGCGGCGACCAATGGCTGATCCCAAGGGCTTTCTCAACCACGGCCGCGAGGTCGCCCGGACCCGACCGGTCGAGGAGCGGCTGAAGGACTGGAACGAGGTCTACGTCCCCGGCTCCCTGCTGCCGATCGTCAGCAAGCAGGCCAGCCGCTGCATGGACTGCGGCATCCCGTTCTGCCACAACGGCTGCCCGCTGGGGAACCTGATCCCCGAGTGGAACGACTACGCCTACCGCGAGGACTGGCAGAACGCCTCCGAGCGGCTGCACGCCACCAACAACTTCCCGGAGTTCACCGGGCGGCTGTGCCCGGCGCCCTGCGAGTCGGCGTGCGTGCTCGGCATCAGCCAGCCGCCGGTCACCATCAAGAACGTCGAGGTCTCCATCATCGACAAGGCCTGGGACAGCGGCGACGTCCGCCCCCAGGCCCCCGAGCGGCTGTCCGGCAAGACCGTCGCCGTCATCGGCTCCGGCCCGGCCGGCCTCGCCGCCGCCCAGCAGCTCACCCGCGCCGGCCACACCGTCGCCGTCTACGAGCGCGCGGACCGCATCGGAGGCCTCCTGCGCTACGGCATCCCCGAGTTCAAGATGGAGAAGCGGCACATCAACCGGCGCATCGAGCAGATGCGGGCGGAGGGCACCAAGTTCCGCACCGGTGTGGAGATCGGCCGCGACGTCGACGCCGACAGCCTGCGCAAGCGCTACGACGCCGTCGTCCTCGCCGTCGGCGCCACCACGCCGCGCGACCTGCCGGTGCCCGGCCGCGAACTCAAGGGCATCCACCAGGCGATGGAGTACCTGCCGCTCGCCAACAAGGTGCAGGAGGGCGACTACGTCACCGCGCCGATCACCGCCGAGGGCAAGCACGTCGTCGTCATCGGCGGCGGCGACACCGGCGCGGACTGCGTCGGCACCGCCCACCGGCAGGGCGCGGCCTCCGTCACCCAGCTGGAGATCATGCCCCGCCCGGGCGACGACCGGGACCCGGTCAGCCAGCCCTGGCCGACCTTCCCCATGCTCTACAAGGTGACCTCCGCGCACGAGGAGGGCGGCGAGCGGGTCTACTCCGTCTCCACCACCCACTTCGAGGGCGACGAGGACGGCAACGTCCAGTGGCTGCACCTCACCGAGGTCTCCTTCGTCGACGGCAAGCTCACCCCGAAGCCGGGCACCGAGCGGCGGATCCCCGCCCAGCTCGTCACCCTCGCCATGGGCTTCACCGGCACCGACCGCGAGAACGGCCTCGTCGACCAGCTCGGCCTGGAACTCGACGCGCGGGGCAACATCGCCCGCGACAAGAACTTCCAGACCAACGTCCCCGGCGTCTTCGTCGCCGGTGACGCGGGCCGCGGCCAGTCCCTCATCGTCTGGGCCATCGCCGAGGGCCGCAGCGCCGCCCGCGGCGTCGACCGGCACCTCACCGGCACCAGCGCCCTCCCGGCGCCGATCCTCCCGGACGACCGCGCCCTGGTCGCCTGACCCGGGTCCTCCGGACCCTCACCCCGACCGCCCGGACCACCGGTCCGGGCCGTCGGTTCCGGCGACGCCGCGCCCCGCCCCCCCCCGCACCGGGGAGCGGGGCGCGGCCGGTTTCACCGGGCCGGCGGCGCGCGGGGGCGGAGAGCACCGGCCGGCGCCGTCCTCGGCGGGCCCCGCCGTCCCGTACCTTCCTGCGCAGGAGAGCGCCCCGCCGGACGGGACGCCGGGGGAGGGGAGCAGCGGCATGGCCGCCATCAGCCTGACCAAGGTCGAACGGACTGCGCCCGCGCTGGTGAACCTGTACAAGACCGCGGGGCGGACGGTGGCCCGCCACGGGCTGGAAGGCGAACGCGCCGCCGTCTACCTGGTCGTCGACCACAGCGGCTCCATGAGGCCCTACTACAAGGACGGCAGCGTCCAGGCCCTCGCCGACCGGGTGCTCTCCCTCGCCGCCCACCTCGACGACGACGGCACCGTCCCCACCGTCTTCTTCTCCACCGAGGTCGACGCGGTCACCGAGATCGAACTCGCCCGCCACCAGGGCGCGATCGACCGCGTCCTCGCCGGCCTCGGCCCCATGGGGAGGACCAGCTACCACCTCGCCATGGACGCCGTCATCGACCACCACCTCGACAGCGGCGCCACCGCCCCCGCCCTGGTCGTCTTCCAGACCGACGGCGGCCCGACCAGCCGCCCCGCCGCCGAACGCTACGTCTGCAAGGCGGCCAGGCTGCCCCTCTTCTGGCAGTTCGTGGGCTTCGGCGACCCGCACGGCAAGCAGTTCGACTTCCTGCGCAAGCTCGACGAACTCGACGTCCCCGGCAAGCGCGTCGTCGACAACGCCGGCTTCTTCCACGCCGGCCAGGACCCGCTCACGCTCTCCGACGACGACCTCTACGAGCGCCTCGTCGGCGAGTTCCCCGCCTGGCTCCGCGCCGCCCGCGCCCAGGGCATCGTGCGCTGACCGCGCGGTCGGCCCGCGAGCACGACCCCGCCCGCCGCCGCGGGAGTTCACGCGCGGTGTGTCGGTGCCCCGAAGTAGTGTCCGAGCCGTCGCATCAACTGTGAGGACCGAACCCAAGTGACCGAGCTGTCTGCCTTCCCCCTGCCCTTCTCCGCGAGACTCCACTTCCGGACGCCCCGAACCCTGCGGGAACTCCAGATGACGGAGTGCAGCGCCCACATCCGGTCGAAGCCCGAGTGGTTCGTCAAGATGCACGACGCCGACGTGGTCGCCCGCTGGACGCGGGAGGCGGTCGAACAGGGCCTGACCGAGGCGCAGACGCGGTACGTCCTCGCCGAGCTCGCCCGGTACGCCGCACTGCGGGACCCGCGCACCGGCATCGAGGTGTCCGCCGTGGACGGGGTGTGGCACTCGGACACCCTCGTCGAGGACGGGCTCAGGTCCAGGCTGCGCGAGGCCGTGCGCGTCCTGGAAGAGGTCCCCGACGCGCAGAAGGACTGGCACCCGGGCTCCGACGGACAGGTGCTCGACCTGGTGCACCCGTCGCTGTTCTGCCTCGTGCGCGAGGTGAGCGGCGGCCCCGAGCGCGCGTGGCGGCGGCCGGAGACCTACGGCCGCGGGTACGAGTTCTCCGAGCGGTTCCAGTGGCTGCCCACGGACGTCGAGGTCGGCGAGGACGGCGCCGTCGCCTTCCGCTCGTACGTGAACAACGTCCACCCGGTGGACCACCGCGACCTCGCCGCCGTCCTGCCCGAGCTGTTCGCGCGCGTGCGCCCGCTGTTCGAGAACGTGCTCACCGACCTCCGCCGTCCGCGGCCCCCGCGGATCGAGGCCGACCCCTACACCTGGTACGACGCCACGGAGCCGGCCGAGCCCGAGGGCGACGACGAGGACGCCCGGGCGGCGTGGGACGAGGCCATGGACGAGTGGTACGAGACCCGTCGCCCGGTCGTCCCCGACGCGCCGGACTACGTCCCGCCCGCCGCGCCCGACGAGACCGAACGGGTCGACCTGCGCGGCCGCGACCTCCAGGTCATCGTCAAGCTCGCCACCATCCACCTCACCCCGGACAAGCCCGAGTACGCCGGAGGCTCCTGGCACGTCGAGGGGATGCAGAACGAGCGGATCGTCTCCACCTGCCTCTACTACTGGGACAGCGAGAACATCACCGAGAGCCGGCTGAGCTTCCGGACGGCCGTCGACGAGCCGGACTACGAGCAGAGCGACGACACCGGGATCGGCGAGGTCTACGGCCTGGAGAACGAGGGCCCGCTGAACCAGGTGCTGGGCTCGGCCCCCACCCCGGCCGGCCGCTGCCTGGCGTTCCCCAACGTCCTCCAGCACCGGGTCGCGCCGTTCCGCCTCGCGGACCCCGCCAAGGCCGGACACCGCAAGATCCTCGCGTTCTTCCTCGTCGACCCCTCGCAGCGCATCGTCTCGACCTCCGACGTGCCGCCGCAGCAGCCGTGGGCCGAAACGTCCACCATGACGCTGGAGCAGGCCAAGAAGTACCGCGACGAGCTGATGAAGGAGCGCAAGTTCTTCGTCGACGAGCACAACCAGCAGATCTACGAGCGGGAGTTCTCCCTCTGCGAGCACTGACCGGCCCCGGCCCCGGCGCCGGCCCCGCCCCCGGCACCGGCGCCCGGTCGTCCGACGCGCCCGGAACGGCGGGGCCGGCAGCCGTTCCCGCGGGTGGCGGTTGCCCGCGAGCGGGCGCCGGCCTCACGCTGGTCCCATGACGCACGAGCAGGAAGCACTCACCGACCCGCCGCCGGGCCTCCCGCGGCGCGTGTGGTGCCGCCTGTGCGGATCCGAGCTCCGGGACGCGCAGTCGCGCCGCAGAGGCTTCGGACCGGAATGCGATCCGGACCGCAGGTACGAACACCGCGCCCACCACGTCGACCAGGAGCCGCTGCCGGGCCTCTGACCGGCCGGCCGGACCGTGGCCCGCGCCCCCCTGCGGTGCGGGCCGGAAACTCCCACGCTCCGAGCGGAGCCGCGTCGCCCGGGAGGCCGACCGCATGGAACCCCACCTCACCGAAGTCGTCGCCCTGCTGCGGCGGGCGTTCCCCGGAGGGATCGACGCGGACGACCGGCTGCCACTGCTCGCGGTGCTGTCCGAAGGGCTCTGCGAGGAGAACGCCGGACGCGTCGGGGCGGCGTTCCTGGGGACTGACCGGCACGCGGTGGAGAACGACGCCGCGCGCCCGGTGAACCGCGCGCGGCGGGAGCGCGCCGCCGTGCTGCGCGGACGCCTCGCCCGGCACGGCTGGGATCCGGACGAGGACTGAACGGCGCCGTACGGGCCACGGCGGCAGCCCACACTGTGGGACCCCGGCCCCGCGCGCCCGCCCCGCCGCCTACAGTGAGCGACCATGACGACCAGCAACAACGCCCCCGTCGACCCCGCCGTCCGCGAAGAGCTGAGCCGGCTGCGCGACAGCATCGACAACATCGACGCCGCCGTCGTCCACATGCTCGCCGAACGGTTCAAGTGCACCCAGCAGGTCGGCCTGCTCAAGGCCCGGCACCACCTGCCCCCGGCCGACCCCGCCCGCGAGGCCGAGCAGATCGCGCGGCTGCGACGGCTCGCCGAGAACGCCAAGCTCGACCCCGCCTTCGCGGAGAAGCTGCTCAACTTCATCATCGCCGAGGTCATCCGGCACCACGAGCGCATCGCGGACCACACGGACGACGCCACCGGCGACCGGCGCTGACCCCCCCCGCGCGCCCCGGCACGACCCGCCGTGACCCGGGCGCCCGCGCCGCCGCGTCACAACGCCCCTGCGCCGGGACCCCCGCATCAGGCAGCATGTGCCCATGTCCGTACTGACGCGCGACGAAGCGCAGACCCGAGCAGACCTCCTCACGGTGCTGCACTACACCGTGGCACTCGACCTCACCACCGGCGAGGACACCTTCGACTCCCGGACCACCATCCGGTTCACCGCCCGCGCCGACGCGGACACCTTCGTCGAACTCAAGCCCGCCGAACTGCGCGCCGCCACGCTCGACGGACAGCCGCTCGACCCGCAGACCCTCGACGACAACCGGCTGCCCCTCACCCTCACCGCCGGCGACCACGAACTCACCGTCGACGCCGCCATGCGCTACTCCCGCACCGGCGAAGGCATGCACCGCTTCACCGACCCCACCGACGGCGAGACCTACGTCTACACCCAGCTCTTCCTCGACGACGTCCAGCGCGTCTACGCCGCCTTCGACCAGCCCGACCTCAAGGCCACCTTCGACGTCACCGTCAAGGCCCCCGACCGCTGGACCGTCCTCGCCAACAGCCGCACCACCCACGACGGCCACGGCACCTGGACCGCCGCCACCACACCCCCCATCTCCACCTACCTGATGGCCGTCGCCGCCGGCCCCTGGCACTCCGTCCGCACCCAGCACCGCGGACTCCCCTTCGCCATCCACTGCCGCGCCAGCCTCGCCCCCCACCTCGACGACGACGCCGAGGAGATCCTCGACGTCACCACCCGGTGCTTCGACCGCTACCACGCCAAGTTCGACGAGCCCTACCCCTTCGACTCCTACGACCAGGCGTTCGTCCCCGAATTCAACGCCGGCGCCATGGAGAACCCCGGACTCGTCACCTTCCGCGACGAATTCGTCTACCGCTCCGCCGTCACCGACACCGAACGCCAGACCCGCGCCATGGTCATCGCCCACGAGATGGCCCACATGTGGTTCGGCGACCTCGTCACCCTCCGCTGGTGGGACGACATCTGGCTGAACGAGTCGTTCGCCGAGTACATGGGCTACCAGACCCTCATCGAGGCCACCCGGTTCACCGAGACGTGGACCGAGTTCGCCGTCGCCCGCAAGAGCTGGGGATACGACGCCGACCAGCGCCCCTCCACCCACCCCGTCGCCCCCGAACACGTCCCCGACACCGCCGCCGCACTCCTCAACTTCGACGGCATCTCCTACGCCAAGGGCGCCAGCGCCCTGCGCCAGCTCGTCACCTGGCTCGGCGAGAAGGACTTCCTGGCCGGCATCAACACCCACTTCGCCCGCCACAGGTTCGCCAACGCGACCCTCGCCGACTTCCTCGACTCCCTCGCCGCCCACACCGACCGCGACGTCCACGCCTGGGCCGACGCCTGGCTGCGCACCACCGGCGTCGACACCCTCACCGCCACCACCGGCACCGGGCCCGGCCGCTGGACCCTCGCGCTCCAGCACGAGGGCGGCCGCCCCCACCGCATCACCGTCGGCGTCTACGACCGCGTCCTCGGCTCCGACCGCAGCCTCGTCCTGCGCGAACGCCACGAGACCGACGTCCCCGGCGAGCCCGAGTCCCACACCGGCGTCCGGCCCGCCCTCGTCGTCCCCAACGACCAGGACCAGACCTACGCCAAGATCCGCCTCGACGAGCACTCCCTCGAAACCACCCTGCGCGGCCTCTCCCAGGTCCCCGACGGCCTCACCCGCGCCGTCCTGTGGAACACCCTGCGCGACATGGTCCGCGACGGCGACCTCGACCCGTTCGGCTACCTCGCCACCGCGAGCGCCCACCTGCCCGAGGAGAGCGACCTCGCCATCGTGCAGGGCGTCCTCACCTTCGCCCGCGGCCAGATCGCCGACCGCTACCTCGCACCCGGACGACGCGCCGAGGCCCTCACCCTCCTCGGCGAACTCTGCCGCGACCTGATGCGCCGCACCGAGGACGGCTCCCAGCCCGGCCTGCGCCTGACCGCCGTCCGCCACCGCATCAGCAGCGCGCAGCGGGCCGACACCCTCCTCGGCTGGCTCGCCGAGGACACCGTCCCCGGCGGCCCCGAACTCGACCCCGAACTGCGCTGGCGCATCCTCGCCCGCCTCGCCGTCCTCGGCGCCGTCGACGGCACCGCCATCGCCGGGGAACTCGAACGCGACCCCAGCGCCACCGGCCAGGAAGGCGCCGCCCGCTGCCGCGCCGCCCTCCCCGACACGGACGCCAAGAAGCGCGCCTGGGACGCCATGTTCCGCGGCGACGAACTGTCCAACTACCTGTTCACCGCCACCGCCCAGGGCTTCTGGCAGCCCGAACAGGCCGGCCTCACCGCCGAGTACGTCACCCGCTGGTTCACCGACGCCCCCGCCGTCGCCCGCCGCCGCGGCCCCGCCATCGCCGAAGCCGCCGGACAATGGGCCTTCCCCGCCCACGCCGTCGAGGAGGACACCCTGCGGCGCGGCCGCGCGTGCCTCGACAGCGACGACGTCACCCCCGCACTGCGCCGCAAGCTCGCCGACCAGCTCGACGACCTCGCACGCGCCCTCCGGGTCCGCGACGCCGGCTGAACCGCACCGGCCCGAAGCCGGGGACGCGGGGCCCCACCGCCCCGCGTCCCCGCACCCCCACGGCCGTCGGGACTCCGGACCGCACCGCCTCCACCACCTTCGGCCTGCGCCGACCCCGCCCGGGACGGTGCCGGAAACCGCCGGCGGCGCCGGCGGAGAACCCGCCGACGCCGCCGACCCGGCCCGGGGACCGGAAGCCCCGGGTACCGGAGGACCCGAAGCCCCGGGTACCGGAGGACCCGGAGACCGGAGGACTAGAAGACCGGAGGACTAGAAGACCGGAACCCCGTCCCGCGTCAGACGCCAGCCCACCGACGCGAAGTCCTTCGGGTCCAGCACGCCCTTCGCCGTGACCCACTCCGCGATCCGCGTCCGGATCTCCGTCGACTCCGCCCACACCTCGGGCGCCGACGCCACGTGCGGGTACGCACTGCCGCCGTTCGCCCGGTAGTTGTTCACCGCCAGCACGAACTTCCGGTCCGCCGCCACCGGGGCGCCCTCGAAGGAGAGGTTCCGGATCCGCGAACCCGCCGGCCGCGCGATGTCGATCTCGTACGTCACACCCGACACGTAGTCGTACGCGTAGTCCGGACGGTTGCCCGCGTTCGTCAGCGCGTTCACGTCCACCGGGGCGCCCGCCGGAACCTGCGCGTAGTACTCCGCCGAGAACTCCAGGTAGTCCTTCAGCTGCGCACCGGTCAGCACCTTCGCCACCAGCGTGTTGTCGTACACGTACAGGCTCGACAGGTCCCGGATCGTCACCTCGCCCGCCGGGATCTCCGACGTCCGCGAGAACGGCGACGCCTGCGCCACCACCGGCAGCGACGCGTACTCGGTGCCGGCCAGCGCGGCCCTCACCACGTCCTCCTGCACCTTCGCGATCAGGTCGATGACCGGCTCGTCCTTGTAACGCGCCTCCACCGTCGTCAGCGTCACCGCGGCGGTGCCCACCACCTGGTTGACGTACTCCACCACCGCGTCGTGCTGCTCCCGGAGCAGCGCCACGATCTCCGGGTCCTCCGCCACGTCCCTGGAGTTCCGCAGCGAGGCCGAGACCGACGCCACCGACCAGCGGCCCTTCTCGAAGACCAGCTCGATGTCGAACAGCGACAGCCGCTCGCCCCACATCAACGGCTCGGACAGGACCACCTCCTTGCCCGACTTCTCGTTGACCACGCGCAGCTCGGCTATCTCCTTGTGGGCGTGGCCCACCAGGATCGCGTCGATGCCCGGGACCAGGCGCGCCACGTTCGCCGCCGAGTTCTCCACGTAGGGAAGCTGGTCGCTCCACGAGGACGTGCCCGAGGTGCCCGAGTGCGCGGAGACGACCACCACGTCCGCGCCCATCGAGCGCAGCTTCGGCACCCACAGCGCGGCCTGCTCCTCCAGACCCGGGAACTTCAGCCTGCCCTGCACGTACGCCTTGTCCCAGATCGCGATGCCCGGGTTGGTCAGCCCCAGCACCGCCACCTTCACCGGCCTGGCGGAGCCCGGCACGCGGAACGTCTTGAAGAAGTACGGCGGGAACGCCGGCCTCATCGTCGTCGCGTCCACCGCGTTGGCGCCCAGCAGCGGGAAGTCGCACTGCGACTCGAACGTGCGCAGCAACTCGATGCCGTAGTTGAACTCGTGGTTGCCCAGCGCGACCGCGTCGTAGCCGATCCTGTTCATCGCCCGGGCCATCGGATGCACCGGCCCGCCCTCGGCGGTGATCGGATCCACCTTCGCGTAGTAGTACGCCAGCGGAGTGCCCTGGATGGTGTCACCCGCGTCGATCAGCATCGTCCGGCCGGCGCCCTTCTCCGCGCGCACCTCCTTCACCAGTGAGGAGATGCGCGCCAGGCCCAGCGCGTTGCCCGCCGCGTCCTTGTACTGCGCGTCCTTGTAGTAGTCCCAGTTGAAGACGTTGCCGTGCAGGTCCGTCGAACCCATCACCGTCACGGTGAAGCGCTTCCCCGGACGGCCCCCGGCCGCGGCCGCCTCCGGAGCCGCCTGGGCTGCCGGAGCCCCCGCCGCACCTCCCGCAAGCGCCACACCCGCACCCGTCACCGCAGACCTCTTCAGAAACTTCCGGCGATCCAACCCCATGCTCCCGTACCTCCCGACACCAATGCCAACGCGCGTAGATTCTTCACCACCAGGCCCGCTCCCGACAGGGCCGCCAGGTTGCGATCCGGTAAGCGGCACGCCAAGGGACGGGACGTCCTGGCAGGGTGATCCGCATGGAAGCCGAATCCGTCACCGGGCCCACGCGCCCCGGGAACCCGCGGCCGGGCGCCGAGCAGCCGAACGCCGGGCGCACGGGCGTCGAGCACCCGGGCGTCGAGCACCCGCGCGTCGCCGTCCGCGGCGAGTCCCACCTCGAGGTCGACCCCGAGATCGCCCGCATCACCCTCACCGTCACCGCCCGCGGCACCGACCGGCGTGACGCCGTCGCCAACCTCACCCGGCGCAACAACACCGCCCTCGAACTCCTCAAGAGCTACGGCGACGCCGTCGCCCACGTCGAGACCGGCTCCCTCTCCCTCACCCCCGAACTCAGCCAGCGCGGCCGCGGCGAACGCATCCGCGCCTACGACGGCCGGGTCACCCTCACCGCGGAGATCACCGACTTCACCGTCCTCGGGGAACTCACCACCCGCCTCGCCGACCTCGACCACACCCGCGTCAACGGCCCCTACTGGTCCCTGCGCCCCGAATCCCCCGCCCACCGGCGCGCCCGCCAGGAAGCGGTCCGGCAGGCCGTCGTCCGCGCCCGCGAATACGCCGAGGCCCTCGGCACCACCCTCACCGGCGTCGTCGACATCGCCGACATCGGCGCCGACACCGCTGCCGCCGCCACCCGCGCCGCCCCGCGGCCCGCGGGATCCGCCGGCCTGCCCGCCGCCCCCGGATCCGCGCCCGAACCCCCCGCCCTCGCCCTCGAACCCCGGCGCCAGCACGTCCGCGCCCAGGTCAACGCCCGGTTCACCATGGCGCCGCCGGCCCTGTGACCGCGGTGGCGCGGCAGCGGCGGCGACCGGCGGGCGGTCCGCATATCGAACCCCCATTCACCCCAACCACAGTTGCCGTGAAGGTTGTTGAACAGAACGCCAACACGAACGGCCTACCCGTCGGTAAGCCCTATGGTCGAACCATGCGCCGAGCAAAAATCGTCTGCACCCTCGGGCCCGCCACCCACGCCTACGACCGCGTCAAGGCACTCGTCGACGCCGGCATGGACGTCGCCCGCTTCAACCTCAGCCACGGCGGCCACGCCGAGCACGAGGAGCGCTACCACCGCGTGCGCCAGGCCGCCGACGACACCGGCCGCAGCGTCGGCACCCTCGCCGACCTCCAGGGCCCCAAGATCCGCCTCGGCAGCTTCCACGAAGGCCCCGTCCTCCTCGAACGCGGCGACGCCTTCACCATCAGCGTCGAACCCGGCGCCGAAGGCGACCGCCGCCTCTGCGGCACCACCTACCACGGCCTCGCCAACGACGTCACCGTCGGGGAACGCATCCTGGTCGACGACGGCAAGGTCACCCTGGAGGTCCGCTCCGTCGAGGGCCCGCTGATCCACACCATCGTCGTCGAGGGCGGCATGGTCTCCGACCACAAGGGCCTCAACCTCCCTGGCGTCGCCGTCTCCGTCCCCGCCCTCTCGGACAAGGACGAGGCCGACCTGCGCTGGGCGCTGCGCACCGGCTTCGACGTCATCGCCCTCTCCTTCGTGCGCAGCGCGCTCGACATCAAGGACGTCCACCGGATCATGGACGAGGAGGGCCGGCGACTCCCCGTCATCGCCAAGATCGAGAAGCCGCAGGCGGTCGAGAACATCGAGGAGATCGTCGCCGCGTTCGACGGCATCATGGTCGCCCGGGGCGACCTGGGCGTCGAACTGCCCCTGGAACAGGTGCCGATCGTGCAGAAGCGGGCGATCAAGCTCGCCAAGCGCAACGCCAAGCCGGTCATCGTCGCCACCCAGATGCTCGACTCGATGGTCGACAACTCCCGGCCCACCCGCGCCGAGGCCTCAGACGTCGCCAACGCGGTCATCGACGGCACCGACGCGGTGATGCTCAGCGGCGAGACCAGCGTCGGCAAGTACCCGGTGGAGACGGTGCAGACCATGGCGCGCATCGTCGAGGCGGCGGAGGAGGACATCCTCGCCAGGGGACTCCCGCCGCTCACCGAGCGGAACAAGCCCCGCACCCAGGGCGGCGCGGTGGCCCGCGCGGCGGCCGAGATGGGCGACTTCCTCGGCGCCAAGTTCCTCGTCGCCTTCACCCAGTCCGGTGACACCGTGCGGCGCCTGTCGCGCTACCGGTCCCCGATCCCGGTCCTCGCCTTCACCCCCGAGCCCGCCACGCGCTCCCAGCTCAGCCTCACCTGGGGCGTGGAGACGTTCCTCGGCCCGCACGTGGACTCCACGGACGCGATGGTCGAGCAGGTCGACGAGCTGCTGCTGAAGTACGGCCGCTGCCGCAAGGGCGACGTCGTGGTCATCACGGCGGGGTCCCCGCCGGGGGTGTCGGGGACGACCAACCTGGTGCGGGTGCACCACATCGAGGAGGACTGAGGTCCTCCAGCTCAGTACTTCGGCCCGATGCGGGCGTCCATCAGGGCGACGGACGCCTTGCGGGCGACGGAGACGTTGAGCGGGTTTCCGTTACGGACGCAGACCTTCCATTCGACGCCGACCTTGTCGAGAGTGTCGACGAACAGGCGGCGGATGTCGCCGGAGGTGTTGGTGAAGAAGTACCGCGGGTATTCGTAGCGTTTGGGCTCACCGCCCACGATGCGTGTGGTCCAGTTCGTGACGCGACACCCGTCGGAGTGGATCAGGCCCCGGAGGAACTCCCACGGATGCGCGTCCACGACAGCTTGCTGCCACGGGGCAAGGGCAATGGAGCGGTCATGCTTGCGTCCGGGGCCGTGCTGGGGGAAGAGGCAGGCCCAGTGTTTGCTGGCCATGGTCACCATGGTGCAGCCCTGGCGCCGCACCCGGAACACGCTGTTGTCGGGACGGACCGCGCGTAGCGCCTCCTCGCAGGCATCGATCAGCCCCGGCCAGGCGTCGGCGCATGCGATCCGCATGACGAGGCTGGAGTTGCGGCCCTTGCTGATGCAGCCGTCGCCGAGGTAAAGCCCCAGCAGGTAGGAGTAGGCGACACCGTTGTCGGGCGGTCCGGGGATCGGACGGCACCGTTCGCAGGCGGCCCCAGCGCGCTGCAAGGGGATCAGCCGCACCTGCCAGTCGCGGATCGCGGCCCGGGAGACGCCCAGTTCCCTGCTGACCGAATTGAGGCTGCGGCCCTGCGCGATGAGGGACAAGGCACGTCGACGTGTGCTGAGGTCGTACATGTGGCCACTGTCGGTGGCGATTTGCCGTCCTGCGCAGCGAAAGGCGGATGTTCACCGGAACGGGAACATCCGCCTGTTTCACGAGCCTTCGAATGGAAGGAAAAGTGCCCCGGGTCGGATTCGAACCGACACTGTATGGGTTTTGAATCCATTGCCTGCTGCCAGTTGGGCTACCGGGGCTCGAGGAATCGAAGGTTGGGCCTCCCCCTCTGCGCTCATACCTTACCGCAGCTAGGTAAGGTCTTGGCAGCAGTACTCTGCCCTGATGCCCGAGGAGCCAGCGTGACCGCCCCCGAGTCCCCGCAGCCCGTGGAAGACGACGACAAGTCTCACGTCCCCCCGATGACCACCCGCGTCGTCATCGCCGAGGACGAGGCCCTGATCCGGCTGGATCTCAAGGAGATGCTGGAGGAGGAGGGGTACACGGTCGTCGGCGAGGCCGGGGACGGGGAGCGGGCCGTGGAGCTGGCGCGGGAGCACCGGCCGGACCTGGTGATCCTGGACGTCAAGATGCCCAAGCTGGACGGCATCTCCGCGGCGGAGAGGATCGCGGAGGAGTCCATCGCCCCGGTGCTGATGCTGACCGCGTTCTCACAGCGCGAGCTGGTGGAGCGGGCGCGGGACGCGGGCGCGATGGCGTACCTGGTGAAGCCGTTCTCCAAGAGCGACGTGGTGCCCGCGATCGAGATGGCGGTGTCCCGGTTCACGGAGATGAAGGAGCTGGAGAAGGAGATCGCCGATCTCTCCCAGCGGCTGGAGACCCGCAAGCTGGTGGACCGGGCGAAGTCGATCCTGCAGACCGAGTACGGGCTGACCGAGCCGGCGGCGTTCCGGTGGATCCAGAAGACGTCGATGGACCGCCGGATGTCGATGCAGCAGGTCGCGGAGGCGGTCATCGCCGACTCCGAGGAGAAGAAGGCCGGGCGCGGCTGACTCCGGGCGCCGGACCGGACCGGACCGGAACCGGAGCGGACGCGGGCGAGGCCCGCACCCCTGTCGTCCAGGGGTGCGGGCCTCGTCGCGTGCCGGGCGGAGCCGGGAGGGCGTCAGTCCTCGCCGAGGTAGGCCTTGCGGACCGACTCGTCGTGGAGGAGTTCCTGCCCGGTGCCGGTGAGGGTGATCTTGCCGATCTCCATCACGTAGCCGTGGTCGGCGAGCGAGAGCGCCGCCTGGGCGTTCTGCTCGACGAGCAGGATGGTGGTGCCCTGGGCCCTGAGCTCGCTGATGGTGGCCATGATCTTCTGCATCATGATCGGCGAGAGTCCCATGGAGGGCTCGTCGAGCATCAGCAGCTTCGGCTGGGACATCAGGGCGCGGCCCATGGCGAGCATCTGCTGCTCACCGCCGGACAGGGTTCCGGCGGCCTGCTTCCTGCGCTCCCCGAGGATGGGGAAGAGGTCGTAGGCGCGCTGGATGTCCTTGGCGATGCCCGCCCGGTCGTCGCGGAGGAAGGCGCCGAGCCGCAGGTTGTCCTCGATGGACATGCGGGGGAAGATGTGGCGCCCTTCGGGGGAATGGGCGAGACCGACGCTGACGATCTTGTGTGCCGGGATCTTGCGGAGGTTCTTCCCGTCGAACCTGATCGTGCCGCCGGAGGGCTTGAGGAGCCCGGAGAGCGTGCGCAGCGTGGTGGTCTTGCCGGCGCCGTTGGTGCCGATGAGGGTGACGACCTGGCCGGCGTCGACCTTGAAGCTGATGCCCTTGACGGCTTCGATCTTGCCGTAGGAGACGCGGAGGTCCTCGACCTCGAGGAGTGCGGTCATCGGTCGTTCTCCTTGCCGGGCTCGGCGGCGGCCTGGTCCTCGTCCTGCGCCTGGGGGGCGGGGGAGGAGGGGGCGTCGCTGTCGGCGGCGGTGGCGGTATCTTCGTAGGGTTCGCCGAGGTAGGCGGCGACGACGCGTTCGTCGCTCTGGACGGTGGCGCTGTCGCCTTCGACGAGTTTCTCGCCCTGGACGAGGACGGCGACGCGGTCGCAGAGGTTGAAGATGAACCGCATGTCGTGCTCGATGACGAGGACGGCGATTCCCATGTCGCGGATCGCGAAGACGAGTTCTTCGGTGACGCGGGTTTCCTGGGGGTTCATGCCGGCGGTGGGCTCGTCCAGGAGGAGGAGGCCGGGTTCGCTGGCGAGGGCGCGGGCGATTTCCAGCTTGCGCTGCTCACCGTAGGGAAGATTCCTTGAAAGGTGGTCCCGCTTATGGGCGAGGCCGACGAATTCAAGGAGTTCCATGGCGCGCGCCTCGGATTCCTTTTCGGCCTTCTTGAAGCCGGGCCCGCGGAGAAGGGCTGACCAGAGGCCTTCCTTGGTGCGGGTGTGGCGGCCGACCAGGACGTTCTCCAGGACCGTCATGTTGCTGAAGAGACGGATGTTCTGGAAGGTGCGCGCGATTCCGGCGGCGGTGACCTTGAAGGACTTGGGCGGCAGGACCGTGCCCTTGTACCGGACCTCGCCCTCGGTGGGGACGTAGAGGCCGGTGAGGCAGTTGAAGAAGGTGGTCTTGCCGGCGCCGTTGGGTCCGATGAGGCCGACGATCTCGCCGCTGTTGACGTGCAGGTCGACGTTCTTGACGGCGGTGAGGCCGCCGAAGCGCATGGTGACGCCCCGGGCGTCGAGGACGGTCTCGCCCTGCTGGGTGGTGGTGTCGGTGGTCATGGAGGTCAGGCCCCTGTCTTGCCGAGGACTGTGGGTGCTTCGGCGTCCTCGTGGAATTCGAGCTTGCGGCGCCGGTCGGCGATGATGCCTTCGGGCCGGAGACGCATGATGAGGATGAGAGCGACGCCGAAGGCGAAGAGCTGGTAGTCGCCCATGAACTGGAGCTTGGTGGGGATGAGGTAGAGCAGTGCGGCGCCGAGGAGCGGGCCGGCGATGGTGCCCATGCCGCCCATGACCACCGCGGCGAGCAGGAAGGCGCTGTTCGGCGGGACGCTGTTGGCGAACATGTACTGCTCGGGGGTGACGACGAAGGTCACGTGGGCCTGGACGGCGCCGGCGAGGCCGGCGAGGGTGGCGCCGAGGGCGAAGGCGACCAGCTTGACGCGGAAGCCGTTGATGCCCATGGCGAGGGCCGCGGTCTCGTCCTCGCGGATGGCGACCCAGGCGCGTCCGATGCGGGAGTTGCCGCTGCGCCGGAAGACGAGGACGACGACGGCGGTGACCAGCAGCATCAGGAAGAAGTAGTTGGCGAAGCGGCCGATGGTGAAGCCGAAGATCTCGTGGGGTGCGCCGAGGTCGAAGCCGAGGATCTTGAGGTCGGGGATGCTGGTGATGCCGTTGGAGCCGTTGGTGATGTCGGGGCCGCTGGTGCCGTCGGTGTTCATGACGGTGATGCGGAAGATCTCACCGAAGCCGAGGGTGACGATGGCGAGGTAGTCGCCGCGGAGCCTCAGGGTCGGGGCGCCGATGAGCACGCCGAAGATCATGGAGGCGATGGCCCCGACGATGATCGCGGCCCAGAACGGCAGGTGGAGTCCGGTGGGGCTGGACGGGGAGCCGGAGACCAGGGCCGCGGCGTAGGCGCCGACGCCGAGGAAGGCGACGTAGCCGAGGTCGAGGAGGCCGGCGAGGCCGACGACGATGTTCAGGCCGAGGGCGACGGTGGCGAAGATCAGGATGTTGACGCCGATGTTCGCGAACCGGTCGTTGGTCTGGGTGAACGGGAACGCGGCGGCGGCGACGAAGGCCGCGCAGGTGGTGATGTTGGAGTGGCGCGCGGTGAGTGCGCCGAGCCGCGGGATCAGTCCGGCCTTGGCGAGGGCGGCGAAGCCGAAGCCGGCGCTGACCAGGAAGCCGATGAACAGTTCGTCGTACTCGGTGCCGATGCCGTAGGTGAAGATGCCGAGGCCGACGGCCAGGGCCGCGGTGATCAGCAGGATCTCGGCGTAGCCGGGGAGCTTGGGTGCCGGCGCGAGGGGACCCGTGGCGAAGGCGGCCTTGACGACGGCCCACTTCTGGCCGGCGTTGTGCTTGAACTGGTCCCAGCCGCTGTCCTCGGGGTCGGCCGGGTCGGCCTTCGGGCGTTCGAACGGAAGGGCGAGCGCGCCGAGAAGGGCGATCAGCGTGGCGGCGGCGACGACGAAGCCGCCCGGTTCCAGGTTGACAACCCCGCCGAGGGTGAGACTGATGGCCAGGACCGTGTACCAGGCGGTGACGAAGGCGCCCAGCGCGGCCAGGCGGATCGCCGGGTCGGCACCTGCGGGGGTGAGCCAGCGCAGGCCCTTGACCTGGTAGGAGGCGAGGCCGAAGAGGGCGGTCAGGGCTCCCAGGACCAGGACGAGCCACTGGAGGCCGCCGGGGTAGCCGTAGACGGTGAGGTCGCCGGGGAAGGCGTCGGTCCACGTCCAGGCGAGGAAGCAGGAGACCAGGCTGAGGGCGCCGCCGGCGGTGGCCAGGGCGCGGGCCGCGGGTGCGGGGATTCCGACGAGGCGCCCGGTGGGGCTCGGGGTGTCGGCCGCGGTGTTCATGTCGGTGCTGGTGGTGTGTGTCGTCATCGGTGTCACGCCCTGTCGGCCACGCGCTCGCCGAGCAGGCCCTGTGGCCGCAGCAGGAGCACGAGGATGAGGAGTACGAAGGCCCAGACGTCGGACCAGGACTGGCCGCCGAGCTGCTGCATTCCGGGAACTTCGGCGATGTAGGCGGTGGAGATGGCCTCGGCGACGCCGAGGACGAGACCGCCGATCATGGCGCCGTAGATGTTGCCGATGCCGCCGAGGACGGCGGCGGTGAAGGCCTTGAGCCCGAGCAGGAAGCCCATCTTGAAGTTGACCTCGCCGTACTTGAGGCCGTAGGCGACGGCTCCGACCGCCGCGAAGGCGGCGCCGAGGGCGAACGCGACCATGATGATGCGGTCGGTGTTGATGCCCATCAGCTTGGCGGTGTCGGGGTCCTGGGCGGTGGCCTGCATGCCGCGTCCGGTGCGGGTCTTCATGACGAACCAGCCGAGGATCACCATGCAGATCGGGGCGGCGGCGATCAGGAAGATGTCACCGCCCTGCAGGGTGACGGAGCCGATCTCGAAGGGGCCGAGGTCGAGTTCGGGGAAGGTGAGCGACTTGGTCGCGTCGGGGTACCAGGCCCAGACGGCCTGCTGCAGGGCGATGGAGAGGCCGATGGCGGTGATGAGGGGGGCGAGGCGGGGCGCGCCGCGCAGGGGCCGGTAGGCCAGTCGTTCGGCTCCGACGCCGACGAGGACGGCGGCTATGACGCCGCCGACGATCATCAGAGGCAGCGCGATGGCCATACCGGTGCCGTCGGGCAGGACGTAGAGGTAGACCGTGAGGGCGCCGAACCCACCGATCATGAAGATCTCGCCATGGGCGAAGTTGATGAGCTGGACGATGCCGTAGACCATTGTGTAGCCGATGGCGACCAGGCCGTACATGGCTCCTAGGAGCAGGCCGTTGACCAGCTGCTGCGGCAGTTCGTTCACCGCATTGCCTCCGAGACTTGGGACGGACAGGGCCGCGCGCGGCGCTGGGTGCAGCGCCCCGCGCGGCCCTGGGTGTGGCGGGTGGGTGGGTGGTGTCAGTCGGTGAAGGTGCCGGACTTCACGGCGACGTGCTCACCGTTCTTGACCTCGTAGACCGTCAGCTGCTTGTTGGTGGTGTCACCGAACTCGTCGAAGGAGACGGTTCCGGAGACGCCTTCGAAGCTGACGCCCTGGAGAGCCTCGACGACCTGCTTGCGCGCGTCCTCGGGGAGCTTGCCGTCGTTCTTCTCGGTGACGGCCTTGACCGCCTCGATGATCGACCAGGCGGCGTCGTAGGAGTAGCCGCCGTAGGCCTCGTAGGCGTCCTTGTAGCCCTCGGCCTGGTAGTTGGCGATGAACTCCTTGGCGGAGTCCAGCTTCTCCAGCTCGGAGCCCACCAGGGTGGCGAAGTCGCCTTCGCTGCTCTTGCCGGCGAGCTTGATGTACTCGGGGGACTTGAGGGCGTCACCGCCGACGAAGGCGACGTCGGCGCCCGCGGCCTTGATCTGCTTGCTGAGCGGGCCGCCGGCCGGGTACTCGCCGCCGTAGAAGACGACCTGGGCGCCGGAGGACTTGACCTTGGTGGCGACCGCGGCGAAGTCCTTGGCCTCGGGGTTGATGTGCTCGGTGCCGACGACCTTGCCGCCGAGCTTCTCGTACTCGCCCTTGAAGGTGGCGGCGAGGCCCGCGCCGTAGGTCTTCTTGTCGTCGATGATGAAGGCCTTGGTGAGCTTGGCCTCGTTGTAGACGTACTGGGCGGCGAACGGGCCCTGGATCGCGTCGGTGGTGGCGGTGCGGAAGTAGGAGGCGAAGGGGCGCTTCTTCTCCTTCTGCCAGTTCAGACCCTGGGTGAGGGAGGGGTTGGTGTTGGCCGGGGAGACCAGTGCGGTGTTCGCGTCGTTGAAGACCTTCTGCATGGCCTCGCCGACGCTGGAGTTCAGCGGGCCGACGACGCCGATGACGTCCTCCTGGCCGACGAACGTGGTGGCGTTCTGCTGACCGGAGGTCGGCTGGGCCTGGTCGTCGAGGGCCTTCAGTTCGAAGGTGACGCCCTTGACGTACTTCTCCTTGTTGGCCGTCTTGACCGCGAGGTCGACGGAGTTCTTCATGCCCAGACCCAGCGCGGAGAGGTCGCCGGTCAGCGGGGCGTCGAGGCCGATGACGACCTTGGTGTCGCCGTCGGAGCCGCCCTTGTTGCCCTCGTCGCGCGAGCCGCAGGCGGTAAGGGTGAGCGCTCCCACCGCCAGCGTGGCGGTCAGTGCGAGGAGACGTTGACGCACGGTGTGTCCTTTCCCTGGCACGGCCGTTCCGGTCCGGAGCGCGGCCGAGTCGAGGCGCTGGGCGGATTTGCTGTTCCCACGGCGCGGTGACTGGCGGTGACTCTAGGCGCGAGGTGGTTATAGGGAGGAGTGCCTGACCAATGCTGTGACGCTCTTGTTATGACACGAGGTAATGCAGAGCGGTAAGGAGTGGGTGGAAGAGGTTAATTCCGGCGGATTCGGCCGGTCCGCATGTTGAGAAATCGCAGGACGGGGCGTTTCTGGGTTCAGGTGTCTTCCCATTTTTACTCATTACCTGACAGCGTTGTCACGAGGTTGATGAATGCAGCATGCATTCATTTCGTTCGCGTTACGCAGTGTTACTTCCGGAAGAAGAAGACGCGAAAAAGGGGCGCCCCGGGCGGCGGTGCCGCCGGGGCGCCCCGGGAGGGTGCGCAACGGGCCGTCAGGCGTCGCGCAGGAGGCAGGTGAGGCGGGCGCTGCAGACGCGGCGGTCCTGGTCGTCGCTGATGACGATGTCGTAGGTGGCCGTGGAGCGGCCCCGGTGGACCGGGGTGGCCACGCCGGTGACCACGCCGGAGCGGAGGCCGCGGTGGTGGGTGCAGTTGAGGTCGACGCCGACGGCGATCTTGGAGGGGCCGCCGTGGAGCATGGAGCCGACCGAGCCGAGGGTCTCGGCGAGGACGGCGGAGGCACCGCCGTGGAGCAGGCCGTAGGGCTGGGTGTTGCCCTCGACCGGCATGGTGCCGACGACCCGTTCGGCCGAGGCCTCCTTGATCTCGATGCCCATGCGGGTGCCGAGGTGACCGGCGGAGAAGAGGGCGGGGAGGTCGAGGCCGAGGCTCGCGTACTCGTCGAGGACTTCCTGCGGGAACTTCACGGTGTGCTGCTCGCCCATGGGGCCGGCTCCAATTCTTTCGGGGGAGACCTGGTGCGGTGGCTGGTGCGGCGGTGCCGGCACCGGTACCGTCGCACCACCGGCTGAGCAAACGCTCAGTCGGTTCCGGATTGTTCCAGACGAATCACCACGGACTTGCTGGCCGGGGTGTTGCTGACGTCGGCGGTGGAGTCCAGCGGCACCAGGACGTTGGTCTCCGGGTAATAGGCGGCGGCGCACCGCCGGGCGGTGGGGTAGTGGACCACCCGGAAGCCGGGGGCCCGGCGTTCGGTCCCGTCGCTCCACTCGGAGACGAGATCGACGCAGGAGCCGTCGGCGATGCCCAGTCCGGCGGCGTCCTCGGGGTGGACGAGCACGACGCGGCGGCCGCCGTGGATGCCGCGGTAGCGGTCGTCGAGGCCGTAGACCGTGGTGTTGTACTGGTCGTGCGAGCGGAGGGTCTGCAGCAGCAGGCGGCCCTCGGGGATCACCGGGTACTCGACGGGCGCGGCGGTGAAGTTGGCCTTGCCGGTGGCCGTGGGGAAACGGCGTTCGTCGCGGGGCGCGTGGGGGAGCGTGAAGCCGCCGGGGCGCGCGATGCGGGCGTTGAACTCCTCGAAGCCGGGGACCACGCGCGCGATGCGGTCGCGGACGGTGGCGTAGTCCTTCTCGAACTCCTCCCAGGGCGTGGCGCTGCCGGGGCCGAGGACGCGGCGCGCGAGGCGGCAGACGATGGCCGGCTCGGAGAGCAGGTGGGGGCTCGCCGGTGCGAGGCGGCCGCGGGAGGCGTGCACCATGCCCATGGAGTCCTCGACCGTGACGAACTGCTCGCCGCCCGCCTGGAGGTCGCGTTCGGTGCGGCCGAGGGTGGGGAGGATCAGGGCGCGGGCGCCGGTGACGGCGTGCGAGCGGTTGAGCTTGGTGGAGACGTGGACGGTGAGGCGGGCCCGCCTCATGGCGTCCTCGGTGACGTCGGTGTCCGGGGTGGCGGCGACGAAGTTGCCGCCCATGGCGAAGAACACCTTGGCGGCGCCGTCCCGCAGGGCGCGGATGGCGTTGACGACGTCGAGGCCGTGGTGGCGGGGCGGGGCGAAGCCGAATTCGGCCTCCAGGGCGTCGAGGAAGGCGGGCGCGGGGCGTTCGAAGATGCCCATGGTGCGGTCGCCCTGGACGTTGGAGTGACCTCGCACGGGGCAGACGCCGGCTCCGGGGCGGCCGATGTTGCCGCGCAGCAGGAGGAAGTTGACGACCTCGCGGATGGTGGGGACGGAGTGCTTGTGCTGGGTGAGGCCCATGGCCCAGCAGACGATGGTGCGCTTCGAGGCGAGCACCATGTCGAGGGCCCGGTGGATCTCCTCGCGGGTGAGGCCGGTCGCGGCGAGGGTCTCCGCCCAGTCGGCGGCGCGGGCCGCCTCGGCGAACTCCTCGTAACCGTGGGTGTGTTCCCGGACGAACGCCTCGTCGACGGCGCCCTCGGTCTCCAGGACCAGTTTGTTGAGGAGGCGGAAGAGGGCCTGGTCGCCGCCGATGCGGATCTGGAGGAAGAGGTCGGTGAGGGCGGTGCCGGTGACGAGGCCCCTGGGGGTCTGCGGGTTCTTGAAGCGTTCGAGCCCCGCCTCGGGCAGCGGGTTGACGCTGATGACACGGGCGCCGGCGGCCTTGGCCTTCTCCAGGGCGGTGAGCATCCGCGGGTGGTTGGTGCCGGGGTTCTGCCCGGCGACGATGATCAGGTCGGCCTGGTGGAGGTCCTCGAGGCTGACGCTGCCCTTGCCGATCCCGATGGTCTCGGTGAGGGCGGAGCCGGAGGACTCGTGGCACATGTTGGAGCAGTCGGGCAGGTTGTTGGTGCCGAACTCGCGGGCGAAGAGCTGGTAGAGGAACGCGGCCTCGTTGCTGGTCCGCCCGGACGTGTAGAACACCGCCTGGTCGGGGGAGCCGAGGGCGTGGAGCTCCTCGGCGATCACGTCGAAGGCCTCGTCCCAGCCGATGGGCTCGTAGTGGGTGGAACCCTCGGCGAGGTACATGGGACGGGTCAGGCGGCCCTGCTGGCCCAGCCAGTAGCCGCTGCGGCCGGCGAGGTCGGCGACCGAATGGGCGGCGAAGAATTCCGGGGTGACCCGGCGGAGGGTGGCCTCCTCGGCGACGGCCTTGGCGCCGTTCTCGCAGAACTCCGCGGCGTGCCGCTCGTCGCCCTCGGGCCAGGCGCAGCCGGGACAGTCGAAGCCGTCCTTCTGGTTGACCCGCAGCAGGGTCAGGGCCGTGCGGCGGACCCCCATCTGCTGGTGGGCGATGCGCAGGGTGTGGCCGATGGCGGGCAGACCGGCCGCTGCGTGCCGGGGCTCGGAGACGCGGGGGGCGTCCTGCGCGGGATCGGCGGCGGGGGGCTTGCTCACCATGGCGCTCACCTCTTCTGCACCGGCGGTGCGGCTGTCGGGTCGGCTGTCGTCCAAGATCCTTGCACGGGGCCGCGGGCCGCGGGAGGGCTGTGGAGGAGGCTCCGCGGGACCTGTGGACAACTCTCGCCGGACGGCCCGGCCGATCACCGCCAGGAGTGACGGGGGGACGGTGCGGTGCGGGGCGGCCGGTGGGTGGGCGCTGGCTGTCCGTGGAGCGTGGCAGGATCGAGGGCGTGGTGGATACAGCATCGAAGAAGACCGAAACGACCCCCGGCGGTGAGCGTCCGCGGCTGATGCTCATGGACGGGCACTCGCTCGCGTACCGCGCGTTCTTCGCGCTGCCCGCGGAGAACTTCACGACGGCGCAGGGCCAGCCGACGAACGCGATCTACGGCTTCGCCTCGATGCTGGCCAACACGTTGCGCGACGAGGCGCCGACCCACTTCGCGGTGGCGTTCGACGTGTCCCGCAGGACGTGGCGGTCGCAGGAGTTCACCGAGTACAAGGCGAACCGGGCGAAGACGCCGGACGAGTTCCGCGGCCAGGTGGAGCTGATCGGCGAGCTGCTGGACGCGATGGGCGTGCGGCGGTTCGCGGTGGACGGCTTCGAGGCGGACGACGTCATCGCGACCCTGACGACGCAGGCGGAGGCGGAGGGCTTCGACGTCCTGATCGTCACCGGCGACCGCGACTCCTTCCAGCTGGTGTCCGACCGCACCACGGTGCTGTACCCGACCAAGGGCGTCTCGGAGCTGACCCGGTTCACGCCCGAGAAGGTCTTCGAGAAGTACGGCCTGACCCCGGCGCAGTACCCCGACTTCGCGGCGCTGCGCGGCGACCCGTCGGACAACCTGCCGGGCATCCCGGGTGTGGGCGAGAAGACGGCCGCGAAGTGGATCAACCAGTTCGGCTCGTTCGCCGAGCTGGTGGAGCGGGCCGAGGAGGTCAAGGGCAAGGCGGGGCAGAACTTCCGCGACCACCTGGAGTCCGTGAAGCTGAACCGCCGGCTGACCGAGATGGTCCGGGACGTCGAGCTGCCGGTGGGGGTCACCGCGCTGGAGCGGGCGGCGTACGACCGCAAGGCGGTCGCGATGATCCTGGACACCCTGGAGATCCGGAACCCGTCGCTGCGCGAGCGGCTGTTCGCCGTGGACCCGGGCGCCGAGGAGGAGGAAGGCCCCTCGCCCGCCGCGCAGAGCGGCGTCGAGCTGGACGGCTCGGTGCTGTCCACCGGCGAGCTGGCGCCCTGGCTCGCGGAGCACGGGCAGGACGGCCCGCTGGGCGTCGCGGCGGTCGGCGCGTGGGCGCTGGGCGAGGGTTCGGTGGCCGAGGTCGCGCTCGCCGCGGCGGGCGGCCAGGCGGCCTGGTTCGACCCTGCGCAGCTCGACGAGGCCGACGAGACGGCCTGGGCGGCGTGGCTGGCCGACGGGGCCAGGCCGAAGGTGTTCCACAACGTGAAGGCCGCGATGCGGCTGTTCGGCGAACACGGCTGGACGGTCGACGGCGTCACCATGGACACGGCGCTGGCCGCCTACCTGGTCAAGCCGGGCCGCCGGTCCTTCGACCTGGACGCGCTGTCCCTGGAGTACCTGGGCCGCGAGCTCGCCCCCGCCGAGGCGGCCGGCGGGCAGCTGGCCTTCGGCGCGGACGACGACGCCCAGGCCGAGGCGCTGATGGTGCAGGCGCTGGCCGTGCTGGACCTGGCGGCGGCGTTCGAGGGCCGGCTCGAGGAGGTGGGCGCCGCCGGGCTGCTGCGCGACATGGAACTGCCGACGTCGGCGCTGCTGGCGCGGATGGAGCGGCACGGCATCGCCGCCGACCGGGACCACCTGGGCAAGATGGAGCAGATGTTCGCGGGCGCGGTCCAGCAGGCCGTGCGGGAGGCGCACGCGGCGGCGGGCCACGAGTTCAACCTCGGATCCCCGAAGCAGCTCCAGGAGGTCCTCTTCGGCGAACTGGGCCTGCCGAAGACCAAGAAGACCAAGACCGGTTACACCACGGACGCGGACGCGCTGGCCTGGCTGGCCCAGCAGACCGAGAACGAACTCCCGGTGATCATGCTGCGGCACCGGGAACAGGCCAAGCTGCGGACGACCGTGGAGGGCCTGATCAAGACGATCTCCGCGGACGGCCGGATCCACACCACCTTCAACCAGACGGTGGCGGCCACGGGCCGGCTGTCGTCGACGGACCCGAACCTGCAGAACATCCCGGTGCGCACGGACGAGGGCCGGGCGATCCGCCGCGGATTCGTGGTCGGCGAGGGCTACGAGTCGCTGATGACGGCGGACTACAGCCAGATCGAACTCCGGGTGATGGCCCACCTGTCCGAGGACGAGGGCCTGATCGAGGCGTTCACCTCCGGCGAGGACCTGCACACCACGGTCGCCTCCCAGGTGTTCTCGGTGGAGCGGTCGCAGGTCGACCCCGAGATGCGGCGGAAGATCAAGGCCATGTCGTACGGCCTGGCCTACGGACTGTCGGCGTTCGGCCTGTCGCAGCAGCTGAACATCGACGCCGGCGAGGCGCGGGTGCTGATGGACACCTACTTCGAACGGTTCGGCGGGGTGCGGGACTACCTGCGCCGGGTCGTCGACGAGGCCCGGGCGACCGGGTACACGCAGACCATCCTCGGCCGCCGGCGGTACCTCCCGGACCTGAACAGCGACAACCGGCAGCGGCGGGAGGCGGCCGAGCGGATGGCGCTCAACGCGCCGATCCAGGGCACCGCCGCGGACATCGTGAAGATCGCCATGCTGAAGGTCGACGCGGCGCTGCGGGAGGCGGAGCTGAGGTCGCGGATACTGCTGCAGGTCCACGACGAAATCGTGCTGGAGATCGCGCCCGGCGAACGGGCCGCGGTGGAGGAACTGGTCCGGAGGGAGATGGCGGGAGCGGCGGCCCTGCGGGCGCCGCTGGACGTGTCGGTCGGCGTGGGCCGGGACTGGGAGTCCGCGGCGCACTGAGCGACCGGATGCGCCTGCTCCCCCCGGGGATGCCGGCGCCCGCACGGGCCGCGTCCCCCCGTCCGGGGGCGCGGCCCGTGCCGCTTCGCGGAGGCGGTACGGGACCGCCGCCTGCCGGGTGCCGCTGCGGGGTGCGGGGTTGCGGGGTTGCGGGGGTGCGGGTCGCCTGCCGGGCGGGCCGGTGTCGCCCGGGAGCCGCCGGGGCCGGCGGTTCGTGTCACCCGGGCGGACCCCATGGAAGCGACGTGGACCGTGGGCGGGGCGAGGATGCGGGGCATGGGTATACGCATGCTCGGCCGGACTCCGGTGGGAGCGGAAGCGGTCATATCCGCGCTGCGTCCGCCGGTGCGCCCCCTCGCCCCGACCGCGAGCACGGCCCGTCGTCACCCCGGCTGGACGGCCGGAGCGCGACGGCGGGCCCGTGACCTGTGGGAGGCGGTGGCCGGCCGGCAGCCCGTGGTGGTGCTCTCGCTGGCGGTGGGCCCCGCCCAGACGGCCGCCCGCCGCACCTGGGGACTGGTGGTCCGGCTGGTCCGCCCGGGCGCCTCCCGCCGGATCGCGGTCACCGTGGTGCCGCTGCCCGGCTTCCCTCCTCCTCCCGCGCCCCCGGCTCCCCGGCCGCCGCGCGCGGATCCCGGGACGGGCGCCGCCACACCCTGACGGCGGTCCCGTGGAGCAGCAGGCCGACCACGAGGCCCGCACCGGCGCCGAAGCAGAGCGTCGGGATGATCTCCCAGGGCTTGGCGACATGCCCCCAGTAGGCCCACCAGCGCACCACCCGTGCCGTCGCCGCGATCCCCGCGCACAGCGCCAGCAGCGCCCAGGCGGCCCAGCGGTCACGCCGTGACAGCGGCGGCAGCCCGAGCCCTCCGCCGTCGGGGGCCTTCCGCAGCGCGCGGGCCAGGAACCAGACGATGACCACCGCGGCGACCGCCGACCCCCCGTACTGCATGTACCAGTAGAGGGGCGAGCCCGCGATCTCCTCGCCCAGCACCGGGAAGACCCGCATCCCCCACTGGTCCAGGTGGGTGAAGGCGTCCCACACCACATGGGTGAGAGCCCCCAGCACGGCCGACAGGTACCAGGCGGCGGCCAGGGCGGGCCGGAGCCGTGCCCTGGGCGTCGCGCAACGGGTCAGCGCCGCGGCCCGCCCGCGGACCCGCCGCGGCAGCAACGCGACCAGCGGCTCCCGCAGCAGCAGCCAGGCGCCCACCAGCAGCCAGGCGATCGCCACGTCGACCGTCAGCACGCCGGCGAACGAGTGGGTGACGTCCCCGAAGGCCATCGCGTCGGGCAGCGCGCTCGCCGCGTAGTACGTCATGTCGGGGGCGAACGACCCGGCGACCAGCACCGACGGCACCAGCAGGGCGGCCCGCCCGGTGCCGTCGGTGCGGACCGCGGGCAGGACGGCGACGGCATGACTGAGGGTGAACGGCAAGGACGACTCCTGATCCCGGAGGGCACGGCACACGCCGACGGCGCGGCCACGGCACGGCGCGACCACGGCACCGTGACGGCCGCGGCAGCGCGACGGCCACGGCGGCGGCCGCGGCGGTCGGTACGACGACGACGCGGCGGCGACGCCGCGGAGCGCGGTACCGGGCCCGCCCGGTGGCGCGGCCGGGACCACGCCCGCGCCGACAAGGGACGTCACCGGCCACCCTTCGGTTCCCCGGAACCGGCCGCGTCCGAATTCCGCACGCCGCACCGCGCCCAAGTCCTTGCCAATCACCCGATATCGGACACCAACGGGTAGGCGGGCGACGCAAGTTGGCGTAGGGTCACCTGATTGCGGTATCGAATCTCTGTCCGCGAGGCGGACCGAGGGACCAGAAGTCGGTCGTCCAGGGAGGGAACGCTCGATGGCGGCGCATATCGGCAGGCATCTGCGCAGAGGGGCGGCGACCACGGCGGTGGCCGCGATCGCGGTCGCGGCGCTGACCGCTTCGCAGGCGCCGGGAGTGGCCGAGAGGCCCAGATCGGAGACCGGTGATTCCCAGCCGGTCCCCGACCTCGCCGAGAGTCCGGGCGACGACTCGTACTACACGGACCTCCCGCCGCTGAACTCCCCGGCCGGCGGCAGCGACAGCAGCGAATCCGGCATACCCGCGACGGTCCTCGACGCCTACAAGAAGGCCGAGGCGACCCTGAGGCAGGCCAAGCCGGACTGCAACCTGCCGTGGCAACTCCTCGCCGCCATCGGGCAGGTGGAGTCCGGCCAGGCCCGCGGCGGCCGTGTCGACAGCGCCGGCACCACCACCTCGCCCATCGTCGGCCCCGCCCTCAACGGCGAGGGCTTCGCGCACATCAGCGACACCGACAACGGCGCCTTCGACGGCGACGCCACCTACGACCGCGCCGTGGGCCCCATGCAGTTCATCCCGTCGACCTGGGAGTGGGCGGGCAAGGACGGCAACGGGGACGGGGCGAAGGACCCCAACAACGTCTACGACGCCGCGCTGGCCGCCGGGCACTACCTGTGCCGCTACAACTGGAACCTCGCCGAGCGTGAGGACCTCGAGCGGGCGGTCCTCAGTTACAACAACTCCCGCGACTACCTCAACACGGTGCTGCGGTGGATGGAGACCTTCCGCAAGGGCGTCCAGGAGATCCCCGACGGCACCGGCACCCTGCCGGTCCACCGCAACGACGGCGACACCATCACGCCCACCTCCCCGTCCGCCCCGCCGTCCGCGGGTCCGCGTGACGGCGTCGGCAATGGCGGCAGCGGTGGCGGTGGCGGTGGCGGCAACGGCGGCGGCAGCGGCGGCGGGTCCGAAACGCCCGGCGCGGGAGGCGGCGGTACGACGCCTCCGCCCGCCACGACGCCTCCGGCGAGCCCCCAGACGCCCACCGACTCGGTGCACCGCCTGGAGCGCGCGGCGGGCGGCTCGCTCAGCGCGGTGGCCGGCACGGCCTTCGGCGAGGACATCGCCGTCCGGGCGGAGACCTCCGCCGGGGCGGGCGTCGGCAAGGTGCGGATCCGGTTCACCGTCGTCGGCGACACCGGTACGGCCTTCGAGGGCGGCGAGACCATCGCCACCGTGCAGACGGACGGCAGCGGCGTCGCCACGGCGCCCGCGCTGGTCGCCGGGGAGAAGGCCGGTGCCTTCATGGTCCGGGCCACCGTCGTCGGCCGTGACGTGACGGCCGCCGAGTGGGACGGCGTCGTGACCGTCCGCACCGCGGACAAGCTCACCCTGGCCGAGGGCGAGCCCCTGGTGTGCCCCGTCGGCGGGGAGTTCGCCGGGAGGATCGCCGTCAGCGCCACCCGCGGCGGCGCGCCCGCCGCCAGGGTCGGCGCCACCGTCACGCTGATCAAGTCGGTCGAGGACGCCGGCGAGAACGACAAGGGCCCGTACTTCGAGGGCGCCGACGGCAAGCCGGTCCGCACCCTCGGCCTCACCGCCGACGCCGACGGCGTGCTGACCCTGCCCGCCCTGTTCGCGGGCGACACGGCCGGCTCCTACCTGCTGCTCGTGGACACGCCGGGAGCGGGCACCCTCACCGTGGAGCTGACGGTGGAGGCCACCGCGGAGGGCACCACCGGCGAGGTCTCCGGCACGGCCTGACCCCGCCCCTCCTCGCACCGCGTCAGGGCCGGCCCCCTTCCGGAAGGGGCCCGGCCCTGACGCGTGCGACCGCCCGCGCACGCGTCTGCCCGCACCCACCCCCGGCACCGCCCGCCCCGGTGGCGCTCCCGCGGCAGCACGGCCGCCCGCACGGGGCGCCCCGGTGCGGACCCGTGCGCCTGCCCGTCAGCCGCGTGCCTGTACGCCCCGCCGAGCGGCCGCCCGGCCGGTCCGGCCGCCTGACCGCCCGTCAGCCGCCCTCGCGCCGCAGCCGGGCGTTGGTGTGCCGGGTGGGCACGGCCGTCGCCGGGTCCTCGGGCCACGGGTGCCGGGGGTACCGCCCCCGCAGCTCCGCCCGCACGCCCCGGTAGCCCTCCCGCCAGAACGAGGCGAGGTCGGCGGTGACCGCGACGGGACGCCCGGCCGGTGACAGCAGGTGCACCACCACCGGCACCCCCGCCACCGAGGGCGACCCGGCCGACCCGAACATCTCCTGGAGCTTCACCGCCAGCACCGGCCGCTCGGGATCGGCGTAGTCGACCCTGATCCGCGAGCCGGACGGCACCTCCAGACGCTCCGGCGCCAGTTCGTCCAGCCGCGCACCCTCGCCGGACGCCCACGGCAGCAGGCGCACCAGTCCCTGCCCGGCGTCGATCCGGCCCAGGTCCGCCCGGCGCCGGGCCCGCCCGAGCTCCGGCTCCAGCCACTCCCGCGCCCGTGCCAGCAGCGCCTCGTCGGACACGTCGGGCCAGGGATCGCCCAGCCGCCCGCGCAGGAACGCCAGCCGCTGCCGGAGGACCTCGGCGTCCCGGGACCAGCGCAGCAGCCCCAGCCCCTCCCTCCGCAGGCCGTCCAGCAGCGCCGCGCGGATCCGCGCGGGCTCCGCGTCCCGCAGCGGCCGGACCGTCAGCTCCACCGCGCCCAGCCGTTCCACCCGGCGGGCCACCACGTCGCCGTCCGCCCAGCGGACCTCCTCGCCCTCCGCGAGCAACGGCGCCGCCGCGCGGCGGGCGACCTCCTCGTCGACCACCGCGGCCAGCCGGATCCGGGCGTGCCCCTGGCCCACCGGCCGGTCGGCCACCGCCACCGCCAGCCAGGAGGCGGCGCGCAGCGGCGAGCCCTCCGGAACCTCCGCGCGGGTGCCGCCGGCCATCAGGCAGGAACCGCCCTCCACCCGGCCGACCCGCTCCGGGAAGGCCAGCGCCGCCACCGCACCGGCCACCTGGTCGTCGGTGCGCAGCCGGACCGGCCCGGCTTCCCCGGCGGCGTCGCCGGCCAGGGAGCGCAGCCGGCGGGCCTCCGCGCGCCAGCGGGCCGCGTAGCCTCCCCCGGACTCCGCCGCGGCCCGCCCCCCGCCGCCCCGCGCGCTCCGCCAGGCGGCCGCGAGGTCGCGGGCCAGTCCGGAGTCCACCACCACGCGGACGCCCGGGACGGTCAGCGAGGACTCCGCCACCGAGGTGGCGAGCACGACCCGGCGGCGCCCACCGGGGGACAGCACCGCGTCCTGCACGGCGGCGGGGGCGCGGCCGTGGACCTGGAGGACGTCCACCCCGAGCGCCCGAAGGCCGTCGAGGGCCCCGGCGACCCGGGCGATCTCGCCGACCCCGGGCAGGAAGCACAGGACGTCGCCGTCCCGTTCCGCCAGGGCGCGGCGGACGACCGAGGCCACGTGGGCCAGCAGCGCCGGATCGACGCGCGTGCCGTGCGGCGGGCGCACCGGACGCGGCGGGGGAGCCCACACCGTCTCCACCGGATGGGCCGTGCCGTGCGCCTCCACCACGGGGGCGCCGCCCAGCAGCCTCGCCCAGCCCCCGGCGTCGGTGGTGGCGGAGGCGGCGACCAGCCGCAGGTCGGGGCGGAGGGTCTCGCGCACGTCCAGCAGGAACGCGGCGGCGGTGTCGGCGTCCAGATGGCGCTCGTGGCACTCGTCGAGGACGACCGTGCCCACGCCCGCGAGCTCCTGGTCGCGCTGGAGGCGCTGCAGCAGGACACCGGTCGTCACGACCTCGACGCGGGTGCGGGAGGAGACCGCGCGGTCGCCGCGGACCCGGTACCCCACCGTCCCGCCGACGCTCTCGCCGAGCAGCCAGGCCATGCGGCGGGCGGCGGCCCGGGCGGCGATGCGGCGCGGTTCGGCGACGATCACCCTGCCCCGGTCCGGGCCGCCCGCGGGGCCGGTCAGCCCGGCGAGGGCGAGGGGGACCAGCGTGGTCTTGCCGGTGCCGGGCGGTGCGCACAGGACGGCCGCGCCGTGGCCGTCCAGCGCCTCCTCCAGCGGTGGCAGGGCGGAACGGACCGGGAGCTCCAGGGCGGCGTCACGCATCACCCGCCCAGTCTCCCAGGGGTTCCGTGACGGTCCGGGGTCAGTCCCGGTCGCAGACGAAGACCGCCGTGCCCGGGATGAGCCCGCCCCGCAGCGGCGACCAGCCGCCCCACTCGGCGTCGTTCCACACCGGCCACTCCGGCTCCACCAGGTCGGTCAGCCGGAACCCGGCGCCGACCACGTCGCGCACCCGGTCGCCGACCGTCCGGTGGTGCTCCACGTAGACGGCGCGCCCCCGCTCGTCCTGCTCGACGTACGGGGTGCGGTCGAAGTAGGAGGCGGTCACGCTCAGTCCCTCGGGGCCGGGCTCGTCGGGGAAGGCCCACCGGACGGGGTGGGTCACCGAGAAGACGAACCGCCCGCCGGGCCGCAGCACCCGGTGCACCTCCCGCAGCACCTGCCCGGGGTCGGCGACGAAGGGGATCGCCCCGTAGGCGGAGCAGGCCAGGTCGAAGGAGCCGTCGGCGAACGGCAGGACCGAGGCGTCCGCCTCGACCAGGGGGAACGCGGAGCCGATCCGCAGCGCGTGCTGGAGCTGGCGGTGGGAGAGGTCCAGGGCGACCGGCCTGGCGCCCTGGGCCGCGAGCCAGCGGGAGCACTGGGCGGCGCCGGCGCCGATCTCCAGGACGTCCCGCCCCGCCAGCGTCCCGGCCGGGCCGAGCAGGCGGGCGTCCTCCTCGTCCAGCCCCTCGGGGCCCCAGACGAAGCGGTCGTCGCCGAGGAAGGCGCCGTGCTCCGTCTGGTACTCGTCGGCGTTGCGGTCCCACCAGCCCCGGCTGGCCCGGGAGCTCTCCGCCGCCGAGGTCTCACGGCGGGTGGCCTCCGCCTCGTCCGCCCCGTGGACGCCGGCCCCCGCGGCCGTTCCGGCCGGATCCGTGGCCGCCTGAAAACCGCTGGACTCTTGGATGACCGGCTCCTCACCGCTAATCTTCGAACCGTTCGCGCGACGTCCGCGCCGGGTGCAGAAGTCCTCCACGGACGCCTGCCGACGGGTGCCGCGCGAATCGCGGCGGCCACCTCGCACGACGAAATTTCTGCCGGGATTGTGGCATTTCGGCCGTGGTGCGCGCTTCGCGCATTGACCCTGCCCGGCTGCCCCCGTATGCTACAAGTTGCGCTGCGGGCCTGCGCACCTCAGACGTAGCAGGTCGCGCTCGCATCTGTTGTATGTCCCCTCGGTTGTCGAGGCGCTGCTGGAAAAAGCGGCGCTTCCTTGGCTGTCCGGCTTCTGCAGAGCGAAACGGGCTCCCGGCGTAAGCAGTACCTACGACTTCAATGTCCGTACCGGAGCCCTTTCCCACATGACGAGCAGCACCGAGACCACCGCCACCACGCCGCAGGTAGCGGTCAACGACATCGGTAACGAGGAAGCCTTCCTCGCCGCGATCGACGAGACGATCAAGTACTTCAACGACGGCGACATCGTCGACGGCGTCATCGTGAAGGTCGACCGGGACGAGGTCCTGCTCGACATCGGTTACAAGACCGAAGGTGTCATCCCGAGCCGCGAGCTCTCGATCAAGCACGACGTCGACCCCAACGAGGTCGTCAAGGTCGGCGACGAGATCGAGGCCCTCGTCCTTCAGAAGGAGGACAAGGAAGGCCGCCTGATCCTCTCGAAGAAGCGCGCCCAGTACGAGCGTGCCTGGGGCACCATCGAGAAGATCAAGGAAGAGGACGGGATCGTCACCGGTACCGTCATCGAGGTCGTCAAGGGTGGTCTCATCCTCGACATCGGTCTCCGCGGCTTCCTCCCGGCCTCCCTGGTCGAGATGCGCCGTGTCCGCGACCTCCAGCCCTACGTGGGCAAGGAGCTCGAGGCCAAGATCATCGAGCTGGACAAGAACCGCAACAACGTGGTCCTGTCCCGCCGTGCCTGGCTCGAGCAGACCCAGTCCGAGGTCCGCCAGACCTTCCTCACCACCCTCCAGAAGGGGCAGGTCCGCTCCGGCGTGGTCTCCTCGATCGTCAACTTCGGTGCCTTCGTGGACCTGGGTGGCGTCGACGGTCTGGTCCACGTCTCCGAGCTCTCCTGGAAGCACATCGACCACCCCTCCGAGGTTGTCGAGGTCGGCCAGGAGGTCACCGTCGAGGTCCTCGACGTCGACATGGACCGCGAGCGTGTCTCCCTGTCGCTGAAGGCGACGCAGGAGGACCCGTGGCAGCAGTTCGCCCGTACCCACCAGATCGGCCAGGTCGTTCCGGGTAAGGTCACCAAGCTGGTTCCGTTCGGTGCGTTCGTCCGCGTCGACGAGGGCATCGAGGGTCTGGTCCACATCTCCGAGCTGGCCGAGCGCCACGTGGAGATCCCGGAGCAGGTCGTCCAGGTCAACGACGAGATCTTCGTCAAGGTCATCGACATCGACCTCGAGCGCCGCCGCATCAGCCTCTCGCTGAAGCAGGCCAACGAGGCCTTCGGCGCCGACCCGTCGGCGGTCGAGTTCGACCCGACCCTGTACGGCATGGCCGCGTCCTACGACGACCAGGGCAACTACATCTACCCCGAGGGCTTCGACCCCGAGACCAACGACTGGCTCGAGGGCTACGAGAAGCAGCGCGAGGAGTGGGAGCGCCAGTACGCCGAGGCGCAGACCCGCTTCGAGCAGCACCAGGCCCAGGTCATCAAGTCCCGCGAGGCCGACGAGCAGGCCGCTGCCGAGGGTGGCGACGCCGCTCCGGCCGCGACCGGTGGCGGTTCGTACTCCTCCGAGGGCGGCGACACCTCCGGTGCGCTGGCTTCGGACGAGGCGCTGGCCGCGCTGCGCGAGAAGCTGGCCGGCGGCCAGAGCTGAACGCGTTCCGCGCGTCCGGTTCGGCAATGAGCTGACGCGAGCCTGACGGAAGGCCCCGTCCGCACCCGAGAGGGAGCGGGCGGGGCCTTTCCGCTGCCCGGGGCATCCCGCCGGCACCAGGGAGCCCCCAGCCGGGGGACGGCGGAGCGCCCGCCGACGCGGACGGCACGGGGTTCCGCCGCCCGGCCGGGAGCGGGGCCCGCCGCCTCCGGCTCCTGCCGGCCGTCCTCACTCCGGCGGTGCGGGAATGCCCGCGCCCCCGGACACGTTCTGTGATCGAGGAAAGACAGGAGGACCCCACAGTGCTTGATCCGCAGGGTTTGTACGCATGGGAGCCGAACGGCCTGGCCGTCGCCGAGATGGCGCTCGCCCAGGAGTCGGCCGGCCTGGTCATGCTCTACCACTTCGACGGGTACATCGACGCGGGCGACACCGGAGACCTGATCGTCGACCGCCTCCTCGACACACTGCCCCACCAGCTCGTCGCCCGGTTCGACCACGACCGGCTCGTGGACTACCGGGCGCGCCGCCCCCTGCTGACCTTCGACCGGGACCACTGGTCGGGCTACGAGGAGCCCGCGCTGGAGCTCCGGATCCTCCAGGACGCCACCGGAGCGCCCTTCCTGCTGCTGTCCGGTCCCGAGCCGGACGTCGAGTGGGAACGGTTCGCCGCCGCCGTGCGGGAGATCGTGGAGCGCCTGCGGGTCCGGCTCAGCGTCAACTTCCACGGCATCCCGATGGGCGTCCCGCACACCCGCCCGGTGGGCGTGACCCCCCACGGCAGCCGTGCCGACCTGGTGCCCGCGCCGCGCAGCCCCATCGGGGAGGCACAGGTGCCGGGCAGCGCCGAGGCCCTCGTCGAGTACCGGCTGACCCAGGCGGGGCACGACACCCTCGGCGTCGCCGCGCACGTCCCGCACTACGTCGCCCGCTCGCGCTACCCGGACGCCGCGCTCACCGTCGTGGAGGCGGTCACCTCCGCCACCGGCCTGGTGCTCCCCGCCGTCGCGCACGCGCTGCGCACCGAGGCCCAGCGCACCCAGACCGAGATCGAGCGGCAGGTCCGGGAAGGGGACGAGGAACTGGTCGCCCTGGTCCAGGGCCTGGAGCACCAGTACGACGCGGCGGCCGGCGCCGAGACCCGCGGCAACCTGCTCGCCGACCCGGCCGACCTGCCGTCCGCGGAGGAACTCGGGCGCGAGTTCGAGCGGTTCCTGGCCGAGCGGGAGGGCGGCGAGGGCTGACCGCCGGGCGTCCGCCCGCCCCCGGCCCCTGTTCGCGCGGCCGGAGCCGCGCACTAGGCTGCGGTCATGCTGACTGTGGGGCTGACCGGCGGAATCGGCGCCGGCAAGAGCGAGGTGTCCCGGCTGCTCGTGGAGCACGGGGCGGTGCTGATCGACGCGGACCGCATCGCGCGGGAGGTCGTCGAGCCGGGCACGCCGGGACTCGCCGCCGTGGTGGAGGCCTTCGGCCCCGAGGTGCTGGCCGCCGACGGCAGCCTGGACCGGCCGAGGCTCGGCGCGATCGTCTTCGCCGACCCCGGGAAGCGGGCCGTCCTCAACTCGATCGTGCACCCGCTGGTCGGGGAACGCTCCCGCGCCCTGGAGGCGGCCGCCCCGGCCGACGCCGTGGTGGTCCACGACGTGCCGCTGCTGACCGAGAACGGGCTGGCGCCGCTCTACGACCTGGTCGTGGTGGTCGACGCCGCCCCCGCCACCCAGCTCGACCGGCTGACCGGGCTGCGCGGGATGAGCGAGGAGGACGCCCGGGCCCGCATGTCCGCGCAGGCCACCCGGGAGCAGCGGCTGGAGATCGCGGACATCGTCATCGAGAACGACGTGCCGCTGCCGGAGCTGGAGCGGCGGGTCGCCGAGGTGTGGCGGGAGCTGACCCGGCGGGCCCGGCCGGCGCGATAGCGGTCCGTCGCACGAGTCGAAGCCGCCCACGGAGGGAAGGAACCAGACGTGCCCGACACTGGTGGAGCGTCCGGGAGGACCCCCGAGACGCACGTCATCGACTTCCGCGCCGCCGAGCAGCTGCTGGCCGCACGGGACCCCCGGGGTGCCGTGAAACTGCTCGACGCGGTGATCGACGCCCATCCGGAGAACACGGCGGCACGCCTGCTGCGGGCCCGCGCGTTCTTCGCCGCCGCGCAGCTCAGGCCCGCCGAGCTGGAGTTCGCCGTCGTGCTGGAGCGCGAGCCGGACAACGCCTACGCGCACTTCGCCCTGGGCCGCACCTACGAGCGGCAGGGCAAGCACGACCAGGCCCGCCGGCACTTCCGGCTGGCCGCCGCGCTGGACCCCCGGCCGGACTTCGTGCGCGCCGCGCGCTTCGACCCGCCGGCGGACGCGCCGGAATGACCCCGCGGGGGCGTCATTCCGGGTAGTGGTACGGGGGGACGTCCGGGCCCGGCTGGTAGTGCGGTCCCTGCCGCAGGTGGCGGACGACCACCACCAGGTCGACCAGGACGACCAGCAGCGCGGCTCCGCAGATCAGCGCCCAGCCCGGGTGCCCGGTGAAGACGAAGACCGTGATGCCGAACACCGAGGCGGCCACGCCCCACAGGCTCAGCCACAGCCGCAGGCGCAGGGCGCTGCGCGCATGCCTCGGTTCGTCTCCGGAACGACGCATCCTGCCTCACTCTCCCTGACGAACGGGCCACCACCGGCGGCCCGGTGACGGGCGCCCCACCGGACGTCCCGCCGGGCCCGCACCCGGACGCCCCTGTCACGCCGCGGCCGGGACACGTCCTGTCGTGCCGCGGTCCGGACGCCCCTGCCGCGCCGCCGTCCGGACACGCCCCGGCACGGTGGCCCGGACCCTCCCCCGCGGCCCCGCGCGGCGGGCCGGGCCCGGGAGGCGGGAGGCGGGTCAGCCCTGCGGTCCGGCGGCCGACGCGGCCCGGCGGGAGGCCTCCAGCCCGCGCAGCCGCTCCATCTCGCGCCGGTCCCGCTTGGTGGGCCGGCCCGCCCCGCGGTCGCGGATCCCGGCCGGGGCGACCGCCTCGCGCGGCGGAGGCGGCGGGCTGTTGTCCACGTAGCACTCGACGGCCACGGGAGCGCCGACCCGCTTGCGGATCAATTGCTTGACCACGACGACCCGTTCCCGGCCCTCCTGCCGGACGCGGACCTCGTCGCCGGTCTTCAGCGCGTGGGCGGGCTTGACCCGCTCCCCGTTCACCCGGACGTGCCCGCCGCGGCAGGCGGCGGCCGCCAGCGAGCGGGTCTTGACCAGGCGCACCGACCAGATCCAGACGTCCACCCGAACGCTCTCACTCATGCCGTCGACTCTACTGCGCACGGCCCGGCCCGCGGGGCCCGGGCGGGACGGCCGATCGGCCCACCCTGGCGTGCGCCCGCGGCGCGGCGGTCCCAGGCTGGGTGACGCCAGCGACGCCGGAGGGGAGCAGCCCGTCCATGAGCAGTGCCGTACCGCCGACCCGGGACGAGACCGGGGACGGGCAGCCGGGGCGCCGGCGGTTCGTCTTCCCCAGCGCGCCGACCGTGCTGGTGCTCGTCACCCTGGCGGTCTGGCTGCTGGCCTTCCTCATCCCCTCCGGCGTCTACGACCGGGACGAGGACGGTGCGCCGGTACAGGGCACCTACCACCGCGTCGATTCCGGGCTGAGCTTCCTCGACCGGCTGGAGGACCTCTTCCTCGCGCCGGTCAACGGCCTCTACGGCATCCGGGACGAGAACGGGGTGGTCGGCCCCGACCTGGCGGGCGAGCTGTACGGCGCGGCCGGCGTCTTCCTCTACGTCCTGGCGATCGGCGCGTTCATCACCATGGTGTTCGCGACCGGCGCCCTCAACCACGGCATCGAACGGCTGGCCCACCGGCTGCGGAACCGCGGTTCGCTGCTGATCGCGGTGATCATGCTGGTCTTCGCGGTGCTGGGCACGGTCTCCGGGTTCGCCGAGGAGACGCTGGGCTTCTACGGCCTGGTGGTGCCGCTGATGCTCGCGCTGGGCCACGACAGGATGACCGCGCTCGGGGTGACCGTCCTCGGCGCGGGCATCGGCGTGCTGACCTCGACGGTCAACCCGTTCGCGACCGGGGTGGCGTCCTCGGCCGCCGGGATCTCGCTGGGCGACGGCATCGTGCTGCGCTTCGTGATGTGGCTGGCGCTGACCTCGGTGACCGTCGGGTACGTGCTGCTCTACGCCCGCCGGGTGCGGCGGAACCCGGAACGCTCGCTCTCCGGCTTCCTGCCCGGGGACCGGGAACTGGCCGCCCAGTCGCGGCGCGAGGTGCCGCCGCTGGGCGGCACGGAGCGGGCGGTGCTGGCCGTCATGGTGCTGGTCTTCACCTTCATGATCTTCGCGGTGGTCCCCTGGTCCGCCGCGCTCACCGGCGACGCCGACGCCGAGCCGTACGGGTTCGAGCTGGGCTGGTACTTCCCGCAGCTCGCGGCGATGTTCCTGGTCGCGGCGGTGCTGGTGGGCGTCGTCGCGCGGATGGGCGAGCAGCGGGTCAGCGAGACGGTGGTGCGGGGCGCGGCGGACTTCGTCGCGCCCGCGCTGGTGGTGGTGCTGGCCCGAGGGGTCACCGTGATCATGAACAACTCGCGGATCACCGACACCGTGCTGCACGGCGTCGAAGGGGTGGTGGAGGGCACCTCGTCGGGGATCTTCGCGATCCTGGTGTTCGTGGTGAACCTGCCGCTGGCGTTCCTGATCCCCTCGACCTCCGGGCACGCCACCCTCGCCATGCCGATCATCGCGCCGCTGGCCGACTTCGCGGGCGTCTCCCGGGCGGTGGCGGTCACCGCCTGGCAGGCGTCCAGCGGGCTCATGAACCTCTGGGTGCCGACGAGTGCGGTGATCATGGGCGGCTGCGCGCTGGCCAAGGTGGGCTACAACCGGTACGTCCGGTTCGTGCTGCCGCTGCTCGGACTGCTGTTCCTGCTGGTCTGCCTCTTCCTGGCGCTGGGCGCGGCCTTCACCTGACCGGTGGTCCGGCCGCCCGCCTCCCCTACGCTGGGACGGTATGGACGACGACCTCGCAGCCCTCGACCGGCGTGTCTGCGCGTGCCGGGCCTGCCCGCGGCTGGTCGCCTGGCGGGAGGAGGTGGCCCGGGTCAAGCGGGCGTCGTTCGCCGACTGGGAGTACTGGGGGCGGCCGGTGCCCGGGTTCGGGCCGCCGGACGCACGGGTCGCGGTGATCGGGCTGGCCCCCGCCGCGCACGGCGGCAACCGCACCGGGCGGATGTTCACCGGGGACCGGTCCGGGGACGTGCTGTACGCCGCGCTGCACCGGGTGGGCCTGGCCTCGCAGCCGGCCTCGACCCACCGGGGCGACGGGCTGGAGCTGTACGGGGTCCGGGTGACGGCGCCGGTGCACTGCGCGCCCCCGGCGAACCGTCCCACCCCGCTGGAGCGGGACACCTGCCGGACCTGGCTGGTCCAGGAGCTGACCCTGCTGCGGCCCACCCTGCGCTCGGTGGTGGTACTCGGCGCCTTCGGCTGGCAGGCGGCGCTGCCGGCCCTCTCGGCGGCGGGGTGGACGGTGCCGCGCCCGCGGCCGGCGTTCGGCCACGGAGCCCGGGTGCGGCTGGAGCCCGCCGTCCCGGGGGCGGCGCCGCTGGAGGTGCTCGGCTGTTTCCACGTCAGCCAGCGGAACGTCTTCACGGGCAGGCTCACGCCGGAGATGCTGCGCGAGGTCCTGGCCGCCGCGGCCACGGCCGCCGGACTCTGACCGCAACGGACCCGCGGCGGACGTGCCGGGTCCACGGACGCGCCGGGCCCACGGGTGTGCCGGGTCCGCGGATCCGCCGGGTCCGCGGCGGCCGCACCGGTCCCGGCGGAGTCCGCGGCTGTGCGCCCGGCGGAGGCACGAGGGCGCACGTCCGTCAGGGGCGCCGGACGTACCGGACGTCGGGTTCGCCCTCCCCGACGAGGTTCCCGTCCGTCCAGCGGCACCGTTCCGGCGAGGAAGGCGAGCCCGGTCCGGGCCTCCACCACGCAGGCGTGGGAGCAGGAGGGCGGAGGCAGGAGGCCCGGGGCGGTCACGACGCGCTCGATCACGCGACCTCCGGTGCTGGGGGCCCCGCACGGTGCGGGGCACGCAGGTCATGGTGCGGCGCGGCCCCCCGCCGCACCCCGATCCACCCGTCACGCACTCGCAACACCGCTGTTCGCGCCGGTTCTCCGACGCTCGGTACGGTGAGTTCGTCCCGCCCGGCCGACGACGCCCGAAGACGTCCACCGCACCCGACGGGAGTCCCCGTGACCGTCCGCCCCCGCACCCCGCTGCCGCCCTGGCTGGAGCACGCGCTGCGCACGCGGCGCGAGCCCGTCCCGTGGGGGGCCGTGGTCCGGGGCGCCTGCGCCGCCGGGCCGCTGCTGGCGGCGGCACTGGCCGCGGGCCGGCCGTCCGCCGGGGT
>NZ_LWCC02000005.1:3678254-3707352 GCF_001642695.1 Streptomyces chilikensis
ACCTTCGACCGGGGCGCCGGCGGCCGCCGGACGCACACCCGCCGCCGGGGCCCCGCCGCCGTGGCGCGCACCGCGCTGGGAGCGGGAGGCCGGGAGTACGGGCTGCGGGTCGCCCTCTGCTTCGGCGCGGGCGCGGCCGTCGCCCAGGTCCTGCACCACGTCCACTGGTACTGGCTGCCCGCCACCGCGGTGTTCCTGGTCAAGCCGGACCTGGGCCCGCTGGTCTCCCGGGTGCTGTGCCGGGCGGCCGGCACCGTCCTGGGCGCCGCCCTGTTCGCCGGTGCGGCCGCCCTGCTGCCCGCACCGGGCGGTGAGGTGACGCTGGTGGTGGTCTCGGCCGCCCTCGTCCCGTTCGCCACGCGCCACTTCGCGGCGCAGACCGCCGTGGTGACCGTGCTGGTGCTCTCCCTGATGGTCGTCGGAGGGGAGCCCCCGGCCGCCGCGGCGCGGATCGCGGAGACACTGCTGGCCTGCGGCATCGTGCTGCTGGTGGGACACCTGCCGCTGCCGGGCGGGGCCGGCGGGCGGGTCCGGTCCCAGCTCGCCGACGCCACGCGCGCCGCGGAGGCCTACCTCGCCCATGTCCTCGACACCCCCGGCACGCCCCGCACCCCCGACCACCGGGCGGTCGGCCGGACCCTGCGCAGGGAGGCCTACCGGACGCTGGCGCAGGCCCGTGCCGCGGCCTCCCTGGCCGCGGCGGAGCTTCCGCTGCCCTCCCACACCCGCTCGACGGCGGGCGCCGGCCGCGCCGCCGTCCTGCTGGAGGAACTGGTCGACACGGTCACCGCGTGCGCGGTCCAGCTCGACGACACCGGACGGCTCACCACCCGCCACACCCGCAGGCTGACCGCGCTCCTGGAGGAACTGGCCGCCACGCACCGCCCGGCGCCCCGGCCCGCCCTCCTCCGGACGGGCTGACGCCGCGCCGGCCTCCGGCGTCAGCCCGGGGAAACCCCGCCCCGGCCCGGGAGGAGCCGCCCGGGAGGGACCGTCCGGACGAGCCGCGCCGAGCAACCGCCCCGGGGAACCGTCCGCAGGAACGCCCCCGCAGGAAACCGCCGAAAAAAACCGCGCGCCGGCGATGAGTTCTCCGGGCCCCTCCGGTCAGCACCTGCGGACACCGTCAGCACACATCACCGGGAGGGGCTTTGACGCTTCCGCAGATCGTCTCGCGGGAGGAGTGGCGTGCCGCGCGGGAGGCGCTGCAGGCCGAGGAGGACGAGCTGGGACGTGCGCGGCAGGCCCTGAACGCGCGGCGGCGGCGCCTGCCGATGGTGGAGGTCGGCGACGGCCACGTCTTCGACGGCGGCGACGGCCGGGCGACGCTGCTCGACCTGTTCGAGGGACGGCACCAGCTGATCGTGCACCACTTCGTGTTCCCGCCCGAGTGGGAGGCGGGCTGTCCGCGGAGCGCGGCCTTCCTCGACCAGATAGGGCCACAGGCCCACCTGTGGGCGCGGAACACCACCTTCGCCGTGGTGTCCCGGGCGCCGCTGACCCGGATCCTGCCGTTCAAGGCGCGGATGGGCTGGTCGGTGCCCTGGTACTCGTCCGCCGGCCGCTCCTTCGACACGGACTTCGAGGCCACGGTGGTGCGCGACGGCCGCACGGTCGACCGGCCCGGGCTGAGCTGCTTCCTGCGGGAGCGGGACCGCGTCTTCCACACCTACTCGACGTTCGAGGACGGCATGGACGGCGTGGGGTCGCTCACCAGCCTGCTCGACCTGACCGCCCTGGGACGGCAGGAGGACTGGGAGGAACCCCGGGGCCGCGCCGACGCGCGGGGCGCGGCGGCGCGGCCCGCCCTGCGGCTCCATGACGAGTACGACGGGTGAGGCCCGGGCAGGCGCGGGCGGCCGGCCTCCCGGTCACCCGCCTCCGGGCCGCCCGGTCGCACGGGTCGCCGGCCTCCCGGCCGTCCGGCCGGGCCTCAGGCCGTGACCGCGGTCGACCAGGCCGGCATCGCGCCCGCCACCTGGCACAGCGCCAGGTACAGCGGGATGGGCGGTGTGTACGGCACCACGTCGTCCGGGACGTGGAGCGGCTCGGGCGTGGTGCGGGGGACCTCCGGCAGGACGGCTTCCCGCACGTACCGGGCGGGCTCCGGCCACGACATGGCGTGGTCGGAGTCCGACGGCACGATCCACCACCAGTGCGTGGCGTCGGCGTACACACATCCCACCCGGGGCAGGTGGGGCAGGACCAGTGCCCCCAGCTCGGCCGGCATCGCGACCGCGTCGCAGCCCAGCGGCAGGCTCATGCGCTCCGGCACGGCCAGACGCCGGGGCGGTGCCGGATCGCCCGTTCGGCGAGTCATGCGTACCAGTGTGTCCATGGTCATGCTCCGGCCTCCGGCGAATCCCGCGCTCACACCCATTCGGCCCCCGTTCCCGCGCCGTCCGCCCCGGGGAGGACGGCGGCACGGCTGTCCTTCTCGCCCTCGCCGTCGGCGTCCTCCTCCGGCTCGTGCGGCGCCCCCCAGCCGAGGTCGAGATGGGCGATCTCGGCCCACACCAGCATCCCCGCGTCGTGCCGCCGGGCGCCCCAGGCCCGGCACAGGGAGTCGACCAGCAGCAGTCCCCGTCCGTTCTCCCGCTCCGTGTCCGCGGGCCGCACCTGTATCTCCTCGACCGAGCAGCCCTCGTCGCACACGGTGACGCGGAGCGCTCCGGCGACCGGGCGCACCTCGCAGACCACGCCGTGACCCCAGGTGTGCACCACCGCGTTGGTGACCAGTTCCGAGATCACCAGCAGCGTCGTGTCGCAGGCGTCACCCGGGACGCGCCAGTCGGCCAGCCCGGCGCGGGCCAGCCGCCGGGCCCGGGCGGGGGTGGAGGGATGGGCCGGGAGCCGGAACCAGAGCCTCCGTTCGGCGGTGGGACCGGTCACCGCGAACGGCTTTCCTCCGGTGGAGGCGGCGCTTAAGGGCGCGGGCGGAATCACGCATGCCACTATCGCGGCGTCAAGAACACTTGGCAAGAGCCACTCTGAAAAATGCAGAGTGCCAGGCGACGCTTTGAGCCGGTCATGGCACACTGCTCTCCGGTCCCGCGGGGGAACGTGCCCAGCGTTCTCAGCAGCGGGTTCTCCAGGACGTACCGGACAGACGAGTGGGAACAGACGGGGGTGTTCACGTGGCAGCCGGTTCGGGGACGCCGCCGGGAGGAGCGGCATGAGTGAGCCGAGGTCCGGGCCGACCGTCGGTCAGGTGGTGCTCGGCCGCCGACTGCTCGATCTGCGCGAACGCGCCGGGATGAAACGCGAGGAGGCGGCCCGCGTCCTGCACGTCGCCCCGGCCACGGTGCGGCGCATGGAGACCGCCGAGGTCGCGCTGAAGATCCCCTACGTGCAGATGCTGCTCAAGGCGTACGGGGTCGACGACGAGGAGGCGGAGGCATTCGTCCGGCTGGCGGAGGACGCCAACAAGCCGGGCTGGTGGCAGCGGTACCACGACATCCTGCCCGGCTGGTTCTCCCTCTACGTCAGCCTGGAGGGCGCCGCCTCACTGATCCGCGGCTACGAACCGCACTTCGTGCCCGGCCTGCTGCAGACCGAGGACTACGCGCGGGGCGTGCTGCGCGCGGGCGCCACCGGGCGCGAGGACCCGGAGCAGACCGAGCGCCTGGTCGCGCTGCGGATGCGCCGCCAGGACCTGCTCGCCGCACCGGACGCCCCCCGGTTCTGGGTGGTGATGGACGAGACGGCGCTGCGCCGTCCGGTCGGCGGGCCGGAGGTGATGCGCGCGCAGATCGACCGCCTGCTGGAGGCCGCCGACCTCCCCCATGTGACGTTGCAGGTCGCCGAGTTCTCGGCCGGCCCGCACGCCGGCACGTACGGCCCGTTCGTACTGTTCCGGTTCGCCGTGCCGGAGCTTCCGGACATGGTCTACAGCGAGTACCTGACCGGGGCCGTCTACCTGGACGCGCGCGCCGAGGTGGCGGCCCACCTGGAGGTCATGGACCGCATGGCGGCGGCCGCTGCCACCGCGCAACGCACCAAGGAGATCCTCCGGGATCTCCGCGAGGAGTACTGAATGACACGCATCTACAACGGGATGCCGGCCGGGCTGCTGGGCAGCGAGGGGTGGCGCAAGCCGTGGAGCGGACCCAACGGAGGCAACTGCCTGGAGGCCATGAAGCTCGCCGACGGACGGGTGGCGGTCCGCCAGTCCACCGATCCGGACGGACCCGCGCTGATCTACACCAGTGACGAGATGACCGCCTTCATCGAGGGCGCCAAGGCGGGTGAGGCCGACTTCCTCCTCTCCTGAGCCCCGGCGGGCCGTCACCACGCCGCTGCCGGGCGGCGGTCGTCCTTCACCGGCCCCGCTGCGCGCACGACTTGCTTATCCTTGCGATTGACTGTTTGCCCTGTCGACCGGCGTTGCCCGGCCTCCGACGGGCCGGACGACGTCCGGACGGGAAGCCGACGGCGGAGCCGTGCGGGTGGACACCCCCCGGCCGCATCCGGCGCGGATCTACGACTGGTTCCCCGGCGGCAGGAACGACCACCCGGTGGACGATGCCGCGGGGCGGCGGATGCCGGCCGTGGAGCCCGGCGTCCCGCTGACGGCCAGGACCGACCGCGCGTCCACGCACCGCTCCGCCCGCCGGCCGGCGGAGCAGGGCGTCCGCCGGTTCCCGGACGCCGGCGCCGGCATCCCCGCCGGGTCCGACCCGCACCGGACCGTCCAGGGCGTCGCTCCCGGACCCCCGCGTCGCCCCGGACTCCCGCGCCACCCCCGGACTCCCGCGCCACCCCCGGACTCCCGCGCCGTCCCCGGACTCCCGCGCCGTCCACCGCGACGACGGCCCCTTCGTGCCCGCCCACGTCGAGGCACTGCTCCGCGGCGCCCCCCGGGGGGCGCCGTCGACCACGTGCAGGCGGACGCGCGAGACCGCCGCCGAGGCCCGGACCCCGCACTCGGCGAGCCGGTACCGGGGCGGCAGGGCGTCGTCGGCCCCGGCCGCGTCGCCGTCGCCCGCACGGCCTGACCGCGCCCGTGGCGGGGGCGGCCGGCCCTCCGTCTACGGTGGGGGAGTGCGACTCGAAGCGATCACCTGGGAACGGCTCGCCGACCGCCTCGCGGACCGCCTCCTCGACCTCCGGCCGGCCGACGGCTCGTCCTGGCCCCGGGTCGCCCTGGACGGCGCCCCGGCCGCCCGGCCCGGCGACCTGGCCGCCCTCGTCGCCGAGGCGCTGCGCCCCCGCGGCCGCGCCGCGCGGGTGATCGCCACCTCGGGCTTCCTGCGGCCCGCCTCCCTGCGCTACGAGTACGGCCACCAGGACGTGGACAGCTACCACGACGGCTGGTTCGACACCGGAGCCCTCTGGCGCGAGGTCTTCGGCCCGCTGTACCCCGGCGGCGACGGACGCGTCCTGCCCGACCTGTGGAACCCGGTCACCGACCGGGCCACCCGCAGCCCCGCGGTCACCCTGCCGCCCGGTTCGCCGCTCCTGCTGCACGGCCCCTTCCTGCTGAAGGAGGGCTTCCCCTTCGACCTCACCATCCACCTCGCGCTGTCCCCGGGCGCGCTGCGCCGGCGCACGCCCGAGGAGGAGCACTGGACCCTCCCCGCCTACGAGCGCTACGACCGCGAGACCGGCCCCGCCGCCGTCGCGGACGTCCTGGTGCGCGCCGACGACCCGCGTCACCCGGCGTGGAACGGCTGACCGAACCGGGCATACTGGGATGATTCCGGCATGACGACACTCGACGGCCACCCCATCGACGACCGGCCCGGCCCGGCCACCCCTCCCGGGGCCCACGACAGCCGACGACGCGAGGACGCCCACGCCCGCCACGAGGCGGTGGCAGCCCTCTTCGACCCCGTGACCCGCCGGCACCTGGACGAACTGGGCGTCGGCCCCGGCTGGCGCTGCTGGGAGATCGGCGCCGGCGGCGCGAGCGTGGCGTCCTGGCTGGCCAAGAAGGCCGGGCCGACCGGCAAGGTCCTCCTCACCGACTCCGACGTCTCCTGGGCGGAGGCGACCGACCGGCAGGTGGAGACCCGGACGCACCGGCTGGGCCGCGACGAACCGCCGGGCGAGGGCTTCGACCTCGTCCACGCGCGGCTGGCCCTGGTCCACACGCCGGACCGGGACCGCGCCCTGCGGTCGATGATCCGGGCGCTGAGGCCGGGCGGACGCCTGCTGGTGGAGGACGCCGACCTGGCGCTGCAGCCGCTGGTCTGCCCGGAGGAGTCCGGACCCGAGCAGCGGCTCGCCAACCGGCTGCGGCTCGGGCTGCGGGACCTGCTCGCCGAACACGGCGTGGACCTGGCCTACGGCCGCAGCCTGCCGCGGCTGCTGCGGGAGGCGGGGCTCGCGCGGGTCGAGGCGGACGTGTACTTCCCGCTGGCCGCGGAGGCGTGCGGAGCACTGGAGGCGGCGACGGTCCGGCAGGCGCGGGAGGCGCTGGTCGCGGCGGGGGCCGCCACGGAGGAGGAGATCGACCGCCACCTCGCGAACGTCGCCACCGGCGCCATGGACCTGGCGGCCACCCCCCTGGTCTCCGTCCGCGCCCCACCCCCGCGCGTCCACCCCGCGCGGGCCGCGCCCGCCCCTGCCCCGCACGGCGGGAGGCCCGTCGCGGTGGAGGCCGGCGCCGCGGCACGAGGCGGCGGCCGGTGACGGCGGGATCAGAACAGAGGCTCGGGGAGGACGCCCTCCAGCGCGAGGAGGCGGCGCTTGATCTCCAGGCCGCCGGAGAACCCGCCGACCCCGCCGTCGCTCTCGACGACCCGGTGGCACGGCACCACCACCGGCAGCGGATTGGCGCCCATCGCCATCCCCACCGCCTGCGCCCCGCCGGGCCGTCCGACCCGGCGGGCCAGCTCCCCGTAACCGACCACCGTCCCGTAGGGGACCGACGCCGCCAGCTCCCGCAGCACCCGCCCGTTGAAGCCCGCCTCGCCGGGCAGCAGCGACCAGTCCAGCGGCAGGGAGAACTCCCGCAGACCGCCGGACAGGTACGCGGTGAGCTGGCGTGCCGCCTCCGCGGGCAGCGGCCCGGCCGGGTCCCGTTCGGGCCGTACGCCCAGGCGGGCGGCGGCCCGGCCGAGGAACCGCCCGCACACCTCGGGCCGGGCGTGGAACACCACGCCCGCGAGCCCCCGCGGCGTCGTGAGGAGGAGCAGCGGCCCGATCGGGCCGTCGACGACGTCCCAGACGACCCGCCCGTCGCCGGTCCCGTCCCGCACGGAGCTGTTCATGCGCCCACCGTACGGCGCGCCACCGACAGCGGGCCCCGCGGAGGCGGAGGTCCACGGGACCTACGGCAGCGAGGTCCAGAAGACCGACAGCGCCCTGCGCACCACGTCCGGCCGGTTGGTGATCAGGCAGTCGACGCCGTGGCCCGCCGCGATCAGCGCGTCGACCGGGCGGTCCACGGTCCACGCGCACACCTCGACCGGTCTGCCGTGCGGTCCCCGCAGCCGCTGCGCCGCGGCCACGTAGCCGACCGTGAGCTTCGTGTACCGGGGGTTGATCTGGTCCGCGAACCGCGCGTACTCCCGCAGCTCGGCGACCGTGGGCGCGCCCAGCACCGCGGTGCGCACGGCCGGCCGCAGCCGGTGCACCGTGCGGATGGTGGGCGCGTCGAAGCTCTGGATCACCAGCCGCGACCGGTGCCGGCGGTCCAGCCAGCCCGCCCGGCCCAGCTCGTCCAGCACCTGGCCCCCGATGCCGGGGTAGAGCCTGGGGTTCTTGATCTCCAGCAGCAGGCTCTGGCGGTTGCGCTCCACCCGGGCCAGGTACTGCCGCAGGGTCGGCACGCGCGCGCCGGCGAACCGCCGGCCGAACCAGCCGCCCGCGTCCAGGCGCGCGATCTCCGCCGCGGTGAAGTCGCGCACCCGCCACGGCGAGCGGCCGGGGAACACCCGCTCCACGTCGGTGGTGCGGGCCAGCCCGGCGTCGTGAAGGACCACCAGCACGCCGTCCCTGGTGCGCTGCACGTCGTTCTCCACCCAGGTGAAGCCCAGCCGGTGCGCCCGGTCGACGGCGGCCAGCGTGTTCTCGGGCGCCAGCGCGGAGGCGCCCCGGTGGGCGATCACCGCCGGGCGGACGGCCTCGTGGTCGGCGCGGGCGCCGGAGGTCGGAAGCAGGAGGGCGACGAGGCCCAGGAGCGCCGAGGCGCTCGCGGCGACTGCGCGCGCGTGCATGCCTTCTCCTCGCGTCGACTGTCACGGACGGTTCCAGGGTGACAGCACGGAGTGCGCGCGGCAGGGATGCCGGAACGGGTGTGGAGCGGCGCCGGGTGCCCAAGTCCGCCCGCCGGTGCCCCCACAAGTGGGGCGACGATGTGATTCTTTGGCGCAGAATCGTTGGTCCCATCAGGTGAGAGTCATACTCTCCCCACCGGTACCCGCCGGTACCGGGCCGTTGGGGCGGGTACCGGGCACCACGGGCACGACGGACGCGACGCACCGACACGGACGACACGGGGCGGAAGGGAAGCCGCGCATGCAGGGCACGGTCGACGGTTTCAGTCACGGGCTGATCACCCCGGTGGCCGCCTACGTGATGGCCTGCCTCGGTGGCGCGCTCGGGCTGCGCTGCACCACCCGGGCACTCCTGGTGGGCCGGCGGCGGGCCGCCTGGCTGGCCCTCGGGTCCGCCGCCATAGGCTCCGGCATCTGGACGATGCACTTCATCGCCATGACCGGTTTCTCGGTCGAGGGGACGCCGGTCAGGTACGACCTGCCGACCACCTTCGCCAGCCTGGCGGTGGCGATCGTCATGGTCGGCATCGGAACCTTCCTGGTGGGCTACTGGAACGCCACCGGCGCGGCCCTGTTCACCGGGGGCACCCTCACCGGACTCGGCATCGCCTCCATGCACTACCTGGGCATGGCCGGAATGAGACTCCACGGCGAACTGCTGTACGACACGCCGACCGTCGCCCTGTCCGTCCTCATCGGGGTGATCGCCGCCACCAGTGCCCTGTGGGCAGCCAGCCAGGTGCGCGGCCCGCTGTGGAGCGTCGGCGCCAGCCTGGTGATGGGCCTCGCGGTCACCGGCATGCACTACACCGGCATGGCCGCAGCCACCGTCCACCTGCACGACGACCCCGCCGGCGTCCCCCCGGGCGACGCCGCCGGCGCGCTGCTCGGCCCGATGCTGGCCGGACCGCTCGTCTTCCTGCTGCTGGCCGGGGTCGTGGTGATGTTCGACCCGCACATGGTGATGAGCCGCCCGGCGCCCAGGAGGGCGCCGGAGGACCTGTACGGCCCGCTGCCCGGATCCGCGCCGGCCGCCCGTCCCGGACAGCGGCCCGCCCTCCGCGGCGGCCGCCGGTCCTCCCTCGCGGGCAGCCGGGACGAGGACCGCAGCGCCGCCTGGTACGGCTGACCGGACCGGGCCGCGCGCCCCCGGCGACTGCGGCCCGGGGGCGTTGTCGGCGGCTGGTCGTAACGTGGAGGCATGCGGCCCGTTTCCCAGATCGAACGCACGGTGGCGCCCTTCGAGGTCGTCAGTCCCTACCAGCCGAGCGGTGACCAGCCCGCCGCGATCGCCGAGCTGTCCCGGCGCATCAAGGCCGGCGAGGAGGACGTCGTGCTGCTCGGCGCGACCGGCACCGGCAAGTCGGCCACCACCGCCTGGATGATCGAGCAGCTCCAGCGGCCGACGCTGGTGATGGCGCCCAACAAGACCCTGGCCGCCCAGCTGGCCAACGAGTTCCGCGAGCTGCTGCCGAACAACGCCGTCGAGTACTTCGTCTCGTACTACGACTACTACCAGCCCGAGGCGTACGTCCCGCAGTCGGACACCTACATCGAGAAGGACTCCTCGATCAACGAGGAGGTCGAGCGGCTGCGCCACTCGGCCACCAACTCCCTGCTCACCCGCCGCGACGTGGTCGTGGTCGCCTCCGTCTCCTGCATCTACGGCCTGGGCACGCCCCAGGAGTACGTGGACCGGATGGTGCCCCTGAAGGTCGGCGAGGAGATCGACCGGGACGAGCTGCTGCGCCGCTTCGTCGACATCCAGTACACCCGCAACGACGTGGCGTTCACCCGCGGCACCTTCCGGGTGCGCGGCGACACCATCGAGATCTTCCCGGTGTACGAGGAGCTCGCCGTCCGGATCGAGATGTTCGGCGACGAGATCGAGGCGCTGACCACGCTGCACCCGCTCACCGGCGAGATCATCAGCGACGAGCGGCAGCTCTACGTCTTCCCCGCCTCGCACTACGTGGCCGGTCCCGAGCGCCTGGAGCGCTCGGTGCGCGACATCGAGGCCGAGCTGGAGCAGCGCCTGGCGGAGCTGGAGAAGCAGGGCAAGCTGCTGGAGGCCCAGCGGCTGCGGATGCGCACCACCTACGACATCGAGATGCTCCGTCAGATCGGCACCTGCTCCGGCGTGGAGAACTACTCGATGCACTTCGACGGCCGGTCCCCGGGCACCCCGCCGAACACCCTGCTGGACTACTTCCCGGAGGACTTCCTCCTGGTCATCGACGAGTCGCACGTCACCGTCCCGCAGATCGGCGCCATGTTCGAGGGCGACGCCTCCCGCAAGCGGACCCTGGTCGACCACGGCTTCCGGCTGCCGTCGGCGCTGGACAACCGGCCGCTGAAGTGGGAGGAGTTCCAGCAGCGCGTCGGGCAGACGGTCTACCTGTCGGCGACGCCCGGCGCCTACGAGCTGTCCCGCTCCAAGGGCGGACAGGTCGAGCAGATCATCCGCCCGACCGGTCTGGTCGACCCGGAGGTCGTGGTCAAGCCCACCGAGGGACAGATCGACGACCTGGTGCACGAGATCCGCGAGCGCGTCGAGCGGGACGAGCGGGTCCTGGTCACCACCCTGACCAAGAAGATGGCCGAGGACCTCACCGACTACTTCCTGGAGCTCGGCATCCAGGTCCGCTACCTGCACAGCGACGTGGACACCCTGCGCCGGATCGAGCTGCTGCGCGAGCTGCGGGCGGGCGAGTACGACGTGCTGGTCGGCATCAACCTGCTGCGGGAGGGCCTCGACCTGCCCGAGGTGTCCCTGGTGGCCATCCTGGACGCCGACAAGGAGGGCTTCCTGCGCTCCGGCACCTCGCTGATCCAGACGATCGGCCGCGCGGCGCGCAACGTCTCCGGCCAGGTGCACATGTACGCCGACAAGATCACCCCGGCGATGGCCAAGGCCATCGACGAGACCAACCGGCGCCGGGAGAAGCAGATCGCCTACAACAAGGCGAACGGCGTCGACCCGCAGCCGCTGCGCAAGAAGATCAACGACATCGTCTCGCAGATCGCCCGCGAGGAGATCGACACCGAGCAGCTGCTCGGCACCGGCTACCGGCAGGGCGGCGGCAAGGCGGCCGGCACGGCCCCGGTGCCGGCCGCGTCCTCCAAGGCGGCCTCGAAGGCGGCGGGCGGGAAGGGCAAGGGCGCCAGGGCCGCGGCGGACGGCGCCGTCACCGACCGGCCGGCGGCCGAGCTGGCGCGGCAGATCGAGGAGATGACGCAGCGGATGCGCGCCGCCGCGGCCGACCTCCAGTTCGAGGTCGCCGCCCGGCTGAGGGACGAGGTCGCGGAGATGAAGAAGGAGCTGCGGCAGATGAAGGAGGCGGGGGTGGCCTGAGCGGGGCCGCCCGCCGCGGCCGGGGCGCCGCGCCTGTGTTGCAGGACCGACACAAATCCCGCAAGGGGCGGGCGGACCGGCGGCGCGCCCCCATAGGGTCGAAGGGTCCGCGGGGGGCCGCGGGCGAGGGGATTCACGGGGACTTACGTCCGAGAGGGGACCGCGCGTGACCGTCAACATGACCAAGGGCCAGGCGATCAGTCTGCAGAAGGACGACGGCGGTAGTCTCACCGCGGTCCGCATGGGGCTGGGCTGGCAGTCCGCCCCGCGCCGCGGTCTGTTCGGCCGCCGCGTCCGGGAGATCGACCTGGACGCCTCCGCGCTGCTGTTCGCGGGCGGGCAGCTGGTGGACGTGGTCTTCTTCCGCCACCTCGTCAGTGACGACGGCTCGGTGCGGCACACCGGCGACAACCTGGTCGGCGGCGCGGGCACCGGCGGCGACGACGAGGCGATCCTGGTCGACCTCCAGCGGGTGCCGGTGCACGTGGACAAGATCGTGTTCACGGTGAACTCCTTCACCGGGCAGACCTTCGAGGAGGTCGCCAACGCCTTCTGCCGCCTGGTCGACGAGACCAACGGCCGCGAGCTGGCCCGCTACACGCTGGCCGGCGGCGGTGCGTACACCGCGCAGATCATGGCCAAGGTGCACCGCAACGGGCCCGGCTGGACGATGACGGCCATCGGCGCGCCGTCCAACGGCCGCACCTTCCAGGACCTCCTGCCGGACATCTCCCGGCAGCTCTGACGCGGCGGACCCGGCGGCGGGCATCCGGGGCGGGCCTACGAAAGGGAATGACCGCGATGACGGCCGAGCTGGTGCGGGGCCAGAACCATCCGCTCACGGAGGCCCGGCCGGAGGTCCGGGTGTCCGCCGGGCGCCCGGTGACGGTGGGGGCGTTCCTCGCGGACGGGGAGGGGCGCCTGGCGGGCGCCGAGGGGGTGCTCCTGCCGGGAGGGGCGGCCGGGCCTCCCGGAGTGGGGCTGCCGGGACCGGCCGACGGCGGTGAGTACCGGGTGACGGTCGACCTGGCGGCGCTGCCGGAGACGGTGCACCGGGTGGGCGTCGTGCTGGCCCTGCCTGCCGGGCAGCGCTTCGGAGGCGGCCCCGCGCCGTTCACCGCTGTGGTCGCCCACGGCGCCTCGGGGCCGCCGCTGGTCAGCTACACGATCACCGGGCTGGACAGCGAGTCCGCGGTGGTCGCGCTGGAGCTGTACCGGAGGCAGGGGGCGTGGAAGGTCCGCGCGGTCGGCCAGGGGTACGCCGCGGGGCTGGAGGCCCTGCTGGCCGACCACGGCCTGACGCTCGCCGAGGCCCGCCGCCTGGCCGCCGCGGCCTCGGACGGCGACCGGTTCCCGGCGTCCCCCGCGGCTCCGGCCGGCGGAACCGCGGTCACGGGCGCCGCGGCCGCCTCCGGCGCCCTCACCGCCCCGCGGCCGGGCTGCGCGGCGGGCATGGGCGGTGGCGGGGCGGCGGACGGCATGGTGGACGATTCCTCTGTTCCTCACCGGGGGAATGGAGGAAACGTACACTTCGCAGCCGCTCGCGGGCCATCTAGTGTCGGTCCCCGGTGCGGTCCGCGCGGTGACCCCGGCGCCACGTACCCTCGGAACCGGAGAAGAGAAGGGCATCACCTCCATGACCTCCACGCACAACGGCGCGACGCCCCGCGGCCCCGTCGACTCCTCGCGGATCCCGCGGTACGCGGGACCGGCGACCTTCGCCCGGCTGCCGCGCCTGGACGAGGTCGGCACGGCCGACGTGGCGGTGATCGGCGTCCCCTTCGACTCGGGCGTCTCCTACCGGCCCGGCGCCCGGTTCGGCGGCAACGCCATCCGTGAGGCGTCCCGGCTGCTGCGCCCCTACAACCCGGCCCAGGACGCGTCGCCCTTCGCGCTCGCGCAGGTCGCGGACGGCGGGGACGTCGCGGTCAACCCGTTCAACATCGACGAGGCGGTCGAGACGGTCGAGGCCGCCGCGGACGACCTGCTGGGCACCGGGGCCCGCCTGATGACGCTCGGCGGCGACCACACCATCGCCCTGCCGCTGCTGCGGTCGGTGGCCAAGAAGCACGGCCCCGTCGCGCTGCTGCACTTCGACGCCCACCTGGACACCTGGGACACCTACTTCGGCGCCGAGTACACGCACGGCACGCCGTTCCGGCGGGCGGTGGAGGAGGGCATCCTCGACACCTCGGCCCTCTCCCACGTCGGCACCCGGGGGCCGCTGTACGGCAAGCAGGACCTGAAGGACGACGAGAAGATGGGCTTCGGCATCGTCACCTCCGCGGACGTCTACCGCCGTGGGGCCGACGAGGTGGCCGACCAGCTGCGGCAGCGGATCGGGGACCGGCCGCTGTACATCTCCATCGACATCGACTGCCTGGACCCGGCGCACGCCCCCGGCACCGGCACCCCCGAGGCGGGCGGCATGACCTCCCGGGAGCTGCTGGAGATCCTGCGCGGCCTGGCCGACTGCAACCTGGTCTCCGCCGACGTGGTCGAGGTCGCCCCGGCGTACGACCACGCGGAGATCACCTCCGTCGCCGCCTCCCACACCGCCTACGAGCTCACCACCATCATGTCCCGTCAGATCGCGAAGGCCCGCACGCAGTGACCCACGACCACGACCTGGTGCTCCGTCCGACCGCCGCGCAGACGGAGGCGGCGCTGAACCCCCCGGCCGGCCGCCACGGCGGGGACCTGGTCGTGGAGACGCTCGCGGGGCTGGGCGCGACCACCGTCTTCGGCGTGCCCGGCCAGCACGCCCTGCCCGTCCTCGACGCGCTGCGCCGGTCCGGTCTGCGCTACGTCGGTCTGCGCGTCGAGAACAACGCGGGCTTCGCGGCGGACGCGTACGGCCGGATCACCGGCGAGGCGGCTCCGCTGCTGCTGTCCACCGGTCCGGGCGCGCTGACCTCGCTGCCCGCGCTGCAGGAGGCGGCCGCCGCCTCCGCGCCGGTGCTGGCCATCAGCAGCCAGATCCCCTCCACCGGGCTCGGCGGCCGCCGCCGCGGCCATCTCCACGAGCTGGAGGACCAGGCGGCCTCGTTCCGAGGCGTCGTCAAGTCGGTGCACACCGCGCGCACCCAGTCGCAGATCCCGTCCGCGATCGCGGAGGCGTGGCGTTCGGCGCTGACCGTTCCGTTCGGGCCGGTGTGGGTGGAGGTCCCGCAGGACGTGCTGGCGGAACCGGCGCGCCTTCCGGTGGTCACCGCCGTCGACGCGACCCCGGAGGAACTGCCGCCGCGTCCCGAACTGACCGCCGTCGCCGCGGACCTGCTGGCACGCGCCGAGCGCCCGGTGATCGTCGCGGGCGGCGGGGTGATCCGCTCGGACGCCTCCGGCAAGCTGCGGCAGCTCGCGGAGAAGCTGGCGGTCCCGGTCGTCACCACCTTCGGCGGCAAGGGCGCGTTCCCCTGGAACCACCCGCTCTCGCTGCGCTCCTGGCTGGAGGACCGGCACACCACCGACTTCCTGGAGGACGCCGACGTCCTGCTGGTCGTCGGCTCCGGGCTGGGCGAACTCTCCTCCAACTACCACACGTTCCGGCCGCGGGGGGCGATCGTCCAGATCGACGCGGACGCCGGGAAGCTGGAGTCCAACCACCCCGCCCTCGGCATCCACGCGGACGCGCGGCTCGCCCTCCAGGCACTGCTGGAGACGCTCGAACCGGTCCCGGCACCGGCACGGGAGAAGACGGAGGCCGCGGCCGGGCGGGCGGGCGCGCTCCTCGACCGGGTCGGAGCGCGCATCGCGGCACAGGGGCTCGAGCTGGAGCAGGAGGTGCTGGCGTCGGTGCGGGCGGCGCTGCCCGCCGGCTCGCCCTCGTTCTGGGACATGACCGTCCTGTCCTACTGGGCGTGGTCGGCCTTCGACGCGCGGCGACCCAACACCATGCACTCGGCGCAGGGCGCCGGTGGCCTCGGGTACGCCCTGCCGGCCGCGCTGGGGGCGGCTGTTGCCGAGCCCGGGCAGCCGGTGCTGGCCGTCTCGGGCGACGGGGGCGCGCTCTACTCGGTCGCCGAGCTGGCGACGGCGCGTCAGCACGGGCTGGACGTCACGTGGCTGATCGTGGACGACGGGGGGTACGGCATCCTCCGTGAGTACATGAGCGAGGCGTTCGGCGAGACGCACGGGACGGAGCTGGCCGGGCCGGACTTCGTGGCCCTCGCCGAGTCCTTCGGGGTCCCCGCCGTGCGGACCGACCCGGAGGGCCTGCGGGCCGACCTGGCCGAGGCGCTGTCCACGCCGGGGCCGTCGGTGGTCGTCCTCCCCGTCACGCTGCGGATGTTCGCGCCCACCCACCTGTCGTGAGCGACGGTCCGTGACACCGCCCGCGGCCGGGCGGTGCCGCACCGGCCCGTACAAGGCGTGGCGCGACGGCTACGGCCGCAGGCGCACCGACACGCTCTCGCAGCCGGTGACCGTTCCCGGCGGCTGCGAGGCGACCTTCTCCTGCTGGCCGCACGTCGACACCGGCGAGACGACCGCCGGCTCCCAGCACGACAAGCCGACGGTCACCGCCGGATCGACCGCACTGGCCACGTACAGCACCCTCGACGCGGCCACCGGACACGCCCAGAAGCCGTTCGACCCGTCCTCGGCGGCCGGACAGGCGGTCACGCCGCAGTTCAACGGGGTAGAGGACAGCACCCTGCGGACCGGCTTGGTGATCGACGGCACCGCCCCGCCGGCGAGCCGGTCCGCGTCCCGGCCGCGGGCCGCCCCTCCCGGGGCGGCCCGCGGTTCCACGGCCACGCGTCCCGGCGGCCTCAGGTCCGCCCGGCCCGCGACCGGCCGGAGCGCACGGCGTCCCCGGCGGCCTCTCCGGCGCCGTGCGCCTGCTTCCCGGACCCCCGGTCCCTCCGCCAGTCGGCCACGGCCAGACAGAGCGCCGCCGCCATGCCGAGGAGCGCCGCGCCCAGCGAGATCGCCAGCGCGTTCCGGAAGTTGTCCTCGTCGCCGGCCAGGAGCAGGTAGAAGAGACCCGGCAGCGCCGCCGTGCCCACCGCCGCGCCCAGCCGCTGCCCGGTCTGCAGCGCCCCGCCCGCCGCCCCGGCCATCCGCACCGGGACCTCGCGCAAGGTCATGGTGATGTTGGGGGAGATCACGGACCCGCTGCCGATGCCCGCCACGAACAGGGCGGGCGCGGCGAGCCAGGTCGCCGCGGACTCCGGCGCGAAGCGCAGCACCAGCGCGGTGGCGCCCATGCCGATGAGCACTCCGCCCAGCCCGCACACCGTCAGCAGCCTGCCCAGCCGGTCCACCAGCCGCCCCGAGACCACGGCCGCGGCCGCCGAACCGACCGCGAACGGGGTGACGGCGAGGCCGGACCGGAGCGGGGAGTAGCCCAGACCGTCCTGGAAGAAGAGGGCGAAGACCAGCCACATGCCGCTGAAGCCCACGAAGTAGAGGGTGCCGACGCCCGCGCCGACGGCGTAGCCGCGGACCTGCGTGAACAGCCGCAGATCCAGCAGGGGCTGCCGGCCGCGGGCCAGGACCCGGCGCTGCCGGAAGGTGAACACGCCGAGCAGCGCGGCGCCGGCCGGGAACAGCCACCACAGCCGCCGCAGGCCGCCGGCCTCGGCCTGCACCAGCGGCAGCATCACCGCGAGCACGCCCGCCCCCAGCAGCAGCACACCGGGGACGTCGACCTCCCCCTTCCCGCTGGGCCGGGTGCGCGGGAGCAGCCGGCGGCCGAGGAGCACGGCGAGCACGCCGATGGGGACGTTGACGTAGAAGATCCAGCGCCAGCCCTCGGGCCCGGAGGCCAGCGCCAGGATCAGGCCGCCGGTGATCGGGCCGACCGCGCTGGAGACGCCGACGGTCGCGCCGAAGAAACCGAAGGCGCGGCCGCGCTCCGGCCCGCGGAACATCTGCTGGATCAGCGCCGAGTTCTGCGGCGCCATGCAGCCCGCCGCGAGGCCCTGGGCGAGCCGTGCCACCACCAGCCAGGTGATGCCCGGGGCGGCCCCGGCGAGGGCGCTGCAGGCCACGAAGGCGCTCAGCGCGAGCAGGAAGATCCGCCGCCGGTCGAGCGCGTCGCCCAGCCGGCCCGCCGTCACCAGGGCGAGGGCGAAGGTGAGGGCGTACCCGGAGACCACCCACTGCACCTCGGCCGGGCTCGCGCCGAGGTCGCGCTGGATGGTGGGCAGGGCCACGGCGACGATCGTCACGTCGAGCAGGCTCATGAACCCGGCGACCAACGTCACCCACAGCGCGCGCCACCGGTGGGGGTTCCGCCCTTCCCCGGCCGCCTCCCCGGCGTCACCCGCCGGGGACCGTCCGCCGGACGCCGACGTCGACGATGTCACGTGCAACTCCTCTCACCGATGGGCCGGGCGTCGTGGAGGGACCCGGGCCCGCCGTGGGCCCGCCGGGGGCCCGTCCGCCCCGGGCGCGGCCGCGCCCACCCGGACAGCCTTCCCGGCGCCGCGTCGGTCACCGCGCGGCGTCGGCCGTCCGGCCCCGGTCCCCGCAGCGGGTCGCGGGCCGTCACCCGGGCCGGCCGCCGGAGCCCACCGCGGCGACCGCGGCGTCGATGCGGTCGGCCAGTTCCAGGTCGGCGGAGGTCACGGCGTCCACCGAACGGGTGCGCACGGTGAAGGTGATCCCGTCGTCGGACACCGAGTGGCCCACCCGGCGGTGCAGCTCCCGCGCGTCGTTCTCCACCTGGTGGAGCAGCGGCGGAACGCGGTCCCGGGGCAGGCCGACGGTGCGGGTGAGCCGGTGGGCGTCGCCGCTCCACTGCGGCCGCCTGCCGAGGGCGGCGCGCACCTCGTCCTCGGTGAGCGGGGCGTCCTCACCCGGCAGGCGCTCCGGACGGGCCTCGGGGGCGGTGAACACCTCCGCGAAATCGGGGGGCAGGGCCCCGGCCAGATGACGCGCCAGTCCGGGATCGTCACGGGCGACCAGCGACAGCACCGTGCGCGCCACGTGGCGGCCCCGCTCGGGCGAGGCCGGCAGACGGGCCGCGACCTCGGCGTAGAAATCGGTCACCGTGCCCGTGGACCGCGGCACGGTCACGTAGGCGGCGTCGCGGTCGGGGCCGGGCACGGCCTGCCGCAGCCGCTGCCGTGCCGGTACGTCCAGGTGGAGTGCGAGGACCGCCAGCGTCACCTTGATCGCGCGGGCTGCCCACCCGGAGGGCAGGCGGGTGCGCTCGGCGGCGTCCTCGACCAGGCGTCGGTGGGTGATCATGTTCGTCTCCCGCTGCGGATGCGGAGGGGCGGGTCGGCGGCCGAGTACCCACCGGTCCCCCGGGGGATGCGCGTACCGCGGGCGAGGGGCCGCCGGTGTAGGGAACCCGCCGGCGGGTACCCCGGGCTGGGTCCGCACCGCTCCGTCCGGCCGCGAGGAACCGGCCGGAGCGGTCGCACAGCACGACGACCGTTCCCGCGGGCCGGCGGCCGGGACCCCGGGGCCGAGCACCGGGACCCCGAGCCCGGCGACCGGTTCCGGGGACGGACGGTCGCGGAGTCCGACGAGCACCACAGAGGGAGAGTCACCGACGTGAACCAGCCCCAGCACCCGGGTGAGAAGCACCCGACCCCGGAGTTCTCCTCCCAGGACCAGCCGCACCCCGGCCGGACCGCCCCCATGGACCCGCCGCCGGACCACGGCGAGGAGTCCTACCGGGGCAGCGGAAAGCTGGAGGGCCGCAAGGCCGTGATCACCGGCGGCGACTCGGGCATCGGCCGGGCCGTGGCGCTGGCCTTCGCCCGCGAGGGCGCCGACGTCCTCTTCACCCACCTCGAGGAGGAGAAGGAGGACGCCCTGGAGACCGCCCGCCTGGTCGAGGAGGCCGGACGCCGCGCGGTCGTCGTCTCCTGCGACATCCGCGAGGAGGCCAACTGCCGGGCGCTGATCGACCGGGCGGTGGAGGAGTTCGGCCGGATCGACGTGCTGGTCAACAACGCCGCCTACCAGATGTCCCAGCCGGACGGCATCGAGGCGATCTCCACCGAGCAGTTCGACCGGGTGATGCGCACCAACCTGTACGGCATGTTCTGGCTGTCGAAGTTCGCCCTCCCGCACATCCAGTCGGGCGGCTCGATCGTCAACACCACCTCCGTGCAGGGCTACCAGCCCAGCCCGCACCTGCTCGACTACGCCATGACCAAGGCCGCCATCGTCAACTTCACCCACGGCATGGCGCAGATGCTGGCCGAGCGGGGCGTGCGCGTCAACGCGGTCGCGCCCGGTCCCGTGTGGACCCCGCTCATCCCGGCGACCATGCCGGACACCAGCGAGTTCGGCAAGCAGTCGCCGCTCGGACGCCCGGCCCAGCCCGCCGAGATGGCGCCCGCGTACGTCTTCCTCGCCTCCGAACAGGCCTCGTTCATCACCGGCGAGATCGTCAACGCCACCGGCGGCACCCCGCTGCCGTAACCCGCGCCGCCCGCCCCGCAGGCGTGCCGGCGGGGCGGGCGGGCACAGGTACCGGCGGAGGCCGACGCCCACGCGGCGGGGGCCGGGACACGCAACGACGGCCGGAACAGGGCGGACACAGCACATGGGAACCACACCGGACGGCAACGGCCTCGCACGACGCCTGCGGGCGGCGCTCCACCGCACCCACGGCGAGTACGCGGACGGCGACGACCGCCCCCTCGGCGGCTACCTCGCCGCGATGACCACCTTCGGCGCCTACACCACCGCCTGGGCCGTCGCCGTCCGCCGCAGCGGACGGCCGCTGCCGGAACGCCCCGACCCGTGGGACGTGGCGCTCACCGCGGTGGCCACCTTCCGGCTCAGCCGGCTGCTCAGCAAGGCCGCCGTGACCAGCCCGCTGCGCGCCCCCTTCACCCGGTACGTCGGCCCCGAGGGCCCCGCCGAACTCCACGAGGAGGCCCGCCCGGAGAGCGGCCGCGAAACCGTGGGCGAGCTGATGACCTGCCCCTTCTGCACCAGCGTCTGGGTGGCCTCCACCCTGACCGCGGGCCTCCTCCTGGCCCCGCGGGCGACCCGCACCGCCATGGGCGCGCTGACCGCGCTCGCCGGGGCCGACGCGCTCCAGCTGGGCCACGCGGCCCTGGTCCGCAAGGCCACCGGCGACGAGTGAACCCGGCGTCCGGCCCGGCCGGTCACCGCTCCCGCGGGCCGGCGGCGGGACGCGCGGACGACTTCGCGCCACCCGCCCGGGCGGCGCGGAAGAGGCGCAGTTCGGGATCGGTCACGTCGTCGGAGCGGAGCAGCCTCACGTCGGAGTGGTAGCTCATCGACGTCAGCCACGGCATCCGGTCGCCCTGGCGGGGGAGCTGGTCCACCGCCCTGCGGATGTAACCGGCCGCGAAGTCCAGGAAGGGGCGGGTGGGCATGCCGGGGTCACCCACCTCCGGGCAGGCGGCGTCGTACCCGTGGGCGTCCAGGTGGGACAGCAGGCGGCAGAAATGCTCGCACAGCAGGCCGATCTTCAGCGTCCACGAGGAGTTGGTGTACCCGATGGCCATCACGAGGTTGGGCACGCCCGAGAGCATCATCCCCTTGTAGGCCACGGTGTCCGCGAGCCGCACGGGCTCGCCGTCGACGGTGAGCGCGATGCCGCCGAGCGCCTGCACGCTCAGTCCGGTGGCGGTGACCACGATGTCCGCCTCCAGCTCACGGCCCGACTCCAGCAGGACGCCCCGTTCGGTGAACCGGGCGATCCGGTCGGTCACCACCTCGGCCGTGCCCCGGCGGATCGCCTTGAACAGGTCGCCGTCCGGCGCCGCGCACAGCCGCTGGTCCCACGGGTCGTACGGCGGATTGAAGTGCTCGTCGACCGGATACCCCTCGGGCAGCTGCCTGGTGTTGACCCAGCGGATCAGCCTGCGCGCGGCTCCCGGGAAGCGCCGGGCGAACGACCAGACGGCACGCTGCCGGAGGATGTTCTTGCGCCGGGTGAGGGCGTAACCGCGCTCCTCGCCGAACCACCTGCGCAGGGCCGCCGCGACGGCGTCCTCACGGGGCACCGGCATGACGTACGTGGGCGTGCGCTGCAGCATGGTGACGTGCGCCGCCGTCGCGGCCAGCGCGGGAACCAGCGTGACCGCCGTGGCGCCGCTGCCGATCACCACCACCCGCTTCCCGGCGTGCTCCAGGTCCTCGGGCCAGTGCTGGGGGTGGACGACGGTGCCGCGGAAGTCCTCCCGGCCCTCGAAGTGCGGGGTGTGGCCCCGGTCGTAGCGGTAGTAGCCGCTGGCGCAGAACACCCAGCGCGCGCTCAGCCGCAGCCGCTCGCCGGTGTCGGTGCGCTCCACCTCGGCCAGCCAGCGGGCCTCCTCGCCCGACCAGGAGAGCGCCACCACCCGGTGGTGGTACCGGATGTGGGCGTCGAGACCGTTCTCCGCCACCGTCTCGCGCAGGTACGCCAGGATCCGCGGCGCGTCGGCGATGGCCTGCCGGTCCCGCCACGGCTTGAACTCGTAGCCGAAGGTGTGCAGGTCCGAGTCGGAGCGGATGCCCGGGTAGCGGAACAGGTCCCAGGTGCCGCCCGGGGCGCCGCGCCCCTCGAGAACGGCGAAGGACTTCGCCGGATGTCCGGTCTTGAGGTGGCGTCCGGCGCCGATCCCGGAGATGCCGGCTCCGACGACGAGGACGTCGAGCTGTTCGACAGGTTTCCTGGTGGGGCTCACTGCGTCACTCCCGCTTCGCTCGAGGGTCGCTTCGAACCATGCGCCACGCACGGCCTCAGAGCCAGCCGTTGCGCTTGAACCCGCGGTGGATGAGGAAACAGGCCACCACGATCAGCCCGATGGCGTAGGCGTACCCGTACCGCCAGCCCAGCTCGGGCATGTGCTCGAAGTTCATGCCGTACACGCCGCACACCATGGTGGGGACGGCGATGATCGCCGCCCACGCGGTGATCTTCCGCATGTCCTCGTTCTGCGCCACCGTCACCTGCGCCAGATGGGCCTGCAGCACGGAGTCCAGCAGTGCGTCGAAGGCGGTGATCTGTTCGGTGACCCGCGCCAGGTGGTCGGCCACGTCGCGGAAGTAGGCCCGTATGTCCTCGGTGACCGGCGCGGCCGGATCGGCCGCCAGCCGGGCCAGGGGCTGCGCCAGCGGGACGGCCGCCCGCTTGAACTCCAGGAGTTCCCGCTTGAGCTGGTAGATGCGTCCGGGGTCGGCGGTGCCGCCGGCGGGGGAGAAGACCTGGGTCTCGACCGCCTCGATGTCGTCCTGGACGGCCGCCGCGACCGTGAGGTACTCGTCGACCACGTGGTCCGCGACCGCGTGCAGCACCGCCGACGGGCCCTCGGCCAACTGGCGCGGATCGGCCTCGAGTTCCTCACGCAGCGGCCCCAGGGAGCCGTGACTGCCGTGGCGGACGGTGACCACGAAGCGGGGGCCGGTGAAGACCATGATCTCGCCGGTGTCCACGACCTGGCTGGTGGCGGTCAGTTCGGCGTGCTCGACGAAGGTGACCGTCTTGAAGACGGAGAACAGGACGTCGCCGTACTGCTCCACCTTGGGCCGCTGGTGGGCGTGGATCGCGTCCTCCACCGCCAGCGGGTGGAGCCCGAACAGCTCGGCGACGTCGGCGAACTGTTCGACGGTCGGCTCGTGCAGCCCCAGCCAGACGAAGCCGTCGCGGTGCCCGCGCGCGAGGCGGACCGCCTCGCCGACGCTTTCGGGGCCGTCCTGCCGGACGCCGTCGCGGTAGACGACGCAGTTCACCACCGTGGAGCCGAGGGGCGAGCGCGCGGGGTGACTGAGATCCACCCGGCGCGTGCGCCGTGCCAGCCGCACCACCTTGCGCAGGTTGCCGACCATGGACATGGGGGGCCACGCTCCTTCGCCCGACTCGGCCTGTACGGCTGCCCATTGTGCCTGTTGACGCGGTGGAGGCGGCGTCTCGCATGGCGGCCATGCGTTGACGTCCGTGAAACCGCCGTGCTTGCATCGGGGCATGCCGCGCCAGATCCTCACCTGTCGCCGCTGCGTCGACCTGGTCCGTGTCGCCGCAGCGCTCTGTCGCGTGGCCTGACACCGGTCCTTCCTCCGGTCGTTCCTTCCCGCCCGCCGCACCGGTGAGCAGCCGTCGAGCTGCCGCCGGGCCGGCGCGGCCCGTGGTGCGTGATCCCGCCCGGCCGCCCCGGCGCGCGCGGCGGTGCGCACCCCGTTCCCCCACCTCCGCGCTCCGGCGCCCCCGTCCCCGTCCGGTCACGGCCGGCCGACCCGGCCGGCCGTGACGCCGGCCGAGGACGCGGGCGCACGCAGCCGTGCTCTGCCCGTCCCGCCCCGAAGACCACCGCCGCACCTCCAGGAGGCACGCCTCATGGCAACCATCCTCTCCCTCTCCGGCAGCCCGTCCCCGGCCTCCCGCACCGCGCGCCTGCTGCGCCACCTCGACGTCCGGCTGACCGGCCAGGGCCACCGGGTGATCCCGCTGGACGTCCGCACCCTGCCCGCGGAGGCCCTGCTGGGCGCCGACTTCGGCCATCCCGCGATCGCCTCGGCCACCGACCTGGTGGCCGGGGCGGACGGCGTGGTGATCGGCACCCCCGTCTACAAGGCGGCCTACTCGGGCCTGCTGAAGTCGTTCCTGGACCTGCTGCCGCAGTACGCGCTGGCGGGCAAGACGGTGCTGCCCCTGGCCACCGGTGGGTCCACCGCACATGTTCTGGCCATCGACTACGCGCTCCGTCCGGTGCTGAGCTCCATGGGCGCGGCCCACATCGTGCAGGGCTGGTTCACCCTCGACAAGGACATCTCGGTGGCCGAGGACGGCACGGTGACCGTCGCCGAGTCCGCCGCCGGGTCGCTGGAGGCCGTGGTCGACCAGTTCTCCGCGGCCCTCACGGACCGGACCCGCCGCGCGGTCGTGCGCGCGGTCGCCGCATGAGAGAGCGGCGTCCCGCCCGCACGGCGGGCCCGGCCGGCGCGCCCGCCACCCCCTTCGCGCCCACCACCCCCTTCGCGCCCACCGAACCCACCGAAAGGCGAATCCCCCGGTGAACCTCACCTTCCACTGGTTCCTGCCCACCAGCGGCGACAGCCGCCATGTCGTCGGCGGCGGCCACGGCGTCCGCACCGGCGCGGCCGGAGGGGACCGGCCGCCCACCGTCGGCTACCTCTCCCAGATCGCCCGCGCGGCCGAGGACCTCGGCTTCACCGGCGCGCTCACCCCCACCGGCGCCTGGTGCGAGGACGCCTGGCTGACCACCGCCATGGTTAGCCAGCGCACCGAGCGGCTGAAGTTCCTGGTCGCCTTCCGCCCCGACGGCGTCTCACCCACCCTCGCCGCCCAGATGGCCTCCACCTACCAGCGGCACACCGGCGGGCGGCTGCTGGTCAACGTCGTGACCGGCGGCGAGAGCCGGGAACAGCGCGCCTACGGGGACTTCCTGGACAAGGACGGGCGCTACGAGCGCACCGACGAGTTCCTGCACATCGTCCGCGGGCTCTGGGCGGGCGAACGGGTCACCCGGACCGGGAAGCACCTGCGCGTCGAGGAGGCCGAGCTCACCCGGCTGCCCGACCCGGCGCCGCCGGTCTACTTCGGCGGGTCCTCACCGCTCGCCCTGCGGGTCGCCGCGCGGCACGTCGACGTGTACCTCACCTGGGGCGAACCGCCGGCGGCCGTCGCCGGGAAGATCGCCCGGGTCCGGGAGCTCGCCGAGGTCCACGGCCGCCGCGTCCGCTTCGGCATCCGGCTGCACGTCATCACCCGCGACACCGCCGAACAGGCCTGGGCCGAGGCGCGCAGGCTGCTGGACGGGTTCGCCCCGGAGACGGTGCGGGCCGTGCAGGAAGGGCTCGCCCGCAGCGAGTCGGAGGGACAGCGCCGCATGCTGGCGCTGCACGGCGGCGGCACCGACGGCCTGGAGATCCACCCGAACCTCTGGGCCGGCATCGGCCTGGTCCGCGGCGGCGCGGGCACCGCGCTGGTCGGCAGCCACGAGGAGGTCGCCGACCGGATCGAGGAGTACCACGCCCTCGGCATCGAGGAGTTCGTCCTCTCCGGCTACCCGCACCTGGAGGAGGCCTACTGGTTCGGCGAGGGCGTCCTGCCCCGCCTCGCCGCCCGCGGCCTGTGGTCGCACCCCGTCGCCCGCGGGGCCGGCGGGCAGCCCGCCCTCGAGGTTCCCTTCGTGGCGGCCGCCCGCTGAGACACGGCGGTGCGCCGGGCGGGGACCTCCTCCCGCCCGGCGCACCGGGAACCGTCGTGCCGCGCGGCGGCTACCCCTGGTCGGCCGCGAACGAGGCCATCCAGGCGAGGGCCGCGTTCCAGTTGATCGTCAGCTCGTTGGTGGACCACGACTGGATGTCGTCCACGTAGCAGAACTGACCCGTGCACCCCTGCAGCAGGCTCTGCGCCACGGGGTCCTGGATGCTGGAGTTCGGTCCTCCGGACAGCGTGCCCGCCGGCGGGTTGGGCAGGCTCGGCTCCAGCTGGTGGGCGTACCACCGGCTGTGCTGGTTCACCGAGGTGACGTCGCCGTAACCGGTCACGTACGAGATGTTCAGCGCGTTGCGGCCCAGGATGTAGTCCAGGCTCTGCAGCGCCCCGTCCCGGTACCGGCGGTCACCGGTCAGGTCGTACGCGGTGGCGATCACATGGGCGTTGTTGAGGATCTGCGCGTTGGAACCCCAGTCGTAGACGTTGTCCTTCGGGGCGTACGGCATGCCGTAGGGGTGCTCGCGCAGGGTGGCCAGGTACTTCTCGGCGCCCTCGACCACGGAGGCGCGCACGGACTTCAGACCGGGGAGCCGGTTCGGCACGGTGGCCAGGTCCAGCCGGCCGGCGGCCGCGGTGCGCTGCCAGTCGAAGCCGAGCGGGTTCCAGATGTCCGCCGTGTGGACCGGGGACTTGAGGATGAACCGCGCGAACTCGGCGTCCCCCGTGGTCAGGTAGAGCTGTGCGGCCGCCCAGTAGAACTCGTCGGAGGCGTCGGTGTCCGGATACGCGCCGCCGCCGATGCCGTCGTCGGGGTCCGGCAGGAGGTCCGGGTGGGCGAGGGCGGCCCGCCAGGCGGTGCGGGCGGCGTCCAGGGCCTCCTTGGCGAACGCCCGGTCGTACGGCTTGTAGAGGCGGGCGGCCTGCGCCGCGGTGGCCGCCAGGTTGAGGGTCGCCGTGGTGGTCGGCGGGTGCAGCTCACGCTTCTTCGGGTCGAGGTGCGGCATCAGCGGCAGCCCGGTCCACTCCGAGTCGTGGATCTTGTGGTGCGCCATGCCGGCCAGCGGCTGCCCGTGGGGCACCTGCATCTTCAGCAGGAACTCCAGCTCCCAGCGCGCCTCGTCGAGGACGTCCGGCACCTTGTTGCCGGACTCGGGTATCCGCAGGGTGCCGTCGCGCAGGGCGCCCGGGCTGCCGGTCGGCGCGTACAGGGAGCGCTCGTAGGTGCGCAGCAGCTCCCAGGTGGAGATGCCGCCGTTGACGACGTACTTGCCGTGGTCGCCGGCGTCGTACCAGCCGCCCGTCACGTCCAGGGAGTAGTCGCAGACGCCCTCCTGGCAGGGGACCTCGGCGTCGCCCTGGTTGGGCGCCTCGCCGACGTGGCCCGCCGGGCGGCCGTAGCCCGGACGCAGGTCGTCGCGGATCTCCTGGCCGCTGCGCTGGGTGTAGTAGAACTTCAGCGAGTCCTGCCGGAGCCGTTCGTAGGCCGCGGCGGAGATGTCGAAGGGGCGGCTGGTCTCGCCGTCCGCGACCAGCGTGAATCCCTTGCCGGTGCCGCGGTAGGAGCCGAAGTCGAGGGAGTGGACGTTCTGTCCGGAGGAGGCGTCGGTGCCGCGCGGCACGGTCCTGCCCCGGGCCACGGCGGTGCCGTCGGCGTTCCGCAGCTCCCACGGCAGGGCGGTGGCCGCCTCGGTGACCAGCGTCGCGTTCTTGGGCCCCTTGGGCAGGTAGGCGAGCTGGTTCACGCGGACCCGCGGCCCGGTGTCCGGCACGTACTCCTCGGGCGGCACGCCCCCGACGAGGGAGACGTCGTCCAGGCACATCCGCCAGGCGTCGGCGCTGCCGCCGGCCTGGAAGGCCACCTGCCCCTGGGTGGTGTCGGCCGGAGCGGTGAAGGTGTACGTGTAGTCGTTGCCGGAGACGCTCAGCTGCGGACTGACCTCGAAGTAGGTGTCGTACGGGTCCACGGCGAGGCCCACGACGGCCCGGACCACGTGGTCGGCGGGGGTGCCGGTGGCCGAGAAGGAGAGCCGGTAGGTCTGGCCCGCCTGCAGCGTGAGCTCGTTGTGGCCGACGATGGCGTCCCAGCGGTTGGCGGTGCCGCCGGGTATCGCGGCACACAGCTCGCCGTCCTCGACGGCGGTGGTGACACCGGCGCTGCTCCACCAGGGATCGGTGGACGAGTCGAAGGTGCCGTTCCTGATCAGTTCGACCTCGTCGGCGCCCGCCGGACCGGCGGGCAGGGTGAGGGCGGCCGCCAACAGGGCCGTCACACCGAGCAAGGTGGTGTTGCGTCGTTTCACGTCCGGGGCTCCTCGGTCGCGGTGCGGGTGGTCACGGGTGTGCCCAACCGGAGTGGGAGCGCTCCCAACCCCGGTAGCCGGTCATGCTCATGCACCATCTGACCCAGCGTCAATGGGGTGGACGTGACGGATGTCCGCCACGGTGCGAAAGGCGTCGTGAGAGCCCTGGAAGTGAACGGCGGGAAACGTCACGGGCGGCGCGGGGAGCCTTCGCGCACGGCGGAACCGCTCGGAGGTCCCGCCGTCCGCGGCCCGCCCCGGACGGCGCGGGCCGCGGACGCGCGGCCCCGGACGGCGCGGCCCCCGACTTCAGGCGATGGGCTCAGGCGATGGACGCGGAGACGATCGCGGCCACCGCCAGGTTGCAGGAGGCGGTCACCCACACGGCGGGGTGCGGCTCGGGATCCACCAGGGTGGCGCCCAGCTTGCCCGGCGTGACCAGGTCCACCACGAGGAAGGCCACCGCCATCATCACCAGCCCCAGCAGGCCGAAGACCGCCGTCGACAGCAGGCCCTTGCCGAAGTCGTCGTAGGTGGTCCAGATCGACGTGAAGACGATCCCGCCGATGCCCAGCAGCGCCGAACTGAGCAGCACGGCGGCGTTGCGGTTGCGCTGCTCCCAGATCTGCCGTCCCAGCTTGCCGGGCGTCAGCGCGTCGATCAGGAAGATGCCGAGGATCAGCAGGACCACGCCCAGGGCGCCGTACGCGGTGGCCCGGCCGAGGCCGTCGAGGATGTCGTTCATGGGGTCGGCTCCAGGGGTGAGTCATCAGCGGTCAAGGAGAGGCAAAATCTAGCGCAGATGTTCGGCCGCCGACCTGGGAAGAGTGCGGTCCGCCGTGGTCATCCGATGTTCGCCGGTCCTTCGCCGTGGCGTCCGCCGCCGTGCGCCCGACCGCTTGTACGGTCCGGCCATGCCGACCGACCCCTCGGTGATCCGGCTCATGGCCGTGCTCGCCGTCCTCGTATCCGCACCGCTCTCGCTGGCGCTGGTCCTGCGCGCCCTGGAGCTGGCCGGGCTGCTGCGCGGCGCGCGGGCGGCCGCCGCGCCGGTCGTCCGGCTCGTGCCCGGCCGCGGCCCGCACGGGTCCCGCGGGGGCGGCGGCCTCCG
>NZ_LWCC02000005.1:3707452-3719433 GCF_001642695.1 Streptomyces chilikensis
GTGGCCCCCGGTCCGCCCGCGGACGGCTCCGGGGCCCCGGCCGTGGTGTCCGCCGGTCCGGTCGCCCCGGGAGCCGGCACGGCCGGCGGCGGCATCGGCCACCGGCACCGTGACCGCGCCGCGGGAGCGGCGGGGAGCGCCTCCGGGGGCAGCGGGCACGCGGACCCCGGCGTTCCGGCGGGGACCTCCTCGGGAGGGGCGGCCGTGCCGCCCCCGGGCGCCCCGGCCGGACAGCCGGTCGACTACCGGCATCCGCGGCGCCGGGAGGCCCCGCCCGCCGGCCCGGCGGAGGCCGCCGCGCCGGTCGCCGGGGACGCCGCCGGATGGTCCATGGAGGAGAGGCTGTACAACCAGGTCTGGGGCATGTTCGAGGACCTCGCCCGGGCCGTCGCCGCCCACCGCGGCGCGGTGGAGTTCGCCGACGGCCGGATGGACCAGGAACTCGACGGGGTGCTCGGCGACTACCGCGCCCGGGCCGACGGAACGGTGGACCGCGCGCGCCGGGAGGCCCGGGCGCGCCGCGAGGAGCTGGTCGCCCGCGCCCAGCAGGTCCTCGACCAGCAGCTCGCGCAGCTGCGGGCCGAGTCGGAGGTCGTCGAACCCGCGCTGCCCCCGGCGTACGCGCGCTGGGAGAGCCCCGTGTGGTCCGCCTACCGGGCCCCCGGGGAACAGCCCCTCGCGGTGCGCCTGGGCGACCTGAGCCTCCCGGAGAGCGGCGCGCTGCGCATCCCCCTGCTGCTGCGCCTGCCGCTGGAACGCGGCCTGTGGATCGACGGCGGCCGGGGCCGCTCCGCCGACAGCCTCCTGGTCACCCCCGAGGAACGGCGCCGCCTCGCCCTGGACATGGCCGTCGCCCTGGCCACCCGGCTGCTGGCCGCCCATCCGCCCGGCGATTTCACCGTGGAGGTGATCGACGCCGCGGGGGCGGGCGCCCGGTCCCTGGCCCCGCTCTCCCGCGGCGGCGTGCTCACCGGGCCCCCGGCCGTCGGCCCCGGCGCCGTCTCCGGCCTGCTGGCCCGCCTGGCCGGCCACGTGGACCTGGTGCAGATGGCCGTGCGCGCCGGAGCCCCGGAGTCGCTGCCGCCCGGCACCGACCTGTCCCAGCGGCTGCTGATCGTCCATGACTTCCCGCACGCCTTCGACGACCGCGCCGTCACCGCGCTGCGCTACCTCGCGGACGAGGGGCCGCGCGCCGGGGTCCACCTGCTGCTGGTGGCCGACCGGGAGGACGCCGCCGGTTTCGGCGCGCTGCTCGACCCGCTCTGGCGTTCGCTGCTGCGGCTGACCCCGGTGCCCGAGGACCACCTCGCCGACCCGTGGGTCTGCCACGCCTGGACGTACGAGCCCTCCCTGCCGCCCCGCGACGGCGGGACCGTGGAAGGGGTGCTGGACCGCGTCGCCGCCGCCCGTCGCCGGTGACCCTCCGTGACCGGTCGCGGACCAAGGAAAGGTAAAGACGCCCTTTACCTTTCCTTGGCGATTGGTGTACCTTCGAGCGGACGGAGGGGAGTACTCCCTGTCTGCTGCGGCGTTCCCGTCAATACGGCTCGGGCCAGAAGTCCCGGACCCGGGGCGCCGGCCCGCGGCTCTGCCGCCGGGTGGAAGAGACCTCCGGTTCCGCTCTGTGACCGGAGGTATTGGTGGAAGTTTCCCTGACCCTGTGGGTCGCCACGGTGGCCGTCCTGGCCGTCCTGATCGGCGCCGACTTCTTCATCGGCCGCAAGCCGCACGACGTGTCGGTCAAGGAGGCCGGCATCTGGTCCGCCGTCTGGATCGGCCTCGCCTGTCTCTTCGGCCTCGGCCTGCTGTTCTTCGCGGGCGGCGCGCCCGCCGGCGAGTTCTTCGCGGGCTTCGTCACCGAGAAGTCGCTGAGCGTCGACAACCTCTTCGTCTTCGTCCTGATCATGGCGAAGTTCGCGGTGCCGTCGCAGTTCCAGCAGCGGGTGCTGCTGATCGGCGTGCTGATCGCCCTGGTGCTGCGGGCCGTGTTCATCGCGGCGGGCGCGGCGATCATCAGCAGCTTCTCGTGGGTGTTCTACATCTTCGGCGCGTTCCTGATCTACACCGCCTGGAAGCTCATCCAGGAGGCCAGGTCCGGGAACGACGAGGAGGAGTTCGAGGAGAACCGTCTCCTCAAGGCGGCCGAGCGCCGCTTCGGCGTCGCCGACCGCTACCACGGCACCAAGCTGTGGATCCGTCAGAACGGCAAGCGGGTGATGACGCCGATGATGGTCGTCATCCTGGCCATCGGCACCACGGACGTGCTGTTCGCGCTGGACTCGATCCCCGCGATCTTCGGCCTGACCCAGGACCCGTACATCGTCTTCACCGCCAACGCCTTCGCCCTGATGGGCCTGCGCCAGCTGTACTTCCTGATCGGCGGACTGCTCGAGAAGCTGGTCCACCTGTCGTACGGGCTGTCGGTGATCCTCGGCTTCATCGGCGTGAAGCTGGTGCTGCACGCGCTGCACGAGTCCGGGGTGCACGTCCCGGAGATATCCATCCCCTTCTCCCTCGGCGTGATCTGCACCGTCCTGGTCGTCACCACGATCACCAGCCTGATGGCCAACCGCAGGAAGGCGAAGGCCGAGGCGCAGGCCGGGGCCGAGGCCTAGACAGCCGGCGCCCGCGTGGTGGTCCCGGCCGACGAGGATCCCGTCGGCCGGGACCGCCGGTTCGCCGTGCACGCACGGTAGTCGATTGAGAGGATCTGCGCATGAAGGACCTGTCTGCCCGGAAGCGGCCCTCGCGGTCGGCATGGGCGGTCGCGGCACCGGCCGTCGCGGCGGTCGTGCTGATCCTCACCTGGGGGCGTTCCGTGCCGCCGGTGGCGGTGGTGCTGATGACCCTGGCCATGGCCGGCGCGGTCCTCGCAGCGGTGCACCACGCCGAGGTGATCGCCCACCGGGTGGGAGAGCCGTTCGGCTCGCTGATACTCGCCGTGGCGGTCACCGTCATCGAGGTGGGGCTGATCGTCATGCTGATGGCGGGAGGAGGCGAGCAGAGCGCCACCCTCGCCCGGGACACCGTCTTCGCCGCCGCGATGATCACCCTCAACGGCATCGTCGGCATCTCCCTGCTGGTCGCCTCGCTGCGGCACCGCACCGCCATCTTCAACTCCGAGGGCACCGGCGCCGCCCTGGCCACGGTGGCCACCCTGGCCACGCTCAGCCTGGTGCTGCCGAACTTCACCTCCAGCGCCCCCGGCCCCGAGTTCAGCGGCGCGCAGCTGGTCTTCGCCGCGGTGGCGGCGCTCGTTCTCTACGGCCTCTACGTCGCCACCCAGACGCGGCGCCACCGCGACTACTTCCTGCCCGTCGCCCGGGAGGGCGGTGTCCTCGCCGAGGAGGACCACGCCGACGTGCCGTCCAACCGGACGGCCATGACCAGCGTGGGCCTGCTCCTCCTCGCCCTGGTCGGCGTGGTCGGTCTGGCCAAGGGCGTCTCGCCCGCCATCGAGAGCGGTGTGGCGGCCGCCGGGATGCCGCACGCGGTCGTCGGCGTGGTCATCGCCCTGACGGTGCTCCTGCCGGAGACCATCGCCGCGGTGCAGGCCGCCCGCCGGGACCGGGTGCAGACCAGCCTCAACCTGGCCATCGGCTCCGCCATGGCCAGCATCGGCCTGACCATCCCGGCCGTCGCGGTGGCGTCGATCTGGCTGAGCGGACCGCTGGTGCTGGGGCTGGCCCCCACCCACATGGTGCTGCTCGCGCTGACCGTCCTGGTCGGCACCCTGACCATCGTCCCGGGCCGGGCCACGCCGCTCCAGGCGGGCCTGCACCTGGCCATCCTCGCCGCCTACCTGGAACTGTCCGTCATCCCCTGAGCGCGCCGTGATAGACCCGTCGGAGCCGATCGCACCAGATCACCGCACCGGAGGTCCTCCCATGCCCCGCACGCTCGCCGAAGCCCCGATCATGATCCTCAACGGGCCCAACCTGAACCTGCTCGGGCAGCGGCAGGTGGACGTGTACGGCACCGGCACCCTCGCCGACGTGGAGGCGATGTGCGCCGGGGCGGCGGCCGCCCACGGCGGGACCGTCGACCTGCGGCAGTCCAACCACGAGGGCGAACTGGTCGACTGGATCCACGAGGCCCGGCTCCGCCACTGCGGCATCGTGATCAACCCCGCCGCCTACTCGCACACCTCGGTGGCCCTGCTGGACGCCCTCAACACCTGCGACGGGCTGCCCGTGGTGGAGGTCCACATCTCCAACATCCACCGCCGCGAGGAGTTCCGGCACCACTCCTACGTCTCGCTGCGCGCGGACGGCGTGATCGCCGGCTGCGGACTCCAGGGATACGTCTTCGCGGTGGAGCGCGTCGCCGCGCTGGCGGGGGAGGGCGTCGCAAGGGCCTGACGCGCGACGCCCGGTGGCCCTCACCAGCCGCGCGCGTGCCACTCCGGGAGGTGCGGGCGCTCGGCGCCCAGGGTGGTGTCGTCGCCGTGGCCCGGATAGACCCAGGTCTCGTCCGGCAGGACGTCGAACAGCTTGGTCTCCACGTCGTGGATCAGGCGGGCGAAGGCCTGCGGGTCCTTCCGCGTGTTGCCCACGCCGCCCGGGAAGAGGCAGTCGCCGGTGAACACGTGCGGGTGCCCGTGCGGGTCGTCGTAGACCAGGGCGATGGAGCCGGGGGTGTGGCCCACCAGGTGGCGGGCGGTGAGCTCGACGCGGCCCACCCTGATCACGTCGCCGTCGTCGACCAGCACGTCGGTCGGGACGGGGATGCCCTCGGCGTCCTCCCGGCCGGCGTGGGTGCGGGCGCCGGTGGCGGCCACCACCTCGGCGAGCGCCTGCCAGTGGTCGGCGTGCCGGTGGGTGGTGACGACCGAGGCGATCGAGTCGTCGCCGATGGAGCCGAGCAGGGCGGGGGCGTCGTTCGCCGCGTCGATCAGCAGCTGCTCGTCCGTGGCCCGGCAGCGCAGCAGGTACGCGTTGTTCGCCATCGGGCCGACCGCGATCTTCGTGATCATCAGGTCCTGCAGCTCGTGCACATCGGCCGGGCCGCCGACCTTCACCGCTCCGGTGTACGTCATGTCCGCAGCCTATAGCGGTCCGGCCCCACGGGTCCGGCCCGCGCGTGCCGCCGGCGCCGCCGGGCCCGGTCCCCCGCGTGCGACCCCGCGCGGCTCCCGCGGCGAGGGGCGGCTTCACACCTTCGGGTGAAGGGGAAGGACGGCGCCCTTAAATCGAATGCGCGTGCTATAAGCTCGGTGGCCCACACCGGGAAGCCCGGAAGCGCCCGAATTGTTTTAAAGGGCGGAAACCGGTGAAGCCACCGGTGTTGTCAGAGGCTCCCCCTACGCTGAGAAGGACGGGGGCCCCGCCCCTGTCATCTCCCCCCAAGAAAGGTGCGGAACGGCGTGGCCGACCGTCTCATCGTCCGTGGCGCGCGCGAGCACAACCTGAAGAACGTCTCGCTCGACCTGCCGCGTGACTCGCTCATCGTCTTCTCGGGTCTGTCGGGTTCGGGCAAGTCGTCCCTCGCCTTCGACACGATCTTCGCCGAGGGCCAGCGCCGCTACGTGGAGTCGCTCTCCTCGTACGCCCGGCAGTTCCTCGGCCAGATGGACAAGCCGGACGTGGACTTCATCGAGGGCCTCTCCCCGGCGGTCTCCATCGACCAGAAGTCGACCTCGCGCAACCCGCGCTCGACGGTCGGCACCATCACCGAGGTGTACGACTACCTCCGCCTGCTGTTCGCGCGGATCGGCAAGCCGCACTGTCCCGAGTGCGGGCGCCCGATCTCCCGCCAGTCGCCGCAGGCCATCGTGGACAGGGTCCTCGAACTGCCGGAGGGCAGCCGGTTCCAGGTGCTCTCCCCGCTGGTGCGCGAGCGCAAGGGGGAGTTCGTCGACCTCTTCGCCGACCTGCAGACCAAGGGCTACAGCCGCGCCCGGGTGGACGGCGCGACGGTCCAGCTCTCCGACCCGCCCCAGCTGAAGAAGCAGGAGAAGCACACCATCGAGGTGGTCGTGGACCGCCTCACGGTGAAGGGCTCCGCCAAGCGCCGCCTCACGGACTCCGTGGAGACCGCGCTCGGCCTCTCCGGCGGCATGGTCGTGCTGGACTTCGTCGACCTCCCGGCCGACGACCCCGAGCGCGAGCGCATGTTCTCGGAGCACCTGTACTGCCCGTACGACGACCTCTCCTTCGAGGAGCTGGAGCCGCGCTCCTTCTCCTTCAACTCGCCCTTCGGCGCCTGCCCCGACTGCTCCGGCATCGGCACGCGCATGGAGGTCGACCCCGAGCTGATCGTCCCGGACCCGGAGAAGACGCTCGAGGAGGGCGCCATCCACCCGTGGTCCGCCGGGCACGCCAAGGAGTACTTCGGCCGCCTCGTCGACGCGCTCGCCGACGCGCTGGGCTTCCGCACCGACATCCCCTTCGCCGGCCTGCCCGCCCGCGCCAGGAAGGCGCTGCTGTACGGCCACAAGACCCAGATCGACGTCCGCTACCGCAACCGGTACGGCCGTGAACGCCGGTACACCACGCCCTTCGAGGGCGCCGTCCCGTTCGTCAAGCGCCGCCACGAGGACGCCGAGACGGACAACAGCCGGGAGCGCTTCGAGGGCTACATGCGCGAGGTGCCCTGCCCCACCTGCGAGGGCACCCGCCTGAAGCCGATCGTCCTGGCGGTCACGGTGCACGGGAAGTCGATCGCCGAGATCTCCTCCCTGTCCATCAGCGAGTGCGCCGACTTCCTGGCCCGGCTCCAGCTGACCGGCCGCGAGAAGAAGATCGCCGAGCGCGTCCTCAAGGAGGTCAACGAGCGGCTCCGCTTCCTGGTCGACGTCGGCCTGGACTACCTCTCGCTCAACCGCGCCGCCGGGACGCTCTCCGGCGGCGAGGCCCAGCGCATCCGCCTGGCCACCCAGATCGGTTCCGGTCTGGTCGGCGTGCTCTACGTGCTCGACGAGCCGTCCATCGGCCTCCACCAGCGGGACAACCACCGCCTGATCGAGACCCTGGTCCGGCTGCGCGACATGGGCAACACCCTGATCGTCGTGGAGCACGACGAGGACACCATGAAGGCGGCCGACTGGATCGTCGACGTCGGCCCCGGCGCCGGCGAGCACGGCGGCTCCGTGGTGCACAGCGGCTCGCTCGAGGAACTGCTGGCCAACGCCAAGTCGGAGACCGGGCTGTACCTCTCCGGGAAGAAGTCCATCCCGGTGCCGGACGCGCGGCGGCCGCTCGACCCGGCGCGGCAGCTGACCGTCCGCGGGGCGCGGGAGAACAACCTCAAGGACGTCGACGTCTCCTTCCCGCTCGGAGTCCTCACCGCCGTCACCGGCGTCTCCGGATCCGGCAAGTCGACGTTGGTCAACGACATCCTCTACACCCACCTGGCGCGCGAGCTGAACGGCGCCCGCCGGGTGCCGGGCCGTCACACCCGGGTCGAGGGCGACGACCTGCTCGACAAGGTCGTGCACGTCGACCAGTCGCCCATCGGCCGCACCCCGCGGTCCAACCCGGCGACCTACACCGGCGTCTTCGACCACATCCGCAAGCTGTTCGCCGAGACCACCGAGGCGAAGGTCCGCGGCTACCTGCCCGGCCGCTTCTCCTTCAACGTCAAGGGCGGCCGTTGCGAGAACTGCTCCGGCGACGGCACCATCAAGATCGAGATGAACTTCCTCCCGGACGTGTACGTCCCGTGCGAGGTGTGCCACGGGGCCCGGTACAACCGGGAGACCCTCGAGGTGCACTACAAGGGGAAGAACATCGCCGAGGTCCTCAACATGCCGATCGAGGAGGCGCTGGACTTCTTCGAGGCGATCCCCGGGATCTCCCGTCACCTGCGCACGCTCAACGAGGTCGGCCTCGGCTACGTCCGCCTCGGCCAGTCGGCGACCACGCTCTCCGGCGGCGAGGCGCAGCGCGTCAAGCTCGCCACCGAGCTGCAGCGCCGGTCCAACGGACGCACCGTGTACGTGCTCGACGAGCCGACCACCGGTCTGCACTTCGAGGACATCAGCAAGCTGCTGAAGGTGCTCTCCGGCCTGGTGGACAAGGGCAACACGGTGATCGTCATCGAGCACAACCTCGATGTGATCAAGACGGCCGACTGGGTCGTCGACATGGGGCCCGAGGGCGGCGCCGGTGGCGGCACGGTGGTCGCCGAGGGCACGCCCGAGGAGGTGGCCGCGGTGCCGGCCAGCCACACCGGCAAGTTCCTCCGGGAGATCCTCGGCGACCGGGTCAGTGACGCCACGCCGGCCGCGAAGCCGCGCAAGCGGGCGGCGTCCCGCAAGGCCTGACGCCCCGCGCCGCGTCCCCCGCCCCCTCCGGGGCGGGGGACGCGGCTCCGTCCGCGAGCGGCCCTCCCCGCGGACCGGCCCGCCTCTCCCTAGAGGTCCAGCTCGGCGGCCGACGGCGGCTGCGCGCCCGGCCGCGTGCAGGTGAGCGCCGCCGCCCGGGCCGCCAGTCCGAGCAGGGACCGCCAGCCGTCCGCGTCGAGGGCGGCGAGCCCCGCCGGCGTCAGCGCGTCCCGGAGCACCAGCCCGTGCAGCAGCGCCGCCGTCACGGTGTCGCCCGCGCCGATGGTGTCGGCCACCACGACCCGCGGCGCGGGCACCGAGACCTCCAGGCCCGCCCGGGTGACCACCGTCAGACCCGCCCCGCCACGGGTGAGGACCACCGCCCCCGGCCCGGCCGCCGCCCACTCCCGCGGCGTGCCGCCCAGCCAGCGGGCGTCCTCCTCGGACAGCTTCAGCAGCGTCACCGAGGGGAGCCAGGACCGGAACCGGTCCCGGTAGGCGCCGGGGGAGGGGATCAGCCCGGCGCGGACGTTCGGGTCCAGCACCGTGAACAGCCCCCGCGCGGCCGAGGCCCGCAGCAACTCCTCGTACGCCGTCGCCCCCGGCTCCAGCACCAGCGAGCAGGTGCCGAAGGAGACCGCCCGGGTCCCCTCCGGCAGCCGCCCCGGCGCCCGGAACAGGCGGTCCGCGGTCCCCTCCACGTAGAACGCGTACGAGGCGGAGCCGTCCTCGTCCAGCCGGGCCAGGGCCAGCGTGGTCGGCTCCGGGCCGCGCTGCACCGGACCGGTGTCCACCCCCGCCTCGCGCAGCCCGTCCAGCAGCGCCTCGCCGTACCCGTCCGAGGAGATCCGCGAGCAGAACGCCGCCTCGGCGCCCAGCCGCCCCAGGGCCACGGCGGTGTTGTACGGCCCCCCGCCGGGCACCGGCCGCAGGGGGGCGAGCGGACCCGGCTCGTGGGGCACCAGGTCGATCAGGGCCTCACCGGCGACGACGATCACGGACGGCTCCTTCAACGCGGGACACGGTAGGGACGGGCCCACGCTCGCACACCACGGGACCCCCGGTATCGTCGGGCCCGTCCCGACTCCACGCCGATCAGGGGAGCTGCGCCATGTCCGGCAGTGACGACCTCCGCCGCCGTACCGTCCTCCGGGGCGCCGCACTGACGCCCGTCGCGGGCCTCGCCCTCGCGGGCTGCGCCGGGGCGGAGGAGAACCGCGACTCCTCCCCCTCCGGGGTGCCCGGGCCCGGCACCGAACTCGGCGCCGAGAGCGACGTCCCGGCGGGCGGCTCCAAGGTGTTCGCCCGGCAGAAGGTCGTGGTCAGCCGGACCGAGGACGGCGCGCTCAAGGCGTGGAGCACCGTCTGCACCCACGCCGGCTGCGCGATGACCAAGCTCGACGGCACCACCATCACCTGCGCCTGCCACGGCAGCCGGTTCGACGTGGAGAACGGTCAGGTGCTCAACCCTCCGGCGACGGTTCCGCTCACCGAGGTACCCGTCGAGGTCGAGAACGGCAAGATCGTCACGAGCAAGGCCACCTGACAGACCCCCCCAGTAGGGTTGGGAGCATGGCCGACCCCTCCAGCTACCGCCCCCGGCCGGGGGAGATCCCGGACACCCCCGGGGTGTACCGCTTCCGCGACGAGCACCGCCGGGTGATCTACGTCGGCAAGGCGAAGAGCCTGCGCCAGCGGCTGGCCAGCTACTTCCAGGACCTCTCCGGCCTCCACCCCCGGACGCGGTCCATGGTGACCACGGCCGCGTCGGTGGAGTGGACGGTGGTCTCCACCGAGGTCGAGGCGCTCCAGCTGGAGTACACCTGGATCAAGGAGTTCGACCCCCGCTTCAACGTCAAGTACCGCGACGACAAGAGCTACCCGTACCTCGCGGTGACGATGAACGAGGAGTTCCCCCGCGTCCAGGTGATGCGCGGACACAAGAAGAAGGGCGTCCGTTACTTCGGCCCCTACGGCCACGCCTGGGCGATCCGCGACACCGTCGACCTGATGCTGCGGGTCTTCCCGGTGCGCACCTGCTCGGCCGGCGTCTTCAGGAACGCGGCCCGCACCGGACGGCCCTGCCTGCTCGGCTACATCGACAAGTGCTCCGCCCCCTGCGTCGGCCGGATCTCCGCCGAGGACCACCAGGACCTCGCCGAGGAGTTCTGCGAGTTCATGGCCGGCCGCACCGGCACGTACCTGCGCCGCCTCGAACAGCAGATGACGGCCGCCGCCGAGGACATGGAGTACGAGCGGGCCGCCCGGCTGCGCGACGACATCGGCGCGCTGCGCAAGGCCATGGAGAAGAACGCGGTGGTGCTCGCCGACGCCACCGACGCCGACCTGGTGGCCGTCGTCGAGGACGAGCTGGAGGCCGCCGTCCAGATCTTCCACGTCCGGGGCGGCCGGATCCGCGGCCAGCGCGGCTGGGCCACCGACAAGGTGGAGGCCGTCACCACCGGCGGCCTCGTCGAACACGCCCTGCAGCAGCTCTACGGCGAGGAGGCGGGGGACGCGGTGCCCCGGGAGGTGCTGGTCACCGCCCTGCCCGAGCCGGTGGAGCCCGTGCAGGACTGGCTGACCGGGCGCCGGGGCGCCCAGGTCTCGCTGCGGGTGCCGCAGCGGGGCGACAAGAAGGCGCTGATGGAGACGGTCACCCAGAACGCCCGCCAGGCGCTGACGTTGCACAAGACCAAGCGCGCCTCCGACCTGACCACCCGCTCCCGGGCCCTGGAGGAGATCGCCGAGGCGCTCGGCCTGGACAGCGCGCCGCTGCGGATCGAGTGCTACGACATCTCCCACCTCCAGGGCGAGGACGTGGTCGCGTCCATGGTCGTCTTCGAGGACGGCCTCCAGCGCAAGAGCGAGTACCGGCGCTTCGAGATCAAGGGCTTCGAGGGGCAGGACGACGTCCGCTCCATGCACGAGGTGATCTTCCGGCGGTTCCGGCGCTACCTGGCGGAGAAGGAACGCACCGGCGAGTGGGCCGACGGCGCGGTCGGCGGCGAGGTGACGGCCTCCGCGGTCGAGGAGGACGGGCGGCCGCGCCGCTTCGCCTACCCGCCGCAGCTGGTGGTGGTCGACGGCGGGCGCCCGCAGGTCGCCGCGGCGCGGCGGGCGCTGGACGAGCTGGGCATCGACGACGTGGCCGTCTGCGGACTGGCCAAGCGGCTGGAGGAGGTCTGGCTCCCCGACGAGGAGGACCCGCTGGTCCTCCCGCGCACCAGCGAGGGCCTGTACCTGCTCCAGCGGGTGCGGGACGAGGCGCACCGGTTCGCCATCACCTATCAGCGCGGCAAGCGGGCCAAGCGGCTGCGGTCCGGGCCGCTGGACGCGGTGGCGGGGCTGGGGGAGACGCGCAAGCAGGCGCTGCTCAAGCACTTCGGCTCGGTGAAGCGGCTGCGGGCGGCGACGGTCGAGCAGATCCAGGAGGTTCCCGGGATAGGCCGGAAGACGGCCGAGACGGTGGCCGCCGCCCTGGCCGCCGCCGCGCCCGCCGGACCGGCCGTCAACACGGCCACCGGTGAGATCCTCGACGACGAGCCGCCCGCGCCCCGGCCGGAGCCCGGCCCGGTCGTACCGCCGGAGCCCCGCCCCGGGACCGGGGCGACCGCGTCGCCGGCGCCGGAGCCCGGACCGGTCGCGCCGGAGGCGGGCCCGGAACCGCCGGAGCGGACCGCGGAGCGCCACCCCGGCGGCACGGCCGACCGCG
>NZ_LWCC02000005.1:3719533-3761617 GCF_001642695.1 Streptomyces chilikensis
GAGCCCGGGCCGCGGCCGCGGACGGCCGGGGGCGGGGAACCGCCGCGGCCCGCTCCGGCGGACCCGGCGGCCCGCCCCGGCGGCGAGGGCGTGGGCGGGGAAGCGGACGGGAAGGCGCGCGACGGAGACCGGGAGCGGTCGCCGGACGGCAAGGACGAGAGACGGGGGCAGCACGCATGACACAGCAGCAGCCGGGGCAGACGGCCCGGACGGACGACGGAGCGGAACAGGTGACGACGGGCACGGACACTCCCCAGGCGGCCGACACGGCCACCCCGGAGCTGGTGATCATCTCCGGCATGTCCGGGGCCGGCCGTTCCACCGCGGCCAAGTGCCTGGAGGACCTCGGCTGGTTCGTCGTGGACAACCTGCCGCCCGCCCTCATCCCCACCATGGTGGAGCTCGGCGCCCGCAGCCAGGGCAACGTCGCGCGGATCGCCGTGGTCGTCGACGTCCGCGGCCGCCGCTTCTTCGACAACCTCCGCGAGTCCCTCACCGAGCTGGACGCCCGCCAGGTCAGGAGGCGGTTCGTCTTCCTGGAGTCCTCCGACGACGCCCTGGTGCGCCGCTTCGAGTCGGTGCGCCGCCCGCACCCGCTGCAGGGCGACGGCCGCATCGTCGACGGCATCGCCGCCGAGCGCGAACTCCTGCGCGAGCTGCGCGGCGACGCCGACCTGGTGATCGACACCTCCGGCCTCAACGTGCACCAGCTGCGCGCCAAGATGGACGCCCAGTTCGCCGGCGAGGAGGAGCCCGAGCTGCGGGCCACCGTGATGTCGTTCGGCTTCAAGTACGGCCTGCCCGTCGACGCCGACCTCGTCGTGGACATGCGCTTTCTGCCCAACCCGCACTGGGTCCCCGAGCTGCGCCCGTACACCGGCCTCAACGAGGAGGTGTCCTCCTACGTCTTCTCCCAGCCCGGCGCCAAGGAGTTCCTCGACCGGTACACCGAGCTGCTGCACATGATCGCGGCCGGCTACCGCCGCGAGGGCAAGCGCTACGTGACCGTGGCCGTCGGCTGCACCGGCGGCAAGCACCGCTCCGTCGCCATGTCCGAGAAGCTCGCCAAGCGCCTGGCCGCGGACGGGGTCGAGACGGTGGTCGTCCACCGGGACATGGGACGCGAATGAGACGCCACACCCCGCGGCTCACCGGCCTGCGGCGCAGCGCGGTCCCCGCCTTCCGCGGGGAGGCCCGGACGGCCGCGCGCGCCGCCGCGGAGACCCGCGGAGCCCGGCCGCGCCGCCGCGGCGCACAGCCCAAGGTCGTCGCCCTGGGCGGCGGCATGGGCCTGTCCGCCTCGCTGGCGGCGCTGCGCCGGATCACCGGCGACCTGACCGCCGTGGTCACCGTCGCCGACGACGGCGGCTCCAGCGGCCGCCTGCGCCAGGAACTGGGGGTGCTGCCCCCCGGTGACCTGCGCAAGGCGCTGGCCGCGCTGTGCGGCGACGACGACTGGGGCCAGACCTGGGCCCGGGTCATCCAGCACCGCTTCCAGACCGAGGGCGACCTGCACGGCCACGCCGTCGGCAACCTGCTGATCGTGGCCCTCTGGGAACAGCTGGGCGACCACGTCCAGGCGCTGGACCTGGTGGGCCGGCTGCTCGGCGCGAACGGCCGGGTGCTGCCCATGTCCGCGGTGCCGCTGGAGCTCCAGGCGCTGGTGAAGGGCCACGACCCGACGCGCCCGGAGGACGTGGACACCGTCCGGGGCCAGGCCACGGTGGCGCTGACCCCGGGCGAGGTGCAGTCCGTCCACCTGGTGCCGCACGACCCGCCGGCCGTCCCGGAGGCCGTGGAGGCGGTGCTGGACGCCGACTGGGTGGTGCTCGGACCGGGGAGCTGGTTCTCCTCGGTGATCCCGCACCTGCTGGTGCCCGAACTGCTCGAGGCGCTCACGCGGACCCGTGCGCGCCGGGTGCTCTCGCTGAACCTCGCGCCGCAGCCCGGAGAAACCGAGGGGTTCTCCCCGCAGCGTCATGTGGAGGTTTTGGCACGACACGCCCCTAAACTCGCCTTGGACGTGGTGCTGGCCGACGAGGCCGCCGTACCCGACCGCGAAGCGCTCGCCGCGGCCGCCAAGCGGGTCGGCGCGGCGGTCGAGCTGGCCCCCGTGGCCCGGACCGACGGAACCCCCCGGCACGACCCGGAGCTGCTGGCGGCCGCGTACGACCGTATTTTTCGGATGCATGGAAGGATCGGCCCATGGCGATGACGTCGGCTGTGAAGGACGAGATCTCACGGCTTCCCGTCACCCGGACCTGCTGCAGAAAGGCGGAGGTCTCCGCCCTGCTCCGGTTCGCCGGCGGCCTCCACCTGGTGAGCGGCCGGATCGTGATCGAGGCCGAGCTGGACACCGCCAACGCGGCCCGGCGCCTCAAGCGGGACATCCTGGAGATCTTCGGTCACAGCTCCGAGCTGATCGTCATGGCGCCCGGCGGTCTGCGCCGGGGTTCCCGGTTCGTGGTGCGGGTCGTCGCGGGCGGTGACCAGCTCGCCCGGCAGACCGGGCTGGTCGACGGCCGCGGCCGCCCGATCCGCGGGCTGCCCCCGCAGGTCGTCTCCGGCGCCACCTGCGACGCCGAGGCCGCCTGGCGCGGGGCGTTCCTGGCGCACGGCTCGCTGACCGAGCCCGGGCGCTCCTCCTCGCTGGAGGTCACCTGCCCCGGCCCCGAGGCGGCGCTCGCCCTGGTCGGCGCGGCCCGGCGGCTGTCCATCGCGGCGAAGGCCCGCGAGGTGCGCGGCGTCGACCGGGTGGTCGTCCGTGACGGTGATGCGATCGGCGCGCTGTTGACGCGGCTCGGCGCGCACGACTCGGTGCTCGCGTGGGAGGAGCGGCGGATGCGCCGCGAGGTCCGCGCCACCGCCAACCGGCTGGCCAACTTCGACGACGCCAACCTGCGCCGTTCGGCCCGCGCCGCGGTGGCGGCGGGGGCCCGTGTGCAGCGCGCGCTGGAGATCCTGGGCGAGGAGGTGCCCGAGCACCTCGCGGCGGCCGGACGGCTGCGCATGGAGCACAAGCAGGCCTCCCTGGAGGAACTGGGAGCGCTCGCCGATCCGCCGCTCACCAAGGACGCGGTGGCCGGCCGCATCCGCCGCCTGCTCGCCATGGCGGACAAGCGGGCGGCCGACCTCGGAATCCCTGGTACCGAAGCGGGTCTGACCGAGGAACTTGCGGACAACCTGGCTGGCTGACGTTCGTTCAAAAGGCCGATGGGGAGCGCGGAGACATGCCGCGCTCCCTTCGACATTTGTGCGACCGGGTGCACGAAAGAGCGTGATCCGTCCGACTACCGACGGGTAAGCCGGGGCCCGCCGGGTATGGGCCATCTCAATGTCACTTCCGGGCCCTGCGAGCGGTAGGGTCGGAGGCGGTCGGGGACAACTCATGCAGCTCGCCGGGCGGCGGCTTTGCCGTACCGGCGCACCAACAAGGAGATGGGTTCGTGACGATCCGCGTAGGCATCAACGGCTTCGGCCGCATCGGTCGCAACTACTTCCGGGCTCTGCTCGACCAGGGTGCGGATGTCGAAGTCGTGGCTGTCAACGACCTTGGTGACACCGCGACCACCGCACACCTGCTGAAGTACGACACCGTCCTCGGCCGCCTGGCCGAGGAGGTCACCCACACCGAGGACTCGATCACGGTCGGCGGGAAGACCGTCAAGGTCCTGTCCGAGCGCAACCCGGCGGACATCCCCTGGGGCGAGCTCGGCGTCGACATCGTCATCGAGTCGACCGGCATCTTCACCAAGCGCGAGGCCGCCGCCCAGCACCTGGCCGGCGGCGCCAAGAAGGTGCTGATCTCCGCCCCCGCCAAGGGCGAGGACCTCACCGTGGTGATGGGCGTCAACGAGAACCAGTACGACCCGGAGAACCACCACGTCATCTCCAACGCCTCCTGCACCACCAACTGCGTGGCGCCGATGGCGAAGGTCCTCGACGAGAACTTCGGCATCGTCAAGGGCCTGATGACGACGGTGCACGCGTACACCAACGACCAGCGCATCCTGGACTTCCCGCACTCGGACCTGCGCCGGGCCCGGGCCGCGGCGGTCAACATCATCCCGACGACCACGGGCGCGGCGAAGGCGACCGCCCTGGTCCTCCCGCAGCTCAAGGGCAAGCTGGACGGCATGGCCATGCGCGTCCCGGTTCCCACCGGCTCGGTCACCGACCTGGTCGTGGAGCTCTCCCGCGAGACCACCAAGGAAGAGGTCAACGCGGTCTTCCAGAAGGCCGCCGAGGGTCCCCTGAAGGGCATCCTGGTCTTCACCGAGGACCCGATCGTCTCCTCCGACATCGTCTCCCAGCCGGCCTCCTGCACCTTCGACTCCTCCCTGACCATGGTTCAGGAGGGCAAGTCGGTGAAGGTGATCGGTTGGTACGACAACGAGTGGGGCTACTCCCACCGCCTCGTCGACCTGACGGTCTTCGTCGGCAACCAGCTCTGAGCCTCGAGCCGTAACGTACAGATCCACCGACGTGGGAGCAGGGCTTGGGCGGCGCAGCGAGGCGCCGTCCGGGCCCTGCTCCATGTCTGAATAAGCTCAGCCGAGTCAGCTCAGTCTCCGAGGAGTCCCTGAATGAAGACGATCGACGAACTGCTCGCCGAGGGAGTGGACGGCAGGCGCGTGTTCGTCCGCGCCGACCTCAACGTGCCGCTCGCGGAAGGCCGGATCACCGACGACGGCCGCATCCGGGCCGTCCTGCCGACCGTGAAGGCGCTCGCCGGGGCCGGCGCCAAGGTGGTCGTCGCCTCGCACCTGGGCCGGCCCAAGGGCGCGCCGGACCCCGCCTTCACCCTGCGACCCGCCGCCGAGCGGCTCGGTGAGCTGCTGGACGCCCCGGTGGCCTTCGCCGAGGACACCGTCGGCCCCGCCGCCCAGGAGACCGTCGGAGGACTCCGGTCCGGCCAGGTCGCCGTGATCGAGAACCTGCGGTTCAACGCGGGCGAGACCTCCAAGGACGACGCCGGGCGCGGCGCGTTCGCCGACGAGCTCGCCGCCCTCGCGGACGTCTACGTCGGCGACGGCTTCGGCGCGGTGCACCGCAAGCACGCGTCGGTGTACGACCTTCCGGCCCGCCTGCCGCACTACGCCGGCTACCTGATCGCCGCCGAGGTCGACGTCCTCAAGAAGCTCACCGACGAGGTCGCCCGCCCCTACGCGGTGGTCCTCGGCGGCGCCAAGGTCTCCGACAAGCTCGCCGTGATCGACCGGCTGCTCGGCAAGGCCGACCGCATCCTGATCGGCGGCGGCATGGCGTTCACCTTCCTCAAGGCCAAGGGTTACGAGGTCGGCACCTCCCTCCTGCAGGAGGACCAGCTCGCCACGGTCACCGAGTACATGGAGCGCGCCGAGAAGAGCGGCGTGGAGATCGTGCTGCCGGTCGACGCGCTCGTCACGCCGCAGTTCCCGGACCTGAGGACGAAGGCCCCCGCCGACCCGGACACCGTCGCCGCCGACGCCATGCCGGCCGACCAGGCGGGCATGGACATCGGCCCGCGCAGCGGCGAGCTCTACGCCGAGAAGCTGGCCGACGCCGCGACCGTCTTCTGGAACGGTCCCATGGGCGTCTTCGAGCACCCCGACTTCGCCCAGGGCACCCGTGCCGTCGCCCGGGCGCTGACCGAGTCCAAGGGCTTCACCGTGGTGGGCGGCGGGGACTCCGCCGCGGCGGTCCGTACGCTTGGCTTCGACGAGAACGCTTTCGGCCACATCTCGACCGGCGGCGGCGCCTCCCTCGAGTACCTCGAGGGCAAGACGCTCCCCGGCCTCGCCGCACTGGAGGACTGACCCGATGACCACCCGTACGCCGCTGATGGCGGGCAACTGGAAGATGAACCTCAACCACCTCGAGGCCATCGCCCACGTCCAGAAGCTCGCCTTCGCCCTGGCGGAGAAGGACTACGAGGCCGTCGAGGTCGCCGTGCTGCCGCCCTTCACGGACCTGCGCTCCGTGCAGACGCTGGTCGACGGCGACAAGCTCAAGGTCAAGTACGGCGCCCAGGACGTCTCCGCGCACGACTCCGGCGCCTACACCGGTGAGATCTCCGGCGCGATGCTGGCCAAGCTGAAGTGCTCCTTCGTGGCCGTCGGCCACTCCGAGCGCCGCCAGTACCACGACGAGACCGACGAGATCGTCAACGCCAAGGTCAAGGCCGCCTTCAAGCACGAGCTGACGCCGATCCTGTGCGTGGGCGAGGAGCTCGAGGTCCGCCAGGCCGGCCGCCACGTGGAGCACACCCTCGCCCAGGTCGAGGGCGGCCTGAAGGACGTCCCGGCCGAGCAGGCCGAGACGGTCGTCGTCGCCTACGAGCCGGTCTGGGCCATCGGCACCGGCCAGGTCTGCGGCGCCGACGACGCCCAGGAGGTCTGCGGGGCGATCCGCGGCAAGCTCGCCGAGCTGTACTCCCAGGACGTCGCCGACAAGATCCGCATCCAATACGGCGGGTCCGTGAAGTCCGGGAACGTCGCCGAGATCATGTCGAAGCCGGACATCGACGGCGCCCTGGTCGGCGGGGCCTCCCTGGACGTCGACGAGTTCGTGAAGATCGTCCGGTTCCGCGACCAGTGACCGCCCGTACCCGGTGGGTGATCCCGCCAGGGAGTGAGTAGGCGGCGAGGACGATTCGTCGTACCCTTGCGGGGTCCGGTGTCCTGACCAGTGCGTCGCACGAGACGCGTGAGGTCGCCAGGGGCGCCGGGCCCGCGTCGTCCATCCGAATCCGAGGAAGTTGGTCCAGCTGTGGTTATGGGGTTCCAGATCGCCCTGATCGTCTTCAGCGCGCTGCTGATGCTGCTGGTGCTGATGCACAAGGGCAAGGGCGGCGGCCTCTCCGACATGTTCGGCGGCGGCATGCAGTCGTCCGTCGGCGGCTCCTCGGTCGCCGAGCGCAACCTGGACCGGATCACCGTGGTCGTCGGCATCCTGTGGGTCGTCTGCATCGTGGTGCTCGCCATCATCACGAAGTCCCCGGGCGCCAACTGACCGGAAATCGACGCTGATCGACCGTCGTCGGCCGAAAGGCGGAGGGACGGCGGCTCCGGTCCGGATCCCTCGAACGCGCAAGGCCCCATGACGGGTACGCCTCCTGGAAGGCGGCCTATCATGGGGCCTGCGTCTGTTCGGGGGCCGTGGCTCAGAGGTCACTGGACGCGCGTTGGGCCTTACGTAGACTGTCCGGGCCTACTGAGGGCGCTCGCGGCGAAGCGCTGCGCCGACCAGCTTCGCGGCACCATCACGCAGGGAGTTAGACCGTGGCAAGTGGCAACGCGATCCGAGGAAGTCGGGTCGGGGCGGGGCCGATGGGCGAGGCCGAGCGCGGTGAGTCCGCGCCCCGGCTGCGCATCTCCTTCTGGTGCTCCAACGGGCACGAGACCCAGCCGAGTTTCGCGAGTGACGCGCAGGTTCCCGACACCTGGGACTGTCCGCGCTGCGGCTTCCCGGCCGGACAGGACCGGGACAACCCGCCGGACCCGCCGCGCACCGAGCCCTACAAGACCCACCTCGCCTACGTGCGGGAGCGGCGCAGCGACGCCGACGGCGAGGCGATCCTCGCCGAGGCGCTGGCCAAGCTGCGCGGCGAGATCTGACCCGACGTCAACGGCCGGACCCCGAACGGGTGTCCGGCCGTTCCGTCCTGCCCGTGGGAGCCCGCCCCCGCCGGAGGCCGCCGTCCGCCGTCCGTGGTTCCGGCCTGTGGACAAACGCGCCACGGGGGGACTGATCAACTAGGTTGGCAGGGGCCGCCGCACGGGTACGCGGCCCGCACACCTTGCGGGAACGAAGCCCGCAGGCGCGAAAGCCAGCAGGCACGAAAGAGGGCAGAGTCGATGAACGCAGAGAGCCGTCCGAGGCTCAACCGGCTGCCGGAGTGGAACGCTCTGGCCAAGCACCGCGAGGCGCTCGGCGAGGTGCGGCTGCGAGAGCTGTTCGACGCGGAGCCGGACCGGGGCTCGGCGTACACCCTGCGGGTCGGCGACCTCCACATCGACTACTCCAAGCACCTGGTCACCGACGAGACGCTGCGGCTGCTGCGCGACCTGGCGGCGGCCCGCGACGTCTTCGGGCAGCGCGACGCCATGTTCCGCGGCGAGAAGATCAACATCACCGAGGACCGGGCCGTCCTGCACACCGCGCTGCGCGCCCCGCGCGACGCCTCGATCGAGGTGGACGGCGCCAACGTGGTGCCGGCGGTGCACACCGTCCTGGAGAAGATGGCCGGCTTCGCCGACCGGGTCCGCTCCGGCGGCTGGACCGGCCACACCGGCAAGCGGATCCGCACCGTCGTCAACATCGGCATCGGCGGCTCCGACCTCGGCCCCGCGATGGCCTACGAGGTGCTGCGCGCCTACACCGACCGCTCGCTGGCCTTCCGGTTCGTCTCCAACGTCGACGGCGCCGACCTGCACGAGGCGCTGCAGGGGCTGGACGCGGAGGAGACGCTGTTCATCGTCGCCTCCAAGACCTTCACCACCATCGAGACGGTCACCAACGCCACGTCGGCGCGCACCTGGCTGCTCGGGCAGCTCGGCGCCGGACAGGAGGCGGTGGCCAAGCACTTCGTGGCGCTGTCCACCAACGCCGGCAAGGTCGCCGAGTTCGGCATCGACACCGAGAACATGTTCGCGTTCTGGGACTGGGTCGGCGGCCGGTACTCCTACGACTCGGCGATCGGCCTCTCCCTGATGATCGCCATCGGCCCGGACCGGTTCCGCGAGATGCTGGACGGCTTCCGGCTGGTCGACGAGCACTTCCGCACCGCCCCGCCGGAGGACAACGCGCCTCTGCTGCTGGGTCTGCTGGGCATCTGGTACAACAACTTCCACGACGCGCAGTCGCACGCGGTGCTGCCCTACAGCCACTACCTGTCGAAGTTCACGGCCTACCTCCAGCAGCTCGACATGGAGTCCAACGGCAAGTACGTGGCCCGTGACGGACGGCCGGTGGAGTGGCAGACCGGTCCGGTGGTCTGGGGCACGCCGGGCACCAACGGGCAGCACGCGTACTACCAGTTGATCCACCAGGGCACCAAGCTGGTCCCCGCCGACTTCATCGGGTTCGCCAGGCCGGTGGACGAGCTCAGCGGCGAACTGGAGGCCCAGCACGACCTGCTGATGGCCAACTTCTTCGCGCAGACCCAGGCGCTGGCCTTCGGCAAGACGCCGGAGGAGGTCCGCGCGGAGGGCGCCGCGGAGGAACTGGTGCCGCACCGCACCTTCCCGGGGAACCACCCGACGACCACGATCCTCGCCGACGCGCTCACGCCCTCCGTGCTGGGACAGCTGGTGGCGCTCTACGAGCACAAGGTGTTCGTGCAGGGCGCGGTGTGGGACATCGACTCCTTCGACCAGTGGGGCGTCGAGCTGGGCAAGGTCCTCGCCAAGCGCGTCGAGCCCGCCCTCACGGAGGGCGCGGACGTGCCCGGCCTGGACGGCTCGACGCGCGCGCTGGTCGCCAAGTACCGGGAGCTGCGCGGCCGCTGAGCCCGGGCCTCACGCCGTGGGGCCGCCGCGCGAGCCGGTTCTCCGGCCCGTCCTTCCCTTCCCGGGGCCTTCCCGGGCCCTTCCCGGGGCCGGCCCTCCGCGGTGTGAACCGTCCGGCGCGTACGTGAGGCCTGTGCCCGCCCGGCGGCCCGGCCGTCCCCGCAGGAGCCCGCGGGCGACCGTGCCGCCGGGCGGCACGGGGCGAGCACGCGGAAGCCCTCGAGCACGCGGAAGCCCCCGGCGCCGGTGACGGCGCCGGGGGCTTCGGCGGAGGCAGCGGCTCGGACTACAGCCTGGACGCCGCCGCCGCGTCGAGGAGCCAGAGCGTGCTCTCCCGGCCGTACGCCCCCGCCGCGGGGGCGTCGGCGGAGCCGGCCCCGCCGCGCAGGACGGTGGCCGCGGCCTCCGCCTTGTCCTCGCCGGCCGCCAGCAGCCACACCTGACGCGCCGCCCGGATCGCCGGCAGCGTCAGCGACACCCGTACCGGCGGCGGCTTCGGAGCCTCCCGCACGGCGACCACCGTGCGCCCGGTCTCCCGCACCCCGGGCAGGCCGGGGAAGAGGGAGGCGACGTGGGTGTCCGGGCCGACGCCCAGCATCAGCACGTCGAACTCCGGGACCGTCGCGCCGTCCCCGGCGGCCGCCGCCAGCTCCCGCGCGTAGGCGGTCGCCGCCGCCTCCACGTCGTCCCCGTGCGGCCCGTCGGAGGCCGGCATCGCGTGCACCCGGGACGGGTCCACCGGCACGGCGTCCAGCAGCGCCCGGCGGGCCTGCGTGACGTTGCGCTCCGGGTCGCCGGCCGGCAGGTACCGCTCGTCGCCCCACCACAGGTCCAGGCGGGCCCAGTCCACGGCGTCCCGCGCGGGCGACTCGGCCAGCGCGGCCAGCAGCCCGTTGCCGTTGCGGCCGCCGGTGAGGACCACCGAGGCGTGCCCCCGCTCGGCCTGGGCGTCGGCCACGGCGGTGATCAGCCGTGCCGCGGCCGCCCGGGCCATCAGGTCCTTGTCGCGGTGGACCAGCAGCCGCCGCTCGCCCCCGCTCACTTGGCCGCCGCCCGCTTCACGGCGGGACCCCGCTTCGCGGCCCGCTTGGCAGGACCCTTCACCACGTCCTCCTCCGGCACCGGCACCGGCTCCTCGGAGGAGGCCCCGGGAGCACCGGAGGCCTCCCGCGGGGCGTCCGGGGACCCGTCGCCGAAGGTCTCGGCCGCGTCGGCCGCCGCGTACAGCCGGTCCACCCCGTACTGGAGGGCGGCCGCGTACGTCTCGTCCGGGTCCAGGCGGCGCAGCTCCTCGGCGATCAGCTCCGAGGTGTCGCGCCGCTTGAGCGCCACCTGCCGGTCCGGCTGGCCCTCGATGGCGAGGGTCGCCAGCGTGCCGTCGGCGCGGTCGAGGGTGATCCGGCCGCAGTCGGTCTCCATCCGGACACCGGTCAGACCGGGCCCGGCGGACTGCGTGCGGCGCACCGGCACGTCGAGGCGTTCGGCCAGCCACATGGCCAGCAGCTCGCAGCTCGGGTTGAACTCCTCGCCCTCGACCTCGACGGCCTCGACCCGGCAGACCACCTGGTCGAGCGCGGCGGCCAGCATGGACCGCCACGGGGTGATCCGGGTCCACGACAGGTCGGTGTCGCCGGGCGTGTAGGAACCGGCGAGCGAGCGCAGCTCGCCCACCGGGTCCTCCGCCGCGTAGGTGTCGGTCACGCGGCGCTGCGCCAGCGCGCCCAGGGGGTCCTGGGCGGGGTCCGAGGGCGCGTTCACCGGCCACCAGACCACCACGGGGGCGTCCGGCAGCAGCAACGGCAGGACCACCGACTGGGCGTGGTTGACCACCTCGCCGTAGAGCCGGAGCACCACCGTTTCGCCGGCGCCCGCGTCCGCGCCCACCCGCACCTCGGCGTCGAGGCGGGACTTGGTGCGGTCGCGCGGGGAACGGGCGTGCCGCTTGATGACCACCAGCAGTCGCGCGGGGTGCTCGTGCGAGGCCTCCGACGCCGACTTCATGGCGTCGTAGGCGTTCTCCTCGTCGGTGACGACGACCAGGGTGAGCACCATGCCGACGGCCGGGGCGCCGAGCGCGCGGCGTCCCTGGACCAGCGCTTTGTTGATCTTGCTGGCCGTGGTGTCGGTGAGGTCGATCTTCATGGCCGGCGCCAGCTCCGTCCGTCTCGTGCGAGCATCTCGTCCGCTTCTGCGGGTCCCCAGGTTCCGGCCGGATATCGGGCGGGAGCGCCCTCGGTGTCCCAGAACTGCTCGATCGGATCGAGGATCTTCCAGGACAGCTCGACCTCCTCCGTGCGCGGGAAGAGGTTGGCGTCGCCGAGGAGGACGTCGAGGATGAGCCGCTCGTAGGCCTCCGGGCTGGACTCGGTGAAGGACTCGCCGTAGGCGAAGTCCATCGAGACGTCCCGGATCTCCATGGAGGTGCCCGGAACCTTCGAACCGAACCGGACCGTCATGCCCTCGTCCGGCTGCACCCGGATCACCATGGCGTTCTGCCCCAGCTCCTCGGTGGCCGTGTGGCCGAACGGGGAGTGCGGGGCGCGCTGGAAGACGACCGCGATCTCGGTGACCCGGCGGCCCAGGCGCTTGCCGGTGCGCAGGTAGAAGGGGACGCCCGCCCAGCGGCGGTTGTCGATCTCCAGCTTGATCGCCGCGTAGGTGTCGGTCCGGGAGGACGGGTCGATGCCCTCCTCCTCCAGGTAGCCGACCGCCCTGGCGCCGCCCTGCCAGCCCGCCGTGTACTGGGCGCGCACGGTCGAGGCGGCCAGGTCGGAGGGGAGTCGCACCGCGCCGAGGACCTTGGTCTTCTCGGCGGCCAGCGCGTCCGCGTCGAAGGAGGCGGGCTCCTCCATCGCGGTGAGGGCGAGCAGCTGGAGCAGGTGGTTCTGGATGACGTCGCGGGCCGCGCCGATGCCGTCGTAGTAGCCGGCCCGGCCGCCGATGCCGATGTCCTCGGCCATCGTGATCTGCACGTGGTCGACGTAGGACCGGTTCCAGAGCGGCTCGAACATCTGGTTGGCGAAGCGCAGCGCCAGGATGTTCTGGACCGTCTCCTTGCCGAGGTAGTGGTCGATCCGGAACACCTGCTCCGGGGCGAACACCTCGTGCACGAGGGCGTTGAGCTCCTCGGCCGACCTCAGGTCGTGGCCGAAGGGCTTCTCGATCACGGCGCGGCGCCAGGAGCCGTCCGTCTGGTCGGCCAGCCCGTGCTTCTTCAGCTGCTGGATGACCACCGGGAAGGAACCGGGCGGGACGGAGAGGTAGAACGCGAAGTTTCCGCCGGTGCCCTGGGCGCGGTCGAGCTCCTCGATGGTGGAGCGCAGCGACGCGAACGACTCGTCGTCGTCGAAGGAGCCCTGGACGAACCGCATGCCCTGGGCGAGCTGCTGCCAGACCTCCTCGCGGAAGGGGGTGCGGGCGTGTTCCTTGACCGCGTCGTGGACCACTTGGGCGAAGTCCTCGTCCGCCCACTCACGGCGGGCGAAGCCCACCAGGGAGAAACCCGGCGGCAGCAGACCACGGTTCGCGAGGTCGTACACCGCCGGCATCAGCTTCTTGCGGGACAGGTCGCCCGTGACGCCGAAGATCACCAGGCCCGACGGCCCCGCGATGCGCGGGAGCCGTCGGTCCAGGGCGTCACGGAGCGGGTTCGCTCCGGTGACAGGGGAGGGTGACAAGGCCTAGCCCTCCGAAGGGGCGAGCCGCTCGAGCTCGGCCTTGGTCGAGTCCAGCAGGTCGTTCCAGGCGGCCTCGAACTTCTCGACGCCCTCCTTCTCCAGCAGCTCCACGACCTCGTCGTAGGAGATGCCCAGACGCTCCACGGCGTCGAGGTCGGCGCGGGCCTGCTCGTAGGTGCCGGTGACCGTGTCGCCGGTGATCTGGCCGTGGTCGCCCACGGCCTGGAGCGTGCCGCCCGGCATGGTGTTCACCGTGTTCGGCGCGACCAGGTCGTCGACGTACAGGGTGTCCTTGTACGCCTTGTCCTTGACGCCGGTGGAGGCCCACAGCGGACGCTGGCGGTTGGCGCCGGCGCGCTCCAGGGCGTTCCAGCGGTCCGAGGAGAAGACCTCCTCGTACGCCTGGTAGGCCAGACGGGCGTTGGCGAGGGCGGCCTTGCCGCGCACCGCCTTGGCCTCGTCGGTGCCCAGGGCGTCGATCCGCTTGTCGATCTCGGTGTCGACGCGGGAGACGAAGAAGGAGGCCACGGAGTGGATCTTCGACAGGTCCAGGCCGCGCTCCTTGGCCTTCTCCAGGCCGGCCAGGTAGGCGTCCATCACCTGGCGGTAGCGCTCCAGGGAGAAGATCAGCGTGACGTTGACGCTGATGCCCAGGCCGATGACGTCGGTGATCGCGGGCAGGCCCGCCAGGGTCGCCGGGATCTTGATGAGGGTGTTCGGGCGGTCCACCAGCCAGGCCAGCTGCTTGGCCTCGGCGACCGTGGCCCGCTCGTCGTGCGCGAGGCGGGGGTCGACCTCGATCGACACCCGGCCGTCACGGCCGTCGGTGGCGTCGAAGACCGGGCGCAGGACGTCGGCGGCGTCGCGGACGTCCGCCGTGGTGATCATCCGGATCGCCTCCTCGACCGTCACCTTGCGGGCGGCGAGATCGGTGAGCTGGGTGTCGTAGCCGTCGCCCTCGGAGATCGCCTTCTGGAAGATCGACGGGTTGGTGGTGACGCCGACCACGTGCTGGTCGGCGATCAGCTCCTGCAGGGCGCCGGAGGAGATCAGCTTGCGGGACAGGTCGTCCAGCCAGATCGCCACACCCTCGTCGGAGAGGCGCTTGAGTGCGTCTGTCATGGTTCTTTGCATCTCCTACTTGATCGGTATCAGCGTCAGCGCCGCGCGGCGGCGAGGGATTCCCGGGCCTGGGCGGCCACGTTCTCGGCGGTGAAGCCGAACTCGCGGAACAGCACCTTGGCGTCGGCGGAGGCGCCGAAGTGCTCCAGCGAGACGATCCGCCCGGCGTCGCCCACGAAGCGGTGCCAGGTGAGGCCGATGCCGGCCTCGACGGCGACCCGCGCCTTGACGGACGGGGGCAGGACGCTGTCCTTGTAGGCCTGGTCCTGCTCGTCGAACCACTCGACGGACGGCATGGAGACGACCCGGGTCGGGACGCCCTCGGCCTGGAGCTGCTCGCGCGCCTCGACGGCCAGGTGCACCTCGGAGCCGGTGGCGATCAGCACGACCTGCGGCTCGCCGCCTTCGGCCTCGCGCAGGACGTAGCCGCCGCGGGCGGTGTCCTCGTTCGCCTCGTACACCGGCACGCCCTGGCGGGTGAGCGCCAGACCGTGCGGGGTGCCCTTGCCGAACTCCTTCGTCCAGCGGCGCATGATCTCGCGCCAGGCGATGGCCGTCTCGTTGGCGTCGGCCGGGCGCACGATGTTCAGGCCCGGGATGGCGCGCAGCGAGGCCAGGTGCTCCACCGGCTGGTGGGTCGGGCCGTCCTCGCCCAGACCGATCGAGTCGTGCGTCCACACGAAGGTCACCGGCAGGTGCATCAGCGCGGAGAGCCGGACGGCGTTGCGCATGTAGTCGGAGAACACCAGGAAGGTGCCGCCGTAGACGCGCGTGTTGCCGTGCAGGGCGATGCCGTTCATCTCGGCGCCCATGGAGTGCTCGCGGATGCCGAAGTGGATGGTGCGGCCGTACGGGTCGGCCTCCGGCAGCGGGTTGCCCACGGGGAGGAACGAGCTGGTCTTGTCGATGGTGGTGTTGTTGGAGCCCGCCAGGTCGGCGGAGCCGCCCCACAGCTCCGGCACGACCGAGCCCAGCGCCTGGAGCACCTTGCCGGACGCGGCACGGGTGGCCACCGAGGTGCCCGCCTCGAAGACCGGCAGCTTCTCCTCCCAGCCGGCCGGCAGCTCGCCCGCGGCGATGCGGTCGAACTCCGCGGCCCGCTCCGGGTTGGCCTGGCGCCACGCCTGGAACTGCTTCTCCCACTCCGCCCGGGCGTCACGGCCGCGGTCCAGGGCCTTGCGGGTGTGGCCGATGACCTCGTCGGAGACCTCGAAGGTCCGCTCCGGGTCGAAGCCCAGCACGCGCTTGGTCGCGGCGACCTCGTCGTCGCCGAGCGCCGAGCCGTGGGCGGCCTCGGTGTTCTGCGCGTTCGGGGCCGGCCAGGCGATGATGGAGCGCATCGCGATGAACGACGGCCGGTCGGTGACCGCCTTCGCGGCCTGGACGGCCTCGTAGATGGCCGCCGGGTCGAGGTCGCCGTTCTCCTGCGGCTCCACCCGCTGGACGTGCCAGCCGTAGGCCTCGTACCGCTTGACGACGTCCTCGGAGACCGCGGTCTCGGTGTCGCCCTCGATCGAGATGTGGTTGTCGTCCCACAGCAGGACCAGGTTGCCCAGCTTCTGGTGGCCCGCCAGGGAGGAGGCCTCGGCGGCGATGCCCTCCTGGAGGCAGCCGTCACCGGCGACGCAGAAGACGAAGTGGTCGAAGGGCGACTCGCCCTGCGGCGCCTCGGGGTCGAACAGGCCGCGCTCGTAGCGGGCGGCCATCGCCATGCCGACGGCGTTGGCGACACCCTGGCCCAGCGGGCCGGTGGTGGTCTCCACCCCGGTGGTGTGGCCGTACTCCGGGTGGCCGGGGGTCTTGGAACCCCAGGTGCGGAAGGCCTTCAGGTCGTCCAGCTCCAGGCCGAAGCCGGCCAGGTAGAGCTGGGTGTAGAGGGTCAGGGACGAGTGCCCGGCCGAGAGGACGAAGCGGTCACGCCCCACCCAGTCGGCGTCGGACGGGTCGTGGCGCATCACCTTCTGGAAGAGCGTGTACGCCGCGGGCGCCAGGCTCATCGCCGTACCGGGATGGCCGTTGCCGACCTTCTGTACGGCGTCAGCTGCCAGGATGCGGGCGGTGTCCACCGCGCGCTGGTCCAGCTCTGTCCACTCGAGGGCTGTGGTGGTCGGCTTGTTGCTCACCCTGGGTCAGGGCTCCTCTCCACATGTCGAAAGCCGGTGAGGTGTGCGCCCACCGGTACCACCGACGGGTTCCGCGCCGCCGGCGGGTCGAGCCTATCCCGTGCAAACACTGGGTTCCCCCGTGTGACCAGAGTGTGGCCACAGGCCTGTTCCTTCTGCGTTCGCCCCTGCTCACATGGGCATTCCTTCTGGGTTCGCGTCCGCTCACATGGGCGCGCCCCACGGCATGTCACGGGGGCGCGTCACGGTGCGCGGGACGCTCCACGGCCGGGTTCCCCGGCGGGTGCGGCCAACACGAGAGCACCCCCGCGAATCGCGGGGTCTGGGCAACGTCTAGAGTGGCGTGGTACGCGCGAGCCTTCGCCGGACCTTTCCGACAGGTCCGATTCGGCGAGGGCTCGCTGGGATGTCTCTGTCAGGGGTGTGCGTGACGGCCGTTGAATCCCGTCCAGCGGCGGCATTCGGGACGAGCAGCCCGAGGCCGAACCGCCGGCCGTTCCGGGCCCGGGCCATGGCGTTCGTGGCGCTGACCAAGCCGCGGATCATCGAACTGCTGCTCATCACCACCGTGCCGGTGATGTTCCTGGCCGAGCAGGGTGTTCCCGACCTCTCGCTCGTGCTGCTGACCTGCCTCGGCGGATACCTCTCCGCGGGCGGCGCCAACGCGCTGAACATGTGGTACGACCGCGACATCGACGCGCTGATGGACCGCACCTCGCAGCGCCCGCTGGTCACCGGCATGGTGAGCCCGCGCGAGTGCCTCGCCTTCGGCATCGCCCTCGCCGTCGGGTCCACCCTGCTGTTCGGGCTCACGGTCAACTGGCTGTCCGCCTGGCTCGCGCTGGGCGCGCTCTTCTTCTACGTCGTCGTCTACACGATGATCCTCAAGCGCCGCACGGCGCAGAACATCGTCTGGGGCGGCATCGCCGGCTGCATGCCGGTGCTGATCGGCTGGTCCGCGGTGACCGGCTCGCTCTCCTGGGCGCCGGTCATCCTCTTCCTGGTCATCTTCTTCTGGACGCCGCCGCACTACTGGCCGCTGTCGATGAAGGTCAAGGAGGACTACGCCCGGGCGGGCGTGCCGATGCTGCCGGTGCTGGCCGGCAACAAGGTGGTCGCCCGGCAGATCGTCGTCTACAGCTGGGTGATGGTCGCGGTCTCCCTGCTGCTGACCCCGCTGGGCTACACGGGCTGGTTCTACACCGCCGTGGCGCTGGCGGCGGGCGGCTGGTGGCTGTGGGAGGCCCACGCGCTCATGGGCCGCGCCAAGGCGGAGGTCACCGGCGCGAAGCTCAAGGAGATGCGGCTGTTCCACTGGTCGATCACCTACGTCTCCGTCCTCTTCGTCGCCCTCGCCGTGGACCCGTTCCTGCGGTAGGCGAGGCCCTCGTTCCGTGACGACGCGAGGGGTGGGTGGCCAACGCCACCCACCCCTCGCGTCGCCCGTTCCACTACCCGTCGGTAGCATCCTGACCATGGCAGACACGCAGCAGGTTGACGAGGCGGCCGGGCCGGACGCGAAGGCGGAGCGGCGCGCCGCGCGGCTCGCCAAGGAGATCGGCGCCTTCGCCGCGAAGCACGGTGGCGCGGAGGGGCAGGTGGCCCACCTCGGCCGCAAGGGCGCGAGGATCGTCCTGGTGGGCGAGGACGGGAACTGGGGCGACCTGGTGGCCCCCACCTACGAGGTGGCGCGCAAGGCCGTGGAGAAGGCGGGGATCACCGTCCACGAGGAGTTCGACGGGGAGTTCGCCGCGAAGGTGAGGACGGGGCCGTACGAGTGGTCCCGCATGGCGGGGATCCAGCTCGGCGGGCCCGCGAACCCCTGAGCCCCTCCGCCGCCGAGCCGCCGCGTCCCCCGGAGCCCGGGCCGACGCGGCGGCTCCGTTTTCCCCCGGCCCGCGCTTCCCCCGCCCCTGCTTCCCCGCGCCGGAGCTGATCGCGCCGCGGGGGGCGGGCGGATGTCCGCAGGCACCGGCCCCGCCCGTTCCGTCTGCGGGCAATCGTGCCGCTGGGGCGATGGGGGTCCCCCCAGACTTCGTCCGGGGGCACCCCCACCTGCTCGAGCGAAGTCGAGAGCTTGGGGGAGGGTGGGCGCAGGCCTCACGTGCGCACGTGACGGTCCGCTCCGAGGAACCTGAGTCCCCTGGGAAGGGGGCGGGTCGGGGGATGAACGGTGCTGTCCGCCCGGGCCCCGGCTTGTGCACGCCGCTGTGCGGTCCCGTGCGTACGGCACCGCATGCTTGCGCGTGGTGGGGCGGACCGCTCGCCGCGCAAGGCGCCGCCCTGCGCCCGCCCGTGCCGCCCCCTGGGCGGCCCAGTCGCCCGCAGGACGGGGCGGGGCGGGCGCGAGGCTGCTCGCCGGGGCGGCGAGGGCGGGCCCGCAGGGTGGTGGGTTGTCGGGCCGGCTGCCGCTGGCCGGGGCGATCACGTCCGCCCGCAGGACGGGGTGACCGGGGCGGGCGCGCGCGGGACGACGCGGCGGTGCGGGGGACGGTGGCGCGGGGCGGGCGTGACGCGCGGCGCCCCGCCGTGCGCGGCACGGCGGGGCGAAGAAGAGGGCGAGGCCCGTGTTACGCGGCGACCGGCTCCGCGGGGGAGGGGGCCGCAACCGCACCGGGGTCCGTGGAGGGACGCTCGCGCAGGGCCAGCAGGACCCGCAGCGTGTAGATCCACACCAGCGCGGAACCCAGCATGTGGAGCCCCACCAGCAGCTCGGGAAGGTCCAGGAAGTACTGGACGTACCCGATCGCGCCCTGCGCCAGCAGCACCAGGAACAGGTCCCGCGTCCGCGCCAGCGTCACCCGCGGGGAGTCGAACAGCTTCAGCCCCACCCAGAGCGCCACCGTGAGCAGCACCGTCAGCCACGCCAGCACCGCGTGCGCCCGCGTCACCGACTCCCAGTCCACCGGCATCCGCGGCACGTCGCTGGAGTCACCCGCGTGCGGACCCGCCCCGGTGACCACCGTGCCCACGGCGATCAGCAGCACCGTGACCGCGACCAGCGTCCAGGCCAGCCGCCGCAGCGGCGGCGCCGCCAGCGGCCGCGGGGCGGCGTCGCCCTCGCCGGCCCGGTGCCACATCACCGTCGCCGCCGCGATCAGCGCGGAGGAGAGCAGGAAGTGCGCGGCCACCGTGTACGGGTTGAGGCCGACCAGCACCACGATGCCGCCGAGCACCGCGTTGCCCATCACGATCCAGAACTGCAGCCAGCCGATCCGCGTCAGCTGCCGGCGGAACGGCTTGGTGGAACGGGCCGCGACGATCGCCCAGCCCACCGCCGCGCACAGCACGTACGTCAGCAGCCGGTTGCCGAACTCGATGACGCCGTGCCAGCCCATCTCGCGCGTGGTGGCGAGGGAGTCCGCCGTGCACTTGGGCCAGGTCGGGCAGCCCAGACCGGACCCGGTCAGGCGGACGGCGCCGCCGGTGACCACGATGACCACCGACATGACCAGCGCGACGAGCGCCGCACGGCGGACCGTCCGGGGATCGGGGGTCCAGCGGTCGGCGATGTGGGCGAGGGGATTGCGGACCGCCGCTGCGGCTCCGCCACGGATCTCGTTCGACACGCGCACCATCGTAGGCCCGGGCTTGTGCACGGTTTCACGAGGGGTCGCCGTGCGGCCTGTGACGTTACTCCCAGCGGAAGAAGCGGCCCGCCGCGGCGAGCCCCGCGGCCGCCCACGCGGCCAGGATCCCCAGGTCGCCCCACGGCACGCCCGCGCCGTGCTGGAGCACGTCCCGCAGCCCGCCGGAGAGCGCCGAGATCGGCAGCAGACCCAGCACCGACTGCGCGGCCTCGGGGAACTTGTCGAGCGGCACGACCACGCCGCCGCCCACCAGCAGCAGCAGGAAGACCAGGTTGGCCGCGGCCAGCGTGGCCTCCGCCTTCAGCGTGCCCGCCATCAGCAGGCCGAGGCCGGAGAACGCGGCCGTGCCGAGGAGCAGCAGCAGGAGCACCACCAGTGGGTTGCCCCGCGGGGACCAGCCCAGCGCGAGGGCGATCGCGGTGAGCAGCGCGATCTGCAGGACCTCGGTGACCAGCACCGAGAGCGTCTTGGCGGTCATCAGCCCCCAGCGCGGCAGCGGCGAGGCGGCCAGCCGCTTGAGCACGCCGTAGCGGCGCTCGAAGCCGGTGGCGATGGCCTGGCCGGTGAAGGCCGTGGACATCACCGCCAGCGCCAGTACGCCGGGCGCGAGGAAGTCGACGGCCCTGCCCTCGCCGGTGTCGACGATGTCCACGGAACTGAAGAGCACCAGCAGCAGCGTCGGGATGACCACGGTGAGCAGCAGCTGCTCGCCGTTGCGCAGCAGCATCCGCGTCTCCAGCGCGGCCTGCGCGGCGATCATGCGGCCCAGCGGCGCGGCGCCGGGCCTCGGGGAGTAGGTCCCGGTGGCGGTCATGCGCGCAGCTCCTTGCCGGTGAGCTCGAGGAAGACGTCCTCCAGCGTGTGCCGTTCCACGGCGATGCGGTCGGGCATCACGCCGTGCTGGGCGCACCAGGAGGTCACGGTGGCCAGCAGCTGGGGGCCGACGTCCCCGGTGATCCGGTAGGAGCCGGGGACGGTCTCGGCGGCGGTGGAACCGGAGGGCAGCGCCTTGAGGAGCGAGGCCACGTCCAGGCCGGGGCGGCCGGAGAACCGCAGGGTGTTCTCGGCGCCGCCGCGGCACAGCTGCTCGGGGGAGCCCTGGGCGATCACCGTGCCGCCGTCGACGATGGCGACGTCGTCGGCGAGCTGCTCGGCCTCGTCCATGTGGTGGGTGGTGAGGATGACCGACACGCCGTCCTCGCGCAGGTCGCGCACCAGGTCCCAGGTGGCCCGGCGGGCCTGCGGGTCGAGGCCGGCGGTGGGCTCGTCGAGGAAGACCAGCTCGGGGCGGCCGACGACCGCCATGGCGAGCGCGAGCCGCTGCTGCTGGCCGCCGGAGAGCCGCCGGTAGGAGGTGCGCCCGCACGAGCCGAGGCCGAGCCGCTCGATCAGCGCGTCGACGTCCAGCGGGTGGGCGTGCAGCTTGGCGACGTGACGGAGCATCTCCTCGGCGCGGGCGCCGGAGTAGACGCCGCCGGACTGGAGCATCACGCCGATCCGCGGGCGCAGTGCCGCCGCCTCGCGGACGGGGTCGAGGCCGAGGACGCGGACCGTGCCCGCGTCGGGGCGGCGGTAGCCCTCACAGGTCTCGACGGTGGTGGTCTTGCCCGCGCCGTTGGGGCCCAGCACGGCGGTGATGCCCGCCCGGGCCACCAGGTCGAGGCCGTTCACCGCGGTCTTCGGCCCGTACCGTTTCACCAGGGCCCGGACCTGGACGACCGGGGCCGCGGGTTTGCTCTGCATGGGACACGAGTCTAGGTTCGCGCGGCGCCCGCCCGTTCCCCGGGTGGCACCTCGGCGGCCGCCGGACGCGGGCGGTGCTCCGGCAGCCAGCCCTCCGCGAAGGCGACCGCCTCGGCCAGCGGGAAGAGCCGGGCCTCCGCCGCTCCGGCCCGGCCGCGCAGCACCAGGCCGGGGCGTTCGCGCGCGAACGCCTCGCCGAGCCGGCCGAAGTCGTCGGAGTCGAGCACCACGTCGGTCACCAGCTCCCACCCGTGCGGGCCGGGCCGCCCCTGCTCCGCCACGGGCGCGGGCACCCGGTACTCGGCGAGGTGGAACGCGGTGCAGGAGTCGTAGCCGGCGCCCAGCAGCAGGACGCGGGCGCCGAGCTCCTCGAGCCGGGCGAGCGGGCTGCGCTCGCCGAGGGAGCAGTCCGGCGCGTGACCGCCGGTGATCTCCGCGGCCCGCGGGCCGACGGCCGCGAAGGAGGTCTGCGGGTGCGCGCTGCGCAGCGCGCCGGGCCAGGTGCGCACGGTCTCCGGGACGATCCCCACGCCGGAGGCCGGCGTGGTCGACGGGTCGTAGGCGGGCATGGTGGCGCGGATGGCCTCCCACCACGCGCGGGGCACCGGGGGGTTCTCCCAGTGGGCGGGGTCGGAGAGCCCGTTCGACTGCGCGGGCACCACCAGGGTCCCCTCGGGTCCCAGGGCGTCGAGGAGCGCGTGCACCACCGCGACCGCGCCGCCGTTCACCCATCCGAGCGAGCTGAGCGAGGAGTGGACCAGGAGGACCTCGCCAGGCCGCACGCCCAGGGCCCGCAGATCGGCGGCGAGCGAGGGGCGGGTCACCAGAGGGCCGGAAGGCGGTGTCGCGGGCATGGCGGGAAGGGTGACCGAGGCGGTCCCGTCCGCGCAAGCCGTTTACCGGCGAGCACCTTTCCGCAGGTCAGGTTAGGTGTACCTAAGTGATGAAAGGCACCGTCGGCCCCGATGGGCGCGGGTTGTCCGTGCGCCGGTAATTACGCAACAATGGCGTTGTGAAAAACGTCGGCCAGGAAGAAACCGCGACCGGGGAGCGTTCCACACGCAACCGGGTCGCGCGCTCGATCCTGGACCACGGCCCGTCGACCGTCGCCGAACTCGCGGGGCGGCTGAGGCTGACCCAGGCGGCGGTGCGCCGGCACCTCGACGCCCTGGCCGCCGACGACGTGGTCGAGGCCCGGGAGCGCCGGGTGTACGGCGCCCGCACGCGCGGGCGGCCCGCGAAGGTGTTCGTGCTGACCGACGGGGGCCGGGACGCCTTCGACCAGTCGTACGACCAGCTGGCCAAGGACGCGCTGCGCTGGATCGCGGAGCAGGAGGGCGGTGAGCGGGCGGTGGCCGCGTTCGCCCGTGCCCGGCTGGCCGCCCAGACGGACGCGTACCGCAAGGTGCTGGAGGCCGTCCCGCCGGAGCGCAGGGCCGAGGCACTGGCCAGGGCGCTGTCCGCGGACGGGTACGCTGCCAGTGCGCGCAGCGCTCCCTCCCCGCAGCTCGGCGAGCAGCTCTGCCAGCACCACTGCCCGGTCGCCCACGTGGCTGAGGAGTTCCCGCAGCTGTGCGAGGCGGAGACGGAGATCTTCTCCGAGCTGCTGGGTACCCACGTCCAGCGGCTGGCGACGATCGCGCACGGTGACGGCGTCTGCACGACGTTCATCCCCAAGATTTCCAAGAGCGACGATCACGCAACCAGTGATCATTCATCATCTACGAGCACGGCCGGGAGGAACCCCGCATGACTCTCCCCACGGAGACTGCCCACCCCGAACTCGAGGGTCTGGGTAAGTACGAGTACGGCTGGGCGGACCCCGACGCGGCCGGCGCCTCCGCCAAGCGCGGCCTGAGCGAGGACGTCGTCCGGGACATCTCGGCGAAGAAGTCCGAGCCGGAGTGGATGACCAAGCTCCGCCTCAAGGGCCTGGGCCTCTTCGAGAAGAAGCCCATGCCGAACTGGGGCTCGGACCTGTCGGGGATCGACTTCGACAACATCAAGTACTTCGTGCGGTCCACCGAGAAGCAGGCGACCTCCTGGGAGGAACTGCCCGAGGACATCAAGAACACCTACGACCGGCTGGGCATCCCGGAGGCCGAGAAGCAGCGCCTCGTCGCCGGTGTCGCCGCCCAGTACGAGTCGGAGGTCGTCTACCACCAGATCCGTGAGGACCTGGAGGAGCAGGGCGTCATCTTCCTGGACACCGACACGGCCCTCAAGGAGCACCCGGAGCTCTTCAAGGAGTACTTCGGCACCGTCATCCCGGCCGGCGACAACAAGTTCGCCGCGCTGAACACGGCCGTGTGGTCCGGCGGTTCCTTCATCTACGTGCCGAAGGGCGTGCACGTGGAGATCCCGCTCCAGGCCTACTTCCGCATCAACACGGAGAACATGGGCCAGTTCGAGCGGACCCTGATCATCGTCGACGAGGGCGCCTACGTGCACTACGTCGAGGGCTGCACGGCGCCGATCTACCAGTCGGACTCGCTGCACTCCGCGGTCGTCGAGATCATCGTCAAGAAGAACGCCCGCTGCCGCTACACGACCATCCAGAACTGGTCGAACAACGTCTACAACCTGGTCACCAAGCGCGCCGTGGCGTACGAGGGCGCGACCATGGAGTGGATCGACGGCAACATCGGCTCCAAGGTGACGATGAAGTACCCGGCCGTCTACCTGATGGGCGAGCACGCCAAGGGCGAGACCCTGTCCATCGCCTTCGCGGGCGAGGGCCAGCACCAGGACGCCGGCGCGAAGATGGTCCACATGGCGCCGAACACGTCGTCCAACATCGTCTCCAAGTCGGTGGCGCGCGGCGGCGGCCGCACCTCCTACCGCGGCCTGATCGAGATCGGCGAGGGCGCCCCCGGCTCCAAGTCGAACGTCCTCTGCGACGCGCTGCTGGTCGACACCATCTCCCGCTCCGACACGTACCCCTACGTGGACGTGCGCGAGGACGACGTCTCCATGGGCCACGAGGCGACCGTCTCCAAGGTCTCCGAGGACCAGCTCTTCTACCTGATGAGCCGCGGTCTCTCCGAGTTCGAGGCGATGGCGATGATCGTGCGCGGCTTCGTCGAGCCGATCGCCAAGGAGCTCCCCATGGAGTACGCGCTCGAGCTCAACCGGCTGATCGAGCTCCAGATGGAGGGCGCGGTCGGCTGACGCCGGCCCCCGCCCCACCCGTCAAGTCCCTGAAGCAACGAAAGCGAGCATGACGACAGCCATGGCTGACGCTCAGAATGCCCCGGTGGGCTCCACCACCGCCGGATCGATCGCGGTGGCCGCAGAGTCGACCGTCGCCACGCGCATGAGCGCGCCGCCCTCCTTCGACGTGGCGGACTTCCCGGTCCCGCACGGCCGCGAGGAGGAGTGGCGGTTCACCCCGCTGGCGCGCCTGCGCGGCCTGCACGACGGCACCGCGACCGCCGCCGGTGACGGCGTGAAGGTCACCGTCGACGCCCCCGAGGGCGTCACGGTCGAGTCCGTCGGCCGCGAGGACGCCCGCCTCGGCCGGGCCGGCAAGCCGGTCGACCGGGTCGCCGCCCAGGCGTACTCGGCGTTCGAGCAGGCCACCGTGGTGACCGTGCCCAAGGAGACCGTGCTCACCGAGCCGGTCCGGGTCCAGGTCGCCGGCCAGGGCGGCACCTGCTTCGCCCACACCGTGGTGGAGCTGGGCGCGTTCGCCGAGGCCGTCGTGGTGATGGACCACAGCGGCGACGCCGTCTACGCGGGCAACGTCGAGTACGTGCTCGGCGACGGCGCCAAGCTGACCGTCGTGTCCGTGCAGGACTGGGACGAGAAGGCGGTGCACGCCGGCCAGCACAACGCGCTGGTCGGCCGCGACGCCACCTTCAAGTCCGTCGTCGTCACCTTCGGCGGCGACGTGGTCCGCCTGCACCCGCGGGTCGAGTACGCCGCCCCCGGCGGCGAGGCCGAGCTGTTCGGCCTGTACTTCACCGACCAGGGGCAGCACCAGGAGCACCGCCTCTTCGTCGACCACAACATCCCGCACTGCAAGTCCAACGTGGTCTACAAGGGCGCCCTCCAGGGCGAGCAGGCCCACGCGGTGTGGATCGGCGACGTGCTCATCGAGGCCGCCGCCGAGGGCACCGACACCTACGAGATGAACCGCAACCTGGTGCTGACCGACGGCGCCCGTGTCGACTCCGTGCCGAACCTCGAGATCGAGACCGGTGAGATCGTCGGCGCCGGCCACGCCAGCGCCACCGGCCGCTTCGACGACGAGCAGCTCTTCTACCTGATGGCCCGCGGCATCCCGGAGTACGAGGCCCGCCGCCTGGTGGTCCGCGGCTTCTTCGCCGAGCTGGTCCAGCAGATCGGCGTCGCGGACATCGAGGAGCGCCTCCTCGCGAAGATCGACGAGGAGCTGGAGGCCGCGGTCGCATGACGACCTTCGTACGCGCCTGCGCACTGAGCGAGCTGGAGGAGGACACCCCCAAGAGGGTGGAACTCGACGGCACGCCGGTCGCCGTCGTGCGCACCGAGGGCGAGGTGTTCGCGATCAACGACATCTGCTCGCACGCGAACGTCTCGCTCTCCGAGGGCGAGGTGGAGGACTGCCAGATCGAGTGCTGGCTGCACGGCTCCGCGTTCGACCTCCGCACCGGCAAGCCGTCCGGCCTTCCCGCGACGCGACCCGTCCCCGTATATCCCGTCAAAATCGAAGGAGACGGCGCAGACGCAACTGTGCTCGTCTCCCTCACCCAGGAGTCCTGAGGCACCCATGGCAACGCTTGAAATCCGAGACCTGCACGTCACCGTCGAGGCCGACAACGCCACGAAGGAGATCCTCAAGGGCGTCGACCTCACCGTGAAGCAGGGCGAGACGCACGCCATCATGGGCCCCAACGGCTCCGGCAAGTCGACTCTCGCCTACTCCCTGGCGGGTCACCCGAAGTACACGATCACCGGCGGCACCGTCACCCTCGACGGCGAGGACGTCATCGAGATGTCCGTCGACGAGCGCGCCCGCGCCGGCCTCTTCCTCGCCATGCAGTACCCGGTCGAGGTCCCCGGCGTCTCGGTGTCGAACTTCCTGCGCACCTCCGCCACCGCGATCCGCGGCGAGGCCCCCAAGCTGCGCACCTGGGTGAAGGAGGTCAAGGAGGCCATGGAGCGCCTCAACATGGACCCCGCCTTCGCCGAGCGCAACGTCAACGAGGGCTTCTCCGGCGGTGAGAAGAAGCGCCACGAGATCCTCCAGCTCGAGCTGCTCAAGCCGAAGATCGCGATCCTCGACGAGACCGACTCCGGCCTCGACGTCGACGCCCTGCGGGTCGTCTCCGAGGGCGTCAACCGCGTCCGCGAGAGCGGCGAGGTCGGCACCCTGCTGATCACGCACTACACGCGCATCCTGCGCTACATCAAGCCCGACCACGTCCACGTCTTCGCGGGCGGCCGCATCGTCGAGTCCGGCGGTCCGGAGCTGGCCGACAAGCTGGAGAACGAGGGCTACGAGGCGTACACGAAGGGCGGCGCTTCCGAGTGACACAGCTGCCGGGCCTCCTCGACGACCTTGAGGCGATCCGCAAGGACTTCCCCATCCTGGACCGCGAGGTCCACGACGGCCGGAAGATCGTGTACCTGGACAACGCGGCGACGTCGCAGAAGCCGCGCCAGGTGCTCGACGCCCTCAGCGCCTACTACGAGCGCCACAACGCCAATGTCCACCGCGGGGTGCACGTGCTCGCCGAGGAGGCCACGGCGCTGTACGAAGGCGCGCGCGACAAGGTGGCGGCGTTCGTCAACGCCCCGAGTCGCGACGAGGTGATCTTCACCAAGAACGCCTCCGAGTCCCTGAACCTCGTCGCCAACATGCTCGGCTGGGCCGACGAGCCCTACCGGGTGGACAGCGACACCGAGATCGTCATCACGGAGATGGAGCACCACTCCAACATCGTGCCGTGGCAGCTGCTGGCGCAGCGCACGGGCGCGAAGCTGAAGTGGTTCGGCCTCACCGACGACGGCCGCCTCGACCTGTCGAACATCGACGAGGTCATCACCGAGAAGACGAAGATCGTCTCCTTCGTGCTGATCTCCAACATCCTCGGCACCCACAACCCGGTCGAGGAGATCGTCCGCCGGGCCCAGGAGGTCGGCGCGCTGGTCTGCGTCGACGCCTCCCAGGCCGCGCCGCACATGCCGCTGGACGTGCAGGCGCTGGGCGCCGACTTCGTGGCCTTCACCGGCCACAAGATGTGCGCCCCCACCGGCATCGGCGTGCTCTGGGGCCGCCAGGAGCTCCTGGAGGACCTGCCCCCGTTCCTCGGCGGCGGCGAGATGATCGAGACGGTGTCCATGCACTCCTCGACCTACGCCCCGGCGCCCCACAAGTTCGAGGCGGGCACGCCGCCGATCGCCCAGGCGGTCGGCCTCGGCGCGGCGATCGACTACCTGTCGAACATCGGCATGGAGAAGATCCACGCGCACGAGCAGGCGATCACCGAGTACGCGGTCAAGCGCCTGATCGAGGTCCCCGACCTGCGGATCATCGGCCCGGCCACGGCCGAGGACCGCGGCGCGGCGATCTCCTTCACGCTCGGCGACATCCACCCGCACGACGTGGGCCAGGTCCTCGACGAGCAGGGCATCGCCGTCCGGGTCGGCCATCACTGTGCCCGCCCCGTCTGCCTGCGGTACGGAATTCCCGCGACCACGCGAGCGTCGTTCTATCTGTACTCCACGCCGGCCGAGGTCGACGCCCTGGTCGACGGCCTGGAGCACGTTCGGAACTTCTTCGGCTGAGAGGACGCGGCGGAGCCGTGAAGCTGGATTCGATGTACCAGGACGTCATCCTGGACCACTACAAGAACCCGCACGGGCGTGGTCTGCGCGACGGCGACGCCGAGGTGCACCACGTCAACCCCACCTGTGGCGACGAGATCACCCTGCGCGTGAAGTACGACGGCACGACGGTCACCGACGTGTCGTACGAGGGACAGGGCTGCTCCATCAGCCAGGCCTCCGCCTCCGTGCTCAACGAGCTGCTGGTCGGCAAGGAGCTGGACGAGGCGCGCAGGATCCAGGAGACCTTCCTGGAGCTGATGCAGTCCAAGGGGAAGATCGAGCCGGACGACGCCATGGAGGAGGTGCTGGAGGACGCGGTGGCGTTCGCCGGCGTCTCCAAGTACCCGGCCCGGGTGAAGTGCGCCCTGCTGAGCTGGATGGCCTGGAAGGACGCGACCGCGCAGGCGCTGGACGCCGGCGAGAAGGAGACGGCATGAGCGAGACCGTTGAGATGAAGCCCGCCTCGGAGGAGGAGCTTCGCGAGGCCCTGATGGACGTCGTCGACCCCGAGCTGGGCATCGACGTGGTCAACCTGGGCCTGATCTACGGCATCCACGTCGACGACGCGAACATCGCCACCGTCGACATGACGCTGACCTCGGCGGCCTGCCCGCTGACCGACGTGATCGAGGACCAGGCCAAGTCCGCCACCGAGGGGCTGGTCCAGGAGCTGCGGATCAACTGGGTCTGGATGCCGCCGTGGGGCCCGGACAAGATCACCGACGACGGCCGCGAGCAGCTGCGGGCGCTCGGCTTCAACGTCTGACCTCCCTGCCGACGGGACGGGCCACGGCCTCCCCCGTCCGCCGTTCCCCCCGAGGGACCCGGCGGACGGGGGAGGCCGTCGTCGTGCCGGGAGGCCGGCGCGGTCAGTCGGTGGTGCCGCGCAGGACGGAGGCCATCTTCCTGCCGCGGGCCAGCTCGTCGACCAGCTTGTCCATCCAGCGGATCCGCCGCATCAGCGGGTCCTCGATCTCCTCGACGCGGTGGCCGCAGATCACGCCGGTGATCAGGGAGGCGTTCGGGTTCATCGCGGGGGCGTCGGCGAAGAACGTCTCCAGGTCGACCCCGTCGGCGACGGCCCGTTCCAGGGCCGCGGTGTCGTAGCCGGTGAGCCAGGTGATGACCTGGTGGAGCTCCTCCTCGGTCCGGCCCTTCCTCTCCACCTTGGTCACGTAGTGCGGGTAGACGGCGCCGAAGGCCATGCGCCGGATCCGGTCGGTGGCCACCCTGTGCTCCCCTCGTCCTCGGTCGGCCCACTGTAGTGCGGCGGCGGCCGGAGCACTCACCCGGCGGCGCGGACGGCCCGCAGCGACTCCGCCACGCCCGCCGCCACGTCGGTGACCGGGTACAGGACCTGGCGGACGGTGCGGTCGCGGTCGATCACCAGGGTCAGGCGCTTGAGGCGGCTCACGCCGCCCGCCCGGAAGGTGGGCAGGCGCAGCGCGGCGGCCAGGACCAGGTCCGCGTCCGACAGGAGCGGGAAGCGGAGCCGTTCCGCGTCGGCGAACGCGCGCTGCTCGTCCGGGCGCTGGGTGGAGACGCCGTGCACGGTGGCGCCCGCCGCGGTGAACTCCGCGAGGCCGTCGCGGTAGGTGCAGGACTCCAGGGTGCAGCCCGGCGCGCCCGGGATGTCCGCCCAGCCGGGGGGACGGGCGTCCTCGCGGGCGTAGGCGCCGGGGAAGCAGTACAGGACCGTGAACGGGGTGTCGGGGGAGACCGGGTCGCGGGGCGCGCCGTCCAGGTCGGTCAGGGTCAGCGGCGGCACCCGGGTGCCCGTCAGGGCCCGCACGCGCTCCGCCTCCGCGGACGCCCCGGCCGTGGTCGCCGTGGTCTCCCCCTCCCCCAGGAGCCAGGTGTCCCCCCAGTCCTGGAGCGCGATCAGCACGGGCAGCAGGGCGCGTCCGCGCGGCGTCAGCCGGTACTCGTGGCGCACCGGCCGCTCCTGGTACGGCTCCCGGGAGAGCACGCCGGCGTCCACCAGCAGCCGCAGCCGCTCGGCCAGCACCTTGCGGGACACGCCGAGCTCGCGCTGCAGCTCCTCGAAGCGGTGCAGGCCGCGGGCGGTGTCCCGCACGATCAGCAGCGTCCACCAGTCGCCGACCACCTCCAGGGACTGCGCGATGGCGCAGGAGGCGTCGTGGAGGCTGGTGCGCTGGGCCATGGCCGGACTCGCTTCGTCGGAGGGTGGGTGCGGGGGCGCCGGGGACGGGCCGGGGGACCGACGTGTTGACCCGGGACAGCCATGCTGACATAGTCCGTTCCCAAAAGGAACGGACCTGTCGGCGGCGGATCCGCCGGCGGTCCGGGGGCGGGTCCGGGGGCGGGTCCGGGGCGGGAGGAACGGGATGCGCGGGCTGCGGGAACTGCCGGGAGCGGTGTGGCTGCTGGCGGTGGGCGTCTTCGTCAACGCCTTCGCCGGCTTCGTCTTCGTCTTCGTCTTCCTGTACCTGACCGGACCGCGCGGGATCGAGGCCGGCGGGGCGGGGCTGGTCATGGGAGCGGCGGGCCTCGGCCTGATGGCCGGCAACTTCACCGGCGGCTGGTTCGGCGACCGGTACGGCCACCGGCGGACGCTGCTGGCGGCGGCGGCCTGCGGGGGCGTGCTGCTCGCCTCCGTCCCGGTGCTGCCCACGCCCCTGCTGGCGGGGCTGCTGCCGCTCGCCCAGTACGCGCTGGGCGTGGTGCGGGTGGCCAACTCCGCGCTGGTGGCGGTCACCGTCCCGGAGGGGGCGCGGCGGCAGGCGTTCGCCGTGATCCGCAGCGCCGCCAACGGCGGGTTCGCGGTGGGGCCGCCGCTGGGGGCGCTCATCGCCACCCGGGCGTCGTACGACTGGCTGTTCCTCGCGGACGGCCTGGGCACACTTTTCTTCGCGGCGTGGACCGCCCGGGTCGTGCCGGCGCGGGGAGCGGGGCGGCGGCGGGAGGAGCGTGCCGGCGCGCCCCTGTGGCGCGAGCTGAGGGCACGCCCCGCCGTGCTGGTGCTGCTGGCCGGGATCCTGCTGGTGGACGTCACCTACCGGCAGCTCTACACCACCTTCCCGCTGCACCTGGCGGACCAGGGACTCGGCACGCAGGTCTACGGCTGGCTCGTCGCCGTCAACGGCGCGATGATCGTCTGCCTGGAACTCCCGGTGGCGCTGGCCCTGCGGAACCGGCCGGCGCTGCTGATCGTCGCCGGCGGACTGGCGCTGGTGGGCACGGGCTACGCGGCCCTCGCGACCGGGAGCGGCCTGGCGGTGGCGGCGCTCATGATGGTCCTGCTCACCGCCGGGGAGATCCTCTACAAGACCACCGCCACCGCCTACGTGGCGGACGAGTCGCCGGAGCACGCCGTCGGACGCTTCCAGAGCCTGTACGCGGGCGTCTCCATCAGCGGCACGGTGCTCGCCGCGCCACTGGGCGGCGCGCTGTACGAGGCGGCGCCGGGGGCGCTGTGGCCGGCCTGCGCCTGCGCGGCGCTGGGCGCGGCGGCCGCGGTCCTCTGCGCACACCGGCTCGCCCGGCGGGGCGGGGGAGTGCCTTCCCCCGTCCCCGCCGGGTGACCCCGCTCAGGCGGGAGGGGCGGGAGGCGTCGGCGGGGCTGGAGGCGCGGGCGGTGCGGGGGGCTCGGGAGACGTCGGCGGTGCGGGAGGCGCCGACGGCGGCGCGGCGTACCCGGGAGGCGCGGCGTACCCGGGATGCGCGGGCGGAGGCGGCGGGGCCGCCTGCGGGCCGGCCGCGGCCAGCAGGGTCTCGGCGAAGTTCTCCCGGCGGATGCGCTGGTCCACGTAGAGCAGGCCGACGGTGTTCATGGACAGGGTGAAGGTCAGGCACTCGACGACGAGGACCACCAGGGCCAGGACGAGGAGCAGGACCACCGCGGCGATCCCCAGGGCGGGCGCGGCGTCCGGGGAGTCGACCGAGGAGGCGAAGGTGGGGATCATGCCGATCACCCCGACCAGCACGCAGATCATCATCGCCAGGTACGCGATGCCGTAGGCGATGATGCCCATCAGGTAGGAGATGCCGAAGATCCGCCACCAGTCGCCCTTCACCAGGGCCGCCGAGCGGCGCAGGGAGGCCACCGGTCCCAGGCCCTCCAGGACGGTGATCACCGGTGCGAACACGAGGCGGTAGGACACCCAGACCGCGCCCACCAGCGCCGCGCAGGCCAGCAGGACGCCCAGGACGGCGAGCGTGACCCCGCCGGCGCCCCCGAGGTGGGCCCCGCCCGCGACGCCGGCCATGCCGAGGCCCATCACGACGAGGAACGGCAGCGCCACGCACGCGGTCAGCAGCAGCGTGCCCAGCATCCGCAGGGTCCTGGGGCCGGCCTGCTCCCAGAGCGCCGACCAGGTCACCCTGCGGCCCACCACGGTCTCCCGCAGCGCGACCATGGAGGCCACCATGCCGAGCAGGAGGACGAGCACCAGCCCGAACGTCATCCCGAAGGGGGCGAACACCGCCAGGAGCGGAGGGGACGCGTCCTCGACGTCGAGGCCGCCGTCGACGAGGACGAGCACGGGGAGCAGGAACACGAGCCCGGCGGCGAGCGTGACCAGCAGGTAGAACCCCAGCAGCGGCAGCCAGGACCGGCCGAGCGCCAGGAACGACCCCTTGATGATGTCGCCCACGCCGAGCGGGCGCAGCGGGACCACCCCCGGCTGCGGGGCCCAGACCCTCGTCCCGTGGTACGGGTGGGGCGGCTGCTGCGGCGATCCGTACGGCGGAGGCCCGTACGGCGGTGGCTGGTTGTACGACATCGTGGTGCTGCTCCCACCCCAGGGCGCCGCGGGCGGGTGACCTGCGGCGCGTGGCTTCACGTGAACAGGGCGAACGTTAGTTCGCCGAATGTGCGGCGGTCATGTCAGGGACCCGGCAACGAACGGGCCGGCCGGACTGCCGGACCGCGGCGTGCGCCCCTGATGAGGACGCCGATCCGTGGACACCGGTTCGCCTGGGGCCCGCCGCTCCGGATAGCGTTTCCCCCATGACCGACACGACTGCCACCACCCGCGCCACCGGCGCCGTCGCCGCGGGTCTCGCGACCATCGCCGCCGACGGGACCGTTCTCGACACCTGGTTCCCCGCCCCCGAGCTCGCCGACGCCCCCGGCCCGACCGGCACCGAGCGGCTCTCCGCCGAACGCGCCGTCGAACTCCTCGGCGAGGGCGCCGTGAAGGCGGCCGGCCCGGACACCCGCCGTGGCGTCGAGGTGGTCGCCGTCCGCACGGTCATCGCCTCCCTGGACGACAAGCCGGTCGACGCGCACGACGCCTACCTGCGCCTGCACCTGCTCTCCCACCGCCTGGTCAAGCCGCACGGCCAGAGCCTGGACGGCATCTTCGGCCACCTGGCCAACGTCGCCTGGACCTCGCTCGGCCCGGTCGCCGTCGACGACATCGAGAAGGTGCGCCTCAACGCCCGCGCCGAGGGCCTGCACCTCCAGGTCACCTCCATCGACAAGTTCCCGCGCATGACGGACTACGTCGTGCCCAAGGGCGTCCGCATCGCCGACGCCGACCGGGTCCGCCTCGGCGCGCACCTGGCCGAGGGCACCACCGTGATGCACGAGGGCTTCGTCAACTTCAACGCGGGCACGCTGGGCACCTCGATGGTCGAGGGCCGCATCTCCGCCGGTGTGATCGTCGGCAACGGCTCCGACATCGGCGGCGGCGCCTCCACCATGGGCACCCTCTCCGGCGGCGGCAACGTCGTCATCTCCATCGGCGAGCGCTGCCTCGTGGGCGCCGAGGCGGGCGTGGGCATCGCCCTGGGCGACGAGTGCGTCGTCGAGGCCGGCCTCTACATCACCGCGGGCACCCGGGTCACCATGCCCGACGGCCAGGTCGTCAAGGCCCGCGAGCTGAGCGGCGCGTCCAACATCCTCTTCCGCCGCAACTCGGTCACCGGCACGGTCGAGGCCCGGCCCAACAACGCGGTCTGGGGCGGACTGAACGACGTCCTGCACAGCCACAACTGACCACGGGCGGCCGTGCCCCGCGGCCGCCTCGTCGGCCAGCGGCCCGGCCTGCCACCGAGCCGTCGGCAGTCGTCGACGCCGGTCCCGGTCACCGGTCCCGCCGACCGGCGGACCCCGAGAAGCCCACGGCTCCGACGAGTTCGGACGCCGTGGGCTTCCGCCGTCGCCGGCGGTTCGGGGCGGGAGCGCGACGATCCCCCGGGTCGGCGATCGCCACCGCCGGCGACGGACACGCGGGACAGCGAGGTCGCACCGGGGACGAGTCGCCTGCTGCCCAGGTCCTGGAGGCCGTCCCGCTACATCTGGCGGAGCCAGGCCACGACGAACACCACCCCGCCCGCGCATGCCGGCAGCGCTGCGGGCAGTACCCAGGCGCCGATCCGCTCACCGCGCACGAACCGGGCGCCGAGCCGGTCGTGCAAGGCGGCGACGGCCCAGAGCAAGGCCAGGGCTGCGACCGCGATGGGCAGTCCGACCGCGAAATGCGCCAGCCACGCTCCGGCGCGCGTCGGCCCGCCCCAGGAGGTGTCGTAGGGCCCGCCGTCGACGAACCCGTACAGCACCCCGCGGGCGAGGAAGAGGATCGTCCCACCGGCCGCGACCGGTCATGACACCTTCGCTCCACGCGCGCAGGAGACGCGGTCGGGAATCCGCCGAACCGCCGGCCGCACACCCGGGCCGTGGCCACTCGGGCGCACCGTGCCTCCGCCGACGCCGGACAGCGAGGCGCGCACCCGGCCGCCGTCGGGGCGGTCGCGGAGCGGGCGAAGCGGTGACGGGAGCGCCCTTCGCCGGTCCACGGGCCGGGGAGGACGCTCCTTCGTGCGAGAAAGTCGTGCGCGCCAGACATAGCGGGGATGGTGTGCACGCGTCAGGTAGGGGGAGGGGCGGGGCGCCGGGTGCCGCCGGGAGGAAGGTGACGATGGATGCCGAGGACCTGCGCGGCTTCCGCGAGTTCGTGGACCACAGGTCGTCCGCGCTGCTGACCACGGCCGTGCTGCTGTGCGGCGGGGACCGGCACGCGGGGGAGGACCTGCTGCAGAACGCGCTGGTCAAGGCGGTGGGCAGGTGGCGGCGGATCGAGGACCCGGAGGCGTACGTGCGCCGGATCCTGTACCGCCAGCAGATCAGCCGGTGGCGGCTGAAGTGGCCACGGCAGGAGGTCTCCGTCCCCGAACCGCCGGAGGACGCGGCGGCGGGCGGCGACACCGAGACCCTGGTCGAGAGGCGGCTGCTGATGCGTCAGGCGCTGGCCGCGCTCACCGACCGGCAGCGCACGGTGCTGGTCCTGCGCTACTACGAGGACCTGCCGGAGGGCGACGTGGCCCGGCTGCTGGGCTGCTCCGTCGGCACGGTGCGGTCCACCACCCACCGTTCCCTGGCCAAACTGCGCACGCTGGTGCCGGAGGCGGCGGACGGCGGGCGGACACGACGGCCGGCATCCGAGTTCTCAGCCGTGGAGGTGCGTCCGTGAACGGGATCGACGAGGCCGGCGCCGTGGTGCGCGCCGCCCTGCGGGAGCAGGCCGCCGCACAGGCGCCCGCGGAGCCGCTGCTGGTGGAACGGGTGCTGACGGCGCACCGGCGCCGGGCGCGACGGCGGATCGGGGGTGTCGCCGCGGTGGTGGCCGCCGTCGTGGGACTGGCGTTCTGGTCGCCGCTGCCGGGTGGTTCCGGGTCCGCCCCCGCCGGGGACCGGGGGCCGTCCACGACGGAGGTCGCGGCCCGTCCGGACCAGTCGCCGCCGCGGGACGTGATCGAGGCGGGGGACGTGGTGATGGCCGGTTACGTCGAGCAGGAGACGACCGCCTCCGGCACCTCGGGCAGGGGCGAACTGCGGCGCACCTACTGGCTGCTCGACCCGGACTCCCAGACGTACGAGAAGGACGAGCGGTGGTCGCTGGTCGCGGTCGCGCCCGGTGGGCTGCAGGCCGCGGTGCTGGAGCGTGAACTGCCGGTCCGCAGGATCGGCATCCTCGACCTACGCACCCGCGAGGTCGAGCGGTGGATCGAACTCGACGGCGACGAGCGCCAGGGGATCGCGGGACTGGCCTACTCGCGCGACGGCGCGTCCCTGGTGGCGACCACGTACCTGAAGGACCCGGACAGCGGGGTGCCGGTCCCCGTGAAGGAGGAGGGCCAGGACGGCATGGAGGTGGAGGTGCCGTTCGATTCGGGCCGCTCCGGGTTCTGGGTCGTCGACGTGGCGTCGGGCCGGGGCCGGTGGAGCGCGGTGGAGACCCTCACGGATCCCTTCCTCCTCAACGCACGGCAGGACTTCGAGTTCACCCACGACGGGAAGGCGGTGCGGGCCGGGCTCGTCAGCGACGCGCGGTCCGAGTTCCACGACCTGGACGGACTGCCGATCGGGCCGCCCGAGGGTGAGGCGCACTGGGAGTGGTCGGTGGAGGCGGGACGCTCGCCGGACGGCAGCCGGATGGCGGGGCCGTTCGCCGGAAGGACCCGGGAGACCTCCTCGTGGATCCTCGACGCGCGCACCGGGAAGAAGGTCGCCGAGGTGCCGGGGCAGCAACTGCTGGCCTGGGCGGGGAAGGACCAGCTGGTGGCCTGGGACACCGCGAAGGACGGCGGGCCGGAGTTCGGCAACCGCCTGGTGCTGGTGACCGTCGGCAGCGACAGGACGGTCCCGCTGAGCGGTCCGCGCGGCGACGAGGCGGACGGCGGGGGACGGTGGCAGCCGATCTTCGTCCGCCGCTGACCTCGCGCGTGGGGCCACCGTCGCTCCCGCCGCCCCGCCCGGGAGCCGGGCGGGGCGGCGGGGCGGGGCGGCGGCGGGGCCGCATCACCGGCGGCCTTTGGGGGAGAGCCAGGCGCTGTGCGGTCAGGGCCGGCCTGCCGTTCGCGTGGGCCCGGCGACAGCCGCCGGGGAACCACGGGGCCGGCCGTCCGGGGGCGTGGCGACGTACCCGGCGGGACCGGGGAGTTGGACGTGGCGCGGGGATCAGGCGCCGCTCAGGGCCGCGTACCGTTCGCGCAGGTCCGCCGTGACCTCGGCGGAGGCGGCGCGGAGGGGGGCGCGGACCGGGCCGGCGGGAAGGGCGAGGGCGGCGAGGAGGGCCTTGGCGGTGACCGTGCCGGGGAGGCCCGCGGACATCATCGCCTCGATCAGCGGCACCGCCGCCCGCTGGAGCCGCGCCGCCCGCGCCGTGTCCCCCGCGTCGAACGCGTCCACGACCGCCCGGAAGTGCGCGGGCGCCACGTTCGCGACCGTGCCGACGTAGCCCGCGCACCCGATCGCGTAGGAGGACAGCACGTACTCGTCACACCCCGTGTAGACCGCGAGTTCCGTCTCCGCCAGCAGCTTCTGGGTGCCGAGAAGGTCGTAGGCGCAGTCCTTCACCGCCACCACCCGCGGATGCTCCGCGAGCCGCAGCATCGTCGGCGTCTCGATCCGCACGCCGGTGCGGCCCGGGATGTCGTACAGCATCACCGGCAGCCCCGTCGCGTCCGCCACCGCGCGGAAGTGCTCCTCCAGCGCGTCCTGCGGCGGGCGGCTGTAATAGGGGGAGGCCACCAGCAGCCCGTCCGCGCCCGCCCGTTCGGCCTGGCGGGCCAGCGCGGACGTGTGCGCGGTGTCGGCGGTGCCCACGCCGGCCAGCAGCGAGGGACCGTCGCCCACCGCCGCCCGCACCGCCCGGACCAGCGCGGACTTCTCCGCGTCCGAGGTGGTGGGGGACTCGCCCGTGGTGCCGTTGAGCACCAGCCCGTCGCACCCGCCCGCGATCAGCCGGCCGGCGAGGACGGCCGCTCCGTCCAGATCGAGCGAACCGTCCTGGGTGAAGGGCGTGACCATCGCGCACAGGGCGCGGCCGAAGGGAAGCGTCGTCATGCCTGGAGTGTCGGTCCCCCGTCGGTGAAGGTCCACTTAAAAGTTCTCCCCTGTACCGCGAAGCGCAGCTGAAATGTCACCCCCGTGTCAACCCTTGTGAAGGGATTCGCCCGGAAGGGGGATACGCCGTCCCGGGGGCGAGGGTCACCCGTCTAGGCTGGTCGTCCTGCCCCACGCGACCGCGACCCAGGAGAACCCCACCGATGTCAGACAGCACCCCCCTGCCGCCGGTACGGCTGCCCTCCGACGCGGAACTGGCACGGGACGCGCTCGCCACCCCGCTGCTCTCCCGGGCGGCCCGGCTGGCCCGCTGGGCCGGCCCGGACACCCGGGTCGACTCCGGCGGGGGGCTGGTGGAGGAGCAGCTCCCGGCCGCGGCCGAGGCGCTGGGGCTGACCGGCCAGGCCACCGCGGCCGGCGAGGACGCCGCGGCCGGCGAGGACGCCGCGGCCGGCGAGGACACCGCCACCGCCGCGGCCGCCGAAGCGGCGGAGGAGGCCCAGGCGGATGCCGCCGAGGCGTGGCGCGTCGCCGTCGACACCGGCCTGGTGGAGATCCTGGACGAGGAGGAGGGCACCGTCGGCGCGGGCGGGAACCTGGCGCTGCTCACCTCCGGCTCGCCCGCCGACGTCCTGCAGGTGTGGCTGGACGCCCTGGACGCGGCGATCGCCGACGCCTCCGTGCCGGACCTCGACGACCTGCTCGACGTGATGGACGAGGGCGGCGAGATCGACTTCTCCTCGCTGGACTGGGACCCGGAGGCCGAGGCCGAGTTCCTGGAGGGCGCCCTCGCCAACCTCTACCTCCTCACCGTCGACGAGCGGGCCCCCGAGGGGGCCCCGGTGCCGCTGCCCGCGCTGGCGGCCTCGGTGATCGTGCCCCCGGACGTCGCCCATCCGACCGACGAGATGATGGAGGAGGTCTCCACCGCGATGATGCGGCTGGACGACCAGTTCCGGATCCTCGAACCGGTCGGGCTGGCCGACTTCCGGCCGGTCGACGAGTCGCTGCTGACCGAGGAGGGCCAGGCGGCCCCCCAGGCGGCCGACGACACCCTGGAGGACCTGGAGCGGTACGGCGTGGTCCGCCTCACCCCGCTCGGCCTCTACGGGCTGCGCGCCCGGCTGCTGGACGCCGGTCACGACGCCCCCGCCGTCGGCGACCTCGCCGACAAGGGCGCCGACGCGCTGCTCGACGGCACCGCCCACTACGGTCCGGCCGCCGCCCGCTCGGAGATCGAGCTGTGGCTGGCCCGCCGTCAGCCCCTGTCCGCGGCGCGGGAGTTGCTGGCCGCCGCACGGGGCGGCGACGCGGGCGCCCCGCTGCGCCGGCTGCACTGCCAGCAGGCGCTGTCGCTGGCCGGCGCCGAGGCCGAGCCGGCGCTGCGGGAGGTGCTGGACGACCCGGAGCTCGGCGGGCTCGCCCGGGTGTGGCTGGCCGAGCGCGGTGCGACGGGCATCCCGGCCCCCTCCCAGGAACTGGTCTTCTGGCTCACCGTCGACACCGTCGCCGCCCAGCTCGCCGCCGAGGGCAACTCCGAGGAACTGGTGGCGCTGGTCGAGGGCCTGGCCGCGCAGCACAGCGGCTTCTTCGACACAGCCTGGCGGGTCGACCACCCGGCCACCGCCGAGGTGCTGGAGGCCATGGGCAGGCTCCACCCGGACAAGAAGGTCGCCAAGGAGGCCCGCAAGGCCGCCTACAAGGCGCGCTCCCAGCAGGGCGGCTGACGGCCCGGAGACCCGGGGCGGCGGCGGGGGGCCGGAGGGCCGGGGGACACCGGGGGCGCGGGCGCGCGGGCCGCCCGCGCTTCACGCAACGGAGCTCGGCGCGCACCCCTGGTGTTCAACCGGCGTTCAGACATGGACGCGACGGTGTGGCCGGGACGTGGCGCGTGCCGGCAGGGGGGCAGGGGCCACGGCGCCACCACACCGTCCTCACCGTCCGGGAGAACCCATGTCACTCACGCGCAGGGACTTCGCCAGGGAGTCGGCCCGCACCGGCGCCGGGATCGCGCTGGCCGGCAGTGTCGGCGTGTTCGCCAGCGCTCCCCACGCCCTGGCGGCCGAGGACATCGTCACGCCCGACGGCGAGGCCGCCGGCCCCGGCTACGGTCCGCTGCTGCCCGACCCGGACGGCCTGCTGGCGCTGCCCGCCGGGTTCTCCTACCGGGTGCTCACCCGTGCCGGTGAAACCCGCCTGGAGTCCGGCGAGCCCACCCCGTCCCGCCACGACGGCACGGCTGCCTTCGACGGCGGCCGGGGCACCGTGCTGCTGGTCAACAACCACGAACTGGGCGGCCCCCGCTCCCGCTGGGAGCACCCCGTGCCGCTCGCCGGGGGCCTGGTGTACGACCCGGCCGCCGCGGGCGGCTGCACGGTGGTGGAGGTCCGCGCCGACGGGCACGTCACCGAGTGGGTGGGCATCGCCGGCACCGCCACCAACTGCGCCGGCGGCAGCACCCCGTGGGGCACCTGGCTGACCTGCGAGGAGACCGAGGACAAGGCCGGCCAGAACGGCATGACCAAGGACCACGGCTACGTCTTCGAGGTCGACCCGCTGGACGAGCGCGCCAACCTGGACCCGAAGCCGGTCAAGGCGCTGGGCCGCTACGCCCACGAGGCCGTGGTCGTCGACCCCGGGCGCGGTCACCTCTACCTCACCGAGGACGCCTCGGGTCCCAACGGGCTCTTCTACCGCTGGACCCCGCCGGAGGGCTTCCGGCACGGCCGCGGGCGGCTCGCCGCCCTCCCCGACGACGCCGGGACCCTCCAGGCCCCCCGGTGCTTCGACTCGGCCGGCCGGTTCGTCGACGACCTCTCCCGCGCCACCCGCATCGGCACCGTCTACGGCGTCGACTGGGTGGGCGTCCCCGACCGCGACGCCCGCACGGTGCCGGTGCGCAGGCAGTTCGGCGCCGGCGAGATCACCCGGGCCCGCAAGCTGGAGGGCATGTGGTGGGGTGACGGCGGCGCCTACCTGGTCTCCTCCTTCGCCCGTGCGGAGAGCCCCGGCAACGCCCACGACGGCGCGGTCTGGTTCTACGACCCCAAGCGCCGCACCCTCACCCTCAAGGTCCTCATCGGCGTCAACCCCGACCCGGAGGCCGAGGGCGGCTACGACGGCCCCGACAACATCACCGTCTCGCCCTACGGCGGGCTGGTCGTCGCGGAGGACGGCGAGGGCCTGAGCCACCTGTTCGGCGCGACCGACAGCGGACGGACCTACCCCATCGCCCGCAACGAGCTCAACGACAGCGAGTTCGCCGGCGTGACCTTCTCGCCCGACGGCAGGACGCTGTACGCCTGCATCCAGAACCCCGGCATCCTGCTGGCGATCACCGGACCGTGGAAGCGGCAGAAGCGGAAGGGATGACCCCCCTCCCCGCACCGGGGACCTGAGCGCACGCCGAGGGCCGGGGGTGCGGGCGCGCGGGGTGACGCGCCCGCACCCGCACCGTCGGAACGGTCCGGACGCACCACCAGAGCACGACCCCGGTGCCGTCCCCGGTGCCGGTCCGCACCTGGAACCCGGCGGGTCACCGGGCCGGGCAGGGCCACCACGGCAACGTCACCCGGCGCGCCTGCGGAGGCCCGGGCGACGCGGCGTTCCGCGTGGTGCCGCCGCTGGAGGCGGCGGGCCGGTGGCGGCGGGCGCTCGGGGCGGCCCGCCGCCACCGGCCGGGGCGGCGGGAGCCGTCAGAGGGCCTGG
>NZ_LWCC02000005.1:3761717-3786834 GCF_001642695.1 Streptomyces chilikensis
TCGCCGGCGCGGGCGCCGCCGCGGCCCTCGGCCTGGGCGCCCCCCGGGCCCGCGCCGCCACCGGCCGCGCCACCGACGGAGGCCGGGACCGCGTCCTGCGCGTCCGCCCGGACGGCACCGGTGACCTCCCCACCGTCCAGGCCGCCGTCGACGCCACCCCGGACCACCCCGACCGGCCCTGGACGATCGTCCTCGCCCCCGGCACCTACCGGGAGACCGTCGGCGTCCCCGAGAGCAAGACCGGCCTCACCCTGCTCGGCTCCACGGGCGACCCGCGCGACACCGTGATCGTCCACGACAACGCCTCCGGCACGCCCAGGCCCGACGGCTCCGGCACGTACGGCACCTCCGGGAGCGCCACCGTCACCGCCGCGGCCGACGGGTTCACCGCCCGCCGCCTCACCTTTGCCAACGACTTCCTGCGCGCCGACCACCCGGAGATCACCGCGCAGCAGGCCGTCGCGCTGCGGGTGCTCGGCGACCGCAGCCTGTTCGACCGCTGCCGCTTCCTCGGTCACCAGGACACCCTGCTCACCGACACCCGCCACCGCACCCTGACCGCCCGGCAGTACTTCCACCGCTGCTACACGGAGGGCGACGTCGACTTCGTCTTCGGCCGGGCCACGGCCGTCCACGCCGGCGGCGAGTTCCGCATGCTCGACCGGCCCGTGGACTTCACCCCGTACGGCTTCGTCTTCGCGCCCAGCACGGCCGCCGGGACACCGCACGGCTTCCTCGCCGTGCGCTGCCGCTTCACCAGTGAGGCCCCGGACGGCGCCTACAAGCTCGCCCGGCCCTGGGTGCCGAGCAGCGACCCCACCGCGTGGCCGCGCCTCGTCGTCCGCGACAGCGTCATGGACGCCGGGACCGACACCGCGCAGCCGTACGCGAACATGCGCGAGCAGTACCCGTGGCAGGGCTTCCTGTTCCGCGAGTACGCCAACCGCGGCCCCGGCGCCAGGATCCCCGTGCCGGAGAACCGGCCCCTGCTCACCGCCGCCGAGGCCGCCGCGCACACGCCCGAGGCGTACCTGGGCGACTGGGACGCGCGGGCCGCCCTGCGGCGGGCCCGGTGACGGGACCCGCCACGGTGACGGGATCCGCCAGGGCGACGGGACCCGCCAGGGCGGCGCGGCGGCCTCAGAGCCTGCGGGTGGCCAGCGTGAGCCGGTCGCGGGCGTCGAACAGCGCGTCCACGATGGACTGCTCGTGGGCGGGCGTGAGCCGGGCCACCGGCACCGAGCAGCTGATCGCGTCGCGCGCCGGGGTGCGGTACGGGATCGCCGTGCCGAAGCACCGCAGCCCCAGCGTGTTCTCCTCCCGGTCGACCGCGTACCCCTGCTCGCGCACCTGGTGCAGCTCCTCGATCAGCCGCTCCCGGTCGGTGATGGTGTGCTCGGTCAGCGCGGGCAGCGTCTCCGGCAGCAGCGAGCGCACCTGGTCGTCGGTGAGGGACGCCAGCAGCGCCTTGCCGAGCGAGGTGGCGTGGGCCGGGAGGCGGCGGCCGATGCGGGTGAAGGGCCGCAGGTAGTGCTGCGACTGACGGGTGGCCAGGTACACCACGTTGGTGCCGTCGAGACGGGCGAGGTGGATGGTCTCCGTGGTGTCGTCGGAGAGCCTGTCCAGGGTCGGCCGGGCCGCCGCCACCACCTCGTCGCCGTCGATGTACGAGGTGCCGACCAGCAGCGCCCGCACACCGATGCCGTACCGCGTGCCCGTCGCGTCCGTCTCCACCCAGCCCAGCTCGACCAGGGTGCGCAGCAGCATGTACAGGCTCGACTTCGGATACCCGACGGCCTCCTGCACGGCGGCCAGGCTGTGCATGCCGGGCAGTCCGGCGAAGTACTCCAGCAACTCCACGGTCCGCACGGCGGACTTGACCTGTGCGCCACCCGTCTCGGCAGTCGGCATTCCCCTTGACCCCTTCGAACGCCCGCACATAGAGTTCCTGTCATTCATACACAGGAATGCGGTTCAGAATAGCGAACGCACCCCGGTCGTCTCCGGCCGTTGCGGCGGACCGGCGCACCGGCACCAACCGGAGGAACCCCACCGTGACCGCAGCACCAGTCTGGAGCGTCGATCCCCGAACCGGGAAGCGCCGGGAGGAGGTGGCGCGGGAGGCCGCGTCCGAGGACGTGGACCGCGCCGTGCGCGCCGCGCACGACGCCCGCGCGGCCCTGGCGGAGAGGCCCGCGCGGGCCGCCCTGCTGCGCACCGCGGCCCGCCTCCTGGACGAGGCGCAGGACGAGGTGGTCGGGACGGCCGACGCGGAGACCGCCCTCGGCGCCCCCCGTCTGACCGGAGAACTCGCCCGCACCACCGCGCAGTTGAGGGCCTTCGCGGACATCGTCGAGGAGGGCGGCTTCCTCGACGTGCGCATCGACCACGCCGACGGCACCCGCACCCCGCCCTGGCCCGACCTGCGGCGCTGGAAGGTGCCGATCGGCGTCGTCGCCGTCTACAGCGCCAGCAACTTCCCGCTCGCCTTCTCCGTGCCCGGCGGTGACACCGCCAGCGCCCTCGCCGCGGGCTGCCCCGTCGTCGTCAAGGCCCACCCGGACCACCCGGCCACCTCCGAGCTGTGCGCCTCGCTGCTGCGCCGGGCCGCGGCCGAGGAGGGCCTGCCCGAGGACGTCCTCGTCCTGGTCCACGGTTTCGACGCGGGCGTCGCGCTCGTGCGCCACCCGCTGGTCGCCGCCGCAGGGTTCACCGGCTCGGTGCGCGGCGGGAGGGCGCTGTACGACGCCGCCGCCGCGCGCGAGGTGCCCATCCCCTTCCACGGCGAGCTCGGCAGCCTGAACCCGGTCCTCGTCACCGAGGCCGCGGCGGCGGAGCGGGGCGAGGAGATCGGGGCCGGGCTCGCCGCGTCGATGACGCTGGGAGTGGGCCAGTTCTGCACCAAGCCGGGCTTCGCGCTCGTCCCCGAGGGGGCGGCCGGCGACGGCCTGGTCAAGGCGCTCACCGAGGCGGTGGCCGGCGGCCGGGGCGGCGTGATGCTCGACCACCGCATGCGCGACGCCTTCCTGGCCGGCGCCGCCGAGCGCGCCGGACTGCCCGGCGTGCAGGCGCCGGTGGTCCCCGGCCCGGACGGCGACCACGGGGTCACGGCGGGCTTCCTGACCGTCCCGGCGGGCCGGCTGGCCGCCGAGGACGAGCACGACGCGCTGCTGGAGGAGTGCTTCGGCCCGGTCACCGTGGTCGCCCGGTACGCGGGCGACGACGAGGCGGTGGCCGTCCTCGGCCGCCTGCCCGGGAACCTCACCGCGACCGTCCACCTCGGCGCCGAGGAGGCCGCGGGCGCGGACGGCCGGGGCGCGGCCCTGCTCGAACTGCTCACCCCGCTGGCCGGACGCGTCCTGGTCGACGGCTGGCCCACCGGCGTCGCCGTCGCCCCCGCGCAGCACCACGGCGGCCCGTACCCGGCCACCACCTCCACCTCCACCTCGGTCGGCGGCACGGCGATCGAGCGCTGGCTGCGGCCCGTCACCTACCAGTCGGCGCCGCAGGCGCTGCTGCCGCCGGAGCTGCACGACGACAACCCGCTCGGGCTCCCGCGCCGGGTGGACGGCCGCCCGGAGACGGGCGCGGGGCGGCCGGCGCCCCGCGCGGACGCGGACCCCGGCACGGACGCCGACACCGACGGCGCGGCGGGCGCCTGACCCCGCCCCGACGCCCGGATCCACCGCGGCCCGGCCCCGATCCGGGGGCCGGGCCGCGGTGTTGCGCGCGGGCGGCGGGGCGGCGGGCGGGCAGGCGGTGGGAGGTGGTGCGGGGCCGGACGGCGCCCGTGGCGCGGGGCGCCGGCTCGCGCGGGTCACGTGCGGGCGTGCGGTTCCGCGCCCGCACGCGGCCCGCGCCGCCGTGTACGGCGCCGCCCGCGCCCGGCTCCCCGAGGGCTTCGTCCGAGGGGCGCCCCGGCCCCCTGGACGGACCGGACCCCTGCGGACGGCGATCCGCCGCGGATGACCGCCCTGCCGCGCGGGCGCGCGTGCCGGTGCCGGTGCCGGTGCCGTCAGGCGACCACGCGGCCGTCGAGGACCACTCGGCGCGGGGCGGCCAGGACGGCCACGTCCTGGCGGGGGTCGGACGCGTAGACCACCAGGTCGGCCGGGGCCCCCTCGTCGAGGCCGGGGCGGCCCAGCCAGGACCGCGCCGCCCAGGACGCCGCCCCCACCGCGTCCGCGGCCGGGATGCCCGCCCGCACCAGTTCCGCGACCTCCTCCGCCACCAGCCCGTGCGGCAGCGTCCCCCCGGCGTCGGTGCCGACGAACACCGGCACCCCGGCGTCCCACGCGGAGCGCACCGTGTCGTAGCGCCGCTCGTGCAGCCGCCGCATGTGGGCCGACCAGCGCGGGAACCTCTCCTCCCCGCCCGCCGCCAGCTTCGGGAACGTGGCGATGTTGACCAGCGTCGGCACGATGGCCACTCCCCGTTCGGCGAAGAGCGGGACGGTCTCCTCGGTCAGTCCCGTCGCGTGCTCGACGCAGTCGATGCCGGCCTCCACCAGGTCCCGCAGCGAGTTCTCGGCGAAGCAGTGCGCCGTCACCCGCGCGCCCAGCCGGTGGGCCTCGGCGATGGCGGCCTCGACGGACTCGCGGGGCCAGCAGGGCGCCAGGTCGCCCTCGCCGCGGTCTATCCAGTCGCCGACCAGCTTCACCCAGCCGTCGCCGCGCCGCGCCTCCCGGGCGACGTACGCGACCAGGTCCTCCGGCTCGATCTCCCAGGCGAAGTTGCGGATGTAGCGCCGGGTGCGGGCGATGTGCCGCCCGGCCCGGATGATCTTCGGCAGGTCCTCGCGGTCGTCGATCCACCGCGTGTCGGCGGGCGATCCGGCGTCCCGCAGCAGCAGCGCCCCGGCCTCCCGCTCGGTCAGCGCCTGCTTCTCCGAGACGTCGTCCGGCACCGCGCCGCCCTCGCCGAGTCCGACGTGGCAGTGGGCGTCCACCAGTCCGGGCAGGACCCATCCCTCGACGGTGCGGACGTCCCGGGCGCCGGCCGGGCGGTCGTAGGTGATCCGTCCGCCGACCACCCAGAGCTCGTCCCGGACCTCCTCGGGCCCGGCCAGCACCCTTCCCCTCACCCGCAGCACCGCGCGATCACTCATGCACCGCACCCTAGATCCCCCGGCCCCGCCACGTCAGGAGGGGCCGCGCGCGGGACGTCACGAGGAGCGCCGGGAAGGGCGGCGGGAGGACGTGGGCAAGGGCGGCGGGAGGACGTCAGGAGGGGCGGCACAGCCTCGGGTTGGCGAGGTCGGCGCAGGGCCGCTGGCCGTGCTCACGGATGACGTCCTGGCCGACCTCCAGCGTGATGTACCGCAGGAACCCGGCGACCAGGGAGTCGGCCGGCGGCTGCCCGTAGGTGTACGCGTACTCCGTCGCCCAGTACGGGTAGACGCCCCGGTCGGCGGCGTCCAGTTCGGCGGGGTGGCCGTCGACGCGCACCAGGTGGAGGCGGTCCGCCTCGCCCGCCGCCGCGTGGGCCTCCGCGTAGCCGAGGGCGCCCGGGACCTCGGCCACCGTGTCCAGGACCTCCGCCGTGGAGCCGCGTTCGCAGCGCAGCGCGGGGTTGTCGGGACGGGGGACCCGTCCGCGGCAGTCGTGCGAGGTGACGTTGGGCTCGGTGGCTCCGCCCAGCATCCGTTCCTCCAGGGCCCGGCGGCTGCCGGAGCTGGAGTACCGGCCGACCAGCGCGATCGGCAGGTCGTCGCCGCCCACCTCCTTCCAGTTGAGGTGCCGGCCGGAGTAGATCCGCCGGATCTGCTCCGGGGTCAGGTCCTGCACCCCCGCCTCCTTGTTGACGACCAGGGTGAAGAGGGAGAACGACACGGGGCGCGGCAGGAGCTGCGGGTGCCCGTCGCCCTTGTGGCCGTCGGAGAAGGCGAGCATCGCCGGGCCGTCCTCGCCCGCTCCGCGGCCCGCCTCGTCGAGGGCGCGGACGCCTTCCTGGCTGCCGGCCGCCCGGATGCGGATCTCCACGTCGCCGGGGGCGTCGCGGCACGCCTCGCGGTAGCTCTCGGCGGCCTTCTCCACCACGGGGCGGAAGGCGGTGGAGCCGACCACGGTGAGTTCGCCGGAGGCGCAGTCCACCGCGGCGGTGGAGTCCTCCCCGGACACGTAGTACAGCGCGACGATCAGCGACGCCATCACGGTGATCAGCGCGACCACGCCCCTGGACACGCCCGCCCGGTACCGGGTCCGGGTGATCCGGCCGCCCTTGATCCTGCTCTCCATCACCGCGTCGGACTCGTCGCCGTCCCGGTCGGGGGCGGCGTCCCCGTCGAGTTCGTCCAGCAGCACCAGCACCTTGTAGTGCTCGTTCCTGTTGAGCGGCACCCGGGGCAGCCTCAGCACGTCGGGGTCCGCCCGCTCCGGGTCCTGGTTGAGCTCGGGGACGGCGTTGGTGGGCGAACTGGGCCCGCGGCGCGTGGGGTCGAAGGCCCGCACGACCCGGCGGCGCGGGAAGCGGACGGACAGGCCGACGGGGTCGGTCTCCATGTAGTCGTCGACGTCGACGGGGACCGAGCCGTTGTTCTCGATCCGCACCAGCACCAGCGACGGGTGCCGGGCGCCGGCGAACTCCCCGCCGAACGCCCGGGTGTCCATCTGGATGCGGTAGCCGAGCCGCTTCCGGCCGATGAAGAAGTACTCGTACACGCCGGCCACCGCCGGTATGACGACGCCGAGCACGGTGAGGGTGATCTCCCAGGGGAACGTGTCCATGGTGCGGACAAGGTACGGCCGGGTCCGCGCCGTGGGGAGGGTGGGGGGAACGGCCGCCGGTGAAGTTCACCGGCCGTTGCCGCCTCGTTCGGCGGAGGTGCGGACGCCGTACCCCCCGGGCCCGGAACCGGGCGGTCCGTGGCCCGGCGCGGCACCGGTTACCCTCGGGGCGCGCCGGGCTTCCCGGCGTTCCCGCATTCCCGCATTCCCTGAGCGAAGAGAGCACCACCGTGACCCACCCCTTCCTGGACCTGGCTCCGCTCAGCGCCGCCCGTTTCGCGACCGTCGCGGACCGGGTGGCGCGCCTCCTGCGCACCCGGAACGACGTCGTCATCACCCAGGGCGAGGCGCTGCTTCCGCTGGAGGGCGCGATCCGCGGCTGCGCGGGTCCGGAGACGGTGGCGCTGAACGTGATCACCGGCCCGTACGGGCAGACCTTCGGCGACTGGCTGCGGGACTGCGGCGCGACGGTGCACGACCTGGCGGTGCCGTTCCACACCGCGGTGACCGCCGGGCAGATCCGCGAGGCGCTGGCCGAGCACCCCGAGATCGACTTCGTCTCCCTGGTGCACGCCGAGGCGGCCACCGGCAACACCAATCCGGTCGCGGAGATCGGCGAGGTGGTCCGGGAGCACGGGGCGCTGTTCTACCTGGACGCGGTGGCCTCGGTCGGCGCCGAGCCGGTGCTGACGGACGCGTGGGGCGTCGACCTGTGCGTGATCGGCGCGCAGAAGGCGCTGGGCGGTCCGGCGGGCGTCTCGGCGGTCTCGGTGAGCGAGCGGGCCTGGGCCCGGATGGCCGCCAACCCGCGGGCCCCGCGCCGGTCGTACCTGTCGCTGCTGGACTGGAAGGAGCGCTGGATCGACCGCGGCCGCACCGCGCTGCTGCACGCGCCGGCGCAGCTCGAGATGCTGGCGCTGGACGCCTGCGTGGAGCGGGTGGAGCACGAGGGCCTGGAGGCGCTGATGGCGCGTCACGCCGCGGCCGCCGCCGCGACCCGGGCCGGCGCGGTCGCCCTGGGCGGCGGACTGGAGCCGTACGTCCACGACGCGAAGGACGCCGCTCCGGTGGCGACCACGCTGCGCACCCCGGCGGGCGTGGTGGCCTCCGAGCTGGTGGCGCGGGCGCTGGCGGCGGACCCGGCGCTGCCGCTGGCGGCGGGCGGCGGCGCGCTGGCGGCCGAGATGATCCGGGTCAACCACTACGGCCGGGACGCCACGCCGGGCGCGGTGCAGGGCAGCCTGGCCGCGCTGGGTTCCGCGCTGGCGGAGCGGGGCGTCGAGGTGGACCTGGCGAGGGCGCTGCGGGCCGCCGCGGCCGCCTGGAAGTAGCGGGTCCTCCCCCACCCCACGCCTGCCGGTCGCTCCCGCACGGGTGTCCGGCCGCCGGGAATGCGGCGGCCGGACGCGGGGTTGGCGCACTGGAGAACCGTCGCGAACTTCTGGAGTACCCCGTGCGTGTGGAAATCTGGTCCGACATCGCCTGCCCCTGGTGCTATGTCGGGAAGGCCCGTTTCGAGAAGGCGCTGGCCGGGTTCGCGCACCGCGACGAGGTCGAGGTCGTGCACCGGTCGTTCGAGCTGGACCCCGGGCGGGCCAAGGGCGACGTGGAGCCGGTGCTCGGGCTGCTGGCCGCGAAGTACGGGATGAGCGAGGAGCAGGCGCGGGCCGGCGAGGCGAACCTGGCGGCGCAGGCGGCCGGGGAGGGCCTGCCGTACCGGGCCGAGGGCCGGGACCACGGCGGCACCTTCGACCTGCACCGGCTGCTGCACCTGGCGAAGGAGCGCGGACGGCAGGGCGAACTGCTGGACCTCTTCTACCGGGCCAACTTCGCCGAGGAGCGGTCCGTCTTCGCCGACGCCGACGAGTACCTGGTCGAGCTGGCCGTGCGGGCCGGGCTGGCGGAGGACGAGGTGCGGACGGTGCTGGGCGATCCGGCGGCGTTCGCGGACGAGGTGCGGGCGGACGAGCGGGAGGCGGCGGAACTCGGCGTGGGCGGGGTGCCGTTCTTCGTCATCGACCGCAGGTACGGGGTGTCCGGGGCGCAGCCGGCGGAGCTGTTCTCCCAGGCGCTGGCCCAGGCGTGGGGCGAGCGGTCCCCGCTGACGGTCCTCTCCGACGGCGACGCCTGCGGCCCCGAAGGCTGTGAGGTCCCCCGGCCGTGACGCGCGGCGGCGGGGGGCGGTGACGGGCTCGCCGTCCACCGCGTCCGCCGCGTCCCGGGCAGGACGCCCCGTGGACGGAACCCGGGCCGTGGCGGCATCGTGAGTCCCATGCCGAACCTCGACGATGCCGCCGCGTCCGAATTCCGTCCCGGGAACGTGTACCTGAACACCGCTGCCGTCGGGTTGCTCCCGGCGCGCGCCTCGCGGGCCGTCCGCTCGGCGCTGGAGGACGCCGCGACCGGCCGTCCCGCCGACGTCTTCGGACCGGTGGAGGAGGCGCGCGCCTCCTACGCCAGGATCATGGGCGTCTCCCCCGGCCGGGTCGCCGTGGGCACCTCGGTGGCGTCCTACTGCGGGCTCGTCGCCGCCTCGCTCCCCGCGGGCGCCGAGGTGCTCACCGCCGAGGGGGACTTCAGTTCGCTGGTCAACCCGTTCCACGTGCGCGGCGATCTGAAGGTCCGGTCCGTCCCGCTGGAGCGGATCCCGGAGGCGGTCGGTCCGGGGACCGCGATGGTGGCGGTCAGCGCCGTCCAGTCCGCCGACGGCCGGCTGGTCGACCTGCCGGCGCTGCGCGCGGCCGGCGCGGCGCACGGCGCCAGGATCTGCCTGGACGTCTCCCAGGCCGCCGGCTGGCTCCCGCTGGACGCCGGGGAGTACGACTTCACCGTCACCGTCACCCACAAGTGGCTGTGCTCCCTGTTCGGCCTGGCGTTCCTGACCGTCCCGGAGGACTTCGGCGGGCTGCTCCCGCTGTCGGCCGGCTGGGTGGCGGGTGAGGACCCGTGGGCGAGCTGTTACGGGCCGATCGGTGAACTGGCGCGCAGCGCGCGGCGGTTCGACGAACCGCAGAGCATGGCCTGCGTCGCCGCCCCGCGTTCCCTGGCGCTCTTCGAGGAACTCGGGGTGGAGGCGGTCCACCGTCACGACCTGGCGCTGGCCGACCGCTTCCGCGAGGGCCTGGCCCGGCTGGGGCACGAGCCGCTGCCCTCGCCGGGGTCGCCGATCGTGTCGGTGCCGGGGCTGGGGGGAAGGCAGCCCGAGCTGTCCGCGGCCGGGATCGAGCTCTCCGACCGGGCGGGCAGTCTGCGGGCCGCCTTCCACCTCCACAACACCCCCGCGGACGTCGACCGCCTGCTCGACGTCCTGGCGGGCTGAGCGAGGGGGACGCTCAGCGCACCGGGGTGAAGTCGCGGGCCCCGAGGAACTCCGGGCGCCGCACCGGCGCGGCGAACGGGTCGACGGCCGCGTTCTCCACGCTGTTGAACACGATGAAGACGTTGCTGCGCGGGAACGGCGTGATGTTGTCGCCGGACCCGTGCATGCAGTTGCAGTCGAACCAGGTCGCCGAACCGGCCCTGCCCGTGAAGAGCTTGATGCCGTGCTGTCCGGCGAGGGCGGTGAGCGCCTCGTCGGACGGCGTGCCCGCGTCCTGCATCTGCAGCGACTTCTTGTAGTTGTCCTTCGGGGTGGCGCCCGCGCAGCCGAGGAAGGTCTTGTGCGACCCCGGCATGATCATCAGGCCGCCGTTGGTGTCGAAGTTCTCGGTGAGGGCGATCGACACCGACACGGTCCGCATGTTCGGCAGGCCGTCCTCGGCGTGCCAGGTCTCGAAGTCCGAGTGCCAGTAGAAGCCGGAGGCGCCGAAGCCGGGCTTGACGTTGATCCGGGACTGGTGGACGTAGACGTCCGAGCCCAGGATCTGCCGGGCGCGGCCCACGACCCGCTCGTCGGCGACCAGGCCGGCGAACAGCTCGCTGATCCGGTGGACCTCGAACACCGAGCGGATCTCCTGGGTCCGCGGCTCGACGACGGAGCGCTCGTCGGCGCGGATCTCCGGGTCGGCGACCAGGCGGTCCAGCTCACGCCGGTAGACCTGGACCTCCTCGGGGGTGATCAGCTGGTCGACCGCCAGGAAGCCGTCGCGTTCGAAGGCGCCCAGGTCCTGCGGGCCGAGCGGGCCCGGAGCGTCGGGGCTGCCCCAGACGACGGGGTCCTGGCGGGGCACCATCACCTCCTGGGCGCCGCGGGTGGGGTACAGGTCGGTGACGCCGTTGCCGGCGGGTGTGGTCGTCGCGGTGGACACGGGCTCAGACCTCCTCGGTGATCAGGGGGTAGACGCCGTTCTCGTCGTGGTCCTCCCGTCCGGTGACGGGCGGGTTGAAGACGCAGATGCAGCGGAAGTCCGTCCGCGGCCGCAGGGTGTGCTTCTCGTGGCCGTCGAGGAGGTACATGGTCCCGGGCGTGATCAGGTACTTCTCACCGGTGGTCTCGTCGGTGAGCTCGGCCTCGCCCTCGGTGCAGACCACCGCCTCGATGTGGTGGGCGTACCACATGGTGGTCTCGGTGCCCGCGTAGAGGACCGTCTCGTGCACGGAGAAGCCGACGCCCTCCTTGGCGAGGACGATGCGCTTGCTCTCCCAGGTACCGGTCGCGGCCTTGACGTGCCGGTCGGTGCCCTCGATCTCCTTGAAGGATCGGACTATCACGGTGTGGTGCTCACCTCTCCGGTGGTCGTGCGGCGGTCGTGCGGGACGGTGCTGCGGCGTGTCACGCCGTCTCCCGCACGGCCCGGTCGAGGACGCGGAGGCCCTCGTCCAGCTCGTCGGGCGTGATCGTCAGCGCGGGGAGCAGCTTGACGACCTCGCCCTCCGGGCCGGAGGTCTCGATGAGCAGGCCGTGGTCGAAGGCGCGGCGCGCCACCCGGCCGGCCCGCTCCTTGTCGTGGAACTCCAGGCCCCACACCAGGCCGCGGCCGCGGTACTCCTTGACGTGGGGGCGGTTCTCGGCGGTGATCTGGGCCAGCGCCTGGTCGATCTGCAGGCCGCGGGCCAGGGTCTGCTTCTCCAGCGCGTCGCCTTCGGACCAGTAGGTCTCCAGGGCGGCGGTGGCGGTGACGAAGGCCGGATTGTTGCCGCGGAAGGTGCCGTTGTGCTCGCCCGGCTCCCACACGTCCAGTTCGCCCTTGAAGAGGCAGAGCGACATCGGCAGGCCGTAGCCGCTGATGGACTTCGAGACGGTGACGATGTCCGGGGTGATGCCGGCCTCCTCGAAGGAGAAGAAGGCGCCGGTGCGGCCGCAGCCCATCTGGATGTCGTCGACGATCAGCAGCATGTCCTGCCGCTCGCACAGGTCGGCGAGGGCGCGCAGCCACTCCGGGCGGGCGACGTTGATGCCGCCCTCGCCCTGCACGGTCTCCACGATCACCGCGGCGGGCTTGTTGAGGCCGGAGCCCTGGTCCTCCAGGAGCCGCTCGAACCAGAGGAAGTCCGGGACCTTGCCGTCGAAGTAGTTGTCGAACGGCATCGGGGTGCCGTGCACCAGCGGAATGCCCGCGCCGGCCCGCTTGAAGGCGTTGCCGGTGACGGCGAGCGAGCCGAGCGACATGCCGTGGAAGGCGTTGGTGAAGGAGACGATCGCCTCGCGGCCCTTCACCTTGCGGGCCAGCTTGAGCGCCGACTCGACGGCGTTGGTGCCGGTGGGGCCGGGGAACATGACCTTGTACGGCAGGTGGCGCGGCTGGAGCACCAGGCGGTGGAAGGTCTCCAGGAAGGCGCGTTTGGCCGTCGTCGACATGTCCAGGCCGTGGGTGACGCCGTCCCGCTCCAGGTAGTCGAGCAGGGCGCGCTTGAGCACCGGGTTGTTGTGGCCGTAGTTCAGCGAACCCGCGCCCGCGAAGAAGTCCAGATAGGCGCGGCCCTCCTCGTCGTACATGTGACTGCCCTGAGCGCGGTCGAAGACCGTGGGCCAGGCGCGGCAGTAGCTGCGGACCTCGGACTCCAGGGACTCGAAGACGGTCAGGTCGGGCTGGGTGACGGTCACGACGGGCAACTCCTCGTGGGGTGAAGGAAGGGGGGAAGGGTTCGGGGCGCTGCGGCGGGGTTCCGGGGTGCGAGGGCGGCCTGACGGCCCGGGCTCACAGCGGCGCGATGCGGTGCAGCACCTCGGGGGCGTGGGCCTCGCCCTCGGCGGGGAAGCGCTCGGCCTCGAACAGGACCTCGCGCGTCAGGTCCGCGCCGTGGCGGGCGGCGAAGGAGGCGAAGAGGCGCTCGGACGCCCGGTTGCCGGGGGTGATGGTGGTCTCGACGGTGTCCACGCCGAGTTCGCTGTCGCGGTCGATCCGGGCCACCAGCTCGTCGAGCATGCGGCCGGCCAGCCCGTGGCCGCGGTGGCGCTCGTCCACGGCCACCTGCCACACCAGCAGGACCCGCGGGTCCTCGGGGCGCAGGAAGCCGGTGACGAATCCGGCGACCCGGCCGTCCTCGGTACGGGCCACCGCGGAGGTCGAGGCGAAGTCGCGGCACCACAGCAGGTAGCTGTAGGAGGAGTTGAGGTCGAGCGTCCGGGAGTCACGGGCGATGCGCCACAGGGCGGCGCCGTCGGCCACGTTCGGGCGGTCGACGCGGAATCCGTCACGGAATCCGCCGGAGAATTCGGAAGAGGTCGTCTGCGTCGTCTGCGTCGGGGCTGCTTGAAGGGCAGTCATGCGAATGGAACTTACCCAGCCGAATTGAGAAATGCATTCCCGCGCGGGGTTACGTGTCCGCACGGGCTGTGGTATCACGCAGGCGCGGGGCGGGGCGGAACGGGGCGGCGTTATGCGAGGATTGCACCGGAAAAACCCGGCGAAACGGGCGCGATGTGAACCTGATTACATTGGCGTAACACTGTGCCGGCGCCCACGGAAGACCTTCTCGATCTTCGCCGGATCTTGACGTTTGACCTGTCGGGAAATGGGCATGAGCGAATAGGGAACGAGCGGCTCGTCAGCTTTAGAATTCCCCTCCCCCATTACCTGCCGCAATGCTTTCGCGTTCCTCGCATTCCGTCTCGCCGTCCCCGGAGGCCCGGCCTCCGCGGGTCCTTTCCGCCCGGACCGGTCACCCGGTCCGTCGACGGCGGGCCCTCCGGGGCGGGGGCGGCGGGCCGCCCGGGAGCGGAGGTTCTCCCTCCCCGGATCCCACCCGTCCGGCCCCGGTAAGGGAACGGTAAAAGCGTTCCGCTCGTTCTCCCTCACATGACCGCTATGACACCTGGCTCGAACATCCCGCTCAGCCCCGCCCGCGTGACGGTCGAGGTCGCCGCGCCGGTGCGGCTGGACGTCTCGGGCCTGATGCTCACCGCCGACGGCAAGGTGCGCTCCGACGACGACTTCATCTTCTACAACCAGCCGGCCGGGCCGGGCGTGACCTACCGCTCGGGCGGCGGTACGGCTCCCGACGGCATCACCGTGGACACCGCCGCGGTCCCCCCGGCCATCGAGAAGATCGTGGTCACGGCCAGCCCGGACGCGGCGGGCCAGACCTTCCAGGGCATCGAGCCCACCGCCACCCTCCGCGACGCCGCCGACGGCTCCGTCCTCGCCACCTTCACCCCGCCGGCCCTCGGTTCCGAGACGGCCCTGCTGGTGATGGAGATCTACCGGCGCAACGGCGTCTGGAAGGCCCGCGCCGTGGGCCAGGGCTACGCCGACGGGCTGGCCGGCATCGCCACCGACTTCGGGGTATCCGTGGAGGAGCCCGCGCCCGCCCAGGCGGCCCCCGCGGCACCTCCCGCGCCCGCCGCTCCGCCGGTGACGCCGCCGCCCGCCGCGCCCGCCCAGCCCACGATCGCCGACCCCCGGGCGTTCGCCGCCACTCCCCCGGCCGCGCCGGCCGCTCCCGCCGCCCCGGCGCCGGGAGCCGGCAAGATCAACCTCGACAAGGGCCGGGTGTCGCTGCAGAAGCAGCAGACGGTGTCCCTGGTCAAGGGCGGGCAGCCGGTCCTCTCCCAGGTGCGGATGGGGCTCGGCTGGGAGCCCGCCTACCGCGGCCGGGACATCGACCTGGACGCCTCGGTGATCGCCTACGGCCCGCAGCGCAACGTCGTCGACGCCTGCTACTTCGGCAAGCTGTCCATTCTCAACGGCGCCGTCAAGCACTCCGGCGACAACCTGACCGGCGAGGGCGGCGGGGACGACGAGGTCATCGCCGTCGACCTGGGCCGGCTTCCGCAGGAGGTCACCGGCCTGGTCTTCACCGTGAACTCGTTCACCGGCCAGAAGTTCACCGAGGTCTCGAAGGCCTACTGCCGCCTGCTGGACACCGCGGGCAACGAGCTGGTCCGCTTCGACCTGACCGGCGCGGAGCCCAAGACCGGCGTGATGATGGCCAAGTTCATCCGCCAGTACTCCGGCGAGTGGGAGATGACGGCCATCGGCGACTTCGTCAAGGCCCGCACGGTCCGCGACATGCTCAAGCCGGCCGCCCAGGCCCTCTGACGGCTCCCGCCGCCCCGGCCGGTGGCGGCGGGCCGCCCCCAGCGCGGAGGCCGCGGTGGCGCCGGGCCCGCTGCGGGTGGAGGCGGCCTTCGCGGCGGTGGGCGGCGAGCCGGTGACGGAGGCCGCGCGACGGCTGCGCGAGGCGGTCGCCGCGGCCGCCGGCGAGCTGGGGCTGGCCGTCGGGGCGGTCGATCTGAGGGTGACGGACCTGCTCCTCGACGAGGACGCCCGTCCGGGTGACGACGACCTGGAGGAGGACGAGGAGGCGCCCGCAGCCCCGCCGGGTCCCGCCCGGCCGGCCGGGACCCGCCCGGCTCCGGCGGGCGGCGACGAGGCGCTGGTCGAGGCGGCGGTGCGGGCCGTGCACGGCGTGCTGGAACCGCGCGGGATGCCGGTGGTCCCCGGCGGACCGCCGCGGCGGGCACTGCACCTGTCCCGCGAGGCGGCGACCGGCCGGCACCTGGTGCGGGTGGACGTGGCGGTGAGCCGGGCGCGGCGGCCGGCGGAGGTGGCGCTGGAGGTGCGGCGGGCCGTGACGACGGTGCTGCCGGAGGCCGCGGTCGCGGTGCTGGTCACCGCGGTGGAGTAGGCGGCGGTCGCGAGCACGCGGTGGGCGTGGGCGCGGTGGACGGGCGGCGGTCGCGGTCGCCGCGGCGGAGGGTCCGGGAACGCCGGAGGGCCCGGCGGAGAGCGGGTCTCCGCCGGGCCCTCCGGGCGCGATGGCCCAGGGTCCGGTCCGGCCGGGCCGGACCGGACAGGTCCCGCCCGGCCGATTCAGGTCAGGTCAGGTCAGGTCAGGCGACGATCAGGTAGATCCCGAACGCCACCGCCGCCGCGCACGCGGCGAAGCAGGCGTAGGCGCCGGTGACCGCGAGGGGGGCCGAGCCGCCGGTGCGGGCCGCCTTCTCCTTCTGGGAGAGGCCGGCGATGCCGAGGGTGAACAGGCCCACCAGGAGAACCGTGGCCACGAGGCTGACCCCGAAGACGGAGCCGAGAGCCGCCCAGTCGATCTTCATGCTGCTTCTCTTCCTACTTCGTTGCGGGTGCGCTAGGGGGCGTCAGACCTTGGCGGGCGCGGAGGCCGGCTTGTCGTCGGCCGAGGCGGCGGAGCCGGTGGCCTGGTAGGGCATCACGCGCTCCAGCTCCTCCTCGATCGCCATGGTCGGGGGCGGGGTGACCGCGGCGACGGCGTCGGCGACGACCCCGTCCTCCTCGACGTGGTTCACGTTGGTGTGGTCCACGACCTCGCGGCGGGAGACCAGCCAGATGGCGAGGCTGGAGCCGACCAGGAAGACGGCCACGACCACGGTGCCCCAGGTGCCCTGCTTCGTCACGAACTCGGCGCCGGCGGCGACCAGCGCGGCGGCCGGCAGCGTCAGCAGCCAGGCGACCAGCATCCGGCCGGCGGTGGACCAGCGGACCACGCCGCCCTTGCGGCCGAGGCCGGCGCCCATCACGGCGCCCGAGACGGAGTGCGTGGTGGAGAGCGAGAAGCCCAGGTGCGAGGAGGCCAGGATGACGGTGGCCGCGGAGGTCTGGGCGGCGAAGCCCTGCTGCGGCTGGAGGTCGGTCAGGCCCTTGCCCATGGTGCGGATGATGCGCCAGCCGCCGAGGTAGGTGCCGAGCGCGATGGCCACGCCCGCGGAGGCGATGACCCAGACCGGCGGGTCGGAGTCCGGGACGAGGACGCCGCCGGTGACCAGGGCCAGGGTGATGACACCCATGGTCTTCTGCGCGTCGTTGGTGCCGTGGGCGAGGGAGACCAGGGCGGCGGAGGCGATCTGGCCGGCCCGGTAGCCCTTCTTGGCGGTCTGCTCCTCGGTCTTCGACCCGAGCTTGTACGTGATCCGCGCGCCGACCGTGGCGGCGATGCCGGCCACCAGCGGGGCGGCGAGCGCCGGGATCAGCACGTTGGTGATCAGCGTGCCGCCGTTCACCGCGCCGAAGCCGGCGGAGGCGACGGTGGCGCCCAGGAGACCGCCCATGAGGGCGTGGGAGGAGCTGGAGGGCAGGCCGACCAGCCAGGTCAGCAGGTTCCAGAGGATGGCACCCACCAGGGCCGCGAAGATCACCTCGGGCTGGATCCCCGACTCGTCGACGAGTCCCTTGGAGATCGTGTTGGCGACCTCCACGGAGAGGAAAGCACCCACAAGGTTCAGCACGGCGGACATGGCCACGGCGGTCTTCGGCTTCATCGCGCCGGTGGAGATCGTGGTGGCCATGGCGTTGGCGGTGTCGTGGAAACCGTTCGTGAAATCGAACGCGAGAGCGGTGATCACCACAATCGCGAGGATCAGCGAGAAGCTTTCCATTTACCCAGGCAATCGTTCGACGTCATTGGCGATTCGAACGTAAGTAACGAGGGTGAACGGAAGGTGAACTGACGCCCTACGCGCGGTTTACGGTCACCCATGCGGACCCCACGGCGGTGCCGCGACGGCGGAAACGGAGATCGGCGGGAACTGTCGACATGTCGATACAGCCTGGTGGGCGGGGTGCCGGCGGCCGTCCGACGCTCCGCCCGCCGCGGCGGGCGGAGCGTGCCGGGATGATCCTTGTCACGCCGTGGCCGGGGCCCGGCCGGGGTGGCAGGATCCCGGGCATGCGGGAGACGGAACCGGCGAGCATACCGGACGGAACGGGACAGGCGTGGCGGCGGCTGGTGGCGACCGCCCGGCGCACCCACGACGAGGGGCTGGTGGTCGGCACCTCAGGCAACGTCTCGGTGCGGGTGGGGGACACGGTGCTGGTGACGCCCTCGGGCGTGCCGTACGACCGGCTGGGGCCGCGGGACCTGGTCGGGGTGGGGCTGGACGGACGCCGGCTGCTGGGGACGGCCGAGCCGACCAGCGAGCTGCCGCTGCACCTGGCGGTCTACCGCGCCACCGGCGCGCGGGCCGTGGTGCACACCCACGCCGTGCACGCGACCGCCGTCTCCACGCTGGTCGACGAGCTGCCGCCGGTCCACTACATGACCGCCGCGCTCGGCGGTCCGGTCCGCGTCGCCCCGTACGCGGCCTACGGCACCCCGGAACTGGCCGGGGCAACGCTGGCCGCACTGGAGGGCCGCTCGGCCTGTCTGCTGCGCAACCACGGGACGGTCGCCTACGGCGAGGACCTCGACCAGGCGTACGACCGGACCGCCCAGCTGGAGTGGATGTGCCGCCTGTGGCTCCTCGCCTCCTCCGTCCCGGGCCGCACCCCCGCCCTGCTCACCCCCGCCCAGCTCGCCGAGACCGCCGGGCGCCTGCGCCGCTACGGCCGTCGCACCGGGGGCTGACACCGCCGGAACGGGGAACACGTGCGGTGCGGGGAGCCCGGTCGCGGCTCCGGTGGCGAGGCGGGGAGAACCCCTTGAAACTGGTCGGGTGCGCACAGTGAACTTCAGGACGGCGAACTCCAGGGCGGGGAGCCTCAGGGCGGGCGCCTCCAGGGCGGGGGGCCCCAGGTTGGGCGGCATCAAGGCGGCGACCGTCACGGCGGTCGCCGGAGCCGCGGCGGCGGTGGCCGCCGGACGGCTCGCGGGCGACGCCGCGCTGAGGACGCCCCCGGGCCGCCCGCTGCCCACGGAGCCGCACCTCAGCGTGCACGACGTGGGCGAGGACTGGATCAGCCTCACCCGCGACCTGGCGACCCTGCGTCCCGGGTTCTACGGACTGGTGGGCAAGGACGACGGGGACGGCGGTCCGCACGCCGTGGTCGGGCCGGTCCGCGAGGACCTCCCGCATCCCGCCGACGCGGTGGTCCGCCGTCTGGAACGCGTCACCCGGGGCGCCTTCCGCCGCGGCCACCAGGTGTGGCTCACCCCGTCGCTGCGCGTCGGCAACCCGGTGACCGCCCTGGACCTGACCTACGCCGACGTGGAGGTGCCGGGCGAGCTGGGCCTGCTCCCCGCCTGGTTCCTGCCGGGCCGGCGTTCCACCTGGGTGATCGCCGCGCACGGCCTGGGCTCCACCCGCGAGCAGGTCCTCAACCTGCTCCCCTTCTTCCACGAGCAGGCCTTCCCGGTGCTCGCCCTCGCCCACCGGGGCGACCCGGACGCGCCCCGCCCCCCGGACCGCCGCTTCCACTTCGGCGAGACCGAGTGGCGGGACCTGGACGCCGCGATCCGCTACGCCGTCCGCTACGGGGCCCGCCGGGTGGTGCTCCTCGGCTGGTCCGCCGGCGCCACCATGGCCCTGCGCGCCGCCCAGCGCTCCGGGCTGCGGAGCCGGATCGCCGGACTGGTGCTGGACTCGCCGGTGCTGGACTGGGAGGCCACCGCGCGCACCCTCGCCACCGCCCGCGGGGTGCCCCGGGCGCTGCTGCCGCTCGCGGTGCGCGCGGCCCGCGGCCGGCTCCAGGCGCACGAGGACCCCGCCTTCGACGACCCGGAGCCGCTGCGGACGCCGACGCTGATCCTGCACGGCCCGGACGACGAGGTGGCGTCCTGGGAACTGTCGCGGAGCCTGGCGGACCGGCTTCCGCGTCTCGTCACCCTGCGGACCTTCCGCGGCGCCCCGCACGCCGCCATGTGGAACAGCGACCCGACGCGCTACGAGGAGGCCGTACGCCGCTTCCTCACCCCCTTCATGTGACCACCCCGAAAGCCTCCTGAGGCCCCGTTCCGAAGGCCGGACGGGGGTTCCGTTTGGGTTTTCGGTCTCCCACCCGAGAGACTGCCCCCGTGACGTCCCGTATTCCGCGCGACTCCAGGCTTCGACTCGTCCGCACCCGATCCCTGGCCGCCGCCCCCCGAGTGACGGACCAGCGGCGCGCCCCCAGGCCGGCGCCCCGACCACCCGAGGGCACGCCGGCCCGGTCCGCACTGGCCGCCATGGCACGCGCCCGGCTGGCCGAGGCGGTCCGCGTGGCCCGCTGGGCCGACGCGGCCCTGGGCCCCGGCACCCAGGGCGGAACCCCCGACGGCAAGGGCACGCTCTCCGACCGGACCGCCGCCCGCGCCGCCCGCGAACTGGGGCTGACCACCGGGCAGGTCCGTTCCCACTGGGACATCGCCCGGCTGGCCGGCCTGGTCGAGGTGCACGGCGCCGACGCCCGCCCCGGCTGGCGGCTGCGCGCCTGGGACCGCGACGACAGCGCCGTGCTGCGCGGCTGGGTGGCCCTGTTCGACGCCTGGTCGCTGGCCTGCCCGGAGCCCGGCGGCCAGGAGCCCTCCGCGGTCGCCGACACCGTCTCCGCGATGCCCCAGGTCCTCTCCTTCCTCCAGCTGTCGGCCGGTCCGGTCCCGGTGGAGCAGCTCCTGGACCTGCTCGGCCAGCGCGTCACCGAACTGCGCACCGAACGCTGCGAGGTCCCCTACGCCGCGGCGCCCGAGGCCGACCCCACCGAGCCCTCCGCGGCGCCCCCGCGCCCCGAGGACCGGCGGGCCGCCGAGCCCGTCGCCCCGGACGAGCTCGCCCCGCTGCTCGACTGGGCGCTGGGCGCGCTGGCCGGCGTCGGCGCCCTGGAGCTGGGCTCCGAAGGACAGGGCCGTCAGGCCACCCTCACCCCGCTCGGCAGCTGGGCGGTGTGGGTCAAGCTGGAGCAGATCTGCGTGGCCGCGCAGAGCCCGGCGGGCAACATCGAGCAGGCCGCCGAGGACATGCTCCGCGGCTGCGCCCGGCTGCGCCCCAACGCCGCCCGCGCCGAGTACCAGGCGTGGCTGGCCGCCCGGCCGGTGGGCCGCGCGGTGACCGAGCTGCTGGCCGCCGCCCGCGGCGAGGACGCGCTGCTGCGCGGACTCGCCTTCGAGGCGCTGCGGGTGGTCGGGGCCCCGGCCGAGGCCGAGGTCCGCGCCGCGGCCGCCGAGGCGACCCTGCGGCCCTACGCGCTGCTCTGGCTCGCCGAGCACGACGGCGCCGACCCGGAGGACGCGCACGAGGCGCTCACCCGGGACGAGGCGACCTGGCTCTGGGTGGACACCGCAGCGGCCGTCGCCGACCACGGCGAGGGGCCCATGCTGGTGCGCCACCTGGAGTCCGCGGTGCAGGCCACGGTGCCCCAGCTGCTGCAGGAGGTGCGCGCCGTCGGCCATCCCCGGACCGTGCAGGTGCTGGTGGCGCTGGCCGCCGCGCACCCCGACCCGGCGCTGGCCAAGGCCGTGCGCCGGGCCGCCTTCCAGGTGCACACCGGAGGCGGCTGAGGCTTAGGCGGCCGGCCGCCGGAGCGGTGACGCCCGGGGCCGGTCACCCGGCCGGACCGGTGCCCGCCCGCCCCGTCCGGCCGGCTTCCGCCGGGGACCCCGTCAGGCCGGCACCTCGGGGGCGTACGTGCCGAAGCTCCAGACGTTGCCCTCGAGGTCCCTGGCCATGTAGTCCCGCGAGCCGTAGTCCTGGTCGGCCGGCGCCGTCAGGATCTCCACCCCGTGTTCCACCGCGCGGGCGTGGTGGGCGTCGACGTCCTCGACCACCACGTAGACCCCGGCCGGGCCCGCGTGCCTCATGGCCTCGGCGAACGCCCCGCGGCCGGCGTCCCGGGAACCGAGCATCACCACACCGCCGCCCTGCGTCAGCTCGGCGTACGCCACCGTGCCGTCCTCGCCCTCGTGGAGGGAGAGTTCGCGGAACCCCAGTCCCTCGGTCAGCTGCCGGACCGCCGCCCTGGCGTCCGCGTACAGCAGTGTCGGGCACAGGCCGGGGCCTCCGCCGCGCGCGTCCGTCATCGCTCCCACCTTCTCCTCCTCGCGCTCGTCCCGCGCTGTCCGTATCGCCTGATGTGTGACCCGTTGCACAGTCTTGCACCGGGGTCCGACAACGCACGCCGGAGAAAGTGCTTGCATGCGCCCGCTAGACTTTCGTCATGGCCATTCTCCTCGCGCATTAGACGGCGGTACGCCTCCGCGAAGACCGTCCGCCCTCATCCCACGCCCTGGAGTCTGACCATGATCACCGCCACCGGCATCGAACTGCGCGCCGGCGCCCGCGTCCTCATCGAGTCCGCCAGCTTCCGCGTCGCCAAGGGCGACCGGATCGGCCTGGTCGGCCGCAACGGAGCCGGCAAGACCACCCTCACCAAGGTCCTGGCCGGCGAGGGCATCCCCGCCGCCGGAACGGTCACCCGCTCCGGCGAGGTCGGCTACCTCCCGCAGGACCCCCGCACCGGCGACCTCGACGTGCTCGCCCGCGACCGCGTGCTGTCCGCCCGCGGGCTCGACGTGCTGCTGCGCAAGATGCGCGAGAACGAGGAGCGCATCGCCAACGGCAAGGGCTCCACGCGCGAGAAGGCGATGAAGCAGTACGAGCGCCAGGAGACGGAGTTCCTCACCAAGGGCGGTTACGCCGCCGAGGCCGAGGCCGCCACCATCGCCGCCGCGCTGAACCTTCCCGACCGGGTGCTCGGCCAGCCGCTGCACACCCTCTCCGGCGGTCAGCGCCGCCGCATCGAGCTGGCCCGCATCCTCTTCTCGGACGCGGACACCCTGCTCCTGGACGAGCCCACCAACCACCTCGACGCGGACTCGATCGTCTGGCTGCGGGACTACCTGAAGAGCTACCGCGGCGGCTTCATCGTGATCTCCCACGACGTGGAGCTGGTGGAGACGGTCGTCAACAAGGTCTTCTACCTCGACGCCAACCGCGCCGCGATCGACGTCTACAACATGGGCTGGAAGCTCTACCAGCAGCAGCGCGAGGCGGACGAGAAGCGCCGCAAGCGCGAGCGCCAGAACGCCGAGAAGAAGGCCGCCGCGCTCAACGCGCAGGCCGACAAGATGCGCGCCAAGGCCACCAAGACGGTCGCCGCGCAGAACATGGCCCGCCGCGCCGAGCGGCTGCTCTCCGGCCTGGACGAGGTCCGCCAGTCCGACAAGGTCGCCAAGCTCCGCTTCCCGGAGCCGGCGCCCTGCGGCAAGACCCCGCTGATGGCCGAGGAGCTCTCCAAGTCCTACGGCTCGCTGGAGATCTTCACCGACGTCGACCTGGCCATCGACAAGGGCTCGCGCGTCGTCATCCTCGGCCTCAACGGCGCGGGCAAGACCACCCTGCTGCGCATGCTGGCCGGGGTGGAGCAGCCCGACACCGGCAGGATCATCCCCGGGCACGGCCTGAAGATCGGTTACTACGCCCAGGAGCACGAGACCCTCGACCCGGACCGCACGGTGCTCGAGAACATGCGCTCGGCCGCCCCCGACATGGACCTGGTCGAGGTCCGCAAGGTGCTCGGCTCGTTCCTGTTCTCCGGCGACGACGTCGACAAGCCGGCCGGGGTGCTCTCCGGCGGTGAGAAGACCCGGCTCGCCCTGGCGACGCTGGTCGTCTCCTCGGCCAACGTCCTCCTGCTGGACGAGCCCACCAACAACCTGGACCCGGCAAGCCGCGAGGAGATCCTCGGGGCGCTGCGCACCTACACGGGCGCGGTGGTGCTGGTGACCCACGACGAGGGCGCCGTGGAGGCGCTCCAGCCGGAGCGGATCATCCTGCTCCCGGACGGCATCGAGGACCTCTGGGGCGCCTCGTACGCCGACCTGGTGGCGCTCGCCTGACCCGTATTGGATCATTCGGACGATCCCTGGTCCTTCATCTGTGTGAGAACTCCTGGTCCCCGGGTGTGTGCCGCACGGATTCCCCGGCCGGGCCTCCCCCCTCACGGAGGTCCGGCCGTCCGCTTCCATGACCTGCTGCTTCATCCTGAATACCGCTCAGCTGTGCGGGTACCGGTCGACGGACTGAGGCATTCCGATTGTGCGCACACGCTCCTGTCGTCAAAAGCCGGTCTTACCGACCTTGCCGAATGGGTGGCCAGGACGGCGGGGAGGGGTGATCATGAGAGGACCAGAGCGCACTTCCCACGAGGAGGCACGGGTGGCCGAGACTCTGAAGAAGGGCAGCCGGGTGACCGGCCCCGCGCGCGACAAGCTCGCGGCAGACCTGAAGAAGAAGTACGACTCCGGTGCGAGCATCCGGGCACTGGCCGAGGAGACCGGCCGCTCGTATGGCTTCGTGCACCGGATGCTCAGCGAGTCGGGCGTCACGCTCCGTGGGCGTGGCGGGGCGACGCGCGGCAAGAAGGCATCCGCCTGAGGCCGGGCAGCCGTCGACTCCGATGAACGGCGGCCACCCGGTCGGTCCTCCGGCCGGCCGGGTGGTTACTGTGCAGTCACTTACCGGCGTGCCCCCGGGGACGCCGGCCGACCGCACCCCTTCGGAGGCGTCATGACTTCGCTCGCCCCCGTCCTCGACAAGGACGGAGTCCGGCTCGTCGTCGACGGCGAGACCGCGACGGTGACCTTGACCAACCCGGCCAGGCGCAATGCGCAGAGCCCCGCCCTCTGGCGTGCCCTCGCGGAAGCCGGCCGGGCGCTTCCGGGCGCCGTCCGGGTGGTCGTGCTCCGCGGTGAGGGCAAGTCCTTCTCCGCCGGCCTCGACCGGCAGGCGTTCGCGCCCGAGGGGTTCCCCGGCGAGCCGTCGTTCCTCGACATGGCCCGCGACGGCGAGGAGCGGACCGACGCGCTCATCGCCGGGTACCAGGAGGCGTTCACCTGGTGGCGGCGCAACGACATCGTCTCCGTCGCGGCCGTGCAGGGGCACGCCATCGGGGCGGGCTTCCAGCTGGCGCTCGCCTGCGACCTGCGGGTCGTCGCGGACGACGTGCAGTTCGCCATGCGGGAGACCAGCCTGGGCCTGGTGCCCGACCTCACCGGAACGCAACCGCTGGTGGCGCTCGTGGGATACGCCCGTGCGCTCGAGATCTGCGCCACCGGACGGTTCGTGACGGCCGAGGAGGCGGTCGGCAGCGGGCTGGCCAACCTCGCGGTGGCGCGGGACGAGCTGGACGGGGCGGTGCGGGACCTCGTGGCGGCCCTGCTGGCCGCGCCGCGGAACGCGGTGATCGAGACGAAGGCGCTGCTGCGGGGAGCGGCGGGGCGCACGCTCGACGAGCAGCGGGCCGCGGAGCGGGCCGCGCAGGCGCGGCGCCTGCGGGACCTCGCCGGCGTGGGCGAGTAGCCACCCGCCGCCCACGCCGTCCGGCCGGGGCCCCGCCCGGGGCGCCGGC
>NZ_LWCC02000005.1:3786934-3788783 GCF_001642695.1 Streptomyces chilikensis
CCGCGGAGCCCGCCGTCCCCGCCGGGCCCGCCGCCGCACCGGCGGCCCAGGGCGCGTCCGCCGCACCGGCGACCCGGGCCGCGTCCGCCGCCGCCACCGTGAAGGAGTCCGCGTGAGCACCCCGATCACGACGGGGCGCCGCGCGCCCCGGCTGCGCAAGGCCCTGTTCGCGGCCTTCCTGCTCGCCTCGGCCGTCAACCTGGTGACGGTCTCCACCGGCCACGGCACGGTGGAGACCGTGTCCAAGGCGCTGCTGATGCCCCTGCTGGCGGCGACCGCCGCGGCGGCCGGAGCGCCGCGGACCCTGCTGGTCGCGCTGGCCTTCGGCTGGGGCGGCGACGTGATGCTCTCGGTCGGCGGGGACGCCTTCCTGGCCGGCATGGCCTCGTTCGCCGTCGGCCACGTCGCCTACCTGTCCCTCTTCCGCCGCCACGGCGCCGGCCGGAGCAGGGCGGAGAGCGCCGGCACGGCCGTGGTGTACGCGGCGGGGCTCGCCGTGCTCATGGTGCTGCTGCTCCCCGGCCTGCCCGCCGGCCTGCGCCTGCCGGTGGCGGGGTACAGCTGCCTGCTCACCGCGATGGCCTGGGCGTCCGGCCGGACGGGCCGCCTCGCGGCGGCGGGCGGGGCGCTGTTCCTGGTCTCCGACTCGCTGATCGCCGCCGAGATGGCGGGCCGGGGCCCGCTGCCGGTCCACGGCCTGTGGGTCATGGCGACCTACCTCGCCGCCCAGGCGCTGCTCACCGCGGGTGTGCTCGGCCACGTCCGGCCGCGGGAGCGGCGGCCCGCCGCCGTCACCGCCAGCGGATCGGCACCGGCAATGCCGTGAGCAGGCCCGAGGCGGCCACCACCAGCCCGAGCACCACCACCTCGGCGCGCGCCGGGACCCACGCGGAGAGCGGGTCGGCGGCCCGGCGCAGCCGCAGCCTGGCCCACAGGGCGAGCGCGGCCACCGCGGCCACCAGCACCAGCTTGGCCAGCAGCGTCCGCCCGTAGGCGGTGGTCACCAGCTGCTCCAGCACCGTCCCCGGCGGCATCCGGCGCAGCGCGCTGCACACGCCGGTGGCGGTGACCGCCGCCAGCAGCAGGGCGGCGGCGCGGGCGTACCGGCCGAGCAGCGCGGCGGCCTCGGCGGGCGCCTCGGCGCGCCAGAGCCGCAGGACGCGCAGCGCGTACAGCAGCCCGCCGGCCCACAGGGCGCCGCAGGTCAGATGGACGGCGGTGAGCGCGGCCCCGGTCGTTGGGTCGTGGTGGTCCCAGGCGGGATGGGCCCGCAGCGACTCCGCCACGACCACGGCTCCCAGCGGCCACAGCTGGGCGGCGGGGCGGCGGGAGAGGGCGAGCAGCCCGGCGACCAGGAAGGCGTTGACCTCCGTCAGGGCCAGCAGGCCCTCCCGGTGCGACTGCAGCCCGCCCAGGTCCAGGTCGCCCCAGCCGCGCGGCACCCGGTTGCCGGCGGCGACGACCAGCGCGAGTCCCAGCGCGGCCAGGAAACCCGCCCCGGCGGCCGCCGCCGACCGGCCCGGGGGGCGCGGGCCCTCGGGCCGCAGCCGCCGTGCCGCCCGGCCGACGAACAGTTCGCCCAGCGGCACGCACAGGGCCGCGAACAGGACGGCCCGCAGCAGGCCGATCCCGGGTGTGCCCGGCGCCGCGGCCTCACCGCTGTCGTGCAGTGCGGCGGACGGGCCGAGCAGCGGGACCAGCGCCCAGGCCGTCAGCAGGACGAGCAGCGCGGCGGCCCGCCCGGCGGCCCCGCGGGGTGCCGGCCCGTCACCCGCGGCCGTGGGACCGGAGGTCGGCGTCGTCATGGTCACGGGACGATCTTCACCGGAGGGGACGAATCCGGGCAAGC
>NZ_LWCC02000005.1:3788819-3802568 GCF_001642695.1 Streptomyces chilikensis
CGGACGCGGGTGCGGCGGTGCCGCGCGGGGTGTTACTTGGTGACGGCCTTCAGGGCGTCGACGATGCCGGCGCCGTAGAAGCCGTTCTGACGCGGGCCGCCGACGCAGATCGCGTCCACGACACCGTCGTTGTTGTGGTCGTACGTCTCGGGGCAGTCGAACTTGGTCGCCTGCGCCTTCAGCATGGCCGCCAGCGCGCCCGGAGTCGCGTGCGGGTGCGTCGACTTGATGAGGGCGGCGACGCCGGCGGCGTGCGGGCCGGCCATGGAGGTGCCCTGGAGCCAGGCGTAACCGCCGCTCGGCATGGTGGAGAGGATGCGGCCGTTCTTCGACGGGGTGTCCGTCGGGATCTGGCGCGCGTCACCACCCGGCGCGGCGACGTCGATGACGCCCTTGCCGTAGTTCGAGTAGTACGACTTGCCGTTGAAGTAACCGGTGGCGGAGACGGTCACCACGCCGTCCAGCTGGGCCGGGACGTCGAGGCACACGTGCGGGTCGATGGTCCGCGTGACCGGGGTGCTGTCGTTCGGGCTGCCGTCGTCGAGGATGGCGTCCGCGTCGAGGTCGTTGTAGGAGTTGCCGGCCGAGGCGACGTGCAGGGTGCCCTTGGACCGGGCGTACTTCTGGGCCCGGTCGACCGCTTCCAGAAGGGCCTTCTGGTCCGGGTCGTCGGGGCAGTTGTACTCCCACGGGTCGACGTAGTAGCTGTTGTTCGTGATCTCCACGCCGTTGTCGGCGGCGAAGACGAAGGCGCAGACGACGGCCTCCGTGAAGAACAGCTGGTTCTCGTCCGGCTGGGCGACGGTGATGCCCGAGAGCTTCACGTTGGGGGCGACGCCGGCGATGCCGACGCCGTTGCGGGCCGCGGCGATCGAGCCGGCGACGTGGGTGCCGTGGTAGTGGTCGTCGTCCACCGGACGCCAGGCGCCGGGGGAGGTGTCGGCCACGCCGGTGGAGCAGTCGGCGGACTGAGAGGGCGAGAAGTTCGGCGCCAGGTCCGGGTGGGTGTCGTCGACGCCGGTGTCGATCACGGCGACCGTGACCTTCTCGCTGCCGGGGTTGATCTCGGCGGCCTCGTCGGCGCCGATCGCCGGCAGGTCCCACTGGTCGGCCTCGAGCGGCTCGTCCAGGCCGGCCTCGGCGGAGGCCTCGGCGATCCTGGCGGCCTCGTCCGCGCTCAGGCGGTCCACGGCGCCCACGTCGGTGGTGGCGGCCGGGGTGAACGGCGCGGTGCGGGTGGCGCCCGCGCTCTGCACACCGCGCACGGCGCGGATCTTCGCGGCGAAGGAGGGGTCGGCCGAGTGGACGTAGATCACGCCGATCTTGTCGTACGACGTGACGACCGTGCCGCCGGCCTCGCCTATCGCCTTCTTGACGGAGGCGATCGTGCCGCGGTCCTTCCTGGTGTTGACGACGTAGGACAGCGTCTCGCCGGCCGTGGTGGCCGTGGCGGTGACGTCGGACGTCGGGGCCGCCGCGGCGGTGGCCGGCAGGAAGCCGAGCGACGCCGTCAGCGACAGCGCGACCGGCACCGCGAGGGCCAGTCGGCGTCTTGAGCTCAGATGAGCCATGGGGTCTCCACATCATCCTGAATCGAGGCCCGCCGGGGCAGAGATGTGCCGCGGGCAGGTACATGACGGATGGTTCAGGGAGGAAGCTATCTCCCCAAGTCGCTGGCCAGCAATGACTTCCCGCAACGATTACCGAACATCGGCACCCGGTTGAACCGGTCCCGCTTCCGCTCCGTGAAGGCGGACAAGGGGCGAAGAGCCGCGACCCCCTGTCGGATCGCGTTCCGGGGCCCTAGCATCTCGACCTTGCCGAGTGATCCACATCACAATCAGGCCGATTGTCATATGACCGTATCTATTGCATGAGGAGACTCCGTGGCAGACTCACCGCCCCTCGAGACGCCGCAACCACGGGTGCCGTCCACCGAGGAGTACGCCCGGGTGCAGGAGAGCGAGGAGTTCGGCGAACTGCGCCGTTCCTACCGCTCGTTCGCCTTCCCGCTGACCATCGCGTTCATAACCTGGTACCTGCTGTACGTCCTGCTCTCCAACTACGCCGGCGGCTTCATGGGCGCCAAGGTCCTCGGCAACATCAACGTCGCCCTCCTCCTGGGCGTCCTGCAGTTCGTCAGCACCTTCCTCATCGCCTGGTGGTACGCCCGCACCGCCGCGGCCAAGCTCGACCCGAAGGCGGAAGCCATCAAGTCCCGGATGGAGGGCGGCGCGTGAGCACCGAGTCCGTGTTCCTCGCGGCCAACGAGGCCAGCGAGCACCGCACACTGATCATCAGCCTCTTCACCGCCTTCGTCGTGGCGACCCTCGGCATCACCGTCTGGGCCGGCCGCCAGACCAAGGACGCCGCCGACTTCTACGCCGGCGGCCGCCAGTTCTCCGGCTTCCAGAACGGCCTCGCCATCTCCGGCGACTACATGTCCGCCGCGTCCTTCCTGGGCATCGCCGGCGCCATCGCGCTCTCCGGTTACGACGGCTTCCTCTACTCCATCGGCTTCCTGGTCGCCTGGCTCATCGCCCTGCTGCTGGTCGCCGAACCACTGCGCAACTCCGGCCGCTACACCATGGGCGACGTGCTCGCCTACCGGATGCGCCAGCGCCCGGTCCGGACCGCGGCCGGCGTCTCCACCATCGTCGTCTCGATCTTCTACCTGCTGGCGCAGATGGCCGGCGCCGGCGTGCTGGTCTCCCTGCTCCTCGGCATCACCAGCGAGGCCGGCAAGATCCTCATCGTCGCCCTGGTCGGCGTCCTGATGATCATGTACGTGTCCATCGGCGGCATGAAGGGCACCACCTGGGTCCAGATGGTCAAGGCCGTGCTGCTGATGTTCGGCGCGGCGCTGCTGACCTTCCTGGTGCTGCTGAAGTTCAACTTCAACATCTCCGACCTGCTCGGCACCGCCGCCGCCAACAGCGGCAAGGGCGACGCCTTCCTCGAGCCCGGCCTGAAGTACGGCGTCAGCGAGATGAGCAAGATCGACTTCATCTCGCTCGGCATCGCCCTGGTCCTCGGAACCGCCGGCCTGCCGCACATCCTGATCCGCTTCTACACGGTCCCCACCGCCCAGGCGGCCCGCAAGTCCGTGCTCTGGGCGATCGGCCTCATCGGCGCCTTCTACCTGATGACCCTGGCCCTCGGCTTCGGCGCCGCCGCGCTGATGAGCCCGAAGGAGATCACCGACTCCAACCCCGCGGGCAACACCGCCGCGCCCCTGCTCGCCCTGCACCTGGGCGGCGTCGACTCCACCTGGGGCGCGATCCTGCTGGCCTCGATCTCCGCGGTCGCGTTCGCCACCATCCTCGCCGTGGTCGCCGGACTCACCCTGGCCTCGTCCTCCTCGTTCGCCCACGACATCTACGCGAACGTCATCAAGCGCGGCAAGGCCACCGAGAAGCAGGAGATGAAGGCGGCCCGCTGGTCGACCGTGTTCATCGGCATCGTGTCGATCGGCCTCGGCGCCCTCGCCCGCGACCTCAACGTCGCCGGCCTCGTCGCCCTGGCGTTCGCGGTCGCCGCCTCCGCCAACCTGCCGACGATCCTCTACAGCCTCTTCTGGAAGCGGTTCACCACCCAGGGCGCGCTGTGGTCCATCTACGGCGGCCTGATCTCCGCCGTCGGCCTGGTGCTGTTCTCGCCGGTCGTCTCCGGCGCGCCGACGGCGATGTTCCCGGACGTCGACTTCCACTGGTTCCCGCTGTCCAACCCCGGCATCATCTCGATCCCGGTCGGCTTCCTTCTCGGCTGGCTGGGCACCATCCTCTCCAAGGAAGAGGCCGACAAGGGCAAGTACGCCGAGCTGGAGGTCCGGTCGCTCACCGGTACCGGAGCGCACTGACCCCCGCCGAACGGCACCCGCGGCCGCGCCGCCCCGAGGGAACTCCGGGGCGGCGCGGCCGTCGCCGTCACGTACGCTCAAGGCTGCGGGAACTCGACCGCGGCACTCGACCGCGGTACCGACTGCGAGGGAGGGGCCCTGGTGACGCTCATCGACACCCATGGCCGGGTGGCCACCGATCTGCGGGTCTCGCTGACCGACCGGTGCAACCTGCGCTGCACCTACTGCATGCCCGAGGAAGGCCTGCAGTGGCTGGCCAAGCCGGACCTGCTCACCGACGACGAGATCGTCCGGCTGATCCGCGTCGCCGTCACCGCGCTCGGCGTCGACGAGGTCCGCTTCACCGGCGGCGAGCCCTTGCTGCGCCCCGGTCTGGCCGGCATCGTGCAGCGCGTCGCGGAACTGGACCCCCGCCCCGAGACGTCCCTCACCACCAACGGCATCGGCCTCGGCCGGATCGCCCCCGCCCTCAAGGAGGCCGGGCTCGACCGGGTCAACGTCTCCCTGGACACCCTGCGCCCCGAGGTCTTCAAGGCCCTCACCCGCCGCGACCGGCACCACGACGTCCTCGCCGGCCTCGCCGCCGCCCGCGACGCCGGGCTCACCCCGGTCAAGGTCAACGCCGTCCTGATGCCCGGCTTCAACGAGGACGAGGCCCCCGACCTGCTGGCCTGGGCCGTGGAGAACGAGTACGAGCTCCGGTTCATCGAGCAGATGCCGCTGGACGCCCAGCACGGCTGGAAGCGCGACGGCATGGTCACCGCCGGGGACATCCTCGCCTCGCTGCGCACCCGCTTCGAGCTCACCCCCGAGGGCGACACGGCCCGCGGCTCCGCGCCCGCCGAACGCTGGCTGGTCGACGGCGGCCCGCACCGGGTCGGCGTCATCGCCTCGGTCACCCGGCCGTTCTGCTCGGCCTGCGACCGCACCCGGCTCACTGCCGACGGCCAGGTGCGCACCTGCCTGTTCGCCACCGAGGAGACCGACCTGCGCGGAGCGCTGCGCTCCGGGGCGCCCGACGAGGAGATCGCCCGGATCTGGCGGACCGCGATGTGGGGCAAGAAGGCCGGCTCCGGTCTCGACGACCCCACGTTCCTGCAGCCCGCCCGGCCGATGTCGGCGATCGGCGGCTAGCCGGCGGAGGTCAGCCCTCCGACCACTCCGGGAGCGCCACCACGTCCTTCAGGAACCCGCGGACCCCCAGGAACTGCGACAGGTGCTCCCGGTGCTCCTCGCAGGCCACCCAGGTCTTGCGGCGGTCGGGGGCGTGCAACTTCGGGTTGTTCCAGGCCAGCACCCACACCGCGGCTTCGCGGCAGCCCTTGGCCGAGCAGACGGCGGTCTCGTCACTCACGGTTTCTCGCAGGGGAAGAACGGTCACGGAAGACGCCGGGCAGCCACGGGGGGAGCTGCCCGGCGTCGGTCCTTCGCTCCGAACGGGGGATGCGGAGCTCTTGGGAAGTATGTCACGCGAGCCCGGCCCGGCGGGACCGGTTCGGCGGGACCAACAGGGGTGAACCCCGCCGCCGGCCGGTCACTCGCGGTCGCCGGCCCCCTGCGGCGCCTGCGGGGCGGGCTCCCCCACGGGCTCCCCCACGGGGTCCTCCACGGGCTTCTCCCAGGGCTGCGAGGCCGCGTCCGCCCGCGGCGGCGCGAGCATCGGCCGGACCGGGGCGGCGAGGAACGTCGAGGGGAGCGAGGGGGTGTTCTCCCGCCCGGCGTTGGCGATCACCACGGCCACGTAGGGGAGCAGGGCGCCCAGCACCAGGGCCACCACCGCCACCGGGCGCTGCACGTTCCACAGCGTGGCCGCCAGGATCACCGAGAGGGTGCGGACCAGCATGGAGATCACATAGCGCCGCTGCCGCCCGCCCACGTCGTCCGCGAGGCTCTGCCGGGCACCGGTGATCCGGAAGACCTGGCCCGTCGAGTCGCTCCGCCGCCGCTTCCGCATCACATTCCACCATCCACCAGCATCGGTCCGAACCGGCACATACAACGGTACGCCCGGCGCCGCCCGGCACGGAGGCCGGGGGGCCGCCGGGCGGGCGTGCCGGCCGCGCCGCGCCGTGGGCGGACTTGTCCGACATGCGCCGAACGGGGGACGGGCGGACACTGGGCGTAATGCTCACGTAGATCCGTACGAGGAGGCACCCATGGGCTGGTTGTGGGCGATCATCATCGGCTTCGTGCTCGGCCTGCTGGCCAAGGCGATCCTGCCGGGCAAGCAGAACATTCCGCTGTGGCTGACGACGCTGCTCGGTATCGGCGGCGCCGTCGCGGGCAACGCGATCGCACGCGGCGTCGGCATCGCGGCGACGCCGGGCATCGACTGGGGCAGGCACGCGCTGCAGCTGGGCGCGGCGATCGCCCTGGTGGCCGTCGGAGCCGCCGCCTGGAACGCCGTCATGTCCAAGAGGCGGACCACCTCGACACGCACGATCGCCTGATCCGATCCGATCCGATCCGATCCGATGACGACGGCGGGCCGGGCGGGGCCGCTGCCCCGCCCGGCCCGCCGGCGGTGTCGTCGGTGTCCCGTGCGCGTCAGCCCCCGGTGACCTCGACCGCCGCCAGGTTCTTCTTGCCGCGCCGCAGCACCAGCCAGCGGCCGTGCAGCAGGTCCTCGCGGGCCGGCACGGCGTCCTCGGCGGTCACCTTGGCGTTGTTCACGTAGGCGCCGCCCTCCTTCACGGTGCGCCGGGCCGCCGACTTGCTGGCCACCAGACCGACCTCGGCGAACAGGTCCACCACCGGGCCCAGCTCGGACACCTGGACGTGCGGCACCTCGGAGAGCGCCGCGGCGAGCGTCCGGCCGTCCAGCTCCGTCAGCTCGCCCTGGCCGAACAGCGCCCGGGAGGCGTTGACCACGGCGGCGGTCTGGTCCGCGCCGTGCACCAGCGTGGTCAGCTCCTCGGCCAGCGCGCGCTGGGCGGCACGCGCCTGCGGGCGCTCCTCGGTCTGCCGCTCCAGCTCCTCCAGCTCCTCGCGGGAACGGAAGGAGAGGATGCGCAGGTACCGGCTGATGTCCCGGTCGTCCGTGTTCAGCCAGAACTGGTAGAACGCGTACGGCGTGGTCATCTCCGGGTCCAGCCAGACGGCGCCGCCCTCGGTCTTGCCGAACTTGGTGCCGTCGGCCTTCACCATCAGCGGCGTGGCCAGGCAGTGGACGTGGGCCTCGGGCTCCAGGCGGTGGATCAGGTCCATGCCCGCGGTGAGGTTGCCCCACTGGTCGCTGCCGCCCTGCTGGAGGGTGCAGCCGTGGCGGCGGTACAGCTCGAGGAAGTCCATGCCCTGGAGCAGCTGGTAGCTGAACTCGGTGTAGCTGATGCCCTCCTGCGACTCCAGGCGCCGGGCCACCGAGTCCTTGGTCAGCATCTTGTTGACGCGGAAGTGCTTGCCGACGTCACGCAGGAACTCGATCGCCGACAGGCCGGCGGTCCAGTCCAGGTTGTTGACCATGGCGGCCGCGTTGTCGCCCTCGAAGGAGAGGAACGGCTCGATCTGCGCGCGCAGCCGGTCCACCCAGGCGGCGACCGTCTCCGGCGCGTTCAGCGTGCGCTCGGCGGTCGGCCGGGGGTCGCCGATCTGACCCGTCGCCCCGCCCACCAGGGCGAGCGGACGGTGGCCCGCCCGCTGGAGCCGGCGCATGGTGAGCACCTGCACCAGGTGGCCGACGTGCAGCGAGGGGGCGGTCGGGTCGAAACCGCAATAGAACGTGACCGGACCGTTCGCCAGCGCCTTGCGCAGCGCGTCCTCGTCGGTGGACTGGGCGAACAGCCCGCGCCACTTCAACTCGTCGACGATGTCCGTCACGGTTCTCGTGTCTCCTCGAAACGATCTGCTCGGCCGCCGTCCCGGCGGTCCCTACGAGGTTATACGCCCCGCCGTCCGCGTCGCGCCGCCATATCCGCGGGCAGGGGCCCGGCCCCGGGCGCGCGCCCGGGGCCGGGCCCCGGACCTCCGGGCGCGCGGCCCCTACACCCCCTGGCTCACGGAACTCATGTTGAAGTCCGGCACCCGCAGCGCCGGCATCGCCGCCCGCGTGAACCAGTCGCTCCACTCCCGCGGCAGCGTCCGCTCCGTCCGGCCCGCCTCGACGGCCCGCCCGAGCACGTCCACCGGCGACTCGTTGAACCGGAAGTTGTTCACCGCGCCGGTGACCTCCCCGTTCTCCACCAGGTAGACCCCGTCCCGGGTGAGCCCGGTGAGCAGCAGCGTCGCCGGGTCGACCTCCCGGATGTACCACAGGCAGGTCAGCAGCAGGCCCCGCCCGGTCGCGGCGACCATCTCCTCCAGCGACCGGTCGTCACCGCCCTCCAGGACCAGGTTCCCGATCGCCGGCGCCACCGGCATCCCGGTCAGCGCCGCACCGTGCCGCGTGGAGGTCAGCCGGCGCAGCTCGCCGCCGGAGACCCACTCCGTGGCCGACACCGGCAGCCCGTTGTCGAAGACCGAGGCGTCGTTCCCGGAGGAGTGCGCCAGCACGAACGGCGCGCACTCCAGCCCCGGCTCGCGCGGATCGCTGCGCAGCGTCAGCGGCAGCGCCGTCAGCTTCTCCCCGACGCGCGTCCCGCCGCCCGGCTTGCTGAACACCGTCCGTCCCTCGGCGGCGTCCCGGGCCGAGGACGACCACAGCTGGTAGACCAGCAGGTCCGCCACCGCGGACGGGGGCAGCAGCGTCTCGTACCGCCCGGCGGGCAGGTCCACCTGCCGCTCCGCCCACCCCAGCCGGCGCGCCAGCTCGGCGTCGAGCGCGGCCGGGTCCACGTCGGTGAAGTCCCGGGTGGAGCGGCCCGCCCAGGCGGAGCGGAGCCGGTCGGGGGACTTGGCGTTGACCTCCAGGGTGCCGTTGGGCTGGTCGTGGCGCAGCCGCAGGCCGGTGGAGGAACCGAGGTAGCTGGTCACCATCTCGTGGTGGGCGAAGCCGTACAGCTCCCGCCCGCCGGCCCGGGCGCGCGCGAACGCCTCGCCGAGGGCCGGGGCGAACGCGTCGAACACCGCGGAGGAGGTCTCGGCGGGCGCCTCGGCGAAACCGGGGGAGTGCGGAGTGCCGCCGACCAGCTCGGTGGCGTCCTCCGCCGGCGCCGCACCGCGCGCGGCGGCCTCGGCGGCCCGCACCAGCGGCTCCAGGTCGTCGGCGGTGACCGCCCCGCGGCTCACCACGCCGGCCGCGGTGCCCTCCTTGCCGTCCACCGTGGCGATCACGGTGAGGTGCCGGCCCCGGGTGACGCCGTTGGTGGTGAGGGCGTTCCCCGCCCAGCGGAGGTTGGCGCTCGAGGTCTCGTCCGCGATCACGACGCATCCGTCGGCCCGGGACAGCTCCAGGGCGCGCTCGACGATCTCGTGCGGCTTGTGGGTACGCGGGCTCATCGACCGGCCTCCTGCGTGGTGTTCAAGATGTTGACGCCCCGGAAAAGTGCTGACGGGCAGCCGTGCGAGACGGCCGCGATCTGACCCGGCTGGGCCTTGCCGCAGTTGAACGCGCCGCCCAGCACGTACGTCTGGGGGCCGCCGACCGCCTCCATGGATCCCCAGAACTGCGGGGTGACGCCCTGGTAGGCGAAGTCCCGGACCTGGCCGTCCAGCCGCCCGCCCTTGATGCGGTAGGCGCGCTGCCCGGTGAACTGGAAGTTGTACCGCTGCATGTCGATGGACCACGACCGGTCGCCCACCACGTAGACGCCGTTGTCGACGCTGCCGATCAGGTCCGCCGTGGACATGCCCGCCGGATCCGGCCGCAGCGACACGTTGGCCATCCGCTGCACCGGCACGTGGCCGGGGGAGTCGGCGAAGGCACAGCCGTTGGACCGCTCGAAGCCGGTCAGCCTCGCCATCCGCCGGTCCAGCTGGTAGCCGACGAGCACGCCGTCCCTGACCAGGTCCCAGGACTGGCCTGCCACGCCCTCGTCGTCGTAACCGACGGTCGCCAGCCCGTGCTCGGCGGTGCGGTCCCCGGTGACGTTCATCTTCTCGGAGCCGTACCTCAGCGTGCCGAGCTGGTCGAAGGTGGCGAAGGAGGTGCCCGCGTAGGCCGCCTCGTAACCGAGCGCGCGGTCCAGCTCGGTGGCGTGGCCGATCGACTCGTGGATGGTCAGCCAGAGGTTCGACGGGTCGACGACCAGGTCGTACACCCCCGCCCTCACGCTCGGGGCGCGCATCTTCTCGCGCAGCAGCTCCGGGATCTCGGCGAGTTCCGCGGCCCAGTCCCAGCCGGTGCCGGTCAGGTACTCCCAGCCGCGCCCCACGGGCGGCGCCAGGGTGCGCATCGAGTCGAACTCGCCGGTGGACCCGTCGACCGAGACGGCGGTGAACTGCGGGTGCAGCCGGACCCGCTGCTGGGTGGTGACGGTGCCGGCGGTGTCCGCGTAGAACTTGTTCTCGTGGACGGTCAGCAGCGAGGCGTCCACGTGGTCGACCCCGTCGGCGGCGAGCAGCCGGGCGCTCCACTCGGCCAGCAGGCCCGACTTCTCCTCGTCCGGCACCTCGAACGGGTCGGTCTCGTACGCCGACACCCAGGTCTTCTCCGGGTGCACCGGCTCGTCCGCCAGCTCCACCCTCTCGTTTGACCCGGCCGCCGCGATCACCTTCGCGGTCAGCCTGGCCATCGCCACCGCCTGCGAGGCCACCTTGGCCGCGGCGTCCATGGTGAGGTCCACCCCGGAGGCGAAGCCCCACGCGCCGCCGTGCACCACGCGCACCGCGTAGCCCAGGTCGGTGGTGTCCGAGGACCCGGCCGGCCGCGCGTCCCGCAGCCGCCAGGACGCGCTGCGCACCCTCTCGAACCGGAAGTCGGCGTGATCCGCGCCCAGCGCCCTGGCCCGCGCCAGAGCGGCGTCGGCCAGGGCCCTCAACGGCAGTGCCAGGAACGACGGGTCGATTTCATGGGGCACGGGGCGGCATCCCTTCAGGCGGTCACTGCGCTGACAACAGGGCAGTGAACCACGGGGGGACCGCGCCGTGCGCGCGAGTTGCCGGCCGGGCCGGAGTCCCGGAGGGTCCGGGCGGCCGTGGAACAGGGGGTCCGCACCGGGGCGCGGGGCGCGGGAGCCGGCGACGCGCCCGCTGGCGGGCTGCCACAACCGCCCTCCGGCGTCCGTCCGGTCCTCCGCACGTTCGGGGCACGGGAACGCCCGGCACCGGAGGAGGGCGACTGTAGGGATCCCACAGCGGGCGGGGGTGCGCTGCTGTTCGTGCCCGAAGGCCCCCGACGGCGGGCGGACCGATAGGTTTTCGGGGAAGCCGCCGGCCGGCGCGGGAGCACGGCCGGGCGGGGAAACTCGAACACAGCACGAAGGGGGACGGATGAGCCGCTCGGTTCTCGTCACCGGAGGCAACAGGGGCATCGGCCTCGCCATCGCCCGCGCGTTCGCCCAGGCCGGCGACAAGGTCGCGTACACCTACCGCTCCGGCGAACCGCCGGCCGAGCTCACCGACCTCGGCTGCCTCGCCGTCCGCTGCGACATCACCGACTCCGAGCAGGTGGAGCAGGCCTACAAGGAGGTCGAGGAGCGGCACGGTCCGGTGGAGGTGCTGGTGGCCAACGCCGGCATCACCAAGGACCAGCTCCTGATGCGCATGTCGGAGGAGGACTTCACCTCCGTCATCGACACCAACCTGACCGGCACCTTCCGTGTCGTCAAGCGGGCCAACAAGGGCATGCTGCGCGCCCGCAAGGGCCGGGTCGTCCTGATCTCCTCCGTCGTGGGCCTCGCCGGCCAGGCGGGCCAGGCCAACTACTCGGCCTCCAAGGCCGCGCTGGTCGGCTTCGCGCGCTCCCTCGCCCGTGAGCTGGGCTCGCGCAGCATCACCTTCAACGTCGTCGCCCCCGGCTTCGTGGACACCGACATGACGCGCGACCTCCCCGAGGAGACGCGCGACGACCTCCTGTCCAAGATTCCGCTGGGCAGGTACGCGGCGGTCGAGGAGATCGCCGGCGTGGTGCGCTTCCTCTCCTCGGACGAGGCGTCGTACATCACTGGAGCCGTCATCCCCGTTGACGGCGGATTGGGCATGGGTCACTGATCGACATGAGCGGAATTCTCGAGGGCAAGCGGATCCTGATCACCGGCGTGCTGCTGGAGTCCTCCATCGCCTTCCACACGGCGAAGCTGGCCCAGGAGCAGGGCGCGGAGATCATCCTCACCGCCTTCCCCCGGCCCACGCTCACCGAGCGGATCGCCAAGAAGCTGCCCAGGCCGACCAAGGTCGTCGAGCTGGACGTCACCAACGACGAGCACCTCGGGCGGCTCGCCGACGTGGTCGCCGAGGAGCTCGGCACCCTGGACGGCGTGGTCCACTCCATCGGCTTCGCGCCGCAGGACGCGCTGGGCGGCAACTTCCTGAACACGCCGTTCGAGTCGGTGGCCACGGCGATGCACGTCTCGGCGTTCTCCCTGAAGTCGCTGACCATGGCCTGCCTGCCGCTGATGCAGAACGGCGGGTCGGTGGTGGGCCTCACCTTCGACGCCCAGTACGCGTGGCCGCAGTACGACTGGATGGGTCCCGCCAAGGCGGCCCTGGAGGCCACCAACCGGTACCTGGCGCGCGACCTGGGCAAGCAGAACGTGCGGTCCAACCTGATCTCGGCGGGACCGATCGGGTCCATGGCCGCGAAGTCCATCCCCGGTTTCGCCGACCTGGCGTCGGTCTGGGACTCGCGGGCCCCGCTGGAGTGGGACCTGGCGGACCCGGAGCCGGCCGCGCGGGGCGTCGTCGCCCTGCTGAGCGACTGGTTCCCGAAGACGACGGGCGAGATCGTCCACGTCGACGGCGGCCTCCACGCGATCGGCGCGTAACGCCGTTCCGGGCCCTTTGCGCTGCCCCGCGCCCCACCGCGCGGGGCAGCGCCGTTCCCGGCCCCGGCGGAGCATCCGTCCGCGCGGGTGACGGTCGGGGCGGCGCCGCCGGGGGCGGGTCCTCGCCCCGCGCGGGGACCCGTCACCCGTCCGGCGGAGCACCGCGGGCGGCCGAGCCCTCCGCGGGGGCAGCCTGGGGCGTACCCACCCCGGGAGGCGCGATGATCCCCCGCTTGCGCCCCGCCGCCCTCGCGGCACTGACCGCCGCCGCGGCGGCCCTCGCCCCCGCGTCCCCCGGCCCCGCGCCCGCGGAGTCCGGCGCCGACTGCGCCGTGCGGGTCACCGGCTCGGAGGTCACCGCCCACTGCCACAACCCCCACTCCCGCACCGACCGGGTCCGCCTGCACATCGAGTGCGCCCGCTGGTGGGACGTGGACAGCGACGGCGCCCCCGCCGACGCCGCCCCCGCCCGCGGCGTGGAGCTCACCGGCCGCTGCTGGAAGGAGGTCGCCGCGGCGTGGGTGAGCCACCGGCCGGGGTGAACGCCGGCTACCAGGACCCGAGGTCCGACGACGTCCACCTCTCGGGACGCATCCGCAGGACCACGGACTCCTCCAGGGCCATGGGCGACGCCAGGTACTGCTCCAGGGCCACCCCCGACAGGTACCGCCCGGCCATCTCGCGCACGTGCTCCGCCGTCGCGGCCACCGACTCCACGACCGGTCCCTCCACCGACACGTACCGCACCGTCGGCGTCAGCCGCTGCACCAGCAGCGAGAACCGTCCCGCCCCGGCGATCAGCGCAGCCTTCCGGGAGTCCCGGCCGGTGAGGATCCACGGCAGGCCCCCCGGCTCGTAGCCGTACCAGAGCGGCACCAGCAGCGGTCCTCGCTCCGGGCCGGCCACCACACCGAGCGTCGCCGTCAGCGGTTCGGACAGGAACGCCTCGCGTTCTTCCTCGGAAAGAGCCATGCCCCGACGTTAGGGCCGGACCGCCCGCCCGCGCAGCCCGACGCGTCAGGCGGGCGCGCGCCGCCGGGCCGTGCCGCGCGAGGTCCTGCCGGGCGCCGCCGGGCCGTGCGGCCGCCGCCG
>NZ_LWCC02000005.1:3802668-3831795 GCF_001642695.1 Streptomyces chilikensis
CGGCCGGCAGGACAGCGGATAGCCCGCCGCCTCCCGCGCCGCGGTCGCCGCGTCGCCGCGCCGGATCGCCTCCACCAGCGGGGCGTGGTCCATGTAGCTGTCCGGGTCGAGCGCCGCCCCCACGTCCCCGCGCAGCCATTCCCGCAGCACCTCGCCGAGGTCCGCGTAGAGCGCCGTCAGCACGTCGTTGTGGGAGGCGGCCACCACCGCCATGTGGAAGCCGGTGTCGGCCGTCACGAACGCCTCCACGTCCCCTGACCCCCACGCCTCGTCGCGCCGGCGCAGCAGCGCCTCGAGCTGCCGCAGTTCCCGCTCGGTGCGCCGCTCGGCGGCCAGCGAGGCCGCGCTCGCCTCCAGGGAGGAGCGCAGCTCCGCGACGTGCCGGGGATCGGCGTCCGCGAACCGGCGGTGCATCACCCCGGCCAGTTCGCTGGTGGCGACCACGTACGTGCCCGAACCCTGCCGGATGTCCAGCAGTCCGTTGTGCGCGAGCGCCCGCACCGCCTCGCGGACGGTGTTGCGGGCCACGCCCAGCTGCTCCACCAGCTCGGGCTCGGTGGGGATCCGTGAGCCGACCGGCCACTCACCGGAGGTGATCTGGGTCCGCAGGGCCGCGATCACCTGTTCGGACAGTGCCGAGCGACGGGGATGGGTCAAAGGCATGGCAAACCTTTGCACGAGGCGGGCCGGCCGGGAGCCGGTGCGACTGGACAGCCAATCATCCCATGATTCTATGATGGATCCATGTCTGATGGGCGTCCTGCCTCGCACGAGGCGATCGAGAACCCGGCCGGGCGGCCGGAAACCCCCCGCGGCGACCGCGACCGCGCCGGGGCGGCACCGGCCGTGTCCGCCGCTCCCGTCGCGCCCCCTGCCTGGCGCGCCCAGCTGCTGGTCGCCGCCGTGGTGCTGGCCGCGCTCAACCTGCGCCCGGCCGTCACCAGCCTCGGCGCCCTGCTCGAGGAGGTCCGCGAGGGCTTCGGCATGAGCGGCGCCGTGGCCGGCCTGCTCACCTCGGTGCCCTCCCTCTGCTTCGCCGCCTTCGGCGTCGCCGCGCCCCGCCTGGCCCGCCGCTTCGGCGCGGCCGCGGTGGTCTGCGCCGGCATGGCGGCCATCGCCGTCGGCCTGCTGGCACGCCCCTGGACGGGATCCACCGCCGCACTGCTGGGCGCCACCGCGCTGGCCCTGATGGGCATCGCCGTCAGCAACATCCTGATGCCGGTCATCGTCAAGGAACGGTTCCCCGACCGGGTCGGCCCCATGACCGGCCTCTACTCGATGGCCCTGGCCCTCGGCACCTCCTCGGCCGCCGCCCTCACCGTGCCGCTCACCGGCGCCCTGGGCGGCGACTGGCGCCTGGGCCTGGCCGCGTGGTCCCTCCTCGCGCTGGCCGCCGCGCTCGTCTGGCTCCCCCTGCTGCGCGACCGGGAGCACGCGCCCCGCAGCCGCCCCCGGACCGGGGCCCCCACGCCGGCGCGGGCGCCGGCCCGGCCGCCGATGCGCAGCATCACCCGCAGCCGCACCGCCTGGTCCCTCGCCGTCTTCTTCGGCCTCCAGAGCACCTGCGCCTACGTCACCATGGGCTGGCTCGCCCAGGTCTTCCGTGACGCCGGGGTCTCCGCCGGGACGGCCGGCGTGCTGCTGGCCGTGAGCATGGTGATGGGCGTGCCGCTCTCCTTCGTCATCCCGCGGATGGCCGCGCGGCTGCCCCACCAGGGCCCCATGGTGATCGCCCTCGGCGTCAGCGGACTCGCCGGGTACACCGGCCTGATCCTCGCCCCGGCCTCCGGAGCCTGGCTCTGGGCGGTGCTGCTGGGCCTCGCCAACTGCGCCTTCCCGCTCGCCCTCACCATGGTCGGCATGCGCGCCCGGACCGGCGAGGGCGTCGGCCGGCTCTCGGCGTTCGCGCAGAGCACCGGCTACCTGATCTCCATCCCCGGCCCGGTGCTGGTCGGCGTCCTCTACCAGCACAGCGGCGGCTGGTCCCTGCCGCTGACCCTGATGGCCGCCCTGATGATCCCGCAGATGATCTTCGGCGTGCTGGCCGGGAGGAACCGGACGGTCGAGGAGGAACTGGCCCCGCGCCAGGACCCCGCGACGGCCGCGGTCCGCTGACCACCCGGTGCCGGTGCGGCCCCGCGGGAGTGGGAGACTGGGGCCATGGTGCTCGACCCCAACCCCCAGAACGGCCAGAGGAAGCTGCTGCTCGTCCTCGGCTCCTTCCTGCTCATCATGGTGATCATCGGCGTCATCGCCTCGGTCGCCGCGCCCTGACGACGGCCCCGGAGGCCTGGGCGGCCCCCGGCGGGAAGCGTCCCCCGTCCCCCGCCCCGCGGGCGGGGGTGGGGCTGTCCCCCCGTCCCCTAGGGGGCGTTCCTCAGGGTCGAATGGGTGGATCACCGGATGTGGCGCCGAGCGCCCGTTCCGTAGCGTCGGAGCGTGGCCCGGGACGGCCACCGGCCGCGCGACGGCCGGGACGCGCCCTACAGCATCCGGAGGCATCATGCCCGTCCGTACGACGATCTCCTGCTCCGCTCCGGCGAGCGGTGACGGCGCCGGAACCGGCGCCCGGGCCGGGCTGCCCTGGTGGGGTCTCGTGCTGCCGGTCCTGGCCTTCGTGACGCTGCTCCTGCTGGTCACCGACCCCGCCTCCGGCCCGGAGGCCGGGGGCGCCGCACTGCTGACCCGCCTGGCGGAAATGGCCGGCCGCTGAGGCCGTCGGCCGACCCGGCCCGGTGACGCCCGCCAACTCCCGGGGCCCCGGCTCCCGTTTCGTGCAAAGCTGGGATCCATGAGCGTCGCAGAACCCCGCAGGATCGTCCTTTTCCGGCACGCGAAGGCCGACTGGCCCGACGTCGCCGACCACGAACGGCCGCTCGCCGAGCGGGGGCGCACGGACGCCCCGGTCGCCGGCCGCAAGCTCGCCGACTCCGGCATCCCCTTCGACCTGGCCCTGTGCTCCACCGCGAACCGCACCCGCGAGACCTGGAAGCTCGCCGTGCACGAGTTCCCCCAGCGGCCGCGGACGGTCTACGAGGAGCGGATCTACGAGGCGACGCCCGGCGAGCTCGTCGCCGTGCTGAACGAGACGCCCGAGGAGGCGCACAACGTCCTCATGATCGGCCACAACCCCGGGATCCACGGCCTCGCCGAGGTGCTGGCGGGCTCCGCCGAGGGCGACGCCAGGGAGCGGATGGTCCGGCGCGGCTTCCCCACCGCCGCCTTCGCGGTGCTCACCTTCACCGGCTCCTGGAAGTCCCTGGAACCGGGCGCGTGCACGCTGACCGACTATTGGGCGCCCACCAAGTGACGCACCGCGCGCCGCGCCGGGGAACCGCCCTCGGCACGGCGCGCCCGACCCCGTCCGCCCCGGCCGGCCGGAGCCCGGCGGTCAGTGCTCGGCGAGGCCCCCGTCGGCGGCCTCGACCTCCTCGCGGCTGATGCCCAGCAGGTAGAGCACCGTGTCGAGGAAGGGCACGTTCACCGCCGTGTGGGCGGCCTCCCGGACCACCGGCTTGGCGTTGAAGGCGACGCCCAGGCCCGCCGTGTTCAGCATGTCCAGGTCGTTGGCGCCGTCACCGATCGCCACCGTCTGGGCCAGCGGGACGCCGGCCTCGGCCGCGAACCGGCGCAGCAGCCGCGCCTTGCCCGCGCGGTCCACCACCTCGCCGATCACCCGGCCGGTCAGCCGCCCGTCGACGATCTCCAGCGTGTTGGCCTGCGCGAAGTCCAGGCCCAGGCGCTCCCGCAGGTCGTCGGTCACCTGGGTGAAGCCGCCCGACACCACGCCCACCTGGTAGCCCAGCCGCTTCAGGGTGCGGACCAGGGTGCGCGCGCCCGGCGTCAGCCGCACCTCGCTGCGCACCTTCTCCACCACCGAGGCGTCCAGGCCCTCCAGCAGCGCCACCCTGGCGTGCAGCGACTGCTCGAAGTCCAGCTCGCCGCGCATCGCCGCCGCCGTCACCTCGGCGACCTTCTCCTCGCAGCCGGCGTGGGCCGCGAAGAGCTCGATGACCTCGTCCTGGATGAGCGTGGAGTCCACGTCCATCACCACCAGTCGCTGCGCACGGCGGTGCAGCCCGGCCGAGACCACCGCGATGTCCACGCCGAGCGCGGCGGCCTCGGTGGCCAGGGCGGTGCGCAGCGGCGCCGTCTCCACGCCGGAGACGGCGAACTCCACGGCGGTGACCGGGTACTTCGCCAGGCGGAAGATGCGGTCGATGTTGCCGCCGGTGGCGGTGATCCGGGAGGCGATCGAGGCGGTCGACTCGGCGGTCAGCGGGTTGCCCAGCACGGTGACGATGGACCGGCCGCTGCCGCGCGGCCGGTTGTCACCGGTGCCGGAGAGGATCTCCGCCTCCATCTTCATCGACCCCGCCCAGCTGTGGACGGCGGCCCGCAGGTCACCCTCCTGGCCGCCGGGCGGCTGGGTGATCAGGGCGCAGAGCACCATCCGGCCGCGGATGACGACCTGCTCGATGTCGACGACGTCGACACGGTAGGCGGTGAGGGTTTCAAACAGACCGGCGGTGATCCCGGGGCGGTCCTTGCCGAAAACCTTGACGAGGAGAGTGGGGACGACGGAGTTCTGCGCAGCGCTCATGGTCCTCCCACCGTATCCGTCCCGAGCCCCCGCCCGCCCCACCGGTCCGCCACCCGGACGACCTCCGGCGGACGGACCGGCACACCGTGCCCGCGGCGGGGCGGACCCGCCCGGATCGCGTGGTTGAACCCCCTCTGCCCGGTTCCGCGCCGCCGGCGGGACCGGCGATGATGGCGATTCGGTACCTGTCCACCGGTCCGGCTTCCGGTCGCGCCGCGTGGCCTGGAATAGTTCCCCCGGACGTTCGACTTCCCTGGACTCCCTGTGTCGGGGGCCAATTCGGGGGACAACTCAGTGGGGCATGGAGTGCCAGAACTCGTACTCGAATACAACGGACGGACCTGGACGCTCGATTCGTCCAGGTCCTACACGATCGGCCGGGACCCGCAAGGGGACTTGGTCCTCGACGACGCCAGGGTCTCCTGGCGCCACGCCACCGTCAGCCACGCCGACGGCGGCTGGGTGATCGAGGACCACGGCTCCACCAACGGCAGCTATGTGCGAGGGCAGCGCATCCAGCGGACACGGCTCGAGCCCGGCGTCCCGGTCCACCTCGGCAACGCGACCGACGGCCCGCGGCTGAACCCCTCCGCCGCGGCCGCTCCGGCCGCCCAGCCGCTGCAGCACGCCTCGACGCAGGCCCCGCAGCCGCAGCCCGCCGTGCCGCACGCGCAGCCGCAGCCCCACCCGGGTCCGCCGCAGCAGGCGCCGCAGACGCCGCAGCCCCCGCACGCCGGCGGCTGGGATCCCCGGCCGCCGGCCCCGCAGCCGCAGTCGCAGCCGTCCTTCCCGCACCAGGCCGGCCCCGCCGGTCCCCAGGCGGCCGGCCCCGCCGGCGCCCAGCCGATATACGCGGAGCGCAGCCCCACCACCTTCCACCAGCTGGCCCTCGGCCGGGTGATGCGCATCGGCCGTGCCCTGGAGAACGAACTGGTCGTCTCCGACCTCCAGGTTTCCCGGAACCACGCCGAGTTCCACGCCATGCCCGACGGCCGCTGCGAGATCCGCGACCTCGGCTCGCACAACGGCACCTACGTCAACGGCCAGCCGATACCCAAGGGCGGCACCCGGGTCCTCGGCCCGTCCGACGTCGTCGGCGTGGGCCACTCGACGTTCCGGCTGGTGGGCGACCGGCTGGAGGAGTTCGTCGACACCGGCGAGGTCAGCTTCTCGGCCCGCCACCTCACGGTCACCGTCGACGGCGGCAAGCAGATCCTCAAGGACGTCTCGTTCGCCGTCCCCGAGAAGTCGCTGGTCGCGGTGATCGGCCCGTCCGGCTCCGGCAAGTCGACCCTGCTCAAGGCGCTCACCGGCTACCGGCCCGCCGACCAGGGCGACGTCCTCTACGACAACCGGAACCTGTACAAGCAGTTCGCCGAGCTCCGCCAGCGCATCGGTCTGGTCCCGCAGGACGACATCCTGCACAAGGAGCTCACCGTCAAGAAGGCCCTCGCCTACGCGGCCAAGCTCCGCTTCCCCGCGGACACCACGTCCGCCGAGCGCGCGGCCCGGATCGACGAGGTGCTGCGCGAGCTCAAGCTCGACGTGCACAAGGACAAGAAGGTCACCTCGCTCTCCGGCGGCCAGCGCAAGCGCGTCTCGGTGGCGCTGGAGCTGCTGACCAAGCCGTCGCTGATCTTCCTGGACGAGCCCACCTCCGGCCTCGACCCGGGCATGGACCGCGACGTGATGCAGCTCCTCCGCGGCCTGGCCGACGACGGGCGCACGGTCCTGGTGGTCACCCACTCGGTGGCCGAGCTGGCGCTCTGCGACAAGCTCCTGGTGATGGCGCCCGGCGGCGCCGTGGCCTACTTCGGCCCGCCGGACGAGGCGCTCAACTTCTTCGGCTACTCCACCTGGGCCGACGTCTTCTCCGCCTTCGAGAACTACCGCGACTACGACTGGGCGGGCCGCTGGAAGGGCTCGCAGCACTACCGGACGTACGCCGCGGACATCGACGCGGTGGCTCCGCAGACGGCGTACGCGCCGCCGCCCCAGGCGATCCGGCCGCCCAAGCCGCAGGGCTGGTTCTCCCAGTTCCTGACGCTGGTCCGCCGCTACGTCTCGGTGATCGCATCGGACCGCGGCTTCCTGGCGCTGATGGTGATCCTGCCGGCCGTCATCGGCTCGGTGAGCCTGCTGATCAACCCGGACCGGGGCCTGCTGCCCAACCCGCTGAACCCGCAGACCGGGCGGATCGTCCCCAACGGCACCGCCACCACGGTCCTGCTGATCCTCGCGGTCGGCGCCTGCTTCGCCGGCGCCGCCAACTCGGTCCGTGAGCTGATCAAGGAACGGGTGATCTACGAGCGGGAGCGGGCCACCGGCCTGTCACGGTCGGCCTACCTGATGTCCAAGGTCTTCGTCCTCGGCCTGATCACGGTGTTCCAGGGCCTGCTGGTGGGCGTGATCGGCTTCGCCGGCCGCGAGATCCCCGAGGAGGGGCTGCTGCTCGAGGGCATGGCGCTGATCGAGCTCTCGCTGCCGATCATGGGCCTGGGCTTCACCTCGATGATGTTCGGCCTGATCATCTCGGCGCTGGTGAGGACGGCCGAGAAGACCATGCCGCTGCTGGTCATGTTCTCGATCATCCAGGTGGTCTTCACCGGCTGCCTCTTCGCCCTGCACGGCACGCCCGGTGTCAACGAGTTCTCGTACCTGATGCCCTCGCGGTGGGCGGTCGCGGCCGCGGGCGCCACGCTCGACTTCAACCGGATCGCCCCGCCGGAGCCCGGCGCGGCGAACGACCCGCTGTGGGAGCACACCCTCGGCGCCTGGTCGCTGGACATGATCGCGCTCATCGGCCTCGGCGCGGTCTGCGGCTTCTTCGTGGCCCGCTTCCTGCGCCGGCACGAGCCGGAGGTCATGCGGAAGTGACCGCGCGGCCCGCCCCGGGGCGGGCCCGGACATGACGCAAGGGCGGCACCCCCGGTGGGGGTGCCGCCCTTTCAACGTGTCAGCGGTTCCTGCTGAGAGGTCCGCGCATGCCTCAGTACGCGCTGTTGACGTTGTCGATGGTGCCGTAGCGGTCGGCGGCGTAGTTGGCCGCGGCCACGATGTTGGCGACCGGGTGGTAGATGTCGTCCGGCGTGCCCTCGACGTGGTACGTCTCGAAGGTCGGCGGGATCACCTGCAGCAGGCCCTTGGACGGGATGCCGTTCTTGGCGTTGATGTCCCAGAGGTTGATCGCCTTCGGGTTGCCCGAGGACTCACGGATGATGTTCTTGTACAGACCGTGGTAGGAACCCGGAATGTCGTTCTTGTCCATGATGTCGAGGGCCTCGCGGATCCAGCCGTCCAGGTTGTTCGCGTAGACCTTCTTCGTCTCGGCCTTCTTGGCGACCGGACGTGCGGCGGAGCGGCTGGCTTCCTTCTCCTGGCGCTCCTTGGCGGCCTTCTCGGCGGCGGCCTTCTTGGCCGCGGCCTCGGCGGCGGCCTTCTTCTCCTCGGCCTTCTGCTCCGCCTGCTGGGCGGCGACGGCCTCCGCCTTGACGCTCGCGCCCGCGGCCTGGTCGGCGATGCCGGCCTTCACGTTCTGGATCTGACCGGCGCTGTAGACCACCGACTGGGCCTGGCCGGCCTCGTTCGTGGTGGTCCCGGCCTCGGCCGGGACGACGGTGAAGGCGAGGGCCGCGGCGCTCAGGGCGCCGGCACCGGCGATGCCGATCTTCTGCATCTGCTTCTTGGTGACGGCGGTGCGGTGAGCGGAAAGGTTGAACTTCGGCATGGAACCTCATTCGTTGCGCGGAGGTCGCTCGGCGTCCGGGGTTCGGACTGTCCGGACCTGCCGGACGGAAGTGCACCCGAGGGGCGCTGTCTGCGCCGCGGACGAATCCGCTGCGGTGAGCGACATGAGCAATTCTTAGCGACCGCAAAATGCCCTGGCAATCATGTGATCTACTATCTCGACTAGGAGAATTCATCAGGCAAATCGGGACAGATGGGGACTCAACGCCTGTTCATCGGGTGATGATATGTCCAAGTTGTCTCCTATCTTCCTTCGTAAGTGACGCCCGTCTCGTGGAGGGCCTCACACGGTACCCATCGCCGCTTCACGCACGGTTGCTTGCGCAATGCTCTCTGTCAGTGAATTCGGGGCATGGCCCAGGACCCGGGACGGGGCCGTTCCTGGTCCTCGGGACCGATCCGGCTGCCGCGGACCGCCGGTAGCGTGACCGCATGGACCAAGGGACCACCCGCTCGCCCGCCGGCCTGGCCGCCGTCAGCGACGCGCTGCTGGCCATGAGCCGGCGCCTGGAGGTGGGGGACGTCCTCAAGACGATCGTTTCCCGCGCCCGCGAACTGCTCGGCGCCCGTTACGCCGCCCTGGGCGTGCCCGACGACTGCGGCGGCTTCGCCCGCTTCGTGGTCGACGGCGTCGACGAGCGGACGTGGAAGGCCATCGGCCCCCTCCCGCGCCAGCACGGCATCCTCGCCGCCATGCTCCACGAGGGCCCGCAGCGCCTCGACGACGTCCGCGCCGACCCCCGGTTCGAGGGCTGGCCCGCCGCCCACCCCGAGATGACCGACTTTCTCGGCATGCCGATCCGCGACGGCGACGAGATCCTCGGCGCCCTCTACCTGGCGAACAAGGAGGGGGCGAACAAGGAGAGGGCGGACGGCGAGGGGACGGGCCCGGGGGGAACGGACGGGGAGGGGAAGGACCGCGAGCAGACGGACGGCGAGGGGACGCACCGCGCGGACGCCGGCCGGCGCCCGCCGGCCACGGCCGACGGCTGCGGCTTCACCGAGGAGGACGAGGAACTCCTCTCCCTCTTCGCCCAGCACGCCGCCATCGCCCTCACCAACGCACGCCTCTACGAGCGCAGCCGCGAACTCACCATCGCCGAGGAGCGCTCCCGCCTCGCCCACGAGCTGCACGACGCGGTCAGCCAGAAGCTCTTCTCGCTCCGCCTCACCGCCCAGGCCGCCGCCACCCTGGTCGACCGGGCGCCGGCCCGCGCCAAGGAGGCCATGGGCGAGGTCGCCGCACTGGCCGCCGAGGCCGCCGACGAACTGCGCGCCGCGGTGATCGAGCTGCGCCCCGCCGCACTCGACGAGGACGGACTGGTCGCCACCCTGCGCAGCCAGGTCCAGGTCCTCGACCGCGCCCACACCGCCCGCGTCTCCTTCACCAGCCACGACGTGCGCGCCCTGCCCGCCGCGCAGGAGGCCGCGCTGCTGCGGGTCGCCCAGGAGGCGCTGCACAACGCGCTCCGCCACGGCGACCCGCGGAACGTCGAGGTCGTCCTGGAACGCAGGGGACCCAAGGCCGTGCTGCGGATCCGCGACGACGGCCGGGGATTCGCACCGGAGGCCGTGCTCCAGGCGGGCCGGCACCTGGGCCTGGTCTCCATGCGGGACCGCGCCACCGGCGTGGGCGGCACGCTCACCGTCAGCTCGGCGCCCGGCGAGGGCGCCGTCGTGGAGATGGAGGTTCCCGGTGGCTGACCCGGTCAAGGTCCTGCTCGTCGACGACCACCAGGTGGTCAGGCGAGGGCTGCGCACCTTCCTCGAGGTGCAGGACGACATCGAGGTCGTCGGCGAGGCCGGGAACGGCGAGGAGGGCGTCGCCCGCGCGGAGGAGCTGCGGCCCGACGTCGTCCTGCTGGACATCCGGATGCCCGGTTCCGACGGCATCGAGGCCCTGCGCCGCCTGCGCGCCCTGGGCAACCCGGCCCGCGTCCTGGTGGTGACCAGCTTCACCGAGCGCCGCACCGTGGTCCCCGCGCTGCGGGCGGGCGCCGCCGGATACCTCTACAAGGACGTCGACCCCGACGCCCTCGCCGCGGCGATCCGCTCCGTCCACGCGGGCCAGACCGTCCTCCAGCCGGAGGTCGCCGAGGCCCTGCTCTCCCAGGAGCAGGGCGCCGGGGAGGGCCGGAGCGCCGCCCTCACCGAACGGGAACGGGAGGTCCTGGACCTGATCGCCGACGGCCGCTCCAACCGCGAGATCGCCCGTTCCCTCTTCCTCAGCGAGAAGACGGTCAAGACCCACGTCTCCAACATCCTCATGAAGCTCGACGTGGCCGACCGCACCCAGGCCGCCCTCTGGGCGGTCCGCCACGACCTCTCGTGAGCGGCTCCCCGCCCGGCCCCTCCGGCCGCCGGCCCGTCCCGCGGGGCGCCGGCCCCCGCGTCCGGCGGCACGCGTCCCCCGTCCCCCGCCGCCCGCCGCCCGGGGCCCCCGCGTCCGGCGGCACGCGTCCCCCGTCCCCCGCCGCCCGCCGCCCGGCGCGAGCGCCCCGCGCCACGCGGCGAGGGCGGAGGAACCGCAGGCCGCCGGCCGAGGGGCGTCACCCCCGGTGGCGCTCCTCCACCGCCGCGTTGTACGCGGCGACCATCGCCCGGCGGGCCGTCCGCTCCACCGGCCGCAGCGCCTCCCGCCGCGCCGCCATCTCCCCGGCGCTCACCGCACCCCCGTGCCCCCGCTCGTACGCCAGTGAGACCAGCAGCCCCACCCGCTCGGCCAGCCGGAGCACCCGCGCCGCCCGCGGCGGATAGCCCGGCGCCAGCGCGTCACGCCCGTGCACCCGCTCCGCCCGCGCCCGGTACGCGTCCAGCGCCGCCTCGGCGACCGGACCCGACGCCGCCACGTCCAGCCGCGTCAGCACCTCGGTCGCCTCCCGCAGCGCCTCCGCCAGCTCCCGCTCCGCCTCACCCAGCGACGGCACGTCGGCCAAAGGCCCCTCCCGCACCGGCAGACAGTGCCAGACGACCTCCACGTGCACGTCCGCGGCGTCACCCGCCTCCTCCGGCCCGGCCGCGTACACCTCCGGCACCAGCCCCAGCGCCACCCCGTGGCAGACGACGGCCTCCTCCGCCTCCAGCGCCCGCGCGTTGAACTCCGCGGGCCCGCTCAGCCCCAGCGGGTGCCCGGGCGCGGGCAGGGCCAGCCGCAGTCCGGTGGCCCCCAGCGCGCGCAGCCGCCCGAGCGCCAGCGACAGACCGACCGGGGCGTCCTCCCCGGGCAGGCCCTCCACCCGGTGCAGCGCGTCGTCCCCGACAATCCCGGCCACCGCGTCGTCAGGCGGGACGAGATGGGCGAGAAGGGCATTTCCCCAGGCGGTCAGGCGCCCGGCACGTGGTTCGGTGAGCATGCGCCCAGCCTAAGGACCGTCCCACTGGATTCCCCAGGACACCGGGTGGCGTAGATTTTTCCGAAAGGGCTGCGCCCGCCGGCGCACACGACAGCCGACACCGGCCGCCGCCGTCACGACGGGGAGGGCCGAGAACGCAAGGGGAGACAGCGCGCTGATGAGCGATGTTCTGGAGCTTGAGGACGTATCCGTGGTCCGCGAGGGCCGGGCTCTGGTGGACCGGGTCTCCTGGTCGGTGAAGGAGGGGGAGCGCTGGGTCATCCTCGGGCCCAACGGCGCGGGCAAGACCACCCTCCTCAACGTCGCCTCCAGCTACGTCTACCCGAGCAAGGGAACCGCCACGATCCTCGGCGAGACCCTGGGACGGCCGGGCACCGACGTCTTCGAGCTGCGCCCCCGCATCGGCATGGCCGGCATCGGGATGGCGGAGAAGCTGCCCAAGCGCCAGACCGTCCTGCAGACCGTGCTCACCGCCGCCTACGGCATGACGGCCGCCTGGCAGGAGGAGTACGAGGACGTCGACAAGGAGCGCGCCGTCGCGTTCCTCGACCGCCTCGGCATGAGCGGTTTCATGGACCGCACGTTCGGCACCCTGTCCGAGGGCGAGCGCAAGCGCACCCTGATCGCCCGCGCCCTGATGACCGACCCCGAGCTGCTGCTCCTCGACGAGCCCGCCGCCGGCCTCGACCTCGGTGGCCGCGAGGACCTGGTGCGACGCCTCGGCCGCCTGGCCCGCGACCCGATCGCCCCTTCGATGATCATGGTCACCCACCACGTCGAGGAGATCGCCCCCGGCTTCACCCACGTCCTGATGATCCGGCAGGGCGAGGTCCTCACCGCGGGCCCCATCGAGCTGGAACTCACCTCCCGCAACCTCTCCCACTGCTTCGGCCTGCCCCTGGTCGTCGAGCAGGTCGGCGACCGCTGGACCGCCCACGGCCTGCCGCTCGCCTAGGTCCCGCCCGGCAGGTCCCGCCCGGCAGGACCTGCCCGACCGGGGCCGGGCCGGACGCCGAACCTCACCCGGCCCCGTCCCGATCCCTCCCCGAGCCCTTTTCCGCGCCCCCGTTCGCGCTCTGTCCGCGACGGGGGCGCGGTCCTACCATGAACGCGTGGACATCGACGCGTGGGTCTGGTGGCTGGTGGCGGCGGCGGTGCTCGGCATCGCCCTGGTGATCACAGCGATGCCCGAACTGGGGATGCTCGCCGTCGGCGCGGTCGCCGCGGCGGCCGTCCGGGGCCTCGGCGGCGGCATCGTCCTTCAGGTGGCCGCTTTCGTGGTCGTCTCCGTGGCGCTGATCGCGGTGGTGCGCCCCATCGCGGCCCGGCACCGGTCCAGACCCCAACTCGCCAGCGGCGTCGACGCGCTGCGCGGGCGTCAGGCGGTCGTGCTGGAGCGCGTCGACTCCCGGGGCGGGCGGATAAAGCTCGCCGGGGAGGTCTGGTCGGCGCGCGCCCTGGAACCGGGCCGCGTCTACGAGGCGGGCGAGGAGGTGGACGTCGTCGACATCGAGGGAGCGACCGCCGTCGTCCTGTGAAGCCTCGCGCCCGGCCGACGCCGCTCGCCGGCCCCGCCGCCCGTCAGACGAACCGGGCAAGTGGCCGGAACCCGCCCCAGCGGTGACCGGGGTCTGCGAGACTCGGGCGGAAAGATCTTCGACAACCACGCCGTCTGCCGCCCGCGACGCGGCCGAGAGGGGTACGGGGAGCCACGATGGAACCGGTCATCATCGTCCTGATCATTCTGGTGGTGTTGGTCTTCATCGCCCTGATCAAGACCATCCAAGTCATACCGCAGGCCAGCGCGGCGATCGTCGAGCGCTTCGGCCGCTACACCCGCACCCTCAACGCGGGGCTCAACATCGTGGTGCCGTTCATCGACACCATCCGCAACCGGATCGACCTCCGCGAACAGGTCGTCCCGTTCCCGCCCCAGCCGGTGATCACCCAGGACAACCTGGTCGTCAACATCGACACGGTGATCTACTACCAGGTCACCGACGCCCGGGCAGCCACCTACGAGGTGGCCAGCTACATCCAGGCCATCGAGCAGCTCACCGTCACCACGCTGCGCAACATCATCGGCGGCATGGACCTCGAGAGGACCCTCACCTCCCGCGAGGAGATCAACGCCGCCCTGCGCGGCGTCCTCGACGAGGCCACCGGCAAGTGGGGCATCCGCGTCAACCGCGTCGAGCTCAAGGCCATCGAACCGCCCACCTCCATCCAGGACTCGATGGAGAAGCAGATGCGCGCCGACCGTGACAAGCGCGCCGCGATCCTCCAGGCCGAAGGCGTCCGGCAGTCCGAGATCCTCCGCGCGGAGGGCGAGAAGCAGTCGCAGATCCTGCGCGCCGAGGGTGAGGCCAAGGCCGCCGCGCTCCGCGCCGAGGGCGAGGCCCAGGCGATCCGCACGGTCTTCGAGTCCATCCACGCGGGCGACCCGGACCAGAAGCTGCTCGCCTACCAGTACTTGAAGATGCTTCCGGAGATCGCCCAGGGAGACGCCAACAAGCTCTGGATCGTGCCCAGCGAGATCGGTGACGCGCTCAAGGGCCTCGGTGGCGCACTCGGCAACTTCACCCCGCAGAACGGCGGTCCGGGCGCCGCCCCGGGCAGGCCCGCGGGCAGCGGCACCGACCGCCTCGAGAAGCCGACCATCGACTGACGGCGTCCGGGCGCCGACCCCCGTACGGCCGGGCAGGAACGAGCGACGGGCAGGGGCCTGTCACCCCGCTCGGGGTGACAGGCCCCTGCCCGTCGCTCGTCCCGCTCGTCCCGGCTAGGCGGCCGCCCGGACCGCCAGCCAGTCCGGCAGGTCCGCGAGGTCGCTCCTCCCGCCCATCGCCAGCAGCATGGCGTCGGCCGGCGTCGGCTCGAACGGCTGGTGCAGCAAGGGCATTCCGGCCTGCTCCGGAGTCCGGTCGGCCTTGCGGTGGTTGTCCTCGGCGCAGGAGGCCACCGTGTTCAGCCAGGAGTCCTTGCCGCCCTGCGCCCGGGGCACCACGTGGTCGACGGTGGTCGCGCGGCCACCGCAGTAGGCGCACCGGTGCCGGTCCCGCACCAGCACACCCCGCCTCGACCATGGCGCTTGTCTTCGGAACGGCACCCTGACGTACCGGCAGAGCCTGATCACCCGTGGCGCGGGTATGTCCACCGCCGCGCCCCGCATCCGCAGATCGGGGTGGGCCTGCTCCACGACCGCCTTGTCCTGGAGCACCAGCACCACGGCGCGGTTCAGCGTCACCGTCGACAGCGGCTCGAAGCTCGCGTTCAGCACCAGCGTGTCCCGCACAACCAGCCCACCTCTCGTGTGCCGGCCGCCCCCCTGGCAGGCCGGAATCCCACTCTGGCCGGGCGTGACGCAAGGGACAACGCAATATCCGCCGCCCTCACGGCAGAAAAGAAGCCCGCCCCTGATCACTTCCAAGACCAGGGGCGGGCAAACGTGCCGCGCGGCACTGACACCGGCTCAGCTTCCGGCGGGCACCTCGTACTCACCGATCAACTGCGCCCGGGCCAGCGTGTGGAAGCGGAGATTGAATCCGACCGCCGCCGGACTGGTGTCCGCGTCCGGACCGAGCTTCTCCTGGTCCACGGCATAGACCGTGAACACGTAGCGGTGCGGTCCGTCCCCGGCCGGCGGCGCGGCGCCGCCGAAGTCACGGGTGCCGTAGTCGTTGCGCGCGTGCACCGCACCCTCGGGCAGACCCTCGAACTTGCCCGAGCCCGCACCCGCCGGAAGCTCGGTCACGGTGGCCGGGACGTCGAACAGCACCCAGTGCCAGAAGCCGCTGCCGGTCGGCGCGTCAGGATCGAAACAGGTCACCGCGAAGCTCTTGGTCTCCGGCGGAAAGCCCTCCCACCGCAGGTGCGGCGACGTGTTGCCCGCCGCGTGCACCTGCGCGTCCGCGAGCGTGCCGCCCGCCTCGACGTCGTCGCTCGCCACCGAGAACGACGGCACCTGCGGGTGGAAGTCGTGCGGCAGCGGCGGCCTGGTGGACTCGGTCACCTCGGTACCTCCTGGCTGTGGTTCGGAAAGACTCGGTACTACCCGTCCCGTCCGAGCCTAGAACCAGTTCCGCCTGCTGCCGACCTCGGACAGCCACTGGTTGAGGTAGGCCGCCCAATCGGTCGTCTGGTAGTCGTGCAGCGCCACCTTGAACGAACGGAAGGTGTCGCTCCCCTCGCTGAACAGCCCCGGCTTCTTGTCCATCTCCAGGACGACGTCCATCTCCGACTGGTCGGCGACGAAGCTGACCTCCACCTGGTGCAGGCCCCGGTACTGCTGCGGAGGCAGGAACTCGATCTCCTGGTAGAACGGCAGCTTCTGCCGGGTCCCGCGGATGTGCCCGCGCTCCACGTCGGCGTTCTTGAACCGGAAGCCCAGGCGGACGAAGGCGTCCATGATCGCCTTCTGCGCCGGCAGCGGGTGCACGTTCACCGGGTCGAGGTCGGAGGAGTCCACAGCCCGGGCGATCGCCAGCTCCGTGGTGACACCGACGTGCATGCCGCGCAGGGGAGAGCCCTCGATCATCGTGATCGGCGTCTCCCACGGCACGTCGATGCCGAACGGCACCACGTGCGTCGCACCGGCCTGCAGCTGGAAGGCTCCGCCCAGCGGCACCTTCAGGAACTCGATGTTCTGCCGGTGCTCCTGGTCGTCGGCGCCCTCGACCTCGACCTGCGCCTGGAGTCCGACCGAAAGCCCTTCGATCTGCTGGTCGACGGAGCCGCCCTGGATCCGCACCTCGCCCTGGACCACACCGCCGGGGACCACGTTGACCTCGGTCAGCACGGTCTCCACCGAGGCGCCCCCGGCCCCGAGACTCGCGAGCAGCTTCTTGAACCCCATCTGTATCCCTCTCTCCAGGCGCCCCCGTGGGTCCGCGCCCGCTCATTCGTCCCTGGATCCTGTGATTCCTGACGAGTACTGGTAACGCGTGGAGCCGTGGGACGGTTCCTGACCCCCGAATCCCCACGGAACGGGCCGAGTTCCTCCGCATCAGCGGCCCCACCTGCGATCCGTGGTCCTCCAGTACGCTCGGAGGACATGATCGCGAGCCCCGACCGTACGCCCCCGCCCGGGTCCTCCTCCGACAGGCACGTCCGCGATGCGGCCCCCGGCCCGCCGGCCCGGACCCTGATCCGCACGCCCTCCGGGGGCCCGACCGCCCTCGGCGCCCTCCGCGGCCGCACCGCGCGCAACACGGTGGTGTCCGGTCCGCTCGGCCACGCGCACGTCCACTCCGCCCACGGCACGTCGAGGCAGTCAGCATGAACGTCGATCTCCTGTCCCGTCCCGCCGAAGAGGTCGCCCCCCGGCTGCTCGGGAGTGTCCTCACCTGCGAGACCTCCGAGGGGACCGTACGCATCACCGTCACGGAGACCGAGGCGTACGCCGGCACGGCCGACCCGGCCTCCCACGCCTACCGGGGCCGGACACCCCGCAACGCCGTCATGTTCGGACCCGCGGGACACCTGTACGTCTACCGGTCCCACGGCCTCCACTGGTGCGCCAACGTCGTCACCGGGCAGGACGGCATCGCCTCAGCCGTCCTCATCCGGGCAGGCAGGGTCGTCGAGGGGGAGGACCTGGCACGCGAGCGGCGGGGGGAGAGGGTCGAGAGCCCGCGTCTTGCCCGAGGGCCGGGGAACTTCTGCCAGGCACTCGGCATCACGGGAGAGCACAACGGCGTGAACCTCCTGACGGGTGGCCCGGTCATGCTGTCCGAGGGCGAGCCGGTACCCGCCGCGCACATCCGGGTCGGTCCCCGGGTGGGCGTGAGCAAGGCCCACGACTGGCAGCACCGGTTCTACCTCGCCGGTGACCCGACGGTCTCGGCGTACCGACTGAGCCCGCGAGCCAAACCGTCCGCCGGCGCCTGAGCCGCTGTGCGCGACGCCGTCCGCGCCCCCAGCGGCTTCCCGTCCGCCACCCACTCAGGTGCTTCCACCCCTTCCGACCAGGCACGCAACGGTCCCTTGCCGGAGGGCTCGGCGAAGGGCTTGACGCGGGACCCGGGGATCCGTAAGGTAGCCCGAGCCGCAAGACACGGCGGGTGTTCTGCCCTCACCGTGTGCGGCCACTCCACTACTCAACCTCTCCCCTTCAGCGGGGTGAATTCTCGCGTGCCCGCACGCACTGAATTCGAACCGCCCGACTCGATTATGAGTTCCGGCGGGGAATCGGTTAGCGTAGTGAATGCCGAAAGGCCGACGGATCCGATCCCGAAGCCCAAGGCAACCCACTCCGACTGGGAATCAGACGCCGAAAGGATCTGGTAGAGTCGGAACCGCCGGAAAGGAAAGCGCGGAAGCGCCGGACTGGAAAGCACCGAGGAAATCGGAACGGAAACGGCGACGCGCGGCTGTCGGCGGTGGGCCTGCCGCGGGCGCTTCCGGCGGGCGGCGCGGCGCGGGCCGGCGCCGGCGGCGGAGAGCTCGACCGGCGGGCCAAGCTGCGGGCGGAACTCGGCGCCCTGGGGCGCTGGTTGGTCCTCGCGGTAGGCGCGCTCGAGGAAGGGCGCGGGCACCGGCTCCTGCTGGACGCCGCGCGGCGGTGGCGGGACGAGGACGACACTCCGTTGGTCGTGATCGCCGGAGAAGGGTCGCTGCGGGGCGAGTTGCAGCGGCGGATCGAGCACGAGGGGCTGCCGGTACGGCTGTTGGGGCGGCGCGACGACCTGGGGTCCCTGCTGACGGCGGCGGACGTGGGGGTGGTGGCGGACTGCGCGGAAGGCCGTTCGCTGTTCGCCCAGGAGGCACTGCACGCCGGGCTGCCGCTGGTCGCGGCGGACGTTCCCGGCATGGCCGAACTCGTCGGTGACGGCGCGGAGCTGGTGCCCTTCGGTGACGCCGGGAAGCTCGCCCGCGCGGTGTCCGTGCTGCTCGTCGACGCGGGGCGGCGCGAGGAACTGGTGCGGCGGGGGGCCTGGCAGGTGGGGGCGTGGCCCACGGAGGACGAGACGGTGGCGCAGGTGCTGAGCGTCTACGACGAGTTGACGCAGCCGCTGCCGCTCGCCTGACCCCGGCCGCCACCGGGCCGCCTTCCGCCTGCGCGCGGTCCTGCCGCCGGGCGGCGCGCGGACCATGCCCCTCCGCCCGCGGGAGGGCCGGGCGGCGGTCCTGTGGGGGCCGGTCACTGACAGGGCGTGAATCCGCCCCGCGGCCGGGGTGGCCGCGGGGCGGAAGGGGGGGGCGGGTCAGCCGCCGTAGGCGCCGGAGGCGGTGAGGCGCAGGGCGGTGTCGATCAGCGGGACGTGGCTGAAGGCCTGGGGGAAGTTGCCGACCTGGCGCTGGTGCTTGGAGTCCCACTCCTCCGCCAGCAGCCCCAGGTCGTTGCGGAGCGACAGCAGCTTCTCGAAGAGCCGCCGCGCCTCGTCGACCCGCCCGATCATCGCGAGGTCGTCCGCCATCCAGAAGGAGCACGCCAGGAACGCCCCCTCGTCACCGGCCAGGCCGTCCACGTTCTCGTCACCCGGATGCGTCGGGTAGCGCAGGATGAACCCGTCCGGGGTGGACAGCTCCCGCTGGATCGCCTCGATGGTGCCGATCACCCGCTTGTCGTCCGGCGGCAGGAAGCCCACCTGCGGGATCAGCAGCAGCGCGGCGTCCAGCTCCTGGGAGCCGTACGACTGGGTGAACGTGTTGCGCTCGGGGTCGTAGCCCTTCTCGCAGACGTCCCGGTGGATGTCCTCGCGGAGCTCCCGCCACCGCTCCAGCGGCCCTTCCGCGTCCCCGGACTCCACCAGCTTGATGGTGCGGTCCACCGCGACCCAGGCCATCACCTTGGAGTGCACGAAGTGGCGCCGCGGCCCGCGCACCTCCCAGATGCCCTCGTCCGGCTGGTTCCAGTGGTTCTCCAGGTAGCCGATCAGCTTCACCTGGAGCTGCGAGGCGTAGTCGTTGCGGGACAGGCCCGTCATGTGGGCCAGGTGCAGCGCCTCGATGGTCTCGCCGTAGACGTCCAGCTGCAGCTGGTGCGCCGCGCCGTTGCCGACCCGGACCGGGGCGGAGTTCTCGTACCCCGGCAACCAGTCCAGCTCCGCCTCGCCCAGCTCGCGCTCGCCGGCGATGCCGTACATGATCTGCAGGTTCTCCGGGTCGCCCGCCACCGCGCGCAGCAGCCACTCGCGCCAGGCGCGGGCCTCCTCGCGGTAGCCGGTGCGCAGCAGCGAGGAGAGGGTGATCGCCGCGTCCCGCAGCCAGGTGTACCGGTAGTCCCAGTTGCGGACGCCGCCGATCTCCTCGGGCAGCGAGGTGGTCGGCGCGGCGACGATGCCGCCGGTCGGCGCGTAGGTGAGCGCCTTGAGCGTGATCAGCGAGCGGATCACGGCCTCCCGGTAGGGGCCGTGGTAGGTGCACAGGGCGACCCACTCCCGCCAGAAGTCGTCGGTCGCCGCCAGCGACTGCTCCGGCTCCGGAAGCGGCGGCGGCTCCTTGTGCGAGGGCTGCCAGGAGAGCGTGAAGGCGATCCGGTCACCCTTGGAGACGGTGAAGTCGGTGTAGGTGGTCAGGTCCTTGCCGTAGGTGGTCAGCTCCTCCTCGCGGCCGAGCACGGCGGCGTCGTACCAGACCGAGTCCGGCCCGGCGGTGCCGACCAGCCGGCCGTTGCGCCGGTGCACCCACGGCACGATTCGGCCGTAGGAGAACCGCATCCGCAGCGCGGAGCGCATCGGGACCTCGCCCGAGACGCCCTCCACGATCCGGACCACCTGCGGGGCGCCGTCACGCGGCGGCATGAAATCGGTCACCCGGACCGTGCCGTCCGGGGTGTCCCACTCCGACTCCAGGACGAGCGAGTCGCCCCGGTAGCGGCGGCGGGTGGCGTCGGGCGCTCCGGCCTCCGGCGCGTGGGCGGGCCCGACGCGCCAGAAGCCGTGGTCCTCGGTGCCCAGCAGGCCGGCGAAGACGGCCTGAGAGTCGAAGCGGGGCAGGCACAGCCAGTCCACCGTGCCGTCCCGGCAGACCAGGGCGGCGGTCTGCATGTCTCCGATGAGTGCGTAGTCCTCGATACGCCCGGCCACGTGCAACTCCAGTCGAACGGCCACATCGTCCCGGCAGGGACGGTCGCTCTCTTGCGGTCAAGTCAAAGGGGAAGTGAAGCGGAAAAAGACAGTTGTTCGCTTGAGTATGAGCTGACGCTCCCGAATGTCCACGTTTTCCTATGTCCGGTGTAACCGGGGACACGGCCTGTACACGGGCTTGGGTGGTGCCGTCCTGCCGGGCCGGGCTGTCAGCGAGTGTCCGAGCAGGATACGACGCGGGATGATGATCCGCGCGACGCTCACGGCAACAAGAGTGGTCCGAACGGGTGAGCGACCGGTGAAGAAGGGAAGCCGCAGGTCACAGCCGTGGCCCTGGTGCGCGGGCGCCTTCGGTCCCGCGCGCTGATACCCTGGTAGCCCGTGGACCGGTGGGAGAAAAACCCCGGCACCGCAGCGACGGCCCCCCCGGCGAAACCGGGTCGGCAAGCCGCTCCGCATCCCCAGACACCGCCACCACGGGAGCCCCCTTTGGCCATGCCCGCTGCTTTCCGAAACAGCAACGCCACGACGACCAAGCACATCTTCGTCACCGGGGGTGTCGCCTCCTCGCTCGGGAAGGGTCTGACGGCGTCCAGCCTCGGCATGCTGCTCAAGGCCCGCGGCCTGCGTGTCGTCATGCAGAAGCTCGACCCCTACCTGAACGTCGACCCGGGCACGATGAACCCCTTCCAGCACGGTGAGGTGTTCGTCACCAACGACGGGGCCGAGACCGACCTGGACATCGGCCACTACGAGCGCTTCCTCGACCGCGACCTCGACGGCTCGGCCAACGTCACCACCGGCCAGGTCTACTCCACGGTGATCGCCAAGGAGCGCCGCGGCGAGTACCTGGGCGACACCGTCCAGGTCATCCCGCACATCACCAACGAGATCAGGCACCGCATCCGCCGCATGGCGACGGACGAGGTCGACGTGGTGATCACCGAGGTCGGCGGCACGGTCGGCGACATCGAGTCGCTGCCCTTCCTGGAGACGGTCCGCCAGGTCCGCCACGAGGTCGGCCGCGACAACGTCTTCGTGGTGCACATCTCGCTGCTGCCCTACATCGGTCCCTCCGGTGAGCTGAAGACCAAGCCCACCCAGCACTCGGTGGCCGCCCTGCGCAACATCGGCCTCCAGCCGGACGCCATCGTGCTGCGCTGCGACCGCGAGGTCCCCACCGCCATCAAGCGCAAGATCTCGCTGATGTGCGACGTGGACGAGGACGCCGTGGTGGCCTGCCCGGACGCCCGGTCCATCTACGACATCCCCAAGACGATCCACGGCGAGGGCCTGGACGCCTACGCGGTGCGCAAGCTCGACCTGCCGTTCCGCGACGTCGACTGGACCACCTGGGACGACCTGCTGGACCGCGTCCACAACCCCGACCACGAGATCACCCTGGCGCTGGTCGGCAAGTACATCGACCTGCCCGACGCCTACCTGTCGGTGACCGAGGCGCTGCGCGCCGGCGGGTTCGCCCACAAGGCCCGCGTCAAGATCAAGTGGGTCGCCTCCGACGACTGCAAGACCCCGGCCGGCGCCGAGCGGGAGCTCGGCGACGTGGATGGCATCTGCATCCCCGGCGGCTTCGGCGACCGCGGCGTCTCCGGCAAGGTCGGCGCCATCCGGTACGCCCGTGAGAACGGCGTCCCGCTGCTCGGCCTCTGCCTGGGCCTGCAGTGCATCGTGATCGAGGCGGCCCGCAACCTGGCCGGCATCCCCGACGCCAACTCCACCGAGTTCGACCCGGCGACCGCCCACCCGGTGATCTCCACCATGGCCGAGCAGATGGACATCGTCTCCGGCGAGGGCGACATGGGCGGCACCATGCGCCTGGGCATGTACCCGGCAAAGCTGGCCGAGGGCTCCGTCGTCCGCGAGGTGTACGACGGCAAGGAGTACGTCGAGGAGCGCCACCGCCACCGCTACGAGGTGAACAACGCCTACCGCGCGGAGCTCGAGAAGAAGGCCGGCATCGTCTTCTCCGGCACCTCCCCGGACGGCAAGCTCGTCGAGTACGTGGAGTACCCGCGGGAGGTCCACCCCTACCTGGTGGCCACCCAGGCCCACCCGGAGCTGCGCTCCCGCCCGACCCGCCCGCACCCGCTCTTCGCCGGTCTGGTGAAGGCCGCGGTCGAGCGGCAGCAGAAGGCCGGTGCCGCCGGCGCCGAGTGATCGGCCGGACGATGATCGGGTGACGATACGGTGGCCGGGGTACGCGCCTTTCGGGGCGCGTGCCCCGGCTCCGCCGCTTCCGCGCGCCCTCCCGTGCGCCGAGTTCCGGGAAGCCGAGTTTTCGAGGACCCGTGCCGAGTTCCGAGTTCGTGGAGAGGACCGCCCAGATGAACGACCCGGTGATCAAGGACGCTCCGGAGGAGTGGGAGATCCGCTCGTCGAGCACCCCGTTCACGGGCAACAAGACCTCCGTGCGGACCGACGAGGTGGTGATGCCCGACGGCACGGTCGCGGGCCGCGACTACCAGGTGCACCCCGGCTCGGTGGCCGTCCTGGCACTGGACGACGAGGACCGCGCCGTGGTGCTGCGCCAGTACCGGCACCCGGTGCGCCAGAAGCTGTGGGAGATCCCGGCCGGCCTGCTGGACGTCCCCGGCGAGAACCCGCTGCACGCCGCCCGGCGCGAGTTGTACGAGGAGGCCCACGTCAAGGCCGAGGACTGGCGGGTGCTGGCGGACGTCTACACCACGCCCGGCGGCTGCGACGAGGCGGTGCGGATCTTCCTGGCCCGCGGGCTCTCCGACGCCGAGGGCGACCGGTTCGAGGTCGAGCACGAGGAGTCCGACATGGAACTGGCGCGGGTCCCGGTGGCGGACCTGGTGCGCGGCGTCCTGTCGGGCGAGCTGCACAACAACTGCCTGGTCGTCGGCGTGCTGTCGCTGGTCGCCGCCCGCGCCGGGGAGGGACTGGACGCGCTGCGGCCCGCCGAGGCGCCGTGGCCCGCCCGGCCGTTCGAGGCGTAGTCCCTCCCGGACGCAGGAGAGCCCGGCCCGCGGACCGGCCCGGCGGGGGCGCCTTCCGGCCCGGGCGGGCGGCTCGTACCCGCGTCCGGTCGGGGGACCGGGGGAGCGTGGTCCCCCGGACCGCCGCCGCCATGTGAACTACGCTCGTGCAAGGCCCCGCCGACGGGGTGGCGCGTGCGTGCAGGACGGGAGTGTGGCCCGTGACGGACCAGGCGGTGGACACCGGCAGCCGGGCGCCGGAAGCGGCGCGGACGCCCTCCGGCGAGCCACCCGCGCCGGCGCCGTCGTCCGCCCCGCCCTCCGGCTTCCTCGGGCGGACCCGGGAACTCAGGGAACTCCTCGCCGACATCGAGCGGGCCGGGCTCAACACCCTCGCCGGCCGCAAGGACCCCCGCGCCCGGGTCCTGCTGGTCGCCAGCCGCCCCGGCGCGGGCCGCACCGCCCTCGCCGGGGAACTGGTCCGGCTGGTCGCCGGCCGCTACCCCGACGGCGTGCTGCGCGCCCGGCTCACCGAACCCGGCGGGGACCCGGTCCCCACCACGACCGCCGCCCGCCGCCTGCTGGAGGCCCTGCCCGCCGCCCCGCCGCCCGGCGCCGGCGAGGACGAACCGGCCGAGGCGCTGCGCGCCGCCCTGGCCACCCGGAAGGCCGTCCTGCTGCTCGACGACGCCACCGAGGCCGAACAGGTCGACGAACTGGTCCCCGACTCCCCGGACTGCCTGGTCGTCGCCGTCTCCCGCGGCCCGCTCACCGGCATCCCCGACGTGCGGCCCTGCGTGGTCGGCGGCCTGGACGTCCGCTCCGCCGTGGACCTGCTCACCCGCCGCATCGGCCCCGTCCGGGTCACCGTCGACCCCTGCGCCGCCCAGCAGCTCGCCGAGGAGTGCCACGGGGAACCGGCCACCCTGCTGCTCGCCGGCGGCTGGCTCGCCGACCGCCCCGAGGTGGCCGTCGCCGACCTGGTGGCCCAGCTGCGCGCGGATCCGGGGGCCGGCCCCCTCGACCGGATGCTGGGACTGGTCCACGACGGCCTGCCCGCCGCCGTCGCGAGGATGCTGCGGCTGTTCTCCCTCGCCCCCGCCGGGCTGGTCGACCCGCACGGCGCGTCCGCCCTGGCCGGCTGCTCCCCGCAGGCCGCGGCCGAGGCCCTGGAGAAGTTCGACGGCCTGGCCCTGCTGCGCCGGGTGCCCGCCTCCGGACCGCTCTACGAGGTCCCCGGCTGCCTCCACCCCCTGCTGTCCGCCCTCGCCGCGCGACTGGACCGCCCCGAGGAGCTGCGGCTGGCGCGGGCCAGGATGCTGGAGCGGACGGTGCGCGTGCTGTACGCCTGCCGGATCGCCGCCGGGAGCGGGGAGGCCGCCCGCGCGCGGCAGCAGGCGCTGCCGCGCGCCCTGCGCTTCGCCGGACCGCAGGAGGCCGCCGCCTGGCTCGACGAGCGCCGGACGGCACTCCTGTCGGCCGCCCGGCTCGCCGTCGCCGACGGGCAGCTGGACACCCTGGCCAGGCGGCTGATGTCCCAGCTGGTGCGGGCGCTGATCGCGCACGTCGGCACCGAGGAGGCGGCCGACGACCTGTACGACGTCCACCGGCTGGTGCTGGACGTCGCCGAGCGGCGCGGCCTCGCCCGCGAGAAGGCGGCCGCCCTGCTCAACCTGGCCGACCTCGACGCCCGCACCGGGCGCACCGCCGAGGCGCTGACCCGCTACCGGGCCGCCCTGGACGCCGCGCGCGAGGGCGCGGACCCCTACGCCGTCGGGCGGGCCATGGAATCCCTCGGCGGCGCCCACCAGGAACTCGGCGACCTCGACCGCGCCGCCGACTGGTACGGCCGCGCGCTCGCCGAACGCCTCGCCCGCGACCAGCGCGCCGACGCCGCCCGCCTCTACGGCCGGATCGCCACCGCCCACGCCCGCGCCGGCCGCCACGAGGAGGCGCTGCGCCACTGGCGGGCCGCCCTCACCGAGCACCGGCGGGGCGGCGACGTGCCCGCGTGCGCCCGGGCGCTGGGCGAGCTGGCACACGCCCAGGAGCACACCGGGCGGTTCGAGGAGGCGCTGCGGACCTGCCGGGAGGCCGTCGCCTGGGCCCGCCGGGCCGGGGACGAGCGGCTGGAGGCGGGCCTGCACCTGCGGCTGGCCGGCACCCTGGAGCGCCTCGGGGACCCGGCCGCGGCCCGCCTGCACCGGGAGACCGCCGGACGGATGCTCGGTGACGGCCCCTCCCCGTGGCCGGGGCGGGGGAGAGGGCGGTGACGGTACGGAGCGGATCATCACCGTACGTCTCTCTGCGCCTAAGAAATCCGTGGCGTATCCCTCGGGTATCACTTGTTTTACAAGGCTAGACAGCGGGGATTCCTTCATTAGACTGGCCAGGTCGCCGGTTCTCCGGCGTGTATCCGGTGTGCTCACAAGCGACCGGTATATCCGTGCATGCCCCGGTGTCACCGCGCCGTCGCGTGCGCGCCCTCAAGCCCCCGACTGCAAGGACCGTGATCGACGTGAAGGTCGGCATCCCCCGCGAGGTCAAGAACAACGAGTTCCGCGTGGCCATCACCCCCTCGGGTGTCCACGAGCTGGTGCGCAACGGCCACGAGGTCGTCGTCGAGCGGAACGCGGGCCTCGGCTCGTCGATCACCGACGAGGAGTACACCGCGGCCGGCGCCCGGATCCTGGAGACCGCCGACGAGGTCTGGGCCGCCGCCGACATGATCCTCAAGGTCAAGGAGCCGGTCGCGGAGGAGTACCACCGCCTCCGCAAGGACCAGGTCCTCTTCACGTACCTGCACCTCGCCGCCGACCGCCCGGGCACCGAGGCGCTGGTCGCCTCCGGCACCACCGCCATCGCCTACGAGACCGTCGAGGTCGACCGCGCGCTCCCGCTGCTCGCCCCGATGTCCGAGGTCGCCGGCCGGCTGGCCCCGCAGGTCGGCGCCTACCAGCTGATGCGCGCCAACGGCGGCCGCGGCGTGCTGCCGGGCGGCGTCCCGGGCGTCGCCCCGTCCAAGGCGGTCGTGCTCGGCGGCGGCGTCTCCGGCTGGAACGCCACCCAGATCGCCGTCGGCATGGGCTTCCAGGTCACGCTGCTCGACCTGAACGTCAACAAGCTCCGCGAGGCCGACAAGGTCTTCGGCACGAAGGTGCAGACGGTCGTCTCCAACTCCTTCGAGATCGAGAAGGCGCTCCTGGAGGCCGACCTGGTGGTCGGCGCGGTGCTGATCCCGGGCGCCAAGGCGCCCAAGCTGGTCACCAACGAGCTGGTCTCCCGCATGAAGCCGGGAAGTGTCCTTGTCGACATCGCGATCGACCAGGGCGGCTGCTTCGAGGACTCCCGCCCCACCACCCACGCCGAGCCGACCTTCAAGGTCCACGACTCGGTCTTCTACTGCGTCGCCAACATGCCGGGCGCGGTGCCGAACACCTCCACCTACGCGCTGACCAACGCCACGCTGCCCTACGTCGTCCAGCTCGCGAACCGCGGCTGGGTCGAGGCGCTGCGCCGTGACCCGGCGCTCGCCAAGGGCCTCAACGTCCACGACGGCCAGGTCGTGTACCGGCAGGTCGCCGAGGCGCACGGCATGGAGCACGTCGCCCTGGAGAGGGTGCTCGGCTGAACGAGCCGTAAACACGGCCGAGTCGACATTCCGACATGACGAGACGGTCACCACGACCGTCAACCCGGCTGTCAACACCGCGAAACCGGCCGGACCTTGGGCGACCAGGTCCGGCCGGTGGCGTGTCCGCGGCCCGCTGAACGGGCGGTGGGCGTCGCGGGCCGCCAACTCGACGTCGGATTTCGGACGTTGTGCACCCGGGTGAATCGTGCCGTGCGACGCGCGTACGCCCTTGACAACGGGCGCGTCCGGAAGGGACACGGCGGGCCGGGTCCGGCGGATTGTGTTGCTGCGAACGGTCGACACGCCATAGAGTCGCCCATCGTCGGCATGGTGCCACGCTGACCTGTCTAGAAGTTTCCTGGTCACCAAGGAGGTAAGACGACTTGTGAATGAGTCGACATTTACTCCCGGGGGTGGTCAGCCAGGAACGCCTGCGGGGGGCACCGGACCCGCCGGAATCGAGGCTGTCGGCTCCGTCGCGGTCCGTACCTTCGCAGCCCACCAGAGCCAGCACCACCACCTGGCTCCGACAGCACACCAGAGCATGGATGCCCATCACGTGAACGCCATGACCGGCGACGCAAGTGGCGCGCCCGACCACTTCGCCGAATACGACGAACTGCCCGAAGGTCACTTCTACGACCCCGACGCCGAATACGAGCCGGACCCCGAGTACGCGGCCACCCTCGCGCCCGACGCCGCCCGCCAGCGTCGTGAGCGCATCGGCCCGACCGGGCGTCCCCTGCCGTACTTCCCGATCCCCGGGCCGCTGACCGACCACGGCCCCGCGAAGATCATCGCGATGTGCAACCAGAAGGGCGGCGTCGGCAAGACGACGTCGACCATCAACCTGGGCGCGGCGCTGGCCGAGTACGGCCGCCGGGTCCTGCTGGTCGACTTCGACCCGCAGGGCGCGCTCTCGGTCGGCCTCGGCGTGAACCCGATGGAGCTCGACCTCACCGTCTACAACCTGCTCATGGAGCGGGGCATGGCGGCGGACGAGGTCCTGCTCAAGACGGCGGTCCCCAACATGGACCTGCTGCCGAGCAACATCGACCTCTCCGCCGCCGAGGTCCAGCTGGTCTCCGAGGTCGCCCGCGAGTCGACGCTGCAGCGGGCGCTCAAGCCGCTGATGTCCGAGTACGACTACATCGTGATCGACTGCCAGCCCTCGCTGGGCCTGCTCACGGTCAACGCCCTGACGGCCGCCCACAAGGTGATCGTGCCGCTGGAGTGCGAGTTCTTCGCGCTGCGCGGCGTGGCGCTGCTGACCGAGACCATCGAGAAGGTCCAGGAGCGGCTCAACCCGGAGCTGGAGCTCGACGGCATCCTCGCCACGATGTACGACTCCCGCACGGTGCACAGCCGGGAGGTGCTGGCGCGCGTGGTCGAGGCGTTCGACGACCACGTCTACCACACGGTGATCGGGCGGACCGTCCGCTTCCCGGAGACCACCGTGGCCGGCGAGCCGATCACCACGTACGCGTCCAACTCCGTCGGCGCCGCCGCCTACCGCCAGCTCGCCAGGGAGGTGCTCGCCCGGTGTCACGCCGAGTGAGTCTGCCCGGAGCCGACGAGCTGTTCCGCACCACCGGGGGCTCCGGCCTCCAGTCCTCCTCGCCGCGTCGCCAGGCCGCCACCGAGCGCGCCGAGGCACGGGTGCCGGCGCCGGCCACCGAGGACGACCCCGCCGTCGCGCGGGACGGCGCCGAGGGCCTGCCGCCCTCGGTGCCCGCGCAGGCCGGCGACGCGCAGGCCGCCGAGCACGCCGTGGCCGACGCGGCCGCCGGGGAACCGGGCG
>NZ_LWCC02000005.1:3831895-3852651 GCF_001642695.1 Streptomyces chilikensis
GGGAACCGGGCGAGACGCACAGCCGGGCCGGCGGCACGGACGGCGCCGCCGCCGCGGCCACCGGCGTCACGCCGCGGCGCCGGGGACGTCCCGCGCGCCGGCCCAGCGGGCGGGAGCGGCACGACGAGAAGATCACCGTGTACGTCTCCGCCGAGGAACTGATGGACCTCGAGCACGCCCGTCTCGTCCTGCGGGGCGAGCACGGGCTGGCCGTGGACCGCGGGCGCATCGTCCGCGAGGCGGTCGCGGTGGTCCTGGCCGATCTGGAGTCCCGGGGGGACGCGAGCATCCTGGTGCGGCGGCTGCGCGGACGGTAGGGGTAGCCTGCCACGGCCATGACCTCGAACGTCCCCGCCCGCAGACGCCCCCTCGGCCGCGGCCCCGCCCGCCCTCCGGCCCCGGCCTCCCCGGACGACGCCCCCGAGCCCCACACCGCCCCGGCACCGGTCGAAGCCCCCGAGGGCTCCCGCGCCGCCCCGGCGCCGGACCGTGCGGCACCGGACCGCGCTCCGGAGACCCCGGGCGGCACACCGGCCACCACACCACCGGCCACCACACCACCGGCCACTCGCGGGCCGGACCCCGCCGAACCCGCGCCCGGGCCGCCGCACAGCGGGCCCGCCGGGGCACCGGCGGACGACCCGGACACGTTCACCGTGCGGCTCACCAACTTCGAGGGGCCGTTCGACCTCCTCCTCCAGCTGATCGCCAAGCACAAGCTGGACGTCACCGAGGTCGCCCTCTCCCAGGTCACCGACGAGTTCATGGCGCACGTCCGCGCCCGGGGCGACGACTGGGACCTGGACCGGACCACCGAGTTCCTGGTCGTCGCGGCCACCCTGCTCGACCTGAAGGCGGCCCGGCTGCTCCCCGCCGCCGAAGTGGAGGACGAGGCCGACCTCGCCCTCCTCGAGGCGCGCGACCTGCTCTTCGCCCGCCTGCTGCAGTACCGCGCGTACAAGCAGATCGCCGACATCCTCGGCGCCCGCCTGGAGGACGAGTCCCGCCGCCACCCCCGCACCGTGGGCCTCGAACCGCACCACGCCGAACTGCTGCCCGACGTCGTCCTCAGCATCGGCCCCGAGGGCTTCGCCCGGCTGGCCGTGAAGGCGATGCAGCCGAAGCCCCCGCCGCAGGTGTACGTCGACCACATCCACGCCCCGCTGGTGAGCGTCCGCGAGCAGGCGGCCGTCGTGACGGCCCGGCTGCGCGAAGTGGGCGAGGCCACCTTCGGCGCCCTGGTGGCGGACACCGATGACACCCTCACCGTCGTCGCGCGCTTCCTGGCCCTGCTGGAGCTCTACCGGGAGAAGGCGGTCGCCCTGGAGCAGGAGACCGCCCTGGGCGAGCTGCTGGTCCGCTGGACCGGCGACGAGGACGGCCCCCGGCCGGTCGTCACCGACGAGTTCGACAGGCCCGCCGCGGAGGCGACGACGAAGGAGGAACGCGCATGAGCCACCCGGGGACCCCGCGGGAGGCGCCGGCCGGCGTGCGGGACGACACCGTCGCCGGACTCGACCTCAAGCCCGCCCTGGAGGCCGTGCTGATGGTCGTCGACGAGCCCGCGGCCGAGGAGCACCTCGCCCGGGTGCTCCAGCGGCCCCGCCGGGACGTCGCCGACGCCCTGCGTGAACTGGCCGACGAGTACGCCGCGCAGCGCCGCGGCTTCGAACTGCGCGAGGTCGCCGGCGGCTGGCGCTTCTACACCCGGCCCGAGTACTCCGCCGCCGTGGAGGCGCTGGTCCTGGACGGCCGGACCGCCCGCCTCACCCAGGCCGCGCTGGAGACCCTGGCGGTCGTCGCCTACCGCCAGCCGGTGAGCCGCTCGCGGGTCTCCGCGGTGCGCGGAGTGAACTGCGACGGCGTGATGCGCACCCTCCTCCAGCGGGGTCTGGTCGAGGAGGCGGGCACGGAACCCGAAACAGGTGCGATCCTGTACAGGACGACGAACTACTTCCTGGAGCGGATGGGCCTGCGCGGCCTGGACGAACTCCCCGAGCTCGCGCCCTTCGTCCCGGAGGCGGAGACGATCGAGGCCGAGAGCCAGGAAGGCGTTCCGTCGTTCGACCCGGACGCACCCGATGCGCCGGGAGCAGACGACGCAGACGACCAGACGGAACTTTGATGCGAAGCAGCGGCAGCGGCAAGAGCGGCGGGCGCGGGAACTACCGCGGCGCCGGCAACGACAGGGACCAGAAGCAGGGGCAGGGCCGCCCCCGCAAGCCCCGCCCCGAGGAGCGCCGCTACGACGTGGGTCCCGGGGCGACCAAGGACGGCCCGAAGGCCGGACGCGGCGGCGCGTCCGGCGCGCGCGGCGCGAAGCCGGGCGGCGCGGGCCGCGGCGGGCGCACGCAGCCCGCCACCTCCCGCGAGTACGACGCCCGGATCGAGGAGCGCAACCGGGAGCGGTACGCGGGCAGGAAGGACGTCAAGCTGCCCAAGACCTTCCCCGGCGCCGAGCAGGAGGGCGAGCGCCTGCAGAAGGTGCTGGCCCGTGCCGGCTACGGCTCCCGCCGCGCCTGCGAGGAGCTGATCGAGCAGGCCAGGGTCGAGGTCAACGGCGAGATCGTCCTGGAGCAGGGCCTGCGGGTCGACCCGGAGAAGGACGAGATCAGGGTCGACGGCCTGACCGTGGCCACGCAGTCCTACCAGTTCTTCTCGCTGAACAAGCCGGCCGGCGTGGTCTCCACCATGGAGGACCCGGAGGGCCGCCAGTGCCTGGGCGACTACGTCACCAACCGGGAGACCCGGCTCTTCCACGTGGGGCGGCTCGACACCGAGACCGAGGGCGTCATCCTGCTCACCAACCACGGCGAGCTGGCCCACCGGCTGACCCACCCGAAGTACGGCGTGAAGAAGACCTACCTCGCGCACATCATCGGCCCCATCCCGCGCGACCTGGGCAAGCAGCTCAAGGACGGCATCCAGCTCGAGGACGGGTACGCCCGCGCCGACCACTTCCGCGTGGTCGAGCAGACCGGCAAGCACTACATGGTCGAGGTGACCCTCCACGAGGGCCGCAAGCACATCGTGCGGCGCATGCTGGCCGAGGCCGGCTTCCCGGTGGAGAGCCTGGTGCGGACCGCCTTCGGCCCGATCACCCTGGGCGACCAGAAGTCCGGCTGGCTGCGGCGGCTCTCCAACACCGAGGTCGGCATGCTGATGCGCGAGGTCGACCTCTAAAGCCCTTGTGCCGTGAAGCGAACCCCCTTATCGTCAAGGTGACACATAAGGGGGTTCCTCCATGACCACGACCACGCCCGCGACGATCACGGCGACCACGTCGAAGAAGGCCGCGACCGGGGCGCTGACCGGCCTGGCGCTGGGCGACGCGCTCGGGTTCCCGACCGAGTTCAGCAGCGTGCCGCGGATCCTGGACACCTTCGGGCCGTGGCGGGAGATGGACCTGCCGAAGCGGGCGATCGTCACCGACGACACCCAGATGACGCTGGCGCTCGGGCGGGGGCTGCGGACGGCCGTGGAGCGGGGGCGGCTCGGGCCCAAGCGGATGGAGCGGCCGGTCCGCGAGGAGTTCGTGGAGTGGAACCGCTCCCCGGAGAACAACCGGGCACCGGGCCGGACCTGCGTCACCGCCTGCGGGCTCCTCGCGGCGGAGGACCTGGCCTGGCAGGACGCCAGCCAGATCCACTCCAAGGGGTGCGGGGCCAACATGCGGGTCGCGCCCGTCGGACTGGTCCCCGGGCTCACGGACGAGGAGCGGGCCGGCGCGGCGCAGCTGCAGTCCGCCCTCACCCACGGCCACCCGACGGCGCTGGCCGCCTCCGACCTCACGGCGCACGCGGTGCGGCTGCTCGCCGAGGGGGCGGACCCCACGGCCCTGGTGGGGCTGCTGCGGTCCTACGCGCTGGACAACCGGGACGTCTACCACCAGCGGTGGCTGGGGGACCTGTGGACGCGGTCGCAGGACCCCGACCCGGTGAGCTTCGTCCGCCGCGGCTGGGACGACTGCCTGGCGGCCCTGGAGCGGCTCCGGGCGGCGGTGGGATCGGTCTCGCCCGAGACCGACCCGTGCCTGGCCACGGGGGAGGGGTGGATCGCGGAGGAGGCGCTGGCCACGGGCCTGCTGTGCTTCCTGCTCTTCCCGGACGAGCCGGTGACGGCGCTGCGGCGGGCCGCGTGCACGGCGGGGGACTCCGACTCGATCGCGTGCCTGGCGGGGGCGTTCGCGGGGGCGCACCTGGGGGCCGGGGCGTGGCCCGCGGAGTGGGCGGAGCGGATCGAGTACCGCGAGGAGCTGCTGGCCCTCGGCGCCCTCTGGGACGCGTGACCCCCCGCGGCGCGTCCGCCGCGCCGGGCCCGCCCCCCGCGCCCCGTCCGGGGGCGGCGCCGTCTCGCGGGGCGGGCGGCGCGGCGGGCGGGGGCGGCCGCTGGTTAGGCTGGGCGGCGTCGTACCGGCACACGCGAGGAGTAGCACCGTGAGGACCGCCCTGGTGATCGGCGCAGGCCTGATCGGAACGTCGGCGGCGCTCTCGCTGACCTCCCGCGGCGTCACCGTCCACCTGGACGACCACGACTCCGACCGCGCACGGACCGCCGCCTCCCTGGGAGCCGGCACCGACGCCGCCCCCGACGGCCCCGTCGACCTGGTGATCGTCGCCGTGCCCCCCGCCCACGTGGCCGGCGCCCTCGCCGACGCCATGGCCCGCGGCCTGGGCCGCGCCTACCTGGACGTCGCCAGCGTCAAGGGCGGCCCCCGCCGCGAACTGGAGGCCAGGGGCCTCGACCTCACCGCCTACCTCGGCACCCACCCGATGTCCGGCAAGGAGAAGTCCGGCCCCCTCGCCGCCACCGGCGACCTCTTCGAGGGCCGCCCCTGGGTGCTCACCCCCACCCGCGACACCGACACCGAGGCGCTCAACCTCGCCCTGGAACTGGTGTCGTTCTGCCGGGCCGTGCCGATCGTGATGGACGCCGACGCCCACGACCGGGCCGTCGCCCTCGTCTCCCACATGCCGCACCTGGTGTCCAGCATGGTCGCCGCCCGCCTCGAGCACGCCGACGAGGCCGCCGTCCGTCTGTGCGGCCCCGGCATCAGGGACGTGACCCGGATCGCCGCCTCCGACCCGCGGATGTGGATCGACATCCTCTCCGCCAACCCCGGCCCCGTCGCCGACCTGCTCGCCGACCTCTCCGCCGACCTGGACGAGACCGTCCGCGCCCTGCGCGCGCTCCAGTCCGACGACGAGGCCGCGCGGAAGGAGGGCGCGAGCGGCGTCGAGGACGTGCTGCGCCGCGGCAACGCGGGCCGGACCCGGGTCCCCGGCAAGCACGGCAGCGCACCGCGCGTCTACGAGGCCGTCGTGGTCCTCATCACCGACCAGCCCGGCCAGCTCGCCCGGATCTTCGCCGACGCCGAGGGCGCCGGCGTCAACATCGAGGACGTCCGGATCGAGCACGCCACCGGCCAGCAGGCGGGCCACGTGCAGCTCATGGTGGAACCCCAGGGAGCCTCCGTGCTCACCCAGGCGCTCCGCGGGAGGGGCTGGGCCGTCCGGTCCTGAACCGCGCGCCGCACCACGGGCGGACCGCGGGGCAGGTCACCCGTGAGGGTGACCCCCAGGAGGCCGGTAACCTTGTCCGGGGCGCGTTCGCGCCCGGCCAGTCAAGCCCCAGCCCCAGGAAGGTGTCCGTCACCGTGGAAAGCGCCGCCCGGACCGCACCGGCAGTGATCGTCGCCATCGACGGCCCCTCCGGCACGGGCAAGTCGAGCACGTCCAAGGCCGTCGCCGCCCAGCTCGGCCTCAGCTACCTGGACACCGGCGCCCAGTACCGGGCGATCACCTGGTGGATGGTGACCAACGAGATCGACGTCGACGACCCGGCCGCGATCGCCGCCGCGGCGTCCAAGCCGGAGATCGTCTCGGGCACCGACCCGCTCGACCCGACGATCCACGTCGACGGCACCGACGTGGCCGGCCCGATCCGCACCCAGGAGGTCACCTCCAAGGTGTCGGCGGTCTCCGCCGTGCCCGAGGTGCGCACCCGGATCACCGAGCTGCAGCGCTCCATCGCCGCCTCGGCCGAGCGGGGCATCGTCGTCGAGGGCCGGGACATCGGCACCACCGTGCTCCCGGACGCCGACCTGAAGATCTTCCTGACCGCCTCCCCGGAGGCCCGCGCGGCCCGCCGCAGCGGCGAGCTCAAGGGCGCCGACGTCAACGCCACCCGCGAGGCCCTGCTCAAGCGGGACGCCGCCGACTCCGGCCGCAAGACCTCCCCGCTGGCCAAGGCCGACGACGCCGTCGAGGTGGACACCACCGAGCTGACCCTCACCCAGGTCATCGAGTGCGTGGTCACCCTGGTCGAGGAGAAGCGGGCCACCAGGTGAGCGGAGAGCCCGGCGGGCCGTCGCCCCGCGGCGCCGAGGTCGGCCGGCGCATCGGCGTCGGCCTGATGAACGGCCTGTGGCGGCCCCGCGTGCTGGGCGCCGGCAAGGTGCCGCCCACCGGGGCGGCCATCCTCGCCGTCAACCACAGCCACATGCTCGACGGCCCCATGGTCATGGGCGTCTCGCCCCGGCCGACGCACTTCCTGATCAAGAAGGAGGCGTTCGTCGGGCCGCTCGACCCCTTCCTGCGGGGCATCGGGCAGCTCGCGGTCGACCGGCACAGCACCGACCGCGCCGCCGTCACCGACGCGCTGGGCGTGCTGGCCGCCGGCGGCGTGCTCGGCATCTTCCCCGAGGGCACCCGCGGCGAGGGCGACTTCGCCTCCCTGCGGGCCGGCCTCGCCTACTTCGCCCTCCGCAGCGGCGCCCCGGTCGTCCCGGTCGCCGTGCTGGGCAGCGCGGAGAAGCGCGGACGCCTCATATCCGGGCTGCCCCCGCTGCGCCACCGCATCGACGTCGTCTTCGGCGACCCGTTCGAGGCGGGCGACGGCACGGGGCGGCGCACCCGCGCGGCGCTCGACGAGGCGACCGCGCGCATCCAGGAGCGGCTGGCCGCACACCTGGAAAAGGCCAGGCGTCTGACCGGACGCCGGGTCACACTTGAGTAGTGGCGCCCGCCCCGCGTGGCGCGCCACCGACCATTCGATGAGCAACGAGGTACCGACTTCATGAACGACCAGATCCAGCCCGACGGCTCGGCCGAGTACGAGCACGGGGCGCTTGGCGACGCCGAGTACGCGGCGTTCATGGAGCTCGCCGCGGAAGAGGGCTTCGACGCCGAGGAGGTCGAGGGCGCGATCGACGCGGCCGGACACGGCCCGCTCCCCGTCCTCGCCGTCGTCGGCCGCCCCAACGTCGGCAAGTCCACCCTGGTGAACCGCATCATCGGCCGCCGCGAGGCGGTCGTCGAGGACAAGCCGGGCGTCACCCGCGACCGCGTCACCTACGAGGCCGAGTGGGCCGGCCGCCGCTTCAAGGTGGTCGACACCGGCGGCTGGGAGCAGGACGTCCTCGGCATCGACGCGTCCGTCGCCGCCCAGGCCGAGTACGCCATCGAGGCCGCCGACGCGGTCGTCTTCGTGGTCGACGCCAAGGTCGGCGCCACCGACACCGACGAGGCCGTCGTCCGCCTGCTCCGCAAGGCCGGCAAGCCCGTCGTCCTCTGCGCCAACAAGGTCGACGGCCCCAGCGGCGAGGCCGACGCCTCCTACCTGTGGAGCCTCGGCCTGGGCGAGCCCCACCCCGTCTCCGCCCTCCACGGCCGCGGCACCGGCGACATGCTCGACGCCGTCCTGGAGGCGCTCCCCGAGGCGCCCGAGCAGTCCTTCGGCACCGCCGTCGGCGGGCCCCGCCGCATCGCCCTGATCGGCCGCCCCAACGTCGGCAAGTCCTCCCTGCTCAACAAGGTCGCCGGCGAGGAGCGGGTCGTCGTCAACGAACTGGCCGGCACCACCCGCGACCCGGTCGACGAACTCATCGAGCTGGGCGGCGTGACCTGGAAGTTCGTCGACACGGCGGGCATCCGCAAGCGGGTCCACCTCCAGCAGGGCGCCGACTACTACGCCTCGCTGCGCACCGCCGCCGCCGTCGAGAAGGCGGAGGTCGCGGTCGTGCTGATCGACGCCGCCGAGTCCATCTCCGTGCAGGACCAGCGGATCGTCACCATGGCGGTCGAGGCCGGCCGCGCCCTGGTGCTCGCCTTCAACAAGTGGGACACCCTCGACGAGGAGCGCCGCTACTACCTCGAGCGCGAGATCGAGACCGAGCTCGGCCAGGTCGCCTGGGCCCCGCGGGTCAACGTCTCCGCGCGGACCGGCCGCCACATGGAGAAGCTCGTCCCGGCCATCGAGACCGCGCTGGCCGGCTGGGAGACCCGGGTGCCCACCGGCCGCCTCAACGCCTTCCTCGGCGAACTGGTGGCCGCCCACCCGCACCCCGTCCGGGGCGGCAAGCAGCCGCGCATCCTCTTCGGCACCCAGGCGGGCACCAAGCCGCCGCGGTTCGTCCTCTTCGCCTCCGGCTTCATCGAGGCCGGCTACCGCCGGTTCATCGAGCGCCGCCTGCGCGAGGAGTTCGGCTTCGAGGGCACCCCGATCCACATCTCGGTCAGGGTCCGCGAGAAGCGCGGCACCAAGAAGAAGTGACGGCGTCCTGAAGTGACCCCGGCGTCACGGACGCCGGGCACGGATTCCGGGCCCGGACACCGGGCAACGGACACCGGGCAACGGACACCGGGCACGACGCCCGAAGGGCGGCTCCCCTCAGGGGGAGCCGCCCTTCGCGTGGTTCGCGCGGGCCCGCCCGGCGCTCACTCGGCCGCGCGGGGGGCCGGCGGCAGGGCGGCCTGGGGGGCCGTGTGACGTCCCGCCCGCCCACCGTGCGGTCCGGACTGCCAGGAGACCGCGGCGGAACCGGTGGGGTCCGCGGAGCCCCGCGCGGCCTCCTCGCCCCGGTGCGGCTCCGGCTCGGGACGCGCGCCGCCGGTGGCCAGCCTGCCGACCCGCTGCCAGGGGGAGGGGGCCGACTGCTCCGCCGAGTGCCGCGCGGCGTGGGCCCCCGCGGAGTAACCGCCGGTGAAGCCGCCGCTCCCGTGCCCGTACCGCCAGGGCCCGCCGAACGCGAGGCGTTCCTCGCCGCTGCGGTCGCCCGGCAGCGTGCGGAAGGATTTCACGTACTCCGCGTACAGGGCGTCGTAGATCGGCGTCGCCGACGGGACGTACGCATGGGCCGGGCGGGCGGAGGGAACGGACGGGAAGGGCTGACGGCGGGATACCTCGTAAGCGTGCACGTAACGACAAACGACCCCGCGGCCCAACGGATGCGGGCTGCGCCGGGCATTCGCACGTCACTCCGGGGAGTGAAGTTCCACGGGAGCGCGTGCACGCCGAAGACTCGTGCGCTCCGCGCACGCCGGGCGGGGCCACGCCCGGGCGTACGACGGCGCCGTGAGGGCCTCAGATGCCCGCGAGGGGCAGTGCCGCGCCCACCAGGACGCCGTTGGCCGCCGCGCGGTCCAGGGCGCCGCGCAGCAGGTCCTCACGCGGCTGACGGCCGATCGAGCCGACCGGTGCGGCGAACATCAGGACCTGCTGGTTCTTGTTGGCCGCGGTCCGCCAGCCGTCGGTGGCCTGCAGCGGGCGGTGCGCCTGCCACCAGGCGACCGGGGCGCCGCCGCCCGCACCCGGCTGCAGCACCGCGTGCAGCTGGCCCATGGCGAGCAGCACCGACCAGCCGTGCAGCACCGGGGGAGCCTGGTTCAGGTCGGTCACCAGCTGGAATCCCTGCTCGACGAGGAGCGGCAGGAACTCGTCGCCGGGGCCGGTGCTGCCCGGCCGGGCGATGGCCGAGGTGGGCTCGACCACGATCGCGGCGTGCAGTTCGCCGCTGATCAGGACCAGACCGCTGGTCACCCCGAGCACGGCCTGCTCCGGCGCGGCCTTGCGCACCCCGGAGTCGCCGGCCGACGGGCCGGGCACCGTGGGGGCCCGGTCGGGCTCCTGCAGGGCGCCGGCCTGGCGGACGGCGCCCTGCAACTGCTCGTCGCTCACCCGCACCACCTGGGAGGGCAGGCAGCCGGCGTGGGCGAAGGCCAGCACGGCGGTCTCGTCGCCGACGAACAGGACGGTGCTGGTGTGTTCCCGGTCGGTGTCGCCCGGGGTGCGGCAGGAGGTGCAGTCGTAACTGCCGGGCGCGTGGTCTCCGGCGAGCAGCCGGTCGGCCTCTTCGTCACCGATCTCGGCGCGTACGTCATCGCTGACATCGAGCATGCGCGGCACGGGTGGCTCCCTAGGGAAGGACATGGGTGGACGGACACGGGCCGGACGTCCCGGCTCACTGTGAGAACAACGGGTGGCGCGGGGCGCGGGTAACGGTCGGCGGCGAACGGGAATCCGAATCCGGGCCCGTGACCGCCGTGCCGCGGCGGGTCCGGGAGGGCGCACCACGGCACGGCACGGCGGGCCGGCTCCCGGAGCGGGGCGGGGGACGCGTGGGCCGGACGGGTGAGAGGCGGCGGGCGGGGCGCGGCGCGGCCGGGTGGCCGGCGGAGGGCGTCCTAGCCTGGCCCGGTGCCCCGTGTGTCGCCGACGAGGCGGTCGCGGACGGCCGGGACGGGCGCCTCCGCGACCGGCCTGGCCCTCCTGGCCGTCCTGGCCTTCCTGACTTCGTGCACGCCGTCCCGCGGTCCCGAGGCGGCGCCCGGCCCGCCCGCGCGGGCCCCGCTGTCCTGTCCGCCCGACCGGTGGCCCTGGGAGTGCGTCGCCGACTGCGAGAGCAGCGGCCGCTGGCACGTGAACACCGGCAACGGCTTCTACGGCGGCCTGCAGTTCAAGCAGTCCACCTGGGTGGCCTTCGGCGGCCGCTCCTACGCCGCCCGGGCCGACCTGGCGACGAAGCGGGAACAGATCCTGGTCGCCGAGAAGGTGCTCGCCTCCCAGGGCTGGGGCGCCTGGCCGGTCTGCTCCGCGCGGTACGGCCTCAAGGGCCGGATGCACGTGGTGAAGCGCGGCGAGACGCTGGCGGCGCTGGCCAGGAAGTACCAGGTCGAAGGCGGCTGGCGGACGCTGTACGAACTCAACCGCTCCCTCCTCGGCGACGACCCCGGCGGGCTGGCCGCCGGGACCTTCCTGAGGCTTCCCGGCGGTGCGGCGCGCAAGAGCGTCGGCGAGCTCTTCGGCCCTCCGCTGGAAGAGGCGTGAGGTGACGCGCGGTCATTTCCGCGTGCTTTCGGCCGTCTCCGCGGGACGGCTCCGGGAGAATTCCGCACCCGGTCCGGCGGGCATTCCGGGGGCCCTCCGGGCAGTGTGTTCCGGAAGGGCGGGAAAGGGGCTCCGCCAAAGCGTTTGATACTCGCCGGGAACCCTCGAACGGGTGACATGTCGGGCCCGGTGGCCGATGGGGGATCCGTGACAGAAGTGTGACAGGGGGCGATCCGGCCGAAGACCGCGGTGGACTTTCCCACGCGCCGCGCACCGCCTAGCGTGGCGGACATGGCATCGATTCCCGCTCCGGACGAGGAGCCCCAGGACTCCACCGACGCCTATGTCGGCATGGACGCCGAGGAGGCCGAACGGCGCGCCGGCGAGCGCGGCTGGTCCACGGTCCGCCGCCTGGCGCCCGGCGCGATCATCACGCTGGAGTACCGCGTCGGCCGGCTGAACCTCGAGGTCGACGGGGGGCGGGTGGTCCGCTGCTGGAAGGGCTGAGAGCACGGCGCGGGGGGCCGCTCCTCCAGGAGCGGGACCGCCGGTCCGCGGGGCCTGTGACCCGTCCTCCCGCCCACGGGGCCTCCGGCCCGTCCGGGGGGCCTGTGGTGGACCGGCTCCGGGCCCGCGTGGCGGTCCTCAGGCCACCGGGCGGGCGGAGGACGGCTTGGCGCGGCCCGGAGCGTCCGGGTGCGGCGGACGGCGCCTGCCCGCCGACGCGGCGCCCGGCCCCCGCTCCGGGCGGGCCGTGTGCGGGCCGGAGGGCAGCAGCACGGGTCCTCCGGAGTGCCGGCCGGAGTCGCCGCCGGCCGTGACCGGGTGGCGGACCAGCGTGGACAGGCCGCCGGAGGTGCTGGTCACCGGGACGGAGGCGTGGTCCTTGCCGAAACGGCGGACCAGCCGGGCCCACACCATGTCGCGCCGCTCCAGGAGCCACCGCTCGGCGCGGGCGCCCAGCGGCTCGAACAGGGGCAGCGCCAGCAGGATGAGCACGCCGGCCACCCAGCCCAGCAGCACGTCGCTCAGCCAGTGGGTGCCGAGGTAGACGGTGGTCAGGCCGACGCCCAGGGACATCACCGCGGAGAGGGCGGAGAGCCAGCGCCGGGCACGCGGGCCGGCGGCGAGGTAGGCGAGTATGCCCCAGGTCACGACCGCGTTCGCGGTGTGGCCGCTGGGGAAGATGTCCCCGCCGAGCCACATCTCGTTCGAGCCTATGGTCGTGGCGTAGTGCGGCCCCAGCCGGCCCATGCCGATCTTCGCGGCGCCGACGGTGACGTTCAGGAGCAGCAGTGCGATGGCGAGGGTGATCAGCGGGCGGAGCGTGTGCTGGCGCCAGGAGCGCCAGCCCAACCAGGCCGCGACCATCACCGCCGTGGGGCCGCGCTGGCCCAGGACGACGTAGTAGTCGAGCCAGGCGTGGATCTCGGGCCACTGCTGGTAGGGGCGGAAGAACATGACCTGCCAGTCCAGGCGGACCAGCCAGGAGGTGGTGATCACGGCCCACACGATGGCCGCGTAACAGGCCAGGCAGGCGGCGACGAGAACGTACCGGTGGCGGCTCATCCGGGGCATGCCGAGTTGGACCGGCCGCTCGGGCTCCCGGTCCAGCCGCGCGAACACCCGGTCCAGACGGGTGAGGGTTCGTTCGGTACGCACCCAATCGACGTTACAGCGGGTGAGAGCGCGACCCGAACGGATCAAGGGCTTTGTGATGACCATGTGATGTGGGGTTCCTCTCACGCCGTCGCTTGTCCGGGGAATTCACCCGGCGGCGGATTTCCGCCACGCGCCGCAGGAATTCGGGGCGCTTTCCGGGGAATGGGGTCGGGTTAGCCAATTCATTTCCGGCCGCGTGGCGGGAGGGGAATTCACGGCGGCCCGGAGCCGGTCAGCCAGAGCCCTCCGTAGACCGCCGAGACCGCCGCCGCCAGGCCCAGCAACGCGGCCGCGGCGGCCGGACGGGCCCGCGCCGCCGCGGCGGCCACCGGCAGCAGCAGCGGGAAGGCCGGGACCAGCAGGCGCGGTTTGGAGCCGAAGTAGCTGGACGCGCAGAGGGCCAGCAGGGCGACCAGGCCGGCGTAGAGCAGCAGCGGCAGCGGCAGCCGGGCGCGCACGCCGGCCAGGAGGAGCCACCCCAGCAGGAGCACCCCGGCGATCAGCGCCGTGCCGGCCAGCGCGCCAGGGACCGAGACGAAGAGGCCGGCCACGAAGCGGGCGAAGGCGACCCCGCCGTCGAAGCCGTTGCGCCAGCCGGCCTGGACGTCCAGGTAGCCGAAGAGGCCCCGCCCGGTCCGGTGGCCCACCCAGAGCACGTAGCCGGCCACCCCCAGGGGCGCCAGCAGCATTCCCAGGGCGCGCGGCCAGGGGCTCGCGCCCCGTGGAGGGGGTGCGAGCCCGGCGCGCACGGCGTGGAGGTCGCGCGGTCCGTCCGGTGCGCCGTCCGCCGTGGACGCGCTCCGTTCCCGCACGAAGGAGGCAACCGCCCCCGCCCAGACCGCCGCCGCCACCGCCAGCCCGACCGGCCGGGTCAGCCCGGCCAGCAGCGCCAGAGCGCCCGCGAGGGGCCAGCGCCCGCTCAGCACCGCGTACAGCGACCAGGCGGCCAGCGCGGTGAACAGCGACTCGCTGTAGGCCATCGACTGGACGATCCCGACCGGCAGCGCCGCCCACAGCACCGCCGCGCACACTCCGGCCCGGCGGCCCAGCACCAGATCGGCGACGGCGAAGATCCCCCAGGCCGCGGCGAGCGAGGCCACCGCGCTCACCAGGAAGCCGGCGTGGGCGTGCGACAGCGGGACCACCGCCGCGATCCCCCGCTCCAGCCAGGGCAGCAGGGGGAAGAAGGCGAGGTCCGAGTGGACGTCCCCGTTCGGCAGGCGGACCGTGTACCCGTAGCCCGACTCCGCGATCCGCGCGTACCAGAGCGAGTCCCAGCGCGCGGTGAGCCGCACCAGGGGATCGGTGTCGCGGGCGGCGGCCCACAGCGCGAGCCCCGCCAGGCCCAGCAGGCGGACGGCGGCGTACCCGGCCAGGGCCGGCGCCGCACGGCGCAGGGCGACGGCCGCCCCGGCGGCACGGGCCCGTCCGGTCGCCGGACGCGCGTCGTGCGTGTCGAGATCGGTCACGGGCCCGATTATCGGCCGCGGCGGGCGCACCGTCCGGTGCTGCCGATCAACGGGGTCATGACAGTGGCGCACACCACAACCGGCCCGCGCCGGGGTGAGAACTCCACCACATGTCACCGGCGCGAACTCGCGTACGCTGGCGAACCACTCGTCTTCGTCGAGTGGGCCGGTCGAGCGGCCCCGGGGGCCGCCGGACGCGAGACATTCTGGGAGGTACGCACATGTCCGGGACGACCGTGTCCGGCGCGAACGCCAAGGGGCGCCGTGCCCGCCGGGCGGCCGGTGCAGGCGCCAACCGCTGGGTCGTCCTCGTGGTCCTCTGCGTCAGCCTGCTGCTCGTCGCCGTGGACGCCACCGTGCTCCACGTCGCGGTGCCCGCGGTCACCGAGGACCTCAGGCCGAGCGCCGCCGAACTCCTGTGGACCGTGGACGTCTACCCGCTGGTCTGCGCCTCGCTGCTGATCCTCTTCGGCACCCTGGGCGACCGGGTGGGACGCCGGCGGATCCTGCTGCTCGGCTACGCGCTCTTCGGCCTGGCCTCCGGCCTCGCGGCCTGCGCGGACAGCGCGCAGGTGCTGATCGCGGCGCGGGTGCTGCTCGGTGTCGGCGGCGCGATGATCATGCCCGCCACCCTGTCGGTGCTCCGTCAGGTGTTCCCGGACCGGAAGGAGCGGGCGCTCGCCATCGGCGTGTGGAGCGCGGTCGCCGCGGTGGGCGCCGCGATCGGACCGCTGCTCGGCGGTTTCCTGCTGGAACGGTTCTGGTGGGGCTCGGTCTTCCTGATCAACATCCCGCTGATGCTGGTCGCCCTGCCGGTCGGCCGCCTGCTGCTGCCGGAGTCCCGCGGCGACCGCCAGGGCCCCTGGGACGTCACGGGCGCCCTCACCGCGGCGGCCGGCCTCTTCGGCGCGGTCTACGGCGTCAAGCGGCTGGGCGGCGGAGTGGACCCCGCGTCGCCGCTGACCTGGGGGCCGCTGGCGGCGGGCGCGCTGCTGCTGGTGCTCTTCGCGCGGCGGCAGCGCCGGCGTGAGCACCCCCTGATCGACATGAAGCTGTTCGCGCGCCCCGCCTTCGGGACGTCCATCGGCTGCATCGTGCTCGCCATGCTGGCGCTGGTGGGCCTGGAGCTGATCGCGGCGCAGTACCTCCAGCTGGTGCTGGGCCTCTCCCCGCTGGAGACCGGTCTGCGGATGCTGCCGCTGACGCTGGCCGCCATGGCGGCGGGGCTCGCCGGGGCGCGGCTGCTGCGCGTCCTGGGGCCGCGGGTCATGGTGGCCGCCGGTTTCGTGCTCACCGCTGCGGCGGTGCTGACGCTGCTGCCGATGGGGGCCCAGGACAACCCGGTGCTGCTGCTGTGCGGTTTCGTGCTGCTCGGGCTGGGACTGGAGACGACGCTCTTCGGCGCGTACGAGTCGATGCTGAGCGAGGCGCCCGAGCGTGAGGCCGGGGGCGCGGCGGCCATCGGCGAGACCTCGTACCAGCTCGGCGCCGGGCTGGGGATCGCGCTGCTGGGAAGCGTGATGAACGCGGCATACGGACCGGCGGTGTCCGCGGTGCCGGGGGTGCCGGAGCAGGCCTCGGCGGCGGCCGGGCACTCCATCGGGGAGGCCTACGAGGTCGCGAGCGGGCTCGGCGGCGCCGTGGGGGAGACCCTGCGGACGGCGGCGCGGGACGCGTTCGTGCACGGCCTGCACGTGACCCTGGTCGTCAGCGCGGTGCTGCTGCTGATGGGGGCGGTGGCGGCGCTGCGCCTGCCGCGGGAGATGCGCGAGGACCCCCTGGTCGAGGAGGCCGCGGACGCCGGGGGCGCCGCACGCGCCGGGGGCGCCGACCGTGCCGCAGGCACGGAGGGCGGCGGGAGTGCCGGAACCGCCCGGAAGGCGGAGGCCATGGTGCCCTCGCCCCGGGAGCGGGGGAGCAAGGACGCGTCGGCCCGGCGGTCGAGGGTCTCGGCCTGACGCCGGGCGGCCGTGGTCCGCTCCCGCCGGGGGCGCCGGGGGCGCGCGGTGCCGGGCAGGACGCTCACCGGTCCGGACCCGCCGGTGAGCGGCCCTGCCTCAGCTCTGGTTGAAGAAGGCGTCCCGGGAGCCCGTGCCGGCCTCGCCGCTGACGATCTCGGTGTGGGCGGGAGTGAGCAGGAAGACCCGGTTGGCCACGCGCTCGATGGAGCCGCGCAGGCCGAAGATCAGGCCGGCGGCGAAGTCCACCACCCGCTTGGCGTCGGTGGCGTCCATCGCGGTGAGGTTCATGACCACCGGCACGCCGTCGCGGAAGAGCTCGCCGATGGCGCGGGCGTCCCGGAAGCTGTCGGGGGTGACGGTGCCGATCCGCCGGCCTCTGTCCTCCGCCGGCTCGGCGGCGATCTTCACCCGCGGGTCGGTGACCCAGGCGTCCTCGGACTCCGGCCCCTCGGCGTAGTCGTCGTCTTCGTAGTAGCGCTCGTCATCGCTGTCGTCGACGAGGCCAAGCCAGGCACTCGCCTTGCGCACCGATCCCATGGACGCCTCCTCTCGCTGCGGTCTCTCTCGCTTCCGCTTCCCTATGGTCGTCCATGAGTCGGACATCGTGCCAAGTGGACGGACACCGCGCAGGGGGGTTGTGACGGTACCGGTGCGCGGTGGATACGTACAGACTCCGTGTATCCCAAGGGACTTGGCCTACACGACTGGTGATTGGGAGTGAAATAATATTCTTCGCGGTGAACGAGTGAGTTGTGGTGCCTCCGGGTGAACCACCTACCCCATTACGATCTCCGAAGTCGCCCGTAGATACAGGGTGCGCAGGAGTCCCGCGCCACGGGCCGCGGGCGGCTGAGGGGGAGTCACGATGTTCGGAATGGTCAGGCCCTGCCGGCACCGGCTCGGCGAACGGCTCGCCGCGGAGTGGATGGCGCACCTCTGCGGACTGTGCCTGGCCCTGCGCGGGGACCACGGCCAGTTCGCCCGCATCGTGACCAACTACGACGGCCTGCTGATATCCGTGCTGACGGAGGCTCAGGCACCCCGGTCCGGGGACGGGCGCCGTGCCGCGGGACCCTGTCCGCTGCGCGGCATGCGCACCGCCTCGGTGGCGCGGGGCGAGGGGGCGCGGCTCGCCGCGGCCGTCTCGCTGGTGCTGGCCGCGGCCAAGGTGCGCGACCACGTGGCCGACGGCGACGGCCTGCTCGCCCGCCGCCCGGTGACCCTCGCCGCCCGCCGGGTCGCCGCCGGCTGGACCGCCGCGGGATCCCGCACCGCCACCGCCGTCGGCTTCGACGCCGCGGTGCTCCTGGACGCCGTGGACCGGCAGACCGGACTCGAGCGCCTCGCCGGCCCCGGCACGCCGGTCCTCACCGTCACCGAGCCCACGGAGACGGCCACCGCCGCCGCCTTCGCCCACACCGCCGTGCTGGCCGGACGCCCCGCCAACGCGGCTCCGCTGGCCGAGGCCGGGCGGCTCTTCGGACGTCTCGCCCACCTGCTGGACGCCGTCGAGGACCAGGCGGCCGACGCCGCCTCGGGAGCCTGGAACCCGCTCACCGCCACCGGCACCTCACGCGAGGAGGCCCGCCGCCTGGCCGACGACGCGCTGCGCGGCGTGCGCCTCGCCCTGCGCGACGCCCGGTTCACCGACGGCCGGCTCGTCCACCGGCTGCTCGCCCACGAGCTGGAACGTTCCGTCGACCGGGCCTTCGGCTCCGCGGCCTGCGCGCACACCGCGCCGGGCGGGACCGAGGGGTACGGCCCGCCCCCCGCCTCCCCGTCGTCCCCGGCGCCCCGGGGCCCGTACGCGCCGCCCGGACCGCAGGGCCCGTACGGTCCCGGCAGCCCGGCCGGAGGGCGGCCGCCGCACCGGCCGGGGCGCGGTTTCTGGGCGGGCTGCGCCGCCGCCGTCGGCCTGCTCTGCACCTGCCAGGTCTGCTGCGCCGACGAGTTCGAGGGCCCGTGGTCGCGACGGCGCCGCGAGGGCTGGTGCAGCCAGTGCGACGGCGGTTGCAGCAGCTGCTGCGACTGCTGCAGCTGCTGCAATTGCTGCGGGGGAGACGGCGGCGAGGGCGGCGGGTGCGACTGCTGCAACTGCGACTGCGGCTGCAACTGCTGACGTCACGAGGCGTGCCGGCGGCCGTACGGCGCAGCGCCGTCCCCCGGGCCGCCGCGCCCCGTACGGCGCTCCGCGGCCACCCGCGCCTTCCGCGGGGAGGCGGCCACGATGGGATGCAAACCCGGTCCGTCCGGTAACCCGGGGCCACCGGTGTCGTTGGGTCGGAGGCAGAACCTTTTCTCTTCCTCCGACCAACTCGCCTCCCCCTTAAGGCACCTCAGTGGACGCAGTCACACCGACATCGGCCGCCGCGCGCCTGCGCGCCGCCCGTGGCGGGACGGGCCGGAAGGCCCCCCGTTCCCTTCGCACCAGGCTCCTCAGGGTCCTGCTCCTTGCCCTCGCCGTCCTGCTGGCCCTGCTCGGCACCGCCGCCGCCGAACAGATCGCGACCTTCCGCACCGCGTCCGCCACGGCGGACAACGCCCGCCTGGAGATCACCCTGCAGGGGCTGGTCCACGAGCTGCAGAAGGAGCGCGGTCTCACCGCCGGACAGCTGGGCGGCGTACGGCAGTTCCGCGACCGGCTGCCCGCGCAGCGCGAGGCCACCGACACGGCGCGGGCCGTCCTCGACCGGGCGCTGGAGGGGCACACGGACGAGCGGCGCGCCGCCTCGGTCCGGGAGGTCCTCGGCCGGCTCGACGCGCTCGGCGGGATCCGCGGGAAGGCCGACGCCCGGAGCGTCCAGGTGGAGGAGGCGTTCGACTACTTCACCGCGGTCATCACCGCGCTGGACGGCCTCGACCTCGGTCTCGACGAGGCCCGCGACCACACCCTGTACGACGCCGGGCGGGCGCTGCAGATCCTCGGTGAGGCCAAGGAGTTCGCGAGCCAGGAGCGCGCGGTCCTGCTCGGCTCGGTGACCGGGGGGCGGTTCCGCGGCGACGACCACGGCCGCTTCCTGGAGATCCGGGCCGGCCGGCTCGCCTCGCTGGCGGCCTTCCCCTCGGTGGCCACCACCACCCAGGAACGCCGCCTCGACGCCGCGCTGGGCACGCCCGACGCCCGGCGCACCGAGTGGTACGAGCGGAGGGCGGTCCGGGGAGGCGGTCTGCTCGACACCGCCGAGATCCCGCCCACGGGCTGGTGGAGCAGCGCGACGTCCACCATCGACGGGCTGCGGGAGGTGCAGATCTCGCTGGGCCACGACGTGGAGAGCCGCGCCTCCGAACTGGAGAGCGACGCCGGTGAGGACCTGGTGCTCTTCGGGCTGCTGGCGCTCGCCACCGTCGCCGCCCTCGGCGCCCTCGCCCTGGACTGCGTCCGCACCGTCTCCGGCCCGCTCGCCGAACTCGCGCACCAGGCGAGGGAAGTGGCCGGCAAGCGGCTGCCGCTGGCGGTCGCCGCCATCCAGAACAGCAACCTGCGGGAGGCGCCCGAACCGCCCGAGCCGCTCCGGGTCCCGGAGAAGGCCGGCGCCGAGGTGCTGGAGATGGCCGAGGCCTTCGACCGCGTCCAGCGCGCCGCCTTCGACCTGGCCACCGAGCAGGCCGTGCTGCGTCGCAACGCCACGGAGTCGCTGGTCAGCCTGGGACGCCGCAACCAGAACCTGGTCCGGCGCCAGCTCAGCTTCATCAACAAGCTGGAGCACGAGGACGCCGACCCGGCGACCCTGGCCAACCTCTTCGAGCTCGACCACCTGGCCACCCGGATGCGCCGCAACGCGGAGAGCCTGCTGGTGCTGGCCGGCGAGTCGAGCCCCCGCCCGTGGTCGACGCCGCTGCCCGTCACCGACGTGCTGCGCGCCGCGCTCTCCGAGGTCGAGGAGTACCGGCGGGTGGTGCTGCGCCGGATCGAGCCGGTCGGGGTGTCCGGCTCGGTGGTGGCCGAGATCGCCCACCTGCTCGCCGAACTGGTCGAGAACGCGCTGAACTTCTCGCCCCCGGAGTCGGAGGTCGAGGTCGAGGGCCGGCGCACCAGCGCCGGCTACCTGATCGCCATCGTCGACCACGGACTCGGCATGGACGCCCAGGCGCTCGCCGAGGCCAACGTCCGGCTCTCCGGACGGGCCAGCTTCATGGCCGACCCGGGCCGCTTCCTCGGCCACTTCGTGGTCGGCGCGCTGGCCCGCAAGTGCGGGATCGAGGTACGGGTGGGCGAGGCCCCGACGGCCGGAGTGGTGGCCCGGGTGCTGCTGCCCGCCACCCTGCTGGCCGAACCGAAGTCGCCCGCCGGGAAGTCGGACGAGGACGTGCTGGTGGACAGCCGCATCGACCAGAAGGCGATGCTGCCGGCTCCGCGGGCCGGGGCCACTCCGGCCGTCGGTGGTCCCCACCTGGTGCCGGTGACCGCCGACGGCCGGCAGCAGGCGCCTTCCGCGTCACGGCCCGCGCCGGCCCGGCAGGCGCCCTCCACACCGTCGCGGCAGGCGCCCTCCGCGCCGTCCCGGCCCGCGCGCCCGCAGATCGCGGCGCCCCAGGCCGGCGCCCCGGGGGAGCGGCG
>NZ_LWCC02000005.1:3852751-3879175 GCF_001642695.1 Streptomyces chilikensis
CAGCGGCGCGACCGCGCGGGTCGGGCGCGGGACCGGGGCCCCTCCCCGCTCCCGGCCGCCGGTGACCCGCTCCGCCCCTGCCGCTCGCCCCGGCGGGTCCGGCCGCCCCGCGGGACGTCGGGTGCGCACGTGACGGTTCGTCCGCCCGCGGGGAGCCGAGCCGCACGGAGGACGCGCCGGGAGCCGGGCGGCCCGCGGGAGGGGTCAGGCCCGGGCGGGGCCGGGCCGGGGTGCGCGGGAGCGGGAGACCGCGACGCCCGCCAGGCACAACGCGCCGCCCACCAGGGTGACGGGACCCGGTACCTCGCCCAGGAACGCCCACGACATGGTGACCACCAGGGCGGGGACCGCGTAGGTCGTCGCCCCCATCCGGCTCGCGGTGGTCCGGGCCAGCGCGTACGCCCACGTCGTGAACGCGACGGCGGTCGGGAACACCCCCAGGTACACCATGTTCAGCGTCGCCGGCACCGGCGCGTCGGCCGCCTGCTCCACCAGCTGCCCCGCGAACGGCAGGCACGCGACCGCCCCGATCGCGCACCCGAACGTCGTCACCTGCAGCGCGCTGCCGTGCGCCAGCGCCGGCTTCTGCGAGACCACGCCGCCCGCGTAGGCCACCGCCGCCAGCAGGCACAGCCCGATGCCCAGCACGGACGCCCCGCCGCCGTCCGACATGGAGACCCCCACCGTCACCGCGCCCGCGAAGGACACCGCCATGCCCGCCAGCAGCCGGGGCGGCATCGCGTCCCCCAGCAGGCGCACACCGAGCAGCGCGGTCAGCAGCGGTCCCACGTTGACCACCAGCGCCGCCGTCCCGGCGTCCACCAGCTGCTCGCCCCAGTTGAGGACGACCATGTAGAAGCCGAACCACAGCAGGCCCGATATGACGATGCCCCGCCACGCCCCCCGCGGCGGCAGCCCCTCCCGCCGGATCAGCAGCACCACGCCCAGCGCCAGCGCCCCCGACAGGAGCCGGCCCAGGGCCAGCGCGCCCGGCGAGTACACCTCGCCCGCGCTGCGGATCGAGACGAAGGCGGAGGCCCAGAGCACCACCGTCACGGCGGCGGCCCCCGCGGCCAGCGGTTCGGTGCGCCGGGGCGGCGCGGAAACAGTCGTCATGGCCGTGAGCCTAGGCGGCGTCCGCCGAGCCGCGCGCTCCCTTATTCCGCCGTGCCCGCCGTGCCCGCCGTGCCCGCCGCATCCGCCGCGCCGGGCGCCGCGGCGTCCCCGGACGTCCCGGTCGCCCCGCGCAGCTCCCCGTACTGCCGCTCCAGGCCGTCCAGCAGGGCGCGCAGCCCCGTCTCGAAGGCCCGCTCGTCGATCTCCTCCTGCCGCCCGGCCAGCAGGTGCGCCTGACCGAGGTGCGGGTAGTCGGCCGGGTCGTAGGCGGACTCGTCGCCGACGAAGCCGCCCGCGAACGAGCCCAGCGCGGACCCCATGACGAAGTACCGCATCAGCGCGCCGATCGAGGTGGCGTGGGCCGGCGGCCAGCCCGCCTCGACCATCGCCCCGTACACCGCGTCCGCCAGCCGCAGCGCCGCCGGACGGCGGCCCGGGCCGCGTGCCAGCACCGGGACGATGTTGGGGTGCCGCCGCAGCGCGGACCGGTAGGACAGCGCCCAGTCGCGCAGCGCGTCCCGCCACGGGGCGCCGGCCTCGAACATCGACAGGTCGACCTGTGCGCTCACCGAGTCGGCGACCGCCTCCAGGAGCTGGTCCCGGCTGCGGAAGTGGTTGTAGAGGGAGGGCCCGCTCACCCCCAGCTCGGCCGCGAGCCGCCGCGTCGACACCGCGGCCAGCCCTTCGGCGTCGACCAGGGACAGGGCGGTCTCGACGATCCGGCCGGCGGAGAGCAACGGCGTACGCGGGCGTGGCATGGCGCACATCGTAGAGGCTCGACCGATTAAACTAGCACTGCTAATTTAAGTCCCGGACGACGACACAGGACACGACCTTGGGGTGGCGCACCGTGGACATGGGGCTCAGCGAGGAGCAGGCGGCCGTACAGGAGCTCGCCCGGGACTTCGTGGCACGGGAGATCACCCCGCACGTGATCGCCTGGGACCGCTCCGAACAGGTCGACCGGGGCATCGTGAGGAAGCTCGGCGAGGTCGGCTTCCTGGGGCTGACCATCGACGAGGAGTACGGCGGCTCGGGAGGCGACCACCTGGCCTACTGCCTGGTCACCGAGGAACTGGGCCGCGGCGACTCCTCGGTGCGCGGCATCGTCTCGGTCTCCCTCGGGCTGGTCGCCAAGACCGTCCAGAGCTGGGGCACCGAGGAGCAGAAGCGCCGGTGGCTGCCCCGGCTGACCTCCGGCGAGGCGCTGGGCTGCTTCGGCCTCACCGAACCGGGCACCGGCTCCGACGCCGGCAACCTCGTGACCCGCGCGGTGCGCGACGGCGACGACTACGTCATCAACGGCACCAAGATGTTCATCACCAACGGCACCTGGGCCGATGTGGCGATCGTCTTCGCCCGCTCCACCGACGCGCCCGGCCACAAGGGCGTCTCCGCCTTCCTGGTCCCCACCGACACCCCCGGCCTCACCCGCAACGCCATTCACGGCAAGCTCGGCCTGCGCGGCCAGGCCACCGCCGAACTGGTCCTGGAGGACGTGCGGGTGCCCGCCTCCGCGATGCTCGGCCCCGAGGGCAAGGGCTTCACGATCGCCATGTCCACCCTGGCCAAGGGGCGCATGTCGGTCGCCGCCGGCTGCGTCGGCATCGCCCAGGCCGCGCTGGACTGCGCGGTCGGGTACGCGGGCCAGCGCGAGCAGTTCGGGAGGACCATCGCCCACCACCAGCTGGTGCAGGAACTGCTCGCCGACATCGCGCTCGACGTGGACGCCGCCCGGCTGCTGGTGTGGCGGGTGGCCGACCTGGTCGACCGCGGGCTGCCGTTCGCCGTCGAGGCGTCCAAGGCCAAGCTGTTCGCCTCCGAGGCGGCCGTGCGCTGCGCCAACAACGCGCTGCAGGTCTTCGGCGGGTACGGGTTCATCGACGAGTACCCGGCCGGCAAGCTGCTCCGGGACGCCCGGGTGATGACCCTCTACGAGGGCACCAGCCAGATCCAGAAGCTGCTCATCGGCCGCGCCCTGACGGGGGTCTCGGCGTTCTGAGCGGCCCCTCCTGAGTACGCCGGACCGCCGGCGTCTGAGTACGCGGACGGATGTGCCCGGGGCGCGTCCGTCCGAAGCTTCTGCCATGACCGAGACACCCGTCAAACAGCAGAGCACCGTGGCCTTCTACGGTCAGGCGGTGGCGTCGTTCGTGATCGCCCTGAGCGCGACCTGCATCGGCATCGTGCGGATGGAGGCGAGCGCCTGGGTGCGCGGCTTCTTCGCGGTCGCCGTCCTCTATCTGGTGACCTCCAGCTTCACGCTGGCCAAGGTGATCAGGGACCGCCAGGAGGCGGGGGCCATCGTCAGCCGGGTGGACCAGGCCCGGCTGGAGAAGCTCCTCGCCGAGCACGACCCCTTCCAGAAGCTCTGAGGTCCGCAAGCCCCGAGGTGCGACAGCTCCGTGGGCCGGAAGCTCCGGGACCCGGAAGCTCCGGGACCCGGAAGCTCAGGGACCCGGAAGCTCAGGGGCGCCCGCTCTAAGCGCCCGCTCAGAATCCGGCGGTATGGTGGTGCCCCGCACGTACGGCGTGCGGTCCGGAGGGTCTCCGTCCAGGGTGGGTGTGGACGGGGAGCGAGAGAGGCGAGGCGAGCGATGAGTACGGCGGAGGAGACGACGGCCGGCGGCGATGAGCGGCAGCCCTGGGCCGAGGTCACACCCGAGGCCGCCCGGCGCCTGCTGGTGGCCGCGGTGGACGCGTTCGCCGAGCGGGGGTACCACGCCACCACGACCCGCGACATCGCGGGCCGCGCGGGGATGAGCCCGGCCGCGCTCTACATCCACTACAAGACCAAGGAAGAACTGCTCGCCCGGATCAGCCGGATCGGTCACGAGAAGGCCCTCGCCATCCTGCGCGACGCCGCCGACGGCGAGGGGACGGCGGCCGAGCGGCTCGCCGGCGCGGTCAGCTCCTTCGTCCGCTGGCACGCCGCCCAGCACACCACCGCGCGGGTGGTGCAGTACGAACTCGAGGCGCTCGGCGAGGACTCGCGCGCCGAGATCGTGGCGCTGCGCAAGGAGGTGGACGCGCAGGTGCGCCGTGTCGTCCGGGAGGGCGTCGAGGCCGGCGAGTTCGAGGTGCCCGACGCGCAGGGCGCCACCCTGGCGATCATGTCCCTCTGCATCGACGTCGCCCGGTGGTTCCGGGTGGACGGCCGCTGGACGCCCGACGAGGTCGGCGCGCTCTACGCCGACCTCGTGCTCAACATGGTGGGCGCGAAGCGCTGACGCCCCGCCGCGCTCAGAGGTAGTACCGCGACACCGACTCGGCGACGCAGACCGGCTTGTCGCCGCCCTCGCGCTCGACGGTGAACGCCAGCGAGAGCTGGACGCCGCCCGTCACGTCCGTCACCTCGGTGATCCTCGCCGTGGCGCGCAGCCGCGAGCCCACCGGGACGGGGGAGGGGAAACGGACCTTGTTGGTGCCGTAGTTGACGCCCATCTTCACGCCCTCGACCGTGATCAGCTGAGGGCCGAAGAGCGGCAGCAGCGACAGGGTCAGGTAACCGTGGGCGATGGTGGTGCCGAACGGGCCCCGGGCGGCCTTCTCCGGGTCGACGTGGATCCACTGGTGGTCGCCGGTGGCCTCCGCGAACAGGTCGATCCGCTTCTGGTCGACCTCGACCCAGTCGGTGTGCCCGAGCTGCTCGCCCACGGCGGCCTTCAGCTCGTCGGGGGAGGTGAAGATCCTCGGCTCTGCCATCTCGCTGTCCCTGGCCTCTCGCGTCTGCGGTGAGCAATTTCTAAGCGACTGCTTAGCATGGTGCGGGCCGGGGTTCGTGTCAATGCGCGTGCCGGGGCGGGGCCCGGCCGGTTAAGGTCCGTGCGTGCCCCAGATCCCCGTGAAGGTCCAGGAACTCACCGTCGGCCAGCTCTCGGCGCGCAGCGGGGTGGCCGTCTCCGCGCTCCACTTCTACGAGGCCAAAGGGCTGATCAGCAGCCGACGGACCCCGGGCAACCAGCGCCGCTACAGCAGGGACACCCTGCGGCGGGTGGCGTTCGTCCGCGCCTCGCAGCGGGTGGGGATGCCGCTCGCCGCGATCCGCGACGCGCTGGCGGAACTGCCGGACGGGCGGACGCCGACGCGCGAGGACTGGGCGCGGCTCTCGGAGAAGTGGCGCGTCGAGCTGGACGAGCGGATCCGCCGCCTGGAGCGGCTGCGGGACCACCTCACCGACTGCATCGGGTGCGGGTGCCTCTCCATGACGACGTGCGGGCTCTCCAACCCGGACGACACCATCGGAGCCCGTCTGACCGGCTCCCGTCTCGCCCCGGAACCCGGGGCCTAGGCCGCACCGCCCGCGGGCGTCGTCGGCGCGCGGGCGGTCGCGCCGCCGGGCGGCGCGGGTGGACGCGGGCGGTCCGGGGCGGCGCGCCGGGGGCGGGCAGGCCCGGGCGCAAGCGCCGCACGCGCACGCCCTCACCGTGGGGGCCGACGGCCGCGGGGCGCGGACGGCGGGCAGAATGGCCGCATGGTCACCGCGCGTTCCTGCCCCTGTGGGCTGCCCCAGCCGTACGACGCCTGCTGCGGGCGGTTCCACTCCGGTGCGGCCCTCGCCGCCACCGCCGAGCAGCTGATGCGCTCCCGGTACAGCGCCTTCGTGCGGCTGGACGCCGGCTACCTGCTGCGGACCTGGAGCCCGCGGACGCGCCCCGCGGAGCTCGACCTCGACCCCGGGACCCGCTGGACCGGACTGGAGGTCCTCGCCACGGAGGGAGGCTCGGCCTTCCACACCACCGGCACGGTCACCTTCCGCGCCTCCTACCGCGGCGGCGCGATGACGGAGCACAGCCGTTTCGAGCGCGAGCCCGGCTCCGGGGCCTGGCTCTACGTGGACGGCGACGTCTCCGGCTGAGACTCCCCGCCGGGCGGGTCCTGGGCCGGGCCGCGGAACTCCCGGAGGCGCCGGTGCGCCTCCAGGCCGTCCGGGACCCACTCCCAGGTGTCCAGCCGCGCCTCGATCTCCTCGTCGGTGAGGAAGCCGTGCCAGGCGACCTCCTCCGGCTGGGGCCGGACCGGCGACGCGCACCGGACCTGGTAGACGGCGGACCACCAGCTGCGGCCGGCGCCGTCGTCGTAGAGGAACTTGAAGAGGAACTCCGGTCGCGGCAGCCCGCTCACCCCGAGCTCCTCCTCGGCCTCCCGCAGGGCCGCCTCGTCGTAGGACTCCCCCGCGCCGACCACGCCGCCGACGAAGGTGTCGTAGAGGGAGGGGAAGACCAGCTTGGTCGCCGTCCTGCGGTGGGTGAAGACGCGGCCGGAGGCGTCCCGCGCCTCGACGAACACGCACCGGTGCCGGAGTCCCCGCGCGTAGGCCTCCGCGCGGGGCCGCCGGTCGATGACCCGGTCGTGCTCGTCGACGATGTCGAGGATCTCCTCCGCGGAACGCGCCGCGTGCGAGGGGTCGGAAGCAGTCATGCGCCCATCCAACCCCAGGACGGCCCCCGGGACGGCCGGCCGCCGGGCGGGAGGGGGACGGCGAGGCCCGCGGTCCCGGGGCGTCAAGAACCCGGGACCGCGGGCGGTCGAGGAGTCCGCCGCGTCGTCAGACGAACAACGACAGCAGCAGGACCATCGCTCCGGCGACCACCGAGATCACCGTCTCCATCACCGACCAGGTCTTGATCGTCTGGCCGACGGAGAGCCCGAAGTACTCCTTGACCAGCCAGAAGCCCGCGTCGTTGACGTGGCTGAAGAAGACCGAGCCCGCGCCGATGGCGAGGACCAGCAGGGCCGTCTCCGCCGGGGACATGCCGGCCGCCAGCGGGGCGACCAGACCGGCCGCGGAGATGGTGGCGACGGTCGCCGAGCCGGTGGCCAGGCGGATCACCACGGCGATGAGCCAGGCGAGCAGCAGGGCCGGGATCGACCAGCTGTCGGATATCTCGAGGATCATCCTGCCGACGCCGGAGTCGATCAGCGTCTGCTTGAAGCCGCCGCCCGCGCCGACGATCAGCAGGATGCCGGCGATCGGGGCGAGGGACCTCTCCACGGTGACGGAGATGCGCTCCTTGGTGAACCCGGCCGCGCGGCCCAGCGTGAACAGGCCGACGATCACGGCGGCCAGCAGGGCGATCATCGGGGAGCCGATGACGTCGAAGACGCGCTGGACGGAGTTCTCCGGGTCGTCGACGACGATGTCGACCAGCGCCTTGGCCAGCATCAGCACCACGGGCAGCAGCATGGTGGCCAGGGTGGGCACGAAGCCCGGGCGCTTCTCGGGGTCCTGGTCCTCGTCCACGGCGGGGATCATCCGCTCGGGCGCGGCGACGTCCACCCAGCGGGCGGCGTAGCGGGAGAAGAGCGGGCCGGCGACGATCACCGTGGGGATCGCGACGACCAGGCCCAGGGCCAGGGTGAGGCCGAGGTCCGCGTCGACCGCGTCGATGGCGGCCAGCGGGCCGGGGTGCGGCGGGATGAGGCCGTGCATCACCGAGAGACCGGCGAGGGCGGGGATGCCGATCCGCATCAGGGAGAAGTTGCCGCGACGGGCCACCATCAGCACCACCGGGATCAGCAGGACGACGCCGACCTCGAAGAACAGCGGCAGACCGATCACCGAGGCGATCAGCACCATCGCCCAGGGCATGGCCCGGCCGCGCGCCCTGGCCAGGATGGTGTCCACGATCCGGTCCGCCCCGCCGGAGTCCGCCAGCAGCTTGCCGAGGATGGCGCCGAGCGCGATCAGCACGCCCACGCCGGAGACGGTGGAGCCCAGGCCCGTGGTGAAGCTGGCGATGGTCTTGTCCAGCGGCGCGCCCGCGAACGCGCCGAGGGCCAGCGAGCCGACGGTCAGCGCCAGGAAGGCGTGCAGCTTGAACTTGGTGATGAGCACGACGATGACGGCGATGCCCGCGAGCACGGCGAGGCCCAGGTGGGCATGACCGGCCGAGGTGATCGGCTCGACGGCGTCCGCCGCCAGGGTCTCGACGCTGAGTCTGGTCACGGTGGTTCCTTGCGGGGGGTACGTGGGGGGGTAAGTGGGGGGTAAGTGGGGGTAAGTGGGGTGTGGGGGGAATCCGGTGCGGGGCGGGTGCCGGTCAGGGCAGGTCGCGCAGGGCGGCCGCGGCCGTCCGGGCGATCTCCTCCGGCGTGGCGGACAGGTCCACGACGACGCCGGCCTCGTCGGGCCGGAGCGGCTCGAGGGTGGCGAACTGCGAGTCCAGCAGCGAGCGCGGCATGAAGTGGCCCTTGCGGTCGGCCATGCGCCGCTCGATGAGGGCCCGCTCGCCGTTGAGGTGGACGAAGAACAGGCCGGGGGCGGTCGCCCGCAGGCGGTCGCGGTAGGCCCGCTTGAGCGCCGAGCAGCTGACCACGCCACCGCCGCCGCGGTGCTCGTGCGCCCAGACGCCGATCAGGTCGAGCCAGGGGGCGCGGTCGTCGTCGTCCAGCGGGGTGCCGGCCGACATCTTGGCGATGTTGGCGGGCGGGTGGAACTCGTCGCCTTCCGCGAAGGGGACCTCGAGGAGTTCGGCGAGGTGGCGGCCGACCGTGGTCTTGCCGGTGCCGGCGACCCCCATGACCACCACGACCGGTGGGGCGGGCTCGGCGGGAGTGGGGGCCATGGCGTTCTCGCAGTCTTCGTCGACTTCGGTTGTCGGGGGACACTGAAACCCAAGTGATGTGACAAATTCAAGCCCTCGACCCCAAAAAGTCTGACTTTTGTGGTGTGCGGCATCCCATACCCTGATCCCATGACCGTCCAGGCCCGAGGGCTGCACGCACAGGTACTCCACCGCCTCGGGCCCGCGATCACCGCGGGTGAGTACCCGCCCGGAAGCGTGCTCCGCACCGACGAGCTCGCCCAGAGCCTCGGGGTGTCCAGGTCCGTGATGCGCGAGGCGGTGCGGGTCCTGGAGTCGATGCAGCTGGTCGCCTCCCGCCGGCGGGTGGGCGTGACGGTGCGGCCGGTCGAGGAGTGGAACGTCTACGACCCGCAGGTCATCCGCTGGCGGCTGGCCGGCGCCGACCGCCCCCGCCAGCTCCGCTCCCTCACCGTCCTGCGCTCCGCGGTGGAGCCGGTCGCGGCCGGGCTGGCCGCGCGCCACGCCTCCGCGGAGCAGTGCGCGGAGCTGACCCGGTGCGCCCTGGGGATGGTCGCCACCTCGCGCGGGCAGCGGCTGGAGGAGTACCTGGTGCACGACGTGGGATTCCACCGGGTGATCCTCACCGCCTCCGGCAACGAGATGTTCGCCCCCCTCGGCGACGTGGTGGCCGAGGTCCTCACCGGCCGCACCCGGCACGAGGTGATGTTCGAGGACCCGGATCCGGCCGCCGTGACCCTGCACGTGAAGGTGGCGGAGGCGGTCCGCGAGGGTGACGCCGAGGAGGCGGAGCGGCTGACCCGGGAGATCACCACGGGCGCCCTGCGGGAGCTCGACGTCCTGGCGCCGTAGGCGCCGCGGGGGCCGTCCGGAGCGGGTCCGCGGCCGCCCGCCCCCGGCCGGGGGCGGGCCCGGGGGTCCAGGGTTGTCCCCGTCACGTTGGGCTCGGGCTATGGACTGCATACCGACCGGTCGGCATCATGATCTGGTGTCTTCGTCGTCGTCCGAAGGAGCTCGAGAATGAGCCGCCCCGACCATCCGCCAGGCCTCGACCTGGACCGGCTGCGCGATCTGCTCGACCGCGAGCGGCCCGGTCTGCTGCGGGGTGAGCTGTCCGCCCGCCTCATCGAGGGCGGCCGGTCGAACCTCACCTACCACGTCACCGACGGCGCCGGCCGCTGGGTGGTCCGCCGCCCGCCGCTGGGCCACGTGCTGGCCACCGCGCACGACATGCGCCGCGAGCACCGGGTGATCAGCGCCCTGCACCCGACGGGCGTTCCGGTGCCCACGCCGGTGCTGCTCTGCGAGGACGAGGAGGTGCTGGGCGCGCCGTTCTACGTGATGGAGTTCGTGGCCGGGACTCCCTACCGGACCGCGGAGCAGCTCGCCCCGCTCGGTCCGGAGCGGACCCGTCAGGCGGTGCTGGGGCTGGTCGACACCCTCGTCGAGCTGCACTCGCTGGACCCGGAGGCGGCCGGGCTGGGTGACTTCGGCCGTCCGGAGGGCTTCCTGGAGCGCCAGTTGCGGCGCTGGGGCAAGCAGCTGGCCGCCTCCCGCAGCCGCGAGCTGCCCGGCATCGACGAGCTGCACGCCGCACTGGGCCGGAAACTGCCGGACTCCCCCGCGCCCGCCGTGGTGCACGGCGACTACCGCCTGGACAACGTGCTGGTCGGCGACGACGACCGGATCAAGGCCGTCCTGGACTGGGAGATGTCCACCCTGGGCGACCCGCTCACCGACCTGGGCCTGCTGGTCATGTACAGCACCCCGCACGGCCTGCCGGGCTCCCCCGTCTCCACCACCGCCGAGGCCGCGGGCCACCCCGCCCCGGCGGAGCTGGTCGAGCGGTACGCCGCGCTGTCCGGCCGCGACGTCTCCGCCGTCTCCTGGTACACCGCCTTCGCCTGGTTCAAGCTCGCGGTGATCCTCGAGGGCATCCACTACCGCTACACGCTCGGCCAGACCCTCGGCGGCGGCTTCGACCGCATCGGCGACCTGGTCCCCCTCTTCATCGAGCACGGCCTCACCACCCTGCAGGAAGGCTGATCATGGACTTCGCGTTCGACGCGCGCACCGAGGAGTTGCGCGCCAACCTGCTGGAATTCATGGAGGACTTCGTATACCCGGCGGAGCCGGTGGCCCGCGAACAGCGCGCCGGGCTGTCCGACCCGTGGGCGCACGTGCCGGTGCTGCACGACCTCCAGGCCGAGGCGCGCCGCCGGGGGCTGTGGAACCTGTTCCTGCCGGACGCCGAGTACGGGGCCGGGCTGACCAACCTCCAGTACGCGCCGCTCGCCGAGATCACCGGCCGCTCCCCCCAGCTCGCCCCGGACGCGCTCAACTGCGCGGCGCCGGACACCGGGAACATGGAGCTGCTGCACCAGTTCGCGACCGAGGAGCAGAAGAAGCGGTGGCTGGAGCCGCTGCTGGCCGGTGAGATCCGGTCCGCCTTCGCGATGACCGAGCCGGAGGTGGCCTCCTCGGACGCCACCAACATCACGACCCGGATCGAGCGGGCCGGCGACGAGTACGTGATCAACGGCCGCAAGTGGTACATCTCCGGGGCGATGAACCCGGCCTGCGAGATCTTCGTCGTGATGGGCAAGACGGACCCGGACGGCTCCGACGTCCGCCGCCAGCAGTCGATGGTGCTGGTCCCGCGGGACACCCCCGGGCTGCGGGTGGAGCGGGCGATGACGGTGTTCGGTTACGGCGACGAGTACCACGGCGGGCACGCCGAGGTGGTCTTCGAGGACGTCCGGGTGCCGGTGTCGAACCTGGTCGGCGAGGAGGGCGGCGGGTTCGCCATCGCCCAGGCGCGGCTGGGCCCGGGCCGGATCCACCACTGCATGCGGCTGATCGGCATGGCCGAGCGAGCCATCGAGCTGATGTGCCGCCGCGCGGTGTCGCGGACCGCCTTCGGCAAGCCGCTGGCGCAGCAGGGCGTGGTGCAGAACTGGATCGCCGACGCCCGGGTCACGGTGGAGCAGCTGCGGCTGCTGGTGCTGAAGACGGCCTGGATGATGGACACGGTGGGCAACAAGGGCGCACACACCGAGATCCAGGCGATCAAGATCGCCACGCCGCGGGCGGTCTGCCAGATCCTCGACCAGGCCATCCAGCTCCACGGTGCGGGCGGCGTCTCCCAGGACACCCCGCTGGCGGAGCTGTACGCGGGGGCGCGGACCCTGCGGCTGGCGGACGGGCCGGACGAGGTCCACCAGCGGTCGCTGGCGCGGCGCGAGCTGAAGAAGTACCTCTAGCCGCAGGAGACGGCGCGGGGGCGGAACGGGTCCGGCTCGTTCCGCCCCCGCGCCGTTCCGCGGGCGTCGAGGGCTGCGGCCCTCGGGGCCCGCGGGCGTGAGGACCCACGGGCGTGAGGACCCGCGGGCGTCAGGGCCGCAGCGCGCGCAGCAGGAGGTCGGCGAGGTGGTCGGCGACCTCGCGCGGGCTCAGCGGGCCGTTGGGCCGGTACCACGTCGACAGGTGGTGGATGGAGCCGAAGTGGTAGTCGACCACCAGGCTGGCCGGCGTGGCCCGGGAGAAGACCCCGGATTCCTGCCCCTCCTCGATCAGCCCCTTGAACTGCTCGTGGTAGCGCCGCCGTTCGGCCCGCACCTGCTTGTTCTTCTCCGGGCTGAGGTGATGGATCGACTGGAAGAAGATCGACGCGTCGTCGAGGTTGTCGATGGTGGTGACCACCACGTCCGCCGCGGCGTCCCGCAGTCGCCGCTCCACCGAGGCGTCCATCCGCGCGAAGTGGTCCAGCCGCTCCTGCTGCAGCCGGAGCACCCGGGCGTACACCTCGTGGAGGAGGTCCTCCTTGGAGCCGAAGTAGTGGTAGAGCGCGCCCTTGGTGACCCCGGCCGCCTCCACGATCTCCTGCACGGAGGTGCGGTCGTAGCCGCGCTCCGCGAAGAGACGGGTGGCGGCGGCCAGCAGCCGCTGGGGAACGGGCGTGCCCTCTCCGTCCGTCGTCCTGGCCATCGTGCCGCCACCTGTCCTTCCGGTTCTTCTTCTGCGGTCGTGCCGAAATCTGCCGGGAACCGCCCGCCGACTACCGGGTGCCGCGCAGTTCCCTCCGGAGGATCTTGCCAGTCGCCGTCTTGGGCAGGTCGGGCAGGATCTCCACCAGCCGCGGATATTTGTACGCGGCCAGCCGCTCCTTGCAGTATGCGGCGAGCTCGTCGCCGGTGGCGTCGGCCCCCGGGCGCAGCGAGATGTACGCCTTGACGGTCTCGCCCCGGTAGCCGTCGGGGACGCCGACCACGGCCGCCTCGCGGACCGCCGGGTGCGTGTAGAGCACGTCCTCGACCTCCCGCGGCCACACCTTGAAGCCGGAGGCGTTGATCATGTCCTTCTTGCGGTCGACGACGTACAGCCAGCCCTGTTCGTCCATGAAGCCGATGTCGCCGGTGCGCAGCTCGCCGTCGGGGAAGGTCTCGGCGGTGGCCTCGGGGCGGCGCCAGTAACCGGGGACGACCTGCGGTCCCCTGACGACGATCTCGCCCTGCTCCCCGAACGGGACCTCCTCGCCCTGGTCGTCGAGGATCCGCACCACCGTGTCGGCGCCGGGCACGCCGACGGCGAGGGTGCCGGAGACCGGGTCGACGGGGGCGCGCAGGCCGCCGGTGACGGAGGCGCAGGGGGCGCTGCACTCGGTGAGCCCGTAGCCGTTCTGGATGTACGGGCCGAAGGCGGCCTCGAACTTCTCCACCAGCGCGGGCGGCAGCGGCGCGCCGCCGGAGGAGATCTGCGCGAAGGAGCTGAAGTGCCGCCGGCTGACGGCGGGGTGGGCGGCCAGCGCCATGAAGGCGGTGGACGGTCCGACGGTGTAGGCCGGGCGGTGCTCCTCGAAGGCGTCGAGGACCACGCCGGCCTCGAACCGGTAGGCGAGGACCAGGCTGCCGCCGCTGTTGAGGGCGGCCAGGAACTGGCAGACCATGCCGGTGATGTGGAAGAGCGGGGCGAGCGCGAAGTAGGCGGCGTGCTCGGGCAGTCCGAGGCCGGTGGCCTGCCGCTCGGCGTTGTACATCAGGTTGCCGTGCGTGTTGGTGGCGCCCTTGGGGGCCCCGCTGGTGCCGGAGGTGTAGCTGATCAGGGCGATGTCCTCGGGCCCGGGCTCACGGCCCTCGGGGGCGGGGTGGCCGGCCCGGGCGGCCTCGGTGAGGTCCTCCGCGTCGGCGGCGACCGGCAGGCGCTCGAAGTCGAGGACGCGCTTGTCGTCGCGGCTCTGGAAGTCCAGCTCGCAGGCGGTGAGGGCGAACTCCACCGGGGTGCCGTCGGCGGCGTCCCGCAGGTAGGACTCCCAGGCGCGGTCGGAGCAGACCAGCGCCTTGACCTCGCCGTCGGTCAGGACGTGCCGGACCTCGCCGGTCTTGTACATCGGGTTGACCGGCAGCACGATCGCGCCCGCCTTCCACGCGCCGAGGACGGCGAGCACGAAGGCCGGGGAGTTCTGCAGCAGCACCGCCACCCGGTCGCCCCCGGCGACGCCGCGGGCGGCGAGGCGGCCGGCCACCGAGTCGCTGAGCGCGTCCACCTCCCGGTAGGTGAGGCGGCCGTCGAAGTAGGCGAGGAAGGTCTCGTCCGCGCGGGAGGCCAGCGCGCGCCTCAGGGCGTGCACCGCGCCGGCCGGAGGCGTCAGGGGCGCCTTCTGCGCGTCGGTCAGCAGGGCGAGCCAGGGCTTGGCCGCGTACCGGGACTCGGTCGTCATCGGATGCTCTCCCACTTCTGGTGCAGACGGTTCATGTGCGTGAGCCAGCGCTCCGGGTCGGCCGCCCTGGCGGCGTAGTACTCGGCCACCTCCGGGTGCGGGAGGACGAGGAAGCGGTCCTCCTCGATGCCCTTGAAGAGGGCGTCCGCCACGTCCTCGGGCTCGATCGCGGTGGGGGCGAGGACCAGGTCGCCCGCGCTGCCGGAGCCGGCCAGCATGTCGGTGCGCACGCCCTGGGGGCAGACCGCGTGCACCTTGATCCCGCGGTGGCGGTAGGTGAGCGAGAGCCATTCCGCGTGGGCGTAGGCGGCGTGCTTGGTGGCGCTGTAGGGGGCGGCGCCGATCATGGTGAGCAGTCCGGCCGCGGAGACGGTGGCGACGAAGCGCCCCTCGCCGCGTTCCAGCCACTCCGGCAGCAGGGCGCGGGCGGCGCGCACGTGCGCCATCACGTTGACGTCCCAGGCGCGTTCCCAGGCGTCGTCGTCCGGGGTGAGGCTGCCGTCGCTGCCCGCGATCCCGGCGTTGGCGCAGAAGACGTCGATCCGCCCGCCCAGCGCCTCCCGTGCCGGCTCGAGCACCTCCGAGGCGTCCCCCGGGACGGCGGTGGCGCCGATCTCCCGGGCCACCGCCCCGGCCTTCTCCGCGTTCAGGTCGTTGACCACGACCCGGGCCCCCTCGGCGGCGAAACGCCTGGCCATCGCTGCTCCGATACCGCCTCCTGCCCCGGTGACGACGACCCGGGCATCCTGCACGGCTTCCACCATCGGTCTCCTCCGACACGACGTGACACGGCGCTGTCGCCGCTGGACTGCGGCGTCAGACTAACCGGTCGGTATGTGGCGCGGAAGGGGTGAGGACGGGGCCGTCCGGGGATCGGGACGGACCGTGGCGGGTGGAGCACCTCTCGCGTGGGCATGACACACGGCACCGGCCGCCCCGCGGGGATGCCGGAACCCCATCCGGAGCGAGGAAGACCCGCCGGGCGCCACCCACGATCCACGGAGGTCACGCACGATGAGAGTGTCCAGACGAGGCCTGCTCACCGCGGCCACGGCCGCCCTGTCCGCCACCGCGGCCGGCACCGCGGCCGCCACCGCGGCCGAGGCACCGGGCCCGCCGGTGGCCGCCACCCCGCCGTCGGGCGGACGTCCGCTGCGGACCGGTTTCGAGCGCCTCGCCGCGGACGGCTACGCGCTGCTGGACGGCGAGAAGGTCGGCGTGGTCACCAACCCGACCGGCATCACCCGCGACGCGGCGCACATCGTCGACGTGATGCACGCGGACGACCGCGTCGACCTGGCGGCGGTCTTCGGGCCGGAGCACGGTTTCCGCGGCACCGCCCAGGCGGGCGGCTCCGAGGGCTTCCACCCGGACCCCGCCACCGGGCTGCCCGTCTACGACACCTACCTCAAGAGCGGACAGCCGCTGGCGGACGTCTTCACCGCCTCCGGCGTGGACACCGTCGTCTTCGACATCCAGGACGCGGGAGCCCGCTTCTACACCTACATCTGGACCCTGTACGACTGCATGGAGGCCGCCCAGCTGGCCGGCAAGCGGTTCGTGGTGCTGGACCGGCCCAACCCCGTCTCCGGCCGCTCGGCCGAAGGCCCGGTCATGCACCCGCAGTTCGCCACCTTCGTCGGCCGCAAGCCCATCTCCCAGCAGCACGGCATGACGGTGGCGGAGCTGGCCCTGCTCTTCAACGGGGAGTTCCTGTCCTCCCCCGTGGAGCTGGAGACGGTGCGGATGACCGGCTGGCGGCGGGACGAGTTCTACGACGCCTCGGGGCTGCCCTGGGTTCCGCCGAGCCCCAACATGCCCACTCCGGAGACCGCTCTGGTCTATCCCGGCACCTGCCTCTTCGAGGGCACCAATCTCTCCGAGGGCCGGGGCACCACCCGCCCCTTCGAACTGCTGGGCGCGCCCGGCGTCGACGGGTCGTGGGCCGCCGCCGCCAACGAACTCGGCCTGCCCGGCGTGCGGTTCAGGGAGGCGTACTTCGCGCCGACCTTCAGCAAGCACTCCGGCCGGACGGTCGGCGGCGTCCAGGTGCACGTCCGCGACCGCGCGGCCTTCGATCCGGTGCGCACCGGCATCGGCCTGCTGATCACCGCCAGGCAGACGTGGAGCGGCTTCGCCTGGCGCGCGGACAACTGGATCGACAAGCTGACCGGCTCCACCGGGGTCCGCACCCGCATCGACGCCGGCGCCGGGCTGGACGAGGTGGTGGACGGCTGGAAGGACGAACTGGCCGGCTTCCGCGCCACGCGGAAGCGGTATCTGCTGTACCGCTGAGCCGGGTTGGGGGACACGGGCGGGACGCGCACCGACGCGTCCCGCCCGTTCTGTTCCGCTTGTCGCGCATAGTCCCGCCGTCAGCAGGAACCCGCATAGGTGTGTCGTCCGGCTCGTGGCATACCTCGGCCGATCCGATGGAGCCGGTTGGGCGGTCGGCACGTCTATGCGGCGACGCCCTTGCGGCGAAGCCGAGTTGGGCAGCGGATCAGGTGCACGTGCGACGGAGGTACGGTCGATGGCGGGATTCCGGAGTCTGGCGAGACAAGTACGGGACCAACGGTGCGATCTGGCGCTGCGGCGGTACTCGCTGCGCAAGTGCCTGGAGCGGTTCGCGCCCTACGGCCACCGGGCGACCTGGGACCACCTCTGCGTCACCTGGGGGTTCGGTCCCGAGGACCGCTCCCCCGACCCCCGCCGACTGGTGGGCGCGGTGGCCGAGTTGGAACGGGCCAGGGAGATCTGGCTGGCCTACGAGGTGGCGTTCGCGGAGCGCCGGCGGCGGGAGAAGCACGACGGGCTGCGGCGGCCCGGGTCGGTGGACGACTGGCACCGCAGGACCTGGGGCGGGTTCGGGATCGCCTGGTGCGACGACCCGCGGGTCCATCCTTCGGCCCCGCTGCCGGAGGTGCTGCGGCGGCTGATCGGCGCGCTGGAGCGGGAGCCCGGCAGGAGCTGCCCGGTCTGCGGCGACGAGGACCTGGCCTGGCGGCGCGGGATGAACCACGAGCCGTCGAGCGGGCCGGTGTGCGTGGGGTGCGGGATCCTGGTCCCGCTGCCGGTGCTCACGCCGGAGGCGGTGGAGACGGCGCGACGGGGACGGCGGCAGCTCGTCCCGGCGTGAGCGGCGGCACGGGCGCGGGCGCGGGCGCGGGCGCGGCGGCCACGTGCGGCGGCGCCCGGGCCCGCGTCCGCCCGTGCCGCGCCGGCGGCACGACGCCTCCGCGGCGTGCGGGAGGGCGCCCACCGCTGCCGGCGGGTACGGCGCGGCGTCCGCCCGTGGACGGGGCGGAGGGCGCACCCCTTCCCTCCGCGGGGCGGCCCGCGGTGGGCGGCGGTGTCAGATCGGGGGCCACGGCAGGGCGGGCCAGTCGCCGCCCGGCCGCGGGTGGACCCCCGTGCCGAGGAGGGCGGCGACCCGCGCACGGGTGGCCTCCAGTTCGGCCCCGGTGATGAGGGGACGCAGCCGCGCGGCGAGCGCCCCGCCCTCCGCCAGAGCGTCCGCGAGGCGCCGCAGCACCTCCACGGCCTCCTCCGGCAGCGGCTCCCCGGCCCACCCCCACAGCAGCGTGCGCAGCTTGTCCTCGGTGTGGAAGGTGACCCCGTGGTCGATGCCGTAGAGCCGCCCGCCGGGTGCCGGCAGCAGGTGCCCGCCCTTGCGGTCGGCGTTGTTGATCACGGCGTCCAGCACGGCCAGCCGGCGCAGCCGCGGGTCGTCGGCGTGGACCAGCAGGGCGGTGCGCCCCTCCCCCACCTCGGCGAGCCCGATCTCCTTCCACCCCGGGCCGGGGTCGCCGGGATCGACCAGCGCGAGCAGTTCCTCGCCGGGGCCGTCGCCGGGGACCGGCTCGATCCACAGCTGGCACATGCCCTCCCCGTACGGACCGTCGCGCAGCACGGTGGGCGGTACCAGCCCCCAGCCGGTGGCCTCCGAGACCTCGTACGCGGCGACCTCGCGGCGGGCCAGGTTCCCGTCGGGGAAGTCCCACAGCGGCCGCTCCCCCGCGACCGGCTTGTAGACGCACGCCGCCTCCCGCCCGTCCAGCGAGACGGTGCAGTACAGCGCGGCGTTGGACGCCTCCGGGATGCGCCCGCGCACGGTGAGCTCGCCCCGGGCCAGCAGCTCGGCGGGCGCCGCGCCCGAGGCCCCGGCGGCCGCCCCGTCGGCGGGCAGACTCAGCGCCGGTATCCGTTCTGGCGCGGACATACGTGTCCCTCCGGGTCGAGCGGCAGGCTGCACAGCGGGCACGGCGGGCGCCCGGCGTCGACGACCTCCAGGGCGCGCTTGGCGAACGATCTCGCCTGCACCCCGGTGAGCCGCACCCTGAGCACCGGCGGGCCGTTCTCCTCGTCCTGGAGCATCTGCTCCTCGGCGGCGGCGAGGTCCTCCTCGGTCTCCGCCTCCAGCTCGACCAGCGCCTGCGCCTCGACGACCATCCGCTGGTCGGAGCCGTCCCAGGCGAGGGCCATGGTGCCGACGCGGAACTCCTCCTCCACCGGCGTCCGCAGGGGCTCCGTGTCCACGATGTCGGCGGGGGCGACCGCGGGGACGGAGGCGCTGCCGCCGCTGCGGCGCACCACCTCGTCCAGCAGTTCGTCCATCCGCTCGGCGAGCGCGGCGACCTGGGTCTTCTCCAGCGCGACGCTGGTCACCCGGGTCCCGGCGGCGGCCTGGAGGTAGAACGTCCGTCGCCCGGGCAGCCCGACCGTGCCGGCCACGAAGCGGTCCGGCGGATCGTAGAGGAACACCTGACGTGACACGTCCTGTCTCCTGGGGAATCGACTTCGGTACGGGCTGACGCGCTTCACCCTACTGCGGCGGCGATCACGGTGCTCCGGCGCCGCCTCCGACCGTGGCGGCGTCGCCCGCCCCCTCGGTCCCCCGGTCCGGGCGGGGGACCAGCGAGGCGAAGTCCCCGGTGTCGCCGAGGCGCACCAGGAAGGGCCGGGTCCGGGTGTACCGGACCACGGTGACCGAGCAGGGCTCGACGGAGATCCGCTGGAACTGGTCGAGGTGCAGTCCGAGCGCGTCGGCGGCCAGCGACTTGATGATGTCGCCGTGCGAGCACATCAGGTAGACCGCGTCGGCCCCGTGCTCCTCCTCGATCCGCCGGTTCCACCCCCTGACCGCCTCGGCCGCCCGGTGCTGCATGGCGCGCATGGACTCGCCTCCGGGGAAGGCGGCGGCGGTGGGGTGGGCCTGCACGATCTCCATCAGCGGCTCGCCGGCCAGTTCGTCGAGCTTGCGGCCGGTCCAGTCGCCGTAGTCGCACTCGTTGATCCCGTCCTCGGTGTGCAGGCGCAGCCCCGGCCGGGCGTCGAGGAGCGGCCGGACGGTCTCCCGGCACCGCTGGAGCGGGCTGCTGACCACCGCGGCCAGCGGCACTCCCGCGAGCCGGTCCGGGAGGGCGGCGGCCTGCGCGGCTCCGCGGTCGTCGAGTGTCACTCCGGGCATGCGTCCGGCGAGAAGTCCCGCGGTGTTGGCGGTGGAACGTCCGTGCCGGACCAGGATCAGCGTGGGCATGTCGCCCAGGGTAGGGGTACAAGGGGGTCACGGAACCCCGGCACCGGGTTCCGTGACCCCGGCCGCCGCCGCGGCGCGGGGACGCCAACCACGAGGGAGAGTGCGCACCACCGTGATCGTCGACTGCGCCGTGTACCAGGACGGCCACAGGACCGCGGGCCCGGACGACTACTCCGACGCTCTGGCGGCGGCCCGCGCCGCGGGAGACCGCGCCTTCGTCTGGATAGGGCTGCACAAGCCCACCGAGGAGGAGTTCGAGCTGGTCACGGAGGAGTTCGGGCTCCACCCGCTGGCGGTGGAGGACGCGCTCAAGGCGCACCAGCGGCCGAAGCTGGAGGTGTACGACGACTCGCTGTTCATGGTGCTCAAGCCCGTGCTCTACGAGCCGCGCAGCGACACCGTGACCACCGGCGAGATCATGGTCTTCCTGGGCGACTCCTTCATCGTGACCGTCCGGCACGGGGCGGCGTCGCCGCTGGCCTCCGTCCGCGACCGGCTGGAGAGCACGCCGGAGACCCTGGCCACCGGCCCCACGGCCGTCCTCTACGCCGTCGCCGACGCGACCGTCGACCACTACCTGGAGGTCGCCGGCGAACTGCAGACGGACCTGGAGGAGCTGGAGGCGGAGGTCTTCTCCCCCTCCTCGGAGGGCTCCCAGAACACCGCCTCCCGGATCTACAACTTCAAGCGGCAGATCCTGGAGTTCCGCCGGGCGACCGGCCCGCTGAGCGGGCCGATGACCAGGCTCGCGGAGACCGGCTCCGGCTTCACCCGGGTGCCGTTCGTGGACGACGAGGCGCGGCCGTTCTTCCGCGACGTCGGCGACCACCTGACCCGGGTCAACGAGTCCGTGGAGGCCCTGGACCGGCTGGTCTCGGACATCCTCTCGGCACACCTCGCCCAGATGAGCGTGCGGCAGAACGACGACATGCGGAAGATCTCGTCCTGGGCGGCGATGGCGGCGGTGCCGACCATGATCGCGGGCGTCTACGGCATGAACTTCGAGCACATGCCGGAGCTGTCCTGGACCTGGTCCTATCCGGCGGTGATCGTGGTGATGGCGGTGCTGGAGGTGATGCTGTACCGGATGTTCAAGCGGCGCGACTGGCTGTGACGCCGGTGGCCTCCTCCGGCCGGCAGGCGGGCGGGCGGGCGGGTGGTGACGTGCGGTGCCCGGGAACGCCGAAGGGCCGCGGTCTTCGACCGCGGCCCTTCGCACTGGTGTCCGAGGGGGGACTTGAACCCCCACGCCCGATAAAGGGCACTAGCACCTCAAGCTAGCGCGTCTGCCATTCCGCCACCCGGACAAGGTGTCTGCCACCGCTTCGGGGTTTCGCTGTTCCCCTCGCGGCGACAGGAGAAACATTACCAGGCTTTCCGGGGTGCCTGATCACGCCCCCTCTCGTCCGCGTGCTCCGGGAGGGGGAGGATGTGGCAGGACCACAACCGGACGACAGCGGGAGGAAGCGCGTGAGCGAGAAGGTCACCGGGGAGGACGAGGTCGTCGGCCTCTGCCGGGAACTGATCCGGATCGACACCAGCAACTACGGCGACCACTCCGGTCCCGGGGAGCGGAAGGCCGCCGAGTACGTGGCGGAGAAGCTGGCCGAGGTGGGTCTGGAACCGAAGATCATCGAGTCGCATCCCGGCCGCGCCTCCACCGTGGCGCGGATCGAGGGCGAGGACCCGTCCCGGCCCGCGCTGCTCATCCACGGCCACACCGACGTCGTCCCCGCCAACGCGGACGACTGGACCCACCACCCGTTCGCCGGCGAGATCGCCGACGGCTGCGTGTGGGGGCGCGGCGCGGTCGACATGCAGGACATGAACGCGATGACCCTCGCCGTGGTCCGCGACCGCCTGCGCAGCGGCCGCAAGCCGCCGCGGGACGTGGTGCTGGCGTTCCTCGCCGACGAGGAGGCCGGCGGCACCTACGGGGCGCGGCACCTGGTCGACAACCACCGGGACCTCTTCGAGGGCGTCACGGAGGCGATCGGCGAGGTCGGCGGCTTCTCCTTCACGGTCAACGAGCAGCTGCGCCTCTACCTGGTCGAGACGGCGGAGAAGGGCATGCACTGGATGCGCCTGACCGTGGACGGCACGGCGGGCCACGGCTCGATGACCAACGACGACAACGCCGTCACCGAGCTCTGCGAGGCGGTCGGGCGCCTGGGCCGCCACCGGTGGCCGGTGCGGGTGACCAAGACGGTCCGCTCCTTCCTGGACGAGCTCTCCGACGCCCTGGGCACCGAGCTCGACCCGGAGAACATGGAGGAGACGCTGGCCAAGCTGGGCGGCATCGCCAAGATGATCGGCGCCACCCTGCGCAACTCGGCCGCGCCCACCATGCTCGGCGCCGGCTACAAGGTGAACGTCATCCCCGGTCAGGCGACCGCCCACGTCGACGGGCGCTTCCTGCCCGGGTACGAGGAGGAGTTCCTCGCCGACCTCGACCGCCTGCTCGGCCCCCGGGTGCGGCGCGAGGACGTGCACGCGGACAAGGCCGTGGAGACGGACTTCGACGGCCGCCTGGTCGACGCCATGCAGAGTTCGCTCCGGGCCGAGGACCCGATCGCGCGGGCGGTGCCGTACATGCTCTCCGGCGGCACCGACGCGAAGTCCTTCGACGACCTGGGCATCCGCTGCTTCGGCTTCGCGCCGCTGAAGCTGCCGCCGGAGCTGGACTTCGCCGGGATGTTCCACGGCGTGGACGAGCGGGTGCCGGTGGACGGACTGAAGTTCGGGGTGCGGGTGCTGGACCGGTTCCTGGACGCCTGCTGAGCGGAGAATTCGGTCAGGCGTGCAGCGACTTCCCGGGACGGGTGAATGCGCTCATAGGCTCGTAGCCCTATTAGCCCTTCCTCGTTACAGGTGATGCGACCGCACTTGGGTCGCTTTGCCATTCCAGGGAGGAATCATGATCAAGAAGATCGTCACCGCCGCCGCCACCGGTGGTCTGCTGCTGGCCGGTGCGGGCATGGCCGCCGCCGACTCCGAGGCCAAGGGTGCCGCGGTGGGCTCCCCCGGCGTGGTCTCCGGCAACGTCATCCAGGTGCCCGTGCACGTGCCGGTGAACGTCTGCGGCAACACCGTCAACGTGATCGGCCTGCTGAACCCGGCCGTCGGCAACGTCTGCGTCAACGGCTGACACGGCGCCCCGTCTCCCCACGCGGCGCCGTGACGGCCGGCCCCGGGTCTCCCCCGGGGCCGGCCGGTCCGGCGCCCCCCTCAGGCAATCGGACAAGGTCGAAGGCAGGAATTCTCTGATGAGGCACGTCACCCGCAAGGGCTTGATGACCGTGGCGGCGGCGACCGGTGTCATCGCCGCGGCCGGCGGTCACGCGCACGCCGACGCGGCCGCGGGCGGCTCGGCGTCCAACTCGCCCGGCGTTCTGTCGGGCAACACGATCCAGGTTCCGGTGGACGTCTCCGTGAACGTCTGCGGCAACACCGTGGACGTGGTGGGTCTGCTCAACCCGGCGGCCGGGAACGGCTGCGTCACCGACGGAGGCGAGGGCGGCCACGGCCCGGGCGGGCACGGTGGCGGGAAGCACGGTGGCGGCAAGCACCGCGGCGGTCACGACGGCTCGGGGAGTTCCTCCGGCGGGGGCGCCCGGGCGGACGGCCGGACCTCCGGCTCGCCCGGCGTGCTCTCCGGCAACACCGTCCAGGTGCCCGTGGACGTTCCGGTGAACCTCTGCGGCAACAGCGTCGACGTGGTCGGCCTCGGCAACGCCGCCGTGGGCAACGACTGCCTCGACGGGGGCGGCGGGCGCCACCGCAAGCCCCCCGTGGAGCCGGAGCGGCCCGACGAGCCGAGCGAGCCCGGCAAGCCCGGCACGCCGGATGTCCCCGACACGCCGGGCACCCCCGGCACGCCCGACACCCCTGACGGGCCGGCGCCGCACGGCGGCACCCCGCCGCAGCTCGCCGAGACCGGCGCGGGGGTCCCGGCCGGTGCGGGCCTGGCGCTCGGCGCGGGCGCGCTGCTGGCCGGCGCGCTGCTCTACCGCCGGGCGCGCGCCGGAGTGTGAGGCACATCTCCTCGCGTTCGACGACGGAAGCGGGCTCCGCCGAGGCGGGGCCCGCTTCCGTCGTTCACCATGTCGCGCGCACCTGGCGGATGATCCGCCTGCGCAGGCGCACCCTGCGGCTGCCGTCCCGCATCAGGGTGAGGCGGCACAACTCCCAGTGTCCGTACTCGGCGTGGTCCGTCAGCAGGCGTGCGGCATCCTTGCGGGAGACCCCACGCGGTACGTACACGTCGACAAATTCGTATTCGGCCATCGCATCCATTGTGCGTGCACCGCCCCGGTACGGATAGCGTCTGCACCATGTCTGATGCTGCGCAGCCCACCGCTGCCGAGGTCCGTGCCGCCGTCGAGGCCGTCAAGGTCGCGCTCGACCGTCACCTTGCGGCGGTCGAACAGCGGTCGGGAGAGGACGACCCGGCCGTCCACGAGGCGTTCAACCAGCTGGCCGCGGCGGCCGAGGTGTACGACGAGCTGCTGTACACGGTCCACGACGAGGTCACGCCGTTCGAGATTCCGGGGGTCGAGGAGTCGCTGCCGCCCTACGAGGGGCCGGCGGATCCCGAGGCGGTCAGCGTGCTGATCCGCCGGGACTACACGGTGACGGACCCGCAGCGGCTGCGGGCCTCCGCCCGGCGGATCGAGGAGGCCGACGAGGACGAGGCCGGCGGTCTCGGCGACGACGCGTTCTCCCGGACGGCGCACGGGGCGCTGGGGCTGCTGTTCGGCGAGTACGAGCCGGACGAGATCGCCTCGCGGCACCGGGAGTTCGGTCTGGAGGAGGGGGACTCCACGCTCTGGGTGACGGCGCTGGACGAGCCGGCGGAGCCGGGTGACTGGCTCTCCCACCCCTTCGAGGGGGCGGATCCCGCGCGGGTCGTCTGCCGCTTCGACGTCTCCGCCGTCTTCGACGACGACCCCGACGACGACCTCGGCTGACCCCGCCCCGCACCCGCCGCCCGCCGCGGCCCTCCCCGGGGGCCGCCTTCACGGCCGCCGCCCCGCGCGCCCCCTGGGGGGTGCGCGGGGCGGCGGGAGCGCGCGGGGCCCGGCTCCGGCGCCTCTCCCCCGGCCGGCCGGGCCGTTCTAGGCGCGGGTGACCTCGACCGGCAGGTGGCGCACGCCGACGATGATGGCCGGGTTCCGGTACTCAACGTCGTCGTAGGAGGCGACGGTCAGACCGCTGAAGCGCTCCAGCAGCAGACGGGTGCCGATGCGGGCCTCGAGCCGGGCGAGGTGGGCGCCGAGGCAGAAGTGGATGCCGTGTCCGAAGGTCAGGTGCGGGTTCGGACTGCGGGTGACGTCGATGACGTCGGGGTCCGTGAAGCGGGCGGCGTCACGGTTGGCCGCTCCCAGGTGGGCCATGACCAGGGCGTCGGCCGGAAGCTCGTGGCCGCCGAGGACGACGGGACGGGTGGTGCGCCGGCCCACCTCGGGAAACGGCGGAAGCCAGCGGAGCACCTCCTCGAGTGCCGTCGGGATCCGGTCCTGATCGGCGCGCAGCGCGTCGAGGACGCCGGGGCTCCGGTCGAAGGTGAGGACGGCGTTGCCCAGCAGCGCCGTGGTGGTGATGTGACCGGCCACCAGCAGCAGGGCGACGAACCCGACGATCTCCTGGTCGGCCAGACGGGTGCCGTCGACCTCGGCGTGCAGCAGGCGGCTGGTGAGGTCGTCACCGGGGTCGGCGCGCCGGCGGCGGATGTGGTCCAGGACGTAGCCGTTCATCTCGCGCACGGTGGGGGCGACCGCCTCGAGCGCGCGCCCCAGGTCCTCCATGTCGGCGGACTCGCCGACCAGTTCGCCGTCGAACAGCACGCTCGCCCACTCGTGGAACAGCCGGTGGTCCTCGGCCGGCACCCCGAGCAGTTCGGCGATGACGATGACGGGGAGCGGGTTGGCGAGGGCCTCCACCAGGTCGAAGCGGTCCCGGTCGGCGACCTCGTCCAGCAGCCGGGTGACGACGTCCTCGATCCGCGGGGCCAGCCCCTGGACGACGCGCGGGGTGAACGCCTGGCTCACGAGTGTGCGCAGCTGGCGGTGGCGCGGCGGGTCCATGCCGACGAAGTTGCCCTGCCGGAAGGTGTCGAAGTCCTCCTGCGCCGGGGCGAGGGAGCTCATGTCGGAGGAGAAGGTGGCCGGGTCCCCCAGCACGGCGCCCACGCCCTGGTGGTCCACCACCTGCCACACGCCGTGCGTCTCGTCGTGGTGGACCGGGCCCTTGTCGCGCAGGGACCGCCACCGGTCGGCCAACGTGTCGAACAATAACGGGCTCACGGACAGCTGCTGCTTGCTGGACACTCGTTCTCCCTGGGATGGGCGGGCGGGCGCGCTGCGGCCTCGGACGGGACACTCCTGCCCCGGGCGGGGCTCCGTCACGCGCCCGGCGGTCGCCCGCCGGTCGCCCGGCGGTCGGCCGCCGGGTCGGCCGCGCGTCCGGTCGGGGGCCGGGACCACGCAATCGGGGTGTGACCAGGA
>NZ_LWCC02000005.1:3879275-3882047 GCF_001642695.1 Streptomyces chilikensis
GGGCCCGGCGGGGGCCGCCGCGGCCGGGCGCGGGGTGACCGGCTGCTGCGGACGGCCGGACTCCGGCGCGGCGGGGCGGCGGGGCGCGGGCGGCTCGTCGAAGACGCTGCCCACGGGCTTCTCGCCGCTCTCCACGGCGCGGACCGCGGCGAGCAGTTCGGCGGCGGTGCCGGAGAGCTTGCCGCCGGCCTCCACGGGACCCTGCTTGGCCGCCTTGCGGCGCTCGATCCGCTCCCGTTCCCGCTTCTGCGCGAGCAGCTCCGCCTCGGCCTCGGACAACTCCCGCGCCTCCGCGGGCGCCTCGCCGGCGCCCTCGGCCCGGCCCTCGGCGCCGTCGGTCCCCGCACCGGCGCCGGGCTCGCCGGCCGCGTCCGCGGAGGCCTCGGCGTCCCCGCCCCCGGCGGGTTCGGCACGGCCGTCCCCTGCGGAGTCCGCGGCGGAGCCCTCGGAGGAGTCCGCGCCGACGGGGGGTTCCGCGTCCCCGGAGGGCTCCTCGCCGGCGGCGGAGCCCGTGTTCCCGACGCCCTCGACGGCGCCGCCGTCACCCGCCGCGGCCTCTTCCCGCGGCCCCGGCTCGGGATGCTCCGTGGTCTCGGGGTCCGTCGTCACAGCGTGCTCCAGTCGTGATCGGGATAGCGGTGCACGGGCGCCGACACGTCGTCGAGAGCCCGGCAGATCTCGTCTGGAAGGGTAAGCGTCTCCACCGACAGCGCCGCCTCCAGCTGCTGCGCGGTCCGCGCGCCGACGATCGGCGCGGCCACCCCGGGACGGTCGCGGATCCAGGCCAGGGAGACCTGGAGCGGTGTGACGGCGAGCCCGTCGGCGGCGGTGGTCACCGCGTCCACGATGCGCCCGGCGGCGTCGTCGAGGTAGGGCGCGACGAACGGGGCGAGGTGCTCCGAGGCGCCGCGCGAGTCGGCGGGGGTGCCGGTGCGGTACTTGCCGGTGAGCACTCCGCGCCCGAGCGGCGAGGAGGGCAGCAGGCCGACCCCCAGCTCCAGCGCCGCGGGCAGGACTTCGCGCTCGACGCCGCGCTGGAGCAGCGAGTACTCCATCTGGGTGCCCGCCAGCGCGGTCCGCGCGCCGGGCGCGGCGAGCTGCCAGGTGGCCGCCCGGGCGAGCTGCCAGCCGCAGAAGTTGGACACGCCGACGTAGCGGGCCCGCCCGCTGGTGACCGCGATGTCCAGCGCCTGGAGGGTCTCCTCGAGGGGCGTGCCCTCGTCGTAGGCGTGCACCTGCCACAGGTCGACGTGGTCGGTGCCGAGGCGGGCCAGCGAGTCGTCGAGGGCGGCGAGCAGGTGGCCCCGCGAGCCGTCGACCCGGCGCTGCGGGTCCGGCACGCTCCCCGCCTTGGTGGAGATGACCAGGTCCCCGCGCGGCACCAGGTCGGAGATCAGCCGGCCCAGCAGGTACTCGGCCTCCCCGCCGCCGTATATGTCGGCGGTGTCGACGAGGGTGCCGCCGGCCTCCCAGAACGCCTTCAACAGCTCGGCCGCGTCGTGCTCGCCGGTGTCCCGGCCCCAGGTGAGGGTGCCGAGTCCGATGCGGGACACGCGTAGGCCGGTCCGGCCGAGATGCCTCTGCTTCATGAACGCGCACATTACTGGCCGGATTCGTGTCCCGTGGAACCCTGTGGACAACCGGCCGCGGGCCGTCCGGCGCGTCGCTCCCGGACGTGACCCGCATCGCGCCCTCCCCCGCTCCCCACCGGGCTCCCGGCGCGCTAGGGTCCTGCTGGACAGGGACGTTACTGATCGGTAAGGGGAGCGGCATGCGGCTCGGGATCAACCTCGGCTACTGGGGCGCCGGAATGGACCAGGACAACCTGGAGGTGGCCAAGGAGGCCGACCGCCTGGGTTACTCCGTCTGCTGGGCCGCGGAGGCGTACGGCTCCGACGCCGCCACGGTGCTCAGCTGGGTGGCGGCCCAGACCGAGCGGATCGACGTCGGCTCGGCGATCTTCCAGATCCCGGCCCGCCAGCCCGCCATGACGGCGATGACCGCCGCGACCCTGGACTCGCTCTCCGGTGGCCGGTTCCGGCTGGGCCTGGGCGTCTCGGGCCCGCAGGTCTCCGAGGGCTGGTACGGCGTCAAGTTCGACAAGCCGCTCGCCCGTACGCGTGAGTACGTGGAGATCGTCCGCAAGGCGATGACCCGCGAGCGCCTCTCCTACGAGGGGGAGCACTGGACGCTGCCGCTCCCGGGCGGCCCGGGCAAGCCGCTCAAGCTCACCGTGCACCCGGAGCGCGAGCACATCCCGGTCTACATCGCGGCGATCGGCCCGAAGAACCTCGAGCAGACCGGCGAGATCGCGGACGGCGCCCTGCTGATCTTCCCGTCGGCCGACCACCTCGAGGAGACCGCGGTCAAGCACATCCGCGCGGGCCGCGAGAAGGCGGGCAGGACGCTGGAGGGCTTCGACATCGTCCCGACCCTGCCTCTGGCGGTCGGCGACGACAAGGACGTCCCGGCCCTGGCCGACGCCTTCCGCCCCTACACCGCGCTCTACGTGGGCGGCATGGGCAGCCGGAAGCAGAACTTCTACAACCAGCTCGCCCAGCGCATGGGATACGAGGAGGCCGCCGCCGAGATCCAGGACAAGTACCTGGCCGGCGACAAGGACGGCGCCGCGGCCGCGGTCCCGCAGGACCTGATCGACAGGACCACCCTGCTGGGCTCCGTGGACCGGATCGCCGACCGGATGAAGGCCTACGCCGCCGCCGGTGTCACCACCCTGACGCTGTCCCCCGCCGGTTTCACGCTCGAGGAGCG
>NZ_LWCC02000005.1:3882081-3889752 GCF_001642695.1 Streptomyces chilikensis
CCCCGGCCGTTCCGGGAGGAAGCCCTGCGGCCGTGGTGAGGGCTCGGGGGTCCTCCCCGCCACGGCCGTCACGGGGAACAACGCCTCCGCCGCGCGCCGGTTACGTGCGGCCCCGGTCCGGCCGGTCCTTCGATCGGCCGATCGGACGGCCTGAGCTGTTGCGCCCCTCCCCCCGCGGTCGTTGACTCGTGCACGGGAAGCCCCGTCCGCGTCCTCGAAAGAGGTGTCCATGCTTTCGGCCAGGAGCCTGTTCCAGGAGATCTTCGACAACGACGAGGCGTTCCGCCTGTTCTGCTCGGTCGCCGCGGGCGGCGAGGCGCAGGGCGGCTGGGAGAACGCCCGCATCGCCGCGCTGGTGCCGGCGGAGGAGCGGGCCATGGCGCCGAGGATCGCCCGGCACGGCGCGGACGAGGACAAGCACGGGCGGATCTTCGAGGCGCTGATGCGCAAGCGGGGCCTGGAGCCGGTGGAGGTGCCGCCGGACACCGACTACACCATGCTCCTGGAGCGCAACGGCATCGGGCTCCCGCACGACAAGCTGCGTCGCGAGGAGCCCCTGACCGTGCGGGACCTCGTCACCTATCTCGCGCACAGCCGGGTCACCGAGCAGCGTGCCTCGGAGCAGATGCGGCTGCTGTGCAGGTACTTCGGCGGCCATCCGGAGATCGGGCGGGCGGTGCGGATGATCTCCGCCGACGAGGACAACCACCTGGCCTACTGCCACGAGGAGCTGCTGCGGCTGGCGGCGGCGGGCTACGGGCCGCTGATCCGGCGGACGCTGCGGGAGACCGGCAGCGGTGGGCGCCCTCCCGCACGCCGCGGAGGCGTCGTGCCGCCGGCGCGGCACGGGCGGACGCGGGCCGCGCGCCCGTGCCGGCGGCGGTCCGCCCCGTGTGGGCCGAGCCCTTTCCACGGGACGGCGCAGCGGTGCCTGCCGCCCCGCGGGCGCGGGAAGCACAGGGAGAGGGGACGGCGCAAGAGGGCCGGTTCGGTCACATGGTGCCCGGGTGGCGCGGACCGGTTCGTGGCCGGAACAACCGTCCGGTTAGGCTCATGACATGCATGCCTGGCCCGCTTCCGACGTCCCCGCCCTGCCCGGTCAGGGCCGCGACCTGAGGATCCACGACACCGCGACCAACGGTCCGGTCACCCTCACCCCCGGCCCCGTCGCCCGCATCTACGTCTGCGGCATCACGCCCTACGACGCCACCCACATGGGTCACGCGGCGACCTACAACGCGTTCGACCTCGTCCAGCGCGTCTGGCTGGACACCAAGCGCCAGGTCCACTACGTCCAGAACGTCACCGACGTGGACGACCCGCTGCTCGAGCGGGCCCAGCGCGACGACGTCGACTGGGTGGCCCTCGCCGAACGTGAGACCGCCCTGTTCCGCGAGGACATGACCGCCCTGCGGATGCTCCCCCCGAAGGACTACATCGGCGCCGTGGAGGCCATCCCCGGCATCGTCCCGCTGGTGGAGCGCCTGCTCGAGGCCGGCGCGGCCTACGAGCTCGAGGGCGACATCTACTTCTCCGTGGAGTCCGACCCGCACTTCGGCAAGGTGTCCCGCCTGGACGCCGCCGCGATGCGCCTGCTCTCCGCCGAGCGCGGCGGCGACCCGGAGCGCCCCGGCAAGAAGAACCCGGTCGACCCGATGCTGTGGATGGCCGCCCGCGAGGGCGAGCCGAGCTGGGACGGCGGCAGCCTCGGCCGCGGCCGCCCGGGCTGGCACATCGAGTGCGTGGCCATCGCCCTGGACCACCTGGGCATGGGCTTCGACGTGCAGGGCGGCGGCTCCGACCTCGCCTTCCCGCACCACGAGATGGGCGCCTCCCACGCCCAGGTGCTGACCGGCGAGTTCCCGATGGCCAAGGCCTACGTCCACGCCGGCATGGTCGCCCTGCACGGCGAGAAGATGTCCAAGTCCAAGGGCAACCTGGTCTTCGTCTCCAGGCTGCGCCAGGACGGCGTCGCCCCGGCCGCCATCCGGCTGGCGCTCCACGCCCACCACTACCGCAGCGACTGGGAGTGGACCGACCAGGTCCTCCAGGACGCCGTCGCCCGCCTGCACCGCTGGCGCGCCGCCGTCTCCCGGCCCGACGGCCCGCCCGCCGAGGCGCTGGTGGAGGAGATCCGCGACGCCCTCGCCGACGACCTGGACGCCCCGGCCGCACTGGCCGCCGTGGACCGCTGGGTCGCCGTCCAGGAGAGCACCGGCGGCACGGACATCGGCGCCCCCGGCGTGGTCACCCGCGCGGTGGACGCCCTGCTGGGGGTCGCGGTCTAGCGGCGCCCGCACGACGGGACCGCAGAGTCCGGAGACGGGGAAGCGCCCCGCGCCACAACCGGCGCGGGGCGCTTCCCCGTCCTCGCCGTGCGTCTCCCGGCGGGCCCGGTCCCCGGGCCCGCCCGGTGGGCCGGCCTCAGTCCTCCGAGCCCGACCCGGGACCCGGGCCCGGACCGGGGCCGGGTCCCTGCGGCGGCTCCTCGTCGTCCCCCGCCCTGGGCGGCCTGCCCGGACGGGACCGGCCGCCCGGGTTGTCCCGGCGACGCAGGTACCGCTCGAACTCGCGGGCGATCGCCTCGCCGGACGCCTCGGGGAGGTCCGCGGTGTCCCGGGCCTCCTCCAGGGTCTGCACGTACTCGGCGACCTCGCTGTCCTCGGCGGCCAGCTGGTCCACGCCGACCTGCCAGGCCCGCGCGTCCTCCGGCAGCTCGCCCAGCGGGACCCGGATGTCGATCAGGTCCTCCAGCCGGTTCAGCAGCGCCAGCGTGGCCTTCGGGTTCGGCGGCTGCGACACGTAGTGCGGCACCGCCGCCCACAGGCTCACCGCCGGCACCCCGGCGTGCGTGCAGGCCTCCTGGAGCACGCCCACGATGCCGGTGGGACCCTCGTACTTGGTCTCCTCCAGGTCCATCCGCCGCGCCAGGTCGGCGTCGGAGGTGGTCCCGCTGATCGGCACCGGCCGGGTGTGCGGGGTGTCGCCGAGCAGGGCGCCCAGGATCACCACCAGCTCCACGCCCAGCTCGTGGGCGAAGCCGAGCAGCTCGTTGCAGAAGGTGCGCCAGCGCATGGACGGCTCGATGCCGCGGACCAGGACCAGGTCACGCGGCTTGTCCCCGCCGACGCGCACCACCGAGAGCCGGGTCGTCGGCCAGGTGATCTTCCGCACCCCCTGGTCCAGCCACACGGTGGGACGGTTGACCTGGAAGTCGTAGTAGTCCTCGGCGTCGAGCGCCGCGAACACCTCGCCCTTCCACTCCTTCTCGAGATGCGCGACCGCGGCGGAGGCGGCGTCACCGGCATCGTTCCAGCCCTCGAACGCGGCCACCATGACCGGGTCGATCAGCTCGGGAACCCCCTCGAGCTCGATCACCCAGCGCCTCCTTCCGACGTGCCCTCGCGTACGCCACAACCTTACGGCGTAGGAGGGGACTGCCCGCAGCCCCCTCGCACGGCCGGTGAGCGATCACTGCCCCGCGTCGCGCGGGCGCACACCCGTCGCGCACACCCGTCGCGCGCGGCGGCGGGGGCGGCGGCCCCGGCGCCGGACCCGTCCTCCCGGCGCCGGGGCCGCCACGCCGTCACTCCTCGACCCAGTCCATCGTCCGCCGCACCGCCTTCAGCCAGTTCCGGTACTCGCGGTCCCGGTCCTCCGGGTCCATCCGCGGCGTCCACTCGGCGTCCTGCCGCCAGTTGGCGCGCAGTTCGTCGACGCTCCTCCAGAAGCCGACGGCCAGGCCGGCCGCGTAGGCGGCGCCCAGGCAGGTCGTCTCGGACACCTCGGGGCGCACCACGGGGGCGTCGAGGCAGTCGGACAGGATCTGCATCAGCAGGTCGTTGCCGGTCATGCCGCCATCCACCCGCAGGGTGGCCAGCTGCACCCCGGAGTCCTTGGCCATGGCATCGGTGATCTCCCGGGTCTGCCAGGCCGTGGCCTCCAGGACGGCCCGCGCCAGGTGCGCCTTGGTGACGTACCGGGTGAGCCCGGCGAGCACCCCGCGGGCGTCGGACCGCCAGTAGGGGGCGAACAGCCCGGAGAACGCGGGCACGAAGTACGCGCCGCCGTTGTCCTCCACGGAGGCGGCCAGCGGCTCGATCTCGGCGGCGGTGGAGATCAGCCCCATCTGGTCGCGCATCCACTGCACCAGCGAACCGGTGACCGCGATGGACCCCTCCAGCGCGTAGACCGGCTTCTGGTCGCCGATCCGGTAGCCCACCGTGGTGATCAGCCCGCTGTAGGAGTTGATGATCTTCTCGCCGGTGTTCATCAGCAGGAAGGTGCCGGTGCCGTAGGTCGACTTGCCCTCGCCCTCGGCGAAGCAGGTCTGGCCGAACAGCGCGGCCTGCTGGTCGCCCAGCGCCGACGCGACCGGGACGCCGTCCAGCAGCTCGCCCAGGTCCCCGCCGGTGATCTGCCCGTACACCTCGGCGGAGGAGCGGATCTCCGGCAGCATGGCGGCCGGCACGCCTATCGACTCGCAGATCCGCTCGTCCCAGTCCAGGGTGCGCAGATTCATCAGCAGGGTGCGGGAGGCGTTGGTGACGTCGGTGACGTGCCGGCCGCCGTTCACCCCGCCGGTCAGGTTCCAGATCACCCAGCTGTCCATGGTCCCGAAGAGGACGTCCCCCGCCTCCGCCCGCTCCCGCAGGCCGTCCACCCGGTCCAGCAGCCAGCGCGCCTTGGGGCCGGCGAAGTAGGAGGCCAGCGGAAGACCGGTCTCCCGGCGGAACCGGTCCTGGCCCACGTTGCGGCCCAGTTCCCGGCAGAGGGCGTCGGTCCGGGTGTCCTGCCACACGATCGCGTTGTGCACCGGCAGGCCGGTGTGCCGGTCCCACAGCACGGTGGTCTCGCGCTGGTTGGTGATGCCGATGGCCACGATGTCCTTGCGGGTGACGCCCGCCGCCCTGATGGCCCCGGCGACCACCTCCTGGACGTTGGCCCAGATCTCCGTGGCGTCGTGCTCGACCCAGCCCGGTTTCGGGAGGATCTGTTCGTGCTCCTTCTGGTCGACCGCGACGATCCGCCCGTCACGGTCGAAGACGATGCAGCGGCTGGACGTCGTGCCCTGGTCGATGGCCGCGATGTACGGGCCGGAACTCTTCCTGTCGGTCACTGATCACTCCCCGAGGTCTGCGGACGGTACGTACGAGTGGGTGGTGCCTGCCTCACCGCGCCGGGTCCCTCCCGGGCGCATGGTCCCTCAGGCGAGGAGCGCCCGGTAGAGCCCCGCCGCGACGACCGCGCCGATCAGCGGACCGGCCACCGGCACCCACGCGTACCCCCAGTCGGAGCCGCCCTTGTTGGGCAGTGGCAGGAGGGCGTGGACGAGGCGCGGGCCCAGGTCGCGGGCCGGGTTGATCGCGTACCCGGTGGGTCCGCCCAGCGACAGGCCGATCGAGACCACGAGCAGGGCGGTGATCAGTCCGCCCAGCGGGCCCAGGCCGTCGCCCTCGGCGTTGAGGCCCTGGGTGAGCACGCCCAGCAGCAGGACGACCGTGCCGATGACCTCCGTCAGGAGGTTCTGCAGCGGCCTGCGGATCTCCGGGCCGGTGGAGAAGACGCCCAGCACCGGCCCGGCGGCCGGTTCCCGCGCTTCCACGGCCTTGTCCGTGGCGGTCGGCGTCTTCTGCGCGCCGGGGCCGCCGATGATCTCGTGGTCGGTCAGGTGGGCCTGGAACTGTCCGTAGTAGGCGACCCACACCAGGGCCGCCCCGATCATCGCGCCGGCCATCTGCCCCGCCCAGTACAGCGGCAGGTCCGCCCAGGACGTACCGCCGTCGAGCGCGAGGGCCAGCGTGACCGCCGGATTGAGGTGGGCCCCGGACACGGGCCCCGTGGCGTAGACCGCGACCATCACGGCCAGGCCCCAGCCGAAGGCGATGGCAAGCCATCCCGCGTTCCGGGCCTTGGACGCCTTGAGCGTGACGGCGGCGCAGACGCCGCCGCCCAGGAGGATGAGAAGAGCCGTCCCTACTGTCTCGCCGATGAGGATCTGGGAGCTCGTCATCCTCCGCATGGTAATGACGGGACCCGTGGGGCGATACCTGACAGTGACGGCGTGATCAAGCCAAGATCGTGAAGGGGTGACGTGTCCGCCGTCCGGCGTCCGCGAAGTGGACCGGACCGCCACTGTGCGGACGGCCGGGCTAGGCTGATCCGGTGCGCACCCCGCGGAACCGTTCCGCGACAAGCGCAAAGCCGACAGCCGTCGCATCCCAGGGAGCTCCTCCATGGCCTCGTCGCCGTCCCCGTCCGCAGCCGACGCCCGTGCCCGCGTCCTCGCCCTCCGAGAGGCCCTCGCCGCCCGTGTGGTGGTCGCCGACGGCGCGATGGGCACGATGCTCCAGGCGCAGGAACCCACCCTGGAGGACTTCCAGGACCTCGAGGGCTGCAACGAGATCCTGAACGTCACCCGCCCGGACATCGTCCGTTCGGTGCACGACGCCTACCTCGCCGTGGGCGTCGACTGCGTGGAGACCAACACGTTCGGCGCCAACCACACCGCGGCGTCCGAGTACGACATCGCCGACCGGGTCCACGAGCTCTCCGAGGCGGGCGCCCGGATCGCCCGCGAGGCGGCCGACGACTTCACCGCGCGCACCGGCAGGCAGCGCTGGGTGCTGGGCTCCATGGGACCGGGCACCAAGCTGCCCACTCTCGGCCACATCGGCTACCCGGTGGTCCGCGACGGCTTCCAGGCCAACGCGGAGGGCCTGCTCGGCGGCGGCGCCGACGCCCTGATCGTGGAGACCACCCAGGACCTGCTGCAGACCAAGGCCGCCGTGGTCGGCGCGCGCCGCGCCATGGAGGCCACCGGCGTCCAGGTGCCGCTGCTGGTGTCGATGGCCTTCGAGACCACCGGCACCATGCTGCTCGGCTCCGAGATCGGCGCCGCGCTGACCGCGCTGGAGCCGCTCGGCATCGACATGATCGGCCTGAACTGCTCGACCGGTCCCGCCGAGATGACCGAGCACCTGCGCTACCTCGCCCGGCACGCCCGGATCCCCCTGCTGTGCATGCCCAACGCCGGCCTGCCCGTCCTCACCAAGGACGGCGCGCACTTCCCGCTGGACGCCGAGGGCCTGGCCGACGCCCAGCAGGACTTCGTCCGCGACTACGGGCTGTCCCTGGTCGGCGGCTGCTGCGGCACCACGCCGGAGCACCTGCGTCAGCTGGTCGAGCGTGTCCGGGGAGCCGTGCCCGCGGTGCGTGAGCCGCGCCCGGAGCCGGGTGCGGCCTCGCTCTACCAGACGGTGCCGTTCCGGCAGGACACCTCCTACCTGGCGATCGGTGAGCGCACCAACGCCAACGGGTCGAGGAAGTTCCGCGAGGCGATGCTGGAGGGCCGCTGGGACGACTGCGTGGAGATGGCCCGCGAGCAGATCCGCGAGGGCGCGCACATGCTCGACCTGTGCGTCGACTACGTGGGCCGGGACGGCGTCGCGGACATGGCGGAGCTGGCCGGCCGGTTCGCGACCGCCTCCACGCTGCCGATCGTGCTGGACTCCACCGAGGTGGAGGTGCTGCGGGCCGGTCTGGAGAAGCTGGGCGGGCGCGCGGTGCTCAATTCGGTCAACTACGAGGACGGGGCCGGGCCCGGGTCGCGGTTCGCCAGGGTCACCGAGCTGGCCCGGGAGCACGGCGCCGCGCTGATCGCGCTGACCA
>NZ_LWCC02000005.1:3889852-3891203 GCF_001642695.1 Streptomyces chilikensis
CTGGTGTACGACCGCCGCCGCGAGGGCTACGACCCGCTGCAGAAGCTGATGCGGCTCTTCGAGGGCGCCACCGCCAAGTCGCTGAAGGCCGGCAAGGCCGAGGAACTGGCCGCGCTGCCGCTGGACGAGCGCCTCAAGCGGCGCATCATCGACGGCGAGCGCAACGGCCTGAAGGCCGACCTCGACGAGGCGCTGACCACCCGCAAGGCCCTCGACATCGTCAACGACACCCTGCTGGACGGCATGAAGGTGGTCGGCGAGCTGTTCGGCTCCGGCCAGATGCAGCTGCCGTTCGTCCTGCAGTCCGCCGAGGTCATGAAGACGGCCGTGGCGCACCTCGAGCCGCACATGGAGAAGGTCGAGGGCGACGAGGCGGGCAAGGGCACCATCGTGCTGGCCACCGTCCGCGGCGACGTCCACGACATCGGCAAGAACCTCGTCGACATCATCCTCTCCAACAACGGCTACAACGTCGTCAACCTGGGCATCAAGCAGCCCGTCTCGGCGATCCTGGACGCGGCCGAGGAGCACCGGGCCGACGTCATCGGCATGTCCGGCCTGCTGGTGAAGTCCACAGTGATCATGAAGGAGAACCTGGAGGAGCTGAACCAGCGCGGTCTGGCCGCCCGCTTCCCGGTGATCCTCGGCGGCGCCGCCCTCACCCGCGCCTACGTCGAACAGGACCTGCACGAGATCTACCAGGGCGAGGTCCGCTACGCCCGGGACGCCTTCGAGGGACTGCGCCTGATGGACGCGCTGATCGGCATCAAGCGCGGCGTGCCGGGCGCCAAGCTGCCTGCCCGCCCCGCCGTTCTGGGGCACCCGCGTGGTCAAGGGCATCCAGCTCAAGGAATACGCCTCCTGGCTGGACGAGGGCGCGCTGTTCAAGGGGCAGTGGGGCCTGAGGCAGGCCCGCACCGGTGACGGCCCGTCCTACGAGGAACTGGTCGAGACCGAGGGCCGGCCCAGGCTGCGCGGCCTGCTGGACCGGCTGCAGACGGAGAACCTGCTGGAGGCCGCCGTCGTCTACGGCTACTTCCCCTGCGTCTCCAAGGGCGACGACCTGATCCTGCTCGACGAGGACGGTGGCGAGCGCACCCGCTTCACCTTCCCCCGCCAGCGCCGCGGCCGCCGGCTCTGCCTGGCCGACTTCTTCCGCCCCCAGGAGTCCGGCGAGACCGACGTGGTCGGCCTCCAGGTCGTCACCGTCGGCTCCAGGATCGGCGAGGAGACCGCCCGGCTGTTCGCCGCCGACTCCTACCGCGACTACCTCGAACTGCACGGCCTGTCGGTCCAGCTCGCCGAGGCCCTCGCCGAGTACTGGCACGCCCGGGTCCGCTCCGAACTCGGC
>NZ_LWCC02000005.1:3891303-3892565 GCF_001642695.1 Streptomyces chilikensis
ACTGCACGGCCTGTCGGTCCAGCTCGCCGAGGCCCTCGCCGAGTACTGGCACGCCCGGGTCCGCTCCGAACTCGGCATCGACGTCTACGACCCGACCGGTCTGGACGGCATGTTGCGTACGGAGTACCAGGGCTGCCGCTACTCGCTCGGCTATCCGGCCTGCCCCGACCTGGAGGACCGGGCCAAGATCGCGGATCTGCTGAAGCCGGAGCGCATCGGCGTCCACCTCTCCGAGGAGTTCCAGCTCCACCCGGAGCAGTCCACCGACGCCATCGTCGTCCACCACCCCGAGGCGTCGTACTTCAACGCCGGAGGATGGGGATGACCACCTTCTCGTTCGAATTCTTCCCGCCGCGGACCGCCGCGGGGGAGCGGATCCTGTGGGAAGCGGTCCGCCGGGTGGAGGCGCTACGGCCGGACTTCGTCTCCGTCACCTACGGGGCCGGGGGCTCGTCGCGTGACCGCACCGTCGCCGTCACCCGGCGCATCGCCGCCGAGACGACCCTGCGCCCGGTCGCCCACCTCACTGCCGTCGGCCACTCGGTCGCCGAGCTGCGTCACATCATCGGCGCCTACGCGGACGCCGGCATCCGCGACGTCCTCGTCCTGCGCGGCGACCCCCCGGGCGATCCCAAAGGTCCCTGGGTGCCGCATCCCGACGGTTTCACCCACGCCTACCAGCTGGTGGAACTGGTGCGTTCGCTGGGCGACTTCAGGATCGGGGTGGCCGCCTTCCCGGAGAAGCACCCGCGCTCGCCCGACTGGGAGTCGGACATCCGGCACTTCGTGGCCAAGTGCCGGGCGGGCGCCGACTACGCGATCACGCAGATGTTCTTCGACGTGGAGGACTACCTGCGGCTGCGGGACCGGGTGACGGCGGCCGGCTGCGACATCCCGATCATCCCGGAGATCATGCCGACCACCGACGTGCGGCAGATCCGCCGCTTCGCCGAACTCAGCGATGCGGCCTTCCCCGAGGACCTGGCCCACAGCCTGGAGGCCGCTCGTCACGATCCGGCAGCCAGCCACCGCATCGGTGTCGACCATGCCACCCACATGGCCGAGCGCCTGCTCGCCGAGGGCGCCCCCGGCCTGCACTACATCACCCTCAACAAGTCCACTGCGGCCCTGGACATCCACCGCAACGTCATGAATTCGAGGAGCCTCCATGCCGGCTGACTTCACCGACTTCAAGGTCGCCGACCTTTCCCTGGCCGAGTTCGGCCGCAAGGAGATCAGCCTCGCCGAGCACGAGATGCCCG
>NZ_LWCC02000005.1:3892665-3929207 GCF_001642695.1 Streptomyces chilikensis
ACTGCACGGCCTGTCGGTCCAGCTCGCCGAGGCCCTCGCCGAGTACTGGCACGCCCGGGTCCGCTCCGAACTCGGCTACGCGGGCGAGGACCCGGACGACATGAGCGGCATGTTCGAGCTCAAGTACCGCGGCGCCCGCTTCTCCCTCGGCTACGGGGCCTGCCCCGACCTGGAGGACCGGGCCAAGATCGCCGAGCTGCTCAAGCCGGAGCGCATCGGCGTCCACCTCTCCGAGGAGTTCCAGCTCCACCCGGAGCAGTCCACCGACGCCATCGTCATCCACCACCCCGAGGCGAAGTACTTCAACGCCCGCTGAGCGCGTCCACGACCCGCCGGACGCCGTCCGCCACCCCTCGCCGACGGGCGATCCGCCCGAACCGGTCGTACACTGGTCGATCCGCCGCAGGCCGGCCGCCCTCCCCGCACGGGGAGGGCGGCCGGCCTGCCGGTCCCTGGCGTTCCACATCCCTCTGCGCAAGGAGGTCTCCACGGATGACCAGTACGGTCCCCGCCACCACGACCCGGACGGCCGAGGAGTCCGGCCTCCAGGCGGTACTGCTCGACATGGACGGCACCCTGGTGGACACCGAGGGCTTCTGGTGGGACGTGGAGCGGGAGGTCTTCGCGGCCCTGGGCCACACCCTGAAGGAGTCCTGGCGGCAGGTCGTGGTGGGCGGGCCGATGAGCCGCAGCGCCGGGTTCCTGATCGAGGCCACCGGCGCCGACATCGGGCTGGAGGAGCTCTCCGTCCTGCTCAACCAGGGCTTCGAGGCGCGCATCGAGGAACACCTGCCGCTGATGCCGGGCGCCGCCCGCCTGCTCGCCGAGCTCCACGCCCACGACGTCCCCACCGCCCTGGTCTCCGCCTCGCACCGCCGGGTCATCGACCGGGTGCTCACCGCCCTCGGCGCCCACCACTTCCACCTCACCGTGGCCGGCGACGAGGTGCCGCGCACCAAGCCGCACCCCGACCCCTACCTGCTCGCCGCGACCGGACTGGGCGCCGACCCCACCCGCTGCGCGGTCGTCGAGGACACCGCCACCGGTGTCGCCGCCGCCGAGGCGGCCGGCTGCCAGGTGGTCGTGGTGCCGTCCGTCGCCCCGCTGCACCCCGGTCCCGGCCGCACCGTCGTGAAGTCGCTCGAAGAGGTCGACCTGCGTTTCCTGCGGTTCCTGGTCACGCCTCACCGGCGCCTTCGGGGCACCGAATAGACGCAGGGCGTCCACCATTCGTCCACCCCGCCCCGGCGGGACACTCACCCACCGTGTTTCCGGGAATACGAAAAAGTGAGAGCATCTCACCCACCGCGATAGCCGGGCGCCTTTTCGGGTTTCTTTTCCGCCGATCATTCCTGTGACCTTCGCCACGTCGGAGGGGGTCGACGGCGGCGCCCCTCCGCGAGGGAACCCCCGCTCACCCTTCGGGCGGGGGTTCTTTGTGCCCGGTTTGGGGAAATGCCGCACGAATCCTTCCGCGACGCCGTTGCCGCTGCGTCCGCGTCCGGTTCCGAAGCGTGACGGCAAATCGGCTGCGGTCCGTTCCGGACGTCACCCCGGCGGCGGCTAATGTCGGCCGCGAGAAACATCCTTCGCACCCGCGACCCGACGCGCACCACCCTCGGCCCGCCGGGTACGCGGAATACCGACAGCCTGGAGACGTCCGAGCATGAACCGCAAGAACTTGGCGCTACCGGCCGTGATAGGCCTGGTCGCTCCGCTGATCGCCGCCTGCGGCGGATCCGACGGCGGTTCGGACGCCCTGCCGGTCAGGGTCGGCACCACCGATCAGGTCGCCGCCTCGGCCGAGGCCCCCGCCCCGCTCGACCCCGCGTACGCCTACGACGTCGGCTCCTGGAACGTCCTGCGCCAGACGATGCAGACCCTGCTCGCCCAGCCCCGGGGCGGCGGCGACCCGCAGCCCGAGGCCGCCGAGAGCTGCGAGTTCACCGACACGGGCAACGAGCGGTACTCCTGCACCCTGCGCAAGGGCCTGAAGTTCGCCGACGGGGACCCCGTCACCGCGGACGACGTCAAGTACTCCCTCGAGCGGGTCCTGCGCATCGACTCCGACAGCGGTGTCGCCGGTCTGCTCTCCACCGTGGACACGGTGGAGACCCGCGGCGAGCGCGAGGTGGTCTTCCACCTGAACTCCGCCGACGCCACCTTCCCGTACAAGCTCTCCACCCCGGTCGCCTCCATCGTCGACCCGGACGAGTACCCCGAGGGCAAGCTCCTCGAGGGCTTCGAGGCCCACGGCTCCGGCCTGTACACGTTCGAGGCCGAGGTCAAGGACGGCGCCCTCGCGAAGGCCGTCTTCACCCGGAACCCGAACTACCGGGGCTCCCTGGAGACCGCCAACGAGCGGGCCGAACTGATCGCCTTCGACACCGCCGAGAAGATGGCCGACGCCATCACCGCGGGCGACATCGACGTGATGTCGAGGACGCTCACGCCCAAGCAGGTGAAGGAGCTGGACGGCAACCGCGACGACGCCGTCGACCTGGTCAAGATGTCCGGTCTCGACATCCGTTACCTGGCCTTCGACACCGGTGCCCCGGCCGTGCAGAACAAAGCGGTCCGCCAGGCGATCGCGCAGATCGTGAACCGCGAGGAGCTGGTCGCCGAGGTCTACGACTCCCAGTCCGAACCGCTCTACTCGCTCGTCCCGGCCACCATCACCGGCCACTCCAACTCCTTCTTCAACAGGTACGGCGAGCCCAGCGTCCCCAAGGCGGCGAAGATCCTCTCCGAGGCCGGCATCAGCACCCCGGTGCCGCTCGACCTCCACTTCACGCTGGACCACTACGGCTCCGCCACCGAGCAGGAGTTCGACGTGCTGGCCGAGCAGCTCAACGACAGCGGGCTGTTCAAGGTGAGCGAACCCCAGGGCGCACCGTGGAAGGAGTTCCGCCCGGCGTCCCTGAAGGGCAAGTACGAGGTCTGGGGCATGGGCTGGTTCCCCGACTTCCCGGACGCGGACAACTACCTGGCGCCGTTCCTCGACAAGAAGAACATCCTCGGCACCCCCTACGCCAACGCCAAGGTGCAGCAGAGCCTCATCCCCCGCTCGCGGCGCGAGCCCGACCGGACGGACGCGGTGACGAGCCTGACGGAGATGCAGGAGATCGTCGCCGAGGACGTGCCGGTGCTGCCGCTGTGGCAGGGCAAGCAGTACGTCGCCGCCCGCGAGGGCGTCATGGGCGCGGCCTACGCGCTCAACTCCGCCTCCGAGCTGCAGCTCTGGGAGCTGAGCCGGGGCGCGGGCTCCGAGTGAGCCGCCCTTCCGCCGGCCCCGAGGGGCCGGCGGAAGGTCTCTCCTCTTCGCCACCGGGCTCGGCCGAGCCCGGTCTCCCCATCCCACGCACGACAAGGCTCATCACGTGAAGAGACATCATCGGTGGCCGGTTCTGCCCGCGCTCGCCGCCCTGTCCGCGGGTCTGCTCGCCGGCTGCGGCACGGGTGAGGAGACGGGAGGGAGCGGCGACTCCACGGTCGTCGTCGGCATGACCGACGACGTGCTCGCCACCGACCCGGCCTCCGGTTACGACCCCGGCTCCTGGCTGCTGTTCAACAACGTCTTCCAGTCGCTGCTCTCCTTCCCCCGCGGCGGGATCGAGCCGAAGCCGGAGGCCGCGGAGGAGTGCCACTTCAGCGACGAGCAGACCCGGGTCTTCCAGTGCACGCTCCGCGACGGCCTGGAGTTCAGCAACGGCGACCCCTTCACGTCCGAGGACGTGAAGTTCACCTTCGACCGCATGCTGAAGATCAACGACCCGTCCGGCCCGGCCGTCATGTTCACCTCGCTCGACAAGGTCGAGACGCCGGACGAGAAGACCGTCGTCTTCAAGCTGAAGTTCCCCGACGCGACCTTCCCCAGCAAGATCGCCTCGGGCGCCGGCTCGATCGTCCCGCGCGGCGAGTACCCGGCCGACAAGCTGCGTGAGGACGGCGAAGCCGTCGGCTCCGGTCCCTACCGGCTCGACTCGTTCGACGAGGACGAGGCCGTCTTCTCCCTCAACACCGGCTACAAGGGCACCGCCGAGACGCGCAACGCGGGCGTCACCCTCAAGCTCTTCCGCGGCGACCGCGCCGCCCTCAGGACCGCGCTGGCCGAGGGCGAGGTCGACGTGGCCTACCGAGGCCTGGCCGCCGGCGACATCGCGGAGATCGAGCGGAACAGCACCGGCGACGAGGAGATATCGGTGCTGGAGGGCAACAGCGCCGAGGTCCAGCACCTCGTCTTCAACGTCAAGGACCCGGTCGTCGGCAACCCCGGCGTCCGCAAGGCCATCGCCTACCTGCTGGACCGCGAGGCCCTGATCGACGAGGTGTACGAGCAGACCGCCACGCCGCTGTACTCGATCGTCCCCGCGGGCATCACCGGCCACAACACGGCCTTCTTCGACACCTACGGCGGCAAGCCGTCCAAGGCCGCCGCGGCGCGGGCGCTGACGGAGGCGGGCGTCACCGACAAGGTGAAGCTGACCCTGTGGTCCACCCCGGACCGCTACGGTCCGTCCACCGACGACGAGTTCGAGGCGATCGCCGAGCAGCTCAACGCGAGCGGGCTGTTCGACGCCGAGGTGAAGTCGGTGAAGTTCGCGCAGTACGAGAAGGACATCGCCGACGGCAAGTACGGCGTCTACGTCAAGGGCTGGGTGCCGGACTACCCGGATCCGGAGAACTTCACCGGCCCGTTCTTCGGCGAGGGCAACGTCCTCGGCAACAACTACGAGAACAAGACCATCACCGAGAAGCTCGTCCCGGCGACCGCCGCCCAGCGGGACCGCGCCGCCACGGCCAACGACTACGGCCAGCTGCAGGACATCGTGGCCGAGGAACTGCCGATCCTGCCCCTGTGGCAGGCCAAGCAGTACGCGGTCGTCCGTGACGGCGTGTACGGCCTGGAGAAGTGCCTGGACGCCTCGACGGTGTTCCGCTTCTGGGAGATCAGCAAGAACACCTGACCTCCGGCCGCACGACGGCGCCCCCCGCCCCGGTCCACGGGTGGGGGGCGCCGCCGTGCGCGCGGGTCCGGCTCACCGGCCGCCGGGACGCACCAGACCGCTCTCGTACGCGTACACCGCCGCCTGCACCCGGTCGCGCAGCCCCAGCTTGGTCAGGACGTGCCCGACGTGGGTCTTCACGGTCGTCTCGCCGACGAACAGGTCCGCCGCGATCTCCGCGTTCGACAGGCCGCGCGCCACCAGCTTCAGCACCTCCACCTCGCGCTCGGTCAGCGTGCGCAGCGCGTCCGGCACCGTCTCCTCGCCCGACGGCAGGTGGGTGGCGTACTTGTCCAGCAGCCGCCGGGTGATGCTGGGCGCCAGCATCGCCTCCCCGGCCGCCACCACGCGGATCGCCTGCACCAGCTCGTGCGCCGGGGCGTCCTTCAGCAGGAAGCCGCTGGCGCCCGCGCGCAGCGCCTCCACCACGTACTCGTCCAGGTCGAAGGTGGTCAGCACCAGCACCTTGGCCGGGCCGTCGCGCTCCGGGCCGGTGATGCGGCGGGTCGCCTCCACCCCGTCCATCCGCGGCATCCGGATGTCCATCAGGACCACGTCCGGCTGCATCGCCCGGACCTGGTCCACGGCCTGCCGCCCGTCGCCGGCCTCGCCGACGACGGCGATGTCCGGCTCGGCCTCCAGGATCATCCTGAACCCGGTGCGCAGCAGGGGCTGGTCGTCCACCAGCAGGACGCGGATCGCCACGTGACATCTCCCTCGGTCTCCGGCCGGCGACGCAACCCCCGGCGGCCGGCGCGGTTCATTCTGCCGTGTGCGGCGCGGGCGCGGGCGCGGGCGGGGGGACCGGCAGCGGATACGGCGGGGGCGTGCCGCCGAACTCCGGACAGCGGTCCTGGTGGTCGCACCAGTCGCAGAGCCGGCCGCGGCGGGGACGCCACTCGCCGGTCGCCGTGGCCTGCGCGATCGCCTCCCACAGGGCGAGCAGCTTGCGCTCCACCCGCTGGAGGTCCGCGGGGACCGGGTCGTACGTCACCACGTCGCCGCTGCCGAGGTACACCAGCTGAAGGCGGCGCGGCAGCACCCGCTTCAGCCGCCACACCACCAGGGCGTAGAACTTCATCTGGAACAGCGCCTCCTCCGCGTACTGGGGGCGGGGGGCCCTGCCGGTCTTGTAGTCCACGATCCGGACCTCGCCGGTGGGCGCCACGTCGACGCGGTCGATGATCCCGCGCAGCCGCAGGCCGGACTCCAGTTCCGTCTCCACCGTGAACTCCCGCTCCACGGGCTCCAGGCGGGTCGGGTCCTCCAGCGTGAACCAGCGCTCCACCAGCCGCTCGGCCTCCTCCAGCCAGCGGGCCAGACGGGCGCCGTCGGGGTCGTCGGCGAACAGCTCCGCCACCTCGGGACGGCTCTCGCGCAGCCGCTCCCACTGCCCGGGCAGCAGGTCGCGGGCGCGGGGCGCGGTCCGCTCGGCGGCGGGGGCGTCGAAGAGGCGCTCCAGCACCGCGTGCACCAGCGTGCCGCGGACGGCGGCCTCGCTGGGCTTCTCCGGCAGGCGGTCGATCACCCGGAAGCGGTAGAGCAGCGGGCACCGCATGAAGTCCGCGGCGCGGGAGGGAGAGAGCGACCTCGGGGGCGAGGCGGCGGGTGCGGCCGGGGCGTCCGCCGGCGCCTCCGCCTCCGCCCGGTGCGGTGCGGCCGTCGCGGCTTGCGGAGCCGCGGTCGGGGCGGCGCTGCTGGTCTCCATGCCATCAGACCTTACGGCCCGGCGCCGACGGACGGTGACCGCACCGGACATGGGCGCCGTCACAGCGGGAAAGGCTCAGGGGGGTGCCAGGGCGTGCGATGCGGGTCACGCCGCATAACATCGGACTCGAGCCGAATCCACCGCACGCGGGCGCGTGGAGGGCGAACGCTTTCGGACGAGGGGACAACCGGCGTGGAGCAGAGCGGCGCGAGCGAGGACCCGCGGCCCGAGGACGACGCCGCGGGACCGGTGCCGCGCCCGTGCCGTCGCCGCCGGACGCCGCCCGGCCCGGTGACGCGGCCGAGCGGCCGGAGGGCGCGGGACGGGGGGACGACACCCCCGCCCGCCGCGAGCCCGGCGTGCCCGTGGCCGGGGACGCAGGCGCCGGCGCCCGTGCCGAGGGGGAGGACCCGGCGGCGTCCGGCCGGAAGGAGCCGGCGGGGCAGCCGGGGGAGACCCCGTCGGGGCGCACGCTCGCCGGAGGCCACGGGCCGGTGAAGGCGCGGGACGCGCAGGGCGACGGCCGGGACGCGGAGCCCCGCAGCGGCCTGCTGATGGGACGCCCCTTCGGCGTCCCCGTCTACGTCTCGCCCAGCTTCTTCCTGGTCGCCGCCTTGATCACCTGGGTCTTCGGCGACCGGCTCGAGCCGATCCTCCCCGACCTCGGCGCCGCCCGTTACCTGGTCTCGCTCTCCTTCGCCCTGGCCCTCTACGCCTCCGTGCTCGTCCACGAACTGGCGCACACCGTCGCCGCCCTCCGTTTCAAGCTGCCGGTGCGCCGCATCCAGCTCCAGTTCTTCGGCGGCTTCTCGGACATCGGCAAGGAGTCCGAGACCCCCGGACGCGAGTTCGTGCTGGCCTTCGTCGGCCCGCTGCTCTCCCTCGTCCTGGCCGGTCTCTTCTACCTGTCGCTCCTCGCCGTCGAGCCCGGCACCGTGCCCGGCGTCCTGCTGGGCGGACTGATGATCTCCAACCTGATCGTCGCCGCCTTCAACCTGCTCCCCGGCCTCCCCCTGGACGGCGGCCGGATGCTCCGCGCCGTGGTCTGGAAGATCACCGGAAGGCCCATGAGCGGCACGGTCGCCGCCGCCTGGGCCGGCCGGGCGCTGGCCGTTGCCGTCCTGATCGGCTTCCCGCTGCTCACCCGCTCCGGCGCCGTCGGCGAGGCCCAGACCGAGGGCATGGACACGGTCCTGGACGCCCTGCTCGCCGCCATCGTCGCCGCGATCATGTGGACCGGCGCCGGCAACAGCCTCCGCATGGCCCGGCTGCGCGAGCACCTGCCCGACCTGCGCGCCCGCACCCTCACCCGCCGCGCCGTGCCCGTGCAGCCGGACACCTCCGTCTCCGAGGCGCTGCGCCGCGCCAACGAGGCCGGCGCCCGCGCCCTCGTCGTGGTGGACGCGTCGGGCGTGCCGGTCTCCCTGGTCCGCGAGAGCGGCATCGCCGGCGTCCTCGAGCACCGCCGCCCCTGGGTCGCCGTGGGCACCCTGGCGACCGGCCTCACCGAGGGCATGCGGATCTCCGCCGAGCTGGAGGGCGAGGAACTGCTGGAGGCCCTGCGCACCACCCCCGCCACGGAGTACCTGGTGGTCGAGGAGACCGGCGAGATCTACGGCGTCCTCTCCGCCGCCGACGTCGAGCAGGCGTTCGTCAAGGCCATGACCCGTCCCCGCTGAGACCGGCCGGTCGGGACACCCTCCGCGGACCGGTAGGCTGGTCACATGTCCGAACCGACCGGTGCCGCCCGCAGGCGCGGGCCCTTCAAGGTCGGGGACCAGGTTCAGCTGACCGACCCCAAGGGCCGCCACTACACGTTCACGCTGGAAGCGGGAAAGAACTTCCACACCCACAAGGGTTCCTTCCCGCACGACGAGCTGATCGGCGCCCCCGAGGGCAGCGTTGTCCGCACCACGGGGAACGTCGCCTATCTGGCGCTGCGCCCCCTGCTCCCCGACTACGTCCTGTCCATGCCCCGCGGCGCCGCCGTGGTCTACCCCAAGGACGCGGGGCAGATCCTCGCCTTCGCCGACATCTTCCCCGGCGCGCGCGTCGTGGAGGCCGGCGTCGGCTCCGGATCCCTCAGCTCCTTCCTGCTGCGCGCCATCGGCGACCAGGGCATGCTGCACTCCTACGAGCGCCGCGAGGACTTCGCGGAGATCGCCCGGCAGAACGTGGAGCGCTACTTCGGCGGCCCGCACCCGGCCTGGCAGCTCACCGTGGGCGACCTCCAGGACAACCTGAGCGACACCGACGTCGACCGGGTCATCCTCGACATGCTCGCCCCCTGGGAGTGCCTGGAGGCCGTCTCCAAGGCCCTCGTCCCCGGCGGCATCCTCTGCTGCTACGTGGCCACCACCACGCAGCTCGCCCGCACCGTCGAGTCCATCCGTGAGATGGGCTGCTTCAACGAGCCGACGGCCTGGGAGACGATGATCCGCAACTGGCACATCGAGGGCCTCGCGGTCCGCCCGGACCACCGGATGATCGGCCACACCGGCTTCCTGCTCACCGCCCGCCGCCTCGCGGACGGCGTCGAGCCGCCCATGCGCCGCCGCCGCCCCGCCAAGGGCGCCTACGGCGAGGACTACGCCGGCCCCAACGCCGACGGCGGCTCCCGCTAGCCCGCGACAGCACCGCCCGGCGCGCGCACCCCGTGCGCACGCCCCGCAACTCCCCGGCGCACCGGCCGGGTTGCCGCGCACCGCCCGGCAATCCGGGCGGTGCGCCCTGCTGTTGGCGGACCTCCCGCCGGCGCGGGGCCGCCGGGTGCCGTGCCCGCCGGGTGGACGACCCGCGCACACCCTCACCCCACGGTTCCCGGCCACTGTGACGTGTGGCACGATGCTGGGCATCCCACCGGCACCGTCCCTCCACGGGAGACACCCACTCGTGCAGCACTCCGACGTCCCGGACCTGGCACTCCCGCACGCCTTCCCCCGCCCCGTCCACTGGCTCGCGACGGCCGTCGCCATCGCCTGCGTGACGGCCCTCTCCTCCCTGGTGCAGCCCGGCCACGCCAAGGCGGTGCAGCCCGAGGACGGCAAGGCCGCGACGGCCGCCCCCGCCGAGCGCACGGCGCCGGACCCCTCCGCCGTGCGCCTCCCCCTCGACTGCGGCGGCGTCGCCGATCCGGTGGTCGCCCGGCAGACCGCCGGCGACCTCGACGGCGACGGCAGCCCCGAGACGGTCGCCGCCGTGCACTGCGACAGCGCCATGGGGACGCCGCCCGACGCCGTCTACGTCCTCACCCGTGCGGCGGACACCGGCAGGCCGCGCCTCGTCGCCACGCTGATGGGACCGGAGGAACGCCGCACCGTGACCGGGCTGGCGGTGCGCGACGGCCAGGTCGAGGCCACCGTGCTCGGCTACTCCTCGGCGGACGTGCCCAGTTGCTGCCCGGACGTCGAGGAGGACGTCAACTGGCGCTGGGCCGACGGCGCGTTCCACCGCGGCTCTCCGGACGACACCGAACAGGTCTGAGCGCGGCACCGCCTGCCACCCGGTCACGGCCGTTGACGTTCACTGCTTTCGATCCACGATCCTTGGGTATCTCCCTGGCAGTGAGGGAGAGCGCAAGGGTGAAGATCGGACACCTTCCGACGGTCTTTGTGATCTAGGGTTTCAATCGACACCCGCCCAGGTAGGGTCTGGAAGCGTCCAGCTCCCCTTGGAGGAGGTGAGGACCGTGGCAGCCCACGACGACGACATGAACCGCGGCATCCGCCCGGGTCGAGGGTCCGAGGACCCGGCCGGGCAGATCGCCTACCTTGAGCAGGAGATCGCCGTCCTGCGACGCAAGCTCGCCGACTCTCCGCGGCACACGAGACTTCTCGAAGAGCGGATCGTCGAGCTGCAGACCAATCTGGCCGGCGTGTCCGCGCAGAACGAGCGGCTCGCCGGCACTCTCCGGGAGGCCCGCGACCAGATCGTGGCCCTGAAGGAGGAGGTCGACCGGCTCGCCCAGCCGCCGGCCGGGTTCGGCGTGTTCCTCGCGGCGAACGAGGACGGCACGGCCGACATCTTCACCGGCGGCCGCAAGCTCCGGGTGAACGTCAGCCCCACCATCGACCTCGACGAGCTCCGGCGCGGCCAGGAGGTGATGCTCAACGAGGCGCTCAACGTGGTCGCCGCCATGGAGTTCGAGCGCGTCGGCGAGATCGTCACCCTCAAGGAGATCCTCGAGGACGGCGAGCGCGCCCTGGTGATCGGGCACACCGACGAGGAGAAGGTGGTCCGGCTCGCCGAACCCCTGCTCGACGTCACCATCCGGGCCGGCGACGCCCTGCTGCTCGAACCCCGCTCCGGCTACGTCTACGAGGTCGTGCCCAAGAGCGAGGTCGAGGAGCTGGTCCTCGAAGAGGTGCCCGACATCGGGTACGACCAGATCGGCGGTCTCGGCGGCCAGATCGAGGCCATCCGGGACGCGGTCGAGCTCCCGTACCTCTACCCGGACCTCTTCAAGGAGCACGAGCTGCGCCCGCCCAAGGGCGTCCTGCTCTACGGCCCGCCCGGATGCGGCAAGACGCTCATCGCCAAGGCCGTGGCGAACTCGCTGGCCAAGAAGGTCGCCGAGGTCACCGGTCAGGCCGCGGGGAAGAGCTTCTTCCTCAACATCAAGGGCCCCGAGCTCCTGAACAAGTACGTCGGCGAGACCGAGCGGCAGATCCGCCTGGTCTTCCAGCGGGCCCGTGAGAAGGCCAGCGAGGGCACGCCCGTCATCGTCTTCTTCGACGAGATGGAGTCCCTCTTCCGCACCCGCGGCTCGGGCGTCAGCTCGGACGTCGAGAACACCATCGTCCCCCAGCTCCTCGCCGAGATCGACGGCGTCGAGGGGCTGCAGAACGTGGTCGTGATCGGCGCCTCCAACCGCGAGGACATGATCGACCCGGCGATCCTGCGGCCGGGCCGGCTCGACGTGAAGATCAAGATCGAGCGTCCGGACGCCGAGGCGGCCAAGGACATCTTCGGGAAGTACCTCACCGAGCGTCTGCCGCTCCACGGGGACGACATGGCCGAGCACGGCGGCGACAAGTCCGCCACCGTCCAGGCCATGATCCAGTCCGCGGTCGAGCACATGTACGCGGAGTCAGAGGAGAACCGCTTCCTGGAGGTCACCTACGCCAACGGCGACAAGGAGGTCCTGTACTTCAAGGACTTCAACTCCGGCGCCATGATCGAGAACATCGTGGGCCGCGCCAAGAAGATGGCGATCAAGGACTTCCTGGACAAGGACCAGAAGGGCTTGAGGGTCTCCCACCTCCTCCAGGCGTGCGTGGACGAGTTCAAGGAGAACGAGGACCTGCCCAACACGACCAACCCGGACGACTGGGCCCGGATCTCCGGCAAGAAGGGCGAGCGGATCGTGTACATCCGCACGCTGATCACCGGAAAGCAGGGTTCGGACACCGGACGGTCCATCGACACGGTGGCCAACACCGGCCAGTACCTGTAACGAGAAGGGGGCGGCCGCGGGTGTCCTTCGGGGCGTCCGCGGCCGCCTGCTCTCCCGCTCCGCCCGGAAGGCCGGCAGGGCGCCGCGGGAGGGACAAAGAGACGAATGATCTCCCCGCCGGCGCAAAGGCGTTCTAGGCTCTTCGGTACCACCGCTTTGCCGCCGCGGGCAGACCGGGAAGGGCACCGCACCTGCGCCGGAGCACGGGTGGTACGTGAGGGCCGCCCCCGACCGAGGGCGCCGCCGGGCAAGGAGGGCCGCATGACCGTACGGCGAGTGATGGGCATCGAGACGGAGTACGGGATCTCCGTCCCCGGTCACCCCAACGCCAATGCCATGCTCACCTCGTCCCAGATCGTCAACGCCTACGCGGCGGCGATGCACCGGGCCCGGCGGGCCCGCTGGGACTTCGAGGAGGAGAACCCGCTGCGGGACGCGCGCGGCTTCGACCTGGCGCGGGAGGTCGCCGACTCCAGCCAGCTCACGGACGAGGACATCGGCCTCGCCAACGTGATCCTGACCAACGGCGCCCGTCTCTACGTGGACCACGCACATCCCGAGTACAGCGCCCCCGAGGTCACCAACCCGCGGGACGCGGTGCTGTGGGACAAGGCGGGCGAGCGGATCATGGCCGAGGCCGCCGAGCGGGCGGCCCAGCTGCCCGGCGCGCAGCCCATCCACCTCTACAAGAACAACACCGACAACAAGGGCGCCTCCTACGGGACGCACGAGAACTACCTGATGAAGCGGGAGACCGCCTTCTCGGACATCGTGCGCCACCTGACGCCCTTCTTCGTCTCCCGCCAGGTCTTCACGGGCGCCGGCCGGGTCGGCATCGGCCAGGACGGCAACGAGCACGGCTTCCAGCTGAGCCAGCGGGCCGACTACTTCGAGGTCGAGGTGGGCCTCGAGACGACGCTGAAGCGGCCCATCATCAACACCCGCGACGAGCCGCACGCGGACGCGGAGAAGTACCGCCGCCTGCACGTGATCATCGGCGACGCCAACCTCTCGGAGATCTCCACCTACCTCAAGCTCGGCACCACCTCCCTGGTCCTCTCCATGATCGAGGACGGCTTCATCGCCGTCGACCTGGCCGTGGACCAGCCCGTGCGCACGCTGCACCAGGTGTCGCACGACCCGACGCTCCGGCGCCTGGTCGTCCTGCGCAGCGGCCGCAAGCTCACCGCGGTGCAGCTCCAGATGGAGTACTACGAGCTGGCCCGCAAGTACGTGGAGGAGCGCTACGGGGCCGACGCCGACGACCAGACCAAGGACGTGCTCTCCCGCTGGGAGGACGTCCTGAGCCGTCTGGAGAACGACCCGATGAGCCTGGCCGGCGAGCTGGACTGGGTGGCCAAGCGGGAGCTCATGGAGGGCTACCGCCGCCGGGACACCCTGGACTGGGACGCCCCCCGGCTCCACCTGGTCGACCTGCAGTACGCCGACGTGCGGCCCGACAAGGGCCTCTACAACCGTCTGGCGGCCCGCGGGCGGATGAAGCGGCTGCTCGGCGAGGAGGAGGTGCTCAGGGCCGTCACGCAGCCTCCTGAGGACACCCGGGCCTACTTCCGGGGCCGGTGCCTCGAGCAGTACGCGGACGACGTGGCCGCGGCCTCCTGGGACTCGGTGATCTTCGACCTGCCCGGCCGTGACTCCCTGCAGCGGGTGCCCACGCTGGAGCCGCTGCGCGGCACCCGGGCGCACGTCAAGGAGCTGCTCGACCGGTGCCGGACGGCGGAGGAGCTGGTCAAGGTGCTGAGCGGCAACAACTGATCGATCTTCCGCCCGGCGATCGGGGTGGGATTGGTTCCGAAGGGGAATCATCGGGATGGTTTCTCCGTGTGAGGGAACTGTGGGGTCGATGTCGGGCCCTGCTTGTAGGGTCTGATCAAGAACGTCGAACCGAGCGGGGTGAGGGTTATGGCGACCAAGGACACCGGCGGCGGACAGCAGAAGGCCACGCGGTCGACCGAGGAGGTCGACGAGCAGGCGCAGGACGCGCAGGCGAGCGAGGACCTGAAGGAACGGCAGGAGGCGCTGAGCGACGACGTCGACTCCGTGCTGGACGAGATCGACGACGTGCTCGAGTCCAACGCCGAGGAATTCGTGCGGTCGTTCGTTCAGAAGGGCGGCCAGTAAGGCCTGAGCGCCTTCGAAGCCAAGGCACAGAGCCGGGCACGGGGGCTGCTCGCGGGCAGCCCCCGTGCTTCGGCACACCGAGGTGGATCATCGCCGGGGTGCGGGTAGGGTCCCTGCCGTAACTGTGCTTCAGCTTGCTTCATCCGCATCGTGCGGAAGCCGTGTTCTTCGGAAGGAAATGCGTGGAAGCCAACACTCGTGACACCGGGCGACTGCCGGCCGCCTTCCTGACCCCCGGGTCCTCCTCGTTCATGGATTTCCTGGCCGGCCACCAGCCGCAGATGCTGCCCGGGAACCGGCAGCTGCCGCCCACCCAGGGCGTCGTCGAGGCCCCGCACGGCACCACCATCGTGGCGGTGACGTTCCCGGGCGGTGTGGTCCTGGCCGGTGACCGGCGGGCCACCATGGGCAACGTGATCGCCCAGCGCGACATCGAGAAGGTGTTCCCGGCCGACGAGTACTCCGCGGTGGGCATCGCGGGCACCGCCGGTCTGGCCGTGGAGATGGTGAAGCTGTTCCAGCTCGAGCTGGAACACTTCGAGAAGGTCGAGGGCGCCCAGCTCTCCCTCGAGGGCAAGGCCAACCGGCTGTCGACGATGATCCGGTCGAACCTCGGCATGGCCATGCAGGGCCTGGCCGTGGTGCCGCTGTTCGCGGGGTACGACCTCGACCGCCGCAAGGGCCGGATCTTCTCCTACGACGTCACGGGCGGCCGTTCCGACGAACAGCAGGGTTTCGCGGCCACGGGCTCCGGCTCGCTGTTCGCGCGCGGCTCGATGAAGAAGCTCTACCGCGACGACCTGACGGAGGAGCAGGCCACCACGCTGGTCGTCCAGGCCCTGTACGACGCGGCCGACGACGACTCGGCGACGGGCGGCCCGGACATGGCCCGCCGGATCTTCCCGATCGTCACCGTGATCACCGAGGACGGGTTCCGCAGGCTGACGGACGAGGAGTCCTCGGGGATCGCCCGTTCGGTCCTCGACCGCCGGCTCCAGGAGCCCGACGGCCCGCGCGCCGCGCTGCTCTGACGGCGCGTCGCGACTTCGCGGACCCTCGAGGACGATCCCTGTGACTTCTACGGAACCTTTGACGGAAAGGGACGGATAACCGGTGTCGACGCCGTTCTATGTCTCACCCCAGCAGGCGATGGCGGACCGGGCGGAATACGCCCGCAAGGGCATCGCGCGCGGCCGCAGTCTGGTCGTGCTGCAGTACGCCGACGGCATCGTCTTCGTCGGTGAGAACCCGTCCCGCGCACTGCACAAGTTCAGCGAGATCTACGACCGCATCGGCTTCGCCGCGGCGGGCAAGTACAACGAGTACGAGAACCTGCGCATCGGCGGCGTCCGCTACGCGGACCTGCGCGGCTACACCTACGACCGGGGCGACGTGACCGCGCGCGGCCTGGCCAACGTGTACGCGCAGACGCTGGGCACCATCTTCTCCAGCGCGGGGGAGAAGCCCTACGAGGTCGAGCTGGTGGTGGCCGAGGTCGGCGAGACCCCCGAGGGCGACCAGATCTACCGGCTGCCGCACGACGGCTCCATCGTCGACGAGCACGGCTCGGTCGCGGTCGGCGGCAACGCCGAGCAGATCAGCTCCTACCTGGACCAGCGCCACCGGGAGGGCATGACCCTCGCCGAGGCGCTCAAGCTGGCCGTGCAGGCGCTCTCCCGCGACACCAGCGGCACCGAGCGGGAGATCCCCGCGGAGCGCCTGGAGGTGGCCGTGCTGGACCGCACCCGGCCCCAGCGGCGGAAGTTCCGCCGGATCACCGGACCGCGCCTGGAGCGCCTGCTGACGGCGGGCGACGAGGGCGGCGCCACGGTCTCCGACGCCGGGAAGGCGGAGGGCCCGGAGGACTCCTCGCCCTCCTCCGACAGCTGACGGCCTCCTCCGACAGCTGACGGCCTCCTCCGGCGGCCGGCGGTCCGAGGGCCGTCGGTCCGGGGACCGGGGCCGCCGGGAGCCGCGGAGGGCTTCGCACCTGTGCCGCGTGCGCACGGTTCGCCGTGCGCACGCGGCACCGTCGTGTCCGGGCCCGGCCGGCGGGGCCCGGCCCGGCGGTCAGGGGGCGGCGGCGAGGGGCGGGGGCGGGGGAGCGGTGGAGCCCCGGACGACCAGGTCGACCGGGATGTCGTGGGTGACCGGGGCGCGGCCGTCGATCACCGACAGCAGGGCCTCCATGCCGCGCTCGCCGGTCAGTTCCGCGTCCAGGCGGACGGTGGTGAGCTCCGGCTCCAGCGCCACCGCGAGGACCTGGTCGTCGACCCCGGTCACCGACAGGTCCCGGGGGATCCGCAGCCCCAGCCGGCGGGCCGCCTTGTAGGCGCCCACGGCGAGCAGGTCGTCGTCGCAGACCACCGCGGTCGGGCGGGGCCCCGGCGCGGTCAGCGCCGCCTCCACGGCGGCGCGGCCCCCCTCCGCGGTCATCGGGGAGACGGCCGTGGCCAGCGTGGCGTCCCGCGCCTCCGCCAGCCGGGCCTCCAGCGCCCGGGCGCGCTGTCCGAAGGTCCACGAGGGCACGTCGGCCCGCAGGTGGAGGAACCGGCGGTGGCCCAGGCCGAGCAGGTGGCCGGCGACCCGGCGGACGCCGTCGGCGATGTCCAGGTTGACGGTGGCGGCGCCCGGCGAGGTGTGGGGCTCGCTGTCGAGCATCACCAGGGGGAGGCGGTCGCCGCGCAGCACGGTCAGCGCCTGGGCCGCCATCGACGAGGCCAGCACGCCGTCCAGCGCGGCCGGCGCCGAGGCGAACGGGTCGCGCGCCGGGCCGACGCCGGCCGGGGAGGGGTAGAGCACGATCGAGAAGCCGTGCGCCGCGGCCACCCGCGCCGCGCCGGTGTGCACGCCGGCGAAGAAGTGCGTGGTCAGCGAGGGAACCACCAGCAGCACCGTCCGGGTGCGGCCGGTGCGGAGGTTCCGGGCCGCCAGGTTGGGGCGGTAGCCCAGGCTGCGCGCGGCCTCCCGGACCCGCTCCGCGGTGGGCGCGGAGATCCGGCCCTGCCACTTGCCGCCCATGACGAGGGAGACGGAGGCCTGGGAGACGCCGGCCTCGCGGGCCACGTCCCGGCTGGTCGGGCGGGTCTTGCCTGGTGGGGGCATCGTCGGCGCGCTCTCCGTCTGGACCGAGGATCAGTGGACATGCTACGTATGACGCTCACGTTATACGTAAAACGGAGGAGCGCTGCATGTTTTCGCGGTACCTGGAGATCCTCAAGGCCCGGCATGCCGCGCGCCTCCTGGCGGGGACGCTGGTGGGCCGGCTGCCCAACGCCACCTCGGCCATCGCCATCGTGCTGTTCGTCAGATCCGAGGGCGGCTCGTACACCCTGGCGGGCGTGCTCGCCGCCGTGTACGGCGTCGCCAACGCCGTGGGCCAGCCCGTGCTGGGCCGGCTGGTCGACCTGCACGGCCAGCCGCGGGTGCAGCTGCCCGCCGCCGTGCTCGCCGCGGCCGCCATGGCCGTCTTCGCCTTCACCGGCATCGACCCGCTGCCCCTGGCCTACCTGGCCACGGCCGCCGCGGGCCTGTTCACCCCGCCGCTGGAGGGCGGGCTGCGCGCCCTGTGGCCCTCCGTGCTGCGCCGCGACGACCAGATCCACACCGCCTACGCCATGGACGCGGTGGCCCAGGAGGTCATGTTCACGGTCGGCCCGCTGCTGGTCTCGCTCTTCGTCGCCGTCTGGTCGCCGATGGCGGCCCTGATCGCGCTCAACGCGATCGGGGTGCTCGGCGCCCTGTCCGTCGTCGTCTCGCCGCCCTCGAAGGCCTGGCGGTCCGCGCCCCGCGAGGCGCACTGGCTGGGCGCGCTGCGCTCCGGCGGGCTGCTGGTCCTGCTGGGCGCGCTGTTCTTCGTCGGCATAGCCCTCGGCTCCATCACCGTCGCCGCGACCGCCTACGCCGACGGCACCGGCGGCGGGGACTCCGTGTACGCCGCCCTGCTCGCCGCCCTCGGTTTCGGCGCCCTGGTCGGCGGCGGGGTCTACGGGGCCCGCGAATGGTCCGGACCGCCCGAGCGGCGCCTGGCGGTGCTGGTCGCGCTGCTGACGGCCGGCTACGTCCCCCTGGTCGCCATGCCCGGCCCCGCGCCGATGACCCTGCTGGCCGCGCTGGCGGGCGTCTTCCTGGCGCCCACCATCGCCTGCGCCTTCGTCCTGGTGGACCGGCACGCCCCGCGCGGCACGGTCACCGAGGCGTTCTCCTGGCTGGTGACCACCTTCACCGTCGGCCAGTCGGTCGGCACCGGCGTCACCGGGCCGGTCCTCGAACTGTTCGGGACCCGCGCCGGTTTCGCCGCCCCGGCCGCCGCCGGAACCGTGTCGCTGCTCGTGCTGTTCGCCTTCCGGAGGGTCCTGGCCGGGCCCGGAAAACCCGGGACGGTCGCCACCGGATCGGAAAATGATCCGAATCGGGCCGTCGAACCCCGTTTCAGCTCGGGTGATCGGGCGTAATGTTCAGACATGGACCGCCGCATTTTCGGGCTGGAGAACGAGTACGGCGTCACGTGCACGTTCAGGGGACAGCGCCGTCTGTCGCCTGACGAGGTGGCGCGGTACCTCTTCCGGCGTGTCGTGTCATGGGGCCGCAGCAGCAACGTGTTTCTGCGAAACGGCGCCCGCCTCTATCTCGACGTGGGTTCGCATCCGGAATACGCGACACCGGAATGCGACAACGTGACGGAGCTCGTCACCCACGACAAGGCCGGCGAGCGCATTCTCGAAGGACTTCTCGTCGACGCGGAACGCCGCCTGCACGAGGAGGGAATCGCGGGCGACGTCTATCTCTTCAAGAACAACACCGACTCGGCGGGGAACTCGTACGGCTGCCACGAGAACTACCTGGTGGCCCGGCACGGAGAGTTCTCCCGGCTGGCGGACATCCTGATCCCGTTCCTCGTCACCCGGCAGCTGCTGTGCGGGGCGGGCAAGGTCCTCCAGACCCCGCGCGGCGCGGTGTACTGCGTCAGCCAGCGGGCCGAGCACATCTGGGAGGGCGTCTCCTCGGCGACCACCCGCTCGAGGCCCATCATCAACACCCGCGACGAGCCGCACGCCGACGCCGAGCGCTACCGCCGGCTGCACGTGATCGTCGGCGACTCCAACATGTCGGAGACGACCATGCTGCTCAAGGTCGGGGCCACCGACCTGGTGCTGCGCATGATCGAGGCCGGCACGGTGATGCGCGACCTCACCCTGGAGAACCCCATCCGGGCCATCCGCGAGGTCAGCCACGACATCACCGGGCGCCGCAAGGTGCGCCTGGCCAGCGGCCGGGAGGCGTCGGCGCTGGAGGTGCAGCGCGAGTACTACGAGAAGGCCTGCGAGTTCGTCGACCGGCGGGGCATCCGCACCGGCGTCGTCGAGCAGGTCCTCGAGCTGTGGGGCCGCACCCTGGACGCGATCGAGACGGAGGACCTCGACAAGGTCGGCACCGAGATCGACTGGGTGATCAAGTACAAGCTGCTGGAGCGCTACCGCGCCAAGCACAACATGACCATGTCGAACCCGCGGGTCGCCCAGATAGACCTCGCCTACCACGACATCCACCGCCGCCGCGGCCTCTACTACCTGCTGGAGCGCAACGGCCAGGCCAAGCGGATCTGCAACGACGTCAAGATCTTCGAGGGCAAGTCGGTGCCGCCGCAGACCACGCGGGCCCGGCTGCGCGGAGACTTCATCAAGCGGGCGCAGGAGCAGCGCCGCGACTTCACGGTGGACTGGGTCCACCTGAAGCTCAACGACCAGGCGCAGCGCACGGTCCTGTGCAAGGACCCGTTCCGCTCGGTCGACGACCGGGTGGAGAAGCTCATCGCCGGCATGTAGCCGGCCCGGGAAGGACGACAGCGCGGCGCGTGCGGGGGCCCGGAGCCGATCCGGACCCCCGCCGCGTCCGTACGGGGGCGGCGGGGCGGGAAAGCCGTAGAGTGGCGCGGGACGCCCACTCGAAGATCGACCGATAGAGGCCCTCATCGTGCGCCGACGCTCACTCCTTCTGGCCGTTCCCGCCGGACTGGCCACCCTCTCCGCCTGCGGCTCCGACTCGCCGGACAAGGAGGCGGACGCCACGGCCAGCCCGTCGCCGCAGTCGCCCAGCGCGGCCCCGCCGCCGAAGATCGTGGACGGTCCGCTGCCCGAGATCACCGCGGGCAAGGAGTTCGGGCAGAAGCCGACGGTGGCCAAGGGGTCCGGCACCCCCTCGAAGGACCTCGCGGTGCGCACCGTGATCGCCGGGAACGGCCGCACGGTCGCCGAGAACGACTTCATCCAGGCGCAGTACCTCGGCCAGAACTGGGCGAACGCCAAGGTCTTCGACAACTCCTTCGACCGCGGGACGCCGATCGTCATCCAGCTCGCCCAGGGCAGCATCATCGACGGCTGGCGCTACGGGCTGTCCGGCAAGAAGGCCGGCAGCCGCGTGATGATGGCGGTCCCGCCCACCTGGGGCTACGGCGAGCAGGGCAACGCGCAGGCCGGAATCAAGGGCGACGACACCCTGGTGTTCGTGATCGACATCGAGAACACCTTCAACGCCCGCAGCTCCGCCGAGGGGAAGGCGGTCCCCCAGGACTCCACGCTGCCCGAGGTCGGCACCAACACCGACGGCAAGGCCCCTTCGCTCGAGATCCCCAGGACCGCGCCCCCGAAGGACCTCGTCTCCGAGTACGTCCTCGAGGGGGACGGGCCCACGGTGGAGAAGGACAGCACCGTGCTGGTGCAGTACAAGGGCGTGCTCTGGGCGGACGGCAAGGAGTTCGACTCCACCTACGGCCGCGGCCAGCTGACCTCGTTCTCGCTGCAGCAGGTCGTCCCCGGCTGGTCGCAGGGCCTGGCGGGCAAGAAGGTCGGCAGCCGGGTCCTGATCGTGATCCCGCCGAAGCTCGGCTACGGCGACAACCCCCCGCAGGGCAGCCCGATCAAGAAGGACTCGACGCTCGTCTTCACGGTGGACCTGCTGGCGAAGATGTGACGCCCGGGATGGGAGACTGATCCCGTTGCATCTTTTCGTCCATCAGCAGGAGACAGATTCGTGAGCAACGACAAGCCGGAGATCGACTTCCCGGGCGGCGAGCCGCCGGCGGACCTCGAGATCAAGGACATCTGGGAGGGCGACGGCGAGGTGGCCAAGGCCGGCGACATCGTCTCCGTCCACTACGTCGGCGTGGCCTTCTCGACCGGCGAGGAGTTCGACTCGTCGTTCAACCGCGGCACCCCGCTGCGCTTCCAGCTCGGCGTCGGGCAGGTCATCAGCGGCTGGGACCAGGGCGTGCAGGGCATGAAGGTCGGCGGCCGCCGCCAGCTGACCATCCCGCCGCACCTGGCGTACGGCGACCGCGGCGCGGGCCGCGCCATCGGCCCCGGCGAGACGCTGATCTTCGTCTGCGACCTGGTCTCGGTCTGACCCCGGGCCGGCCCGCGAGCGGCCGGCACGCGGTCAAGAACGATCACGACGGGCTCCCAGGGTCCGTGCCCCGGCCGGGGCACGGACCCTCGGCTTTCCCCCCGGGGCCTCGGAGCGGTACGGTCGTCCGTCGGAAGTGACGAGGGAGAGGGCGTAGGGCGTCGTGGCGATTGCCAAGGCAGAGCGGCTGATGAACCTGGCACTGTGCCTGCTGGGCACCCGGCGGCCGCTCAGCAAGCGCGAGCTGCGCGCATCCCTGGAGGCCTACATGGAGGCCACCACCGACGAGTCGTTCAACCGCATGTTCGAGCGGGACAAGGACGACCTGCGGGAGCTCGGACTGGTCATCGAGACCGTCGAGAACCTCGACGGCGAGGTCGGCTACCTGGCCCGCCACGGCTCCAACCAGCTCCCGCCGATCACCCTGGACGCCGAGGAGGCCGCCGCACTGGGCCTGGCCGCCAGCGTCTGGCAGCAGGCCCGGCTGGCCGGGGCGGCCAGCGGCGCCCTGCAGAAGCTGCGCGCCGCCGGACTGCCCGAGGACGTCGACCCGTACGCGACCAACGGCGCGCTCGAGCCGCGCATCCCCGTCCACGAAGCCGCCTTCGAGCCGCTGATGCTGGCCTGCCGCGACCGCCGCCCGGTCGTCTTCGACTACCGCAAGGCCACCGCCGCCGCCCCCGAGCCCCGCCAGGTGGAACCCTGGGCACTGGAGTGCTGGCGCGGTCACTGGTACCTGGCCGGCTGGGACCGCGACCGCGGCGCCGAGCGGGTCTTCCGGCTCTCCCGGATCACCGGCAAGGTCCGCACCCGCACCGGCGCCTTCACCGCCGAGGTCCCCGACGTGGTCCGGGTCCGCGAGACGGTGGCCCGCTGGGCCGGCGAGAGCGCCGAGCGTTCCGCGCTGGTCCGGCTGCGCACCGGCTGCGGCTACCCGCTGCGCGCCCGCGCCACCGCCGTCCGGCCGCTCGGCGACGGCTGGGACGAGGTGGAGATCCCGTACGGCCACGGCCTCGACGCCCTGCTCGTCGAGTTCGGGCCCGACGTGGTGGTGGTGGAGCCGGCCGAACTGCGGGCCGACGTGATCGACCGGCTGCGCGCCGTGGCCAAGGGCTGAGGGGCTCCCTTTGTGGGAACTGCATCGATGAGGGGAACGCCAGCATGACGACCAGCCGGGGCACCCGTCCCGCCAACGCCATCGACCAGACCCGGCGGATGCTCTCCCTGGTCACCTACCTCCGCGAGCGCCCCGGCGCCCGGGTCGCCGACGTGGCCCGCGCCTTCGGCGTCACCGGGGACGAGCTGATCGCCGACCTCGAACTGCTGCCCATGTGCGGCACCAGCTTCCGCGGCGGCGACCTGCTGGACATCGACACCGACGGCGAGCACATCTGGTGGCACAACCCGGCCGCGCTGGCCGCCGAGGCCGCCCAGCCGCTGCGCCTGGCCTCCGACGAGGCCACCGCGCTGCTGGTCGCCGCCCGTGCCGTGGCCACCCTGCCCGGCCTGCGCGAGGGCGACCGGCAGGCGCTGCTGCGCGCCACCGCCAAGGTGGAGACCGCCGCGGGCGAGACCGCCGAGGCCAGCTCCCGCCTGTCGGTGACCTTCGAGTCCGAGGGCGGCGTCTTCGCCGACGTCGACCGGGCGATCTCCGAGGGCCGCCGGCTGTGGATCCGCTACTGGTCCCCGGCCCGCGACGAGGTCACCGAGCGGGAGATCGACCCGATCCGCCTGGTCAGCGTCGGCCACACCTACGTCGAGGCCTGGTGCCGCCGCTCCGAGGCGCGCCGCACCTTCCGCCTGGACCGGGTCGCCGAGATCCGCATCCTCGACGAGCCCTCCGAGCCGCCCCGGATCGAGCCGCGCGACCTGTCCGCCGGACTGGTCCAGCCCTCCGCCGACGACCCGGAGGTCGTGGTCGAGGTCGGGCCGGCCGGCCGCTGGGTCGCCGAGTACTACCCGCACGAGGGCGCCGAGGAGCTCCCCGACGGCGGGCTGCGGATCACCATCCGCACCCCCGCCCCGGAGTCGCTGCGCCGCCTGGCGCTGCGGCTGGGCCCCGACGGCCGGATCGTCGCCCCGGTGGAGCTCGCCGAGAGCGCCCGGCGTGCCGCCCGCGAGGCCCTGGCCGCCTACGGGGAGGACGGCGACGGCCTGTTCGGCACCGGGGCCGCCACCGGCTCCGCCGCCCCGGCGGACACCGCCGGTGCGGGCGCCGCACCGGCCGGCGCGTAGGCTCGCCCCATGTCCGGCGCGATGTTCTGGGCGATGCTCGCCGTCGCCCTCGGTTTCCTGGGGCTCACCGTGCTCGGTGTGCTCGCCGTGCGGGTGTTCCTCGAGGTGCGGCGGCTGGGGACGCAGGTGGAGGAGTCGGCCCGGCGGATCGGCACCGCCGCCGCGGACCTCGAACAGGCCGCGGAGCGGACGGCGCGGGCCGCCGGCCGCCTGTGAGGCTCTCACCTGCGCGAAGACCCGATCCGGTGAGCGCGGGACGGCCCCGGGCGCAGGGCCGGCAGGACGCCCGACCCTGTTCGAGCGGGGGCGGCGGCAGGTACGCTGCTTGCTCGCGGGCCGGAAACGAGGCATCGGCTCGTGTGACCGGGAGTACGTCCGGGGGATGCCCATCGTTCATTCCCGGCCGTTACGATCGCTGACGGAGGCCGGACCGCTGTCCGCCCCCGGCAGCACAACACCCCCAGTGGCCTCGGTGAGAAGGTAAAGACTTATGGGACGGCTCGGACCTACCGAGATCATTCTGATCCTCGTCGTCATCCTGCTGCTGTTCGGCGCCAAGAAGCTTCCCGACATGGCTCGGTCCCTCGGCAAGTCCGCCCGCATCCTCAAGAGCGAGGCCAAGGCGATGAAGGAGGAGGGCAAGAAGGACGAGGCGGCCCCCGCCGGTCCGCCCGCCTCCGACGAGCCCGCGCCGCGTGTCATCCAGGCCGCCCCCGGTGACGTGACCAGCTCGCGCCCGGTGAGCGAGCCCACCGACACGACCAAGCGCTGACGTCCGGGCCGGACTCTCCTCCGGTCTGCCGCACGAGATGAGGATGTGGGTTGCTCAAGTCTGCCCGCAAGAAGGAGAGTGATCCGGAGGGGCGGATGCCCCTTGCGGACCACTTGCGCGAGCTGCGCACCCGGCTGATGAAGGCCGTCATCGCCATCGTCGTGGTCACGGTGGGCGCCGCCTTCTTCTACAACGACATCATCAACTTCTTCACCGAGCCGGTTCTGGACTCGGTGGGCTGCACGATGAGCTTCGCCGAACTTGCGAAGCAGGCCGAGGGCGCCGACCCGTGCGCGCGAATCACCATCAACGGTCTGATCACGCCGTTCACCCTGGCGCTCAAGGTGTCCTTGATGGCCGGTGTGGTTCTCGCCTCGCCGATCTGGCTCTACCAGCTCTGGGGTTTCATCGCCCCCGGTCTGCACAAGAGCGAGAAGAAGTACGCGTACGCCTTCGTCGGCGTGGGCTTCCCCCTCTTCCTGGCCGGCGGCTACTTCGCGTACATGGTCCTGCCGACCTCCGCGAAGGTGCTGATCGAGTTCACCCCGTTCGGCGTGGACAACCTGCTTCCGCTGGACGACCTGCTGGACCTGGTCACCCGCATGGTGATCATCTTCGGTCTCTCCTTCGAACTGCCGCTGCTGCTGGTCATGCTCAACATGAGCGACGTGATCACCGGCCGGCGGATGCTCGGATGGTGGCGCGGGATGATCCTGGGCATCACCCTGTTCTCCGCCTTCGCGACGCCGAGCACGGACCCGTTGACCATGCTCGCCCTGGCCGCGCCGATCTGGCTGCTCTACTTCGCGGCCGTGGGCTTCTCGCTGCTCAACGACCGCCGCAGGCGGCTGCGCGACGAGGCGGGGCCCTCCGACGACGAGGCGTCCGAGCTGGATCTGACGCCCGAGCCGATCGAGGGGACCGAGCCGGTCGCGGTCGCGCCGGTGCTCCCCGAGCAGGCCGGCGGCGGGCGGGCGGAACTTCCCGGCCGGGTCAACGGTTACGACGACGTGACCTGACCGGGCTCCCCTCCGGCGCGCCGGCCTCGTAGGGTGCCGCCGTGACCAGCGAGATAGCGCTCTTCGTCAACCCCACCGCGGGACGCGGCCGGGGCGCCCGCGCGGCGCAGCCGGCCGCGTCGGCGTTGCGGGCCGCCGGCTTCTCCGTGCGCACGGTCCTCGGCCTCGACGCGGACGACGCGCTGTCCCGGGCCCGCCAGGCCGTCGCGGACGGCACCGGCGCGCTGGTCGCCGTAGGCGGGGACGGCCTGGTCCACCTGGCGCTCCAGGCCGTGGCGGGCACCGGCACCCCCCTCGGGGTGGTCGCCGTCGGCACCGGCAACGACTTCGCGGGCGCGCTCGGCCTCCCGCTGCGCGACCCGGCCGCCGCGGCGGGACGGATCGCCGCCACGCTGAAGGAGTCCCGGCTCGTCGAGGTCGACCTGGGCCGGGTGGACGGACGCTGGTTCGGCACCGTGGTCGCCACCGGATTCGACTCGCGGGTCAACGACCGGGGCAACCGCATGGGACTGCCGGTCGGCCGCTTCCGGTACGACCTGGCGATCGTCGCGGAACTCGCCGCGTTCCGGCCCCTGCGGTACCGGCTCACCCTGGACGGCGGGGAGACCCGCGAGGTGGAGGCGACCCTGGTCGCCGTCGGCAACGGGACCTCCTACGGCGGCGGCATGCGGATCTGCCCCGGCGCGGACATGCGGGACGGCCTCCTCGACGTGACCGTGGTCGGCGGCTGCGGCCGCGCCACGCTGCTGAAGGTCTTCCCGCGCGTCTACCGGGGCACGCACGTCGACCACCCGGTGGTGACCACGTACCGCGCGTCGCGGATCGAGCTGGCGGCGGAGGACCTGACCGCCTACGCCGACGGGGAGCGGCTCGGCCCGCTGCCGATCACCGCGGAGTGCGTCCCCCGCGCGGTGCGGGTGGCGGGCGCCGGCTGACGGCGGCGCCCCGCAAAAGATCGTTCGGTTGTCGGCGGCGGCGGGTACGCTCGAACGTACGATGACAGAGGATCTCTCTCCCGCCGAGCGGTACGCGGCAGCCCGAAGGCGCGCCGCGGAGCAGGCCACCGCGCTCGGCACGTTCCGCGAGATGTACGACTTCGGTCTGGATCCGTTCCAGATAGAGGCGTGCAAGGCCCTGGAGAGCGGCAAGGGCGTGCTCGTGGCCGCCCCCACCGGCTCCGGCAAGACGATCGTCGGCGAGTTCGCCGTCCACCTGGCCCTGAACCAGGGCAAGAAATGCTTCTACACCACGCCCATCAAGGCGCTCTCCAACCAGAAGTACTCCGACCTGTGCCGCCGCTACGGCGCCGACAAGGTCGGCCTGCTCACCGGTGACAACAGCGTGAACTCCGACGCCCCGGTGGTCGTGATGACCACCGAGGTGCTGCGCAACATGCTCTACGCCGGTTCGCAGACCCTGCTCGGCCTGGGCTACGTGGTGATGGACGAGGTGCACTACCTCTCCGACCGGTTCCGCGGCGCCGTCTGGGAGGAAGTGATCATCCACCTCCCGGAGTCCGTCACCCTGGTCTCCCTCTCCGCGACCGTCTCCAACGCCGAGGAGTTCGGCGACTGGCTGGACACCGTCCGCGGCGACACCGAGGTGATCGTCTCCGAGCACCGCCCCGTGCCGCTCTTCCAGCACGTGCTGGCCGGGCGCCGGATGTACGACCTGTTCGAGGAGGCCGAGGGCCACCGGAAGGCCGTCAACCCGGACCTGACCCGGATGGCCCGGCTGGAGGCCAGCCGTCCCTCCTACCAGGAGCGCCGCCGCGGCAAGATGATGCGCGAGGCCGACCGGGAGCGGGAGCGCCGCCAGCGGTCGCGGGTCTGGACGCCCAGCCGCGCCGAGGTCATCGAGCGCCTCGACGCCGAGGGCCTGCTCCCCGCGATCACCTTCATCTTCAGCCGGGCCGGCTGCGAGGCCGCCGTCCAGCAGTGCCTCTACGCAGGCCTCCGGCTCAACGACGACGCCGCCCGCCAGAAGGTGCGCGAACTGGTCGAGGAACGCACCGCCTCCATCCCCACCGAGGACCTGCACGTCCTCGGCTACTACGAGTGGCTGGAGGGCCTGGAGCGCGGCATCGCCGCCCACCACGCCGGCATGCTGCCGACCTTCAAGGAGGTCGTCGAGGAGCTCTTCGTCCGCGGACTGGTCAAGGCGGTCTTCGCCACCGAGACGCTGGCCCTGGGCATCAACATGCCCGCCCGCTCGGTGGTGCTGGAGAAGCTGGTCAAGTGGAACGGCGAGACCCACGCCGACATCACCCCCGGCGAGTACACCCAGCTCACCGGCCGGGCCGGCCGCCGCGGCATCGACGTCGAGGGCCACGCCGTGGTGCTGTGGCAGCGCGCGATGAACCCCGAGCACCTGGCCGGTCTCGCGGGCACCCGCACCTATCCGCTGCGGTCCAGCTTCAAGCCGTCGTACAACATGGCGGTCAATCTGGTCGAGCAGTTCGGCCGGCACCGCTCGCGCGAGCTGCTGGAGACCTCGTTCGCCCAGTTCCAGGCCGACAAGTCGGTGGTCGGGATCTCCCGGCAGGTGCGCAAGAACGAGGAGGGTCTGGCCGGCTACAAGGAGGCCATGACCTGCCACCTGGGCGACTTCGACGAGTACGCCCGGCTGCGCCGCGAACTCAAGGACCGGGAGAACGAGCTGGCCCGGCAGGGCGCCCACCTGCGCCGTGCCGAGGCCGCCGCCTCCCTGGAGCGGCTGAGGCCCGGCGACATCATCCACGTGCCGACCGGCAAGTACGCCGGGCTCGCCCTGGTCCTCGACCCGGGCCTGCCCGCCGGGCGGACCGACGGCCACCGCGGCTTCGACCGGCACGACGGGCCGCGGCCGCTGGTGCTCACCGCCGAGCGCCAGGTCAAGCGCCTCGCCGAGATGGACTTCCCGGTGCCGGTGGAGCCGCTGGACCGGATGCGGATCCCCAGGTCGTTCAACGCGCGCTCCCCGCAGTCACGCCGCGACCTGGCGTCCGCGCTGCGCACCAAGGCCGGGCACATCGCGCCCGAGCGGCACCGCAAGCGCCGCGCCGAGGCCGCCGACGACCGGGAGATCAAGCGGCTGCGCACCGCCCTGCGGGCCCACCCCTGCCACGGCTGCGACGACCGCGAGGACCACGCCCGGTGGGCCGAGCGGTACCAGCGGCTGATGCGCGACACCTCGCAGCTGGAGCGGCGCATCGAGGGGCGGACCAACACCATCGCCCGGACCTTCGACCGGATCGTCGCCCTGCTGACCGAGCTGGACTACCTGCGCGGCAACGAGGTCACCGAGCACGGCAAGCGGCTGGCCCGCCTCTACGGCGAGCTGGACCTGCTGTCCAGCGAGTGCCTGCGGGCCGGCGTCTGGGAGGGGCTGAGTCCGGCGGAGCTCGCGGCCTGCGTCTCGGCGCTGGTCTTCGAGTCCCGGTCCGGGGACGACGCCCTGGCGCCCAAGGTGCCCTCCGGCAAGGCCAAGGCCGCCCTGGACGAGACGGTCCGCATCTGGGGCCGGCTGGACGCGCTGGAGGAGGACTTCCGCATCCGGCAGACCGAGGGCGTGGGCCAGCGGCAGCCGGACCTCGGCTTCGCCTGGGCGGCCTACATGTGGGCCTCCGACAAGGGCCTCGACGAGGTGCTGCGGGAGGCGGAGATGCCGGCCGGCGACTTCGTGCGCTGGTGCAAGCAGGTCATCGACGTGCTCGGCCAGATCGCCGCGGCGGCCCCCGCCGAGGGATCCACCGTGCCGAGGACGGCGCGCAGGGCCGTCGACGCGCTGCTGCGGGGCGTGGTCGCCTACTCCTCGGTGGGGTAGCGGCGGAGCAGGGCACCGCCACCCGGGCGCGGGCCTAGGAGGGGAAGCCCTCCAGCTCGCGCCCGCTGCGGAACTCGTGCCTCCGCCCGGTCACCGGGTCGGTGAAGCGCAGCACGCGGGCCAGCAGCTGCAGCGGCCGGGAGAAGTCGTCCGGGGCGGCGGGCGGGGCCACCACGGGGTACAGCGGGTCCCACAGGATGGGCACGCCCAGCGCGCACAGGTGGACGCGCAGCTGGTGCGTCTGCCCCGTCTCCGGAAGCAGCCGGTACCGGCCGAGGCCTCCGCGCCGCCGGGTCAGCTCCACCCGGCTCACGGCGTTGGGCTCGCCCTCCACCTCCCGCGCGGTCAGCGACCCCCGCTCCTTCACCAGGCGGCTGCGCACCACCCGGGGCAGCTCCAGCGCGGGGTCGTGGGGGGCGACCGCCTCGTACTCCTTGACGACCCGCCGGTCCCGGAAGAGCGTCTGGTACGCGCCCCGCTCCTCGGGCCGCACGGTGAACAGGACCAGGCCCGCGGTGAGCCGGTCCAGCCGGTGCGCGGCGGTCAGGGCGGGGATGCCGAGGTCGCGCCGCAGCCGGGCCAGCGCCGTCTCGGCCACATGGCGGCCGCGCGGGGTGGTCGCCAGGAAGTGCGGCTTGTCGGCGACCACGATGTGCTCGTCCCGGTACACGACCTCCACCGGGAACGGCACCGGCTCCTCGGCGGGCAGCTCGCGGTGGAACCAGACGTGCAGTCCGGCCCGGTAGGGGGTCTGCGGGTCCACGGGACGGCCGTCCGCGCCGACGATCGCCCCGGCGGCGAACATCGCGTCGATCACCCCGGGCCCGGCCGCCAGCCGTGCCCTCAGGTGCTCGCCCACGGTCGCCCCGGGACCGCCCGCGGGCAGGCGGACGCGCACCGGGTCGACCCCGTCGCGCTGCGGCAGCGGGGAGGGCGGTGCGGAGCTTCTGCGGGCCATCGGTGCGGCGGGCGTCCGGTGCGGGCCGTCGGGCCCGCACCCGGTCTGATCCGTCAGGCCGCGGCCGGGGAGAGGACCCGGCCGGAGGCGGCCGGCGCGCCGGCCGCCTCCGGGGCCGCGCCCTCCTGCTCGGCCTCGACGGCGGCGTTCCACTCCGGCTTGGCCGCCTGCCAGCGGTCCTCGGTGTGGCCCAGACGCCAGTAGCCGGAGACCGACAGGTCCTCCCGGGGTACCTGGCGCTCCAGCCGCAGCATCCGGCGCAGGTCCCGGACGAAGGCGGCCTCGCCGTGCACGAAGGCGTGCACCCGGCCCCCGGGCCACTCCATCGCCGTGACGGCCCCGACCAGCAGGGAGCCCACCGGGGCGTCGCCGCGGTGCAGCCAGACGACCTCCGCGTCGGTGTCGATCTTCTGCTCGTCCTCGGGACCGGAGACCTCGACGAAGGCGCGCACCTCGGCCCCCGCCGGCAGCGCCTCCAGGGCCGCGGAGATCGCCGGCAGGGCGCTCTCGTCCCCCACCAGCAGGTGCCAGTCCGCCGACGGGTCCGGGGCGTAGGCGCCGCCCGGGCCCAGCATCAGCAGGGTGTCACCGGGCCGCGCGCGCAGCGCCCAGGGGCCGGCCAGGCCCTCGTCGCCGTGGACCACGAAGTCGACGGTCAGCTCGCGCAGCTCCGGGTCCCAGGCGCGGACCGTGTAGGTGCGGGTGACCGGCCACTGCTCGCGGGGGAACTCCTCGCGGACGCGGGCCATGCTGAACGGCTCGGGGTACTCGACGCCCTCGGCGGGGAACACCAGCTTCACGTAGTGGTCCGTGCGGGTTCCCGCCTCGAAGCCGGCCAGGCCCTCGCCGCCGAAGACCACCCGCTGCATGTGCGGGGTGAGCCGCTGCGTGCGGACCACCCGCCCGAGGTGCGGCTTCGGCGGACTCTTGCGGACCGGGCGCGCTGACATGACGGCCTCCCTGCTGGTTAGCTTAGGCTCCCCTAAGCTAGCACCGAATCGGCGGTCGTGACCTTGCCCGGGCACATGTCGACGGCGTTTTCGTCCCCCGGAGCCGCGTCACGCCCCGTCCGTCGCCCCCTCCAGGGTCGCCAGGAGGCGCTGGAGCGACCCGCCCAGGTTCCAGCGCGCGGCCAGCGCCCGCACCGTCTCCGGGTCGCGGGGCGCCCGGGGCAGGGCCGTGCCGACCTCGGGGAGCGGCACGTCCGGGGCGACCCGCACCACCTTCGGGGCCACCGCCACGTACGCCCGGGCCTCGTCCAGCCGACGGCGCTGCGCCGGGGTGAGGCCGGAGGCCGGGTCGTCCACCGCGGCCATGATCCCGGCCAGGTCGCCGAACCTCTCCAGCAGCTTGGCGGCGGTCTTCTCGCCGACCCCCGGCACGCCGGGCAGGCCGTCGCTCGGGTCGCCGCGCAGCAGGGCCAGGTCGGCGTAGCCGCCGCCGTCCACCCCGTACTTCTCGCGCAGCGCGGCCTCGTCCATGATCTGCGGGTTGCCGACGCCCTTCACCGGATACAGCACCCGCACCCCGCGGGCGTCGTCGACCAGCTGGAAGAGGTCCCGGTCGCCGGTGACGATGTCCACCGGTCCCGTGGCGCGGGCCGTGAAGGTGCCGATGACGTCGTCCGCCTCGTAGCCGGCGACGCCGACCCGGGCGATGCCCAGCGCGTCCAGCACCGCCTCGATCACCGGGACCTGCGGCGAGAGGGTGTCCGGGACCTCCTCGGCGTCGGGACCCCCGGCGCGCTCCTCGGCCACCCGGTGGGCCTTGTAGGAGGGGATCAGCTCCACCCGCCACGCCGGCCGCCAGTCCGCGTCCATGCACGCCACCAGGGCGTCGGGGCGGTGGTCCCTGACCAGGCGGTCGATGAAGTCGAGCAGGCCGCGCACGGCGTTCACCGGCGTGCCGTCCGGCGCCTTCACCGATTCGGGCACGCCGAAGTAGGCGCGGAAGTAGAGGGAGGCGGTGTCGAGGAGCATCAGTCGTCCGGTCACGTCTGGTCATCTTGCCGTACCGGTGGTTCGGGCACGTCTCGGGCCGGACACGGATGTGAGCGTGCCGTGAAGGCGGCCGGGGCGGGTGTTTGTCCCCGGTGGGCACGGGCAGGCACGGCTTCTGCCCGCGCCTGTTGCATATGCCAACGGCGCGGATGTCGGACGGAAGGACGAGAGGCAGAACGTGTCATCCAGATTGCGGGCCGAGCACGTGTACAAGGTGTTCGGCGGTAGACCCGGGCAGACGGTGGAGCGGCTGCGCAAAGGCGCCGATCGCGAAGAGCTGAGGTCCGACGGCGTCACGGCCGCCGTCATCGACGCCTCCTTCACCGTGGAGCCGGGCGAGATCTTCGTGGTCATGGGCCTCTCCGGCTCGGGCAAGTCCACGCTGCTGCGCATGCTCAACGGGCTGCTCGAGCCGACCGCCGGAACCATCAGCTTCGACGGCCAGGACCTGGCCTCGCTCACCGCCGCCGAGCTGCGCGCCCTGCGGTCGCGGCGCATCAGCATGGTCTTCCAGCACTTCGCGCTCTTCCCCCACCGCACCGTGCTGCAGAACGCCGCCTACGGACTGGAGGTCCAGGGCGTCCCGCGCGCCGAACGGGAGGAGCGCGCCGCCGCGGCGCTCGCCCTGTGCGGGCTGGAGGGCTGGGAGAAGTCCTGGCCCGACGAGCTCTCCGGCGGCATGCGCCAGCGCGTCGGACTGGCCCGCGCGCTGGCCACCGACGCCGACCTGCTGCTGATGGACGAGTCGTTCAGCGCCCTGGACCCGCTGATCCGCCGCGAGATGCAGGACCAGCTGCTGGAGCTGCAGAAGACGCTGCACAAGACCATCGTCTTCATCACCCACGACCTCAACGAGGCGATGCGCCTCGGCGACCGCATCGCCGTCATGCGGGACGGCGAGATCGTGCAGATCGGCACCGCCGAGGACATCCTGGTCCGCCCTGAGGACGAGTACGTCGCCTCCTTCACCCGGGACGTCGACCGCTCCAAGGTGCTGACCGCGGCCTCCGTGATGGACGCCTCGGCCCCCGGTGAGGAGCCCGGCTGCGGCTGCCCGACCGCGACGCCCGACACGCCGTTCGACGAGCTGTGCGCGCTGTGCGCCGGGCTCCGGCACCCCGTCGCCGTGGTGGACGACGAGGGCGCCGTGGTCGGCACGGTGTCGCAGGAGCAGCTGGTCGCGGTGATCGGCGACGTGGACCTCGACGCCGTGGACGCCGCCGGCACCGCCTCCACCGGCGGCACCGGCGGCGCGGCCGGGAGGCCCGCCGCCTGCGACCGGCATACCACCGGCCCCGAGGGGGTGGCCGCCTGATGCCCCGCATCACCTTCGGCGAGTGGGTCGACACCGGGGTCGAATGGCTCCGCGCACATCTGGCCTGGCTCTTCGACTTCTGCAGGACCGTCTTCGAGGGCGCCTACGACGGCCTGGACGCCGTGCTCCAGGCGCCGGAGCCGCTGCTGCTGACCGGCATCCTCTCGGTGGTCGCCTGGCGGCTGCGCGGTCTGTCCGCCGGCCTGCTGTCCCTCCTCGGCTTCCTCTTCGTCGACGCGCTCGGCCTGTGGTCGGACTCCATGTCCACCCTGGCCCTGCTGCTGGTGGCCACCGTGATCGCCCTCGCCGTGGGCGTCCCGGTCGGCATCTGGGCCGCGCGCTCGGACCGGGTGAGCGCCGCGGTGCGCCCGGTGCTGGACTTCATGCAGACGCTGCCGGCCATGGTGTACCTGATCCCGGCCATCATCTTCTTCGGCACCGGCGCCCCCGCGGGCATCGTCGCCACCCTGATCTTCGCCGTCGCGCCCGCCGTCCGGATGACCGAACTGGGCATCCGGCAGGTCGACCCCGAACTGGTCGAGGCGGCCGAGGCCTTCGGCACCACCCGGCGCAACACCCTGCTCCGCGTCCAGCTGCCGCTGGCGCTCCCCACCGTCATGGCGGGCGTCAACCAGGTCATCATGCTGGGCCTGTCCATGGCGGCCATCGCCGGCATGGTCGGCACCGGCGGCCTCGGCGGCGCGGTCAACGAGGCCATCGGCCAGCTCGACGTCGGCCTGGGCGCCGAGGCGGGCCTGTCCATCGTGATCCTCGCCGTCTACCTGGACCGGATGACCGGCGCGCTGGGCCGGGAGCTCTCCCCGCTGGGCCGCCGAGCCGCCGCGGCCGTGCGCACGACGGGCCTCGCGCGGGTCCTGTCGCACCGGCCGCGACCGGTCGTCGCGGGGGTCGGCGTGGTCGCGCTGGCGCTCACCGCCGGACTGCTGGGAGCCGTGGGCGGCGCGGGCGACGCCCCCGCCACGGCCGTCGGCGACGCGGCGGACATCGGCAAGGGCAAGAAGGTCACCATCGGGCACGTCGCGTGGGAGGAGGCCGTCGCCTCCACCTACGTCTGGAAGAACGTCCTGGAGCGGCGCGGCTTCGACGTCGAGGTCCAGCAGTACGACGTGGCGCCGCTGTACACGGCGCTGGCCAACGGCGACATCGACTTCCAGACCGACGCCTGGCTGCCCACCACCTCCGGCCCGTTCCTGAAGAAGCACGGCGGCAAGGTGGAGGACCTGGGCTCCTGGTACGGACCCACCTCCCTGGAGCTGGCGGTCCCGGCCTACATGGAGGGCATCGACTCCATGGAGGACCTCAAGGGGCGCGCCGACGAGTTCGGCGGGAGGATCACCGGCATCGAGCCCAGCGCGGGCGAGATGGACCTGCTGAAGAACAAGGTGCTCGGGGAGTACGGCCTGGAGGGCGAGTACGAGGTGGTCGACAGCTCGACCCCCGCCATGCTCGCCGAGCTCAGGCGCGCCTACGCGGCCGAGGAGCCGATCGTGGTGACCCTGTGGTCGCCGCACTGGGCGTACAGCGACTTCGAGCTGAAGAAGCTGAAGGACCCCAAGGACGCCTGGGGCGCCGGCGACGAGATCCACACGCTGGCCCGCGACGGGTACTCCGAGGAGAACCCGGTGGTGGCCGGCTGGCTGCGCGACTTCACGATGTCGGAGAAGCAGCTCACCGGCCTCGAGGCGGACATCAACGCGGCCGGCAAGGGCAACCAGGACAAGGCCGTCAAGGCCTGGCTGGAGAAGCACCCCGGCCTGGTGGACGAGTGGGCCCCGCTGCCCGAGGGCGCCAAGGGCGCCGAGGGCGACGGGGAGGCCGGACGACCGCTGGAGGTCGCCTGGTTCCCGTGGGAGGAGGACATCGCCGTCACCCACCTCTGGAAGCACGTCCTGGAGGACCGCGGCTACACGATGAACCTCCGGCAGATGGACGTCGGCCCCGTCTACACCGGCCTGGCGAGCGGTGACGTCGACCTCAACTTCGACGCCTGGCTGCCGCACGCGCAGGGCAACTTCTGGGAGAAGACCAAGGACGACCTGGTCGATCTCGGCAGCTGGTACGAGCCCACCTCGCTGGAGATCGCGGTGCCCTCGTACGTCGAGGGCGTCGACTCCATGGAGGACCTGAAGGGGCGCGCCGACGAGTTCGACGGCAGGATCGTCGGCATCGAGCCGGGCACCGGCGAGATGAACCTGCTGAAGAAGGACGTCCTGCCGGCCTACGGCCTGGAGGACGAGTACGAGGTCGTCGACGGCTCCACCCCGGCGATGCTCGCCGAACTCGAGCGCGCCTACGCGGAGAAGGAGCCGGTGGCCGTCACCCTGTGGTCCCCGCACTGGGCCTACGACCGGTACGGGCTGACCAAGCTCGCGGACCCGGAGAAGGCCTGGGGCGAGGGAAACAGGATCCACACCATCGCCTCGGAGGACTTCCCCGAGCAGTACCCGCGGCTCGCCGGATGGATCAAGGGCTTCCGGATGAGCGAGGAGGAACTCGCCTCCCTGGAGGCGGAGATCGTCCGCCGGGGGCAGGGCGAGGAGCCCGAGGCCGTCGAGGCGTGGCTGAAGGAGCACCCGGACGTCCCCGCCCGGATGACTTCCGACGCGTGACGGCCGCCCGCCCGCGCCGCTCCGCCCCGGTCGCCCCCCGCGGCCGGGGCGGAGTGCGTGCGGGACCCGGCCGGCCCGCGCCGCACCCGCCGCGCCG
>NZ_LWCC02000005.1:3929307-3936998 GCF_001642695.1 Streptomyces chilikensis
CGGGGCGGAGTGCGTGCGGGACCCGGCCGGCCCGCGCCGCACCCGCCGCGCCGCCGGGCGGGAGCCCGCGAGGGCGCGCGGGACCGCGCGTCACGGACCCGGGAACGGGGGATCGGCCGCCGCGGACGCACGGACATGACGTAGGGTGACGGCTCGATGCGCGCAGTCACGCGCCGCCGGAAGGTGTTTGGCCGTGGGGGCCGGGGGTCAAGCAGGTTTCGTGAGGACTTCCGGCACCATGGGAGCGTGCGGCGGGTCTCCCGCGGCGCGCAAGGAGCGAGGGAGGGAGCCGGAGCGATGGGCGACCACAAGGAACAGCCCCTGCGGGTGGGGGCGGCCGTCCGGCGGCGCCGTCGCGCCCTGGAGCTCACCCTCGCCGCGGTGGCCGAGCGCAGCGGCCTCTCGGTGCCGTTCCTCAGCCAGATCGAGAACGACCGGGCGCGGCCCAGCCACCGGTCGCTGGAGAAGGTCGCGGACGCGCTGCGGACCACCGCGGTGGAACTGCTGGCGGCGGCGGACCCGGCGTGCAGCGTGGACGTGGTGCGCGGCGAGGGGTTCGGGGGCGACGACCCGCGGACGACCGGCGGCACGGCCGGAGGGACGACCGGTGAGGCGGCCGGCCCGGAGGACGCCGGCGAGGCCCGGACGCGCACGCTGGTGCGCGGTCACCACCAGATGCACGCCACGGAGTTCAGCGGCGAGTACGACGCGGGGCGGGAGTTCCAGCACCGCAACGACGAGCTGATGTACGTCGCCGACGGCGCGGTGGAGGTCGAGGCCGAGGGCCGCGCCTACCGGCTGGGCCGCGGGGACACGCTGTACCTCACCGGCGGCGTCCGCCACCGGTGGCGGGCCACCGAGCAGGGGACGCGCGTGGTGGTGGTCGCGGTGGCCGAGCACATCGAGGCGACGCAGGACCGCGCCCGGTAACGGCCCCCAACCGGCGGTCACGTGGGCGCGGGGGCCGGCGCGGGCGCCGGTGCCTTCGCCGGGGCGGCGGGGGTGGCCGCGGCGGGCCCGGCGAGGAGCCGGCCGCGGAGCAGGCCCCGCGCCGTGCGGAACGCGGCGGCGGCCCACGCGGTGAGCAGCAGGGCGAACAGGACCACCGCGAGGGCGTCGAACACGGCCAGTCCGGTGCGCCGGCCCAGCGCCGTCGCCCCCGTCACGCAGGTGCCCACGGGGAAGGTGAACGCCCACCAGGTCATCGCGAAGCCCATGCCCGCGCGGGCCGCGCGCACCACCAGGGCGGTGGCCAGGGCCAGCCAGAGCAGCGCGAAGCCCGTCACCGGCACGCCGTACAGCACCGCTGCCACGTCGAGGACCTCCGCGTACGGGGCGGGGACGACGCCCGGTGCGGCCGCCGCGAAGTTCCCGGCGGCGGTGGTCGACTGGCCCAGCGGCCCGAGGACCAGGAACAGCGTCGGGGTGAGGGCCAGGGGCGGCGGCCCACCGGTGAGCAGCCGCGCGACCACCGCCGGCAGGGTCACCAGCACCGCCAGCAGGCTCAGCCCGAACAGCGAGAGGCAGAACGCCAGCATCGTCTGGCGGGCGGTGCCCGCGGGCAGGTACGGGACCAGTTGCGGGCCCAGTGCCGCCGAGACCATCGGCGCCACCAGCGGCAGCAGCCACGCCGGGGCGACGTCGCCGGGGGAGGGGCGGTGGCGCACCACCATCAGGTACGGGACCGCGACGGCCGCCACCAGGCCCGTCGCCGTGCCGGCGGTGAACAGCACGGCGTCCAGGGCCACGGCGGCGGGGAGGCCGGTCCAGTCCCGGCCGACCGTCAGCGCGCCGCCGCCGACCGCCAGCAGCGCCATCGCCAGGCAGGCGTGGAACAGGGCCACGGCGGGGTCCAGCAGATGCCGGCGGGCCTGGTCCGCGTGGTGGCGCCAGTGGAGGGCGCGGGCGGCCAGCAGGGTCACCAGCATCAGCAGGGAGAGCGCCCACAGGCCGGTCCAGAGCCCGCGCAGTCCGGGAAGGGGGACCGGGAGCCCGGCGCCGGCCGTTCCGACGACGGCCGTCCCCATGACGCAGGCGTACCAGTTGGGGCCGAGATGACGTACCGCGCGGATCATGTCCTCCATCGTCCCGAGGAGTCCCGGGAGGCGGCAGAGGGCGCGGTCCTATGAGGGCATAAGCTGAGGTTATGAGCAGCTCCTCCTCCGGTGACCGGCACGACACGACCCCTCCCGCGGCCGGGGTCCTCGCGCACCGGGTCCCGGACCTGGGAGCGCTGGAACTGCTGCTGGCGGTGGCCCGCCTGGGAAGCCTCGGCCGGGCCGCCCGGGAGCTGGGCATCTCGCAGCCGGCCGCGAGCAGCCGGGTGCGGTCCATGGAACGGCACCTGGGACTGGCGCTGGTGGACCGCTCGCCGCGCGGGTCCCGGCTGACCGACACCGGGCAGCTCGTCGCGGACTGGGCGCGCAAGGTGGTCGAGGCGGCGGCGGCCTTCGAGGCGGGGACGCGGGCGCTCAAGGACCGGCGGGACTCCCGGCTGCGGGTGGCGGCCAGCATGACGATCGCCGAGTACCTGCTGCCGGGGTGGCTGATCGCGCTGAGCGAGCGGCGGCCGGGCACGGCGGTGTCGCTGCACGCGGGGAACTCGGCCGAGGTGGCGCGGCGGGTGCGGTCCGGGGAGGCGGACCTCGGCTTCGTGGAGGGGCTCTCCGTGCCGGAGGGGCTGGACTCGGCGGTGGTGGCGCACGACCTGCTGCTCGTGGTGGTCGCCCCCGGGCACCCGTGGGCACGGCGCCGGCGGCCGGTGACGGGGGAGGAACTGGCGTCCACGCCGCTGATCCTGCGGGAGGAGGGGTCGGGGACCCGGCAGGTGCTGGAGGAGGCGCTGGGCGGGGTGGCCCGGCCGCTGATCGAGCTGTCCTCGACCACGGCGGTCAAGACGGCGGCGGTCGGCGGTGCGGGGCCGGCGGTGGTCAGCGAACTGGCGGTGGCCGAGGAGGTCGCGGCGCGGCGGCTGGTCCCGGTGGGGCTGGACGCGGGCGTGCGGCTCCGGCGTGACCTCCGCGCGGTGTGGCCCGGGGGGCACCGGCCGGTGGGGCCGGCGCGGGAGCTGCTGTCGCTGACCCGCGTGTGACCCGGGCCCCCGGCCCCGCTCCGGTGGCCTCCTGACCCAGCTCCGGCGGCCTCCCGGCCCGCTCCGGCGGGCCCCTCGCCGGCCGGTCCGGGCGGGGCGCCGGAGCGGGAACGGGGCGTCAGGTGCGGACGGGCGTCGCGGCGTGGACCAGGGCGCGGACGACGCGCAGGTCGGTGCCCATCTCCGGATGCCACTGCACGCCCAGCACCCAGTCGGGCCCGGGCCGTTCGACCGCCTCGACCGTACCGTCGGACACCGCCCGCGCCGCGACCACCAGCCCCGCCCCCAGCCGCTCCACCGCCTGGTGGTGGAAGGCCGGCACCGACGTCACCTCCGGCACCAGCTCCGCGTACCGCGTCCCCGGAACCGGCGCCACCGGATGCCGTCCGAAGACCCCCGGCGCCCCCGCGTGCCCGTCCACGTGCTGCCGCAGCGTGCCGCCCAGCGCCACGTTGAGCAGCTGCATCCCCCGGCACACCCCCAGCAGCGGCAGCCGCGCCTCCAGCGCCGCGCCGATCAGCGCCAGCTCCCACGCGTCCCGCTCCGCCGCCGGCGGCCCGGTGCGGGGGTCCCGTGCCGCCCCGTACCGCGACGGGTCCACGTCCGGGCCGCCCGCGATCACCAGCCCGTCCAGCCGGGCCACCGCCTCCGCCGCCCGCTCCGGCGCGTCCGGCGGCAGCAGCGCGGCCACACCCCCCGCCCGCTGCACCAGCCGGTGGTACCCGGACGGCAGCAGCGCCGCGTCCAGCTCCCAGGGACCCCACCGCACCCCCGCCTCCAGATAGGTGCTGACCCCGATCAGCGGACGTTCGGACATGCGGTGCTCCTCCCACGGTTCTGCCGCACACCCTCGTGGGTCCCGTTCATGTTTTCAACCGGAGGGAACCGGAGCCCCGATGGGCGGACGGCGCCCCGGCAACCCCGGTCGCGCCCTCTTTCCCGGAAAACGTCCGAACCCCTACGTTAAGGATCCGGCAGGCCCCAGGGCCTGTGCGAGAGCCTGAAGGAGGACCATCCCGTGGCCGACCGCACACCCCCGCTCGGAGTGGACGAACTCAAGGGCCTGGTGACCGCCGGTGAGATCGACACCGTGGTCCTCGCCTTCACCGACATGCAAGGACGCCTCCAGGGCAAGCGGTTCGCCGCCCGCTTCTTCCTCGACGAGGTGCTCGACCACGGCGCCGAGGGCTGCAACTACCTGCTCGCCGTGGACACCGAGATGAACACGGTCGACGGCTACGCCATGTCGTCCTGGGACAGCGGCTACGGCGACTTCGCCATGTACCCCGACGTCAGCACCCTGCGCCGCATCCCCTGGCACCCCGCGACCGCACTGCTCATGGCCGACCTGGCGTGGGCCGACGGCACGCCGGTGGCCGCCGCGCCCCGGCAGATCCTGCGCCGCCAGCTCGACCGGCTGGCCGCCCACGGACTCGGCGCGAAGGCGGGCACCGAGCTGGAGTTCATCGTCTTCAAGGACACCTACGAGCAGGCGTGGGACGCCGGCTACCGCGGCCTCACCCCCGCCAACCAGTACAACGTCGACTACTCCGTCCTCGGCACCGGCCGGATGGAGCCCCTGCTGCGCCGCATCCGCAACGAGATGGCCGGCGCCGGGATGGTCGTGGAGTCCGCCAAGGGCGAGTGCAACCCCGGCCAGCACGAGATCGCGTTCCGCTACGACGAGGCGCTGACCACCTGCGACCAGCACGCGCTCTACAAGACCGGCGCCAAGGAGATCGCCGCCCAGGAGGGCGTCGCGCTGACCTTCATGGCCAAGTACAACGAACGCGAGGGCAACTCCTGCCACGTCCACCTCTCGCTCTGGGACGCCGGCGGACGCAGCGTCATGTCCGGCGACGGCGAGGACGGCATGTCGGACACCATGCGGCACTTCCTGGCCGGACAGCTCGCCGCCCTGCGGGAGTTCACCCTGCTGTACGCGCCCAACATCAACTCCTACAAGCGGTTCCAGCCCGGATCGTTCGCGCCGACCGCCGTCGCCTGGGGCCGCGACAACCGCACCTGCGCGCTGCGCGTCGTCGGCCACGGGCAGTCGCTGCGGTTCGAGAACCGGCTGCCCGGCGGCGACGTCAACCCCTACCTCGCGCTGGCCGGGCTGATCGCGGCCGGGCTGCACGGCATCGAACAGAAGCTCGAACTCCCCGACGCCTGCTCCGGCAACGCCTACGCGGCCGGGTACGAGAGGGTCCCGGCCACCCTCCGGGACGCCGCCGACCTGTGGGAGCGCAGCGACACCGCCCGGGCCGCCTTCGGCGACGAGGTGGTCGACCACTACCTGAACATGGCCCGCGTCGAGGTCGCCGCCTACGACGCCGCGGTCACCGACTGGGAGCTGCGCCGCTCCTTCGAACGACTCTGAGGAACGGTATGAACGGGCAGGACGACCTGGAAGTGCTGAACCCGGCCACGGAGGAGGTCATCGCCAGCGTCCCGGCGGCCGGGCGGCGGGACGTCGACGCCGCCGTGCGCCGGGCGGCCGCGGCGCAGACCGCGTGGGCGGCCCTGGCGCCGGGCGAACGGGCCCGGCTCCTGCGGCGGTTCGCCGTCGTCGTCGACGAACACGTGGAGGAGCTGGCCCGGACGGAGCTCCGCGAGGCGGGGCACACCCTCGGCAACGCCCGCTGGGAGGCCGGCAACGTCCGCGACCTGCTCGACTACGCGGCCGGCGGCGTGGAGCGGCTGACCGGCCGGCAGATCCCGGTGCCCGGCGGCGTCGACGTCACCTTCCTGGAGCCGCTCGGCGTGGTCGGCGTGATCGTGCCGTGGAACTTCCCGATGCCCGTCGCCGCCTGGGGATTCGCGCCCGCGCTCGCCGCGGGCAACGCGGTGGTCGTCAAACCGGCCGAGACCACCCCGCTCACCGCGCTGCGGCTCGCCGAACTCGCCCTGGAGGCGGGACTGCCCGAGCACCTGCTCCAGGTGCTTCCCGGACGGGGGGACGTCGCGGGCGAGGCGCTGGTCCGCCACCCCGGCGTGGCCAAGATCGTCTTCACCGGTTCGGCCCGGGTGGGCAAACGCGTGATGGCCCTCTGCTCCGACCAGGTGAAGCGGGTCACCCTGGAGCTGGGAGGCAAGAGCCCCAACATCGTCTTCGCCGACGCCGACCTGGAGGCCGCGGCGGCCGCCGCCCCGATGGCCTTCCTCGACAACGCGGGCCAGGACTGCTGCGCCCGCACCCGCATCCTGGTCCAGCGCGGGGTGCACGACCGCTTCCTGGAACTGCTGGAGCCCGCGGTCGAGTCGGTCCGGGTCGGCGACCCGGCCGACGAGCGGACGCAGATGGGCCCGCTGATCTCCCGCGCCCAGCTCGAGCGGGTGCGCTCCTACACCGACGGGGCCGGGCCCGCGATCCGCGGAAAGGCGCCCGAGGGGCCCGGGTTCTGGTTCCCGCCGACCGTGCTCACCGGCGTCGCGCCGGACGCCCCGGCGGTCCGCGAGGAGATCTTCGGGCCGGTGGCCGTGGTGCTGCCCTTCGAGGACGAGGCGGACGCCGTCCGGCTCGCCAACGACACCGAGTACGGACTCTCCGGCTCCCTGTGGACCCGCGACGTGGGCCGCGCCCTGCGCGTCTCCCGCGCCGTGCGGGCCGGCAACCTGTCGGTCAACTCGCACTCCAGCGTCCGCTACTGGACGCCGTTCGGCGGATTCGCCGGGTCCGGAATCGGCCGGGAACTCGGCCCCGACGCGCTCGCCGCCTTCACCGAGACCAAGAACGTCTTCATCAGCACGGAGGGTTCCGCTCCATGACCGACACCAGTCAGCAGGCCGTCTGCCGCCGCCTCGTCGGCCGCACCGCCGTCGTCACCGGCGCGGGCAGCGGCATCGGCCTGGCCGCCGTGCGACGGCTCGCCGCCGAGGGCGCGCACGTGGTCTGCGGCGACATCGACGAGACCACGGGCAAGGCCGCCGCCGAGGAGGTGGGGGGAACCTTCGTCAAGGTCGACGTCACCGACCCCGAGCAGGTCGAGGCGCTGTTCCGCACCGCCCACGAGACCTACGGGTCGGTCGACGTCGCCTTCAACAACGCCGGCATCTCCCCGCCCGACGACGACTCCATCCTCGACACCGGCCTGGAGGCCTGGAGGCGGGTCCAGGAGGTCAACCTGACCTCCGTGTACCTCTGCTGCAAGGCGGCCATCCCCTACATGCGGCGGCAGGGCAGGGGATCCATCATCAACACCGCCTCCTTCGTCGCCCGGATGGGCGCGGCCACCTCGCAGATCTCCTACACCGCCTCCAAGGGCGGCGTGCTCGCCATGTCCCGGGAGCTCGGCGTGCAGTTCGCCCGGGAGGGCATCCGGGTCAACGCCCTGTGCCCCGGGCCCGTCAACACCCCGCTGCTGCGGGAGCTGTTCGCCAAGGACCCGGAGCGCGCCGCCCGCCGTCTGGTGCACATCCCGGCGGGCCGGTTCGCCGAGGCCGAGGAGATCGCCGCCGCGGTGGCCTTCCTCGCCAGCGACGACTCCTCCTTCGTCAACGCCTCCGACTTCCTGGTGGACGGCGGCATCTCGGGCGCGTACGTCACGCCTCTGTAGCGGACAGAGGTGTACGGTCCCGGACACATGGGACATCTGAC
>NZ_LWCC02000005.1:3937009-3952759 GCF_001642695.1 Streptomyces chilikensis
CGTGGCCACCACCCTGGTGGCCACGGCGGTTCCGTCCTCGGCGGCGCCCTCCGCCGGACCGGCCCCGGCCGCCGGCTGCCCCCGCCTCTCCGGCGGGTGGAGCGGCGACAACCGGGAACGGCTGCAGCGGCTGATCGACACCGAGGGGCCGTGCGCCACCGGTCGCCGCGGCGCGCGCCCGGTGGCCGTCTTCGACTGGGACAACACGGTCGTCAAGAACGACGTCACCGACGCCACCCTCTCCTGGGCCCTGCGCCACGACCGGCTGCGACGGCCCGCCGACTGGTCCGGCACCAGCCCTTGGCTCACCCCCGCCGCCGGGACCGCCCTGCGGAGGGCGTGCGGGCACAAGCCCGCGGGCGGGGCGATGCCGACCTCGGCGATGCCGGCCTGCGCCGACGAGATCTCGCTGATCCGGGAGACCGGGCGGACCGCCGCCGGTGAGCCCGCCTTCGCCGGGAGGTGGAACCACCGCAGGACCGTTCCCCAGTACGCCTGGGTGCCCCGGCTCTTCGCCGGCCTCACCCCGCAGGAGGTCCGCCAGGTGGCCGAGGCGGCCCGGAAGGAGGCGCTGGCCGCCCCCGTCGGGTCGACGGTGCGGCTGGGCACCCGGACGGTGCCGGCCTACGTCCGCTACTACGACCAGCAGCGGGAGCTCGTCGAGGCCCTGCGCGCGGCCGGGTTCGCGGTGTACGTGGTCTCCGCCGGCTTCGAACCGGTCACCGAGGTCTGGTCGCGGGCGGTCGGGGTGGACGCCGCGCACACCGTCGCCATCCGCGCGGTGACGGACGCCCGGGGGCGGATCACCATGGACGCCGAGGGGTGCGGGGGCACCGGCGTCAACCGGGGGGAGGTCATCCCGTACGTCGAGGGCAAGCGCTGCTGGGTCAACGAGGAGATCTACGGGGTGCGGGGCGCCGCCGCCTGGGAGCGGCGGGAACCCGCGCGGCGGCCGGTCCTCGGCGCGGGCGACGCGGACACCGACGTCACCTTCGTGGGGGACGCCACCGGGCTGCGGCTGGTGCTCGACCGGCACAAGCCGGAGATCATGTGCCGGGCCCTCGACGACGCGGACGGCAGGTGGCTGGTCCAGCCGATGTTCATCGAGCCGCTGCCCGCGCCGGAACGCGGCTACCCGTGCTCCACGACGGCGTTCGTCCGCCCCGACGGAACCGGCGCGCCGGTGCGGCGGGACGACGGCACGGTCGTCCCCGACCAGCCGCTGTGATCCGGCCGGCCGCTGTGACCGGCCGGCGCCCGTTCCGTCCGGCTCACAGGAACGTCATGCCCTCGCCGCGGTAGGTCGGCACCGTGCCGGTGACCCGGTCGCCCTCCACCAGGTGCAGGGCGGCGAAGCGCTCGCACAGCTCGCCGGCCTTCGCGTGCCGGAACCACACCCGGTCGCCGATCAGCAGATCGTCCGCCGCCGACCCCAGCAGCGGCGTCTGCACCTCTCCGGCGCCCTCCATCGGGTCGTACCGCAGCCCTTCCGGAAGGTACGGCTGCGGGAGCCGGTCCCGCCCGGGGGCGCCGGAGGCCGGATAGCCGCCGCCCAGCACCGTCACCACGCCCACGCCGGGACGCCGCACCACCGGCTGGGCGAACAGGGCGGCCGGGCGGGCCCGGAAGGACGTGTAGTCGTCGAAGAGCCGCGGCGCGAACAGGCCCGACCCGGCGGCCACCTCGGTGACCGACTCCTCCGCCGCCGTGTGCTGCACGCTGCCGGTGCCGCCGCCGTTGACGAACTCCAGGTGCGGCGCCGCCTCCCGCACCGCGCGGACCGCCGCCGCCCGGCGCGCCGCCAGCTCACGGCGGGCGGCGGCCTGCATCAGCCGCACCGCCCGGGACTTCAGCGGCTTCCCGGCCACCGCGTCGCCCACCCCGGCCACGTGCCCCTCGTACGCCATCACGCCCACCAGGCGGAACCCGGGCCGGCCGGCCACCGCGCGGGCCAGCTCCGCCAGCTGCCCGGGGGAGTGCAGCGGGGAGCGGCGGGCGCCCACCCGGACCCGTCCGCCCAGCAGCCGCAGGGAGGTGTCCAGCTCGGCACAGACGCGGACCGTCTCCCGGCCCCCGCCGCGCGCCTCCTCGATCAGCCGCAGCTGGGCCGGGTCGTCCACCGTCACCGTCACCGCGGCGGCGAGCTTCGGATCCGCGCACAGCTCGGCGAAGCCGGCCCGGTCCGCCGACGGGTAGGCGCACAGCACGTCCTCGAACCCGCCGCGGGCCAGCCACAGCGACTCGGCCAGCGTGTACGACATGATCCCGGCGAACCCCGGCCGGGCCAGCACCCGTTCCAGCAGGGCCCGGCAGCGCACCGACTTGGAGGCCACCCGGACCGGCTTGCCGCCGGCCCGGCGGACCAGGTCGTCGGCGTTGGCGTCGAAGGCCTCCAGGTCGACGACGGCCAGGGGTGCGTCGAGATGGGCGGTGGCCCGGTCGTACCGGGCGCGATCGGCGGCTCGCGCTGTCATGGACGCAGACTGCCAGGCATGGCCACGCCAGGGTAGGGGGACGATCCGGGCAGATGCCGCGACCCCGTGAACCGGTTCCCGCGCCGGCCGCGTCTGGCCGTAGAGTGACGCGCACACCAGGCACGGAGGCGAGGGTGGAGATGAGCACGGAAGCGCGCCGTCCGGTTCCTCCGGTCAGGCCGCCGCACGACCCCTCGGCCTCCTCCATGCCCGCCGCTCCGCAGTCCGCCGCCCCACGGCCCGCCGCACCGCAGTCCGCCGCACCGCACCGCCGTGACGCGGAGGAGCGGGCGGACGGCGCGCCGCCACCGCGAGGGGCCCGCCCGGGCGCGCCGTCCCGCCGGGTGCGTGCGGGGCCGGCCGCACCGGGGCCCGGGGCCCTCGTCCGCGTCGGCCGCCGCCTGCGCGCGCCGCCTGCGCCCGACTCCCCCCGGAGGGCCTGTTCCGGAGGTGTCTCCGTTTCCGGAGGTGTCTCCGTTTCCGGAGGTGTCTCCGTCGCCGAGGTCCCGGCCTCGCCCGGGCGGGTGGGGGTGCCCCGGACGATTCCCGGACGGATTCCCGGGGAGGGCCCCCGCCCCGGGGGCCCTCCCCGGGGAGGATCCCCGTCGCCCCCGGCGGTCCGCCCGCGGGCGGTGCGGGGACCCGGCCGCCGACCGGGGGCGGGCGGCGCGGGGATAGGGTCGGGGGCGTGAACAAGAACATCCCGGACCCCGGCTTCGCGGACGACGACGGTTCCGCGGACCCGCTGCTCGCCGCCGCCCTGGAGGCCTGGTCGAAGGACCGGACCGCGCACGGCCCGGTGCTGGAGGCGCTGAGGAACGCCCGGCTCCTGGTACCCGTGGTCGCCGTGCTCGGCGAGGTCGAGGAGGACGAGAACGGGCTGCGCCGCGAGAAGACCAGCGACATGGCCGTTCCCACCCTGAAGGCCGGCTCCCGCACCGCGCTCCCCGCCTTCACCTCCACCGAGGCGCTCGCCCTGTGGGACCCGGCGGCCCGCCCCGTCGCCGTCCCGCTGCACCAGGCGCTCCAGGCCGCCGCGCACGAGAAGGCGGACACGGTCGTCCTGGACATGGCCGGACCGGTGCCCTACGAGCTGAACCGTCCGGCGCTGCTCGCGCTGGCCGAGGGCCGCACCTCCCTGGACCCGCTGTCCGACCCCGCGGTCGCCGCCGCGGTCCGCGAGGCGGTGGCCGCCGAGACCGCCGTGGACCGCGCGTACCTGGTGCCGGGGGAGCGGGACGCAATGCTGGCGCTGGTGCTGGAGGACCCGCAGGCCGCCCCCGCGGTGGTCCGCTCGGTCGCGGGCCGGCTGGCCGCCGACGAGACGCTGAGGGCCCGCCTGCTGCGGGGCCTCGACCTGGCGGTGGTGCCGGCCGGGACCCCGTTGCCGGGCGAGCCCCTCTTCGCGCGCTAGACGGGCGGGCCGGCCCGGGGGATCAGCCCCAGACGGGGCCCGTGTACTTCTCGCCCGGGCCCTGCCCCGGCTCGTCCGGGACGACGGAGGCCTCGCGGAAGGCGAGCTGCAGCGACTTCAGGCCGTCCTTCAGCGGGGCGGCGTGGAAGGAGCTGATCTCGGTCGCGCCGGCGTCCAGCAGGCCGGCCAGGGCGGAGATCAGCTTGCGGGCCTCGTCGAGGTCCTTGTACTTGTCGCCCTCCTCGGTGAGGCCGAGGTGGACCGCGGCGGCGCTCATCAGGTTGACGGCGACCGTCACGATGACCTCGACGGCGGGGACCTCCGCGATGTCGCGGGTCATGGCGTCGAAGTCGGGCGTCGCGGCGTTCTCGGCGTGCTCGTGGGCGCCCGAGGGGGAGGTCTCACTCATGGGTCACACGATAGGCGCAGGCCCGCGGAGGCTCGCGCCCGGGAGCCCGGGGCGGCGCCGGGCGGACCGGGCGGGGCCCCGGCCGGGTGCGCGGCGGACGCCGGTTGGCGTGCCGCAGCCATGAGCTGCTAACCTGGTGTGACGACCGGCCGGACACGTGCGTCGCGAGACCGCGGACCCGGCCCACAAGTGGAGTCCTTCGAACTCCCACCTGGCTGCCCTCCGGGCGGCGGGTCACCGGTCAGGCGAAAGCCGCCCGCCCAGGGCGTCGGTCGCCGATGTGCGCCCCGTGATGTTTCACGGCGGTGCTCCGGTAGCAGTTCGAGGAGCCCCGCGTGTGAAACCGTCCGGGGCATTTTTCTTGCGCCGGCGCGGTTAGGTCCTACGAACACATAGACGTCCGCGGCTGTCACACCAGGCTGCCGCGTGGTGCTACCGAGGAGGATCCATCAGCGCCGAGCCCCGCATCAACGACCGGATTCGCGTTCCCGAGGTGCGACTTGTCGGTCCCAGCGGCGAGCAGGTCGGGATTGTCCCGCTTGCCAAGGCCCTGGAGCTTGCGCAGGAGTACGACCTGGACCTGGTCGAGGTCGCGGCGAACGCCCGTCCGCCCGTGTGCAAGCTCATGGACTACGGGAAGTTCAAGTACGAGTCGGCCATGAAGGCCCGTGAGGCGCGCAAGAACCAGGCGCACACGGTCATCAAGGAGATGAAGCTCCGGCCGAAGATCGACCCGCACGACTACGACACCAAGAAGGGTCACGTCGTCCGGTTCCTCAAGCAGGGCGACAAGGTCAAGATCACGATCATGTTCCGCGGTCGTGAGCAGTCCCGTCCCGAACTGGGCTACCGACTGCTGCAGCGTCTCGCGGAGGATGTCGCCGACCTCGGGTTCGTGGAGTCGAACCCGAAGCAGGACGGCCGCAACATGATCATGGTCCTCGGTCCGCACAAGAAGAAGACCGAGGCGATGGCCGAGGCCCGCGAGGCCCAGGCGGCCCGCAAGGCGGAGGCGAAGGCCAACCCCGGCAAGTCGCAGAACGCCGCCGAGGCCCCGGCCCCCGCCGACGGCCAGGCCGAGGCTTCGACCGACGCCTGATCTTCCCGGACGCACGTCCGGGGATTGTCCACCGAAACAGAGCGACGCTCCACCACGTGCCCGGCCTGGCCGCCGGAAGGCAGCCGAACCGGGCACGGGAGCGCCACGACGAGGAGAGAACGGCGCTATGCCGAAGAACAAGTCGCACAGCGGTGCCAGCAAGCGCTTCAAGGTCACCGGCTCCGGCAAGGTGCTCCGTGAGCGCGCCGGCAAGCGCCACCTGCTCGAGCACAAGTCGTCCCGTCTGACGCGTCGCCTCACCGGCAACGCCGAGATGGCCCCGGGCGACGCCAAGAAGATCAAGAAGCTTCTCGGCAAGTGACGTCCGGCGGCCCGCGCCGCCGTACGCCAGTCAGACCGGGACCCAGTCGTTTCCGGGCCGTGTGAGCATCTACCACGGCCCCGCTACAAGGAGTAAAAAGTGGCACGCGTCAAGCGGGCAGTCAACGCCCACAAGAAGCGCCGGGCGATCCTCGAGCAGGCCTCCGGCTACCGCGGTCAGCGTTCGCGCCTGTACCGCAAGGCCAAGGAGCAGGTCACCCACTCGCTGGTCTACAACTACAACGACCGCAAGAAGCGCAAGGGCGACTTCCGTCAGCTGTGGATCCAGCGCATCAACGCCGCTGCCCGCGCCAACGGCATGACCTACAACCGCTTCATCCAGGGTCTGAAGGCCGCCAACGTCGAGGTGGACCGCAAGATCCTCGCCGAGCTCGCCGTCAACGACGCCACCGCGTTCGCGGCGCTGATCGAGGTCGCGCAGAAGGCGCTTCCCGCGGACGTGAACGCGCCGAAGGCCGCGTGACGTCTGCCGGGTGACCACCGGCTGTGACACCCCGGACCCGCAGGCCTGACGGCCTGCGGGTCCGGGCGTGTGTGGGGCCCCGGCCCGACACGGCCGGCCCGCGCCTCCTCCCCCCTGTCCCGACGCCCGCGCCCCGCCGCCCCGCTCCCGAAGGTGAGTCCATGCCCTCCGCAGCCCCCGAGCTGATCTCCCCCCGTTCCCCTCGCGTGGGCGCCGCCCGACGGCTGGCGAAGCGGAACTTCCGGAGCAAGGAGCGGCTGTTCCTCGCCGAGGGCCCGCAGGCGGTCCGCGAGGCCGCGGCGCACCGCGGCGAGGACGGCGCCCCCACCCTCACCGAGCTGTTCACCACCCCCGAGGCCGCCGACCGGTACCCCGACATCGTCGGCGACGCCCGCGCGGCCGGCGCCCGGGTGCACCTCGCGGACGAACAGGTGATCGCCGACATCTCCACCACGGTCACCCCGCAGGGCCTGGTCGGAGTCTGCCGCTTCCTGGACACCCCGTTCGAGGAGATCCTCCGCGCCCGCCCCCGGCTGGTCGCCGTGCTCGCCAACGTCCGCGACCCCGGCAACGCCGGCACCGTGCTGCGCTGCGCCGACGCGGCCGGCGCCGAGGCCGTGGTGCTCACCGACGCCTCCGTGGACCTCTACAACCCCAAGGCGGTCCGCGCCTCCGTCGGCTCCCACTTCCACCTGCCGGTGGCGGTCGGGGTGCCCGTGGAGGCCGCCGTCGCCGGTCTCAAGGAGGCCGGTGTGACCGTCCTGGCCGCCGACGGCGCCGGCACCCACGACCTGGACCACGAGCTGGACACCGGCTCCATGGGGGGCCCCACCGCCTGGGTCTTCGGCAACGAGGCGTGGGGCCTGCCGGAGGAGACCCGCGCGCTCGCCGACGCCGTGGTGCGCGTCCCCATCCACGGCAGGGCCGAGAGCCTCAACCTCGCCACGGCCGCCGCCGTGTGCCTCTACGCCTCCGCCCGTGCACAGCGCGCCGCCGGAGGGTGCCGCTCCGTCACCGGCAGCTAGTAGGGTGACTGCCTCGGGGGCCCTGACCAACAGGCAGAGGTGGTTACGGGGATGAGCGTCGGCACCGGTACACCGACGGGGAAGCCGTCCGGCACCGCGCCGGGCGCGCCGGCCCCGTGCGAGAACGCGCGCGCCCCGTACCCGATGGCCCCCGACGACCTGCCCGACGGCCTGGTCGTCGCCGACGAGCGCGGCCGGGTGGTCTGCTTCAACGCCGCCGCCGAACGGATCACCGCCATCGCGGCCGACGAGGCGCTCGGCCTCTCCCTGGAACGCGCCCTGCCGCTGGAGGACCTCGAGGGCCGCCGCTGGTGGCGGCTGACCGACCCCTACGGCGGCCTCGCCACCCGCACCCGCCAGCCCGAGCGCAACCTGCTCCTGCCCGGCGGCCGCGAGGTGCTGGTCTCCGCCCGCTACGTCCGCGAGCGGCCCGCCGGGCCGGTGCGCCGGGTGGTGGTCTGCCTGCGCGACACCGAGGCCCGCCGCCGCACCGAACGCAGCCACGCCGAGCTGATCGCCACCGTCGCCCACGAACTGCGCTCGCCGCTGACCTCCGTGAAGGGGTTCACGGCCACCCTGCTCGCCAAGTGGGAGCGCTTCACCGACGACCAGAAGCGGCTGATGCTGGAGACCGTCGACGCCGACGCCGACCGGGTCACCCGCCTGATCGCCGAACTCCTCGACATCTCCCGCATCGACTCCGGCCGCCTCGAACTGCGCCGCCAGCCCGTCGACATCGCCGCCGCCGTCGACCGCCACATCCAGGCCCACGTCGCCGCCGGCCAGAGCCCCGACCGGTTCAGGCTCCGCGTCGAGCGGCCGCTGCCCGGCCTGTGGGCCGACCCCGACAAGATCGACCAGGTGCTCGGCAACCTGCTGGAAAACGCCGTGCGCCATGGCGACGGAACTGTCACCATCGAGGTCACGGCCCAGGCCCCGCCCCGCGAGGGGGAGGAGGCCACCACGTCGGTCACCGTGAGCGACGAGGGCCCCGGCATCCCGGAGGAGTCCATGAACCGCGTCTTCACCCGCTTCTGGCGGGGCAGCAAGCGCGGCGGCACCGGCCTCGGGCTCTACATCGTCAAGGGCATCGTCGAGGCCCACTCCGGTGTCATCACGGTCGGGCGGGCCGCCTCCGGCGGCGCCCAGTTCCGATTTACCCTGCCCGTGGGCACCCCGGCGCACCTTCTCTGAGAGATCACCGGTGCCGGACCGCGGCCCACGGGCGCGATCGCGCGTACCCGCCCCGTTAGACTCGGCCACTGGCACCTTTGTGTCCCCGTTCCCGGGACACGGCTGCCGGGACACGCCGCCCGTCATCCGGACGGCGGCCCAGGACAGGCCGTCCAGGCGGGGCCACTCCAGCCAGCCAATCGGAAGAGCACGGGAAGAGATGTCGGCACCGAATAAGTCGTACGACCCGGTCGAGGTCGAGGCGTTGAAACCGGAAAACATCGAGCGCATGCGGGACGAGGCGCTCGCCGCCTTCGCCGCCGCCGACTCGCTCGAGGCCCTCCAGGAGGCGAAGACCGCCCACGCCGGCGGCACCTCGCCGCTGTCCCTCGCCAACCGCGAGATCGGCGCCCTGCCGCCGCAGGCCAAGGCCGAGGCGGGCAAGCGCGTGGGCCAGGCCCGCGGCGCCGTCAACAAGGCGCTCGCCGCCCGCCAGGCGGAGCTGGAGGCCGAGCGCGACGCCCGTGTCCTGGTCGAGGAGTCGGTGGACGTCACCCTCCCCCACGACCGCGTCCCGGCCGGCGCCCGCCACCCGCTCACCACCATGATGGAGCGCGTCGCGGACGTCTTCGTCTCCATGGGGTACGAGATCGCCGAGGGCCCCGAGGTCGAGGCGGAGTGGTTCAACTTCGACGCCCTGAACTTCGGCCCGGACCACCCGGCCCGGCAGATGCAGGACACCTTCTTCGTCGAGGGCCCGAAGGGGCCCGGAGGCACCGACGGCGGGTCCGGTGTCGTGCTGCGCACCCACACCTCCCCGGTGCAGGCGCGCGCCCTGCTCGACCGCGAGCCGCCGGTCTACGTGGTCTGCCCGGGCCGCGTCTACCGCACCGACGAGCTGGACGCCACGCACACCCCCGTCTTCCACCAGATCGAGCTCCTCGCCGTCGACGAGGGCCTGACCATGGCGGACCTCAAGGGCACCCTGGACCACATGGTCCAGTCGCTGTTCGGCGCGGACATGAAGACCCGGCTGCGGCCGAACTTCTTCCCGTTCACCGAGCCGTCCGCCGAGATGGACATGCTCTGCTACGTCTGCAGGGGCGAGTCCGTCGGCAACCCCGACCGACCCTGCCGCACCTGCTCCAGCGAGGGCTGGATCGAGCTCGGCGGCTGCGGCATGGTCAACCCGCGGGTGCTCACCGCCTGCGGCGTCGACCCGGAGAAGTACAGCGGCTTCGCCTTCGGGTTCGGCATCGAGCGGATGCTGATGTTCCGCCACAACGTCGAAGACATGCGAGACATGGTCGAGGGTGACGTCCGGTTCACCCGGCCGTTCGGGATGGAGATCTGATGCGGGTCCCGCTTTCTTGGCTGCGGGAGTACGTCGACCTGCCGGCGACGGAGACCGGGCGCGACGTCCAGGCCAAGCTCATTTCGGCCGGTCTGGAGGTCGAGACCGTCGAGCGGCTCGGCGCCGACCTCAAGGGCCCCCTGGTCGTCGGCCAGGTGCTGACCATCGAGGAGCTGGAGGGCTTCAAGAAGCCCATCCGCTTCTGCACCGTCGACGTCGGCCGGGCCAACGGCACCGGTGAGCCCCAGGAGATCGTCTGCGGCGCCCGGAACTTCTCCGTCGGCGACAAGGTCGTCGTGGTCCTCCCCGGCGCCACCCTGCCCGGCGGCTTCCAGATCGCCGCGCGCAAGACCTACGGCAAGGTCTCGCACGGCATGATCTGCTCCACCGACGAGCTCGGCATGGGCGACGACGGCTCCCACGGCATCATCGTCCTGCCGCCCGAGCACGAGGTGGGCACCGACGCCGTCGAGCTGCTCGAGCTGGTCGACGAGGTCCTCGACATCGCCGTCACCCCCGACCGCGGCTACTGCCTGTCGATGCGCGGCGTCGCCCGTGAGACCGCCACCGCCTACGGCCTGCCGCTGCGCGACCCGGCGCTGCTCGACGTGCCCGCGCCCAACGCGTTCGGCTACCCCGTCCAGATCACCGACCCGCGCGGCTGCGACCGGTTCACCGCCCGCACCGTCACCGGCATCGCGCCGGGCACCCGGTCGCCGATCTGGCTGCAGCGCCGCCTCCAGAAGGCCGGCATGCGCCCGATCTCGCTGCCCGTCGACATCACCAACTACGTGATGCTGGAGCTCGGCCAGCCGCTGCACGCCTACGACCGCACCCGCGTCCAGGGCGCGATCGGCGTGCGCCGCGCCGAGCAGGGCGAGAAGCTCACCACGCTCGACGGGGTGACCCGCACCCTCGACGCCGAGGACCTGGTCATCGCCGACGACCGCGGCGCGATCGGCCTGGCCGGCGTCATGGGCGGCGCCAACACGGAGATCGGCGACGGCCTGGAGAGCCACACCACCGAGGTGGTCATCGAGGCCGCGCACTTCGACCCGATCGCCATCGCCCGCACCGCGCGCCGGCACAAGCTGTCCAGCGAGGCATCCCGCCGCTTCGAGCGCGGCGTCGACCCGCTGGCCGCGGCCGCCGCCGCGCAGCGCACCGTCGACCTGCTGGTCCTGCTGGCCGGCGGCACCGCCGACGCCGGCGTCACCGAGGTCGTCGCGCCCACCGCGCCCGCCACCATCTCCCTCCCCGCCGACCACCCCGACAAGGTGGCCGGCATGGCGTACGGACGCGAGACCGTGGTGCGCCGCCTCCAGGAGATCGGCTGCGACGTCTACGGACAGGACGAGCTGGTCGTCACCGTGCCCTCCTGGCGGCCCGACCTGACCGACCCGAACGACCTCGCCGAGGAGGTCATCCGGCTCGAGGGCTACGAGAACCTGCCCTCCACGCTGCCCAGGCCGCCGGCCGGCCGCGGGCTCACCACCCGCCAGCGGCTGCACCGCCGGATCGGCCGCGCGCTGGCCGCCGCCGGCTACGTCGAGGCCCCGAACTACCCGTTCATCGGCACCCAGGTCCTCGACCAGCTCAACGTGCCCGCCGACGACCCGCGGCGCACCCTCGTCACCCTGGTGAACCCGCTCTCCGACGAGGAGCCGGCGCTGCGCACCACGCTGCTGCCGGGCCTGCTGGGCGCGCTGCGGCGCAACGACGGCCGCGGCTCGCACGACCTCGCGCTCTTCGAGACCGGTCTGGTGTTCCACCCGAAGGCCGAGCGGAGCGTCGCCGGCATCCTGCCGGTGGACCGCCGTCCCGCCGACGAGGACCTCGCCGGCCTGCAGGCGGCGCTCCCCGACCAGCCCAAGCACGCCGCGGTCGTCCTGGCCGGCGCCCGCGAGCAGGCCGGCTGGTGGGGCAAGGGCCGCCCGGCCGACTGGGCCGACGCCGTCGAGGCGGCCCGGATCCTCGCCCGCGAGGCGGGGACCGAGCTGATCGTCCGCAAGGGCCAGTACGAGCCGTGGCACCCGGGCCGCTGCGCCGAGCTGGTGGTCGTCCTGGACGGCGAGGAGCGGGTCGTCGGACACGCCGGCGAGCTGCACCCCGGCGTGCTGAAGACGCTGGGCCTGCCCGCCCGGACCTGTGCCATGGAGATCGACCTGGACGCGCTGGAGCGCGCCTCGGCCGGCCCGGTGACCTCGCCGCGGATCTCCGCCATGCCGGTCGCCACCCAGGACGTGGCGCTCGTCGTCGACCAGGCGGTCCCGGCCGCCGAGGTCGAGGCGGCGCTGCGCGAGGGCGCGGGCGAACTGCTGGAGGCCATCCGGCTGTTCGACGTCTACCGCAACGAGGAGCAGCTCGGCGACGGCCGCAAGTCCCTCGCCTACGCGCTGCGGTTCCGCGCCGCCGACCGGACGCTGACCGCTGACGAGGCCTCGGCCGCGCGCGACGCGGCGGTGGCCACGGCCGCCGAGCGCTTCGGCGCGGTGCTGCGCGGGGCGTAGTCACCTCTGCGCGGTCACCCCGGCCGCACCGCCCGCGGGCCCGTCCTCCTCCCGGAGGGCGGGCCCGCGGGCGTCCCGGGGAAGGGGGACGGCGGGCCGGCGTCGGTGGCGTGAGGGGGAGGACGGCGGCCCGCCGAGGGACCAGGGAACCGTCCCGCCCCGGCGCGGCGGAAGCGTGCGCGCCGGGGCGGACGTGGCGTTCCGTTCGCACCCCGTGTGAAACGGGACCCACTACCCTGGCGGGACCGAGGCACCGGAGGCACCCCCATGACCCCGAGACAGCCCAACACCCTGCTGGACGCGCTCCTCGACGAGGCGGGAGTCTCCCACGCGGGCCTGGCCGCCCGCGTGAACGCCGCCGGCCAGGCCCGCGGACTCCGGCTCCGCTACGAGCACACCGCCGTGGCCCGCTGGCTCAAGGGCCAGCGCCCCCGGGGCCAGGTCCCCGACCTGATCTGCGAGGTGCTCTCGGCCCGCCTGCGCCGCCAGGTCACCCTGGACGACATCGGCCTCGGCGTCCCCGGCGCGCCCGCCTCCCCGCACGCCGGCTCCCTGTCCGGCTTCGTGGACCGCGCCACCGCGCTGTGGCGCTCCGACGAGCTCCAGCGGCCGCACGTCCTCGGCGCGCCCGCCGTCACCGGGACGCCCGCCGTGATGCCGGTGTGGGAGTGGGAGAACCCGCCCGAGGACACCGACGTCTCCCGCGGCGGCCACCACCGGGTCTCGCCGGACGACATCGAGACGCTGCGCGCCGCCCGCACCCACTACGAGCACATGTACCGCAAGGCCGGCGGGGTGGCGACCCGCGCCCGGGTGGTCGGCTTCCTCAACAACGAGGCCGCGCCCCTGCTGCGGGGCAGCTACCCGGACGCCACCGGGCGCCAGCTGCACCGCGCCACGGGCGCGCTGGTGGCCGTCGCCGGGATCTGCGCCTACGACTCGGACGCCCAGGGGCTCGCCCAGCGCTACTTCCACCAGGCGCTGCGGCTGGCGAAGTCCAGCGGCGACCGCGGCCTCGGCGCCTACGTCATCGCCCTGCTGGTCAACCAGGCGCTGTTCATGCGGGAGTTCCGCCAGGCCGTGGCGTTCGCGGAGGCCGCGTTACGCACGGCCGGGCGGCACATCACCCCGGCCCTCGCCTCCGACCTGTACGCCATGCAGGCCAAGGCGTACGCGCACCTCGGCGACGGAGCCGGCGCGCTCTCCTGCATCCGGCGGGCCGAGGAGGCCGCCGAACGCATCCACCGCGGCCAGGAACCGGACGAGACCGGTTATGTCCAGCCGGGCCTGGTCAACGTCCAGGTGGCGGAGGCCCTGCTGTCCCTGGGGGACCTGACCGCCGCCGGGGAGCACGCCGAGGCGGCCGTCGGGACGCCCGCGCACGACCGCGGGCGGGTGCACCGGCTGGCCATGCTCAGCCAGGTGGAACTCCGCCGCGGCGACGCCGACAAGGCCGTGGTCACCGCCACGGCGATGGCGCGGCTGGCCCGGGGCATGGAGTCCCAGCGGCTGCGGGACCGGCTCCGCACGGTCCGTGAACACCTGCTCCGCAGTGACTGCACGGGAACCCGCGAGGCCGCCGAACTCATCGACCTCGCCCTGCGGGTGCCGCTCCCGTAGCGGCCCGCGGCGGTCCGCGCACGCCGTCCCGCGCACGCCGCCCCGTGCCCTTCCGGCCCCTGCTGCCGCTCCCCGTGCTGCTGCGATATTGCCACTCACTCGTCGAACACCGTCGAAAGGTGGCAGAAAGATGCAATGGGCGAAACTCAGCGAACAACCGGTGTACGGAAACCGCTGGTTCGACGTCAACCTGGCCGACGTCCGGCTGCCCGACGGCCGGCACCTGGACCACTACCTGATCCGGATGCGGCCCGTCGCCGTGGCCACCATCGTCAACGAGGCCGACGAGGCGCTGCTGCTGTGGCGGCACCGCTTCATCACCGACAGCTGGGGCTGGGAACTGGCCGCCGGGGTGGTCGAGGACGGTGAGGCCCCGGCCGCCGCCGCGGCGCGCGAGCTGGAGGAGGAGACCGGCTGGCGGCCGGGGGCGCTGCGCCACCTGATGAGCGTGGAGCCCAGCAACGGACTCACCGACGCCCGGCACCACATCTACTGGTCGGACACCGGCGAGTTCGCCGGCCACCCGGTGGACGACTTCGAGTCGGACCGCCGGGAGTGGGTCCCGCTGAAGGTCGTCCCGGACCTGATCGCCCGGGGCGAGGTCCCGGCCTCCGGCATGGCCGCCGCGCTGCTGCTCCTGCACCACCTGCGGCTCGGCCAGGACGCGGCGGCCTGACCGGCGCGGTGCCCGTGCCGCGGGGACGGCGCACGGGCACCGCGGGGCCGGTGCGGTGCGGTGCGGTGCGGTGCGGAGCGGTGCGCTGCGGTGTCGCGCGGTGCCGGGCCGGCGGGCGTGGCCGTCCGTCCGGGGACGGAGGCCGGCCGGCTCAGGTCCCGGGAGCGGGTTCCCGTTCCCCCACCGCCAGCGGGGAGCGGGCGAGCACCACGCAGCCGGCGGCGATCAGGGCCAGCCCGGCCAGCTGCGGCAGCAGCCACCAGCCGGTGCGCACGTGCTCCCCGAACAGCGTCACCCCGAAGCAGACGCTGATCAGCGCGTCACCGAGGGTCAGCATCGGCTGCACGGCCACCAGCGAGCCCGCCTGGAGGGCGTTCTGCAGCAGGAACAGCGCACCCACCCCCGCGACGGCGGTGCCGTAGAGCTGCCACGCCGTCAGCAGCGCCCCCACGCCGCCGGCGTCCAGCCGCGCCATCGCGTCCTTCATCAGGGCGGCGGTCAGCGAGTAGCCGCAGGCCGCCGCCAGACCCAGCAGCGCCGCGCGGGCGTCACCGCGCGCGGTCCGCGCGGCGGTGAGCAGCGCGGCCTCGAAGGCGCCGGTCGCCAGCAGCGCGACGGTCCAGGTCGCGCCGTCCACACCGCCGTGCCCGCCGACCGGATCGGCGGAGGCGAGGGCGACCGCCAGCCCGCCCGTCACCGCGGCCACGCCGGCCCACAGGCGGGGCCGCACCGGGGTGCGGGTGATCAGGCCGGCGATCAGCAGGGTCGCCGGGAGTTCCAGCACGAAGATCGGCTGGACCAGTGCGATCGGTCCGGTGGCCAGGGCCACCGCCTGGCAGACGGCGGCCACGACCACCAGTGCGATGCCGGCCAGCCACACCCTCTGCCGCAGCAGCCGCCCGAACAGCGACAGCCGCATCGCCTCCCGGTCGGGGATCCCGCGGGCGGCCTGGCGCTGGAGCACCGTCGCCGTGCCATTGCTGAGCGCGGTCAGCACGGCGAAGAGAACGCTGATCACCCGCACCATCATGCGGGGGCACGGTCCGGGACGCGTGGCGCGACGTGCGGGCGGGGGAGTGGTGTCCCCGCGGCCGCGCCGGAGCGCGCCGTGCCGGACCCGCCGTGCGGGCCCTGCCGCCCCGGGCGGGCCGCGCGGGGCGCGTGGACCGGTCCTGCGGCGCGGGGCGGACC
>NZ_LWCC02000005.1:3952859-4045357 GCF_001642695.1 Streptomyces chilikensis
CTGGGCGCCTCGACGGCGGCGCTCGGCACGGGCGGCACCGCCGCGGCGGCCGAGGGCGGCAAGGGCCGCGGGCGCGGCGCCCACGGGCTGCCGAAGCCCGCCGTGATCGCCCACCGCGGCGCCAGCGGCTACCGCCCCGAGCACACCTTCGGCGCGTACGACCTCGCCCTGGACATGGGCGCGGACGTCGTCGAGGCCGGCGACCTGGTGATCACCAAGGACGGTCACCTGGTCTGCCGCCACGAGCCGGAGATCGGCGGCACCACCGACGTCGCCGACCACCCCGAGTTCGCCTCCCGCCGCACCACCAAGTCCCTCGACGGCGTCGCCACCACCGGCTGGTTCGCCGAGGACTTCACGCTCGCCGAGCTGAAGACCCTGCGCGCCAAGGAGCGGATCCCGGCCAACCGCCCGCACAGCACGCTCTACGACGGCGTCTGGGAGATTCCCACCTTCGAGGAGGTGCTGCGCTGGCAGGACGCGCAGACCCGCAGGCGCGGCAAGCAGGTCTTCGTCTACCCGGAGCTCAAGCACCCCACCTACTTCCGCGAGCAGGGCCTGCCCCTGGAGGAGCGCCTCGCCAGGCTGCTGCGGCGGCACGGCAAGGACCGCAGGAACTCGCCGGTGCTGCTCCAGTCCTTCGAGCCGACCAGCATCGAGCGGATGCGGAAGCTGGTGGACAACCCGCTCGCCGTGCTGCTCTCCTCGGCCGGCAGCCGGCCCTGGGACTTCCAGCGGCAGGGCGACCCGCGCAAGGTCTCCGACCTGATCACCCCGCAGGGCCTCGCCTGGATCGCCTCCTTCGCCGACGGCATCGGCCCCACCCTCGACCTGATCGTCCCGCGCGACGCCTCGGGCAACCTGACCTCGCCGACCACCCTGGTCGCCGACGCGCACCGGGCGGGCCTGGTGCTCCACCCGTACACGATGCGCAACGAGAACCCGTTCCTGCCCGCGAACTTCCGCCGCGGCACCGAGCCGGACGCCTACGGCGACGCCTTCGGCGCCTTCGCCGCCTACTTCGACACCGGCATCGACGGCGTCTTCACCGACCAGCCGGACACCGGCCTGCTGGCCCGCGAACTCTGGCGCGCCGCCCGCTGACCCGCCCCGCCCGCTGACCCGCCCCGCGCGAGGGCTCGCGAGCGCGCGAGGGCGCGGGCGCACGGCGTCAACCCGACGCCCTGGATACCATCCCGAAGGGTGAATCCGGGCCGGTGGCGGCAACCGCCGCCGCCGGCCCGTCGTCCTGTGCCCATGTGAAGCCGGACGACATGGTGGCCGAGCTGCGCCCCCTGCTGGCCGCCGAGGCGGCGGCCGAGGCCGCGGCGGCCGGAGGCGAGGCCCGGGACCTGGAACAGGGCGTCTGGCTGCGCCTGCTGGAACGCCTGGAGCGGTCGGACCCGCCGCGCGACCCCGCCCACTGGCTGCGCCAGGCGGTGCGCGCCGAGGTCAGGGCCCTGCGCCGGGCCGCCCGCCGGGAACACGCCCTGTGCCGCGATCCGGCCGACGAGACGCGCCCGGGCCCCGAACAGCTCGCCCTCGCCTCCGCCCGCCGCCGCACCCTCCAGGACGCCGTCCGGCGCCTGCCCGGCCGCTGCCCCCGGCTGCTCGCCGCGCTCTTCTCCCCGCACGACCTCACCTACCGGGAGATCGCCCGGGAGTTGGGAATGTCACAGGGCAGTCTGGGGCCGGAACGTTCCCGATGTCTCGGATGTCTGAGACGGCTGCTCGGTCCGGAGGTTGCGCCCCGCCCGAGGCGGGGATAGGTGTGGAGGACCACTGGTGAGCAAGTGAGCGGGAGGCATGCACACATGGGCATGAGCGTGACCATCTCCAGGGCGGCCGAGCAGGACGCCGAGCAGATCTTCCGGCTCAGGTATCTGTGCTTCCAGAGCGAGGCGGCGCTCTACGGCGACCACCGCATCGGCCCGCTGAGCGAGTCCCTCGCCGACGTCCGGGGCGAGATCGCCTCCGGCGTCGTCTGCGTGGCCCGGCTGGGCGACGAGGTGATCGGCTCGGTGTACGGCCGCGTGACCGCCGACGGAGCGGGCGAGATCGACGGCCTCTGCGTCCACCCCCGCCTCCAGGGCCACGGCATCGGCGCCCGGCTGCTGCGCGCCGCCGAGGCCGCGGTGACCGAGGCCGCCCCGGTCGGCGTCTTCCGGCTCAGCGCCGGCACCCGCAGCGAGCCCGGCCTGCGGCTCTACCGCCGCCTCGGCTACCGGGCCACCGGCCGCGCCGAGGGGCCCGACGGCATCCCGCGGATCGTCCTGGAACGCGCGACGGGCGCCGGCCAGGACCCCGCCGCGCAGGACCCCGACGCCGGGACGGCGGTCTACGCGGCGACCGCCTGACGGTCCGCGGCCCGGCCCCGGACCAGCCAGTACAGCGCGGTCACCGGCAGCAGCACCGGGATGAAGAGGTAGCCCATCCCGAAGTCGGACCAGACCGTCGCGTCCGGGAAGGCCCCGGGGTCGGCCAGCGTCCAGGCGCCGACCACCAGGACGCCGAGCAGCTCGGCGGCGCAGCACACCACCGCCGCCCGCCGGGCCCGCTCGCCGCCGCGCACCAGGGTGTAGGTGATGAAGCCGTAGACCAGGCCGGCCAGCGCGGACAGCGAGTAGGCCAGCGGGGCGCGGTCGAACTCGGTGGAGATCTGGTACGCCGACCGGGAGACCGCGCCCACCACCATCACCCCGTACAGCCAGACCAGGAGGATGCCGGGCCCGGAGATCAGCTTCTGCCGCGAGGTCATCTCAGGCTCCCCAGATGTCGTAGAGCCGCACCTGCAGCACGGCCAGGACGAAACCGCCCGCGGCCACCGTGAGCGAGCCCCAGCGGGTGCGCTCGGCCAGCGACATGAACCCCGCGACCGGCACGCAGGCGAAGGCGCCGAGCAGGTAGGCCACGAAGATCACGGAGTCCTGCCCGGGCCGCTCGCCACGGGCCAGCTGCACGATGCCGACCACCAGCTGCGCGGTGGCCATCAGCGCGACCACACCCATGCCGATGAAGTGCCAGTCCTTGGTCGGCTGGTCCCGCCAGGCGGCCCAGCCGCACCAGGCGGCGAGGAGGAGTGCGGCCACGGCGGTCGCCACGGTCAGGGCTACGAGCATGCGCAGACCTTATTACGGCGGGTATGTCCCCCCGCCGCCCGCCCCCGGGGTTCCGCGCGGGCCGGGCGGGCGCCGCGCGGGCGGGGGCGGCGCCCGGGGACCCCGGGGTTCCGCGCGGGCCGGGCGGGCGCCGCGCGGGCGGGGGCGGCGCCCGGGGACGCCGCGGCGCCGCCGCACCGCCTGGTTAGGGTCGACGCATGACGACCCTCCGTGCGGACGCGCTGCTCTTCGACAACGACGGGACCCTCCTCTCCTCCCTGGACTCCGTGACCCGCTCCTGGACCGCCTGGGCCCGGGAGCACGGCGTGACCCGCGAGCAGTTCGCGCGGATCGAGCTGCACGGCCGCCCCGCCGCGGAGATCGTGCGGGACCTGCTGCCCGCGCCGCGGGTGCCCGCCGCCGTCGCCCGCATCGAGGAGATCGAGATCGAGGACGTCCCCCACGGCGGCGTCGTCCCGCTCCCCGGCACGCGGGAGTTCCTGCACGGGCTCCCCGCCGGCCGGTGGGCCGTCGTCACCTCCGCCTCCCGCCGCCTCGCCGAGGCCCGGCTCGCCCTGGTGGGCCTCGCGCCCGCCACCCTGATCGCCGCCGACGACATCACCCGCGGCAAGCCGGACCCGGAGCCCTACCTGCTCGCCGCCAAGGCGCTCGGTGTCGACCCGGCCCGCTGCCTCGTCTTCGAGGACGCCCCCGCCGGCCTCCGCTCCGGCCGGGCGGCCGGGATGCGCACGGTGGCGTTGGCCACAACCCACCCGGCGCACGAACTGGAGGCCGATCTGGTGGTGCCGGACCTCTCCGCGCTGTCCGCGCAGGTCACCCCCGACGGGATAACGGTCTCCCGGCGCGCCTGAACCGGGCCGGGACGGACCCGGGACGCGCCGTCCACGGGACAGGGTGTCCGCATGCCGGACACCCTGTCCTACTTGCCAGTGATCGTCTGATTTACTTACCCGCATGACCACGACGAGCCGCACCACCCCTGCGACCGAGGCGACCCCGACGCCCGGTGCTCGTTGTACGTGTCGAATGCGCGCCTGTTAGAGGGCCCCTGCAAGACGTTTGGCCTCGCGCCCCGAAGCGAGCCCCGCGGCCTCACCGTGCCGCCCGCGCACCACGGATCCCCCGTCCTCCCTCCGCCGCGCAGACGCGCCCGGAGCCGGAGCGACGCGCCGTGCCGCGGTCCGACCGAATGCACCCGTGACCGGGGCGCCACCCCGCCCCCGGCACTCGACAGTGACGGAAACCCCTGTGATCACCACCTCGGGTCTGACCAAGATCTACCGCTCCGGCGGCCGTGAGGTCACCGCCATCGACGGCGTCGACCTCCACGTCCGCGAAGGCGAGGTCTACGGCGTCATCGGCCAGTCCGGCGCCGGCAAGTCCTCGCTCATCCGCTGCGTCAACCTCCTCGAGCGCCCCACCTCCGGCACGGTCACCGTCGACGGCCAGGACCTCACCGCGCTCGCCGGCCGCGGCCCGCGCGCCTCCAGGGAACTGCGCGAGGCGCGCAGCCGCATCGGCATGGTCTTCCAGCACTTCAACCTGCTCTCCTCGCGCACCGTGCAGGACAACGTCGAACTTCCGCTGGAGATCCTCGGCCGCTCCGGACGCGACCGCTCCGCCAAGGCGCTGGAACTGCTCGACCTGGTCGGCCTCGCCGACAAGGCCAAGGCGTACCCCGCCCAGCTCTCGGGCGGCCAGAAGCAGCGCGTGGGCATCGCCCGTGCCCTGGCCGGCGACCCCAAGGTGCTCCTCTCCGACGAGGCCACCAGCGCACTCGACCCGGAGACCACCCGCTCCATCCTCGAGCTGCTGCGCGACCTCAACCGGCAGCTCGGCCTGACCGTGCTGCTGATCACCCACGAGATGGACGTCGTCAAGACGGTCTGCGACTCCGCCGCCCTGATGGAGCGGGGCCGCGTCGTGGAGTCCGGCACCGTCGGCGAACTGCTCGCCACCCCCGGCTCCCAGCTCGCCGCCGCGCTCTTCCCGGTCGGCGGCGACGCCTCCGGCCCGGACGGCACGGTCCTGGACATCACCTTCCACGGCGAGTCCACCGGCCGCCCGGTGATCTCCCAGCTCGCCCGCACCTACAACGTGGACGTCTCCATCCTGGGCGCCGCGGTCGACACCGTCGGCGGCGCCCAGATCGGCCGGATGCGCATCGAGCTGCCCGGCCGCTACCACGACAACGTCGTCCCCGTCGGCTTCCTGCGCGAGCAGGGGCTCCAGGTGGAGTTCGTCGGCCAGGACGCCCCGGCCGGCCCGGCCGGCACCGAAGTGAAGGAAGTGGCCAAGTGACCTGGTCCGAGATGCAGCCGCTGCTCACCCAGGCCAGCTGGGACACCCTCTACATGGTCGGCTGGTCCACCCTGATCGCGATCGTCGGCGGCCTGCCGCTGGGCGTCCTGCTGGTCCTCACCGACCGCGGTGGCCTGCTGCAGAACGTCGTCGCCAACAAGGTGATCGGCCAGATCGTCAACATCGCCCGCTCACTGCCGTTCATCATCCTGATGGTGGCGCTGATGAGCTTCACCCGGCTGATCACCGGCACCACCATCGGCCGCGACGCCGCCATCGTGCCGCTGGCCATCGGCGCCATCCCGTTCTTCGCGCGCCTCGTCGAGACCGCCGTCCGCGAGGTCGACCACGGTCTGGTCGAGGCCGTGCAGGCCATGGGCGGCAACACCTGGACGGTCGTCCGCAAGGTCCTCGTCCCCGAGGCGCTGCCCTCGCTGATCTCCTCGGCCACCACCACCGTGGTCGCGCTCATCGGCTACTCCGCGATGGCCGGCACCGTGGGCGCCGGCGGACTCGGCGACATCGCCATCCGCTACGGCTACCAGCGGTTCGAGACCGGGCTGATGTGGGTCACCGTCGCGGTCCTCGCCGTCGTCATCGCCCTCATCCAGTTCGCCGGCGACGCCGGGGCGCGCGCCCTGCACCGCCGCGGCGGACGCGGCGGACCCGCGCCCCGGCTGCGCCTGCTGAAGGCCAAGGAGCCCGACGCGGCGGCTTCCGCCGCCGACGCCACGGCCGAGGTCCGCAAGGCCGCCTAGGCCCCGCGCCCGCTCCACAGACCTCCCCGCACCACCCGACGCGGGGGAGCACCACCAGGCACGCCCCGCGTGCCGCAACGGAAAGGCACTTTTCGTGCGTAACACCGCCAAGCGTTTCAACGTCAAGATCACCACCGCCGTCCTGACCGCCGGAGCGCTCTCCCTCGGCCTGACCGCCTGCGGCAGCGGCTCCGACGACAAGGCCGCCGACGCCGACGGCCCCCTGGTCGTCGCCGCCAGCCCCGTCCCGCACGCGGAGATCCTCACCTTCGTCAAGGACAACCTCGCGAAGGAGGCCGGCCTCGACCTCGAGGTCAAGGAGTTCACCGACTACGTGACTCCCAACACGGCCACCGAGGACGGCTCGGTCGACGCCAACTACTTCCAGAACCAGCCGTACCTCGACGACTTCAACAAGAAGAACGGCACCCACATCGCGCCGGTCGTCACGGTCCACCTCGAGCCGCTCGGTCTCTACTCGCACAAGGTCAAGAGCGCCGACGACCTCAAGAGCGGCGCCACCGTCGCCGTCCCCAACGACACGGTCAACGAGGCGCGCGCCCTCAAGCTCCTGGCCGACAACGGCCTGATCGAGCTCAAGAAGGGCGCCGACAGCGCGGCCACCCCCGCCGACATCACCAAGAACCCCAAGAACCTCAAGTTCAAGGAGCTCGAGGCGGCGCAGACCCCGCGCTCCCTGGACGACGTCGACGCCGCCGTGGTCAACGGCAACTACGCCATCGAGTCCGACCTGCAGCCGGCCGAGGACGCCCTCGTCCTGGAGTCCGCGGAGAACAGCCCCTACGGCAACTTCCTCGCCGTCAAGGAGGGCTCCGAGGACGACCCGCGCGTCAAGAAGCTCGCCGAGCTGCTCACCTCTCCCGAGGTGAAGAAGTTCATCGAGGACAAGTACGCCGGCTCCGTCATCGCCTCCTTCTGAGACGGCGTCACCTCCCGACCGGCACACCGTCAGGGACGACGGGGTCCGTTCCGGCCGCACTCCGGCCGGAACGGACCCCGCCGTCCTGCCAGGTGCTTTCATGCTGCATGCTGAAGAGTTCAGCAGGTCCGAACGGTCCCCGACGCTACGGAGCGGCGCATGAACGGCACCTTCCCCGACATCTCCATCAGCACGGAACGACTGGTCCTGCGCCCGCTCGAGGAGGCGGACGTCCCCGCCTTCACCGAGATGATGAACGACGAGCAGGTCGTCGCCTGGACCTCCGTCCCGCACCCCTACACCGAGGCCCACGCACGGCGGTGGATCGGTGAGGACGCCCCCGCCGAACGCACCGAGGGCCGCGGCGTCGTCCTCGCCGTGACCGAGTTCCTCACCCAGCGCCTGGTCGGCACCCTCCACCTGCACCACACCGACTGGCGCGTCCGCTCCGCCGAGGTCGCCTACGTCGTCGCCCCCTGGGCCCGCGGCGAGGGCTACGCCACCGAGGCCACCCTGGCCGCGGCCCAATGGCTCTTCCGCGACCAGAAGTTCGAACGCCTGGAGCTGCGCACCGCCGCCGACAACGCCGCCTCCCAGCAGGTCGCCCAGAAGATCGGCTGCATCAGCGAGGGCGTCCTGCGCGGCGCCTGGATAGCCCGGGCCAAGGACGACGCCGGCGCCTGGACCGACGTGCGGACCGACCTCATCGTCTGGAGCCTGCTCCCCGAGGACTTCGAGGGCGTCGGCGAGTACGCCGACTGGGACTGAACGCCGCCCCGCCGTCCACGGGGTAACCTCACAGCGCGCCCGCGTCCGGGCCTCCCCGACCACCGGCGAAACCCCCTGCTCACCTCTGCTCACCCCTGGAGACTGACGACGATGGCCGACCGGGTCACGGTGATCGGCTGGGACGGCTCGCCGCTGACCGCCGCAGGACGCTCCGCGCTCGGCGCCGCCACCCTGGTGGCGGGAGCCCCCCACCACCTGGCGCTCCCCGAGGTGCCCCCCGCGGCCGAACGGATCCGTCTCGGCAGCCTCCCCCTGGCCGCCCGCCGGATCGCCGCCCACCGCGGCACCGCGGTCGTCCTCGCCGACGGCGACCCCGGCTTCTTCGGCGTCGTCCGCACCCTGCGCGACCCCGAGTTCGGCCTCGAGGTCGAAGTGGTCCCGGCCGTCTCCTCCGTCGCCGCGGCCTTCGCCCGCGCCGGGATGCCCTGGGACGACGCCCAGGTGGTCGTCGCCCAGCCGCGCACCCTGCGCCGGGCGGTCAACGTCTGCCGCGCCCACACCAAGGTCGCCGTCCTCACCGCCCCCGGGGCCGGGCCCGCCGAGCTCGGGCTGCTGCTCGAAGGGGCGCCCCGGACCTTCGTCGTGTGCGAGGAACTGGGCACCGACCGCGAGCAGGTGAGCGTGGTCACGTCCGACCGCGCCGCCGACCACGTCTGGCGGGACCCCAACGTGGTGATCGCCATCGGCGCCCCCACCACCGTGGAATCGGCCCCCTGGATCGCCGGCCGCGCACCCGCCGGGCCCCGCGGCTGGGTCCTGCCCGCCGACTCCTACGACGGCCCGTTCGGCGAGGCCGAGGCGGAGCCGCTGCGCGCCGCCCAGCTCTCCCGGCTCGGCCCGCACGTCGGCGACCTCGTCTGGGACATCGGCTGCGGCAGCGGCGCGTTCGCCGTCGAGGCCGCCCGCGCCGGAGCCGCCGTGATCGCCGTCGACCGCGACCCGGAGGCCTGTGCCCGCACCGAGCGCGCCGCGCGCCGGTTCGGGGTCCAGCTCCAGGTCGTCCGGGGCGCCGCCCCGCACGTCCTGGAGAACCTGCCCGAGCCGGATGTGGTGAGGATCACCGGCGGGGGAGCGGACGTGATCGCCGCCGCCGCCGACCGGCGTCCCGAGCGGATCGCCGCCCACGTCCCCACCCGGGACGCCGCCGAACTCGCGGGCCGCCGCCTGGCCGAGCGCGGCTACCGGGTCGACTGCTCCCTCCTGCAGTCCGTCACGCTGGACGCCGGGCAGTGGACCGAGAAGGGGCGGAGCGTCGGCTTCCTGCTCTGCGGTGAGCTGCTGCGCGACCGGCAGCAGGGGACGGCCCGCTGACCCGCCTCCAGTAGCGCCCCGTGATCGAACGGTGTCGGGGCGCGGGGTAGGCTGGCCGATCGTTGTACCGCGCCTGGATTTCGGTTCTCGTCGGACCATGTCCGGACAAGACCGCCGGCCGGACCGACGGGTGGGGTACGACGGCGCCGGAGGCGCGCGAGAGGGCGAGTTCCAGGACGGACCTTGCCGAATCGGCCTGCGTCGAAAGGCGGGGGACGGCGACAATGCTTGTTGACGCCTCCTCGTCCGAGTGGGCGGGTCTCTCGTGCCGCTCGACGGGCCCGCTCGTTCAACAGGACGGGCGGACCGCGCGCCGCTCCGGACGAGCAGGTCGTAAGAGGCACCAACCGATGGGCGAGGGGTACGCATGACCGACACCGGCCAGGTCCCGGGCGAGGGGCAGCCGGAGAGCGCAGGCACGGTGGAGCAGCCGGGCGTCCCCACGCCGGACTCCTACGCCTACCTCTCCGCGCCGACCGCCGAGGAGGACGACCTCCTGCTGCTGCCGGGCGCCCAGGGCGCCTGGGGCAACGAAGCGCAGCCCGGGCAGGAGGACGCCTACCCGGAGGGGGCCTACCCGGACGGCGGCCACCCCGAGGCGGCCTACCCGGAGCAGCACGCCCACGCCGGGCAGCAGGTCCATGCCGAGCAGCAGGCCTACGCGGACCAGCAGGCCTACGCCGAGCAGCAGGCGGCCGCCGGGCAGCAGGCCTACGCGGACCAGCAGGCGTACGCGGACCAGCAGGCCTACGCCGAGCAGCAGGCCTACGCGGACCACCAGGCGTACGCCGAGCAGCAGGCGGCCCACCAGGAGGCCGCCGGGCAGGCGCAGCCCGAGGCTCCGGACCAGGGCGTGGCCGAACCCGGCGCGTACGAACAGGGCGCGCACGAGTACGGCGTCCCCGGGCAGGCGCAGGACGCCCCGGCGGAGACCTCGCACGTCACCGGTGTCCACGACAGCGGCAGTTACGACCTCGGCGCCGCCGCCCAGGCGGCCGCGCCGGCCGCCCCGCGCCGCCCGCTGCACCTCGGGCCGCCCACCCCCGACGCCTCGATGAGCCCGGTCCGTTCCCTCGCCGACCGCGGTCCCGCCACCGTCGTGCGGCAGTTGGGCCAGCAGGCCGCGGCCTCCGAGTACCCCGGCGCCCAGGGCGCCGGCGCGCCCACCGGCCACTCCGCCCCGTGGGGCGGCGCGCCCACCGGGCAGACCGCGGCCGAGGCCGGCCGGCAGCCCTCCGGTGACGCCTACGCGATGGCCGGGGACGCCTACCCGGCCGACGCGTCCCTCGGCGCGGGCGCCCCCTACGCGGCCCAGGCCGAGGGCACCGGCCAGTACCCGGCCGCCGTCCACCAGCAGGCATACCCCGGGCAGGAGGCCTCCGCCGCGCAGGACACCTACGGCGGGCAGCAGGCGTTCGCCCCCCAGCAGGACGCGTACGCGGGGCAGGACGCGGCCCAGCCGCAGACGTACCCCCACGACACCCTCTCCGGCCAGGGGACCCTCGGCGGCCGGCACGGCATCGCCGTCCACGACCCGGCCGCGGCGCAGCAGGCCGCCGCCCACGGAGCCGACGCCACCGGGCAGTTCGCCCTGGCCGAGCCGCCGCTGGGCGAGTTCGTGCCCGTCGCTGGCACCGTCCCCGCCCCGCCGCACCTCGCCCCGGCCCCCGGCCACCCCTCGGCCGCCGTCGGCGAGGCGTGGCCCGCGCAGGCCCCTGCCCCGGACGCCGCCGAGCCCGTCGGCCACGCCGACCGGACGCCGGCGGAGGAGCCGGGCGCCGCCGAACAGACCGGCGCCGAGCAGGGCGTGACGGACCCTTCCGCGGCCGGGCAGCCCGCCGACGAGATTCCCGCCGGGCAGGCCGAGCAGACGGAGCAGGCCGAGCAGACGGAGCAGGCCGAACAGGCGGAGCCGACCGGGCAGCCCGCGGCGGCCCCGGCCGAGGAGTCCCCCGCCGAGGGCGCCGTCGAGCAGGCCGGGCAGCCCGCCGCCGAGCAGCCCGCGCCCGCCCCCGAGGAGGACGCCGCACCCGCCCCGGCCGCGGAACGGCCGGAGCAGCCGCACGCCCCCGAGGGCCTCGTCGCCGTCGTGCCCGCTCCCCGGGAGGGCGAGAGCCTGCCCCCGCAGCCGGCCGCGGCCGAGCCCGAGCCCGTCCAGGCCGAGGAGCCGCGGCCGGAAGCCACGCCGGCCGGGGCCGCGCAGGACGAGGAGCCGCTGCCGGAGGCGCCGGCCGCCGACACGGTCCCCGGCCAGGCCGCGCCCGTCGCCGAGGCCGCCCCCGCCGAGGCGGAGGAACACCTCGGTTCCGCCCCGGAGGCCGGGACGGAACCGGAGCCCGAGTTCCCGTCCGCCGCCCCCGGGTACGCCGAGGCCGAGCGCGAGGCCGTGCTCCGCGTGATGCGCGAGCGCCGCGACGTCCGCCAGGGCTTCCGCCCCGACCCGATCCCGCACGAGGTGCTGCGCCGCGTCCTGGAGGCCGCGCACCACGCGCCGTCCGTGGGGCACTCCCAGCCCTGGGACTTCGTCGTCATCCGCTCCGAGGAGACCCGGCAGCAGATGCACGAACTGGCCGCGCGCCAGCGCGAGGCGTACGCCAAGTCGCTGCCCAAGGGCCGGGCGAAGCAGTTCAAGCAGATGAAGATCGAGGCCATCCTCGACACCCCGGTGAACATCGTCGTCACCGCCGACCCGACCCGCGGCGGCCGCCACACCCTCGGCCGTCACACCCAGCCGCAGATGGCCCCGTACTCCGCCGCGCTCGCCGTGGAGAACCTGTGGCTCGCCGCGCGCGCCGAGGGGCTCGGCGTCGGCTGGGTCAGCTTCTTCGACGAGCGCGAGATGGTCCGCGCCCTCGGCCTGCCCGAGTACCTCGAGGTCGTCGCCTACCTGTGCGTGGGCTACGTCGACGAGTTCCCGGACGAGCCCGAGCTGGTGCAGGCCGGCTGGTCCAAGCGGCGCCCGCTGTCCTGGGCCGTCCACGAGGAGACCTACGGCCGCCGCGCCCTGCCCGGCGAGGAGCCGCACGACCTGCTGGCCGAGACCATCGCCGGGATCCGCCCGCTGGACGCCAAGGCGCTCGGCGAGGCCTGGGAGCGGCAGAAGCGGATGACCAAGCCGGCCGGCGCGCTCGGCATGCTGGAGATCATCTCCGCCCAGCTGTGCGGCCTGTCCCGGCAGTGCCCCCCGCCGATCCCCGAGCCCGCGGCCGTCGCGGTGTTCGCCGGTGACCACGGTGTCCACGCCCAGGGCGTCACGCCGTGGCCGCAGGAGGTCACCGGGCAGATGGTGGCCAACATGCTCGGCGGCGGCGCGGTCAGCAACGCCTTCGCCAACCAGGTCGGCGCGGAACTCTGCGTGGTCGACGTCGGCGTGGCCGCCGACCTGCCCGCCCAGCAGGGCTTCCTGCCCCGCAAGGTGCGCCCCGGCACCGCCGACATGACCCAGGGCCCGGCGATGACCCGCGAGGAGGCCAAGGCCGCCGTCGAGGTGGGCATCGAGACCGCCCGCGACCTGGTCGCGGCGGGCAACAAGGCCCTGCTGACCGGTGAGATGGGCATCGCCAACACCACCGCGTCCGCCGCGCTGATCTCCGTCTTCACCGGGGCCGATCCGGCCGAGGTCACCGGCCGCGGCACCGGCATCGACGACGAGACGCTGTCCCGGAAGACCGAGGTGGTCCGCCAGGCGCTCGAACTGCACCAGCCGGACCCGGCCGACCCGATCGGCGTCCTCGCCGCGATCGGCGGCCTGGAGCACGCCGCCATGGTGGGCCTGCTGCTCGGCGGCGCCTGCCTGCGCACGCCGGTCATCCTGGACGGCGTGAGCGCCGGAGCCGCCGCCCTGGTGGCCCGTGCCATCGCGCCCGAGGTGCTGGCCGCCTGCATCGCCGGCCACCGCAGCGCCGAGCCCGGCCACATCGCCGCGCTCAACAAGCTGGGCCTGCGCCCGCTGGTCGACCTGGACCTCCGCCTCGGCGAAGGCACCGGCGCCCTGCTGGCGCTGCCGCTGGTCCAGTCGACGGCCCGCGCCATGCACGAGGTGGCCACCTTCGACTCGGCCGGTGTCACCGAGAAGTAGGCAGTACCGGCCGGCGGCGTCACAGGGACCGGGGACGGGCAGGAGATCGTGCGAAGATCACACCGCCCAGCCCCGGTCCGGGCCGGCCGCACGCCATAAAATCCCCTCTGTCAGGGCAGCTCCGACGGCGCAGCTCCCACTCCTGCCGGGCACGCCCCGAAGCGGCCCGGCAGCGTCCCATGCAGCCCGCCCCCGCTCTCGGCCCCGCTCGAGCAGGGGGTACCCCAACGAGGGAGCCGCCCCCATGGCCGAACACCCCGCCTACCCCGTGGGCCTGCGCCTGACCGGCCGCCGAGTGGTCGTGCTCGGCGGCGGACAGGTCGCCCAGCGCCGCCTCCCCGCCCTGGTCGCGGCCGGCGCCGACGTCACCCTGGTCTCCCCCTCCGCCACCCCCTCCGTCGAGGCGATGGCCGACACCGGCGAGATCGCCTGGGAACGCCGCCGCTACGCCGACGGCGACCTCGAGGGCGCCTGGTACGCCGTCGTCGCCACCAGCGACCCCGAGGCCAACGCCGCCGCCTCCGCCGAGGCCGAGCGCCGCCGCGTCTGGTGCGTCCGCTCCGACGACGCCGACGCCGCCACCGCCTGGACCCCCGCCACCGGCCGCGCCGGAGGCGTCACCGTCGCCGTCCTCACCACCGAGGCCAAGGACCGCGACCCGCGCCACACCGCCGCCATCCGCGACGCCGTCGTCGAGGGCCTGCGCGACAACACCCTCGTCGCCCCGCAGCACCGCACCAAGACCCCCGGCGTCGCCCTGGTCGGCGGCGGACCCGGCGACCCCGACCTGATCACCGTGCGCGGCCGCCGCCTGCTCGCCGAGGCCGACGTGGTCATCGCCGACCGGCTCGGCCCCCGCGACCTGCTCGACGAACTCCCGCCGCACGTCGAGGTGATCGACGCCGCGAAGATCCCCTACGGGCGCTACATGGCGCAGGAGGCCATCAACAACGCCCTGATCGAGCACGCCAAGCAGGGCAAGGCCGTGGTCCGCCTCAAGGGCGGCGACCCGTACGTCTTCGGCCGCGGCATGGAAGAGGCCCAGGCGCTCGCCGAAGCCGGCATCGCCTGCACCGTGGTCCCCGGCATCTCCTCCTCCATCTCCGTCCCGGCCGCCGCCGGCATCCCCGTCACCCACCGCGGCGTCGCCCACGAGTTCACCGTCCTCAGCGGCCACGTCGCCCCCGACGACGAGCGCTCCCTGGTCGACTGGGCCGCCACGGCACGGCTCACCGGCACCCTCGTCATCCTGATGGGCGTCGACAAGATAGGCCGCATCGCCGAGACGCTGATCGCCCACGGCAAGGCCCCCGACACCCCCGTCGCCCTCGTCCAGGAAGGCACCACCAGCGCCCAGCGGCGCGTGGACGCCACCCTGGCCACCGTCGGCGAGGTGGTCCGCGCCGAGGACGTCCGGCCGCCCGCCGTCATCGTCATCGGCCCGGTGGTCGCCGTCGGCGCCCCCACGCAGAAGCCGCAGAAGTAAGGCACCGCCCCCCATGGCCGAACTCATCCCCGTCGACGACCCCGCCGACCCCCGCCTCGCCGACTACACGAACCTGACCGACGTCGAGCTGCGCCGCCGCCGCGAGCCCGCCGAGGGCCTGTTCATCGCCGAGGGCGAGAAGGTGATCCGGCGGGCCCTCGCGGGCGGCCACGGAATGCGGTCCATGATGCTCACCCCCAAGTGGGCGGGCGTGATGGGCGACCTGATCGAGGAGACGGACGCCCCGGTCCACCTGGTGACCCCCGAGGTCGCCGAACGGGTCACCGGCTACCACGTGCACCGCGGCGCGCTCGCCTCCATGCGGCGCGAGCCGCTGCGGGACGTCGCCGAGCTCCTCCCCGGGGCGCGGCGGCTGGCTGTCTTCGAGGACATCGTCGACCACGCCAACATCGGCGCCGCCTTCCGGAACGCGGCCGCCCTGGGCGTCGACGCCGTGCTGCTCACCCCGCGCTGCGCCGACCCGCTGTACCGGCGGGCGGTGAAGGTGTCGATGGGCACGGTGTTCCAGGTGCCGTGGACCCGGCTGGAGTCCTGGCCCACCGACGTCGAGCGGCTGCGCGAGGGGGGCTTCACGGTCGCCGCGCTCTGCCTCGGCGAGCGGGCCGTCACCCTGGACGAACTGGCCGCGCGCCGGGACGAGCGGCTCGCCCTCGTCTTCGGCACCGAGGGCGACGGCCTCAGCCCCCGCGTGCTCGCCGCGGCGGACCTGCACGTCACCATCCCGATGGCCGAGGGCGTCGACTCCCTCAACGTCGCCGCCGCCTCCGCGGTGGCCTTCTACGCCACGCGGCCCCGCCCGGCCTGACCCGCGCGGGCCCCGGCCCGCCGCCGGCCGGCTCCGGCGGCGGTGCCGTACGCCCCGTACGGCACCGCCCCCGGACCTCACCCGGGGGGCGCATCCGCCCGCCCCGGCGGCACGAGGCCCGCAGAACGCGAGGGCCGGCACAGCCCCCGGACCTCACCCGGGGGGCGCATCCGCCCGCCCCGGCGGCACGAGGCCCGCAGAACGCGAGGGCTCGCGCCGCCCGAGGGGCACGGAGGCCGGCAGGGAGGTCAGCGACCCGGCGGGGCGCCGCCGGCGGAGTGCCCGGCGGCGCCGGCCGAGACCGCCGGCGGCGGCGCCGTGCCCGCCGCGTCGGCAGGGCCCTGGCACCCCTGCACCGTGGCGATCCCCAGCGCCGCGAGCAGCGTGACCACCACGAACACGATCAGCCGCTGCCGCAGCAGCCGCGGATTGGCCGGCCGCAGCTTCGTCCCGCTCCGCGCCCCCGCCCCCGTCGGCGGACGCCCGGACCCCGTCGGAGGACGCCCGCCCCGCGACGGCGAACCCGCCCCGCTCCGGGGACCGCCGCCGGACGGCGGCCGGCGCCGCGCCGGGGTGGGCGAGGAACGGCGGCCCGAGGCCGAGGAGGCCGGCCCCGCGGCCCCGGAGGAGCGCACCGGCGTCCGCCCGGCCGCGGCCGAGGGTGCCGACCCGCGCGGCACCGGCGTCCGCACCGTCGCCGCGCCCGCCGTCCCGTCCCCCCGGCCCGCCGGCCGCACCTCGCCCAGCCCCTGCGCCTCCCGCGCCGCGATCTCCTTCAGCCGCAGCGACAGCTGCAGCGTCGTCGGCCGCTGCTCCGGATCCTTCGCCAGACAGGCCCGCACCAGCGGCGCCAGCGCCCCCGGAACGCCCCGCAGCTGCGGCTCCTCGTGCACCACCCGGTACAGCATGACCTCGGAACTGCCGTGCCCGAAGGGCGAGTCCCCGGTCGACGCGTACGCCAGCGTGGCGCCCAGCGCGAACACGTCGGTGGCCGGCGTGACCGCCGCCCCCCGCACCTGCTCGGGGGCGAGGAACCCCGGCGAACCGACCGCCGTGCCGACGTGCGTGAGCGTGGAGGCCCCGGTGGCCCAGGCGATGCCGAAGTCGATGATCCGGGGGCCCTTGGGGGAGAGCAGGATGTTGGACGGCTTGAGGTCCCGGTGGACCACCCCGGCCTCGTGGACCGCGACCAGCCCCTCGGACAGCGCCGCGCCGACCGCCGCGACCTCCGCCGCCGCCAGCGGACCGTCCTCGGCGACCTTGTCGTGCAGCGAGGGCCCCGGCACGTACTGCGTGGCGAACCAGGGCCGCTCGGCCTCCAGGTCCGCCGCCACCAGCCGCGCCGTGCAGCCGCCCCTGATCCGCCGCGCCGCCGACACCTCGCGGGCGAAACGCGACCGGAACTCCTGGTCCTCGGCCAGGTCCGGCCGGATCACCTTGAGGGCCACCCGCTGGCCCCGCCGGTCGGAACCCAGGTAGACCACGCCCATCCCGCCCGCGCCGAGCCGCCGGTGCAACCTGAACGAGCCGACGACGCGCGGGTCCTCGCGCCTGAGGCGCATCATCGCCATGTTCATCCCCGCTGCCCGGTCCGTCTGACGAGCCAACAGCTTACGTTTCCCGGCCGCGCCGCGCGTTCAGGCCGCGCCCGCTCACCCCTCCGGGAACGCGTTCGCGGGCTCGCGGCTGCCAAGATGCCGCCCCCGCAAGGGGTTTGGCGACCGTACCGCGACGTGAACCACGTCACTCGCCGTCCCGCCGCAGCAGATGTCCCGCCCTCCGCTTCTCCACCCTGGGAAGTAGCCGGGACCGCGGGATTCATCCGGGGGCATGACGCCCGCGGCGCGTTTCCACGACAGGATTCGGAACGTGGCCGCACAGTCGTCGTCCGAGGGTGTGGTGCCGGGGCGCCGAGCGCGTCCCGGGCCCGGAAGAGCGGTCCGGGTGGGGACACCAGCCCTGACGAACCCCGTGGGGACGGGGGTACGGCGGACGGCACCACGCCGGCGCGACGCGATCGTCGCGCCGGCGTGGGGTTTCCGGGGGCCCCGCCCCGCCAAGTCGTCTCCGGCCGCACCGTGACCGCCTGCCCGCGTACGCTCACCGCCATGCCGGCAGACCTCCACGCCCACGCCCGCGCCGCCGCCCACCCCGCCGCCCCCTGCCCCGGCTGCGCGACCGGCACCCTGGCCGACCGCCCCGACGCCACCGTGGTCCGCCACCACCGCACCGTCGCCAAGGCGCACGCCCCCGGCACCGCGCCGGAGGAACTGCGCCGCCGGCTGGCCGTGGCCGCCGCCCTGCCGGAGATCCTGCTGCCCCCGCTGACGCCCGCCCCGACCGCGCTGGACGGCCGCCAGGTGACCTGCTGGCCGCTCGGCCTCCCCGTGGACCCGCGGGATCCCGGCGCCGCCCCCTGGGAGGACGCCGCCACCCTGACCGCCCGCCTGCACCGCACCCCGCCGCCGCCCGGGCTGCCCGCCATGCGCGGCCCGCGGAAGGCGGCGCTGGCGGTGGCCCGGCTCGCCGCCGAGGCGCCCGGCCACCCCGCCGCACCCGTGCTGCTGCGCGCCTGGGCGGCCCTGCCGCCCTGGGCGCGCGCCGAGGAGCCCGCCCCGCCGGAACTGGGCGCCGCCCTCTGCCACGGCGACCTGCACCTGGGCCAGCTCGTCCGCCACCCCGCGCCGGACGGGCCGTGGCGGCTGATAGACGTCGACGACCTCGGCGTCGGCGTCCCCGCCTGGGACCTGGCCCGTCCCGCCTCCTGGTTCGCCTGCGGCCTCCTGCCGGCCGAGGAGTGGCAGCGCTTCCTGGGCGCCTACCGGGCGGCCCGGGGACCGGCCCTGCCGGCCGACGGGGACCCCTGGCCCGTGCTGGACGTCCCGGCCCGCGCCCTCACCGTCCAGACGGCCTCCCGGTCCGTCACCAAGGCCCTCCTCGCCGGACGGCCGCTGGACGGGGCGGAGGAGGCGCTGGTCGACGCCTGCGGCCGGATGACGGCCCCGCGGACCGGAGTTCTGTGACGGATCCGGCCGCCCGAGGTGCAACCGGCCGGAACCGGGGGAGAGTCCGTAGGAACGGGAGCCGAGCGGTACCGGCCGCACCCGTGGACGAACACGCACCGCGATACGAGGAGTTGATCCGTCGATGCACTGTCCGAAGTGTCACGCGCCGATGCACACCTACAACCGCAACGGGGTCCAGATCGAGCAGTGCTCGGGCTGCCGGGGAATCTTCCTGGACTACGGGGAGCTGGAGACGCTGACCCGGCTGGAGTCCCAGTGGGCCCAGCCCGCCCCGCCCCCCGCCCCCGGTGCTCCGGCCTGGGGCGCTCCGCACGGCGGGCACCACGGTGGACACCACGGTGGGCACCACCGCCCGCGCAGCTTCGGCCGGATGCTCTTCTCCTCCTGACCGCGGGAGCCGTCGGAACGCGGAAGCCCCCGTCCACCGAGGTGGACGGGGGCTTCCGTTCAGGCGTGGACGATACTGGGATTGAACCAGTGACCTCTTCCGTGTCAGGGAAGCGCTCTCCCGCTGAGCTAATCGTCCTCGGGACAGGTGCGCGGCCGGGGGCCGTGCTACCACGTGCGCGATACTGGGATTGAACCAGTGACCTCTTCCGTGTCAGGGAAGCGCTCTCCCGCTGAGCTAATCGCGCGGGGATCCTCGCGGATCAGTGGACGATACTGGGATTGAACCAGTGACCTCTTCCGTGTCAGGGAAGCGCTCTCCCGCTGAGCTAATCGTCCTTGGAGGTGGAGACGGGATTTGAACCCGTGTAGACGGCTTTGCAGGCCGTTGCCTCGCCTCTCGGCCACTCCACCAGGAGCACAGGGTCTCGGGAAGATCCCCTGCTCTTTCGAGCGGACGACGAGGCTCGAACTCGCGACCTCAACCTTGGCAAGGTTGCGCTCTACCAACTGAGCTACGTCCGCCTGTCGGTTCGGTCCGCTTCCGCGTCCCGGCGACGTGTTGAACTTTAGCCCATTCCCGGGCCAGTACAAAAACGCGTTTGCCCAGCATGCCGCGGCGGACCGCCCCGGACCCCGTTCCGGCAGGTCCCGCGGCTTCCCGGCCCGAGGGCCCGGGAAGGTTCCCCGGAGACCGACCTACACTCGGCGGAGTGCAGCACCTCCCACCCCTCGCCCGGTTCGGCGGCATGGTCGCCACCGGCCTGCTCGACGTCACCGACGACCCGGCCGCGCTCGACTCCAGCGGTTTCTGGGCCGTCGCCGCCGACTACGAGGGCCGCCTGACCTGCGCGCGTTTCGCCGACGTCCGCAGCGCCCCGGTCCCCGCTCCCGTCCCCGGCCGGTGGCCGGCGCCCGCCCCCGGCGACTGGACGTCCTCGCTCGACCGCGCCGCGTACACGGAAGGGGTCCGGCGCATCCACCGGCACATCGCGGCCGGCGAGGTCTACCAGGCCAACCTCTGCCGCGTCCTGACGGCGCCCCTCGCCCCGCACGCCGACGTCGACGACCTCACCGCCCTCCTGGCGCGCGGCAACCCCGCCCCCTATGCGGGAACGATTCGCCTCCCGGACCACGGCGTGGAGATCGCCACCGCGTCCCCGGAGCTCTTCCTCAGCCGCGACGGCCGGGTCGTGGAGTCCGGCCCGATCAAGGGCACCGGGCGGACCGAGGCCGACCTGCTGCCCAAGGACCACGCCGAGAACGTCATGATCGTCGACCTGGTCCGCAACGACCTGGGGCGCGTGTGCCGCACCGGCAGCGTCACCGTGCCCGACCTGTGCGCGGTGGAGAAGCACCCCGGTCTGGTCCACCTGGTCTCCTCGGTCCGCGGCGAGCTGCTGCCCGGGGCGGGCTGGCCGGAGCTGCTCGCCGCGGCCTTCCCGCCCGGCTCGGTCACCGGCGCCCCCAAGCGGCGCGCGCTCTCCGTCCTCGCCGCCCTGGAGCGCGGGCCGCGCGGCCCCTACTGCGGCGGCGTCGGCTGGGTGGACGCCGACCGCGGCCGGGCCGAGCTGGCCGTCGGCATCCGCACCTTCTGGATCGAACGGGACGGCGCCGGGACCGCCGTGCTGCGGTTCGGCACCGGCGCGGGGATCACCTGGGACTCCGACCCGGAACGGGAGTGGGCGGAGACCGAGCTCAAGGCGTCCCGGCTGCTCGCGGTAGCGTCGGGAACGTACGACACCAGTGGAGGGACCCTCACGTGAAGATTTGGCTCGACGGCGGGCTCAAGGACCTCGAGTCCGCCCGTGTCTCCGTCCTCGACCACGGCCTGACCGTGGGGGACGGGATCTTCGAGACGGTGAAGACGGTCGGCGGGGAGCCCTTCGCGCTCACCCGCCACCTGGACCGCCTCACCCGCTCCGCCCGGGGCCTCGGCCTGCCGGACCCGGACGCCGACGAGGTCCGCCGCGCCTGTGCCGCCGTGATCGGGGCCAACCCGCGGACCCCCCTCGGCCGGCTGCGGATCACCTACACCGGCGGCCACGGACCGCTCGGCTCGGACCGCGGCGACAAGGGCACCACGCTGGTGGTGGCGCTCGGCGAGGCCAGGCCCCGCCCCGACTCCACGGCCGTGATCACCGTGCCCTGGACCCGCAACGAGCGCGGCGCGCTCACCGGCCTGAAGACCACCTCCTACGCCGAGAACGTCGTCGCGCTGGCCCGCGCCCACGAACAGGGCGCCACCGAGGCCCTGTTCGGCAACACCGTCGGCCAGCTCTGCGAGGGCACCGGGTCCAACGTCTTCGTCGTCCTGGGCGGCGAGATCCTCACCCCGCCGCTCGCCTCCGGCTGCCTGGCCGGCATCACCCGCGAGCTGGTGGCCGAGTGGACCGGCGCCCGGGAGGCGGACCTCCCGCTGGACGTCCTGGAGCGCGCCGACGAGGTGTTCCTGACCTCCTCGCTCCGTGACGTCCAGGCCGTGCACCGCGTCGACGGCCGTGAACTTCCCGGGGCGCACGGTCCGCTGACGGCCAAGGCGATGCGGATCTTCGCCGAGCGGTCCGGCGACGACCTGGACCCGTGACCGTTGTGGCCGCGGGCGGCCGGGTGGGGTAGAACCACCGGCATGACCACCACCCTGCGGCCCATCGAGCCGTTGCAGCAGGAGGCCGACGGAACCCGGTCGCGCCGCTACCAGGTGTGCGTGAACAGCCGGCCCGTCGGCACCGTGGGCCTGAGCACCTCGGCGGTGTTCGGCGACGCGGTGGCGCACGTGCGCGACCTGCGGATCGACGAGGCGGACCGGCGGCGCGGCCGGGCCACGGTGGCCGCGCTCGCCGCCGAGGAGGTCGCCCGGACCTGGGGCTGCCGGCGGATCGAGGCGACGGTGCCGGCGGACGCCGGGGCCGCCCTGCGGCTGGCGGACGCGCTCGGCTATACCGTGCGCAACCGGAACATGGAGAAGCGGCTCGGCGGGCCCGCGCCCGAACTGCCCGCCGGAAGCCGTGCGCGGCCCATGACGCCCGAGGAGTTCGAGGCGTGGCGCGAGCTCGACGCCGTCGAGTACGCGCGGGAATGGACCGCCCGCGGGGTGACCGAGGAGGAGGCGCTGGCCAAGTCCCGCCGGGAGCAGCGCACGGTCCTGCCGGACGGGATCGCCACCGCGGGCATGGAGTTCCTCGTGCTGGAGCACGAGGGGGAGCGGGCCGGGGTCCTGTGGCTGTCGCTGGGCGCCGGGGAGACGGACCCGGCGTACGTCTACCAGGTGCGGACCGAGCCGACCGTGCGCGGCCGGGGGCACGGCCGCACGCTGATGCTCCTGGCGGAGGCGCGGGCGGCGGAGGCGGGGCGGAGCGTCGTGGGCCTCAACGTCTTCGCCGGCAACGCCCCGGCGGAACGGCTCTACGACTCCCTCGGCTACCGCACCACCCGCCACCACCTGTACAAGGTCCTGGTCTGATCCCGGCCGCCGTCCCGCGGGCGGCCGGGCCGCCCGCGGGACGGGAGCGGGGCCGCGGCGTCAGGCGGCGTCGTCCAGGAGGCGGTCGGCGACGGCCTCGACACGGGCGCGGAGGCCGTCCTGGGACGTTCCGCCGTCGAGCCGCTCACCGCCGATCACGTAGGTGGGCGTACCCGTGACCCCGATCGCCTTGCCCTCCGCATGGTCCGCGTCGACGACCAGGATGTGCCGGCCGTCCACCAGCGCCGTGTCGAACTCCTCGGCGTCCAGACCGAGTTCCCGGGCGACGTCGACCAGCAGCGCCTCCCCGCGGCGGTCCAGCTCGGCCACCCGGCCGAGCACGGCCTCGGCGTACTCCCAGCCCTTGCCCTGCTCCACCGCCTCCTCCGCGGCCTGCGCGGCGGCGAAGGCGTGCTTGTGCTTCTCCAGCGGGAAGTGCCGCAGCCGCACCTCCATCCGGTCGCCGTAGCGGGCGCGCAGCGCGCGGACGTCGTCGAGGGCGGTGCGGCAGTCGGGGCACTGCAGCTCGCACCAGACGTCGAGCACGACAGGGACGGAGGTGGCGGAGGACGTATCGCTCATGGGACCAGTCTCCCAGCCGCCGCGGGTCCCGTGCTCCCAGGGGGGCGGGCCACGGGTGCCCTAGGGGATGTCCCTGATTCCGGCCTGGAGCCGTGGCGCCGCGGCGTGCGGCGGGGGCACGATGGAGGGAGCGGCACCCACCCGCCGCCCCGTCCGTCAGGAGGCCTTGATGCTCGCCGAGACCATCTGCAGCGCGGTGTCCGTGGCCGGCCTGGGCATCGCCGCGGTCACGGCCTTCCGGCGCCGTTTCCTGACGGCCGCCCGGATCGCCGCGTACTCCCTGATCCCGATCGGCCTGGTGATGACCGGAGCGGTCGCCTGGGCCGCGGAGACCGCCTTCAGCCCCAGGGCGTGGGCCGGCTTCGGCCTGCTGGGCGCCGCCTGGCTGCTGTTCCTGCTCACCCGCCTCGTCGAGCGGCGCCGCCTGCGCAGGGCCGGGACCCCCGCCGCCGACGCGCGGCAGGCCGCGGCCGCGGCGGCCCCGCGGCGCCGTCCGGTGGGACCGGCCCCCGAGACGGGCCGTCGCACCCCCGCGGGCGGCTCCGGCGACCAGGACGACTTCAGCGACATCGAGGCCATCCTGAAGAAGCACGGCATCTGAGCCGCCCCGGCCGCCCCGGCCGCCCCGGCGGTTCGGGCCGGCCGAGCGGTCCGCGTCCTCCGCCCCTCGCCCGCGTCCCGCATATGATCCGACCACCCCGGCCGGTGATCATGCCCGGCCCCGCGACCGGTCCGAACCGGTCGGGAACCGGGCCCGTCGGCATACGGTCGGCCCACTACCGTGCAGGTCGCGCGGCGTGACCGGCCCGGCGCGGCGGGCTGCCCCATGATGGCCGCGAGATGCTGGACACGACACGGACCGGGGCCGCCTCTCCGGAAGGAGACGAGCGCGAACCCCGCGGGTGCCTCTTCGCCCTTTCCCAGCCGCCGCTGATGATCTTCCTGGCGGTGATCGGGACCCTGTTCCTCATGGCAGCGCTGCACGACCTGCTGCTGCTGTGAGCCGGCCGCGCGCGTCCCCGGCGACACCCGTCGGGGGCGGCGCTCTCAGCCCGCGCGGGACGGCCGGGCGGCCGTCCTCAGCCCGCCGCCTCCTTGCGCCGGGCCCGGTAGGCCGCGACGTGGAGCCGGTTGCCGCAGGTGCGGCTGTCGCAGTAGCGCCGCGAGCGGTTGCGCGAGAGGTCCACGAAGGCCCGCCGGCAGTCCGGGGCCTCGCAGCGCCGCAGCCGTTCCCGCTCCCCGGCGACCACGAAGAACGCCAGCGCCATCCCGCAGTCCGCGGCCAGGTGGTCGGCGACCGAGGCGCCCGGCGCGAAGTAGTGGACGTGCCAGTCGTACCCGTCGTGGTCGGTCAGCCGGGGCGTGGTGCCCGCCGCCGCGACCAGCTCGTTGATCAGGCCCGCGGCGATCCGGGTGTCCGTGGCCGCGAAGACCGCGGCGAACCGGCCGCGCAGCCGCCGCACCGCCGAGAGGTCCAGCTCGGTGAGGGTCCCCACGTCGCTGATCCGGTGACCCGCCACGAAGTCCTCGAGCGCGCCGAGGTCCGGCAGCCCGTCCGCCGCGCCGTCCTCCGGCGCGGTGTTCACCAGATCCACCACGGCGTCGAGTGCGCACCTGGTGTCATGGGTGATCAGCACGTATCGCTCCCTGCCTGGGCATCCGCGGGCCGCCCGCCGATGGTGGCCGATCGTAATGGCTTTTCGGCCGCGGGGAAGGGGGGACCGGTCGGCGGGACGCGCGGAAACGCCCCGGCGCCGTCCACCGCGGGAGGACCGCGGCGACGGCGCCGGTGCGTGCGTACGAGGTCGTGCCTGCCCGCATGAGGTTGTGCCGGCCCCGGCCGTCTCCCCGAGTGGACGGCCGAGGGTGCTCGAGCTGTGGTGCGGCCGGGGCCGGAGGCGCCCCGGGGGTCTTCCGCCCCTAGCTCTCCGCCAGGATGTGCGAGAGCTCCTGGTCGAGATCGAAGTGACGGTGCTCCGTGCCGGGTGGCACGGCGGCGTCCGTGCGCTTCAGGAAGGACTCCAGGGCCCGCGCCGGGGCCTCGAGCAGGGCCTCGCCCTCCGGAGAGCTCAGGGCGATGCAGACGACCCCCTGGCCGTGACTGCGGGACGGCCAGACACGGACATCGCCCGTGCCGGTGGGCCGGTGCAGCCCCTCGGCGAGGAGATCACGGGCGAACACCCACTCGACCGTCTCCTCGGCTCCGGTGTGGAAGGTGGCGTGCACGGCGTAGGGGTCGGCCGTGTCGTACCGCAGGCCTGCGGGGACAGGCAGTGAGGACTCGCTCGATACAACGAGGCGCAGGTGCAGCTCGCAGCTGACCGTGGTGTTCATAAGCGCCAGGGCCTTTCGCTCAGTGTGCGCTCGGGGATTCGCACGTCGGCGAAATCGACATGCCACACACGATGCCGTTGTAAACCCCTCTGAGGGTTTTGCGTGCGTTTATGTACCTCTTCTGGCCGAGGGTACTTCCATTGAGGCGACCATTCCGGTGATCACTTTCACTCGGGTAGGGTTTCCCGAGTGAATACGGGGAGTGACGAACCTGGGGGGACGCGGGGGATGCGCACGACAGCGGGCGAGGTGGAATCCGACGTGACACAGGACGATCGTGGAACCCCGGCCGACGGCACGGAAGGCGGCGCGCCGGGTACCGGTGCCACCATGAGCGAGGTGGCGGACGCGGAGGGCTCCGGCCGTCCCGGGGGGAGGCACGAGCGGGCGCTCGGCTCGCGTGCGCCCGAGTACGTCAAGCGGCGGCGGGCGCTCCACCTGAGCTGGCAGGTGGGCGTCTTCCTGGTCGGCCTGGCGGTGATCACGGCCGGCGTGCTGATGCTGGTCTTCCCCGGCCCCGGCTGGGTGGTGATCTTCGGCGGCATGGCGATCTGGGCGACCGAGTTCGTCTGGGCCCAGTTGGCGCTCCGGTGGACGAAGCGCAAGGTCACCGAGGCGGCGCAGAAGGCCCTGGACCCCAAGGTGCGGCGCCGCAACCTGGCGCTCACCGCGATCGCGCTGGTGATCGCGGCCACGCTGTGCGGCGTCTACCTGTGGAAGTTCGGCCTGGTCATGCCCTGGAACATCGACCGGCAGTGACCCGGGGTGGTGCGGAGCACCCCCTGACATGGGGTAATGTTCTCTCTGCGCCCGGGCGATTAGCTCAGTGGGAGAGCGCTTCGTTCACACCGAAGAGGTCACTGGTTCGAACCCAGTATCGCCCACCGGCGAGGAGGGTCCGGTTCCGTGGAAACACGGAACCGGACCCTCCTCCTTTTCCGCACGCGGGACGCGAGTTCAGGCTCGTGCCGGAGAATTCGGGCGGTAATTCGTCCATTGTTTCCGCGGAACGCCGCGTATTTCTCCGCGTGTTCGCGGACCCCCTTCCTCCGATTGCCCTGCGGCCGGTCAAGTCTCCGCCCGGGAGCGGTGTTTCGCCGGCCCGCCGCGAATGCGGGAAAGGGAGCCGGGGACTCCGCGGGAGGCGCGCGGCAACCGGGTCCGGGGGCCCGCGGGTTCGCCGCCCGCCCCGCGGGTGCGCGCCGAACGGGTCGTGGAGACTGGGGTCATGAGGCTGAGTGAGCTCACCCGATACCGCTTCTCCGGCCGCTGGACCCTGTCCGCGCCGCCCGGAGCCGTCTACCGGACCCTGGAGCGCGTCGACGAGTACCCCCGCTGGTGGCCCGAGGTGCGGCGGGCGGTGCGGACCGGGGAGGCGTCCGGCCGGGTGCTCGTCCGCTCGCTCCTCCCGTACGACCTGCGCCTGGACATCCGGGCCGTCCGGCAGGAGCCGGAGGCCGGCGTGCTCCAGGCGGAACTGTCGGGGGACCTGGCCGGCTGGATGCGCTGGACCGTCCGCCCGGCGGGCGCCGGAACGCTGGTCCTCCACGACCAGGACACCGACCTCACCAAACCGGTGCTGCGCCTGCTGGGCGTGCCCGGCCGCCCCCTGCTGCGGGCCAACCACGCCCTGATGATGCGCGGCGGCCGCCGCGGCCTCGAGGCGTTCCTGGCGGGCGGCGGCGAAGCGGTTTGAACGAAGGACCGTCGGGCCTGTATTGTTCAGTGCGTTCCCGGGCGATTAGCTCAGCGGGAGAGCGCTTCGTTCACACCGAAGAGGTCACTGGTTCGAACCCAGTATCGCCCACGGCACCGGAGGCGATCCGAGACCGCGACACAGCGGCCGGGTCGCCTCCGTCGTTCTTCCGGGCGGCCGGCGCGTCCGGGCGGCCGGCTGCCGGACGGCCGACGGTTCAGGCGGCCGCCGTCAGCCCCGGGCGCAGCGGCCACGACCGGTCCACCGTCTCCGGCGCCCCGCTCCGCGCGAACCACGCCTCCAGTCCCTTCGCCTGTGCCGCGTGCCAGGTCTGCTGCAGCGTGTGCAGCTCGGCCGGGGACAGCCGCTCCAGCCGCGACGCGAAGCGGCGCCCGACCGCCCGCGTGACGTCCAGGGCCGCCAGCGCGTCCGCCGCCGCGTCGTGCGCCTCGGTCAGCTCCACGCCGTAGAACTCGCACAGGTCGACCAGGGTCCGGCGCCCCTTGCGGTACCGGTCGAAGTGCTTGTCCAGCACCCGCGGGTCGATCACCCTCAGCGACGCCGAACGGAACCAGCGGTCCAGCGCGGACGCCCGGTGCCGCCGGAGCTCACGGTCCAGCAGCGTCAGGTCGAAGGGCGCGTTCATCACCACCAGCGGCCGGCCCGCGGTCGCCTGCTCGCCCAGCGCCCTGCCTATCTCGTACATCACCGGAGCCGGCCAGCGGCCGTTGCGCTCCAGGTGGTCCTGGGTGAGTCCGTGCACCGCCGTCGCCTCGGCAGGAACCGGGACCCCCGGGTTCACCAGCCAGCGCGTCACGCGCGGCCGGGTGCCCGGTGCGTCCTGCACCACCAGGGCGGCCGACACCACGCGGTCGTTCTCCACGTCCACACCCGTCGTCTCCGTGTCGAAGGCGGCCAGTGGGCCCTCGTACCAGCACGTCATGTCTCCGCAACCCCTCGCTCAACTCCCCGCACACGCAAGGCGGCAGGCGGACCGCCCGCCGTGCACCGGTGATACCCGGGCCGTTTGCGCCGTACGCCGGCCGGAGACAACAGACATACGGGACCGCGCGGTTCGGCGGCCCCGCCCTCGAACCGTCCGGCCGGAGAGGCTGTTGGGGCATGGCTACGGCGCAGCCCGAGCGCGGCGGGCTGCTGCCCGAACGCACGACGCACCGACGCGGCACACTCGCCACCACCGCCTGCATGGAGACCCTCCAGGTGGGATACCTGCACGCCGTCGCGGCCGCGGCCGGCTGCTCGCTGTCCCAGCCGTTCCCCGACAACGGCATCGACTGGCACGTCAGCCACAGCTCGCCGGGCCACACCGTGGACGACGAGGTCACCATCAAGGTCCAGCTGAAGAGCACCTACCAGACGCCGCCCCGCCCGCCGGGCCGGCACTTCTCCTTCACGCTGGACAACGGTCACCTGGCCAAGCTGGCCCGCACACCCGTCACCGTCCACAAGATCCTCGTGGTGATGCTGGTGCCCCGGGCCCGCGACCAGTGGCTGACCGCGGGGCACGACCGGCTGGACCTCAGGCACTGCTGCTACTGGGTCAACCTCGCCGGACATCCGGTCACCGGGCGCACCCGCACCACCGTGCGGGTGCCGACCGCGCGCATCTTCGACGACCGGGCGCTCTGCGACATCATGAACCGGGTCGGAAGGGGAGACATGCCGTGACGCACCGACCGATCGACGGCCCCGGCGACGGTCCCGGCGGCGTCCCCCGCCGCGGGCGCCGGGCCCGCCTCCGCCCGGCCACCGGCGCCGGGGGGACCGGGGAGGCCGGGAACACCGGGGGGACCGGGGGGACCGGGGACACGGTCCGTCCCGTGATGCCGATGCCCCGGGGGCCGCGGTGGGCCGGCGATCCGTACCCCGGCGGAGCCCTGCCCGACCCCGGGCGGGCCGACCCGGCCGTCCTCGCCGTCCTGCTGGCCCGCCACGGCTGGCGCCGCAGGGGCGGCGCCCCCGGCCGGTACGGCCGCTGGACGCCGCCCGGACCGCGGGGCGCGCGCACCAGTCTGCTCGTCCCGGAGAGCCGCGCCTTCCCCGACAGCGCCGACCTGCTGGGCGAGGCGCTGGACGCCCTCGCCCGCACCGAGGAGCCCGCCGCCCGGGAGATCCTGCTCGCCCTGGCCGTGCCCGGCGACGAGATCCGCTGGCGGCGCGACGTCCCCGACGGCCACCGGGCCGGACCCCTCGCCGCGCGCTGGACGGCGGAGGAGGAACTCCGCTCGGCCGCCCGCCACACCCTGCTCGCCGCCGCCCTCGCCGGCCGCGCCCGCACCGGCTACCACGGCGCCCGTCACCGCCGGGCCGCCGCGGCCGCCCTGGGGGACGTGCTGTTGCTCGGGGCGGCCTCCGGCGGGCGCACGCTCACCGCCTTCGCGCCCGTCGCCCCCGCCCGCCCGCTGACCGTCCGCCTCCACCGGGCGCTGCACGCGGCCCGGGAGGCCGTCGACCACCGGCGGGCCACCGGAGGGATGGACGCCTTCGACGCCGCCGTCGCCGCCGGGGTGAGCCGTGAGCTGACCGAGGCGCTGATCACCCTGGTCAAGGGCACCGAGGGAGCCGGCGTGACGATCTCCTGGGCGCCCGCCGCCGGGATCCCCGAGGGGTGCGGGCCCGACGCCGAGCCGGTCGAGTTCTCGCCCGGCGACCTGCCCGCCCTCCGCGAGGCCGGGGCCCGCTACCGGCGGGCCGAGCCCTCCGTCGCCGTGCGGCTCACCGGCACCGTGGACCGGCTGCGCCGCACCGGCGGCGACGGGGCGGGCACCGTGCGGCTGCGGGTGCTCGCCGGGGCCGAGGTCCCGCACGTGCGGGTCACCCTCGACGAGGAGGCGTACCGGATCGCCGGCCAGGCGCACCTGGTGGGGCTGCCCGTCCGGGTGGACGGCAGGCTCGACAGCCGGGCCGGCTTCCGCCGCCTCACCGGCGCCCGCGGCGTCGCCCCCGTCACCGTCGACGAGGCCGAACGCGACCGGCTGATGAAGTCCCTCCAGGAGAACCTCGACTTCTTCGAGGAGGCCTGCGGCGGGGACTGCGAGGGTTAACCGCTTCGCACGGGGTGCGCGCGGCTCGGTAGGATTCCGGTACGCGTCCGTCCGTGACGTGTCGAGACTTCCCCCAGCAGGCCTTCAGTCAGGAGAGACCGGTGTCAGACGTCCGTGTGATCATCCAACGCGATTCCGAGCGGGAAGAGCGCGTGGTGACGACGGGCACTACGGCCGCCGACCTCTTCGCCGGCGAGCGCTCGATCGTGGCCGCTCGCGTCGGGGGCGAGCTCAAGGACCTCGCCTACGAGCTGAAGGACGGCGAGAGCGTCGAGGGCGTCGACATCTCCTCCGAGGACGGTCTGAACATCCTGCGCCACTCCACCGCGCACGTCATGGCGCAGGCCGTCCAGGAGCTCTTCCCGGAAGCCAAGCTGGGCATCGGCCCGCCGGTCAAGGACGGCTTCTACTACGACTTCGACGTCGAGAAGCCGTTCACGCCCGAGGATCTCAAGGCCATCGAGAAGAAGATGCAGGAGATCCAGAAGCGCGGGCAGAAGTTCGCCCGTCGCGTGGTGACCGACGAGGCCGCCCGCGAGGAGCTCGCGGACGAGCCGTACAAGCTCGAGCTGATCGGCCTCAAGGGCTCGGCCTCCTCGGACGACGGCGCGGACGTCGAGGTGGGCGCCGGCGAGCTGACCATCTACGACAACCTCGACGCCAAGACCGGCGAGCTGTGCTGGAAGGACCTCTGCCGCGGTCCCCACCTGCCGTCGACCCGTCTGATCCCGGCGTTCAAGCTGATGCGCAACGCGGCCGCGTACTGGCGGGGCAGCGAGAAGAACCCCATGCTGCAGCGCATCTACGGCACCGCCTGGCCGTCCAAGGACGAGCTGAAGCAGTACCTGGACTTCCTCGCCGAGGCGGAGAAGCGCGACCACCGCAAGCTGGGCAACGAGCTCGACCTGTTCTCGATCCCCGAGCAGATCGGCTCCGGCCTCGCCGTCTTCCACCCCAAGGGCGGCATCGTCCGCCGCGTGATGGAGGACTACTCGCGCCGCCGCCACGAGGAGGAGGGCTACGAGTTCGTCTACACCCCGCACGCGACGAAGGGGAAGCTCTTCGAGACCTCGGGCCACCTGGACTGGTACGCCGACGGCATGTACCCGCCCATGCAGCTCGACGAGGGCGTGGACTACTACCTCAAGCCCATGAACTGCCCGATGCACAACCTGGTCTTCGACGCGCGCGGCCGGTCCTACCGCGAGTTGCCGCTGCGCCTCTTCGAGTTCGGGACGGTGTACCGGTACGAGAAGTCCGGCGTGGTGCACGGCCTCACCCGCGCCCGCGGCTTCACCCAGGACGACGCGCACATCTACTGCACCAAGGAGCAGATGGCGGAGGAGCTCGACAAGACGCTCACCTTCGTCCTGAACCTGCTGCGCGACTACGGCCTCACCGACTTCTACCTGGAGCTCTCCACCAAGGACCCCGAGAAGTTCGTCGGCTCCGACGAGGTGTGGGAGGAAGCCACCGAGACGCTGCGGCAGGTGGCCGAGAAGCAGGGTCTCCCGCTGGTGCCGGACCCGGGCGGCGCGGCCTTCTACGGCCCGAAGATCTCCGTCCAGGCGAAGGACGCGATCGGGCGGACCTGGCAGATGTCGACCGTGCAGCTCGACTTCAACCTGCCGGAGCGCTTCAACCTCGAGTACACCGCGGCCGACGGCACCAAGCAGCGGCCGGTGATGATCCACCGCGCGCTCTTCGGCTCCATCGAGCGGTTCTTCGCGGTGCTGCTGGAGCACTACGCGGGCGCGTTCCCGGCGTGGCTGGCCCCCGTGCAGGCGGTCGGCATCCCGATCGGCGACGCGCACGTGGAGTACCTCCAGGAGTTCGCCGCCGAGGCGAAGAAGAAGGGCCTGCGCGTGGAGGTCGACGCCTCCTCGGACCGCATGCAGAAGAAGATCCGCAACGCCCAGAAGATGAAGACCCCCTTCATGATCATCGTGGGTGATGAGGACATGAACGCGGGGACGGTGTCGTTCCGGTACCGCGACGGTTCGCAGGAGAACGGCATCCCGCGTGACCAGGCGATCGCCAAGCTCGTCGACGTGGTGGAGCGCCGAGCGCAGGTGTGACGCGCTCCCCGCGCCGCGGGGTTCCAGGCCCCCGGGAAGCTCAGCTTCCCGGGGGCCTCCCGCGTTCCTCGGCCGTGGCGAAGACGGCCATCAGCCACGACGCGAAGGAGCCCGTCACCGCGCCGAGCAGGGCGAGGCCGCAGGCCATCAGGGCGACCGCGACGGTCCGCCCCCCGGGCGTCACCGGGGCCACGTCGCCGTACCCGACCGTGGCCAGGGTGGCGCAGGTCCACCACACGGAGTCGCCGAAGGTGCGGATGGTGGCGCCGGGAGCGCCCCGTTCCTGCTGGTAGACGGCGAGCGCCCCGGCGAACCCGATCAGCAGCACGGACACCCCGGCGTAGAACATCACCCGTGCCTGCAGGGGGAACCGCGGCCGCCCGCGCCGCCGCACCACCGCCTCGTAGAACCGGACGATCCGCAGCGGCCGCAGCAGGGGGAGGAGCAGGACCAGCGTGTCCAGCCAGTGGGTGCGCACGAAGCGGGGGCCCTGGCCGCTGCGGCGCCAGCGGGCCGCGTAGTCGAGCGCGAAGAGCAGCCACACGGCGGCGATCACCGCGAGGGCGAGACCGTGCCACAGGTCGGGCAGCCCGCGGCTCAGGACGAGGAGGGCGTAGGCGGCGAGGAAGAGCAGCGAGGCCACGGCGAGCGGGATCTCCGCACGGTCCTCACGGGGGTCACGGGTCTCCATGGCGCCAGCCTGGCGGGCGGGCCGCCCCGTCGCCCCCGGCGACACGTTCCGTACGGGCGACGCCATATGCTGCGTGGTATGACCAGTGAGCCGGAGCTGCAGATCGGGGTGGGTTCGCCGGACGCCTTCCAGCGGCTGTGGACCCCCCACCGGATGGCCTACGTCCAGGGCGAGAACAAGCCCACCGGACCCGAGGCCGGCGACGGGTGTCCGTTCTGCTCGATCCCCGCCAAGTCCGACGAGGACGGTCTGGTGATCCGGCGCGGGACCCACGTCTACGCGGTGCTCAACCTGTACCCGTACAACGGGGGTCACCTGATGGTGGTGCCCTACCGGCACGTCGCCGACTACACCGGGCTGACCGCGGAGGAGACGGCGGAGCTGGGGGAGCTCACCAAGCAGGCGATGACGGCGCTGCGGCGCTGCTCCGGGGCGCACGGGTTCAACATCGGCATGAACCAGGGGACGGTCGCCGGGGCCGGCATCGCCGCGCACCTGCACCAGCACGTGGTGCCCCGCTGGGGCGGGGACACCAACTTCATGCCGGTCGTGGGGCACACCAAGGTGCTGCCGCAGCTGCTGGCCGACACCCGGGCGATGATCGCCGCGGCCTGGCCCTCCGCCTGACGCCGCCCGGCGGGGCTACGCGTCGTAGGTGTCCGCCTTGCGCGGCGTCGGGTCCTGCACCGCTCCGCTGACCACGGACGAGCGCGCGCCGAACCTGTCGGTGGCGACGCCGTGCTCGCGCAGCACGCCGATCACCGCCTGGTGGACAGTGCGCAGCACCGGCGTGGCCACGCGCATGGCGTCGTCGGCCATGAACCGGTGGCGCCAGGGCTGCTCCGCCCAGGCGTGGCGCAGGCCGAACGGCTCCGGGAGGGTCAGGCTGCCGCCGAGCCAGTTGAGCTGCTTGGGGAACCAGGTCAGCGGGGCGCGGGCGGCGAGGCGCACCACCTCGTCGCTGTCGACCAGCGGGAGGGTGATGGTCCGCTTCTCCCAGGGCTTGAACGCCTTGTCGACGGTCCTCTCCTTGGCCGCGGGCTTGGAGTTGAACAGGCCGTGCACCGGCCCGAGCGCGTGCCCGGTGACCTCGATGCGCAGCGTCTGGTAGAGCACGGTGACCGTCACCAGCATGGTGAGGACCAACTGCCCGTCCCAGAGGACCCACTGGACGCCCAGGTAGTGGCGGTCGCCGCTGCCGAACTGCTGACGGTTGCAGATCTGCTGTATGGCGTGCGACTTGTAGCGGAAGTTGTCGACGTCGGTGCCGTCGGGCCGGGCGACGGAGTCCGCGCCCTCGCCGACGGGGGAGACGATCCAGTGCTCCACGGAGGGCTTGGGGATGCCCTCGGTGGGCACGGGGGTGCGCTCCATCAGGGAGAGCTTGGCGTGGATGGCGCGGACCACGTCCCAGCTGCGGAAGGCGTAGATCTCCTTGCCCTCCTCGGCGGGTTCGAGGTCCTCGGCCATCTGCCAGCTGCCCCAGCGGGTCCCCATCCCGAGGACGCCCTTGGGGCCGGCGTAGAAGGTGATGTTGGACTGCTGCTCGGCGCCGAGCCGGTTGAGGCTCTGGCGGAGCTGGTCGGCCGACCCGTCGGGGGTGGAGGGCACCGCCTCGGGGACCTTGGCGCCGATGCTGCTGCCGGAGAGCAGGCTCGCCCAGCGGTCGCGTAGGTCCTTGGCGGTGGCCTCGCAGATCCGCTTGGCGACCACCCAGCCGACCACCGGGGCGATCACCGCGCCGCGCGCGTACCAGCCCCAGAAGCCGCCGAAGGGCATCTGGACGAAGAAGACCACGGCGAGCAGGCCGAAGGCGGTCAGCAGCACGGTGCCCATGCCGGAGGTCCTGCGGTTCTCCGCCTTGGCGAGGGTGGCGCGGATCTGGAAGACCAGCAGCCAGGCCAGCAGGCCGGGCAGGAAGAGCACCCCGCAGAGCAGCATCACGGCGGTGAGCCGGATGTCGCGGGTGCGGCGCAGGCCGTTGGCGGCCAGGCAGTGCACGACCACGGTCTGCGGGTCCATGCCGAAGGACTGGACGACCGGACCGCGGCCGGGCGCGAGGAGCCGGTCGACCACGGCGCGGGAGAAGGCCTCGCCGAGGTTGGGGCGGAAGATCCTCGCCCAGCTCTTGCCGGGGTTGACCTTCGACCGGTGCCACTCGTTGTCGGCGTCGAGTATCTTCTCGACCGGGTCGTCCCGGTAGGCCGCGGAGGCCAGCGCGAAGGTGGCCTTCTGCCCCTCGCCGCCGGCCGCCGGCACCATCGGCCCGAATGCGTCGCTCGACACGGTTGTTTCCGCCCCCCTGCCGCGGCGCTCCCGCGGCGGTGTGTCCTGGCCTGCCCGCACGACCGGAGGCCGGTTCGTCAGCCTATCGGCCCGGTGACGGGCCCGGTGGTCCCTCGGCGGAATCGTCCGCCCGGGACCGGCCGGTCCGGGTCCGGTCGCGCACTACACAGACTGCCCAGGACGGGGGTGTGGTCAACCCCCGTTCCGGATCGCACTGTTGCGGCGGGTCAGGGCCGCGTGTTGCGGCGGGTCAGGGCCGCGGGGGATCAGGCGGGCGCGGTCTCCTTCTCGCGCAGCCGCCGCACGACGTGCTCGGGAGCGGGCTCGTGGCGCAGGTACCGGCGGCTGAACCCGGCCGTGCCGTGGGAGAGGGAGCGCAGCTCCACGGCGTAGCGCTCGATCTCCAGCTCGGGGATCTCGGCGCGGACCAGGACCCGGCCGCCCTCGGTCTGCTCGGTGCCCAGCACCCGGCCGCGCCGGGAGGACAGGTCGCTCATCACGGCGCCCACGTACGCGTCGCCGATCAGCACGGTCACCTCGGCCACCGGTTCCAGGACGTGGATCCGCGCGTCGGCGGCGGCCTCCCGCAGGGCGAGCGCGCCGGCGGTCTGGAAGGCGGCGTCGGAGGAGTCCACCGAGTGGGACTTGCCGTCGAGGAGGGTGACGCGCACGTCGGTCAGCGGGCGCCCGGATCCGATCCCCCGGGCGGCCTGGGCGCGGACCCCCTTCTCCACGGAGGGGACGAACTGCCGGGGGACCGCGCCGCCCACCACCTGGTCGACGAACTCGACGCCGGAGCCCGCGGGCAGCGGTTCGACCCGGATCTCGCAGATGCCGAACTGGCCGTGTCCGCCGGACTGCTTGACGTGCCTGCCGCGTCCGGAGGCCGGTGCGGCGAAGGTCTCGCGCAGTGCCACCCGGTGCGGGACGACGTCGACCCGGACTCCGTAGCGGGTGCGCAGGCGCTCCAGGGCGACCTCGGCGTGGGCCTCGCCCAGGCACCACAGCACGACCTGGCCGGTGTCCCGGTCGTGCTCCAGCCGCATGGTGGGGTCCTCGCCGACGAGGCGGGACAGGCCCTCGGAGAGCCGGTCCTCGTCCGCCTTGGAGTGGGCCTCCACGGCGAGCGGGAGCAGCGGGTCGGGCAGGGCCCAGGGCTTCATCAGCAGCGGGTCGTCCTTGGCGGACAGGGTGTCGCCGGTCTCGGCGCGGGAGAGCTTGGCGACGCAGACCAGGTCGCCCGCCACGGCGTGGGTCACCGGGCGCTGCTGCTTGCCGAAGGGGCTGGTCAGGGCGGAGACGCGTTCGTCGGTGTCGTGGTCCTCGTGTCCCCGGTCGGCCAGGCCGTGCCCCGAGACGTGGACGACCGTGTCGGGGCGCAGCGTGCCGGAGAAGACGCGGACCAGGGACATCCGGCCGACGTAGGGGTCGGACGCGGTCCTGACGACCTCCGCCAGCAGCGGCCCGGAGGGGTCGCCGAGCCGCAGGTCGCGGGGCGTGCCGTCGAGGGAGGTGACCACGGGCGCGTGGCGTTCGGGCGGGGTGGGGCAGCCGCGGGTGACCAGGTCGAGGAGTTCGACCGTGCCCAGCCCCTGGCGGGCGCCGGGCGGGGCGGGCGCGGCGCACAGGACGGGGTGGAAGGAGGCGCGGGAGACGGCCTTCTCCAGGTCCTCGACCAGGGCGCCGGGGTCGAGGGCCCCGCCGCCGATGTAGCGGTCCATGAGGGCCTCGTCCTCGCTCCCGGCGATGATGCCCTCGACCAGCCGGTCACGGGCCTCCTCGATCAGCGGGATCCGGTCCGCGTCGGGGTCGTGCTCGACGCGTTCGCCGGAGGAGTAGTCGAAGAGCTTCTTGGTGAGCAGGCCGATCAGCCCGGTCACCGGTGCCTGCCCGTCGGGTCCCGCAGGCCCGCGCAACGGCAGGTAGAGGGGGAGGACGGCGTCGGGGTCGTCGCCGCCGAACGCCTCGGCGCACAGCCGGGTCATCTCCTCCACGCCGGTGCGGGCCGACTCGAGGTGCGTGACGACGATGGCGCGGGGCATGCCGACGGCCGCGCACTCGTCCCACATCGCGCGCGTGGCGCCGTCCACGCCGTCGGACGCCGAGACGACGAACAGGGCCGCGTCCGCGGCGCGCAGGCCGGCCCTGAGCTCTCCCACGAAGTCGGCGTAGCCGGGGGTGTCCAGCAGGTTGATCTTGAAGCCGTCCCAGGTGAGCGGCACCAGGGAGAGCTGCACCGAGCGGTGCCGGCGCTGTTCGATCTCGTCGTGGTCGGAGACGGTGCCGCCGTCCTCGACCCGGCCCGCCCGGTTGACCGCGCCGGCGGTCTGGGCGAGGGCCTCGACCAGCGTGGTCTTGCCCGATCCGGTGGGGCCGACCAGCACCACGTTCCGGATGGAGCCGGGGCGGTCGGCCGTCGCCGCCCCTCCGGCGGCTCCGGGGTGATGGCTGTTCCTGTCGCCCATGGTCCTGCCCTCCCGCACACGGTGGGATCGCTGGTGGCGCGGACGCACGGTCCCGAGGGCCGCCGCGGCGGCGCGAGGCGCGCGCCCGCGGTTCCCTTCGAGCTTCGCACCGTCGCCGGGACTCGTCCATCCGGGGGACGGCCGCCCCCGCGTCACCTGTCCGTGAGAAGGCCGTGGCCGGGCCGTGACCTGACCAGAGGGTGCCCCTCCTTCGGGGCGGGGAGCGCGTGGCTACGATGGGCCGGGCCGGTGGCCAGCAGGGGCGGCCGCCACGACCCTCGGGAAGGCCATGCTGAACAAGTACGCGCGTGCATTCTTCACGCGTGTTCTCACACCGTTCGCCGCGTTTCTCATCCGCCACGGCGTCAGCCCCGACACGGTCACCGTGCTGGGAACCGCCGGAGTGGTCGCGGGCGCGCTGGTCCTCTTCCCGGTGGGCGAGTTCTTCTGGGGCACGATCGTCATCACCCTGTTCGTGTTCTCGGACCTGGTGGACGGCAACATGGCCCGGCAGCTCGGCCGTTCCAGCCGCTGGGGCGCCTTCCTCGACTCCACGCTGGACCGGGTCGCCGACGGCGCGGTCTTCGGCGGCATCGCCCTCTGGTACGCGGGCGGCGGCGACAGCGTGACGCTGTGCGCGGTGGCGATCTTCTGCCTGGCCAGCGGCCAGGTGGTCTCGTACACCAAGGCGCGCGGCGAGTCGATCGGCCTGCCGGTCGCGGTCAACGGGCTGGTGGAGCGTGCCGAGCGGCTGGTGGTCACGCTGGTGGCGGCCGGGCTCGCGGGGCTGCACGCCTTCGGGGTGCCGGGCGTCGACGTGCTGCTCCCGGTCGCGCTGTGGATCGTCGCCGTGGGCAGCCTGGTCACGCTGGCGCAGCGGGTGGTCACGGTGCGCCGGGAGGCCGCCGAGGCGGATGCCGGGACCGTCTCGTGAGCGGGCCGAAGGACAAGCTCGCCGCATCCCTCTACGGGCTCGGCTGGGCCACCGTGAAGAAGCTTCCCGAGCCGGCGGCCGTGCGCCTCGGCCGGACGATCGCCGACACCGCGTGGCGCCGGCGCGGCGCGGGCGTGCTGCGCCTGGAGCGGAACCTGGCCCGGGTGGTGCCCGACGCCACGCCGGAGCGGCTCGCCGAGCTGTCCCGGGCGGGCATGCGGTCCTACCTGCGGTACTGGATGGAGTCGTTCCGGCTGCCCTCCTGGAGCAGGGAGCGGATCGCCTCCGGGGTGGAGATGAGGGACGAGGACGTCCGCCTGCTCACCGACACCCTCGCCGCCGGGCGCGGGGTGGTACTCGCGCTGCCGCACATGGGCAACTGGGACCTGGCCGGAGCCTGGGTCACCACCCACCTGGGCATCCCGTTCACCACCGTCGCCGAGCGCCTGAAGCCCGAGACGCTCTACGACCGGTTCGTCGCCTACCGCGAGGGCCTGGGCATGGAGGTGCTGCCGCACGACGGCGGCTCCGCCTTCGGGGCGCTGGCGCGGCGGCTGCGCAAGGGCGGCCTGGTCTGCCTGGTCGCCGACCGCGACCTGTCCGCCTCCGGGGTGGAGGTCGACTTCTTCGGCGAGAGGGCGCGGATGCCGGCCGGGCCGGCGCTGCTCGCCCAGCAGACCGGGGCGCTGCTGCTCCCGGCGACGCTCTGGTTCGACGACACCCCGGTGATGAAGGCGCGCCTCCACCCGCCGGTGGAGGTGCCCGCGGGCGGGACGCGGCCCGAGAGGTCCGCCGTGATGACGCAGCGCCTCGCCGACGCCTTCGCGTCCGGCATCGCCGAGCACCCGGAGGACTGGCACATGCTGCAGAGGCTGTGGCCCGCCGATCTGGACGACCGGCGGGGCGAGGGGGAGAGTGCATGAGGATCGGCATCGTCTGCCCGTACTCCTGGGACGTGCCGGGCGGCGTCCAGTTCCACATCCGCGACCTGGCGGAGTACTTCGTGCGCCAGGGCCACGAGGTGTCCGTGCTGGCCCCGGCCGACGACGACACCCCGCTGCCGCCCTACGTGGTCTCCGCCGGGCGCGCGGTACCGGTGCCGTACAACGGTTCGGTGGCGCGGCTCAACTTCGGGTTCCTCTCCGCGGCGCGGGTGCGGCGCTGGCTGCACGACGGGGCGTTCGACGTCATCCACATCCACGAGCCGGCCTCGCCCTCGCTGGGCCTGCTCGCCTGCTGGGCGGCCTCGGGCCCGATCGTGGCGACCTTCCACACCTCCAACCCGCGGTCCCGGGCGATGATCGCCGCCTACTCGATCCTCCAGGCCGCGCTGGAGAAGATCAGCGCGCGGATCGCGGTGAGCGAGTACGCCCGGCGCACGCTGGTGGAGCACCTCGGCGGTGACGCGGTGGTCATCCCCAACGGCGTCGACGTCGACTTCTTCGCCGAGGCCGAACCGGAGCCGCGGTGGCAGGGCGGGACCATCGGGTTCATAGGGCGGATCGACGAGCCGCGCAAGGGCCTGCCGGTGCTGATGCGGGCCCTGCCGAGGATCCTGGAGGCCCGGCCGGAGACCCGGCTGCTGGTCGCGGGGCGCGGCGACGAGGAGGAGGCGGTCGCCTCGCTCCCCGAGGAACTGCGGTCCCGGGTGGAGTTCCTCGGCATGGTCAGCGACGAGGAGAAGGCGCGGCTGCTGCGGTCGGTGGACCTGTACGTGGCGCCCAACACGGGCGGGGAGAGCTTCGGCATCATCCTGGTCGAGGCGCTCTCGGCGGGCGCGCCGGTGCTCGCCTCGGACCTGGACGCGTTCGCCCAGGTGCTGGACCAGGGGACGGCGGGGGAGCTGTTCGCCAACGAGGACGCGGACGCGCTGGCCGCGGCGGCGATCCGGCTGCTCGGCGACCCCGCGCGGCGGGCGGAGCTGCGGGAGCGGGGCAGCGCGCACGTCCGGCGGTTCGACTGGGCGACGGTCGGGGCCGACATCATGTCCGTCTACGAGACGGTGACCGCGGGGGCGGCGGCGGTGGCCGCCGACGACCGCGCCACGGGACTGCGGGCCCGGCTGGGCCTCGCCCGCGACTGACCCCTCCCGCGGCGGCCGCACCGCGGCGGCCGCCCCGGGGTGCGGTCCCGCCGCGGTGGCCGCCCGCCGTCGGGTCCGCCGCGGTGGCCGCCAGCGCGGTGCGTGAGCCCCCGCAGGTGGCCGAGCCGTGGTGGAGCGTGTCGCCGGGGTGGTGTGCGGGGGAGCTCCCCGCCGCCGCGGCGGACGGATGCCCGGTGGTGACCGGTCCGCGCGGGCGCCCGTGGCGGGCCGGATACGCTTCCGCGGTGACCGCAACGCTGATCTGGATCCTCGTCGCCCTCATCGCGATCGGGCTGTACCTGAGCTGGACCGCGGGCCGGCTCGACCGGCTGCACGCCCGGATCGACGCCGCCCGCGCCGCCCTGGACGCCCAGCTGCTGCGCCGCGCCTCCGTCGCCCAGGAGCTCGCCACCGCCGGCGTGCTCGACCCCGCCGCCTCGATCGTGCTGTACGAGGCAGCCCACGGGGCCCGGCAGGCCGAGGAGGAGCACCGGGAGATCGCCGAGAGTGAGCTGAGCCAGGCGTTGCGCGCGGTCTTCGCCGAGGCGCAGCAGGTCGAGGGCGTCCGCGAGGCCCACGGCGGCGAGGAGGCGGTGCGCGAACTGGCCGAGGCGGTGCGCCGCGTCCCGATGGCCCGCCGGTTCCACAACGACGCCGTCCGCGCCGCCCGCGCCCTGCGCCGGCACCGCAAGGTCCGCTGGTTCCGGCTGGCCGGCCACGCCCCGTTCCCGATGGCGTTCGAGATGGACGACGAGGCCCCCGCCGCCCTCGTGGAGCGCGTGTCCTGATCACATGAGCCGCCCGCCGCTCCCCGGGCAGGCCACGGTCTGCGCATTGGCTCTTGTCCCGGGCCCGCTCCGCGGCGTTTCCTCACAGGGACGCGGGGATCCGGTCCCCGTGTCGTCACACCACCCCTTCGTACCCCTGTGAGGCATGCTCATGTCCACCCTGAACGGCACCGCACCCGTCACCGGCACCGCCCGCGTCAAGCGCGGCATGGCGGAGCAGCTCAAGGGCGGCGTCATCATGGACGTCGTCACCCCCGAGCAGGCGAAGATCGCCGAGGACGCCGGCGCGGTCGCCGTGATGGCGCTGGAGCGCGTGCCGGCCGACATCCGCAAGGACGGCGGCGTGGCCCGGATGTCCGACCCGGACATGATCGAGGGCATCATCGAGGCCGTCTCCATCCCGGTGATGGCCAAGTCCCGCATCGGCCACTTCGTCGAGGCCCAGGTGCTGCAGGCGCTCGGCGTCGACTACATCGACGAGTCCGAGGTGCTGACCCCGGCCGACGAGGTCAACCACTCCGACAAGTGGTCGTTCACCACCCCGTTCGTGTGCGGCGCCACCAACCTGGGCGAGGCGCTGCGCCGGATCTCCGAGGGCGCGGCCATGATCCGCTCCAAGGGCGAGGCCGGCACCGGCAACGTCGTCGAGGCGGTCCGCCACCTGCGGCAGATCAAGGGCGACATCTCCCGCCTGCGCGGCCTGGACGAGCACGAGCTGTACGCCGCCGCCAAGGAGCTGCGCGCTCCCTACGAGCTGGTCCGCGAGGTCGCCGAGCTCGGCAAGCTGCCCGTGGTGCTGTTCTCCGCCGGCGGCGTCGCCACCCCGGCGGACGCCGCGCTGATGCGCCAGCTCGGCGCCGAGGGCGTCTTCGTCGGCTCCGGCATCTTCAAGTCCGGCGACCCGGCCAAGCGCGCCGCGGCCATCGTCAAGGCGACCACCTTCTACGACGACCCCAAGGTGGTCGCGGACGCCTCCCGCAACCTGGGCGAGGCCATGGTCGGCATCAACTGCGACGTGCTCCCCGAGTCGGAGCGCTACGCCAACCGCGGCTGGTGACGGCGCAGATGCCGGAGCACCACCGTCCCGTGATCGGCGTCCTGGCCCTCCAGGGCGACGTCCGGGAGCACCTCGCGGCGCTGGCCGAGGCCGGCGCCGCGGCGGTCACGGTCCGCCGCCCCGAGGAACTGGCCGCCGTGGACGGCCTGGTCGTTCCCGGGGGCGAGTCGACCGTGATCTCCAAGCTGGCCGAACTGTTCGGGCTGCTGGAGCCGCTGCGCGAGCGGGTCCGCGCCGGCATGCCGGTCTACGGGACCTGCGCCGGAATGATCCTGCTCGCCGACCGGATCGCCGATCCGCGCTCCGGCCAGCAGAGCATCGGCGGCATCGACATGACCGTGCGCCGCAACGCCTTCGGGCGGCAGAACGAGTCGTTCGAGGCGGTCCTCGACGTGACCGGCGTGGTGGGCGACCCTGTGGTGGGAGTGTTCATCCGCGCGCCCCTGGCGGAGTCGGTCGGGGAGGGCGTGGAGGTGCTCGCCCGGCACGAGGGCGCCGTGGTCGCCGTGCGCCAGGGCAACGCCCTGGCCACCGCCTTCCACCCGGAGCTCACCGGCGACAGCCGGGTGCACGCGCTCTTCACCGAGATGGTGAGGGAGAGGCGGACGGCGGGAGCCTTGTAGGATCTCTGCCGTTCGTACGGAGATGGGTTACGCGAAGGAGACAGGCAGATGTCCGGCCACTCTAAATGGGCCACGACGAAGCACAAGAAGGCCGTCATCGACGCCAAGCGCGGCAAGCTCTTCGCGAAGCTGATCAAGAACATCGAGGTCGCTGCGCGGACCGGCGGCGCCGACCCGGACGGCAACCCGACGCTGTACGACGCCATCCAGAAGGCGAAGAAGTCGTCGGTCCCCAACAAGAACATCGACTCGGCGGTCAAGCGCGGCGGCGGCCTCGAGGCCGGCGGCGTCGACTACGAGACGATCATGTACGAGGGCTACGGCCCGAACGGCGTCGCGGTGCTCATCGAGTGCCTCACCGACAACCGCAACCGCGCCGCCTCCGACGTGCGGGTCGCCATGACCCGCAACGGCGGCTCGATGGCCGACCCCGGTTCGGTGTCGTACCTGTTCAACCGCAAGGGCGTGGTGATCGTCCCCAAGGGCGAGCTGACCGAGGACGACGTCCTCGGCGCCGTCCTGGACGCGGGCGCCGAGGAGGTCAACGACCTCGGCGAGACCTTCGAGGTCATCAGCGAGGCCACCGACCTGGTCGCGGTCCGCACCGCTCTCCAGGACGCCGGCATCGACTACGACTCGGCCGACGCCAACTTCGTCCCGACCATGCAGGTCGAGCTGGACGAGGAGGGCGCGCGCAAGATCTTCAAGCTGATCGACGCGCTCGAGGACAGCGACGACGTGCAGAACGTCTACGCCAACTTCGACGTCTCCGACGAGGTCATGGAGAAGGTCGACGCCTGATCGCGGCGTTCGGCCGGAACGGCGCGTGACCGGTGCGGCGCGTGACCGGTGCCGCGCCCGGTCGGCGGCATCACGTGCGACGGCGGGCCGGCGGGACGGACACGTCCCGCCGGCCCGCCGTCCGCTTCAGGGGTCCTGTCGGTGCCGCGCGATAGCCTTCCTGCCTGCGGGAACAGGTGAACGAACGCTTGACGAGCCGGGAGGCGAACGCTGTGCGGGTACTGGGGGTGGACCCGGGACTGACCCGGTGCGGCGTCGGCGTGGTCGAGGGAGTGGCCGGGCGGCCGCTGACCATGCGCGGCGTCGGCGTCGTCCGCACGCCCACGGACGCCGAGCCCGCACTGCGGCTGGTCGCCCTGGAACAGGGGCTGGAGCAGTGGCTGGACGAGTACCGGCCGGAGTTCGTCGCCGTGGAACGGGTCTTCGCCCAGCACAACGTCCGCACCGTGATGGGCACCGCGCAGGCCAGCGCCGTCGCCATGGTCTGCGCGGCCCGGCGCGGCATCCCGGTCGCGCTGCACACCCCCAGTGAGGTCAAGGCCGCCGTCACCGGCAGCGGCCGGGCCGACAAGGCGCAGGTGGGAGCCATGGTGACGCGCCTGCTGAGGCTGGACGCCCCGCCGAAGCCGGCCGACGCGGCGGACGCGCTGGCCCTGGCCATCTGCCACATCTGGCGGGCGCCGGCGCAGAACCGCCTGCAGGTCGCGGTGGCCCGGCAGGCGCTGAGGAACCAGCACACCACGCGTACCCTCGGCCGTCCCCGGCCGGCGAAGGCCAGGCCCCCGGAGGCGTCGCCCGCCGCCGGCCCCGGACCCACCGGACCCGCGCCCGAACCCGCGCCCCCCGAGGCCGAGCGCCCCGCGCGGACCGACACCCCGCGGACCGACACCCCGCGGACCGACACCCCGCGGACCGACACGCCGCGGACCGACACCGCACAGGCCGACACCCCGCCGGACGCCTCCCCGCAGGCCGGCTCCCAGCGACAGAAAGGGCGCCCGTCATGATCGCCTTCGTGAGCGGCCCGGTCGCCGCCCTCGCCCCGGACTCCGCCGTGGTCGAGGTGGGCGGGATCGGCATCGCCGTCCAGTGCACCCCCACCACCCTCGCCACCCTCCGCCAGGGGGAGGCCGCCCGGCTGGCCACCTCCCTGGTCGTCCGCGAGGACTCGCTGACCCTCTACGGATTCGCCGACGACGACGAGCGGCAGGTGTTCGAGCTGCTCCAGACCGCCAGCGGCGTCGGCCCCCGGCTCGCCCAGGCCATGCTGGCCGTGCACACCCCCGACGCGCTGCGCCTGGCGGTGTCCTCCGGTGACGAGAAGGCGCTGACCGCCGTCCCCGGCATCGGGAAGAAGGGCGCCCAGAAGCTGCTGCTGGAGCTCAAGGACCGCCTCGGCGAGCCCGTCGGCTCCGCCCGCCCCGCCACCGCCCTCGCCGCCCGCCCGGCCGGCTGGCGCGACCAGCTGCACGCCGCGCTGGTCGGCCTCGGCTACCCGGCCCGCGAGGCCGACGAGGCCGTCGAGGCGGTCGCCCCGCAGGCCGAGGCGGAGACCGACCCGCAGGTCGGACGCCTGCTGAAGGCGGCGCTGCAGACCCTCAACCGAGCCCGCTAGGAGACCCTGGTGAACTGGGACGACAGGCCCCACGAAGACGCCGCCGCCCTCGCGCCCGAGCGGCTGGTCGGCGCGTCCGCGGACGGCGAGGAACAGGCCGTCGAGGCCGCGCTGCGCCCCAAGGACCTCGGCGAGTTCATCGGCCAGGAGAAGGTCCGCGAACAGCTCGACCTGGTGCTCCGGGCCGCCCGCGCGCGCGGCGCCACCGCCGACCACGTGCTGCTGTCCGGCGCGCCGGGACTGGGCAAGACCACCCTGTCCATGATCATCGCGGCCGAGATGGGCGCGCCGATCCGCATCACCAGCGGCCCCGCCATCCAGCACGCCGGCGACCTGGCCGCGATCCTCTCCTCCCTCCAGGAGGGCGAGGTCCTCTTCCTCGACGAGATCCACCGCATGTCGCGGCCCGCCGAGGAGATGCTCTACATGGCGATGGAGGACTTCCGGGTCGACGTGGTCGTCGGCAAGGGCCCCGGCGCCACCGCCATCCCGCTCGAGCTGCCGCCCTTCACCCTGGTCGGCGCCACCACCAGGGCCGGACTCCTCCCGCCGCCGCTGCGGGACCGCTTCGGCTTCACCGCGCACATGGAGTTCTACGCCCCGGAGGAACTGGAACGGGTCGTCCACCGCTCGGCGCTGCTGCTCGACGTGGAGATCGACGCCGACGGCGCCGCCGAGATCGCCGGCCGCTCCCGCGGCACGCCCCGCATCGCCAACCGCCTGCTGCGCCGGGTGCGCGACTACGCCCAGGTCAAGGCGGACGGCGTCATCACCCGCGACGTGGCCTCCGCCGCGCTCAAGGTGTACGAGGTCGACTCCCGCGGCCTCGACCGGCTGGACCGGGGGGTGCTGGAGGCGCTGCTCAGGCTGTTCGGCGGCGGGCCGGTGGGTCTGTCCACGCTGGCCGTGGCGGTGGGGGAGGAGCGCGAGACGGTCGAGGAGGTGGCCGAACCGTTCCTGGTCCGCGAGGGCCTGCTGGCCCGCACGCCGCGCGGCCGGGTCGCCACGCCCGCCGCCTGGGCCCACCTCGGGCTCACCCCGCCGAACGCCGCGGCGCCCGGGGCGGCGAGGTCCGGCCAAGGGGGACAAGGGGACCTGTTCGGGGCGTGACGGCGCGTGACGGCAGGTAAAGCTCGCTACGGAAGGAACCCCGGTGACATGCTGGGCGTTGTTCCATCTGCGCGGGCTCGCTTAGACTCCGCCGATGCCGCCCCTGCGGGGCGGCGCTCCGACACCCCCGTCAACAGGCCGCTCACCATCGCGGTCGTGCGAAGGAACTCCCGTCCCGTGGATATCTTGACCCTTTTCCCCATCATCATTCTCATCGGGTTCATGTTCGTGATGACCCGCTCGGCCAAGAAGAAGCAGCAGCAGGCCGCCGAGATGCGGGACTCGATGCAGCCCGGCACCGGCGTCCGGACGATCGGGGGCATGTACGCCACGGTCAAGGAGGTCAACGACGAGACCGTCCTGCTCGACGCCGGTCCCGGCGTGGAACTGCTCTTCGCCAAGAACGCCATCGGTGCCGTCCTCACCGATGACGAGTACAACCGCATCGTGCACGGCATCGAGGCCGAGCTGCAGGGCGACGTCGTTCCCGACGACGCCTCCTCCCTCACCGACGCCGACGACGCGGACGCCGGTGCCGCCGCCGACGGCAGGACCGTCGACCTCGGCAAGACGGAGGACGCGCCCAGGAAGACCGACGGCGAGTCCGACGCCAAGTAGGCACGCTCCGGCGTGGGGGGTGACCGGTCGCGCCCCGCGCACCCCGGGGGGGAACGCCCGCGTTCCGTACGGGGTCCGAACTTGTCATGGCCGCCCGCCGGCCCCAGAGGTGCGTGCGGCGGCCCGAGAGGGAGTACGAGAAGGTGGCAGCACCTAAGAAGGGCCGCAGCGCGAACGCGCCGAGCAAGCCGGGACGCGCCCTCGCCCTGATCCTGATCGCCCTGGTGGCGCTCACCGGAGGCATGTTCGCCTCCGGTCACACCACCCCGCGTCTCGGCATCGACCTGGCCGGCGGCACCAGCATCACCCTGCGTGCGGTCGCCGAGAAGGGCCAGGAGTCGGCGATCAACCCGACCAACATGGCCACGGCGGTCGACATCATGGAGCGCCGGGTCAACGGCCTGGGCGTCTCCGAGGCGGAGGTCCAGACCCAGGGCGACCGCAACATCATCGTCAACATCCCCAAGGGCACCAACTCGGAGCAGGCCCGGGACCAGGTCGGCACCACGGCGAAGCTGTACTTCCGCCCCGTGCTGCAGACGGAGCTCTCCGGGCCCGACGCGGCCGTCCCGACGCCGGGCGCCACCGACGGGGCCTCCCCGTCGGCAGAGCCCTCCGGGAAGCCCACGGGGAAGTCCACCGCGTCTCCCTCCGCCCCCGCCGCCACCGACCCGTCCGCGGAGGCGTCCCCACAGGGCCGCGCGCTGACCGAGGGCCTCAAGGCCGCCACCGGCTCGCCCTCGCCCGACGCGAGCGGCGCCCCCGAGGCCCCGGCCGAGAGCCCGGTGCCCGCCGACACCGCCGCGCCCGTCGACGCGAAGCTGCAGGAGCAGTACGCCAAGCTCGACTGCACCGACCCCGAGCAGCGCGCCATGGCCGGCGAGGGCAGCAAGCCCGGCGACTCCATCGTCGCCTGCGGCAACGGCTCGGGCCAGTGGCAGAAGTACATCCTCGGTCCCGCCGAGGTCGACGGCACCGACATCGACGACGCCCAGGCCGTCCTCAACACGCAGACCGGCGCCGGCTGGACCGTCACCATGGAGTTCACCTCCAAGGGCGGCGACAAGTTCGCCGACATCACCGGCAAGCTCGCCACCCAGCCCAGCCCGCAGAACCAGTTCGCGATCGTGCTCGACGGCGAGGTCGTCTCCGACCCGTACGTCAGCCAGGCGCTCACCGGCGGCAACGCCGAGATCTCCGGCAACTTCACCCAGCCCGAGGCGCAGTCCCTGGCGAACATGCTGTCCTACGGCGCACTGCCGCTGACCTTCGACGAGGACAGCGTCACCACGGTCACCCCGGCGCTCGGCAGCGAGCAGCTGGAGGGCGGTCTGATCGCCGGCGCCATCGGCCTCGCGCTGGTCGTGGTCTACCTGCTGACCTACTACCGCGGCCTCGGCTTCGTCGCGCTGCTGTCGCTGGCGGTCTCCGCGGTGCTGACGTACACGATCATGTCGCTGCTCGGCCCGGCCATCGGCTTCGCGCTGAACCTGCCGGCGGTCTGCGGCGCCATCGTCGCCATCGGTATCACCGCCGACTCGTTCATCGTGTACTTCGAGCGCATCCGGGACGAGATCCGCGAGGGCCGCACCCTGCGTCCGGCCGTGGAGAGGGCCTGGCCGCGTGCCCGGCGCACCGTCCTGGTCTCCGACTTCGTGTCGTTCCTCGCCGCCGCGGTCCTGTTCGTGGTGACCGTCGGCAAGGTCCAGGGCTTCGCGTTCACCCTCGGCCTGACCACCCTGCTCGACGTGGTCGTGGTGTTCCTCTTCACCAAGCCGCTGATGACGCTGCTGGCCCGCACCACGTTCTTCTCCAGCGGCCACCCCTGGTCCGGCCTGGACCCGAAGCGCCTCGGAGTGCAGCCCCCGCTGCGCCGCGGCCGTCGTTCCTCTTCCTCCGCCCTCGTCGAACCGAAGGAGGCCTGAGATGTCGAAACTCGGCAACCTCGGGGCCCGGCTCCACCGCGGCGAGGTCGGCTACGACTTCGTCGGCAACCGCAAGATCTGGTACGGCGTCTCGATCCTGATCACGATCGTCGCCGTCGCGGGCCTGTTCACCCGCGGCCTGCACATGGGCATCGAGTTCCAGGGCGGCGCCGTCTTCACCACCCCGAAGACCAGCGTCTCGGTCTCCCAGGCCGAGTCCTACGCCGAGGAGGCGTCGGGCCACGACGCCATCGTCCAGGGCCTGGGCACCGGTGGCATGCGCGTCCAGGTCGCCGGCATCGACACCGGCGCCTCCGACAAGATCAAGACGGAGCTGGCCGAGAAGCTCAAGGTCGACCCCGAGCAGATCAACGCCGAACTCGTCGGCCCCAGCTGGGGCGAGCAGATCGCCAACAAGGCCTGGCAGGGCCTGGCGATCTTCATGGTCCTGGTGGTGATCTACCTGGCCATCGCGTTCGAGTGGCGGATGGCCCTCGCCGCGCTGGTGGCACTGATCCACGACATCACCATCACCGTCGGGATCTACGCCCTGGTGGGCTTCGAGGTCACGCCGGGCACGGTGATCGGTCTGCTGACCATCCTCGGTTACTCCCTCTACGACACGGTCGTCGTCTTCGACAGCCTCAAGGAGGGGAGCCAGGGGATCACGAAGCAGACCCGCTGGACCTACCGGGACGTCGCCAACCGCTCGATCAACGGCACGCTCGTGCGGTCCATCAACACCACCGTGGTGGCGCTGCTGCCGGTGGCGGGCCTGCTGTTCATCGGCGGCGGCGTCCTGGGCGCCGGCATGCTGAACGACATCTCCCTGTCGATCTTCGTCGGCCTCGCGGCCGGCGCCTACTCGTCGATCTTCATCGCCACGCCGCTCGTCGCCGACCTCAAGGAGCGCGAGCCGGAGATGAAGGCCCTGCGCCGGCGGGTGCTCGCCAAGCGCGCGCAGGGCGGCGACGACGCGACCGCGGCGGTCGGCGCGGACGCCGGGAACACGAACGACCCGGAGGGCTCCGGGCCCGCCGTGGTCGGCCCGCGGGCCGACCGCAGCGGCGGCCGGGCCTCCGGAAGGAGGCGATGACGCCGTGACCGGCATCCAGGAGCTGCTGCTCAGCCGCATCCGCGAGATCGAGGACCACCCCGAGCCCGGCGTGAGGTTCAAGGACATCACGCCGCTGCTCGCGGACCCGGAGGCGTTCGCCGCGCTCACCGACGCGCTGGCGGACATCGCGGTGCGCACCGGGGCGACGAAGATCGTGGGCCTGGAGGCCCGCGGCTTCATCCTCGGCGCGCCGGCGGCGGTGCGGGCCGGGATCGGGTTCATCCCGGTCCGCAAGGCCGGCAAGCTGCCGGGCGCGACGCTGAGGCAGGCGTACGACCTGGAGTACGGATCGGCGGAGATCGAGGTGCACGCGGAGGACCTGTCCGCGGGGGACCGGGTGCTGGTCGTGGACGACGTGCTCGCGACGGGCGGTACGGCCGAGGCGTCGATCCAGCTGGTGCGACGCGCGGGGGCCGAGGTGGCCGGTCTCGCCGTGCTGATGGAGCTCGCGTTCCTCCAGGGCCGGGCCCGCCTGGAGCAGGCGCTCGCCGGCGCCCCCCTGACCGCCCTCCTCGTCGTCTGACCCCTCGGCCCTCCCGGGCCGCACCGGAGCCGGGCCCCGCGCCTCACCGCGCGGGGCCCGGCTCGTCACCGCCCCCGCCCGCGGCGGCGGTGAGGCTTTCTCCCCGCCGTGCGGGTGCCGTGGGAGCGGGGTGGGGAAAACGGACGCCCACCCGGCTGACGGGCGTGGGAGGGGGAACGCTCGCTACCATGGGATCTCCGGGGCCCGACCGGGTGACCCGGACCGCGCCCGAGGAGTCCTCTTGCCAGACGAGGCCCAGTCATTGACCGCCGCCCAGCCCGAGCGGGCGAGGGGCGACGCGGCGAGCCCCGCGCCGGACACCGACGCGCAGGACATCCGTGAGGAGCCGGGCGCACGGGCCGACCGCCCCCAGGAGCGGACGGCGCCGTCCGAGGAGGCCCGCACGAGGTCCGTCTCCCGCGCCACCGGCCCCGCCGGCGCCAGCAGCACCGGCACGGCCCCCTCACGCTCCGGCTCCTCCAGCCGCGTCCGGGCCCGCCTCGCCCGCCTCGGCGTGCAGCGCTCCAGCGCCTACAACCCCGTCCTGGAGCCGCTGCTGCGGATAGTGCGCGGCAACGACCCCAAGATCGAGACGGCCACGCTCCGCCAGATCGAGAAGGCCTACCAGGTCGCCGAACGCTGGCACCGCGGCCAGAAGCGCAAGAGCGGCGACCCGTACATCACCCACCCGCTCGCGGTCACCACCATCCTCGCCGAGCTCGGCATGGACCCGGCGACCCTGATGGCCGGCCTGCTCCACGACACCGTCGAGGACACCGAGTACGGCCTCGAGCAGCTGCGCCACGACTTCGGCGACACCGTGGCCCTGCTGGTCGACGGCGTGACCAAGCTGGACAAGGTCAAGTTCGGCGAGGCCGCGCAGGCCGAGACCGTGCGCAAGATGGTCGTCGCCATGGCCAAGGACCCCCGGGTCCTGGTGATCAAGCTCGCGGACCGCCTGCACAACATGCGCACCATGCGCTACCTCAAGCGGGAGAAGCAGGAGAAGAAGGCCCGCGAGACCCTGGAGATCTACGCCCCGCTGGCCCACCGGCTGGGCATGAACACCATCAAGTGGGAGCTGGAGGACCTCGCCTTCGCGATCCTCTACCCCAAGATGTACGACGAGATCGTCCGCCTGGTCGCCGAGCGCGCGCCCAAGCGCGACGAGTACCTCGCCACGGTGATCGACGAGGTCCAGGCCGACCTGCGCGCCGCCCGCATCAAGGCGACCGTCACCGGGCGGCCCAAGCACTACTACAGCGTCTACCAGAAGATGATCGTCCGCGGCCGCGACTTCGCGGAGATCTACGACCTGGTGGGCATCCGCGTCCTGGTGGACACCGTCCGCGACTGCTACGCGGCCCTCGGCACGGTGCACGCGCGATGGAACCCGGTCCCCGGCCGGTTCAAGGACTACATCGCGATGCCCAAGTTCAACATGTACCAGTCGCTGCACACGACGGTCATCGGCCCCGGCGGCAAGCCGGTCGAGCTGCAGATCCGCACCTTCGACATGCACCGCCGCGCCGAGTACGGCATCGCCGCGCACTGGAAGTACAAGCAGGAGGCCGTCGCCGGCGCCTCCAAGGTCCGCACCGACGCCCCGCGCTCCGGCGGCTCCGGCAAGGACAAGGACGCGGTCAACGACATGGCGTGGCTGCGCCAGCTCCTCGACTGGCAGAAGGAGACCGAGGACCCCGGCGAGTTCCTGGACTCGCTGCGCTTCGACCTGTCGCGCAACGAGGTCTTCGTCTTCACGCCCAAGGGCGACGTGATAGCGCTGCCCGCCGGGGCGACGCCGGTGGACTTCGCCTACGCGGTCCACACCGAGGTCGGCCACCGCACCATAGGCGCCCGGGTCAACGGCCGCCTGGTGCCGCTGGAGTCCACCCTGGACAACGGCGACACCGTCGAGGTCTTCACCTCCAAGGCCGACAACGCCGGCCCGTCCCGCGACTGGCTGGGCTTCGTCAAGTCGCCGCGCGCCCGGAACAAGATCCGCGCCTGGTTCTCCAAGGAACGCCGGGACGAGGCGATCGAGCACGGCAAGGACGCCATCGCGCGGGCCATGCGCAAGCAGAACCTGCCGATCCAGCGCATCCTCACCGGGGACTCCCTGGTCACCATCGCCCACGAGATGCGCTACCCCGACATCTCCTCGCTGTACGCCGCGATCGGCGAGGGCCACGTGGCCGCGCAGAACGTCGTGCAGAAGCTGGTCCAGGCGATGGGCGGCGAGGAGGCGGCCAGCGAGGAGATCGACGAGAGCGTGCCGCCGGCGCGCAGCCGCAAGCGCCGTTCCAGCGCCGACCCGGGCGTCGTGGTCAAGGGCGTCGACGACGTGTGGGTCAAGCTGGCGCGGTGCTGCACGCCGGTGCCCGGCGACCCGATCATCGGCTTCGTGACCCGTGGCAGCGGGGTCTCCGTGCACCGCACCGACTGCGTCAACGTGGACTCGCTCTCCCGCGAGCCCGAGCGGATGCTCGACGTGGAGTGGGCGCCGACGCAGTCCTCGGTGTTCCTGGTCGCCATCCAGGTGGAGGCGCTGGACCGCTCCCGGCTGCTCTCCGACGTCACCCGGGTCCTGTCCGACCAGCACGTCAACATCCTGTCGGCGGCCGTGCAGACCTCGCGGGACCGGGTGGCCACGTCGCGGTTCACCTTCGAGATGGGCGACCCCAAGCACCTGGGACACGTCCTGAAGGCCGTACGCGGCGTGGAGGGCGTCTACGACGTCTACCGCGTGACCTCGGCACGGCAGACCCGCTGACGCCCGCCAGGCGCGCCCGCACGGCGAAGCCCCCGGCCGCAGGGCGGCCGGGGGCTTCGCGGGCGGTCGGGCGGGATCAGCCGCCGAACTCCTGGAGGCCCTTCAGGGCCTGGTCCAGCAGGGCCTGCCGGCCCTCCAGCTCACGCTCGAGCTTCTCCGCCCTGGCGGTGTTGCCCTGCGCGCGGGCCTGCTCGATCTGACCGCGCAGCTTGTCCACGGCGGCCTGCAGCTGACCCGTCAGCCCCGCGGCGCGCGCCCGCGCCTCCGGGTTGGTGCGGCGCCACTCGGCCTCCTCGGCCTCCTGGATCGCCCGCTCGACGGCCTGCATCCGGCCCTCGACCTTCGGCCGGGCGTCCCGCGGGACGTGACCGATGGCCTCCCACCGCTCGTTGACCGAACGGAACGCGGCCCGCGCCGCCTTGAGGTCCGTGACCGGAAGGAGCTTCTCGGCCTCCTCGGCCAGCTCCTCCTTCAGCTTCAGGTTCTCCGCCTGCTCGGCGTCCCGCTCGGCGAAGACCGAGCCGCGGGCGGCGAAGAAGACGTCCTGGGCGCCGCGGAAGCGGTTCCACAGCTCGTCCTCGTGCTCGCGCTGGGCGCGGCCCGCGGCCTTCCACTCGGCCATCAGCTCGCGGTAGCGGGCGGCCGTCGGACCCCAGTCGGTCGACCCGGAGAGCGACTCGGCCTCGGCGACCAGACGCTCCTTGACCTTGCGGGCGTCCTCGCGCTGCGCGTCCAGCTGCGCGAAGTGGGCCTTGCGGCGCTTGGAGAACGCGCTGCGGGCGTGCGAGAAGCGGTGCCACAGCTCGTCGTCGGACTTGCGGTCCAGCCGCGGCAGCCCCTTCCAGGTGTCCACCAGCGCGCGCAGCCGCTCGCCGGCCGCCCGCCACTGCTCGGACCGGGCCAGCTCCTCCGCCTCGGCGACCAGCGCCTCCTTGGCGCTGCGGGCCTCCTCCGACTGCTTGGCCCGCTGCGCCTTGCGCTCCTCGCGACGGGACTCGACCGTCTCCACGAGCTTGTCCAGACGCGCCCGCAGCGCGTCCAGGTCGCCCACCGCGTGATGGGCGTCGACCTGCTCGCGCAGGTGCTCGACGGCCGCCAGGGCGTCCTTCGCGGCGAGGTCGGTGGTCCGCACCCTCCGCTCGAGGAGGCCGATCTCGACCACCAGGCCCTCGTACTTGCGCTCGAAGTAGGCCAACGCCTCGTCGGGAGAGCCGGCCTGCCAGGAACCGACGACCCTCTCGCCGTCGGCCGTACGCACGTACACGGTCCCCGTCTCGTCGACGCGGCCCCACGGGTCGCTGCTCACAGCGCCTCCTCCACATGATGCCGCGGGGGGTCTCGTGGCCCCGGGCATCCTCCACAGTTTCGTCACCGGTCAACATAGGCGACCGGCGGGTGGCCTGTCCGCATCCCGCGCGACCGAATATCGGCCCGCGGGACGGCGGCCGGACTCAGGACTTGGTGACGGTCGCCTTGTCGATGACCACCGTCGCGTTGGGGGCGCCGTCCCCCATGCCGGTGCTCTCGCCGGCCTTGGCGATCTTCTCCAGGACGGCCATGCCCTTCTCGTCGACCTTGCCGAACGGCGTGTAGTTCGGGGGCAGCGGGCTGTCCTGGTAGACCAGGAAGAACTGGCTGCCGTTGGTGTTCGGGCCCGCGTTGGCCATGGCGACGGTGCCCGCCGGGTACGTGTCCTTCTTGAGGGCGTCGGACTTCAGGTTCTCGTCCTTCAGTTCGTACCCCGGACCGCCGGAACCCGACCCCGTCGGGTCGCCGCACTGGAGCACGTAGATGCCCTGGGTCGTGAGGCGGTGGCACTTCGTGTGGTCGAAGTAGCCCTTGCCGGCGAGGAACTCGAAGGAGTTCACCGTGTGCGGGGCGCCCTCGGCGTCCAGCGCGACCGAGATCTCGCCGCAGGTGGTGTCCAGCTCCATGGTGTACTTCGCCGACTTGTCGATCTTCATCGCCGGCTCCTTGTCGAACTGGAGCTCCTCGATCTTGCCCTTGGCCGGCTTCTCGCAGGGGTCCGGCGCCTTGCTGGGCTCGGCGCTCGGGGAGGCCGACGCCTTGGCCGCGGTGCTCTCCCCGTCGCCCCGCAGGGTGCCCGTGGTGTACAGCGCGAGGCTGCCGACCAGGACCACGCCGAGGACCGACGCGATCACCGCGTTCCGCATGCGCGCCTTGCGGCGGGCGGCGGTGCGCCGCTGCTGCTGGCGCAGAAACTTCTCCCGGGCGAGCTGACGCCGCCGCTGTTCCTGGCTGACCACCGGGTCTCACTCCTCGTGCGAATCGTGCGTCGACCGGGCCGCGTGGGCCTCCTGAGCCGACCGCGTGCGTGTGCCCCGTACCGTATATGGGTTCACCGAGTAATCGGCAGCGCCGGTAGGCTGCTGACGCCAGGGTGGCCGGATGGCCACCCGCCCGTATCGACACAACGAGGGACGATCGTGCTCATTGCCGGGTTCCCGGCCGGTGCCTGGGGGACGAACTGTTATCTCGTCGCCCCCGGAGCCGGCGAGGAATGCGTGATCATCGACCCCGGCCACCAGGCCGCCCGGGGAGTCGAGGAGACGCTCAGGAAGCATCGGCTCAAGCCCGTCGCGGTCGTCCTCACCCACGGACACATCGACCATGTCGCCTCGGTGGTCCCGGTGTGCGGCGCGCACGACGTGCCCGCCTGGATCCACCCGGAGGACCGGTACATGATGAGCGACCCCGAGAAGGCGCTCGGCCGGTCCATCGGCATGCCGCTCATGGGTGAGCTGGCCGTCGGGGAGCCCGACGACGTCAAGGAGCTGACCGACGGCTCGAAGCTGGAGCTGGCCGGCCTGGAGTTCTCCGTGGCGCACGCTCCCGGCCATACCAAGGGGTCGGTGACCTTCCGGATGCCCGAGGCCGCGGACGTCCCGTCCGTGTTCTTCTCCGGGGATCTGCTGTTCGCCGGCTCCGTCGGACGGACCGACCTGCCGGGCGGCGACATGGACGACATGCTCGCGTCGCTGTCCCGCGTGTGCCTGCCGCTGGACGACTCCACCGTCGTCCTGTCCGGCCACGGCCCCCAGACGACCATCGGCCACGAGCGCGCCACCAACCCCTACCTGCGGCAGGTGGCCGCCGGCCCGGAGGGCTTCCGGGCCCCCCGACGAGGAATGTGACGAGAGAGCACCCGTGAGCACTTTCAAGGCCCCCAAGGGCACCTACGACCTGATCCCGCCGGACTCCGCCCGGTACCTGGCGGTGCGCGAGGCGATCGCCGCCCCGCTGCGCAACTCCGGCTACGGCTACATCGAGACGCCCGGCTTCGAGAACGTCGAGCTGTTCGCCCGGGGCGTCGGCGAGTCCACCGACATCGTCACCAAGGAGATGTACGCCTTCGAGACCAAGGGCGGCGACCGTCTCGCCCTGCGTCCCGAGGGCACCGCCTCGGTGCTCCGCGCCGCGCTGGAGGCCGGCCTCCACAAGGCCGGGAACCTGCCGGTGAAGCTCTGGTACTCGGGCTCCTACTACCGCTACGAGCGTCCGCAGAAGGGCCGCTACCGCCACTTCTCGCAGGTCGGCGCCGAGGCCATCGGCGCCGAGGACCCGGCCCTGGACGCCGAGCTGATCATCCTCGCCGACCAGGCGTACCGCTCGCTGGGCCTGCGGAACTTCCGCATCCTGCTCAACAGCCTGGGCGACAAGGAGTGCCGCCCCGCCTACCGGGCCGCCCTCCAGGACTTCCTGCGCGGCCTGGACCTCGACGAGGAGACGCTGCGCCGCGCCGAGATCAACCCGCTGCGCGTCCTCGACGACAAGCGGCCCGACGTGCAGAAGCAGCTCGTCGGCGCCCCGCTGCTCAGGGACCACCTCTGCGAGGCCTGCAAGGCCTACCACGAGGAGGTCCGCGAGCTGATCACCGCGGCGGGCGTCGCCTTCGAGGACGACCCGAAGCTGGTCCGCGGCCTGGACTACTACACCCGCACCACCTTCGAGTTCGTCCACGACGGCCTCGGCTCGCAGTCCGCGGTGGGCGGCGGCGGCCGGTACGACGGCCTCTCCGAGATGATCGGCGGCCCCGCGCTGCCCTCGGTGGGCTGGGCGCTCGGCGTCGACCGCACGGTGCTGGCCCTGGAGGCCGAGGGCGTGGAGCTCGACCTGCCCGCCACCACCAGCGTGTTCGCCGTGCCGATGGGCGACGAGGCGCGACGCCTGCTGTTCGCCAAGGTCACCGAGCTGCGCAAGGTCGGCATCGCGGCGGACTTCGGCTACGGCGGCAAGGGGCTGAAGGCGGCGATGAAGGCCGCCCACCGCTCCGGCGCCCGTTTCGCGATCGTGGCCGGCGAGCGCGACCTCGCCGAGGGCGTCGTCCAGCTCAAGGACATGGAGTCCGGCGAGCAGACGGCCGTCGGGGTCGGCGAGATCATCGCCGAGCTGGAGGCCCGGCTCGGCTGACCGCCGCGCACGCGTTTCCGGGGCGCCCCTTCCGCCGAAGGGGCGCCCCGTCGCCGTTCCGGAGACCCCGGCTCCGTCTCCGGAGACCCCGGAATCGTCCGTGCGCACGCCTCTGGAACGAACGTCCCCGGCGGGCGGGCCCTCCGGGCCGTCCGGGCGGCCCTTGTTTACGTCAGTCCGACGGCTGACCGGGCAGAGTGCGGCACAATGGCCGTGCCTCAACCTCTTCGATGCAGGGAATCGGTGTGATGAGCAGCATGACGACGGTCCACGACGTGCCGGCGCCCCGGACCGGGGACGACGGCCCGCGCCGAACGGGCGGCAGCCGGGGCTTCGGCGTGCTGCTGGCCATCACCGGCGCGCTCGGCGTGCTCGCCTCGTGGATCATCACCCTGGACAAGTTCCACCTGCTCGAGGACCCCGACTTCACACCGGCCTGCAGCCTGAACCCGATCTTCTCCTGCAAGAACATCATGGAGAGCGACCAGGCCTCGGTCTTCGGCTTCCCGAACCCGATGCTGGGCCTGGTGACCTACGGCATCGTGGTCTGCGTGGGCATGAGCGTGATCGCGGGGGCCCGGTTCCCCCGCTGGTACTGGCTCACCCTCAACGCCGGCACGCTCTTCGGCGTCGGGTTCTGCACCTGGCTGATGATCCAGTCCCTGTACGAGATCCACAGGCTCTGCCTCTGGTGCATGCTCGCCTGGGTCGCGACCATCGTCATGTTCTGGTACGTGACCTCGTTCAACGTCCGCAACGGCTTCCTGCCCGCCCCCAAGGGGCTGCGGACCTTCTTCGACGAGTTCACCTGGGTGCTCCCCGTGGTGCACATCGGCGTCGTCGCGATCCTGATCTTCTCCCGCTGGGGCAGCGCCCTCTGGGCCTGACCGGCGGATCCGGCCGACGGGCCACGGCCCTGTCCGAGCCGTGGCTTAGGGTTTCCGTGTGGAGCCCGACCTGTTCACCGCCGCTGCCGAAGAACGCCAGGAGAAGGACCCGGCCGCCAGTCCGCTGGCGGCCCGGATGCGCCCGCGCACGCTCGACGAGGTCGTGGGCCAGCGGCACCTGCTGAAGCCCGGGTCCCCGCTGCGCCGACTGGTCGGCGAAGGGGCCTCCGGTCCGGCCGGGCCCTCCTCGGTGATCCTCTGGGGCCCTCCGGGCACCGGCAAGACCACCCTCGCCCATGTGATCTCCAAGGCCACCGACAAGCGGTTCGTGGAACTCTCCGCGATCACCGCCGGCGTCAAGGAGGTCCGGGCCGTCATCGACGGCGCCCGCCGCGCCACCGGCGGCTTCGGCAAGGAGACCGTCCTCTTCCTCGACGAGATCCACCGCTTCAGCAAGGCCCAGCAGGACTCCCTGCTCCCCGCGGTGGAGAACCGCTGGGTCACCCTGATCGCCGCCACCACCGAGAACCCCTACTTCTCGGTGATCTCCCCGCTGCTCTCCCGCTCCCTGCTGCTCACCCTGGAGCCGCTCACCGAGGACGACCTGCGCGGCCTGCTGCGCCGTGCGGTGGCCGACGAGCGCGGACTCGGCGGTTCGGTGGAGCTTCCCGGGGACGCCGAGGAGCACCTGCTGCGGATCGCCGGCGGAGACGCCCGCCGCGCGCTGACCGCCCTGGAGGCGGGCGCCGGCTCCGCCCTGGCCAAGGGCGAGCGCGCGATCACGCTGGAGACCCTGGAGGACTCCGTCGCCCGCGCCGCCGTGCGCTACGACAAGGACGGCGACCAGCACTACGACGTGGCCAGCGCCCTGATCAAGTCGATCCGGGGCTCCGACGTGGACGCGGCGCTGCACTACCTGGCCCGCATGATCGACGCGGGGGAGGACCCCCGGTTCATCGCCCGCCGGCTGATGATCTCCGCCAGCGAGGACATCGGCCTGGCCGACCCCCACGCGCTGCCCACGGCCGTGGCCGCGGCGCAGGCGGTCGCCATGATCGGCTTCCCCGAGGCGGCCCTGACCCTGAGCCACGCCACCATCGCCCTGGCGCTCGCCCCCAAGTCCAACGCGGCCACGACGGCGATCGGAGCCGCGCTGGAGGACGTCCGCAAGGGCTTGGCCGGCCCGGTGCCGGCGCACCTGCGGGACGGGCACTACCAGGGCGCCGCCAAGCTGGGGCACGCCCAGGGGTACGTCTACCCGCACGACCTGCCCGAGGGCATCGCCGCCCAGCAGTACGCGCCGGACGCGATCAAGGACCGCGAGTACTACACGCCCACCCGGCACGGCGCCGAGGCGCGGTACGCCGACGCCGTCGAGTGGACCAGGAAGAACCTCGGCCGCGGGCGGTCGTGACCCCGTGACCGGCCCGCGGTCCGGAGCACCCCGCCGGCGCCTGTAGACTGGCCCGAAGTGCTGCGTCCCGTTGTCCGCCCCGGCGGACGCCACCAGGCGGGACATCCAGCCGGAACCCCGTGCCGCGAGGCCCCGGGGATCCAGGAGCGTCGCGCACCGTCGAAGGTGTCGCGGGCAGCCCACCACCGCCCCGGTCCACGCGCCCGGGGGCCGGTCGGTGGGCCACTCGCGTGCTGCACGTATGTGCCCAGACCTGGGAGCGGCTGCCCGCCGGGTTCCTCGGAGCCCACGGGTTTCCCGGGCTGCGGATTGCGACCTCCCCTAACCCTGGTGAAGCCGTATTCACACAGAAACATGAGGTGTCGGTTCCATGGCGAACCAGTCCCGCCCCAAGGTCAAGAAGTCGCGTGCCCTCGGCATCGCGCTGACCCCGAAGGCCGTCAAGTACTTCGAGGCCCGCCCCTACCCGCCGGGTGAGCACGGCCGCGGCCGCAAGCAGAACTCGGACTACAAGGTCCGTCTGCTCGAGAAGCAGCGTCTGCGCGCGCAGTACGACGTGTCCGAGCGCCAGCTCGTCCGCGCCTACGAGCGTGCCTCCAAGGTGCAGGGCAAGACCGGTGAGGCCCTGATCGTCGAGCTCGAGCGCCGTCTCGACGCGCTGGTCCTGCGTTCGGGCATCGCCCGCACGATCTACCAGGCCCGCCAGATGGTCGTCCACGGCCACATCCAGGTCAACGGCCAGAAGGTCGACAAGCCGTCCTTCCGTGTCCGTCCGGACGACGTCGTGCAGGTCCGCGACCGCTCCAAGGACAAGACGCTCTTCCAGGTCGCCCGCGAGGGCGGCTTCGCCCCCGACGGCGAGATCCCGCGCTACCTGCAGGTGAACCTCAAGGCCCTGGCGTTCCGCCTGGACCGTGAGCCGAACCGCAAGGAGATCCCGGTGATCTGCGACGAGCAGCTCGTCGTCGAGTACTACGCCCGCTGATCCTCCGGCCGACGTACCACTCCGCGCCCCGGCCCGCCGCCGTGCCCCTCCGGCACGGGGGCGGGCCGTTGCCGTCGCACGGGCGCCGGGACCCGCGCCGCCGGGAATCCGGTACAGGGCCCGGCCCGTGGCGCGATAGGCTCGGGGCACGACTTTTCCGATGTCAGGGAGCGGGTGCGCGGTGTCCGGTGGAGAGGTGGCCGGGATCCTGGTGGCCGTCTTCTGGGCCATCCTGGTGTCCTTCCTCGCCGTCGCCCTGGTGAGGCTGGCCCAGACGCTCAGGGCGACGACCAAGCTGGTGGCGGACGTGACCGAGCAGGCCGTCCCGCTGCTGGCCGACGCCTCCCGGGCGGTGCGCTCCGCACAGACCCAGATCGACCGGGTCGACGCCATCGCATCGGACGTCCAGGAGGTCACGTCGAACGCGTCCGCGCTGTCGACGACCGTCGCCTCCACCTTCGGCGGCCCCCTGGTCAAGGTCGCGGCGTTCGGCTACGGCGTGCGCCGCGCGCTGGGCCGCGGCGACGCGGAGCCCGGGGCGCCGCGCGAATCCCGGCGCACCGTGATCGTGGGCCGTACCCTCCCGGCCGAGGGCCGGGCCAGCCGGACGAAGCGGAAGAGGGACTGAACCACCGATGTTCCGTCGAGCCTTCTGGTTCTCCGCCGGCGCAGCCGCCGGCGTGTGGGCCACCACCAAGGTCAACCGCAAGCTGAAACAGCTGACCCCGGAGAGCCTCGCCGCGCAGGCGGCGAACAAGGCGGTCGAGGCCGGCCACCGGCTGAAGGACTTCGCGCTCGACGTGCGCGACAACATGGCCCTGCGGGAGGCCGAACTCGGCGAGGCGCTCGGACTGCGCGCCCCCGTCGACGACGGATCGCGCCCGGCCGCCCTGGCGCCGGGACGGCCCGCCGCGCGGCCGGTCGCCGCCGTGGACCACCGCACCAACGACGAGCACGCCAAGACGTACTCGTACAAGACGTACTCGCACAACCGGAATGAGGACCACTGATGGAGTCGGCCGAGATCCGCCGCCGCTGGCTGAGCTTCTTCGAGGAGCGCGGTCACACCGTCGTCCCTTCGGCGTCGCTCATCGCGGACGACCCGACTCTGCTGCTCGTCCCGGCGGGCATGGTGCCGTTCAAGCCCTACTTCCTGGGTGAGGTCAAGCCGCCGTTCGCGCGTGCCACCAGCGTGCAGAAGTGCGTGCGCACGCCGGACATCGAGGAGGTCGGCAAGACCACCCGCCACGGCACCTTCTTCCAGATGTGCGGCAACTTCTCCTTCGGCGACTACTTCAAGGAAGGCGCCATCAAGCTCGCCTGGGAGCTGCTCACCAGCCCCCAGGACAAGGGCGGTTACGGCCTGGAGCCCGAGAAGCTCTGGATCACCGTCTACCAGGACGACGACGAGGCCGAGCAGATCTGGCGCGACGTCGTCGGCGTGCCCGCCGAGCGGATCCAGCGCCTGGGCAAGAAGGACAACTTCTGGTCCATGGGCGTCCCCGGCCCCTGCGGCCCCTGCTCCGAGATCAACTACGACCGCGGCCCGGAGTTCGGCGTCGAGGGCGGCCCGGCCGTCAACGACGAGCGGTACGTCGAGATCTGGAACCTCGTCTTCATGCAGTTCGAGCGGGGCGAGGGCACCGGCAAGGACGACTTCGAGATCCTCGGCGACCTGCCGAGCAAGAACATCGACACCGGTCTCGGCCTCGAGCGGCTCGCCATGATCCTGCAGGGCGTGCAGAACATGTACGAGATCGACACCTCGATGGCCGTCATCGACAAGGCCACCGAGCTGACCGGCGTCCGCTACGGCGACGCCGCCTCCTCGGACGTCTCGCTGCGCGTGGTCACCGACCACATGCGCACCTCGGTGATGCTCATCGGCGACGGCGTCACCCCCGGCAACGAGGGCCGCGGTTACGTGCTGCGCCGCATCATGCGCCGCGCCATCCGCAACATGCGCCTGCTGGGCGCCACCGGCCCGGTGGTCAAGGACCTCATCGACGTCGTCATCGCGATGATGGGGCAGCAGTACCCCGAACTGGTCACCGACCGCGAGCGGATCGAGAAGGTCGCCCTCGCCGAGGAGAACGCCTTCCTCAAGACGCTGAAGGCCGGCACCAACATCCTCGACACCGCCGTGACGGAGACCAAGGCCTCCGGCGGCACGGTCCTCGCCGGCGACAAGGCGTTCCTGCTCCACGACACCTGGGGCTTCCCGATCGACCTCACCCTCGAGATGGCCGCCGAGCAGGGCCTGTCGGTGGACGAGGACGGCTTCCGCCGCCTGATGAAGGAGCAGCGGGAGCGCGCCAAGGCCGACGCCCAGGCCAAGAAGACGGGCCACGCCTCGCTCGGCGCCTACCGCGAGATCGCCGACACCGCCGGCGAGACCGAGTTCATCGGCTACACCCACACCGAGGGCGAGTCCACCGTCGTCGGCATCCTGGTCGACGGCGTCTCCTCCCCGGCCGCCCGCGAGGGCGACGAGGTCGAGATCGTCCTGGACCGCACCCCGTTCTACGCCGAGGGCGGCGGCCAGATCGGCGACACCGGCCGGATCAAGGCCGACTCCGGCGCCGTGATCGAGGTCCGCGACTGCCAGAAGCCGGTGCCCGGCGTCTACGTCCACAAGGGCGTCGTCCAGGTCGGCGAGGTGACCCTCGGCTCCAAGGCCGAGGCCTCCATCGACCACCGCCGCCGCACGGCCATCGCCCGCGCCCACTCGGCCACCCACCTCACCCACCAGGCCCTGCGCGACGCGCTCGGCCCGACGGCCGCCCAGGCCGGCTCGGAGAACCAGCCGGGCCGCTTCCGCTTCGACTTCGGCTCCCCTTCCGCCGTCCCGACGGCCGTGATGACCGACGTCGAGCAGAAGATCAACGAGGTGCTCTCCCGCGACCTCGACGTGCGCGCCGACGTGATGAGCCTCGACGAGGCCAAGAAGCAGGGCGCCATCGCCGAGTTCGGCGAGAAGTACGGCGAGCGGGTCCGCGTGGTCACCATCGGCGACTTCTCCAAGGAGCTCTGCGGCGGCACGCACGTCCACAGCACCGCCCAGCTCGGTCTGGTGAAGCTGCTCGGCGAGTCGTCCATCGGCTCCGGGGTGCGCCGCATCGAGGCCCTGGTCGGCGTCGACGCGTACAACTTCCTGGCCCGCGAGCACACCGTGGTCAACCAGCTCACCGAGCTGCTGAAGGGCCGCTCGGAGGAGCTCCCGGAGAAGGTCGCCGCCATGCTCGGCAAGCTGAAGGACGCCGAGAAGGAGATCGAGAAGTTCCGCGCCGAGAAGGTGCTGCAGGCCGCCGCCGGTCTCGCCGAGTCCGCCAAGGACGTCCGGGGCGTGGCCCTGGTCACCGGCCAGGTGCCGGACGGCACCACCGCCGACGACCTGCGCAAGCTGGTCCTCGACGTGCGCGGCCGGATCCAGGGCGGCCGGGCCGCCGTGGTGGCGCTCTTCACCGTCGTGGGCGGCAAGCCGCTGACGGTGATCGCCACCAACGACGCCGCCCGTGACCGCGGCCTCAAGGCCGGCGACCTGGTCCGCGCCGCGGCCAAGACCCTCGGCGGCGGCGGTGGCGGCAAGCCGGACGTCGCCCAGGGCGGCGGCCAGAACCCGGCGGCCGTCGGCGAGGCCGTGGACGCCGTCGAGCGCCTCGTGGCCGACACGGCCAAGTAACCGCGGGAAGAGGGCGAACATGCGCAGAGGACGTCGGCTGGCCGTCGATGTCGGGGACGCCCGGATCGGGGTCGCCTCGTGCGACCCCGACGGGATCCTCGCCACACCGGTCGAGACCGTGCCGGGACGCGACGTCCCGGCGGCCCACCGACGGCTCGCGCAACTCGTCGAGGAGTACGAGCCCATCGAGGTCGTGGTCGGCCTTCCCCGCTCCCTCAAGGGCGGGGAAGGCCCCGCGGCCGCCAAGGTGCGCGGTTTCACCCAGGAACTGGCCCGGCGCATCGCCCCGGTGCCGGTACGGCTGGTCGACGAGCGGATGACCACGGTCACGGCGAGCCAGGGGCTGCGCGCGTCCGGCGTGAGGTCCAGGAAGGGACGGTCGGTGATCGACCAGGCCGCCGCCGTCATCATCCTGCAGCAGGCACTGGAGTCCGAACGGGTGTCCGGCACCGCCCCGGGGGAGGCAGTCGAGGTGGCCGGCTGATCGCGGTACGGTAACGTTCCGCGCGATGCGGCGCGTTCGAATGCCGTCGCACAACAGAGGCGGAGCGGCTCCGAGCCGACCGGTGCCGGGTGACACCGCCTCGCGGCTCTAGGGGATCGATGACTGAGTATGGCCGGGGCCAAGGCTCCGAACCGTGGCATCCCGGTGACCCGTACTACGGGGACGACGGATGGGGAGGCCGGCACCCCCAGGGGCAGCAGCACCCGCAGCACCCCCAGGGGCAGCAGGCCCCGTACGGCGGCCAGCAGCAGTACCCGGAGCACGACCCGTACGGCCAGCAGCACCAGCAGCAGTACGACGACGGCCACCAGCAGCAGCACCAGCAGCAGTACGACGACGGTTACGGGAACCAGCAGCACCAGCAGCAGTACGGCGGTGACTGGGGAACCGGGCAGCAGTCGCAGTACGGCGGGGGCCACGACCCGTACGGCCAGCAGCAGCACCAGCAGCACTACGACGACGGCCACCAGCAGCACCAGCAGCAGTACGACGACGGCCACCAGCACCAGCACCAGCACCAGCAGCAGTACGACGACGGCTACGGGCAGCAGCAGGGCTACGTCCCGGAGGGCGGCGGCCGGCCGGACACCGGTCACGACCGCCCCGACCGGGACGCCGAGCCGCAGGAGGAGCAGCACCCCTTCTTCACCGGCGGCGACGACGACGAGGACGACGGCCCCAAGGAGCCGCGTGACCGCCGAGGGCGCGGCAGCGGCGGCGGCCGGTCGGACCGCAGGGGCCGCGGCGGCGACCGCGGCCGCGGCGAGGGCCGCAAGAACGGCCGCGGCTGCCTGATCGCCGCGGTGGTGATCGGCGCGGTGGTCGTCGGCGGCGGCTACTACTTCTACCAGGAACGTTTCGCCGCGCCCCCGGACTACTCGGGCGACGGCAACGGCCAGATCGTCACCATCTCCATCCCGCCCGGCTCCGCGGGCGCCGAGGTCGGCCGGATCCTCAAGGAGAAGGGCATCGTCAAGAGCGTCGACGGCTTCGTCGCGGCGCTCACCGAGAACGGCGGTGACCTGCAGGCGGGCGCGTACCAGCTCGAGAAGGAGATGTCCGCGGAGAGCGCCGTGGAGTGGCTGCTCGACCCGAGGAAGAGCCAGGCCAAGGGCGTGGTGGTCACCGAGGGCATGCGCAACGTCAACGTCTACGCGGCGATCGACAAGAAGCTCGGGCTGGACAAGGGCGCGACCCAGAAGATCGCCGAGACGAAGGCCGACGAGCTCGGCCTGCCCGAGTGGGCGGCCGACAGCGAGGACATAAAGGACCCGCTGGAGGGTTTCCTCTTCCCGGCGACCTATCCCGCCTCCGAGGACACCAAGCCCGAGGACCTCCTCAAGGACATGATCAAGCGGTCCGTCGAGGTCTACGAGAAGCACGGGGTCGAGACCGAGTACAAGAAGCACGGTCTGGACAGCCCCCTGGAACTGGTGACCGTGGCCAGCCTGGTGCAGGCCGAGGGCATCGACCACAAGGACTTCACCCAGATCGCCGAGGTCGTCTACAACCGGCTCTCCCCGCAGAACGACCAGACGGCGGGCCGGCTGGAGTTCGACTCGACGTACAACTACTTCAAGAACCAGACCGAGCTCGACATCTCGGCCCAGGACCTCCGCAACACCGATCACCCGTACAACACGCACTACGTGCGGGGCCTGCCGCCCGGCCCGATCGGCAACCCCGGTGAGGAGGCGCTCAACGGCGCGCTCAACCCCACCGACAAGGGCTGGTACTTCTTCGTCTCGCTGGACGGGACGACGCACTTCACCAAGACCTACGAGGAGCACCTGGTCTGGGAGCGGAAGTTCCAGGACAGCCTGAGGGAAGGCGAATGACCGCAGGAGCCCGCCGCGCCGCCGTGCTCGGCTCGCCGATCGCCCACTCCCTCTCGCCCGAGCTGCACCGGGCCGCCTACGCGGCGCTCGGTCTGGACGGCTGGACGTACGACCGGTTCGAGACCGACGAGGCCGCCCTGCCCGGCTTCCTCGAGGGACTCGGCCCGGAGTGGGCCGGGCTCTCGCTGACCATGCCGCTCAAGCGGGCGGTGATCCCGCTGCTCGACTCGGTCAGCGAGACCGCCGCGTCGGTGGAGGCCGTCAACACGGTGGTGTTCACCGAGGACGGCCGTCGCGTCGGCGACAACACCGACATCCCCGGCATGGTCGCCGCCCTGCGCGAGCGCGGCATCGAGAGGACCGACTCCGCGGCGGTCCTCGGCGCCGGCGCCACCGCCTCCTCCGCGCTGGCCGCGCTGGCGCGGATCTGCGCGGGCGAGATCACGGTGTACGTCCGCAGCGAGGCGCGCGCCGCCGAGATGCGGGAATGGGGGGACCGGCTCGGGGCGGACGTGCGGATCGCCGCCTGGGACGACGCCGCCGAGGCGCTGCGCGCCCCGCTGGTGATCGCCACCACGCCGGCAGGCGCGACCGACGCGCTGGCCGAGGCGCTGCCGGACCGGCCGGGCGCGCTGTTCGACGTGCTCTACGAACCGTGGCCGACCCGGCTGGCGGCCCGCTGGTCGGAGGCGGGCGGAGCGCTGGTCGGCGGGCTCGACCTGCTGGTCCACCAGGCGGTGCTCCAGGTCGAGCAGATGACCGGACGGGCCCCGGGCCCGCTGGCCGCCATGCGGGAGGCGGGCGAGCGGGCACTGGCCGCCCGCTGACCCCGCCCCGCCCGCACCTCCGGCCGGCGTTCTGACGGGTGTCCCGCCCGCGCCTCCGGCCGGCGTCCCCGCCCGCAACCTGACTGGTGCCCCGGCCCGCACCCCCGGGCGGTGCCCCGCCCGCGCTTTTGACCGGCGTTTCCGGCTGACGCCCCTGGTCCGCACTCCAGGGTGGTGTCCCGTCCGCGCCTCGGCCCGCGCCGGGCAGCCGCCGTCCAGTCGTACTCCGGCGGCGGTCGAGGCGGCGTCGCCAGGATGCCGTGGGCGGGCCACCGGTCCGCTGCCGCGAGCCCCTCGTCCGGGCGCGGATCCCGGGCCGCCCCGGCGTCTCCTCCAGTGGGACGCCGTGTCCGACGGGTGGACCGGTGGACCGCCCGCATCCCCCGGCATGGGAGGATCGGGGGCAAGGTGCGTCAGGTCAGGACCTGTGCGCGCCGTCGCCTCACCACTGGCGCGAGCAGGAGGAGCACCGTTGAGCAGGTTGCGCTGGCTGACCGCGGGGGAGTCCCACGGACCCGCACTCGTCGCGACGCTGGAAGGACTTCCGGCCGGCGTGCCGGTCACCACCGAGCTGGTGGCCGACCACCTCGCCCGCCGCCGCCTCGGCTACGGCCGCGGCGCCCGGATGAAGTTCGAGCGCGACGAGGTCACCTTCCTCGGCGGTGTGCGCCACGGCCTCAGCCTCGGTTCCCCGATCGCGATCATGGTGGGCAACACCGAGTGGCCCAAGTGGGAACAGGTCATGTCCGCCGACCCGGTCGACCCGGAGATCCTCGCCGGGCTCGCCCGCAACGCGCCGCTGACCCGCCCCCGCCCCGGCCACGCCGACCTGGCCGGCATGCAGAAGTACGGCTTCGACGAGGCCCGTCCGATCCTGGAGCGCGCCTCCGCCCGCGAGACCGCCGCCCGCGTCGCCCTCGGCGCCGTCGCCCGTTCCTACCTCAAGGAGACGACCGGCGTCGAGATCGTCTCCCACGTGGTCGAACTGGCCTCCGCCAAGGCCCCCTACGGCGTCTACCCGACCCCCGCGGACACCGAGAGGCTGGACGCCGACCCGGTGCGCTGCCTGGACGCCGACGCCTCGAAGCGGATGGTCGCCGAGATCGACCAGGCCCACAAGGACGGCGACACCCTCGGCGGCGTCGTCGAGGTGCTCGCCTACGGCGTGCCGGTCGGCCTCGGCTCGCACGTCCACTGGGACCGCCGCCTCGACGCCCGGCTGGCCGCCGCGCTGATGGGCATCCAGGCCATCAAGGGCGTCGAGGTCGGCGACGGCTTCGACCTGGCCCGCGTCCCCGGCTCGCAGGCGCACGACGAGATCCTCCCCGGTGAGGACGGCATCCGCCGCGCCACCGGCCGCGCCGGCGGCACCGAGGGCGGTCTGACCACCGGCGAGCTGCTGCGGGTGCGCGCCGCGATGAAGCCCATCGCCACCGTCCCCCGCGCCCTGCGCACCGTCGACGTCACCACCGGCGAGCCCACCCAGGCCCACCACCAGCGCTCCGACGTGTGCGCCGTGCCCGCCGCGGGCATCGTCGCCGAGGCCATGGTGGCCCTGGTGCTGGCCGACGCGGTGGCGGAGAAGTTCGGCGGCGACAGCGTCCCCGAGACCCGCCGCAACGTGCGGTCCTACCTCGACGGCCTGACCGTCCGATGAGCCCCGCGAGCGGCGGACCGCGCCTGGTCCTGGTGGGCCCGATGGGCGTCGGCAAGTCCACCGTGGGCGCCCTGCTCGCCCAGCGGCTGGGCGTCGCCTACCGGGACACCGACGACGACATCGTCGCCGCCGAGGGCCGCGCCATCTCCGAGATCTTCGTCGACGACGGCGAGGAGCGGTTCCGCGTCCTGGAGAAGGCCGCCGTGCGGACCGCCCTCGCCGAGCACGAGGGCGTCCTCGCCCTCGGCGGCGGCGCGATCCTCGACGCGGACACCCGGGCGCTGCTGACCGGCCACCCGGTCGTCTATCTGTCGATGGACGTCGAGGAGGCCACCCGGCGCACGGGGCTCAACGTCGCCCGGCCCCTGCTCGCGGTCAACCCGCGCAAGCAGTGGCGGGAGCTGATGGAGGCCCGGCGCCACCTGTACACCGAGGTCGCCCGCGTGGTGGTCCCCACCGACGCGCGCACCCCCGAAGAGGTCGCCGAGGCGGTCCTCGACGCACTGGAGAAGGACGAAGCATGAGCACCAGCGAGGCCGTGACCCGGATCGAGGTCGCCGGAACGGCCGGCACCGAGGCCTACGAGGTCCTGGTCGGACGGCAGCTCCTCGGCGAGCTCGGCGCCCTGGTGGGGGACAAGGCCAAGCGCGTCGCCGTGATCCACCCCGAGGCGCTCGCCGACACCGGCGACGCGCTCCGCGCCGACCTGGCCGAGCAGGGCTACGAGGCCGTCGCCATCCAGGTGCCGAACGCCGAGGAGGCCAAGACCGCCGAGGTCGCCGCCTACTGCTGGAAGGCGCTCGGCCAGACCGGCTTCACCCGCACGGACGTGATCGTCGGCGTCGGCGGCGGCGCCACCACCGACCTCGCCGGCTTCGTCGCCGCCACCTGGCTGCGCGGAGTGCGCTGGATCGCCGTCCCCACCACCGTGCTCGCCATGGTGGACGCGGCCGTCGGCGGCAAGACCGGCATCAACACCGCCGAGGGCAAGAACCTGGTCGGCGCCTTCCACCCGCCGGCCGGCGTGCTGTGCGACCTGGCCGCGCTGGACTCGCTGCCCGTCCACGACTACGTCTCCGGGCTCGCCGAGATCGTCAAGGCCGGCTTCATCGCCGACCCGGTGATCCTCGACCTGATCGAGGGCGACCCGGAGGCGGCGCGCACCCCCGAGGGCCCGCACACCGCCGAGCTGATCGAGCGCGCCATCCGGGTCAAGGCCGAGGTGGTCTCCTCCGACCTCAAGGAGTCGGGCCTGCGGGAGATCCTCAACTACGGCCACACCCTGGCGCACGCCATCGAGAAGAACGAGCGCTACAAGTGGCGGCACGGCGCGGCCGTCGCCGTCGGCATGCGGTTCGCCGCCGAGCTCGGCCGGGTCGCCGGACGGCTCGACGACGCCACCGCCGACCGGCACACCGAGGTCCTGCGCTCCCTCGGCCTGCCGCTGACCTACCGCTACGACCAGTGGCCCAAGCTGCTGGAGAACATGAAGGTCGACAAGAAGTCCCGCGGCGACCTGCTGCGCTTCATCGTCCTGGACGGCCTGGCCCGTCCGACCGTGCTGGAGGGACCGGACCCGGCGGTGCTGCTCGCCGCCTACGGCGAGGTCGCCGAGTAGTCCGGAAGACGCCGCCCTCCCCGGCCCGGGGGCACTTTCCCGCCGCCCCGCCCGTTCCCCACCAGACGGCGCGGGGCGGTACCGTTCCGACGGCCGGTACGACGTATGCGACCACGAGACGGAGTGGCAGGCGATGCAGCACGCGGTGGGGTCCGAACTGCCGCCTCCCCACGGGCCCGGGCGGACCGCCTGGGCGGGGCAGGCGCCGGAGGCGACCGGTCAGATGCCGTTGCCCCAGGGAGGCCCGGTGCCCGCCCCGGGCGCGCCTCCCGCGCCGGGCGGCGTCCATCCCGTGGCGCCGCCGCCCGACCCGCGGACGGCGGTCCTCGCGGTCCTGCTGATCGGCCCCGCCGGGGCCGGCAAGACCAGCGTCGCCAAGTACTGGGCCGACCACCGCAGGGTGCCCACCGCCCACGTCAGCCTGGACGACGTCCGCGAATGGGTGCGGTCCGGCTTCGCCGACCCGCAGACCGGATGGAACGAGCAGTCCGAGACCCAGTACCGCCTGGCCCGCCGCACCTGCGGCTTCGCCGCCCGCAACTTCCTCGCCAACGGCATCTCCTGCGTCATCGACGACGCCGTCTTCCCCGACCGCCCGGTGCTCGGCCTCGGCGGCTGGAAGCGGCACGTGGGCCCCGGACTGCTGCCGGTGGTGCTCCTGCCGGGGCTCGAGGTCGTGCTGGAGCGCAACGCCCGGCGCTCCGGGAACCGGCGGCTCACCGACGAGGAGGTCGCCCGGATCCACGGGCGGATGGCCGGCTGGTACGGCTCGGGCCTGCCCATCATCGACAACTCCCAGATGGACGTCCCCACCACCGCCCGGCTGCTGGACGAGGTGCTGGCCCGCTCGCTGGCGGCGCCCCCGCAGTGGTGACGCCGGCCCGGCCCCGGCCGCGCCGGCCCGTCCGGAGGCACGGGGAGGGCGCCGCCCCCCGACCGGCGGCGCTCAGGACGCGGCCGGACACGGCGGAACATACGCTCGGGCCATGCCAGAGGTGTTCGCCGCCCGTCGGGCGCGGCTGAGGGAACGCTGCCACGCTGCCGGCAGCGCCGCCGCGCTGGTCACCCGCCCCGCCAACGTGCGGTACCTGGCGGGCGCGGCCCCGCCGGGCGCCGCGCTGCTGCTCGCGCCGCGCGACGGCGCCGAGGACGTGCTGCTCTGCCCGCACCCGCTGGAGGAACAGCAGCCGGCCGGCGCCCGCGAGGGCGGCCGGCCCGACGACCTGCTGCGGATCCGCCCGCTGGGCGGGAGCCTGTCCCCCGAGGGCGGCGACGCCGCGGTGGCCGCGGCCGGACTGGCGGCCGAGGAGGGCGCCGACTCGCTCGCCGTGGAGGAGCACCACCTCACCGTGGCCCGCCACCGCGCCATCGGCTCGGTGGCCTCCCGGCTCCGGCTCACCGACCTCGGCACCGCCGTGGAGCAGATGCGGGTGGTCAAGGACGAGGAGGAGATCGCCTGCCTGCGGGCGGGCGCGGAGATCGCCGACCAGGCGCTCGGCGAGTTGCTGGAGTCCATCCTGGTGGGCCGCACCGAACGCCACCTCGCGCTGGAACTGGAGCGCCGCCTGGTCGACCACGGCGCCGACGGCCCGGCGTTCCCCACCTCGGTGGCCACCGGCCCGCACGCCGGGCGGCCCGGCCACCGGCCCACCGACCGCAGGGTGGAGGAGGGCGACTTCCTCTCCGTCTGCATGGGCGCCGCCTACCAGGGATACCGGTGCGAGATCGGCCGTACGTTCGTCATCGGCACCACCCCCGCGGACTGGCAGATCGAGCTCTACGACGTGGTCTTCGCCGCCCAGCGGGCGGGGCGGGAGGCCCTGGCGCCGGGCGCCGAGCACCGCGAGGTGGACCGGGCGGCACGCCAGGTCCTCGCCTCCGCCGGCTACGGCAGCGCCCTGCCCGCCCGCACCGGACACGGTGTGGGACTGGAAATCGCGGAGGACCCGCAGTTGGCCCCCGCGACCATGGGTAAACTGGACGCTTGCGTGCCGGTCACCGTCGAGCCGGGGGTTCACCTCCCCGGTCGGGGCGGGGTCCGGATCGATGACACGCTCGTCGTGCGCCCCGAGGCGGACGGCGGACCCGAGCTACTCACCATCACGACCAAGGAGCTGCTCGCGCTGTAGCCTCCGGGCCGCGGCGCTCCTGCCCCGGGGTCGTCCACGTCAGTCCAGGAGATTCCGCAACCGTGGCTTCCACGAACGACCTCAAGAACGGCATGGTGCTCAAGCTCGAAGGCGGCCAGCTCTGGTCCGTCGTCGAGTTCCAGCACGTCAAGCCCGGCAAGGGCCCGGCCTTCGTGCGCACCAAGCTCAAGAACGTGCTCTCCGGCAAGGTCGTCGACAAGACCTTCAACGCCGGCGTCAAGGTCGAGACGGCCACCGTTGACAAGCGCGACATGCAGTTCTCGTACATGGACGGCGAGTACTTCGTGTTCATGGACATGGACACCTTCGACCAGCTGATGATCGACCGCAAGGCCGTCGGCGACGCCGCCAACTTCCTGGTCGAGGGCTTCACCGCCACGGTCGCCCAGCACGAGGGCGAGGTGCTCTTCGTCGAGCTGCCGGCCGCCGTCGAGCTGACCGTCGCCGAGACCGAGCCGGGCGTCCAGGGCGACCGCTCCACCGGTGGCACCAAGCCGGCCGTCCTGGAGACGGGTCACCAGATCCAGGTTCCGCTCTTCATCACCACCGGTGAGAAGATCAAGGTCGACACCCGCACCAGCGACTACCTCGGCCGGGTGAACAGCTAACCGTGGCTGCCCGCAATACGGCCCGCAAGCGCGCCTTCCAGATCCTCTTCGAGGCCGACCAGCGCGGCGCCGACGTGCTGTCCGTCCTGGCCGACTGGGTCCGGCACTCCCGGAACGACTCCCGGCAGCCGCCGGTGAGCGAGTACACGATGCAGCTGGTCGAGGGATACGCGGACCACGTGCGCCGCATCGACGAGCTCATCGCCCAGTACGCGGTGGACTGGACGCTGGACCGGATGCCGGTCGTCGACCGCAACATCCTGCGGCTCGGTGCCTTCGAGCTCATCTGGATGGATGAGACCCCCGACGCCGTGGTGCTGGACGAGATGGTGCAGCTGGCCAAGGAGTTCTCGACCGACGACTCGCCCGCGTTCGTCAACGGACTGCTGGGACGGCTGAAGGACCTCAAGCCGTCGCTGCGGCGGGAAGAGGCCTGAGCCGCGCGCTCGTCACGACGCCGCATTGCCGAAGGGCCCCAGCGTGCCGCTGGGGCCCTTCGGCGTTTTCGTTTCCGCGTGCTCGTGTCGCGTGTTTGTTCGCCCGGCCGGTGGCGGGGGAGGGGTCAGCTCTCCTCGTGGACCACCGCGCGGCGCGCGTCGGCGTCCAGGACGCCCCAGCTGATCAGCTGCTCGGTGAGCACCGAGGGGGACTGGTCGTAGATCACGGCCAGGGTGCGCAGGTCGTCCTGACGGATCGACAGCACCTTGCCGTTGTAGTCGCCGCGCTGGGACTGGATCGTCGCCGCGTAGCGCTGCAGCGGGCCGGCCTTCTCCACCGGCACGTGCTGGAGGCGCTCGAGGTCGAGGACCAGCTTCGGCGGGGGCTCCGCGGCGCCGCCCGGCGTGGTGCCGGGAAGCAGCTCCTGGACGGGGACGCCGTAGAAGTCCGCCAGCTCGGCCAGGCGCTGCACGGTCACGGCGCGGTCCCCGCGCTCGTAGGAACCGACCACGACGGCCTTCCAGCGGCCCTGGGACTTCTCCTCCACACCGTGGAGGGACAGGCCCTGCTGGGTGCGGATGGCCCGGAGCTTGGCCCCGAGCTGCTTTGCGTATTCGCTGGACATAAAGCTCCCGGACAGTCGGCGGCGCGTGCGGTCTGCGGTGCTTCGCGGGGCATGCCGCACGGTTGGTAACTCACTGTAAGGTTACGCAGCGTTACTCTCCCCCGTCAAGCGGAATGGTCCGGACCGACGGTTCGATGATCGGTTCGCCGAGTTGCTCCGAAAGGGTGAGTCCCGGGGGGAATCCCCGGAGGTGCGGGGGGTGGGCCGGGGTGTTCGGGCGCCTGTTAGGGTAGGGGGCGTAAACACGACGTCCTTTAAAGTCCGTCCCGTGAGGCGGAGAAGGGGGTCCTTTTCGTATGGATACGAACAGCTCCGCACCAGCGGCGCAGGGGTCCGACGCACGTGCCGTGCTCGAGGCCCAGGACATCGCGCGGGTTCTGACCCGCATCGCGCACGAGATCGTCGAACGCGCCAAGGGCGCCGAGGACGTCGTGCTGCTCGGCATCCCGACCAGGGGCGTCTACCTCGCCCGGCGGATCGCCGACAAGCTCGAGGAGATCACCGGACGGAAGATCCCCGTCGGCTCCCTCGACATCACCATGTACCGCGACGACCTGCGGCTCCAGCCCCCGAGGGCGCTCGCCCGCACCGACATCCCCGGTGACGGCGTCGACGGCCGCCTGGTCGTCCTCGTCGACGACGTGCTCTTCTCCGGCCGCTCGGTCCGCGCCGCGCTCGACGCGCTGAACGACATCGGCCGCCCGCGGGCGGTGCAGCTCGCCGTCCTCGTCGACCGCGGCCACCGCGAACTGCCGATCCGGGCCGACTACGTCGGCAAGAACCTCCCCACGTCGCTGCGGGAGACGGTCAAGGTCCAGCTCGCCGAGGAGGACGGTCGCGACACCGTGCTGCTCGGCACCAGGCCGGCCCCCCAGGGCGAACGCCGGTAGACCCGTCGGCGCACCCGCGCCACCCGGGGTGCGCCCGCGCGTCCGCGCCTGCCCGAAATCTCCCAGATGATCCTTCCCACGGAGCCTGCCCGATGAAGCGCCACCTCATCTCGGCCGCCGACCTGACCCGCGACGACGCCGTCCACATCCTCGACACCGCCGAGGAGATGGCACGGGTCGGCGACCGCACGGTCAAGAAGCTTCCCGCCCTGCGCGGCCGCACCGTCTGCAACCTCTTCTTCGAGGACTCGACCCGCACCCGGATCTCCTTCGAGGCCGCCGAGAAGCGGCTGTCCGCCGACGTCATCAACTTCGCCGCCAAGGGATCCAGCGTCTCCAAGGGCGAGTCCCTCAAGGACACCGCCCAGACGCTGGCCGCCATGGGCGTGGACGCGGTGGTCATCCGCCACAGCGCCTCCGGCGCCCCCTACCGGCTGGCCACCTCGGGCTGGATCGACGCCCCGGTGATCAACGCCGGCGACGGCACCCACCAGCACCCCACCCAGGCCCTGCTGGACGCCTTCACCATGCGCCGCCGCCTGATCGGCCCGGACGCCGGCCTCGGCCAGGACCTGACCGGCAAGCACGTCACCATCGTCGGCGACGTCCTGCACAGCCGGGTCGCCCGCTCCAACGTGGACCTGCTGCACACGCTGGGCGCGCACGTCACCCTGGTCGCCCCGCCCACCCTGCTGCCGGTCGGCGTGGAGACCTGGCCCTGCGAGGTCTCCTACGACCTCGACTCCGCCCTCCCCAAGGCCGACGCGGTGATGATGCTCCGCGTCCAGCGGGAACGGATGAACGCCGCCTTCTTCCCCACCGAGCGCGAGTACTCCCGCCGCTACGGCCTGGACGGCGACCGGATGGCGAAGATGCCCGACCACGCGATCGTGATGCACCCCGGCCCGATGGTCCGCGGCATGGAGATCACCGCCGAGGTCGCCGACTCCGAGCGCTGCACCGTCACCGAGCAGGTCGCCAACGGCGTTTTCACCCGGATGGCCGTCCTTTACCTGCTGCTCGGCGGCAAGACCGACGGCGGCACCGCCAACGGCGGCACCACCCACGAACGCACTCCCGGCGAGTGAACCCGCACCGAGGAAAGGCAGAACCCATGAGCAAGACCCTGATCCGCGGTGCGCGCGTGCTCGGCGGCGAGCCGCAGGACGTGCTGATCGACGGCGCCGTCGTCGCCGCCGTCGGCACCGGCCTGGACGCCGAGGGCGTCGACACCGTGGTCGAGGCGGACGGCAAGGTCCTCCTGCCGGGCCTGGTCGACCTCCACACCCACCTGCGCGAGCCCGGCCGCGAGGACTCCGAGACGGTCCTCACCGGCACCCGTGCCGCCGCCAAGGGCGGCTACACCCAGGTGTTCGCCATGGCCAACACCTTCCCCGTCGCGGACACGGCCGGCGTGGTCGAGCAGGTGTACCGCCTCGGCCAGGAGCACGGCTACTGCGACGTGCAGCCCATCGGCGCCGTCACCGTCGGCCTGGAGGGCGAGAAGCTCGCCGAGCTCGGCGCCATGCACGAGTCCGCGGCCGGCGTGACCGTCTTCTCCGACGACGGCAAGTGCGTCCACGACGCGGTGATCATGCGCCGCGCCCTGGAGTACGTGAAGGCATTCGGCGGCGTCGTCGCCCAGCACGCCCAGGAGCCCCGGCTCACCGAGGGCGCCCAGATGAACGAGGGAGTGGTCTCCGCGGAGCTCGGCCTCGGCGGCTGGCCGGCGGTGGCCGAGGAGTCGATCATCGCCCGCGACGTCCTGCTCGCCGAGCACGTCGGCTCCCGCGTCCACATCTGCCACCTGTCCACGGCCGGCTCCGTCGAGATCGTCCGCTGGGCCAAGTCCCGCGGCATCGACGTCACCGCCGAGGTCACCCCGCACCACCTGCTGCTCACCGACGAGATGGTGCGCAGCTACAACCCGGTCTACAAGGTCAACCCGCCGCTGCGCACCGAGCGCGACGTCATGGCCCTGCGGGAGGCGCTGGCCGACGGCACCATCGACATCGTCGCCACCGACCACGCCCCGCACCCGCACGAGGACAAGGACTGCGAGTGGGCCGCCGCCGCCATGGGCATGGTCGGCCTGGAGACCGCCCTGTCCGTGGTGCAGGAGACCATGGTGGAGACCGGCCTGCTGGACTGGGCCGGCGTCGCCGACCGGATGTCCGCCGCGCCCGCCCGGATCGGACGGGCCAAGGGCCACGGCCGTCCGGTGGCCGTCGGAGAACCCGCGAACCTGACCCTGGTCGACACCGCATACCGTGGAGGCGTGGACCCCGCGGGCTTCGCCTCCCGCAGCCGCAACACCCCCTACGAGGGCCGTGAGCTGCCGGGCCGTGTCACCCACACGTGGCTGCGGGGCAAGGCCACCTACTCCGACGGGAAGCTCGCGTGACGACCTCGACCCCCCTCCTCCTCGTGAACCTCGCCGCCGAGGCCGAACGCAAGTCGGCCGAGGTCACCAACTGGCCGGGCCGCATCGCCTGGGTCGTCGGCCTCGCCCTGTTCGTCGCGCTGGTCTACTGGCTGATGCGCGAGGGCTGGAAGTGGCGCAGCACCCTCCAGGGCGACCTGCCCGAACTGCCCCAGGCCCCCGGGACGGCCGGCGAACCGAAGCTGACCCTCTCCGGCCGCTACCACGGCTCCACCACCGCCCACCAGTGGCTGGACCGCATCGTGGCCCGCGGCCTGGGCACCCGGAGCCGGGCCGAGCTCACCCTCACCGACGCCGGACTGGCCGTCGGCCGCCCCGGCGCGGACGACTTCTTCGTCCCCGCCGGACAGCTCCGCGGAGCCCGGCTCGACAAGGGCATCGCCGGCAAGGTCCTCACCGAGGGCGGACTGCTCGTGGTGACCTGGGAGCACGGCGACCGGCTGATCGACTCCGGGTTCCGCTCCGACCGGTCGACCGAACACCCCGCGTGGGTGGCCGCCCTCAACGACATGATCGAACAGCACGACAAGCAGACGGAAGGCGCACGATGACGACCTCCACCAGGGGAGCCAAGGCTCCCGCAGTACTCGTCCTGGAGGACGGCCGGATCTTCCGCGGCCGCGCCTACGGGGCCGTGGGGGAGACCTTCGGCGAGGCCGTCTTCTCCACCGGCATGACCGGCTACCAGGAGACCCTCACCGACCCGTCCTACCACCGCCAGGTGGTCGTCATGACGGCGCCGCACGTCGGCAACACCGGCATGAACGAGGAGGACCGCGAGTCCCACAAGATCTGGGTGTCCGGCTACGTCGTCCGTGACCCCGCCCGGGTCCCCTCCAACTGGCGCTCCACCCGCACCCTCGACGACGAGCTCGCCGAGCAGGGCGTCGTCGGCATCAGCGGCATCGACACCCGCGCCCTCACCCGCCACCTGCGCGAGCGCGGCGCCATGCGCGTCGGCATCTTCTCCGGCGAGGCCGTCGCCTCCGAGGAGGCGCTGCTCGCCAAGGTGCGCGAGGCCGCCCCGATGAAGGGCGCCAGCCTCTACGAGGAGGTCGCCACCACCGAGGCGTACGTCGTCCCGGCACAGGGCGAGAAGAAGTTCACGGTGGCCGCGATCGACCTCGGCATCAAGGGCATGACGCCCTACCGCATGGCCGAGCGCGGCATCGAGGTCCACGTCCTGCCCGCCACCGCCACCCTCGACGAGATCTACGCCGTGAACCCCGACGGCGTGTTCTTCTCCAACGGCCCCGGCGACCCGGAGACGGCCGACCACCCCGTCGAGCTGATGCGGGGCGTCCTGGAGCGCTCCACCCCGCTCTTCGGCATCTGCTTCGGCAACCAGATCCTCGGCCGCGCCCTCGGCTTCGGCACCTACAAGCTGAAGTACGGCCACCGCGGCATCAACCAGCCGGTGCAGGACCGCACCACCGGCAAGGTCGAGGTCACCGCCCACAACCACGGATTCGCCGTCGACGCCCCGCTCGACAAGGTCTCCGACACCCCCTTCGGCCGCGCCGAGGTCTCCCACGTCTGCCTCAACGACGACGTCGTCGAAGGCCTGCGGCTCCTCGACCGGCCCGCGTTCAGCGTCCAGTACCACCCCGAAGCGGCAGCCGGCCCGCACGACGCCGCCTACCTGTTCGACCGCTTCGTCTCTCTCCTGGAGGGCCAGCGTGCCTAAGCGCACCGATATCCAGTCCGTCCTGGTCATCGGCTCCGGCCCGATCGTCATCGGCCAGGCCGCGGAGTTCGACTACTCCGGCACCCAGGCATGCCGCGTCCTCAAGGCCGAGGGCCTGCGCGTGATCCTGGTCAACTCCAACCCGGCGACGATCATGACCGACCCGGAGATCGCCGACGCCACCTACGTCGAGCCGATCACCCCCGAGTTCGTCGAGAAGATCATCGCCAAGGAGCGCCCCGACGCCCTCCTGCCCACCCTCGGCGGCCAGACCGCGCTCAACACCGCGATCTCCCTCCACGAGAACGGCACGCTCGCCAAGTACGGCGTGGAGCTGATCGGCGCCAACGTGGAGGCCATCCACAAGGGCGAGGACCGCGACCAGTTCAAGCTGGTCGTCGAGGAGGTCCGCAAGAAGATCGGCCACGGCGAGTCCGCCCGCTCCGTCATCTGCCACTCGATGGACGACGTCCTCGCCGGCGTCGAGACGCTCGGCGGCTACCCGGTCGTGGTCCGCCCCTCCTTCACCATGGGCGGCGCCGGCTCCGGCTTCGCCCACGACGAGGAGGAACTGCGCCGCATCGCCAGCCAGGGCCTCACGCTCTCCCCGACCACCGAGGTCCTCCTGGAGGAGTCCATCCTCGGCTGGAAGGAGTACGAGCTGGAGCTGATGCGCGACAAGCACGACAACGTCGTGGTCGTCTGCTCCATCGAGAACTTCGACCCGATGGGCGTCCACACCGGCGACTCCATCACCGTCGCCCCGGCGATGACCCTCACCGACCGCGAGTACCAGGTCCTCCGCGACATCGGCATCGCCGTCATCCGCGAGGTCGGCGTCGACACCGGCGGCTGCAACATCCAGTTCGCGGTCAACCCCGAGGACGGCCGGGTCATCGTCATCGAGATGAACCCGCGCGTCTCCCGCTCCTCCGCGCTCGCCTCCAAGGCCACCGGCTTCCCGATCGCCAAGATCGCCGCCAAGCTGGCCGTCGGCTACACGCTGGACGAGATCCCCAACGACATCACCGAGCAGACCCCGGCCTCCTTCGAGCCCACGCTCGACTACGTCGTGGTCAAGGCCCCCCGCTTCGCCTTCGAGAAGTTCCCCTCCGCCGACTCCACCCTCACCACCACCATGAAGTCGGTGGGCGAGGCCATGGCCATCGGCCGCAACTTCACCGAGGCGCTCCAGAAGGCGCTGCGCTCGCTGGAGAAGAAGGGCAGCCAGTTCACCTTCACCGGGGACCCCGGCGACAAGGCCGAGCTGCTCGCCGAGGCCGTCCGCCCCACCGACGGCCGCATCAACACCGTGATGCAGGCGATCCGGGCAGGCGCCACCCCGGAGGAGGTCTTCGAGTCCACGAAGATCGACCCCTGGTTCGTCGACCAGATGTTCCTGCTCAAGGAGCTCGCCGACGAACTGGCCGCCGCCCCCGAGCTCACCCCCGGCCTGCTCGCCGAGGCCAAGCGCCACGGCTTCTCCGACCAGCAGATCGGTGAGATCCGCGGCCTGCGCGAGGACGTCGTCCGCCAGGTCCGGCACGCCCTCGGCGTCCGCCCGGTCTACAAGACGGTCGACACCTGCGCCGCCGAGTTCGCCGCGAGGACCCCGTACTTCTACTCCTCCTACGACGAGGAGAGCGAGGTCGCCCCGCGCGAGCGCGCCGCGGTGATCATCCTGGGCTCCGGCCCCAACCGCATCGGCCAGGGCATCGAGTTCGACTACTCCTGCGTCCACGCCTCCTTCGCGCTCAGCGACGCCGGCTACGAGACCGTGATGGTCAACTGCAACCCGGAGACCGTCTCCACCGACTACGACACCTCCGACCGGCTCTACTTCGAGCCGCTCACCCTGGAGGACGTCCTGGAGATCGTCCACGCCGAGCAGCAGGCGGGCCCGGTCGCCGGTGTGATCGTCCAGCTCGGCGGCCAGACCCCGCTGGGCCTGTCCCAGGCGCTCAAGGACAACGGCGTGCCCGTGGTCGGCACCTCCCCGGAGGCGATCCACGCCGCCGAGGACCGCGGCGCCTTCGGCCGCGTCCTGGCCGAGGCCGGCCTGCCCGCCCCCAAGCACGGCACCGCCACCACCTTCGCCGAGGCCAAGAGGATCGCCGACGAGATCGGCTACCCCGTCCTGGTCCGCCCGTCCTACGTGCTCGGCGGCCGCGGCATGGAGATCGTCTACGAGGAGTCCCGCCTCGAGGCCTACATCGCCGAGTCCACCGAGATCTCCCCGGACCGCCCGGTCCTGGTCGACCGCTTCCTCGACGACGCGGTCGAGATCGACGTCGACGCCCTCTACGACGGCACCGAGCTCTACCTCGGCGGCGTCATGGAGCACATCGAGGAGGCCGGCATCCACTCCGGCGACTCGGCGTGCGCCCTGCCCCCGATCACCCTCGGCGGCTACGACATCAAGCGGCTGCGCGCCTCCACCGAGGCCATCGCCAAGGGCGTCGGCGTCCGCGGTCTGATCAACATCCAGTTCGCGCTCGCGGGCGACATCCTCTACGTCCTGGAGGCCAACCCGCGCGCCTCGCGCACCGTGCCCTTCACCTCGAAGGCCACCGCGGTGCCGCTCGCCAAGGCCGCCGCGCGCATCTCGCTCGGCGCCACCATCGCCGAGCTGCGCGCCGAGGGCCTGCTGCCGGCGAACGGCGACGGCGGCGACCTGCCGCTGGACGCGCCGATCTCCGTCAAGGAGGCCGTGATGCCGTGGTCGCGCTTCCGCGACGTGCACGGCCGCGGCGTGGACACCGTCCTCGGCCCGGAGATGCGCTCCACCGGCGAGGTCATGGGCATCGACTCGGTCTTCGGCACCGCCTACGCCAAGTCGCAGGCCGGCGCCTACGGCCCGCTGCCCACCAAGGGCCGCGCCTTCATCTCGGTCGCCAACCGGGACAAGCGCTCGATGATCTTCCCGGCCCGCGAGCTGGCCGCCGCCGGCTTCGAGCTGCTCGCCACCTCCGGCACCGCCGAGGTCCTGCGCCGCAACGGCATCCCCGCCACCGTGGTGCGCAAGCAGTCCGAGGGCGAGGGCCCGAACGGCGAGAGGACCATCGTCCAGCTGATCCACGACGGCCAGGTCGACCTCATCGTCAACACGCCGTTCGGCACCGGCGGCCGCCTCGACGGCTACGACATCCGCACCGCCTCCGTCGCCCGCGGCGTCCCCTGCCTCACCACCGTCCAGGCGCTCGCCGCCGCGGTGCAGGGCATCGACGCCCTCACCCAGGGCGACGTCTCGGTCCGCTCCCTGCAGGAACACGCGGAACAGCTGACCGCGTCGCGCGGACAGTGACCGACGAGGGGGACACCGGAAGGTGTCCCCCTCCTCATGAGGAGCCCTTTTTCATGTACAAGCTTTTCTTCCGCCTGGTGTTCTCCCGCATGGACCCGGAGAACGCCCACCACCTCGCCTTCCGGTGGATCCGCCTGGCCGCCCGGATCCCCGTCCTGCGGACCTTCCTCGCCGCCTGGCTCGCCCCCCGGTACACCGAGCTGCGCACCGAGGCGTTCGGCCTGCGGATGCACGGCCCGTTCGGCCTGGCCGCCGGGTTCGACAAGAACGCCGTCGCCATCGACGGCATGGCCATGCTCGGCTTCGACCACGTCGAGATCGGCACCGTCACCGGTGAGGCCCAGCCCGGCAACCCCAGGAAGCGCCTCTTCCGGCTGGTGGCCGACCGCGCGCTGATCAACCGGATGGGCTTCAACAACGACGGTTCCGCCGCCGTCGCCGCCCGCCTGGCCGCCCGCGAGCCGGTCTTCAGGCCGGTCGTCGGCGTCAACATCGGCAAGACCAAGGCCGTCCCCGAGGAGGAGGCCGCCGCCGACTACGTGAAGTCCGCCGAGCGGCTCGCCCGCCACGCCGACTACCTGGTCGTCAACGTCTCCTCGCCCAACACCCCCGGCCTGCGCAACCTCCAGGCCACCGAGGCGCTGCGCCCGCTGCTCACCGCCGTCCGCGAGGCCGCCGACCGCACGGTGCCCGAACGGCGCGTCCCGCTGCTGGTGAAGATCGCCCCCGACCTCGCCGACGAGGACGTGGACGCCGTCGCCGACCTCGCCGTCGAACTGGGGCTGGACGGCATCATCGCCACCAACACCACCATCGCCCGGGCCGGCCTCGGCCTGCGCTCCTCGCCCGCCCAGGTGCAGGAGACCGGCGGCCTGTCCGGCGCTCCGCTGAAGGAGCGCTCCCTGGAGGTGCTGCGCCGCCTCCACGCCCGCGTCGGCGACCGGATCACCCTGGTCGGCGTCGGCGGCGTCGAGACGGCCGAGGACGCCTGGCAGCGCATCCTGGCCGGCGCCACGCTCGTGCAGGGCTACAGCGCCTTCATCTACGAGGGCCCCCTGTGGGCCCGCGCGATCCACAAGGGCCTGGCCCAGCGCCTGCGCCAGAGCCCCTACGCCACCCTCGCCGAGGCGGTCGGCGCCGACGTCCGCAAAGACGTGAGGAACCCGGAGAACCCGGAGAACCCGGAGAAGGGGAACGCCGCATGAGCCACCTGGAACCCTTCGGCGCGCGCCTGCGCCGGGCCATGGACGAGCGCGGCCCGCTCTGCGTCGGCATCGACCCGCACGCCTCGCTGCTCGGCTCCTGGGGCCTGGCCGACGACGTGGCCGGGCTGGAGCGCTTCAGCCGCACCGTGGTGGAGGCGCTGGCCGGCCGGGTCGCCGTCCTCAAGCCGCAGATCGCCTTCTTCGAGCGCTTCGGCTCCCGCGGCCTCGCCGTGCTGGAGAAGTCGGTGGAGGAGGCCCGCGCCGCCGGCGCCCTGGTGGTGATGGACGCCAAGCGCGGCGACATCGGCTCCACCATGGCCGCCTACGCCGAGTCGTTCTTGCGCGCGGACGCACCGCTCTTCTCGGACGCCCTCACCGTCTCCCCGTACCTCGGCTACGGCTCGCTGAAGCCGGCCGTGGACCTGGCCCGGGAGAACGGCGCCGGGCTGTTCGTCCTGGCCCTCACCTCCAACCCCGAGGGCGGCGAGGTCCAGCACGCCGTGCGCGCCGACGGCCGCAGGATCGGCGCGACGATGCTGGCGCACCTCGCCGAGGAGAACGCGGGGGAGGAGCCGCTCGGCTCCTTCGGCGCGGTGGTCGGCGCGACGCTCGGCGACCTGTCCTTCTACGACCTGGACATCAACGGCCCGCTGCTGGCCCCGGGCATCGGCGCCCAGGGGGCCACCCCGGCGGACCTCCCGCGCGTCTTCGGCGCGGCGGTGCGCGACGTCGTCCCCAACGTCAGCCGCGGCGTCCTGCGCGCGGGCCCCTCGACGGGTGCGCTGCGGGACGCGGCGGAGCGGTTCGCGGACGAGATCCGCGCCGCGGTGGCGGGCTGAGGGCACGCCGAGGGACGCGGTCCGCCGCGGGGAAGGCCCCCCGCGGCGGACGCGCTCCATCCGTATCTCCGCCACGCGACGCGCGAAACCGCTCCGGTATGTCGTAAATGTCGGCAGTGATCGCGCCGCTGGCGAGTCTGACCAGGACTTTTCCGTCGTTCTCGCTGACTCTCGCTGTCCGGAGCGCTAGTCTCCGACCAGAGCCACAGGCCAACTGCGGTGTGTGGCTCGCCAGGTGTGGGGCAAGCAGGTTCCTCACCGGTCCGTATCCGACAGTTCGACATCCGAGGTGACGTAGGCGTGGCTCTTCCGCCCCTTACCCCCGAACAGCGCGCAGCCGCGCTCGAAAAGGCCGCCGCGGCTCGCCGGGAGCGGGCCGAGGTCAAGAATCGACTCAAGCACTCCGGCGCCTCCCTTCACGAGGTCATCAAGCAGGGCCAGGAGAACGACGTCATCGGCAAGATGAAGGTCTCCGCCCTGCTCGAGTCGCTGCCGGGCGTGGGCAAGGTCCGCGCCAAGCAGATCATGGAGCGGCTCGGGATCTCCGAGAGCCGCCGGGTGCGCGGCCTGGGCTCCAACCAGATCGCCTCCCTGGAGCGCGAGTTCGGCGGCAGCGCCTCCTGAGTCCCGGTGCGCCCGGGATTGCTGGAATAATCGGCGCATGGCTGCAACACCCCGGGGGACGACCACCCCCGTCCCCCAGGACGTACGTCCGCGTCTGACCGTGCTCTCCGGCCCCTCCGGGGTCGGCAAGAGCACGGTCGTCGCCCATATGCGCAACGAGCACCCCGACGTGTGGCTCTCCGTCTCGGCGACCACCCGCAAGCCCCGGCCGGGCGAGCAGGACGGTGTCCACTACTTCTTCGTCACCGACGAGGAGATGGACAAGATGATCGCCAACGGCGAGCTGCTGGAGTGGGCCGAGTTCGCGGGCAACCGCTACGGCACCCCGCGCGGGGCCGTGATGGAGCGGCTCGAGGCGGGCAAGCCGGTGCTGCTGGAGATCGACCTCCAGGGCGCGCGCCTGGTGCGCGAGTCCATGCCGCAGGCCCAGCTGGTGTTCCTCGCGCCGCCGTCCTGGGACGAGCTGGTGCGCCGGCTCACCGGGCGCGGCACCGAGTCGCCGGAGGTCATCGAGCGCCGGCTGGAGGCCGCCAAGGTCGAACTGGCCGCCGAGCCGGAGTTCGACGTCACGCTGGTCAACACCTCCGTAGACGCCGTGGCCCGCGAGCTGCTGACGCTGATGGGCGCCGTCTGACGCTCCTCGCCGGCCCCTCGTGCGAGGGGCCGGTCCGAGGTACGCTGCGCGGATCGCCCGGCCGCGCGGCTATACTCCGGGGTGTCGGCCGGACGCACGTGTCGAAAACGTGCATGCCGGCACACGGCAGGTCAAGGACCTGTCCGGCGGTCGGGAGGACCGTCGTAGGGGCGTGCACCCGGTGCCCGCCAACCCCGCCGGAGCGATCGGGCGGGAGAGCTCCAGATCTCATTCACCCTTATCGGAAGGTCAGAGCGTGTCCTCTTCCATGACCGCGCCCGAGGGCATCATCAACCCGCCGATCGACGAGCTCCTCGAGGCCACCGACTCGAAGTACAGCCTGGTGATCTATGCGGCCAAGCGTGCCCGCCAGATCAACGCGTACTACTCGCAGCTCGGTGAGGGCCTCCTCGAGTACGTGGGCCCGCTCGTCGACACCCACGTCCACGAGAAGCCCCTCTCGATCGCCCTGCGCGAGATCAACGCCGGTCTGCTCACCTCCGAGGCCGTCGACGGCCCGGCGACGGACCCGACGCGCTGAGGCGCCGGCTCCCCGGAGCCACCCGTTTTCCGCACCCCAGGCCCGGCAGTCCCACTGCCGGGCCTGCGGTCTGCCCGGGTGCCTCCCGAGGCGGCTCCGTCACCCCCGTAGGCTCAAAGCCACGCAGGCATTCACTTCAGGGAGAGACACGGTGGACACGAGCGTGCACGAGACGGACGGCCGGCCCCGGATCGTCCTGGGCGTCAGCGGCGGCATCGCCGCCTACAAGGCCTGCGAGCTGCTGCGGCGGTTCACCGAGTCCGGCCACGACGTCCGGGTGGTGCCCACCGCCTCCGCGCTGAACTTCGTCGGCGCGCCCACCTGGTCCGCGCTCTCCGGCAACCCGGTCTCCGCCGAGGTGTGGGAGTCCGTGCACGAGGTGCCGCACGTGCGCATCGGACAGCACGCCGACCTGGTCGTCGTCGCCCCGGCCACCGCCGACATGCTGGCCAAGGCCGCCCACGGCCTCGCCGACGACCTGCTCACCAACACCCTGCTCACCGCCCGCTGCCCGGTGGTCTTCGCCCCGGCCATGCACACCGAGATGTGGGAGCACCCGGCCACCCAGGAGAACGTGGCGACGCTGCGCCGCCGCGGCGCGGTGGTGATCGAGCCGGCCGTGGGCCGCCTCACCGGCGCGGACACCGGCAAGGGGCGCTTCCCCGACCCGGTGGAGGTCTTCGAGCTCTGCCGCCGGGTCCTCACCCGCGGTCCCGCGCCGGCCGACCTGGCCGGACGCCACGTGGTGATCAGCGCGGGCGGCACCCGCGAGCCGCTGGACCCGGTCCGGTTCCTCGGCAACCGGTCCTCCGGGAAGCAGGGCTACGCCCTCGCCCGCACAGCCGCCGCCCGCGGCGCCCGGGTCACCCTGGTCGCCGCCAACGCCTCCCTGCCCGACCCGGCCGGGGTCGACGTGGTCCGCGTCGGCACCGCCGTCGAACTGCGCCGGGCCGTGGTGGAGGCGGCCCGGGACGCCGACGCCGTGGTGATGGCCGCCGCCGTCGCCGACTTCCGGCCCGCCGTCTACGCCGAGGGCAAGATCAAGAAGAAGGACGGCCGGGAACCGGAGCCGGTGGCCCTGGTGCGCAACCCGGACGTGCTGGCGGAGATCTCCGCCGACCGGGCCCGGCCCGGCCAGGTGGTGGTCGGCTTCGCCGCCGAGACCCACGACGTCGTGGCCAACGGCAGGGCCAAGCTCAAGCGCAAGGGCTGCGACCTCCTCGTCGTCAACCAGGTGGGCGAGGACCTGACCTTCGGGTCGGAGGAGAACGAGGCGCTGGTGCTCGCCGCCGACGGCGGCGAGACGCCGGTGCCGCACGGCCCCAAGGAGGACCTCGCCGACGTGGTGTGGGACCTGGTCGCCGCCCGGCTGACCGGATGAGGCCGCGGGCCCGGGGGGAATGGCCCGGATGTCCCCGTCCGTCCAGCGGCCTTCCGCCCGTAGGCTGAGATCGGTGGCCCGCCAAACGGGCAGGACCGACTAGACTGTGCCGGACGTCCGGGCGCAGCCCCGAGGCGCCGCCAAGAATTCAGCCAGCAGCCGCTGCAACCCCAGGGAGCGTTGTGTCCCGTCGCCTGTTCACCTCGGAGTCCGTGACCGAAGGTCACCCCGACAAGATCGCTGACCAGATCAGCGACACCATCCTCGACGCGCTGCTGCGCGAGGACCCGACCTCCCGCGTCGCGGTCGAGACGCTGATCACCACCGGCCTGGTGCACGTCGCCGGCGAGGTCACCACCAAGGCCTACGCCCCGATCCCGCAGCTGGTGCGCGACAAGATCCTCGAGATCGGGTACGACTCCTCCAAGAAGGGCTTCGACGGGGCCTCCTGCGGCGTGTCGGTCTCCATCGGCTCGCAGTCCCCCGACATCGCCCAGGGCGTCGACGCGGCCTACGAGGCCCGCGTCGAGGGCGACGACGACGAGCTCGACAAGCAGGGCGCGGGCGACCAGGGCCTGATGTTCGGCTACGCCTCCGACGAGACGCCGACCCTGATGCCGCTGCCGGTCTTCCTCGCGCACCGCCTGTCCAAGCGCCTGTCCGACGTGCGCAAGAACGGGACGATCCCCTACCTGCGCCCGGACGGCAAGACCCAGGTCACCATCGAGTACGACGGGGACAAGGCGGTCCGCCTGGACACCGTGGTCGTCTCCTCGCAGCACGCCTCGGACATCGACCTGGACTCGCTGCTGACCCCGGACATCCGTGAGTACGTGGTGGAGCCGGAGCTGAAGGCGCTCTCCGACGACGGCATCAAGCTGGAGACCGAGGGCTACCGCCTGCTGGTCAACCCGACCGGGCGGTTCGAGATCGGCGGCCCGATGGGTGACGCGGGCCTCACCGGCCGCAAGATCATCATCGACACCTACGGCGGCATGGCCCGTCACGGCGGCGGCGCCTTCTCCGGCAAGGACCCGTCCAAGGTGGACCGCTCGGCCGCCTACGCGATGCGGTGGGTCGCCAAGAACGTCGTCGCGGCCGGTCTCGCCTCGCGGTGCGAGGTGCAGGTCGCGTACGCGATCGGCAAGGCCGAGCCGGTGGGCCTGTTCGTCGAGACCTTCGGCACGGAGAAGATCGAGGTCGAGAGGATCCAGGCCGCGATCTCCGAGGTCTTCGACCTGCGGCCCGCGGCGATCATCCGCGACCTGGACCTGCTGCGGCCGATCTACGCCCAGACGGCGGCGTACGGCCACTTCGGCCGTGAGCTGCCCGACTTCACGTGGGAGCGGACGGACCGCGTGGACGCGCTCAAGAAGGCGGCCGGGGTGTAGTCGCCCCCCCGGCGCGCGTGGCCGAGGCCCGGTTCCCCCGTCGGGGCGCCGGGCCTCGGCCGTGCGCCACCGCGGGGCACGGCACCGCACGTTGTCCGAGCCCGGTGGAAGAATGGCGGCGTGAGCAGCGAAGAGACCTCCGGGGAGGGCGGCGGGCAGGGCGCGCCGCCCGAGCAGCTCGCGCTCATCCGGGAGAGCGTCCGCGAGGCGAAGGCCAAGGTCCCGCGGGCCAAGCCGCGGACCTGGCGCGGCGCCGCCGTCGCCGGGGAACTCCCCGTCGCCCGTGTCCTCGTCGACAAGGGCGTCCTGCACCTCGACCGCTACTTCGACTACGCCGTCCCGGCGGAGCTGGACGCGGACGCCCGGCCCGGGGTCCGGGTCCGCGTCCGCTTCGGCGCGGGCCGCAACCGCGTCCGCGGCGGCCGGCGCGAGGGCGGCGGCCTGGTCGACGGGTTCATCGTCGACCGGCTCGACGAGTCCGACTACAGCGGCCCCCTCGCCGCCCTCGCCCAAGTGGTGTCGCCCGAGCCGGTCCTCGGGCCCGACCTGCTCGCGCTCTGCCGCGCCGTCGCCGACCGCTACGCCGGCAGCCTCGCCGACGTGCTGCAGCTCGCCGTGCCGCCGCGCAACGCCAAGGCGGAGAGGGCTCCCTCCCCCGATCCGCTGCCGCCGCCCCCCGCGCCCGGCGCCGGACCCTGGGGCCGGTACGAGAACGGGCCGGCGTTCCTGGAGAGCCTGGCCCTCGGCGGCTCCCCGCGGGCCGTGTGGAACGCCCTGCCGGGCCCCGCCTGGAGCGAGGAGATCGCCCGCGCCGTGGCCGCCACCCTGGCCTCCGGCCGCGGCGCGCTGGTCGTCGTCCCCGACGGCCGCGCCGCCGCACGGGTCGACGCGGCCCTCACCGCCCTGCTGGGCGAGGGCCGCCACGTCCTGCTGACCGCCGACGCGGGGCCGGAGAAGCGGTACCGGCAGTGGCTGGCCGTGCGGCGCGGCGCGGTCCGCGCGGTGGTCGGCACCCGCGCCGCCATGTTCGCCCCGGTCCGCGACCTCGGCCTGGTGGTGATCTGGGACGACGGCGACGACAGCCACAGCGAGCCGCACGCCCCCCAGCCGCACGCCCGCGAGGTCCTGGAGCTGCGGGCCGCCCACCACCGCTGCGGCTTCCTCCTCGGCGCCTGGAGCACCACGGTGGAGGCCGCGCAGCTCGTGGAGAGCGGCTGGGCGCGGCCGCTGGTGGCGGACCGGGCGCTGGTGCGGACCGCCGCGCCGCTGGTGCGCACCGTCGGCGACCAGGATCTCGCCCGCGACGAGGCGGCGCGGGTCGCCCGGCTGCCCACCCTGGCCTGGCAGACCGCCCGCGAGGGGCTGCGGCACGGACCTGTGCTGGTGCAGGTGCCGCGGCGCGGCTACGCGCCCCGGCTGGCCTGCGCGAACTGCCGGACGCCCGCCCGCTGCCGGCACTGCGCCGGGCCGCTGGAGGGCCAGGACGAGACCCGGCTGGCCTGCGGCTGGTGCGGACGGGCGGAGCCGGAGTGGCACTGCCCGGAGTGCGGGGCGTTCCGGCTGCGCGCCAGCGTGGTGGGCGCGCGGCGGACCGCCGAGGAGCTGGGGCGGGCCTTCCCCTCCGTGCCGGTGCGCACCTCGGGGCGGGAGCAGGTGCTGGACACCGTCCCCGGGGCGCCGGCACTGGTGGTGTCCACGCCGGGGGCCGAGCCGGTGGCCGAGGGCGGCTACGCGGCGGCGCTGCTGCTCGACGGCTGGGCCATGCTGGGACGCCAGGACCTGCGCTCCGGCGAGGAGGCGCTGCGGCGCTGGATCGCCGCGGCGGCGCTGGTGCGGGGCCAGGACGCCGGGGGGACGGTCGTCGTGGTCGCCGAGCCGACGCTGCGGCCGGTGCAGGCGCTGGTGCGGTGGGACCCGGTGGGACACGCGCTGCGCGAGCTGTCCGAACGGGCCGAGCTCGGGTTCCCGCCGGTGTCGCGGATGGCGTCGGTGTCCGGGCCGCCGGAGGCGGTGGCGGAGTTCCTCGCGGGCGCGGAGCTGCCGGCCGAGGCGGAGGTGCTCGGGCCGGTGCCGTTGCCGGTGACGCCCGCGGGGCGGGCGGCGCGGAGAGGGGCGCCGCCGCCGGGGGAGGTCTGGGAGCGGGCCCTGGTCCGCGTGCCGCCCGGGCGGGGCGCGGCGCTCGCCGCCGCCCTCAAGTCCGCCCAGGCCGCCCGCACGGCCCGCGGCGGCGCCACCCCGGTCCGCCT
>NZ_LWCC02000005.1:4045457-4085102 GCF_001642695.1 Streptomyces chilikensis
CGGATGCGGTCCCGGCACCGTCCCGTTGCCGTCTGCGGGCGACAGCCCCCTGGGCGGCGCGCGGTCGCCCCGCGGGGCGTGGCCGTCCGCGGGGGCGGGCGCGGTCAGGTGCCGTTGCGGGGGGAGGGGAAGGATGCGGGGCGGTCGGGGAGGGGCTGGCGGGCCGCGGGGACCGGGGGGAGGTCGCCCGCGGCGGGCGGCTGCTGACGGGCCTGGCGTTCCGCGTCGGCGGCCGCCTGCTGCGCCGCCCGCCGCGCCCCGTACCGCCGGTGCACCGCCTGCTTGGTGACCCCCAGCGCGGAACCCACCGCGTCCCACGAGAACCCCAGCGACCGGTCGAAGTCCACCGCCGCCGTGACCAGCGTCTCGACGCTGTCGCGCAGTTCCTGGGCGAGCCGCACCGTCGGCGCCGGCGCCCGACCGTAGACGACGAACCCGGCGGAGGACCCCGTACGCCGCGGGCGATAGACGTTCCCGAGCTGGGCGGTGAGCGTACGCAGCGCGTCCACCTGCCGGCGGACCCGCTCGATGTCCCGTACCAGAAGATGCAGGCTGGCCCGCGCCTGGGCGTCGTGGGTTGCGTGGTCGGCCATGAACAAGCCTCTCGAACCGGCGATGAAAGGATCGGCCGCGGTGGTGGCGGCCCGTTGTGGTCAACTCTCCTTTGACCAACGCGCCCGACCCCCGGGGGGTCACGGTCGCGGGGGCGCTCGGCGCCCACCGCGCGCCCCGGCGCCGCCGCACGCGCGGGCGGTCCACCGCGTCGCCCCGGACCTCCCGCGGCCTCCTAGACTGGTGCGCCGCCCGCATCCCCGCCCCGAGAGGCCCGACACCACCCATGAAGCTCGTCTTCGCAGGCACCCCCGAGGTCGCCCTCCCCGCCCTGGACGCACTGATCGCCTCCGGGCGGCACGAGGTGGCCGCCGTCGTCACCCGCCCCGACGCGCCCGCCGGACGGGGCCGCCGGCTGGTGGCGAGCCCGGTGGCCGAGCGGGCCGAGGAGGCCGGCATCGAGGTGCTCAAGCCCGCCACCCCGCGCGACGAGGCGTTCCTCGCCCGGCTGCGCGAGATCGCCCCGGACTGCTGCCCGGTGGTGGCCTACGGCGCCCTGCTGCCCCGCGTCGCCCTCGACGTCCCCGCCCGCGGCTGGGTGAACCTGCACTTCTCGCTGCTGCCCGCCTGGCGCGGCGCCGCCCCCGTGCAGCACGCCGTGATGGCCGGCGACGAGATCACCGGCGCCTCCACCTTCCAGATCGAGGAGGGCCTGGACTCCGGACCGGTGTACGGCACCGTCACCGAGTCGGTCCGCGCCACCGACACCGCCGGCGACCTGCTCACCCGGCTCTCGCTGGCCGGCGCCGGGCTGCTGGCCGCCACCATGGACGGCATCGAGGACGGCTCCCTGCGGCCCGTTCCGCAGCCCGCCGACGGCATCAGCCTCGCGCCGAAGATCACGGTGGAGGACGCGCGCGTCGACTGGGCCGCCCCCGCCCTGCGCGTGGACCGGGTGGTGCGCGGCTGCAACCCCGCGCCCGGCGCCTGGACCACCTTCCGCGGCGAGCGGCTGAAGCTGACCCAGACCGCCCTGGTCGCCGACCGGACCGACCTGGCGCCCGGCGAGATCGCGGCGGCCAAGAACAACGTGTACGTCGGCACCGGCTCGCACGCCGTCGAGCTGATGTGGGTGCGCCCCCAGGGCAAGAAGCCGATGCGCGCCGCCGACTGGGCGCGCGGGGCGCGGATCGCGGCCGGGGAGACGCTGGGCGGCTGAGACCGGGCGGGGCCGGAGCGGGCCGGACCGGAGCGGGCCGGGCGGCCGGGGGCGGCGCGGCGGGACGTAGTCTGGGGAGGTATCACCCCTTCTTCGATTCTCGATCTCTGCGATCCGGAGCACCTTTTTCGTGAGCGACCCCTCCCGCCGGCCCCGCAAGCCCGCCAAGCCGTACCGCCGGCCCCAGAAGGACCCGGTCCGCATCCTCGCCTTCGAGGCGCTGCGCGCCGTCGACGAACGGGACGCGTACGCCAACCTGGTCCTGCCGCCGCTGCTGCGCAAGGCCCGGGAGAAGGGCGGCTTCGAGGGCCGAGACGCCGCGCTCGCCACCGAACTGGTCTACGGGACGCTGCGCCGCCAGGGCACCTACGACGCGATCATCGCCGACTGCGTCGACCGGCCGCTGCGCGAGGTGGACCCGCCGGTGCTCGACGTGCTCGCCCTCGGCGCGCACCAGCTCCTCGGCACCCGCATCCCGCCGCACGCCGCCGTCTCCGCCACCGTGGAACTGGCCCGGGTGGTGCTCGGCGACGGCAGGGCCAAGTTCGTCAACGCCGTCCTGCGCAAGATCGCCCGGCACGACCTGGACGCCTGGCTGGAGCGCGTCGCCCCGCCGTACGACGAGGACCCCGAGGACCACCTCGCGGTCGTCCACTCCCACCCGCGCTGGGTGGTCTCCTCGCTGTGGGACTCGCTGGGCGGCGGCCGGGCCGGGGTGGAGGAGCTGCTGGCGGCGGACAACGAGCGGCCCGCGGTGACCCTCGTGGCGCGCCCCGGGCGGGCCACCGCCGCGGAGCTGCTGGAGTCGCTGGGCGAGGAGGCCGCGGCGCCCGGACGCTGGTCCCCCTACGCGGTCCGGCTGACCGAGGGCGGCGAACCCGGTGCGGTGGAGGCGGTCCGCGAGGGCCGCGCCGGCGTCCAGGACGAGGGCAGCCAGCTGGTCGCCCTGGCCCTGGCCGCCGCGCCGCTGGAAGGTCCCGACAAGGCGTGGCTGGACGGCTGCGCGGGCCCCGGCGGCAAGGCGGCGCTGCTCGCCGGACTGGCCGCCGAGCGCGGCGCCGTGCTGCTCGCCTCGGAGAAGCAGCCGCACCGCGCCGGGCTGGTGGCGCGCGCGCTGGAGGGCAACCCCGGTCCGTACCAGGTGATCGCGGCCGACGGGACGCGGCCGCCGTGGCGGCCCGGCTCGTTCGACCGGGTCCTGATGGACGTGCCGTGCACCGGCCTGGGGGCGCTGCGGCGCCGGCCCGAGGCGCGGTGGCGGCGCCGGCCCGAGGACCTGGACGGGTTCGCGCCGCTGCAGCGGGCGCTGCTGCGCACGGCGCTGGACTCGGTGCGGGTCGGCGGGGTCGTCGGATACGTGACCTGCTCGCCGCACCTGGCCGAGACCCGGGCCGTCGTCCACGACGTCCTCAAGCAGCGCGACGGCGAGGCGGAACTCCTCGACGCGCGGCCCCTGCTGCCCGGCGTGCCGGACCTGGGGGAGGGGCCCGACGTGCAGCTCTGGCCGCATCTGCACGGCACCGACGCCATGTACCTGGCGCTCTTCCGCCGCCTGCGGTGACGACCGCGGACGGGGCGCGGCCCGGACCGCGCCCCGTCCGGCCGCCCGGGCGGAAAACAGGGGGCACCCGGATGCCCCCGAAAGGTCTGCGCCATGGCAGGCTGTGAGCATGGCCGTGCAGATCAACCCGAGCATCCTCTCCGCCGACTTCGCGCGCCTCGCCGACGAGGCGGAGGCGGTCGCGGGGGCCGACTGGCTCCACGTCGACGTGATGGACAACCACTTCGTGCCCAACCTGACCCTCGGCGTGCCGGTGGTCGAGTCCCTGGCGCGGGCGACCGACACCCCGCTGGACTGTCATCTGATGATCGAGCAGCCGGACCGCTGGGCTCCGCAGTACGTCGAGGCCGGGGCCGGGTCGGTCACCTTCCACGTGGAGGCGGCCGCCGCGCCGGTCCGGCTCGCGCGGGAGATCCGCGCCAAGGGCGCCCGCGCCTCCATGGCACTGCGTCCGGCCACGCCGATCGAGCCCTACGAGGACCTCCTCCCCGAGCTCGACATGCTGCTGATCATGACGGTCGAGCCGGGCTTCGGCGGTCAGGCGTTCCTCGACATCATGCTGCCGAAGATCCGCCGCACCCGTGAGCTGATCTCCAAGCACGGCCTGGAGCTCTGGCTGCAGATCGACGGCGGCGTCTCGGAGGCCACCATCGAGCGCTGCGCCGAGGCGGGCGCGGACGTGTTCGTGGCGGGCTCCGCGGTGTACGGCGCGCAGGACCCGGCCGAGGCGGTCCGCGCGCTGCGGGCGAAGGCGGAGTCGGCCACCGCCTCCGCCTCCTGGGCGTGCGCCCACTGAGCGCGGACGCCCTGCCCGGCGGAAGCCAGGCCAACAGAAAGTGAACGACGCCGATCGAGGCGGACCCGCCCTGCCACATCTGCGAGGATGGACGGCAGGTCCAAGATGTGAACAGCAGTGAGGAGAGCGCCGTGTCGGGTATGTCGGCGGGCCGGTCAGCCATGCGGATGGGTCCCGCTGAGCTGGTGCAGGCGGCGGCCATGGCCCGCCGCTTCTACCTCGAGGGGAAGTCCAAGATCCAGATCGCCGAGGAGTTCGGCGTGAGCCGCTTCAAGGTGGCGCGGGTCCTGGAGACCGCCCTCGAGAGGGACCTCGTGCGGATCGAGATCCGTGTCCCGGCCGAGCTGGACGCCGAGCGCTCCGACGCGCTCCGCGCCCGGTACGGCCTGCGGCACGCCGTCGTGGTCGAGTCCCCCGCCGAGGCACAGGACTCCCCGGACCCGGAGAACCTCGGCGAGGTCGCCGCGGACCTCCTCGGCGAGCTGGTCGACGAGGGGGACGTCCTGGGGCTGGCCTGGGGCCGGTCCACCATCCACATGGCGGTGGCGCTCAACAAGCTGCCGCAGTGCACGGTGGTCCAGCTGACGGGCGTCTACGACGCCGGGACCGCCGAGCGCGGCTCGGTGGAGGCGGTGCGGCGCGCCGCACAGGTGTCGGGCGGCGACGCCCACCCCATCTACGCGCCGATGCTGCTGCCCGACGCGGCCACCGCGGCGGCGCTGCGCAACCAGACGGGGATCGCCCGCGCCTTCGAGTACTTCGACAAGGTCACCGTCGCCTGCGTCTCCATCGGTTCCTGGGACCCGGGCGTCTCCACGGTGCACGACATGCTCAGCGACGAGGAGCGGGAGCACTACGCCTCGCTGGGCGTCGCGGCGGAGATGTCGGCGCACCTCTTCGACGCGCAGGGCCGGCGGGTGGGCCGGGACCTGGGGGAGCGGTGCATCACGGTGAAGGCGGAGCAGCTGCGCCGCATCCCCGAGGTGGTCGCCATCGCCGGAGGCGCCCGCAAGGGCGCCGCGATCGACGCGGTGCTGCGGTCGGGCCTGGTCACCAGCCTGGTGACCGACACCTCGGCCGCCGACTACCTGCTGGCCGCGGGCCCGGCGCCCGCTCCCGCCCTCAACCGGGCCGATCCGGACGGCATGTGACGTCCCCTCGGCCGGTCCGGCGGAATCCGGCCGGTCCCTCCGACGGCCCGCGCCCCCGGCGCGGGCCGTTCGCGTTCCCCGGGCCCGCCGCGCCGTCCTGCGAAGACGGATCCGCGCTCTCCCGGTGCGGGCCGGCGTTTTCGGGCCGGCTCCGCACGGAAGGCGCATTCCCGTCCTTGTGCCGTCGTGCACGTGATCCAAGAATGGCCCGGTCGCCGGGCCCGTGGCTGCCCGGCTCCGGCGTTCCGTCACTCAGCACGACTGCAGCGAGTCGGGGCGGGAGATCCCCGCCGTACGTGGGATGGAGACCTGTTGAGACCGAACCGGAGACCGGTCAGGGCCGCCTTGGTGGCTCTGACGTCCATGGCGCTGCTGCCCCTCGGAGCCCTCGGCGCCGTGGCCGCGCCGACCGCCGCCGAGAGCCTGCCGGCCAAGGCGGAGAAGAAGGTGATCGAGGAGTTCGAGGACGGGGGGAAGACCACCTTCTGGGTGAACCTCCGCCAGGACGCGGACCTGACCGGCGCCAACAGGCTCACCGGCAAGTCCGCCCGCGGCGCCGAGGTGCTGCGGTCCAAGAAGGAGACGGCCGAGGAGAGCCAGGCCGACGTCCTGTCGATCGCCGAGGAGAACGGCGCGGAGGCCCGCTCCTTCTGGATCATCAACACGGTCCAGGTGACCGCCACCGAGAAGGTGGCGGAGAAGATCGCGGAACTGCCCGAGGTCGAGTCGATCCGCGCCGACCGGGCGATCAAGCTCGACGAGCCCACGAAGGGCGAGCGCCGCAGTACCGTCTCCGGCGTCGAGTGGAACATCGACGCCGTCAACGCCCCCGACGTCTGGACGGGCCAGGGCGTCCGCGGCGAGGGCGTCGTGGTCGCCAACATCGACACCGGCGTCGACCACACCCACGCGGCCGTGGCCGGTTCCTACCGCGGGAGGAACGGCGACGGAACCTTCAGCCACGACCACAACTGGTTCGACCCGGCCTCGGTCTGCGCCGGCGGCGCCCCGTGCGACAACAACGGCCACGGCACCCACACCATGGGCACCATGGTCGGCGACGACGGCGGCGCCAACCAGATCGGCGTCGCACCCGGCGCCACCTGGATCGCCGCCAAGGGCTGTGAGTCCAGCTCCTGCTCCGACGCCTCCCTGCTGGCCTCCGGCGAGTGGATCGTCGCCCCGACCGACCGCGCCGGCGACAACCCCCGGCCGGACCTGGCGCCCGACGTGGTGAACAACTCCTGGGGCGGCAACGGCTTCGACGACTGGTACCAGGAGATCGTCGACGCCTGGCGCGCCGCGGGCATCTTCCCCGCCTTCTCCAACGGCAACTCCGGCTCGGCCTGCAGCACCTCGGGCTCCCCGGGCACGTATACCTCCAGCTACTCCACCGGCGCCTTCGACGCGAACGGCGCCATCGCCTCCTTCTCGTCCCGCGGCCCCGGCGAGGCCGGCACGGTCAAGCCGGACATCGCCGCCCCCGGCGTCGGCATCCGCTCCTCCGTCCCCGGCGGCTACAGCAGCTACAACGGCACCTCCATGGCCTCCCCGCACACCGCGGGCGCCGTCGCCCTGATCTGGTCGGCGTCGCCGCAGATGCTCGGCGACGTCGACGCCACCGAGGCGCTGCTCGGCCGGACGGCCGTCGACACCGAGAACCTGCAGTGCGGCGGCACCGCCGAGCGCAACAACGTCTTCGGCGAGGGCAAGCTCGACGCGCTCGCCGCGGTCGAGAACGCGCCGCGCGGCGCGGTCGGCTCCCTGAGCGGCACCGTCACCTCCGGCGGCGAACCGCTGGCCGGGGCGCGGATCGCCGTGGACGGCCCCATCGACCGCTCCGTCACCTCCGGCGCGGACGGCGCCTACGAACTGCCCGTCCTGTCGGTCGGCGAGTACACGCTGACCGCCTCCAAGTACGGCTACCTGAACGGCACCGCCCAGGTCACCGTCACCGAGGGCGCCACCGCCTCCGCCGCGATCGAGATGGACCGGGCCCCGTCCTCCACCGTCTCCGGCACCGTCTCCTCCGCCTCGGGGCCGGTCGCCGGCGCCACCGTCTCCTTCACCGGCACCCCGGTCTCCGTCACCACGGAGGACGACGGCACGTACTCCGCCGTCGTCCCCCACGGCGACCACACCGTCGAGGCCGTCTCCTCGTCCCTCTGCCTGACCGGGGCCACCGAGGAGATCTCGGTCGGCGGCGACCTGACCCTCGACATCACCCTGCCCGCCCGCAAGGACTCCTTCGGAACGGCCTGCTCCACCGGCTCCGCGCAGTGGATCGCCGGCGACACCCCGCTGGCCCTCACCGGCGACGACGCCGCCGCGGCGGTGACCCTGCCGTTCTCCTTCCCGCTGTACGGGACCCGCTACGGCTCCGGCCACCTCAACACCAACGGCGTGCTGACCTTCGGCGGCAGCTCCACCGCCTACTCCAACGTCGCCCTCCCGGCCGCCGCCGCCCCGAACGCGGCCCTGTACCCGTTCTGGGACGACCTGGCCGTGACCGCGACGGGATCGGTCCACACCAAGTCCTACGGCGAGGCCCCGAACCGCAAGTTCCTGGTGGAATGGCGCGACGTCGCCCCGCGGGGCACCACCACGTACTTCTCCTTCTCGGTGGAGCTCACCGAGAGCGGGGACATCACCTACCGGTACAAGGACGTCCCGGCCGGCAACGCCCGGCTGCGGGGCAACAGCGCCACCGTCGGCATCGAGAACGCCACCGGCACCGTCGCCCTGCAGTACTCGCACAACCAGGCCGTGCTCGAGGACGGGCTGAGCATCTCCTTCCGTGACACCAGCGCCAGGATCCACGGGGTGGTCACCGACGCCAACGACGGCCTGCCCGTCGACGGCGCCACGGTCGAGGCCGGCGGGGTCACCGCGGTCACCGGGGCCAACGGCGGCTACACCCTGCGGGTGCCCGGCGGCGAGAACGAGGTCGTCGTCCGGGCTCCCGCCTACGGCGCCTTCGAGAAGACCGTCGAGGTGGGCCCCGGCGAACTGGTCGAGGTCAGCGCGTCCCTCGCCACCGGCGCCGTCAGCGCCTCCGCCGAGGAGATCGGCGTCGTCGTGCCGCCGGGCGAGGACCGCGAGCGGAGCGTCGGACTCGCCAACGCCGGCTCCGCCACGGACTTCACGGTCACCGAGGACGCGGACTGGCTGACCCTGGAGGGCGCCACCGGCACCCTCGCCAAGGGCGCCGGGACCGAGGTCGGCCTCGCCGTCTCCACCAGCGGCCTGACCGCCGGCCAGGTCTACACGACGGAGATCACCATCCACTCCGCCTCGGGCCGGGCGCCCGAGTTCACCGTGCCGGTCACCCTGGTGGTGCCGGGCTACAGCAGGGCGCTCGACGCCGGAGCCGCCACCGCCCCCGGAGAGGACTCCGACGGCGCCTCCTGGAGCGCCGACCGGGAGTACAGGGCCGGCTCCTACGGCTGGATCGGCAGGTCCGGTGTCGTCCGGACCTCCGGCGACATCGCGGGCACGAAGGACGACGCCCGCTTCGCCACCGCCCGCGAGGGCGCGCTGGAGTACCGCTTCGACGACGTCGTGGACGGCGTGTACGAGATCGAGGTCGACTTCGCGGAGATCGGCGACAAGGCCCCCGGCAAGCGCGTCTTCGACGTGATGGCCGAGGGGAGGACCGTCGTGGACAACCTCGACATCGCGCTGGAGACCGGCCGGCGGACCGCGCTCACCAAGACCTTCCGGGTCACGGTGGACGACGGCCGGCTGAACCTGCGCTTCGTCGCCGTTGACGGCAAGTCGCTCGTCAACGCCCTGAAGGTCACCGAGCGTCCCGACCTGGGCTGACGCGGCACCCCGGGGCCCGTCCCGCCGCCTCCCGCGGCGGGGCCGGCCCCGGGCACACGCGGCGGCGGATCCGGCAGGTGACGGACGCCGCAGGCGCCTTGGGCCCGCATCCGGTCCGGCCGGCACGCCCGGGAGCACTTCCCGCTGCCGGGCCCCCGCCGTCCGGCGCCCGATCCTGGTAGGAACCCACAAGAGCGAGGAGCGCGATTCCGGACGATCAGCCTCTGGTTCCTCCGGCATCCGCCGGGGGAGACTGAAGTACGTGCCTTTTTCCCTCGGCGGTCCACGCCGCAGGGCCGTATCTGTGTTTCGGGATGTGCACGTGCGATTCCTCAACGACGTCCAGCCGACGTACGACCTCACCTACGACGACGTCTTCATGGTTCCGAGCCGCTCCTCCGTCGGCTCCCGTCAGGCCGTCGACCTGTCCTCGCCGGACGGCACCGGCACCACGGTCCCGCTGGTCGTCGCCAACATGACCGCCGTCGCCGGCCGCCGCATGGCGGAGACCGTCGCCCGCCGCGGTGGCCTGGTGGTCGTCCCCCAGGACATCCCGATCGAGGTCGTCACCGAGGTGGTCGGCTGGGTCAAGGGCCGCCACCTGGTGCTGGACACGCCCATCGTGCTCTCCCCGCACCAGACCGTCGCCGACGCGCTCTCCCTGCTGCCCAAGCGGGCCCACAACGCCGGCGTGGTCGTCGACGCGGAGTACAAGCCCATCGGCGTGGTCACCGACCGCGACCTCTCCGGCGTCGACCGGTTCACCCAGCTGACGCAGGTCATGTCCCGCGACCTCGTGCTGCTGAGCGCCGACATCGACCCGCGCGAGGCGTTCAACACCCTCGACTCCGCCAACCGCCGCTACGCCCCCGCGGTCGACTCCGAGGGCCGGCTGGCCGGCATCCTCACCCGCAAGGGCGCGCTGCGCGCCACCCTGTACACCCCCGCCGTCGACGCGCGAGGCCGACTCCGCGTCGCCGCCGCGGTCGGCATCAACGGCGACGTCGCGGGCAAGGCGAAGCAGCTGCTCGACGCCGGGATCGACACCCTGGTCATCGACACCGCGCACGGCCACCAGGAGTCGATGATCAGCGCCGTCCGCACCGTCCGGGCGCTCGACCCGCAGGTGCCGGTCGTCGCCGGCAACGTCGTCTCCGCGCAGGGCGTGCGCGACCTGATCGAGGCCGGCGCCGACATCGTCAAGGTGGGCGTCGGACCCGGCGCCATGTGCACCACCCGGATGATGACCGGCGTGGGACGCCCGCAGTTCTCCGCCGTCCTGGAGTGCGCCGCCGAGGCGAGGAAGCACGGCAAGCACGTCTGGGCCGACGGCGGCGTCCGCCACCCCCGCGACGTGGCGATGGCCCTCGCGGCCGGCGCGTCCAACGTGATGATCGGCTCCTGGTTCGCCGGCACCTACGAGTCCCCGGGCGACCTCCAGCAGGCCCCCGACGGGCGGCTCTACAAGGAGTCCTTCGGCATGGCCTCGGCCCGCGCGGTGGCCAACCGCACCTCCGAGGAGTCCGCGTACGACCGGGCCCGCAAGGGCCTCTTCGAGGAGGGCATCTCCACCTCGCGGATGTTCCTCGACCCGCAGCGGCCGGGCGTCGAGGACCTGATCGACTCGATCGTCGCGGGCGTCCGCTCCTCCTGCACCTACGCAGGCGCGGGCGACCTGGCGGAGTTCGCCGACAAGGCCGTGGTCGGCGTCCAGAGCGCGGCCGGCTACGCCGAGGGCAAGCCGCTGCACGCCAGCTGGAGCTGATCTGTTCTACTGCCCGTACAGACCTCGTACGGAAGTGATCCACCCGCCTTGCTGAACGAGCTCGACGAACGCATCGTGCGCGCCCTCGCCGAGGACGCGCGCCGGTCCTACGCCGACATCGGCCAGATGGTCGGCCTGTCCGCGCCCGCCGTGAAACGGCGGGTGGACCGGCTGCGGGCGACCGGGGTGATCACCGGTTTCACGGTCCGCGTGGAACCGGCCGCGCTCGGCTGGTCCACCGAGGGCCTGGTCGAGATCTACTGCCGGGGCAACACCTCGCCGGAGACCATCCGGCGCGGCCTGGAGCGTTATCCCGAGGTCGTGTCCGCCTCCACCGTCACGGGGGAGGCGGACGCGGTGGTACAGGTGTTCGCCGCGGACATGCGCCACTTCGAGCAGGTGCTGGAACGGATCGCCGGGGAGCCGTTCGTCGAGCGGACCAAATCGGTCCTGGTCCTCTCCCCGCTGCTGCGGCGCTTCTCCGGCGGATCCGGGCTACCCTCGACGGTATGAAGCGCCGACGACACTGACCTTCCGACGCCGCGGGTGACCGCCGTCGCCTGACGGCGGCGCTGTACGGCCACTCCTTCCTGGGCGACTGCGTCGCCCTCTACCCGGTGTACGCGCTGCTCCTCGCCGACACCGGACTGTCCGTGGGACAGATCTCCTCGCTCTTCACGCTGTGGTCGGTGACCGGCGTCCTCGCCGAGGTGCCGTCCGGAGCCTGGGCGGACGCGCACTCCCGCCGCGCCGCGCTGCGCGCGGGACCGCTGCTGACCGCCGCGGGCTTCGCGCTGTGGGTCTGGGCGCCCTCCTACTGGTCCTTCGCCGCCGGGTTCGCGCTGTGGGGGCTGGGCGGAGCGCTCGCCTCGGGGGCGCTGGAGGCGCTGGTGCACGACGAACTGGCGCGCACCGGCGCGGTGGCGAGGTACCCGGCGGTGATGGGGCGGGCCCGGACGGCGGAGACGCTCGGCGTCGTCGCCTCCATGGCGGCGGCCGGGCCGCTGCTGGAGGCGGGCGGATACACGCTGGTCGGCCTGGTGTCGGTCGGCGCGTGCGTGCTGGCGGCCGGGGCCGCGCACGTGATGCCGGAGCACCGGGGTCCCGGTGACGGACCCCACGAGGCCGACGGGGCCGACGAGCCCGACGGGGCCGGCGCGTCCCGGGTACGGCCCGCACGGTGGCCGGCCGGCGCGCTGCTGCTGGTGCCTGCGGTGGCCGGCGTGTGGGGCGCGCTCGACGAGTACACGCCGCTGCTGGTCCGCGAGGCGGGGGCGGGGGACGGACAGGTCTCCTGGTACCTGCTGGTGATCTGGGCCGGCGCGGCGGCCGGAGGGCTGCTCGCCGGGCCGGCGGAGCGGTGGTGCGGCAGGCGCGGCCTGGCCCTGCTGCTGGTGGTCTCGGCGGCGTCGCTGGCCCAGGGCGCGCTCCTCGGCGCCCCGCTCGCCGTGGCGGCGCTGGTGGGGCTCGCGTTCGCCGGGTTCCAGCTGGCCACGGTGCTGGCGGACGCGCGGCTGCAGCGGGCGGTCCGCGGGCCCGGACGGGCGACGGTCACCTCCGTCGCGGGGATGGGCACCGACCTCGCGGTCGTGGCGGCGTACGGCGCCTACGGGGCGCTCGGCGCCTCGCACGGCCTCACGTTCGCGGTCCTCGCGTCCGCCTACGCCGTCCCGGCCGCGTTCCTCCTCCTGCGCCGCTGAGCCCGGCGGCGCGCGCCCGGCGCCCCCGCGGCACGGGCCGGCGGCGGGGGCGCAACGAATCGACGCCGCGGGGCGCGAGCGCGCAACGTTTCGGGTGGTTGTCCGCAACGGATGCGTATTGTCCGCCCCGTCGCCGCCACCGTACTGTCGTGGCGCGGCGAAACCGCAGCTCATCCACCCCTTCCCGCCGGAGACCCCGACATGCGCACCGCCCTGCTCCAAAGCTCCGGCCGTCCTGGCGAGGTCGGGGCGAACATCGCCGCCCTCGACGCCGCGGCCGCCCGCGCCGCCCGCGCGGGGGCGGAACTGATCACCGCGCCGGAGATGTTCCTGACCGGCTACGCCGTCGGCGACGCCGTCCCCCGCCTCGCCGAGCCCGCGGACGGGCCGTCCGCCGAGGCGCTCGCCGCCGTCGCGGCCCGGCACGGCATCGCGATCGCCTACGGCTACCCCGAGCGGGACGGCGGAACGGTCCACAACTCGGCCCGGCTGATCGCCGCCGACGGGACGCCGCTGGCCAACTACCGCAAGACCCACCTCTACGGCGACTTCGAGCGCGCCCTGTTCACCCCCGGCGAGGACCCCGTCGTCCAGGCCCGGCTCGGCGACCTCACCGTCGGGCTGCTGATCTGCTACGACGTGGAGTTCCCGGAGAACACCCGCGCCCACGCCCTGGCCGGCACCGACCTCCTGCTGGTCCCCACCGCCCTGATGCACCCGTACCGGTTCGTCGCCGAATCCCTGGTCCCGGTGCGGGCGTTCGAGAACCAGATGTACGTCGCCTACGTCAACCGCTGCGGCCGGGAAGGGGAGTTCGACTTCGTCGGCCTCTCCACGCTGGCCGGGCCCGACGGCGTCGCCACCGCCCGTGCCGGGCAGCGCGAGGAGCTCCTCCTCGCGGAGGTCGACCCGCTGCTCCCGGCCGCCTCCCGGCAGGCGAACCCGTACCTCCGGGACCGCCGCCCGGGCCTCTACGGCCCGCTCGCCGGATCCGCCTGAACCGGCCGCCCCGCCCGGACCCGGCCACCCCTCCCCGCCCCGACCCGGCCGCCCCTCCCCGCCCCGACCCGCCCGCATCCCCAGGAGTCCGTACCCCGATGACGTCCACCGTGCCCACCGCCGTCCCGCACCCCGGTGACGGACTGCCCCCGGTCACCATGTTCGGCCCGGACTTCCCCTACGCCTACGACGACTACCTGGCCCACCCGGCCGGGCTCGGCCAGGTGCCCGCCACCGAGCACGGCACCGAGGTCGCCGTCATCGGCGGCGGACTGTCCGGCCTGGTCACCGCGTACGAACTGATGAAGATGGGCCTCAAGCCCGTCGTGTACGAGGCCGACCAGCTCGGCGGGCGGCTGCGCACCGTCGGTTTCGACGGCTGCGACCCCGGACTCACCGCGGAACTGGGCGCGATGCGCTTCCCGCCCAGCTCGACCGCCCTCCAGCACTACATCGACCTGGTCGGCCTGGAGACCAGGCCCTTCCCCAACCCCCTCGCCCCGTGCACCCCTTCGACGGTGGTCGACCTCAAGGGCGAGTCCCACTACGCGGAGAGCGCCGACGACCTCCCCGAGGTCTACCGCCGGGTCGCCGACGCCTGGGCCCGCTGCCTGGAGGAGGGCGCCGACTTCTCCGACATGAACCGCGCCATCCGCGAGCGCGACGTGCCGCGCATCCGCGAGATCTGGGCGCGGCTGGTCGAGAAGCTGGACAACCAGACCTTCTACGGCTTCCTCTGCGACTCCCCGGCCTTCTCCTCGTTCCGCGACCGGGAGATCTTCGGCCAGGTCGGCTTCGGCACCGGCGGCTGGGACACCGACTTCCCCAACTCCATCCTGGAGATCCTCCGGGTCGTCTACACCGAGGCCGACGACCACCACCGCGGCATCGTCGGCGGCTCCCAGCAGCTGCCGCTGCGGCTGTGGACCAGGGAGCCGGAGAAGATCGTCCACTGGCCGTACGGAACCTCGCTGAGCTCGCTGCACCCCGGCGGCGGGCCCCGCCCCGCCGTCACCCGGCTGCACCGCACGGCCGGCAACCGGATCACCGTCACCGACGCGGACGGGGACATCCGCACCTACCGGGCCGCGGTGTTCACCGCCCAGTCCTGGATGCTGCTCTCCAAGATCCAGTGCGACGACGCGCTGCTGCCGATCGACCACTGGACCGCCGTCGAGCGCACCCACTACATGGAGTCCAGCAAGCTGTTCGTGCCGGTGGACCGTCCGTTCTGGAAGGACAAGGACCCGGAGACGGGGCGCGACCTGATGTCGATGACCCTCACCGACCGGATGACCCGCGGCACCTACCTGCTGGACGACGGCCCCGACGGCCAGGCCGCCATCTGCCTCTCCTACACCTGGTGCGACGACAGCCTCAAGTGGCTCCCGCTCTCCGCCAACGAGCGGATGGAGGTCATGCTGAAGTCGCTGGGCGAGATCTACCCGAACCTCGACATCCGCAGCCACATCATCGGCAACCCGGTCACCGTCTCCTGGGAGAACGAGCCCTACTTCATGGGCGCGTTCAAGGCCAACCTGCCCGGCCACTACCGGTACCAGCGCCGCCTGTTCACCCACTTCGTGCAGGACCGGCTGCCGGAGGACCGGCGCGGGCTGTTCCTCGCGGGCGACGACATCTCCTGGACGGCCGGCTGGGCCGAGGGCGCCGTGCAGACCGCGCTCAACGCGGTGTGGGGCGTCATGCGTCACCTGGGCGGCACCACCGACCCGTCCAACCCGGGGCCGGGCGACGTCTTCGACGAGATCGCGCCGGTCGAGCTCCCGGAGGACTGAGCCGGCCGCGGCGGACGCTCCGCCGGCCGCCGGCCGCCCACCGGCGGTCGGCGGCCGAGCGGCGGTCGGCGGTCGAGCGGCGGTCAGCGGTCGAGCGGCGTGAGGAGCATCCGCCCGACCACGCCCACGGCGGCGTCCAGCCGCCCGGTGAAGTCCGAGGCCAGCTCCGGCATCCGCCGCAGCGCCCACAGCGCCCGCGCCATCGACCAGGTGGTGTCCCGGGCCCGGTCCAGGCTCCACGCCCCCGCCAGATGGGTCAGCGGGTCGGCCACCTGGAACAGGTCCGGTCCCGGCATCAGCTCCTCGCGGACCCGCTCCTCCAGGGAGGCGAGGATGTCGCCCACCCGCTCGAACTCGTCCTCCAGATCGGCCGGACCGCAGCCGATCGCCCGGCAGGAGTCCACCACGGCCAGCACCAGGTCGTGCCCGATGTGCGCGTTGATGCCGGCCAGCGCGAACTGCACCGGGCGCACGCCCGGGTGCCCGCGCAGCCGGAACAGCGGACGCCAGCAGGCGGGCAGCCGGCCGCCCCGGCGGTCCGCCTCGGCGACCGCCAGGTAGCGCTCGGCGAAGAGGACGCCGAGCGTGGCCGCCGACCCGCGGTCCGGGAACCGGCCGCCGCCGAGCAGCCCGGCGAACTCCGAGGTCACCGTGAGGTACACCCGGTTGAAGACGGCGACCCCGTCCCGGGGACGCAACGACGCGTCCAGGACGCGCATCCGTTCGACCACGGCGTCAACCGCGCGTACCGGCGCGTATTCCACCGTGTCAACAGGAGTCGGGATTTCCATGTTCCGGGCCATGGCAGCAGGTTCCCAGCCCTAGGCTGACCGAGGTGTCGCCGTGCCGGTCGCTTCCTCCCTGTGGGGGACCCCGGCCACGGACCGGTGACGCCGGAGCGAGGCAGCACGACAGGGGAGCACCACTCGTGGACCGAGCAGACCGAGCGGGAACGCGGCCGCTGCGGGGCCCCGCCCGCAGGCGGTGGCGGATGGCCGCGGCCTCCGTGGCCGTGGTCGCCGCGGCCCTGACGGCCGACCCGGCGGCCCAGGGCCCCCACGCCCGGGCCCCGCGGGCCGAGGCCCTCCAGCAGGCCGGGCTCGTGCCCGGCCGGGCGCTCCCGTTCCACGTACCGCGGATCGGGGAGACCTCCCTGCCGCGGGCCTGGACCGCCGGGAAGCCCGCCTCCGGACCGGGGGCGGCGGTTCCCGCCCCGGACGGGCGGCTCTACCTCCATCCCGACTCCCAGGTGGTGGAGTGGGTGCGGAAGAACCCGGGCGACCCGCGCCGCCCGGTGATCGACTCCCGGATCGCCTCCCGCCCCGCCGCCGTCTGGTTCGCCGATCCCAACGCCGGCACCGTCACCGCCCGCGTCCACGCGGTCACCTCGCGGGCCGCCGGACAGGGCCGGATCCCGGTGCTGGTGGCGTACACGATTCCGCACCGGGACTGCGGCCAGTACTCCGCCGGCGGCGCCGAGGACCTCTCCGCCTACGACCGGTGGATCGACCGGTTCGCCACCGGACTCGGCACCGGCCGGGTGATCGTGATCCTGGAACCCGACTCGGTCGCCCAGGCGTACTGCCTGTCCGAGGAGGACCGGAAGGCCCGCTTCACCGCGCTGGCCCGGGCCGGCCGGGTGATCAAACGCGTGGCCCCGGGCGCCCGCGTCTACTACGACGCGGGGCACTCCGGCTGGAACGACGCCCCCAAGCAGGCCGGTCTGCTGCGCCAGGCCGGAGCCGCCGCGCCGGAGTCCTCCGACGGGGTCTTCAGCAACGTCTCCAACTTCCACCGCACCGCGGACGAGGTCCGTTACGTCCGCGAGGTCCTGGCGGCGATGGACGCCCCGGCGGGCCACGGCGCGGTCATCGACACCAGCCGGAACGGCAACGGGCCTCCGCCCGGGGGGAAGTGGTGCGATCCGCCCGGCCGGAAGGTCGGCCGGGCGCCCGTGCTCTTCCCGGGCGAGGCCCGTGTCGACGCCTATCTGTGGGTGAAGCTGCCGGGCGAGGCCGACGGCTGCCGGGGCAAGGCGGGCGTGTTCAGCCCGTCCTACGCCTACGAACTGGCGCGCTGACCGCCGCCCTCGCCGCCGTCCGCGTCCGCCTCCGCGGTGTCGTAGCGCGAGGTGCCCTCGTCGAGCAGGGGCTCCTGCGTCTTCATGTGCGCCGGGGCGAACAGGCGCAGGGCGTGGTAGCCGGTGATGACCACCAGGGTGCCCAGCGCGATGCCGCTCAGGGTGAAGTTGTCGGTGATCCGCAGGGAGACGTTGCCGACGCCGATGATGATGCCCGCCGCGGCCGGCACCAGGTTGAGCGGGTTGCGCAGGTCGACCCGGCCGTTGAGCCAGATCTGGGCGCCCAGCAGGCCGATCATGCCGTACAGGATCACCGTGATGCCGCCCAGGACGCCGCCCGGGATGGCCGCGACGACCGCGCCGAACTTGGGACACAGACCGAAGAGCAGGGCGAAGCAGGCGGCGGCCCAGTAGGCGGCCGTGGAGTAGACGCGGGTCGCCGCCATCACGCCGATGTTCTCGGAGTACGTGGTGTTCGGCGGACCGCCCACCGCGGTGGAGAGCATCGAGCCGATGCCGTCGGCGGAGATCGCCTTGCCCAGCTTGTCGTCCATCGGGTCGCCGGTCATCTCGCCGACGGCCTTGATGTGGCCGGTGTTCTCGGCGACGAGCGCGATCACCACGGGCAGCGCCACCAGGATGGCGGACCAGTCGAACGCGGGACCGTGGACGTCGGGCAGACCGAACCAGGCGGCGTCCCCGACGGCGGAGAGGTCCAGACGCCAGTGGTCGACGATCTTGCCGGTGGCGTCCGCGGAGTGGATCCGGCCGAAGACGGCGTCGAAGACCCAGGAGATGCCGTAACCGAAGACCAGCCCGAGGAAGATCGCGACGCGCGACCAGAAACCGCGCAGGGCGATCACCGCGAAGCCGGTGAACAGCATGGTCAGCAGCGCCACCCACTGGTCCTGCGGCCAGTAGGTGGTGGCCGTGACCGGGGCCAGGTTGAAGCCGATGAGCATCACGACGGCGCCGGTGACCACCGGAGGCATCGCCGAGTGGATGATCCGGGCGCCGAACCGCTGGACCGCCAGACCGACCAGGAAGAGCGCCACACCCACGCAGAACACCGCGCCGGTCACGGTGGCGCTGGACCCGCCCTGCGCCCGGATCACCGCGGCGACGCCGACGAACGAGAGCGAGCAGCCGAGGTAGCTCGGCACCCGGCCGCGGGTGACCAGCAGGAAGATGACCGTCGCGACACCCGACATCATGATGGCGAGGTTCGGGTCCAGCCCCATCAGGATGGGGGCCACGAACGACGCTCCGAACATCGCGACCACGTGCTGGGCGCCGAGCCCGGCGGTGCGCGGCCAGGAGAGTCGTTCGTCCGGGCGTACCACTGCTCCGGGTGCGGGCGTACGCCCGTCGCCGTGCAGTTTCCAGCGCACGCCGAGGTCCATAGGAGTTCCGCTTTCTGGGGTTCTCAAGATCTCCGGTTCCGACCGGTTCCGTCCATCCGGAGGATCGCTGTCCGCATCATTGTGGCGGATGCCGACCGCGGTCACCCTGCGGGATGCTCCGGGGGACGGGCGGAGCCGGGCCCGCCGGACCGCGCGGACCCCTCCCCGTCCCGGTTCCCGGGGCGCAGCACCCCGGCGAACCCGGCCACCCCGCAGGCCAGCAGCGTCACCAGGGCGAACGACGCCACCAGACTGGTGGCCTCGGCCAGTGCGCCGATGGCGCCGGGGGCCACCAGCCCGGAGGTGTAGGTGATGGTCGCGACGCCCGCGATGGCCTGGCTCGGGTTGGGACCGCTGCGCCCGGCGGCCGCGAAGCAGAGCGGCACCACCACGGCGATGCCCAGCCCCAGCAGCGCGAACCCGCCCATGGCGACCGCCGGGTGCGGGGCCGTCACCACCAGCACCCCGCCCAGGGCGGCCAGCGCGCCGCTCACCCGCACCGTGCGCACCGCCCCGAAGCGGTCGACCACCGGGTCGCCGGCGAACCGGGCGAGGGCCATGGTCAGCGTGAAGCCGGTGGTGCAGGCCGCGGCGAGCGTCGCCGAGGACCCGAGCACGTCGCGCAGGTAGACCGCGGACCAGTCCAGGCTCGCGCCCTCGGCGAACACCGCGCAGAAGCCGATCGCGCCGATCAGCACCGCGGAGCGGGGCGGCAGGGCGAACCGCGGCGGCGGCTCCTCGTCGACGGCCGCCCGTATGTCCAGCACCCACGAGCAGACCACCAGGCCCACCGCGGTGAGCACGGCCGCCGCGACCGTGAAGTGCAGCCGGCCGTCCGCCTCCAGGTGCGCGGCGAGGGTGCCGCCCGCGGATCCCAGCAGCGCGCCCGCGCTCCACATGCCGTGCAGGCCCGACATGATCGACCTGCCCAGCCGGTTCTCCACCTCCACGCCGAGCGCGTTCATCACCACGTCGGCCATGCCGGAGGTGGCGCCGTAGACGAAGAGGGCCGGGCACAGGGTGAGCAGGTTCGGCGCGAGTCCCGGCAGCACCAGGGAGAGCGTCCACGCCGCCAGCAGCAGGCGCAGCGAGGTCCGGGCCCCGAGCCGGTGGGAGATCCGGCCCGCCACCGGCATCGCCACCGAGGCGCCCAGCGCGGGCATGGCCAGCGCCAGTCCCAGCTGGCCCGCGCTCACCGACGCGTGGTCGGCGACCCACGGCACGCGCGAGGCGAACGACCCCGCCACCGCGCCGTGCACCGCGAACACCGCGGCCACGGCGTGGCGGGCGCTGCGCACCTGGCGGGGCCCGTAGGCCTGTCCGCCGGACGACGTCTCGGACACGCGGTCCCTCCCCGGGGCCCAACTTCGGTGCACCCTGCACCGACGTGACCGTACACGTGCGCGAAGGACCGGTGTGAGCCAGTCCACAGGGGTGGCCTGTCTCCGGTCATCGGGGGCATGGCACACTGGGCGTGTCAGATCAATGACCAACAGCGCACTCCGGGGTCGGTGAAAATCCGAACCGGCGGTTACAGTCCGCGACCCGGCCGCCTCCAGCGGTCGGCTGACCAGGTGAAATTCCTGGACCGACGGTTAAAGTCCGGATGGGAGGCAGTGCGCGGCGGGCAGGCACATCCGTGTCGTCCGCCGGATACGGGCATCCACCCGTGGGTCGTCGTCCCTGGCCGCGCCCTCCGGCGTGGCCGGCCGGAGCGCCCGTGGAGTCCCGGCGTCCGGCGCGGACGTACACCGGACGGTCCGTGTGCCCGTGTGTCCCTGCCCTCGTCGGCAGCCCCGGAGTCCGTGCCCGCCACGGCAGGAGGACCCGGGAAGTGTTCACCGGCATCATCGAAGAGCTGGGTGAGGTGACGGCCGTCGAGCGGCTCGCCGACGCCGCACGGTTCCGGCTGCGAGGCCCCGTCGTCACCGAGGGCGCCCGTCACGGCGACTCGATCGCGGTCAACGGCGTCTGCCTCACCGTGGTGGAGCACGAGGACGACGAGTTCACCGCGGACGTCATGGCCGAGACCCTCCAGAGGTCCAGCCTCGGCGCCCTGACCGTCGGCTCCCGCGTCAACCTCGAACGCCCCACCCCCGTCGGGGGCCGCCTGGGCGGGCACATCGTGCAGGGCCACGTCGACGGCACCGGCACGGTCCTCGACCGCCAGGCCTCCGAGCACTGGGAGATCGTCAGGATCTCGCTCCCCGCCGAGCTGGCCCGCTACGTGGTGGGCAAGGGCTCCGTCACCGTCGACGGCATCAGCCTCACCGTCGTCGAGGCCGGCCAGGACTTCTTCACCGTCAGCCTCATCCCCACCACCCTGGCGCTGACCACCCTCGGCCTCAAGCAGGCCGGCGACCCGGTCAACCTCGAGGTCGACATCGTCGCCAAGTACGTGGAGCGGCTCGTCGGAGCGGGCCGGACGGAGGACGCGAAGTGAACTGGCTCAACGCGGAGGCCTTCACCGTCCTCGGGCAGCACATCATCTGGTCCGACCTGATAGGCAACACGCTGGGTCTCGCCGCGCTCGCCCTCGGCTGGCTGCGCAACGTCTGGACCTGGCCGCTCCAGCTCCTGTCCGGCCTGGTGCTGATCGCGGCGAACGCGGCCGTCCAGCAGGGCGGCGGCGTCGGCAAGCAGCTGGTGGTCATCGTGGTGGCCGTCTGGGGCTGGCGCGCCTGGACCGTGGGGCGCAAGGCGTCCGCGGACGGAACGCTGCAGGTCCGGTTCGCCGACTGGCGCGAGCGCGGTCTGCTGGTCGCCGGCGCCGTGGCCGGCACCCTCGCGGTCGGCGGCCTGTTCACCCTCTTCCCCTCCCTCTCCTGGAGCCCCTGGGCCGACGCCTACATCTTCGTCGGCACCCTGGTCGCCATGTACGCGCAGGCCAAGGGCATGGTCGAGTTCTGGTTCGCCTGGCTCCTGGTCGACCTGGTCGGCGTCCCGCTGAACTTCGCGAGCGGACTCGCCTTCTCCGGTCTCATCTACCTCGTCTACGGGGCACTCGTCCTGTGGGGCATGCGCGACTGGTGGCTCCGGTCGCGCGCCGCCCAGCGACCCGCCCTGGAAGGAACGCCGGCATGACGGCACCCGTCTGGACCCCGAACCCGCGCCCGGAGGACCCGGACGCCCTGATGCTCGCCCTCGACCCGGTCGAACAGGCGATCGCCGACATTGCGGCCGGCCGCCCGGTCGTGGTCGTCGACGACGAGGACCGCGAGAACGAGGGCGACCTGGTGGTCGCCGCCGAGGCGGCCACCCCCGAGGTCGTCGCCTTCATGATGAGCGAGTGCCGCGGCCTGATCTGCGCCCCCATGGAGGCCGGCGAACTCGACCGGCTGCGCCTTCCGCAGATGGTGCGGGACGGGGCGAACACCGAGTCCATGAAGACCGCCTTCACCGTCTCCGTGGACGCCACCGCCGCCCACGGCGTCACCACCGGCATCTCCGCCGCGGACCGCGCCGCCACCCTGCGCCTGCTGGCCGGCGGCACGGCCGGACCGGAGGACTTCGTCCGCCCCGGCCACGTCTTCCCGCTGCGCGCCCGCCCCGGCGGCGTGCTGGAGCGGCCCGGCCACACCGAGGCCGCCGTCGACCTGGCCCGGCTCGCCGGGATGCGGCCGGCCGGCGTGATCGTGGAGATCGCCGGGGAGGACGGCCGGATGCTGCGGCTGCCCGAGCTGGTGCCCTTCGCGCGCAAGCACGGGCTGACCATCGTCTCCATCGAGGACCTGATCGCCTACCGGCGCTCCGCCGAGCCCACCGTGCGGCGCGAGGCCGAGGTCCGCCTGCCCACCCGGTTCGGCGACTTCACCGCCTACGGCTACCGCTCCACCGTCGACGGGGTGGAGCACGTCGCGCTGGTCCACGGCGACATCGGCGACGGCCGCGACCTGCTGGTCCGGCTGCACTCCGAGTGCCTCACCGGCGACGTCTTCCACTCGCTGCGCTGCGACTGCGGCCCCCAGCTGGAGGCCTCGCTGGAGCGCATCCAGGAGGCGGGCCGCGGCGTCCTGGTCTACCTGCGCGGGCACGAGGGCCGCGGCATCGGCCTGATGTCCAAGCTGCGCGCCTACGAACTCCAGGAACGCGGCCACGACACCCTCGACGCCAACCTGGAACTCGGCCTGCCCGCCGACGCCCGGGACTACGGCGCCGGCGCGCGGATCCTCGCCGACCTCGGCGTCCGGACCGTGCGGGTGATGACCAACAACCCCGACAAGACCGACGCCCTCGCCCGCCACGGCATGGAGATCCTCTCCCGGATCCCCATGCCCGTGCAGGCCGGCGAGCACAACGCCCGGTACCTGCGCACCAAGCGCGACCGGATGGGCCACGACCTGCCCTGGCTCGACCAGGACGGCGCCGCGGTCGCCGGCTGCGACGACCAGTGACCGGGGAACCCGCGGCGGTTCCCGTACCCGACTTCCACCCCGAACCCACCCAGGAGCGAACGTGAGCGGCAAGGGCGCACCCGAACTGACCGTCGAGAACTGCGGAGACCTGCGGGTCGCCGTCGTGGCGGCGCAGTGGCACGACAAGGTCATGGACGGACTGGTCGACGGCGCCCTGCGCGCCCTGACCGACCTCGGGATCACCGAGCCCACCCTGCTGCGGGTCCCCGGCAGCTTCGAACTCCCCGTCGTCGCGAAGGTCCTGGCCCAGCGCGGCTACGACGCGGTGGTCGCCCTCGGCGTCGTCATCCGCGGCGGCACCCCGCACTTCGACTACGTGTGCCAGGGCGTGACCCAGGGACTCGTCCAGGTCTCCGTGGAGACCGGCGTCCCGATCGGCTTCGGCGTGCTCACCTGCGACACCGAGGAGCAGGCCCTGGACCGCGCCGGCCTGCCCGGCTCGAACGAGGACAAGGGCCACGAGGCCGTCACCGCGGCCGTCGCCACCGCGACCACCCTGCGTTCAGTATCCGAACCCTGGCGGTGACAGCTCCCGGGGACGCGTAGGGTAAGACCACCATGTCCAAGAAGACTTTCGAGGAGCTCTTCACCGAGCTCCAGCACAAGGCCGCGCACGGCGACCCCGCCACCTCCCGCACCGCCGAGCTGGTGGACAAGGGCGTCCACGCCATCGGCAAGAAGGTGGTCGAGGAGGCCGCCGAGGTCTGGATGGCGGCCGAGCACGAGAGCAAGGAAGCCGCCGCCGAGGAGATCTCCCAGCTCCTGTACCACGTACAGGTGATGATGGTCGCCCGGGGAATCTCCCTGGACGACGTGTACGCCCACCTCTAGGCCGCCCCGCCCCGTGCGTCCCCGCGCCCGTCCGGCGCCGCCCCGTGGCGCCGGTCCCGTCCGTCCGCCCGCACCGTCCGCGACACCCCACCGATCGACCGAAGGAAGCCTTCCCATGCTGCGCATCGCCGTCCCCAACAAGGGTTCCCTCTCCGGCCCTGCGGCGGCCATGCTGCATGAGGCCGGCTACCAGCAGCGCCGGGAGTCCAAGGAGCTGCGGATCGTCGACCCGGTCAACGAGGTGGAGTTCTTCTACCTCCGCCCCCGGGACATCGCGATCTACGTCTCCTCCGGCCGCCTCGACATCGGCGTCACCGGCCGCGACCTGCTGATCGACTCCGGCGCCGACGCCGAGGAGATCCTCCCCCTGGGCTTCGCCCGCTCCACCTTCCGGTTCGCCGCCAAGCCCGGCGCGGTGAAGGACCTGTCGGACCTCGCCGGCAGGACCGTCGCCACCTCCTACGAGGGCATCGTCGGCAAGTACCTCGCCGAACAGGGCGTCGACGCCTCCGTGGTCCACCTCGACGGCGCGGTGGAGACCGCCATCGAGCTGGGCGTCGCCGAGGTCGTCGCCGACGTCGTGGAGACCGGCACCTCGCTGCGCAACGCGGGCCTGGAGGTCTTCGGCGACCCCATCATGAAGTCCGAGGCCGTGGTGGTGCGCCGCACCGGCGCCGACGCCGGCGATCCCAAGGTCCAGCAGTTCCTGCGCCGCCTCCAGGGCGTCCTGGTGGCCAGGACCTACGTCATGATGGACTACGACTGCCGGGTCGAGCAGCTGGAGAAGGCCGTCGCGCTCACCCCCGGCCTGGAGTCCCCGACCGTCTCCCCGCTGCACAACGAGGGCTGGGTCGCGGTCCGCGCCATGGTCCCCTCCGCCGACGCGCAGAAGATCATGGACGACCTCTACGACATCGGCGCCCGCGCCATCCTGACCACCGCCATCCACGCCTGCCGCCTCTGAGGCCGCCCCGGCCCCCAGAGGGCCGTCGCGCCCGCCCGAGGACACGAGGAAGACCGCATGACCACGCCGGCCCCGCCCGAGCTCCCCGTCACCTTCCGGCCCGCCCGCACCCGTACGGTGCTGCTGGCGCTCGGCGCCGCGATGCTCGCGGTCCTCACGGTCGTCGCCCTGCTGCTCCCCGGCCTCGGCCCGGGTGAGCGGCTGAGCTTCGTCCTCACCGGTGCACTGGTGTTCGCGGTCCTGTGGGTGCTGGCCCGCCCCCGGGTCCTCGCCGACGGGGCCGGCGTGACGGTGGTCAACATCGCGTCGAGCCGGCGGCTGGACTGGGCGGAGATCCTCCAGGTCCGGCTGCGGCCGGGCGACCCGTGGGTCTTCCTCGACCTCTCCGACGGCACCAGCCTGCCCGTTCTCGGCATCCAGCCCGGCATGGCCCGGGAGCAGGCCCTGCGTGACGCCCGTGCCCTGCGGGCCCTGGTGGAGGCCAGGTCCGGGGCCGACCGCGCCTGACGCACCCCGGCCGCGGGGGCGCGCGGAGGAGCCGGCGCCCCCCGCCCGGCGCAGTCGACCCTGCCACGAAGCGGCTCCTCTTGATTAACCTGTGGGCGGGGACGTCACGGTGACGCCCCCGCCCCCGAGCCCTGCGCGGCCCGCCGGCCGGCGCCCGGGCACCCGGGGGGCTCCTGCGATCCGAGGAGTGACGTACTCCGGCGATGGACGGACCGTCCTGCAGTACCTGCGCCGCCCCTGCCCGACCTGACGCGGACCCGTTCCGCGGCATCGCGGAGGCGGCGGCCACATGACCATCCCCCTGCTGCTCCTGGCAGCCGCCTTCCTGCTGATCCTGGCCAACGGATTCTTCGTGGCCGCCGAGTTCGGCCTGGTGACCGTCGACCGCCCCGAGGCGGAGCGCGCGGCCGCCGAGGGCGACCGGCGCGCCCGGCGCGTGGTCGACTCCCTCAAGGAACTGTCGTTCCAGCTCTCCGGCACCCAACTCGGCATCACCCTCACCTCCCTGGTCGTCGGCATGCTCGCCGAGCCGGCGCTCGCCGGACTGCTGCACGGCCCGTTCACCGCCCTGGGCCTGCCCGAGGGCATCGTCCCCGGCGTCTGCGTGGCGGTGGGCATGCTGCTCGCCTCCGCGGTGCAGATGGTGATCGGCGAGCTGGTGCCCAAGAACTGGGCGGTCTCCCGGCCGCTCCAGGTGGCCCGCTTCGTGGCCGGCCCCCAGCACCGGTTCGCCCGCCTGTTCCGCCCGGTGATCGCCGGGCTCAACGCGGTCGCCAACCGGCTGGTGCGCGCCCTGGGCTTCGAACCCGCCGACGAGCTGGCCTCCGCCCGCACCCCCGGCGAACTGGTCTCGCTGGCCCGGCACTCCGCCCGGGCCGGCGCCCTCGAACAGGACACCGCCGACCTGTTCGTGCGCACCCTGGCCACCCTCTCCCTGGGCGAGCTGACCGCCCAGCACGTGATGACCCCGCGGGTGCGGGTCGCCGCCCTGCAGGCCTCGGCCACCGCCGAGGACGTGATCAACCTGACCCGGGCCACCGGCCTCTCCCGCTTTCCGGTCTACCGGGAGCGGATCGACGAGATCGTCGGCATGGCCCACCTGAAGGACGCGCTCGCCGTGCCCGCCGCCGAGCGGCTGCGCACCCCGGTGACCCGGATGTGCCGGCCCGCGCTGCTGGTCCCCGAGACCCTCCCGGTACGGCCCCTGCTGACCCGGCTGCGCGGCGAGCAGCCGATCGCGGTGGTGGTCGACGAGTACGGCGGCACGGCCGGCGTGGTCACCCTGGAGGACATCGTCGAGGAACTGGTCGGCGAGGTCCGCGACGAGCACGACGGGCTGGACCTGCCCGAACTCGCCCCCGCCCCCGCCGAGGACGGCGCGCCCGCCTGGGACGCCGACGGCGGCTGCCGGATCGACGTGCTGGGCCGGGCCGGACTCCGGGTGCCCGAGGGGCCCTACGAGACGGTGGCCGGACTCGTCGCCGACCTGCTCGGGCGCATCCCGGCCGAGGGCGACACCGTGGAGCTGCCGGGCTGGCGGCTGCGGGTCCTCCGGGTCGGCCACAACCGGGCCGAGCGGGTCCGGCTGCTCAGGGCGGGAACCGCGGCGGCGCCGGCGGGTGCGCCCGGCGTGCTCGCCGTACCCGTCGAGGGCCGGCCGGCCGCGCCCCGCGGACCGCTCGCGGAGGCCGTCCGGTGAGCGCGCTGCAACTGCTCCTCGCGGCCCTGCTGGTGCTGGGCAACGGCTTCTTCGTGGGGGCCGAGTTCGCGCTGGTCTCGGTGCGGCGCAGCCAGGTCGAACCGCTGGGCACCGCCCGTGCCCGGCAGGTCCTGTACGGGCTGGAGCACCTGCCGCGGATGATGGCCGCCGCCCAGTTCGGCATCACCGTCTGCTCGCTCACCCTGGGCGCGGTCGCCGAGCCCACCGTGGCGCACCTGCTGGAGCCGGTGTTCACGGCGGTCCGCCTGCCGGAGGCCATGGTCCACCCGCTGGGCTACGCCCTCGCCCTCGCCGTGGTGGTCTTCTTCCACCTGGTGATCGGCGAGATGGTGCCGAAGAACCTGGCGATGGCCGCCCCCGAGAAGGCCGCGCTGTGGCTGGCACCGGGGCTGGTCGCCTTCGCGCGGCTGTGCGGACCGGTCACCTCCGCCCTGGGCGCCTGCGCGGGGGCGGTCCTGCGGCTGTTCCGGGTGGAGCCGAAGGACGAGGTCGAGGCGGTCTTCACCAGCGAGCAGCTCAACCGGCTGGTGGAGGACTCCGGCCAGGCCGGCCTGCTCGACCCGGAGGACGCCGAGCGGCTCGAGGACGCCCTCGAACTGGGTTCGCGCCCGGTGACGGACGTGCTGCTGCCGATCGAGTCCCTGGTCACCGTCGGCCCCTCGGTCACCCCGGGCGAGGTGGTCGCGCTCACCGCGCGCACCGGGTACTCGCGGTTCCCGGTGGTGGGGGAGGGCGGCGTCTTCCTGGGCTACCTGCACGTCAAGGACGTGCTCGACCTGGACGACGCGGACGGACCGGTCCCGCCCAGGGTCCGCCGCCGGATGACCGAGCTGCCGGGCACCCTGCCGCTGGACGACGCGCTCACCGTGATGCGGCGGGCCGCCGCCCACCTCGCGGCGGTCACCGACGCGACGGGGCGCGCGGTGGGGCTGGTCGCCCTGGAGGACGTCCTCGAACTCCTCGTCGGCGAGGTCCGCGACCCGGCCCACCGGGTGCCGTCCTAGCGGCCGTCCCGGGCGGTGCGGCCGCCCCGCGCCCCGCGGTGCCGCCCTCCCGCGGCGCGCCGGCCCGCGGGAGGGACACCGGTCCTTCCCGCGGGCCGCCGGGCCACAGGGCCCGGCGGCCCGCGGGTCCGCCGGTCCGGCCCGTCTACTCGGGACCGGCCGGCTCGCGGCCGGAGAGCACCTCCCCGTACGCCTGCATCAGATCCGGCAGCCGCAGCGTCGACAGGTCCTCCCGCGACAGCTCCGCCGTCCCCGGGACCGCCGACAGCCGCAGATCCCGGTACGCGCAGCTCTTCTCGTACAGCGTGCGCAGGAACCGCCCGTTGCCCAGCTCGTCGATCCACCCCTGCCCGACCACGTGGGTGCTGATCGACAGCAGCTCCTCCAGCGCCTCCTCGTCCCAGCCGTCGCCGTTCTCCCCGGCGAGCACCTTGCCGATCTCGCAGAGCTCGTCGGGCCGGTAGGAGGGGAAGTCCACCCGCGTGGTGAACCGGGAGGACAGCCCGGGGTTGGCGGCCAGCAGCCGGTCCATCCCCTCGGGGTAGCCGGCGAGTATCACCACCAGGTGGTCCCGGTTGTCCTCCGCCCGCTTCAGCAGCACCTGCAGCGCCTCGTCGCCGTAGGCGTCGCCCTTGCCGTACCCGGTGTTGACCAGCGCGTACGCCTCGTCGACGAAGAGCACCCCGCCCAGCGCGGAGTCGATCAGCTCATTGGCCTTCACGGCGGTCTGGCCGAGGAACTCGCCCACCAGATCGGCCCGTTGGGCCTCGACCAGATGGTCCCCGCCGAGCAGTCCCAGCGCGTAGAAGACCCGCCCGAGTATCCGGGCCACCGTGGTCTTGCCGGTGCCCGACGGCCCGGAGAAGACGAAGTGCCGCTTCGGCGGCCGCACCGGCAGCCCCCGCTCGGCGCGCAGCCGCGCCATGTTGAGCTGGGCCGACAGGGCCTTCACCTGCCGCTTGACCGGCTCCAGGCCGACCATCCGCTCCAGCTCCTCCAGCGCCTCCTCCAGCAGCACCGGATCGGCCGGCCCCGGCGGGAACGGCTGCAGCGGGACGAACGCCTTCTCCCGCACGGTGTCCGGCGAGGACACCGGCGACACCCCGGCGTCCGGGTCGGAGACCTTCACCCCCACGTCCCGTCCCGCCGTGCCGGCCAGCGGGTCCAGGCCCTCCGCGCCGTCGGCGGCGGCCGGGAGGGGGAAACCCGCGTAGCCCTCCATGCCCAGCTCCGCGTCCTCGTCCCATCCGTCCTCCTCGGAGATCGCCGCCAGCCGGGCGGCGGTGTCCATGAACGACGGGTCGACATGGTGCACGGCGCGGTAGAGCGGCAGCGCGGCCGCGGTCCGGCCGGTGCCCTCGTGCGCCCGGGCCAGCCAGTAGCGCAGCTCCTTGCGCTGCGGCTGCTCGCTGCGGCAGCGCATCAGCGCCGCCGACAGCAGCGGCTCCGCCTGCCCGTACATCTCCAGCCGGACCCGGGCCATGCCGCCGAACAGCCTGGCCTCGATGCCCAGCGACGGGTCGTCGAGCAACGGGTCGGTCCGCCGGACGAGTTGCTCCCAGTCCTTCACCAGGTAGGCGCGGCAGGCGTGCAGGAAACGGACCTGGGGATCGGACTCGGCGGACGGTAATCCGCCCAGGGCGCGGTCGAGTTCGGGGACGTGGCGGCCGTCCAGCCAGTGCGAGGCGTGCGCCAGCAGCAGGTCGCGACGGCTCTCCAGCACCGGCTGCACCCACCAGCCCAGCCAGTACCAGGAGTTGAGCGGCCGGCCGTGCCGGGTGCGCTGCTCCCCGAACCGGTCGCGGTACTGGTGCATCCGCAGCAGCGCGGTCGTCGTGTCGGCCCGCAGCGCGTGCAGTCCGAGCCAGGCGTCCGCCATGCCGGGGTCGAGGCGCACCGCGACGCGGAACTCCTCCTCCGCCTGCGGGTAGGCGCCCATGGTGTAGGCGTCCACCCCTCGCAGCCAGGCAAGGTCGGCGGGGTCGCCGGGTCCCCGCGCGCCGAATTCCCTCACGTCGTCGTCCCCCACAAACCGTGCCCCGTCCTTCGCCGCCGGGCCGGCCCCGGCCGCCGCCTCGGCCGAACCGCCCGCCCACAGGCCTCGTTCGGGCCGCGCGGCGGCGGGCCGACGGACGCACCGAAGGCATCGTACCCATGGGGCCGTGGTGGCCCTACGGGCGCGACGAGGGCGCTCGGGGCATCACCGGCGCACCGTTGCGTCGACCGCGCGGTCACGCACAGTGAGGGAACCGGGGTGCGGGGAGTCCGGAAAACCGGCTCCGGGCAGAACGAAGCCCCCGGTCACGGGGGAACAACCGGGGGCTTCGTGCGTGCGGACGGCCGTGAACGGGCCGTGCATGGAGAACGTAAGACCTGCACGGTCCCGGGGTCAAGCGGTGTCGACGTCCCGGTCCGAGGTTCCGCGCCGCCCCGGGAGGGAGGGATCGCGTGCTGCCGACGACCCGTCACCCACCGTGAGGAAAGTGAGGGCGGGGCCTTCCGACAGCTCGTATCCACAAGGCACTTGACGGACCAACAGGTGTGCGTGGGGGCGTGAGGGATCGCGGGCGAAGTGCGCGCGCTCGGCGGCCTCCCACCCGTCCCAGAAGTCGCGCTGCTCCTCGCCGTCGCGCAGGCGGCCGCGCCGCCAGGACTCCTCGGCCGGCAGATCCGCCCATATCAGGCGGGCCAGGTGCGGGCGCAGGGCGCGCCGGCCGGCCCCGACCCCCTCGACGACCACTGCGGGGGCCGGGGGCAGCGAACGGGGCGCACCGAAGCGGCGGCCGGACCAGTCGTAGGGCGCGTACCGGGCCGTGCGCCCCTCCCGCAGCGGCTCCAGCACCTCGGAGGCGAACCGCGCGGTCCAGGAGAACAGCTCCCGGTGGGTGGCGATGTCGTCGAGATGGAGCACCGGAGCGCCCCCGAGCGCCTCCGCCAGGCGGGCGGCGAAGGTGGTCTTCCCGGACCCGGCGTGCCCGTCGACCCCGATCAGCCGCACCGGGCCGCAGGACGGCGGCAGCCGGAGCAGGGCGGAGGCGAGGGCGTCGAACACGGTTCCACTCTAGGCCGCGGCGCCGTGCCGGGGCCGCCCGGCCGCGGGTGCGGGCGCGGGCCACGCCGCCGGGCCGCGGCGCCGGCGCCGGGCCGGGCCGCCGGAGCCGGCACGGCGCCGTCGCCAGAGGTCGACACCAATGTCGCCGCCGGCCGGAACGGCCCAGGTACTGGATCGGCGGCGGGCGGCGTGGCCATAGTGGGTTCCCGGAGCCGCGGACACCATCACCCGACTCGCACCCCTGGGGGCCGATCAGCCATGAGCAACAGAGCCCAACAGCCGTCCCGCAGAACCGTTCTCGCCGCGGCGGTCGCCGCGGCCGTCACCGGGGCCGCCGCCGTTCCGGCGGCCGCCTCCGACGCGGACCCCCGCGCCGCCGAGGCCGACACGGCCGCCGCCGGGGGCCTGGTGGACAACCGGGCCTGGGTCACCTACGCCGACTGGCGCGAGGGCCGCGCCGACGGCATGCGCACCGTGTCCGGCGCCCGCCCCGGAGTGGCCCTCGCCACCCCGGCCGGCGTCACCGAGTACACCGACCCGCACACCGGGACCACCGCCTCCTGGGAATACGCCACCTGGACCTCCCCGTCGCACCGCCTCGAGGTCCCCGCGACCGAGGTCATCCCCAGCTGGAACGCCGACACCCCGGAGGGCACCTGGATCCAGGTGGAGCTCCGGGGCAGGTACAACGACGGAACCGACACCCCCTGGTACGTGATGGGCCGCTGGGCCGCCGGCGACCAGGACGTCCGCCGCACCTCGGTGGACGACCAGACCGACGGCAGGAGCACCGTCTGGACCGACACCCTCTCGGTCGACGACGCCTCCACCGGGCTGCGTCTGGTCTCCTACCGCCTGCGCCTCATCCTCCACCGCCGCCCCGGCTCGACGGCCACGCCCACCGTGTGGCGGCTCGGCGCGATGGGCTCCGACGTCCCGGACCGCTTCACCGTCCCCGCCTCCGCGCCGCGCGTGGCCCGTGAGCTGCCGGTGCCGCGCTACTCGCAGAACACCCACATCGGCCAGTACCCCGAGTACGACAACGGCGGCGAGGCCTGGTGCAGCCCCACCTCCTCGCAGATGATCATCGAGTACTGGGGCCGGAAGCCCACCGCCGAACAACTCGCCTGGGTGAACCCCGAGTTCGCCGACCCGCAGGTCTGCCACGCGGCCCGCTTCACCTACGACCACCAGTACCAGGGCTGCGGCAACTGGCCCTTCAACGCCGCCTACGCCGCCACCTACCCCGGCCTGCAGGGCGTGGTGACCCGGCTGGAGTCGCTCGCCGACCTGGAGCGGCTGATCGCGGCCGGCATCCCCGCCATCACGTCCCAGTCCTTCCTGGCGGCCGAGCTCACCGGCGCCGGATACGGCACCGCGGGCCACCTGATGACGGTGATCGGCTTCACCGCCGACGGCGACGTCATCGCCAACGACCCGGCCTCACCGAGCAACGAGGCGGTCCGCCGCGTCTACAAGCGCCGTGAATTCGAGAACATCTGGCTCCGTACCAAGCGGTACAACGCGAGCGGGCGTGTGGTCTCCGGCACGGGCGGCGTCTGCTACCTGTACTTCCCGGCCGTCCCCACGCCCGCGCAGCGCAAGGCGCTGGAGGCGGTGGGAATCCGCTGACCTGCGGTTCTGTGACGAAGCTCTCCGCCCCGAGGGGCCGGGGCGATGGCATGGTGGAGGGACGGGTCCGGCCGCACGGCCGGCTCCCGGGGGGAACCACCGCACGCGACCCGAGCGAGAGACCATGAGCGCAGCGACTGCCACCCTGACCCGCACCCTCACCGGCGGCCCGAAGGACGACGACGACAACGACCTCGTCGAGCACATCGCCGGCTGGGTCCTGGTCGCCGTGATGGCCATGCTGGTCACCCAGCTCGGCCTGGTCTGACCCGGTACGAGGACAGCGGCGGAAACGACCCGCGGGAACAGCGGCAGCGGAGCCCGGCCACCGGCCGGGCTCCACTGCTTTCCCCGCGCCTCCCGCCGCGGTCCTCCCGCCGTCCGGGGACATGTTTCCCATCCGTTACAAGTAAGCGACCGTTAACCGGTGACGCGGCGGCGGCGACCGGGCATACTCACAGCGCGCAGCCGCCGACCTGCCGTTTTCTTCCGTGACCCGGGAGGGCGTCGGCCCTGCCCGTGAGCCGGCGGGACCCGTGTCATCCACACGGTCGCCCGCCCTGCGCCCGTACAGGGAGGAGAACACCGCCATGACCGATCACGGTGCCCCGCAGCCGGTCGACCGCGCGCTGCCCACCGAGGAGGCCCGGGACCTGCTGGCCCTGGTCCGCGAGATCGCCCAGCGCGAGATCGCCCCCAAGGCGGCCGACGAGGAGGACACGGGGACGTTCCCCCGGGAACTGTTCACCCTGCTCTCCGCCTCCGGACTGCTCGGGCTGCCCTACTCCGCGGAGTACGGAGGCGGCGAGCAGCCCTACGAGGTCTACCTCCAGGTCCTGGAGGAGCTGGCCGCGGCCCGGCTCACCGTCGGCCTCGGAGTGAGCGTGCACACGCTCTCCTGCCACGCGCTGGCCCACTTCGGCACCAAGCAGCAGCGGCTGGAGCACCTGCCCGCCATGCTCGGCGGCGGCCTGCTGGGCGCCTACTGCCTCTCCGAGCCCGCCTCCGGATCCGACGCCGCCTCGCTGCGCACCCGCGCCGTCCGCGAGGGCGCCGACGGCGACTGGGTGGTCGAGGGCACCAAGGCGTGGATCACCCACGGCGGCGTCGCCGACTTCTACACGCTGATGGCCCGCACCGGCGGCGAGGGCCCCCGCGGGATCACCGCCTTCCTGGTCCCGGGCGACGCGCCCGGCCTGGGCGCGGCCGCGCCCGAGAAGAAGATGGGCATGAAGGGCTCGCCCACCGCCCAGGTCCACTTCGACGGCGTCCGGCTCGGCGACGACCGCCGGATCGGGGAGGAGGGCCAGGGCTTCGCCATCGCCCTCGCCGCCCTCGACTCCGGCCGGCTCGGCATCGCCGCCTGCGCGATCGGAGTGGCCCAGGCGGCGCTGGACGCCGCCACCGCCTACGCCGGCGAACGGCGCCAGTTCGGCCGCCCGATCGGCGACTTCCAGGGACTGCGCTTCCTGCTCGCCGACATGGCGACCCAGGTCGAGGCGGGCCGTTCCCTCTACCTGGCCGCGGCGCGGCTGCGGGACGCCGGGCGGCCGTTCTCCCGGCAGGCGGCCATGGCGAAGCTGTTCTGCACCGACGCCGCCATGAAGGTCACCACCGACGCCGTCCAGGTCCTCGGCGGCTACGGCTACACCGCGGACTTCCCGGTGGAGCGCCACATGCGGGAGGCCAAGGTGCTGCAGATCGTCGAGGGCACCAACCAGATCCAGCGGATGGTCATCGCCCGTCACCTGCTGGGCCCCGAGTCCCGCTGACGGGCCCGCGCCGGCCCGGCGGGGTGGCCAGACGGGTCCACTCCGGGTCGTGACGGCCCGGAAGGGTCCGCCCTCCCTCCTCCCAGCTGCGCATCAGCTCGCGGTAGATGGGCGGATCCTCGGACGCGGGCCCCGGGGCCGCCGGCGCCTCCGCCGGGCCCGGGGCGAACACGCGTCGCCGCCTGGCCGTGGCCGAAGAGGTTGCGGTCATACCGGGAGAACGCCCGGGGCGGTGACGCGTCACCCCGCCGGGCGTCAGCGCATCAGTTCGGGCGCCGGGTCAGGCCGCGCGGCCCATGTGGCGCCGGGTCATCGGCGCGCGCATGGGGCGCGATCCCGGACCGCCGACGTGCGAGAAGGGCTGCGTCCGCCAGTCCAGGCCGGCGGGCAGCGTGAGCAGCAGGCCGGTCTCCTGCTCCTGCGGATCCGTCCCCGCGTCCGCGGGCTCGGCCTCCGCGGCCGCCCGGCCGGTGCCGGGGCACACCGTCAGGCCGAACGGGTTCCACGGCGAGGCGCACAGCGCGTGCTCCGGCAGGACGTCCTCGTCCGCCAGGAGGGCGATGGGCTGCGCGCAGTCCGGGCAGACCACCCGGTACATCTCGAAGGTGTCGTAGGCGTCGAACTCCTCGTCCGCGGCGTCCGGTTCGACGCCCTCCGGCTCGGGTTCGACGACCTGGGGCCTCCTGGACGCGGAACGGCCAGGGCGCTGAAGACTGTGCATCGGGTACTCCCCCTCGGGCTGGGCCGTAAGGCTCTGCGGCCTCGACCACAGCAAGCATTTCCCTGCACCCCGGGCGGGTAATCACGTGAACATCATGGAGGTCGGCCGGGAAGTGTGTCCTTCGTCACATAGTCATGCACAAAGGCCTCACACCGCCCACCCGGCCGCCTCGGCCGGCCGGGTGGACGGGACGCGTCCGTGCCGGCTGATCGCGAGCCCTGTAGCTTTTGCGCATGGAGGAGCTGGACCGACAGATCGTGCGGCTGCTCGTCGAGGACGGGCGGATGAGCTACACGGACCTGGGCAAGGCCACGGGCCTGTCCACGTCGGCCGTGCACCAGCGGGTGCGCCGGCTGGAACAACGCGGCGTCATCCGCGGCTACGCGGCGGTCGTCGACGCCGAGGCGGTGGGGCTGCCGCTGACCGCGTTCATCTCGGTCAAGCCCTTCGACCCCAGCGCACCCGACGACATCGCCGACCGGCTGGCCGGCGTTCCGGAGATCGAGGCCTGCCACAGCGTGGCCGGTGACGAGAACTACATCCTCAAGGTGCGCGTCTCCACCCCGCACGAGCTGGAGGAACTGCTCGCCCGGGTACGCGCCCTGGCCGGCGTCTCCACCCGCACCACCGTGGTGCTCTCCACGCCCTACGAGAGCCGCCCGCCCCGCCTCTGACCCGTCCGGGCCGCCCCACCCCCGCGCGCCGCCCGCCCCGGCGGGGCGGGACACTGTTCCCCATGAGCAATGGCACCGCCCCGACCTCCCGCACCGTCCTGCTGCGCGGCGGTGAGGTCCACAGCCCCGCCGACCCCTTCGCCACCGCCATGGTCGTCGAACGCGGCCACGTCGCCTGGGTCGGCTCCGAGGGCGCCGCCGACGCCTTCGCGGAAGGGGTCGACGAGGTCGTCGACCTGGAAGGCGCCCTGGTCACCCCGGCCTTCACCGACGCCCACGTCCACACCACCAGCACCGGTCTCGCCCTCACCGGCCTCGACCTCTCCGGCGCCCCCTCCCTGGAGGCGGCCCTGGACGCGATCCGCGGCTTCGCCGCCGCCCGCCCCGCCGACCGGGTGCTGCTCGGCCACGGCTGGGACGCCGCCCGCTGGCCCGGCGGCCGCCCGCCGGCCCGCGCCGAACTGGACGAGGCGACCGGCGGCCGCCCCCTGTACCTCTCCCGGGTGGACGTCCACTCCGCCGTGGTGACCACCGGGCTGCTCGACATGGTCCCCGGCGTCACCGCCATGACCGGCTTCGCGGCGGACCTCCCGCTCACCGGCGACGCCCACCACGCCGTCCGCGCCGCCGCCTTCGGCGCCGTCACCCCCGCCCAGCGCGCCGAGGCCCAGCGCGCCGCCCTGGCCCACGCCGCCTCCGTCGGCATCGGCACCCTCCACGAGTGCGGCGGCCCGCACATCTCCTCCGAGGAGGACTTCACCGGCCTGCTGCGCCTCGCCGCCGAGGAGCCCGGCCCGCGCGTCGTCGGCTACTGGGCGGAGCAGGACGTCGACAAGGCCCGCGAACTCGGCGCCCTCGGCGCGGCCGGCGACCTCTTCGCCGACGGATCCCTCGGCTCGCACACCGCCTGCCTCCACGAGTCCTACGCCGACGCCGGTCACAGCGGCACGCCCTACCTGGACGCCGCCGCGGTGGCCGCCCACGTGGCCGCCTGCACCGAGGCGGGACTCCAGGCGGGCTTCCACGCCATCGGCGACGCCGCCGTCACGGCCGTGGTCGAAGGCGTCCGGGCCGCGGCGGAGAAGGTCGGCCTCGCCCGGATCCGCGCCGCCCGGCACCGCGTCGAGCACGCCGAGATGATGACGGGGGCGACGATCGCCGCCTTCGCCGAACTCGGCCTCACCGCCTCCGTGCAGCCCGCCTTCGACGCCTTCTGGGGCGGCGACGACGGCATGTACGCCCAGCGCCTCGGCGTCGAGCGGGCCCGCACCCTCAACCCGTTCGCCGCCATGCTGCGCGCGGGCGTGCCCCTCGCCTTCGGCTCCGACAGCCCGGTCACCCCGCTCGACCCGTGGGGCACCGTCCGCGCCGCCGCGTTCCACCGCACGCCCGGCCACCGCGTCTCGGTCCGCGCCGCCTTCACGGCCCACACCCGCGGCGGCTGGCGTGCGATCGGCCGGGACGACGCCGGTGTGCTGGTGCCGGGCGCCCCCGCCGACTACGCGGTCTGGCGCACCGGGGAGCTGATCGTGCAGGCCCCCGACGACCGGGTGGCCCGCTGGTCCACCGACCCGCGCTCCGGAACCCCGGGCCTGCCCGACCTCACGCCCGGCACCGGCCTGCCGGTCTGCCTGCGCACCGTGGTGGGGGGCGAGACGGTCTTCGTGCGGCCGGGCGGGTGAGCTCCGGCGCCGGGCGTCCGCCCCGGACGCCCGGCGCCCTCCCGCCGTGCCCCTGCCCGCTGCGGGAAGGAACGTTCCCCGGCGCCGCCCGCCCGCCCGCGGCCCGGTTTGACACGGCGTGGCGGACGGCGGGTAGGTTCGGTCGGGTCCACCAACGGACGCCCGACCGGAAGCCTCCGCGCACTCGTGGCGCCGCCGCTGGGTCGGGCCGGTGCGCCGGGGCGGCGCACCGGCCCGCTGTGCCAGGTCCAGCGGCCGTGACGCCCCGGGGGAGGCCGCGGCCGGTCGGCAGGTGAGACCACGGCGGGGTGCCGGCGCTCAACAGACAACGGCCTTCGACGGATCCGCAGCCGGTGGATCCCGGGCCGGCCCGAAGGGCGGCGGCCCCCGCCCGGCGCCTGCCGGCGTCCCGCTCCCCGGAGGTCCTCGGCGACGTCCGTCCCCGCAGGCCCCGCCCGCGCCGGTGTCGTCGCGTCGTCGTGTCCGCTCCGGGGCCGCCCACTAAGGTGGTCCCCTGCGTAGGGACTTGACTGCGCACGGCGCCCGCCTCCGCGCGGTCGACGGCGCGGAGACGAAAGGGCAGCAGTGAACGAGGACGGCGTCGGCGCTCCCGCCGCGGGTGGCCAGGAGAGACGGTTCGGCCCGCTCGGCAAGACCTTGGTGATCATCCCGACCTACAACGAGGCCGACAACGTCGCGCCCATCGTCCGACGCGTCCGGGCCGCCGTCCCCGAGGCGCACGTCCTCGTCGCCGACGACAACAGCCCGGACGGGACCGGCAAGATCGCCGACGAACTGGCGGTGGAGGACGACCGGGTCCAGGTCCTGCACCGCAAGGGCAAGGAAGGACTGGGCGCCGCCTACCTGGCCGGGTTCCGCTGGGGCATGGAGCACGGCTTCGACGTCCTGGTCGAGATGGACGCCGACGGTTCCCACCAGCCCGAGGAACTGCCCCGGCTGCTCACCGCGCTCAAGGGCGCCGACCTCGTCCTCGGATCCCGGTGGGTGCCCGGAGGACGGGTCGTCAACTGGCCCCGCTCGCGCGAGTTCATCTCCCGCGGCGGCAGCCTCTACTCCCGGGTCCTGCTCGACGTCCCCATCCGCGACGTCACCGGCGGGTTCCGCGCCTTCCGCCGTGCCACCCTGGAGGGGCTCGGGCTCGCCGACGTCGCCTCCCAGGGGTACTGCTTCCAGGTCGACCTGGCCCGGCGCGCGGTGAAGGCCGGCTACCACGTGGTCGAGGTGCCGATCACCTTCGTGGAGCGGGAGCACGGCGACTCCAAGATGAGCCGGGACATCCTGGTCGAGGCGCTCTGGCGGGTCACCGCCTGGGGCGTGGGGGAGCGGGCCGGGCGGATCATCGGGCGGCCCCGGCGCGGCTGAACGGGGCCACCAGGCACACTGGAGGCATGACGACCGGCCCTCAGCGCTCCTTCCCGCCCGCACCCCCCTCCGGCTCCTCCGACTCCTCCACGCGCCCGGCCCGGCAGCCCCGGTCGCGGGCGCGCACCGCGGTGCCGCTCGGCGTGGCCGCGTGGCTGGTGCTCGAGATCTGGCTGCTGACGCTGGTCGCGGAGGCCGCGGGCGCCCTCGCCGTCCTCCTGCTGCTCACCGCCGGCGTGCTGCTGGGCGCCGCGGTGGTCAAGCGGGCCGGGCGGCGCGCCTTCCGCTCGCTGGACGCGGCGATGCGCGGCCGGCGGGCCGGGCAGGAGCCGGACGGCCGGGACGCCGCGGTCACCGAGGGCAACGGGCTCACCATGCTGGGCGGCATCCTGCTGATCGTGCCCGGCATGATCACCGACGTGGCGGGGCTGCTGCTGCTCG
>NZ_LWCC02000005.1:4085202-4102164 GCF_001642695.1 Streptomyces chilikensis
CGGCCGCGGGCGCCGCACGTGGGAACACGTACGGCGCCCGCGGCCGTGTGCGCGGGGTGCGTCGCTCGAAGGGGAGCTACGCCGACTTGCGTCGCGTGTCGCGAGGATGAACGGCGATGTTCATCGCCCCGGACCGCAGCACCGCGAGACGCTCCTCGAGGACTTCCTCGAGTTCCTCACGCGTGCGGCGCTCCATGAGCATGTCCCAGTGCGTACGGGCCGGCTTCGCCTTCTTCTCCTCCGGTCCGTCGCCGTCCACCAGGAGTGCCTGGGCCCCGCAGACCTTGCACTCCCACTCCGGCGGGATCTCCGCCTCGACCGAGAAGGGCATCTCGAAGCGGTGCCCCTTCTCGCATGCGTACTCCACCGCCTGGCGCGGGGCCAGGTCGATGCCGCGGTCGGTCTCGTAGCTGGTCACCACGAGGCGCGTGCCGCGAAGAGCTCGCTCACTCATGAATCGTGCCTCCCGGGCTTGTCGCCCACAGGACAGGTGTCGCTGTCGTCGTCATCCGGCTCAACGTCCGGTCGGCGGTAAAGATTCCCGTTCCACGCCAATGCGTCGCCGTCGTAGCCGCCCCTTGTTGTACCCACCATCGCCCGGTTTGTCACATCTGCCGGGAGATGTCACTCGACGTCGCGGCGCCTTTGTCGCGCAGTAACGGTACGCCTGGCAGGCCAAACGCGTACACTACCGCCCCGCCGTCTCCGGGTCCAAAAGCATCAGAGCTTCTCCGGAACCGTGTTCCCCGCCTCGGCGACGGCACGCCGCACAGGAATCCGGGCCAGGAGCACGAATCCGAGCGCGAAGAAGATCACCAGGGAGATGATGGCGTCCCGGTAGCTGCCGGTGAGCTGGTACGTCAGTCCGAAGACCAGGGGCCCGAGCCAGCTCGTGCCCCGGTCGCTGATCTCGTAGGCGGCGAAGTACTCGGCCTCCTTGCCCGGCGGGACCAGGTGCGAGAAGAGCGAACGCGAGAGCGCCTGGCTGCCGCCCATGACCAGGCCGATGCCCGCCGCGAGGGCGAAGAACCAGGCCGTGTCGCCGGAGGGCATGAAGTAGGCGGTGGCCACCACCAGGGTCCAGGCGGCCAGCGAACCGAGGACGGTGCGCTTGGCGCCGTGCCTGCGGGCGATCCGGCCCAGGGCCAGCGCCCCGGCCACGGCCAGCACCTGCACCAGCAGCACCGCCGTGATGAGGGTGGACTGCTCCAGCCCCAGTTCCTCGGAGCCGAAGATCGCCGCCTGCGAGATCACCGTCTGGATGCCGTCGTTGTAGACCAGGTAGGCCAGCAGGAACGCCAGGGTCAGCGGGTGGCGGCGCATGTCGCGCAGCGTTTCGAGGAGGCGGCGCGGGGTGGAGGCGGAGGACCCGGCGTCCGGGGTCCGGCGGTCGCGCAGGCGGCGCAGCGGAACCAGGGCGAACACCCCCCACCAGACGCCCGCCGAGGCCAGGCAGACGCGGACCGCGGTCGACTCGGTCAGGCCGAAGGAGTCGTGCATCGTGTAGAGCACCAGGTTCAGGACGAGCATCAGCGCACCCGCCGCGTACCCGAACGCCCAGCCCTTGGACGAGACCGCGTCGCGTTCCTCGGGCGTGGATATCTGAGGCAGGAAGGCGTTGGAGAGCATGGCCGCCACCGACTGCGAGGCGTTGGCGACGATCAGCAGGGCGCCGCCCAGCAGGTAGCGGTCGCCGTCCAGGAAGAACATGCCGGTGGTGGCGGCTGCGCCGAGGTAGGCGAAGAGCCCGAGCAGCGGCTTCTTCCGTCCGGTGCGGTCCGCGACGGCGCTGACCAGCGGCATCACCAGCACCGCGACGACCACCGACAGGGACACCGTGTAGGCGAAGAAGGAGCCCGCGCTCAGGGGTATCCCGAGCGGGTGGACCAGCCCCTCCTCGTCGGCCGCGGCCTTGGCGACCGAGGTCAGGTAGGGACCGAGGAAGACGGTGAGCACGCTCGTCGAGTAGACCGAGCAGGCCCAGTCGTAGAAGTACCAGCCGCGCTGCTCGCGCCGACGTCCGCCGGCCGTTCCGGCCCCGTCCGTCCGCACCGTGATGCCGCCCACCCGATCCTCGCTTCGCGCCGATGGGAGCCGCGCGTGGTCAGGCCCAGACGCCCCGGTCCTCCATCACCGCGCGCAGCGTGTCGATGTGATCGGTCATGATGCCATCCACGCCCAGGTCGAGGAGCCTGTGCATTTCTACGGAATCGTTGATCGTCCAGACGTGTACCTGCAGGCCGCGGGCGTGCGCGGCCCGGACGAAGCGGCGGTCCACCACCGGGACGCCGGTCTGGCTCACCGGGACCTGGGCGGCCAGCGCGGACCTGCGCGGGCCCACGGGCAGGCCCCAGGAACGCAGCCGCAGGCCCAGGACCCCGGCGGTGCCCAGCGAGGTGGCCAGCCGGGGCCCGGCCAGCCGCCGGGCGCGCGCCACCCGGGACTCCGAGAACGACCCCAGGCACACCCGGTCCCAGGAGGCCGTGGTCCCCAGCAGTTCCAGCAGCGGGAGCAGGGCCCCCTCCTCCTTGACGTCCACGTTCCAGCGGACGCCGGGGAAGGCCTCCAGCAGTTCGGCGAAGAGCGGCACCGGCTCCCGGCCGGCCACCCGTGCCTGCCGCACCTCGCTCCACGGCAGCTCGGCGATGCGGCCGGTGCCGTCGGTCACCCGGTCCAGGGTGTCGTCGTGGAAGGCGACCAGCACGCCGTCGGCGGTGACGTGGACGTCGGTCTCCATGTACCGGTAGCCGGCGTCGGCGGCGCGCCGGAACTGGGCGGCGGTGTTCTCCAGCCCGTCGGCGTCCCCGCCCCGGTGCGCGAAGGCGATCGGGCCGGGGTGGTCCAGGTACGGGTGGCGGATGCGGGTCGTGGTCACGGACGCAGTATCGCGTCCCGCGGGGCCCGGGCCGGGAGCGGGCCCTCGGGGGCCCGGGCCTGTCCCGCGGACGGCGCCGGATCCGCGGTGCGGACCGCGGGGGCGGGCCCACGCGTGGGGTCCGGGCCCGCGAGGGAGGGGGAGTCCGCGGTGGAGGCGCCCGCGGTGGAGGCGTCCGCGGTGGAGGCGTCCGCGGTGGAGGCGTCCGCCGGGGAGACGTCCGCGACGAGGGCCTCCGTGGGGGCGGCGGCAGGGACGGGATCCGGGGCGGAGGCGGGGGTGAGGGCGAGGGCGGGGGCGAAGAGGCGGAGGAAGAACTGGACCAGGGGGCCGATGGCCAGCGCGTACAGCAGCGTGCCCGCGCCGACGGTGCCGCCCAGCAGGAAGCCGGTCGCCACGACGGAGAGCTCGACGGCGGTGCGCATCAGGCGCAGGGAGCGGCCCGTGCGGCGGTGCAGACCCGTCATCAGGCCGTCCCGCGGACCCGGGCCGAAGCCGGCGGATATGTAGAGGCCGGAGGCGATCCCGTTGAGGACGAGACCGGCGAGCAGCAGGAGCCAGCGGGCCGGGAGCCCGTCGGCCGGGGGGACGAGGGCGAGGGTGGCGTCCATGGTGAGGCCCACCACGAAGACGTTGGAGACGGTGCCCAGACCGGGGCGCTGCCGCAGGGGGATCCAGAGCAGCAGGACCAGGGCGCCGACCAGGACGGAGACGGTGCCGACGGTCAGGCCGGTCAGTTCGGACACGCCCTGGTTGAGGACCCCCCAGGGTTCGAGGCCGAGTTCCGCGCGCAGCAGCAGCGCGCAACTGGCCCCGTAGAGCGTGAGGCCGACGTAGAGCTGGACGAGGCGTCGGACGGGCAAGAGGAACCCCCTGTGGTGATCGTGGACCGGTGCGTGCCACTCTGTGGCGTGTGGCCCGCGGCTCGACAGGGCCAATTCGGGGAAGGTGGACTGGACGCATGCAACGGTGGACCTCGGTGGTGGGAGCCGCCCAACTGGCCCGGCAGCTCGCCGCGCAGCAGCAGCGGCCGCCCCGGCCCGGGGACCGCCGTCTGCCCGCCTACCGGGTCCTCGCCGACGGCATCCGGCTGCTGGTGCTCGAGGGCCGGGTCCCGGTCGCCGCCCGGCTGCCGGCGGAGCGGGAACTCGCCTCGGCGCTCTCGGTCAGCCGCACCACCGTCGCCGCCGCCTACGAGGCCCTGCGCGCCGAGGGCTTCCTGGAGTCACGGCGCGGCGCCGGCAGCTGGACCGCCGTCCCGCCCGGCAATCCGCTGCCCGCCCGCGGCCTGGAGCCGCTGCCGCCGGAGTCCCTCGGAACCCTCATCGACCTGGGCACCGCCGCGCTGAACGCTCCCGAGCCGTGGGTGACCCGAGCCGTCCAGGGCGCCCTCGGCGACCTGCCGCCGTACGCCACCACCCACGGCGACTACCCGGCCGGACTGCCCGCGCTGCGCGCCACCCTCGCCCGCCGGTACACCGAGCTCGGCGTGCCCACCATGCCGGAGCAGATCATGGTGACCACGGGGGCCATGGGAGCCATCGACGCCATCTGCCACCTCTTCGCCGGACGCGGCGAACGGGTCGCCGTCGAGTCGCCCAGCTACGCCAACATCCTCCAGCTGATCCGCGAGGCGGGCGCACGACTGGTGCCGGTCGCCATGGGGGAGGGGACCTCGGGCTGGGAGATGGAGCGCTGGCGCCAGGTGCTGCGCGAGTCCGCGCCGCGCCTGGCCTACGTGGTCGCGGACTTCCACAACCCGACGGGCGCGCTCGCCGACGAGGAGCGCAGGCGGCTGCTGGTCGACGCCGCCCGGGCGGCGGGGACGGTCGTGGTCGCCGACGAGACCATGCGGGAACTGCGACTCGACGAGGACGTGGAGCTGCCGCGGCCGATGTGCGCCTTCGACCCGGCCGGCTCCTCGGTGATCACGGTGGGGTCCGCCAGCAAGGCGTTCTGGGCCGGGATGAGGATCGGCTGGGTCCGGGCGGCGCCCGAGATCATCCGGTCGCTGGTCGCCGCCCGCGCCTACGCCGACCTCGGCACCCCGGTGCTGGAACAGCTCGCGGTGGCCTGGCTGATGGACACCGGGGAGTGGGAGGACGCCGTCGCCTGGCGGCGCGCCCAGGCCCGCGAGAACCGGGACGCGCTGGTCGCGGCGGTCCGGCGGGAACTGCCGTCCTGGGAGTTCACGGTGCCGGCCGGAGGGCTCACCCTCTGGGTCCGGGCGGGCGGGCTCTCCGGCTCGCGGATCGCCGTCGCCGGGGAGCGGGTGGGCGTCCGGGTGGCCTCCGGGCCCCGCTTCGGGGTCGACGGGGCCTTCGAGGGCTACGTCCGGCTGCCGTTCACGGTGGGCGGCGCGCTCGCGGAGGAGGCGGCCTCCCGGCTGGCCCGCGCCGTCCGCCTGGTCGAGACCGGGGCGCCGCTGGGCGCGGAACCCACCCGCGCGTTCGTGGCCTGACGGGAGCCCCGGCCCTTCCCCGCCGCTGTTGCTGTCGCTGTCGCTGCCGCCCGGTCGTCTACAGCTCGGCCCGGGAGGGCTCGGCGTGCTCGGGGGGCTCAGCCTCCGTCCCGGCGGGAAGACCCGGCTCGTCCAGGGACCTGGGGTCCTTCACGATGTCGACCGCCGGCACCCCCGCCACCTCCGGGGGCTCCGCCACCTCGTTCACGGTGCCCGCTTCGCCGGCGGACGCCGCCGTCCCCGCCGTCCGGGGCGGCAGCAGTTCCCGCACCGCCTCGCGCTGCCCCTCCGCGGCGGTCTCGTCGTACGGGTCCGGCGTCGCCGGAACCTGCACCCGCAGCACCGGGCCCGCTCCCAGCCGCACGTACCCCCGGCCGGCGGGCACCAGCGACGGCGGGGTGGTGCGGGGCGCCGTGCCCAGCACCGCCGCGAGCTGCGGCACCGAGGACGGCCCCAGCAGAACCCGCGCCCGCGTGTGCTGCCGCACCGCCTCGCCCAGGGCGTCCGCGTTCTCCAGGTGCTCGGCGACGACCACCGTCACGCCTGCCGCCCGGCCGTGCCGCAGCGGCACCTGGAGCAGCGCCTGCGGGTCGCCGCCGCCCTCGGCCGCCGCCAGGTGGCCCAGCGCGGCCGGGCGGTCCACCACGATCCACAGGGGCCGCCGCGCGTCCTCCGGGACCGGGATGCCGGACTGCCTCGCCCGGCTGGCGGCGATCAGCCGGCGTTCCGTCTCGCGCACCGCCCACTCCAGCGAGGCGCGCGCGCCCGCGGGGGAGCACTCCACCGCCACCACGCCGCTGCGCCCGACGAGGCAGGCGTACTCCCCGGCGGCGCCCCCGTCCACGATCAGCACGTCGCCGTGGCGCAGTGCCTGCAGGACGAGGCACCGCAGCAGCGTCGACGTGCCGCTGCCGGGGGAGCCCAGCGCCAGCAGGTGCGGCTCGGTGGACCGGGAGCCGGTGCGCCACACGACCGGGCGGACCTCCCCGCCCCGCTCGCCGGCGTCCGGCGCGAGTGCGCACGAGACCTCGGGCGGGTCGGTGACGCCGAGGACGGTCTCGCCCGGCGCGGTGTCGAAGGCCTGCGCCGCGATGTCCGTGGGCAGCGGCGGCAGCACCTCCAGGGTGAGCCGGTTCGCCTCCTCCTCCCAGACGAACCGGTACTCGCGGCCCCGCCCGGCCTTGGCGAGCAGCGTCTGCTCGACCCGGACGCGGGCCTCGGCCTCCCCGTCGGCGAAGTAGGCGGGATAACGCAGCACCAGCCGGGCGACCCGGCCGGCGCCGTCGAACTCGTGGGCCTCGAAGGGCTCCTGCCAGTCCCCGCCGTGCGAGTAGAGGGGAACGGGGTCCTCGGTGACGGAGAAGTGGGGGACCAGGGCCTCGTAGAACGACCTCAGGCGCTGGGCCTGCTCGTCGTCGGGGGCTCCCGCCGGCCGCCCCGCCCGGTCCCGGCCCCTCCACGCGGCCGCCGCCATCAGCGCGGCGGCGGCCAGCAGGGCGCCGTAGGGCGTCAGGACGACCGCCAGGAGCACCGACGCCCCCAGGAACAGCAGCGGTCCGCGCCGGTCCTTGGGGGTGTCCGTCCACCTCCGCCGGGACACGACGGTCAGGCGGCCCAGCCCGCGGGCCACCGTGATCACCGGATGGAGGACGTCCGTGGCGCCGGCGCCCGCCGTCCGGGCCAGCTCCCGGCCGCGGGCGAGGTGCTCGCCGCCGGTGCGCAGGATGCGGGGGAGGGGACGCCGGGCCACTGAGGTCTCCTGGTTTCCGTGCCGAGGGGTGGTTGCGGGATGGAGGGCGGGGGCGGACCCGCCCGGGGTCACGTCCGGCTTCACGCGCGGGGTCACGTGCGGGATCAGAACTTCAGCCCGCCCAGCAGGCTCGCGAGGCTCTCGCCGCCGGCCTTGATGCTCGGCGCGATCGCCGTGCTGGAGAGGTAGAAGCCGAACAGGACCGAGACGACGGCGTGCGAGGCCTTGAGGCCGTCCTTCCTGAAGAACAGGAAGACGATGATGCCGAAGAGCACGACGCCGGAGATGGAGAGGATCATGAGGTTCTCCTGGTGTTCGGGTGGGGACAGTCACCACGAGTTGTTCCAGGATCACAGCATGTATCCATACGACAAAAGGTGCAACTGAGTGATTTACCGCTGATTTCCCCCGCATGGTGGAGGCGTCCTGCCGGGTTCCGGCCGCCGCGTGCCGTACGGACGGGCCGCGCCCGGCCCCGCGCGGCCGCCGACGATCCTCACCGTCTTCGGGGCGGGGGCCGGGCAGTGGCGTCCGGCGTGTCGTCGATTCACTCGTACGGTGGAGCGTGTGTTCCGGTGCGCACCCCCGGAGGGAGCCCTCGGCCGGCGGTTTCCCCGGACGCCGTAGGCTCTGCGTGGTCCGGTCGTCCGGACGACCGCCCGCCGGCCGACTGCGCCGGACGGCGGACCGGACCGGCGGACGAGCAGGCAGGCGGCGGTGCACCGGACGGCCGCGCGAGGAGAGAGGCGGACCCGGCGATGACCGAAGCCCCCGATCCGGAGGTCGTGGAGCTCGCGACCAGGATCTTCGAGATGGCGCGCAAGGGGGAGACCGCGGCGCTCGTCTCCTACCTGGACGCGGGCGTCCCGGCGGACCTCACCAACGACCGGGGCGACTGCCTGATCATGCTGGCCGCCTACCACGGCCACGCCGGGACGGTGCGCGCCCTGCTGGCCCGCGGCGCGCAGGCGGACCGGGTCAACGACCGCGGTCAGACACCGCTGGCGGGCGCCGTCTTCAAGGGGGAGGCGGAGGTCGTCCGGGCGCTGCTGGAGGGCGGTGCCGACCCGGCGGCCGGAACCCCCTCGGCCGTCGACACCGCCCGCATGTTCGGGCGGACCGAGGTGCTCGAACTCTTCGGCTCCGCCTGACACTTGCCCGGTCGCACCGCGCTGACCTCGGGCGACGCCGGACGTCCCGCCGGGAAGATCCGAAGGAGCGATCCGGACGGCCGCACCGAAATCCGGTCGCCACGCGGCGAACCGGCGAGTCATGATGGCCCGGTGATTCACGGACGCGACGGTTGGGCAGGAGTTGCCGAACCGCGTGGACCGTGACCGGTCCGGAAGGACCACCGACGAGAGGCAGAGGAAAATGGTCTACCACGAGCAGAAAACGGCGGGAGCCCGGACGTGTTGTCGCGGCCAGGTGCAGTGATCTCCCGGTTGCGTCGACGCTTGATGTGAGGCTGTTTCCCATGTTCGATCCGGTCATAGCGCCCAGCGGCACCCTGCTCGGCCTGCTTCAGCGGGGCCGAGGCGACGGGACCCTGCACGCGCTCACCGCCCCCCGTGCCGAGGCGCTCGAGGCCCTCGACCGGTGCGTGCTCCACGATCCGCGCCACGACTGGCAGCTGGAGAACCGCTCCCTCTACTACGCCCGGCTCTGCCTCGACCTCGACGGCGGCCTGGAGGCCGTCGAGGCCCACCTCCTGGGGCCCGACGACGTCCTCGATCCCGAGGAGAACCGCACCGGGCTCGCCCTGTCCGTCCTCGGTCACCTCGCCTCCTACGGCCGGCGGGACGCCCTGGAGCTGCTGCGCCGCTACGCGGCACAGGGCACGAACTGGGCCTGGGCCCTCGACGAGCTCGCCCTGCGCGACGACGACGCCGGGCTGCGCGCCCTCGCCGTGCCGGTGCTGGCCCGCTTCCCCGCCGGCCCCGAGGGCGACGCCGAACTGGCCGCCATGGTGCGCGACGCCTTCGAGCCCCGGCCCTGGCGCCTGTGGGCCGACGACCCGCGCCCCGCCGTCCGCGACCGGATCCGCGCGGCCCGCGAGGCCGCCTGCTTCGACCGCTGGCAGCGCCAGCTCGACTCCACCGGCCCGCGGCCCTCCTGGGGCGTGCGCGCCATCCTCGACTGGGCCCAGCAGGGCGCCGAGCGGGGTGCGCAGCTCCACGCGCCCGCCGCCCGGTGCCTGCTCGCCGTGGCCGGTCCCGAGGACCGTCCCGAACTGCTGGAGGCCGCCGGGTCCGGCCCCGACGGCGCCCGCTGCGCCGCCCTGCGCCACCTCGCCGACACCGGCGACCCGCAGGCCCTGGAGCTGATCGACGCCGCCGTGGCCGACGGCTCGGCCGCCGTCCAGGAAGCCGCCGTGGACGCCTTCGAGCGGATGCGGTCCGCCGGGGCCGTCGACGCGGCCCGCGCCTGGTCCCACCGGCCCGACCCGCTCGGCGCGGCGGCCGGACGGGTGCTCGCCCTGCGCGGCGACGCCCGGGACGGCGCGCTGGTGCTCGCCGCGCTGCGCACCGCCGTGCGGACCGAGGGACCGGACGCGCCCACCCTGTGGACCCTGGTCGACGGCGCCGGACGCCTCGGCATCGCCTGCGCCGCGCCGGTGCTGCGGCACGTCTACCGCGAGACGGCCTCCTCCTCCCTGCGCGGGCGGACCGCGCGGGCCCTCGCCGCCACCGACCCCTCGTTCGCCGCGGGCTTCGCGGTCGAATGCCTGTGGGACTGCGAGGAGAGCACGCGCGAACTGGCCGCACGGCACGCCGAGACGGGTGACGCCCGCGTCGCCGAGCGCCTCCGCCGCCTCGCCGCCGACCCCGCCGAGGAGGACGACGTCCAGCTCGCCGTCCGCACCCGCATCGCCACCGACAAGTCCGCCGCCTGACCCCGCCCCGCACCCCGCACCCGGGGGCGGGGCGCGGGGCGAGCCGTTCGCGTCCGTGCACGGTCGCGCCGCGGGAACGCGGCACGGGAGAACGGGCCCCGCGTGGGCCCGTGACGGCCCGCTCCGCGAGGACGGAGCCCTCCCGGAGCCCCGCGGGAAGAGGAAGGGCCCGGGCGGGAAGGACGCCGTCCGCCGGGGCCCGGCCCGGCGGCGCTCCCGCCGCCCGCGGCCGGGACGGCGGGACGAGGCGCCCCGGCGGCGGCGAAGGACAACGCTCACGGGACGTTCCGCGGCCGGACACGTCCCCGTCGACCGCCCCACGCCCACGGTGACGACAACGCGGACATGCGTGTCGTCATCGTCACCGAGTCGTACCCGCCCGACCTGAACGGCGTGGCCCACTGCGCCCACCAGACCGCCCGGCACCTCGCCGCCCGCGGCCACACCCCCCTCGTCGTCGCTCCCGCGACCGCCCCGGCGGACGCGGAGGACGACCGCCTCGCCCCGTGCCCCGTCGTCCGCGTCCCGTCGATCCCCCTCCCCGGCTACCCGCAGGTCCGCGTCGCCCTCCCGAGCCGGCGGGTCACCGCGGCCCTGGAGGAGCACCGCCCCGACATCGTGCACCTGGCCGGCCCGTTCGTCCTCGGCGTCCGCGGCATGGCCGCCGCCGCCCGCCTCGGCGTACCCGCCGTCGCGGTGTACCAGACCGACCTCGCCGGCTACGCCCGCACCTACGTCGGGGCGGGCTCCGGCACGGCCTGGCGCCGCATACGGCGCGTCCACACCGCCGCCGACCGCACCCTCGCCCCCTCCCGCTCCGCCCAGGCGGACCTCGAGGCGCACGGAATCCCGCGGGTGCGGCTGTGGCCCCGAGGCGTGGACACCGACCGGTTCCACCCGGCCCGCCGCGACCAGGTCCTGCGCCGTCGCCTCGCCCCGGACGGCGAGCTGATCGTCGGATACGTCGGCCGCCTCGCCCCCGAGAAGCACGTCGAACTGCTCGCCGGCGTCTGCGCCCTGCCCGGCGTCAAGGTGGTGGTGGTCGGGGACGGCCCCAGCCGCGCCTCGGTGGCGGACGCGCTGCCCGGCGCCACCCTCCTCGGCGCCCTCACCGGCGCCGAACTCGCCAGGGTCTTCGCCTCGTTCGACGTCTTCGCCCACACGGGACCGTTCGAGACCTTCTGCCAGACCGTCCAGGAGGCGATGGCCAGCGGCCTGCCGGTGATCGCCCCCGCCGCCGGAGGGCCCCTGGACCTGGTGGAGCCGGGCCGGACCGGTCTGCTGGTCCCGCCGCTCGACGCGGACGCCCTGCGCGAGGCGGTCCGCCTGCTCGCCGCACGGCCCGCACGGCGGGCCGCCTACGGGACGGCGGCGCGTGCCACCGTCGAGGGGCGCACCTGGCAGGCGGTGGGGGACAGCCTGATCACCCACTACGCCGAGGTGCTGCGTGCCAGGACGGCGGTGACCGCGTGACCCCCGCCCTCCCCGCCGACCGGCCGCTGACCATCGTGCGGCTCGCCAACTTCGTCTCCCCGTCCTCCGGCGGACTGCGCACCGCCCTGCGCGAACTCGGCGCCGGATACGCGGCCGCGGGCCACCGCCCGGTCCTGGTCGTGCCGGGCGCCGAGGCCGGGGACCGGGAGACCGGGCAGGGCAGGGTGATCACCCTGCCCGCCCCCGTGGTGCCCGGCACCGGCGGCTACCGGGTGCTCACCGGCAGACGGCGCCTGGCCGCCCTGCTGCGGGAACTGGCCCCCGACCGGCTGGAGGTGAGCGACCGGACCACCTTGCGCTGGACCGGCGAGTGGGCCCGCCGCGCGGGGGTCCGCGCGGTGATGGTCGCGCACGAGAGCGCCGACGGCGTGCTGCGCACCTGGGGACTGCCCGAGGGCGCCGCGCGCCGCGCCGCCGACCGCCTCAACATCCGTACCGCGCGGGCCTACACCCGCGTCGTCTGCACGACCGGGTACGCCGAGCGGGAGTTCCTGCGGACCGGTGCCCGCAACGTGGTCCGCGCGCCGCTCGGCGTCGACCTCCGGCACCGCCGTCCGGCGCTCCGCGACCCCGCCGAACGGGCCCGGTACGCCCGGGCGGACGAGCGGCTGCTGGTGCTCTGCTCCCGCCTGTCGGTGGAGAAACGTCCCGGCACGGCGCTGGAGGCCCTGCACGCCCTGCTGCGGCAGGGTGAGCGCGCCGTCCTCGTCGTCGCGGGCGAGGGACCGCTGCGGGAAGGGCTGCGGCGGCGGGCCGAACGGGACGCGCTGCCCGTCGTCTTCCTCGGCCACGTCGAGGACCGCGCCCGGCTGGCCGCGCTCCAGGCCGCCGCCGACGTGTGTCTCGCGCCCGGGCCCGCCGAGACCTTCGGGCTCGCCGCCCTGGAGGCCATGGCGTGCGGGACCCCCGTGGTCGCCAGCGCCTCCTCCGCGCTGCCGGAGGTGATCGGCCCGGCCGGCGCGACCGCCCGCGACGACGGCGAGGCCTTCGCGGCCGGGGTGCGCCGGCTGCTCGCGGTCCCCGAGCGGACCCGGCGGGCCGCCGCCCGCGCCCGGGCCGAACGCTTCGGCTGGGACGCCGCGGTCCGCGGCTTCCTCTCCGCCCACGACGCCGCCCCGAGGGTGAGGACCCCATGAGCATCCACGAGGAACTGTCCACGACCGTCCGCCCGCCCACCGCCCAGCCCGCCCACCCGTCCTCTCCGTCGGCCTCCGACCGGTCCTCACCGTCGCTCCCCGCCCCGTCCCCACCGTCGGCCTCCGACCCGCGCCCGCCCGCGCTGCCGGACCTGCCCGGGCAGAAGTCCGTGCCGCGCCGCGGCCCCGCGCCCCTGCGCTTCGTGGCCCTCGGCGACTCCCTCACCGAGGGCGTGGGCGACCCGGTCGGCCGGGGCCGCCGCGGCTGGGCCGCACTGCTGGCCCAGTCCCTCGGCGGCCGGGCGGAATTCGCCAACCTGGCGGTCAGCGGCGCGCTCACCCGCGACGTGGCGGATCGGCAGCTGCCGGTGGCCCTGGAACTCCGCCCCGACCTGGTCTCCGTCGTCGTGGGGGTCAACGACACCCTGCGCGGCTCCTTCGACATCCACGCCGTGGCCCGCCGTCTGGACACCGTCTACGCGGCCGTCACCGCCCGGCGGGCCGTCCTGCTCACCGCCTGCCTGCCCGACCCGGGCGCGATGCTGCGGCTGCCGCGCGCCCTGGCGACCCCGCTGGCCCGGCGCCAGCGGGGCGTCAACGAGGTGGTCCACGTCCTGTCCGGGCGGTACGGCGCGCTGCACCTGCACGCCGCCGACGGGAGGTGGACGACCGACCCGGCGATGTGGAGCGTGGACCGGCTGCACCCGGGCGAACGCGGCCACCGGACACTGGCCCGCGCGTTCCACGCCCTGCTGGCCGACGCCGGCCTCGCCACCGGCTCCCCGCCCGGGCCCGAGCCGCAGTCCCCGCCGCCGCCGCGCGGCGCGGGGGCGTGGTGGATGGCGACCCGGGGCACCGCCTGGCTGGCGCGCCGCAGCGTGGACCTGCTGCCCGAGCTGCTGCGTCTGGCCGCCGCCGAGGCCGGGCACCGGACGCCGGGCGCCACCGCACGCCTGGACGTGGAGGCCTCCCGCGCCGTCACCTCGGCGCTCGCGGGCATCACCCCGCCCTCCGCGCCGCGTCCGTGACGGCCGTCGCATACGCGTCGTTTCGACCGGTGTCACCCCGAGCACCTACTCTGTGCACCGTGACATCGCCCGTGACGACCCCCGTCGAACCGCCGCGCCCCGGTTCCGCGCTGCCGCGCCCCGCCGCGGGCCCGGCAGCCGACGAGGGCCTGGCCAGACGCCTGCGCGCGCTCGCCTGCACCGCCCCGCTGCACGACCTGGACGCGCGCAAGGCCAACCTCTCGGGCGAGTTCACGGTCTACGGCATGGCCGAGGTGGCGCTCGCCGCCATCGACCTGGTCACCCTCACCATGGACTTCGACACCGGGGCCGACCACGAGCAGATCGTCGCCCGCCTGACCCCCCGCGTCGCCGCCCAGGCCCCCCACCGCCCCACCGCCGAGCACGAGCGGGTGGCCCGCTGGGTCCTGGAGAGCCTGATCAACGTCGGCAGCGTGGACCGCGGCTTCCGGGCGGTCTACGGCACCTTCACCGCCGACGGCGTCTACGTCCGCCGCGACTACGACTTCAAGCTGATCGAGGAGGTGCCCGGCCCCGGCGGCGGCGTGTACCTGCGGACCACCGACGAGGCCGTCAACGTCCTGGTCGGCGCCCTGGACACCGACGTCACCAGCGCGCAGATCGCCGCCGAGGTCAAGCTCGAGGTGCTCATCAGCCGCGGCCGCCTCGCCGACGCCCAGCTCGCCGCCGAACAGGCCCGCTACCGCACCGTCCAGTACTCGGAGACGCTGCGCCGCGCCCTGGAGGCCACCCGGCGCAACGTCCGCGCCGTCGACTGGCTCAACACCGTGCCCGACATGATCGCCGAGGCACTGGAGCACGTCGCCGACCGCTACCGGCACGAGAACGCGATCCTCACCAACATACGCAAGGCCCGCGACGAGTCCGAGGACCCCGGCCAGAAGCGCCGTGCCGCGGAGCTGGTGGACATCGTCAAGGACTGCATCCGCCGCCACACCCAGCTCCAGTCCCGGCTGCTGGAGGCCGGCCCGCTGTTCCGCGCCGAGCAGGACCGCCAGGCCTTCGCCGCCCCCGCCCGCACCGCCGGCACCGACCTGTACGGCCAGCTCCTCGCGCCCGTCCTGCCCCTGCCGGTCGAGCAGTCGATCCGGGTCACCGACGCCTTCTTCGCGCACGGCACCGGCCTGCGCACCCCCGGCTCGGTCCGCCTCGGCGACCTGGTCGACCTGCTGCTCACGCCGCCGGCCGAACGCGAGCACCTGGGCGCCGAGATGCCCGAGCCCGACCTGATCGCCACCCCGGACGACAGCCGGTTCAGCGAGGAGCAGCTGGCCGCCGCCACCGAACTCCTCGACCTGCAGCCCGACGCGCCCCGCCGCCTGTCCGGTCTGCTCGACGACGCCCGGCGCCGGGACCCCGACCTGCCCTACCTGGTCGCCCTGCTCGCGATCCACGCCGCCAGCCCGCCGGTCGGCACCGCCTACCGGCAGGGCGAGCCGCGCCTGCTGTTCGCGGTGGACGACGGCACCGAACTCGACGATCCCGAGTTCGGCGGCGCCGACCTCATCGTGGGCACCGCCCTGCTGGACGCGGCGGGCATGGCGGCGGACCGGCTCGAGTCCGCCTGACCGCCCGGCCGCCCGCCCCGCGCCCCGCCCTTCCCCCGCACGTGTACGACCGCACCGAGGAGCACCAGCAGTGACCGAGTCCGCCGAGTGGAGCGACACCGCGGCGACCGCCCCCCAGGCCGCCGCCGTGACGCCCGCCGTGTCGCCCGCGGACACCTCCGACGCCGCCCGCCTCGTCGCCTTCGGCCTCCAGCCCAAGCTGCAGCCCGCCCGCGACCAGGAGTACGCCGACCTGCTGCGCCGCTACCGCGAGGACCCGCCGTTCGCCCGGCTCGCCGACGCCGTCGCCACCGGGCTCGGCCTCGTCGTGCTGGAGGTCTCCCCCCGCGCCGGCATGGCGGTGACCGCCGCCGAGGGCTCCGTCTTCGCCGTCCGGATGGGCGACTACGCCCGTCGCGCCTCCTCCGACACCGCCGACCGGTTCCTGCACGGCCTGGCCCACCTCGCCGTCGCCGCGCTCGCCTTCCCGCGGCCGGAGGACCTCGCCGACGACGGCTACATCGGGCGGCTCACCGTCAACGGCGTGGACGCCTTCGTCCGCCAGGCATGCCGGCGCCTGGAGCAGCGTGCCGAGGAACAGGGCGAGAACACCGACCCGGCCAGCGACGCCCCCGGCCTGGAGGCGGCCTGGCGGATCTGGTCCCGGCGCAGCGCCACCGGCGCCACCAAGGACTCCCGCCGCCTGGCCGGCTCCACCACCGGCATCGTCGCCAAGGCGGTCGCCTTCCTCGCGGACTCCGGCTTCCTGCAGCGCACCGGCGACGAGGGCGGCGGCACCTACCGCACCACCGCCCGCTACCAGCTCCAGGTCCGCGACATGGCGAGCGGCGCGGCGATGGGCGAACTGCTGGAGCTGGGCGTCGTCCCGGTCTCCGACGGCACCGCCACCCTGCTGCCGCCGGACGACACCGACGACCTCGACCTGGCCGCCGACGCGGGACTGCCCTTCCACTCCTGACCGCGACGCCCGCGGCCGCCCCACCGCCCGACACCCACCCCGCCCGACGCCCCCACTGCCCGAACCGGCGCACGGAAGACTGACGAGAGCCCCCATGTACGAGCTGTCCCGGATCCGCCTCTACTCCATCGGACCGGCCGGCGCGCGGTACGCCGACACCGTGCTGGACCTGCGGGGCGTGGGCGAGCCCGTGCCCGACCCCGCGCCCGCGCAGGCGGAGTTCTTCCAGGACGAGCCGTCCGGCCCGCCGCGCCGCCCGGCCCCCGCCGGCGTGCTCTTCCTGGAGAACGGCGGCGGCAAGTCCGTCCTGCTCAAGCTGATCTTCTCGGTGATGCTGCCGGGCCACCGCAACACGCTCGGCGGCGCCAGTTCCGGCGTGCTGCGCAAGTTCCTGCTCGCCGAGGACTGCGGCCACGTCGCCCTGGAGTGGCAGCACACCCGCACCGGCGAACTGGTCGTCGTCGGCAAGGTCAGCGAATGGCGGGGACGCCAGGTCTCCAGCGACCCGCGGAAGTTCGCCGAGGCCTGGTACTCCTTCCGGCCCGGCCCCGGCCTGAACCTGGACGGCCTGCCGGTGGCCGAGTCCACCGCGATGCGCCCGGCGGCCGAGGGCGCCTCGGGAGCCCGCGGCCGACGCCGCACGATGAAGGGCTTCCGGGACGCCCTCACCGAGGCGGGCAGGTTCTACCCGCACCTCGAGGTGCACTGGGAGGAGATCCACGAGCGCTGGACCGAGCACCTCGGAGAGCTCGGCCTCGACCCCGAACTCTTCCGG
>NZ_LWCC02000005.1:4102264-4117264 GCF_001642695.1 Streptomyces chilikensis
CGTCCCCGGCCCGCGCCGGCGTGAGGCCGGCGGCGCGGGCGAGGCCGGCGGCACCGGTGAGGACGCGTCCGCCGCCGGAGGCGCGGCCCCCGCGTCCCGCCCGGGCGGCTCCACGGCAGCGGCCGCATCCGGCCGGACGACCGGAACCGTGCCGTCCGCCGCCGCGGAGCTCACCGACGGCCGCCTCACCGCCGAACAGCTCGACCTCTTCGCCGACGACCTGCGCGGCATGCTCGACGACACGGTCGCCTCCGCCGAACGCCAGCTCTTCGACCTGCGCACCGCCGCCGCCGACGACGCGCGCATCCTGGGCGCCCTCGGCGACGGCGGTCTGCTGCCGCCCGGCCCCGACGTGCTCGCCACTGTCGAGTTCCTCGGCGAACAGGGCATCCCCGCGCTGCCCGGCTGGCGCTACCTCGCCCAGGCCGTGGACCCGGCCGACCACGCCCGTGTCCTCGCCACGCGCCCCGAGCTCGTCGACGGCGTGATCATCACCGACCCGGACTCGCACGCCCGCGCCCGCGAGGCACTCGCCGAGGCCGCCCTGCTGCCCCGCTCCACTGTCGCCGTCGGCACCGCCGCGGCCCTCCTCGCGCCCGCCCCCGACCCGGCGTCGGACGACCGGGCCGTGTTCCTGGTCCCGCCGAACCCGGCCATGCACGACGAACACGCCGCCGACGAGGAACGCCAGGCGCTGCGCGCCCGCGCCGCCCGCCGGGACGAGGACATCCGGGCGCTCGCCGCCCGCCTCACCAAGGACCGCGAACTCGCCTCCCGCCTCGCCTCCTGGCGCCGGGACTGCCCCGCCGGACGCCTCGCCGAGCTCGCCTCGGCCGCCGAAGGAGCCGCCGTCTTCGCCGAGGAGTCCGAGGCCGAACTCTCCGAGGCCCGCGCCGCCCGGGCCGAGGCGGAGGAGACCGCCGCCGAGACCGCCCGGATCCGCGACGAACGCCAGGACGCCGCACAGCGAGCCCGCCGCGCCGCCGACGCCCTGGCCGGCCTCGCCTCCCGGCTGCGGGAACGCGCCGGATGGCAGGCACGGCTGCGCGAACTCGCCGAGGAGGCCGCCGAGTCGGAGGCGCGCGCCCAGGCATGCCTGGACCGGGCCCGCGCCGCCGACGAGGACCGCCGAGCCGCCCAGCGGGCCGCCGACGACGCCCGCCGCACCGCCCGCGCCCTGCGCGCCGAACGCGCCGAGATCGCCGGCGCCCCCGAGGACGCCGACGGGACCGCCGAACCCGTGGGCGACGCGCCGGCCGCCTCCCTGCCCGCCCTCCGCGAGGCGTACCGGGCGGCTTCCCAGCTCTACGAGAAGGTGGGCGTCGGCGCCGACCTGCGCGCCGAACAGGCCCGGGCGGAGAGCGACGAGAGCGCCGCCCGCGCCGAACTCGACCGCCTGAGCAACAAGGTCCGCACCCGCGCCGAACAGCTGCTGTCCTCCCCGGACGGCGCCGACGGGCCCTCCCGGCAGGCCGCCGCCGCCCGCGCCGAGGAACTCGTGCAGGTCCTCGAGGCCCGGATGTCCCAGGCCAGCGAGCAGCTCGGCCGGCTGCGCGGCGACGCCGAACGACTGGCCCCCGAGGAGGGCGAGCACCACACCGACCTCGCCGAGGAACTCCTCCCGCGCGACGCCGGGCACGCCCAGACGCTCCTGCGCACCGCGACGACCGAACTCGCCTCGCACACCGAGGCGTTGCGCGAGGCCCGGGAGACCCACGCGGCGCTCCTCGACGACCACCACGCCGCGGAGGACGCCGCCTCCGGGTTCGACGAGACCGCCGCCCTCCTCCGCGACCTGCTGCGCGACCAGTCCGCCGACGAGGACGGCGAGGAGCCGGAGCCCTACCCGGGCGATCTCGCCGAGGCCCGCCGGGCGGCCGCCGAGGCCCGCCGCTCACTGCGTGGCTGCGCCGCCGACCTCTCGGCCGCCGAGGCCGCCGTCCGCGAGGCGAGCGACATCCTGGTCCGGCACGCCAACTCCGTGCGCTACGAACAGGTCCGCACCCCCGCCCGGCAGCAGATCCGCGAACTGCCCGCCGCCGCGCTGCCGGACCACGCCCGCGCATGGGCCGACGCGTTCGCCCCGCGACTGCGCGTCCTCACCGACGAGCTCGAGCAGCTCGAACGCAACCGCGACTCGATCGTGGACCGGCTGCGCGGCCTGGTGGAGACCTCGCTGGCCACCCTCCGCTCCGCCCAGCGGCTCTCCCGGCTGCCCGAGGGCCTCGGCGAGTGGTCGGGCCAGGAGTTCCTGCGCATCCGCTTCGAGGAACCCGACCAGGCCACCCTCACCGAACGGCTCGGCGAGGTCGTCGACGAGGCGACCCGGTCAGCGCTGAGGAAGAACTCCGACCTGCGCCGTGACGGCATGTCCCTGCTGCTGCGGGGCGTGGCGGCGGCACTTCACCCCAAGGGCGTGGCCGTGGAGATCCTCAAGCCGGACGCGGTGCTCCGCGCCGAACGGGTGCCCGTCGGGCAGATGGGCGACGTGTTCTCCGGCGGACAGCTGCTCACCGCGGCCATCGCGCTGTACTGCACCATGGCCGCCCTGCGCTCCAACGACCGGGGGCGCGACAAGCACCGGCACGCCGGCACGCTCTTCCTCGACAACCCGATCGGCCGCGCCAACGCCACCTACCTGCTGGAACTCCAGCGGGCCGTGGCCGACGCGCTGGGCGTCCAGCTGCTGTACACCACCGGACTGTTCGACACGACCGCGCTGGCGGAGTTCCCCCTCGTCATCCGGATGCGCAACGACGCGGACCTGCGGGCCGGCCTGAAGTACATCAGCGTCGAGGAGCACCTGCGCCCGGGGCTGCCCCAGCCCGTGCGGGAGGGCGAGACGGTGCACAGCGAGATCACCGCCACCCGCATGTTCCGCCGGACCGCGGCCACCTGACGGACGGCCCGCCGCCGAACGCGAGCGGTCCGACCGCCGCGCGGGGCACGGCGGCCGGACGCCGGCCGTGCCTCAGGCCGCGACGGCGGCGGTCCCACCGCGACGGCGGCGCGTCGCGGCGGGACCGGAGCCGTCGTCAGACCGTGCCCGCCGGCTGCCCGCCGCGCCGACGTATGCGCCGGAACTCCCGCTCCACGGCGCGCTCCTGGCGCCGGGCGGCGCGCCACTCACGCCGCAGCCGGCGCGCGGTGCTGCTCGGCTCCGACACGACGCCGTGCCGCTGGTTCCACACCTGGCGGGTCACCCACACGTCGAGCACCGCCCAGGTCGCCGCGACGATGCCCGCCACCGCCGCGATCACCGCCGGGAAGGCCAGCAGCGCCTTGGCCATGGTGAGCAGGAACGCGACCACCGCCATCAGGACGGTGACCGCAGTCATGAGTCCGGCGCGTACCGCCGCCGTCCGGATCGGATCCGGCAGCCGAGGCCGCCGGGCGGGCACCTCCACCCACAACGGACGCTCCCGCGCCTCCGATTCGGTTTCCTCGAACTTCTCCGCAGTGTCCGGCAACGCGACACCCCCTTCGTCCGCACGCTGATACCCCCACATCGTGAAGACGATCGACGTGCGCACAGGATTCCCGAAACGGGAGACAAATCTCCCGCAATCACCTGACTGTTACCCATGCCCGTTGGTGGCCAGGTATTTTCGACCGTCCGATCCCTTCTTCGAGGGGTCCCCCCCAGTAGTAGGCTCACGCCGTTTGATTGACGCACTGGTGTACCCCGGTACGAGCGGGGGCCGGACATGGGGGAGGCCATGCGCTTTCGCGGGACGTCCATCCGCAGGAAGATCGTGGCGCTGCTGATCGTGCCGCTGATGTCCCTGACCGGTATCTGGGCCTTCACCAGTGTGCTGACGACCACCGAGGCCAGCCGCATGTTCACGGTGGCCACCGCGGTCGAGGAGGTCGGCTACCCGGTCGAGGAAGTGGTCGTCGCGCTCCAGGCGGAACGCCGCCAGACCCTCGTCCACCTCGCGAGCCCCGCCTCCTCGGACATCGATCTGCTGATGCGGAGCTGGGCCGCCACCGACGACGCCATGGAGGCGGTCCGCGCCAACGCGGCCGAGGAAGAGGTCCGCGAGGCCCTCGGCTCCACCTCCGACCGCCAGCTCGACGGAGTCCTCGAGACCTTCTGGCGCGTGGAGACCGCGCGCAGCGCCGTCGACCGGGGCGCCTCGGACCGCACCGAGGCGTACCTCGCCTACAACGACCTGATCGACGAGTGCTTCGAACTCCTCACCGCGCTCCCGGCCGCCGACACCGTCGAACTCGACCAGCAGGCCAGGGCGGTGGTGAACCTCTTCCGGGTCCGCGAACTGCTGGCCCGTGAGGACGCCCTGCTCGGTTCGGCCCTGGTGGTGGGCGCACCCACCGGCAAAGAGATACGCCAGATCACCGACCTGGTCGCGCAGCGGTCGGTGCTCGTCGAGGTCAGCCTCCCGATGCTCCCGCAGGCGGACCGCGTCCGGCACGAGAGCTACTGGAACGGCGAGACCGCCACCACGCTCGGCAAGGCCGAACTCCGGGCCACCAGCACCAGCCCCCGCGACCGGATGACCGCCCGCTCCTGGGACAGGACCGCCGCCACCGCGCTCGCCGACCTCCAGCGGCTCAACGACGAAACCGCGGACCGCTACCAGGAACGCGTCGGCCCGGTCGCCCGCAACATCATCCTCAAGGTCGTCGCGGGCGGCGTCCTCGGCCTGCTCGCCGTCCTGGCCAGCGTCGTCGTGTCGGTGCGGGTCGGCCGCGGCCTCGTCCGCGACCTGCGCCGCCTGAGCCGGGAGGCCCACGAGGCGTCCGGAGTCAGGCTGCCCGGCGTCATGCGGCGCCTGTCCGGCGGCGAGAAGATCGACGTCGACGCCGAGATGCCGCCCAAGGAGTTCCCCGGCAACGAGATGGGCGAGGTCGGCCGCGCGCTGGACTCCCTCCAGCGCGCCGCCGTCGAGGCCGCCGTCAGGCAGGCCGAACTCCGTGCCGGCGTCTCCGAGGTCTTCGTCAACCTGGCCCGCCGCAGCCAGGTCCTGCTCCACCGGCAGCTCACCCTGCTCGACACCATGGAACGGCGGGCCGAGGACACCGACGAACTCGCCGACCTGTTCCGCCTCGACCACCTCACCACCCGGATGCGCCGCCACGCCGAGGGCCTGGTGATCCTCTCCGGCGCCGCCCCCGCCCGCCAGTGGCGCAAGCCGGTGCGCCTCATGGACGTGGTGCGCGCCGCGGCCGCCGAGGTCGAGGACTACGAGCGCGTCGAGGTCCGCCGTCTGCCCCGGCTCTCCGTCAAGGGCCCGGCCGTCGCCGACCTCACCCACCTGCTGGCCGAACTCCTGGAGAACGCCACGGTGTTCTCCCCGCCGCACACGGCGGTCCAGGTGATCGGCGAGCGGCTGAGCACCGGCTTCCTCCTCCAGATCCACGACCGCGGCCTGGGCATGTCCGCCGAGGCCCGGCTCGACGCCAACGAGCGCCTCGCCGAGACCCCGGACTTCGAGCTCTCCGACACCGACCGGCTCGGCCTCTTCGTGGTCAGCCGGCTCGCCCGGCGGCAGGACGTCAAGGTCTCCCTCCAGCCGTCCCCGTACGGAGGCACCACCGCCGTCGTGCTGCTCCCGGAGAGCCTGCTCACCGAGGAGGAACCGGAGACCGGCGGCTCGGGCCCGCGCCTGGACCGCGCCCGCGTCGCGACCCGGAAGAGGATCTCCGAGGCCGAACGGACCGGTGAGCTGGAACTGGTCGAGGTCATCCCGCTGCAGGAGACGATGGAGGAGCCCCTGGGCGGGGAGCCCCCCTCGCGCGGCGGGCTCCGTGTCCCCCGGGCCGAGCCCGCGGCCGAACCGGCGGCCGAGCACACCGCGGTCCCGGACAGCGAGGACGACGCCGCGACGGGCGGACCGGTGCGCCCGGTGATCGAGCAGCCCCGTACTCCCGGCGGCCTGCCCCGCCGGGTCCGCCAGGCCAGCCTGGCGCCCCAGCTCAAGGACTCCCCGGACCAGGGCTCCGCCGCACGGCGCCCCGCCCGGTCCGAGGAGGCGGACCCCGCCGCCCGCGACGCGGAGGAACTCCGCGACAGGATGGCCTCGCTCCAGCACGGCTGGCAGCGGGGCCGTGAGGAGAACGACGCCGTGGAGACCGGGACCGGCCGGGACGCCGGCCCGGGAGCCGCGTGCCGGGAAGCGACCGGGGGAGCGCGGACCGGAACCGTACCAGCGACGACGAAGAGGGATGATCGATGACAGCCGCGCACCCGTTCGACGAGGCGGGAAAGGCCTCGGGGGGACTGAACTGGCTGCTGGACGACCTGGTGGACCGGGTCACCCACATCCGCAAGGCCGTGGTGCTCTCCGGGGACGGACTGGCCACCGGCGTGTCCAGGGAGCTCACCCGTGAGGACGGGGAGCACCTGGCCGCGGTGGCCTCCGGGTTCCACAGCCTGGCCAAGGGCGTGGGACGCCACTTCCAGGCGGGCGCCGTCCGGCAGACCGTGGTGGAGCTCGAGGACGCCTTCCTCTTCGTCACCGCCGCCGGCGACGGCAGTTGTCTGGCCGTGCTCGCCGACGCGGACGCCGACATCGGCCAGGTCGCCTACGAGATGACCCTGCTGGTGCGGAAGGTCGGCTCGCACCTGAGCACCGCGCCCCGCGACGACGTGGCCGCCGGCGGGTAGGGCCCGGCATGAACGCAGACGGTCACGCCGACGAGGACTCCCGCCAGTGGTTCGACGACGAAGCCGGCCCGGTCGTCCGCCCGTACGCCATGACCAGGGGCCGCACGGCCGGGTCGGCCGGCGAGTGGCTGTCGCTGACCGCCATGATCACCACCCGCCCGGCGGACGGCCAGGGCCGGACGACCGATCCGGAGGTCCTCGCCGCACTGGTCCCCGAACACCTCACCGTGCTCGGCCTCTGCCGCGAACAGGCGTGGTCGGTGGCCGAACTGGCCTCCGACCTCGACCTGCCGGTCGGGGTCATGAGGGTGCTGCTCTCCGATCTGCTCGACGCCGGGCTGATCCGCGTCCAGCCTCCCGTCCGCCTGGTCGAGGCCGTCGACGAGACGGTGCTGCGCGACGTCATCGCGGGCCTGCGCGCCCTCTAGGCGGAGCCGGCGGACGAACACGGCCCGTACCCCCGCCGACTGGGGTACGGGCCGCGCCGCACCCGGCACGAGTGCCGGGCGTGGCGCACTCGTTCCCGTTCTCCGCCGATTCATGCCTCAAGACCCGGCAGCATTTCCCTCCAGCGCCGGTCGTCCCCCTCTGGTGCTCCCTTCCCCCGCGGATCGGCGTCCTGATAGACGGAGGGACCATGAAGAGACTCCCCGTCACCGCCCGCACCCTCGTCGCCTCCTCCGCCGCACTGCTGACCGTGACCGCGGGTGCCGCCACCGTGCAGGCGGCTCCCGAACCGCACGCGCCGGACGGTTTCGTGGCCCTGAGCACCGTGGACCCGACGATCATCGAGGAGATCCGTTACTTCACCCGGCACAACTTCGTCGGGGAGCGCGTGGACGGCTACCAGCAGCCGGTCTGCATCCTCACCCGCCCTGCCGCGGAGGCGCTCAGCCGGGCCCAGACCCGGCTGCGCGCCCAGGGGTACGGCTTGAAGGTGTACGACTGCTACCGCCCGCAGCGCGCCGTCGACCACTTCGTCCGCTGGGCCAAGGACGTGGACGACACGAGGATGAAGGCCGAGTTCTACCCCAACCTCGACAAGTCCCGCCTGTTCCCCGACGGCTACATCGCCGAGAGGTCCGGGCACAGCCGCGGATCCACGGTGGACCTGACCGTCGTCAAGCTGCCGGCCACCCCCGACGAACCGTGGGTGCCCAGCCGGCCCCTGCAGCCCTGCTTCGCGCCCCAGGCCGAGCGCTTCCCCGACAACTCCCTGGACATGGGGACCGGTTACGACTGCTTCGACACGCTGTCCCACACCCTCGACCCGCGCATCCAGGGCGAGCAGCGGGCCAACCGGCTGCTGCTGAAGAACACCCTGGAGGACCTCGGGTTCGTCAACTACGCCGACGAGTGGTGGCACTACACCTTCAAGCCGGAGCCCTACCCGGACACCTACTTCGACTTCCCGGTCTCCAAGGCGTCCCTCACCCCCGCCCGCTGACCCACCGGCCGACGGCACCTGCGTCCGCCGTCCGCCGTGCCCCGTCCGCCGAACCGGAGACGCCCCCGTCCGCGGTCGGATACATTCCGGCCGTGCCCACCTCCCCGCACCCCACCGCCGTCCACCCGCCGGGCTCCCACTGCTCCGCGTGCGGGACCGCCTACCGCGAGGGCGTCTCCGGCTGGCCCCGCACCTGCGCCGCCTGCGGAACGGTCGCCTACCGCAACCCGCTCCCGGTCGCCGTCGCCCTCCAGCCGGTCCGCGACGAGCGGGGGACCGGCCTGGTCGTGATCGTCCGCGCCATCGAACCCGCCCTGGGCGGAACCGCCCTGCCCGGAGGGTTCATCGACCACGCCGAGGACTGGCGGCAGGCCGTCGTGCGGGAACTCCGCGAGGAGACGGGCATCACGGCCGACCCGGACGACCTCCGGCCGGCCGACGTGCTGAGCTCGCCCAACGGCCACCTGCTGGTGTTCGGGCTGCTCCCCGAACGTCCGGCCGCCACCCTCCCGCCGTTCGTCCCCACCGCGGAGACCAGCGCCCGGGCCCTGCTGCGCGAGCCCGTCGACCTGGCCTTCCCGCTGCACACCCGAGCCGTCCGCAACTGGTTCCAAGGCCGCTACGCCTGACCCGACACCAACTGGTAGTGCCACGCCCTACACATTGGCTGGTGACTATGTGGTGGCCGCCCTGGTACGAAAGACGATCACATGACATCGTCCGTATCAGCCGCGTCATGCGCCCACCAGGCGCTGGATCCCGGGAGCCACCTCATGCCCACCCAGAACCCCGCCCCGCTCTGGCAGCCCACGCCCGAGCGGGCCGCCGCAGCACGGATCACCCGGTTCCAGGCCTGGGCCGCCGAGCACCACGGAGCCCCCGCGGACGGCGGATACCCCGCCCTCCACCGGTGGTCCGTGGAGGAGCTGGAGACCTTCTGGAAGGCCGTCACCGAGTGGTTCGACGTCCGCTTCTCCACCCCGTACAGCCGTGTCCTGGGCGACCGGTCGATGCCCGGTGCCGCCTGGTTCCCCGGCGCCACCCTCAACTACGCCGAGCACGCCCTGCGCGCCACCGCCGAGCGGCCCGACGAACCCGCACTGCTCCACGTCGACGAGAGCCAGGAGCCGCACCCCGTCACCTGGGCCGAGCTCACCCGGCAGGTCGGCTCCCTGGCCGCCGAACTCCGCTCCCTGGGCGTCCGCCCCGGCGACCGGATCAGCGGTTACCTGCCCAACGTCCCGCAGGCCGTCGTGGCCCTCCTCGCCACGGCCGCGGTGGGCGGCGTGTGGACCTCGTGCGCCCCCGACTTCGGCGCCCGCAGCGTCCTGGACCGCTTCCAGCAGGTGGAACCCGTCGTCCTCTTCGCCGTCGACGGCTACCGCTACGGGGGCAAGGAGCACGACCGCAGGGAGACCGTCGCCGAACTGCGCGGGGAACTCCCCACCGTACGAGCCGTCGTGCACATCCCGCTGCTCGGCACCGCCGCCCCCGAGGGCGCCCTCGAGTGGTCCGCCCTGACCTCGTCGGACACCGCACCGGTCTTCGAGGAGGTGCCCTTCGACCACCCGCTGTGGGTGCTCTACTCGTCGGGCACCACCGGCCTGCCCAAGGCCATCGTCCAGTCCCAGGGCGGCATCCTGGTCGAGCACCTCAAGCAGCTCGGGCTGCACTGCGACCTCGGCCCGGAGGACCGGTTCTTCTGGTACACATCCACCGGCTGGATGATGTGGAACTTCCTGGTGTCGGGCCTGCTCACCGGCACCACCGTGGTGCTCTACGACGGCAGCCCCGGTTTTCCGGACACCGGCGCCCAGTGGCGGATCGCCGAGCGGACCGGCGCCACCTTCTTCGGCACCTCGGCCGCCTACGTCATGGCCTGCCGCAAGGCGGGCGTCCACCCCGGGCGCGACCACGACCTCTCCCGTGTCGGCTGCGTCGCCACCACCGGGTCCCCGCTGCCGCCCGACGGCTTCCGCTGGCTGCACGACGAGGTCCGCGAGGACCTGTGGATCGCCTCCGTCAGCGGCGGCACCGACGTCTGCTCCTGCTTCGCCGGCGCCGTCCCCACCCTCCCGGTCCACATCGGCGAACTCCAGGCGGCGGGTCTGGGCACCGACCTGCAGTCCTGGGACCCGAGCGGAAACCCGCTGGTCGACGAGGTCGGCGAACTCGTCGTCACCAACCCCATGCCGTCGATGCCCGTCCACTTCTGGAACGACCCCGACGGCAGCCGCTACCACGACAGCTACTTCTCGACCTACCCCGGCGTGTGGCGCCACGGCGACTGGATCACCATCACCCCGCGCGGCTCGGTGGTCATCCACGGCCGCTCCGACTCCACCCTCAACCGGCAGGGCGTCCGGATGGGTTCCGCGGACATCTACGAGGCCGTCGAACGGCTTCCTGAGATCAAGGAATCCCTGGTCATCGGGGTGGAGCAGCCCGACGGCGGCTACTGGATGCCGCTGTTCGTCCAGCTCGCGCCGGGAGCCGCGCTGGACGACGCGCTGGTCGACAAGGTGCGGCGCACCATCCGCGAGCAGTTGTCCCCCCGTCACGTCCCCGACGAGATCATCGAGGTGCCGGGAGTCCCGCACACGCTCACCGGCAAGCGCATCGAGGTCCCCGTCAAGCGCCTGCTGCAAGGCGTACCGATGGAGAAGGCGGTCAACCCGGGATCGATCGACGACATCGGCCTGCTCGCCTTCTACGAGGAACTCGCCCGCAAGCGGTCCTGAGCCGCGGGCCCGGTGCGGACCGCATCCGCGCCGCCACTCCTCCTGGCACTCCGTCACCGTCACTGTCAGTGGCGGCCGTTACGGTGAGTGAGCAATGTTCGACCGCTCGCACACCTGGGGGATTCATGGCCCGCACCAACCGCACCACCCGCACCACCCGTGGCGACCGCACCGGCCCGGAGTCCCTGCGTCGCCTGCTGCGCAGGGAGATCGCCGGCACCGTCGGCCTGCTGTCCGACGAGCACGACTTCGCGGCCATGCGGCGCTACCGCACCTTCGCCTTCGACGACCACCGGACGTACCTGGACCAGATGGAGGCCCTCCTCAGGGCGAGGGCCTCCCAGGGCAACCACACCAGCGTCGCCCTGTTCGACCCGGACGAGTACGCCGTGTACTGCGACGAAGCCGGACTCGATCCGGACGCCGTGACCAGCCGCGCCCGCTACACCGCCGAACTCGCCGCGGCCGGCCCGACCGTGCCCTACGACGGCCGCCCCCTCGCCGACCTGCTCCCGGAACTGGTCGACGAGTCCGTCCGGCAGGCCACCTGGGAGTACGCGACCGAAATGCTGGCGGGCCTCGGACCCTGCCCCATCTGCGGCGAGGACCGCGGACGTCTCGCCCTCGCCCACGCCACCCGGCTGCTGGGGGCGGTGCTCGGCACGGCCGCCTCCGGCGCCCTCCACCTGGTCTGCAGCGTGGGCACCCTCCCGCAGTCGCTGTTCAGCGTCCTGGAGGCCGACCGCCGCGAGAACGGAGCGGTGGACGTCGACGAGGGCGAGGCCCTGGAACTGACCGCCGTACTGGCCCTGGGTCTCGCCACCGGCAGCCCGGGCGGCCTGGTGACGCGTACCGTCACCCCCGGCAGACCCGACCGCGTGTACGGCTGGCGCCTCAGGCCGGAAGGCCTGGAGCCGCTCACCGCGGGGGAGGTCTTCGACGCCTACTGCACCGACGTCACGACCGGCGAACCGATCGCCCCCGAACCGGACGTCGACTACTGCGCGCCACCCGACCTGGGGGTCGAACAGAACCACCCGCACTGACGGGACCACGTGCCGAGGCGGCCCGCGGCCCGTCCCCGCGGCGGGCCCTCACTCCCCGGACAGCACCGCACGCGCGGCCAGCCGCGCCTCCTCGGGGCTGTCCGCGGACCGGGCCGCCGCGGCCGCCCGCCGGCACTGCGCCAGGGTGCAGGTGGCCAGCGCCGCCCGGACCCGGGACAGCGCCGCCGGCGCCATCGACAGGGAGGTCACCCCGAGCCCGGTCAGCACACAGGCGAGCAGCGGATCGGCCGCCGCCTCGCCGCACACACCGCAACTCCTCCCCTCCCCGCGGGCGGCCTCGGCCGTCATCGCCACCAGATCCAGCAGTGCCGGGTGCCACGGATCCTGCAGCCGGGACAGCGTCGCCGCCTGGCGGTCCGCCGCGAACGCGTACTGCGCCAGGTCGTTCGTCCCCACCGAAAGGAACTCGACCTCACGCAACAACGACCGGGCCCGCAACGCGGCCGACGGCGTCTCCACCATCGCGCCCACCGAGGCACGCAGTCCCGCGGCCCGGCAGGCCTCGGCGAAGGCGCGCGCGTCGGCCCGGTCGGCCACCATGGGCGCCATCACCTCGAGGTGCACCGGAAGACCCTCCGCCGCCCTCGTCAGCGCCAGCAACTGGGTGCGCAGCACCTCGGGATGCCGCAGCAGCGTCCGCACCCCGCGCATGCCGAGCGCCGGATTGGGCTCGTCGCCGGCCGTCAGGAACCCGAGCGGCTTGTCCGCGCCCGCGTCCAGTACCCGCACCACCACCCGCTGGCCGGGAAAGGCCGACAGCACCTCCCGGTACGCCTCCGCCTGGCCGCTCTCGGAAGGAACCCCGCCCTTGCCCTCCCCGTCGTCCGGACAGAGGAACTCGGTCCTGAGCAGTCCCACACCCTCGGCCCCCGCCTCCACGGCGGCCGCCACGTCCGCCGGACTGCCGATGTTGGCGAGCAGCGGGACGAGGTGCCCGTCGGAGGTGCGCCCCGGCTCCTTGGCGGCGGCCAGCTCGGTCTTCAGCCGCTCCGCCAGAGCCCGCAGCCCGTCCTGCCGCTCCTCGGACGGATCGACGACGACCTCGCCCGTGCTCCCGTCGACCGCGAGCACGGTCCCCTCGGCGAGCTCCGCCGCCCCCGGCACCCCGACCACAGCCGGCACCCCGAGGGCACGGGCCAGGATGGCGCTGTGGCTGGTCGGCCCGCCCTCCTCGGTGACGATGCCGAGCACGAGCGTGGTGTCGAGGAGCGCGGTGTCCGCCGGAGCGAGGTCCCGGGCCACCAGTACGTACGGCTCGTCGCTGTCCGGCACACCGGGCATCGGCACGCCCAGCAGCCGCGCGACGATCCGGTTGCGCACGTCCTCGAGGTCCGCGACCCGGCCGGCCAGGTACTCGCCGGCTCCCAGCAGCAGATCGCGGTACGCCGCGCAGGCGTCGTACACGGCCCGCTCGGCGGTGCTCCCGACCGCGATCCGCCGCTCGACGTCGGCCAGCAGCTCCGGATCCCGGGCCATCAGCGCCTGGGCCTCCAGCACCGCCTGCGCGTCGCCACCCGCCAGAATGCCCCGCGCGGTCAGATCGGCGGCCACCGCGTTCAGGGCCTGCCGGGCCCTTCGCTGCTCACGTTCGGCGTCGGCTACGGGGATCTGCCTGGCCGGCGGCTCCAGCACAGCGGTCCCCATGTGCCGCACCTCCCCGACCGCGACACCATGGCTGACTCCTACGCCCCGCAGCGTCGTCTCCATCTCACCCGTCCACTCGTGCGAGAGCGCACCCGTGGGGGCGCCCGGCTGATCCCTGCATGCCAGTGTGACGGCCCTGCCCTCACTCGGCAGAAGCGGGAACGCCCGGCGGCCGCTGCGTCACTCCCAGACGAAGAGCTGGTCACCGGCCACGACGCGACCGCCGGCCGTGAGCCCGGTCAGCGAATCGGCCATGGCCTCCAGCGCGATCACCGGACACACCGGCGACCTGCCGGCCGACTCCACGGCCCCCGGATCCCACCGCACGACGACGTCTCCACGACGGACGGCGTCGCCCCTTCGCAGCAGGGGTTCGAACCCCTCGCCGTTCAGTTGCACCGTGTCGATGCCCAGGTGCACCAGGACGCCCCGGCCGTCGTCCGACACCACGACGAACGCGTGCGGATGCAGGGAGACCAGGACGCCGTCGATCGGAGCGACCGCGGCCACCGCCCCTCCGGTCGGCTCCACCGCCGTCCCCGGGCCCACCATGGACTCCGCGAAGACGGGGTCGGGGACCGTGTCCAGTGCGATGACCCGGCCCGCGAGGGGGGACGTCACGGTGAGGATCAAGGAGGCCTCCCAGAGCCGAACAGCGGTCACGGCGGACGGTGGGCACCACGCGCAGGGCAGCCTATGCCGCGGGATGCCCCGAGCCAGGGTCTTGGCCGCCCGGGGTGTCTGAAGAAGGTTCCCCTGAGCGATTTGCCTCTACCGGCCGGAGGTGTGTAGAGTCTTACACCTGTTCGGGAACGAGCGACTGCGAGCGATCGCAGCACCGCCACCCGGGCAGCACTCCAACTCCTTCAGATCTTCCTCCAAGATCACTCCTCTGGCACGCGCCAGGAGCGGTGATCGAGGAAAGGGAAAAGGCTGATAGAGTCGGAACCGCCGGAAGGGAAAGCGCGGAAGCGCCGGACTGGAAAGCACCGAGGAAATCGGAACGGAAACGGTCTGATAGAGTCGGAAACGAAGGAAAGCGCGGAAGCGCCGGACTGGAAAGCACCGAGGAAATCGGAACGGAAACGGTCTGATAGAGTCGGAAACGAAGGAAGCGCCCGGAGGAAAGCCCGCGAGGGTGAGTACGAAGGAAGCGTCCGCACCTTGAGAACTCAACAGCGTGCCAAAAGTCAACGCCAGATATGTTGATACCCCGTCCAGCCGGTCTCCGGTTGGTCGAGGTTCCTTTGAAGAAAACACAGCGAGGACGCTGTGAACCGTCGGGCTCATTCCGCCCGCGGTTCCGCTCTCGTGATGTGTCACCCGATCACGGGTAAACATTCACGGAGAGTTTGATCCTGGCTCAGGACGAACGCTGGCGGCGTGCTTAACACATGCAAGTCGAACGATGAACTCCTTCGGGAGGGATTAGTGGCGAACGGGTGAGTAACACGTGGGCAATCTGCCCTT
>NZ_LWCC02000005.1:4119398-4120190 GCF_001642695.1 Streptomyces chilikensis
GCTGTGATGGGTAGGGGAGCGTCGTGTGCCGGGTGAAGCAGCCGCGGAAGCGAGTTGTGGACGGTTCACGAGTGAGAATGCAGGCATGAGTAGCGATACAAACGTGAGAAACGTTTGCGCCGATTGACCAAGGGTTCCTGGGTCAAGCTGATCTGCCCAGGGTAAGTCGGGACCTAAGGCGAGGCCGACAGGCGTAGTCGATGGATAACCGGTTGATATTCCGGTACCCGCTTTGAAGCGCCAAACATCGAATCCAGTGATGCTAAGCCCGTGAAGCCGCCCCTGATCTCTTCGGAGTGAGGGGGAGTGGTGGAGCCGGTGACCCGAGCTGGTAGTAGGTGAGTGATGGGGTGACGCAGGAAGGTAGTCCATCCCGGGCGGTGGTTGTCCCGGGGTAAGGGTGTAGGCCGTGCGGTAGGTAAATCCGTCGCACATCAAGGCTGAGACCTGATGCCGAGCCGATTGTGGTGAAGTGGATGATCCTATGCTGTCGAGAAAAGCCTCTAGCGAGTTTCATGGCGGCCCGTACCCCAAACCGACTCAGGTGGTCAGGTAGAGAATACCGAGGCGTTCGGGTGAACTATGGTTAAGGAACTCGGCAAAATGCCCCCGTAACTTCGGGAGAAGGGGGGCCATTTCCGGTGACGGGCTTCGCGCCCCGAGCTGGGGGTGGCCGCAGAGACCAGCGAGAAGCGACTGTTTACTAAAAACACAGGTCCGTGCGAAGCCGTAAGGCGATGTATACGGACTGACGCCTGCCCGGTGCTGGAACGTTAAGGGGACCGGTTAGCT
>NZ_LWCC02000005.1:4120290-4136100 GCF_001642695.1 Streptomyces chilikensis
GGCGAAGCTGAGAACTTAAGCGCCAGTAAACGGCGGTGGTAACTATAACCATCCTAAGGTAGCGAAATTCCTTGTCGGGTAAGTTCCGACCTGCACGAATGGCGTAACGACTTCTCGACTGTCTCAACCATAGGCCCGGTGAAATTGCACTACGAGTAAAGATGCTCGTTTCGCGCAGCAGGACGGAAAGACCCCGGGACCTTTACTACAGTTTGATATTGGTGTTCGGTTCGGCTTGTGTAGGATAGCTGGGAGACTGTGAAGCCCGCACGCCAGTGTGGGTGGAGTCGTCGTTGAAATACCAGTCTGGTCGTGCTGGATGTCTAACCTGGGTCCGTGATCCGGATCAGGGACAGTGTCTGATGGGTAGTTTAACTGGGGCGGTTGCCTCCTAAAGGGTAACGGAGGCGCCCAAAGGTTCCCTCAGCCTGGTTGGCAATCAGGTGTTGAGTGTAAGTGCACAAGGGAGCTTGACTGTGAGACCGACGGGTCGAGCAGGGACGAAAGTCGGGACTAGTGATCCGGCGGTGGCTTGTGGAAGCGCCGTCGCTCAACGGATAAAAGGTACCCCGGGGATAACAGGCTGATCTTCCCCAAGAGTCCATATCGACGGGATGGTTTGGCACCTCGATGTCGGCTCGTCGCATCCTGGGGCTGGAGTCGGTCCCAAGGGTTGGGCTGTTCGCCCATTAAAGCGGTACGCGAGCTGGGTTTAGAACGTCGTGAGACAGTTCGGTCCCTATCCGCTGTGCGCGTAGGAGTCTTGAGAAGGGCTGTCCCTAGTACGAGAGGACCGGGACGGACGAACCTCTGGTGTGCCAGTTGTCCTGCCAAGGGCATGGCTGGTTGGCTACGTTCGGGAGGGATAACCGCTGAAAGCATCTAAGCGGGAAGCCTGCTTCGAGATGAGGACTCCCACCCACTTGATGGGGTAAGGCTCCCAGTAGACGACTGGGTTGATAGGCCAGATCTGGAAGCCCGGCAACGGGTGGAGGTGACTGGTACTAATAGGCCGAGGGCTTGTCCTCAGTTGCTCGCGTCCACTGTGTTGTGGGAGAGTAGGACGCCGCCGAACAATTCTTGAAGAGGGAAGACCCCCGCACCGGTTGGTGCGGGGGTCTTCTGCATTATGGGGAGTTCGAGAGTTCCTCCTCCATTCGTCGGTGGGACGTCCGGACCCCTCCGCGTCCGGACGCCGGACCTGGCGGTAAGGTTCGATCGCATCATTGACACGTATCCCACAGGAGGCCCCCGGGTGGAGGTCCAGGAGACCCGCGTCCAGACGGATCGGGTACTCACCATCCCCAATATCCTCAGCATGGCGCGGCTCCTCGGCGTGCCCCTGTTCCTGTGGCTCATTCTGCGGCCCGAGTTCGGCGGCCCGAAGAGCGACGGCTGGGCACTGCTCGTGCTGGCGCTGAGTGGTGTCACCGACTACCTGGACGGGAAGCTCGCACGACGCTGGAACCAGATCAGCAGCCTCGGCCGGCTGCTCGACCCGGCGGCGGACCGGCTCTACATCCTCTCCACCCTGCTGGGTCTGACATGGCGGGAGATCCTGCCGCTCTGGCTGACGCTCGTGCTGCTGGCGCGAGAGGCCGTCCTTCTGGTGATGGTGGGAATCCTCCGCCGGCACGGTTACCCGCCGCCGCAGGTGAACTTCCTCGGCAAGGCGGCGACGTTCAACCTGATGTACGCCTTCCCGCTACTTCTGCTGAGTGACGGCAGCGGGTGGCCGGCCTCATTGGCGGCGATTTTCGGTTGGGCGTTCGCGGGGTGGGGTACAACCCTCTATTGGTGGGCAGGAGTCCTCTACGTGGTTCAGGTCCGACGCCTTGTTCGCGCGGACACCATGGCCACTACCGACTGACTCGCCGATGAGTGGCCCCTCGGGGCCGGATGGCTCGTGTCCGGAACTCACGGGACAATTCGTGCGGAGGATGTCGGTCCCACCGTCGTCTGTCAGAGGAGGACGCTTCCGACATGAAGGCCGTCGTGATGGCCGGAGGCGAGGGCACACGCCTTCGCCCCATGACCTCGAGCATGCCCAAACCGCTCCTGCCGGTGGCCAACCGGCCCATCATGGAGCACGTACTGAGGCTGCTGAAAAGGCATGGGCTCAATGAAACCGTGGTCACCGTCCAGTTCCTGGCCTCACTGGTCAAGAACTACTTCGGTGACGGCGAAGAGCTCGGTATGGAGCTCACCTATGCCAACGAGGAGAAGCCGCTCGGCACCGCGGGAAGCGTCAAGAACGCCGAAGAGGCACTGAAGGACGATGCCTTCCTGGTGATCTCCGGTGACGCCCTCACCGACTTCGATCTGACCGATCTCATCAACTTCCACAAGGAGAAGGGCGCCCTCGTCACCGTCTGCCTGACGCGTGTGCCCAACCCGCTGGAGTTCGGCATCACGATCGTCGACGACGAGGGCAAGGTCGAGCGCTTCCTGGAGAAGCCGACCTGGGGCCAGGTCTTCTCCGACACCGTCAACACGGGCATCTACGTGATGGAGCCCGAGGTCTTCAAGTACGTCCAGCCCGACGTCCCGGTGGACTGGTCGGGCGACGTCTTCCCGCAGCTGATGAAGGAAGGCAAGCCGATCTACGGCTATGTCGCCGAGGGCTACTGGGAGGACGTGGGCACCCACGAGAGCTATGTGAAGGCCCAGGCCGACGTCCTCGAGGGCAAGGTCGACGTCGACATCGACGGCTTCGAGATCTCGCCGGGCGTGTGGGTCGCCGAGGGTGCCGAGGTGCACCCGGACGCCGTGCTCCGCGGGCCCGCCTACATCGGTGACTACGCCAAGGTGGAGGCCGGCGCGGAGCTGCGCGAGCACACCGTGATCGGCTCCAACGTGGTCGTCAAGAGCGGCGCCTTCCTGCACAAGGCCGTCGTCCACGACAACGTGTACGTCGGACCGCACAGCAACCTCCGGGGCTGTGTGGTCGGAAAGAACACCGACATCATGCGGGCCGCCCGGATCGAGGACGGGGCCGTCATCGGTGACGAGTGCCTGATCGGTGAAGAATCGATCGTGCAGGGCAACGTGCGGGTCTACCCGTTCAAGACGATCGAGGCCGGCGCCTTCGTCAACACCTCGGTGATCTGGGAGTCCAGAGGCCAGGCCCACCTCTTCGGCGCGCGAGGCGTCTCCGGCATCCTCAACGTGGAGATCACCCCGGAGCTCGCCGTGCGGCTGGCCGGCGCGTATGCCACGACGCTGAAGAAGGGCGCCACCGTCACCACCGCGCGCGACCACTCGCGAGGTGCGCGGGCACTGAAGAGGGCCGTCATCTCGGCGCTGCAGGCCAGCGCCATCGACGTGCGCGACCTGGAGAACGTGCCGCTGCCGGTGGCCCGGCAGCAGACCGCGCGGGGCAGCGCGGGCGGCATCATGATCCGGACCACGCCCGGTGTGCCGGACTCGGTCGACATCATGTTCTTCGACAGCCAGGGCGCCGACCTGTCGCAGGCCGGACAGCGGAAGCTGGACCGGGTCTTCGCGCGGCAGGAGTACCGGCGCGCCTTCCCCGGCGAGATCGGTGACCTGCACTTCCCCTCCAGCACCTTCGACTCCTACACCGGGTCGCTGCTGCGGAACGTGGACACCAGCGGCATCGCGGACGCCGGTCTGAAGGTCGTGGTGGACGCGTCGAACGGCAGCGCGGGGCTCGTGCTGCCCAGCCTGCTCGGCAAGCTCGGGGTCGATTCGCTGACCATCAACCCGGGTCTCGACGAGGCGCGGCCGACGGAAACCCTGGAGATGCGGCGTGCCGGGCTGAAGCGGCTCGGCGAGATCGTCGCTTCCTCCGGCGCGGCCTTCGGCGTGCGCTTCGACCCGGTCGGCGAGCGGCTGTCGCTCGTCGACGAACAGGGCCGGATCGTCGAGGACGACCGTGCGCTGCTGGTGATGCTGGACCTGGTCGCGGCCGAGCGCCGCAGCGGCCGGGTGGCGCTTCCGGTGAACACGACCCGCATCGCCGAGCAGGTCGCGGCCTACCACGGCACGCAGGTCGAGTGGACCACCACCTCACCCGACGACCTCACCCGGGTGGGGCGCGAGGAGTCGACCATCTTCGGCGGCGACGGCCGGGGCGGCTTCATCGTCCCCGAGTTCAGCGGCGTCTTCGACGGCACGGCCGCCTTCGTGCGCCTCATCGGCCTGGTGGCCCGCACCCAGCTCACCCTGAGCCAGATCGACGCGCGGATTCCGCGCGCCCACGTGCTCAAGCGTGACCTGGCCACTCCCTGGGCCGTGAAGGGACTCGTGATGCGCAGGGTGGTCGAGGCGGCCGGGGACCGGTTCGTCGACACCACCGACGGAGTGCGGGTCGTGGAGGCCGACGGACGCTGGGTGCTGGTGCTGCCCGACCCGGCCGAAGCGGTCACCCACCTGTGGGCGGAAGGCCCCGACGACGCCTCGGCGCAGGCCCTGCTCGACGAGTGGAGCACCGTGGTCGAGGGCGCCGGCAACTGATCCGAGCCCTGCCGGACTGCCGGAAGGGCCCCGTCGCGGGGTCCTTCCGGCACGCCGGTGGGGCCATTCGTGGTACACGGGCGCGGCATGCGACGATGTGCGGCATGCCGCAGCAGCCCCCCGTTCGGAGCACTCCCGACCGCCCTCCGCGCCCGGACGCCTCCATGTCGCTGCTCACCAACGTCATGGACCACAGCCTCGACGACGGCTACGTCGAGGCGGCCGCCCGCAAGCGCGGTGAGGACGGCGGACTACCCCGGACGCTCAAGGCGAAGCTGGGCCTGGCCGGCGGGCTGGTCCTGGCCGCCCTGGTGGTCACCCTGGGCGCGGCGCAGGCCCGGGAGGACGCTCCGGTGGTTGCCCGGGAGCGTGAGGAACTGATCGACAGGATCGAACAGCAGACCGAGCGGGCCGACGAGCTGGAGGGCAGCGTCGACCGGCTGCGGGCCGAGGTGGCCGAGCGCCAGCGTGAGGCGCTGCGGGAGCACGGGGGCGGTGGCGAGGACCTGGAGAACCTGCAGATCCTGTCCGGCGCCGTCGCCGTGCACGGGCCGGGCGTCAAGCTGGTCGTCGACGACGCCGAGGGCTCGGGAACGGGGGCCGACGGCGAGCCGCGCGGGTCGAGCGGGTTCTCCGACACCGGCCGGGTGCGCGACCGGGACCTCCAGCGGGTCGTCAACGGCCTGTGGGAGTCGGGCGCCGAGGCCGTCTCCGTCAACGGCCGGCGGCTGACCGCCCTGTCCGCCATCCGGGCGGCGGGTGACGCGATACTGGTCGACAACAAGCCGCTGGCACCGCCCTATACGGTGCTCGCGGTGGGGGACGGGAAACCGCTCAGCACCCGGTTCCAGGACAGCGCGGACGGCCTCTACCTTTACGCACTGCAGGAGAACTACGGGATCCGCACGGCCATCTCGGTCGAGCAGGACCTGCGGCTGCCCGCCGCCCCGAGCGTGACCCTGCGCACGGCCGAGCCGGCACAGACATCGGAACCAGCTGGGGCTGAACAGCCGGACAGCGGGAAGGGCACATCGTGATCGCCGTACTGGGCCTCGTCGTGGGAGTCGTGGTGGGCCTGCTGGTCCGGCCCGAGGTCCCGGCCGCAGTCGAGCCGTACCTCCCGATCGCCGTGGTGGCGGCGCTCGACGCCGTGTTCGGCGGACTGCGGGCCATGCTGGACGGCATCTTCGACGACAAGGTCTTCGTGGTGTCGTTCCTGTCCAACGTCGTCGTCGCCGCGCTGATCGTCTTCCTCGGCGACGAGCTCGGCGTGGGCGCGCAGCTGTCCACCGGCGTGGTCGTCGTCCTGGGCATCCGCATCTTCTCCAACGCCGCTGCCATCCGCCGGCACGTCTTCAGGGCGTGAGGCGATGAACCAGGAGAGGCACAAGGGGCAGCCGGGACACCAGGGCGGCGCGGGGGCGCCGGACAACAGGCTGCGCAAGGAGCTGCCCGAGGAGAGGCCACCCTCGGCCGCTCCGCGGGGCGAGCCGGAGGAGAAGGCTCCGCCGGTGCTGACGGGCCGTCAGAGGCTGCTGCAGAGCCTCTGGCCGCCCAGGGTGAGCCGCGCCCAGCTGATCGTGGCCCTGCTGCTGTTCGGGCTCGGGTTCGGGCTGGCCGTGCAGGTCGCCTCGCACAGCGAGGGCGACACCGCGCTGCGGGGCGCCCGGCAGGAGGACCTGGTCCGCATCCTCGACGAGCTCGACGACCGCACGGCCCGCCTCGAGGAGGAGCAGCAGAACCTGGAGGGGCAGCGGTCGGAGCTGGAGAACAGCTCGGACCAGGCCGAGGAGGCCCGGCGTCAGACGCTCGCCAAGGAGCGGCAGCTCGGCGTGCTGGCCGGCACGGTGGCGGCCGAGGGCCCGGGGATCACCGTGACCGTCGAGGATCCGCAGGACGCGGTGGGCGCCGACCAGTTGCTGGACGCCGTCCAGGAACTGCGGGCCGCCGGCGCGGAGGCCATACAGCTCAACGGGGTCCGCGTGGTCGCCGGAACCTATCTGACGGAGCGGACCGACGGAGACGCCGGAGTGTCGGTGGACGGGAACAAGATCGCCGCTCCGTATCGTTTCAAGGTCATCGGGAAACCGCAGGATCTGGAGCCCGCGCTGAACATTCCAGGAGGGGTGGTGCAGACTCTGGAGAAGGAGCAGGCCACCGTGGTCGTGGAGCGTCGTACGAAGATCGTCGTGGACGCCTTGCGGGCCGCGAAGCGGCCTGACTACGCTCGGTCGTCGGCCCGGTGAACCGGTGCCGCGACCGTGCCCGTCCGACGGAGTGTCGGATTGCGGGGGGTCGGCGCGCCGAAGAAGTGGTGTGTGGTGGAAACTGTATGGCGGATACGGACGTTGTGAGAATGTCCGGGTCGGCCGGTCGGTGCAGTCAGGGTTCGTCCTGCCCCACGGGCGGGTCTGTTTCGGTCAAGGGGAATCGCCCGTGAAGTTGTTTGCGAAGTTGTTCGGCAAGAGTGCGCGAGAGAGCGGCAGCGAGACGGCCCGCCATCGCGATGGTTCCGACGCCGAGAACCGTCCGCTCTACCGGGACCAGGTCGCTGGTCCGGAGGGCGGCAATTCCGGTGGTCACGGCGCGTCGGCCGTTGACCCTGCCCAGGCGGGCCGCATAGGTTTCGGGGACCCGTCGACCTCAGCGGCGGGGCAGCCGCAGCAGAAGGATCCGTCGATGTCGGCCCTGGTGTGCACGCGGTGCGGCAACCGCAATGCGGAGAACAGCCGCTTCTGCTCGCACTGCGGGGCGCCGCTCCGGGCCGGTGTCCCGGAGCGGCCTTCGGAGACGACCTCGACGATCTCCATCTCCGGCATCGAGTCGTACGACCCGGAAGCCACCGGTCAGACGCAGATCCCGGCCCTGTCGCCCGAGGCCCAGGCCGCGGTCGAGGCGCTGCCTGCCGGTTCGGCTCTCCTGGTGGTCCGGCGCGGCCCCAACTCCGGCAGCCGTTTCCTGCTGGACGCCGAGCTGACGACGGCGGGTCGTCATCCGCAGAGCGACATCTTCCTGGACGACGTGACGGTCTCCCGCAGCCACGTGGAGTTCCGCCGCGACGCGAGCGGCATCTTCACGGTGGCGGACGTGGGCAGCCTCAACGGCACGTACGTGAACCGGGAGCGCATCGAGCAGGTTGCTCTGGCCAACGGTGACGAGGTCCAGATCGGCAAGTACCGCCTGGTCTTCTACGCGAGCCAGCGGGGCGTCTGACCCTCCGGACTCGTCCGGGGGCAACCCCAGGGAAGGTCCATGCTTGAACCACCGAGTGGCGGCGCCGGAAGCGGCGCCGCCACCGCGGACAGCCGGCTGATGAGCATCGGCACGGTGCTGAGCCTGCTGCGCGACGAGTTTCCCGAAGTCACCATCTCCAAGATCCGGTTCCTGGAGTGGGAGGGACTGGTCGTACCGCGGCGCACGCCCTCCGGATACCGGAAGTTCAGTGCCGGGGACGTCGAGCGGCTGGCCCGGGTGCTGCGGATGCAGCGGGACGGCTGTCTGCCGCTGAAGGCCATCCGCGAGCGGCTGGACGCCCCGGTGGGCGCCCGCGGCGCCCACCACGCGGTGGGCGGCGGGCCGGGGCCGACGGACGGGACCGACGAGGAGTACCCCGGCCCGGCCGGCCCGGACCGGCGCGAGCCGCCGCAGGACCCGTTGCCCGAGTCCGACCAGGACGCTGCGACGGCGGTCCGTGTCGGACGCGACGAACTCCTCGCGGTGGCCGGCGGCGGCGAGGCGGAGCTGGAGGCGTGGGAGGCCTACGGGCTGATCCAGCCGCTGCCCGGGGGCGGCTACGACGCGGCGGCGGTCACGGTGGCCACCCTGCTCGGGGAGATGGCGCGGTTCGGGATCGAGCCGCGCCACCTGCGGTCCATGAAGACCGCGGCGGACCGCGACGCCGGCCTGGTGGACCAGGTCGTCGCCCCGCTGAAGCGGCACCCCAACCCCGACACCAGGGAGGACGCGCGGGCCAGGGCGCGGGAACTCGCCGGTCTGGCCACCCGCCTCCACTCGGCGCTGCTGCAGACCGCCCTCGGCGTGCGCCTGTCCTGACCTCCCGGAATCCACCCATGCCCTGCCCGACTACCCAAACCGTGCGCGCACGGCCTAGGGTTGCTGTGTGAACGAGCTCGATGTCGTAGGTGTCCGGGTCGAAATGCCCTCCAACCAGCCGATCGTGCTCCTGCGCGAAGTGGGAGGCGACCGCTACCTTCCCATCTGGATCGGTCCGGGGGAGGCGACGGCCATCGCTTTCGCCCAGCAGGGCATGGTGCCCGCACGACCGCTGACGCACGACCTGTTCAAGGACGTGCTGGAGGCGGTGGGCCAGGAGCTCAGCGAGGTGCGGATCACCGACCTGCGTGAGGGCGTCTTCTTCGCCGAGCTGGTCTTCGCCAGCGGAGTGGAGGTCAGTGCCCGTCCGTCCGACGCCATAGCCCTCGCCCTGCGCACCGGCACGCCGATCTACGGCAGCGACGGTGTGCTCGACGACGCGGGGATCGCGATTCCGGACGAGCAGGAGGACGAGGTGGAGAAGTTCCGCGAGTTCCTCGACCAGATCTCTCCCGAGGACTTCGGCAGCAGCAACCAGTGACCCGTCCATAGGTTCCGGGACAGTCCCGTGACGCGCCGGCCGCCCGCGGCCGGCGCGTCGGCAATTGCCGGTGTCCCCTGCCTGCGTCCTGCCGTCCGTGCCGGGCGCATTCGGCTAGCCTTTCCCCGCGACGGGGCACGGAAAACCACTCGCAAGGTGATTATCACTCGGCGTGCCGAGTGTGGCGATCGTTGACGCACCCCTGGCGACTGCCTACCGTCTGGAAGGCAGGTCTAGGACGGAGGTCGGCGTGAGAATCAGCGGCGACGATACGGCCGGCGCACCGGGGCGCGTCCCGGGTGACAGCGGCCCGTATCGGCCCCACGGCAACGCGGCCGGTTACGCGCCGCAGCGCTCGGCCGGCGGCGCGGGGGGCCAGGGCGGGGCACACACGACGTCCGAACAGGTCGGCTACCGCGGGCCCACGGCCTGCGCGGCGGCCGGGATCACCTACCGCCAGTTGGACTACTGGGCGCGCACGGGGCTGGTGGAGCCGAGCGTGCGGCCCGCCCACGGATCGGGGACCCAGCGGCTCTACAGCTTCCGGGACGTCGTCGTCCTGAAGATCGTCAAGCGGTTCCTCGACACCGGGGTCTCGCTGCAGAACATCCGCACCACGGTCCAGCACCTGCGCGAGCGGGGGTTCCGCGACCTGGAGGGGATGACCCTGATGTGCGACGGGGCGACGGTCTACGAGTGCTCCTCGCCGGACGAGGTGCACGCGCTGCTCCAAGGGGGCCAGGGCGTCTTCGGCATCGCCGTCGGCGTGGTGTGGCGTGACGTGGAGAAGGCGCTCTCGCAGCTGCACGGCGAGCGCGTGGACACCGGCGAGACCCTGATCGGGCACAACCCGGCGGACGAGCTGGCCCGCAGGCGGGGCAACCGGGCGGTCTGAGACCGGGCCGGAGGCCGGACTGTCGGTGGGGTACGGCACCATCGGTGGTGTGAGATCCGCGCCGACGATCCTCCATCTCGACATGGACGCCTTCTTCGCCGCGGTGGAGCAGGCGTCCAAGCCGAGCCTGCGCGGCAAGGCGGTGGTGGTCGGAGGGCTCGGCCCGCGCGGTGTCGTGGCCACCGCCTCCTACGAGGCGCGCGTCTTCGGGGTGCGGTCCGCGATGCCCATGGGACAGGCCCGTCGGCTGGCGCCCAACGCCGCCTACCTGGCGCCGCGCTTCTCCCTCTACCGCTCCGTCAGCGACCAGGTGATGGCGCTGCTGCGCTCCCTGTCGCCCCTGGTCGAACCGCTCAGCCTGGACGAGGCCTTCGTCGACCTGGAGGCCGGCGGGGTGGCCCGGGACCCGGTCTCGGCGCGGCGCGCCGGTGAGCGGCTGCGCGCGGACATCCGCGCCGTCACCGGACTCAGCGGGTCGGTCGGCCTGGCGGCGTCGAAGATGCTGGCGAAGATCGCCTCCGAGGAGGCCAAGCCGGACGGCCTGGTGCTGATCGACCCGGGGACCGAGCGGGAGCTGTTGGCCCCGATGCCGGTGCGGACCCTGCCGGGCGTGGGGCCCGCCACCGGCGACCACCTGCGCCGCGCCGGGATCACCACCGTGGGGGAGCTGGCCGAGGCGGGCGAGGGCGAGCTGGTCCGGCTGGTGGGCAAGGCCCACGGGCAGGCCCTCCACGCGATGGCGCTGGCCCGTGACGAGCGGCCGGTGGTGGCCGAGCGGGAGACCAAGTCGGTGTCGGTGGAGGACACCTACGACGTCGACATCCACGACCGGGTGCGGATCCGGCTGGAGGTGCGGCGGCTGGCCGACCGGTGCGTGCGGAGGCTGCGGGCGGGCGGGCACGCGGGCCGGACCATCCAGCTGAAGGTGCGCCGGTACGACTTCTCGACGCTGACCCGGTCGGAGACGCTGCGCGGCCCGACGGACGACCCGGCGGTGGTCCGGGAGGCGGCGGCACGGCTGCTGGAGGGGGTCGACACGACGGGCGGCGTGCGGCTGCTCGGGGTCGGCGTCTCCGGGCTGGCCGCCTTCACCCAGGAGGACCTGTTCGCGCAGGCGGCGTACGCGGGGGAGGAGGCGGAGCCGGGCGAGGAAGGGGACGTCGCCGACCGGTCGCTGCCGGGGCGGGAGCCGTCGGTGGAACGGCCGGTGCGGAAATGGACGGCAGGGCACGACGTGCGGCACGCGGTGTTCGGGCACGGGTGGGTGCAGGGGAGCGGGGTCGGGCGGGTCACGGTGCGGTTCGAGACGCCGGACTCCGCGCCGGGGCGGGTGCGGACGTTCGCCGTCGAGGACCCCGAACTCGAGCCGGCGGAACCGTTGCCGCTGGTCACGCCGGTGTCCGCCACGGCCCCGCCGGGTGGTCCCGCACCGCGGGGGAACGGGCCCCGGCAGCCGGTGGTGTGACGCGCGGGGGCGGTGCACCGGCCGGTCCGCGGCACCGGGGCGGGGCCGCGGGCGGACGGTGCCGTCGTGCCCCCCGCGGCGGCCGAGCCGCCGACAGGAGCGGTGGAGCCACCCGGCGTACGGCGCCGTCCGCGCCGGCCCGCCCCGGGGCCCCGCCCGGGAGGGACCCCCGTCCCTCGGGTCTTCGGTGTGCCCGAGCGGGCGAGGTCCCGGTTCGTCCTGCGGGCGGGCAGGTCAGGCCTCCTCCGGGTCCGGGAGGGGGCCGAAGTCGCGGGTGGTGCGGGTGGGTGGTTCGACGTCGAAACCGTAGTGGCGGTAGAGGGACAGTTCCTGCTCGGGGGAGAGGTGACGGCCGACGCCGAAACCGGGGGCGTCCTTGATGTGGGCACGGCCGTAGGGGACGCGAAGGGCGCCGTCGACCAGTTCGCTGGTCTCCAGCGGGACGAACACGTCGCGGCCGAAAAGTCCGGTCCGTACGGCCGCCCATTCGGGGGAGCCGGTGGCGTCGTCGAGGTAGACCTCGTCGACGGTGCCTATGCGGTTGCCGTCGCAGTCGAACGCCTTGCGGCCGATCAGGTACCGGGGATCGATGTCTGTCCGCACGTTCCCTCCTTCTGGTCGCGGCACTGGTCGCAGCACAGCAGTCGGCACCACCAAAGTGCACTTTCCGGGCGGCGGCCACTCGAGGGCCCTCCCGGAAGCCTCGCTGGTAGGCTGGTCAGTGGCTGCTGACCCCGCGCGGGAGAGTCCTCCGAGAACCTTCGGAGGCGCCGAAGGAGCAACTCCTCCCCGGAATCTCTCAGGCACCCGGTACCGCGTGGACGAGGTCACTCTGGAAAGAAGAGCGGCGCCGGTGATCCGGGCGTCCGCCGCTCTCACCGACGGTGAAAGCCGGGCGTCCTCGGGCGGCCGGTGAAGCTCTCAGGTCGAGATGACAGAGGGGGAGGCCGTCGGGCACCCCACAGCCGTGGTGCCCCTGAAGGTCGCGTAAGACCAGGAGGCCTCCGCCCATGACAGCCCCTCGCACCCCGCTCTCCGCACTGGAGCAGGGCATCCCCTTCGAGCAGCGTCACATCGGCCCCGACGAGGGCGCCCGGGCGAAGATGCTCGCCCAGGTCGGCTACGGCTCGCTCGAGGAGCTCACCGCCGCCGCGGTTCCCGACGTGATCAAGAACGCCGACGCCCTGGACCTCCCGGGCGCGCGCACCGAGGCCGAGGTGCTCGCCGAGCTGCGCGAGCTGGCCGACCGCAACCAGGTCCTCGACCCGATGATCGGCCTCGGCTACCACGGCACCTTCACGCCTCCGGTGATCCTCCGCAACGTCATGGAGAACCCGGCCTGGTACACGGCGTACACGCCCTACCAGCCGGAGATCTCCCAGGGGCGGCTCGAGGCGCTGCTGAACTTCCAGACCATGGTCGCCGACCTGACCGGCCTGCCCACCTCCGGCGCCTCGCTGCTCGACGAGGGCACCGCCGCCGCCGAGGCGATGGCGCTGTCCCGCCGCGTCGGCAAGAAGAAGAACGGGCTGTTCCTGGTCGACGCGGACGCGCTGCCGCAGACCATCGCCGTCATCGAGACCCGCGCCGAGCCCACCGGCGTCGAGGTCGTCGTCGCCGACCTCTCGCGGGGCATCCCCGCCGAGATCGCCGGACGTGACGTCAACGGCGTGCTGCTCCAGTACCCGGGCGCCTCCGGCGCGGTGCGGGACCTCAAGCCGGTGATCGACCAGGCGCACGAGCTGGGCGCGGTCGTCACCGTCGCCGCCGACCTGCTGGCGCTCACCCTGCTGACCTCGCCCGGCGAGCTCGGCGCGGACATCGCGGTCGGCACCACCCAGCGGTTCGGCGTCCCGATGGGCTTCGGCGGCCCGCACGCCGGATACATGGCGGTGCGCGAGCAGTTCGCCCGCAACCTGCCCGGCCGCCTGGTCGGCGTCTCGCAGGACGCCGACGGCAACAAGGCCTACCGCCTGGCGCTGCAGACCCGTGAGCAGCACATCCGCCGTGAGAAGGCCACCAGCAACATCTGCACCGCGCAGGTCCTGCTCGCCGTGATGGCCGGCATGTACGCCGTCTACCACGGCCCCGACGGACTCAAGGGCATCGCCGAGCGCACCCACCGGTACGCCGACATCCTCGCCGCGGGCCTGAGGGCCGGCGGCGTGGAGATCGTGAACGGCGCCTGGTTCGACACCGTGACCGCGCGGGTCGAGGGCCGCGCCGCCGAGGTCGTGGCCGCCGCCCGCGAGCGGGGCGTCAACCTCCGCATGGTCGACGCCGACCACGTCTCGGCCGCCTGCGACGAGACCACCGGCCGCGCCCAGCTGGAGAAGGTCTGGGCCGCCTTCGGCGTCGAGGGCGACGTCGAAGCGCTGGACGGCACGGCCGCCGACGGCCTGCACGAGGGCCTGCTGCGCACCGACGCCTACCTGACCCACCCGGTGTTCCACCAGCACCGCTCGGAGACGGCGATGCTGCGCTACCTGCGCCGGCTGGCCGACCGCGACTACGCGCTGGACCGCGGCATGATCCCGCTGGGCTCCTGCACCATGAAGCTCAACGCGACCACCGAGATGGAGCCGGTCACCTGGCCCGAGTTCGGCGCGCTGCACCCCTTCGCGCCGGCCGAGCAGGCCGAGGGCTACCTGTCGCTCATCCGCGAGCTGGAGGACCGCCTCGCCGAGGTCACCGGCTACGACAAGGTCTCGCTGCAGCCGAACGCCGGCTCCCAGGGCGAGCTGGCCGGTCTCCTCGCGGTCCGCGGCTACCACCGGGCCAACGGCGACACGGACCGCACCGTCTGCCTGATCCCGTCCTCCGCGCACGGCACCAACGCGGCCAGCGCGGTCATGGCCGGCATGAAGGTCGTCGTCGTGAAGACCGCCGAGAACGGTGAGATCGACGTCGAGGACCTGCGGGCGAAGATCGAGAAGCACCGCGACGAGCTGTCGGTGCTGATGATCACCTACCCGTCGACGCACGGCGTCTTCGAGGAGCACGTCGCCGACATCTGCGCCCAGGTCCACGAGGCCGGCGGCCAGGTCTACGTCGACGGCGCCAACCTGAACGCGCTGGTGGGGCTGGCCAAGCCGGGCCACTTCGGCGGCGACGTCTCGCACCTCAACCTGCACAAGACCTTCTGCATCCCGCACGGCGGCGGCGGTCCGGGCGTCGGCCCGGTGGCCGTGCGCTCGCACCTGGCGCCCTACCTGCCCAACCACCCGCTGCAGCCGGCCGCCGGTCCGGAGACGGGCGTCGGCCCGGTCTCCGCGGCGCCGTTCGGATCGGCGGGCATCCTGCCGATCTCCTGGGCGTACGTCCGGCTGATGGGCGGCGAGGGCCTCAAGCGCGCCACCCAGGTGGCGGTGCTGGCGGCCAACTACGTCGCCAAGCGGCTGGAGCCGCACTACCCGGTGCTCTACACGGGCCCCGGCGGGCTGGTGGCGCACGAGTGCATCATCGACCTGCGTCCGCTGACCAGGTCCACCGGCGTGACCGTCGACGACGTGGCCAAGCGGCTCATCGACTACGGGTTCCACGCCCCGACCATGTCGTTCCCGGTCGCCGGCACCCTGATGATCGAGCCGACCGAGTCCGAGGACCTGGCGGAGCTGGACCGGTTCGTCGAGGCGATGATCGCCATCCGCGCGGAGATCGAGAAGGTCGGGTCGGGCGAGTGGCCGGCCGACGACAATCCGCTGCGCAACGCGCCGCACACCGCCGGCACGCTGGCCGGCGGGTGGACGCACGCCTACCCGCGGGAGACGGCCGTGTTCCCGGGCGGGGTGTCGATGCCCGACAAGTACTGGCCGCCGGTGCGGCGGATCGACCAGGCCTTCGGCGACCGGAACCTGGTCTGCTCCTGCCCGCCGCTGGACGCGTACGACGACTGACCGGTCGAACGGCCCCCGCCCGCCGCGCGCGGCGGGCGGGGGCCGGTGACGGCGTTCCGGCGCTGCGGCCGGCCCCTTCGGTGCCGCTCGTGCCGCGGCGGGCCCCGGGGCGAGGCGGGGTCCTCCCGGGACCGGTTTCCCGGGCCCGTGCTCCCGGGCTGCGCTCCCGGCCGGTGGTCCGCCGGGCGGCGGGCGTTCCCTCAGACCGCGGTGGCGAACCGGTGCGGGGCGATGACGCGGCCGTCGGGGAGGATCTCCCCGGTGTCCTCGAAGAGCACGACCCCGTTGCACAGGAGGCTCCAGCCCTGCTCGGGGTGGTGCGCCACGAGGCGGGCGGATTCCCTGTCGGGGGAGTCGGCTGTCGGGCACGGCGGCTGGTGCTGGCACATGGGCGGGTTCTCTCGTTCTGTGATGGACGCTTCGGCTCTCGTGTCGCGGCTGTGCACGGCCGCTCCCCCCGTGGTGACGTCGTGCGGGCACG
>NZ_LWCC02000005.1:4136234-4141823 GCF_001642695.1 Streptomyces chilikensis
AGCGACAGCAGTTCCGCGACACGGTGCGGCCGGTGGCTGGCGATGCCCGGCGGGGCCGGCGCCAGCGGGATCAGCAGGTCCAGCGGGTCCGGAAGACCCGCCGAGGCGTCCGCCGCGACGTCCGCGTGCAGCCAGAGGGTCAGCATGTACAGGCCCGGCACCGAGAGCAGCCGGGGCTGGTAGGGGTGCGGCGCCTCCTCGGCCTGGCGCAGAGCGCGTTCGGTCGAGGTGACGTACGGGCCCTCGAAGAAGTGCGAGAACGCCCAGCCCTCCGAGGTCCCCACGGTGTCGGCGGCGGCCACCGCGTGGTCGCCGGCACGGATCAGGAACCGCCAGCCGGCGAGCCGGATGACGGGCACCCCGTCCGCGGTGATCCGGTCCAGGACGTGGACGGGCAGCGGCAGTTCAGGGGTGAGGGGTCCCTGGGCGCTGCGCAGGGACGGGGTGTGCGCGTGACGGACGGCCGAGGGTGTGCCGAGGGCCGCCAGAACGGTGCGCAGGGCGGCGGGGGGTGCCGGAGGGACATGCAGCGGCATGGTGGGTCGCCTCTCTTTTCGACAGGCACAGTGGCGCGCGGGCGAGGGTGGGCGCTGTCTGCTGTCAGCTCGAGGGGGTCGGAGAGCCGCGCCGGACCGGTCGGATCGCTCGGGCCGGGTCCGGTCCGATGTCACCGGGGTGACGGGGCGCACGGTCGTGGGCGCACGCGCTTCTCCGCCTCGTTTGCGCAGTTTATACGAGCCGTGTTCACGGAGTGTTTCCGCTAGCTGTTCCCCGTGTGAACGGCAAGGTTTCTTCGCGCCGGAATTTCGGTGCGTTATCTCCTGATTTACCGGGGCCTTCGGCCGGGTGACCTCGGGGGGTGCCCGACGCGGGGTCGGCCGGTTTTCGCCGCCGATTTACATGGCCCTCGGGATGCGTCAATCCGCGCCCCGGTTCATGCCGTGCGAATGTGCCGAATGGCGCTGGAGGTCAGCCTAACGGTCGGCGGGTCCTCGCGGGGACGTTATCGATCGTCCAGGGCGGGCATCATCAGTTGCGGACCGGACGAGGGACCCGGACGACAGACAGACGGACACCGGCCGCAGAGGCGGCCGACCCATCCGAGGAGGACGCAGCGATGGGGGAGAAGGTCGAGGCAGGGTCGTTCGACCTGTCCGATCGCCAGCGCTACCGGGACAAGCTCCAGCGGTGCCTGGCGGGTCTTGAGCGGTTGCTGAAGGAGAAGCAGTTCGACCGGCCGAAGAATCTCATGGGTCTGGAGATCGAGCTGAATCTCGCGGGATCCGACGGCATGCCGCGAATGATGAATGCGGAAGTGCTGGAACGGATCGCGAGCCGTGATTTCCAGACCGAACTCGCGATGTTCAATCTCGAGGTCAACATCGAACCGCACCGGCTCGGCGGGCAGGTATTCGATCAGCTCGCCGAGGAGTTGCGGACGTCACTGGCATATGCCCACCGAAAGGCCGGGGAGGTCGACGCCGGGATCGTGATGATCGGCATCCTGCCGACGCTCGAGCGGGACGACCTGATCTCCGCCAACATTTCCGACGTCGACCGCTACACGCTGCTGAACGACCAGATCGTGTCCGCGCGCGGCGAGGACTTCTCGCTGGAGATCGACGGCGTCGAGCGGCTCACCACCACCGCGCGGTCGATCACGCCGGAGGCGGCCTGCACCTCGGTGCAGTTGCACCTGCAGGTCACGCCCGAGCGGTTCCCGGACGTGTGGAACGCGGCGCAGGCCGTCTCGGCCGCGCAGATCGCGGTGGGCGCCAACTCGCCCTTCCTCTTCGGGAAGGAGCTGTGGCGCGAGTCGCGGCCGCCGCTGTTCCAGCAGTCCACCGACACCCGGCCGCCGGAGCTCCAGGCACAGGGCGTCCGGCCGCGGACCTGGTTCGGCGAGCGGTGGGTGTCCTCGGCGGTCGACCTGTTCGAGGAGAACCTGACGTACTTCCCGGCACTCCTGCCGATCATGGACGACGAGGACCCGATGGAGGTGCTCGACGCCGGGGGCACGCCCAGGCTCGCCGAGATGGTGCTGCACAACGGCACGGTCTACCGGTGGAACCGGCCGGTGTACGACGTGGCCGACGGCACGGCGCACCTGCGGGTGGAGAACCGGGTGCTGCCGGCCGGGCCGACGGTGACCGACGTGGTGGCGAACGCCGCGTTCTACTACGGCCTGGTGCGGGCGCTGGCGGAGGAGGCGCGGCCGGTGTGGACGCGGCTGCCGTTCGAGGCGGCGGCGGCCAACTTCGAGACCGCGTGCCGGTACGGGATCGACGCGCGGCTGGAGTGGCCGCGGCGCGGACGGCTGGGCGGCACGCAGCAGGTCGAGGCGGTGACGCTGGTGCTCGACGAGCTGCTGCCGCTGGCGCACGCGGGACTCGAGGCGTGGGGGATCGAACCCGCGGACCGGGAGCTGTACCTCGGGGTGATCGAGGAGCGGTGCCGCAGGAGGGTGAACGGGGCGTCCTGGCAGGCGGCGACGTTCCACTCCGGCCTGGAACGGGGCATGTCGCGGCAGGAGGCCCTGGCCGCGACGACGCGGCGGTACGCGGAGCTGCAGTGGCGGGGGGACCCCGTGCACACGTGGCCCGCGGGACTGCCGGCGTCCGGGGGGCGGTAGGGGCCGCCGCCACGGGGCGTCCGGTTCCTCCGCGGGCGCCGCCCGCGCGCCGGACGGGTGATGCCCGCCCGGGTCGCGCTCTGGCAAGCTGTGGGGCCGGTGGTGCGGCCTGACGGAGGCGTGGGTGACGGGGTTGGGGTCCGAGGTGCTGTCGCGGCGGACGCTGCGGGACGAGACGCTGCTGGTGCTCGGTCTGTCGCTGGGGGCCAGCGCCGTGGCGGCGGTCATCAGTTTCGCCGGGTCGCTGACGCGGCCCGGCGGGCTCAAGGACCAGGCGGCCACGCTCAACGCCTCCGCCGCGCCGGGGCGGCCCTGGCTGGACCTCGCCTGGCAGCTCTTCGGGATCGCCTCCGCGCTGGTCCCCGTGCTGCTGGTCGCGCACTTCCTGACGCGTGAGGGCGGCAGCCTCCGGACGCTCGGGTTCGACCGGACCCGGCCGTGGTCGGACCTCGGCCGGGGCGCCGCCGTCGCCGCGGTGATCGGCAGCGCCGGCATCGCCTTCTACCTCGCGGCGCGCGGGCTCGGGTTCAACCTGACCGTGGTGCCCGAGGCGCTGCCGGACGTCTGGTGGAAGTTCCCGGTGCTGGTCCTCTCCGCCGCGCAGAACGCGGTGGTCGAGGAGGTCATCGTCCTCGGCTACCTGCTGCACCGGCTGGGAGGGCTCGGCTGGAGCCCGGTCGCCGCGCTCGCCGCGAGTTCGGTGCTGCGCGGCGGTTACCACCTCTACCAGGGCATCGGCGGATTCGTCGGCAACATGGTGATGGGCGTCGTGTTCGTCCTGCTGTACCGCCGGTGGGGCCGGGTGGGGCCGCTGGTGGCGGCCCACACGCTGCTCGACGTCGGCGCGTTCGTCGGGTACGCGCTGCTGGCCGGACGGGTGGACTGGCTGCCCACCGCGCCCTGACCGCCCCGCCACCCTCCGCCGGTCACTCCGGCGGCGCCAGCAGTTCGCCCTCGACGACGGTGACCGCCCGCCCGGTCAGCAGGGTGCGCTCGCCGCGCAGCTCGGTGCGCACCAGGCCCGAACGCGGCGACGCCTGGAGGCCGGTCAGGGCGGTGCGGCCCAGGCGCTCGGACCAGAAGGGGGCCAGTGCCGTGTGGGCGCTGCCGGTCACCGGGTCCTCGTCGATGCCCACGCGGGGGAAGAAGCAGCGGGAGACGAAGTCGTGGCCGGCGGCACCGGCCGGACGCGTGGTGACGATGACGCCGCGCTCCGAGCAGGTGGCCAGGGCCTTGAGGTCGGGGGCGAGGCCGAGCACGGTCTCCTCGTCGGCGACCTCCACCAGCAGGTCGCCCACGTTCGGTCCGGTGTCCAGGACGGTGAGCGGCTCGGCGCCCAGGGCCTCGGCCAGTCCCGGCGGGGCCTCCACGGCGGTCAGCGGGGCGGTCGGGAAGTCCAGCGTGATCGAGCCGTCCTCCGCCGGCGTGGCCACGAGCACACCGCTGCGGGTGGCGAAGCGGACCGGTCCCCGGTGGGCGCCGGTGGTGTGCAGGACGTGGGCGGTGGCGAGGGTGGCGTGGCCGCAGAGGTTCACCTCGGTGGCCGGGGTGAACCAGCGCAGGGCCCAGTCCGCCTCGCCGCCGCCGGGCAGCGGGTGGGCGAAGGCGGTCTCCGCCTGGTTCATCTCCAGGGCCACGTTCTGCAGCCAGGCGTCGTCGGGGAAGGCGTCCAGGAGCAGGACGCCCGCGGGGTTGCCGGTGAACGGGCGGTCGGTGAAGGCGTCGACGAGTCGGATACGCATGACAGGACGTTAACCGGGCGCGCCGGACCCGGGACAAGGCCAATCGGGGGCCGGTGGCCCGCAACCGCGGAACGCGCCGGTCCGGGGAATGAGACAGCAGCGATGGGGGGTGACGGTCCTGTCGGGTGCTGTCATCATGTGTCCGTGCGTGACTCTGGGATGGGCGTGGAGCGTTCCGGGAAGGGTGCGGGACTCGCTCTCGCCGTCCTGTCCGCGGTGGCGTTCGGTGGATCGGGTGTGGCGGCCAAGCCGCTGATCGAGGCGGGCCTCGACCCGCTCGAGGTGGTCTGGCTGCGGATCACCGGAGCGGCGCTGGTGCTGCTCCCGGTGGCCTGGCGGCACCGCGGACTGGTGCGCGAACGGCCGCTGGTGCTGCTGGGCTTCGGCGTGTTCGCGGTGGCCGGCGTCCAGGCCGCCTACTTCGCCGCCATCTCCCGGATCCCGGTCGGCGTCGCCATGCTGGTCGAGTACCTGGCGCCCGCCCTGGTGCTGGGCTGGGTGCGGTTCGTGCAGCGCCGCCCGGTCACGCGTGCGGCGGCGCTGGGCGTGGTGCTGGCGGTGACCGGGCTGGCTTGCGTGGTCGAGTTCTGGTCCGGGCTCGGCTTCGACCCCCTGGGGCTGCTGCTGGCCTTCGCCGCGGCCTGCTGCCAGGTCGCCTACTTCGTGCTGGCCGACCACGGCTCCGACGGAGGGCGGAAGGCGCCCGACCCGCTGGGCGTGATCTCCTTCGGACTCCTGGTCGGCTGCCTGACGATGACCGTGGTGGCACGGCCGTGGGGCATGGACCGGGCCGTGCTGGCGGGCACCGTCGACATGGACGGCGAGCCGGTGCGGGCCTGGGTGCTGATGGCCTGGATCGTGCTGGTCGCGACCGTCCTGGCGTACGTCACCGGTGTGGTGTCCGTGCGGCGGCTGTCGCCCGCGGTCGCGGGCGTGGTCGCCTGCGTGGAGGCCGTGGTGGCGGCTGCGGCGGCCTGGCTGCTCCTCGGCGAACGGCTGGGGGCGGTGCAGATCGCCGGCGGTGTGCTGGTGCTGGTGGGGGCACTGGTGGCCCAGTCCTCGACGCCGGCCGCGGCGGCCCCGGAACCGGTGGCCGGAGGCGGTGGGGCGGTCGCGGCCGCCGCGGAGCCCGGGACGCGGGCCGGGGAGCGGCAGGAGGCCTGACGGGCGGCCGGTGAGCCGCCGACGCGGGAGGCGCCCGCCCGCGCGCACCCG
>NZ_LWCC02000005.1:4141923-4153217 GCF_001642695.1 Streptomyces chilikensis
GGTGAGCCGCCGACGCGGGAGGCGCCCGCCCGCGCGCACCCGCCCGTGCCCGCGTCGCCCGCGCGCGGCCTCCCGCGTGCGGCGGGGGACGCGGGCAACGGAGCACGGTCCCGCGCGTCCGGCGGGGAGGACGCGGGCACCGCGCCCGCCCCGCCGGACGCCGTCAGCCGAGAACGGCCGCAATGTGCGGCGGAACCTCCGTGCCGGGGGCGAGCAGGGCGTCCGGGAGCGGGGCCTCGTAGCCCTTGCGCAGGGGGAGGACGCCGGCCCAGTGGGGGAGCGCCAGGTCCTCGGGCTCGTCGTTGACGCCGCCGGTGCGGATCTTGGCGGAGACCTCGGTGAGGTCCAGCCGCACCACCGCGGTGGCGGCCAGTTCCTTCCGGTCGGCCGGACGGCACTCCCGCGAACGGCCCGGGACCACGTGGTCGACCAGGGCGTCCAGCGCCGCGCTCCGCTCCTCGGGGTCGGTGACCTGGTACGCCGTGCCGAGCACCACGACCGAGCGGTAGTTGACCGAGTGGTGGAACGCCGAGCGGGCCAGCACCACGCCGTCGACGTGGGTGACCGTCACGCAGACCCGCGTGCCCGGCTCCTCGCCGTCCGTCGCGCCCGCCATCCGCATCGGACGCGAGCCGGTGGAGCCGTGGAGGTAGAGGCGTTCGCCGACCCGCGCGTAGATGGTGGGCAGCACGATTGGAGCGCCGTCGCGGACGAAGCCCAGGTGGCAGACCCAGCCCTCGTCGAGGATCGAGTGCACCACGTCCTTGTCGTACGAGGCGCGCTGAGCCGAGCGGGTCGGGACGGTGCGCTCGGTAGGCGTGTACTGGGCCCCCTGCATGGCGTTCTCCATTGCACTAGTGCATAATATTGTTTGTGCTAGGAGAATATCGGATCACAGGTCGTCGCGCCATGGAGATCGCCTCCGACGTGGAGCGCGCGGTGGGCGCCGGGAGACTCGAACCGGGTCGGCAGCTGCCGCCCATGCGGGAGCTGGCGCGGACGCTGGGGGTGAATCCGAACACCGTGGCGTCCGCGTACCGGATCCTGCGCGAGCGCGGGGTGATCGAGACGGCGGGGCGCAAGGGCAGCAGGGTGCGGCCGCGGCCCGCCACCACCGGACGCGCCGAGATCCTGGTCCAGGTGCCGGCGGGGGTGCGCGACGTCTCCAGGGGCAACCCGGACACGGCGCTGCTGCCGCCGCTGGCGTCCGCCTTCGCGGCCGCCGCCGCGCGGGCGGACGGGGCGCCGGTGCTCTACGGGGACGACCCCCTCGACCCCGACCTGGCGCGGATCGCCCGCGCGGACCTCGACGCGGAAGGGGTGCCCGACGGCCCGCTCACCGTCACCTCCGGGTCGCTCGACGCCATGGAGCGGGTGCTGGGCGCCCACCTCCGTCCCGGGGACGCGGTCGCGGTGGAGGACCCCGGGTGGGGGAGCGTGTTCGACCTGCTCCCGGCGCTCGGGCTGCGGGCCGTGCCCGTCGGGGTGGACGACGAGGGGCCGCTGCCGGACGCCGTGCGGCGGGCGCTGGAGGGCGGGGCCCGCGCCCTGGTGGTGACCGCCCGGGCGCAGAACCCCACCGGAGCGGCGGTGGGCGCCGGCCGGGCCGGGGAGCTGCGGGAGGTGCTGGGCCGGCACCCCGGGACCCTGCTGATCGAGGACGACCACGGGTACGGCATGGTCGACCTGCCGCTGCACCCGCTGGCCGGGGCCACCCGCTCGTGGGCGTTCGTCCGCTCGGTGGCCAAGGCGTACGGGCCCGACCTGCGCCTCGCGGTGCTCACCGGGGACGCGGTCACCGTCGACCGGGTCCGCGGCCGGCAGCGGCTGGGGCCGGGGTGGGTGAGCCGGGTGACGCAACGGGCGGTGGTGGAACTGTGGACCGGCGGGGCCGTCGACCGGGCCGCCGTCGCGGAGTCCTACGGGCGGCGGCGCCGGGCGCTGATCGCGGAACTCGGGCGGCGCGGCGTACCGGCGCACGGGCGCAGCGGGGTGAACGTGTGGATTCCGGTGTCCGACGAGACCGGGGCGGTCGCGGCGCTGCTCCAGGCGGGGTGGGCGGTGGCGCCGGGGGCGCGGTTCCGGAGGGACAGCGGCCCGGCGATCCGGGTGACGGTCTCGACGCTCGCCGAGGGCGACATGGCGGAACTCGCGGAGACGACGGCCCGGGCGCTGAGGGGCGGCCCGGCGCGGCGGCACGTCTGACCGGGGCCCGCGGGGTGCGGCCGGGGCCCTCGTAGCATCGCCGTCATGATGAACCTGGAACGCCTGCGGGTCCTGGACGCGCTGGCGCGGCACGGGTCCGTGGGGGGTGCCGCCGAGGCGCTGCACGTGACCACCTCGGCGGTCTCGCAGCAGCTGGCCAAGCTGGAGCGGGAGGCCGGCGAGCGGCTGCTCGCCCGGCACGGCCGCGGGGTGCGGCTCACCGACGCGGGCCTGCTGCTGGCCGGGCACGCGGCGCGGATCCTGGCGCAGGCGGAACGCGCGCGGGCGGACCTGGAGGCGCGGCGCGGGGCCGTGGCGGGCGAGCTGCGGGTGGCGGCCTTCCCGACCGCCGCCCGGGGCCTGCTGCCCGGGGCGCTCGCGGCACTGCGGGCGGAGCACCCGGCGCTGCGGGTGCGGTCCTGGGAGGTCGACCCGGCGGCGGCCGTGCCGGGCGTGGCGCGCGGGGACCACGACCTCGCCGTGGTCCTCGACTGGCACGACCGTCCGCTGGCCGTCCCGGAGGGTCTGCGGACCGCCCCCCTCCTCGACGACCCCGCCGAGGCGGCGCTCCCGGCCGGGCACCGGCTGGCGGGGGAGGCGGAGATCGACCTCGCCGACCTGGGCGGGGAGGAGTGGATCACCTGGGGCGCGGGGGAGTTCTGCCACGAGTGGCTGCTGGCCACGCTGCGGGCCCGGGGGGTCGAGCCGGAGCTCGCCCACCGGGCCCCGGAGACGCACACCCAGCTCGCCCTGGTGGCGGCCGGTCTGGGCGTGTGCGTGGTGCCCGCGCTGGGACGGGAACCGGTCCCGCACGGGGTGGTGACGGTGCCGCTGCGGCCACGGGTGTCCCGCCACGTCTACGCGGTGTGGCGGCAGGACGCGGACCGGCGGCCGGCGATCGGCGCGGTGGTCGGGGCCCTGCGCGCGCGGGGCGGGGCCGGAGGGGGCCGGGGTCCGTCCCGCGGCCCACGCGCCTGATCCGCAGGACGGGCCCCGAGCGCGCCCGCCCCCGGCCGGTCAGCCCCGCGGGATCTTGCGGAAGTCCCAGGAGACCACGGTCTCCGGCGTGAGGCGGATCCAGGCGTGCCGGTGGTCGTGGGGCAGCGCCTCCAGGCCGAAGTACTTGCGGGCGAACAGGGTCTCCACCGGCTCGAGTTCGGGGCACGGCTCACCGGTGCGGGGAATCTCGCCGACGAACTCGGCGGTGCCGGACAGCTCCGCGCCGCGCAGCTCCCCGTACTCCTCACCGGAATCGACCACCACGGCCACCCGGGGGTCCTTGCGCAGGTCGGCCCAACGGCGGCTGCGCGTCAGGGAGTAGAGCCAGAGCGAGAAGCCGTCCCAGACGAACCAGAGGGCACTGACGTGCGGGGCTCCGTCCGGTGAGACGGTGGCCGCACGGCAGGTGCGCCCGGTCGAGAGGAACGCGTCCAGTTCCTCCGCGGTCATCATGATCTTCCGGCCCCGCCGCTGCTCCGCCGCCATGTGCTGCCTTCCCTGGGTTCCTCGCCGGCACGCCGCCGACCAGCACACTCTCACCCCGGCCCCGGCCGGGGACAAGGGGCAGGGGGGAGGTCCCTCCGGCGCCGGGCGGCCCCCGCCCCGGAGGGCGGCCCGCCGACCGGCCCTCGCCGATGGGGCCGGTCGGCCCGCCCCGGAGGTCCTGAGGCCCACGCGCCCGGACTCCCCTCCGCGGCAGGCTGACGTCAGACGCCGACCCAGGAGACAGAGCCATGACCCGCACCATCATCGCCGCGATCGACGGTTCCCCGGCGAGCCGTGCCGCCGCCGGCTGGGCCGCCCGCGAGGCGGAACTGCGCGCGCTGCCGCTGAAGCTCGTCCAGGTGTGGGAGCCGCTGCCCGACCGCCTGGCCGCCGCCACCGCCTCCGACCCGACGACCATCGAGCACTGGAGCGGCAAGGTCCTGCGCTCGGTCGCGGAGGAGATTGCCGCGCGCCACCCCGGCCTGGAGCTGACCCGGGAACTGATCGCCGGCCGGCCGGCCGAGGTCCTGCCCGGGGCGGCGGCCGGGGCCGAACTGCTGGTGCTCGGCTCACGCGGGCTGGGCAGGCTGGGCGGGTTCCTGGTCGGCTCGGTCGGACAGGCCGTGGTCGCCGCCGCCCGCACACCGGTGGTCCTGGTGCGGGCGGGGGAGAAGGCCGCGGACGAGCACCTGCCGGCGGCCGGGAACGGAACGGCCCCCGCCTTCCGCCCCGTCGTCCTGGGCGTCGACACCGACGAGCCGAACGACGCCGTCATCGCGTTCGCCTTCGAGGAGGCGGCCCGCCGTGGCGCCCCCCTGCACGTGGTGCAGAGCTGGATGCTGCCGCCGTACACGGTCCACGCGGTGGTCGCCTCGGCGGACCTGTACGACCTGTACGTGCGGGAGATGGCCGCGCTGCTGACCGAGAAGCTGGCGCCGTGGCGGGAGAAGCACCCCTCGGTGGAGGTGGTCGAGATCTCGCGCACCGGCGGCGCCGCCGACCACTTGCTGGACGCGGCGGCGGAGGCCTCCCTCGTCGTCGTCGGACGCCGGGAACGGCGCGCCCCGCTCGGCATCCACATCGGGCCGGTCACCCACGCGGTGATGCACCACGCCACCGTGCCCGTCGCGGTCGTCGCCCACGCCTGACGCCGCCGGAGGGCCGGTCCCGTCCCGCAGGTCCCGTCCCGCAGGGGACGGCCGGCCCGGCCGGCGAGGGACCGACGGCCCGCACCGGCCGGGCCGGGTGGCCCGCCGGAGACGGCCGGAAGGCCCTCGCGGGGCGGCGTGCGGGCCGTGAGGATCGACGCACACCCCCCTGAATTCCCGCACCGGGCGAAAGACGGAACGGACATGTACCGCAACGACGGATTCCGCGAGCTCGACCGCCGGGAGAGCCTGCGCCTGCTGGCGACCGCCGCCATCGGCCGGATCGTGCACACCCGGCAGGCGCTGCCCGCGGTGCTTCCGGTGAACTTCTGCCTGGACCACGACGGCGCGGTGGTGCTGCGCACCTCGGCGGCCTCCGAACTGGCCAGGGCCGTCGCCGGGACCGTCGTCGCGTTCGAGGCGGACGAGGTCGACCGGACGGCGGGGTCGGGCTGGAGCGTGGTCGTCACCGGCACCGCCGAGGTGGTGACCGACCCCGCGGAGCACCGGCGCCTGCTGGACGCGGGACCCCGCTCCTGGGTACCCGTGCCCGCGCGGCAGGAGGTCTTCGTCCGGATCCTGCCCGAGCTGGTCACCGGCCGGGAGGTGACCGGCGGCCGGGAGGCGGCCGGCGACCGCGCCCCGCGCACGGCCGGCCTCGGCTCCTGAGACGGATCCCCCTCCCTCGGCCCCCGCCCGATGGGCGACCCTGGAGGCCGGGGGCCCACCGGCCGGGGTCCCGGGGCCGTCCGGCCCTGTCGCCCCCCGGCCCGGGCCGGAGACGATCTCCGGCACGGGCCGGACCGGTCGGGCGGCGCCGTCGGCGGCGCGGCGGACCTGCGAGAAGGAGAACGATGGCGGACACCGGGCGGACCGGTGCGGAGGGCCCCGTCAGGGTCTTCCTGCTGGACGATCACGAAGTGGTGCGGCGGGGCGTGCGCGACCTGCTGGACGACGAGCCGGACATCACCGTGGTGGGTGAGGCGGGAACCGTCGAGCAGGCCCTGGTGCGCGTGCCGGCGCTGCGCCCGCAGGTCGCCGTGCTCGACGTGCGCCTGCCGGACGGCGACGGCGTGTCCGTCTGCCGGGAGCTGCGGTCGCGGATGCCGGACCTGGCCTGCCTGATGCTGACCTCGTTCGACGACGAGGAGGCCCTGCTGGACTCCATCATGGCCGGGGCCTCCGGCTACGTGCTCAAGCAGATCCAGGGCTCCGACCTGATCTCCGCCGTGCGGCTGGTCGCCCAGGGCAAGTCGCTGCTGGACCCCAGCGCCACCGCGAAGCTGATGGCCCGGCTGAGGGCCGGGGCCGACCCGGAGCCCGAGCCCGAGCCGCTGCCCGGCCTGACCGAGCGGGAGAGGGAGATCCTCGCCCTGGTCGGCGAGGGCCTGACCAACCGGCAGATCGGGCAGCGGCTCCACCTCGCGGAGAAGACCGTGAAGAACCACATCTCGCGGCTGCTGGCCAAGCTCGGCGTCGAACGCCGCATCCAGGCGGCGGTCATCGCCAGCCAGGTCCAGGACCGGCAGGGCCGCGAACGACACTGAAAGGCCGACGGTGGGCAGCTCCGACGCATCGCACCAGCAGCCGCGGACGCGGCTGCCCCAGCTCCAGCTCGACGAGCTGCTGCGGGAGGTCCAGGCACGGCTCGACCTCGCCCGGGGCACCAGGGACCGGGTGCACAGCCTCCTCGACGCGGTGCTCGCGGTCGGCAGGGAGCTCGACCTCCAGCAGGCGCTCCGCGGCATCGTGGAGGCCGCGGCGGTGCTGGTCGACGCGCGGTACGCGGCGCTCGGCGTGATCGGTCCGGACGGGCGGCGCCTGTCCGCCTTCCACACCGTCGGAGTGGGCGAGGACGGGACCTCGCGGATCGGCGCGCACCCCGAGGGCCACGGCATCCTGGGCGAACTGATCCGCGACCCGCGGCCCCTGCGGCTCACCAGGCTCTCCGACCACGCCTCCTCCTTCGGCCTGCCCGCGCACCACCCGCCGATGGACAGCTTCCTGGGCGTTCCGATCCGGGTGCGCGACCAGGTCTTCGGCAACCTGTACCTGACGGAGAAGCGGGGCGGAGCCCGGTTCGAGGAGGACGACGAGGCGGTGCTGTCCACGCTGGCCGTCGCGGCGGGGGTGGCGATCGACAACGCCCGCCTCTACGAGGAGTCCCGGCTGCGCGAGCGGTGGCTGCGCGCCAACGCCGAGGTCACCCACAGCCTGATGTCCGGCACCGGCCGCACCGAGGTGCTCCGGCTGGTGGCCGACCGGGCCCGCGAGATCACCGGCGCCGCCCGCGCCCTGGTCGCCGTCCCGGTCGACGGGGGCGAGACCCTCCGCGTCGAACTGGCCACCGGCGCCGACCCGGAGCGGTTCCACGGCGCCGAGACCAGACCCGGCAGCGGCCTGCTCGGCACCGCGTTCTCCTCCGCCGCACCGGTCACCAGCGAGGACGTCGCCCACGACGAGCGGCTCGCGACCTCCGCGGCGCGGGTCACCGGACTCGGTCCGGCCGTCGCCCTCCCCATAGGCACCGGCGACACCGGCGTCCGGGGCGTGGTGATGCTGGTGCGCGAGGCCGGGGATCCGGTCTACACGGAGAAGGAGACGGAGCCCCTGCGGGCGTTCGCCGCGCAGGCCGCGATCGCCATGGAGCTGGCCGACCGCCGCCACGACGCCGAGCGGGTGGCCGTGCTGCAGGACCGTGACCGCATCGCCCGCGACCTGCACGACCTGGCGATCCAGCGGCTGTTCGCCACCGGGATGACGCTGCAGAGCGCCGGCCGGTTCATCGAGCACCCGCGGGCCGCGGACCGGGTGGTGCGCGCGGTGGACGACCTGGACGAGACCATCAGGATCATCCGGTCCACCGTCCTCGGCCTGCGCCCCCACACCGGCGGAACCCCGTCCGGACTGCGGGCACGGGTCGTGCGGGTGGCCGGCCGGGCCGCCCCGGTGCTCGGGTTCGCGCCCGCCGTGCGGATGCAGGGCCTGGCCGATACCCATGTGTCCCCCCGGATCGCCGACCACGTGGTGGCCGTGCTCTCCGAGGCACTGACCAACGTCGCCCGGCACGCCCGCGCGAGCCGGGCCGACGTCTCGCTGGAGACCGACCGGCGGGCCGTGCGGCTCACCGTCACCGACGACGGCGTCGGCATGTCCCCCGGGGGCCGCCGCAGCGGGGTGCGCAACATGGCCGAACGGGCCGGACAGCTCGGCGGGACCATGGAGCTGGGCACCCCCGAGGACGGCGGAACCCGCCTGGAGTGGTGCGTACCGCTCGACGGCGACGGCGGCGACGACGACGGCGCGGGCTGACGGCTCCGCCGGCGCCGCGCCGCCGGTCACGGGGGACGGCCCCCGCACACCCCGCCGATCATGAAGGACGGCACCGTATAGCCTGGGCGGATGCTCAGCGAAGTCGCAGCCTCCCGCTTCGTCACGCCGTTGCGTGAGGGCGGGTCCATGCCCGGGCTGGTCGAGGCGGACGACCTCGGCCTCTACGTCCTCAAGTTCCGCGGGGCCGGCCAGGGCCGCAAGACGCTCACCGCCGAGGTGGTGTGCGGGGAACTGGCCCGGCGGCTCGGCCTGCGGATGCCCCGCCTGGTCGCCGTGGACCTCGATCCGGCGCTCGGACTCGGCGAGCCGGACCGCGAGGTCCAGGACCTGCTGCGCGGCAGCGGCGGGCTCAACCTCGGCATGGAGTTCCTCAGCGGCGCCGTCGGCTTCGACCCGACGGCGTTCGACGTCACCCCCGAGGAGGCCGGGCGGATCGTCTGGTTCGACGCCCTGGTCAACAACGTGGACCGGTCCTGGCGCAACCCCAACCTGCTCGTGCACCGGGGCGCGCTCTGGCTGATCGACAACGGCGCCACCATGATCTGGCACCACAACTGGCCCGGTGCCGAGGCCTCGGCGGCGCGCCCCTACGACGCCGCCGACCACGTGCTCGCCGGCTTCTCCCCGGACGTCGCCGCGGCCGCCGCCGCGCTGGCGCCGCTGGTGACCGCGGAACTCCTGGCCGAGGTCACGGCGGAGATCCCCGACGCCTGGCTGGCCGACGAACCCGGGTTCGACTCGCCCGACGCGCTCCGCCGCGCCTACGCCCGCCCGCTGCTGGCGCGCGCCGCCGCCGTCCACGAACGCATCGAGGGACTGAAGTGAGCCGGTACGCCGAACGACACGAACGGCACGAACGGCACGACGCCGACCGGCAGGTGTTCACCCGCAACGTCGTCGACCGCCGCGCCCGCGACCGGCAGGTCTACGAGTACGCGCTGCTGCGGGCGGTGCCGCGGGTGGAGCGGGGCGAGTGCGTCAACGTCGGCGTGCTGCTCTACTGCCGCGGCGAGCGGTTCGTCGCCGCCCGGACCCATCTGGACGAGGCCCGGCTGCTCGCCCTCGACCCGCGGGCCGACGTGGCCGCCGTGCGGGCCGCGCTGCGCGCGGTGGAGACCGTCTGCGCGGGCGGCGAGGCGGCCGGGCCGGCCGCCGCGGACGACGCCGGGAAGCGGTTCCGGTGGCTGGTCGCGCCCCGGTCCACCGTGCTCCAGCCCGGCCCCGTGCACACCGGTCTGACGGCCGATCCGGCGGCCGAGGCCGACCGGCTGCTGGAGCTCCTCGTCCGGTAGGCGCCCCTCGCGGTCACCCGGACCGGTCAGGTGGATCACATCGCGCGGTGGCCCGTTGACAGCGGGTGCCCGGCCTTCTAGCGTCACGTCCTGCCGAGGGTACTAAGCGGTCGCTCATGTGCGGGGCGTATCGTTCGGACCGAGGCCGCACCGCAGGACCACCGAAGGCGAACCAGGCTTTCCGAGGGCGAGGAGAAGCACCCATGTCCACCACTGAGCAGCGAGTCGCGGTAGTCACCGGCGGCGCGCGCGGCATCGGCGCCGCCACCGCCGTCCGGCTGGCCGCCGAGGGCCGCGCCGTCGCGGTCATCGACCTGGACGAGGCCAACTGCAAGGACGTCGTCGAGCAGATCACCGCGGCCGGCGGCAAGGCGATCGGCGTCGGCTGCGACGTCTCCGACGAGGCGCAGGTGGAGGCCGCCGTCGCCCGGATCGCCGAGGAGCTCGGCGCGCCCACCATCCTGGTCAACAACGCGGGCGTGCTCCGCGACAACCTGCTGTTCAAGATGAGCGCCCTGGACTGGGACACCGTCATGAACGTCCACCTCAAGGGTGCCTTCCTGATGGCCCGCGCCTGCCAGAAGCACATGGTGGACGCCAAGTTCGGCCGCATCGTCAACCTGTCCTCGTCGTCGGCGCTGGGCAACCGCGGCCAGGCCAACTACTCCGCCGCCAAGGCCGGTCTGCAGGGCTTCACCAAGACCCTCGCCAAGGAGCTCGGCAAGTTCGGCATCACGGCCAACGCCGTCGCCCCCGGCTTCATCGCCACCGAGATGACCAAGGCCACCGCCGAGCGCGTGGGCATGGACTTCGAGGAGTTCAAGAAGGGCGCCGCCTCGATGATCCCGGTCCAGCGGGTCGGCGTCCCCGAGGACATCGCCAACGCCGTCGCCTTCTTCACGGGCGAGCAGGCCGGCTTCGTCTCCGGCCAGGTCATGTACGTGGCCGGCGGCCCGCTCAACTGACACCGGACCGCACGGTACCGGGACACGGAGGTAACCCCACATGACCGAACTGCCCGAGCTCTCCGGCAAGGTCGCCGTCATCACCGGCGCCAGCCGGGGCATCGGCTTCGGCATCGCCGAGGCGTTCGTCGCCCGCGGCGACCGCGTCTGCATCACCGGACGCAACGAGGAGGCGCTGAAGGAGGCCGTCGAGCGCCTGGGCGCCGACCGCGCCATCGGCGTCGCCGGCAAGGCCCACGACCTGGGCCACCAGGACGCCGTCGTCGCCGCGACCATGGAGGCGTTCGGCCGGATCGACCACCTCGTCAACAACGCCGGCACCAACCCCGTCTTCGGGCCCATCGCCGACGTCGACCTGAACGTCGCGCGCAAGGTCTTCGAGACCAACGTGATCTCCGCGCTCGGCTTCGCCCAGAAGACCTGGGCCGCCTGGCAGCGGGACAACGGCGGCACCATCGTCAACATCGCCTCGGTCGCCGGCGTCCAGGCCTCGCCGTTCATCGGCCCCTACGGCATCAGCAAGGCCGCGATGATCAACCTGACCCTGCAGCTGGCGCACGAGTTCTCGCCGCGGGTCCGGGTCAACTCGATCTCGCCCGGCGTGATCAAGACCAAGTTCGCCGAGGCGCTGTACGAGAACCGCGAGGCCGAGGTGGCCGCCGGCTACCCGCTCGGCCGCCTCGGCGTGCCGGAGGACATCGGGGGCGCGGCCGCGTTCCTCACCTCGGACGCCTCCGGCTGGATCACCGGGCAGAACCTGGTGATCGAGGGCGGTCTCTTCCTGAACGCCGGTGTCGCCTGACCGGCACCGGAAGAGGGGCGCGGGCCCGGTGGACCGGCGGGAGACCGCCGTCACCGGGCCCGCG
>NZ_LWCC02000005.1:4153238-4169816 GCF_001642695.1 Streptomyces chilikensis
TGACCTGGAAGCGATCGCACACCGGAGGACGTTGACGTGACCGACATCGCCATGCTGCCCGAGTCCTGGCGCGGGGTTCTGGGCGGCGAACTGGAGCAGCCCTACTTCAAGGCGCTGACCGAGTTCGTCGAGGAGGAGCGGGCGAAGGGTCCCGTCTACCCGCCCCGCGAGGAGGTCTTCGCGGCCCTCGAGGCGACGCCCTACGACAAGGTGAAGGTCCTCGTCCTCGGCCAGGACCCCTACCACGGCCCCGGCCAGGGCCACGGGCTGTGCTTCTCGGTGCGGCCGGGCGTGCGGACGCCCCCGTCGCTGCGGAACATCTACAAGGAGATGCAGGCCGACCTCGGCCACCCGATCCCGGACAACGGCTATCTGATGCCCTGGGCCGAGCAGGGCGTGCTGCTGCTCAACGCCGTGCTTACGGTCCGCGAGAGCGAGCCCAACTCGCACAAGGGCAAGGGCTGGGAGAAGTTCACCGACGCCGTCATCCGCGCGGTCGTCGACCGGCCCGACCCGGCCGTCTTCGTGCTGTGGGGCGCCTACGCCCAGAAGAAGCTGCCGCTGATCGACGAGACCCGGCACGCGGTGGTGAAGGGCGCGCACCCCTCGCCGCTGTCGGCCAAGAAGTTCTTCGGCTCGCGGCCGTTCACCCAGATCGACGAGGCGATCGCGGCCCAGGGCCACGAGCCGATCGACTGGCGCATCCCGAACCTCGGCTGAGGCCGCGGACTCCGTCGCGCCCGGCCGCCCTTCGCGGAGGACCAGGAGAAACCGGGCCGGGGGACGGGTGCGGCCGACCGGACGGTGTCGCCGGGCGGGGCGGGCCCGGTGGCCCTAGCGTCGACCGCGGGCCCGCCGTGCGGCGGACCCGCGGGTCATGCCGGGAACGGCGGGCGACGGAGGACGCGATGGAGCTACAGGAGCCGGACGCGGGCGGTATCGCGGTGAGGACGCGGATCGGCCAGGCGGTGCTGCTGCACCACGGCGGCGACCGGGAGGAGGCGCGGGGGCGCTTCCTCGGCCTGTGGGAGGAGATCGGCGCCGACGGCGACGCCTTCCACCGCTGCGCCCTGGCCCACTACCTCGCCGACACGCAGGACGATCCCGCCGACGAACTCGCCTGGGACCTGCGGGCGCTGTCGGCCGCGGAGGAGCTGATGGAGGCGGTGCGCTCGCTGTATCCCTCGCTGCACCTCAACATCGCCGCCGACTACGCCAAGCTGGGCTGCCCGGAGGCCGCCCGCAGCCACCTCGGCCGGGCCCGGACGGCGGCCGAGGGGCTGCCCGACGACGGCCACGGGGCCCGGGTGCGCGAGGCGATCCGGGAGCTGGAGGCCGGTCTGGAGCGGTGACGGGCTCCCCGACGGGGCCGCTCCCCGGCGCGGGCCCGAGGCGGCCCCGTCGGGGAGGCCTACTTGGTGGCGCGGTTCTGGAGGTTCCTGCACATGGCCTCCTCGGCGCTGCCCTGACGCCAGCCCCCGTACTCGGTGCCGATGCCGCAGGCGTCGACGGAACCGCCCCGGGGCCCGCGTGGCCTGGCGGGGCGGTCCGCGGGTTCGTCGTCGCGGTCGCCGCCGCGCGGGGGATCGGGACGGTCGTCCTTGTCCGGGGCACGGCCGGGGCCGGCCGGACCGGACGCGCCCCGGGCGGCGTCCTCGTCGTCCCGGACCTTCGGGGCGTCGCCGGCCTTCCTGCCGGCCTTGCCCTTCCCGCCGCCCTTGCCGGACTTCCCCTTCTTGCCGGCCTTCCCCTTCTTGCCGTCCCCGCCGCTCCTGCCGTCCCCGTCCGTTCCGCCGCCGGAGCCGGACTCCGCGCCGCCCGGGTCGCCGGACCGGGCGCGCAGCGGCTCGCCCTTGCCGTCCGGACCGGGGGCGGACCGGGCGGACGGCGCGGCGGAGGCGCCGGGGGGCGCGGAGGCGGGGGGAACCGTCACGCAGCCGGAGAGGGCGACGCCGGCGAGGGTGACGAGAAGCAGTGCGGTGGTCGTCGTTCGCTTCACCCTCGTCACTCTGGAGGGTGCGGGCCGACGGAGAACAGCCGACAGGCGGGCGGTCCCTCCGTACGGGTGACGCGAGGCCGCCGGGGTTGCCGCGCCGGGGGCGGCGGTCCGTGGGCCCGCCCAGGATCACCGGCGCCGGACCACCGCGCGGGCGGCGGTCAGGACGAGCAGCGCGGCCGCGGCGCACGGCAGGGGCCACGAACCCCAGGCGGTGTGCAGCGTGGCGCCCGGCCCGGCCAGGGGCACCGTGTGGACGGACACCCCCCGCTCCGAGGTGCCGAGCCGGGGCCCCGCCTGGCGTCCGGAGCCGTCGTACACGGCGGAGACCCCGGTCAGGGTGGCGTGCGCCATCGGCACGCCCGTCTCGGCGGCGCGCAGCGCCGCCAGCGAGGCGTGCTGCTCCGGGGCCCAGCTCTCCTGGAAGGTGGAGGTGGAGGACTGGACGACCAGCAGTCCCGCGCCCTCGCCCGCCAGATGCCGGCTCATGTCGGGGAAGGCCGACTCGAAGCAGACCAACGGCCCCAGCCTCAGCCCGGGCGCGGCGTCCATGACCACCGGCCCCGGGCCCCGGCGGCGGTCCTCGTCGGCGGCCCGCCCCACCGAGGTGGCCCACCCGAGCAGGGACCTCAGCGGCACGTACTCGCCGAACGGCACCAGCCGCGTCTTGTCGTAGCGGTCCCCGGTGGCGCCGTCCGGTCCGACCAGCATCGAACTCTTGTACATCCCGGGGCGGTCCGAGCGGCGGGCGTCCACGTTCACCAGCAGCGGCGCCCCGGTCCCGCGGGAGAGTTCGGCCAGCCTGCGGGCGAGGTCCGGGCGTGCGGTCAGGTCCGCGCCCACACTGCTCTCGCCCCAGACCACCAGGTCCACCCCGCGCCCGGCCAGGGAGCGGGTCAGACGCTCCTGGAGGGCGAAACGCCGCTCGGGGGAGTCCTCGCCGGACACCACCCCGGGCTGCACCAGCGCGATCTCTACCGTGGCCCCCGGGGCCGGCCGGGGAGCCCACGCCCAGGCCGACGCGGTGCCCACCGCCACGGCGACCAGCGCGGCCACCGCCGGAGCGCGGACGGCACGGGCCGTGACCAGCAGCGTCACGGCCACGTTGACGCAGACCAGCAGGAAGCTCAGCAGCCAGACCCCGCCCACCGAGGCCAGCCTCAGGGCGGGGGCCGTCTGCCACTGGCTCGCGCCCAGCACGGCCCAGGGCCCGCCGAGGCCCTGCCAGGACCGTACGAGCTCGATCATCAGCCAGCCGGACGGCAGGGCGACCAGCGCGGCCGCGGCCCGGCGGGCCGACGGGGCGCCGGCCAGCAGCCGCCCGGCCAGCACGCCCCACGGCGCCCACATCGCCCCGAGCAGCGCGGCCACCACGGGGGTGAAGACGTGCAGACTCGGCAGCAGCCAGTGGTGCGCGGCGAACATCATCCCGAAACCGCCGCACCAGCTGTCCAGCGCGGCCCGCCCGCCGGTCGGCGCCCGGCGGACCAGCAGCAGCCAGGGCACCAGCGCCACGGGGGCGATCCACCACCAGCCGGGCTCCGGGAAGGCGAGCACGGGCAGCGCACCCGCCGCGACGGCCACCACCGGCCGCCGCCAGGAGGAGATCGCCCACCGCCCGGCCGTCACGCACTCAGGGTGCCCGCCCCGCGGCGGATGAGACGGGTGGGGCGGAAGGAAACGGCGCCCGCGGAAATGCGTGGCGGCGCGCGGGGCGCGCGGGTGAGGCTGTCCGGATGAACGACGAGACCGGTGGGAACACCGAACCGCTTCACCAGGTCAGGGCGGACTGGTCCGAGGACGCCGTCACCGTGTACCAGGCGTACCGGCCGGAGATCGGGAGGCCGGCGGCGCGCGACGGCCGGTTCCCCGTGGCATGGAAGCGCGACCGGATGACCTGGATCAAGCCGTCCTTCCTCTGGATGACGTACCGCTGCGGCTGGGCCGCCAAGGAGGGGCAGGAGACCGTGCTGGCCGTGCGGATCCGCCGTGAGGGCTTCGAGTGGGCGCTGCGCAACGCCTGCCTCTCGCACTACGTACGCGGCCTGCACGAGGACCGGGCGTCCTGGAGCCGGCGGTTGCGGCGGGCGCCGGCGCGGGTGCAGTGGGACCCCGAACGCGACCTGAGGATGCGGGCGCTGCCGCACCGCTCCCTGCAGCTGGGGCTGGCGGGCGAGGCGGCGGCCCGGTACGCGGACGAGTGGATCGTGGGCATCGAGGACGTGACGCCGAGGGTGCGGGAGATCCGCGCGCGGCTGTCGGCGGGGGACGAGGCGGGGGCGGCGGAACTGCTGCCGCCGGAGCGGGAGTTCCCGCTCGACCGGGAGGCCTGCGCGCACCTGCTGCCCTGAGCCGGCGCGGCCGGGACTACGCCGGCTGCAGGGCCTCGGCCCGCACGGCACGGGCCCACTCGACGACCAGCTGTTCGTACCGGGCGCGGTCCTGGGCGGTCGGCGCGCCGCTCGAGCGGAGCCACAGGGCGCGGATCATCTCGTTCAGCTCGGCGGCGGAGCGCGCGGGGACCTCGGAGTTGAGGGACATGGGGTCCACCCTAGGGGCAAGGTGTGACACTCCGCTACCGCCCCACTACAGTTCGGCCGCGTGCGGGCTGAGCACACCCGCGCCGACCAGGGCGAGGATCACCAGGCCCAGGGCGATCCGGTACCAGACGAACGGCATGAAGGACTTCGTGGAGATGAACTTCATGAACCAGGCGATCACCGCGTAGCCGCAGACGAACGCGATCACGGTGGCGAGGACGGTCGGCCCCCAGGAGACGTGGGAGCCCTTCATGGCGTCGCCGAGTTCGAAGAGCCCGGAGGCGAGAACGGCCGGAATGGCCAGCAGGAAGGAGTACCGGGCGGCCGCCTCCCTGCGGTAGCCCATGAAGAGGCCGCCGCTGATGGTGGCGCCGGACCGGGAGACGCCGGGGATCAGGGCCATCGCCTGGCAGAGACCGAAGACCAGGCCGTCGCGGACCCCGAGGTGCGAGAGGTCCTTGGGCCGGCGGAGGCGGTGGCGTCCGCCGGCCTCGGCGCGTTCGGCCAGACGGTCGGCGACGCCGATGACGACGCCGACCACGATCAGCATCGTGGCGGTGATCCGCAGATCACGGAACGGGCCCTCGATCTGGTCCTTCAGCGTCACGCCGAGCACGCCGATCGGGATCGAGCCCACGATCACCAGCCAGCCCATCTTCGCGTCGTGGTCACCGCGCGTCTCCCGGTCCCGCAGCGAGCGGAACCAGGCGGTGACGATCCGTCCGATGTCCTTGCGGAAGTAGATCAGGACCGCGATCTCGGTCCCGATCTGGGTGATCGCGGTGAACGCCGCTCCCGGGTCCTTCCACCCGGAGAACGCGGCGGTCAGCCGCAGGTGGGCGCTGGAGGAGATGGGGAGGAACTCGGTCAGTCCCTGGACGAGCCCGAGGACGAGAGATTCGAACCAAGACATGGGAGCAGGCAGTCCAAGCGCTGATCGGGGAAGGGCGACGGGTGAGGACGGTGCGGGCACTGTAACGGCCCCGGGCCGTCCGTCCGGTGATCTGCGGGTGAACGCGCCCCGTCGCGCCGTCGACCGGTCAGCGTCCGCGCAGGTGGTGGCGCTTGCGCCAGGCGAAGACCGTGCCGGCCATGGCCGGCACGGCGATGACCGCCACCGAGACCAGGAAGGCGGGCGAGGTGGGGCTGGAGGCCTGGGACCCGGCGACCGCGTACGCGGCGGTGTTGGGGATCGAGCCCAGCGCGGTGGCGAGCAGGAACGAGGAGGCCCGCATCCTGGAGACGGAGGCGCAGTAGTTGGCGGCCCAGAACGGGACGCCGGGGAAGAGCCGCAGCGCCATCATCGAGCGGAACCCGTGCCGGCTGAGCTGCCCGTCGGCCGACCGGAGCCAGCCGGCGCGCAGCAGCGGCCGCAGGGCGTCCTGGCCGAGGAGCCGGCCCAGGCCGAAGGCGAGACCGGCGCCGAGCACCGTGCCGCCCAGCGCGGCGGCCAGGCCCAGCCAGGAGCCGAAGAGCGCGCCGGCCGCCAGGTTGAGCACCGGGCGCGGCACGAACGCCACCGTGCACAGGCCGTAGGCCACGCCGAAGACGACCGCGGCGAGGCCGCCGCCGAACTGGGGCGGCCAGCCGTCGGAGACCAGCCGCTGCGGCTCGAACATGAGGACGACGGAGGCGGCGGTGGCGAGGAGGGCCAGCAGCAGGCCGAACCGGGCCCACGGCGAGAGGAGCAGCCGGGCGCAGCGGGCCAGGGGGCCGCGGGGGGCGGGGGGCGCGGCCACGGAGGACGTGACGGGCGGGAGGACGGGCGGGGTGATCACTAAACCGGAGGCCTCGGCGGGAGACGGTGCCGAAGCGGTGCCCCTGGAACGGGTGGTGGCGTCGAGCATTCGGCGACAGTAACCGAGGATGCGGGATGATCGCCTCCTGTCGTGGCGTACGACATACCGTCATACCGGCACAATGGACGGGATGAACGAGTCCGTACCCGTGACCCGCGCCGTGGACCACGGCACCGCGAAGCTGATGCCGGACGTCGACCGGGAGCGGGCCTGGCTGCTGACCGTCGACGGGGCCCCGCAGTCCTACGTCGACCTGGACGAACCGTCACACCTGGAGTTCGAGTACCTCCGCCGGATCGGCCATCTGGTGGACACCCTGGGGGAGCCGGGGGCGCCGCTGGACGTGGTGCACCTGGGGGGCGGGGCGCTCACGCTGCCGAGGTACGTGGCGCGGACCCGGCCGGGGTCGCGCCAGCAGGTGGTCGAGTACGACGGCGGACTGCTGGAGATGGTGCTGCACCACTTGCCGTTGCCGGAGGGCTCCGGGGTGCGGCCGCACGTGGGGGACGCCCGTGCGTGGCTGGAGGCGGCACGGCCGGGAAGCGCGGACCTGGTGGTGGCGGACGTGTTCGGCGGCTCCCGGGTGCCGGCGCACCTGGCCTCCCTGGGGTTCGTGCGGGAGGCGGGGCGGGTGCTGCGGGCGGACGGCGTGTACGTCGCCAACCTCGCCGACGGGGCGCCGTTCGCCTTCCTGAGGTCCCAGACCGCCACGGTCGCGGAGGTCTTCGGCCGGACGGCGGTCGTCGCCGAGCCGGGGGTGCTGCGGGGCCGGCGCTTCGGCAACGCGCTGCTGGTCGCCTCGCACGGCGCGCTGGACGTGGAGTCGGTGGCCCGGCGGGTGGCGTCGGACGCGTTTCCGGCGCGGGTGCTGCACGGCGCGGCGCTGCGGGACTTCGTCCAGGGCGCGGGTCCGGTCTCCGACGCGGACGCGGTGCCGTCGCCGGAGCCGCCGGAGGGGGCCTTCGGCATCGGCTGAGCCCCGCGGGCCGCGCCGCGGCGGCGGCAGGCGGCACGGGCCCCGGTCGCCGCCCCGGGACGCACGCGACGGTCGGGCGGTGTCCGGCGTGATCAGGCCGTGTCCGGCGCGCAGGCGCGGGGCGGCGCGGCCCCGGACGCCGCTGCGGGGGCGTGTTCCGGGGCGGCGGGAACGCCGAGGGCGACGGGCGGCGTGACCCGGCGGGTGAGGTTGCGGACGTCGGGGACGAGGAGGACCGCGGCGGTCACCAGGACGACGAGGCCCGCGCAGCCCCACAGCGCGCCGGTGCGGCCGAACGCGGTCTCGGCCGGCCCCGCCAGCGCCGTCGCCAGCGGCACCATGGCGATCGAGCCGAACCAGTCGTAGGCGGAGACCCGGGACAGCTTGTCCTCCGGTATCTCCTGGTGCAGCGCCGTCATCCAGGAGACGCCGAAGACCTCGACGGTCACGCCCGTCACGAACATCACCGCCCACAGCACGCCGGCCGGCACCGGGACCGCGAGGGCCGCGCTGGGCAGGGCGAGCGGAAAGACGCACAGGGTGCCCGCCAGGAGCAGGCGGCGCGGTCTCCAGCGGGTCATCAGCAGACCGCCGGCCAGCGTGCCCGCGCCGAACGCGGCCAGGGCCAGGCCCCAGGGGCCCGCGCCGCCCAGACTGTCCCGGGCGACCAGCGGCCCGTACACCGCCTCGGCCGCGCCCACCACGGCGTTGGCCACCGCGAACTGGACGACGATGCCCCACAGCCAGGGCCGTGAGGCGAACTCCCGCCACCCCTCGCGCAGATCGGAGAGCATGCCGCCGCCGGGCCCGCGCGGCGCGATGCCGCGGACGTCGAGCAGCGCGCGCAGGGACGCGGCGACCGCGAAGGCCGCGGCGTCCACGGCCAGCACCCAGCCCGGCCCCATCACGGCGACCATCGCACCGCCGAGGGCCGCGCCGCCCAGCGAGGCGCCGTGCATCGCCATCCGGTAGACGGCGAAGGCGCGGGCGGCCTGGTCGGGGGCGACCGAGGAGAGCAGCATGCCCTCCGAGGCGGGGCCGAAGAACGCCTGCGCGGCGCCGCCGAGACCGGCCAGCAGCATCATCTGCCACAGCCGCGCCTCCCCGGCGAGGACCAGGGCGGCGAAGGCGGCCTGGGAGAGGCAGTTGGCGGTGTTCGCCACCACCATCACCCGGTGCCGGGGGAGCCGGTCGGCGACCGCCCCGCCGATCAGCAGGAACAGCACCAGCGGCAGCGTGCGGGAGGCGACCACCAGGCCCACGTCACCGCCCGTGCCGCCGGACTCCAGCACGGCGAAGGCCGAGGCGATGGTGGCGCCCGCGCCGCCCAGGTTGGTGACGCAGGCGGCGGCGGTGAGCAGGGTGTAGTTGCGGCGGCCGCCGGCGGGCGGCGACGGAGGGGGTGGGGTGGTCACCCAGAGACTATCGCCGCCGTCCGGCTCCGCTGCCAAACCCGTTTCCCGCCGGCGCCCGTCAGCCGGTGGGGGTGCCCTCCAGCCGGACCGTGTCGAGGATCTTCATGATGGTGTCCTCGGACAGCTCGTCGTCGACCCCCGAGGCCCCGTAGAGGCTCCAGGCGACGAAGTCGCCCTTGGAGTTCTTGAAGCCGAAGGTGACGGCCTTGCCGTCGGTGGCGCACTTGCCCTTGGCCGGGGTGTTCTCCGAACGGGCCCAGGCGATGCTGCCCTCGACGCCGGAGGCGGTGGTGTAGGGCTCGGCCTTCTTGTCGGCCTTGATGCTCTTCTTGTCGGGCTGCGTGTAACCGCCGAAGACCCAGATCGGGGAGTGGTTGAGCGCCACCTCGTCGGTGCTCTTCGCCCCGTTGGCGCCCTTGGTGCCGACCGCGGCCAGGGCGGTGTCGTCCTCGCGGCCGTCCTTGTCGTCGTCCGAGACGCACCACTTCGACTTGTAGTACGCGGGCGCCGACATGACGATCAGCGGCTTGCCGATCTCGCCGCCGTCCTCCTCGAACCCGATGAAGGTGTCCGGGCTCTCCACCTCCCAGTCGGCCGGGACGTCGAAGGCGGTGCCCCACTTGGGGTTCACCACGACCTTCCAGCCCGGGACGGTGGGCTTCGGCCCCTCGCCGCCGCGCGGGTTCTCGCCCGCCGCGCCGCTCTCCTTCGGGGAGGCGGACTTCGAGGCGGACGGGGACGGCTTGCCGTCACCGGCGGCCGCGGCCTTCCCGCCGTCGTCGCCGAGCACCAGGAAGCCGGTCACCGCGGCGGTCAGCACCACGGCCGAGGCCGCGACGACCGCCACCAGCCTGGTGCGCCGCGACGGGTCCGCGGGCCCGCCCGGCGGCTGCGCGGGGCCCGCGGGCGTGGCGGGGCCCCAGGGCCCCTGCGGGGTCGGGGCGTAGGGACCGTGCTGCGGCTGCTGCTGGTAGCCGGGCTGCTGGTACGGGTTGGGCTGCTGCTGGTACCCCGGCTGCTGGTAGGGGTTCACCGGCTGCTGCGGGGTGCTGGGGTTCTGCTCGCCACCGGGCGGCTGCTGTCCTGGCCACATGGTCCGTAACCCTAGTGGCGCGCGGACACGCTTTGGTCACCGTTCGTCGTCCGTGAGGTAGCAGAGCAGGACGGGGCCCGGCCGGGCCGGGCCGCTCCGCCGCCGACGGGGCGGCCGGGTTCCGGCCGGCGGGCGGTAGGCTTCCCGGCAGCGGGCGCGGGTGCGGGCACGGGTGCCGACGCCCCCCGCGCCGTCGAGGCGAACACGGCGGACACGCGCACCGGTCGGTGGTGGACCGGACGACCGGTGACAGACGCAGGAAGAAGGCACAGGTGCACGTCCAGGAGTGGCTCGAGACGGTGCCGGCGGGCGCGGTCTACGCGTTGGTGGGCATCGTCATCGGACTGGAGAGTCTGGGTATCCCGCTGCCCGGCGAGATCGTGCTGGTCTCCTCGGCCCTGCTCTCCTCGCAGCACGCGGGCATCGACCCGCTGATCCTCGGCATCTGCGCGAGCGCCGGCGCGATCGTCGGTGACTCGATCGGCTACGCGATCGGCCGCAAGGGCGGCAGGCCGCTGCTGGCCTGGCTGGGGGCGAAGTTCCCGAGGCACTTCAGCGAGGGGCACGTGGCCGCCGCGGAGAAGTCCTTCGACAAGTGGGGTATGTGGGCCGTCTTCTTCGGCCGGTTCGTCGCCCTGCTGCGGATCTTCGCCGGCCCCCTGGCGGGCGTGCTGCGGATGCCGTACTGGAAGTTCCTGATCGCCAACGTCACCGGCGGCATCGTCTGGGCCGGCGGCACCACCGCGGTCATCTACTACGTGGGCATCGTCGCCGAGGCGTGGCTGAAGCGGTTCTCCTGGGTGGGGCTGGTGCTCGCGGTGGCCGTCGGCATCACCTCGATGGTGCTGATGAAGCGCCGGGCCGCCCGGATGACGGCCTCCGTCCCCAGGACGGACGAGGCCGGGCCCGCCGGGGAGGACGCGCCGCCGCCGGCGGCGGCCGGGCGGGAGCCCGAGCCGGCCGCCGATCGCTGAGCCCCGCTCAGTCCGCGGCGTGGAGCGCGCGGTGGGTCCTCGCGAGTCCGGTGTAGTGGGCCGCGTTCAGCTTGAGGCCCTCGCGCTCCTCCTCGGTGAGCTCCCGCCGCACCCTGGCGGGCACCCCGGCGACCAGTGAGCCCGGCGGCACGCGCATCCCCTGCGGCACCAGCGCCTGCGCGGCCACCAGCGAACCGGCGCCGATCACCGCGCCGTTGAGCACGGTGGCGCCCATGCCGATCAGGCAGTCGTCCTCCACGGTCGCGCCGTGCACCACCGCGTTGTGGCCGATGGAGACGCCCCGGCCGATGGTCACCGGGAAGCCCGGGTCGACGTGGAGCGTGCAGTTGTCCTGGACGTTGCTGTTCTCGCCGACGACGATCGGTCCCGCCTCCGACCGCAGCACCGCGCCGTACCAGACGCTCGCGCCCCGGCGCAGCGTCACCTCGCCCAGCAGGACGGAGGTGGGCGCCGCGTAGGCGCCCTCCTCCAGGACCGGTTCCTTGCCGCCGATGCCCGCGACCAACGCCTCGTGCGCCATTGCCCCTCCTCGTGGTGGCTGTCTCCCGGCACGCTATGCCACGGCGGCTGGGGTGAAGATCACAGGTCCCCGGCACGACCGTCCTGGCGGACGCTGGTTACCGTGAGCGGGTGCCCAAGAGCCAGAACTCCCTCACCGCGTGGCGGCGCCGACTGGTGCAGCGCGGCGTCCACGCCGCCTGGGCGTGGGCCCAGCGCGCCGGATCGGTCTCCGCCGAGCAGCCGGGCCGGCTGCGGTTCCGTTCCCTGGGCCCGCACACCAAGCTGGCCTTCCCGCTCGGCACCGTCTTCGGCGAGCCCTGGATCGAGCTCGGCTCCTACTGCATCATCGGCGAGCAGGTCACCCTCACCGCCGGTCTGATGCCCGATCTCGACCTCGGTGCGGAGACGATTCTGCGCATCGGCGACGGGGTGGTCCTCGGCCGCGGCAGCCACGTGATCGCCGACACCACCGTGTCGATCGGCGACGACTGCTACTTCGGGCCCTACGTCTACGTCACCTCCACCAACCACTCGTACGACGACCCGCACCAGCCGATCGGCAAGCAGTGGCCGCGTGCGGAGCCGGTGGAGATCGGCCCGGGGTGCTGGATCGGCACCGGCGCGGTGATCCTGCCCGGGGCCCGGATCGGGCGCAACGTGGTGGTCGGCGCGGGCTCGGTGGTGCGCGGCGTGGTGCCCGACCACTCCGTGGTCGTCGGCGCGCCCGCCAAGGTGGTCCGGCGCTGGACCGCCGACCAGGGCTGGCAGCCGCCGCTGCGCTCGCCCGCCCCCTCGCCCATCCCCGCCGAGTGCACCCCCGAGCAGCTGCTGGCGCTGGCCGCGCTGGACGAGGAGACGCTGGCGCGCCTTGCCGCGCTGGACGAGCGGCAGGCCACGCGTCCCGCCGCCGGCGGCGGGCAGGCCGCCGCGCGCCCGCGGCGCGTGCGGGAGACCGCGGCCGAGTGACCTGAGGGCCCCGGGCCGCCGAGAGGGCCGCGGGCGGTGCGGGGCCGGGGCGGTGCGTGCGGGGGCGGTGCGCGCGGAGCGGAGGCCGCCGCCCCCGTCCGGGGCGGCGTCGTGGCGGCCCGCGGACCCCGCGCACGCACCGCCGGAGGCGGCCCGCGGCGCACCGCATAGGCTGGGCGGATGCAGGACGAGTACCGCACAGTGGCCCGCGCGGGCGTGCACGAGACCGAGATCAACCGCTCCCGCTTCCTGTGCAGCCTCGCCCCGGCGGCCACCGAGGAGGAGGCCCAGGCCTTCGTCGCCGCCGTCCGCAGGGAACACGCGGACGCCACGCACAACTGCTATGCCTACGTGATCGGCGCCGACGCCTCGGTGCAGAAGGCCAGTGACGACGGCGAACCGGGCGGCACCGCCGGCATGCCCATGCTGCAGATGCTGACGCGGCGGGACATGCGGTACGTGGTGGCCGTGGTGACCCGGTACTACGGCGGCGTGAAGCTGGGCGCCGGCGGGCTCATCCGCGCCTACGGGGGAGTGGTCGGGGAGGCCCTGGACGCCCTGGGGACCCTGACCCGGCGGCGGTTCCGGGTGGCCACGGTGACCGTGGACCACCAGCGGGCCGGAAAGGTCCAGAACGACCTGCGCTCCACCGGGCGCGAGGTGCGCGACGTGCGGTACGGCGAGCGGGTGGAGATCGAGATCGGTCTCCCCGACGCGGACGTGCCGGCGTTCCGGGCGTGGCTCGCCGACAGCACGGCCGGGTCGGCCCGCCTCACGCTCGGCGGGGAGGCGTACGGCGACGCGTAGGCGGCGCACACGCCGAGGTTCCGGTTCCGCCCCGCGACATCCGCACCCATGGCTGGTGTGCACACATCTTGTCACCACATGTGGCACCCCCATACTCTCCAGTAGGTAACCGCCGGTAACACGGGCGACGCGCAGTCCTGCCCGTCGTCCGACGACGACTGGAGTGAGCCGCGTGGAAAGATTCCGGACCCCCGGCCGGCCGCGATCCGCATCCCCGACCCGCCCGCCCGCCCGCCGGCTGCTCGCCGCCGCGCTGGTGGCGCTGGCCTGCGTCGGCGCGCAGACCGCGGTCGCCCAGGCCGCGCCCTCCGCCCCGGCCGCGGAGGCCGGCCAGGCCGCACAGGCATCCTCCGGCTTCTACACGCCGCCGGCGGTTCTGCCCGCACGCAACGGCGCCCTGGTGCGCACCGAACCGCTGCCGCTCGCCATCAGCCTGCCGAGCGTCGGAGGCCCCTTCCCCGGCACGGCCACCCGGCTGATGTACCGGTCCACCGACTCCAACGGTGAGCCCGTCGCGGTGACCGGCGCCTACATCGAGCCCTCCGCCGCGTGGCGGGGCGGCGGCGCGCGTCCGCTGGTGGCCGTGGCGCCGGGCACCATGGGGCAGGGCGACGAGTGCGCCGCCTCCAAGGGGCTGGAGCACCCGGTCCTGCTGGAGGGCGACTCGGTCTCGGTCGGCTACGAGGACCTGTCGATCTACCGGCTGCTCTCCTCCGGCATCGCCGTGGTGGTCACCGACTACGTCGGCCTGGGCGCGACCGACCGGCTGCACACCTACGTCAACCGCGTCGACGGCGCGCACGCCGTGCTGGACGCGGTCCGGGCCGCCCGCTCCCTGCCGGGGACCTCGCTGCGCCCCGAGTCGCGGATCGGCCTCTACGGCTACAGCCAGGGCGGCGGCGCCACCGCGGCCGCCGCCGAACTCGCGGCGTCCTACGCCCCGGACGTCCAGCTGGCCGGCACCTACTCCGGCGCGCCGCCCGCCGACCTGACCGAGACGGTCAAGGGCATCGACGGCAGCGCCCTGGCCGGCGCCCTGGGCTGGTCGCTCAACGGATTCCTCCAGTCCCGTCCCGACCTGCGTCCCGTCGCCGACGCCCACCTCAACGACAAGGGCCGGGCCGCGCTGGAGGACCTGTCGGGCATGTGCGTCGGGGACGCGATCCTCGGCCACGGCTTCCGGCGCAGCAACTCCTGGACGACGGACGGCAGGTCCCTCTCCCAGATCGTGGAGAGCGAGCCGCGCATCCAGGAGGTGCTGGACGCGCAGCGCATCGGGGACCGCAAGCCCTCCGGGCCGGTGCGGGTGGCCACCGGCGTCCAGGACGACATCGTTCCGCACCGGCAGTCCCGGCAGATGGCCGTCGACTGGTGCCGCAAGGGGGCGAACGTCACCTACGAGGCGATCGTGCTGCCGAACCTCGGTGACAAGATCCTCACCAACCACATGGTGCCGCTCCTCACCGACCAGGGCGAGGCCATCGGCTGGCTGAAGGACCGGCTGGAGGGCAGGTCCGCGGTCTCCAACTGCTGGAGCATGCCGATCCAGCCCTGACGGGCCCCCGCCCGCGGGCGGGGGTGCGGCGCAGGAGCCCGCCCCCGCCCGCAAGTTGGGGCAATGCGGATAAAAGAGCGTGAACGGCGTCACTGTCGGCGATCACCGTTAAGGTCGGTGGTCATGAGGCTGCTGCACACGTCCGACTGGCACCTGGGCCGGTCGTTCCACCGGGTGAACATGCTCGGGGCCCAGACCGCGTTCGTCGACCACCTGCTCGCCACCGTGCGCGAGCACCGGGTCGACGCGGTGGTGGTGTCGGGCGACGTGTACGACCGTGCCGTGCCGCCGCTGGCCGCGGTCGAACTGTTCGACGACGCGCTGCACCGGCTCGCCGGACTCGGCGTGCCGACCGTCATGATCTCCGGCAACCACGACTCGGCCCGCCGGCTCGGCGTCGGCGCGGGGCTGATCGGCCGGGCCGGGATCCACCTGCGCACCGACGCCGCCTCGGCCGGCACCCCGGTGATCCTCCCGGACGCCTTCGGCGAGGTCGCCTTCTACGGCCTGCCCTACCTCGAACCCGCCCTGGTGAAGGACGAGTTCGGCGTGGACAAGGCGGCCCACGAGGCGGTGCTCGGCGCCGCCATGGACCGGGTGCGCGCCGACCTGGCCGCGCGTCCCGACGGCACGCGCTCGGTGGTGCTCGCCCACGCCTTCGTCACCGGCGGCAAGGGCAGCGACAGCGAGCGCGACATCACCGTCGGCGGCGTCGCCTCGGTGCCCGCCGCCGTCTTCGACGGCGTCGACTACGTCGCCCTCGGCCACCTGCACGGCTGCCAGACCATCACCGGGCGGATCCGCTACTCCGGCTCCCCGCTGCCGTACTCCTTCTCCGAGGCCGGCCACCGCAAGACCATGTGGCTGGTCGACCTCGACGCCCACGGCCGGGTGACCGCCGAACGGATCGACTGCCCCGTGCCCCGCGCCCTCGCCCGGATACGCGGCCCGCTGGAACACCTCCTCGCCGACCCGGACCTCACCCGGCACGAGGACGCCTGGGTCGAGGCCACCCTCACCGACCCGGTGCGCCCGGCCGACCCCATGGCCCGGCTCTGCGAGCGGTTCCCGCACACCCTCAGCCTCTCCTTCGACCCCGAGCGGGCCCCCGAGGAGGCCGGCGTCTCCTACGCGCGCCGCCTCGCCGGACGCACCGACCAGCAGATCGCGGAGGACTTCGTGGCCCACGTCCGGGGCGCCGCGCCCGACGAGGAGGAGCGCGCCGTGCTCCGCGACGCCTTCGACGCCGCGCGCGCCGACGCCGCCGCCAAGGAGGTCGCCCGATGAGGCTGCACCGGCTCGAGATGACCGCCTTCGGCCCGTTCGGCTCCACCCAGACCGTCGACTTCGACGAACTCGCCGCGGCCGGCCTGTTCCTGCTGCACGGCCCCACCGGCGCGGGCAAGACCTCCGTGCTGGACGCCGTCTGCTACGCGCTCTACGGCAAGGTGCCCGGCGCCCGGGAGAGCGGTCACAGCGGCGGCCAGGGATCCCCCCTCCGCAGCGACCACGCCGACCCCGCCGTCAGCACCCGGGTCACCCTGGAGCTGACCGTCGCCGGCCGGCGCCTGGAGATCACCCGGCAGCCCGCCTGGCTCCGCCCCAAGAAGCGCGGCACCGGCACCACCCCCGAGAAGGCGCAGAGCCTGCTGCGCGAGCACGACGCCGCCACCGGCGCCTGGAAGAGCACCGGCAGCCGCTCCCACCAGGAGATAGGCGAGGAGATCACCCAGCTCCTGGGCATGAGCCGGGAGCAGTTCTGCCAGGTGGTGCTGCTCCCGCAGGGCGACTTCGCCCGGTTCCTGCGCGCCGACGCCGAGGCCCGCGGCAAGCTGCTCGGCCGGCTCTTCGCCACCGAACGGTTCGGCGAGGTCGAGAAGCGCCTCGCCGAGCGCCGCCGCGCCACCGAGGCCCGGGTCAAGGACGCCGACACCG
>NZ_LWCC02000005.1:4169916-4225730 GCF_001642695.1 Streptomyces chilikensis
CCCACCCGCCCGCCCGCCCGCCGGCCGGCGGGCGGGCGGGCGGGCGGCGGCGGGCGCCGCCGGCCCGGGGTCACAGCTGGGACAGCTCGTCCACCAGGTCGTCCAGCCCCAGCGAGCCCTGGGAGAGGGCGGCCATGTGCCAGGCCTTGGCGTCGAAGGCCTCGCCGTGCCGCTCGCGGGCCTTCTCCCGGCCCAGCAGCCAGGCCCGCTCGCCCAGCTTGTAGCCGATGGCCTGGGCGGGCATCGACAGGTAGCGCGTCAGCTCGCTCTCCACGAAGTCCGCGGGACGGCTGCTGTGCGCGCCGAAGAACTCCTGGGCCAGGTCCGGCGTCCACCGCTCGCCCGGGCGGAAGGGCGAGTCCGCCGGGATCTCCAGCCCCAGGTGCATGCCGATGTCGACGATGACCCGCGCCGCGCGCATCATCTGGGCGTCGAGGTAGCCGAGCCGCTCCTCCGGGTCCGTCAGGAAACCCAGTTCGTCCATCAGCCGCTCCGCGTACAGCGCCCAGCCCTCCATGTTGGCGCTGACACCGCCCACCGTGGCCTGGTAGCGGGAGAGGTCCTTGGCCACGTACGTCCACTGCGCGAGCTGGAGGTGGTGGCCGGGAACGCCCTCGTGGTACCAGGTGGAGACCAGGTCGTAGACCGGGAACCGGGTCAGTCCCATGGTGGGCAGCCAGGTCCGGCCCGGCCGGGAGAAGTCCTCCGACGGGTTGGTGTAGTACGGCGCGGCGGCGCTGCCGGGCGGGGCGATGCAGGACTCCACCCGCTTCACCGGCTCGGCCAGCTCGAAGTGGGTGCCGTCCAGCTCGGAGACGGCACGGTCCATCAGGCCCTGGAGCCACTCCCGCACCTCGTCGACACCCTCGATGTGCCGGCCGTGCTCGTCCAGGTGGGCCAGCGCGACCCAGGGGGTGGCGGCGCCGGGGAGGATCCGCTCCGCCTCGGTCCGCATCTCGCCCAGGATGCGGTGGTACTCCGCCCAGCCGTACGCGTACGCCTCGTCGAGGTCCAGGTCGGTGCCGTTGAAGTAGCGGGCCCAACGGGCGTACCGCTCCCGGCCCACCGTGTCCGGGGCGCCGGCGACGGCCGCCGCGTACACGTCCCGCATCCAGTCCCGCAGCTCCACCAGGGCCGCGGTGGCACCGCGGGCGGCCTCGTCCAGCTCGGCCCGCAGCTTCTCCGGGCCGTCCGCCGCGAAGTCCTCGAACCAGCCGCGGCCGGTGCCGTGCGGGTCCGCCCACTCGGTGAGCTGTCCCACGAACGTCGCGGTGGGGCGCGGCCCGCCGTACAGCTTCCGCTCCAGACCCAGCGCCAGCGACTCCCGGTACCCGGCCAGCGCCGCCGGCACGGCCCGCAGCCGCCCGGCGATCGCCGCCCAGTCCTCCTCCGTCTCCGCCGGGGTGACGGTGAAGACCTCACGGATCGAGTGGACCGGGCTGTGGATGTTGCTGACCGCCCGCAGGCCCTCCTGCGCCTCGTGGACGGCGAGTTCGGCGGTCAGGCGCTCCCGCAGCAGGCGGGCGCAACGCCGTTCGATGCCGGCGTCCGCGCCGGGACGGCGCTCGGCCTCGTCGAGCCGGGCCAAGGTGGCCCGCTGCAGTCCGGCAAGGGCCTCCTGCCCGGCCGGCGAGGTGTCCGGCAGCCTGCTCGAACTCTCCTTGACGCCGAGGTAGGTGCCGGTGATCGGGTCGAGGGCGATCAGGTCGTCGACGTAGGCGTCGGCGACCTGACGGGGCAGCGCGTGGTTGATGTCTGACATGGGGGCCATCCTTTCCCAGGACGAGGGCCCGCGTCAGCACCGTCCGGACGTCCGGCGGTGACGGCGGCCGGAAAGCGCCCCCGCCGTCACCGCCGCCCTCCGTCAACTCCCGTCCACGTGCCCCTGACCGGGCACGGCGCCGCACTGCGGCAGGGCGGTCGGCAGGGGCTCCACCCGGGCGGTGATCACCAGGGTGCCCTCCTCGACCTGGTACTCCAGCGGCAGTTCCAGGCCGCGCATCGCCGCGAGCATCGCGGTGTTGGACGCCTGGGTCACCGCGTAGACGGCGCCGCAGCCAGCCTCGGCGGCCATCCGCACCAGCCGGTACAGCAGTTCCCCGCCGATGCCGCGCCGCTGCCAGGCGTCCTCGACCAGCAGCGCGACCTCGGTCTCGTCGCCGTCCCACAGGAGGTGGCCGAGTCCGACGACGTGACCGCGGCCGGTCTCCACCACCAGCGTGCGGCCGAAGTTGGGGCTGAGCAGGTGACGCAGGTAGCGGTCGGCGTCGCCCACCGGGCCGTGGTAGCGCCGCCGCAGGGTCTCCGCCGAGCAACGCGCGTGCAGCGCCTTCGCGGCCTCCAGGTCACGCGGCCCGGCCCGGCGGACCGTGAAGTGGCCGGCTCCCGGCACCGTCAGCAGGTCCTCCGACCTCGGCAGCCGCGGCCCCAGCCGGCCGTCCAGCTCCACCAGGGCGCGCGCCCGGGCGAACTCGGCGGGTGTGAAGGGAAGATGGGGCCGGTCCACGGTGATCACACCGCCCTCCGGCGTGCGCAGACGCATCACGGTGCCGGACGCCTCGTCGAGTTCCGCCGTCCCGGCCGGCCCCTCCCCGTACCCGCCGTCCGGCCGGGCCGGGACCTGGCGGATCGCGCAGCGTCCCAGCAACTGACGCAGGGCGAGCGGCAGCTCCGCGGGATCCAGGGCGGTGCGGGTGGCCAGGGCCACCGCGCGGGTCGGGGCGTCCACCAGGTCGTGCGCGTCGCCGCGCTCCGTCCAGACGTCCCGGCCGCCGGCCCCCTCCACCGCGGCGGTCAGCCCGGCGGCGGCCAGCCCGGCCGGTGCGCGGAGCAGGAACTCGTCCACCACGCCGTCGGCCAGCGGGTGGGTCTGCAGGCTGACGATGTCCACGCCGAGCCCGGCGAGCCGGGTGCAGAGCGCGGCCAGCGAGCCCGGCTCGTCGCGCACCGTGGCGCGCATCCGCCAGAGCTCGGACGGCGTCCCGCCCGCCGGCGCCAGAGGGTCGGGACCGGGCTGCCCGGTGGCTCCGCCGGCCGGTCCCCGGCGGAGCGGGCGCCGGGCCCGTAGGCCACGGACAGGCGCGGCGCCGGGCCCGCGGCGCCGCCCGTCCCGGCCGGCAGGGGCAGCGGCCGCGTGACGCGGGGGCGGCCACCGACGGCGGCCGTCACCCTCCCCCGCCTTTCCGGCCCCTTCCCGCGATCCCTACTGCCCGACGAGACCCGGCTGCAGGACCTTCGTGAAGAGCACCGCCCCGTCCTGCTCGCGCAGCCGCACCGTCATCTCCCCGCTGCCGCCGTCGATCTCCACCTCGCCGAAGAACTGGTACCCCTCGGCCGGCGAGACGTTGGAGGCGGTGGGCGCCTTCACGAACACCCGCTCCGGGCCGAAGGTGCCGTCCAGCGCGCTCGCCGGGAAGGCGCCCGCGTTGAGGGGGCCGGAGACGAACTCCCAGAACGGCTCGAAGTCGGCGAACGCCGCCCGCGACGGCTGGTAGTGCTGCGCCGAGGTGTGGTGGACGTCGGCGGTCAGCCAGACCGTGCCGGTGATCCGGCGGTGCTTGACGAACCGCAGCAGCTCCGCGATCTGCAGCTCACGGCCCAGCGGCGCGCCGGGATCGCCCTGGGCCACCGCCTCCACGTTGCGCCGGCCCTCGGTGGTGTCCGTCACCACCAGGCCCAGCGGCATGTCCGCGGCGATCACCTTCCACGTCGCGGTGGAACGGGACAATTCGCGCTTCAGCCAGTCCAGTTGTTCGCGGCCCAGGATGCCCTGCGGGTCGGTGGTCTGGGTGCCCGGCGAGTTGGCGTTGCGGTAGGTGCGCATGTCGAGCACGAACACGTCGAGCAGCGGACCGTGCCGCACCACCCGGTACATCCGGCCCTCTCGCCGGCCGGCCGTCAGGGTGGAGACGGGGTAGTACTCGCCGAGCGCCCGGCGGGCCCGCTCGACCAGCACGTCGACGCGCTTCTCGGTGTAGCGGGCGTCCGTGTCGGCGATCACCTGGCCGGGGTACCAGTTGTTGCGGACCTCGTGGTCGTCCCACTGCACGACCGTCGGCACCCGCGCGTTGAAGCGGCGCAGGTTCTCGTCGAGCAGGTTGTAGCGGAAGTTCCCGCGGAACTCGGCGAGCGTCTCCGCGACCTTCGACTTCTCCTCGGTCACCACGTTCCGGTAGACCCGCCCGTCGGGCAGCGCGGCGGTGGCGGCGATGGGGCCGTCGGCGTAGACGCTGTCACCGCTGAGCAGGAAGAAGTCCGGGTCGAGCCGGGCCATCGCGTCGTAGATCCGGTAGCCGCCGAGGTCCGGGTTGATGCCCCAGCCCTGCCCCGCGAGGTCGCCCGACCACAGGAACCGCACCCCGCCGCGCCGGCGGGCGGAGGCGGTGCGGAAGGTGCCGGTGACCGGTTCGCCGGTGCGGCGCGGGTCGTCCGGGTCGGCCAGCACCACCCGGTAGTGGATCTGCTCCCCGGCCGGCAGCCCGCGCAGCCGCGTGGTGCCGGTGAAGTCGGTGCCCTCGCCCAGCAGCGGGCCGGGCACCCGGCGGACCCTGCGGAACGACTCCGTCGGCGAGACCTCGACGACCATCCGGGCCGGACGGTCCGAACGGACCCACACCAGGCCCGAGTCGGAGGTCACGTCACCGGTCTGGACGCCCCACCCGGCCCGGGGGCGCCCGGAGAGGGCGAACGCCGGCGCGGCGGAGCCCAGCCCCACGGGCAGTGCGAGGGCCGCCGAGGCGGCCAGGGAACCCCGCAGCACGCTGCGGCGTGCCGGAACGGACGGCTGGTCGGACATGACTGCGCCTCCAGGGCGGCGAAGGGAACAGGACAGGACGGGAACGGAATCCGGCCGGTGTGCGCAGTCACACCTACTCCGGCCGCACGGCCCGCACGGAAACCCGAGGTGAACAACGCGCTCCCCGGTCACCCGGCCGGCCGGTCCGGTGACCCGCTCCGCCCCGCCGCCGTCCCGCGGGACACGGGCCACGGACGGTGTCGGTCATGGGCCGCTCCTCGTCCCGGGAGGGGGCGGGGCGCGGGGCGCGGACGCGTGCGGGAGCCACCGGACGCCGCGCCAACTACCGTGCACTGTAAGGGAATACGGGGTGGAATGATGGGGTGGTGACCACCGACCCCTCCACCGAGGCCGCGGCCCGCCAGTTCGAGGAACACCGGGGCCTGCTCACCGGCGTCGCCTACCGGATGCTGGGCCGGGTCGCCGACGCGGAGGACGTGGTGCAGGACGCCTGGCTGCGCTGGGAGGGCGCCGACCGCTCCGCGGTGCGCGAGCCGCGCGCCTATCTGGTCCGCGTGGTCACCCGGCTCGCCGTCGACCGGCTGCGGCAGATCAAGGCGCGCAACGAGTCCTACGTCGGGCCGTGGCTCCCGGAGCCCTACGTCACCGACCTCGGCGCGTTCGCGGCCGAGCCGGCGGACACCGCCCGGCGCGCCGAGCTCGCCGACTCGGTCTCCTTCGCCGTGCTGGTCGTCCTGGAGACGCTCTCGCCCCTGGAACGCGCGGTCTTCGTGCTGCGCGAGGCGTTCGGCTTCCCCCATGCGGAGATCGCCGCCATGCTCGGCCGCGAGGAGCCCGCCGTGCGCAGGATGGCCGTCCGGGCCCGCCGTCACGTGGAGGAGGGCCGCCCCCGCTACAGGGCGGGAGCGGGGGAGCGCCGGGACCTCACCGAGCGCTTCCTCGCCGCGGCTGCCGGGGGAGACCTGGAACGGCTGCTCGAGGTCCTCGCCCCCGACGTCCGCCTGGTGGCCGACACGGGCGGCAGGGCCAAGGCGCCGCTGCGCGAACTGTTCTCCGCGGACAAGGTGGCGCGCTTCCTCCAGGGCGTCAGGAAGCGGGCCGCGAACACCTGGACGGTCCGGCCGGTCGAGGTCAACGGCGGCCCCGCCTACCTGCTCCTGGACGACGGCAGGCCGGACACCCTGGTCCAGGCCGACGTGGCCGACGGCCTGATCCGCACCGTCTTCCTGGTGCGCAACCCCGACAAGCTGAGGGCGCTGACCGGGCCCCGGGCCTGACCGGGCCCCGGGCCTGGTCGAACCGCATGCGTGATCGCGAGCGTCCGGCCGTCTCCCTTCACGAACATCGCGTGAACGATATGCGGCCATCCCCGCCCGTTTTCTCCCCAAGTCCCAGGATTGGTCTTGACCAGGCATGGGGGGCGTCCTATGGTCGCAGGAAAGTTCAACAACCTTTAATAAACAAGGGCGTCAAAAGCGTCGCCTGCCACGCGCACCGTGGAGGACAGGGTGGGGACCACGCAGCTGGAATCGGTGTCGGAGCCGAAGTACTGGCACCTGAGGACGGTGCTCAGCCAGGCACTGGACTCCGAGTTCTCGGTGGGCGAGGTGCTGCCCAACGAGCGGGAGCTCGCCGCCCGCTTCGGCGTCGCGAGGGCGACGCTCCGGCAGGCTCTGGAACAGCTCGAGCTGGAGGGCCGGCTCCAGCGCCGCCGGGGGGTCGGCACCACCGTGGCGCCGCCCCGCGTGGGGGTGGCCGTCGAGACCGAGCGGCCGCTCTGGCCGGGGGCGCCGGGGGACGCCTGGCAGCCGGCCGACTGCGCGCAGGGCGCCGCCCCCGCCCCCGTGGCCGCCACGCTGGGCGTCGCCGAGACCGAGCCCGTGCACATCCTGCGGCGCTCGCTGACGGCACACGGACAGATCGTGGCCGCCGACCTCCTCTACGTCCCGGCCGCCTCGGTGCCCGAGCTCACGGCCATCGACGCGCCCGCCGGCCCGGCCCGGGCCCGCTCGGTGCTGCGCGAACTCCAGCGGCTGACGCTGGACGGCCAGGACCGCGCCGTCGAACTCGGCACGGTCCGCGCCGAGGACGCCAAGGACCTCGACCGGCTTCCCGGGGCCCCGATGCTGATGGTCACCACCCGGTTCTTCGCCGAGGGGCGGACGGCCGCGGTGTCGGTGGCCACCTACCGGGCGGACACCTGCCGGCTCACCTTCGGCGCCTCCGGCGACGTGCGCATCGTCCACGAGACGGAGCGGCGGGTCTCCTGACCGCTCCGGCCCCGCCGCCACCACCGCCGGGCGCCGCGCGGCGCCCGGCCGGCCGGTTCCGTCAGCTGCGGGCGGTCACCGTGCCGTCCACCGCGAAGAGCTCCTCCTCGACGTGGTCGAGGGCCAGCCGCAGCGCACCCGTGGCCACCGCCGCCTCGCCCAGCACGGAGAGCGTCACCCGCGGGGTGCGCAGGCAGTAGCGGGACAGTTCCTGACGGAGCGGTTCCAGCACGTCGTCCAGCCCGGCGGCCCATCCGCCGACCACGACCAGCTCCGGGTCCATCGCCAGCACCAGCGCCGCCACGTCGTGCACCAGCCGCTGGATGAACCGCTCCACCGCGGCCCGGGACCGGGCGTCGCCGTCCCGGGCCTGCTGGAACACCTGGGCCACCGCCTGCTCGTCCAGCGGACGCAACGGCTCGTCCTGGGTGGACAGCAGACTCTCCGGGGTCTTCTCACGGCCCAGCAGGTGCAGGGCCCCGATCTCCCCCGCGGCCCCGCCGAAACCGCGGTGCAGCCGGCCCCCGATCAGCGATCCCGCACCGGGGCTGAGGCCCGCCAGGACGAAGACCACGTCGTCCGAGTCGACGGCCGCGCCCTTCCAGTGCTCGGCCACCGCCGCCGCGTTGGCGTCGTTCTCGACGAGGACCGGGCACTTGAAGGAGCGGCTGAGCCGCTCGCCGAGCCGCAGCCCGGTCCACTCGGGCAGCGCCGTGCCCAGCCGGACCGTGCCGTCCGCCTCCACGATGCCGGGCGTTCCGACGCCCACCGCCCGCAGCGAGCCGCGCGGCACCCCCGCCCGGCGCAGGAGTTCGCCGACCCCGGAGCGCAGGCGCTCGATGCGGTCGTCCGCCGGGGCGGCCTCCTCGACCTCCTTGGTGACGCCGTCCAGCACGCGCCCGTCGAGGTCGGCGAGGAGCGCGGTCACCCGGTGCGCGCCGATCTCCAGCCCCATCAGGTGGCCCGCCTCGGCGCGGAACCGGAAGCGGCGGGCCGGGCGGCCCTGGCGGCGCGTCGCGCTCTCGTCGGCGGCGGCCTCCGTCACCAGGCCCGCCTGGATCAGCCCCTCGACCACGCCCTCCACGGTGGGACGGGAGAGGCCGGTGACACGCGTGATCTCGGTCAGCGTCGCGCAGTCGATCCCGCGCAACGCGTGCAGCACCACGGCGGAGTTGATCCGCCGCAGCAACGAAGGGTCACCGCCGGTCAGGCGTCCCACGGGTCCGTCCTCCCAGCTCGCGGGGGTGTTGGGCGGATGCTACTCGGCGTTCCGGATCCCGGCGAGGGTGGGGATCCGGTTGCCGTGCGTTCCGGCGGAGCGGCGGTCGCCGGTGGCGGCGGGCCCACCGGAACGCGCGGGCGCCGCACGCCGTCCCGCCGTGACCGGACGGCCGCCGGCCCGCCGTCGGACCACGGGCCGCCGTTCGCTCCCCCTGCGGCGGTCACCTCCGGGGACCCGCCCCCGCCGCGTGCCCCGGCGACGGCTCGTGCCGCGGACGGCCGGGGGAGCGGGCGCCGCCACCCGTCCGTCACGGCGACGCCGCGACTCCGGGCCGCCCCGGCGGTCCGACCGCGGCGCGAACCGCGGGCGGCCGGCCGGGGACCGGGATTCAGTCCGCCGCGGCCTCACGCAGCCGGGCGTACTCCTCGGCCATGGTCGTCAGGGTCCAGTGGGCGTTCAGACCGCTCGGGTTGGGCAGCACCCACACCCTGGTGCCGCCGCCCATCACCCGCTCCTGCGGGCCCACCGCCGCCTTCCGGTCGCCGAACGCGGCCCGGTACGCCGTGATGCCCAGGACGGCCAGCCAGCGCGGCCGCAGCAGCTCCGTCTTGGCCTCGAGGATCCGGCCGCCCTCCAGGTACTCCTCACCGGTCAGCTCGTCGGCCCGCGCGGTCGCCCGCTCCACCACGTTGGTGATGCCGAGCCCGAACGACAGCAGCTCCCGCTGCTCCGAGGGGTCGAGCTGCCGGGGGGTGAAGCCGGACCGGTGCAGCACGGGCCAGAAGCGGTTGCCGGGCCGGGCGAAGTGGTGCCCGGTGGCGGCCGTCATCAGCCCCGGGTTGATCCCGCAGAACAGCACGCGCAGACCGTCCGCGACCACATCGGGGACGATGCGGTCGCGAGCGGCCTCCAGCTCCTCACGGGTGAAGCGCGGTGTCATCGCCGTCGTGTCGTCCTCGTGCCCGTCGCCGGGTCAGAGGATCGCCCCGGGGGTGTACGCCGCGGCCTGCGGGTGCCGCTTCACGATCTCCTCCACCCGGGCGACCACCGCACCGACCTGGTCGGCGGCCGCGCCCGTGAAGGACAGCTTGTCCGCCATCAGGGCGTCCAGCGCCGCGCGGTCCAGCGGAACGCGCTCGTCGGCGGCCAGCCTGTCCAGCAGTTCGTTGCGCCCGGCCCCCTGCTCGCGCATGGCGAGGGCGCAGGCCACCGCGTTCTCCTTGATGGCCTCGTGCGCCTCCTCGCGGCCCACCCCGGCGCGCACCGAGGCCATCAGCACCTTGGTGGTCGCCAGGAACGGCAGGTAGCGGTCCAGCTCGCGGGCGATCACGGCCGGGAACGCGCCGAACTCGTCGAGCACGGTCAGGAAGGTCTCCAGCAGGCCGTCCAGCGCGAAGAACGCGTCCGGCAGCGCGACCCGGCGGACCACGGAGCAGGAGACGTCGCCCTCGTTCCACTGGTCGCCGGCCAGCTCGCCGGTCATCGAGGCGTACCCGCGCAGGATGACCATCAGGCCGTTCACGCGCTCGCAGGAGCGGGTGTTCATCTTGTGCGGCATCGCCGAGGAGCCGACCTGGCCCGGCTTGAAGCCCTCGGTCACCAGCTCGTGGCCCGCCATCAGGCGGATGGTCTTCGCGAGCGAGGACGGGGCGGCCGCGAGCTGGACGAGGGCGGTGACGACCTCGTAGTCCAGGGAGCGCGGGTAGACCTGGCCGACCGAGGTGAAGGCCTGGCCGAAGCCCAGGTGGGCGGCGATGCGGTCCTCGAGTTCGGCGAGCTTGCCGGCGTCGCCGCCGAGCAGGTCCAGCATGTCCTGGGCGGTGCCGACCGGGCCCTTGATGCCGCGCAGCGGGTAGCGGCCGAGCAGCTCCTCCAGGCGGGAGTACGCCACCAGCATCTCGTCCGCGGCGGTGGCGAAGCGCTTGCCGAGGGTGGTGGCCTGGGCGGCCACGTTGTGCGAACGGCCGGCCATCACCAGCTCGCCGTACTCGGCGGAGAGCCGGCCGAGGCGGGCCAGCACCGCGACGACGCGGTCGCGGACCAGCTCCAGGGAGAGGCGGATCTGGAGCTGCTCGACGTTCTCCGTCAGGTCCCGGGAGGTCATCCCCTTGTGGACCTGCTCGTGGCCGGCGAGGTCGTTGAACTCCTCGATGCGGGCCTTCACGTCGTGCCGGGTGACCTTCTCGCGCTCGGCGACGGAACCGAGGTCGACCTGGTCGAGCACGCGCTCGTAGTCGGCGAGGGCCGCCTCCGGCACCTCGATCCCGAGGTCCTTCTGGGCCCGGAGCACGGCGAGCCAGAGCCGGCGCTCCAGCTTGACCTTTTCCTCGGGGGACCAGAGCGTGGCGAGCTCGGTGGAGGCGTAGCGTCCGGCGAGGACGTTCGGAATGCGGGGCTTGGCGGGAGAAGTCACGTGACCGGATTCTACTGTTCGTTCGTGCAGGTCGACGCCGCGGCCCCGTTCGTCGGATCCTCCAGGCGGCCGCCCGGGGCCGTCACGCCCGCTCCACCGGAGTGCGCGGATCGATCAGTCCCTCGCCGAGCAGATCGGACCAGAGCCCCTCCGGGACCCGCTTCCCGAACGCGGCCACGTCGGCGCGCACCTCGTCCGCGGAGCGCATGCCCACCACGATGCCCGCGACCGCCGGGTGGAGCAGCGGGAAGGCCATCGCGGCCTCCGGGAGGGTCACGCCGTGGGACTCGCAGACGTCGGCGAGGCGGTGGGCGCGGCGCAGGACCTCCGGAGAGGCGACGGCGTAGTCGAAGAAGGCCCCGGGAGCGGGGCGCGGGGTCGAGAGCAGGCCGGAGTTGAAGACGGAGGCGGCCAGGAGGGAGACGCCGCGTTCGGTGCAGGCGGGCAGCAGGCCGTCCAGCGCGCGCTGGTCGAGGAGGGTGTAGCGGCCGGAGAGCATCACCACGTCGACCTCGTGCTCCCGGACCAGCCGGGTGAGCAGGGCGGTGTCGTGCATCCCGGCCCCGACGGCGCCCACCACGCCCTGCGCGCGCAGTTCGGCCAGCGCGGGGAAACCGGTGCGCAGAGCGGCCTCGAAGTGGTTCTCGGCGTCGTGCAGGAACAGCACGTCGACGCGGTCGACGCCCATCCGCGCGAGCGACTCCTCGACGCAGCGCAGCACGCCGTCGCGGGAGAAGTCCCACTGCCGGCGGTGCGTGGCCGGCACCTCGAAGCTCTCGTCGACCCGGCCGGCCGGGTCCTGGGGCGTCAGGAGCCGGCCGACCTTGGTGGAGAGGGTGAAGCCGTCGCGGGGGCGGCCGCGGAGGAAGTCGCCCAGGCGGCGCTCGGCGTGGCCGATGCCGTAGTGCGGGGCGGTGTCGAAGAAGCGGATCCCGTGGTCCCAGGCGGCGGCCAGGGCGCCGGCGGCGGTCTCGTCGTCCAGCGGCCGGTAGAGCCCGCCGAGCGGCCCGCTCCCGAAGCCGAGTTCGGTCACCTCGACGGTGGTGCGTCCGAGCCGACGGGTCCTCATGCGGCTGCTCCCCTCCGTGCGCCCGGTGCTGTTCCCGCGCTGCGGACAACCGTACCCGGCGGATCCCCCCGCGATGCCGGGCCGGACGCGCCGCCCGCACCGGCCCTCGGCCCGGCGCGGTGCCGGCGGCCGGGCGCGGGGACTACTCGAACGGCAGCAGGTCCGCGCGCTTGGGGAGCAGGCCGTCGCCGGAGGAGCGGCCGGTGAGGCGGCGGACGATCCAGGGCAGGAGGTGGACGCGGGCGAAGCGGGCGTCCGCGATCCGGCGGCGCAGCCACGGGTCCGGCGGCGTCGCCGGCATCGGCACGTGCCAGTGGTGGTCCTCCGGGTCGTACCCGAGCCCCTGCCACACCGCCTCGGCCACCCGCCGGTGCCCTTCGTGCGCCAGGTGGATCCGGTCCACGTCCCACACCCGCGGGTCGGCCAGCGACGGCGCCCCGTACAGGTCGATCAGCACCGCCCCGTGCCGCGCCGCCAGCGAGTCGAGGCTCTCGAAGAGGGCCTCCATCCGCGGCCGGAAGCGTTCCATCACCGGCCCCTGCCGCCCGGGGCTGCGCATCAGCACCAGCTGCTTGCAGGCCGGGGCGAGCCGCTCGACGGCCTCCTCCAGCAGACCCGTCACGCGCCCCATGTCGCAGTTGGGGCGCATCGCGTCGTTGAGCCCGCCGACGAGGGTGATCACGTCGGCGCCCATCTCCGCGGCGAGCCCCACCTGTTCGTCGACGATCTGGCCGATCAGCTTGCCGCGGATCGCCAGGTTGGCGTACCGGAAACCGGGGGCGCGGGCGGCCATCCGGGCCGCGAGGAGGTCGGCCCAGCCGCGGTAGGTGCCGTCGGGGAGGAGGTCCGACATGCCCTCGGTGAAGGAGTCGCCGAGGGCGACCAGGCTGCTGTACGTGGGAGCGGAATTCTTCTGCGTCTGCATGGCGGGAAGAATCGTATCGCCGTCACATACCGCTCAGTCGGTCGCCCTCGGTGGGAACGGCGGCGTCCTCAGGGCGCGGGCTGGCCGAACAGCTCCCGCAGCACGTCCTCCATGGTGACCAGCCCCGTCAGCCGCCCGTCGGAGCCCAGCACCGCCGCGAGGTGGGTGCGGCTGCCGCGCAGCGCGGTCAGCACGTCGTCCAGCGGGGTGTTCTCCCGGACCCGGGCGATGGGCCGCATGTTCTGCACCCGGAACGGCAGGTCGCGCGGCATGACGTCCAGCGCATCCTTGACGTGCAGGTAGCCGATGATGCGCCGCTCGTCGTCCACCACCGGGAACCGGGAGAACCCGGTCTCCGCGGAGAGGGCCTCCAGCTGGGCCGGGGTGACGCCCAGGGAGACGTAGCGCACCTTCTCCAGGGGCAGCAGGACCTCGCCCACCGGGCGGCGGCCCAGCTCCAGCGCGTCGTTGAGCCGCTCCCGGGCCCGGTCGTCGATGAGTCCGGCCTCCCCGGAGTCCTTCACCATCTGCGCCAGTTCGGCGTCCGAGAAGGACGCCGTGACCTCGTCCTTCGGCTCCACCTTGATCAGCTTCAGCAGGGCGTTGGCGAAGGCGTTGACGGTGAAGATCACCGGCCGGAACGCCTTGGCGAAGGCCACCAGCGGCGGGCCGAGCAGCAGCGCGGTCCGCACCGGTTCCGCCAGCGCCACGTTCTTCGGCACCATCTCGCCCAGCAGCATGTGCAGGTAGGTGGCCAGGCCCAGCGCGATCACGAAGGAGATCGCGTGGCCCGCGCCGGACGGCACGCCCACGGCGTGGAACAGCGGCTCCAGCAGGTGGGCGATGGCCGGCTCGGCGACCACGCCGAGGACCAGGGTCGACAGCGTGATGCCGAGCTGCGCGGCGGCCATCAGGGCGGAGACGTGCTCCAGACCCCACAGCACGCGGCCGGCGCGGCGGTCGCCCTCCTCGGCGTGCGGCTCGATCTGACTGCGGCGGACCGAGATCATGGCGAACTCGGCACCGACGAAGAACGCGTTGAGCACCAGCGTCAGCAGACCGATCAGCAGTTGTACGGCGGTCATCGGGTCGCTCCCCGTCCCTTCTCGGCCTCCGCGGCGACACCGGCCGGCGGGGCGGTCAGCAGGACGCGGGCGGCCCGGTGGCCGGAGGCGTCCAGCACTTCGACCCGCCAGCCGGCGATCTCCACGACGTCCCCGACGGCCGGTATCCGGCCCAGGGCGGTGGCGACCAGGCCGGCCATCGTCTCGTACGGGCCGTCCGGGGCGCGCAGGCCGATCCGGGCGAGCCGGTCGGTGCGGGCGGCGCCGTCGGCGTTGTAGACCGCGCGGCCGTCGGCGTCGGTGCCGGCCGGCGCGAGATCGGGCGTCTCGAACGGGTCGTGCTCGTCGTGGACCTCGCCCACGACCTCCTCGACGATGTCCTCGAGCGTCACCACGCCCGCGGTGCCGCCGTACTCGTCGATCACCACGGCCATGGTGCGCCCGCCGGACAGCCGGTCCAGCAGCCGTTCGACGGTCAGCGACTCGGGCACCAGCAGCGGCTCGCGCAGCAGCTCGGCGACGTGCACCCGGGCCCGCCGCTCGGCGGGCAGCGCCAGCACGTCCTTGATGTGCACCGTGCCGACCACCCGGTCCAGGTTCCCCCGGTACACCGGGAAACGGGACAGGCCGGTGGCGCGCGTCGCGTTGGCGACGTCCTCGCAGGTCGCCTGGGCGTCCAGGGCGACCACCTGGACGCGCGGGGTCATCACGTTCTCCGCGGTCAGCTCGGCCAGGTTGAGCGTGCGGACGAACAGCTCGGCGGTGTCCGGCTCCAGCGCCCCCTGCTTGGCGGAGTGGCGGGCCAGCGCCGCGAGCTCCTGCGGGCCGCGCGCGGAGGCCAGCTCCTCGGCGGGCTCCAGCCCCATCCGGCGCACCACCCGGTTGGCGGTGTTGTTGAGGTGGGTGATGAACGGCCCGAAGACCGCGCTGAACACGCGTTGCGGCGTGGCCACCTTCCGGGCCACCGCCAGCGGCGCGCTGATCGCCCAGTTCTTCGGGACCAGCTCGCCGACGACCATCAGGAAGACCGTCGACAGGGCGGTGCCGAGCACCAGGGCCACCGAACTCGCGGTGGTCTCCGACAGGCCGATCGCGCCCAGCGGGCCGGAGATCAGGGAGGCGATGGACGGCTCGGCGAGCATGCCGACCACCAGGTTGGTGACGGTGATGCCGAGCTGGGCGCCGGAGAGCTGGAAGGTCAGGCCGCGGACGGCCTTCAGGGCGCTCTCCGCGCCCCGGTCGCCCTTCTCGGCCGCGCGCTCCAGCTCGGCGCGTTCGACCGTGGTCAGGGAGAACTCCGCCGCCACGAACGCGCCGCAGCACAGCGACAGCAGAACGGCGAGCAGCAGGAGGAGCAGCTCGGTCATCGGGTCGCCTCCCGCTGACCGGGAGGGGCGGAGGACACGGAGGAGGAGCTGCTACTGGGAGGCTCGCCCATGGGCGGACGCTCACACACCTTTCGAGAGAATGCCAGGATCACCGTGGTCGGTGACACCCCCAGAGTAAAGGACGGGCAAAGTGGCCCGCGGACGGGGCCGTGACCCGGAAACGAGTACCCCCTGGGCGGCGCGGCATGGGGTGCGCGAGGAGGGAAAAGCCGCCCCGGTGCCGCCGGCGGACGGGCCGGCGGCACCGGGGCGGACGGACGTCGGGCCGCCGCGGGTCAGCGCACCCGCCCGTACCAGACGCTCCGGGTCCAGATCCTCTGCAGCCGCACCACGTCACCGCTCTTGGGCGCGTGCCAGAGCTTCCCCGAGCCGGCGTAGATCCCCACGTGGTACACCCGGGACCCCGAGTGGAAGAAGACCAGGTCGCCCGGCCTGCGCTTGGCCGCGGAGACGCGGGTGGTCCGGTTGTACTGCTGCGCCGCCGTGCGGGGCAGGGCCTTGCCGGCCTTCCTGAACGAGTAGAGGGTCAGTCCCGAGCAGTCGAACGCGTGGGGACCGGTGGCGCCGTACCGGTAGGGGGTCCCCTTCTTGGAGGCCGCCACCTTGAGGGCCTTGGAGCCCGCGGTGGCCGCCTGGGCCTCGGCGGCGAGGCCGGGGACCACGATGCCGCCTCCGAACGCGGCGAAGGTCAGGACCGAGGCCGTGCCGGCCCGGGTCAGCAGGGACGGGACGCGATTGAGCACGGTCATGCACAACCCTTCGACAGCCGCCTGTGAAGGATGACCTGTCGGATTCGGGCCGCGAAGTAGCCCGGCCGCCGTGCGGCGGCTTCACCCCAAGGACCGTCCGGAACGAGTTCCGGCGGCCCGCCGTGCTCGGGTCCTCCACTCCTGCCGATCCACTCCTGTCGACCCGTCGCCCGGCCGGCGGCAGGATTCGGCGTCCGCCCGGGCCGCCCCGCCGCGGCGGCGAGGGCTTGTCGTCGGGAGGATCTTCACGCATCCGGTGCCCGGGATCATCCGCTGACGGCGTGTTGTGGATTTCGTCACCACTGCGCCGTTCGGGTGGACAGGGCGGACGGTGTCCCTCGGTAACCACTGCCCGCGAGGCGCTCACCAGGGCAGGAGCGGCCGGCTCCGCCGACCGTCCACACGGCGTGGGCAAATCGGGAGGTCCGGAGGCAGGAGGAGCGTCTACGCCGAACGACGGTACGCCGTTCGGCCGTCCGGTCCGTTCGGACGGCGGCGCACCGGGGTGGCGGCGGTGCCACGACCGGGGGCACGCGGTGCGCGCGCCGCCGCACGGCGCGGGCGCGCCCGCCCGCCGCGGCGCCGTTAACGCCACCGAAACCCGGCGGCACTAGCCTCCTGGGACGCCGCAGGGGGCGAGGGATGGAGGGGGCGCCGTGCAACTGACTCCGCACGAGCAGGAGAAACTGCTGATCCACGTGGCGGCGGACGTCGCCGGGAGGCGCCGGGCCCGCGGGCTGCGGCTGAACCACCCGGAGGCCGTCGCCCTGATCGCCTCCCACATCCTCGAGGGTGCCCGCGACGGCCGCACCGTCGCCGAGCTGATGCGGTCCGGCCGCACCGTCCTCACCCGCGACGACGTCATGGAAGGCGTCCCCGAGATGATCCACGACGTCCAGGTGGAGGCCACCTTCCCGGACGGGACCAAGCTGGTCACCGTCCACGACCCGATCGTCTGACGAAGGAGGCCGCCGTGATTCCCGGAGAGATCCTCTTCGACGACGCGCCCGTGATCGTGAACGAGGGCCGCGAGGTCACCCGGATCACCGTGCTGAACGCCGCCGACCGCCCGGTGCAGGTCGGCTCCCACTACCACTTCGCCGAGGCCAACCCGGGGCTGGAGTTCGACCGGGCCGCCGCGCGCGGCCGGCGGCTCCACGTCGCGGCGGGCACCGCCGTGCGGTTCGAGCCCGGCATCCCGGTGGAGGTGGAACTCGTGCCGCTGGCCGGGCGCCGCGTGGTGCCGGGCCTGCGCGGGGAGACCGGAGGTCCGCTCGATGCCTGAGGAGACGCCCCGCCCGCCGGCGATGCGGCGCGCCGAGTACGCCGATCTGTTCGGCCCCACCACCGGCGACCGGATCCGGCTCGCCGACACCGACCTGTTGGTGGAGATCGAGGAGGACCGCTGCGGAGGCCCTGGCCGGGCCGGGGACGAGGCGGTCTTCGGCGGCGGCAAGGTGATCCGCGAGTCGATGGGCCAGTCCCGGGCCACCCGGGCCGAGGGCGCCCCCGACACCGTCGTCACCGGCGCGGTGATCCTCGACCACTGGGGGATCGTCAAGGCGGACGTCGGCATCCGGGACGGCAGGATCACCGGGATCGGCAAGGCCGGCAACCCGGACACCATGGACGGCGTCCACCCCGACCTGGTGATCGGACCGGAGACCGAGATCATCGCGGGCAACGGCAGGATCCTCACCGCCGGGGCGGTCGACGCGCACGTCCACTTCATCTGCCCGCAGATCGCCGACGAGGCGCTGGCCTCCGGCGTCACCACCCTCGTCGGCGGCGGCACCGGACCCGCCGAGGGCTCCAAGGCCACCACCGTCACCCCGGGGCCGTGGCACCTGGCCCGGATGCTGGAGGCGATGGAGGCGTACCCGCTCAACATCGGCCTGCTGGGCAAGGGCAACACCGTCTCCCACGAGGCGATGCTCTCCCAGATCCGCGGCGGCGCCGTCGGCCTCAAGCTCCACGAGGACTGGGGGTCCACCCCGGCGGCCGTCGACGCCGCGCTCACCGTCGCCGACCGCACCGGCATCCAGGTCGCCATCCACACCGACACCCTCAACGAGGCCGGATTCGTCGGCGACACCCTCGCCGCGATCGGCGGCCGGGGCATCCACGCCTACCACACCGAGGGCGCGGGCGGCGGGCACGCACCGGACATCATGACCGTGGTCTCGCAGCCCAACGTGCTGCCCAGCTCCACCAACCCGACCCGGCCGTTCACCGTCAACACCGCCGAGGAACACCTCGACATGCTGATGGTCTGCCACCACCTCAACCCGGCCGTCCCCGAGGACCTCGCCTTCGCCGAGTCACGGATCCGGCCCTCCACCATCGGCGCCGAGGACGTCCTGCACGACCTGGGCGCCATCTCGATCATCTCCTCCGACTCCCAGGCGATGGGCCGGGCCGGGGAGGTGATCCTGCGGACCTGGCAGACCGCCCACGTCATGAAGCGGCGGCGCGGCCCCCTGCCCGGGGACGGGCGCGCCGACAACCTGCGGGCCCGCCGCTACGTCGCCAAGTACACGATCAACCCGGCCGTGGCGCAGGGACTCTCGCGCGAGGTCGGCTCGGTGGAGAGCGGCAAGCTCGCCGACCTGGTGCTCTGGGAACCGGCGTTCTTCGGCGTCAAGCCCCTTCTGGTCGTCAAGGGCGGGCAGATCGCCTACGCGCAGATGGGCGACGCGAACGCGTCCATCCCCACGCCCCAGCCGGTGCTGCCCCGCCCGATGTACGGGGCCTCCGGGCGTGCCCCGGCCGCCAACTCGGTCAACTTCGTGGCCCCGGCCGCCCTCGAGGACGGCCTGCCCGACCGCCTGGGGCTCGGCAAGCGGTGGGCCGCCATCGAGTCGACGCGCGGCGTCACCAAGGCCGACATGCGGCAGAACGACGCCCGGCCGGACGTCCGGATCGACCCCGACAGCTTCGCCGTGCACATCGACGGCGACCTGGTCGAGGCCACACCGGCCGCCGAACTGCCCATGGCCCAGCGTTACTTCCTCTTCTGAGCCGGTGCCGCCGATGACCCGCGCCGCGCTGCTGCTGCTGGCCGACGGCCGCTTCCCCGCCGGAGGGCACGCCCACTCCGGCGGGGCCGAGGCCGCGGTCCGGGCGGGCAGGATCACCGACGCCGCCTCGCTGGAGGAGTTCTGCCGGGGCCGGCTGCACACCTCCGGCCTGGTGGCCGCGTCGCTCGCCGCGGCGGCGGCGCTCGGCGCGGACCCCGGGGAACTCGACGCCGCCGCCGACGCCCGCACCCCGTCCCCGGCCCTGCGCGCCGCCGCCCGCAGGCTCGGGCGACAGCTCCTGCGGGCCGGCCGCGCGACCTGGCCGTGCGGCGAACTCGACCTGCTGGCGCGGCGGTTCCCCAAGGGCGTCCACCAGCCGGTGGTGCTCGGCGCCGTCGCCCGGGCCGCCGGGCTGGAGCCGTCGGACGCCGCCCACTGCGCCGCCTACGAGAGCGTGGGCGGCCCCGCCACCGCCACCGTCCGGCTGCTGGGCCTGGACCCGTTCGACGCCACCGGGGTGCTGGCGCGCCTCGCCCCGGCGACGGACCGGGTCGCCGCCCGCGCCGTGCGGGCGGCCCGCGAGGCGCTGACCGAGGGCGTGGACGCCCTCCCCGCCGCCTCCGCGCCCCTGCTGGAGATCTCGGCCGAGGCCCACGCCGCCGGCGCCGGCCGCCTGTTCGCCACCTGACGCCCCGCCGCCCGCCCCCGCAGAAGGAGCCCCGCCCATGCACCTGCGTCACCCCCACGACGGCCCCGGCCACGGGTCGGCCGCCGGCGCGGCCGCCCGCCGCCCCGACGGGACGCGGCGCGCGCTGCGCCTCGGGCTCGGCGGCCCCGTCGGCTCGGGCAAGACCGCCACCGTGGCCGCCCTCTGCCGCGAACTGCGGTCCGAGCTGTCGCTGGCCGTCGTCACCAACGACATCTACACCCGGGAGGACGCCGAGTTCCTCCTGCGCGAGGCGGTCCTGCCGCCGGAGCGGATCACCGCCGTGGAGACCGGCGCGTGCCCGCACACCGCGATCCGCGACGACATCTCCGCCAACCTCGAGGCGGTGGAGGAGCTGGAGGACGCGGTCGGGCCGCTGGACCTGATCCTGGTCGAGTCCGGCGGCGACAACCTCACCGCCACCTTCTCCCGGGGACTGGTGGACGCCCAGATCTTCGTGATCGACGTGGCGGGCGGCGACGACATCCCGCGCAAGGGCGGCCCCGGCGTCACCACCGCGGACCTGCTGGTCGTCAACAAGACCGACCTGGCCCCCCACGTGGGCTCCGACCTGTCCCGGATGGCCGCCGACGCCAAGGCGCAGCGGGGCCCGCTGCCGGTGGTGTTCCAGTCCCTGCGGGAGGAGGCCGGGGTCGCCCCGGTCGCCGCCTGGGTGCGGGAGCGGCTGGCCGCGTGGCGGGCGTGACCACGGCCGTGGGCGGCACCGCCGGGGTCCGCGCGCACGCCCGGATCGAGGCGCGGCCCGACGGGCGCGGCTCCACCGCCCTGCCGGTGCTGGCAGGCGAGGGACCGCTCGCCCTGCGGCGGACCCGCGGCAGCACGGCGGGCGAGGCACGGGTGACGGTCGTGGGCGCCATGAGCGGGCCGCTGGGCGGCGACCGGTTCCTGCTGGAGGCGGACGTCGCCGCCCACGCCCGGCTGCGCGTCGGCTCGGCCGCCGCCACGATCGCCCTGCCCGGCCAGGGGAAGGACCCCGCGCGCCACGAGACCCGGCTGCGGGTCGCCGCCGACGCGGCGCTGCGCTGGGAGCCCGAGCCGCTGATCTCGGTCCGCGGGAGCGACCTCGAGGTCCGCACCCGCGCCGAGGTCGCGGAGGGCGGCCGGCTGCTGCTCCGGGAGGAACAGGTGCTGGGCCGCCACGGCGAGCCGTCCGGCTCGCTCACCTCACGGCTGACGCTCCGCGTGGGCGGACGGCTCGTCCTCGACCAGGAGCTGGCCTGCGGCCCCGGCGCGCCCGGCGGCTGGGACGGGCCCGCCGTGCTGGGGGGCCACCGCGCTGTCGGCCAGCTGCTGCTGGTGCGCCCCGAGTTCGCCACGCGTCCCCCCGAGCCGCGCCCGGGCGGACGGGACGGCGTCCCGGGTCCGCCGCCCGGCGCCGCCGGCCCGGCCGCCGCCTCAGGGACGGGCCGGCCGGCGCGCGGTGGTGAGCACCCGCTCGAGGGCCGACAACGCCCCGCGCAGCTGGTCCTCGGTGATGGTCAGCGGCGGGGCGATGCGGAGGGTGGACCCGTGGGTGTCCTTCACCAGGACGCCCTCCGCGAGGAGCCGCTCGCCCACCTCGCGGCCCGTGCCCAGCGCGGGGTCGACGTCGACGCCCGCCCACAGGCCCCGCGTGCGGAAGCCCAGCACGCCGCGCCCCACCAGCGGCGCGAGGCCGTCCCGCAGCACGATGCCCAGCTCGGCCGCCCGCCGCTGGTACTCCCCGGTCTCCAGCAGCCCCACCACCGCGGAGCCGACCGCCGCCGCCAGCGGATTGCCGCCGAACGTCGAGCCGTGCGTCCCCGGTCCCAGCACGCCCAGCACGTCCCGCCGCCCCACCACCGCGGACACCGGGACGATGCCGCCGCCCAGCGCCTTGCCCAGCAGCACCAGGTCGGGCGTGACGTCCTCCAGGTCCACGGCCAGCGTGGACCCCGTCCGGCCCAGCCCGGACTGGATCTCGTCGGCGACGAACAGGCACCCGGCCCGCCGGGTGATCTCCCGGACGGCCGTCAGGTAACCGTCGTCCGGGACGATCACCCCCGCCTCGCCCTGCACCGGCTCCAGCAGCACCGCCGCCGTGGTCGCGTCCATGGCCGCCTCCAGGGCGGGCAGGTCGTTGTACGGCACGATCCGGAACCCCGGCGCGAACGGCCCGAAGCCGGCCCGCGCCGTCCCGTCCGTGGAGAAGCCCACGATCGTCGTCGTCCGCCCGTGGAAGTTGTCGGCGGCCACCACGATCGTCGCCTGCCCGTCGGGCACGCCCTTGACCTCGTAGGCCCACTTGCGGGCCACCTTGACCGCGCTCTCCACGGCCTCGGCCCCGGTGTTCATGGGCAGCACCATCTCCTGCCCGGTCAGCGCGGCCAGCCGCTCGGCGAAGCCGGCCAGCCGGTCGTTGTGGAAGGCGCGCGAGGTCAGCGTGAGACGGTCGAGCTGGCGGTGGGCGGCCTCCACCAGCACCGGGTGGCGGTGGCCGAAGTTGAGGGCGGAGTAGCCGGCCAGCAGGTCGAGGTAGCGGCGGCCCTCCACGTCCTCCACCCAGGCGCCCTCCGCCCGCGCCACCACCACCGGCAGCGGACGGTAGTTGGGCGCGAGGACGGCCTCCTCGGCGCGGATCAGGCCGGCGGAGTCCCGGGAACCCCCGGGGAAGCCGCCGGAGGCGGCACGGTCGGGGCCACCGGAATGGCCGGAGGGAACGGTCGGTGCGGTCATGCGCGGACCTCCAGGGTGCAGCACTTGATGCCCCCGCCTGCCTTGCGGAACTCCGACAGGTCGACGGGGACCGGGACGTAGCCGCGGCGCGCCAGTTCCTCGGTCAGCGCCACCGCTCCGGGGGCGATGAACACATGGCGTCCGTCCGAGACGGAGTTCAGGCCGAAGGCCAGCGCGTCACCCAGCGTGGCGATCACCGCGTGGGGGAAGAGCCGCTCCAGGACCGCGCGGCTCTCGGGCGCGAAGGCGTCCGGGTAGTAGGCGACGTTCTCGTCGTCGAGGGCGAACAACGCGGTGTCCAGGTGGTAGAAGAACGGGTTCACCAGCCGGAGCCCCACGACCGGGACCCCGAAGTGCTCCTGCGCCTCCCGGTGCGCCTCGGGCGTGGTGCGGAAGCCCGTTCCGGCCAGCACCCGCCCGCCCACCGGCACGAGATCGCCCTCGCCCTCGCAGACCGCCCGGGCCCGCCGCACCGGGACGCCGGCCTCCTTGAGCCACAACTCGTAGTGGTCCGACTCGTCCCGCCGCTCCGCGGCGTGGAAGAGCGACCCCAGCGCGCGGCCGCCCAGCACCAGCGCGGCGTTGGCCGCGAAGACCATGTCGGGCAGCCCCGGCACCGGCGGAAGCGTCTCGACCACATGACCGTGCGCCCGGTAGGCGGCGGCCAGCGCCTCCCACTGCCGGTGCGCGCGCCGGACGTCGACCTCCTCGTCCGGGTGCATCCAGGGATTGATCGCGTAGGACACGTCGAAATGACGGGGCTCGCACAGCAGGAAGCGCCGACGCCGCGGCGAACGTCTCTCGGACATGCCCCTACGTTAGGAAGCGGGCAAAGCGCCGACAAGGGACCAAGCGGGGTGTTCCGTCGCGGATCGTGCCGATGCCGCCGCGGGTCCGTCCCGGCAGGCCAGGCAGACGTGTTCATACGTGCGAATACCTCCTAGACTCCACCCTCATGCTGCGCGCCCTCGCCGTCGACGACGAACGCCCCTCCCTGGGCGAACTCCTCTACCTGCTGGACGCCGACCCCCGGATCGGCAGGGCCGAGGGCGCGTCGGACGCCACCGAGGCGCTGCGCCGCATCAACCGCGCCCTGGAGTCCGGCCCCGACGGCCCCGAGGCCATCGACGTGGTCTTCCTCGACATCCAGATGCCGGGCCTCGACGGCCTGGACCTGGCCCGCCTGCTGACCGGCTTCGCCAGCCCGCCCCTGGTCGTCTTCGTCACCGCGCACGAGGACTTCGCCGTGCGCGCCTTCGACCTCAAGGCGGTGGACTACGTCCTCAAGCCCGTCCGCCGGGAACGGCTCGCCGAAGCCGTCCGCCGCGCCCACGAACTGCGCGCCGCCCGCATACCCGTGCACGAACCCGAGCCGGACGCCATCACCGTGGACCTCGGAGGCGTCCGCCGGCTGGTCCAGGTCGAGGACATCACCCACGTCGAGGCCCAGGGCGACTACGCCCGGCTGCACACCGCCGCCGGCAGCCACCTGGTCCGCGTCCCGCTCTCCACGCTGGAGGAGCGCTGGCGGCCGCACGGCTTCGTCCGCATCCACCGGCGCCACCTGGTCGCCCTCCGCCACATAGGCGAGCTCCGCCTCGCCGCCGGAACCGTGAGCGTCCTGGTCGGCGACGAGGAACTCCAGGTCAGCCGCCGTCACGCCCGCGAACTGCGCGACCTGCTGATGCGCCGCGGCGCCGCGTAGGAGGCCGCCGCCCATGTCCCACGAACCAGGACAGACCGCGGAGCGGCCCGCCCGCGTGGTGGTCACCGGACCGCCCCGCCGCCACCACGGCCGCGGCCGCGGAGCCCCCTACCGGCCCCGCACCGAGATCCACGAACAGACCACCCTCGGCCACACCTACGTCCGCTCCCTGATGCGCACCCAGCTCCGCACCGCGCTGGCCGTCTTCGCCGTCCTCGCCGCGCTGGTCGCCCCGCTGCCGCTGCTCTTCGCCGCCGCGCCGCACGGCCGCGTCCTGGAGTGGGCGGTGCTCGGCTTCTGCCTCTACCCGCCGCTGGTGCTGCTCGCCCGGTGGCACGTGCGCCGCGCCGAACGCCACGAGCGGGACTTCGTGCGCCTCGTCGAGGACCAGGACCGCTGAGCGGACACGCGAGGAACGAGAGCCGCGCGCGAGGGACGGGCGCCGCGCGGGACGAACGGGAGCTGCGCGCGATGAACGGGAGCCACACGGCATGAACGAGAGCCACGCCGTGGCCGCCGTCGCCCTGGTGGTGGTCGCCACCGCCCTGGTCGGCGCCTTCGGCCTGCGGGTCTCCCGCACCACCTCCGACTTCTACGTCGCCTCCCGCACCGTCGGCCCCCGGCTCAACGCGGCCGCCATCAGCGGCGAGTACCTCTCCGCCGCCTCCTTCCTGGGCATCGCCGGGCTGGTCCTCGTCCAGGGACCCGACATGCTCTGGTACCCGGTCGGCTACACCGCCGGATACCTGCTCCTGCTGATCTTCGTCGCCGCCCCGCTGCGCCGCTCCGGCGCCTACACCCTGCCCGACTTCGCCGAGGCCCGGCTCGCCTCGCCCGGGGTGCGGAAGCTGGCGAGCGGCTTCGTGGTCGGGATCGGCTGGCTCTACCTGATGCCCCAGCTCCAGGGCGCCGGGCTCACCCTCAAGGTCCTCACCGGGGCGCCGGGCACGCTCGGCTCGGTGATCGTCGCGGTGGTGGTGGTCGCCAACGTCGCCGCCGGCGGAATGCGCTCCATCACCTTCGTCCAGGCCTTCCAGTACTGGCTCAAGCTGACCGCCCTGCTCGTCCCCGCCCTCTTCCTGGTCCTCGCCTGGCGGGGCGACGGCGCGCCCACCCGGGCGTTCGACGAACCCGCCGCCTTCCGCGAGCAGCGCACCGTGCGGGTGCAGGACACCGTGGAGATCCGCCTCGCCGGGCCCCTCGCCGTCACCGTCCACGGCCGCGTCGACGGACGCCCGTACGACGGCGACCGGATCTCCCTGACCGCCGGCGTCCACACGGTGGAGGCGGGCTCCCGGCTCCGCCTGCCGGCCGGAGCGCCCGTCCCGGCCGCCCGGGGCGCCGGCGACACCGCCCTCTCCGACAGCGCGTCCGCGCCCCAGGGCGAACGCCCGCTGCACGCCACCTACGGCCTGATCATCGCCACCTTCCTCGGCACCATGGGCCTGCCCCACGTGGTCGTCCGCTTCTACACCAGCCCCAACGGGGTGGCCGCCCGCCGCACCACCGTCGTGGTCCTCGGCCTGATCGGCGCCTTCTACCTGCTGCCCCCGGTGTACGGGGCGCTCGCCCGGATGTACGCCCCCGAACTGGTCCTCACCGGCAACACCGACGCCGCGGTGCTGCTGCTCCCGGACCGCATGATCGGCGGCGTCGGCGGCGACCTGCTGGGCGCCCTGGTGGCCGGCGGCGCCTTCGCCGCGTTCCTGTCCACCGCCTCCGGACTCACCGTCGCGCTCGCCGGGGTGATCGCCCAGGACGCGCTGCCCTCCCGCGGCATCCGCCACTTCCGGGTGGGCGCCGTCACCGCCATGGCCGTGCCGCTGGCCGCGAGCGTGCTGGCCGGGCGGCTGCCCATCGCCGACGCCGTCGGCCTCGCCTTCGCGGTGTCCGCCTCGTCCTTCTGCCCCCTGCTGGTGCTCGGCATCTGGTGGCGGCGGCTCACCCCGCCCGGCGCGGCCGCCGGCATGCTGGTCGGCGGGGGGTCCGCGCTCGCCGCCGTGTCGGTCACCCTCGTCGGCCCCCACCCGGCGACCGGCGTCCCCCACTCCCTGCTGGCCTGGCCCGCCCTGTGGTCCGTGCCGCTGGCCTTCCTCACCATGATCCTGGTCTCCCTGGCCACCCCCGGCCGGGTGCCCCCGGACACCGACGCCGTCCTCGCCCGCTTCCACCTGCCCGAGGAGATCGGCGGCGGTCCGGGCCGGAAGGAGAACACGGCATGAGCACCCTGGGCGCCCTCCTGACGGGGTTCTGCGCGGCCGTGCCGCCGCTGCTGGCCGCCGGCTTCTGGCTCGGCCGCCGCACCGCCCGCCCGTCCGCCCGGCCGTTCCGCCGGGCCGGACTGGGCACGCCCGTCGAGCACGCCACCTTCCAGACCCTGCACACCGCCTCGCTGGCCGCCCCGCCGCTGCGCGCCGGGCTGACCGAGGAGACCGCCCGCCGCGCCTCGCGCAGACTGCGCTCCCTGCTCGGCACCGAGGCGCTCTGCCTCACCGACACGGACCGGGTCCTCGTCTGGGACGGCGCCGGGTCCCACCACCGGGCCGAGATCATGGAGCGCCTCGCCGGCCCGCTGGAGACCGGCCGCGGCGAGGCCTTCCGGCTGAGCTGCGGGACCCCGGACTGCTCCCTGCGCTGGGCCGTGGTCGCCCCGCTCACCGTGGACGACCGGGTGCACGGCGCGCTGGTCGCCTGCGCGCCGGGGGAGTCCGCCGTCCTGGTGCGGGCCGCGGCGGAGGTCGCCCGCTGGGTCTCCGTCCAGCTCGAACTCGCCGACCTCGACCGCTCCCGCACCCGCCTCATCGAGGCGGAGATCCGGGCGCTACGGGCGCAGATCTCCCCGCACTTCGTCTTCAACTCGCTCGCGGTGATCGCCTCCTTCGTCCGCACCGATCCGGAGCGGGCCAGGGAGCTGCTGCTGGAGTTCGCCGACTTCACCCGCTACTCGTTCCGGCGGCACGGCGACTTCACCACCCTCGCCGACGAGCTGCACGCCATCGACCACTACCTGGCGCTGGTCCGCGCCCGCTTCGGCGACCGGCTGGCGGTGACGCTGCAGATCGCGCCCGAGGTGCTGCCCGTCACCCTGCCGTTCCTGTGCCTGCAGCCGCTGGTGGAGAACGCCGTCAAGCACGGGCTGGAGGGGCGCGGCGAGAAGTGCGGCATCGCCATCACCGCCCGCGACGAGGGCGCCGAGGCGGTCGTCGTCATCGAGGACGACGGCGTCGGCATGGACCCCGGGCTGCTGCGCCGGATCCTGGCCGGCGAGGCCGGGCCGTCCGGGGGCATCGGCCTGTCCAACGTCGACGACCGGCTCCGCCAGGTCTACGGCGACGACTACGGGCTGGTCATCGAGACGGCCCGGGGCGCCGGGATGAAGGTCACCGTGCGGCTGCCGAAGTACCGGCCGGGCGTGCACCCTGCGGCCCCGGGAACGGGCGGGCTCCGCAGGGGGTGAGAAGCGGGGCGGGCGGGGCACCATGGGGGTAACGGACCTGAGGAGGGCGCCATGCCTGACACGCCCGGGACATCCGGAACGAAGACGCACGGCTCGGCCAAGGCGATGGGAGCGCTCACCGCGGGCGGCCTCGTCGTCGTGACGGCCTACTCGGTGGCGCTCGGCAGCAACGGCTGGCTCTGGTTCGGGTGGGTGGTCCTCGGGGCCCTCTTCCTGACCCTGGTGGCGCTGCGCGACACCTGACCCGCGCCGCGGATCCGGGACGGACCCGCGGCGGTGGGCCCCGGGCGGCGGGCCCGGTCAGCCCTGGCGGGCCGAGCCCGCCCGCAGGGAGGCGAGGTAGGCGTTGTACGCCTCCAGCTCCGCGTCGCCGTCCCGGTCGGCCGCGCGGTCCTTGCGCCTGGCCTGCCGCTGCTCCGAGCCGTACCACTGGAACAGCAGGGCGATCAGCACCAGCACCGACGGGATCTCGCTGAACGCCCAGGCGATGCCGCCCGCCGCGTTGAGGTCCTCCATCGGGTCGATGCCCAGCGAGGCCGGCGGGTGGGCGAACGCCCCGATCATCGGGGTGGACGCCATCATCAGCGCGATGCCGAAGAACGCGTGGAACGGCATGCCGGCGAAGAGCTCCAGCATCCGCATCAGGTGGCCCGGGCGGTGCGGACCGGGGTCCACGCCCATGATCGGCCAGAAGAAGACCACGCCCACCGCGAAGAAGTGCACCATCATCGCGATGTGCCCCGGGTAGGAGCCCATCAGGAGGTCGACCAGCGGCGTGAAGTACAGCGCGTAGAGGCTGGCGATGAACATGGGGATGGTGAACAGCGGGTGGGTGATCACCCGCATGTACCGGCTGTGCAGCAGCTTGAGCAGCAGCTCGCGCGGGCCCAGGCTGCCCCGCGCGGCCACCGGGAGGGCGCGCAGCGCCAGGGTGACCGGGGCGCCCAGCAGGATCATGATCGGTGAGAGCATGCTCAGCACCATGTGCTGCACCATGTGCACGCTGAACATGACCATGCCGTAGTCGTTCAGCCCGGTGCACATCACCAGCAGCACGCTCAGCACGCCGGCGACGAAGGAGACCGTCCGGCCGACCGGCCACCGGTCGCCGCGCCGGGTCAGCCTGACGACGCCCCAGCCGTAGAGCAGCAGCCCCAGCAGGCAGGCGACGAGGAAGAAGGGGTCCGGGGACCACGCGAGCCCCCGGCCGAGGGTGAACGGGGGCAGATCCATGGCGCCGTGACCGCTGTGGTCCATCCGCCGGCTCCTGTTTCGTGGGGGTTGTGCAAATCCGTCCGCACCAGACTAGAACCGCCCCCGGCCGTGCCGGCGGCCGGGGGCGGTCCACCTGCGATTCACGGAAGGTTCGCAGGCGCGGGGGAGGCGCGGGTCACACCACCGTGGGAGCCTCGGCGTAGCGCTCCTCGGGGACCGTCTTGAGCGAGGCGACGGCCTCGGCCAGCGGCACGGTGACGATGTCGGTGCCGCGCAGCGCGGTCATCCTCCCGAACTCGCCGCGGTGCACGGCCTCCACCGCGTGCCATCCGAAACGGGTCGCCAGCACCCGGTCGTAGGCGGTGGGGGTGCCGCCGCGCTGGACGTGCCCGAGGATCACCGGGCGGGCCTCCTTGCCGAGGCGGTGCTCGAGCTCGGCCGCCAGCAGGTTGGCGATGCCGGCGAACCGCTCGTGGCCGTAGATGTCCTTGCCGCCCTCGTCGAAGTCCATGGTGCCCGGGAGCGGCTTGGCGCCCTCGGCCACCACGACTATCGCGAACCGCTTGCCGGCCTCGAACCGCGCGCCGACCCGCTCGGTCAGCTCCTTGACGTCGAAGGGCCGCTCGGGCACCACGATCGCGTGGGCCCCGGCCGCCATGCCGGAGTGCAGGGCGATCCAGCCGGTGTGGCGGCCCATGACCTCGACGATCAGGACCCGCTGGTGGGACTCGGCGGTGGTCTTCAGCCGGTCCAGGGCGTCGGTGGCCACGCCCACGGCGGTGTCGAAGCCGAAGGTGACGTCGGTGACCGCGATGTCGTTGTCGATGGTCTTGGGCACGCCCACGATGGGCAGCCCGTTGTCGGAGAGGAGGCGGGCGGCCTTCAGGGTGCCCTCGCCGCCGATCGGGATGACGGCGTCGAGGCCGAGCTCCTTCAGGTGCCCCTTGGCCCGCTCCACGCCGTCCCGCAGGTCCTCGGGGCGGACGCGGGAGGAGCCGAGGATGGTGCCGCCGCGGGCCAGGATGCCGCTGACGGCGTCCAGGTCCAGCGGGAGGTGGTCGCCCTCCAGGAGGCCCCTCCAGCCGTCGCGGAAACCGATCACCTCGTCGCCGTGGGCGTCGACGGCGCGGTGCACGACGGAGCGGATGACGGCGTTCAGGCCGGGGCAGTCGCCGCCGGAGGTGAGCACACCAATGCGCATGGCGCGAATAACCTTCTCGATGGGGGACGGCACCGGACCGCTTCGTCCGGGCTTGACGACCGTCACCCTACCGGCGTCGGGGCCCCCTGCCGAACCCGGCGTCCGACAGCCGGACACCCCCGCTCACCTGTGCGGATGCCCCGTCAAACGGGCTCCCGGAAGGCGGGTTCGGGGGTGTCTCGGGGGTGCTGCCGGGGCCGGCCGGAGGGCGGTTCCCGGCGCTCGTCAGGCCGGCTGGGTGGCCGCCGCGATGCGCTCCTGGCGCAGCGCCTCGTACCACCGGTCGTCGACCGGCGGCAGGGCGTTGACGTCGAGGGCCAGCTTCAGCAGGTGGTCCGCGATGTGCGGGTTGCGCGCCAGCACGGGGCCATGCATGTAGGTGCCGAAGACCGTGTCGTTGTACGCGCCCTCGGTGCCGTCCCCGGTGCCGTTGCCGTTGCCGAACCGCACGCTGGCCAGCGGCTTGGCGTTCGGGCCGACGTGCGTCACGCCCTGGTGGTTCTCGAAGCCGGTCAGCGGGGGCAGGCCGAGCCGCGGGTCGATGTCGGCGAGGACGTCGCCGACGCAGCGGGCGCCCTCGCCGCGCACCGAGACCACGTCGAGCAGGCCGAGGCCCGCCTCGCGCTGCCCGAGGTCGTTGATGAACTCGTGGCCGAGGATCTGGTAGCCGGCGCAGACCGAGAAGACGATCGCGCCGTTGCCGACCGCGCGGTGCAGGCCGCCGTCGCGGCGCAGCCGCTCCGCGGCGAGGCGCTGCGGACGGTCCTCGCCGCCGCCGATCAGGTAGATGTCGCCGGAGGTCGGCACGGGCTGGTCGCTGCGCACGTCGACGCGGGCCACGTCCAGGCCGCGCTGACGCGCCCGGCGCTCGACGACGAGGGCGTTGCCCTGGTCGCCGTAGGTGCTGAGCAGATCCGGGTAGATCCACACCAGCCGGAGTTGGCTGTCACTCATGAGTCGGTCCTCGAACTGTGAGTCGCTGGTCAGTCGCTGGTCGGGGTTCAGTTGCCGACGCGGCGGCGCAGGTCCTGGAAGGCGGTGTAGTTGGCGATGACCTCGATGCGCCCCGGAGGGGCGAGGCGGACCGCCTCGTCGAGGTTCTCGCAGACCTGGAAGTTCTGGTTCGCGACCTCCAGGCGCACCGCCAGGTCCAGCTTGCGGTCACCGAGCACGAAGATCGGGTGGCCGTTGAGCCGGGAGTAGTCGACGTCCCACAGCCAGGAGGTGTCGGTGCCGTCGGCGCCCCGGGCGTTCACCGACAGGATCACCGGGGTCGGCGGCGGGTCGATCAGCGAGAACGTCTCCAGCCAGCCCGCCGGGTTCTTGGCGAGCAGCAGGCGCAGGTCGCGCCCCTGGAACTGGACGGTGTCGTACCGGCCGGCCACCGCCTGCACGTGGTACATGCGCTCCAGCGCCACCTGCGGGGGCACGCCGAAGACGGCGGCCACGGCGGCGGAGGAGGTGGCGTTGGCGCGGTTGGCGCGGCCCGGGAGCTGGAGGTGGATCGGCCAGGCGGAACCGTGCGGGTCCAGGACGTGGTCGCCGGAGAGCGCCCAGCTCGGCGTCGGACGGCGGAAGCCGCACTCGCCGCAGAACCAGTCGTCGCCCGGGCGCTGCAGCACGCCGCCGCAGGACGGGCAGGACCAGGCGTCGTCCTTCCACATCTGGCCGGCCGCCACCCAGATCACGTTGGGGGAGGACGAGGCCGCCCACACGATCAGCGGGTCGTCGGCGTTGGCCACCACCACGGCCTTGGTGCCGGCCAGGCCCTCGCGCCAGTTCTCCGCGACCATGCGGGTCTCGGCGGCGCGGTCGAGCTGGTCGCGCGAGAGGTTCAGCAGCGCGACGCACTTGGGGTCGGTCTCGCGGGCGACGGCGATCAGGTACTTCTCGTCGACCTCGATGACGCCGAAGCGCGCCTCGTCACCGCGCTCGGCCAGGGCCGAGGTGATGCCCGCGGGCATGTTGGCGCCCAGCGCGTTGGAGACCACCGGGCCGGCCGCGCGCAGCGCCTCGGCGATCAGCCGGGTCGTGGTGGTCTTGCCGTTGGTCGCCGAGACGAGCGTGACGTCCAGGCCCTGCGCGAGCCGGGCCAGGAGCTCGGGGTCCAGCTTCAGCGCGACCCGGCCGCCGATCACCGAGCCGCTGCCGCGTCCGGCTGCCCGGGAGACGGCCGCGGCGGTCTTGCCCGCCGTCACGGCCAGCTTGGCCCGCGGCGTCAGCGGGTCCGAGGTGCCTGCCATCAGTTCTCGATCCTCCTTGCGTACGCGCCGCGCGTGAGTCCCGGCAGCGTGTGGTGGCCTCAGCCTATCGAGATCCGCTCACCCGGCCGAATATCGGAACCGCACCGTGATCGGCCGCGGCGGGAGAGCCCGAGGGCTCACGGAACCGTCATGGCCTGGAAGGACCGTACCCTGACCGGCATGCGACACGGTTCGATCCCCGGCGCCGACGGGCGCGTGAGACCCCTCACCCTGCACGGAGCCCCCGTGCTGCACAGCCCTTGCGCGGAGGTGACGGAATTCGGGCCGGAGCTCGAACGACTGGTCGAGGACATGTTCGCCACCATGTACGCGGCGGGCGGTGTGGGGCTCGCGGCCAACCAGGTGGGGGAGGGGGTGCGGGTCTTCGTGTACGACTGTCCGGACGACGAGGACGTCCGCCATCTCGGTCATCTGGTGAATCCCCGGCTGGTGGAGGCCGACGGAGTGACGGTGCGCGGGCCGGAGGGGTGTCTGTCCCTGCCCGGCCTGGAGGCGGGGACGCCGCGGTTCGACCGGGCGGTGGTGCGGGGCCTCTCCGTCTCGGGCGAGCCGGTGGAGGTCCACGGCACCGGGTTCTTCGCGCGGTGCCTGCAGCACGAGTGCGACCACCTCGACGGGCTGGTCTACGCGGACCGCCTCACGGGGCTGCGGCAGCGGCGGCTGCTGCGGAAGGCCGCGCGGGCGCAGTGGGCCGCCGAGGGGTGACCGCCGCTCCCCGGCCCGTGGCTCCGCCGCGGAGCGCGTGCGCACGCGCTCCGCGGCGGAGCCGGTCAGAACGCCGGGCCGTCCTCGCGGTCGCCCGCCTCGGCGAGGCGGCCCCAGAGCAGGTCGGCCAGGCTGCGGACCAGTTCCTCGCGCGGGCACGGACGCTCACCCAGCCACCAGTCGCCGGCCGCGTGCATCATGCCCACGATCCCGTGGCCCCAGACCCGCGCGAGCAGCCGCCCCTTCGGGCCGAGGTCGAGCCGCTCCTCGATGACCTGGGCCAGCTCCTCGCCCATCCGGCGCAGCAGCGGCGCCGAGTGGCGCCCCACGTCGAACCCCGGCTCGCCCGAGGAGCCGCCGTCGGACGGGTGCATCAGGAACCGGTACACCTGCGGCCGCGCCTCGATCGCCGTCAGGTAGGTGTCGAGCGTCGCCTCCACCCGCTGCCGCCGCCGGTCGGCCGGCGCGTCCAGCGCGGCCCGCAGCGAGGCCAGGAGCGCGTCGGTGTGCCGCTGGGCGAGCGCGGCGTACAGTCCGCCCTTGTCGCCGAAGTGCCGGTACAGGATCGGCTTGGTGATCCCGGCCTCGGCCGCGATCGCGTTCATGGAGGCGCCCGGGCCGTCACGGAGCACCACCCGGTCCGCGGCTTCCAGCAGTTCGCGGCGGCGCCGCTCGGTGGACCTCTGCTGCGCGGTCCCCTGCTGCGTCGTCTCCATGGTCGGTGCTCTCCCCACCCGTGCGTATTCGGTGATGCTCGCGCAAAGTAACACTGATCGGCCCGCGGCGGCCCCGTGGCTCGGAAGTCGTGGCGTCGCCCACACCTCGGACAGGGGTTCCCTCCTGCGGAAACGGGCGGAAAACAGGTGGGTTGACTTTCCTACCGGCCAGTAACAGACTGCGGTTACCGCAAGTAACACATACGGTCGCACTGGAGGGGTCATGGCCGAGTTCACCATGGAGCTCAACGACGAGCAGAAGGAGGTCCGGGACTGGCTCCACGGGTTCGCCACCGACGTGATGCGCCCGGCGGCCGCCGAGTGGGACGAGCGCGAGGAGACTCCCTGGCCCATCATCCAGGAAGCCGCCAAGCTCGGCATCTATTCCCTGGACTTCTACGCCCAGCAGTACTTCGACCAGACCGGTCTCGGCCTCCCGATGGCCACCGAGGAGCTCTTCTGGGGCGACGCCGGCATCGCCCTGTCGATCATGGGCACCGGCCTCGCCGCGGTCGGCGTGCTGGCCAACGGGACCGACGAGCAGATCGGCACCTGGATCCCCCAGATGTACGGCACCCCGGACGACGTGAAGGTCGCCGCCTTCTGCTCCTCCGAGCCCGACGCCGGCTCCGACGTGGCCGCCATGCGCACCCGCGCGGTCTACGACGAGGCCAAGGACGAGTGGGTGATCAACGGCACCAAGACCTGGGCGACCAACGGCGGGATCGCCAACGTCCACGTGGTGGTCGCGGTGGTCGACCCGGAGCTCGGCTCCAAGGGCCACGCCTCGTTCATCGTCCCGCCGGGCACCGAGGGCCTCTCGCAGGGCCAGAAGTTCCAGAAGCACGGCATCCGCGCCTCGCACACCGCCGAGGTCATCCTGGACAACGTGCGCGTCCCCGGCTCCTGCCTGCTCGGCGGCAAGGAGAAGCTGGACGAGCGCCTCGCCCGCGCCCGGGAGAGGGCGAGGAAGGCGTCGGGCGGCGAGCGGGTGAAGAACGCGGCCATGGCGACCTTCGAGGCGTCCCGCCCGGTCGTCGGCGCGATGGCCGTCGGCACCGCGCGGGCGGCGTACGACTACGCCCTGGAGTACGCCAAGACGCGCGAGCAGTTCGGCCGCCCGATCATCGACAACCAGGGCGTGGCCTTCCAGCTCGCCGACATGCGCACCTCCGTGGACGCCGCGCGTCTGCTGGTCTGGCGCGCCTCCTGGATGGCGGTCAACGGCAAGCCGTTCAACGGCGCCGAGGGTTCGCAGTCCAAGCTCTTCGCCAGCGAGACGGCCAAGAAGGTCACCGCCCAGGCGGTCCAGATCCTGGGCGGCAACGGCTTCACCCGCGAGTACCCGGTCGAGCGCATGCACCGCGACGCGGCCATCTACACGATCTTCGAAGGGACGAGCGAGATCCAGCGCCTGGTCATCGCCCGCACCATCTCGGGCGTCCACGTCCGCTAGCCGAAGAGGCCCCCTCCCGGTCCCCGGGAGGAGGCCGCCCCGGTCCTACCCGGTGACGAGCCGCTCCGGTGAGGCGTCGTGCCGGAGCGGGGTGAGCTGCTGGATGTCGTAGCGGGCCCGCAGCGCCTCGATCGCCGCCTCGTCGGGCGGACCGCCAGAGGAGAGGATCTCCAGCAGTTCCTCGAAGTACCGCTCGTGGTCCGGCGGCGGCGCGGCCTGGAAGAACATCCGGGCCGGGGTGTCCGTCGGGTTGGCGAAGGCGTGCGGACAGCCCGGGGGCACGGCGATGACCGTGCCCGGGCCGGCGCGCACCACGCGGCTCCCGGAGGTGGACTCCCAGCGGCGCCAGTTGTCCGGCGTCCGCACCCGCGGTTCGAAGGCGAGCACGTCCAGCTCGCCCTCCAGGACGTAGAACAGCTCCTCGCTGCGGGTGTGGACGTGCGCGCCCACGTCGAAACCGGGCGGCACGACCACCTCGAAGCTGGACGCCGTCCGCGAGTGCGCCCCGGTGACCTTGAACGTCACGTGCTGGGCGGGCGTGGCCACCGTGCGGCCGTGGCCCGGCGGCACCAGCAGCCCCTCCGTCATGGACATCGGCGGCTCACCAGGTGACCGGAAGGGACTCGGGACCGCGGATCAGCGCGCCCTTGCGGAACGGCACCTCCTCGGCCGGCACCGCCAGCCGCAGCCCCGGCACCCGGTCCAGCAGCGCGTCGACCAGCAGCTGGGACTCCATCCGGGCCAGCATGCCGCCCACGCAGTAGTGCGGGCCGAAGCCGAAGGCGACGTGCGGGTTGGGGCTGCGGTCGAGGTCGATCCGGTCCGGATCGGGGAAGACCTCGGGGTCCCGGTTGGCGGCGAGGTAGGAGTTGTACACCACGTCGCCCGCGCGGATCCGCACGCCCTGGATCTCGACGTCCTCGGTGGCGATCCGGGACAGCCCCACCGCGTTGCGGTGCGGGATGTACCGGAGCAGCTCCTCCACCGCCTTCGGACGCGCCTCGGGCTCGGCGCGCAGCCGTTCGGCCAGTTCGGGGCGGGTGAGCAGCAGGTAGAACATCTGCCCGCTGTTGTTGGTGACCGCCTCGCCGCCGATCTGCACCAGCACCGCCAGGCCGACGGCCTCCCGCACGGTGATCTCGTCGCGGCCGACGGCGGCGCCCAGCAGCGAGGTGACGTCCTCGCCGTCGGCGCCGCGCCGCTCCTCGATCAGCCGGGTGAAGTAGGCGGACATGTCCTCGCGCGCCCGCTCGCTGACCTCGGCGCCGTGCGACTGGGAGAGGATCCGCTGGGTCCAGTCGTGCATCAGGCCGCGGTCCGAGGCCGGGACGCCCATCAGCTCGCAGACCACGGCGATGGGGAAGGGGCTGAGCACCGCCTCGGTGAGGTCGGCGGGCGGACCCCCGGCGAGCAGGCCGTCCACCAGCTCGTCCAGCATCCGCCGGGACCGCTCCCGCACCCGTTCCACGCCCCGCGCGGTGAACGCCGCCGCGACCGAGCGGCGCAGCCGGGTGTGGTCCGGCGGATCGAGGAAGCCGATCGCGTCCGAGCCGGGGATGAAGTGCGGGGCCAGCCGGGTGACCGGGCGGCCCATCACCAGGGCACGGCTGAACCGGGGGTCGTTGGTCACCGCGCGGACGTCGTCGTAGCGGGTGACCAGCCAGGCCCAGCCCTCGCCGTTGGGCAGCCGGATCCGGGTGACCGGACCCTCGCGCATCAGTTCGGTGAGGACCGGGTCGAAGTCGGCGCCGTGCAGGTCGATCGCCGGCCAGTCCCGCACCGGGGGCAGGGACGAGGCGGTGGCCTCGTCGGTGGTGGAGGTCATGTCAGGTGTCGTCTCCGTCCGCGTCTCGGGCGGCGCCTCGGGCCGCGCCTCATGCCGGGGTCCGCACCGCGCGGGCCGCCGCGTCGCGCGCCCGGCTGCCGCCGCCGGTCTGCCAGGTGCCCACCGACATCTCGGCCGTGATGCCGGGTCCGAAGCCGGCGAGCATGCCGCGGGCCCCTTCCTCGACCCCGCCCTCGTCGAACAGGCGGCGCAGGGCGTCCAGCACCACGGCGCTGGCGATGTTGCCGTACTCGGTCAGCGTCGCACGGCTGAACCGGAAGGCGTGCGGTTCGACGCGCAGGTACTTGGTCAGGTCGTCGAGGATGCGCGGGCCGCCGGCGTGGATGATGTAGAAGTCCAGCTCGGAGGCGTTCCACGCGTGGGCGCGGGCCAGGTCGTGGAGGGCGGGGGCCAGCGGCTCCATGGTGCCCGGCACGCGCTTGTCCAGCAGGAAGTGGAAGCCGGTCGCCCGGACGTCGTACGAGATCCAGTCCTCGGTCTTGGGGATCAGGTACGAGCTGTTGCGCTCCAGCCGCATGCCGGTGCCGCCCTGGCCGCGGACCACGGCGGCGGCGATGCCGTCGCCGAAGAGGCCGTTGGAGAGCAGCGAGCCGACGCCGAGGTCGGTGGGCTGGTAGCAGAGCGAGCAGAACTCGCACGCCACGATCAGCGCGTTGGCCTCCGGGTAGGCGGTGCAGAAGTCGTGTGCCCGGTTCACGGCGGCTCCGCCGGCCGCACAGCCGAGCTGCGCGATCGGTATCTGCCGCGTCGTGGAGGGGAAGCCCATCTCGTTGATCAGCCAGGCGGTCATCGAGGGCATCATGAAGCCCGTGCAGGAGACGTAGAGGATGACGTCGATGTCGCCCGGCAGGATCTCCGCGTGGTCCAGCGCCTGCCGCACCACGGCGGGGACGCGGGCCTTGGCCTCGGCTTCGTAGATCTTGTTGCGGTCCTCGAAACCGGGGTGCTTCAGGGTCTCCTCGATGGGCTGCACGATGCGCCGGGTGCGGACCCCGGTGTTCTCGATCAGTCGCAGCGCGAGGGGGAGCTGGGGGTGGTCGTGGTGTCGGGAGCGCGCCAGTTCCAGCGTCTCCTCCATGGTGATCACGTGCTCGGGCACGGACACCGAGGGCTTGCACAACGTGGCCATGTGGGTGCACCTGCTTTCGTGGGGATGTGTCGGTGCATCACTCAGCCTCACCCGGCGGGGCGCGGATATCGCGCGGGAGTGCTCCAACCGGGGAAGGGTGACGTCAGGAACGAGGACGGGAGACCGCTGTGGGGCGGACGGAAGCGCGTGACCTGCTCGAACGGGCGAGGGCCGAGTTCGCCCCCGACCCCGGCGCCAACCGGACCGTGCCGCTGATCGAGCGGGGCGAGGCCGGCGCCGGGGTGCTGCGGGCGCTGGCGCTGGAGGAACGGGCGGTGGTCGCGGCCGACCGGCGCGCCTTCCTGCGGCTCGCGGAACGGGCTGCGGCGATGCCCCGGTGCGCGGCGTACTACGCCGAACTGGCGCGCGGCGAGGAGGTGGCGGCGGAGCGGCTGGAGGACTTCGCCCGGGCGGTCGGGGCGGTGGCCGACGCGGCGGAGGGCGCGCGGGGGCGGGAGGACGGGCCCGGGGGCGGCGGACACGGCCACGGGCCGGGGGGCGGCGGGCACGGCTACGAGCCGCGCCCCGGCTGCCAGGCGTACCCCGCCTTCGTGGCCTGGCTGGCGCTCAACGCCGCGCCGGCCGGCACCGTGCTCGCGCTGGCCGCCAACTTCTCGGCCTGGGGCGGCTACTGCGCCCGCATCGCCAAGGGCCTGCGGGAGCACTACGGCCTGGACGACACGGCGTGCGGCTTCTTCGACCTGTTCGCCACCCCCTCGCCGGAGTACGAGGAGACGGTCCTGGCCGCCGTCCAGGAGTGGGCCGACGCCGGCCGGATCGACGAGGCGGCCGTGCGCCGGCACGGCCGCCTGCTCCGCTCGTACGAGGCCGGGTTCTGGGACGCGCTGCTCGAGGGGCAGGAGGACCAGGAGGGGCAGGGGGCCCGGAAGGGCCGGGAGCGCTGACGGGCCGGCGGGCGGTGGACCGGAGGGCGGCGGGCGGTGGGGGGGTGGGGGGAGGGACGGGGGCGGGACGAGGGGCCGCGGACGGGGTCAGGGACGGTCGCTGCTGTGGGCGATGCAGGCCACGTCGATCCGGTCGGCCAGCTTGGCGAGTTCGATGGTGAGCGTCGCCACGGTGTCCTCGTCCAGGTCGTCGCGGCCGTCCTCCACCAGCCGCAGCCACCGCCCGCCGACCGCCCGCAGCAACCTGCTGACGTCGGCGGCCGCCACCTGCAGCGTGCCGCCGCTGTCGACGATCAGGGGGAGAGTCACTTCGCGGTTCACAAAGGGGATGGTAGACCCGTAAGGGTCACGCTCCGTGCCAAACGGTCGTGATGTTGCAGAACTCCCGGATGCCGTGGCCGGAAAGCTCCCGTCCGTAGCCGGACCGCTTCACTCCGCCGAACGGGAACGCCGGGTGGGAGGCGGTCATCCCGTTGACGTACACCCCGCCCGCCTCCAGGTCGCGGGCGAACCGTTCGACCTCCTCCTCGTCGTCCGTCCAGACGTTGGAACTCAGCCCGAACGACGTGTCGTTGGCGATCGCCACCGCCTCCTCCAGGCCGGCCGCCCGGTACAGCGTGGCGACCGGGCCGAAGGTCTCCTCGTGGTGCACGCGCATCTTCGGGGTGATGCCGGCCAGCACCGTCGGCTCGTAGAACCAGCCCGGCCCCTCGGGGCGCCGGCCCCCGCAGAGCACCTCGGCGCCCTGCGCCACCGCGTCGTCGACCAACTCCTCCAGGTCGGCGCGGCCCTTCTCGGAGGAGAGCGGGCCGACGTCGGTGGACTCGTCCATCGGGTCGCCGGTCCGCAGCGCCCGGACGCCGGCGACGAACCGCTCGGCGAAGGCGTCGTAGACGTCGGCGTGCACGATGAACCGCTTGGCGGCGATGCAGGACTGGCCGGTGTTCTGGGTGCGCGCGGTGACGGCGACCTGGGCGGCCCGGTCCAGGTCGGCGGAGGGCATCACCACGAACGGGTCGCTGCCGCCCAGCTCCAGCACCGTGTGCTTGATCTCGTCCCCGGCCGCGGCGGCCACCGCGCGCCCGGCGGGCTCGCTGCCGGTCAGGGTGGCGGCCCGGACCCGCGGGTCCCGCACGACCTTCTCCACCTCGGCCGAGCCGATCAGCAGCGTCTGGAAACAGCCCTCCGGGAAGCCCGCGCGCCGGAACAGCCCGTCCAGGTACAGCGCGGTCTGCGGCACGTTCGAGGCGTGCTTGAGCAGGCCCACGTTGCCGGCCATCAGGGCGGGCGCGGCGAACCGCACGACCTGCCAGAGCGGGAAGTTCCACGGCATCACCGCCAGCACCGGACCCATCGGCCGGTAGCGCACCACGGCCCGGGAACCGCCGGAGTCCGCCACGTCGGCCGGGTCGGGGTGCTCGTCGGCCAGCAGCGCCTCGGCCCGGTCGGCGTACCAGCGCATCGCCTTGACGCACTTGGCGGCCTCCGCGCGGGCCTGCTTCAGCGGCTTGCCCATCTCGGTGGTGAGGGTCCGGGCGACCTCCTCGCTCTCCCGCTCCAGCAGGTCGGCGGCCCGGCGCAGCAGCCGGGAACGCTCCGCGAACGGGGTGGTCCGGTACGACCGGAACGCCGCGTCCGCGGCCGCGAGCCGGCGCTCGACCTCCTCCGCGCCGATGGCCTCGAACGTCCGGACCGTCTCACCGGTCGCCGGGTTCACGGTGGCGATGGGCATGCCCCACCAACTCCTCACTCGTCCTGCGGTTCGCCCGCGTGTGGTGCGCCGGGGGCCGAGTGCTCAGCGAGGCGGCGGAGAAACTCGGCCTGCGCCTTCACGATCACCTCGGCCGCCCGGCCGAGGGGCAGCCAGGCGACGCGGTCCAGCTCCGGGAAGACCCGGATCCGCCCGGAGCCGCGGGGCCACTCCATCTCGAAGGTCCCCGGAACGGCGGCGGGGTCCAGGTCCGCCCCGACCGCCCACGCGGTGACCGTCTTGCCGCCGGCCTGGCGCACCTCCCCGAGCGGCACGGCGGGGCCGTCGGGCGGCTCCAGCCCCAGCTCCTCGCGGAACTCGCGCAGCGCCGCCGCCCAGGGCTCCTCGTCCGCGTCGTACTCGCCCTTGGGGATCGTCCACGCGCCCGCGTCGCGGCGGGCGAAGAACGGACCCCCCTCCCCCAAGCTCCCGGCTTCGCTCGAGCAGGGGGGACCCCCCACGACCCAGCAGCACCTCCACGCCGCCGTCCGCGCCGCGGCGGTGCAGCAGCAGGCCGGCGCTGCGCCCGCCGCTCACGGGGCGACCGCGGGGTGCGCGGCGAGCAGGGTCTCCACGGTGTCCGCCTCGGCGGCGGGCTTGTCCTCGCGGTACCGCAGCACCCGGGCGAAGCGCAGGGCGACCCCGGCCGGGTAGCGGGTGGAGCGCTGGAGGCCGTCGTAGGCGATCTCCACCACGAGTTCCGGACGGACGGTGACACCCCAGGAGTGCTGTTCCACGGCCAGCTCCCGCAGCCGTTCGGTCTGCCACCGCAGCAGCTCGTCGGTCATGCCCTTGAACGTCTTGCCGAGCATCGCGAACCCGCCGTCCGCCGTGCGGGCGCCCAGGTGCAGGTTGGACAGCTTCCCGGAGCGCCGCCCGCTGCCCCACTCGGCGGCCAGCACCACCAGGTCCAGGGTGTGCACCGGTTTCACCTTCAGCCAGCCCGCGCCGCGGCGGCCCGCGCTGTACGGGGTGTCCAGCGCCTTCACCACCACGCCCTCGTGGCCCCGCTCCAGTGTCGCGGCGAGGAAGCGCTCCGCCTCGGCGGCACCCCCGGGCCCGTCCACCACCGCGCGCCGTACCCGCCGGGGTTCGGGCACCAGGCGGGCCAGCTCGGCGTGGCGTTCGGTGAACGGCAGGTCCATGAGGTCGCGGCCGTCCACGTGGAGGACGTCGAAGAAGACGGGGGAGACGGGCACCGCGCGGGCCGCGGTGGCCACGTCGGTGCGGGAGCCGATCCGGCCGGCGGTCTCCTGGAAGGGCCGGGGGCGGCCGTCCCCGTCCAGGGCGATCACCTCGCCGTCCAGGATCAGGCGCTCGCCGCCCAGCTCCCGGGCGGCGGCGACCACCTCGGGCAGGCGATCGGTGATGTCGTCCAGGGTGCGGGTGTGGATCCGGATCTCGTCGCCGTCGCGGTGGACCTGGACCCGGATGCCGTCCAGTTTCTCCTCGACGGCGGCCGCGCCACCCAGCCGTTCCACCGCCTCGGCCGCCGAGGCGGCGCTCTGCGCCAGCATCGGCAGCACCGGACGGCCCACCGTGAGGCGGAAGCGCTCCAGGGCGCCCGGCCCCTCGGCCAGCAGTGCCTCGGCGACCGGTGCCAGCCCGCCGGCCAGCATCACGGCGCGGCGGACGTCGTCCGGGGCGGCACCGGAGGCCTCCGCGAGGCCGTCCGCGGCGGCCGCGTCGAGGGCGCCCTGCCGGACCTCGCCGGTGAGCAGGGCGATCAGGAAGGCCTGCTCCTCCTCGGTGGCCCGGGACATCAGGCCGGTCACCAGCCGGACGCGCTCGGCCTGCGAGCCGGGGCCCGAGACGGCCTTCAGCGCGGTCAGGACCCGGTCGGTCTCCAGGACGGAGAGCGAGGCCCCGTCCGCCGCGGGGACGGGGCCGCGGAGGGTCTTCCAGCCGACGCCCAGCCGCCCCTGGGGAAGCCGGCCCGCCAGGTAGGGGATCACCACGGGCACGTCCGCCGGCTCCGCCTCCCGGAACAGTCCGGCGAGCAGCGCCTTCTTGCGGGACCGCGACGAGGTGGCGGCGACCTCACGCGACACGGTGGCAACACGCACCAGCAACATGCCGTCCAGGTTCCCCACCGGGGCACGCTCATCCCGTCGGAGGGTTCCCTCGGGGCAAGCGACCGCTTAGTATGCGGCGCGGGCGACCGTCGCGTCACCGTCGCGTCATGGACAGCGACGCGGGCGGCGTCCCGCAAGGACAACGGCAGCCGCGGGAGGCGCACCATGCAGGCTTGGCACGTGCACGAGAACGGCGCACCCCGCGAGGTGATGCGCTCCGTGGAGACCGGCCCGCCCGAGCCCGGCGAGAACCAGGTCCTCCTCAAGGTGCGCGCCGCCAACGTCAACTTCCCCGACGGCCTGATGTGCCGGGGCGAGTACCAGGTGCGGCCCCCGCTCCCGTTCACGCCGGGCGTGGAGATCTGCGGCGAGACCGAGGACGGCCGCCGGGTGCTGGCCACCCCGGTCCTGCCCCACGGCGGGTTCGCCGAGTACGCCCTCGCCGACGCGCGCGCCCTGCTGCCCGCCCCCGAGGCGCTGGACGACGCCGAGGCCGCCGCCCTGCACATCGGCTACCAGACCAGCTGGTTCGCCCTCCACCGCCGCGCGGCGCTCCGGGCGGGCGAGACCCTGCTGGTGCACGCCGCCGCCGGCGGGGTCGGCAGCGCCGCCGTGCAGCTCGGCAAGGCCGCCGGCGCCACCGTGATCGGTGTGGCCGGCGGCGGGGAGAAGGCCGCCGTCGCCCGCTCGCTGGGGTGCGACGTGGTGATCGACCGCAAGGCCGAGGACGTGATCGCCGCCGTCAAGGAGGCCACCGGCGGCCGCGGCGCCGACGTGATCTACGACCCGGTCGGCGGCGAGGCGTTCCGGCAGTCCACCAAGGTGGTCGCCTTCGAGGGCCGCATCGTGGTCGTCGGCTTCGCCAGCGGCACCATCCCGAGCGCCGCGCTCAACCACGCGCTGGTGAAGAACTACTCGATCCTCGGCCTGCACTGGGGCCTGTACAACACCAAGAACCCGAAGCTGGTCCAGCACTGCCACGAGCAGCTCACCGAGCTGGCCGCCCGGGGCGCCGTCAGGCCGCTGGTGAGCGAGCGGGTGCCGCTGAGCGGCGCCGCCGACGCCGTGCAGCGGGTCTGGGAAGGCGCCACCACCGGCCGTGTCGTGGTGGTCCCCTCGCTGGAGAACGGAGCCGCCGCATGACCGACGCAAGCGACCTGCGCCGCCGGACCCAGGAACTCCTGGCCGCGCACCCGCCCGCCACCACCGACCGCAAGGCCTTCCTGGAGGCCCGCTTCGACGCCGGCCTCGCCTGGGTGCACTTCCCCGAGGGGCTCGGCGGCCTCGGCCTGCCGCGCACCCTGCAGTCCGTGGTGGAGGCCGAACTCGCCGCCGCCGGCGCCCCGGACAACGACCCGCGCCGCATCGGCATCGGCCTCGGCATGGCCGCGCCCACCATCCTCCAGTACGGCACCGAGGAGCAGAAGCACCGCTTCCTGCGCCCGCTGTGGCTCGGCGAGGAGGTCTGGTGCCAGCTCTTCAGCGAGCCCGGCGCCGGCTCCGACCTGGCCGCCCTCGGCACCCGCGCGGTCAAGGACGGCGACGACTGGGTGGTCAACGGCCAGAAGGTGTGGACCTCCAGCGCCCACATCGCCCGCTGGGCCATCCTGATCGCCCGCACCGACCCCGACGTGCCCAAGCACCGCGGCATCACCTACTTCGTCTGCGACATGACCGACCCCGGCGTCGAGGTCCGCCCGCTGCGGCAGATCACCGGCGAGGCCGAGTTCAACGAGGTCTTCATCAGCGACGTCCGCATCCCCGACGACCGCCGCCTCGGCGAGGTCGGCGACGGCTGGCGGGTCGCGCAGACCACCCTGAACAACGAGCGCGTCGCCATCGGCGGGACCCCGGTCCCGCGCGAGGGCGGCATGATCGGCAAGGTCGCCGCCACCTGGCGCGACCGCCCCGAGCTGCGCACCCACGACCTCCACCAGCGGCTGCTGGACCTGTGGGTGGAGGCCGAGGCGGCCCGCCTCGCCGGCGCGCGGCTGCGCCAGCAGCTGGTCGCCGGACAGCCCGGTCCCGAGGGCGCGGGGATGAAGCTGGGCTTCGCCCGCCTCAACCAGCGGATCAGCGGTCTGGAGGTCGAACTCCTCGGTGAGGAAGGCCTGCTGTACGAGGACTGGACGATGGTCCGCCCCGAGCAGGTCGACTTCACCGGCCGGGACGCCGGGTACCGCTACCTGCGCTCCAAGGGCAACAGCATCGAGGGCGGGACCAGCGAGATCCTGCTCAACATCGTCGCCGAGCGCGTGCTGGGCCTGCCCGCCGAGCCGCGCACCGACAAGGACGTCGCCTGGAAGGACCTGGCCCGATGACCGCCCCCGCCACCACCCCCGCCACCACCCCCGACCTGCTCTACTCGCAGGAGGAGGAGGACCTCCGCGCCGCCGTCCGCGACCTGCTCGCCGACCGGTGCGACGCCGCCTCCGTGCTCGCCCGCGCAGAGTCCGGCGAGCCCCACGACCGGACGCTGTGGAAGAGCCTCGCCGAGGACATGGGCCTGGCCGGCCTGCTGGTCCCCGAGGAGCGCGGCGGCCAGGGCGCCGGGCACCGGGAGGCCGCCGTGGTGCTGGAGGAACTGGGCCGCGCGGTCGCGCCGGTGCCGTACCTGACCAGCGCGGTCGTCGCCACCGAGGCCCTGCTGGCCTGCACCGGCGAGGAGGCCGGCCGGCTGCTCACCGGCCTCGCCTCCGGCCGGACCGTGGGCGTCCTCGCCGTCTCCCTCACCACCGCCCCCGGCGACACCCCGCGCACGGCGCGGGTGGAGGACGGCGCGCTGCACGGCGAGTTCACCGGCGTCGCCGACGCCCGGGCCGCCGACGTGCTGCTGGTGCCCGGCGAGGACGGCGCGCTGTACGCCGTCGACGCGACGGCCGCCGGTGTCGCCGTCACGCCGCGGGTCTCCCTCGACCTGACCCGCCCCGTGGACACCGTCACCCTCGACGCGGCGCCCGCCCGGCGGGTCGCCGACGACGCCTCCGGGCCCGTCGGGCGTGCCCTGCTGGCGGGCGCCGGACTGCTCGCCTCCGAGCAGCTGGGAGTGGCCGAACAGGCGCTGACCGGGACGGTCGGCTACCTCAAGGAGCGCAAGCAGTTCAACCGGCAGGTCGGCGGGTTCCAGGCGCTCAAGCACAGGCTGGCGAGGATCTGGCTGGACGTGGTCAACCTCCGCGCCGCCGCGCGGAGCGCCGCCGACGCGCTGGCCACGGGCAGCCGGGACGCCGACGTCGCGGTCGCCGTCGCCCAGACGTACGCGAGCCGGGTCGCCGTCCACGCGACGGAGGAGGCGGTGCAGCTGCACGGCGGCATCGGCATGACCTGGGAGCACCCGGCACACCTGTACCTGAAGCGGGCCAAGGCCGACTCCCTCGCCTGCGGAACCCCCGGACGGCACAAGGAGCGGCTGGCCGAACTGGTCGACCTGCGCGGGCCGTCCGCCTAGGAAGCGCCCCCGGGGCGGCGGTCCGTCCGCACGGACCGCCGCCTCCCGCACACCGGAACACCACACGTTCGGCGGACACGTCAACCACTCGGACGTTCCTCCCATTGCGCCACACTTGCGGCCGAAAGCCGTGAAACGGGCGCGCAGTGGAGGAGATTCCCGATGGCCATTTCCCTCTCCGTGGTGATTCTTCTGCTGATCTTCGCCACCATCCTGCTGCGCTGCGGATCGCTCAAGCTCTCGCACGCCACGATCTGCGTCCTGCTCGGGTTCTGCCTCGCCGGCACCAGCATGGCCCCCACCATCCACAACGGCCTCGCGGCGACCACGGAGATCGTGAGCAGCCTCAACCCGTGAGGGGCCCCGCGGGACGGGCCGGCCCCTCGGCCGGCGCCGCCGTCCGTCTCACCCGCCGTCACCGCCGTCGCCCAGGGCCGCCCGGCCCGCCTCCAGCCGCGCCACCGGGACCCGGAAGGGCGAGCAGGACACGTAGTCCAGCCCGGCGGAGTGGAAGAAGTGGACCGACGCCGGGTCGCCGCCGTGCTCGCCGCAGACCCCGACCTGCAGCCCCGGGCGGACGGCCCGTCCCTCCTCGACGGCGATCCGCACCAGCCGCCCCACCCCGTCCTCGTCCAGCGTCTCGAAGGGCGAGGCGGCGAAGACGCCGCGGTCGATGTAGGCGGGGAAGAACTCGGCCTCCACGTCGTCGCGGGAGAAGCCCCAGGTGGTCTGGGTGAGGTCGTTGGTGCCGAAGGAGAAGAAGGCGGCCTCCTCGGCGATCGGGCCGGCGGTCAGCGCGGCGCGCGGCAACTCGATCATCGTGCCGACGGGGCAGTCCACCGGCGCCCCGGACTCCTCGCCCACCTCCGCCAGCACCCGCGCCACCTCGGCCTTGACCAGCCTCAGCTCCTCCACGTCGCCCACCAGCGGCACCATGATCTCCGCCCGGGGGCGGCCGCCGGCCCGCCGGCGCGCGACCACCGCCGACGCCACCGCCCGCACCTGCATGCCCACCAGACCGGGCACCGCCAGGCCCAGCCGGACGCCGCGCAGGCCCATCATCGGGTTCTCCTCGTGCATCCGGTCGACGGCCTCCAGGAGCTCCAGGTCGCGCCGCCCGGGCCGCTCGCCGCGCGCCTCGGCGGTGGCCACGCGGACCGCCAGCTCCACGCGGTCGGGCAGGAACTCGTGGAGCGGCGGGTCCAGCAGCCGGATGGTGACCGGCAGCCCGTCCATCGCCTCCAGGATCCCGGTGAAGTCGGCCGTCTGGAGCGGCAGCAGGGCGGCCAGCGCCCGCTCGCGCTCCTCGGGGGAGCGGGCCAGGATCATCTCCTCCACCAGCCGCCGGCGGTCACCCAGGAACATGTGCTCGGTGCGGCACAGGCCGATGCCCTGCGCGCCGAAGCGGCGGGCCCGCTCCGCGTCCTGCGGGGTGTCCGCGTTGGCCCGCACCTCCAGCCGCCGCACGGAGTCCGCCTGCTCCAGGGCGCGCGTCACCGCCGCCACCAGACCGCCCCCCGCGGCAGGGTCCCCCGCCGCGGGGTCCGTGCCGGTCTCCAGGTGCCGCATCACCTCGGACGGCACCAGCGGCACCTCGCCCAGGTGGACGGCGCCGGACGAGCCGTCCACCGAGATCACCCGCCCCTCCTCGACCACGGTGCCGTCCGCCGCGGTGAAGCGGCGGCCCGCCGTGTCCACCACCAGTTCCTCGGCGCCGCACACGCACACCTTGCCCATGCCGCGCGCCACCACCGCCGCGTGGCTGGTCTTGCCGCCCCGGCTGGTCAGGATCGCCTGCGCGGCCACCATGCCCGGCAGGTCGTCCGGGTTGGTCTCCTGGCGGACCAGCACCACCCTCTCGCCGGCCGCCGCCCGCCGCGCCGCCTCCACCGAATCGAACACCGCCGCCCCGACCGCGGCGCCCGGCGAGGCGGCCACCCCGCGGGCCAGCGGCTCGTCGGCACGGCTCGCGTCGAACCGGGGGAACATCAGCCGGGCCAGACCCTCGCCGCCCACCCGGGACAACGCCTCCCGGCGGTCGATCAGCCCCTCCTCCGCCAGCGCGTCCGCGATGGCGAACGCCGCCTCGGCGGTCCGCTTGCCGACCCGGGTCTGCAGCATCCACAGGCGGCCGCGCTCGACGGTGAACTCGATGTCGCAGAGGTCCCTGTAGTGGCGCTCCAGCGTCCGCATGATCTCCAGCAGCCGCCGGTAGGAGGCCGGGTCCAGCTCCGCCAGGCCGGCCAGCGGCACCGTGTTGCGGATGCCGGACACCACGTCCTCGCCCTGCGCGTTCGGCAGGTAGTCCCCGTAGACGCCCGGGCGTCCGGTCGCCGGGTCGCGGGTGAAGGCCACCCCGCTGCCGGAGTCCGCGCCCAGGTTGCCGAAGACCATCCGCTGCACGGTGACCGCCGTCCCCAGGTCCTCCGGGATGTGCTCGCGCCGCCGGTAGAGCCGCGCGCGCCCGCCGTTCCACGACCCGAAGACCGCGAGGACGGCCCGCCGCAACTGCTCCGCGGGGTCCTGCGGGAACTCCTCGCCGGTCTCCCGCAGGATCAGGTCCTTGTAGGCGCCGGTGAGCGCCGACATGTCGTCCGCGTCCAGCGCCAGGTCGTCCGAGGCCCCGCGGCGCCGCTTGAGGGCGTCCAGGACCTCCTCGAAACGGGCCGCGGGCACGCCCATCACCGTCGTGCCGAACATCTGCAGCAGCCGCCGGTAGGAGTCCCAGGCGAACCGGTCGCTGCCCGAGGCCCGCGCCAGACCCCGCACCGACCCGTCGTGGAGACCGACGTTCAGGACCGTCTCCATCATCCCCGGCATCGAGATCCGGGCCCCGGAGCGGACCGACAGCAGCAGCGGGTCGTCCGCGCCGCCCAGGGACCGCCCCGCGGACTCCTCCACCGCCGCCAGGTGGCGCGCCACCTCCTCGGCCATCCCCTCCGGGGGCGACCCGGTGGCCAGGAACGCGCGGCAGGCCTCGGTGGTGATGACGAACCCCGGGGGCACCGGCAGGCCCAACCGGGTCATCTCGGCCAGGTTCGCCCCCTTGCCGCCGAGCAGGCCGGCCATCTCCCGGCCGCCCTCCGTGAAGTCGTACACGTAACGGACCATGGCACCGCTCCCTCGACGTCGTACGGGCTGCGCGGGCCCTGCGGGCCCCTGGCCAGGGCCGACAGGCCCTGGTCGAAGGTCCGGGACCGAGGCATGATCGTCGGCGGGACACCCTGCCGAACGACAAGGAGCAACCGATGGCGGACAGCCGGCCGGCCGGCCCCGCGAGCCCGATCCGGGTCTTTCTTCTCGACGACCACGAGGTGGTCAGGCGCGGGGTGCACGACCTCCTGGACGACGAGCCGGACGTCACCGTGGTGGGTGAGGCCGCCACGGTGGCCCAGGCCCTCGTCCGGGCTCCCGCGCTGCGCCCGGACGTGGCCGTGCTGGACGTCCGGCTGCCCGACGGCGACGGGGTGAGCGTATGCCGCGAACTGCGCTCCCGCATGCCGGACCTGGCCTGCCTGATGCTCACCTCCTTCGACGACGACGAGGCGCTGCTGGACTCCGTGATGGCCGGCGCCGCGGGATACGTGCTCAAGCAGATCCAGGGCTCCGACCTGGTCGCCGCGGTCCGCGCGGTGGCGGCGGGCCGCTCGCTGCTCGACCCGGCGGCGACCGCCCGGCTGATGCGCCGCCTGCGCGGCGAGGAGACCCGGCGGCCCGCCGCCGGCCGGCTCCCCGACCTCACCGAGCGCGAGCGCGAGATCCTGACGCTGATCGGGGAAGGGCTGACCAACCGGCAGATCGGCGAGCGGCTGTTCCTGGCGGAGAAGACGGTCAAGAACCACATGTCCCGGCTGCTGGCCAAGCTCGGCGTGGAGCGGCGGGTGCAGGCCGCGGTCATCGCCACCCAGATGCGGGAGGGCCACCGGTAGGTCCCGTCCCGGCGGCGGCGCCGCTGCTCCGCGGCCCGCCGGCCGGCCGCGCCGCCGGTCCGCCCGCCCGGCGCGTGCCGTGCGGGGTGCGCCGTCCGCGGGTGCGGGCGGGGGGAACCCTCCCTAGCCTGGGTCGGGGGGCGTTCCCGCCCGAGACCAGGAGGCCGCACCATGAAGGCGCTCGTGTTCCACGGACCCGGCAGGCGTTCCTGGGAGGACGTCCCCGACCCCGTCGTCCAGGACCCCACCGACGCGGTGGTCAAGGTCGACGCGGTCACCATCTGCGGCACCGACCTGCACATCCTCAAAGGCGACGTGCCCGCGGTGAAGCCCGGACGGATCCTCGGTCACGAGGCCGTCGGCACCGTGCGGAGCGTCGGCGAGTCCGTCACCAACGTCGCCCCGGGCGACCGGGTGCTGATCTCCTGCATCACCTCCTGCGGCCGCTGCCGCTTCTGCCGGGAGGCCCGCTACAGCCTCTGCACCGGCGGCGGCAGCTGGATCCTCGGGCACCTCGTCGACGGGGTGCAGGCCGAGTACGTGCGGGTGCCGTTCGCGGACACCTCCACCTACAAGCTCCCCGACGGCGTCCCGGACGAGGACGCCCTGCTGCTCGCCGACATCCTGCCGACCTCCTACGAGATCGGTGTCCTCAACGGCGGGGTCTCGCCGGGCGACGTGGTCGTGGTCGTGGGCGCCGGACCGGTCGGCCTGGCCGCCATGACCACCGCCAGGCTCTTCGGACCGCGCCAGGTGATCGCCGTCGACCCCGCCGCGCAGCGGCGGGAGGCCGCGCTGCGGCACGGCGCGGACCTGGCCGTCCCGCCGGACGGGGAGGTCAGGGCGAGGGTCCTCGAACTCACCGACGGCCTGGGCGCGGACGTCACCATCGAGGCGGTGGGCATCCCGGAGACCTTCGAGCAGTGCGCGGACCTGGTCCGGCCCGGGGGCCGCATCGCCAACGCGGGGGTGCACGGGGCGCCGGTGACCCTGCACCTCGAGGACCTGTGGATCAAGGGCATCACCCTCACCACGGGCCTGGTCGACACCAGCACCACGCCCACCCTGCTCAAGATGGTCGCCTCGGGCGGGCTGGACGTGAGCGGCTTCGTCACCCACCGGTTCGGTCTGCAGGAGATGGACGAGGCGTACGACGTCTTCGGGCGCGCGGGGGAGACGGGCGCGCTCAAGGTCGCCCTCGCCGCGGGCTGACGCCGCGGTGGCGCGGCCGGTGCGGCCCCGCAGGCGGCGCGGGCCGCGCACCCTCGCCGCCGGGGGCGGCACGGGCGGGGTGCGGGGGCCGCCCGGCACCGGCGGGCGCGGCCGGCGCCGCACCCGCACCCGCGCCGGCGGCCTCGGGCGCCGCCGCGAAGTCCGCGTCGCCCAGCTGGGTCCTCCAGTGGGCCCAGTGGGCGGCGATCTCGTCGGCGCCCAGCCGCCGCTGGGCGGGTCCCCACACCGTGGTGTCCGGCGGGACCAGCGCGGGTCCGGCCTCCTGCGGGTCCGGGTCGTGCGGCGCGGGCAGCCCCGGAGCCTTCACGGCCACCGACAGCGGCCACCCCGGCAGCGCGACCACCATGGAGCGCTCGTCGGGGGAGAGGTCGTACTCCATGCCGCAGTCCCACGAGGCGACGGCCGTGGCGACCAGCGGGACGTCGTCCACCACCACGGTCCAGCGCGCGCCGCCGCCGTCCTGGCCGAACAGCAGCCCGTACCCGCCCCGCGTCGGTTCCAGCCCCAGCGCGGCGCAGGCCTGCGGATAGTCGTCGCCCAGCACGCCGGGGAACCGTCCGGGCGTGAGCAGGACCGCGGTCAGCACGGACAGCGCGTCGTCGTCCGCCGCACCGTCCGCGACCGCCCCCGCGGCCCTGTCCTCCGCGCCCCGGGCGCCGACGGCGGGCCCATCCGTTCCGGCCATGCCGGCAGCCTCCTTCTCACAGGTCGTCGGCGCACCCTAGACCGGCGGCGGCCTTGTCACCGGGGGAGCCGCCTGTTTCAGGGCCGGGAGGCGGGCAGACCGAGCAGTTCCCGGGCCACCACGTCCGGACCCACGCCCCGCTCCCTGGAGAGGGTGAGCACCGCACGGCACGCGAGTTCGTTCACGCCGAAGGACAGCGCCTCGGGGGAGACCCAGGAGGAGGCCTCGTCCATCGCGTCCTCGTCGTCCGCCGCCGAGGCCGCCACGTAGGCGGCGGCCGCGTCGAAGACGTTGTGGGGACGGGGCCTGGGCCCCGCCGGGGCCGGGGCCGGCTCCGCGGAGCCGATCAGCCGGGCGAGCACCGTGCGCAGCTTGCCGAGCACTGCGAGCCACCTACTTCCGGTCTGTCCGTGACGTTGCCTGGAGTTCGGCCTTCCGTCACCAACGTAGGCATGGAACCGCCTGATCAGTAGAGGGCGTCGGGTGCCTCCGGCGCCGCCTCGCGCACCGCGAGCGCGAGGAAACGCGACGGCTCGTCGACGTACCCGGTCAGCCGCCACCCCGCCGCCCGGAGCAACGGCCGGAGGTTCGGCTCCGCTCGCAGGTCGTCCGCCGTGAGCTCGCGTCCCTGCCGGGCGGCCAGCGCCGCCCGCCCCACCGGGTGGAAGAGCGCCAGCACGCCTCCGGTCCGCACCGCCCGCCCCAGCGCCGCCAGGTCCCGCCCCGGCTCGGGCAGATGAGCCACCAGCCCCGCCGCGAGCACGGCGTCCAGCGTCCCCGTGCGCACCGGAGGGGCGGCGGCGTCCGCCAGCACCAGGGACCCGTCCCCGCCGCGTCCGGCCCGCGCCGCCTCCCGCAGCATCTCCTCGGTGAGGTCCACGCCCAGCACCACCCCCGACGGCCCCACCGCCGCCCGCAGCGCGGGCAGCGCGCGGCCCGTGCCGCAGCCCGCGTCCAGCACCCGGTCGCCCGGCCGCAGCCCCATGGCGGCCACGGCGGCGGCGAAGGCGGGTCCGTCGTCGGGGAACTTCCGGTCCCACTCCGCCGCCCGCGCGGCGAAGAACCCCCGTACACGGTCACGGTCATACACGCGTGTGCGACGCTCGCTCATGCTCCGCATGATCTCCCGGAATCGCCGTAACGGACGGTGCATGTTCGTTCACGCGGCGATCCGTCCGGTAAGGCGAAGCGTCATGTTCCGTCACCTTCCGAAAGGCGGGAGGCCGCGCGCCGGGTGCCTGACTAGCGTCCCCGTCTCATGGGACACCTGGACCACGCAGCCTTCGGCTGGCTGACCCCACTGCTGTCGTACGCGATGGCCTGCACCGGAGCCGCCCTCGGGCTGCGCTGCACCGTCCGCGCGCTGGAGACCACCGGCAGCTCGCGCCGCAACTGGCTGCTCACCGCCGCCTCCGCGATCGGCACCGGCATCTGGACGATGCACTTCACCGCCATGCTCGGCTTCGCCGTCCGCGGCACCGACCTCCGGTACGACGTCCCGCTGACCGTGCTCAGCCTGGTCGTCGCCATGATCGTGGTCTGCGCCGGCGTCTTCGCCGTCGGATACGGCCGCGACCGCACCCGCGCCCTGGTCCTCGGCGGACTCACCACCGGCCTGGGCGTCGCCTCCATGCACTACCTCGGGATGGCCGCCCTGCGCCTGCACGGCGACATCTCCTTCGACCCGGTGATGGTCGCCGTCTCCGTGGTGATCGCCGTCGTCGCGGCCACCGCGGCCCTCTGGGCGGCCCTCCACATCACCTCGCCGCTCGCGGTGACCGCGGCCTCCCTGGTCATGGGACTGGCGGTGAGCAGCATGCACTACACCGGCATGTCCGCCGTGCGGGTGTGGGTCGTCCCCTCCGCCGAACCCCTCGCCGGGGCCACCGCGACGCAGTTCGTCTTCCCGCTGGCCGTGGGCCTCGGCTCCTGGCTCTTCCTGACCTCGGCCTTCGTCGCGCTCTCCCCGACGGCGGGCGAGCGGGCCGCCGAGGACGCGGCCCGGCTGGCCTGGCGCAGCACACCGGCCCCCGGCGGGCGGCCCCCCGCCACGGAGGGACCTCCCCCCGGACGAGGAACCCCCCTCGGGCGCGGGACCTCCGCCGGACGAGGAACCCCCCTCGGGCGCGGGACCTCCGCCGGACGAGGGAACCACGTCGAGCGAGGGAGCCATGCGTACACCCCCTAGGACCCCCCGCGCCGGCGGCCCCGTCACCCCGCCCCCGGTACGGGGCCGGAGGGCCCACGCCGGGCCCCCGGCCGACGAGACCGCGGAGGAGCTCGCCGCCGCAGCCGCCGCCGCGCGACGCACGGCCCCGGCCGGCGGCGGTCTGCGGCTGCGGCCCCGCACGGTCCGCGCCAAGGTCGTCAGCCTGCTGATCGTCCCTGTGATGTCGCTGCTGGCGCTGTGGGGCCACGCCACCGTCACCGCCGCCCGGGACGTCGCCGCCATGCGGCAGTCGGAGCGCGTGGACTCCCAGGTCCGCGTGCCCATGGCCGAGGCCGTCACCGCCCTCCAGGCCGAACGCGCCTCCGCGGTGCGGCTCGCCGCCGGCGGCGACGGGGTGCCGCGCGCGGAGTTCCGCGCCCTCACCACCGCCACCGACCGGGCCGTCGGACGACTGCGGGTGGGCGGCACGGGCACCGTCGCCGACAGCGGGGAGCTCCCGCCCGAGGTGCCGGAACGCCTGCGCGCCTTCCTGGCCGGCGCCGACTCCCTGCGCCCGGTGCGCTCCGACCTGCTCGACGAGGACGCCCGCTGGGAGAGGACCTACCGGGCGTACACCGGCGTCATCGCGGACGCCCTCGCCGTGGACGGCGCCCTCACCTTTGTCCCGCACGTGCGGGAGGGCACCGACGCACGCGTCATGCTGGAACTGAGCCGGGCCGGCGAGGCGCTCGCCCAGGAGGACGCCCTGCTCGCCTCCGCACGGCTCGACGGTTCGCTCGACGGCGAACGGCGCGCCCTCTTCGCCGCCTCCACCGCCGCCCGCCGGGCACTCGTCGCATCCGCCGCCCCCGACCTGCGCGAACCCCAGCGCGGCGTCTGGCGGGCACTCGTGCACGACGGCGGTCACGAGGCGCTCGACCGGGCCGAGGACACCGTGCTGCGGGCCGAGCCCGGCGAGGCGGCCGCCCGTGCCGTGCCGGCCGACGTGTGGGAGGCCGCCCACGACCGGGTCCGGACGCCCCTGCGCGCGGTCACCGACCACGCCTCCCACACCGACCCGGACGGTTCCGGCCCGCTGACGCGCGCGCTGTTCACCCCCGCCGGGGCCGCCGTGCTCCTGGGCCTCCTCGCGGTGGCCGCCTCCCTGGTGGTCTCGGTGCGCATCGGCCGCGGGATCGTCGCCGACCTGGTCGGCCTGCGCAACAGCGCCCTGGAGATCGCCCGCCGCAAACTCCCGCAGGCCATGCGCAAGTTGCGGGCCGGCGAGGAGATCGACGTCCACGCCGAGGCCCCGCACGGCCCGCCCGCCGAGGACGAGACCGGACAGGTCGCCGAAGCCCTCGGCACCGTGCACCGCGCCGCCCTGCGCGCCGCCGTGGAGCGCGCCGAACTGGCCGGCGGCATCTCCGGCGTCTTCGTCAACCTGGCACGACGCAGCCAGGTGCTGGTCCACCGCCAACTGGCCCTTCTGGACGGCATGGAACGCCGCGCCGAGGACCCGGACGAGCTGAGCGACCTGTTCCGCCTCGACCACCTCACCACCCGCATGCGGCGGCACGCCGAGTCGCTGATCATCCTCTCCGGCGCGGCCCCGGGCCGGGCCTGGAGCAGGCCGGTCTCGCTCACCA
>NZ_LWCC02000005.1:4225830-4236520 GCF_001642695.1 Streptomyces chilikensis
GTTCGTCGCCGCCGCCGGAGCCGGTTCCTGCCTGGCCGTCCTGACCGGCGCCAAGGCCGACATCGGCCTGATCGCCTACGAGATGGCCCGGCTGGTCAACCGGGTCGGCGAGCACCTCCACCAGTCGCCGCGGACGCCCCCGCGGCCCTTCGCCGGCTGACCCGGGAGACGGTGTCCGGATGCGTGAGCAGAACCCGACGCACCCCCCGCCCTCCGGCGGTCCCGGTGACCCGGAACCGGCCTCCGGCGGGCCGTCCGGCGGCCGGTGGTACGAGAGCCAGTGGTTCGACGGTGAGGCCGGACCGCTGGTCCGCCCCTACGCGATGACCGGTGGGCGCACCAGCCCCGGCCCGTCCGGAACCGGCTTCGACCTGATCGCCCTGGTCGACCCGGACCCCGAGGCCCCGCCGGACGCCGCGGCCGCCCTGGGACCCGAGCACCGGCTGCTGGTGGGACTGTGCCGCGCCGAGACCCAGTCGGTCGCGGAGCTCGCGGCGGGCGCCGACCTGCCCGTCGGCGTGGTCCGCGTGCTCCTGGGCGATCTGCTGGAACTGGGCTGCGTCACCGTCAGCCGCCCGGTGCCGCCCGCCCAGCTGCCGGACGAACGCGTGCTGCGCGAGGTGATCGCCGGTCTGCGCGCACTGTGACTCCCGCGCGCTGCCGGAACCCGTGAGTTCTATGATCCGGTGAGCTGGTGGATGCTGTCAGCGGTTGAAAGGCTGTCAGCTGTGCCCGCGCCGCCCGCCGAACCACCTGTCAGTGACCGACCTTCCCGCGGCGACCCGGTCGCCCGAGACACCCGAGAGAAGTGATCGATGGCCCCCCAGCAGACGGACACCACCTCCGGCGGGACGATGGGCGCCGCCGGCACGACGGACGCCTCGAACCCCCTGGCGCTGAAGATCCTCGTGGCAGGCGGTTTCGGCGTCGGCAAGACGACCCTGGTCGGCGCCGTCAGCGAGATCCGGCCGCTCCGCACCGAGGAACTGCTCACCGAGGCGGGCCGGGGGGTCGACGACATCTCGGGCGTCGACCAGAAGACCACCACGACCGTCGCCATGGACTTCGGCCGCATCACCATCCGGGCCGGTCTCTCGCTCTACCTCTTCGGCACCCCCGGCCAGGACCGCTTCTGGTTCCTGTGGGACGAGCTCGCCCAGGGCGCGCTGGGCGCCGTGGTGCTCGCCGACACCCGGCGGCTCGAGGGCTGCTTCCCCGCCGTCGATTACTTCGAGCACCGCGGCATCCCGTTCGTGGTGGCCGTCAACTGCTTCGAGGGCGCGCGCTCCTACACGCCCGACGAGGTCTCCGCCGCCCTCGACCTCGACCCCGGCACGCCCGTGGTGCTCTGCGACGCCCGCCGGAGGGAGTCCGGCAAGGAGGTCCTGATCCGCCTGGTGGAGCACGCGGGACGGATGCACACCGCGCGGATGCTGGACTCGGTGGGATGAGGAGGGCCGGCCGGCGGGACCGGCGACCGCGCTGACCCGTTCGACGGAGAGCCGCACCAGCGTCCCGCCCGGCACGGCGTTCCGGGCGCCGTACCCCTCGGCCCGGTCGTCGCCCATGGGGCGGGCGGCGATCCCGGCCGCCCGGTGCCGGACCTGGTCCAGGTCCTCCTCCGGCCGTGCCCGCCCCGTCAGGGAGACGAGGGAGAACGGAGGCCGCTCGGCATCCGCGCGCACGACGGCCACCGGAACCGCGCCACCGGCCGGCCACCGGAACCGGGACGCCGGAGCCGGCCGGTGGCGCCGGACCCGGACGCTACAGGGCCCGGAAGAGGCCCTCCTGCACCACCGAGACCACCAGGCGGCCCTCACGGTCGTAGATGCGTCCCCGGGCCAGCCCGCGTCCGCCGACGGCGATCGGCGACTCCTGGTCGTACAGCAGCCAGTCGTCGGCCCGGAACGGCCGGTGGAACCACATGGCGTGGTCCAGCGAGGCCATGTCGAAGTTGCGCGGCCCCCACAGCGGTTCCACCGGCAGCCGCACCGCGTCCAGCAGCGTCATGTCGCTCGCGTAGGTCAGCGCGCAGGTGTGCACCAGCGGGTCGTCGCCCAGCGGACCCACCGCGCGCATCCACACCGCGCTGCGCGGCTCCGCCTCCGCGACGTCCCCGGCCGTCCACCGCAACCGGTCCACGTACCGGATGTCGAAGGGCTGGCGGCGCGCCATCCGCTCCAGCTGCTCCGGCAACGCGCCGAGGTGCTCGCGGATCTCCTCCGCGACCGTCGGCAGCGACTCCGGGTCCGGCACCTCCCGGGCCGGCGGGAGCTGGTGCGTGAACGGTCCCTCCTCCGGCAGGTGGAAGGAGGCCGTCAGGTTGAAGATGGTCCGCCCCTGCTGCACCGCGGTGACCCGGCGGGTGGTGAACGACCGCCCGTCCCGGACCCGCTCCACCTGGTACACGATCGGCACACCGGGCCGTCCCGGCCGCAGGAAGTAGGCGTGCAGAGAGTGCACCGGCCGGTCCTGCTCCACGGTCCGGCCGGCCGCGACCAGCGCCTGGCCGGCCACCTGCCCGCCGAAGACGCGCTGCAGGGACTCGTCGGGGCTCCGTCCCCGGAAGATGTTGACCTCGATCTGCTCGAGATCGAGCAGGCCGACCAGGCCCTCCGCCGGATTCGTCATGCGGGTCTCACCTCTCCTGTCCCACGTCCGTCAGTTCCCACGCGTCCCGCACTTCCCGCGTTCCCGCTGCCGTCCCCGGCAGCGGCGTCACAGCTGGCCGACGTCGGTGACCCGGACGACCGCGCGGCCCTCGGCGTCGGACGCCGCGAGGTCGACCTCGGCGCTGATGCCCCAGTCGTGGTCGCCGTTCGGGTCGGCGAACGTCTGGCGGACCCGCCACAGACCGTGCTCGGCGTCCTCCTCGATCATCAGCAGGCGCGGGCCGCGGGCGTCGGGACCGGTCCCGAGGTCCTCGTACTCGTCCCAGTAGGCGTCCATCGCCTCGCCCCAGCGGTCGGCGTCCCAGCCGGACTCGGCGTCCATCTCGCCGAGTTCCCCGACCTGGTCGAGGGCGGCCAGCTCCACCCGGCGGAACATCGCGTTGCGCACCAGCACCCGGAAGGCGCGGGCGTTGGCGGTGACCGGCTTGACCTGGTCGGCCTTCTCCTGCGCCTCCTCCGCGGTCATCACCTCGGGGTTGGCGAGCTGCTCCCACTCGTCGAGCAGGCTGGAGTCGACCTGGCGGACCATCTCGCCCAGCCAGGCGATCAGGTCCTGCAGGTCCTCCGACTTCAGGTCGTCGGGGACGGTGTGCTCCAGTGCCTTGTAGGCGCTCGCCAGGTAGCGCAGCACGATGCCCTCGGTGCGGGCCAGCTCGTAGAAGGACACGAACTCCGTGAAGGTGAGCGCCCGTTCGTACATGTCGCGGACCACCGACTTGGGCGACAGCGGATAGTCGCTGACCCAGGGGTGGCTCTTGCGGTACGTGTTGTAGGCGTGGAAGAGGAGCTCCTCCAGCGGCTTGGGGTGGCTGACCTCCTGCAGCCGCTCCATCCGCTCCTCGTACTCGACCCCGTCCGCCTTCAGCTGCGCGACCACCTCGCCGCGCGCCTTGTTCTGCTGGGCGTGCAGGATCTGCCGCGGGTCGTCCAGCGTGGACTCCACCACCGACACCATGTCCAGGGCGTACGACGGCGATTCGGGGTCCAGCAGCTCGAACGCGGCCAGCGCGAAGGTGGACAGCGGCTGGTTGAGGGCGAAGTCCTGCTGCAGGTCGACCGTCAGGCGGACGACGCGGCCCTCGGCGTCCGGGGTGTCCAGCTTCTCGACGATCCCGCCGTCCAGCAGCGACCGGTAGATGGCGATGGCCCGGCGGATGTGCCGCAACTGCGCCTTGCGCGGCTCGTGGTTGTCCTCCAGCAGCCGGCGCATGGCGTCGAAGGCGTTGCCCGGGCGGGCGATCACCGACAGCAGCATCGCGTGGGTGACCCGGAAGCGCGAGGTCAGCGGCTCGGGGTCGGAGGCGATCAGCTTCTCGAAGGTGTTCTCCGTCCAGCCGACGAAGCCCTCCGGAGCCTTCTTGCGCACCACCTTGCGGCGCTTCTTCGGGTCGTCGCCCGCCTTGGCCAGCGCCTTCTCGTTCTCGATGACGTGCTCGGGCGCCTGAGCCACCACGAAGCCCGCCGTGTCGAACCCGGCGCGCCCGGCCCGGCCCGCGATCTGGTGGAACTCGCGGGCCCGCAGGGTGCGCACCCGGTTGCCGTCGTACTTGGTCAGCGCCGTGAACAGCACCGTGCGGATCGGCACGTTGACGCCCACGCCGAGGGTGTCGGTGCCGCAGATGACCTTCAGCAGGCCCGCCTGCGCCAGCTTCTCCACCAGACGCCGGTACTTGGGCAGCATGCCGGCGTGGTGCACGCCGATGCCGTGCCGGACGTAACGGGAGAGGTTCCGGCCGAACTTGGTGGTGAAGCGGAAGTTGCCGATCAGCTCGGCGATCTTCTCCTTCTCCTCCTTGGAGCACATGTTGATGCTCATCAGCGCCTGCGCCCGCTCCACCGCCTGCGCCTGGGTGAAGTGCACGATGTAGACCGGCGCCTGCCGGGTCTCCAGCAGCTCGGTCAGCGTCTCGGTCAGCGGCGTGTACTTGAAGTCGTACGACAGCGGCACCGGGCGGGTCGCGGACCGCACCACCGCCGTCGGCCGGCCGGTGCGGCGGGTGAGGTCCTTCTCGAACATCGAGACGTCACCGAGCGTCGCCGACATCAGCACGAACTGTGCCTGCGGCAGCTCCAGCAGCGGGATCTGCCACGCCCAGCCGCGGTCCGCCTCGGCGTAGAAGTGGAACTCGTCCATCACCACCTGGCCGACGTCGGCGTTCCTGCCGTCACGCAGCGCGATGGAGGCCAGCACCTCCGCGGTGCAGCAGATCACCGGCGCGTCCGCGTTGACCGAGGCGTCACCGGTCAGCATGCCGACGTTCTCGGTGCCGAAGACCTTGCAGAGCTCGAAGAACTTCTCGGAGACCAGGGCCTTGATGGGTGCCGTGTAGAAGGTGACCTCGTCCCGGGCGAGCGCCGCGAAGTGGGCGGCCGCCGCGATCATGCTCTTGCCCGATCCGGTCGGCGTCGAGACGATCACGTTCGCCCCGGAGACGACCTCGATCAGCGCCTCCTCCTGATGGGGGTAGAGCGTGAGGCCCCGGTCCTGGGCCCACGACTCGAAGGCTTCGTAGAGGGCGTCGGGATCGGCGGTCTGCGGCAACTGATCGATGAGGGTCACACCCCCCATCTTGCCCGGACCAGGTCACGATCAGGGAATCGGATCACCACTCGAAGATCGTCACCGCTACGCTGGCCGCCGAACTGAACAGCGGCACAACGTGGAACGGGGCGGGCAACGCCATGATGGGACCAGCACATTCACTGTCGGGCGCGGCCGCCTGGCTCGGCGTCGGCGCCGCGGCGGCCGCCTGGGGCGAGCCGATGCCCTGGCCCGTGCTGCTGGCGGGAGCGCTGATCTGCGCCGGCGCCGCCCTCGCCCCCGACCTCGACCACAAGGCCGCCACCATCTCGCGGGCCTTCGGGCCGGTGTCCAAGTGGATCTGCGAGATCGTCGACAAGCTGTCCTACGCGGTCTACAAGTCGACGAAGAAACCCGGTGACCCCCGACGTTCCGGCGGCCACCGCACCCTGACCCACACCTGGGTGTGGGCGCTGCTGCTCGGCGCGGGCTCGGCGGCGGTCGCCACGCTGGGCGACCGCTGGGGCGTGCTCTTCATCCTCTTCGTGCACATGGTGCTGGCCATCGAGGGACTGCTGTGGCGGGCGACCCGCGGTTCCAGCGCCGACGTGCTGGTCTGGCTGCTGGCCGCCACCAGCTCGTGGATCGTCGCGGGCGTCCTGGACAAGCCCGGCAACGGCTCCACCTGGCTGTTCGACGGACCGGACCAGGAGTACCTGTGGCTGGGCCTGCCCATCGTGCTGGGAGCGCTGGTCCACTGCGTCGGCGACGCGCTCACCGTCTCCGGCTGCCCCGTCCTGTGGCCCATCCCGATCGGCCGCAAGCGGTGGTACCCGCTGGGCCCGCCGAAGGGCATGCGCTTCCGCGCCGGCAGCTGGGTGGAGGTCCGGGTCCTGATGCCGGGCTTCATGCTCGCCGGCGGCGCGGCCGCGGCGGCGGCCCTCGGCTTCATCTGAGGCCGCCCCCCGCCGGGGGATCCACGGTGGGAGCCGGGCTGCGGGGCATGAGGAGAGGAACGCCCCCCGCAGCCCGAGGAGAGCTCACACGATGGGAACCGTCGTCCACGTTCCGCAGACCCGGGACATGGTCGGAGAGGAACTCTCCGGCGACGAGGCGCTGACCGCCCTCCGCCAGTACGGCGGCGCCAGGCGGCTGCTCGCCGACTCCTTCAGCCGCTTCCGGTACGCCGACGGCTTCACCAACGCCCGCGCCCTGGCCTTCCAGATCGTGGTCGGCGTGGTGCCGTTCACCGCCACGCTGGTCGGACTGGCCACCTCGGCGCACACCGAGGACATCGGCCGGGTCATCGAGCTCACCCTCCGGCGGATCGTCCCGGGCGACAGCGCCGACATCGTCCAGGACGTCCTGGAGGGCACCCGGCGCACCGCCGACGGCGGCGTGTGGAGCAACCTGGCGCTGGTGCTGGGCCTGCTGTTCGCGGTGGTCAACCTCGCCTCGGCGATGGGGCAGATCGAGCGCGGCGCCAACCGCATCTACGGCGTCGAACGCGACCGGCCGGCCACCCACAAGTACGGGCGGGCCCTGGTGCTCGCCGGGGCGGCCGGACTGCCCATGGTGCTGGGCTTCCTGGTCCTCGTCACGGGCGACGCGGTGGCCGGGGCGGTCGCGGAGTCCCTCGGCCTGCCGGGCGGCGAGCGGTGGTGGGCGCCGCTGGACATCCCGCTGGGACTGCTGCTGGCCTGGACCGCCTCCGCGGTGATCTTCCGCTGGTCCCCGCGCCGCCGTCAGCCCGGCTACACCTGGCTGGCCCTCGGCTCCGCCGTCCACCTGGTCATATGGGTGACGGCGACCGCTCTCCTCGAGCTCTACGTCAGCAACAGCGGAGGCTTCGGAGCGGTCTACGGGCCCCTCACCGCGTTCATCGCGCTGCTGCTGTGGGCGAACCTCACCGGCATCGCCCTGTTCCTCGGCATCGCCTTCGCCGCCCAGCTCGAAGCGGCCCGGGCCGGCCTGCACGCGGCGGTGCGGCCCGACCCGGGCCCCGGTGACTGAGGTGCCCCGGCGACCGGCCCCGTCCCGGCCGGCCCTCGGGCGGCGCCCGCCGGCCCCGCTCCGTCCTCCCGGACGCCGTCGGTGCGGGGTGGTTCGCCGACACCGCCCCCTTCCCCGGCCGGAACCGGCCGCGGGACGGCGTGGCCGGCGCCGAGCGCGAGGGCGGGCCGGACCGCACCCCGAGCACCCCTGCGGTGACGGACCGGCGGCGGGCCTGACGGACCGGCGGCGGGCCGCGTACTAGGCCGTGCCCGCGCCGCCTTCTCCCGTCCCCCCGCCGTACCGCCGCTCGAAGCGCGCGACGCGGCCCTCGGAGTCCACCGTGCGGGCCTTCCCCGTGTAGAACGGGTGGCTCTCGGAGGAGATCTCCACGTCGATCACCGGGTACGTCCGCCCGTCGTCCCAGTCGATCGTCCGGTCGCTGTCGGCCGTCGACCTGGTGAGGAACGCGTAGCCGGCCGCCCGGTCGCGGAAGACCACCGGCCGGTACTCGGGATGCTTGTCCTGCTGCACGGGTCGTCACTCCTCGTCGATCACGTGGACGGCCGCTTCCTCCGCGGAGGCGGCCGCTCCGTCGATGCCCACGTCGCGCGCGGCCAGCACCGCCTCCTCGTCATGACGGAGGCCCTCGTCGGGCGCCACCAGCCGCCCCGCCCGGACCGCTCCGACCTCGGAGTCCACCGGCTCGCCGTCGGTGTCGACGGCGTCGCCGATCCCGTCGCCGTCCTGCTCCAGGTCCGGCCCGTCCGGAAGCTCCTTGGCCAGCCGCTCGTCCAGCGACTCGCCCCGGTGCTGCTCGGCCGCCGTCTCCCCGGTCCGCTCCACGCCCCAGGGCTTCTCCGGCGGGGACCAGCCGCGGTCCAGCGGGTCGTCGACGTCCTCCGTCTCCAGCGTGTCCTCGACGTCGAGGAGCCCCGAGTCGTCCTGGATCTCGGACGCGTCGGGCTGGTAGACGTCGTCCCCGGGTCCGTCGGCGATGCCCACGAGTACCTCCCGCTGCCTGGCGGCCGCTCACACTGTCCAGCGTCCACCGGGGCCGGGTGCGGCGCAAACCGCGGCGGCGGGCGCGGGACGCCGGGCCCCGGGCTCAGACCGGGCCCGGGGAACCCGGAGGGGAGCCGTCGATCAGCGTGTTCAGCAGGCCGCCGAGTATCTCGCGCTGCTCGTGGGAGAGCGGCTCCAGGATCTCCTCCGCCGCCGCCCGGCGGGCCGCCCGCAGCTCCCGCAGCGCCGCCCGGCCCTCGTCGGTCAGCTCGATCCGCGTCACGCGGCGGTTGTCCGGATCCGGCACCCGGCGCACCCGGCCGCTCGCCTCCAGCCCGTCGACCAGGGTCGTCACGGCCCGGGGCACCACTTCGAGCCGCTCCGCCAGATCCGCCATCCGCGGCGGCGCGGCGTACGGGGCGAGGGCGCGCAGCGCCCGTGACTGGGCCGGGGTGATGGCCATGCCCCGCTGCTCCAGATGGCGCTTCTGAATGCGGTGGACGCGGCGGGTGAGGCGCAGCAACTGCTCGGCGAGGAGCCCGTCGGAGTCGGGAAGCGTCATGCGGGGAACGATATCAGGACCTAGTTCACTGTGAATATAGGTAACAATGAGCTAAGCTCTGTGACGATCCGCGGCGTGTCGCCCTCCGCCCTCTCAGACCAAGGGAGCCCATGCGTCCCGACCGAATCGACTGGACCCCGCCGCCGCCCGACCCGGACCGGCCGCGGCAGGTGCGCCGCATCCTGCGGCTCTTCCGCCCCTACCGGGGCCGCCTCGCCGTGGTCGCCGTGCTGGTCGGGGCCTCCTCGCTGGTCTCGGTGGCGAGCCCCTTCCTGCTGCGCGAGATACTCGACGTCGCCCTGCCCCAGCAGCGCACGGGTCTGCTGAGCCTGCTGGTCCTCGGCATGATCGTCAGCGCCGTGCTCGGCGGCGTCTTCGGCGTGCTGCAGACCCTGATCTCCACCACCGTCGGCCAGCGCGTGATGCACGACCTGCGGACGGCCGTCTACGGGCGGCTGCAGCGCATGTCCCTGGCCTTCTTCACCCGCACCCGCACCGGCGAGGTCCAGTCCCGCATCGCGAACGACATCGGCGGCATGCAGGCGACCGTGACCTCGACGGTCACCTCGCTGGTCTCCAACCTCACCGGCGTCATCGCCACCGTGGTGGCCATGCTGGCGCTGGACTGGCGGCTCACCGTCGTCTCGCTCCTCCTGCTGCCGGTCTTCGTCTGGATCAGCCGCCGCGTCGGGGACGAACGCAAGAAGATCACCACCAGGCGGCAGAAGCAGATGGCCGTGATGGCGGCGACGGTCACCGAGTCCCTGTCGGTCAGCGGCATCCTCCTGGGCCGCACCATGGGCCGCGCCGACTCGCTCACCCGGTCGTTCGCCGACGAGTCGGAGAGGCTGGTCGACCTCGAGGTCCGGTCCAACATGGCGGGCCGATGGCGGATGGCCGTCATCGGCATCGTCATGTCCGCCATGCCCGCCCTGATCTACTGGACGGCCGGCCTGGCCCTCCACCTGGGCGGTCCCGCCGTCTCCCTGGGCACCCTGGTCGCCTTCACCTCGCTCCAGCAGGGCCTGTTCCGCCCGACCGTCAGCCTGCTGTCCACCGGCGTCCAGATCCAGACCTCGCTCGCCCTCTTCCAGCGCATCTTCGAGTACCTCGACCTCCCCGTGGACATCACCGAGCGGGAGGATCCGGTGAGCCTGGACCGGGCCAAGGGCGAGGTGCGCCTCGAGAACGTCGAGTTCCGCTACGACGACCGCGGCGACCCCGTGCTCACCGGGATCGACATCGAGGTCCCCGCGGGCGGCAGCCTCGCCGTGGTCGGCACCACCGGCGCGGGGAAGTCCACGCTGGGACACCTCGTGCCGAGGCTCTACGACGTCACCGGCGGCCGGGTCACCCTCGACGGCGTGGACGTCCGCGACCTGGACTTCGACAGCCTGGCCCGCGCGGTGGGCGTGGTCTCCCAGGAGACCTACCTCTTCCACGCCTCGGTCGCCGACAACCTCCGCTTCGCCAAGCCGGACGCCACCGTGGAGGAACTGCACGCGGCGGCGCGCGCCGCGCAGATCCACGACCACGTCATGTCGCTGCCCGACGGCTACGACACGGTGGTCGGCGAGCGCGGCCACCGCTTCTCCGGCGGCGAGAAGCAGCGCCTCGCCATCGCCCGCACCATCCTGCGCGACCCGCCGGTCCTCCTCCTCGACGAGGCGACCAGCGCGCTGGACACCCGCACGGAGCGCGCGGTGCAGGAGGCGATCGACGCGCTCTCGGCCAACCGCACGACCATCACCATCGCGCACCGGCTCTCCACGGTCCGCGGCGCCGACCAGATCGTCGTCCTCGACCGCGGCCGGGTGGTGGAACGCGGCACGCACGAGGAGCTCCTGGGCCTCGACGGGCGCTACGCCGCGCTGGTCCGCCGCGACACGCGGCTGGAGGCGGCCGGGGAGTGACGGGCGGTGGCGCCGAGGGGTGCCG
>NZ_LWCC02000005.1:4236620-4254453 GCF_001642695.1 Streptomyces chilikensis
CCGTGCGTCGCGCGGGCGGGCGTCGCGCGGGCGGGTCGCCGTCGGACGGGGGAGTGCGGGCGCCGCCACCACGCCGTACCCGCAACCGGGGTCCCGCGTCGGCGCGCCGCCGCCACCGCCCGCGCCCCCCGCCCGCGTCACCGCCGACGTCACGCGGCCGTGGCCCGGCGGGGACCGGCCCCGCTCCCGAGGAGTCGCCGGACCTCCCGTACCGCCGCCCGTCCCGCCCGGTTCGCGCCCACCGTGCTGGCCGACGGCCCGTAGCCGACGAGGTGCACCCTCGGGTCCGCCGCCGCCCGCGTGCCCACGAGGCGGATCCCCCCGCCCGGTTCCCTCAGCCGCAGCGGCGCCAGGTGCCCCACGCTCGCCCGGAACCCCGTCGCCCACAGCACCACGTCCGCCGCGAAGCTCCGCCCGTCCGCCCACCCGACGCCCTCCGGCGTCATCCGGTCGAACATCGGCAGCCGGTCCAGGACCCCGCTCCGCAGCCCTTCGCGGACCGCGTCGTTCAGCGGGAGCCCCGTCACCGAGACCACGCTCCGCGGCGCCAGCCCCTGCCGCACCCGTTCCTCGACCAGCGCCACGGCCGCCCGCCCGGCCTCCGCATCGAACGGCCCCTCCCGGAACACCGGCGGCCGCCGCGTCACCCAGGCCGTCGCCGCCGCGTACGGAGCCAGTTCCAGCAGGTGCTGGGTCGCCGAGGCGCCCCCGCCGACCACCACCACCCGCAGTCCCGCGAATTCCTCCGGGCCCCGGTAGCCCACGGTGTGCAGCTGCCGCCCGCGGAACGTCTCCTGGCCCGCGACCCGCGGGACGAACGGCCGGTCCCAGGTGCCCGTCGCGTTGATCAGGGCGCGGGCCGACCAGATCCCGGCCGAGGTCTCCACCCGCAGTCGCCCCCGTTCGCCCTCCCGCACCGCCCGCACGTCGACGGGCCGCACCACCTCGAGCCCGAAGGCCCGCTCGTAGGCGTCGAAGTACTCGGTGATCACCTCGGACGACGGCCGCCCCGGATCGGCGCCGGTCAGCTCCATGCCGGGCAGCGCGTGCATCCCGTGCACCTTGCCGTACGTCAGCGAGGGCCACCGGAACTGCCAGGCGCCGCCCGGCCCCGGCGCGTGGTCGAGCACCACGAAGTCCCGCCCGGGCCCGAAGCCGGCGCGCCGCAGGTGGTACGCCGCCGACAGCCCCGCCTGCCCGGCGCCCACCACCACGACGTCGATCTCCCGCGTCATCCGCTCCTCCACACCCGTGCGAACGACCTGGGGCCCGGCTCTCTTCCCCCGCCCGGCCGATGCGTCAGGATGAAGGCATGTCAGACCGTTTCCACACCCGCGTCCTGCACATCGCCACCGGCTCCGCCGAGCGCGTCGCCGACATCACCCGCGACTGCGAGGAGTTCCTGAGCGAGGCCGCCGCCGGCCGCGACGGCCTCCTCAACGTCTTCGTCCCGCACGCCACCGCGGGCATCGCGGTCATCGAGACCGGTGCGGGCAGCGACGACGACCTCCTCGCCGCCCTCCGCGACCTCCTTCCGGCGGACGACCGCTGGCGCCACCGCCACGGCACCCCGGGCCACGGCCGCGACCACGTCCTCCCCGCCTTCGTCCCGCCCCACGCCACCCTCCCGGTCATCGGCGGCCGCCTGGAACTGGGCACCTGGCAGTCGGTGTGCCTGGTGGACACCAACGTCGACAACCGCGACCGTCAGGTGCGGCTGTCGTTCCTCGGGTAGCTCCACGCCGGCCGCCACCGGCGTCGTCCTGAACCCGTCACCGCCCTCGTCCGGTGGTCTCCTCACGAAACGCGGTCCAGGACCGGACCACGGCCTCGCGGAGGTCCGCGTCGTCGAGATCCCCCGGCTCGGCGAGGTCCGGCTCGATCGCGTAGTCCTCGAGTGTCAGGAACACATGCTCGAAGAGATCGGCGAGCGGCTCACGTATCCGTTCGCCGTTCGCCTGCGAGATCCGCCGGTTCTCCCACCAGCCACGTGCGAACTCCGGAGCGGTGCATGAGCCTTGTGCGAATGCGTCGAGCAGCGCCAGCAGCCGTGCCGCCGCGCTGTCCGAGGTGACGTCCTCGGGCCGGGACCAGGCCCGGTTCCGCGGGGGAGGGGCAGCGGGCAGGCCCGGGCGGCTTCCAAAGACGGCTTCCGCGCGGCGACCGGAGAGGGCCCGCGCCGTGTCCGCGCCTTCGCCGAAGGCCGCCGTCCGAGCCTTTCGTCCGGCCTCGGCGGCCTTCCCGGCCCTCTTCCGTCCTCTGGCCTGCCGTGCGAGTTCCCGTGCGTGTGGGTCGTTCCCGCTCGCCACTGTTTCCCCCGCTCAGCCTTGATTGCCGGACCGGAACCTCCGGCAGTATCCCGTGGCGGGGCAATGGCGTCGGCAGATGCTTGCTGCCGGGACCGGCGGGTGACCTGGAGTTCGTGCGTTGCAGGGGGGTGATCCCGCCTGCCGGGCCGGTCACCGCCGGGGGCCCGGCGGCGTCGCGGACGACCGGGGTGGCCGGGGCGCAGGCACGACGGGCGGTGTCAGCCGCGTAGGCCCGTTCCGTGCACGCCGTACTCGTCGATGACGGCGAGCTCCTCGTCGGTGAACTCCGGGCCGTCCAGCGCCCGCAGGTTGTGGTCGAGCTGCTCCTTGGAGCTGGCGCCCGTCAGCGCCGAGGTCACGGCGGGGTTGCGCAGCACCCACTGCAGGGCGAGCTGTGCCAGCGACTGGCCGCGGTTCCCGGCCAGCTTGTTCAGCTGCGCCGTGCGCTGCCGGTAGGTCTCGTCGATCTGGTCGGGCTTGAGGAAGTCGCTGTTCCGGGCACGGGCGCCGTCCGGAATGGTCTCCAGGTACTTGTCGGTGAGCAGCCCCTGGGCCAGCGGGGAGTAGACCACGAGACCGAAGCCCTCCTCGAGGGCCAGGCCGGCGAGACCGTTCCGGTCGATGCCGCGGTCGTAGAGGGAGTAGCGCGGCTGGTGGACGAGCAGCGGCACGCCCGCGGCCCTCAGCAGCCGGGCGATGGCCTCGGCGCGGTCGGGCTCGTAGTTGGAGATGCCGACGTACAGGGCCTTGCCCGATGTGACGGCTGTGGCGAGCGCGCCGGCGGTCTCCTCCAGCGGCGTCGTCACGTCCGGAGTGTGGTGGTAGAAGATGTCGACGTAGTCGGTGCCCAGATCGCGCAGGCTCAGCTCCAGGGAGGTCAGCAGCGCCTTGCGGCCGCCGCCGCGGAGGTTCGGGCTGGGCCCGAGGACGCCGCCGGCCTTGCTGGAGAGGATCAGCTCATGGCGGTAGGGCGCCAGGTCCCGGCGCAGCACACGACCGAGGGTCTGCTCGGCGGCGCGGTGCGGCGGACCGTAGCGGTTGGCGTTGTCGATGTGGGAGATGCCCAGGTCGAAGGCGTGCAGGATGATCTCGCGCTGGGTGTCGTAGGCGTGGTCGGCGCCGAACTTCTGCCACAGGCCCAGGGAGACGGCCGGAAGGTCGAGCCCGGACCGCCCGGTGCGCCGGTAGGGCAAGGACGCGTAGCGGTTGTCGGCCGCCCTGAAGACGTCCTCGTAGTGCGGGTACTGCTCGCTCATCGGGTGTTCTCCCTTGTCGGGGCTGTCGGGGCTGTCGGGGCTGTCGGGCCTGGAGGAGCTTGCGTGAGGGGGAGGGGAAGGAACGCTCAGTGGCTGCCGGGCGCCACCCGCGGTCGCCACGTCGAGCGCGGCCCGGCCCCTGCTGAGGCGGTCGCGGCTCCGGAACCGCCGGGCCGGCCCGCGGGGCGTGCTGCGGGTGGCCGGCCGGTGGCGCGGGTGGACGGGGCGGCCCGGGGCGGTGGTCAGCGGGAGGGCAGGCCGCGGCGTTCGAGGGCGTCGCGGAGGCCGTCGCGGCCGCCGAGGGCGGCAGCGCCGGCGAGCCGGGCCAGGACGCGCTCGGTCCACGCGCCGGTCAGCCCGTGGGCGCGGTGGTAGGCGGCCAGGCGCTCGTCGTACGCGGGCAGGCCGGCGTCGGCCTTGCCGGCGTCGTAGGTCTCGCGGTGCAGGACGGCGGTCTGGGGAGGCGGGGCTTGACGCCGGCGTCCTCCGTGGGATCGGGGTGCCCGACCGCCAGCCCGAAGACGGCCACGCTGTGCGGCGGCAGCCCCAGTTCGCCGGCGAACTCCTCGGGATGGTTGCGGACGGCGCCCACGAAGACCGAACCCAGGCCGAGCGATTCCAGTGCCACGACCGCGTTCTGGGCCGCCAGCGCGGTGTCGATGACGCCGAGCAGCGTGGACTCCAGGTAGGCCGTGGCGTCCAGCGGCTCGCCGTTGCGCTGTGCCAGGCGGTGGCCGCGGTCGAGGTCGGCCACCCAGACCAGGAACAACGGCGCCTCGACGATGAACTCCTGTCGTGCCGCCAGGTCCGAGAGCCGCCGCTTGCGCTCCGGGTCGGTCACCGCGACGACGCTCCAGGCCTGCAGGTTCGAGGACGTCGACGCCGACGACGCCGCGGCCACGACGGCCCGCAGTTCCTCCTCGGTGACGGGGGTCGGCAGGAAGGCGCGCACCGAGCGGTGACGCAGCTGGTGCTCGATGACCGGCGAGGTCGCTTCGAGGGCGAAGTCCGGGTCGCCGTAGCGGACGCCCGCCCGGGCGGGCGTCGTGGAATCGGTGAGGGTCATGCGCACGGTCTCTCTTCAGGAGGGGGCGGGATCAGCGGCAGCCGGTCGCCGCGGGGGAGTCGCGGGTGGGCCGGTGACGCGGCGCCGGGCGGGCAGCCGGCCACCGGGCGGGCAGCCGGCCACCGGGCGGGCAGCCGGCCACCGGGCGGGACGGGAGCCCCCGGCCGGGGCGCCGGCCTCGGGCGCCAGGAGCCCCGGCGCCCGCTCCGCGCGCGGTCGCGGTGACGAGCCGCGCGGCCCCTGCGGCCTTTGCCGCGCCTGCCGCCGGACGGGTCCGCGCGGGCGTCCGCGCGTCGAAGTCCCCGCCGGCGCGGCCGTGCGGAGGGCTCCCGGGCATGGCGCCCCGGCCGGTCCCGGCAAGCGGTGGCCACTCGGTCGCGCGAGTGCGTGAAGCGCTTCGACGCTGTCGGCGGACGGTGCTCGGCGGAAGACGCGGTGGCGGGACGGTCGCCCCCGCAGACACGGGTTTCCGGCCGTCGTCGAAGCGCTTCGACGTTTCCGGCCCGCGGAGTACGCGATGACGGGACGGAGTCGAATATCTTCGACTCTGCGGACACCTTGACGCCGACTCGACCACACCTCGAAAGTGGGAGCGCTCCCGCCCCGGACGTGAGGCGGCGCGGACTCCGACGGCGTTCCGCGCGGCCCCCTGCCGGGCGTACCCGTCCGTCGAGTACGGCGAGCGACCACCGAGCCGCACCCGACGGTTCCGTCCACCACATCCCCCTGCCCCGGTGCCCTCACGGGCGGCGGCACGGCCGCCGCCGGGACCCCCGGCCCGTGCCCGGAGGCCGCCGGGGCGACGAGGAAGGAACCAGCCGTGCACGAGTCCCCTCCCCCCAGGGGCAGACCGCTGCCCGGGCCTACGTCCCGGGCCGACCGCACCCGCTTACGACGCTCCGTCCCGCTCCCGCGCCGCACCGCCTTCAGGGCCGGCGGCGTGCTGGCGGCGGCCGCCGCCCTGCTGGGTTCCCTGATGCCGGCGGCCACGGCGGGGCCCGACGCGGGCACGGGCGCCCGCGCACTGCCCGGCGCCGGCGCCGCGGCCGCCGTCGTGGACTGGAGGAACGTCCGCATCGACGGCGGCGGCTTCGTCCCCGGCATCGTCTTCAACCGGTCCGAACCGGACCTCGCCTACGCCCGCACCGACATCGGCGGCGCGTACCGCTGGGTGGAGTCGAGCAAGAGCTGGACCCCGCTGCTGGACCACGTCGGCTGGGACGACTGGGGCCACACCGGAGTGATCGGTCTCGCCTCCGACAGCGTCGACCCGGACAAGGTCTACGCGGCGGTCGGGACGTACACCAACGACTGGGACCCCGGCAACGGCGCCGTGCTGCGCTCCGGCGACCGGGGCGAGACCTGGGCCAAGGCCGACCTGCCGTTCAAGCTGGGCGGGAACATGCCCGGCAGGGGCATGGGGGAGCGCCTCGCCGTCGACCCCCACCGCAACAGCGTCCTCTACCTCGGCGCGCCGAGCGGCAACGGCCTGTGGCGTTCCACCGACAGCGGCGCGACCTGGTCGAAGGTGACCTCGTTCCCCAACCCGGGGACCTACGTCACCGATCCGACCGACCCGGGCGGCTACAACGGCGACATCCAGGGCATCTCCTGGGTGACCTTCGACGAGTCGACGGGCAGCGCCGGCGCCGCCACCCGGACCATCTACGTCGGCGTCGCCGACAAGGAGAACAACGTCTACCGGTCGACCGACGCGGGCGCCACGTGGTCCCGGGTGGCCGGGCAGCCCACCGGGCTGCTCGCGCACAAGGGCGTCCTGGACGCGGAGAACGGCCGCCTCTACCTCGCCTACAGCGACACCGGAGGTCCCTACGACGGCTCCGCCGGCCAGGTGTGGCGGTACGACACCGGCAGCGGGGAGTGGACGGACATCAGCCCGGTGCCCGCCGCCGACACCTACTTCGGCTACAGCGGGCTGAGCGTGGACCGGCAGGACCCCGGCACGGTGATGGTCACCGGTTACAGCTCCTGGTGGCCGGACACCCAGATCTTCCGCACCACGGACAGCGGCGAGAACTGGACCAGGGCCTGGGAGTACAGCTCCTACCCCAACCGCTCGAACCGCTACACCATGGACATCTCCTCGGTCCCCTGGCTCGACTGGGGCGCCCGTCCGACTCCGCCCGAGCAGACCCCGAAGCTCGGGTGGATGACGGAGGCGCTGGAGATCGACCCGTTCGACTCCGACCGGATGATGTACGGCACCGGCGCGACGATCTTCGGCACCGAGAACCTCACCCAGTGGGACAGCGGCGGCAAACCCGTCATCAAGCCCATGGTGAAGGGACTCGAGGAGACCGCCGTCCTCGACCTGGTGGCCCCGCCCTCCGGCGCCACGCTGATCAGCGGCCTGGGCGACGTCGGCGGCTTCCGGCACACCGACCTGGACGCGGTGCCGGCGAAGATGTTCCAGTCGCCCAACTTCACCTCCACCACCAGCCTCGACTACGCCGAGACCGACCCGAACACGGTGGTCCGGGTGGGCAACGTGGAGAGCGGCGCCCATGTGGCCTTCTCCTCCGACAACGGCGCCAACTGGTACGCGGGCTCCGACCCCTCGGGGGTCACCGGCGGCGGCACGGTCGCCGCGGCGGCGGACGGCCGACGCTACGTGTGGAGCCCGGAGGGAGCGGGCGTGCACGCCGGTTCGGGCTCCTCCTGGACGGCCTCCTCCGGCATTCCGGCGGGTGCGATCGTGGAGTCGGACCGGGTGGACCCGAAGAAGTTCTACGGGTTCAAGGACGGCGCCTTCTACGTCAGCACCGACGCCGGCGCCACCTTCACCAAGCGCGCGTCCACCGGGCTGCCGGGGGGCACGGCCGTCCGCTTCAAGGCGGTGCCCGGCCGCAACGGCGACATCTGGCTGGCCGGCGGCGAGAAGGGCAGGACGTACGGGCTGTGGCACTCCACCGACTCCGGTGCGACCTTCACCAAGGTGGGCGGGGTCCAGGAGGCGGACACGATCGGCTTCGGCAAGGCGGCCCCGGGCACCACGTACCAGACCCTCTACACCAGCGCGAGGATCGACGGCGTCCGGGGCATCTTCCGGTCCACCGACGCGGGCGCCAACTGGGTACGGGTCAACGACGACAAGCACCGGTGGGGCTGGACCGGCTCCACGATCACCGGCGACCCGCGCACGTACGGGCGGGTCTACGTCTCGACCAACGGCCGGGGCATCGTGTACGCGGACACCGCCGCCGTCCCCTCGCCGGCCGATCCCACGGACCCGCCGGACCCGACCGACCCGCCGGACCCCGGTGACCCGGAGGGTGCCTGCACCGCGGAGTACCGCGTCACCAACCAGTGGCAGGGCGGCTTCCAGGCCGAGGTCCGGCTCACCAACACCGGCGACGGCGCGTGGAACGGCTGGAAGCTCGGCTGGACCTTCCCCGACGGCCAGCGGATCACCCAGCTCTGGAACGGCACGCACACCCAGAGCGGTGACCGGGTCACCGTGACCAGCGCGTCGTACAACGGCCGCGTCGCGCCCGGCGGTTCGGTGACCGTCGGTCTCACCGGGACGTGGACGGGGGCCAACGGCCCGCCGGACGACTTCACCCGCGACGGGGCCGCCTGCGGCTGACCCCGCCGCGCCGGGCGGAACCGCTGCCGGGCGGGGGCCGCGACCTTTCGGTCGCGGCCCCCGTTCCGTCCGCCTCCGGCGCCGCGGGCCGCGCCGCCGGAGGCGGACCGGTGTCGGGCCGCCGGCCCGACGCCGGCCGTTCGGCGCCTCCCGGGCGCGGCGGCCGTCACCTCAGCGGAAGTTGACGTCGCTGCACAGGAAGTACGTCTGGTCCATGTGCGACGCCTGCCAGATGGTGTAGAACACGGCCCGGCCGCTGCGCCCCGGAACGCTCACGGGGACGTTGTACTCCTGGCCCGGGGCGTAGCGGCTGGTGCGGGTGACCAGCTGCAGGTCGTTCCAGGTGAGCGGCTGGGTGAGCGGGTCGAAGCCCTGCCGGGTGACGTAGACCAGGATGTAGTCCGCCCCGTGGCCGGCCTGGTCGTGGAGCCGGATGGTGAGGTTGCTGCCGACGTCGGTCGCCTTCCAGTTGCCCACGGCGTCCATGGCGTTGTACCGGCCGCCCTCGGTCCGGCCGCCGCTGCAGAGCTGGCCGTTGGGGACGACCGCCTGGAAGTTGCCCGCGGAACCGTTGCGGTACAGGCCGTTCCAGTTCCACATGGCGTTGGTGTTCGCCTGCCAGGCCTGCCAGCACATGGGGTCCTGCTGCTGCATGGCCGGGTTCTGGAAGTCGCTGCCCCAGCGCTGCCAACAGCCGTAGTTGCGGGTGGCGGGGTCGACGACCGAGCCGTGGGCGTACGCGGTGCCGCTCCCCGGGACCAGGGAGAACAGCGCCGTGACGACCAGGGTGAGGAGGAGGAACGGGGCGCGGCGTAACCGGCCGGCGGTGTCGGAACGTGTCATGGGTGTCCTCTTTCGCAGGGCTGGGGGGTGAACGTCGGACGACGAAGTGGGAGCGCTCCCACATCAAGGTTGCGTACATGTCAAATCGGTGCAACGTTCGATTGCGCCACTTTCCCCCCGGGGCCGGCGGGACGACCGCGTCCGGCTCGTTGCGGACTCGTGAAACCGGCCGGGGAATCCTTGACCGGCTCGCCCGGCGTGACCATGCTCGGGGACATGACCGCGACGACCTTTCTCGTGACGCGGCTCCACGTCGATCTGGGGCGCCTCGCCTCGGCGGCGTGTCGAGTGCGCTGACGTACGCGCATCTTCTGGGGCCGGGCGCCGCGCGCCTTCGCCCCCGTTCCCTCCTCGTCCTCCCCTCCGCGCCCCCGTCCCCTCGCCCCGGGACGCCCGTTCCTCGCGCCCTGCCCGTGCCGCCCGGCGGCGCCGGGCGGGCAGCGTCCGGTGAAAGGAATGCCATGACGTCCACCGCACCCGCGTCCGCCCCCGAGACGGGCCGGATCACCGTCGAGAAGGTCGGCGGCCGCATCGGCGCCGTGATCTCCGGCGTCCGCCTCGGCGGCGACCTGGACGAGCGGACCGTGGCCACGATCCGCGCCGCGGTCCTCGAGCACAAGGTCGTCTTCCTCCGTGACCAGCACCACCTCGACGCCGCGGGCCACGAGGCCTTCGGACGGCTCCTCGGCGAACCGGTCGCCCACCCCACCGTGCCCTCGGTGGACGGCCGTTACGCCCTCGGCATCGACAACGACCACGGCGGCCGCGCCAACCAGTGGCACACCGACGTGACCTTCGTCCCCGCCTATCCGGCCTTCTCCATCCTCCGCGCCGAGGTGATCCCGCCGTACGGCGGCGACACGCTGTGGTCCAACACCGCGGCGGCCTACGCCGAACTCCCGGAGCCGCTGCGGACACTGGCCGACGGCCTGCGCGGGGTGCACACCAACGACTACGACTACGCCGCCGTGCGGCCGGGAGCGGTCCCGGACGAACTCCTGCAGCACCGCGAGGTGTTCACGTCGATCACGTTCCGCACCGAGCACCCGGTGGTGCGGGTGCACCCGGAGACCGGTGAACGCACGCTGGTCCTCGGCACCTTCCTGCAGCGGTTCACCGGCCTCGACGGCCGTGACTCCAGGGCCCTCCGCGACGTCCTCCAGTCGCACGTCGAGCGTCCGGAGAACACCGTGCGCTGGCAGTGGCGCGCGGGCGACGTCGCCATCTGGGACAACCGGGCCACCCAGCACTACGGCGTGGACGACTCCGACGACCACGAGCGCACCCTGCGCCGGGTCACGGTCGACGGTGACGTGCCGGTGGGGGTGGACGGCCGCCGTTCGGTGCTGCTCGCGCCCGAATCGGTGCCCGAGCCGGAGTACGGCATCGCTTCCGGCGCCTCAACGGACGGGGTGCTCGCGGAGGCCTGACGGGCCCCGCCCCCGCCGGCCGGACCCCCGTCCGCCCCGGTGGGGGCGGGGGCAGGGAAGCGGAGGCGCCGATCCTACGATGGCTCCCATGACCTCTCCGGAAGGCGGCGCCGGCACACCTGGCGGGACGGGCCGAAGACGTCTGGTGGCGGCGACGGCCGCACTGGCGACCGTGGGCGCGGGGCTCGGGCTCAGGGCCGTGGCGACCGGAGACGTGGCCAAGTACGGCGGGGACGCCCTCTACACCCTGCTGCTCGTCGCCCTGGTCGTCGTGGCGGCCCCCTCGGTCTCCGCGTGGAGGGCCGCCGCGATCGCGCTGGCGGTCAGCTGGGGCGTGGAGTTCCTGCAGCTCAGTGGTGTGCCCGCGGAGCTCTCCCGGCGCAGTGCCGCCGCTCGCCTGGTCCTCGGCTCCACCTTCGACCCGCCCGACCTCCTCTGGTACCTGGTCGGCGCGCTGGGCGGGTGGTTCGCCGCGCGGCCCCGAGGGGGCCGGGCGGCGTCCGTCGCCCGTCGGCCGTCTGCCCGCGGGAGTGCGGGGTACGCGCACCGTCATGGGTGACATCCTCGTGGGCACGTGTTCGTGGACCGACAAAACCTTGGTCGGCAGCGGCTGGTACCCCGCGGGACGGCGGGACGCCGAGGGCCGGCTGCGGTACTACGCCGAGCGGTTCCCGGTGGTGGAGGTGGACGCCTCGTACTACGCCCTCCCCGGCGAGCGGAACAGCCGGCTCTGGGCGGAGCGGACGCCGGACGGGTTCGTGTTCGACGTGAAGGCGTTCTCCCTGCTGACCGGGCATCCCACCCGGGCCGCGGTGATGCCGCACGGCCTGCCGGCCGACGCCCGGGACCCGGACGTGCTCGACGAGGTGTGGGCCCGCTTCGCCGACGGGATCGCGCCGCTGCGGCGGGCCGGGCGGCTGGGCAGCGTCCTCTTCCAGTTCCCGCCGTGGTTCCGGCCCGGCGCGCGGGCCGAGGCCTTCCTGGCGGACACCGCCCGGCGGACGCGGGGCTGGCCCCTGGCCGTGGAGTTCCGGCATCCGGAGTGGTGGCGGGAGGACCGGGCGGACGCCACCCGCGCCCTGCTCGCCCGGCACGGCATGGCGGCGGTGGCGGTGGACATGACGCAGGCGCTGCCCTCCTCCGTCCCGCCGGTCACCCCGGTGACCTCCCCGCGCCTGGCCGTCGTGCGGTTCCACGGACGCAGCGCGGCCTGGGGCACCGGCAGCAAGGAGGACCGCTTCCGGTACGCGTACGACGAGGCGGAACTCGCCGAGTGGCTGCCGCGGCTGCACACCCTCGCCGGACGGGTCGAGCGGCTCCACGTCCTGTTCAACAACTGCTGCGCGGACGCGGCGGTGCGGGCCGCGGAGAGCATGACGCGGCTGCTGGGACTCCCGCCCCGGCACCCGGCGCCACCCGCCACGGCGCGGACGGCGCCGCCGGACGCCTGACGGGACGGCGCGTGCCCCCGGCCGGCGGGGGCACGCGCTCGTGGACCGGTACCGGGGTCAGCCGCGCCGGCTCCGGCCGACCGCCCGCGCCAGCAGCGGCCAGGCCAGCAGCAGGACGACCACCGCGTACACGGTGACCGAGAACGGGGTGTTCACCAGGCCCGTCACGCTGCCGTCGCTGATCTGCAGCGCCCGCCGCAGCTGCTGCTCGGCGGCGGGGCCGAGGATCACACCGATCACCGCGGGCAGCACCGGCAGCCCGTAGCGCCGCATGCCGAACCCGACCAGGCCGATGACCAGCAGGAGGACCAGGTCCACGACCTCGCCGCCGACCGCGTAGGCGCCCACCGCGGCGAAGAAGAGGATCCCCGCGTACAGGTAGGGGCGCGGGATGCGCAGCAGTCGCGCCCACACCGGCGCCAGCGGCAGGTTGAGCGCCAGCAGCAGCACCATGCCGACGAAGAGGGAGGCGATCAGCCCCCACACCAGCTCGGGCTCCCGCTCGAAGAGCAGCGGGCCGGGCTGGATGCCGTAGCTCTGGAAGGCGGCCAGCATCACCGCCGCGACCGCCGTGGTGGGCAGGCCGAGCGTCAGCATCGACACCAGGGTGCCCGCCGCCGAGGCCGAGGCCGCGGACTCCGGCCCGGCGACGCCCTCGATGGCGCCCTTGCCGAACTGGTCACGGTGCTTGGACAGCCGCTTCTCCACCACGTACGACAGGAACGTGGGGATCTCCGCGCCGCCCGCCGGCACCGCACCGAACGGGAAGCCGATGAACGGGCCGCGCAGCCACGCCTTCCACGACCGCCGCACGTCGTCCCGGCCCAGCCAGGGACGGCCCGCCGGAATGGCCCGGGGAGCACCCCGCCGCAGGTGCGCGGCCACCCACAGGGCCTCGCCGATGGCGAAGAGTCCCACCGCGACGATCACCACGTCGATCCCGTCGGCCAGCTGCAGCGAGCCGAACGTCAGCCGCTGCTGTCCGGTCATCCGGTCCAGGCCCACCATGCCGACCGTGAGGCCGATCAGCAGGGAGGCCGCCCCCCGGATGCGGGAGGAGCCGAGCACCGAGGTCACCGCGATGAACGCCAGCACCATGATCGCGAAGTAGTCCGGGGCCCCGATGTCCACCGCCAGCCGGGCCACCACCGGGGCCAGCGCCACCAGCAGCACCGTGCCGACCAGACCGCCCGTGAAGTGGCCGATCGCGGCCGCGGCCAGCGCCTGCCCGCCGCGCCCCGCCTTGGCCATCGGGTTGCCCTCCATCGCCGCCACCACCGCGGCGCTCTCACCGGGCGTGTTGAGGAGGATGGAGGTGGTCGAACCGCCGAACATCGCGCCGTAGTAGATGCCGGCGAACATGATGAACGCGGCCACCGGGTCCAGGCCGTACGTCACCGGAAGCAGCAGGGCCACGGCCATCGCGGGTCCGATGCCGGGCAGCACGCCGATCGCCGTGCCCAGCAGCACGCCGACCGCCGCCCACAGCAGGTTGACCGGTGTCAGGGCCGTGCCGAAGCCGTCCAGGAGGGAGTTGAGGGCGTCCATGTCACAGCACTCCCATCAGCGGACCGCCCGGCAGGGGCACCCCGAGCAGGTTGTCGAAGACCACGTAGGTCACCACGGACAGCACCGCGGCGATCAGCGGGTCCCGGTCGGTCCGTCGGCTGCCGAGGGCGTACGCGGAACCCCAGAACAGCAGGGCGCCGGCCACCGGGAAGCCGAGCGGTTCGATCAGGACGGCCGAACCGAGGAAGATCCCGGCCAGCAGCAGGACGGTCCGCCAGTCGGTGGGCTCGGACAGGTCCACGTCCTCACCCGCCTCGGCCTCGCCCCGGCCGCCGCGCAGCACGTCCACGGCGAGCAGGACGGCCACCAGCAGCAGCGCGACGCCCACCACCAGCGGCATCGTGGTCGGGCCGACCGGCCCGCGCCGGGCGATGTCGACGTCCATGGTCAGCGCGTCGGTCAGCACCAGCACGCCGAGGACCGACAGCAGCGCGCAGACACCCAGCTCGGAGTGGCGGGCGAGCCACGAACGGTTCTCCCCGCTCCTGCCGGGCGTCCCGGCGGGAGCCCCGCCGGGCGTCCCGGCGGAGGAGGGATCGAGGTGTGCGCTCACAGTCCCAGCTCCTTCAGCACCGACACCACGCGGTCGTCCTCGGACTCCAGGAAGTCGCCGAACTCCTCACCGGTGAGGAAGGCGTCGTCCCAGCCGTTCTGCCGCAGGGACTCCCGCCACTCGGGGGAGTCGTGCAGCTCCTCGAAGAGCCGGACCAGCTTGGTCCGCTCCGCCTCGGAGAGTCCCGGAGGAGCCACCACACCGCGCCAGTTGGTGAAGTCCACGTCGTAGCCCGCCTCCTTCAGCGTGGGGGCGTCCAGCCCGTCGATCCGTTCCGAACCGGTCACCGCGAGCAGCCGCAGCTCGCCCGCCTTGATCTGGTCGAGGTACTCGCCGACACCGGAGACGCCGAAGGCGACCTTGTTGCCGAGGATCGAGGCGAGCAGTTCGCCGCCGCCGTCGAACGGCACGTAGTTGACCCGCTTCGGGGCGATGCCGGCCGCCTCCGCCATCAGCATCGGCGCGAGGTGGTCGGGCCCGCCGGGGGAGGAACCGCCGCCCACCGGCAGCCCGCCGGGGTCGTCCCGCCAGGCGTCGACCAGGTCGCCGATGGTCCGGTACGGGGAGTCCTTGGCGACCACCACCACGTCCTGCTCCTCGGTGAGCCGGGCGATGGGCGTGGTGTCGGCGAGCGTCTTCGGGGCGTCGTTGGAGCGCGCGGCGCCCACCACGCCGAGGCCCATGGACATGGCCAGCTTGCCGTTGCCGTGCTCGCCGACCAGGCGGCTCAGGCCGACGGTGCCGCCGGCACCGGGCAGGTTGAACACCTCGATGCCCGAGGTGAGGCCGGCGTCCTCGGCGTTCTTCGCCGCGGTGCGGGCCGTGATGTCGTAGCCGCCGCCGGGAGTGTTGGGAACCATGAAGCGCAGGCCCGGGATGCGGGTGCCGGTGTCGGTGCCGTCGTCCGGGTTCAGCAGCGGCGGTCCGAGCAGCACGAGCAGGGCGGCCGCGAGCAGGGCGAGGGGGGTGCGCGGACGCACGAGTGCCACCACCTGTCGGTCGTCGGGGATCGTTGGGCGTCGTCGGGGGACGAGGCGCCTCATGATGCCCGCGGGCGTCCACCGGGGTCTCCCTTGCGGAACCAACGGATGTTGTGTTCATTGTGGTCACGGCCCCGGCCCGCCGAGAACGCGGCCGCTCCTTCCGGGGCTTTCCATCGGCGCGGACCGGCTGCATGATGGACGTCCCCGGCACCCGGCCGCCCCCTGCCCACCCGCCCCGTGTCCCCTCCCGTGCCGGCCGGAGAGATCGAGTACGCCGTGTCCGTCCCCTTCCGCCGCCAGACCCTCGCGGGCGAGATGCTGGTCCTGCAGCTCGCCATCGTCGTGGTGGTGCTGCTCGCGGTGGCCGGCGTCTCGCTGGCCCAGTCGGAGGCGACGTTCCGGCGCGTCGAGGGCCGCCGGGTGACCGCGCTCGCCGAACATCTGGCCGCCAACCCGCTGGTCCGCAGCCGGCTGCTGAGCCCCGCCCCCCGCGAGGGCCTGGCCCCGCTGGCCGACGCCACCCGCACCCAGTCCGGCGTCACCTCGGTGACGGTGGCCGACGCCGACGGCAGGATCGTCGCCGCCACCGACCCCACCCTGCTGGGCGAGCGGCTGCCCCGCGGCGAGGGCGCCGAGCCGGGCCGGGGCTGGTCCGGCAGCCTCACCCTCGGCGGCCACCAGGAACTCGCCGCGCAGGTGCCCGTCCTGGGCGCCGCCGAGGAGAACCTGGGCCGCCACCTCGGCACGGTCACGGTGGGGGAGAAGGACCCCACCGTGTGGCAGAGGACGAGCGGGGCCTCCTCGTACCTGCTCGTCTACCTGGGCGTCGCCAGCGCGCTCGGGATCGCCGGCTCCTGGCTGCTCTCCCGGCGGGTGAAGCGGCAGACCCTGGGCCTGGAGCCGCGTGAGATCGCCGGCCTCGCCGAGCACCGGGAGGCCATGCTCTACGGAATCGCGGAGGGCGTGGTCGCCCTCGACCCGCTGCACCGGGTCACCCTGGTCAACGAGGTGGGCCGCCGCCTCCTCGACCTGCCCGACGGCTGCGTCGGACGCACCCTGGACGAACTCGGGATCGACGGACGGCTGCGCGACGTCCTCGCCGGCGCCCTGCCGGAGGCCGAGCGCCGCCCCGACGAGGTGGTCGTCCGCGGCGGCCGGGTGCTGGTGATGAACCGGATGACGGTCGCCAAGGACGGCCGCCCGCTCGGCTCGGTCACCACCCTGCGCGACCGCACCGAACTCGCCCGCCTGGAGCAGGAACTCGGTTCCTTCCGCAGCACCTCCGAGCTGCTGCGCGCCCAGGCCCACGAGTTCGCCAACCAGATGCACACCATCTCCGGACTGGTCGAGATCGGCGAGTACGAGGAGGTCGTGCGCCACATCCGGGCGCTGACCCGGCGGCGCGAGTCCCTCGACGTCACCCTCAGCCGCCGGGTCCGCGACACCGCGGTGGCCGCACTGCTCACCGCCAAGGCCTCGCTCGCCGCCGAACGGGCGGTCTCGCTGCGCATCTCCGAGCGCACCTCGCTGGACCGGCTCGTCCCGGAGGACGCCGCCGACGTGGCCACCGTGGTCGGCAACCTGGTCGACAACGCGGTGGACGCGGTCTCCACCCGGCCCGGCCGGCCGAACTGGGTGGAGGTCGAACTGAGACAGGACACCACCGGGGTGGTGGTCGTGGTCCGCGACTCCGGCCCCGGCGTGGCGCCCGGCCTCGCCCGTGAGGTCTTCGAGCACGGCTTCACCACCAAGGCCGCCCGGGAGGGCGGACGCGGCATCGGCCTGGCGCTCACCCGCCTCGTCTGCGAACGTCACGGCGGTGAGGTCTCGGTGACCAACACGCCGGAAGGCGCCGTTTTCACCGCCCGCATGACCGTCAGCCACCTCACCGACGCGGTGACGGAAGGAGCGCCCCGATGACCAGCCCGACCGCCCCGTCCGCCCCGCCCGGCGGGACGCCGGAGCCGGAGCCGATCGACGTGCTCGTGGTGGACGACGACTTCATGGTGGCCCGGGTGCACCGCGCCTTCGTCGAGGACGTCCCGCCGTTCCGGGTGGCCGGCGTCGCCGGCACGGCGGAGCAGGCCGTCGCCGCGGTGGACGAACTGCGGCCCGACCTGGTCCTGCTCGACCTGTACCTGCCCGACGGGTCCGGGCTCGACGTCATCCCCCGGCTGCGCGCCGCCGGACACGACTGCGACGTGATGGTGGTCAGCGCCGCCCGCGAGGCCGACGCGGTGCGCGGCGCGGTACGGCACGGCGTGGTCGACTACCTGCTCAAGCCCTTCGCGCGCGAGGACCTGCGGGTCCGTCTGGAGCGGTACGCCGCCCGGCGCCACAGCCTGCGGGAGGCGGTCGTCCGCGGGCAGGCCGACGTGGACCGGGTGCTGTCCGGGTCCGCCGCGCCCCCGCCGCCGCCCGCCGCCGTCCTGCCCAAGGGCATGAGCGTGGAGACGGCGGGGCTGATCGAGCGCGCGCTGCGGGAGGCCGAGGACACCCTGTCGGCCGGCGAGTGCGCGGCCCGCACCGGCCTGTCCCGGGTCAGCGCCCGCCGCTACCTGGAGTACTTCCACACCCTCGGCACCGCCGAGGTGTCGCTCCGCTACGGGGCGGCGGGACGTCCCGAACGCCGTTACCGCTTCCTCGGACGTGACGGCGCCGGGACGCCCGGCGCCGGGACGGTCCGCGCCTTCGCGTCCGACGCGGCGGGACCGGGCCGGCGGTGACCGCCGGCCGCGGCCGGCGCGGAGCCCGCGGCCGGTGCCG
>NZ_LWCC02000005.1:4254553-4288529 GCF_001642695.1 Streptomyces chilikensis
GGCGCCCCGGCCCGGCCGGGACCGACGACCCCGTGCGACGGCCGGGGCGCCCCGGGAGTCGCCCCGCCGGCGGTGCCGGGCCGGCGAGCGGGCCGCGGTCCGCGCTCCCGCGGCGTCGCGCCGGGATCCGCCTCAGCCGAGGACGGCGGCGCGCACGCAGAGCACGTCCGGGAGGTGCGAGGCGAGCATCCGCCAGCTGTCGCCGTCGTCCGCGGACGCGTACAGCTCGCCGTTGCGGGTGCCGAAGTAGACGCCCGCCGGGTCCGCGTCGTCGGTGCACAGGGCGTCGCGGAGCACCACTCCGTAGTGGTCCTCGTCGGGCAGGCCGGCGGACAGCGGCTCCCAGCCGCCGCCCCCGTCCGTGGTGCGGAAGACCCGCAGGCGCCGCCCGGCCGGCACCCGGTCGGAGTCGGCGTTGACCGGGAAGAGGTAGGCGGTGGAGCCGCGGTGCGGATGGGCCGCCACCGCGAAGCCGAAGGTGGACGGCAGGCCCTCGCCGATGTCCGTCCAGTGGGCGCCCGCGTCGGCGCTGCGGTAGACGCCCCAGTGGTTCTGCAGGTACAGCAGGTCCGGGTCGGCGGCGTCCCGGGAGATCTTGTGGACGCACTGCCCGAACTCCGGGTACGGATCCGGAAGGAAGACCGCGGAGACGCCCGAGTTGGACGGGGCCCAGCTCGCGCCGCCGTCGGTGCTGCGGAAGACGCCCGCGGCGGACACCGCCACCGTCAGGGCGTCCGGATCGCGGGCGTCGGTGAGGATCGTGTGCAGCCCCTCGCCGCCTCCGCCGGGAGCCCAGCGGGAGCGGGTGGGATGCTCCCAGAGCGGGCGGACCAGCGAGAAGCTCTCGCCGCGGTCCTCGGAGCGGAAGAGCCCGGCGGGCTCGGTGCCGGCGTACACCACGTCGGGCTCGACGGCGGACGGATGGAGCTGCCAGACGCGCTCGAGCGAGGTGCCGGTGTCCTCCGGGAACCGGACCGCCGGGCGGGCCGGTTCGCCCCAGGTGCGGCCGAGGTCGTCGGAGTGGAACACCGACGGCCCCCAGTGGGAGCTCACGCCGCCGACCAGGATCCGCGGGGCGGGGGCGCGGGTGTCGAGGGCGACCGCATGGACGGCCTGGGCGTTGAAGTGGGGAGCGGGATCGAAATCCCAGGCGCCGCCGGAACGGCGGCGCGCGAGGAACAGACCCTTGTTCGTGCCTACGGCGAGCAGTACGTCGGCCATGCCGGCCACCTCTCGGGACGTCGTCGTCCGGACGGGAGCGAGTCGGACACGGTCAGTGTGCACGGCGTCACCGACAACGCCGGGCAGCCCAGGAGCGCGCCCGCCGGGCGTCCCGCCGGCTATCCGCGCATGTCCCCCATGCGCGCGATCTCCGTCGTCTGGGTGGCGATGACGTCGTCGGCCATCTCCTCGGCGCGGAGGTTGTTGCCGTTCGCCTTCACGTCCGAGGCCATGGCGATCGCGCCCTCGTGGTGGGCGATCATCAGTTCCAGGAAGAGCCCGTCGAACCCGGCGCCGTCGGCGGCCTCGAGCTCCTCCATCTGCTCGGGCGTGGCCATGCCCCGCATCGTCCGGTGCTCGTGCCCGCCGGCGTCCTTCCCGGCGCCGTGCTCGTCCAGCCACCCCTCCATCATGTCGATCTCCGCGCCCTGCACGTCCGCGATGCGCGAGGCCAGGCCCTTCACCTGCTTCGACTTCGCCCGGTCCGGGGCGAGCCGGGCCATCTCCAGCGCCTGCTCGTGATGCTCGATCATCATCCGGACGTAGGAGACGTCCGCGGCGTTGGGGGAGTCGTCCTCCTTGCGGTGCCGGGCCGCCTCCTCGGGGGACAGGGTCCTGTTCGGCTCGCCCGGTCTCCCCGGAGCGATCACGGAGGACCCCTGGGCCGCGCCCGGCCCGTCGTCCGCGCCGGAATCGCAGCCGCCGAGCGCGAGGAGGCCCAGGGACAGCGCGGCGGTGACGAGTGCGGTTCGCGGAACGCGACGGATCAACACGGTGACCTCCCGGTGAGGCGGTTGACGGTTGTTCGGGTCTGCCACGTCCGTCCTAGCACGGTTTCACCAGCAGGTGATCTTAAATTCTTATGTTAATTGCATTTCGAATCTATTGATCTGTGCATGACGCGGCCCATACTGCTGAGGTCCGTCCACCGCTCAGTGCGTGACGGACCGATGAGGGAGGACCACGTGCTCAGATCGCACCCCCGAAAGCAGCGCAGACGGCTCGGAGTCGCGGCCACCGCCGCCGGTCTCCTGGCCGCACTCCTCACGGCCGCCCCCGCCGGCGCCGTACCCGGCCCGGGAGACCTCCCGGAGAAAAGGATCTCCAGCAGCGCGCAGGCCGAGGTCGAGGCGGCCATCGAGAGCGGCGAGATACCCGGGGTGGACGAGATCGTCCACTCCCGCAACATCGAGCACATCAGCAACACCCCGAAGGACCTGCTGCCCGGCACCAACTCGGACCTCGCCTTCCAGGGCCGCTACGCGTTCGCCGGCAACTACGACGGCTTCAAGATCTTCGACATCAAGAACCCGAGGAAGCCGAAGGTCGTGGCCCAGGTGCTCTGCCCCGGATCGCAGAACGACATCTCGGTCTCGGGCGACCTCCTCTTCCTCTCCACCGACTCCTCGCGCAGTGACGACTCCTGCAACAGCACCACCCAGCCGGTGACGGAGAAGTCCTCCTGGGAGGGCATGAAGATCTTCGACATCAGCGACATCACCAGGCCGGAGTACGTCGCCGCCGTCGAGACCGCCTGCGGTTCGCACACCCACACCCTGCTGCCGGACGGGGACGACGTCTACGTCTACGTCTCCTCGTACGCGCCGAACGCCGCCTACCCGGACTGCCGGCCCCCGCACGACGGCATCTCCGTCATCAAGGTGCCGGCCGACGCCCCGGAGACCGCGGCCGTCGTCGACTTCCCGGTGCTCTTCCCGGGCGAGGGCGAACTCGGCGGCGGAAACCCCGGCTCCCCGGTGAACCCGGGCGTCTCCCGCACCACCGGCTGCCACGACATCACCGTCCTCCCGTCGAGGAACCTCGCGGCCGGCGCCTGCATGGGCGACGGCATCCTGATGGACATCTCCGACCCGGCCGCCCCGGTCGTCATCGACCAGGTCCAGGACAACGCGAACTTCGCGTTCTGGCACTCGGCGACGTTCAACCTGGACGCCGACAAGGTCGTCTTCACCGACGAGCTCGGCGGCGGCGGCATGGCCACCTGCAACGAGGAGATCGGCCCCCACCGCGGCGCCAACGGCATCTACGACATCGTCGGCAAGGGCAGGAACGCCGAGCTGCGGTTCGTCAGCTACTTCAAGATCCCCCGCCACCAGGCCTCCACCGAGAACTGCGTCGCGCACAACGGCTCGCTCATCCCGGTCAAGGGCAGGGACATCATGGTCCAGTCCTGGTACCAGGGCGGCATCTCCGTCTGGGAGTTCACCGACTCCGAGAACCCCGAGGAGATCGCCTACTTCGAGCGGGGTCCCCTGCCCGACGGCCGTGGCGGCGGCACCTGGTCGACGTACTGGTACAACGGCTACCTCTACTCGAACGACATGGCCAAGGGATTCGACGTCCTGAAGCTCGACGACCGGCGCACCAACCCGGCCAACCGCGTTCACCTGGACGAGCTCAACGCCCAGACCCAGCCGCGGTACCTCAGGAAGTGACCCCGGGCCCCGGCCGGTGACCCTCCGCCCGTCCCGCCCCGTTCCCGCCGTGCGGCCCGTCCGCGCGGCGGGAACGCCGTTCCCGGCCCCGCACGCCGCGGACCGCAAATCCCGTTGACCGCACGGCGGGCGGGGGACATCCTGTAGGCCCGTCCGGGGCGACGCGGGGGAGCGCCCCGGACGGACCGCGGCGCGCGGAGGCCCTGCTCCGGGCGACCGGGGCCGGGGGCCGGCGCGCAACGGCGTCCCGCGGGCGTCCCGGAGAAGCCGGACAGCGCGGTGCCGGACCCCCGGGGCCGCACGGCGCGGGGCCGGACGGCGCGGAGGGGGAAGCGCTCACATGCGGGAACGCGTCCGCGGCCGCGCGTTCGCGTAGGAGCGCGAACCGGCCTCCCGCAGCCGCGGCAGCCGCTCGTGGACCACGACCGCCGCGGTCACCGTCATGGCGCCCAGCAGCCAGCCGCCCACCACGTCCGACGGCCAGTGCACCCCCAGCCAGACCCGGGTCAGCCCCACCCCCACGACGCTGACCACGGCCAGGGCCACGGCCGCCCGCCACAGCCGGCGCCCGACGCCGCAGCGGTGCAGGACCCACAGCAGCAGACCGCAGCAGACGGCCGCGGTCATGGCGTGCCCCGAGGGGAACGCCGCGTAGCGGGCGTGGTCGACCGGATCGGGCCACACCGGCCGGGGCCGGGCGAGGACGGCCTTGAGCACCTGCTGGAGCACGGCGGCCACGGCCACCACGGCCACCAGCCACAGCGCCGGCCACCACTGCGCCCGCCGCCAGGCGAGCCAGACGGCCACCGCCACGGTCAGCGCGCGCAGGGTCAGCGGGTCCCAGACCCAGTCGGTGAGCACACGGAAGGCCGCCGTGACGCCGTCCTCCGCGACCGCCCAGCGGTGGGTGGTCCGGGAGATCTCCGCGTCCACGGAGACGAGGGGCTGCCAGGACGCCTCCACGAGGGCCGACAGCACGAGGCAGCAGAGGGCGAGCACGGCCGCCGTCCGCAGCGCGGCGTCGTGGAGCCGTCGGCGCCGGGCGGAGGACGACGCGGTACGGGGCGGGGCATGCGGGGAGAGGCGCATGAGGCCGATACTGACCCCGCCCGGCTCCCTGAAACCATCCTTTCGCGCCGTTCGTCCCGTCGTGGCGGGCGGCGCCCGGCCCGGTTCACCCGCCCGGACGTCAGCCCAGGTGCAGCACGCCCAGCCCCGGGGCGAAGGCGACCAGCAGCGGAACCGCGGGGACCAGGGCGCCCGCCGCCGTCAGGCCCAGCCGGCGGACCGGGCTGAGCCGGCGCGGCGGGGCGATCAGCCGGTGGACGCGGTCCGGCACGTCGGCCCGCCCGCCCGGGGGCGCGGGGCCGAACACGCCGCGGTCCTCGTTGAGGCCGACCAGGGCCAGCGCGACGGCCAGACGCCCGTGGCGACGGGAGGCCGAGTCGTCGGCGGCCAGCTCCACCAGCCGGTGGATCTCGTCGCGGAACGCGGCGAACACCGGCACCCGCGGGAACCCCTCGGCCAGGGCGGAGGAGCAGTGCAGCAGCCAGTCGTGACGGGCCCGGGCGTGCCCCTGCTCGTGGGCGAGCACCGCGTCCAGCTCCCGTTCGCCCAGGCGGCGCAGGGCGGCCGTGGTGACCACCAGCCGGGGTTCCGGGCCGGGCAGCCACCAGGCGTCCGGCCGGTCGGCCTCCAGCACCACCAGCCCGTCGCCCGCGACGGCCTCGCCCGGCAGCACGGGCGCCCGCACCAGCAGCGCCGCGCGCTCCCGGCGGCGGCGGGAGCGCGCCCGCGAGACCTCGCGGGTCAGCATGGCCGCCGTCCACAGCCCGCCGGCGGCCAGCGCCACCGCGGTCGCCGCGGCCCACGGGCCGGCCGTCCCGTCCGGCGCGTAGACGTCGACCACGTGGCTCGGCGCGGGCGCGAAGACGTGGCCGCGCACCGCCTGCCAGGCCACCGCCGCGCTCAGCGTCATCGACAGCGCGAAGCACAGCAGCACGGCCGCCACCACGCACTGCCAGACCCACAGGGCCACCACCGGTTCCCGGTCCACGTCCGCCCGCGCCAGGAGGCGGGGCGCGACGACGGCGGTCAGCGCGCCGAGCAGCAGCAGTGCCGCGGGGACCATCATGGGGGCAGCGTAGAAGCCCCGGCCGTGCCGTGGAACACACCCGCGCCCCGAGTGACGCACGACACCCACGGCGAGGCCCCGCGCGCACGGCGAAGGCCCCGTCCGTCCGCCCGGGCACCGCCGCGGCCGTCCGCCCGGCCGGGCACCGCCGCGGCCGTCCGTCACATCGTCAGGAGCATGGCCAGCATGGCGATCCCCATGCCCAGCCGGCACGCCCGGGCCAGTTCCGGCCGGTCCCCCCACCGCGTCGTACCGCCCCCGGCCACCGCGCCGGACGGCAGCAGCCGCGCCCCGGAGAGCAGCACGTAACCGGCGAAGTAGAGCAGCAGGACCCCCGTCGGCAACGGGATCCCGGCAGCGCCGTGACCCGCGTGGCCGCCCGGCGCCGCGGTCATGGCCAGGGACATGTGGACCATGGCCAGCGCGCCGACGACGTGGTGCAGATGGTGCGCGCCGGTCCGGGCCGCCCACAGCGAGTGCAGCGCGGCCGCCGCGAAGACGGCCGCGTACACCGGCCACACCCAGTCGGGCGGATCCAGCGCCGCGGCCGGTACGGCCATCGCCGCCATCCCGAAGCCCATCACCGCCTCCCCTCCGGCGGCCCTGCGCTGCTCCTCCACGCCGCTGCGCATGCGCAGCACGCAGTAGGCGCCCGCCGCCGCGCACAGGGCGACCAGAAGCCATCCGGTCGTGGCCGGTCCGTGCACCCCCGCCCCCTTCCCCCGAGGTCACCGCCGCCCCGGCGGTCCGGTCAGGAAATGCCCGTGCGGGGCGGCGCGCATACGGGCGCAGGGGTGCGTACGGGGAGCATCGGGCGGAGCGTGACGGAAGCCGCCGATCATTTACGAGTGAAACACCTGCTAACGTCGACGGGATGAAGCATCCGTCCGCCGTCCGAGGAGGCCCTTCGGGGCGCCTGCCGCTCATCGACGTGCTACGGCTCGGCCGACCGGCCGAGATCTGGTACAAGCACGCCGTCAGCGTGGTCGTGGCCACCGCGCCGCCCAGCCTGCTGCTGGTGGCCCTCGGCCGCCTCGACCTGGCGGTCTACACGACGGCCGGATCGCTGTGTGCCCTCTACGCCCACAACCGCCCCTACAGCGCCCGGGCCCGCGCGCTGGCCGGGGTGATCGCCGGCATGGTCGCCGGGCTGGCGGTGGCGCTGACCGCGGCCTCCCTCACCTCCTCGGGCGTGGCGCTGGTCGCGGTGGGGGCGGTGCTGGCCGCCCTGCACAAGGCGCTCTGCGACGCCGCCGGCGTCGGTCCGCCCGGAAGCGTGATCCTCACCTTCGTCTCCTCGGCGGCCCTGTTCGCCCCGCAGACCCTGGGCCAGGTCCCCGGCCACGTGGGACTCGCCCTCGCCGCCGGAGGGTTCTCCTGGCTGGTGGGCATGGCGCCCGGCCTGCTCCGCCCCCACGGACCCGAGCGCCGGGCCGTCGTCCAGGCCCTGCGCCGGGTCGCCGCGCACGCCGAGTCCGCCCACCGCGCGGAGCCGGACGGGGAAGCGGCCGCGCAGCGGCGCGCGGACGCCGCCGGCGCGCTGCACAACGCCTGGCAGACACTGCTGACGACCGGCCGCCGCTCCTCCTCACGACGGCCCCTCGGCCGTGCGCTGGTGCGCGCCGAAGCCGTCCTCGCGGCTCCCGCCCCCGGCGACGCGGCCGAGCTGCGCGACCTCGCGGACCGGCTGCGCGGCCTGGCCCGCGTCCCGGACACCTTCGGTCCCGCCCTCGACGGGGAGGACGAGGACGAACTCCTCGGCGTCGAGATGGAGCGGGCCTTCCGCGCGCCGTCGCTGCGGCACCGGCTGGTCCCGCTGCGCGCCGTCGCGCTCCGCACGCTGCTGGGCTGCGCCCTGGCGGGCTGGGCCTCGCTGGCCCTGGGCATCGGGCGGCCCTACTGGGCCCTGGTGACCGCGGCCTCGCTCTTCCAGGCCAATCTCTCGCTGACCTGGAACCGCAGCGTCCAGCGGGTCGTCGGCAACCTGGCCGGAGTCGCGGTCTTCGCGGTCCTCGCGCCCGTCGCCCACCTCAGCCCGTGGACGCTCGTCCTGACGGTCCTCGCCCTCAGCTTCGGGGCGGAGGCGCTCATCTCCCGCAACTACTGGCTCGGCAGCCTCTGCGTCACCCCGATGGCCCTCCTCGTCACGGAGTACGCCCACCTGCAGGACACCCCCGGGCTGGTGGTCGAGCGGACGGTCGACACGCTGGTCGGCGCGCTGGTCGGCCTGGTGGCCGCCGTGGCGGTCACCGACCGGCGGGCCGCCGACCGGGTGGCCGCCGCGCTGGGCCGCGCCCGGGCCGCCCGGCAGCGCACCGAGGCACTGCTCTCCGGGCCCTTCGCCGGGCCCGGCGCCCTGGCCGCCGCGCGGCGGGAACTGGCCGCCGAACTGGTGGGCCTGCGCGGCACCGTCCAGGCGGCCTCCGGCGAGTGGTGGCTGCGTGCCCTGCCGACGGAGGACGTGATGAGGGAGGAGCGGGCCGGACACCGTACGCTCGCCGCGACGGTACGGCACCCGCGGCCCGGCCCCGCCGCGGTGACGCGACCGTCGCACCACCCGAGCGCGACGACGGAGGACGCCACGTCATGACGGACAACGGGAACCGCCCCGAGGACGGACCGGCGGACGCGACGGACACCGTCGCCACGGTCCTCCGGCAGTGGCGGGACGTCCTTCCCGAGCTGGACACCGACCCGATGCGGCTCATCGGGCGGATCAACCGCAGCGCCGCGCTCCTGCGGCAGGCGGAGGACGCGCCGCTGCGCCGGCCGGGGCTCACCCGTCCGGAGTTCGAGCTGCTCGGCGCGCTGCGGCGCACCGGGCGGGAACTCACCCCCGGCGACCTGGCCCGGGAGACGTTCTCCTCGGGAGCGGCGGTGACCAAACGGCTCAAGCAGCTCACCGGGCGCGGGCTGGTGGAGCGGCGCACCGACGCCCGGGACCGCAGGGTGGTCCTGGTGGGCCTGACCGCGGCGGGCCGGGAGCTGGTCGACTCCGTGCTGCCGGAGCAGCTGTCGTTCGAGGCGGACGTCCTCTCCGGGCTGGACGCCGAGGAGCGGCACCGGCTGGCGGAACTGCTCGGCAAGCTCCTGACCCAGCTGGAGGGCCGGCTCGCCCCACGGCTGTGACCGCACCGCCCGGCCCGGAGCCGCGGCGGCTCCCGGCCGCCCGGCCGGCGGGCGGCGGCCCTCACATGCCCGGCCGGTGGCGCAGCGGATGGTCAGCGGGAATCTCCACCAGGACGATCGGCAGGCCGTCCGGGTCGGCGATCCACATCTCGACCAGCCCCCACGGTTCGCGCACCGGCTCCCGGACGATCTCCACGCCGCGCGCCGCCAGTTCGTCGCGCGCCGCCGCCGCGTCCGCCACCTGCAGCCACAGCCGCAGGGCGCCGCCCCCGTCCTCGTCGGGGCCGCGCCGCCCCGACAGCTCCAGGAACCCGCCGCCGAGGAAGTACACCGTCCCCCGCTCCTCGCCGGTGCCGAACTCCCGGTACACCGCGAGGCCCAGCTTCTCGCCGTAGAACGCCCGGGAGGCCGGCGGATCGAGGGGGCGGATCAACGTCCTGCTGCTCAGTACGTGCACCATGGGCCGCAGCCTAGACACCGGAGAGAACATGCGCCCCGACGACAGCCCGGCCGGCACCTCCGCCGCCGCCCCCACCCTCGCCCCGGACTTCCGCGACGGCACCCCCGACGACGTCGACGCCCTGGTCGCCCTGGTCGAATCCGCCTACCGCGGGGACGCCAGCCGGGCCGGCTGGACCACCGAGGCGGACATCCTCGACGGACGGCGCACCGGCCCCGAGGCCGTGCGGGAGATCCTCGCCGACCCCTCGGGCCGGCTGCTCGTCGCCGAGCAGGACGGGCGGATCGTCGCCTGCTGCCAGCTCGAACACCGGGGCGACCACGCGTACTTCGGCATGTTCGCGGTGCGCCCCGGGCTCCAGGGCGGGGGACTGGGCCGCGTCGTGATGGCCGAGGCCGAGCGGTTCGTCCGGGAGGCCTGGGGAGCCGCCGAGATGCACATGACGGTGATCTCCGTGCGCGAGGAACTGATCGCCTGGTACGAGCGCCGGGGGTACCGCCGCACCGGGAGGACCAGCCCCTTCCCCTACGGCGACGAGCGCTTCGGCGTCCCCCGCCGCGACGACCTGGAGTTCGAGCTGCTGGTCAAGGAGCTCCCCGCCCCCGGGATCAGCCCCGCCTGATCTCCGGACGGTCGGTGACCACCCCGTCGAGCCCGAAGGCGTACGCCAGGCGCAGCTGCTCCGGGGTGTTCACCGTCCAGGCGAGGACGCGGAGCTCCGCGCGCCGGGCGCGCTCCATCGTCTCCAGGGTGAGCCGGCGGATGTTCAACGACATGGTCCGGGCCCCGGCCCGCACCGCCCGCTCGACGATCTCCGCGTCGTAACGGCCGGCCACCAGCGCCGTCCGCACGCCCGGCACCAGACGGGCGATCTCCTCGATCGCCTCCGCGTGGAACGAGATGACCTCCACCCGCTCCACCAGAGCGCGTTCCCGCATCACCTCGGCCAGTCGCTGCGCGGCCGCCACGTCCTTGATCTCGGCCTGCAGCGGGGCCGTCACCGCGTCCAGCACCTCCTCGAACACCGGGATCCGCTCACCCGACCCGGCGTCCAGCGTGCGCAGTTCGGCCAGCGTGCGGTCCGCGACCGGCCCCGTGCCGTCGGTCGTGCGGTCGACCGTGGCGTCGTGCATCACCACCAGGGCGCCGTCCTTGCTCAGGTGGAGGTCCAGTTCGATCAGGTCGAGACCGGCCTTCTCGGCCGCCACGAACGAACGCAGCGTGTTCTCCGGCTCGACGCCCATGAGACCGCGGTGGCCGATGGTGAGGAAATCCAAGGTCTTCTCGCTCCCGTGCGCTGTGCCTGCTCCGTGCTTCTCCGCCCCGCAGCCTAGGGGCCGTCCGCCGTCCCCTGCCGCGCTCCCGGGTCACCCGTACGGCCGCTTGACAGGAAAATTCACGCTCAGACGGGGCTGTGGCAATAAGTTTTCCCAAGATCCCCTCTTGCTGAAAGAGAAGATGGTGCTTACGGTGAGTCCACCCGAGGTACTCCCGTGGAGGGTGAGAGATGGCGGAGGTTCTTGTGCAGGTGGGCACTCAGGGGCAGCGGCAGGCTCCCGGGGCACGGGTGGTGGACCACCCGGCGTGGCCCGCGCTCAAGGGCGCGGTGGAACGCATCCGGCCCTGGCAGAGCAAGGACGGTTCCATCGACCTCACCGCCGAGGGCGCCCCCGGCCGCGCCGAGGCCGAGCGGGCCGTCGCCGAGGTGACGGACGCCGTCACGGCCCTCGCCCCGCTGCTTCCGCACGACGCCGCGTACCACGAGGCGCTGGTCAAGGACCTGCGCCGCTGGGCCGACGGCGGCTTCGAGGTGCCTGACTTCCTCGACTCGCTGATGGCCTTCCAGCCGGCCGCGCGCCGTGAGGACGGTCTCCAGCACCTGGTCGTCTTCCCGATGTACACGCAGAACGGCAACCCGGACCGCAACCTCGAGGCCGTCGTGCTCCGCATGGTGTGGCCCGACTGGCTGGCGGAGCTGGAGCGGACCCGCTACGACAACCCGCTCTTCTGCGCCATCACCTTCGAGGACTTCACCGCGGGCTACGACACCAACTCCGCCGTCCTCTTCCCGGAGACCGTCGCCGTCCGCGAGGCCCCCGAGCGGTTCACCTGGGGCGGCATCTTCTGCGACCGCGAGGCCGCCCGCTTCCGCCGGGTCACCGAGGCGGCCGTCGGCATCCTCGGCCTCGAACTCCCCGAGGACGTCGCGGCGATGGTCCACGACCAGCAGCGCTGCCAGGACGCCTTCGTGCTGTGGGACCTGGTCCACGACCGCACGCACAGCCACGGCGACCTGCCGTTCGACCCCTTCATGATCAAGCAGCGCCAGCCGTTCTGGATGTACGGCCTGGAGGAGCTGCGCTGCGACCTCACCGCCTTCAAGGAGGCCGTGAAGCTGGAGGCCGAGGGCGTTCCGCAGGCCCGCGACGTGCAGACGGCGGTCCTCTTCGACCGCATGTTCCGCTTCCCGGTCACCGGCGAGCGCAGCCGCAACTACGACGGCCTGGGCGGTCAGCTGCTCTTCGCCTACCTGCACAAGCACGACGTGGTCCGCTGGACCGACAACAAGCTGCACATCGACTGGCAGCGCGCCCCCGAGGTCACCAACCGGCTCTGCGCCGAGATCGAGACGCTCTACCGCGACGGCATCGACCGGCCCAAGCTGGTCCACTGGTTCGCCGGCTACGAGCTGGTCTCCGCCTACCTCGCGCCGCACCCCGGCTCCCGCTGGGCCAAGGGCCCCGACGCCCTCGACCTCACGCAGCCCCCGCGCAAGCTGGTCGACGACGTGCTGCCGGACGAGTTTCCGCTCAGCATGTTCTACGAGGCGCTCGCCAAGAAGCTCAAGCACGTGATCGCCTCCGCCAAGGGGATCACCGCCGGGAGCGGCGAGCTGCCCACCGCCGCGTAGGCGGCCCGGTCAAGCCACCGACCGGCCCGGGGACGGCCGGACGATTCAGCGAAACGCCTGGGAGGCGAGAGCGATGGGGAACGGAAACGGAGCGCTCGAGGGGGCGGTCGTCGCGGTGGCCGGCGCGGGCGGCGCGGCCGGACGGGCGGCGCTGCTGCGCCTGGCCGAGGCCGGCGCGGTGGTCGTGGCCTCGGACAACGACCCCGTGCGCCTGGCGGAGGCCGTGGACGCAGCCCGTTACGCGCACGGCGGGGCCACGGTCACCGGCGAACCGGTGGACCTGCTGGACCTGGACGCGGCGCGCGCCTGGGCGGCCGAGACCGAGAAGGAGTACGGCCGGATCGACGGAATGGTCCACCTGGTCGGCGGCTGGCGCGGCAGCGCCTCCTTCCCGCAGACCGACCTGGCCGACTGGGAGCTGCTGGAGAAACTGCTGGTCCGCACGGTCCAGCACACCTCCCTCGCCTTCCACGACGCCCTGGTGCGCAGCGACCGCGGCCGGTTCGTGCTGATCAGCGCCACCGGGGCGGCGAAGCCCACCGCGGGCAACGCCGCCTACGGAGCCGCCAAGGCCGCCGCCGAGGCGTGGACGCTGGCCCTCGCGGACGCCTTCCGCAAGGAGGGGGGCGAGGACGGCCCCGCTGCGGCGGCTGCCATCCTGGTCGTGAAGGCACTGGTGCACGACGCCATGCGCGCCGAGCGCCCGAACGCGAAGTTCGCGGGCTTCACCGACGTCAAGGACCTGGCCGAGGCCATCGCCGGAGTCTGGGAGAAGCCCGCCAGTGAAGTGAACGGAAACCGTCTGTGGCTGACCGAGAAGCCGTGAACCCCCCGAAGACCGACGCGCGCCGTCGTCACGACCCGTCGGTCCGCGGCTTCGCCAGCGACAACTACGCGGGGGTCCACCCCGAGGTGCTCGCCGCCCTGGCCCTGGCCAACGGCGGGCACCAGGTCGCGTACGGCGAGGACGTCTACACGGAACACCTCCAGCAGGTCGTGCGCGGCCACTTCGGCGCCACCGCCGAGGCCTATCCCGTCTTCAACGGCACCGGCGCCAACGTGGTGGCGCTGCAGGCGGTCACCGACCGCTGGGGCGCGGTGATCTGCGCGGAGAGCGCCCACATCAACACCGACGAGGGCGGCGCGCCGGAGCAGGTGGCGGGCATCAAGCTGCTCACCGTGCCCGCCCCGGACGGCAAGCTCACCCCCGAGCTCATCGACCGCCAGGCCTTCGGCTTCGACGACGAGCACCGGGCGATGCCGCAGGTCGTCTCCATCACCCAGTCGACCGAGCTCGGCACCGTCTACACGCCGGACGAGATCCGCGCCATCTGCGACCACGCCCACGCGCACGGCCTGACGGTCCACCTCGACGGCTCCCGGCTCGGCAACGCGGCCGCCTCCCTGGACGTGCCCATGCGGGCCTTCACCAACGCGGCCGGCGTCGACCTGCTCTCGCTGGGCGGCACCAAGAACGGCGCCATGTACGGCGAGGCCGTGGTGGTGATCAACCACGAGCGGGTGCGCAGGATGAAGCACCTGCGCAAGACCTCCATGCAGCTGGCCTCCAAGATGCGGTTCGTCTCGGTGCAGCTGGAGGCGCTGCTGGCCAAGGACCTGTGGCTGCGCAACGCCCGTCACGCCAACGAGATGGCGCGGCGCCTGGCCGAGGGCGTGCGGGCCGTGGACGGCGTGGAGATCCTCCACCCGGTCCAGTCCAACGCGGTGTTCGCCCGCCTGCCGCACGCCGTGACCGAGCGGCTGCAGAAGCGCTTCCGCTTCTACTTCTGGGACGAGGCCGCCGGCGACGTGCGCTGGATGTGCGCCTACGACACCTCGGAGGACGACGTCGACGCCTTCGTCGCCGCCGTCAAGGAGGAGATGGCGTCCCGTTGATTCATGCATGAGTATGCGGTCGTTCGGAAATTCATTGATCCCGGACGACCGCATACCTATGATCATGGCGCATGGAGACCATCCAGCAGACGCCGGACCTGTCCGCATATCTGGCCGCTTCCGACGTGATCGACCACGAGCACCCGCAGGTCCGGCAGGTCGCCGCCCGACTCGCCTCGGCGGCCGACGACTCGTATGACTATGCGCGCGCCGCCTTCGAGTTCGTGCGCGACGCCATTCCCCACTCGCACGACGCGGACGACCGGCGGGTCACCTGGCGCGCCTCCGACGTGATCGGACTGCGCACCGGCATCTGTTACGCGAAATCACACGCGCTCGCCGCGCTGCTGCGGGCCGAGGACATCCCCACGGCGCTCTGCTACCAGCGGTTGCGCGACGACCGGGGCGGACACGTGGTGCACGGGCTGGTCGCCGTGCGCTTCGACGGCGCCTGGCACCGGCAGGACCCCCGGGGCAACAGGCCGGGGGTCGACGCCCGGTTCTCCCTGACGGGGGAGCGGCTGGCGTTCCCGGTGGACGCCTCGCTGGGGGAGCGGGACTACCCGGAGCTCCACGCCGGGCCGCACCCCGCGGTGCTGGCGGCGCTGCGCGGCGCGCGCGACCGGGCCGAGCTGTGGCGGGCCCTGCCCGCGGAACTGCGGGACGGGAGGGCGGCGGAACCGGCGGAGCGACGGGGAGGCGCCGCCGGGGACGCCGGTCAGCGCCGCTCGCGGCGCGCGACCTCTTCGGGGGTGGGGGCGGTGCCGCCCAGGTGCGCGGGGAGCCACCAGGAGTCCTCCGGGCCGGAGGGGGTGTCCGGGTAGTCGCGCTGGGCGTGCTCGAGGAGGCCCTGGACGCGCTCCCGCAGGCGGGCCGTCAGCTCCTCCGCCGTCCCCTCGGAGGTGTCGATCGGCTCGCCCACCCGGATGGTCACGGGCGTGTGGCTGCGGCTGAAGTCGCGCTTGCGGCCCTTGGTCCACAGGCGCTGGGTGCCCCACAGCGCCATCGGGATCAGCGGGACGCCGGACTCCTGCGCCAGGCGCGCCGCGCCCTTCTTGAAGTCCTTCAGGCAGAACGACTGGGAGATGGTCGCCTCGGGGAAGATGCCCACCACCTCGCCCGACCGCAGCGAGTCCAGCGCGTGCGCGTAGGCGGCGTCCCCCTGGCGGCGGTCCACCGGGATGTGCCGCATGCCGCGCATCAGCGGACCGGAGATCCTGTGCCGGAAGACCGAGTCCTTGGCCATGAACCGCACCAGCCGCTTGCGCGGGCGGGCCGCGTACCCGTCGAAGATGAAGTCCAGGTAGCTGATGTGGTTGCTGGCCAGCACCGCGCCGCCCGACCGCGGTATGTTCTCCGTGCCGCGGAGGTCGATCTTCAGGTCCCAGGCCTTGAACAACGACAAGGCGAGACCGATGACGGGACGGTAGACGAGCTCTGCCATGGGCGGGACGAGCCCCCTTCTGCTTGCTGTGCGGCCGCCGGGCGCGGGATTTCCGGCTCCGGCCGCTCGAACCTACGCGGCCGTAGGTTACGGTCGCGTAGAGATCGTGCCCCAAGAACGTGCAAAGGACCAGATGAAGTGCCTGGTGGGGACGAGATCCTCGTCACGTCCGCCGCACGGCCCCTGACCGGGGAATCTTCACCCCCCGCCCACCGCTGACCTTCCCCGGCGGGTGATGATGGGAACGCCGTGACGGCGGCGGAGCGAAGGAGCGCGGGTGATCGGGCACGACGGCGGACGACCACGCATCGACGCCGCCGCACTCGGCGGCGGCCAGGGGGAGCGGGCCACCCTGCTGCAGTTCTCCACCGCCTTCTGCGCCCCCTGCCGTGCGACGCGGCGCGTCCTGGCCGAGGTGGCCGCGATGGTCCCCGGCGTGGGCCACGTGGAGATCGACGCGGAGGCCCACCTGGAGCTGGTGCGCGCGCTGGGGATCGAGGCCACGCCCACCACGCTGGTGCTCGACGCGGAACGCCGTGTGGTGCGCCGGGCCGCGGGCGTGCCCCGCAGGGCCGATGTGATCGCCGCCCTCGGAGAGGCGATATGAGGAAGGACGACTCCATGACGGTCGACCCCGTGACGGCCGGCCCTGCGACGGCCGGGCCCCTGACGGCCGGCCCTGCGACGGCCGGGCCCGTGACGGCCGGACCCACCGGGACCGGCGGCGCCGACGGCGGCGAGGCGTCCCCGGACCTGCTGCGCTCCGTCTTCCGGCGCCACGCCGCCGGTGTGGCCGTGATCACCGCCGGTCACCGGGGGAGGCCCCACGGGTTCACCGCGACCTCGCTCACCTCGGTCTCGGCGGACCCCGCCCTGGTCTCGTTCGGCATCAGCGAGCGCTCCTCCTGCTGGCCCGCCGTCGCCCGGGCGGAGTACGTCGGCGTCCACATACTCGGCGAGCACCAGGCGGAGCTCGCCGCCACCTTCGCCCGCAGCGGGGCCGACCGGTTCGCCCCGCCCACCGCCTGGCGCGAGGGCCCCGGCGGGGTCCCGCTGCTGGACGGCGTGGTCGCCTGGCTGGTCTGCCGCCCCGTGGCGCGCGTCCCCGCCGGCGACCACCGGATCGTGGTGGCCGAGGTGACGGGCGGCGATCCGGCCGGCCCGGGACGGCCGCTCCTCTACCACCAGGGCCGCTACGGCGGCCTGCGGGACTGACATACCGGCCGTTACGTAGCGTTACTAAGGTCACACCGCAAAGCGCTTGCTTAGCCCGAGGTGACGGGGTGTACTACTGGCGAGTAATTTATTCGTCGGGGAGCGGACACTCCCCGGACGGAAGTGGCGGCTTCGGGCGCATATGCTGCCTGACAGGAAGCAGCCCGACATGACGATGCAGTAGGAGAGCCGGCGTGAGCTTGAGGATCGTTGTCACCGTGAAGTACGTGCCTGACGCCACCGGCGACCGGCACTTCGCCGACGACCTGACCGTCGACCGCGACGACGTCGACGGTCTGCTGTCGGAGCTGGACGAGTACGCCGTCGAGCAGGCGCTGCAGATCGCCGAGAACGCCGACGACGCCGAGGTCACCGTGCTCACGGTCGGCCCCGAGGACGCCAAGGACGCCCTGCGCAAGGCGCTGTCCATGGGCGCCGACAAGGCCATCCACGTCGAGGACGACGACCTGCACGGCACCGACGCCATCGGCACCTCCCTGGTGCTCGCCAAGGCGATCGAGAAGGCCGGCTACGACGTGGTCATCTCCGGCATGGCCTCCACCGACGGCACCATGGGCATCGTCCCCGCGCTGGTCGCCGAGCGCCTGGGCGTCCCGCAGGTCACCCTGCTCTCCGAGATCGCGGTCGAGGACGGCAAGGTCACCGGCCGCCGCGACGGCGACGCCGCCTCCGAGCAGCTCGAGGCCTCCCTGCCGGCCGTCGTCTCCGTCACCGACCAGTCGGGCGAGGCGCGCTACCCCTCCTTCAAGGGCATCATGGCCGCCAAGAAGAAGCCGGTGGAGTCCTGGGACCTCTCCGACCTCGACATCGAGGCCGAGGAGGTCGGTCTGGAGGGCGCCTTCACCAAGGTCGAGGCCGCCACCGCGCGCCCGGCCCGCACCGCCGGCACGATCGTCAAGGACGAGGGCGAGGGCGGCAAGCAGCTCGCTGAGTTCCTCGCGGGCCAGAAGTTCATCTGAGCCCTCCCCAGCTGACCGCCCCTCAGACTTCGCATTCCGCAGGAGAGCATTCCCATGGCTGAAGTTCTCGTCTACGTCGACCACGTCGACGGCGCCGTCCGCAAGCCCACCCTCGAGGTGCTGACGCTGGCCCGCCGCATCGGCGAGCCGGTCGCCGTCGCCCTCGGCGCCGGCGCCGCGGCCACCGCCGCCACGCTCGCCGAGCACGGCGCGGTGAAGGTCCTCACCTCCGAGGCCGCCGAGTTCGCCGACTACCTGGTCGTCCCGAAGGTCGACGCCCTCCAGGCCGCCTACGAGGCGGTCTCCCCGGCCGCCGTGCTGCTGCCGACCTCCGCCGACGCCAAGGAGATCGCGGCCCGCCTGGCGCTGCGCATCGGCTCCGGCATCATCACCGACGCCATCGACGTCGAGGCCGGCTCGGACGGCCCGGTCGCCACCCAGTCGGTGTTCGCCGCCTCCTTCACCACCAAGTCCGTCGTGTCCAAGGGCACCCCGGTCATCACGGTCAAGCCCAACTCGGCCCCGGTCGAGGCCGCCCCGGCCGCCGGCGCGGTCGAGGAGCTCTCGGTGAGCTTCTCCGCCCTCGCCACCGGCACCAAGGTCGTCTCCCGCACCCCGCGTGAGTCGACCGGCCGCCCCGAGCTGACCGAGGCCGCGATCGTGGTCTCCGGCGGCCGCGGTGTGAACGGCGCGGAGAACTTCGCGATCATCGAGGCGCTGGCCGACGAGCTCGGCGCCGCGGTGGGCGCGTCCCGTGCCGCCGTCGACGCCGGCTGGTACCCGCACACCAACCAGGTCGGCCAGACCGGCAAGTCGGTCTCGCCGCAGCTCTACATCGCCAACGGCATCTCCGGCGCCATCCAGCACCGTGCCGGCATGCAGACCTCGAAGACGATCGTGGCCGTCAACAAGGACGCCGAGGCCCCGATCTTCGAGCTCGCCGACTACGGCGTCGTCGGCGACCTCTTCCAGGTCGTCCCGCAGCTCACCGAGGAGATCAAGGCCCGCAAGGGCTGATCCCCGCACAGCGGCCCGAGGGGCCCGCGGCCGGTTCTCCGGCAGCGGGCCCCTCGCCGTGTGCGGCCGGGCGCTGTTGACCCCGTCCGCGGCCGGGCCGTAACCTCCCGCGCAGTTCAACGATCTGTTGACGTGCCGAAAGGGGCGCCCCGCATGAGCCAGGCCGTGCCGACCTCCCTGCCCGGCGCGGTCCACGACCGGCTGGACGCGCTGCTCGCCCCCGTCGACGCCGACCTGGCCCGCCGGTACCCCGGCGACCCCGGCACGCGTCAGCCCGTCCACACCGTGTACGTGCCCGCCGACCAGTTCACCGCCGGCACGCCCCGGGACTGGGGCGACCGGGCGCTCGCCGCACTCGACCGGCACGCCCCCGACGCCGGCGCCTTCGCCGCCGTGCTCGGCCTGCCCGCGGACCTCGCCGAGCCGGTGTACACCCGCGTCCGCGCCAAACTGGAACGCGAACCCGTCGAGGACCTCCGGATCGACTTCGAGGACGGCTACGGAACGCGCGCCGACGCGGAGGAGGACGAGCACGCCGCGCGCGCCGCGCGCCTGCTCGCCGAGGCCCGCGGGAACGGCTGCGCGCCGCCGTACGCCGGCATCCGGATGAAGTGCCTGGAGGCGCCGGTCCGCCGCCGCGGCGTGCGCACGCTCGACATCTTCCTCACCACCCTGCTCGGACACGGCCCGCTCCCCGACGGCCTGCTGCTCACCCTGCCCAAGGTGACCTCCGCCGAGCAGGTGAGCGCCATGGTCCGGCTGCTGGAGGAGTGCGAGAAGGCGCTCGGCCTGGAGCCCGGACGGCTCGGCTTCGAGATCCAGGTGGAGACCAGCCAGGCGATCCTGTCCGCGGACGGCACCGCCACCGTCGCCCGGATGGTCCACGCCGCCGAGGGCCGCGCCACGGGCCTGCACTACGGCACCTTCGACTACAGCGCCGCTCTCGGAGTCTCCGCCGCCCACCAGGCGAGCGACCATCCCGCCGCCGACCACGCCAAGGCGGTGATGCAGGTGGCCGCGGCCGGCACCGGCGTCCGGGTCAGCGACGGCTCCACCAACGTGCTCCCGGTCGGCGGGACCGAGCAGGTGCACGACGCGTGGCGGCTGCACCACCGGCTCACCCGCCGGGCCCTGGCCCGCGCCTACCACCAGGGCTGGGACATGCACCCCGGCCACCTGCCCACCCGGTACGCCGCCGTGTTCGCCTTCCACCTCGAGGGGTTCGGCCGGGCCGCCGACCGTCTCGCCCGCTACGCCGCCCGCACCGCCGGCGACGTGCTCGACGAGCCCGCCACCGCCCGCGCGCTGGCCGCCTTCCTGCTGCGGGGCCTCGACTGCGGGGCCCTCGAACCGGCCGAGGTGACGCGACGGACCGGGCTGACCCGCCGGCGGATCGAGGAGTACGCCCGGCCGGGATCGGTCCGCTGACCCGGCGTCAGCCGGCCGGCGGCAGCTCCCCGGATCCCCGCACCACGAGACGCGTGGGCAGCTCCACCACGGCAGGGGGCAGGTCCGTCCGCTCCAGCCGGTCGAACAGCCGGCGCGCCGCCACCCGGCCGAGCCCCGCCGCGTCCTGCGCCACCACGGTGACCGCGGGCCGCAGCAGGTCGGCCAGTTCGAAGTCGTCGAAGCCCACCAGGGCCACGGGGCGGTGCGGCTCCCGCTCGGCGAGCACCCGGACCACCGTCACCGTCACCCGGTTGTTCCCGGTCAGCAGGGCCGTCACCGGGTCGGGCCCGCCCAGCATCTCCTCGGCCGCCCGCCGCACCCGCTCCGGGGCGGTGCTCCCGAGCGACACCCAGCCCGGCCGCACCGGCAGCCCGGCCTCCTCCATCGCCGTGCGGTAACCGCGCAGGCGTTCCGCCGCCGTGTGGATCCGCGGGAGGTCACCGATGTAGCCGATCCGGCGGTGCCCGTGGGCGATCAGGTGCGCCACCCCCGACCGGGCCCCTCCGTGGTTGTCGGAGAGCACCGTGTCGGCCGCGATGCCGCGGGCCGGGCGGTCCACGAACACCGTGGCGATCCCGGCGTTCATCTCCGGCTCCAGGTAGCGGTGGTCCGGGCCCGCCGGAACCACCAGCAGGCCGTCCACCCGCCGCGAGCACAGGGCCAGCGCCAACTCCCGCTCGCGGCAGGGGTCGTGGGCGCTGGAGCCGTTGATCAGCAGGGTGTCGTGGGCCCGCGCCACCTCCTCCACCGCCCGGGACAGGGGACCGTAGAACGGGTCGGCCAGGTCCTCCAGGACCAGCCCCACGGTGGCGGTGCGGCCCTTGCGGAGCACCCGGGCGCTGTCGTTGCGCCGGAACCCGAGGGCGTCGATCGCCTCCTGCACCCGGCGACGGGTCTCCAAGGTGACCCCGGGCTCCCCGTTCACCACCCGGGAGACCGTCTTCAGTCCCACTCCCGCACGGCCGGCCACGTCCTTCATGGTGGGGCGGCTGCCGTAGCGGGGGGCGGGCGGACGGCCTTCGGTCAGGGTCACGGTGTGCTGGTCCTGTCCGTAGAGGGCGGATGCGCGGCGTGCGGCGACGAGCATAGAGTCTGGACATCGTTGTCAGGCAGGGAAACGGCAGGAAAACAAGGGGGGGACATGACGTCGACGGGTACCGCGCCCGCGCCGGCCGGCCTGGTGGCCGCGCTGGACATCGGCGGCACCAAGATCGCGGGCGCGCTGGTGGACGACGAGGGGCGGATCCGGCTGCGCGCCAGGCGGGCCACTCCCGCGGCGGAGGACGGCGGGAACGTGATGGCCGCGGTCGCCGAGGTGCTGGACGACCTCCGGTCCTCGCCGCTCTGGGCGGAGGTCCGGGGCGTCGGCATCGGCAGCGCGGGCCCGGTGGACCGGGCGGCGGGAGCCGTCTCGCCCGTCAACATCCCCGCCTGGCGCGGCTATCCGCTGCGCGAACGGGTCGGCGAACGGGTCGGCGGCCTGCCGGTGGAACTGATCGGCGACGGAGCCGCGATCGCCGCCGCGGAGCACTGGGTGGGCGCGGCCCGCGGCAGCTCCGACGCCCTGTGCATGGTGGTGTCCACCGGCGTGGGCGGCGGCCTGGTGCTCGGCGGACGGGTCCGGCAGGGGAGCACCGGCAACGCCGGGCACATCGGCCACATCAGTGTCGACCTCGACGGCGACCCCTGTCCCTGCGGCGCCCGCGGGTGCGTCGAGGGCCTGGCGCGGGGACCCGCGATAGCCCGGCGGGCGCTGGAGAACGGCTGGCGCCCGGACCCCGGCGCCGACGTCTCGGCCGTCGCGGTGGCCGCCGCCGCCCGGGCCGGCCACCCGGCCGCGGTGGCCTCCTTCGCCCGCGCCGGACGGGCCCTGGCCGCCTCGATCGCCGCGGTGGCCGCGCTGGTCGAGATCGAGGTCGCGGTGATCGGCGGGGGAGTGGCCGGGGCGGGCGAGGTCCTGTTCGCCCCGCTGCGGGAGGCGCTGCCGCAGTACGCGACGCTGTCCTTCACCCGCGGTCTGCGCGTCGTGCCGGCCCTGACCGGCCCGGACGCCGGCCTGATCGGCGCGGCGGCGGCGGCGCTGGGACGGCTGGAGGCGTGACCGGCGGCATCGGCGTGACCGGCGGGGGCGCCGGCCCGGCCGCCCGGTGCGGGATGCGTCACCCGATGTCGTTTTCGGATGCCTTCGCTTGACCCGTGGCGACCGGTTCCGACCGAGTTGCCGTCCTCCGGGCGTGTCGCGGTGACCGGCGAACCCGCTGCGCTGTTGTAGCGGCATGAAGAAGCGCAGCATGCTCGCCATCGCCTCCTTCGCCGCCGGGTGCGTCCTCGCGGCGGTCTCGCCCTCCCACGCGGAGGGCGAGGAGGCCGAACGCCCCGTCGAGGACGTGCGCGGCACGGTGGAGGAGCTCACCGGCGACGACGGCATCGCCCGCCACGAGGTCTTCGGACCGTCCGCCGACACCACCTTTCACGAGGGAGCCGCGTACCTCGAAGGACTGGAGACCCTGCGGGCCCTGGAGGCCCTCGAGACGCTGCCGGCCCCCGACGCGGGCCTGTGGCCCGCGGTCTGACGCCTCCCCGTGGTGCGGCGGTGCGGGCCACGGGCCCGCCCGCCGCCACCGTGATCCCTCCGTGCTCCCCCGTTGCCCCCTCATCTGCGGCTGGTTTCCGATGCAGCATGGGGCGGGCACGTCACAGTCGTCCGGAGAGGACGAGGATCCGGAGAAGAGGGGGAACAGTGATCGTCTGGATCAACGGCGCGTTCGGCGCGGGCAAGTCCAGCACCGCGAGAGAGCTGCTGGACCTGATGCCCGACAGCGCGCTCTTCGATCCCGAGGTGGTCGGCGGCGCGCTCACCCGCATGCTGCCACCCAAGCACCTCGCCGGGATCGACGATTACCAGGACCTGCCGATCTGGCGGCGGCTGGTGGTGGACACCGCGGCCGCGATGCTCTCGGAGCTGGGCGGCACCCTGGTCGTTCCCATGACCCTGCTGCGCCAGGAGTACCGCGACGAGATCTTCGGCGCTCTCGCCGCGCGCCGGATCACCGTCCGCCATGTGGTGCTCACTCCGGCGGAAACGATTCTCCGTCAGCGGATAGCGGACGCGGAGGCACCGGACGCACTGCCCGACGCACAGCGGCGTGTACGCCGGTGGCGCCAGGACCACATCGAGCCCTACCTGGCCGCGCTCGGCTCCTGGCTGGCCGCCGACGCCCATCCCGTGGACAACGGCCCGCTCACCCCCCAGCAGACCGCGGCCCGGATAGCGCGGGCGGTGGGCAGTGGGGAGGCCGCCGTCTGCGACATCGTGCAGACCCCCGAGCCGAGCGCCGAGACGGTGGCCTCCGGGGTCCTGCTCTTCGACCAGCAGGACCGCTTCCTGCTGGTCGACCCCACCTACAAGCCGGGGTGGGAGTTCCCCGGCGGGGTGGTCGAACGGGGCGAGGCGCCCGCGCGGGCGGGGGTGCGGGAGGTGGCCGAGGAGACCGGGCTGCGCCTGGGGGAGGAACCGCGGCTGCTGGTGGTCGACTGGGAGTCGCCGCGGCCCCCGGGATACGGCGGACTGCGGTTCCTGTTCGACGGCGGACGGCTGCGCGGCGACGACGCCGCCCGCGTGCTGCTGCCCGGTCCCGAACTGCGCGGCTGGCGGTTCGTCACCGAGGCGGAGGCCGCCGAACTGATGCCGCCGGTGCGGTTCCGCCGGCTCCAGTGGGCGCTGCGCGCGCGGGAACGGGGCGCGGCGATGTACCTGGAGGCGGGAGAGCCGGTGGGGTGACCCGCCGCCGTCACGGCGGGCCGGCCCACCGCGACGGCGTCCGCCGCGACGGGGCCGCCGAGGTGGGTCCGCCGCCCGCGGGGCGGGTCCGCCGCGCCGGGTCCGCGGGCGCCGCCGCCGCAGGCCCGGGTGACGGGCTGGGTGGCGCAGGCGCTGCGGGCCCGGGCGGCCGGCTCGCGCCGGGGCGTGCTCCAGGCCTGCCGGCGCGGACTGGACGTGCTCGACGAGCACCGGACCACGCTGGGCGCGCCGGAGTTGCGGGCCCGGGTGTCCGAGCAGGGCGCCGAGCTGGCGGCGCTGGCCCAGGAGGCGGCGCTGGCGTCCGGCGGTGCGCGGCGGCTGCTGGAGTGGAGCGAGCGGTGGCGGGCCGCCGCGCTCGCGGCGCCGGCCGCCCGGCCGCCCGAGGATCCGGGACTGCTGGCGGACCTGACGTCGTTCCGGGAGATCGCCTCCCGCGCCGAGGAGGCGCGCCGTGACGGGCGCCCGGTGCCCGCGCTGGAGCGGGAGCAGCGGCGTCTGGAGCGGGAGATCCGGGCACGGACCCTGCGGGCGCGGGGCGGCGGCGCGGGCGACGGCAGACGGCTGGACCCGGCGGCGCTGGTGGAGCGGCTGGAGCGCGACGGCGGACAGCTGGTGGAGCTGGTGGTGCTGGACGACCGGGTCCGGGTGCTGCTGTGCGGCGGCGGCCGGGTGCGGAGGTTCGCGGGCGGGCGGCTGTCGCGCGCGGTGGCGGAGGCGGAGCTGGTGCAGGCGGGGCTGCGGCGGCTGGCCCATCCCGGTGGGGCGGCCCGGCTGCCGCTGCTGGAGGCCGCCGGGCGGCGGCTGGAGGAGCTGCTGCTCGGGGAGGCGGCCGCGGAGCTCGGCCCGGGGCCGGTCGTGGTGGTGCCGCCGGGGAGGCTGCACCGGGTGCCGTGGGCGCTGCTGCCGTCGTTGCGGGAGCGGGTGGTGAGCGTCTCCCCGTCCGCGGGGACCTGGCTGCGCGCGCGGGAGACCGCGCCGCCGCCGACGGGCCGGCACGTCCTGGTGCGCGGGCCCGGGCTGGCGACGGGCGGCGCCGAGGTGCCGGAACTGACCGACCTGTACGGGCGGCTGACCCTGCTGGAGGGGGACGGGGCGCGGGCCGGGGCGGTGCTGCGCGCGCTGGACGGGGCGTCGCTGTCGCACATCGCCGCGCACGGCGTGTTCCGCGCCGACAACCCGCTCTTCTCGTCGCTGCGGCTGGCCGACGGGCCGTTGACCGTGCACGACTTCGAGCGGCTGGAGCGCAGCCCGTACCGGCTCATCCTGTCCAGCTGCGACACGGCGCGGCTGGCGCCGGTCGGCGCGGACGAACTGCTGGGCCTGGTGACGGCGTTGCTGCCGCTGGGCACGGCGGGCGTGGTGGCGAGCAGCGCCCCGGTGAACGACGCGGCGGTGGTTCCGCTGATGCTGGCGCTGCACAAGGGGCTGGCCTGCGGGCTGTCGCTGGCCGAGGCGCTGCGCGACGCCCGCGCGGCCCTTCCGGGTGACGCGGTGCACCAGGCCACCGGGTGGGCGTTCACCGCCTTCGGGGCCGCCTGAGGCGCGCGCCGTCAGCCTTCGGCCTGCGCCCGTGCCATGGCCAGCAGTGCCGCGTGGGTCTCGTGGTCGGCCGCGGCGACCAGGCCGTTGGCGCCGGTGTACGGGGGCAGGCCGTCGAGTCCGGTGACCACGCAGCCGGCGGCTTCGCAGAGGGCGATCCCGGCGGAGAAGTGCACGCTGTCGCGCAGGTCGCCGTCGGTGACGTACGCGGCCCGGCGGCCCGCGGCGACCCAGGCGACGGCCAGGGTGGTGGAGACGACGCGGGGCCGGAAGCGGGCGGTGAACGCCGGGTCGGTGAGCAGGCGGGCGGCCAGGAAACCGGGGGCGTTGGGGAACGGCGGGTCGAGGTTGAGGTCGACCAGGCGGGAGCGGGACGAGGGCGTCACATCGCTCTCCGTGCCGTCGCGGGCGAGGAGCCGGGCGCGGCCGGCGCCGGTCCGGTACACCTCGCCGGTGAAGGGGTCCGCCGTGGCGGCCGCGACCACCCGTCCGCCGTCGCGCAGCGCGACGTTCACGCCGACGAGCATGGTGTGCGCCGCGTAGTTGAGGGTGCCGCAGAGGGGGTCGACGAGCCACCGGCGCGCGGCCTGCGCCTCCCCGGTGGCGCCGCTCTCCTCACCGGTCACCGGGTCGTCGGGGCGCAGGGTCCGCAGCACGTCCAGAATGGCCTTCTCGGCGGCCAGGTCCGCCGCGGTGGCGAAGTCCCCGGCTCCCTTGTCGAAGCGTTCCGGCGTGCCGCCGTACATGTCGCGCACCACCGAGGCCCCCGCCCGCGCGGCGGCGACGGCCACCTGGGCGTCGGTCGGCCCACTCGTCGTCAGCATCCGGGGAGGATACGCCGCCGGCCGGTCACACGCTCGCGAAGGCGGAGACCAACGTGTCGGCGCGCAGCCGGAGTTCGCCGTCGGGAAGTCCGGTGACGGTGACCATCAGCACGTCGGTCCCCCGGGCGCGGGCGAGCGTGACCTCCAGCTCGGCACGGGTGCCGGCCAACGGGTAGGAGTACCAGCCGTCCGCGCGTCCGTCGTCGGTGTCCTCGGTGCCCGCCTCGACGGTCACCCAGTCCGTGCCGTCGAAGGCGTAGCCGGCGTAGTGGGAGAGCAACTGGAGGAAGGGCAGCAGGTTGTGGCTCCATATCCAGCCGCTGACCGGCTCGGCCATGTGCCCTCCCGCCGCGGGGGCCGGCCGGCGCGCCCGCCGCGGCCTCCGTCCCCGGAACCCACCTTGCCCGAAACGGCGGCCGTCCGCGAGCCTCCTCGCACGAGGAGCGAAAGGGCGTCCGGGCCCCGCCCGGTGAGCCGCGCCGTGAGGCGGTGGCGGCCGAAGCGGTGCGCGCCGGACCCGCGCGGAGGGGCCGCTCGGCGGCCGCACGCGAGCCGGTTGCGGAACTCCCGGGGCGGTGCGGCAGGATGAGGGCATGAGCGTCGTGAAGATCAACGTACTCAACGTGCCGGGCGAGCAGCGGGAGGTGCTGGAGAAGCGCTTCGCCTCCCGGGCGCACGCCGTGGAGAACTCCGACGGGTTCGAGTGGTTCGAACTGCTCCGTCCCGTCGAGGGCACCGACAACTACCTCGTCTACACCCGCTGGCGTGACGAGGAGTCGTTCCAGGCCTGGATGGAGGGCCCGATGAAGGCCGCCCACCAGGGGGGCGGCCAGGGCGAGGGCGGCGAGCGGCCGAAGCCGGCCGCGAGCGGGTCCACGCTGTGGTCGTTCGAGGTCGTGCAGCAGGCGGGACGGACCGGCGGACAGGACGTCTGAGGTACCGGTGCCCGGGGCCCCGGGGTTCCGGGGTTCCGGGGTTCCGGGCACCGGCGCCCCGGGCCGCCGTCCCGGCGAGGGGCGGCGGCCGATCGGGCGAATCGGGCGTGGGGGGTGGCGCGGGCCGCCGGTACGCCCGGTAGAGAGGGGCCATGCCGACGAAGAAGCTCAGCGTCAACCGTGCCGCCCTCGGCCACCGCATCAACTACGCGTTGCGGCATCCCGACCGGGTCCCGCGCCACCTCTCCCGTGCCGCCCGCGACCTGTGGCTGCGCAGCACGTCACCGGACCACGTGTCCTACTACCGCGCCGTCATGCGGTCCGACACCCGGGCCGACCCCGACGCGGCGGTGGGCAGCGGCAGCCGGGAGCGCTGGATGGCGCTGGGAGCCATGCAGTTCGACTACCTCGTCGGTCACGGGCTGCGCCCGGAGCACCGGATGCTCGACATCGGCTGCGGCAACCTGCGGGGCGGCTGGCGTTTCGTCCGGTACCTCGATCCCGGCCACTACTACGGCATCGACATCTCGCCCGACATCCTGTTCGCCGCGCAGGAGACGATCGTGCGGATGGACCTGCGGGACCGGCTGCCGGCCCTCACCCCGGTCCGCGACCTCTCGCTGCGCTTCCTGCCGGACGCGTACTTCGACGTGGTGCACGCGCACAGCGTCTTCTCGCACTCCCCGCTGCAGGTCATCGAGGAGTGCCTGTCCCACGTCGGCAGGGTGCTCGCCCCCGGCGGCTGGTTCGACTTCACCTTCGACCGCACGGAGGGCAAGGAGCACCACGTCCTGCGGGAGGACTTCTACTACCGCACGGAGACCCTGCTGGCCCTCGCGGAGAAGCACGGCCTGAAGGCGGACTTCATGGACGACTGGGAGCTCCTGCCGCACGGCCAGTCGAAGATCCGGGTCTTCCGGCAGTCGGAGCCGTTCGGCTGAAACCGGACCGGGCGGCCGGGACGTCCCTGTGACCGGGTCGAACACCGAGGAGGTGTCATGACGGTCACGGGAACGAACGGCGAGGTCACGGCAGTGGCGGCCGGGGCCGCGGGCAGTGCCCCGCTCGCTCCGGTTCCGTGGGAGCGGGTGCGGAGGTTCCGGCTCGGCACCGAGGAGCGCCCGGCACCCGGATGGCGCGGGCGACCGGTCAGGGGTCCGCTCGCGCTCCGGGTGCGGCAGGGCCGCGGGCGCGGCAGCCTCTTCCCGCCCTGCGCGTTCGTCCGCGTTCCGGCGGTCCCGGACGCGGCCGGCCGGCCCACCGCGGGCGCCGTCTGCGCGGACCCCGGTCTCACGCGGCCGATCTGCTCGCTCGACCTTCCGGTGCGGACCGGCCGCGAGCACCGCTGGACGGTCCGGGACGCCCGGGGCCGGGAGATCGGGACGATCCGCAGAGTGCCGGGCAGGTTCCTGCTGTACCCGCGCTCCTGGCGCTTCGAACAGCCCGGCAGGCCGGTGGTCACCGCTCGCACCGAGTGGCTGACCGCGAATCCGCTGCGGCTGCTGTGGAGACTGCTCGGCGGGTTCTGGGGCGTGGTCCTGGTGGTGCTCTCCTTCGCGCTGGGCGAGGGCGAGGCCGACCTGGACGACGAGGGTCCTCGCGTCCTCGTGTGGCGGACCGGCTTCCGGACGGTCGCGACCTCCCGGGGTTCCTGGAAGTTCCGCGTGCGGGCCGACTGGCTCGACCGGCGGCTCCTCTTCGCCTTCGCGGTGATCGGCGACCGGTGACCGCGACCGCGCGCGGGCAACGCGCGGCGCCGCCACCGCACCCGTCCCACCGGGGTCGGCGGGACCGTCCGGTTCGCCGTCCGGCGCCCACGCCGCGGGCCGCCAGGGAGGACCGGCGCGCGCGCCTCAGCGCGGCGCCCCGGCGGGGTCCTCCACGGGGATGTCGTCGGGCCGCAGCAGCCGCAGGTCGTCCAGGCCGGGCGCGGCCAGCGTGCCGATCCGCCGGGCCTGCCGTGTCATCATCGCCTCCACCAGCCGCCGCCCGGTGCGGGCGTTGCCGAAGTTGCGGTCCCGCGGGATCGCCGCCACGTACCGGCCGAGCGCCGCCACGGTCTCCGGCGGGCAGTCGTAGCCGGAGTCCGCGGCCTGCGTGGTGATGATCTCGACGAGTTCCTCGGTGGTGTAGTTCTCGAACTCCACGGTGCGGGTGAACCGCGAGGACAGGCCGGGGTTGGAGTCCAGGAACCGCTGCATCTCGGCGGTGTAGCCGGCCGCGATGACGACGATCTCGTCCCGGTGGTCCTCCATCAGCTTCAACAGCGTCTCCACCGCCTCACGGCCGAAGTCGCTCGTCGCGCCCTCGGGGGTGAGGGTGTACGCCTCGTCGATGAACAGCACGCCGCCCAGCGCCCGTTCGAAGACCTCCTTGGTGATCTGCGCGGTGTGGCCGACGTACCGGCCGACGAGGTCCGCGCGGGCCACCTCCACGAGCTGGCCCTTGGGCAGCACCCCCAGGGAGTGCAGCAGCTCCGCGTACAGGCGGGCGACGGTGGTCTTGCCGGTGCCGGGCGGGCCGGAGAAGACCAGGTGCTGACTGATCTTCGGCGTGGGCAGCCCGGCCGCGCGCCGCTGACGGGTCGTGGCCAGGAGGTTCACCAGGTCGGTCACCTCGCGCTTGACCGCGCCGAGGCCGACCATGGCCTCGAGCTTGGCGAGCAGTTCCTCGGAGCTGGTGGTCTCCTGCGCGGCGGCGCCCGCGTCGGTGCCGACGTCCTCGGGCAGCAACAGCGACAGGTCCGCCTCGGCCGGGTCCGCCATCGAACCGAGCCGGAACGCCTGCCGGTCCACCATCTCCTCGAACACCCTGCGCGCGGCGCGGCCGTTGCCGAACGTGGCGCCCCGCTCCATCTGTCCGTAGTGCCGGGCGAGCGCGTCCAGCGTGCGCGGGTCCAGCACGTAGTGGTGGGCCTCGCACATCCGCTCGGTGATCGTGACGAGCTCCTCCACCGAGTAGTTGGCGAACTCGATGGTGCGGGTGAAGCGCGAGGCCAGGCCCGGGTTGGAGTTGAGGAAGTCGGCCATCTCGTCGGTGTAGCCGGCGGCGATCACCACGACGTCGTCGCGGTGGTCCTCCATCAGCTTCAGCAGGGTGTCGATCGCCTCGCGGCCGAAGTCGGCGCCGCTGCCCTTGCCGTCCGAGAGCAGCGTGTACGCCTCGTCCAGGAACAGCACGCCGCCGAGCGCCTCGTTGAACGCCTCGGTCGTCTTGATCGCCGTACCGCCGATGACCTGGGCGACGAGGTCGGCCCGGGACACCTCGACCAGGTGCCCCGAGCGCAGCACGCCCAGGTCGGTGAGGATGCCGCCGTACAGGCGGGCGACGGTGGTCTTGCCGGTGCCGGGCGGACCGGAGAAGACCAGGTGGCGGCTCATCGGCGGCACCGGCATACCGAGCCGGGCGCGGCGCTGCGCCAGCTGGTTGAGGTTGACCAGGGTGCGGACCTGGTGCTTGACGTCGGCCAGGCCGATCAGTGACTCCAGCTCCTCCAGCGGACCGGACGGAGCCGCCTTCGCGGCGCGGCCCCTGCCGCCCGCGTCGCCCGCCGGCGCGGCGCCGGGGACCTCGGCGCCCCACACGTCGGGGGCGCCGTTGCCCGCGCTGGTCAGGTCCTCCACGGTGCACCGGTCACCGGCGCGGGTCTGCTTCAGTCCGGCGCCCCGGTTCTCCCGTACGGCACAGCCCGCCACGGTGACCGGCTCGGTGCTGTCGATGCGGATGCCGTCGCCGAGGCTGCCCGTGACCGTGCAGGCGTCGAGGGACAGCCGGGCCCCGTCGACGGCCATCACGCCGTGCGCCCCCGCGTCGCTGACCTCGGTGCGCAGCACGGAGAGTTCGCCGCCCTTGTCCACGGCGACGCCGGAGGCGCCCGAGCCGTGCACCCGGCCGTCGCGGACCGTCCCCCGGCCGTCGGCGCCGATCCGGATGCCGGCGTCGGCCGCGCCGCGCACGGTGGTGTCCCGCAGGTGCGGGTTGCCGCCGCCGGCGACCCGCACGCCGTCCGCCCCGGCGTCCACGATCTCGCAGTTCTCCAGCCGGCCGCGGCCGTCGTCCACGACCTCCACGCCGCACCCGCCGGGCGCGGTGATCCGGGCGCGGCGGACCAGCGGGTTGCCGCCGCCCCGGATGAGGACGGCGGTGCCGGCCGCGTCGGCTATCTCCAGCCGGTCGAACTCGGCGGCCGAGTCCTCCTCCAGCACCACGGCGCCCTTGGCGTCCGCGCAGTCGCGCACCGTGGTGTCGGTCAGGGTGGGCGTGCTGCTGCCGATCACGCGGATCGCCGGTCCGCCCGCGGTGTCGAACTCGCACTCCCGGAAGGTGCCGCGGGAGCGCTCGGTGACGGCCAGTCCGTTGCCCTTGGTGCGTGAGGTGCGGCAGCGCAGCACCTCCGGGTCGGCGCCGGTCGCCACCACGAAGCCGGGGCCGGAGGTGTCGGAGACCGTCACGTGCTCGACCACCGGACGCGAGTCGCTGGTGACGTAGACGCCGACGGCCGCGTCGTGGACGCGCACGCGCTGCACCCGGGTGCTGCTGCTGCCCTCCAGGGCGAGGGCGGGCTTCTCCGTGCCGGAGATGTCGCAGTCCTCGACGACGCCCCGGGCCTCGCCGTTGGCGAGCACGCCGTTGCCGCGGGCGTCGCGGATGCGGCAGTCCCGCACGGTGGTGCGGCCGCTGTCGCTGATCACGACGGCGGTGGTGCCCAGGTTCTCGAGCACGCAGTCGGCGATGACGCTGCCGGTGTCCGTGGTGTCCACGACGCCGGCGCCGACCGGGTTGCTGACCCGGCAGTCCCTCATGGCCAGGGAGCCCGACTCGCGGGCCAGCAGGGCGGTCCAGCCGGAGCCGACGACGGTGCAGCCGTCCATGGCGACCTGGCCGCGTGCCGCGTCGACGACCGGCACGTCCTCGGAACCGCCGCGCAGCGTCAGGTCGGTGAGCATGACCGCGTCGGCGACCAGGACGATCGCGCTGCCCCTGCGGGGGCAGATCTCGACGCTGCCGCGCTCGCCCTCGGCGACGATCGTCACCCGGGTGCGGACGGTCAGGTTCTCCGGGTAGCGGCCGGGCTTGACCCGGACGACCGCGCCGCTGCGCGCCTGAGCCAGGGCTTCACCGATGGTCCCGAAACTATCCGGCTGATCCGGGCAGACGGTGAGCAACTGCCGTGACAAGCTTGATCCTCCTCGTTCCGGCGCCGCGGTCGGCCCTGTGGGACGGCGGGACGCGCCGGATGCAGGCTACGTGAGAGGGACGGGCATCTTCCAGGCGGGTATGGGTAGTTCACGCTTGTTCACCTGGATGTTCCGCACCGTGGGGACCGTCGGTACCTCTCCCTGGGACACCATAGGATGCCCGCCATGCGACGCGACCCCACCTCCGGGCGTGCGGCCGCGGCCGCCCTGCTGGCCGCCGTACCCCTGCTCGCCGCCGGTGCGACACCCGCCGCGGCCGACCCCGGCCCGGTGGAGCTGCCGGTCGTCCGTACGGAACTGGCCCCGGACGAGGCGTGCGCCGAGGCGTCCGGCCGGACCGCGAGGAGCGAGCCGTGGACCACCCGTGCCCTCGGTCTGTCCCGCGCGTGGCAGCAGTCCCGGGGGGCCGGGGTGACCGTGGCGGTGGTGGACACCGGTGTCGGCACCTCGATCCCGGCCCTGTCCGGCCGGGTGGAGACGGCCGGGGGCGGGGGCGGCGACTGCGTCGGGCACGGCAGCTTCGCCGCCGGGCTGATCGCCGCGGCCCCGGCCGAGGGCGTGGGCGCCGTGGGCGTGGCCCCCGCGGCCAGGATCCTCGCGGTGCGGGCCACCCGGGAGCGCGGCGCGACCACCCCCGCCCTGCTCGCCGCCGGCATCAGGACGGCCGCCGGGGCCGGCGCGAAGGTCATCTACGTCGCGCGGGCGCTGCCGGCCGGCAAGGAGGAACTGACCGACGCGGTGGAGTACGCCACCGGCCGCGACGCCCTGGTGGTCGCCCCGTTCGCCCCGGACGCCCTGCCGAGGGACGCGGACGAGGAGGCCGCCCCGCACTGGTACTGGCCGGCCTCGGCACCGGGCGTCCTGGCCGTGATGGACTACGGCTCCGGTGGCGGCCGGCCCACCGGGGCGCCCACCGCCCTGTCGGCGGACCTCGCGGCCCCCGGCGTCGCGGTGGTCGGCAACGGGCCGGAGGGCACCGGGCACTACCTGGGGTCCGGGTCCTCCCTGGCGGCCGCGCACGTGGCCGGCGCGGCGGCACTCGTACGGGCCCGCCACCCCGGCCTGAGCGCGGCCGAGGTGTCGCGCCGGCTGACCGACACGGCGTACCCGGCCTCTCCCCCGCGCCTGGACGCCTACGCCGCCCTCACCGCCGTCCTGAGCGACACCGCCGGCACGGTGCCGCGGCCGCCCGCCGCCGAACTGCCCGCGGAGCCCTCGCGGACCCCCCGCACCCGTGCCGTGGTGGTCGCGTCGGTCGGCGGCGGGCTGGTCCTGCTGGTGGCGGCGGCCGCCGCGGTGATCCCGCGGGGCCGGGCACGACGGTGGCGGCCGGCGGACTGACGCGCCCGGCGCCCCGGCCCCGCCG
>NZ_LWCC02000005.1:4288629-4321374 GCF_001642695.1 Streptomyces chilikensis
GTGGTGGCTGGCCCTTCCCGCCTTCGCCGTCCTCGGCCGGGCGCTGCGCGGCCGCCGGTGGAAGCCGGCCTTCGGCCTCGGTTACCTCTTCGCCCTCGGCTACCTGCTGCCGCTGCTGGTGTGGACCGGCATCGAGGTCGGGCCCGGACCGTGGCTGGCGCTGGTGGCCGTGGAGGCGGTGTTCCTCGCGCTCACCGCGGCGGGCATCGCCGCGGTCTCCCGGCTGCCCGCCTGGCCGCTGTGGGCCGCCGCGGTCTGGACGGCCGGCGAGGCGGCCCGTGCCCGGTTCCCGTTCGGCGGCTTCCCCTGGGGCAAGGTGGCCTTCGGCCAGGCCGACGGCGTCCTCCTGCCGCTCGCCGCGCTCGGCGGCACCCCGCTGCTCGGCTTCGCGGTGGTGCTGAGCGGCTTCGGACTGTGCGAGGCCGTCCGGCAGGCCCGCTCGGCCCGCCGGACCCGCGTGGTGCGCCGCGGGGCCGCGGCCGCCGCGCTGCTGAGCCTGCTCGCGCCGTTCGGCGCCGCGCTCGGCGCGCGGGCCGTGGTGGACGCGGACGCGGAGGACGGCACGGCCACCGTCGCCGTGATCCAGGGCAACGTCCCCCGGCTGGGCCTCGACTTCAACGCCCAGCGGCGCGCGGTGCTCGACCACCACGTCCGGGAGACCGAGCGGCTGGCCGAGCGCATCGCGGCCGGCGAGGCCGAGCGGCCGGACCTGGTGCTCTGGCCGGAGAACTCCTCCGACATCGACCCCTTCACCAACGCCGACGCCGCCGAGGTCATCGACCGCGCGGCCAAGGCCGTGGACGCACCCATCGCCGTGGGCGGCGTGGTGGAGCGGGACGGCAAGGTCTACAACGAGCAGATCCTCTGGGACCCGGAGAAGGGCCCGGTCGACACCTACGACAAGCGGCAGACGCAGCCGTTCGGCGAGTACCTGCCGCTGCGCCCCCTGATCGGCGCCGTCAACGAGACCTGGACGAGCATGGTCCGCCGGGACTTCAGCCGCGGCACCACCCCGGGCGTCTTCGCCATGAACGGCACCGGCGTCGGGCTGGTCACCTGCTACGAGGCCGCCTTCGACTGGGCGGTGCGCGACACCGTGCGGGCCGGTGCGCAGATGCTCTCGGTGCCCAGCAACAACGCCACCTTCGGGCGCAGCGAGATGACCTACCAGCAGCTCGCCATGTCCCGGGTGCGGGCGGTCGAACACGGGCGGACCGTGACCGTGCCGGTGACCAGCGGGGTCAGCGCGATCATCCTGCCCGACGGCCGGGTGACCGCGCGCACCGGCATGTTCGTCCCCGGGACCCTGGTGGGAACGGTGCCCCTGCGTTCCTCCAGCACCCCGGCCACGACGCTGGGGACGCTGCCCGAGTGGACCCTGGTGCTGCTGGGCGTCGCGGGCGGGGCCTGGGCGGTCGCCCGGACCGTCCGGGCCGGGCGCACCGGGGCGGACCGATAGGGTCGAACCATGGCAACCCCGGACTTCATCCGCACGCTCCGCGCCTCCGCCGGGCACCAGCTGCTGTGGCTGCCCGGCGTCACCGCGATCGTCCTCGACGACCGGCACCGCGTCCTGCTCAACCGGCGGGCCGACACCGGTCGCTGGGCGGTGATCGGCGGCATCCCCGAGCCGGGGGAGGAGCCCGCCGCCTGCGCGGTGCGCGAGGTCTTCGAGGAGACGGCCGTCATGTGCGTCCCGGAGCGGGTGCTGAGCGTGCAGGCCCTCCGGCCGGTGACGTACGGGAACGGCGACGTCTGCCAGTACATGGACATCACCTTCCGCTGCCGCGCCGTCGGCGGCGAGGCCCGGGTGAACGACGACGAGTCCCTGGACGTGGCCTGGTTCCCGGTGGACGCCCTGCCGGAGCTCGACGAGTTCGGGCTGACGCGGATCAAGCAAGCACTGTCGGACGCCCCCACATGGTTCGACCCCATGAGCTGACCTAGAAGTATGGGCGCTGACCACATGGGGTGGGTGGGGGCCGCTGCCTAGGGTCGGACCATGACCGAGCAGCCCAGCACTGCCGGGGGCCTCGAGACCCCCCTCGAGCCGTCCCCGCTCGACCTCTCCGGACGCACCGCCCTGGTCACCGGCGCCGCCGGCGGCATCGGGCGCGCCTGCACGCTGCGGCTGGCCGCCGCGGGCGCCACGGTGCGGGCGGTGGACCGCGACGAAGGCGGCCTTGCCGAGCTGACCGGGCAGGCGGCCGGACTCAGGGGCGCCGTGGTGCCCCAGGTCCTCGACCTCACCGACCTGGACGCCGCGGAGCGGGCCGCCGCGGGTGCCGACGTGCTGGTCAACAACGCCGGGATCCAGTTGGTGCGGCCGGTGCACGAGTTCCCGCCGGACGTCTTCCACACCGTGCTCACGGTGATGCTGGAGGCGCCGTTCCGGCTGATCCGCGGCGCCCTGCCGCACATGTACGAGCAGGGCTGGGGACGCATCGTCAATGTGTCGTCCGTCCATGGGCTGCGCGCCTCTGCCTTCAAGTCGGCCTATGTGTCCGCCAAACACGGGCTGGAGGGCCTTTCCAAGACGGTCGCGCTGGAAGGCGCGCCCCACGGCGTCACCTCCAACTGTGTGAACCCCGGCTATGTGCGCACACCACTGGTCGAGAAGCAGATCACCGACCAGGCGGCCGTGCACGGCATCCCCGAGGACCGGGTGGTCTCCGAGATCCTGCTGCGCGACACCGCCGTCAAGCGGCTGATCGAGCCGGCCGAGGTCGCCGAGGCGGTGGCCTTCCTCTGCGGCCCGGCCGCCGCCACGGTCACCGGGTCCTCCTACGTGATGGACGGCGGCTGGACCGCGCACTGACCTTCCGCGCGGGGCGCGGGGCCGCCCGCCGTCCCGCGCCCGAGCGGCCGTCGTCCACAGGGGTGTCCCGGGGCCCCGGCCATGGTGAATCCTGTGCCCATGTCCCACGATCACCCGCAGGGCGTGCCTCTGCCGACGGCCCGGCCGTCCGCGGAACCGACCGCTCCACGCCCGGCCGACGGACCCGCCGTCGCTCCGCCGGCCGGCAGGCCCGGAGCAGGGGGCCCTCCCGGCACGCAGGTCACGCCCGGTGCCGGGACCACCCCCGGATCGCAGACCACGCCCGGTGCCGGGGCGGCGACCGCCGCCGCACCCGGTGCCGCCCCCGCCTCCGGTGCCACCCCCGCCTCCGGCGCGGGTCCCGCCTCCGGCGGCGCGGCGGAGGCCGCGGCCGGGGCGGAGACCCCCTACCTGGAACTCCTGGCCCGCGGCGCCTCCGCCGACGCCTACGACCGCCCCGTGCTGGTGGCCCGCGCCGAGGGGCGGCCCGCGGCCGAGGTCGCGGCGCTGCGCCGGGCCAGGGACCTCGCCCTGCGGGTCCGCTCCGAGCTCGAGGGCAGGCGCCGCCGCGAGGAGGAGCTCTCCGCCCTCTTCGCCACCGCCCACGACCTGGCCGGCCCCCGCGACCTCGACGCCGTGCTGCGGGCCATAGTCCAGCGCGCCCGTTCCCTCCTCGGAACCGACGTCGCCTACCTTTCCCTCAACGATCCGGGCCGTGGCGACACCTACATGCGGGTCACCGAGGGCTCGGTCGCCGCCCGGTTCCAGCAGCTGCGCCTCGGCATGGGCGAAGGACTCGGCGGCCTGGTCGCCCAGACCGCCCGCCCGTACGTCACCCAGGACTACTTCAAGGACGAGCGGTTCCTGCACACCGGCACCATCGACGCAGGCGTCCACGACGAGGGACTGGTCGCCATCCTCGGCGTCCCGCTGATGCTCGGCGACCACGTCATCGGCGTGCTGTTCGCCGCGGACCGCCGTGCCCGCGTCTTCGAACGCGGCCAGATCGCCCTGCTCAGCAGCTTCGCCGCCCTCGCCGCGGCAGCCATCGACACCGCCAACCTGCTCGCCGAGACCCGCTCGGCCGTCGCCGGACTGGAGCGGGCCAACGAGATCATCCGGGACCGCAGCGCCGTCATCGAACGCGCCTCGGGGGTCCACGACCGCCTCGCCGAACTGGTGCTCCGCGGCGGCCAGGTGCACGACGTCGCCGCCGCCGTGTCGGAGGTCCTCGACGGCTCCGTGTCCTTCGCCGACATCACCGCCGTCCCCGCCGAGGCGCTGGAGGCGTCCCGCGCAGGGGGCCACGCCGTGCCGCACGGCGACGACTGGATCGCCGCCGTCACCGCGAGCGGCGAACTCCTCGGCGCCCTGGTGCTGCGCGGCCACCCCGTCCTCGATCCCGTCGACCAGCGCACCCTGGAGCGGGCCGCCATGGTCACCTCCCTGCTGCTGCTCGCCCGCCGCTCCGCCGCCGAGGCCGAACAGCGGGTCCGCGGCGAACTCCTCGACGACCTCCTCGACGCCCGCGACCACGACCCCCGGCTGCTGCGGATGCGCGCCGCCCGCCTGCACGCCGACCTCGACGTCACCCACGTGGTGCTCGCCGCACGCCTGGACGCCACCGCGCCCGGCGGCGACGCCGAGGCGGAGGCCCGCCGCCGGCTGTGGTCCGCCGCCTCCCACCTGGCCTCCACCCGCCACGGCCTGGCCGCGGCCCGCGACGGCGGCACGGTGCTGCTGCTCCCGCTGCCGCCCGGCGGCAGCGCCACCGACCTGGCCCGCGACGTCGCGCGCAGGCTCAGCACCGCCGTGCACGACGCGGTCACCGTCGGGGCGTCCGCGCCGCAGGAGGTGCTGTCGTCGGGACCCGACCAGGTGGCCGTCGCCTACCAGGAGGCCCGGCGCTGCCTGGACGCCCTCCGCCTCCTCGGGCGGGCGGGTGACGGCGCGGCGGCCGAGGACTTCGGCTTCGTCGGGCTGCTCCTCGCGGGGGACCGGGACATCTCCGGCTTCGTCGGCCGCACCATCGGAGAGGTCGTCGCCTACGACGAACGGCGCGGCACCGACCTGGTGCGCACGCTCGACGCCTACTTCGCCTGCGGGATGAGCCCCGCCCGCACCAAGGACGCGCTCCACGTCCACGTCAACACGGTGGCGCAACGGCTGGAGCGGGTGGGCCGCCTGCTCGGCGAGGACTGGCAGCGCCCCGACCGGGCCCTGGAGATCCAGCTCGCCCTGCGCCTGCAGCGCCTGGCCTCGCCGCCCCGCGGCTGACCGCCGCCGCGGCGCGCGCGGAAGGCCCCGCACACCTGGTGTGCGGGGCCTCTCGTCCGGCGTGCGGGGCTTTCACCGTGCGGGGCGGGCCGGTGAACTCCGCCCCGCCCCGCACGTGCCGGCCACCGCCGGCTCAGACCGTCTGCCCGCTCCTCGCGGCCTCGGCGGGCGCGGCCGGGGAGTCCGCGGAGCCGGTGCCGTCGATGTCGTTCAGGTCCCGGTCGCGGGTCTCCTTGGCCACGGCCACCGCGATCAGCGTGACGACCGCCGCCGCGATCACGTACAGGGAGATCGGGGTGGAGGTGCCGTAGCTCGACAGCAGCGCGGTCGCGATCAGCGGCGCCGGAGCACCCGCCGCCACCGAGGCGAACTGGGCACCGATCGAGGCGCCGGAGTAGCGAACCCGGGTCGAGAACAGCTCGGAGAAGAACGCCGCCTGCGGGGCGTACATGGCGCCGTGCAGGACCAGACCCACCGTCACCGCGGTCAGCAGGGAGAGGAAGCCGCCCTTGTCGATCAGCCAGAAGAACGGGAACACCCACAGGCCGATGCCGGCCGCGCCGAGCATGTAGACCGGGCGCCGGCCCCAGCGGTCGGAGAGCGCGCCCCAGGCCGGAACCGCGCAGAAGTGGATCGCGGAACCGACCAGCACCGCGTTCAGCGCGGTCTGCTTGGACATCTCGGCCGCCTCGACGGCGTACACCAGGATGAACGCGGTGATCACGTAGAACGAGATGTTCTCCGCCATGCGGGCGCCCATCGCGATCAGGATGTCCTTCCAGTGGTGCCGGAAGACGGCGACCAGCGGAAGCTTCTCGGCGGCGCCCTCGGCCTTGCGGGCCTCGGCGGCGGCCAGCGCCTGCTTGAAGACGGGCGACTCGTCGACCGACAGGCGGATCCACAGACCGACGACCACCAGCAGGCCGGAGAGCAGGAACGGTATGCGCCAGCCCCACGAGTTGAAGGCGCTCTCCGAGAGCGTGGCGGTCAGCAGCGCCAGCACGCCGGTGGCCAGCAGCTGGCCGGCCGGGGCGCCGGTCTGCGGCCACGAGGCCCAGAAACCGCGCCGCTTCGGGTCACCGTGCTCCGACACCAGCAGCACCGCGCCGCCCCACTCGCCGCCGAGCGCGAAGCCCTGCACCAGACGGAGCACCGTCAGCAGGACCGGCGCCGCGCTGCCGATGGTGGCGTGGGTCGGCAGCAGACCGATGGCGAAGGTCGCGCCGCCCATCATCAGCAGACTGATCACCAGCAGCTTCTTGCGGCCCAGCCGGTCGCCGTAGTGACCGAACACCAGGGCGCCCAGCGGGCGGGCCAGGAAGCCGACGGCGTACGTCAGGAACGACAGCAGCGTGCCGACCAGCGGATCCTCGTCCGGGAAGAACAGGGTGTTGAACACCAGCGCGGCGGCCGAACCGTAGAGGAAGAAGTCGTACCACTCGATGGTGGTGCCGATCAGGCTCGCGGCGACGATCTTCTTCAAGCTGTTCGGCGTCGGGGGCGCGGCTGCCGATGAGGCCATGGTGACCACTTCCAGATGTGGGATGGGGACGTCTACGTGTCGCCACACCGTAGGAATCCGCAGGTCAGACGCACATGTGGCGGGGCAACATAGTTCGAGGGTTGACTATGCGCGCGGCCACCATGCTGGCTCAGGGAAAGGTGGGTCAAGGGATCGATGGTGGCCGAAACGAGTCTCGTCCGGGACGCGTGGTTCAGGGTGGTTCGACCGTGCGGAGCTGACTCCCGTGCCGACTTGGTGCTGACTGTGCTCCGTTGAACCCGGGCATCGGGGATTGATCGGTCCAGAGTTGTCGCGTGGCGGGCGACCGGCCTGAGAGACCGAGTCAGGCCTTGCTGTTCAGCCGCCGTCGGCACGGGCAAGGCGCTGCGTCCGGGCGCGGTGCACGTCGGTCCCAGGAGGTTCTTGGTCCGCTGGTGGTACGGCAGTCGCACCGAGCCGACCAGGAGAAACAGCAGCGGGTACGGATCTGCGGAGACGGAAGCGGGAGCGATGGCGAGGAGCACGGCCGTGCCCACCCCGGCGGACGACGCGGCACGCCGCAGGGGGAGCGGCCAGGGCCACTAAGAGTTGCTCCACCCGTTCGTGCTGGAGTACGAGTCCAGCAGGTCCACCACGAAGACCAGGGTCGAGCCTGCCGGGATCAACGGCGAAGGCGACTGATTGCCGTAGCCGAGACGCGGGGGAACGATGATCTCGCGCCGACCGCCGACCTTCATCCCCCTCACCCCCCGGTCCCAGCCCTTGATGACCTTGCCACTGCCCAGGGCGAACTTGAACGGCTGACCGCGGTCCCAGGAGGCATCGAACTGCTTCCCGGACTCGAAGGTCACCCCGACATAGTGGACCCGGACCACCATGCCCGGCTTCACCTCGGCTCCGTCCCCGACGACCAGGTCCCGGATGGTCAGCTCGGCAGGAGCGTCAACCTCCGGAACGGTGACCTCGGGCTTCGTCGGTTCACTCATTGCAGCCTCATCACTGTCAGTCGCAAGCCGTCGCACGGACCAGTCGGACACCGGGACATTCCGTGCCGCAGGTGGTCACGCTACCGAGAACGCACGTCCCCGGAGCACACCGGATCCGGTGGCCACACATGATGATCTTTCGCACGACGGGCGCAGGTGTCCCCGCAGCGCAGGTGGACCGGGGCAAGCAGGACCTGCCGTCCGGCGGTCAGGCGTCGCCGGTGAGAGGACGACTGCGTCCGTTCATCTGATCTCGATGTCGTCGGGACCCGGATTGCGGCGCTCACCGTCGGGCGGCCCGCCATCACGCAAAGGCCGCGCCGATGGCATCGCCGATCTCGTTCAGCACGTCGCGCGAGACCTGGACGTCGCGGGTGAAGGACAGGAACGCGTGGGGCACTCCCTCGACCGGTCGGTGCGTCACCGGCACTCCGGCGTCGCGGAGAGCGTCCGCGTACCGGACGCCCTGGTCGCGCAGTGGGTCGAGTTCGGCAGTGACGACGAACGTGGCCGGGAGCCCGGTGAGGTCTTCCGCGCGCAGCGGAGAGACGCGGGGGTCGGCGCCCTCGTCGGGGGTGTTCAGGTAGGCGCCCCAGAACCACTCGAGCCAAGGGCGCGTCAGCAGGGGGCCGGCAGCGTTGTCGTACATCGACGCGCTGTCGTCGAAACGGTCGGTTGCGGGATAGGCGAGGGCCTGGAAGGTGACGGTCGGTCCGCCGCGTCGCTTCGCCTCCTGCGCGGTGACGGCGGCGAGGTTGCCTCCCGCGCTCTCTCCGAACAGGGCGATGCGCTTCGGATCGGCGCCGAAGGTGCCCGCGTTCCGCTCGACCCACTGCAGCGCCGCGTAGGTGTCTTCGACGGCTCCCGGGAACCGGTGCTCCGGCGCCAGCCGGTAGTCGACGGAGACGACGACGGTCTTCGACCGCGTCGCGACCACCCTGGCGAAGTGGTCCTGGCTGTCGAGATCGCCGAACACCCAGCCGCCGCCGTGGAAGAACACCGTCACCGGGACGGGCGGGCCCGTCGGGGCCGTCTCGGGTGTGTAGATGCGGATCGGGACGTCGTGGTCACCGTTGCGGAAGGTCGTGTCGCGAACCTCGCGAACCGGGGTGACGTCACCGGCGAACGAGGCGAACGCAAGACCGAGGGCGCGGTTCTCCGCCACGGTGAGGGTGTTGGCTGCGGGCGCGGGGGTTGCGGCCAAGTCGTCGAGCACGGTCTGGATCTGCGGGTCGAGAGCCATGAGCTGCACCTTTCACGGGTGCTGGAACGATCTTGGAATGAACGCTCCAACCGTAGGCGCCGCGAAATTGGAAAGTCAATTCCAATCCTTGGTAGGCTGGCTCCCATGCAGACGCGCAGTGTCGGGACCCGGGTCAAGGCGGCGAGCACCGAGGGCGGTCGTCGCACGCGGGACCGCATCCTGCGCGCCGCTGCCGAGCTGATGTTCAAGCAGGGCGTCGCCGGCACGAGCATCCCTGACGTGCAGCGCCGAGCTCAGGTGAGTGCCTCGCAGATCTATCACTACTTCGGGGACAAGAAGGGCCTCACGGCGGCGGTGATCGAGTACCAGAGCACCGTGAAGCTCGAACAGCAGCGGCCCTTGCTCGACCACCTCGACAGCATCGACGCGTTGCGTGAATGGTGCGAACGCGCCGCCGTCCGCCTGGACGCGGTGCACTGCGCCGGAGGGTGCGAGATCGGCTCGCTCGCGAGCGAGTTGTCGGACATCGACCCCTCGGCTCGCCTCGGCCTGGCCACGGGATTCGCCGCGTGGCAGGCGGCGATCGAATCCGGGCTCGCTCGCATGCGCGAGCGCGGTGACCTCGGAGCTGACGAGGACGTTCCGGCGCTTGCGGTCACGCTGCTGGCCGCGATACAAGGCGGCATGCTCCTGTCGCAGGTGAGCCAGGACGCCACCCCGTACCGCCGGGCGGTCAACGTGGTCATCGACCACATCGCGGACCGCGTCGCGGCGGCCCAAGCTTCGCGGTCCACCGATCGCTGAACACGGGCCGGCGGCAGGGGCCTTTGCGTGATCACGTTTCGTCCGAGGTGCCGTGCCGGCCCGCCCTTGGCGAGGACATCCCGGTCCGGGCGGGGGCGGACGCGGTGCGGGAACGGTCCCGGTGGTCATGTGAGTGCCGAAGTCCCATGACCACCTGGCGAGTCCGTGCCTGCTCCTGCGCCTTCCCCCATGCCCACCGCGCTGGTCAACTGGGCCGGACTGCCGCACCGGTCCTGCCGGCGGACGCGCTCCCACTGTCCGGCTTCCTGGATCCGGTGCCCGGCCCGGGAGGCGTCCGGGGGCGCCCCGGCACCGCCTTCAGCAGCATCAACCCCCACGAGGCCGGGGTGGCCTCCGGAATCGCCCACCGAACTGGTCATCAGTCACGAGACCGTGAAGGCCTACGTCTCCCGCATTCTCACCGAACTGGATCCGGTTCCCCGATGCCGCCCGCGTCGCCGCGGCACAGGCCGGCACCCTCGGGCTGGGCGCGAACGTCGCGCAGGTAACCCACACCTACCTCACCCTCGCCGGCCGGCTCGACCGCACGCCCGCAGCGGTTCCCGGCACACCGACATCCCCGGGCATCCCCGCGGACCACCAGGCCACCATGTTCATGGCTCTCACCTGCGGCGACGCCGAATGGCCGCACGACGTCGACGGCTACGCCGCCCGCACCACCGCCGACCGCGAGAAGTGGTTGTTCACCGCGGGCATGCCCGCCGGCATCTGGGCGTGCGCCCCTTGGGGAAAGCCGGCTGAGGTGGTGCCCTTCTCGGTGAACCCGGTGTCGTCGCTGATCAGAAGGCCGTCGGTCTCGCCGGGCTTGTCGGCGACGTATGCCTGCAGGCCGTCGTGTGTGGGAGGCCTGTTCGGCCGGCTGCCGGCCGTTCTTGCGGACCACGGGGCGGGCGGCCCGCGCACGTGGTCACGCGTGCGGCGGCGGGACTCGACTCGGCCGAAGCGGTGCCCGAGGGTCAGGAAGAGGTCGGCCAGTTCCAGGTCCCCTCGCGCGGCGGCGTAACCGGTGATCACCCTCGGAGGCCGCCTTGCCGCTGTCATCGCCTGCGGCGTCGTCGCACGATCGAGGGGCGGTCCCCGTGCGACCGCCCCCGCACGATCGAAGTCGCCGCACTCCGGCCGCCCAGTGAACCCGCAGGCCGGACGCCAAGGTCCTGCTGGAGCACCAGTCGGCCGAACAGGGCGGGACCGACGCGCGCGCGGTCCTTCAGAGTTCATCCGCTGATCGTGACGCCGGGCCGGCCAGCCCGTGCAGCAGCAGATCCGTGAGGGTGTCGATGACGTGCTGGTCGTCCTCGCCACCGGGGGGCGTGAGCACGGCGTAGTTGAGGGTGACGAGCATCGCGCCCATCGCCGTCGCGACGAACTCGGGGTCGCCGGGCAGTTGGTGTCCGCGCTCGACCAGGTACTCCAGGTGCTCCCGGATGGTTCCCGTCTGCTCGCGCAGGTCGCGCCAGACCCGGCCCGTGCCGGGGTCGTCGGCCACCATCGCCTGGAACAGTGCGAGCGTGACCGGGCGGTTCTGCCGCATCACCGTCCACGCGACACCGACGTGGTCGCGCAGCTGGTCGCGGTCGGTCAGGTCGTGGTCGCGGGGGTGCTCCAGGCCGGCCATGCGCTCGTCGATCGCCTCCTCCATCTCGGCGAGGAGCGCCTGGAGCAGCTCGTCCTTGTCGGCGAAGTGTTCGTAGAACGAACCGGTCGAGCGTCCGGCCGCGGCGGTGATGTCGGTGATCTTCGTATTGAGGTAGCCGCGATCGCTGAACAGCCCCCGCGCCGCGTCCAGCAGCGCGGCACGGGTCTGGGCCGCCCGGACTTTTCGACTGGCGGTCCTCGCCTGCGGCATGTCGTCCTCCATCGACCGTTGACAGACGTCAGCGTATCGGAACACACTTTCACTGAATCAGAATTCAGTGAAACTCGATTCAGGGAGACACCGTGCGGACGATCGTGATCGGTGGCGGGATAGCCGGACCCGCCACCGCCCTTGCACTGCGGCAGATCGGTCACGACGTGACCGTCTACGAGGCGTACGAGGTTCCGGTCGAGGACGTCGGCGCCCACTTCGGCCTGGCGGTCAACGGCCTGCGCGCACTGGAGAAGCTGGGCTGCTTACACGACGTACTGGCGGCCGGATTCCCCGTCGACCGGATGCGGTTCTACACGGCGGGCGGCCGCCTCCTGGGTGACGTGCCGCGTCTTCGGCGCGAAGCCGACTCGATGCGCAGCATCTCGCTCCAGCGCGGACGGCTCGTGGCGATCCTGCGGCGCGCGGCGCTCGACGCGGGCGCGCAGATCGTCACCGGCGAACGCCTGGTGGGCGCGACGGGGTCGGCGGACGGCGTGGTGGCCGAATTCGCCACCGGCCGGCGCGACACCGCGGAACTGCTCGTGGGCGCCGACGGCGTCCGGTCGACCGTGCGCGGGCTGATCGACCCGTCCGCGCCGCGCGCGGAGTACGCGGGGCTCTACGGGGTCGCCGGAATCGCCGCCATGACGGGTCTCGAGCCCGGCATCTGGAACCTCTCCTACGCGCGCAACGGTGCCTTCGTGTACACCAGCATCGACGAAAGGACCCAGTGGTGGACGGCTCAGATCGGGGATCCGGTCAAGCCCGACCTGCGGGGCATCGGCGACGCGCAGTGGCTGCGGCGCGTCACCGAGCTGTTTCCGGAGGCGATGCCGAGGGCCGTCGTCGGAGCCGCGACATCGATAGTGGCGTCCGGCTGCCTGAACGTCTGCGACCCGGTCCAGAAGTGGCACGGTGGGCGCATGGTCCTGGTCGGCGACGCCGCCCACCCCGTCGGCGTCGGACACGGCGCCTCGATGTGCGTCGAGGACGCGTTGGAGCTCGCGGCGGCGCTGAGCAGCGCCCCGACCGTCCCGGCGGCACTCGAGGCCTACGACGCGACACGTCGCCCGCGCATCGACAAGCTGCTCAAGCACGGGCACAACGCCCGTGAGAGCAAGAGGCCCGGCGCCGTGAAGCGACAGATCAACTCGGCGAAGATGCGCGTGCTCCTCCCGTTCTTCGAACGGGCGCAGGGATACCTGTACGACTACGAGCCGCCCTCCCTGCCCACCGCAGGCGGACCACGGTCCGCCACTCGCTAGACGGTCCGTTTCGCCGCGCCGTCGATGAGCGGCGGCAGCAGGCTCCCCGTCGTCGCGGCGAGCGCCTCCCCGCCGTCGGGCTTCGCGCCGGGCCGGCGGCGGTGGGGCTCCGGGACCGGACGCCGAGCGGTGGCCGTCACCCGGCCGCGACCGGCCGGGCTGCTCCCGGCCGGTGCGACCGCGGCACGAAGGTTGTGCCGCTCCACCCCCTCGCACGGCGTGCCCCAGGTCGCGAGCAGCGGCCGTACGCCGTGCCGGCGCGGCAGCACCGTCAACGGCTCGGTGGGCGACGTGACGTACACGGCGAGCGACGTGACGTACACGGTGAGCGGCGCACGACCGGTCCGCCGCCGGGCCGGTCGTCCGCCTCAGCGCGAGACGTTCTCCGAGGCCGTCAGCAGACCCAGCTCCCCGCGGGTGGGCAGGCCCTCCCAGTCCCCGGGGACGGTGCAGGCGAACGCGCCGGTGGCCGAAGCCGTCCTGAGCCGCTCCGCCAAGGGCCTGCCCGCGAGCAGTTCGGCGAGGTACCCGGCCACGAAGGCGTCGCCCGCGCCCACCGTGTCCACCACGTCCACCCGCACCGCGGGCATCCGCGCCCTCTCGCCGTCGGCGACCGCCGCGCACCCGTCCGCGCCCAGCTTCACCACCGCCTGCGAGGGCCCCAGGGCGCACAGCGCGGCGGCGACCTCCAGCGGATCCTCGTCCGCGGCCACGAACAGCTCGGCCTCCTCCGGCCCGGCGAACACCACGTCCGCCTCCCGGACCAGCCAGGCCAGCCCTTCCGCCGCCTCGGCCGGGCTCCACAGCCTGGTGCGGAGGTTGACGTCGAAGGAGACCAGCAGACCGTGCTCCCCGGCGACCGCCACGGCGTGCCGCACCGCGTCCGCGGCCGACGCCGACAGGGCCGGGGTGATGCCGGTGACGTGCAGCAGCCGCGCGCCGCGGAAGACCCCGTCCGGAACGTCGCCGGGGGAGAGCCGGGACCCGGCGCTGCCCGCGCGGTAGTACCAGACCCCGGACGTCCGCGCCGTGCGCCGCTCCTTGACCATCAGCCCGGTCGGCGCGCCCGCGTCCACCACGGCCCGCACGTCCAGGTCCTCGCCGCGCAGTTCGCGCAGCACCCGCCGCCCGAACGGGTCGTCCCCGACCCGTCCGATCCAGGCCGTCGGCACGCCCAGCCGGCGCAGACCGACCGCGACGTTGCTCTCCGCGCCGCCGATGCCCAGGCTCATCCCCGGCACGTGGGCGAGGGCGCCGACCCGCTCGGGCGCGAGCAGGGCCATGGTCTCCCCGAGGGTGACGACCTCAGCCACCGGACACCTCCGCCGCGGCCTCGGCCACGCCCTTCACGACCTCCCGCGCCCGCAGCCGCAGCTCGCCGAGGTCACCGCCGGCGAGCGCGTCGCCGAGCAGCGGACCGCCCAGGCTCACGGCCGGGCACCCGACCCGGATCCACTCACCGGCACTCGCCCGGTCCACGCCGCCGGACGGGATCACCGGCATGCCGGGGAACGGTCCGTGCAGGTCCTTCACGTACCGCGGGCCGACCGCGGACGCCGGGAACAGCTTCACGGCGCTCGCCCCCGCGGCCCAGCCGGTGCGCAGCTCGGTGGGGGTGAGCCCGCCCGGCACGATCGGCACCCCCCGCCGCACCGCCGCGCGGATCAGCCCGGGATCGGTGTGCGGGGTGACCACGTACCGGGCCCCGGCCGCCAGCACGGCCTCCAGGTCCTCCACCGTGAGCACGGTGCCCGCGCCCACCTCGGCGTCCGGCCCCAGGGATCCGGCCAGATCGGCGATCGCGTCCAGGCCGCCGGCGGTGGTCAGCGTCACCTCGAAGCTGCGCACGCCCTCCTCGGCCAGCGCTTCCGCCGCGGGCCGCAGGAACGACGCGTCCGCGGCGCGCAGCACCGCGATCACGCGGCTCTCCAGGAGGACCGGACTCAGGGGAACGCTCATCGGTGCTGCTCCTTCGCACGGGGCTGCCGGCGGGGCGGCGCGCTGTCGTCGCCGCCGGACAGTTCGGGGTGGCGGTCACGGATGGCCCCGACGTCGGCGAAGACCTGCCGCAGGTGGCCGCGGAGCGCCGTGCCGGTGCCGCCCGCGTCCCCCCGCTCCAGGGCGTCGACCACGTCGGTGTGCTGCTGGACCAGCAGGGTGATCCGGTCCTCCGGGGGGAGCGACAGCCGCCGCGCCCGGTCCAGGTGGGCCTTGGCCCGCCCCGCCACCGGCCAGACGTCTCCGTGCCCGCCGACCGCCATCAGCCGGGCGTGGAACTCCTCGTCGAGCCGGAGGAACGTCTCCGGGTCGCCGCGCCGGCCGGCCTCGGCCTGCCCGGCGAGCAGGGCCCGCGGCTCCAGGACGTCCCGCTCGGTGGCCTGCGGCACACCGTCGCGCAGGGCGGCCGGCTCCAGCGCCTCACGGACGAACCGGGCGGAGGCCACGGCCTGCGGCCGGATCCACGACACGAAGGTGCCCAGCTGCGGATACACGTCCACCAGGCCCTCCTCGCCGAGCAGGACCAGGCTCTCGCGGAGCGGCGTGCGGCTCACGCCGAGCTCGGCCGCCAGGTCGTTCTCCGACAGCGCCGCGCCCGGGCGCAGCTCCAGCCCCGCGATCCGCGCGCGCAGGAACTCGTACACGAGCCGTCCGGTGTTCCGCCCCCGTGCGCGCGCCGCGTGCAACCCGTTGGCCGAGACCATCGCGGGTCTCCCCTCCCGACCTCGTCCGACGTGCTTGTACGGTAGTCGACGAGCCAGGTGCCGCAATGACCCGGATGGGCCATTCCCCCGCCCTCTCCCTCCCCGTCCGAGAGGCATTTCCCCTGCGGGGAAGCAAGTGGACGAGCAACACGCCGCCACGGTGCCCCCGGCCGCCCTGATGCCGCCCCCGGCGGGCGGTGCCATCAGGGCGGCGACCGCGCGGGGGCGGCGCCGGACGGTCCCGGGCCGGCCCTAGTGGGCGTCGACGAGGGTGCGGCCGCCGGCGGGGACGGGCGCGGTCAGGCGGTTGGCGTAGAAGGACTCGACGCGGGCCTGTTCGGTCAGGTTGGGGACCGCGTTGGTGCAGCTGGTGCCGGCGCTCGACCCGGACATCAGCTGGGAGCACGGGCCGGGCTTGGTGTCGGGCAGGCCGAGGCTGTGGCCGAGCTCGTGGGCGGCGATGCGCGTCTTGTTGTACCCCTGCGACACGGCCTGGCTGCCGAGTTCGACGCGGACCTGGCCCCCGGGGCGGACCGGTCCGAGATAGGCCTGCGGCCAGCCGCTGGTGGCGACGATCACGATCTCGGCCCGGGTGCCGGGCGCGGCCTCGACCAGTTCGACGTTGTCGACGTTCGCGTTCCAGGAGGCGACTCCGGCGGCGATCGCCGACTCCCAGCCGACGGCGCGGCTGTCGTCGTAGCGGAGCGTCACCACCGCCGCTGCGTCCACCGCCCCCGCCGGGGCGGGCGTGGCCTGCGCCGCCGTGGCCGCTGCCAGGGTGATCGCCGCGGCGGCGCCGGCTGTCTTCAGCCACAAGAACTTCTGCATAGCTGTCCCTTCACTCGTGGGGGCGGCCCCGCTGGGGACCGGGGTGGGGGAGGAGATCCGCGGCGACGGGGTATGCGCTCGTGGGAACTCCTGGCTCTCCGGAACTCCATGACTCTGCCCAGCACGACGGCTTAGTCATGCACATGCCATGCAAGATCGGCCGGAAAGGATCCATGGCACACGCGGCACGGCGCGCCCGCCGCCCGCGAACCGGCCGGTCACGCGTCGGCCGGCCCGCCGGAGGCGTCGGCTCCGACCCGGCGTCAGGCCGGTTCGAGACCTTCCGGTTCACGTCCTCCTTCCTCCGGACCCGGAGGAAGGAGGACGTGAACCGCGCCGACGACGGCGGTCCGGTGGGGGAGCGCGGCGTCCGCCGGGGATGGCCCCCGCGTGGTGCCCGCCGGGTCAGGCGGCCGTGAGGGGTTCGCCGGTGATGCCGGCGAGGAGGGCCAGCAGGCGCTCCTGGACGTCGAGGTCGTAGGCGGCCGGGTTGGCCCTCAGGGACACGCGGTGCTTGAGGTAGCGGCCGGTGACCAGCGCCTCCGGCTCGTCCGAGGAGGCCAGCCACACCGGGGTCTCGGCGCCGTCCGGCAGTGCGTCCGTGGCGTCCGGACCGCCGAGCCGGGTGCGGACCCAGCCGGGGTCCACCGCGTTGACCACGGTGTCCGGCCACAGCCGCGCCACGGCGAACGCCAGCACCACGTCCATGAGCTTGCTGTCGGAATAGGCCTGCATGCCGTCCCACTCGCGCTTCTCGAGCGTCAGGTCGTCGAAGTCCAGGCGGCCTTCGGACTCCAGTCCCGAGGTGAGGTACACCAGCCGTGCCGGGCGGGGGAGCAGCGCGGTCAGCAGGTAGGGCGCCACCACGTTGACCTGGAAGATCTGGCCCAGGCCGTCGGCGGTCACCACCCGCCGGGCCGCGCCGCCGCCCACGCCGGCGTTGTGGATCACGGTGTCGAAGGGCCCGGCCCCGGCCGCCGCGGCGGCCAGCGCGCGGGTGCCCTCCAGCGACGCCAGGTCGCCGGCCAGCACCGCGGCGGCGCCGGGCAGCGAGGCCCGCAGCTCCGCGGCGCGCTGTTCGTCGCGGGCGTGGGCCACGACGTGATGTCCGGCCTCGATCAGTACGCGGGCGGTCTCGTGGCCGATGCCCTGGGCGGAACCGGTGATGAAGATGCTGCTCAAGGTGCGTCGTCTCCCATGACGGAGCGGTGAGGGGGCCGGCGGCCGTCCTCGCTTCCCGCCCAGGCGCCGGTGGTGCCGCAACCCCTCCGGCGCCGCCGAGTCGGCTTGTGGGCGCGCCCGGCGGCGAGACGGAACCCGTCGCCGCACCGGGCCCGGCAGACGATACCGCCACGCGTGGGAGCGCTCCCGACCCGGTGCCGACACGCCGTCGTCCCCGCTGCCCCCGCCGCCCTGCGCGACGGTTCCTGACGCGCGGTCGGCCGGGCGGCGCGAGGGGGGGGCGGGGCGCGGCGCCTCACGCCGGCCGCACCCGCGCCCGCGCCGGGACACGTCGCCCCGCCCGGCCGCCACGTGACGGAACCGGGCCACCTCGCAGGGACCTTCGGTGCCGCGACTTCCGAAGGTTCTGTGACGGCTGTTGACAGCGGAGTGCCCCGCTGGCTTTATGAACCGTAGGGATGGGAGCGCTCCCATCCCCGTGCGTGCACGTCCTCTCGATCCTGTGAAGCACCGGAACGGCACACAGCGGGACAGAAGCGATCGCGTCGCCTGCGGACCTCCAAGGCGGGATCCGTGATCGCGGGCCGCTCTCTCCCGCGGGTGCCGCGGCGGCGGCCGGCTCCCCGGCGCGACCCGATCCGTCGAGCCGCGCCGCCGGCTCCGCCCGTACCACCGCACCGGAACCACCGCACCGCCCGCATCGCAAGGACGCACCACCCCAACCGCACCGCCCGCACCACGGTCCCGCCGTCCTTCCCCGCGGCGGGACCGCCCCTCCCAGGGGGCAGGCCGGCGTCCCGCGCCGGTGCCGGGGGCCGCCGCCCGGGCACCGGCACGTGCCTTCGCCGCCTGCCCCGCCGTCGCACCGGAAGGACGTTCCGCTACGGCATTCGTGGCCCTTTCCGTCCGGGCCGCCCCGGAACGGGAACCCTTCCGGTCCCGCCCGCTTCCGCTCCCGCGCATCCGAAAGGCCTGTCGATGAGCCCCACGACATACCACCGCGGCCGTTCAGGCTTCCGCCGCCGCAAACGGCTGACCACGGCCCTGTCCGTCGTCTCCGCCTTCCTCACGCTGGCCGTGCTGACGGTCGCGCAGCCGTCGGCCGACGCCTCCGCGCAGGCCGCGGCCCTGCCGTACCAGGACGCCTCCCTGGCCGTCGACGAACGGGTGGACGACCTGCTGGCCCGGATGACGCTGGACGACAAGATCGGCCAGATGACGCAGGCGGACAAGGACTCGATCGTCCCCCAGTCCGACGTGAACACCTACCGCCTCGGCTCGGTCCTGTCCGGCGGCGACGGCACGGTGAGCCCCAACACCGCGCAGACCTGGGCCGACACCTACGACGGTCTCCAGCGCCAGGCCCTCGCCACACCGCTCGCCATCCCGATGATCTACGGCATCGACGCGGTGCACGGCGCCAACGCCGTCCGGGGGGCGACGATCTTCCCGCACAACATCGGCCTGGGCGCGACCCGTGATCCGGCGCTCGTCGAGCGGATCGGCCGCGCGGTCGCCGAGGAGGTGTCCGGAACGGGCGTCGACTGGACCTTCGCCCCGTGCCTGTGCGTGGCCCGCAACGACCGCTGGGGCCGGACCTACGAGTCGTTCGGCGAGACGCCCGAGCTGGTCTCCTCCATGGCCACCGTCGTCGACGGCTTCCAGGGCGCCGACGGGCCCGGCTCGGCGCCCGCCTCCGTGCTGGCCACCGCCAAGCACTACATCGGCGACGGCGGCACCACGAACGGGACCGACCAGGGCGACACCCGGCTGACCGAGGCCGAACTGCGCTCCGTCCACCTCCCGCCGTTCAAGGCGGCGGTGGACCGCGGCGTCGGCTCGGTGATGCTCTCGTACAGCAGCTGGAACGGCGTCAAGGTGCACGGACACAAGTTCCTCGTCACCGACCTGCTCAAGGGAGAACTGGGCTTCGACGGCTTCGTGGTCTCCGACTGGGCCGCCGTCGACCAGCTCGACGGGCAGACCGGCTTCACCGCCGCCGAGGTGACCAAGGCGGTCAACGCGGGCGTCGACATGGTCATGGTGCCGTACGACTACAAGAAGTTCATCAGCCTGCTGCGCGGTGAGGTGAACGCCGGCCGGGTCCCGATGTCCCGCATCGACGACGCCAACCGCCGCATCCTCACCCAGAAGTTCCGGGTCGGGCTGTTCGAGAAGCCGTTGACCGATCGCGCGTACACCTCGACGGTCGGTTCCGCCGAGCACCGGGCGCTGGCCCGCCAGGCCGTGCGCCAGTCGCAGGTGCTGCTCAAGAACGAGGGCGGAGTGCTGCCGCTCGCCAAGTCGGCCAAGCTGTTCGTCGCCGGGAAGTCGGCCGACGACATCGGCAACATGAGCGGCGGCTGGACGATGAGCTGGCAGGGCAGGAGCGGTGACATCACCCCCGGCACCACCGTTCTCGAGGGCATCCGGGAGACCGCCACCGATCCCTCGCGCGTCACCTACGAGCGGTACGGGAACGGCATCGACGGCAGCTACACCGCCGCGGTCGCCGTGGTCGGCGAGACCCCGTACGCCGAGGGGAAGGGCGACAGGCCGGGCGCGATGGGCCTCGACCAGGAGGACCTGCAGACCCTGGCCAAGCTGAAGGCGAGCGGCGTGCCGGTGGTGGTCGTGCTGGTCTCCGGCCGGCCGCTGGACATCGCCGCGCAACTGCCGGACTGGAAGGCGCTGATCGCTGCCTGGCTGCCGGGCACGGAGGGCGGCGGCGTGTCCGACGTGCTGTTCGGCGACCACCGGCCGACCGGCAAACTGCCCGTGACGTGGATGCGCGGCGCCTCGCAGCAGCCGATCAACCAGGGCGACGGCAAGGACGCCCTGTTCCCCTACGGCCACGGACTGACGTACGGCACGGGGACCGATCCCACGCCCACCCCCACGCCGACCCCCACCCCCACCCCGACACCGGGCACCGGGCTCTGCACCGCGACCACCAAGGTGACCGGCTCCTGGTCCGGCGGCTACCAGGCCGACGTCACGGTGCGCAACACCGGCACCGCCCCGCTGACCGGCTGGGCGGCGAGCTGGGACCTCGGCACCCGGACGGTCACCAACGTGTGGAACGGCACGCCGACGACCAGCGGCGGACGGGTCACCGTGCGCAACACGCCCTGGAACGGCACGGTTCCGGCCGGAGGCACGGTCACCTTCGGCTACACGGCGAACGGGTCCGCGGACGGCCTGCCCGTCCCGGCCTGCGCCGGGACGACGGGCGGCTGAGCCGGGGAGCCCCGCACTCCGGCCGCCACCGCCTCCCCGCCCGCGCGGCGGGGGGCGGTGGCGGCCGTGCGGCACGCGCGGACGGGGGCGCCGCACCGGGACGCGGCGGCGGTGGACGGGCACGGATGTCGGAGACGCCGCGTAAGGTCCTGCCGTTCCCGCGCACCGCTCCCCGGAGGCCGTCCATGACCCGGCACACGCCGCCCCGTCCCGTCGACGTGGCGACGCTCTTCCCGGAGCTCGCCCCGTTCCGCCGCGAGGCGGTCCGGCTCCATCCGAGGGCGGGGGAGCCGTCGTACCGGGAGAACTCGCTCGGAGGGCCGCTGATGTGGCCGGCGGAGGAGGCCTGGCCGGTCTGCGCGGACGCCGAGGCGCACGTCGACCTGGGCGACGGCGTTCCCGGCGGGCCCCGGACGCCGCTCGTCCCCGTCCTGCAGGTCCACCGGGCGGACGCGCCCGGCATCCCGTTCCCGGCCGGGCGCGACCTGCTGCAGGTGCTGTGGTGCCCGTTCGACCACGACCCGCAGTACTGCCCCAGCCCCGTGGTCCACTGGCGGACGGCGGAGACCGTGGGCGAGGTGCGGGCCACTCCGCCCGCGCCGGCCGACGCCGTCGCGTCGTACCTGCCGGCGCCCTGCGTGCTGCACCCGGAACGGGTCACGGAATATCCGGACGCCGACCTGCCGAGGGAGCTCCGGGCCGCCCTCCGCGACCGTTTCGACAGGCTCGAGGAGGAGACCGGCCTGGAGTACGAGGACGACCTGGCCTCGGCGCCCGGCACCAAACTGGGCGGCTACCCCGGCTGGACCCAGGCCCCCCAGTGGCCCGGCTGCGACGGGTGCGGACGCCCCATGGAGCACCTGCTGACCGTCGCCAGCTGGGAGTACGACGGCCTGTGGAGCAGCTGGATCCCCGTGGAGGACCGGTCCGTGGCCGAGAGCGGGCGGGAGGACTTCCGCGACGAGCGGTCCCTGTCCGTCCGCGCACCGGCCGGCCTGATGCTCGGCGACGCGGGCGGTGTCCACCTCTTCGAGTGCCGCGCCTGCCCCGACCGCCCGGTCGCCCACCGCTTCGACTGCTCCTGACACCCGCCGGCGCCCCGGGTCGCCGGCCGTACCGGAAGGGGGGCCTGAGTACGCGTACTCATGACCCCGCCCGCCGTCCGGGCGACGCTGGACACGCACGCCGACACGAGGGGGGAACCATGAGCCGGCCGCTGCTCTTTCTCGACGTCGACGGGCCGCTCAACCCGTACGCCGCCGTGCGGCAGCACCCCCTGCCCGGCTACCGGGCACGTCCCGTCCCCGGCACCCTCCCGGTCCGGCCCTGGCGGCTCTGGCTCAACCCGGCACACGGCCCCGCCCTGCTCCGCCAGGGCTTCGACATCTGCTGGGCCACCGCCTGGATGGCCGACGCCAACCGGCACATCGGCCCCGTCCTCGGTCTCCCCGAACTCGACTTCGTCGACTTCGGCGACGACCTGTTCCGGGAGCGCGCCGACGGCGTCCACTGGAAGACCGCGGCGATCGTCGAGCACGCCGCGGGCCGCCCGTTCCTCTGGGTCGACGACGAGACGACCCTCCTGGACGACCTGTACGTCGCCGCCTGGAGCCCCACCCCCGCGGCCCTGCACCACGTCGACCCCCGCGTCGGGCTGCGCCTGGAGGACTTCCTCGCACTGGACGACCTGGCGGCCGGCCTCGGCGGTCCGCACGGCGGGAACGGCCACCACGACCGCGCGGAGGCCGCCGGAGCGGGAGGCGCGCGCTCCATCCGCTGAGCCGCGGGGCCGGTCCACGCGACCCCGGGCTTCCGGTCACCCGCCCGCGCCGCCACCGGACCCTACTTCCGCGGGTGAGCACCTCCCCCTGCGAAGGTTTCCCGCGCCAGGGCCATGCCCAGTTCGTCCGCGACCTCCAGAACCGTCCTCACCCCGTCCGACGTGGTGCGGAAGTTCACGAAACACGTGCGCAGGCAGGTGCGGCCGTCGACGACGGCGGACGCGAGGAACACCCGCCCGTCTGCCTGCATGGCCCGGACGAGACGGTCGTTGTGGGCGTCGAGGCCGGAGTCGTCCAGCCCGGGCACGACGTGCCGGAAGCAGACCGTCGACAGCACCGGTTCGCACAGCAGCGAAAAGGAGGAGTGTCCGCGGACCTCGTCGGCCAGCAGCGCCGCGTGGGAGAGCGTCGACTCGATCCAGGTGCGGAACCTGTCGGCGCCGTGCACCCGCAACGACAGCCACAGACGCAGCGAGCGCAGGGGCCGCGAGTACTCGAAGGTGCGGTCCACCGGATTGCCGGTGTCCTCCTCGTGCGGCATGTAGTGCTCCTCGTGGCCGAACGCCGCCCTCAGCGGACCGCGGCGCCGCACCAGGAGCACGCTGCACCCCTTCTGCAGACCGAGCCATTTGTGCGCGTCGACGGTGACGGAATCGGCCCGGTCGAGCCCGTCGAACAAGTGCGCGGCCCTCCGGGTGGCGGCGGCGGACACGCCGTAGGCGCCGTCGACGTGCAACCACACCTCCTCCCGCCCGCACACGTCGGCGACGGCCGCGAGCGGGTCGACCGCACCGGTCAGCGTGGTGCCGGCGGTGGCGACGACGGCCACCGGGGTGAAGCCCGCCGCCCGGTCCCGCACGAGAGCCCGCTGCAGCTCGTCCGGCCGCATGCGGTGCCGTTCGTCGACCGGGACGCGGCGCAGCGCCCGCCGCCCCAGTCCGGCTGCCTCCACCGCCCGCACGACGGAGTGGTGCGCCTCGGCGGAGCAGTAGACCGTGCCCCGCCGGCCGGTCACTCCCTGTTCGCGGGCGCCCGGCAGCGCCTGTTCCCGGGCCGCGAGCAGCGCGGTGAGGTTGGAGGTCTGGCCGCCGCTGGTGAAGTGGCCCTCCGCCGCCGGGTAGCCCACGAACTCGGCCACCCACCGCACGGCCTGTTCGTCCAGCAGATCGGCGGCTCCGGCCGCGCTCGCCAGGTTCACGTCGTAGGCCGCGGAGAGCGCGGAGGCGATCACTCCCGTCTCCAGGCCGGTGGAAGGGACGTAGGCGAGGAACAACGGCCGGGACGGCGACATGCTGGCCTCCAGGACGCCGACCGCGTCGTCCAGCGCTTCCCGGGGAACCCCCGGAGCCCCGGGAAGCGCCCCGCGGAGCCTGTCCGCCAGATTCGCGTCCATCCGCGGCTCCCGCGCCCGGGGGCGGTCGAACGACTCCCAGGCCGCCGTCAGGTGCCAGCAGAGGTCGTCGAGAAGATCCGCCCGTCCGGACGGTGCCGAGGAAGGGCCGCCGGGGGAGGCGGCCTTGTGGCGCGGTGCGTCAATCATGATCGCAGCGTGCGGAGCGCGCGGCTGCTGATGCAACCGACTCCCGGCGATTGGACAGGACATGGCGCATTTGTTGCGAAGGGGACTGGAACGGTGTCCACGGATGCTTTCCGCGTCCGGATTTGTTCACGGTCGACGACGACTGTGCCGATGGCGGCGGATTCTTCCTCGCCTCCCTGTTCCCGGCCGAGGCGGGCGGGGCCCGTCCGCTCCCGGTCCGCATCATCAAGAGCAGGAGGTTGATCATTTCTTATTACTGAATCGCCGTGCAGGGGTGGCCTTTCGGTCGTCTTGTGTCATTGCTGATCAACCTTTCTCCGTGGCGAAGTGATCCGCGTACGTTGCGGTCGCAGGCGGGCCCGGAACCGGAGCCCGTCGCAGCCGACGAACGACGGAGGGGCTCCGATGGCGAGCGTGGAAGTGGCACTCAAGGAACTGATGACCGAGATCGAGGGCTCGCTCGGTGCGGCCGTTGTGGACTACACCAGCGGCATGGCCCTCGGAAGTCTGGGCGGCGGCAAGGACCTGGACCTGACGGTTGCCGCGGCCGGCAACACGGACGTCATCCGCGCCAAGGTGCGCACCATGGAACACCTGGGCCTCAAGAGCCAGATCGAGGACATCCTGATCACGCTGGGGACCCAGTACCACCTCATCAGGCTGGTGGCGGGCCGCAACGGCAACGGTCTGTTCCTGTACCTGGTGCTCGACAAGGACCGCTCGAACCTGGCCATGGCCCGCCACGTGCTCAAGCGCGTGGAATCCCAGCTGGAAGTCTGAACGGCTCCGCGGCCTGCGGACCCATGCCCACGACTTGAAGAATTCTTCACGTCATCACATGGAGATCGTTCCAAGCCGTGAACGTGAGCGGCAGGGGCCGAGAAGATGAACCGACGAAAGCCCGTGGCGCGGCGGGGGAGCGCCGCGCCACGGGGCCAGCCACCCCGACCGGCAGGAAGAGCGCCATGCAACTGCCCCTCTACCAGGCCAAGGCAGAGTTCTTTCGCATGCTGGGGCACCCGGCACGCATCAGGGTCCTGGAGCTGCTGCAACACGGACCGGTCCCGGTCCGGGACCTGCTCGCGGACATCGAGATCGAACCCTCCAGCCTGTCCCAGCAACTCGCCGTACTCCGCCGCGCCGGCATCGTGGTGTCCATCCGGGAGGGCTCCACCGTCAGCTACGCGCTCGCGGGCGGCGACGTGGCGGAACTCCTGCGCGCGGCCCGCCGCATCCTGACCGAGCTGCTGGCCGGGCGGAACGAGCTCCTGGCCGGACTGCGCGAGACCGACACCCCCGCACCGCCGGTCACGGCGGCGGCCGAATAGGCGACCGGAACGCCGTCCGCCGTTTCCGGCGACCGGTCGGGGGCAGGCGCATCGGTGTACCGCCTACGGAAGGAGTGCCATGAGCGCCGGAGAGAAGGCCAAGGCCAAGGGCGAGCAGATCGCGGGCAAGGCAGTGCGCAAGGGTGCCCACGCCACCGGTGACGACACCACCGCGGCCAAGGGCGGCGCCCTCGAGGCCCGCGGTCACGCCCGCGAGAAGAAGGAAAAGGGCAAGGACGCCTTCAAGCGCTGACCCGCGCGGCCGCACGGGCGAAGTGCGGCCGGCCCGCCGGTGAGGGCGTCGGACGACCCCGGGTGCGACTTCCGCACCCGGGGTCGTCGTGTCCGCGGACCCCGGAACCCGGCCGGGCGTCCGCGGCCCCATGGCGGTCGAACGGTGGAGGACCCGCTTTTCGCGGGAATCCACCGCGCGCAGCGGTGGTGGGACGTCCTGTTCGGACGCGCGCCGGGGCGCGCGGGGCGCATTCGCGATTGGCGGGATGTGGCGTCTTGCGCATGTGCCAATGACACTCTCGGGGGCCGGTGGGAAGCCGCCGCCGACGGGGCGCGGGGAAATGGACTGGCCGAACTGCCCTCGTGGTCACGGAGGGGCCGGCCCGCCCTTCCGGCGAGGTCTCGTAAAAGCGTCGGCGCAGGTCGGAAAGGACGGGAAAAGGAGATCAAGAAAAGCCCCGGCATACCGCGCCGGAAGTGGTTCCCCCTGCGTTTCGGCCAAGTCCGGACGGCTGTCTAGGCGGATTCCTGGGAACGGTGGAGCATGAGGGAGTCGGCTGTCGGACGGGGCCCCGATTGGCCGACAAGTGGCTTCCGCGCCGCTCCGGACGCGCGGGGAAAACGGGAACAGGGGGTCTCCACGGTGGATCTTTTCGGTACCGCTGCGCATGACGAATTACGGAGCACGGTGCGGGAGTTCGCGGAGACCGAGATCCGGCCCCGCATCCCCGAACTGGAGGCGGAGAGGACCGTTTCCGAAGTGGGGCGCAAACTGTCCCGCATGATCGCCGAACAGGGCTGGATCGGAGCCACGATCGCCCCGCAGTACCAGGGCATGGGCGTGGGGCACCTCGGCAAGACCGTCCTCGTCGAGGAACTCTCCCGCGTCTGCGGCGCCATGGGCGCGATGGCCCAGGCGAGCATTCTCGGCGTCGCCAAGATCATCCATTTCGGCGACGCCGCGCAGCGCGCGGCCTGGCTGCCGCGGATCGCCAGGGGCGCGTGTCTTCCCACCATCGCCGTCACCGAGCCGGGCTCCGGCGGCCACGTCCTCGGCATGACGAGCAGCGCGGTCCGTGACGGCGGGGACTACGTACTCAACGGCCGCAAGATACATGTGGGCAACAGCCACGTGGGCGACCTCCACGGCGTGGTCGTGCGCACCGGGCCGGGGTCCCGCGGGCTGAGCGCCTTCCTGGTCGAGGCCGACCGGCCGGGCGTCGGGCTGGTTCCGCAGCGGCAGTCCATGGGGCTCCACGGGTTCTCCTTCGGGGAGATCGTCTTCGACGGCGTCCGGGTGCCGGCCGCGCACCGGCTCGGCGACGAGGGGCAGGGACTGGACATCGCCTACTCCTCCTCGACGCTCTACGGCAGACCGAACCTCGCCGCCGTGTCGCTGGGCATCCACCAGGCCGTGGTCGAGGAGACCGCGGCCTTCTGCGTCGAGCGCATCCGTTACGGCAGGCCGCTCAAGGACCTGACCAACGTCAAGATCAAACTGGGCGAGATGCAGTCCCGCCTGATGACCGCGCGGACCGCGCTCTACCACGCGGTGAGCCTGCTCGACCACGGAATGCCGTGCGACGAGGAGATGATGAACGCCAAGGCGGTCAACGCGGAGTACGCCATCACCTCCGCCCGGCAGGCGATGGAGATCCACGCGGCGGCGGGACTGTTCACCGACCGCGCGGTGGAACGGCACGTGCGGGACGCGTTCCACATCCTCGCGCCGGCCGGCACCTCCGACGTCCAGTACCTGCGGCTGGCCGAGACGGCGCTCGGGGAGGGCAAGGGGTCCTGGTCCGTCCGCCTCGCCCACGTGGCGCGCACGGTCCCGCCCGGCCCCGGCCGGGGACTGCTCGCGGTGTGAACGCCGCGGACCCCCTCGCCGGCGCCTCCGCCGGGACGCGGGCCCGGTCGTCCGGGAGGGGCGGCCGGGCCCGCACCCGCGTCAGCCGGCCGTGTCGGGCCAGACCCCGTAGGCGAAGCCGCCCCCCGCCTCGTCGACGGTGAGCCTCCAGTGGTGCCCGGCGGGCATCCGCGGCGCCACGCCGACGGTCAGCTCCTCCTCCAGCTCCGCGCGGCTCCACTCCTGCGGCGGGACCACGCCCACCAGCCGGGCGTACAACCCGGTCAGCGCCGCCGCCAGCACCTCGTCGTCGGCCAGCAGCCGGGGCGGCACCCGCAGGTGCGGGCCCGGCCGCAGCCGTGACGGTGCGACGGCCTCCCTGGCGAGGGCCCGTGCCCGGGGGACGCTCAGGCCGGCCGCGTCCCCGACCTCGCCGGCGTCGGCGCCCTCGTACCGCGCCTGGAGGACCAGCCGGTCGCGCGCCGCGCAGGCCATCGCGACGTGCGCGGCGTGCCAGTGCAGCCGGTCCAGCAGTTCCTTGATCCGCAGTTCGCTCCCGTGGCCGCCCGTCACGACGCCTCCGGCGGTCAGCGGGCCGCACCCGCCGACCACGGCGCCGTCGCCACCGTGGTCAGCGCCGGATAGGGCTCGCCCGGCGGGGTGGTGGCGTACACGGCGCAGGTCAGCGGCCGGATCCCGCTCAGGCGGTGCTCGCCGTGGTCCTCCATGAGGTCCTGCGGGATCCCGGTGATGAAGTCCCGCTCCAGCAGGTGTTCCGCCGCCTGGATGTGGGCGCGCACCGTCTTGGGCGCGATGCCGGCCCGGGCGGCCGCCCGCTCGACGTGGAACTCGCAGGTCACCCAGGCCCGCAGGGTGCGGACCAGGTCCCGCCGGTCGGTGGCGAGCGGGCGCAGCGTCTTGTCCGCCCAGGCGCGGACCTCCTGGCCGACCAGGATGTCGTGCAGGGTGGCCGGCGGGCCGGTCTCCGCGGCGCTCCCGGTGCCGTGCATCCGCACCACCTGGATGGCGAGGGACAGCGCGATCCGGTGCATGGTCCGTTCCGGGTCGAGACCCACCGCCTCACAGGTCTGGCCGACCCGCCGGGCGAGGGTGTTGCGGTGCATGCCGAGCACCTTCGACGCCGCCGTGGTGCGGAACTCCAGTGCCATGGCCGTGAGTTCGAGCTGCCGTATGCGTGCCGTGCTGAGGATCGGCCGCAGCAGCGCCGTCGCCCACGACCGCGCGGGCCCGGTGGGCAGGACGTCGGCGAGGCCCGGCGGGCGCGGCGACGCGACGACGATCCGCTCCGGGTGGTGCGAGGCCCGGGTGAGCGCGGCCAGGGCCTCGTCGTAGGCGTCGCCCACCTGTTTGAGCTCGTGCGGCTGGCTGCCGCCGGTGTGGACGCCCGCCGTGCGGAACACCTCGAGCAGATGGCGCACGATGTGCTCGTGCTCCTGCCCCTCGACCAGCGGAACGACGCTGATGATGTGGTTGTCGAAGGCCGGGCAGGCGACCGAGAGGGCCTGTCCGGCGAAGAGCCGGTCGGCCTGCGCCATCACCAGGGCCCGCCCGGCGCGGCCGCAGTCGGTGACGTAGACCCGGGCGTGCGTGGGGTCCAGCAGACCGGGCATGATCGACGCGGTGACGCGCTGGGCGTCGACCGCGTGCCCGGTCATGAGTAACTGGAACGCCGACAGCCGTACCTGGCGGACGGCGTCCGAGACCACCAGGTCGTCGGAGCGCCGTCCCGTCATGGCCACCGAGAGCACCTTGGCGGCGCAGGTGGTGAGCTCGGCCTCGGCCTGCCCCAGCGGGGCGGGCGTGCCGACGACCAGGGCGCCCTGTCCGCCCACCGGCACCGAGGAGACGTACAGCCCGTCGGGCGTCCGCCCCGGCCGGCCGGGATGCTCCAGCGCGGCCGCCAGGGTCACGGGCGCGGCGGGCGGCGCCGCGGCGCGCACGCCGCCGGCGTCCCGGACGACGACGTCGCCGGGCAGTTCGGCCGCGAGGTATTCGGCGACCCCGGTGACGGTGTCGGCCTGCGGGTGCGAGAGGTGGTCGAGCAGGGTGCCCAGCCTCGCGGCGTGACGCCGGGCCGCGGTGACGCCGAGCTCGGCGACCCGGTGGGTCAGCAGCGTCTTCCAGTCGCCGAGCGGGTGCGACGTGGTGAGCAGCGGCAGGCGGTGCTGGGCGGCCGTCTCCCGCAGGGCGGGGTCGAGCGCGTCGGGGGCCGTCCCGGACACGACGAGCGCCGCCGCGCCGCCGGCCGAGAGCGTGTACATGATGCGTTCGGCGTCCTCCAGGTAGCGGCTGTGCGTGACGATCAGCGCGTGTGCGACGGTGGACCGGATCCAGTCGGTGTCGGAGAGGACCTGCGCGGACTGCACCTCCCGGTCCTCCCCGGCGTGGCAGACGGTGATGCCCAGCTCGGGGAAGGCCGGCAGGTCTCGAACGGTCAACATGTGCCTGTCACTCCTCATCGGTGGGGCGCGCCGCGCGTCCGCCACGCCGCGTCGAAGGGTTTCCTCTGCCTGTGCGGGTGGTGGAGAACAGCACGCCGACGTGGGCGGGGCAGGCGCGGAACGGGCTGGGGCGCCCGGCGACCGCGGTGATCGGGGCGGTGAGGTCCCAGAGCATGTCGACGGCCGTCTCGGTCGCGGCCTCCGCGATGGTGGTCGCCAGACCGGGCGCCGGGCACCGGTGGACCCCGGCGGACCAGGCGAGGTGGCTGCGGTCGTGGGCGCCGCCGTCCCCCGGACGGTGGGGGTCGACGCCGGTGGCCGCGTGATCGACCAGGACCGGGACGCCGGGCGGGACGCGCACGCCGTGGAGCACGGTGGGGCCCACCGCGTAGTGGGCGGACATGGTGGTGGCCGGGCAGCGGCGGGACAGCGTCTCGGTGAGCGCCGCCCGCACGGTGACCGAGCCGCCGACCAGCCGGGTCGCGTAGGCCGGATCGGCGACCAGCGCGTGGAGGGTGGTGCCGATCCACGCCGCGGTGGGCGCCGCGCCCAGGAGGATCAGGGCGATCACCTGGTGGCAGACCTCGTCGTCGGTGAGGCCCGCCGGATGCGCCAGCAGCCACGACGTGAAGTCCTTCGCCGGACGCGCCCGTTTGGCGTCGAGCACCTCCCGCACCATCCCGTGCAGGTCCCACCACGCCGTGGCGGCGTCCGGCTGGGCGTCGGCGAGCCGGTCGGTCGCCGTCCGCACCCGGTCGGCGGCCTCCGGCGGCAGACCGGCCAGCCCGGTGACGGTCCGGGCGACCACCCGGTCGGCGTACTCGGACATCAGGTCCAGGTGGCCGCGCCCGGCCACGTCCTCGATGAGGTCCCGGGCGTGCCGTCGCACCGTCTCGCGCACCGCGTGCGCGTTGACGGAGGCCAGGCAGTCGCCCACCGCCCTGCGCAGCCTCTCGTGCCGTTCGCCGTCGCTGTGGTGCAGACCGGGCGTGGCCAGATAGGCCAGGCGGGAGGGGACCAGGCCGCGGTTCAGCGCCTCCCAGTGGCCGGGGTCCTTGCGGAAGGCCGGGCCGGTCAGCACCTCCCGGGCGGCCTGCCAGCCGGTCACCACCAGCACGTGGACGCCGTCGGCGATCTCCGCCCAGGCCACCGGGCCCTGCGACCGCAGGCGGGAGCGGACGTCCTGTCCGGACAGGGCCGTGCCGTGGAGTCGGGGGACACCCGTGGAAGTGGTCATCGCGGCTGGGTCTCCTTGGGCCGGAGGACGTCCTTGACCAGGGCGATCAGGGACTGCTTCGCGGATTCGCGGGCACGCGCGTCGATCCGGATCAGCGGCCGGTCGTCGGGCAGGGTCAGCGCGTCCCGCAGGACCGGTTCGGGGTACACGGGCGCCCGCGGGAAGTCGTTGATCGCGACGACGTACGGCAGCCCGGCCTCCTCCAGCAGACCGATCGACTCGTAACAGGCGTCGACGTGCCGGGTGTCGAGGAGGACGATGCCGCCCAGCGCGCCGTCGAGGAGGGAACGGATCATGTCGGCGAACCGCGGCTGGCCGGGCGCGCCGAACAGGTAGACGACGATGCCGCCGGCCAGCGTGCGCCGCCCGAAGTCCATGGCGACGGTCGTGGTGGTCTTGGCGGCGGTCGGCAGGTCGTCGACCACCTGCCCCGCCCGGCTCAGCCGCTCCTCGGTGCGCAGCGGCCGGATCTCGGAGACCGCTTCCACGAGGGTCGTCTTGCCGACCCCGAAGGCGCCCAGGACCACGACCTTCACGGAGGTGGACCCCGGAGGCAGGTAGTGCGGCCGGCTAGAGCTGCTGAAGGCCATGGAGTATCCGTTCCAGGAATTCTTTCTCGTGCGGCTGGGCGAGCGGGACGAACGGGTCGGCCGCGAGGAGGTTCCCGCGGGCCACCAGGTCGGCGACCAGCGCGCGGACCACGCCGCCGGGCATCTCCAGGTGGGCGGCGACCTCGGCCACCGAGACCACCCCCGGCGCGCAGAGCGCCAGCACCCGGCGGGCCTGCACGCCCAGTCCCGCCCTGGGCGCGGAGGGAGCGAGCGAGAGGAGGGTGGCGTGGTCGGTCCGCAGCGGCGGTGGCTCCGGCGCCGCGTGCCCTTCGGCGCCCTCCGCCCCGCCGGACGCCGCGTCCCGCGTGAGGGGGATGACGGTGTGGGAGCGGACCACCCCGCGGCGGGTGTGCCCGCTTCCCGCCGGTCCGCCGCTCACGGCCCGGTCGCGAGCTGCCGTTCCCGGGCCTCGAGGTAGGAGCCCAGCCCTTTGATGAGTTTGAGGCTCTTGCCGATCGCGGCCTGGACCCTGGGCGAGCGGTCGCCCTCCACGGCCACCGCCAGACCGGTGTTCCGGCCGGCCGACAGCACCGCCACCGTCATCTCGGTGAAGTCGATGATGTTGTACTTCATCCGCATCTGCTCCGGACGGCCGCCGGAGAACTCCAGGAACACCGAGGTGTGCAGCGACGCCAGCCCGCTGAAGGCCGCGCTGAGCTTCTCGGCGGTGTCGCGGGGGATGCCGTCGGTATGGGTGAGCATCATCCCGTCGCTGGAGAACAGCACGGCGCCGGTCACGCCGTCGCCGAGCAGGGTGTTGAGCTGGGGGGCCATGTCGACGGTGTCGGCGGTGGCGTGTGCGTACTCGGACATCTCAGGCTCCTAAGTCGTTCGTGCCGTCGCCGTAGCCCTCCGTCAGGGTGTCCATCACCCGTCCCAGGTCCGCGGTGAACGTCTCGGGGTCGGGAGCGGCGGCGGGGGTGCGGGGCGGCGCGGCGTGGCGGCGTGGCGCCCGCGGCTGCCGTTTGGGGAGGACGGGGAGCTCCGGCGCTCCGTGGGCGGCCGCGCCGGCCCCCGGGAAGG
>NZ_LWCC02000005.1:4321474-4348186 GCF_001642695.1 Streptomyces chilikensis
CCGGCCACGCTCCCCGGCGCCGCCCCCCGTCAGGAGCCGAGCGCCCAGAGGTGGACGGCCGACAGGTCGGCGGAACCGGTCGACCAGACGCCCGGGCCCGCGGGGCGGGGAAGGCCCGACACCGGGACGGGGTAGCCGATCGGCCCCCGGACGGCGAGCGTCCGGGCGTCCACCAGCCAGTGGCGGGGCTCCCCGGCCGTCTCCGTGGCCGCCACGATCGCGTCCTCCGAGGGGAACGCCGCCTCCAGGGCCCACAGGATCCGCTCCTCGTCCGTCACCCAGGGGTCGCGGGGGGCCCGGACGGGGGCGGCGGCTCCCGCCGCGTCACGCAGACGCAGGACCGCCTGCGAGGTGTCCACGGTCAGCAGCCGCTCCCCGGAGGGGGCCGCCGCCAGCAGGACCTCCTCGTCGAACCGCTCGAAGGTGAGCGTCCGCCCGTCCCAACGCCCCCACAGCGCGGGGGAGTCCTCGTCGCCCTGCCCCACGCTCAGCCCCATGCGCGACGGGTCCGGGTGGGGGCAGTGGTGGCCGGCCCCGAAGGTGCCGGTCCCCGCCGACCCCAGCACGGCGCCGTCCGCCGCGTCGAGGACCGCCCACCGCTCCCCGGCCTCCTCGCCCCCGCCCTCGTGGACCCGTACGTGCGCCCAGACCAGCTTCCCGTCCGCCGAGAACGCCGCGGAACCGCCGTCCGAGCCCCGGTGACCGGGGTCGTCGGCGTACTCGGCGAACGAGGAGTGCCGCACCGGACACACGACGTCGGCCCAGCAGTCGTGCCCCGACTCCCAGCGGATGGTCCCGTCCGGCTCCACCGCGCGCAGCGCGTGCACCCCCGCGAACAGCGCCAGCGAGCCGTCCGGGGAGACCGCCGCGCCTCCGAAGCCACGCGGCCACGGCGCGGGAAAACGGGCCACGGCGCCCGACCCGTCCACCCGCACCGCCACCAGCTCCTCGTCGCCCCGCTGGACCAGCAGCGGACCGCCGGGCCCCCGCTGCGTCCACAGGTCCCGCTCCCGGCAGGGGCCCAGCGGCAGGGCGACGGTGGTGACGGGACGGGCGGGGTACTCCACGGCGGCTCCCGGTGTCGGCATCGGAACGGACCCTGTGCGGCAAATCCTGCACACTTCCCCAACTCTCCCGCAATCACGCCCAGTTGACGGTGAATGGCAGAAGGAGGCCGACGTCTGGCAGGGTGGGCCCATGAGCGCAGCCGACCTGGCCCTCCTGCACACCTCGCCCGTCCACGTCCCCGTCTTCGACGCCCTGCGCGACGAGGGCCACCCGGGCCTGGGACTGCGCCACCTCGTCGACGAGGACCTGCTGGCGCGCGCCCGCGCGCACGGACCCGCCGCGGTCGCCGGCGCGGTGACGCGGGCGCTGGCCGGGGCGGTCGCCGACGGCGCGCGGGCCGTGCTGTGCACCTGCTCCACCATCGGCGACGTCGCCGAGCGGGCCTCCGCCAGGGTGGGCGTGCCCGTGCTGCGGGTGGACCGGCCCATGGCGGCCGCCGCGGTGGCCGCCGGGCGGCGGATCGCCGTGGTCGCCGCCGTGGAGAGCACCCTCGGCCCGAGTGCGGCCCTGGTCCGGGACGAGGCGGCACGGGCCGGCGGACCGGTCGAGGTCCGCGCGCTGCTCGTGGAGGGTGCCTGGGCGCGCTTCGAGGCGGGGGACACCGAGGGCTACCTGCGGGCGGTCGCCGGCTTCGTCGACGGGATCCGCGACGCCGACGCGGTGGTGCTGGCCCAGGCGTCCATGGCCCCGGCACGCGGACTGGTCACCTCGGCCGTCCCGGTGCCCGACGGCCCCAGGACCGGCCTCGCCGCGGCCGCGCGGGCGGCGGCCGGCGCGCTCGCGCGAGCCGATGCGTCGTCGGGGTGAGTGGGTTCGCCCGGAGCGGGCAGGTGTGGAAGGAGTCCAGAAGCCGGCGCGGCGCCGCCGGAGCCGACTGGATGGGAGACGACGCCATGACCGAGCCGTTCCCCGCGCCCGGTCCCGCCCCAGGGCCGGGACCCGGGCCGGACCCGTTCCCCGACCCCGTGCCCGAGCCGGGTCCCAACCCGGTGCCGACACCCGAACCGCCCGGACCGACCCCGCCGGGGCCGACGCCTCCGGGGCCCGGGCCCACCCCACCGGGTCCGGGGCCCGTTCCGCCGGGACCCTCGCCGTCCCCGATCCCGCAACCCCCGGGACCGGAGCCGGTGCCCGACCCGGAACCCGGGCCGCCGCGGGCGGGAGGGCCGGGGCTGTGACGTGAACCTCAGGGGCGTCCGGCGGTTTCGCGCCAGACGCCCCACCCCGCGTTCACCCCGGCATATTCGTCCGGCGATATCCGCCAACTGGGGGTTCACCGGCATGCGGTCCCGCGCAGGCGGCCGGTTTCCTTCTTGTGACCCTCTGTCACTGCGCTTACGTTCTGTGTCTCCTGACACGTGTCGAGGAGGCACCACATGGCCGCACGCGGTCGGCACCGCCGGTACCAGCCCAACAGACTCAACCGGGCGTCGCTCACCGTCACCGCCGGTGGCGCGGGCATCGCGCTCCCCCTGATGGGGGCCGGCTCCGCCGAGGCGGCCGACGCCTCCACCTGGGACCGGGTGGCCGCCTGCGAGGCGAGCGGCGACTGGGACGTCAACACCGGCAACGGCTACTACGGCGGGCTGCAGTTCAGCCAGTCCACCTGGGAGTCCTTCGGCGGGCGCGCCTACGCGCCGCGCGCCGACCAGGCCACCCGGGCGGAACAGATCGCCGTCGCCGAGAAGGTGCTGAAGGTGCAGGGGCCGGGCGCCTGGCCCGTCTGCTCGCAGCGCGCCGGCCTGGCCCGCGGCGGCCCGGCGCCGGAACTCGGCGACGGACCGGGCGGCGCGTCGAAGGCCGCCCCCGCAGGGAAGGCGACCGGAGCCGCGTCCGGCACCGCGGCCTCGACCGGCACCGAGACCCGGTCCGGAGCCAGGAGCGCCGACAAGAAGGACGTCAGCCCGCAGACCCCGCCGCAGTCCCGGGCCGGGAAGACCGACATGTACACCGTCGTCCGCGGCGACACGCTCTCCGGCATCGCGGACACCCGTGACGTCGACGGCGGCTGGCAGGCCCTCTACGCCTCCAACCGGTCCACCGTGGGATCGGACCCCGACCTGATCATGCCGGGCCAGCGGCTGCGGATGCCGGACGGAGCGGCCCCCGCCCCGCGGCCCGACCGGTCCGCCGGGGAGAAGCCGGAGAGCCGGGAGAAGGCCGGGCAGCAGCAGAACCGGGAGAAGGCCCGGCAGCAGCAGAAGAAGAAGGCCGAGCCCGAGAAGCCGCGGCCGAAGGCGCCCGAGGCGGGGAAGAGCGACGGGCGGAAGAAGAGCGACGAGCAGAAGCGGACCGACGCCCGCCCCGCCGCGACGCGCGGCAGGGTCGCCCCGGTGAGCGCCGCCCTCGGCACCGCCTACCGGGCCAGCGGCTCCTCCTGGTCGAAGGGCTACCACACCGGCGTCGACTTCCCCGTGCCGACGGGCACCGCCGTGAGGTCGATCGGCGCGGGCCAGATCGTCACGGCGGGCTGGGGCGGTTCGTTCGGCTACCAGGTGGTGGTCCGGCACCCCGACGGGCGCTACTCCCAGTACGCCCACCTGTCGGCGATCTCCGTGAGGTCCGGGCAGTCCGTGGAGGCCGGGCAGCGGATCGGCCGCTCCGGCTCCACCGGCAACAGCTCCGGCCCCCACCTGCACTTCGAGGTCCGCACCGGCCCCGGCTTCGGCAGCGACATCGACCCGGTGGCCTACCTGCGGGCGGGCGGCGTCGCCATGTGACCGCGTCCGGGGCCGCGGCGGCGGGCGCCCCGCCCGGCCGCGGCGCCGTCGCCGGCCTCCGGCTTCCCCTGCGCCGGCACCTCCGCGCGGGCCCGGCCCACCGACAGCAGCGCCAGCCCCGTCGCCGCGACCAGACCGCAGCCCGTCGCCAGGGCCGCCCCGAGGCCGCCCATGCGGAACGACTCGCCGAACAGCACCAGCCCCACCACCGTGGCGGCCACCGGGTTGACCACGGTCAGCGTGGCCAGCGGCGCGTGCAGACCGCCGGCGTGGTAGGCCGACTGGGAGAGCAGCAGTCCCGCCGCCGACAGCGCCACCACCGCCGCGACCGAGGGCAGGCCGGAGAGGACGAACCCGTCGGACTGGTCGGCGGCCACCGCCTTGGTGAAGACCGAGCCGAGCCCGAAGGCGACGCCCGACCCGGTGGCCAGCGCCGCGGCCCGCAGCGCGGGGTGCGTGCGCGAGCCCCGCGCCAGCGCCAGCAGCAGCGCCAGGACGGCCGCGGTCACCACCAGCAGCCCGATCCGTTCCCCGCCGCCGGGCGTCCGGGTGCCCGAACCGGAGACCAGCGCCAGCAGCCCCGCCAGCCCGCCGGTCGCCAGCAGCGCCCCCCGCCAGGCGGTCCGGTCGCCCGCGGCCCGGCCCACGAACAGCGCCGCCATGGGCAGGGCGAACACGATGGTCAGCGCGCCCAGCGGCTGCACCACGCTGAGCGGGCCCAGCGCGAGCGCCGCCACGTGGAGCGCGGCCCCCAGCCCGTTCAGGGCCACCGCCGACCACCACACCGGATCCCCCAGGGGGGCGGAGGCACCCTTGGCCACGGCCACCCGCTCCTGGACGATCGCCCCGCCTGCGTAGGCCACCGCGGAGACGAGGGAGAGGAGGACGGACCACATCAGGGCGCTCATCGGCCGCCCTCCGGCGTTGATTCACACTGCACGGACCACACGATGCCGGTCACGCCTCTTTCCCGTCGTCGTCCCGGAGGCGTTCTTCCGTCTTCACGGATCCTCCTGACGGTGGAATACCCGGAAAGACGCCGTCCTCCCCCGGACGGGTGACACGGCGTGCGTGATCCGCCAGGCTTAGCAGGTCGTGGCCGGGGGCACCCGGATCATGACCAAGGGGGGCGGGGGAACCGTGAGAGGAGCGGCGATGCGTCGTGGTGGGCCATCCGTACTCGGCATTGTGCTGGCAGGCGGCGAGGGAAAGCGCCTGATGCCGTTGACGGCGGACCGGGCCAAGCCGGCCGTCACCTTCGGCGGGACGTACCGCCTCGTCGACTTCGTGCTGTCCAACCTGGTGAACGGTGACATCCGGCACATCGCGGTGCTGACCCAGTACAAGTCCCACTCGCTGGACCGGCACATCACCACCACGTGGCGCATGTCCAGCCTGCTCGGCAACTACGTCACCCCGGTGCCCGCCCAGCAGCGGCTCGGCAAGCAGTGGTACCTCGGCAGCGCCGACGCCATCCACCAGTCGCTCAACCTGATCCGCGACGAGCAGCCCGACTACGTCGCCGTCTTCGGCGCCGACCACGTCTACCGGATGGACCCCCGGGAGATGCTGCGCCAGCACATCGAGAGCGGCGCGGGCGCGACGGTGGCCGGCATCCGGGTGCCGCGCTCGGAGTCCTCCCAGTTCGGCGTGATCACCCCGTCCGCCGACGGCCGGACCGTGGAACGCTTCCTGGAGAAGCCGGCCGACCCGCCGGGCCTGGCCGACGACCCGGACTCCATCCTCGCCTCCATGGGCAACTACATCTTCACCACCGACGTGCTGGTGGAGGCGCTGCACAAGGACGCCGCGAACGAGGACTCCGACCACGACATGGGCGGCGACATCCTGCCCATGCTCACCGAGAGCGGCCAGGCCGCCGTCTACGACTTCAGCACCAACCACGTCCCCGGCGAGACCAAGCGCGACCAGGGCTACTGGCGGGACGTCGGCACCATCGACGCCTACTACGACGCCCACATGGACCTGCTCGCCGACCGGCCGGTGTTCAACCTGTACAACCGGGACTGGCCGATCTACACCCACCACCCGATGCTCTCCCCGGCCCGCTTCAACGCCGGGGGCAACGCCACCGAGTCGATCGTGAGCGCCGGCTGCCTGATCCGCGGACAGGTCACCCGCTCCGTGCTCTCCCCGGGCGTGGTCGTCGAGCCGGACGCCGTGGTGCAGAACTCGGTCCTGCACGACAAGGTCCGCATCGGCCGGGGCGCCGTGGTGCGCAACGCCATCCTCGACAAGAACATCGACGTCCCGCCCGGAGCCACCATCGGCGTCAACCCCGAACGCGACGCCGAGCTCTACACGGTCTCCGACAACGGCGTCGTGGTACTGGAGAAGGGCCAGCCCGTACCCGCGCCGATGTGAGACGCGACGCCCCGGCCGTCATCCGTTTGGCGGACGCTCCCGGCCGTCAGTATCCTCCCCACCAGGTGGGACGGAATCGGACGAGAACGCGCCGAGCGGCTCCCACCCCTTCCATGTGGGAGCCGCGCGGTCGCTCGACCGGGTCACGCGGCCGGGCGAGTGACGCGAGGAACACAGCGGCGATGACGGTGACGGACGACGGCCAGGGCACTGCCACGCGCGACCCGGGGGAGAACGGCACGGCGGAGATCCGGATCCCCGCCCAGCAGGAGTGGGGCCCGGGCATCGACCCGGAGCGCCTGGCGGTCTGCCTGGGCGTCCTGGAGGAGCTCGACCGGATCGAGGTCGACCACCCCGACGCGATCGCCGTGCGCCGCGCCACCTCGCACATCTACCGGACGGTCAAGCAGCGCCGCCGCCAGGAACGCCGCGCCGCCAAGACCGCGCACGACCGCGCCGTCACCGAGGCCACCGCCACCGGCTCCGCGCAGCGCATCGACGACGAGACGGCCGGGATCCTGCCGTCCTCCTCCGTCGACGAGGGCCGCCGGATAGCCGGCGTGCTCCAGCGCCCGCGCTCCTGCTACACCTGCAAGGACCGGTACGTCGAGGTCGACTACTTCTACCACCAGCTCTGCCCGAGGTGCGCCGACGAGAACCGGGCCCGGCGCGACGCCCGCACCGACCTGACCGGCCGGCGCGCGCTGCTCACCGGCGGCCGGGCCAAGATCGGCATGTACATCGCGCTGCGCCTGCTCCGGGACGGCGCGCACACCACCGTCACGACCCGCTTCCCCAACGACGCCATCCGGCGCTTCAAGGCGATGCCGGACAGCGACGAGTGGATCCACCGGCTCGACATCGTCGGCATCGACCTGCGCGACCCCGCCCAGGTCGTCGCGCTGGCCGACTCGGTGGCCGCCCAGGGCCACCTGGACATCCTGATCAACAACGCCGCCCAGACGGTGCGCCGTTCCCCGCAGGCCTACAGCGAGCTGCTCGCCGCCGAGTCGGCGCCGCTGCCCAAGGGCGAGCTGCCGGCCGCCCGGGTCATCGGGGCGTTCGGCTCCGGCGCGGTCGCCGCCCTGCCGGTGGCCGGCGGCGGGGCGATCAGCGCCCAGGAGGTCACCGACCTGGCACTGGTCTCCGGCTCGGCCTCCCTGGAGCGGATAGCGGCGGGCACCGCCATCGACGCGGGCGGCCTCGTGCCCGACCTGCACGACACCAACAGCTGGGTGCAGTCCGTCGAGCAGGTCACGCCGGTGGAACTGCTGGAGGTCCAGCTCTGCAACTCCACCGCGCCGTTCATCCTCATCAGCCGGCTCCGCCAGGCCATGTCCGCCTCGCCGAACCGCCGCACCTACATCGTCAACGTCTCCGCCATGGAGGGCGTCTTCGAGCGCGGCTACAAGGGCGCCGGACACCCGCACACCAACATGGCCAAGGCGGCCCTGAACATGCTGACCCGCACCAGCGCGCAGGAGATGTTCGAGAAGGACCGCATCCTGATGACCGCCGTCGACACCGGCTGGATCACCGACGAGCGTCCGCACCCGGACAAGGTGCGCCTCGCCGAGGCCGGTTTCCACGCCCCGCTGGACCTGGTCGACGGCGCGGCCAGGGTCTACGACCCGATCGTGCGCGGCGAGGCGGGCGAGGACCTGTACGGCGTCTTCCTGAAGGACTACGCGCCCGGCAAGTGGTGACCCGGACCGTGTGACCGGGCCGGGCCGGGTGGCCGGACCAGGGGCCGGGAACGGCGTGACATGGAACGGTTACGCAAAGTTTTCGGCGCTATCGAGCGGGAGCCCGCTCATCTGGTTAACCTGGGACGGACGGACAGGACGACGGGCCCCACCGGCTCCGCGCCCGTCCGTCACCGGACAAGCCGGACACGCCGGCCTGCCCGCGACGAGGTGCCGGCGCCACCGCGCTCGAACGCCCTCCCTACCGACCCGCACCCGGGAGGCGCCCGGGCGTCGAGCACAACGACGGCGCCGCGTCCCGAGGGTGATTCAGACATGAGGAGTGCGCGGTGACACCGGAGAAGACCACGTCCACCACGACGATCGCGAGCGAAGCGCCCGCCGGCCGGATCGCGGCCGACGGCGACGGCCCCCTGGGCAGCCTGGAGGTGTGGGCGCGCTCCGCGCCCATCAGGCTGGCCGGGTACGAGGACGACCTCGCGGAACCGCACATCCTGCCCAGCGTCGACTGACGGACGCGGGCGGGTACGAGGCACGGCGCCGACACGACGGCGGCAGGTCCCACGACCGGCCGCCGTCCGGCATGCCGGGCGGTCGCGTGGCCCAGGGGCGAGTTCCCCGGCGGCCGGGCCGTGACGGCGTCCGGCTCAGGACAGCCGGGTGGGCGGCAGGAAGTCGCGGACGTACTCGCGGACCCAGTACGCGCCGGTCTCCCGCCGCTCCGCGCGCGTCGCGAACCGGTAGCGGAAGAGCCGGGCGCGGATCCAGCGCGGCGGCTCCCCGGGCGGGAACGGCGAGGCCCGCAGCAGCCGCAGCGTCTCCCGGTCGCCCTCCAGCAGTTTCTCCACGAAGGCCGTGAACCACCGGGCCGGCACGGGGGACAGGGCCAGGAACCACATCAGCCAGTCCAGCCGCAGGTGGTACGGCGCGAACTGCCGCGGGCGCCTGCGGACGTCGCCCGGCTTCCCCTTGAACTCGTAGGCGCGCCAAGTGGATTCCCGCCGCGGCCGGTCGTCGTCGGTGCCCTCCACCACCACCTCGTGCCGCACCCGGGTGACGCTCCCGAAGGCCCCGTAGGTGTTGACCAGGTGGAGCGGGTCGAAGGAGCGGTTCATCGCCTGCCGGCGGGAGAGCAGGTTGCGTGCCGGCCTGCGGCTCAGCCACAGCAGCACGGCGGCCGCTGCCAGAACGGTGATCTCGTACCAGAGCGGTGCTCCGGGCGCGGGCCGCGGCGCGGCGTCCCCCGGCCACCTGACGGCCGGCAGGGCGATCACCACCGTCAGCCAGTTCAGCCAGGAGAAGTTGCCCGAGGCGATCAGCCAGAGCTGGGTGACGATCATCAGCGCGGCCGCCCAGGAGGCGACCGGCTGCGGGGTGAGGAGCAGGAAGGGCACGGCCAGCTGGGTGACGTGGTTGGCGGCCGCCTCCACCCGGTGCAGCGGCCTCGGCAGCAGGTGGAAGAACCGGCTGAACGGCCCGGGCATCGGCTGGGTCTCGTGGTGGTGGTACAGGCAGGTGAGGTCGCGCCAGCACGCGTCGCCGCGCATCTTGATCAGCCCGGCGCCGAACTCCAGCCGGAACAGCAGCCACCGCAGGAGGAACAGCACCACCACCGGGGGCCCCACCTCGTCGTTGCCCAGCAGCACCGCGAGGAAGCCGGTCTCCAGCAGCAGCGACTCCCAGCCGAACGCGTACCAGGTCTGCCCGACGTTGACGACCGACAGGTACAGCGCCCACGGCACCAGCCACAGCAGCATGGACGCCCAGAGCGGCACGAGGTCGCCCGCCCCGGCGAGCAGCGCCGCCGACACCGCGCACCCCGCCCAGGCGCAGGCGGCGAAGAGGCGGTCGGAGAAGCGGAACCGGAACAGGGTCGGGGCCTGCCGCCAGGTCGTCCGGCCGAGGAAACGGGGGGCGGGCGTCAGTCCCCGCTCGCCGATCAGCGGCCGGAACTGCAGCGCCGCGCACAGGAAGGCCACCAGGTAGACGGCGGCCAGGCCCCGCTGGAAGACCAGGCGGCCCGTCCAGTACTCCGGTGCGGTGAACCACTCCACGATCCGGCACTCCTCTCCCACGACCGTCGCGACCGCCGCGCCCCCGCGTCGGTCGCCGCGCGTGACGCCCGCTTCCGTTTGCGCGACCGCACCCGGCGCGGCAGACAATGGTGACGAAGTGCCCCGAACCGAGTGGGAGGACACCGTGCGCGCACCGATCAGAGTCGCCGTCGTGGCCTGCGCCGTACCGCTCGCCCTGCTCGGCGCCTCGCCCGCGGGGGAGCGGGCCGGCGGGGCTGGGGCGCAGAAGGACGCGCGGCCGGACGGCGGGGTCGTCGAAGGCGGCGCGGTGTCCGGAGTGACCTCCGGGAGGGTCGACGTCGTGGACGCGGACAGCGTCTTCGGCAGTCCCACCGACGTCTTCGGTGACTGAGCGGGACTCCCGCCGCGCCCCGGGGGAGGCCGGAAGCGGGGAACGACTCGAAGAAACGGACAAATCCTGGCAAGGTGGGCTCCATGGCTGATGGGGACACCGCGGAGACCTCACCCCCGGAGGGATGGCCCGACAGCCCGTATCCGATCCTGGCGCTCAACCGCATGGGCAGCTTCGAATGGGACCTGGCGGCGGGGCGCTTCCACATGGACGCCCGGGCCCACGAGATCTTCGACCTCCGGCCCGAGGAGTTCGACGGCACCCCCGAATCGCTGAGCCCCCGGGTGCCCGTCGAGGAGGGCACCCGCCTCGACGAGGCGGTGAACCGCGCCATCAAGGAGGGCGACGAGAACTACGGCGCCTACTTCCGCGTCCGCCGCCGCGACGGCAGCCTGCACTGGACCCACACGCAGGGCTACATCCGGCGCGACGAGAACGGGCACGCCCACCGGGTGTTCGGCATCGTCAGGGACGCCACCCAGGAGCTGAGGGAGAGCGAGGCCCGGCTCGACCAGGCCGTCGAGGACGAGGCGCGCCGCCGCCAGACCGACGTCGTCCAGACCCTCACCGCCGCCCTCTCCGCGGCCCGCACCGTCCGCGACGTCTTCCGGGTGCTGGGCGAGGCCCACCAGAGGACCCCGCTGGGCGTCTCCCTGGTGGTGCTGGGCATGGTGGAGGGCGACCGCGTCGTCCTGGTCACCGAGGAGCCGCAGGACGCCGTTCCCGGCACCCGCATCACCCGGGTGGACGAGCCGTACCCCATGAGCGAGGTGGTCCGCACCCTCAGGCCCCGCTACATCGAGTCGCCCCGGGAGTTCGCGGTCGGCTACCCGCTGCTCTGGGAGCAGCTGGCCCACCTCCACGTCACCTCGGCCGCCTACCTCCCGCTGATCGCCGAGGGCAAGGCGGTGGGCGCGGCCGGGCTGCTCTACAGCGGACGCCGCGGCTTCACCCCGCAGGACCGGGCACTGCTCGGCGCGCTCGCCGGAAGCCTCGCCCAGAGCCTCCAGCGCGCCATGCTCTACGAGCAGCAGATGGACCTCGCGCAGGGCCTCCAGCAGGCCATGCTGCCCCGCACCATCCCCAGCGTCCCCGGAGCCGACATCGCCGTCCGCTACCGCTCGCCCGCCGCCGGACGGGAGATCGGCGGCGACTGGTACGACCTGATCCCGCTCCCCGGCGGCCGGGTCGGCGCCGTGATCGGCGACGTCCAGGGCCACGACACCCACGCCGCGGCCGTCATGGGCCAGCTGCGGATCGTGCTGCGCGCCTACGCCACCGAGGGGCACACGCCGGGCACCGTCATGGCCCGGGCCTCCGTCTTCCTCCACGAACTGGACACCGACCGGTTCGCCACCTGCCTGTACGCCGAGGTCGACCCCACCAGCGGCGTGGTCAAGATGGTCCGCGCCGGACACCTCGACCCGATCCTGCGCGGCGGCGACGGAGCCTGCCGCCGCATCCCCGTCGAAGGCGGCCTGCCGCTCGGACTCTCCGCCGAGTTCGGCGCCCTCACCTATCCGGTCACCACCTTCGAGCTCTCCACCCACCAGACCCTGGTGCTCTGCACCGACGGGCTGGTCGAGCTTCCCGGCGACGACCTCTCCGTCGGCGTGCAGGAGCTGATGGACTACATCTCCCAGGGCCCCGACGACGTCCGCGGCCTCGCCGACGCCCTGATCGAGCGCGCCGACCGCAGGGGAGGGGACGACGACGTCGCCCTCCTGCTGCTGCGCCGCAGGGGGCCCGGAGGGCAGCGGACCGGCGGACAGCTCAGGCAGCAGGTCGTCCCCGGGGACCCGGACGCGCTGGCCGACACCCGCCACATGATCCGCGCCGCCGTACGGGCCTGGGGCACCGTGGAGCGGGCCGACGAGATCGAGCTCGCGGCGGACGAGCTGATCACCAACGCCCTGATGCACACCGAGGGGTGCGCCACGGTCACCCTGCGGGTCCTCCTCGGGCCGCGGCGGCTGCTGCGGATCGAGGTGGAGGACACCTCGAGCGCCCTGCCCCACCGGCGGGACCCCGGCCCGGTGGGGATGAGCGGCCGCGGGCTGATGCTGGTCGACCTGCTGGCCGACAGCTGGGGCGTCGAGGCCCGGGGCGGCGGCAAGTGCGTGTGGTGCGAGTTCGACATGACCTCGCCCGACACCCGCGGCGGTCCGGACGGCGGGTGAGGCGCCGCGCCGCCGCGGACGGGCCGGAGCGCCCCGTGGCGGTCCGGTGGCATGACCGGACCGCCGGAGGGGAGGCCCTCGAGGGCCTCCCCTCCGGCGGCGGCCCGCTCGCCGGCCGTCGGCGGTACCGGCTGCCCGGGCGGCACGGCCCCGCGGCCCGGTGCTCCCGGAGGCCGCCCGGCGGACCGGTCTCAGAACAGGTGGATGGCCAGGTGCCCCAGGGGCAGGCCGAGCTGCCAGGCCGGGGTCCACCGCTGCGGGCCGTCCTCCCCGGGCACCGGGCCGCCGCCCGGCACCGCGTCCAGGTCGGGGGCGAGCAGCTCGGTCTCCTCCAGCCAGCGCCAGGCGGCCAGCGCCAGCCGCAGGTCCGGACCCGGCCGGCCGCCGTGCGCGGCCGCCCCGGCGGAGAGCGCGGCCAGCCGCTCGCGGACCCAGTCCTGCCAGGGCTGGTCGTGGGCGGTCAGGGAACGCCAGGTCTCCAGCCGCGTCACCACCTGCACGCCGCTCAGCTCGCCCTCCAGGTCGGAGAGGAAGACCGTCAGGGCCAGCGCGTCCCGCCCCGCCCGGTACTCGAACGAGGTCGGCGGCATCAGGTCCCCCGACCGCAGCAGCTCGTCGGCGATGTACTCGGCGTACAACCACGCCATCGGAACCGTCAGCCGGTCCGGCTCCGACCGGTCGTGCCCTCTGCTCACCATGCCTGCCTGCCTTCCTCCGGTGGACGCACCGCCGGACGGCTCCTTCCGTCCGGAACGAACCGATGGGAACAGCCGATTACTCAACCACGGTCGTCGGCAAGGCGCTTTAAGAAGACTTGACCCGGCCGGCGGTTTCAGCGCAGGTCCGGCGCATAACCCGGAAGCACCCTGCGCAGGGCCCGCAACCCGTAGTAGGCACGGGACTTGACCGTTCCGGCCGGTATCCCCAGGGCGGCCGCCGCCTCCGCCACACTGGCGCCCCGGAAGTACACCAGCACCAGCACGTCGCGGTGTTCGGGCGACAGCCGCCTCACGGCCTCCCGGACGTCGAGCATCGCCGCCGACCGGTCCGCGTGGTCCGCGCAGACCCGCGCGGTCTCCAGCACCGCGTCACCCACCTCGGCGGGACGCGCCTGCCGGGCCCGGCGCGCGTCGATGGCCAGCCTGCGGGCCACCGTCAGCAGCCACGGGCGCACGGAGTCGAAGGCGTCGTCGTGCAGCGCGTCCGGGTTCTGCCAGGCCCGGACCAGCGTCTCCTGGACCAGGTCCTCGGCGCGCTGCCGGTCGCCGTCGCACAGCCTCAGCAGCAGGGCGAACAGGGGCCGCCCGTGCTCGCGCTGGAGCCGGGCCAGCTCGTGCTCGGCGGTCGTTCCTCGGGTCATGGTGGTTCCGGCCGTCATGGCCGTATGCCACCCCACGCCGTGGCGGCGAAACAGGGGCCGCGCGCGGATCTGCGGCGGACGGTCGAACGCGTCGCCGAGCGGTGCGACGAGCGGTCGTCCGGAGGTGTCCGCACGACACGCCGGTCCCGTGCTCCGCAAGGGTGCAAAACCGCCACGCCACGCCCACCCGGGATGCGACGAACGTTGGGCCGGGCGACTGATTAATCATGAAATTGGACCGAATGCTGTCCCGTAGGGGCGCGTTGATCGCCGGGGCCTCCGCCCTCGCCGCGGCCGGCACGGCAGGTGTCACCTCCCTCTTCTCCTCCACCGAGACCCCCTCCGCCGGTGCCGCCGGCGGGACGTCCGGCCGGGCCGCGGGCATCCCGGGCTCTCCCGGGGGCGCCCGTTCGCCCGTGTCGTCCTCCTACCGCCTGAGCCCGGTGGCCGGGTTCGCCGCGCCGCCCGGCCGGCCCGCCCGCACCCCGGTGCGCGACGAGCCGTTCCTCCGCGTCGGCGGCCTCGGCCGCACCGTCGTCCTGACCTTCGACGACGGTCCCGACCCCCGCTACACGCCGCAGGTGCTGAAGACCCTCCGCGAGCACCGGATCCACGCCATGTTCTTCGTCTGCGGGAACATGGCCAAGGCCCACCCCGACCTGGTCAGGCAGATGACCGAGGAGGGGCACGTGGTCGGCAACCACACCTGGTCGCACCCGCTGCTCACCCGGCTCCCGCGGTCCGCGGTGCGCGGCGAGATGGAACGCACCAGCGAGATCGTCGAGAGGACCTGCGGGGCGCGCCCCGCATGGTTCCGCGCCCCCTACGGCGCCTGGAACCGGGACGCCTACCGCTTCGGCGCGGAACTGGGCATGGAGCCCATGGCCTGGACCGTCGACACCCTCGACTGGCGCACCCCGGGCGCCGGCGCCATCGCCGCCCGGGTCGAGGAACAGGCGTCACCCGGTGCCGTGGTGCTCTCCCACGACGCCGGCGGAAACCGTTCGCAGAGCGTCCAGGCGCTGCGGCGCTACCTGCCCCGGCTGCTGGACGAGGGGTACCACGTCGCCGTGCCGCGCCGCCGCGCGGTCTAGGTCCTGTCCGGGACGCGCGGGAAGAACCGTCCGGCCCGTCCGAGCGGAAACTCGGACGGGCCGGACGGCCCTGTCCCGTTCTCCCGGCCTTCCCGCGTCCTCCCGGAATCCGGTGGACCCCGGAATTCAGTGGACCTCGACCATGCGGGCGAAGACCACGACGTTCCCCGCGTATCCCTCCTGCGGGGAATAGCCGCCGCCGCAGGTGATGACCCGCAACTCGGGCGTTCCGGTGGAACCGTAGACGCGTTCGCCGGGGAAATTGTTCTTGTCGTAGACCTCGATGCCGTAGATCTCGAAGACGGCGAGCTTTCCGTCCTTGCGCAGCACCTCGACCCGGTTGCCCTGCTTCAGGGCGCCCAGGCCGTAGAAGACCGCCGGTCCCTGCGCGTTGTCGACGTGGCCCACCACCACGGCCGTGCCCTTCTCGCCGGGCGTCACCGCGCCGGTGAACCAGCCGGCCAGGTTGGGGTCCTCGGGCGGCGGGGCGGCCACCCAGCCGTCGGGGTCCAGGCTGACCGGGATCACCGGGGCGTCGACCCGGATCGCCTGGATCCGCACCCGGTCCACCTCGGAGTACGGCAGCGGCGCGGGCGCGCCGGGGAATGCCTGGGGGCGGACCTGGGTGCCCGCGGCGGCCACCGAGGCGGGCTGCGGAGGGCCGGTGTCGAACTCCCCGGAGCCGTTCCGGATGAGCGCGAGCCCGGTGAGGAGCACCAGCGCCATCACGCCCCAGGGCGCACGCCGTCCGGGCCGCTCCTCCTCTTCCGCCAGTTCGGACGCAGACATTTCGCCATTCCCCTCTCGACGCGGCCGTCGCCGTGCCTGTCGCGATACCAGAACGCTAGGCGGCGTGCGCGGAACCGGCATCGGGGCAGGGGCGAACGGGTGGCACGGAAACGCGCCGGTCCGCCATCCGGGTCGGCCGGAAAGAAAATTCCTGCTCCTTCGTGACCTGCGCATATGGCGATTTCCGGGTTCTCCGTCGGCGTGTCGGCTCACCAGGACGGCCGATGGCCGAAATGCGGCCGGACAAGGGTCGTCCGAGGGTCTGACTGGGAGGCGCTTTCTCGCCGATCGACCGGGGACGGGTCCCGGGGCGCCTTCCGCGGAGGAACACATGCGTACACGTGCCCTGGCGGTCTCGGCCGCCGCGTTCGCCGCCATCGGGCTCGCCGCCCCGACTGCCGGCGCCTGGTCGGACCCGACCAGCATCTCGGTCAGTCCGAGCACCATCGCTCCCGGTGGACAGCTGACCGTCACGGTCGAAGGCAGCGCCTGCCGGATGCCGGGCTCCACCGTGACCTCGCCGGCCTTCCCGTCCACGCCCCTCACCCCGGTCAGCGGCAGCAGCAGCAAGTCCACGGCCACCGTGCGGGTCAACTCCAACGCCACCGCCGGAGCGCAGAGCATCACCGTGCGCTGCGGCGAGGGCAAGACCCTCACCCGGTCGAACGCCTTCACCGTCCTCGGCGGTGTCCGCGGCGGCCTGGGCGGCAGCTCCCTCACGGGTGCCACGCCCACCGACATCGCGATCGGCGGCGGGCTGGTCGCCGCCGCGGGCCTCGGCGGCGGCTTCTTCTGGATGCGCCGTCGCGCGGAGAGCCGCGTCTGAACCTGTCCCGCGCTCCGGGGAACGTCGCACGCGGCGGCGTCCCGTCCCCCGTCCCCCTCGTGGGGCCGGGGCGGGACGCCGTTCCCGTGTGCGCTCTCCCGGGTACGGGCCGTCCGCCCGTGTCCGCGCCCGGATCCGTCCTCCGGCCGGGGCTTTCGCCCCGGGAGGGACCGGGGAGCCGCGGCTACGTCGTGACGCCTGGGAACAGGGCGGTGAACGGCCCGGCGTCCACGTCCATGCCCCGGCTGAACGGCGCGTCGAAGTCCCAGACCAGGAAGAGCAGGAACGCGATCAGCGCCGAGAACAGCCCGGCCAGCACCAGCTCCCGCGCCGTGCGCCGGATCTGCAGGGCGAAGACCATGCCGATGGTCACCATCGCCCCGATGACCAGTCCGAACCACACCACCCCCGGCATCGTCGCCCGGGTGGCGTCCGCCCGCGCGCCGCGGGCCTGGTCCACGACGGTCACCTGGTCCAGCAGGGGCTGGTACGCCTGCGCCTCGAAGTCCGACGCCGGCTCGTAGTCGGTCAGGTCGTGCCGCAGCCGCTCCAGCAGCCGGGTCCCCCGCCCGGTGAGCTCCCCCTCCTCGGCCATCGCCTTCCACTCGGTGTTCACCACCTGGTCGACGTAGGCGTGCACGTCGTCCCGGATCCGCTCGCGGACCTCCGCGGGGTAGGGCCGCACCCGCTCCGAGATCTCGTGCAGGGCCATCGCCTCGGCGCGCACGTGCTCCTGCGCGGCGCTGCGGGCCTCCCAGACGCCGGCGATCGCCAGGCCGAGGACGATCGCGTAGACCACGCCGATCATCATCGTCATGTACTCGATCACGTCAGGGGTGTCGTCCGGGTCGTCGTCCTCCCGGGCGGTGCGCTCCCGGATGACGGCGACGACGATGACCACGGCGCACGCGGCGGCCATCGCGAGGGCGAGTACGAGCCATTCCGGCAAGAGTTCCTCCTGGAGGAGAGCGGAGCGGGGAGGGGAAGCGGGGTCACCGGGGACGCAGCGCGGCCACCGCGATCACCGCGGGCGCCGTGACCAGCAGGGCGAGCGAGACGAGCGAACGCCGGGGGCGGGGCGGCAGCGAGGGCGCCGCCGCCTTGCGGACGGGGTAGGACACCGGCTCGGCGGACGGGGCGGCGGTCCTGCCGGGCGCCGGCCGGGGCGCGGGCTCCGCCGCGGGCGGGGGCGGCGCCGGCCTGCGCCCGGCCCGTGCGGGCGGCGCCCGCGGCTCGCCGCCCCCGGGGCCGCCAGGGCCCCGGGGACCGGTCGCGCGTGGAGGACGCGGTCACCCTCACCGCTCCAGCAGCAGCCGCTGCAGCTCCCGCGCCGCCCGCGGCGGAGCCACGTCGCTGCGGTGCGCCAGCGCGACGGTCCGCGACAGCACCGGCGCCGCCAGCGGCGTCACCCGCAGCCCCGTGCGCCCCGCCACCATCCGCGGCACCACCGCCACCCCCAGGCCCGCGCGGACGAACCCCAGCACCGCGTCCATCTCGCCGCCCTCCACGGCGAAGTCCGGCTCGAACCCCTCCGCCCGGCACGCCTCCACGGTCAGCTCGCGCAGGTCGTAGCCGTGGCGGAACATCACCAGCCGTTCCCCCTCCAGGTCGGCGATCCGCACCCGCCGCGCCCTGCCCCGTCCCCGCCCCGGCGGCGGGGACTCCGGAGAGGAGACCACCACCAGCTCCTCCCGCAGCAGCTCCACCGTGGTCAGCGCGGGCGACGGCGTCCGCAGCGGCAGCACCACCAGCGCCAGGTCCAGCGCGCCCCGCGCCAGCTCCCGCACCAGGTCGTGCGAGCCGCCCTCCTCGACCAGCAGCTGGACCCCCGGATACCGGTCGTGGAAGGCCCTCAGCACGTCCGGCAGCAGACCGGTGCACAGGCTCGGCGTCGCCCCCAGCCGCACCCGCCCGCGCCGCAGCTGGGCCACCTCCTGAACCTCCTGGCGGGCCGTCTCGGTGTCCGCCAGGATCCGCCGCGCCAGCGGCAGCAGCGTCTCGCCGGCGTCCGTCAGAGTGATGTTCCCGCGCGCCCGCAGGAACAGATCGGCCCCCAACTCCCGCTCCAGCGCCTTGATCTGCTGGGAGAGCGAGGGCTGCGCGACGTGGACGAGTTCCGCCGCACGGGTGAAGTGCCGGGTCTCGGCGACCGCCACGAAATAACGCAATTGCTGCAGGTGCATCCCGCGATGATAGGCGTGGATAGGCTGTACCTATCGGATCGAGGCACATCATGTCTTGGACCGATCGGCCCAGGCGGTCGTACCTTCGCTGCATGGCTCTGGCAACGGGGACGGACCGACGACCGTCCAGGACGCGCGCGGTGTGGGACTCGACCGTCGGCAAGAAGGCCGTGATGGCCGCCAGCGGTCTGATCATGCTGCTGTACCTGGTCGCCCACATGATCGGCAACCTCAAGGTCTTCTTCGGCCCGGGGGAGTTCAACGCCTACGGCCACTGGATCCGCACCGTCGGCGAGCCGTTCATGCACTACGGGTGGACCCTGTGGATCATCCGGGTCGTGCTGGTGGCCGCGGTCGTCGCCCACGCCACGGCCGCCTACCAGCTCAGCCGGCGCGACATCAGGGCGCGCCCCGCCAAGTACGTCCACAAGAAGCGCGGCAGCGACTACGCCACCCGGACCATGCGGTGGGGCGGCGTGATCCTCGGCCTGTTCATCGTCTGGCACATCCTGGACCTCACCACCGGCCACGTCCACACCGGCGGTTTCCAGGAGGGGCGCCCCTACCAGAACGTCGTGGACTCCTTCTCCACCTGGTACGGCAACGTCATCTACATCGTCGCCATGCTGGCGCTCGGCCTGCACATCCGGCACGGCTTCTGGAGCGCCGCCCAGACCCTCGGCGCCGGCGGGCGGGCCCGCGACCGCTTCCTGAAGGCCGCCGCCAACCTTCTCGCGCTGCTGCTCACGGCCGGCTTCGTCGCCGTCCCCGTGGGCGTCATGACCGGAGTGGTGAGCTGACATGTCCTACATCCGCTACACGACCGGCGAGCCCGTCGCCGACACCAAGGCGCCCTCCGGGCCCGTCCACGAGCGCTGGGACCGGCGCCGCTTCGAGGCCAAGCTGGTCAACCCGGCCAACCGGCGCAAGCACACCGTGATCGTCGTCGGCACCGGCCTGGCGGGCGGCTCGGCCGGCGCCACCCTCGCCGAACAGGGCTACAGGGTCGTCCAGTTCTGCTTCCAGGACTCCCCGCGCCGGGCCCACTCGGTGGCCGCCCAGGGCGGCATCAACGCGGCGAAGAACTACCGCAACGACGGCGACTCGATCCACCGGCTCTTCTACGACACGGTCAAGGGCGGCGACTTCCGCGCCCGCGAGTCCAACGTCCACCGCCTCGCCCAGATCTCCGTCGAGATCATCGACCAGTGCGTCGCGCAGGGCGTGCCCTTCGCCCGCGAGTACGGCGGCCTGCTCGACAACCGCTCCTTCGGCGGCGTCCAGGTCTCCCGCACCTTCTACGCCCGCGGCCAGACCGGCCAGCAGCTCCTGCTCGGCGCCTACCAGGCGCTCTCCCGGCAGGTGGCGGCCGGCAACATCGAACTGCACCCGCGCACCGAGATGCTCGACCTGATCGTGGTCGACGGCCGCGCCCGCGGCATCGTCGCCCGCGACCTGGTCACCGGGCGGATCGACACCTACTTCGCCGACGCGGTCGTCCTGGCCACCGGCGGCTACGGCAACGTCTTCCATCTGTCGACCAACGCCATGAACTCCAACGCGACCGCCGTCTGGCGGGCGCACCGGCGCGGCGCCCACTTCGCCAACCCCTGCTTCACCCAGATCCACCCCACCTGCATCCCGCGCACCGGCGACCACCAGTCCAAGCTCACCCTGATGAGCGAGTCGCTGCGCAACGACGGCCGCATCTGGGTGCCCAAGGCCCGGGGCGACGACCGGTCGCCGAACGAGATCCCCGAGGAGGAGCGCGACTACTACCTGGAACGCGTCTACCCCTCCTTCGGCAACCTGGTCCCCCGCGACATCGCCTCCCGCGCCGCCAAGAACGTGTGCGACGAGGGCAGGGGAGTGGGCCCCGGCGGCCAGGGCGTCTACCTCGACTTCGCCGACGCCATCCGCCGGATGGGACGGAGGAAGGTCGAGGAGAAGTACGGCAACCTCTTCGAGATGTACGAGCGGATCACCGCGGAGAACCCGTACGAGGTCCCGATGCGGATCTACCCCGCCGTGCACTACACGATGGGCGGGCTCTGGGTCGACTACGACCTGCAGACCACCGTCCCCGGCCTGTTCGCCATCGGCGAGGCCAACTTCTCCGACCACGGCGCCAACCGGCTCGGCGCCTCCGCCCTGATGCAGGGCCTGGCCGACGGCTACTTCGTGCTGCCGGCCACCCTCAACGACTACCTCGCCCGCAACCCCCGCGAGGAGGACGTCACCGCCGGCCACCCCGCCGTCCGCGAGGCGGTGGCCGCGACCCGGGAGCGGCTGGAGCGGCTGCTGGCCGTCGACGGCGACCGCACCCCCGACTCCTTCCACCGCGAACTCGGCGAGCTGATGTGGGAGTTCTGCGGCATGGCGCGCGACGAGGCAGGCCTGCTCGAGGCGCTCGAGCGGATCCCGCGGATCCGTGAGGAGTTCTGGCGGCGGATCAAGGTGCCCGGCACCGGCGAGGAGTTCAACCAGTCCCTGGAGAAGGCGAACCGGATCGTCGACTACCTGGAACTCGCCGAGCTGATGTGCCTGGACGCCCTGCACCGCACCGAGTCCTGCGGCGGTCACTTCCGCGAGGAGTCCCGGACCCCCGAGGGCGAGGCGGCGCGCAAGGACGACGAGTTCTCCTACGCCGCGGCCTGGGAGTTCACCGGCACCGGCACGGCGCCCGTGCTGCACAAGGAAGACCTGGTCTTCGAGTACGTCCACCCCACCCAGCGGAGCTACGCATGAGGCTCACCCTGCGCGTCTGGCGGCAGCGGAACGCCGCCGACGAAGGCGCCATGTCCACGTACCAGGTGGACGGCATCTCCCCCGACATGTCCTTCCTGGAGATGCTCGACACCCTCAACGAGAGGCTGATCCTGGAGGGCGAGGACCCGATCGCCTTCGACCACGACTGCCGCGAGGGGATCTGCGGCGCCTGCTCCCTGGTCATCAACGGCGACGCCCACGGGCCGGAGCGGACCACCACCTGCCAGCTCCACATGCGGTCCTTCCGGGACGGCGACGTCATCGACGTCGAGCCCTGGCGGGCCGCCGCCTTCCCGGTGGTCAAGGACCTGGTGGTCGACCGGTCCGCGTTCGACCGGATCATCCAGGCGGGCGGCTACATCACCGCGCCGACCGGCGCCGCCCCCGAGGCGCACGCCACGCCCGTGCCGAAGCCGGACGCCGACCGCGCCTTCGAGCACGCCGAGTGCATCGGCTGCGGGGCGTGCGTGGCGGCCTGCCCCAACGGGGCCGCGATGCTGTTCACCTCCGCGAAGGTCAACCACCTGAACGTCCTTCCGCAGGGCGCGCCCGAACGCGGGACGAGGGTGCTGGACATGGTGGAGCGCATGGACGCCGAGGGGTTCGGCGGCTGCACCCTGGCGGGGGAGTGCGCCACGGTCTGCCCCAAGGGCATCCCGCTGTCCTCCATCACCGACATGAACCGCGAGTGGCTCCGCGCCACGGCCAAGGGGGCGCGGCGGTAGGCCGCCCGGAACGTTCGCCGACGAGGTGCGGACGGGCGGGACCGGCGTGGTGCTCATACCGGTCCCGCCAAGCCCTCCCACGGAAGGCCCCGGCTCAGCCGGTCCGCGGCCGCCACCGGGGCGGCCTCGCCGCGGGTTCGGCCGGGACGCGCACCGCCAGCATCGCCACGTCGTCCTCGTTGCGCGGCGGGCGGGAGCGCTCGAGGAGTTCGTCGGTGAAGTCGTCCAGGTCCCGGTGGACCAGGGAGGCGGCGTTCGCGCGGAGGCGGTCGAGGCCCTCGTCGATGGAGTCGCGCGGCGACTCGACCAGGCCGTCGGTGTAGAACACCAGGGTGGAGCCCGGAGGCAGGACCGCGACCCCGTCGGGGCGCACGGGACTGATGCCGAGACCGAGCAGCGGACCGTGCCCGTCGGCGAGGTAGCGGGCCGTGCCGTCCCGGGTGACGAGCAGTGGCGGCGGATGACCGGCGTTCGTCCAGGACAGCTGGTACCGCCCGTCCGCGGAGCAGGTCAGCCGCCCGCAGATCAGCGTGGTCATGGAGACCTCCGCGATGTTCATGCACGCCAGGTCGAGCCACTCGACGATCTTGCTCGGCGGGTCCTGCTCGGACCAGCTGTAGGCGCGGAGCATGTTGCGCAGCTGCGCCATGCCCGCCGCCGCCTCCAGGTCGTGCCCCACCACGTCCCCGACGGCCAGCATGAGGGCGCCGTCCCCCAGGACGAACGCGTCGTACCAGTCGCCGCCGACCTCCGAGGCCTCCGGCGCGGGCCGGTACCGCGCGGCGAGGCCGAGCCCGGGCACGCGCGGCAGCTGGGGCAGCAGGTACCGCTGCATCGTCTGGCCGACGGTGCGCTGCCGCTCGTACAGGCGCGCGTTGTCCAGGGCGAGCCCGGCCCGGCGGGTGATGTCCTCGAGCAGCGTCAGGTGGGCCGGGCCGTACGGCTCCGGCTGCTCGCTGCGCCCCAGGGTGAGCGCGCCGAGCACCTCGCGCAGGCCGCGGATGGGCGCGATGACGGCGGAGTGCATGCCGGTGACGTCGAACAGGCGGCGCTGCGCGACGGCGATGTCCGCGTCGGGCGGCCCGTGGTAGGTCTCCGGGCCCGCGAGCGCGGAGGCGGCTCCGCGCAGGGCCCGCGAGAGCGGCATGGGGGACACCGGGGGGATCGGGGGCATCGGCCCCTCGAGGTCCGGCCGGCGCACCACCGCACCGTTCTCCTGGTGCGCGACGGCGAACCGGGTCACCTCGGCGTTCCGGGTGATCAGGTCGATGACGGCCCAGTCCCCGAGCCGGGGCACCATGAGGTGCGTCAGCCTGCGCAGCGCCTCGTCGACGTCGAGGGTGCTGGTCAGCCGCGTCGTGGTCTCGGCGAGGAGGGCGAGCCGCTCGAGCTCGGAGAGTGGCCCGCCGTGCGGGGCGGGGTGCCCGACGGCGTCGGTGGCGCCGGCCGTGCCCTCCCGGCCGGGGTCCGCCCCGTGGCCGGAACGCGGTGTGAAGATCACCAGCGCCATCGGATCGGGCGCGTCCACCTGGCATCCGGTGGCCAGCCACCCGACCTCCACCACCGAGCCGTCCGCGCGCCCGAGCCACATGCGCTCCCCCTGCGCGGTCCGCCGGGCCAGACCGGCCTCCCGGATCCCGCACTGCGCGCGTGCCGCGTGTCCCCCGTGCTCGTTGCGGTGCAGCAGGTCGTGGCCGTCCTGGCCCACCATCGCGGCGGCCTCCATGCCCACCAGCTCCTCGAGGGCGGAGCTGACCGCGAGGATGGTCCCCGCCTCGGTGGCGATGTACGCAGGCGCGGACAACGCGGCGAGTGTCCGGCCCATGTACGCCGGGGCCTCCGGCCGCGGCGGTGTGCCGTCCTCGTGGTCCGCCATCGGTCCCGACGCCTCCCAGTGCTCTCGGGGCCGGGGCCGATCGACCCCGGCCCGGTCCGGTCCGTCCATGGTGCCCGCACGGACCGATGTGACTCCTGCTCGCCACGGAGATCAGCCGGACGCCCCCGCCCGTGGAGCCGGCCGGACGCGGCCCTCCCCGGGCGTGCCCCCGGTCCCCGCCGGCCAGGCCCTAGTCTGGAGGCGTGAAGGAGACCCGACGCCCCCTCGCCGTGTTCGACCTGGACAACACGCTCGCGGACACCGCGCACCGCCAGCGCTTCCTGGAGACCAGGCCCAAGGACTGGGACGCCTTCTTCGACGCCGCCCCGAAGGACCCGCCGTTGGCCGAGGGCGTCGCCCTGGCCCTGGAGGCCGCGCGGGACTGCGAGGTCCTCTACCTGACCGGCCGCCCCGAACGGTGCCGCCAGGACACCCTGGACTGGCTCGCGGCCCAGGGGCTGCCCGAGGGCCGCCTCCGGATGCGGCGCGACCGCGACCGCCGCCCGGCCCGTCGCACCAAGCTCGAGGTCCTCCGCGAACTCGCCGGGAAACGGGAGATCCGCATGCTGGTCGACGACGACGAACTGGTCTGCGACGACGCGCGGCGCGCGGGTTTCCACGTGGTCACGGCCCGTTGGGCCGCCGAGGCGTCCGAGGGCCTGCGCGAGGCCCAGGAGCGCGAGGGCCGGACCTGAGCGGCGGGGTTGCGCCCGTACGGGGCGCCGCCCCCTCGGCCGCCGCGGCTCCCCGGCGAGCGAGGCTCCCCGGACCCGCCGTCGTCCCGCCTACTCCGGTTCCTCGATGCGGAAGCCGACCTTGAGCCCCACCTGGTAGTGCGCGATCTCCCCGTTCTCGATGTGCCCGCGCACCTGGGTGACCTCGAACCAGTCGAGGTTGCGCACCGTCCTCGACGCGCGGGAGACGGCGTTGCGGATCGCCTGGTCGACCCCCTCGTGGGAGCTGCCGACGATCTCGGTGACCCGGTAGACGTTGTCCGACATGGAGACGACTCCTCTCCTGGGCGTCGCGGGGGACGGTGACGCCCGGCCTCCCTCCACCGTGCCCCATGCCGGGACGGTTCGCGAGGCGTCGCCGCTGCCCGTGGCCGCGTCCGGGTGGGGGCGGGCCTTGACGCGCCCATTGGTCCATACCAAAATCCAGGCACCTGCCCGAGCCGCCCGCGCTCGTCCCCCCACGGGTCTTCCTGCACCTGACAGAACAGGACCACCGTGAGACGTCCTCTCCTCGCACTCATGGGCGCCTCGGCCGCCTTGATGACCACCGCCGCCTGCGGAATGCTCCCCGGCGCACCGGCCAGGAGCACGGTCACCGTGTGGCTGATGAAGGGCACCGCCTCCGACGACTTCCTGCAGCGCTTCACCACCGAGTTCGAGGCGGCCCACCCGGACATCCGGCTGGACGTCCGCCTCCAGGAGTGGACCGGCATCGGCCCCAAGGTGCAGGCGGCCATGGAGCCCGAGGACGCCCCGGACGGCCCGGACGTGATCGAGGTGGGCAACACCCAGGTGCCGCAGTACGTGGAGGGACGGCTGTTCGACCTCACCCTGGAGGCGGTGCGCGACTGGGGCATCGACGACTGCCTGCCCGGTCTCACGGACCCCGGCCGGGTCCGCAACCACCAGTACGGCATCCCCTGGTACGCGGCCAACCGGGTGGTGGTCTACCGCAAGGACCTGTTCGAGCGGGCCGGGATCACCGAACCGCCGAAGACCCGTCAGGAGTGGCTGGAGGCCACCCGGCGGCTCGACGGCGCGGACACCCAGGGCATCTACCTGGCCGGCCAGGACTGGTACACGCTCTCCGGGTTCGTCTGGGACGAGGGCGGCGACCTGGCGGTCCGGCGCTCCAACGGGTGGAAGGGCGCCCTCGACACGGAAGAGGCCCTGCGCGGAATGGAGTTCTACCGGCAGCTCCAGGCCCTCGGCGACGGCCCCGTGGACGCCGACGAGGAACACCCGCCGCAGGCCGGGGTGTTCGCCGGGGGGAAGGTCGCCCAGATCATCGCCGTGCCGGGCGTGGTCCGGACGATCCTCGCCGAGAACCCCGAACTGGAGGACACCATCGGCTACTTCCCCGTCCCGGGCAAGACCGCCGAGAGGCCCGGAGCGGTCTTCACCGGCGGCTCCGACCTGATCGTCCCCCGCAACACCGACCAGCCGGAGGGGGCCGTCGACGTGATCGGCGCGCTGGTGAGCGAGAAGTGGGCCACCGACCTGGCGCGCACCATGAACTACGTCCCCAACAAGGAGAAGCTGGCCGGCGCCGTCGCCGGCAACGAGGGCGTCGCCGCCATGGCCGAGGGAGCGGCGCACGGCCGCGCCACCCCCTCCACGCCCGAGTGGGCCGAGGTGGAGGCGGACAACCCCATCAAGCGCTACATGACGGCCGTCCTGAACGGCGGGGACCCCCGCCGCGAGGCCGGGAAGGCGTCGAAGGCCATCACCGAGGCGCTGAACCCGCTCCACGGCTGACCGACCGCGGCGCGAGGGTCCACGGGCCGGTCACCGCGTGCCGCGGGTCCACGGCCGGCCCCGCGGCACGCGCGCGCCCCGCACCGCACCGTGCCCCGCACCGCACCGTGCC
>NZ_LWCC02000005.1:4348286-4359933 GCF_001642695.1 Streptomyces chilikensis
CCGCGAAGTCCCGCTCGTTCTGGTCGGCGTAGGACTGGGCGAACGCGCAGAGGGCGCGGTCGAAGCGGTCGCCGCCGCCCAGGTAGGCGGCGAGGGCGACGGGGTCGCCGGAGCGGGCGTGCGCCCGCGCCAGGCAGGCCCCGCACAGCCGGGCGAACAGGGCGAGCAGCTCCGGCCCCATGGTCTCCGGCCGCGGGATGCCCTTCCAGTCCCACAGTTGCCGGACGTAGAAGTCCCGCGGCCGCCCGTCGAGGCCCCGCACGTGGGTCCAGCCCAGGAAGATGTCGCTGGTCGTCTGCATCAGGCGCTGGCCGGTGACCACCCGGCGGCCCTGGTTGTCGTGGAGGTCGCCGCCCGCGTGGGCGGCCAGCACCGACTCCTGCGCCTCCTTGGCCTGCAGCAGCAGGGGGTCGTCGTCGTCCCTGCCGAGCAGGAGCACGATCCAGCAGCGCGTGCCGACGCTGCCGACGCCCACCACCTTGCGGGCCATGTCCACCAGGCGGTAGTGGCGCAGCAGGTGCCGGCGCTCGGGGGGCAGGGTCCGCGCGTACCCCTCCAGCAGGGTGCGCATCTCCTCCGTGAGCGCGGCCTCGGAGGGGCGGTCCCGCAGCCGGCCGAGCGGGGTGACCAGCGGCGGGTCCGGCGTGATGCGCCGGCCCTCGGCCGTCATCCGGGTCAGCTTGGCGAAGGCCCGCAGGTGGGTGCGCGTGCGGGCCCGCTCCGCGGCCTTGGCGGCCCGGCGCCCGGCCTTGCCGTCCGTCGAGGAGGCCAGTTCCCGTATCCGCTCGGCGTCGTCCTGCGCGTACCAGACGTCGAGGGTCCGCATGCCGGCGAACTGGCGCATGCGTTCCCGGTACGCCCGCACGCAGGCCCGCACCACGCCGTTCTGCTCCTTCACGGACAGCCCGTTCGCCCGGGCCGCCGTCACGAACCCGGACGCCAACCGCTTCACGTCCCATTCGAACGGCCCCTGCAGGGTCTCGTCGAAGTCGTTGATGTCGAAGACCAGGCGGCGCTCCGGCGAGGCGAGCAGCCGGAAGTTCAGCGGGTGGGCGTCCCCGCAGAGCTGCACCCGCAGCCCGGTGTCGGGCAACGGCCCCAGGTCCGCCGCCATGATCGCGGCGGCTCCGCGGTAGAAGCGGAACGGCGACTCGAGCATGCGGCCGTAGCGGATCGGCACCAGGTCCGGCACCCGGGTGGCCGACTGCTCCTCCAGCACCGAGACCGGGTCGAAGCGCTGCCGCGCGGGTTCGTACCGGGCGTGGCCCGACCGCGGCGCCCGGCCGCGCGCGCTCCGGCCGTACGCCGCGCGCTCGGCCGGGGACAGGGACGGGGTGAAGACGCTGGGCACGGTCATGGTCCGGCCTCCTGGTGCGGGCGGGGAAGGCGCCGTGGCCGGTTCGCAGCCGGTGCCGCGCCGCCGCCGACGCGCTGGTGTCCGTCATGCCCATCCGACCACTCCGGCGGCCCCCGCGGCTCACCCCTGCCGGGTGAGGCCGGCGGGGCGCCGCCCGGAGCACGCTGTCCGTGGTGCCGAACCGGCGCAGGACCGGTGACGCTCCGCCGAGCACTCGGGCCATACGAAACGAGGCACACGATGAGCGCGACAAACACCGCACGCACCCGGTCGACGAGCACGGCCAAGCAGGGATGGGCGTCCGGCCTGACGGCCTTCGCCGCCGTGATGCTCCTCCTCCTCGGCCTGCTCAACCTCTTCCGGGGCATCATGGCCGTGGCGGAGGACGAGGTCTTCGTCACCACGCCCAACTACATCTTCGAGTTCGACCTGACGAGCTGGGGCTGGATCCACCTGATCCTGGGTGCCGTCGCCGTGCTGCTGAGCGCCGGGCTGTTCCGGATGGCGACCTGGGCGCGCGTCGCCGGGGTGGTCATCGCCTCACTCGTCGTGATCGCCAACTTCCTGTCCCTGCCCTACTTCCCGGTCTGGTCGGTGGTGATGATCGCGATCTCGGGCTTCATCATCTGGGCCCTGTGCGTGGTCCGGCCCGACGACCGGCTCGGCGCCTGAGGACGGCGGCCTCGCGGGAGAGGGGTGACCGGTGACACGGGACGGCGGGAACGGGAACGACGGCAGGGGACCCGTGACGGGGGCCGCGGCGGCCCCCGTTCCGCGGGGCGCCGCCGGACGCGCCCGCGTGGCGGTGCTCGCCCTGCTGGGCAGCGCCCTGGTGCCCCTGGCCGCCGCCGGCCCGCGCGGCGTCCTCTGGGTGCTGCTCGGCGTCGCCGCCCTGGCGCTCGCCGCCGCCGGGGTGTGGTGGGCGCTGGCGCACACCGGCGCGGTGCGCGTCCTCGGAACCGTCCTGGCGGTGGCCGCGCCGGCCGCCGTCCTCGCCCTCTACGCCGTCTCCGGCATGCTGCTGCCGGCGCTGGTGTCCGTGGCGCTGTGGTCGCTGGCCGCGGTCGCGGCGCGCACGGCACTGGGCGCCGGGCACGCCGCCGCCCGGCGCTCCGGCCGGTCCGCCGCCGTGCCGCCCCGGGCGCCGTGGGTCCTCATGAACCCCCGCTCCGGCGGCGGCAAGGTGGGCCGCTTCCACCTGGTGGAGAAGGCCGAGGCGGCGGGCTGCCGGGTGGTGCTGCTCGACGGGAGCCGGGACGTCGGCGAACTGGCCCGGGAGGCCGTCGCCGAGGGCGCCGACCTCCTGGCGGTGGCGGGCGGCGACGGCACCCAGGCGCTGGTCGCCGAGGTGGCGGCGCGCCACGGCCTGCCGTTCCTGGTGATCCCGGCCGGCACCCGCAACCACTTCGCCCTCGACCTCGGCCTGGACCGCGACGATCCCGCGGCGGCCCTGGAGGCGCTGGCCCACGGCACCGAGATCCGGGTCGACCTCGGGTACGCGGCGGACCGGGTGTTCGTCAACAACGCCTCGTTCGGCGCGTACGCGTTCGTCGTCACCGAGCCCGAGTACCGGGACGCCAAGGCCGCCACGACCCTGCGCCGCCTCCCCGACCTCCTCACCGGCGAGGACGCGCCCCGGCTGGGGATGCGCACCGACGGGACGCGCGTCGACGGGCTCCAGGCCCTGCTGGTGAGCAACAACGCCTACGGACGCGTGGTGGACGCGGCGCATCCGGGCCGCCGGGAACGCCTGGACGCGGGACTCCTCGGAGTGGTGTGCGTGCGGGTCACGGGCGCCGCCCAGGCGGCCGACCTCGTGGCGCGCGGTCCGCGCTCGCCGGGCCTCGTCCGGCTCACCGCGGAGCGGGCCGTCGTCGAATCCGGCACGCGGACCCTGCCGGCGGGCATCGACGGGGAGCACGTCGTGCTCCCGTCCCCCGTCGTGTGCCGCATCGCGCCCGGTGCGCTCAGGGTCCGGGTGCCGCGCCGGCGCCCGGGCCCGCCGCGGGCCGCCACGACCGACTGGCCGCGCGTGGTCCGGCTGGCGCTCGGCCGCCCGCCGCCGGGCACAGGAGGCGGAAGTGCGGCGGCGTGAGCGGGCGGGTGCCCGTGGGCGGCCCGCTCCTTCGGGGACCCGGCCGGTCCCGCCGGCGTACCGGACCGATGCGGTGAGGTGGACGGCGTGAAGCGCTGGCGAGCCCTGATCGTCCTGGGGACGGCCCAGTTCCTGATGGTGCTGGACACCTCCGTCATGAACGTCTCCATCAGCCGGCTGGTCGAGGACTTCGACACGGAGGTCACGGCCATCCAGGCCGTGATCACCCTGTACGCGCTGGTCATGGCCGCGTTCATGATCATCGGTGGCAGGTTCGGGGACATCCTGGGGCGTCGCCGGGTGTTCCTCCTGGGTCTGGTCGTCTACGCGACGGGGTCGGCCCTGACCGCCGCGGCGCCCACCCTGGGGGTGCTCACGCTGGGCTGGTCCGTCATCGAAGGGCTGGGGGCCGCCATGGTCCTGCCGGCGATGGCGGCCCTGGTCGCGGAGTCGTACCAGGGGCGCGACCGGGCCGTCGCCTACGGCGTCATCGGCGGGCTCGCCGGTGCGGGCATCGCGGTGGGCCCGCTGCTCGGCGGCTGGGTGACCACGTACCTCACCTGGCGGCTGGTGTTCGCCGGCGAGGTCGTGATCGTGGCGGCCGTCCTGCTGTGCCGCCGGGTGATCGTCGCCCCCGGGCCCGCCGGCCCGCGGCCCCGGCTGGACGGCGTCGGCGCCGTGCTCTCGGCGGCCGGACTGGGGCTGACCGTGCTCGGGGTGCTGCAGAGCAGTTCCTGGGGCTGGGTGGAGCCCCGCGACCCTCCCTTCACCGTCCTCGGCTTCGCGCCGACCCTGTTCGTCGTCGGTGCCGGGGTGGCGGTCCTGGCCCTGTTCCGCCGCTGGGAGCGGCGGCGCGAGGACCGGGAGGCGGATCCCCTCGTCCACCTGTCCCTGCTGGGCAGGCCCGTGCTGCGGTCCGGCCTGACGGTCCTGCTGAGCCAGAACCTCATCCTGCTCGGCCTGTTCTTCGCCATCCCCCTGTACCTGCAGGTGGTGCAGGGCTTCAACGCCTTCGAGACCGGCCTGCGCCTGCTCCCGGTCTCCGTCACCATGTTCGTGACCTCCCTCTCGGCGTCCTCGCTGGGGCGGAGGGTGGGACCCCGCAGGGTGGTCCGGGCGGCGCTGCTGATCCTGACGGCGGCCGTCGTGTGGCTGCTGGCCACCATCGACCCGGTCATCGACGACGCGCAGTTCGCCGGAGCCATGGCGCTGCTGGGCGTGGGCGTCGGCCTGCTCGCCTCCCAGCTGGGAAACGTCGTCCAGTCCTCCATCGGGGAGGACGAACGCAGTGAGGCCGGCGGACTCCAGTTCACGGCACAGAACCTCGGTTCGGCGCTGGGCACCGCCCTCATCGGGTCCGTGCTCGTCGGTGCGCTGGTCCAGGCGTTCACCACCCAGGTGGCGGACGATCCGCGGCTGTCCGGGAAGGCCCGTGAGGAGGTCGGTGTCGCCCTCCAGTCCGGGGTCACCTTCGTCTCCACCGGCCAGGTGCGCTCGGCGGCCGAGCGGGCGGGGCTGCCGCCCCCCGAGGTGGAGGCCGTCACGGACTCGTACGCCTCGGCACAGCTCGACGGGCTGAAGGCGGCGATCCTGGCGACCGGCGGCGTCACTCTCGCCAGTTTCCTGGTGACACCGCATCTGCCGACCGCGGGGGAGGAACGCCCACGACGGCCGGGCACCGATTCCCCGGCCGACGGCAGGGGAGCGACACGCTGACCGGAAGGGAGATCCCCGTTGCCTGGAAGCGACCACGGCACGGTCCCGCCCCGCCGTGCCGGACGCCGGGACGGGAGGGCGAACGCGGACTACACGGGCGGGGTCCACGGGTCCATGCTCGCCGCCTCGGTGGTGGTCGGCGCCGGCACCCTGGGCTCGTTCCCGCGCCTGCACCTCGTGCTCCTGTTGCTGCTCACCGGAGTGGTGTTCTGGACCGCCCATGTGCACGCCCAGCTGTTCGGGGCACGTCTGGCCCAGCAGACCCTGGACCGCCGGACCGTGCTGCACGTGTGCCGCGAGGAATGGCCGATCGTCAAGGCGGCCGTGCCGCCCGCCGCCGCGGTGGCCGTCAGCCCGCTGCTCGGCCTCGGGGTGCAGGGCGCCCTCTGGCTCGCGGTCGCCGTCGCCGTGGCCGGGCAGGTGGGCTGGTCCGTCGCCGCGGCGCGGAGCGCCGGGGCCTCCTGGCGCCTCGTCGCCGGCACCGCCGCGGTCAACCTGCTGCTCGGACTGCTGATCGTCTCCTTCAAGATCGCCCTGAAGTGACGGTCCGGGCCGTCCGCGTGCGGGGCGGTCACCTGTGGCGGGTGAGGCCGGCGCGGGTGCGGAGGCGGAGCATCGCAGGGGAGGACACCGTCGGCCTGCCGGAGACGTCTGCTCGTGGAGGGACCGTCCGTGCGCTACGAGATCCGAGTCGAGGGACACCTGTCGGAGACGCTCGCCGCGTCGTTCCGGGAGCTGGACCATGTGGTGATGGCCGGGCAGACCGTGCTGTACGGCCAGGTCGTGGACGAGGCGCACCTGTACGGGCTGCTGGCCCGCTGCCAGTCGCTGGGACTGCGCGTGGTGGAGATGCGCCAGCTGCCGGAGTGACGGGGCCGGGCGGTCTCACCCCTGCCGGGTGAGGCCGCCCGGGGCGTCCCGTGCGCACGATGGGGCCGTGAGCCCGCCGCGGGGGACCGCACGGAGGGCGGGCCGGCCGGACGGAGGACGGACATGGACACCCCCACCCACCTGGCGTACGACTTCCCGCTGCTGGGAGCCCTCTGGACCATGTTCGTGTTCTTCCTGTGGGTCATGTGGTTCGCCCTGCTCCTGCGGATCGTCCTCGACGTCTTCCGGGACGACGGGCTGAGCGGCTGGGCGAAGGCCGGCTGGCTGGTGCTCTGCACGTTCGTGCCGTTCCTGGGCGTGTTCGCCTACGTGATGGTCCGCGGCAAGGACATGGGACGCCGGGAGAGGGCGCAGGCGCGTGCGCGGCAGGAGGAGTACGGCGAGTACCTCAGGGCGGCCGTGGCCGCGTCCGGCGGCCGGGCCGGCGGCGTCGACGAACTCGTGAAGCTGGCGGAGATCCGCGCGAACGGCGACATCACGGACGAGGAGTTCCGCAGGGCGAAGGAACTGGTGCTGTCCGGCCACGGTCCGACGGCGTCCCCGGGTTCCGCCCCGCGCACCACCGGCTCCTGAACGCCCGGGCCCGCGGCGGGCCCGCGCGCCCGGACCGCACGGAACGAGGCACACGATGACCGAGACGCACCACCGGCCGGCGGCCTACACGGCCGAACAGGGACGGGCCACCGGCCTGTACCTCTTCGCCGCCGTGATGCTCCTCCTCGTCGGCCTGCTCGAGGTCCTCCGCGGGATCATGGGCATCGCCGGGGGAGACGTCTTCGTGACGTCACCCGACCACGTCTTCCGGTTCGACCTGACCGGCTGGAGCTGGATCCACCTCGCCCTCGGCCTGCTCGCCGCGCTCGTCGCCGTCGCGCTGTTCCAGGCGGCGCGATGGGCGCGCGTCGCCGGGGTGGCCGTCGCCGGCTTCGTCGTCGTCGCCTGCTTCCTCTCCCTGCCCTACGCCCCGCTGTGGTCGGTCGTCGTGCTCGCGCTCTCGGGCTTCGTCGTCCGGGCGCTGTGCGTGGTCCCGCACGGACGGCGGGCGTCGCGGTGACCCGACGGGCGCGGGCGCGGACCCGGGAACGCGTCGCCGGGCACCGGCCGGTGGTGGGGACGGGCGATCTGTGCGACCGTGGGCGGCCGCAACGGTTCACAAGGCGTTGTCCTGGGGGGACGAATGACGCGTGCGGGGGTCTATCTGGCGCACCCGCGGCCCGGCAGCTTCAACCACGCGGTGTTCGACGCCGTGGTGGAGGAGCTGCGCGACCGCGGCTGCGAGGTCGTCGCCCACGACCTCCACGCCGAGGGGTTCGCGGCCGCGCTGTCCGCGCAGGAGACGGAGACCGTCCGCTCCGCCGGGGACGCCGACGACGCCCGGGTCGCGCTGCACCGGGCGGAGGTGGCCACGCTCGACGTCCTGGTGTTCGTCCACCCGAACTGGTGGGGCATGCCGCCCGCCGTCCTCACGGGCTGGGTGCAGCGGGTGCTGGTGCCGGGCGTCGCCTACAAGCTGGGGACCGGCGAGGGCGAGCCGGAGGGTCTGCTGAGGGCCCGCCGGGCCCTCGTCGTGAACACCTCCGACACCCCCGCCGAACGCGAGGAGGCCGAGTTCGGTGACCCGTTGCACCGCATCTGGACCGCCTGCGTCCTGCCCTACGTGGGCGTCGACGACGTCCGCCGGGTCGTCTTCCGGACGATCGCCGGCTCCGACGGCGCCACGCGCGAGGGCTGGCTGCGTGAGGCCCGCCGGCTCGCCGCCGCGCTGACGGACTGACGGACTGACGGACCGACGGACCGAGCGGGAGGAGGGGACGGGGCGGCGCCCGGGCTCACCGTGCGAACCGATGTACGCGGAACCCGCCGCCGGGACCACCGACGCCCCCGCTTCGTGTTCCGCACGGACGACGCGGCGCGGGCCGGCGATCCGACCGGGCGCGACGAGGCCGGCCGGCTGGAGCGGGTCCCGTCGTCCCGGACCGGCTCCACGATCGCCCGCGGGGAGGTCGTCGGCAGCGCCACCCCGGCCGGCGTCATGGCGCTGCTGCTCGGCATCGGCCCCGCGGCGCACCGACGCGACCGGTTCCGGGGCGTGCGAGGAGGTCCGCGCGCCCCCGGGGGAGGTGCGACGATGTGGCCCATGTCGCAGCACCGAGCTTCCTTCTCGCTGGCGGAGATCCGCGAGCGCATCGACGCCCTCGACGCCGACCTGGTCCACCTGCTGGCCCGGCGCGAGAAGCTGGTCCGTGAGGCGGCCGGCCTGAAGAAGGACGAACGGGCGGTGCGCGCCCCCGACCGCGCGGAGCGCGTCGTCGCGGCCGCCCGCGCCGAGGCGGAACGGGCGGGGCTCACCCCCGCGGTCGCGGAGACCGTCTGGCGGGCCATGGTCGGCGCGTTCATCGACCTGGAGCTGACGGAGCACCGCCGGGAGGGCGCGCCACGCTGACGGCGGGCGGAGGACGGGCGGAGGACGGGCGGAGGACGGGCGGAGGACGGGCGGAGGACGGGCGGAGGACGGGCGGACGGAACCGGCCGCACCCGGGGCGGGCCTTCGCGGTGGTTCCACTTCGGCCATCGTTCCCACCCAACCGGAATCCCCCGTCTCGCGCCCCGTAACGGAGGTGGCACTGGGTGTCACCGTTGCCTATGGAAGCCGGGCGGCCGCCGGCCGGCCTTCCGTCCGGCGATCGGATTCCGTCGACCCCGCGGGAAGCGCTTGGCCGCCCCGGCGGCGGTGCTGAAGGCTTCCCTCCGCGACGGAGCGCGCGGTGCGCTCCGGCGGAGAGGGGAGAACACCCATGAACAGCGACCGGAAGCTCAGGGCCGTCCTGACCGTCGTGGCCGGTTCCGTCCTGGCACTCGGTACCACCACCTCGGCCTCGGCCGCGACCCAGATCCCGGCCGACGGCGCGGGATACGCCTACTGGCAGGCCGACCCCAGCGGGTCCACCCCGGGGGACGCGTTACGGGTCTGCGACACCAAGGCCGACGGGTACGCCGTGCGCGCCGTGCTCACCACCTACTCGGGCGGCAGCTACCGCGAGGTGAACACCTCCGGTCACGCCGCCGGTTACTGCACCGCCTGGAAGACCGGGGACCTGCCGGAGGGCACCAAGCTGGTGATCACCACCCACTACGGTTCGGGCGGCAACTGGATCTCCGCCGACATGGCCTTCGTCACCGCCTGAGCCGCTCCTCCGCCCGGGCCGCGCGCCCGTCCACGCGTCACGGGCACGGGCGGAGGACCGCGCCGGAGGCGACCGGCGTTCCGGGGCCGCCCCAGGCGTCCCGGAGCCGGGACCGGCGTCGGGGGCGGCCGGACGGTCCGGCCTCACGGAGCAGCGCTTCCCGGCCATCCCCGGGCCCGCGGAACGTCCGGTTCCGCGGGCCCGGTGATCACTTCGTGCCGGACGCCCGAAAACCACTTGGCCGGAGCGCGCCGACCGGAAAGGCTGCCTTCCGTGAAGAGCGCCGACCGCGCTCCCGACCAGAAGGGGGAACACCCATGAGGACCAACCGGAAGCTGAGGGCCGCGGGGGCCGTGACGGCGGGCCTCGCGCTGGCGCTCGGCGTCGCCACCTCGGCGTCGGCCGCCACCGCCATCCCCATCGACGGCCACGGAACGGCGTACTGGCAGGCCGACCCCAGCGACGGCACGCCGGGCGACGCGCTCCGGGTCTGCGACACCAACGCCGACGGGCTGGCCGTGCGGGCCGTGCTGACCACGTACTCGAACGTGACGCACCGCCGTGAGGTGGACACCGCCGGCCACTCCGCCGGCTACTGCACCCCGTGGAAGACCGGTGACCTCCCGGAGGGCACCAAGGTGATGATCTCCACCCAGTACGGCAAGGGCGGCGAATGGGTGGCCGCCGACGTGGCCTATCTGACGGCCTGACCCGCACCACCCTCCTCCGCCCGGGCCGCGCGCCCGGGCGGAGCCGTGTCCGGCGCGTCCACCCGCGTCCCGCGCGTCCCGCGCGTCCGCGCGCTCCGGGCCCGGGGCGGCGTCCGCCCGTGCGCCGGGCCGCGGTCCCTCCCGCCGGACCTCCCCGCGCGCCGACGGGACGCCCGCCCGCCGTGAGGTCCTCGGCGAGCGGCGGCGGCCGGCGCGCTCCCCTCCGCCGTCGCCCGTTCCGCGCGTCCGGAAGATGCTCTTGACGTGGCACTGACAAATCGCTGAGCATCGGGCTCGCCCGGTCACCGGTGACCGGCCGCCGGCGACCGCCGCACCGGCCCCACCGCTCCATGACCCGTCCGGTACACCCCCGCCTCGACGAGAAAGCGCGGTTCCCCCCATGAGAAGCTCCCGGCCCGGCCCGCTCCGACCGCTCCGCAGACGTGCCGCGGCCGTCGCCGCCGTGGTGGTGACGGCGCTGCTCGCCGTCACGCCCGCCTCGTACGGCAGCGCGCCGGCCGCCGCCCCGGCCGCCCCCGCCGCGCGGGCGCTCGCCGCGCCCGACATCCCGCTGGCGAACGTCAAGGCGCACCTGACCCAGTTCCAGTCGATCGCCGCCGCCAACGGCGGCAACCGGGCCCACGGGCGTCCCGGCTACAAGGCCTCCGTCGACCACGTGAAGGCCAAGCTCGACGCCGCCGGATTCACCACCACCGTGCAGCAGTTCACCTCCTCCGGCGCCACCGGCTACAACCTGATCGCCGACTGGCCCGGCGGCGACCCCGGCCAGGTCCTGATGACCGGCGCGCACCTCGACTCGGTCTCCACCGGCGCCGGGATCAACGACAACGGCTCCGGCTCCGCGGCCGTGCTGGAGGCCGCGCTCGCCGTCTCGCGCGCCCGGCTCCAGCCGGCCAAACACCTGAGGTTCGCCTGGTGGGGCGCGGAGGAGCTGGGGATCGTCGGCTCCAAGCACTACGTCAACAGCCTGAGCACGACGGACCGTTCGCGCATCTCCGGCTACATCAACCTCGACATGGTCGCCTCCCCGAACGCCGGCTACTTCGTCTACGACGACGACCCGGCGATCGAGAAGGTCTTCAAGGACTGGTACGCCGGCATCGGCGTGCCCACCGAGATCGAGACCGAGGGCGACGGCCGTTCCGACCACGCCCCGTTCAAGGCCGCGGGCATACCCGTCGGCGGACTCTTCACCGGAGCCGGCCGCGTCAAGACGGCGGCCCAGGCCACCAAGTGGGGCGGGACCTCCGGCCAGGCCTTCGACCGCTGCTACCACTCCTCCTGCGACTCCACGGCGAACATCAACGACACCGCCCTGGACCGCAACAGCGACGCCCTCGCCCACGCCCTCTGGACCCTGGGCACGCAGGCGGCGCCGGCGCCGGGCACCTCCTTCGAGAACACGACGGACGTCGCCGTCCCGGACGGCGGCGCGGCGGTGACCTCGACCGTGACCGTCACCGGACGCACCGGCAACGCGCCGTCGGCGCTCCGGGTGGACGTCGACATCAAGCACACCTGGCGCGGTGACCTCGTCGTCGACCTGCTCGCCCCGGACGGCACGGCGTACCGGCTGAAGAACTCCAGCAGCTCCGACTCGGCGGACGACGTCGTCGCCGCCTACACGGTGAACGCCTCCACCGAGACCGCCAACGGCGCCTGGCGCCTGCGG
>NZ_LWCC02000005.1:4359993-4375424 GCF_001642695.1 Streptomyces chilikensis
GAGGCCGCGCGGGGTGCAGGACCGCGGCGGCCCCGGTGGCGGGCCCGGGATCACCGTCCGGCGAGGGCCTGCGCCAACCGCTGCACGCCGTCCTCCAGTTGAGCCGTGCCGGGGGTGCTGACGTAGCTGAGGCGCAGGTGGGGCGCGGGCGGCTCGGCGGTGAAGTAGTGGGCGCCGGGCGTGACGGCCACGCCGAGCCGGAGGGCGCCGGCGGCGACGGCGCGCTCGTCGGCGCCGCCCGGGAGGCGGAGCCAGAGGTGGAAACCGCCCTGGGGCGGCCGTCGCGGCAGCAGGCCGGGCAGGTGCGAGGCCAGGGCGGTCAGCAGGGTCGTGCGGCGGTCGCGCAGGGCGGCGGCCAGGGCGCGCAGGTGACGGGGCCAGGCGGGGGAGGAGACCAGTTCGAGGGCGGTCTCCTGGAGCGGGCGCGGCACGAAGAGGCTGTCCACGGCGTGCACCGCGCGCAGCCGCTCCAGCGCGGGCCCGCGCGCGGTGAGGGCGCCGACGCGCAGGCTCGGCGCGGACGACTTGGTGAGGGACCGGATGTGGACGACCACCCCGTCGGGGTCCTGGGCGGCCAGCGGGGGCGGCGGGGCGGGGGAGTCCGCGTGCACCAGGCGGCGGGCGAAGTCGTCCTCGACCACGAAGGCGCCCGCCCGGCGGGCGATCCGCAGCACCTCGGCGCGGCGGGGCGCGGCGAGCGCCGCGCCGGTGGGGTTGTGGAACAGGGGCTGGCAGACCAGCAGCCGGGCACGGGTGGCGGCGAACGCGTCGGCCAGCAGGTCGGAACGGACGCCGTCGGCGTCCACGGGCACCGGAACCGGCCGCAGCCCGGCGGCGCGGGCCACGGCGAGCGTGCCCGGATAGGCCGGGGACTCGACGAGCACGGGCGAGCCGGGGGCGGTCAGGGCGCGGAGCGCGGTGGTCAGCGCGGCCTGCCCGCCGGAGGTGATCAGGACGTCGGAGGCGGCCAGCGGACCGGCCGGCCCGCCGATGTCGCGGGCGAACCACTCGCGCAGCTCCGGCAGGCCCTCCATCGGCGGGCGCGACCAGGTGCCGGGACGCCGGCCGGCCCGTGCCAGGGCGGCGGCCAGGGCGCGCTCGGGCTGCAGGGAGGCGTGCGGGTAGCCGCCGCTGAGGTCGATGATCTCGGGCGGCGGCGCGGACAGGGTGGCCAGGACGCCGGAGGCGTCGGCGGCGCGCGGCCCGACGTCCACGGCGTTGTGCGGCGGATCCGCGCTCAGCGCCACCTCCTGCCAGGAGACGTCGCCGAGCACGGTAGCGGCGGGCGGGCCGGCGGCCTTGAAGACGCCCGCGCCGGGACGGGCGACGACCAGCCCCTCGGCGGTCAGCGCGGCGACCGCACGGGACACGGTCACCGGACTCACCTGGTGGGACGCGGTCAGCTCACGACTGGAGGGCAGCTTCTGCCCGGGCGCGCAGTGCTCCAGCCGGGTGCGCAGGATCGCGGCGAGCCGGTCCACACTGCTACTGTCATTCATGACAGCACAGGATAGCGCTACTCTCCCCGCCGCGACGGACCTCCGCAGCGGTACTCTCTCCGCCGCCCTCGGCGTGGTCTCCTTCTCGCTGACCTTCCCGGCCACGGTGTGGGCCCTGGACGGCTTCGGCCCGTGGACCGCCACCGGTGTGCGGGGGCTGCTGGCCGGGCTGCTCGCCGCCCTCTGCCTGCGCCTGGCCCGGGCGCCGCTCCCGGCCCGCGAGCACCTGCCCGCGCTGCTGACCGTGGCCGGCGGCTGTGTCGTGGGCTTCCCCCTGCTGACCACGCTGGCCCTGCGGACCTCCGGCACCGCCCACTCCGCGGTGGTCATCGGCCTGCTGCCGCTGGCCACCGCCGTGATCTCCTCCGCCCTCACCGGGCGGCGCCCCTCCCGCGCCTTCTGGGCGGCCGCCGGTGCGGGCGCGCTCGCCGTGCTGGCGTTCACGCTCGGGCAGAGCGGCGGCCTGCCGGCCGTGGGCGACCTCTACCTTTTCGGCGCCCTGCTGGTCTGTGCCGCCGGGTACGCGCAGGGCGGACGGCTGACGGCGCACATGCCGGGCTGGCAGGTCATCGCCTGGGGCGTGGTGGCCGCCGTCCCCGTCTCGGCACTGGTCACGGTCCTGGCCCTGCCGGTGGAGCCGTTCCGGCCGACCGGCACGGCGGTGGCGGGCATGGCCTACGTCGCCGCGGTCTCGCAGTTCGGCGGCTTCGTGGTCTGGTACCGGGGGATGGGCGTCATCGGAGTGCCGCGTGCCAGCCAACTCCAGCTCGCCCAGCCCCTGCTGACCCTCGGCTGGGCCGTCCTGCTGCTCGGCGAGGAGCTCTCCCCCCTCGCCCCGGTGACCGCCCTGGCCGTCCTGGCCTGCATCGCGGCGACCCAGCGCGCCCGCGCGTGACGCCCCGGCCTTTTCCGGGCACCCGGCCTTTTCCGGGCCTCCCCGGCCTTCCCGGCCTTCCCGGCCGGGGAGGGAGCTGCCGCTAGGAGGCCCCGGCCAGGCCCCACGGCGGCGGGCCGCTGCCCACCGTCCAGGCGAGGAGGGCCTCGCGGTCCAGGCAGAGGATGCCGCACTGCTCGGCGTACTCCAGCGCGGGAGCGGTGAAGTCGCTGGTGGTGACCAGGGCGGCCAGGTGGGCCTCGTGGACGGTGAAGCAGGTGCCGCCGAAGCGCTGGAGGTCCTGGGAGCCGACCTTGTTGGTGGCGCTGTAGCGCTTGCACTGGAGGACGACACGGCGTCCGTCCGGGGCGACGGCGAGGACGTCGGCGCCCAGGTCGCCCGCGCCGCCCACCACCTCGACGCCGGTGCAGCCGTCCCGCTCGCACAGCGCGGCCACGGCCTGCTCGAACTCGTAGGGGTCCAGGGCGTCGTAGTCGGGGAGCGGGATGGCCGGGTGGTGCGGCGGGAGCACCACGGTGGGTTCCGCGGCGGGCACGGGCTCCCCGGGCCCGGCCGCGGTCCCCGGCACGGTCTCCGCCGCGCGCGGCGGCGCGGACGCGGCCACCGGCGCGGGCTCGGGCCCCAGTTCGTCGAGGGCGGTCTCGGTGGCGCGGTCGAGGGCCTCGGCGGTGGTGCGGGCCAGCCGGGCCACGGAATGGCGGCGGCGGCGGCGCCGGACGGCCAGCACCACGAACACCACCAGCAGGGCCAGCACGGCGATCCACCCCGGGCGGCGGCCGATCGCCCCGGCGGCGACCCGGGCGACCAGACCCACCATCAGGACCAGCACCGCGAGCAGGCCGAACTGCATCGCCGTCGAGTGCAGGTCGAAGCGGCGACGGCCACGGCGACGGCCGGCCGGAGGAACGTGCTCGGCGGGCGTGGTGTGCATCCGTCCCCTCCTCCTGCGCGGAACTACGGTCGGACACCGGTGCACGTGATCGAACCGGTCGACGGCCGTCTACCCGGGCTCCGGCATTTCACCGAACGGATGTTCAGGCAGTGGTTCACGCCGCCGAGGACGGGCACGTGTCAGGTTCGGCGCGCGGCGGACGCCGCACGGCTCAGCGGAGGAAACAGCACAGTGGAAGCAACCCGCCGGTGGCGCCGGCTGGCGCCCGTACTCCTCGTGGTGGTCGTCTGGCTGCTGGCGGGAGGGCTCTTCGGGCCCTACGCCGGAAAGCTCACCGAGGTCGCCACCAACGACCAGGCCTCGTTCCTTCCCGAGAGCGCCGAGTCGACGAAGGTCAACGAGCTGCAACGGCAGTTCCAGCGCGACGAGACCGTGCCCGCGATCGTGGTGTGGGTCGCCCGGGAGGGCGAGGTCACCCCGCAGCAGCGGGAGGCGGCCGGCGCGGCGCTCGCCGAGGCGGCGCGGACCCCCGGCGTCGCGGAGGACGCCTCCGGCACCGCGCGGGTGATCCCCTCGCGGGACGGCCGCGCGCTCTCCGCGGTGCTGCCGCTGGAGACGGGTGACGAGGAGCGGACCGACGGCGCCGTCACCACCATCCGCGACACGGCGGGCGAGGTGGAGGGGACGCGGGCGTACGTCACGGGGCCGGCCGCCACCCAGGCCGACCTCTCCGACGCCTTCGCCGGGATCGACGGCATCCTCCTGCTCGTCGCGCTCTGCGTGGTGCTGCTGATCCTGCTGGTCGTCTACCGCAGCGTCCTGCTGCCGCTGGTCGTGATCGTCACCGCCGTGTTCGCGCTCGCGCTGGCCTGCGCGGTGGTGTACGCGCTGGCCGAGCGGGACGTGGTGTCGGTCGACGGGCAGGTGCAGGGCATCCTGTTCATCCTGGTGATCGGCGCGGCCACCGACTACGCGCTGCTGCTCACCGCCCGCTTCCGCGAGGAACTCGCCCTCGGCCACGAGAAGTACGCCGCCATGCGCACCGCCCTGCGGCAGACCGCCGGCGCGGTCGTCGCGAGCGGACTCACCGTGGCGTTCGGCCTGCTCGCCCTGATGGTCAGCGACCTCTCCAACAACCGGGCGCTCGGTCCGGTCGGCGCGATCGGAGTGGTCTGCGCCATGGCCGCGGCCCTCACCTTCCTCCCCGCCGTGCTCGTGCTGCTGGGCAACGCCGCCTACTGGCCCACCCGCCCCGGCTCGGCCAGGCAGAAGGCCCGTCAGGAGAACGGCCCGTGGCACCGGGTGGCCGATCTGGTGGACCGCCGGCCGCGCCGCATCTGGACCACCGCGCTGATCGGCCTCGCCGCCTGCGCCGCGTTCTCCCCGCTGCTCTCCGCCAAGGGGACGCCGCTGGACGAGATCTTCGTCAACGACGCCCCCTCCGTGACCGGGCAGCAGGCGCTGGCCGAGCACTTCCCGGCGGGCTCCGGCAACCCCGCAGTGATCATCGCCGACGCGGGGAGGACCGAGGAGGTCACCAGGGCGGCGGCGGCGACCGAGGGCGTCAGCCGTGCCGTTCCGGTCACCACCGGGGGGCCGGGGCGCGGCGAACCGGTGGTGGTCGACGGCAAGGTGCGGATCGACGCCACGCTGGAGGCCGCCGCGGACAGCGACGCCGCCAAGGAGACCGTCCCCCGGCTGCGCGAGGCCGTGCACGCGGTGCCGGGCGCCGACGCGCTGGTCGGCGGCTACACCGCCCAGCAGTACGACACCCAGGCCACCGCCTCGCGGGACCGGACGCTGATCGTCCCGGTGGTGCTGGCGATCATCCTGCTGATCCTGGTCCTCCTGCTGCGCGGCCTGCTGCTGCCGGTGCTGCTGGTGCTGACCGTGGGGCTCAACTACCTCGCCACCCTGGGCGTGACCGCGCTGGTCTTCCGGTACGGGTTCGGATTCACCGGCACGGACGCGTCGGTGCCGCTGTACGGGTTCGTGTTCCTCGTCGCGCTCGGCGTGGACTACAACATCTTCCTGATGACCCGGGTGCGCGAGGAGTCGCTGCGGCACGGCACGCGGGAGGGCATCCGCACCGGGCTCGCCGCCACCGGCGGGGTGATCACCTCGGCGGGCGTGGTGCTGGCCGCGACGTTCGCCGCGCTGACCGTGATCCCGCTGGCCTTCATGGCGTTCATCGCGTTCATCGTCGCCTTCGGCGTGCTGCTGGACACCCTGGTGGTGCGGTCGCTGCTGGTGCCGGCGCTGGCGCGGGACCTCGGGGCACGGGTGTGGTGGCCCAACCGGTCCATGCGGCCCTGAGGCCCGGCGGATAATTCGATTGCCCGCAGGACGTTCACCCCGCAGGGTCGGACGCATGGATCATGCTTCCGCCCTCCTCCGGGCCTACGACACCCAGCTGCGCACCGACGCGGAGACCCCCAGCGCCACCGCCGTGACCCGGCTCGGGCCGCTGCGCCTGGTCGTCTTCGGCGGCGGACGCGGGTTCGTCACCTACCAGGACCTGGGCGGGGCCGACGCCGCCGAGGTGCGCCGGCTGGTCGCCGGGGCGATGGACCACTACCGGTCCGACCCGGCGATCACCCGGGTGGAGTGGAAGACGCGGGGGCACGACCACGCCCCCGGGCTCCACGAGGCCCTGCTGGAGCACGGGTTCACGCCGGAGGAGTCCGAGTCGGTCATGATCGGCGAGGCCCGGTCGCTCGCCGTCGACGTGCCGCTGCCGGACGGGGTGAGCCTGCGGCGGGTCACCGGGGAGGCGGACGTCCGGGCGATGTGCGCCATGCAGGACGAGGCGTTCGGCGAGCCGGTGGACGCGCGGACGGCCGACGCGATCATGTACCGGCTGTCGCTGGACGACGGCATGGAACTGTGGGTCGCCGAGGCGGACGGCCGCATCGTCACCGCGGGCCGGCTGGAGCCGGTGGCGGGGACGGAGTTCGCCGGGATCTGGGGCGGGGCGACGCTGAAGGAGTGGCGGGGCCGGGGCATCTACCGCGCGCTCACCGCGGCGCGGGCGCGGTCCGCGCTGGCGGGCGGCAAGCGGCTGGTGCACAGCGACTCCACCGAGTACAGCCGGCCGATCCTCGAACGCTACGGGTTCGTGCGGGTCACCACCACGACGCCGTACCGGTGGTCGCGCCCCACGGAGGCGTGAACGCACCGTCCGCACCCGCGGGTGCGGACGGTGCGTGCGCACGGGGCTCGCCCGCGAGGGGCGTGGGCGGCGCGGGCGGCAGGAGGCTTCCCCGGCGAACGGCGAACGGCGAACGGCGAACGGCGAAAGCAGGCGGCGCGTACGCGCGGGGCCTCACCGCACCGGCCACGGCCCCCTCGCGCCCGCGGCGCCCCGCGTCACTCCCCGCCCCGGAGGGCGACCGCCCGGTGGATCGCCTCCGCCAGTTCCCGCACCTGCGGATCCTCCGTCCGCCGCGCCAGCGCGTCCGCGTGCTCCGCGAGCCCCGGCAGCGTCGGCGTCGCCACGCCGGGGTCGCTCTCCCGCAGCGCCGCCGCGAAGTGCGCCGCCACCACCGTGACCTGGAACCGCGCCGAGGCGTCCCGCACCGACCGGTGCAGCTCGTCCGTCCCCAGTGACCGCGACGCCTCGTGCGCCTCGCGCGTCCTCGGGTCGAGCCACCGCACGGTGGCCTCGGCGACGCGCCCCGACGCGCCCTCCCTCAGGCGCACCGCGTACAGCGCCGTGACGGTGTGCCCGGGGCCGACCTCGCCGCCGTCGGCCCCGTCGTCGCGGAAGTCCTCGTCGGCGACCCGCCGGTTCTCGTAGCCGATCAGCCGGTGTTCGGCCACCGTCGACGGGTCGAACGCCACCTGCGCCTTGGCGTCCCGCGCGGTGAGGCCGACGTTGCGCGGCAGCTCCTCGGAGAACACCCGCTCCGCCTCCTCGGGCGAGGAGACGTACACGGTGTGGCCGTCGCCCCGGTTGGTGAGGCGCTCCATCAGCGCGTCCCCGTACTCGCGGCCGACCCCCACGCCGAACAGCGTGATCCCGTGGTCCTCGCGCGCGTGCCCCACCTCCTCCAGGAGCGCGTCCGCGTCCGTCTCCCCGGTGTTGGCGAGGGCGTCCGACATCAGCACCACGCGGTTGGTGGCGCCGTCGCGCAGTCCGTCCAGCGCGGCGGTGTACCCGGCCCGCACCCCCGCGCCCAGGTCGGTGGCGGCGTCCGGCTCGAGACGGTCGACGGCGTCGCGGACCCGGTCGCGGCCGTCGCCGAGGCGGGTCATCGGGAGGACCGTCCGGGCCCGCTCGCTGAAGGCGACCAGCGCGACGGAGTCGTCGTCGCGCAGCCGGCCGGTCATCGTCCGCAGGCCCTGCCGGACCAGGTCGAGGCGGCCGGCCTCGGCCATCGAACCGGAGACGTCCACGACGAAGGTGAGGGCGGCCGGCGCCCTGCGGCCGTCCGCCGCCCCCGGCTCGGGACGGGTGGCGAGGCCGACCCGCATCAGCGCCCAGCCCCCGTCCCCGGCCGCCGCCCCGTCGACGGACACCCGGAAGCCGTTGCCCTCCGGCCGCTCGTAGTCCTGGCGGAAGCTGTTGACGAACTCCTCCGGCCGCACCGTCGACGGCTCGGGCAGCCGCCCGTCGGCCAGGGTGCGGCGGACGTAGCCGTAGGACGCGGTGTCCACGTCCAGCGCGAACGTGGACAGCCGGTCGCCGCCGCGGTCCGCCTCCCGGGAGGGCGCGGGCGCGCCCTCCCGGGACACGGACTTGTCGTGGGCCGCCTCCGAGGCGCTGTCGTCGGCGCCCCCGCCGCAGCCGGTGAGCAGCAGCCCCGCCGCGGTCGCGCCCGCGAGCAGGGCGCGCAGGCGCACCCGCCCGGTGGCGCCGGTCCTCACTCCCGCCGGGATGTTCATCTCGCGCGTCCCCCTCAGGTGTTCGGCGCCGTGAGCCCGTGGGGCACCGGCGGACCTCCCTTGCGTCACTGTGACGCCGCGGGGGCGGGGAACGTGCGTGACGGGTTGTTGCGCTTCGGTATCGGACGGGACACGGCGTGCCGCCCTCCCCGTGATCCGCCCGGGAGCGGGAGAGGACGTTCCGCCGTGCCCGCGGCGCGGGCACGGGGACGGACCGGGGTCCGCCGTCCGCGCCCGCGGCGCGGCCCGCGCCCCGGTGGTCCCGGGCCGGGCGCCGCGGCGGTGGTGCGGCCGCGGCCCGCGCAGTTCCCGGAACAGCAGGCCGTACCCGGCCCACACGGCCGCCAGCAGTGCGCAGGCCCCCGCCGCGTACGTCGTCGCCGGCACGTCGGCCAGGGCCACCCGGTGCAGCGCGTACGCGTCCAGCACCGTGAGCGTCATCCCGAGCCCGGCCAGCGACTCCGCCGTCGCCCGCAGCCCGCGCCGCAGCAGCGGCACGGGTGAGGCCAGCACCACGGCCGTGAGCGCGCCCAGCACCGCGGCCCGCCCGCTGATGCCCAGGGACCCCCAGGCCACCAGGGTGAACACCAGCGAGGCGATGCCGAGCAGCAGCCCGCCGAGCAGCAGGAGCAGGTTCTGCACGTCCGGCCCGGACGCCTCGCCCCCGGGCCCCGGCGCGGGCGGCACCCGCGTGGGGGAGGACACGGGCGGGTCCGCCGCCCACAGCACCCCGATCAGCCGGCCGCGGCGTGCCAGCAGCTGGGCGCGCCGGGCGTCGAGGGTCCGCAGCTCGGCGTCGATGAGCCGCAGCTCCTCGGCCGGCGGTGGTGTCGTCGTCATACCGGCACCATGGCGCGGGGACGGTCCGCGCACATGGGCGCGGATACTCAGAACCCGTACTCACCCGGTCCGGTCCGGACCCGGACCGGCCGCCGGTCCCGGCCCTCCGTCCGGTCGTGGGAGGGGTGCCGTGGGGCGGCCCGGGGCGACAGGTACGGTTTTCCGGACGCTTGTCTTCTTCGAGCGCTGTCGTGTCAGGAAGGGAAACACATGGACGTCGGACTCAAGCGTGAGCTCGAGCGGAAGGTGCGGGCCGGTGAGCGCCTGACCCGGGAGGACGGCATCGCGCTGTACGAGTCGGACGACCTGGCCTGGCTGGGCGCGCTGGCCCACGGGGTGCGGACCGCGCGTCACGGGGACGTCGCGTACTTCCACGGCGCCGAGGCGGGTGGCGGGGCCGTGCTCGGTTTCGGCGGATGGCGGGAGCGCGCCGCCAACGTCGACGCGATGCTGCGGCTGCGCGAGGAGTGGGACGGACGGGAGCAAGCCGTCGTCCTGGCCGGCGACCGGTCCCTGTCGGGCCTCGAGGTGCTGAAGACCTACGCGGTGGCCCGGCTGCTGCTGGACGGCGTCCCGCACCTGAAGGTCCTCCGGGAGACCTACGGCGACCGCACCGCCCAGCTGGCCCTCCAGCACGGCGCCGACGAGGTCGAGGGACCGGCGGGCGACGAGGTCGTCGAGCTCCTCCAGGACGCCGGATTCCGCCCCGTCCAGCACGACGGCGCGTACACCGTCGTCCGCGAGTTCGACGGGCCCGATCCCGCGCGGCGCGACCAGCCGCAGGCGATGCGGCTCTGAGGCGGCCGTGACGAGGCGCTGAGCGGGGGGCGGGCCGGCATCCGGTCCGCCCCCCGCCGTGCGGACCTCCGTCAGCCGACGGTCCACTTCTGGTTGGCGCCGCCCGTGCAGGTCCATGTCTGCAGGCGGGTGCCGTCCGCCGAGGAGTTGTCCTTGGCGTCCAGGCACTTTCCGGAGCCGGTGTTGGTGAGATCGCGGGCCGCCGTGTGGACCCACTTCTGCGCGTTGGTGCCGTTGCAGGTCCACAGCTGGACCACGGCGCCGTCGGCCGTCGAACCGCCCGAGACGTCAAGGCACTTGCCGAGGGCGCGGACGGTGCCGTCACCGGGGAGGCTCCACTGCTGGGCGACGTTGCCGGTGCAGTCGTGGAGCTGGATCGGCGTTCCGTCGGCGGTCGCGCCGCCCGCCACGTCCACGCACATGCCGCCGATGCCGCGGATCGGCCCCGAGGCGGGTACCGGACCGCCGTCCGAGGTGGAGACGCGCACGTGGTCGATCGTCATCGTCTGCGGGAAGCTGGTCGAACCGTCCGGGCTGCCGGGCCAGTTGCCGCCCACCGCCAGGTTGAGGACCAGGAAGAACGGGTGGTCGAAGACCCAGCGGTCGCCGCCGAGGTCGGCCGGGGTCCGCGTCTGGTACGCGTTGCCGTCGACGTACCAGGTGATGGAGTTCGGGCTCCAGTTCACCGCGAAGGTGTGGAAGCCGTCGGCGAACGCCTGCCCGCCGGGCAGGGTGTAACCGGCGCCGATGCCCTCCGCGCCGGAGTAGCCCGGCCCGTGCAGCGTCCCGTGCACGGTCCCCGGCTCGCGGCCGATGTTCTCCATGACGTCGATCTCGCCGCTGTTGGGCCATCCCACGCTGCCCAGGTCGTTGCCCAGCATCCAGAAGGCCGGCCAGATGCCCTGTCCGCGCGGGATCTTGATGCGGGCCTCGAAGCGGCCGTAGGCCTGGGTGAAGGTGCGCGCCGTGTTCAGGCGGGCCGAGGTGTACTGGCAACTGCCGTACCAGCAGCGGAGGCTGGTGTCGGTGTTGCGGCGAGCCGTGATGGTCAGGTTTCCGTTGCCGTCGAGCGCGGCGTTGGCCCGGCTGTTCGTGTAGTACTGCAGCTCGTTGTTGCCGTTGCCCGAACCGCCGGTCTCCACCGTCCACCTGGCCGGGTCCGGAGCGCTGCCCGCGGGGCCGTCGAACTCGTCCGCCCAGGTCTGGACGGCGGCCGCCGCCGGGGCGGGGTCGGGGACCGCGGCCGCGCGGGGAGCGCCCGCGCCCGCCGCCGTCAGCAGGGCGGCCGCCAGGACGGCGGCCAGCAGCAACGTGAGCGCCGTGCGGGGGAGCCGTCTCGTCAACGGGTCAGATCTCATGACAGGTACGTCCCTTGGCTGTGGGGGAGGTCAGGGTCGTGTGCACGCCGTGCGGAGCGGGAGCGGGTGCCCGGAGGGACGGAAGGCCTCCGCTTTCCCCAGATGGTATGGACCAAGTGGCGGCCGTCAATGGGTCGCGTGACGTCGGTCCCCCTCCGTGCGCAACATGGCCGGATCCGGGCCGTCGGACCGGCCGCGCCGCCCTTCGGTCCGCACCGCGACGGAGGCGGCCCCGCTGCCGGCCCGACGGGCGGGAAGGCCCGGTCCCGCGCCGGTTGAATGATCAGGGCATGACATGCCTGTGTCCGCGCGGACGCGTCCGCGCGGACACGGGGGCGGGGTCCGTCACATGGCCGGCGCGGAGCGGATCGCCGCGATGTCGAACTGCAGCCGCACCTTCTCGCTCACCATGGCGCCGCCCTCCGCCAGCCTGCTGTCGTAGGTCAGGCCCCAGTCCGAGCGGTTGATGGTGGTGGTGCCGTCGAAGCCGGCCCGCTGGTAGCCGAACGGGTCGGTGACGTTGCCGATGTAGGTGAGCTCCAGCGTCACCGGCCGGGTGACGTCCTTGATGGTGAGGTCCCCGGTCATCAGGTAGACGTCACCGCCGGCCATCTCCACGGAGGTGCTGACGAACCGCATCGTCGGGTGGTTGGCGGAGTCGAGGAAGTCGCGCCCCACCAGATGCGCGTCGCGCTGCTCCACGCCGGTGTCCACGCTGCCGGTGTTGATCACTATCTCGGCCTGGGAGCGGGTCGGCTTCGTGCCGTGGAAGAAGAGCCGGCTGCTGTACTCCCGGAAGCATCCGCGGACCGTGGTCACCATGGCGTGCCGCACGGAGAAACCGACCCGGCTGTGCGCCGGGTCGATGAACCACTCGCCGGTGAGTGACGCCAGCTCGGGATCGATGGGAGCCACCTGTGCGAAGGCCGATCGCGCCTCGACGGCGGGATCCATCACGGCGAGAGGTTCCGGGCGACTGGGGGTCGCGGTTCGCTTGAACAGATTCACACTTCACCTGTCGGATTCGCTCGGGACTGCACGCATGACTGCGGGATCCTATTCCAGAGTCCCGTATTTCCGCACCATAATCATGTACGCGCAAAATCCCCACAGATCCGCCACGCTGCAACCCGAATACCCGCTCCCCGGCGTCGTATTCCCAGGTTGTGGTGACATCCGATGCGATCGGTCATCTTCGCCGGTCAGTGCGTGTGTCTTGAATCCATCTATCGCGACGGGCGAGGTGCCGGTAGTGCGTGAAACGGGTCACGTCACCGAAACGCGCTCACCGGCCGTCAATTCTTCGGGGATTTCCCAAAGGGGTCGCGGGGCCTCGATTCCCTGCTTTGCGCCCGAAATGCGTCAGCTGCCGGAGCGGCACAGCAGGCTCAGCGCGTCGGCCGCCGCGGAGCCCGGTGCGGCGGTGTGGGTGAGCAGGCGCTGCCCGTCGCCGTCCGGCAGGTGCAGCACCTCGTACCGCAGTTCCAGGGGGCCGACGTGCGGGTGGTGGAACCGCTTGGTCCCGCTGGAGCACAGGCGGACGTCGTGCCGCGCCCACAGGGCCGCGAAGTCGTGGCTGTGGATGGACAGCTCGCCGATCAGCTCGGCGAGCGGACGGTCGTCGGGGCGGTGCGCGGCCGAGTAACGCAGCGAGGAGACGGCCAGCGCGGCCTCCTCGGGCCAGTCCCGGTACAACTCGCGGGTGTGCGCGTCGAGGAACAGCATGCGGAGCAGGTTCGGACGGGTCTCCGGGTCGTCCGGCGCCGCGGGATCGAGGTGCCCGGCCAGCAGCGCGTGGCCGAGGGGGTTCCATGCCAGGACGTCGTTGCGCCGGCCCAGGAGCAGGGCGGGCACCGAGGGCATGGCCGCCAGCAGCCGGACCGCGCCCTCGCCCGGGCTCTCCGCGCGCTCGGAGGTGCGGCGGACCGCCGGAACGGGACGGGCCAGCGCGAACAGGTGGGCCCGCTCGTCGTCGTCCAGCCGCAACGCCCGGGCGAGCGCCTCCACGACGGCGTCGCCGGCGTTCACCGACTGCCCCTGCTCCAGCCGGGTGTAGTAGTTCACCGAGATCCCGGCCAGCTGCGCCAGTTCCTCCCGCCGCAGCCCCGGGACCCGCCGGGCGCCCCAGGTGGTCACGCCCACCGACTCCGGGGTCACGGCGGTCGCGGCGAACCTCCTGCTGTGCGCCGCCTCGGCGGTGCTGTTCGCCCTGGTGCTGCCGGGCGCGCGCGGGGCGCGGGCGCCGCGGCGGTGACACCGCCCCGCTCTCCGGCCTCGCCACCGGCCACCGGCGGCCGGCCCGGCCTCGGCCGGGTCCTCCCGCCCGGCGCCTCCGGCAGCCTGCCCCGCGCCGACGTCCTCTCCGACGGCGCCGGCGCGACGGGCCCGGCACCGGTCCTGGCCGGCCGGTCCGCCGGGGCGTCGCGCCGTTGCCGGCCGGCGGACGGCTCCGGAGCCGGCGGGAGGACGTGGCGGAGCAGTCCGTGACCTGGTGCCCCGGTCGTCCGGGCCCCTCGGACGCCGGACAGGGAACGGGACGGCGGTGACGGCGAGGGGCAGGCATCCCGCACCGCCGCCGCTCACGCGTGCGAGAGGCCGAACGACACCAGGAACCCGCACACCGTCACCAGGCCGATCGCCAGGTGCGCGTCCTCGAACGCCTCCGGGATCATCGTGTCCGCCACCATGGCCAGGATCGCCCCGGCGGCCACCGCCGTCACCGCGGCGATCACCGCCGGGGAGAAGGCGCCCACGACCGTGTACCCGAGCACCGCCGACACGGTGCTCGCCGCCGCGATCGCGCCCCACACGCCGAAGACGAACCCCTTGCCGCGGCCGGCCTTCCGCATGCCCGCCGAACTCGACAGTCCCTCCGGCACGTTGCTGATGAAGACGGCCACCACCGTCACCAGACTGACCGCCCCGCCGTCCAGCAGGCTGACGCCGATCACCGCGGACTCGGGCACCCCGTCCAGCAGCGCGCCCAGCGCCAGTGCCGTGCCCGACCCGCTGCGCTGCTCCTCCGACGGCTGGGCGTGTGCGGCGTGACGCCCCGACCGCTTCCGGTGCCGCGCCCCCCGCCGCGCCAGCCACACGTTGCCCAGGGTGTACGCGGCCGCCCCCGCCAGGGTGCCCACGGCCGCGGGCGCCAGCCCGGCCTGGTCGAAGGCCTCACCCACCAGCTCGAACGACACCGCCGACAGCAGCACCCCGGCGCCGAAGGCCATCACCGTGGCGATGACCTTCGCCGGCACCCGCACCCCGAACCCGATCACCGCCCCGACCAGCAGCGCCGACCCCGCCACGAACCCCCAGAGCCCTGCCTCCACCACTTCAGCCATGAGGCACCCTGTACCCGCCGTCCTCCGTTCAGGCGTGCTCCGCGGGCGGCGTTCACACGCTCGGGGCAACTCCGGGGCCCGGCCGCCCCACGACGGCCCTGCTCCCCGGATCCGGTCAACGCCCCGCGGGCGTCGAAGCGCGCGGCGCGGGCCCAGGCGAGCCCCCAGCGGTTGCCCTCCGGATCCGCGACGTACGCGGAGCGCCCGCCCCACTCCCGGTCCGCCGGTCCGGCCACCGCCTCGGCGGCGAGGTCGCCGAGCGGATGCGGGGCGAGCAGCACCCCGCCGAGCAGGAACCCGCACCAGTTGTCGTCGCTCCCGGGCGTTTCGTCCCGGCCCGGGCCGCGGTGGAAGCGCCGGAGCGCCGGCAGGTCACGGGCGCCGAGGATCAGGACGGTGAGGCGTGCGGGCACCGTGGACACGGCGGGAGGGCAACGCGGTCCTGACCCCCCGTCATCCGTGACGGTGACACGGCCGCGTGGTGCCGCGGGCGGACTCCGCCGAACGGAGCAAGGTGATGCCGTGACTCGAACCCGGCATCTGGCACTCGCGCTCCTCACCCCCCTGCTGGTCACCGGCTGCGTCGCCGTGGCACCGACCGTGGCTCCGCCCCCGCGTGACGGCACGGCGGGCAGGGGCGACCGGCCCGCGGCGGAACGGGTGGTGCCACCGCGGGCGGAGGGCGACCTGGTGGAGAGTGGCCGGGAGAAGTCCCGGAAGGGCAAGGACAAGGACGAGAACGGTGGCGAGGACGAGGGCGAGGGCGGGTCGAAGGGCGACGGGAAACCCCGCAAGGGCGAGGGCAAGGGTGAGGGCCCGCGGCTGCGGGCGCAGGGGCAGGGCGGGCCCGCCGCCCGGCCGCCGGCGGTGCGGCGCGGGGCGGAGGGGAACCGGCGCGCCGTTCCCCCGCCGCCCCGCGCC
>NZ_LWCC02000005.1:4375524-4414931 GCF_001642695.1 Streptomyces chilikensis
CGCCGCGGCCGCCGCCGGCGCGGCGCCGCCCGCGGCGGCCGTCGCGGCGAGCGCCGCGGGCGTCTCCTCGACACGGCTGACCAGGTGGCGGGGGATCAGCACCAGCACCGCCGTGCCGCCCGTCGCGGAGGGCCGGAAGGAGACCGTGAGGTCGTGCTTGCGGGCCAGGTGGCCGACGACCGCGAGACCGAGCCTGGTGCCGGTGAGCGCGGACAGGTCCGGCGCGTCCCCGGAGACGGCCTGCTCCGCCCGCCGGAGCGCCGAGTCGCCCATGGTCAGGCCGCTGTCCTCGACGGTGACCAGCAGTCCGGCCGGCACCTCGCTGACGTAGGTGAACACCTCGGTGCTGGGCGGACTGAAGTTGCAGGCGTTGTCGAGGAGTTCGGCCAGGACGTGCATCACGCCCTCGGCCGCGTGCCCGGCCACCGCGATGCTCGGCGGCACGGCGCGCAGCCGCACCCGCCGGTAGCCGGCTATCCGGCCCATCGCGCCCCGCAGCACCGACTCCATGGTGATCGGGCGCGCCCAGCGGCGGCCGGAGCGGGCGCCGCTGAGCACCGCGATGGAGTCGGCCAGGCGGCCGGCCTGCGCGGTGCGGTGGTCGACGTGCAGCAGGTCGGCCAGGACGTCGCCGTCGTGGTGGCGCTCCTCCATCTCCCGCAGTTCGGCGAGGGTGGAGGTGGAGATGGCCTGCATGCGCCCGGCCGCGTTCGCGCAGGCGGCCAGGGCGGCGGCCCGGCGCGCCTCGCTGCGGCCCAGCGCGCGGACCACGTGCTGGAGCGCCCGGGCGTGCTCGGGCCGGACGGGAGCCACGGCGGCCTGCCGGCCGGTCGGCGAGAACTCGGCCAGCACCCGCTCCGCGGTGGCGCCCCCGGCGGCCCGGGCGATCGCCGCCGGGAGCGTGGTGTCGGCGAACCGGACGGCGTCCGCCTCGAGTTCGGCGTACCGCTCGACGGCGCGCAGCTCGCGGGAGCGGAACCAGGCGGCGAGTCCGGCGGTGAAGGTCAGCAGGACGCCACCGCCGGACACGGTCCACACGAGCGCGTCCGAGCCGTCCTCCGGGAACGCGAAGGCCGTCGCGCCGGCGAGCGCCCCGCTCGTCAGCGCACAGACGAACGCGACCGAGCGGACTCGGGACAGAGGCATCGGTGTACTCCTCAGCAGGCCGTGGCACAGCGGCAGGGCGGTAACTCGGGGACACTATAGGGACGTTGTGTGTCTCGGATTGCCTGCCGGTGACCGAACTGTGAGGAGAAGTTGATCGCAGATTTCCGACAATGGATCACTTGTCATGTCAAGTTGACCAGACGGGTTGTGACGAAAAGCTGCCGTTGCGTCAGTTCTTCACCGGGCGTTCACCGCCGGACCGCCAGGTAGAACTCGAAGGCCTTGTGCAGGGCCTTGCTGAGCGGGAGCTCCCACTCGCCGAGGTACTCCACCGCCTCGCCGCCGGTGCCGACCTTGAACCGGAGCAGACCGAGCAGCGGGTCGCCGTCCTCCAGCGTGTCGGTGATGCCGCGCAGGTCGTAGACGGCCGCGCCGCGCTCGAGGGCGTCGCAGATCATCCGCCACTGCAGGGCGTTGCTCGGCTGGACCTCCCGGCGGCGCGAGGTCGAGGCGCCGTACGAGTACCAGACGTGCTCGCCGACCGTGAGCACGGTGGCGGCGGCCAGCGTCTCGCCGTCGTGGGAGGCCAGGTAGAGCCGCATCCGGCCGGGGTCCTCCGCGCGCAGCGCCTCCCACATCCGCCGGAAGTAGCCGAGCGGCCGCGGCGTGAACCCGTCGCGGCCGGCCGTCTCCAGATAGAGCTCGTGGAAGGTCCCCAGGTCCTCGCCGTCCCCCTCGACGACCTTGACGCCCGCCTTCTCGGCCTTCTTGACGTTGCGCCGCCACTGCTGGTTGAAACCGCCCAGGATCTGCTCCGGCGACCGGCCGCGCAGCGGCAGCTGGAAGACGTACCGGGGCTGGCCGAGGGCGAACCCGCCGTCGCCGCCCCCGCCCGACCGCCGCCATCCGGCCTGCCGCAGCCGCTCGGCCACCGCCTCGGCCCCTTCCTCCCGCGCGCTGGGTTCCGCGTCCGCCAGACGGTGCGCCGCCGGGTCCTGGATCGCCTCCTTCACCCGTTCCGCGCTCCACCGCCGTGCGACCACCGGCGGGCCCATCCGCACGGTGAACGCGCCCAGCCCCTTCAGGTGGGCCGTCATCGGCCGGAGCCACCCCTCGGCCAGGCCGGGGTCGCCCCAGTCGACGACCGGTCCCTCCGGGAGGTAGGCCAGCGAGCGCCCGATCCCCGGGACCGGCCGCAGCAGGGCCAGCCCCGCGCCCACCAGCCGGCCGTCCGGGCCGAACCAGCCCAGGCCGTGCGGACGCCAGTCCTCCTTGACGTCGCCCCAGGCCGGCACCTGCAGATGGCTCACCGACGGCCGCGCCCGGACGAAGTCCAGATGCTCCTCACGGGTGATCGTCCGAACCTCGCACCTCATACGCCACGCTCCTGCCCCGGACCGCCTGCCTGCGGTTCCGCCGTCCGGCGACGCCCGACGGCCGACCGATACGAACGATGCAGGGTAGGCGCAGACCCCCGCCGGATCCCTGTACCAACACTCCGCCCGAACGGCTCCCGGCGCACCGGCGGACAGCGGCGGACAGCGGCGGGAGCGGAGCGGCGGACCCCGGCGGCGGCGCGGCGCGGGAGCAGCCGGCCCCGGCGACGCCGGAAACCACTGGCCGGACGCGGCGGCGGCCTGCTGGAATGACGCCGTGCAGCAGACGACGACCGGCACCGCGCCGGATCCGGACGACCGGCCCGGGGCCGTCACCCCCTGGGGCGACGCCGCCTGGCGCACGGCGGTGCAGGAGTTCACCGCGCGCGGGCTGGCGGCCCACGGACTGAGCCCCGCCGCAGGCGCCACCGTGCGGCTGCGCCCGTGGTCGGTCGTGATGCGCGTCCCCACCGGCGACGGCCCGCCCGTCTGGTTCAAGGCCAACCCGCCCGCCGCCCGCTTCGAGGCGGGACTCGGCGGGGCGCTGAGCCGTCTGGTGCCGGACCACGTGCTGCGTCCCCTCGCCGTGGACGCCGGGCGCGGATGGTCGCTGCTGCCGGACGGGGGCCCCGTCCTGCGCGACGTCCTCGCCGGAGCCGGCGCGCAGGAGGCCGCGCGCACCTGGGAGGAAGTCCTTCCGCGCTACGCCGAGGTGCAGCAGACCCTCGGCGGCCACACCGCCGAGCTGGCCGCGCTCGGCGTGCCCGCCGCGCGGACCACCGCGCTGCCGGAGCTGTTCGACCGGCTCCTCGCGGAGAACGCCGTCCACCTCGCCCCCGCCGGTCTCTCCCGGCTGGAGGCCGCGCGGCCCCTGATCGCGGAGGCGAGCGCGGAGCTGGCCGCACTGGGCGTCGAGGACTCCCTCGACCACTCCGACCTCCACGGCGGCCAGGTGCTCAGCCCGGCACCCGGCCGCCACACCTTCTTCGACTGGGGCGACTCCTCCCTCACGCACCCGTTCTGCAGCCTGCTGGTCACCTTCCGGGTCTTCCGGCACGAGTACGGCGGCGAGGCGCTGCCGAGGCTCCGCGACGCCTATCTGGAGGCGTGGACCGCCCCCGGCCGCACCGCCCGCGACCTGCGGCACGGACTCGGTCCCGCGCTGCGGCTGGCGGCCCTCACCCGCGCCGCCGCCTGGGGACGGCTGTTCCCCGGCAACCCGGGCCCCGGCGCGGCCGGGGACGAGCCCCCGGCGACGGCCCAGTGGCTGCTGCGCGTGCTCGAGGAACCCCGCGTCTGACCTCCTCGCGCTCCTCGGGGTGAACGCGTCCGCGGGGCGCAACCATGGGCCCTCGCCGGGTGTCGTACCGGGGGAGGGGGACTTCGTCCACCGGCCGGCGCCTCGATCAGGGCTGCCCGGTGTGCGCGGGACCCGCACCACATGGATCCGCACCACACGGATCCGCACTCCATGGATCCGCGCCGCACGGATCCGCGCCGCACGGATCCGCACCGCACGGATCCGCACCGCACGGATCCGCACCGCACGGATCCGCACCGCACGGTTCGCAGAGAGAAGGCACCCGCATGCGCCGCAGCACCGCAGCCGTGGTCACCGCCACGGCGATCGCCCTGATCCTTCCCGCCACCACGGCCGCCGCCCACGCCGCGTCGGCGCCCGGCTTCCTCGCCCCCGCCGACCTGCCGCCGCACCCCTCGTCCGACTGGTATGCCGGCGAGGTCACGGCCGGGACGCCCGACCCCCTTCCCTTCTGCTACGGCCAGGCGCTCCCCGGAGCGACCTCCCAGCACCGGGAGTTCTGGACCGACCTGGACGCCGGCGCCCGCCAGGTCACCGTCGTCGAGAAGGACGGCGCCTCCGCCCAGCGCCTCGCCGACCTGCTCCACCGCGCCGTGAAGCAGTGCGCGGCGCGCACCGAGGCGCAGTACCCGGACGTCGACGCCACGGGCCGCAGCCTCGGCCGCGTCAAGGTCGAGGAGGGCGCCCGGCTGTACGGGGTCCAGGTCGGCACCGAGCACACCCGGGACATCCACCTCTTCTCCGTGGGCCGCGACGGCCGCACGGTGACGGTGGTCCAGTGGGGCCGGATGGGCCAGTTCAAGGACGCCCCGGTCGCCGCGTTCCGCGAGACCGCCCGCACCTCCGTCGCCAAGCTCCACTGACCGGCCGCCCGGCCGCCGCACCGTCCTCCGGCGGGTCCGGACCCCGGCGGGCGCGCCTTCGGCGCGGCCCCGGACCCGCCGGGGGCGCCGGCGCGGCCCGGCCCCCGCGCGGATTGCCGGACGGTGTGAAACATTTCCCGGCCCCACCGCATCAATGAGGTGAGACGGTGCGAGAGAGGGCGGGGCGCGGGATGCGGAGCGGTCGGGCGAGGAACGACTACACGGAGTTCGTGACGGCGAGGGCGGGACATCTCTTCCGCTCCGCCTGCCTGCTCACCGGCGGTGACACCCACCTCGCCGAGGACCTGGTCCAGGAGACCCTGGGCCGCCTGTACGTGAAATGGGGGCGCGTCTCGCGCGCCGGGAACCCGGCGGCGTACGCCCAGACCGTCCTCCACCGCACCTTCCTCGCCCACTGGCGGCGCCGGAGGAGCAAGGAACGCGCCACGGACCTCCTCCCCGACCTCGCCGACCCGTACGGCGTCGACTCCGCCACACGGCTGGCCCTGGTCGACGCCCTGGGCCGGCTGCCCGCCAAGGACCGGGCCGTGCTCGTCCTGCGCTACTGGGAGGACCGCAGCATCCAGGAGACGGCCGAGGTGATGAACACCAGCCCGGCAGCCGTGCGCACCCGGTGCGTCCGGGCCCTCGGCCGGCTGAGGGCGCTGATCGGCGAGGACCTGCACGAGTACGCCGCTTCCTGACCCATCCGCACGGCACATCCCCACCCACGACTCCGGACACGGTGATTCGTCATGCCCGTTGAAGACCCCCAGGAACACGACCCCTTCGCGGACCGGTTCGCCCGAGCCCTGCACCAGGCCGGAGCGGGCTTCGAGACGCACCGGGACCTCGCCGCCGCCGGAGAGGCCCGTGGCCGCGGCCTGGTGCTGCGCCGCAGGGCCGCCGTCCTCGCGGGGGCGGCCGCGGTGGCCTGCGCCGGAGTGGGCGGGGTCCTGCTGCTCCCCGGCGACGGCGGCGCGGACGACCGCCGGTCCGTGGCCGCCGCCACGGCCGGCCCCTCACCGGCCGCCGGCGAGGACGGCGGGATCACCGCCCGGGAGATGATCCGCACCCTCAGGAACCTGCTGCCGGAGGGGAGGATCAGCAAGGAACGGGGAGTGGGCACCGACCGCGAGCCCCTGATGCCGTACGCGCAGGTCGTGCACGACGACGGCGCAGGAGGAGGGGCGATCGCCGTCAGCCTGCAGCGCGTGGAACCGGGCAGCCGGGAGGCCCGCGAGGCCACCACCTGCCCGGACAGGACCTTCGTCCCGTACGACGCGTGCCGGACCACCGAACTCGCCGACGGCTCACTGCTCATGATCTTCCAGGGGTACGAACACCCGGACCGCCGTACGGACACCAAATGGTGGGCCGCCGAACTCGTCACTCCCGAGGGCCGGCGCGTCTCGGTGAGCGAGTGGAACGCCGAGGCGCAGAAGGACGCTCCGGTCACCAGGCCCGAACCGCCGCTCTCGGTGGAGGAGTTGAAGGAACTGGCCACCGCGCCGGTCTGGCGCCCCATGGTGGACGTGCTCCGCGAGAGGCAGCGGCCCGGACCGGACGCGTCACCGTCCCCGGAGTCGTCCGCGCCCGCGGAGGCGCTACCGCCCGCCGGGGCGCCGGACGAGCGCATGCGGAAGACCTTCGTCTCACTGCTCCCCGACGGGCTCGAGGTGAAGAAGCACGGCGGTCAGGCCTCCGACCACGCCTACCTGGTGGTCGACGACGGCGAGGGGGCGAGCATGGTCCAGGTCGACGTGCAGGCCGACATGTCCGGCGCCGAGCGGCAGCTCTTCGGCGCGGACGCGGAGACCCTCCCCGACGGCACGAAGGTCGTGCGGCGGCAGGGCCCCGGCGAGAAGGGCGGGCGGGACGTGGTGATGTGGACCGTCGACACCATCCGGCCCGACGGCATGCGGGTGGTGATCAGCGCCTTCAACTCCGGTGCCCAGCACACGGCCGCGACCCGCGAGGCCCCCGCCCTGACGATGGGGCAGCTCCGGGAGATCGCCACCAGCCCCGAGTGGCGGGACCTGCTCTGAGGCACTGCCCGGCGGGCGGCCGGGTTCCGGCCCGCCGGGCGCCCACCGTCCCGGTGCGCGGTCACCCGGTGGCCGGCCCCCTCGGCCGGGACCGCGGGGGAGGCCCCGGCGGTCCCTCGAGGGTGATCACCCGGTCGCAGGCGTTCCGGGTGGCCGCGACCAGCAGCCCGTTGGGCCGGTCGTTGCCCGTCACCCGGGCCCGGGCGACCTCCGCGCTGGAGCCCGTCGCCGTGTGCCGGCCGCGCAGCCGTTCCTCGCGCACCGCGTCCGGCGCGTCCAGGAACCAGAGTTCGTCCAGGCAGGCGCGCGCCGACGGCCACGGCCCCGTGCCCACGGCCAGGTAGTTCCCCTCGGTGACGACCAGCCGGGCGGAGGGCTCCACCACGTGGAGCGCCGCCACCGGCTCGTGCAGGATCCGCGAATAGCCGGGGGCGTACACCGGTTCCTCACCGTGCTCGCGGATCCGCCGCAGCAGCGCGGCGTAACCCCAGCCGTCGAAGCTCGGCTCGGAGCCCTTGCGGCCGGTCAGGCCCAGCCGGGCGAGCTGGGCGTTGGAGAGGTGGAAGCCGTCCATCGGGACGTACGCCGTGCTTCCTGGCCCCAGCCGCTCCCCGGCGGCCGCCACCAGGTACTCGGCGAGCGTGGACTTCCCGGCGCCCGGCGCCCCGGCGATGCCGAGGATCACCCGCCCGGTGGTCCCCTCCGTCAGCGTCAGCGTCTCCCGCAGCAGCGTCGTGGCGTCCATGCCCGTCATCGCACCACGTCCGGGGGCCCGCCCGCACCACCCCTGTGACCCAGCTCTCCCCGGGGAGTCCTGTCCGCCCGCCCGCCCGTACGGGAGGATCGGCGGACGGTCGTGCGGGAACGGTACGGGCAGGACAGGGAGCGTCATGGAACGGCACACCCCGGACTTCGGGCTCACGGCGGACGACTACGGGCGGCACCGTGCCGGTTTCCCGCCGGAGCTGATCACCCGTCTGGCCCGCCACGGTGTCGAGGCGTCCGGCCGCGACGCCCTGGACCTCGGCACCGGAACCGGAAGCCTCGCCCGGCTGCTCGCCCTGGCGGGCGCGCGCGTCACCGGCGTGGATCCGGCGGCCCCCCTGCTGGACCAGGCCCGGCGGCTCGACGCCGAGGCGGGTGTGACCGTCGAGTACCGGGTGGGCACCGCCGAGGAGACCGGCCTCCCGGACCGCGCCTTCGACGTCGTCACGGCCGGCCAGTGCTGGCACTGGTTCGACGCGCCCAGGGCCGCGGCGGAGGTCCGGCGGCTGCTGCGTCCCGGGGGCCGGGTGGTGATCGCCCACTTCGACTGGCTGCCGCTGCCGGGCAACGTGGTCGCCGCGACGGAGGAGCTGATCGTCGCCCACAACCCGGCCTGGTCCATGGGCGGCGGCACCGGTCTTCACCCGCGGTGGCTGACGGACCTGGCCACGGCGGGCTTCCGCGGCATCGAGACGTTCTCCTTCGACCTCGACGTGCCCTACGGCCCGCGGGACTGGGTGGGCCGGATCCGGGCCAGCGCCGGCGTGGGCGCGAGCCTGCCGGAGGAGCGGGTGCGGGCCTTCTCCGAGGAGCTCACGGCGGTCCTGCGCGACCGGTTCCCCGGCGACGTGCTGCGGATCCCGCACCGGACCTGGGCGGTCACCGCCCAGGCGCCCGGCGCCTGACCCCGCCGGGCCGCGTCCGCGCGGGCCCGTTCACCGCCGGGCGTCCTCGGCCGGCTGCCGGAACGCCCACGGCGTCCTCGGCTCCACCACCGGCCGGAACAGCCGCCGCACCGGCGCCGTGCAGAGCGCGGTGACCAGCAGTGCGCCCAGCAGGGTCACCGCGAGGTGTCCCAGCCGGCCGTACGGCTGCAGCAGGTCGTAGAGGCTCGTGCGGGCGAGGAACTTCATGAGGAAGCCGTGCAGCAGATAGCCGTAGAGGGTGCCCGTGCCGAGCGCGGTGAACCAGGTCCGGCGGGCCGGCACCCAGGAGAGGAAGCAGGCCACCAGCACCACCGCGAGGGCGAACAGCAGCAGCGTCATCACCGGACCCGCCCACCAGCTCATCCCCAGCTGCTGGGCGGCGCTGCTGTGGTAGAGCCACGCGTAGGACACCCGCGGCACCGCCCAGTGCACCGTCGCCAGGCCCAGCAGCGCCACCGGCACCGACAGCGCCCGGACCGCGGGGTGCCGCACCAGCGCGAAGTGCTCCGGGCGCAGGCACAGCCCGAGGACGAAGTACGGCAGGAACTGGAGCACCCGCTGGAGGTCCAGGTCCTCGCCGATCGAGGGCGAGAGGCTCGCGAGCATCGCCACGCAGAGCGCCACCGGCAGTGGCCACCTCAGCGAGCGCCACAGCGGGGCGGTCAGCCGCCAGACGAACAGCGCCGCCAGGAACCAGGTCACGTAGGTGGGGTCGAGCAGGGTGATCGGCCGCTGCGGGTCGTCGTCGCTCCAGCGGGTGAAGAGCGCGTACGCCGTCTCGAAGAGGACGTAGGGCACGGCGAAGCAGGTCACCAGCCGCCGGACCCGGCCGGGCGAGCCGTCGAAGGACCGGGAGAAGTAGCCGGAGACGACGATGAACGCCGGCATGTGGAAGGAGTAGACGAAGACGTAGAGGGTGAGCGCCTCGCGGTCCCCCGGCAGCAGCGGCTCCCAGATGTGGCCGACCGCGACCAGGAGGATGGCCAGGTACTTGGCGTTGTCGAAGAACGCGTCGCGGGCCGCCGACGGGTCGCCGGGCCCGGAGGATCCCGGCTCGTCGAGTCCGCCCGGCCGGTGAGCGGTTGCTGTCGCCGTTGACATGGCCAGCGCCTCACCGGAAGCGCGGAGGGCAAACCTCCGGGACCGGCCGATGGCCGACTTCGCTCGGTCGGCGTAGTCCGCGTGAACGCTGTCAACGTCCTCGTCGTCGTTGAAGACCCGCTGGTGGGCTGTGTACGGTGGGGTCATGACTGAGAGTGCTGGGAACCAGGCGGCAGGAGCTCTGGTGACCGGCTCGGAGATCGCCCGTCTCGCCGGCGTCACCCGCGCCGCCGTCTCCAACTGGCGAAGACGGTACGACGACTTCCCCGAACCGGCCGGGGGCGGTCCCAACAGCCCGCTCTTCGACCTCGCCGAGATCCGCTCCTGGCTCGAACGGCAGCGCAAGGGGCAGGACGTCTCCGAGGAGGTCAGGCTCTGGCAGACGCTCCGCGGGGCCTACGGCGACGACATGATCACCGCGCTCGCCGACGCCGCCGCGCACGTCGACGACCCCCGTGCCGCCACCCCGCTGCCCGAGGAGGCCGTGCGGCTGATCGGCCAGCTCCTCGCACGCGGCTCCGCCGCGGAACTCGTCACCGGCCTCGCCGAGCGCTTCACCGACTCGGTCCGGCGCGCCGCCTCCGACCAGGTCACCACCGCCCGGGTGGTGCGGGCCGTGCGCCACTTCGCCGGCCGGGTCGCCGAGGACGCGGTGATCCTCGACCCCGCCTGCGGCACGGGGACACTGCTGCTGTGCGTCGGACCCGAGGACGGACCGCGACGCCACGGGCAGGAGATCGACCCCGACAGCGCGCGGTTCGCCCAGCTGCGCGCCGACCTGACGGGCCGGGACGGCGTCCGCGTCGTCGTCGGCGACTCCCTCCGCGAGGACCGGCTGCCCGGCCTCAAGGCCGACCTGGTGGTCTGCGACCCGCCCGTCGGGGACACCGACTGGGGCCGGGAGCAGCTGCTGCTGGACCGCCGCTGGGAATTCGGCACGCCGTCGCGGGCGGAGAGCGAACTCGCCTGGCTCCAGCACGCCTACGCGCACACCGCGCCCGGCGGACGGGTGCTGATGGTGATGCCCGCCTCGGTCGCGTACCGCAAGGCGGGCCGCCGCATCCGCGCCGAACTGGTCCGGCGGGGCATCCTCACCCAGGTCACCGCGCTGGCCCCCGGCACCGCCGCCTCGCACGCCCAGCCCGTCCACCTCTGGCACCTGCGCCGTCCGGCCGGACCCGGCGACGCGGCCACCGCCGTGCGGATGGTCGACCTCACCGCCGGCGATCCCGACGGGCCGCTGGAACCGGACCCGGCGCAGGCCGCGGACATCGCGCTGATCGACCTGCTCGACGACAGCGTGGACCTCACCCCCGGGCGTCACGTCGGGGACTCCAACCGCGACTTCACCGCCGAGTACCGGGCGCTGCGCGAACAGCTCGACGACCGGCTGGAGCGGCTCGGCCGGCTGCTGCCCTCGCTGGCGGAGGGCCGGGGCCCGGGCGCGCTGGACGGCTCCACCGTGAGCGTGGCCGAGCTGGCCCGGGCGGGGCTGGTCACCCAGAGCGGGGAGGAACCCGTCTCGGCCAGCGACCAGCTCGACACCGACTACCTCCGCGGCTTCCTGCGCTCCTCGGCCAACGTCCGGCGGTCGACCTCCCTCAGCGGGACGTTCCGCCTCGACGGGCGGGGGGCGAGGGTGCCGCAGATGGACATCGAGGAGCAGCGGCGGTACGGGGCGGCGTTCCGGAGGCTGCGGGAGTTCGAGCAGTGCGCCCGTGAGGTCGCCGACCTCACGCGGCGGATCGCCGAACTCGCCGGCGAAGGGCTGGGCAACGGCGCGCTGGCCCCCGGACGGGACGACTGACACGGGACCGGCCCGGGACCGCCGGAGGGCGTTCCGGAGCCGGCCGTGGGCACGCGCCGCGCCCGTGCCTCCCCGGCGTCCCGGGGGAGAGGGGCGTCCTGCTAGGCGGTGGGGGCGAGCGGCAGGCAGACGGCGCTCACCGTGAAGGGCACCGGGGTGGTGCTCGTCGTGCGGACCGTGCCGGTCCAGCCGTTCGCGCCGTCCGGAGCCGAGTCGACCGCCGTGACGACGGAGAGCAGCGACTCGTCCACGCTGACGCCTCCGCCGGTGAGGGTGCTGCCGGCCGGACAGGTGGCCGTCTCCGTCCCGGGAGCCGTGGCGGTGGCGCTGCCCGTCACGACCTCCAGGAAGGTCGGGGTCACCTCGCCGGGGTCGCCCGGCTCCCCGGGCTCGCCCTGGGGGCCCGTCGGACCCTGGGGACCCTCGGGGCCCTGGGGTCCCTCGGGGCCGGGCGGACCCTCCGGACCCGCGGGGCCCGCCACACCCTGCGGCCCCGCCGGGCCCGGCGCGCCGGCCGGACCCGCGGGACCCGCCGGACCGGGCTCGCCCTGCGGCCCCGAGGGGCCCGGCTCGCCCTGCGGCCCCGAGGGACCGCCTCCCCCGCACCCGTCGCCGCACTCGTGCGACGCGGTGACGGGGACCGCGCCGTGCGAGGCGTGGACCGACGGGGCGATCGCACCGGCGAGGAGGGCCGCCGCCGCGACCGGCAGACCGACCTGGCAGAGCCGACGTATCGACATTCTCAAGGTTGCTCCCGATGGGTGAGGGGCCGGGCGCGGGGAACGCCGAGCGGTTCGCGCCGGGCCTGGATCGACGTCACCGATCCCAGCACGCGCGTCGGCACGCCGCCCGGCGGGAACACCCTCGCGGGCTAGCACCGCGGCGAACGTCATCCGGACGGCCGTGTGCCGTGGCCGACGGGGAGGCGTTCCGCGTGCTACCGCGCCCCAACCGGCCCCCGGGGCAGGAGGGTTGCGGAACCCGATCCCCGGGATGGCAGGATCGCCGCACCAGTCCGGCGGACCAGGGGGACTTCCATGGAGCACAGGCCCGACCCGATCCAGATCATCACCCGCCCCAGCGTCTCGGTGGCGGAGGACCGGATACAGGCCCTGGGAGCCTGGGTGCACGCCGCCCGCCGCGCCGGGTGGCGGGTCGACCCGGTGGACGAGCCGGTGGACTGGCCCGCCGGGGAGTGCGGCCTGGTCGACATCGAGGGACTCCGCTACCTGCTCCGGATCGGCCTGCGCGGCCGCACCCGCGCGGTGCTGCTCCCCGCCGGGCAGGCGGGGCCGGGGACGGCCGAACTTCCCGCCGGGGACCGCGCGGTCGCCTCCCGGCCGGTCCTGCAGCTCACCACCTGGGCCGAACCCGTCCTCGCCCCGGAGTGAGGGGGCGGGAGGCGGATCCGTCCTCGCCCCGAGGGCGTACCGCTTCCGGGAACAGGTGATCCGGGGCCGGACGCAGGTCCTGCGGGGAGCGGCAGCGCACGGTGGACATCCCCAGCGCCGCCGCGGCCTCGGTGTTCTCCGCCCGGTCGTCCACGAACGGACAGCGTTCGGCGGCCACGCCGGCCGGCCCGGTGGCGATCCCGTAGATCTCGCGGTCCGGTTCGGCCGCTCCCTCCCGCGCGCTGCTGAGGACGTGGTGGGCGAGATCCGCGATGCCCGTCGTCTGCGGGCCGCGTCCGAGTCCGGACGTCGCGTTGGTGACCAGGACGAGCGGCACCACCTCGCGCGTCCGCCGCGGCGTGCCCACCACCTCGGGGTCCGCCCGGAACGGCGCGTCCGCCACGGCCCCGGCCGGCTCGCCGGCCCGTGCGGGCGGCACGAAGGCGGTCAACCGCTCCGCCACGCTCTCCCGCCACTCGTCGACGCCGACCCGGCCGAGCAGCAGCGGGAGGCCGGGTTCCGGCGCGTAGGCCACCGAGGCGGTGAGGCCCTCCGCGAGCCCCGAGGCCCGCTCCGGTGCGGTGAGCGCCGAGAAGCCGCAGAAGCGGACGACGTTGTCGAGGTCGCGGAGAACCGCGTCGAAGGCGCGGACGGCGACGGTCACCGGCCCTGCCTGTCACGGTCGTTCCGACCCGGGCCCCGGCGTGTCCCCCCCAGGTCACGCCGGGACCGGTCGGCCCCCGGAATCCCCCCGGATTCCCCCCGGGTCCCCCTCAGGCCCCCCGAGGCGCACCGGTTCGTCCCCCCGGAGAAGCGGTGCGTCGAGGGAGGACGCTACACGATTGTGTCTCCGTTGACCAGGCGATCAGCTTGTTGACATCGTCAACAAGGCGTGTCGGGCGCGTCGACCCGCGTGCGGTGACGGAGAGGCGGGAACACGGCCCGGGATGATCGACCGCCGAGCGGCGCGGAAGGTTGTACGGAGACGCCGAAAAACATCGACGGGTCGCCGGCGAGCTGACGCACGGTCAAGAACCCTCCGCGGACGCACCGTCGGCTCAGGTCACGCGGAAGCGGGAAAAGATCGCCGCATCGTCCGGTCTGGTGCCCGTCGCGCACCGACGCGACTAGGGTGGGACGAATGAAGGCTCTCGTCCTCTCAGGTGGAGCCGGCACGCGACTGCGGCCGATCACACACACGTCGGCCAAGCAACTCGTGCCGGTGGCCAACAAGCCGGTTCTGTTCTACGGATTGGAATCCATCGCCGATGCCGGGATAACCGAGGTCGGGATGGTCGTCGGGGACACCGCCGAGGAGATCCGCACCGCGGTCGGCGACGGCTCCGACTTCGGTCTCAAAGTGACGTACATCCCGCAGGAGAAGCCCCTGGGCCTGGCCCACGCGGTGCTGATCGCACGGGACTTCCTCGGCGACGACGACTTCGTGATGTACCTCGGCGACAACTTCATCGTCGGCGGCATCAACGACATCGTCGACGACTTCCGCCACAACCGTCCCGCCGCCCAGATCCTGCTGACCAAGGTGCCCGACCCCCGGGCCTTCGGCGTCGCCGTGCTCGACGAGGCCGGACGGGTGGTGGCGCTGGAGGAGAAGCCGGAGCAGCCCAAGAGCGACCTCGCGCTGGTCGGCGTCTACCTCTTCACGCCCAGGATCCACGAGGCGGTCCGCTCCATCGAGCCCTCCTGGCGCGGGGAACTGGAGATCACCCACGCCATCCAGCGGCTGATCGACGACCGGGCCGCCGTGCGGTCCACCGTCATCCAGGGGTACTGGAAGGACACCGGCAACGTCGTCGACATGCTCGAGGTCAACCGGATGGTCCTCGAGTCGCTGGAGCCGCGCAACGACGGCGAGGTCGACGAGGCGAGCGAGACCGTCGGCCGGGTCGTCATCGAGCCGGGCGCGCGGGTGACCCGCTCGCGGATCGTCGGCCCCGCCGTGATCGGCGCGGGGACCGTGGTCAGCGACTCGTACATCGGCCCGTTCACCTCGGTGGGGGAGAACTGCACCGTCGACGACAGCGAGCTGGAGTTCTCCATCGTGCTGCGCGACGCCACCATCTGCGGCGTCGGACGGATCGAGTCCTCCCTCATCGGCCGCCACGCCGAAGTGACCACCCAGGCCGCGCCCGGCGTGCCCAGTGCCCACCGTCTCGTCCTCGGCGACCACAGCAAGGTGCGAATCCATCCATGACCTCCTCGACCTCCCCCTCCTCCCGCCTGCTCGTCACCGGGGCCGCGGGCTTCATCGGGTCCACCTACGTGCGGACCCTGCTCGCCGCCGAGGACAAGGCGGACCTGCGCATCACCGTGCTGGACAAGCTCACCTACGCGGGCACCCTGGACAACCTGCCGCTGGACCACCCGCGCCTGGAGTTCGTCCAGGGAGACATCCGTGACGCCGAACTGGTGGACAAGCTGGTGGGCGCCGCCGGCCAGGTCGTCCACTTCGCCGCCGAGTCCCACGTGGACCGCTCCATCGCCGGCGCGGCGGACTTCGTCCTCACCAACGTCGTCGGCACCCAGACGCTGCTGGACGCCGCGCTCCGGCACGGCGTGGGGCCGTTCGTGCACGTCTCCACCGACGAGGTGTACGGCTCCATCGAGACGGGGTCCTGGCCGGAGACCCACCCGCTCGCCCCCAACTCGCCCTACTCGGCCTCCAAGGCGTCGTCCGACCTGCTCGCGCTCGCCTACCACCGGACCCACGGCATGGACGTCCGGGTCACCCGCTGCTCCAACAACTACGGGCCGCACCAGTTCCCCGAGAAGGTGATTCCGCTCTTCGTCACCAACCTCCTCGACGGGAAGAAGGTGCCGCTCTACGGGGACGGGCGCAACGTCCGCGACTGGCTGCACGTCGACGACCACTGCCGGGGCGTGGAACTCGTCCGCACCAAGGGCCGGTCCGGCGAGGTCTACAACATCGGCGGGGGCACCGAGCTCTCCAACAAGGAGCTCACCGGCCTGCTCCTGGAGGCCTGCGGCGCGGACTGGGACATGGTCGAGTACGTCGAGGACCGCAAGGGACACGACCTGCGCTATTCGGTCGACTGGGGCAAGGCCCGCACCGAACTCGGCTACCATCCCCGGCACGACTTCCCCACCGGTCTCGCCGACACCGTCACCTGGTACCGGGAGAACCGGGACTGGTGGGAGCCCTTGAAGGAGCGGGCCGGCGTCTGAACACCCGGGCCACGACCGGCCGGCGGAGCACGGAACCACGGAGAAGCACGTCACCACGGAGAAGCGCGTATGAAATGGCTCGTCACCGGCGCCGGAGGCATGCTCGGCCGGGACACCGCCGAGGAACTCGCCCGTCGCGGTGAGGAGGTGGTGGCCCTCGGCCGCGCCGAACTGGACGTCACCCGCGAGGAGAAGGTCCGCGCCGCCCTCGGCGAACACCGCCCCGACGTGGTCGTCAACTGCGCCGCCTACACGGCGGTCGACGACGCCGAACACGACGAGGCGACCGCCCTGCGGGTCAACGGCGACGGCCCCCGCGTCCTGGCCCGGATGTGCGCCGAGCAGGCCCCGGCCCGGCTGATCCACGTCTCCACCGACTACGTCTTCGACGGCCGGGACCGCGAAACCCCCTACCCGGAGGACCATCCCACCGCGCCCCGCACCGCCTACGGCCGCACCAAACTGGCCGGCGAACGGGCGGTCCTCACCGAACTGCCCGGACGGAGCGCCGTGGTGCGCACCGCGTGGCTCTACGGCGTCCACGGCAGGAGCTTCGTCCGCACCATGACCGAGCTCGAATCCCGCCGGGACACCCTCGACGTCGTCGCCGACCAGCGCGGCCAGCCCACCTGGAGCGCCGACGTCGCCGGGCGGATCGCCGAACTCGGCGTCCGCCTCGGCGCGGACGACCGGGACGCGACCGGGATCTTCCACGCCACCAGCTCCGGCGAGGCCACCTGGCACGAACTGGCCCAGGAGGTCTTCCGCCTCCTCGGCGCCGACCCGGCCCGGGTGCGCCCCGTCACCAGCGAGGCGTTCCCCCGGCCGGCCCCCCGTCCCGCCTACAGCGCCCTCGCCCACCACCGGTGGCGGCACCTCGGACTGCCCCCGTTGCGGGACTGGCGCACCGCCCTGCATGTTGCCCTTCCGCTCATCCGCAAGGAGTCCTGTTCGTGAAGCGCCACGAGTTCCTGAGGGAGCTCCACAAGACCTGCGCCAACCGGAACTACCTGGAGATCGGCGTCAACGACGGTCGCAGCCTCACCCTCTCCCGGGTCCCGAGCATCGCCGTCGACCCCGCGTTCAAGGTGGTCACCGAGATCCGCTGCGACGTCCACCTGGTGAAGGCCACCAGTGACGACTTCTTCGCCCGCGAGAACCCGCTGGGCCACCTCAAGGGCGGCCGCCACCCGCTGCGCAACATCGCCCGCAACCGCAGCCCGTTCGGCTACTGGCAGGACGTCACGCTGGACCTGTCGTTCATCGACGGCATGCACCTCTTCGAGTTCGCGCTGCGCGACTTCATCAACATCGAGAAGCACTCGGACTGGTCCAGCGTCATCGTCTTCGACGACATGCTGCCCCGCAACGTCGACGAGGCCGCCCGCGACCGGCACACCGGCGCGTGGACCGGAGACGTCTACAAGGTGGTCGAGATCCTCCGGCGCCACCGGCCCGACCTGCGGACCGTCCTGGTCGACACCCGGCCCACCGGCCAGCTGCTGGTCTTCGGCGCCGACCCGGCCAGCACGGTGCTGGAGGACAAGTACGACGAGATCATGGCCGAGTTCGACGTGCCCGACCCGCAGAAGGTGCCCGAGTCCATCCTGGACCGCACCACCGCGGTCCGCGCCGAGGACCTGCTGGGCGCCGCCTTCTGGAAGCCGCTGGTCCACGCCCGCAACCGGGGCACCAAGCGCGCCAAGGGCTGGGAGCAGCTGAGCAGGGCGCTGGACCGGCTGACCGCCGAGACGGGCTGACCGGAACCCGGCCGGTCCCGGAACGGGCCGGCCGGGGACCGCACGGCGACGGCCGGAACCCCGCGGTGTCCGCGGAGGTCCCGGCCGTCGTCGTGCGCCCTCACACGGACCCGTCGCCCCGCAGCTTCTCGTAGTACGCCACGCACTCCTCGTACACCGGCAGCAGGCCGGCCGCGCGGGCCTCCGCCAGCGAGGGCGCCGCGGCGTCCTTCTCGGAGAGCACCGGCTCGACGCCGGCGGGCCACTCGATGCCCAGTTCGGGGTCGAGCGGGTGCACGCCGTGCTCGCGGCCGGGGGCGTAGCCCGTCGAGCACAGGTAGAGCACCGTGGCGTCGTCGGTGAGCGCCATGAAGGCGTGGCCGATGCCCTCGGCGAGGAACACGGCGTGGTGGTTGTCCTCGTCCAGCCGGACCGACTCCCAGCGGCCGAAGGTGGGGGAGCCGACCCGGACGTCCACCATCACGTCCAGCACCGCGCCGCGCGCGCAGGTCACGTACTTGGCCTGTCCGGGCGGGACGTCCGCGAAGTGCAGCCCCCGCAGCACGCCCCGCCGGGAGACCGAGCAGTTCGCCTGGGCCGGCGTCAGGTCGTAGCCGGTGGCCTCGCGGAACTCCCGGCCGCGGAACCACTCGTGGAAGCTGCCCCGGTCGTCCGGGAAGACCTTCGGCTCCAGCAGCCAGGTCCCCTCGATGGTCAGCGGTCGCACGCGCTCAGTCCTCCTTTCCGGTCAGCCGCGCCCGCAGACCGGGCGCGAGCGTGTCCATCACCTTCACCACCGCGCGGCGGGCCGGCAGCGGCAGCCGCCGCCTCAGCCGCAGCAGGAGACCACGCCGTGGGCGCGCTCCCTGCGGCAGGGCCGCGTGAGCGACCCGCACCCCCTCGCCCGTCACCCGCAGGGTGACCGGCAGGGGCAGGAAACGGGGATCGCCCGACCGCGGGGCGGGCGCCAGGGCCAACCGCAGCGGAACCGCCCGCGGCGCCCGGTCCAGGGGCAGCGCGACCTCCAGCACCGAGGTGGCGCCGGCGTCCGGCGACGAGGCGTCCGGTGACGAGGCGTCCGGCGACAGCGTGCCCGGAACCTCCGGCGCAGCGGCGGCAGCCGGGCCGGTCAGCCGCAGCAGCACCTCGGTCACATCCGGCACGTGCAGCGGCAGCGTCGCGCGGAGGCGTCCGCCGGCCACCGTGACGCCGGCGGGGGAGAGCCGGTCGAGGCGGAGGTTCCTGGTCGCCCTGTCGACGTCCAGCGACAGGGTGTCGCGGGCCGTCCAGTACGGCAGGACCACGCTGCCCGCCGTCACCGCGGCGTTCCCCGCCGGGCGAGGCGCCCCCGGCGCCGGGCCGACCCGGCACTCGCGGGCCCATCCGCCCATCTTCACCCGCACGAACAGGTCCCACAGCCCCGGCCGCAGCGGGGACCCGCCCGCCGCCACCACCGGATCCACCGACACGGACGCGCGCACCCGCAGCCCCACCCCGTCACCGGCGCCCTCGCCGGCCGGCTCCTTCTCCGGGGTCACCTCGACCGGCAGGTAGTACTGCGCGGCCGTGGTCCGCTCGCGGACCACCACGTCGACGGCCGCGGACCCGAACCGCGCGGTGGTGTCCGCCAGCACCCAGGCGATCGCCGCCCGCACGTCCTCGGGCGCGCCCTCCGGCGGGGTGTGGGCGCCGTCGGCCGGGAAGACCATGGGCGCGCCGTCCGCGGTGTAGTCCGCCACCAGGTCGAACCGCAGCACGCCCTTGTCCCAGCGGACCGGACCGGCGACGGCCCGCGGGGCGAGCGAGGCCTCCCACTCGGCGAAGGCCAGCGTGTCCTCGTACCGGCCGGCCGCGACCAGCGCCGCCACCACCCGCTGGGTGGGAGCCAGCGGGGCGGCCACCGAGGGACCGAACCGTTCGTTGATCACGTCCCGGATCTCGCCGAACATCTCGCGGCGGTAGTCGTCCGGAAGGGACAGCAGCCGCTTGCCCCGCATCCGCTCGACCATCTCGTTGCGCAGCCAGCGGCGGTACATCCGGTCGCGCAGCGGGCCCGGCCCGGTGTACCGCTCGACCACGTCGAGCGCCTCGCGCAGGTTCTTGAAGTAGCCCACCGGGTCGAACCGCTGGAAGCCGGCGTTCGAGGCGTCGTCGCGCTTGACGTGGTAGTAGCAGACGTAGTCGCCGAGCACCGAGATCGTCTCGGCCCGCAGGTACGCCTCGGCGATGAACACGTGGTCCTCGAGGCGACGGCGGCCCTCCGGGAAGCGCAGGCCGATCCGGTCCAGGAAGGCGCGCCGGAACATCTTGTGCGGTGTCAGACTGTCCATCAGCGGGGCGTTCTCGACGGTGGCCCGCGGATGGTTCTTCCGGAACAGTTCCACCGGCACCGGCCGGCCCTTGCCGGCCATCTTCCCGATGACGACGTCCGAGCCGTTCTTCACGGCGTAGTCGTACATCCGCTCGAGGGCTTCGTCGCCGAGGTAGTCGTCGTTGTCGACGAACATCACGTACTCGCCCCGCGACGCCTCGATGCCGACGTTGCGCGGCTTGCCCGACCAGCCCGACGGCTCCTGGTGGATCACCTGGATGTGGGGGTGCTCGGCGGCCAGCGCGTCCAGCAGGGCGGGCGTCCCGTCCGTGGAGCCGTCGTCCACGAAGACGGCCTCGAACTCCCCGGGCGGCAGCGACTGCCGCAGGAGCGAGTCGACGCAGTCCTTGATGTAGGGACCGGGGTTGTACACCGGGACGACCACACTGACCTTGACGGACATGCGTTTCACAGACTCCTCGAGAGACGGCCGTGGGGCGAACCTACCGTGGACCGCACGCCCTTCGGGGTCGGTCGCCCGCACCGGAAAATGTGCTGCCCTGCTCCTGACCGGACCCTACACTCGCATCAACCTCCGGGCCTCCAAGGGCCGTTGACGACCGCTTCGCGTCGTCCGGTCCGCCTCGGAGGACGACCGTGACGAGTGAAGGGGGACAGGCCGTGCGTCAGCGCCGCGTTGCCGTCGTTCCCCGTTCGCGGTACGAGGTGATCCTGGTGTCCCCGGTGCTCCGGCGCCCGCCGCGCGGCCGGCGCCGGACGTCCGCCACGCCCCGCTGAACCACGTCCGCCCGCGCGGCGTGGCGGGGCCGTGGCGGTGATCGCGCGTCCGAAGACCGGATCACCCACCGGAAAGGCCTCAGACCGTGCGCAACGACCTCACCCGACCCGCCCCGGTCCCCCCGGCCGCGGTCCCCCTCGCCGCCGTCCGCAACCTGGGCGTCCTGGCCCATGTGGACGCGGGCAAGACCACCGTGACCGAGCGCATCCTCCACGCCACCGGCGCCGTCCACCGGCCCGGCGAGGTGCACGAGGGCACCACCGTCACCGACTTCGACGCCCAGGAGCGCGAGCGGGGCATCACCATCTTCGCCGCCGCCGTCAGCTGCGCCTGGAAGGGATGCCGGATCAACCTGATCGACACGCCGGGCCACGTCGACTTCGCCGACGAGGTGGAACGCTCGCTGCGCGTGCTGGACGGCGCGGTGGTGGTCCTCGACGCGGTCGCCGGGGTCGAGCCGCAGAGCGAGGCGGTGTGGCGGCAGGCCGACCGGCACGGCGTGCCCAGGATCGTCCTCGTCAACAAGATGGACCGGGCCGGCGCCGATCTCGACGCCGCCGTCGCCTCGATCCGTGAGCGGCTGCATCCCGCGCCCTTGGCGGTCCAGCTGCCCGTGGGCACCGAGGACCGGTTCCGGGGCGTCGTCGACCTGCTCGGCATGCGGACCCTGGTGTGGCCCGACGGCGCCGGGGAGCCCGTGGAGGAGCCGGTGCCCCCGGAGCTGCTCGCCGAGGCCGGGCGGCGGCGGCGCGCGCTGGAGGAGGCCGTGGCCGAGCTGCACGCCGGGGCGCTCGAGGAGTTCTGCGAACGCGGCGCGCTCACCGGGCCCGCCCTGCGCGCGGCGCTGCGGGACCTCACCCGCACCGGCGACGGCGTGGTGGTGCTCTGCGGTTCCGCCTACCGGGACAAGGGGGTCGAACCACTGCTGGACGCGGTGGCCGACTACCTGCCGTCCCCGCTCGACCTGCCGCCGGTGGCGGGCAGCTGGGAGGGCGCCGAGGTGCGGCGCGAGGCCGACCCGCAAGGGCCGTTGGCCGCACTGGCGTTCAAGGTGAACGCGACGGCGACCGGCAGGCTGACCAGCCTGCGGATCTACTCGGGCACCCTGCGGAAGGGGGACGTCGTGCGGGACGCGACCACGGGCCGCACCGAGCGCGTCGCGCGGGTGCTGCGGCTGCGCGCCGACCGGTACCGCGAGGTGGAGGCCGCGGTGGCCGGCGACATCGTCGCCGTGGCGGGCCCCAAGGGCGTGCGGGCCGGTGCGACCCTGTGCGACCGGGAGCACCCGCTGGTGCTGGAGCCCCCGGCGCCGGCCGAGCCGGTGGTGTCGGTGGCCGTCGAGGCCGTCCGCTCCACCGATACCGGACGCCTCGCGGAGGCGCTCGCCCGCCTGGCCGAGGAGGACCCGTCGCTGACGGTCCGCACCGACGCGGAGACCGGGCAGACCCTGCTGTCCGGCATGGGCGAGCTGCACCTGGAGGTCGCGGTGGAGAAGATCCGCCGCTCCCAGGGCCCCGGTCTCACGGTCGGGCGGCCCCGGGTCGCCCTCCGCGAGACGGTGGTCGGCGGCACCGCCGGCTTCGTCCACCGGCACGTCAAGCAGGACGGCGGGGCCGGACAGTTCGCGCACGTCGTGCTCGACGTCGAGCCGCTGGACGGTGACGGTCCCGGGTTCGAGTTCCGGTCGGCGGTGACGGGAGGAAAGGTGCCGCAGGAGTACGTGCGCGCGGTGGAGGCGGGGTGCCGGGACGCGCTGCTGGACGGTCCGCTCGGCGGCCACCCGGTGACCGGCCTGCGGGTCGTCCTCACCGACGGCGCCACCCACGTCAAGGACTCGTCGGAGACCGCCTTCCGCACGGCCGGACGGGCGGGGCTGCGGGCGGCGCTGCGCGCCTGCCGCCTCGCGCTGCTGGAACCGGTCGCCGAGGTCACCGTCACCGTGCCCGCCGGCCACCTCGGCGGGGTGCTCGGCGACCTGGCCGCGCGACGCGGCCGGGTGCACGCTTCCGAGGCCCGGGGCGGGACGGCCGTGGTGGGCGCGGTGGTCCCGCTGGCGGAGCTGTTCGGCTACTCGGCCGCGCTGCGGGGCAGGACGCGGGGCCGGGGGACGTTCGTCTCCCGGCCGGCCGGGTACGCGCCGGCCCCGGTCACGGCGGCGGGCTGAGCGGGTCCGGCGGGGCGCGTGCCCTCACGGCCGCGCTCCGCCGGACGGCGCGGGCGGGCGTGCCGCGACGGCCGCCCGCACCCGGGCCCGCCGCCACCGCGGCGCGGGCGCGGCGGCGGGCGGCGCCGGACGGGGCCGCGGGGGCGCGGCGGTCAGCCGACCCCGGTCCAGCCCTGCGGAACCGTGCCGAGCCGGACCCGCTGCGGATGGTCGCCCACCGGGGTGGAGGTGATCTTCCGGCCGGTGGCGAAGGAGATCGAGGTGACCCGGTCGGCGCCCGACTCGGAGACCACGCACGCGCTGCCGTCGCCGGTGACGGTGGACCAGTACGGCTTGGAGACCGGAACCAGCGGGCCCTCCTGGAGGGTCGAGCGGTCCACGATGGTGGCGTAGTCGTCCATGGTCCCCGCGACGCACAGGTTCCGGCCGTCGGGCTGCATGGTCAGGCCGTGGTGGCGGGAGTCGTTGACGAAGGAGGTCCGGTCGTCGGAGGTGGCCGGGTTCTTCGGCAGCGTCTTGATCCGGGTGATCCTGTCGGCGGCCACGTCGTACTCGAAGAAGCCGTTGAAGTACGACACCTGGAAGTAGAGCTTCGACTCGTCCGGGCTGAACGCCGCCGGGCGGACCGCGTCCGAGTGGCCGCCGTAGCCGGCCGCGTCCAGGCGCTGGCGCATGTCGATGGTGCGGACCACCTCCAGCGTCCCGGCGTCGGCGACGGTGATCCTGCGGTCGCCCTTGAGGAAGTCCATCCAGGGCGCGTCCATGTCGTTGTTGACCTCGCCGATGGACATGTTCCAGATCTTGCCGTCACTGGTGAAGACGTTCTCGTGCGGCTTGTCCCCGGTGGGGAAGCTGCCGATCTCCCGGCCGGTGCGGATGTCGAGGACGTGCACCTTGTTCCCGGTCGACGCGGAGACCGCGACCCGGTTGCCGTCGGGGGAGACCGCCATGTGGTCGGCGCGGAAACCGTCCACCTGGAAACGCCAGTTGATCCGGCCGGTGGTCAGCGAGACGGACACCACGTCGGCGAAGCTCGGCCGGGAGACGACCACCGAGGAGCCGTCCGGTGTGGAGTACATGTCGTCGGCGAACTGGTCGTGGCCCTCGCCCGCGGTCTCGCGGATGACGAGGAAGCCGGCCAGCCGGACCGGGTTGAGGTAGATCTCCCGCAGGCGCTGCTCCTTGTCCGGGATCAGGTCGATCTTCCCGACGGGGGACAGTTGGGCGTCGGAGGACAGCACGCTGGCGGTGCCGTCCCAGTTGTTGGCGACGTAGAGCACCTCGCGCTGCTGCGCCTCCTCGGCGCCGGCCTGCCCCGCACCCGCGACGGTCAGCACCGTCGCGGCCGCCAGCGCACAGAACACACGTCCGCGTCCGACCTTCTCTCTCACGCTGTGCTCCTGTCTCCGGGAACCGGATCCACTCCGGACCGCTTCGCTGTTACCGGGGGTAAGGTAATGGCCCCGCGAGTCGGTAACCAGAGTCCGCGCACACCTGGTCGACGTGAGCACGCCGCCGCACCCCTGTTTCGGCCACGCCCGTCCCCCCAGGAGCCCGCCCATGGACTTCGGACTCGTCCTCCAGACCGACCCGCCCGCCTCCCGCGTGATCGAGCTGATGCGGCGCGCCGAGCGGAACGGCTTCAGCCACGGCTGGACCTTCGACTCGGCGGTGCTGTGGCAGGAGCCGTTCGTCATCCACAGTCAGATCCTCGCGCGGACCGAGAGGCTGACGGTCGGCCCGATGGTCACCAACCCCGGCACCCGCACCTGGGAGGTCACCGCCTCCACCTTCGCCACCCTCAACGACATGTTCGGCGACCGCACGGTGTGCGGCATCGGGCGCGGGGACTCGGCGATGCGGGTGGCCGGCCGCAGACCCAGCACGCTGGCCACCGTGGCCGAGGCGATGCGGGTGATCCGCGCCCTGGCCTCCGGGGAGGAGGCCGACCTCGGTGACGGCACCGTGATCCGGTTCCCCTGGGTGCGGCCCGGGACCAGGCTCCCCGTGTGGATGGCCGCGTACGGGCCGAAGGCGCTGCGCACGGCCGGCGAACGGGCCGACGGATTCATCCTCCAGCTCGCCGACCTGTACCTCACCGAGTACATGGTGAAGGCCGTCCGGGACGCCGCCGCGGCGGCCGGCCGGGATCCGGACGAGCTGACCGTCTGCGTGGCCGCGCCCGCCTACGTCACCGACGACGACTCGCCCGAGGCGCTCGCCCACGCCCGCGAACAGTGCCGGTGGTTCGGGGGCATGGTCGGCAACCACGTGGCCGATCTGGTCGGCCGGTACGGCGCCGGCGGCACGGTCGTGCCGCGCGAGCTCACCGACTACATCGCGGCCCGCCAGGGCTACGACTACTCCCACCACGGCCGCAGCGGGAACCCGGACACGGCCTTCGTCCCCGACGGGATCGTCGACCGGTTCTGCGTCCTGGGCCCCGTGGAACGGCACCTGGAGAAGCTGGCCGCCCTGCGCGACCTCGGCGTCGACCAGTTCGCCGTGTACGACATGCACGACGCGCGGGAGGAGGTCGTCGACGCGTACGGCGCCCATGTGATCCCCGTCCTGGGCGGCCGGGGCGGTGCCGGGCGGCCGGGGTGACCGGGACGGCCGGCACCACGGCCGACGTCCACGGGGTCCGTGACGTCCGGCTGACCGGCGGGCCCGCGAGCGGCCCGGGCGGGACGACGTGCGCCGTCGCGGGGTCCGGAACGCCGCGCCGGGGCCGCGGGCTCAGCCGGCCGGCTTCTCCAGCGCGGCCAGCGCCTCCCCGGCCGCCTTCGCCGCGCCGTCACGGATCTTGTCGGCGCTCGGCGTCGTCTTCTCGACGAAGTCGCCGCCGTTGTACGTGACCACGACCAGGGCGTTGCCCGAACGGACCGTCAGCTCGGTCTCCTGGACCTTGTTGCCCTTGTCGCTGGTCCTGGCGCTCAGCGAGTACGCCTCGTCACCGAGTCCTGTGAACGGCCCGCCCTTGCCGTCGGCGACGACGCGGTCGAAGGCCTTTCGCGCGTCCTCGTCGGACCGGCGTATCTCGTAGGACACGTCGAGCCACCGGTACGAGTAACCCTTGAGGGCGTGCCACTGGCACATCCGGCGCACGTCCTTGTCGGTGGACGCCAGTTCACCGGTGGTCAGCTTGCCCGGCACCAGCGTGGAGACGGTCTTCCCGGAGACCGCCTTGCAGGGGTCCGGCGCCTTCTCGTACGTCTTCTCCGGCTCCTCGGACCCGCCGGAGGCGCCCGACTCCTTCCCGGTCCCGCCGCCGCCCTCGCCGGAGTCCTCGCCGCCGGAGTCCGAGGACCCGCCGGACGAGCCGGACTTCTCGCCGCTCGCGGCCGCCTCCGGCGGGTCGGCGAGCGGACCGGCGGACATCGCCCAGCCCGCCGAGGCGAGCAGGACGACCGGCATCAGACGCACAGTGAGAGCGAGCGGCAGGGAAAAGGGCACGGCGCACTTCTCTGGGAGACGACGGCGGAGCCTGCCGGGGCAGGCGAACGCCAGTCAAACATGTGTTTCCGCCGGTACGGAAGCCCGAACTCGCTCCGTGGCCGGCCGGTCACGAACACGAACGGAAGGGACCGGTCCCTCCACGGAGCGAGCGGGCTGCGCGGGCTCAGCAGACGCCGTCGCCGGGCTTGGGATTGCCCAGGCCGAACAGCGGACGCAGCTTCAGGCCGATCCAGGTCCCGCCGAGCGCGAAGGCTCCCCACAGCCAGCCGTGCAGGCTGCCCGAGGCGATTCCCGCCAGGTAGGCGCCGATGTTGCACCCGCCGGCCAGGCGTGCGCCGATGCCCATCAGCACGCCGCCCAGCACCGCCGCCACGGCCGTGCGCCAGGGGATGTTCCGGTGCAGGGCCCAGGTCCCGCCGAGCGAGGCGGCGACGGCCGCACCGATCATGATGCCGATGTCGGTGAGGCTGGTCCTGTCGGCCAGGACCGGGCCGGCGAGCATCTCGGCGTTGCCGGGACGCTGCCACCAGGTCCAGTTCTCGGGATGCCCGCCCAGCGCCCCCACCAGCTCGGAGCCCCAGAGGCTGAAGGCGCTGGTGATGCCCCAGGCCCCGCCGGACACCAGCAGCACCGCGCCGCCCAGGGCTGCCAGCACCAGGGCGCCGGCCGCCGGCGGCCAGGAGCCGCGCACCGCGCGGGCCGACGCGCCCCGCGCCGACGGGACGGCGCCCACCGGCGGAGGGTTGCGGCGCGCCTGGATCCGCCGGGTGACCAGCACGATCAGGGCCAGCGCCGCGACGGTCACCGCCCAGGATCCGAACCAGCCGATGTGATCGGCCAGCACCACCGGCTCCAGCGCGGGCAGGTCCTTCCAGAGGTCGAACTGCCAGGCGGCGAGAGTCGCGCCGGCGACGAACCCGCCCAGGGTGAGCACCAGCGCGGACTGGCCGGAGCCCACCACGTAGAGCGTGCCGGAGGCGCAGGCGCCGCCCAGCTGCATCCCCACGGCGAACAGCACCGAGCCGATCAGCAGGCCCAGGCCCAGCGGTCCGGCCGACGGCGCGGGGGCGGAGCCGAACAGGCCGGTCCCGGTGCCGATGACCAGGGCGAACAGGGTGGCCGTGGTGCCCAGCAGCAGGGCGTGGGCGCGCAGCCCGGCGCCGTTGCCGACGGCGACCAGCTGCCGCCACGCGGAGGTGAACCCGAACCGCGAGTGGAACAGGGCGACGCCGAGACCGAGGCCCAGCAGGAGCAGCACGCCCGGCTTGGCCCCGTGCGTCGCCCAGACGGAGACGGTGAGCGCCACGGCGAGCACCGAGGAGACGGCCAGCGGTCCCTTGCGGACCGGCTTCAGCGGTGGGGCCGGCGGCGCGGGGCGGGAGGTGGGGGCGGGGGAGAACAAGGGGGCGGCGGTCCGCGCGCGCGGCGGCGCGGCCGTCACCTCGGTGGGAGGCGCGGTGGTCAAGGAATCTCCAGGGTCGCGTGGGGGGACGGAGCCGGAAGGGCCGGGAACCGTCGCCGGCGCGTGGGGCGTGGACGACGAGGCGCGGGTCAGCTGTGACAGAGAGCGTCGTCGACGCACCAGGCCGAGGTCGCGAAGAGCGCGAAACGCAGCAGGGAGGCGGGTGCGGACATGCTGACGAATATACGGAGAGAGTTGCCTGTATGGGGCAATTGTCTCGCCATGCGGGCGCTTTTTTGAGACGTGAAGCAGGTGCACGCCACGTTCGCGGGCCGAGGCCGTCTCCGCCGCGCGCCGCCGAAGCCCCGGGGCGGCCACGGGCCGGCCCAGGTCACGGCACGCGCGCGGTCCACTCCTCGGTGGCGAACTTCGTCCGCACCAGTTCCTCAGCGCGGTCCATCTCCTCGGCCGTGACCTCGCCGACCGTCAGCCCGTGGCGGTCGCGGAAGGAGGCGATCATGTTCTCGATGACCTGCTCCCGCGCCAGCCCGGTCTGGCGGCGCAGCGGATCCACGCGCTTCCTGGCGCTCCTGGTGCCCTTGTCGGACATCTTCTCCTTGCCGATGCGCAGCACCTCGAGCATCTTGTCGGCGTCGATGTCGTAGGACATCGTCACGTGGTGCAGGACGGCGCCGGGGCCGCCGTCCGGGCCGACCACCCGTTTCTGCGCCGCGCCGGCGATCTTTCCGGCCTCCGTGGCGATGTCGTTGAGCGGCTGGTACCAGGCCTTGATGCCCATGTCGCCGAGCGCCCCCAGCACCCAGTCGTCGAGGTACGCGTAGCTGTCGGCGAAGGAGAGTCCGGAGACCAGGGCCTCCGGGACGGACAACGAGTAGGTGATCGTGCTCATGGGCTCGACGAACATCGCGCCGCCGCCCGAGATGCGGCGCACCACCGTGATCCCGTGCCTGGCCGCGCCCTGCGGATCCACCTCGTTGCGCAGCGACTGGAAGCTGCCGATGACCACCGCCGGCGAGGCCCACTCCCACACCCGCAGGGTCGGCGGCCGCCGACCGGCGGCCACCTCGGCGGTGATCACCTCGTCCAGCGCCATGTGCAGCGCCGGCGCCTGCGGCCCCCCGTGGATCAGCTGCCAGTCGTAGTCGCCCCACTCCGTCGCGTGGGCCAGGGCGCGCCGGACGGCGATGCCGACGCCCTCCGCGGTCAGGCCCAGCATCACCGTCGACTCCGGCAGGGCCGCCGTGATCCGGGCCGCCAGCCCGGCGGCGTCCGTGGACACCGGGGCGCCCTCCAGGGCGCCGTCGATCGAGAGGATCGCCTCGTCGGGCTCCAGGAAGAAGTCGCCGGCGACGCGCACGTCGCGCAGCACGTCGCCCTGGACGTCCAGATCCACGACGACCAGCTTGCCGCCGGGCACCTTGTACTCGCCATGCACGGCCACGTCCCCTTCCCGTGCGCGGCGTACCGCCGAGGCCCGGTGCTCCGGTCCCGGGACGGACGCGCACATGCCTGGTACCGCACTCCGATTCTCCTGCGCGGCGATCGAAGACGCAGCCTCGGCGGCGCCGGAACGCGGCCGCCGCCCCGGCCCCGGTCCGGGCCTGCGCGCCGGCGCTCTCCCCCCTCCGGTCCCGCCCGCCCGGAAAACCGCCAAAACTTCTTTGCGAAGAACTCTTCGCAAAGAAGTCTTGGCGGTCTATGGTCGTCGCATGGAGAGAAGTGACGAGGTGCGCCTGGACGCCAAAGGGCTGCGGGCGATGGCCAATCCGCTGCGGGTGCAGATCGTCGGGCTGCTGCGCCGGCACGGGCCCTCGACGGCGACCCGGCTGGCGCAGCGGCTCGGGGTGAACTCCGGCAGCGCCAGCTACCACCTGCGGCAGCTCGCCGAGGCGGGCTTCGTGGAGGAACTCACCGACCGGGGCAACGCCCGGGAACGGTGGTGGCGTTCGGCCCACCGGATGACGCGGTTCGACGACCGCGAGCTGGCCGCGCGCGAGCCGGACGCCACCCGCGCCTACCTGCAGTCCGTCGCCGACACCTATGCCCTGCGGGTACGGCAGGCGCTGGGCGAGGTGGAGACCCTGCCGGCCGGGTGGCGGGGGACCTTCGACATGAGCGACTGGGGGCTGCGGCTCACGCCCGCCGAGGCGGTGGCCCTGCGCAAGGAGCTGGCCGCCGTGCTGAACCGGCACCGGCAGGAGGCCACGGAGGCCGCCGCCTCCGCGCCGTCCGAGGCCCGGACGGTCTCCGTGATCCTCCAGATCCTGCCCGACCTCGGTGACGAGGACGGGACGGACGTGGACGGTGCGGACGGCGAACACGGCGAACACGGCGAACATGGCGAACACGGCGATGGCGGCGGGCACGGCCGCACGGGCGGCATACACGGGGGAGAGGGCGCATGAGGGACGGCACGGGGGAACCGCGGGCGCGGCGTGACATGAAACCGCTGGCCGGCGTACTGGCCGCGATGGCGGTGTCGCTGACCGGGACCCGGGTGGCCGCGGTGGCCGTCCCGTGGTTCGTGCTGGTCACCACCGGCAGCGCCACGCAGACCGGCCTGGTCGCCTTCTGCGAGATGGCGCCCTACGTGGCGGTCAAGGCGCTCAGCGGGCCGGTGGTGGACCGGGTCGGACCACGCGTCGTCTCGTGGACCACCGACCTGGTGAGCTGCGCGGCCGCGTTCGCGGTGCCCGTCCTGCACGCCGCGGGCCTGCTCCAACTGCCCGCCCTGCTGGCGCTGGTGGCGCTGATCGGCGCGGCCCGCGGGCCCGGCGACCTGGCCAAGGAGGTCATGGTCCCGGACGCCGCGGACCGCAGCCGGGTGCCGATGGAGCGGGCCATGGCCTTCTCCGGCACCGTCGAACGACTCGCCTCCACCATCGGCCCGGCGGTCGGCGGCCTGCTGGTCGCGATGCTCGGCCCGATCACCGTGCTGCTGGTCAACGCCGCCTGTTTCGCGCTGGGTTCGGCGCTGGTCGCGGTGGCGCTGCCGCGCGCCGTGGGGCGCCCCGCCGGCCGGCCGGAAGAACGCGAGGGCTACTGGCGCAGCTTCGCGGCGGGCTTCGCCCTCGTCCGTCGCGACGGCCTGCTCCTGACCGTGGTGCTGATGATCACCGTCACCAACCTGTTCGACGCCGCGCTCATGTCCGTCCTGCTGCCCGTCTGGGTCAAGGAGTCGGGCCACGACGCCGCCCTGCTGGGCGTGGTGATGGCGGTGTTCAGCGCGGCGGCGGTGGCCGGCAGCCTGCTCGCCGCGGTCCTCGCCCACCGGCTCAACCGGCGGCTGGTGATGCTCGTCGGGTTCACCCTGGTCGGCGCGCCGATGCGACTGGTCCTCCTGGGCGACCTGCCCGTCCCCCTGATCCTCGCCGTCTTCGTGATCGCGGGCCTCGGCGCGGGCTTCATCAACCCGGTGCTGGGAGCCGTCTTCGTCGAGCGGGTCCCGCGCGAGATGCTCGGCCGCGCCAACGCCCTCGCCGACTCGCTCTCCTGGGCCGGGGTCCCGTTCGGCGGGCTGCTGGCCGGAGCGGCGGTGGGTCTCGTCGGCCTGTCACCGGCGCTGCTGGTCAGCGGCGTCCTCTACTTCCTGACCACCACCCTCGCCGGACTCCGCCCGGAATGGCGGGAGATGAGCCGCCCGAAGGGGGCGCGCCCCGTCCCCACGACGGGTCCGGTCGGGGACCCGGCGGGGTAGAGGCGCCGGCGGTGTCCGGCGCCGGCGGCCGGACCGTCCCGGTCTCACATGCCGATCGCCCCGTCGATGCGCTCGCGGAGCAGGTCGGCGTGGCCGTTGTGGCGGGCGTACTCCTCGATCATGTGGATGAGGACCCAGCGCAAGGACACGGTTCCGCGCCAGGAGTCCTCACCCTCGACGTCCAGGTCCGGGGCCCGGATGGCGAACCGTTCGGCGAAGGCCACCTCCGTCCGCCAGGCCCGCCAGGCCGCCTCGACGGCCCCGGGGACGTCCGCGGCGCCGTCGAAGTCGCCGTCCGGATCGGCCGGCGAGGAGAAGAGGGGCGGTGCGGCCTGCCCGGCCAGGACCCGCCGGAACCAGCGGCGCTCCACATCGGCGAGGTGCCGGACCAGCCCGAGCAGCGAGAGCGTGGACGGCTCCACGGACCGCGAGGCCAACTCCGGTCCCACGCCGGAGCACTTGAGCCGCAGTGTGGCGCGCTGGGCTCCCAGGACATCGAGGAGGATGCGCCTCTCGTCGCCCGTGGTCGGGCCGGTGAACCGGTGGGCCCCCTCGGCGCCGCCGAACAGGTCGCCCCTTCTGGTCAGATCTCCCACGTCCGCCCCCTCGGAGCGGGGGAGCCGGCCGGGGCCGAGGCGCCGCGCAGGCGGCGCAGGGCCAGCTCCTCGGCGGCCCGGGCCGGGGTCCGGCCGTGGCGGTGCGCGGTGTCCAGCAGCTCGTCGACCGTGGTCCCGATGGCGAGGACGCGCGCCTGGGCCCGGTCGGCGCCGACGCGGTGGAGTTCGGTGCTGACGGCGTTGATGACTCCGCCCGCGCTCACGACGTGGTCCGGCACCCACACGATGCCGCGGTGATGCAGCAGGTCGGCGACGTCCGGTGAGGCGAGCTGGTTGTTCGCCGGTCCGACCACGGCACGGCAGCGCAGCTCCGGCACGGTCTGCTTGGTCAGGACGGATCCGAGAGCCGCCGGGACGAGGATGTCCACGTCCGCGGCGAGGATCCCGTCGGGCGGGCACCAGAGGGCGCCGAGCTCGTCGGCGATGCCGCGTCCGGCCGGGTCGATGTCGGTGACCGTCAGGGCGGCCCCCTCCGCGGCCAGGAGGCGGGCAAGGCCGGCGCCGACGCGCCCCAGCCCCATCACGGCGAGACGGAGGCCCTTCATGCTCGCCGTGCCGTACAGCCGTCGGCCGACGGCCCGCAGCGCGGCAAGGCTCCCCCGCGCGGTGTGCGGGGACGAATCGCCACTGCCGCCCAGGCGCGCCGGCCGGCAGAACACGTACGGGGTGGTTTCCCCGATCAGCGCCATGTCGTCCGGGCCGGTGCCGACATCCGGTCCCGTGGCGTACCTCCCGCCGAGCGAAGCGATGACGTCCGCCACGTCCCGCAGCACGTCGCGGCGCCGACGGGGGTCGAGCTCCCCCCTGCCGGGCAGGACCACGACGGTCTTGCCTCCGCCGCCGGGCAGCCCGGCCACCGCGAACTTGGCGGTCATGGCGGCCGACAGGCGCAGGGCGTCGGCGAGGCCGTCCCGCCAGTCGGGGTAGTGCCAGAGCCGGAGACCGCCGGCGGCCGGACCGAGCGCCGTGGAATGAATGGCCACCATCACCGGAAGCCCTGAACGCTCACCCGTGTGAATGACGACCTGCTCGTGGTGCAGCATGCGACCGTCCTTCCTGCATCGGTTCGGTTGTCGGACGTCATGCTGCACGGCCGGTGCGGGGATCCGGGCAACGACCGAACACCTGACTGAAGTTGGGTACGGTTGCCGGTCATGGACGAACTTGATTCGGCGATCGTCGGACTTCTCCAAACGAATGCGCGGACGTCCAACCGGGAGCTGGCCCGGCGGCTCGGCATCGCCCCCTCGACCTGCCTGGAGCGGGTCCGGGCGCTCCACCGGCGGGGCGTCATCCGCGGTTACCACGCCGACATCGACCCCGCGGCCCTGAACCGCAGCGTGCAGGCGCTCGTGTCGGTTCAGGTGCGCCCGCTCAGTCGCGGCGTCATCGACGCCTTCAAGAACTTCGCCAGCGGCCTGCCGGAAGTGCTCCATGTGTTCGTGCTCTCCGGAGGCGACGACTTCCTCCTGCACGTGGCGGTGCAGGACCTCGAGCACCTGCACGCCTTCCTGACCGACCGGCTCAGCAAGCGCGGTGAGATCACCGGATTCCGCACGTCCGTGGTCTTCCAGCAGGTGAGCACCACCGCCCCCGCCCGCCTGCCCGCGCCCGGCGGGTGAGCCCGGACGGGCGTCGTCCTGCCGAGGAGGCCGACGATCCACCCGTGCGGCCGTGCCGTGGCATCGTGGTGGCGACGATCAGCGGAGACTGTGCCGCGGCCCCGGTGCCGCGGGAGACGGAGGTGCGTCGGTGACTTCTTCCTCGATGCCGAGCCGCCCACCCGTGGTGGGCGTCGGCGCGGTCCTGCTGCGGCCGGACGGCCGTGTCCTCCTCGGCCACCGTGTGAAGCGGGGCGAGCCCGCCTCCTGGTGCCTGCCCGGCGGCCATCTCGAACCGGGGGAGAGCTGCGAGGCGGCCGCCGTGCGGGAGATCGCCGAGGAGAGCGGGATCCACGAGGTGCGGGACGCGCGGGTGTTCGCGTTCGCGCTGGACGACGTCGCGGACCGCGTCCACCTCACCGCCGGTGTGCTCGTACGCACGGTGTCGGACGCTCCGGCGGCCTCCCTCACCGAACCGGACGTCTTCGCGCGGTGGATCTGGGTCTCGCCGGCCGAGCTGCCGGCCTCGCTGTTCCCCGCCAGCGCGGCGCTCATCGCGGCATGGCGGGGGACACCGGCGCCGGACGGCTGGACGCTGTACCCGGCTTCCGGGGCCGTCGTCCCGGCCGGCGGCCGCTGACCCGCCCGCTCCTCAGGCCACCGGACCGGGGACATGCGTCCGGAGGAAGTCCAGCAGGACCCGGTTGAAGCGTTCCGGCTGCTCGGCCCCGGGGAGGTGCCCGGCACCCTCGACGACGCTCAGGGTGGCGTGCGGGACGAGGCGGCCGATGGCCTCGGCGTCGGCGACCGTGGTGTAGACGTCGTCCGCACCGACGACGATCAGCACCGGGCACCGGGTGGCCGCGAGCGTCTCGCGGTAGTCGGGGCGTTCGGCCCGGCCGCGCAGAGCGGCCGCGGCACCGCGGGGATCGGTGGCACGCATCATGGCCAGGACGTGTGCGGCGACCCCGGGCAGCGCGGTGACGTTGTAGGAGGCCAGCATCTTGTCGATGACCTCGTCCGCGTAGCCGGCCATGCCGTCGGAGAGCAACCGGTCGGCCAGCCGATTGCGGAACGCCTTGCCCTCGGCGGTCTCGGCCGGCGCCGAGGTGTCCGACAGGACGAGAGCGCGGACCCGGCGGGCGTACCGGCGCTGCATCTCCATGGCGATCTGACCGCCCATCGAGACGCCGCCGACCACCGCCTGATCGATGCCGAGCAGGTCCATGAGACCGGCCAGGTCGTCCGCGAAGCCGGACAGGTACACCTGGCCGGGAGTGACGTCGCTGTCGCCGTAACCGCGCAGGTCCGGGGTGACGACCCGGTAGCCGGCCGCGGCCAGCGCGCCGCTCTGCGGAGCCCACAGGGTGCGGTTGAAGGGGTGCCCGTGGATCAGCAGGACCGGCAGCCCCGTCGAAGGGCCGGTGTCGTCGTAGTGGAGTGTGGCGCCGTTCACCGTCGCCCGGCTCATCAGGCCTCCCTGCAGGGGCAGTCGGGATCGTCGCGGCACAGTACACCCTTCCCGTCGCCCCCTCGCCGACCGGCCCGTCGATCGCTACACTCACACCCGCCCGGGCCGGGGGCGAAGGGCGCACGGCGACCGGCAGCGAGGTGAGAGGCCCTGTGTTCACCACCCGACCCACCCTCCAGGGAACCTTCGGCATGGTGTCGTCCACCCACTGGCTCGCCTCGCAGTCGGCGATGGCGGTGCTGGAGGACGGCGGCAACGCCTACGACGCGGCGGTGGCGGCCGGGTTCGTGCTGCACGTCGTGGAGCCGCACCTCAACGGTCCGGCCGGCGAGGTGCCGATCATCCTGGCGCCCGCCGGGGGAGAGGTGCGGGTGCTGTGCGGCCAGGGCGTCGCGCCCGCCGCGGCGACGGTGGCGCACTACCGCGGCCTCGGGCTCGAACTCGTGCCGGGCACCGGCCCGCTGGCCGCGGCCGTGCCCGGGGCGTTCGACGCCTGGATGGTGCTGCTGCGCGACCACGGAACCAAGGAGCTCGCCGACGTCCTGCAGTACGCCATCGGATACGCCGAGGACGGCCACCCTCCCGTGGAGCGGATGGCGCAGACCGTGGAGACGGTGCGGGAACTGTTCGAGGCGGAGTGGACCTCCTCCGCCGAGGTGTACCTCCCCGGCGGTGAACTCCCGCGCCCGGGAACCCTGTTCCGCAACCCGGTGCTCGCCGCCACCTGGCGACGGCTGCTCGCCGAGGCCGGCGCGTCCGGCGGCGACCGGGTCGCCCGCATCGAGAGGGCCCGCGAGACCTGGCGCTCCGGGTTCATCGCCCGCGCCCTGCTCGGGCAGTCCGCCCGGCCCACCCTGGACACCAGCGGCGAACGCCACACCGGCCTCCTCACGGCCGAGGACCTCGCCTCCTGGTCCGCCTCCTACGAGCCTCCGGCGACCTTCGACCGGCAGGGCTGGACCCTCTGCAAGGCGGGTCCGTGGAGCCAGGGGCCCGCCTTCCTCCAGCAACTCGCTCTCCTTCCCGAGAAGTTGCCGCCGTCCGGGTCCGCCGAACACGTCCACCTGCTCATCGAGGGCTGCAAACTGGCGATGGCCGACCGCGAGGCCTGGTACGGCGACGCCGATCCCGGCCGAACACCGCTCGCCGACCTGCTCTCCGCCGGATACAACGCCGAACGCCGCCGGCTGATCGATCCCGCCGAGGCGTCCCGGGAACTGCGCCCCGGCAGCCCCGGGGGCCGCCCCCCGCGCCTGGCCGCGCAGGCCCGTCTGATCGCCGACGACACCCCTGAGTTCAGCGCCCTGGGCGTCGGCGAACCCACCGTCGCCCGGGACGGCGGGACCCGCGGCGACACCTGCCACCTCGACGTCGTCGACCGCTGGGGCAACATGATCGCCGCCACCCCCAGCGGCGGCTGGCTCCAGTCCAACCCGGTCGTCCCCGAGCTGGGCTTCCCGCTCGGCACCCGGCTCCAGATGACCTGGCTCGAGGAGGGCCTGCCCAACACCCTCACCCCCGGCCGCAGGCCGCGCACCACGCTCACCCCGTCGCTCGCCCTGCGCGGCGGCGTCCCCGTCCTGGCCTTCGGCACCCCGGGCGGGGACCAGCAGGACCAGTGGCAGCTCCACTTCTTCCTCGCCGTCGCCGAACGCGCCGAGGTCCGCGGGGGCCTCGACCTCCAGGGCGCCATCGACGCCCCGAACTGGCACAACGAGTCCTTCCCCGGCTCCTTCTACCCACGCGGCATGCGCCCCGGCCGGGTCGTCGTCGAGGCGGGCATGGACCCCGCCGTCGTGGAGGAGCTGCGGCGGCGCGGCCACGACGTCGTGGTGGGGGAGGAGTGGTCGGAGGGACGCCTGTGTGCCGTCGCCCGCGACCCGGGGACCGGGCTGCTGTCCGCGGCCGCCAACCCGCGGGGGATGCAGGGGTACGCCGTGGGGCGGTGAGCGCCCCACGGCGCGGCGGCGCCGCCGGTGCGGACACGAGCAAGGCTCATTGTCAGATAACAGCAACAATGCGCCCTCAGTCCGGCCGGCGCCCGGTGACCGCCGTGCACCCGTCGCCGCCGGCCCGGCGGGGCGGGAGGGCGGCGCTCGATGACGGCCGGTCAACGGAGCCCGCCTCCGCCCCGTGTCGGCGCGGCGGCCTATCCTGATCACCAGGAGGACACCGCCGACGAAGGAGTCCGAGGTGCCGTCGACATCGATACTCGACGCGGTCGTGGTGGGCGCGGGACCGAACGGGCTGACGGCTGCCGTCGAGCTGGCCCGGCGCGGGTTCTCGGTCGCCGTGTTCGAGGCGCGTGACGCGGTGGGCGGGGGAGCGCGCACCGAGGAGCTCACGCTGCCCGGTTTCCGGCACGACCCGTGTGCCGCCGCCCATCCGCTGGGCATCGGTTCGCCCGCGTTCCGGGCCATGCCGCTGGACCGGTACGGGCTGGAGTGGGTGCACGCCCCGCTGCCGATGGCCCACCCCTTCCCGGACGGCACCGCCGCCGTGCTCTCCCGGTCCGTCGCCGAGACGGCGGCCTCCTTCGGCCCCCGGGACGCGGGCGCCTACCGGCGGCTGGTGGAGCCGCTGCTGCGGAACTGGGACACGCTGGTCCGCGACTTCATGTCGCTGCCGCTCAGCGCCCTGCCGCGCGATCCGGTCACCCTCGCCCGCTTCGGCCTCGTCGGGCTGCCCCCGTCGACCTGGCTGATGCGGCGCTTCCACGACGAGCGGTTCAAGGCGCTCTTCGCCGGCCTGGTGGCCCACGTGATGGCCCCGCTGGGCGGGCCGGCCACCGGCGCGGTCGGCCTGGTCTTCGCCCTGGCCGCGCACGCCCGCGGCTGGCCGTTCGCCCGCGGCGGCTCGCAGGCGATCTCCGACGCGCTGGCCGCCTACCTCGCCGACCTCGGCGGCGTCGTGCACACCGGCTACGAGGTCAAGCGCCTCGACGACCTGCCGCCCGCCCGCGCCTACGTCTTCGACACCTCGCCGACCGCGCTCGCCCGCATCGCCGGACTGGGCAACGCCTACCGGGACTACCGGTACGGCGCCGCCGCCTTCAAGATCGACTACGCGCTGGACGGCCCCGTGCCGTGGACCGCGCCCGAGGCCCGGCGGGCCGGAACGGTCCAGGTCGGGGCGAGCGCGGCCGAGATCGGCGAGGCCCTGAACGCGGCCTCCCGCACGGAGCACGCGCCGGACCGTCCCTTCCTGATCACCACCCAGCCGGGCGTCGCCGACCCGAGCCGCGCCCCCGAGGGCAAGCACGTCTTCTGGGCCTACGGCCACGTCCCCAACGGCTGGACCGGCGACCTCACCGACGCCGTCGAACGCCAGCTGGAGCGGTTCGCCCCCGGCTTCCGCGACCGGGTCCTCGCCCGCGCGGTCAGCGGCCCCGCCGAGCTCGCCGCCCGCAACGCCAACTACGTCGGCGGCGACATCGCCTGCGGCTCGGCCTCGGGGCTGAGGCTGATACTGCGGCCCGGCATCACGCTCCACCCGTACCGGACCCGGCACTCCGCGGTCTACCTGTGCTCCTCCGCCACCCCGCCCGGGCCCGGCGTCCACGGCATGTCCGGCCACAACGCGGCGAAGGCCGTCTGGCGCGAGCTGAGGAGGAACAGCCGGTGACCGCGGACACCCGGATCACCCTGGTGCGGGGCGACATCACGCGGCAGTCCGTCGACGCCGTCGTCAACGCGGCCAACTCCTCCCTCCTGGGCGGCGGGGGCGTCGACGGCGCCATCCACCGCCGGGGCGGTCCGGAGATCCTCGCCGCCTGCCGTGCCCTGCGCGCCTCCCACTACGGCCGCGGCCTGCCCACCGGCCAGGCCGTCGCGACGACCGCGGGCCGCCTGGACGCCCGGTGGGTGATCCACACGGTGGGGCCGGTGTTCGACCCGCACGAGGACCGGTCGGGCCTGCTGGCCTCCTGCCACCGCGAGTCCCTGAGGGTGGCGGACGAACTCGGGGCCCGCACGGTCGCTTTCCCGGCCATCTCGACCGGTGTCTACCGGTGGCCCGTCGAGGACGCCGCGCGGATCGCGGTCGAGACGGTCCGTGCCACCGCGACACAGGTCGAGGAGGTCCGTTTCGTCCTCTTCGACGACCGGGCCCACGAGGCGTTCGCGGCGCGGGTGCGCTGACCGTCCCGTCGCCGCCCGCCGCCCGCCGCCCGCCGCCCGCCGCCCGCCGCCCGCCGCCCGCCGTCCGCTCGCGGC
>NZ_LWCC02000005.1:4415031-4482834 GCF_001642695.1 Streptomyces chilikensis
CCGCCCGGGTCGGCGCCGGCGGCGGCGTCAGGACGCGTCGCCGCCGGCGGAGGCGCCGTCCTTCTCGGTGGTGGCGTCGGCGGTGGCCAGGGTGCCTCCCGCGCTCTCCAGGTGGGCGCGGACGAACCACTGGAACTGCTCGAGGTCGCGCAGCTGCTCGATCAGCAGGTCCTCGGTGGCCGGGTCGATCTCACCGGCGACCTTCACGGCGTCGCGCAGGGACTCGAGGAGACCGGTGTAGACGACGTCGAGGGCCCCGAGGTGGGCGATGGCGTCGGCGCGGCCGATGGAGTAGTCGTCCCAGGTGCGCTCCTTGACCAGGGCGCCCGGGGTGCCCTGGGCGATGCCGCCCAGGGCGGCGAGGCGCTCGGCGACGTCGTCGGCCATGTCGCGGACCCGGTCCACCTGCGGGTCGAGCATCTCGTGGACCGCGATGAAGTGCGGCCCGACGACGTTCCAGTGGACGTGCTTGAGCGTCAGGTGGAGGTCGTTGAGGGCGTGCAGCCGCAGGCGGAGCAGGTCGATCAGCTTGCGGGCGTCGTCGGTGCTCAGGCCGGGAACGGTGTACTTCGGGGTGGGAACGGTGGCCATGGCGGTGGTGCCTCCTTGGGTGATCGTCTGGTGATGTTGGGCTCGTGCCCCGGGCGGGCGATCCCATTCGTCCCGTTTCGGCCGACGGCCGGGGACCGTTTCGCCGGCCCTCGGCGGGAGGCCGGGCACGAGCGACGGCGGCGGCGGGCCGCCGCCGTCACGCGCTGTGCCGGTCAGACCGTCGTCGGGAACCTCTCCCAGACCCGGTGGCTGCCCATGAGACGGCTGAGCTTCTCCAGGGTGGCCGGGCCGTCGGTGCCGACGACGACGCCGGGGGCGTCGGCCGGAACGCCGGCGGCTGCCAGGGCGGCGTCGCCGCCGCCCCAGGCGCCGATGGCCTTGCCGTGCCGGAACGCCTCGGCGAGGAGCAGCGCCACCCGGGGGTCGACCGGACCGGCCTGGCCCGCGGTCGGGGTGGCCTTCGCGTCCCGGGCGCCGAAGGCGTCGTTGCCCACGGCGGGCGCCCCGACGACCATCACGGCGTCGAACTCGGTGGAGCGTGCCGTGACGAAGGTGCGCTGGGGCTTCAGCCCGCCGCTGCCGAGCGGGCCGCCGGTCGGGGCGACGATCAGCGGCACCATGCCAGCGCCGAGGACGGCCTCACGGACCGTGGCGACGCCCTCCAGGTCGGCGTCGGGCGCGGCGACGATGCCGATCATGCGGCCGTCGGCGGGCCAGACCTCGCCGACCTGGGAGAGCGCCGGGCTGGGCCGCACGTCGGCGAGCGGCACGGTCGGCTCGGGCGCCGGGAGGCCGAGGCCCTCGGCGACCTTGGAGCACAGCACCGGGTCGATGTTGGCCAGGACCTGGAGGTTGCGCTCCTTGATCGCCTGCTCGTAGCACTTGCCCAGTTCGAAGGTGTAGGCGGCGATGATGTGCTCGCGCTCGATGGGGCTCATGGAGAGCCAGAAGCGCCGCGGCTGGCTGAAGTGGTCGTCGAAGGTCTCGGACTGGGCGCGGACCTTGGCCGCCTCGGGCAGGTGCACCGGCACGTCGACGAAGGCGCCGGCGTCCGCTCCGGCCGTGAACGGGCAGCCGCCGTCGAGGGAGTTCGGCCGGTAGGGCGCCACGCCGCGGTGGACGGCGGTCTGGTGGTAGCCGTCGCGCTGCATGTCGTTGACCGGGACGTGGGTCCGGTTGATCGGCAACTGGTTGAAGTTGGGGCCGCCGAGGCGGGTGAGCTGGGTGTCGAGGTAGGAGAAGAGGCGGCCCTGCAGCAGCGGGTCGTCGGTGACGTCGATCCCCGGGACCAGGTGGCCGACGTGGAAGGCGACCTGCTCGGTCTCGGCGAAGAAGTTGGAGGTGTTGCGGTTGAGGGTGAGCAGACCGATCGGCTGGACCGGGGCCAGTTCCTCGGGAACGATGTTGGTCGGGTCGAGCAGGTCGATGCCTTCGAACAACTGGTCAGGGGTGTCGGGGAAGGTCTGGATGCCCAGCTCCCACTGCGGGTAGGCGCCCGCCTCGATGGCGTCGAACAGGTCGCGGCGGTGGAAGTCGGGGTCCACCCCGTTGATGATCTGCGCCTCCTCCCACACCAGGGAGTGCACGCCCAGCTTGGGCTTCCAGTGGAACTTGACCAGGGTGGTCTCGCCGGCCGCGTTGACCAGCCGGAAGGTGTGGACGCCGAAGCCCTCCATCATCCGGTAGGAACGGGGGATGCCCCGGTCGGACATGTTCCACAGCGTGTGGTGGGCGGCCTCGGTGTGCAGGCTCACGAAGTCCCAGAAGGTGTCGTGGGCGCTCTGGGCCTGGGGGATCTCGCGGTCCGGGTGGGGCTTGCCCGCGTGGATGACGTCGGGGAACTTGATGGCGTCCTGGATGAAGAAGACCGGGATGTTGTTGCCCACCAGGTCGAAGACGCCCTCGGTGGTGTAGAACTTCGTCGCGAACCCCCGGGTGTCGCGCACCGTGTCGGAGGAACCACGGGAGCCGAGGACGGTGGAGAACCGGACGAAGACCTCGGTCTCGACGTCCTTGGCGAGGAAGGCCGCCTTGGTGACGGAGGCGGCGGTGCCGTAGGACTGGAAGACCCCGTGGACGCCGGCCCCGCGGGCGTGCACCACGCGCTCGGGGATGCGCTCGTGGTCGAACTGCATGATCTTCTCGCGCAGGTGGTGGTCCTGCAGCAGGACGGGGCCCCGCGGGCCCGCCTTCAGCGAGTGGTCGGTGTCGCGGAGGCGGACGCCCTGCGCGGTGGTCAGGTAGGCGCCGCCCTGGGCGACCTTCGCCTGGTCGACGCCGGTGCTCTGGCCGGTGGGCGACACGGTGGCGGGACCCCGCTGGTCGGCCTTGGGGGGCAGCGGCTCCCTGGGCTCGGTCGGTTCCGCGACCGTGGGCGACTCGGGGCCGGGCTTGCCGGGCACGCCGTCCTGCGGTCCCGTGACGGCCGGATCGCCGGTGATCTTCTGGGCAGCCCTCTTGAGGGGGTTGCTCTCGCTCATGCCTGGTGGATTCCTTCGCTCTCGCCTGTCGCGGGCCGCCGGAGGCGGCAGGACCTCACCTGATCTGGTGACACGGAGCGAGGGAACAAAACATGAAATCACCGGGATGATTTCAGCATGCAGCCATTCGCCGACGGCGCGGCGCGGCGGCCCGGAGGAGCCCCACGACGGCGGTACGATGATCACGCCACCTCTGTGCGGCGGTACCCGCATAAGCCGAGCTTATGGGTCCATAAAGTGGACCCGCATTCAAGGTAAGGCTTGCCTTAGCTTAGGCTTCCCGACGAGGAAGTTCACCGCTCGAAGGGAAACCGCACATGTCCCGCCCCCTGCGGGTAGCCATCGTCGGGGCCGGTCCCGCCGGCATCTACGCCGCCGACGCGCTGCTCAAGTCCGAGGTGGCCGCCGAACCCGGCGTGTCCGTCGACCTCTTCGAGCGGATGCCCGCCCCGTTCGGCCTCATCCGCTACGGCGTGGCGCCCGACCACCCGCGCATCAAGGGCATCATCACCGCCCTGCACCAGGTCCTCGACAAGCCGCAGATACGTCTCTTCGGGAACGTCGACTACCCGAACGACATCACCCTGGACGACCTGCGCGCCTTCTACGACGCGGTGATCTTCTCCACCGGCGCCACGGCCGACCGCGCGTTGCCGATCCCGGGCGTCGACCTCGACGGCTCCTACGGGGCCGCCGACTTCGTCTCCTGGTACGACGGTCACCCGGACGTCCCGCGCACCTGGCCGCTGACGGCCGAGAAGGTCGCCGTCCTCGGCGTCGGCAACGTGGCCCTCGACGTGGCGCGCATCCTGGCCAAGACCGCCGACGAGCTGCTGCCGACCGAGATCCCGGCCAACGTCCACGAGGGCCTGAAGCTCAACCGGGCCAAGGAGATCCACGTCTTCGGGCGCCGCGGTCCGGCGCAGGCGAAGTTCAGCCCGATGGAGCTGCGGGAGCTGGACCACTCCCCCAACATCGAGGTCATCGTCGACCCCGAGGACATCGACTACGACGAGGGCTCGATCGCCACCCGCCGGGGCAACAAGCAGGCGGACATGGTCGCCAAGACGCTGGAGAACTGGGCGATCCGCGACGTCGGCGACCGCCCGCACAAGCTGTTCCTGCACTTCTTCGAGTCGCCCGTGGAGATCCTCGGCGAGGACGGGAAGGTCGTGGGCCTGCGCACCGAGCGCACCGCCCTGGACGGCACCGGCAACGTCAAGGGCACGGGCGAGTACAAGGACTGGGACCTCGGCGCCGTCTACCGCGCCGTCGGCTACCTGTCCGACGCGCTGCCCAAGCTGCCCTGGGACGAGGCCACCGGCACCGTCCCCGACGAGGGCGGCCGGGTGATCGAGAACGGCGAGCACCTGCGGTCCACCTACGTCACCGGCTGGATCCGCCGCGGTCCGATCGGTCTGATCGGGCACACCAAGGGCGACGCCAACGAGACGGTGTCCAACCTGCTCGACGACCACGCGAACGGCCGGCTGCACACGCCGTCCTCCCCCGCCCCCGAGGCCGTGGAGGAGTTCCTGGCCCGGCGGGAGGTCCGGTACACCACCTGGGACGGCTGGTACCGGCTGGACGCCGCGGAGAAGGCGCTGGGCGAGCCGCAGGGCCGTGAGCGCGTGAAGATCGTGGAGCGCGAGGACATGCTGCGGGCCAGCGGCGCCTGATCCGCGCCCCCGCCGGCCGACGCGCGTCGAAGGGCTCCCGGTTCCGGCCGGGAGCCCTTCGGCGTGTCCCGGCGGACTCGGGGCAGGCGGTGCGGGACCGGGGCGGCCCGATGTGGCAGCGTGATCGGGTGACGCCCCGTCGAAAAATCCCGCACGGCCCCCGGGCGTGCGACGAGGAGGAGAGACGATGTCGAAACCGCCGCTTCCCGAAGCAGCGATCACCATGCTGGAGAAGCCCAACCCCGCGGTGATCACCACCGTCCGGGCGGACGGCCAGCCGGTCTCCGCCGCCACCTGGTACGTCTGGGACGACGGCCGGGTGCTGGTCAACATGGACGAGGGCCGCAAGCGGCTCGAGCACATCCGCAACGACCCGCGGGTGACCCTCACCGTCCTGGACGAGGCCAACTGGTACTCCCACATCACCCTCATCGGCAGGATCGCCGAGATGCGCGACGACACCGACCTGTCCGGCATCGACCGGCTCTCGCGCCACTACCTGGGCAAGCCGTACGCCGAGCGGGAGCGGGGCCGGATCAGCGCCTGGATCGAGATCGACCGCTGGCACGGCTGGGGCTCCTTCCGCGACAGCGACCAGGCCGCCGGCTGAGGCCGCCCCCGCGGGAACGCCGGGCGCCCGCGCCGGTGGTGCGGCCGCCCGGCGTTCCCGGCCGGGCCCGGAGGCGGGCCCGGCCGGGGGCTCAGGCGCGGCCCTTCTCCTTCAGGTACTCCTCGACACCGGGGGCGACGGCGGCCTCCTCGACGATCTCGGCGCCGCCGAGGGCGTCCTTGGACGGCTTGAGCACGTAGTTCTCCACCGCGGCCGGACGCTCGACGTCGCTGAAGTCCTGCGGGGTGCCGAGACCGGTGTCGGCGTCGGAGAGCTGCCGGTGGGCCGCGACGACGTCCTCACGTGCCAGGCTGCCGCCGTCGCAGGCCTTCTCCAGGGCGAGGCCCAGGAGCTGGGCGGTGTTGTAGCCGGAGAGCACACCGGTGTCGACCGGGGCCTTCGGGTAGACCTTCCGGTACTTGGCCACCATCTCCTTCACACCGGGGATGTCCGCGTTGACCGCGGGAGCGGCGCTGATCATGTGCAGCATGCCCTCGAGGGCCGGGGCGGCCTCGGAGGCCATCAGCTGCGGGGAGTAGCCGGGGATGTTGGAGACGACCGGGACCTGCAGACCGCGGGAGGCCGCGACGCCGACCAGCGACGCGGTCTGCACCGGGCCGGCGCTGATCAGGATCGCCTTGACCCCGGCCTTCTGCAGGGCGGCCACCTGGGCGGACAGGTCCTGGTCGGTGGGCTTGATCTTCTGCTCGACGATCTCCAGGCCCGCCTTCTGCGCCGCCCACTTCGAGCCCTCCAGGGCGTTGGCGCCGTAGTCGCCCTCGAAGTGGACGTGGCCGATCCTGTCGCCCTTCCCGATGCCCTTGGCGCTGGTGAGGAAGTCGACGGCGGCGATCATGTCGACGTCGTAGGTGGTGCCGGTGACCTGGACGGGCTCGATGCCCAGCAGGGACGCGGACCAGGCCTGCGGGTAGGTGAGGATCCGGTCCTTCTCGATGTCGTCGACCAGCGCGGCGACCACCGGGGAGCCGATGACCTGGGAGAGGGCGACGGAGTCGGGCGCCACCTCGGAGTAGGCGGCGACGGCCTTCTGGACGTCGTAGCCGTGGTCCTTGACGTTGATCTCGATCTTGCGGCCGCAGATGCCGCCCTCGGCGTTCACCTCGTCGGCCCACATCTTCTGGGCGTTGGTGATGGACTCGCCCAGAGTGGCGTACGGGCCCGTCAGATCGGTCAGGGAACCGATCGTGATCGTGGTGTCGGTGACCCCGGGGCCGCCCTTGACGCCGTCGGCGCCCTCCTCGCCCTCGGGGTTCTCGGCCTTGCTGCTGCAGCCCGCGACGAGCAGCGCCGACAGGGCCGCGGCGACGGTGATGCGGGTGGCGCGACGGTGCGCACGGGGCGTTGCGTTCACGGGGTGTGCTCCTTGACTGGAACGGAAGGGGCGGTGGTGGTCGGTGCGGGGGTCACGGGCTCGGCGGGCCCGGGTCCGTGGGGCGGTGCGGGCGGCTCGCGCCGCAGCCGTGACCGCAGCCGCGACCGGAGCCGCCGGGCGAGTCCGTGCAGGCCGTCGGGGGCCCACAGCAGGATCACGACGATCGCGGCGCCGTACAGGTAGCGCGAGGCCTCGGTCGGGCCGAGCGAGCCGTCCGGTGAACCGGGGGCGGCGACCAGCGGGAGCTGGTCGGCGTACTTGGCCATCACCAGCGGCAGGGCGGTCACGAAGAACGCTCCGGCCACCGCGCCGCCCACCGACCCCAGACCGCCGATGACGATCATGGCGAGGTAGTCGATGGAGAGGACCAGGCCGAAGTGGTCGGGCACCACGCGCCGGAAGGACAGCGCGATCAGCACCCCGGCGAGGCCGGCGTACATGGAGGAGACCACGAACGCCGAGGAGCGGTGGCGGGCCACCGGGACGCCCATCACGGACGCGGCGGTCTCGCTGTCGCGCAGCGCCGCCAGGGCCCGGCCGGGGCGTCCGCGCAGCAGGCCGCGGGCGGTGAACCAGGTGAACGCCAGCAGGACCAGGCCGAAGTACCACAGGCGCTCCTCCGCGCCGAACGGCACGCCCAGCACGACGAGGTCGTCCCGCCCGGAGTCGAGGACGAGGCCGCCGATCTCCATCGGCTCCACCGAGCGGCCGTTGAAGCCGCCGGTGACGCCGTCCAGGGTGAGCATCAGGTGGTGGCCGATGAAGACCAGCGCCAGGGTGGCGATGCCCAGGTACATGCCCTTCACCCGGCCGGCGACCGGGCTGAAGAGGCCGCCGGCCGCTCCGGCGAGCAGCACGGCCAGCACCATGGCGACCACCGGCGGGAGGCCGGGGCCGGGGTCGCCGGAGAACCAGACGTAGCCGTAGGCGCCGACGGCCAGGAAGAAGGCGTGGCCCATGGAGAGCTGGCCGGCCGTCCCGGACAGCAGGCTCAGCCCGATGGCGCCGATGGCGGCGGCCATGGAGAACAGCCCGATCCGCAGCCAGTACGACTCCAGATAGAACGGCAGGGCGCACAGGACGAGCAGCGGGACCACGGCCGCGGTCAGGCGCGGCAGGTGCTTGGCGGCGTCAGACACGGGCCGCTCCCTTCGCTCCGAAGAGTCCGTTGGGCCGCACCAGCAGCACCAGGACCATGACCACGTAGGGGGCGACGTCGCTCAGCCCGTCGCCGAGGACGTGCAGGTCGCTCTGGTAGGTGATGACGAACGCCTCGGTCAGGCCGATCACCAGGCTGCCCGCGAGGGCGCCGACCGGTGAGGCGAGACCGCCGAGGATCGCGGCCGGGAAGGCCTTGAGGGCGATCTGTCCGGTGGTGCGCTCCAGGCCGGTGGCCGGGAAGGCGGCGAGGAAGACCGCCGCCAGGGCGGCGAGGGCGCCGGCCAGGCACCAGGCGAGCATGCGGGTCCGGCCCAGCCGGATGCCCTGGAGGGCCGCCGCCTCGGTGTCCTCGGCCGCGCACCGCAGCGACAGGCCCCAGCGGCTGTACCGGAAGAGGGCGAACACGGCGCCGATGACCAGTGCGGAGACCGCGACGGCGGCCAGCCGGCTGTCGGGGACGGTCACCGGCCCGAAGGTGCGGACCCGGTCGCCCCACGGATCGCCGAGGGAGAGCAGGTCCCCGCCGATCCGGCGGGCCAGGTCGGTGACGAGGAGGATGTCGACGCCGATGGTGACGATGGTGGCGACGTGGGCGGCCCTGGGGTCCTGGGGCAGGCGCTGCAGCAGGACCCGGTCGACGACGCCGGCCAGCGCCGCGGTGGCGAGGACGCCGGCCGCCAGGGCCCCGGCGAAGCCCAGGTGCTCGTGGAGCACGGCGGTGAGGTAGCCGCCGAGGAGGAGCATGGAGCCGTGGGCGAAGTTCATGACGTGCGACGCCTTGAAGATGATCACGAAGCCCAGCGCCACCAGCGCGTAGACCGCTCCGAGGGCGAGGCCCGCCAGGAGGGTGTCGAGCAGGCCTGTCATGCCGCTTCCTTTCCGGGCGTCGCGGGACCGGGCGTCCCGGGACCGGGCGTCGCGGGACCGGTGCCCCCGGCGCCGGTGCCCAGGTAGGCGCGCAGCACCTCGGGGTCCCGGCGGACCTCGTCGGGGGTGCCGTGGGCGATGCGCCGTCCGAAGTCGAGGACGGTGACCTCGTCCGCGAGCCGCATCACCAGGCCCATGTCGTGCTCCACCAGCACGATGGACAGCGGCAGTTGTGCGCGCACGGTGCGGATGACCTCGACGGCCTCGGCGCGTTCGGCGGTGTTCATGCCGGCGACGGGTTCGTCCAGCAGGAGGACCCGGGGCTCCAGGCACAGGGCGCGGGCCATCTCGACGCGCTTGCGGTCGCCGTAGGACAGCATGGCGACGGGTGCGTCGAAGTGGCGCTCCAGGCCCACGAGTTCGGCGATCTCCCGGGCACGGGCCAGGTGGGCGCGCTGTTCGCGGACGGCGTGCGGCAGGTGGAGCGCGGAGGAGACGAAGCCGGCACGGGTGAGGGCGTGCCTCCCCAGCATCAGGTTGTCGCCGACGGTGCCCTCGGTGGTGACGATGTTCTGGAAGGTCCGCGCGATGCCCAGGGCGGCGATCCTGTGCGGGGCGAGGCCAGTGAGCCGCTGCCGGCCGTAGCGGACGGTGCCGGAGGCCGGCCGGTGGAGGCCGGAGAGGACGTTGAAGCAGGTGGACTTGCCGGCGCCGTTGGGGCCGATCACCGCGTGGACCGAGCCGGGCGCCACGGTGAAGGACACGTCGTCGAGGGCGGTGAGGCCGGCGAAGCGGACGGTGACGCGGTCGACCTCGAGGGGCTCGGGCGCTTCGGCGGCCCTGGTGGCGGTCGTGCCGGTGTTCATGCCGCACCCCTCTCCGTGCCGCCCGGGGCGGCGCCGTCCGTCTCGGGCGTCTCGCCGGTCCCGCCGGTCTCACCGGTCTCGCCGAGGTAGAGGCGGCGGACGGCGTCGGTGCGGGCGAGTTCGCCGGCCGGGCCGGAGAGGCGGACCTCGCCGACCTCCAGGACGTATGCGTGGTCGGCGAGGGCGAGCGCCATGCCCGCGTTCTGCTCGACCAGGAGGACGGAGGTGCCCTGGGCGTTGATCTCGCGGACCACCTCGGCGATCCGCTCGACCATCTGCGGCGCCAGCCCCAGCGAGGGCTCGTCGAGCAGGAGCAGTCCGGGGGCGGCCATCAGGGCGCGTCCGATGGCCAGCATCTGCTGTTCACCGCCGGAGAGGAGGCCGGCCTGCTGCTTGGTGCGCTCGGCCAGGCGGGGGAAGAGGGCGAAGACGCGGTCGCGGCCCTCCCTGATCCGCTCGGGGGTGCGGCGGCCGAGGCCGAGGCCGCCGGAGCGCAGGTTCTCGTCCACCGTGAGACCGGCGAAGACCCGCCGGCCCTCGGGCACCTGGACGACTCCGGCGCGCACCGCGGCCACCGGGTCCTGGCCGTCGAGGACGGTGTCGCCGTAGCGGACGGCGCCCGCGGTGACGGCTCCGCGGTGCAGGCGCAGGGTGCCGGACACCGCGCGCAGCAGGGTGGTCTTGCCGGCGCCGTTGGCGCCGAGCAGGGTGACGACGCTGCCGGGCGGCACGTCCAGACTCACGGAGCGCAGTGCGGAGACCGCGCGTCCGTAGGTCACGTCGAGGTTCTCCACCCTGAGGGTGGACGCCTCGTCGGATGCTCGGGGCATCACTGCTCCTTGGTTGCGTGCCGCGCGACCGGGGCCGGGGCGGGGGCCGGAGGGGCCGGGCCTTGGCGGGACCGGGGCCTGGGCACGGGGGTCGTCGTTCGTCCGTGCGGGTGTTCCGTGCGGTTGTCCCGTGCGGAAGTGGTGCTCAGACCAGCACGCGCGGAGGGTGCCGGTACAGCGGAAAACCCGTGCTCGCGGCGGTGCACCAACGGTTGCGGGGGCGGGTTGTGCGCGTGCCCAGCGGGTGTCGCGCAGGTGCGGCCGGCGGTGCGCACGGCTGTGCCCCGGACCGCGGTCGGGCGGTCCGGGGCACGGTGGTGCGCGGCGGCCTCCGCGCGGTTCGCCGTCGGTCAGGGGCGCAGCAGGCGGCGGGCGGCGAGGGCGAGGCTGACCTGGACGACGTCGGCGGGGCGGGTGAGGGAACGGCCGGTGAGCTGCTCGCAGCGGCGGAGCCGGTTGAGGACGGTGTTGCGGTGGCAGTAGAGGCGGGCGCCGGCCCGCTGGGCGGATCCGTCGCATTCCAGCCAGGCGGCCAGGGTGTCGAGGAGCAGGTCGCGGTCGGAGGGTTCCAGGCGCAGCAGCGGGCCGAGGACCTCTTCGGCGAGGGCGCGGCCGAGCTCCGGGCTGGACAGCAACAGGGCGGAGGGGAGTTGTTCGTGCAGCCGGACGGAGCCGCCGTCCTCGGGACAGATGCCGAGCGCGGCGTCGGCGTGACGGCGGGCGTCGCCGAGCGCGGCCAGGCCGTCGACGGGGAGGCCGACCCCGATGCGGGCGCCCCGGTGGGCGTCGGGGGCGGGGGCGAGGCGGCGCAGGGCGTCGTCGGTCTCGAGCAGGACGATGCCGTGGTCGACGTCGACGCCGGTGTGCCAGTGGACCCGCATGCCGGCGGGGACGGCCGCGGCGCGGGCCGCGGCGCTCTCGGCGGCGGCGCCGGCGTTGACCGCGACGACGGCGTAGCGGCCCTGCTCGGGCAGTCCGAGGGCCTCGGCCGCCTCGGGGAGGTCGGCGATGCGGCTGGTGCCGTCCAGCAGGGCGGCGGTGAGCAGGCGGAGCCGGTTCTCGCGCCGCCAGGCGAGGCGGCGTTCGACCTGCCGGTAGGCGTCGGCGACGAGGGTGCAGTGTTCGTCGACGAAGTTCCAGACGTCGGCGGCGACGTGGACCAGGAGCCTGACGTCGTCGGGCGCCCTGCGGGAGGTCTCCTCGACGAGGGCCTGCCAGACCAGGGCCCCGCCGAGGCGGAAGGCGTGCAGCAGGGCGTCGAGCGGGAAGCCCCGTTCGGCGCGGGTGGCGCCGATCCGCCACGAGCAGCGGCGGGCCTCCTCGCGGGCGGTGCGCGGGTCGAGCAGGGAGGCGACGCTGTGCCGCAGGGAACCGTGGGCCTCCTGCCAGGTGGCGTTGGGGTCGGTCTCCATGGCCGCGCGGTAGGCGGGTTCCTGTTCGCGCAGGGCGGCCACCAGCCGGTCGGTGAGGTCGGGCAGTTCGTCCTGGATGGCCCGGGCGCCCCGGTGCAGCACGCGGAGCGCCTCCGCGTCGGTCAGCGACCGGAAGCGTGGTGCGCGCGGCCGCGGCACGGCGGGTGCCGTGGGGCGCAGGGCTCCTCGTGACCGTACGGCTTGGTACATCGCGATCCTCCTCCGAGGTCGGCTCTCCCCGGCAGTACGCGTGCGGCGCCCGTGGGCCGCGGCCCCGCGGTCCGGGGGCCGCGGTGCGGCCGTCACCTGACTCGTCCTGCCACGAAGAATGACATACCGTCCGGTCGGTCCCTAGGGGTGTGCGGCTAGTTGCTCATTTGTTACCGACGGGTCTCCGGGGTGGTGCGGGCGGTACGGCCGTCCTCGCCGCGCTACTGTTCCCGGCCGACCAGACGGGCGAGTTCGACCCGGGAGCGGACGCCGAGGGCCGCGAAGATGTTGCGCAGGTGGTGGTCGACGGTGCGGGTGCTGACGGACAGGCGCTGGGCGACCTCCCGGTTGGTGTCGCCGGACGCCACGCAGCGGGCGATCCGCTGCTGCTGGGGCGTCAGCCGGGCCAGCGCGCCGTCCTGCGGGGCGGCCGGGGCCTCGCCGTTGGCCCGCAGCTCGGCACGGGCCTGGTCGGCCCAGGCGCCGGCGCCGCAGCGCTCGAAGACGTGCAGGGCCTCGCGGAGCCGCCCGCGGGCCTCCCGGGGGCGGCGGCGACGGCGCAGCCACTTTCCGTAGAGCAGCTGGGTGCGGGCCTGCTCGAAGTCGCCGTCGGCCTGTTCGTGCAGCTCGAGGGCCTGCCGGTAGAGGGTGTCCGTGCCGTCGGGGTCGTCCGGCGCCGCCAGCAGGGCGCGGCAGCGGGCGAGCTGGGCGGGGGCCTGCCGGTCGGCCCCGAAGTCGGCCCAGAGTTCGAACTCGTCGGCCACGAGGCGGGCCTCGTCGACGCGGCCGGCGAGGACCGCCGCCTCGACGAAGCAGGGCATCACCAGCGCCCGTACGGCGAAGTGGCCTCCGGTGCGTCCGGGCCTGACCAGCGGGCCGAGCCGGGCGGCGGCCTCGGAGGGGCGGCCGCGGCCCAGCTCGGCGCGTCCGGCGGCCCACTCGGCGAGGGTGGCGGTCTGGGCGAGGCCGTGGCTTCGCGCGGTGGCGAGGGCGGCGGACGCCTGCGCGGTCACCTCGTCGACGTCTCCCTCGATGGAGGCGGCGAGGGCGAGGATCGCCCGGTGGTGGGCCGCCGTGTTGCGCCGCCGGGAGTGGAGGGCGCTGCGCAGGCCCTCCTCGGCGTGGGCCCGGGCCCGGGCGTGGCGGCCGGCCCGCAGTTCGGCGTAGGCGAGGTATTCCAGGGTCTGCGGCACGAAGGCCTCGTGGCCCCGGGCACGGGCCGCGGCCAGGGCGCGGGCGCCGGCGCGGCAGGCGGTCTCCACCTCGCCGAGGAGCAGCGCGGCGGTCGCGGCGCGCCGCAGCGCCTCGGGTTCCTCCTGGGTCCAGCCGTGGTCGAGCACCCGGCGCAGCGGCCGGGCGGCGTCGGCGAGGCGGGCCTCGAGGATGGCGCGCATGCCGGTGAGGTAGTCGCGCACCGGGTCGGGCCGGCCGGGGCCGGGCGTGGGCGCGGTGGCCGAGGCGGTGGCGACCGCGGACAGGCAGCCCGTCAGGTCTCCGGCGGCCCAGGCGGCGTCGGCGGCGGCGACGGTGGCGGCGAGTGCCAGGGCGGGCGCCTCGCCGGCCAGCAGGGAGCGGGCGAACAGCAGCGAGGCGTGGGCGTCGGCGACGGGGCCGTCCCCCAGCGTCATGACGCCGCGCAGGAGTTCGGCGCGGCCGCGGACGGTGGCGCGGGCGTCGGGACCGCCGGCGTCGGCGAGCAGGCCGCGGGCCTGTGCGGGACGTCCCGCGATGAGGGCCTGTTCGGCGGCGGCGGTACGGCGTTCGGCCCGCAGGGTGGGGCCGGGGGTGAGGTCGGCGGCGCGGGCGAGGGCGGCGGCGCGCTGGAGGTGGGAGGCGTCGGTGGCCGGGTCGAGCGCGGCACGGGCCAGGTCCTCGGCGAGGACGGGATCGGGGGCGGTGACGGAGTGGGCGAGGTGGAGCAGGGCGGGCAGACGGTGGCCGTCGGCGGTCAGGACGGCGGCGAGCGCCCGGTGCGCGGCGCGGCGGCGGTCGGGGCGGGCGGTGGTGTGGACGGCGCGGCGGACGAGGGTGCCGGTGAAACGCAGCCTGCCGTCGGCGAGCACGATCAGGTCGGCGGCCTGCCGGTCGCAGGCCGGCGGCGCGGCGGCTTCGCCGAGTCGGGCCGCGGCGCGGAGCACCAGGTCCGCGTCGACCCCGGTGCGTCCGTCGGGCGGGGCGGTCTCGTGCGCCACCGCGGCGGTGAGCAGGAGGTCGTCGAGGCCGGCGGGCAGTCCGGTGAGGCTCTCCCCCACCACCGAGGCCAGCACGCCCGCGTCGGCGAGGGGGCGGGGCAGCGGAGCGGCGCCGGTCAGTTCCTCGGAGGTCAGGCGCCGGACCAGGGCGTGCAGCAGGGCGGGGTTGCCGTCCGCCTCGGTGAGGAGTTCCTCGCGGACGCCGGGGTCGACGCCGTCGGGGAGGAGGTCGGCCAGCAGGGCCTGGGCGGCGGGCCGGGGCAGGGGGCCGAGGCGCAGGACGGGCAGCCCCGCGAAGTCGGGGTCGGCGGCGCGGTGTCCGGCGACGGAGATCAGCAGGCCGACCCGGCCGGCGGCGTGCAGGCGGCGGGCGGCGAAGCCGAGGGCGGCGCGGGAGGGGGCGTCCCAGAGGTGGGCGTCGTCCACGCAGAGCAGGAGGGGACCGCCCGCGGCGGCGGCTCTCAGCAGGTCGAGGAGCCCTTCGGGGGTTCTGGGGGTGCGGCGCAGGCCGGCTCCGGTGCGGGCGGCGGCGCAACACACGGCGTGCACCCCGCCGTAGGGGAGGCGGGACTCGGCGGCGGCGGCGCCGACCCGCAGGACGGGGCCGGCGTCGAAGGAACGGGCGACGTCCTCGAGGAGGGTGGTGCGCCCGAGTCCCGGTTCGCCGGCCAGGAGGAGGACGGCGCTGTCGTCCTCCAGACGGTTCGTCAAGGTGGCGGCGGCCGCTCGCAGTTCCTCGCCACGGCCGTGCGTTCGCGGGGGGTTGATGACGGTCGTCTGTCCGGTCATTCCCGCGATGTTACGGAGGAGTAAAGCCCGCCGGAAGTCCGGGGTCCGCTCCTCGCGGAGCGGGTGTGTGGTGTTCCACGGCGGGCCGCGGCGGTCTGTGCGCCGGCACACGTCCGCGTCCCCCGGGCCGCGGGGCGCCGGACGGCCCCGGGGTCTCCGGGAACGCCGGACGGCGGCCGCACGTCCCGCGCGCGGCCGCCGTCGCGGTCCCCCGGGTTCAGAAGGCGCAGGTGTTGCGGTACTCCTCGACGTCGCTGAAGAGTCCGGTGCTGGGGCCCGGGCAGAGGAACTGGGAGTAGCGGGTGTCGTTGTCGACCCACCGCTTCAGCCAGGAGATGCTGTACTTCGCGATCGTCGTGTTCGACGTGTTGGGCGCGAAGTGGCTGGCGCCGTTCAGCTCCAGGTACGCCTTCTCGGTGGTCGAGGGGATGCTGCTGTAGAACGGCTCCGAGTGCGAGGCGACCGGGGCGACGCTGTCGGACTCCGCGCCGAAGATCAGGGCGGGCGTCCGGATCTCGGACCAGGTCTTGTCCAGGTTCCACGGGGTCATCGGGATGATGGCCTTGATGGACGGCCGGTCCTTGGCCGCCTCCAGGGTGCCGCCGCCGCCCATGGAGTGGCCCATCAGGGCGACCCGGGTGGCGTCGACGCGGCTGCGGGCCGTGCTGCGCTGCGTCAGGTAGTCGGCGGCCGCCAGCATCTGGTCGCCGCGGGAGGCCGGCTGGTCCATCGTGGTGTTGGTGTCGATGGTGAACACCACGAAGCCCTGGGAGGCGAGCCGCTCGCCGAGCCACGAGATGGACGACTCGTAGGCGGTGAAGCCCGGCGTGATGACGACGGCGCCGAAGGTCCCGTCGCTGGTGGTGGTCGGGTAGTAGATGGTGCCGCCGCCGAAGCCGGTCACCGCCAGGGACGAGACGGAGGTGCTGGAGACCGAGTAGGGGCCGCGCAGGGCCTCGATGCTCGAGTTGGTCGGGGCCGGGCCGCGCTCGTAGGGGTTGTCGGCCGCGGTGGCGCCCGGAGCGGCGAGGGTGCTGAACGCGATGGCCGCGGCCACCGAGGCGGACAGGCCGGCCACGCGGCCCAGACGCGTCCGACGGTTGACCGGCGTGGGGGGAGCGTCGTTGGACGCGCTGCTCTGCGAGTTCTGCACGACGAGTCGTCCTCTCTGACGTGGCAGACGCCTTGGCGGTCGCGGCACGCGTCGTCCTGACGTGTCCGCGCCACCGGCTGCGCTGCCGCTGACTGGCAACGCCACTGTCGGGCCGTCCGCCGGACGCGTACATCGGCAAAATCACCGGTGTCGGCGCACCGCGCCCGTCGCCGCGGTGTCCGCTCCCCCGGCGGGCGCGGCGCGCGGTCCCCTGGTTCACGGGGCCGGGACGGGGGAGGCTGTACGCGGCCGCCGCGCGCTCCGAGGGCCCGCGGCGCCGGTCCGTCCCGCCGTCGTGCCATGAGGAGTCAGACCGTGCACCCTGTCGTGCCGGCGCTCGTGGAGAGCGCCCCGTTGACCGTCGCCGACGTGCTGCCCCGGGCCGTGGCGGCCGGACTGGTGGGCCCGGACCGGCCGGTGGCCGGGTTCCTGGACACCGCGGGTGTCCTGCGGGCGGTCGAGGGACTGCGCGCGGCGTTCTCCGGGGTTCCCGAGGTGCTGCACACCTTCGCCGCCAAGGCGTGTCCGCTGGTCCCGGTGCTGCGGCTGATGGCGGCGGCCGGGATGGGGTGCGAGGTGGCGAGTCCCGGGGAGCTCCGGCTGGCGCTGGCGGCCGGCTTCCCGCCCGGACGGATCGTGCTGGACTCCCCGGTGAAGACCGAGGCGGAGCTGCGGGAGGCGCTGGAACTGGGCGTGGCGGTGAACGCGGACAACCTGGCGGAGGTGGAGCGGATCGCCCGGCTGCGCCGGCCGGACTGCTCCTCCGTCCTCGGCCTGCGGGTCAATCCTCAGGTGGGCGGGGGCGCCATCGCGGCCACCAGCACCGCCACCGAGCACTCCAAGTTCGGTGTGGCGCTGCGCGACGCCGGGGCGGCGGAGCGGGTGGCGGACGCCTTCGCCCGCCATCCCTGGCTGACCCGGCTGCACGTCCACGTCGGTTCGCAGGGCTGCCCGCTGCCGCTGATCGCCGAGGGCGTGGCCGCCGCGCACCGGCTCGCGGCCGCGGTCGACGCCCGGGTGGGCGAGCGGCGGGTGACCGGACTGGACATCGGCGGCGGACTGCCCGTCAACTTCGCCGACGACCGGGTGACGCCGACGCACGCCGAGTACGCGGCCGCCCTCCGGGAGGCGGAGCCCGCGCTGCTGGACGGCCGTTACCGCCTGGTCACCGAGTTCGGCCGGTCGCTGCTCGCCAAGAACGGCTTCCTCGCCGCGCGGGTGGAGTACGTCAAGGACGCGGGGGGCCGGCGGGTGGCGCTCACCCACGCCGGTGCGCAGGTCGCGACGCGCACCGCGCTGCTGCCCGACGCCTGGCCGCTGCGGGTCTCCGCCTTCGGGCCGGACGGGCGGGCGAAGACCTCGGCGGCGCTGCGGCAGGACGTCGCGGGGCCGCTCTGCTTCGCGGGGGACGTGGTGGCGCACGGCAGGGAACTCCCCGAGCTCGCCGAGGGCGACTGGGTGGTGCTGCACGACACGGGCGCCTACTGCTTCACCGCGCCGTGGAGCTACAACAGCCTGCCCCGCCCCGCGGTGCACGGGTACCGGGCCGGGGACGGCGCGGGAGTGGTCTTCGCGACGGTGCGCGAGGCACAGCCGGTGGAGGAGATCCTGCGGGAGAACGGGCTCGACCACGCGGACGCGCTGCTGGACGGGCCCGGCGGCACGGCCGGCTGATCCGCGCGCACACGTCGGCGCCCGCACCGGAAACGGTGCGGGCGCCGACGAGGGAAAGGGTGTCGCCTGCCGGATCAGGTCGGGTCAGGCGTGGCGGTGCGAGCTTCGGTTGCCTGTCACGGCACGGTAGATCAGCAGCAGGATCACCGAGCCGACGATGGCGGCGATCCACGTGGAAAGGTCGAAGAAGCCGTCGATCGAGTCGACGCCGAAGATGACCTTGCCCAGCCAGCCGCCCAGCAGACCACCGACCACACCGATCAGCATGGTGATGATGATGCCACCGGGGTCGCGCCCGGGAAGCAGCGCCTTCGCGATGGCGCCGGCGATCAGGCCGATCAGGATCCAGGCGATGATGCCCACGATTCCTCCACAGTCATCCAGGTTGTCTGTCCTTCCTTCGGATGATCCGTACACGCCACGGCAAACCAACCAATCGCGCCACCTCCCCGGGTGATTACGGAGCGTGAGGCAACCAATCACCGGCCCGGTACGTATAAGTCCCTGGAGGCGGAGCGCCCGGCGGCCGAGTGGCGGAGCCGGGCGGGACGTGTCCGAACGGAGAAGGTGACGGACCGTCCCAGGGGAGGGACCCATGCGCATGTTCGCCCTCGACTACGCCCGGCCGGCGGAGGAGTCCGAGGTCACCGCCACCCCGGCCTACAGGTACGACCCGCTCCTGCAGCTGAACGTCCTCGACGACGGACGCATAGCCGCGCGCGACCGCGCACTGCTCCGCGAACTGGGGTCGACCACCTCCACCGCCGGTTCCAAGACCCATTTCGACGACTGACGCCGTCGGCGCGGGCGCGGAGCGATGACCGTACTGGTCTTGACATGTACACACGATGTGACGGCGGATCTGGTGGTGGACCGGCTCGACGCCCGCGGCGTCCCGGTCGTCCGCCTGGATCCGGCCGATCTTCCGGGAGCCGTCGGGCTGTCCGGGGAGTACGGGCAGGGCGGGCTGCGGGGCACGCTCTCGGCGGGCGGCCGGCGGGTCGGGCTGGGCGCGCTGCGGTCGGTCTGGGTGCGCAGGCCCGGGGTGGCGGGCAGCGGCGCGCCGGAGGCTTCCGCCTGGCTCACGCAGGAGGCGTCGCAGGCGTTGTACGGGATGCTGCGGGGCAGCGCGGCGCGCTGGATGAATCCTCCGGAGGCGGCGTACCTGGCACGGCACAAGCCCTGGCAGCTGCGGCTGGCGCAGGAGTGCGGACTGCCGGTGCCCGCCACCCTCATCACCACGGTGCCGGACGCCGCACGGGACTTCGCCCGCCGGCACCGGGACCTCGTGGTGAAGCCCGTGTCGGGGTCCCACCCGCAGGACCCTCCCCTGGTGGTGCCGACCAGCAGGGTGGCCCCGGACGCCGACTTCGACGCGGTGGCGCTGGGGCCGACGCTGCTGCAGCGACGGGTCGTCAAGAGCGCGGACGTACGGCTGACGGCGGTCGGCGACCGGCTGCTGGCCGCCCGGAAGGAGGTCTCCCCCGACGCGGCGCCGGAGGACGTGGACGTCCGCTTCGCCCCCTCCGCCCAGGCGTGGCGGGCCGTCGGCGTGCCGCGGTCCGTCGCGGCGGGCGTGCGCGGTTACCTGGACGCCGCCCGCCTCGCCTACGGCGCGTTCGACTTCGCGGAGGACGCCGAGGGCACCTGGTGGTTCCTCGAGTGCAACCAGTCCGGGCAGTTCGCCTTCGTGGAGCTCGACACGGGCCAGCCCATCACGGAGGCCGTGGCGTCCTGGCTCGCGCGGCCCGGACCGGAGCGCTGAGCGCTCAGGCGGTCGGCCGCGGGCCGGCGGAGCGGGGGCCGTCGCCCGGACGCCGGCCGGGGCGGGCGGATCCCGGGGAGCGGACCGGGAGGGCCGCGGGCCTCCCCGTCCCGTCGGCCGGTGCGTGGCCCGCGGACGCCGGGACGGCCCGTCCGCCGCCCGGAGGGCCCTCGGCGACGGGCGCCGTGGGCATCAGGCCGGCCAGCCGCCTGCCCGAGCGGCGTCCCTCCAGGTGGAGCCGGCCGACGTTGACCCGGTCGCCGGCGAGCAGGGTGAGCACCGCGGTCCCGCCCGCGGCGTAGGTGGCGACGTAGCCGTCGGACCCGCGGACCAGCAGTTCGCGGAAGTCACCACGCGCGGCGGCGCCGGAGAGCCGGGCGCCCACGCCCAGGGCGGCGGCGGTGAGCGCGGCGAGCCCGTCCGGCTCGGTGCCGGGTGGCGTCTCGTGGGCCAGCACCAGCCCGTCGGCACTGGCCAGCAGCGCCCCGGTCAGCTCCGGCACGCGGGAGCGCAGCCCGCGCAGCTCCTCCCTGATCTCGGCCTCGTCGATCCCTGCCGCACCGGTCATCGGCCCGCTCCCTTCGCCTCGTCCGTCAACGCCTTCGTCACTTCCCGCGTCACCCCCGCCGGTGACGAGCGGGTCGCCCGTCCCCCCGGCCCCGGGCGGACCGCCGCCCGCGCGCCGCCGTCCCGGCCGCCTCATCCGAGCACCAGCCGGTCCACGACCTCCGCCAGCCGGATCCGGGCCATCGCGAGGTTTCCCTCGGCCCGGTCGAGCCACAGGTGGAGGCAGACGCTGCTGTCGAACGCGGTGGGCACGAACCGCAGGACGTGGTAGGCCGAGGCGGTGGTGACGATCACGTCCTCGACCGGTGGCTCCTGGCCGGCTCCACCGGCCGCCTCCTGTCCCCCGCCGGCCCCCGGAAGGGCGTCCGCCGGGGCGAAGACACGGTGTTCGGCGCTGATCCGGGCCACCTCGGCGACCTCGGCGGCCGCGGTGTCCGGATCCTCGCCCGGGGCCTCGCCGACCGCGCCCAGGGAGAGGCCGCTGATCCAGTCGACCAGTGCGGCGCCCCGTGCGCCGGGCAGCCGGACGGCCTCCAGCAGGCTCTCGTCGATTCCGGGCACGCCGAATCCCCTCCCCCACCGATCGCGCGTCCGCGGACGCGACCAGACACTACGGAATGTGCCGCCCCCCGTTCGGGGCTTTGGCATTTTCATTTTGAACATGCACGTATTCGGATCGATTCGTTGTCATGACCGATCGCGCCCCGGGCCGGGCGTCCGGGTGGCGGCCACGGCCGGGGGGTGTCAGCCGACCCGGGCTGGATACGTGGTCCCCATGACTGACCCGACTGACGCGATGGACGGAAACGCCGACGGCCAGGAGTTCGGCGACGAGGTGTACCAGCCGCAGGACGGCCCGGAGGGGCGCGAGGACGACGGCATCCTGGACCCGGAGGACACCCTCAACGAACGGGAGACCGAGCCCTACGACGAGGGCTACTCGCCTCCGGAGCGGCCGTTGGGGGTGAACAGCCACGGCACCACGGCCCGTGAGCAGCGCGAGGGCGAGACGCTGGACGAGCGGCTGGCCGAGGAGCGGCCGGACCCGGCGGCCGCGCCCCCGGCGGAGGGCGACGGGGTGGGCGACCTGCCGGGCGGCGAGGGGGAACCCCTCGACGACCAGGTGGGCGAGGACCGCGCCGGGCGCCTGGTGGCCCCGGACGAAGGCGCCCGGGAGGACGCGGAGAAGGACATGATCGCGGAGGACGTCGGCATCAGCGGCGGCGCCGCCTCCGCCGAGGAGGCCGCGGTGCACCGGATCCCGGACGAGGACGAGCGGCCCCGGTGAACGACCGCGCGGGCGGCGGATGAAGGCTGTCCGCCGCCCGCCGCGTTCCCGGACGGTGGCGGGGCGGCCACGGTGCAGGGCCCGGCCGGCCCGGACGGTGAGCCGCACCCGCCGCAGCCGGCGAGGAGCGTCAGGCCACGGCCCCTCCCTCAGGCTCCCGGGGTCCGCGGCGAACCGTCGTGGACCCGGACCAGGCCGGTCAGCGGGCCGTGGGTGTGCCAGCCCAGGGCCTCGTACAGCGCCCGCCCCTCGGTCGTCGCGGCCAGCACACCCCTCGAGGAGCCCGCGGCGAGGGCGGCGTTCCCCAGCGTCCGCACGACCAGGTCGCCGAGCCCCTTGCGGCGGTGGTCCGCGGAGGTCTCGACCTGGTCGACCACGGCCGTGCGCCCGGGGCCGGGCACGGCGACCTGTCCACGCGCGGCGAACGCGCCGTCCCCGGTCCGGACGAGCACCCGGGTGACGCCGCCCCGCGTCCAGGCGCGCACCCGGTACCCACCGGGAGCCTCGGCCGCGGCCGGGCGCAACGGTGCCGACATCAGGAAGCCGTCGTCGTCCGGACGCCAGCCGGGCGCCGCCCAGGGGACGACCGCCTGCCGCGGCAGGAAGACCTTGAGCCAGGTGCCCGGAGCGGTGGCCGTCCCGGTCAGTCCGCGGACCAGCGCCTCGTCGGCATCGGTCAGCACGTGCCGGGTGAGCTGGCCGGCCAGTCCCACGTCGACGGTGAAGCCCCAGGGCTCGGCCACCGGCGGCGCGGCTCCGCGCGAGACGGCCCAGCCCTCCACCCACGAACGTACGAGTTCGGCATCCATCCGGATCCATTCGTAAGGGCCGAGAAGCGTAACCGCATATTACCTGGGCCACTTGGCCGGAGAGCGGTGACCGGTGACACGCCGGGCATCCGTCCTGTCCCGGCCCACCCGACGGGGGGCGTCAGCCCGCGAGCCGCTCCCGGAACCGACGGTCCGGCACGGCCGGGGCGAGCTGCCGCACGGTGAGGCTCACGACCGGGTCATGCCACCTCCGCCTCGGCCGAGCTGCTCGAGGAACTGGCGCTGGCCGTCCAGGAATCCGTCCGCGAAGAGCGAGCGCGGGGAGAAGAGCGCGGTGAGCGTGATCCTGAGGTCCGACTGCTCGACGGACCGCTTGAGCAGTGAATGGGTCGCGTCCGGGTAACGCTCGACCCTCGCCGCGCCGCCCGCGCCCAGCACCTTGCGGTAGACGCGCTCCGTTTCGGCGGTGTCCACGTTGACGTCCTGGCCCGCGAGGACCAGCAGCACCGGTACGCCGCGCAGGGCGCGGAGGTCCCGCGTGGCGTCCGCGGTCCAGTTCCTGGAGACGAAGCCCCAGCGATCGGCGGTCATGCCGTCCGCGTCGCCGCCCATCGCCCTGACGTACTCCTCGAAGGTCGCGTGGCGCTCCAGCAGTCGGCGGACGGCGTCGCTCCTGGCGACCTCCGCCTTGACGCGGGCCGCCGACGCGCCGTCGGCGCGCAGCTCGGCGAGGAGGTGGTGGCGGCCCTGCCGGAGCCAGTTGACCGCGGGTGAGACGGCGACGACGAAGCTCACGGGCGTCCTGGCGGCGACCTTCGGCAGGACCCAGCCCGCCTGGCTGGCGCCCCAGAGCCCGATCCGGTCACCGTCGACGTCCGGGCGGGCGCGCGCCCAGGCGATCGCGGCGGCCACCTCGTCGGCGCGGTCGTCCATGGACTGGTCGAGCCAGTCGCCGGGCGCGCCCGCGACGCCGGGCTTGTCCCAGGACAGGGAGGCGTACCCGGCCTTGGCGTTCGCCTCCCACAGGGGCTTGTAGCCGCCGTCGTGGGTGGCGTCGACAGGGCCGTCGCCGTGGACGTACACGACCAGCCCATGGCGCTCGCGGCCGTCCCTGGGGACGGCCAGGACGCCGTTGAGGGTGTGGCCGCCGTGACGGATCGAGACCCGCCGCTCGTCCATGTCGTAGGAGTTCTGCCACAGCACCGCACCGACGAGGCCGGCGGCCACGGCCAGGACCGCGACGAGCGACCACGCGGCGAAGCGGAGCCCGCGCCGCCGGGTCCGGGTCCCCGGACGCGCGGGACGGCTTCCTCTGCTCGGATTCGAGCGACCCAAAACTATCGTCATGGAAACGATCGTAGAGAGTCTGATAGGTTCGAGTCCTGGTTTCGGGGAGAAGGGGGCACGGCATGGGACAGGACGCGACGGTTTCCGGAGCCGGACCGGTGACGGTGCGGCGGGGGCTTCCGGCCGGAGCCGAGCGGCGGGCGGCCGAGCTGTACTGGGACGCCTTCGGCCGCAAGCTCGGCCCCGCCCTGAACCCGCCGGACAGGGCGGTGCCCTTCATCGCCGCCCACCTGAACGCCGATCGCGCGGTCTGCGCGCTCCTGGACGGGCGGCTCGTCGGCCTCGCCGGGTACCAGCACGGCGGACGGGCCTTCACCGGGGGATCGGCCCGCCGTGCTGCGCGCGTACGGACCTCTGCGAGGACTGCACCGGCTCCTGCTCCTCGCCCTGTTCGAACGTCACCCGGCCCCCGGGCAGCTCGTCATGGACGGCATCGCCGTGCATCCGGACGTGCGCGGCCGGGGCGTCGGGAGCCTGCTCATCGAGGAGGTGGCCGCCGTCGCCGCGGAGCGGGACTGCCGGGAGATCAGACTGGACGTGATCGACACCAATCCGCGCGCCAGGGCCCTGTACGAGCGGCGCGGCTTCACGCCCGTGCGGACCGAGCACACGCCCTACCTGCGCCGGCTGCTCGGTTTCGGCGCGGTGACCACCATGCGCCGCCCGGTGGCGACGAGAGGAGCGGGAGAGCGGTGAGCGCCGGTACCGACCACGTCGAGGTCCCCACCCGCATGCTCGTCCACGCACTGATCCGCGAGGACGGCACCGTCGGCGCGGACGAGCTGTACACCGTCGCCAACACCCTGGGCATGAGCGACCAGCAGGTGCGGCTGTGCGTCAGACGCCTCGTGGCCGAGGGCCGGTTCACCCACGAGGGCCGGGGCCGCAAGGCGGAGCTGCACGCGACCGCCGGCACCACGCGCGCCCTGGCCCCCAACGCGGACTTCCTGCGGCACGCGTTCCGGCAGGACGCCGGAAGCGCGCCCTGGGACGGCGTCTGGCACCTGGCCGCCTTCGCGGTGCCCGAGTCGGCGCGCGCCGCCCGGGACACCCTGCGCGAGACGCTCGTCCGCCTCGGCGGCGCCCCGCTCCAGGGCGGGCTGTACGTCTGCGCCAACCCGTGGGAACCGTACGTCGAAGAAGCGGCCCACCGCCTCGGCGCCCACGGCGCGCTCACCCTCCTCACCACCACGGACCTGCGCAGGGGCGACACCCGAGAGCCTGCCGAACTCGCCCGGCGCCTCTGGCCCTTGCAGGAGATCGCCGACCGCTACCACCGTCTCAGCCGCATCGCCCGGCCCCGCCTCGCCCGGCTCACCGGCCCCGGCGGACTCCCCTCGTCCGCACTCCTCACCATCGCCGTCGAACTGGCAGCCGAACTCACCCGCGCCATGGAGCCCGATCCGCTGCTGCCGCCCCAGCTCCTGCCCCAGCCCTGGCCCGGCACCCGGGCCAGGGAGCACATCGCCCGGTGCTGGGCGGCCCTGTACGAGCGCGACCGGGGTGGAGCGCGCCCGGCCCTCTTCCGCGTCTACGCCGACATCACCCGGGAGGCGGCGGGCCGGGTCACGCGCTGAGGACGGGGCGGACCACGCGGAGTTCCGAGGGTCGGGGTGTTCACGGGGAACGACGTCGGCAGTCGAGATGGCGGGTGTCACCGAGGCCGACGACTTGGCGGTTGTGGAAGAAGTCGTCCTCGCGCAGGGTGGTGATGCTGCCGGAGGGCGCCCGGAAACTGACGTAACCGGCCGACTCGATCGGCATCCCGATCCAGGACGCCACGACGTACGTCAGGGATCCGCCGTGCGTCACGACGATCTGGTGCCCGCAGGGGCTCCGCAGGATCTCGTCCATGGCCGCGTAGACGCGCCGCGCCCACACCTCCTTGGTCTCCGCGCCCCGCACGCCCTCGTGGTGGTCCATCCGCTCCCCGGCGGCCGGCGGCGGGACGAAGCGCCGGTCGAGCCACTCCTGCGGCCTTCCCTCCGCCTCGCCGTAGGACTTCTCCCGCAGCCTGCGGTCCAGGACCGGCTTCACGCCGAACACCTCGGACACCTCGTCCGCCGTCCGCAGGGTGCGCCGCAGGTCCGAGGTGAACAGCTCCACCTCGGCGCCGTCCGGAATCCGGGCCCGCAACGCCCGGGCGATGGAGACCGCCGCACGGACGCCGGCGGGTGTCAGCCGCGAGTCGTGCCATCCGCCGACGACTCCCTCGACGTGGTGCGTCGCCTCCGGATGGGTGACGACGTGAAGAGTGCGCATGGGGTGTGTCCTCCTGCCGGGTGGCGTCCGCCTGGTCGCAGACCATCACTGTGGAAGACCGGCTCGGAACCATCAATCGGGTTCTTCGGCTCGCGGGCCCGCTCCCCCGTCCGCGGGAGGCCGGAGAGCGTCGTCGCCCGCCCGGTTCACCTCCCAGGACACGAAGCCGCTCCGGCCGATGACGACGAAGACCCGCACAGGTGATGCGCATCACTCACCGATACCCCCCGGGGCATGGACCGGACCCTGTTACGGTTGGGTTCAGACATACCCCCCTGGGTATCCCTGAAAGCAAGTGAGCAGGAGTTCCCCGCATGGTTCCCGAGATCGACCAGCAGCGGTCCGCCGAGGCGCACGCGGCAGGCGCGCTCGTCGTCCTGCCCGTCGAGACCCCTGGTCTGGGCGACCGCACCTACCTCGCCCACGACGGCTCGGTGGCGCTGGTGGTCGACCCCCAGCGCGACTACGACCGCGTCACCGCGCTGGCCGACGCCGCCGGGGTGCGGATCACTCACGTGTTCGAGACCCACATCCACAACGACTACGTCACCGGCGGCCTGGCCCTGGCCCGCGAGGTGGGCGCGCGGTACCTGGTGAACGCCGACGACGAGGTCTCCTACGAGCGGACCCCGGTGCGCGACGGCCAGGTGGTCGAGGTCGGCGACACCATGCGGGTGCGCGTGATCCACACCCCGGGCCACACCCACACCCACCTGTCCTACGCCCTGGAGGCCGGCGGGGAGCAGGTCGCGGTGTTCACCGGAGGCTCCCTGCTGTACGGATCCACCGGGCGGCCGGACCTGCTGGGGCCGGACCACACCGGCACCCTGGTGCGGGCCCAGTGGCGCTCGGCGCGCCGGCTGGCGGAGGAACTGCCGGACAGGACGGCCGTCTACCCCACCCACGGGTTCGGCTCGTTCTGCTCCGCCACGCAGGCCACCGGCCTGTCCAGCACCATCGGTGAGGAGAAGCGGACCAACACCGCGCTGACCTCCGACGAGGAGACCTACGTCGAGCGGCTCCTGGCGGGCCTGGACGCCTACCCGGCCTACTACGCCCACATGGGCGCGGCCAACTCCAGCGGGCCCGGCAAGCCCGACCTGTCCGCGCCGTCCGTGGCGGAGCCGGCCGAGCTGCGGCGCAGGATCGAGGCCGGCGAGTGGGTGGTGGACCTGCGCGACCGCACCGCCTTCGCCGCCGGGCACCTGGCCGGCAGCCTCAACTTCGGCCTGGACGGCCAGTTCGTCACCTACCTGGGCTGGCTGATCCCGTGGGGCACCCCGCTCACCCTGCTCGGCGGAAGTGCGGCGGAGGTGGCCGAGGCCCAGCGCGAGCTGGTCCGCATCGGCATCGACCGCCCGGCCGCCATGGCCACCGGAGGCCCCGAGGACTGGGCCGGCGGCGAACCCCTGGCCGCCTACGAGCGCGCCACCTTCGGCGACCTCGAGGCCGCCCTGACCGGCGACGACGAGTTCGTCGTCCTGGACGTGCGCCGCGACCAGGAGCGCCGGGAGGCGCACATCCCCGGCACGGTGCACATCCCCGTCCACGAGCTGCCGGGCCGCCTCGGGGAGATCCCCGCGGGCCGCGTCTGGGTGCACTGCGCCGGCGGCTACCGCGCCGGGGTCGTCGCCGCGCTGCTCCACGCCCGCGGCCGCGACGTCGTCGCCGTCGACGACAGCTTCGACAAGGCCCGCGACCTGGGCCTGTGCGCCCTCCCCTCCGAGACCCCCGCACCCCCGGCAGCCCCGTGATCCCCGCACCCCCCGCGACTTCCGACGACCGACGACCGACGACCGACAGGAGACCGACGCGTGACCACCTCCACCACCCCCCGCAGCCTGACCACCGACGAACTGCGCACCAGGCTGGAGTCGGCCGCCCCGCCCCGGCTGCTCGACGTCCGCTCCCCCGCCGAGTTCGAGGGAGCGCACATCCCCGGCTCCTACAACGTGCCGCTGGACACCCTGCGCGAGCACCGCGAGGAACTGACCAAGCACCTGGACGGCGACGTGGTGCTGGTGTGCCGCTCCGGCCAGCGCGCCGGCCAGGCCGAACGCGCCCTCGCCGAAGCCGGACTCCCCGGCCTGGCGGTCCTGTCGGGCGGCATGACCGCCTGGGAGAAGTCCGGCGCCCCGACCACCTACGGCCAGGAGCGCTGGGACATGGAACGCCAGGTCCGCCTGGTCGCCGGCTCCCTGGTGCTGGTCGGCGCCCTCGGCAGCTTCGCCGTCCCCGGCCTGCAGGCACTGTCCGCGTTCGTCGGCGGCGGACTGGCCTTCGCCGCCGTCAGCAACACCTGCGCCATGGGCGTGCTGCTGTCGAGGATGCCGTGGAACCGCACGCCCTCCTTCGACCCGCGCAAGGCCGTCGCCCAGCTCGCCGACGGCAGGTGACCACCATGCCGCCGACGCCCGTCCCGGTCCCCGGGCCGCCGGCGGAGGCGGGTCGATCCTGACCGCGCCGCTGCCGGCGCACGTCGCGGGCATGGACGCCGAGGAGGCCGCCGCCGCCTCCTTGTCCGTCGTCGGCGTCACTCCGCCGTGGGCACGATCCACCGTGCCCACGGCGGGCGGGCGGGGTGGCGACCACACCCTCCCCCGGCTCCCGCCCGGTTCACGCCGGCCGCGGGCGCCTTCGTCCTGATCCGACAGGCGCCCGCCCGCGCAGCCGCCCCGGCCCCCCACTGCCCCGGCGCACGCCCTTCGGCGCGCCGAAGGGCGTGCGCCGGGGCAGTCGCATGCCGTACCGACCGGGAATGGCTCGTCCCGCCCTCCGCGTTCTTTACCCCAGGGGGTATCAAAGGCAGCTCCTCCGGCGAACCGGGAGGGAGTGCCCACGAGCACCGCCGCCCGGCCGCCGCGGGTTTCGGGGACACCGTCACCGGCAACGGCACCACCCTCGACAGGGCCGGCGCCGAGGCCGAGCGGCTCCCGGACCGGCCGATCACCGCGGCCGGCACTCGACCGGTCCTTCGAGAGGAAGATCCCATGGTCCAGCTCCCCGCCGACCAGGTGCGGTCGGCCGCCAACCGCCTCAAGCGCGCCCAGGGCCAGCTCGCCGGCGTCGTGCGCATGCTGGAAGAGGGACGCGACTGCGAGGACGTCGTCACCCAGCTCGCCGCGGTCAACCGCGCGCTGGACCGGGCCGGCTTCGCCATCGTCGCCGGCGGCCTCACGCAGTGCCTGACCCAAGAGGGCGGAGCCGACAGCCTGGACACCCGGAAGATGGAAAAGCTCTTCCTCTCCCTTTCCTGAGACGCTCCCGCCCCGATCAGCCGAGCACCCCGGGGCGCTCGCGTCTTCGCGGCGTGGCTCCGCACACGTCGGGCAGCAGCGCTCCCACGGCGCTCCGGGAGGCAGCCCGGGCGCCTTCCCGCCCGTGGACGACCGCTGTCGCGGGTCACCGGCCGTGAGCCGCGCCCCGGGGCAGGGGGCCGACGCCGGATCGGCGGCCCGGGCGGAGGGCCGCGTGGCGCCGGCCGGGGCCGGGGCCGACGCTCCGCCGGGCGAGGGCGTCGGCGACGGCGCCGGTGGTGAAGGCGTAGACGGCCTTGTGCAGCACGTCGACGACGAGTTCCTCCCGGGGCCAGGTGGACGGCGGGGCTCCGACGCCGGTGGCGTTCTCGAGGATCTGGTCGTTGGTGAGGCGCACGACGGTGAACTTCGCCGAGGCGACCGGTCCGCGCAGCCCGGCCTGCGCCATGACCGAGCGCAGCACGCCGAGGAGGGCGGCCTGGCCGAAGTGCATGGCCCAGTTCAGGGGCAAGGGCTGCTTCCGGGGGTGTTCGGGCAGGCCGGACAGACGCTGGAGAACCCGGGCGGGCACGTAGGAGTCGGGCCGTCCCGTGACGGCCTGTTCGAGTTTCTCGCCGAGGGTCATCACGACGCCTCCGGCGGTGCCGGCGACCAGTCCCTGCCACAGAGCTCGCTTGATCACGCCGTTGCGGGTACCCACCGTCCGGCGCCTCGACCCGGGCCGCCGGAGGCTCACCCGGATGCCGCGCCCGTCGGGCACCTCCGCCGGGCAGCCCTGCCCGGTGCCGGAGGACGGTGGCCCCTGCGCCGCACCGGGTCGTTCGCCGCAGCACGGCACGAGCCGCGGCCGCGCGCCGTGACCGCCTCCCGGTACGCGGCCACCGACCGCGCCGTGCTGGCGGCGGCGACGGCGCGCCGCCCCCTTCGGCGCGGAACGCCCGCTTCCCCTACGTCCCCCCGGGTACCCGCCGCGGTGGACGCGGCACCGGGGGCGCCAGGCTCAGGAATACCCCCCCAGGTATACCTGTTAAAGTGGACGTCGAATACCCCCCGGGGTACCCATTCTCTCGTGGAGGAGTCGCAGCCGTGTTCTTCGTCGACACCCTGGAGTTCGAAGGCCTGGGCAACCGCAGTTACCTGGCCGGGGGCTCCCGCGGCGCGGTCGCCGTCGACCCGCCGCGCGACATCGACCAGGTGATCGCCGCCGCGGCGAAGCGCGGGGTGCGCATCGCGTACGTGGCCGAGACCCACGTGCACAACGACTACGTCACCGGCGGCCTGGAACTGGCCCGCGTCACCGGCGCCGCCTACCTGGTGCCGGCCGGGGCGCACATGTCCTTCGCCCGCACTCCGGTCGCCGACGGCGACACCGTGACGGTGGACGACGGCCTGGTGCTGCGCGCGATCGCGACTCCCGGCCACACCCCGCACCACACCTCCTACGTCCTGGAGGAGGGCGGGCGCGCGGCCGCCGCGTTCACCGGGGGGTCACTGCTGATCGGCACGGTGGGCCGGCCGGACCTGGTCGAGCCGCGGCTGACCGAGCAGCTGGCCCGCGCCCAGCACGCCTCGGCGCACCGGCTGGCCGACGAGCTGGACGACGAGGTGCCGGTGCTGCCCACCCACGGCTTCGGCAGCTTCTGCTCCTCCTCGCAGGCCGAGGGGGACGCGACCACGATCGGCCGGGAGCGCGGGAGCAACGACGCGCTGACCCGGGACGTGGACACCTTCGTCGCCGAGCTGCTCGCGGGCCTGGACGACGTGCCCGCCTACTACGCGCACATGGGCCCGGCCAACGCCGCCGGTCCCGCGCCGGTCGACCTCACCCCGCCGGGGCGTGCGGACGCCGGGGAGATCGCCTCCCGGCTGGCCGCCGGCGAGTGGGTGGTGGACCTGCGCAGCCGCACGGCCTTCGCCGAAGGACACGTGGCCGGGTCGTTCAACTTCGAGGGCGAGGGCAAGCTCGCCACCTACCTGGCCTGGCTGATCCCGTGGGGCAGGCCCGTCACCCTGCTCGCCGAGACCCCCGAGCGGATCGCGGACGCGCAGCGGGAGCTGGCCCGGGTCGGCATCGACCGGCCGGCCGCCGCCGCCACCGGCGACCCGGCCGGCTGGATCCGCGCCGGCGAGGAGCTCGCCTCGTTCCCCCGCGCCGTCTTCGCCGACCTCGCCGACGCGCGCGAGCGCGGCGAGGAGGTGGTGGTGCTGGACGTGCGCCGCGACTCCGAGCGCGCGAACGGCTTCGTCGCCGGCTCGGTGCACATCCCGGTCCACGAGCTGTACGGCCGCCTCGGCGAGGTGCCGTCCGGAACCGTGTGGGTGCACTGCGCGGGCGGGATGCGCGCGGCGATCGCCGCCTCCCTGCTGGACGCCGCCGGACGGCAGGTCGTCGCGGTCGACGACGGCTTCGACGCCGCCACGGACGCGGGCCTGACCGTCACCCGCGCCTGAACCGCCCCACGAACCACCCCGCCCCTCCCGTCGAAGGCACCTCCATGTTCCTCTCCCACCGCGGCACGGACCGCTCCACGCCCGACCGGGCCCGCGTCCTCGTCCGCACCGACGGCGGCACCGCCGTGCCGCTCGACGTCCGTGAAGCACCGGAGGGGGAGGCCGGGCACGCGCCGGGCGCCGTCCGCCCGCCCTTGGCAGGGCTGCCGGCGGCCGGCGAACGCGGGCAGGACGGCCGGATCGCGTGAGCGCCCTGATCCTGGCCCTGATCGCGGGAGCCGTGGTCGGTCTGGCGCTCGGCGCGCTCGGTGGCGGCGGCAGCGTCCTCGCCGTTCCCGCCCTGATCTACCTGCTCGGCTTCGACCCCGCCGAGGCCACCACCGCGAGCCTCGTCATCGTCACCGTGACGTCCCTGACCGCCCTGTACGCCCACGCCCGGGCCGGGAACGTGCGGTGGAAGGCCGGCGCGGCGTTCGCCGCGGCCGGGATCCTGCCCGCCGCCCTGGCCGGAGCCGCCGCCGCCCGCCTGCCCCAGTCCGTCCTCACCCTCGCCTTCTCCGCCGTCGCCGCCTTCGCCGCCTTCAAGATGCTCCGGCCCTCCTCCCCTGCCGGGGACGGCGCGGTCCGGCCGGCCAGGGCCGCCGGGACCGGGGCGGGCCTGGGCGCGCTGACCGGACTGCTGGGCGTGGGCGGCGGCTTCCTCGCCGTACCGGCCCTGGTCACCGTCCTGGCCTTCGAGATGCAGGCCGCCGTCGGCACCAGCCTGCTGGTCATCACGGTCAACTCCCTGGCCTCGCTGGCGACCCGCTCGGGTGCCGCCGTCTCCCTCGACTGGGCGGTGATCGGCCCCTTCATCGCCACCGCCGTCCTGGGCGCACGGGACGGCAAGCGCCTCGCCTCGAAGGTCTCCGGACCGCGTCTGCAGCGGGTCTTCGCCGTGGTCCTGCTGGCCGTGGCCGCCTTCATGCTCGTCGACGTGGTGACGTGAGACGGGGCTCGGGCCGACGGCAGGAGGAGCGTCTCGGGCGGGCGGGCGTCCCGTCCGCGCGGCGGTGGACGCCGCTCCGGTGGCGGAGCGGACGCGGGTGGCCGGCTCGCCCGTTCACCCGTCCGAGCCGCTGTGATGGCGGGGGCTTCGGAGTCCCGTGAGGGTGGAAGGCGCTGTCCACGTCGGCCAGGTCCTCGCGACCGCACCTCGGAAGGATCCGCCATGACTGAACGCAACACCACCATCCGCAGCCTGCACGATCTCGGTCTGGCAGCCTGGTTCGGCGGCTCGCTGATGGGGGCGATCGGCCTCAACGGGGCGGCCGAGGACGAAGGCGGGACGGAGACCGCCCGAGACCGGATCTCCTCGGCGGGCTGGGCGAAATGGGCACCGGTCAACGCCGCCGCGATCGGCGCGCACCTGTTCGGCGGCGGCGGGCTGCTCGTCCTGAACGCCCACCGTGTCGCCACCCAGCAGGGCGTGGCCGCCTCCACCACGGCCAAGACCGTCGTCACCGCCGCGGCCCTGGCCGCCACCGCCTACGCCCGCGTCCTGGGCAAGAAGCTCGAGCTGGCCTCCTCCACCGATCCCGCCGACGCCGAGAAGGCCCGGAAGCACCCCGTCGACCTCGACAAGGCGCGGCGGCAGCTGGCCACCGCACAGTGGGCGGTGCCCGCCCTGACCGGATGCCTGGTCGTGCTCAACGCCCTGCACGGTGAGCAGCAGCGCCCGAGCGAACAGGTCCCCGGCATGTGGGAGCGGGCCCGCTCCGTGACCCATCTGACGCACTGAGCCCCGCGGGCCCCGGGACGCCCGCACCTGGTGCGCGCCCGGCGGCTGTTGTGGCATGCCCGCGACGGCCGGGGTATGCGGGGAGGGCCGTGGCGGACCGGGCGGCCGGGGCCTGCCCTCACGCTCGGACGGGGAGTCGCCACGTCCACCCCCGCACGGACCACCGGCTGACCGGCCCGGGCACCTGACCGCCCTCCGGCCCGGCCGAGGGCGGAAGCAGTGGGGGCGCCGGACCCCGTCACGGCGTTCCGGGCCCCCTTCGGATTCCCCGCACGACCGAGGCGGCTGCCGGACGGCAGCCGCCTCCCCTTCTTTCGTCCGCCCGGCCCGCCCGGCCCGCCCGGTGCGCCCGCGGACGACTCCCACGCGTGCTCGTACACCGTCGGCCCGTGCCCGGTGTACCGCTTCGGCCCGGGCGGGGCCGGCTCCTCGTCGGACTTCCCCTACGACCCCGCCTGCTCGTCGGCCGGGAATCCCACCGGCACCCGGCCCCCCGCATCCCGTCCCACGCCCGCGGCGGAAGTGCCCATGGGCGCCGGCCGCGCGGATCGCGGGGCGCCCGGGACCAATCCGCGGCCTGTCCGGTCCCGGATTACCCGGAGTTGTTCCACCGTGCCGCACCCGTGGGAGGGTCTTTGTGAAGGAACCCGTGTTCATCGACAGTCGTCCAGTTGTCCAGCCCGACCTGCAACGGTTGCTCCACGCCGTGGCGTTGGGCGACCAGGAGGCGTTCGCCGCGCTGTACGACGCGGTGGCCGGCTCCGTCCTCGGGGTCGTCCGGGCCGTACTGCGCGACCGGGCGCAGTCGGAGGAGGTGGCGCAGGAAGTGCTCGTGGAGGTGTGGCGCACGGCCCCGCGCTACCGGTCCGAGCTCGGCACGGCCGTCAACTGGATCCTCACCCTCGCCCACCGGCGGGCGGTGGACCGGGTCCGCTCGGTGGAGGCCGCGGCGGCCCGGGACACCAGGGCCGCGCTGCTCGAGCACCGGACGGCGTACGACGAGGTGAGCGAGGAGGTCGAGTCCCGGCTGGAGCGGGAGCAGGTGCGGCGCTGCCTGCGCACCCTGACCGAACTGCAGCGCCAGTCGGTCACACTCGCCTACTACCGCGGCCTGACCTACCGCGAGGTCGCCGAAGCGCTGGCGCTGCCGCTCGGCACGGTCAAGACCCGGCTGCGTGACGGACTCGTCCGGCTCCGCGACTGCTTGGGGGTGACCGCATGACCACCACCGATCCGCATGCCCTGACCGGCGCGTACGCCCTGCACGCGCTCGACGGCCGGGAGGCTGCCGCCTTCGAACGTCACCTGGCGGGATGCGACGCCTGCGGGCAGGAGGTCGCGGAATTCACGGCGACCACCGCACGCCTGGCCCTGGCCTCCACGGTGCGCACGCCCCCCGCCATGCGGGACCAGGTCCTGCGGCGCGTCACCACCGTGCGGCAGACGCCGCCCGGTGCCGCGCCGCCGCAGCGGGTACGCCGGGGCGTGCGCCGCGGGGGCGGACCGGTCCGGTGGGCGCTGGCCGCCTCCGTGGCCGCCGCGGTCGCGTTCGGCGCGACCGCCGTGTGGCAGTACGAGCGCGCCGAGGACGCCCGCCTGCGGGCCGCTCAGACGCAGCGTCAGGCCGAGGCCCTGGCGGAGGTGCTGGCCGCGCCCGACGCCAGGTCACGCTCGGCGAGGATGGCGGGCGGCGCGGGCACGCTGGTGGTCTCCCCGGGCCGGGACCGGGCCGTGTTCGTGGCGACCGGCATGTCCCCGCCGCCGCGCGGCAAGGTCTACCAGCTGTGGTTCGCCGACGGCGAGGAGATGCGCTCCGCCGGCCTGATGGCTCCCGGCCGCGGCAGCCAGACCGTACTGATGCGGGGCCCGGTCGGCGGAGCCTCGGACGTCGGCATCACGGTGGAGCCGGCGGGCGGATCGAAGCAGCCGACGTCGGAACCGGTGGCCCTGCTCGACATGCCGGCGTGAGAACAGGCGCGGGGAGGCCGTCCGCCGACGGGCGGCCTCCCCGCCCCGGCCGCGCCGGGCGCGGCCCGCACCCGGGCCCCCGGGACGCGTCCGTACGGGGAACGCGGGCGCACAGGGCTGGTGCGCGGACCCCGGGGTCCGCGCACCAGCCCTGTGGCCGAAGGTGTCAGTCCTCGGGCATCAGGACGCTGTCGATGATGTAGACGTTCGCGTTGGCGGTCCTGACGTTGCCGCAGACCACCTCGGCGGAGTCGTCGACCGTGTAGGACTCCCCCGAGCCGGAGGTCGTCACCTCGGTCTTCCCCAGCGTCTCGAAGGAGCCGTTCTCCAGGTCCGCCGGGGTCAGCCTCTGGCCGACGACGTGGTGGGTGAGGATCCGCGTCAGCTTCTCCTTGTCGGCCAGGACCGCGTCCAGGGTCTCCTTCGGGATCTTCGCGAAGGCGTCGTCGGTCGGCGCGAACACGGTGATGTCCTGCGCGTTGTTGAGGGTGTCGACCAGCCCGGCCTTCTTCACCGCCGTCACGAGGGTCGACAGGGCGGGGTTGTTCGAGGCGGCGGTGGCGACCGGGTCCTGGGCCATGCCGTCGAAGGATCCGGCGCCCTCCTCCGGCACGGAGGAGCAGGCCGGCCCGAACGGCCGGTCCGTGCCGCTCGTGCCGTCCGTGCCCCCGCTGCTCGGCGCGGCCGGAGCGGACGCCGCGTTCGAGGCACCGGAGTTGCCGGAGTCACCGCTGTCGCCGGAGCAGGCGGTCAGGGCCAGGGGCAGCACGGCGGCAGCGGCGAGGAGACCGACGGTACGGCGGATACGGGTGTTCATCTTGTCCTCCTGTTGGACGGCGCGGTGCTGGTGCGCCCGCGGTTTCGGTGGTGCGGAAAGGCGGTTCGGGGAGGGCACGGGATCCTCGGCGGCAGGGGCCGGTGATCACTCGACGGTCACGACGACGGAATGCCGTCCGTCGGCGCCGTCGGGGACCGTGCGGGTGCGTCTGCCGGTCTGCACCGCGCCGGTGCGGTCGGTGGCGCGCACCGTGAGGGTGTGGCCGCCTCTGGACGCCTGCCAGGGAAATGACCACTGACGCCAGGTGTCGCGCCCGGCCTCGGCCGCCAGCCGGGCTTCCTGCCAGGGCCCGTCGTCGATCCGGACCTCGACCTTGGCGATGCCCCGGTGCTGCGCCCAGGCGACCCCGGCCACCATCACCGGGCCGGCCTTCGGCCGGGCGAACGGCCTGGGCGTGTCGATGCGCGACTGCGTCTTGACCGGAGCCTCGCGGGCCCATCCGCGCCTGACCCAGTACGGGTCGTAGGACGCGAAGGTCGTGAGCTCGATGTCCTCGATCCATTTGCAGGCCGAGACGAACCCGTACAGACCCGGGACGACCATGCGCACGGGGAAGCCGTGTTCGAAGGGCAGCGGCTCGCCGTTCATGCCGAGGGCCAGCAGGGCGTCCCGGCCGTCCATGACGACCTCGACCGGCGTGCCGAGCGTCATGCCGTCGACCGACCGGGACACCAGCTGGTCCGCCGGGCCTCCCCGGGAAGGAGGCTCGACCCCGCACTCGGCGAGCAGGTCGGCCAGTCGCACGCCGGTCCAGCGGGCGTTGCCCACGTACGGACCGCCGACCTCGTTGGAGACACAGGTCAAAGTGATGTCCCGCTCGACCAGCTCCCTGCCCAGGAGGTCGTCGAAGGAGTAGGTGGCCGGACGGCGTACGCCCTCGCCGTGGATGCGGAGCCGCCAGGCGGTGGCATCCACCTCGGGCACCGTGAGCGCGGTGTCCACCCGGTAGAAGTCGTCGTTGGGGGTGACGAACGGGGTGATGCCCGGAAGCCGCAGCCGGGCCCTCCCGGGCACCGGTCGCGCCGGCGATCCGGGAGCGGGCAGCACGACCCTCCTCCGTGAGGCGACGGCGTCCTGCCCGCGCGAGGTGCTGAGCGACCGGGCCGCCGCTCCCACGACGGCGGAGGCCGCCGCGGCCGACGCGGCCGCCAGCAGGAAGCTCCGGCGGTCCCGTCCTCCGGCTTCGGCCGGAGGCAGGACGCCCGCGGCGCCCTCGGCCCTGGTCCCGGCACCGTGCGCGGCCGGCGCGGGGGTCCGCCTCATCGCGGTCAGGCGGCCCGCGAGGAGGTGGAGGACCAGCGCCGCGGTCACGGCCCCACCGACGGAGGGAAACGCGTCGGTGGGGCCGGCGGAGTCGGGGCGGCTGACGGCGGCCACCGCCCCGACGGCTCCGAGGAGGAGGACGCCGGCGGCAGCGAGCCGCCGGGACCGCACCGCCAGCACGCCCAGCGCCATGACGAGCATCGTCAGCACGGCGAGGATTCCGAGCTGCAGCACGAGCTTGTCGGCGGTGCCGAACTGACGGATCGCCCAGTCCTTGACCGGAGCGGGCGTCGCGTCGACCACCGCGCCGCCCACCGCGACGACCGGACCGGCCTGGGGGCGCAACGCGGCGGCGACCAGCTCGGCCACCGCCAGCCCGGCGGAGCCGGCCGGCAGCCCGCTCAGCGCACCCGGCACCGGACGCGGCCGCTCCGGCCGTTCCCGCTGATCCCTCTCTTCGTCCCTCACGCGGGGAATCCGGTTCAGCCCGGGCGGCGGATTGGTCCTTCACCTGATCAGGTGAAGGAAACGCCCCGGACCCATCCGACACCCCTCCGGGCCACGTATCAATCGTTTGGGCTCCCGGAAGTGCGCCGCCGGGGTGCGGGCCGACGTCTCGCCGTACCGCCCTCGTCCTGTCCTGCGGAGATGACGGTGCGGGACGGGCAGGGGGATGTGACGAGGCGGGATTCCTGGTCGTCGCGGCGGTGACCACCCCGGCTCCGCGTTCCCGGCGAACGCGCCTTCGCCCACCTCAGGACGCGGCGGCTGCGACCGCGGGCCCGCCGTTCCGGCCGCCGGAAGTGCTGCCGCCCCGTCAGGCGCCGGGGACCCGGGGCCCTGTCTCCAGGCGAGCGCCCAGGGTGGCGGCGAAGTCCTCGGCGCGCGCCAGCTGGACGCGCAGCTTCTCCACCTGCTCGACGGCCGCCTGCCGGTAGGTCCGTACGCGTTCCAGCAGGGCTTCGCGCTCGTCCGCGTCGAGGCCGGCGTCGGCGTCGAGGCGGTCGGTGGCCTCCAGCAGGTCACGCATCTGGTCCAGGGTGAAGCCGAGCGGCTTCATGCGGCGGATGACCATGAGCCGGGCCACGTCCGCTTCGGTGTAGAGACGGAAGCCGCCCTGCGAGCGTGCGGACGGGATGACCAGGCCGGTCTCCTCGTAGTGCCGGATCGTGCGCAGGGACAGCTCCGTGCGCGCGGCGACCTCGCCGATCTGCATGTGCCTGCCGTCCATGCCCGTGGTCCCCTGGTCCTTCTCGTCGCCGGCGGTCCCGGCCCCGGGCGGGGCACCGCCGATCTCTACCCTAACGTTAGGGTAGAGTTGCCGACGGCGAGGGCGGTGTTCCGCCGCCCCGCCCGTTGCCGTGCCGGGGCGATGGCGCCCCGGCGAAGATCCGATTCTCGCAGGAGAGAAGCGTGCGCGAGCCCATGGCGCCCGGCGCCGCCGCCTCCCCGCCGTGACGCTTCGCCCCCGGACGTGAGGCAGGGCCGCGCCCTCGGGCCGGCCCGCCCCGTCCGCCCTCGACTTCCGGCTCCGCGTTCACGGGGCCGCCCGCGGGGCGCCGACCCGGTTGCTCCGCGTCCTTCCCGCACGCCCCGGCCCGCCGCGGGGTGTGCCCGAGCGCGACAGGTTCCGCCTCCCTTGTCCTCTGCTGCCACTGCCGTGTCCCCGGCCGCGCGCCTGCGCGGTCTGAAGCCCGACTGGTTCTCCGACCCGAAGGTCTGGCGCACCGAGGTCCTCGCGGGCCTGGTCGTCGCCCTCGCGCTGATCCCCGAGGCGATCTCGTTCTCGGTCATCGCGGGCGTCGACCCCGCGATGGGCCTGTTCGCATCCTTCACCATGGCCGTCACCATCGCGGTCGTCGGCGGACGCCGGGCGATGATCTCCGCCGCCACCGGCGCCGTCGCCCTGGTGATCGCACCGCTCAACCGCGAGCACGGCCTGGGCCACCTGGTCGCCGCCGTCATCCTGGCCGGCGTCTTCCAGGTCGTCCTGGGTGCGCTCGGGGTGGCGAAGCTGATGCGGTTCATCCCGCGCAGCGTGATGGTCGGCTTCGTCAACGCGCTGGCCGTTCTGATCTTCATGGCGCAGGTGCCGGAGATGCGCGACGTGCCGTGGGAGGTGTACCCGCTGATCATCGGCGGACTGGCGCTGATGGTGTTCTTCCCGAGGATCACCACCGTGATCCCCGCGCCGCTCGTCTCCATCGTGATCCTCACCGTGGTCACGGTGGCGGCCGGGATCGCGGTGCCCACCGTCGGGGACAAGGGCGAGCTGCCGTCGTCCCTGCCCGTGCCGGGCCTCCCGGACGTGCCGTTGACCTTCGACACGCTGACGACGATCGCCCCGTACGCGTTCGCGATGGCGCTGGTCGGCCTGATGGAGTCGCTGATGACCGCCAAGCTGGTCGACGAGATCACCGACACCCACTCCGACAAGACCCGCGAGTCCGTCGGCCAGGGCATCGCCAACATCGTCACCGGCTTCTTCGGCGGCATGGGCGGCTGCGCCATGATCGGCCAGACGATGATCAACGTGAAGGTCTCCGGCGCCCGCACCCGCCTCTCCACGTTCCTGGCGGGCTCGTTCCTGATGGTGCTGTGCATCGTCTTCGGCCCGGTCGTCTCCGACATCCCCATGGCCGCCTTGGTCGCCGTCATGGTCATGGTGTCGTTCGCGACCTTCGACTGGCACTCCATTGCCCCCAAGACGCTCAGGCGGATGCCCGCGGGCGAGATCGGCGTCATGGCCATCACCGTCGCGGCCGTCGTGACGACCCACAACCTCGCCATCGGCGTCGTCGTCGGCTCGATCACCGCCATGGTCATCTTCGCCAAGCGCGTCGCCCACCTCGCCCGCGTGCACAGCGTCCTCGACCCCGACGGCACCACGGTTGTCCACCGGGTCACCGGCGAGCTGTTCTTCGCCTCCTCCAACGACCTCGTCGGCCAGTTCGACTACGCCGGCGACCCCGACAGGATCGTCATCGACCTGTCCGAGGCCCACGTCTGGGACGCCTCCTCCGTGGCCGCTCTCGACACGATCGAGACCAAGTACGCCCAGCGCGGCAAGACCGTGGAAATCACCGGGCTGAACGACCTGAGCGCCGACCTCCACGGCAAGCTCACCGGTGAACTCTCCGGCAGCCACTGACACGGCACACGGCCCCCGGAAAGCCGCCCGCGACCGTCAGGCGCCCAGGTGCCGCCCGATCCGCCGCGCAGCGTCCCGGGCCGGCCGGCCCACGCCGGCGAGGGGGCGGAGGCGGGGCCGGTCCGGTCGCCGTGACCGGGGAGGGACGGGCGGGGCTCGCCGGCGGCCCGGGTGGCGGTGGCGCTGACGACCGCCTTCGCCCGCCTGCGGGGGGCGAGCCCCGCCCGGCCGCCGCCGGCCACCGTCACTCCCGTGTGCGCCGCGTCACGGGACCGTCGTGACCGCGACGGAGGGGAACTTCCGCCGCCAGGCGAGTGCGACGTGGACCAGGCCGATCAGGACCGGGACTTCGATGAGCGGGCCGACGACTCCGGAGAGGGCCTGGCCGGAGGTGACGCCGAAGGTGGCGACGGCGACCGCGATGGCCAGTTCGAAGTTGTTGCCCGCCGCGGTGAACGCCAGCGTCGCCGTGCGGTCGTAGGCCAGGCCCAGGCCCTTGCCGAGGAGGAAGGTGCCGAAGAACATGACCGCGAAGTAGACCAGCAGCGGCAGCGCGATCCGGGCGACGTCCCAGGGCTGGGAGGTGATGGTCCTCCCCTGGAGGGCGAAGAGGACGACGATCGTGAACAGCAGCCCGTACAGCGCCCACGGACCGATCTTCGGCAGGAACGTCCGCTCGTAGTCGGCGCGGCCCAGCCTCTGCTCGCCGATGCGGCGGGTGAGGAAGCCGGCCAGCAGCGGGATGCCGAGGAAGACGACGACGTTCAGCGCGATGTGCCAGACGGACACGTCCAGTCCCTGGCCGTCGCCGAGGTTCATCCAGCGCGGCAGCAGGTCGAGGTAGAACCAGCCCAGCAGGCCGAAGGCGAGCACCTGGAAGACCGAGTTCAGCGCGACCAGCACGGCCGCGGCCTCGCGGTCGCCGCAGGCGAGGTCGTTCCAGATGATGACCATGGCGATGCAGCGGGCCAGGCCGACGACGATCAGTCCGGTGCGGTACTCGGGCAGATCGGGCAGGAAGATCCACGCCAGGGCGAACATGACGGCCGGGCCGACGATCCAGTTGATCACCAGCGAGGAGATGAGCAGCTTGCGGTCGCCGGTCACGCGGTCGAGCCGGTCGTAGCGGACCTTGGCCAGAACCGGATACATCATCACCAGCAGGCCGAGTGCGATCGGCAGGGAGATACCGCCGATCTCGATCTTCGCGAGCGCGTCGTTCATCCCCGGGATCAGGCGGCCCAGGCCCAGGCCGACGGCCATGGCCAGCAGGATCCACACCGCGAGGTAGCGGTCGAGGGTGGAGAGCTTCCTGACGATCGAGTCGTCCCCGGCCGGGCCGGAGCCCTGGACGGTGATGGGCTCGGTGGAGGTCACGGGCAGGCCCTCTTGTTCCCTGCGGCGGTGCGGGCGGAGTCGGCCAGTGCGGCGAACTGCTCGGAGAGCCCGGCGAGGGCCTCGGGCTTGAGCTTGTAGTAGGTGAAGCGGCCGCACGGCTCGGTCTCCACCAGTCCGGCCTCGCGCAGCACCTTCAGGTGGTTGGAGAGGTTGGTCTGCCTGGCTCCGGTCTCCTCGACCAGGTGCGTCGTGCAGAGCGTTTCGCGCGCCAGCAGGGTCACGATCCTCAGGCGGAGCGGATCGCCCAGCGCCCGGATCACGTCAGGATCGACTGAAGTCAGCATGCACTGATACTTTCACATCACCGTCCGCCGACACCGGTGCGGGCCGAAGCCGTCGGCGGCAGGGTTCCGCCATGCGACGAGAGAGAACGATCACCATGGCCGACAAGCCCTCCGTCCTGTTCGTCTGCGTCCACAACGCCGGCCGCTCCCAGATGGCCGCGGCCTGGCTGACCCACCTGGCCGGCGACCGCGTCGAGGTCCGCTCCGCCGGCTCCGCCCCCGGCGACCGGGTCAACCCGGCCGCCGTCGAGGCCATGGCCGAGGTCGGCGTCGACATCTCCGCCGAGACGCCGAAGCTCCTCACCGTCGACGCGGTCCGCGAGTCGGACGTCTGCGTCACCATGGGCTGCGGCGACACCTGCCCCGTCTTCCCCGGCAAGCGCTACCTGGACTGGGAGCTCGAGGACCCGGCCGGCCAGGGTGTCGAGGCCGTGCGCCCGATCCGCGACGAGATCAGGGCCCGGGTCGAGCGCCTGATCGCCGAGATCGCCCCGGAGGCGCCGGGCCGCCCGCGGGCGTGAGGCCGGCCACGCCGGAGGCCGTACGGGCCGCCGGTCGGGGAAGCTGGAGAGGGAGGGCGTCGCATCCGCGCCGCCCTCCACGCTCTGGAGGTGCTCGGTGGACGAGCGGACGACGCTGGTGCTGATCGTGACCGTCGTGGTGGTCGCGCTGGCCCTGCTGGCGATCGCGGTGCGGCTGCTGCTGCGGCTGGTGCGCACCCGCCGCGCGCTGCGGCAGGCCGGTCTGCCGGCCGGCCCCAAGTGGGTGTTCTGGGGCGCGGTCGCCTATCTGGCGCTGCCGGCGGACCTGGTCCCGGACCCGGTGTACCTGGACGACATCGGCGCCCTGCTGCTCGCCCTGCGCAGCGTGGGCGCCGCGCTGCCGAAGGGCGCGCGGCTGCCGAAGGGCGCGGGCGGGCCCGTTCACGGCGGCACGCGCTCCCCCGGTGTCACCGCCGGGCCCCAGGAGGACTGACCGCTCCTCCCCCACGGCCGTCGTGTGCGATGCCCCCCGCGGAGATCCGCGGGGGGCATCGCAGGCGGGGAGGCCGGGTCAGCGGGTGACCACGAACCGCTCGTTGGGAACGCAGTGCGTCATGGTGAGGCCCTCGACGTCGCGCGGCGGGTTGTCACCGAGGTTGCGCAGCCGCTCCCGGTCCTCGTCGGTGAGGTCCTGGCTCTCCAGCGGCTCCAGGTGGGCGACGTCCTTCGCGCCGATGCCCAGACCCTCGCCGACCCGGGTGCCGAGGTCGTTCTCCACCAGCAGGAAGTGCCAGACCATGCGCTCCTGGATGGGGCGGTCGCACTGGGAGAGCAGGTCGATCATGTTCTTGACCAGGTCGTCCCGCTCCCACTGCTCCATCAGGCAGTACCGCTGTCCGGCCTGGAGGTAGTCGTTGGTCCGCGGGATGCGCTTGCGGGTGAGGCGGCCGCGGATCTCCGGACCCTGTTCGTCGTGGGTCGGGTAGTGGGCCTCGCGCAGCCCGCCGAGGATGGACGGCTCGTAGTTGACGATCGGGTTACCGCCGCCGCCGTCGACGTGGTAAGTCATCTGGCCGTCGCGCTGGTTGGTGCGGACCAGGCCGTGGTCGGGCTGGTTGACGGGAAGCTGGAGGTAGTTGGGGCCCACCCGGTAGCGCTGCGTGTCGCTGTAGGAGAAGGTCCGGCCGACCAGCATCTTGTCGTCCGAGAAGTCCAGGCCGTCGACGAGGACGCCGGTGCCGAAGGCGATCTGCTCGGACTCGGCGAAGAAGTCCTCCGGGCAGCGGTCGAGCACCATCCGGCCCACCGCCTTGGGCGGGAACTCCTGCTCGGGCCAGGTCTTGGTGTCGTCCAGCGGATCGAAGTCCAGCTCGGGGTGCTCGTGGTCGTCCATCATCTGGACGAGCAGCTCCCACTCCGGGTACTCGCCGCGCTGGATGGCTCCGTAGAGGTCCGCCGTCGCGTGGCCGACGTCCTGGGCCTGGAGGTTGGCGGCGTCCTCCTCGGTCATGCTCCTGACGCCCTGCTTGGGCATCCAGTGGTACTTGACCAGCTTGGTTTCTCCCTGCTGGTTGACCCACTTGTACGTGTTGACGCCGAACCCCTGCTGGTGCCGGTAGTCGGCCGGGATGCCGCGCGGGCTGAACAGGTTGACCAGCATGTGCATGGACTCCGGGGTCTGCGACATGAAGTCGAAGATCCGGCGGGGCTGCTGCACGAAGGTGACCGGATCCGGCTTGAGGGCGTGGATGACGTCCGGGAACTTGATCGCGTCCCGGATGAAGAAGACGCCCAGGTTGTTGCCGACGAGGTCCCAGTTGCCGTCCTCGGTGTAGAACTTCACGGCGAAGCCGCGGGGGTCGCGGTTGCACTCGGAGGAGTCGCGTCCGCCGATCACGGTGGAGAAGCGGCAGGCGACCCGGGACCGCTTGCCCCGCTCCTGGAAGAGCTTGGCGCGGGTGTAGCGCGCGATGGGCTCGTCGCCCCAGGCCCCGTAGGCCTCGAAGTACCCGAACGCGGTGGCGCCGCGGGCGTGGACCACGCGCTCCGGGATGCGCTCGCGGTCGAAGTGGCTGATCTTCTCGAGGAACTGGTAGTTCTCCAGCGTGGCCGGTCCCCGCGCGCCCACGGTGCGCTGGTTCTGGTTGTCGTAGACGAAGTGGCCCTGCCGGTTGGTGAGGATTTCCCTGTCGTCACCCTGCGCGGGGCCCTTGCTGGATACGTCCGTCATGCGGGGAGTGCTCCTTCGGCTGGTCGCCACGCTCACGCACCGTGTGCGGGTACGCGACACGCAGTTATGGGGCTTTCAAGTTTTTAGCACCTTTTGCCCGGTGCGGCGAACGGTACGCCCGGGAGACACGGGGCCCCCGGGAAAGCCCCGCACACCGCGCCGCCCCCGGCCGCCGCGCGACAGGGGCGACACCTTGCCCGTTTCGGAGGCATAGGTCAGGTTTTCCCCGGGTACGCGGGTGCTCATCGGCGAGCCGAGGGAGAGACCCATGTCGACCGCACAGCCCGACGAGTCCCGCGCCTCCTTCGAGGGGGTCACCCCGGACGGGAAGCTGCACACCCGTCCCGACACCGAGGTGACCCCCGAGGACCTGATCCTGGCCACGGGACGCGACGTCACGCCCGACACCCTGAAGTGGGCCGAACGCAAGCTGGCCGCCGAAGGCCCCGCGGCGATGGAGAAACTGCTGCCCTAGTCCTGCCGGGGCGACCACTTCCCCCCGCGCCGGGGGCGGCTCCGACCGCCCCCGGCGTTTCGTGTGCCCCCGGTGCTCCGCGCGCCCGGTGCGGCGCCGGGGTGTTGCCTTGACGTCGGCGTCAGGCCGTAGCGTCGTCGGCATGCGAATCGGCGAGCTGGCCGCTGAGGCCGGGACCACCACCCGGGCCCTGCGGTACTACGAGTCGCGCGGGCTGCTGCCGGCGCGACGGGACGGCAACGGACACCGCACCTACGACGAGCGCGATCTCGCGCAGGTCCGGCAGATCCGGACGCTGCAGGACTTCGGCTTCGGGCTCGAGGAGACCCGGCCCTTCGTCGAGTGCCTGCGCGCGGGGCACGCGGAGGGGGACTCCTGCCCGGCGTCCCTGGTGGTGTACCGGCGCAAGCTCGAGGAGCTCGACTCGATGATCGAGCGGCTGGGGGCGGTCCGGGAGAAGGTCGCCCGGCAGCTGGCCAGGGCCGAGCGGGCGCGTGACGAGCTGGCCGCCGGCGCGCCGGCTCCGGGGGGCCCGGAGCCCGTCTGCGAACTGGGAGGCCGAGGGTGATCAGGGCGAAGGGCGTGGCCGAGGTGACCGACGCGGACTTCGGGACGGAGGTGCTCGGGGCGGAACTGCCGGTCCTGGTGGAATTCACCGCGGACTGGTGCCCGCCGTGCCGGCAGATGGCGCCGGTGCTCAGCGCGCTCGCGGCGGAGGGGGCCGCGCGGTGGAAGGTGGTGCAGCTCGACGTCGACACCAGCCCGGAGACGACCAACCGGTACGGCGTGCTGTCCATGCCGACCTTCATGCTGTTCCGCGGCGGCGAGCCACTGCGCTCCATGGTCGGCGCGCGGTCCAGGCGGCGGCTGCTGGAGGAACTGGACGAGGCGTTGTAGCGCGCGGCGGGCGGGCCGCCCGGCGCGTCTGCCACGGGGAGAAATGCGGGTGACGTCCGGGGAGGCGCGCCGGAGAATGGGCGCCGAGCGGGTCCGGCCGGATCCGTGGCGCGACCACCCGGGGGGAAGGCGGCACCATGAGCGCTGTTCCGAACGTGCTGCTGTCCGGGATCGTCGGCTCCACCGCCTACGGACTCGCCCACGCGGGCTCGGACGTGGACCGGCTCGGCGTCTTCGCCGTGCCCACCGTGGAACTGCACGGGCTGCGGGCGCCGAAGGAGTCGTACGTCACCACCGCACCGGACCGCACCCTGCACGAGGCGGCCAAGTGGTGCCGCCTCGCCCTCTCCGGCAACCCCACCGCCGTGGAACTGGTCTGGCTCCCGGACGAGCTGTACGAGGTCCGCACCCCGCTGGGGGAGGAACTCATCGCGCTGCGCGGCGCGTTCCTGAGCGCCAAGAGGGTGCGCGACGCCCATCTCGGATACGCCGCGCAGCAGTTCGGGAGGCTGTCGCGCCAGGACGACGGTCCCGCCTCCGCCGGGCGGCGCGGACGGACCGCCAAGCACGCCCGCCACCTCAAGCGGCTCTGCGCACAGGGACTGGAGCTGTACACCACCGGCCGGCTGAACCTGCGGGTCGACGACCCGCGGGAGTACCACGACTTCGGCGACCGGGTGGCGGACGACCCCTCGGTGGCGCTGTCGCTGCTGCGGGACTACGAGGCCGCCTTCGACGCGGCCCGCAGCGTCCTGCCGGAGGCGCCGGACGAGGGCCCGGTGGAGGCCTGGCTGCACCGGGTCCGCGCGCACTTCTGCCCGCCCGCGCCCTGAGGCGCGTCAGCGGTTCCGGTGCGTCGTCACCGCGTCGCCCCGCTGCCGGATACTTCCCTCCCGCTCGCGGGCGTCGGAGCGGCCCCCCGTGGCGGCCGGGTGCGCCTCGTGGGCCCGGCCGGTGAGGCGGGCGCGGGGAGACCGCCGGGTTCACCGTGAAGGCATCGCCCGGGTGGACCGCGAGCGGCGCCCACGAGGTGGAGCACGTGACCTTCGTCCGGCCGGACGAAGGTCACGGTCACGGGGCGGCAGCGGTGCTTCGCGCCCGACGGCGGGGGCACCCCGCCGTACGTCGCCGCCGAGGAGGACGGCCGGAGGTCAGGGCGCCTCCTCCCGGGCGGTGCGGGAGGCCAGGCGTTCGTAGCGCTGCCGGGCGGCCTGCTGCGTGCCCAGGCCGAGGCCGAACGCGATCTCCTGCCAGGTCATCCCGCGGCCGCGGGCCATCTGCAGGAGACCGGTCTCGAGCTCGTCCAGCTCGCCCCGGACCAGCGGAAGGAGGGTGAGGGCGGCGGTGATGTCGGCCTTGTCGACCTCGGGTTCGCCCTCCTCCGGGCGGGCGGCCCCGCTGAGCAGGAAGGCCACCAGGCGGACGGCCTCGTGCGGCGCCGGCAGTATCGGGTTGGTCTGCCGGCGGCGCTGTTCCTCGGTCGCCGCGTGCCGTTCGGCGATGCGGAAGAGGGCGGAGGGGGCCCGCCCGGCCCGCGCCCGTTCGGGGTCGGGGGGCAGGAACGGATCGGCTTCGGCGTCGGCGGAGTGTCCGGGTGCGGGTGTCTCAGGCATGGACCCAGGGTCACGCCAATAACCAATGTTGTCAACGGAACGTTGTGAACGGTTTGTTCACAACTCTGCGTCGAGACCGTCGACGAGCCGGTCGAGGAACCTGGTGAAGGTGGCGTCCGGATCGGCGGGCTCCCTGGAGGAGGCCAGGACCGCGGCGAGTTCCGGGTGGCGGCCGTCGGCGGCGACCTCGGCCAGATAGCGCGCCTCGGCGGCGAGGCGTTCGGATGTCCACGCGGCCGAGGCCTGGGCGACCTCGTGGGCGACGTGTCCGGCGACGAATGCGGTGACCTGCGCGAACACCTCCATCCTGGCCGCGCCGTCCAGCCCGGCCGACCGCAGCGCGGCGAGGACGTGCTCCATGAACGCGAGGGTGTTCGGGCCCGGTGTGCGGCGGGTGGCCAGGGCCGCCGGGAGCCAGGGGTGGCGCAGCATGTTGGCGCGCTGCGACCGGGCGACGGCCTTGAGGTCGGCCCGCCAGTCCCCGGTGACCTCCCGGCCGGCGGGCAGTTCGCCGGCCACCCGGTCGATCATCAGCTCCAGCAGCGTCTCCTTGTCGGGGGCGTAGCTGTACAGCGACATGACCCCGGCACCCACCCGCGCGGCGACCCTCCGCATGGTGACGGCCTCCAGGCCCTCCGCGTCGGCCAGTTCCACCGCCGCGGCGACGATCCCCTCCCGGCTGAAGGCCGGCCGCCGGCCCCGGCGCGGCCGGGCCTGGGACAGCCAGAGTTCCCGGGGGTCCACTCCCCCGGCCCGGGAGGCCTCGTCATCCGGCATCCGTCGCCACCTGTCCCTCCGGTCCCGCGGTGCGGCGCTCCACGGCCTCGCGGACGCCATCCAAGCATGGACTATTGTCGTACGTCGTACGAGAATAGTCCGGTCAGAGCTTCCATGAGTTGCCCAGCCGAGGAGTTGGCGATGCGGCCACACCCGAACGACGCACCCACGAGGACCGGTTGGACGCCGCCCGGCGGCAGGCCGCCGCTCTCCTCGCGCCTGCTGCGGGCGACCTGGCGCGGACTGCCCGGGCGGCGGTACCGGGCCGGACGGGAACGGTCCCTGCCCGTCGCGGCCGCCGACGGCAGCGTGCTGGTCACCGACCACTACTTCCCGCGCTCCCCGGGCGACTTCCCGACCCTGCTGGTGCGGTCGCCGTACGGCAGGGGCCTGCCCTGGTCACCGATGTACGGAGTGCTCTTCGCGGAGCAGGGTTTCCACGTCGTCCTGCAGAGCTGCCGGGGCACGGGCGGGTCGGGCGGGAGGTGGCACCTCTGGCGCAACGAGTCCGCCGACGCCCTGGCCACGGTCGAGTGGCTGCGGCGGCAGGTGTGGTTCGACGGCCGGCTGGGCACGGTCGGCCCCAGCTGTCTCGGCTACACCCAGTGGGCGCTGGCCGCCGATCCGCCCCCGGAACTCAAGGCGATGGCCGTCCAGGTCGGCCTGCACGATCCCCACCGGTTCTTCCACGCGGGGGGCGCGCTCCACCTGGAGAACGCCCTGATCTCCGGTGTCGGCATGACGCACCAGCATCGGGGCGTCCTCCGGTTCGCCGCCGCGGCGAACCGGCTGCGCCGCGATCTCGGCCGCATCGCCGCCGCCTGGCCGATGAGACCCGCCTGGCGGCGGGCCCTGGGCGAGGAGGCCCGCTGGCTGGACGACGCCCTCAGCCACCCGGACGCCGACGACCCGTACTGGGACGGCGCCTCGCCCGAAGGCGCCGCGGACGGATCGCGGGTGCCCACCGCCCTGGTCACCGGCTTCCACGACGCCTTGGCCGGCCAGAGCTTCGAGCAGTACGCCCGGCTGCGCGCGGCCGGCTGCGAGGTCTCGCTGCTCGCCGGCCCCTGGACCCACGGCACGGCCCTCCAGCAGGGCTGGGCCGAGGGGTTCGCCGAGATGCTCGCCTGGCTGCGCGCCCATCTGTGCGACGACCCGTCGGCCCTCCGCCCCACCCGGGTACGCGTCCACGTCGGCGGCGCGAACGTCTGGCGGGACCTGGACGACTGGCCGCCCGCCGCGGACCCGTCCCCCTGGTTCGCGGCGCCCGCGGGCCGGCTCGGGCGCGGGAGGCCCGAGGCCCCGGGGCTCCTGGCCTCGTTCCGTTACGACCCCGCCGACCCGACCCCGTCGGTCGGCGGCCCCCTGCTCTCCCCCGGCGCGGGCCCCCGGGACAACCGCGCGCTGGAGGCGCGGGAGGACGTGATCACCTTCACCGGGGAGCCCTTGACCGCACCGCTGGAGGTCGTCGGTCCGGTCTCCGCGCTCGTCAGGGTGTCCGCCGACAGCGGGCGGTGCCACGTCTTCGTCCGGCTCTGCGACGTCGACGGGCGGGGCCGATCCGTCAACGTCTGCGACGGGCTGGGGGTGCTGGACGCGGAGCGCGAGGCGGTCGTGGAGCTCGCCGTCCCGATGGGTGCGGCGGCGCACCGTTTCGCGGCCGGGCACCGGATCCGCTGGCAGGTCAGCGGCGGCGCCCATCCCCGGTTCGCCCGTCACCCGGGCACCGCCGACCCGGTGGCCGAGGCGGCGGCGGGCACTCCGGTCAGGATCACGCTCCGTCCCGGCTCGGCGCTGCTGCTGCCGGAGACCGGCGAGGTCCGGCCCTCCGGCTGAGGCCCGGGCCCGGGCCCGGGCCCGGGAAGTTCAGCCTTCCACCGGTTCCACCGGAAGGAACTCCGGCCGGTCGAGCACCCGCAGCCAACTGCCGTCGGGCCGGCGGCGGACGACCTGGGCGCGGGCGCCGGCGCCGTCCTTCGGCGGGGTGGCGGTGAGCGCGATGCCGTCGGCGACCAGGGTGGGCAGCGGTTCCTCCGGCTCGAAGCGGGGGCGGGCGGCCAGCACCTTCTCCCACAGGGCACGGATGGCCTCCCGGCCGACGGTGGTGGAGCCGGGCGGGTAGGCCATCACCGCGTCCTCCTCGTAGAGCGCGGCCACACCGGCGGCGTCGCCGGCGTTGGACCGCTCGACGAAGAGGCGGGTGACGTCCTCCGGCCGCATGGCCTTCTCGTAGTCCTCGTAGGCGGGCACGGCTTTCCTTCCGGTCGAAGCGGATGCGTTCCGTCGGTTCGCCTCCAGCCTCCGCCCGGACGGATGCAGAAGTCCAACAGATGATTCTGCTGGTCACTAGAATCAGCAGTCATGGAACTGCGCCAGCTGGAGTACTTCGTCGCGGTCGCCGAGGAGCGGAACTTCACACGCGCCGCCGAGCGGGTCCACATCAGCCAGTCCGGGGTGAGCGCCCAGATCCGCCGGCTCGAGCGGGAGCTCGGGGCGGAGCTCTTCGACCGGTCGGCGCGGACCGCCACCCTCACCGTCGCCGGCAAGGCGGCGCTGGAGCACGCCCGGGCGGCGCTGGCCGCGGCCGAGGCGGTGCGGCGGAGCGTGGAGGAGGTGACGGGGCTGCTGCGGGGGCGCATCGCGGTCGGCATGGTCGTGGGGTGCACGGTGCTGCCGTTGTTCGAGGCCCTCGCCGCCTTCTACGAGGCGCACCCGGGCGTGGAGATCTCCCTGCTGGAGGACGACTCCGACCGGCTGGTGGAGGCGGTGCGCGGCGGCGCCCTCGACCTGGCGCTGGCCGGGGCGGCGTCCCTGCCGGAGGGGGTGGGCTCGGTGGCCGTGGTGAGCGAGCCGCTGGTGGCCGCGGTGGCCGCCGGGCATCCGCTGGCGCGCCGGAAGCGGGCCGGTCTGCGGGAGGTCTGCGCCCATCCCCTCGTGTGCATGCCGCCGGGGACCGGCCTGCGCACGGTCTTCGACCGGGCGTGCGCCGCGCAGGGACTGCGGCCCCGCATCGCCCTGGAGGCGAGCGCCGCGGACGCCGTGGCCGACCTGGCGGCCCGGGGCCTCGGGGTGGCGGTCCTCAGCGAGTCCATGGCCGCCCGTCACGGCGACCGGCTCACCGCGGTCGCCCTGCGGGACGTCCCGGACCCGGCGCTGCTCGCGCTGGTGTGGCGCGACGGCGCTCCCGCCGTGCCGGCGCTGTTGGGGCGGATGCGGCAGGCGTTCGGCCTGGCCGACTGAGCGGAGGGCGGCGCGGGCGGGCACCCGGGCGCCGCCGCCGGGACCCGGCCCGGGGCGGCCGGACGCGGTGGACGGCGCCGGCACCGGAGTTCCTCCTGCCGGTGCGTGACGCGCACGGCGCACCGGGCTCAGGGTGGCTGGGCGCCCCGCCGCGGACGGGGGGACGCCCCGTCCGCGGCGGGGCGCCGCCGGTCCTCCCCGGGTGCCGTTCCGGGAGCACGCGGCCTCATGCGGTCGGTGCGCCGGGAGGTGCGCCGGGGCCGCCCGCCCCGCCCACCGTGTCGTGGCGCCACGCGCCGTCGGGGTCCAGGGCCGCCGCCCGGTCGAAGTCCCGCCGGGCCTCGGCCGTGCGGTGTGCCGCGGTCCGGGCACGGCCTCGCCCGACGAGAGCCCAGAGGTCGTCCGGGTCGATGTCCAGCGCCGCCGTGAAGTCGGCCTCCGCCGCCTCGTGGCGGGCGGCCGCCAGATGGGCGTTGCCGCGTTCCACGAGCGCCCAGCGGTAGTCGGGGACGAACGCGAGCGCGGCGGTGAGGTCGGCGACCGCCTCGGCCGGCCGGCCCGCCAGGCGGTGCGCCTTGCCCCGCTCGGCCAGAGCCCAGGCGTAGTCGGGCCGGAGCCTCAGCGCCGCGGTCAGGTCCGCCACCGCCTGCGGGTAGCGCCCGGCCTGCCGGTGCGCCTGCCCCCGCGAACCGAGCGCCCACGCGTAGTCCGGAGCGATGGCCAGCGCGGCGGTGAAGTCGGCGACCGCCTCGTCGAGCCGTCCGGCCTGCCGGTGCACCTGGCCGCGGGAACCGAGCGCCCGGACCTGCCGGGGGTCGAGGGCGAGCGCGGCGGTGAGGTCGGCGACCGCCTCGTCGAACCTCCGGGCCCGGCGGTGCGCCTCGCCGCGCTGCGCCAGCGCCCGCGCGTCGCGGGGGTCGAGGCGGACGGCGGCCGTCAGGTCGTCCACGGCCTCGTCCTGGCGTCCTGCCCGGAGGCGGGCGCGTCCGCGGTGGAACCGGGCCCCGGCGTTCTCCGGATCGAGGGCGACGGCCCGGTCGAACGCGGCGGCCGCCTCCTCCTCCCGGCCGGCCGGTTCCAGGTGCCGGCCGCGCGCGACGTGTGCCTGCGCCTGCGCCTGCGGGGTGAGCACGGAGTGGGCGAGCAGCGCGCCCAGCGCGGCGACGACCGGGTCCTCTCCCGTCGCCGTGGCGTCGCGCAGCCGGCCGGTCCAGGCGCCCAGGGTCTCGTCGTTGGTGTCCAGCGCCGCCTGGGTGAAGGCGTCGCCCCACTGCCGCAGCGTTTCCGGACCGCCCTCGGCGCAGTGCACGGCCTCTTCCAAGGCGTTCGCCAGGGCACCGCCGGGGTGCGCGCAGAGCCGGTGGTACATCTCGTCCAGCCGGTGACAGAGCCAGCGGGCGTCCTGCCGGTGCCGGCCGTCGGGCAGGTTCCGCTCGATGTCGGCTCCCCAGGCGGCGTGCGCGTCGGCCAGCCGCAGATGGACCGCCGTCCAGCCCTGCGGGGAGCGGGTGCGCTCACGCCGCACCATCCCGGCGCGCACCACGGCGTGGTACCGCTTGAAGTCGCCGTTCCCGCTCACGAACGGCTGCCCGCAGAGCCACTCCCACAGCCCTCGTGCCTCGTCGGGCACCACCGTGGCGAAGACGTCCGCGTTGAGCCGGGGCGCCAGCGCGCAGGTCAGGACCACCTCCCGGTACAGCGGATCGGCGATCCACCGCACGAACCGTTCGACGGCGGCCTCCACGAGGTCCCCGTTCGCGTCGACGGCGGCCGCGCTCTCCGGCCGGGCGAGGGCGAGGATGTCCGCCAGGAGGGGCAGCCCCATGGACAGCCGCACCACCGCCTCGACGGTCTCCGGCTCGTCGACGCCCCTCCTGGCCAGCAGTTCGCGGGTCTCCGGTTCGGTGAACGCCTCCAGCGGCACGTCCCGCCCCTGGGCCATGAGACCGCTCCAGTCCCGGTGCAGGTCGTCACGGCCCGCCAGGACGACCATGACGTTGACCGGCAGGGGCCCGAACCCGTCGCGCAGCAGCGTCCGCAGCCACGCGTCGAGATGGCGGCCGGTCTGCTCCCAGGTGTCCAGGAACAGCACCACCCAGGGGTGTTCCGCGCACAGTTCGTCCAGCACGTCGACGAACGCCCGGCTCACCGTGTCGCGTTCCACGTCGCGGCCCCGCGCCCTCCGGCCGCGCACCCGGTCCCATGCCTGGTCCATGCCCTCGGCCACCGCGTCCGGGTCGACCATGGCGGCGATGGCGCCGCCGCCGGGCAGGAGGGCGGTGGTGCCGCCGACCACGGCACGGGATATCGCCCGGCTCGTCACCGAGGGGCCCTCGTCGGCCGCCCCGTCGAAGTCGGCCGGCCGCGCGGCCGCCTCCTGCTCCCTGCGGCACTCCTCGACCGCCCTGTCGAAGGCCTTCAAGGGCCGTGTCCGCTCCGCCAGTTGCCGGGCCATGGCGACCATCGCGGACAGGACGCCGTGCACGTCGTTCTCGTCCACCGCGGCGGTGACCGCTCCCGCCTGCCGGGCGGCCTCCCTCCACTGGCGCAGCAGCGTCGACTTGCCGACGCCGCCCACACCCCGCACGTGGAAGAGGTAGGCCGCCGGATCCGCCGGCGACAGCGGGTCCTTCGCCAGGTTCCGGGCGAACAGCGCCACCTGCTCGCGTCGGCCCACGAACCGGTCCAGTGAGTTCCTCGCGATCAACTCACCCCGTGACGGACGACGTCGCGGTCTCGGCATGCGCCTTCCTCCCTCGTTCGGCCGCTGGGTACGACGCCCGCCGGCCGTCCCCGGTTGCCCGGAGGCCCGCCCCCGTGGCGTCACGCCCTCGATTCTCCGTGCCGGTGCGCCGTGAAGGGTCCTACTCTGTCCCGGTGGGGACTCGGATGATCATTCTCAACGGTGGTTCCAGTTCGGGGAAGTCCGGCATCGTCCGGTGCCTGCAGGACGTGCTGCCGGACCCGTGGCTGACGTTCGGCTGCGACTCGTTCGTCGACGCGCTGCCCGCGAGGATGCGGGCGTCGGACGACGGGATCGTGCTCGGGGCGGACGGCGAGGTGACGGTCGGCCCGGAGTTCAGGGCGCTGGAGGCGGCCTGGACCGAGGGAGTGGTGGCGATGGCCCGGGCCGGCGCCAGGATCGTCGTCGACGACGTCTTTCTCGGCGGGGCGGACTCCCAGCAGCGGTGGCGGAAGGCCGCGGACGGCCTGGACGTGCTGTGGGTGGGCGTCCGGTGCGGGAGCGAGGTCGCGGCGGGGCGTGAGATCGCGCGCGGGGACCGGGTCCGGGGGATGGCCGCCTCGCAGGCGGAGTCGGTGCACCGGGGGGTCCGCTACGACCTGGAGGTGGACACCACCCGCGCCGAGTCCCTGGCGTGCGCGCGGACCATCGCCGCCCGCGTCCGCTGACCGCCGTCGGGCGCCGGTCGCGCCGTCGGTCCGTTCGCGGACCGGGCCGGCGTGCCCGCCGTGCCGCGCGTGCTCCTCGGTCGTGGGGACGAGTGCCCGGCGCAGCGGGACCGTGCCGCGCCGGGTGTCGTGGCCCTCGGCGTCGGGGTGCGGGACCCCGGCGACGGACCTCTCCGCGAAGGCGGCCTCCTGCCGCCGGGCGGCCAGGAGTCCGCGACGACGTCGGGGGCGGGGCCGTGGCCGGGGGTGTGCAGGATGCCGGACGGTGCTCGCCGGGGTGCCCCGGACGGCCCACCCGGGCGTGACCGATGACCGCCGTGATCGTTCCACCCGGCATGCGATCACTTACACACATGCGCCGTTCCGGTATCGCCCTGCTCTGCGGGCTGGCCCTGGTCACGGGTCTGTCGTCCGCCGCTTCCGCCGCCCCCGCCGCCGCGAAGGGGCAGTTCCACTGGATCGGCGCGAAGGGCACGCCCTACTTCGTGGAGAACCCGCCCAGCGGCCAGTGTCTCGCCATGGCCGAGAAGGGCCGCGCCGCGAACAACCGCACGTCCGCCAGGGCGACCGTCTACGCGGGCAGGAAGTGCACCGGCGCGGCCAAGCGCATGGCGCCCGGGCAGCGGGCGCCGAAGGGCTTCACCTTCGCCAGCGTGCGCTTCGGAGGCTGACTCTCCGCCGGTTTCCCTACTCCCCCGTACGGGCGGGCCGGGACGGGCCGCGGTGTGCCGCCCAGAGCGCTCCCGCGCGGGTGGCGGCCGCCTCGATCAGCTCGACGAGCTCCGGGCGGTCGTCCGGAACGGGAAACGAGACGTACGTGCCGCGGCCTCCTTCCGTCGGGCGGCCGTAGGCCTTCGCGGCGAGCGTGCCGTCCGGGAGGAGGCGGATGTTCAGCGTGGAGAGGGTGAACTCCTGGCCGCGCCGGGTGTCCGTCCAGCGGAGCGGCTCCGGGACGGTGACGTTGATCGCCAGGGCGCTGACGTCGAGGGAGTCGAGGGGCCGGCCGTCGCTCATGCGGTCGTCCTGTCCTTTCCGGTGAGGTCGCGGAAGGTTACCGCGAAGGCGGTGCGGGTGGCGGCGTCCCGGGTGCGGTCGAGGACGCCGAAGACGACGTGCCCGAACCGTCCGTCGAACCGCCCGCCGGGCGCCAGCAGGACACGGAACGCTCCGGCCACCTGGGCCGGGTCGTTCCTGAAGACGCCGCAGCCCCAGGCGCCGAGGACCAGCCGCCGGTAGCCGTGTGCGGCCGCCGTCTCCAGCACCCGTTCGGCCCGGGAGGCGAGGACGGCGGGGATCCCGGCGATCCGGTCGGGGGCGGTGCGGGCGATCACTCCGGCGTTGGGCGCGGCGGCCGTGAGGAAGCCGGCCGGATACGGCTCGTCGAGCAGGCGGCCACGGTCGTCACGGAAGACGGGGACCGCCGGGGAGTGGATGACGCGGTCCGAGTAGAACGGGCTGCGGTCGGTGCGGTGGTGCCGGTAGTACTCGGGCGCCCGCAGCAGGCACGTGTACAGGGCCGAACCACGGCACAGCGCCTCCTCCTGCGCCTGCGCGCCGTTGAGGTAGCCGCCGCCGGGATTGCGGGCCGAAGCGAAGTTCAGGACGGCCACCGGGTCGCCGCCGCCGCGGGCGAGCCGGTGCGCGGCCTCCAGGCTGCTCTCGGGGGTGACCTCGACGAGGGTCGTCACCGCCGCCGCGGCCGGTACGGGCACCGGGTCCGGCCCGGCCGTCCGGGTTCCCTCCCGGGCGGCGCGCACCGCTTCCGCGATGTCGACCGTGCGGCCGTCGCCCGCGCGGTACCGGCCGGCGGCCACGATCTCCTCGTTCTCGCGGGCGATTCCCCGCAGTCGGGCACTCATCGGGTGTGCCGTCCCTCCCTCCGGGCGGAACGGTTCCCGCCCCGGGACCGCACGGTAGCCGCGGAGCGTCCCGGTCCCCCACCGGTTTTCCCCGGCCGGGCGGCGGCCCGGGCGGACGCCTGCCGGGCCCGGGAGGGGGCGGGCCGTCGGGCCGGGCCGGGCACGAACGCCGGAGGGCCCGGTGCCGCGTCCCCTGCGTGACGGCGGTACCGGGCCCCGGTGCGCCCGGCGGGCGGCCGGTGGGTCAGATGAGGCCCTGCGCGAGCATCGCGTCGGCGACCAGCTCGAAACCGGCGATGTTGGCGCCGACCACGTAGTTGCCGGGGCTGCCGTAGCGCTCGGCGGTGGTGTGGCAGGAGTCGTGGATGTGGCGCATGATCTCCGCCAGCCGCTCCTCGGTGTGGGCGAAGGTCCAGGAGTCGCGCGAGGCGTTCTGCTGCATCTCCAGGGCGCTGGTGGCCACGCCGCCGGCGTTGGCCGCCTTGCCCGGGCCGAAGGCGACGCCGGCCTCCTGGAAGACGCGGACCGCCTCGGGCGTGGTGGGCATGTTGGCACCCTCGGCGACCGCCTTCACGCCGTTGCGCACCAGGGCGACGGCGTCGGCCTCGTGCAGCTCGTTCTGGGTCGCGCAGGGGAGGGCGACGTCCACCGGCACGCTCCACAGACCGGCGCCCGGGACGTAGACGGCGCTGTCGCCACGCGCCTCGGCGTACTCGGAGACACGGCCGCGGCGGACCTCCTTGATCTCCTTGAGGAGGTCGAGGTCGATGCCCTTCTCGTCGACGACGTAGCCGCCGGAGTCGGAACAGGTGACCACGGTCGCGCCGAGCTGGTGGGCCTTCTCGATCGCGTAGATCGCGACGTTGCCGGAGCCGGAGACCGCGACGCGCTGCCCGTCGAGGGAGCCGCCGCGGCTGCGGAGCATCTCCTGGGTGAACAGGACGCAGCCGTAGCCGGTCGCCTCGGTCCGCGCCTGGGCGCCGCCCCAGCCGAGGCCCTTGCCGGTGAGGACACCGGACTCGTAGCGGTTGGTGATGCGCTTGTACTGGCCGAACAGGTAGCCGATCTCGCGGCCGCCGACGCCGATGTCACCGGCGGGGACGTCGGTGTACTCGCCGAGGTGGCGGTGGAGCTCGGTCATGAAGGACTGGCAGAACCGCATGATCTCGGCGTCGGAGCGGCCCTTCGGGTCGAAGTCCGAGCCGCCCTTGCCGCCGCCGATGGGCATGCCGGTGAGGGCATTCTTGAAGATCTGCTCGAAGCCGAGGAACTTCACGATGCCGAGGTTCACCGACGGGTGGAAGCGCAGACCGCCCTTGTAGGGGCCGAGCACGCTGCTGAACTCGACGCGGAAGCCGCGGTTCACGTGGATCTCACCGGCGTCGTCCGACCACGGCACACGGAAGATGAGCTGTCGCTCGGGCTCGGCCATCCGCTCGATGATGCGGGCCTCGATCAGCTCGGGCCGCCGCTCGAGCACCGGGCCGAGGGTGTCCAGAACCTCGCGCACAGCCTGGTGGAACTCGTTCTCGCCCTGGTTGCGACGGAGAATCTCCGCGTACAGCGACTCGATGACGCGCATATGCAGCCCGTGACCTTCCGTGGTCGGAATGATGCCGTGCGCCCCGTCCCGGGGGCGCCAGAGGTTCCCCTCGCCCTTGAGGACGCCGCACGGGCACCGCCTGAGACCTAGGAGTACCCCACGCACGCGACGCGCAGAACCGTTCTTGCGCCTCCATTGTCCCAGCAGGCACGGAGAACCCGCCGACGGCATCCACATGGCGGACGCCACCGACCGCTCAGCGGTCACGCTAGGTGACGCGCGTCACACCCTCCGTCGCCACGATGTCCGCCGCGGGCCACCGAGGGCTGCTCCGGGGACCACCACGGCCCGTCCGGGCGGGGGTGCGGGTTCACGCCGCGGCGCCGTGCGCCGCCAGGGCCCAGCAGAGCGCCGCCAGCGCGGCCGTGCAGAGGAGCGTGCGCCAGTGGTTGGCGCGGACCCAGGGACGCTCGAAGTCCCGTCGCGCGGCGGCGGGTCCGGTGGGCGCGTCCGGCGAGCCGGCCTCCTCCAGCGCGTCGTTGAGCGGGATGTTGACGCGGGCGGTGAGCACCACCGCGGCCAGGTACAGGGCCGTGGACGCGGCGACCGGCCCGACGGCGGCGCGCGACGGCTCGTGAAGGGCGAACAGGACGAGGGCCAGCGCGTCGAACAGGAGCGCTCCGACGTATCCGAGCAGGAACCACCCGTTCAGGATGGCCGCGTTGATCCGCCGCATCGCGTCCACCAGCGTCCGGTCGCCGGTCCGCGCCAGCCCCGGCATCACGGCGATGGAGAAGCCGTAGAACAGGCCGGCGACCAGCCCGGTGGTGACGGTCGCGGCGACGAGTACGAGCAGCCTGACGGTGTCCATGTCCGTTTCCCCCTGGTCCGGTCCTGGTCGAATACGGTACGGCGGCCGCGCGGGAGGCCCGCGCCTACGGCCGAAGCCGTGCCAGGGCCCCGGTTTCCAGGGCCGCCCAGACGGCGCCGTCCGGGCCCACGCCGATCCCGTGCGGTTCGCAGGAGGGCGTGGGGAGTTCGTACTCGGAGATCTCGCCGTCCGCGGTGATCCGGCCGATGCGGTTGCCTCCCCACTCGGTGAACCAGCACTCCCCCGCCGAGGCGGCGGCCACGGCGTGCGGGCGGCAGGCGGGGTCGGGCAGCGGGAACTCCTCGATCGCGCCGTCGGGGGTGATCCGGCCGATCCGTCCCGCCCCGATCTCGGTGAACCACAGCGCCGTCCCGTCACTCGCGATGCCGACCGGCGCCGCGCCGGGCGTGGGCAGCGGGTGGACGGTGACGTTCCCGTCGACGGTGATCCGCCCCACGGCGTCGGCCTGGTTGAGGGTGAACCACAGCGCCCCGTCGGGACCGGCCGCGATCGCTCCGGGGAAACCGCCCCGGACGGGGAGGGGGAACTCGGTGGTCCCGCCGTCCGCGGTGATCCGGCCGATGCGGTCCGCGTTCATCAGCGTGCACCACAGCGCGCCGTCGGGGCCGGCGGCGATGCCGTAGGGCGCGCCGGCCGGGGTGGGCACGGAGAAGGAGGTCGCCGTGCCGTCGACCGTGATGCGGCCGATCCGGTGGTCCCGGTTCCGGGTGAACCACAGGGCCCCGTCCGGTCCCGTCGTGATGACCATGGGCGCGCAGCCGGCGGCCAGCGGGTACTCCGTGACCTCGCCGCCGGCACCGAGCCGGCCGATGCCGCCGCTGTGCACCAAGGTGAACCAGACGGCGCCGTCGGGGCCGTGGGTCAGGCCGTACGGTCCCGCGCCCCGTTCCGAGACGGTGATCTCCTCGATCCCGGCGCTTCCCGGTTCGGCCGTGCCGGAAGGTCGCACTGCGGCTCCTGACTCGAAGGGTTCGGCGTATCGGTAGGGCACCCTGCCCTCCCCGCGGGCCCGTCCGCAACCGCTTTCCGCCGCCCCGCCGGTCCTCCGGTCCTCCGGTGACCGCGGCCGGGCGGGGCGGCGCCGGCTCGCTCCGGGCCCGGGCCGCTGCCCCGCGGGGTCACCGCCGCCGGGCCGGGGCCCGCGTCCCGCGGAGCTCGGGGCCTGTGGGCGTCACGCCTTCTCGGCGAGGGTGTGGGCGACGAGGGCGTTGGCGTGGCCGTGTCCCAGGCCGTGCTCGCCCTTGAGCCAGGCGACCAGCTCCATGTGCCTGGTCAGCGGCGAGGCGCGGATCAGGTCCTTCCACTCCGCGATCGGCCGGCCGTACTTCTTCTCGATGGAGGGGAAGTAGCTGGCGGGGCCCTTCACCGGTGCGGTCATCAGGCGTCTCCTGTCGTCGAGTTCGGGTTGTCCGGACCGTTCGCCGACCACGACCGCCGATGCGGGGAGAACTCATCGGTCGTCGGCCCGGCGGATGTGCGCCGCCGGAACCGGGCCGGCGGCCGCGAGGGCCGCGCGGCCGGACACCTGCACCGGGCGGACCCTTGTGCACCTCGCCCCGTTCACGCCCCGCCCGGGCACTGCGGCCACCGGTACCGGGCGGCGACGCCGCCGAGGGGGAATGCCGGTTCCGTCCGGTGGTGACGCATCCCACGGCGGGCCGGTGAGCCTGGTCACAGGCCTGTCGGCCGCCCCGTGCGGTCGCATCGGTAGGATCACGCCCCCATAAGATCGGCTACGGCCTAGGCTGGCCCCACCCCCCAGGACGGCGCCCCGCGCAGGTGCGCGGGACGTCAGGCCGAGCCGGTGAACCGACTCGGCCACCACCACATGCCCGGCTTCCGGCCCCCGGCCGTCCACGAAAGCAGACCCGTGTTCCAGGAAACGCCCATCTACAACCGCCTCGTCGCCGAGCGCGGCGACATCCCCGTCCAGGTGCGGGGAGAGGCCGAACGCATACACCGCAGCCTGACGCCGCTGCTCGGCCCTCCGCCGTCGAGCGGCCCCGCCCCCGCCTGGCACCCGCAGGGCGGCGTCCCGACGCAGAACGGCATCCCCACCCAGGGCGGCGGGCGGCCCCACGGCGCGCCCTCCTTCCCCGAACTGCCCTCCTGACCCGCTCCTTCGACGGCCGCCGGGGGGACGGGCGGGGCACTCTCACCGCCCCGCTCGGCGGCGCCGGCGACCGGTGGCGCCGACGGCACCCCGAAGGAGCCGCCCGTGCGCCCGGACCATGATCCGCGATGTCCGGACGGCGCCGTCCGGGGCGCTCTACCGTGACGGCATGGACCTCACGATCAACACCGTCTCCCTCCCCCACGACGACCCGGAGGCCTCCCTGGCCTTCTACCGCGACCTCCTCGGATTCGAGGTCCGCGGCGACGTCGGAGAGGGAAGGACGCGCTGGATCACCGTCGGTCCGGCCGGCCGGCCGGACACCTCCATCCTGCTCGCCCCGCCCGGTGCAGACCCGGGAGTCACCGACGCCGAGCGGCGCACCATCGCCGAGATGATGGCGAAGGGCACCTTCGGCTGGATCCTCCTGGCCACGCCACGGCTGGACGCCATGTTCGAGAAGGTGCGCGCCGGCGGCGCGGAGGTGGTGCAGGAGCCGACGGACCAGCCGTACGGCATCCGGGACTGCGCCTTCCGCGATCCCGCGGGGAACCTGATCCGCGTGCGGGAGGCCGGCTGACGGCCGCGGCCGGGTCCGTCAGTTTTCGAGAAGCGTCACCGGCCCCCGCGGGCCTAGCGTGTGGAGCACAGGCAGGACGCCGGCCCGGTTCGCCGGGCGGTTCCGGCGAGGCAGCGCGAGAGGGAGGGTCCACGATGGGGGACACGCGGACGGCAGGCACGCTCGACGAGGCGCGGGAGGGGTTCACCGCGCAGGAGCGCGCCGCGATGAAGGAGCGCGCCAAGGAGGTGCGCAGGAGCTCGCGGCGCGGCGGCCCCAAGGCCGACCCGGAGGCCGAGGTCCTGGAGAAGATCGCGGAGATGGCCGAGGGCGACCGCCTCCTCGCCGCACGGGTCCACGAGATCGTCAGGGCCGCGGCGCCCGGGCTCACGCCCCGGCTCTGGTACGGGATGCCGGCGTACTCCAAGGACGGCAAGGTCCTCTGCTTCTTCAAGTGCGCGGGGAAGTTCGGCACGCGCTACTCCGAGTTCGGCTTCAGCGACGTCGCCGCGCTGGACGAGGGCGCCTTCTGGCCGAGCGCGTACGCCCTGACGGAGATCACCGACGACGTCGCGGAGCGGCTCACCGCGCTCGTGCGGAGGGCCGCGGGCTGACGTCACCCGCCGCGGAGGGCCGGGCCGTACCGGGGAGGTCCCGGGGCCCGGCCCTCCGGCCGTCCCCCACCGCGCGGCCGCCGCATCACCGCGGTGACCGGGCGGGGTCCTCCCGCTGCGCGCCGCTTGTTGCTGTTATTGGATCGAGAGCCGCAAACGCCCCGTCTCGCCCCCCTGGCTCCCGAGGTGCGCCCTTGTGTCCTCCCGTGTCAGGGTCTTGGGTGGGACCCAGCGGTGTCGACTCTCGCGGGAGGGAGAACCCCGGTATGCCCGAGGCGATAGGCACGGCGGCGGCGCGGCCCGGAGAGGTGCTGTCCGAGGCCGGCGCGGAGGCGCTGGTCCACGGCACCTGTTTCAGGACCGGGCCGCCCCGTCTGCTCGGTGTGGAGCTGGAGTGGCTGGTCCACGACCTGGACGATCCCCGCACCACCGTCACCCCCGAGCGTCTGGAGGCGGCGCACGCCTCGCTGCCCGGTCTGCCGGTGGACGCCCTGCTCACCGCGGAACCCGGCGGCCAGGTGGAGCTGAGCTCCCGGCCCGCCGCCTCGCTGACCGCGTGCGTGGAGACGATGCGCGCCGACCTGGCGGTGGTGCGCTCGGCGCTGCGCCCGCACGGCCTGACCCTGGCCGGCATGGGCCTGGACCCCTGGCAGGCGCCGCGGCGGTTCCTGCGCGAGCCCCGGTACGACGCCATGGAACGCAGCCTGGACCGGGCGGGCCCGGCCGGGCGGATCATGATGTGCACCTCGTCCTCCGTGCAGGTCAATCTGGACGCCGGCCACGAGGAGCCGGGCCCCATGGGCCACGTGCGGCGCTGGCAGCTCTCGCACCTGCTGGGCGCGGTGCTGCTGGCGGCCTTCGCCCACTCCCCCGCCGCGGAGGGCCGCCCCACCGGCTGGCGTTCCACCCGGCAGCTGCGGTGGGCGGAGATCGGCGCGGAGCGGGCGGGCGCTCCCCCGCTGGAGGCGGAGCCCCGGGCGGCCTGGACACGGCGGGCGCTGGACGCCCCGCTGATGTGCCGGCGGCGGACCGTCGGCCCGTGGGAGGTGCCGGAGGGGACGACCTTCCGCGACTGGCTGCGCCGGGGCGCGGCCGGCGGGTCCGGGCCCCGGCTGGAGGACCTGGAGTACCACTTGACCACCCTGTTCCCGCCGGTGCGGCCCCGGGGGTTCCTGGAGTTGCGGATGCTCGACTCGCAGCCCGGTGAGGACGGCTGGATCGTGCCGCTGGCGGTCACGGCGGCGCTCTTCGACGACCTGGCGGCGACCGAGACCGCCTACCGCGCGGTCAAGCCGCTCGCCGAGCGGTGCCGGCCGCTGCCCGCCCCGCACAACCCGCTGTGGACCGGCGCCGCCCGGCACGCTCTGGCCGATCCCGAGCTGCGGGAGGCCGCCGCCGTCTGCTTCGCGGCCGCGCTGGACGCCCTGCCCCGGCTGGGCGCCGGCACGGCGGTGGTGGACGCGGTCGGGGAGTTCGCGGACCGGTACGTCTCCCGGGGCCGGTGCCCGGCCGACGACCTCCTGGACGCCCTGCGGCAGGGGAAGGAGCCTCCGTCATGACGGATCCGTCCGGCCGGGGAGCCGCGGGCTCCCCGGAGACGTTCAGGGAGCGGGCCCTGGCCGCGCTGTCCGCGGCCCGGGAGCGCACCGCGTCGCTGACCTCCTGCGTGGACGACCACGAACTCACCGCCCAGCACTCGCCGTTGATGTCGCCGCTGGTCTGGGACCTGGCCCACGTCGGCAACCAGGAGGAACAGTGGCTGCTGCGGGCGGTGGGCGGGCAGGAGGCCCTGCGGCCGGAGATCGACGGCCTGTACGACGCCTTCGAGCACCCCCGCGCGGAACGCCCCTCGCTGCCGCTGCTGCCGCCCGGAGAGGCCCGGCGCTACGCGGCCGAGGTCCGCGGCCGCGTCCTCGGCCTGCTGGAGGAGACCTCCTTCGACGGCTCCCGGTTCACCGCGACCGGCTTCGTCTTCGGCATGGTCGCGCAGCACGAGCAGCAGCACGACGAGACGATGCTGATCACCCACCAGCTCCGCCGCGGTCCCGCCGTGCTCACCGCGCCCGATCCGGCGCCCCCTCCCGTCCACGGCGGGCCGGCCGAGGTCCTGGTCCCCGGCGGCCCGTTCGTGATGGGCACCTCCGACGAGCCGTGGGCGCTGGACAACGAGCGTCCGGCGCACCTGGTGGAGGTCGCGCCGTTCTTCCTGGACACCGCTCCGGTCACCAACGCCGCCTTCCTGGCGTTCATGGAGGACGGCGGTTACCACGAGCCCCGCTGGTGGCGTCCGGAGGGGTTCGCCCACCTGCGGGAGCGGGGCGTGGAGGCGCCCTCGTACTGGCGGCGCGAGGGCGGGCAGTGGCTGCGGCGGCGCTTCGGGCGGACCGAGCCCGTTCCGCCCGACGAGCCCGTGCTGCACGTGAACTGGTACGAGGCGGACGCGTACGCCCGGTGGGCGGGGCGGCGGCTGCCGACCGAGGCCGAGTGGGAGAAGGCGGCCCGCCACGATCCGGCGACCGGCCGGTCCCGGCGTTATCCGTGGGGCGACGAGGACCCCGCCGAGGAGCGCGCCAACCTGGGGCAGCGGCACCTGCGGCCGGCGCCCGCGGGCAGCTTCCCGGCGGGGCGTTCGCCGCTGGGCGTGGGCCAGCTGATCGGTGACGTGTGGGAGTGGACGTCGAGCGACTTCCTGCCCTACCCGGGGTTCGTCGCCTTCCCCTACCGGGAGTACTCCGAGGTGTTCTTCGGCCACGGGTACAAGGTGCTGCGCGGCGGCTCCTTCGCCGTGGACCCGGTGGCCTGCCGGGGGACCTTCCGCAACTGGGACCTGCCGGTGCGCCGGCAGATCTTCTCCGGCTTCCGCACGGCGCGTTCGGCGCTGCCGGAGCGGGCCGGCCGGGTGGGGCGGGCGGACGGCGCGCCGGGCGGGGGCGCGGGCTGATGTGCCGCCACCTCGCCTGTCTGGGGCCGGAGTCGCCCCTGCGGGAGCTGCTGGTCGCTCCCCCGTACAGCCTCTTCCGTCAGTCCTGGGCGCCCCGCGCGCAGCGGCACGGGACGGTGAACGCCGACGGCTTCGGGGTGGGCTGGTACGCGCCGGGCGACCCGGTGCCGGCCCGCTACCGCAGGGCCGGGCCCGTGTGGGCGGATCCCTCCTTCGCCGACCTGACGCGGGTGGTGCGCTCGGGCGCCGTGCTGGCGGCCGTGCGCGACGCCACCGGGGCGGGCGCCGACGGGGAGGCCGCCGCCGCGCCCTTCGCGTCCGGGCGGTGGCTGTTCAGCCACAACGGAGCGGTCACCGGCTGGCCCGCCTCGATGGCCCCGTCGGCGGCGGCGCTGCCGCCCGCGCGGCTGCTGGAGCTGGAGGCGCGCACGGACTCGGCGTTCGTCTGGGCGCTGGTGCTGCACCGGCTGCGGGCCGGGGAGGAGGCCGGGCAGGCTCTGGCCGGGGCGGTGCGGGAGGTGTCCGGGGCCGCGCCCGGCTCGCGCCTCAACCTGCTGCTCACCGACGGCGAGGTGATCACGGCCACGGCGTGGGGCGACACCCTGTGGTACCTGGCGGAGCCGGGCCGGCGCACGGTGGTGGCGTCCGAACCGTACGACGACGGTCCGCACTGGCGGGAGGTGCCGGACCGGACGCTGCTCGCGGCGACCCGCGCCGATGTGCTGCTGACCCCCTTGGAGGACCCCGCGGACGAGGACCCCGCGGACGGCCGGGGGGACGACGACCGCGGGCCGCCCGTGGCCGTCGCCGAGGGGGACGTCCTGAGTCAGCGCCGATGAAGGAGCAACGCCCGTGAGTCCGTTCCGCATCACCCGCACCCTGCCCGAGGACGCCGCCCGGGCGGCGCTGGCCGCCGACGTCCTGGCCGGGCTGGGGAGCCGGCCGCGGTCGCTGCCGCCGCGGTGGTTCTACGACGCGCGGGGCAGCGAGCTCTTCGAGAGGATCACCGGGCTGCCCGAGTACTACCCGACGCGCGCGGAGCGGGAGATCCTCACCGACCGCTCCGGCGAGATCGCCCGGGTCAGCGGCGCCCGGACGCTGGTCGAATTCGGTTCGGGCTCCTCGGAGAAGACCCGGCATCTGCTGGAGGCGATGCCGGAACTCGCCCTGTACGTACCGGTGGACGTGAGCGAGAGCGCGCTGCGGGGGGCGGGCCGGGAGCTGTCGGAGCGGCGGCCGGGGCTGGACGTGCACGCCGTGGTGGCGGACTTCACCGGGCGGCTGGAGCTGCCCCGGGGGCCGGGGCCCCGGCTGGTGGCCTTCCTCGGCGGGACCATCGGCAACCTGGAGCCCGGGGAGCGGGCGCGGTTCCTGTCGTCGGTGCGGGAGCTGCTGTCGCCCGGTGACGCGCTGCTGCTGGGCACCGACCTGGTGAAGGACGAACGGGTGCTGGTCCGGGCGTACGACGACGCGCAGGGCGTCACGGCGGAGTTCAACCGCAACGTGCTGCGGGTGGTGAACCGTGAGCTGTCCGCCGACTTCCGGCCGGAGCTGTTCGACCACGTCGCGGTGTGGGACGCCGGGCCGGAGTGGGTCGAGATGCGGCTGCGGTCGCGCGGGGCGCAGACGGTGAAGATCCCCGGGGTGGACCTGGTCGTCGACCTCGCCGACGGGGAGGAGCTGCGGACGGAGATCTCGGCGAAGTTCCGTGCCGAGGGCGTCCGGTCGGAGCTGGCCGCGGTGGGGATGGAGGTCACCCGCTGGTGGACGGACCGTGGGGGGAGGTTCGCCCTGTCGCTGGGCGTGGTGCGCTGACGGGGACGTGCCGGGCCCTCGCTCCGGGACCCGGCACGGTGCGGGACGCGGGACGCGGCACGGTGCGGGACGCGGCACGGTGCGG
>NZ_LWCC02000005.1:4482934-4496054 GCF_001642695.1 Streptomyces chilikensis
AGCTCGGTGTCGAGAGGCGGATCCAGGCGGCCGTCATCGCCACCCAGGCCAAGGACCGCCTGCGGCAGCAGGGCGACTGAACGGGGCAGGGACCCTCGGCCCCCGGCGGGGGACCAGCGGCCGAAGCGCGGGGGACCAGTGGTCTCTGCCTCCGGCGCGCGGGCGGACGAAGACTGGAGGAACCCGAAGGAGGTTCCTCATGACCCGCCCCATCACCGTCGGCCTGGACGGATCCCCGCAGAGCGTGGCCGCCGCCGACTGGGCCGCCCGCGAAGCGCTGTCGCGCGACCTGCCCCTGCGCCTGGTGAACGCCTCGGTCTGGCAGACCCCCGTGTTCGCGCCGGCGACCGGGACGGGCGTGCCGGTGCCGTCGGCCGAGGTGCGTCGCGAGTACGCCCGCAGCCTCCTGGACGAGGCGCGGGCCCACCTCGCCGAGCGCCACCCCGGCCTGCGGATCGACGCGGACGAGCTGGCCGGTGAGCCCGTCACGGCGCTGCTGGAGGCCGGGCGGGACGCCGAGCTCCTCGTGCTCGGCTCCCGTGGTCTCGGCCGGGTCGCGGGCTTCCTGCTCGGGTCGGTCTCGCTGGCGGTCCTGGCCGCCGGCGAACGGCCGGTGGTCCTGGTGCGCCCCGGAGCGCACACCGGGGAGGGGCGGCGGGCGGCCGGCGGTGACGGCGACACCGTCCGCCGCGACATCGTGCTGGGGCTCGACCTGCGGAAACCCAGCGGCGCGGTGATCGGGTTCGCGTTCGAAGCGGCTTCGCGGAGCGCCGCCACCCTGCGGGTCGTCCACGGCTGGACCCTTCCGCCGTACCACTACGGCGGCGACCTGCTGCCCGAGGTGCGGGACGACATGGCCGCGCGGGTACCGCGCGAACTGTCCGAGGTCCTGGCCCCGTGGCGGGAGAAGTACCCCGCCGTGCAGGTGGAGAGCCAGGCCGTCGTGGGCGGAGCCGGCGCCCACCTGGTCGACGCCTCCCGCGACGCCGCCCTGGTGGTCGTGGGCCGGCGCGTCCGCCGGTCCGCGGTCGGCGCGCACATCGGCCCGGTCGCCCAGGCGCTGCTCCACCACGCCACCGCTCCGGTGGCGGTCGTCCCGCACGAGTGACCCGCACCCGGTCATCCGACGCCGGGGAGCCGCCCCTTCCCGCCATCCCCGACCGGCCCCCGTCACCACCTCACCGCCCCGCCACGGTCCCGCCCGTGGCGGGGCGGTGTCGTCCGGCCGCGGCCGCCTCCCGTCCGGGACCCGGTGGCCGAACGTCCCGACGGGCGAGGGACGTTCGGTCCCGTGCGGTGACCCATCAGGCACCCGGTGCGGCGCGTGGACGGGCGGGAGAGTGAGGGGTGTCAGGAACGACCGGACCACCTCCCCGGAAGGGAAACCCGTCATGGCCGTGCACCAGCACATCATGGACTCCACGCCCGGAACGATCGTCGTAGGATTCGACGGCTCCGCCGAGAGCCGCGCCGCCGCGGACTGGGCGGCACGTGAGGCCGCGCTGCGCGGCGCGGCGGTGAAGCTGGTCCACGTCCGGCAGCCGGTGCCCGAGCCGATGGGCGAGTCCCTGCGCCAGGCGCTCGAGGCCCACCGCCACTGGGCCGAACGCCTTCCCCAGGAGACCGCCCAGGAGCTGAGGACCAGGCACCCCGGCGTCGACGTGGACACCGAGCAGCCGGGCGGCGCCGCGGCCGACGTGCTCCTCGAGGCAGCCCGCGACGCGGAACTGCTGGTCCTCGGCTCCCGGGCGCTCGGCGGCCTCGCCGGCTTCCTCGTCGGATCCGTCGGCCGCTCCGTGGCCGGCCGTACCGGGACGCCCGTGGTCCTGGTCCGGGCGGGGGAGAAGGCCGCCGACGAGCACCTCGCGGACGTCACGGGCGCGCCGTCCGAGACCACCGGCTTCCGGCCCGTCGTCCTCGGACTGGACACCGGCGCCCCCGACGGGAAGCTGATCGCCTTCGCCTTCGAGGAGGCGCTGCGCCGCACGGCCCCGCTCGTCGTCGTCCAGGGCTGGAACCTGGCGCCCTACTACCTGTACAGCGCCGCTCCCGGCATCGAGCCCTTCGAGGAGATCGCCCGGGACCAGGCCGCCGCGCTCACCGAGACGCTCCGGCCCTGGCGCGAGAAGTACCCGGACGTCGAGGTCGTCGAGGCGTCCCGCCAGGGCGGTCCCGCCGAGCACCTGATCGACGCCTCCGGCCAGGCCTCGCTGGTCGTCGTCGGCCGCCGGACCCGCCGCGGCCCGCTCGGCACGCACATCGGATCCGTCGCCCAGGCGGTCATGCACCACGCCACCGCGCCCGTCGCCGTCGTCCCCCACGACTGACGCGGCCGGCCGGAAGGAGAGAGAACCATGAAGGCAGCAGTGGTCAGGGAGTTCGGGGCGCCGCTCGTCATCGAGGAGCGCCCGGACCCCGAGCCGGGTCCCGGACAGGTCCGCGTCCGCCTCGAGGCGTCCGGACTGTGCCACACCGACATCCACGCCGCGCACGGCGACTGGCCGGTCAAGCCGGTTCCGCCGTTCGTCCCGGGTCACGAGGGCGTCGGCATCGTCGAGAGGCTCGGCGAGGGCGTGACCCACCTGTCCGTCGGGGAGCGGGTGGCCGTCCCCTGGCTGGGCAGCGCCTGCGGGCGGTGCGAGCACTGCCTGTCCGGCTGGGAGACCCTCTGCGCGAGCCAGGTCAACACCGGCTACGGCTGCGACGGCGGATACGCCGAGAAGATGCTGGCCCGGGCGGACTTCGCCCAGGCCGTGCCCGACGGCGTCAGCGCCCTCGACGCCGCCCCGCTGACCTGCGCGGGCGTCACCACCTACAAGGCGCTCAAGGTCGCGGGCGTCGGTCCCGCCCAGCTCGTCGCGGTCTCCGGCGTGGGCGGACTGGGCCACCTCGCCGTCCAGTACGCGAAGATCGCCGGCGCCACCGTCGCCGCGATCGACGTCACCGACGACAAGCTCGAACTGGCCCGGGAACTGGGCGCCGACATCGTCATCGACGCCCGCGCCCAGGACGTCGCCGCCGAGCTGAAACGGCACGGCGGCGCCCACGCGGCCCTCGCCCTCGCCGTGGACCCGGCCGCCTTCGCGGCCGTCAACTCCGGCCTGCGGCGCGGCGGCAAGCTGGTCATGGTGGCCCTGCCGGCGCACGGCACGCTCGAGATCCCGATCTTCGACACCGTGCTCAACGGGACCTCGGTGATCGGCTCCATCGTCGGCACCCGGCAGGACCTCGCCGAGGTCTTCCGGCTGCACGCCGCCGGCCGTACCCGGGTCGTCCGCGAGACCCGGCCGCTCACCGCGGTCAACGAGGCCGTCGACGAGGTCCTGCGCGGCGAGGTCAAGGCCCGCATCGTCTTCGACCTCGGCGCCGAAGGACGGGAGGGATGAACCCGCACCCGCCTCTGGTCGTCGGCGTCGACGGCTCCGAGCAGAGTCTGCGGGCCGTCGACCGGGCGGCCGACGAGGCCGCCCTGCACGGTCTGCCCCTGCGGCTCGTCCACGCCTGCCTCCGGGAACGCCACGAAGGGCCCGCACTCGCCCGGGACGTCCGCGAGCTGCCCGGAGGAGTGAGCGGCGAGGACATCCTCCGCGTCGCCACGCTGCGGGCGGTGCGACGCCGGGCGGGCCTCTCCGTCACCACCGAGGTGACCGTGGAGGAACCGGAGTACGTCCTGATCCACGAGAGCCGCTCCGCCTTCGCCGTGGTCGTCGGCACCCGCGGGCGCGGCGCCGTCGCCGACGCCCTGCTGGGGTCCGTCAGCCTCAGCGTGGCCACCCGCGCGCATTGTCCGGTCGTCGTGGCCCGCGGCGACCGGAACCCTGACGCGCGACACACCGGCGTCGTCGTCGGGGTGACCGAGACTCCGACGGCCGCGCTGCGCTTCGCCTACGAGGAGGCACAACGGCGCCAGGTCCCGCTGACCGCCGTACGGGCCTGGCGCTGCCCCTCTCACCGGACGGCCGACCACCCGCTGCTCGCGGGTGACCCGGAGCGGATGCACGCGGAACGCGCCGCCGGCCAGCTGCGCGCCGCACTCGCCGACGCCCCACCGGACCTTGAGCTGCGACGGCGGACCGTCGAGGGTTCGGCAGGAAGGATGCTGCTTGCCGCTTCCCAGGAGGCCGGCCTGCTGGTGATCGGCCGCCGCCGTCCGAAACACCTCGGTCCCCATCTGGGGCGCGTCGCCCACCAGGTCCTGCACCACGGCCAGTGCCCCGTCGTCGTCGTGCCCGACCCATGATCGGCGGATCGCGGTCCTGGTCCCGGACCCGTCCGTCGCCTCCGCCGTCAGCAGGACCCGCCCAGGGTGGCGTCCTCGCTGAGGCGACTTCCGTCCCGTCCCCGCCGTTCCCGGCCGGGGTCACCGTGCTCGACGTGCGGACACGGCCGGCGCCGAACCGGCGATGACCCGTCTCGGCACCGCTCACGTCCAGGAGGAACCGCAATGAAGCAGACCAAGGTCGGTGCGGTCATGACCGCCGACGTCGTCCGGGCCGGGTACGACACCCCGTTCAAGGAGGTCGCCCGGCTGCTCGCCGAACACCGGATCGGCGGACTGCCCGTGGTCGACGAGGAGGCGCACGTCATCGGCGTCGTCTCCGAGTCGGACCTGATGGCCCACCAGGCGAAGGCCCCCCTTCCCTACGAACCGGCCCGCAGGTTCCGGTTCCCTTCCCTGACGCCCGCCGCCCGGCGGTACGCGGCCAAGGCCCGGGCCCGTACCGCGGGCGGCCTGATGACCCCCTCGCCGGTCACCGTGCGCGCCGACGAGAGCGTCGCCGAGGCCGCCCGGACCATGGTGCGGCGGCACGTCGACCGGCTGCCGGTGCTGGACGAGGCCGACAGACTGGTCGGCATCGTCACCCGGCGCGACCTGCTGAAGGTCTTCCTGAGCACCGACGAGGCCCTCAGGGAGAAGGTGATCCGTGAGGTGGTGGAGAACGGACTGTGGCTGTCCTCCCGGGCCGTCGACGTCTTCGTGGCCGAGGGCGTCGTCACCCTGCGGGGACGCCTGGAGCGCCGGAGCGAGGCGGAGGCCGCCGTGTCCATGGCCCGGAAGATCGACGGTGTCGTCGCCGTCGTCGATCAGCTCGGCCACCGCGTCGACGACTCCCGGTTGAAGCCCGAGAGTGCGGCTGCCCACGGAGGCGGCGAAGATTGGCTGCGCCGGCTGTGAAGGAGGGACCGTCATGACGGCCAAGGTGCTGGTCGCCTACGGGACGACCAACGGATCGACGACACGCATCGCCGAGAGCGTGGCCAGGACGCTGCAGGAGGCGGACCTGGACGCCGAGGCGCTGCCCGCCGCGTCGGTGACCGACGTGGCCGCGTACAACGCCGTGGTGGTCGGCGGCGCGCTGTATCTCGGCCAATGGCACAAGGACGCCCGCCGCTTCGTCCGCCGCCACCGCCGGGCGCTGGCGGCGCGTCCGCTGTGGTTCTTCAGCAGCGGCCCGCTCGACTCCACGGCCTCGCAGCGTGAGATACCTCCCGTACCCTGGGTCCACAGGGCCATGACACGGCTGGACGCCTACGGACACGTCACCTTCGGGGGCTGCCTGCAGGAGGGCGCGCAGGGCTGGATGGCTCGTATGATCCTGCGCAACGGGCAGGGCGGGGACTTCCGCGACTTCGACGCCGTGGAGAGCTGGGCGGCCGACGTGGCGAAGGCGCTCGCCGTAGTGCCCGGCCGGTGAGGCAAGGGCGCTACCGTGCACGGCCGGCCGAGCCTCCTCGACACGCCCTGGACGACATGACGGCCCTGGCCGTCACACGGCCGCCCGTGGTGCCGCGTCATCCCGAGCCGGCCATGGCCGTGAACCCGTGGCCCTACCCGGCTGCTGGCGCGGTTGCCCTCCTCGAAGAAGGCGCGGCGTCCGTAACGGCGACGATTCGCCCGTCGAGCCGCCCGCTCTCTGCCTGGTTGTAGGCAGACCTCCCGGCCACCGCCGACACCGGCACAGAGCGCGCCGCCTCGTGAAGCCGCATGCCCGGCCGCCCGCTGCGGCGCCGGGAACCGTCTGCAGAAGTCTCCATGGCATGAGGGGCCGTGCTTGTCATGGTGCGTCGTCATGAGTTTTCGGTTGCCGAGTGGGCGGTGTTGTCGCGGTTACCGCCGAGTTCGGGGGTCGCGGGACGGCCTCGTTCGGACGACCGGGTGGTGCTGAACGGGATCGCGTGGAAACCGGGGACCGGATCGGCCTGGCGCGATGTGCCGGAACGGTACGGCTCCCGGCAGATCTTGTGCACGCCTTTCCGCAGGCCGAGGCTCTGGACGGAGCCTTCTCGCGCATGCTGCGGGTCGTCCAGGCCGAGAAGGACACGGCCGGGGACATCCCAGTGCTGGTTGTCGGTCGCTCCACCATCAGCGGGTCCATCAGCACGCTGCCGACGGCTCCTGTCTGTGCGGATGTTTGCCGCGGCGGACCGGAGCCCGGGGGGCGGGGACCGCGTCAGTCGCCCATGCTGCCGCGCGTGAGGTCGTCGGCGATTCGCCGTGCCCAGTCGTCGACGATTCCACCGGCGCCGCCGGGCGCCCATTGCGGCCGCCTCCGACCCCGGCTTCCAGGATGCCCTGCTCGACGAGCTGAACCTCCTCACCGGAGTGCGGTTGCCCTGACGTGCGCACAATGTCGTGCAGGGGAGCGTCGGGGGTTACTGCCTATGGAGGTAACAGCAGGGTCTCTCAGGGAACGCGCGGCACGCCTACTGTGGCCGTATGGACAACCGGGAAGAAATCCGCGCATTGAAGAAACTCAGCCCGTACCCGCTGTCTCCGTCAGCTTCTCAAGCTGGGCGGTGATCACCTCGTCCGGGGCCTCGCCCGCGCTCTTGTGCGCGACCAGGCTCTGCCAGCTGAAGACGGCTACATTGGAGCCGCTACGCGTCACCCGGTACCAGTGCGCTGTTCCCGACGACTCCCGCTTGAAGGCAAACGCCTCATCGGCCGGACCCGGGTCGGGGACAGGGAGGGCCGTGACGGTCGGGTTGAGGCCCATGTCGTCCTCGTACCCGGTGCAGCTCTTCGCCGCGTCACGGACACGGGTGAGGAGTTCCTCTGCGTCGGCCGCCTTGGCGTAGGCGTACAGCGTGATGTCGGTGGCCTTCGTGTCCGTCTTCGGGTGGACGGAGCGGGCTGCCGCAGCGGTCGGTGCCGGTTCGGGGGAGCGCAGCCGGATGTCTTCCATGGGCTGGCAGGCCGCCGGTTTGGCCGGCTTCCCCTTGCTGCCGAGGACGGTGCCCTGCTTGAAGACGGTGAAAGTGTATTCGGGCAGGTCCGCTTCGGTGACCGCTGCGTTCTCGAGGGCAGCAGCGTTCAGCGGGCCGTCGTTCGGTCTTCCCGACGCCGTCCCCTTTGCCGAGTCCTCGGTCACGGCGCCGCTTCCGCCGTCTCCGGTCGCTTCGTCGCCGCTTCCGCAGCCGGCCAGCAGGGCCACCGCAGCAAGCGCCACCACGACAGCCTGGACTCGTCGCAGTCCGTCCACTCTCATTCCCGCTCCTCCGATACCAGCGCCCGGGCACGTTGGCACCTGGGTCACATCCGGAAGAAGATGGCATAACGCGGCAGGGGTCGCGTCACTCGAAATGCGTACATTCGCTAAGCACACCGGCCAGTTGGAGAACGAGACGGTCGCGGAACCCAGCGAGTGACTCGATGGGGATCACCGTGTCCGGATGTCGGCCTGCGCGGAGGCGCAGATCATGCCGTTGTCGAATGGCTTGAACCGATACACGCAGACCGTGCATCCCGTGCGCATGCCCTTCCGTCAGGCCCCAGAGCAGAAGGGCCCTGCGTCTTCAAGAATCATCTGAGCACCGAGCGGGCCGGTCCGCCCATCTCTGTCGGGATCTCGGCGGCGCCCCGTGGCTGGGCCCTCCGGCACCATGTCCGGGTCCTTCGGCATCCTCTGCCGGAAGGGTTCTGGATGTTCGATGAAGACGACAGACGACGCGGCGACGGGAGGCATGGTGACTACGCCACTGACCTCAGAGCCCTGGAAGCGCTTCTCAGTTCTCCTGGCGGGCTCCACGGCGGTCACCTTCGTGCTCAGTGCAGCGCTCGACGCACTGACGCCAGGGACGCAGCGACGTCGTGCGCACCAACGACCTGTCGCCGACGAGAGCCAGAGTCCCCCCGCTGACTCGAGCGGACCCCTACATCGACGGACAGGAGAAACCGGAGCCACAGCGCAAGCCCGCGGCAGGACGCCGGCAGCCACCGGCCACCCGGGCACCCCTGTACGCACAGCCCGCCCCGCTCGACCGCTGTCCCCGGCCGACCCGTCACCTCCTGAATACCTGCTACCCAGACGGGGGAACTGCCAGGGTTTGTGCCTTCGCCCGCCTCGGGCCAGGCAGACAACCGGCTGCACACCCTCGCGCCCCCATCGTGGCCACCCTGGAGGACCAAACCCATGCGCATCGTCATCGCCCTCGGCGGCAATGCCCTACTGCACCGGGGCGAACGCCCTGACGCGGACGTGCAGGAGACGAACATCGACCGGGTGACCACCGCGATCGCCGGCCTCGCTCTCGAACACGAGATCGTCATCACTCATGGCAACGGACCGCAGATCGGTCTGCTCGCCGAAGAGAGCGCCGCCGATCCGGGGCTGAGCGCTCCGTATCCGCTGGACCTGCTTGGCGCCCAGACACAGGGCATGATCGGTTCGCTGCTGGTGCGTGCGCTGCACGACGCACTGCCGCGGCGTCGGATCGCCGCGCTGGTCACGCACACCCTCGTACGGGCCGATGATCCTGCCTTCGTCCGGCCCACGAAGTTCGTTGGCCAGGTGTGCTCCCGCAAGAAGGCCGAAGCGCTCGCCCGCAAGCAGGGCTGGCACATCGCCAAGGACGACACTGGCTGGCGCCGCGTGGTCCCCTCACCGTCGCCCGAACGGATCCTGGAGACCGAAACCATTCACGAACTTCTGGGCAGCGGTGCCCTGGTCATCTGCGCCGGTGGCGGAGGCGTGCCCGTCACCGCCGACAACGACACCGGTGCACTGACCGGCGCTGAGGCAGTCGTCGACAAGGACCTCACGGCGGCCCTGCTCGCCGAAGACCTCGGGGCCGACTTCTTGCTCATCCTCACCGACGTGCCGTGCGTCTACGCCGGCTACGGCACCCGCGACCCACAGCCCATCCTCGACGCAACGCCCGACGACCTGCGCCGGGGAGACTTCCCGGCCGGCTCCATGGGCCCCAAGGCGGAGGCCGCAGCCCGGTTCGTCGAACGCACCGGAGCATTGGCCGCCATCGGCGCCCGCGACGCGGCGTACGAAATCGTGCACGGGCGGTCGGGAACGCTTGTGCGCCGGGATCTGACCGTTGGCTGACAGGCCCGTGGCTGTACGAAAGCGTGGATGGGCGGGGCTGCGAGGGTCGGCGTTGCGACCAGGGCTGCTGTGGTCGCGGGACGCAACTCGCCGCGTCATGTGAGGACGCCACTTCGGATGGTGACTCGCCCGCGTGTCCCTCCGAAGGGCGTGGCTTTCCACATCGACGGTCCTGCGGCCTCAGCGCGGGCCGAGCAGACACGAGGGGGAGCAGGCAGAGACGAAAGGGTGGATCGGGCCGGTGCTCTGCCACCCGGTTCTACCCGGACCCGTTCCATGGGGCGGGGCATCATCACCCACGACCGCCTCTGCCAACGCGACGGGCCGACGGCCCGTGCGGCTGTCCTCACGGCCCTCGACCGGGGTGTGCCACGGGTCGTTCTCCGGGATGGCCGGGACCCATGGCCCCTCACCTCCGGGCCTCACCTGGTCCAGGGTGGAAGGACGCGAAAATGCTGTACCAGGCGAAGGATGGGCTGGCTCATGGACCCCAATGATGGTTTCCGCGAACGCGGGCGGCAGGAGTGTCTCCGGCTGATGGCCAAGGTGCCCGTCGGCCGCATCGTCTACACGTGCCAGGCCTTGCCCGCCGTGCTGCCGGTCAACTTCAGCCTGGATGGCGATGGCACGGTCCTGCTGTGCACCTCCGCGGTTTCGGAACTGGTCCGTGCGATCGACGGAGCGGTCGTCGCCTTCGAGGCCGACGACGTCGACGCGGTCCGGCAATCAGGCTGGAGCGTCGTCGTGACGGGCTCGGCGTCGGTGGTGACCGACCCTGCCGAGCATGAGCGCCTCGCTCGCACGGGACCGGTCTCCTGGGTGCCCGCGTCGCAGGAGGTCTTCATCCGCATCGAGCCGGAGCTGGTCACCGGTCGCGAGGTCGTCGGCGGACGCAGCCTGTACGGCGTGGACCTCACTGCCTGAACGTCTCGTCCCTCCCGTTCCCCCATCCGTCGGGGCACAGGGCCCACCGGCCAGACGAAGCGGGCCGGACGGCGTGCAGTCGGCTTCTGTCGGCCTCTGCCTGCAGCGTTCGCGGACGATGAGCATCGTTCGTGAAAACGTCACCACATCCACATCCACGTCCACCCGACCGGCCGACCAGTGCGTTACTGCACTCGCCCCCTCCAGGGGGAGGAACGGACGGGAGCAGGGCGATGACTGATGATCATGTGGTCGTCGGAATGGACGGCTCGCTGGTCGCGGTACGGGCGCTGAACTGGGGCGCCCTGGACTGGGGCGCCGAGGAGGCGGTGCGCCGCGGCACCGCGCTGCGTATCGTCTACGCCGTGGCTGAACGCGACGAGGAGGGCCAGTTCTGGCCCCGGCCGCCGAGCGGGTCCACGAACGCCACCCCGGTGCTGTTGGTGGAGACCAGCGCCATGGAGGGCGGTGCCGTCGCAACACTGGCAGCGGGGAGCGAAGGCGTGGCCGTCACCGTTGTGGGCACCCGCGGGCTCGGCAGTGTCACCGGCTTACTGGCCGGCTCGGTGAGCCGGCGACTGGCCGCACGCGTGCACCCGTCGGTGGTCGCCCGCGGTAGCCATTCCTTGCGAAAAGCAGCGCGAGGTGCTGCTCGGCCTGGGGAGCGATACCGACGAGGCCGCAGCCGCTGACGCCTTCGAGGAGGCGGCACGTGGCGGGCCCGGCTGCGCGTCCTGCACTCAGCGACGCACCGGCACATCACCCCCGAACTGCCGTCGCTGACTGCCGCGGCAAGTCCCGGCCAGGAGCGCCAGGCCCGCCACGACCGGGCGGAAGAAGCCGTCCCACGGTTCAGCATCGCCCGCCTGCGCGAGGCGTACCCCGAGGTGGCGGCCGCCAGCCGCACGGTCCGCACCGGTCCGGCCCATGCTCTGATGGCGGGTACCCACAAGGCCGGCGTCGTGGACGCGGCAGCACGCGGGCCGGCTCAGTCCGTCGCTCAGCCCGGTCGCGGAGGTCCTGTTGCAGCACGCCCAATGCCCCTGCCGGTGCCGACGGCCCGATGACAGACCGCACGAGGCGGATGGCCCGGTCGACCCTGTCGGGGATCCGGCGAACGGGGGAAGGTGGGGACGTACGGACCCGCATATACCTCCGACCGACCCCGATCCGGAAGGGAACCCAGGATGTCCGTCGACCCGCAACAGGCGTCTGCCCCACTCACCGACGACGAGCTGAGGACGCTGGACGCCCACTGGCGCGCCGCGAACTACCTGTCCGTCGGCCAGATCTACCTCATGGCCAACCCTCTGCTGACCGATCCGCTGCGCCCCGAGCACGTCAAGCCGCGCCTTCTCGGCCACTGGGGCACCTCACCCGGCCTGAACCTCGTGTACACCCACCTCAACCGCGTCATCCGGGCCCGTGACCTGGACGCGCTGTGTATCTGGGGCCCCGGTCACGGCGGTCCCGCGGTGGTTGCGGGTTCATGGTTGGAGGGCTCGTACAGCGAGACGTATCCCGACATCACCCGGGACGCGGCCGGCATGGCCCGCCTGTTCAAGCAGTTCTCGTTCCCCGGCGGCGTCCCCAGCCACGTCGCACCCGAGACCCCCGGCTCGATCCACGAGGGCGGCGAGCTTGGCTACTCACTCGCGCACGCCTACGGTGCCGCCTTGGATAATCCCGATCTGGTCGTGGCCTGCGTGATCGGCGACGGCGAGGCCGAGACGGGGCCGTTGGCGGCGTCCTGGCACTCCAACAAGTTCCTCGACCCCGTCCACGACGGCGCCGTCCTGCCGATTCTGCACCTCAACGGCTACAAGATCGCCAACCCCACGGTTCTCGCCCGGCTCCCGGAGCCCGAGCTCGACGAACTGCTCCGGGGCTACGGCCACGACCCCGTCCATGTCACCGGCGACGACCCGGCCTCCGTGCATCGAGCCATGGCGCAGGCCATGGACACCGCCCTGGACCGCATCGCCGCGATCCAGCGGGCCGCACGCGAGGACGGTACGACCGAGCGCCCCCGCTGGCCGGTGATCGTGCTGCGTACACCGAAGGGCTGGACGGGCCCGGCCCAGGTCGACGGGTTGCCGGTGGAGGGAACCTGGCGCTCCCACCAGGTCCCGCTGTCAGCCGTCCGCGACAACCCCGACCACCTGCGGGAGCTGGAGACGTGGCTGCGCTCATACCGCCCTGAAGAACTGTTCGACGAGCACGGCAGCCCCCGCCCGGACGTCCTGGCCTGTGTCCCGGACGGCGCCCGCAGGCTCGGCGCCACCCCACACGCCAACGGCGGACTGCTGCTGCGTGAACTGCCCCTGCCGCCGCTGGAGCGCTACGCGGTCCCCGTCGACAAACCCGGAGCGACCCTGCACGAACCCACCCGCGTCCTCGGCGACCTGCTCGAAGACGTCATGCGAGGCACCACCGACCGCCGCGACTTCCGGCTGGTAGGGCCGGACGAGACCGCCTCCAACCGGCTCCAGGCCGTCTACGGCGCCAGCGGCAAGGCATGGCAGGCGGAGACCCGGAACGTGGACGAGCACCTGGATCGTCACGGCCGGGTGATGGAGATCCTCTCCGAGCACACCTGCCAGGGTTGGCTGGAGGGCTATCTGCTGACCGGCCGGCACGGGCTGTTCTCCTGCTACGAGGCGTTCGTGCACATCGTCGATTCGATGGTCAACCAGCACATCAAGTGGCTGCGTGTGACCCGCCGCATGCCCTGGCGCGCTCCCATCGCCTCCCTGAACTACCTGCTGACCTCACACGTGTGGCGGCAGGACCACAACGGCTTCTCGCACCAGGACCCGGGCTTCGTCGACCACATCCTCAACAAGAGCCCCGAGGTC
>NZ_LWCC02000005.1:4496064-4546373 GCF_001642695.1 Streptomyces chilikensis
CGCCGGACGCCAACACCCTGCTGTCGGTGGCCGACCACGCGCTGCGCAGCAAGGACTACGTCAACGTCATCGTCGCGGGCAAGCAGCCCTGCTTCGACTGGCTGACGATGGAGCAGGCCAAGGTCCACTGTGCGCGCGGCGCCGGGATCTGGGAATGGGCCGGTACGGACAGCGGCGAGAGGGAGCCGGACGTGGTGCTCGCGGCCGCCGGAGATGTACCCACACAGGAGGTCTTGGCTGCCGCTCAGCTGCTGCGCACCCATCTGCCGGAACTGGCGGTGCGGGTGGTCAACGTCGTCGACATCGCCCGGCTCATGCCGAGTGAGGAACACCCTCACGGTATGACCGACTTCGAGTACGACGGCCTGTTCACCCCCGACCGGCCGGTGATCTTCGCGTACCACGGCTACCCGTGGCTGATCCACCGCCTGGCCTATCGCCGCACCGGCCACAAGCACCTGCACGTGCGTGGCTACAAGGAGATCGGGACCACGACCACGCCGTTCGACATGGTCGTCCGCAACGACCTCGACCGCTACCGCCTGGTCATGGACGTCATCGACCGTGTGCCCGGCCTCGCGGTGCGTGCTGCGGCTGTACGGCAGCGGATGGAGGATGCCCGCCTGCGCCACCACGAGTGGATCCGCATCCACGGCACCGACCTGCCTGAAGTCGCCGACTGGTCCTGGGACGGCTGACCGATGCCAACAGACTTCGGACAGGGGGTCGTTCGCGCCGCTGTCCGGGGCCTTGCAACCCCTCCGGCGGGCGCCGACGGCGCGGGATATTGAAGCCGCAACGAGCAGGACAACACCTCAGGCGCCGCTCCCTCGGAGGGATGGGCATCATGGCAGTTCATGAGCATCCGCACCGCCATCTCGGATTCCGCTTCCCGTCGCGGCGCAGGGCCAGACGGCTCCCACCTCCGCGGATGAGGCGGCCGCCGCCGCGACCGCGACCAGCGCGTACGTGTTCGCCGGGCTCCACCTGCTGGCCGGGTTCATCTTCCTGCGGGCGTTCCTGGACAAGACGTTCGGCTTCGGCTACGCCACGCAGTCCGGCGAGGGCTGGATCGACGGCGGCTCGCCGACCAAGGGCTTCCTCAGCAGTGTCGCCGTTGGGCCGATGGAGTCCACCTTCCACGAGTGGGCGGGCACCGCTTGGGCGGACTGGCTGTTCATGCTCGGCCTGGGCGGCATCGGCCTCGCCCTGATCGCGGGCGTCGGCCTGCGGCTCACCGCCGCTGCCGGCACCGCGATGATGGCGCTGATGTGGATCACGGAGTGGCCGCCGGCCAAGCACCTGTCCGACGGGTCGGCGAGCATGTCGACCAACCCGTTCGCCGACTACCGCCTCATCTACGCCGTCGTCCTGATCGCCCTCGCGGGTGCCGGTGCCACCTGGGGCCTGGGCCGGGCCTGGGCGCAGCTGCCCTTCGTCAGCCGCAACCGCTGGCTGCTCTGAGTCCCACACGCTCGTCGGACCAGGGCGCCTCCGTTCGTGGGCGGGGCGCCCCGGTCCGTTCGTGTCCGCTCCGGCCCGGTGAAACACTCGGCCCGACCGGGCCCAGCGGCCCGGCAAGCGCGTGACGGATGGCGCGCCCCGGGTACGCCGGCAGTCCCTCCTCGCGGGCACCCGCGAGCGACGAGCCCCAACAGTGGACAGTTCACCTGCACAGGTGAGGAAGAGACCGGCGGTGACAGCAACGATGGCAGCTGGACCCCGGGCGACGACCCAGGTATGCCGCGTAGCGAGGGACGGTCGGCCACGGCCTGGGCTCGGCCCTGCCCGTCGGCCTCCAGGCGGCCAGGACACCGGTGAGCCCCGCCGGACCGCGCCGAGAACGGCATCCGGCGTCCTCCGTTGTTTGGCGGGAACCCCTGGCGCTGGGGCGTCCGCCCCGCCCCGTGCCGGGCGCTCGGACGGCCGGGCACGGCACGGGAGACGGATGTGCCACGGCGTCGTCGTTCCCTCAAGGCGCCCCCGGAGCTCCTGCCGCGGGAGCGGCCTGGCATGCCGTTCGAGCGAGGACGTCCGGTCCCGCCGCAACTCCCGCCCGGGCAGTGGCAACCATCCCGTGAGCTGGGCCGATGGTCCCGCAGCGGTGCCCGGTCGCCCCTGTCGGACGAGGACCTCACGGGCAGACACTGAAGTCCGAGGGACTCCCGACACCGAAAGCGGGGAACCGCTCATGCCCGTCACCGGCACACCCATCAGTCACTCCTCCGCCTACCTGGTCCGCGCGGCCGTGACCGCGCCGTCGCTCCACAACACCCAGCCCTGGCGCTTCGTCGCGGACGGCGACAGGGATCTCGAACTGCACGCGGACACCCGTCGCTGCCTGCCGCTCGCCGACCCCCGCGGGCGGGAACTGCTGCTCGGCTGCGGGGCGGCCCTGTTCAACGTGCGGCTGGCCATGCTCCACCTCGGCTTCCGGCCCCTTGTGCGTGTTTTCCCCGACCTGCGGCAGCCCGCTCACCTCGCCACGGTCGCCTGGGGCGCCTACACCCGGCCCACAGCGGAGGAACAGCGCCTGTTCGACGCCTTGGGGCTGCGGCACACCGCGCACGGCCCGTTCCTGCCGGAGCCGTTGCCCGCCGGCCTCGTCGCCGCGTTGCGTGAGCAGGCCGACTGTGAAGGCGCCCGGCTGCACGTCGTGGGGGACGCTGTGGACCGCCGCCTGGTGGCCGCGCTGGTACGTGCGGGGGAGGACGCCCACCGGGCCGACGAACGGTTCGCCGCCGAACAGGCGGGATGGGCCTGGCAGCCCGTGCGGCCGAGGCGTGACGGGGTGCCGGCCGACGCCGGCGTGCGTCACCCCGACGCGACCGCTCTCGCCGGTCGCGACTACGCCAGTCTGGCCGGCGCGAGCCCTCGGCATCCCCGGCCCTGGTCAGCGCGGACGGGTGAGGTGGTCCTGCTGGCCACCGATCGGGACGACCCGTCCACCTGGCTGACGGCCGGACAGGCCCTTCAGCGGATGCTGCTGCACGCGGCAGGACTCGGCGTGATGGCGGCCTTCCACACCCAGCCCTTGGAGGTGCCGGAACTGCGGGAACGCGTCCGGCGGACGCTCACCGCCGGGCAGTACCCGCAGGTCATCCTCCGCCTGGGACACCCGCCGTACGTGCGTTCCACGCCGCGCCGGGGCCTGGCCGAGGTCCTCGGCGGTGCCCGCGTGTGAGGGACCCGGCCCTGAAGGCGGCGCAACGCACACGGAGGCCGGGCGGAACCGCGAAGGTTCTGCCCGGCCTCCGTGCGGGCCGGGCCGGGCCGGCAGCAGCCGGCCCGGCCCGACGCGCCGTCAGCCGTAGTAGGCGGTCCGCATGATCGCCTGCATGTCGTCCAGCATCGGCATGCGCGGGTTGGCGGGCGCGCACTGGTCCTCGTAGGCGTTGAGGGCCTGCTGGGGCAGAGCCGCCAGGAACGTCTCCTCGTCGACCCCGAGCGACCTGAACGTCGGTTCGATGCCGACGGCGTCGCGCAGCTGCTGCACGGCCGCGACGAGGGACTCCACGCCCTCGGCCGGGGTGGCGGCGGGCAGACCCAGCGTGCGGGCGATGTCCTGGAACCGCTCGGGCGCCCGGTAGCTCTCGTACTTCGGCCACCCGGTGAGCTTCGCCGGTACCGTGCCGTTGTAGCGGATCACGTGCGGAAGCAGCACCGCGTTGGTGCGGCCGTGCGCGATGTGGAAGGTGGCGCCCAGCGTGTGGGACATGGCGTGCACGATGCCGAGGAAGGCGTTGCCGAAGGCCATGCCCGCGATGGTGCCGGCGTTGTGCATCTTCTCCCGGGCCTCCGGCGCCCCGTCGCGGTCGTTCACCGCCGCCTCGATGTTGCCGAAGATCAGCCGGATCGCGTGCAGGGCGAGCCCGTCGGTGAAGTCGTTGGCGTAGACGGAGACGTACGCCTCGATCGCGTGGGTGAGGGCGTCGAAGCCGCTGTCGGCGGCGAGCGCCGGCGGCAGCGCCGCGGTGAGCAGCGGGTCGACGATGGCGACGCTCGGGGTGAGCGCGTAGTCGGCCAGCGGGTACTTCTTGCCGGTGGCCGGGTCGGAGATGACGGCGAACGGGGTGACCTCCGCGCCGGTGCCCGAGGTGGTCGGCACGCACACCAGCCGGGCCAGCCGGCCCAGCTCCGGGAAGCGGAAGGCGCGCTTGCGGATGTCGGAGAACTTCTGCCGCATGTCCGCGAAGTCGACGTCCACACCGGCCGCGTGCTGCTCGTACAGCAGCCACATCACCTTCGCGGCGTCCATCGGGGAACCGCCGCCCAGCGCGATGATCGTGTCCGGGCGGAAGTCGCCCATCAGGCGGGCGCCCTCGCGCACCGAGTCGATGCTGGGCTCCGGCTGCACGTTGTCGATGATCTGCACCACCACCGGCTCCCTGCGCCGCTGCAGTACCCGGCTGATCCGGTCGACGAAGCCGAGCCGGGTCATCGTCGCGTCGGTGACCACCGTGACGCGGTGGACGTCCGGCATCGAGGCCAGGTAGCGGATGGACTGCGGCTCGAAGTAGATCTTCGGCGGCACCTTGAACCACTGCAGGTTGTTGCGGCGGGCGGAGACCCGCTTGATGTTGAGCAGCTGTGCGGCCGAGACGTTGTTCGACACGGAGGTGCTGCCCCAGGATCCGCAGCCCAGCGTGAGGGAGGGCAGCAGGCCGTTGTAGATGCCGCCGATGGCGCCCTGCGAGGACGGCGAGTTGACGATGACGCGGACCGTTTTCATCCGCCGTCCGTACGCCTCGGCGACCGCGCGGTCCTCGGTGTGGATGACGGCGCTGTGGCCCTGGCCGTGGAAGGCGACCATGTCGGCGGCGAGGGCGAAGCCGTGGCGCTCGTCCTCGGCCCGCAGCACAGCGAGCACCGGGCACAGCTTCTCCCGGGTCAGCGGCTCGTCGGGGCCGACCCGTGCGGCCTCGACCAGGATGAGCGAGGTGCCCTCCGGCACGCTGAAACCGGCCTGTTCGGCGATCCAGGCGGGGCTCTGCCCGACCGCGGCGGCGTTCACCTTCGGCTCGCAGCCGCCGCCCGGGGCACGGCCCGCCGGGAAGAGGAACGCCTCCAGCTTCGCCTTCTCCTCGGCGGTCGCCAGGTGGGCGTGCAGGGTGCGGAACTCGGCGAGCGCCGCGTCGTAGATGTCCGCGTCGAGGATCACGGCCTGCTCGGAGGCGCAGATCATGCCGTTGTCGAACGACTTCGACAGGACCAGGTCGTTGACCGCCCGGGACAGCTTGGCGCTGCGGTGCACGTAGGCCGGGACGTTGCCCGCGCCCACGCCGAGGGCCGGCTTGCCCGCCGAGTAGGCGGCCTTCACCATGGCGTTGCCGCCGGTCGCGAGGATCAGCGCGACACCGGGGTGCTTCATCAGGACGCCGGTCGCCTCGACGGACGGCTCCTCGATCCACTGCACGCAGTGCTCCGGCGCCCCCGCCGCGACGGCCGCGTCGCGGACCACGCGCGCCGCCTCGGCGCTGCACCGCTGGGCGGCGGGGTGGAAGGCGAACACCACCGGGTTGCGGGTCTTGAGCGCCATCAGCGCCTTGAAGAGGGTGGTGGAGGTCGGGTTGGTGACCGGGGTGACCGCGGCCACCACGCCCACCGGCTCCGCGATCTCGACCATGTCCTCGACGTCGTCACGGGCGATGACGCCGACGGTCCTCATCGGGCCCATGCTGTGCGCGACGTGCTCGCAGGCGAACATGTTCTTGGCGGCCTTGTCCTCGAACAGCCCGCGCCCCGTCTCCTCGACGGCCAGCCGGGCCAGCGCCGTGTGCTGGTCCAGGGCGGCGACCGACGCCTTCCTGACGATGTGGTCGACCTGCTCCTGGGTGAGGGACTCGTAGTCGGCGAGAGCCTTGAGACCGTTCTCGACGAGTCGGCCGACGGCGACCGCGGCGTCCGACGGCACCGCCTCGGTGCCGGCCGTCGCCCTGCTCGGCGCGTGCTGTCGGGTCATGGTGGTCCGCCTCCGTGATCGGGCCGCCGGTACGTCCGGCGGGTCGGGGGAGCGGCGCCGTGGGGGCCGCTTCCGTCAACCACTGTGGTGCGTCGGGGAGTCCGGGACCCGGTGCCGGAAGGCCCCGAGCGGGCCCGTACGTCCCTGCCCGGCCCGGGACCCTCGGCCCTCCCGGAACGGGGGCGACAGGAACGGGGCGACAGGGACGGGGCGACAGGAACGGGCACGGGCCGGGGAGCGGGACCACCGGCCCCGCTCCCCGGCCCGTGCCGGCCCGGCCCCCCGCCGCGGGGCGCCGGGTCCGCCTCAGCGCTCCGGACCTCCGCGCCACGGCGGCGGGGCGGAGGCCCGGCGGGCCCGCTCGCCGCGGTGCGCCACGCGTTCCGCGCGGGCGCGCAGGCGGTCGTGGAGGCGGTCGGCGAGCTCCCGGGCGGTCGCCTCGCGGGCGTGGACGACGACGAGGTCCTCGCCCACCTGGAGATCGGCACCCGCCCACCAGGGCAGTTCGACGTGGTGCGCCGACGCCTTGACGACGCGCACCTCGCCGCTCGCCTCCGGAAGACCGGGCCGGTCCAGGGCGGCCGCCACCTTCTCCCGGACGTAGGCGAGGGACGCCTCGTCCACGGCTCCGTCGGCACGCACCAGCACGGCGTCGGTCAGGTGACGGACACCGGTGTCCTTGGCGGTCATGTGCTCCACTCCCTTGTGGTCGTCGAGGTGGTGACCGGAGCGTGCCGCCGCCGGCGGCTCACGGGCCAGGGCCCGTCCGGCCCCCGGCGGAGGCCGAAGGGACCCGTTCCACGGCCACCCGGCCCCTCGGACGACGTACCGGGAGCCGGCGACGGCCCTGGAGGGGACGCGTCACGCAGCACGACATCGCCGTGGGGCCGGCGGACCGGCCGCGGTGGGCACCGCCTCGGCCACCGCCCGGGCCCCGTCGCCCGCGCCGCCCTCCACCACGTTCCCCGCCCCGTCGCCGCCGTCCCCCACGCCTGGCCCGGTTCCGCCGCCTCGTGCGGCCCGGCCGCGCCGGTCGCATCGGCGGCACCCGCACCACACCTGCCGGTGACGCCCGGCCGTCCGGCGGCGTCGGCACCCGGCCGGGACCCGCGGCGCCCACCGTGCCGGTGGGACTTCCGCCGGCCCCCGCGCGGTCCGGCCGCCCGTGCCGTCCCGCCGCCGGGAGGGGGGGCCGAACGTCCCGGTGGGGCAGGGCCGCAGGGGCCACGGCGGTGCCCTGTCCGGCACTCTCCCGGCACCGCCCCGCGGGACGACCATCGGGGTACGGCAGAGGGCCGGACACGACGAGAGGACCCGTGATGACCGCGACGGTGACGACCGACGCCCGCAGCGCCGACGCCTGGCGCGAGTTCGCCGGCAGCGGCTGGCGCGAACGCATCGACGTGCGCGACTTCGTCCAGGCCAACTACACCCCCTACGAGGGCGACGCCTCCTTCCTGACCGGACCGACGGACCGCACGCGCGCGGTGTGGGAGAAGGTCGGCGCCCTGTTCCCCGAGGAGCGCCGCAAGGGAATCCTCGACGTGGACGCCGCCACCCCCTCCACCATCACCTCGCACGCCCCCGGCTGGATCGACCGCGAACTCGAGTTGATCGTCGGGCTCCAGACCGACGCCCCCCTCAAGCGGGCGATCATGCCCAACGGCGGCCTGCGCATGGTCGAGAACGGCCTGCGCGCCTACGGCCACGAACCCGACCCGCTCGTCACCAAGATCTTCGGCACCTACCGCAAGACCCACAACGACGGCGTGTTCGACGCCTACACCCCGACGATGCGCACGGCCCGCAGGGTCGGCATCATCACCGGACTCCCGGACTCCTACGGCCGCGGCCGGATCATCGGCGACTACCGGCGCGTCGCCCTCTACGGCACCGACCGCCTGATCGAGGCCAAGCAGGCCGAACGCGCCCTGCTGGACGCGCGGCCCTCCACCGCGGACGTCATCCGCGACCGCGAGGAACTCGCCGAGCAGACCAAGGCGTTGAGGGAACTCGCCGAGATGGCCGCGACCTACGGATGCGACGTCTCCCGGCCTGCCGCCACCGCCCGGGAAGCCGTGCAATGGCTGTACCTGGGCTACCTGGCCGCGGTGAAGGAGCAGAACGGCGCCGCCATGTCGCTCGGCCGGACGTCCACCTTCCTGGACGTCTACCTCCAGCGCGACCTCGACGAGGGAGTGATCGACGAGTCCCGCGCCCAGGAACTGATCGACGACTTCGTGATCAAGCTGCGCATCGTCCGCTTCCTGCGCACCCCCGAGTACGACGCCCTCTTCTCCGGCGACCCGACCTGGGTGACGGAGTCCATCGGCGGCATCGGCCTGGACGGCCGCCCCCTGGTCACCCGCACCTCGTTCCGCTTCCTGCGGACCCTCTACAACCTCGGGCCCGCTCCCGAGCCGAACCTGACCGTCCTCTGGTCGCCCCGGCTGCCGTACGGCTTCAAGCGGTACTGCGCCCAGGTCTCCGTCGACACCAGCGCCGTCCAGTACGAGTCCGACGATCTGCTCCGTCCCCGCAGCGGGGACGACACCGCCATCGCCTGCTGCGTCTCCGCCATGGCGGTGGGCCGGCAGATGCAGTTCTTCGGCGCACGCGTCAACCTCGCCAAGGCACTGCTGTACGCGATCAACGGCGGCCGGGACGAGGTGACCGGCGAGCAGGTCGGCCCTGTGACGCCCCCGCTGACGGGCGAGTACCTGGAGTACGAGGAGCTGTCGGCGGCCTACGACCGCGTCCTGGACTGGCTGGCCGGGACGTACGTCGACGCCCTCAACGTCATCCATTACATGCACGACAAGTACGCCTACGAGCGTCTGGAGATGGCTCTGCACGACCACCCCGTGCACCGGTTCATGGCCTGCGGCATCGCCGGCCTCTCGGTCGCCGCCGACAGCCTCTCCGCCGTCAGGCACGCGCGGGTGAAGGTGCTGCGCGACGCGACGGGGCTCGCCGTCGACTTCCGCACCGAGGGGGAGTTCCCCGCGTACGGCAACAACGACGACCGCGCCGACGCCATCGCCGCCGCCCTGGTGGAGTCCTTCATGGCCAAGGTGCGCAGGCACCCCACCTACCGCGACGCCGAGCACACCCAGTCCGTCCTGACCATCACCTCCAACGTGGTCTACGGCAAGCACACCGGCAACACCCCCGACGGCCGCCGCGCCGGCGAGCCGTTCGCGCCGGGCGCCAACCCCATGAACGGACGCGACCGGCACGGCGTCGTCGCCTCGGCCCTCTCGGTGGCGAAACTGCCCTACGAGCACGCCCGGGACGGCATCTCGCTGACCACCACCATCACCCCCGAGGGCCTCGGCCACGCACCGCACGAACGCGCCGGGCACCTGGTCGGCATCCTCGACGGCTACATGGCGGCCGGCGGATTCCACATGAACGTCAACGTCCTGGACCGGGCGACCCTGGAGGACGCCATGGAGCACCCGGAGAAGTACCCGGAGCTGACCATCCGGGTCTCGGGCTACGCCGTGAACTTCGTCCGGCTCACCCGTGAGCAGCAGCTCGACGTGATCAGCCGCACCTTCCACGGTGCGCTGTGACCGCCGGGCCGACGGGGCCGGTCACCGGCCGGGTCCACTCCTGGGACCTGTCCACCGGCGTGGACGGTCCCGGGACCCGGTTCGTCCTGTTCACCAGCGGCTGCCCGCTGCGCTGCCTGTACTGCGCCAATCCCGACACCTGGCGGATGCGGGACGGACAGGAGCGCACCGTCGACGAGGTGATGGAGGAGATCGGCAGGTACCGGCCCTTCCTCACCACGGCAGGCGGCGGGGTCACCCTCACCGGCGGCGAGCCGCTGCTCCAGCCCGGGTTCACCGGTGCGGTGCTGCGCCGCTGCAAGGAGGCCGGACTGCACACCGCGCTGGACACCTCCGGCCTCCTCGGCGCACGCGCCACGGACGAGGTCCTCGCCGACACCGATCTGGTCCTGCTGGACGTCAAGTCCTTCGACGTGGGCGCCTACCGCCGGCTGACCGGCGGCTCCCTCGCGCCCACCCTCTCCTTCGCCACCCGCCTGAACCGGCTCGGAGTGCGGACGTGGATCCGGTACGTCCTGGTGCCCGGCTGGACCGACGACCCGGACGCCGTGGACGGCCTGGCCGAGTTCGTCTCCGGCCTCGACACGGTGGACCGCGTCGACGTCCTGCCCTTCCACAAGCTCGGCGCGGCCAAGTACGAGGCGCTGGGCGTCCCGTTCGCCCTGAAGGACACCCCGCCCCCGGACCCCGCCCTCACCGAGCGGGTCCGCGGACGCTTCCGCGCGCACGGGACGCCGGCCTACTGAGCGCCCGCGCCCGCGCCCGCGCCCGCGCCCGCGCCCGCGCCCGCGGGCGCGGTTCAGGAGACGCGGTCGAGGGTGTACCGCCGCTGGAACCCCAGGGCGGCGGCCATCAGCGCGGCCGGCACGACGGTGAAGCCGAGGAGCAGCGCGGTCAGCGCCGAGCCGGGCTGGTCGACGCTCTCACCGGCGGTGCTGGAGACGAAACCGCCCAGCGCCAGGACGGCCGAGTACAGGTACGGGCCGACGGCGGTGCCGGTCGCCTCGGCCGCGGTCCACACCCCGGTGTACGCACCCGCCTTCGCGGTTCCCGACGCCTCCGCCGCCGCGACGACGTCGGGCACCATCGAGAAAGCGAACAGCTGCAGGCCGGCGAACGCGACGCCCATCACCGCCACGACCACGGCGGTGACGGCCACGCCGAACGCCCCGCCGGACACGGCGCCGGGCAGGAGGGCCAAGGAACCCGCCGCGAAGGCCGCCTGGGACAGCAGCAGCCCGCGCTGCTTGCCGATCCGCCGGGACCAGGCCGTCCACAGCGGGCCGGCGAAGAGCGCCGGGGCGAGGAACAGCCCCATGAGGAGCGCGGTGAGCCCGGTGTCCCCGAGGGCGTACTCCGTGAAGTAGGGCAGCGCGGCGAGGAACAGGTGCGTGGTCGTTCCGGTGAACAGGTAGGACAGCGCCAGCGCGCGGTAGTTCCGGTCCCGCCAGGCCAGCCGCATGCCGGACAGGGTGGAGTGGCCGCCCGTCCCGGCGGGCGCGCGGACCCCGCACCCGTCGGCGAGCCGGCGCACCCCGGACAGCGCGACGACCGAGGTGACGACCATGACCGCCGCGAGCAGGAGCGCCATCCGGGTGTAGTCGCCCCGGCCTCCCGCGGCGGTCAGGGCGGGCGCGGCGACGCCGGCGCCCAGCAGCCCCACGGTCAGGCAGAGCATGCGGAACATGAAGATCCGTGTGCGCTCGTGGTAGCCGACCAGGAGGTCGGAGGCCGTGGTGAGGTACGGCACCTGGAAACCGGCGAAGAGCAGGTTGCCCACCACGAACCAGCAGCCCACCCAGGCGGCCGCGGCCCCGCCGGTGAGGGCGGACGGCACGCCGAACATCGCCACCATGGCGGCCCCGAGCAGCACGCCGGTGCGCATCATCCGGCGGCGGTGGCCGAACCGGACCGCCTCCCGGTCCGAGCGCGAACCGAGGAACGGATGGACGACGACGTCCACGACCTTGGGCAGCAGCAGGGTCAGGCCGGCCAGGAAGGCCGGCACGCCCAGGACGTCGGTGAGGAAGTAGAGCAGCAGCAGCCCGGGCACGGTGACCCAGACGCCCATGCCCAGGGAGCCGCTGGCGTAGGCCGCCAGCGGACCCCGGCCCGCCCGCGTCCCGGCCGTGGCGGCCGGCGCGGCCGGGGCGCTCACGAGCCGCTCCCGTGCCGCTCGACCACGCCGGCCGCGAGCGCGGCCCCGTCGAAGGCGCCGGCCCTGACCCGGGCGGTGAAGGTGCGCGCCACGATCCGGTCGGTGACGGAGGGCAGGTGGCGGGCCAGGAAGAACTCCACCGCGCCCTTGCGGGTGGTGGTCACGTCCCGTCGCGGGCGCCTGGCCAGCGCGGCCAGTTCGACGGCGTCGACCACGCCCTCGAGCGGCTCGTACACGCTCATGCCCTCCAGTGACAGCCCGGCCTCCTTCGTGGAGTCGTGGATGGGACTGCGCACCGCGGACGGGTACACGCAGGTGACCGAGACGTGGGTGCCGAGTTCCAGGCGCAGCGCGTCGGCGTAGGCGGCCACGGCCCGCTTGGAGGCCCCGTACGCCGCGGCGAGCGGCAGCTGCAGAACCGCCATCCTGGAGGTCACCATCACCACCCGGCCGCGCGCGGCCACCAGGGAGTCGACGCAGGCGGCCGTCACCCGCCAGGTGCCGAGGAGGTTGATCTCCAGCTGGCGCCGGACCTCGCTCCCGGGGGGAAGCTCGGCGGGCGCGGGGCCACCGACCCCGGCGTTGTTCACCAGGACGTCGAGCCCGCCCAGGCGGGAGAGGGCGTCCGCGGCGGCGGACCGCACGCCGTCGTCGTCGGTGACGTCGCAGCGGATCACGTCGAACGGCTCGTCGCCGGAGGGCCGCACGTCGAGGCCGACCACGTGCGCCCCGGCCCGCGTCAGCCGCTCGCCGAGGGCGCGTCCGATGGTGCCCGAGGCGCCGGTGACGAGGAAGCGCCGCCCGCGGGGGTCGTGGCGCCGGTCGAGGAAGGGGACGGTCATGCGCGGGCCTCCGTCGCGGGGGTGTGGACGGCGGCGCCGCGGGCCGCCCGGCGGACACCCGCCCGGATCTCCCGGGGCAGGGCGGCGACGTACCGGTCGAAGTCGACGCGCATCATCGGCCGTTTGTCCCCCCACCGCCGCACGGCCGCGGCGTGGGCGCGGCGGACCGCCGCCCGCTGCTCGGCCGGTGACGGCAGGGCGTAACGGCCGCCGAGGTGGGCGGCGAGGAGCTTGGCCTGCGCCTCCACGACCGGCAGCGCGGCGCCGGTGGACTGCATGAGCCCCACGAAGGCCAGCGTCGGGTCCTCGAGGTGGAAGACGCGCCGGTACAGCGGCATCGCCTCGGGATCGTCGCCGGTCCATTCGCGGTCCAGGAACGGGATGCTCACCCGGTAGCCGGTGGCCCACACGATCACGTCGACGTCCTCGGCGGTCCCGTCGGTGAACACCACCCGGCCGCCGTCGAGCCGCTCGACTCCGGGACGGGCGACGACCTCCCCGTGGGTGAGGCGGTGCAGGATCGTGTCGCTGACGGTGGGGTGGTTCTGGAAGAGGCCGCCGGCCGGTCGGGGCAGCCCGTACTTCTCGGGGGCGCCCACCGCCAGCCGCAGCACGGACTGCGCGACCGTCTGGCGGATGCGCCACGGCAGCACCGCGAGCGCCTTGCCGGTCAGGTCGGAGGGGCGGCCGAAGAGGTACTTGGGGACGATGTGCGTGCCGTGACGGGCCGACAGCAGCACCGGTCCGGCGCTGACGTACGAGGCGTCGACGGCGATGTCCATGGCGGAGTTGCCCATCCCCACGACGAGTACCCGCCTGCCGGCGAACGGGCCGGGGTCGCGGTAGTCGTGGGCGTGCGTCTGCAGGCCGTCGAAGCGGCCCGGGTAGGCCGGGGAGGGCCATCGGGGGTCCCAGTTGTGGCCGTTGGCCACCACCACGGCGTCGTACTCCTCCGTCACGGTGGCGTCGCCGGACCGCGCCTCGACCGTCCAGGCCGGGCCCGGGCGGCGTACGGCGGTGACGGTGGAGCCGAACCGGATGCGCCCGGTGACGCCGAAGGCGTCGGAGTACCGCGCGAGGTAGCCGGCGACCCGGGCGGCCGACGGGTAGTCCGGCCACCGGGCCGGCATGGGGAAGTCGGCGAACTCGGTGCGGCCCTTGCTGGTGTTGAGGTGCAGGCTGTCGTACGCCGGGGACAGCCCGCCGGCGTTGTCCCGGGCCCACAGGCCCCCGGGGCGGTCGCCCCGCTCCAGGACGGTGACCTCCAGGCCCTCGTCCAGCAGCGCCTTGGCGGAGGCCAGTCCCGCCGCCCCCGCACCGATCACCGCCACCCTCGTCGAGCCCATGCCCGGTCCTCCTCACTAGGGGCGGTCATTCAATCGAATGATGGAGAGCGCGACAAGCCCCTCCGACCTCCTCCTTCCGGCCCCGGCACCTGATTGGAGCCGGTCGGCCGCCTCGGGTAGCCTCGGCCGCATGAGCGCCCAGCCGGACGACGGTTCCAGCCGCGAACGCATCCTGGCGGCGGCCACCCGGCTGTTCGCCGAGCGCGGTTACGACGCCACCAGCACCCGTGCCATCGGGGAGGCCGTCGGGCTCAACATCGCGACGGTCGCCTACCACGTGGGCGGGAAGGCGGAGCTCTACCGCGCGGTGATGCGCCGGGCGCACCTGGCCCAGCGGGAGGTGGTCGTCGCCGCCCTGCGGGAACTGCGCGCGTGCGGCCCCTCGGCGGCGGAGACCCGGGCCGCGCTGCTCGGCTTCGTCGACGCCTACCTGACCTTCTGCATGAACCACCCCGAGGTCCCCGCGCTGTGGATGCGCCGGTGGCTGTCGGAGGGGGCCGACCTGACCGAGATCGAGGCGGAGTTCGCCGGCCCGCTGATCAGCGAGGTCGCCGTCTCGGTGCGCGAGGTGCTGGACCGGGCCGGCCTCGGCCCGGGCGTCGACGTCGAGATGCTGGTCTTCACGATCGTGTGGACCGCGCACTCCTTCGGCCAGGCGGGCGTCATCGACCCGACGGGGCGCCGGCTCGGTCCGCGTGACCTGGCCGTGCTCGACCGGTTCCGCCGGCACCTGCACGACCTCGTGACCAGCGTGACGGGCCGCGGCCCGGGCGGTGGCGAACAGGAGCGGTGAGGGGCGCCGGCGGGCGGGCCGGACCGTCCCGGAAGCCGTCCGGGAGCACGGGGCGGCTTCCCCGGGCGCCCGCCGGGCCGTCACGGTCCCGCCTCACCGCCCGCCGGTCCTGGCCCGGGCCCGGGCGAGGTTCACTCCGCTGGCAATGACCCCGATGTGGCTGAACGCCTGCGGGAAGTTGCCCATGAACTCCCCCGTGGACGGATGGATCTGCTCCGGGAGGAGTCCCGTCGAACCGGCCCGCGCGCACAGCGACGCGTACAGTTCCTCCGCCTCGTCGAGCCGGCCCTGGCCGGCCAGGTTGTCGACCAGCCAGAAGCTGCACAGCAGGAACGCCCCTTCCTCGCCGGGGAGTCCGTCGGGGGACTCGTCGTGCAGGTAGCGGTGGAGCAGCCCGTCGCCCGCCGACAGGCGGTCGGCCACGGCGGCCGTCGTCGCCACCATCCGTGGGTGGTCGACCGGGACGACGCCGCGGAGCGGCAGGGCGAGCAGGCAGGCGTCGAGGGCACCCCCTCCGGAGAGCCGCACGCTCAGGGTCCGCGCGTCCTCGTCCCAGGACCCGTTCAGGATCAGGTCGCGCAGTTCACCGGCGCAGGCGCGCCACCGGTCGACGCGTCCGGGCAGCCCGTGCCGCTCGGCGATCCGCACCGCCCGGTCCAGCGCCACGTGGCACAGCCCCGCCGAGTAGGTGAAGGCGCCGCCCTCGTTCCGCACCTCCCAGATGCCCTGGTCCGGCCGGCGCCAGGCGGTGGCCGCCCGGTCCGCGAGACCGGCCAGGCGGGACCACAGGGCGGGCTGGATCTCGCCCCCCGCCAGCAGCCACTGGTCGGCGCAGTCCAGGATCTCGCCGTAGACGTCGTGCTGGCGCTGGCCGGTCGCGCCGTTGCCCCAGCGCACGGGCGCCGAGCCCTGGTAGCCCTCCAGCCCGGGGTCCACCACCTCGTCCGGCACCGGGGAACCGTCGGGGGTGTACATGATGCGGGGCCGTCCGCTCTGCTCGAACGCGTCGAGGACCCAGCCGAGGAACGCGTCCGCCTCGCCCGGGAAGCCGATGCGCCGCAGCGCGAACACCGCGAAGGCCGCGTCCCGGATCCAGGTGTAGCGGTAGTCCCAGTTCCGGATGCCGCCGATGGGAGCGGGCAGGGAGGAGGAGGGCGCGGCGACGAGCGAACCGTCGGCCCAGTCGTCGCACATCTTCAGGGTGATCGCGGCCCGCCTGACCAAGGACTCCTCAGGGCCGTCGTAGGTGCACCGGGCCATCCAGCGACGCCACGCCTCACCCGTCGCGGAGAGCACGGCGTCGGCGTCGAAGCGGTGGTGGCGGTGGAAGCGCCCCCAGGACAGGACCAGGTCGAGGCGGTCGCCCTGCCGCAGGTCGTAGCTGTTGCGGAGGCCATCGAGGGGGCGGTCGCCGCGCAGGTGGAGCCGCAGCCCGGGCTGCCGGTGCGGCCGCACCTCGACCCCGCCGAACAGGGAACGCGCCTGCGCACCGCCCCTGGGCTCCAGGTCCGCCCGCAGCCGCACCCGGCCGGACAGCACCCGCGCCGAGCGCACGAGCTCGGCGCGCCCGGCGGGAGCGTCGTCGGTGAGGTCGGCGCCCGGGCGCAGCGTGAGGGCGTCGGTGAGGCGGACGACCCCGTCGGGGGTCCGCAGGTCGGTGACGAGCACCCCCGTGTCGGACGCGTACCACTGCCGGGCCTCGGTCAGACCGTCGGGCGCGACGGTGAAGTGCCCCCCGCGGCCGCGGTCCAGGATCCCGCAGAACAACGGCTCCGAGTCGAACCGGGGCAGGCACATCCAGGGGATGGAGCCGTCGAGCCCCACCAGCGCCGCGGTCGTGCCGTCGCCGATGAGCCCGAGGTCCTCCAGCGGCAGGTACCCGTTCCGCCTGCGGACCGGCCGGAACGGTGGATCGGGGTCGTACATGGAGGCGCGCTCCCCCCGGGACGTGGATGTGACGGTCGGCCCTCGTCCACACGGTGGCAGAGGGGCGCGGAGGGCGCGAGGCGGTCACGGGGGAGACTGCTGCGGGCGGGTGAAGCCGTCGCGGACCGCCCCGGTCCGCCGGTCCCGTGCCGGACGGGGCGCGGGAGACCGCTCAGGTCGCCGTGACGAGCGCCGGGTCGGTCCGGGCGCGTCGGCGGCGGGTCACGCGGACGGAGAGGAGGGCCGCGCAGGCCACCAGCAGGGGCCAGGCCAGGTGGGGGCCGGAGAGGACCAGCAGGGCGAGGACCGCCACCAGGGCGGACCAGGCGGAGCGGCGGCCCCAACTGCCGCGGGGGAGCAGGCGGACGGCGGCGGCCACGCCGATGGCGTACACCACGGAGAAGGAGGCCGCGGAGAACATGACCGCCGGCTGCGCGCCCGTTCCCGTGACGGCGACGGCGACCAGGGTGAGCAGGGCCAGGGCGGAGACGACCAGCAGGCTGCGGCGCGGGGTCTCGCCGGCCGTGCTGCCCCGGGCGAACCAGCGGGGCAGCGCGCCGTCCCGGCCGAGGGCGGCGCCGAGCTTGGCGGCGCCCGCGTAGTAGGTGTTCATGGTGCCGAAGGTGAGCAGCAGCGCGGCCACCGCGGCCAGCGGCCGTGAGCCCTCGCCCAGCCCGCGGGCCATGAGGTCGCCGAGCGGCGCTCCGGAGCGGGCCGCGCCGGCGCCGAGCACGGTGATGACGGCGAAGGCGGCCGCCAGGTAGACGACGCCGACGACGACGACGGCGGCCGCGGTGGAGCGCGGCAGGTCACGCTCGGGACGGCGGAACTCGCCCGCGAGGTGGGCGACCGCCTCCCAGCCCGCGAAGCAGAACACCAGCAGGGCCGCCGCCGGGCCGACGGCCGACCAGCCGTGCGGCGCGAACGGGCGCAGGTTGGCGGTGTCGGCGTGCGGGAGGGAGAACAGCACGGCGGCGGCGAGCAGGGCGAGCAGCAGGGCGAACAGGATCACCTGGAGCCGGACGCCGGTGGCGTTGACCGCCGTGACGACCGCCATCAGGGCGACGGCGGTGACGACGGTCGTGGCCGTTCCGCCGCCGAGCGCGGAGGAGACGTAGGAGCCGCCGAAGAGGGCGGCGGCCGTGGCGCCCGGCGGTATCGATAGGTAGAAGCACCATCCGGCGACCGTGGCGGCCCGCTCACCGAAGGCCAGCCGGGCGTAGGTGGACACCCCGCCGGCGTCGGCGTGGCGCGCCCCGAGGGCGGCGAAGGCGGCGGCCAGCGGCACGGAGAGGACCACCAGGGCGGTCCAGGCCAGCAGGGAGGCGGGGCCGGCGATGTCCGCGGCGAGCGCGGGGAGGGCGATCACACCGGTGCCGAGCACGGCGCCCACGGAGAGGGCGGTGCCCTGCGCCGCGGTGAGCCGCCCGGCGGGGGAGGAGTCGGTCCGAGACATGGGTCCAGCCTCCGGGCCGCCGCACCGCTTCACCAGTGGCGGAAAAGACCCCATGCGCTATGTTCCTGCCATGAAGAACGGCACGAGCTCCTCCCGGCCCGCGGCGGGCCGGCGCCACGTGGTGGCGGTGGCGGTGACGGACGGCGCGGCCACCTTCGAACTCGCGGTCCCCTGCGAGGTGTTCGGGATCGACCGCAGCGACCTCGTCGACCCCTGGTACGAGCTGCGGCTCTGCGCCGCCGAGCCGGGGCCGCTGCGCACCCCGTCCGGTCTCACCCTGAGCACCCCGTACGGGCTCGACGACCTCGTGGAGGCGGACACCGTCGTGGTCGCCGCCTGCTCCCGCCGCGTCCAGCTCGACCCGCCTCCCGGCCTCCTCGCCGCGCTGCGTACCGCGCACGCGCGGGGGCGGCGGATCGTCTCGCTGTGCAGCGGCGCCTACCTGCTCGCCGCCGCCGGGCTGCTCGACGGGCGCCGCGCCACCACCCACTGGATGAGCGCGGTGGACTTCGCGCACCGCTTCCCCCGCGTCGCCTACGACCCGTCCGTCCTCTACACCGAGGACGGCACGCTGCTGACCTCGGCCGGCACCGGTGCCGTCATCGACACCTGCCTGCACCTGGTGCGCCACGACCACGGTTCGGCCGTGGCCAACGAGGTCGCCCGGAGGATGGTGGTGCCCCCGCACCGGGAGGGCGGCCAGAGGCAGTACGCCGCACCGCTCCCGCCGCGCGCCCGCCGCGAGGAGGGCCTCGGCCCGGTGCTGGACTGGGCGCGCCGGCGGCTCCACGAACCGCTGACGGTGGCCGGACTGGCCCGCGAGGCGCACCTCAGCGAGCGCACCTTCGCGCGCCGCTTCCGGGACACGCTGGGCACCACACCGCTGCAGTGGATCCTGCAGGAACGGGTGCGACTGGCGCAGGAACTGCTGGAGACCACCGACGACCCCGTGGAGTCGGTGGCCCGCCGGACCGGCTTCGGCAACGCGGCCAACCTGCGGCGCCACTTCGGCCGGCTGACCACGGTCTCCCCGCGGACGTACCGCCACGTGTTCCGGCACCGGTCCGCCGGACAGGACGCCGGCGCCTCGTCGCGCCCGGCGGCCTCGGCGGACCGCGGGCGGTGAGGCGGCCGGCGAGCGCGGCGGCGCCGGCCTGCGGCGTCGGCCGGTGACGGCGTCCGTGGCGGCCCGGGCGGGTCGTTCCCGCCGCCCGGCGAGCCCGCGGGGGTGAATGTTCCTTCCGCAGGTTTCGGACCCGGCCCCTGCGCTACCCGTGTGACCGACGAGCGTTTCGGCGAGCAGACGCAGCGAGGAGGACCGATGTCGAATCCGCAGCAGCCCGAGATACGGCGCAGCGACAAGGGGGCGAGCACTCCGCAGGACAGCCAGTCCCGCAAGGCGGCGCAGCCCGGCCAGGAGGGCGGCGGCCACGCCCACGGCACGGACCGTGGGAACAAGGGCGGCGGCAAGGGCGGCGGTACGCCCCCCGAGCAGCAGCCGGACCACCCGGTCTGAGCCCGCCCGCGGACATACGAGGAGTCACCGTGACCGTTCCCGAGGAGAACCGCCCCAAGACGACGTCCACGGACGACGTCATCGAGACGCCTGACGAAAGCACGTCCGACGCGCGGGACGCCGGCGCCACCGGGCGCACCATGCGGGAGGCGATGGAGGAAGCCGGACTCGGCCCGGACGACGTGCGCGACGAGACCTGACGCCGGCGGTCCCCGTCCGTACGCGGGCGGAAGCCGTCACCGGCGGAAGCGCCCGTGCCCGCCGGGCACGGGCGCTTCCGTGTGCGCGCGCACCGTCACGCCGGAGCCCTCGACGTCGACGGGGGCCCCGGCGTGATCGCGCTACTCCCGCGTCGGCTCAGTGGTCCGGTAGCGATGCGCCATGCGGGGACCGGAACCGTTGCGCACCTCGAGCTCCGCGGCTGCCAGCCGGGACACCGCTTCCGCGTCGGCGAGGCCGGGCACGCACACCACTTCGCCCGCCTCCAGTCCGGCGAGGGAGGCCGTGACCACGTCGGCCGGCGGCATGCCGCCCTCGTCGTGGATCCGGGCCTCGCCGCCGACCGGGGCGTCCCCGGCGCCCAGGTGGAACTCGGTCGCGGTGAGCCCGGGACAGACGACCTGGACGCGTAGGGGCGTGCCGGCGAGTTCGGCGGCCAGGGTCCTGGTGAAGACCACCGTGTACGCCTTGGTGCCCGCGTAGACGGCCCGCTCGGGGAGGGGGCCGGGCGGCAGAGCGCCGGCGTACGCCAGCAGCGAGGCCACGTTGACGACGGCGCCCCGGCCGCGCTCCAGCATGCCGGGGACCGCCGCGCGGGTGAGCGCCGTGAGGGCCACGACGTTCACCTCCAGCACCTTGCCCAGGAGTGCCGGAGCGACCTGGGCGAACGGTCCGTAGCCGTTGATGCCGGCGTTGTTCACGAGCAGGTCCACGTCACCGCCGGAGGCCCGCTCCGCCACCCGGGCCAGATCCGCCGGCCGGGCGAGGTCCGCCGCCAGCGTTTCGACCGCCCTCCCGGTCCCCTCACGCAGCTGTCCCGCGAGGGCGTCGAGCCGCTCGGCGCGCCGGGCGACCAGCACCAGGTCCCAGCCGCGTCCGGCCAGCTGGACGGCGTACTCCCTGCCGATCCCCGAGGAAGCCCCGGTCACCAGGGCCGTCCCGGATGCCTCGTGCGATGCCATGCGCCCGATCCCTTCCGCCGCCGGGCCGGACCGCTCGACGGGCGGTCTCCGCGGCCGTTCCGCGATCACCCGCCGGGTGTCCGACGCCCCGCGGGCGAAACGCCCCGGAACCGGCACCGACGCGGCGCCTTCTTCTCCGAGGCGGCACGAACCGGAATCCGGGTAAACGGGAGGCCATGCCGACCCCCTCCCACGGGCAGCGCGGGAGGAGGCCGGCTCGTCCCACCGGGTGAGGAGCAGGAGGACCGGATGCGTCTGTCCCACAGTCGTCCCACGGATCCGGGGTACCGCCGTCGGCGACACGGGCGCGGCTTCCGGTACCTCGACGCCCAGGGGGATCCGGTGCGCGATCCCGCGGAGCTGGACCGGATCCGGGCGCTGGCCGTACCGCCGGCCTGGCGCGACGTGTGGATCTGCGCCCGGGCCAACGGGCACCTGCAAGCCGTGGGCACCGACGCCGCCGGACGCCGCCAGTACCTGTACCACCCCCGGTTCCGCGCCCAGCAGGAGCAGGCCAAGCACGAACACGTGCTCGATGTCGCCGAGGTCCTCCCGGCGGTGCGGGAGGCCGTCGAGGGGCACCTGGGCGACCGGGGACTGACCCGGCAGCGCGTCCTGGCCACCGCCGTACGCCTGCTCGACCTGGGGTTCTTCCGCATCGGCAGCGACCGTTACGCCGAACTCAACAACAGTTACGGCCTGACGACGCTGCTCATCGAGCACTCCCGCTGCCGGGCCGGCGCGGTCCTGTTCACCTACACCGGCAAGCACGGCAGGGAAATCGTCCGGACGACCGCGGATCCCGCCGTCTGCCGCAGCCTCAACGCGCTGCGGCGGCGGCGGGGCGGCGGCGACCGGCTCCTGGCGTACTGGGAGGGGCGCCGATGGCACGACGTGAGCGGTGAGGAGGTCAACGCGTACCTCAAGGAGCTGGCCGGCCTCGAGATCACCGCGAAGGACTTCCGCACCTGGCACGCCACGGTCATGGCCGCCGTGGCCCTGGCCGTCTCCCGCTCCGTCACGCGCAGCGAGACCGCCCGGCGCCGGGCCGTCGCCCGGGCGGTGCGCGAGGTGGCCGGGTACCTCGGCAACACGCCCGCGGTCTGCCGCGCCTCCTACATCAATCCACGGGTGATCGAGTTGTACGAGGAAGGCGTGACCATCGCCTCCGTGCTGCCCCGCCTCGGCGACGGGGGCGCGCCCGGCATCCCCGCCACCCACGGGCCCGCCGAACGGGCCGTGCTGCGCATGCTGCGCGACGGGCGTCCACCCGCGGCCGGGTAGGGCCGGCCCCGCGCGGCGTGCGGCCCGGGAGGCCTTCGGCCCGGTCGGGACGGGGTCCGGCGCCGCGCCTGCGGTCGCGGCGCGGCCGGACGGCCCCGCCCCGTCGTGGGCCGGTGGCGCCCCCCAGGGGAGCCCGCACGGAACGGCCGGCGGCGGCACGGCGGTCGTGCCCGGGCCGCGGCCGGAAGGAGCCGGGAACGACGGGGCCGCGGCCGGCACGGCGGTCCGTGCGGAGGCGCGGCCCGCGCCCGAGGACCTTCCCGCCGCTTCGACGCCGACATCGACGCCGACGCCGACCGCGACGCCCTCCTCGCGAGCCGGGAGCGGCGCCGCACCGTCCGGCGGGACGGCCGACCCCACCCTGCTCCTCACCCCGCCCGCCGGGCCCTCGGCCGGCGGCGTGCTCCCCGGACCGGCTGTCCGGCACACGCCGCGGGACGCGCCCGAAGGAGAGACCCGGCGCCCGGCCGCGCCCCGAGCGGGTTCCCCGTGCGCGTCCGCCGCCCCCGAGGGCACGGCAGGGTACGCGCCCGGCGGTCCCGAGGCGGACCACCCGTACCGGCCGGTCCCCGGCGCCATGCCCGAGGCGTGGCGGCAGACGGACCGGGGAGCGGGGGAGACCGTGCCGCCGGTGCCGTCACCCAGCGCGGCCGAGCCCACCGCGGGCCCTCCGTACCGGGCACCGCTTCCGGTGCGGGAAGACACCGGGCCCCCGACGCCCGCGGGCGCGCTGCCCGGCTTCCCGCCCGCCTCCCGACCGCCCGCCTCCCGACCGCCGGCCCCCGGCCCGGCGGACTCCAGCGCCCCCGCCGTCCACCCCGGCGCACCGGGCGGGTCCGCCGCCGACGCGACCGCGTCCAGGCCCCGGCTGCCCCGCCGCCTGGCCCAGTCGCATCTGGCGCCGCAGCTGAGGTCCGGTCCCGCCCCACGCCCCGAACAGGCCCACGGCGAGGAGACCGGACACGACCCGCACCTGATGGCGGCCTTCCGCCGCGGCGTCGGGCTGGCCGAGGCGCGCGACGACGAGGACCGCCGCTTCGAGCGGCACCGCCCCGGCAACCGCCACGGCGAGGAGGGCCACCTCCCGGACCGGTACCGCGAGAACCCCGCCGACCGGGGATGAGCCGCGCCGGGACGACCCCGGCCCCCGGACCCGGCCATCCCCGCGCCACCCCTCATCCCCGCACCCACCCCCGTCCCCACACCCCTTGGAGTCGAACCACCATGGCGAGCGATACGCACACCGACCGGACGGCCACCGCGGCCGCGGCAGCCGACGAGGCCGGCCTCGACTGGCTGCTGGACGGCCTCGTCCGGCGCGTGCCGCACACCCGGAGTGCCGTGCTCCTGTCCTGCGACGGCCTGGTCCGGTCCGCGCACGGCCTGGACGCGGAGGGCGCCGACCACATGGCGGCGCTCGCCTCCGGCCTGTACTCCCTGGGCCGCAGCGCGGGCGTCGCCTTCGACGACGGCGGCGACGTCCGCCAGGTGGTCGTCGAACTCTCCTCCGCCCTGCTGTTCGTCACCACCGCCGGCTCCGGCACCTGCCTCGCCGTGCTGGCCGACCGGACCGCCGACGCGGCGGTGCTCGGCTACGAGATGGCGATGCTGGTCAAGAGCGTGCGCCCGTACCTGACGACGGCCCCCCGGCACGCCGCCGCGTACCCGCCCGCGCCGCAGGCCGCGGCGCCCGAGCCGGCGGTGACCCGGCGTTGATCACCGCGGCGGCCGACGACGGGCCCTGGCTCGACGAGCAGGCCGGCCGGCTGGTGCGGCCCTACACGGTCAGCAACGGCCGGACCCGGCCCACCGCCGACCTCGACCTGCTCACCCACGTCACGGCGGCCGGCCGCCCGGCGACCGGCCACCCCGGTCCCGAGCACGCCCGGGCGCTCGCCCTCGCCCGGGCGCCCGTGACCGTCGCCGAACTCGCCGCCCGGCTCCGGCTGCCGGTGGCCGTCACCAAGGTGGTGGTCTCCGACCTCGTCGAGGCCGGGCTGGTCCTCGCCGAGGCGCCGTCCTACCAGCACGCCCCCACCGACCCGGCCGTGCTGCGGCAGGTCCGCGACGAACTGCGGCGACGCCTGTGACGGCGCCCGCAGGCGGCCCAAGATCCCTGCCTGAAGGAATCCTGAGGTGGCGCTTAAGAAAACCTCGATGGACCCGGACACCCGGGATGCGGCATTTTCTCAGAGGTAACCCCACCTCTTCTCCCGTTCCGGGGCGGCCTCGCCGTGCCCGGGAACGGGAACGCACGCACAGGAGCCGCATCGGTGAAGGCGCTGGTCAAGGAGAAGGCGGAGCCGGGCCTCCGGCTCATGGACGTCCCGGAGCCCGTGATCGGCCCCGGCGACGTGCTGATCAAGGTGCTGCGCACCGGCATCTGCGGCACCGACCTGCACATCCGCGCCTGGGACGGCTGGGCCCAGCAGGCGATCAGCACCCCCCTGGTCGTGGGGCACGAGTTCGTCGGCGAGGTCGTCGAGACCGGCCGCGACGTCGGCGAGATCAAGCCCGGCGACCGGGTCAGCGGCGAGGGCCACCTGGTCTGCGGCAGGTGCCGCAACTGCCTGGCCGGCCGCCGCCACCTGTGCCGCGCCACCGTCGGCCTCGGCGTCGGCCGCGACGGCGCCTTCGCCGAGTACGTCGCGCTGCCCGCCACCAACGTCTGGGTGCACCGGGTCCCCGTCGACCTCGACGTCGCCGCGATCTTCGACCCGTTCGGCAACGCCGTGCACACCGCGCTGTCGTTCCCGCTGGTCAACGAGGACGTGCTGATCACCGGCGCCGGCCCGATCGGCCTGATGGCCGCCGCCGTCGCCAAGCACGCCGGCGCGCGCAACGTCGTCGTCACCGACGTCAGCGACGAACGCCTGGAACTCGCCCGCAAGATCGGCGCCGACCTCGCCCTCAACGTGGCGCGGACGACCATCGCCGACGGCCAGCGCGAGCTCGGTCTGCGCGAGGGCTTCGACATCGGCCTGGAGATGTCCGGCCAGGCCGCCGCGATGCGCGAGATGATCGCCAACATGACGCACGGCGGCCGGATCGCCATGCTCGGCCTGCCCTCCGAGGAGTTCCCGGTCGACTGGTCCCGCATCGTCACCTCGATGCTCACCGTCAAGGGCATCTACGGCCGCGAGATGTTCGAGACCTGGTACGCCATGTCCGTGCTCCTGGAGAACGGTCTCGACCTCGCCCCGGTGATCACCGGGCGCTACGACCACCGCGACTTCGAGGCGGCCTTCGCCGACGCCGCCAGCGGCAAGGGCGGCAAGGTCATCCTCGACTGGACCGCCTGACCCGCCGCCCGGCCCGTCCGCCGTCCGTAACCACATCTGGAGCCCCTGATGTTCGACTCCGTGCGCGACGACATCCGCGCCACCCTCGACGAGATCCGCGCCGCCGGCCTGCACAAGCCCGAGCGCGTCATCGACACCCCGCAGTCCGCCAAGGTCAACGTCACCGCCGGCGGCCGCCCGGGCGAGGTGCTCAACTTCTGCGCCAACAACTACCTGGGCCTCGCCGACCACCCCGAGATCGTCGCCGCCGGCCACGCGGCGCTGGACCGCTGGGGCTACGGCATGGCCTCGGTCCGCTTCATCTGCGGCACCCAGGAGGTGCACAAGGAACTCGAGGGCCGCCTCTCCGCGTTCCTCGGCCAGGAGGACACGATCCTCTACTCCTCCTGCTTCGACGCCAACGGCGGCGTCTTCGAGACGCTGCTCGGCGCCGAGGACGCGGTGATCTCCGACGCCCTCAACCACGCGTCGATCATCGACGGCATCCGCCTGTCGAAGGCCCAGCGCTTCCGCTACGCCAACCGCGACATGACCGACCTGGAGATCCAGCTCAAGGCGGCCTCCGGCGCCCGCCGCAAGCTGATCGTCACCGACGGCGTCTTCTCCATGGACGGCTACCTGGCGCCGCTCGACGAGATCTGCGACCTGGCCGAGCGGTACGACGCCATGGTGATGGTCGACGACTCGCACGCCGTGGGCTTCGTCGGCCCGAACGGGCGGGGCACGCCGGAACTCTTCGGCGTGATGGACAAGGTCGACATCGTCACCGGCACCCTCGGCAAGGCGCTGGGCGGCGCCTCGGGCGGCTACGTCGCCGCGCGCGCCGAGATCGTGGCCCTGCTGCGCCAGCGGTCGCGGCCCTACCTGTTCTCCAACACGCTGGCGCCGGTGATCGCCGCCGCCTCGCTCAAGGTCCTGGACCTGCTGGAGTCCGCCGGGGAGCTGCGGGCCCGGCTCGCCGAGAACACCGCCCTGTTCCGCGCCCGGATGACCGAGGAGGGCTTCGACGTCCTGCCGGGCGAGCACGCCATCGCCCCGGTGATGTTCGGTGACGCCTCGGTGGCGGGCCGGATGGCGGAGCTGCTGCTGGAGCGCGGCGTCTACGTGATCGGCTTCTCCTACCCGGTGGTCCCGCAGGGGCAGGCCCGGATCCGGGTGCAGCTCTCGGCGGCGCACTCCACCGAGGACGTCGAGACCGCGGTGTCCGCGTTCGTCTCGGCCCGCGCCGAACTGCGGGGCTGACGTCCCGCCGACCCGCCCCGGGCCGCACCGCCCGGGGCGGGCTGCCGAAGGCGCTCCGCCACGGCCGGACTGTCCGGGACACCCCCGCCGACGCCGCTCCGCCCGGGCGGAACGGCCGAAGGCGCGGCCGTGACGGGCGCCACCCCGGCGGGTGAACAGCGGCGGCACGGTGACCGGCACCCGCGGTGAGCTGAGACAATGGCCTGGTGATCGAGGCGCGGCGGCTGCACATCCTGCGGGCGGTGGCGGACCACCGGACGGTGACCGCCGCGGCGGCCGCGCTGTACCTCACCCCCTCCGCCGTGTCCCAGCAGCTCGCCGCGCTGGAGCAGGAGACCGGGCACCGCCTGGTCGACCGCGGCGCGCGGGGCGTGCGGCTCACACCGGCCGGGGAGATCCTGCTCACCCACACCAACGCCGTGCTGGAGCAGCTCGAGCGGGCCGAGGCGGAACTGGCCGCGTACGGCTCGGGCGAGGCCGGCACGGTCACCGTGGCGGCGTTCGCCACCGGCATCGGCCTGGTCGTGGCGCCCGCGCTGGCCGCCCTGACCCGCGACCGCCCCGGCATCCGGGTGAGGGTGCGCGACGCCGAGGGCGACGCCAGCCTGCCGATGGTGCTCGACCGCCAGGTCGACGTCGCGGTCGCCGTCGAGTACCGCGGCGCCCCCGCCGCGGGTGACCCGCGGCTCACCCACGTGCCGCTCTACGCCGAGCCGTTCGACGCGGTGGTGCCGACCACCCACCGGCTCGCCGTCGCGGACCGGGTGCCGCTGGCCGAACTGGCCAAGGACCCGTGGATCGGCCCCTACCCCGGCAACCCCTGCCACGACGTGGTGGTCCTCGCCTGCGAGAACGCCGGCTTCCAGCCGGACTTCGACCACTCCTCCGACGACTTCCGGGCCGTCGTCGCCCTCGCCTCCGCGGACGCCGGAGTCGCCCTGGTGCCGCGCTCCGCGCTGCGCGGAATGGACCTGACCGGCGTGACGGTACGGCCCGTCGACGGCGTGGCGCCCACCCGCCGGGTGTTCGCCGCGGTGCGCCGCGGATCCGAGCAGCACCCCCTGATCAGCCCCCTGCTGGGCGCGCTGGGCGAGGCCGCCGAGGCCCAGCGGGACTGAACCGCCGGACCCGCCCGGCGCTGTCGGTGCCCGCGCTTACCCTGCGGGCATGCCGGACGCCGAAGACGTACGCCGAATCGCCCTGTCCCTGCCGGACACCGCCGAGAAGACGGCCTGGAACATGCCCACCTTCCGGGTGGCGGGGAAGATGTTCGCCACCCTGCCGGAGGACGAGACCTCCTGCGCGGTGCGCTGCCCCAAGGAGGACCGGGACGAGCTGGTGCTCGCCGAGCCCGGGAAGTTCTGGGTCGCCGACCACGAGGCCTCCTTCGCCTGGATCCGGGTCAGGCTCGCCGCCCTGGACGACGAGGGCGAGCTGCGCGACATCCTCGCCGATTCCTGGCGCCAGGCGGCCCCCGCCCGGCTGTGTGAGGCCCACCCGCGGATCGGAGTGCCCGGAGGGGAATGAACGCGCCCCGGGCCGCGGTTGCCCGGGTTGTCGGCGGGAGGTGACATGCTCCTGTCGTCGCGGGCGGGGTTCCGGGCGGGAGGGGGGCCGGGAACCCCGCCACGCGCGCGTCGCCTTCGCCCGCCTCCCGGCCGGGCCCGCGGCGGGGCGCGGCCGTCCTGGTGGTCCCCGCCGCGCTGCTCCCCGTACCCGCCCTCCGCGGCCTTCCCCGCGCCGACGGCCCCGCCCCGCGGCCCCGGGACCGCCGCGCCGTCGCCCGACGTCCGGGCGGGCCGAGGAGGCCGGTCCGGTGGTTCGGGTCCCGTGGCCGCGGCACCCGCCGGCGGACGCGTCGGAAACCCGGGCGCGACCACCGCGCGGAGTACGGTATGGTTGCCATGCACGTTCGGCCGGGGGAAACCCCAGGTCAGACGGCAAACGGGACGTGGCGCAGCTTGGTAGCGCACTTGACTGGGGGTCAAGGGGTCGCAGGTTCAAATCCTGTCGTCCCGACAGAACTGTCGGACATCTTCCGCACCCGCACCTGAGGGGCGCTCTCCGGAGCGCCCCTCAGGTCGTTTCCCCGCCCCGGGGGCGGGGTCAGGACTTCTCGGCGTCCTCGCCGGCCTGGTCGTCCTCCACACCCTGCAGAGGCTCACCCGCACCGGTGCCGCCGCCGCTGTAGCCCTCCGTGGCGCTCGCGGTGCCGGGCACGACGCGTTCCTGGGCCTCCTGCTCCAGCCCGGAGTGCGCGCCGGGGCCGCGGTCGGGCGTTTCCGCCTCCCGCTCCTCGGCCTCGTCGCGCTGTTCGTCGGGGCTCTCGGGTCCGGCCATGTTCGCTCCCATCCTCCGTGCTCACGTCCTCGGCGCCGAGGGACCGCCCGGCTCGCGGCCGGGCGGGTCCGGCGCAGCGGGCGGGTACCCGCCGCGCCGGACCGCTAACGAGGAACAGCGAGGTCAGGAGGGACAGCCGATATGGGCCAGGGCCTGCTTCAGGAGGACGCCGTGGCCGCCCGGCATCTCGTTCTGCACCAGCGGCGAGGCGGCCTCCTGAGGACTGAACCAGACCAGGTCCAGCGCGTCCTGCCGGGGTCGGCAGTCGCCGGCCACCGGAACGACGTAGGCGAGCGAGACCGCGTGCTGGCGGGGGTCGTGGAACGGCGTGACGCCCTGCGTGGGGAAGTACTCGGCGACGGTGAACGGCTGCAGCGAGGCGGGCACCCGGGGCAGCGCCACCGGGCCGAGGTCCTTCTCCAGGTGGCGCAGGAGCGCGTCCCGGACCCTCTCGTGATGGAGGACGCGGCCGGAGACCAGGGAGCGGGTCACCGTTCCGTCCGGGCCGATCCGCAGCAGCAGTCCGACGCCGGTCACCTCACCGCTGTCGTCGACACGGACCGGTACCGCCTCGACGTAGAGGATCGGCATCCGGGCGCGGGCGAGTTCGAGTTCGTCGGTGGTCAGCCAACCGGGCGTGGTTTCGGTCATGTCAGACACGCTGGCGATCATACTTTCCCCGGTCCGCCCAGGGGCAGGGCTCAGCCGAGGACCCTCGCACGAGGGACGCGACGTCCGCGGGGGATCCCCCGGCCGCTTCCTCCACGGCGGGACGGCGCCGGCGCGGCGGCCGGACCCACGTCGCCCCGCCGGCCGGGCGACCCGGGCCCCGGCCTCGCGGACCACGGTCCGGTCGGCCGGCCCCCGAAGGAACCACCTCGCCGAGGAACGACCGGCCCGGAGCGGCCGCACCACCCGGCCCGGGGAACCCGCCGGCCGCCCGCGCCCGGAAGCCCGCGCCCGGGCCTCCGCGCCCGGACCCCTCGTCAGTGAGGGTCCCGGACGCGGGCGTCACCGCCGGACGGCCCACGGCGCCGAACCGGCGGGACGGAAAACCGGTTGCCCACCCGGCGACCCGGGAGGATCCTGGGTCCCGTCGCCGCCGGCACGGTGCCTCGTGCCGGCGCGACCTTCTCCTTCCGCCGTGCCCGCCCGCCTTTGCGTGGCCGCCGCGGTTTTCGGATGATCCTTCCCGCCCGCCCCGTGACCGGGCAGGATCTTCCCCGGCCCCCGAGGACGCCCCCACCGGGCCGTCGCCCACCGGGCCCCGAGAAAGGAGAGCCGATGTCAGAGGAAACGATCGGCGTCGTCGGCGCCGGCATCGTCGGCCTCGCCACCGCCCGTGAGATCGCCGTGCGCCGCCCCGGGACCCGCGTCGTGGTGCTGGACAAGGAGCGGGAGGTCGCCGTCCACCAGACCGGCCACAACTCCGGAGTGGTGCACGCCGGGATCTACTACCGCCCCGGCAGCCTCAAGGCCACCCTCTGCACCCGCGGCGTCGCCCTGCTCCGCGAGTACTGCCGGGACCGCGGCCTGCCCTACGACGAGTGCGGAAAACTGGTCGTCGCCGTCACCCCGGACGAGGTCCCGCGCCTGGAGGCCCTCCACGCCAACGCCCTGCGGAACCGGGTGCCCGGCGTCCGGCGGATCGCCCGGGAGGAGATCCACGAGGTCGAGCCGCACGCCGCCGGACTCGCCGCCGTCCACTCCCCGCACACCGCCATCACCGACTACACCGCGATCGCCCGGTCCTTCGCACGGGACGTCGAGGCGGCCGGCGGCGAAATCCGCCTCGGCTTCCCCGTCGGGCGGATCCGCAGGGCGGCCGACGGAAGCGTGGAGGTCATCTCCCGGGACGGGAAGTCCCTGATCCACGCCGACCGGCTGGTGCTCTGCGCCGGACTCCAGAGCGACCGCGTGGCACGGCTCGCCGGAGACGGGGCCGACCCGCGGATCGTGCCCTTCCGGGGCGAGTACATGACGGTCCGGCCGGAGAAGGCCGGCCTGGTGCGCGGCCTGGTGTACCCGGTGCCCGACCCCCGCTACCCCTTCCTCGGCGTGCACTTCACCCGGAGGGTCGACGGCAGCGTGGAGGTCGGCCCCAACGCCGTCCTCGCCTTCGCCCGCGAGGGCTACCGGCTCACCGACGTCGACCCGCGCGAACTCGCCCGCGTCGCCGCCTTCCCCGGCGTCTGGCGCCTGGCCCGGCAGCACTGGCGCACCGGCGCCAGGGAGATGCGCGGATCGCTGTCCGTCAGCGCCTACATGAAGGCCGCCGAGGCGTACGTCCCCGGCATCGGCGCGCGTGACGTGACGCGGGCCGGAGCGGGCGTGCGCGCCCAGGCACTGGGCCGCGACGGCTCCCTGGTCGACGACTTCGTCGTCCACCACCTCGGCCCCGTCACCGCCGTGCGCAACGCGCCCTCGCCCGCCGCGACCTCGTCCATGGCCATCGCCGAGCACATCGCCGAAGCCGTCCTGGAGCGCAGCCCGTCCGGCTGAGCGGCGGCCGTCCGGCCCCGCCCCGTCAGCCGGACGGGGCGGCCACGGCCTCCCGCACGTCGTTCAGCACCGTCCGCGCCGCGATGGGTCCGCCCGGGCCCTCCCAGGCCGACCCGTCCACCACCGCCACCCGGTGCTCCTCGTCCGCCTTCGCCAGGGGAGCGAGCACCGGCCGCGTCCGCGCCGCGCCGAAGGTCCGCACCGCCTCGCCCCGCCCGGCGCCGCGCACCCCGAAGAACACCCAGTCCCCGTCCGTCCCGCTGCCCGGCGCCCGGCGCAGGCCCAACGACTCCAGGATGGAACGGACATGGTCGCCGTCCGCCGGCCGCGCCAGTCCGCCGTCCGCCCAGCGCACCACGCCCACCGACCGTCCGGTCCCGGCCAGCTCCGGCTCCACCGCCCGTGCCGTCTCGGCGAGCTCCGTGCCGTACCGGCCCAGCACCTGCTGGGCCGCCGACGCCATGTTCAGGGCCTCCGCCGTCGCGGTGAAGGCCTCCTTCCAGCCGTGCCGGCCGGTCGAGGTCACCACCGTGGGCGCCACGGCCTGCAGCGCGGCCAGGTCGTCCACCGCGCGCGTCGACCCGTCCACCAGGATCAGGTCCGGCTCGAGCGCCGCGAGCCGCCCGTACCGGACCCGCCCCTCCTCGGCCACCACCCGTGCGGGCACCGCCCGGTCGGCCAGGTACGGCGGCGTCCGGTCGCCGTCCGCGGCGAAGACCGCCGTCCCGTACGGCTCCACACCGAGGGCGAGCGCGGCGTCCAGGGTCGGGCGGCTGAGCGTCACCACGCGCCGCGGGCTCAGCGGCACCTCCACCGACCGCCCCCGCGCGTCCACGATCCGGCGCGTGCCCACCGGCCCCGCCGTCTCGGCGTCCTCCGCGCCGTCCGCGGGGCCGAGGTCCTCACCCGTGCAGCTCGTGAGCAGCAACGCTCCCGAGACCGAGACGGCCACGGACAGGAGAACGGCCCGGCGCACGGCGGCCCGGCGGGCCGACCGGTGACGGATCGACGGCATCGGCATGCAGGCGCTCCTCGCGAAGAATGTGACCGAACGTTACCGGGAGCCGGGTGTCCGCTTCGAGACGGGGGACACCGACGGCACGCCCCGCCGCGTACCCCGAGGGGGACGGAGCGGCGAAGATCCCCCACCCGTAGCATCGGTCCCCGCATGGACACGATGACTCTGTGGAACATCACCCCCTGGGGCTTCGCCGCGCTGGCTGCCGCGACCCTCCTCGTGGGCTTCTCCAAGACCGCCGTCAGCGGCGCCAACACCGTCAGCCTCGCGGTCTTCGCGGCGGTGCTCCCGGCCCGGGAATCGGTCGGCGTCCTGCTGCCGTTGCTGATCGCGGGCGACGTGCTCGCGGTGCTCACCTACCGGCGGCACGCCCACTGGCCCACCCTCTGGAAGCTCTTCCCCGCGGTCGGGGCGGGAGTCGTCCTCGGGACCTTCTTCCTGATGTGGGCCGACGACGGGGCGGTGCGGATCTCCATCGGCCTCACGCTGCTGCTGATGACCGGCATCACGCTCCGCAGGACCCGCGGCGCGGACCGCCAGGACGACCCGGACGCGGTGGTCACCCGCGCCGGACGGATCAAGGCCCGCTCCTACGGCGTGCTGGGCGGCTTCACCACCATGGTCGCCAACGCGGGCGGCCCGGTGATGGCGATGTACCTGCTCTCCGCGGGCTTCCGGAAGTTCGGCTTCCTGGGCACCTCGGCGTTCTTCTTCCTGATCGTCAACGTCGCCAAGGTCCCGTTCAGCGTGGGGCTGGGCCTGATCGACACCCGCGCGCTGCTCCTGGACGCCGCCCTCGTGCTGTTCGTCGTCCCCGGCGCCCTGCTGGGCAGGTGGGCGATCGACCGGATCGACCAGCGGCTCTTCGACCGGCTGGTGATCGCCGCCACCGTGCTGGGAGCGCTGCAACTGCTGCTGCGGTGACGGACGTCCACCCCGTCGTGCGGTATTTCGGTGGACTCCGCCCGTGCCGCACGGGAGGCTGTCGGGCGATGACGACACGAACCGACACCCCCACGGCCTGGGACGAGCGCACCCAGCTGACCACCTTCCTCGACTACGCCCGGGCCACCGCCCGCGCCAAGTGCGAGGGCCTGACCGAGGAGAACGCCGGCAAGGCCCCGCTGCCGGGGTCCCCGCTGATGACGGTGAAGGGGCTGATCTCCCACCTGCGATGGGTCGAGCACTGGTGGCTCGACGTGGTCTTCCTCGACCGTGAGCTGGAGGGCCCGCTGACCGACGCCACCGACGAGGACCCCGACCCGGAGATGCGGCTCGCGGTGGAGGTCCCGCTGGCCCGGCTGCTCGCGGAGTACGAGGAGCAGAACGCGCGGCACCGCGAACTCGTCGCCGCGCACGACCTGGACACCCGGGCCCGCAGGTCGCTGAGTAACGGCGACCACGCCGACCTGCGGTGGATCCTGCTCCACCTGATCGAGGAGACCTCACGGCACAACGGCCACCTGGACGTGGTGCGGGAGCTGGTCGACGGCACCACCGGGGTCTGAGGACCCGCACACCGGCCGGGCCGCACCCCCGCGGGGCGCGCCCCGGCCGGCCCTCAGGCGCCGCGCAGCCGTGGGGCCGAGGCCCGGGGATCCAGCGGCCCCGGGGCCCGGTCGACCTCGGCCGCGAGCGCGCGCGCCCAGGACACCACCGACGCCAGGTCCATGCCGTGGGCCCCGTCCCGTCCCGTCGCGCCGCACCAGGCCTCGACGTGCCCGGCCCCGCGCCGCAGCAGCCGGGCCCCGCCGGTGAGGTTGCCGCGTGCCGCGTGGGTGAGGCCCACCGCCGTCTGGGCCAGGCCCCGCCACAGGTCGCGTTCCTCCCCGGGGCCGGACTTCCAGGCGTCCTCGAACACCTCGTGCGCGTGGAACGGCCGTCCGGCGTCCAGCAACGCCTGCGCCTCGGCCACCGTCTCCGCGGGCGAGCGCACCACCCCCTCGGGCTGGCGGTCCACCCCCTCCGCGCCGTACGGCAGCGGCCGCCCCAGCCCGTCCCTCGGCCGGGCGTTGCGCGCCCGCCCCTCGCCGTCCCGGTCCCGCCCGTCCCCGAGGCCCGCCCCGGCCACGCCGTCGCCGGCCGCACTGTCCATGGATGCGCTGCTCATCGGACCATTGTCCCGCCGTCCCCCCGGGACCCCGTCGATCAGGCCTCCGACGTGCGGTAAAGTACTCCTCACGTGATCACGCGGCCCGGCCGCGGGAGAACGCATCGGGACGTGGCGCAGCTTGGTAGCGCACTTGACTGGGGGTCAAGGGGTCGCAGGTTCAAATCCTGTCGTCCCGACTGAAGAAGTCGCAGGTCAGGGCCGGTATCGGATTCATCCGATACCGGCCCTCGGCCGTTCCTGGGGACCGGGGGGAGGGGCGTCCCCGGCCGGGGCCGGCGGACCGCGATGCACGGGCCCGGCAGCGGGCGTGGTGCGCGGAGCACGCCGAGCCACGCGGACGGCGCCGCCACGGCCGCCGGACGGCGCCGCCCGGCGGCCGTGGCGGCGCAGGTGCTCGTGGAGCCCTGGCCGTACGACGGCCTGCTCGACCTCGCGGCACCTCATGCCGACCACCCCGACCGCCCCCGACGCCCCTGGGGGCGAGGGGGCGCGGGTGCACACGTCCTGCCGTCCCGGCTTTCCGGAACCGACGGCGTCGTGACGGCGCGGGAGCACGGTCCGGGGGCCGTACCGGAGCATCCGGTACGGCCCCAGGGCGTTGTGCCCGGCGACCTCCAGGGCCTCGTCCGGTCCTCCCCGGCCGGCTGTCGGTGGCACGGTCTAGCGTGATCCACGAACGAATGATCGAGCCGGCCGACAGCGGCCGGTGGGGGAGGGCGTGCGGTGACCGTGAGCGAGCAACTGGCCGCCGAGGACCTGTTCGAGATGCCCGTCGCCTGGCGCCGGGCGGTCCCGGCCGCGCTCCGGCGGGGCGAGGTCCGGGCCGTGCGCCCGGCGGCCGAGGCGTCGCAGCGGATCGCGCGGCAACTGGCCGACGAGGCGAGGTGGATCGAGCAGGTGCTCGACGCTCCCCGGAGCGACCCCGCCCTGGCCGCGGCCACCCGGGCCCACCTGGCCGGACGGCACAGCCCGCTCGGCGCCGCCGCCCTCACCCGGATCGCCTTCCACCACCAGCTGCAGGCACTCTTCGTCGACTCCTGGGTCGTCGAGCACGGACTGCCGTTCGCCGCCCGGACGCTGGTGGAGATGACCACCGTCGATGTCCACTACATGCAGGCCGGCCACGTGCGCAGCGAGCCCGAACTGCGCCGCAGCGGACCCGACGCCCCGAACACCCACTGGCTGCGCGGCGACATGACGGACCGGATCCGCCGGCTGATCGCCGCCGCCGACGAGGAGACCTACCGGCGGACCGTGGAGGAACTCTCCTCCTGCCGTGACACCCCCGCACGCCGCGTCCTGACCGCCTACCTGGCGCCGGGGGAGCGCGCCTGGATCGACGCATGCTGTGTCGCCCCGCTGCCCGCCGACGCCGAACTCCGGCTGATGCTGCTCTCCCTGGTGTACCGCCCCGACCAGCTCGACTGCTTCGAGGGCGAGGCCGGACTGCACTGGAACGCCTGGACGACGCCGCTGGTCGCCGCGCTCGCCGACCGCGTCGGACCGGCCTTCGCGCCGCTGCTGACCGAGCGGTTCGAGGGATGGCACGACGCGGAACGCCACCGCACGACAGCCGGCTGGCTCCTCGAACTGCCCACCGACGAGGCGTTCGCGCCGCTGCTTCGGCACGCCGGCGACCGCGTCGTGCGCCCCGCGCTCCTCGAGGCCATGCGGCGCTACCCCCTGCGCGCCCTGCGCCTGCTGTCCGCCGCGGTGGCCGCCGAGGAGGGCGATGCCGCCCTGCTCCAGCAGTTGCTGACCTCCCACGTCGTCTCCCACGCCGGCCTCGTCCGGGAGGCGCTGCCCGGCCTCGCGGAGGACAGCGCCGCCGTGGTGGCCCCGCTGCTGGAGGGCCTGCCGGACCGCGTCGCGGACGCTCCGGCCGAGGCACTGCCCGACGCGCTGGTCTCCCCGCCCTGGCTGGGCGAGCGCAAGCCCTCCGAACCCCGGGTGGCCACGCCGGGCGCTGTCCCCGCGCCGGAACTCCACTGGCTGGACGGGGAGCAGGAGGCGTGGGCGGCCGCCAACTCCCGGTACGCCGCCTGGTACGCCCGCTGGCGCTCCGACCACGACTGGAAGCGCGAGATCGAAGAGCTCCGCAGGGGCGAGTCCCCGCAGCGGGTCGGGGACGCCCACCTCTTCACGGTCTGCCCCGAGGACGTGGTCCGGCCCCTGCTGTCCGCCTTCGACCCCGAGGACCTCTGGGACGGTGACGTCTGCCTGAAGCCCGTGGCCGCCCGTCACGGCCTGCACGCCCTGCCCATGCTGCTGCGCCTGGCAGCCCGGCAGCCCGCCACCCTCGGACCGCTCCTCCTGCCCTACCGCAGCGTCGAGGTGGCCCGCCGGATGGCGGACTGGCTGACCCGGCTCAAGTCCACGGCCGCCGTCGCCCGCACCTGGCTGCGGCGGCACGGCGAGGCCGCCGCCCCGCTGCTGGCGCCCGACGCGGTCGGCCCCGCGGGCAAGGCCCGCACCGCCGCCGAGCACGCGCTGCGCCTGCTCGGCGGGCAGCTCGGCACCGAAGCCGTGGTGGGCCGTGTCCTCGCCGTGCACGGCGAGGACACGGCCGGCATCGTCGAGGAGGCACTCGCCGCCGACCCGCTGGTGAACGCCCTCCCGGCCAGGATGCCCGCCCCCTGCGCCTGGGCCGATCCCGCGCTGCTCCCGCAGATCCTGCTGGCCGACGGCAGCGGCGCGCTGCCCGCAGAGGCCGTCCGGCACGTCGTCACCATGCTGCAGCTCTCGAAGCCCGGCGACCTCTACCCCGGCGTTCCCGTCCTCCAGGAGCGCTGCGAGGCCCGCTCCCTCGCCGAGTTCGCCTGGGCCCTCTTCGAGGCCTGGCGGTTCAACGGCATGCCCGCCAAGGACACCTGGCCCCTGCACACGCTCGGCGTGTTCGGGGATGACGACACCGTGCGCCGCCTCACCCCCGTCATCCGCGCCTGGCCCGGCGAGAGCGCCCACCACCGCGCCGTCGAAGGCCTCGGCGTGCTCGCCGCCGTCGGCACCGACGTCGCCCTGACGCACCTGCACGGTATCGCCCAGCGCGTGCCCTTCAAGGCGCTCAAGAAGCGCGCCCAGGAGAAGATCGAGGAGGTCGCCGAGGGCCTCGGGCTCACCGGCGAACAGCTCGCCGACCGCCTCGTTCCCGACCTCGGGCTCTCCGCCGACGGCAGCACCGTCATCGACTACGGCCCGCGCCGCTTCACCGTCGGCTTCGACGAACAGCTGCGCCCCTACGTCCTCGACGGCGACGGCAAGCGGCGCAAGGCGCTGCCCGCGCCCGGGGTGAAGGACGACCCGGAGCTCGCGGCCGCCGAGCGCAAGCGGTTCACGACCCTCAAGAAGGAGGTCCGCACCCTCGCCTCCGACCAGGTGCGCCGCCTGGAGGCCGCCATGGTCTCCGGCCGTTCCTGGACCGCCGCCGAGTTCCGTGAACTGCTCGTCGCCCACCCGCTGATGTGGCACCTGGTGCGCCGCCTGGTCTGGCTCGGCGACCACGACGGGGCCACCACCTCCTTCCGCGTCGCCGAGGACCGCACCTTCGCCGACGTCCACGACGACGGGTGGACCCTCCCCGACGACGCCGCCGTCCGCCTGGCCCACCCCCTGCACCTGGGCGCCGGGCTGGCGCGGTGGGCCGAGCTGTTCGCCGACTACGAGATCCTCCAGCCGTTCCCGCAGCTCGGCCGGCCCGTGCACACCCTCACCGAGGAGGAGGCCGGCGGCCACCGGCTGACCCGCTTCGAGGGCGTCACCGTGCCGGTCGGCAAGGTGCTCGGTCTCACCAAGCGCGGCTGGGAGCGGGGCACCCCCCAGGACAACGGCGTGGAGCGCTGGATCTCCAAGCGCCTCCCCGGAGACCGCTACCTGGTCGTCCAGCTCGAGGAGGGCATCGCCGTCGGCATGACCGACCAGTTCCCCGACCAGCCGCTCGGCGAGGTCTGGCTGGACGACGGCCCCGGCGACTACCGCCGGTTCGACCCCCACCCGCTGCGCCTGGGCGACCTCGACGCCGTCACCGCCTCCGAACTCCTCGCCGACCTCACCCAGCTCATCGAGAAGTGACGCCCGGCCATGACGACAGGGACCACAGGGACCACAGGGACCACAGGGACCACAGGGACCACCGACACGGCCGGATCCGCCTCCGCCCCGGCCGGACCGCGGCTCCAGCGGCCACCCGCCGAGGTGCGGTACGCCGACGAACTGGCCGCGCTGCGCGAGCAGGACACCGGACCGCGTCCTGGTGCCCGACCTCGCGGCGGGGGAGGGGGACGGAGCCCTGCCCGTGGCGCCCGCCCCTCCGCCGGACCCGCTGACCGCCGCGGCCGACGAGGCGCTGACGGCACTCGCCCGGGCCGCCCGGCGAGGTCTGCGCAACCTCACCGGTGCTGTCCCGGCGGATCTGGACCGGGCGTGCGCCGGCCTGCGGCGCGCCGGCCTGCGGGCCGCCGCCGACGCCCTCGCCGCCCTGCGGGACGCCCTGCGCGCCGAGGGCCCGGCCGCGGCCGTCTCCGCCTGGGCCGACGCGACGATCCGCCTCGCCGTCACCAGGGAACTCCACCAGCGCTCCCCGGCACCCGGCAGCGAGACGGGGCCGCGCCGGCAGGCACGCCCGCTCAGGGGGGCCGAGTACGGAGTCCCCGGGGGCCCCGTCACCGTCATGATCCTCCTCCTCGTCGGCCCAGCCGGTGGGAGCGGCGTCCCCGGCGCCGGCCCGGTGTCCGCGAGGGCCCCGGCCGCCCGGCCGGCGGTGCGGGTTCACGTCCTGATCACCGCGATCCCGCGGCGGCTCCGGTGCTTTCGAAGGACGAACGCGAGGGGTTGACAGTGTGCAGACACCGTGCGAACTATGGGAGCGCTCCCAAAGATATCGGCGCCACCTCTTCACCTTCCCGTTCCCCACGAGCCGAGAGGCCGACCGGAAAGGACCCCGCCGCATGCGCCTCGTCAGGAGACCCCGACCCCGCCTGCGCGGCCCAGCCGTCGCGCTGGCCGCCACACTGGCGTTACCCCTGACCATGACCAACCTGTCCGCACCCGCCCACGCGGCCGCGGTGCAGTGCAGCGTCGACTACAGGACCAACGACTGGGGCTCCGGCTTCACCGCCGAGCTCACCCTGACCAACCGGGGCACCGAAGCCCTCGACGGGTGGAGGCTGACCTACGACTACGCCGGCAACCAGCGCCTGAGCAACGGCTGGAACGGCGTCTGGTCGCAGTCCGGCAAGACCGTCACCGTCACCAACACCAGCTGGAACAGGACGCTCGCGGCCGGCGCCGCGACCACCGCCGGCGCCCAGTTCAGCTACAGCGGGACCAACGCCGCACCGACCTCCTTCGCCGTCAACGGCACCACCTGCACCGGCGCCCACCAGCCCCCGGTCGCCGTGCTGACCAGCCCCGAGCCGGGCGCCACCTACAGCGTCGGCACCGAGGTCCCGCTCGCGGCCACCGCGGCCGCGGCCGACCGGGCGACCATCAGCAAGGTCGAGTTCTACAGCGACACCGCGCTGCTGGGCACCGACACCACCGCCCCGTTCGAACTGAGGACCAGCAGCCTGGCGGCCGGCGACCACTCGCTCTACGCCCGCGCCTACGACTCGCAGGGCGCCACCGGCGAGTCCTCCCCGGTCGGCATCCGGATCGTCTCCGGACCGTCCGTCACCGCCAACCCCGGCCAGCTGGGCATCCAGCAGGGCGAGTCCGGCACCTACGAGGTCAGCCTCTCCAAGCAGCCCTCGGCGAACGTCACGGTCACGACCGCCCGCGAGTCCGGCAACACCGGCCTCTCCGTCACCGGCGGCGCCAGCCTCACCTTCACCCCGCAGAACTGGAACGTCCCCCAGCGGGTGACCGTCACCGCCGCGGCCTCCGGATCCGGCTCCGCCGTCTTCGCCTCCTCGGCGGCCGGCCACTCCGCCGCCAAGGTCACGGTGACCCAGCTGGACGCGGGCGGCGACTACGACGCCCGCTTCCTGGAGCTGTACGGCAAGATCACCGACCCGGCCAACGGCTACTTCTCGCCCGAGGGCATCCCCTACCACTCGGTGGAGACGCTCATCGTGGAGGCGCCGGACCACGGCCACGAGACCACGTCGGAGGCGTACAGCTACCTGATCTGGCTCCAGGCCCAGTACGGCCGGGTCACCGGTGACTGGACCCGCTTCAACAAGGCGTGGGAGACCATGGAGAAATTCATGATCCCCACCAAGGCGGACCAGCCCACCAACTCCTTCTACAACGCCTCCAAGCCGGCCACCTACGCGCCCGAGCACGACCTGCCCTCGCAGTACCCGGCGAGGCTGGACCCGTCGGCCGCCTCGGGCGCCGACCCCATCGCCGCCGAGCTGAAGAGCGCCTACGGCACGGACGACATCTACGGCATGCACTGGATCCAGGACGTCGACAACGTCTACGGATTCGGCAACGAGCCCGGCAAGTGCAACGCCGGACCCTCCGCCACCGGGCCGTCCTACATCAACACCTTCCAGCGCGGTCCGCAGGAGTCGGTCTGGGAGACCGTCACCCACCCGACCTGCGACAACTTCGCCTACGGCGGCAGGAACGGCTACCTCGACCTGTTCACCGGCGACTCCTCCTACGCCAAGCAGTGGAAGTTCACCAACGCCCCCGACGCCGACGCCCGCGCCGTGCAGGCGGCCTACTGGGCCGACATCTGGGCCAAGGAGCAGGGCAAGGGGTCCGAGGTCTCCGCGACCGTCGGCAAGGCCGCGAAGATGGGCGACTACCTGAGGTACGCGCTGTTCGACAAGTACTTCAAGAAGGTCGGCAACTGCGTCGGGCCGGCCGCCTGCCCCGCGGGCAGCGGCAAGAACAGCGCCCACTACCTGCTGAGCTGGTACTACGCCTGGGGCGGGGCCACCGACTCCTCGGCCGGCTGGTCCTGGCGCATCGGCTCCAGCCACGCGCACGGCGGCTACCAGAACCCGATGGCGGCCTACGCGCTCAGCAACCACGCCCCGCTGGCCCCCAAGTCCTCGACCGGCAAGTCCGACTGGTCCACCAGCCTGACCCGGCAGGTCGAGTTCTACCGCTGGCTCCAGTCCAGCGAGGGAGCCATCGCGGGCGGCGCCACCAACAGCTGGCAGGGCCGCTACGCCCAGCCGCCGGCCGGGACGCCCACCTTCTACGGCATGTACTACGACGAGAAGCCGGTCTACCACGACCCGCCGTCCAACCAGTGGTTCGGCTTCCAGGCGTGGTCCATGGAGCGCGTCGCCGAGTACTACCAGCAGAGCGGCGACGCCAAGGCCGGCGCGGTCGTCAAGAAGTGGGTCGACTGGGCGCTCTCCAAGACGACCGTCAACCCCGACGGAACCTTCCGCTTCCCGTCCAACCTCCGCTGGAGCGGCGCGCCGGACACCTGGAACGCCGCCTCGCCCGGTGCCAACTCCAACCTCCACGTCGAGGTCGTCGACTACACCAACGACGTCGGTGTGGCGGGCGCGTACGCCAAGGTCCTGACCTACTACGCCGCGGAGTCCGGCGACGCCAAGGCCAAGGCCACCGCCAAGGCCCTGCTCGACGGCATGTGGGAGCACCACCAGGACGGGCTGGGCATCGCCGTCGAGGAGACCCGCGCGGACTACAACCGCTTCGACGACCCGGTCTACGTGCCCTCCGGCTGGACCGGCACCATGCCCAACGGGGACACCGTCAACTCGTCCTCGACCTTCGCCTCGATCCGCAGCTTCTACCAGGACGACCCCGCCTGGTCGAAGATCGAGGCCTACCTGGAGGGCGGCTCCGCGCCGGCCTTCACGTACCACCGGTTCTGGGCGCAGGCGGACATCGCCACCGCGCTCGGCGCCTACGCCGAACTGCTCGAGTAGCAGGGCGCAACCGGTGGGAGGCCGCCCCGGGGCGATCCGTCCGCCCCGGGGCGGCCGCCCGTCCGCCTCAGCGGCCGCGAGCGGCGTTGAGGCGGGCGGCCCGGCGCGTCAGGTGGTCGCGTTCGGCCACGGAGTGCGCCTTGCGGGCCGCCTCGGCGTACAGCCGGGCCGCCGTGGCCAGGTCGCCGTCGCGCTCGTGGAGGTACGCGGCCGCCGCGGTGTGGCGGGGGAGCGCGGGGTCGACGGCGGTGAGGGCCGCCAGACCGGCGCGCGGCCCGTCGGCCTCCCCGACGGCCACCGCGCGGTTGAGCCGCACCACGGGGTTGTCGGTCAGCCGCGCGAGCTCGTCGTACCACTCGACGATCTGCACCCAGTCGGTCTCCTCCGCGGTGGGCGCGTCGGCGTGCAGCGCCGCGACGGCGGCCTGGGCCTGGAACTCGCCCAGCCGGTCGCGGGCGAGCGCCGCCTGCAGGATCCCGATGCCCTCGGCGACCGCCGCGGTGTCCCAGCGGCTGCGGTCCTGCTCGGCCAGCGGCACCAGGCTGCCGTCCGGAGCCGTCCGGGAGGCCCGCCGGGCGTGGTGGAGCAGCATGAGCGCCAGCAGGCCCGACACCTCCGGGTGGTCCACGACGGCCGCGAGCCGCCGGGTGAGCCGGACGGCCTCGGCGGCCAGGTCCACGTCGCCGGAGTAGCCCTCGTTGAAGACCAGGTAGAGGACGCGCAGCACGGTGGCGACGTCACCGGGCCGGTCGAGGCGCACCCCGGAGACCGTGCGCTTCGCCCGGCTGATGCGCTGCGCCATCGTCGCCTCCGGCACGAGGTACGCCCGGGCGATCTGGCGGGTGGTGAGCCCGCCGACGGCGCGCAGCGTGAGCGCGACCGCCGACGACGGTGTCAGCGAGGGGTGGGCGCACAGGAAGTAGAGCCACAGGGTGTCGTCCACGTCCGGCACGGGCCCGGGCGCCGGCTCCTCCCCGGCCAGGTCCTCCCGGCGGCGGCGGGAGGCGTCCGCGCGCCAGGCGTCGAGGTACCGGTTCCAGGCCACGGCGACCAGCCAGCCCCTGGCGTCCCGCGGAGGGTCGGCCGGCCACCTGCGGACCGCCTCCAGCAACGCCTCCTGGACCGCGTCCTCGGCCGCCGCGAAATCGGCTCCGCGGCGGACGAGGACGGCCAGCACGCCCGGCACGAGACTCCGTACCGACGCCTCGTCCAGGGGCGCGGTCATTCGGTGACGGTCGGCGGGGCGCTCAGGAAGGGGCGCACCTCGAGCCACTCGTGGATCGGCTTCCCGCCCGCCCCGGGCGCGGCCGACAGCTCACCGGCCAGCTCCAGGGCCCGGTCGTAGCTGTCGACGTCGATCACCATCCAGCCGGCGATGAGGTCCTTCGTCTCCGCGAACGGGCCGTCGGTGACCGGCGGACGCCCCTCGCCGTCGTACCGGACGAACGTCCCCTCGGGAGCGAGGGCCTGCCCGTCCACGAACTCGCCGGTCTCCTCCAGCCGGGCCGCGAAGTCGTTCATGTACGCGATGTGCGCCGAGACCTCCTCCGGCGTCCATCGGTCCATGGGCACGTCGTTCACCGCCGCCGGAGCGCCCCGGTAGTGCTTGAGAAGCAGGTACTTCGCCATGGTGTCTCTCCCAGGTTCCGACGTGGCCCTCGTGGCCACCTCACCCCGGGGACGGAGCCGGCCGCGGATTCTCGACATCGTCCCGGCAACATTCTTCCGGGTTTTCCGGTCGCGTCGACCGGATGGCGGAAAACGCAGGTCGCAGGGGGTGGCCGGCGGCCCTCCGGGCCGGACCGGGCCGGTCCGGCCCGCCGCCAGCCGTTCGGGTCAGTCCGGGGAGCCATGGGGCGGGGCGGACGGGAGACTCGGGGAGGAGACTGCCCGCCGCCCGCCCCGGAGGTCGCACCATGGTCCGCACCGTCGTCGCCGGACTCGACGGATCGCCCGAGAGCCGTGCCGCGGTGGACTGGGCCGCCCGCGAGGCCAGGATGCGGGGAGTGCCGCTGAGGATCGTGCACGTCCACGAGCCGACGCCGTCACGGCTGGCGCAGGCTCCGTTCCTCGCCGAGGAGACCCGGCAGGACTGGAGCCGGGAGGTCCCGCCGCAGGTCGCCGACGCGGTGCGCCGCGAGCAGCCCGGGCTGGAGGTCACGGTCGCGGGCGTGGAGGGCCGCGCCCCCGTGGTGCTCGCCGAGCAGGCCGGACCGGACGGCCTGCTGGTCCTCGGCTCCCGCGGGCTCGGCGGGCTCAGCGGCTTCATTGCGGGCTCCGTCGGCCTCGGCGTCATCGCCCACGCGGAGTTCCCGGTCGTCCTGGTGCGCGCGGGCGAGTCCGCCGCCGACGAACACCGCGACGACCCGGCCGGCGGCCCCCCGCGCTACCGGCCGGTCGCGGTCGGCGTCGACCCCGACGACACGCCCGACCCGGTCCTCGAATTCGCCTTCGAGGAGGCGGCGCGCCGCTCCGCCCCGCTGCGGGCCGTCCAGGGCTACAGCCTGCCCGCCTTCTACGAGTGGGCCGGAACCGTCGAGGGCGAGGCGTTCGGGCAGATGCGGCGACAGCAGGGCGAACTGCTGGAGCGCGCACTCGCCCCCTGGCGCGCCGCGTACCCGCAGGTGGAGGTGGTCCAGGAGTCCGAGCCCGGCAAGGGCTCCGTGCTGCTCGCCGACGCGTCGCGCGACGCCTCCCTGGTCGTCGTCGGCCACCGGACCCGCAGGCACGCCTTCGGGCTCCGCATCGGGGCCGTCGCCCATGCCGTCCTGCACCACGCCGTGGCCCCGGTGGCCGTGGTCCCTCATCCTTGACGGGGTGCCCGCCGTCCACGCAACCCGGTTCCGACCGACGACCGAGGGAGTCGCCCGATGACCACGGCCCCGTACAAGGACGTCCTGCCCGACGACGAGGTGCGCACCCTGCTCGCGCACTGGCGGGCGGCCAACTACCTCTCGGCGGGGCAGATCTACCTGCTCGCCAACCCCCTGCTGACCGAGCCGCTGCGCCCCGAGCACGTCAAACCCCGGCTGCTGGGCCACTGGGGCACCTCCCCGGGCCTCAACCTGGTCTACACCCACATGAACCGGGTGATCCGCAAGCGTGACCTGGAGGCGCTGGTGATCTGGGGGCCGGGGCACGGCGGACCCTCGGTGGTCGCCAACTCCTGGCTGGAGGGCAGCTACAGCGAGACCTACCCCGACATCTCCATGGACACCGAGGGCATGGAGAGGCTGTTCCGGCAGTTCTCCTTCCCCGGCGGGGTGCCCAGCCACGTCGCACCCGAGACCCCCGGTTCCATCCACGAGGGCGGTGAGCTCGGCTACTCGCTCGCCCACGCCTACGGGGCCGCCTTCGACAACCCGCACCTGCTCGTCACCTGCGTCGTCGGTGACGGGGAGGCGGAGACCGGCCCCCTCGCCACCTCGTGGCACTCCAACAAGTTCCTCGACCCCGTCAACGACGGCGCGGTGCTGCCGATCCTCCACCTCAACGGCTACAAGATCGCCAACCCCACGGTCCTCTCCCGCCTCCCCGAGCGCGAACTGGACGAGCTGCTGCGCGGCTACGGCCACGACCCCGTCCACGTCACCGGGTCCGACCCCGAGCAGGTCCACCGCGACATGGCGGCCGCCCTCGACCAGGTCCTCGACCGCATCGCGCTGATCCAGCGCACCGCCCGCGAGGAGGGCGTCACCGACCGCCCCCGCTGGCCCATGATCGTGCTGCGCACCCCCAAGGGATGGACCGGACCCGCCGAGGTCGACGGCGTCCCCGTCGAGAACACCTGGCGCGCCCACCAGGTCCCCCTGGCCGGCGTCCGCGACAACCCCGACCACCTGGCGCTCCTGGAACAGTGGCTGCGCTCCTACCGGCCCGAGGAACTCTTCGACGACACCGGAGCCCCCGTCGCCGACGTGCTGGCCTGCGTGCCCGGGGGCGCCCGGCGGCTCGGCTCCAGCCCGCACGCCAACGGCGGGCTGCTCACCCGCCGGCTGCCCGTCCCGCCCCTCGACGACTTCGCGGTCCCCGTCGAGCGGCCCGGCGCCGGCACCCACGAACCCACCAGGGTGCTCGGCGCCCTCCTCGAACAGGTCATGAAGAACACCGCCTCACGGCGCGACTTCCGGCTGGTCGGCCCCGACGAGACCGACTCCAACCGGCTCTCCGCCGTCTTCGGCGCCACCGGCAAGGCATGGCAGGGCGAGACCCTCCCCGTCGACGTCAACCTCGACCGGCACGGCCGCGTCCTGGAAGTCCTCTCCGAGCACCTCTGCCAGGGCTGGCTGGAGGGCTACAACCTCACCGGCCGGCACGGCCTGTTCTCCTGCTACGAGGCCTTCGTCCACATCGTCGACTCGATGGTCAACCAGCACATCAAGTGGCTGAAGACCTCCCGCGCCCTCTCCTGGCGCGCGCCCGTCCCCTCCCTGAACTACCTGCTGACCTCGCACGTCTGGCGGCAGGACCACAACGGCTTCTCCCACCAGGACCCCGGATTCGTCGACCACGTCCTCAACAAGAGCCCCGAGGTGGTCCGCGTCTACCTGCCGCCGGACGCCAACACCCTGCTGTCGGTGGCCGACCACGCGCTGCGCAGCAAGGACTACGTCAACGTCATCGTCGCCGGCAAGCAGCCCTGCTTCGACTGGCTCTCCATGGACGAGGCCAAGGCGCACTGCGCCCGCGGCGCCGGCATCTGGGAATGGGCCGGCAGCGAACAGGGCCGCGAACCCGACGTGGTCCTCGCCTGCGCGGGCGACGTGCCCACCCAGGAGGTCCTGGCCGCCGCCAAACTGCTGCGGCGGCACCTGCCCGACCTCGCCGTCCGGGTCGTCAACGTCGTCGACATGACGCGGCTGCTGCCCAAGGAGGAACACCCGCACGGGCTCTCGGAGGCCGAGTTCCACGGCCTGTTCACCTCCGACAAGCCGGTCGTCTTCGCCTACCACGGCTACCCGTGGCTGATCCACCGGCTCGCCTACCGCCGTGCCGGCCACGCCCACCTGCACGTCCGCGGCTACAAGGAGGCCGGCACCACCACCACACCGTTCGACATGGTCGTCCAGAACGACCTCGACCGGTACCGCCTGGTGATGGACGTCATCGACCGGGTGCCCGGCCTCGCCGTGCGGGCCGCCGCCGTACGCCAGGCCATGGCGGACGCCAGGGCCCGCCACCACGCCCACATCCGCGCCACCGGCCAGGACATGCCGGAGGTCGCGGAATGGAGCTGGGACGACTGACCGGCCGCCCGCCGCACCACGAGTCCCGAGGAGACGCCATGGCCGAGTGGACCTGGGAGTACGAGGGCTACGACCCCGCGCAGGAGAAACTGCGCGAGTCCCTGTGCACGCTCGGCAACGGATACCTCGCCACCAGGGGCGCCGTTCCCGAGTGCGCGCGGGACCGGGTCCACTACCCCGGCACCTACGCGGCCGGCTGCTACAACCGGCTCGTCTCCGACATCGCGGGCCGGCACGTCGACAACGAGGACGTCGTCAACCTGCCCAACTGGCTGCCCCTGCGCTTCCGCACCGCCACCGGCCACTGGTTCACCCCCGACACCCACGTCACCGAGGAGTACCGGCAACGCCTCGACCTGCGCCGCGGCGTCCTGGAGCGCTCCATGCGCTACCTGGACGCCGACGGCCGCGCCGTCCGGGTGCGCCAGTTCCGCGTCGTCCACATGGCCGACCCGCACCTGGCCCTGCTGCGCACCGAACTCACCCCCGACGGCTGGTCCGGGGCGCTGGAGATCGAGTCCGCGCTCGACGCAGGCGTCACCAACGGCAACGTCGACCGCTACAGGGACCTCGCCTCCCAGCACCTCACCCACATCCAGCCCGGCGTCACCGAGGAGGGCGTGGCCTGGGTGCGGTGCCGGACCACCACCTCGGACATCCGCGTCGCCCTGGCCGCCCGCACGGAGGCCGACGCCCCCGCGGAGGTCCTCACCGAACAGACGGAGACCTCCGTCGCCCGGCTGATGCGCGTCTCCGTCGCCGACGGCCACACCGTCACCGTCGACAAGACCGTCGCCCTCCACACCTCGCGCGACCCCGCCATCAGCGACCCGGTGCACGCCGCCCTCGACCGCGTCGGCCGGGCCGGCGGGTTCGAGACGCTGCTGGAGTCCCACTTCACCGCCTGGGAACACCTGTGGCGCGGCGCCGAGATCGACGTCGCCGGAGAGGCCGGCCCGGTGCTGCGGTTCCACCTCTTCCACGTGCTCCAGGTCCTCTCCCCGCACACCGCCGAGCTCGACGTCGGCGTGCCCGCCCGCGGCCTGCACGGCGAGGCCTACCGCGGCCACGTCTTCTGGGACGAGCTGTTCGTCCTGCCCTTCCTCAACCTGCACTTCCCCGAGGTCTCCCGAGCCCTGCTCACCTACCGCCACCGCCGCCTGGAGCGCGCCCGGTTCAACGCCACCGACGCCGGCTACCGGGGCGCCCTGTACCCCTGGCAGAGCGGCAGCGACGGCCGCGAGGAGACCCAGCGGCTCCACCTCAACCCGCGCTCCGGACGCTGGCTGCCCGACCACAGCCACCTCCAGCACCACGTCGGCTCCGCCATCGCCTACAACGTCTGGCGCTACGCCGAGGCCACCGGCGACACCGGCTTCCTGCACGGCAAGGGCGCCGACATGCTCCTCCAGATCGCGCGGTTCTGGGCCGACTTCGCCACCTACGACAAGGACCTGGAGCGCTACCGCATCCGCGGCGTGGTCGGCCCCGACGAGTACCACGAGGGGTACCCCGGCGCCACCCGCCCCGGCCTCGACGACAACGCCTACACCAACGTCGCCGCCTCCTGGGTCATCGCCCGCGCCCTCGACCTCCTCGGCGAGCTCCCCGAACCCCTCCGCCGCGACATCACCGAACGCACCGGCGTCGACGACGCCGAACTCGAGCACTGGGACGACGTCTCCCGCCGGCTGCACGTGCCCTTCCACTCCGGGGTCATCAGCCAGTTCTCCGGCTACGGGGAGCTCGAGGAACTCGACTGGCACGGCTACCGCGCCAAGTACGGCGACATCCGGCGGCTCGACCGGATCCTGGAGGCGGAGGGCGACACCGTCAACCGCTACCAGGCCTCCAAACAGGCCGACGTCCTGATGCTCGGCTACCTCTTCACGCCGGGCGAGCTGCGCGCCCAGTTCCAGCGGCTCGGCCACGACCTCGACGACGAGACCTGGCAGCGCACCGTCGACCACTACCTGGCCCGCACCAGCCACGGCTCGACGCTCAGCAGCCTGGTCCACGGCTGGGTGCTCGCCCGCGCCCGGCGCGCCCGGGCGTGGGAGTTCGTCCAGGAGGCGCTGGCCGGGGACATCGCCGACGTCCAGGGCGGCACGACGGGGGAGGGCATCCACCTGGGCGCCATGGCCGGCACCCTCGACATGGTCCAGCGGTGCCTGCCGGGCCTGGGGACCCGGGCGGGCGCCCTCCGGTTCGACCCGGTGCCGCTGCCGCAGATGTCCGAGTACCGGTTCTCCCTGCGGTACCGGGGCCACTGGGGGGTCAGGGTCCGGCTGCGCCGGAACGAGCTGGAGATCTCCGTCGCCGCGGCCGCCCAGGAACCGGTCACGGTGCACCTGGGGGAGTGGACCGAGTCGCTGGCCCCCGGCGAGACCCGCACGGTCTCCCTGCGGCAGCCGGAGGCCTGACGCGCCGGGCCTGACGCGCCGGGCCCGACGCACCGGGCCTGACGCCCGGGCCGGCGGGAGCCGGAGACCCGTTACGACCACCCCCGCGCATACGGTAAGCTTGATCCGCACGATCACGCAGGGCGACCGCCCGGTGGCGTGAAGGTGCATCGGGACGTGGCGCAGCTTGGTAGCGCACTTGACTGGGGGTCAAGGGGTCGCAGGTTCAAATCCTGTCGTCCC
>NZ_LWCC02000005.1:4546473-4553814 GCF_001642695.1 Streptomyces chilikensis
GAGCCGTCGGCGACCGGACCGCCGCCGGTGAGTCGCGTCGGTGCACGGGGTGCGCTGGGTGCGGGGTACCGGTGAGGGGCCTTCCTCGTGATGGTGGACACGCGGTCGTGGGTCACACGGCGAGCGTGGGCTTGGCGGCGTGGTGTCATCGGTCGCACTCGTCGGGACCGAGGTGGGTGCGAGGCGTATCACGTCTCGCCCCGGCTCCGGCCTTCGCAGGTCATGCCTCCGGGGCAGGGTGTCGCACCGTCTTCTTCACGGCCGTCTCCAGCGCGCTTCCTCGAGGACCGGCGGCAGGCTCCGAGCCGCACCGTCGACGGGGTGGTTCGGGAATGGGCCGGAGAGCTGTCTTCTGCCAGTGGCAGAACACCGGTCCGGCCGGGCTCGGCGGTCAGTACAGTCCGGGCTCATGACGACGGTGACCACGCGCACGATCGCATATGAGGCCGACGGCCTGACGATGACCGGGCATCTCGCGCTCCCGGCCGGTGCCGGCCGCCGGCCCGCGGTCCTGGTCGGGCCCGAGGGGGTGGGGCTCAGCGACGTCGAGCGCCGCCGGGCCGAGGCCCTCGCCGGGCTGGGATACGTGGCCCTGGCCTTCGACCTTCACGGCGGACGCTATCTGGGCGACCCCGAGGAGATGCTGGCCCGCTGCCTGCCGCTGCTCGCCGACCCCGGCCGGATGCGGGGCATCGGCCACGCGGCGCTCGACGTGCTGCGCGCCGAGCCGCGGACCGACCCGGACCGCATCGCCGCCGTCGGCTACGGCACCGGGGGCGCCATCGCGCTGGAACTCGGGCGCGACGGCGCCGGCCTGCGTGCGATCGCGACGGTCAACGGACTGACCACGGGCCGGCCGGGCGAGGCGGCGCGCATCGGCTGCCCGGTGTGGGCCGGGGTCGGGTCGGAAGACCCGATCATGCCGCCCGCGCAACGGGAGGCGTTCACCGCCGAGATGCAGGCCGCGGGCGTCGACTGGCGCCTCGTGGTCTATGGCGGCGCCCTGCACGCCTTCCACCACCCGCCGGTCGACCACACCGTGCTCCCCGGGGTCGGTCATCACCCGCAGCACGCGCAGCGAGCCTGGCGGGACGTCGTCGACCTGCTCGCCGAGTGCCTGCCCATCACGGAGTGATCCGGTCGGCGACCGCAGCGGGCCGGGTTCCTCGGGGAACCGGCGGCCGTCGAATGCGCGGGCCCACCGGCATCAGCCCTGCTCCCACCAGATAGCTGCCTGATGCAAATAACAGCAAGACAGGCGTGCGAAGGGAACCCCTTCGGGGTGACGGGCGGAGCCCGGGGTTCGGGACGGGAACCGTTTCGGTACGGGGTGGTCCGGGTCGGACCATGACGGACCGAAGTGGGACCCGCAGGGGCGGCGGAAGTGGGTGGGGGGAGCTTTTTGCTGTTATTGAGCATCGGAGGGTGCGTGTCCAGTGCCCCGCCCCAGGGCTCGCTCCGTACCGTCGGGTGTCCTGGTCCTGAGCGACGAACGTCTGCTGAGCATCGCTCAGGAGCAGGACACCGGACGCGCATCACATGGACCGCCGCGGCGCCCCCAGCGCCTGCACCTCCGCGTAGGAGAGGGCCGCGCCTTCCACCGGCAGGCCGTCACGGACGGCGCTCGCGGTGGCCGCGACGGCCGCCAGGGCGTTGCGGTAGAGCAGGGAGCCGAGACTGATCCTGCGCACGCCCAGCGCGGCCAGCTCGGTGACGGTGGGTCCGGCCGGCGCGTACAGGATGTTCAGCGGGACGGTGAGGGCCGCCACCAGGGCGGCGATCCTGTCCGGGTCCGACAGCCCCGGCACGAACACCCCGTCCGCACCGGCCTGTTCGTACACCGCCGCACGCGCCCCGGTCTCCTCCCCCCGGCACCCGAGCCAGTACGTGTCGGTGCGGGCGTTCACGAACAGCGCGGGCACGGCGGCCTTGACCGCGGCGATCTTCGCGGCGTGCAGTTCCACGGGGGCGAGGGTGCCGTCCGGGCGCCCGTCCTCCAGGTTGACCCCCGCGGCGCCCGCGGCGTACAGCCTTCCGGCCAGCTCGGCCACCTCCTGCGGGTCGTCGCTGAAGCCCCCTTCCATGTCGACGGTGAACAGGAAGGAGCCCTGCCCGAGCCGGCGGGCCAGCGCCAGGGTCTCCTCGGCGGTCGCCGCCGCCCCGTCCGGCAGACCCGCGGCCGCGGCCACGCCCAGACTCGTGGTGCCGATCGCCTCGAAGCCCTGCGCCGCCAGGACGGCCGCGGAGGCGTAGTCCCAGGCGTTGGGCAGCAGCAGCGGGGCCACCTGGTCGTGCAGACGGGCGAAGGCACTGCGCGGGCGCCGCAGCAGACCCTCGGCCAGGGCGAGGGCGTGGGCCCGGCCGGGGCACACCCGCGGCGGCGCGCCGAAGGTGAGGGGCACGGGGTGCACGCGGTTGGCGGCCGCGAGGTCCAGGAGCACCACGTCGCCCTCGGCGATCTCCCGGCCGGCGACCCGGGTGGCACGAGCGGCGACCCGGCGCACGGACGCCACCGGCGGAGCTTCCCGGAGCACCCGGGCCAGCGGTACGTCGCCGCCGGCCGCGGCCTCCACCAGCGCGGCCGTCGCCGCGCAGGCCTGCACCAGCAGCCCGATGCGGTTGGCGGCGGCCTCCAGCGCGGCCTCGTCCGCCGGCACCGGCACCAGGTGCGCCACCAGGCGCGCCACCGCCTCGTCCGCGGCCGCGTCCGCACCCCCGAAGTAGGCCCCGGCCACCACGGTCACCGCCTCCGCGACCACCCCGGGCTCCGGCATCCCCAGAGCCTCGGCGAGGGTGCGCACCACCCGCACCCGGACCTCCTCCTCGGGCCCCTCCGCCACCGCCCGCCGCAGCGCGGCGGGCTCCAGCCGGGCCAGTTCGGCCTCCACCAGGGCCCGCCGCCGCCGGTGCGGCTCACCGGAGCTGAACCGGGCCACGGTGGCGCGCAGCCACGCGACGCCGGCCCCGGCCCCGGCCGCGCCGCCGTCCGCGGCCGGCAGCTCCGGGACGAGCGCGGGGTCGGCGAGCGCCGCCGAAACATCCGCGTAGCGGTCGAACTCATGCGTCGTCTGCGTCATGGCCCCGACGTTAGGGCGAAGACGCTTCGGCCTCCCCCGAACCGTCACCGCGCCGTCAGGGCCTCACGTCCCCACGCGCCGGGCGCGGACGCGTGCTGCTGTCCCTCCCCGGCCGGGGGACGGTGACGCCAAGCTGCCAGGCGCGATGATGCCGCAGGTCAACGCGTGACAGGGCCGATTCCGGCGGACAAGCTTGATCCGACGGAAAGAACCCCGGCCCGGGAATCGGGCCGGGCAACGGTCACTTCCCAAGGAGCGTGTCATGCGTCGTCGTGTCATCCGAGCCGCGGTTCTGTTCCTGATGCTCGTCGGCACCGGCCTCGGAGGCTCCTCCCAGGCGCTGGCGGCCTCGCCGGCCGCGACCGGTGAGGCGGGCGTCCTGGACGACGGCTTCGGCTGGTAGCCCGGGGACGGTCTCGTCCCCGTCCCCACCCGGCCGGAAGGCAACCCATGTACCTGTACACCCTGAGAATGACCGGCCCCGAGCTGGACCCGGACGAGACCGCCGGAGTCGTCCACCGCATCCGCGCCCGGGCCGAGGACGTCGCCGGCGTCGAGCACCTGCGCGTGCACAGCGGGCCCGGGGAGATCGCCCTGGCCGTCTTCCTGCTCGCCGACGACGCGCCGCACGCCCGAAGGACCGTCCGGGAACTGTGCCGCCGCGTCCTCGACGGCACCGGGGCACCCGCCCGCTGGTTCCTCTCCTCCCCGCCCGCCGCCCACGACGGCGGGTCACCCCCGCCATGGTGAGCGGGCCGCACACCGCCGCCCGGCCCCGCACCGCGGCGGACGCACCCGCAGCTCCTGCCGCGCCCCGTGTCGTTCTCCCTCTTCACCCTGGTCGTCAACAAGGAGGCGGGGGTGCAGCAGCCCCGACCCCTCCGGCCAGGAGAAGAACCCCTACCTCTACGCCGAGGGCGACCCCGTCAACCGCATCGACCCCACCGGGCTTCTCTCCCTGTCGGATGTCGGTGACTTCCTCGAGAGCACCAACGACATATGGGGAGCGGTCACTGGTTGTATAGGGGGCATCGGTGCCGCGGCGGAGACTGGGATTATCACTGCTGCCAGCACTTTCGGACCGTGGGGGACGGCTGCTGCGGTCGGTGTCGGATGCGCCGTAGGCGGTGCAGCCGGGTACGCGAATGCAGAACTGATCACGTACGGCTGATCAGGGATGCTGACGGCAAGGCCTTAGGGCCGCTGAACGTGCACGTAGTCCTGCGGTGGAGGGCTGGATGCTGCTCACCACCGCAGCGACGCACCAACGACTCCTCGCCCGCCTCCAGGACATCAAGACAGGCAGCGAGGCCAGCGACTCATGTCAGACGGATCGGGGTGGAAAAATGAGCGATAAGACGAAACTCGTGGCGTTCGTGATCGTCGGTTTCGTAGTTTCCGTGATTGTTCTTGTCTACGGACTGCAGACCGGAGAAGCAGTTCCCCTCGCGCTCGCTGCCCTGGGCTTTCCCTCAGCCTCCGTGCTGACTTTTCTGATGATCCGCCACTCCAGGAAGGGCTCGTAGTTCCCCTATCCCAGGTTTCCTCGTGACGGGCGGACGTGAGGACCATCTTCAGCTGGGTGGCGGCTGCCTCTATAGAGGCAGCCGCCACTCCTTCTACTGCGCGGAGGCCGGTACCGGGTCGCCCGCAGGCCCAGGACAGTCCCGCCAGTTCCATATGTCAGTGGCGTGTGCAGCTCCCGATCGCAGATTGAGAGTGGAACGGTGGTGTGGCTAGATCGCTCGCCAAGGTGAGGGGGAGCTGGAGCGGCTGACGACCAGGTACTCGTCCCGGTATGAAGGTGCCGGTTAAACACTGCTCGGTTGCCGCTCGGCGAAAGTGCGGTGCAGATAAGTGACACTGCACCTCGCCAGGGTTCGTCCCTCAGCACAGTGAGGGACGAACCAGTCTGGCAACCCAACGAGCTCGTGCACGGTAAGCGGTGAGGCATCGAAGGCTTCGACATGGCTCCGTGTTCACATCTGCCGTGCCGAGGCCAGATCCGCGGTCTGCTGGTGGGACAGCAGACCGGCGATGGCCTGGATGGTGTGACTCATGTGTTCGCGGCGGCCGAGGTGGCGGGTGAGAGCACGCCAGTTCTTCAGGTGGGCGATGCCGTGCTCGACCCGGATCCGCCTCGAGGAATGGGCTTTGCGCCGGTGCTCGTGCATCTCCTCGTACCAGTCGGGGGCGTTCTTGAACTTGTGGTGTGGTGGTGTGACCACCCGGCCGCCGGTCTGGGCTCCCAAGCCCTGGTAGCCGGCATCGGCGAGGATCTCGACCGCGGGCCCATCGGCCAAAAGCTTGATCAGCCCGAGCTGGCGGGCGTGGGTGATGTCCGCGCAGCTTCCGGGCCTGGTCGGGCTGCAGAACAGCACCCGGCCAGCGCCGTCCGTGACGACCATGGTCTTGACCGCGTTCTGCTTGTTCTTGCCGGAGATGAACGTGTCCCGGTCGTTGTGTCCGGCGGCCGGCCGGCGGACCCGGATCTCGGTGCCGTCGATGATCCCGGTCTGTCCGCTCGCACCGAGGTGGCCGATGACCTCGGCCAGGGTCCGCAGCCGCACCCCTGGGCTGACGGTGCACCCTCGCTCGGCGAGCAGCGGTCGCACCTCTCCGACGGCACGGGTGATGGTGGAGCGATCGACACCGAACCAGCAGGCCAGCACGTCGTGTGTGACCGCGTGTCGGAGGTGCACGAGGGTGGCCAGGAGCCGGTCGACGAACACCAGACGGTGCTTCGCACCCGCGCCCACAGCCCGCTTCCGAGACCGGGAAGCAAACCTGGCCTGGTGCCGTTCATGCCACAACGGACCAAGTTCAGCCACGAGTTCAGCGATCACATCAGCCGACAGACCCGTGATCCTCCGGTCGCTGATGATCGCTGCACGAGACACGTTCCCCACCACACAACCATGATCGACGATCAGAAGCGCGACGTCTCACCGCTTACCGTGCACGAGCTCGTTAGCTGTCCGAGGGCACGGGCACTTCGAGGCCCGCACTTGCTGCGTAGGACAGCATTACGCGTAGGGCGGTCCCCAGTTGCTCTGGTTCGAGCTTGCGGATCAAGTGGGCATCGATGAGGCTCCCGTTGCCATGGGGGAGGGGCTTCCCCACGGGGATCACGTCGTTGGGCTCGTCTATGTCCTGTCCGGCGGATCACTGGCGGAGCCAGAGCCGGATCGCTGCGGCGGTGACGGTGCCGTGGAAGACGTAGGCCCGCTTGTCGTAGCGGGTGGCGACCGCGCGGGAGTTCTTGAGCCGGTTGATGGTGCGCTCGACCTCGTTGCGGCGGCGGTAGCGGTCGGGGTCGAAGCCGGTTGGCCTTCCGCCGTCTTTGCCTCGGCGCCGGCGGTTGGCCCGCTGGTCCTTCGGTTCGGGGATCGTGTGCTGGATGTGGCGTCTTCGCAGGTAGCGGCGGTTTCGGCGGGAGCTGTATGCCTTGTCGCCGCTGACGTGGTCGGGCCGGGTCCGAGGGCGTCCGCCCAGCGGCCGGGGCACCCGGATCCGGTCCAGGACCTCGACCAGTTGCGGGGCGTCGCCCCACTGGCCCGGTGTGAGCAGGAGGGCCATGGGGCGGCAGCCTCCTTCACCGGCGGGGTGGATCTTGCAGGTCAGGCCGCCCCGGGAGCGTCCGAGTCCCTCGTCGGGGCGGTGGTGCCGGGGCGTCGTCCTTTTTTCGGGACCCGCGGCCGGGTCTTGCGGGCGCCGGCCGCGTGCTGGTGGGCCCGGCAGGACGTCGGGTCGACGCCGACCATCGACCAGTCGATCCGCCCGGCGAGGTCGGCGTCGGCCTGGACCGCGTGCAGGATCCGGTCCCAGGTTCCGTCCGCCGACCAGCGGCGATGCCGTTCGTAGACGGTTTTCCACGAGCCGTAGCGTTCCGGCAGGTCACGCCAGGGGACGCCGGTCCGGACCCGGAACAGGATCTCGTTGACCACGGTGCGGTGGTCGTTCCACCGTCCACCCCGACCACCTGAAGGTGGTAGATGCGGCTCCAGCAACGACCACTCGCGATTCATCAGATCCCCCCGACCCATGACCGAACCAACGAGCGACCGGTCAGAAGGTCACATGATCCGCCGGACAGAACTTAGTTCTGCTTCGCCAACCTAAGCCGGCCAGTACGGTTCGACCGATCAGAGCGAGCGCATCCGCCTCGGTGACACCTTCTTCCACAATGGCCCCCTGGGCCTGTCCGCGAAGACCACCGCCGGCGTGGACATGAGCTTCAACCGGGAACCCGGGGGCACCCTCA
>NZ_LWCC02000050.1 GCF_001642695.1 Streptomyces chilikensis
TGAGCTTCTTCGAGGTGGGCCCCGATCAGGTGACCCCAGCCGAACGCAACGATCGAGGCCCCCAGGCTGTTGATCGAGATGTCTGACGTCTCAATCACGCTGCTCGGGGGCCTCGTTGGTCATCTATCGTGCCGCACTCGACCTGCCACATGCGCTCGTGGAGTGGGTCACCATGCTCATCGTCACCCGTGAGGGGGACCGCCGCTGCAAGCTCCGCCCGTCCCAGCGCGCGATGGTGGCACTGGTGTACCTGCGTGAGCACATCACCCTGGCGAAGATCGCCGCCGGGTTCGGAATCAGCGAGTCCACCGCCCACGCCTACACCAGCGCGGTTATCCACCTGCTCGCTGAACGCGCACCGGGCCTGCTGAAGGTCCTGCGCGAGACCGACCCCGACTTCGTCCTGCTGGACGGCACCCTCGCCGAGTGCGACCGGGTCGGCGACTCACGCGCGGACTACTCCCACAAGCACCGCCGGCACGGCGTGAACGTGCAGGTAGTCACCGACCCGGTCGGCCGGCTGCTGTGGATCTCGCCGGCTCTGCCGGGCCGAGCACACGACCTGACCGCGGCACGCACCCATCGGATCATCCGGATCTGCGAGCGCCAAGGCGTCCCTATCCTGGCCGATCTTGCCTACCAAGGCGGCGGCCCCTGGCTGACCACGGGCATCAAACGCAGACCCCTGAAGGAACTCACGCTCACCGAAAGGACTCTCAATCAGGCCCTGGCCACGGCACGGGCACCGGTCGAACGCGGAGTGGCCCGCCTGAAGTCCTGGCGGATCTTCCGCAAGGCCCGATGCAGTCCGAACCGCATGACGTCAATCGCCAAGGCGGTCCTCACCCTGGAGCGGCAACGCTGAAGAAGCTCA
>NZ_LWCC02000051.1 GCF_001642695.1 Streptomyces chilikensis
GGCGCCACGGGCACGCCGAGCCTGGCGGCCAGCGCGGCGGCGGTGCGGCGGACGTCGGCGGCGCCGTCGGGGTCGCGTGACCCGGAGGCCGCCAGCACGACGGCGTGCCGGTCCGACGGCGCGGCGGGCCAGCCGGCCTCGGTGAGCCGGTCGTGCAGGGCGCCCACCAGCAGCGGGTGCGGGCCCAGCGCGGGTGCGCACCGGATCCGGGGGGCGCCCGCGGCGGCGACGGTCGCGGGGATGTCGTGCTTGACGTGGTATCCGCGGCTCAGCAGCAGCGGCACCAGCACGGCCGGCGCGCCGCCGAGGTCCTCCAGGGTGTCCGCCAGCAGCGGCTCGTTCAGTTCCACGTGCCCGAGCCGCACGTCCAGGCCCGGCCGCCGGGAGCGCACCAGGCGGGCGAGCGCCCGGGCCGTCTCCGGCGCGCGGGGGTCACGGCTGCCGTGGGGCACGAGCACGAGGGCGGGGTGCGGGGTGTCGGACATGGTGCCCATCCTCCCCGGCGGAGATTGCCACCCGGTTGCGGCCCGGGCTCCGGCTTGTTTTCCCTCCCCTCACGCCCGCCCGCGGGGGGATGTGAGAGGCGGCCGGGAACCGCCGCGGTGCTTCCGCGCGTTCGAGGTGACGTGGGGACATGGTGGAGTGCGCCGCGGTTGCCGCGGCTGCCCAGGACACGGGTCGGCCGCCGGCGGCTGGTGCGGGCGGCGGTGGCCGTCTGCGCGCTGGCGCTGCTGCCGTACGCCTGGGTGTACACGGCGGCGGACGGGCGGCTGCGGGCGCCCGGCGAGGTCCCGGAGACCGGGGTGGCGATGGTGTTCGGGGCCGGGCTGTGGGGCGACGAGCCGTCCCCGTACCTGGCGCACCGGCTGGACACGGCGGCGGAGCTCTACGCGGACGGCCGGATACGGGCCGTGCTGGTCACCGGGGACAACAGCCGGGAGGAGTACGACGAGCCGGACGCGATGCGCGCCTACCTGGTGGAGCACGGCGTGCCGGACTCACGGATCGTCAGCGACTACGCCGGCTTCGACACCTGGGACTCCTGCGCGCGGGCGAAGCGGGTGTTCGGCGTGGACGAGGCGGTGCTGATCACCCAGGGCTTCCACGTCCGGCGGGCGGTGGCGCTGTGCGAGGAGGCGGGCATCGCCTCGTACGGGGTGGCGGCGACGGGCGACCGGCGCGACGGCGTCTGGTACTACGGCGCGGCGCGGGAGACCCTGGCGGCGGGCAAGGCCGCGCTGGACGCGCTGGTCGAGCCCGACCCGATGTTCCTCGGACCGCGGGAGCACGGCGTCGAGCGGGCCCTCACACGGCCGTGAGGCCGGCCGGGAGGTCACCGTCCCGGCCGCGTAACCAGGCGCGATCGGCCGCGTAACACGCGGCGCGCACGCTGAGGCGCATGCAGAACACCGCCGCGCCCACGCCCACCCACTGCCCCTACTGCGCGCTGCAGTGCGGCATGAACCTGGCACCCGTCGAGGGGGGCGGCGTGGAGGTGCGGGAGCGGACGGACTTCCCGGTCAACCGGGGCGCCCTCTGCGGCAAGGGCCGCACCGCCCCGGCGGTGCTGGACCGCGGGGCGCGGCTGACGGAGCCCCTGGTGCGCGGCGCCGACGGGGAGCTGGCCCCGGCGAGCTGGGAGGACGCGCTCGACCGGGTGGCCTCGGCGCTGGCCGGCACCCGCGCGGAGCACGGCGCGGACGCGGTGGGCGTCTTCGGCGGCGGCGGCCTCACCAACGAGAAGGCGTACACGCTGGGCAAGTTCGCCCGGGTGGCGCTCGGCACCTCGCAGATCGACTACAACGGGCGGTTCTGCATGTCGTCCGCGGCGGCCGCCGGGACCAGGGCGTTCGGGCTGGACCGGGGGCTGCCGTTCCCGCTGGAGGACGTCCCGCGCACCGGGTGCGTGATCCTGGTCGGCTCCAACCCGGCCGAGACCATGCCGCCGTCGCTGCGCTACTTCACCGAACTGCGCGAGAGGGGCGGCACGCTGATCGTGGTCGACCCGCGCCGCACCCGCACCGCCGAGCAGGCGGACCTGCACATCGCGCCCCGTCCCGGCACCGATCTCGCCCTGGCGCTCGGCCTGTTGCACCTGGTCGTCGCCGAGGGGCGGGTCGACGAGGAGTACGTCGCCGCCCGCACCACCGGGTGGGAGGAGGCCCGGGCCGCGGCGATGGCGCACTGGCCGGAGTACGTGGAGCGGATCACCGGCGTGCCGGTGCCGCAACTGCGCGAGGTGGTGCGGATGTTCTGCGAGCCCGAGGCGGCGATGGTGCTCACCGCGCGCGGCCCGGAGCAGCAGTCCAAGGGGACCGACACGGTCGGCGCGTGGATCAACCTCTGCCTGGCCACCGGCCGTCCCGGCCGCCCGTACTCCGGCTACGGCTGCCTCACCGGCCAGGGCAACGGCCAGGGCGGGCGCGAGCACGGCCAGAAGGCCGACCAGCTGCCCGGCTACCGCAAGCTGGACGACCCCGAGGCGCGCCGCCACGTCGCGGGCGTGTGGGGCGTCGACCCGGACTCGCTGCCCGGCCCCGGCCGCAGCGCCTACGAACTCCTGGACGCGCTCGGCACCGACATCCGCGCCCTGCTGCTGATGGGGTCCAACCCGGTGGTCTCCGCGCCGCGTGCCGCGCACGTGGAGGAGCGGATCCGGTCGCTGGACTTCCTCGCCGTGGCCGACGTGGTCCTCTCCGAGACGGCGGCGCTGGCCGACGTGGTGCTCCCGGTCACCCAGTGGGCCGAGGAGACCGGCACCACGACCAGCCTGGAGGGCCGGGTCCTGCTGCGCCGGCGGGCGGTCACCCCGCCGGACGGGGTGCGCGGCGACCTGTACGTGATGCGGGAGCTGGCCGCCCGGCTCGGCGTGGAGAAGGGGTTCTCCGACGACCCCGAGGAGGTCTTCGAGGAGCTGCGCCGGGCCAGCGCGGGCGGCCTCGCGGACTACTCCGGGATCACCTACCGGCGGCTGGCCGCGGAGAACGGCGTGTTCTGGCCCGCCCCGGAGCCCCGGGAGGCGGGCGCCGCCCCGCACCCCGGCACGCCCCGGCTGTTCCTCGACCGGTTCGCCCACCCGGACGGCCGGGCCCGCTTCGTGCCGGTCGCCCACCGCGCGTCGGCGGAGGAGCCGGACGAGGAGTACCCGCTGCTGCTCACCACGGGACGGGTGGTCTCCCAGTACCAGTCCGGCGCGCAGACCCGCCGGGTCGCCGAACTGAACGCGGCGGCGCCCGGCCCGTTCGTGGAGCTGCACCCGCGGCTGGCGGAGCGGCTCGGTGTCGCGGAGGGGGACCGGCTCGCGGTCGTGTCCCGCCGCGGCCGTGCGGTCGCCCCGGCCCGGATCACCGGCGCGATCCGGCCGGACACCGTGTTCATGCCGTTCCACTGGTACGGCGAGGGCCGGGTCAACACGCTCACCAACCCGGCGCTCGACCCGGTCTCCCGGATGCCGGAGTTCAAGACCTGCGCGGTCCGGGTGGAGCGCTCGTCCGACGCGGCCGACGCGGCCGGCGGGGCCGACGCGGCCGACGCGGCCGACGCGGCCGACGCGGCCGACGCGGCCGACGCGGCCGACGCGGCC
>NZ_LWCC02000052.1 GCF_001642695.1 Streptomyces chilikensis
CCCGGCCGGCGCCCGCGCCGGCGGAGCCCGGGCGCGGTGCGCGAGCGGGGGTGCCTCAGCCCGGGGGCGCGCAGGCGAGCACCGCGCGGGACGTCGCCCAGGACGGGGAGCCCCGTACGGACACCGAGCAGGCCGGGCCCGAGCAGGCCGGGCCCGAGCAGGCCGGGCCCGCCGGGGCCGGGGGCTCCCGGGCGGGAGCCGCGCACGACGGGCCGGCCCGGGCCGGACACGCGCGAAGCGGGGCCGCCCGGGACGACGTCGCCCCGGTGGGGACCGCGCAGGTGAGGGCCGTCCCGGGAGCGGGGGAGGGGCCGTCGCTGCGGGCGGTGTCGCGGAGCGAGATCATCGAGCGGGCGCGGAACTGGACCGACGCCGGGGTGCCGTACGACATGACCCGGAACTGGAGCGACGGCTACCGCCAGGACTGCTCCGGCTTCGTGTCGATGGCGTGGAACCTCCCCGGCAGCGCGTGGACCGGGAACCTGGACGACTACGCCGAGCGGATCGGGAAGGACGAGCTCCGGCACGGCGACATCCTGCTCCTCCACGACCCCGCAGACCCGCAGGACGGCTCCCACGTCGTGATCTTCGGCGGCTGGACCGACTACACCCACACCCGGTACGTCGGCTACGAGCAGACCCGCCCGCACGCCGTGCGCCGGGTGCTCGACTACCCGTACCCGGTGAACGCCGACCGCTACGTCCCCCACCGCTACCGGGCCCTCGCTCCCGAGGGCGCGGACGGGCCGGGGAGCGGCGGCCCCGGGCGGGAGGCCGCCGGCTTCCCGGGCCGCGCGTACTTCGGCCCCGGCGCCGGCAACGCCCACATCGTCCGCCTGGGCCGGATGCTCGCCGCACGCGGCGGCGCCCGGTTCGGCACGGACGCCGCCGGCTCGCGCTGGACCGAGGCGCACCGCCGGGCCACCCGGGCGTTCCAGCGCGCCCAGGGCTGGGCGGGCGAGGCGGCCGACGGCATCCCCGGCCCGCACACCTGGCGGCTGCTCGTCACCGGCGGCGGCCGCGACATCCCGCCCGCGGGGACGCCCTCCTCGCACGGTGTCACCGGCTATCCCGGCCGGGCCGCGTTCCGCCCGGGCGCGAGGAACGCCTACGTCGCCCGGCTCGGGCGGCAGCTGGTGAGGAAGGGGTACGGACGCCACTACGCCGTCGGCCCGGGCCCCGAGTGGACGGACGCCGACCGCCGGGCGGTGCGGGCGTTCCAGCGGGACCAGGGCTGGCGCGGCGGCGCGGCCGACGGCTACCCCGGGCCGGAGACCTGGCGCCGGCTCTTCTCCTGAACCGAAAGACGCAGCAGCGACACGAGGGGCGACAGGCATGACAGCGACCACCGACGCGATCCCGGCCACCGGACCCGACCCCGGGTCCGGGCCCGCCCGGCCGGCCGCGCAGGGCGAATCCGCGCCGCCACCCCCGGCGGCACCCGCGCCGCCGCTCCCGGCGACGCCCCCGGAGGACGGCGCGGCGACGGCCCCGGCGGTGTCCGCCGAGGTGCCCCCCGCGGTGTCCG
>NZ_LWCC02000053.1 GCF_001642695.1 Streptomyces chilikensis
CCCGCCGACGGCAACCGCCCCTACGACATGACGAAGGTCATCGAGGAGATCCTCGACGACGGCGACCACCTCGAGGTCCACGAGCGCTGGGCCCGCAACATCATCTGCGCGCTCGGCCGGCTCGACGGCCAGGTGGTGGGCATCGTCGCCAACCAGCCCCAGGTCCTGGCCGGCGTCCTGGACATCGAGGCCAGCGAGAAGGCCGCCCGCTTCGTGCAGATGTGCGACGCCTTCAACATCCCCATCCTCACCTTCCTCGACGTGCCCGGCTTCCTGCCCGGCGTCGACCAGGAACACGGCGGCATCATCCGCCACGGCGCCAAACTCCTCTACGCCTACTGCAACGCCACCGTCCCGCGGATCTCCCTGATCCTGCGCAAGGCCTACGGCGGCGCCTACATCGTCATGGACTCCCAGTCCATCGGCGCCGACCTCACCTACGCCTGGCCCACCAACGAGATCGCCGTCATGGGCGCCGAGGGCGCCGCCGGCGTCATCTTCCGCCGCCAGATCGCCCAGGCCGACGACCCCGAGGCCATGCGCCGCAAGATGGTCCAGGAATACAAGAACGAGCTCATGCACCCGTACTACGCCGCGGAACGGGGACTCGTCGACGACGTCATCGACCCCGCCGAGACCCGCGAGGTCCTCATCACCTCCCTCGCCATGCTCCGCACCAAACACGCAGACCTGCCGTCCCGCAAACACGGCAACCCGCCCCAGT
>NZ_LWCC02000054.1 GCF_001642695.1 Streptomyces chilikensis
CCGGTGCGGACATCCCGCTTGGCCGGCTCGGGCCAGAACCGCTCGTGCTGGAACGCGTAGGTCGGCAGATCGACACGCTGCGCGCCGGTGTTGGCGTAGTACGCCGTCCAGTCGACAGCGGTGCCGTGCGTGTGGAGTTCGGCCAGCGCGGCCACCACCGCGTCGGCCTCGGCACGGTTCTTCCGCAGGGCCGGGACGAACGCGGCGTCACCGACGGCTTCTTGGCCCATGGCGGACAGAACACCGCCGGGACCCAGCTCCAGGTAGGTGGTCACGCCCTGCGCCTCGAGGTGAGCCATGCCGTCGGCGAACCGGACGGCATTGCGTACGTGGTCCACCCAGTAGTCCGCGGTCAGCAGCTCCTCACCCGCGACGGTGCCGGTCAGGTTGGAGACGATCGGGATGCGCGGAGTGTGGAAGGTCGCTGTCTGCAGGAGTGTGCGGAACTCCTCGAGCATGGGTTCCATGCGCGGGGAGTGGAAGGCGTGGCTGACCCGCAGCCGCTTCGACTTGGTGAACCGCTCGGCGATCGCGGTGACCTCGTCCTCGTCGCCGGAGACAACCACGGAGTTCGGGCCGTTGAGGGCGGCGATGGACACGCCGTTGGTGAGCAGGGGCAGGATCTCGTCCTCGGTCGCCTGGACGGCGACCATCGCCCCGCCCTCGGGCAGGGCCTGCATCAGCCGGCCGCGCGCCGCGACCAGGGTGGCAGCGTCCTCCAGGGACCAGACGCCCGCCACATGTGCGGCGGCGAGTTCGCCGATGGAGTGGCCCAGCAGGTAGTCGGGGGTGACGCCCCAGTGCTCCATCAGCCGGAACAGGGCGACTTCGATGGCGAAGAGGCCGGCCTGGGTGTAGACGGTCCTGTCGAGCAGGTCGGACTCGGTGTCGAAGACCAGTTCCTTGACCGGACGGTCCAGGTGCTTGTCCAGCTCCGCGCAGACGGCGTCGAAGGCGTCGGCGAACACCGGGAACGCTGCGTACAGCTCACGCCCCATCCCGGCCCGCTGCGAGCCCTGGCCGGAGAACAGGAACGCCGAACGTCCGCCCCCGACCACGCCCGACACGACACCCGCGGCCGAACGGCCCTCGGCCATCGCGCGCAGCAGTTCCTCGCGGTCCTCGCCGAAGACCACCGCACGGTGATCGAACTGGGTGCGGCTCGACACCAGGGACCAGC
>NZ_LWCC02000055.1 GCF_001642695.1 Streptomyces chilikensis
GGCGCTCCCGGCGGCTCCGGCCGCTCCGGGCGGCTCCGGCGACGGCGGTGCCGCGGGCCGGCCGGGCGGCGTGCCACCTCCGCCCGGGCCGCGCGTGGCGGCGCCGGTGCGGCTGGCGGATCCGGCCGTCGCCGGGCTGCTGAGGGCGGGCGATCTGGTCGACGTGGTCGCCGCCGGTCCCAGGGGCCGTCCCCGGGTGGTGGCGCGGGAGGCCCGGGTCGCCCGGGCGGTCACCGGGGCGGCGGAGGACACGGCGGGCGGAGCGCTCGTGGTGCTCTCCGTGCCGCGCCGGACCGCCGTACGGTTGCTGGGCACGGCGCCGGAGGACCGGCTCTCGGTGGCGCTCAGGAGCCGGCCGTGAGGGGATCAGAGGTGGTGCGGCGGCTTCTCGTCGAGGAAGCGGCGGAGGTCGGCGGCGGCGTCCTCACCGCGCGGCCGCTCGCCCCAGCCGCGGTCGGTGTCGTCGGAGGTCTGCTGGTCCAGCGGATCGTCGAAGACCAGGGCGGCCCGCGGGGTGCGAGGCGCGGCGGGCGCGGCCGAGGAGGCGTCGTCGCGGTCGTCGCGGGTGGCGTCGTCGTGGGAGGAGGGCACCCGTCCAGCCTAAGGCCGGCGTACGCCCCCGCCGACAGGCAACCTGGAGGACGATGCGGGCGTCTCAACAACCGTACGTTTTCTCGGTTCCCGGACATGATGTCCGACCGAGGGGCTACGGTATGCACCCGCAAGGTGACAAGCAGCGACGCTGGGAGCAGCCTTGAGCGTTCCGTACGAGACGGCGGCGCACCCGGAGGAGCACCTGGACCGGCTCCTCGGCCGCGCCCTGAACTCCTTCGAGCTGCCCGACGAGGTCCTGACCCGGCTGGACTCCGCGCTGGCGTACGACGGCTCGCTCCACTCCGCGCACCACAGCTCGGGCCTGCACCGGGAGACCCACCGGCACACCTGGCTGCTCACCGACGGCTCGGTGCTGACCCTGTGGGAGCTGGTCCACAACACGGCGCCGGACGGTCTGGTGCGCCACGAGGTCTACGCCGGCCAGGAGGAGCTGTCCGCCGCCACGGCCCGGCTGCCCCTTCCGGCCGACGAGCCGGACCTGGAGCCGGTGGACGCCCTGCGGCTGCCCCCGGTGCGGCTGCCCCCGATGACGGACGCCGGTCCGCCGTACGCGCCGGCCGACTCGGCGGACCACCTCCGCCGGCTCCTGCGCCGGGCGGAGAACCTCGACCGGCCCGGCCCGGAGGACACCGCGGTGCTGCGGACGGCGTACGCGCACGAGATCGCCCAGGCCTTCGGACCGCCGTGCCGGACCGGCACCGGACTGTGCCTCTCCCTCTACGAGCACGTCTTCCTGCTGCCGCACGGGCGCCGGGCCTCCCTGTGGGAGGTCGAGCACACGGCGACACCGGACGGACGCCACATGTGCGAGGTCTACTCCACGGAGGCGGCGGCCCGGGCCGCGATGGAACGGCGGGTCTGAACCGCCGGGACCCCGCGGAAGCCCTGCGGAGACCCTGTGGGCGCCCTGCGGGCGCCCTGCGGGCGCCCGGTGGGGCGCACCCCACTTTTATTGAATCTTTAACGAAATCGGATTAGGCTCATGGTTGCGCTTTCACGTAACGAGGAGCCGCCGCCATGACCACCTCATCCGATCCCCGTACCGGCGGCCGGATGCCCGCGCTCTACCTGAGCCACGGCGCGCCGCCGCTCGCCGACGACCCCGTCTGGCCCGGCGAACTGGCCGCGTGGTCGGCCTCGCTGCCCCGGCCGAAGGCCGTCCTGGTCGTCTCCGCCCACTGGGAGGAGGCCCCGCTGGCGCTCGCCGCGACCGCCACCGTGCCCCTGGTGTACGACTTCTGGGGCTTTCCCGAGCGCTACTACCAGGTCCGTTACGCGGCTCCCGGCGCCCCCGAGCTGGCCGAGTCGGTGCGCAAGCTGCTCCGCGCCCCCGGCACCCCGGTGCAGGACGTGCCGGACCGCGGACTGGATCACGGCGCGTACGTGCCCCTGGCCGAGATGTACCCGGATGCGGACGTGCCGGTGCTCCAGGTGTCCATGCCCACCCTGGATCCGCAGCGGCTGATGGAGATCGGCCGGCGCCTGGCCCCCCTGCGGGACGAGGGCGTGCTGATCCTCGGCTCCGGATTCTTCACCCACAACCTGGCCGCGCTGCGTCACGCGGGCGTGCCCGCCTGGTCGGCGGAGTTCGACGACTGGGGCCGCCGCGCCCTGGACTCGGGCGACGTCGACGCCCTGCTGGACTTCGCGCACGCCGCCCCCGCCGGGCAGCTCGCCCACCCGCGCACCGAGCACTTCGCACCGCTCTTCGTCGCCATGGGCGCCGCCGAGGCCGCCGGCGACCTGGACACCCAGCGTTCCGCCATCGAGGGCTTCTGGATGGGCCTGGCCAAGCGGTCCGTGCAGTTCGGCTGAGAGGTCAGAGCCTCTTCTCGAACCAGGCGACGTCCCAGTACCGGCCGAACTTGCGCCCGACCTCGCGGAAGAGCCCGACCTGCTCGAAGCCGAACCTCCGGTGCAGCCGCACGGAGGGGTCGTTGGGCGGGACGACGGCCGCGTAGGCCCGGTGCACGTCCTCGTCCGCCAGCGCGTCGAACAGCGCCCGGTACAGCTTCCCGCCCACCCCGCGCCCGGTGGCGCCCGGCGCCAGGTACACCGTGCACTCCACCGAGCCGAGGTAGGCGGGCTTGGGCCGGAGCCGGCCGGAGGTGGCGTATCCGAGCAGGGCCCCCGTTCCCGCCTCCTCCGCCACCATCAGCCGGTGCGGGCCCCACGGGGAATGGGCGGCGAACCAGTCGCGTCTCTCCTCGGGGGTGAAGGGGACCGTGTCGAAGGTGTAAGGCGTCTCACACACGTAGTGGTTGTAGAGGTCCGTGAGGCCCTTGAGGTCCTCCTCGACACCGGCCCTGACCTGCGCTTCCTGACCCACGGTGCTCCTTCGCCTCCGCCGTGCGGGCGGGCAGGGTACTGCATGCGGACCCGAAGAGACGGGTGCGGCGGGAATTCTGTCCCGATTCCGGTCGTTGTATCCCACGGATGCCGGGCACCCGGTGACAGTGAGGCTCACACGCTTCAGCGTCACGCCGAGCCCGCCGGGGGTGGCCGACGGCCACCCGGGAGGCCGGCGTCCGACGGATAGGAAACCGCCCGCCCACGATCGTTAGGGAGCACACGCATGGCAACCCGTGCCGTCGCCCGTCGCAAGTCCGCCACCTCCGGCGGGACGTCCGACGCGGCACGCAGCGTTCGCGCCCATGGCGGCGAGATCGCGGACCGCGACCTGGTCGGCATGTACCTGGACGAGATCGCGCGTACGCCGCTGCTCGACGCCGCGAAGGAGGTCGAGCTGTCCGAGACGATCGAGGCGGGCGTCTACGCCCAGCAGATCCTCGACGGCGAGGTGGAGACCAAGGCGGACGTCACCCGTGAAGAGCTCGAGGCCCTGGTCGACGCGGGCGAGCGGGCCAAGGACGTCTTCATCAGGTCCAACCTGCGTCTGGTCGTGGCGGTCGCCCGCCGCTACCCGCGCAGCGGACTGCCGCTGCTCGACCTGATCCAGGAGGGCAACGCCGGCCTGGTCCGCGCCGTGGAGAAGTTCGACTACCGCAAGGGCTTCAAGTTCTCCACGTACGCGACGTGGTGGATCCGCCAGGCCATCACCCGTTCCATAGCCGACCAGTCGCGCACCATCCGCCTCCCCGTCCACCTGGTGGAGGAGCTGGGCCGGATCCGCCGCGTGCAGCGCGAGTTCAACCGCGAGAACGGGCGTGACCCGGAGCCCGCGGAGATCGCGCAGGAGCTGGGCGCCACCCCGGAGCGGATCATCGACGTGCTGGACTGGGCGCGCGACCCGGTCTCGCTGAACATGTCGGTGGACGACGAGGGCGAGACCCAGTTCGGCGACCTCCTCGAGGACACCTCCGCGGTCTCGCCGGAGCAGTCGGTGCTGACCCTCCTGCGCAGTGAGGAGCTGGACGAGCTGATCAACCACCTCGACCAGCGCACGGCCTCGATCATCAAGATGCGCTACGGCATCGAGGACGGCCGGGAGCGTACGCTGACGGAGGTGGGCAAGGAACACGGCCTGACCCGCGAGCGGATCCGGCAGATCGAGAAGCACGCTCTGCTGGAGCTGAAGAAGCTGGCGCGCGACACCGGCTTCGACGCCGCCGCGTGACGACCGCCACCGTTCCGGCCACTGCATAACGGCGGAAAACGCCTCCTCGCGGGCGGCGTAGCCCGCCGCAGGCCGGGCACAACAACTGGGCCGACCTTTTGGGCCGACCCTCCAGAACCGGGCCCCGATGCACTCCCCCCGGCATCGGGTCCCGCCGGCCGGGTCCCGGCGTCCTTCCCCCCTTGGACGTCCGGGCCCGGCCTCTTCGTGCGTGCTCCGCCCCGCTCAAACCTCCCCGCCGCGAAACCCCCCGACCGGCCTCCCCCGGCGCGCGACGGCCACCGCCCCGGCACAGGGTGGGCGCAAGGGTGCGGCCGGTCGCCGGACCGGCCGCGTGGAGTGGGAGGCCGAGCATGCCGCACCGCGACGCGTACCGCCGCTCCATACCGGGGGACCGGGCAGGACGCCTGTCCCGGTCCCGTCGGATCGCCTCCCTGGCCGCCCTGTGCGCGCTGGGCCTGGCCGTGTGCACCTCCGCGGTGAACGAGCAGGCCGAGGACCCCACCGCGGCGGGCCCCGTACCCCCGGCCCGGACCGCCGTGGGGCTGGCCCCCTGCATGATCAACGGCGGTCTGGGCTCCCAGATGTCGGAAGGGCTGCCCACCCCGTCCGGCTACTCCGCCGCCACCGGCACCGTCCGGGCGCTGAACCTGATGGTCGACTTCCCCGACGCCCGCGGTGAGGGCGACCCGATGGACCGGTACGGGGAGTTCTTCCCGCAGACCCAGGACTGGTTCCGCACCAGCTCCTACGGCCGGCTCGACTACCGGCCCGACGCCCCGGTGCGGCGGTGGCTGCGGATGCCGAAGGAGTTCGAGGAGTACGGGATAGAGCGCGGCGCGCCGTTCGACCCGGCGTACCGGGGACTGGTCGAGGACATCGTCGAGGAGGCCGACCCGGAGGTCGACTTCAGCCGGTACGACCTGCTGAACGTCCTGGTCACCCCGAACGCCGGCCCTTCCGCGCTGGACACCGTGCTGTCCGTGACCTTCGCCGCCAACTCCGACGCCCCGGTCGCCGACGGGGTGCCCGTCTCGCACGCCTCGTTCGTCTACTCGCGCCAGGACGACGGCTCGGGCACCTACGACCGCACCGGCTACCGGGTCCTCCCCCACGAGAACGCGCACGTCTTCGGGCTGCCCGACCTGTACACCCAGGACGGCGGCGGGGCGGCCGGCCACTGGGACATCATGAGCGAGGACTGGGGCGCCAACAACGACCTCCTCGGCTGGCACAAGTGGAAGCTCGGCTGGCTCGATTCCGGCCAGGTCTCCTGCGCCGCGCGGGCCGGATCCGTGAGCGACCACGTGCTGACGCCGCTGGCCCGGGCGGGCGGCCCCAAGCTGGTGGTGGTGCCGCTGGACGCGGACACCTCCTACGCCGTCGAGGTCCGCACCCAGGAGGGGAACGACGAGCTGGTGTGCCGGCCGGGCGTCCTGGTCTACCGGGTCGAGGCGGGCGTCGAGACCGGCCGGGGCCCGGTCACCGTCCACGACCACCGGCGCGACAGCGGCGGCTGCACCCACTCCCCCAACGTCCACGCCGAACTCTCCGACGCCACCCTGACCACGGGCGACACCTTCGCCGACCGTGAGCACGGCGTGCGGGTCCACGTCCTCGGCGAGGGACCCGGCGAAACGTATCGCCTCCGCGTCACCCGGAAGTGAGACCACGCGGACCCCGCCCCCGGAGGCCCTCTCCTTATTGCGATCCCTATGCAATAGCATCATCGCTGCAAGGATCAAGGATCACAGGATCAAGGGCTCCTCACGGAAGGCACTCCTCCATGCCCCGGGCAATACGTCAGGCCGTCGCCCTCACCGCCGCGGCGCTCACCGCGGCCGCCTGCTCCGCCCCCGGTGCCGGCGACGCCCGGACCGCCGCGCCGGCCGACTCCGTCGTACTGGGCGTGGCCACCGAGCCCGACACCCTCAGCCCGCTCCTCGGCTACGGCAAGGACGGCAACTCCAAGCTCTTCGACGGCCTCCTCACCCGCGACGCGGACCTCGGCCTCGAGCCCGCCCTCGCCGAGGCCCTCCCCGAGGTCTCGGAGGACGGCCTCACCTACACCTTCACCCTCCGCGACGGCGTCACCTTCAGCGACGGCGAACCCCTCACGCCGGCCGACGTGGTCTTCACCTACGAGACCGTCCTCGACGAAAGGACCAACAACCCCCACCGCAGCGAGCTGGCCGCCGTCGACCGGGTGCGCGCCGAGGGCGACGACCGGGTCGTCTTCACCCTCAAGTACCCCTTCGCGCCCTTCGCCGCCCGCACCGTGCTGCCCGTCGTGCCGCGGCACGCCGCCGGGAAGCAGGACCCCAACACCGGCTCCTTCAACACCAGCCCGGTCGGCACCGGCCCCTACGTGCTGGCCGACTGGCGGAAGGGCGAGAAGCTGGTCCTCAAGGCCAACCCCCGGTACTGGGGCGGCGAACCGGCCGTGAAGAACGTGACCATGGCGATCGTCCCCGACGACGACGTGCGCGCCACCCGGCTGCGCTCCGGCGACCTGGACGGCGCGGTCCTGCCGCCCGACCTGGCCGCCACCTTCGCGGACGAGGCGGACCTGACGACCCACCGGGCCACCTCGTACGACTACCGCGCCGTCAGCCTGCCCACCGACGGCCCGGTGACCGGCGACGTCGACGTCCGCCGCGCCCTGGACCTGGCGGTGGACCGCGACACGATGGTGGAGAAGGTCCTCGACGGCGCCGGCCGCCCCGCCTACGGCCCGCTGCCGGTCGACGACGAGTGGTTCGCCGAGGGCACCGAGCGCGCCCACGACCCCGCGGCCGCGCGCCGGATCCTCGACCGGGCCGGCTGGCGGAAGGGCGCCGACGGCATCCGCGCCAAGGACGGCCGCCGCGCCGCGTTCACCCTCCACTACCCGGCCGGCGACAAGGTCCGCCAGGACCTCGCCCTGGCCTACGCCGGTGACGCGAAGAAGATCGGCGTCGAGGTGAAGGTCGAGTCCGGCACCTGGGAGGTCATCGAGCCGCGGATGGCGAAGGACGCCGTGCTGGCCGGCTTCGGCGACGTCGGCGACCCCGACTTCGGCCTCCACCCCCTGCTGCACTCCTCCGAGGCCGGCGACGGCTTCAACAACATGCCGCACTACGACAACCCGGCCGTCGACGAGGCGCTGGACGACGCCCGCCGCACCCGCGACACCGAGGAGCGCAAGGCCGCCTACGACACGCTCCAGAAGGAACTCGCCGAGAACCCCGGCTACACCTTCCTCACCCACCTGGACCACCTGTACGTCCTCGCCGACCGCTGGAGGACCGCCGGTTCCGACGGCCTGACCACCCAGGTCGAGCCGCACGAGCACGGCTTCGCCGCCGGTCCGTGGTGGAACCTCGAGGACTGGCGGCCGAAGCGGTGAACGGGACGGTGACCGGGGCGACGACCGCCGCGACGGCGGACGCCGGCCCGACGGCCACCCGGCGGCGCCCGCCCTGGGCCGGCATGGCCCGGCTGGCGGCCCGCCGGATCCTCACCGGGGTGCCGCTGCTGCTGGCCGTCACCCTCGGCGTGTTCGCGCTGGCCGCCGCCTCCCCGTTCGACCCGGTCCGCGGCTACGCGGGCGACGCGGCGCTCACCGCCGACCAGGAGACCCTGGACCGGCTCGCCGCCAACCTGGGCGTGGGCGAGTCGTTCGCGGTGCGCTGGTGGGACTGGCTGACCGCGGCCCTCGGCGGCGACCTCGGCGACTCCACGGTGCTGCGGCAGCCGGTCGCCGAGGTGATCGGCGAGCGCGCGGTCTGGTCGGCGCTGCTGTGCGCGGTGGCCTTCGCGGTCGCCGTGTCGGTGGGCACGCTGCTCGGCGTGCTCGCCGCCCGCCGCCCCGGCGGCCTGCTCGACCGGACGGTCACCGGGCTGGCGTACACCCTCTCCGCCGCCCCGGTCTTCTGGCTGGCGCTGCTCGCCGTGTGGCTCTTCGCGCTGCGCCTCGACGTACTGCCGGCGGGCGGGCTGACCGACAGCGGGGCGTCGTACGTCTCCTTCGGCGAGGTGGCCGAGCACCTGGTGCTGCCCGCCGGGGTGCTGGCCGTCTCGCAGCTGCCCTGGTTCGTGCTCTACGTCCGGCAGGGCGTCGGCGACGCCCTCGCCGAGGACCCGGTGCGCGGCGCCCGCGCCCGCGGCCTCGCCGAACGCACCGTCCTGCTGCGGCACGCCCTGCGGTCCGGACTGCTGCCGGTGCTGACCCTGATCGGCTCCCGGGTGCCCGAACTGATCACCGGGGCGCTGCTGGTGGAGACCGTCTTCAGCTGGCCCGGCATCGCCGACGCCACCGTACGGGCCGCCACCGCCGTGGACTTCCAGCTGCTGGCCGCGCTGACCGCCTTCGCCACCGTCGCCGTCCTCCTCGGCAACCTCCTCGCCGACCTGCTGTACGGCCTGTTCGATCCAAGGGTGGACCTCCGTGACATGTGAGCACCCGGACGCGAAGGCGCCGGCACCGGTGGCCTGGCGGTCACGGGGCCCCCGGCAGCGGTCGTGGCGGACCCTGCGGGTGCGCACCTCCGCCGCCCTGACCGGCGCCGTCGTCCTCGCCGTGCTGCTGGTCCCGCCGCTGGTCCAGCTCGACCAGCAGGCCGTCGACCTCGCCGCCAAGCTCCGGCCGCCCTCCTGGGCGCACCCGTTCGGCACCGACGACGTGGGCCGCGACCTGCTGCTGCGGTGCGTCCACGGGCTGCGGGTCTCGCTGTTCATCGGCGTGGCCGCCGCCCTCGTCGCGGCCGTCGTCGGCACCGCCGTGGGGGCGCTCGCGGGCGCGCTCGGCGGATGGGTGGACCGGGTCGCCATGCGGGTCGTCGATGCCCTGGCCTCGGTGCCGCACCTGCTGCTCGGCGTCTTCGTCGTCGCCCTCTTCCGGCCGGGCGTGTGGCCCGTGCTGCTGTCGATCGCCGCCACCCACTGGCTCTCCACGGCCCGCATCGTGCGCGCCGAGGTGCTGTCGCTGCGCGGCAGGCCGTTCGTCGACGCGGCGGTCTCCGGCGGCGCCTCCCGGTGGCGGATCGCGGTACGGCACCTGGTGCCCGCCGTGCTCCCGCAGGCCGGGCTGGCCGCCGTGCTCTCCGTGCCGCACGCCATGTGGCACGAGTCCGCCCTCTCCTTCCTCGGCCTGGGACTGCCCGCCCACATGGCCAGCCTCGGCAACCTCGTCGAGGGCGCCCGCGGCTCGCTGCTCGCCGGGCAGTGGTGGCCGACGCTCTTCCCGGGCCTGTTCCTGATCGTCCCCACCCTCGCCGTGGCCGGGCTGGCCGGCGCCTGGCGGGACCGGATCGACCCGCGCCGCCGATCGGAGCTGATGCTGTGACCGACGTCCTCCCCTCCGACGCCCTTCCCTCCGACGTCCTCCTCTCCGTCCGGGGGCTCCACGTGCGGTTCCTGCTGCCGCGCGGCCGGGTCGTCTCCGCCGTCACCGACGTCTCGTTCGACGTCCGGGCCGGGGAGTGCCTCGTCCTGGTCGGCGAGAGCGGCTGCGGCAAGTCGGTGCTGGCCTCCGCCCTGCTCGGCCTCCTGCCGGGCAACGCGCAGACCGCGGGCAGCGCGGTGCTCGGGGGCGCGGTGCTCGGCGACGCGGGTGCCCCGGGCCGCGGCTCCGCCGGCCTGGGCTCCACCGGGCGCGGCTTCCCTGGCCGCGGCTCCGCCGGCCCGGGCTTCCCCGGGCGCGGTTCCACCGGCCACGTCCCCTCCGGCCACGCCCCCTCCGGCTTCGGCTCCCCCGGGCTCGACCTGCTCGCCGCCGACGAACGCACCCTGGCCCGCCGGGTCAGGGGCCGTCTGGTCGGACTGGTGCCGCAGAGTCCCGCCGCGCACCTCACGCCGGTGCGCACGGTCCGCTCCCAGCTGGAGGAGACCGTCGCCGAGCTGCGGGGGCCGCGTGGACCGCAGGAGGCACGGGGCCCGTGGCGGGGGCGCGCGGCTCTGCGCACCGCCGCCGCGGACGCTGCCGAGCGGGCCGCCTTCCCCGCCTCCCACCTGGACCGCTACCCGCACGAGCTCTCCGGCGGGCTCGCGCAGCGCGCCGCCGTCGCGCTCGCCCTGGCCGGCGACGCCCCGCTGCTGCTCGCCGACGAGCCCACCACCGGCCTCGACCGCGACCTCGTCGACCTCACCGTGGACGAACTCCGCCGCCACGTCGACACCGGGCCGGCCGACGGCGCGGGGCGGCGCGGCATGCTGATGATCACCCACGACCTCGCGGCGGCGTCACGCGTCGCCGACCGGGTCGCCGTGATGTACGCCGGCCGCATCGTCGAGATCTGCGACGCCGCCGACTTCTTCGGCGCCCGCGGCCCCCGCCACCCCTACAGCCGCGGCCTCCTCGACGCCCTCCCCGACCGCGCCTTCATCCCCGTCCCCGGCCTGCCGCCGGAGCTGAGCGACCTGCCGCCCGGGTGCGCGTTCGCCGCGCGGTGCGGGCACGCCACGCGCGCGTGCGGGACCGTGCCGACGCCGGGCGCCGTCACGGACGGGGCCGGCGTACCGGGGGCGGGGCGGACGCCTGCCCCGGTCCCGTCCCCCGCCCCGGCCGTGCCGCCGCGGGCGGGCGCGTCACCGGGAACAGGCGCGTCCGCGCGGGCGACCGCCCTCCCCGGCCTGGTGGCCTGCCACCACCCCCACCGCCCGGAACACCCCGAGCCCGAGCCCGAGTCCGTGGAGCCGACCCATGCGTGACGCCCCCGCCCCCACCGCCCAGGACCGCGGGACGGCCCCGGCCCCCACCGTGCTGGAGCTCCGGGGGATCACCGCGGGATACGAGCGGCACCGCCCCGTCGTCCGCGACGCCTCCCTCACCCTCTCCGCGGGCGAGGCCGTCGGGCTGCTCGGCCCCAGCGGCTGCGGCAAGTCCACCCTGGCGCGCGTCGCCGCCCTGCTCCACCGCCCGTCGGCCGGTCACCTCCTGCTCGACGGCACCCCGGTGACCCGCTGGCGTCACCGCGCTCCCCGCGCGCAGCGCACCGCCTTCGGCGTCGTCCTCCAGCAGCCCCGTCTGGCCGCCGACCCGCGCCTCACCCTCACCGACCTGATCGCGGAACCCCTGCGCGCCACCGGCCGCCGCGCCGAGGTCCCCGCCCGCCTCGCCGAACTCACCCCCCTGGTCGGCCTCACCCCCGACCTCCTCACCCGCCGCCCCCACGAGGTCAGCGACGGACAGCTCCAGCGCGCCTGCCTCGCCCGCGCGCTGGTCCTGCGCCCGCGCATCCTGGTCTGCGACGAGATGACCGCCATGCTCGACGCCTCCACCACGGCGGCCCTGGTCACCGCCGTCGAGGCCTACCGCGCCGAGACCGGCGCCGCCCTCCTCGCGGTCGGCCACGACGCGGTCCTGCTCGACCGCTGGTGCGACCGCGTCCTCCCCTGGAAGGCGATCGCCGGGGCGGCGTAGACCCGACCGCCCGGGCCCCTCTACACCTCCCGCCTGGCGAACAGCTCCAGATGCCCGCACCGGGGGCAGCGGTAGGCCTCGATCTCCCACCGGGTCCTCCCCATCCGCTTGGCGCCCCCGAAGATCCCCCGCTCCAACGGCCCGGCGATCCACCGCGCGAACCCCTGCGACGCCTCACCGGAGTCCTCCACGAACCCCGGCTCCAGGCCCACCGCGCCGCACTGCCCGCACTGCACCTCGTCATCCATGTCCACGAGCCTAGGCCCGCCCGCCACAGCACCGCATACGGATCAGCCCTCACCCGCTACACTGACCGCGGTGGCCCGGCCGTTCCGGCCAGGCCTCCCGCCTTCGTAGCTCAGGGGATAGAGCACCGCTCTCCTAAAGCGGGTGTCGCAGGTTCGAATCCTGCCGGGGGCACCAGCGCAAAGGCCCCGGACCGATCATGGTCCGGGGCCTTTGACATCCACGTCTGACATCAACGGTGTCGGTCACTGACGACCGCGACGCCTCCTGAGCAGCCGGTCCATGTGGCTCATGGCCTCCCGCTGCGTGTCCTGCACGACGTGCGTGTAGACGTCCATGGTGATGCTGATCTGTGAGTGCCCCAGGATCTCCATCACCACCCGGGGCGCGACCCCGGCCGCCGTGAGGAGCGTCGCCGTGCCGTGCCGTGCATCGTGCAGCCGGATCACCCGGAGGCCGGCGGACCGGGCGACGCGGGTGAAGGACCGGTAGACGTTCCGCGGCTCGACCGGGCGCCCGGTCCGGGTGGTGAAGACGTGGTCCGACTCCTGCCAGGTCTCCCCCGCTTCCGTCCGCGCCGCCACCTGCCTCATGCGGTGCCAGCGCAGCGGCGCGATGCAGAGCGCGGGCAGCGGGACGGCCCGACGACGGCGGCTTTTGGGGTCGTCGTCGTACAGCACGCCCCGGCGCCGCTGCGTCTGCTGGCGGACGTAGAGCACGCGGCCGTCGAGGTCGAGGTCCGACCAGCGCAGACCCACGATCTCTCCCCGGCGGAGCCCCATGGCGATGGCGAGCACGAAGGCCGCGTACAGCGGGTCCTTGCGCGAGGCGGCCAGGAAGTCGAGCGTTTCGTCCAGGCTCCAGGGCTTCAGTTCACGGTTGTCGGTGCGGGGAGGTTCGACGAGCTTGGCGACGTTCCGCGCGATCAGCTCCTCGCGGCATGCCGTGGACAGCGCCGAACGCAGCACGCGGTGTGCTTCCTTTGCCGTCGCCGCGGTGGTCTTCTCCTCGAGGCGGACGAGAAAGCGGCGCACGTCGGCGACGCCGAGGGATTCGAGCCGCTTCGCACCGAGCATCGGCACCAGGTAGAGCCGGACGTGCGCCTCGTACTTGTCGTACGTGCTGAGCTTCCGCCGGGGCCTGATGACGTTGTCCAGCCAGTACGGCAGCCACTCGGCGAGCTTGGCCGACCGGGTGGGCACGGGCACGCCCTGGTCCACCTTGTCGAGCAGCTCCCGGCGCTTGCCGTCACACTCGGCCCAGGTCTTGCCGTAGGCGAACTTGCGGGCGCGGGTGCCGTCGGGCTGGAGGACGTACACGGCGGCCTGATAGCGGCCGTCCTTGCGCTTGGTGATGGTTCCCGCGCCGTTGGGGTTGCGCTTGCGCTGCTGGGCCATCAGGCGGCCTCCTCGATCTCGCGGGCGATGAAGTCCCGGAGGGCGTCCGCCGGCACACGGCGGGAACGGCCGATGGTGATGGACGTGAGGCGGCGCGAGCGGATCAGGTCGTAGACCGTGGAGCGTCCGAGCTTGAGCCGGGCCATGACCTCCGGCACGGTCAGCAGTTCGGCGGTCGCGGTGGTCATGCTGCGGCTCCTTCCAGGGCGAGTTGGTCGCGCAGGGCTTCGCGGGCGGTTCGGCGGTTGAGTTGGATGCCGCGGGCGATGGTGGCCGCGAGGGCGGATTCGCCCGGGGTGTGGCCGTGCCCGGCGTAGTTCCAGGAGGCGAGGACGAGCACGGTGTCCGGGTCGCCGAATGCGTCGTGCTCCTGGGCGGCCCGGTAGTCGGCGCGGATCTGGCGGAGCGCGCCGAGGGTGGTGGAGTAGCGGCGGGACTTGGTCGAGAAGTGGCCGCGGAAGCCGAGCATGTGCGCCCACGCGGTGAGCTTGCGGTCCGGGTAGAGCGGGGCCAGGTCGAGGCAGGCTTCGATGAGGCGGCGCGGGTGCTCGGGCACGTCCAGGACGTCGAGGACTTCCCGGTTGCCGATGCGGCGGTCGAGGCTGCCGGTCGACTCGGCGGCCTTGGTGGCGTACTTGGCGACGTACGAGGCGACGGCCTGTTCCGTGATGTCGGATCCGTCGCCGAAGGCGTGGATGGGGCGGATGTCGAGCTGGCGGCCCCACTGGAAGCGCCGGCGGGGCTGGTCCCCGGCGGCCGGGACGGTGATCGAGGTGTAGGCGTGGGCGGCGGCGGCCCGGATGGAGTCGTCGAGCAGCTGCACGCTGGCCCACGACGGCGGGGCACTGTCCGGGCCGCCCGGTCCGTCGAGGCGGATCACGGCGTGGAAGTGGATCGCACCGCGCTTCTGGAATTCGGCGACCTTGCCGTACGAGACCCGCAGGACGTCTTTCAGGGCACGTTGGGTGAGGCCGGCGCGGGCGGCGAGTTCACGGCGCAGGCGGGTGGTGAAGCGCTGCCAGAGCTGGCCCGCGTGGTTGTTGAACAGGACCGTGCCCGCGTAGTCGTACGTGCCCGGGTCAAGGGCGGTGCCCAGGACGGGATCGTCCTCCTGGTGGTGGTCGCCGCAGCGGCAGACGCCGCGGTCCGGCCGGTTGTGGACCGGGCCGAATGAGGGAGCGGTGAAGGTGGCGAAGACCCGGGGGTGGTCGCGGACGGTGGCGGGGATGTCCTTGGTCTCGTCTCCGGCGAGGCCGGCGCGGATGAGGTGGTAGGTGTCGCCCGCGTAGGTGTGGGCGCAGGCGGGGCAGCGGGAGGCGCGGCGGTTTCCGCAGGCGACGCGGAGGCGCCCGCCCGGTTCGGTGTCGGTGGAGTAGCGGCGCAGGGTCTCGCCGCTGGTGCGGTCCTTGGCGAGGGTCCAGCCGGTGAGGTGGATGGGGTCGGCGCAGCCGCCGGTGCGGTGCACCTGGTCCTTCCAGCGGTCGAAGCTGGGGGACCCGGCCACCCGGAGGACGTCGTCCAGGGTGGCCGGGTCCAGGCCCGCCGCGGTGGCGGTGTCACTCACGCGGCCACCTGGGCGTGCCGGGTGAAGGAGCGGTGGGCGGCCCGGGTGCCGGTGCCGTGGCAGACGGGGCAGTGGACGGTGATGGTGCGCAGGCGTCCGGCGTGGTCGCGCCCGCCGAGGGTGACGCGAACCGCGGGGAAGCCGTCGCAGTGGGAGCACACCCGTGCGGGGCCGGTGGTGGGCTGGGACATGATGGGTGTTCCTTCCGGATCGTTTGGTTCGGGCAGGGGCACGGCTTCCGGGGCGGGCGAGACTTGGCGGTTGAGACCGCCCCGGAGGCCGGTCAGCGGCGCTTGGACTGCTGGCCGCTGAGCGAGCGGATGACGAGGGCGCAGACGGCGACCGAGGCCGCGGTGACGGCGGTCGCCAGGAGCATGGAGACCAGTACGGCGCCGACGACCAGGACCACGGCCGCACCGGCTCCGACGAGCGCCACGGCGGTGCCGGGGGTGAGCTGCACCACCGGCCGGGCCGGGGACGCCGGCACCGGGGCGGGAGCGGCCGGAGACGTCGGTGCCGGGGCGGGTTCGACGGCGGTGGGCTGGACGACGACGGGCGGGGTGGCCAGGCCGGTCGGCCTCGGCATGCTGGGGATCCTGGGGCGGAGCATGGTGGTTCTCCCTTCGGTCACTTGGTGATCGCGGTGTCGATGGCGGGGGCGAGGAGACTGTCCGCGAGGAGGTAGCCGCCGAGGAGGAGCACGGCGACGAGCCACCAGGGCGGGCGGATGAGCTTGACGCCGAGCGCGCCGACGACGATCAGGGCGAGCCAGAGCGGGACGTCCATGGCGGTTCTCCGTTCAGTCGGCTATTCGGCAGCGGTGGGTGCGGGCGGCGAGTTGTGCGGCGGACTGGGCGGTGTAGTCGGCGGACCAGCCGCAGCGGTCGGTGGTGCAGACGGCGGCGTGCTTGGTGCGGCCGTGGCGGTCGCGGTGGGTGCCGATCTGCACCGGGCCGATCCGCATGACGGATTGGAAGTGGTCGCGAGCAGGCACGAGCGGGTCTCCTTCCGGATCAGGTGAGTTGGGCGGCGATGGCGTCGGCCATGGGCGCGGGAACGCCGAGGCGGACGCGCAGGGTGTCGGTGTCGATGGCGGCTCCGGTGCGGGCGCGGTGGTCGTCGGCGACCTTGCGGGCGTGGGCGACCAGGGCGACCGGGACCGGGGGAGCCGGTGCCGGGGCCGCGGCCAGTGCCGGCGGGGCGGGCTCCGGTGCCGCGATTTCGTCCGGCTCGTCGGCGACGGGCTCCGGGTTGGCCAGCGCGGCGGCGGGGACCGGGTCACGTTCGAGGACCGTGCGCGGTTCCGGCGCGGGCGCCGGTTCGGGTTCGGGAGCTGCGTGCGGCGCGGGCTTGTGGGCGAGGAGGGTCCCGCCGAGGAAGGCGAGGGCGGGCCAACCGGCGACGAGGATGCGCAGCCAGGCCGGGACGGCTCCGAGGTCGAGCAGCCCGGCCGTGGCGACGTTGGCACCCAGTGAGGCGGCGAGGGCGATGGCGAACCACAGCCAGGCGTCGCGATTGTCGGCGTCCTGGCTCATGCGTCGCCAGGCGGCGACCAGGAGCAGGTCGACGGAGACCGGGTAGGCCCACGCCTTCCATCCGGTCTGTCCGGCGGCTTCGGCCAGGTCGTGCAGGTGGGAGAAGGACAGGGCCCCGGCGATCACGGCCTGCACCAGTACGGCGTCGGCGCGGAGTTTGCGGGTCACGTCCTCACCTCCTTCGTGGGCGTTTCGGGCATGGCGGGGGTAGGGAACTGGCGCGGTTGCGGTCGCGCCGACCGGAGGTGGGGCGGGTCAGGCGGTGGTGGGTGCCTCGACCGGCTGGGCCGGGAAGACCACGGGCGGTCGCGTGGGCGGGGCCACGGAGGGACGGAAGGCGTCCAGGCCGGGGAGGACCGGAGTCAGGTGCGCGTGCCGGTTGCAGGCGTTCACGGCCTGTCGGAGCGTGGTGTGCGGGGCGCGGATGCGGTGCCACCCGCCGGTCGCGTCACCGGCCACGGCGATGCCGGGGGTGCCGGTGGGGATCTGGATGGCGGCGAGGACGGCGTCCGGGGCGATGTCCCCGAAGGCCATGTTCGCGCTGGTCTCGTCGTTGACGCGGTGGGCGGTGCGGCCGGTGAGCTGGGCACGGAGCATGGTGATGCCCTTGCCGAGTTCCGAGCCGAAGCGCTGGCCGCAGATTTCCAGGTAGATGCCGGCGGCACGGCCGAGCTGGGCGAGCCGGACCAGGGCGGTGATGATCCGGTCCCGTCGCTTCTCCTCGTCCTTGTTGGAGAACAGGGCGAGTTCGGCGACCTCGTCCACCAGGACGACGACGGGAGTCGGGCGGAGGTGGTCGGGAAGATCCCAGATGTCGGCGGCGATCTCCGCGTCCGGGACATCGGCGGTGATGCGCTGCTCGGCCCTGATGAGCTGGTAGACGCCCTCCATGTGCACCAGCAGCGCGCCGAGAAGGTCGTCGGCGGTGTCGGGGTTGTCGGCCAGGGCGGAGAAGCGCCGCGCGAGGGGGTACAGCTCGACCCCCTGCTTGCAGTCGATCCCTACCAAGGCCACGGGTAAGGCCGCGAGTTCGGCGACCAGGTTGCGCTGGTAGACGGACTTGCCGGACTTCGTGGCACCGATGGTCAGCGCGTGCGGGCAGGTCCGGTAGTCACGGAAGTGCACGGCGCCGTCCTCCCTCAGCGCGACGGGCACCCGCATCGGGGACCGCTCGACGACCGGCGGCATCTGCACCCGCTTGAGGACGTCGTAGCCGGTCATGCACAGCTCCACCACACCGGAGCGGATCTCGCGGGAGGTGACGCCCTGCATGGTGAACGAGTGCCGCAACCGGTCGCACGAAGCCGCCACGTCGAACGCGTCCTGTCCCGGGCGGAGCCCCAGCCGTAGGACGAGGCCGGTCCGGGTCGGACGCAGCCGCAGCAGCCGCGGGGCCCGAGCCTGCGGAACGGGGCGGCCGGTCAGCCGGGCCAGGGCCAGCCGCCAGCGCGGAGGCGGAACGGTCAGCCCGCACGCCTCCATCACCGACGTGTACCGGACCAGAACGCGAACCGCGGCCAGCACGACCCCGAAGGTCAGCCAGTACCAGGCCGGTCGACGCCACCGCAGGACACCCGCGACGGCGACGACCAGCAGCACCACAGCGGCGGTCAGCCACTCCATGGTCAGGCGGCCTTCGGCTTCGCGGCGGTCTCGGCGAGGGAGGTGACCGCGACCGCCCGGAACGCGATCCCGTGACGGCGCTGGCCGTTGAACTCGTTCTCCCAGGGGCGGGCCACCAGACCCGTGATCGCGACCGGGGTGCCCATGGTCAGGTCGGCGGAGATGCCGGTCTCCGGGACGGTCACGGACAGGATCTCCACCTCGCCGTTGGCCGCGAACATCACGTCCACGGTCGACAGCGCGGCACCGGTCTCCATGTCCATGGCCCGCTCGCCGGTGCGGCGGTCCTTCACCTTCGGCTGCGGGGGCTGCGCGACCATCACGGACGCGGTCGAGGTGTCAACGGGAATCTGACGCACAGAGATCACTCCTCTAGAAGTGCTCGACTATGTCACTCATGTATAGGAGTGACATGGAGAAGAGTGCATGACTCCTGTACATGAGTCAACCCGCCGAGGCGAAGAAGTCTCGGCGGGTTGCGAGGAGTTGAGGCGGTGTCAGTCGGTGGCGGGGATGCGGTACTCGAAGATGAACTGGTCAGCGGCCATGAGGGTGTCGCACACCTCGACCACGCGACCGGCTTCGGTGACGGCGTTCCGCAGCAGGTGGATGACCGGCGCGCCGGGGCTGAGAGCGAGTTCGGAGGCTTCGGCCTTGGCCGCCGGTCGCGCCTGGAGCGTCTCCACGAACTCGGCGAAGACGTGCCCGGCGTCCTCCAGCCGGGCGTATATGCCACCCGGGCCCGGGTTCTCCGAGAACAACTCGGGGATGTCCTTGACCACGTCCCAGGGGAGGTAGGAGGTGGCGGTCTCGACGGGGACGCCGTTGCGGAAATAGAGACGGCGGCGTGCGAGGACCTGAGTGCCGACGGGAACGTCGAGGCGTTCCGCGATCTCCTCCGGGGCCTCCATGGGTCCGATGTAGAGAACGCTCACCTTGGCGGTTGCGCCGGACTGGGCCGACTCGGCGAGATAGGCCGCCTTGCCCTCCCGGCGGTGCGAGGCGCGGAAGCGGTCGGAGGAACGGAGCCGCACAGGCGGCCGGTCCTTCACGATCGATCCCTTGCCGTGCCGGGTCTCCACGAGCCCGCTTGCCCGAACCTCGACCATTGCCTTGCGGATGGTGCCGCCGGCCACGCCGTAGCGCTCGACCAACTCGGATTCACTCGGCACCAGGTCGCCGGGCTTGAGCACCCCGGCGCGGATCTGCTGGACAATCTCCTCGGCGATCTGGACGTACCTCGGTACGGCCCTCCCACCTCCTATGGCTGTTCCCATAGTCCTTTTCACTCTCCTATGCTCCTGTACATGAGTAACAGCGCCCGCGAGACGTCGTCAACGCCACTGCATTCCGTGTCAGTCGCGGGGGCGGTCGTCCGCGAGGACGGGCGGCTCCTGGCGATCCGCCGGGCGGACAACGGGACGTGGGAGCTGCCGGGTGGAGTGCTCGAACTCGCCGAGGCCCCCGAGGAGGGAGTCGTCCGGGAGGTCTGGGAGGAGACCGGCGTCCGCGTCGAGGTCGACCAGCTGACCGGCGTCTACAAGAACACGACGCGAGGTGTCGTGGCCCTAGTGTTCCGCTGTAAGCCCTCCGGCGGTATCGAGCGGACCAGCGAAGAGTCGACCGCGGTCGAATGGCTCACGCCCGAGGAAGTGTCGGAGCGCATGGCCGAGGTCTACGCAGTCCGGCTGCTCGATGCGCTGGACGAGGCGGGACCCCACGTCAGAAGCCATGACGGGCGCCAACTCAACACGGTGCGATAAGAGTTTCCCTACTTCATCAAGGCCCGCGCACGGCGCGGGCGCGCGCCGCCTGTGCGGCGCGGCCTGCCTCCTGTCTTCGCCCCGGCTGGCCGCGCCCGGCGGCGCGCCGGCGACTGCGGGCACGGTCGGGAGAGAAACCCTCTGTGGCTGGGGCGGTCGGCTCCACGGCTTTAGGCAGCCACTTTGGGGCGAGCCTCGAAGATCATGGCCCCAACGTCGTGCTTTACGGGCAGGTCCACTGACTGCCCGACTCGCCATCAGCTTACGGGGCCATGATCACTCGCCCCAAAGCAGCTCCAGCCCAAAGCCGCTCCGCCGACCTCGCTGCCTCCTAGCCGAATGTCATTTGCTGATGCGTGGCTTCATAACGGCGCTGTGCCTGGAAGTACGGCAGCATGGCTGTAGGAATGTTGGGACGCTTCCCCTTGAGCAAATCCTCAACCGTGATGATTTGAACCTTAGGGTACTTCTGATTGTTCACCGGGTAAGTGTAGACACCGGAATGGTTAGCCGCATCTACCATTGCCTTGGTGGGTTTCTTCAAGCAGATGAAGACACCCATTGCCGCCTTTTGGGACTCCACTGTGCCGATCAGGTCCCTTACGTGACTTGGGTTCGTGGTGCCGCCCTTGACAGAAACTATAGCTCGATGTGAATTACCCTTGGCGTCAATGGGGACGCGAATGATTCCGTCGATCCCCTTGTCGCCTACTTGTTTTTCGTTCGGCTGTCCGTCCACGAGCATCACGCACCACCGCTCGAATTCAAAAGGAGACCGATTGAACAGGGCTTGAGCGCCGCCGAGGTCCTTCGGTATGCCGAGGATCTCATAGCTGTCTTGAATCGACTCAGTGTACGTGTGGCGAAGTCGAGCGTCGATAAGATCAACGGCCAAGGTCGTTACGTCTATGCCGATCCACTTGCGCCCCAACTTCTGGGCGGCATCAATCGTGGTGCCACAGCCGCAGAATGGGTCTAGGACTACGTCACCCGGATTACTGCTGGCTTCAATAATCCGCTCAAGAAGAACCAAGGGCTTCTGGGTCGGGTACCCGAGTCGCTCTGCGGCCTGTGAGTTTAGAGCGTCAATGTCTGCCCATAGCGACTGAAGCTCCACACCCTTACCCTCGTCCAGATAGTACTTCTGTCGCGGCACCACGCCAGGCTTACTTTGATGCACCCTCCCCTCCTTGATCAGACGAGCCATTTCCTCTTGACTGAAACGCCAATGTCGCGACACTCCGAGAACCTCGTAAAAAGGATTCCCTTTAGCTGAGCCGCCTGGGCCGAGCATGCTTACGGTTTGGAATCTCCTTCCGGTTTCCGGCTCGATATTCGTGAACTTCTTCTTGATGTATTCTTCGGAGTACGGCTGATAAGCCTGATTGAAGGTGTATTTGTCGGACTTCGTGTAGAAAAGGATTCGGTCCGTGTTTCGCCCGAAGTGGCGAGCCCCTTGCCCTGAGTTGCCTTTCACTGTGGAGGTGCGCCGCCATACAATCTCATTTTTGAATTGCCGAGCTCCGAAGATTGCATCAAGGAGCATCTTGAGATAGTGGCTTGCGGTCGGGTCACAGTGAAGGTATAGAGATCCGGTAGGCTTCAGGACTCGATGAAGTTCGACAAGCCTTGCAGCCATCATGACAAGGTATGCCAGCACATCGTTATCTCCGAGGAGTTTGCGCATGGCCTCTAGTGCATCTTTGACGGCTAGTGGTGCGTCGCCATTTAGGAGATCGATGTAGAGGGACTCGGTTTCATGACTCCAAGTCCAAGTGTCGTCGAACGCCTCCATTTGGGCTGGTGACTCTTCGCCGCTCTTTTCCTTGAAGAGTACGTTGTACGAGCGGTTTGAGTTGAATGGAGGGTCCAGGTAAATCAGATCTACACTCTCGGGGGCTACGTTCTCTCGTAGGACGCCGAGGTTGTCGCCGTAATAGAGCTTGTTCAGCCACTCGCCAGGAGTCTTCACCATGGGATGAGTTTGCCAGACGGACCTGACACCACGGAGGCTGTTCAGCTCTCGAGGGAGCCGAGGACTTCGGGCCGTCTCTGGGCCGTCCCAGGCCGCTCAAGGGTGACCAGCGGCGACCATCAGTGACAGAGGTCCTAGACGACACCCCCAGGTCACGTCCGTTCGTCTGCGACACTGGTAAGGCCATGCCTAAGCCCGGAGAACGGGCATGACGACGTCCGGCCGGCTGACTACGGTGGTCCCGTGCTGGAAGACGATGGCGGTCTGGCCGCCTGGCTAGAGTCGAAGAGGCTACTCACCAGCCCTGAGCGCCACATCGACACGTTGCGACGCCTGCTCACCAAGGACGACGACGCGCTTCTGCTGTACGACTACGAGCTGATCAGTGATCCGCAGACAGTAGCCATCGTGAGAGCCCAGCAGCGCGCAGCAGGACAGCGCCGCCGTAGGCTGCGGCGCCTGGCAACGCGCCACAGGAGCACCACCAAACCTCAGCGTTGTGGGCGCGGAACAGGCCGCGCGGCCCGGTGAGCGAACTCCTAGTGCGGTGGTTACAGGGCAGCACCGCTTACGGCGGTGACGGCAGCGCTGACGGCAACGACAGCGGCACTCAACAGCCCAGCATGGTGCCGACGTAGGACGATCGGGTTGATCCGTCAAGGCTTGCCCGCATCTTCTAAACGCCCGCTACGCTGAGCTAGCTTGGGCACGCCTGACCACTGCCTGGCATCGCGATCTGGCTATCCGTGGACCGAGGTTGGCCCGTGTTAACCGACAGCGGCAGCCGACGCGATGCGGGAGGCCCGAGCCCAGGTCAGGACGTGCGTTTGGTTGAAGCCCTTCATCTGTAGAAGGCAGGGATTGTGGGCGGTGGTTGGGCGGGGTTGGCGGTTGCCGTCGTGGGCGTGGTGGGCACGCTAGGAGCGGCGCTGCTGACGCAGAACCGCGCGGACCGCACAAAACGTCTGGAATTGCAGGCTGCTGCGGAGCAGCGACGAGAAGAACGCCAGCACGCCGAAGCCCTGCTACAGGCGGAGCAGGCGCAAGCACGCCAGCGCGAGAGCCTTGAGCTGAGGCGCAGGTGTTACATCGACCTGAACACTGCTTCCCGTCAATTTCTGACGGCGATGACCAACTACCTGCATGCGCTGCGGCAAAACGTTGACGTTGACGCATCGCTGGCACAACTGGAGACCAGCCGATCGGCCTATCGGGACAGCTATTCGGAAGCCCAGATGATTGCCCCGCGCCCGGTGCTACGAGCATCCAGCGTTGCCAAGACCCGGTTGAACACCGCATACGGAAAAATCAAGCAGCTCGGCCCATCTCTGTCCGGATGTGCGGCCGAGCTGCATGCTCTGGAAGACGAACTGCATCAAGAGGTCTGGCCATACGTGGGGGAGCAGAAAATTGCCATGCGAGCCGACTTGGGAATCGAATCCGCCGATTAGTGCAATGCTGATCGACACCTTTGAGGCAGTCGAGTACGACCAGACGGAGGGACTGTAGTGAGCGCAGTAGTACAGCAGCGAAGTGCAGCAACCACCGCAACCGCGGGCGACCACCAAGGACGTCGACGACCGACTGACCAGCCCTCCGGTCCGCAATGCCCCCGGCCGAAAGTTCGGGACGAAAAGGTCGCTCCGTTAGGGTGCGCCGCATGACCGACGACGCCCCGGCCTGTCCTGAGTGCAGCCAGCCCTTGAAGTCCGGCGGTCTCGTGCTGTCCAAACGAGACGAAGACGGCCGGAGGACCTGCCGCTCTCTGTGGCGGTGTGCTGGTCGGCACACCTGGTGGCAGTGGGCGGACCGGCCGGCCGAACCGCTGGAGGTCTGCCCAGTTCCGGAGTTGTTCCGTTGACATCCAACGCTGACATCAACGAGCCCGGACGGCGGCACACAGCTGTGATCCTGGACGGCCACCGGATCAGCCAACGATGGCATCAGGGGCGGACGTAGATCGAACTCCTAAAGCGGGTGTCGCAGGTTCGAATCCTGCCGGGGGCACCAGCGCAAAGGCCCCGGACCGATCATGGTCCGGGGCCTTTGACCGTCACTGGCACTACCCGATCCGCCGCACGAGACTGAGCAACGGCTGAGACATCACCTCTGTGCCTGCTTCTGCGAGGCATGGTCTGATGGTCGGTGGCACCGAGCGTCCGGGGCCGTATCCGGGTGAACCATCGGCAATGGGGCACGGACGAAGTGCGACCGGTGCAACCATGGGCCTAGATGCCGGAAGGTGGGTGGAGGCATGGGTGCCGCGTACGACCACGTGGGCCCGTGGACCCTGGACGATGTCCTCGCTCTCGGTGAGGACACGCATCAGCGGGTCGAACTCGTCGGAGGGGCGCTCCTGATGTCTCCCGCCCCCAGCGTGCCCCATCAGCGGGCTTCACGCCGGCTCGCCGCCCTGCTGGAGCGGGCCGCCGACGAAGCGGGCGCGGACGTCGAGGTCCTGGAAGCCGTGAACATCAGCGTGCCTGACGGGCTTCTCATCCCTGACCTTGTCGTCGCAGATGCCGAAGCAGCTGCCGAGGCGGGCGTCGTCCTCAACAACGCTGCTGTGCTCCTTGTCGTCGAGATCGCGTCACCGGCCACCCGCCTCACCGACCGCAAACTCAAGCCGGCCTTGTACGCCGCGGCCGGCATCGAGCACTACTGGCGCGTCGACCTGGAGCCCGCCCCCACGCTCCACACCGCCATGCGCAACGGTTCCGGCTACCGCGATCTGGCGACCGTCCTGCCTGGCCAGACCGTCCAGATCGACGAGCCGTTCCCTCTCACCATCGATCCGGCCCGACTCGCTCGATAGAGAGACTCGAGCAGCCGGCGCAGCACACATTCGGCACACATGAGGCCGGGAAGCACTGCGAACGGCTGAGAACCAGCGAGGCGTTTTCCGCAGGTCAAGCACTCAGCGGTAACCGTTTCCCCAGGTCACAGCCCCGCCTGGAGGGATCTCCTAAAACGGGTGCCGCAGGTTCGAATCCTGCCGGGGCACAGAGAAGCACCAGGTCAGGATCCCTCCCGTCCAGCGGACGGGAGGGATCCTGCTGCTTGCAGCACACACTCCGTCCACGCCCGTCCCCCGAAGGGCCGGGCAGGCATCGAATTCGCTCTCCGGAGGCCCGGAACAACCTCAGCAGTGCGGGGCGCGCTCGCCCTCCCCTCCCAAAGGCCCGAGGGCCGGCCATCTCGGCGGTTCAGCCAATTCGGCCCTGCGGTGTTCGGTCGGGATTCGTCAGCTCTCGTGCGGCATCGTGGGACGCGTGACCGGAACGACGGTCAGGAGGTCGTCCAGCCCTTTGAAGTCGTCGGGGTTGGTGGTGAAGAGGGGGAGGCCCTCGGCCACTGCGATGGCAGCGATCATCAGGTCGGCCACCCGACGACGCGGCTTACGGCCCGCACTGATCACCGCGGCACAGATCCGGCCGTAGGCACGGGCGGCTTCGGCATCGAAGGGGATGGGGTCGAACTCGTGCTCCGCGCGTTGCAGAACGTCGAGCCTTCGGGCTCGCTCGACATGCTCGTCGTAGCCGCTCTGTTCGTCGTTGCGGCGGACCTCGTGAGGGCCGGCGGACAGCTCGGCCAGGGTGATGGCGGTGATCGCCATTTCTTCCGGCAGTTCCTCGGGATCCACCCACCGCCGCAAGATCATGATGTTGGTGTCGAGGATCCCCTGCCCGTACGTCGGACGATCAGCGGGCATAGGGATCGTCCAGGTAGTGGTCGGTCGTGGCGTCCTGGTCGACGCGGAACATGTCGAGGGAGATGTCGGGAGCGGTTCTGGACATCGCGGCGAACTCATGCCGGGAGACGAACCGACGGCGCCGCCGCAGAGGGACGAGCTGTCCGATCGGGTGCCCGTCACGAGTGACGGTGAACGACTGGCCACCCTGTATGGCGTCCATGATCTCCCGGGAACGGTTACGCAGGTCCCTCTGAGTGATTTCGGGCTGAACGCTCATATCGGCCACGGTAGCACCTGGTGCTACGCAGTAGCACCACCACAGGCTTCCGACCATGGGCACGGGGCGGAGCCAAGACGGACCGGCGCCGACGCACCGATACACGAGGGACCACCGGAACGGATTCAGCACACATGAGGCCGGGGCAAGGCGCGAACATGTGAGAACCGCCGAGGAGTGTTTTCCCACGCCAGGCACCCAAGGACAGGCATTCCCGCAGGTCACAGCCCCACCTGGGGAAACCCCTGAAGCGGGTGTCGCAGGTTCGAATCCTGCCGGGGGCGCCAGCGCAGAGGCCGCCCAGGAACCTTCCCGGGCGGCCTCTGGCATCAACGCCGGCAGTCACTCGCGGCGTGGTTGGTCCAGCTGTTCCCACGGGTCGATCACCATGGCGCCGGTGCGGGCGAGGTGCTTGATGTTGCGGGTGGCCACCGTCCAGCCGTTGGCCAGGGCGGTGGCGGCGATCAGTGCGTCCGGCGGGTCGATGCCGGCACCGGCTGATTTCAGCATCCTGTGGATGCTCAAGTACGCGGCCGCTTCCGGTTCACCGGTCGGTGCGATGCGTCCGGCGTATTCGTGCCGTACGGCGGCGAGTGCCTGGGCGTATCGGGCCTTGCGCACGGGGTCCGCCGTGGCGTCCACGCCTGCCTCGATCTCGGCCACGGTGTCACGCTGAGGAAGCGGTTGGGCCGGGGCGTGGACCGGAACCAGGCCAGCACACGATGGTCGGGCTTGGGCCGCGCCGTCAGTTCGGCGACGACATTCGTGTCGAGCAGGTGGATCACTCGACGTCCGGTTCCTCGTCGTAGGTTCGGGCACCGAACTCCATGCCCTCGAAGGGCCGGGACAGCAGGAACTCCTCGAAGCCGTCGTCGCTCAAGGCCACCCAGCGGTTCAGCATCTCGGGCAGAGCCTCGATCGCCGTGTCGGCGAGCTCCGCGTCGAAGTGCCTGCGCTGGTCGTCGGGCAGTGACTCCCGGATGTCACGGATGGTCCGCAACGGGTGCGCCGTCGAGTGCGGCGGGTGAGGAACCCCGCTCGGGGCGGTGGTCCTCGGCATCCCCTCCGCTGTGTCTCGCCGTGTGCTTCCACCGGTCCCCGGTCAACGGCGTCCGGTCCGTTCGCTCAGCCCTTCCGGGAGCCACACCACCTACGGCAACCAGGGGCCGGCCCGTCGGCGGACTGGACGGCGGCCGGACCCACCCGCGACGACCCCGGCATGACGACCGTCCGCGGCACGCCTACAGCATGCATGAGGCAGGGACTCCGCGACCGGGTGCCGGCCGATCGTGGCGGGCGCGGGGGAGCTTCCCTCCCGCCTGCCGTCCTGGGTCCTGTCCGGGAGACCGTGATGGGATGGTGCCGTGAGTCGCGCCGCAGAAGAGACCAATCGCCGTATGCTCCGAGCACGTGACGTGATGGACCGCGACTACGCGCGGCCACTGGACGTCCCCACCCTGGCCCGCGTCGCACACGTGTCGCAGGCCCACTTCACGCGTACCTTCCGAGCCACGTTCGGTGAGACACCCCACCGCTACCTGCAGCGTCGCCGCGTGGAACGGGCGATGTTCCTGCTGCGGGAGACCAACCGCAGCGTGACGGACATCAGTTTCGAGGTCGGCTTCACCAGCCCGGGCACCTTCAGCCGAACGTTCCGCGACATCGTCGGCCGGTCGCCCCGGACCTACCGCAAGGAAGCGGTTGCCGTGAGCGTACCGACGTGCTTCACGATGGCGTGGACTCGGCCGCATGCCTGACCGGCCGACGGAACGTCTTGCCCACTGAGCAGTTTTGGATAAGTTCTCGTCCTGGCCCATCGCTAGTGTCAGTGTCATGTTCAACGCCATCACGCAGTCACAGATATACGTTCTCGACCAGAACGAGGCCATCGACTTCTACGTCGGCAAGCTCGGCCTGGAGATCACCGCAGACGTCGACATGGGTTTCATGCGCTGGCTGACCGTCGGCGTACCGGGACGCCCCGAGCGACAGATTCTTCTGGAGAAGCCGGGTGCGCCGGCGATGTCGGAGGAGACGGCGGAGCAGGTGCGCGAGCTGGTGACCAAGGGGGCCATGGGCGGATGGCTCATCCTCACCACGGACGACTGCCGCAAGACCTACGAGACGCTGCTCGAGAAGGGGGTGGAGTTCACCGAGGAGCCCACCGAGCGTCCGTACGGGATCGACTGCGGTCTGCGTGATCCCTTCGGCAACCGCATCCGCTTCACCCAGCCGAAGGCCTGAAGCACTCCGGCACTTCGCCATCCATGAACGGTCGCACCTCGGGTCCGGAGCACAGCACGGAAGTACAGCGACCGCATGACATGCAGCAGACCACAGTGACACCCATCGGCTGCCGGGAGGCCCGCATGACCGGTGCGGAACTCTCCCCATGGAGCTACGCATCAGGCGACCGCAGCAGTCGGAGCGGGTTCGGATCGAACTCCTGAAGCGGGTGTGGCAGGTTCGAATTCTGCCGGGGCACAGCGGGAAGGGCCGGTTCAGGAAGGGCCCCGGACCGGTCCTTCGCCGTGTCCGGTGTCGTACCACGCACACGCCTCTCCCTGCGTGCCTCACCCTCCTGACAGACTGCGGTCATGAAGCCGTCCGCCCGCCCGCCTTTGAGCCCGCGACCCCTTCCTCCGCTCCGCGGCGACGAGCCGGTCGCCGGCGTCCCGGACGCGACCGTGGTCGACTTCTGGCGGTTCGCCATGCCGGACCTCCGGATGAACAACACGCGTGGTCTGTTCGCCGAATTCCTGGTCCACCGGGCGGTCGGCTCCCGCAAGCCCCGGGTGGAGTGGGCGAGCCACGATGTAGAGACCGGCGACGGACTGCGCATCGAGGTCAAGGCCGGTGCCCATCTGCAGGCCTGGGAGCAGCGCGCGCCCTCTCCCATCCGCTTCGGTGGGCTCCGCGCTTGCGCGTGGTCGCCCGAGGGCGGCTACTCGGAGTCGAAGTCGTACAACGCCGACGTCTACGTGTTCGCCGTCCAGACCTCCCGTGAACACGCTGTCTACGACCCGCTCGACACGGCCCAGTGGGAGTTCTACGTGCTCCCCCGCCCGGCAGTCGCTGCCCTGGACGCGGACAGCGTCAGCCTGAGCACCGTTCGCAGGGCAGCCGGTTCACCGGTGTCCTTCGAGTCCCTCGGCGACCGCATCCGATCGGCCGATCCCCGTCCCGCGACGGACGACATGACCCGGCTCCCCGCCGACCGACCGGTTCGGGACGAGGAGGTCTGACGCTCCCGAGCACCCCTGGATTCCCCTTCCGGGGGCGCACGGCCGCCCCGGCGCGCAGGTGCGGAACCCGGATGCGCACGGTCTCGCCCTCCCGCCGTGGCCCGCCGGCCGGGACCGGCGCGCGGGCGGCGGGGCGGTCGGCGGGGCGGTCGTCAGGCCGCGCCCCGCAGGGGGAGGGCGGACGCGGGGCCCCGGCCGAAGGCGTGCATGGCGAGGGCGCCGGCCAGGGGGCCGGGGGCGAGGAGGAGGAAGGCGTGGCGCCAGCCGACGGCTTCGGCGAGGAGGGGCGTGAACTGGATGGTGACCACGGTGAGGGCGAACCCGATCGCGGTCTGGCCGGTGAGCGCCGTGCCCACGTAGCGGTGGTCGGCGACCTCGCTCAGCGAGGTGGAGAAGACCCCGGAGTCCGCGATCACGGCGGCGCCCCAGATCGTGCAGAAGAGGAACAGGACCGCCGGCGGGGCGTGGAAGAGGAACGGGGAGAGCAGACAGCACAGGCCGCTGAGGAGCAGCGCGGTCACGGCGGCGGGAGAGCGGCCGAAGCGGTCCGCGCCCCAGCCGCCGAGCAGGCAGCCGATCACCCCGCCGATCCCCATGGAGAGGAACACCGTGATCGCCACCGAACCCGGAAGGTCGCGGGCGGCGGGGGAGGCCAGCAGGAACGCGGGGATCCAGGTCCAGAGGGCGTAGAGCTCCCACATGTGCCCGAAGTAGCCGAGGTTGGCCAGGCGCGGGCGGCGTTCGGTGAACATGGTCAGCGCGTACCGGGGGTTGCGGGCGGGGGCGGCCGACGCCGCGTGGGGGCCGGGCCGGACGAGGACCAGGGCTATGACGGAACCCGCGAGTCCGGCCGCCGCCGCCGTGAGCAGGACGCCCCGCCAGGGCAGTGATCCCAGCCCGGCGATGAGGTGGGGAAGCGTGGAGCCGAGGGTGAGGGCGGCGATGAGGACGCCCATGGTCCGGCCCCGCCCGGCGCTGCCGGCCCAGGAGGCCATGAGCTTCATGCCGGTGGGGTAGACGGCGGCCAGGGACGTCCCGGTCAGGAAGCGCAGCGGGACGGCGACGGCCGGCCGGTCGGCGAGCAGGGCCAGCACGACGGTGCAGACGGCGGCCGCCGCGGCGCCCGCGGCGAGCAGACGCTGGGGAGGGACGCGGTCCGGGAGGTTCAGGACGGTCGAGATCACGGCCCCGGCGACGAAGCCGAACTGCACGGACGCCGTCAGCCACACCGCGCCGCCGGCCGTGAGCCCCCAGTCGTCGCGCAGGCCGGGGACCACCGCCGACATGGAGAACCACACGGCGAGGCCGAGCACCTGCACGGCGGCGATCGCACCGCGTTGCACACCGACGTTCACGGATGTCCCCCTGGACAGCGGTCTCGTTCCTCCGGCCTTCCTCGCCACGGCGCCCGGCCGAAGGCCGACCCTAACCTCCAGGGAGCGACCCGGGACGGCCGTGGTCGCCGGACGGCGGGTGAGGGGTCGCACAATGGAGGTGTGGCTCAGTGAGGAGGCATCGCCATGCTGGAGGTCAGAACTCCCAGTAAGCCCGACGAGCAGCGCAATTTCCCGCACGGTCACCTCGAATCGGTCCACCTCTCGGGGCTGGACTTCGCGACGGCGACCTTCGAGCCCGGCTGGCGGTGGTCCCAGGACATCGCGCCGGCCGCCGGGACCGAGAGCTGCCAGTTCCACCACAACGGGGTGGTGACCCAGGGGCGCCTGCACATCCGCATGGACGACGGAAGCGAGACCGAGGTCGGTGCCGGGGACGTCTTCGTGTGCTCCCCCGGGCACGACGCGTGGACCGTCGGCGACGAACCGTGCGTGGTGTACGACTTCGCCGGTCAGATGGCGAAGGACTACGCGAAGGAGAAGGAAGGAGCGTCCGGAGGCCGCGTCCGCTGACGGGCGCGTGCAGAGGTCCGCGGCCGGCGCCGGCGGGGCACGGGTGACGGCACGCCCGGCACCGGTCGGCGGATGACGTGCACCTGGTGTCGCCGGGCGCCCGGTTTCGGAGCCGTCCGTCCGCACCGGTCGGCCGTGGGCCCCGGGTCCACCGCCGAACCGCCTCAGCCTCACCGCCGGACCGCGGGCCGGTCGTCCGGCCCTTACCTCAGCCGTGGGAACCCTTCTGCTTCTGCGGCTGACGCGCCGCTGCCCGTCGAGGGCTCGGGCAGCACGGGAGCACAGGGTGACGTGGTCCGCGTCGTTCCGGCCCGCTGCGCCCGGACAGCCGGCCTCACCGAAACCTTGTGCTTCGGGTGACGCAATAGCTGCGCCCGAGAACTGAGATTTCAACGGCGTACGCAGACCGATTTTTCCCCGGAAAAATGAAGTGGCGTTCTTCACGCGCACAGGCGGCCGTGGCGTGCTACTGTCGATCTCAGTTGCAGTTGTGGTTCCCGAAACTTCAGGCGCCCCGGTCGGCCCATTCGCCACCGGAAGCGTTTTTGTATTTCCGGTCATTTTCCGGGCGGGGTGATCATCGCGGCGACACGGCATCCACGCCGTGTGGATACCGACGCACTGCCCCGAAGGAGATATGACATGGCTACCGGCACCGTGAAGTGGTTCAACGCGGAAAAGGGTTTCGGCTTCATCGAGCAGGACGGCGGCGGCGCCGACGTGTTCGCCCACTACTCGAACATCGCCGCTCAGGGCTTCCGCGAGCTGCTCGAAGGACAGAAGGTTTCCTTCGACATCGCGCAGGGACAGAAGGGCCCGACGGCCGAGAACATCGTCGTCGCCTGACCCTCACGCGCACTTTGCAGCCGGGGCCCGCGTCTTTCGAGGTGCGGGCCCCGGCTGTTCGCGTTTCCCGCAACGCTTCCACCTGTTCACGACAACCGGGAATCCACAGGGCAACCGGTCGACCGTAAATGGATTCCCCTCGAGGGCGCGGGTGTTCCCTTTCGCCCGCACCACGGTGGACGACGCTCCACGCATTGCGCCGATGCCGCGCCACTCGCTCCGGTGATTGCGCCCGTGCGTTTTTCGCCGGCCGGCCTCGCTGTCGCGTTCCGGCGAGCCTCCCGGCAATTCCGTGCCGCTCGCCTCTGCGGGAATGAACCGACCGCCGCCTCACTCCGGCCGTGATCGCGCACCGGCCTGATCGCCCGCGCCCGGCTGCCCGGCTGCCCGGCTGCCCGGCTGCCCGGCTCACGACCGTTCGCGACGGCCCGGGATCCACGGCATCGGTTCCGCCTGGGTGACATCGCCGACGGCCGGCCGCCGCGCCGGGAGCGGCGCGGCGGTGGGTCAGTGGTCGGAGTAGCTGAAGTCGCCCACGGTCCAGGCACTGACGTCCTCGATCGCGACGCGGTACATCCCGCCCGTCTCCGGGATCCCCACCGTGCCCTGGATGATCCGGGCGACGTGGAAGTGCAGGTGCGTGGGCGGCCCGTCCTTCTTCGCAGGGGCGTTGAAGACGGCGGAGAACTCGCCCAGGTCGGCAGAGTCCGTCAGCACCTCCGACACCCTCTGCCTCCAGGTGGCTTCCGGCGCCAGTCGACCGGTGATGACAGCGCCGCCGGTGACCACGGTCAGGGACATCTGGTTGCTTCGCCCGGACTCCACGAGGGCGGCGATGTCAACGATCAGCTCGTCAGGCTTCGGCATGGGATCGGATTCTATGCACCCGCCCGTCCGGGCGCTTGGGCGGTGGCACCACCGGGCGTCAGGGCGCGCACGCTCCCCTGGTGCCGCGACACAGGCCGGGCGTGCGTGCGCTTGGGCGGCGCCTGCGGGCCGAGGTGCGGACGGCCCCCTGTCCTCGCGGGCAGGTCATGGAGCACCTCGTCAGCCAGTGCAGAAAATCTGTATCTGCCGCAGTAGACATTCGCTTCCCGCCTCCCTATGCTTTCTCTCGTAGCCGAGATACGACAAGGCCCGGCAGACATGAACTGCCGGGCAGCAGTACACGGAACACGTATGACGGTCCGGTGGTGGAGTGTCGAAGCCAGGTTGTTGCACGACGGCGACGGGACTGACGACCGGGCCGGGTGGCCCGTAGTGTCGAGGGGCCGCCACGAGCAGGACCGCGGTCGACGCGGTGGCAGTACCAGCAGTACGCAGTTCCCGTCAGGTAAGTGATCAGTTCAGAGGGAAGAACGGAGGAGTCGAACGCCATCAGGATCGCCCGGGCGGAAGACGCGAAGCCCGGGTACCGAGGACATCGACAGGCAGGTGGTCTCCGGTCACGTATCAGCGATCCCCGCACCCCCGTCGGGACATCGGACGGCTGGGCGGAAACAGAGGGCCGGCGCAGCACTAGGGCCGGCAGATGGTGTTGCAATTCCTTCGGGGCCTTGGTGCCGTACGGCACCAAGGCCCCTCGACGCGTGCCGCAGAGGTTTCCCAGAGAGGTGAGATGACAGCAGACAAGTCGCTGGACCGTTTGGACGACGACGACTATCCCGCGTACACGATGGGCCGGGCCGCCGAGATGCTCGGCACCACCCCCAGTTTCCTCCGCGCCATCGGTGAGGCGCGCCTGATCACACCACTGCGCTCCGCGGGTGGACACCGTCGTTACTCCCGCTACCAGCTGCGCATCGCGGCCCGCGCGCGTGAGCTCGTCGACAAGGGCACTCCGATCGAGGCCGCGTGCCGGATCATCATCCTCGAGGACCAGCTCGAAGAGGCCCAGCGCATCAACGCCGAGTACCGCCGCGCCGGCGGATCACCCAGTGCCTCGGCCGCGGCCGAGGTGTGAGCCGCAGTACCGTCCGAGAGGTCGTCGGCCCTGCCGATCCGTGAGGGAGGGGTGTCCGCGCCCGCGGAGCGCGGACGGCGCGCCGGTCGGGGGTGGCCGATTCGCCCTCCGTTTCCGCGACCGGGCAGCGGGCAACCGGGCGGCATGACAGGTCAATCGACGACGTGGCTCCCCCGGACCACCGCACGGCGCGCCGCCAACAGCTCCGCGATGGACCGTGCGGCCCGTGCCGGCTTCGCGGCCCGCGGGGTCCTCTACCTGCTCATCGGGGTCATCGCACTGCGCGTGGCCTTCCATCCGGGCGACGGCGAGCAGGCGGACCGCTCCGGTGCGCTGGCCGAGATAGCCGAGAAGCCGTTCGGCTCCGTGCTGTTGTGGGCGCTGGGCATCGCCACGGCCGGCATGGCCCTGTGGCGGCTGTCGGAGGCCGCCTTCGGCGCCTCCGGACCGGACGGGCACAAGACGCACAAGCGGCTGTTCTCGGCCTGCCGTGCCGTCTTCTACGGCTTCGTCGCCTACTCCGTGATGGCCTTCGCCGCCGGCTCGGGCGGCGGCGGTTCCTCCGACCGGCAGTCCAAGGACATCACCGCGCGGGCGCTCGAGATGCCCGGAGGCCGTTGGCTGGTCGGCGCCGCCGCGATCGGCGTGGTCGTCGCGGGCGGGTGGATCCTGGTCCGCGCGGTGCGGCGGAAGTTCCACAAGCACCTCAAGACGGGCGAGATGAGCCGACGCGTCCGTCAGGCGGTCGACGTCCTCGGCGTCTTCGGCGGCGTGGCGCGGGGTGTCCTCTTCGGCGCGGTGGGCGTGTTCGCCCTGGTCGCCGCGGTCCGGTTCGACCCGGACGAGGCGAAGGGGATGGACGACACGCTGCGTGCCTTCACGCAGACCTCGGCCGGCCCGTGGCTGCTGGTGGTGATCGCCGTGGGGCTGGTGGCCTTCGCCGGGTTCTCGTTCGCCAGCGCGCGCTACCGCAGGACGTGACCTCGCGGCCCGTCCGTCACATTCCTCCGGCGGGGAATCCTTCCGAGGGGGCCGCCCGCAGGGCGGCCCCCTTCGCGCTGTCCTCGACGGGGCGGCCGCTCAGGACGGTTGAGTACGGGGACTCATGTCCGGTGCCGCCGGGCGGCCGTAGCGTGCGGTCATGGCGACGAACCCCGGCCGGCTGCACGGCCGCCCCGTACGACGTTATGTGGGTCTGGGGCTCGGCATCGGTGTGAGTGCCGTCCTGCTCACCCGGTTCGGGCCCCTGCCCGTCTCCTCCGCGGCGCGGCTGTGGGAGCAGCTCGCGGCGCGTGCGGTGGCGGTGGACCCGCAGCGGCTGCTGCCGCACCACAGCCCTCCCGGGCAGGCCGCCGCCACGTACCGCGCGACGACGGTGTGGTGCCGGGAACGGGCCGGGCGGGCCGGAACCCTGGCCCGGCGGGCGTCCCGGGCGGCGCGCCGGCCGCGGCGGACCGGGGCGTGACCGCGGCGTCCGCCGCCCGGCC
>NZ_LWCC02000056.1 GCF_001642695.1 Streptomyces chilikensis
TGCCCGAGGTGCCGGGGGCGTCGCGGCCGGCCCACGCCTGAGGGCGCGCGTCACCCACGCCTGAGGGCGCGCGTCACCCACGCCTGAGGGCGCGCGTCAGCGGGGCAGCGGATGGCCCAGGAGCATCGCGGGGGCGCCCGCGACGCGGGTCAGGAACACGGTGACCGCGTTGCGTCCCTGCGGCTTGGGCAGCGCCTTGCGGCGGAGCTCCTCCGGCTCGACCGCCGAGCCGCGCTTCTTCACGGTGAGGGTGCCGACCTGGCGCTCCCTCAGCAGCGCCTTCAGCCTCTTGACGTTGAAGGGGAGCACGTCGGTGATCTCGTACCCGGCGGCGTACGGGGTGGGACGGAGCTCGTCGGAGGTGACGAAGGCGATCGTCCCGTCGATGAGCCCGCCGCCGACCTCCTCGGCCACCTCGGCGACCAGGTGCGCGCGGATCACCGCGCCGTCCGGCTCGTACAGGTAACGGCCCACGGGGCGGACCTCCGGGTCGGGCAGCCCCCGGCCGAGCAGCCGGCGCGGACCGGGCAGCAGCGTGGCGCACACGGCTCCGGGCCGGGCGGCCTCGCCGAACCAGAGGACGGCCTCCTTCACGTCGCCGCCGTCCGAGATCCACTCCGCCTCGGCCGCGTCGGGCACCGCCTCGTGCGGGATGCCCGGGGCCACCTTCAGCGCGGCGGCGCGGGAGGCGCCGCGGGCGGCCTCCACCGCCCAGGACAGCGGCGGCGAGTAGGCCTCCGGGTCGAAGATCCGCCCCCGGCCGCCGCGGCGCGCCGGGTCCACGAACACCGCGTCGTGGCCGGCGGTGTCGACCTCGGTGACGTCGGCCTCCCGCACCTCGATCAGGTCGGTGAGGCCCAGCGCCTCGGCGTTGGCGCGGGCGACGGCGGCGGTCAGCGGGTCCCGGTCGACGGCCAGCACGCGGATGCCGGCCCGGGCGAGCGCGACGGCGTCGCCGCCGATGCCGCAGCAGAGGTCGGCGACGGAGCGGACGCCGAGGTCCGCGAAGCGGGCGGCGCGGTGGGCGGCGACCGTGGCGCGGGTGGACTGCTCGACGCCGTTGGGGGTGAAGAACATCCGCCGGGCGTCCTCCGCGCCGAACTTGGCGGCGGCGCGGGCGCGGAGGCGGGCCTGCGTGAGGGCGGCGGACACCAGCTCGGGGGAGTGGTCGCGCCGCAGCCGGGTGGCGGCGGCCAGTTCCCCGCCGGGCGCCACCTCCCGCACCTCGTCGAGGAGGGCGCGTCCCTCGGCGGTCAACAGCGCCGCGAAGGCGGCCAGGTGCTCAGCGGTCTCACTCACCGCCCCATTGTCCCCGCACGCTCCGCGGCCCCCGTCCCGCCCTGCCGCTCCGCGGCGCCGCGGGCGCGGCCCGCCGGGGCGGTCGCCGCGGGCCGGCCGCCGTGGGCCG
>NZ_LWCC02000057.1 GCF_001642695.1 Streptomyces chilikensis
CGACGCCGGACGGTCCCGCCCCGCAGCACGCCCCGGCCGGGGACGACGCGGCGGAGGCCGGTGCCGCCGCCCACCCCGGCGAGGGCGGTGCCCGGCCCCCGCAGGCGCCCCCCGCCGGACCCGCCGGCAGGGCCACGGGCCGAGCCCCGGCCGGAGGGCCGGCGAAGCCCGCCGGCAAGACGCCGGCGAAGAAGAAGCAGCGGTCCCGTGAGGCACCCGGCAAGGGAGCCGGGAAGGCCTCCGGCAAGGCGTCCGCCGGGGCCCGCCGCCCCGCACCCGCACCCGCACCCGCACCCGCACCCGCGGTGACCGTGGGGCGCATCCCGGTGGAGGACGTCCGGCCCCGCGTCGCCGACGGGCAGCGCCCCGCCAAGGCGGTGGCCGGCGAGAGCTTCGAGGTCACCGCCACCGTGTTCCGCGAGGGCCATGACGCCGTCGCCGCCAACGTGGTGCTGCGCGACCCCGACGGCCGCCCGGGCCCGTGGACCCCGATGCGCGAGGTGGCCCCCGGCACCGATCTGTGGGCGGGCACCGTCACCCCGGACCGCACCGGTCGCTGGACCTTCACCGTGGAGGCGTGGAGCGACCCCGTCGCCACCTGGCGGCACACCGCGGGCGTCAAGGTCCCGGCCGGCATCGACACCGGCCTGGTGCTGGAGGAGGGCGCCCGGCTCCACGAGCGCGCCGCCGCGGGGGTCCCCGACGGCCCCGCCCGCGAGGCGGTGCTGGCCGCGGCCGCCGCGCTGCGCGACGAGGGGCGCCCGGTGGCCTCCCGCCTGGCGGCCGCCCTCGCCCCGGAGGTGACCGAGGCCCTGGACCGGCATCCGCTGCGCGAACTGGTGAGCGCCTCGGACCCGCTGCCGCTGCTGGTGGAGCGCGAGCGGGCCCTGTACGGCGCCTGGTACGAGTTCTTCCCGCGCTCCGAGGGCGCGGTCGTGCGCGAGGACGGCCCGCCGGTCAGCGGGACCTTCGCGACGGCCGCCGAACGCCTCCCGGCGATCGCCGCCATGGGATTCGACGTCGTCTACCTCCCGCCGATCCACCCCATCGGCCGCACCCACCGCAAGGGCCCCAACAACACCCTCTCCGCCCACGAGTGGGACGTCGGCGTGCCGTGGGCGATCGGTTCGCCCGAGGGCGGCCACGACGCGGTCCACCCCGACCTCGGGACGATCGAGGACTTCGACGCGTTCGTGGCGAAGGCCTCGGAGCACGGCCTGGAGATCGCGCTGGACTTCGCCCTGCAGTGCTCGCCGGACCACCCGTGGGTGGAGAAGCACCCGGAGTGGTTCCACCACCGGCCCGACGGGTCGATCGCGTACGCGGAGAACCCGCCGAAGAAGTACCAGGACATCTACCCGATCGCCTTCGACCAGGACATGGACGGCCTGGTCGAGGAGACGGTCCGCGTGCTGCGCTTCTGGATGGCCCACGGCGTGCGCATCTTCCGCGTGGACAACCCGCACACCAAGCCCGTGGTGTTCTGGGAGAAGGTGATCGGCGAGATCAACGCGGCCGACCCGGACGTGATCTTCCTGGCGGAGGCCTTCACCCGCCCCGCGATGATGCGCACCCTCGCCCAGACCGGTTTTCAGCAGTCGTACACCTATTTCACCTGGCGCAACACCAAGGAGGAGATCACCGACTACCTCTCCGAGCTGAGCCAGGAGTCGGCGCCCTACCTGCGGCCCAACCTGTTCGTGAACACCCCGGACATCCTGCACGGCTACCTCCAGCACGGCGGCCGTCCCGCCTTCGAGGTCCGTGCCGTCCTGGCGGCCACCCTCTCCCCCACCTGGGGCGTCTACGCCGGTTACGAACTGTGCGAGAACACGCCCGTGCGCGAGGGCAGCGAGGAGTACCTGGACTCGGAGAAGTACCAGCTCCGCCCCCGTGACTGGGAGGCCGCCGAGCGCGAGGGCCGCACCATCGCCCCGCTGATCACCCGGCTGAACGGAATCCGCCGCGCCAGCCCCGCCCTGCGTCACCTGCGCAACCTCCGCTTCCACCACGCCGACAGGGACGAGGTGATCGCGTACTCCAAGCGGCACGGTTCGAACACGGTTCTGGTGGTGGCGAACCTGGACCCGCACCACACCCAGGAGGCCACGGTGTCGTTGGACATGCCGCAACTCGGCCTGAGCTGGCACGAGTCGGTACCGGTGCGCGACGAGCTCACCGGTGAGACCTATCACTGGGGCAGGGCCAACTACGTACGCCTCGGGCCCGGGGGAGCACACGTGCTGACCGTCGGAGCCTCCGGCGACGGCGCCCTGCGGCCGTCCACACCGCAGATCGGAGGGTCACCCGCCATATGAGCGTCAACGAGCCCGTCCCGGACACATTCGAGGACACCCCCGCCCGCGACCGGGACCCGGACTGGTTCAAACGCGCCGTCTTCTACGAGGTGCTGGTCCGGTCCTTCCAGGACTCCAACGGCGACGGCGTCGGCGATCTCAAGGGCATCACCGCCAAGCTGGACTACCTCCAGTGGCTCGGCGTGGACTGCCTCTGGCTCCCGCCGTTCTTCAAGTCGCCGCTGAGGGACGGCGGCTACGACGTGTCGGACTACACCTCCGTACTGCCGGAGTTCGGCGACCTCGCCGACTTCGTGGAGTTCGTCGACGCCGCCCACCAGCGGGGCATGCGCGTGATCATCGACTTCGTCATGAACCACACCAGCGACCAGCACCCGTGGTTCCAGGAGTCGCGCAAGGACCCCGACGGCCCCTACGGCGACTACTACGTCTGGGCCGACGACGACAAGCAGTACCAGGACGCCCGGATCATCTTCGTCGACACCGAGACCTCCAACTGGACCTTCGACCCGGTGCGCAAGCAGTACTACTGGCACCGGTTCTTCTCCCACCAGCCGGACCTCAACTACGAGAACCCGGCCGTGCAGGAGGAGATCGTCTCCGCGCTGAAGTTCTGGCTGGACCTGGGGATCGACGGCTTCCGCCTCGACGCGGTGCCGTACCTGTACCAGGAGGAGGGGACCAACTGCGAGAACCTGCCGGCCACCCACCAGTTCCTCAAGCGGGTCCGCAAGGAGATCGACGCG
>NZ_LWCC02000058.1:0-1174 GCF_001642695.1 Streptomyces chilikensis
AAGCCCGGCAACGGGTGGAGGTGACTGGTACTAATAGGCCGAGGGCTTGTCCTCAGTTGCTCGCGTCCACTGTGTTAGTTCTGAGGCAACGAACAGTTGCCGGCTTAGAGCTGAACTCTCAACTGAAAAGTGTGCTTGTTCGCTCGAAACCAATAGGGTTTCGGTGGTCATAGCGTGAGGGAAACGCCCGGTTACATTCCGAACCCGGAAGCTAAGCCTCACAGCGCCGATGGTACTGCAGGGGGGACCCTGTGGGAGAGTAGGACGCCGCCGAACAATTTTTTGGAGGACCCTTGGTCCCAGCGTTCAGCTGGGACCAAGGGTCCTTTTTGTTTTTCCCTTTTTATTCTGCCGCAGCTCGGGAACCCGACTGCGCGACGACGATCAGCGGTATCGAAGACTAGGAGTCACCGATGTCCCCCAACTCTCCCGACGAGCGCCCGGAGCGCGAGCCACGCCGCCGGGACGGTGGCGACCGCGGAGACCGTGGCGGCTACCGCAGGGACGACCACGGTTCACGCCAGGGCGGCGGTGACCGTGGCGGCTACGGCCGGCGTGACGACCGCGGCGGCGACCGCGGTGACCGGGGTGGCTTCCGGCGCGACGACCGCGGTGGTGAGCGCGGCGGCTTCGATCGTCGTGACGACCGCGGCCCGCGTCGTGACGACCGTGGCGGTTTCGACCGCCGCGATGACCGCCGTGACGACCGCGGTGGTGACCGCGGTGGGTTCCGTCGCGACGACCGTGGCGGCGACCGTGGTGGTTTCCGCCGTGAGGGTGGCGACCGGCCCGGCTTCCGCCGTGACGACCGTGGCTACGGCGGCCGTCGGGACGACGACCGCGGTGGTCCGCGTCGTGACGACCGCGGTGGTGAGCGTGGTGGCTTCGACCGTCGCGACGATCGTGGCCCGCGCCGTGACGACGACCGCGGCGGGTTCCGTCGTGACGACCGTGGCGGTGAGCGCCGGGAGTTCGACCGCGGCGGGTACCGGGGTGGCCGGGACGAGCGTCGTTCCGACGACCGTGGCGGGTTCCGTCGTGACGACCGCGGTGGTGACCGCGGCGGTTTCCGCCGTGAGGACGACCGCGGTGGGTTCCGCCGTGACGACCGTGGCGGCGAGCGCGGCGGCTTCCGTCGCGACGACCGTGGCCCGCGCCGTGACGACGACCGCGG
>NZ_LWCC02000058.1:1214-1424 GCF_001642695.1 Streptomyces chilikensis
TGAGCGCCGGGAGTTCGACCGCGGCGGGTACCGGGGTGGCCGGGACGACAGCCGTGGTGAGCGTCCGCAGCGGAGCGACTTCCGTGGCCGTGACGATCGCGGTGGTGACCGCGGTGGTTTCCGTCGTGACGACCGTGGTGGTGAGCGTGGCGGGTTCGACCGTCGCGACGACCGCGGCCCGCGTCGTGACGACGACCGCGGCGGGTTCCG
>NZ_LWCC02000058.1:1439-8278 GCF_001642695.1 Streptomyces chilikensis
GCGACGACCGCGGCGGCGACCGTGGGGGCTTCCGCCGCGATGACCGCGGTGGTGACCGCGGTGGTTTCCGCCGTGACGACCGTGGCGGCGAGCGTGGCGGGTTCGACCGTCGCGACGACCGCGGCCCGCGTCGTGACGACGACCGCGGCGGGTTCCGCCGTGACGACCGTGGCGGCCGTCCCGGCGGTGGTTTCCGGGGCGGACGCCGGGACGACGACCGCGGTGGTTACCGCGGCCGTGACGACCGTCGCGGTGGCGGCGGTGGCGGGCGGTTCCGCGAGGAGCGGGAGCGTGAGCGCGACCGCGAGCCCATCAAGCGGCTGCCGATCCCCGAGGACGTCACCGGCGACGAACTGGACAAGGACGTCAAGCAGGAGCTCCAGAGCCTGCCGAAGACGCTCGCCGAGGACGTCGCGCGCAACCTGGTGATGGTCGCCCGGCTGATCGACGAGGACCCCGAAGGCGCCTACGGCTACTCCCGGGTCGCCCTGCGGCTGGCCTCCCGCGTCGCCGCCGTCCGTGAGGCCGCCGGCTTCGCCGCGTACGCGAACCAGAAGTTCTCGGAGGCGCTGGCCGAGTTCCGCGCCGCCCGCCGGATGACCGGCACGGTGGACCTGTGGCCCGTGATGGCCGACTGCGAGCGGGGCCTCGGGCGTCCGGAGAAGGCGCTGGACATGGCGGGCGCCGCCGAGGTGCACCGCCTCGACAAGGCCGGCCAGGTCGAGATGCGGCTGGTCGCGGCGGGCGCCCGCCGCGACATGGGACAGCTCGACGCGGCGATCGTGACGCTGCAGAGCCCGGAGCTCGCCTCGAGCGCCGTGCACCCGTGGACCGCGCGGCTGCGTTACGCCTACGCCGACGCGCTCCTGGAGGCCGGTCGCGAGTCCGAGGCGCGTGAGTGGTTCGCCAAGGCGGTCGAGTCGGACCGCGACGGCAGCACCGACGCCTCGGACCGGCTGGCCGAGCTGGACGGCGTGGAGTTCGTGGACGCGCTCGACGAGGACGCCGCCGACGAGGGCGAGCCGGTGATCGAGACCGCCCCCGAGGCCGGCGAGGACGCCGACGCGGAAGCCGACGAGGCCGGTGCCGAGACGGAGGAGCGGCAGGAGGAGACCGGGCGGAAGGCCTCCGAGTCCGTCGAGGACGGCGACGAGGTCTGACGGCGGGTGACCGCGCGCCGTCCGGGCGCGTGAGGTGCACGTGAAGTGAGGGAAAGGGCGGGGCCGACAGGCCCCGCCCTTTCCCGTGTCCCGCCGCCCCTCATTCCCCGACGAGGCGCAGCACCAGGCCGGAGGCGGGCTTCGGGCCGAAGGAGGTGGACTTGCGGGGCATGGTCACGCCCTGTTCGGCCAGTTCCCGCACGACCTCCTCACGCACCGGGTGCAGCAGGACGGCCGTGCCGCCCTCCCGCTCGGCCTGCCGCACGGTGGCCTCGGCGTCGTGGATGTAGGTGATCTGCTCCGGCGAGTCCTCGGGGATGTGCCAGACGTCGTCCAGCAGCGCGCGGTGCAGGACGGTCGCGTCCAGCGAGCGCCAGGCCTCGGGCGGACCGGCGGGGACCGTACGGGCCAGGAGGTCCGGGTCGGGGCGGTCGACCAGGTGGAAGGCGCCGTCGCCGGCGAGCAGGAAGGCGTTGCCCCGGCCGGCGGCGGTCGCGAGGTGCTCCAGGGCCCCGGGCAGGGCGGCGTCGAGCCGGCGGACGCGGAAGAGACCGGTCAGGGCGGAGAGCGCCTCGGGCACCGGCAGGCGGCGCAGCAGACGGTGGATGGCGCGGACCCGCAGCGGATAGCGGGAACTGTCCACCAGCAGCACCAGACCGTGGTCCCAGGGGCCGGGCGACGGCCGCTGGGAGTCGCGCAGCAGCAGGTAGGTCGCCCAGCGGTGGTGGCCGTCGGCGATGAGGGCCCGGCGCCCGCGCAGGTCCTCCTGGGCGGCGGCCTGCTCGGCGGGATCGGTGACCGCCCAGAGACGGTGGGCGACACCGTCCTCGGAGACGGTGGCCAGCAGCGGTTCGCGGGCCGCCGCCGCCTCGACGACGGCCGCCGCGCCGGAGACGTCCCCGTCGCCCCGGTAACTGAGCAGCAGCGGCTCCAGGTTGGCGGAGGTGGCCTGCATCAGGGCCGCCCTGTCGGCCACCACGTGGGGCATGACGTCCTCATGGGGGAGGACCACCCCCTCGGCGGGGTCGGAGAGGCGCAGGGCGCCGATCAGACCGCGCTGCAGCAGGCCGTCGACGCCCCGCTGCTCGTAGACGTAGAGAGCGGGCCGTTCCTCGACGGTCAGGACACCCTCGTCCAGCCAGCGGCGCAGGGTCTGCGCGGCGCGGGCGTTGCGCTCGGCGGGGTCGAGGGCCTGCGGGAGGATCAGCCGGACGATGTTGTGCGGGTCCAGCGCCTCCAGGTGGTGCAGCCCGTCGGGACGGACCACCACGTCGTAGGGCGGGGAGGTGACGGCGGCCAGGCAGCGGACCCGGTCGGCGGCGTAGCGCAGACCGCGGAACGGGCTGAGTTCGAGTCCGTGCCGCCCCTGCTCGCCGCGGTGACCTGCTGTGCTCATTGGGGCATCGTATGTGCGCGGCGGAGGTGAGGGATCATCGGGGGAAGGGGGCCGGAGCCCCATCGGTGCGGGAGGAGCGATGCACATGAGCCGGACGGTCAGGACGCGGCCGGAGAGCAGCGGCGGGCAGGTGCTGCACGAGGTCTACGACACGGCCCTGCTCGACCTGGACGGCGTGGTCTACGCCGGGGGCGAGGCCATCGTGCACGCGGTGGACTCGCTGGCCGCTGCGAGGGACGCCGGCATGCGGCTCGCCTACGTCACCAACAACGCGCTGCGCACGCCCGGCACGGTCGCCGGGCACCTGACGGAACTGGGGATACCGACCGGGGCCGACGAGGTGATCACCTCGGCGCAGGCGGTGGCACGGCTGGTCGCCGAGGCGCTGCCGCCGGGATCCCGGGTGCTGGTGGTCGGCGGCGAGGGACTGCGGGTGGCGCTGCGCGAACGGGGCCTGGAGCCGGTGGAGTCGGCGGACGACGACCCGGCCGCCGTGGTCCAGGGGTACGGGGGGCCGGACATCACCTGGGGGAGGTTCGCGGAGGCCTGCTACGCCATCAGGCGCGGGCTGCCGTGGTTCGCGTCCAACACCGACCTGACGGTGCCGACGGCGCGGGGCATCGCGCCCGGGAACGGGGCGGCGGTCGAGGTGGTGCGGATCGCCACCGGGGCCGAGCCGCGGGTGGCGGGCAAGCCGCTCCCGCCGATGCACCGGGAGACCGTGCTGCGCACCGGCGCGCGGCGGCCGCTGGTGGTAGGGGATCGGTTGGACACCGACATCGAGGGCGCCCACAACGGCGACGTGGACTCGCTGCTGGTGCTGACCGGGGTGACCGACGGCGCCCGGCTGCTGGCCGCGCCGCCGGAGCACCGGCCCACCTACGTCGACGCCGACCTGCGGGGCCTGCTGGCGCCGCAGCCCGAGGTGACGGCGGACGGCGACGGGTTCCGCTGCGGCGGCTGGAAGGCCGTCGCCGGGCCGGAGGAGCTGTCGCTGAGCGGGGAGGGCGAGGCGCTGGACGGGCTGCGGGCGCTGTGCGCGGCGGCCTGGACGGCGGCCGGCGGGAGCGCCTGCCGGCTGGGCGCGGAGAAGGCGCTGGCCCGGCTGGGGCTGTGACCGGCCGGCAGGTCCGGAGGACCGGCGGTCGACGGGGATCGAGCCGGGAGGTTGGTTAGGTTAACCTAACCGGGTGTTCGTAGACACTCCCTCCAAGCAGCGTGTCGAGACGCCGCCCGCCGAGCCCGCGCGGCGGCGCTCCGCCGTGAAGGCCGCCGGCCTGCTGGCCGCGCTCGCGCTGCTGGTCGTCGTCGCGACGGCGAGCATCGCGGTCGGCGCCAAACCGCTCGGCGTGGGCCAGGTCTGGCACGGCCTGTTCGCGGACACCGGAACCTACGGCGACGTCGTCGTGGGGGAGCGGCTGTCGCGGACCGTGCTGGGGCTGCTCGCCGGAGCCGCGCTCGGCCTGGCCGGAGCGGTGCTCCAGGCGCTGACCCGCAACCCGCTCGCCGACCCCGGTCTGCTCGGCATCAACGCCGGGGCCTCGGCCGCGGTCGTCACCGCCATCACCTTCTTCGGCGTCACCTCCATCGGCGGCTACGTGTGGTTCGCCTTCGCCGGCGCCATGCTGGTCGGCGCGCTGGTGTGGTTCCTCGGCGGCAGCCGGGGCGCGACGCCGGTGCGCCTGGCGCTGGCGGGCATGGCGATCGCCGCCGCGCTGCAGGGCTACCTGCAGGCGATGATGATCCTCGACGAGGCGGCGCTGGGCCGGATGCGGTTCTGGACCGTCGGCTCGCTGAGCTCGGCGTCCTGGCAGAGCATCGGCCAGGTGCTGCCGTTCCTCGCGGCCGGAACGGTCCTGGCGCTGGCACTGGCCCGGCCGCTCAACGCGATGGAGATGGGCGACGACACCGCCCGCGCCCTCGGCGCCCACCTCAACCGGACCCGGGCGCTGTCCATGCTGGCGGCCACCCTGCTGTGCGGGGCGGCCACCGCGGCGTGCGGGCCGATCGTCTTCGTCGGCCTGATGGTGCCGCACGTGGTGCGTTCCTTCACCGGGCCGGACCTGCGCTGGATCCTGCCCTACGCCACCGTCCTGTCGCCGGTGCTGCTGCTGGGCGCCGACGTGATCGGCCGTGTCGTGGTGCGGCCCTCGGAGCTTCAGGTCGGTGTCGTCACGGCGGTCATCGGCGGGCCGCTCTTCATCTTCCTTGTCCGACGGCGGAGGACGGCGCAGCTGTGACCACCCTGAAGACCACCCGGCAGCCCGTGCTGCGGATCGGCGGACGCGTCTCGCTGCGGATCCGGATCCGCTCCGTGGCCGTGGTGCTGCTCCTCACCGGCGTCGCCCTCGCCGCGGCGGTGGTGCTGATCGGCACCGGCGACTTCCCGATGTCCTTCGCCGACGTGCTCTCGGTCCTCGTCGGCTCGGGCCATCCGGCCGACGAGCTGATCGTGCGGGAACTGCGGCTGCCGCGGGTCCTGGTGGGACTGCTGGTCGGCGCCTCGCTCGGGCTGGCCGGGGCGCTGTTCCAGGCCGTCTCCCGCAACCCGCTCGGCAGCCCCGACATCCTCGGCCTCGGCCAGGGCGCGACGGCGGGCGCGTTGACGATGATCGTCCTGTTCTCCGGCAGCGCCGCCGCGGTCACGGCCGGCGCGCTGGTGGGCGGCCTGGTCACCGGCACGGCGATCTACGCGCTGGCCTGGAAGCGCGGCGTGCACGGGTACCGGCTGGTGCTGGTCGGCATCGGCGTCAGCGCGGTGATGACCGCGGTCAACAGCTACCTGATCACCAAGGCCGACATGGTCGACGCCGCGCGGGCCGTGGTCTGGATGACCGGCTCGCTCAACGGCCGCGACTGGGCGCAGGTGTGGCCGCTGCTGGCGCTGTGCGCGGTGCTGGTGCCGGTGGTGCTGGCCAACGAGCGGGGCCTGCGGATGACCGAGATGGGCGACGACGCCTCCTACGCGCTGGGCGTGCGCGTCGAGCGGCTCCGGCTGGTGCTGCTCGCCTGCGCGGTGCTGCTCGCCTCGGCCGCCACGGCGGCGGCGGGGCCGGTGGCCTTCGTGGCGCTCACCGCGCCGCAGCTCGCCCGGCGGCTCACCCGGTCGCCCGGGCCGAACCTGGTGCCGTCCCTGCTCATGGGCGCGGCCCTGCTGATCGTCGCCGACCTGCTCTCGCAGCGGGCCTTCGGCTCCGACCAGCTGCCGGTCGGCGTGGTCACCGGCGCGCTGGGCGGCGTCTACCTGCTGTGGCTGCTGGTCACCGAGCGGAAGGCCGGGCGGGTATGAGCGCGCGCCCCGGCGTCGGAAGGGACGACACGTTGAAGCGAAAGAGGAGCACCGGCGCCGTGAACCGACTGTCGGCCGAGAACGTCACCCTCGCCTACGAGCAGCGCGTCATCGCGCGGGAGCTGTCGGTGGAGATACCCGACAACTCGTTCACCGTGATCGTCGGTCCCAACGCCTGCGGCAAGTCGACGCTGCTGCGGGCGCTGTCGCGGATGCTGCGGCCCAGCGAGGGGCGGGTGCTGCTGGACGGGCAGGTCATCCAGTCGCTCCCGGCGAAGAAGGTGGCGCGGACGCTGGGGCTGCTGCCGCAGTCGTCGGTCGCCCCGGACGGCATCACGGTCGCCGACCTGGTGGCCCGCGGGCGCTACCCGCACCAGGGGCTGCTGCGGCAGTGGTCCCCCGAGGACGAGCGGGTCGTCCAGGAGTCCATGGAGCGCACCGGGGTCGCCGGACTGGCCGACCGGTACGTCGACGAGCTCTCCGGCGGTCAGCGGCAGCGGGTGTGGATCGCGATGGCCCTCGCCCAGGAGACGCCGCTGCTGCTCCTCGACGAGCCGACCACCTACCTGGACATCCAGCACCAGCTCGACGTGCTGGACCTGTGCGCGGAGCTGCACGAGGAGCACGGGCGGACGCTGGTGGCGGTGCTGCACGACCTCAACCACGCGGCGCGGTACGCGACCCATCTGATCGCGCTGCGGGGCGGGGAGGTCGTCGCGCAGGGCGCGCCGCGGGACGTGGTGACGGCGGAGCTGGTGGAGCGGGTGTTCGGGATCCGCTGCCAGGTGATCGAGGACCCGGAGGCGGGGACGCCGCTGGTGGTTCCCGCCGCCCGCAAGGCCCGCGCGGCGGCCGTGTGACGCCGCGGGCGCCCCGCGGGCGGCCGTGCCGCGCCGCCGGGTGGCGGGGGTGATCCTTCGCCCCCCTGCGGGCCTTCGGGCCGCCGTGCGGTGCGCGGATCAGGTCCTTCCGCCTGCGGGCAGTCGTGCCGCCA
>NZ_LWCC02000058.1:8305-18217 GCF_001642695.1 Streptomyces chilikensis
CACGTGACGGTCCGCTCCGCGGAGCCCGAGTCCCCTGGGAAGGGGGCGGGGGATGAACGGTGCTGTCCGCCCGGGCCGGCCTGCGCACGCCGCTGTGCGGTCACGTGCGTACGGCACCGCCTGCTTGCGCGCGATGGGGCGGACCGCTCGCCGCGTAAGGCGCCGCCTGCGCCCGCCCTCCCCGAACTCTCGGCTTCGCTCGAGCAGGGGGAGGGTGGTGGAGCCGATCGCGGGGTGGGGTCAGAGGAGGGAGCGGAGGCGGAGGAGGTCGCGGAGGGGGGCGTCGAGTTTCAGGCGGCCGGTGGCCCAGGCGCGGGGGAAGGGAAGGGTCCCGGCGACCAGGGCGAGGAGGTCGTCGCCGGTGGCGGAGAGACGGATCCGGGCGGGCTCGGCAGGCTGCCCCGGGACGGCGTCCAGCACCTCCAGACGGCCCCCGGCCAGCCGCCCGGTGAAGGTGACGTCCAGATCGGTGACGTGACAGCTCACGCTGCGCTCCGGCGACGCCGCCTCCCGCACCTGACGCGGCGCGGACGCCAGACGTCCGGCGAGCTCCTCCAGTGCCGCCCGGCACTCCTCGATCGTGGCCATCGCGACAGACGGTACCCCCGTTCCACGCGGTAGCGTCGTGCCATGAGCGACACACCACCCGGACCGGCGGTCGAGGAGACCGGCGTGACGCAGGCAGCGGCGGCGGCCGAGGCCGCGGCGGCCGACGATCCGGCCGCCCCCGCCCCGCTCGGGGTCCCCCGCACGCCCACCGGCGACGCCGGGGTCGACGCCGCGCTGGACCGCCTCGCCGACGCCGACCACCTCGCCGCCGACGGGCACCTCGAGGTGTACGAGGATGTACACCGGGCGCTGCGCGAGGCGCTCACGGCGCTGGACAACCCCGTCGCGCCGACGCCGCACGACAACAGGAGCTGAACCGAACGTGGCAGGAGTGGCACGCCGCCGTCTCGACGCCGAACTGGTGCGCAGGAAGCTGGCGCGCTCGCGGGAGCACGCGAGCCAGCTGATCGCCGCCGGACGGGTCACCGTCGGCAGGGCCGTGGCGACCAAACCCGCCACGCAGGTGGAGACGGCCGCCGCGATCGTGGTCGCGCAGGACGACAGCGACCCCGAGTACGTCTCGCGGGGCGGCCACAAGCTGGCCGGCGCGCTGGCGGCGTTCGTGCCGCGGGGCCTGAGGATCGAGGGGCGGCGGGCGCTGGACGCCGGCGCCTCCACCGGCGGGTTCACCGACGTGCTGCTGCGCTCCGGCGCCGGGCACGTGGTGGCCGTCGACGTCGGTTACGGGCAGCTCGCCTGGTCGCTGCAGAGCGACGGCCGGGTGACCGTGAAGGACCGCACCAACGTCCGGGAGCTGACCCTGGAGCAGATCGACGGCGTGCCGGTCGACCTGGTCGTCGGCGACCTGTCGTTCATCCCGCTCGGCCTGGTGCTGCCCGCGCTGGTGCGCTGCTCGGCGCCGGACGCGGACCTGGTGCTGATGGTCAAGCCGCAGTTCGAGGTGGGCAAGGAGCGCCTCGGCAGCGGAGGAGTGGTGCGCAGCCCCGAGCTGCGCGCCGAGGCGGTGCGGGAGGTGGCGCGGCGGGCGGGCGAGCTGGGGCTCGGGGTCCTCGGCGTCACCGCCAGCCCGCTGCCCGGACCGTCCGGGAACGTCGAGTACTTCCTGTGGCTGCGTGCCGGGGCGCCCGCCCTGGACCCGGCCGACGTCGAACGCGCAGTGGCGGAGGGGCCGCGTTGAGCGAATGCAGAACAGACGGGCAGGACCGCACGGTCTTCCTGCTCGCCCACACCGGACGTCCGGCGGCCATCCGCAGCGCCGAGCTGGTGGTGCGCGGGCTCCTGGACGCCGGGCTCGGCGTGCGGGTGCTGGAGGCCGAGGCGCACGACCTCCCGCTGCCCGACAGCGTCCAGCTGGTCGCCGAGGCCACGCCCGCCTGCCTGGACGGGTGCGAGCTGCTCGTCGTGCTCGGCGGCGACGGGACGCTGTTGCGCGGCGCCGAGTTCGCCCGCGCCTCCGGGGTGCCGATGCTCGGCGTCAACCTGGGGCGGGTCGGGTTCCTCGCCGAGGCCGAGCGCGACGCGCTCGACCAGGTGGTCGAACGGGTGGTCGCCCGCGACTACGAGGTCGAGGAGCGGATGACGGTCGACGTGGAGGTGCACCGCAACGGGAGCGTCGTCCACACGGACTGGGCGCTCAACGAGGCGGCCGTGCAGAAGGTCTCCGCGGAGAAGCTGCTCGAGGTCGTCCTGGAGATCGACGGGCGGCCGGTGACCGGCTTCGGGTGCGACGGGATCATCTGCGCCACGCCCACCGGGTCCACGGCGTACGCCTTCTCCGCCGGCGGGCCGGTGGTGTGGCCCGAGGTCGAGGCGTTGCTGATGGTGCCGATCAGCGCCCACGCGCTGTTCGCCAAGCCGCTGGTGACCTCCCCGGACTCGGTGCTGGTGGTGGAGCTGCTGCCGCACGTACCGCCGGGCGTGCTCTGGTGCGACGGGCGGCGGACGGTGGAGCTGCCGCCCGGGGCGCGCGTCGAGGTGCGCAGGGGAGCCGTTCCGGTGCGGCTGGCGCGGCTGCACCACGCCTCGTTCACCGACCGGCTGGTGGCGAAGTTCGCCCTGCCCGTCTCCGGCTGGCGGGGGGCGCCGCACCAGGTCTGAGCCCGGCTCAGGCCTCGTCCCCGTCCGGGAACACCCCGGCCACGAGTGCCCGCAGGGGTTCCCAGAGGGCCGGCGGGGCGGCCAGGACGTCGCCGCTCCGGGGTCAGGTTCCCGGAGTCGGGCCCGCCAGGTCGCCGACCGTCCCACCGGCCTGCTGGACCAGCAGCGCACCCGCCGCGCAGTCCCACGCCCGCAGGCCCGGCGCCCACAGGGCGTCCGCGCGGCCGGTGGCGACCTGCGCGAGGGCGGACGCCGCGCTGCCCCCGCGGCGCAGGTCGCGCACCCGCGGCAGCAGGACGTCCACCACGGCGCCCGCCCAGCGGCGCTGACCGGGCCGGCCGAGGTTGAGTTCCACCAGGGAGCGGGTGAGGTCGTCCCGGTCCAGGGCGGCGACCGGTGCGTCGTTCGTCGTGGTGCCGGCGCCTGCCCGCGCCTCGGTCAGGCGGCCGAGCTCGGGCTCGGCCACCGCGCCCGCGAGCAGCCGGCCGTCCTCCGGGTCCACCACCGCCACGCTGACCGCCCAGTCGGGACGTCCGTAGAGGTAGTTGGTGGTTCCGTCGATGGGGTCGACGATCCACCGGAGTCCGCCGCGGCCGGGGGTGAGACCGTCCTCCTCGCCCAGGACGGCGTCCTGCGGGCGGCGCTCCGTGAGGAAGGAGCGGATGACCTGTTCGGTGCTCCGGTCCGCCTGGCTGACCAGGTCGTCGGGAGCCGCCTTCTCCTCGACGAGCAGCCGGTGCGCGCGGCCGCGCCAGGAGACGGCTTCCCGGGCCCCCGCGCGGGAGGCGCCGCGGGCGAGGCCCAGCAGGTCGTCGAGGTCCGCGGTCGTCGGGGTCCGCCGTCCGCGGTCGTCGTCCGCGGTCACCGCGGTCCACCGGCTTCCGTCCGGACGGCCTCCCAGGTGGCCCTCCCGATCACCGCGCGGCAGACAGGGGCGAGGAGGGCCGCCGCGGCCGCGCGCAGGCGCCGCGACGGAGCCCCCATGGTGCTGAGGGAGCGGCTGCTGAAGCTGAGGTGGGCGGCCATCAGCGCCAGCCAGGGCAGCAGGGCGGCGGGCGGCCGGGGCTGGGCGGCGAGGAGGAGCGCCAGGAGCTGCAGGACGGCCCCGGCCGCGACGACGGCGAGGCGCCGTCGCGGGGACAGGATCACCGCCGCGGCTCCCGCCGCGCCCAGCCCGGTGGCGACGGCGGCCGTCGTCGGTGAGGGGTGCGGCGCCGTGAGCAGGACTCCCGTCGCGGCCGCCGCGGCGGCCGCCGTCAGCAGGGCCGCGTTCCACGGTGCGGCCGGCGGGGTGCGCCCGCGCAGGGGCGCCCACTCGGCGGGAGAGGGTGTCGTGCGGGGCATGCGGGAGGGCAGCCAGCGCGTCAGTGCCAGCAGGTGCTCGCGGCCCTGGTCGGCCCGCGCGGTCCACCGCGGCCTGCCGTGGTCGGCCGTGGCGAACGCCAGGCTCTCCGTGACCCACCGGCTGGTGACGAAGGCGGTCCCGAAGGCCCACAGGGCCAGGCCGGCCGAGACCGCGAGGGCCGGACGCCGGCCGAGGTCGACGGCGAGGGCCAGCCCGGTCATGCCGCGCACGACGTAACCGGCGCCCACCACCAGCCACAGCGCGGCCACCGCAGGCCGGACCGGCGGCGGGAACGCGCCGGTCCGGCCGGAGCCCCGTGCGCGCAGGGCCTCGTAGACGATCGCCACGCCGAAGACCGCGACGGTCACCGCGAGGAGGAACCCCCCGAGGCGCAGGCCCGGCAGCGCCAGGGCCAGGACCGCGACGGCCGCCAGGCGGGCCACCGCGACGGCGGAACTGGCGGCGACGTGGGCGCGGGCCCGGTCCATCGGGCCCGGCAGGCGGCCGCGGTCCTTCTGGGAGGGGTGCCGCTGGTCGGCGACGAAGCCGCGTATGTCGTTCCACTGGTAACGGGCGGGATAGACGAGCAGCTCCAGGGCCGCCCAGACGACCAGGGCCCGCACCACCGTCCACCCCGACGCGCCCGCCCCGGCGACGACGGCCAGGGCGAAGGTGAAGGGCATCAGCAGCCCCTTGACCGCGTCCTTGGGACGCGGCATCACCAGGTACCCGGGCATGGAGCGGGGGCGGGCCGGGCGCGCCGGTGCGGCGGGCGCGTCGCCGCGCACGAGTTCGAGCGCCGGGGCCGGTGGGCCGGTGGTCCGGGGCCGCGCCTCGAACGACGACGTGGTGCAACCGCGTACGTGCTCCCTGTCGCTCATGTGGCCACCCTGGACGTGTTCCCGACGAGGTCGGAGACGACCTCGTCCCAGCTCCGCCGCACCCACGCGGCCCCGGCGTCACGCAGTTGTCCGGCCCGTTCGGCCCGTTCGGCGTCCGGGACGAACTGCACCAGACCCGCCGTGGCGACACCCGCCGCCACGGCGGACGCCGCACCGGTGGCCGAGTCCTCCAGGGCGAGTGCCTGGTGGGGTGCCAGTCCGAGCCGGGTGAGCGCGAACCGGTAGATCGCCGGGTCCGGCTTGCTGGTCGGCCTCGGCAGGCTGTCCTCCGCGCTGAACCGGCACTCCGCCGGCAGCAGGCGGTCCAGGCCGCTGGCGCCGAAGCACGCGGCGAGCCGTGTCAGGGCACTGGAACTCACCACCGCCAGCCGGTAGCGGCCGCGCAGTGCCGACAGCGCCCCGAGCACGTCCCGGCGCGGTGTGAGCACGTGGCCGAGATGGGCCGTGACCTCGTTCTTCTCGCGTTCCACCCACTCCTCCAGACGGTCGGCGCCCAGGTGGACGCCCTGGCGTTCGGCGAGCATGCGCGCCGTGGACCGGAAGTTCATGCCGGTGGTGGTGCGCCGCAGGTTCTCGGGGGACAGGTCCCCCGTCAGTCCGAAGCTGCGCGCGAAGTCCCGGGTGACGACCGCCGAGGCGTCGAACGCGGGTTCCTCCGAGGGGAACAGGGTGCCGTCCGCGTCGAGCAGCAGCGTCGTGACTCGGGTCAGGTCGGGAATGCTCATGGGTCTCCTGCGATCAGGTGCGGGGCGGCCGGTCAGACGCCGGGCGGGGAGGCGAGCGCGGACCGCAGACTGCCGCGGCTGTCGAAGGCGTCCGCCAGCGACCTGTGGATGACGGCCACGTCGGCGTCGTCCGTCGCCAGGTCGCCGAACACGTCGGTGAGGGCCAGCAGGGGCCGCGGATCGTCCCCGCCCCGCAGAGCCGCGTCCCGCAGCTCCTCGGCACGGGCGTCCTGGACGTCGATGGGCCGCCCGTCGAGGTCCACCGCGCGCAGGTAGCGCATCCAGGCGGCGACGGCGAGGTCCAGTCGTGCGCGGGGGGAGTCCTGGGCGTGCGCGTCGTGCAGCGAGGGCAGCAGGTAGTCCGGCACCTTGGTGGAGCCCCGGCGGCACAGCCGGGCCAGCGGGTCCCCGATGCCGGGATTGCGCAGGCGCTCCAGCACGGTGCCGCAGTAGGCCGTGGGGTCCATGCCGGGGACGTCCGCCGGGAGCAGGGGGGGCGATCTCCTCGCGCATCAGCCGCTCGACGAAGTCGGCCACGGCCGGGTCCGCCATCGCCTCGTCGGTGCGGTGGTGGCCGGCCAGGTGGCCGACGTAGCCGAGGGCGCAGTGGACGCCGTTGAGGAGCCGGCTCTTGATGAGCTTGTACGGTGCGACGTCGTCCACGAACAGGGCTCCGACACGGTCCAGCGGAGGCCGGTCGTTGCAGAAGTCGTCCTCGATCACCCACTGGGTGAACGGTTCGGTGATCACCGGCCAGCGGTCGCCGACCTGGAAGGTGTCCTCCACCTCGTCCCGGTCCCCCGGGGTGGTCGCAGGGGTGATGCGGTCGACCATGCTGCCGGGGAAGGAGACCCGCTCCGCGATCCACCGGGCCAGTGCGGGACCGCGCCGTCCGGCCAGGGTCATGACCGCCTCACGGGTGGCGGCCGCGCTGTCGGGGAGGTTGTCGCACGACAGCACGGTGAACGGGGCCCGGCGGGCGCGCCGGCGGGCGTCCAGGGCGTCGACGACCAGCCCGAACACCGAGCGGTCCGCCTCCTGCGGGTCGGGGGGAGGACGTAGCCGTCGGCGGTGATCGTCAGGGTCACCAGCCGGGTGCGCGGATCGGCCAGGCGCTCCGCCACCTCCTGCCGGTGCTCCGTGAGCAGGAGGTACTCGGTCACGCACCCGACGATCCTGGCAGCACTGTCGTCGGCGCCGCCGCGCTGGACGACGGTGAAGAGGTTGTCCTGTGCGTCGAGGACCTGCCCCATCTCCGGCCGGCTCATCCCGACACCGATCACCCCCCAGCGGGTGAATCCCAGTTCGGCCAGCTCGTCGAAGTAGACCGCCTGGTGCGCGCGGTGGAAGCCGCCGACCCCGAAATGGACGACGGCCGGCTCCAGCTCCACCCGGTCGTAGCCGGGAGTGCGCAGCTCATGACGGTGCGGAGCGTCGACGGTGCGGTCGTTCAGGGCCGGGACGGATGGCGCCGGTTCCGACATCGTGATCCTCCGTGGTGCCTCAGAGGCGCTCGTGCTCCTCATGCGTTCGGCCGGCCCGACGGCGCGTCCTGAGAGGAGGACGCCGTCCGGCCCGCCCCGTCCGCCCGGTGCGGGCCGTCAGGGGACCTCATGGCGACGGGGCCTTCTCCGCGTTTCCAGCGCGCGCGTGCCGGAAACGGAAACTGACGGACAATTCACGACAAGTCGCTTCCGCCGCCCGGTCCGGCCCCTCCCGGGCGACACGTCTGGCCCACGGGGGGCGGCGTCGCGATCACGACCCGGGACCTCGTAAGGTCGGGGGCGTGTTGGAGGAGATGCGGATACGGTCGCTCGGGGTCATCGACGACGCGGTCGTGGAACTGTCCCCAGGTTTCACCGCGGTCACGGGTGAGACCGGGGCGGGCAAGACGATGGTCGTCACCAGCCTCGGTCTGCTGCTCGGCGGTCGCGCCGATCCCGCCCTGGTGCGGATCGGCGCCAAGAGCGCGGTGGTCGAGGGCCGGATCACGCTGCCCGCCGACGCGCCCGCCGTCATCCGTGCCGAGGAGGCCGGCGCCGAGCTCGACGAGGGCGCCCTGCTGATCAGCCGCACGGTCTCCGCCGAGGGCCGCTCCCGCGCCCACCTCGGCGGCCGCGGGGTGCCCGTCGGGCTCCTCGCCGAGCTGGCCGACGAACTCGTCGCGGTGCACGGTCAGACCGACCAGCAGGGCCTGCTCAAGCACAACCGCCAGCGCCAGGCGCTCGACCGGTACGCCGGCGCCGCCGTGGCCGGCCCGCTGGAGAAGTACACGGACGCCTACCGGCGGCTGCGGGCCGTCTCCGCCGAACTGGAGGAGATCACCACCCGGGCCCGTGAGCGCGCCCAGGAGGCCGACCTGCTCCGGTACGGACTGGAGGAGATCAACGCCGTCGAGCCGCGGCAGGGCGAGGACGCCGAGCTGGCCGCCGAGGCGCAGCGGCTCGGACACGCCGAGGCGCTGGCGCAGGCCGCCACCGCCGCCCACGCCGCGCTGGCCGGCGACCCCGAGGACCTCGAGGGCGTCGACGCCGGCTCCCTCGTCTCGGGCGCCCGGCGCGCCCTGGAGGCGGTCCGCTCGCACGATGCCGCGCTGGCCGCGCTGGCCGACCGGGTCGGCGAGATCGGCATCCTGCTCGCCGACGTCTCCGTCGAACTCGCCGGGTACGCCGACGGCCTCGACGCGGACCCGATCCGGCTCGCCGCCGTGGAGGAGCGCCGGGCCGCGCTCACCCAGCTCACCCGCAAGTACGGTGAGGACGTCGCGGCCGTGCTGGCCTGGGCCGAGCAGTCCGCCGCCCGGCTCACCGAACTCGAGGGCGACGACGACCGGGTCGGTGAACTCACCGCCGAACGTGACGCGCTGCGCGCGGAACTGGGCTCCCTGGCCCAGCAGTTGACCGAGGCGCGGACGGAGGCCGCCGAGCGGTTCGCCGCCGCGGTCACCGAGGAGCTGGCCTCGCTGGCCATGCCGCACGCCCGGGTGTCGTTCGCCGTCCGGCAGACCGAGGACCCCGAGGGCGTCGAGGTCGGCGGGCGCACCGTCGCCTACGGGCCGACCGGTGCGGACGAGGTCGAGCTGCTGCTCGCCCCGCACCCCGGGGCGCCGCCGCGGCCGATCGCCAAGGGCGCCTCCGGCGGTGAGCTGTCCCGGGTGATGCTCGCCGTCGAGGTGGTCTTCGCGGGCACCGACCCGGTTCCGACCTACCTGTTCGACGAGGTCGACGCGGGCGTCGGAGGCAAGGCGGCGGTCGAGATAGGCCGCCGGCTCGCCCGGCTCGCGCGGACCGCGCAGGTCGTGGTCGTCACCCATCTGCCGCAGGTCGCCGCCTTCGCCGACCGGCAGCTGCTGGTGGAGAAGACCAGCGACGGATCGGTCACCCGGTCGGGCGTCAAGGTGCTCGAGGGGGAGGACCGGATCCGCGAGCTGTCGCGGATGATGGCCGGGCAGGAGGACTCCGAGACCGCCCGGGCCCACGCCGAGGAACTCCTCGAGACGGCGGCCGCGGCACGCGCCGAGCTCTGAGCCGGGCCGGGGACACCCGCGCAGGCCGGCCGGAGGGCGGTCGGCGGGCCGCCCGGGCTCTGGCATCCTAGGCGGCGACGAACGCGTCCGGGCCGGGCGGCGGGACCCACGAGGTCCCGCCGCCCGGTACCGCGCCGCCCGGCGAACCGCACGAAGCCCGCACGACGCCCCGACCAGGAGCCAAGGCGCCCGTGACACCTGTGAGCAGCCCCGCCTCGACCGGCCTCGCGCCGCTGCGCACCGTCCAGGTGACCGGCGGCAGCGCGGCCGGAAGCATCCACGTGCGGTCGCTGGCCGCCGGTCTGATCGCCAGGGGCGTGCGGGTCACGGTGTGCGCCCCCAGCGACACCGAACACACCTATGGTTTCGCCGCCGTCGGGGCCCGGCACGTGCCGGTGCCGCGCAGCAGCGACCCGGCGTCGGTGGCCGCCCTGCGGATCGCCTGCGCGGACGCCGACGTGGTGCACGCGCACGGGCTGCACGCCTCGTTCCGCACGGTGCTGGCGCTGGGCGGACGGAACACGCCGCTGGTCGTCACGTGGCACAACCGGGCGCGGGCCGGGGGCACGGCGCGGGCCGCGCTGCTGAAGGTGCTGGAGAGACGGGCGGTGCGGGCCGCCTCGGTGGTCCTCGGGGTCTCCTCCGACCTGGTGGACCGGGCCCGGCGGCGTGGCGCGCGCGACGCGCGGCTGTCGGCGGTGGGCCTGCCGCGGGCGCTTCCGGCGGGCGGCGCGGCGCGGGCCGGCG
>NZ_LWCC02000059.1 GCF_001642695.1 Streptomyces chilikensis
CGTGCTGGACGCCCCGCAGCTGGGCGTGGAGCAGGCCGCCATGGTCGTGGAGTCGCTGCCCGACGGGGCCCGGCTGGTCCTCGGCGGCGACCCCGGCGTGCTGTGGTCGGCGGGCGCGGGGCGCGTCTTCGCCGACCTGCTGGCCGCCAGGATCTGCCCCCAGATCGCCTCCCGGACGCCCGACCCCGGACCGGTCGGGGAACTGGTCTCCGCCGTCGGCGTCGGCGAGCTGGTCTCCGTCGACTCGCCCGGTCACGAGGTCGCCGTCGTCCCGGTCCGCGACCCGCGCGAGGCGGTGCACCGGACGGTGCAGCTGATCGCGGACTCGGTGCCGCGGGCGATCGGGATCCCGTCCGAGCAGACCCAGGTGATCACGCCGGGCCACGGAGGCGCGGTCGGCACGCGGGTGCTGAACGCCGCGCTCAAGGAGCGGTTCAACCCCGGGCCCGGACGGTTCGGGGGCTTCGACCCCGGGGACCGGGTGGCCTACTCCCCCCAGCCGGGGCGCACGGTCCTGGGACGCGTCGTCACGGGGGACGCGGAGGGGCTTCACCTCGACCTCGGCGGCGCCGCGGTGGCCGTCGCGCCGGACGACGTCGAGCGGACGCTGCGGCACGGCTGGGCGGTGACGGCCCACCAGGCGGTGGGGCAGCGGTGGCCGGCCGTGGTCGCGGTGCTGCCGGGCGACGCGGGGGCCGCGCTGACCCGCTCCTGGGTCTACACCGCCTTCGGCCGGGCCGAGCGTCACCTCTCGGTGGTCCAGGGCGTCGGCCCGGCCCTCGCCGAAGCGGTCGCCTCCGTCCTCCCCGCGCCCCGCACCACCCGGCTCCCCGCCCTCCTCCGCGCAGCCGCCCGGGGCTGACGGGCGGCGGGCCGGACCACCCGGCCCGCCGCCCGCGCCCGCCACCAGGTCCG
>NZ_LWCC02000006.1 GCF_001642695.1 Streptomyces chilikensis
CCCGAGCAGGCCGCCTACATCGGCGTCGAGGTCGAAGGCCCCTTCAAGCCGGACCACTACCGCTACTGAGCGGCGGAGAACACATGATGTCCGAGTATTCGGAGTACGAGGAACCGCCGCGGGACCCGGAACTTCCCGGCCGGCTGCTCCGCACCGAGCGTGATGCCCTGATGCCCCTGCTGCGAGCCTCTCACGACGAGCGGTTCGAGCTGCGCACGGCCTGCCCCGGGTGGACGGTGCGCCAGCTCCTCGCGCACTGCGGGGCCGCACTGGTCCGTATCGTCGAGGGCTGCCTCGAAGAAGGCGTGTTCCTGCCGGAGTCGAACGCCGCCGATGTCGCCGAGCGCGAGGACTGGCCGCTGAGCCGCGTCCTCGACGAGCTGGAGCGGGGCTTCACCGAGGCGGGACCCGTCATCGCCGGTCATGAAGACGGTCTGCTGGACGCGGTCGCGCTGGGGGAGTGGGTGCACGCCGGCGACGTGCGTGAGGCGTTCGGGGAGCCGGGAGCGTACGACGGGTCCAGCACCCACCATGCGCTGCCGCTCCTCGAAGCGACCAGCCGCAGACGGATGGCCCCGCGTCTGCACGCGCACCTCACCGGCCGGCCGGTACCGCTGGTACTCGGCAACGGGATCGAAGGGCGCCCGGTCGCGGAGTTCCACGGCGACGTACCGACGCTGATCCGCATCTGCACGGGCCGCCCGCTGGTCGGCACGCGCTACGAGCTGTCGGGTGCGACGGAGCAGGAGCTGTGCATTTACCGGTGACCCGGTCGGCTCAGTCCGTTCTCACGATCTGGAAGGCCTCGGCGAGGCGGCCCGGCGGAAGGCCGCCCGCCCTGGCGTGTTCGGCGAGCCAGTCACGCAGCAGGCCGGCCAGGTCGTCGAAGTGAGCGGTCTGCGAGGTGTGGATGCGCAGGGCGTCGACCTTGCGGTCGAAAACGGATGTGACGTCGACGTACTGGTTGGGCGTCGGCCCGGTCATGAGCCACAGCTCGGGAACGATCCAGGCTTCGAGGCCTTCCTCCTTGAGGAGCTCGGGGTGCGCGAAGGGGTTGCGTGCCTCGGGGTAGACCGCACGCAGAGCCGCGTCGCCGACGGCACGGTGGTCAGGATGCAGGTCCGCGACCCGCTTCCAGTTGATCTCGGGGCTGGGGATGATCGCGCGCGTGGGCCGTACCTGGCGGATCACCCGGCACAGGTCGCGGCGCAGTTCGGCGCTCGGCTCGACGAAACTGTCGGGGTAACCGAGGAAGCGCACGTCGTGCACTCCGCTGAGCTTGGCCGAGTGAACCTGTTCCGCGCGGCGCAGATCCGCCATTGCCTGGCGCGGGAGCCGCTCGTCGTACCCACCCGCGTCGCCGTCCGTGACGATGCAGTACGTCACGCGGGTGCCTCGCGCGATCCACTGCATCACCGTGCCGCTCACGCAGAACTCGATGTCATCCGGGTGCGCGGCCACCACGAGCAGGCTCTCGGGGGCGCCGCGGTTGAGGGATTCGGTCCTGAGCTCGTCCATGGGACAAGCCTGTTGACCGGATAACGGCGCGGCAAGGCGTTGCCTGTGGCGTGTCCGCGACATGACACTTACGTGCCAGACAAACAATTGGTAGATTCAAAACATTGGTGGATACAAGACCCGGAGGCAATCGGCATGTGCAGGATCTTCGGCTCCTTCGCCGTGGCGGCCACAGGTCCCGAGCTGGCCACGGTGTCGGCCCGGCAGCGTCACGGTGGCCCCGACGAGCGCGGTGTGCTCGCCGGACGTGGCTGGTCGCTCGGCTGCGACCGGCTCGCCGTCACCGATCCCACGGGCGGCTCCCAGCCCTTTCGGCTGCCGACCGCGCCAGGCGTCACAGCCGTACTCAACGGTGAGATCTACAACCATCACGAACTGCGTGGACACCTGACGGCACGCGGTCACCGTTTCCCCGATGTCTGCGACGGGAGCCTCCTGCCGGCGCTGTACGCGGAGTACGGCCCGGCCTTCGCCGACCATTTGGACGGCATGTTCGCGATCGCCGTCCTGGACCTGCGCGAGGGCCTGCCCCAGCTCGTCCTGGCCGTCGACGACATGGGAATGAAGCCCCTTCATTACCATCAGGGACCAGACGGTGCTGTGCGGTTCGCCTCCGAGATTCCGGCGTTGCTCGCCTTCGACGGGGTCCCGGTCGATCCGCGTGAGGAGAGCCTCGACACCGTCCTGGCCACCAAGACCCCCTTCGGCGCCGAAACCGCTCTGCGCGGCATCCGCAACCTGCCACCCGGCGCCACTGCCGTGGCCCGGGGCACCGAAGGCCTGCGGGTCTTCCGCCGTCGGCCGCGAGAGGCCGAGCCGTCCATCGGAGTGGTTGACACGCTGCGCCGTGAGGTGCACCGGCTGACCGACGCCGACGCCCCGGTCTGCGCCATCACGAGCGGCGGACTCGATTCCGGGCTCGTGACGGCGCTCGCCGCGGAGTCCGTCGAACCGCTGCACACCTTCCACCTCGGCTATCGCGGCCGCTGGCCGGACGCCGAGCACACCTACGCCATGGCCGTGGCCCGGCACGTCCGTACCGTCCACCACCAGATCGACGTCAACCCGGCCGAGCTCCCGTCCCTGCTCACCCGCACCATCCGGCACATGGGCCAGCCCAATGCCGACCCCATCACACTCAGCACGTACGCACTTTTCCGGGCCGTGCGCGACGCGGGATTCACCGTGGCCCTCACCGGAGACGGCGCCGACGAACTCTTCGGCGGGTACGACCGTGTGCGTGCCGCCCTGTCGGCACCCGAGAACACCGATTGGACCGCGGCGTACGTCGACGCACTCGCCGCCGCTCCGCGATTGATGCGGGAGTGGCTCTACACCGCCGACTACCGCGCCTTCATCGCCGAGCACGGCTCCGTCGCCGATCGGATCACGACCGAGTTGCGCGCCTCCCGCTCCGGCCGCCTCAGCACCCTCACCGGCTTCGAGACGCGTTGGAGGCTGCCCTCCTACCACCTGCGCCGAGTCGATCACCTCAGCATGGCCTGGGCGGTGGAAGCCAGGATGCCGTTCTGCCAGCCGGCCGTCACCGCGGTGGCCCGAGGGCTGCCCGTCGAGCGACGCCAGGGCAAACGCGTGCTGTACGAAGCAGGGCGTGACCTGCTGCCGAAGGCCGTACTGGACCGGCCCAAGCAGCCCTTCACCATGCCTCTCGCCGCCATGCTGGCTCCCGGCGGCCCGCTGCTCGAACCGGTGCGCGACCTGCTCGCTCCGTCGAGACTGATGCGCACCGGGCAGTTGCGGCCGGAGCGGGTACAGGCGTTGCTGGCCCGGCAGGCGGAACGGCCCTCGCACCAGGACGCCCTCACCCTCTGGGCACTGGCCGTGCACGAGTTGTGGACCGATGTCGTCCGAGGGCTGCGGGTGTCCGTCGGCCGCGCGGCGTGATCGGGGACATCGTCCAGGCGGAGGGCGCGCCCGGGCCGACGCTCGTGCTCCACCGTGACCGGCTCCCCGCCGGCGCTCTGGCGTCCCGCGCCGAACTCGCCGTCGTCCGCGGGTGGCTGGAGCGTACGGGGCGCGGCCACATCCGTAAGCTCGCTCTGATCGGTTCATCCGCCGATCCGTCGTACGACCTGGACTACCGCTTCGTGCAGTGCCTGCCGGAGGGCTTCGACTTCCGGGCCGGATGCGGTCATTCGTTGCTCGCGGCCGTCGCCGACACCGGACGGCCGGGGGCGGTACGGGTGCGGGCGGTGACCACGAACGACGCGGTGGTGTGCGTACCGGAGCCGCGCGGGACGCACACGGTACGGCTGGAACGAACCGCCGGGTTCGCCGACCTGCTGCCCACCGGCCGCCCCGCCGAGCGGCTCTGCGGACTGTCGGTGTCCATCGTCCGGTACGGCAATCCGTACGTCTTCGTCGACGCCCGGGACCTCGGGCTGCATTCGGAACGTGCCCTCTTCGGAGCCGGGCCGGCGGTGCTCGGACAGTTGACCGCGGTGCGGGCGGCGGCAGCCCGGCTGTTGGGGATGCCGCCGTGGGGTGCGTTGCCCAAGGTGGCGGCGGTGGGTTCGTACGCTCCCGGGCGGCTGTCGGCCCGTGCGGTGACGGTGTCCGGTTGGCATCCCGCCCTGGCCTTGACGGGGAGTATCTGCATGGCGGCGGGAACAGTCGTGCCGGGCACGGTGCCGTCGCATCTGGCCCGCGAGAACAACACGGCGTGCGAGGCGCCTTCCCGCACGGTCCGGAGACCACACCGATCCCTGTGCATCAGCACCCGCCTGGGCCCGGTGCACGTCTCCGCCGACGTCACCGCGGAGCGGCTCGAGCACGTCGCCGTCCACGGCAAGCGTGTCCGGGTGATCGAACGCGCCGTGCCCCTTCCTTGGCGTATCCACGTCACGGCGTGAACGCGCACCTCCTCAGGCCTGATCGTACGGCATCCGTCTGACATTCTGGTGATCGGTCAGCAATTCCCGTCGGGCATTCCCGCCAGGACGGCGGGAATCAATCTCTGCCGTGTCCCGACCGGGGGAGTGATCTCCAGGATGAAATTCGAGAATCTGCGCGTCGTGGTGACCGGGGCGTCCCGGTTCTTCGGGCGTTCGATCGCCATTGGATTCGCGCACCTGGGTGCCGAGGTATTCGTTTCGGCCCGTACGGTCGAGGCGGCGGAGCGCACCCGGACGGAGGTCCTGGGCGAGGCGAGGAACCGCATCCATGCCTTCGGCTGTGATCTGAGCAAGCCCGACGAGATCCGGGCCTTCGCCCGGCAGGTCGGCGAGCACACGGACCGTGTGGACCTGCTCGTCAACAACGGTGCACGCTGGCTGGACGGATTCGAGCTGGAAGGCGCTTCGGACGATTCCATCGTCGAGACCATCGAGTCCACGGCGGGCGGCACGGTGCTCATGGTCAAGCACTTCCTGCCGCTGCTGCGCGCCTCGAAGCGCCCCGACATCGTCAACATGGTCGCCGTCTGCGATCCCGGCGCAGCGGTCGATTACCCGGCGCACGAAGCTTTTTACGCCGCCAAGGGTGCTCAAGCCGGATTCGCCGACATTCTTGCGCGCCGACTGCGTCCTTCCGGCGTTCGTGTCTTCTCCCTCTACCCGCCTGACTATTCCACCTCGGACCCGCGCTCCGCGGAATGGGAGGGCATGGGAAGGGATGCGCGGTATCCCGACGAGAAGCTCACGACCCAGGCCCTCTTCGAATGCATCGTCTACGCGGTCGAGCAGCCACGCGACTGCTTCATCCGCTCGTTCCACTTCGAGCCCCGCTGAGCTCCCGTGGCCAGCAGCGTTCCCGTCACAGTCAAGGAGCTTCCGTCCATGAGCACCCCACTCTGGATCACCGCAACCCCGCCCGACAGCGACGGCGAACTGCACATCGGGCATCTCGCCGGCCCTTATGTCGCCGCCGACGTGCTCAACCGTCATCTGCGCGCCGACGGGCGGCCCGTGCTGTTCACCACGGGCACCGCCGACCATGCCGACTCGGTCGAGGTCCGGGCCCTGCGCAGTGGACGCGAGCCGAAGGATGTCGCGGAGGGCTTCCGCACCGCGATCACCGCCGACTGGCGGCACTCCGGCGTCGAGTTCGATCGCGTCGTCCAGCCGGATCGCGACCGCGGCTACCAGCGCTGGCTCCAGGACCTGTTCCTGGACCTGTACGCGCAGGACATCATCGCGCCCCGCACCCGACTCCTGCCGCACTGCGAAGCCTGTGACCGCTGGCTGTACGGAGCCCGCGTCACCGGCGCCTGCCCGCACTGCGGGGCACACGGCAACGGAGGTCTGTGCTCCACGTGCGCCAGGCCGAACGACGGTGACCTGATCGATCCGGTGTGCGTCCGGTGCGACTCGCCCGGGCGGCCGCGCCGCTGCCGTCGCCTCTACCTCTTCCTGGAGCCGCTGCGCGAGCAGCTCGCCGACCACTGGCGCTCCGCCGCGTTGCCACCCCGCCTGGCCCTGCTCTGCGAGAACCTCATCGAGGACGGCCTGCCGGACGTGGCCGTCGGACACCCGGGGGACTGGGGCGTGCCGGTACCCGTGGACGGGTTCCCCGGGCACCGCATCAGCACCTGCTTCGAAACCGCGGCGATGCACCTGTTCAGCTATGGCTACGACAGGAAGCCGCTGCCCGAACGCAGCATTCACTTCTGCGAGTTCAGGCATTCCTTCCACCACGTGGTCCTGCTGCCGGCCATCCTCGTCGCCCGTGGCGTGAAATTGCCACAGGAACTCCACGTCAACGAGACGTACGGCATCGACGCCGAGAGCGCGAAGGGACCCGACGGCAGGCCGATGGTGTGGGCCCTCGACCTGCTCACAGAGTTCGGATCCGACACGCTGCGCCGTCACGTCCTTCAGACCAGACCACTCGGCCGCCGCACCGACTTCCGTCGTGACGAGCTCCATCGCACCCAGCAGATCCTGGACGGCACCTGGAACAGCTGGCTCAGCCGGCTGTTCGTCGCGGTACGTGAGGACTGCGCGGGACAGGTACCCGACGTGGAACCCGGGGGCGACGGGTGGGATGCGCTGAGGCATCGGCTGCACCGGGCCGCGGAGGATCTGCGCGAGGCGTACGGACCCGACGCCTTCGACCCACGCCGCGCGGTCTCGGTCCTGGACGAGGTGGTGCGCTGCACCGTGGACTTCGGGTACGTCAACGCCTTCGAGCGACGCCGGCCGAGCGGAACCGGACGTCACCTTCCGGCGATCATGGCGCAGTTGGCGGTGGCATCGGCGCTGACCTCGTGGGCGTGGCCGGTCATGCCCGAAGGGGCGGGGCGGCTGGCACTGGCGCTCCGGATCTCACCCGGGGGACCGGTGGCACCGGAAGCACTCACCCCACCGGCTCCGGGGACGCAGCTGGCTCCGTCGTCCGCTCCCGTCTTCGGCTTCTGATCATCCGGTGAGCCGTTGTGCCCACCCGCTCCGTTCAACGCGGCGGGTGGGCACAACGGCGTACCGGCCCGAGCTGAAGGAGTCCTTCTCCATGTCCCTGCGCATTGCCATGCTCAGCGTCCACACTTCGCCGCTCCACCAGCCCGGCACGGGTGATGCGGGCGGCATGAACGTCTACATGGTCGAACTTTCCCGGGCTCTGGCCGAACTGGGTGTTCGTGTAGACCTGTTCACCCGCTGCCGGGGTGAGGGGCATCCACCCCGCGTCGAGCTCGCTCCTGGCGTGCAGGTACGGCACCTGCACGCGGGCCCGCGTCGTGTCCTGCCCAAGGAGGCCATGCCGGCGCTGGTGCAGGAATTCGCCTTCGCGCTGCTGAGGGCAGCTGCCGACAGCCCGTACGACCTGGTGCACACGCACTATTGGCTGTCCGGCCAGGCCGGCAGCCTCGTCGCCGACCGGTGGCAGATACCCCTGGTGCATACGATGCACACGATGGCGCGCGTCAAGAACGCCTCTCTCGCACCCGGTGACAAGCCCGAGCCGGAGTCGCGCATAAACGGCGAGAGCGGGCTCGTCGCAGCCGCCGACCGACTCATCGCCAACACGCCCGAGGAGGCGAACGCGTTGCACGGCCTCTACGGGGCTGCGCCGCACCGCACCGATGTCGTGATGCCCGGGGTCGACACCAGGACGTTCCACCCCGCCGACGGCAGGAGGGCGGCGCGTGCCCGGCTGGGCCTGCCTCAGGAGGCGTACGTTCCGCTCTTCGCCGGCCGTATCCAGCCCCTCAAGGGCCCGGACGTCCTGGTCCGTGCAATGGCGGAACTGCTGCGGGCATCACCTGAGCTGCGCCGACGGCTGCTCGTACCCGTCATCGGAGGGCTCAGCGGTTCGGGAACGCGGGTTCCCGGTGAACTGCGGGAACTTTCCGCCCGGCTGGGTCTGCTGGACGTGATGCGCTTCGAGCGGGCGGTTCCACAAAGAGAACTGGCGGACTGGTACCGGGCGGCCGACGTGCTGGTGGTGCCCTCGCGCAGTGAGTCCTTCGGTCTGGTTGCCCTGGAAGCGCAGGCATGCGGCACGCCGGTGCTGGCCGCGGCCGTCGGTGGACTGCCGACGGTGGTGCGGGACGGGGAAACCGGACTGCTCATCAACGGACATGAGCCGAACGACTACGCGTGCAGGCTGTTGTGGTTCGCGCAGCATCCTGCGTCGGCGGCAGGAATGGGCGTGGCGGCCGCGCAGCATGCTCAGAGGATGAGCTGGCATGCGGCGGCGCAGCGGACGCTTGAGGTGTACGAGCGTGCGCTGGAGACCATGGCCGCGAGGGTGGGGCAGAGGCGGCGGCACGCCCCTGCCCCGGCGGCCTCTTCCTCCTGGAGGAATGAAAGGGCCGCAGTGCCAGCGTAACATTTCCTTTGGTGCGACCAAAAGTATGGCTAGCCCCAAAAGGTGCTGGACTGAGGCCAGGCGTGATTGGGTTCCGGAGTCGCGCGGTTGTTCCGGACAGGGCCGATCGAGGTCATGGCAGGGCAGGCACGGGCTTCGTGATCATGGGGATGTCGAAGCTCGACGATCACGAGGTGGCCCGTGCCTGCCGTGGCGTCTTCCCCTCCCCGCCGTGTTGGTGAAGCTGGGCTCCTGGACACCGGCCGAGTCGCTGGGATCGCCGAACGGGCGGATCGGGCTCCGGACGCCGCAGTGACGGCCGTCGAGGTCCGGTGTCGTCCACTCGGATGGCGCCGCTCACCCTCGCGGACCACGGCCGGCCGTGTGCTCGTGGCCGTCAACGGCAAGTCGTCGAAAGAACCAGCCCGTCCGTCCGGCTCCGCAGGCATCTGCTCTCCGCGGTCACTGCCACCGGGCCGTGGCCCTCGCTCAGGCAGAGGCCGGCGCGAAGACGAACGGGACCGCGCACTTCCAGCGCCTGTCCGAGCCACTGGACCTGGACGGAACCCTCGTCACCTTCGGCGTTCGGCGCAGTGCGCCCGGTCCATGCGAACGTCACCCGGCCGGCCGAGGCCGAGAACGCCCACCACATCTCCGTGATCAAGGTCGATCGGCCGACCGCGCGCCGGCAGCTCGCCACCAGGCCCGCCCGGCCGTCCGCGCCCACCGCTGCCGGCCCACCGGCCGAAGCGAGAGCCGCGAGATCGTCTACGCCGTCACCGGCCTCGACGCCCACCGGACCACCTCGGCCGAACTCGCCACCGCAATCCACGGCCGCTGGACGGTGGAGGCCCTGCATCGCATCAAAGGCGTGACCTTCGCCATGACCACCCGGGTGATCCGCTGCCGGCCCGAACGAGCACTCCCGTCCCAGGCGTCACCGACAACCCTGCGCACAGGAAACTTGATCAATCCCCGAGTTGGGGCTTGGCCGAATTTTTTCCGGTTGACCGAAGGGACCCCTGCGGATGGTTTAATTCGCTACTTTCCCTGCGGAGGCAATGACACATCCACGCCATGACATATCCACGACTTGTGGAACCATGGATTCCTCATCGCGGGTGAGTGATGATGGAAATGCCTTCAAGGGGAGCCCGGCGGCACGGGCCCCGGAGGTGAAGATTTCCATTCGCATCCTGGAGGAAAAGTGTCTGCGTCTGTGCGCTCCGCCGGATCTCGCATTGCTCGCCAGTTCGCCCTCGCCGTGATTCTCTGTACGGGCGTCGCAGGGGGTGCGGCGGTGACCGCCCTGCTGGGCGAGGACCCCGTCTCGCGGCAGGTGGTGGTCGACAGAGCGGACAACAACTGGCCGGCTGTCCCGACCGGGGCGGAGGACAACAACTGGCCGGTCGTCCCGACCGGGGCGGAGGACAACAACTGGCCGGTCGTCCCGACCGGGGCGGAGGACAACAACTGGCCGACCCCCTCCCTTGCCGTGTAGCGGGATCCGAAGAAAGGGCCCCGGTGAGCCGCGCGTAGTGGCTCACCGGGGCCCTTTCAGGCGTCCCCCCGCACTATCCAACGGATTCTGAGGTGGATCGACAGTCGGGGCACAGTCCCTTGAAGACAATGTCGGCGTCCTTTACCTGCCAGTCCCTCAGGTGGTTCCCGGGAAGAACCGGCGCCTTGTGGGCGACATTCTCCACGCGTCCGCAGTTGACGCACAGCGCATGCTGGTGCGGCTGACCCGAGAGTTCGAAAACGGCCGGCCGCCCAGGGCGCTCGAATTTGGTCACCAGGCCGGTTTCCAGGAAATGCCGCAGCATTTCGTAGACGGCTTGGGAAGTGAGCGTCCCCAGGCGTTCCCGGGCCGCGGCGGTCAAGTCCTCCACGTCGAGATGTCCGCCGGCCGCCAACACCTGCAGCACCTCCAGGCGTGGGCTCGTTACGCGCAGGCCGACATCGCGGAGCTGCTGGATCGCTGCCTCGCGCCCGTTTGTCACTGCTTCGCGTGTCATCTCTCCGCCGCCTGGTGAGACCAAAAGTTTGAATGAATCGTACCTCTAGTCCACATCAGGCAGCAGGGAGCAGGAGGCGCCCCTCCGGGAAACCGCGTGCGGGCGGTCAGTCGAGCCAGCCCAGCCGGGTGGCACGCACTCCCGCTTCGAAGCGGCTGGACGCGCCCAGTTCCTGCATCAACTCGGAGATCATCCTGCTGACGGTGCGCAGGGAGACGCCAAGGTTGCGGGCGACTTTCTCGTCCTTCATGCCCGAGGCGAGCATGCGCAGGGCCGCACGCTGCTGCTCCGTGAGCCCGTCGCCACCTCGTGCGGGCTGAATCTGCTCGCCGTACGGCATCGCGGTGTGCCAGCAGTGCTCGAACAGCGTCAAGTAGGAACGTACGAGAGCGGGGCCGCGGGCCAGGATGGCTCCCGCTGAGCCGTCGTCGGGATCGACCGGGAGGAGAGCGAACTGCTCGTCGGCAATGATCATATTCATGGGAACCACTGGGGAGAGGCGTACCTCGACGCCTAGTTTCGCCTTCATCCTCAGGTGTTCGGCGTCTTCGGGGACCGACGTCAGGCGTTGGTTGAAGATGGAGCGGACCTGAACGCCGTTCTCGATCTGCCGCCGATCGCGGTCCAGCGCTCGCTCGGGGATCTCCCTGCCACGTGCGATCGGATGCATCGAGGCGAGGCGGTGCTGCACGGTGTCCGTGATGTCTTCGAGTACCTGCTGGATGCGGCGGTAGTCGCTGATGACTTCGACCTCGACGCCGGCTGCCTGAGCCAGCGTCTCGGCGCGCAGGAAATTGCCGGCCAGTGTCTGCAGCGTGTGGTGTGCCTGGTCGGCCTGGTCGAGGTGGTTGCGCAGCCGGGTGCGCTCCCGCTCCAGCAGTCTGATCAGGGCGATCTCAGGGGCGATGACGGTGACCGCGTCGGTTTCCGCTTCCGACGCCTTGCCCGCGTCCAGTTCGAGGCGGTTGTCGTGGATCCGTCCCGTCGGGACGACGAGACCGAGGCTGAGCAGGTCGTCGCGACATCGATCGCGTTCATCTTCCGACAAGTCCATTTCGGATGCGACTTCTCGGAAGCTCGACGCCCCTCGTGCCCGCAGTCTCCGGTAGAAGGCGAGAGCCAGGTCAGGGGACTGGGTTCCCGTTCTGCCACTGCCGTAGACCACTGCGAAGCGACCCCCCTCGTAATTCTTCGGAATGCCCCGATCACACCTTGTCACAGGTGATGCCGGGGAACTCCGAATCATCTTAGTAATGTGACGGGCGTCACTCGGTAGGGTGGCATACCAGGAGGACGCTCCGCGTGCGTTCGTCGAGCCGCTGCTGCCGCTGGTCGGTGACGCGCAGGCCGGCGGCCCGTAGTTCCTGGAGCAGGTCTTCCTGGTTCACGATCCACTTGTCGGTGGTCACGATCGACCTACGGACCCGGGTCTTCCCCGAGCGCTCGATGAAGTAGGTGACCTGCTCGCTCATGGTGGCGAGGTCGAAGAGCTGGCGAGCCACGACCCACTCCGTGATTCCGTCGAACCGCGGCACCTGGAAAGCCCAGGCGCGGTGCGGGTCTTCGGCGAGCCCCGCCGCGTCGTGAGCCGTGTAATCCAGGGCAAGCGCTCCGTCCGCGCCCAGGTGGGCGGCGATCTCGCGAAGCATCCCGGGCCGGGAGTGCGGGGGAATCGCCGCGATCATCGCACCTGCGAGCAGGATGAGCCGGTAACGCCGCCGCAGACGCAGATGGACGAGGTCGGCATGGGTGGTGGTGATCCGACTGCGCACGTGCGGGCCGATGCGATCGGCCCAGTCGTGCAACCTGGCCAGGCTTGGGGCATCCCGGTCCACCGCCTCGACGGTGAAGCCGTGGCGGGCGAACGGGACGGTGAGTCGCCCGGCTCCCGAGCCCAGGTCGAGCACGGGGCCACCGGTGGTCCTGGCCAGGGCCAGGTACTCCACGATGTCACCGCTGAAGGGACCCAGCAGGGCGCCGTGCAACCACAGATGTTCCTCGGTGTGGGGGGCGAGGGACTCGAGACCGGGAAGCCAGGAGCCCAGGGCGGGGGAAGCGGTGGTGAACCGGGAGGGCGGGGCCAAGCCGGGAGCAGGCGTCACCGGTATGTCGGTCCGTGTGTGCATCGCTCCTCCAGGTGGCTCGACCGGTCCTCGCCGTCCGGGTGGGCCCGTGCTCCAGGACCACGCCGCAGCACCATCGTGGCCGGAAACCTTTGCACCGGGCCAGCGGTCGCGTATGCGCGTTCACGCCAACGCGCGTCCACGCCAAGGGGCGTCGGACGCATGAGTGCCGCGCGCGGTGAAAGCCGGCGATGTGAACGGACCCGCTCCGGCGGAACCGGTCACGGGAAGCCCGACGATGAGCGATCGCGGAAAGACGGAGATGTCTTCCGGGAAGGCGACCCTCACATCCTTCGGCTCAATCGCTGCCCTTCACCCGCGAAGCCATGAGCCGTGTAGAACGGCAACGAGGGGTCGGCCGCGGACGGCAGACTGACCGACTGGCGTTGGGCGTCGTTTCTTCGCATGCGCTCGGTGAGGGCCGACAGCAGCGCACTGCCGACCCCGTGGCGGCGGCGATCCGGTGCCGCGCACAACACGTACAACTCGCCCTCGCCCGGCGAGGGTACGCCTCCTGCCGCCGCACCGACGACCTGGCCGCCCGCATCGGCGGCCACCAGCCAGCCGAGCCAGCTTGGTGCGCCACCGGGAACCCCTATTTCTGCGCTGATGCGGGTGAGTGAGCAATTTGTGCCCACCAGGCGTTCGATGATGCTTGATTCGAGAATTCCGGTATAGCTCTCGCGTATCACGGTGGCGAGCAGTCGGGATATGGCGGCCGCCTCGGTGACCGCGGCGGGCCGCACTTCAACCATGTGCCTCAGGTCTGTACCTCCCTGGGCGTTCCTCGTGTTCTTCGCGCCCAACGATAGCGTCGAGTCGCTCTCACGGCTGGAGGGATGCTCCTCTACTTACTTGGCCAATCGGTGATACCGGGGACGGAGCAACAAGCCATGACGAACAGAGTCAGGGCGGCCGCTGCGGGAAATGCCGCGAACGCTCTCCACGAAGCCGGAGAACTCGTGGCGTGCGGCGTGAGGATGCGTCGCACGCGCAACACCGCCGACGGCCCGCCTGCCGCGACGGCGCTGTGGGGAGCCTGCCCGGACGCCACCACGTACAGGGCGGTGGCAAGGGTGCCCCGCGAACACCGGCGTAGCGCCCGGTCGTCGGCTGTCATCTCCAGCAGTAGCGGTACTTCCGTGCGGACGAGGTGGGCCAGCGGCAACCCGGGGAAAGCGGTACCGAAGGCGGCGGCTGCGGCTATCAGCAGATGGTGACGACCCGCGATGTGCGCCCGCTCATGCTCCAGCACCGCTGCCAGTTGCTGTTCGGTCAGAACCCGGAGGGCGCCGGAGCTGACCACGACCTGGGGAGCGCGTCCAGGCAGGCAGTACACGGCCGGGGCGTCATGCTGCAGCACTGTGGCACGCAACTCCGGCTGCCTGCTGCCGACCAGACGCAACAGTTCGCCGTGACGTGCGCGACGGCGCTTGGCGCTCAGAAACTCGCGTACGAGAACAGCGGTGAAAGCGACGGGCGCGACGGCTGCTGCCGCAAAGGCCGCCCATACACGGATGCCCGCGTCGGCCGGGCTGTTCAAGGGCAGAGGGGGGCAATCGGCTCCGTCGAAGAAAATACAGGACTCGACGAAGCGGGATAACTGGTGGCTGTCAGCTGCGGGAAGGAGCAGTTGCAGGAACGCGAGGGACAGGGAAGTGATGAGGGACAGCGCGAGCACACTCCACACCACGAGAGCCGTCCTAGGTGTTCGGTGCGCCCAATGACTGCTGGCGAGCGCTTTCGGCAGCAGGGCCCCGACCGCGATCGCGACGGTGAGAGGCGGCAGCGCGTGATGGTTGACCAAGAATAATTCACGCACATGTCCCAAGGAATCGGTCACGAAAGCGCTCCGGGTTCCTCGTCGCTGCCCGGAATCTGACCCGCCGCGCGCAACGCGGCAGCCAGTGCGGACACGTCGTCAGGTGGCATGTGCTCCACGAAGCGCTGCAACGCCGCCTGCCGGTCCTCGGTGTTGCCGAGCGCGTCCTGCATGAGGGCCGCGGTGTACTCCTCACGGCTGCGCTCGGGTTCATAGAGCCAGGCTCGTCCGGACTTCTCGCGTCGGAGGAGGCCCTTGCGGTGGAGAACGTCCGCGACTGTCATCACGGTCGTATAGGCGACAGGCCGTATGCGATTGATGTCGTCGACGATCTCCCGGACCGTGGCCGGCCGGTCCCAGCGCCAGAGCCGGTCCATTATTTCGGCTTCGAGGTCACCCAGCCGTCGCACCCTTCCCCCTCTTCCTCCCCGTCGCCGAGGTGCCTCACATCGTATGGCACCCCTTGTCACTGATGTGCGGCCGCACAGGAATCCAGCATACGGGGAGGGGGTATGTTGGATGCATGTTCTCGTTCAGCAGGGAAATCGCCGTCGGAACCCCGAAGAACCCGTGCGCGAAGGTCTGCGGAACCGACTTGGGAGGAGCCGAGCTGGTGCTGCTGCGTCAGGTGCTCGGCCTGTGTCTGCGCCTCAGCCTCAGGCTGAGCGCTGACTGCCGCTCGGGTGAGGGAGGCTGAACAGGTCCGGGCCCGGGCGGTTCGACCGCCCGGGCCCGGAAGCTCGGCCATCACGCCCGGACGAGCCGGGCGATGGCTCTGGACGCCTCGCTGACCTTTGTTCTGGCCTGCTCGTCGCCTTTCACGATGGCCTCCGTGACGCAGCTGTTGAGGTGCTCGTCCAGAAGGGCCACCGCACAGGACTGGAGCGCGGCATTGGTGGCGGCTACCTGGGTCAGGACGTCGATGCAGTAGGTCCCCTTCTCGACCATGCGCTGCAACCCTCTTACCTGACCCTCGATCCGGCGGAGGCGCCGGAGAATGACGTCCTGGGGAGTGTGCGGTTCGACCACGGTGGCCTCCTTCTCCTCGTTGGCGCCTTCAGCGGTCGGCGGTCTTGAAGCCGCGCAGGCGCAGGCTGTTGCCGACGACGAAGACCGAGGAGAAGGCCATGGCGGCGCCGGCGATCATGGGCCGGTCTTCGCCTGGAAGGGCGAGACGCTTCAGGAGTACTGGTGGTGCACCGAGCAGGCGCTGACCTGGCCGGACAGCCCCACCGGCGGCCCGAACATGATCCTCGACGACGGCGGTGACGCCACCCTCCTGGTCCACAAGGGCGTGGAGTACGAGAAGGCCGGCGAGGTCCCCGCGCTGGAGACCGCGGAGTCCGAGGAGCACCTGGAGATCCTGCGCCTGCTGCACCGCACCATCGGCGAGGGCTCGCAGAAGTGGACCCACCTGGCGTCGGAGATCCGCGGCGTCACCGAGGAGACCACCACCGGCGTCCACCGCCTCTACGAGATGCAGCGCGACGGCGTCCTGCTCTTCCCGGCGATCAACGTCAACGACGCCGTGACGAAGTCGAAGTTCGACAACAAGTACGGCTGCCGCCACTCCCTGATCGACGGCATCAACCGCGCCACCGACACCCTGATCGGCGGCAAGACGGCCGTGGTCTGCGGCTACGGTGACGTCGGCAAGGGCTGCGCGGAGTCGCTGCGGGGCCAGGGCGCCCGGGTGATCGTCACCGAGATCGACCCGATCTGCGCCCTGCAGGCGGCGATGGACGGCTACCAGGTCACCACGCTCGACGAGGTCGTGGAGACGGCGGACATCTTCATCACCACGACCGGCAACAAGGACATCATCATGGCCTCCGACATGGCCAGGATGAAGCACCAGGCCATCGTGGGGAACATCGGCCACTTCGACAACGAGATCGACATGGCCGGCCTGGCCAAGGTTCCCGGCATCGTCAAGGACGAGGTCAAGCCGCAGGTCCACACCTGGACCTTCCCCGACGGCAAGAAGATCATCGTGCTGTCCGAGGGCCGCCTGCTGAACCTGGGCAACGCCACCGGCCACCCGTCGTTCGTGATGTCCAACTCGTTCGCGGACCAGACCCTGGCCCAGATCGAGCTGTTCACCAAGCCCGACGCGTATCCGATCGGCGTCTACGTGCTTCCCAAGCACCTGGACGAGAAGGTCGCCGCCCTCCACCTGGACGCGCTCGGCGTGAAGCTGACCAAGCTCCGCCCCGAGCAGGCCGCCTACATCGGCGTCGAGGTCGAAGGCCCCTTCAAGCCGGACCACTACCGCTACTGAGCGGCGG
>NZ_LWCC02000060.1 GCF_001642695.1 Streptomyces chilikensis
CGCTGGCGGGAGCCGGTCTGACCGGTGCGGACGTGGACGCCGTGGAGGCCCACGGCACGGGCACGACGCTGGGCGATCCGATCGAGGCGCAGGCGCTGCTGGCCACGTACGGCCAGGAGCGGCCGGAGGACGGGCGGCCGCTGTGGCTGGGCTCGATCAAGTCGAACCTGGGGCACACCCAGGCCGCCGCCGGCGTCGCCGGGATCATCAAGATGGTCATGGCGATGCGCCACGGAGTCCTGCCGCCCACCCTCCACGCCGCCCAGCCGTCGACGAAGGTGGACTGGTCCGCAGGAGCAGTCGCACTGCTCACGGAGGCGCGGGAGTGGCCGGAGACCGGTGATCGCCCGCGCCGAGCGGGCGTGTCCTCATTCGGCATCAGCGGCACCAACGCGCACGTCATCCTCGAATCGGCCGAGCCCGAACCGGTCGCCGGGACGGAGCAGCCGGAGACTGCGCTCCCCGCAGTGCCGTGGGTGCTGTCGGCGAAGTCACCGGAGGCCCTGGCGGGACAGGCGGAGCGGCTGCTGCCGCTGGCCACGGGTGAGGTCTCGCCGGTGGACGTGGGCTGGTCCCTGGTGTCGAGCCGCACCCAGTTCGATCACCGTGCGGTGGTCTTCGGC
>NZ_LWCC02000061.1 GCF_001642695.1 Streptomyces chilikensis
TTCAAAACTAGATAACATTGCTACATATTATATGGTTAAGTCCTCGATCTATTAGTATTCGTCAGCTCCACATGTCACCATGCTTCCACCTCGAACCTATCAACCTGATCATCTTTCAGGGATCTTACTAGCTTACGCTATGGGAAATCTCATCTTGAGGGGGGCTTCATGCTTAGATGCTTTCAGCACTTATCCCTTCCGCACATAGCTACCCAGCTATGCCCTTGGCAGAACAACTGGTACACCAGCGGTGCGTCCATCCCGGTCCTCTCGTACTAAGGACAGCTCCTCTCAAATTTCCTACGCCCACGACGGATAGGGACCGAACTGTCTCACGACGTTCTGAACCCAGCTCGCGTACCGCTTTAATGGGCGAACAGCCCAACCCTTGGGACCGACTACAGCCCCAGGATGCGATGAGCCGACATCGAGGTGCCAAACCTCCCCGTCGATGTGGACTCTTGGGGGAGATAAGCCTGTTATCCCCGGGGTAGCTTTTATCCGTTGAGCGATGGCCCTTCCATGCGGAACCACCGGATCACTAAGCCCGACTTTCGTCCCTGCTCGACTTGTAGGTCTCGCAGTCAAGCTCCCTTATGCCTTTGCACTCTACGAATGATTTCCAACCATTCTGAGGGAACCTTTGGGCGCCTCCGTTACACTTTAGGAGGCGACCGCCCCAGTCAAACTGCCCACCTGACACTGTCTCCCGGGTCGATAAGACCCGTAGGTTAGAATTTCAATACAGTCAGGGCGGTATCCCACCAGCGCCTCCACCGAAGCTAGCGCTCCGGTTTCAATGGCTCCCGCCTATCCTGTACAAACTGTACCAAAATTCAATATCAGGCTACAGTAAAGCTCCACGGGGTCTTTCCGTCCTGTCGCGGGTAACCTGCATCTTCACAGGTACTATAATTTCACCGAGTCTCTGGTTGAGACAGTGCCCAAATCGTTACACCTTTCGTGCGGGTCGGAACTTACCCGACAAGGAATTTCGCTACCTTAGGACCGTTATAGTTACGGCCGCCGTTTACTGGGGCTTCAGTTCAGAGCTTCGCTTACGCTAACCCCTCTCCTTAACCTTCCAGCACCGGGCAGGTGTCACCCCCTATACTTCGCCTTACGGCTTCGCAGAGAGCTGTGTTTTTGCTAAACAGTCGCTTGGGCCTATTCACTGCGGCTTTCCGTTAAGAAAGCACCCCTTCTCCCGAAGTTACGGGGTCATTTTGCCGAGTTCCTTAACCAGAGTTCTCTCGCACACCTTAGGATTCTCTCCTCGCCTACCTGTGTCGGTTTGCGGTACAGGCACCTTTTATCTCGCTAGAAGCTTTTCTTGGCAGCGGGGAATCAAAGACTTCGCTCCATAAGGAGCTTCCCCATCACAGCTCAGCCTT
>NZ_LWCC02000062.1 GCF_001642695.1 Streptomyces chilikensis
GTGCGCGCGGCAGCTGCGGGCGGCAGGAACGGGCCGCCCGCAGCTGCCGCTGCCGGTGCGTCACAGGGAGGCGGCGCGCGCGCCCGCCCGGGTGCGCCGCCGCAGCGCGGTCGCCGCCGGACTCCCGCCGCCGCCCGTCATGCGGCGGGCCAGGGCCACCGCGGTCGGGTTGCGGAACACGTCCTGCAGGGTGAGGTCCTGGCCGAACTCGGCCCGGATCCGGTTGAGCAGCCGCACCGCCAGCAGGGAGTGGCCCCCGGACTTGAAGAAGTTGTCCTCCCGGCCCACCTCCCGGCCGCCGAGGATCTCGCGGAAGACGTCCAGCAGGCGTTCCTCCCGGTCGTCCGGGGCCGCCGGCCGCGGCGCGTCCCCCTCCTCGGGGGCGTGGCCGTGCTCGCCCGGAGCGGGCAGCCGCGTCACCTCGACCACCCGGGCGGGGGCCAGGTACTCGGGCAGCCGGTCGGCGGCCCAGCCGCGCAGCTCCTGCCCGTTCACGCCGCCGGACGGGCAGGTGACGTACGCGTACAGCCGGTCGTCGCGGACGGCGACGGCCGCGCCCGTCACGGCGGGATGGCGCAGCAGCACCTCCTCGATCCGGCCGGGCTCCACCGGGTAGCCGGCCGCGGTGAGGACGGCCACCGGGCGCAGGGTGCCGTCCGGTGCGGCGAACGCGCGCCGGCCGGTGGGACGCAGGCCGCCGCCCGGGGCCGGCTCGTGGACCTCGCCGGGCACCCGCACCGCGGCGGGCCGCCCCCGCCCGTCCAGGACGGTCTCCCGGCCGGCCGGGGCCGGCGGGCCGTACGCGAGCTCGGAGATCGGCGCGGCGGGGTCGGCGGCGAGCGCGTCGAGGGTCTCGGCGAGCCGCCGGGCCAGCAGGCGCGCGGTCTCCTCGTCGTAGATCGCGGTCGCGTACTCCAGGACGCCCTGGAGTCCGGCGGGCGCCCCGTCCGGGCCGGTCCGCTCGGTGAGCGCGAAGGTGAGGTCGCACTTGGCGCCGCCGGCGCGGAAGGCGACCGGCTCGCCGTCCAGGGCGGACGGGGCGGCCGGCCCGGCGGGCGCCGCGTGCACCTGGAGCATCACCTGCACCAGCGGGGCGTGGGCGGCGGACCGGTGCGGGCTGAGGTGCTCCACGAGCCGGTCGAAGGGCAGCTCCTGGTGGCTGTACGCGGCCAGCCCCGCCTCCCGGACCCGCCGCACCAGCTCGGCGTAGGCCGGGTCGCCGGAGGTGTCGGTGCGCAGCACCAGCGTGTTGACGAAGAAGCCGACGAGCGGATGCAGGGCGTCGTCGCCGCGCCCGGCGACGGTGGTGCCGATCGCGACGTCCGGGCCCGCGCCGTGCCGGGTCAGGACGGCGGCGAGGGCGGCCTGCACCACCATGAACAGGGTGGCGCCGCAGTCCCGGGCGCGGCGCAGCAGCGCCCGGTGGGTGGCGGCGCCCACGGTGAACCGGGTGAGGGCGCCGGCCCCGTCGCTCTCCGCGGGGCGCGGCCGGTCGGTGGGCAGCGCCAGCAGCGGCGGCATCCCCCGCAGGGTGTCGCGCCAGTGGGCGAGCTGCTCCCCGGCGATCCCGCTCCCGCCGTCCCCGCCGTCCCCGCCGTCAAGGAGGGTCCGCTGCCACAGGGTGTAGTCGGCGTACTGGACGGGCAGCGGCGTCCAGTCGGGGGCCCGGCCCCGGAGCCGGGCCCGGTAGGCGGTGTCGAGGTCGGTGAGGAGGCAGCCGGTGGACCAGCCGTCGCCGGCGATGTGGTGCAGGAGCAGCACCATCACCTGACCTCCGTCGCCCTCCTCGATCAGCCAGGCCCGCAGCGGGATCTCGTGGGCCAGGTCGAAGACGTGCCCGGCGGCCGCGTCGACGGCCGCCTCCAGCATCTCGGGGTTCTCGGCGCGGACCAGGGTGAGTTGGGGAGCGGCGTGTTCCAGGACCTCCTGCCAGGGCTCGCCGTCCTCGGACCGGTACACGGTGCGCAGCACCTCGTGGCGGGCGGCGACGTCGGCGAGCGCGTCGGCGAACGCGGCCGGGTCGACGGGTCGGCGCAGCCGGGTCACCACCGGGATGTTGTAGGTGGCGCCGGGGCCCTCGAGCCGGCCGACGAACCACAGGCGCCGCTGGGCGGCGGACAGCGGGATCCGGGCCGGCCGGCGCTCCGGCGGGACGGGCCGCAGCGGCGGGCGGGCGGGTCCGTCGGCGCGTTCGCCCAGGCGGCGCAGCAGCCGCCGGGGGGTGGGGGCGAGGAAGACGTCGCGGATGGCGGCGTGCAGGCCGAGCGCGCCGCGGATGCGGTTGGTGAGCTTTCCGGCGAGCAGGGAGTGCCCGCCGAGCTTGAAGAAGTTGTCGTCCGGCCCGGCCCCGTCCCGCTGGAGGACCTCCGCGAACAGGCCTCGCAGGATCTCCTCGCGGGGGTCGGCCGCCGGACCGCCGGTGGCCGGCACGCCGTCGTGCGGCCCGTCCTGACCGGCGGTGTTCCGCCGTTCCGCGCGGTCGAGCGCCCGGTACCGGCGGTCGAGTTCCCGGCGCTCCTCCCCGGTGAGCAGCTCCACCCGGCTGAGGGGGGTGTCGGCCGGCCGTCCGGCGAGGACGGCGAGGGCGCGCCGGAAGAGGGTGAGCAGGAGGCGCGCGGTGTCCTCGTCGTACAGGTCGGTGGCGTACTGCAGGCCGAGCGCGACCCCGTCGGGTTCGCCGTCGGGGCGGTGCTTCTCGGCGCAGCTGAAGGCGAGGTCGAACTTGGCGGTGGCCAGGTCGGCCCCGTCGAGGACGGCGGGTATGCCGCCCAGGCGGACGGTGGCGTCCCGCGCGGTCTGCGCGGCGAGCGTCACCTGGAAGAAGGGGTGCCGGCCGAAGGACCGTTCGGGGTTGAGGTCCTCCACCAGCAGGTCGAAGGGCAGGTCCTCGTGGGCGAACGCGGCCAGGTCGCGTTCGCGTACCTGGGCGAGGACCTCGCCCAGGGTGGGGTCGCCGGACAGGTCGGCCCGCAGGGCGAGGGAGTTGACGAAGAAGCCGACCAGATCGTGCAGGTCCTCCTCGGGCCGGCCGGCCACCGGCGCGCCCACCACCACGTCGTCCCCGGCGCCCGCCGCCCGCAGGGCGAGCGACAGGGCGGCCCGGGAGGCCATGAAGAAGGTCGCCCGGTGGGCGCGGGCGACACCGGTGAGCGCCTTGTGGGCGGCGGCGTCGAGCTCCGCGGTGACCACCGCGCCCCGGTCGCCCGGTTCGGCGGGGCGGGGCCGGTCGGCGGGCAGCCGGGTCTCGGCGGGGATGCCCGCCAGGGCCTCGCGCCAGTGGGCGAGCTGCTGGTGGGCGGTGCTGCCGGGGTCCGCGGGGTCGCCGAGCATGTCCCGCTGCCACAGCGCGTAGTCCGCGTACTGGACGGGCAGCGGCTCCCATCCGGGGGCCCGGCCCCTGAGCCGGGCCCGGTAGGCGGTGTCGAGGTCGGTGAGGAGGCAGCCGACGGACCAGCCGTCGGTGGCGATGTGGTGGATCAGCAGCACCAGCACGGCGGTGTCGTCCGGACCGGTGAACAACCGTGCCCGCAGCGGAAGTTCGACGGTGACGTCGAGAGGGGTGCGGACGAAGGCGGTGACCGCCGCCTCCAGGTCGTCGCCCGGTGCGCAGCGCCCGGCCTCCAGCCGTACGTCCGGGTCGTCGACGATCCGCTGGTAGGGCTCCGCGTCCTGGGCGGGGTAGACGGTGCGCAGGACCTCGTGGCGTTCCACGACGTCCCGCACCGCGGCCTCGAGCGCCTCCCGGTCGGGGACGGCGGCGAGGCGGAGCACGACGGGGGCGTTGTAGGCCGGCGACGCGCCCTCCAGGCGGTTCAGGAACCACAGCCGGCGCTGGGCGTAGGACAGGGGGATCACGGTTGCTGCTCCTCAGGGGTGGCGGGGGCGGGCGGGTCGGTGGACCGGTGACGGGGTCCGCCCGGCGGCGCGGGCGCAGGTCAGGCATCCCGCGCGGCCGTCAGCTCCTCGATGTGGGCGGCCAGGTCGCGCAGCCGCGGATGGGCGTACACGGCCTTCACCGGCAGCGCCAGGGACAGTTCGGCCCGCACCCGGGAGACCAGCTTGATGGCGAGCAGGGAGTGGCCGCCGAGCTTGAAGAAGTTGTCGTCCGGGCCGATCGACCCGGCGCCCAGGACCTGCCCCCACACCCGGGCGATCAGCTCCTCGGCGCGGCCGCGCGGGCCGCCGTCGCCGTCCGCGGCCGCCCGGGGGGCGGCCGGCGCCTGGACGCGGGCGGGCAGCGCGGACCGGTCGAGCTTGCCGCTGGGCGTCGTCGCGAACCGGTCCACGGCGACGAACGCGGACGGCACCATGTACGACGGCAGCGTCCGCGCCAGCCGGGCGCGCATCTCCCGCGCGTCGCCGCCGCGGTGGTAGGCGATCAGGGCCGGTTCCCCGCCGGCGTCCTCGCCGAGGATCACGGCGGCCTCGGCGACGCCGTCCGCGCGGGTGAGGGCGGCCTCGATCTCCGGGAGTTCGACGCGGTGGCCGCGCACCTTGACCTGGCCGTCGGCGCGGCCGAGGTAGACCAGCCGGCCGTCGGGGAGCAGCCGGCAGCGGTCGCCGGTGCGGTACACGCGCGCGCCGGGGACGCCCGAGGGGTCGGCGACGAACCGCTCCGCGGTCAGGGCCGGCCGGCGCCGGTAGCCCCGGCCCACCCGCGGTCCCGCCAGGTGGAGTTCGCCGGTCCCTCCGGGCCCGACGGGGGCCAGCCTCTCGTCCAGCAGCAGCATCCGCAGTCCCGGCAGGACGGTTCCCAGGTGAGGTTCACCCGGTCCGTCGACCCAGGCGGCGGTGGCGTCGACGGTGCACTCGGTGGGGCCGTACAGGTTGACCGCGCGCAGCAGGCCGGACCGGTGGGCGGCGGCCAGCCGGTCCCACAGCGACGGGCTGATCGCCTCGCCGCCGACCAGCAGGGTCAGCGGGCGGGGGCCGCCGTCCGCGGTGAGCAGTCCGAGCAGAGGGTCGGCGTGCGAGGGGGTGATGTCGAGGTCGGTGAGGGCCTGCTCGTCGACGAAGGCGGCCAGCAGCGCCGGGTCGCGGCGGGTCTCCTCGTCGATCATGACGAGGGTGTCGCCGCGGCACAGCCGCACCCACTGCTGCACGGACGCGTCGAACGACGGGGAGGCGTTCCAGCCGACCCGGCGGCCCTCGCCCGCGGCGACGCCGGCCTCCTCGAGCTCCCTCAGCAGCAGCGAGACGGCGCCGCGGCCGATCTCCACGCCCTTGGGGCGGCCGGTGGAGCCGGAGGTGTAGATGACGTAGGCGAGGGTGTCCGCGGTGACCGGCACCGGGGCGAATCCGGGCCGGCCGGCCCGGTCGGTCCGGTCGGCCCGGTCGGTCCGGTCCGTCCGGTCGGCGGTGAGGTCGGCCAGGGCCGCGGTCCGGGCGGTGGTCGCCGGCTCCGTGGTGCCGTCGGTCACCACCAGGTCCGCGCCGGAGTCCTCCAGCAGGTAGGCGCGGCGCTCGGCGGGCAGCGCCGGGTCGACCGGCAGGTAGGCGGCGCCGGCGGTGAGCGTGCCGACGATCGCCGTGACCAGGCCGGCACCGCGCGGCAGGCACAGCGCCACCACGCTCTCCGGCCCGACGCCGAGCCCGGCCAGCCGGGCGGCGAACACGGCCGCCCCGGCGCGTAGTTCGTCGAAGGTGAGCTCCAGCCCGTCGGCGACGACGGCGGTGCGCCCGCCGGGGACGGCGGCGAGCCGGGCCATCAGGTCGGCGGCGCCGGTGCCGGCGGCGCACCCGCCGCACGGGCAGCCGGCCGGGTGGGGCTCGGGACGCGGGGCGGCCGGGTCCGCCAGGGCGACGGCGGAACGCTCGGGGAGGACGGCGGTCATGACGGGGCTCACTTTCCGTACGGGGTGGTGGACGGGGCGGTGGTGGGGGAGCAGTCGGACAGGGCCACCGGCTCGCCCATGGCGACGAGGATCTTCCGGTCGCCGGTGAACGACTCCCGGCCGTGCGCGCAGAGGATGTTGTCGACGAGCATCAGGTCGCCGGCCTGCCAGCTCTCCCGCACGGTGACCGCCCGGTAGACGTCGTTGATCGCGTCGACCTCGGCGTCGGTGAGCGGGGAGCCGTCCCCCAGGTAGGTGTTGAACGGCAGGCCCTCCTCCCCGAAGGTCTCGGTGAGGACCTCGCGGACGTCCTCGTCGAGGCTGCGCGCGTTCCAGAACGCGAAGTGGTTGAACCAGGCCCGCTCACCGGTCACCGGGTGGGTGATGATCGCGGAACGGCGCTGACGGGTGCGCAGGGTGTCCTCGTCCAGCCACTCGTAGCCGATGGCGTTGGCGTCGCAGTACGCCTCGGCGCCGGCCGGCTCCTCGGCGGAGAACGCCTTGCGCCAGGGCATGCCCGCCAGGTCGGAGTAGTTGCGCACCAGGAGCCAGCCCGCCTCGGCGAACCGGGCCGCCAGGTCCTCGGGCAGCAGGGCGAGCGCCCGGCGCATGTCGCCGACGGTGGTCGCCCCGCCGGTCTCCGGAGCGGTCACGCAGCCGAAGAGCAGCACGCCGGGGAAGTCGAGGGTGTAGCTGTTCTCGTTGTGCAGGCGGATCGGCTGGGCGGCCGGCAGGTCCGTGGAGGAGAAAACCCCCTCGCCGAAGTCGGTGCGCGGGGTGGCCTTCTCCTTGTAGCCGGCCCGCACGGCGATCAGCGCGTCACGTGCCGCGGCGAACGACTCCGCGTCCGTCACCGGCAGCCCGCGCAGCATGACCGCACCGGACCGGTGCAGCTCGGCGCGGATGGCGGGGCGGTGGTCGGAGAGCCAGGTGACGGCCTCCTCCATGGTGGCGAGGTCCGGGGTGCGGACGACGACCGGCCTGCCGGGCTCCCGGGTGACGGCGATGCCGGCGGCGGCGATGTCGGTGGCGGCGGGGCTCTGGGCGAATGTGGTCATGACGGTTCCTCGTGTCGGTTCGGCGGAAGTGAGGGGCCGGCCGCGGGCCGGGCCGGTCAGGCCGGGGCGGCCGCGGAGTCGCGCAGGGCCTGGAGGGCCGGGTTCAGGCGGGCGAAGAAGCCGGACAGGTCCTGCTGGAAGTAGAAGTGGTCACCGGGCAGCACCTCCGGCGCCACCGGGTGGCCGGCGACCGCGGACCAGCCGCCGAGCATGTCCACCGGGACGATCGGATCGGCGTCCCCGCCGAACACCGCGACCGGGCAGTCCAGCCGCACACCCGGGGCGGTGCACCGGTAGGCGTCGTCGATGGCGAAGTCCGCGCGGATGGACGGCAGGACGATCTCGCGGAGCTCCGGGTCGTCGAGGATGCCGTCGTCGGTGCCGCCCCGCTCCTTGATGGCGGCGACGAGCTGGTCGTCGTCGAGCCGCTCGGGGTGCACGGGGCACTGGTTGGGCAGCACCGGCGCCCGGCAGGCCGAGGCGATCAGCCCGGCCGGAGCGCGGCCGGCGGCCTGCAGCGCGCGGGTCACCTCGAAGGCGACCAGCGAACCCATGCTGTGCCCGAGCACCACCAGCGGGCCCGTGTCCGGGGGCAGCGCGCCGACCACCGGAAGGGCCAGGTCGTCGACCGACTCGGGCAGGTCCTCGCAGTAGCGGGCGCCGCGGCCCGGGTACTGGCCGATCAGCAGCCGTACATCGGCCGGCAGGTGCTCGCGCCACTCGCTGTAGGCGTGCGCGTTGCCGCCGGCGTGCGGCAGCACCAGCAGCGACATGCGGTGCGGCGCGTCACCGGGCAGGTCCCAGACGACGTCCTCGGGGGCGGGGGACGGAGATCCGTTCATGAGCTCATCCGTTCGGTCTCGGTGCGGCGACGCAGAGCGGGCCGGGCCTTGCCGGCCGGCGCGGTCCTGCGCGCCGCGATGTGTTCGGCGAGTCGGGCGGGGGTGGGGTGCTGGAAGACGTCGCGGACGGTGAGGCGGACGTCCAGGGCGG
>NZ_LWCC02000063.1 GCF_001642695.1 Streptomyces chilikensis
GCGCAGGGGGACGCTGGTGGGGGTGAAGGGGCCCTGGCGGGTGGTGAGGCGTTCCAGCAGCAGCGGGAGGCCGGCCACCGGCAGCAGCCAGGCCAGGACGATCAGGCGGCCGCCCCAGATGTTCATGTCCGGGTGCGCCGCCTGGGTCAGCAGCCCCGTCGAGGCCGCGGCGAGCAGGAACACCCCGAACGCCGGACGGCGCCGCAGCGCGCCCCACGCGCCCGCGGCCAGCGCCCCGGCGAACAGCGGCTCCACCATCTGGCGGCGGGTCCACTCGACCCAGAAGTTCAGTTCCAGGCGCAGGAACTCCCGCCAGGGGTCGGCCCGGTCGGGCCGCTGGAAGTGGTCGGTGAGCAGGTCCTGCACGCTGTCGGTGGCGGTCGGGTGGTCCAGCGCCCAGGCGGCCACCACCGTGGCGAGCGCCCCGTACGCGCAGGCCGCCGCCACCGCGACCAGCCCGCGCCCCATCGGGCGCCCGCGCCGCAGCCGGCGCAGCGCGACGGCCACGCCCGCCCCGGCCAGGCACAGCGCGAGGAAGAGGGCCTGCGAGTGCTTGACGGTGAACAGCGCCGCCAGCGACAGCGAGACCAGCACCGTCCCCGTCCAGCCGCGCCCGCGCAGCACCAGGGCGCAGCCCCACAGGGCGGACAGGGTGAGCAGGAGCAGCAGCCCCTCGGTCATCGGCCGCATCGCCGTCGCCCCGCAGGGCAGCAGGTGGAACAGCGCCTGCCCGGTGAGCGCCAGGGTGCGCCGGACCCGCAGGGTGCGCAGGACCAGGAAGGCGAGGACGCCGCACGAGGAGGTGACGGCGACGCCCGCCGTCCACAGGCCCCACTTGACGCCGAGCAGGCCGACGAACGGGACCAGGAAGGCCGGGTAGCCGGGCCGGACCTCGAAGATGCGCTGGAACCGCTCGGACATGAAGGGCGTGGTGTGTCCCCCGGTCTGTCCCGCCTCCAGCCGCTCCTCGACGGTCCTCCAGTGGTCGGAGCGGCACCTGGCGGTGACGTCCCGGGCGGGTGAGGCCCGGTGGAAGCGCTCCACGTCGACGCCCTGGGCACGGCGGGCGGCGGACGCCCGTCCGGCGCAGGCGTACTCGATGGTGATGCCCGCCGCCTCCCGCTTGTCCTGGCCGAGCAGGCTGAGCGTGTACGACAGGTAGTTCTTGGTGTCGGGGGTGTCCCGGCCGCTGACGTCGGCGAGCTGGAGCACGGCGAAGAAGGCGGCCAGCAGCAGCACCCAGCCGCTGCTCCGGCGGGGACGCAGGGCGGCGCGCGGCGAGGGCCGCGGCGCGGTTCCCGCCGGGGTCCTCGCCGGGACTTTCGCCGGGGTCCTGCGCGGGGCGGCGGCGCTCATGACCGCTGGAGGAGGTCGTCGCGGCCGGTGGCCGGGGCGGGCAGGGCGGCCGCGGCGGCGCGGTCCGCCGGTGCGGCGGCGGCCGGCACCGGCTCGCCCAGCATCAGGGTGCGCACCACCCGCTCGGCGGCCCGGCCGTCGTCGAACTCGTTGTAGACGGCGCGGAACCGCGCGCGCAGCCGCGCCGACTCCTCGTCCCGCCAGGCGTCCGAGGCGAACAGCGCGGCCAGCTCCTCGTACGTGCGCGTCACACGGCCGGGCGGCTCGGCGGTGACGTCGAGGTAGAGGCCGCGGCTCGCCGCGACCGCGGCCAGGTCGTCGGCGTGCACCACGATCGGCCGGTCGAGGTTGGCGTAGTCGAACATCAGCGACGAGTGGTCGGTGACCAGGACGTCGGAGGCGAGCATCAGGTCCTCCACATGGGGTTCGTCGGTCGCGTCGACGAGGACGCCCCGCCGGTGCAGTTCGGCGAGACCGAGACCGCGGGCGGGGCCGTCGGCGAGCGAGGGGTGGAGGCGGACCACCAGGGTCCGCCCGGGGCCGAGGTCGGCGGCGAGGCGGGCCGGGTCGAACGGCTCCACGTGCCCGCCGCGCACGTGGTCGCGGCGGGCCGGGGCGTACAGCACCACGGTGTGCCCGGCGGGGATGCCGAGGCGGGCCCGGGCGGCCGCGCCGCGGGCCGTGTCGCCGCGCACCAGCACGTCGTTGCGGGGGCTGCCGGTGCGCAGCGAGGTGAAGTGGCAGGGGAAGGCGCGGTCCCAGACCCGCTCGGAGTGCCGGTTGGCGACCAGGCTGTAGTCCCAGAGGTCGGCCCGCCGCAGCATCCGCGGCACGTCCGGTCCCTGCCGGGCGCCGGGCCTGGTCCGCAGGTCGGCGCCCTGGTACTTCAGCGGGGTGCCGCGGTGCGTCTGGATGTGCACGCTGCCGGGCCGTTTCACCGGCATCCAGGGCCAGGTGACGTCGTTGACGAACCAGGCGGCGCGGGCCTGGAGCGCCAGGTGGCGGCGCGAGCCGGGGGCGACGTGCTCGACGCCCTCGGGGACCTGGTGGGCGTGTTCCGGGCGCACCACCCACACCCCGCGGATGTGCGGGGCGAGTTCCCGGGCCGCCCGGTGGATCGCCGCCGGGTCGCCGAGCACGCCGCGGTGGTGGAACGCCGAGTACAGCGCGAGCTCGCGGTCCAAGGGGCGGCGCCGGTGCGCGAACTGCCAGGCCCGGCCCGCGCATTCGGCGGCGACGGTGCGGAGGCGGGCCGCCGGCCCGCCGGCGCGGCGGCGGACGGCGGCCGCCCGCCGGCCCAGGAGGTAGGCGGCGTAGGGCAGCCGCAGCACCTTCGGGGCGGAGCCGGTCCCCGAGCCCGGCGGCCGGTGCTCGCGCAGCAGCCGGGCGGTCGCGCGGAAGAACTCCGCCCTGTCGGCGGGCGGGAGGCGGTCCGGCTTGCCCAGCACGTCCAGGCAGTGCTCGCCCGCCTTGCGGTGCAGGTACGGCTTCCAGGGGGCGAGTTCCGGATGCTCGTCGACGTACGAGAACACCCGGCGGTACTGCTCGTGCAGGTCGAAGTGGCGGCGGCTGGTGGTGGAGAGGATCGAGCCGGTGGGCCGCTGGCGGTAGCCGACGCAGACGCGGTCCAGGGCGGCGATCCGCCCGGCGGTCAGCAGGACCGGGAAGGTCCAGGGGGTGTCCTCGTAGTAGCCGGGCGGGAAGCGGAAGCCGTGCCGCTCCACGAAGTCGCGGCGGTAGGTCTTGTTCCAGGCCACCATCAGCAGTTCCAGGATCTCCGGGTGCTCGGCCGCCGTGAAGACGCCGCCGGGGGCGGCGCCGGTCCGCGCCAGCACGTGGGCCAGCGCGTTGCGGCGGACGCCGCCCCACCAGTGGGCGCGGACGTAGTCGAAGACGAGGACGTCGGGGTCGCCGGTCTCGTCGAGGCGGTCGGCGATCGCCCGGAGGGCGCCGGGGGTGAGGGTGTCGTCGCTGTCCAGGAAGAGGAGGTGGTCGCCGGTGGCATGGGGGAGCGCGGCGTTGCGGGCGGGGCCGAGGCCGGCGTTCTCCTCCAGGTGCAGGACCGTGATCCGGGGGTCGCGGGCGGCGTAGGCGTCGAGGATCTCGCCGCTGCGGTCGGGGGAGCGGTCGTCGACGGCGATCAGCTGCCAGTCGGTGAAGGACTGGGCCAGGACGGAGTCGAGGCATTCGCGGAGGAAGCCCTGCACGCGGTGGACGGGGACGATGACGCTGAGGCGGGGCACGGGGTTCAGCTCCTCACCGGGGCGGTGGCTCGGTCCGGGGTCGCGGTGGGCGGCGCCGCCGCGGTGCGTGCGGAAGGGGCGGCGGCCGGTGCGGCGGCCGGCGCCGGGGCGGGCGGCGCGTCGTCGGGCACC
>NZ_LWCC02000064.1 GCF_001642695.1 Streptomyces chilikensis
GGCCGGTCCGGACCGGCCGCCGGGACGCGCCCTCCTGCGGCCGGTCCGGACCGCCGCGCACGCACGTGGATCCCGCGCCCGCCCCACCACCACCGCCCCGGCGGCACGACTGCCCGCGGACGGAACGGGCGGGTCCGCGGATGCCCCGCGCGGGCGAACCGGTCCGCCCGCGCGGGGCGGTGGGGCGGGGCCGGGGGTCAGTGGTTGCGGGGGAAGCCGAGGTCGACGCCGGCCGGCGCGTCGGCGGGGTCCGGCCAGCGCGTGGTGACGACCTTGCCCCGGGTGTAGAAGTGCGTGCCGTCGTTGCCGTAGACGTGGTGGTCGCCGAAGAGCGAGTCCTTCCACCCGCCGAACGAGTGGTACCCCACCGGCACCGGGATCGGGACGTTCACGCCCACCATCCCGGCCTCCACCTCCAGCTGGAAGCGCCGCGCCGCCCCTCCGTCCCGGGTGAAGACCGCCGCGCCGTTGCCGAAGGGCGAGGCGTTGACGATCGCCAGGCCCTCCTCGTAGGTTTCGGCCCGCAGCACGCACAGCACCGGGCCGAAGATCTCGTCGCGGTAGGCGTCGGCGGTGACCGGCACCCGGTCGAGCAGGGAGATGCCGATCCAGTGGCCGTCCTCGTACCCCTCGACGGTGAGGCCGGTGCCGTCCAGGACGACCTCGGCCCCCTGGGCGGCGGCCCCCCGCACGTAGGAGGCGACCTTGTCGCGGTGGGCGCGGGTGATCAGCGGGCCCATCTCGGAGACGGGGTCGTGGCCGGGGCCGACCACCACCTTCTCGGCGCGCTCGCGGATCCTGCGCACCAGCTCGTCGCCGGTCGCCCCGACCGCGACCACCGCGGAGATCGCCATGCACCGTTCCCCCGCCGATCCGTAGGCGGCGGACACCGCGGCGTCGGCGGCGGCGTCGAGGTCCGCGTCGGGCAGCACCAGCATGTGGTTCTTGGCCCCGCCGAGCGCCTGGACGCGCTTGCCGTGCGCGGCGGCGGTGGTGTGGATGTGGCGGGCGACGGGCGTGGAGCCGACGAACGACACCGCCTGGACGTCCGGGTGCTCCAGCAGCCGGTCGACGGCCGCCCTGTCGCCGTGCACCACGTTGAACACGCCGTCCGGCAGGCCGGCCTCGGCGAGCAGTTCGGCGAGCCGTACCGAGGCCGAGGGATCCTTCTCCGAGGGCTTGAGCACGAAGGTGTTGCCGCAGGCGACGGCGATGGGGAACATCCACATCGGCACCATGGCGGGGAAGTTGAACGGCGTGATGCCGGCGACCACGCCCAGCGGCTGCCGGATGGCGGCCACGTCCACCCGGCTCGCCACCTCGGTGGACAGCTCGCCCTTGAGCTGGACGGGGATGCCGCAGGCCAGGTCGACGATCTCCAGGCCGCGGGCGACCTCGCCGAGGGCGTCGGAGTGGACCTTGCCGTGCTCGGCGGTGATCAGCCGGGCCAGCTCGTCGCGGTGGGCGTCGACCAGGGCCCGGAACCTGAAGAGGACCGAGGTGCGGGTGGCCAGGGAGGAGCGGCCCCAGCCGGTGGACGCCTCCTTGGCCGCGGCCACGGCGGCGTCCACCTCCGCGGGGCCGGCGAAGGCGACCCGGGCGGTGACGGCTCCGGTGGCGGGGTCGGTGACCGGTCCGTACGTCCCGGAGGCGCCTTCGACGGCCCTGCCGCCGATCCAGTGGTGGAGGGTCTTCGTCATGCCCGGACTCCTTCGCGGTCGACGGCTCGCCGGCCCGTCCCGCCCGGGCCTGCCTGTGGGGGCGTCCCCGACCCAGTGTGGGCCGTTCCGGCCCCGCCGTGCGCACCCCGCGCGGCGCGGAGGGGTTCCGCGCCGGCGGCCCGCCCGCGGCGCCGGCCGGGAC
>NZ_LWCC02000065.1 GCF_001642695.1 Streptomyces chilikensis
CGGGCATCTCGTGCTCGGCGAGGCTGATCTCCTTGCGGCCGAACTCGGCCAGGGAAAGGTCGGCGACCTTGAAGTCCTGTCGGTTGTCGACAGTCATGAAGTGCTGCTCCTCGCGGTTGGCGATGATGGATCGAGGTCGGGTACGGCTGGTCTGCGCGACGGCGTGTTCCGGGCATGCGGGTGCCCGCGGGCACCTGGGTACCCCGCGGGCGCGGGCTGCCCCCGCGCGCAGCGCAGTCCGTCGGAGGCCCTCTCTCCCTCGGCCGGTCCGCCGCTCACCGCGTGAACCGCCCGACCGCCATCAGCAGCGACGTCTGGCTCCGTCCCAAGCTACACCGGTCGCCCGGGTGGACCCCAGTCCGGTGGAGCACGGGCCGGCCTCGTCGGGCCCGGCCGGGCGGCGGACGAGGGGAGACGGATGGACAGGGCGGGGCGGCTCGTCACGGCGGGCGTGGCGGCGGTGACGGCCGGGGCGGCGGGGCGGCGGGGCGGCGGCGCGCCCTGCGGG
>NZ_LWCC02000066.1 GCF_001642695.1 Streptomyces chilikensis
CCGGCGCCGCGGCCCCGGCCGCCGCGGCGCCCGCCGGTCGCCTGCCGCCCGTCCGGACGGGCCTGCGAGACTGGGCCCATGCGCATTGTGGTTCTGGCAGGCGGCATCGGCGGTGCCCGGTTCCTGCGCGGTCTGAAGGCGGCCGTGCCGGACGCGACCGTCACCGTGATCGGCAACACCGGGGACGACATCCACCTCTTCGGGCTGAAGGTCTGCCCGGACCTCGACACGGTGATGTACACCCTGGGCGGCGGCATCAACGAGGAACAGGGCTGGGGAAGGGCCGACGAGACCTTCCACGTCAAGGAGGAGCTCAACGCCTACGGGGTGGGCCCCGACTGGTTCGGGCTCGGCGACCGCGACTTCGCCACGCACATCGTCCGCACCCAGATGCTGGAGGCGGGCTACCCGCTGAGCGCGGTCACCGAGGCGCTGTGCGACCGGTGGAAGCCGGGCGTGCGGCTGGTCCCGATGTCCGACGACCGGGTGGAGACCCACGTCGCGGTGACGCTGGACGGCGAGCGCCGGGCGGTCCACTTCCAGGAGTACTGGGTGCGGCTGCGCGCCTCGGTCCCGGCCGAGGCGATCGTGCCGGTCGGCGCGGAGCAGGCCAAGCCGGCGCCCGGGGTGCTGGAGGCGATCGCCGAGGCCGACGTGATCCTCTTCCCGCCGTCCAACCCGGTGGTCTCGGTCGGCACCATCCTGGCCGTGCCCGGCATCCGCGAGGCGATCGCCGAGGCCGGGGTGCCGGTGGTGGGGCTCTCCCCCATCGTCGGAGACGCGCCGGTGCGCGGGATGGCCGACAAGGTGCTGGCGGCGGTCGGCGTCGAGTCCACGGCCGCGGCGGTCGCCGAGCACTACGGCTCGGGGCTGCTGGACGGCTGGCTGGTCGACACGGTCGACGCGGGCGTGGTCGAGCGGGTCGAGGCGGCGGGCATCCGCTGCCGGGCCGTGCCGCTGATGATGACCGACCTGGACGCCACCGCGGCCATGGCGCGCGAGGCGCTGGCCCTCGCCGAGGAGGTGCGGGAGGCGTGAGCGGCGAGGAGCGCGCCGGGCGGCCCGGGTTCCGGGTGTGGGCGGTCGAGGGGCTGCCCGAGGTGCGGGAGGGCGACGACCTCGCCAAGCTGATCGCCGCCGCCGAGCCGGACCTGGCCGACGGGGACGTGGTGCTGGTCACCTCGAAGATCGTCTCCAAGGCGGAGGGCCGGATCATGGCGGCCGCCGACCGGGAGGCCGCCATCGACGCCGAGACGGTCCGGGTGGTGGCCCGGCGCGGCACGCTGCGCATCGTGGAGAACCGGCAGGGGCTGGTGATGGCGGCGGCCGGGGTCGACGCCTCCAACACCCCCGCCGGGACGGTGCTGCTGCTGCCCGAGGACCCCGACGCGTCCGCCCGGGCGGTCCGGGAGGGGCTGCGGTCGGCGCTGGGCGTGGACGTCGGCGTGGTCGTCACCGACACCTTCGGGCGGCCCTGGCGCAACGGGCTCACCGACGTCGGCATCGGCGCGGCCAGCGTGCGGGTCCTGGACGACCTGCGGGGCGGCACGGACGCGCACGGCAACCCGCTGTCCGCGACGGTCGTGGCGCTCGCCGACGAACTGGCGGCTGCGGGCGACCTGGTCAAGGGCAAGGCGTCGGGGCGGCCGGTGGCCGTGGTGCGGGGGCTCTCCCACCTCGTGGGCGACGGGGACGACGCCGCCGCCGCGGGCGCGCGGGCGCTGGTGCGCTCCGCGCGGGACGACATGTTCCGGCTGGGGACCTCCGAGGCCGTGCGGGAGGCCGTCGCCCAGCGGCGCACCGTGCGGGCCTTCACCGACGAGCCGGTCGACCCGGGCGCGGTCCGGCGGGCCGTCGCCGCGGCGGTGACCGCGCCGGCGCCGCACCACACGACGCCGTGGCGGTTCGTGCTGCTGGAGAGCGAGGAGTCGCGGATCCGGCTGCTGGACGCGATGCGGGACGCCTGGATCGCCGACCTGCGGCGCGACGGCAGGAGCGAGGAGTCGATCGCCAGGCGGGTGCGGCGCGGGGACGTGCTGCGCAACGCGCCGTACCTGGTGGTGCCGTGCCTGGTCATGGACGGCTCGCACACGTACGGGGACGCCCGGCGGGACGGGGCGGAGCGGGAGATGTTCGTCGTCGCCATGGGCGCGGGCGTGCAGAACTTCCTGGTCGCGCTGGCCGGGGAGCGGCTGGGGTCCGCGTGGGTGTCGTCGACGATGTTCTGCCGGGACGTGGTGCGGGAGGTGCTGGCGCTGCCGGAGGGGTGGGACCCGATGGGGGCGGTGGCGGTCGGCCACCCGGCCGGGGAGCCCCGGCCCCGGGCGGAGCGGGACGCGGAGGCCTTCCTCACGGTGCGGTAGGCCGCGTCCGCGGGGCGCCACCGGCGGTGCCCGCCGCCGTGCGGGAGGCCGCGGGGCCGCGGGCGGCGGCCCGGAGCCCGTCCGGCGGATCCTTCCGCTCCGGCCGCCGGGACCGTCCCGCGCACCGCCCGGACGGGCCCGGGGCGTGCCTCCGCGAGCCGGGGGGAGGCGGC
>NZ_LWCC02000067.1 GCF_001642695.1 Streptomyces chilikensis
CGCCGCAGCACCGGCCGTGGCCCGCGGCCCGGCGCCGCGTCACCGGGCGGCGGTCCGGCCGCCGACGCGGCGCCACCGCCGAGGGGCGCCACCACCACCGCACCTCCCAGGGCCAGGGCCCCCGCTCCGAACCGGCGTCTGCTGATCCCTCTGCGCTGCACAGGACCTCCGAAAGAATCTTTCACCATGACCCGCGGGCGCTGAAACCTTCCTTCCGTGGCCGTGCCCTGTCAATAGGGCACGGCGCGGCTCCGGCCGCGTCCCCCTCTGCACGGCCGCGGCCCGCCCGGAAGGATCCGGACGGGCCGCGGCGGGTGGGGCGGGGGACCGCTACTTGCGGCCCTTCTTGACGTCGATCCGCACGACCTGCGGGTCGTGGTCGCTCGCCTGGTCGGCGAACTCCGCGTTCAGGTGCACGATGTCGTAGTCGTACGCGACCACCGACGGACTGACCAGCGTCTGGTCCAGCGTCTGCGAGTTGCCCTCGAAGACGTAGGTGTAGCGCTCCTCCTCGGGCAGCGTGTTCACGAGCGGCGTCAGCAGGGAGCCGTCGCCGGTCATGATCTCGGTGGTCCTCGAGAACTGGAAGTCGTTGATGTCGCCGAGCACGATCACCTTCGCCTTCGCGTCGGCCGCCAGCAGGTCCGCGACGAAGTCCCGGACCTCCTGCGCCTGCCGGTGGCGCTGCTCCTCCGAGGAGCGCGAGGGCTCCTGGTAGCGGCCGTGCATCGGGGCGTCGCCGCCCTTGGAGGCGAAGTGGTTGGCGATCACGAAGACCCGCTCGCCGCGGAACCTGAACTCGCCCACCAGCGGCTTGCGGCTGTTCCTCCACGCGTCGCTCGCCGGGTCGATCCGGCCGGGGGAGACGCTGAGCTCGGCGCCCTTGCGGGTGTCGACGACCTCGGTCGCGGTGGTCGCGTCCCCGCCCGGGCGGTCCGTGAACGTGACGCGCTCCTCGTTGTAGAGGAACACCTGGCGGATGTTGCCGCCCGGCTCGCCGCCGTCCGCCTTGTTCTCCGGGGCGACGTACCGCCAGCTGTAGCGGGGGCCGCCGGCCGCGGTGATCGCGTCGGTGAAGCGCGTCAGGGTCCGCTCGGAGGTGACCGTGCCGTCGTCGGTGGCGCCGTTGTCGTCCTGGATCTCCTCCAGCGCGACGACGTCCGGGGAGGCCAGGTTGACCGCGATGCCCTCCGCCAGGCGGTCGAACTTCTCCTGCGGGTCCAGGGCGTCGAGGTTCTCCACGTTGTACGTGGCGATCGCCAGCTCCTTGCCGAGCTGCCGGCGCGTCACCTCGCGCTCCAGACCGCCCGGGACGTGCGCGCCCATCTCGGTGGCCATCAGGGTGTAGCCGCCGTACGAGTCGTAGTCGAGCGGGCCGGTGGTGGCGCCGGCCAGCACGTCGCCGACATTCGCCTCGGGGATCCCGGGGCCGAGCGACTCGATCTTGACGCGACCGGAGTTCTGGCCGTCGTAGCCCAGGTACACCGTGCCGCCGCGGACCGAGGGGTTCTCCTCGGGCTTGGCGGTGACGTACACCTCGCCGTACTCGGTGGTCGCGCCGACCACCCGGGCGTCGCCGACCTGGACCCGCATGCCCTCGGCGGACTCGAGGAAGTCCAGGGCGTACACGGCCGGCTGGAGCGGCAGGCTCTCGATGGAGCCGCCGCCCGCCTCCGGGGTGTAGTCGTCCGGCAGGTTCGCCGGGCCGAGCACGACCGGCGCCGGGAGGGGGTTGCCGGAGGAGAGCACCGAGGTCTTCGGGCCGGAGATCTGGGTGATCGACTGGGTCGTGCTGTTCGCCGCGTACTCCGCGACCTTGCCGCTGACCAGCACGCTGTCGCCGGTCCTCACGGCCGGGGCGGCGGAGCCGGTGTACACGAAGACCGCCTCGCTGGTGCGGGCGTCGGCGTCGGCCTGGGGGTCCTGGATCCAGAAGCCGCGCGAACCGCTGTCGCGCACGCCGATCACGATGCCGGGCACGTTGGTGACCGTCTCGCCGGTCAGCGGGGAACGGCGGGTGGTGCCCTGGATGTCGTGGACGCGGACCGCGCCGGGCTCGCCCGGGTCGCCGGGCTCCTCGCCGCCACCGCCGGTGCCCGGGGTCTCGCCCTTGGCGTTGACGGGGGTGGGGACGCCGGCGGTGAGGTCGGCGGCGTTGTCGTCGGTGTCGGCCAGCGACGCCCCGCGGGCCACCGAGGCGGTGCTGGAGGCACCCGTGACCGGGCTGCCCTCGCGGACGGCGGCGGTGCCGAAGCCCACCAGGTCCACGATCCGCCCGTCCGTCGCGCAGTCCGCCGCGGTCCTGCAGTCGAGCTCGTCGGTGCCGGCCACCAGGGCGACGGTGCCGCTGGTGCCGCTCATGGCGATCGAGCCGGAGGCGTCGGGGGCGGGCAGTGCCGTGGTGCCGCCGGCGCCCTGGGCCTGGGCGATCAGGTAACGGCCGCCGGGGGCTATGGAGCCGCTGATCCGGGTGATGCTCCAGCGGGAGGTCGCCGAGGGGGAGCCCGGCAGGTACTGCACGCTGTAGCCGGACAGGTCCACGGCCGTCGCGCCGGCGTTGCCCAGCTCGATGAAGTCACGGGTGAGCGTGGCCCCGGAGTTGCCGCCGCCCCCGTACACCTCGGCGATCACCGCGGCGCCGGAGGGCGCGGCGAAGGCCTGCGGCAGCGGAGTCAGCACGAAGGCGCCGGCCGCCCCCGTCGCCGTGAGGGCCTGTGCGGCATGGCGCCAACGCGCTCTCTTGTCACCCGACTTGGGCACGATTCGTACTCCTCGGAAGGAACCCGCCGCGAAGGGCCGCGGAACGGGCGAAATGACACAACGGGACAGTCGACTCAAGTTACGCGCGTAGAAACGGAGCTGCCAAGAGGTCGCGCGTTAAATCTCTGGAATCGCGGGATGAACTGTAACCGGAACGGGTGAGCGTTCACTCCCGGGGTTGCCCCGCGGGTGAACGGGCGTTCGCACCCTGTTCGGGCCGGATGCGGTGTCGTAGCGTACGGCTCCCGGGAGGCCCGACAGCGGGGAGGTGGCGCGGATGCGCGACGAGGAGCCGGTGACCGGGGCGCGGAGGACCGCGCGTCCGGCGGACGGCACGGATCCGCCGGGCGCGGGCGGCTGCCCTGTGCGCCGGGGCGAGGACGGCGTCTGGCGGGTGACCGGCGTCGCGGAGGCGCGCGCCGTGCTGCGCTCCCACGACACCGTGCAGGCCGGCCTGGGGATCGAGAGCACGGAGAAACTGCCCTCCTTCTACCGCCGCCCGGTCCTCTACCGGGACGGGCCCGAGCACCGCGAGGACCGCCGCCTGACCGCGCGGTTCTTCACCCCCCGCCGGGTGGACCGGCACTACCGGCCCGTCATGGAACGCGTCGCCGAGGCCCAGTTGACCCGGCTGCGCGCGGCCGGGGAGGCCGACCTCAGCCGGCTCGCCTTCCGCCTCGCCGTCGCGGTCGCCGCCGAGGTGATCGGCCTCACCGAGTCCCGCCCCGGCATCCAGGAACGGCTGGAGGCCTTCTTCCCGGACGGGAAGTTCGACAGGCCCGGCTTCACCAGCCTCCGGGGCCTGCGCGCCCTCGCCCGCCAGAACCGCAACTGGCTGCGGATCTACACCGGTGACGTCCGCCCCGCGGTCCGCGCCCGGCGCGCCCGGCGGCGCGACGACCTGATCTCCCACCTCGTCGACGAGGGCTGTTCGGCCGGCGAGATCCTCGGCGAGTGCATCACCTTCGCCGCCGCGGGCATGGTCACCACCCGCGAGTTCGTCTCCGTCGCGGCCTGGCACCTCTTCACCGACGAGGAACTGCTGGCCGCCTACCGTGCCGCCGGCGAGCCGGAACGCCTCGCGCTGCTGCGGGAGATCCTCCGGCTGGAGCCGGTCGTCGCGACACTGCGCCGCAGGACCACCGCGGAACTGGAGATCGGCGACGGCGCCACCCGGATCCCGGCCGGAGCCCTGGTCGAGATCGACGTCGGGACCGCCAACCTGGACCCCCGCGCGGTCGGTCCCGCTCCGCGGACCCTCCGTCCCGCCCGGGCGGGGGAGGCGGCCCGGGGGGCGGACGCGCCGCCCGTGCTCTCCTTCGGCGACGGCCCGCACCGCTGCCCGGGCGCGGACATCGCCGTGCTCGAGACCGACGTCTTCCTCACCCGCCTCTTCGCCGAGCCCGGCCTGCGGATGCGCACCGCGCCGCGGGTCTCCTTCCAGCGGGCCCTGGGCAGTTACGAGCTCAGGGAGTTCCACGTGGAGATCGCCGGCTGAGGCGGGGCGCGCGGACCGGGTGCTTCCGCCGGCGGGACCGGGCGGGGGCCCGTCGGCGGAAGCCGGGCGGGCCCCCTCGGCCGGCAGGGTCAGCAGGTGCCGTTGACGGCCCCGTTGTAGCCGGTCCACAGGTAGGCGTCGGAGATCCAGGTCCCGTCGCTCAGCCGGTTCCACAGCGAGGTGGCGCCGAAGCGGCCCTCGTGCGTCGTGCCGTTGCGGGAGCAGGAGACGGTCACGATCGCCCCGTCGGCCACCGAGCCGACCACCGCGTACCCGGTGCCCGGCCCGGACCGCTTGTTCACCGAGCCGCCGCCGTTGGCGTCCACGATGCCCTGGGTCAGGCCCAGCGCGCCGTAGTTGTGGAGGGCGCCGCCGTTGTACCGGGTGGTGGAGCCGTGCATCGCGTAGCCCTCGTACCAGCCGGTGGAGTAGAAGACCCAGCCGCCGATGCCGTGGTCGGCGATCGGCACGTAGGCGTTGTTCTGCCGCAGGCCGAAGTGGACGTGACGGCCGCTGGCGGAGCCGCCGCAGGCCACGTTGGTGCCGGTGTGGCCGAGGAACGTGCCCTGGGAGACGCTCGTCCCGTTGGCGTCGACGTGCCCGGTGAGGTGGTAGTAGTCCGAGGCGTAACCCCGGTCGTGGATGACGCGGACGAAGCCCGGGCACATGGTGTAGGCCGCGCCCGCCCGGGTCGCCCGGACGGCCTGGTCGCCGCCGGCGAAGTCCACCGAGCTGTACGGGCCGCTGGCGCCGTCCCACTGGTGGGGGCCGCCGGTCATGGTCCAGGAGGCACCGGCCGACCAGGGCAGGGCCATCCCGGTGCGGTAGTCCCCTCCCGCCAGCGGCCGGACGAAGTCGCCGGGGGAGGCGGTCCCGGCGGCGGAGCCGCCGGTGCCGGCGGAGGCGAAGAGCTCCTTCTCCGCGGCGGTCACCACCGGCGAGTCCGCGGCGAGGCCCGCGAAGGCCGGTTCGCCGTCGAAGGCGACCGTCCAGCCGTCGCCCTTCGCCCTGGCGACGAAGACGGCGCCGGTGGGGGCGGCGCCCTCCTTCTTCGGCGCGAGGACGACGGCGGTCCCGAAGGCCCACCTGCCGCCCTTCTCCCGGGTGACCTCGACCCGGGTCTCGTCCGGGCCGGCCTCGCGGCCGGTGAGGGCGGTCTGCCCGAGGAGCTTGTCGGTCACGGCCGTGGTGACCGAGGTGCGGGGCGCGGCCTGGGCGGTTCCGGGTAACGCGAGAACGGCCGGGGCGAGCGCGAGGACTGCGGTCAGGACCGCTGCCACGCGTCTGCGGTGGGACACGACATCTCTCCCTGCGTCAGGGGCGGGGTGGTGCGCCCGGAGGGCCCACCGAGAGTAAGGATGCGGAGCCCGGCCGTCCAGAGGCCCCGTCCCCACCCGCGCCCCGGAGAACGCGGAGGCCCGCCGCACCGAAGTGCGGCGGGCCTCACGGGCGGGGAGGACGCTCAGCAGCAGCCGCCGCCCTCGCGGGGGTCGGCGTGGCGCCGGTCCACGCGCCGGTTCTCGAACTCCCGCCGGGAGAGCACCCTCACCCGCGGGTCGTGCGAGCGGGCGTGGGCCACGTACCGGTCGTACGCGTGCTCACCGTTCAGCTCCCGCAGGAGCCACCACGCCCGGGCGCCCGCCTCCCGCAGCCGGGTCAGCGCGGGAGCCATCACTCGGCCCCGGTGCCGACCAGCTCCTTCTCCTCCGCCTGCGGCTTGCGCAGGGAGAAGGAAGGAACCTCCATCTCGGACTTCACGTACGGGTCCTCCTGCAGCGGCAGCCTGCTCCTGCCGCGCAGGTGGGCGACCGACACGCACAGGCAGGAGAAGAAGACCACCAGGGTCAGACCTGCGAAGACCGCCATCAGGGTGCCGGTCACCGTGGAGTTGGTGATGACCGTCGACATGTCGTCGAGGGTCTTCGCCGGTGCGAGGACCTGGCCGGCCTCCAGGGCGTCCGCGTAGGCGGAGCGCTGGGCCCAGAAGCCGATCTTCGGGTTGTCGGAGAACAGCTTCTGGTAGCTGGCGGTCATCGTCACGGCCAGCGCCCAGGCGAGCGGCAGCGCGGTGACCCACGCCCACTTCAGGCGGCCGGACTTGATCAGCAGCGTGGTGGAGATGGTCAGCGCGATCGAGGCCAGCAGCTGGTTGGCGATGCCGAACAGGGGGTACAGCTGGTTGATGCCGCCCAGCGGGTCGCTGACGCCGACCCACAGGAAGTAGCCCCAGCAGAGCACGACCACCGCGGAGCAGATCCAGATCGCGGGCTTCCAGTTCTTGTCGCGGAAGCGCGGGACCACGTTGCCGATGGTGTCCTGCAGCATGAAGCGGCCCACACGGGTCGCGGCGTCCACCGCGGTCAGGATGAAGAGCGCCTCGAACATCAGGGCGAAGTGGTACCAGAACGACATCATGCCGGTGGAGCCGAAGGCCTCGGCGAGGACCACCGACATGCCGACGGCCAGCGTCGGGGCGCCGCCGGTACGGGCGATCAGGCTCTCCTCGCCCACCTGGTCCGCGGCCTGCTGCAGCGCCTCGGGAGTGATGGTGAAGCCGAAGTTCGCCACCGCCTGCGAGGCGGACTGCACGGTGTCGCCCAGCACGCCGGCCGGGGCGTTCATCGCGTAGTACAGGCCCGGGTCCAGGACGCAGGCGCAGATCAGGGCCATGACCGCGACGAAGGACTCCATCAGCATCGAGCCGTAGCCGATGCCCGCGATCTGGCTCTCCTTCTGGATCATCTTCGGCGTGGTGCCGGCCGAGATCAGGGAGTGGAATCCGGAGAGGGCGCCACAGGCGATGGTGATGAAGGCGAACGGGAACAGCGCACCGGCGAAGACCGGGCCGGTGCCGCTGCTCGCGAACTCGGAGACCGCCGGGACGTTGACGTCCGGGTTGGCGACCAGCACACCCACGGCGAGCAGCACGATGGTGCCGATCTTCATGAAGGTGGACAGGTAGTCGCGCGGCGCCAGCAGCATCCACACCGGCAGCACGGCGGCCACGAAGCCGTAGACCACCAGGCAGATCACCAGGGTCTTCGGACTCAGGACGAACGCGTCCGCGAAGGAGGACTCGGAGACCCAGCGGCCGCCCATGATGGCCGCCAGCAGCAGCACCACGCCGATCAGGCTGACCTCGGTGACCCGGCCGGGGCGCAGGAACCGCAGGTAGCCGCCCATGAACAGGGCGATCGGGATGGTCATGCCGATGGAGAAGGTGCCCCACGCGGAGTGGGCGAGCGCCTGCACGACGACCAGGGCCAGCACGGCCAGGATGATGATCATGATCGCGAAGACCGCGATCAGCGCGGCGATGCCGCCGACCCGCCCGATCTCGTCACGGGCCATCTGGCCGAGCGACTTGCCGTTGCGGCGGGTCGAGAAGAAGAGCACGACCATGTCCTGGACCGCGCCCGCGAAGATCACGCCGACGATGATCCAGATGGTGCCGGGAAGGTAGCCCATCTGGGCCGCCAGCACCGGACCCACCAGCGGGCCGGCGCCCGCGATCGCGGCGAAGTGGTGGCCGAAGAGCACCCGCTTGTCCGTCGGGTGGTAGTCCACGCCGTCGTTGTGACGCTCCGCCGGGGTGGCGCGCGTGTCGTCGACGCGCAGGACCCTGCGGGCGATGAACCGGGCGTAGAAGCGCTGGGCGATCAGATAGGAACCGACCGCCGCGGCGACGATCCAGACGGCCGAGATCTTCTCACCGCGAGCGAGGGCTATGGCTACCCAACCGGCTGCGCCGAGGGCTGCCACCAGCAGCCATACGGCGATGCTGCGGGGACTGGTGCGGGACACGTCGACGTGCCTTTCGTTCGGTGAATCGATGGCGCTTCGCTGATGCTAACGGGAGTAACGTGCGTCTCATCAGCGCTGTTGTGCATCTCACTTCCTTGATCGGAACCAACGGCGGACGGCCGGTGGCGTCGGCGGTTTCCGGCCGCCCGCCAGGAAGGGAGTCCTCGGTGCCCGCGGTGTCGCGGCCGCCCCCGGGTCAGCGCCCCCGGCGCAGGGCGAGGTCCGCGACCACCGGGCGGTGGTCCGAGGCGAGCGTCTCCGGCACGGTGACCCCCCGCACCCCGATCGCTCCCCGGGAGACGGTGACGTAGTCGATCCGGGTCCGCGGGTTCAGCGCCGGATACGTCGGCGCGTCCACGCCGGCCGCCGCCGAGGCGTCGGTCAGGCGCTCCCACAGCGGGGCCAGCTCGGGCGCCGTGCGGACGGCGTTGAAGTCGCCGGTGAGGACCTGCCGGGGGCAGCGGCCGTGCCTGTCGCAGTCCTCGCCCATGACGCGCAGCGTGTCGGCCACCTGGGCCGCCCGCACCGAGGGGTCGGCCCGGTAGTCCAGGTGCGTGGTGTAGACGTGCACCGGCAGGCCCCTCACGCGGATCTCCACCTCCGCGAACCCCGGGGCGAGGGCGGGCACCGGTTCCGCGTCCTGGGTGGAGAGCCGGGTGATCTCGTGGTTCTCGGCCGCCAGGACGGGATGCCGCGAGAGGACCGCCACCCCGTACTCGCGGCGCGGGGCGTCCGCCGTGACCGGGTCGAGGCTGTATATCGGCGCGAAGAAGACCTCCATCCCGAGCCTCTCGCCCAGCTCCGTCGCCAGGTCCCGCCAGGCGCTCCTGGCGCCCCAGTGGACGTCCACCTCCTGGAGGCCGATCACGTCCGCGTCCATGGCCCGAAGCTCCTCGGCCTGCCGGTCGAGGTCGAAGACGTTGTCCGTCCCCGCGCCCGCGTGGATGTTGTACGAGACGACCCGCAGCGGCACGGTCGCCGCCTCGGCCGGCGGGTCCGCGTGCGCGCCCGCCGGAGCGGCGCCGGGAAGCGCGAGGGCCCCCAGCAGTCCTGCGGTGACCAACCGTTGTGCCGTACGACGACGCATCGCGCAGCCCCCTCAAGTCCGTTGCGGGTCTTGGCACTTGCGCGCAGTACGGTACCGGCGCCGGAGCCCCGGCGGAACGCCGCCGCGCCCGGAGGAGGACGGCGGCGGCGCGGGCGCGCCCCGGCGGGCCGGCCGAGCGAACGCGACCGCCGCCGCCCCGCACCGCCCCCGTGCGGTGCCCCGGGGGCCCTCAGGCGCCCGCGGGGCCGATCAGCCGGAGTGCCTGCCCGACGGAGGCCAGACACTCCCCGCTCCCGGTGCGGGCCACGACGTCCAGCGCGGTGTCGGCCAGCTTGATGACGTGCTCGTCGCCGTGCTCGACCGCGCGGGCGAACAGTTCCTCGCCCGTCCCCGACGCCCCGGGAACCCCGGCCGCGGGCGTCGCGTAGGCCGCGGTCACCGCCGCGGAGGCGGCCCAGGCCGCCTCCAGGCTCGGCACCCACAGCTCCCGCGGCAGCGCCGGCAGGGTCCGCAGCACGGCGTTGGGCGCGGTCGCCGCGTGCACCAGCATCACCGGGTCGCCGTGGGCGTGGGCGGCGAACCTGCGGGTCGCCGCGGTGACCAGGTCCGTCAGCGTCTCCCGCGCCTCCTCCGGTCCGGCGGGGGCGCGCAGCGCCGCGGTGGCCCCGGCCCATCCCGCGGTCGGCCCCAGCAGGGCCAGCCGCTCCCTGATGCCCCCCTCCTGGGGCCGCACCGGCTCCACCCCGGCCAGCGCCTCCTCCGGCGAGGCCGCGCCCGACGGCCGGGAGACGCCGGGCAGCGGCTGGTGACGGCCCGCCCAGTAGGCCAGCCCGTGGGCCAGTTCGGTGATCCTGGCCGGGTTCTCGCCGTCCTCGAGCAGCACCCGCACCGCGTGCCCCACCCGGATCACCGGATGCGTCGCCCCGGCGGCGATGCCCGGCAGCAGCCGCGGCCACCACCGCACCAGCACCCGCCGCCAGCCCTCCTCCACGACGGCACGGCGGAAGTGGACGGTCCAGTCGCCGAGCCTGCGCGGGTCCCCCAGGGCCTCGCGCCACTCCTCCTCCGTCACCGGGGCCCACGGCCGGGGCATGTCCTCCAGCTTGGTCAGCGCGTACCGCTCCAGCCAGCGGTGCGCGCCGTGCCCGTGCCCGTGCCGCACCAGCGCCTCCACCGCCATCGGAGCGTGGTTGGAGAGCCAGCCGTCGCGTTCGGGCCCCGCCCGGTGCAACCGCTCCAGCGCCTCGTCCAGCACTCCGGTGTCCATGCCGCTCATCGTCGTCGCTCCCTCGGATCGGCTCCCCGGACCGGCCCCGGTACCGGCCGGGTCCCGCCAACCTACGAGAGGGCGGCGACCCGGTGCACCCGCGCGGGACCCGGGCCCCGGGTCCCGGCCGTCCCTCGTCCCCGGGACTGTGCTGAACTGGACCGGCCCTCCTCCGACCGCCCCGGGAGCACGCCTTGACCCTCCGCTACCGCCAGCCCGGCGTCGTCCTCACCGACCACCGCTTCACCGTGCCGCTCGACCACGCCGATCCGGGCGGCGAGACCGTCGAGCTGTACGCCCGCGAAGTGGTGGCGAGCGACAAGGCGGAGCAGGACCTGCCCTGGCTGCTGTACCTCCAGGGCGGCCCCGGCATGCCGGCCCACCGCTTCGTCGGACGGCAGGCCTGGCTGGAGCGGGCGCTGCAGGAATTCCGGGTGCTCCTCCTGGACCAGCGGGGCACCGGCGCCTCCACCCCGGCCAACCGGCAGACGCTCCCGCTGCGCGGCGGTCCGGCCGAACAGGCGGACTACCTCACGCACTTCCGCGCCGACTCGATCGTCCGCGACTGCGAGGCGATCCGGCCCCTGCTCACCGGCGGCGCGCCCTGGACGGTGCTCGGCCAGAGCTTCGGCGGCTTCTGCACCGTCGCCTACCTCTCGACGGCTCCCGAGGGCCTGACCGCCGCCCTGATCACCGGCGGCCTGCCCTCCCTGCACGCGCACGCCGACGACGTGTACCGCGCCGCCTATCCCCGCATGGAGCGCAAGGTCGCCGCCCACTACGCCCGCTACCCGCAGGACGTGGAGCGGGTCCGCCGCATCGCCGAGCACCTGCTGCGGCACGACGTCGAACTCCCGGGCGGCCACCGGCTCACCGCGGAGGCGTTCCAGTCGCTGGGCACCATGCTCGGCTCCGGCGACGGCAGCCACCGGCTGCACTTCCTGCTGGAGGACGCCTTCGTGCTCCCCACCCCGCGGGGACTCCAGCTCTCCGACGCCTTCCTGGAGCAGGTCCGCCAAGCCCTCTCCTATGCGAGCCACCCGCTCTACGCCGTGCTCCACGAGGCCATCTACGCCCAGGACGACCGGCCGACCGCCTGGGCCGCCGAGCGGGTGCGCGCCGAGTTCCCGCAGTTCGACGCCGGCCGGGCGCTCGCCGGGGGAGAGGCGGTGCTCCTCACCGGCGAGACCGTGCACCCCTGGCTGTTCGACTGCGACCCCGCGCTGCGGCCGCTCCGGGAGACCGCCGAACTCCTCGCCGCCCGCACCGACTGGACCCCGCTGTACGACCCGCGGCGGCTCGCCGCCAACGAGGTCCCGGTGGCGGCCGCCGTCTACCACGACGACCTCTACGTCGACACCGCCCACTCGCTGGAGACCGCCCGGGCGATCCGCGGCCTGCGGACCTGGGTCACCGACGAGTTCGAGCACGACGGCGTCCGCGCGGGCGGAACGCGTGTCCTGGACCGTCTCCTCGCGCTGGTGCGCGACGAGGCCTGACGGCGGGACCCGACGGCGGGACCCGAGGGCGGGACCCGGAGAACGACCGCCGGGGACGGGCCCGTCCCCGGCGGTCGTCCTCCGGCCCTGCGACCCCGGCCCCGCGCCCTCGCCCGGCGTCCCCGCCCGGTGTCACCGCCCGGCCGTGACCGCCTCGTCCGGCGCCGGCCGGGGCGCCCGGCGCTCCAGGCGCAGCCGCAGCCCCTCCGGCATCAGGGTGAGCCGCTCCGAGACGCTCAGCCGGTACTCCGGCCGGGGCGTGAACTCGTAACGGCGCAGCAGCAGCCCCAGCACCAGCGTCGCCTCGTGCAGCGCGAACTGGCGGCCGATGCACGCCCGGGCGCCGGTGCCGAACGGCTTGAAGACGTGCGCGGGCCGGCCCCGCACCGCGGCGGCCTCGAAGCGGTCCGGGTCGAACCGCTCCGGATCCGGCCCCCAGACCGCCGGGTCCCGGTGCAGCAGCGGCAGTACCACCAGCGCCCACGCGCCGCGCCGCATCGGGTGGGTGCCGCCCAGCACCGTGTCCTCCAGGGCCACCCGGGCGAAGGCCGGGGCGGTCGGCCACAGCCGCAGCGACTCGTCCAGCACGCGCCGGACGTACCGCAGCTTGGCCACCTGCTCGTAACCGGGGGAGGGGACGTCCCCCCAGACCCGGTCCACCTCCTCGCGGGCCCGCGCCGCGACCTCCGGGTGCAGCGAGAGGTAGTGGAGGGCGAACGAGAGCGCGCCCGAGGTCGTCTCGTGACCGGCGACCAGGAAGGTGATCACCTGGCGGCGGACGTTGTCCAGCGACAGCCGCTCCCCGGTCCCGGGGTGCGCGGTCCGCAGCATCCGGTCCAGCAGGTCGCCGTCACCCGGCCGGCCGTCCGCCACCCGGGCCCGGACCACCTCGTCCACCGTGTCGTTGAGCAGCGCCAGGTCCCGCGCGGCGCGCCGGCCGGCGGCCCGGCCGCCCAGCAGGCCGGCCAGCGGCCCCGGCAGGGCGGTGCGCCGCTGGGCGTAGCTCAGGTAGCCCACCATCGCGTCGACGAAGGGGTGGGGCCGGGCGCGTTCGAACGAGCCGAAGTCATGGCCGAACCCGGTGCGGGCGATGGTCTCCAGGGTCAGCTTGGTCATGTCGCCGGGCACGTCCACCGGGCGCCCGGCCGCCAGCTCGGCGTCCCAGTGGCCGGTCAGCCGGTCCGCCACGTCCAGCATGGCCCGGTGGTACCCGGCCATCGCCTCCCGGCTGAACCCGGGCGCCAGCACGTCGTGCGCCAGCTGCCAGTTGGGCTCGTGGTTGTGCGCCGTGAACAGGCCGTCCTTGGCGAGGGGGCGCAGCGCCGCGATGCCGGGGGCGACGTGCTTGGCGAACCGGGACTCGTCCGACAGGTCGGCCACCAGCTCCGCGCCGCCGACGAACACCAGCTCGAAGGAGAGCACCTTCCGGCGGAAGATCGGTCCCAGTTCGCTTCCCCGGCGCACGGTGTCCTGCAGCGGCCGGGACCGGTCGGTCCCCAGGACGTCGCCCAGCAGCGGCACCCGCCGCGGCGGGTGCGGGATCAGGTCGAGCCGCGGCCAGGCCTCCCGGACGTCCGGCACCGGATCCACCGCCCGGACCGTGTTGCTGCTCGCCATGCGCCCTCCCGATCGGACCGCCGTGTCACCGGACCGCCGCCGCGTGCTGCGCGGAGGCGGCCCGGTGACCATCGTGCCTTCCGCGGACGCTCCGTCACCAGTCCCCGTCGGCCACCGGGCTGCCCGGTTCGTCCCCCAGCCGGACCACCTGGTGGGGGCCCGGCGGCACCCACGGCGCGTGGTCGTCGCCGAGCCAGTCGCCGACCGGCCTCACCCCCGCCAGCGTCCCGGACGGGTCCACGTC
>NZ_LWCC02000068.1 GCF_001642695.1 Streptomyces chilikensis
CGGCCCCGCGGCCCGCGGCCTCGGAGACCGCGCCGCGGCGGCCCCGGCCCACCGCGCGGCCGGGCCGGTCACACCCGCCAGGTCCGCAGCCGTTCGGCGGCGTCGTACACGTCGGCCTTGTACGTCCGCACCTGCGCCACCAGCTCCGGCAGCGCCCCGTACGGCGCGTCCACCGCCTCACCGGCCTGGGCCATGTACTCCACGGCGGTCAGCGCGGCGAACAACGAGTTGCGCGCGGGCAGCGGCTCCTCGCGCGCGACGGTCACCAGCAGGGCCGCCGCACGCCAGGCGTTGTCGGGCTCGTAGCCGATCCGCGGGGTGTTCACCCGGTGGCGCTGGACGGCGGCGGCGAGCGCCGAGTAGTCGGCCACGTCGAGCTCCCGCGGCATCAGCAGCGCCTGGCGCTCCAGCAGCCACGCCAGGTCGATCAGGAGTTCCATCAGGCGGCGTCGGCCTCGGCGCCGTGCGGGGCGGCGGCCGGTTCCTCGTCGGGGAACGCCTCGGCGAACTCCTCGGCGTGCTGCCGCACCCATGCCGCGGCGCGGGCCAGCGACGCCGGGTCGGACAGCCGGGGATCACGCAGCGCGGCCTCGGTCAGGATGGCGGTGACGGTGCTGCCCTCACGGGACGCCCGCTCCTGGAGCCTCGCGTGGACCTCGTCGGGGACGCGGATGGTCACGGACTTCGACATCCGCCCATCGTACAGCAGACGCTTTACGTGGCGGACGCAATCACCTGGTTCGCGGGCCGGGTACCCGGACGGGCGATGAGTTCCGGCCGCGCCGCGGGTCTGTACCGATGACCGCGCGGACGCCGCCGGGCGCCGCCCGGAACCGGACCCCACGGAGGACACCATGACGACAACGCCCGACGCCCCGTCCACCACACCCCCCGGCCGGCCGCCCGTCGTCGACCTCGCCACCTGGCAGGCGGCCCGGGAGGAGCTGCTGCTCCGCGAGAAGGCCCACACCCACGAGGGCGACGCCATCGCCGCGGCCCGCCGCCGGCTGCCGATGGTGGAGTTCGACGGCACGGCCGAGGTCGTCGGACCCGACGGCCCGGTCCCGTTCCTCGACCTGTTCCAGGGGCGCGACGAGCTCGTGGTGTACAAGCACATGTGGTACGACGGCGCTCCGCCCCAGGGGCAGTGCGAGGGCTGCACCACCACGGCCTGGCACCTGAAGGACGCCGTCTACCTCAACGCCCGCGGCGTCTCGTTCGCCGTCGTCACCACGGGCCGGTGGGAGGAGGTGGCCTCCTTCACCCAGTTCATGGGCTACACCCAGCCCTGGTACTCGGTGCGCGACAACGACGAGCCGATCGGCGGCGCCATGGGGTACCTCGCCTCCTACCTCCGTGACGGCGACCGCGCGTTCCTCACGTACTCCACGACGGGCCGCGGCACCGAGCGGGCCAACGGCTCCATGGGCCTGCTCGACATGACGCCCCACGGCCGCGGAGAGGCGTGGGAGGACAAGCCCGAGGGGTGGCCCGAGGGGCGGGAGCCGTGCTGGTACTGGCGCACGGACGCGGAGGGCGACGCCACCTGGGGCCCGACCAGCCGCCCCGTGCCGCAGTGGACCCGCCCCGGCGCGACCCCCGTCGAGACCCTCGGCCGGCACGGTCCGCACCACTGATCCTCCCCGCACCACTGATCCGTCCCGCGGGGATCCCTCCCCGCGGGAGCCCTCCCGGCGGGAGTCCGCCTCAGGAGGAGTCCCGCACCACCAGCTCGGTCGGCAGGGTCAACTGCTGCCGCTCCGGGTCGGCTTCGGCGATCTCGGAGAGCAGGATCCGGGCCATCGTCCGCCCGACCTCCTCCACCGGCTGACGCACCGTCGACAGGGGCGGGTTGGTGTGGCGGGCGAGGACGGAGTCCTCGAAGCCGACCACGGCGACGTCGTCCGGGACCCGCCGGCCCCGGCGGCGCAGTTCCGCCAGTGCGCCGACCGCCATGAGGTCGGACGCGGCGAAGACGGCGTCCAGGCCGGGAGCCCGTTCAAGAAGCGAACGCATCGCCCGGCGGCCCCCCTGCTCCGAGAAGTCCCCCGCCTCGACCAGGGACTCGTCGGCCCGCAGTCCCGCCTGCTCGTGGGCGCGGCGCCAGCCCGCGAGGCGGGTGTGCCCCACGTCCATGTCGAGGGAACCGGTGATCGTGGCGACGCGGCCGCGCCCTCGCCGCAGCAGGTGCGCGACCGCCTCGGTGGCGCCGCCGAGGTTGTCGGACGTGACGTAGCTGAGCCGCTCGTCCTCGCCGCGCCGGCCGGCCAGCACCGTGGGCAGCCCCATCTCCTCGAGCATGGCGGCCAGGCGCTCCTGGGCGCGGACCGACACCAGCAGCACCCCGTCGACCCGGCGTGCCGCGATCGAGGAGGTCAACTGGTCCCGCTCCGACTCGTCGCGCACCAGCACCAGTTGGAGCTGGGTGCGGGTCTCGGTGAGCACCCCGCTGACCCCCCGGATCAGCGCGGCGAAGAAGGGCTCGGAACCGAGCCGGCTCTCCGACTCCGGGATCACCAGCGCGACCGCCTCGGTGCGGTTGGTCACCAGTCCGCGAGCGACCGAGTTCGGAACGTAATTGAGTTCCTTGATCGCCTCCAGGACCCTGGTCCGCGCCTCCGAGCTGACGAGTTCCGAGCCGTTGAGGACGCGGGACACCGTCGTGCGTCCCACCCCGGCCCGGGCGGCGACGGTCTTGATCGTGGGCGGGCGGCGCTCCGACATGCACTTCTCCCTCGGCGACGCGGCGTGGCCGCGTACATGATCGGCGCAATTGTGGCAGACGCCGGCACGCCCGCGGTCCACCGGACGAACTCCCCGGCCCGGCCCGTCGAGTGAACCGCGGACAGGGTTTCGGCAACAAGTTGCTTTCACGTTATTGACATGAGCGTTTCTTAGCACGAGTGTTCCATCCGTCGGTGGGAACGTTCCCACCGCGCGTTGGGAACGTTCCCACCCGGCGATCTGGCGTGTTCGTCCTGAACCGTCCACCTTGCCGCAGTCCTTACAGAACCCGTAACTCCGGTGCGTCAGCGCCGTCGCTTGGAGGCAGAACCATGACCACTGTCAACCGGTCGTCGCGTACGAGAGCGGTCGCGCTCGTCGCGGCGGTCAGCGCGATCTCGCTCCTCGCCGGCTGCGGCGGCAGCGACGAATCCGTCACCGGCGGCGGCAAGAAGGACGGCAAGACCGTCATCACCATGGGCATGTACGGGGTGATGGGCTTCAAGGAGACCGGGCTCCTCGAGCAGTACGAGAAGGAGAACCCCGACGTCGACATCCAGGCCGAGGTGGCCGGCGACGAGCAGACCTACTACACCGCGCTGCAGACCAAGCTCGCCGCCGGCAAGGGCCTGAAGGACATCCAGGGCATCGAGATCGGCCGCGCCAAGGAGGTCGTCGACACCCAGGCGGACAAGTTCGCCGACTTCAAGGGCATGGCCGACACCGACCACTTCCTGCCCTGGAAGCAGTCCCAGATCACCACCAAGGACGGCAAGGTCCTCGGCCTGGGCACCGACATCGGCCCGATGGCCGTCTGCTACCGCAAGGACCACTTCGAGGCCGCCGGCCTGCCCACCGACCGCGAAGAGGTCGCCAAGCTGTGGGAGGGCGACTGGAACAAGTTCGTGGAGGTCGGCAAGGACTTCAAGAAGAACTTCAAGGGCGGCAAGGTCGCCTACATGGACGCCTCCAGCGGCCTGTTCAACGCCATGATCTACGGCCACTCGGAGCAGTTCTACAACGCCCAGGGCGAGCTGATCTACAAGGACAACCCGGTCGTCGAGGAGGCGTGGAACCTCGCCGCCGACGCGGCCGAGGCCGGACTGTCCGCCAAGCTGCGCCAGTTCCAGCCCGGCTGGGACCCGGGCCTGTCCAACGGCACGTTCGCCACGACCGTGTGCCCCGCCTGGATGCTCGGCCACATCGGCGAGAAGGCCGGTGAAAAGAACAAGGGCAAGTGGGACGTCGCCAAGGCCCCCAAGGGCGCCAACTGGGGCGGCTCCTTCCTCGGCGTGGTCGAGAAGAGCCCGGTGAAGGAGGAGGCCAAGAAGCTCGTCGCCTGGCTGACCGCGCCGGAGCAGCAGGCCCACATCTTCAAGAAGCAGGGCAGCGTGCCCTCCTCCCAGGTGGCGCTGGAGAACCCGGACGTCAAGAACAGCACCTCGGAGTACTTCAGCAACGCCCCGATCGGCCAGATCTTCGGCGAGGCCGCCCAGGAGATCCCGGACGAGCAGGTCCTCGGCCGCAAGGACGGCACGATCAAGGACACCTTCTCCCAGGGCCTGACCCTGATCGAGGAAGGAACCCCGCGCGAGAAGGCGTGGCAGACCACCTCGGAGCGCATCGAGAAGGCGGTCGGCTGACCGTCGCTCCTCCGGCCGCCCGGGCCCGCCGGTGACACGCCGGCGGGCCCGGGGGCCCGGCTCGCACCTCTGCTCTCAGGAAGGAAGTCCGGTGGCCACCTCCACCACCAACGCACAGATCGGCGAGGGACGCGAGGGTCCTGCGCCGAAGCCCGGCGCCGACGGCGCCGGCCGGCGCCGACGCGGCGCGCTGCTGCACCGGCTGGACATCAAGGGCGCGCCCTACGTGTTCGTCGCGCCGTTCTTCGTCGTGTTCGCCGCGTTCAGCTTCTACCCGCTCGTGTACACCTCCTGGATCTCCCTGCACCGGGTGGAACTGGCCACTCTGGACATGATGGAGTGGGTGGCGTTCGACAACTACGTCGAGCTCTGGGGCGACTCGCGGTTCTGGAACGCGCTGGGCAACACCATCACCATCGGCGTGATCTCCACCGTTCCGCAGCTGCTGATGGCCCTCGGCCTCGCCCACCTGCTCAACTACAAGATGCGCGGTTCGCTGTTCTTCCGCGTCGCCTCGCTCGTGCCGTACGCCACCTCGGTCGGCGCCGCCGCGCTGGTGTTCACCATGATCTTCGAGCGCGACTTCGGCATGATCAACTGGGGGCTCGGCCTGTTCGGCGTCGACCCGGTGAACTGGGAGGGCGACAAGTGGCCGGCCCAGTTCGCGATCTCCACGATCGTCATCTGGCGCTGGACCGGGTACAACGCCCTGCTCTACCTGGCCGCGATGCAGGCCATCCCCGCAGAGCGCTACGAGGCCGCCGCCATCGACGGGGCCTCCCGCTGGAAGCAGTTCATCCACGTCACGGTGCCCGGCATCCGCTCCACCGTGGTCTTCACCATCGTGCTGTCCACCATCGGCGCGACCCAGCTCTTCGGCGAGCCGCTGATCTTCGGCCAGGGCCCCAACGGCATCTCCGGCGGCGTGGACAACCAGTACCAGACGCTGGGCCTGCTGCTGTACGAGGAGGGCTGGAAGAACTACCAGATGGGCCGCTCGGCGACCGTCGCCTGGGCGATGTTCCTGCTCCTCATCCTCGCCTTCGCGACCCAGGCCCTGATCAAGCGCCTGCGCGCCCGTAACTCCTGACCGGGGGACTCCTCATGACCACAGAAAGCCTCCCGGTCCGGACGGACGCACCGGCCGGGGCCACCGACCCGGTGAAGAACCCCGCCGGCCGCCCGGGCCGCCTGCCGCTGCGCCAGCGCGCCGGCCGTCAGCACCACGCCGGCCCGCTCGCCTACGTCCTCCTCGGGATCACCGCGCTGCTGTCGATCTTCCCGCTGTACTGGACGATGGTGGCGGCCTCGACCGACAACACGCGCGTCAGCGAGACGCCGCCGCCGTTCCTGCCGGGCCCGAACCTCTTCAGCAACCTGGCCCGCGCCTGGGACGAGGCGGCGATGGGCCAGGCGATGATCAACAGCCTGATCGTGGCCGGGGTCATCGCCATGTCCACGGTGATGTTCGCGACGCTGGCCGGGTTCGCCTTCGCCAAACTGCGCTTCAAGGGCCGCAATGTCCTGCTGATGCTGGTCATCGGCACCATGATGGTGCCGCCGCAGCTCGGCGTGGTGCCGCTGTTCATGATGATGGCCGAACTGGGCTGGTCGCAGCGGCTGCCCGCCGTCATCTTCCCCACCCTGGTGAGCGCGGTCGGCGTCTTCTTCATGCGGCAGTACCTCTCCGAGGCGCTGCCCGACGAACTCGTCGAGGCCGGCCGCGTCGACGGCGCGCACTCGCTGCGGATCTTCTGGAGCATCGTGCTCCCCGTGGCGCGGCCCGCGATGGCGGTCCTCTTCATGATTACGTTCGTGCACGCCTGGAACGACTTCTTCTGGCCCTTCGTGGCACTCGACATGACCAACCCGACCGTCCCCGTCGCGCTCACCCAGCTCAGCGCCGGCTACATCCGCGACCAGTCCCTGATCATGGCCGGCGCACTGCTGGGCACCCTGCCGCTGCTGGCGATGTTCATCGTCTTCGGCCGCCAGATCGTCAGCGGCGTCATGGCGGGCGCCGTCAAGGGCTGACGGGGCGTCGCCCCGACGGGCCGAGCATCCCCCACTCCTCCCCGCAACGTGAAAAGGAAACACATGGCCACCGCTGCACAGGACGCCTCCACCGACGGCGCCGCCCTCACCTTCCCGGAGGGCTTCCTCTGGGGCTCCGCGACCGCCTCGTACCAGATCGAGGGCGCCGCTGCCGAGGACGGCCGCACGCCGTCCATCTGGGACACCTACTCCCGCACCCCGGGCAAGGTCCGCAACGGCGACACCGGGGACATCGCGACCGACCACTACCACCGCTGGCGCGAGGACGTCGCGATGATGGCCGACCTCGGCATCGGCGCGTACCGCTTCTCCCTCGCCTGGCCGCGCGTCCAGCCCACCGGCCGGGGCCCCGCCGTGCAGAAGGGCCTCGACTTCTACCGTCGTCTCGTCGACGAGCTGCTGGAGAAGGGCATCAAGCCGGTCGCGACCCTCTACCACTGGGACCTGCCGCAGGAGCTCGAGGACGCCGGCGGCTGGCCCGAGCGCGCCACCGCCGAGCGGTTCGCCGAGTACGCGGCCATCGCCGCGGACGCCCTCGGCGACCGGGTCGCGACGTGGACCACCCTCAACGAGCCCTGGTGCAGCGCCTTCCTCGGCTACGGCTCCGGTGTGCACGCCCCGGGCCGCACCAACCCGGTCGACGCCCTGCGCGCCGCGCACCACCTCAACCTCGGTCACGGCCTCGCCGTGCAGGCGCTGCGCAGCCGGATTCCCGCGGACGCCCAGGTCTCGGTCACGCTGAACATCCACCACGTGCGCCCGCTCACCGACGCGGAGGAGGACGTCGACTCGGCCCGCCGCATCGACGCGCTGGCCAACCGCGTGTACACCGGCCCCATGCTCCAGGGCGCCTACCCCGAGGACCTGTTCAAGGACACCGCCGGCCTCACCGACTGGTCCTTCGTGCAGGACGGCGACCTGACGGAGATCCACCAGCCGCTGGACTTCCTCGGCGTCAACTACTACACGCCCACCCTGGTCTCCAGGGCGGACGGCAGCGGCACCCACAACTCCGACGGACACGGCCGCAGCTCCCACAGCCCGTGGCCGGCCGCCGACGAGGTCGCCTTCCACCAGCCGCCCGGCGAGACCACCGCCATGGGCTGGGCCGTCGACGCCACCGGCATGTACGACCTGCTGCGGCGCCTCGGCTCCGACTTCCCCGGACTTCCGCTGGTCATCACGGAGAACGGCGCCGCCTTCGACGACTACGTCGACCCCAACGGCGACGTCAAGGACCCGGCCCGCATCGCCTACGTGCGCGACCACCTGGCCGCCGTCCACCGGGCCATCCAGGACGGCACGGACGTGCGGGGCTACTTCCTGTGGTCCCTGCTGGACAACTTCGAATGGGGCTACGGCTACAGCAAGCGGTTCGGCGCGGTCTACGTGGACTACCCGACCGGCAAGCGCATCCCCAAGGCCAGCGCCCGCTGGTACTCCGAGGTGGCCCGCACCGGCGTCCTCCCCGGAGCCTGACCCCCTGCCTGGTGCGGCGTCCCACAGCCCGCACGTCGCCGCACCGCGGACCCGCCCCCGAACGCCCGCTCCCCCGGGCCGGGGGCGGGCCCGTTTCCCGCCGCGGCCGGCACGGAGCGGCGGATCAGTCCGCGAGCCGGAGCGCGCGGGCGACCTCGGCGGCGGAGGAACCGGTCGCGGTCGTGGGGCAGCCGTCCCGGAGCGCGGAGTCCTGGTCCTTGAGGCCGTTGCCGGTGAGGGTGACGACGACCGTCTGCCCGGGGTCGAGCAGCCCCCGCCGGTGGCGGTCGAGGAGGCCGGCGACGCCCGCGGCCGAGGCCGGTTCGACGAAGACGCCGTCGTGGCGGGCCAGGAGCCGGTACGCCGCGAAGATCTGCTCGTCGGTGACGGCCCCGATCAGGCCGCCGGACTCGTCGCGGGCGGTGACGGCGCCCTGCCAGGTCGCCGGATCGCCGACCCGGATGGCACTGGCCAGGGTCTCCGGCCGCAGGACGGGCTCCCCGTGGACGAGGGGCGCCGCGCCCGCCGCCTGGAAGCCCCACATCCGCGGCAGACGGGTGGCGGGGCCCTCCGCCCGGTACGCCCGGTAGCCCTGCCAGGTGGCGGTGATGTTCCCGCCGTTGCCCACCGGCAGGCAGTGGACGTCGGGGGCGTCGCCCAGCGCGTCGACGATCTCGTAGGCCACCGTGCGCTGGCCGGACAGCCGCAGTTCGTTGCCGACGCTGTTGACCAGGGCGACCGGATGGCGGGCGGCGAGTTCGCGCGCGATCCGCAGGCAGTCGTCGAAGGTGCCGTCCACCTCGACGATCCGCGCGCCGTGGCGGACGGTCTGGCCGAGCTTGCCGAGCGCCACGTGCCCGCGCGGCACGAGGACGACCGAGGTGAGGCCTGCCCGTGCGGCGTAGGCGGCCGCCGAGGCACTGGTGTTCCCCGTGGAGGCGCAGACGACCGCCTCGACGCCCTCCTCGGCGGCCCTGCTGATCGCCACGGTCATCCCGCGGTCCTTGAACGAGCCGGTGGGATTGGCGCCCTCGTTCTTCAGGCGGACGTCGCAGCCCGTCAGCCGCGACAGGTGACGGGAGCGCAGCAGCGGGGTGTTGCCCTCGTGGAGCGAGACGGCCGGGGTGCGGTCGGTCACCGGGAGCCGGCTCCGGTATCCGCTGTCGATCAGTCCTTGCCAAGGAGTCATGGACAGGAACGTAACACATGTTTCACTCATCTCATCTAGCCGTTGTTGATGTAACATTCGTCAACATGAAACGCGTGATGTCCCAGCTCGAGGAGATGTATCCGAGGCTCGCTCCCGGCGAACGCGCGGTGGCCCGGCTGCTGCTGGACGACTTCCCGTTCGCCGCGCTCGGCTCGCTCCGGGCGCTGGCGGAGCGGGCCGGAGTCAGTCCGCCCACCGCGTCACGGCTGGTCGACCGTCTCGGTTACCAGGGCTTCTCCCAGTTCCAGGCGGCGGTGCGGGCCGAGGCGCAGGACCGGTCGCGGCTGCGCGAGTTCACCGCCCAGGGAACCGACCCCCGCAGTGCGGCGGCCGACCTCCACCACGGCCTGGCGCAGACGATCGCCGCCATGAACGCGCCCCTGCTGGACTCGGCGGCCGGGGCACTCGTCTCGGCGCGGACGGTGTGGGCGCTGGGCGGCCCGTTGAGCGAGCTGGCGGCCGACTACCTGGCCCGCCAGTTGGGCGCCCTGCGGCCCGCCGTCCGCTTCGTCACCGGTCCTGCGCCGGAGCGGGCCCGGTCACTGCTGGAGGTGGCCTCCTCGGACCTGGTGGTCGCCTACGACTTCCGGCGCTACTCGGCGGAGACGGCCGCCTTCGTGCGGGCGGCCCGCACGAAGGGAGCCAAGCTCCTGCTGGTCACCGACGCCTGGGGGTCACCGCTGGCGGACGAGGCCCACGTCCTCGTACCGCTGCCCCGTGAGGCCGCCGGGCCCATCGCCCCCCTCACGCACGAGATCGCCGTGACCGAACTCCTGCTCGTCGCGGCCGCGGCCGAGCTCGACGCGTCGGCGCGCCTGGAGGAACTCGACGCGCTGACACGGTCCTTGCGGACAACCCGTGAGGTCTGAGCGGCGGCGGGACCGTCCGCGCTCCGGCCGCCTGCTCGGATCACGTGGTGTCGTGCTTCCCGGGACCCGCCCCGCGGCCGGCGTTCCGTCACTAGACTTCCCGGATGCCAGGCGACGAAGGCGCGACCGCGGGCGGGACCCGGACACTCGCGCGGGTCTACCGGCGCTTCGCGGAGGCCGGCGCCGGGAAGACCTCGCCCCTGTACGCGCGCGTCGCCGTGGCGCTGAGCGAGTCCGGCGAGGCGCTGCGCGTCATCGAGGCCGCGCCGGCCCGCAGGCGGAACCCCACGGTGATCCTGGCCGCACTGCACCACCTCGCCCTCGACGGCCGCGCCCCGGAGCTCGCCGCTGCGTACGCCGCCGCGGACCGTGACGCCGCGGCCGCCGCGGCCCTCGACACGCTCCTGCGCATGCCCGGTCCGGTGCTGGCCGTCGCCGCGCGCCGGCCGCCGCGGGCCGACGGGACCGGACGTCACGCGGTGCTGTACCCGGCCGTCGCCGAGGCCGCGCACCGTCTCGGCGCCGGGGCCGTGGGGCTGATCGACGTGGGCCGCCCGGCCGGACTCAATCTCCAGGTCGACCGCGTCGGCGTCGTCCACGGCGACGGCCGGGTGCTGGGCGACCCGTCGTCCCCGGTCCAGGTCTCCGCCTCGATCGTCGGGGACCGGCCCGTCCCGGCGCGGGCGGTGCCCGAGGTCGTCGCCCGGGTCTGTGTCGACCGCGACCCCGTCGACGTGACCGACCCGGACGAGGCCCGGTGGCTGCGCGCCTGCCTCCCGCCGGACCCGCCGGAGCGGATCGCCGGGCTCGAGGCGGAGCTCGCTTCGGCTGCCGCGGCCCCTCCGCTGCTGCTGCGGGGCGACCCCGTCGAGGCGCTGTCCGACGCCTTCGCCCACGTGCCGGTGGACGCCCTGCCCGTCGTCACCACGACGTGGGTCCTGTCGCGTCTCCCGCTCGAGGGCCGTCTGCGTTTCCTGCACCGCCTGGACGAGGCCGCGGCCGGCCGGCCGGTGGCGTGGGTGTCGGCGGAGGGGGTCGGAGTCGCGCCGGCGGTACCGACCCTCGGCGACCGCCGCGCCTCCGGCCACAGCATCATCGGCCTGGCGCTGTTCGACGGACCGGCCCTGCGCACCGAGGCCGTCGGCCGCTGCTGGTCACAGGGCCGCACGCTGGCCTGGCTGGCGGACTGAGGCGCCCGGCAGGCAGCGCCCGGTCCTCCCGGGCGCTGCCTGCCGCTACCAGGTCCGCCCCTCGGGCAGTTCTTCCAGGCCTGGGGCGGACACGTGCAGCACCTCGTAGCGCTCGGTCGCCTCCTCGTCCCGCGCGGAGGCGTCCGCCCACAGCACGAAGCGCAGCAACTGCCAGTGGTGGGGGTCGACGGCCAGCGCCGCGGAGTGCACGCCCTCGCCGCCGGACAGCCGGCGCAGATCCTCGACCTCCCGCTCGATCAGCGCGGACAGGCCCGATCCGGTGCCGTCGGGGCCGAGGTCCGCGGGAAGGGCGGTGATCCGCCGCGACGCGGCAGCCGCGGCGGCCGAGCGGGCGGGGCCCGCGTGACAGGCGATGCCCGTCCAGTGCCGGACGACGGGACGGCCGAAGTCACGGACGATGTTCTGGAAGCCGCCCCCGCCGACGAGGAAGCGGGCCATGGCCCCGGGGTCGTTCCACAGGTAGAAGGGGGCGTACTGGTTGACCGGCGAGCCGTCCACGCCGCGTTCGCGGATGACGTACGCCTTCAGCCCCAGCCCGGCCCGGTCGTCGAGGACGTGCCCGCCCGCCGCCACCCGCTCGCGGACGATCCGCATGTCGTAGTCGGCGGGCAGGGTGATCTCGTACTGCTTGGCGTACATCAGGCCACTTCCTCCGGGCGTTGTGACGAGCGGTCCCAGTATCGCGTCGATGTCCGGCAGAAGGAGCCGAAAGAGCCGAACGGCACGGGCGGCCGGCCCGGCACGCAGCCACTCGGCTCCCGATCCGGCGCCTCGTTCCCGACGGCACCACTTCGTGATCACGCTGGTCCGGTCGCCGAATCCTCGGGGCCGGCATCCCCCGTGCCCGGGATCACACCGGACGCTTTCCCCGCATGAACGGGAAGGGCTGCCCAGCCGGTCCGCGGTGACGGAGCCCCCCGGGCCGGATCCGGAGCCGGCGACCGTGCGAGCGGTTGCCGCGTACGCCGTAGGGTTCAGGGTACGGGCGTCTGACGGCGCGCCCCGCAGATGGTGTCGACCGGGCCGCCCATGAGGTAACGGAGTGTGCAGCGGTGGTACGCATGGAGCTCGGGACCGCGGTGGCCGCGGCGCGGGAGATCGCCGAGGAGGTCCTCGCCCCCGAGGCCGCGGCCGTGGACGAGGAACGCAGGTGGCCGGACAAGGGCATCGCCGTACTGAGGTCCCGGCTGGGCGGGCTGGTGGTGCCGGCCCGGTGCGGGGGGATGGGGCACGGGCTGCTGGCGGTGGCACAGGTCGGTGAGGCGACGGGGCGCGCCTGTGCCTCGACGTCGATCTGCTTCGGCATGCACCTCGTCGGCTCCGCGGTGATCGCCGCCAAGGCGGGGTCCTGGCAGCAGGAGCGCTACCTGGAGCCGATCGCGGCCGGTGAGCACCTGACCACTCTGGCTCTGTCCGAGCCGGGAACGGGCGGGGAGTTCTGGCTGCCCCAGACCCGCATGGAAAGCGTCGGGGACGGTCGACTGCGGCTGACCGGCGCGAAGAGTTTCGTGACCAACGCCGGCCATGCCGATTCCTACGTCGTGTCCACTCTGGCCACCGGGCCGGGGAAGCCGCCGGGACAGTTCTCCTGCACGGTGGTGGACGCCACCGTGCCGGGACTCGAGTGGGGACCGCCGTGGCAGGGTTTCGGTATGCGCGGGAACGCCTCGCGCGGGCTGGAGTTGCGAGGCGTCGAGATCCCCGACCGGTGTCTGCTGGGAGAGGAGGGCGATGAGATCTGGTACGTCTTCAACGTCGTCGCCCCCTATTTCCTGATGGCCATGGCCGGCACCTATCTCGGTGTCGCCGCGGCGGCCCTGGAGGAGACGCGCGCGCATCTGTTGCGGCGCAAGGGCAAGCGGGCGGGCCGGTCCGGGGCCGAGCAACCGGTCGTGCAGCACCGCCTGGGCACCATGTGGGCACGCGTGGAACGCACCCGCCGGCTGATCTACCACGCCGCCGCGGAGGCGGAGACCAACGCACCGGGGGCCCTCCTCGGCGTCGCCTCGGCGAAGGCTGAGGTCGCCGACGCCGCGGAGGCCACCGTCAACGATGCCCTCACCCTGCTCGGCGGCATCGGCTACGGCGAGAGTTCCCCTCTGCACCGCATGCTGCGTGACGCCCGCGCCGCCCACGTCATGTCTCCGGTGACCGACTTGCTGCGGGTGTGGACCGGCAGGGCCCTGCTCGGCGAACCCCTGCTCGAGGACTGAGGCGTGGCGCCCGTTCTCCCCCTCCTGCTGCTGGTCGGCCTTTCCCGTCGGACCGCCGATGCCGTCGCCGCCGAGCTGGCCGCGTCCGCCGAGATCGTCCGGAGCACCCCCCAGGACCTGCCGGCCCACGTCGTCGGTACGCCCGGTCAGCGACGGCCCACAGTGGTGGTGCTCGGGGAGGCTGTCCCGGCGCCCGCCGGCGTGGTCCACTCCCTGCGACCGCATCCCGCGGACCTGGTGGTCGCCGTGGCGGCCGTCCCTGCCGCGCACGACAAGCTCGCCGTGCTTCCGCTTCTGTTCTCCGCCGACGTGGTGCACCGCGTGGAAGGCGGTGAGGAGGCGCGGAGGATGCCCCACGTGGTGGGCGAACTGCTGCGGAAGCTCACCCGTCGTCACGCGCACGCCGCAGCGCAGGCCGCGGCCCAGCGGCGGTTGTCCTCACGCACGTCGATCGGCCGGCAGCTGGGGGAGCGGCTGCTGGGACAGTTCCTGGCCCAGGCCCCGATCGGCGTGCTCGTGCTGGAGGATGACGCGGTGATCGCCTGGAATCAGCGGGCCGCCGACCTTCTCGAGCTGACGGAGCCGGACTCGGTCCACCAGCCGGTGACCGGCCTGTTCCCCGAGGAGCAGCGCGCCGCGCTGCTCCGCCACCTGACCGCCGTCGGACGGCGGGACGCCGAGCCCGACGCCGTCTTCGAACGCGTCCGCGGCGACGGCACCTCCCAGGCCCTGCGCATGGCGGTCCGGCAGGTCGTGGACATCGAGGGCCACGACCGCGTCCTCGTCCTCGCCGAGGACGTCACCGACCGCCTGCACGCCCAGCGCAGGCTCGCCGAACGCACCAGCCACGCCCTGCTCACCGCCGAGGTCGCCGCCGCCATGACCGCGCCAGGGCCACTCGACGGACGCCTGCGTGAGTGTGTGCGCGCCGCCACCGACCGCCTGGGCGCGGACCGGGTCTGCGTCTGGAACCTGAACACCCGGGGCGAACTGGATCACGTCGTCTGCGCCGCCGACGACACCGAGGCCCGCGGCACATCCGTCTGCGAGCAGCTCCATCGCGCCTTGGTGGAACAGGTCGTCGCGACGCACCGCCCGCACCTGGACGTCCCGCCCCGAACCGACCCGCACGCCTTCGGGAACGAAGGCGGCCGCGGATCATTCGCCGCCTTCCCGCTCGTCTCCGGTGGTGAACTGATCGGCGTGCTGTCGCTGACCACGCGCCTGGCACTGCCCGGCTCCGTCCTGGCGGTGCTGGAGAACATCGCCGACCAGATAGCCGTCGGTACGCAACAGGACCGCCTGCTCAACCGCCTCAGCGAGGCGACCCACGCCCTCGCGCGTCCACTGCTCCCTCCTCGTCTGCCCGACCTGTCGGGCTTCGACCTCGCCGCCCGATACGCTCCGTTCGGGCAGGGCCTGCAGATCGGCGGTGACTTCTACGACGCCTTCACCGCTCCCGACGGCCGCCACGTCCTGGTCCTCGGAGACGTCTGCGGGAAGGGTCCTGACGCGGCCGCCGTCACCGGCCTGGTCCGCCACACCCTGTGGGCCGGCGCCCAGCACACGAGTGAACCCGCCCATGTCCTCGATCTGGTCAACACCGCGCTACGCCGCCAGAACGCCCCTTTCTGCACCCTCGTCTACGTGGTCGTCGACACCACCCGCACTCCCGCCCGCCTCCGGATCGCCGGCGCAGGCCATCCCGCGCCCCTGCTGCGCCGGGCGAGCGGTGCCACGGCGCCGTTGGAGACACGGGGCGCCCTGCTCGGAGTCTTCGACACGCCACGACACCCGGTCACCGAGGTGGACCTCCTGCCGGGCGACACCCTGGTGCTCTACACCGACGGCTTCACCGAAGGAGCCGGCTCACTGAACCCGCGCGAGCCGGAAGACCTCGCCGCTGTCCTCGCCGCCCTCCCGCCGGCCGGTGCCGCGGGCCTCGCCGAGCACGTGGCCGCCACCCTGACGGACGACGCCCGCCGATGGTGGGGCGACGAGCTGCGCGACGACCTCGCCGTCCTGGCCGTGACCGCCGCCTGGTGAGACCGGCCCGCAGGCGTCGAGGTGCTCGCCCCGGAGAACCCGTTCCCTCCGGGCCGTGTGGGGCCGGAGGACACCGCGCTCTTCGGCCGTGAAGTGTCACGCCGCCATGCGCCCGGATTCCTCGGCGCGCCGGACGGCCCGCTGCTCCGCCGCCCGGGCGCCGTCGCTGCTGTCGTCGGCCCGGCCGTCTCGCCGGCCGGGCCCGGCAGCGCGGATGGCGTCGCCACGGTCGTGGTGGCGGCCCGGGAGGTGTCCGCCGCCACGACCGTCGCAGCACTCGAGGAGGACCGCGGCGTGCTGACCGGCCTGGACGGGGGAGAGGCCGACGAGGACGCCCCGTCAGCCGCCGACGGGGCGCCCTTTGACCGCCGGTGGCCACCTCACGAACGAGGCGAGGCCCCCGGTGGCGTGGTGCGGATCAGCGGTTGGTCCACAGGTTCCAGAAGAAGGTGCCCTCGGCGCACTGGTAGCGGTCCCAGTGTCCGCGCTCGATGCCCTGCTGACCGGCCGTCTGGCAGCCTCCCAGGGTGACGTACTTGCCGCGGTGGACGTCGAGGCCGTCGGCCGCCCGGACGACGGCCACGTCGTCGGGGGCGGCGAGAGCGGGCGAGGCCGAGGCGGTGCCGAGCGCCGTCGCGGTGATCATCATGAAGGCCGCGAGTGCCGTGCGTGCAGGCATGGTGATGTCCTTTCGGTGATGGGTGGGGCCGGCCGGGCGGCGTCCGCCGACACGGGCCGGACCGGCGAAGCGCTCACCCTCGGGGGTGATCCGTCGGGCCGGTACGCCGAGTTTGCGCAGGAAGCGGGGCTTTCGCCACCTGATCCCGCTTGATTCACCGATGTCGGGACAAATACAGTCCTGACCTGCTGGGACGTCTCTCGTCCCGGGAGACGGGACGGCCGTCGGGACGCGCCGTTCCGCTGCTCCGCTCGGCAGAAAGGCCCTTCGATGACCGGTCCGCGACCGGAGCGCGACGAGGCGGTACGGCGGCTGGCGAACGCGCTGCGGGGTCTCCAGCAGCGGTCGGGGTGCACGCTGCGCGGCCTGGAGGCGAGGGTGCGCATCAGCGATTCGTCCCTCTCCCGCTACTTCCGGGGCGAAAGCGTGCCGGTCTGGCCCGTGGTGCGGGACATCTGCCGGGCGATGGACGCGGACCCGGCCGAGTACCGTGCGCTGTGGGAGGCCGCCGACCGGGCCACCCGCCCGGGCGAGGAGGGCGGGACCTCGGCCCCCGCCCCCACCCCCGTCCCCGCCGGTCCGCCTCAGGCCCGCGGCCGGGCCTGGTGGCGCCGGCCGGGCGGAGGGCTGTCCCGTGGCGGGGTCGCCGCCGTGGCCTCGGCGGCCGCCGCCGCGGGGGGCCTGGTGACCTGGGTGCTGACCGCCCTGCTTCTCCCGCTGGGCGGGTCCGGCGCCCAGCCGGCGCAGGGTGCCGCAGGCGGGGCGGCGGGGGAGGGGGAGGCCGGCGTCGTCGTCCACAACGCGGAGAAGGCCTGCCGGAAACCGCGCACCCATGACTGCGCGCTCGCCCTGGCCTACGACCCCTACCGCCCCTACGTCAGGTCCAACGCCGCGGGCCGCGTCTGGCACCACGACCTGCTCCAGGCGCGCTGCACGGTCGCCGACGGCATCACCGTCACCGACGAGAACGGAAAGCACAGCAGCATCTGGATCCAGGTCACGCGCGACGGCCGGGACGTCTGGCTGCCCGGCATCCGCGTCGCCCCCGACGACCTGAACCAGCTCGCCCGGCTTCTGCCCCACTGCCCTCCCGGGGGGTGAACGGCGCGGGGACCGCGGAAGGCGCCGGCCCGCCGAGGCGGCGGGTGGAAGGGCCCGGCGCCGCGCCCCGGCCTACGGGACCGGCTCCCCGCCCACCCGGTCGGCGGTCAGTTCCTGGTTGAGCGCGTGCAGGAAGTCCGCCACCGTGGCGAGCTGCGCGGGCGTGAACTGCCCCATCGCCGCCTCGGTGCTGCGCGCCAGCGGGCCGAAGTACTGACGGGCCAGCGCGCGGGCCGCCGGCTTGTACTCCAGGTGCACGACCCTGCGGTCGGCGCTGTCCCGCGTCCGGCTGATGTGCCCGGCGCGCTCCAGCCGGTCGACGCAGGCGGTGACCGCGCCGGAGGTGAGGCTCAGGCGCTCGGCCAGCCGCGAGGGGGTCATCGGACGGCCGTCCAGGACCGCCGAGTCCATGATGGCCGCCAGTGCGTGGACGTCGGTGGCGTGCAGACCGTGGCTCTGCGCGAAGGAGTGCGCCCGCCGGTTGATCTCACTGGTCAGGGTCCGCAGCAGGACGGCGTAGGCCTGCAGGTCGTGCGCAGTGGCGTTCCGGCTCCCCGGACTGGTCCGTTCCATGGGCCCACTCTACGATCTCTCGATGATTGAGATACTTTCTCTTTGAGATACGTTGACCTTCGTCGTCCGCTCCACGTCCGTTGGGAAGTGCATGAACACCGCGCGTCGACCAGTCCGCTGGCTGGTCCCTCTCGTTCTCGTCGTCGTCTGGCTCGGCCTCGGAGGAGCCTTCGGCTCCTACGCGGGCAAGCTCGGGGAGGTCGCCACCAACGACCAGGCGGCGTTCCTGCCGCAGAACGCCCAGTCCACCAAGGTCATCGAGCAGCAGAAGGCCTTCGACCAGGAGGAGACGCTCCCGGCGATCGTCGTCTGGACCACCGAGGGCGGCGGCCCGGTGGACAAGGCCCAGCAGGAGGCCGCCACCCGGCAGCTGGCCTCCCTGGCCGACGCCGACGGCGTGGCCGGCACGCCCTCACCGGCGCTGCGCTCCGAGGACGGGGAGGCCCTCCAGGGCGTCGTTCCGCTGAGCCCGGAGCTGGGGGACCGGCTCGCCGACGTGCTGGAGGAGGTGGAGACGGCCGCCGCCGAGGTCCCCGGCACCCGCGCGCAGCTCGCCGGTCCGGCCGCCACCCAGGGCGATCTGAGCGAGGCCTTCGCCGGCATCGACGGCATCCTCCTCGGCGTCGCGCTGGCGGCCGTCCTCCTCATCCTGCTGCTCGTCTACCGCAGCGTCCTGCTGCCCTTCGCCATCATCATCAGCGCCGTCTTCGCGCTCGGCGTGGCCTGCGCCATCGTCTACGTCCTCGCCGACCACGACATCGTGCGGGTCGACGGCCAGGTCCAGGGCATCCTGTCGATCCTGGTGATCGGCGCGGCCACCGACTACGCGCTGCTGCTGACGGCGCGCTTCCGGGAGGAGCTGTCGCACAGCGGGGACAAGGTGGCCGCGGCCGTCGCCGCGACGCGGGGATCCTTCGGCGCCATCACCGCCAGTGCCGCGACCGTCGCCCTGGGCCTGCTCGCCCTGCTGCTCAGCGACCTCACCAACAACCGCGCGCTGGGGCCGGTCGGCGCGATCGGCATCGTCTGCGCGGTACTCACCACGCTGACGTTCCTGCCCGCCGTGCTCGCCCTGATGGGCCGGGCCGCCTTCTGGCCGGCCAAGCCCCGTTCCGCCGACGCGGAGACGGGCGGACACGGCGTCTGGCGACGGGTCGCGCACCGGGTGGACACCAGCCCGCGACGGATGTGGCTGGGCACCATGGCCCTGCTCGTGGCCGGGGCCGCGTTCTTCCCCACCCTGCAGTCGAAGGGCGTGCCGCTGGACGAACTGTTCGTCAACGACGCGCCGTCGGTGGCCGCACAGCAGACCCTCGGCAAGCACTTCCCCGGCGGCTCCGGCCAGCCGGCCGTGATCATCGCCGACGCGGACGAGCGGGCGGACGTGGAGAAGGCCGCCGCCGCCACGGCGGGCGTGGCGGACGTCCGGGTGGTCACCGAGTCCGGCCGGCCGGACGCGGCGCCCCTGGTGGCCGACGGCCGGGTACGCATCGACGCGACCCTCACCGCCGCGCCGGACAGCGACGCGGCCAAGGACGCCGTGGGCGCACTGCGGGAACGGCTCGACACGGTCGACGCCAGTGCCCTGGTCGGCGGCTACACCGCGCAGCAGTACGACACCCAGCGCACCGCGGAGCACGACCGCACCCTCATCATCCCCGTCGTCCTCGCGATCATCCTGCTCATCCTGGTCGTCCTGCTGCGCTCCCTGCTGCTGCCGGTGCTGCTGGTGGCGACCGTGGCACTCAACTACCTGGCGACCCTCGGGATCGCGAGCCTGGTGTTCGAGCACGGCTTCGGCTTCTCGGGCACGGACGCCTCCGTCCCGCTGTACGGATTCGTCTTCCTGGTCGCCCTGGGCGTCGACTACAACATCTTCCTGATGTCCCGCGTGCGGGAGGAGACGCTGCGTCTGGGAACGCGGCAGGGCGTCCTGCGCGGACTGATCGCCACCGGTGGCGTGATCACCTCGGCCGGTGTCGTGCTGGCGGCCACGTTCGCCGCGCTGATCGTCATCCCCCTGGCGTTCCTCGCGCAGATCGCCTTCATCGTGGCGTTCGGCGTGCTGCTGGACACCGTCGTGGTGCGCTCCCTGCTGGTGCCGGCACTGGTGCGCGACATCGGTCCCAAGGTGTGGTGGCCCAGCCGTCTGACGCGTGAGGCGGCGGACGAGGACGGGCCGACGCCTCGGCAGGGGGAGGCGAAGGCGGAGGCGAGGCTGGGCTGACCCGTCGCCCCCGTCCCGCTCCCGCCCGGCGGCGGGACCGGGACGGGGGCGCCCTCGCAGGCCGGTCGCCGGGCGGCGGCCTCCCCGATCCCGCGGCCCGCGCCGGTGACCAGAACGCTGCACCCCGCGAAACGTCCCACGGCCCGCTCCCCGCCCGACGGCCTCACCGGCCGAACCGCACCCGGCCCAACCGCACCCGGCCGAACCGCACCCGGCCGGACCGGCCCCGACGCCCCCGCGTCCGGCGCCGGCGCCCTTCCCTCAGAGGGCCACCTCCACCGACAGGTGCTCCGACAACGCGCCCAGGAAGTCCGCCGCGTCGAAGACCTCCCCGGCGGAGACGACCCCCGTCGTGCGGATGCGGCCGGTGAGGACGCGGTCCACGGCCTCCACCACGAGAGGCGCCGTCACCGCGTAGATGTCCCGGCCCCGTGCCACGGCGCGGCGCTCGTCCCCGCCGCGGCGCACCACGACGTCCACGAGGAAGGTCTGGTCCGAACGTCCGCGCTCGTCGGACGGGGAGGCCACGGGGGTCGGCGTGTCGGGGGAGGCGATGTCCTGGGCGGCCCGCACGGTCATGTACGTGCGGACGTCGGGGACGGAAAGGTGGCTCGGCACCGTCACGATGTCGGCCATCGAGAACTCGCCGATCACCTCCCGCGGCCCCATCGGCTCGGGGAACGGCCAGGTGAGCACGGGAGAGGCGTCGTCGCGGTACTCCAGACGGCCGTCGGCGTAACGGACCCGGCGGCCCTCCCGGCGGCGGCGGGAGACCGCTCCGGCCTCGCGGGTGCCGGCGGTCGGGTGCCAGCTGTCGAGGCCGTAGGCGATGTGGACCTCGTCGGCGGAGGTCCAGTCACCGAGGGCGGCGGTGACGAGCAGGTCACCGAGTCCGCCGTAGAACGCCATGGCGGGGACCACCACCGCACCGGCCTCCCGGGCACGCTCCGCGAAGTGCGCGAACGTGTCGGCGTTGGCCTCGATCTCGGCGGCCACGTCGAGGTAGGGGATGCCCGCACGCAGCGCCGCCTCGATGACGGGCCCCGCCGTGTCGGCGAACGGGCCGGCGCAGTTGACGACGGCCGCCGTGCCGGCCAGGGCCCGGTCCAGGGCAGCCGGATCGTCGGCTGCGGCGGGCCGCGCCTCCAGTCCGCCCTCGGCGACGGCGAGGTCCTTGAGCCTCTCGGCGTTCCGCCCGGTGAGCACGGGGACGAATCCGCGGGCCAGCAGCTCCGCCACCACGAACCGGCCGGTGTGTCCGTACGCCCCGAAGACCGCGACCTCACGCATGCGTCTCTCTCCTTCGTCCCTTCGTGACCGAATCCCGGACGGGACGCCCGGAGCGGTGCCCGTGGGCGACCGGCGTCCGCCGGTCATCGGTGCCTGCCTGTGCCTGCGTGAACCATCCTGGCGGGGCGGATCATCAGATCGTGAGTGTCCGGAACGACAGGACCCGTACACTTCCGGACATGGACCGGACCGTGGCGGTGGCCGTCACCGATGGCATGCTCAACTTCGAACTCGCTCTGGCACTGGAGGTGTTCGGCAGCCCGCCGGCCGCCGTGGACGGCCCCTGGTACGACGTCACCGTCTGCGGCCCGCGACCGGTCGGCAGCGGCCGCTTCCTGCTCGAGCCGGACCACGGCCTCGACCGCCTGCCGGACGCCGGCACCGTGATCGTGCCGGGCTGGGCGGACATCGACCGGCCGCCACCGCCCGACCTGGTGGACGCGGTGCGCACCGCCCACGAGGCGGGCGCCCGCGTGGTGTCCCTCTGCACGGGAGCGTTCGTCCTGGCGGCCGCCGGCCTGCTCGACGGCCGACGGGCCACCACGCACTGGGCGCACACCGGGGAGCTGAAGGCGCGGCACCCGCTCGTCGACGTCGACCCGGACGTGCTGTACGTGGACAGCGGCAGGGTGCTGACCTCCGCGGGAAAGGCCGCCGCGATGGACCTGTGCCTGCACCTGGTGCGCCAGGACCGCGGCTCCGGGGTCGCGAACGTGGTCGCCCGCCGGCTCGTCGTGCCGCCCCACCGCGACGGCGGCCAGGCCCAGTTCGTCACCACGCCCGTGCCCGCGCCCGGCAACCACCCCCTGGCCGACCTCCTGCCCTGGGCACTCGAACGGCTCGACCAGCCGCTGACCGTCGAGGACCTGGCCCGCCGGGCCGGCATGAGCTCCCGCCACCTCACCCGCCACTTCCGCGCGGTCAGCGGCACCACCCCACTGCGCTGGCTGCTCACCCAGCGCATCCGCCACGCGCAGGAACTCCTGGAGACCACCGCCGACAGCATCGACTCCATCGCGGCGGCCACCGGCATGGGCACCGCCACCACCCTGCGCCGTCACTTCCACCGCACGGTGGGCGTTCCCCCGGACACCTACCGGCGCACCTTCCGCTCAGGACGTCACTGACCGCACCACCGCACCACCGCACCACCGTGCCGCCGTGCCGAACGCGCCCGGGGCGACGGCCCCCGCCGCGGCGCGCCGTACGGCGCCCCCGGCACCGGCCGAGCCACCCGTACGTCCCACCCTCGTGCACAGCCCACGCCACGAGCGGGCGCACACCTCGGGAGATCGGGAAAATTCGCAGCCGCAGACGGCCATGCGAACGCGGCGCACCCCACGTCCCTCTCCCTGGCCACGCGTGCGCCCCCTTCCCCCTCCCCGCCTGCCGCCCCACCAGCCGAAAGGTGTCTTCAGGGGCCCCACGAGTCGCTGATTGCCGAGGTAGGGCGCGAATTCGCACCACGCGGGGTGACATCGGTGAGCCCGCGCGCAGGCGTCACACCACCTGATGGTGAGGCGATATTAACCCCGTCGCCCGAAGGTGTTCTTGTTCGTGCATTCCGGGCGAAGTGGTGGACTTTGTTTCCTAGCGTGAATGGCATATGCACGGACCTCCCTGCGCACTGGGCCAGTCCGATGGGCCGTGCGCAAGGAAGCGCCATGGACACTTTCCGCACGGTCCGCAGTTTCCCGCCGGCCGTCCGGTTCCTCCTGCTGAATCAACTCGGCGTGGACATCGGCACGTTCCTCCTCTTCCCGTTCCTCGCCGGCCACCTGGCCGGCGACCTCGGAATGTCCCCGGCCACCGTCGGGATGGTCCTGGCCACCATCCAGCTGAGCCACCAGGGCCTGGTCGTGATCGGCGGCACCGCCTCCGACCGGCTCGGCGGCCACCGCGTGATCCCGATCGGATGTCTGCTGCGCCTGTCCGGGTTCGCGCTGTTCGCCCTCGTGGGCGGCGTGCGCGCCGTGCTCGTCGCCTCCGTCCTCACCGGTGTCGCCGGGGCGCTGCTGTATCCGGCGATGCGGGCGTGCGCCGCGCAGGCGGCACCGCCCGACCGGCGCGCCGAGGTGTTCGCGATGCTCAACGTGTTCACCGCGACCGGCGGCCTGATCGGCCTGACGCTGGGAAGCGTGCTGTGCGTGATCGACTTCCGGGCGACCGCGGTGACCGCGGCGGCGGTGCTGATGGTGATGACGATGCTTCAGCTCTTCGCCCTGCCGGCTCTCGCCGTGATCGGTTCGGCCGACCGCCGCTGCCGCAGCCGCTCCGCCGCGCACGGCTGCCTCCACGTCCTGCGCGACAGGAACTTCCTGGCCTTCTCCTTCACCCTGACGGCCCTGACGGCGCTGGAGAACCAGGTGTACCTGCTGTTCGTGAGCGCGACCCAGCGCGTCTCGGGACACCTCGCGGCAGCGGCGGTCATGCCCATGGTCGGCGCGGTGGCGAGCCTGGCCCTGCAATTGCGGGTGACCCGTCTGGTACGGGCCAAAGGCGGGCCGGCCCTCTGGATCGCCCCCGGACTGGCGATGATGGGCCTGGCGTTCGTCCCCCCGCTCCTGACGGCGTCCTTCGCCCCGGCGGCCGCCGACGGCCACGGACACGCCGTGCTGCTCCTGCTCCCGCTGGCGGCCGGCGCGTTCCTGCTCGCCGTCGGTCAAATGGCCGTGCAGCCGTCCACCCTCGAACTGGTCACCCGGCACGCGGCCGGCGGCCTGGTCGGAACGTACTTCGGCTTCTTCTACGTGATCTCGGGCGTCACCGCCTCGGCCTGCACGAGCGGGGTCGGCTGGGCGATGGACATCGGGGAGCGCACCGGCCGGCCGTGGCTCCCGTGGTGCTGCTGCGCCGCCCTGGGAGCTCTCTCCGCGCTCGGTGTGACCTGGCTGCGTCGCGCGGGGAGGCTGCCGGGCGGGGTGGTGGCCGGGATGCGGGAGGTGGGCGGACCGGATGTGCTGGTGCCGGCGGCCCGCCGGGGGCGGGGCGGGCGCGACCGCGTGAAGAAGTAGGCGGCGCGTGCGGGGCGCCGCCGCCGCGGGCCGGTGACCGTGAGGACACGGCCGGGCGGAACCGGTCGCCGGAGGGCCCGGCCCGGGCGGCCGGGCACCGTGGACGTGGTTCCCGCGGTCCGGCGCGGAGTGGGGAACGGCCGGACCGCGGGAGCCCGGATCAGTAGCCGTAGATCATCTTGTAGGCCACCTCGGGGAGGAACTGGCCGGCCGAGGAACCGGCTCCCACGCCGCAGTTGCCGTCGGACTCGCCCGGCGTCTTGATCCACAGCAGCATCTCGGCGCCCCCGCCCAGCCGGGTGGGCGTGCCGATGCGGCGGCCCGAGGGGTTGCACCACTGGCCGTTGGAGCCGTTGCCGTTGCGGCTGGTGTCCACGACGAACGGCTTGGTGTAGCCGTAACGGGCGCTCAGCTCACTGTTGACGGCGTTGCCGTAGGCCGTGTTCTGGGCCGTGGTGAAGTAGTTGGAGACGTTCAGCGAGAAGCCGCGGGCCTGCCGGAGGCCGGCCTCGTGCAGCCGGCGGGCCATGGTCGCGGCGTTGGCCCAGCCCGGGTTGCCGGCGTCGAGGTAGACCCAGGTGTTGGGGGCCTGACGGCTGAACTCGGAGAGCGCGCCGGTCAGCATGGCCTCGCGCTCGTCGATCTGCGCCTGCGTCATGCATCCGTAGTCCCCGAGGGAGTCCGGTTCGAGTATCACGACGGCCGGACGGTTGCCGATGCCGCCGGCGAACTGGGCCGTCCAGCTCGCGTAGGCGGACGGCGAGGAGGCCCCGCCCGCGGAGTGCCCGCCGCAGTAGTCGCGGTTGTAGATGTTGTAGGCCACGAGGACGGGCAGCTTGTCCCGCTGGTCCGCAGCGCCCACGTACGCGCCGGTGGCGGTGCCGATGGTGCCGCTCCAGGAGCCGAACCAGCGGGCCATCGGGGTGTTGGCTATCGCGGAGTTGATCGCGGCGGCCCGGCCGTCGCCGGGGTTGGCGGCGGCCCACCGCTTGGCGCTGGAGTCGGGGTCGACGTAGAACCCGCTGGTCATGGTGGTCGGGTCGGCCGCGTGGGCGGACGGCGCGAGGGTGAGCGCGAGCGGCAGGGCGAAGAACGCTGCCACCAGGGTGCGGAGTCTGCGGCGCATGTCTGTACCTCGATTTCCTGGCAGGGACACGCCGCCCGTCCTCGTCCCGGGCGTGCGGCGCGCTGAAGGAGGTGCGGTGGTTCGACGTCCCCCACGGCGAGCGGCGTTCCGGCGGGGACGGGCACGCCCAAGAGTTCGACCTCGGAAATGGGAGCGCTCCCAAATGGAAGCGCTTCCAGAGCTGGTCCTCGGGCGCGACTGGTATCGTTGTGCTGCTCCGTTTCTGCTGTCAAGGGTTCGGCAGCGCCTCACCCGCGAGGATCGGCCATGCGGGAGAGGGAATGGGGTGACATGACTGGAAGCGCTCCCAGTCCGCCGTGCCGGCACCTCGTCCCTCTGTCCGGTCCCGCCCGTCCGGTACGGCGGCCGCATGGGCGAGGATGGGACACCGTGCGGTCGACAGGGGAGAGGGCCGAGCTCATGGCAGAGGACGCGCCGCGTCGGCGACCGACGCTCGACGAGGTGGCCGGGCTGGCGGGCGTGTCCCGGTCCGTCGCCTCACGGGCCCTCAACAACGCCCCGCACGTCAGCCGGGCCAAACGCGAGGCGGTCGAGCGGGCCGTCCGGCAGCTCGGTTACGTGCCCAACCCGACCGCCCGCGCGCTGGCCACCCGGCAGACGGGGGCGGCCGCCCTGGTCGTCTCGGGAGAGGATCCCTCGATCTTCGCCGATCCGTTCTTCGCCCAGGTGATCGTCGGGGCGTCGGCCGCCCTGGAGGAGGCCGACCTGCACCTGATGCTGTGTCTGGCCGCCTCCGACCGGGGCCGCAAGCGGGTGGAGGAGCTCCTGCGGTCCGGAGGCGCCGACGGCGTGATGCTGATGGCGCTGCGCGAGGACGACCCGCTGGGCCGGGCGGTCGAGGAGGCGGCGATGCCCGTCGTGTTCGGCGGGAGACCGGTCGGTCCGGCGCCGCGCTGGTACGTGGACGTCGACAACGCCGGCGGGGCGCGCGAGGCCACCGAGTACCTCCTCTCGCTCGGCCGCACCCGCGTGGCCGCGCTCTGCGGACGGCTGGACACCGAGGCCGGACGCGCCCGGTACCGCGGGTACCGGGACGCCGTGCTGGCGGCCGGACTCGACCCGTTCCCGCCCGGGGAGGGCGACTTCACCGAGGGCGGCGGGGCCGCCGCCACGGCCGCGCTGCTGGCGGACCACCCCGACGTGGACGGTGTGTTCGCCGCCAACGACAACATGGGGGTGGGGGCGCTGCGCACGCTGCGCGAGACCGGCCGGCGGGTCCCCGACGACGTCGCCGTGGTCGGCTTCGACGACCTGGCCGTCGCACAGGTCTCCGATCCGCCGCTCACCACCGTGCACCAGCCCATACAGGCCCTCGGACGGGAGATGGCGCGCATGCTCGCCGCCCTGGTCGACGGACAGGACCCCACCCCGCTGATCCTGCCCACCCGGCTGGTCTTCCGCGCCAGCGCCTGAGGGCCCGGCGCCCGTCGGGGCTCGAGGGTCCCCTGCGGGCGGGAGGCCGTGAACGGCCGACGGGCGGGCGGCGTGCTGCCCGCGCCGCGCCCGGTGACCTGGCGAGCCGCCCGGCGGCCCGGGCCGAACGTGGCGGAGGCCGCTGCCCGCGCGGAACGGGCCCGTCATGGCCGGCGGCG
>NZ_LWCC02000069.1 GCF_001642695.1 Streptomyces chilikensis
CCGGCCTGGCGGGGGGCCGCCGGCCTGGCGGGGCGGCGGCGCGCGCCCGTGGGCGGCCCTCCGCGTGGCCGCGGGCGATCGCGTCGTCGGCCGTCCGCCGTCAGCCCTCGGCCGGCAGCGGGACCTCCCAGACCAGCGTGGTGCCGCCGCCGGGCGGAGTGGTGAGCTCCAGCGTGCCGCCCCGCTGCTCGGCGCGTTCGGCCATGTTCCGCAGCCCGCTGCGCCGTCCGCCGGGCGCGACGCCCACGCCGTCGTCGGTCACCGTGAGGCGCACGGTGCGGCCGTCGGTCTCCAGCACCACGTCGACCCGGCCGGCGCGGGCGTGGCGGGCGGCGTTGGCCAGTGCCTCGGCGAGCACCGCCACCAGGTCGTCGGCCGTGCGGCCCGGGACGACGGTGTCCACCAGGCCCTCCATGCGCACGCCGGGCGCGAAGCCGAGCACCGGCGCGGCCTCGCCCGCCACCCGGACCACCCGGGAGCGCAGGGTGGCGGTGCCCTCGCCGTCACGGGCGCGCAGCCCGAAGATGGTCGAACGGATGATCTTGATGGTCTGGTCGAGGTCGTCGACCGCGCGCAGCACGCGGTCGGCCGCCATCGGATGCTCGATGAACCGTCCGGCGCTCTGCAGCGTCATCCCCGTGGCGAACAGCCGCTGGATGGCCAGGTCGTGGAGGTCGCGGGCGATCCGGTCGCGGTCCTGGAGCACGGCCATCTGCTCCGCGTCGCGGCGTCGCTCGGCCAGCTCCATGGCGATCGCCGCCTGCGCCGCAAACGCCTGGAGCTGCTCGGTCTCGTCGCCGGTGAACGCCGCTCCGCCGGCCTGGCGGGCGAGCAGCACGACGCCGCGGACGCCCTGTCCGCCGTCGCCGATCGGCACCGCCACCGCCGGGCCCTGGCCGGGCAGCAGCGAGAGGTCGTCCGGCAGCCCGCCGCCGTCGGCCGGGGACGCCCAGAAGGCGGGCGAGGCCGTCGCGAAGGAGCGGCCCATCAGGCTCTCCCCCACGTCGAGGACCAGGCCGCCGAGTTCGTCGGCCCCCTCGCCGGTGGCCAGCTCCACCCGGAGGGAGGCTCCGTCGTCCAGCGGCACCGCGACCACGGCGCGGGCGGCGCCGGTGATCTCACGGGCGCGCTCCGCCATCAGGCCCAGCACGTCGGCGCGGCCGGTGCCGGACATCAGGCTGTGGGTGATCTCGGCGTTGGCGCGCAGCCACCGCTCGCGCAGCCGGGACTCCTCGTAGAGGCGGGCGTTGTCGATCGCGACGCCGGCGGCCACGGCGAGCGTCGAGAGGACCGACTCGTCGTCCTCGTCGAACTGGACGCCGCCCCGCTTCTCGGTCAGGTACAGGTTGCCGAAGATCTGGTCGCGCACCCGGATCGGAACGCCCAGGAAGCTGTTCATCGGCGGGTGGTGGGGCGGGAAGCTGTGCGAGGCGGGGTGCTCGGAGAGCTTGGTGAGCCGCAGCGGCTCCGGGTGGCGGATCAGTTCGCCCAGGATGCCGTGGCCCTCGGGGTAGGGGCCGATCCGGGCGATCTCCTCGTCGCTCACCCCGATGGTGTGGAAGGCGGAGAGGCGCCGCCCGTCCGGTCCGATCACGCCGAGCGCCGCGTACCGCGCGTCGACCAGCACCGCCGCGGCCTCCACGATGCCGTGCAGCGCCTGCTGGAGGTCGAGTTCCCGGCCGACCGAGAGCACGGCCTCCAGGAGGCTGTGCACGCGGTCACGGGTGCCCCTGGCCGCGTCCAGCCGCGCCTGCACCTCGCCCAGGAGTTCGTCGAGCCTCAGTTGCGGCAGCCGCACGCGCGGCTCCGGGGATTCCTCAGCCACCGGTCGGCCCCCTCCGTCTTCGTCCGACAACGGCCCGCAACCGTGAAGATTACGTGACGGGCCCCGCGTTGCCGGGTGAGGGGGCGGGAAAGGCGGTCACCCCCGCGCCGTACGCGGGGGTGACCTGGGACGACCGGGGCGGGGCGGGGCGTGGGCGTGGGCGGACGGGCGTCCCCGGCGTCAGCGCCCGGCCTGGAGGGCTCCCCAGGTGCCGGATCCCACGATGCCGTCGGCGGTCAGGCCGCGGCCGGTCTGGTACTCGCGCACCGCTGTCGCCGTGCCCGGGCCGAAGACGCCGTCGGCGTCCACGGTCCGGCCGAGCGCCGCGGTGAGACCGCGCTGCAGGCGTTCCACCGCGGCCCCGGTGCTGCCCTGCTGGAGGACGGGCGTGGTTCCGGCGGTGAGCAGCGCGGTCCAGGTGCGCCTGCCGACCACGCCGTCGGCGGTGAGGCCCCTGGCGGTCTGGAAGGACTTCACGGCCGTGGCCGTCCCGGAGCCGAAGATCCCGTCGACCGTGCCGGCGCCGTGCCCCTGCTGGTTGAGCAGGTGCTGCGCGGCGCGGACGAGGTCACCGGTGGATCCGGTGCTGACGGACGTGTAGGCGGGGAAGGTGAGCCGCACCTCGCCGCCGGAGTTCGAACCTCCGACCAGCTGCATGTAGTACGACCAGTCCCAGTACGGCCCGGGGTCGGTGTGGTCGTTGCCGGGCACCTCGACGTGGCCGACGATGTGCGCGCGGTCCTTGGGGATGCCGTAGCGGTCGGCGAGGTGCCTGGTGAGGGCGGCGGACGAGCGGTACATGGCGTCGGTGAACCACGCCGGGTCGCTGACGTAGCCCTCGTGCTCGATGCCCACGCTGTAGGGGTTGCCGGACCGGGCGTGCCAGGCGGTGTCCTTCTCGCGGACCGACTGGGTGACCTGGCCGTCCGAGGAGCGGATCGTGTAGTGGGCGCTCACGTCCGAGGACGGGTTCTGGTACCAGCTGATGGAGCCCGCGTACGACCCCTGGGTGACGTGCACGACCACATGGGTGATGGCGGAGGCGCGGCCCACCGTGTAGTTGGAGGCGTCCGCCGGGACCCACAGGGCCGGCGCGTAGTCGGTGCTCTCGACGCCGAAGTCGTCCCCGGCGGCCCGCTCCAGCCTCCCCCGGTCGGGCTCCACCGCACGGGGGGCGACCCTGAGCGTCTCGCCGCTCCTGGTGCGGGCGGTCAGGCCCTGGCCGAGGAAGTCGTAGACCGCGTCGGCGTACAGCCGGGCGGCCGCGTCGTCCTCGGCGCCGCCGTAGGCGGCCACGGCCTCGTACCAGGCGCCCGCGTCCCGGCGGCCGGCGGCGTCGAGGCCCCGTTCGTCGGCCAGGGCCCGCAGGACGGCGGCGCCGCCGCGGACGTTGGCGGCGGTGTCCTCGCGCAGCCGGGCGGGGGACAGGCCGGTGAGGGCGGCCGCCCGCTCCAGGGTGCGGTGGTCCGGGTTGCTGACCAGGTGCATCACGCCGTAGCCGTTGGCCTGGCTGGGTCTGCCGCCGTGGTCGTCCAGACGGCTCTCGCCGTGGGCGACGGCGACCAGCAGGTCGCGCGGCACCCCGTACTCGGCGGCCGACCGTTCGAAGGCCCGGGCCAGCGGCCCGGCGGACGACTCCGCGGACGGCCCGGCGGCGACGGCGCGGTCCGGTGCCGCGACGCCGGCGGGGGCGCCCGTGACCATCAGCGCGCCCGCGAGCAGGGCGCCCAGGGCGGGGACGGCCGTGCGTCCGGACAACGCCGTGCGCGTCCGGTGCGCCGTTCGTGTTCTCACAGTTCCTCCAGGTCGCCGGAGCGGGTCGTGGGGCCGCCGATGTCGTGCGTGGCGCGCACCACTCCAGCCGATCCGTCATGCACGCGTCAATAGCGCCCGGGTGTTCCGAGCCCCTGTGGCACGCGTGGTGACGGCGCGTCGGCGGGAATCCGCTCCAGGACCCCGCCCGCGAAGACGTCGTACAGCGGCAGCGTCTCCAGGTGGACGTAGCCGATGTGACAGTCGCAGACCGCGAGCGGGCAGGTGCGGGGCCGCAGAGCCGCACGGAACGAATCGTCGTACAGGTTGCCCAGTTCCGCACGGACGAAGTGGCAGCGGCGGACCGTCCCGTCGCCGTCCACGGAGACCACGGACTCCCCCGTCCGGCAGGGCAGGCCGCCGCTGCGGTGCGGGTGCCGGCTGTACGGGAAGAGCGGGTCGAGCTCCGTCCACGACGCGGCCTGCGCGTCCGTGTAGGTGTGCCCCTCGGCCGCGTTGACCCAGAGGTAGACCCGTGCGGGGAGGTCCGCGCGCAGCCGCCGGGCGTGCTCCAGGTGGTCCGGGAGGCCGACCACGCCCACGCTGAAGCGCACCCCGCGCGCGGCCAGGTCGTGCGCCTTGGCCAGGAAGCGGTCGTAGGGGGTCTGGCCGGGGTGGTAGGTGCACCACAGGGCGAGGGTGTCCAGGTCGGCCCCGGCCAGCCAGTCGGTGCGGCAGCTGAGGTTGGTCTGTATGGCGACGCGGCGGATGTGCGGCAGCCGCGACAGCCGGACCATGGCGTCGCGGTACCAGGAGCGCACCAGGCCCTCGCCCCAGGGGGTGAGGAGCACGGACAGCGTGTCCCCGGTCCGGGTGGCCGCCCAGTCGGCGAACCGCTCCAGCGCCGCCCGGTCGGCGCGCAGTTGCTCCGGGGTGTCGCGCCGCTTGGCGAACGGGCAGTAGGGGCAGTCGTAGTCGCAGGAGGCCAGCGGGCCCCGGTACAGGAGCGTCAGGTCCATCGGGCGCCGCTCACTTCGCGTCGTAGGCGGCCATGGCGGCACGGACCGCCGGCGAGAAGAGCTCGGGGCCGAGCGCGTCCGAGTGGGCGAGCCCCTCCTCGGAGAGCCGCAGCAGCCCGTCGGGCGCGGAGTCGTCCAGCCAGCCGCGGCGGGCGAACCGCGCCAGCTCGGCGGGGAAGTCCTCCTCGGGGCCGTTGCCGAACCGGGCGGCGTAGCCGGCCCGCTCCATCCCGCCGGCCTGGAGCAGCGACTGGAGCAGGTGCCGGCGGCGCGCCTCGTCGCCGTCGATCGCCCTGCCGTACTCGGCGTACCGGAAGTCGTCGGCGGGGCGGGCGGCGTAGTCGTCGACGATGGCGCGGATCTGCCGCATGTCCACGGCGTAGTCGAACGAGTAGTGCAGGCCGCGGGTGTAGGAGCGGGCGCCGCAGCCCAGACCGATCATGCCGTCGGTCTGGCAGGCGTGGTCCTCCTCGCCCGTCGCGGGGGCGTCGGCGCGGCGGAACATGCGCATCGACCGCTGCTCGTAGCCGCGGGCCCGCAGGTGGTCCCGGCCGGTGCGGTAGAGCGCGAGGCGCAGGCGGTCCCACGCCGTGTCCGCGTCGGCGCCGAGCCGTCCCAGACCGGTCAGCGGGCGCACGTAGAGGGGGTAGAGGTAGATCTCCTCGGGGTCCCAGGCGAGCGCGGCGTCCAGCGACTCGGTCCAGGTGCGTTCGGTCTGGCCGTCGATGCCGTAGATGAGGTCGATGTTGAGGACGGGTATCCGGGCCTCCCGGATCCGCCCGAGCGCCGCCTCGACGTCGGCCCGCCGCTGGGGGCGGACGGCGGCGCGCGCCTCGGAGTCGACGAAGCTCTGCACGCCCAGGCTGAGCCGGGTGGTGCCGCGGTCGGCGAGCACGGCGAGCCGGTCGGCCGTGGCGGTCGCCGGGGACGCCTCCACGGAGAGCGGGACGGCCCGCAGGTCGACGCCGGTGCGCCGCTCGGCGATGTCGCAGAGCCGCTCCAGTTCGGCAGCGGTCAGGAAGGTGGGCGTGCCTCCGCCGAACGCGGCGGTGGCGAACCGCACCGGCTCCCCGTCGCCGAGCGCCTCGCGAGCGGCGCCGGCCTGCCGGTCCAGGGCGTCCAGGTAGGCGCCGGTGAGCCCGTCGGGGGCGCCGATCCGGGTGAACAGGTTGCAGAAGCCGCAGCGGACCTCGCAGAACGGTATGTGCAGGTAGAGCGAGAGGGCGTCCTTGGGCTCCCCGGCCCACAGCTCCCGCAGCGAGGGCCGGGGCTCCAGGCGCCGGTAGGCCGTCTTGTGGGGGTAGGCGTAGACGTACTGGCTGTACGGCCGGGGGTCCGCGGAGGCGGCGGTGGCGACAGGTGCCGGGGCGTTCATCGGGCCTCGTCGTGGTCGAGGAAGAAGTGGGCGTAGGGGACGGTCCAGACGACGGGGTGGCCGAGGCGGTGTCCCGTCCAGCCGTCGTCCCCGTAGGCGGTGCCGTGGTCGGAGCAGACGACGGCGAAGCAGCGGCGGCGGCTGCTCATCGCGTCGAAGAGCCGGCCGATGTGCCGGTCGACGTACTCCAGGGCGGCCGCGTGGCTGGCCCGGGTGTCCCCGTCCTCGCGGGTGGCCCCGGGCAGGTGGAACCAGTTGGGCTGGTGCAGCGCCGAGACGTTGAGGAAGAGGAACAGCCGTCGCTCGCGCGGCAGCCGGGCCACCGCCTTCTCGGCGCAGGCCACCTGTGCCTCGAAGGAGGTCGGCGAGGGCACCCCGAACTCCGGCTCCCAGTGCGACTCCGCGAAGAGCCCCGGCAGCACGGAGCCCAGCGGGCCCTGCTTGTTGAAGAAGCCGACCCCGCCCACGCACACCGTGTGGTACCCGGCCCCGGCCAGCCCGGAGACCAGGTCGGGCGTGTCGTACACGAAGGTGCGCGGGGCCGTGGTCTCGCTGCCGGCGAACCGGGCGGCGAACAGACGCGGGTGCGGGCCCGGCCGGGCCGGCGTGGGAAGGAACCCGGCGAACATCGCCTGGTGGGAGGCGTAGGTGAAGCTCCCGGGCGCGTGCCGCTCCTCCCACCGCCCGCCGGGGAGGTGGCGGGCGAGGTTCGGGATGCGTCCGGCCTCGGCCAGTTCCACGGCCACGTCGTGGCGGAGGGTGTCCAGGGTGACCATCAGCAGGTCGTGACTGCCGACGACCTCGTTCATGTCCGGCTCAGGCACGGACGGCGGGGACTGCGGCGGCTGGGGCGGCTGCGGCGGTCGTGACGGCATGGGGCGTCCTCGGGTCGTGCGGTGGTACGGGGGCGGGGTCGGTGCGCAGGGCCGCGCGCACCTGGGCGGCGTAGGTGTCCAGTCCCTCGGCGCCGCTGCCGGGCAGCCCGGTGAGGCGGGGAAGCAGGTCGCCGAAGGCGTTGACCTCGCCGACGGCGCAGCGCCGCCAGCCGACCGCGGGCAGCAGGTCGACGCCCACGCACAGGGTGCGCGGGAAGCAGGCGGCGGCCCGCTCGCAGACGGCGAGCATGCCGGCCCAGTCGCCGCCGGCGGCCTCGACGGCCGCGCGGACCGCGGCCAGGTCGCCGCGTTCGCCGCCGAGGTGGAGGTTGGTCATGGGCGACCGGCTGGTGCGCGCCACGGCGTGGGTGGCCCGTCCGGCGACCACCACCACCCGCAGGTCGCAGGTCCGGCCGCCGACGGCCGCCTTGGGCAGCCAGCGTTCGAGGTGCAGACCGTCGGGGGCCAGCGCGTCGACCACGGCGGCGATCTCCCGCTCGTCGTGGTGGCGCCGCAGCCGCAGGGAGTTGAACAGCCGTCCGTCGTCGGTCCGTTCCACCGAGGTGGTGGCGCGGATCCGGCCGCCGGACGCGGTGTCGATCGCCAGCACCCCGGAGGCCGAGGAGCCGTGGGCGAGTTTCAGGAAGACCCGGGGCAGGCGGTGTTCGCGCATCAGCGCCCGGACGTCCTCCCAGCCGCGCACCTCCGGCGCGCCGGGGCCGGACGTCGGCGACTCGGGCACCGGGACACCGGCCTCCCGCAGGACGGCGTGGCAGCGGCGCTTGTCGAAGAGGACGGCGAGGTCGTCCGCGTCGTCGAGCGTCCGGCCGCCGGTCAGCGTGCGGGCGGCGGCGGTGAACCGCCGGTACCAGCGCGCGGAGCCCTCGACCCGGGCGGGGTCGGTGACGTCCCGCAGCAGCCGGTCGACCTCCGGGTCCTCCCCCGGCGAGTCGACCCGGACGGTCTCCTCGCCGGCGAACTCCGCCCCGCCGTCGCGCAGCACGTCCAGCCACGGCACCACCCGGGGCCCGGGCAGCCCGGCGGCGCGCACGGCGGCCGAGAAGAGGGCCACCCGGCGGTTCCCCGGGTTGCCGACCACCGCGAAGCGGGTCCCGCGCTCACTCCGGGGCGGCGGCATACCGGAATCCCGGGGGGAAGGGCACGGGGCTCGTCGGCGGCCGCACGCCGTGCGGCTCCGGGGCGGAGCGCGGCCGGGCGGCCGCCGGGTCGCCCGGGCAGCGGTGGCGCGGGCCGTGGAAGCGCCGCGGGTGGCCGGAGCGTACGTGCACGTCCGGGCTCACTCGGCGACGGCGATGTAGCGGTGGACGCCGTCCTCGTCCTCGTCGGACTCGGCGCCGCCGTCGTCGAGGTCGACCTCCACACCGGCCGGTTCGAGGGTTTCCCTGAGCCGGGTCCGCAGCTCCTCGCCCACGAAGTGGTGGTGCAGGTCGAGCTTCCTGAGGTGGGTGAGCGGCTGGCCCGCCAGCAGGGCGGCGGCGCCCTCGTCGGACAGGGTGCCCATGGAGAGGTCCAGCACGTCCAGCCGCGCCACCACGGGGGCGCCCGCCAGCGCCTCGGCGATCCGGTCCTGGACGACGCTGTTGCGCAGCGCCAGGTACCGCAGCGAGGGCAGCCGGGTGCCGTCCAGGACCGGCTGGAGGTCGGCGGGCTCCGCGTCCCCGCCGTACCAGTCGGAGCCCAGCCACAGGTCCAGGTGCTCCAGCGCCGGGAAGTCGCTCGCCGCGATGCCGCGCACCACCTCCGCGGCGAGGCCGCCGGTCTCCACCACGAGCGACTCCAGCCGTTCGTGACGCAGCGGCGGGAACGCCAGCCCGCTGCCTCCCCGCACGCCGAACCGGCGCAGGCCGGGGAAGTTCTCGAGCAGCGGGGTGACGTCCGACTGCGCGATCCAGGAGATCTCCGACTCCTCGTACGTCATGTCCCCGAGGAAGAGGGCGCGCAGCGCGGGGAGCCGGTCGCGCGCCGCGACGATCGCGTCGACGACCTCCTTGCTCGAGTTCTCGTAGGCGTCGCGCCACGGGCCGACGATCAGGGCGCGCACCCGCGACAGGTCCACCGCCCCGGCGAACCGGGCGAAGGCCTGCGCCCACTCCTCCTGCGGCTCGTACACCTCCACGCCGATGCGCCAGGCCACCGTCTCAGGGTCGGGGAGTTCCCGCTCCTCCCCCACTCCCGGGAAGGTGAAGGAGGGCAGGCCGTACAGCTCGTCCAGGTGGTGGTTGACGGTCATGGCGCTTCTCCTGACGCTCCCCGGTTCGAACAGCGGACTGCCGTTCTGCCAGCAGTTCTACCAAGGGCCACCGACAGTGACGACGGCGGGGCGTTCCGCGACAGGGCGTTGTCGGTGGCGGCCCCTACGGTCGAAGACGTGTCCGGGAGACGGCCCGGCGCGGAGCCGAGGGGAGAACTCTGTGTACCGGCAGGGAGATGTGCTGATCGTGCCCGTCGCCGCGGACGCGGTGCCGCACCGGGCGGTGGACGCGCCGGGCGAGGCGAGGGACGGGCGGGGACGGCTGGTGCTGGCCCTGGGCGAGGTCACCGGCCACGCCCACGCGGTGGTCGGCGCGGGCCGGCTGGTGCGCGAGAGCGGTCCGTCCGGGCCGCTGCTGCTCCATCTCCCGGAAGGCGGGCGGGTGGTGCACGAGGAGCACGCGGCGATACCCCTCCCGAAGGGCTGGTACCGGGTGGTCAGGCAGCGGGAGTACGTACCGGGTTCCGTGCGGCTGGTCGCGGACTGAGCGGGACGGACCGGGCGGAACGAGAAGGCCGAGAAGGCCGAGAAGGTGGGGAGAGCGGCGGAATGACGAGGACGACGGACACCGTGGCCGGGGCGGCCGTCCCGGCCGGGCGGGTGGCGGACTGGCGCGGTGTGGCCGCGGCGACGGGGCCGGCCGACCGCGCCGCGGCGGAGGAAGGCCTGCGCCTGGCGTACCGCAGGGCGGGTCTGGCCGAACCGGAGCGGATCCTGTGGGCCGGTTCGCCGCGCGGGGCGGTGGCCCTGCTGCTCGAGGCGGAGGGGCTCGGCCGCAGCGTGCGCGAGCCGGTCCGCACGGCGCCGTGGGCGGCGGAACGGGAGCGGGTGGCCCGCGAGGCGGGGGCGGCCGGCTGGAGCGCCCACTGGGCGGCCACCGGCGGGCGGCTCTGGGAGACCGCCCGCCTGCTCACCGAGCGCATCACCGGCGCGGTGGTCGACGAACTGGCCGGGGACGTCGCGGCGTCGCGGACCCGGGTGCGTCTGCTCCTCCTCGACGCGGTGCTCGGCCAGCACGACGCGGCCTGGCTGGCCGCGTTCGACACGGACCGGGCTCCGCTGGACGGGCTGGCCGCGGTGGCGCGTCACGCCGGCTGGTGGTGGCCCTACGAGAGGACGGCGGTCCTGTGCGAGCGTCCCGTGGAGCTCCACCGGGACGAGAACGGGCGGCTCGACCGGGGCGACGGCCCGGCCCTCGCCTACCCGGACGGGTTCGCGCTGTACGCGTGGCGCGGGATGCCGGTGCCGGCGGAGTTCCTGACGGGTCTCGCGTCGCTGACGCCCGACCGGATCCGGAGCGAGGAGAACGCGGAGCTGCGGCGGGTGATGCTGGAGCACTACGGGTACGACCGCTACCTCTCCGACTCCGGTGCGCGGCCGTTGCACCGGGACGGGTCGGGGGTGCTGTGGCGGATCGACCTGCCGGACGACGAGCCGGTGGTGATGGTCGAGGTGGTGAACTCCACGGCGGAGCCGGACGGGACGTTCCGCACGTACTGGCTGCGGGTTCCGCCGCGGACCCGCACCGCGCGGGAGGGCGTCGCCTGGACCTTCGGCCTCACCGCGGAGGCGTACGCCCCCGTCCGCGAGACCTGACCCGCCCGCCACCGTGCCGCCTCCCCGAGGACGGTGGAGGGGAGCCCCCCGAGCCGCGCCGCCCGGGCAGCGCTCCCGCGCCCACCCGCGCCGCCCGGGCCCCGTTCCCGCGGGCGGTCGTGCCGCTGGGGCGGCGCGGGCGGGGCGCGGGGCGGTGCG
>NZ_LWCC02000007.1 GCF_001642695.1 Streptomyces chilikensis
GCCGGACGGCGGCGCCGCGGCGGAGCCGTCCGCCTGGCCGTCGTGGGCGGCCGGGGTCCTGCGGGAGGCCGCGTCGGAGGCCGCCGCGGGTGACGACGTGGGCACGGTGACGCGGTGTCTGGAGCTGGCGCTGGAGGTGTCGGCGGACCCGGAGGAGCGGGACGAGGTGCGGCGCGCGCTGGCACGGGCGGTGTGGCGGGTCGACCCCGCCGCGGCGGACCGGTGGCAGGAGGCCGACCGCGGCGCCCTGGAGCGGGGCGGGATCACCGGACGTGACGCGCTTCCGCTGCTGCGGCAGGCCCTGTGGCGGGGTGACCGCGCCGGGGCGGACCGGGCGCAGGCCGCCTACGAGTCCGGCGCGGACGCCGTCGGCGGGCGCGGCGGCGACCTGTACGCGGAGGCGGAACTCCTGCTGGCCCGCAAGTGGTTCTACGGTGCCCGGACGGACACGGCGGCGTCCCCGGAGCCCCGGACGGCGAACGCGGCCCCGGGGAAGGAGCGCCTCCCCGAGGACCCGTGGATCCGCGCGGTGCGCGCCATCGGGGACGGCTGCGCGGGCCTGAGCGCCAAGAGCGCGCTGACCGGCGCGGAGCACGTCCTGGAGAGCTGCCGACTGGACGAGACCATGCTCGAGGTGGTGCTGGCGGCGCTGCTCACGCTGGTGCGCGGCGACCGGCCGGAGACGGCGGCGGAGCGGACGGAGGCGCTGCGCGCGCAGGCCGTGCGCCGCGGCGGTGTGGTGTGGCAGGCCGCGCTGGACGGCGTCCGGGCGGACCTCGCGCTGCGCTGCGGCGAGCTGGTGCGGGCGGCGGGACTGGCGCGGGGGGCGCTGGAGCTGCTGCCCGCCCGGTCGTGGGGCATGCTGCGGGGGTACCCGCTGAGCGTCCTGATCTCGGCCCAGACGCTGCTGGGGCAGCACGGCTCGGCGGAGGCGTCGCTGCGCGCGCTGACCCCCGAGCTGCTGGAGGGCTCCGTGTGGGGGGCCTGCTGCCTGTACGCGCGCGGACAGCACCACCTGGCGACGGACAGGGTGCTGGCCGCGGTGAAGGACTTCCAGGCGTGTGCCCGGATCACCCGGGAGCGCGAGTTCGACGTCGCCGAGCTCGTGCCCTGGCGGAACGGGCTGGCCGAGGCCAACCTGCGGCTGGGGCGCACGGCGGCGGCGCGCGACCTGCTCAAGCAGCAGCTGGGGCTCGCGCAGGAGGTCAGTCTGCGCACCCAGGGGGCGACGCTCCGGCTGGCGGCCGCGGCCGGTGAGCTGGCGCAGCGTCCGGCTCTGCTGCGCAGGTCCGTCGACGCGCTGCAGGCGGCGGGCGACCGCATGGAGCTGTCCCGCGCCCTGACCGACCTGAGCGTGGCCTGCCGTGGGGTGGGTGAGCTCGACCAGGCGCGGGCGGCCTCGTGGCGGGCGGCGCAGGAGGCGAAGCTGTGCCGGTCGGCTCCGCGCCCGGCGCCCCTGCCGGGTCCGCGGGCGGCCGCACGGCCCGACCCGTTCCCCGCGCTGGGTGTGGCGTACGAGGTGGTGCCGGCGGACGAGGGGGGCGGCGAGCCGACGGGGCCGCTGCTGCTCAGCGACGCCGAGAGCCGGGTGGCGCTGCTGGCGGCACGGGGCTTCAGCAACCGGGAGATCAGCCAGCAGTTGTTCATCACCGTGAGCACGGTCGAGCAGCACCTGACCCGCGTCTACCGCAAGCTCGGGGTGAGCAGCCGGCGGGCCCTGCCCACCAGGCTGCTCGCGCAGCAGACGTGACCCCGCCGCACCCCGCCACCCCTTCGAACGGAGAACCGTGAAGTCCCCCTGCGCCCTGCGTCTGTTCCTCTTCCCGCACGCCGGCGGGTCCCAGCTCCTGTTCCGTGAGTGGTCCGCGTTCTTCCCCGGCGACTGGCGGTTCCTGCCCCAGGACTATCCGGGACACGGGCTGCTGGCCGGGCTGCCGCCGCTGGACGACGCGGACACCCTGGTCGACTGGTTCCTCGAGCGGCTGGACGCCGAGTTCGGCGACCCCGACGTGCCGTTCGCCTGCTTCGGGCACAGCATGGGCTCGCTGGTGGCGTTCGAGGTGACCCGCCGGCTCGTCGAACGGGGTGGTCCGCGGCCGGTGTGGCTCGGCCTGTCGGGCTGCGGGGCGCCGTACACCTCCCGGCAGCCGGTGCAGACGGGTGAGCTGACGGACGCGGAGCTGCGCCGCCGGCTGGTCAGGCTGGGCGGCACCCCGCCGCGCATCCTGGACGACCCGGAGCTGTGGAGCGTGTTCGCGCCGGTGATCCGCGCCGACGTCACCCTGGTCTCCAACTGGCGCCCGCCCCGCCGGCTGACCCCGCTGCCGGTTCCGCTGACGGTGTTCCACGGGACGCAGGACGTGCTGGCCCCCGAGGGTCCGCTGGAGGAGTGGGCGGACTCGACCACGGACTTCGTGGGGGTGCGGCGTTTCGAGGGCGGTCACTTCTACTTCCAGGACGATCCCGAGCGGCTGGCCGCCCTGATCACCGGAGACGTGCGGAGGTCCTTGGTGCGGGCCGCCGCCACGAGGAGCGCCCACCGGACTCTGGAGAACGACTCGAGAACCGCTTGAGCCGCGGTGGGAGGCGGGTGGAACCCGCCGTTCCCCGCAGGGGAACGGTGTTTTCCGTGCGACGCGCCGGACCGGCCGTCCGGAAATCGGCGGACGCGTCCGGGCAGGCCCCGGAGGACCGGCGCCGCGACGCGCGGCGGAAAACAGGGCAAGGCATTCCGGTAATGCCGCCCGCCCGGGGCCGGACCTCGCCGGCGCCGGTCCGGGCCCGTCCCCGCGTGTCCGGAAAGGAGCGGGACGGAGTTCTCCGGACGGGCCTTCCCGCGACACGGCCGCCATTCCGGCGGCCGTTTCCCGGTGGCGCCCCGCGCCACGGCCTCCCGGTTCCGCCGGCGCACCGCCCTCCACGACAATCCCCTATTCCCGCCCTGCCCCCCGGAATCCTTTAGGGGTTCCCGGGGGACAACCCCTGACTGCGGCGCATTGCATGGATTCGACGACCGCTCCGTAATAACTTGAGACTCCCTTGAGCGGCTGAAGGGCGAGACGCTCACGACGGTGTCTTCGAATGGGAGGACACGGGAGGTGTCTGTGCGGTTTCGACCGATGCCCGGGGTGAGCGTCGCCTCCGTCAAGTCCGACGGCTGCCTGGAGCTCGTCGCCGACACGGCGAGGGGGCGAGCGCGCTACCGCTGCGGCCCGACGGCCACGGCGATGTGGATAGCTTTGCGCGTTCACGACGGCAATCCGGACGCGGCCGCGCACATCCTCGCCGGCCTGTGGCACACCGACCCGGTCAACGCGCGCACCGACCTGGAGATCTGGGTCGAGGAGATGAGCGACGCGGGGCTGATGCGCGCCGAGCCGTGAGCCCCCGGCCACGGCCGCGCCCCTTCACGCCCGCCCGGCCCCTTCACGACGGCTGCGGCGCCTCCACGCCCGCCCGGCCCCTTCACGACGGCTGCGGCCCCTTCACGCCCGCCGGCCCCTTCACGACGACCGCGGCCCCTCCACGGCCGTGGTGGTCGTGGAGGGGCCGGCGGGCGGGATCAGGCCGCGGCGGGAATCCGCAGGCGGGCCGACTCGTGCGGGAGCAGCGGGGGCGCGGTGAGCACCGGCACCTCGGGGCCGCGGCGCAGCGCCGCGAACAGCCGGGGGCTCTGGATCTCGGTGACGGTCGCCGACAGGGTCATCAGCGCGAGTGCCGCCCGGGCGTCGTCACGGTTGCGGGTGGCCAGCGCGCCCACCATGTCCGCGTCGCGCCGGTCCGCCGCCGGCCCGGTCAGGCGCGGATCGGTCCCCTGGACCCGGCAGCCGGGGTAGCCGACGTCGTTGGAGGTCGCCATCGCCCACGCGTCGTCGGCCGCCCGGGCGACCGCCCGCTGGGCGGCACGGCCGAGACCGGCGGCGAGCCCCCGGTCGCGCAGCTGCGCCTCCAGGGCCACGACGCTGCGGGCCGCGGCGCTCATCCCGTGCCCGTAGACCGGGTTGAAGGCGGTGGTGGCGTCGCCGATCACCACCAGTCCCTCCGGCCAGACGCCGAGACGGTCGTAGTGCAGGCGCCGGCTGACGGTGGAGTGGGAGCGCTGCACGGCGGTCAGCGGCTCCAGCCCTTCGATCAGGTCGCCGATCAGCGGGTGCCGGACGCCGTCGCGCGCGAAGGCGGAGAACTCCTCGGCGTCCGCCGTCGGCTCACCGCCGCGGGTGCCGGAGAGGGTGACGATCCACCGCCCGTCCTCGATCGGCATCAGGACGGCGCCGCGCCCGGGAACCGGACGCCTGGCGTCGGCGAGCACGCTGACCAGGGGGAACCCGGACTCCGTTCCCTCCGGTGCGCGGAACACCCGGGTCGCGTAGACCATGCCGGTGTCCACGGACTCCTCCTGGGGCGCCGGGACGCCGATCCGCTCCAGCCAGCGCCGCATGCCCGAGCCCCGGCCGGTGGCGTCCACCACCAGGCCGGCCTCGAGCACGCGCTCGTCACCGGAATCGCGATCGCGAATCGTCACTCCGGTGATCCGGTCCGCTCCCCCGGTCAGCCCCAGGACCTCCGTGCGCTCCAGCACCGATATCCGGCCCTGGCGCAGCGTCTCCTCCCGCATCACCCGGTCCAGCAGCGCGCGGCTCGAGGCGAGGGTGAACTCGGTCGACGGGAAACGGTGCTGCCACCCGAAGGGGGTCAGGGAGACCAGACCGCCGGGAATCCCGATGCGATGGGCCCCGGCCTCCAGCAGTTTCCCCGTCATGCCGGGTAGATAGGTCTCGGCGATCCGTGCACCGCCGGACCACAGGATGTGACAGTGGCGCGCCTGGGGAACTCCCTTGCGCGGCTGGGCCCCGGCCGGGTATTCGTCGCGCTCCACGACGACCACCTCGTCGATGTGCCGGGCCAGCATCGCCGACGTGAGCATCGCGGTGAAACCGCCGCCCAGAACCACCGCTCGCCTGTGTGCAGTCATGCCCGAATCGATTCCTTTCCCGTCGCCTGAATAACGGACCACGCTACGGCAAGGGAGGCCGCCCCTCCGGAACCCGGAAGCACGATCTACGGGTGAGGGGTGAATAGGGGTGGCTATCGGGGAAGACCCCTGTTTCCTTTTCGGCCAACGACGGACGGTCAACTCGCGCGAAGGGCCTCCGTGGAGTGTTATTCACAGTCCTGGAGAAACGGAAAAGCTCGCTACCCCGCGCGGAACGGTCCTCGTACAGTGAGCGCATGACGACAATCCACACGACGACACCGGTGGTCGTATTTACCGGAGCGGTCAAGGAGTTCGGCGCGGTACGCGCCGTGGACGGCCTCGACCTCACGATCGGACAGGGTGAACGGGTCGCCCTGCTGGGCCGCAACGGCGCGGGCAAGTCGACGTCCATCGGGCTGCTGCTCGGCCTGGACGATCCGACCGCCGGCTCGGTGCGGCTGTGCGGCGTCCCCCCGGTCCAGGCGGTCCGCGACGGGCGGGTCGGGGCGATGCTGCAGGACTTCAAACCGGTCTCCCGGGCGACGGTGCGCGAACTGGTGTCGTTCGTGGCCGGCACCTACCCCGCACCCCTGCCGGTGGACGAGGTGCTGGAACTGGCGGGTCTGACGGAGCTGGCCGGGCGTCGTGCCGACAAGCTCTCCGGCGGTCAGGCGCAGCGGGTCAGCTTCGCCGTCGCGATGGCCGGGGACCCGGACCTCCTGGTCCTCGACGAGCCGACGGCCGCGCTGGACGTCCAGGCCCGGCGGGCCTTCTGGGCGTCCATGCGCACCTTCACCGACCGCGGCAAGACCGTGCTGTTCTCCACGCACCACTTGGAGGAGGCCGACCAGAACTCCGACCGGATCGTCGTCATCGACCGGGGCCGGCTGATCGCCGACGGCAGCAGTGCGGAGATCAAGCGGACGGTGGGGGTCGGGGTCGTCTCCTTCGACCTCCCGTCGGATCCGCTGCCCTCCGGTCTGGAGGACCTTCCCGGAGTCGTCTCCGTCGAGGTGGCCGGCGGACGGGTGCGCCTGCGCACCTCGGACTCGGACGCGACCGTGGGGGCGCTGCCCCGGCTGGTGACCCCCCGGGGCCTGGAGATCGCCGCGGCCGGCCTGGAGGACGCGTTCCTCAGCCTCACCTCGCACGCCACCGACCCTTCCGCCACGTCCTCCTCCGCGGACGCCCCCGTGACCTCCCAGAAGGCAGGTAAGTGATGGCCGGCAACGCCGTGCTGGTGTCGCGTTACGTCAACTTCGAGCTGCGCCGCACGCTCCGTGACGTCGGCTTCGTCATCTTCGGCATCGGCACACCGGTGCTGATGTACATCATGTTCACCAACGTCGGCGACAAGGCCTCGGCCGGATCCTCCGACTGGGCCGTCAGCGCGATGGTGGGGCTGGCCGCCTACGGCGCCCGCCCCCCCACCGCCCTCTCCCGTCTCGCGGGACCGTCAGTCCAGGGCCCGGCGCCTGAAGCTCCGGATCCCGACGACGGCCGCCACCAGGGTGGCGGCGGCCAGCACCGCCATGTCGATGCCGTACGGGACCGACTCGACCTTCCCCAGCAGCACGTCCCGCAGGCCCTCGTTGATGTAGGTGATCGGGTTGATGCCGACCGCCACCTGGAACCAGCGCAGACCGTGCAGGCTCAACAGCGAGTACTGGGCGGCCGCGGTGAACATCAGCGGCGTCAGCGCCAGGCCGAAGACCACACCCACCCGGCGGGCCGGCACCATGGTGCCGAGCACCAGGCCGAGCGCCCCGCCCAGCAGCGAGCCGAGGACGAGCACGCCGACGATCGCCGGCAGGGCCGAGGCCGGCCACCACGGCACCCCGAGGATCAGGATCCCCACCGGCACCATGAGCGCGGCGGCGACGAACCCGCGGATGCCGCCGAACAGGATCTTCTCCAGGGCGACCAGGCGGACGCCGACCGGAGCCATCAGCCGGTCCTCGATCTCCTTGGAGTAGGAGAAGTCCATGACCAGGGGCAGCGCGGTGGCCTGCAGCGCGCTGATGAAGGCCGTCAGGCCGACGATGCCCGGCAGCAGCAGCGGCACGTAGCTCTCGTCGACGTAGTTCATGTCGGCGAGGACCTTGCCGAAGACGAACAGGATGAACAGGGGCTGGAGCAGCGCCTCCGCCAGGAACAGCCACGGCTGACGGACCGTGACCAGCACGTCCCGCCAGAGGATGGAGGTGAAGATGCGGCGCTGCGAGACCTTCCGCGGCCCGCTGGGGGTGCGGGCGAGCGAGCCCGCCGGGCCGGCGCGGTCCGCCACCGCTTCGTCGGCGGACGTGGTCGTCGTGAGAGTCGTGAGAGTCACCGAAGTCCCTTGCCAGTGAGGTGGATGAAGACGTCTTCGAGGCTTGCCTCCCGTACCGCCAGGTCCTTGACCTCGCAGCGCAGCTCGCCCAGCACCTTGAAGACGGCGGGCAGCACGTCGCCGGCGCCGGACTCGACGCTCAGCACGTACCGGTCCTCCTCCGGCTCGGGGGCCGGCATGCCCGGGAAGGGCGGCGCCGCGGCGGGCATCCCCGGCACGTACTCCGCGGCCGCCACCCAGGGGACGCCGGTCAGCGCCTCGGCCACGTCCCGCGGGGAGTCGGAGTCGTCCAAGAGGTTCAGCTTGAGGGTGAGCGTCGTGCCGCCCGGCAGGCCGTGGACCAGTTCCTCGGGCGTGCCCAGGGTCAGCAGCTTCCCGTGGTCCACGATGCCGATCCGGTCGCACAGCTTGGCGGCCTCCTCCATGTCGTGCGTGGTGATCACCACGGTCACGCCCTGGCGGCCCAGCTCCATGACGAGGTCGTGGACGAACAGCCGTGCCTGCGGGTCCAGGCCCGTGGCCGGCTCGTCCAGGAACATCACGCTCGGGTCGTGCATGAGCGCCCGGGCGATCATGACGCGCTGCGCCTGGCCGCCGGACATCTCGTCCACGAGCGAGTCCGCCCGGTCGGCGAGCTGCACGCGCTCCAGCAGCTCGTCGGCGCGGCGGCGGCGCTCGGCCCTGCCGATGCCGTGGTAGGCGGCGTGGAAGAGCAGGTTCTGCCGGACCGTCAGGGACCGGTCGAGGTTGTTGTGCTGCGGCACCACGGCGAGCACCGCGCGCGCCCGGTCGGGCTGCGCCAGCACGTCGATGCCGTCCAGGAAGGCCTGGCCGGACGTGGCGCCGGCCATGGTGGTGAGCATGCGGATCGTGGTCGTCTTGCCGGCGCCGTTGGGGCCGAGCAGGCCGAACACCTCACCTCGCGTGACGGTGAAGCTCAGCCCGTCCACCGCCGGCGGCATCGCGGGGTGGTACCGCTTGACGAGGTCCCGGACCACCACGACCTGGTCGTCCGCGATCCCCACCGTCCCCGGTGCCCCCACTGCTTCTGCTGTCTCTGACACTTTCACTCTCCGTCGGTAGGTGGGAATCGGCGGGCGTACGAGCCGGTCGACGCCGCGTCCTTGTCGGGCCATCGGTCAGGCTTTTCCGAATTCACGCTGGATGAGCTCGAACATCTCGTCGGGCGTGGCCGCCTCGAGCAGGTCGTCGACCCCCGGGTGCTCGTCCTGCCGGTGAGCGGCCAGGGCGCTGTTCCAGCGGGCGAGCAGGGCCTCCAGGCGTCTGGCGACCTCGTCGCCCCCGCCGCCCTCCGGGGACAGGGCGCCGAGGAGACGCTCCAGCCTGTCGATCTCCGCCAGGGCACCGGCCTCACCGGCCTCACCGGCCTCGCCGGCCGTGTCCCCGTCGTCCTCGGGTGCGAGCTGCTCGGCGAGGTGCCGGACGAGGTCGTCGGGGGTCGGGAAGTCGAACACGAGGGTCGCCGGGAGCCGGAGGCCGGTCCGGCGACCCAGCCCGTTGCGGAGCTCGACCGCCATCAGGGAGTCGAACCCCGCCGCGACGAACCCGTTCCGGGCCTTGATCCGCGCCGGGTCGTCGATGCCGAGCACACGTGCCGCCTCCTCCCGCACGAGGGCGAGGAGGATCTCCTCCCTGGCCTCCGCGGCGGTTCCGGCACCGCCGGACGCCGCCGAGGCGAGACGGTCGCGGAGTTCGGCGGCGGGGTCCGCCGGCCCCCCGGCGGCCGGGGATCCGGCTTCCGGGGCGCCGTCGCCGGTATGGGCGGTGGCCACCGCCTCGGGCAGGTCGGAGAGGAGCGGGCTGGGGCGCAGTGCGGTGAAGGGCGGGACGAACCGCGCCCAGTCCACGTCCGCCACCGCCACGGTG
>NZ_LWCC02000070.1 GCF_001642695.1 Streptomyces chilikensis
GGGAGCACCCGGCGCGCGGCCTTCCGGCGCGGCAACATGGCCGGGTGACCACCGTCGAAGACATCGATCCCCGCGGTACGCGGCACTGCGAGACGTCGACCCTGGGGGTCCTGCTGCGGCACCAGGGACTCGACCTGTCGGAGCCCATGCTGTTCGGCCTCGGCTCCGGTCTGTCCTTCGTCTACTGGGACAGCAGGGCCATGGGCTTCCCCTTCCTCGGGGGACGGGTCAAGCCCTTCGAGCTCACCAGGAACCTGGCCGCCAACCTCGGCTGGGAGCTCGACGTCCGGGAGACGGCCTCCCCGCGCAAGGCGTGGGAGAACGTCGCGGCCGCCGTCGACGCCGGCCGCCCGGTCGGGCTGCAGCTGGACAGCTACCACCTCGACCACTTCAGCACCAGGGTCCACTTCGGCGGTCACGTCGTCGCCCTGTACGGCTACGACGACCACCAGGCCCACCTGGTGGACACAGACCAGCAGGGCGGTGCGGTCTCCACCGGCCTGGACGCCCTCGCCAGGGCCCGCGCCGAGCGCGGCCCGATGACGGCCAGGCACCGGTCGTTCACCCTCGCCGTCCCCCGGAACGCGCCCGCCCCGCGGAGCCGGATCGTGCCCGCCGTCACCGCGTGCGCCGACGCCTTCCTGAACCCGCCCATCGCCAACCTCGGCCACCGGGGGATCGCGAAGGCCGGGAAACTGGTGCGCACCTGGCTCGACCGCACCGACGACCCCGGACGGGACCTGCCCCGGGCCGCCCTCCTGATGGAGAAGGGCGGCACCGGCGGCGCCCTGTTCCGCAACCTCTACCGCGACTTCCTCGCCGAGTGCGCCGAGTCGCTCGGCAGCGCCCGGCTGCGCACCGGCCTCGGGCTCTACGCCGAGGCCGCCGCCGGGTGGACGCACGTGGCCGAACTGATCACCACCGCCGGCCGGACGGAGGAGGAGCGGTACCTCGCCGAGGCGGGCGACCTGCTGCTCGGCCTCTCGCGCCTGGAACGGGGAGCCATGGAGGAGCTGAGCCGCCTGACCTGACGCTCAGTCCCGCTCCCGCGTCCAGCCGTCCGCCGTCACCCGGGCCCGGTCGGCCGGACGGGCGTCGGCGTACAGCAGGGTGTCCCCGGCGGTGACCTTCTGCGCGCCCACGTAGACCCCGCGGCCGACGTACCGCGCGTCGGTGGTGTACCGCCAGCGCACCGAGGTGGCCGCGGAGGACGGCAGACCGGCGGCGAAGCGGTGCCAGACCCGGCCGTTGAAGCCGGACACCCGGCCGTCGGCGCGCGCCACGTCCTCCTCGGCGCGCGGGGCCCGGGTGGCGAACGGCAGGGCACGCCAGGTGGCGCCGCCGTCCGTGGAGACCTCGGCGCGCAGCACGTCGTGCGGGGCCTCCGTGTCCCACCACAGGTCGCCGGTGAGCCGGGCGCCCGCCGAGGTGTCGAGCGCGGGCAGGGTCAGCACCGCGTCCGCGGCGGGGGTCATGCCGCCGAACCAGGCGGCGGCCCCGTGGGCGGGCGGCACCGGGACCGCGCGGGCCATCCGTTCGCCCGCCGCCTGCCGCGGCGCCGATCCGGAACGCCAGGTGCGCACGGGGTGCACCGAGTTGCCCAGCAGGATCAGGAACGAGTCGGTGGTGGGGTCGAGCACGATGCAGGTGCCGGTGAAACCGGTGTGTCCGGCGGTGCGCGGGGTGGCCATGGCGCCCATGTACCAGTGCTGGTCCAGCTCGAAGCCGAGTCCGTGGCTGTTGCCGGGGAAGCCGGTGTTGAAGTCGGAGAACAGCAGTTCCACCGACCGTTCCGACAGGATCCGGACCCCGCCGTACGCGCCGCCGTCGAGCAGCGTGCGGGCCAGCACCGCCAGGTCCCAGGCGCAGGAGAAGACCCCGGCGTGACCGGCCACGCCGCCCATGGCGTAGGCGTTCTCGTCGTGCACCTCGCCCCACACCAGGCCCCGGTCCAGGCCCGCCCACGGCGGGCGGGACACCTCCGTGGCGGCGATCCGCGGCCGCCAGTCGGCGGGCGGGTTGTAGCGGGTGCGGGTCAGGCCCAGCGGGCCGGTGAGCTCCTCGGCGAGCAGCACGTCCAGCGGCTTGCCGGTCACCCGCTCCAGCACCAGCTGGAGGGTGATCAGGCTGAGGTCCGAGTACCGGTAGACGGTGCCCGGCGGATTCGTGGGCGCCACCGCCCACAGCGCCTCGAGCATCGCCTCGCGGTCGGGCAACCGGTACAGGGCGATCCAGGCGGGCATCCCCGAGGTGTGCGTCAGCAGGTGACGGACCGTGACGTCCTGCTTGCCGCCGCCGGCGAACTCCGGGACGTACCGCGCGGCGGGGGCCTCCAGCTCGATCCGGCCGCGCTCGAGCTGCTGCACCACCAGCAGCGAGGTGAACAGCTTGGACAGGGAGGCCAGGTCGTACACGGTGTCCGGGGTGGCGTCGATCTGCTCCTGCGGCGGGAACTCCACGGCCCGGCCGGCGGCCGCGTCGTAGTCGGCGTACCGGACCGCCTTGCCGACCGCGGTCTCCAGCGCCACGGTCCTGCCGCGTCCGGCGAGCACCACCGCGCCCGCCCAGTACGGGTGGGTGGGGGAGGGGCCCAGGTACCGCTCGGCCACCGCGGTGATCTCCGCGAGCCGGTCCTCGAGGAGCCCGGCCCGCGCGGCCGTCCCGCGCCGCAGCACCGGCCGTGGCCCGCGGCCCGGCGCCGCGTCACCGGGCGGCGGTCCGGCCGCCGACGCGGCGCC
>NZ_LWCC02000071.1 GCF_001642695.1 Streptomyces chilikensis
ATCTCGTCGAGTTGAGGGACGCGGGGGCTCCCGATCCGGACCTGCTGGTGGTCTCCGGGGACCTCACCGCCTCCGGTTCGCCCCGCGAGTGCGAGCAGGCGCTGACCTTCCTCACCGGCCTGCGGTCCCAGCTGAACCTGCCGCCCGCGCAGGTGGCCGTCGTGCCCGGCGCCCAGGACGTCAGCCAGGCCGCCTGCCGCGCCTACTTCCTGTCCTGCGAGGCGGACGAGACCGCACCGCAGAAGCCGTACTGGGAGAAGTGGCGGCACTTCTCCCAGCGGATCTTCGACCCGCTCTACCAGGGCCTCGACGTGGTCTTCGCCCCCGACCAGCCGTGGACCCTGTTCCCCGTGCCGGAACTGCGGACCGTGGTCGCCGGCTTCAACTCCTCCATGGCCTGGAGCCACCGCCCCGACGAGCAGTACGGCCAGGTGGGCCGCGACCAGGCCGCCTGGTTCTCCACGACCCTGCGCGACTACGAGCGGCGCGGCTGGTTCCGGCTCGGGGTGATCCGTCACCCGCTCACCCGGCCCGAGGGCCGCGGCAGCGAGCGCGGCCCCGGCCGGCTGCGCGACGCGGACGACTTCCTGCGCCTCGCCGCGCCCCGCCTCAACATGCTCCTGCACGGCCCGTCCGGCCCGCCCCGCAGTCCCCGCACCACGCCCGGGTACGGCACGTCGGCCGACGGCCTGCCCCTGCTCGGGGCCTCGGCGCCCGGCGCGTTCCAGCTGCTGGAGATCACCCGGGAGGGAGTCCGGCGCTGGCACGACGTCCGGGAGACGGAACCGGCCCGGTTCACGCCCGGCTGGCACCGGGTGGACGGCGTGTTCGGCACGCCGGAGCCCGAGCCCGACGAGGAGGAGCGGGCGGCGCCGGCGCCGGCGGACACCTTCGCCACCCGCGTCCTGGAGATCTGCCGGGTCCGCCGGCCCGGCGCCCGCTTCCGGGAGATCACCAACGTCCGGCCGGACGACCTCACCCAGTACATGGCGACCTGGGAGGAGGACGGCGTGGTCCGGCAGAGCCGCGTCGCCGTCCATCCCGGGACGCCCGCCCTGCCGGAGATCGCGCGGTTCGCCGAGCAGATCCTCCAGGCGGGCCACGACACCGCGGAGTGCGTCCTGGTCCACGCGGGCGACGCGCCGCCGCCGGAGGTCGCCGAGCGCGCTCCGCGCTTCCTGCGCATCCGCAGCTTCATCGAGTTCCAGGGCCTCATCGACCTGCGCGCCTACGTCCGCGACCAGCAGGCCCACCTGGCCGGCCACGCCTCCTACCCGCCCGGCCTCTACCTGCGGCAGCGCTACCGGGAGATCACCCGCGGCGAGGGGGAGATCCACGAGGACCTGCTGACCGACCTGCTGGACGCCCTCGACTCCGACCAGGGCCGCTTCCTGCTCCTGCTCGGGGACTTCGGGCACGGGAAGACCTTCGCCCTGCGCGAGCTGGCCCGCCGGATGCCGGAGCACTCGCCGCACCTGGTGCCGGTCCTCGTCCCGCTGAACACCTTCGACCGGGCGCACAGCCTGCTGGGGCTGGTCACCGCCCACCTGGCCGGCCACGGCGTCACCCGCATCGACACCCGCGCCCTGCGGTACATGATCCGCGAGGGCCGCATCGTGCTCCTCTTCGACGGCTTCGACGAGCTCGTCAACCGGGTCAGCTACGAGCGCGCCGCCGACCACCTGGAGGTGCTGCTCTCCGCCGCGGAGCACAAGGCCAAGATCGTGGTCACCAGCCGCACCCAGCACTTCAAGTCCGACGAGCAGGTCTTCACGGCGCTCGGCGAGCGGCTGGGCGTCCTGCCCCAGCGGCGGCTGCTGGACATCGTGGGCTTCCGCCCGACCCAGATCCGCGAGTACCTGAGCCGCAGCTACGGCGACGACGCCCGCGCCGGGCAGCGCTACCGGCTGCTGGAGGCCGTTCCCGACCTGCTCGACCTGTGCCAGAACCCCCGGCTGCTGTCCTTCGTCGCCCGGCTCGGCGACCAGCACCTGCAGGCGGTCGCCGGAGCGGGCAGGGCCCTGAGCCCGGCGGCGCTGTACCAGGAGGTCTTCACCTCCTGGCTGCGCTTCGAGGAGGCCCGGGCGGCCGGCGGGCCCGGCGCCGCGCCCGGCCTCACCCTCGACGACCTGTGGACGGCGGTGACCGCCCTGGCGGAGCGGCTGTGGGAGAGCGGACGCCAGGTGCTGCGTCTGGCCGAGCTCACGGAGACCGCCGGCAACGCCCTGGAGGGCCTGGGACTGACCCACATGACCCGCCCCGAGCAGGTCCACTCGATAGCGTCGGGCAGCCTGCTGATCCGCACGCCCGACGGCCAGTTCCAGTTCATCCACCACTCGGTGGTGGAGTGGCTGCTGGCCCGGCGGGCCGCGCTGGACCTGGCGGAGGACTCGGACCGGCTGCTGCGGGTGCGGGCGCTGTCGGCGCTGACCGTGGAGTTCTTCTGCGACCTGGTGGACCTGGAGCGCTGCGAGGCCTGGCTGAACCGCACGCTGCAGGAGCCGGACGCCCACCCGGTCGCCCGGCTCAACGCGGTGAAGATCAGCGAACGGCTGCGCGTCCCCTCCGGCACCAACCTCCGCGGCGCCCGGCTGGCCGGGGAGAACCTGTCCCACCGCGACTTCTCCGGCGTCGACTTCACCGGCGCCGACCTGCGCGACGCCACCCTGGTCGGAACCGACCTCACCGGCGCCGTCCTCACCGGCGCCTGCTTCGTCGGGGCGCGCCTGGAGGGCGCCGGCCTGCGCGACGCCGACCTGCGGGGCGCGGACCTGTCCCGGGCCCGTCTGGTCCGCGCGGACCTGCGCGGCGCCCGGCTGGCCGGCAGCCGCTGGAACCGCGCCGCCCTGGTCGACCCGCGCCTGGACGACGCCCAGGCGGCCGCCCCGGAGCTCTCGGTCGCCGCCGTCGCCCCCGGCATGCCGGTCCTGCTCGGCTTCCCGCCCGCCCGGGTCGGCGTCCCCTTCGGCTTCGGGGACCGGCAGGCCCGGCTGCCGGAACCGGTCGCCTACAGCCTCGGCGGCGAACTCTTCGCCATCGGCACCGAGGACGGCGGGGTGCTGATCTGCGGCGCCGACGACGGGCAGGCGGTGCGCACCCTGCAGGGGCACCAGGGACGCGTCTACGCGGTCAAGTTCGCGCCCGGCGTGCTGGCCGGCGGCGGCGCCGACGGCACGGTCTGCCTGTGGGACCCGGTGAGCGGGGAGCTGCGGCACCGGCTGGACGTGCACCCCGACGGCGTGTGGCCGGTGACCCTGGACCCCACCGGGCACCGCGCGGCGACCGGGGATCCGGAGGGCGCCGTCACCGTGTGGGACGTCCGCGACGGCTCGGTCGTCCACCGGCTCCCCGGCCACACCGCCCCCGTGTACACGGCCGTCTTCAGCCCCGACGGCCGCTTCCTGCTCACCGGTGACAACGCGGCCGAGCTGCGGGTCTGGGACCTCGCCAGGGGCACCTGCGCCGGTGAGCTCCCCGGCCACCGGGGGGCCGTGTACCGGATCGCCTTCGGGCCGGACGGCTCACTGTTCGCGACCGCCGACGCGGCGGGCGCCGTCCGGGTCTGGCGGACCGACGGCTTCCGGCTCCTGCACGAGTTCACCGGCCACGCCGGCCGCGTGTACACGCTCTCCTGGCACCCCGGCGGGACGCTGCTGGCCAGCGGCAGCACCGAGGGCGAGGTGCGCCTGTGGGACGCCGGGGTGGGCACCGCCGTCAGGCTGCTGGACCTGCTGCCGGAGGCCGTCTACCAGGTGCGGTTCAGCGAGGACGGGGCCTTCCTCGCGGCCTGCGACGCCGGCGGTTCGGTACGGCTGTGGACGGTCCGCGAGGGAACCCGCGGACCGGAGGTGACCGAGCATCCGCGCCGCCCCGACCCGCACCGGGGCACCGCCTGGGCGGTCGCCTTCCGTCCCGCCCCCCGGTTCCCGGTCCGCCCGGACGACGGCCTGCCGGCGCCCCCGGGACGGCCTGCGGCGCAGCTGCTGTCGGTGGGCAGCGACGGCGGCGCGCGGGTGTGGGACGCCGAGGCGGGCGAGGGCCGGCACATCCTCCGCGGCCACGGGCGCAGCATCACCTCGGTCAGCTTCTCCTCCGACGGCCGGCACCTGGCGGCCGCGGCCAAGGACGGCTCGGTCGGGGTGTGGGAGGCCCGCACCGGGCGGCGGCTGCAGTACCTGGTCGGGCAGGGCGACCGGCTGGTGTCGGCGGTGTTCGCCCCCGGCGCGGGCACCCTCGCCACCCCCAGCAACGACGGGTCCGTCCACCTGTGGAGCGCGGACACCGGCGAGTACCTGCGGGAGTTCGACGCCCAGACCCAGCACATCTGGGCGGCCGCCTTCAGCCCCGACGGCGGTCGGCTGGCCACCGCGAACGACGACGACTCGGTGCGCGTCTGGTCCCGGGCCACGGGAGCGCTGCAGGCCGAACTCGTCGGGCACCGCGGCCGGGTGCGCTCCATCGCCTTCCACCCGGCCGGGCGGCGCGTCGCCACCGGCAGCGACGACGGGCTGGTCCGCCTGTGGGACACGGCCACCGGCGCGCTCGTCGAGGAACTGCGCGGACACGCCAACCGGATCTACGGCGTGGCCTTCGACGCCGCCGGCCGGCTCACCAGCGTGAGCTGGGACGGGCGGGCCGTCGTCTGGGAGGACGGGCAGCCGCTGCGCACGCTCGAACCCGGCGGACGGCTCTGGGCGGTCGCCGCGCACCCCCACCGGCCGCTGCTCGCGACGGGCGGCGACGACCGGGTCATCACCCTGTGGGACACCGCCACCGGCTCGGTCGCCGCGCGGCTCACCGGCTCCACCGGCCGGGTGCTCTCCCTCGGTTTCCGTCCCGACGGCGAGGAGCTGGCGAGCGGCGGCGAGGACGGGGCGACCCGGCTGTGGAGCGTGCCCGGGGACGCGCCGCCGCGGGCGCGCGGTCTGCTGCTCGGCCTGCGGGAGGGGTGGGCGGCGCTCACCCCGGCGGGCCGCTACAAGTACGAGGGCGAGGTCGACGGCCAGTTCTGGCACGTCGTCGGCATGACCCGGTTCGCCCCCGGGGAGCTCGACCCGTACCTGCCCGAGGTCCGCCGGATGACCCTGGGGGAGCCGCTGTGACAGCCGCCCGTCGCGCCGGCCCGCCGGCCGCGGTCCCCGCACCCGCCGCACCCGCACGCGCGCCCCGGTCCGCCCGAGGAGGTTCCGCATGAGCGCCCGCCGCCGTCCCGGACGGCTGGAACACCTGGTCGCCTGGGGGCTGAAGAACGCGGACGTCCTCGCCGCCGTCCTGGTCGCGCTGGTCGTCGCCGTGCTGGAGATCTTCGGCGACTCGCTGCCGGAGGACGTCACCTCCGGGGCGATCCTCTCCGTGCTGTGCCTGCTGGCCGTCTCCCACACCGTGGAGCGCGTCCGGCAGCCGGCCGCCGTCAAGGAGGCGCTGGCGGGGACCGAGCGGGCGCTGCACGACATCGCGATGATCCGCAGCCTGCACGGCGGCGAGGTCGGCCAGGCCCTGGAGCAGGCGCGGCGCGAGACCACCCGGTGGCAGTTCAAGGGCGGCACCGGCACCTACCTGCGGGCGGTGACCCTGCCCGAGCTGCTCCGGGCCACCCGCCTGCGGCGGTTCCGGCTCACCGTCGCCGTGGAGATCATCGACCCCCGTGAGGAACGGGTCTGCGCCCAGTACGCCCACTTCCGGCAGACCTTCGCCCGCCGCGACGCGGAGCCGTGGACCACCGACCGCACCCGCAAGGAGGCCTACGCCACCGTCCTGGCGGCGTACTACTACCGCTCGCGGTTCCGGCAGACGCTGGACATCGGCGTCCACCTGTCCGCCGCCGTGCCCACCCTGCGCTTCGACCTGTCCGACCGCTGCCTGGTCATCACCCAGGACGACGACCGGCGGGAGAACTTCCTGGTCGACCAGGGCAAACCGCTGTACCTGTACTACGAGACGGAACTGCTCGAGAGCCGCCGCCACGCCACCCCCGTCGACCTGTCGCCGGAGGTGCCGCTCTCCGAGGAGCCGACCGTCGACGAGGTGCGGAACCTCTTCGAGGAGCTGGGGATGCCGCTTCCGGTGACGTACACGGATCCGGACGTGGCGGAGATCGCCGTGAAGGCCCTGAACGCGCCGGACCCGTACGGGAGGTGAGACGTCCGCCCCGGGCGCAGTCATGACCGCCAGGATGTTCGAGACGCTGGAGCGCGCGCTGCTGGCCGGCGCGCCCGCCGACCGCGTCGGCGCCCATGCCCGGTCCCTGCTGGAGGAGGTGGTGAGCGCCGGAGGAATCCCGCGCGCCGTGCGGCACCCGCTGGGCTTCCTCTGCCTGCCCGTGCTGCGGGAGGGCGACCGCGGCGTCTGCGTCCACCTCTTCGAGGAGGGCGACGCCGCCGAACCGGGCGTCGACCCGCACCATTCGCACAGCTGGGACCTGCTCAGCCACGTGCTGTACGGGGCGGTGTCCAACCTGCCGGTGGAGGTCGGCGACGATCCCGTCCGGCCCACCCACCGCGTCTACGAGGTGATCAGCGGCCCGGACGGCACCGACGAGATCCGGCCCACGCCCCGCCGGGTCCGCCGCCGGGCCGGTGAGCCGGTGGTGTTCTCCCGCGGACAGACGTACACGCTGCCCGCGGGCCTGTTCCACGCCTCCGGCGCGCCGCGGGGACCGGCCGCCACCCTGGTGCTGGGGCGCACCCGGCCCGGGGGGCGGGACCTGTCGCTGGGGCCGCTGGAGGGCAGGCCCCGCCGCACCGTGCGCGCCCTCTGCGACGAGCGGGAGACGGTGCTCGGCGCCCGTTCGGCCCTCAGGAGGATGCATGATGAGCCCGACTGACGCCCACGGCTTCCAGGCCCCCGGTTCCCAGGGCCGCGGCTCCCAGGGCCGCGGCTCCCGAGGCCCCGGCTTCCGGGCTCACGGCGGTCCGTACGCGCACGAGTTGCGGGCGGCCGTGAGCGCGGCGGAGCACGCCGGTTCGCTGCTGACCGGGTCCTTCGCCCGGGCCCGCACCCTGCGCCACAAGGGCGCCGGCGCGGACGTGGCGCTCGACCTGGACCTCCTGGCGGAGGAGGCGATCCTCGGGCGGCTGCGGAGCGCGTTCCCCGGCGACCGGTTCCTGTCGGAGGAGGCCGGCCTGCTGGACGGGAACGGCGACCGGACCTGGCTGATCGACCCGCTGGACGGCAGCAACAACGTGGCCATCGGGCTGCCCGCCTACGCGGTCGGCATCGGCCTGGTCACCGGGGGGCGGCCGGTGCTGGGCGTGGTCCACGAGCCGGTCACCGGCTCCACCTGGCACGCCGTCACCGGGCGGGGCGCGCACGGGGCGGCGGGTCCCCTGCCCGGTCCCAGCAGCCGGCTGCCCGCCTCCGGCCCGGTGGTGGCGTGGACCCAGGGCTACTCCGTCGGCCGGTCGCATCCCGCCGCGAGCTGCCTGCTGGGCACGCTGGAGCGGCTCTCCTGGCGGGTGCTGCAGCTGTGGGCGCCGCTGCTGGCCTGGACGATGCTGGCCCGTGGCGTCATCGACGGCTTCGTCGGCTTCGAGGCCGAGGGCATCGACCTGCCCGCCGGGGCGCTGCTGGCGGCGGAGGCCGGGGTGGAGCTGCGCACGCTGTCCGGGGGGCGTTTCGAGCCCGGGTACGCCGGGCCCGCCTCCGCCCGCAGTTTCGTGGCGGGGCGGGGCGAGACCCTGGAGGCCCTGCTGGGCGTGGCGCGCGCGGTGGGCCCGCGCTGAGCCGGCCGTCGGCGGGGCGGTCAGGCGGCCAGGTGCAGGGCGAGCGTCGACGCCGTGACGGCGGTCACCGCGAGTCCCAGGCCGGCCAGGGCGAAGGGCCCCTTGGGGACGTGCACGCCGGCGGCCCGGCAGCGGTCGAACCAGATCAGGGTGGCCAGTGAGGCGAACGTGGTCACCAGCGGGCCCACGTTGACCCCGATCAGCAGGGCCAGCAGCTGCCGGTGGTTGCCGGCCGGGATCGCCGCCTCGCCGGCCAGGTAGGCGGGCAGGTTGTTGATCACGTTGGAGAGCCCCGCTCCGGCGGCCGCCGCGCGCAGCATCCCGCCGAGTCCGTCGTCGGTGCCGGTCAGCGCGCCCAGCAGCCGGTCGAGGCCGAGCGAGGACAGCCAGGTCACCACGAGCAGCATGCCCGGCACGAGCGCCAGCAGCCGCCAGGGGACCAGCTGCCGCCAGGATGCGCGCAGCCGGTCCCGGCCGCGCGCCGCGAACACGGCCAGCGACACCAGGGCGGCTCCCCACGAGGCGGCCCACAGGGGGACGTCCCAGAGCAGGATCAGCAGCAGGAAGCCCGCGCAGGCGGCCGCGCAGACGCCGAACAGCCAGGGGTCGGCGATCCGCGGCGGGGCGGGCGGGAGGTAGGCGGCCTCGCCGCGGCGGCCCCGGCGCCAGTACAGCACCCACAGGAAGACCATGGTGACCAGGATCGAGACGGCCTGCGGCGCCCACATCACCCCGGCCATCTCGAGCGGTTCCAGGGTCACCCGGTCGGCGGCGAGCAGGTTGGTGAGGTTGGAGACCGGGAAGAGCAGGCTCGCCGTGTTGGCCAGCCAGACGGTCGTCATGGCCAGCGGCACCGCCGCGATGCCGACCCGGTGGGCCAGCGCCAGCATCACGGGCGTGAGCAGGACGGCGGTGGTGTCCAGGTTGAGCGCGATGGTGGTGAACGAGCAGAGCAGGACGCACAGCACGAAGAGCACGGGGTAGCTGCCCCGTCCGAGCCGGGCCATCCAGGTCGCCGCCACGTCGAACACCTGCGCCTGGCCCGCGAGTTCGGCGAGGACGACGGCGGCGAAGAGGAACGCGACCAGCGGCACGACGCGCTCGGTCACGTCGCCGGCCGCCTGCTGCGGGAGGAGCCCGGTGGCCCACAGGAGGACGCCGGCGAACAGCAGCGCCAGGGCCAGTCCGTCGAGCGACAGGACGCGGGCACGGAGCCGGCTCTTCCCCGAAGTGCCCGGCTCCCGGAGGAGGGCGGGGCGGGAGGGGGGGACGGAGTCCCCGTCGGCGCCGGTCCTGGTGCCGGTCTCCCCCCGTCGGTCCCGCCCGTCTGCTGCCACGCGAACATGCTAGGTCGCGGCCGTGCCCCCAACAAGGCGCGGCCCTCTTGGCGGAGGCCCCGTGGGGCGCCGGACCCGTCAGCCCCTGGCGCCGCGGGAGCGGGCGGCGCGGGCGATGGTGACGACGGCCTTCTCCAGGGCGTACTCGGGGTCGTCGCCGGCGCCCTTGACCGCGCCGTCCGCCTCGGCGACGGCGCGCAGGGCGGCCGAGACGCCGTCCTCGCTCCAGCCGCGCATCTGCTGGCGCACCCGGTCGATCTTCCACGGCGGCATGCCCAGCTCGCGCGCCAGGTCCGCCGGGCGTCCGCCGCGCGCGGAGAGCAGCTTGCCGATGGCCCGCACGCCCTGGGCCAGCGCGCTGGTGATCAGCACCGGCGCGACGCCCGTGGACAGGGACCACCGCAGCGCCTCCAGCGCCTCGGCGGTCCTGCCCTCGACGGCCCGGTCGGCCACGGTGAAGCTGGACGCCTCGGCCCGGCCGGTGTAATAGCGGCCCACGACCTCCTCGTCGACGGTGCCGTCGACGTCGGCGACGAGCTGGGAGACGGCGGAGGCCAGTTCCCGCAGGTCGCTGCCGAGGGCGTCGACCAGCGCCTGGCAGGCCTCGGAGGTGGCGGACCGCCCGGCGGCGCGGAACTCGCCCCGGACGAAGGCCAGCCGGTCGGCCGGCTTGGCCATCTTCGGGCAGGCGACCTCGCGGGCCCCCGCCTTGCGGGCCGCGTCCAGCAGCCCCTTGCCCTTGGCGCCGCCCGCGTGGACCAGCACCAGGGTGATCTCCTCGGCGGGCGAGGAGATGTACGCCTTGACGTCCTTGACCGTGTCCGCGGAGAGGTCCTGCGCGTTGCGGACCACCACGACCTTGCGCTCGGCGAAGAGCGAGGGGCTGGTCAGCTCGGCGAGGGTCCCCGGCTGCAACTGGTCCGGGGTGAGGTCGCGGACGTCGGTGTCCGCGTCGGCGGCGCGGGCGGCGGCGATCACCTCCCGCACGGCGCGGTCGAGGAGCAGATCCTCCTGGCCCACGGCCAGGGTGACCGGTGCGAGAAGGTCGTCTTGAGCTGTTTTCCTGGCCATCCGCCCCAGCATCCCATGCGCCGCCGACAGCCCCGGCGGCCGGCCGCCGGGGTCCGCCGGCCGGCGGGCCGACGGGCCCGCGGACCGGCCGGCCGACCGGCCGCAGGTCAGGGTTCCTCGCGCCAGCCGTCCCACTCGGCGGCGAACTCGTCGAGGGCCGCCGGGTCCAGCGCCTCGTCCTCGTCGGCCAGCACGACCAGCCACTGGGCGTCCTCGGCGTCGTCCTCCCCGGCGAGCGCGTCCCGCACGATCCGCGGTTCCTCGTCCACGCCGAACCGCTCCCCGAGCGCCTCGGCGGCCTCCTCCGCGGCCTCGCGGTCGGGCAGCACCAGTACGTGTCTCACATCGTTCACGCGGACATTTTGCGGCACGCCCCGCCGGGTCCCGGTCCCGCCCCCGCCCCTCAGCCCTGGGGGACGACCTGCACGTCCAGGCCGATCCGGATGCTGGGGCCGACCACCGCGATGCCGCGGGCCACCATGGCCTTCCAGCTGACCGTGAAGTCGTCGCGGTGCAGCTCGGCGGTGGCCCGGCAGGCGACGCGGGTCTCGCCCTCCAGGCCGGTGCCCACCCCCAGGTACTGGGTGTCGAGGGTGACGGTGCGGGTGACGCCGTGCAGCGAGAGACCGCCGCTCACGTGCCAGCGGTCGCCGCCCCGGTGCGTGAAGCGGTCGCCGTAGAACTCCAGCGTCGGATAGGTGGCGACGTCCAGGAAGTCGGCGGAGCGCAGGTGGTCGTCGCGCATCCGGACGTTGGTGTTGATGGAGGTCGCGTCGATCACCACGTGCATCGCCGACCGTTCCATGCTCTCGCCGACCCGCAGCACGCCGGCGAAGTTGTCGAACCTGCCGTGCACCCGCGCCAGGCCGATGTGGCGGGCGGTGAAGCCGACGGTCGTGTGGCTCGGGTCGATCTCCCAGTCACCGGGGGGCGGAAGCTCCGCGGGCGGGGCCGGCCGCAGCCGGATGTCGCCCGCGGAGGCCAGTTCGCCCTCGGGCACCTGGACCGTCGACCGGTGGGGCAGGAAGCCGTCGGCGGCCACCGCGACGGTGTACTCGCCGGGCGGAACCGTGGCGAGGAAGCCTCCGAAGGGGTCGGTGCCGCCGCCCATCGCCTTGCGCCCGTGCGCGTCGGTCAGCGTGAACTCCGCGTACGGGGCGACCTCGTCGACCGGGTCGAGCACCCGGCCGGCCACGACACCGGCCCCGGTGGGTATGCGCAGCGCGGACAGGGGCCCCCCGCCCGCCGTCGTGTTCCTCCTGCTACCCAACCAGCGGCCGATCATGAACGGTGACACCTCTGTGCGTGATTGCTGCCCGACAGCAGCATTCGATCACTCCTGATGCTTTCTGAGCAAAATTGTGCGTGCCGTGAAGATTGCGCAGAAAAATCAGGTGTGTCGGCACACGTGACGTCCTGATCGCCGACCACGGCCCGGGGTCACCCCGGCCCGGCCGCGGCGGCCCGGAGCGCTCCCTTCCCGCCGACGACGGCCAGCGCTCCGTCCCGGTCGGTCCGCAGCACCAGCGCCCCGAGGGCCCGCAGGGCCGCCACGGTGGTCGGGGCGGGATGCCCGTAGGGGTTGTCCCGGCCGCAGCTGATCAGGGCCAGGCGCGGCGCCAGACGGCGCGTCAGGCCCGGATCCTGGTGGGCGGATCCGTGGTGGGCGACCTTCAGGACGTCCACGCCGCCGAGCCCGGAGAGGAGGGGCGAGGCGGCGAGCGCGCGCTGGGCGGGGGGTTCGAGGTCGCCGAGCAGCAGCAGCCGCAGGCCCGCGGTCCGCACCAGCAGGGTGACGCTGGCGTCGTTCGCGGTGAGCGCCCCGGGGCCCGCCGTCGAGGCATCGACGGCGGCGGGCCACACCACGCGCCAGCGCACCCGGCCCGTGAGCCGTTCCTGGCCCGCGACGGCCCGGGTGACCGGGACCGCCGCCCGGGCGGCGGTGCGGTGCACGAACTCCGCCTGGTCGAGGGGGTCCGGAAGTCCGGTCACGGCGATCTCCGCCACCGGGCGTCCCCTCAGCACACCCGGCAGTCCCGCCACGTGGTCGGCGTGGAAATGGGTGAGCACCACCAGCGGCACCCGCCGCACGCCGAGCGACCGCAGGCACCGGTCGACCGGGCCGGGGTCGGGTCCCGTGTCGACCACCACCGCCGTGCCGGGCCCGGCGTTCAGCACCAGCGCGTCGCCCTGCCCGACGTCGCAGACCACCATCCGCCAGTCGGGCGGCGGCCAGCCGGTGACCAGCCGGGTCACCTGCGGCGGACGCAGCACCGCGACCGCCAGCAGCAGCCCGAGGCCCGCGCACAGCAGCGGTCGTCCGGGCAGCCGGCGCAGGACGGGCAGCACGGCCAGGGTGACGGCGGCGAGCAGCGCGGCCCCGCCCCACCCCTTCGGCCAGTCCACCCCGGCCCCCGGCAGTCCCGCGCCGGCCTTCGCCACGTCCACCACCCACCCGGCGGGCCACCCCGCGCACCGGGCCAGCACCCGGGCCACGGGCATCGCCACCGGCGCGGTGAGCAGTGCCGCGAAGCCGAGGACGGTGGCGGGGGCGATCGCGAACTCGGTGAGCAGGTTGCACGGGATCGCGACCAGACTGACCCGCCCGGAGAACACCACGACGACCGGCGCGCACACCGCCTGCGCCGCGGCGGCCGCGCCGAGCGCCTCGGCCAGCCGGGGCGGCACCCGGCGACGGCGCAGCGCCTCGCTCCAGCGCGGTGCCAGCAGCAGGAGCGAGCCGGTGGCCAGCACGGAGAGCAGGAAGCCCAGGCTGCGGGCGAGCCACGGGTCGTACAGCACCAGCAGCAGCACGGCGGCCGCCAGCGCCGGCACCATCGCCCGCCGCCGTCCGGTGGCCAGCGCGATCAGCACCACCGTCCCGCAGGCGGCGGCCCGCAGCACGCTGGGATCGGGCCTGCAGACGACGACGAAGCCGAGGGTGAGCGCGCCGCCGAGGACGGCCGTGGTCCGCAGGGTGAGGCCGAGGCGCGGCGCGAGTCCGCGCCGCTCGGCGCGCTGGGCGAGGCCGGGCGGCCCGAGCAGCAGGGCCAGCAGGATCGTCAGGTTGGAGCCGCTGACGGCGAGGATGTGGGCGAGGTCGGTCTCCTGGAAGGCGTGGTCGAGTTCCGGGGTGATGCGGGAGGTGTCGCCGACCACCAGGCCCGGCAGCAGCGCCCGGGCGTCGGGTTCCAGCCCGTCGGTGGCCTCCCGCAGCCCCGCCCGCAGCCGTCCGGCGGTCCGCTGGGCGCCGGTGGGGCCGGCGGCCACGCGGGGCGCGCGGCCGCCGCTCGCCTTCAGCACCGCCGCGAAGCGGTCGCCGCCGGAACGGGCGGGCGCCAGGCGGCCGGTGACGGTGAGCCGGGTGGACGGCAGCAGGGCGAGCCAGCGGGCACGGGCGTCCCCGGGGTCGGCCAGCAGCAGCACCGGGGTGCGCAGGGCGGTCCCTCCCGCCGGCCCGTCCAGGCGGCGGACCTCCGCGTCCACCAGGACGGTGGGCGGCATGGAGCGGTTGCCGGTCACCCGGGGGCGGGCGAGCCGGGGGTCGGAGGTGAGCCGCACCTCGGCCGTCACGGTGGCCTCTCGGGCGGCGAGGGCGGGAACGGGTCCGCTGCGCAGCTGTGCGCCGTGCAGTCCGGCGGAGGCGGCGGCCCCCGCCGCGCAGAGCAGCACCGCGGCGGCGGTGGTCCGCGGCCCGGCCCGCAGCGCGGCGGCCGCGGTCCGCGGCCCGGACCGGGTCGCGGAC
>NZ_LWCC02000072.1 GCF_001642695.1 Streptomyces chilikensis
CCGTCCGGGGGGAGGGCCAGCAGCAGCAGACCCGCCGCGGCCGTGCCCAGCGTCGCGGGGACGGCCGCGTGCGGGAAGCGGTCGGCCGCACGGCCGCCGACCGTGTTGCCGACGAGGCCTCCCGCTCCGTAGAGCAGGAGCAGGACGGTGACGGTCCGCGGCTCGAGGCCCACGGCCTGCGTGAGGTAGGGCGAGGCGTAGGTATAGAAGGTGAAGACCCCGCCGGTGCCCAGCGCGATCACCACGGCGACGAGCAGCACCGCCCCCGGAAGGGCCGGTGTCCGCCGGCCGGTGACCGCCGCCCCCGGCCGGCGGGGGGCCGCCGTCGGAGGGGGTTCGGGGACGGTGCACCGCATGAGCAGCAGGGTGGCGGCCAGACTCGACGCGGCGAGGGCCCAGAAGGTGGCGCGCCAGCCGTAGGCGTCCCCGATCAGGGTGCCGACGGGGACGCCGGCCACGCTGGACAACCCGATGCCGAGCGTGACCTTGGCCCCCCAGGCGGCCCGGCGGTCCGCGGGCGCCATCTCCCGGGCCGCCGCCACGAACGCCGCGATGAGGGTGGAGTGGGCCAGCGCGCTCACCACCCGGCCCGCCGTCAGCCAGCCGAATCCGGGAGCGAGCGCCGCCTGCACGTTGCCGAGGACGAACACGCCCATCAGGGCGGGCATGAGGACGGCACGGCGGAGCCGGAGCCGGATCGTCACCGCGGTGACGAGCGGCCCGACGAGGACGACCGTGACGGCGTACACGCTGATCAGCATGCCGACGGCGGTGAGCGAGACGCCGACGTCCCGCGCGACGGACGGCAGGATGCCGGCGATGACGCTCTCGGCGGTACCGATGCAGAAGGTGCAGGCCATCATCGCGAGGACGGGAAGCGGCATGGCGGGTGGTCTCCTTGGTGGTCCGGCCGGCGGGCTTCTCCCCCGGCCTCTCCCCGGGCGGGTCCCGGCGGGGCCCCGACGGCGGTCTCCGCGGTGAGGGTCCCCGCGGTGAGGGTCCCCGCGGTGACGGTCTCCGCCGGGCACGGGGACGGCTCCCGCCGCGGGGACCGCCGTCCCCGTGCCCGTGTTCTCGTGTCCGTCTCCGCGCGGTCGTCCGTGCCGGGGGCGACGGCGGGACGGGGCGCCTCAGTTCGTGCCCACGGTCACGGACCTGCTGCTGTCGCCGTGCGGCGGGCCGGCGGGCTCCGGAACCGCTGCCGGAGCCGGTGTCGCTGCCGGTGCCGGTGTCGCTGCCGGTGCCACCGCCGGAGCCGGTGCGGCCGTCCCCGGCGTCGTCCGTGCCGTACGGCTCCGGCGTGCCCAGGCCCGCATCACCGGACGCTCGACGCCGGTGTACAGCAGCCAGGCCAGCAGCAGGCTCGCCCCGGCGAGGAGCACGGCCACGCCGACGGCCTCGGCGGGTGAGTCCGCCTCCCGGAAGCCGAAGCGCTCCTGCGTGACGGACAGCAGGATCTGGTGGACCAGGTAGAAGGCGAAGGACACCTCGCCGAGCCACACGCACACGCGGCCGCTCACCGCGCTTCCGCGGCCCTGGGCGTCACGGGCCGCCACGGCGGCGATCAGGAGGGCGAACGGGACGACGACGACGGCGTTGAGGGAGAACAGGAAGGGGACCTCGAGGCTCACCGCGTACGCCGCCACCGTGAGCGCCAGGGCGGGCAGCGCTCCGAGCCCGATCCACCGGCCGGACAGGACGATCCGGGCCATCAGGATGCCGAGCACGAAGTCGAGCACCCGGACGGGCGGGAAGATGTAGACGAGCCACATCTGGGTGATCGAGTGGCCGTACAGCGGTGAGTTGGCGTGGTTGGGGCCGAACGCCTCACCCGACGGCAGCAGTTGCACGGCCAGGGGCAGCAGCACGATCGCCGCGGACGTGCCGGCCGCCCACCACCACAGCCGCTCGGCGCGGATCCGCGACACCCGCCGGTGCAGTGCCGGGAACAGCAGGTAGAAGACCAGCTCGCAGGAGAGCGACCAACTGGGGTTGTTGATGCTGAAGAAGACGTCGTCGCGCGGCACCCAGGCCTGCAGCAGGAGGAAGTTGGGGATTCCCTGCCCCCAGGTGGCCGACACGTAGGCGTACGAGGCCAGGGCGAGGAGGAAGGTGACGACGTGGTTGGGGAGGATCTTGGCCAGTCGGCGTCCCCAGAACGCGCGGGGGGTGTCCTCGCCGCGGACCGACCAGGTGAGGACGAAGCCGCTGAGGATGAAGAAGAACGTGACGCCCGCCCATCCGCCGTTCTTCAAGGCGGAGGCGAACGGCCCGTGGCCCTCGCCGTCGGTGGAGTAGGCGTCGAGCAGCGACAGGTGGAAGAGGAACACGAGGAAGGCGGCGAGGAAGCGCATTCCCGTGAGTGAGGGCAGCCGGGACGAACGGCCGGGCGCGGCCGGAACAGCGGACACGGAGATCACCTCGTCGAGTGGGAGCTGGTGCGGGGGAGCTGGACGGACGGCCCACGAGGGGCGCGGCGCCGGCCGTGGCGGACGGTGCCGGCCGGCCGGCGGGCGGGTGTCACAGGGGCCGCACGGACTGGGCGTGCCGGAAGAAGTCGGTGGGGTCCCAGGCGGCCTTGACCTTCTGCAGGCGCCGGTAGCCGTTCTTGTAGTAGAGCTCGTGCCAGGGCACGCCGGAGCTGTTCCAGCGCGGGTCGCCGAGGTCGACGTCGGCGTAGTTGACGAAGCAGCCGTCGGTGTCCTCGTCGGGGACCGGCACGCCGCCGGTGGCGGCGAACATGTCGCGGTAGCACTCCCGGACCCAGGCGACGTTGGCCTCGTCGTCCGCCGCGTCGTTCCACAGGGAGACGACCTGGTACTTGAGCACGGAGTCCCGCTGCGGCACCGCGGTGTCGTCCGGCGCGACCCGGTTCACCGCTCCCCCGTAGGAGGCGATCATGAGGAGGGCGCCGGGGTTGTGGAAGTCGTCCCGGGTCAGGTGCCGGTACGCGGCGGCGATGTGGGCGTCGGTGTAGTTGCGCCGGGCGTACACGGACTTGCCCTTGAACCTGACCGTGGGGTCCGGGCCGGTGAATCCGGGCCACTGCGTGGCGTGCAGCCACGGCACCCGCCGGTACTGGCGGACCTGGGGACGGACCCCGACGCCGGCGCCGACCTCGGATATGTAGTCCCGCAGCAGCCGTTCGGCACCGGGGGCGCCGGCGTCGACCAGCGAGTCGAGCACCACCGCGCCGGCCGACTTGTGGAAGGGCTTGAGCTGGCTGAACAGCGCGGTGTACGGGGAGTCCGGCGCGCTGTTGCGGGCGTGCCAGTCACCGTGGTTCCACATGAGCCGGGTGAAGCGGGCCTCGGTGAGTTCCTCCCAGGGCCAGGCCACCTCGCTGAGCCACACCTCGCGGGGCGGCGTGGGGAGCTGCTCGGCCGGATCGCTTCCCGTGGCGCCGGGAGAGCGCAGCCAGTAGCGGGTCACCACGCCGAAGCTGCCACCGCCGCCGCCCGTGTGCGCCCACCACAGCTCGCGGTGGGGGTCGTCGGGCTCCCGCGTGGCGGTGACCGCACGGGCGGTTCCGTCCGCCTGGACGACCACGATCTCGATGCCGTACAGGTGGTCGACCGCGAGCCCGTCGCGTCGGCTCATGGATCCGTAGCCGCCGCCCGGGATGTGGCCTCCGGCCGCGACGGTGGGGCAGTTGCCGGCCGGGAGGTACACGCCCCAGCCCTTGTAGAGGCGGTCGTAGACCCGTCCGAGGGCGGCGCCCGGCTGGACGGAGAACGCCCGCCGGCGCTCGTCGTAGGAGATGTCGTCCATGCGGGAGAGGTCGAGGACCACCTCGACCTCCCGGCTGGTGGTGAAGTCCTCGTAGCAGTGGCCGCCGCTGCGCACGGCCAGTCGTCTGCCGGAGTCGACCGCCTCCTGCACCGCCCTGACGACGTCGTCCGTGGAGGTGGCCAGGACGACCCGTTCCGGGCTGCCGACCCAGCGCTGGTTGGTGCCACGCCGCAGGTCGGCGTACCGCCGGTCCTGCGGGAGCACGGTGACCGGGGCGGAGGAGGCCGTCCCGCGGTCTGCTCCCGCGGCGGCGGCCGGTCCCAGGCCGGCCGCGGTGAGCGCGAGGGCGCCGCCCGCGACGGCCGTGCCGGACAGGAACGCCCGGCGGCGCACCCCCGCCCCGGACGGGGCGTCGGCGGCCGGTGAGAAGGAGGTGTCCGCGGCGAGTGGAGCGGAAGAAGGCATGAGTGATTCCTTGGGGTGGTGGGACATCGGTGCCGGCGCGGGACGGGGCCGGTGGCGCCGGCCGCGCGGGAGCGCCGGGGGGAGGGCGGGCGCCGGGGCGCCCGGTGGTGTGTCAGCGGGACGTCATGCCCGCGGGGCGGGACCGTCGAGCGCGGCGAGCCGGATGCCGAACCGGTCGAGGATCCCGGCGACGCGGCGGGCCTCCGCGAGATCCGCCGAGGCCGGCGCGGTGACGGCGGCGTGCCGCGTGAACGCGGACAGGGCCTCCGGGGACAGCGCCACGGCGGTCCCGGGGAGCAGGCACCGCTCCGCGTACTCGGCGCCCCGGTCGGGGCCGGCCGGCGGCCGGGTGGACCACAGCAGGCGGGGCACCGGCGCACCGCGGCCGAGGGCCCGGCCCCAGGCCGGGGAGCGCAGGTCGCGCCGGAACGCGTCGTACAGCAGGTGGGCTCCCGCGATTCCGGCACGGTCGTGCGGGGCCTTGGCCTCCCAGCCGCCGATCCGGTCGAGGCGGGCGTTGACCACGGCGTCGACGGCCGGAACGGAGTACTCGACGGCGAGGGGGCGCGCCCCGGACGGGGCCGGGGCCCCGGACAGCAGCTCGCGCGTCAGGCGCCGGTACCCGGCGATCCCGAGGACGGGACCGGCGACGAGGACGCCTCGGGCGGACCGGTGCTCGCCCGGCGGGCCCCCGGCGGCAGCCGGCAGCACGTCGTGGGCGGTGTGCGCCGCGCCGGCGTGGTCCGGGGCCGCCGCCTCCGGGGAGGTGTGCCGGAGGTCCAGCCAGAGCTCGGCCTTCGCCGTCGCTCCGCGCGGCGGTCCGGCAGGGCGGGGCGGTAACCGGGTGAGTGTGTTCATCAAGATCACCTCTTCGGGTGCGAGGCCGACGAGCCGGCACGGGTGCCGGTGGCCGGGCGCCGGGGCTCGGGAGCGGGCGGCGGCGGCCGGTGTGCTCGACCTGCGTGAGGAAACGTTCGGGCGGGGACTCCGGTCCCGGTCAGGGGCGGTCGTGCCAGCGCAGGTCACCGGGTGTCGCGCGCCGGGCGGCGGTCCGCGTCTCGTACGGCAGTGATCCGTCCGGCATGTTGATGATCTCCATCTGTATGCCGATCGGGGTGCCGAAGTAGAGCCAGCGGTCGCCGGCGATCGGGCCCTGGGTGATCGTCTCGGGTTCGCCCATCAGGGTCACCCCTTCCTGCTCGCGCAGGTAGGCGGCGGCCGCGTCCACGTCGTCGACGTAGAAGGCCAGGTGGTGGCCGCCGACATCGCTGTTGCGCGGAGGCCGGGTCCGCAGGGCGCCCTTGCCGCTCTGCCTCAGTTCGCAGTTGGCGGTCGGGCCGGTACGCAGCAGGACCCGCCGGCACCGCTCGGCGCCGGGCGGCCCGTCCGCCGCCTCCTCGGAGCCGTCCACCGGCTCCGCCCCCAGCACCCCGGTGAAGAAGCGGGTGGCGGCGTCGAGGTCGGCGACGGTGTAGCTCACGTGCTCGACGCCGAGCAGGCCCAGCGCGCGCTCCGCGGCGTTGGAGTGCGGGCGGGGCGTGGGGACGAAGCGCCGGCCGTCCCGCCGGCCGGGACCGCTCAGCGAGATCAGCGTGCCCACGGGGGTCAGGAACCAGCGGCGTGACCCGCCCGAGGAGTCCGACGGCCCGAGGCGGACGGCGCCGGCCCGGCGCAGGTGTTCCCCGGCCGCGTCCGGGTCGGCCACCGCCAGCGCGAGGTGGTGACCGCCGACGTCGTTCGGGCCGGGCGGTGAGGTGATCTGGCCGGGAGCGGTGTACTCGAAGAGTTCCAGGTTGCTGTGGGAGCCGAGCCTGACCAGCGCCACCTGGGCCCGGGCGCGCGGGTGCACGCCGAGCTTCCGGCTCATCCAGTCGCCGGAGGGGTCCTCGACGGGGCCCTCCCGGTAGCAGAGCTCGCCGCCCAGTACCCCGGTGAAGAAGGCGACGGCGTCGTCGAGGCGCGGCACCGTGAAGGCGTAGTGGTCGACGGCCCGCGCGGTGGGCAGTCCTGAGCGTGCCGGCGTCGCCGGCGACGCCGAGACGGCGTTGAGCATGATTCCCCCTGAATCGGTGCGCGGGTGCGGGTGACACCACGGCGCACGAATGCCCGGACGTCGGCGCCCGCCTGCGACCGGCGCCGACCGAGGGGGACAGTAGGGGAACTTCGTTGCGTGCGCAAGAACAATCCTGACGACGCATCGGAACGGTCGATCCCCCGCATGCATCGTGAGCTGTGCTTTCCGCACCCGGCAACAACCGGGAGAACGGTCCGCGAATCAAGTACTCACGGATCTCCTTGTAAGGGCATGTAAACATCGCGACACGCGAGGGTTTCCCTGGATCTCGCCATCTCGTATTCTGGGCGTGGTCCGGCCGTCTCCTCCGATGCGGATCGAGACTGCTCCCCCACCGCGTTCGGAAGGCCCCGGCGGTCGGCGGAACCCTCGGGCACCTCGAAGAAGGCGGCATTATGCGAACGCGCAAAGAAGACAGCGTCGAGCTGTGGAGTCAACTGTCGGTCCTCGTCGCGGAGGTCGGGACCGCGCTGGACAGAAGGCTGTCCGAGGACTTCGAACTGGGACTCACCGACTTCCTCGCCCTGCGGGCGCTGAGCAACGGCGATCCGGCCGGGATCCGCATGAACGAACTCGCCCAGCTCCTCGGCCTCAACCAGTCGTCGGCCACCCGTGCCGTCCAGCGGCTGGAGGCACGCGGTCTGGTCGAGAAGGCGATGCACGCGACCGACCGCAGGGGTGTCGTGGTGCGCGTCACCGACGCCGGCCGCACCATGGCCGCGGACATAGGGGGGCTGTTCCGGCGCGAGGTCGGCATGGCCCTGGAGGTCGCGTCCATGGACAGCCGGACCAGCTCGGTCGTGGCCAGGCTGCGCTACGCCCCCACCGGCGACCGCTGACCCGGCCCTCCTCCCGTCGCACCCTCCGTCGGACAGACGGGGGGTTTCGTCGTTCCCGGGCTTCCGGCCTCGCGCTTTCGGAGCGGCTTCCTTGCGGGGGCATGAACCCCGCACACCCTTCCGGACATCCACACGAGGACTCCCCGAAGCGAATGCCCAGGTGGCAATGGTGAGACATGCGCGCCCTGATGCCGTTTTCGGTCAACGGGCACTCCAGCCACCCCTCGATGTCCTTGCGTGCGCAACGAACGATGTGTCAGGGTCGGTGCCGACAACGGGGGCGGGCCACGACACGGTGGCCAAGGCACGTGCCCGCGCTCCGGACGACTGTCCGGCCCGGCACGCGAGCGAACTGCCCCGACGGATGCGCAGTGCGCCCGAATCGACTCCTCGACGGAGGCAGCAGCCAGATGCAGCAGAGAACCCAGACCACGCAGGGCAACGACGGTCTCTTCGCGGTGGGCAGTCCGGTCACCCACTGGTCGGTGCAGACCAGCAACCCGGTGCAGTACGAGATACGGGCCTGCGAGAACCTGCTGGACCCGGAGAACCTCACCATCCTGGAGGGCGCCGCGGACGGCGGGCGCCGGCGGCGCTTCGTCGTCACCGACCGCGTGGTCGACTCCCTCTACGGTGAGCGGATCCGCGCCTACTTCGAGCACCACGACGTCGAACACCGCGTGCTCGTCCTGGAGGACGGTGAGACGCACAAGTCGATGGACGCGGTGCTGAGGGTCACCGCGGCCCTCGACGCCTTCGGCGTGGACCGCCGCCGTGAGCCCGTCATCGCCATCGGCGGCGGCGTCCTCATGGACATCGTGGGCTTCGCCGCCAGCCTCTACCGCCGCTCCACGCCCTTCATCCGCATCCCCACCACCCTGATCGGCCTGGTGGACGCGGGAGTCGGCGCCAAGACCGGGGTCAACCACAACGGACACAAGAACCGGCTCGGCACCTATTTCCCCGCGGACCGCACCCTGCTGGACCGGTCCTTCCTGGCCACCCTCGACGCACGCCACATCAGCAACGGCCTGTCCGAGATCCTCAAGATCGCCCTGATCAAGGACGCCCGCCTGTTCGACCTGCTGGAGCAGCACGGCGCCGACCTCCTGCGCACCAAGCTCCAGAGCCCCGCGTCCATGGGCCCCACCCCCGCCGACGTCCCGGTGGACCAGCGGCTCGCGGCGCGCGGGCTCCACCTCGATCCCGCGACCGAGGTGGTCGAGCGGGCCATCCAGGGCATGCTGGAGGAACTCCAGCCCAATCTCTGGGAGAAGGTGCTCGAACGGGTCGTCGACTACGGCCACACCTTCAGCCCGACCATCGAGATGCACGCCCTCCCGGAACTGCTGCACGGGGAGGCGGTGGCCGTCGACATGGCGCTCACCACCGTCATGGCCGAGCGCCGCGGACTCGTCAGCGCGTACCAGCGTGACCGCGTCCTGCGGGTGATGGAGCGCCTGGGACTGCCGACCTGGCACCCGCTGTGCACGTCGGAGCTGCTCGTCGAGGCCCTGCGTGACACCGTGCGCCACCGCGACGGCAAGCAGCGGCTGCCGCTCCCGGTCGGCATCGGCAGCGCCGTCTTCGTCAACGACGTCACCGAGGCCGAACTCGGCGCGGCGGCCGAGGCGCTCGGACTGGTCTCCTCAGGGGCCGCCCGATGACCGTCGCCACCACCGGTCCGGGGACGGCCGCCGCCGGCCCGGCGAACCCCGGCCCCCGCTCCTTCCGCGCGATCGGGACCGTGACGGGTGCCGCCACGGTCCACGGGGTGCACGGCGCCGCCGGGCGCACGCGCTGGAAGTGCTTCGCCGGCCGCCGCCAACTGGCCTCCCCCACCGAGGCCGTCGAGTGGGCCTCGGTCCCGCCGGGCGGTCTGAGCGGGGAGCACCGCCACACCCGCACCGAGGAGATCTACCTCGTCCTGCGCGGACGGGGAGAGTTCCTCTACAACGGCGTCCCCCACCCCGTCGGCCCGGGGTCGCTCGCCCTGACGCCCCCCGGGAACGTGCACGGGCTGCGCAACACGGGCGGGAGCGACCTCGACTGGTGGGTCGTCGAAACCCTCGCACCCGGCACCGACGCCGTCCTGTCCGGAGCCGCCCCCATCCACCCGGGAGTTCCCCCCATGGGCGATGTGATCATCCACGACCTCTTCAAGGAGAGGACCGTCTCCACCGACGGCGTCTTCACCGGCCCGCTGCGCCAGGTGGAGGTCGTCGAACTCGAGGCGGGTCAGCGCACCGTACTGGGCGCGTCCGACGCGGAACTGGCCGTGTTCGTGCACGACGGCGAGGGGCGGGCAGCCTCCGGGGACGCCGCGGCGGAGCTGTCGTCCGGCACGTGCGTCACCCTCGGTGCGGGCACGTCCACCGCGGTGGAGGCGGCGTCCGCGCTGCGGCTGCTGATCGTGACGCTGGCCCTTCCCCGGCGCGCCGGGGAGGCGTCGTGATCGTCTCGACGGTCGCCGGGGCGGTGCACGGCGCCGTCGGCCTCGACGCCGGCACGGACGCCGGCGCCACGGCCGCGTGGACGTGCCTGGTACGCCGCGGGATGCTGCACAGCGAGTGCGAGGCGGTGGAGCACTGGGTGCTCCCGCGCGGCGCCGCTCTGACGACGACGCCCGGGCACGGGGTGGAGGAGGCACTGCTCGTTCTCGAGGGCGAGCTGCGGCTGACCACGGCGTCCGGGGAACGGACCGTGCGCGCGGGGCAGCTGGTGCTGGTGCCGCACGGCCGGACGGCGCGGCTCGCGGCGGACCGCGCCGAGGTCCGGGTGATCACCGTCCGGGGGCTCGCCGCCTCCGTCGCCGACCGGCTGCCGCCCCGCGTACCCGAACTGGTCCGAACCTGAAGGAGCGCGGCGCGTCACGGCCGGCCCGTGACGCGCCGCGGACACCCACGAAAGTGAGCAGACCCATGCGCGCCGTAGTCCTGACCACGTACGGCGGCCCGGAGCGGCTGTCGGTCTCCGAGATCCCGGAACCGGCCGCTCCGGACCCCGACGGCGTCCTCATCCGTACCGCCGCCGCCGCGGTCAACCCCGTGGACCTGCAGACCCGCGCCGGCCTGCACGCCGGGCACAGCGCCTGCCACCCGCCGATGGTCCTCGGCTGGGACCTGGCCGGCACCGTGACCGCCGTGGGCGGCGCCGTCACCGGCTTCCGCGTCGGCGACCGCGTCGTGGCGATGTCGGCGCAGATGGCCACCGGCCGCGGGACGTACGCCGAGGTCGTGGCCCTGCCGGCGGACATCGTCGCCCACGCCCCGGCCTCGGTTCCGCGGACCGTCGCGGCGGGGCTGCCGCTGGCCGGCCTGACCGCCCGGCAGGCGCTCGGCCTCCTCGCCCTGCCCGAGGGGAGCTCGGTGCTGGTCACCGGCGCCGTCGGTTCGGTCGGCGGGCTCGCGGTGCAACTCGCCCGGCTGCGCGGTCTGACCGTGGTGGCCCAGGTCAGGTCCGCCCGCGACGAGGACCACGCGCGGGCCCTGGGCGCGGACCGGGTGGTGGACGCGGCGCACCTGCCGGTGGCGGGCGTCGACGGCCTGCTGGAGACGGCCGGCCTGCCCGAGGCGATCGGCGCGGTCCGGGACGGGGGCCGGGTGGTCACCGTCGTTCCCCGCAGGGTGCCGGCGGCGGAGCGCGGCGTCCACGTGGCCGTCTCGCACGTGGAGCAGGACGGCCGGGGGCTCTCCGAACTCTCCGCCCTGGTGGACGCCGGGGAACTGCGGCTGCGCGCCGCGCGGGAGTTCGGCTTCGAGGAAGCGGCCGAGGCGCACCGCCGGCTGGCGGCCGGCGGTGTGCGGGGCAAGCTCCTCCTTCTGCCCTGACGATGTGTCCCGGCGCCTGCGGCGCCCACCGGGACGCGGAACGTGAAGACCGAGGACAGTGATCCGTGACCGAGCCGCACGACCACGAAGTTCCCGACTCCTCCGCGGAGACCGCCTCACGGCTGTGGGAGCGGATGGTGCCCATGTTCTCCCTGCTGGAGGGGAGGCTGGACCACACGCTGACGCGCCGCCACGACATCGGCCTGGGGCAGTTCATGGCCCTGGGCGTGCTGGCGAGGGAGCATCCGGAATCCGTGTCGGTGAGCGGTGTCGCACGGCGGCTGGGAGTGAGCGTCTCGGCGGCGAGCCGGGTGCTCGCGCAGCTGGAGCGCGCGGGCCGGACGGTCAGGGTGGCCTGGCCGTGCGACCGGCGGGCGAGCCGCGTCACGGTCACGGAGACCGGTCTGGACCTGTGGAACCGGGCCTGCCACACGCTCCACCACGAACTGTCGCTGGCCTTCGGGACGTTGAGGTTCGACGAGCGGTACGCGCACCTCGTGGCCCGCCTGTGCCGGACGGAGCGGGAGCGACCCGCCGAGTGACGGCGCGGTCCTCCGCGAGGCGCCGGGGCGCCGCCGGCCGGCACGGCCGCCGCCCCGCGCTCAGGCCCGGCCGGCGGCGGGCCGACG
>NZ_LWCC02000073.1 GCF_001642695.1 Streptomyces chilikensis
GCCCGCGCCCGGCGGCGGACGGTGCCGGCCGCGGCGCCCGGTGGCCGGGCCGTTCAGCCGGGCCCGGGCGCGGATCCGGGCGGGGGACGCGCCGCACCGCAGGGACCTCGTCGTCCGGCCGTCCCGAGGAACCGCCGGTGACCGTGCCCCCGCCGCCCCGTCGTCGCGCCGCGCGGCCGGAGGTGGTTGGCTGTGCCCCTGTCGGATCGATCATGCCGGCCCACGTCGGCAGCGGCGCCTCAGGAGGCCCCACCGCATGAGCACCCCCACCGCCCACGAGTACAAGGTCGTCACCTTCCGCGAGTCGCTGATCGGCGACGCGCTGGACGGCGACAAGCTCGAGAAGACGCTCAACGAGCACGCCGAGGAGGGCTGGCGCCTGAAGACGATCACGTCGGCCGACGTGAAGGGGCGGATGGGCCCCGGCGCGGTGGAGGGACTGCTCATCACGCTGGAGCGTCCGCGCGCCTGACGCCCGCGGGGAGGGCGGGCATCCGCGGATGCCCGCCCTCCGGGACGTGCACGTCCTTCTCCCGGCGGGACCGGAGTTTCACCGTGGGGACGCCCCCCGGCAACCGCCCGGACCGCTGCCGGAGGGGGGATCCGGGTTGTCTTCGGCGTGATTCAGCCACACCCACCCTCCGAGATCCGAGAAGGGACCGGCGTGTCTCACGACCACTCCCCCAGGCACCCCCGCAGCCACGGCGACGGCCACTCCCCCACGCACCCGCACGCGCACGATGTCGACGAGGTCACCCGTGCCGCCGCGGACGCCTCGGTGGCGGACGCCGACCTCTCGCCGCGCGAGCTGTCCCGGCGCCGTCTGCTGAAGGCCGCCGGGGTCACCGGCGCGCTCACCGCCGGGGTCTCCGGCATGCTCGGCGTCACTCCGGCGATGGCCGAGGAGGCCGGGCGCGGCCGTGGGGAGGGGACGCCGCGGGGCAACGGCCGGGCCGTGCGCCACTGGCTCGCCGGTGACCACCACATCCACACCCAGTACTCCTCCGACGGCCAGTACACGGTCCTGGACCAGGCGCAGCACGGCGCGGCCCACGGCCTGGACTGGATGGTGATCACCGACCACGGCGGCGCCACCCACGCCCGCCTCGGCGTCGACCTGGTGAACCCCGACATCCGGGCGGCACGCGCCGAGTTGAAGGACACGCTGATCTTCCAGGGCCTGGAGTGGAACATCCCCGCCGCCGAGCACGGCACCGTGTTCGTGGCCCCGGGCAGGCACGAGGTCGAGGTCCTCAAGCAGTTCGAGACGGACTACGACGGCAGCGTGAAGGGCGCGTCCGGCAACAGCCCGGAGAACGAGGCGCTCGCCGTGGCCGGCATCCAGTGGCTGGGCCGGCAGAAGGACAGGCGCCGTGTCGAGGACGCCCTGTTCCTCGCCAACCACCCCGCCCGGAACGGCATCGACAGCCCGCACGAGGTGCGCGCCTGGCGGGACGCCGACCCGCGGATCGCGGTCGGCTGGGAGGGCGCGCCCGGACACCAGGCCGCCGGCCTGCCGAAGGGCTACGGGCCGGGCTCGGCCCGGGGCTACTACGGCAACTCGGCCGGGCCGAACTCCTTCCCGGGCTACCCGCCGGAGAGCTACCGGTCCTGGGGCGGCTTCGACTTCTACACGGCGACGGTCGGCGGCCTGTGGGACTCCCTGCTCGCGGAGGGCAAGCCGTGGTCGATCTCCGCCAACTCCGACTCCCACGTCAACTGGGGCGACACCTCGCGCCGTCCCGACGGCTCGGCCTCGGAGCGGTTCCACGCGGACGGCCGTTACGGCGACCCGGTGTACGCGGGGCGGGTCGATCTCGCGGCCGGCGACTTCTGGCCCGGCATGTACAGCCGGACCCACGTCGGCGCCGCCGAACGCGGTTACACGGCGGTGATGCGCGGCATCCGTGACGGGCGGGTCTGGGTGGACCACGGCCGGCTGGTGAAGAACCTCGACGTGCGGGTGGTGGCCTCGGGCCGCGGCACGGGCGAGGAGACGCTGGGCGGGACGCTGACCGCGCGGCGGGGCAGCCGGATCGAACTGCTCGTCACCGTCACGGCCCAGGACGTGCCGAACTGGGGCATGTTCCTGCCGAGGCTGAACCGGGTGGACCTGATCCGCGGCGCGGTGGACCCGCTCCACGCCTCCTCCGACCGCGACAGGCTGACGGCGCCCGACACCAGGGTGGTGCGCCAGACCGACACCTCCGGCCGGACCGGCAGGTTCACGCTGCGGTACGACCTCGGCACGCTGGAGGAGCCCTTCTACGTCCGCCTGCGCGGCACGGACGGCAACCGGCAGCAGCCCGGCTACCTCGGCGCCTCGGTCGACCCGGCGGGGCCGGCCATCGACGTGGTGGGCGACGCGGATCCGTGGCGGGACCTGTGGTTCTACACCAATCCGATCTGGGTGCTGCCGAGCCGATGAGTGCCGTGACGACGCCGGCGGCGTCCCCGGCGTCCGCCGTGTCCACGGCCGCCCGTGCGGTGGCCGTGGACACGGCGGCCCCCGGGCTGGTCGCCGTGGAACATCTGGTCCATCAGGTGGACTCGGCCCTGGCGGGGCTGCTCGTCGAGGACGGCGGACGGGAGCACGTGCTCGCGGGACACGTGCTCGCCGAACACGTGGTCAGCACACATGTGGCGCGCGCGCCGGTGGGCCGTTTCGTGGCCGTGGTCTCCTGGCGCGGAGGGCCGGAGCCCGAGCGGGTCCGCGAGCGGCTGCTGTCGTCGGTCCCCGGGCTGCTCCCGGTCGACGGCGTCCTGGTCCGCGACCCGTCCCTCGCTCCCGGCGCGCTCGCGGCCGCCGGGGAGGCGCTGCGCCGGTCCTCGGGCCGGCTGGCCCGCTACCGGGGCCGTCGCCTGGTCGAGCGGCGGACCACCCCGGGCGAGGCGGTGGCCGGGAGCTGCCTCGACGCCGTGGAGGGCCTGGCCGGGGTGGAGGTGTCCCCGGACGCCGTCCTGGACGCCACCGGCTTCGCCCGGCCGACCTGGAAGGACGGCCGCTGCACGCTGCTGGTGCAGCGCGCGGGAGGCGACGTGCTGGTGCCGTTCGAGGTCCGCGACCAACTCGCCTGCTGCTCCGCCCACTGAGGCGCGGAGCGTCAGGAGTCGGCGTCCAGCACCATGACGACGTGTTCGTGCTCCTCGTACCGGAGGGTCCCCGCCCGCCGGAAGCCGTGCCGCTCCAGCAGCTTCACCGAGCCGGTGTTCCGCGCGGAGGGGTCGGCGTACAGCGGCCGGGTGGTCTCCTTCGCGAGGAACAGCCCGAGCGCCCGGGTGCCGATGCCCCGCCCCCAGAACTCGCGGCCCAGCCAGTACCCGATGTGGCGCCGGCCGCCCTCCCCCGTCCAGGCGACCAGGTTGCCGGCCAGCGCCCCGTCGGCCGTCACGGCCTGCACGCGGACGTCGGGATCGCCGAGGACCTTGGCCTTCCAGTGGCTCATGAACGCCTCCCGCCCACGCGGCGGGAAGTTCGCCCGCCGGGCGGCCTCCAGGTCCTGCTCGTACGCGAAGAACACCTCCAGATCGGGAAGTTCGACGTCACGCAGACCCACTTCTTCGCTCATGCCGCCCGAGTCTGGCAGGCGCCACCGACACCACGGGGGTTCCGGCCCGTCAGCGGCCGTACGCCCGGTGGCACAGCGACACGATGTCCCGCGAGGCCACGCCGTGGGCCTGCCGGCACCACTCACCCATGCGGAACCCGGAGCGCGGGGCAGAACGGTGCCCGGTGTGCTTCCGGGGCCGGACGGGCCGCGCCCGCACGGCCGGGGGCTTCGTCCTGCCGGCGCGGGGCGGCGGGGGAACGGCGCGCCGGTTCCCCTCCGCCCCGCGCCGCA
>NZ_LWCC02000074.1:0-12181 GCF_001642695.1 Streptomyces chilikensis
CGGGCGCCGCGGGAGCGGGCGCCCGGCCGGTGCGCGCGGGGTGCGGCGGGCCGCCGTCAGCCCGCGGCGGGCACGGCGTCCGGTGAGGACGGCGACACGGCGGCCTCGTCGCCCGGCTGCGGGTGCACGCAGTGCCAGCGGTGTCCGCCCGGCCCCTCCGCGGCGGCCGGGAAGGCGGTGGCGCACGCGTCGTCCGCCTTCCAGCAGCGGGTGCGGAACGGGCAGCCCGACGGCGGGTTGGTGGCCGAGGGCACCGGCCCGTGCAGCACGATCCGTTCGGGGCGCTCCAGCAGGCTCGGCGTGGCGGAGAGCAGGGCCTCGGTGTACGGGTGCCGGGAGGCGCCCGAGACGTCGCAGGCCCGGCCCTCCTCCACGACGCGGCCCAGGTACAGCACCGCGATGCGGTCCGCCAGGTAGCGCACCGTCTGCACGTCGTGGGAGATGAACACCATGCCCAGGCCGAGACGGGCGCGCAGGTCCACCAGGAGGTTGAGGACCTGGGCGCGCACCGACACGTCCAGGGCGCTGGTGGGCTCGTCGGCGACGATCAGCTCCGGCTCCAGCGCCAGGGCGCGGGCGATGGCCACGCGCTGGCGCTGGCCGCCGGAGAGCTGGCCGGGCAGCGCGTTCATGGTGTGGCCGGGCAGGCCGACCAGGTCGAGGAGCTCCCCGACGCGCCGCTCGCGCTCCTCACGGGTGCCGCGGCGGTGCACGTCCAGCGGGTCGCGCAGGATCTGCCGGACGGTCAGCCGCGGGTTCAGCGCCGTGGACGGGTCCTGGAAGACCACGCCGACCGAGGGGCCGAACCGGCCGCGGCGGTCGGCCGCCTTCATCCTCCACAGGTCCTGTCCCCGGAAGTGGACCTCCCCTTCGGTCGGGCGCTGCAGTCCGGTGACCACGCGGGCCAGCGTGGACTTGCCGCAGCCCGACTCGCCGACCAGTCCGAGGATCTCGCCGCGCCGCACCTCCAGGGAGACGTCGGTCAGGGCGTGCACCGCGTCCCGGCGCAGGATGCCGCCGCTGCGCGCCTTGTGCCGTACGTGGATGCGGTCGAGCCTGACGAGCGGTTCCATGGCGGTGTCCTTCGGGGCGGTCATCGGGCACTCTCCAGCGGCTTCGCCGGCCGCCGCTCGGGCGCCGGGTGGTGGCAGGCGAACCGGTGGTCCCGCGCGTCGCCGCGCCCGGCCGGGGGCGGCGGGGTGGTGACGCACAGCTCGGTGGCGGCGGTGCAGCGGGACGCGAACCGGCAGCCGGCGCCGAACGCCCTGGGCGCGGGCACGACGCCGCGGATCTGGTGCAGCCGCTCCGTCCCCGCCTCCAGGGAGACGACCGAGCCGAGCAGGCCGCGGCTGTAGTGGTGCGCCGGGTCGGTCAGCAGGGAGCGGGTGTCGCCGGCCTCGGCGACCTGGCCGGCGTACATCACCGCGACCCGGTGGGCGAGGTCGCCGACCAGCGCCAGGTCGTGCGAGACGAGGACCATCGCGAAGCCGAGCTCGTCGCGCAGCTTCACGAGGAGTTCGACGACCTGGGCCTGCACGGTGACGTCGAGGGCGGTCGTCGGCTCGTCGGCGATGAGCAGCCGGGGGCTGCGGGAGAGCGCCATGGCGATGAGCACGCGCTGGCGCTGGCCGCCGGAGAGCTCGTGGGGGTAGCTGCGCAGCGTGCGCTCGGGGGACAGGCCGACCAGTTCGAGCAGTTCGGCGGGGGTCCTGGTGCCGCCGCGGGAGGTCAGCCGCTTGAGCTGGGTGCCGATCAGCACCGACGGGTTGAGCGAGGACATGGCGTCCTGGTAGACCATGGCGATCTCCGGACCCATGAGCGCGCGGCGCTCCTTGGGCGACAGCTTCAGCAGGTCGCGGCCCCGGTAGAGGATCTCGCCCCCGGCCTCGGCGTTGCGTGCCAGCAGGCCCATGACCGCGAGGCTGGTGACGGACTTGCCGCAGCCGGACTCGCCGACCAGCCCGAGGGTCTCGCCCTCGCGGACGGTGAAGGAGATGCCATCGACGACGCGGACGTCGCCGTAGCGGTCGGGGAAGCGGATCGTCAGGTCCCGCACGACGAGCAGCTCGGGGGCGTCCTCGGCCAGCGGCGGCACGGAGGGCTCCATGGCCTCGAGCCGGGTGGCGAGTTCGGCGAGCGCGACGTCCACCACGGAGGTGTCGGCGGAGGGCTTCTCGGCGGCGAGCTCCTTGTCGGAGGCGGCGCCGTCGGCGCGGGCCTTGTCCGGGGAGGCGGAGGCGTCCGTCATGCCCTCGGAGAGGACGTTCAGGGCGAGCACCGTCACCAGCAGGCACAGGCCGGGGAAGAGGGTCGCCCACCAGCCGCCGGACAGCAGGATCTGCCGGCCGTAGGCCAGCACGCTGCCCCAGCTGGGGTCGGGGTCCTGCACGCCGGCGCCGATGAAGGAGAGGCTGGCCTCGAAGATGATCGAGTCGGCCACCATGACGGTCGCGAACACCAGCACCGGAGCGGCGCAGTTGACGGCGACGTGGCGGGCCACGATGTGGCCGCGGCGGGCGCCGATGACCTGTTCGGCGGAGACGTAGTCCTCGCCGTACTGCTCCAGCACGTTGGCCCGGACGACCCGCGCGAGCGAGGGCGAGTAGACGAACGCGATGGTGAAGATGATGACCGGGACGCTGGGGCCGAACACGGCGACCAGGACGGCGGCCAGGGCGATCGGCGGGAACGACATCACGACGTCGAGCGAGCGCATCACCGATTCGTCGGCGAACTTGCGCGAGGTGGCGGCCAGGGCGCCCAGGAAGGAGCCGATGACCAGGGCGAGCAGGGTCGCGCCGAGGCCGATGACCAGGGAGTAGCGGGCGCCGTGCACCACGCGGGCGAACACGTCGCGGCCGGCCCGGTCGGTGCCGAACCAGTGGTCGGCGCCCGGGGGCTGGGCGGGAACGCCGGTGGCGAGCGGGTCCTGGGTGAGCAGGGGGGCGAGGACCGCGCCCAGCACGACCACGGTGAGGACCGCCAGGGCGATCCGCGAGGGTACCGGCAGGCGGCGCAGGCGGGTGCCGGGGGACAGCCGCTCGGCGAGGGATCGGGGGGCGAACATCACACCGTCCTGATACGCGGGTTGACGAGCAGGTAGAGCAGGTCGACGATGACGTTGACCACCAGGAAGGCGACCGCGATGGTGAGCACGGTGCCCTGGACGAGCGCGACGTCGCCTCCGGTCACGCCCTCCAGGATCAGCTTGCCCATGCCGGGCAGGTCGAAGATCGCCTCGATGACCACGGCGCCGCTGAGCATGTAGCCGACCTTGACGCCGAGCACCGTCAGCGGCGTGATCAGGGAGTTGCGCAGCACCGACCGGATGATCAGGAACGGGGGCAGGCCGCTGCCCCGGGCCGTGCGCACGTAGTCGCGGTCGAGTTCGGCGACCATCGAGGTGCGCACCAGGCGGGCCAGCGACGCGGCGACCGGCAGGGCGAGCGCGAACGCGGGCATGGCCATGCTCTCCAGCCAGCCGCCGAAGGAGTCGGCCGGGTTGACGTAGCCGCCGGTCGGGAAGACCGGCATGTTCAGCGCGAACTGCTGGATGAGCAGCACGCCGATCCAGAACGAGGGCAGGGCGATGCCGATCATCGACAGCACCCGGAACGCCTGGTCGGGCCAGCGGTCGCGGTACACGGCACTGACGACGCCGAGGACGAGGGCCAGCACGACGGCCAGCGAGAGTCCCAGCAGCGTGAGCTGGAGGGTGAGCGGGAACGCGGTGGCGATCCGGTCGGCGACCGGCTGGCTGGGCGGCACGGTGACACCGAGGTCCCCCTGCACCAGATCGCCGAGGAAGGCGAAGTACCGCACCGGCAGCGGATCGTTGAGGCCGTGCGCCTCGGCGAACGCCGCTCGGGCCTCGGCGCTCGCGGAGTCGCCGAGCGCGTTGTACGCGGGGTCGGCCGGCGAGAACTGCAGGACCACGAAGACCAGCAGCGCGATGCCGAGGACCATCACCGGCATCATCGCGACGCGGCGCAGCGCGAGCCGGAGGAATGCAACCATCGTGAGGTTCCTAGAGATCGGGGCGACGGCCGCCGCCGCCTCGGGGGCGGCGGCGGCCCGGTGTCCGGGCGGACGGGGTCAGGCGCGGCCGACGTCGACGAAGGACAGACCGGTGGTGGGCAGCGGCCTGAAGCCGGTGAGCGCGTCCTCCCGCCAGGCGGTGGGCAGCTTGCGGTGGAGCACCGGATACAGGACGGCCTCCTCGGCGACCAGGTCGGTGACCTGGCCCCAGACCTCCTTGCGGCGGCTCTCGTCGGCCTCCTGGGCGGCCTCGTCGAGCAGCTTCCTGACCTTCTTGTAGGCGTCGGACCCGGTCCAGCCGTAACGGTTCTCCGGCCAGAAGCCGTAGTAGAACCAGCGCAGCAGCAGGTCGGCGTCGTTGCCGAAGACGGACGGGTCGCCCGGCGCGGCCAGGACCTCGAAGTCGCCCTTGTCGACCTTGGAGTACTGGGCGGGGGACTGGGCGATGTCCAGCTTCGCCTCGATGCCGGCCGCCGCCCAGCTCTCCTTGATCAGCGGGGCGACGTCCTTGACCCAGCCGGTGTCCGTGACCAGCAGGGTGAAGGAGAGCTTGCCCACGCCCGCCTCGTCCAGCAGCTTCCTGGCCTTGGCGAGGTCGTGGCCGTAGACGGTGGCGGCCTTGTGGTGGTCGGGGTGCGTGGCCGGCAGGTATCCCGCGGCGGCCTCGGCGTTGCCGAGCAGCGCGGTGGAGATGATCCTCTCGGTGTCCAGCGCGTAGTGCAGCGCCTGGCGCACCCGCTTGTCGGCGAAGCGCTTGTCCTTGGCGTTGAACATGAGGAAGAGCAGTCCGAAGGACTGGACCGACTCCACCTTGTCCTTGCCGGTGAAGCCCTTCATGTCGATGTAGGGCACGTCCTCGATCGCCTGGACGCGGCCCGACCGGAGGGCGCTGACCCGGGCGGAGGGGTCGGACATCAGGTGCCAGGTCATCTTCCTGACCTTGGCGGGGTGCGGGCCGTTGTACTTGTCGTACGCCTCCATGACGATCTTGTCCTCGCGGACCGCCGACACGAAGCGGAAGGGACCCGAGCCGACGGGCTTGGCGTCGAAGGCCTTGGCGTCGGCGCTGACGATCTTCTTCGGCACGACGCGCACCACGGATATGCGCGAGGGGAAGAGCGCGAAGGGGTGCTTCAGCTTGAACTCGACCGTCGACCCGTCGACCGCCACGACCTGGTCGATGAACGGGACGAACTGGGCCATCAGCGAGGCGTTCTTCGGGTCCAGGACCCGCTCGAAGCTGAAGACCACGTCCTCCGCGGTGACGGGCGAGCCGTCGTGGAAGGTCGCGTCCTTGCGCAGGGTGGCGCGGTAGGTGGTCGCGTTGATCCTCTTGGGCATCTCGGTGGCCAGCGTCGGCCGCGCCGCCAGGGTGACCGGGTCGAGGTCCACCAGGCCCTCGAAGATGTGCATGTTCGCGGCGTACGGGGTTGCGCCGGAGGTGATCATCGGGTCGAAGCCCGTGGAGAGCGGGTAGGAGAGGCCCGCCTCCAGGGTGTCGGAGCCGCTGCCGGAGCCGCCGGAGCCCTCCTGGGTGCTTCCCGGGCCCCCGCAGGCGGACAGGCCGGCGGTGATCGCGGTCGCCGCACCGATGGCGCCGGTGAGTCTGAGGAAGGCGCGGCGGTCGACGCCGGCTGTGCTGCGCGGGGACAAAGGTTCCTCCAGGCGGGAGACATGACGGGCGGAATCGGAGAACAGAGGCGGATGCGGACGGCGTCTTTCAGACGCATCAGACGTCTGATGTCCGACCCTTGATAGCGTGGGAACGTAGCCCGACAGTGGAGAGGGGTCAAGAGGTGGCGGTGGGACAAAGTGCTGTTCGGCACGCGGAACCGGAACGCAGACCGACACGACAGCCGTTGCGGCAGGAGGTCGTGGACGGCATCAAGTCCTACATCCTGCGCAACCAGTTGCGTCCGGGGGACCCGCTGCCGACCGAGCCGGCCCTGTGCGAGGCGCTCGGCGCGAGCCGCTCCAGCGTGCGGGAGGCCATCAGGATCCTCACCGCGCTCGACATCGTCGAGGTGCGGCACGGCCACGGCACCTACGTCGGACGGCTGAGCCTGTCCGCGCTGGTGGAGAGCCTGACCTTCCGCGGCCTGCTCAGCCCCGACGACGACTTCCAGGTCATGTCGGACCTCGTCGAGGTGCGGGAGCTGTTCGAGCGCGGCATGGCGGAACGGCTCGTGGAGTCGCTCAGCGACGAGCAGATCGACCGCCTGGAGGGCCACGTCGACGAGATGCGCAAGGCCGGCGCCGGGGAGGGGCACGGCTTCGTCGTGGCGGACCGCGCTTTCCACACCCTGCTCCTCGCCCCCCTCGGCAACGACCTCATCGGGCAGCTGTCCACGGCGTTCTGGGACGTGTACGTCATCGTCGCGCCGCACCTGGACGTCTTCACCCATGAGCACGAAATGGCCACCATCGCCCACCATAAGCGCATCGTGGACGCGGTCAGGGACCGGGACCCCGTCGAGTTCGCGGCCGCGCTGACCGATCACTACGCACCCGTCCGGCACCGCATCGCCGAGGCCCGCGCCCGCCGCTGACCTGCCGCTCGTCGTCGGGGAGCCGGCCCGGGGCCAGGAGGCCCGGGGCCGGCTCCGGGCCGCGCGGGCCGCCCGGCGTCCTGTGGTTCCGGGACCCTTGACGGTCGTCCTGCGGATCTCTAAGGTCCCAGATCAGCAGACATCAGACGTCTGCTCTCGGTGGTCGGCCTGTCGGCCGGCGTCCCCCGCCGTTCCTCCCGCGCTGCGCCGCGCGCACGCCTCACTCACCCACCCGGGGCCTCCTCATGCCACTGACGGACCTCACCCTCGCCGAGTGCCTCGCGCTCCGGCCCGATCTCGACGAACCCGCGGACCTCGACGCGTTCTGGGACCTGACCCTGCGCGAGGCCCGGGAAGCCGGCGGGACCCCCCGCTTCACTCCCGTGGACACCGGCCTCAGCCTGGTGACGACCTACGACGTGAGCGTGCCCGGTTTCGCGGGCGAGGACGTCCGGGGCTGGCTGCACCTGCCCGCCGGGGCCGACGGCCCGCTCGGCTGCGTCGTGGAGTTCCTCGGCTACGGCCGGGGACGCGGCCTGCCGCACGAGCAGACGCTCTGGGCGAACGCCGGCTACGCGCACTTCATCATGGACACGCGCGGCCAGGGCTGGTCCACGGCCGGCGGCGACACCCCCGACACGGCCACCTCGAGCGGCGAGGTCCCCGGCTTCCTCACCCGCGGCGCGGAGAACCCGCGGGACCTCTACTACCGGCGGCTGTTCACGGACGCCGCGCGCTTCGCCGAGGCCGCCCGCGAACACCCGGCCGTCGACCCGGACCGGGTCGTGGTGACCGGGCACAGCCAGGGCGGCGGCCTCTCGCTCGCGGCGGCCGCGCTCGTCCCGGGACTGGCCGGCGTCATGCCCGACGTCCCGTTCCTGTGCGACATCCGACGCGGTGCGCTGATCGCCGGCGCGCCGCCCTACACCGAAATAGCGGAGTACCTGAGCCTGCACCGCGACCGCGTGGACACCGTCTTCACCGCCCTGTCCTACGTCGACGCCGCCGTGCTGGCCCCCCGCGCCACCGCGCCGTCGCTCTTCTCCATCGCCATGATGGACGCGGTCTGCCCGCCCTCCACCTGCTTCGCCGCCTACCACCGCTACGGCGGCCCCAAGGACCTGCGCGTCTACGAGTTCAACGGTCACGAGGGCGGCGGCGGCCACCACCGGCGCGAACAGCTCGCCTGGGTGCGGGAGCTGTTCTCCGCGTCCCGCGCCTGACCCCTTCCGCCCTCTCCCAGTCCAGCACCACCGCTCGTCCGGTTTCCCGTCCGAGAAGAGGTTCGTCCATGCAGCGCAGAATCCCCCTGGCCGTCGGCACCGCGTCCCTGGTCCTCCTGGGCGCCACCGTCACCGCCGCCCACGGCGCCCCCGACCAGGGCGCCCTCTCCACGGCCGACACCGTCGGCACCCTCGTCTCGCAGGACATCGCCACCGCGGGCGCCGGCTCCCCCTACTACCGCATCCCCGCCCTGACCCGGACCACCAAGGGCACCCTGCTCGCCGCGTACGACGCCCGCCCCACCCTCGGCGACCTCCCCGGCAACCTCGGCGTCGTCCTGCGGCGCAGCACCGACGGCGGCGCCACCTGGCAGCCGCAGCAGGTCGTGCGCAAGGAAGCCGCCCCCAAGGGCTTCGGCGACCCCAGCCTCCTCGTCGACCGCGAGACCGGACGGATCTTCGTCTTCTACGCGGCCTCCGTGAACCAGGGCTTCTTCGGCTCGGCGACCGGCAACGACGAGAGCGACCCGAACGTCCTGCAGGCCGACTACAGCTACTCCGACGACGACGGCCTGACCTGGAAGCACGAGCGGATCACCGCCGAGATCAAGAACCCGGCCTGGGCCGGCATGTTCGCCGCCTCCGGCGAGGGCATCCAGCTGCGGCACGGGACCTACAAGGGCCGCCTGATCCAGCAGTACGCCATCCGCAACAACGGGGCCAACTACGCGGTCAGCGCCTACAGCGACGACCACGGCGCCACCTGGAGGATGGGCACCCCGGTCGGACCGGGCGGCGACGAGAACAAGACCGTCGAACTCTCCGACGGCCGCGTCATGCTCAACAACCGCTCCGCGCCGTACCGCACGGTCGCCTACTCGTCCGACGGCGGCGTCACCTACACCCCATTCCAGCAGGACACCGAACTGCCCGACCCCGCGAACAACGGCTCCGTCGCCCGCTTCGCGCCGGGCGTGGACGCCTCGCACCCGCGGGCCTCCTGGCTGATGTTCAGCAACACGGCGACCACCAACAGCCGCAGCAACCTCACCGTCCGCCTCTCCTGCGACAACGGACAGAACTGGCCGGTGCGCAGGACCGCCGAGGCCGGCTCGGCCGCCTACTCGACGCTCACCCCGCTCGGCGACGGTCTCGGGTCCAACCCGCGGGTGGGCATGCTGTGGGAGCGCGCCAACTACCAGCACATCACCTACTCCTCGTTCGACCTGAAGTGGCTCGGCGGCGTCTGCGCCCCGGTCACCGTCACCCCGCCCGCCTCCCTGCCCGCCGGGAGGACCACGGAGGTCACCGTCCGCGTCGTCAGCCAGAACGACGTGGACCTCCCCTCCGGCACGGTCTCCCTCAAGCTGCCCGCGGGCTGGAGCGCACCCTCCGTCACGATGCCCGCGCTCAGGCCGGGCCAGGGCGCCAACGTCAGGATCCCCGTCACCGTCCCGGCGGGCACCGCCGCCGGCAAGGTGCCGGCCACCGCGAACTACCAGGTCCGCGGATCCCAGAACTCCTACGGCGACACGACCTTCAACGTCACCGCGCCGTAGACCGAGCCCGGCCGGCCGCCGCGACCTCCCCGAACCCGCGGCGGCCGGCCGATCCGTCCCGTACCGCCCCTCGTACAGCCCAGGAGACAGAATGTCCTCGTCCCAGCCCCTGCGCGGCGTCGTGCCGCCCGTCTGCACCCCCCTGGATGCGGCGGGCGAGGTCGACACCGCATCGCTCACCCGCCTCGTCGAGCACCTCGTCGCGGGGGGAGTGCACGGGCTGTTCGCCCTGGGCTCCAGCAGCGAGGTCGCCTTCCTCACCGACCGGCAGCGGGCGGTGGCCCTGGAGACCGTCATCGAGGCCGTCGCGGGGCGCGTCCCCGTGCTCGCCGGCGTGATCGACATGACCACCCCCCGGATGCTCGTCCACGCCGAGGCCGCCCGGAAGGCCGGCGCCGACGCCCTGGTGGCCACCGCCCCCTTCTACGCCCGCACCCACCCCGTCGAGATCACCCGTCACTTCCGCATCCTCCGGGAGCGGGGCGACCTGCCGCTGTACGCCTACGACCTGCCGGTCTGCGTGCACAGCAAGCTCTCCGTCGCCATGGTGCGCGAACTCGCCGAGGACGGCACCCTCACCGGCCTCAAGGACAGCAGCGGCGACGAGGGAGGACTGCGCCGCCTGATCGTCGAGCTCGGCGGACGCGACGGCCGGACCGCCGGCCCCGCCCCCTCCTTCAGCATCCTCACCGGCTCCGAACTGACCGTGGACGCCGCCCTGCTGGCCGGCGCCGACGGTGTCGTGCCCGGCCTGGGCAACGTGGACCCCGCCGGATACGTCCGTCTCTACGAGGCCATGCGCGAGGGCGACCTGAAGCGCGCCGTCGAGGAGCAGGAGCGCCTCGTCCAGCTCTTCGGGATGGTCGACGCCGGCCCGGAGGGCGAGATGGGCCGCAACTCCTCCGCCATGGGCGCCTTCAAGCACGCGCTGCGCCTGCTCGGCGTGGTCACGGCCGGCACCACCGCGGGCTCGCAGATCCAGCTGGACGAGGCCGCGATCGCCCACGTCGAGCGGCACCTGCGCGACGCAGGGCTGCTGCCGGTCCGATGACGGAACACCCCGCCGGCGCGCCGGTGATCGGTCTCGACCTGGGCGGCACGAAGATCGCCGCCGCCCTGGTCGCGGCAGACGGCTCCGTCCTGGCCCGGCACACCCTGCCCACCCCGGCGACGCGAGGGGCCGAGGCGGTGCTGGACGCACTGACCGAGGCGGCCCGCGCGGTACGGGCGCCGGACGCCGCCGCGGTGGGCGTCGCCGCGGCGGGCGTGATCGACCCCGCGTCCGGGACCGTCACCAGTGCCACCGACACGATCCGCGGCTGGGCCGGCACCGCCCTGGCCGCGGGTCTCGCCGGCCGCACCGGACTCCCCGTGGCCTGCGACAACGACGTACGCGCGGCGGCAGCCACGGAGCTGTCCGGCCTGGGCGACGACGGCGTCCTGCTCTACATGGCCGTCGGCACCGGGGTCGGCGGCGCCGTCGCCGCCGGCGGACGCGTGCTGCACGGCTCCGCCGGCGTCGCCGGGCACCTCGGACACCTGCCGAGCCCCGAGGCGGACGGACTGCCCTGCACCTGCGGCGCCACCGGCCACCTGGAGGCGATCGCGGCGGGACCCGCCATCACCGCCCACTACGAGCGGCTGAGCGGGGAGGCGGCCGACCGGCTGCAGACCGTCGCCGAGCGCGCCGCCCACGGCGACCCGCACGCCACGGCCGCCGTCACCCTCGGCGCCCGCGCGGCCGGCCGGGCCCTGGGAGGCCTCGCCAACGCGCTGGGCCCGCACCGCGTCGTCGTCGCCGGCGGCGTGCCCCGCATCGGCGCCCTGTACCAGGACGCCCTGCGCGCCGCCTTCGCCGCCGAACTCATGGCGCCGCTCCGGACGCTGCGTCCGGTGCCGCCGCGCGGCGGGGCCGACGCCGCGGTCCTCGGAGCGGCCGCGCTGACCCGCACCCTCCCCCTGCACCGTCCCCACACCACCGGAGCACCACGATGACCCCGCCCCCGCCCCCCTCCCCGTCCCCGAACCCGCGGCAGTCCCTGGCCGCATCCCTGGAAGGCCGGCTCATCGTGTCCTGCCAGGCGCCGCCCGGTGACCCGATGCGCCACACCGGCACACTGGTCCGGATGGCCCTGGCGGCCGAGGCCGGCGGCGCCGCGGCCGTGCGCGTCAACGAGCCGGAGGTCGTGGCCGCCACCGTCGCGGCCGTCGGCCTGCCGGTGATCGGACTGTGGAAGGACGGCGACACCGGCGTCTACATCACGCCGAGCGTGCGTCACGCGCTCGCCCTCGTGGAGGCGGGGGCGGCCGTGGTCGCGGCCGACGCCACCGCACGGCCGCGCCCCGACGGCAGCACCTTCGCGGACCTGGTCGCCGCCGTCCACGCGGCCGGCGCCCAGGTCATGGCGGACGTCTCCACCTTCCACGAGGGACGGGAGGCCGCCGCGCAGGGCGCCGACCTCGTGGCGACGACCCTGTCCGGTTACGTGCCGGGCTCCCCCCGGCGGACGGAGCCCGACCTGGCGCTCGTCGCGGACCTCGCCGCCGCGATCGGCGTCCCCGTGGTCGCCGAGGGCCGGATCGCCACACCGGCCCAGGCCGCCGCGGCGCTGGCCGCGGGCGCGTCGAGCGTGGTCGTGGGCACCGCCATCACCGCCCCCACCGCGCTGACCCGGCTCTTCGTCGAGGGCCTGCCGGGCTGACGGCCGGCCGCGCCGAGGACGACGTGTGCGGGGCGCCCGTCGAGTTCCGTGTCGCCCGTGACTCCGCCCCTGAACTCCGCCCTCGGGGAGAGGAGTTCAGGGGCGGAGCC
>NZ_LWCC02000074.1:12191-18961 GCF_001642695.1 Streptomyces chilikensis
ACCATGATGGCCTGATGGGTGGGAGCGCTCCCATGCCCTCTCGAGGAAGGACCACCGTGCCCGGAACTGATTCCTTACGCAGGCAAGTCCCGTACCTGGCAGGCCTGTTGGCCGTCCTGCTGCTGTCCCTCGTGATGATCCACGCCCCACGGGCCGCCGCCGCACCGGCGGTGAAGGCGTCGGCGGACCCGGTGCGCGTCATGCCGCTGGGCGACTCGATCACCGGCTCTCCGGGCTGCTGGCGGGCGGTGCTGTGGAACCGGCTGCAGAGCACCGGGTACACCGGCGTCGACTTCGTCGGCACCCTCGGCCCGCAGGGCTGCGGCCAGGAGCACGACGGCGACAACGAGGGCCACGGCGGCGAGCTGGTGACCAACACCGCCGACCGGAACCTGCTTCCGGCGCGGCTGGCGGCGACCCGCCCGGACGTCGTCATGATGCACTTCGGCACCAACGACGTCTGGAGCAACATCCCCCCGGACCGCATCCTCGCCGCCTACACCAAGCTGGTGGAGCAGATGCGCGCCTCCAACCCGGACATGAGGGTCCTCGTCGCGCAGATCATCCCGATGAACCCCGGCACCTGCGCCGCGTGCGCCCAGCGCGTCGTCGACCTGAACGCGCGCATCCCCGCCTGGGCCGGGGCCACGAGCACCAGCCGCTCCCCGGTGACCGTCGTCGACCAGTGGACCGGCTTCAGCACGGCCACCGACACCTACGACGGCGTGCACCCCGACGCCTCCGGGGACGACAGGATCGCCGCCCGCTGGTATCCGGCCCTGGCCGCGCTGCTCGACGAGGGCGTGCCGGGAGGGCCCGGCGACCCGGGTGATCCGGGCGACGGCGAGCCGGCCTGCACGGCGACCTTCCGGGCCGTCTCCTCCTGGCAGGGCGGATACCAGGGCGAGGTGACGGTGACCAACACCTCCTCCGCGCCCCTCTCCGGCTGGACGGTGACCGTCGTGCCGTCCGGCGGCGCCCGGGTCACCCAGGTCTGGAACGGCACCCTCACCACGGCCTCCGGTACCGCCACGGTCACCAACGCGGCGTGGAACGGGGCCCTCGCTCCCGGGGCGAGCGCCGGCTTCGGCCTCATCGCCGGCGGCGCCGACGCGACCGGAAGCCCCTCGGCGACCGTCGGCTGCACGGCGAGGGCCGCGACCTCCTGAGGCCGTCACCTCCGCGGGGAGCGGGGGCGGCGCGCGGCCCGCGGGTGACCGGCGGGGGAGGGCGGCGGACGCCGGCGGGTGCCCGGGGCGCCGGCCCGGGGTACCCGCCCGGGGCGCCGCCCCCCTCCCCGGACACCCTTGGTGACCAGGCGCGCGGTCCCGCGACCCCCGCCGTGCCTCCGCCCGAAGTCTCCGCCGCGGCCCGCCCGCCCGGACGTCCGCCGCCCCGGCGACCGCCGAAGGGGATTCGAAAGTTTCGAAGCCGCCGGGCCCGCGGCGCCCCGGCCCGCCCTCCTTCCGGCCCGCGCCCGCGCCCGCATCGCGCCAGGGCCACGGCTCCCGGCGGCGTCGTGGAGTTTCGAAAACGTTCCGAAAGCATTGACAACCCCTCGGCCGCGGAAGACTGTGGTGACGCCCGCTCCCCGGTCGTACGCCGTGCGCGTAGGGCCGGCCCCCCGTCGCCTCGTCGCCGAACGCCGAGGCGCGCCCGGCGTGTCTCCCGGTCACCGACGGTGCCTTTCACGAGGAGGAACACTCGCATGAGCGAAACCCCCGACAAGTCCGACTTACGCCCGGTCAGCCGCAGGAAACTCGTCCTCGGCGGCGCCGGGGCGCTGGTGGCAGCGGCCGGGTCCGGACTGCTCCTGCCCGGCACGGCGCGTGCCGACCAGGTCCTCACCAGCAACTCGACCGGCACGTACAACGGGTACTACTACTCCTTCTGGACCGACAGCCCGGGCACCGTCACCATGACGCTGGGCGCCGCCGGCCAGTACAGCAGCCGGTGGAGCGGCACCAACAACTGGGTCGGCGGCCTCGGCTGGGCCAACGGCAGCCGCCGGAACGTCACCTACTCCGGCACCTTCGACCCGGGCAGCAACGGCTACCTGGCGCTCTACGGGTGGACCTCCAACCCGCTGGTGGAGTACTACATCGTCGAGAACCACGGACCGTACAACCCCGGGTCCGCCGGCCGGCAGCGCGGCACGGTCAACGCCGACGGCGGCACGTACACCATCTACGAGTCCACGCGGACCAACGCGCCGTCGGTGGAGGGCACCAGGACCTTCCAGCAGTACTGGAGCGTCCGGACCGGCAAGCGGTCCAGCGGCACCATCAACACCGGCGCGCACTTCGACGCCTGGCAGGCGGCGGGGATGCCCCTGGGCGCCTTCAACTACTACATGATCATGGCCACCGAGGGCTACCGGAGCAGCGGCAGCTCCAACATCACCCTGGGCGGCGGTGGGGGCACGCCCACGACGCCTCCGCCGGGTGGCGGCACCCCCACGCCGGGGACGGGCGCCTGCACCGCCACGTACCGCACCACCAACTCGTGGAACAACGGCTTCAACGGCGAGGTGACCATCACCGCGGGCAGCGGCGGCGTCACCAACTGGCGGGTGCCGGTGACGCTCGCCAGCGGCCAGACGGTCCAGTCGGTCTGGAACGGCACCGCGAGCCGGAGCGGGAACGTGCTGACCGTGACCCCGGCCGGCCACAACGGCACCCTGGGCGCGGGACAGTCGACGTCGTTCGGCTTCACCGTGAACGGCCCCACCAGCCCGGCGCCGTCGGTCGGCGGCTGCACCGCGGGCTGACCCCGGTTGGCGACCGCGCGGAAAAGGGGTGCCCGGCCTGCGCCTTCGCAGGCCGGACACCCCTCCTTCCGGGCCGCGTCCCGGCGGTACCGTCTGCCGCGGCCGGATCCGAGGCGGGCTCCTGGGCGCCGCCGCGTCAGAGCCGACGGCGCGCGGACGCGGCGGTCCTGCGGCGGTACGCGCCGGTGAGCGCGCCCCGCAGGGCGAACAGCGCCCACGCGGAACCCGAGGTCACCGATACGCCCAGCAGCACCGCGTGCGTCTGCCGGACATCCGCAAGCGGCGCGCACGCCTCACCGCCCAGGCAGGTCGTGAGCACCCGGACCGCCACGATCCACGCCAGGAAGGCCGGCGCCCCGCACGAGAGCGCAGCACGGCGCTGCCGAGCAGCGTGACCAGCACGCCGAGCAGGCCGAGTCGAACCGGGCCAACTCGTGCGGAGCCGCCTCGGCCACGGCCCGCCGCGCCAACCGTGTGGCCAGGTCCTCGTCGCAGGTCACCGTGCCCACCGCCACCCCCGTGGCGTCGCCGTACGCCTTGCCGGGCGCAGGACAGGCCGGTTGAGCGAAGGGCGTGAACCGACTTTCGCGCCGTTCTCCGGCCGCGCGGTCCGGGACGTTCCCGCCCGGCCGGTGACCGCCTGAACCGGACGCCCTTCTCGCCCGGCCCTCAGAAGAGCCCGACCTCCTTCGCGGAGTACGACACCAGGAGGTTCTTGGTCTGCTGGTAGTGGTCCAGCATCATCTTGTGCGTCTCGCGTCCGATGCCCGACCCCTTGTAGCCGCCGAAGGCGGCGTGGGCCGGGTACGCGTGGTAGCAGTTGGTCCACACGCGGCCCGCCTGGATGGCGCGGCCCGCGCGGTAGGCGGTGTTGGCGTCGCGGGTCCAGACGCCGGCGCCGAGGCCGTAGGGGGTGTCGTTCGCGATCTTGACGGCGTCGTCGAAGCCGTCGAAGGACGTCACCGAGACGACCGGGCCGAAGATCTCCTCCTGGAAGACCCGCATGTGGTTGTCGCCCTCGAAGATGGTGGGCTGGACGTAGTAACCGCCCTTCAGCTCGCCGTCGTACTCGATGCGTTCGCCGCCGGCCAGGATCCTGGCGCCCTCCCGGCGGCCGATGTCCAGGTAGGAGAGGATCTTCTCCAGCTGGTCGTGGGAGGCCTGCGCGCCGATCATCGTGTCGGTGTCCAGGGGGTGGCCGGGGAGGATCCGCCCGGTGCGCTCGACGGCGGCGGCGAGGAAGTCGCCGTAGTGGCCGCGCTGGATCAGGGCGCGCGAGGGGCAGGTGCAGACCTCGCCCTGGTTGAGGGCGAACATGGCGAAGCCCTCGAGCGCCTTGGCCAGGAAGTCGTCGTCGGTCCGGGAGACGTCGTCGAAGAAGATGTTCGGGGACTTGCCGCCCAGTTCCAGGGTGACGGGGGTGATGTTCTCCGAGGCGTACCGCATGATCAGGCGCCCGGTGGTCGTCTCGCCGGTGAACGCCACCTTGGCGACCCGCGGGCTGGAGGCCAGCGGCTTGCCCGCCTCGACGCCGAAGCCGTTGACGATGTTCAGCACGCCCGGCGGGAGCAGGTCGCGGACCAGGCCCAGCCAGTGGTGGATGGAGGCCGGGGTCTGCTCGGCCGGCTTGAGGACCACCGTGTTGCCGGCCGCGAGGGCCGGGGCGAGCTTCCAGACGGCCATCAGCACCGGGAAGTTCCACGGGATGATCTGGGCGACCACGCCCAGGGGCTCGTGGAAGTGGTAGGCGACGGTGTCGTCGTCGATCTCCGCCAGCGAGCCCTCCTGCGCGCGGACCGCGCCCGCGAAGTAGCGGAAGTGGTCGATGGCCAGCGGGATGTCGGCGGCCAGCGTCTCGCGGACGGGCTTGCCGTTCTCCCAGCTCTCCGCGACCGCCAGCTCCTCCAGGTTCGCCTCCATCCGGTCGGCGATCCTCGACAGGACGTCGGCGCGCGCGGCCGCGGAGGTGCGGCCCCAGGCCGGGGCGGCCGCGTGGGCGGCGTCCAGGGCGCGCTCCACGTCCTCCGCGGTGCCCCGGGCCACCTCGGTGAAGGGCAGGCCGTTCACGGGGGACGGGTTCTCGAAGTACCGGCCGCGGGCCGGAGGCACGTACTCGCCGCCGATGAAGTGGTCGTAGCGCGCCTGGTAGGAGACGATCGCGCCCTCGGTGCCGGGCGCCGCGTAACGGGTCATCTGTCTGCCTCCCGGAGAAGTACCGCCCGCCGCCGGACGGTTCGTCAGCTCTGGTCGCGCAGGCTAGGTGGCACGACGTTGCGCGGACGTTGCGAGCGGGTGCCGGGGGAGGGGCGGCCGCGGCGGCGCGGTGAGCTCGTGCTCCAGTGCGGCGAGCCGGGCGCGCACCGGGGCGGTGGGACGGACGGCGGCGAGGGCGCGCCAGACCTCGAGGTCGTCCTCGCCCCACGGGGCGTGCGCCCAGTCGGCCAGCAGGTCCGGGTCGCCCCGGGTGATCAGCGCGGTGCGCAGGGCGTCCGCCACCCGGTGCCGCAGGCGGACCACCGCGGGCGCCTGGGACGAGGGCAGCAGCGGCCCCGGGTAGGCGGCGGCCGCCGCGGCGACGGCTCCCGCCTCCAGTCGCCTCTCCACCCGCTCCAGGTCGAGCGCGGCCGGGGCGGTCAGCCGGTACGGGCGGGAGGCCGGCGCGTCCGGGCCCAGGACCCGCCGCAGCCGGGCCAGCTCGGCGCGCAGGGTCACGGGGGACACGGCCTCGTCCGGGTAGAGCGCGCAGGCCAGTTCGTCACCGCTCAGGCCCTCGGGGTGACGGGCGAGCAGCACCACGATCTCCGAGTGCCGCCGGCTCAGCCGCAGCGGACGGCCGCCGCCCGCCCGCAGCAGCGCCTCGTCCCGGCCCAGCGCGGTCAGCTCCAGCGCACCGCCTCCCGGCGACGGCGGTTCCAGGAGGGCGAGCTGGGACTCGACGGCGCGCGCCACGGCCTGGACGAATCCCAGGCTGTGCGGATGGGCCAGGCCGTCGCCCCCGGTGACGTCGACGGCGCCGAGGACGCGCCCGGTGCGCGGGTCGTGGACCGGGGCGGCGGCGCAGGTCCACGGCTGGACCCGGCGGCAGAAGTGCTCGGAGGCGAAGACCTGCACCGGCCGGCCGACGGCGACCGCGGTGCCGGGCGCGTTGGTGCCGACCGCGCTCTCCGACCAGCGGGCACCGGGCACGAAGTTCATGGCGTCCGCGGCCCGCCGCGCGGCCGGACAGCCCTCCACCCAGAGCAGGCGTCCGTGCGCGTCGCACACGGCCAGCAGATGGCCGCCGTCGTCGGCGAAGGTCCCCACCAGCTCCCTGATCAGCGGCATCATCCGGGAGAGGGGGTGTTCGGCGCGGCAGGCGTCGAGGTCGGCGCCGGCCAGCTCGACGTCCGCCGTGCGGTCCGGCCCCACCCCGGCCCGGGCGGACCTGCGCCACGAGTCCGCCACCACCGCGCGCACCGGGCGCGGCACGGTTCCCGCCCGGGTGAACGTCTCGTGGGCCCGGCGCAGCACCCGCGCCCGCTCCACCGGATCGGCGCCCGGTTCCAGGGCCACCCAAGGATCGGTCAACTCGGACTCCCCGCGAGGCGACGGCGACGTGCGGTCCTCGTCACATCCTCGTGCGGGGCGGGAGGGGCGGCAAGGCGTCGCGCCGCAGTGCTTCGGGGGAGGCCGCGCGCGTCCTCCCCCGGCGGCCCCGGGGCGGGCGCGGGCCCGGGAATGCCGACGCCGCCCGCACTGTTGACATGGCCAGATCGGAAGGAGGTCCCATGGCACGTAGTACCGCGCGTCCCGTGGTGAAGCTGAGGTCCACGGCAGGCACCGGCGTCACGTACGTGACGCGGAAGAACCGGCTGAGCGATCCGGACCGCATGGTTCTGCGCAAGTACGACCCGGTGGCACGGGAGCACGTCCTGTTCCGCGAGGAGCGCTAGGGCCCGTCCCGGCGGGATTCGCCGGGCGGGCGCCGTGACCCGGAAGCCGGACGGGCGCCGGGACGCGG
>NZ_LWCC02000074.1:19019-26036 GCF_001642695.1 Streptomyces chilikensis
GGTCCCGCCGGGACCGTCCACCGGCGGTCCGCCCGCGGCGCGCCCTTCCTCCGCCCGGGCGGCCCGCCGCACACGGGGGTTCAGGCGTTCCGTTCCGCCACCGACGCGGGGTCGTCCAGGACGGCGCGGATGACCGAGTGCGCGGCTCCCAGCAGCGGTCCCTCCGGGCCCAGCCGGGAGACCGACACCTCGCAGGACCGTCCGGCCGTCCGCCCGGACAGCTCCTCCCGCAGCGACGGCAGCAGCCACGGCGCCAGCGCCGACAGCTCGCCGCCCAGCACCACGGCCTGCGGGTCCAGCAGGTTCACGGCGCCGGTCAGGGCGATCCCCAGCGCCGTCCCCGCGTCGTGCAGCGCGGCGCGGACGGCCTCGTCGCCCGCCCCGGCGCGTTCGGCGAGCAGGCCCACCCGGCCCTCACCGGGGTCGAGCCCGACCCTGCGCAGCACCGCGTCCTCACCCGCGTACTGCTCCAGGCAGCCGATGCCGCCGCAGCCGCACGGCGGTCCGTCCGGGCGCACCGGCACGTGGCCGAGCTCGCCCGCGAACCCCCGCACGCCGCGCAGCAGGCGGCCGTCCACCACCAGCGCGGCACCGATGCCGATCTCGGCCGAGACGTGCAGGAAGTCGGGCGGCGTGTCCTTGCCGAGCCACAGTTCGGCCAGACCGCCGAGGTTGGCCTCGTTGTCGACGGTCGGCTCGAGTCCGCAGGACAGCAGCGCGCCCAGGTCGGTCCGGTGCCAGCCCAGGTTGGGGGCGCGGACCACGGTCCGCGCGTCGCGCGCCACCAGGCCCGGCACCGCGACCGTCAGTCCCGCGGCCCACAGTCCCTCGGCCTCGGCCTCGGCCACGACCTGCCGCACCAGCAGCCCCAGCTCCGCCAGGGCCGGTTCCGCCGCGCGTCCCCGGTTGGGGCCGTAGCGCACCGCCCGGGCGCGCACCTCGCCGCGCAGGTCGACCGCGCACACCGCCAGGTGGTCGACGCCGACCTCGGCGCCGATCCCGGCCGGGCCGCGCGCGCTCACCGCGAGCGCCGAACCGGGACGGCCGCGGCCCGTCGCGCCGTTGCGCTCCGGCCCGAGCTCCTCGAGCAGGCCCCAGCGCACCAGGTCGTCGACCAGGGTGGAGACGGCGGCCCTGGTCAGGCCGATGTGCGAGGCCACCGCGGCGCGGGAGAGCGGACCCTCGTCGCGCACGGTGTGCATCACTCGGGCGAGGTTGCGGCGGCGCATGCCGGCCTGGGTGTCGGGGAGCTGCTTGCGTGCGGTCATACCTCTTCCTGGGCCCGGCCCCGCGCGGGCACGCGGGGCCGGGCGGTCGTCCGCCCTCGGCTGCCGGCCGCGCGGCCGTGGGGCCGCGCGGGTCAGGTCAGGGACGGTCCAGCAGGGGTGTGGCGGCGGAGAGCACCGAACCGATGCGCTCCAGCGCGTCGTCGTCGCGCTCCACGGCGTCCAGCACCGGGCCGTCCGCGGTGTTCCAGCGGCGGGCCACGGCGGCCGGGTCCTCGCCGGTGAGCAGGCCGGCGGCCTGGGCCGCGGCGCCCAGCGCCACCAGCTCCTGCGCCTGCGGGATCTGCACCGGACGGCCCGACAGGCGGCGCACCGTGTTCCGCCAGGCCGTGCCGCGCGCGCCGCCGCCGATCAGCAGCAGCGGCGTGGAACGGTCCGCGTCCTCGTCCAGGACCAGGTCGAGCGCGGCGAGCAGCGAGTGCACCGCGCCGTCGTAGGCGGCCTGCAGCAGCTGTCCCGGCGTGGTGTCGTGGCGCAGGCCGTGGATCAGGCCGGAGGCGTGCGGCAGGGCGGGCGTCCGCTCGCCGTCCAGGTACGGCAGCATCGTCACGCCGGAACCGGGCTCCACCGCCTGCCGGTCCAGGCCCAGCAGCTCGGCCATCCGGTCCACGGCCAGGGTGCAGTTCAGGGTGCAGGCCAGCGGCAGCCAGCCCGCGTTCGCCGCGGCGAAACCGGCCACCGTGCCGGTGGCGTCGGCGGGGCGGCGCCCGGTCACCGCGTAGACGGTGCCGGAGGTGCCCAGGCTCAGCACCGGGGTGCCCGGCCGCACGCCCAGCCCGAGGGCCGCGGCGGCGTTGTCGCCCGTGCCGGGCGCGACCAGCACGCCCTCGGCCAGCGGCAGGCCCGCGCGGACCGTGCCCGCGGCCTCGCCGGGGCGGACCACCCGGGGCAGCAGCGCGGGGTCCAGGCCGATGTGCTCGAGGGTCTTGGCGTCGTACTCCTCCGTCGCGGACGCCCACCAGCCGGTGCCGGAGGCGTCGCCGCGGTCGGTGGTGCCCTCGCCCGTCAGCCGCTCGGTCAGGTAGTCGTGCGGCAGGCGGACGGCGGCGACGCGGGCGGCGGCCTCCGGCTCGTTCTCCGTCAGCCAGGCCCACTTGGTGACCGTGAAGGAGGTGCTGGGCACCGAACCGGTGCGCTCCGCCCAGGCGTCCGGGCCGCCGAGCTCCTCGATCAGCCGACGGGTCTGCGGCGCCGAGCGGACGTCGTTCCACAGCATCGCGGGGCGGACCGGGTCGCCGTCCGCGTCCAGGGTCACCAGGCCGTGCTGCTGGCCGCCGATCGAGATCGCCTTCGCCTCGCGGACCACGTCGCCGCACTGCTCGAGCGCCGCGCACAGCGCGTCCCACCACTGCCGGGGGTCGCTCTCGCGGCGGTCGCCGCCGGTGACCGTGTGCCTGGCCTGGCCGCTCGCCACGACGCGCCCGGTGGCGACGTCGACGACCAGCGCCTTGGTGGACTGGGTGGACGAATCCACGCCGACGACGTACGTACCCTCGCTGGCTGACATCGGGCTCTCCCTGTGGTTCCGCGACGTGCGGATTCTGCCTGGTGGACGGTGGTACTCGCGACCTCGTCGGCCGGAGTCCCTCGCTGGACCGCCGGTCCGGACCCCCTCCGGGCCGAAACCCCCAGGTTGTCCCTTCCCAGCGACGTGGATGCATACTAATTTGTAAACCGGCCTGACGAAATAGTCGACCTCAAGCAAGGAGCCACCCCCATGAGCATCCAGCCCACCCCCGAGGACAAGTTCACCTTTGGTCTCTGGACCGTCGGCTGGCAGGGCAAGGACCCCTTCGGCGACGCCACCCGTCCCGCCCTGGACCCGGTCGAGACCGTGCAGCGTCTCGCCGAGCTGGGTGCCTACGGCGTGACCTTCCACGACGACGACCTGATACCTTTCGGCTCCTCCGACGCCGAGCGCGAGGCCGTCGTCAAGCGTTTCCGCGGTGCCCTGGACGCCACCGGCATGAAGGTGCCGATGGCCACCACCAACCTCTTCACCCACCCGGTCTTCAAGGACGGCGGCTTCACCGCCAACGACCGCGACATCCGCCGCTACGCGCTGCGCAAGGTCATCCGCAACATCGACCTCGCCGTCGAGCTGGGCGCCACCACCTACGTCGCCTGGGGCGGCCGCGAGGGCGCCGAGTCCGGTGCCGCCAAGGACGTCCGCGTCGCCCTCGACCGGATGAAGGAGGCGTTCGACCTCCTCGGCGACTACGTCGTCTCCCAGGGCTACGACCTGCGCTTCGCCATCGAGCCCAAGCCGAACGAGCCCCGCGGCGACATCCTCCTGCCGACCATCGGTCACGCCCTGGCCTTCATCGACCGCCTCGAGCGCCCCGAGCTGGTCGGCCTCAACCCGGAGGTCGGTCACGAGCAGATGGCCGGCCTGAACTTCCCGCACGGCATCGCGCAGGCGCTGTGGGCGGGCAAGCTCTTCCACATCGACCTCAACGGCCAGTCCGGCATCAAGTACGACCAGGACTTCCGCTTCGGCGCCGGCGACCTGCGCCAGGCGTTCTGGCTGGTCGACCTGCTGGAGAGCGCCGGTTACGAGGGCCCGAAGCACTTCGACTTCAAGCCGCCGCGGACCGAGGACTTCGACGGCGTCTGGGAGTCCGCCAAGGGCAACATGCGCAACTACCTGCTGCTCAAGCAGCGCGCGCTGGCCTTCCGCGCCGACCCCGAGGTCCAGGAGGCCCTGCGCGCCTCCCGCCTCGACGAGCTGGCCCGGCCGACCGCCGCCGACGGCGTCGAGGGCCTGCTCGCCGACCGCTCCGCGTTCGAGGAGTTCGACGTCGACGCCGCCGCCGCGCGCGGCATGGCGTTCGAGCGCCTCGACCAGCTCGCCATGGAGCACCTGCTCGGCGCCCGCGGCTGACGCCTCCGCCGCACCCGGCACCGCCCGGCACCGCCCGGCACCGCCCCGCACCGCTTCCCGCGGTGCGGGGCGGTGCGCGTTCACCGGGGCCGCGCGGTCGGCGGGACGGATGGGTGTAAGGGGCGTCTCAGGGTTTTCTCCGGGGCGGGTCGGGGGCGGACGGAGGACACGGGAGGAACCGTCCGCAAGCGCGATGACGTTCACTGGACAGAGAGCGGCAACGGGCCGCTGAGGAGGCGACCGAAGATGTCGAGGAACGCGAAGATCGCCGCAGGAGCCACGGCGGCCGGACTCGTCCTGCTGTTCTGGCTGCCGTGGTGGGTGTCCCTGCTGATCGTGCTCGGAGTCCCCGCCGCCTACTTCGCCCTGGACCCGGGCCAGCGGCGCCGGCTCCGGAGGGTGTCCCGCAAGCAGATCGGGCGCTGAGGCCCCCGGGCCCCGGCCGGGGCCCGGAGGCGGTGCCGCCCGAGCCCCCGCCGGTCCGCCGTCCCCGCCCCCGGCACCGCGGACACCGCGGTGCCGGGGGCGGGGGCGGGGACGGGCGGCGCCGCCGGCCCGTCCCCGCCCGGTGGCGCTAGCCGTCGAGCGAGCAGCTGTTGGCCACGTCGCCCTCGGCGGGCCGTGCCACGTCGTGGTCGGCCGGCGGCCGCACGCCGTCCTCCACCCAGGCGGTCAGCGCGGCGAACGCGGCGCGATGGCAGGGCAGGATCGGGCGCAGGGCCGTCGGGTAGGTGTCGTACAGGCCGTCCACGTGGGTGCCGCCCTCGATGCCGTAGTAGCGGTGCAGGGCGCCGCGCCCGGCCTCGTCGATCATCCGGGCGTACACGTCGGAGTCGGCGGTCCTGGGCAGCAGGGTGTCCAGGTCGCCGTGGAGCGTGATCATCGGACGGCCGATGCGGCCGGTCAGCGAGACCCGCTCCACCGCCTCGCGCACGGCCCGCGGACGCGAGGCGTAGTCGTAGGCGGCGTCGGAGGCGCACGGGGCCAGGACCTCCGCGACGGTGGAGCCCGCCGACGGACCCGGGCAGGCCGGGTCGTACCGCGGGTCGAACTCGGCGCGGTAGATCTTCTGCGTCACGCCCCAGTACGCGGTGGCGTGGTACGGCCACAGGAACTCCGAGCCGCGGGCGAAGCCGGCCGCGTACAGGTCCCGGTCGTCGGCCTCGCCGCGCATGTGCGCGATCGTCGTCGGCAGGGAGGTGAACATGTTGGGCCCGTCCGCGGTCCACAGCGTGCCCTCCCAGTCCACGCCGCCGTCGTACAGCTCGGGGTGGTTCTCCAGCTGCCAGCGGGTGAGGTAACCGCCGTTGGAGATGCCGGTGACGTAGGTCCGCCGGGGGGCGGTGCCGTACCGCTGGGCGACCGTCGCCTTGGCGGCACGGGTGAGCTGGGTGACCCGGTCGTTCCACTCGACGATCGCGTCGCCGGGGCGCCTGCCGTCGGTGTAGAAGTCCGGCGTGCTGTTGCCCTTGTCCGTGGCGGCGTAGGCGTAGCCCAGGGACAGCACGTGGTCGGAGACGGCGGTGTCCGAGGCGTACTGCTTGCGGGTGCCGGGGGCGCCGGCGACGACCAGGCCGCCGTTCCAGTCGTCGGGCAGCCGGATCACGAACTGGGCGTCGTGGTTCCAGCCGTGGGTGGTGTTGAAGGAGGAGGTGTCGGGGAAGTAGCCGTCGATCTGCACGCCGGGCACACCGGAGGGCTTGCGGGTGGCGACGGAGGTCAGGCCGGCCTGGTCGGCCATGTCGGTGTACGGGGTGCCGGCCAGGCCCGTGGTGGTCAGGTCCTCGAGACAGGCGCTCTCCTGGTGGTCCGCGGCGGGCACCTTGAGGAGGTCGTGGCGGGCGCAGTGGCCCGGGGCGCCGGCCTGCGCGGAGGTGGCCGCGGCGGCGGGCGAGGCGCCGAGCGCGGTCACGGCCAGCAGGGTCGCGGCGACCCAGGGCACACCTGGGGACAGACGCATGAAGGGCCTCCAGAGGCTGAGGGAGCGGAACGGTGCGGGCGGCCGGGCGCCGGGCGCGGCGCGCCCGGACGCGGGTACGGCACGGCACGGCTGGGCCGCGGGCTGCCTCATAGTGGTGGGCCGACGCACCGTCAGCCATATGGCGGAACACCAGGGATGGCGGAGTGTGGGTGGAGGTGTGCCACATGGGCCGCTGCCCCCGCCGTGCCCTGTCCCACCCCGTCCCGCCGCGCCGCTCCGGGACGCGGTGAGCGGGGAGGGGAGGGCAGGACGGGCCGGGGCGCGGCGCGAACCCGAACGCGCCGCCGACGCGTCCCGGCAGGGCCGGGACCCCCGGAGCCGCCGGGACCCGTGGTGGCGTTCCGCCGCGCCGCAGGGCCCCGGGCGCGCGGACAGGACGGGGTGGGAGCGACCGGCAGGGCCGGAGGCCGTCGGCGCGGGCGAAGGGCCCGGGCGGGGCGGGGCGGCGGACGTGCCCTCGGCCCGGACGGCCCCCGGGGCCGTGCGGAGCCCCGCAGGCCTCGTCCGCCCCGCGGGCCTCGTCCGGCTCACGGGGCGGACAAGGCCCAGGGATCAGACGGGATCCACGGCGAGACCGGCCAGGCCCTCCAGCAGCGCGGGCAGTTCCGGGCCGCGGCCCACCGGGATGATCTCCCCGGGCCCGTCGTCGAGCAGCAGGAACGCGATGTCGTCGGTCCGGGCGACCAGCGACCACCCGGGCCCGTCGGCCCGCACGGTACGCGCGTCCCCGTCGGCGAAGAAGGTGCGCACCCGGCCGGGCGGGGGAGGGGAGCCGAGGTAGGCGCGGGCCTCGCCGAGCACCCGGCGCACGCCCGGGTGGGCCGGGCCGCCACCCGCCGGCCGCCCGGCACCGGCGGGCGCGGCCG
>NZ_LWCC02000075.1:0-5985 GCF_001642695.1 Streptomyces chilikensis
CGCCCTCGCCCGCCGAGCTCCTGGCGCGCCGCAGCGCGCCGCCGCCGCTGCGGGGCGTCCCGCCGGAGGACACGCTGCGGGCGGTCCTCGCCACCGCCGTCCGGGAGGGCGGCGACCTGCGCTGGTGCGCCGCCGTCGGCACACCGCGGCCGGGCCTGCTCGAACTCACCGCCGACGGCACCGCGCTACGGCGCCTCGCCACCGGGGAGGCCCGCCCGGCACTGGCCGCCTGGGCCGCCGGGCAGGCGTGGATCGCGGAGGCGGGCGCCGTCCTCCTCGCGTACGGCTGCCCCACCGGTGCGGGCGCCCCGCACATCCGCCGCACCCACCTGCGGGCGGGATTCGCTGTCCACCAGGCCCATCTCACCGCCCAGCGCCACCACCTGGCCGCCCGCCCCGTCGGCTCCTGGCAGCAGGCGGACCTCGGCGCCGCGCTCGGCGGCGCCCCCGGCCGGGACTGGATCGTCCACGGTCTGGCCCTCGGCACCCGCCACGCCGACGAGGAGAACACCACGTGATCGTCCACCCCGAGCTGCGCCGTGCCGCACGGCACGCACGGCGCCCCCTGCTCACGGCCACCCTCCTGCAGGGCGCCGTCACCCTGACCCACCTGGCCCAGGCGGTCCTGCTGGCGGCGGCCCTGGCCGGCCTGGCGCGCGGCGACACGGCCCGCCTCCCGTGGCTGCTCGCCGCCGTGCCCGCCGTCGTCGCCGTCCGCGCCGCACTGGCCGTCGCGCAGCGGCGCACGGCCACCCGCGCCGGATCCCGGGTGCGGGTCGCCCTCCGCGACGAACTCCTCGACCGCCTCGGAAGGCTGGGCCCCGCACACCTGACGACGGCCCGCGCCGGAGCCGTCCGCACCACCCTGGTCGACGGGGTGGAAGGCGTCGACGCGTACGTCTCCCGCTACCTGCCCCAGCTCCTGGTCACCCTCACCGTGCCGCCCCTGGTGCTCGCCGTCCTGGCCGTCGTCGAACCGGCGGCGCTCCTCGGCCTGGTCCCCGCCCTGCTGCTGGCCCTGGCCGGCCCGCGCGCCTGGGACCGGCTCCTCGCGGCACGGGGAAAGGACCACTGGGACACGTACGAAGGACTGGGCGCCGACTACCTGGAGGCACTGCAGGGGATGCCCGCCCTGCGCGCCGCCGGCGCGGTGGGCCGCACCCGGGAACGTCTGGAGCGGCGCTCGGCGGACCTGCACCGGGCGACCGTCGCCAAGCTGCGCCTCTCCCTCGTCGACACCGGCATCACCGACCTCGCCGTCCAGGGCGGCACCGTCGCCGCCGCCCTTCTCGCCGCACGGTCGGCCGTCACCGGATCCACCACCGCGGCAGGCACCTACCTGGTGCTGCTGCTGGCCTCCGAGTGCTTCAGGCCGGTCCGCGACCTGGCCCGCGAGTGGCACGCCGGTCACCTCGGGGCGTCCGCGGCGGACGGACTCGCACGGCTGCGAACCGCCGAGCCCGCCGTCCGTGACACCGGCACCGAGGCCGCGCGCTGGACGGCGCCACCGGAACTCCGCTTCGACGACGTCACGTTCGCCCACGACGGCGCTGCGTCGCCCGCCCTCCGCGGCGTCTCCTTCACCGCGCCCGCGGGACGCACCACCGCGATCGTCGGCCCGTCCGGCGCGGGCAAGTCCACCCTGGTCTCCCTCCTCCTGCGCCACCACGACCCGCAGCGGGGCCGCGTCCTCGTGGACGGGCGGCCCGCGGACCGGTACACCCTCGACTCCCTGCGCCGGGGCATCGCCGTGGTCTCCCAGGAGACGTACCTCTTCCACGCCACCATCGCCGACAACCTGCGCCTGGCCCGGCCGGACGCCACCGACGCCCAGCTCGCGGACGCCGCCCGCGCCGCGGGCGTCCATGACGAGATCACCGCCCTCCCCGACGGCTACGCCACCGTTCTCGGCGAACGCGGCGCCACCCTCTCCGGGGGCCAGCGCCAGCGGCTCGCCCTGGCGCGCGCCCTGCTGGCCGACGCCCGGGTGCTGGTCCTCGACGAGGCCACGAGTTCCGTGGACGAGCGCCGCGAGGCGGACATCGTCCGGGAACTGCTGAACGCGGCCGGCGGCCGGACCGTCCTGGTGGTCGCCCACCGGCTCGCCGCCGTCCGGCACGCCGACCGCATCGTGGTCCTCGACCGGGGAGGGGTGGACGCGGTCGGCGCGCACACCGACCTCGTGGAGGCCGCAGGCGTCTACGCACAGCTCGTCGAGGCCGGCCGGGCCCGCCAAGGAGAGATCGCCGTATGACCAGCACCACCGACACCCGCGGCACCACCGAGGCCGTGCTCCCGCCGCCGCGCGGCGCGCTGCGCGCCCTGCTCCCCGCCCTCGCCGCGCACCGCGCCATGGCGGCCCGCACCTGTCTCGCCGCCCTGCTCGAACACGCCTCGCTCGTCGCCCTGACGGCGCTCGCCGCGCACACCGTCGGCGCGGCCGCCATCGAGGGCCGGAGCCCCTCGGCGGTGACGGTCGCCTGTCTCGTCGCCCTGGTCGCCGTGCGCGCCGTGACGACCTGGCGGGAGATGGACCTCTCGCACGACCTCGCCTACCGGGTCCTGGCCGTCCTGCGGGTACGGGTCTTCGACGGACTCGCCCGGAGCGCCCCCGCCCGGGTCGCGGGCCGCCGCAGTGGTGACCTCGCCGCCACGGCCATGGCGGACGTGGAGGCGCTGGAGTTCTTCTACGCCCACACCACCGCCCAACTGCTGGCATCCGGAACGGTGTTCGCCGGCGGCACCGCCCTCCTCGCCACCGTGGAGCCCTGGCTGACGGCAGCCGTGCTCCCGGCGGCCGCGCTGCTCGCGGTGGCGCCCTTCGCCGACATGCGCCGGCGCGCGGAGCGCGGCTCCCGGACCCGGACCGCCCTCGCGAAGCTCTCCGCCGACGCCGTCGAGGCCGTCGACGGGCTGCGCGAGCTGCTCGCCTTCGGCGCCCTGGGCGAACACCGCCGCCGGCTGGCCGGACGGGGACGGCAGGTGGGGGCCGCCCAGAGCGCCGAGGCCACCGGGGAAGCCGTCGCCGCCGCGGTCCGCGACCTGCTCATCGTGGGCGCCGTCCTGGGGGTGGTGGCCGCGGCCGCCCACTCCGTGGCCGGCGGACGGCTGCACGGGGCGTGGGCCCCGGCGGCGATGACGCTGGCCCTGGCGTTGCTCGGCCCGGTCGCCGAGTCGGCCAGGGCACTGAGCCAGGCCGTCGCCCTGCGCGCCGCGGCTGCCAGGGTCGACGCGGCGGTGAAGGCACCCGCCCTCGCTCCCGGGCCCACGGCCCCCCGCCCGCTGCCGCCCGGCCCGCTGGGGGTCCAGATGCGCGACGTCGGCTTCGACTACGGTGCCGGGCCCGTGCTGGACGGCCTCGACCTGACCGTTCCCCCGGGGCGGACCCTCGCCCTGGTCGGCGCCTCGGGAGCGGGCAAGTCGACCTGCGCCCACCTGCTGGCCCGCTTCTGGGACCCGTCCCGGGGAGCGGTCCGGCTGACGTCCGCCGACGGCGACGCCGTCGACATCCGCGAGGTGAGCGATGCCGAACTGCGGGGAAGCCTCGCCCTGGTGGGGCAGGAGGCGCCGCTGTTCCACGGCACACTCGCCGAGAACCTGCGGCTCGCGGCGCCGGACGCGGACGACGGCCTGCTCACGGAGACGGCGCGCCTGTGCGGTGTCGACCGGATCGCCCCGCTCGACACCCCGGTCGGCGAACGGGGGGCCACCCTCTCCGGGGGACAGCGCGCCCGGATCGCCCTGGCCCGCGCGCTGCTGGCCCGGCCCAGGATCCTGGTCCTGGACGAGTCCACCGCGCACCTGGACAACGCGGGCGACGCCGCGCTCGCCGCCGTGCTCCGCAGGGAGAGCCGCACCACGATCGTCATCGCGCACCGCGCGGCCACCATCCGCCGGGCCGACCGCATCGCCGTCCTCGAGGGCGGACGCGTCGTGGAGGAGGGCACCTGGGAGGAGCTGTCCACGCGTCCGGACAGCGCCCTCAACCGGGTCCTCGCCGCCACGCCCGGCTGAGTCCGCGGGCCGGCCCGTCCGCGCGGTGCTCCGGGTCCGCCCCGGGCCACCGCCGGCGCGTGCGGCCGTGGAGCTCGAGCCGGCGGGTGCCGCGCCGCCCGCGGTGGACCCGCCGCCGGGACCGGGAAGGACCCGGCGGCTCGGGCACCTGGCCCCGGCCCCGTCGACCGGCCGGCGGGGGCGGCCCGCGGGAAACGGGATGGCCGGTCGACGAGCTTGGTTGTTAGCCTCGCCGGATGAGCATCCCGTCGCCCGAAGAGATCCGCGCGCTGCACGAGGAGTGGGCGCCCACCCCGGAGGCGTTCCGGTCGGTCCACACGCACTGCGAGATCGTGTGGCGGATCGCCGAGCACCTGATCGAGTCGTCGCGGCTCGACGTGGACGTCGAGCTGGTCAGGGCCGGTTGCCTCCTCCACGACATCGGTGTCTACCGCCTCTACTCCGACGACGGCGTGCTGGACCACAAGAACTACATCCGGCACGGAATCCTCGGCCACGAGGCGCTCGAGAAGGCCGGGCTGCCCGAGACCCTGCGGCGGTTCTGCTCGCACCACACGGGGGTCGGGGTGACCCGCGAGGACATCGTCCGACAGGGCCTTCCGCTGCCGCCCGGGGACTACGTCGCGGAGACGCTGGAGGAGAAGCTGGTGATGTACGCGGACAAGTTCCACAGCAAGTCCCGGCCCTCGTCCTTGATGACGCCCGACGAGTACGCCGCCCATGTCCGCCGGTTCGGCGAGGAGAAGGTCGCCGCCTTCCAGGAGCTCCGCGAGACCTTCGGGGACCCGGACCTCGGCCTGCTGACCGCCTCGACGGACGTGCTGGAGGGCCGGGCGGCGTGACGACCGGAGCCTGGTCCACCGACACGGCCCCGGACCCGTTGGAGGCCCTGTCCTGGCCGCTCACCACCGAGCGGCTCACCCTGCGCCGGGTGACGCCGGAGGACGCCGAGGCCATGTGGGGCTACCGGCGGCTGCCGGAGGTGTCCCACTGGCTGACGTTCATGCCGCGGGACCTCGACGACTGGCGGGACCTGCTGACGTCCCCGCAGCGGCTGGCCACCACGCTGGTGGCGGAGCGCGACGGCCGGATCGTCGGCGACTTCTACCTGCGGGTGGAGGACGCCTGGGCGCAACGGGAGGCCGGCGACCAGGCCCGCGGCGTCCAGGCGGAGCTGGGATGGGTGCTCGACCCCGCCTTCGGCGGCCGGGGGTACGCCACCGAGGCCTGCCGCGCACTGCTGAGGGTGTGCTTCGGGGAGTTGGGGCTGCGGCGGGTGTGCGCCGCCGCGTTCGCCGGCAACGAGGCGTCCTGGCGGCTGATGGAACGGCTGGGCATGCGCCGCGAGCAGTACACGGTGCGCGAGTCCCTGCACCGGGAGCTGGGCTGGGTCGACGGGGTCGGGTACGCGCTGCTGGCGGACGAGTGGGCACGAGGGGCGGCGCCCGCCTGACACGAGACGGCGAGCGGCGCAACGTACAGGCTCGCACGGGTGAATACCGGGCCGGGGACGGCCATGGGGCGCCGGACCGTGGAACTCCTCCGACACGGCCGGCATCTCGACCGGTCGCTCTCTCGTTTGTCCATCTGGAGGAACCGATGCGCGTACGCCGCGTCACCGCCACCGTCCTGGCCACCTTCGTCCTCAGCGCAGCGCTCGGCGCGGGCACCGCCTCGGCGGCGGACAACCCGCAGCGTGAGCACAGCCAGAGCCAGGCCCAGGACCATGGCCGTGACCACAAGGGCCATGAGGACAAGGGCCGCGACCACAAGGACCGCGAGGACAAGGGTCGCGACCACAAGGGCCACGAGAGCAAGGGCCACGAGAGCAAGGGCCGTGACCACAAGGGTCACGAGGGCAAGGGCCACGACGACAAGGGTCGCGACCACAAGGGCCACGACAAGGGCCACAACAACAACGGTCACGAGGGCAAGGGCCACGACGACAAGGGCCGTGACCACAAGGGCCAC
>NZ_LWCC02000075.1:6051-8496 GCF_001642695.1 Streptomyces chilikensis
GGGCCACAACAACAACGGCCACGAGGGCAAGGGCCACGACGACAAGGGCCGTGACCACAAGGGCCACGACAACGGCCACGAGAACAAGGGCCACGAGAACAACGGCCACGACAACAAGGGCCACGACAACGGCCACGAGAACAAGGGCCACGAGAACAACGGCCACGACGACAAGGGCCGCGGCCACGACGACCGCCACTACGACGGCCGTGACGACGACCGCGACCACAACGGCCGGGGTGACCACGGCCGGTACAACGACCACAACGGCCGGGGCGACCACGGCCGGCACAACGACCACCACGGCCGTGGCGGCCACGACTGCCACGGCGGCGTGATCGGCGCCGGCACGCACTGGGCGTCCTGGCACGGCAGCTACTCCACCTACGCCGTGGTGTGCTCCTCGGTCGACTTCGACGACTGACGGGAACCGCACAACGCCCACGCCCGCGCCGCTACCGCCCTCGGCGGGCTCCTCAGAGGTTGCGCAGGCCGTCCAGCACGGCCTCCAGCAGCGAGGGGTCGCTGCCGTCGGCGGAGCGGTCCGGCATGGCGTGGATCAGGAATCCGCCGTCGAGCAGGTCGGCGACCACCACCTTCGCCACCTGCAGCGGCAGCTGGAGGAGCGCCGCCAGCTCGGCCACCGACAGGGCCTGGCCGGCGCAGAGCCGGACCGCCGCCAGCCCCTCCGGGGACACCGCGTCGTACGGCGGCCGGGCGGCGGCCCGCACCAGTGAGGCCGGTTCCACCGGCACGGCGGGGCGGGTCCGCCCCGTGGTCACGGCGTAGGCGCGGACCGTCGCCGACTCCTCGGTCACCCAGGCGCGGTCGGATCCGTGCCGTGCGGCGGAGGTACGGGGCCGGGCCACCTCAGCGCCCGTCCGCGCGGTCGTCGTCGGCGTGCCAGGCGGCGCGGGGGTAGGGGCCGAACAGCCCGTCGCCGGTCCGCGCCGCCGGTTCCGGCGCGGGCGCGGCGCCCACCGCCCGGCCGGTGTGGACCGCGCGGCCTCCCCGGCGGGCCCGGTCGAGGGCGGTCTGGGGCAGACCGGTGGCCGGGGCGGGCGTGAACTCCCGGTGACCGACGCGCACCTGGGCCAGGGGAAGGGTGTCCGTCGGATGCGCGGCGGCCGACGAGGCCCGCTGGTGGTCCGGCTGCTCCTGGGCGGGCCGGTCCTCCTCGGTCAGGTGCAGCAGGGTGGAGGGGAGGCGGACCAGGGCCTGCACCCCACCGTAGAGATTGGTCTGGAAGCGCACCGCCAGCCGCAGGCGCTGGGCGACCCGGGCGACCACCGCCAGACCGGTCCGGCCGTCGTCGCCGTCCGGTTCGCGGGTCAGGGAGACCGACTGGTTCATCTCCTCCAGCTGGTCGCCGGTGAGTCCGGGCCCTTGGTCGTCGATCTCCACGACCAGTCCCTCGCGCGCCAGCGCGGCCCGCACCGTCACCTTCGTGCCGGCGGGCGAGAACCGGGCGCCGTTCTCGGCGAGCTCGGCTATCAGATGGATGACCTCCGCCGCCGCCGGGCCCGCCACCGCGTAACCGGCCGGTGGGGGAGCGACCTGGATCCGGGTGTACTCCTCGGTCTCCGCGGCGGCCTGCCGCAGCACCGTGGTCAGCGGCACCGGACGCCGGACGGCGCGGGGCAGCCGGCCGTCCAGGACGGCGACGCTCTCCACGGCGCGCAGGGTCCTGGTCACCAGGTGGTCGATCCGGAACAGCACGTCCAGCAGTTCGGGGTCCTCGGTGCGGTCGTGGGCGTCGTCGAGCAGTTCCAGCGCGTCCAGGACCAGCGACTGGATCTTCCGGACCATGGTCAGGGAGGCGTCGGTCCGCCGGCCGGACCCGGCCGTCAGCACCGCCGCGTGCGCCTCGGCCAGCGTCCGGAGGACCGCCTCCGTCAGGTCGGCGGCGGGGCCCGGCGCCGACCCGGCCGGCGGGGCGGACGGCAGCTCCAGCGGTTCGGCCGTCTCACCGCGCCGGACCCGTCGGGCGGCCGCGGTGATCTGCCGCAGGCCCTCCTCCAGAAGAGCCGGCAGCCGGCGGATCTCCCGCGCGACGGCCTCCTCGCGGACGGCGGTGCGGGCGGCCGCACGGCGGGACGAGACGGTGGCCGCGGTGGTCACGGCGGCGCAGCCGATCGCCGCGCAGATGCCCGCGCCGACCGCCGCCGAGGTCGGCAGCGGGGAGAGCGCGGCGGCGTAGGCGGCACCCGCCAGCAGGGTGGCCGAGGCGGCGGGCAGGGCGCCGAGCGTGGTCGCCGAACGCCGTGCCGCCCGGTCCCGGTCTCCCGCCGGAGGATCCGGTGGAGGCGCGGCGGACGTCGACCGGTGCCGCTGCGGGCGCGTTGTCATGCGGAGCCCTCCTCCCCGCTGCCCGGTCGCACGGGTGCGTGCGGGCGGGGAGGCGCGCATGCGGCGACAGGCAGGAGCGGTGGAACGATTGGGACC
>NZ_LWCC02000076.1:0-17783 GCF_001642695.1 Streptomyces chilikensis
GGGCGGGCAGCCGGCCACCGGGCGGGCAGCCGGCCACCGGGCGGGACGGGAGCCCCCGGCCGGGGCGCCGCGGCCGGGGGTCGGCGCCGTGCGAGGACGGTCACCGGGCGCTCTCCAGCGCGCGGAGCCTGGGCAGCAGCTCGTCGCCGACGCGGACGGTCTCCTGCTTGTAGGGCGTGTCCGACAGGACGAAGTGCGAGATGCCGAGCTCGCGGTAGCGCTGCAGCGCCTGCGCGACGTCGTCGGCCGAACCGACCAGCCAGGTGGTCGCCGCCCCGCCGCCGCCCACCGTGCCCGGCGTGGTGTAGAGGCAGGTGTCGAGCACCTCGCCGCGCGCGGCGAGTTCGAGCAGGCGCCGCTGGCCCACCGCGGTCCTCCGGTGGCCGACGGCGGCCCGGTCGGGGCCGTCCGAGCCCTTCCCGGCCATGGCGGCGACCTTGGCCTCCGCGTCGCGCCATGCCTCCTCGGTGGTGTCACGGACGAGTGTGGTGATGCGCAGGCCGAACTCCAGCGGCTGGTGCTCGCGTTCGACCCCGGCTTCCAGCTTCTTCAGCCGTTCGATGCGTTCGGCCAGGCCCTCCAGCGGCTCGCCCCAGAACAGCTGCACGTCCGCCTCGGCAGCGGCCACCCGCTCGGCGGCCTCGGAAGCGCCGCCGAAGTAGAGGGTGGGATGCCGGCCGGGGTAACCGCCGGGGTGCGGCAGCACGGAGGAGTTCTCCACGGCGAAGTGCTCGCCCCGGTGGGTGACGTTCTCCTCCGTCCACAGGCGCCGGACCAGCTGGACGAACTCGCGGGTGCGCTCGTAACGGTGGGCCGGGTCGGTGGTGCGGTCGCCGTAGGCCGCGGGGCTGTCGAGGCCGCTGACGATGTTGACCAGCACGCGGCCGCCGCTCAGGTGGTCGAGCGTGGCGGCGGAACTCGCGAAGTGCGCGGGCTGCCAGTAGCCGGGCCGCACGGCGATCAGCGGCTTGAACGTCGTGGTCCGGGCGGTCAGCGCGGCGGCCAGCGTGAAGGTGTCGGGGCGGCCCCAGCCGGTGCCCAGCAGCGCGCCCTCCCAGCCGTGGTCCTCGGCGGTGCGGGCCAGGTCGGTGGAGTGCTCGAGGGTGCCCCAGCCCTCGTCCCCGCCGGCGTCGTCGCCGCGGTGGCCCGGCTCGATCTGGTTGGGTATGTACCACAGGTAGCTCATGCTCGGTGACCTGCTCCGTCCGGGGACTGGTGGAGTGACTCGGGTGACGCCTCGGGGGAGGCGGGGAACGGTGCCGGAGATCCCGTCGGGGACGCGCCCGCCCGGCCCGGAGAAGTGCGCCCCGGCGTTGCCGGCGGCGGGGACGTCGCCGCGCCGCCGGCCGGCCAGGAGCTTCACGGCGAGCACGCGGGCGTCCGGGACGACCGCTTCGAAGGCACGGACGCGCCGGGCGCGACTCCCGGGGAGCGCCTGGAGCACGAGCGCCGGGCGGCAGGGGAACGACGTCGCCCACGCGCCGGAATGCCGGGCGCCGGGTCAGGGGAGGGGCGGTGCGGACGCGATGACGGGCCGGCGGGAACGGCCTGGGTGAGGAACCGTCAGCAGAAGCGACACGCGCCGGTGGCGGTCGACGGGCAATCAACCACTCGGCGGCTGGTCAGCGGGGTCCACGGCATGGGCGAGAGACTGGCATCCGCGGGCGAGGACGGTCAAGGGCCGCCGTGACACCTTCGCGGGCCCGTCATGCCGCCGCAACAAGCCGGGGCGGGAGCGGGCCGGACGGGGGACCGCGCGAGGTCCGGCACGCCGGGCCTCGCGACGGATGCCGAGGTCGTCGCCGCGTGGCCGGGGCCGGCCCGTCGTGTGGGCGCGGCCGGTGAGGCACGCCGAGCGGAACACTCGCGGGCCGCGCGCGGCGGCCGGCACGACCCTCGGGCCGTTCGCCCCCGGCACGTGTGACATCGTCCTCCAGCAGGAGTGGGTTGATCCTTCCCTGGCGCCGGGCCGACGCCGTCCGGGCGCCGCCGGGCGAATCGACGCGGAGGGGGCCGACGTGGCCGGAAGACGCAGGTGGTTGCTCATGGGCGCGCTGGCCGCGGCCTGCATGCTGCTGATCGGCCCGGCCGTGCCCGGAGGCGACCTCGTCGCCCGGCCCCTGCCCGCCGACGCCGCCCGGGGCGTCGTACCGAACCGGGTCATGACGTGGAACCTCTGCAACCCCTGCGGCGCGGGGAACGCCGACCGGGCGAGGGAGATCGCCACGTACGCCCCGCAGGTCGTCGGGCTGCAGGAGGCCTGCGTGGGCGACGTCGAGAGGATCCGTGACCACCTGCGGCGTCACTACGGGCTGGCCTACCACGTCGCGTACGGGCCGGTGCTCCACCACCGGGGGCGTTGCGGGGGAGCGCCGTGGAATCCGGGGGGCTACGGCCAGGCCGTCCTGTCGGCGGCGCCGATCACGGACCGCGTGTCCGCGGAGTACCCCGACGGCGGGTCGGAGGACCGCGGGTACCTGGCGGTCACCACGACGGTGGACGGCCGCACCGTGCGGGTCTTCACCACCCACCTCGCCCAACGGCGCCAGGAGGCCGTCCGCGCGGAACAGGCCGCCGTCCTCGCCGCCGAGATCGCCCGGCACGACCGCGCCGTCGTGCTCGGTGACTTCAACGCCGTTCCCGGCGCCCCCGAGCTGGCTCCCGTGTGGGCCGTGGCCTCCGACGCGGACGCCCGCTGCCGCCCGTCGTCCGTCGTCGGCTGCGCGCCGACGACGGACTGGCTCAGCAGGTTCGACTACGTCTTCCTGCGGGGCGTCACCGCGATCGGCCGGCGGGTGCTGCCCACGCCCCACTCGGACCACGACCTGCTGTACGCGGACCTGGAGCTGTCCCGCTGACCCGAACGGCGCGGCGGTCGCGCACGCGCCGCCGCGGGGCGCCGGCGTCGCGCGGGTCCTTTGCGCGGCACCGGCGACGGTCCTAGCGTGGAAGGGTGCACGAGGGCGTGGTCACCCTGTTCCTCGGCGGGGACGTGATGCTCGGCCGGGGCGTCGATCAGATCCTCCCGCACCCCGGTGACCCGGCGCTGCGGGAGGCGTACGTCCGCGATGCCCGTGCCTATGTCGACCTGGCGGAGGCGGTGAACGGGCCGATCCCCCGGCCGGTGGACTTCCGCTGGCCGTGGGGCGAGGCGCTGTCCGTCCTGGACGGCGCCGCGCCGGACGCGCGGCTGGTCAATCTGGAGACCTCCGTCACCGGTGACGGGGACTTCGCGCCCGGCAAGGGCATCCACTACCGGATGAGCCCGGCCAACCTGCCGTGCCTGGCCGCGGCCCGGCCGGACGTCTGCGCGCTCGCGAACAACCACGTGCTCGACTTCGGCCCGCGAGGCCTTCGTGAAACGCTCGACGCGCTGGCGGGCGCGGGGCTGCGGACGGCGGGGGCGGGCCGGGACGAGGCGCGGGCGGGACAACCGGCGGTCGTGCCCCTGAGGTCCGGCGGGCGGGTGCTGGTCCTCTCCTGCGGGATGCCGTCCAGCGGGATCCCGCAGGGCTGGGCCGCCGCCGGGCGGCGGGCCGGTGTCGAGGTCGTCACGGAGCCGTCGGCGTCCGCCGCGTCCGCGCTCGCCGGCCGTCTGCGGCAGGCCGGGCGGCCGGGGGACGTCACGGTCGTCTCGGTCCACTGGGGGCCCAACTGGGGCTACGACGTCCCCCGCTCCGAGACCGGCTTCGCCCACGCGCTCGTCGACGCGGGCGTGGACGTCGTGCACGGGCACTCCTCGCACCATCCGCGCCCGCTGGAGGTGTACCGGGACAGGCTCGTCCTGTACGGCTGCGGCGACCTCGTCGACGACTACGAGGGCATCGGCGGCCACGAGAGCTACCGGGACGACCTGCGGGTGCTGTACCTGGTCTCGGTGGAGGCGGACACCGGCCGGCTGGCCGGCGTGCGGATGGTGCCCCTGCGGGCGCGCAGGATGCGGCTGGAGCACGCCCCTGCCGAGGACGGCCGGTGGCTGCGCTCCGTCCTCGACGGGCACAGCCGGGAGTTCGGCGTCCGCGTCGGTGGCGAGCCCGACGGCACTCTTTCGCTGCGGCTCCCGTGAGAGGGGCGGCGGACACGACGCGGCACGCCGTGCCGGCTCGCGCCGCACCGGCCGGACCGTGGGGAGGGGCGCCGCCGACGCCGATGCCCCCTTTCGGGGCGGAACGTCCAGGACCGTCCGCGTGGCGCCGTGCTCCCCGACGCCGTGCGGGCGAGCATGTGCGGGCCCCAGCCCCGTCCCCACCGAGGCGATGCGATGCCCGACCGCGCCGACGGCGTCCGCCGCGAGGACGCCGTGCCCGCAGGAGCCCGGCGGCACCGGCCGCCGGAGCAGTGGCTGTTCGGCGGCACCTACGGACTGGTGCTGGCCAGCGCCATGATCTCCGCGCTGGACGCGACGGGCGAGACGGCCGATCCCGGTTCGGACGCGCTCTGGGTGCTGTTCACCGCGCTGGCGTCGGGCGCCGCCCACGGGTACGCGCACGTCATCGCCCGGCGTGCGTCCGCCGCCGGGGGAGCCGTCGCGAGCAGGCTGAGGTCGGTGCTCGCCGAGTGGCCACTGGTCGCCGCCGTGCTGCCCACGGTGGGGATGCTCCTCGCCGCGGTGGCCGGGTGGTGGGCCGAGGACACGGCTGTGGACGTGGCCCTGCTGTTCAACACCGTCGCCCTGTTCGGCCTGGGCGCCTCGGCCGCCCGCGCCGCCGGCCGCGGATGGCCGTCCTCGTGCCGGGCGGGAGCTGCGGACATGCTGATCGGCCTGGTGATCATCGCCGCGAACGCCCTGATCCACTAGCCGGGCCGACGGCGCCCCGCCGGCCGGGCGAGGAGCGGTGCCGGAGCCGCGGTGGTCGGGAACGGCGCCGGCCCCACCCCGGCCGGGGTGGGGCCGGCGGCCGCGGCGAGGGCTCAGCAGTACAGGTTGCCGCCGGGGTCGACGCCGAGGATCTGGGCGAAGCGCTGGTAGGTGCTCACGCGGCTCTGCACCTGGGCGGGGTTCCTGCCGTCGCACTCCAGGGAGCCGTTGATGGAGCGGATGGTCTGGCCGAATCCGGCGCCGTTGACCATGGCGTTGTGCGGAGTCATGGTGCCGGGGCCGGTCTGGGTGTTCCAGTACCACAGGCCGGTCTTCCAGGCCACGGAGGCGTCCCGCTCGACGAGCCAGGGGTTGCCCAGCAGGTTGATGCCGAGCGCGTCGCCGGCCGCCTTGTAGTTGAAGTTCCAGCTGAGCTGGATGGGCCCGCGGCCGTAGTAGGCGGCCTGGCCGGCGGGACAGCCGTACGGCTGGCTCCAGTCGCAGTAGTGCGGGTAGTTGGCGGTGTTCTGCTCGACGATGTGGACCAGTCCGCCGGTCTCGTGGCTCACGTTGGCCAGGAACGCGGCGGCCTCGCGCTTCTTGGTGGTGGTGTCGCCGGTGGTGGCGAAGCCGGGGAAGGCGCTGAGGGCCGAGGTCAGGCCGCTGTACGTGTAGAAGGAGTTCCGGCTCGGGAACATCTGGTGGAACTGCGCCTCGGTGACCACGAACGAGCCCACCGGCGTGCCGGGCCCGCTGTCGCAGGCGTAGGGCTCCCAGTACCAGGTGCTGATGACCGGGTCGTAGCCGGGGTTGGCGTGCTCGGCGATGTAGGCCCGGCCGTCGGTGTAGCGCACGATGTCGCCGGCGGCGTAGGACCTTCCGGCGACCCAGTTCGGATAGCTCGAGCACGCGGCCGCGGAGGCCTCGCCCGCCGGCAGGAGCGCCGGCGTGGCGGCGGAGAGGGCGAGAACGGCGACGACGGCGGACAAGCGGCGTCTCGACACGAGGTCAACTCCCTTGCGAAGCGGGGCCGTACCCGCCGGACCGACCGGGCGGACCGCGTACCGGCGCACGCGGCCGGGCCGGCCGTGCAGTGGGGGACGGCCGTGGTGGGGGGTTCGGAGCCCACACTCAATCGCATTGGTCTGTACCAGTCAAGATGGCCGGCGGGGCAACTCGACGGCGTCAAGGCGAAGTTGCGCCGGCCCGCCGTCAGGTGCCGTCCCCGGCTCGTCGCCCGGCTTGTCCGGGGGGTGTATCAGCCCTCGGGTCACGTGCTCCACATGGGGCGGGCGCGGTGGCCGTCCCGGAATCCCGTCCGGGCCGCCGCCGTGCCGGTCCGGACGCGGCGGTGGAGCGACCGCGCCCGAATCGACTTCCCTCGGTTCGAAGGCCCTTCGGAAGAGTTCGGACGGAAAGGGCACCGGGGCAAACCACTTGAAACGCGCAGCGTTCAACTCCATTGTTGCATTCAGTTTTTGCCGTGAGGATTGCGTGAAGAACGTGTTCATGTAGTGTCTGCGCGCAAAGCATGCGATGTGTGTGCAAAACCGCCGTGTCCGACCACCCGGCGGTGCTCCGGCGCGGGGGTCTCCGCCGCGCCCCGAAGCGGAGGAAACATGGGGGATACGGGGGTGAGCGGCAGCGTGCCCGCACTGCCGCCGCTGGACATCGAGAAGCTGCCGCTGGTACTGGCGGGGCCGATGGTCAGACGCGTCGACGAGACGGGCGTCACCGTCTTCTTCGCGCTCAAGGACGCCCGCAGGGTGACCGTGGAGGCGTACGCCGGAAGCGGCGGCCCGCTGCCGCCGGAGCCCGCGGCCCGCGGCACCGCCGTCACCGCGAGGATCGGCGAACACCTGCACGTCGTGGCGGTCACCGCCCGTCCGGTGTCCGGCGGCACGCTCCCGCCGGGCACCGTCCACCGGTACACCGCGCGGTTCTCCGCGGACACCACCGCCCCGGACGCACCGGTCCCGGCCGGCGCGCCCGGCCTGTTCGACGACGGCGTCGTGCACGCCCAGGGCGCCGAGGCGCGCCGCCGCCTGCTCTACACCGGTGCCGGCGCGCCCGATCTGCCGAGCTTCGTCACCCCGCCCGACCACCCGTCGAAGCTGCGCTTCTTCCACGCCTCCTGCCGCAAGCCGCACGGTGAGGGGCTGGACGCCCTGGCCGTTCTCGACCAGGTCCTCAAGGCCGACATCGGCAAGCCCGCCCACCGCCCCCAGCAGCTGTTCCTCACCGGCGACCAGATCTACGCGGACGACGTCGCCGAGGTGCTGCTGCACATGTGCACGCAGTACGGCCGCGCCCTGCTCGGCCGCGACGAGACGTTCCCGACCGTGCCCCGCGAGCACCGGCTGCTGTGGATGAAGCCCGGCAAGCGGCAGCAGCTCACCGTCGAGGACTTCCACCTCACCAGCGGCGAGGGCCAGTCGCACCTGCTGACCCTCGCCGAGTTCTGTGTGATGTACCTGATGGTGTGGTCGGACGTCCTGTGGCCCGACGGATTCGACCTGCGCCTCCTGTTCCCGGAGTTCTACGACCACGAGGACCTGGTCCTGGACCACCCGCACCCCGACCAGGCCGACGAGCTGTGGTTCGTGCACTCCTTCCGCCGGAAGGCCCTGGACACCTACCGGGCCTTCCTCGGCCGGTGCGGCCACCTCAAGGACTTCCGGCGCACCCTCCCGCGGGTACGGCGGGCGCTCGCCAACACGGCGACGTACATGATGTTCGACGACCACGAGGTCACCGACGACTGGTACATCGCCTCCTCCTGGGTCGACGGCGTCTCCTCCACCGACCACGGCCGGCGGTTCCTCGCCAACGGGATCGCCGCCTACGCGGTCTTCCAGCACTGGGGAAACGTTCCCGCCGCCTTCGGCCCCGGACCCGAGGGCGAGGCCGGCCGGGACCTGCTGGCCGCCCTGGCCCAGCCCGACCACACCGCCCCCGGCCCCGCCGCCGTGATCGCCCGCCGCACCGGGGTGCCCAGCGGCACCCACTCGGGCCGCATCACGCGCGCCGACGGCTCCCTGCCGTGGCACTACTCCGTCGACTGGCCGGCCCACCAGCTGGTCGCCGTGGACACACGCACGCAGCGCGTCTTCCGGGGCGGTCCGAAGGACTCACCGGCGCTGATCTGGTCCGACCCCACCTACGAGGCGATGCTCGCGGCCGCGCCCGACCGGGGCCCGGAGAAGGTCACCGTGCTGCTGTCCCCCTGTCCGGTGCTCGGCCATCCGCTGATCGAGGAGATCGCCCAGCCGGCGGTCAAGAGGATCACGGCGTCGGGCTACCTGTCGCAGGACGTCGAGGCGTGGAGCCACGACGAGGCGGCCTTCCACAAGTTCCTCGCCCGCCTGCTCGGCCAGGCCCGGCCCGGCTCCGACGGGGTCCGCCGCCGCCGGGTGATCTCCCTCGGCGGTGACGTCCACTACGCCTTCGCCGTCCGCATGCGGTACGCCGCCACCCAGGCCTACAAGGCGCCCGAGGGCAAGGTCCGCGGCGTCCTGGCCCAGCTGACCGCCAGTTCGCTGAAGAACGAGGCGGGCGGCACCAAGTTCCTGCAGAACCTCGGTTACGCCTTCACCTCGCCCTGGGCCACCCACCTGGGATGGAACGTGCCGCACGGGCAGAAGGTGACCGTCGACGTCGAGGGGCCGCCCGGCAGCCCCGACCCGGTGCGGACGGTCCTCACCGAGTCGCCGGGCATCGTCAGGCCGCCGCGCGGCGGGCGGCTGCTGGGGCCCGCCCCCCACTGGGAGTGCCTGTACGAGTACTTCGGGCACCGCGACCCGATGGCCGCACCGCGCCCCGGCGCGACGATCCCCGTCGCCTTCCCTCCCGACGACCCGCGCCAGGCCGTCGCCGACTACGCGGCCGCCTCCGGCAACCACCACGCCTACCTCGTGCAGGGCACCGGGCGGGCGATCGTCGGACGCAACAACATCGGCGACATCACCTTCACCTGGGGCGCGGACGACGACAAGTCCGTGATCCAGACCCTGTGGTGGAGGTTCGACGGACAGACGACAGCCGCTCCGCTCACCCGCTTCGTCCTCCCGCTGCCCGTCGGGCCGGACACCGGAACCCTCGCCCCGGACACCGGAACCCTCGCCCCGGACACCGGAACCCTCGCCCCGGACACCTCCGGCGCGGCACGCGAAGGCGCGCCGCCGGCCGGCAGGGAGAACCTCCCCGCGACCGAAGGGACGCCGCGATGACCACCCCGCAGGAGAACCCCCCCGTCCCGGACGGGCGGCCCGCGGCGCCCGCCGACGGCCAGGCGGCCCTGGTGGAGGAAGTGCTGCGGCTGGTCGCACCCCTCACCGACGCCGCCGCCAACCCGATGGCGCTGGCCCGCTTCCTCGCCGCGACCGGCTGGCGGCCCGAAGCCGCCGGGGACGGCGCCGGGGAACAGGTCGCCGACTGGCTGGAGGACGTCGCCGCCGTGGCCGGCGCCCTCCAGCAGGCCGCCGAGAACCCGCCGCAGGACCTCGACGGACTCCAGGGCCTGCTCGCAACGGTCGGCCGGGCCGTCCAGGTGGTGCGCACCGTTCCGCCCGCGCTGGCCGACCTCGACCCCGGCCGCTTCGCCGAGGACGTCGTCCACCGGCTGGTCGCCGACTGGCTGCGGCTCCACCACCCGGTGCTGCGCTCCGTCCTCCTGCTGCTCGGCGTGCTCGTCGAGGAGGACCCCGCCTCGGGCGGGCCGGCGGAGGAACCCGTGACCGGTGAGGAGGGCGGCGCCGTCCGCCTGCCGGTGGCCCGGGAGAGACTGCGCCCCGAGCGGCTGATCGAGCTGGTCCGCGACCCGGCCGGCGCGCTCCGCGCCGCCTACCTGCCGGACGGTCTGGCCGACGAGGCCGCCGCCGACGCCTTCGCCGCCCTCCTGCTGCCCCGCCTCGCCGGCCTGCTGCACGCGCTCGGCGTCGACGACGCGCTGGCCGGCCTCGGCGACACCACCGGCACCGACCTGACGCCCGCCTCCGTGGCGCTCGGCCGCCGGATGCTCACCTTCCAGCTGCCGCTCCTGCCCCCGAACCCGCCCGCCGGCCCCGAGCCCGGCGGCCCCGACGACCCGGTCACCGCGCCGTCCACCGCGGCCGCCACCCTCGGCGCCACCCTGGGCATCGCCTCCGCCGAGTCCGGAGACCTCGGCGTCGTCCTCGTCCCCCGTGGATCCGCCGCCCTCCAGCGGCAGTTCGGGGAATGGGTGCTGCGCGCCGACCTGTCCGGGGCCGGCCCGGCCGTCGCGCTCGGCCCGCACGGCGTCACCTTCTCCGGCGGCGCGCCCACCGGCGGACGCGCCGAACTCGGACTCGAACTGCGCAAGGGAGACCCCTCCGGAAGCCGGCAGCCGCCCGCCCTGCTGCTCGGCAGCGCGAACGGCACCCGGCTGGAGATCGGTTCCTTCCGCGCCTGGGTACGCGCCGTCCTCGAGCAGGGCCGCCCCGGAGAGCCCGACCCGTCCGACGTCGAGATCGGCGTCGTCGCCGACAGGGCCGCCGTGGTCGTGTCCGGCGGAGACGGCGACGGATTCCTCGCCTCCGTCCTGCCCGCCGAGGGGCTGCGCACCGAGTTCGCCCTCGGCCTGCGCTGGTCCCGCCGCCGGGGCCTGAGCTTCACCGGATCGGGCGGCCTGGAGGCCGTCCTGCCGGTCAACGCCCGCCTCGGACCGGTGGAAATCGTCGCCGTGCACCTGGAGCTGAGCGCCGACGCGGAGCGGAAGGAACTCACCGCGCGGGTGGCCGCGACCGCCCGGCTCGCCCTCGGCCCGGTCACCGCCACCGTGGAGCGGATCGGTCTGGAGGCCGGGCTGTCCACGCAGGACGGCAACCTCGGCCCGGTCGGCCTCGGCGCGGACTTCGCCCCGCCCAAGGGGGCCGCGCTCAAGGTCGCGGCCGGCCCCGTCACCGGCGGCGGCTACCTCTTCCTCGACCACGCCAAGGAGGAGTACGCCGGCGTCCTCGCCCTCCAGCTGGAGAGCATCGCGCTGACCGCCGTCGGCCTGCTCACCACCCGCATGCCCGACGGGGCCGACGGCTTCTCCCTGCTCATCCTGGTCAGCGCCGAATTCACCCCGCTGCACCTGGGGTTCGGCTTCACCCTCAACGGCGTCGGCGGTCTCATCGGCGTCAACCGCTCCGTCTCCGTGGACGCCCTGCGCGCCGGCATCCGCACCAAGGCCCTCGACTCCGTCCTCTTCCCCCGAGACCCGCTGGCCCGCGCCCCCGAGATCACCGCCGCCCTGGGCACCGTCTTCCCGCCCACCCCGGGCCGGCACGTCGTCGGCCCGATGGCGCGGATCGGCTGGGGCACGCCGACCCTGCTCACCCTCGACCTCGGCCTGCTGCTCGAACTGCCCACGCCGGTACGGCTGATCCTGCTCGGCCGCCTGCGGATGGCGCTGCCCACCGAGGAACGGGCCGTGGTCGCCGTCACCATGGACGTCCTCGGCGTGATCGACTTCGAACGCGGCGAGGCGTCCGTCGACGCCACCCTGTACGACTCGCGGATCGCCGCCTTCGCGCTCACCGGCGACATGGCGATGCGCGCCCGCTGGAAGGGCGGGAGCAGCTTCGCGCTGTCCGCCGGCGGATTCCACCCGCGCTTCCAGCGCCCCGAGGGCTTCCCGCAACTGCGCCGCCTGACGCTCTCCCTGCTCAACGGCGACAACCCCCGGCTCCGCCTGGAGGCCTACTTCGCGCTGACCTCCAACACCGTGCAGTTCGGCGCCCGCCTGGAGCTCTACGCGGCCGCGCTGGGCTTCAGCATCGACGGGATGCTGTCCTTCGACGCCCTGGTGCAGCTCGAGCCGTTCGGCTTCCAGGTCGACATCGGCGGACGCCTCGCCCTCAAGCGGGGCAGCCGCACCCTGATGGGCGTCGGCGTGGAGGTCGCGCTCTCCGGACCGACCCCTTGGCACGTGCGCGGCAAGGCACGCTTCGAGATCCTCTTCCTCAGCGGCGAGATCAGCTTCGACCGCACCTTCGGCGCCCGGGCCATCCCCGCCGAACTCCCCGCCGCCGTCGACGTGGCCGCCAGGGTCGAGGAGGCGATGGCCGACCCGCGCAACTGGACGGCCCAGCTCACCGGCCCCGGCCGTACCGTCGTCACTCTCCGGCAACTCCCGGACGCCGAAGGCCGGCTGATCGTCCACCCGCTCGGCGGGCTGTCGTTCACCCAGCGGGTCGCCCCGCTCGGGCTGACCCTGGACCGGTTCGGCGGCGCACCCGTGACGGAACCCCGCCGCCTCGACCTGCACCCCGAACTCACCGTCGAGGACGTCGACCCCGCGACCGCCACCGCCCCGGTCACCCTCCACCTCGCCCCCACCCGCGACCACTTCGCACCCGCCCAGTTCCTCGACCTGACCGACGAGGAGAAGCTCTCCGCGCCCTCCTTCGAACGGCTCGTCGCGGGCGCCACCGCCGAGGGGGCCCTGGCCGCCGACCGGGAGCGCGACGGCGTGCACGGCTCCGTGCTCGGCCACGAGGAGGTCGTCGTGGACGGCCCGCACCGCTCCGTCACCACCGCCACGACGGCGTTCGCGAGGACCGGCGGGGCCGAACCCCTGACCGGCGCCCCCCTGCGCACCGCCGCCTCCCCGGCCGCACGCGCCGCCACCCGCCGCACCGGACCGCAGGGATTCTCCGCCCGCCCCCGCACCCTCGGCGTCCGGGACACCGGCTGGACGGTGCGCGGCGCGGACGACCCCGGGCAGACCGCCCGCACCGCGCGCGCCACCGCGGCGGCCGCCCCCGCCCCGGCCCGCGCGGCCACCTGGGCCGAGGCCGCCGAACTGCGCCGCACCCTGCGCCGGGCCGGCGGACACGGCCTGCGCCTGGTCCCCGACACCCACGACATCGCGGTGCCCGCCGGCCACGACGCCCCGGAGCACACCGCCGAGAACCCCGCCGGAGGCACCCGTTGAGCGGCCTGACCTTCCTCTCCTGGGTCCGTGAAGGACTCGCCGCCGCCGGCGGCGCACCCGATCCCGGAACCGGCGCCATGGACGCCCGCAACCACGTCGTCCTGCGCCCCCGCCTCACCGGCCGGGCCCCCGTCGACGTCCCCGCCCGCCTGCTCGGCCCCGGCGACGTCACCGGCATCGACACCGCCCAGATCCTGCGCGCCTTCCCCGCGCCCGACACCTCCGACGCCGAACCGCACCTGTTCCCCGCCGTCGAGTTCGACCGCCCCGACCTGCCGTGGATGTTCACCCCGGCCGGAGCGGGCGCGCAGGACCGGCTGCGGCCCTGGCTCGTGCTGGCCGTCGTGGAGGCGGACCGGGCCGCCCTGCTGCCCGCCGCCGGCACCCTGCCCGTGCTGCGCTGCGCGCCCGCGCAGCTGCCCGACCTCACCCAGTCCTGGGCCTGGGCCCACGCCCAGGTCACCACCGAGGACGGCGACGGCCCGGAAGAGGTCGACCGGCTGCTCGCCGAGGAACCGGACCGCACCCTCTCCCGGCTGCTCTGCCCGCGCCGGCTGCGCCCGCACACCCGCTACCTGGCCGCCGTGGTCCCCGCCTTCGAGGCCGGACGCCTCGCCGGCCTCGGCCTGCCCGTCCCCGAGGGCCCCCTCGTCCCGGCCTGGCCCGCCACCGGCGGACCGGACGAGATCGACCTGCCCGTCTACCACCACTGGAGCTTCGGCACCGGCCAGGACGGCGACTTCGAGTCCCTGGTCCGCGCCCTGACCCCGCGCGCCCTCCCCGGCGACGTCGGCACCCGCCCGGTGGACGTCGGAGCCGCCGGACACGGCCTGCCCGCCCTCCCCGCCGGACACCCCGGCCGCACCCTCGACCTCGAGGGTGCCCTGCGCGGCGCCGGAACCGACGCCCGGCCCTGGGACGAGGACACCGCCGCCGCCTTCCGCGCCGCCTACGCCACTGTGCTCGACACCGGCCCCGACGGCGCGGAACTGACGCCGCCGGTCTACGGCGCCGCCCAGGCCGGCCGCAACGGCCTGCCCTCCCCGCAGGCCGGACCCACCTGGCTGCGGGAGCTCAACCTCGACCCCCGCCACCGCGCCGCCGCCGCGCTCGGCGCCGAAGTGGTGCGCCGCCACCAGGAGGACCTGGTCGCCGCCGCCTGGGACCAGGCGGCCGAACTGCGGCGCGCCAACGAGGCCCTCCGGCAGGGCCAGCTGGCCCGCACCGTCAGTGACCGGCTGCACCGCAGACTCCCCGGAACCACCCCCCTCGGCACCCCGGCCGCCGACGACGCGGCCGACGTGCGGCTCCTGCAGATGACCGCCGCCGCCCGCGCCGCCGTCCACTTCGGATCCGGCACCGCCGCCGGCGAACTGGCCCGCAACAAGGAGGCCGCGGCCGCCCTCGACCCCGGCCTGCGGCGCCTGCTGCGCCCCGGCGGCCCGGTCGCCCGCCGCGCCGCCCCCACCGGGACCCGCCCCGCGGGGGCCGACACCGCCGTCACCGGACTGGCCGCCGCGCTGGCCCGCCGCACCGAGCGCGCGGTGCCGCCGCTGACCACCCCGCCGGGACTCTCCGGCATCGAGGACCTGCCCGGCGAGGAGGAGTTCGGCGACCTCACCGAGGGCCGGCTCACCACCCGCTACTGGGAGACGAACCCGACCCACCCCCGGGAGGGCGTCGACCCCGTCACCCCGGTGATCCGCTGGGTCGGGGCGGCCCTGACCAACCGGGTCTTCGTCGTCACCACCGACGGCCGGCTGATGTCCCGGGTCACCCAGGGAGGGGTCCCCGGCTGGGTCGACCACGGCACACCGCCCGGCACCACCGCCTCGTCCTCCCCGGTCGCCTGCCAGGACCTGCACGTCTTCGTCACCGGCGCCGACGGCACCCTGCGCCAGCTGTTCTGGGACGGCGACCGCTGGGTGTGGCTCAACCACGGCAGGGGCGGCACCGCCCCCCTCCACGGCGGCGACGGCGCGCTCGCGGCGGTCGTCCGCCGCACCCCGCCGAGCGGACCCGGCAACAACCAGTACCTCAACCAGACGGTCTACTGCGCGGACACCGACGGCGTCCTGCACGCGCTCAGGGGCAAAGGGGCCGGCTGGAGCTGGGAGGCGGGCCGCAACCCCGGCGGCCGCCTCGTCCGCGGGGTCCGGGTGGTGGGCACCTGGGCGCTCAACCTGCTCGACACCGACGGGAAGCTGTGGCGGTGGGCGGACGAGGGCAACGGCTGGACCCACACCTCCCTCACCGGCATCCCGGCCCTCGCCTTCGACGTGTGGCGGGGCGTGCCCGACGCGACCAGCGCCACCAGGAACATGGGCACGGGGGTCGACGGGGTCCTCCAGGTCAGCAGCAAACTCGCCCTGTTCAACCAACTCCTCTGGCAGCCCGTCCAGGGCGCGCCGAGCATCGCCGGAAACCTCGGCCGGGGCCACGACGGCCGGATGCTGGTCTGCACCACCGACGCGCGCATCCTCGCCTGCTCCTTCTCCACCACCTTCGACGGCGTCCCGGTCGGCGGCGGCCGCATCCCGGGCGTCCCCGACCAGGCCCTCGTCGCCACCGTCACGGGCTCCGTCGTCCACGCCGTCGCCGGCGGAGCCCTGTGGCACGCCGACCGCGCGGGCGACAACACCTGGCGCAACCTGGGCGCCCCCGTGTTCGGCGGCAAGGGCGCCATGGAGGCCGCCCCGCCACGCGACATCCGCTGGCGGCCCCAGCTCGGCTTCTTCTCCAACCTCCTGGTCGGACACGTCGACGCCCCGGCCGGCGCGAACACGCCCTATCTGCGCTTCGGCAGGGCCACCGACTTCGACGGCACCGTCCGGGGCGGATGGGCCCTCAAGACGGGGCTCGGCGGCCGGATGACCCACGAGGTCACCCAGGGCTTCGGCGTCGCCGCCGCCGACATGGACCGCTCCGGCCGCCCCGACGTGGTGCTCTTCTGGATCGAGGAGACCGTCAACGGAACCACCCCCGGCAACTTCGGCCGCTACACCATCGGCCGCGACCTCGACGCGAACGGCGACCCGACGCGATGGGTGGGGCCGGTCGCCATGCCCAGCCCGATGTCCACCCCCACCGGCTCGGGCGGCGCGCTCACCGAGTACGTGCACGTCGGCGGCGGCAGCTGCACCCTCGCCGACCTCGACGGCGACGGCAACCAGGAACTGATCGTCGTCTACCTCGGCGGATTCACCGGCAACCGCCGCCTCTTCCTGCGGATCGGATGGAACATCGACCCCGACACCGGCCTCGCGCGCGGCGGCTGGGAGGACTCGGTCGAGATCCCCTGGCCCGGCCGTCCCTCCGACACCGCGCCCCGGGTGCGCGCCGTGGACGTCGCGGTCGCCGACCTCGACCACGACCTGCGCCCCGAGCTGATCGTCATGCTGATGGAGGAGAGCGGGGGCCGGGTCACCGGCTCCTACCGGGTCGGCCGGCAGATCAACGCCCGCGGCAAGGTCAGGGGCGACTGGAGCGACCCCCGCGCGATACCCGGGAGCTGGCCGGCGATCGCCGGAGCCGGCATCGCGGTCGCCGACTTCTCCGGGAGCGAGAAGCCCGACCTCGCCGTCCTCGTCGTCGAGGACGGCCCCACCGACAACACCGCCACCTACCGCATCGGCTGGGACGTCGAGGGGATCGCCGGCCCCCGCGCCTGGTCCGCCGCCATGCCCGCCCACCCCGGCGCCTGGTACGGCTGGCTCGGCGAAGGCGCCGGCCTCGCCCTCGTCGACCTGCCCGACTCCACCGCCCAGCGGCGCACCACCATCACCGCCAACTTCCGCACCGCCGCCAAGGCCCACCAGCGTGCCCTGCTCGCCGCCCAGGACCGCGCCGACCAGGCCGACGAGCCCGCCGTGCCGCTCAGCGGCATCGCCGACGCCGTCCGCGCCGCCACCGACCCCGAACAGGCCGTCACCACACGGGTCGCGGCCCGCATCGACGGCGCGGACCTCCTCGGCGGCGGCCTGCCCGACCCGCTCGGCCCCCTCCTCGCCCCGCCCTCGTTCGGCCGGCCGATGGCCGAACTCCTCACCGAACTCGGCGCCGACCACCTGCTGCCCGGGGTGCGGAACGTGCCGCCCGAGACCGTCACCCTGCTGCGCGCCAACGGCCCCTTCGTCGAGGCGTTCCTGGCCGGGGCCAACCACGAGCTCGGCCGGGAACTGCTGTGGCGGGAGTTCCCCACCGACCGGTCCGCGACCTCCTTCCGCCACTTCTGGGACACCCGCGGCATCCACGAGGCCGGGCAGGAGCCGCCCGACGTCCCCCCGATGCGGTCCTGGGAGCGGTTCGCCCGCCTCGGCGAGACCCTGCGCCGCCCGCCCGGCGGCGACGACGCCGTGGTGCTGCTGATCCGCGGCGAACTGGTGCGCCGCTTCCCGTCCCTCGGTGTGCACGCCCGCCGGGCGCTCGCACCCCTCACCCCCGGCGGACCGCGCCGCCTCGACGGGCACCGCACCGACCCCGTCTTCCGGGGCGCGATCGGCGAGGACGTCCTCTTCCTCGGCTTCCCGTTCACCGCGGCCGACGCGCTCGGGGAGAACGGCCGCGGCCACGGCTGGTTCTTCGTCTTCGAGGAACACCCCGGGGCGCCCTCGTTCGGCCTGGACGTGCCGCCCGCCGACGCGGCCTGGGGCGTGCCGCCCGCCGCCTGGCAGGACGTCAGCTGGGCTTCCGTCGCCGGATCACCGCAGCAGCTCGACGCGCTGCCGCACGTCGGCGCCACCGCCCTGGACGCCACCCCCCGGCCGGTGCGCCCCGGCGAGAGCACGCCCCCGCAGGCCTGGGGGCACAACGCCGCCGCCATGGCCCGGATCACCCTGCAGCGGCCGGTCCGGGTGGCGCACCACGCCTCCGCCCTGCTGCCCGCCCACGGCCCCGGCCTGCGCGTCACCCACGTGCGCAAGCGGATCCCCGGCAGCGACCAGGTCTTCGTCCGCGAGATCGCCGGCCGGAACCCCGACGGCAGCTGGTGGCGGCTGTCCACCGCCGAGGCGCTGGACGCCCTCGACGCCCGGCAGTCCCTCT
>NZ_LWCC02000076.1:17846-38560 GCF_001642695.1 Streptomyces chilikensis
GCCATCCCCGACGAGGCGTACCTGCCCCGGCCGGCCCACCCCACCCGCTGACACCACGGCCGGAACCGGCACCGCGGCCGGAACCGGCACCGCGACGAATCCGGGACCGCCGCGGAACCGGCACCGCGCCCGCCGCACGACGGGCGCGGCGCCGGGACCCCGGCGGACCGCCGCGCCCGCGCCGCACCGCGCGCGCCCACCCACTCCACCTCGCACGACGCCACCTGGACGGACGCCGATGACCACACCCACGCCCCCGGCCTGGACCCTGACCACCGCGCTGCCCGTGGTGCTGCTCCCGGTCCGGCTGGAGACCCGCTTCACCGCCACCGAACTCCTCGTCCGCATCTACCCGGACGAGATCCACGTCGACACCCACGAGCCCCCGCTCACCGAGGACGAGGACCTCTACGGCCGCCGCTACTGGCAGGCCGTCTGGGACGCCCGGGGCGACGCCCCCACCGAGGACGCCGCCTGGACGGAACTCTCCGGACGCTTCGGCGCCGAACGCGCCGGCTGGATCGCCCGCGTCCTGGAGCCCGTCAACCCGCTCGAACGCCCCGGCCCCGGCGACGCCCCCGGATCCGGCGGCCCCCTCCCCGGCCCGGACTTCCCCGACCCCGGCCCGCACCGCGACGCCGCGTGGACCCGCCGGGCCGTCGCCCGCGCGCTGCCCACCCGCTGGTACGTCGTCGGACGGCCCAAGGAGGCCGGCGCGCCCCCCGTCACCCGCGTCACCCGCCCGGTCGGAGGCGCGTCCGGCCGCCCCCTGCCCGTCGGCCCGGCGCCCACCGCCGACCTGGAGGACCTCGACCCCGCCGCGCCGCCCACCGACGACGCCACCCGCTGGCTGGTCGACTTCGCCGCCGCCGAGGCCGTCGGCATGGCGGTCCGCCTGCCGCGCGGCACCGGCTACGCGCAGGTCCTCGCCTACGGCGTGCACGAAGGCGACCCCGACGCCGCCACCGCCGAACTGTCCGCCCTCCTCGAAGCCCAGTACCACACCCGGGGCCTGGGCTACGTCCCGCCCGGCGCCCCCTCCAACAACACCACCACCGCCACCTCCCGGTACAGCCGCGACGACCCCGGCCACCGCGACGCCTACCGCGTCCGGATCGCCGACGAACCCCCGGCCGACCCCGAGAGCAACGCGAGAACGCTCTGCCGGGCGCTCGGCCTGCAGCCCGTCGCCGACATCGACGGCGTGAAGGGCCCCGACGGCATGAACCGCCCCGCGCCCCTGGCCCGCGCCCGCGACGCCCGCCGCGGCGACCAGGCCGCCGCCCGCCACATGGCCACCGTCCTGTGGGAGGCGACCTGGGGCTACTACCTCTCCCAGTTCGGCGAGGGCCGGTTCACCGACGCCCAGATCCGCGGAGCCCGCGAGCACGTCCGGCGCTTCCTGCGCCCCGGCGGCCCGCTGCCCGCGCTGCGCGTCGGCTCCCAGCCCTACGGACTGCTGCCCGTGCTGCCGCTGAACCGCTGGACCGACCTGGAGGGCGACGCCCTCGGCACGCCGCCGCTCCCCGCCGCCGTCCCCGCCTTCCTGCGCACCCTCCGCGACCGCGTCTGGGCCCCGTCCGCCGCCGACCCGGCGGCCGTCCCCCGCATCACCCGCGGCGCGGCCGGACAGCACACCGTGGCGGAGATCCTCGGCATGGCCCCCACCGCCCGGCGCGTGCACGCCCGCAGCGCCCTCGGCACCGACTACGTCACCGCCCTCTGGAGGTTCGGCCCGCTCGCCCTCAACGACGCCTGGCGCACCGGCCTGGCCGCGCAGACCGCCTCGCTGTCCGCCCGGCTCGGGCTGCCCGGCTGGGAACTCGGCCCCGGACGCCTCCTCCACGCCAAGAAGTCCTGGCCGCTCGACAACCCCTGGACCGACGCGCCCCCCGGCACCCCCGGCGGCACCCCCGCCGAATACCTCGCCGCCCTCTCCGTCCCGGTCGACCCGGCGCCCGCCTGGGCCCGCGTACCCTCCGCCCAGGACCGGAAGAACCTGCCCTGGGCCCGCTGGTGGCACGACCTCGGCACCACGCCCGCCGCGGGCCGCTCCACCCCCCTCCTCTACCGCCTCGTCCGGCACTCGCTGCTCGCCGAGTACGCCCGCGCCGTCGACACCGTCCTCGGCACCGGCACCGCCGGCCGCCGGGAACCCGAGGTGCTGGACACCGACCCCCAGGCCCTCACCACCACCGTCTGGCACCGCGCCCGCCGCGTCGTCCCGGGCACCGGCCAGACCGCCGACGCCTACCTGTGGACCCCCGCCGCCCGGCAACGCCCCGAACTCGCCCCGCTGTACCAGGCCCTGGAATCCGCCGCCGCCCTCGCGGCGCTCCCCTCCGGCGAACTGGAGCTGCTGCTCGCCCAGACCCTGGACGCCACCTCCCACCGGCTCGACGCCTGGATCACCTCGCTGGCCACCCGCCGCCTGGAACACCTGCGCAGGCGCGCCTCCGGCGGCAGCCACCTCGGCGGCTACGGCTGGCTGCTGGACGTGGTGCCCCGCTCCACCGCACCGGTCCAGGTCCCGTACGAGCGGCGGCCGGAGGGCGAGAGGACCGACCCGCTCGCCGCCCCCGGCGACAGCAGGCCGTGGACCCTGTTCGCGGCCGACGGCACCGCCGGCCCCGTCCACGCGCCCTCGCTCGCCCAGGCCACCACCGCGGCCCTGCTGCGCGCCGCGCAGCGCGCCCACGGGGACCGCCCCGACACGCCCACCGCCGTCGACCTGACCTCCACCCGGGCCCGCACCGCCGCCTGGCTGCTCGACGGCGTCCGCCAGGGCCGCCCGCTCGGCTCCCTGCTCGGCTACCGCTTCGAACGCGCCCTGCAGGACCACCCCCTGGGCACCCTCGCCTCCTGGACCGACCGCTTCCGGGAACTCGCCCCCACCACCGCCACCCACGTCGCCCACGACGGGACGGTCGAGGAACGCGTCGTCGCCGAGGACGTCACCGACGGCCTGCGCCTGCACCGGCGCCGCGCCGCCGGCCGCCTCGACCTGGTCCGCACGGTCGGCGTCCCGGCCGGCTCCACCGCCGAGATCACCGCGCTCACCGCGGTGCTGGACGACCTGGACGACGCCGTGGACGCCGTCGCCGACACCCTGCTGACCGAAGGCGTCCACCAGGCCGCCCAGGGCAACCCGATGCGGGCCGGCGCCACCGTCGACGCGATGGGCAACGGCGAGGCCCCGCCGCCGGAACTCGAGTCGCTGCGCACCCCCCGGGCCGGCGACGCGGTCACCCACCGGGTGGTCGTCCTGCTGCCCGGCCCGGCGGAGGCGCCGGCCGCCGGCGGGGCGCGCGCCCTGGCCAAGGACCCCGGAGGCGGCGCGGGGGAGACCCCGCCGATCCACGTCCCCCGGCCCCCGGAGGACGACGGGGGACTGCCCGGCGGCGACGTGGTCCCGCTGCCGGACGACGGACCCGGCGGCCCGCCGCCCGGTGACGACGGCCCGCTCCCCGACGACGGTGACGGCGGCCCGCTCCCCGACGACGGTGACGGCGGTCCCGTCGGCCAGGACCCGTCGCCCGCCGGGCCCGGCTGGGCCGCCGACCCGGCCACCCAGAGCCGCGCCGTGGCCGAACCCGCCCTCGACGCCTGGCTGGCCGGGCTGCTGCCCGACCCGGCCGGCCTCACCCTCACCGTCCGGCTCGCCGACGGCGCCACCCGCGCCGTCCCCCTCGCGGGACTGCCGCTGTCCCCGCTCGACCTGCTCGCCCTCGGCCTCTCCCCGGACGCGCTCCCCGGCTCGGACCTGGAGCGCCACCTGCTGCAGCACGCCGACACCCGGCTCGCCGCCGAACAGGTCACCGCCCGCCCGGTCGCCGTCGTCGCCGACGAGGACGGACTCGGAGTGCTGCTGGAGGCCGTCCGCGCCGCACGCGAACTGCTGCGCACCGCGCGGCCCCTGCGCCCCGCCGACCTGGCGCTGCCGGAGACCGTGCCCACCGGGCCGGACGCGGCCGAGCCGGCCGACCCGGCCCTGACCGCGCGCGCCCTGGCGGTCCGCGCCGTGATCGAGCAGGCCGCCGCGGACCTCGCCACCCCCGCCTCCGCCCCGGCCGCCGCCCGGATCGCCGCCCACCACCGCGGCCTCACCACGGCGAACCTGCTCGGCGTGCCCGCGGCGGCGCCCCCGCTGCGGCCCCGCCCCGGCACCCCGGAGGACCGGCTCACCGAGCACGCCGCCCTGCTGGGCTCCCTCGCCGCCACCGTCGCCCCCGAACTCGACCGCCGCGTGGGCCGGGCGGCCCTGCTGGACGAGGACCGCGCCGCCGGCACGATCACCGCCCGCCAGTGGGCCGAACAGACCCTCACCGCTTTCCTCGGCCCCGACCTCGTCCTGCTCCCGTCCTTCGACGCCCCGCCGCCCGGCGACCTCAACGACTCCCTCGCCCACGCCGACAGCCTCCTCGACGGCGATCCGCACGCCCCCGTCGGCTGGCTCACCCGGCTCGGCCGGGTCCGCCGCGGCGTGGAACGCCTGGTCACCACCCTCGGCTACGCCGAGGCCCTGGAAACGGGCGACGCCCTGACCGCGGTCGTCGCCCAGACCCCGTACACGCCCCCCGGCCAGGACCCCGGCCACCCCGGCCGCGTCGAACGCTGGGCCGCCCTGCCCTCCGCCACCGGCGGCAGCCCCGGCGCCCGGCTGTCCCTCGTCCTGCACGCCCCCGGCACGCCCGCGCCCCGGGACCCGCTCACCGGCCGGCTGCGCGGGCTGGTCGTCGACGAATGGACCGAGGTGGTGCCGCGCTCCGAGCAGACCACCGGCCTCGCCCTGCACGTCGACGCCCCGGACGCCGCGCCCCCGCAGGCCGTCCTGCTCGCCGTCCCCCCGGACGCCTCGCCGGCCTGGACCCCGGACCTGCTCGGCGCCACCGTCGAGGCCGCCCTCGAACTCGCCCGGCTGCGCGCCGTCGACCACGAGGCGCTGCACCCCGACAGCCCCACGGCCGTCGCCGACATCGGACAGCTCGCCCCCGCCGCCGTCCTCGCCGCCAACGTCGCCCACCTGGACGCCGTCGCCACCGACTTCACCCGCGGCCTGCCGCAGTAGCCCCGGACCGGACCGATCCCGGACCTCCCGGAGACAGGAGCGTCACCCATGCCCTCCATCACCAGCTGGACGCGGCTGGAACCCCGTGCCCGCACCGGCGACCTGCGCCCCTCCCTGGAGGCCCAGGTGCACGACCCCGCCTGGATGCTCGCCCGCCAGTGGCAGCTCGGCGAGTTCCTCGGCGACGACGCCGGCAGCCCCGTCTGGGTGCGGGTCCGCGGCCACGCCGACCGCGTCACCCGCTACCGCCCCGGACCCGTGCACGGACCCGGCGTCCCCTACGACGGGACGACCCCCCTCGAAGCGCTCGCCGAGGCGGAACCCGGCGGCCCCGGCTCCACCGCCGCCGACCTGCGGGCGGGCGCCGAGAGCGGCCAGCACCTGCTGCGCATGCTGCGCGCCGCGGACCTCCCCGCCGACGCCGTCGCCGGTGCCGTCGCCCTCCTCCTCGACGACCACCCGCTCGGCCTCACCGGCGAGGAGGACGCCGCCGACGGGGCGACCGCGCGTTACCTGGCCGTGCTGCGCGGCCGCGTGCCGGACGGCAACTCCGTCGCCTTCACCCTGCACGCCTCCCCGCCCACCCCCCAGGAACCGGTGTGGGGCCTGCCGCCCGAGGCGGTCCCGGTCCTCGAGGCATGGCTCGCCTGGTACGACGAGCGCCACCTGACCGCCGCCGTGACGGGCCCCGGCACCTGGGACCCGCAGCGGCTGGAGTACCGCTTCTCGGTGGGCCTCGCCGAGGGATTCGCCGAGACCACCCTGACCGCCGAGGCCTACCAGGGCGGCACCCTCGACTGGACCGACTTCACCGCCACGGGAGCGACCGGACTGGCCCCGGCGCCCGACCGCACACCGCTGCTGTCCACCACCTTCCCCGCGCCCGTCCGCTTCCCCGGCATGCCGGCCCGCCGCTTCTGGGAGTTCGAGGACGCCCGGGTCGCCCTCGGTTCCGTCGAGGCGGCGCCGTCCGACCTGGCCCGGATGCTGGTCGCCGAGTTCGCCACCGTCTACGGCAACGACTGGTACCTCGTCCCGCTGGACGTCCCGGCCGGTTCCCTCACCACGATCACCTCCGTGGTCGTCGGCGACACCTTCAGCTCCGAACTCGGCGGCCCCACCCTGCTGCCGCTGCCCGGCGCCGGCGCAGGCGACGCCCACTGGTCCCTCTACCGCCTCGGCACCGCCTCCGGCGGCCGTCGCACCGGACTGTTCGTCCCGCCGGTCACCGCGAGTTCCCTGGAGAGCGACCCGCTCGAGGAGGTGCTGCTGGTCCGCGACGAGGACGCCAACCTGGCCTGGGCCGTCGAACGCCAGGTCCCCACACCGCACGGCTCCACCCTCGACCGGACCCGCGCCACCCCGCCCGCCGAGGTCCCGGCGCCCCCGCCGGCCGGCACCCCGGCCTACCGGCTGCGCACCGGGGTCCCCGCCCACTGGCTGCCCCTCGTCCCGGTCGAACCCCGGCCCGGTTCCCACCGCCTGCGCCTGTCGCACCTCGACGGGGCCCGGCCCCTCGGCCGCCTGCTCCGCCCCGGGGACCCCGGCCCCTACGAACTGTTCGCCGAGGAGGTCCCCCGGGAGGGACTCACCGTCACCCGTGCCCACCAGTACGCCCGCGGCTCCGACGGCCGTGGCGTCCTGTGGACCGCGCGCCACACCCGCCCCGGCCGCGGGGGGACCGCCTCGGGCCTCCGCTTCGACCTCGTGGAGGAGTGACCCGGCCCGACCCGCCCCGGCCGGGTCCGGGGCGGGCCGGAGGTCCCGGCCGGGCCGGGCGGCGCGCGGACCGGGCCGGCTCAGCCGGCCTGGCAGGCGGATCCGTTGAGCCTGAAGCCCGTCGGAGCTCCGGCATCACCCGTGTGGGTGGCCTGGAAGCCGATGGAGGTGCTCGCGCCCGGGGCGAGCGTCCCGTTGTGGCCGACGTTCCTGGCCGTGACCGCGCCGCTGGTGGGCGAGAACGTCGCGTTCCACCCGGAGGTGATGGTCTGGCCGGAGCGCAGCGTGAAGGTCAGCGTCCACCCGTTGAGGGCCGACGTGCCGGTGTTGGTGACGGTGATGTTGTCGGTGAGACCGGTGTTCCACGCGCTGACGGTGTTCGTCACCCGGCAGGCGCCGCTCGGCGCAGGGGTGGTGGGCGGCGGTGAGGTGGGGGGCGTCGCCTGGTCCAGGCCGAAGAACGCGATGGCCCTGGCGGCCATGCCGGAGGTGGGCAGGCTGTGGCCGACGCCCGGGAGGCTGATGGCCTCGACGGGCGCCTGGGTGCCGCCGGCGCCGTAGCGGGTGCGGTTCCAGCCGGGCTGCGGGTTGTCGGTCAGCACCGGGGACCGGCTCACGCCGAGCACGTCGGTCCACTGCTTGACCGCTTCGCCGAGGTTGTTGTGGTGCAGCGTCGTGTCCGTCGCGCCGTGCCAGAGCTGCACCCGCGGCCGCGGTCCGGCGTAGCCGGGGTAGGCGGCGCGCACCAGGTCCCCCCACTGCTGGGGCGTCCTGCTGATCAGGCCGTTGGCGCAGGCGCTGTTCCAGCCCGATCCGTCGGTGGTGGCGAAGCACCCGAACGGCACGCCCGAGAACGACGCCCCGGCCTTGAAGACGTCCGGGTAGGCGCCGAGGAGGACGTTGGTCATCATCGCGCCGGAGGAGGCGCCGGCGACGTAGACGCGGTCGGCGTCGGCGCCGTGGCGCTGGACCACGGACCTCACCATGGAGGCGATGCTCGTCGGGTCACTGCCGCCGTCGTGCCTGAGCGCCTGCGGCGAGGACACGTCGAAGCACTGGCCGCTGACGTTGGCGTCCGGGTAGACGACGATGAACCCGTACCGGTCGGCCAGCGAGGCGAACTCGGTGCCCGAGTGGAAAGCGGGCCCGGTGCCGGTGCAGTAGTGCACCGCGACCACGACCGGCGGGCGTGCTCCGGCACTGGCGGGCACGTACTCGTACATGCGCAGGTTGCCGGGGTTGGCGCCGAAGGCGGTCACCTCGGTCAGGGAGGCGGCCTGTGCGCCCGGCGCGGCGAGGAGGAAACCGGCGAGCAGGGGGACCACCCCTCCGAAGAGCGTCAGCAGGAGCGGGCGGATGCGTAACTTCCGTCTGGCCTTCACGTGCGTGTCCTTTCCGCGGGGCGGCGGAACCGGTGCGGCCGGTCCGAGGGGCGGGACGGCTCGGACCCTTCGAAAGTTTCGGTCCCTTCGCCGAATTGATGCGGACAAGTTAAGTGCGGGGCTGTGGGGAGTCAACGGTCGCGGGCGGCCCGGCAGTTGCGCGTGTCCCGCGGCGGTGGCCGTCGAGTCCGGTGCGGCGGCCCGCCGCACCGGCCCGGCCCGGCCGCCGGGACGCGTGACCGGTCCGGCGGAACGGCCGGTGCCGGGCGGCGCCCCCGGCGCCGACGTCGTCGCCGAGGCCGCCGGCGGGGCAAAGGCGCGGACCCTCGCGGCGCGGCACCTCCCCGACGCCGTCCTGGCGGGCATCCGGACGGCGGGCACGGACGGTCCCACCGCCACCGGGACCCCGCGCGGGGCCCGCCGGCCCCCGCAGGCGCCGGTGCCGCCCACGGCCGCCGCCCCGTCCCCCGTACGGCTCCAAGAACCCGGGGCCACCGCTTGATCACCCGCGGGTGGGGTAGCGGAGTGGCATGGCCGCCGAAAACACGTCCGCCGCCGCGAGCGGTCACGTCCAGCCCGAGATCGACGTCCCGGCACTGACCGAGGTCCTGGACGGCGAGTACGCCGGGATCCGCGACCTCGTCCGCGCCAACCTGGTGACCCACGCCTCCGTGCTCGAGGAGGCCGAGGAGCTCGGTGTCGACGCGTTCCGCGAACGGGTGCGCGACCTTGTGGTCGCGATGGCCGCGACGGGCCAGACCGGCATGGGCTTCCCGCGCGAGTACGGCGGGGGCGGCGACATCGGAGCCTCGATCGCCGCGTTCGAGACGCTCGCCTTCGGCGACCTGTCGGTGCTGGTGAAGGTGGGCGTGCAGTTCGGGCTCTTCGGCGGAGCGATCCTGCACCTGGGCACCGAACGCCACCACGCCGCCTACCTGCCGGACCTGATCACCGGGAAGCTGATGGGCTGCTTCGCGATGACGGAGACCGGGCACGGCTCCAACGTCCAGGCGCTGGGCACCGTCGCCCGCTACGACGCGGCCGCCCAGGAGTTCGTCATCACCACGCGCGGCGACCAGGCGCGCAAGGACTACATCGGCAACGCGGCCCGCCACGCCGAACTCGCGGTCGTCTTCGCCCAGCTGGAGGTGGCCGGGAGGTCCGAGGGCGTCCACGCGTTCGTCGTGCCGGTCCGCGTCGACGGCGAGGTGGCGCCGGGCGTCCGGATCGAGGACGACGGCCGCAAGATGGGGCTCAACGGCGTGGACAACGGCCGCATCCGGTTCGACGGCGTGCGGGTGCCGCGCGAGGCCCTGCTCAACCGGTTCGCCGACGTCACGCCCGAAGGCGTCTACGAGAGCTCGATCGACAACCCCCACCGGCGCTTCTTCACCATGCTCGGCACGCTGGTGCAGGGCCGGGTCTGCGTCGGCGGCGCCGGGGTCAACGTCGCCAAGGTGGCCCTCGCGATCGCCACGAAGTACGCCGTGCGGCGCCGGCAGTTCGAAGCGGCGTCGGACGGGGAGGAGCAGCTCCTCCTCGACTACGGTCTGCACCAGCGGCGGCTGCTCCCGCTGGTCGCGCGCACCTACGCGCTGCACTTCGCGCAGGACGTCGTGCGCACCCAGCTGCACGAGGTGTTCTCCGCCACCGAGGACGACGCGCCGGCGAGGCGCCGGCTGGAGGCACGGGCCGCCGGCACCAAGGCGCTCGGCACCTGGCACGCCACCCGCGTCGTCCAGGAGTGCCGCGAGGCGTGCGGCGGCGCCGGCTACCTCGCCGTCAACCGGTTCGCCGCGCTCAAGGCCGACAGCGACATCTTCACCACCTTCGAGGGCGACAACCACGTCCTGCTGCAGCTCGTGGCCAAGGGCCTGCTCACCCACTACGCGAGCGAGTTCGAGGACCTCGACCAGCTCGGCCTGGTCCGCTACGTCACCGGCCTCGCCGTCGAGACGGTCATCGAGAAGGCATCGGTCCACAAGATGCTCGAGCGGGTGCGCGACCTGCTGCCCGGCGGCGACGACTGGGACCAGGAGGCCGGCCTGCTCGACTCGGAGTACCAGCTGGCCATGCTGCGCTACCGCGAGGAGCACATGCTCGCCGGCCTGGCCCGGCGGCTCAAGCGCGGGATCGACCGGAAGCGCAACCCCGGCGTCGTCTTCTCCCAGGTCCAGGACCACGTCATCGCGCTCGCCCACGCCCACGTCGAGCGGCTGGTGCTGGAGGCGTTCGTCGACAAGGTCCGGTCGCTGCCCGGGAGCGGCAACAAGGCCGCGCTGGGCCTGCTGTGCGACCTGTTCGCCCTGTCGACGATCGAGGCGGACCGGGCCTGGTTCATGGAACACGGCCGGCTGACCGTCCAGCGCTCCAAGGCCATCAGCCGCGAGGTGAACGCCCTCTGCCGCAAGGTCCGGCCCCTCGCGGTCGACCTCGTCGACGCCTGGGGCGTTCCCGCCGAGATGCTGCGCGCCCCCGATCTGGTCGGCTGACCGGCGCCGCCGCCCCGCGCCCTCCGGAGGGAGGGGCCGGGCGGCGGCCGTCAGGGCTGTTCCGGCGCGGTGGGTCGGGGGGACGCCGTCCGGGGCCGGGCGCCTCGCGCGGACCGGCCCGGCACCGCCGGGCCGTGGTCACCCGGCCTCCACCGCCGCCAGCACCTCGGCGCGGGACGGGCCCGGCCAGCTCCAGGCGGCCCCGCCGTTCAGGGTGAGGGCCCGTTCGACCAGGCCGGGGGCGGAGAAGGCGCCCTCCGGGGAGTCGAGCATGCACGCCACCTCGGTCACCGCCCGCAGCACGTCCGGGTCGGCGAGCTTCACGCCGTCCAGGGCGTTGGTGAGGTGCCAGCCCGGGTCGTCCGTCTCGTAGGGGCGGCCGGCGATCGCCGCGTCGATCTCGGCGAGCCGGTGCCGGTCCCACTCGCGCAGCCGCCGGTAGACGGGGACGAGCGTCCGCCCGGTCACCTCGTCGAAACGCAGCGCCAGTTCGACGGCGTCCGTCAGCCCGGTCCCGGCGACCGTGTCGGCGAGCGCGACCGCGTGGGTCATCCCCATCGACAGCCCCAGTCCGAACTGCGGGTCGGTGGACGCCCAGGCGTCACCGACGTGGACCAGCCCGGTCACGACCGGCCGTCCCTCCACCACGGTGCGCTGGATGCGGCTGTGCAGGCCGGCCATGGCCTGCGGGGCGGTGATCGGCTCGCCGTCGGTCCGGCCGTCCAGCTCCGGGAACAGCTTCGCCGCCCGCTCCCAGGCGGCGGGATCGTGCAGGCCCTTGAGCGCCCGGTCACGGCTGGAGACCACCAGGACCGCCGACCAGGTGTCGTGGTCGGCGGGGATCACGATGGTGGACACCCCCTCGTGGTGGTTGAGCGGCCAGGGCGACTGGGCGGGCGCGTCGCCGACGGCGCGGTAGGTCCGCGCGTAGTAGACGAAGCCGGCCTCGGCCCGCTCGCTGGCCGGCGGCGGCCCGCCGAGCCGGGCGAGCAGCGCGGACACGGGGGAGTTGCGGCCCCCGGCGTCCACCACGAGGGCGGCCCGCAGCTCCTCGCCGTCCTGGGTCACCACGCCGGTCACCCGGGGACGCCCCTGGAGCTGCTCGGCGCCGGTGAGCAGCCCGGTCACCTCGGTGCCCCGGCGGACGGTCAGCCCCGGCGTCGCCGCGGCGGCCGTGGCGAAGGCCGCGTCCAGCACGGGGCGGCGCGCGGTGAGGGTGTCGTAGCGCTCGTCGCCGGGCCGGGGACCGCCCATCCCCGGCACCTCGCGCCCCGCCGCGACCAGGTTGATCCGCAGCGGCCCCGAGGCCTCCAGCGCGTCGACGACCCGCGGCAGCCTCTCGCGCAGCAGCGCCGTTCCCACGGGCAGCAGGATGTGCGGCTGGCGGAACTGGGCCACGCCGGGCCGGTGCCACCGCCCCCACGCGCGCTCCGCGACGTCCGGCCCGGCGACGACGGCCTCGCCGTCCCGCTCCAGCACGGTGACGCGCAGTCCCTGCCCGGCCAGGGACATCCCCGCGGCCAGGCCGACGGGGCCGCCGCCGATCACGATCACGTCCTGTTCCGGTCGTTCCGGCATCCGAAGCCTCCTCGTGAGAACGTCAGTTCGTCGTCGGAGGCCACATTGGCCGCGCCCGCTGCTCAGTCACCAGTCCGTTCGGTGCTCACCCGTCGACCGTTCGGTGCTCACTTCCGTCAGACGTGCGCCGAGGGAATCGGAAGACCGGCGGTCTCCCGCTGCCAGAGGATGTCGCAGACCCGCTCGCAGCCGCGCTGGAGGTGCCTGCGGAAGGTGCTGTAGGGAAGGCTCAGCCGCTCGGCGGCGACCATGTGGCTGGGCACCCGGTGGAAGAAGGTGGTGGCCAGCACGCGGTGGAGCTTGGCGTCGCGCGGATCGGCACGCAGGGCGTCCACCGCGTCGCTGAGCAGCTCCCGCAGCATCTCCCCGGCGTGCTCGGGGGCGTACCCGGGCTGGCCGGTCACCATCCGGGTGGTGCGCAGCGCTCCGGCGGCGAGGACGTCCGGCCGGTGCCAGTCGCGCAGGGCGTCGCGCACCGCGGTGTCGAACGCGGCGCGGGCCAGCGGGGCGGCCGGGGCGTCGGCGGCGGGCCGGGCGGGGGCCTCGGTCAGCGCGCCCGGCTGGGTGCGGTCGAACCAGATCGACAAGGGCGTGATGCGCCAGTCGCAGGCGAAGAGGGTGTAGGTGTGCCCGTTGGGCCAGGGCAGCGCGGTGGCCCGTTCGTGCCCCAGGTGCTCCATCAGCGCCTCCCACCTCCGCGGGAACGGACTGATGATGAACGACCAGGCCAGGGCCGTGGAACGGATGTAGTCCGCGCAGATGCGCAGCTGCATCAGGTGCAGCACCGGCGATATGTCGTAGTACGCGGGCGGGTGGATGAGGAAGCGCGCCAGCATCAGGTGCTCGCCGGGCCGGAGCGGACCGGCGCGCAGGGTGTGCTCCCACGCCTGCGCCAGGACCGGGTCGGCGGCGAGTTCGTCGGGCCGGGGCTCGGACAGCCGCAGCCAGGTCATGAACGCGACCGGCTCGCCGGTCGCGGAGGCGCGGTACATCCAGAACGCCTCGGGCCGCCGCTCCAGCCAGAAGTCGACGACGGCGGCGGACTCGGGCCCCTCGGCCTCGGTGATCAGCCGCCGCACGGCGTCGTGGTCGCCGGGGCGCAGGACGTCCTCGTGGTAGTCGCCCTCCCGGCTCATCCGGAAGTACTCGCCCATCGGCCCGTAGCGCTTCAGGTGGCTGATCTCACGGATCGCCACCATCGCCTCGGCCGGGGAGGCGGTGCGCGCCTGTTCGAGCAGGTGGTGGCCGACGCGCCGGTGCATCTCCTCGTACCCCTGCGGGTCGCGCCAGCGCAGGTCGGCGTCGACGGCCTCGCTGACGAGGTCGTGCAGGTACACGCCCTGCCGCCCCCAGTCGGCGACCGGCAGGCGGCGCAGCCAGGTGAACAGCTCGGCGCCCCGCTCGGGGCCGAGCACGGCCCGCAGCAGACCCTCGGTGGTCGTCATGGCGTGCGCCGCCACCTCCAGGGCGAGCCGGTGCTCGGGCGACGGCACCTCCCCGACCATCCGGGAGAGCAGCGCGGTCAGCACGTCCGGCGTCGGCTCCCAGCCGCTGCCCCCGCCCCTCGCCGCGACGCCGGCGGCGAGGCTGAGCGCGAGCGGGTGGCCGCCGGCGAAGGCCAGCACCCGGTCCCGCACGACGGGGGCCACGTCACGCAGTTCGAGCAGCCGGTCGGCGTCGGCCGGCGCGAGATCGGCCAGCGGGACGACGGCCAGGGCCTCGCTCCAGGCGAGGTCGGCCCGCCAGGCGGAGCCGGGCGGTTCCCGCCCGGCGAGCACCGCCAGGGTCCGGCCGGGCAGTTCGGGCAGGAAGTGGTCCCGCAGCCAGTCCTCGAGGCCCTGGCAGTGCTCGAACGCGTCGACGAGGAGCACGGTGTCCGGTGCCGCGCCGACGGCCTCGGCCTCGGCCCGGAACCCGGCGGGGGAGGGGTCGATCAGCCGTCCGTTGACCTCGACCACGGGCCGCCCGGCGTCCCGGCCCTCGTCCGCGAACCGGCGCAGCAGGGTCGACTTGCCGACCCCGCCGGGGCCGTGCACGTACAGCACGGCGGGAGCGTCCGGAGCACCCGACAGGGCCTCGCGGAACAGGGCGAGTTGCTCCCGGCGCCCCACGAAGGCGCGTTCGCGCGCCCACCTCAGCCGCTCGGCCAGACTGCCCGGTCCTCTGCTCATCCGTCGAGAATATCCGTCCGCCGCGGGCCGGACCGGCGGTCGGCGGCCGATCCCTGAGGCCGTGGCCGGACCCGCTCGCCGGGCCGCCGGCCCGCCGGTGCCCGGGCGGGCCGGCGGTGTGGGCATGCATCCGGTGCGCCGCCGGGCCGACGGCGGCCTCCGGCGCGGCCGCACCCTACGCGGCCCGGGCCCGCGGGCCTACTGTGGCCAGGCACAGGAGTTGTCCCACGGCGCCGGACCCGGGCCGCGGCCCGCGGCGGCGCCGGCACCACCGAGCATCCGAAACCCCCCTCCGACGTGCGAAGGACGGTACTCCCATGCCTCTGGGCGAGTCCCCCGTGTCCGACGAAGAACGACTCGAACAACTCGGTTACCGGCAGACGCTCTCCCGCTCGATGTCCGGCCGGGCGAACTTCGGGGTCAGCTTCACCATCATCTCGATCCTGTCCGGATGCATGACCCTGTACGGCTACGGCATGAACACCGGCGGCCCGGTCGTGATCATGTGGGGCTGGCTCTTCGTCGGCCTCATGACGCTGTTCGTCGGCCTGTCGATGGCGGAGGTCTGCTCGGCCTACCCGACCAGCGCCGGCCTGTACTTCTGGGCACACCGCATGGCCCCCCGGAGAACGGCCGCGGCGTGGGCGTGGTTCACCGGCTGGTTCAACACCCTGGGCCAGATCGCGGTGACCGCGGGCGTCGACTTCGGCGCGGCGACCTTCCTCAACGCCTGGCTCGACCTCCAGTTCGGCTTCGCGGCCACGCCCGCCCACACCATCACGCTGTTCGGGCTCGTCCTCGTCCTGCACGGGGTGCTGAACACCTTCGGGGTCCGGATCGTCGCCTTCCTCAACGAGGTCTCCGTCTGGTGGCACATCCTCGGCGTGGCCGTCGTCTGCGGCGCCCTGGTGCTCGTGCCCGACCAGCACCGGCCGGCCGGTTTCGTCTTCGGCGAGTTCGTCAACAACACCGGCTTCTCCTCCGGCGTGTACGTGGTGCTGATCGGACTGCTGATGGCGCAGTACACCTTCACCGGCTACGACGCCTCCGCCCACATGACCGAGGAGACGGTGGGCGCCTCCACCGCCGGTCCCCGGGGCATCGTCCGTTCGATCCTCGTCTCCCTCGCCGCGGGCTTCGTCCTGCTGTTCGGCTTCACCTTCGCCATCCGGTCCTACAGCGGCGCCCTCGCCTCGGAGACCGGGGTGCCGCCGGCCCAGATCCTGATGGACGCCCTGGGCGTGGCGGCCGGCAAGTGGCTGCTGCTGGTGGTCATCGTCGCGCAGCTCTTCTGCGGCATGGCGTCCGTCACCGCCAACTCCCGCATGATCTACGCCTTCTCGCGCGACGGGGCGCTGCCCTTCTCCACGGTGTGGCGCCGGCTGAACCCGTCCACCCGCACGCCGGCCAACGCCGTCTGGCTCGCCGCCGGAGGCGCGTTCGTGCTCGGCCTGCCCTACCTGTGGAACACCACCGCGTACGCGGCGGTCACGTCGATCGCGACCATCGGCCTGTACATCGCCTACGTCATCCCCACCTTCCTCCGGCTCCGCCAGGGGAAGCGGTTCGAGCGGGGCCCCTGGCACCTCGGCCGCTGGTCCGGTGCCGTCGGCACGGTCGCCGTCGGCTGGGTGCTGGTGATCACCGTGCTGTTCATGCTGCCCCAGACCTCGCCCGTCACCGCGCGCACCTTCAACTACGCGCCCGTGGCGGTGGGCGTCGTCACCGTCTTCTGCGGCGTCTGGTGGCTGGTCTCGGCCCGCCGGTGGTTCCTCGACCCCGCCCATCCGCGCAACGCCGCGCCGGACCGCGACGGCACCGGGGGGAGGGAGCCGAGCCGGCGGTGACCCCGCCCGGGGCCGGCGGTCCGTCCGGCGGACCGCCGGCCGGGCCGAAGGGCGGGCGCGTGCCGCGGGGAGCGCCGTGCGGTGAGCCGGGGACGCAAGAACCGTCCACCTGCCCCACGAGGCGCGTCAGCGGTCCGGACCCTGCCGGAGCCTGTCACGCGGAAGTGCTTCCGTCTAGCATGCTCATGACAGGAAGTAAGACCGGTCGAGTGAACAGGGGTGCACGATGGGAACGAAGACCCGCACGGTCCTCGCGGCGTCCGTACTGGCCGCGGGGCTGGCCATGGCCCCCGGCACCGCGGTCGCCGGGGAGCCGGCCGCCGCGGCGGTGACCAAGATCAGTCACTCCACCGCGACGGCCATGTTCCGCGACGCCGGCATCGGCTGGACGTCGAGCGGCGGCTGTTCGGACCGCAACACCTCCACCTGCACCTCGTTCGAGCAGCTCAACCTGGCCACCGCGCAGGGCGCGGTGACGCTGCGGAACGCCTCCGGGTGCGCCATGACCATCACCGGCGGCACCGAGACGGGGCACGCGAGCGGGACGTACAGCCACTGGAACGGCTACAAGCTCGACTACGGCCTCACCACCTGCCTCGGCAACTACATCACCGGCAACTTCACCCGCATCGCCGACCGCGGCGACGGCGCCGCCCAGTACAGGTCGGCCTCCGGGAACGTCTACGCCCGGGAGAGCAACCACTGGGACGTCCTGTACTACAACTGCGGCGGCTGCTGACCGCCGTCAGCCGCGTGGCGCGGGCCGGCCGCCGGGGTGGTGCAACGCCTCGGCGGCCGCGGCGGCGACGGCCTCCGCGACCAGTGCGAGGGCCGGGACGTCCAGCTTCCACTGCTGCCAGTGGAGCGGGACGTCCACCCGCCGCCCCGGCGCCAGTTCCGTCAGCCGCCCCGCGCGCAGGAGGGGCTCGGCGTGCGGCTCCGGGACCAGTCCCCAGCCGAGGCCGGCGGTCACCGCGTCGCAGAAGCCCTCGGAGGTGGGCACGTGGTGCCGCAGCCGCCCGGCGCCGGTGGTGCCGGGGGCGAGCGAGCGGACGAACCGGTCCTGGAGCTCGTCCCGCCGGTCGAAGACGATCACGGGGGCCCCGGGCAGGAGTCGTTCCGGCGGGCCGCCCGCCAGGTGCCGCTCCACGAACCCGGGGCTCGCCACCGGCAGGTACCGGGCCAGGCCCAGCGGGCGCACCGTGCAGCCCGTCACCGGTTCCGCCGAGGAGGTCACCGCCGCCATGACCTGCCCGTCGCGCAGCAGCGCCGAGGTGTGCGCCTCGTCCTCGCGGCGCAGCTCGAAGCAGACCGGCGGATCCTGCGGCACCCGGGTCAGGGCCGGGAGGAACCAGGTCGCCAGGGAGTCCGCGTTCACCGCGATGGGGACCCGGGCCGGTGCCGCGGCGTCCGCCAGCCCCAGCTCGGCGGCGGCGTCCTGCTCCAGGGCGGCCAGCTGACGGGCGAAGCGCACCACCACCTGCCCGGACTCGGTCGGCCGCACCGGCTTGGTGCGGCTCACCAGCACCCGCCCGGTGCGCTGCTCCAGCGTCTTGATCCGCTGGCTGACCGCCGAGGGCGTGACGTGCAGAGCGGCCGCGGCGGCGTCGAACGTGCCCTCGTCGACGACGGCGAGCAGCGTGCGCACCTGGTCATGGGGAAGGTCTGCCATCACGCCGGCTAATGATAGTTAAGAAACTTCAGCTGTACTGATGACACGGGGCCGCCTAGCGTCGGACCACGTGAACAGCGGTCTTCTCCCGGCGGCCCTCGCCGGATTCGGTACGGGACTCTCCCTCATCGTCGCCATCGGCGCCCAGAACGCCTTCGTCCTCCGCCAAGGGGTGCGCGGGCAGGCGGTGCTCGCCGTGGTCGGCATCTGCTTCGTCTCCGACGCGGTGCTCATCGCGCTCGGCGTGGCCGGACTGGGCGCGGTGGTCACCGCCTGGCCCGCCGCGCTGACCGTGGTCGGCCTCGCCGGCGGGGGCTTCCTCCTCTGCTACGGGGCGCTGGCCGCCCGCCGTGCCCTGCGGCCGGCCGGGGAGGCGCTGAGCGTCCGGGGGGCCGCGGCGGGCTCGGTGCGCACCGCCGTGCTGACCTGCCTGGCCATGACCTGGCTCAACCCGCACGTCTACCTCGACACGGTGCTGCTGCTGGGCTCCGTCGCCTCCGACCAGGGGGCGATGCGCTGGGTCTTCGGGGCCGGCGCGATGCTGGCCAGTCTGGTGTGGTTCACGGGGCTCGGCTACGGGGCCCGGCTCCTCGGCGGGGTGCTGTCCCGCCCCGCCGCCTGGCGGGTCCTGGACGCCCTGGTGGCCGCCACGATGCTCCTGATGGGCGGCATGCTGCTGGCCCGCGCCCTCTGACGCGGCCAGGGCCCCGCTTGGTGAAGCGGACGCCCTGCCGCAGGATGGGTGATATGGGCGTTGTGCAACGAAACAGGGTGAAGGTCCTCGGTGATCCCGACGGACCGGTGGTGATGCTGGCGCACGGCTTCGGATGCGACCAGAGCATGTGGCGCCTGGTCATCCCCCGCCTGACCCCCCGCTACCGCCTGGTGCTGTTCGACTACGTCGGGGCCGGCGGGTCCGACCTGTCCGCCTGGAGCGAGGAGCGCTACTCCTCGCTGGAGGGGTACGCCCGCGACGTCGTGGAGATCTGCGAGGAGCTGGACCTGCGGAACGTGGCCTTCGTCGGCCATTCCGTGAGCTCGATGATCGGCGTCCTGGCGGCCCGGGCGGCCCCGGACCGGATCGGCGCCCTGGTGATGGTCACCCCGTCGCCGTGCTACATCGACCAGGGCGACTACCACGGCGGCTTCACCGAGGAGGACATCGACGAGCTGCTGGCCTCGCTGGACGCCAACTACCTGGGCTGGTCGTCCGTCATGGCGCCGGTGATCATGGGGAACCCCGAGCGCCCGGAGCTCGGCGACGAGCTCACCGACAGCTTCTGCTCCACCGACCCGACGATGGCGCGCGTCTTCGCGCAGACCACCTTCCTCTCCGACAACCGCGACGACCTCGACCAGGTGGACGTCCCCACCCTGGTGGTGGACTGCGCGCACGACGCGATCGCGCCGCCCGCGGTCGGCGCCTTCGTGCACGACCACATCGCCGGCTCACGGCGGGTCACCCTGGACGCCAACGGCCACTGCCCCCACCTGAGCCACCCGGACGCCACGGCCGACGCCGTCCTCGACTTCCTGGACCGCATCCGGTGAGCCCGGAGGAGGAACGGGGCGACGACACCGACGCCCCCTCGCCGCCCGGCGCGGCCCCCGCGGCGACACCGCCGGGAGGCCTGCCCACGGACGACGCGGAGGAGCTGTACGACTCGGCGCCGTGCGGCTACCTGTCCACGCTGATGGACGGCACCATCGTCCGGATCAACGCCACCCTGCTGCGCTGGCTGGGCCTCGAACGCGGCGCGACGGTGGGCCGCAAACGGTTCGCCGACCTCCTCACCGCCGGCGGACGGCTCTACCACGAGACCCACTTCGCCCCGCTGCTGCGGATCCGGGGCGAGATCGGCGGCCTCGCGCTGGAACTGAGGGCCGCCGACGGCTCACGGCTGCCGGTCCTGGTGTCGTCCAGCGTCAAGCACGACGCGGAGGGCGAGCCGCAGCTCATCCGCACCACGGTCTTCGAGGCCTCCGACCGGCGGTCCTACGAGGAGGAGCTGCTGCGGCAGCGCAAGGCCGCCGACCAGGCACGGGGACGTGCCGAGGAGGCCAGCCGGCGCGCCGAGCAGGCGCAACGGGAGGCCGAGCGGGCCCAGCGGGAGGCGGAGGCCGCCCGCGGGCAGGCCGACGGCGCCCGGACCAGGCTCGAGGAGACCTTCCGGGTGCTCCAGCAGGCCCTGCTGCCGCCCGAGCTGCCGACGGTGCCGGGGGTGGAGCTCGACTGCCACTACCGGCCCGCCTCCCCCGACCGGGTCGGCGGCGACTTCTACGACGTGTTCGAGATCGGCGCGGACCGCTGGGCGTTCTTCCTCGGCGACGTCAGCGGCCACGGACCGGAGGCGGCGGCGGTCACCTCACAGGCCCGTTACACCCTGCGGGCGGCCGCCCTCCACGACCAGGACCCGCTGGGCGCGCTGAGCGTCCTCAACGACGCGCTGTGCGAGAACAACGCGGGCGGCGACGGCGATCCGCGCTACTGCACGGCCGTGGTGGGTTTCCTCGAACCGGACCGGGCACGCGGCGAGGTCCGCGTCCGGCTGGCCTCCGGCGGGCACCCGCCCGCGCTGGTCCTGCGGGCGACGGGCGGGGCGGAGTACCTGGTGACGCCCGGCGGGATGCTGGTCGGCGTCGTTCCCGACGCGGACTTCGTGTCCGCGGCCACCACCCTCGGGGCCGGCGACACCATGCTGCTCTACACGGACGGCCTCACCGAGGCCCACACCGGCGCGGGCCCCGGCGAACTGTTCGGCGGCGACGGGCTGCTGGACTTCGC
>NZ_LWCC02000077.1 GCF_001642695.1 Streptomyces chilikensis
GGCACGGCGACGGCCGCCCACGGCGTCGGCGCGCGGAGCGGGGCCGGTGCCGGGGGACAGGTGCCCGGCGGTGTCGGCGCGGGCGGCGCGCCGGACGCCCCGCCCGGCGGGGCGGGAGCCGACGCCGTGGTGGCGGAACTGCGGTGGCGCAGGTGGTCGGCCGTGGTCACCGCGGCCGCCGCCGCGGCGGCGGGGATGGTGCTGACCGCCGCCGTGACGCTGGGGGACGTGCGCGGGGAGACGCGGGGGCAGGCGCCGGTCTGCCCGGTGGCGCCGAGCGGTCCGGCGTCGCCGCGGCCCAGCTGAGCGGCGCCCGCTCCCGCGTCCGGGTCGCCCCGGGGCCGTCAGTCGACGACGAGGCCCAGGAAGCGCTCCAGCGCCTCGACGACCAGTGCGTGGTCCTCGGCCTGCGGGAGGCCCGAGACGGTGACCGCGCCGATCACCCCGGAGCCGTCCACCCGGACCGGGAACGAGCCGCCGTGCGCCGCGTAGACGTCCGGGTCGAGGCGGGACGCCTCCTCGAAGCTGCGGCCCTTCGCCCGGAACCGGGTGCCCACCAGGAAGGAGGCGTTCCCGTAGCGCATCACCACCCGCCGCTTGCGGTCGATCCACGCGTCGTTCTCCGGCGCCGAGCCCTCCAGCGCCGCGTGGAACAGCTGCTGGCCCGCCCGGTGGATGTCGATCGCGACGGGCGCCTGCCGCTCACGGGCCAGGGCCACCAGCAGGGAGCCCAGCTCCCAGGCGTCCTCGTTGGAGAACCGGGGGAACACCAGGCGGCGTTCCTGCGCCTCGAGTTCCTCGACCGTCGGGGAGAGTTCGGGAGTCATCCTGGTCATGCCGGCTTCACCGTCCCGCCGTCACGGGCGGACCGGGCGGCCGCCTCCAGCACCGCCAGGGCGTCCGCCGCCTCCAGCGCGGTCACCGGGTTCTCCCCGGCGCCCGTCAGCGCGGCGGCCACCGCCCGGTAGTACGACGGGTAGTCGCCCGGCAGGGTCGGCACCGGCTTCCCGCCGCCGGTGAGCGGCGACTCGCCGGAACCGATCGCGCCCCACATGCCCTCCGGCTCGTACCCCCAGCGCTCGCCCTCGGAGGCCGGGCGCAGACCCTCGCGCAGGGCGTTCTCCTGCGGGTCCAGGCCGTACTTCACGTAGCCCGCGGTGGAGCCGAGCACCCGGAAGCGGGGGCCGAGCTGCGCGGTGGTCGCCGAGGCGTACAGGTGGGAGCGGACGCCGCCCGCGTGGGTCACGGCGATGAACACGTCGTCGTCGATCAGCGCGCCCGGGCGGCGGGTGTCGACCTCGGCGTAGACGTACTCGGCCGGGCCGAAGAGGTGCAGCGCCTGGTCGACGACGTGGCTGCCCAGGTCGTACAGGAGGCCGCCGAGCTCCGCCGGGTCCGCCGACTCGCGCCAGCCGCCCTTCGGCTGCGGACGCCAGCGCTCGAAGCGGGACTCGAACCGCTGGACCTCGCCGAGCGCGCCGTCCTCGACCAGCTTGCGCAGGGTGAGGAAGTCGCCGTCCCAGCGGCGGTTCTGGAACACGGAGAGCAGCAGCCCCCGCTCCTTCGCCAGCGCGGCCAGGTCACGGGCCTCGGCGGCGGTGCCGGCGACCGGCTTGTCCACGACCACGTGCAGGCCGCGGCGCAGGGCCTCGGTCGCCAGCGGGACGTGCGTCCTGTTCGGGGAGGCCACGACCACCAGGTCCAGCTCGTCGGCGCGAGGCCACAGCTCGTCGGCCGAGGCGGCGATCCGCACGTCGGGGTACTCGGCACGGGCCTGGGCGGCCCGCTCGGGGTTGGAGGTGACCACGGTGTCCAGGACCAGGCCCTCGGCGGCGGCGATCATCGGCGCGTGGAACACGGATCCGGCCAGACCGAATCCGACCAGGGCCACGCGCAGTGGTGCAGTAGTCATACGAACACTCTGGCACGGAGGGTTCCCGTGCTGATCCGGGCGGGGGGTCCCGCGCGTCCGTCCGGGTGGTGTGACGGCGCGTCGCGGGGACGGGGGTGTCGCGCGGGGAAGCTTCACCGGCATGCGACGGTGGGCGGCGGCCGTGGCTCTGGCCGCGGCCGCGGTGGGCACGGCGGCGCCGACGGGCACGGCCCCGGCAGCGCCCGGGCCCGACGCCGCCCCCGCACCGCCACCCCCCTCCGCG
>NZ_LWCC02000078.1 GCF_001642695.1 Streptomyces chilikensis
CCGATGCAGTCCGAACCGCATGACGTCAATCGCCAAGGCGGTCCTCACCCTGGAGCGGCAACGCTGAAGAAGCTCAATGAACCCGGACTTTCCGGGGCCCGACAGCGGCGCCGATCCAATCAGATCCGATGGCGGCTGATGACAGGGTTTGCTGACAGCTAGAGGTTGTCCCGTAAATGCCCTGAGGCATGCCGGTTGACCTGCTCGTTTGTCTGTCATCCGGTGAGAGTGAGGTTGTGCAGGCGGGCGATGCCGAGCATGGCGTGGTGGACGCCGTCGCCTCTGAGGCGGCAGTCGCGCAGGATCTTCCAGCTCTTCATCCGGGCGAAGGTGTGCTCGATGCGGGCGCGGACCTTGCGGTGGGAGGCATTGTGTTCCTCCTTCCAGGGCGGCAGGTCCTCGTTCTTGTGCCGACGGTAATGCGGGATGGTCAGGCCGGTGCCCCGGTAGCCGCCGTCGGCGATCACCGTGGGGGTGGTGCCGACGGCGGCCTTGGCGCCGGAGTCTTCCCAGGCCCGGCAGTCGTTGCGGTTTCCGGGCAGCGGCGTGCCGACGGCCACGACCAGACGGGTGTCGGCGTCGATGACGACCTGGTGGTTGGTGGAGTAGCGGTAGTTCTTGCTGGAAGCGGCCACGGCCCGGTCGCGGGTGGGGACCAGCGTGCCGTCCGCGATGAGCACGGTGTTCTTGCGGAACCGTCGTCTGGGCTGGAGCGCAAGAGCTGGTCCGAGGTGGTCGACGATCCGGTCGGCGGCCGACTTGGAGACGCCGAACAGCGGGGCGAGCTGGCGCAGGGTGAGGTTGGTGCGCCAGTACGCGGCCACCAGCAGCACCCGGTCCTCCAACGGCAGCGACCACGGCCGGCCCTTACGGACCGGATCGGCTCCCTCGCGCCGCAACGCGGTGATCAGCTTGCTGAACTGCCGCGGGCTCAGCCCCGTGAACGGACCTATCCAGGAGGGCTCCGACGCCGTGATCACACCAGCCACGGCAAGATCATCTCACTTCTGACCAGCAGTTACGGGACGACCTCTAGGGGCACGCTAGGCTGCGGTTCGCCAGCGGATGGGGGCATGACATGTGGCAGCGGGGAATATGGGTGGTCGTGCTCGGCGCGGCCCTGGTCCTCACCGGCTGCGGTACCAAGACCGCCGAGACCGATGCGGAGGCGACAGAAGTCGCCACGGCCGCCGCTTGGACGCTCGCCGCTCCGATTCGCATTGTCGGCGTCCGTGCCGCCGACGACGGCCGGTCTCTGGTGGTCGATGCCGAAGTGCCCGACGGGACACGCGACTGCGTACGCAGCCTGCGCGGTGACCTCGACACCATCGAGCACGGCACGGTATACGTGAAGGTCACATACGAGACCCGTTCCCAGAACCAAAACTCCGGCTGCACCGGCACGCGGCGGGTCCAAGCGACGGTGAAGCTGGGCGAGCCCCTGGGCTCCCGCAGGGTCATGGTGAACAGCATGGACGTGTACACCCCCGTCGGTGCCACGCCACCCGCCCTGCGGCAGTGTGGTGAGAACGGCTGCGACCCCACGCCGCCGCGTTGCACCTCGTCCTCGTACCGACAGGCGGTCAACGACACGGACATCCCCAAGCACACGAGCTGGGAGGAACGCGGCTGCGACGACACGTGGCTGGTGCTGGACCTGTCGACCCGAATGGGGCCGGCGTGCGGTGACGCCGGTGACGGATGCACCTCCTCTAATGTCTCCCAGCGCTGGTTCTACCAGGCCAAGACCTCGGGCTGGCGGCCGGTCGCCATGAACGGCGATGCGGGGTGCGGCGGGATCAACAAAGTCCTGCCGGAATTTCCTGAGCGCCTCTGTGCGTCGCTGCCGCACCTCAACCGCGGCTGATCCCCTGAGCGTGCGGCTGCTTGGTTACTGGAGCAGGATCAGATCATTTTGCGGAGTAGTGCGAATCCGGCCCGCCTGTAGAGCTGCCTTTTGATCTTTTTCGTCCGATAGCTCTCGGTTCGTACAACCAGTGACCCGCCGTGACAGCTCCCCAAAATCTGCGCCAGGCTTGGAGACAAAGTCAGCGCATGTTGCACAACTCCCGCGTCGCCGCTGACATCTCATGGCAGAACCATTGACGTTCTCGTGGCAGACGACAACTCAAGCAGCCGTGACCAGGCGTCGCGTCAGGCGGGACGCCTGACTGCGGGCGGTCTGGTGAGACGGTGCGGAGGACGGCAAACCGGCCCGGCCACGGCGGAGCTCCCCGCCACAGGACAAGCTCGGAGCCTCGCCCGGCAAAGGGACCACAACAGGGAATCCGAATAGAGATCCGCTTGCGGACATCGACGAAGGCGCGGGGGCGGCCATGCGGAGGATATTGAGGGGCCGGGTGTCGGCGGCCTGCGGTAGAACTGCGGAGCAATTGCGTGTCCACGGCAAAAGCTTGGACACCTCGCGAGCAGACGTTGCTCACTCCCTGGGGGAACCAGAAGTTGAGAAGATTCACGGCCCGGGCCGCTGTGAGCGCCGCCGCCGCACTCCTGCTGGCCGGCACGCCGGCGGCGAACGCCGCGGAGTCGCAGGCGCCCGATGTGCGCTACGCGAGCAGTGTCACGGACGACCTCGGCACCCTGGCCGTCTCCGTCCGTTCCGACAGCCCCGTCACGGCGGTCAGGGCGCACATCGTCTCCCAGGCCACCGGGGAGGAGGTCGCCGTCGTGGAGAACGACGCGTTCGCCCTCTCGTCCGGCACTCCTGACGACGGCATCTGGCACACCAAGCAGCCCCTCGACCTCGCCGCCCTCGGCACCTACGACGTGCGGGTCGAGGCGACGGACGCCGACGGGGACGTCACCACGGACAACTCCGCGGGCCGGCTGTCCTACTACATGCAGGCCGTCCTCGAGGACGTGCGCACCGACCGCGCCGAGGTCGATGTCGACAACCGTGCGGTGCGCGTCGAAGGTGAGCTCAAGGGCCGGTGGCCGGCGACCCGCGAGCTGAGGCCGCTGGCGGACCACCCGGTCGACCTCGATGTTGACTACTGGACGGAGGCCACCGTCCGCACCGACGCCCAGGGCCACTTCGCCGGCACGGTCGACGTGAACGCCGCGGTGCCCGTCCAGGCGGTCTACCGCTACTCCGGCGACCACCCGGGCGTGCTCTACGGCGAGTCCCAGATGATTGACATCGGTGTCCGGCAGGTGGCCACGCGCTGGACCGTCGAGACTCCGCAGGACCCCATGACCGTCGACTTCGGTCAGGAGACCACGCTCGCCGCGACGCTGGAGCGTGAGACTGCGCAGGGCTGGATTCCCTTCGCCAGCCAGAGCGGCGGGGTGATCTTCGAGGAGGCCTCGGGCGGCTGGGACAGCGTCGGGCAGTTCACCACGGGTGAGGACGGCAGGGTCACCTTCTCTTTCTCCCCCTACGAGACCGGCAGCTTCCGGCTTGAGTCGCACACCGAGGACCCGTTCATCGCTTCCGCCTCGGCGAACAGCGCCACGATCACCGTGCTGCGTGCCTCGGTGTTCACCGCCTTCTCGGCCACCCGGACCCAGGACGGCGTCCGTGCCGATGGAGCGATGGAGTTCCCCGGCGACTGGACACCCGCCACCGTCCTGGTGCGCATCCAGCATTCCGACGACGGGGAGCGGTGGACGGACCTGAGCACGGTGGAGGCACAGTTGGCCAACGACGGCTTCGTCTTCTCGGCCGATCTCCCCGGCACCAGGTCGAAGGGCTACTTCCGCGCCCACTTCGACTCGACCGCCGCGTTCCGCGCCGCCACCTCGGACGCAGTGAAGGCGAGCCGCTGACCGACGGCACACGCACATCGGGCCTCCTCACCCAGGCCGGTTACGTGGTGGAGGTCGACCAGACCGCTGGACACGTGCGGGTCCGACAAGCCCCCCGACTGTCCGCAGACGGCTGACCGGCTCCAGCCGCGGGGCGCGTCCCCGGCCCGCTGCGCTCTGGCGCGGTCACCATCGAGCCGCTGCAGCCGACATCGCGGCCCGGCCCCGGAAACGCAAAAGCCCCGCCGGACCAGCGGGGCTGTGACGGTGCGTGTCGATCATCTCCTGGCTTTGTCGGCCACCTGGCCGGGAGTGTGTGCCTATTGGGAGGGGTACTGGCTGGCGTGGACGGTGCCGTCGAGGGCATCGACCCAGTTGGTCGCGGGGGCCACATCGGGGCCGGCGTTCGGCGGCTGGCTGTTCACGATCCATTCCGGGCGCCACCCGTTGCCCCGGTTGACTGCCTTGATGGCGAAGGCATCCGCGTCCATGTCTCCGAGGGAGCTCCCGTTCGCACTGGCCTCGTCACGTAGGTAGGTGAGGGCGAGTTCCTCTGCCTTCTTCTTGCTGATCTTCGGGGTGGGCAGATCGAGTGCCGTGGGGCCCCTGCTGACGTCGATCTGGGAAATGCGGCCAGCTCTGTTCACCTGGACGTCGAGCATGCGGGGCATGAGGACGTCGTTCTTCATGAAGCGCCAGCTGGTGATCCACCCGAACTCGGCCTGCTCCCCGACAGGCACTGTCTTGTGCAAGGAGGTCTTGGCTGCCCACGGGTAGTGGTCCCGCATGTATGTCTCCGCGATGCGGTACGCCTCGTCGCCGTCCGCCGGAGCTGTGGTACCTGCCACCGGGAAGCTGTTCGCGCCCGGGGCGCTGCTGTTCTCAAGGAGAATGTTGAGGTGTTCCTTCCCCGGCCACTGCAGCGTGCCGTTGCCGTCCTTCCCCACGGTGAAGATCAGGTTGGTGCACTGCACATCGAGGCATGGCTGAACGTAGACATTGGTGACGGGGAACCGGTCGCCGAACGCTTCCTTGACCGCCTGGGTGACCGCCGCTTTCTGGGATGACTCCGGGGAGCTCAGACCGGTCCCGTCGTAGTGCACCATGATCACTGCGGTGCGGAAGGTGATGACGCCCGCAACTGCCAGAACGGCTCCGGAAAGCAGGGCGGGTTTGGCCCACCCCTTCCATTCGACACCGCCCCGCATCATGAGGAACGTGCCGGCGGCCAGAAGGCCGACCAGGCCACCGAGAACATTCATGACCACGTCGGAGCTGTCACAGCCCCGTCCGACGAACGGAAGCGTTGCCTGCCCCAGTTCGATCAAGCAGGGAAGCGCGGTAACCCCCAGGAATGCGGGCACCGGCCGGCGCAAGGCCAGCAGCGCGAAGCAGCCGACCGGCACGAACATCGCCAGGTTCATCAGCCCTTGAGCCGTGTGAAACGGCTCCCACACATCATGGTTGACGACGCACTGCGCTCGCCCGTCACGGCTGCCGCCTCCGAAGGAGGTAACGCCCAACACCCCCGTGAGGGTGACGGCCAGCGCGAACCACCACAGACCGTAGGAATTTTTCCTGCGCGCAGCCAGCCACCAGGCCACGCCCCCCAGTGCCAGCCCTAGTGCGGCGAGAAGGGCCAGGAGGCCGTAGTGCCCCTCAAAAATCGCGGTGAACATAAGTCTCTCTAACATGGGCAGCCGGTGCCCCCGGATGCAGCGGGGGCACCGGTTGTTCCGATGGGGTCAGTGATCCTTCAGCCGTCACTCGTGAGGGTGTTGCCGCGATGATGGTTGACGACGCCTTGGGCAGGGCAGACGTCAGCGTTCTGCAGCGTGTCACCCTCTGAAGCGTCACCCGGTCGGTGGCCGTTCTGAAGAAGCTCAGTCTCAGCAGTGAGCGACCGGGGTCTGGTACGAGCCGCCGCTGTACTTCAGCAGACCGACGCTGTTGAGGCAGGTCTTGTCACCGGAAACCGACCAGGACTTACTGACGGTGGCGCCCGAAGAGATGGTGGTAGCGGCAGCGTAGACGGTACTGCCGTTGTAGTTGCGACCGAGCTGGGCGGAGATCGCGGTGCCTTCCCTCTTGTAGTAAGAGGTGCGGAGGACCGTCGTGTTGAGGTCCGAGTTACGCCGCTTGCTGTGGGCGAGAACCCCGTTGCCGAGCGACGTGCAGCGCTCGCGCGGGTCACCGCCCGGCAGCCAGCCGCTGCTGTCACAGGAAATCGCTTGGACACTGACCTCGCCTGTGTCGCCCGTGCCAGCCGCCATGGCCACAGGGGCCGTCGCTATCGCTGCCAGGGTGACCACAGCCGTCACGGCCGCACGGAAGAGTACCTTCTCAGCCATACCTACTCCTCTAAAAAGGACCAAAACGGCGAATATCTGCTTCGCCAGTCTTGGAATGCATCCGATCACAGGAGGCTGATACACCCTGTCGTACTGACTGGACAGAAGAAATGGCTTGACCAATAACGTCCCGCGAACCCAACCGGGCATAAAAAGGACAAAAGCAGTCGATCCCGCTACGCCCGTACCGAGAAAATGGCATGAATCTTTCTGCATGTGACGCTCACGCCATTAACAAGCCGTCCGAAAAGCGCTCTGACGCAGGCTGAAAACGCCCTGCTCGCAGCACTGAGTACCAACCGCCACCAAGCACCCCCATCAACGACGGCGACCTGACCCCGAACATGAAAAGGCCCCACCGGTTGCCCGGCAGGGCTCAAGTGGTGCGGGCCTTCGCATGGGGGTGGGTCGGTCGGAGTCGATGACTGTGGCATCGACCATGCAGTCGGCCTCAGTGGCCGACAACGACGAGGTCTTGATGACAGTGTAAGACTGCCTGCGTTTCCCATGATCATGATGGGTAGGGAACGCTATGCTGCTGCAATCTCTTGAAGGGGCGCCATGGGTCACATGTTGAGTTTCTATGCAGATGAATTGGCTCTAGCAGTACTTGCTGGTGTACCGCTAGCCGTAACGACGACATGGCTGCTGCATCGCTTCATCCTTCACCGGGCATCCGGGCCGGCACTCCACCGCATGGCAGTACTAGACGGTCTGCTGATTGCGTCCATCCTGCCTTTTCTTTACGCAACCCTATCTCGAGGGTACGGAATCGACCGGACTCTGAGCTTGATTCCGTTCGCCGAGCTTTCCACCTCGTTCGGCAACGTACAAGTGGCATTCTCCGAGGTGACCCTGCTCAACGTCGGAGGCAACATGGCGCTGCTGTTCTTCTTCGGCGCTTTGCTCCCCCTGCGGAGTGAAAGGTTCGGCAGCCTAGGGCGAGTTCTCGCTGTCACAGCACTGATGTCTGCGGGTGTCGAGGTACTGCAGTTCGTGCTGTCGGTTGGCCGTGTGTCCTCGGTGGATGATGTCCTCGTCAACGCCGCGGGAGGTCTTCTCGGTGCCCTCAGCACCCGCCCCTGGTGGCTCTCGCGCCGATCCTCCGGTGAAACCGCATCTGCGGTCTCCGCTGCGTCTTGATACACGTGCTGGCGGCCCCCAAGACAAAGGGGGCCGCCAGCACGCATGGGGGTTACGGGTAGGTCGTTGTACCGGTGGCCCGACGACTAGTCAGGTCATTACTGTCGTAGTTGCCCGTCACTCGGACGTAGAAGTAGTAGGTGTCCGCCGGCGCACCTGACCAGCTTGCCGTGCCGCCGGAGCACGGCAAGGTCTTGGTTCCGAGGCTGGTGTCCGTGGGGAAGTCCTCTCTGTAGAGAGTCACCTGCACAGACTGACTTGAGGTGCAGTTCGCCGGGGACTGACCACTGGTGTTCTGGATGGCGTTGACTTTCACCTTGTGCGTGCCTGAGTTCACCGCGGTGTATGTGCGGGACTCGAAGCCGATCTGGAAGTCCGCTGTCCAGTTAAACGACCCGGCCAGCGCGCCGTAGGCCCCGTACTCCGCAGTCGGGACGGACGTGAAGGTGGAGCCGTTGTCGTACGTGATGGTTTCCTTGGCGCCGTCCTTGACGACGCTGACCTTCTTCAGTGACGGGACATCCTCGGCCGCGCCAGCCGGCACAGCCGCGAGGCCCATGCTCGCCATCGCTACAGCCGCAGTTATCGCGGTGCGGGCTATTGCCTTCATGCATGCCTCCAGGTAGATCACAAGTACCGACGGCCTACCTACCCGACATATGCACAACGCCAAACGGGTGATCGACTTGCAGATAAATCGCAAAAAATAAATCGGCCAGTTCCCCTTCCCTCTGGCGGAACAAAAAGGACGATCTCTGCGCCCGCATGATCATTTATCCGTTTTGGGGTGGCGCTGAAAGCCACAACTCTTTTTCAATCTGGCTCATTCTTGCCGATCGCCGTTGACGGGTCGCTTGCTCACTGGCCCGGACATGAAATAAAGCCCTGCCGGTGGCCAGGCAGGATTGAGGGGTACTGGTCGGTCAGGGACCCGCAATGAGCCAGAGGCCCCGGGCAGTATCGAGTCCTGGCTGTAGCGGCAGACGACGGAGATGCCGTGTCCGCCGGTCTATCCGAGCAGCAGCTCATCGACGTACAACTCAGAGCAGGAGCGGCATCAGGAGGCCGCGGACCTTGTCGGGGTTGGATCATCATCGGTGAGTCGATGGACACGAACGTTATGGGAACCAGGTCTTCCCGACCGGTCGGCGGATAGATCCGGCGCCCCAACCGCTTGTCGTGGGCCCTGCTACGCCCAGGGATCGATCGTCGGACGAGCGTCATCGCGGTTCGGTGCTCTCGTTCGATGGTCGAGTAGTGGTGTGTGCCCCGGGCCGGATCCGATCCGGCGGCATCACGCGGGGTCCGGGGCTGAGTGGTGCCGGTGCAGCTGGCTCGTCGGTCACTGCGGGTCCGGCGTCCCGTAGCGGCCTCGCTCGGGGTTGGTGAGCTGGCCGGCGTCGACGGCTCGGCGCAGCTCGCGGTCGACGGCCCCGCGCTCGAGGCCGGTGGCTTCCAGGACCTCCTTGGGGGTGACGAGTTCGAGCGGGGAGCGGCCGCGGGTGGGCCCGTCGGTGAGGATGCTGCGGACCGCGTCGAGGACCTTCTGCCGGTCGGTGGTGTGCGCCACGGCTGGCCGCGGTCGCTGCGTCATGCCGGTGAGCACCTCGCCGGAGACCGGGGTGCTCTTCGCGGTGTCGCCGCGTTCGGCCTTGGGGTCGACGGGGGTGTTCGCGATCTCCTCGCGGCGGGCCCAGCCGGGCCATTCGGCGGCCAGGCGCTGGATGGCGTCCGTCTGGAGCGGGTCGGCGTCGCCGAGGTAGCCGGACAGCCACTGCTCGAACTGCCCGGGCGTCATGCTCCTGGTGTCGACGGGTGGGGCGTAGGTCTTGGACTGGACGGCCGTGCCGCCTGCGGTGGCGTAGTGGAGACCCGCGGTCGACTCCCGCTGGGTGGGGTCGGTGGTGGTGTCGGGCCAGTGCTGGGGGATCTTCTCGGGGTCGACGCCGGCGATGGATGATCCGCCGGCGACCGCCTTCTGCACGGCGGATGTGCGGAACAGCAGTGCGCCGCCGTTGCCGATCACCTGGTCGCGTGCCGCCACGCCGCCGGGCACCATGTCGCCGGAGATGGACTGTCCGGCCAGGATGAAGGAGATGCCGAGCGCGCGGGCGTTCTTGGCGATCCGCCACACGAGGAACTTCGCCTCCGGGTCGGTGGGGTCGATCTCGTTGATCTCGTCGACCATCAGCAGCATGCGCGGCCCGCTGTGTCCCGGGACCCACCGGCCGCTCTGCTGCCGGTGCTGCATCAGGGCGTAGCCGACGCGGAGCGCCTGCATGGCCTCCTGGGCTCCGCCTTCGGAGCGCCAGGCGGCGAGGCGGGAGGCGTAGTCGGAGGAGCCGCCCTTGCCGTCGCCGTAGAGGACGCCCATGCCGCCGCGGTGGGCGGAGCGCATGACGGCGTCCAGGGCGACGGACTTGCCGGCGCCGGAGGATCCGGCGACGAACAGGTGGCGGGCGGAGGCTCCGTCGTGGAGCTGGACGTATTCGGTGGCGCCGGTGGCGGTGACGCCGACGGGCACCCACCCCTCGCGCATGACGGCGTCCTCGGGCATCTCCAGGCGGGAGCGCAGGGGGTGGCGTTCGAAGACGCGCAGGATGCCGCCTCCGGCATCCTGCCGGGGCTCCCACGAGATGTGCGTCATGTCCTTCGCGCCGACCGCGCGGGCGAGCTTGCGCAGGTCGATGGTCTCGGGGACCGCCTCGCTCTCCGGCATCTCCACCGTGAGGACCTGGCCCCACTCGTCGGTGGTGCCGCTCACGGTGCTGTCCGGCAGCAGGCGCTGCACCGCCGGCCGCCGCCGCATCGCCTCCAGCCCTTCCAGGGACGGCGCCTCGACGACGGCGTGCTGGAGGACCATGTCGACGCGCAGCCGGGCGTGCCCGGCGTGGTCGCCGGGCGTGAGGGTGACCCGGGGTGCCTGGTAGGCGGCGGAGATATGCTTGTCGAGGCCCGGGGCGGTGATCCGTCCGTCCGTGAGGATCTCGGCGAGCCAGTAGGTGCCGTCGGCGGCGACGCCGATGCGCGACAGCCGGTGTCCGGCACCGGGCCGGGCCCCGTCGGCGATGTGCTCACGCCAGACCGCCTCGATCGCGGTGGCGATCGTCTCCTCCCGCGACACCGGCATCTCCGCCGCCGTCTTCGCGGTGGTGGCGTTGGCCTTGCGGCGGCGGCCGGTGAGGGCGTGCCGCAGCCGGAAGGCGCACCACCCCTTGCGCGGCGAGCCACGCGGCGGACACCTCCCCGGTCAGGGACACCGGGTCGGCGCCCCCCGGCGTTCTCCCGCCGTTCCCCGGGACCCTGCGTGCCGTCCTCCCGGGGACCGCCGTGTGAACAGGCGGGAAGCGGGCCGCCGGACTACTGCCAAAGAACCGGTCGACCGGTATATTTCCGCGCGGGGACAACGTCATACCGACGAGTGCGCGCCGGCCTTGCCTGCCGGCCGCGCGGCCAGGGGGGCCGGGTCGATGCCGCGGGACGTATGGGGGCAGGTTGCCGTGGTGGGCGGGGGACCGGTGGGTCTGCTGCTCGCCTGCGAACTGGCACGGGAGGGGGTCGGCACGGTCGTCGTGGAGCTGCGGACGGCGGTCTCGGAGCGGCCGAAGGCGACGACGCTGCACGCCCGGGCGGTGCAGAGCCTCGTGCGGCGCGGGCACCTGGACGGGCTGGTCACGAGCGTCTGCGCCGACAGCCCCGGAACGGTCACCATGCCGTTCCACTTCGCGGGGATCCCCGGACTGACCGTCTCCGCGCCGGCCACGGAACCCGAGCCGATCCTCAAGTGCGCCCAGGACGAGCTGGAGCGGCACCTCGAGCGGCGTGCCGAGGCCGCCGGAGCGCGCATCCTGCGCGGGCACCGGGTCACCGGCCTGCGGCAGACGGGCGAGCGGGTGCACCTGACCGCCGAGGGGCCCGACGGCCCGGTGACCTGCTCGGCCGAGTACGTGGTGGGGGCGGACGGCTCCCGCAGCAGTGTCCGCCGGCTCGCCGGGATCGAGGCCGACACCAGCCCGGCGACGGTGTCCGCACTGGCGGGCGACGTCACCCTGGCCACGCGGTCCGCCCTGCGGCCCGGCTGGCACCGGACCGACCGCGGGTGGATCGTGGTGAAGGACGCCCCCGGCGGCAGGACGCGGCTGCGGACGCTCAACTGCTCGGGCCCCCATCCCGCGCGGCACGAGACGCCCACGCTGGAGGAGCTGGGCCGGGAGGTGTCCTGGATCCTCGGCGAGGACGTCCCGATGGAACAGCCCCGCTGGCTCAGCCGGTTCAGCGACTTCTCCCTGCTCGCCCGTTCCTACCGCGCCGGCCGGGTCCTGCTCGCCGGTGACGCCGCCCACCTGCACTTCCCCATCGGCGGGCAAGGGCTCAGCACGGGAGTGCTCGACGCCGTCAACCTGGGCTGGAAGCTGGCCTACGCGGTCCGCGGCCCGGCCTGCGAGGGACTGCTCGACACCTACGAGCGGGAGCGAAGACCCGCCGCACAGCAGGTCATCGACAACACCCGCGCCCAACTGGCCCTCATGCGCCCCGACGCCGGACTCGACCCGGTGCGCGCCCTCTTCTCGGAACTGCTGCTGGACCGCACGGCCGGTGGTTGCGCCGCCCTGGCCGCGCGGGTGAGCGCCCAGGACACCCGGCTGCCGTCGCACCACCCGGTGACGGCGTCCGCCTGGGAAGGAACGTTCCTCTACAACGCCGCCCTCCGCACCCCCGCGGGTCCCACCGACGTGATCACCCTGCTCCGCGAGGGCAGGCCCCTGCTGCTGCTCCTGGGGGAAGGGGGGTACGGGGACGTGACGCTGCCACCGCGGTGGAAGGAGGTGGTGAGCGTGGTCCGCGCCGAAGCGGTTCCCGGCGTCCCGTGCACGGCGTTGCTGGTGCGCCCGGACGGCTACATCGCTTGGGCCGCTCCCGACGGCGGCGACGGCGGGCCGCCGGTGGTCGACCTGGCCGGTCTCGGGGAGGCGGTGGCGGTGTGAGCGGCCCAGGCGGCCGTCACAGGAAGTCCACCGGGTCCTCCAGCAGTTCGGCGTGGACGGCGGCCCCCCGGCCCTCCGACAGGTCGACGGCCGCCAGGACGGACGGCACCACGACACTCGGCAGGATGTGACGGACGAGGGAACTGACCCGGCCCGGCAGGTCCTGGTAGTCGCTGAGCGCCTGCGACATGGCCTGTATCCCGGCGAAGCTGCCGACCAGGACGTCGGCGGTCTCGACGAAGTCGACGTGCGGCAGCAGCTCGTTCTGGGCGCCGGCCTTCTCCAGCAGTTCGGTGCCCACGAGCCGCCAGTGGTCGAAGGGACCGCTGCGGTCGAGCCCTCCGGCCTGCTGGTCGAGGGTCAGCCGCACACCCGCCCGCACCATCGGGTCGCTCTGCAGACGGTAGGCGTGCACGGCGATGGTGTCGACGAGCTGCTGGACCCGGCAGGCACGCTCGGGGACGGCGCGCCACTGGTTCTGCGCGTGCATGATCCCGTCGGCCAGGGCCTCCTTGGAGGGGAAATGGAAGTAGAGCGCTCCCTTGGTGACACCCGCCGCCGTGAGGATCTCGTTGATGGTCGCGGCCTTGTAGCCGCGCTCCTCGAAGACTCGCGCCGCCGACTCGAGGATCATCTTCCGCGTACGAATCGCTCGGTCCTGCTTGACCACGTGGGCCCGCCTTCCGCCCGTCGGTCCGGGCCACCCTAAAAAAACCGTCCAGTTTGTATCTTACAGTTCGCGGTCGGTCGAGCGCCCCGCCCTTGACCTGAAATTTCCTCGGGCACGGGACGCGGGCCCGGCCGGCCGCCGGGAGGGAGAACGGATGATCCTGGTGACCGGTGCCACCGGCACGGTCGGGTCGGAGGTGCTGAGGCGGCTTCCCGCCGGGGCCGAGGTCCGGGCCATGTCGAGGGATCCCGCACGGGTGACCGCCGCGGGACACGCGGTGGAGGCCGTGCGGGGCGACCACCGCGACCCGCGGTCCCTCGCCGCCGCCCTCAGGGGGGTGCGGCGTGCGTTCCTCGTCACCAACGGCGTGCAGGGCGACGACGACGCCCGCTTCCTGAGGGCCGCCGGCGAGGCGGGGGTGCGGCACGTGGTGAAGCTGTCGGCGGCCGCCGTCCTCGACCAAGACGCGCAGGACCTCGTCACGCGATGGCAGCGGTCCTGCGAGGAGGCCCTGCGGACGTCCGGGCTGGAGTGGACGCTGCTGCGTCCGCGCGCCTTCATGTCCAACGCCCTCGGCTGGGCGGGGTCGGTGCGCGCCGAGCAGGTGGTGCGCGCGCTCCACGGAACGGCGGTCACCTCGTGCGTGGACCCCCGCGACGTGGCGGAGGTGGCCGTCCGGGCCCTCACGGAGGAGGGGCACGGCGGGAGCTCCTACACGCTGACGGGGCCGGAGGCGATCAGCGCGGCCGAGCAGACGCGGGTGCTGGGCCGCCTGCTGGGCCGGCCACTGCGTTTCGAGGAGCTGAGCCGGGACCAGGCACGCGCGGCACTGCGCCGACGTCATCCCGCCCCGGTCGCCGAGGCGCTGCTGGAGAGCGCCGACCGGGGGCGCGACGGGGCGAAGGCGAGGGTGGAGGACACCGTGCGGACGGTGACGGGCCACGGGGCCCGGACGTTCCAGGACTGGGCGCGCGACCATCTCACCGCCTTCGTCCCGCCCCCTGACCTCCCGCGGGAGTCCACCGCCGCACGAGGAACACTCGACCGGAACTCGATGATCCCTGGCTAATTTCACGAGCGCGGACCAGGAACTCGGGGAAGTCGCCGGAGGCCCGGTCCGCGGTCCCGCACGACACAGGGCACCGCTCACGACAGGGGAACCGGATGACTTCGAACGTGAACGCGAACAACAACAACGTCAACGTCAACGTCAACCGCAACGCCGACGACAACGCCGGCGGCGTCTGAACGGAACCTCCGGCCCGCCGCGAACGCGGTCGTGCCGACGCCCGGTGGGGCGCCGGCGCGAGGGCCGGCCCGGCGCGAGACCGCAGGGTCCGCCCCCAGGGCGGGCCCTCGGCCGTTTCCGCGCCGCCTTGGCGGAGCCCGGGGAGGAGGAGCGGCACGTCCGTGAGGGAGCGGGACGCCCGGGGAGGGGCGCGCTCAGGAAGCGGTGCGCTGCACCGGGAAGGGATGGGCCAGCGTCACGGTGGAGGAGAACACCCGCGCACCGTTCTGCGTGGCGGTCACCCGCACGGCGCTCGCACCCGGCCCGGTGTGCTCCGGCGCGGCCTCGACGATGCACGGCGCGTCCAGTTCGGCGTACCGGTCGAAGCGGCAGGCGACCTCGAGCGGCAGGTCGGGCCGGCCGAGGAACGCGGTGGCCGCCTGACGCGCGGCCTCCATCAGCACCATGCCGGGCACGTGGTCGTTCGCGTGCTCGAACAGCACCGGGTGGTTGGTGTCCACCCTCAGCTGCCAGCGGTCGTCGGCCCCCAGGGGGGAGAGGACCACGTCGGTGGGGGAGATCCGCCCGACCATCTGCGGAGGGACCGGCGCGGTCAGCCGGAGCACCTTCGACGGGCCGTCATCGCTGAGGTGGTCGGCCCGGAGCCGCCGGTAGACGAGGGGGGCCACACAGGTCAGCGAACCGCCGCCGGTGGCGACGAGGCGGCCGTCGCGACGTATCTCCACGTGGATGCGGAGTCCCGTCAGCGCACGGCCGCGGCGTCTGACCTCCGAGCATCTGACGTCCAGTTGCAGCGAAGCCGGCGCCTGGCCGACGCGCATGTGCTCCGGGCGGACGGAGACGTCCAGGTCGTGCACCAGGAAGTGGTGGCCGAGCGGGACGTGGTACTCCGTGTGGGCCAGGAGGATGCCGGCCTGCCGCACGGTCTCGGCGGCGAGGAGGGGATCGTGGCAGCCCTGGACGCTGGTGAAGAAGCTGTGGCTGCGCGGCCACTGGGCCGTCAGGGAGAAGCGGTCCTCACCGATCCGGTTCCAGCCGGTCAGCATCACCTCGGCGACACCGGCGCGGTGGACGAGTTCCTTGGGAACCGTGGCGGTCAGCCCCTGGAACCGCTGAACGTTCTCCGTCCTGAGCACCGGCATCCCGTGGTGACGCTCCAGGACGCGGCGGCGGGCAATGCGGATCGTGCTCGCAGACATGGTTACCCCAGGTGTGAGTGGCCTGAATGCGAGGGGAGGAGCTCCCCCGGTCCTCGTAAAGATACAGACCACCCGGTTTCATTTCCATCACCAGCCCTCCTTAAGTCGTACAAGAACTGGAAGCGACCATTCCTTCGGCGGCCCTCCAGCGGCCGGAGCGGCCCACCAACGCTGCTCCGCCCGGGAGTTGGGGCTTCCACCCGCACCTCCGGGCGCTCCCGCCCGCCGCAGGCCCCTCCACGGCGGGGAAGGAAGGGCCGACCCGCCCCCACCACACCTCCAGTGGACCCATAGCGATCCTCGAGCGGCTCATCCGACGGTGTCCGGTGGACCACATCACGACACCGAGGGGGTCGCCGCATGCCGATGGACGGTCAACCGACGAACGACGCCCGGGGGCCCGTCCTCCGGGTGGAAAGGGGGCGGGCCAGCGAGGAAGAACTCGCCGCGCTCACCGCCGTGTTGCTGTCGCTGCCCCGGAAGGCCGGCCCGACCGCAGAGATCCGGCCACGGACCGCGTCCGGCTGGTGGGAGCGGCGGACGGACTACGAGGCGCCCGGCAGCTGGCGCTGAGGGCACCCCGACGAGGAAAAGACGCTTCACACGTACAAACCGCACGCGCGGTTTGTTACGATCCCTGTTACGGATCCGGGGCGGGACCTACTCGGCCTCGCCCCAGGAGGGAACCGACATGGCGACGACCACCGCCCCCGCCCGGTCAGGGCCGGACCGCTCAGGGCCGGACACCGCGGGACCGGGCGCACGCACGGCGGAGCTGCACGCGATCCGCGCCCAGGCCCTGGCCGGGCCGAGCGGGAAGGCGACCGCGGCGCAGCATGCCAAGGGGAAGTTGACGGCGCGGGAGCGGATCGAGTTGTTGCTCGATGCGGGTTCGTTCCGTGAGGTGGAGCAGTTGCGGCGGCATCGGGCCAGTGGGTTCGGGCTGGAGGACAGGCGGCCGTACACCGATGGTGTGGTGACGGGGTGGGGGACGGTCGAGGGGCGGACGGTGTTCGTCTACGCCCACGACTTCCGGATCTTCGGTGGTGCGTTGGGGGAGGCGCACGCGACGAAGATCCACAAGATCATGGACATGGCGATCGCGGCGGGTGCGCCGCTGGTGT
>NZ_LWCC02000079.1 GCF_001642695.1 Streptomyces chilikensis
CGGCGGGCGCCCGCCGCCCGGGGGGCCCGGGCGGTGCCCAGCGCGCCGCCCGCCAGCTCGTCCGGCTCCGGCACCCGCATGGACGTGTGGGTGTCCCGGTTCGAGTCCGGCCGCGACCCCCGCACCAGCGGGACCACCCCGCGCCGCGCCGCGGACGCGGGCGGCCGCGCCTCGTCGGCGCCGTCCGGGACGGCGGCCGGGGGCTCGGGCTCCTCCTCCGGCTCCACGTCCTCGACGTCCAGCGCCGGCATCCCCGCCAGCAGCGGCAGCACCTCCCGCAGCCGCTCCGCCAGCTCGGCGGCCCTCAGCCGTGAGGCCGGCGCCTTGGACAGGCACTGGGCGATCAGCCGCCACAGCTCCTCGGGAATCCCCGGCAGCGGCACCACCGTCTCGGTCACGTGCCGCCGCAGCACCGCCCCGGGGTGGCCGCCGCCGAACGGCGTGAACCCGGCCAGCAGCTCGTACAGCACCGTGGCCAGCGCGTAGATGTCGACCGAGGCGCGCGGCGGCAGCCCCTCGACGATCTCGGGGGCGAGGTAGTCCGGTGTTCCGATGATCCTGGTGGCCCGGCTGCGCCGCGGCGCGTCGATGAGCTTGGCGACCCCGAAGTCGGTGAGCAGCGCCGGGTGGGAGTTGCCGGGGCCGAGCGGGCCGTCCATGTCGAGCAGGACGTTCTCCGGCTTGACGTCCCGGTGCACCACCCCGGCCGCGTGCGCCGCCGCCAGCGCGTCCGCGACGTCCGCGACGACGGCGACCGCCGCCTCGGGCGCCAGGCGGCGCTCGCGCTCCAGCCGGGTGCGCAGGTCGGTGCCGCGCACCAGGTCCATCACGAGGGCGAGGACGTTGCCGTCGACCACCAGGTCGCGCACCGAGACGATCCGGGGGTGCTCCAGTCCGAGCAGCGCGGTCCGCTCGCCGACGAACCGGCCGACCAGGTCCTCGTCGGAGGACAGGTCCTCCCGCAGCAGCTTGATCGCCACGGGCCCCTCGGGCCCCTCGCCGAGCCACACCGTGCCGGCGCTGCCCCGTCCGAGGATCTGGTGGGCGGTGTACCGGCTGCCGATCTTCCGTGCCAAGAGAGCTCCTGTGAACGCGTGTTGGCCCAAACCTACGCGCCCGCGGAGGCCTCCCCCGCAACAGCCGGTGAATTCACCCGCCACGCACCCGCCGCGGCACCGCCCCGCGGTGCCGCGGCGCCGCCCTACGGCAGCTCGGTCGGCACCGTGTCCTTCACGTCCTCGACGGAGTTCTGCACGTCCTGGGCGGTGTCGCCGATGCTGGTGATCCAGTCGGAGATGTCGCCGATCCAGGTGGTCAGCTGCTCCCACCAGCCCTTGGTGGTGCCGATCCACTCCTGGAGCGGGGAGAGCTCCCAGACCATCCAGCCGGCCACGAAGAAGACCAGGACCACGATCAGGCAGCCCTTGAGGCAGCCCAGACCGGGGATGCGGACCGGGTTGGCGCTGCGCCGCCGCTCACGCGGCGCGGCCGGCGGCGGCTGCGGGGGCGCGTAGTGCTGCGGCGGCGGCTGGACGGGACGCTGCACCGGCCGCTGGACCGGCCGCGGCGCGGGCCGCTGCACCGGCTGCTGCTGCCGGCCCTGCTGCGGGTAGCCGTACTGCTGCTGTTGCTGCTGGGCGCGCGGCGGCTGCTGCGGGCGCGGGGCGACCTGCCGCTGCGGCCGGCGGCGGCGCAGCGGGTCCTGGTCGGGGTCGACGTAGTTCTGGACCTGGGTCTGCTCGTTGCGCTCGCGCGCGGCGCTGAGCTGGGTCTGCCAGGGGTGCGGCTGGTCCGGGCCGCCCTGGCCCTGCGGCGGCATGACCTGGGTGGGGTCGGCGTCGCCGGGACCGCCCTGGCCGCCCGGCTGGTGCCGCATCACCGAGGTGGCCGCGTTGGGGTCGTAGGAGCCGCCCTGGCCGTGGTCCTGCCCGTAGCCCTGGCCGCCCTGGCCCTGCGGGAGGACCTGGGTCGGCTCGGACGCCCCGGCGGGCTGCGGCGGGCCCGGCACCGGCGCGGGGGCCGGGTCGGGGGCGAGCAGCGCGCCGACGTTCTCGGCGGCGACGATCTGCGCGGAGCTCGCCCGCAGTCCCACGCCGTCGGCGACCACGCGCAGCGCGCGGGCCAGGCTGACGGCGCTGGGGCGCTCGTCGGGGTTCTTGCGCAGGCAGCGCTCGATGACCGTCCACAGCGGCTCGGGCAGCGTGGAGGGGCGGCGCGGCTCGGCGTTCAGGTGCTGCTGCAGCACCTCCAGCGCGCTGCCGCCGGCGAACGGCGGGCGGCCGGTGAGCAGCTCGTAGAGCAGGATGCCGGCGCCGTAGATGTCCACGGCGGAGGTCTGCGGGCGGCCCTCGGCGGACTCCGGGGCCACGTAGGACGGCGTGCCGACGAACTCGCTGGTGCGGGTCAGCCCCGGGGAGTCGGCGAGGCGGGCGATGCCGAAGTCGGTGAGCATCGGGTGCAGCTCGCCGCCGGTCTGCCGCAGCAGGACGTTGGCGGGCTTGAGGTCGCGGTGCACCACGCCGTCGGCGTGGCTGGCGGCCAGCGCGTCGGCGATCTGCGCGGTGAGCAGCGAGGCGGCGACCGGGCTGAAGGGGCCGTTCTCCCGCAGGTAGCCGTGCAGGTCGGGGCCCTCGATCAGGTCCATCACCAGGGCGAGCAGGTCGCCCTCGACGACCAGGTCGCGGACCCGGACGATGTTGTCATGGGTGAGCCGGAGCAGGACGGAGCGCTCGCGGAGGAACCGCATCACCACGTCCGGGTCGTTCGCCAGCTCCTCCTTGAGGACCTTGATGGCGACGGTCTCACCGGGCTGTCCGGCGACGGCGGCCTCGGCCCCCGCCGTCTCCCGCTGGCGGGCTCGCCAGACGGTGCCCGTGGCGCCGCGTCCGATCGGCTCCTCGAGCAGGTACTTGCTGCCTACCGGCCGCACGTCATGCGCTCCCTGCTGGTCGTGATCACTCGCACCGGCGCTGACGGCCGGTCCCGCCCACTGTAGTGCCGTGGGGGCCGGTGGCGGCGGTCGTCCGCGGCCCCGGAACCGTCCCGGTCCGGCCACGGTCCGCGACGGCGGTCCGCGGCGGGGCCGCGGCGGACGCCGGTGGCGGTGCCATGACCTGGTCCGCACCGGCTCCGCGCCGGGTCCCCGAAGAAAAGACGTGCAACCCGGTCGCATGGTTTCCGCGGAGGAGCGGTATCGGTCACAAAGGAGATTCGAATGGGCCACTTTCCCGGGCAGAGGTGACCAATCAAGATCATTTGAGGGCGGCCGAGGGGCGCGCCCCGTGTGTCGGGTGCGAGGATGCACCCTGCTACAGCTACAGGCCGACGTGCTCGTGGGTGTGCGGTGGGGACGGCGCGGTGGGGGGACCGTGAGGCGCGTCGACCGCTGCCCCGGGCGCCCGAGCGGAAGGGACCGCTGACGGCGATGCAGATCCGGCTGACCGTCGTAGACCCGCTGACCCCGCCCGCCGCCGCGAGCCGTGACGTGCTGGTCACCGCCCCCGCCGGCACCCCGCTGGCGGCCGTGGCGGCGGACCTCGCCGCGGCGGTGTCCGGCGGGGACGGGGGCGGCGCCGACCTCCACGCCGGGGCCGAGCGGCTCGACCCGCAGCACAGGGTGCTGGGCGAGCCGCCCCTGGTGGACGGCGCGGTGCTGTCGGTGGGCGCGCCCGCCGACCCGGAGGACCACCCCGGCTCGGCGGACGGCATCGGGCCGGCCGCGGTCGCCGAGCTGCACGTGGTCGCGGGGCCCGACGCGGGCGGCGTCCACCTGCTGCACGGCGGCCGGATCAGGATCGGCCGCTCCGCCGACGCCGAGATCCCGCTCGACGATCCGGACGTCTCCCGCCTGCACTGCGAGGTCACCGTGGCCCCGGACGGCTCGGTGACCGTGGCCGACCTCCACTCCACCAACGGCACCCGCATCGACGGCCGCGAGGTGGCCGCCGACGCGGTTCCGCTGGCGCCGGGCGCCCTGCTGCGGGTCGGCGAGTCCACGCTCCGGCTCACCCTGCCGGCCTCCGTGGTCCCGGCGCCGGTGACCCCGGACGGGGAGGGGTGCCTGCGGCTGGCCGCGCGGCCGGAGCGGAGGGGGGACGAGGCGCCGTCCGGCGGGCCGCGGTACGTGACCGCCGGCGGCCCGCGGTCCGGCGGGGACCCCGGCGGCGCCGGCACCGACGGCCACTCGGGCGGCGCCGGTGCCGCGGGCCCTGCCG
>NZ_LWCC02000008.1 GCF_001642695.1 Streptomyces chilikensis
GATGGAGGTGGCGGGCAGGTCGTGGGCGTGGCGGTGCTGGGCGAGGGCGTCGAGGTGGGTGTTGGCGGCGGCGTAGGCGGCCTGGCCGCCGCTGCCCCAGGTGGCGGCGATGGAGGAGAAGAGGACGAAGGCGTCGAGGTCGGCGTCGGCGAACACGGCGTGCAGGTTGGCCGCGCCGGTCACCTTGGCGTGCATCACCTCGGCGAGGTCGGTGGGGGTGGTGGAGGCGAGGGGGGTGGCCTGTCCGACACCTGCGGTGTGGACGACCGCGCGGACCGGGGTGTCGTCGGCCTCCAGGGTGCGGGCGAGTGCGGCCAGTGCCTCACGGTCGGTGGCGTCGCAGGCCACGACGGTGGCTTTAGCGCCGAGTTCCTCGATCGTGGAGCACAGTTCGGCCGCGCCGGGTGCGTCGGGGCCGCGGCGGCTGGTCAGGACGACGTGGTCGGCGCCGTTGGCTGCCGCCCACCGGGCGACCCGGGCCCCCAGACCACCGGTACCACCGGTGATCAGCACCGTGCCCCGCACCTTCCACGTGGTGCCGGCGAAGACGCCCGTCCGGGTGCCCCGCACCGACGCCGGGTCGATGCCCGACCGCTCGAACGCCTCCCAGGAGGTCTCCAGCAGCAGCCGCTGCTGCGGGTCCATGGCCAGGGCCTCGCGGGGCGAAATGCCGAAGAAGAGCGGGTCGAACTCACCTGCGTCGTGCAGGAAGCCGCCCTGGTCGACGTAGCAGGTCCCCTCACGCTCACGCGTCGGGTCGTACAGCCGCTCCAGGTCCCAGCCGCGATCCACCGGGAACCCGGAGACCGCGTCCGCGCCTGCCATGAGCAGACTCCACAGTTCCTCCGGAGAGGCGACCCCGCCCGGGTAACGGCAGCTCATGCCGACGATGGCGACGGGGTCGTCCTCGCCACCGGTACCGGTGACCGACGCGTGAGACGCCCGGTCCTGGTCCTGGGCGCCCACGATCTCGTCGCGCAGGTACTCGGCCAGCACGGCCGGACTCGGGTAGTCGAAGACGAGGGTCGCGGGCAGCGAGAGCCCGGTCGCGGTCGCCAGGGCGTTGCGGAACTCGACCGCCGTGAGCGAGTCGAAGCCCAGCTCGCGGAAGGTGACGGTTTCGCCGATCGCTCCGGCACCGTTGTGGCCCAGAACCATGGCTGCCTGCTCCCGGACCGTGGCCAGAAGCAGCCTCAGCTGCTCCGCGCCGGTCAGACCGGAGAGACGACCACGGAGGACCGACTCGGCACCGGACGCCTCGGGGGCGCTGCTCTCCACGAGCACACCCTCGCTCTTCGCCAGGTCGGCGAGGAGCGGGCTGGGGCGCAGGGCGGTGAAGGGCGGGACGAACCGCGCCCAGTCCACATCCGCCACCGTGACGCAGGTTTCCCCGAGAGCCAGGGACCGGCCGACGACCGCGACCGCGACGTCGGGTGCCATCGCCGGGAGACCCCGCCGGTCCAGTTCCGCCGCCATCTCTTCGTCCGCCATTCCGCCCTCGGCCCAGGGGCCCCAGGCGATGGAGGTGGCGGGCAGGTCGTGGGCGTGGCGGTGCTGGGCGAGGGCGTCGAGGTGGGTGTTGGCGG
>NZ_LWCC02000080.1 GCF_001642695.1 Streptomyces chilikensis
GGGGCGCTGGACCGGGTGCAGGCGCTGGCGCTGGGCTGATCTGCCGTCCCGCGCCGGGCCGGCGCCCCGCGCGGCGCCGGGTCAGCGGTCGACGCCCGCGTGCCCCGGGCGGAGGTTCCCGCCGGTCGCCGCCGCGGCGGCGGGGGCGGCCGCCGGGGCGGGGGCGGTCAGGGGCGACAGGTCGTGCGCGTAGGTGCCGGCGGCATGGGCGATGACGTCGATGTTGACGTCGAGGGCGGCCCTGGAGATGTTGTCCAGGGTGTCGCAGGCCTGGTGGTAGCACGGGTCGTACGCCTTGCCCGCCTCGCCGCCGAAGAGGGCGGCCTCCTCCCGCGTCTTGATCCCCTCCGCGCCGGTGAAGGCTCCGCCGGAGGGGATGCCGGCCTCGACGAACGGGCCGTAGTCGGACCGGCCGGTGAAGTCGGTGCCGAGGTGGGGCAGCCCGCGGCGGTCGAGGAAGCCGGTGATCTGCCGTTCCAGCTGGGCGGACCCGGCGGGACCGGGGCCCGCGCCGACGCCGTCGGAGTCGTCGCCGTCGTAGACGAACAGCGCGTGGTTGGGCGAGGCGATCATGTCGAAGTTCAGGTAGAGCCGGATGTCCCTCCGCCGGTCGGCGGACAGGCCGTTCACGTAGGCGGTGGAGCCGAGCAGGCCGAACTCCTCGGCGGACCACCAGGCGAAGCGCACCCGCTGGGCGGGGCGGTGCTCGGCCCGCGCCAGCTCCAGGGCGACCTCCAGGAGGCCGGCCGAGCCGGAGCCGTTGTCGTTGATGCCGGGGCCCTCGGGGACGGAGTCCAGGTGGGCGCCGAGCACCACCGTGCGGGAGGGGTCGCCGCCGCGGGTCTCGGCGGTCACGTTGTGGGTGGTGCGCCGTTCGCGGCGCTCGCGCAGGTCGAGGGTGACGGTGACGTCGCCGGCGTCCCCCGCCCTCCGGACCGCCTCGGCCAGGGCGCGGCCGTCCTCGCGGGTGACCCCGCCGGTCGGGACGGCGGCCGCGGAGGGGTCGCCGAGGGTGCCGCGCAGGGGGCCCTCGGCGGTGTTGGCGATCAGTGCGGCGACGGCTCCGGCGCCGGCCGCGGCCCTCTGCTTCTCGGCGAACGAGCACGCGCCGCGGGGGATCACGACGACCTTGCCCCGCACCTCGTGCGGGGCGTAGTCGGACGGCTCGCAGCCGGGGGTCGCGTCGCCCTCCGCGGGCAGCGCGGCGAGGGGCGCGGTGAGGCCGCCCTCGGGGGTGGAGACGGTGTAGGTCATCAGTGAGACGCCGAGGTCGCGGGCGGGTCCGCCGGGGGCGGTGACGGCCAGCTTCTCGGCGAGCGTCTCGGTGTAGGTGAACGCGAAGGGGGTCGAGGTGACCCGGTAGCCGGCCCGGCGGAGGGCGTGCCGGACGTAGGCGGCGGAGGCGTCCCCGCCGGGGGTGCCGGCGGCGCGGTGCCCGCCGTGGGCGTCGGCGATGCGCTGGAAGGCGGCGAGGTGGCGGTGGGCGTCGTGCGCGTCGGCGCGGGTCACCAGGCGCGCGGCCAGGGCGGTGGCGGCGGACGCGGGGTCGCTGCCGCCCCGGTCGTCGTCCCCCGGGGCGCTGCCTCGCGGTGCGCCGCCGCCCGGCACGTCACCTCCGGGGCCGGGGCCGGGGCCCGGGGCGGCGGCGCCGAGGAGGAGGGCGGCGGTGAGCGCGGCGGTCACGGCGGTGGCCTTGCGGCGGGGTCTGCGCACGCGGGGTCCTTCCGGCGGCGGGGCACCTTGCCGCCATGCTCGCCCCGGCGGGGGCGGGCCGCAACGCGGG
>NZ_LWCC02000081.1 GCF_001642695.1 Streptomyces chilikensis
CCAGCGAGATCGCGGGGGCCACCGCGACGACGCCCGCGACCGCGCCCCGCCCCCGGGAGAGCGCCCACCGCAGCGCGACCCTCCCCCCGGCCGAGAATCCGGCGAGGAACAGCGGGCGGCCCTCCAGCTCGCCGGCGTGCGCGGCCACCGCGGCGTCGACCTCGTCCAGGGCCTCCGACGCCCGCGGACCGCGCGGCCAGGTGCGGTAGTTGGGCGAGGTGCGCCAGGACGACCGCACCGCGAGCACCGTGAACCCGGCCCGCAGCGCGGGCCGCCAGGCACGCACCGCGTCCCGCTCCGACTCCTCGGCGCCGTGCAGCGCCAGCAGGACGCCGCGGACGGACGGCGTGCCGGGCCGCACCAGGAGGTCGTGCTCACGGGTGGTCCGCCGCCCCTCCTCCCAGCGCCGCGCGGCTTCCTCCCGCAGCGGGGGGAAGCCGGGGAGCCGGCGGACCTCCGCGAAGTCCTCCTCCCCCTCCAGCACGGCCGGGTCCCACCAGCCGCCCGCCGCGAGGGCTCCGCACAGCGTCTCCAGCGCCTCGCCGGGGCGCCCCGCGGCTCCTTGCAGGCAGGCGAGCAGGTAAGCCAGTTCCGCACGCCAGGGCCGCAGTTCGGCGGGCGGGGCGGTCAGGAGGCAAATGCCGTCCTCGAGGCGCCCCTGTTCGTAGCAGCGGTACACCTCGTCGTCGAGGCGGCGGTAGGCGAGCAGTGCGGCGGAGGGTTCCTCGGAGGTCATGGGGCGCACCGTAGGCCCGCCGACGCTCCCGGGCAAACGAGATCACCGGCCCTCCGGCGAGCGTCCGGACCGCTTCCGACACGCCAGGACACACCGGGGGAACCGGACAACTCGCCCGGAACGGCCCTACGATGACGCCGCCCCAGGCTCCCAGCACCCCGGATGTACATCACATGATCAAGGTCAGCGTCGTGGTCCCCGTCTACAACGCGGGGCCGTACCTCGAACGCTCCGCCCCCAGCCTCCTCCACCAGAGCCTCGGCCCCGATGCCTACGAGGTGGTCTACGTGAACGACGGGTCGACCGACGGGTCGGCCGAGCGGCTGGAGCGGCTGGCCTCCAAGTACGCCCACGTCCGGGTGATCCACCAGGAGAACTCCGGCTGGCCCGGCAGGCCGCGCAACGTCGGGGTGCGCGAGGCGCGCGGCGAGTACGTCCAGTTCGTCGACCAGGACGACGAGTTGACGCCCGGCGCACTGGACCGGCTGTACCGCATGGCGGTCCGCAACGGCTCGGACATCGTGATGGGCCGCACCATCGGCACCATGCAGGGCCCGCACAGCCTCTACAAGCGCGACGTCGAGCGCTGTTCCGTGGAGGACATGCCGCTGATGGAGAGCCTGACGCCGCACAAGATGTTCCGGCGGGCCTTCCTGCTGGAACACGGCATCGAGTTCCCCGAGGGCCGGGTCCGGCTGGAGGACCAGCTCTTCATGGCGCGCGCCTACGTGCGGGCGAGGACGGTCTCCATCCTCGGCTCGCATCCCTGCTACGTGTGGAACCGCCGCGAGGACGGCGGCAACAACAGCGCGGGCGCGACCACGCCGGAGGTGTACTACGGCCACCTCCGGTCGGTGGTCGAGGCGATCAGGGAGGGCACGGATCCGGGTCCGCTCCAGGACTTCCTGCTGCGCCGCTCCTACCGCGTGGAGCTGCTCAGGCCGGTGACCGAACCGCGGGTCCTGCAGCGCACCGGCGCGGACCTGGAGCGCCACTTCGACGTGGTGCGCGGGATGGCCCTCGAGTGCTATCCGCCGGGCGTGCGCGAAGGACTGCCCGCCCTCACCCGGCTCCGGGCGACGCTGCTGGAGGAGGGCAGGCTGGACTCCCTGGTCGAACTGGCGCGCCGGGTCAGGGCGGTGAGGCCGCAGGTCACGGTGGACGGCATGCGGTGGCGGGACGGCAGGCTGCTGGTCTCCGCCACCATCGGCATGCTCCGTCCGGACGGCCGGCCGCTGACCCTGGTGGAGCGGCACGGGCGGCTGCTGATGGACCCCGAACTGCTCGACGGCATCGAGGGCGCCGAGGACTGGGAGGTACCGCACCCGCTGGCCTACGCGCGCGGCGAGCTGCTGGTGCACGACACCGGGCGTGACCTGTGGTGGTTCCCCGACGCCGACATGAGCCCGCGCACCGAACCGCTCGGCGGCGGACGGCACCGGGTGGTCGTGTCCGGGGAGACGGCCGTCGACCCGCGGACGCTGTCCACGGAGCCCTGCCTGCGGGACGGAACCTACGAGGTGTGGGCCTACGGGCAGCTGCTGGGGGTGGGGCGGCGGCCCAGGTTCGCCGCCTCGAACGGCTTCGCCCCGGCCCTGCCCCCGGCGCTCGTGGGCTCTCCGCCGCGCGCCGCGACCACCGCCTGGACGGGTCCCGGCGGGCAGCTCCGGCTGCTGGTCGGCCGTCCGCCGGGACCGGGGGCCCACCGCCGGGTGATGTGGCAGGCGGCCGCGCATCCGCTGGTCCGCCGCGGCGGGGGCGCGCTGGTCCGCCGCCTGCCCTCCCAGCTGCGCCGCCCGGTCCGGCGTCTGGTGCGGCAGGCCACCACCTGGACGTCGCCGGGCTGACCGTCCCGTCGCCCGGCCTCCGTGGGGTCCCGCGGAGGCCGGCCCGGGAGCGGCACCGCCCCGGGCGGGTTCGTCGGCGCACGGCTGCGGGAACGCCCTCCCCGGCGGCGGGAAGCGGCCCGTCCTCTGCCCTGGGCAGATGTCCGGGACAGGGCGCCGGCCCTCTGATTGGCTCGGGGCATGGAGATTCTGGTTCTGGGCGGTACGGCATGGCTGGGCCGCGAGATCGCACGGCAGGCACTGGGGCGGGGCCACCGGGTGACCTGCCTGGCCCGGGGCAGGAGCGGCGGGGTCGCCGAGGGGGCGCGGCTGGTGGCGGCCGACCGGCGGGACGCCTCGGCCTACGACCCGCTGCTCGACCGGGAGTGGGACGCGGTGTTCGAAGTGTCCTGGCAGCCCGGCTTCGTGCGCGGGGCCCTGGCGGCGCTGGGCGGGCGCGCATGGTACTGGGGGTACGTCTCGTCGGGCAACGTGTACGCGTCCCACGCGACGCCGGGCGCGGACGAGTCGGCCGGGCTGCTGGCGCCCACCGAGCTGGACGAGGTCGGCCGGGAGGTGTACGGCGAGGCCAAGGTGGCCTGCGAGGCGGCGTGCCGGGAGACCGTCGGGGACCGGCTGCTGGTGGCGCGGGCGGGACTCATCGGCGGGCCGGGCGACCCCAGCGACCGTGCCGGCTACTGGGTGGCGCGCGCCGCGCGGGCCCGGGAGGAGCCGATGCTGGTGCCGGACATGCCGCGGGCGCCGGTGCAGGTCGTCGACGTGCGGGACCTGGCCCTGTGGCTGGTGGAGTCGGCGGAGGGGCGCGTGACGGGCACGTTCGACACGGTGGGGCCGGTGATCTCCTTCGCCGAGTGGATCGAGCTCTCGCGGAAGGCGGGCGGTCACACGGGGCCGGTGGTGGCCGTTTCTTCCGCGTGGCTGCTGGAACAGGGCGTGGCCCAGTGGGCGGGCGAGGACTCGCTGCCCCTCTGGCTGGTGGAGGAGGGCTCCGAGGGCTGGCTGGCGCGGGACGGTTCGGCGGCCCGGGCGGCGGGACTGCGCCACCGGGACTACGCCGTCATGCTGGCCGACACCCTCGGGTGGGAGCGGGAGTCGGGCCTGGACCGCTCCCGCCGGGCGGGCCTCGGCCCGGACCGCGAGCGGGAGCTGCTGGCCGCGCCGGGACGCCCGGGCTGACGCCCCCGCCGGGGCGTCCCGGCCGACGCCCCCGCCGGCACGTCCCGGCCGGCGACCGGCACCGCGCC
>NZ_LWCC02000082.1 GCF_001642695.1 Streptomyces chilikensis
CCGCGCGCCGGCCGGCCCGGTTCAGCGGAGGCGCAGTCGTGAGGCGAGGGCGGTCAGGGACCGGGCGGTCTCGGCCAGCCCCTGGGCGGCCGCCTCCAGGTCCACGGCGAGGCGGCGCGCCGCGGTGGTGGGGGACGCCGGGACCGGCGTGCCGCGGTAGCCGATGGGGCCCTCGTTCCAGCGCTGGTAGTAGCCGGTGAACGCCTGCCCGCCGGCCGACTCCGCGAAGCGGACCCGGGCGAGCTGGATCTCCCCCGCGCCGTGGTTGCGGGTGATGTCGAGCCGGTAGTGCCGGTGACCACCGGCCCCCGCGTCGTCCCTGAGGCCGGCGTCCGTGCCGGTCCCGGCACCGGCGCGGACGGCGAACTCCCGCGTCTGGAACCGCGCCTCGAACACCTCGCCGGTCCGCGTGTCCAGCGGCGTCCAGGTCCGGCCGTCGTGGGAGCCGTAGAGGGTCCAGTCACGGGGGTCGCGGTCGGGGTAGTCGTTCGCCGTCGTCAGGGAGTACGAGGCGACGGCGGCGGGACGGACGAGGGTGAAGTCGAGGCGCGCGACGTCGTCCCGCGCCAGCCACTTGGCGCGGGAGTCCTCGAGGAGGTTGCCGGCCACCTCGTGCGCCTCACGGAACTCGTCGCTCGCCTCCACCCCGGCCACCTCGGCCTCGGCGGAGGCGTCGTGCAGCACGGCCACCCCGGAGTTCCCCCGCTGATCGCGCCAGGTCACCCGCTCGACGGGCACTGCGCCGTCCTCGACCAGCAGCCGCAGCTCCTGGGAGGCGTGCCAGCTCCCGCCCCACCCCTCCTCCGTGCGGAAACGGTGCAGGGGGGCCGTGGTGAGGTTCTCGGTCTCCGCCGTAAACGGCCACCGGCCGGTGAGCCGGCCCCGGTACTCGTACGCCGTGCCGTCCGCCGCGCGGTGACAGCCGTGGAAGTCCGACATGCCGGACTGGAAGCTGACGGCGGCCTCGGCGCCGTCCGCGCCGCGCCAGCCGAGCTGCGCGGGCAGCGACCGCTCGCCCCGGTCGACGTGGAACAGCAGCCGCGGGGCCGGCTGCCAGGGGGCGGACGCGGCGGCATGGGCCGGACGGCGCTCCGTGCGGTAGGCGAAGACGGAGTCCCGGGCGGCCTCCGCCGTCCGCGCGCGCTCCGAACGGCCCCGCTCGAAGACGGGGTCCAGGGTGATGCGGTACAGCCGGAGCGCGGTGCGCGCCTCGGCGGACGACCGTATCTCCAGCGTGTTGGTCCCCTGCTTCAACAGGCGTCCGGGCACCGCGAGGACGTTGTCCTGCGGAAGGTCTCCCCCGCCCGGCACGATGAGGTTCTCGGCCAGCGCCTCGCCCTGGAACAGCACGTCGACGGGCGCGTGCCCGAGGGAGGGACCGGCCTTGGAGACGAGGGCCGTGACGGTGAGCGTCGCCTGGGGGACGTCTTGGGGGTCCTCCACCTCGAAGTCCAGCGTGACGGTCCCGCCCGCGTCCACCACCAGGTGGGACCCGGCGGGCCGGGCCCGGTGGAGCGTGACGTCGGCGTTGGACAGCCGCGCCGGATCGGCGGAGAAGTCCGCGTAGGTGGCCTCGAAGCTCATGGTCTGTCCCACTCCCGGTCGACGACGGCAGCCGCCCGTCATGGCCGCGGCTGCGATGTGACCGGAAACCTAGTGCGCCGGACCGACAGTCCCGGCCCCGCGGGTCCGTGACCTCACGCCGCGTCACTCCCCGGACGCCGCCGCGGTGTCGTCGTAGACGAGCAGGCCGTCGTCGCGCAGCCGCACTCCCGCCGTCGGCGGGTGCGGCACCAGCCGCCCGTCGTGCATCAGGTGGTGCACGGGGACGTGGCGGCTCACCACCGCGTAGTCGGCGATCAGCCGACGGTGGCAGCGCCACCACACCGCCTCGCTGCACATCACCGTGGTCCTGGCCCGGGACGCCTGCTCGAGCAGGGTGGCCATGGCGGCGACGAAGTCGGGGGTCCGCGTGTGCGCGGCGTAGCCCCGGAAGGACGCGTTGCGCCAGACCACGTCGGGGGAGTCGGGCGTCGGCTTGCGGAAACCGCCGAGGGCGGCCTCCCAGCGGTAGGCGATGCCGTCGTCCGGCAGCCACCGGGCGAGCCGGTCACGGGCGAGGTGGGGACTGCGGCGGCTGCCCGGCGCGGTGCGCACGTCGACCACGGCGGTGACGTGCGCGTCGTGGAGCAGGCGGAGCACCTCCTCCTGCCCGGCGGTGCCGTGCCCGAGGGTGAGCAGACCTGTCGTGTCCATGTGCTCCCACCACCGTGTGCCGCCCGTTCGTCCTGTCATGGGTACCCCAGCGCGCGCCCGCCGTGCGGGCGGCCGGCAGAGGGCCGGGGGACGCCGAGGGCCCTCCCGCCGGGGCGACAAAGTTGCCGCGGAGGCAGGGACGACGCCGGGCCGCTGGAGTTTCTCCTGCTGCGGGCCGACCGGTTTTCCGGCCGGCCCGCAGTCGTCAACCGCTTCCGCCGACGAACGTCAGGCGGCCTGGCCCGTGTGCAGATTGCCGATGAAACGACGCAGGGCTTCGACGCTGTGGAAGACCCGGTAGTCGTTCGCCTCGAGCGCTGCCTGCTCCGCGGGCGCCGTCTCGGGGACGAGCACGACGGGGTCGCCGACCTCCGCCTGGAGGCCCTGCGGCCAGAAGGCGACGGCCACGAGAATCGGGCTGCCGGTCACGGGGTCGGTCACCTCGCTGTCCAGCTCGGGTGCGGCGAACCCCCGGTCCTCCAGGTCCACCAGCAAGGCCGTGAGCCCGGGCATGTCCTCGTCGTCCGCCGACACCTCCGAGACCGGTGCAGCCGACTTGAGGACCGTGGCGGCGGGAAGAGCCAGACCGACCGGGGAGGGGCCCTCAAGCAGCTTGGTGAGGAAGCTGTTCGCCGCTTCGGCGAGAAGCTCGCGGCGTGCGGCCAGGAACGAACGGTAGGCGTCGAGCCGCCACAGGTCGGGATCCGTGGGGATCCACTGGGATTCGAGAGCTCCCGGCACACGCTGGGCGATCTCCGGCAGGTAATCCTCCGGTCGCTTGGCGCTGATCTGCAGGTTGGTGTCCTGGGTGAGGAAGCAGAAGTTGGCGACTGCGTTGACCTCGGCCCTGCTGTAACCGTGCTTGTACAGCAGGGCCTTGGGGAAGATGTGGTGCACCTGGAGCGAGCTCAGTTTGCCGAGCATGCCGTCCTTTAGCGGGACACCACTGGCCAGGTCCTGAGCGCCATGGACACGGGACAACATGTAGAGCAGCGGGTAGAAGCGGGACCCCATGCTGGAACTCTGGAAGTCGTCGGGCCGCACTTCGAGGCGGCCACCCCGGCTCTGTCGCAAGGTGTCGATGAGGCGGTCGACTCCGCCGGCGTCGACCGCCTCGAGGTCCTGGTTCAGAGCGGTCTCCGTGGCACCCGTGTGGCGGCCCCACAGGAAGCTGTGCACGAACCAGTAGAAGAGCCGATCGCGGGTCATCGCGTCCGGGAACTTGCCGGAGTGGTGGTGCAGTAGTCGGCTCATGACGGGGAAGGCGGCCCGGCCGTTGAGCACGCGACCGTGGTCGAGCCCCAGGCGGCCGCCGAGGGCGTTGAGCAGATAGCTGGTCGATTCGATGGTCTGCCGCAGACCGGTCTGGAAGTCCGCCACCTCGACATCGGCGAGCTTGGAGAACTGCGCCTCCCCGGTCAGCACCGCGTTGACGTTGCGTAGCAGCCAGTCGAGCTTGAAGCTGAAACCGGCGTCCGACCAGCTCCGCAAGGCTTCGTTCATGGTCGGCCGTGCGTCCGGCCACGACGCGCAAATGGCTGCGAGAGCCAGGTCACCCTTGGACAGCTTGGTTCCGCCGGAGTTCACCCGGTTGAAGATCTCCACGACGACATCGATGGTCTTGTCCTCACCGGTGACCTCGTCGATGTGAATGCTGCGGTCCTTGATCTGCGTGATCCGGTTCAACCGCTCGATGTAGACGGTCACCAGGGATGCGTCACTGGCCGTCAGCGCGGTGACGGCCGGCAGATGCGAGCCCAGCCCGCCCTGGAAGAGCGCGGTGACATCGACCCAGAGCGGGTTGTCCTTCATCTTGGCCGGGGCGTAGAACTCGAATGCCTCCGTCTCCAAATTGAAGTGCAGCCCTGTCAAGGCCGACGGGTTGCCTTCGAAGAAGCGCGGTGCGCGGCCCCGGGTGACGCCGTACAGGGTGGTCACGCGTTGCTGGCCGTCAAGCAGAAGTTGTACGGTGCCGTCCTTCTCCGGGCTGCCGCCACGTGTACTCGCGCTCTCCGCCTTGGTGCTCCACGTGAGGAACCCGCCGATGGGGTAACCGCGGTAGAGCGACTGGAAGAAGCCGCGAACCTGGTCACGTGTCCAGACGTAGCCGCGCTGGAACTCAGGGAGGGCGATGTCCCCGGAGTCGATCTTGTACAGGATCTGCGAAATCTGCATGCCATGCCTCTTCGTGAGCCCGCCACGGATCCGCGCCGGGAGGTTGTCGCTGGAGCAACGGTGCCGACACGCAGGGAGGTTACGCCGTTCTACGGCTCTGCCTCCGGCGTAACGGCGGAAAGCGGTCCCCTCACCCGCCCAGCGCCACCGTGGCCGCCCGGCCGCCCCATCCACCTCCGGGCGTGCGCCACAGGACGTGTACGGAGAAGGCGTCGTGGACGGCCTTGGCGGACCAGTCCTCGGCGGCCGCGATTTCGAGCGACCGGAGGAGGCCGGCCGGCGGCACGGGGGACGGAGCGGGGACGGGTGCGGGTGCGGGAGCGGTCCGGGTGGTGAACACGGGCGCGGTTCCTTCTACTCGGGCCGCGGAGCGAGTCCGGTCAGGAGCCTGCCGCCCGGCGTCGGCCAGGCGGGCGCGGAGCGCTTCGCGCGCCGTGGGCAGCGCCTCGGCCCAACCGGACCGCACGAGCCGGATGCGGAGACCGTCGCCCCTGGTGCTCGTACGCGTGGGGCTGCCCATGTGTGCTGCTGTTCCTCTCTCTGCGGCCTCACGACCGGGTGGTCTTGTCGTCGAGGGCCGTGGGCGTCTCGTCGTCCGCTTTCTCGGGGCGCTCGAATTGAAGGCTGACGTGCGAAAAGCGCAGCCGGTTCTCCTTCATGGAGACGGTCATTCGGGCGAGGAAGCCCTGTCGCGCGATGGTGAGGCACTCACCGTCGAAGACGATCCGGCCGCCGAGGCCGCGCAGTTCCAGCATGGTGTTCTCCGGGAATGTCGAGTCGGTCGGGTTGAGGGCAATCGGTCAGGCGCCGCAGCCTGGCCTGGGGACTGGTCCGCGCGTCAGGCGTGCGGCGTCGGTCTTCAGTCGCCGAGGCTGAAGGCGAGGCTGCCGGCGCGGAGGTCTTCCTCGGTCTGAGTGAGGCCTCCACGGTGGGACACCTCGACGGTGTAGAACTTCGAGCCGGGCGTGATGTCGTCGACCGTGAAGGGGAACTCGCAGCCCGCATCGGTCTTCTCGCCGAGGCTGAGAAGCCCCATCGCGACGAGGGTGCCGTCCGCGTCCGTGACGGTGACCTGCGTGCCGAAATCGATGTCGGAGTAGCCGCCCGTTCCTGAGCAGATCTCTCCGGCGTCCAGGCCCGCGCCGGCGTCCTGGAGGGTGAGCGTCCCGTCTGTGCTGAACGGCGTCGCTGTCTCCTCTGGCTGATCGGCGGCCGTCGCCTCTGCGGAACGGGTTTGCGCCTCCTCGGCGGCAGCCGCCTCCTTTGCCGTACCTGCACCCGTCAGGGATACGCCCGCCCAGCACAGCCCCACGGTGACAGCGCCCGTCACGACGCCGAGGGTCATGGCGGCGCCGCGCGAAAGGCGTGCCCAGCGGGTGACAGGGGTCGGAGGCTGATCCGGCATGGCTGGTAACGGCTGCGGTTCCGGCTGCTCGGGAGCGGACGGGGGTGGCTCCGGGTGGGACATCTCGAGGGCTTCCTCTCGGTTCGAGGGCGGGAAGGGATGAGGGGAAGGAACGCGGAGCGGAGGACAGAGTGCGCGGAGCACACGGCCGCGGGGGCGGCCTGGCGAAGATCCGGGCCGCCCCCGGCCTTCCGCCGCGTCCCCCCACGAGCGCGGCGGAGTCTGTGGGGCTGCGGGACCGGTCAGCCGACCCTGGTCCACTTCTGGCAGCCGTTGGTCTCGAAGTACTCGCCCTTGTTGAGCGTCACCCGGCCCTGGCCCTGCAGGTTCTGGTTGGCGATGATCGAGCCGAACTCGCCGGAGGCGTCCTTGTGCCGGGCCCAGTAGCAGTTGTCGACGAAGCCGCTCCTGTCCGGGCCGGCCGTCTTGTAGGTGCCGGCCTTCATGTCCTCGCCCACGAGGTACTGACCGTCACCCTCGACGGTGGTGGGCGGCCCCGGCTTCTTGCTCGGCTTCGGAGGCTTCGGCTTCACCGTCGCCGTCTCGGTGACGGTGACGGCGGGCTCCGGCTCGGGATCGGCGGTCACGGTGACCCGGGGAGCGGGCTTGGCCGAGCCGGCGTTGGCCTTGGAGCTGCTCTCGCCGTCACTGCCGCCCATGCCCACACCGATCAGGAAGGCGAGGAACGCCGTCGCGCCATGGGTGAGCCACTTCTTCCCGCGCGAGGGCTTGCCCCCCGGAAGCGGCGGCTGCCCCGGCCCGGTCGGCGGAAGGTACGGAGCCGTGGGCGGCACCGGGGGAACGGCACCCGCCTGCGTCAAGGCGTGGGCGCCAGGGAACTGGGATCCGCCGGGCGGTGTCGGGAACGTCTGGCTCATCGAAGAGGCCCTCCGGGGCGTCGTGGCACTTGGTCCCCACAAGGTGCCTGCGTTTTCCGGTAACGACTTCACCAGGCCGTGATAACCCCTATTATCAGAACCTCTTCAGGCAGATGAAGATCATCGCGGTAAGGTGCTCACACCGCTCGTCTGGAGGGAGGGCGGCCCGGCACCGAGATCTCGATGCCGGCGACGGGAACACGAAGGGGGAGCGGTCCGGTGACAGTTCAGACGGCAATCTCGCCCATCCTGCCCGAACCGTCGGCCTGGCGGATCACCTACGCCGAAATCGCCGCCCTCGCGCAGGTCAAGCGGCCCGTGCCGACGACCTGGGCACGCCGTCACGCGGACTTCCCCCCGCCCGTCGCCCACGAGGACGGACGTCCCCTCTTCGACGCCCGGGCCGTCGTCGACTGGCTGGCCGCCACCGGCCGCGGCAACACCGACTCCGGCCGTCTGCGCGCCGAGCTCGCTCTGCACACCCTCGCCGCCTGGCGCACCCCGGCCCTGCCCGGGTCCGCGCTGATCGGCGCACTCACCTCCCTGGTCTGCCTGCACCAGCAGCTCGACGCCCCCGTCGCCGACGGCCGTCCCTGGCAGAGCCTCCTCGAGCGGGCCACCGAGCTCGACGCCGAGGACCAGTACCTCCTCGCCGAACTGCGCGCCGTCCCCGACCCGGACCACACCGGTCCCGCTCTCGCCGAACTCGCCGACGAACTCGTCGACGCGGCGTACAACCCCGCCGAGGCGTTCGACTGGATCCTCCAGTCCTGCCACCGCCTCGGCGCCCGCGACCTGGCCGCCGACGAACCCGCACCCGCCGTGGCACGGGCCCTCGCCGCGCTCTCCGGCATCGGCACCCTCGACGAGGAATCGACGGTCGCCGTCCCACACGCCCGCGCCGGCGACCTCCTCGCCGCCCTCCACGACCACGCCGCCGAGGACTCCGGCCACGTCTACCTGGCCGCCGATCCCGACCTCGCCCGCGTCCGCCTCCTGCGGCGGCGGATGCTCGTGCGCGGACTGTACGAGTTCCATCTCGACATCGCGCAGGGCAAGGACATCGACGCCGACGAGTGGGGCTACCCGGACCTCCTCCTCTGCGCCCTTCCTTACGAGGCAGCCGAGAGCCGCGACCCCAAGGCCGTTCTGGAGCAGGTCGCCGACCTCACCGACTACCTCGCCACCGGCTCCACCGCCGTCGTCCTCGGCCCCGCCGACGTCCTCACAGGTCCCCTCGAACGGCACGGCGACGCCGACCGCCTGCGCCGCTCCTTCCTGGAGCCCGGCCTGCTCAAGGCCGCCATCAGCCTGCCCGACGGTGCCTTCCCCTCCCGCCCCGGCTACCGCACCGCCGTCTGGATCCTCACCCGTGTGCCCCAGGACCAGCGGACCGGCCGTATCCTCCTCGCCGACTACTCCGCCCAGCCGCTCACCGAACCGGTGCTGGACGCCCTCGCCGAGGACATCGCCATCTGGCGTGACTCGGGCTGGCGCGGTGACCGCCGCCACGCTCTCCGGAACGCCGCGATCGTCCCGGCCATGGACCTCGACGAGCGACCTGGCTCGGCCTTCCTCCCGCACCAGCGCTCGGCGGAGGCCCGGTACACGCGCACGGTCACCGAGCGGCCTGCACGCATCAGCGACCTTGAGCAGCGCCTGGCCGACCTTCACCGGCGCTCCCACAGCGTCGCCGCCGATCTCCGCGCCGCGGTCCGCCTCCAGGCGGTCCTGCGTCCCGAGGACCAGTCGGTTCGCCGTACGACCGTGCGCCGCCTGGTGGAGCAGCGCCGTCTGCGGCGGCGGCCCGGTCACCGGATAGCTCCCGAGCACATGCGGGCTGCCGGTCACCATCCCGTGCTCGGCCCGGACGAGATTCTCGGCGCCGTCCGGCTCGGCAGCCGCCGGATCGACCGCGGTTTACTCCTCACCGCGTACGACCACGCCGAATTCACCGAGCCCGGTGACATCGTCGTGACGTCCAGCCCTCGCTTCGGCGTTCACGTCGACACCGAAGGCCTGTCGGTCGTCACCGCCCCGGCACGGATTCTCCGTGTCTTGCCTGACGCCGACCCGCCGCTGCGGCCGCGGGTGCTGGCAGCCCTGCTGCAGGCGGCGGCCGCCGAGCACGCCCGCACCCGTGGTGCGGTGCGGGCCTCGCGGGCCCTCGAGGAGCTGAGCATCCCCGACCTCGGCCGGGCCGAGACCGAGCGGTACGACGCCGTGCTGGCCGAGATCGAGAACCGGGCGGCACTGCTCCGGGAGCAGACCGACGCCCTTGAGGACCTCACCCGCACCATGGCCGCCGGCATGGCCGACGGCACCCTGACCATCCAGCACCTTTCCGACCCGGACGCCTGACCGCGACCGCGTCCATCCGAACGAAGGAGAGAGCCGACCCCATGCCTCCCGGCAAGAAGAAGGCCACCGAGCAGGCGGAACTGTTCACCGCCTCCAGCCCGAAAGAGATCCAGGACATCCTCTGGAAGGCGGCCGACAAGCTGCGCGGCTCCATCGACGCCGCCCAGTACAAGGAGTTCGTCCTCGGCCTGATCTTCCTCAAGTACGTCTCCGACGCCTTCGAGGAGCGCCGCGCTCAGCTCGCCAAGGAGCTCGCGGAGGACGGCATCGACGAGGAGCGCCTGGACGACTTCCTCGAGGACCGCGACGAGTACACCGGCGCCCACGTCTTCTGGGTACCCGAGACCGCCCGCTGGTCCTGGATCGCCACCCACGCCAAGTCCCAGGGTGTCGGGAAGCTCCTCGACGACGCGATGGACGCGGTGATGCGCGAGAACGCCTCGCTGACCGGTGTCCTCCCCAAGATCTTCAACCGGGACAACGTCGACCAGAAGCGCCTCAGCGAGTTGGTCGACCTCATCAGCGACGCCCGCTTCGGCGGCCGCGAGGACAAGCCGGCGCAGGACGTGCTCGGTGAGGTCTACGAGTATTTCCTCGGCAACTTCGCCCGCGCCGAGGGCAAGCGGGGCGGCGAGTTCTACACGCCGCGCTCCGTCGTCCAGCTCATCGTCGAGATCCTGGAGCCGTACTCCGGCCGCGTGTACGACCCGGCATGCGGCTCGGGTGGCATGTTCGTCCAGGCGGCCAAATTCATCGAGGCCCACCGCGGCCGCGGCCACAAGGCCGACATCGCCGTCTACGGCCAGGAGCTCAACGAGCGCACCTGGCGCCTGGCGAAGATGAACCTCGCCATCCACGGCATCGACGGCAACCTCGCCCCCCGCTGGGGCGACACCTTCGCCGAGGACAAGCACCCCGACCTCAAGGCCGACTTCGTCATGGCCAACCCGCCCTTTAACATCAAGGACTGGGCGCGGGACGAGAGCGACCCCAGGTGGAAGTTCGGCGTTCCGCCGAAGAACAACGCCAACTACGCCTGGCTCCAGCACATGATCTCCAAGCTGGGTGAGAAGGGCACCGCTGGCATCGTCCTCGCCAACGGCTCCATGAGCTCCCAGTCCAGCGGTGAGGGCGAAATCCGCAAGGCGCTCATCGAGGCGGACCTCGTGGCCTGCATGGTGGCGCTGCCTCCGCAGCTGTTCCGCACGACTCAGATCGCTGCCTGCCTGTGGTTCCTGGCCAAGGACAAGTCTCCACAGGGTGCACGCCGATTGGACGACCGACGCGGCGAGATTCTCTTCATCGACGCCCGTGAGATGGGCGAGATGGCCGATCGCACGGAGCGAATTCTCACAGCGCACGACCTGACCAAGATTGCAGGTACCTACCATGCGTGGCGCGGCACAGCATCGGCTCGTGAAGAGGGTCTGACTTACAAGGATGTTCCTGGCTTTTGCTACTCGGCAGACCTCGGAAAGGTGCGTGACCACGGTTATGCGCTGACGCCGGGGTGGTACGTCGGTGCTATTGAGGCGGACGAGGAAGACGCGACAGCGGCCGCAGACAGGATCACAGTGCTCACCGAAGAGCTTTTCCGGCTCTTTGAAGAGTCCAGTCGTCAGCAGGACGCAGTTGCGAAGCTACTTGGAGGTGTCAAGAATGAGAACTCGTGACATTCCTTTTTCGGAACTTTTGACTGCCGTAGTCGATAATCGCGGGCGAACTTGCCCGACCGTCGATGCCGGAATCAAGCTTATTGCAACCAACTGCATCAGCAACGACGCGCTGTATCCGCGTTACGAAAAGCTTCGTTACGTTTCCCGGCAGACGTACGACAGCTGGTTTCGAGGGCACCCTCAGCCAGGCGATCTAATCTTTGTTTGCAAGGGTTCTCCTGGTCGAGTGGCAATAGTCCCCGACCCTGTCGATTTCTGTATTGCTCAAGACATGGTCGCGGTTCGAGCGGATTCTTCCAAAGTTCATCCGCTTTACCTATTTGCAGCCCTAAGGTCTCCGGAGGTACAGAATAGAATCCGAAACCTGCACGTCGGCACCATGATCCCTCATTTCAAGAAGGGTGATTTTGGCAAGCTTCAAATCCCGGTTCCGGATCCCGAAAGGCAAGCGGAGATCGGTAATTTCTACTACGCGCTATCCCGTAAGATTGCCACTAATGAGCGCATTGTTCTCACGGCCGACGAGTTGGCTGGCAAGATTTTTCGAAGGGCAGCCTCGACTGCTCCGGATCGTTTCACTGAACAAGCCTTGTCGGATACTGCAGACTTTATTAATGGTCGCGCATTTACTAAGGGCGCTACGGGTAGCGGCCGCATGGTGATCCGGATCGCGGAAATCAACAGCGGGCCTGGAAATTCGACCGTATACAGCGACGTTGAGGTGCCAGAAAAGCATTTGGCGCGACCGGGTGACGTGCTCTTCTCTTGGTCTGGATCACTCACCGTTGCCCGCTGGTTCAGGCCTGAATCAATCATCAATCAGCACATCTTCAAGTGTGTGCCGAAAAATGATTATCCGAGCTGGCTCGTCAGGCAGCTTGTCGCCAGCAAAATTGTTCATTTCCGCGCCGTTGCTGCGGGCAAAGCGACTACTATGGGGCATATTCAGCGCAAGCACTTGGATGAACCTGTCTGCGTTCCCAAAGCTGAAGAGTTGGCGACTCTGAACAGTCAGATTGCTCCCCTATGGGACAGGGCTCTGCTGGCAGAGCGGGAGTCTTTGCTTCTCGCCGATCTCCGCGACACTCTCCTCGCTCAGCTCATGGCTGGCCGGCTCCGTGTGAAGGACGCCGAGAAGATTGTCGAGGACAGAACATGACGCACTTCGAGGACGACAACGACCACCACCGCCCCTACGAGTCCGACTGGGAACTCCTTGCCCTGGACGAACTCGCCGAGCTGGCCTGGCTGGCCGCGCCCGGCAACGAGTTCGTCCCCGGCTCCGGCCACCGCCGCTCCTGGGACGACCTGATCCTCTACCCCGACCTCACCGAGGCGATCGAGCGGCTGAACCCTGACCTCCCCCCGGAGGCCATCCGCGAGGCCGTCGCGATCGCCGCGACCCCGGGCTCGCAGGACGCCTACCACGAGAACCGCACTGCCCACGGCTACCTCACCACCGGCATCCGCGCCGTCACCTACACCGACGCGTTCGGTGCCGAGCACACTCCGACTATTCGGCTGCTCGACACCAGCGACCCCGAGGCGAACACCTTCCGCGCCCTCAACCAGGTCATCGTCATCGACGGTGAGAAGAACCGCCGCTTTGACATCGTCCTGTACGTGAACGGCCTCCCCCTCGCTGTCCTGGAGCTGAAGCGCGCCGGCGACGAGGACGCCACCCTCCAGACGGCGCACTCCCAGGTAACCCGGTACGCCGAGGAATTCCCGACCGCGTTCCGCCACAACGCGCTTGTTCTGCTCTCCGACGGCGTCACCGCGAAGTACGGGACGCCCTTCACCCCGTACGAGCACTTCGCCCCGTGGAACACCGACGAGTTCGGGGCCCGCGTCGACACCCTGACCGCCGATGGCATGGCGGAGTCCGGACAGAACCTGGCCCTGCACGGCCTGTTCACGCAGCCGCGCTTCCTCGCCATCCTCCAGGGGTTCATCAACTTCGTCCCGTCGAAGCGGATGAAGCGCATCGCCAAGCCGCACCAATATCACGCGGTGACCCGCGCGGCGGAGGCCGTCCGCACTGCCGCGGCCACCGACGGCAAGGCCGGCGTCGTCTGGCACACCCAGGGTTCCGGCAAGTCGGAGGAGATGGTCCTCACCACCACCATGGTGATAAAGGACCCGGCCCTGCTGAACCCCACCGTCGTGGTCGTCACCGACCGCACCGACCTCGACGACCAGCTTTACTCCACTTTCCTCGAGAGTGAGATCCTCCCCGAGACCCCCCAGCAGGTCCTCACCCGAGCCGAACTCCGCGAGGAGCTTGCCGCCAAGCGCACCGGCGGCATCCTCTTCACCACCTTGCAAAAGTTCGGACGGACAAGGGAGGAGAAGGAGTCCGGCGCCGACCACCCCCTCCTCTCCGACCGCCGCAACATCGTGGTCGTCGTCGACGAGGCCCACCGCAGCCACTACGACTCCCTCGACGGCTACGCCCGCCACCTCCGGGACGCCCTCCCGCATGCCACGCTCCTCGCGTTCACCGGCACCCCGATCTCCGAGGCCGACCGCAATACCCGCGACGTTTTCGGTGACTACATCGACGTCTACGACCTCAAGCGCGCAGCCGACGACGGCGCGACCGTCAAGGTCTTCCATGAGAGCCGCGTCATCCAGCTCGTCCTGGACGAGGATGTCGACCCCACGAAGATCGACGAAGAGGCCGACCGCATCACCGACGGCCTCGACGACACCGAGCGCCGCCGCGTCGAGCAGGCCGTCGCCACCATGAACGCCATGTACGGCGCCCCGGCCCGCATACGCGACCTCGTCGCCGACTTGGTGGAGCACTGGGAAGGGCGGCGCGAGCGGATGAAGGCGTTCGTGGGCGTCTCGGAGAAGGGCGGCGCCGCCGGCAAGGCGATGATCGTGTGCGCCACCCGCGAGATCTGCGTCCGCGTCTACGACGCCCTGCGCGAGCTGCGCCCCGAGTGGCACAGCAACGAGGTCGACAAGGGCGCCATGAAGATCGTCTTCTCCTCGGACTCCCGCAAGGACCCCGACCACCTCCGCGCCCACGCCCTGCGGGACAGCCAGCGCAAGACGGTCATCAACCGGGCCAAGGACCCCGACGACGAGCTCGAGCTGCTCATCGTCAACAACATGCTGCTGACCGGCTTCGACGCCCCGCCGATCCACACCATGTACCTGGACCGGCCCCTCAAGGGCGCCAACCTGATGCAGGCCTTGGCCCGCGTCAATCGCCGCTTCCGCGCCAAGCAGGACGGCCTCCTCGTCGGTTACGCCCCGCTCACCGAGAATCTCCAGCGGGCCATCGCCGAGTACACCGAGGCCGACCAGCAGGACCGCACTCTCGGCCAGGACCTCGACCGCGCCCTGGACGAGCTGCGCAACGAGTACGACATCCTTACCGACATCCTGCGGGGCTTTGACTGGCGGACCCGTCTCGCCATGCCCACCAAGACGGCGTTCATCGACGCCGCCATACGCGCCGCCAACTACCTGCGCGACCCGCGCACGCCTGGGAACGACCCGGAGAAGCTCCACGATCCCCGGCAGACTCTCGGCCGACGGTTCCGTGACCACGCCCACCGCTTGGAGCGCTTCTTCGCCCTCTCCGCCACCGCGCAGAACATCGCCGAGCGCTTCCCTGACCACCGGACGTGGAAGCGGGACATTCAGTTCTTCGTCGAGGTTCGCGCCTACATGGCCAAGTACGACGCCATGGACCGCGAGGCCCGCGGCCTCCCGGTCGCGCGTGACGTCGAGTTGTACCTGTCCCAGCTGACATCCTCGGTCGTCGAGACCAGCGGCGTGACCGACCTCTTCGCGGAGGCCGGCCTGGAGACCGCCGACCTCACGCACCTGAACGACGCGCTGGTCGCCCAGCTCCAGCAGAGCGAGACCCCGCACCTGGCAGCCGAGGCCCTGCGGCGCCTCATCGAGCGGAAGATGCGCGAGGTCACCCGGCACAACGTCGTCCGCCGCACCACCTTCTCCGAGCGGCTGCAGGACCTGATGGTCCGCTACATGCGCCAGCAGCTCACCAGCGCCGAGCTCATCGCCAAGCTGGTCGAGATGGCGAAGGAAGTCGTCGACGACGCCCGCCGCGGGGAGAAGTTCGACCCGCCGCTGGACTGGCGCGAGCTCGCCTTCTACGACGCGGTCGCCGACCACGGCACGGCTCGCTCCATGATGGGCGACGAGGTTCTGGCTGGCATCGCCCGCGAGCTCGTCGCCGAGGTCCGCGGCAAGCTGAAGCCGGACTGGATCGCCCGCGAGGCCGTCCGCGCCCGCCTCCGCAGCGCCATCAAGCGTCTCCTGGCCCGCCGTAACTACCCGCCGGACCAGGCGCCCGAGGCCATCAACCTGGTCCTCAAGCAGATGGAGCACTTCGCCAACGAGTGGTCCACCAAGGGCGATCTTCCCGACTGACCTTCGTCATCCGCCGTGGTTGGCGGAGGCGTTCGCCAACCACGGCCTCCAGTCGATTGATGCCCCAAGGCACCTGCCTTTGCTCCCGCGTCCGAACACGCACTTGATCACTCGGGCTTTCCTGTCCCCAACTGTTGGTGGACGTCCCGGCCCGCCCGCGCCCTGGGGAGTCGAACTTGTCTTTTCCCACGCATGACATGCTCAGTCAATTTGCTCACTACATGCGGATGAAGAACTTGGAAGGTTCCATGCATGACCGGCATCCCGAGTTGATCGAGCGCACCGAACTGAAGGAGTCCAACGGGTATAGCGTGCTGAGGATTGCCGTTGCTGAGCATGACGGGGTCGGCTTGGGGATGGTGCACCTGAAGCGCACTCCCGTCTGGTCTGTTATGGACCCGCTGGGACCTCACAAGACGTCGATCTGGCCCATCAGTACATGCAACGAGGTTCTCGTCGATGCCCTGCACGCACTGGCCGAGGCTCGTTTGTCTGGCTGCGCATTGGCGTCACCTTGGCGCTGGCAAGAAAGCGAGCCGACAGATCTCACGGAACTTGCTGACCTGCTGGACGCGAAGGAGGTAACCGTTCGACGGGTAGTCGGAGGGAACCGGTATTTTATGGCATCTGAAGATGACGATCAGCCGAAGCTGAAGATTCTAAACGGAAACTACGTCGAGGCCGAGTCCCATGACACAGTCGTCCGGATCTCTCTTACATCGCATCTGGGTTGGATGATGCACGTGTACGCACCTGAACTGAACGGCTGGGGACGCGTGGACCTCGGACGGGCTCTAGAACGTCGAAGACTTCCTGTACCCGGAGTGCCGCGCGGGCAGATGTCCCTCTCCTCCCTTGCGCAACTGCTTGCGGATGGGCCGGCAACTTGGGAGCCTGAGGGCCCATGGTCTCCAGAAGCCCTTGAGGAGACGCCCCGTCTGTATGCCGACTTGGACGGTCAGATCTCCCTCTTCCCGGATGACACACGCACTCACTCTGACCACCTGTCGGCCGATTGGATCGTCGAGTCAATACACCAGCAACTACGCCTTCTCGGTTTCAACGATATCGAGAAAGGTGATGTTGACAACCCTCTTCAGTCGGACACGTTCCATTTCGTATGGCACGACAGGGATAAAACTCTGTACACGTCCGATGTTCAACGCTTTAACGGTCTTGCGGCTGCCGCCGGCGATGAACTGCCGAAACGGTTGATCGTAATTTCCAGATCTGAGGTAAGTAAGCCCGCGGCATCCTTCGCGGACAAGGCGAAAGCCTTCATTTTCCGTTGTGACCCCGAGTGCGGCAGGCTTTATGGGTTGAACTCCCGCGCTGAGCAGGTAATGCCCCCTCACGGTGAGCCCCAACAGTGGTGAGGGCTTGCCAGGCTATCTCATGATTTTGTCCCTGACTGCCGCCGCGGCTCAGTGAAATTACGCCACGATCATGTCCGATTGGAATTCCTGACCTTCGTCCGTACCGTATCTCCCAACGCCGCAGAATTCGAGGACTGACCGTGAGTCGACTCTGGGACAAGCTGACGGGCACCGTTCGTCCGGAGGGTGCCGTGGCGCCGCGGTCGTCCGATGATGTCCGGGCCGCGATTCTGGCGCTCAACGGTCCTGGCGTGATCTACCGCGTACGCCCCGCTCTTCCTGCGGAGAGGGCCGACCTCGTGGCGGAGTGCGAGGTGCGAAGGGTGGGGTGAGACTGAGGTCCAGCATGCGCCTGGACGCCGATCGGCACGAGGTGAGGGTCCTCCACGAGCGGTGGGAGAACCGCTCGGCCAGCAACGCCAACGCGCAGTACGGTCGCGGTTCCGCTCCTGCCGTTTTCCGCCGGTGGAAGACGGAACAGGGCTCCCATGGCGAACGACGTCGCGTCGAGACCTACCGGTTAGATACCCGTGAAATGACTGACCCGCTGAAGAATGCCGTCCTCGCCGCAGAGTGGACCTGGCGCGGGGTCCTCAGGCTCTGACTCACGTGAAGGGGGCATGCGAAGAGGCACTGTGGCCGGGTCATGTCCCCTTCGATGCGATCAGGCCGGCAACTCCGACGAGGCCAGAGTGACGAGCCCGGACCATGCCTCGTGTGAGACCAGAAGCACGGGGCCTGCCGTGGTCTTAGAGTCGCGGACGCAGATAGCGGTGCCGCTGTCCGCGACTTCCACGCAGTCGCCGCCCTCGGTGCCGCTGTAGCTGCTCTTGAACCAGACAAGGCCAGACCGCACGGTCAGGGACTCGGCAGCGTTCATAGAGATCTCAGCACCCCTTCGATGAGTTCCAGTGACTCTCCCGGAGGGAGAGCCTGTGATCGGATGATCCCATATCGTGCGGCGGCGAGAACCCCTTGTTCAGGCTCGGTCTGCAGCGATCCGATGCCCTGTGCTTCCGCGTACACGAACTTCTTGCCGTCCTTGCGGGTGACCACGGTGAAGGGGCCGTTCACGCCGGCGTTGTCCTCGCGGTCAACCGGCATGATCTGAATCTCCACGTTCCGCATCTGCCCGATCAACAGCAGGTGCTCCAACTGTCCACGAAGGACATGCCGTCCGCCGTACGGGCGGCGCAGGATCGACTCGTCGAGCACAAAGCTAAGGAACGGAGCCGGTCGGCGCTCGAAGATATCCTGCCGAGCCAGCCGGGCCGTTACTCGCTGCTCAATGGTCTCTTGATCAAGTGGCGGGCGCCTCATGTCAAGCAGCGCCCTCATGTAGTCCTCGGTCTGCAGCAGGCCCTTGACCACCAGGGTGTCATAGGCGACCAGTTCAACGGCTTCCTTCTCCAGGGCCGCCATCCCCTGGAAGAACGTTGGGTACTGCGCCCGCTCCACCTGCTCCTTCCACAGACAGAGCAGCCCGTCAGCCCGCAGCACCTCATCGGCCCGCTCGATAGTCCGGGGTGATGGGATCCTCCGTCCCTGTTCGAACGCCGCAATGGTGGAGGACGAGTAGCCGAGGCGCTTGCCCAGTTCCTCGCGCTCCATCCCCTCGCGGACGCGTAGCGTCTTCATCGTCCGCCCGAACGCGGTGACGATGCCCTGCCCGGCGTCGCCGTCGGTCTGGCGGCCGGCATTGCTGCCGCCGGCCGGGCCGTCGGCGGACCCCACGTCCGCGGCGCCCGCTTCCTCGGTCGGCAGGTCCTCAAGGGCCATGCCCTCCACCTCGTCCACCACCATCTCCTCCCGTGCCAACGCCCCGGCCCAAAGGCCGTCACGCCGCACAGCGCCTACTCACGCACACACCCCGCGTACAAGCCACTGGTGTCGCTGCGTCACCACTGTTCACGCTACGCGACGGGCGGAAGCGTGGAAGGCATGACGACGAAACCCGGCGGCCCCGCCCTCGGCATCGGCTCGGACACTGGCCAAGCACTCGAGCCCAGCCTCGACATGCGCTTCACGTCGACCCCTCGTGGGGTCCGGCTCGCCCGGCGCCTGACAGCGGTCAGGCTTGACGCCTGGGGCATCCCGTACGGCTCGGACGCCCACGACGCGATCGTCCTGATCGTCGCTGAACTCGCCGCCAACGCCGTACGCCACGGCTGCGTTCCCGGGCGCGACTTCCACCTGCTCGTCCACGCCCCTGCCGACACGGACGTCGTCCGCGTCGAGGTGACCGACACCCGCGCCGAACGCCTGCCCCGACGCCCGTCCCCATCGCGAGCCGCCGACGCGGAGGAGGAGAACGGCCGCGGGCTGATCCTGGTGTCGCACCTGGCGAGTGCGTGGGGCTGGCGCCCACGGCTGAGCGGCCCCGGCAAGACCGTCTGGGCCGACTACGTGATCGCCTGAGTGGCGTGTGCACCGGAGACCCAAGCCCCCTGCACGGCCGTCGAGCAGCACCAGGGACTTCGGTGCCCAGCCCTTTCGCCAGGCTGGTCTCCAGCCGCTGCTGCGGTCGGTGGATTCGGACAAGTCCGTGTCGTCAGGGAGAGCGACGGTGCGCGCGGGGAGTGGCGTGCGGACGATCGACCGACGCCCCGTCGCCCAGTTCAAAGGGCACCGTTTCACGCACGGCAGTTACTGCCGGGCAGAGCAGAGCCGAGCGAATCACGCCACCGGCGATACAAGCGGTGAACGCCCAGCCCGCGTGACTGCTGCGACTGATGTGACTGACTGTTCAGGCTGGGCCGGTGCCGGCTCGGTCTCTCGGGGAGGACGTACGGTCGTGGCGTGGGACGAGTGGGCGGAGCTGAAGGCGGAAGCCGCAGCGCGCACGGAGCCGGGGATGCGGCTCAACCAACTGGATGCCCCTGCCGGCGGTGGAGGCGGCGCCGGCGGGGAGGACCTGGTCGTTCACGACGATCAGCTGGGAAAGCTCGGCAACATGGCCTTCGAGCTGCGGGAGCGCCTGCACCGCGACGGCGACTTCGCCCGCCCTGCCACGTTCCGGGCGTCCGTCGACCTGGCCAACGACGGCCTGGACACCGGTTCCGCCCTGACCGAGGTCCACGACGCGTGGAACACCCAGCTCCGCACGCTGCTCGAGGCATGCGCCCACATCTCCAACCACCTGGACTTCTCACGTGCGCAGCACGCCAAGGACGAGGACCACGTGGTGACGGGGATGCGGGACGCGGGCGGCCGGCTGATGTCGGTGTCGCGGATCAACGACTACTTCAAGTAAGCGTCGGCGAGGGGAGCAACCGCCATGGGGGACAAGCTGACCGCGGGAGAGCTCAGCAATCTGCGCCTGGGCACGCTGAAGGCCGCGGTGGACGACTGGAAGACCATGCTGCACCGGCTCCAGCTTCTCGCCGATGGCGGCGAGGGGGGAGTGAACGCGACGGATCTCGCGGCCAGGGCGGAGGCCGCGGACTGGAAGGGCGTCAACGCGACCGTGTCCCGCGCCTTCGTCACCAGGACCGCGGACCAGTTCGGGGATGCGGCAGCCCAGGCGAAGAGCGTGCTGGGCATCCTGAGGGACGTGCACGCCCGGCTCGGCAAGCATCAGACAGAACTGCGTGACCTGACGGAGGAGTTGCTGCAGCGCAAAATGATGGTCGAGCCGAGCGGCACGGTGAGCTATGTCGGGCCGTCCAGCCCGGTGGTGGACACAGGAGAGCCTCCCCAGGTTCCCAACAGTGAAGACATCGCCCTGGCACAGCAGAGGGTCGATCACATCCTTCACAGCGCGGCGGAGGTGGACCGGATCGCAGCGCGTGCACTGCGCGCGCTCACAGCCGCCCCGTACGACTTCACCGATGGCGGTGCGAAGAACCTCGCGGAGGCCGACCGGCAGCAGGGCGCGGCCGATGCCGCGAAGTGGGTGAAGGAGATCAAGGCGGGGGGTGTCGAATCGTGGAGCGAGGAGAAGATCGCCCGCTTCAACGCGATGCTCGAGTACCAGCGTGACAACCCCGGCTTCACCGAGCACTTCGCCACCGGCCTGGGAGCCGAAGGGACACTGCAGTTCTGGCGCGAACTGGCCGCGCCGTCCACCGGGTCACGCGACGGTGAGAGCGCCAAGTTGCTGGCGCAGGTGCAGGAAAACCTGAGCCTGTCGCTGGCCAGCGCGACGCACGTCGACAGCCCGGCCATGGATGCGTGGAAGAAGGACCTGATCGCGGCCGGCGGCAAGTCGTTCCCGCTGGGCGGCACGGGTCCGGTGCCCCTGGAGACGGCGCTGACCGCGACCAACCCGACCGGCTTCCAGATCATGAGCAGCCTGATGCACGAGGGCCGGTTCGAGTCGAAGTTCCTGCGGGACTACGGCACGGCCCTGATCACGAGCGAGCGCGAAGGCGGTCTGGACCCCGATCAGCGCTGGATCGACACCGCCTCCCTCGACTATCCCGAGCCGAAGGCGCCCAGGCCCAACGACCCGCTGGTCGGCTATCTGGAGGCGCTGGGCCACAACCCCGAGGCGTCGCTCGGCTTCTTCCAGGGCAGCACGGGCAAGGGCGATGACAAGCTCGACAACTTCGAGTACCTGATGGGCGACGGCACGGACTCCCGCGAATGGATCAAGACGTTCGACCGCAAGCACATCGGCTACGACAGCCTGGGCCACGCCCTCGAGTCGGCGACCCTCGGGTACGGCTACGACGAGTCGGAGCCGAGGATTCCCCCGTTGGACACGGCGGCGCAGCGAGAAGCGCGGGAGGGGCGGCTGAATCTCCTCCAGCAGGTGATGGCGACGTATCCCTCGGCAGACGCGGTGGAGAAGCACGACGGCATCGCGGACAGTCTGGGACGCATCGCCGCCGGGCACATCGATTCGCTCAACTACTCCATGGCCAACTTCGGGGGCGCCGGAGATTTCGCCGACCGGGACGGGTTCTTCAGGGCGGAGCAGAACGGACTGCGCGACCTCGGCGAAGGCTACGCGACCAACTTCCTCAGGGCCGTCGCCGCAGACGAGGACGCCCACGGTTCCCTGGCGGCCACGCAGCAGATCTACGGCGTCAGCCTGATGGCGAGCCAGGGGGACAACCACACCGCGGTGGTGAACGCCGGCATGCACAGCGTGATGATGCACGGCATGTTCGACGGCGCGCGAGCGGAAGCCATCGCCGGCGACTTCGCGGACGAGGAGGAGAAGCGGGCGATGGCGCTGGAAAAGCAGGCCAACTGGCGGGAGTTCGGCGTTGGCGCATTGGTCGGAGCGACTGTGGGGGTGGGCTCGGCAGTGATGGTCCCCGCAGCGGGCGCGGCCGCGATCGCCGTTCCGATCGCTTACGAGACGGCCGGCGGCGCTGCTGAGACGATGATGAGCAACCACACGGTCGACTGGCTCAAGGAGAACGAGTTCAAGAACGATGTGGAGGCCATCGCTTCGGTGCAGGATGCCCTGTTGGCAGGCCAGAACAGTGCCATGATCCCGCTGAAGAACTACATGGAGGAGCAGCGTGTGCCGGAGGACGACGTGGCGACGCTGTTGCGTGAAGCCCGTGGCGTGTACAACGACGGCGTGCAGGCGACCGACATGACCATCGTGAAGGTGGGCTGAGGATGCCGGGATCGCGGGTGAGGACGGCGGTGGCTTCCAGCGCTCTGCTGGTCGTCGCCGTCACCGGATGCGACGGAAGTGGTGACGGGAGCGTAGTCGCCCCGCGCAAAGCGCTGTCGGCCTGTGAGACATTGATCGGCCGGGAGGGTGTCGAGTGGGCCGAGGCAGCGGCGCCGGTCCCGGTCGAGGAAAGCACCCAGGGTCGGCTGGATCTCGCCAAGGCCGAGCGGTGGTACCAGTCGAGTGCCTATGCCTGGGATCCGTCGAAGGCCGACAAGACGCACATGTCGATCGACCCTCCCGTCTGCGAGATAGGCCCGGTCGGCGCGAAGGTGGAAGCGCGATCGGTGGAGATCAGTTACGGGGGTTCCATATCCGGGTTCGACAAGCTCGAGTCCGGTTCCGAGCAGCTGGGCGAGGGGGTCCGGGTGATCTCCGTGAATCAGGACGTACGCCTCGTCCTCTGGACGGGAACGAGGGACGAGACGCTGCGCTCGGTCCACGTCAGGTGCAAGGTTCCTCAGACACCCGAGGGCCAGGAGGACGGCATGCCGCTCCAGGGCATGATGAGCGACTCCTTGACGAACGACCGGGACGACAAGAACCGTCTCACCTATCTCCTGCGTTCCGCCCACGTCGTCGTCGAGGCCTTCGACTGCGAGAACCATCCCACCGTGCCCACTCAGCTGCCGGACGGCTGGCGATCAGGGTGAGCCTGCCCGCGGGTGGAGGCCCGGATCGGCCCCCTCGTGTCGTCGGCCGCCCAAGGGGCCTGCCGCGTGCGGCGGCAGGCCCCTTGGGCTCACGCTCCGCTCAGACCGGGAAGGAGAGCGCCTCGGCGCCGGTCGTCCCGCCCGCGGCCTGAGCCGGGATCCCGGCCGGGGTCTCGGCCTTCTCGATGATCTTCGCGTTGTGGTCCAGTCCCAGGGCGCGCTTGACCTTCTCGACCGCGATGTTCACCGGGCCACGGTTGGTGGCGACCTTGCCCTCGGCGAGGATCACGTTCCCCTGCCAGATGTCGGCACTGCGGCGCCAGTCGATCTCGGTGGCCAGGGCCTGGTAGAGCCGCTCGCGCTCGGCGGAGTCGGTCACCGTCTTGGTGATGTCGTGAGCGACCCGGCCGATCACCTGGAGGCCGCTGCCGGTCAGGTTGAGGTACCGCTCCCGCAGCTCGGGGATCTGGTTCGCGGCGTCGCCGCTGACGGGGAAGGTGACGATCGTCGTCCACGGCTCCATGTGACGGCACAGGATGCCGGTCAGGACGAGGGCCTTGCGGATCTCGTTCTCCTGCTTCTCGGCCGTGCCGATCACCTCGACACCGCGGGCGGAGACCTGGTCCTCACCGAGCGCCGCGTCGCCGAACAGGATCGCCTTGACCATCTGCCGCACCTGGTTGAGGAGGAAGGCCTTCTGGGACTTCTTGGGCAGCGTCGTCGACGTCATGTCCACGCGCTCGTGGAAGACCGGAGTGCCCTTCACGATGTCGTTGAGGACCCGGTTCATGGGCTCGCGCATGTTGTAGACGGCGAGCATGGAGGCGGGGATCGCCTTGGTCTGGGCGGCGTCCGCGAAGTCCTGGTGGACCCGCTCCAGGTCGCCCTCGACCACGATCAGGACGGCCATGCTGTCGTTCTCGAAGCGCTCGTTGACATCGAAGATCCGGGGCACGCCCGACTTCCCCTCCTGTCCGGCGATGGCGGTCAGGCGGTGCTGGCCGTCGGTGACCGAGAACCGGGTGTTGCTGTAGATCACCAGGAACGCCAGGCTGGGCGCCCCGCTCCACCCGCGGACGACGTGGACGGTGGCCTCGGCGACGTTCAGCGTGACCGGCGGCAGGAAGTAGTCGTCCGGGTTGTTGAGCATGTACTGGTGGATCGACTTCACGTGGTCCGGCATCTTCGGCCGGTTGTGGGCCTGGGCCGGGTTGCTGCCCTTGGTGGCCGAGTGCATGCGGACCTTGGTCGAGTCCGCGAGAAACAGGAACGGCAGCGCGGTCGAGATCATGGTCCGCTCGCCCTGCTTGAAGATCGTGCAGGGGATGTGCGTGGAGCCGGCCATGGCGATGGACTGGCTCACAGCCTGGGCGAGCGCCTCCTCGACGCTGTCGTGCTCAATAAGGTTGATCTTGGACGACATGGCGATCCCCTTCCGGGTGGTGGTGCCGTGGCGAATGACGGCATGACAACTGGCTGCGGATCAGCGCACGTTGTGGCTACGTCGGCGGCTCGACCTGCTGCGTGAGCAGGCTATGACCTTCAAGTGAGATCACCTAATAGTTTCTCAGATTTGCTTGATAACCCCAGTTATCAAGCTGTCGAGGATGCATGAACTTCCGTCTCTCCTACGGTGCTTGCGTCGACAGGCGGCCCGTCTGACGCCCAGCCGCTCCGTCTGTCGGTGCTCGTCCGTTCGTCCAACACCACGGGAGGCACCGCGTGAACACGATCGACCCGAGCACCTCACTCCCCCTGCCCGACCTGGTCGAGAGCCGGCTGGCCGGAGCGAAGCTCGCCGAGCCGGTGAAGGAACTGCTCCGCCAGGCGCTCGGCGACTCCGCCGGCGCCACCGCTCCCACGACGTCCGCCGGCCCCGTCTACCTCGGCAAGGTCGAGGTCACCGGCTTCCGCGGTATCGGTTCGAAGGCTGGGCTGCACCTGCGGCCCAGCCCCGGCGTCACCCTTGTCGTCGGCCCGAACGGATCCGGCAAGTCGAGCCTCGCCGAGGGCATCGAGACCCTGTTCACCGGCACCAACGCGAGCTGGGCACAGGGCAAGGACCGGGTCGCCAAGTGGCGCAACCTGCACAACGACGAGCGGTCCAGCGTCGAGGCGCAACTCGTCGTCGGAGACGACCGGTCGCGGAGCACTCTGACCCGTACCTGGGCCGGTGAGACGTTCGCCGACTCCGAGACCGTGTTCAAGCGGCCTGGACACGGCCCTGTGCCGCTCGAGCAGGTCGGCTGGGACGCGGCGATGCGGAACTACCGTCCGTTCCTGTCGTACGTCGACCTCGGCAAGATGATCAACGGCAGGCCGATGGAGATGTACGACAACGTCGCCGCCATCCTCGGCCTCGAGTACCTCAACGAGGCCTCCCAGCGGCTGACGGCCATGAAGAAGGAGATCGATGCCGTCGAGACGGCTGAGAAGGCGAAGAGGCCGCTCCTCGAACACGCGCTCAACGCGGTCGGCGACGACGACCGGGCACTCAAGGCCCTCATCGCCATGGACGAGAAGGGCGGTGGCCCCGACTACGCGACCCTTGACGCGCTGATCGTCGGCGTCTCGACGGCTGACGAGGGGCGGCTCTCCGAAGCGCGGCGGGAGGCCGAGGCCGAGGCCCTGGCGCCCGCTCTCGACGAGGTCACCGCACGGCTGGACGCCCTGCAGCGGGCCGTCGACGACATCGATTCCCTGAAGGGAACCGCCGCCGAGACCGCCAACACTCGCGCCGAACTGCTCACGGCCGCCCTGCGTTTCAGCGAGCGCCACGCCGACGACGTGGCCTGCCCTGTCTGCGAGTCGGAGCGGCTCCTGGACCGGACATGGGCCACGCGCGTCGAACGGGAGATCGCCGCGGCGCTCCAGGATGCGGCGGCGGTGCGCAAGGCGGACTCCGGCCTGCGCGTCGCCATGGCCGCCTTGCACGACATGATGATGGTCCCGCCGCAGATCCCTGTCGCGCTCACCGAGCCGTGGCTGGTGTGGTCCGAGTGCCGGAGCGTCAGCGACCCCGTCGAGCTCGTCCCGCGTGCACGGCAGGCCGCCGTGACCCTTGCCGACGCCTCCGAGGCCGTCGCGAGGAAGGCGCGCGAGGCACTGGCCGCCATGGACGAACGCTGGCGCGGAGCCGTCGACCTGCTCGCCGAGTGGGTCAAGCTCTCCCGCGAGGCCCAGGCGGCCAAGCCGCGCAAGACGCAGGTCAACGCCGCCCTGAAGTGGATCAAGGCACTCACCACAGAGGTCCGCGACGGTCAGCTGGAGGCCTTCGACGGCCGCGCCCAGCACATCTGGGAGAAGCTCCGCCGGCAGAGCAGCGTCGGCCTCAAGAAGGTCGGGCTGCACGGCACCGAGAAGGCGACCATCCGCAAGCTCATCATGGACGTCACCGTCGACGGCACCGATGCCCCCGCCCTGAGCGTGATGAGCCAGGGCGAGCTGCACTCCCTCGCGCTGTCCCTGTTCCTGCCCCGCGTCGCCACGGCTGACAGCCCGTTCGGCTTCGTCGTCATCGACGACCCGGTGCAGTCCATGGACCTCGCCAAGGTCGACGGTCTCGCCCAGGTGCTCGACGAACTCGGCCGCGAGCGGCAGGTCGTCGTCTTCACCCACGACACCCGGCTCCCCCACGCCTTCCGCAGCCAGGGGCTGCCGGTGACGGTGCTGAAGGTGGAGCGGGGTGAACGGTCCAAGGTGAAGGTCGACACGGCCACGGACCCGGTCGTGGAGGCCATCGACGACGCGATGGCGCTGGCCTTGACCAGGGACTGCCCTGAGGAGGTGCTCACGCACGTGGTGCCGTCGCTGTGCCGAGACGCGCTCGAGAGGGCCGTCGTCGAAGCGGCATGGGCGCGCCGGCGCCGGTCGGGACAGTCCGCCGAGAGCCTGCAGGCTGCCATCGACGCGACCGACCGGCTCCTCTCGCTCGCCTCCTTCGCTCTCTTCGACGACGGGGTCGTGCACCCCGACGAGGAGGTGCGGAGCCGTCTCAAGGCCCTTCACGGCGGTCAGAGCCCGACCCTGATCTGGCAGTGCCAGAAGGGCGCCCACCCGATGGGCTTCCTCCCGGAGGACCCGGTCCAGTTCGTCCGCGACGTCGAGAAGCTCGCGAAGAGCCTGCGCAAGCCGGAGGTGCGGGGCTGATGCCGACCACGCCGACTCTTCCGTCCCCCGACCGGGTCACTCAGCTCCTCGCGACCTCGGACAGCCTTCTCGCCGGCGGCCTGGGCGATCAGTTGACCCCGGTAGGCCGCCGCAGGGGTGCCGCCTACGCCCTCCGGATCGCCTTGGAACTGATCGTCGCCAGGACGCTGGAGCCCCGGAACAAGAACCTCCCCGAACTGAGCATGCGTGCCCAGCGGCTCTGCCTCCGCCACTACGTGGGTCACGCTCTCGCCTACCGTGTCGACGCGCTGTACGCCCAGCTGTGCCGGGGGTGCAAGTACCACCACGACGAGCTCGGCCCCGGCGACGTCCATATCCGGGTGTGGCGGGGGGAAGTCGACGCGCTCGACCGGGAGCTCGCGGCCGCTGCCGCCTTGGCGGGTTTTCCCGCCCAGGCCGGGCCGGAGCGGGCCGCGGCCGCCGAGACCGCGGATCAGCCCTCGATGAGCTGAATCACCCGCCCCGTCGGGAGGGGGCCGGGGCAGGCAGCGCCATCATGCCTGCCCCGGCGACCCCCTCGAACAACGGGGCGCAATCCGACAGCACCTTCGACGAAGTGAAGGCGTTGTTTCCTGCATCCGCCCGCCGAGTGAAGCCATGGCCAGGGCGCGTGGATGCACCATCCGCTGTGCCCTTGATACAACCACGGTTGATCTTGGGCGCTGGACGCTCCCTGGGGGGAACTGTGTCACTCAGCCCGTACAACTGGTTACGTGAAGCCGTCTCGGCCTTCGGAGCCGCCTGCAAGGTCAAACTGGCAGGCAGAGGTGGCCCGGAGGCCGCCATCCGGAGTCCGCTGGAACAGCTGTTGGCGACGGTGGGCAGGCATCACTCGCTCGCCGAGGTCAGCTGGCACGACGAGGTCGCCATCCCCGAACTCGGGGTCCGTCCCGACTACGCGGTGCGGGTCGACGGCGTGGTGAACGGCTACATCGAGGTGAAGAAGCCCGGCCTCGGCGTCGACCCGGAGACCTTCACGGGCCGCAACAAGGCGCAGTGGGAGCGTCTGCGCGACCTGCCCAACCTGCTCTACACCAACGGCACCGAATGGCGCCTGTTCCGCGACGGCGTCCAGGTCGGGGAGACGGTCCGGTTCACCGGCTCATTGAAGACGGCGGGCGACAAGCTCACGCCGGCCGACCCCTCGGCCCTGGACCTGCTGCTCCAAAACTTCCTGACCTGGGCACCGCGCCCGATCAAGCAGGTCTCCGCGCTCGTGCAGCACGTGGCGCCGCTCTGCCGGCTGCTCCGTGGGGCCGTGCGGGAACAGCTCGCGGCGGAGGCGAAGTCCCCCGACGAGGAGGGCGGTGCGCGGAACCGGCCGTTCTCCGGACTCAAGAACGACTGGCGCAAGCTGCTGTTCCCCACCGCGGACGACGCCACGTTCGCCGACGGGTACGCCCAGACCGTCACCTTCGCCCTGCTGCTGGCGCGCACCGAGGACATCGACCTCACGGACACGAACCTCCACGAGATCGGCCGGAGGCTGAACACCGGGCACGCGCTGATGGGCAAGGCCCTGCAACTCCTCACCGACAACGTCAACGAGCGCTTCGAGGTCACCCTGAAGCTGCTGCTCCGCACCATCGACAGCGTCGACTGGGCGACCATCCGCCGGGGAAACCGCGACGCCTACCTCCACCTCTACGAGAACTTCCTCACCGTCTACGACGCCGGCCTGCGGCAGAAGAGCGGCTCCTACTACACGCCGCTCGACGTGGTCGAGGAGATGGTGCGGCTGACCGACGATGTCCTGCGCACCCGGCTCGGCAAGACGCGCGGCTACGCCGAGGAGGACGTGAGGATCGTCGACCCCGCGATGGGCACCGGCACCTTCCTCCACACGGTCATCGAGAGGGTCGCCACGGAGGCCGCGGACCGCAGCGGCCCTGCGATGGCCAAGGACGCCATCGGCCGGCTCGCCGGCCGCCTCTACGGCTTCGAGCTGCAGATGGGGCCGTTCGCCGTCTCCGAGATGCGGGCCTCCGCTCTCCTGAAGCACCACGGCGTTCCGCTGCCCGAGGGCGGGCTCAACCTCTTCGTGACGGACACACTGGACAACCCGCACGTCGAAAAGCAGGAGCTGGCCTCCACCTATGACGCGCTCTCGGCCATGCGTCAACGCGCGAACCAGGTGAAGGGCGACATCCCGGTGACCGTCGTCATCGGCAACCCGCCGTACGACGACAAGGCGGAGAACCGGGGCGGGTGGGTGGAGAAGCGGCCCAAGGGCCAGGAGCCCCCGCTGCTGGACGCGTTCCGCCGGCCCGGCAACGGCCGGTACGAGCACGTCCTGAAGAACATGTACGTCTACTTCTGGCGCTGGGCGACCTGGAAGGTCTTCGACGCCCACGAGGCCGACCAGCACGGGGTCGTCTGCTTCATCACCCCGTCCGGCTTCGCCACCGGGCCGGGCGGCCGCGGCATGCGCGACTACCTGCGGCGCACCTGCGACGAGGGCTGGATCATCAACCTGACCCCCGAGGGAGTGCGCCCCGAGGTGAACACCAGGATCTTCCCCCAGGTGGCCCAGCCTCTCGCCATCTGCCTCTTCGTGCGGCGGGCCGACACGGACGCCACCCGGCCGGCACGGATCCACTACCGGGCCCTGTCGGGGAAGCGGCAGGAGAAGTTCGACCAGCTCAGGGCCATGGGGCTGGACGACAAGGGCTGGCGTGACGTGCACGAGGAGGACGTCCGGCCCTTCACCCCGGCCACACAGTCGGGGTGGGAGGACTTTCCCGCTCTGGACGACCTCTTCCCCTGGGGGAGCCCTGGCGTGAAGGCCAACCGGTCATGGGTCACAGCGCCCCATCCGGACATCCTCCGGCGCCGCTGGTCGCGGCTGGTCCGGGAGACCGACCCGGAGGCGAAGGCGGAGCTGTTCAAGGAGACCGATGCCCGCGGCTTGGACCGCACCGTCGAGCCTCTGTCAGGTCACCCTGCCCGCCTTTCCTCGCTCCGTGAAGAAATGCGCACCGAACCGGACATGACCCGTGTCGCGTTGCGCAGCTTCGACAGGCAGTGGTTGGTCGCCGATCACCGCGTGCTCGACCGTGCGCGCCCGGATCTGTGGGAGGCGATGCGGGATGGCCAGCTCTTCCTCAACCAGCAGTCCTCGCACGTGATCGAATCCGGTCCGGCCGTGATGGCGACATCTCTGATCCTCGACACCCACCATTTCAACGGCCGCGGCGGCAGGAGCATGCCGCTCCTCCACCCCGACGGGACCGCCAACGTCCCGGCAGGACTCCTCGCCCACCTGTCGGCCGCGCTCGGCCTCGGGAAGGAGATCACGGTGCACGACCTCGCGGCGTACACCGTCGCCGTGGCAGGGCACTCCGCGTTCACCGAGCGGTTCACCGAGGAGCTGCTGACGCCCGGCGTACGGCTTCCGCTCACCCGCGCCAAGGAGACGTGGGAGAAAGCGGTCTCCCTGGGCGCCGAGGTCCTGTGGGCGCTCACCTACGGCGACCACGGAGCCTGCCAGGAGGCCGGCCGGCCCGCCAGGGGCGTCGAGTTCCCCGTCGGCGACCACCGGCAGGTCCGCTACCTGACGCACATCGGGACGACGCTGCCGGAGCGGATGCGCCATGACGCCGAGACCGAGACCCTGCACGTGGGACAGGGTTCGTTCGCCCCGGTGCCGACGGCGGTGTGGAACTTCGACGTGGGCGGAATGCCGGTGTTGAAGAAGTGGTTCGGGTACCGCAAGGCCTCCCCCAACAGCAAGAGGACGAGCCCGCTGGACGACATCCACGTAGAGGTCTGGCCCGGCGAATGGACGGAGGAACTGGTCCAGTTGCTCTCCGTCCTCCGGCGCCTGGTGGACCTGCTGCCCGCACAACGAGAGCTGCTGGCCGAGGTGCTGGACGGTCCAGTGATCACGGAGAAGGACCTCACGAGTGCGGGCGTGCTGCCCGTGCAGCAGACTGCCCGCAAGGCCCGGCGGGAGAACTCCCTGTTGAAGGGACTGTTCGCCCAGGATGACGTCGGCTGAACCGATGGGACGGTCAGGTGGTGGCCCGTATGCTGCCGACCGCTTCCTCCAGGGAGACGGTGCCCTGCGCCAGCCGGCGCAGGGCATGTGGAACGCGCCGCCGGTCGATCGCGGTCGCCTCCTCCGCTTCGAGCACGTCGGCGAACGCCGCGACCTCCGCGAGCCGGCACACCGCCTTCTCGTGCTCGGCCCGGTAGTGGACCGCCGTACCGGCGGAGGTGATGGCGAGACTGTCCTCGGACTCCTGGATCAGGCCCAACCACAGAAGCCCCGGTACGGCGTCCGACAACACCTCCTCCGCCGACAGACCGCGAGCAGAGACGTCTGCGGCCCGACGGGGCATCGGGGCGAGCTCGAGTTCCGCGAGCAGCGCGTACTGCGTGGTTGTGAGGTCAACGTGCGGGATGGCCATGAGGCCATGCCTAGCACGTCCTCGACCGTTCGCGCCGGACCCCGCGGGCGTCAATCCTCGGGGCTGGTCGCCGCCGGCCCGGCCCGCGCGCGGCCGGCGGGCCGGGCACCCGGAAGGGCCCCGGCCTGATCAGGTCCGGTCCGGTCAGAACAGGGCTTGTACCCCCGGTGGGCCTTGCCTGGAGAGATGCGACCGGGTGCTGGGTTTCCGTGCTCCGGGGCTTCGGGTGGCTCCACAGACAAAGAACTGGGGGAAAGAACCACCAGCCAAGCCCCTCCCTCCTCCCGTCGCGGCGGGGCGGCACGCTCACACGAGCGGGTGAATATGCCAACGTGGGCGCGTTGAGGGTGGTTTGCGGGCTTACGATCGGGCCAGACAACCGCAGACACGAGACGGCCCCCGCCGGGACGGCAATCCCGGACGAGGGCCTGACCACCTAGGAAGAGAACGCTTCCTGATGGGTAAAACGCATCGTACCGGGCGCGCGCATGACGCCTCCCGGTGTGGCGGGGTCGTGCACGAGAGGCACCGGCACGACTCGCACTTCACCGTCGTGGGCAACCACCTCGCGCAGCACAGGGACCTGTCGTTCACCGCGATGGGGGTGGCGGTCCACATCCAGTCGTTGCCGCCGGGGGCGCGGGTCGACATCAAGACGCTGGCGCGGGACAGATCCGAGGGGACGACCCGGATCGCCGCCGCACTGCGGGAGTTGGAGCGGCACGGGTACCTGCGGCGCGAGCGGACACGCGTCGCCGGCGGGCGGATCGTCACGCGGACCGTGTACTGCGACAAGCCGGGTGCCGCCGGTCGCCGTGACCTCGCGACGGGACCGGCCTCCACCCCGACCGACCCGACCGACCCGACCGACCGGCCCACCCCGACCGACCCGACCGCACGGCCCACCCCGTCCACCCCGTCCACCCTCGGGGCCGGAACGGAAGCGGGACGGGACGAACAGGCGGGGTCGGCCGCACCCGAAGGTTCCCCACAGTCCGGGTCCGGGGCCGGGCGGAAGAAGCGCAAGCCCCTGCCCGCCGTGCCGCAACCGCACTTCTCCCGACCGGAGCTGGTGGAGCGAGCCGTGGAACTGCTCACCGGACTACGCCGTCACGCACCGGAGTTGACGCTGTCGGCGTGCGACGTGGAGCACCTCACACCCGGCGTCGTCGCCTGGCTGGAGAGGGAGGCCACCCCACACACCGTTCGGCGGGCGATGCTCCACGGACTGCCCGAGGAAGGGCTGCGCAGGCCCGCCGCGTTCGTGGCGTACCGACTGACCGCGGACCTGCCCGCCCCCCTGCCGGCTCGCGTCCCACTGCCCGCCGCGGAGCGCCCACCGGAGCGGCACCCGTTGCGCAACTGCGAGCAGTGCGACCGGGGTTATCGCGGACCGGATCCGCAGCGATGCCGGGAGTGCGTCCCGGACCGCGACCGCTCGCCGGCCCTTCGCTGACGTCGGCGGGCATGTCGGCCGAGCGTGGCGTCCGGAGCCATGTCGCCGGTGCCGGCTCCGGAGGAGCACCGCTCCCCGATGACCGTGCGAGACTGTGCGCCGATTGTCATACGGATTCGGATCGAGTGCAGGCCCATGAGCAACCGCAGCGTCACCGACCGGAGGCGGCGGAACGCCGTCAGGAGCCGGCATGCGCCGGGTGTCGTCGCCGGTGACGGGCGGACCGACGCGCAGTTGACGGCCGTGCTGCGCGACGGCGGCGCGGCGGGCGCGGGCGCGGCCGAGGAGCTCTACCGCCGCCACGCCGACGCCGTCCTCGCGTACGCCCGCACCTGCTGCCGCGACTCCCACTCCGCGGAGGACCTCGCCTCGGAGGCGTTCACCCGCACGGTGCAGGCGGTGCGCGACGGAAAGGGCCCCACCGAGGCGTGGCGCCCCTACCTGCTGGCCGTCGTCCGCCACACGGCGGCCGAGTGGGCGGAGCGGGCCCGACGGGTCGACCTCGCCCCCGAGTTCGACGAGTGGCTGGACACCGCGGCCCCGTACGGCGGCCCGGCGGAGCACGGGCCGAGCGGCGAGGACCGCGTGTTGCGCGCGGTGGACGACGGCCTGGTCGCGGCCGCCTTCCGCGCCCTGCCCGAACGGTGGCGGGCGGTGCTCTGGCACTCCGTCGTGGAGGAGGAACCCGCGGCGAAGGTGGGGACGTTGCTGGGGCTCGCCCCCAGCGGGGTGTCCTCGCTGACGGCCCGGGCCCGCGAGGGGCTGCGGGAGGCGTACCTGGCCGCGCACGCCGAACAGGGCGCGGTCGACGAGGAGTGCCGCAGGTGCAGCGGGCGGCTCGCCGCGGCGGTGCGGCGGGCCCGCCCGCGCCGGGACGCCCACCTGGACCGGCACCTGCAGCAGTGCGGGCGCTGCCGCAGGGCGGTCCGGGAGCTGACCGACCTCAACCAGCGGCTGCGCGTGGTGCTCCCGGCGGCGTTCCTGCTGTACGGCGGGCGCGGCTACCTCGAGGCACGCGCCGCGGCGGCGACGACGGCGTCCGGTTCCGCCGCGGGCGGCGGGGTGACCGGGGCGAAGGCCGCGGTCCTCGCGGCGGGCACGGCGGCGGTGCTGTTCGGCGGCTGGGCGCTGTGGCCCGGCGGCGGGGAGGAACCCGACCGTCCGGCGTCCGCGGCGAGCGCCGGGCCGTCCTCCGCCGCCCCGCCGTCCTCCTCCGCCGCCCCGGCCCCGCGGGCCCCTTCGGCGACCGCGAGCCCGTCACCGGAGGAGTCCGCGTCCCCGTCGCCCTCGGCGGCCCCGAGCCCGCGGCTCTCCGCCCTGGGCGGGCCGAGCACCTTGCGCTTCGTGTCGACCGGAAGCTGCATGGAGATCCCGGGCGGCGCCGCGCAGTCCGGTGTCCGGCCCGTGGAGGCCGCCTGCGACGGCGGCGCGGCACAGCGCTGGCTGCTGCTGGAGCCGTTCGCGGGGGATCGGGCGCGAACGCAGGTGCGCAACGAGGCGACCGGCCAGTGCCTGACGCGCTCCGGCAGCACCGAGGACCACGCGCCGGTGACCCAGCAGCCCTGCGACGCCGCGCGGGCGACCCAGTTGTGGAACCTGTGGACCGACACCGCGAAGGGCGAGGCGGCCCTGCGGGACGACACCGGCACCCGCTACCTGGGTCTCGTCGAGTGGGCCAAGGCGGACAAGGACCAGGCGCACGGCTCCGCCGTCGGCACCACGCGCTACTACTACGGATCCGACTCCATGAGGTTCCTCTTCGAGCCCACACTCCTTGGAAGGTAAAAGAATCGCAAAGCCGCGGGACGGCCTGCGGACGGCGGACTCCTCCCTCTCGGAAGCACTCCCCCCCCAGACCTTCCGAAGGAAATGAATCCATGAAGACATCCGCCCTGGGCCGCATCGCCCTGGCCACCGGCATCACCGCGCTGACCGCCGGCCTCATCCCCACCACGGCGCACGCGGACGACGCCACGGTGGAGCGCAAGGTGCTGCCCGTCCTGGTCGAGTTCTCCGACAGCTCCTTCCAGTACCCCGACAAGGTGAAGGAGAGCACGCCGGACACCTACTTCGGCGCGAAGAAGGACTCGCTCGCCTCGTTCTTCTCCGAGCTGTCGCGCGGCCGGTACAACGTGGTGCCCGTGGTCGACGACCAGTTCGTCGGGCCGATCAAGCTCCCGATGGCCGCGAGCTGCAACCACGGGGAGATCAACACCCTGACGCAGAAGGCGCTGGCCGAGAAGGGCTTGGTGCGGGGCGAGGACTACGACAGCCTGTCGATGGTCTTCCCCGCGCAGAAGACCGGTTGCGCCTGGGCCGGCCTCGGCTCCGTCCCCGGCCCCTACACCTGGATCAACCTCTACGGCACCGCCAGCGGACTGGGCGTGGTGGGCCACGAGTTCGGGCACAACCTGGGCCTCGGCCACCAGATGCGCTCCGTGTGCACCGACGGGAACCTGGTCGACTGCAAGACGAACGGCACCAGCGCCAAGTCGATGATGGGCGGCGGCGGTCCGGCGATGGGCATCTCCGCGCCCGAGATGATCCGGGCCGGCTGGCTCGACGACGGCGAGGCGGTCAAGGTCACCGAGTCCGGTACGTACAAGCTGCGTTCGCTGCACGGCGAGGGCGACGGCGTCCGCGCGCTGGACATCCCGATGGGCGAGGACCGCCTCGTCGTCGAGTACCGCCACGCGGCGGGCTCCTTCGACCAGAACCTCGAGGGCGTGCACGCCTACCGGGTGCCCAAGGGCAACTACGGCTCCTCCTCGCTGATCGACCTGACCGAGGCGAACAAGACCGCCGGCAACGACGCCCCGGCCGAGGCGGACGCCATCACGTCCCTCAAGGACGTGGCCAGCAAGGTTTCCTTGGCCGTCACCTCCTCCGGCGACGGCGGCGCCACGGTCAAGGTCTCGCTCAACGGCGAGGACCTCTCCGCCGTCGCGGACGCCCCCGAGGAGACCGCCGCCCCCGCTCCGGAGCACACCGGCACGGACACCGACGCGGGCGACGGCCTGCCCGAGGGCGCCGAGGCCAAGAGCGGCGGCCAGGAGAAGGTCACCGGGGCCGAGGGCTCCGAGGCCGGGGGTTCCGAGAACCTCGCCGCCACCGGTGGCGACTCCAGCACCCTGCTGCTGGCCGGCGGCGGTGTCGCGCTGGTGGCGGCCGGCGCGTGCGCCCTGTCCCTGATGCGCCGCCGTCGGCGCGCCTGACCCGCTCGCCGGGTCCCGGCCCTCGTCTTCCCGAGGGCCGGGACCCGGCCGCCATCCGCCCTTCGGATACTGAGCGCTTCAGCGTCCCGACCGGCCGGCCGGCAGGGACGGCCGGTCAGCCGAGGTAGTCCGCGCGCCCCTCGTCATCGAGTTCGAAGGGCCCTTCGGGGATGACGCAGAATTCGTTGCCCTCGGGGTCCGCCATCACCAGGAACCCGCCGGCGTCGTACTCCTCCAGCCGGCGCCCGCCGAGCGCCTCGACGCGTTCCTGCTCCGCGGGCGGGTCGGGGGAGGTGATGTCGAAGTGCATACGGTTCTTCCCCGGCTTGGGCTCGCCGGTTCGCTGGAAGCCCAGTCCCAGGCCGTTCTCACGCCGCAGCCACACGTAAGGGCCCATGCGGCCCACGACTGGCCGGCCAAGCAGTTCGGACCAGAACGCCGCAAGCCGCTCAGGGTCAGCGGCATCGACGATGAGGGCGTTGATCCGCAGGGGTGAGTCCGCCATGCCCTGATCCTCTCAGGGCGCACGAGGCCGCTCGGCGTCGGTCGCCCCAAGGGCCCCGGCCGCGGGACGGAATCCCGCGGCCGGGGCCCTTGCGGTCCGGTCCGGTCAGAACAAGGCCTTGTACCCCTGCCAGCCGGTGGCGATCTTCACCCGGCTCGAGAACGAGCCCTTGCCGTTGCCGTTGTTGCGGTACAGGTTGCCCGAGGTGTCGCGGACGACGAGGTCCGCCCTTCCGTCACCCGTGATGTCACCGACACCGACCACGGCGTTGTACGTCGAGCCCCAGGCGTCGAACACCTTGACCCGGGACGCGAACTTCCCTCCGCCCGTGCCGTGGTAGCGCCACAGGTCGTTGGCGGAGTCCTGGGCCAGCAGGTCTCCGTGCCCGTCGCCGTCGAGGTCGCCCGCGCCGAGGATCTTCTTGTAGGTCCACTTGTCGTACAGCTTGACCCGCGACGACAGCTTGCCGCCGGAGGTGCCCTTGTACAGGTAGACCGCCTTGGTGGAGGAGTGACGGGCGATCAGGTCGGCCCGCCCGTCGCCCGAGACGTCGCCCGGCGAGGTCAGCAGGTCGTACTGGTTCCAGCCGGTTCCCAGCGACACGTACGGGGCGGACGGCGCGAGGGCCTTGCCGCAGGCCGGACGGTAGGACCGCAGCGAGCCGTCGGACATCCGCACCAGCACGTCGTTGCAGCCGTCGGCGTCGACGTCACCGAACGGGACGGCCCTGACGGAGGTCGGCCAGCCCGAGGCACTGGTCCTGCCCGAGAACGCGCCCGTGCCGGCGGAGCCCTGCTGGAAGGTGAGCCCGCCGCTGGAGTTCAGCGTGAGCAGGTCCCCGACGCCGTCCGGCACCGCGCCGGCGCCCGCGTGGTCGCGGAACGCCGCCACCACGGTGCGCGCGGCGGACTGCGCCGTGGTGCTCCGCGAACCGCTCCTGACCGCCGTGACGGTCACGCCCACCTTCTTGCCCCGCAGCGAGGCGGGAACCGTGAAGGTGGCGGACGTGGCGCCCTCGACGGCCTGGCCGTCGGCCGTCCACCGGTAGGTGTACGAGTCGGCGGCCGGGGTCCAGGAGCCGGTGGTCGCGGTGAGCTTCGCCCCGACCCGGGCCGCGCCGGTGACGACCGGCGGCGCGGTGTTCTCCAGCGGAGCCGGATCCACCGTGAACGATCCCTTCGCGTACTCCCACCCGTTGTGGGTGATGACGCTCAGGCTCCAGGCGCCCGGCTCCAGGCCGGTCAGGTCCAGGGCGGCCGTCATGGACCTCCGGTCCGCCGCGACCTCGGTCCCGGTGGACTCGACCTGCTTCCCCGACCGGCTGATGCGCACCTTGTCGTCCTCGTGCAGGGCGGTGCCGGTCACGGTCACCTCGGTCCTGCTCCCGCTGACGCCGGTGAGCGGGGCGACGGTGCCCACGCCGACCTTCTCCGTGCCGCAGATCGTGGACGAGCAGACGAGCTCCGCCCGGTACTCGGTCCGTGAGGCGTCCTCCGGCAGACCGACGACCAGGACGCTCGGGGAGACCTCGCGCGAGTACGGCTCGCTCACCGAACACCGGTAACCGGTGGGGACGTACAGCGTGCAGCCGTTGTCACGGCTCGCGTCGTACAGCGCGGGGACGGCCGTCCGGGTACCGCCCGCGGTGTCGCTGACGACGAAGTCGAAGCGGTCCGCGTAGGCGGTGGGCAGCGCGGCGCAGACCGCGGTGTGCTGCTCGTCCAGGGTGCCGGTGATCGGCCCGTAGCCGTAGGCGATGCTCGGGACGTCGGCGCACTCCTCGGCGGGCCCGTCCGGCGTGCCGATGCGCAGGGCGTCGAACCGGTAGGACTCGGCGGCCTTCAGCGTCAACGGGACGGTGACCAGCACCTGGTAATGCGTGGAGCCGGAGACCGCGCACGCGCGGTTGCGGTGGGAGCAGACGCTCGTGCCGTCCCCGTCGAACGCCAGGATGTTGGCGGTGCCCAGCGGGTCGCGGACGTCCAGGTGCAGGGTGTCGCCCGCCGCCGCGGTGGTCACCTGGTGGCAGCGCAGCTGCCCCGGCGCGGCGGGGGTGCCGCCCGTGGACGGGCCGCCCACCGCGGTGGCGGGGGTGGCCGCGCAGCCCTCGGCGGTCGCGGTGACGTCCCGCCGGACGAGGCGGTACTCGCCCTCGTGGTCACGGCCGCTGACCAGCACCGTGTGCGCCAGTCCGGGGGTGAGGCGGCAGGTCGTCCAGGTGGACCGGGAGGGGTTCACGTAGCAGGACTGCCTGCCCTCCGCGTCCACCACCGTGAACTGGGCGGTGGAGCCGCCGGAGACCGTCTCCAGCTGGAGGATCTCCGCGGCGCTGTGGTCGTCGGCGGGGATCGACAGGCAGTGCGAGAAGACCCCGCCCCCCATGGTGAACCGGGCTTCGGCGGTGTCGGAGCCGAAGCTCCCGGCGGGGAGGACCGGGCAGTCGCTCACCGTGTCCGTGCGGTGCAGGGCGACGCGGTAGCCGCCGGTCGCCGGCTCGTCGTCGTCGGTCGAGACGAGGAGGCGGAACGGTGCGGCGCCGGTCAGCGCGCAGCTCCCGTCACCGAGGTCGTCGTCGGAGCACCGCTGGGCGCCGTCGGCGTCGAGGACGGTGAGGTCGGGCTCGGGGCCGCCTGTGTGCAGCGGCGTCAGGGCGGCCGCGCGGGCGCCCTCGGGCAGCGGCAGGGTCAGACAGTCGATCTCCCCGGCGGCGGTGAACTCCCCCGCCCGGGTGCCGAGTCCGGCGGGCTCGCAGCCCTCGCTGCCGGCCCGGTCGACGACCAGGGTGGAGTGGCCGGTGAGGACGGTGTAGTCACCGGCCTCCGGCAGGGAGCAGGGGGACTCCCACGTCTCGCACACGGTCCTGCCCGCCCGGTCGAAGACGGCGAGGCTGGCGCGGGTCGTGGAGGCGACCTCGTACACGCCGTAGCGTCCCGCCGCCGGGGCGGTGAAGGTCTTGCAGCCGGTGGACGGCTCGACCTCGGTGGGCGCGGAGCCGTAGGGGTTCACCGGGACGTCCGCGCAGCCGGCCGGGTCCGAGAGCCGGCGCACCTTCAGGGAGTACTCGGCCGGGAACCCGCGCTCGGCGTAGGAGACCCACCCCAGTACCCGGTACGGTCCGTCGCCGGGCAGGACGCAGCCCTTGCCGCCGTCCTCGTTGGAGGACGGGCAGATGTGCGCGCCCGACTCGTCGGTGATCCAGCTGCCGGCCTCGCCGTAGGCGGTGGTGCGGAAGTCGACGGTGATCCGGTCACCGGGCTCGGCGGAGAACGGGTGGCAGACCAGACCGACCTCGGAGGCCGAGGTGCCGATGACCGGAGGGAGGTCGTAGGACGTTCCCGTCTCCTCCGCGCAGCCCTCGGTGGTGGCCAGCGGAGTGACCGTCACGGGAATCTCCCGGGCGTCCCACTCCCCGTTGACGACGTTCAGGGTGAAGGCCCCGGCCCGCGGGAGGTCGCACCAGCCGGCGCCCCAGGCGGGGTCGTGACACTCCACGGGCTCCTCGCCGTCGAGGACCGTGACGTAGGCCTGGCGGTTGGGGTCCACCAGGACGCGGTGCATGCCGGGGGCCTCGGCGGTGAAGGTGAGGCAGACGCTGCCGTCACCGGGGACCGTGACCCGCTTCTCCGCGGCGCCCGGGTCGCCGAACGGCGCGGGTGGGATCTCGGCGCAGTCCTCCGCCCCGGAGGCGGCCGCGCCGGCCGCCGTCGCGGCGGCCGCGCCGGCCGCGCCGGCCGTGGCGGCCGTC
>NZ_LWCC02000083.1 GCF_001642695.1 Streptomyces chilikensis
CCGCCCTCGTCCTGATCACCACCCTCACCACCACCCTCTTCCTCCGCACCCCCACCACCACCAAATAACCCCTGCTGCCAGGTGACTGCCGTGCTGGCGCGATCCGCTGACGGCCATTGCGGACTCAGAGCGCGGACGACCTCGCCATCTATCGGTTGGCACCGACGGGGCGGACGGACAGGGTGCCGGTGGAAGCCGGGCCGCGCGCCGAACGTCCGCCCCCAGGGGCCCACCCGAAAGGAGAAAACGCCGTGAACCGTACTCCGGCAGCCCGATCCGCCTCCCCACAGGACGCCGTGCGGTGGAAGGACCTGCTCGTGTCGGCCGCCGGACATCAGGTGCCGGTGCGTCTGTTCCGTCCGGCCCGGCCGTCCGGCGGCTGGCTGGTGTGGGCGCACGGCGGCAGCTGGCAGCGGGGATCGCCAGCCCAGTGGCACGAGGTCACCGCGGACCTGGCCCGCTTCTCGGGCAGCAACGTCGTCAGCGTCGCCTACCGCCTGGCCCCCGAGCACTCCCATCCGGCAGCCTTGCTGGACGTACTGGCCGCCACCGGGTGGGCGCGGCGCGAGGCGGCGCGGGAGAGCGGTGCCGCGCCGGTGGCGGTGGGCGGCGACAGCGCGGGCGCCACACTGGCGGCCGCGGCAGCCCTGGTACTCAGGGACGCCGGACAGCCACTGGCCGGGCAGTTCCTCGCCTACCCGCCGATCGACCCCGCCTGCGGCGCCCGTTCCTACCGCGCCGATCCGGACGCCTTCCCCTCCGCCGAGCAGATGCGCGCCGCATGGCGCGCCTACCGGGGCTCACAACCGGTGCGCAAGCTCAGCGGCCCGAACGTCTTGTACTCCACCCCGCTGGAGGCCCAGGACGTCACCGGTGTGGCACCGGCGGTCCTGGCCGTCGGCGACCTGGACCCGGTGGCGGACGACGTCCGCGCCTATGCCCACATCCTGCGGCAGGCCGGCGTGGAGACGTCCCTGCGGTTCTTCCCCCGCACGCCGCACGCCGCCCTGCTCATACCGGCCCCGCAAGGACCTGACCAGCCGCATCCGATGCGCCAGTGGCTGGGCCGGATGCTCGCCGCCCGCTTCCGCACGGTGAAAACGACCAACCCCTACACCTACCCGTACCAGGAGGACAAGTGACGACGACGAAGAATCCCCCGCACGTCCCCGAGGACACCGCGCACCTGCACGCGCTGGGCCGCCACTTCGGGGACCTGCGGGACGGCACCCACGGCGACGCCGTCTCCCGGCAGGCCAAGGAGCGGCTGTTCCACGAGGCCGTCGCTCTGCTCGACCCCTACGCGCTCCAGGTGCTGCGCGAATTCGACCGCGCGATGCTCAACAGCACCGGGACCCTTAAAGCGAGCGGGGTCACCCGCACACCCGACGCGGGCCTGGCAGCGTTGTGGACGCTGTCGTGGCCCGAGCAGGAGAAGAGCGGCATCCAGCCGATCTCGCTGATCGCGCACTACGGACGCGGTTTCCACCACCCGCACCTGCGTGGAGCGACGCTGGGGGAGTGGCCGCTGAACGTCTTCACCCCCGAGCAGGCCGCGGCCGAAGTGCCGACCTTGCGCGCCATCGCCTCGGCGGACCTGCACAACCTGGTGTTCCAGCGCGATTTCCGTATCGTGCCGGCCGTCGTCAACGGCCCGAAGGAGGCGTCGTGAGCACGGGTGAGGTGCGGCTGTCGGTCCTGGACCAGGCCCCCATCGGCGAGGGACACACCGGCGCCGACGCCCTCAAGGCGTCCCTCGAACTCGCGCGGCAGGCCGACCGGCTCGGCTTCACCCGCTTCTGGACGGCCGAGCACCATCACTCGCCCGGCTTTGCCGGGAGCGCCCCGGAGATCCTCGCCGGGGCAGTCCTCGCGGCGACCGACCGGATCCGGGTCGGCACCGGGGGAGTGCTGCTGCCGCGGTATCCGTCGCTGAAGGTCGCCGAGGTGTTCGCGGTGCTGTCCTCCCTCCACCCGGGCCGGGTCGACATGGGCATCGGCCGGGCGGGTGGTCCGTCCGCGGACTTCCCCCAGCGGCTGGAGGAACTGCGGGCGCTGCTGCGGCTGCCGGGCGCCGCCACCGCCTACCCGGCCGCGCTGTCGGTGGTGCCGCCGGTGCCGCCGGAACTGTGGCTGCTGGGTGCGAGCAGCGACTCGGGCGCCGCGGCTGGCCGGATGGGCGTGGGCTACGCCTTCGCCCACTTCCTGGTGCCCGGACCCAGTGCCCGCGCACTGGACGCCTACCGCACCGAGCACGCCGCCTCCACGGGCGGGCCGGGCCACGGTGGAGTGCTGGCCGTGCGGGCCGTGGTGGCCGACACCCGGGCGAAGGCCGACGAACTGGCCGCCTCGGTGCTGCTGTGGCGTGCGCGCAAGGATTTGGGCGACGACCGGCCGCTACCGTCGCCGCAGACCGTGCGCCGGCACCGCTGGAGCGGCACACAGACGCAAAGAGCGGCGCACCACCGGCAGGCGCTCCTCTACGGCACCGTGGAGGATGTGGCGCCCAGGCTGCGCGAGCTCGCCCGGGCCAACGGGGTGCGGGAGATCATGGTGAACACCCTGACGCACGATCCGGCCGACCGGATCCGCTCCTACCAACTGCTCGCCGAGGGGTTCGAGCTGTCGACCGCGCCGGTGGACAGGGCCGCCGCCTCGGTCGGCTGACAAGTCCCGGCAGATGACGGCGAGGCCCGCCCCCGGCCAAGAGGGCGGGCCTCGCCGTCATCTGCCGGATGTCAGGTGAGGAAGCCGTCGATCAGCGATGCCAGCTGCTGCGGCTGCTCCAGCAGCACGTTGTGTCCGCTGTCGAGCTCCGCGTAGCGGGAGCCTGCGATGCCGGCGTGGAGTTCTCTGGCGTGGTGGACGGGGATCACCTGGTCGCGGCTGGCGCCGACGACGAGGGTCGGGGCCTTGATGCGGGGGATCCGGGAGCGGATGTCGACCGTGAGGTCCAGGTCCAGCTGCCGTCGGGCGCCCTCGGTGGGCTCCGCCGCCTCGGCGAGCGCCTGCAGCTCTTTCGGCTCCAGCCCCGCCAGGTGCTCGGGCGAGTGGGCCAGCACGGTGATGTACTGCCCGTAGGCGCGCGGGTCGGTGTCGGCCAGGCGGCGCCACAGACCGAGGGCCATCTCCTGGCGCGGGTCGTCGTTGCGGGCCCAGCCGACCACCAGGACCAGGCGCCGTACGAGTTCGGGGTGGTCTGCCGCGAGCGCTGCGGCGACCACGGCTCCCAGGGAGGCCCCGGCGACGTCCACCGCGGTGGTGGACGTCGCCCGCACGACGGCGGCCATCTGGTCGGCCAGCATCCCGATGGTGAGTTCTCCGCCGGGCGGGAGGGGGGTGTCTGCGCTTCCGGCGTAGTCGGGCAGGACCAATGTGCGGTCCTGGGACAGGAGCGGCTCCATCAGGGCGAAGTTGGACGCCGAGTCGCTGGTGGAGCCGTGGACGAGGAGCAGTCGGGGTCCCGAGCCGGTGATCCGGTAGTGGACGTCGGATCCGTGGGACGTGGGGACGACGGGCACGATGACACCTTCCATGGGGCGGTCAGACGAGGTCTTGCTCGGGGGAGGCCGGCGTCCGCTCCGGTGCGCCGCTGCGCTGGGAGGGGATCACAACCGGCACGGGCGCGGATGCGGGGCGCCGGCTCCGGCTGAAGCGACGCATGGCGGGCATCTCCACAAACCGGTAGAGCAGCCAGCCGGCGAGGAGGGAGACCGCGAAGAACAGCGCGATCACCAAGAGCGCGACCGGGGTGCTGAACGTCGCCGGCCCCAGCAGGGTGCGCAGGTAGAAGATGGTGATGCCCTGGACGAGGTAGAAGCCGAAGGAGACTTCGCCGAGCCAGACCATGGGGCGACTGCTGAGCCAGGTGCTGCGGTCGCGGACGTCGCTGTCGGCGACCGCCGCAATGAGCAGTCCGATGGGGACGATCGTGGCCGTCACGAAGGTGTACTGGAAGGGCACGAAGAAGGTGGCGCCGTAGCCGACGGCCACCAGGGCCAGCGAGAGGCCGATGCCCAGTTGGCGGGGCCAGCGTCCGCTGAGCACCAGGCGCGCGAGGATCGCGCCGAGCACGAATTCGAAGAGGCGGCCGGGCGGGAAGAGGTAGCCGAACCAAAACTGCATGTCGGATATCGGAGTGATCGCCGACTTGGGCGTGTCGGGCACGAGGTGCGTCGAGACGAGCTGGACGACAATCGTCCCGGCGACCATGAGGGCCGCCCACACCCACAGACCCGCGCCGCGGATCTTCCGGATCGGGATGATCAACAGGGGGAAGAGCAGGTAGAAGAGCAGTTCGCTGCCGAGGGACCAGCTCGGCGGGTTGAGGCTGAGGTTGATGAGCGGCTGCGGGAAGAACGTGTGGATCAGCAGGAGGTTCGGCAGCCAGTGGGAGACGCTCGTGATGGCGGCGCCCGCGAACAGGACGACGACGGCGGCGGAGACCACCAGGTGGTTGGGGAAGATCTTGGTGATGCGACGGCGCCAGAACGCGGTCATGCGTTCGCCCGGCTTGGCGGACCAGGCCAGCACGAAACCGGAAAGGACGAAGAAGAACGACACACCCATGTAGCCGGTGGAGACGAACGCCTTCTCGTACAGGGCGGCCAGCGTATTGTCAGCGAACGGGTTGATGGGCGCGTTGGGCGGGATGGGGCTGTTCGACAGGGACGAGTGGAAGAAGAACACCAGCAGGGCGGCGAAGAATCTCAGTCCGGTCAGCGAGGGGAGCTTGGAGAGCTTGGCCCTGGCGGGGGCGGCGCCCTGTGGCGTGGGAGCAGAGGACATGGCGGGCACTTTCGAATCGAGGCGGTGCTGCCCGGCCTGCAACTCGCCGGCAGGCCGGGCAGCGGGGTCGGCGGGGCAGGGGCGGGGCTACCGGGCGTCGCCGTGCGGGATCTGGTTGCGGTAGAGCATGATCTTGGCGTCCTTGGCCACGTAGTAGTTCTGCACGGAGTAGGCGATGGTCGCGAAGTCCAGGCGGCCGTCCCCGTTGAAGTCGGCGGTGGCGATCCGGGCGACGGACTCGTCACCGATGCGCCACTTGGCCCATACGCCGCCGGCCAGGTCGATGGCCTTGTAGTACATGACGCCCTGCCAGGGCCACGGCCCGCGCAGGGCCACGAGGAACTCGTCCTCGCCGTCGCCGTCGAAGTCGGCGCACACGATCTGGTGGCCGGGGCCCTCGCCGCTGTCGTTGGGGTCGCCGTAGACGTCCAGCAGCGTGCGCTCCCAGACGTCGTTGCCGTCCCCGTCGACGTCGCCGGTCTTGGTGTACACGGCCACGGTGTTGCCGTGGAAGGGCTCGATCGCGGCGACGTACGCCATCGGGTCGTCGCCGACACGGCCGGCGTTGACGTCCCCGCTGCCGCGGAACCCGGTCTGCTCGAACTGGGTGAGCTCACCAGTGCCGATCAGACGGCGGACCCATTCCTTGCGCGTCTCGTCGTAGTACAGCCAGGTGACGCCCTCGTCGGAGGCGAACAGCAGCGAGTCCAGGTCCGATCCCGGTATCAGGCCGGCCTTCTTCTCGGCTCCGTGGATCATGCGGAAGTGGCTGTCGTCGATGGTCTCCATCGGCCACTCGTCGGCGTTGTGGACGTCGTCGGGCTGGGTGAAGATCACCACGGGCAGCACCGCGTGGACGTCCGCCTCCGCCACGATCGGGACGCCGACGATCTGCAGGCGGTCACTGCGGGTGAAGTGGCCGACCCTCAGCCGGTGCATGCCGGTGGCCCGGCCCACGTAGTGGCGCTTCCAGCGGGACTCGTCCTTGTCCGGACTGCCCGGATTCTCCAGCCAGTCGATCTTTCCGCCGGCCGGATCCGGATCGTGGATGGTGCCGATCGGGCCGTACAGCTCGTAGCAGACGACCACGTCGGGGTGGCCGTTGCCGCTGATGTCGGCGAAGTCGGCGCCCACCGGCATCCTGAAACCGTCGGCGATCAGGCGACGGGTCCACTTCTCGTCGTTGTGGTACCAGTAGATCTCGCCCAGACGCAGGCCGTAGCCGAACAGGTCCGGCTTGCCGTCCTGGTCGATGTCCGGGGCCTCCAGCCAGTAGCCGTCGCGCAGCTGTTCGGCGACGACCTCGGCGGTGAAGGCCGGCGCGACAGGCTTGCCCTGGCGGTCGGTGGCGGCGTTGTCGCTCATGAGGGGTCCTCTCGAAGGTTCGGGGTCAGACGGCGGGGCGGTGGTACTCGACGGCGAGCCATACGCAGTCGGTGTCGGCGCGGTACTGGTGCCACGGGTAGAGGTAGCCGCCGTCCGGAGCAGTTCGGCAGAAGGGCTGTGGCGTGGTGTAACCGGGCGCCATCGGGATGTCCTGGTACAAGGTGGCGTGGTCGCGGCTGTGGAACTTCTGCATCCGGCCCACGCCCGTGATCTGGGTGTGGACCTCGATGAAGTCGTGCTGGTTGTGGATCGCGCAGTCCGTGCCGGCCGGCGCGAACCAAAGGTTGACCCACAGGTCGTAGGCCTCCTCCCGGCCACGCTCGGAGCGCTCCCCGAGCAGGTGCGGGGCGTCGAGACGGACGGTGCCCGCCGCCGCCCGGGGCCCCCTCCACAGCGGCGTTTCCGGAGGGAAACCTCCATCGCCGGTCGTCTCCTCGGGCGGCAGGAGGTCCGCCAGCAGGTGCCAGCCGGGTGCGCGGATCACCTCGGCGGCGGGCACGTCGGCGAGGTCGACGACGATCACGGACGGAGCACTCACGATCTCCGTGCCGACGACGATGGTCGACGTCAGGCCGGGGATCGTCACGGGCGGCTCGACGCTCAGGAGGACAGGATCGGGGTGGGGGTTGACGACGATGGCCGGCCCGGCCACCCGGTGGTGGTCGACGTTCTCGATCAGACGTGCCGGGTTCGCCGGGGCGCCCAAATCCAGCGGGCGTACCGCGTTCCGGTCCGTCAGGGGCACGGCGGTCATGAGGCGGGCTGGGACGAGTGCTGCAGGTAACTGGCGTCCCGGGCGAGCTCGGCGGCGAACTGGTCGACCGGCGTCTGCGGCACGAAGTGCGCCGGCCGCTCCCCCAGCCCGAGGAAACACGCGATCGCGGCGACCGTGCGCTCGGCGGCCCTGCCGTCGCCGTAAGGGTTGGCGGCACTCGCCATCCGCTCGTAGGCGACCGGGTCACGCAGCAGCTCCAGAGCGGCGGCGGTGATGCCTTCCGTCGTCTTCCCCACCAGCTTCGCCGTGCCCGCGACGACCGCCTCACTGCGTTCGGTCACGTCGCTGAGCACCAGAGTGGGCTTGCCCAGAGCGGGTCCCTCCTCCTGCGCCCCGCTGCTGTCGGAGACGATGAGGTCGGCCCGCTTGAGCAGCTTCATGTAACTGAGGTACGGCAGCGGGTCGGTGACGGTGATGTTCGGATGCCCGGTGAGAACCGGCAGCATGGCCTCGCGTACCGCGGGGTTACGGTGCAGTGGGACCACCACGTGCGTGCTGGGCTCGTCGGCGATCCGCCGGAACGCGGCGGCGATGTCGGCCAGCTGGGGCCAGGCGTCGCGGCGGTGGGCCGAGGCGATGACGACGCGCCGGGGGTCCTCGTCGAGGCCCCGCAGGGCGGGGTGACCGTAGTCGGTGGCGTGATCGCCCGCCCAGCGCAGAGCGTCGATGACGGTGTTGCCGGTGACCAGGATGGCCTCGTCGGCGATGCCCTCGCACAGCAGATTGGCGCGGTTGGCCGGCGTCGGCGCCAAGTGGAGGGCCGACACCTGGCCCACCAGGCGCCGGTTGCCCTCCTCCGGGAAGGGGGAGGAGAGCCGTCCGCTGCGCAGACCGGCCTCGACATGGACGACCGGTATGCCGTGGTGGAAGCCGGCCAGTGCGCCGGCGAGCGTGGTAGCCGTGTCGCCGTGGACGAGCAGGACATCCGCACCGAGGCCAGGGAGCGTGGACTCCAGACCGGTCAGGATGCGCGCCGTCACCTGGGGCAGTGTCTGCTTGGGGGCCATGACCCGCAGGTCGATGTCGGCGGCCAGACCGAATGCGTCGAGCGTCTCGTCCAGCATCTGACGGTGCTGGCCCGTCGAGATGACCACGGGCGTGAGTTCCGGATGGGCCTGCAGGGCCATGATCACGGGGGCCATCTTGATGGCCTCCGGTCTCGTTCCGATGACTAATGAAACAGTTCGCATTGTCTCCCCATCGCTGGATCCCTCATCGCCGCCAGCCTTTCTCTTTCCGGGGGCGATGTTCTGCGACAGGAGAATCGCATTTCTTTTCGGAAAGGGTCAACGCGCGCAATTGCTCACTTGTACGAAGGGAAAGAAGAACCGGCCCTGCTCCATGGGAGCAGGGCCGGCGGAACGCTCGAGCTTTTGTTTTCAGGAGGCCTTGGCGGGCGTGATGGACATCGAGTGGCGGAACACGTTCGCCGGGTCGTAGCGGCGCTTCACCCGCTGCAGCCGGGGATAGTTCCCCTTGTAGTACAGCGTCGTCCAGTGCGTCCCCGACCGGTTGTGACGGGGGTCGGTCATGTCACGGTCCGGGTAGTTGATGTAACACCCGTCCGTGGCCGAGTTGATCTCCGGCACCCCGTTGCTGGCCGCGAAGAAGTCCCCGTACAGCTCCCGGAGCCAGCCCAGGTAGAAGCCGTCGTCGTCCGGATCGCTCCAGAAGGTCTGGAAGCACATCTTGAAGGCCGACGACCGCTGGGCGTTGGCGGTGGCATCCTCCGCGACGGCGTTGACCTGACCCCCGAAGGAGAACAGAACCAGCATGGTGTCGGGATTGGTGAAGTCCGGACGGCTCATGTGCCGGTAGAGCGCCGTCAGCTGCTGGTCCGTGAAGTTCTGCCGCATGTACGCCGACTTGTGACCGCCCCGGCTGGTGGGGTTCGTGATCGTCGGGTTGTCCGTCCCCACCAGTCGGGTGGCCTGCAGCCAGGGCAGTTCCCGGGGCCGGTCCAGACCTGGCATGGCCGGCAGCTCGCCGTTGCCGCGGTCCAGCGACCGCACCCTCACGCCGGTCCCGCTGGTGACGGCCGCCATGTAGGAGTCGAGCATCTCCCGGGCGCCCGGCACGGACGCGTCGACCTGGGTGAACATCCCCAGACTGCCGTGCGCCTTGGCGGACACGTTGAACAGACTGCTCAGGTGCCGGTAGGGGCTGTCGGGAGCGCTGTGGGCCACGTGCCAGGCCCCGAAGTTGCTCACCAGCCGCTTGAAGGACCTCTCGTCCAGCCCCTCCCATGGAATGTCGACGGCACTCACCAGAACCTTCGCCGGAGCCTTCACCAGCAGTTCCTCCGGCTTCGAGCCCCGGGCGTCCGGCGAGCGGAACCAGTACTTGGTGACCAGGCCGAAGTTGCCGCCGCCACCACCGGTGTGCGCCCACCACAGCTCCCGGTGCGGATCGTCCGCCTCACGGGTGGCGACAATGGTGCGGGCCCGCCCGGCCTCGTCGACCACCACCACCTCCACGGCGTACAGGTGATCGACGACCAGGCCGTGGGCGCGCGACAGCAGCCCGTACCCGCCGCCGACGATGTGCCCGCCGGCCCCCACGCTGTAGCAGATGCCGCCGGGTATGGTGACGCCCCATCCCTTGAAGAGGCTCTCGTACACGCCGAGCAGCCGCGCCCCCGGTTCCACCGAGAAGGCGCGCATCTTCTCGTCGTAGCCGACGTCGTTCATCTCCGAAAAATCAAGTATCACCTCCACCTCCGGATTCGAGGTGAAATCGGCGAAACAGTGCCCGCCGCTGCGCACGGATATTTTCCGTCCGTCCCGCACGGCCTTTTCCAGCGCCCGCTCCGCGTCGGCGGACGAACGGATCATCTTCACGTAATCCGGCGTGGCGACGAAACGCTGGTTGTTCCCCGTCATCAGGGTGGGATAACGGGAATCGCCCTTCGTCACGGTGGCGCCGATGCCGGCGGCGCCCCTTTCAGGAGACGCCGCGCGCGCCTCCCCGGCCAGGAGGCCGGAGGCCACCGCGGCGCCGCCGGCGACTGCCGCGCCGCGGCCCAGGAGGGCGCGTCTGTCGATACCGCTCATGGTCGTTGACTCCTTCACTGCGTGGTCGGTCGGACACCCAGGCAGGGGTCCAGATGGGAGAGCAGATGACGCAACCGCCGGCGCCCGCGGTGAACCCGCGAACCCACCGTGCCGACGGGGATCCGGAGCATGCGGGAGACCTCCTGGTAGGAGTGGCCCTCGACGTCTGCCAGGAGCACCGCCGTCCGGTACTCCGCGGGCAGGGCGTGCAGCGCCTCCAGGACGTCGGGGCGCGCGACCCTCGCCAGGACCTGTTCCTCCGCCGAGACCGCTTGGGCGGCGCCCGCCCGTGCCGCGAGGCGAACGTGCAGGTCCTCGTCCCAGGGCCCCACGATTCGAGGGCGCACCCGTTCCCTGCGGTGGTGGGTCAGGAACGTCGTGGTCAGGATCCGGTGCAGCCAGGCACGGATGTTGGTGCCCGCCTGGTACTGGTGGAAGGAACGGAACGCCTTCATGTAGGTCTCCTGCACGAGGTCCTCGGCGCTCGTGCAGGAGGGCTCAAGACGGCGTGCAGCGGCCAGAAGGCTGGGGCGGTGCGCGAGGGCCTCCGTCTCGAATGCCTCCGCCCGGGTGTGCGGCTGCGCCGCCGGGGCGGCCGGCATACTCACAGCTGCCGCAGTGCGCCGCCGTCGACGGCCCACTCGGCGCCGGTGATCTGGGAGGCGAGGGGCGACAGCAGGTAGGCGATGACCGTGGCGACCTCCTCGGGCGTGCCGATGCGGCCGCTGGGCAGCCGCCGTTCCTCCCGGATGAAGTGGTCGACCGCCTGGTCGGGGGTGAGCTGGAAGCGCTCCGCGAGCTGCTCGGCGAAGCCTCCCGGGGCGTCGAAGAGTGCGGTGCGGGTGGGGCCGGGCGAGACGACGTTGGAGCGGACGCCGCGGCGGCCGAACTCGGCGGCCAGGGACTTGGACACCGACAGCAGGGCCGTCTTGGAGGCCGCGTAGTCGACGATGGAGGGGTCCGGGAAGCGGGCGGCCTCGCTGGCCACGTGCACGATGCTGCCGCCTCCGTTCTCGAGCAGGTGGGGCAGTGCGGTCCGGGTGACGCGGACCGCCGCGTACAGGTTCAGCTCGAACGTCTCGTGCCAGTCGGTGTCGTCCGCGGCGAGGAAGCCTTCGCGTGAGCGCAGCGCCCCGGCGTTGTTGACCAGTCCGTCCAGACGGCCGAAAAGGTCGAGGGTGTGCTGCACCGCCTCCTGCGCCGTCTGCGGCCGGGTCAGGTCGCCCGCGTGGCCGCTGATGTTGGGGTCGAGGTCGCGCAGCGGGGTGATGTCACGGGCCACCCCCACCACCTGGGCGCCTTCCTCCGCGAGCACGCGGGCGGTGGCATGCCCGATGCCGGTGGAGGCGCCGGTGACGAGATAGACCCGTCCCTTGAGCTGCAGATCCATCACTTCTCCTTTCGCCGGGCGGGGAGGCGTCGCGGCTGCTTCCCCGCCCTGGCGGATGCGGCGGTTGTCCGGTGGGGGAGCAGGGGTTATTTGGTGGTGGTGGGGGTGCGGAGGAAGAGGGTGGTGGTGAGGGTGGTGATCAGGACGAGGGCGG
>NZ_LWCC02000084.1:0-7611 GCF_001642695.1 Streptomyces chilikensis
CCGGCGCCGGTGGACGGACACCCCCGGCCGCCGCCGGCTGCTCGGCCTCGCCGCCGCCGCGGTCTGCGCCTCGCTGGTCGCCGCCCTGGCCGTGCGGGCCGGCACCGGCGGGCCCGGCGTCGCCCCGGAGTGCCGGAAACCCGTCTCCGACCTGCTGGAGCCGCCCTGCGGAGCCTGGTTCGGGGCGTTCGTGCCGCACGAGAGGTCCGACCTGGCCGAGAAGGTCGCCGCCTACGAGGAACGGATCGGCCGCCGCCTCGACATCGTGTACACGTACCACGACATGTCCGAGGTCACCGCCTCCCGCCTGGAGGGGCAGCTCCTGACCGAGCAGGAACGGCGGCTCGGCCGCGACCGGATGCTGCTCCTGTCCTGGGAGAGCAAGGTGTGGGGCGGCGCCAGGGCCGAGCAGCCCCGGTGGAGCGACATCGCCGCCGGGGAGTACGACGCCGGGGTGATCGACGTCCAGGCGCGGCGGATCAAGGAGTACGGCGAACGCAACGACGGCCGGCGGGTGTTCCTCTCCTTCGACCTGGAGATGGACACCCGGGTCCCGGACAACGGCACCGCCGGGCAGTTCGTGTCCGCCTGGCGCCACGTCCACGACCGGTTCCGCCGGCTCGGCGTGGACAACGTGATCTGGACCTGGATCACCACCGGCTACCCCGGACACCACGACCTGATCGAGGAGCTCTACCCGGGCGACGACTACGTCGACTGGATCGGCTACAACCAGTACAACTACTACAGGTGCCACAGGACCGAGTGGATGTCCTTCGAGGAGACCCAGACGCCGGTGCACCGGTGGATCCGGGCCAACCTGTCGGACGAGAAACCCCTGATGCTCTCCGAGTTCGGCTCCGCGCACGACACCGGGCGGCCTTCCCGGCAGGCCCGGTGGTACCGGGAGGTGCCCGGCGTGCTGAAGCGGCTGGACGGCGTGAAGGCCGCGCTGCAGTGGAACCACCGCGACCCCGGCCCGCACTGCGACCTGGCGCTCGCCAACGACGAGTCCTGGGACGCGATGCGGCGGCTGGCCTCGGACCGGCACCTCAACCAGCCGCCGCCGTAGGGCGGTCCCCGGCGCCTCAGCCCGCGAACCCGGGCCCGCGCACGGCCGCGCGGGCCCGGCGGTACCAGCGCCAGCCGACGGTGGGCGCCCCGTCCCGGTACGGCGCCACCCGCGCGCCCTCGCCGCGCATCCACGACTCCACGTCGGCCGCCGTGTGGCCGCGCCGCACGATCAGCCGGGCGATCCGGTACCGCTCGTCCCGCTCCGAACTCAGCGCGTGGCGCACCGCCGCCGCCGTCTCGTAGCCGGTGGCCGCCGCCATCCGTCGCACGGCACCGCTGTTGTACCCGTGCGGATAGGCGAGGTGGCGGATCGCGTGACCGAGGGTGTCCTCCAACGTCGCCTTGGAGTCCCGCAGTTCGGACTCCAGGGCGCGGCGTCCCAAGGTGTCCAGCTGGGCGTGGGTCACCGTGTGGCCGCCCACCTCGAGCCCCGCGTCCTCCAGCACCGGCGCCTCGTCCAGCCTCATCATCGGCGCCGGCGGCAGCAGGCTCCGGCCGGACGGGGCGATCGCGCCGGTGGTGAGGTAGGCGGTGCCGGTCAGGCCGCGTCCGGCCAGGGCGGCGGCCGTGGGGCCGGGCAGATCGGCGAAACCGTCGTCGAAGGTGAGCACCACCGGACGCGGCGGCAGCGGAGCGCGCCCCGCCAGGTGGCCGGCGAGCGCGCTCACCGTCACCGGGGTCCGGCCGCTGTCCGCCACGGCGTCCAGGTGCTCGCCGAACCGGCGCGGCGTGACCGTGAACTCGGCGATCCACGCCGGCGGGTCGTCCATCACCGCGTGGTACAGCAGCACCGGCACGGCGTCCGGCCGCCGCCCGCCCGCCGCGCTCACCGGGACACCCCGCGGCGCAGCGCGCGACGGGCGCGGACGTAGCCCAGCGGCCCGTACAGCATGCCCCGGCGCTGGAGCCGGGACAGCCGCCCCGGCCAGGGGTGGTCACGCCGGTCGTGCCCGCCCGGCGCCGCGGCGCCGCTCCCGGCGTCGCGGGCGGCGGTGAGCCGCCGGGCGTGGGCCAGGCCCCCCGGCAGCCGGCGCAGCAGGGCGGGCAGCAGGGAGGGGCGGCGCACCAGGACCGCCGTCAGGTAGGCGGTCAGCCCGGCGCCGTAGCCGAACGCCTGGTTCTCCAGGTCGCGCCAGGTCTCCCGGTGGTGGTGCCACACCAGCGCCCGCGGCACGTACCGCAGCCGGCGGCCCTCGCCGAGCACCCGCACGAAGGCGTACAGGTCGTCGCCGCCCCGCGCCGGGGTGCCCGTGCCGGTCGCCGGGTCGAAGCCGCCGACGGCGCGGAGCACCTCGGTGCGGAACGCCATCGCCGCCCCCGACCCGAACCGCCCCGCGGCGAACGGGAACAGCGGTTCGTCGGCGGGCGGATCGGCGGGGTCGTACACGCGCGGCACGAACCCCTTCGCGAAGCCCCCGCTGCTCTCCAGCAGCACCTGCGCCGGCGTGCGCAGCCGGGCGGGCAGGATCAGCCCGGTCGTGCAGCCCAGGCCCGGGTCCGTGGCGAACGGGGCGGTCAGCTCCGACAGCCAGCGCGGGTCGGCGACCACGTCGTCGTCGGTGAACGCCACCACGTCGCCGCTCGTCGCCGCCAGCCCCGCGTTGTGGGCGCGGGCCAGACCGGGCCCGGGCTCCCGCACGTAGCGCACCCGCCCCCCGTACCTGTCCTCGACCAGTTCACGGGTGGCCGCGGTGACCGGCGCGTTGTCCACCACGACGACGTCGAAGTCCGGATGGTCCTGGGCGAGCAGCGAGTCCACCGCCCGGCCCAGCTGCTCCGCCCGCTCCCGCGTGGCGACCACCACGGTGGTGCGCGGTGGCCGGCCGGGAGGCGGCCCGCCGGCCGGAGGCGGCGGCAGCGCCCGCGCCGCCCCGGCCACCACGTCCCGCGGATCCCCGCCCTCCGGCACGCTCACCAGCAGCGTGCCCGCCGGCACGCCGCCGCGGCGGACCAGGGCGAACACCTCCCCGTGCGTGAGCGGCGGGCCGCCGGGCCCGGGGCGGAGCACCGGTGGGTCCTCCGGGGCGTCCGGAAGCTCCAGCTCGGCGACCTGCACGGGCCGGACGGCCAGGAACCTGTCGATCTCCCGCTGTGTCGTGCCGCTGCGCATCCGAACTCCCCCTCTGTCCGACGTTTCCCCGCGCTCCGGTGATGTCCCCGGCCGCCGCCCGCACGCGGCCGGACGCGCGGTCGCTGCGGCGGCGGTCGCGGTGGTGATGGCGGTGACGATGGTCGTGGCGGTGACGATGGTCGTGGCGGTGGTGATGGCGGTGGCGGTGGAGGTGCCCCGGTCCTGCCGTGGCGCGCCTCAACTCCGCAACCGTCCGGCGGCCTCGAGGCTCCGGGCGGCCAGCGACGCCAGGCGGGGCCGGCGCCGCACGAACCCCTGGGCGCGGCGGGCCGGTTCGCGTCCCAGCCAGTGCAGTGCCGCGCCGACCCCCGGCCGGATCAACGTCCCCTCGTGTACCCGCAGTTCACCGGTCTTCAGCGCCTCCTTGTACTCGGCCGCCCCCCGCCCCATGTCCAGCAGCCCGATGCCCGCCCGGGCGGCCGCCTCCGCCATCCGCAGGTGCAGCACCAGCCCCGGCGAGTACTTCGCCAACTCCGTTTCGTAGGAGGGGAACCAGCAGGCCAGCACGGTCGACGAACGCAGTCCGAAGTGCGCGGCCACCGGCCGGTCGGCGGCGTAGAGCACCGAGAGCACGCCCGCGCACTCCTGCGCCCGCGTGGCGGCCAGCAGGCGCACCAGCCGGCTGATCCACTCCCGCGCGAACCGGTCCCGCCGGCCGGTGCGGCGGTACTGCGCGGACTTCCACGCCATCAGGGTGTCCAGCGCCCGCGGGTCCCGCTCGTCGAAGACGAACCGCACCTCGCCGACCCGGCGGCCGAGCCGGCGCTCCTTCGCCAGCGTGGTCCTCAGGAACTTCGGCGACCGCTGCCGCAGACCCTCCAGGTACGCCGGGTACCCCTCCCCGACGTCGATGACGTAGGACGGGTAGGCGTCGGCGGTCCGGCCGGTGAACAGCGCCTGGCCGTCCTCCAGGTTGTCGAAGGTGAAGCTGCTCAGCGAGCACGCGCGCAGCAACTCCTCCCCGTCCAGGGCCGTCCCGGGCCGCAGCACGGCTCCCTGCAGGTCGGAGACCCCGAGCCCCAGCGCCCGCCCGTTGCCCCACGCGCTCCTCTCGAAGGGCAGGAAACCGACGATCCCCCGGCCGTCGGCGCCGCCCTTCCCACCGCGCCCCTCCTCGATCACCGCCACCCGGGCCCGCGGCCTGACCCGGCCCAGGGCGACGGCGAACTCCGGTTCCATGAAGGGATTCCTGACCGCACCCGATGTCGCCCGCAACTCCCGCCAGCTCCCGGTCTCCTCCACCCCGAGCTGCCCGGGCCTCAGTACGCGGACATGCCGTCCACCGCTCACGATGACCCCCCGGTCGAAGCCCCCACGGCCCCCGGGCCCCCCGGCCCGCGGACACCGCGAGGATCGTACAGCGGGACGGGAGTCTCCGGTAGATACCCTCGCAGGTCATGACCAAGCGACGGGAATCCGGCAACTGCCGCAACGTGTGCGGCGGGCCGGTGCGGACAGGAGTGACGCCCGCGGTCGCCGGCCGCCTTCCCGTTCCGCCGCGCCCCCGTCGTGCCGGGCCGGCGCCGCGCGGCGGAACACCGGCCGCCGCACACCGGGGGCCCCGGCCGTCGCCGGGGCCGCCCGGACGGGGACGACGCCTGGCCGGGACGCGGGCCGCGCTATAGCGTTGGCCTTCCGCCCGCGTCGCCGCCCGCGTCGCGTGGAGACGTTCGACAGGAGCAGGACGGAAGCATGTCGGGAGAGAAGTCGCCCACCGGAAAGCGTTCCGCCGCCGGCTCGCCGCCCGGACTGCGGGCCTCGCACGCGGACCGGGACCGCGTGGTGGACGTGCTGCGCATCGCGGCGGGGGACGGTCTGCTGACCGCCGAGGAGCTGGACGAGCGCCTGGAAACCGCCCTGTCGGCGCGCACGCTCGCCGAACTGGAGCCGCTCACGGCCGACCTGCCGCCCGTGCCGGTCGCCGGCGGCCCGGCCGGAACCGAGGCCAAGGACCTGGTCCGCATCGAGCAGGCCCACAGCGGCGGGGTGCGGCGCGCGGGGCGCTGGGTGGTACCGCGGAAGCTGGAACTCGCGGTGACCTTCTGCGACGTGACGCTCGACTTCACCGACGCGGTGATCACGCACGGCACCCTGCGGATCGACGTCGACATGATGGGAAAGACGCTGGCCCTGGTCACCCGGCCGGGCATCGAGGTCGACACGGACGGCCTGCAACTGGCGCACTGCAGGGTCACGCACCGCCCGCAGCCGCGGGACCCGTACGCGCCGGTGCTCCTGCGGGTGGAGCTGACCGGCCGGAAGACCCACGGCCGGGTCGTCGTGGGGCCCCCGCGCCGGACGTTCGGACAGTGGCTGCGGGGCGGTGCCGCGTCCCCCTCCGGAGACGCGTGACCGCCTCGGCGGCGTGGCCCGCCGGCGGGACGGCGCCCGGCCGCGCGGACGCGGCCGGGCGCCGCCGGTGGTTCGCCCCCGTCGTGGACCGGCCCGCCGTGGACGTCCCGGAGGGCCCGGGGGACGGCGCTCCGCGGGCCGCCGGCCGTCCCGTCCCGCCGTCCGCGAGACCGGCGGAGCGGAGCGAAGCGTCCGTCCGTGACCCCGGGTCATGACCTCGGGTTCATGACCCCGGTACGGTGAAGCCGGCCTCGTAGGCCCGGACGACCGCCTGGGTGCGGTCGCGGGTACCGGTCTTGGCGAGCACCGACGCCACGTGCGTCTTCACCGTGGCCGGCCCCACCCCCATCCGCCCGGCGATCTCGGCGTTGGTCAGCCCGGTCGCCATCAGCCGCAGCACCTCCGCCTCGCGCTCCGTGAGCCGCGCCACCCAGGCCGGCGGGGCGGGGTTCGCGCGCGCGTGCTCGGCCGCCAGTGCCCGTACCGCCGCCGGGAACAGCAGCGTGTCGCTGCGCGCCACCAGCCGCACGGCCTGGACGAGCGTGTCGGCGTCGGCGCGCTTGAGGAGGAAGCCGGCGGCCCCGGCGCGCAGGGCGTCGTAGATGTAGGAGTCGTTCTCGAACGTGGTCACGACGAGGACGCGCGGCGGTTCGGCGAGCGTGGCGAGGATCCGCTCGGTGGCGCGGATGCCGTCGGTCCCGGGCATGCGCACGTCCATGAGGACGACGTCCGGCCGGCTCTCGCGCACGACGGAGACGGCCTCGGCCCCGGTGGCCGCCTCGCCGACGACCTCCAGGTCCTCCTCGGCGGAGAGGATGGCGCGCAGGGCGGTGCGGACCATGCGCTCGTCGTCGGCGAGGACGATCCTGATCGGCGAACGGGTCATGCGGATCCCTTCAACGGCAGACGTACGTGGAGCCGCCACACCCCGTCGGCGGCGCCCGCCTCGACGGCGCCGCCCAGCAGGCGGGCCCGGTCGGCGATGCCGCGCAGGCCGTGACCGCCGCCGGGGCGCGGGGCGCGGGCCTCGCCGAGCGGGTTCTCGACGGTGATGCGCAGGTGGCCGTCCACCACGTCGATCCGCAGCGCCACGGTGACCCGCCCACCCGCGTGCCGCAGGGCGTTGCCCAGCCCTTCCTGCACGATGCGGTACGCCTCGCGGGACACCGGAGGCGGCAGCGCCGCGGGGTCGGCGGCGACGGTGGCCCTCACCCGCCGCCCGCCCGCACGGGTGCGGCGCAGCAGGCCGTCGAGGTCGGCGGCGAGCGTGGGCGCCGGCGCGGTGCCCGGCGCGTCGCCGTCCCGCAGCACGCCCAGGACCGCGTCGAGTTCGCCCACGGCGCGCCGGGTGGTGTCCTCGATCGCGGCGAGCGCCTCGCGGACGAACTCCGGGTCGGTGTCCAGCACCCGCCGGGCCGCGCTCGCCTGGAGTCCCACCGCGCTGAGCGCGTGGCCGAGCGAGTCGTGCAGTTCGCGCGCGAGCCGGTTGCGGACGGCGAGGTCGGCGGCCCGCGCCTCGGCCGCCGCGATCCGGTCCTCGGGGGAGGGGCCGAGCAGCACCGGCGCCCAGCGGGCCAGCAGCGCGCCGCAGCCGGCCGCGCACCCGGCGAGCGCGACGAGCAGCGCGGTGCCCGCGACCGGCGCGAGCGCGAGTGCCCAGGCGTGGTCGAGGAGGCCGGGCAGGTCCGGCCGGGCCTCCCGCAGCGCCGGGACGAAGGGCAGCAGGATCAGCACGACCGCGAACGGCGGCACCGCGAGCGACATGCCCGCGACGATCCCGCCGATCCCCAGGTGCAGCACGAACCACGCCGCGGTGCGGGCCTTCTCGCCCGTCGTCCGGGCGGGCCCGTAGGCGAGCCGGTCGGCCTCCACACCGCACAGCCAGCGCGCCACCCCGGACTCCAGGGGCCGGGTCGGCGGGAACAGCGAGGTGACGGCGGCGAGCGGCAACCCGAGGACGAACGAGCCGAGTTGCAGGGGCAGGGAACCGAAGACGTCGTCGGCGCCGATGACGGCGCCGACGACGAGCGACACGACCAGCACGTACGGCACGG
>NZ_LWCC02000084.1:7670-8694 GCF_001642695.1 Streptomyces chilikensis
GGAGGCGAGGAGGAGGCCGACGATCATCTGGGCAGCGTAGGTGAGGAGCACCAGGTCTGTCGGGCGGTCGGCCGGATTCCCCGCCGTGGCCAGGGTGCCGAGCAGCATCCAGCCGCCCCAGCAGGCCACGGCGCCGGAACAGACCCAGGTCAGCGCGACGGGCACCGCCACCGGCAGGACGCGCCCGCGGCGGAAGGCGAGCAGCAGGGTGCCGGTGACGGCCGCGACGAGGAAGGCGACGTACAGGCCCTCCAGCACGTGGAAGTCACTGGTGCGCTCCGCCGCCCGGCCCGCGCCCAGCCCGGCCGTGCCACCGCAGGCCCACAGCAGCCGGACGGCGGCCGGGAACAGGGCGAGGACGGCGGCCGCGACGGCGACGGCCCGCCGGCCCCGGTCGACGGCACCTGCCGGCAGGTCCCCCATCCGCCCCCGCAACAGATGCCCCCAGCGCTCCCGGGCGTGGAGGACGAACAGGGCGCCGAGGGCGAGCCCCTGCACGATGAACCCCGCGTACACGACCCCGAAGACCCACTCGTGCAGGAAGGGCTCCCGCCTCGCGTCGGCCCCCGTGGCGACGCCGCCGGCGAACGCCCGCGCGACGAGCTGCAGCGGGAACCCGGCCATGATCGGCGCGAGCAGCCCCGTGGCGACCCACGCCGGGAGAACCAGCACCCACGCGGGCGCCCGCCGCCCCCAGGGGCGGGTCAGCACCAGCGCCAGCACGATCACACCGCTGTCCAGCAGCATGGACAGCCCGTTGGCCACCGCCATGGCCACCCGGTGGTCCAGCAGCGCGCTGCCGTCGGGAATGCCGATCCGGCTCCCGGCGATCCAGGCGGCCTTGAGCCCGAGGTACGGCAGGCAGGCGACGACGGCGGTCGCCCGCAGCAGCCGGCGCGCCGGGCCGGGGCCGGCGGCAACGGCCGGAACGGGTACGGGTGTCTGCGTCATGGCTCCACGCTCCCGCCCGGGCACGCCCGGCACGTCCCGCGCGCGGGCGGTCCGCCTCCGCCGCGCGGCGGAG
>NZ_LWCC02000085.1 GCF_001642695.1 Streptomyces chilikensis
CTCATCACCTCCCTCGCCATGCTCCGCACCAAACACGCAGACCTGCCGTCCCGCAAACACGGCAACCCGCCCCAGTGAGACACCCGGGGCGGGGTACGGCGGCGGGACGGCAACAGCAGGAGAAAGGGTCGGAATGACCAAGCAGGAGCGAGCGACCCGGACCCGGCACGCGCTGATACGGGCGGCGGCGGAGGTCTTCACCGAGGAGGCGTTCGCGTCCGCCTCGCTCTCCTCCGTCAGCGGCCGGGCCGGGGTGAGCAACGGCGCGCTGTACTTCCACTTCAGCAGCAAGAACGCCATGGCGGTCGCGGTGCAGGAGGAGGCGTCCGCACGGCTGGCCGGGCTGACCGCGTCCGCCGAGGCGCGTGGCGGCGAGGCCCTGGACGTCCTGGTCCACGCCACCCATCTGCTGGTGTCGCTGCTGGAGACGGACAGCGTCCTGCGCGCCGGCTTCCGCCTGGCCCACGGCAGGGACGTCGTGGGCGGCGTCGACCTGAGACGGCAGTGGCACCGGTGGGTGGAGGACATGCTGCGGCAGGCCCTGACCGAGGGGCGGATCGCCGTCGACGCCCCGGTCGACGCCGCCGCCTCCGCCGTCGTGGCGCTCACGACGGGGTGGGAACTGCTGAGCTCCCAGGAGCTCGACTGGCTGTCCCCGGACACCGTCACGGCCTTCTGGCAGCTGCTGCTGCCCCGTTTGTCCAACGAGGCGGTCGTTTAACAGACCGCACGGTCTCTTTGTTGGCCGTTCTCGCCACCCTGGACACCCCGGACCCGGCGGGCCGACAGTCGACGCCGATGCGGACCGGCACCCTCCGCACGCCAACTACCAGCGGGTAGACACAAGTTCACCTCGAATAAAAACAGCACGGTCGGTTTCTTATTGACAAACCGCATGTCCTGTTTTTAACCTCAGGTGCTCCCGCGAGCCGTCTGGACGGCTCGTCCGTGCGGGGAGGAGCACCTACACATGCGGCGCATGGAGGAGAAGAGACCATGGACATCTCTGTGCTGGGCGGACTGGTCGTCCGGGAGAACGGCGTCTCCATAGCGCCGACCGCTCCCAAGCCCCGACAGGTACTGGCGCTGCTCGCCTTCAACGCCGACCAGGTGGTGTCCGTCCCCATGCTCTCCGAGGAGCTCTGGGGAGCACGGCCTCCACGCAGTGCCAAGGCCACCCTGCAGACCTACGTGCTGCAGCTGAGGGAACTGATCGCCTCGGCCCTCCTGCACGACCCGGCCGGCACGGCCCCCCGCACGGCGAAGGACGTCCTCGTCACCGCCCCGGGGGGCTACCTGCTGAAGACCGCGAACGCCGACAGCGACGTCCACGAGTTCGAGCGCCTCGCGGGGCTCGGCTACCGCTCCATGGACGCCGGCGACTACACGGCGGCGGCACGGCAGCTGCGCGAGGCGCTGGCCCTGTGGAAGGGGGACGTGCTGACCGACGTGCAGACCGGTCCGCAGCTCGCCCGCGAGGCCCGCAGGCTCGAGGAGAGCCGGCTGTGCGCCCTGGACCAGCGCATCGAGGCCGAACTGAGGATCGGCCGCCACCGGGAGCTGCTGGGCGAGCTGTCCGCCCTGGTCAGCCGTTACCCCACGCACGAGGCGCTGCACGGCCAGTTCATGGTGGCGCTGCACCGCTCCGGCCGGCGCTCCGAGGCGCTGGAGACCTACCAGCGCCTGCGCCGCACCCTCGTCCGCGACCTGGGGCTGGAGCCGTCGCCCGGCATCCGCAAGCTGCAGCGTTCCCTGCTGATGACCGGTCCCGAGCCGGTGGCCCACACGGCGGTCGCCGCCGCGCACGGCGTCGAGCGCCGCGTCCACGCGGGCTGACGCGCTCCGACGGCCCCGCGCGTCCCCTTCCGTCCGACCGTCCTGGAGTTGCCCCCATGCTCAGTGTCCCTCCGCGCCCCGACGCTCCCGAGGGGTCCCTGCTCGCTCTCGTCAACCTCACCGCCGACGTCGTGGCGGTGCTGGCCGACGTGCTGGGGCTGGAGCCCGAGCAGATCAACCCGCGGCAGACCTTCCGGGCCCTCGGCCTCGACTCCATGCTGGCCGTCGAGTTCGTGGCGGACGTCAACCGCCGGTGCGGGACCGCGGTCCAGGTGGGGGCCCTCGCGGACCACCCCACTCCCGTCGCCTTCGCCCGGCACGCCTCGTCCGCCTTCCCCGCCGCCTCCCCGGCGGCCGCGGAGCGCGAGGAAGGGGCGCCGCGGCCCGCGCCGCCGGCGGGCAGGACGACGGGACCCGACGTCCTCGGCGTCCAGCACGTCCTCAAGGAGGAGCTCGCCGCCCTGCTGGCCTGCTCCCCGCACGACATCGACGAGGAGGCCCCCTTCCGTCTCCTGGGCGTCGACTCGATCCTGGGCGCGGAGTTCCTCGCCGCGGTGAACCGCGTGTACGGCACGGCGGAGCGCGGTCCCGTCCTGCAGGACCATCCCACCGTGGCGGCGCTCGCCGCGCGTCTGGCCCGCGTCCTGGCCCCCCGGCCCTGGGACGTCGACTCGGTCCTGGACTTCGTGCGCGACGGACGGCTCGGCATCGACGAGGCAGTGACGCTCCTCTCGCAGCACGGCTGAGGCGAACGGTGATGGACGTACGCGACGTACTGACCCGTTACCGCGACGGGTTGCTGGACCGCGCCGACGCGGCCCACCTGCTCAGCTCCCTGACCGGCGCCACGTCCGAGGCGCGGGAGACACCTCCTGCCCCGGACGACGCCCCGGCACCGCACGGCCCCCCGCCCCGGGCGAGGCTCCGGCAGCGCACCGACCCCGGCGCCGCCGGACCCGGCCCCGTCGGCCCGGACGCCGTCGCCGTCGTCGGCATGGCCGGCCGGTATCCCGGCGCGGACGACCTCGACGCCTTCTGGCGGAGCCTGGGCGAACCGCCGGCCGCCGCCCCGCCCGCGCCCCCGCGGCCCGGCCCCCCGCTGCCCGGACACGCCCTCGGCGCCCGCCTCCTCGGCTCGGTGGCCGAGTTCGACCCGGAGTTCTTCGGGCTCGCCGAGGACGAGGCACGGCTGATGGACCCCCAGGAACGGCTGCTGCTGGAGACCGCCTGGGAAGCCCTCGAACAGGCCGGGCTCACCGGCTCACGGCTGGACGCCCTCACCGGCCTCGACGGACGGGGCCGGGACGTCGGGGTCTTCGTCGGGCTGTCCTCCGCCGACTACCTCCTGCTGGGCGCCGAGGAGTGGGCGCGCGGCGGACGGGAGATGCCCCACAGCGACCCCTGGGGTCCCGCGGGACGTCTGGTGCGGCTGCTCGCCCTCAACGGCCCGCCGCGCAGCGTGTGGGGCTGCGGCCTCACCGCCCTGGAGATGGCGGTGGCGGCCGTGGCCGCCGGGGAGTGCGCGGCCGCCGTGGCCGGCGGGGCGGAACTGCTGCTGCATCCCGCACGCGCCCGGGCCGGCGCCGGCGAAGGAGCGGGCGCCCTGGTGCTGCGGCCCCTGGGGGACGCCCTCACCGACGGGGACCCGGTGCTCGCCGTCGTGCGGACCGCCCCGGCAGGCGCCCGGCCCCTCGTGCAGGAGCCGGAGGCGGCGGCCGCCCGCGAGACCTGTGACGCGGCCGGACGGCGTGTCGGCGACGCCGGCTCCGCCACCGCGATCGCCGCCGTCACCGCGGCGGTGCTGCACCTGGACCGCAACGGACCCGCGCCCGCTCCGGACGACGGGCCGTGCCGCCCCCGCACCTCCCCCCGCCGCGCGGTCGTCGAGCCCGCCCGCCTCCCCGGCGGCGGGACCACCGGATGGGGCGGCCCCGCCCCCCTGGTGCTCGAGGAGTGCCCGCCGCGGCCGGCGGAACCGGCGGCGGACGCCGCCGAGGGCGCGGCCGAGGCGGTCCTGCTCTCCGGACCGACCCCCGGCCACCTGGCGGCGTCGGCGCAGCGGCTGGCCGACTGGCTGGACGCGCGGGACCCGCAGGCCGTCGACCTGCCGGCGCTCGCCGGGGAGCTGCGGCTGCGCAGGCTCTCCGAACCGTGCCGTCTGGCGATGGACGTCCGGGACGTCCCCGGCCTGCGCGCCGCCCTCGAGGCGTTCCTGCGCACCGGCCGGGGCGCGGCCGACCTCCGCAAGGACACCGGTGACCCCCACGGGCTGAGCGGCCTGCCGGAGACGGACGCCTACCTCGCCTCCCTGTGGCGGGCCGGACGCCGGGAGCAGGTGACCGGCCTGTGGCTGTCGGGGGTCCAGGTCCGCTGGCCGGCCCTGGACGCCGGGCGGACGCGCCGCCCGCACGCCGCACCGGCCACCTCGGTGTTCCTGCGGCGCCCCCTGTGGCTGCGCGACGGACGGGAGACCGCCGGATGAGCGCGGCCGCACAGCCGGCGGCCCGCACCGTACGCCTGTGGTTCTGCCCCGACGAGGAGCTGGGGCCCGAGGTCGCCGCGGTGCTGGGCGAGCACTGGCTGGACGACCACGAACGGCGGACCCTCGAGCAGTTCCTGTTCGACCGCGACCGCCGCCAGTACCTGCTCTCCCACGTGCTGGTGCGCCGGGTGCTGGCCCTGGAGTGCGGCGTCCCGGAGAAGGAGGCCGACATCTGGCGTTCCTCCCGGGGCCGGCCGTTCCTGCGCAGACCGGCGGGAGGACTGCCCCGCGACGGCGCGGAACTGGACTTCAACCTCTCCCACGCGGGCGGCCACAGCGCCGTCGGGGTGGTGCGCCGCCACCGGATCGGCGTGGACGTCGAACGGCTCGACCGGGGCGACCAGGGCTTCGACACCATCGTGCAGACCTTCGCGCGCGGCGAGCAGGCCTGGGTCGCCCGGGCCGCCCCCGGGCGGGACCGGGACCAGCGGGTGCTGCGGCTGTGGACGCTGAAGGAGGCGTACACCAAGGCGCGGGGGATGGGGCTGGGCCTGCCCTTCGACAGCTTCTCCTTCCGCCTCGCCGAGGACCGCGGCGTCCTCGGGTTCCGCCCGCCGGACGACGACCACGGGCGCCGGTGGCGGTTCCTGGAACTCGAGCCGGTGCCGGGGGTGCTCGCCGCGGTGGCCGTGATGGCGGAGGAGAACGAGGAACTCGTCCTCGAACTGCGGCACGGCTTCCCCTGGAGCAGGCAGGCCCCGCGGACCCTGTCCGTCCCGGAGTGCGTCGGGTCCGGCTGACCCGCCCGGACCGAGGACCGGTCCGGGTCCCGGGCCCGGTGCCGGCCCGGGACCCGGACGAGGCCGGCGGGGACAGGCCCGCCCGGCCGGGCGCGAGCAATCCTCCAGCGGGCCTCGAACACCCTTCCAGCGGCTCGTCGGACGGTGGAACACACCGATCCGACGAACCGTGGGGAGCGCTGGCCATGGGTGACCTACCGCCGGTCCTCGACGCCCGGCGCGACGCGGCGGACGACGCCGTGGCGGCACCCCGCCGCCGGGCCGGCGGCCCGCCCTGCGGCCCGTCCTGCGGCCCGCCCCGGACCGCGCGCGCCCCGGAGCGCACCACCCCCCTGGACCGCCTGCCGGCGGACACGGACGGCACCCGCCCCCCGGCCGGGGAACCGCTCCTCGGCAAGGACGTCACCGCCGAGTTCGTCCCTGCCGAGGAGGGCGGACGACTGGTCCGGCACGACCTCCTCGCCGCCGCGCTGCGCCCCCTGTTCCGGCACGACGCCGGCCTCGCCCTCGTCCACGCGGTCACCTCGCTGTCCGCCGCGTCGGCGGTGTGGACCGCCGGGACGCCCGGCCAGCGCCGCCGCCTGGCGGACCGGCTGCTGGACGGCGGCCGCCTCGCACTCGTGCCCCCGGAGACCGGGCGGCGGAACACCCCCTGGCCGGGCGGGGTCCGCGCCCGGAGGTCCGCGCGCGCCTACGTGCTGAACGGCGGCACCGACCTGGCCGTCGGACCGGCGGGGGCCGCTTCCTGCCTGGTGTACGCCCGCACGGCCCAGGGCGACGTGCCGCACAGCCACACCGCGCTGCTGCTGGACACCGGGCACCCGTCCGGCCCGGCACGCCCGCCGTACCGGGCGGCCGGGCGCCCCCGCACGACGCCGCACGCCGCACCGTGGGCGAAGGACCGCCCGGTGCCGCTCGACGCCCGGGTGGGCGAGGAGGGCGACGGCGTCCCCCTCGCCCTGCGCACCCTCCCGTTCGGCCGCCTGCTGGTCTGCGACGGCCTCACCGCGGCGGCGGGCACGGTGCTCGGCGAGGCGGTCCGGACCGCGACGGAGAACCGGGCGGGGCCGCCGCGCAACGAGCACCACGCCAGGGCGCTGGCGGGGTTCTTCGCCGACCTGCTGGCCTGTGCGGCGCTGACCGGCGCGGCGCTGCGGGCCACGAGCCTGCTGCCCCGCCAGGCCGCCCTGCCGGCCGCGGCGGCCGGCTGCCTGGTGCCGGAGGTGCTGCGGGACGGCCTGGAGGACCTGTCCACCGTGCTGGGCCCGGTGGACCACCCACGCCCGGGTTCCGCCCCGGCCGGATACGCGCGGCTGAGCCGCCTCCTGCCGGCCGCCCTCGCCGGACCCGACGGCCTCGCCCTCTGCCGGGCGGTCGTCATCCCCTGGCTGAGCGGGGCGGCGACCGGACCCGCCGTAACCGAACCCGACGGGCGGCTGTTCGCCGTGCGGGCCAAACTTCCCCCCGCGGACCTGCGGCAGCTCGGCGCCGGAGGCGGGGACGACGTCCTCGGGGCCGCGCTGGAGGCGTCCGCCGGGCGCCTCGACGGTGCGCGCCGGCTCGGCGGGACGGTGGCGCTGCTCGCCGAACTGGCGCAGGCGTTCCTGACGGAGCTGCGGCTGCTGCGGGAGCGCCTCCCCCGCGCGACGGCCGTGCCCGGCCCGGCCGGGGAGCACGCCCGACGCGTGCTGGCCGACCGCTACGCCGTGACGGCCGCCGCGGCGGCGGTCCTCGGGACCTGGGAGAGCCAGGACGGCGGCGACCCCTTCCTGGCCGATCCGTCATGGGCCGCGCTCGCCCTGTCCCGGCTGCTCGTGCGGATCGGCCGCCCCGCCGCGGGCGCCCAGGCCGACCCGTCGGGGCCGCTCGGCGCCGTGCTCGCGGAGCTGACGGCACGCCGGCACACCGGACGTTCCTACGACATCGACGGGCTGGTGCCGCGCGAGGGGTGAGACGTGCAAGCACACCGATCGCCGTACGTCCCGCGCACCGACCGTGTGGAGGAGCAATGCTGCAGATACTGGGTCTGTCCGCCAGGGCCGAGAGGGTCTACCGCGCCATGCTCGCCCACCCCGGCCACGGCGTCGCCGCCCTGGCCGGGGAGACGTCGCTCGACGTCACCGACGTGAGGGCGGCCCTCGACGAGCTGGGCGACCTGGCCCTGCTGAGGGCGTCCTCCACGGGCGGCAGCGCGCTGCGCCCGGTCAGCCCCGAGGTGGGGCTGACCGCCCTGCTGGCGACCGCCGAGTCGGAGGCGGCGAAGACGCAGGCGCGCATCGAGGCCACCCGGGCGGAGATCGCCGCGATCGCGGCCGAACACGAACGCCACCGCGGGATCGACGGGGCCCTGCGCCTGGAGGGGATCGACGCGGTGCGCATCAGGCTGGAGGAGCTCCAGCGGATGACCCGGTCGGAGGTCCTCTCCCTCAACCCCGGCGGCGCGCACCGCCCCGACGCCCGGGCCGCCGCCCAGCCGCTCAACCAGCAGGCGCTCGAACGGGGCGTGGTGATCCGGGCGATCTGCCGGGACAGTTTCCGCAACGACGCCGACACCCTCGCCTACGCCCAGTGGATGACCGGGCTGGGCGGCTTCATGAGGACCGTGCCCACCGTCCCGCTGCAGATGATCGTGATCGACCGCAAGGTGGTCGTCCTCCCGCTGGATCCCGGTGACCCCAGGGCGGGCGCCCTGGAGGTGCGCAACGCGTCGATGGTCGCGGTGGCGTGCGCGCTCTTCGAGCAGGTCTGGTCCGTGGGCACGCCCTTCGGCGAGGCGCCCCAGGTCGACGACAAGGGGTGCACCCCCGAGGAGATCACGCTGCTCAGGATGATCAGCGAGGGCGACACCGACGAGGCCGCGGCCAGGAAACTGGGCGTCTCGCTGCGCACGGTGCGCAGGCGGATGGCCGAGCTCATGGACCGCCTCGGGGCGTCCAGCCGCTTCCAGGCCGGCGTGAACGCGGCCAGGAGGGGATGGATCTGACGCCCGGTGTCCAACGCCCGACATCTGCCACCCGGTGTCCGCCCCCTGCCGTCCGGCACCCGGGACCCGACGCCCGCCCAGGGCCGGCCCCGCGCGACACCGCCGGGCGCGGGCGCTCCACCGGCGCGGCGGCATCGCGGTGCGCGCCCCCCGGACCGATCCGACGGACGAACCGGCCCGTCACCGGCGCGGCGCACCCCCGGGAATCCGTACCCTGGTGCCCATGCCGACCGTGTCCGAAGCAGCCGCCGACCAGGACGCCTGGAAACGCCGGGACGCCCGCGCGGCGATCGACGACTACCTCGAGCTCCTGCGCCGCGAGGGGTACGCCCTCGCCACCCGCCGACTCCGCGCGATCCTGCTGGGCGAGTTCCTGGAGCACGCCCTCGGCAGGGCGAAGACGGCCGCACTGACCGCCGGTGAGCTCCTGGACCCCGAACGGGCCTCGGCGTGGCTGGAGGCGGCCGCCGAGGGAGCCACCCGCCGGCGCAACACCCTGCGCGGACCGGACGCCCGGGCCGCGGAGGAATCGCAGCGGGCCCGGGTGCAGAGCTACAACTCCCTCGCCGCCCACCTCGGAGCGCCGGACCGCATCGACATGCCCGCGCAGAGCGTCGGCGAACACCTCTCCCCCGACGAGGCCGACCGCCTCCTGCACACCCTCGCCGTCAAACGCCCCACGGGGGCGAACGCGGCGACCAGCATCCGCACCGCCGCGGTCGCCGCACTCGTCGCCGGCACCGGACGCACGGTCCCCGAACTGCACCGGCTGCGCACCGACGACATCGACCTGGACCAGCGGGTCGTCCACCTCGACACCGGCCCCCACCCCCTCGACGCCCGCGCCGTGGAGGTCCTGCGCCGCTGGCTGGACGTCCGCGGCCACATCACCGCCCGTCTGGAGGGCAGCGACCCGGGCCACCTGTGGATCCCCACCAAACCCGGCCGCCCCCGCGACGGCGCCGAAGCCCTCAAGCCGGGCATCAACCGCGCCGCCGTCCGCACCCTCCACGCCGCCCACCGCACCCTGGTCCTGCAACTCCTGGGCCGCCCCGTGCGCCCGGGCGCCCTGCTGCGGCGCGACTGACCGCGGGCCCGAGCGGCCCGGGTGCCGGCCTCAGCTGCTGCCGGCCGCGTCCCGGAAGACGGCGACGAGGTGGTCCGGCATGCGGTAGCCGACGACCTTGCCGAAGCCGGGGCCCTGCGCCTGGACCGGCGGCTCCATGCCCTGGGGCCACCACCCCTCCCGCCCGCCCCGGTCGAGGAGGCGCTTGAGGGCGGCGCTGTGTCCGCGGAGGCTGGTGCCCTCCCCGTCGCGGAGCTCCTCGGCACTGACGTATCCCCCGCGTTCGGCGGCCTCCTTGACGATGCGTCGAGCGCGAGTGGGGAGAGCGAGGTAGTAGCGTCCGGCCCGCTCGGCGGTCCAGGTGGTGTCGACCTCGATGTGCGCCGAGTGGTCGGCGAGAAGCGCGAGGAGCCTCTCCTGGAACTCAGGCGTCGGCTGGTCGACCGTCAGCGTGATCCTCAAGAAACTCTCCCTTACAACAGACCTGGATAGACGAAATCCAAAGAAGGCAACCTACACGGCCGAACCCGGAGTCGCCGCCTCCGTGCACCCTCGCTCGGAACGGTTCCGGCAAGCGCCCTCCGGCCGACGCCTGAACTATCACGGCGTGATAAGCCCGCATCGCCATCTCCCGGAGCCGCCGAGCCCCGAAGCAGGCCGAGGACCTTGCGGGCCACTGGAACCGTCCGGACGTCCGGCGAAAACCTCACCGGTCATGGCCCGCAGGGTTCGAGTTCAGCCGTGTGCTCGACTGCTTCGGACCTTCAGTCCGGCAGGGGAAGCAACCTGCCGCTCCACCGCTCATCGCCGACGTCATCCGGTTGCCTCAGCCTGATATCGAAGGCGTTCTCCACGAGTGCCAGAACGCTGTGCAGGGGCGCGACCTGGCCAGGAACGAGCCCAAGGGGCCTCATGGCGTCATCGAGTCTCGCCGGGTCCTGCCCCGTCGGTTCGATCGCCTGGAGCGTGTGGAAGTCGACGATGACCTCGCCGCCCGCCGCGTACTTGAACCAGTGCATCGGCTTCTCGTTGTAGTGGAGCACCACGGCTTCCGTGCCCGCGGAGACGCGACTCAGGATCCTCTCGTCGAGTCCGTGGACACCGCCCTGTTCCCACGCCCACGTCCACAAGCCGTCGATGCCGCTGGTGACCACGGGTTCTTCCTCGTCGAAAAGGTCGTCACCCAAGTCGTCCGCCCCGTCCACGACGTCGCGAAGCGCCAGCGTCTCCGGGTTCACCCCCATTCGGGTGAGCAGCTCCGCAGGGGGAAGATTCCGCACGAAGGTCAGCGTGTAGATGGGGAAATCGCCCTGCCGGAACACGTCCAGTCCGCGGCCCGTCCCTGTGCTCGTCATGCCGTGGATGCTGCCACGCCCCACCGACACGCCTTCCCGACCGCCGGCCACCCTCCTCTTCGCCATGCTGCCGCTCCGAGCGCCCCGCCCGCCTCACCACGTAGGACACGCTCTCAGCCAGGGGCGTCGATGAGGCTGAGCACCACGGTGGTGATGGTCGAACGGGCGAGTTCCGGGTCGATCGTTCCACGGGCGGCCGCGTGGCCGAGCGCGTCCGCGGCGCCTATGAAGGCGATCGCCGCTTCCTCACCGAGGTCCGCGGCGCCGTCGGCGCTTCGTATGGCCTGCCGGCAGATGTCCACGTAGCGGCGTTCGGATTCCCGCCTGGCCTTCTCGAGGGCGGGTGTGCCGGCCAGCGCGGCCACCACTCCGCTGAGTTCGACGCCCTGGGAGACGACGCACGCGATGTGGGCCGTCGCGATCGCTTCGACCCGCTGCCGCAGATCCGGCGGGGTGCGCGCTATCGCGGCGTGCAGATCGGCGAGGTGTCGCTGGTCGAAGTCCTGGTACAGCGAGAGGAGAAGCTCCGAGCGTGAGGGGAAGTGATCGTAGACGACGGGCTTGGAGACCCCTGCTCTGCTCGCCAGGTACGCGAGCGTGAGCGCGTCGGTGCCTTCGGTGGCGATCACATCGCGGGCGATTCCGACGAGCTGGGCTCGCCGTTCGGTGCTGGAGAGTCGTCGCTCGGCCATGCACGGCAGTCTCTCACCCACCGGTAACCTACTACTAGTAACCTACTGTTGGTAGGTTGCCTTTTGGGAGAACGGAGTTGTCGATGCACGCCTTGCTGGTCGCCACGAACCCGGACCCCCGGTCCCTGACGCATCACGTGCGGGAAAAACTCGAAGCGGCACTCCACCCGGTGTCGGTCGAGACCGCCGACCTGTCCAAGGAGCGGTTCGACCCGACGTACACGCTGGCGGACCGCCGGGCGTACCAAGAGGGTGGCAACCATCCGGCCGACATCGTCCGTGAGCACCGTCGCCTCGAGCGCGCCACCGATCTCGTGCTGATCTTCCCCGTGTACTGGTGGTCGATGCCGGCACTGCTGAAGGGGTGGATAGACCGTGTCTTCGTCAACGGCTGGGCCTTCGAGCACTCCCCCGCTTCAGGCCTCCGGCCGAAACTGGGGGCACTCACCACGCATCTTCTGCCCATCGCCGGCGATGACTCCGGCGCGTACGAACGCCACGGGTACGAGCAAGCGCTGCGGACGCAGATCGAGCACGGAATCGTCGACTACTGCGGCAGCCGGCGCGGTGCCACGGCATTCATCTACGAGTCCGAGCAGGCTTCCTCCGAGGCCACGGCACAAAGTGTCGACCGCGCGGTGCGGATCATCAGCGGGGCCATTCACGCCCGCTCGCGGCCGTTGTCCGAATGAGCCGTCCTCGTCCTGAGCAGGTGCGGGTCAGCAGGGTGTGGACGGCTTGGACGGTGTGCCGATGCGGCGGGTGGAACAGCGGGCTCGCCGCAGGAGCCGCCAGATCTTGAGTGGGGCGAAGGCACCGGCCCGCCGCGACGGTGCCCGCACCCGGACCACCCGTCACCCCTCCTCCCCGGGAGGTCTCGCACGGACGAGAGCCCCGTCCCCGGCACTTCGGCCGGGGCGGGGCTCGTCGGGGGAGTCGGTGTCGGTCTCGGTGTCGGTGGGTCACTCCCCCACGTCGGCGGCGCGCAGGATCTCCGACAGAAGGGCCGGGTCGTTCTGCCGGAACTGCTTGAGGAGGTAGGTGACCATGGTTCCCAGGTCGTGGGGGGCCATCTTCCGCTCGAGGTGCATGCCGACGTAGAGCGGCTGGTCGTACGGCAGCTTCTTGGGCTGCTGGTCCGCATCGGCGCCGGCGCCGACACCGGTGTCCGCCGCTTGGGCGGCACGGGGCTCCGGGACGGCTTCGGCGCTCACCGCAGGGGCGTCGGCCGGCACCGCGACCACCGGCACGGAGGTGGGCGCCGGCGCGGTGGAGGTCTCCCGGTCCACCGCTCCCCCGCCGACCCGCCGCTCCCCCGCCGCCTCGACGGACGTCACCGCCGCCGCTTCCGCACCCGGCTGGGCCGGCGGAACCGGCACCGACCGGTCCGCGGAGGCTACCGCGGTCTCCTCGTCACGAACTATCACGGCGTGATAATCCGCGCCCCTCTCCCCCGTCGTCGCCCCGGCGTCCGCGTCCCGGTCCCGCCGCGCGGCCGCGGCACGCTCGTCCGCCTTGGCCTTCTGCTCCTCCGGCGAGAGCTTCCCCAGGTTGCGGACGTGCTCGACCTTCCGCACACCCTCGACCAGGTCACGCTGCAGCTCCGGGCTCAGCTTCAGCAGCGACAGCTTGCTGGAGATGGTGCCCTGCGGGATGCCGAGCCGCTTCGCCGCCTTGGTCTGCGAGCCGTAGTGGTCGACCAGGGTCTGCAGTGCCTGCGCCTCCTCCAGGTCGGTCATGTCGTCGCGGTGGTAGTTGGCGACGAACGCGGCCTCGAGCAGCGCCTCGTCGCTGCTGACGCGGGCGTTGTCCACGCGTACCGGAATGGTGGCGAGCCCGACCCGGCGGGCGGACTCCAGCCGGCGGTGGCCGTCGATCACGATGTACTGGGCGCCCTCCTCGAGGTCCCCGGCCCGCTCGGGCCGGTCCCGCAGGTAGGCGTCGACCGTGGCGACGACGATCGGCAGGATCACGCCGAGTTCGCGCACGGTCTCGACCGTGTCGTCGAGGTTGCGCAGGTGGTTGCGCGGGTTGTCCGGGTTCTCGCTGATGAGGGGGAGGGGGAGCTCGGTCACCGAGGCCAGCTCGGCGGACTCCCCACCGGTCACCCGCTCGATCGCGGTCCGCCGGGAACTGCGCGCCCCCCGGGCGGCTCCGAACGCGGGGGCGGTCCCCAGCATGTCCGCCTTGCTCATCGGCCCGCTCCCTTCGCGATCTGCCGCATGGCCTCCGCCTGGTCACTGTGCGGTGCGTACGCGAGCAGCGGCCTGCGCATGCGGACCGCCTCCCGCTGCTCCTTCAGATCGCTGATGACGGCGAGGACCGGGGGGTCACCGATGCTCTTCCACTGCTCCAGGGAGCTGGTGGCCACGTAGCCCCGGCGCGAGTCGTAGAGGTTGACGACCAGTCCGAGGTAGTCGATCTCCATCCGCAGGTCCTCGCAGAGGTCCTCGATCTGCTGCGACAGCATCGTGTACGCGGTGGCGGACGAGTCCTCCGCGAGCACCGGGATCAGCACGCCGGAGTGCCCCGCGGCCTCGCCGCGGCGGCGGCGCCCGTAGTACAGGCCGGCGTCCATGGCGATGCCGAGGCTGGGCGGGCAGTCCAGGATGATGACGTCGTACTCCGGCTCGATGGGCCGCAACGCCATCTCCAGCGCCGCCTCCTTCTGGAAGCCCCGCTTCTGCGCGGACAGTATGCCGAGGCTGGAGTCGAGGAGGAACCCGTCGAAGCACGACGGGAGGAGGTGGAGCCGCTTCTCGAAGCGCTCCTCCTCTATCACCGTGACGAGCTCGCGCAGGTCGCCGTCGGACTCACCCCGCATGTGGGCGACGAGACTGTCGTGGTCGGGCTCGATCTGCGGGACCCCGAGCTGCTCGCTGAGGTGGCCCTGCGGGTCGTAGTCGACGAGGAGGACCCGCTTGCCCGCCTCGGCGTAGGCCTGGGCGATGCCCGCGGAGACGGCCGTCTTGCCGACGCCGCCCTTCTGGTTGCAGACGACGATGCGCGCCGGCTCGTCGCCCCGGGCGTCGGAACGGGGGGACGGGTTGGCGTCCAGCCAGACGCGGACCGACTGGGCCAGGCCCTGCGTGTAGGAGACGCCCCGCTCGCCGCAGCTCTCCTTGAACTGGTCGTACAGCCCGGTCGGAAGCCACGTGGAGAACGACCTGGCTCCCGCCGTGTCGATGTCGGGCGCCGGACGACTGCTCGCGCGCCAGTCGTTGACGGCCGTGGTGACGGCGTCCTGGATGTCCAGGCCGAGCTCGGCACATCGGATCTTGAGTTGCTGCTGGAGGGCCGAGGGCAGCTTGGACGCCACCTTTTCCCGGTCTCCATTGGGGTAGGGAGAGGACATGACGTCAGCATACTGACGTCCGTGGGGAAATTGATGCAGCCGTGCCGTTGATTGGTCAGGTTTCGTGCCGGTCCGCGTCCCGCACCTGCCGCGTCGACCGCTCCCATCCGCCCGTCCTGGTCCTGCGTCGCGGTGGAACGGGCCCTCCCGCCTAGGCTCTACTTCATGCCGATCGCGCCGTTGCCTCCCTGCTCGACCGCCGAGCGGGTGTCGCTCGTCGAGCGTCTGAGCGTCCTGCCGTTTCCCGTACGCGAGGGGAACGCCGAGCAGAACGACCCCGGGCACCATCTGGCCGTGCTCCTGGAGAGCCGGGACTTCTGGGACGACCGCAGCGAGGAGGCCGTCGACACCGCCCAGCGCGAGATGGACGCCGAACTCGCCGCGATCAGCGATTCTCTGACCCGGCGTTGGGGAACCTCACGAACCGTCGACCTGTGGCCGTTCACCGGCTGGGACGCATGCGGCGAGGCCGCGCCCCCGGCACCCCAGCCGTTTCTCTCGCTCGCCATGGTCGCGGGTGACGTGCGGGTGTGGCGCGTACCGGAATCCGATCGCTGGGTGGGTCTCGCCGTCGGGCAGGCCGACCCCGAGTGGCCGCTCCAACTGCTCGCGGCGGTCGGCAAGGTTTCCGTTCTCCCCAGCCGGTGAGCGTGGGGCAGATAGAGCCGCACCGGTCCGTCGGCCTCACCCTGCCCGCGCGATTATCACGGCGTGATAGTGCCCGGAGCGGCCGACGTCGCTTCGTGCGCCCAGAGCACTTCGGCGGCTCCGTGATTATCACGCCGTGATATTCGGCCAGGACGGTGTTGCGCGCGGGCTGCCGTAGGCGCGGATGTACGAACCTCCACAGCGAGTGGCATCGGCGCGTTGCCGCGAGCAGACCCAGCGGATCGCGGGCGCCGGTTCGCCGACCGCACCCGGGTCCGGCACACCGCGGTCCACGTCTGCCTGGAGGCAGGACATGGCCGATCGGTGGTCTCCTGGCCCACTCCGGGAACTATCACGGCGTGATAGTTCGCCGCTCCTGGCGTGACATCGTCCACCCGCTCTTGGGCGGATCGCCTCCCTGTACGTGATCCGGAGGCCGCCAGTCCCTGGGTATCGGGCAGGGGTCCAAGAGGCCCCAACAGAAGTCGATGGCGGTATGCCCATCGGCCCGGATGCTCGTGGGCTGTCCGTGAGGAGGAAGAACTCGCGTCCGTGGATCGTGTCGGACGAGCTGTGGTCGCTCATCGAGCCGTTGCTGTCCGAGCCGGGGCCGAAGCTGGTGGCGGGCCGACTGGCGAGGGGCTCAGGGCGGCGCCGGCAAGCACCCCCTGTATTCGCTCACGAAGCGCCTTGAGGCGCCAGTATGACGAGCGCTCCTCCTGCGGGGGATACGGCTCAGGACAGCGTCCGTCGCGCGGGGGAGCGGTTCGGCCCGTGGAGGTGATCCCTGATTGTGGTTGCTTCACGAGGATGAAGTCATGAAGCTGAAGATCTTTCACACACCCCCGCCGGTCAGTGATACCGAGCGACCCGTTCCCCGCTGGGCCATGCGCCTGGCCTACGCGCTTCCGCTGCTTCTGCTGCCGTCGTGTCTGTGGCGGCTGCCCTTCGCCCTGCACTTCGAGATGGGGCAGGTTCATGATGTCGACATGCCGCCCTACTGGGTGAGCATCCCCTACGTCCTCGGGCTCAGCGTGCTGTCGGAAGCGATCGCAGTCTTAACCATCGGGCTGGTCCGGGGCTGGGGAGAGGTGGCGCCCGCCTGGATTCCGATCATCGGTGGCAAACGCATTCGACCGATGGCGGCCGCCGCCCCTGCTGTCCTCGGCGGCCTGATCCTCACCCTGCTGTTCACCAACGTGCCGATCGGCGACGGTCGTAGCCTCACCACCCTGTACGGCATCGTCGACAACGCCGGATACACCAGCGATGCCTGGCAGGCGCTTGCGACGGTGTGCATCACCCCGATCTCCGCATGGGGACCCATCACCATCGCTCTCGGGATCGCCTACTACCGCCGGCGAACCGCGCCGTCGCCGGGGCATAGGCCCTAACGAAGCCGTTGCGGCTGATCGCGATCCGCGATCACGAGCCGGATGCCTCGCTGCCACAGCAGTCGTCGGTCAGATATCACGCCGTGATAATTCGCCTTCCGGTGCGTCTGCGTGCACGTCGTACGATCTGTTGGCAGTCACAGGAGTTGGTGGCCAACGGGGTGAGCCGGAGGACCTCCATGTTTCTCGTCAAGCGTGTGGGCAGCACCGGTCCGAGATTCGATCTTCTTCGTGGAGCATGAGACGGTCTGGTCGTGCCGGAGATGATGGGTGAGCTGGAGAAGGCCTTGGCTGAGGCCTCGTCTCCTTCGTGGTCGCAGCGTGTTCATGCCGGGCGTGACCTTGCTTCCTTCGCCGACGTTCCCGAGGCCGCGGATGCGTTGACGAGGCTGCTGCTGGACGTCGAGGACACGGCAGTGACCCGGCAGACGGCAGAGGCCCTGGCTCGGGTGGGAACGGTGGCCGCAGTGAGGCTCATCGCCCTCTCGGTTGCCGAGGCTGACGACAACCAGGCGGACTGGCTGCAGACCGGGGTGCATGACGCGCTCGTGGGGATGGACGGTGTGCCGGACGTTGCAGCGGTCTGCGGACAGCTCGCCCATGATCCGGAAGAAGCTGTCCGCCGGGGTGCCGCGGAAATCTCGACGTGGACGGACGGCACAAGCCGTTGATCTGAAGTGACCTGCCTGTGGGCTGGTTCGTGCAGGGCCCCGAACGCGGAGTGGAGCATCGCCCGTCCCAGCCGTCGGCTGCCCCTCCGGGGGCGTGTTCGCCCTGGCGGCGTCCCTGCCGGAGGGTCGCGCTCAGGACCTGGCTCTGCCGGCCCCCCACCCCCACCCATGGATCACCGATGCCGAACTATCACGCCGTGATAATCACGCGCCCCTGTTTCCTCCTGGCCGGCTGGAGGGCCACGCGGCAGGTGGCGGCTCGGAGCCGACGCCCGGAATGAGCGGTGTGCTCGTCCCCGCACGGTTCGCGCGCGGTAGCGTCGAAGTGTCAGCTTCACGGGGCCGACGAGGAACGAGGGAGAACCATGCGGAGCCGGCCGGTGCTCGTCTATGACGGAGACTGCGGGTTCTGCAGTCTCTCGGTCGGATTCGCCGAGCGGCTCCTCCGCCCCCGCTGCACGACGACGCCGTGGCAGTTCGCGGATCTGGAGGCACTCGGCGTCACCCAGGAACGTGCCGAGCACGAAGCGCTGTGGGTGACCCCGGCCGGAGCCGTCCACGGCGGATCCCAGGCCGTGGCCAAGCTGCTCCTCAGCGCACGTGGCGGCTGGCCGGTTCTGGGAGCGCTGCTCACCCTGCCCCCCGTCCGGTGGGCCGCTCATGTCGGGTACCGCTTGGTGGCGAACAACCGGTCGCGGCTGCCGGGCAGCACGGCGGCGTGCGCGCCGACGGCCCGGCGCACCACGGACCGGACGGGCTGAACGCGGCGCCCTGGTCACCGCACCCGAGGGTCACCGCACCCGAGCGAGCCGACGGCTTCGCCCGTGGCGGCCATGGGCTCAGGCCGCGCCCTGCTCGCACCGAGCAAGGGCTCCTGGACGCGGCCTGGGCGGCGACGGCCGCCGGTGCGTCACCAGCGGGTGAGGTCGACCAGCCGGGAGCAGTGCGGATCGGCATCCCCCGGTGCGCTTCCTTCCTCCTCGATCAGGGAGGGGAGCGCGGCGAGCAGGGCCGTGAGGGCTCCGGAGAGGCGGACGTCGGCGGCCACCACCGTGGTGTCCTCCTCGCTGTCGCAGTACAGGCGCAGCCGGTCGGGGCCCCGGAGCAGGAAGCCCCGCAGGCGGGGAACGGGCCTCTCCTCGGTCCACGGGTGGACGAGGGTGCGCAGGACGACGAGCGCGTCGTCGTCCTCGTCCGGGCCGGCGGGTTCCACCCCAGCGGGATCCACACGGACGAGCCGCATGCCCATCACCGTGTCCGTGCGGCTGCTGGAGACGATCCGGGTGCCGGTGTGCAGGGCGCGCACCACGCCGAGGAGGTCGTCCGCGCCCACCAAGTCCCCGGCCCCGTCGGCTGCGCGCAGCGGGATCTCCCAGATCGTCGTCTCGTCCGGCTCACCACCGCGCCGGGGGCCCACGACGACGCGGACCGCCTCGGAAGGAGGCGGAGGCGGCAGGACGCCTCGGATGAATCGCCCGTCGGGAAGGGGCACGCGGAAATAGGGGAGCAGGAGGCCGACGATGTCCGCCTGCTGCTCCGCGATGTCGTCATACGTGGGATTCACGGCGCAAAGATGTCACTGGTTGAGCCAGTTCGGGCACCTGTTCATGCCCTTGCAGTAGGCGGTGATGACGCCGATCCGCTGACCGGGGCCGGCGTCGTAGCGCCCGTCCGCGGTCTTGCGGGCGTACTGGGCGATGACGATGACCTGCACCCGCCGGTTGCCGTTCCAGGCGTAGGCCCAGTATTCGAGGCGGGCGCCGCTCTTCCTGTCGGGCTTGCCGTTGATGGCGGCGTTGACGATCCTGCATTTCCTGATGTTGTGCGGGCCGGAGAAGTGCTTCCAGCCCAGCTGGCTGTTTCCGGCACGGGTGGGGACCACCCTGCCGTCCCAGTCCTTCTGCTGGCACTTGACCGTCCTGTCCCAGGCCGGCGCGGCGTGGGCGGGCGTGACGAGGCCTCCGGCGAGAAGGGCAGCTGCGGCGAGGGCGGTTGCCGCCTTGGGCGCGAGCCTGTTCATGGAGCGACTGTGGCACGCGCCTCGGCCGTGGGTCCTTCGTTCCCGGCCCGCGTCACCGGATCGGCGTAACGCCCCGGTGGAGTCGGCCGGTGCCCAGGCGCTGGCCGTGGTAGGGCGGGAGGCTTTCCGCGCCCGGTTCGCGACCGCGCGCCCCACGCCGGGCGCGGGGCCGCGGAAAGGAGGACCGGCGCCCGCACGGGTGGCCGCACGCACCGCCGTCCGACGGCGCCCGGCGGATCCCGCGCGCCCGGCGGGGAGTCACAGCGGCAGCGTTATGCCCAGCTCCCGCATCGCGGTCGACGGGGGACCTCCCTCGGAGCGCTCCGTCTTGTACCCCTTGACGCCCGCGGCCAGGGTCCGCGGGTCGACGGCCTCGGCCGGGGCGCCCTTGGCGTACAGGCCGGTGGGGTCGGCGTCGCGGTCGTGGGGGAGGAGCCAGAAGACGCGGCGGCGGAAGGTCCCGGAGGAGCGGGAGGGCTTGGCGCCGGGTCCGAGGAGGGCGTAGCCGACCATGCGGCCGTCGCGGTGGTAGGCGGGCTTGCCCTTGCGGGTGGGGAGGCGGTCGAGACTCTGCCGGACGTAGTCGAGGTCCTGAGGGTCCTCGAGCCAGACCAGCTCGGTCTCGTGGGCGATCTCCTCCTCGGTGATCAAGGAGCTCACGTCGTTCCCTCACCTTCCTGGTCGGAGAGCAGTCCGATGCCCGGGTAGTACTTGCGCTGGTTGGAGGTCATCATCTGCCTCGGGGAGCTGAGCCCGACCAGTTCGCGGGTGCGGGCCGCGAAGGCACGGGACGTCATGGCGGGCGCGCCCTCGTTCCGGCACCACGCCCGGTAGGCCGCGTAGAGGCCGGACTGTTCGGCCCTCAGGTCGGCGCCCAGGACGCAGCGTTCGTCGTAGAACCGGCCGGTGTGGTCCTCGGTCTCGGCGTAGGCGCTGGTGGCGATGCGGACGCGTTCGGGTCCGGTGAGGTCACGGGCCCCGTTGACGTAGCGGCGGGCGCCGTCGACGAGCCAGCCGAGGATGCCCGGGCCCTCCTCGGTGACGAGGATGTCGGCGAGGTTGTCGATCTTGCGGTCGTCGGAGACGGTCCGTTCGAAGGGGATCAGCCGCATCCGTCGCCAGAAGGCGAAGCCTCCGGTGCCGACCTCGGGGCGGTGGTTGCCCAGCAGCCAGAGCTTGTGGGTGGGCTGGAAGCTGAAGAAGTCCTGCCGCATGCGGCGGGCCTTGATGCGGTCGCCGCCGGTGAGGAGCTTGACGCGGGCCTCGTCGAACTTGTCGCCGTGCTTGACCTCGGAGCAGACGATGACGCGGCGCCCGTGGAGCTCGGCCAGGTCGGTGGGGTGGCCCTCGTAGGGGCGGGCCATCAGGAAGCCGGGCGGGGCCGCGTCGGCGTAGTCGCCGAGGAGTTTCATCAGCACGTCCAGGAGGACGGACTTGCCGTTCTTGCCCTCGCCGAAGAGGAAGGGCAGGATCTGGCCGCCGACGTCGCCGGTGATCGAGTAGCCGAGCAGCAGGTGCAGGAAGTCGATCATCTCCCGGCCCTCGGCGTCGTCGCCGAAGGTGTCGGTGAGGAAGCGGTTCCAGCGGGGCGTGGGGGTGTGGCTGGGGCCGACGGTGGTGGACCGGGAGTGGAAGTCCTTGTTCGGGTCGGGGGCCTTCATCAGGCCGGTGCGCAGGTCGACGATGCCGGCGGGGGTGCACAGGGCGTAGGGGTCGGCGTCGAGGAGCGCGGCGTTGAGGACCATGCCGGGGGCCGACCTGGCCTGCGTGAGCATGGCGTTGATGCCGGTGGTGGACAGGGCGCGGCGGCGGTGCTGCTTGAGGGCGGCGGCCGTGAAGTAACCCCGAGGGTCCTGGTCGGCGATGTTCTCGGCGAGGTCGCCGGCAGCCCACAGGACGGTGTCGTCCTCGTCGATCTGCCAGCGGGTGCCGTCCCAGCGGTACCAGCCGATGCCGGGGACGTGCCGGTAGTCGTTGGCGTAGAGCTTGACGAAGAGTTTGGCGTTGCCCCGGTCGCTGAGGGTGTCCGGGAGCAGCCCGGCGGGCGTGGCCTCCCCGGCGGCGGGGGAGGCCGGCGGCGTGTTCTGGGCGGGCAGCTGGAGCGGTGCCCGGGCGCCGCGGATCTGCGCGGCGACGGCCTCGGCGTCGAAGAGGGTCCCGTTGCCGGGGCCGGGGGGCAGGTTGACGGTCACGGGCGGCGCCCTCGGCTGTAGAGGGGGTGGCGCAGGCCTGCGGCGAGGCCGCTGCGGATGATCTGCTGGGCACGGCGGTCCTGCCCCGGGCGGACGGCCGCGGCGGTGTCGCGGAGGGCCGTCTCCGCGTCCTCGCGGGGCAGGCGTCCGGCGGCGACGAGTCCTCCCAGGGTGTAGGCGGCCCGGTTGAGGGCGTCGGAGAACCCGGTGCCCTCGGATGCCTGCCCGCACGCCCGCACGGGGGCCAGGACGGCCTCCAGGGTGCTTCCGATGCGCTTGGCGCCGCCTCCGGCCGCCAGGACGGCCTGCTGGGCCCTGGGCGGCACCGAGCGGGGCCCCGGGGCCCGCTGGGGGGTGGCGAGGTGTCCGGTGCGCTCGAGCTCCTGGGCGAGCCAGGCGGGGAGCGGGGCGGGGGTGCGGACGTCCCCGACGGGTGTGTAGGCCCCGTCGCGGGTGACGGTGCCGGGGGCGACGATGTAGCCGCCGTGGGCGCGGACGTCGACCTGCCAGGCGAGGGCCCGGCCGGTGCTGGAGCCGGCCGAGCTCTGCCAGCGGCGGCCGTCCGGGACCCGGTACCAGATGTGCATGCCGCCCGAGGGGGTGCGGACGCGCAGGGTGGTGTCGTCCTCGGCGGGGGAGGGCCGGGAGCGCAGCGCGGCCAGGACGGCGAGCGTGTGGAAGCCGTTGGACAGGCCGGTGAGGTCGACGTGGTCGCCGATCGGGATGCCGGGCAGCAGCCGGTCGCGGCTCGGGGGTTCGGTGGCGTGGGCGTCGACATCGACGACGACCAGCCCCGCCGGACCGCAGGCGACTCCGACGCCGAGACCCGACCGGGGGCCCCACCAGTCCCGGATGCGCGCGGGGTCCAGGGTTGCGGCGTGGAATCCGTGGCACCAGCGTCCCTGGGGGAGGCACGGACATTCCGCGGGGGTGTGCGGCGCGGTGCGGCAGCTCGCGCAGTTGGCGGCGGGCGTCTTGCGGCCGGCGGCCAGCGGATGGACGGGCCAGCCCCGCTCGGCGCACCGCAGGGCGATGCCGACGGCGGACGCGGCGACCGGGGGCCGGGAAGCTGACCCGGTTGAGTCGCTGCGAGGAAACCGCAGCTCAGCAGGCACCTGCGCCCCCCATCAGCGACCGAAGCGACTCAACGACGGACACAGCCTAGCGAAGAGTCGCGGCGGCTCCGCGGACCCCTGTGGAAACAGCGCCGGAGACGTGTCGGAGACGCCCGCGGAGCTGAGGACGGAGGGGATCCCCGTCCGGTTCCCGGGGCCTCTGGGACGGCAGCGACCGAAGGGAGAGCGAACAGCGACCGAAGAACTTCGGTCGCTGCTTCAGTCGCTCGACAAAACCGCAGCTCAGAGGCTTGCGGAAGAGAAAACAGCGACTGAAGCGACTCAACTCTTCTATCTATCACGCACACACGCGCGCGCACTAAGGACTGATATACCCCGAAGTTCGGTCGCTTCGGTCGCTGTCCTTCGATGAAATGCGGTCTGACCTGGGGTTTCAGGGAGCGACCGAAGCAGCGACCGAAAGCCGTTCAGTCGCTGTTCTTCAGTCGCTGTGCCCCTCCGAGGACCTCGGAGGGGTCTTTTCATCAGACTGCGCGGGGGAGGAGCAGCGACTGAACGGTCTCGGGCAGCGACTGAACACAGCGACCGAACGGCACGGCGGGTGCCGCGCCCCCGCTGTGCTGCTTTTTCCAGGGGTTCCGGAGGAGCGTCGCTTTGGGTCGCTGCCCGGAGTCGGTGGAGTCGGCGGGAGCCGGCCGTCCGGGCTGTCGGAGCGGGCCGTCATGATGGGGCGCGTGGACTACAGCCTCGTCATCGCCGCCGCACAGGCCGCCGGACCCTGCCCGCCGGGCCAGGAGGCCGACTGGGGCCGACGCGTGCACTCCCTCACCGTCGACCTCCACATGGTCGCCCAGCAGGCCGCGCAGGACATCGCCCGCCTGGAGAGCGCCAAGCGCTTCGTCGCCTTCCTGGAGAAGGTGGAGATCGAGGAGACCAGCCGCCGCGGTCTGCTCACCCTGCGCTCCCCGGGGGGCGACGCCGAGCACATCCGCACCGAACAGCAGGAGACCGACCGCGGCCGCCGCCTGATCGAGCGGGCCCGCTCCCTCGAAGGCCGCTGGGTGCTGGTCTACCGGTACAACGAAGCCGCCGGGGCGACCAGGAGCATCCGCATGCTCGCCCACCTCATGGACCTCGGCGAGGGGGCCCTCACGGTCAATCTGGCCAAGAAGATCCTCCTCGACGACACGGACGGCTCGGTGCCCCGCGCCCAGGCGGCCTGGACCGCCGCGGGGCTCCCGGAGACCGGCAGCATCACCGTGGAGCAGCTCCAGCGGGCCCGGGAGGAGCTCACGCCCTGACGCGGCGCCCGGCGCTTTGGGCACGGCAGGTCCTGAGTGCCCCCGGCAACGCGTACTTCACCCCCCGCCACCCCCGCCGCCCGGCGCGGGCGGCCGTCAGACGATCAGGACCCGGCGTCCGCGCGTGTGACCGGCCCGGCTGTCCACGTGGGCCGCAGCCGCCTCGGCCAGCGGGTAGGCCTTCTCGACCGGGATGTGGAGCTTCCCCCGCGAGATGAGGGCGACCGCCTCGGCGAGCGCCTCCGGCATGCTCCCGGCCGCGCCGGAGAAACGGACACCGAGTCCGGGCTCGCCGAAATCGGCGATGGAGACCACCTTCCGCGGATCCCCGGTCAGCTCGACGAGTTCACGGAGCACGCCCGAGCCGGCCAGATCGAGAGCCGCGTCGACCCGGCCGAGCCGCCGCACCCGTTCGACCCAGCCCTCGCCGTACGTCGTGGCGAGGGCGCCCAAGTCGCGCAGGTAGTCCTGGTTCGCGGCGCCAGCCGTGCCGATCACCGTGATGCCGCGGTTGCGGGCGACCTGCAGCACCGCCGAGCCGACGCCTCCCGACGCACCGCTGACCAGCAGCGTCTCCCCGGGGCGCACACCGACCTCACGGATGACGCGCAGCGCGGTCTCCATCACGGAGGGATATCCGGCGGCCTCCTGGAACGTCAGGCCCTCGGGCATGCGGGCCCAGGCCGACAGCACGGCGAACTCCGCGTAGGTGCTGGAGCCCTCGCCGAACACGTGGTCCCCGACCTCCACGCCTTCGACGCCCTCGCCCACCTCGTCCACCACCCCGGCGGCGTCCTGACCGACCCCGGAGGGCAGCTCGATCGGCCGGACCGCCCGGAACTGGCCTTCACGGATCCGCCAGTCGACGGGGTTCACACCCGCCGCCCGCACGGCCACACGCACCTGACCGGGGCCCGCGTGGGGCTCCTCGGCGTCCACGAGCCGCAGGACGTCCGGACCACCGAACTCGGCAAAACTGATCATCTTCATGCCGTCAACGTAACACTAACGGTTAGTGTTTCGGAACGGATTCACTTATGTCTCTGATAGCGTCAGCGCATGACCGTGCCGCCCGGACGCCGTGAACGAAAGAAGGCCGCGACCCGCCAGAGGATCGCCGACACCGCCCTGCGGCTCTTCCTCGACCGTGGGTACGACGCGGTGGGCATCCGCGACGTGGCCGCCGAGGCGGACGTGGCCGTCACCACGGTCTTCTCCCACTTCGCCTCGAAAGAGGCCCTGGTGTTCGAGCAGGACGAGGACTTCGAGCAGCGCCTGGTCCGGGCGGTCACCGACCGGGCTCCGCACGAGCCGTTCCTGCCGGCGCTGCGCCGTGAGGTCCGGGCCATGGTGCGTCATTGCACGGGCGACGACGCCGCCCCGATCTGGCGCATGGTCGACGCCTCACCGGCCCTGCGGCAGTACGAGGAGTCGATGAGGCTGCGTCACGCGGAGTCGCTGGCCGTGGCCGTCGCTGCCGATCTCGGCCTGGCGCGGACCACGACGGCCTGCCGGGCGATGGCGAGGTTCGTGGCCGACGCCCATGCGCTGGCCCGGGAGGCGGACGATCCGGACACTGCGGTGGACGAGGTCTTCCGGATGATCGAGGCCGCCTGGGACGCCGCCCGCCCCTTTGGGGCCCCTTCCGGCACGGCCGGATCGTAGTCCGGGCCCCGGGCCGGCTCCCGGCAGTCCCCGGTTTCCCGGCGGGCGGTCCGGTGCCCCGGGCATGCTGGTGGCGACCCACAGGAGGAGTTCGAACATGAACACCCATCACGCCATCGACTACATCGAGCTCGGCGTCAAGGACCTCGCGGAGGCGCGGGCGTTCTACGCGGCCGCCTTCGGGTGGACGTTCAACGAGTACGGTCCGGGCTACGCCGGCATCGTCGCCCCTGACGGCGAGGGCGAGGTGGGCGGGCTGAGCACCCTGCGTGAACCGGGGCGGAACGGCCCCCTGGTCCTGCTGTTCTCGCAGGACCTGGACGCCACGGCGGTCGCGGTCACCGCGGCCGGTGGGCACGTGGTGGAGGGCCCCTACCCGTTCCCGGGCGGACGCCGTTTCCACTTCCTGGACCCGAGTGGCAACGAGCTCGGCGTCTGGGCGACGTCCTGAGACCGGCGCGCCCGCGCCGGACCCGCACGGTCAGACGGGCGTGCGGACCAGGTCGCGCACCGCTTCCCACGCCTTGAGGGCCTCCGGTCCGGTGGCGGGGGGCTCGCCGGTGGTGCGGTGGTGGTGCTGGAGGTGGCGGACGGCGGCGGCGAGGTAGCGCTCCAGGCTCTCCTGCTGGAGGGCGGTGGTGCAGTCGTCGAGGACGTATTCCGCTTCGTCGAGCCAGAAGTCGGTGTCGTCGTCGCGGGCCAGGTCCTCGCGGTGGTCGAGGAGGCGCCGGGCGGCGGCCGCGACGAGCGGGTGGCGTTCGGTGGCGGCCTGCCGACGGCGCAGGGCGGCGCGTTCGCGCTCGGCGTGGCGCAGGCGGGCGGCGGCGACGGCTTCGGGAGTGCGGCGGACGGGACGGTCGTGGTCGGTGGCGTCGGTGAGGGTGGCTGCGGCCAGGCGCTGGGCCTTGTTGTAGGCGGCGGAGGGGGTGCGGACGGCCAGGGGGCTGGCGAGCTCGGCCCAGGTGGCGCCGGCGGTGCGGGCGGCTTCGACAGCGCGCCCCTGGTGCAGGTCGGCCTGTTCGCGCAGGTGTTCCCACAGCAGGACGCGGATGAGGGCGGCGCGGCGGCGCGGTTCGGGTGCCGCTTCGTCGAGCTGGGCCGCGTTGCGCTCGGCCCACAGCAGCGCCGCGTAGACCTCGGCGTCGTCGGGCATGCCGTCCGCGCCGCCGGCCGTCTCGTGCACCGTGCGCAGCTCGCCGACCAACGCGTTCGCGTTCACCGGCCCGAGCCGGACGGGCTCGCGGCGCAGCGGTGCGGCGGCGTCGCGGGCGGTCTTCTTCTTCCTCGCCATGAGACCTGATTGTGCTTTCCCGGTGGTGCGGCCGGTGACCCGGCCCGGCTCGAGCGTCGTCCTGCCGCCCCGCCGCTTCAGCGCCGGAGCGACGACGACAGTTCCTCGAGGTGGCGTGCGACCGGGCCGAAGGAGAGCAGTCCGCTCTGCGCGCCGGCCAGTTCCGCGGTCGCCGGCCGCAGCTGCCGGGCGGCGCGTCCCATCACCTCGCGGTCCCCGACCGCCGTGGCCGCCCTGGCCACCAGGCACCACAGGGCCTCGGACATGAGGTCACGGGGCGGGGAGGCGATGCCCCTCAGCGCGGCCCGCGCCGCTGTCACGTCTCCCGCGGTGACCAGGAGCAGCGGGCGCACCCAGGTCTCGTACGGTCCCCAGTCGTCCTCGGCGTCGACCACCGGCGGGAGGCCGTGACGCAGGCGCAGGCTCAGCCGTGCCATGGGCGGCAGTCCGTGCCCCAGGCCCGGCATCCCGGCACCGTCCAGGAGCGCTCCGGCTTCCCGGTAGGCCTGCTCGGCCTCCGGCAGCGGCCGGGTCGCGGCGGTGCGCAGGGCGCGGTACCAGGTGGTGAACACCGCGACGAGGGGGATGCCGTGACGCTCGGCGAGCCGGTCGGCGGCGGTGGCGTGCCGATCGGCCCCGACGAGGTCGGCCACGGCGCAGTGCGACTGGAGCCGGATCAGGTGGCCGAGGATCTCGTACGTCACCAGACCGCCCCGCCCGGCGACGGAGATCATCTCGGCGCCGACGGCGTCCCGGCGTGCCGACAGCCCGGCGCGCCGGAAGGCCTGCATGAAGACGCCGTTCAGCGCGAAGGCCAGCAGGGAGGGGTCGTCGAGCTGCCGCGCGAGCCGCTCGGCCCGCTCCGCGGCCTGGAGGGCGCGCGCCCCCTCGCCCGGAGCCACCCGGTCGGTGGGCAGGGTCCCGCGGGATTCCACGGCGATCGTGGCCAGCAGCCGGCAGCGGGCCGCGTCGTGCCGGTGGTCCTCCGGCAGCGTCCGCAGGGTCCGCTCCGCCGCGTCCACCAGCCGGCGGGCCTGTTCCGGGTCGTCGGAGCGGGTCCACACCGCGGGGACGTCGTAGATGCCGATGACGCGGGCGGTGACTTCCGGGTCGCCGAGCTGTTCGGCCGCGGCCACGGCGGCCACCCGGTGGCGCCGCGCCGCCTCCAGGCCTCCGCCTCCGGTCACCGCCAGGTCGCGCATCAGCCCCGCGGTGGACTCCAGCCGGACGCGCGCGTACGACGGGGCGGCCCGCTCGTAGGCCGCGGCCGCCTGCGCCCAGACCTGGGCAGCCGGACCGCCCGGGCCCGGGTCGAGGTGGTCCGCCTGCCGCAGGAGGTCGCTCTCCAGGCGGCGCAGCCTCGGCCCGGGCTCGATGCCCATCCGGTCGCCCAGGGCGCGCCGGGCTCGCCTGACGGCGGACAGCGCTTCCGTCTGGCGTCCGGACCGGTACAGGGCCAGGGCCAGCAGGTGCCAGGCGTCCTCCCGCCAGGGGTGCTCGCCGACGTGCGCGTCCAGCTCCGCCGCCGCCTCGGCCGCCGCGCCCAGGGCGAGGCGCGCCTGTGCCCGGTCCTCGATGGCCCGGCACTCCAGGTCGGCCAGCCGGGAGCGCTCGGCGCGCACCCAGGAGGCCGCGCCGACGTCCGCGTAGGCGGGGCCGCGCCACCAGCCCAGCGCCTGCGTGAGCCGGCGCACGGCCTCGGCCGGAGGCAGGTCTCCCGCCTGACGGACGGTCCGTTCCAGGCGCCAGGCGTCGACGTCCTCATCGGCGGCCTTGAGGGCGTAGCCCGGGCCGTCGGTGACCAGCAGGCGGGGGCGGGCACGCGGAGGACGGCCGGGTTCCAGGGCGCGGCGCAGCGCCGCGACGAACGTGCGGATCGTGCCGACGGCGTCGGCCGGCGGCTCGTCCCACAGGTCTTCCACCAGGCGGGACACGGGCACGACCCGGCGGCGCGCGACGACGAGCCGGGCCAGGAGCGCGCGGTGCATCGGCCCCTTGAGGGGAACGGGCACGCCCTCGGGACCCCAGGCCGCCACCGGCCCCAGCACGCCCAGGTGCACTCGCACGTCCGTCATCCACTTCACCGGAATACGGGCCTCAACCTACAGCGCGCTCATCGGCTGCTCATCCGGCGCACCCACGGTGGAGGCACGGAAGGCGGCCGCGAGGGCCGCGCCTTCCTCACGAGCGAAACGAGTCACGTTATGCCCATCACCCTTCCCGGCTTCGACCTCCAGCGGGTGCGGGTCGCCCAGGACGTCTCCCTGAACGTCGCCGTCGGCGGGTCGGGGACCCCCGTCGTTCTCCTGCACGGCTTCCCGCAGACCCACCTCATGTGGCGCGCCGTCGCGGCCGAACTGGCCGCCGAGCACACCGTCGTCTGCCCCGACCTGCGCGGTTACGGCGACAGCGACAAGCCCGTGGAGGACGGTCCGGACACGTACTCCAAGCGGACCATGGCCCAGGACGTCGTCACCCTCGCCAGGAAGCTCGGGCACGACCGCTTCGCCCTCGCGGGTCACGACCGCGGCGCGCTGGTCGCCTTCCGGGCGGGGCTGGACCACCCGGAGTCCGTCACCCACCTGGCCTGTCTCGACGTGCTGCCCACGCTCGACATGTGGGAGGCGCTGCACGGCGTGACGGCGGCCGTCGGCTTCCACCTGTACCTCATGGCGCAGCCGCCCGGGCTGCCGGAGAAGATGATCCGGGCGAGCGCCGACGAGTTCTTCGGACACTTCCTCGACCTGTGGGCCACCGGCCCGCAGGCCATACCCGCGGACGTCCGCGACGCCTATCTCGCGGCGTGCCGCAACGCGGTGCCGTCGATCGTCGCGGACTACCGCGCCTCCGCCGGCATCGACGTGGAGCACGACCGGGCCGACCGGGCGGCCGGCCGCCGTCTCACCATGCCGGTCACGGTCCTCCAGCAGGACTGGGGCGCCGCCCTCGGGTACGACGCCGCCGCCCTCTGGGGCGCCTGGGCCCCTGACCTGCGGCACCTGACCGTTTCCTGCGGTCACTTCATGGCCGAGGAAGCCCCCACGGACATCGCCCTGGCCCTGCAGGAGTTGCTGGCGCGCTGACACGCCGGCAGGCCGGCAGGCGCGGGCCGGGTGACGGTGCCAGGCGGAGGAGTACCGGCCTGGCACCGCCACTGGCACCGGGTGCTCTCTCTCCCTCGTTCAGGCTCCTGGCAGGAAGAGACAGAACGGATGGCCGTGAGGATCGCGGAGGACCCGCACGTCTTCCTGCGGCTGGTGGTCCTCCAGGGTCGCGCCCAGGGCGCAAGCCCGCTTGGTCTCCGCCTCCAGGTCGTCGACCTGCAGGTCCAGGTGCGCCTGCATCTGCTGAACACCCGGGCGCTGGGGCCAGACCGGGGGCGTGTGGTCGGTTTCCAGCTGGAAGCTGAGGCCGGGACGATCTCGTTCGGGGGCCCGCAGCCGAACCCATGCGGGACTCCGCTCGGCCTCCTCCCAACCCAGCAGGGCGCGGTAGAAGTCAGCAAGCGCGGGCGGATCCGGAGTACCGAGGACAAAGGCACCGAGCAGTGTCGTCATGTCCCCCTTTGTGCCCTCGACGCCTGTTCCCATACGTCCGTCTGTGCGCGGAAGGCGGGGTGTGGGGTTCCGTTGCAGGTGGCGTCGGAGGTGCGGAACCGGTGCAGGCCGACTTGTCCGCGCAGGTGTTCCCATAACGGGGCGCGGGCGAGAGCGGCGCGGCGGCGTATCCCGGGTGCGGTTTCGTCGCGTTGGGCCGCGTGGCACCCGGTCCGCAGCGGTGCCCCGTGGCCCCCGGCGGCACCGGGCCAGCCGTCGATGCCGCCAGCCGTCTCGTGTGGCGTGCGCAGCCCGCTGACCAGCAGTTTCGTTGCGATGAGGCTGAGTCGGGCGGGCTTCCGGCGCGGGGGTGCGGCGGTGTCACGGGCGGCTCTTTCCTTCCGCGCCGGAAGACCTGACGGCGCCTCACCCCGTGGTTTCACATTCTGTGAACGCCGCTCGCGGGGCGGCTTCTGGCGTCGGATAAGCTCTCCTTATCCGACGTCAGTTTTCCAGGCCTTCCCGGCGGTTCGGGGTGGCCGCCCGCACCGGGGGAGAGGGACTTGCACGACGCCCGCACACCCATCGTCGCCCCCGCGGGCGGCTCCGGCGACCCGCGCGCCGACCTCGTCGAGCGCTGGGCCGCCCGGCACGGCGTCGAGGCCGCCCGCCGGCTGGCGGCCGCCGAGGACCTGGCCGACGCCGTCGCCGCGGAGATCGTGCCGGCCAACACCCGCGACACCTACGCCAAGGCCTGGCGGGTGTGGGAACGCTTCTGTGCGGACACCGGCCTGCCGACGGGGGAGGCCAGTCGCGGCGCGCTGGTCGCCTTCGTCACCTGGATGCTGCGCGAGGGCCGCACCGACCACGCCGGCTACGCGCCCGCCTCGGCCGGCACCCACCTCGCCGGCGCGGTCGTCGGCCTGCGGACACGCGGCCACACCGTCAGCCGCGACGACCAGGCCGCCGCCCGCAAGGCCCTTCAGGGCCTCACCGTCAAACTCCTCCAGCAGGGCGAACGCCGCGGCCGCGGCCAGGCCCCCGCCGCCACCGTCTCCGACCTGCGCGCCGTCGCCCACGCCTGCCCCGACACCCTCACCGGCCACCGCGACAAGGCCCTCGTCCTCACCTCCTTCCACTACGCCGCCCGCGCCCAGGACCCCGCCGGCCTGCTGGCCGCCGACGTCCGCCTCGACCACCGCGGCCTGGTCGTCTCCGTCCTCACCGGCAAGACCCGGCACACCGTCCGCGACGCCAAGATCCCCTACAGCCACGACCCCGGCCTCTGCCCCGTCCGCGCCTGGACCGCCTACCGCCACCGCCTCGCCACCGACGCCGACCCCCGCTGGAGCACCCCCGACGCCCCCGCCTTCCTCGCCATCGACCGCTGGGGCAACCCCACCGGCGGCCTCACCCCCGACTCCGTCACCCGCGCCATCACCCGCATCAGCAAACGCGCCCACGTCCCCCTCACCTGGACCGGCCACAGCCTCCGCATCGGCCTCGCCACCACCGCCCGCGCCCACGGCAAGGACACCATCACCATCGCCGACCAGGGCGGCTGGGCCCGCCACTCCCGCTCCCTCCACCGCTACATCCAACGCACCGACGGCTGGGACGACAACGCCGCAGCCGGCCTCACCTGACCCGCGCCACCGGCGTCGAGCCGCCAGCTCTTCCTAGCCTGACCGACCCGAACGGCGTGGCGGCGAGCGCTGCGTGACCGCCGCTCACCGACGGTATTCGGACGCGCTGACGCGGCCGGTTGCCTGGGAATCACCGTGCCGGCCGCTCGGACGCCAGTGTTTCCAACGAATCTCCCTTGATCCCAAGACGTCTCGAATTCGTGCGTGAGTGCGATCAATTCGCGGGCACGGCCCGGCGGCGTGTGCAGAACCTGTGGCAGCTTCTGGGACGCCCGGTGGCCGCTGGAGCCGTCCGGGATCTCTTCTGTGGGGGATGTTCCATGCATTCGCGTGCTGCGGGCACGCCGTTTCGGCGTGCCCGGAAGAACATGAGACGCACCGTGGTCGCCGCTCTGACCGTGCTCACGGTCGGCGTGGCGGGACTGCCGGCCGTCGCCGCTCCGCCCGCGAACGAGGCGGCGGAATCGGTGTGGGGGAAGAAGGCGGACCGGCTGGAGGTGCCGCCGGTGAAGGTCGGCTCCAACAAGCCCGTCGCCTCACGGCCCGAGGCCGAGCCCTCGAAGGGCGAGGCGGCCTGGGAGGCGGGGCAGAAGGAACGCGCCCGTACGGGTGGCAAGGGGAGCAAGGCATCCAAGGCGCCTTCGTCGGCGTCCTCCGACGTCTCGCCCGCCAGCTACGTGCCGGAGGGCCAGGGCTCGGTCCCCTGGCACCAGATATCGGACTTCCGGATCACCGACTCCCTGGTCGCCCGCATCAACCTGTCCAACGGCAACCTGATGCTCGCCGCGACCGACTTCGAGATCGCGGGCGTCGGCCAGAAGCTGCGCCTGGCCCGCACGTACAACTCCTTCGACGCCCCCTGGGGCAAGGTCTCCCAGCAGTGGTGGCAGGAGTACGAGCGCTACCTCGACCTCTTCTACACGTCCGAGGTGATCTTCTACGACGCCACCGGCGCCACCGTCCGCTTCACCAAGAACTCCGACGGCACCTTCACCACGCCGAAGGGCTACTCGAAGGACCTGAAGAAGAACAGCGACGGCACCTACACCCTCACCGACCGCAAGTCGGGGTCGAAGGACACCTACGACGCGTACGGCACGCTGACCAAGGTCACCGACCGCAACAAGGGCACCGTCACCGTCGACCAGCACGACGAGGGCGAGGAGCACAAGGGCTTCAAGGTCACGGAGACCCGCTCGGGCCGGTGGGTCGACCTGGTCAAGACCTACCCGAACCAGTGGCAGGCCAAGGACCACACCGGCCGCACCGCCGTCTTCGACCTCGACAGCTCCGGCAACCTGGCGCGGACGGCGGACACCGAGGGCAAGGCGACCCAGTTCCAGTACGACTCCTCCCGCCGGCTCACGAAGATCATCACGCCGGAGGGCCGTGTCACGGTCTTCACCTATGACGACCACAACCGCGTCACCTCCATGCTGCGCGCGACGTCGCTCGACGGCTCCGGGCACACCGGCCCGACCCACACCTACAGCTACTCGGGCGAATGGCCGTCCGATGCGGGCACGACGACGGTCACCGATCCCGAGAAGCACGCCACCCACTACGAGCACGACGGCGACGGCCGGGTCACCAAGGTGACCGACGCCCTCGGCCGTGAGCGCTCGAAGAAGTACGACGCGAACAACAACGTCACCGAGGCCACCGACGCGATGGGCAGCGGTGGCGTCGGCGGCAACGTCACCGCCTACGGCTGGGACTCCCGCAACAACCCCACCTCCGCGAAGCTCCCCACCGGCGCGACCTCGTCCCTGACCGGCTACCAGACGATCTCGGGCGCTGACCTGCCGGGCTCCATGACCACCCCGGACGGGGAGAAGACCGACTACACCTACGACACCGCCGGCAACACCAAGTCCGTCGCGGTGACCGGCACCGGCGGCGGCAGCCAGACCTTCGACTACAACCCCGCCACCCCCACCTGCGGCGGCTTCGAGGGCCAGCGCTGCAAGGCCACCACGAAGATGAGCTCCACGAAGTCGGTGTCCACCTCCTTCACGTACGACGCCAAGGGCAACCTGACCAAGGTCACCCCGCCCGCCCCGCTCGGCGTCACCACCTACACCTACGACGACCTCGGTCGTCCCTTCATGGTGCGGGACGGGCGCGGAGTGACCGTCACGTACGAGTACGACGAGCGCGACCGCGTGGTGAAGGTCGACTCCTCCAACTACCTCACCGTCACCTACTCCTACGACGGCGACGGCAACCTGGTCCAGCGCTCCGACAAGACCGGGGTGGTTGGCTACACCTTCGACCCGCTGAACCGGGAAACGGTCCGCACCCTGCAGAACGGATCCCAGACCCGCCTCACCTACACCCCGGCCGGCAACGTCGACACCTATGAGGACCCGGCGGGCCTGACCGACTACACGTGGGACGCCGTCAACAACCTCACCCAGCTGAAGACGCCGGCAGGCAAGGTCACCACGTACGAGTACGACAAGAATGACGTCCGCACGAAGACCACCTATCCCGGCGGCACGGTCCAGGAGGTCACGCTGGACGAGTCCTCCCGGCCGAAGCGCATCAAGGCGACCTCGCCGAAGGGCACGCTGGCCGACCTCGCCTACTCCTACGCCTACTCCGGCGCCAACGCCAACGATGACGGCAGCAAGATCCGCACCAGCACCGACGCCGTCACCGGCATGAAGACCAGCTACACCTACGACGGCGCCGGCCGCTTCTCCTACGCCAAGGAGGAGAAGGGCACCACCCTCAATTCCTCCTGGCAGTACTGCTACGACCTCGCCGGCAACCTCACTTCGCAGGGCGTGGACCAGGGGTGCCCGCGCGGTACGACCTACACGGTCAACGACGCGCAGCAGATCACCGCGAAGAACGGTGACAGCACCAACTGGTCCTACGACAAGCTCGGCAACGAGACCGCCGGCGCCTCCACCCCGGAGGGCACCCGCACCGCCGAGAAGTGGTCGGACTACTCCCAGCTCACCTCGCTCACCGTCGGCGGCACCACCTACGCCGGCCAGTACGGTTCGACCGATCAGAGCGAGCGCATCCGCCTCGGTGACACCTTCTTCCACAACGGCCCCCTGGGCCTGTCCGCGAAGACCACCGCCGGCGTGGACATGAGCTTCAACCGGGAACCCGGGGGCACCCTCA
>NZ_LWCC02000086.1 GCF_001642695.1 Streptomyces chilikensis
GCCGGCGGGGCGGGGCGCGGGGGCGGCCCCCGGCGGCCCGCCGGGCGGCGGCGCGGGTGGGGCGGGCGCGTGGTCACCGCGCTCTCGGTGACCGTCCTCGCCGCGGCCGGCATCGGGCACTCGGTGCTGACCGGGATCGACGACGGCATCGCGCGCGTCGACCCGTTCCGCGACATGAAGAACCGCCCGAACGCGGGCCACGGCACCAACATCCTGCTGGTCGGCACCGACGGCCGCGACCGGATCACCCCGGAGCAGCGGCGCAGGTACCGCCTCGGCGGCGAGCCGTGCCACTGCACGGACACCATGATGATCGTCCACATCTCCGAGGACCGCGGCCGGGCCAGTGTGGTGAGCCTGCCGCGCGACTCGTACGCGGTGACGCCGGAGTACACCGACCCGGACACCGGGAGGAAGCGGCCCGGGCATCCGGTGCGGCTGAACGCGGCGTACGCGGAGGGCGGGCCGCAGCTGACCGTGCGGACCGTGGAGAAGATGACCGACGTGAAGATCGACCACTACCTGGAGGTCGACTTCACCAGCTTCATCCGCACCGTCGACGTGCTGGGCGGAGTGCAGATCTGCACCAGCAGGCCGCTGAAGGACGCGAACACCGGGCTGGCCCTCGGACCCGGCCGGCACCGGCTCGACGGCGGGCGGGCCCTGCAGTACGTCCGTGCCCGGCAGGTGGACGCCGCCTCCGACTTCGGACGGATGCAGCGGCAGCAGCGGTTCCTGGCCGCGCTGATCGAGCGGGCCTCCTCGTCCGGGGTGCTGCTCAACCCCGTGAAGCTGCGGAGCGTCGCGGGCGCGGCGCTGGGGTCGGTGCGCGCGGACCGCGGCTTCGGGACGGCGGAGATGATCGCCCTGGGCCGGGCGATGCGGAACTTCTCGCCGTCGTCCTCGGAGTTCACCACCGTGCCGATCGCCAAGATGAACCACCGGGCGCCCGGCGTCCCGGGCGAGACGCTGAGGTGGAACGCCCTGAAGGCGCGGCAGATCTTCACGGCGCTGCGCCAGGACCGGCCGCTGGCGCCGCACGTCGCGAAGCGGCCGAAGGCGAAGCGCGTGCCGGTGGCGCCGGAGCAGATCCGGGTCCAGGTGGAGACCGGCACGGTGACGCCGGGGCTCGGCAGGCGGGTGGACGCCGGGCTGGCGGCGACGGGCTTCGTGACCACGCGATCG
>NZ_LWCC02000087.1:0-17339 GCF_001642695.1 Streptomyces chilikensis
GGGCGGCGGCGCGCCGACGGTGACCGGACGGCGGACGGCGGACGGCCGGGGCGGCGCCGGCCGCGACCGGGGAGGGTGTACCTGGCACCACCCCCGGCCGGGGGGCCGGGCCCAGTGCGGTGGACGTCCGCCGTCCGTACCGTCGTCGTGCGGGCGGCCGGCCCGCCGTACCACTCGCACGACACCGGGAGTTGAGCTGGATGAAGGTCAAGAGGGCAACGCTCGCGGCGGTGCGCGGTCTCGCCCTGGGGGTGTTCTCGGTCTCCGGATCCGCGTTCCTCCTGGTGCTCGTCGTGCTGGCCGCCGCCCTGGTCCCCCTCGGCGTCGGCGTCGTCCTGCTGCCGCCCCTGCTCACCGCCGTCCGGTTCCACGCCGGCCTGCGGCGGAGCCTCGCGGAACGCTGGTACGGCGTGCGGATCCCGGCCGCCTACCGGCCCGGCCCCGCCACGCCGTCCGCCACCGGGGCGTCCCGGGCGCTGCACCTGCTGCAGGATCCGGCGGTCCGCCGGGACCTGCGGTGGCTGCCGGTGGACATGACCGCCGGGTTCTTCGTCGCGCTGCTGCCCGCCGTGCTGCTGGGCAAGGCGGTGGAGGGCCTGGCCCTGGCGGCCGGGTTCTGGCGGGCCGTCGCGGACGGCGCCGACTACTGGTACTGGTTCCTCCCCGTCAGCGGGCAGGGCGACGCGATCGGCGCCGGCGTCCTCGGACTGGTCCTGCTGCACCTCGCGTTCCGCTTCAACGACCGTCTCCTGAAGGCCCACTTCACGCTCACCCGGGCCGTGCTCGCACCCTCCGGCCGGGCCGTGCTGGAGCACCGCGTGGAGGAACTCGCCCGCACCCGGCACGACGCCGTGGACACCTCCGCCGCCGAACTGCGCCGCATCGAGCGCGACCTGCACGACGGGGCGCAGGCCCGGCTGGTCGCGATGGGGATGAGCCTGAACACCGTGGAGGCCCTGCTCGACCAGGACCCCGAGCAGGCGAAGCGGCTGCTGGCGCGGGCCCGCGCCGAATCCGCCGAGGCGCTCGCCGAACTGCGGGACCTGGTGCGCGGCATCCACCCGCCGGTGCTCGCCGAACGGGGCCTCGGCGACGCGGCGCGGGCGCTCGCCCTGCGCACGCCCCTGCCGGTGGAGGCCGACGTCGACCTCCCGGGCCGCCCGGAACCCGCCGTGGAGTCCGCCGCCTACTTCGCGCTCAGCGAGATGCTGACCAACGTGGTCAAGCACGCCGGGGCGGACCGCGTCTGGCTGGAGCTCGGCCACCGCGACGGCATGCTCCGGCTGACCGTCACCGACGACGGCCGCGGCGGGGCCGACCCGGCGGCCGGGTCCGGACTGGCGGGCGTCGAACGCAGGCTGGGAGCATTCGACGGCGTCCTGGCCGTCAGCAGCCCGACCGGCGGCCCCACCGTGGTGACCCTGGAGATTCCGTGCGCGTTGTCCTCGCCGAAGACCTCTTCCTGCTGAGGGACGGCCTGGTCCGTCTGCTGGAGGCGCACGGCTTCGAGATCGCCGCCGCCGTCGACAACGGCCCCGCGCTGGACCGGGCGCTGCGGGAACGGGAGCCGGACGTCGCGGTGGTCGACGTCCGGCTCCCGCCCTCCTTCACCGACGAGGGCCTGCAGTGCGCGCTGCGGGCCCGGCGGCGCCGCCCCGGGCTGCCGGTGCTGGTGCTCTCCCAGCACGTCGAGCAGCTCTACGCCCGCGAACTGCTCGCCGACGGCACCGGCGGCGTCGGCTACCTGCTGAAGGACCGGGTGCTGGACGCCGGGCAGTTCACCGAGGCCGTCCGCCGGGTCGCCGCCGGCGGCACCGCCATGGACCCGCAGGTCATCTCCCAGCTCCTGCAGCGCGGCACGGGCGCCGACCGGCCCGTCTCCCGGCTGACCCCGCGCGAGCGGGAGGTGCTGGAGCTGATGGCGCAGGGCCGCTCCAACACCGCCATCGCCGGCCGGCTGACCGTCACGGAGCGGGCCGTCGCCAAGCACACCGCCAACATCTTCGCCAAGCTGGGGCTGGAGGTCTCCGACGACGACAACCGCCGGGTCCTCGCCGTCCTCGCCTACCTCGACGCCGCCTGAGCCGTGGCCGCCGGCTCCCGCTCCGGTGGCGCGGCGGGCGCGCCGGGGCGCGGCGAGCGGTACGGGCTCCACCAGTTGGCGGGGCCCAGGACCGCCATCACGGCGGGCACCAGCACCCCCCGCACCAGCACCGCGTCCACCACCGCCGCCAGCGCGATCCCCACCCCGATCAGCTTCAACGTCGTCACCTGCGCCGACGCCATCGCCGCCGTCGAGATCGCCACGGCCGCCGCCGCCGAGGTCAGCAGCCGCGCCGTGCGGGCGATGCCGTCCACGACGGACCGCCGGTTGTCCCCGCACCGGTCGAACTCCTCCCGGATCCGCCCCAGCAGGAACACCTCGTAGTCGACCGACAGGGCCAGCGCCACGAACAGCGTGAACAGCAGCAGCGACGCGTCCAGGGTGCCGGTGACCGTGAAGCCGCCCACCAGCCACCGCATCCGGCCCTCCTGGAACATCCACACCACCGCCCCGATGCTCGCGCCCAGGCTCAGCACCGCCACCGCCAGCGCCTTCAGCGGGGCGATCCAGCTCCGCGTGAAGTACCCGAGCAGCAGCGTCAGCGCGGCGGCCAGCAGCAGCAGGCAGCGCGGCAGCGCCTCGCGCACCGCCGCGTTGGTGTCGGCGATCTCCGCGGCCCGGCCGCCCACCACCACCTCGCCCGGCGCCGGCACCGCCCGCACCGTGTCGAGCGCCTCGCGGGCCCGGTCGGAGTCCGGCGCCACGTCCAGCGCCACCGCCAGCACCACCCCGCCCGCGCGCTCGCCCCGCCCGGTGGCGGCCGGACGCGCCCACCGCACGTCGCCGACACCCCGCAGCCGGTCCAGGTAGGGCCCCATCGCGCCCGGACGGTCCACACCGGTGAGCACCACGGTCAGCATCCGCTCCGGCGGCACCGCCAGCTCCGCGTCGACCCGCGCCTGCGTGCGGGCCGCCTGCGCGGAGGCGGGCAGCGACCGCTCGTCGGAGAGGCCGAAGCGGGCCTGGACGACCGGGGCCGCCAGCACCACCAGCACCAGCGTCGCCAGCGAGCCCGCCAGCCACGGCCGGGCGGTCACCGTCAGCGACGTGCGGCGCCAGAACCGGCTGTCGTCGCCGGTGCGCGCCCGCCGCCACCGCCGCAGCGGGTCGAACCGGTCCACCCGGTCGCCCAGCAGCCGCAGGCACGACGGCAGCACGGTCAGCGCCACCACCGCCGCCAGCACCGTCGCCGTGGCGCCCGCCAGCGCCAGCGCGCGCAGCAACGGCACCGGCACCACCAGCGCGCACGCCATGCAGCAGGCCACCGCCGCCGCCGAGAACACGATCGACCGGCCGCTGGACCGGCGGGCCGCGGCCAGCGCCGACTCCAGGTCCTCACCGCGCCCGGTGTGCTCCTTCACCCGCGCCAGCAGGAACAGCGTGTAGTCGACCGCCAGGCCGAAACCGACGGCGGCGGCCGCGTTCACCGCGAAGGAGGAGATCTCGAAGAACCGTGCCAGCAGCCCGATCACCGGGATCGAGCAGACCACCGTGAGCACCGCCACCGCCACCGGCAGCAGCGCCGACACCACCGAGCCGTAGGCGAACACCAGGACCGCGAACACCAGCGGCGCCGCGATGAGCTCGGCCCGCGCCAGACCCGCCGCGGAGGCCGCGCCCAGCTCACGGCCGGCCCAGACCGGCCCGCTCGCCTCCACCCGCACCCCCTGCGGCGCCGCGGCGCGCGCGGCGGCCAGCACCCCGGGCGCGGCCTCCTTGCGGCCGGTGGCGTCACCCGTCATGCGCACCGGCACCAGTTGCAGCGTCCCGTCCGGGGAGCGCGCCGGGTCCGCGGGGGAGTCGCCGGCGGTCCACGCCCGCCGCACCGCGGGGTCGCCGGCCAGGGAGCCCGCCACCGCACGCGCGCCGGCGGCCACCGACGACGGCTCACGCCCGGTCACCACCAGCACCAGATCGGGCGCCGCCACCCCCAGCCGCTCCGCCCGCTCCACCGCCCGCCCCGCCTCGGTCCCGGCGGCGGCGGCACCCCCCGTGTCCAGCGCCGCCAGCGCCCCCGGGACCAGGAGCCCCGCGCAGACCAGCGCCAGCAGCGCGCCCGCCACCACCAGCCGCGCCCCGCGCAGCACCGGATCCCGGGCGCCCTGCCGCCGGCTCCGCCGCGGCCGGGGGCCGCCGGTCTTCCCGCCGACCGTCTCCACCGCCGTCACCACCTTCCGACCCGCCCCCGCGGCCGCCGGGGACCACGGCCTTCCACCGGCGGCGACGGGAGCACCGCCGCCCCGGTGAATCCCGGCAACGCGGGGTGCGTGTCACCGATTGTCTGCCGATGCGATGTGCCTACGGTGCCGAAGCCGGGCGCGGCCGCCGGGCGATCCGCCGTGTCCGGTCCCGAATCCCACCTGTTTGGCGGGCGGCCCGCCTCCGGCGCCAGGACCGGGGAGGAGCACCCTCCGCGGCGGCCCGCAGCAGTCCCGCACGGCACGGCCGCACTTCGACACACCCCTGTGAGGAGAGACAGTTGACGGACCAGCCGCTTGTCGCACGGCTCGAGGCGCTGCTGCGCGACCACTTCGAGATCGCCCCCGAGGCGCTGCGCCCCGACGCCACCTTCAGGGAGCTGGAGATCGACTCCCTGGCCATGGCCGAGATCCTCGCGATCCTGGAGGACGAGGACGGCATCACCCTGCCGCCGACCCTGCCCGGACTGGGGGGCGACACCACCATGGCCGACGGCCTGCGGATCATCGCCGAGGCCGCCGCGCAGACGCGGGGCGAGACCGCGGGGGCCGCCAGGTGAGCTCCTCGGTCGCGGTCACCGGCCTGGGGGTCGTCGCCCCGGGCGGCATCGGGGTCAAGGAGGCCTGGGAACGACTGCTCAGCGGCGTCCCCACCGCGGCCCGCGACCCCGAACTGGAAGGCATGCCGGTCGACTTCTCCTGCCGGATCGAGGACGAGGCGATCGCCGCCCGGCTCGGCCGGGGCCTGCGCTGGCGCACCGACCGGTTCATCCAGTTCGCCCTCGTCGCCGCCCGGGAGGCCGTCGCCGACGCCGCCCTCCACCCGGAGGAGTGGGACGGCGAACGCGTCGGCGTGGTCATCGGCGTCGGCGGCAGCGCCATGGCGCACCCGGGCGAGTACACCAAGCTGGCGGAGGGCCGCTTCGGCGCCATGACCCCCAGCCTGGTGGCGCGGAGCCAGCCGGGGATGGCGGCCGGCGAGGTCTCCATCGACCTCGGCGCACGCGGCCCCATCCTCACCACCAGCACCAACTGCACCTCCGGCGCCTCCGGGATCGCCATGGCCAAGCTGCTGCTGGACTCCGGCGCCTGCGACGTCGTGGTCGTCGGCGGGGCCGAGTCGGCCCGCAACGCCTGGGGCTCCGCCGCCTTCTGGCGGATGGGCGCCCTGTCCACCCGCGGCGACGACCCGGCGGCCGCCTCCCGCCCGTTCGACGCGGACCGGGACGGCTTCGTCCTCTCCGAGGGGGCCGGGGTGCTCGTCCTGGAACGCGAGGAGCACGCCCGCGCCCGCCACGCCCGCGTCTACGCACTCCTCGCCGGACAGGCGCTGGCCGGCGACGCCCACCACTGCGTCGCCCCGGAACCCGAGGGCGCCGGAGCGGCCCGGGCGCTGCGCGCGGCGATCGCCGACGCCGGACTGTCCCCCGCCGAGATCGACCACGTCAACGCGCACGGAACCTCGACCACCCTCAACGACCTGGCCGAACACCTGGCGCTGCGCGCGGTGTTCGGCACGCCGCCGCCGGTGACCGCCAACAAGGGGGTGTTCGGGCACGCCATCGCCGGCGGCTCCGCGATGGAGGCCGTGTTCAGCGTGCTCTCCCTGCACCAGCAGGTCATCCCGCCCACCGCCAACCTGGTCCGGCAGGACCCGGAGATCGACCTGGACGTGGTGGCGGGCGGGCCCCGCCGCGCCGTGCTGCGGTCGGTGGTCTCCAACTCGGTGGGCTTCGGCGGGCACAACGTGGCGCTGGTGTTCACCGCGCCCTGACGCCTGCCGGCCCCCGGGGCCGGCAGGCGTCGACCGCCCTCGTGCGGGTGCGGCCTCCCGGCCCCGGGGGCGGCGGTCCGCCGGCCGGCACCGGCCGGGCGGGCCGGGAACACCTCACGCGCGTCCGGGGCGAGGGCCGCGGCGCCACCGGTGCCGTCAGCGCCACGCCGCACCACCCGGGCCGCGCGCCGGACCATTCGGGGGTGACGCCCTTGCGCGGGTCCGTGCCCGGTGTGCCGGTCGCCACCCGGGCCGCGCCGCCGGCCTCCTCCGGCGGCTTCAGCACGCGCGGCGGCGGTTCCTCCCCGCGCGGGCGCCTGCCGTTCCGGTCCGGCCAGGCCCCCGGCGCCCCGGCCGTCTCCCCGTGCCGTCCGCGGCCTCGTGCACGGGGTCAGCGCTCCAGGACGACGCGGCCGCCGATCTCCACCCAGCCGTGCGGCTGCGGCGCGGTCAGGATCTGGGAGCCCGTGCCCTGGGTGATGTTGAGGGCGCGGCCCAGCTGCCGGGTGAGGAGCAGCGCGGCCGCACCGGTCGCCTCGTCCTCGTCGATGCCGTCGTCCCGGCCGGGGAAGCCGCGGGCACGGATCCGTCCGGCGGCCTCGTCCTCCCAGGCCCAGGCGTAGATCCACTCGCCCTTCGGGGGCACCTCCAGGGAGTCCACCTCCACGGCGGAGGCGTACTGGCGCAGCAGGCGCGGCGGAGCCCACTCGGCGCGGGCCTCGATCCAGGCGAACTCGCCGTCCAGCCGCACCCCCACCTCGCCCGCCGCGGTGACCAGTTCGGGGACGTCCAGCAGCCAGGCGGTGCCGACGCAGGGGTGACCGGCGAACGGCAGCCGCATGGCCGGGGTGTAGATGTCGATCACGCCGCGCTCGGGGTCGTCGACGAACACCGTCTCGCTGAAGCCGATCTCGGCGGCCATCGCCTGCCGTTCGGTCTCGCCGGGGACCTTCGAGCCGTCGCGGACCACGGCCAGTTCGTTGCCGTAACCGCGCCGTGCGTCGCAGAAGACCCGGAGCACGTCGTAAGGAGTCACGTCGCGCATTCAAGCATCCCCGGGTACCCCCCGCGCGCGCCGCCCGGCACGGGTAGGGTGCCGCTGCGTAAGCCGGAAGGAGAAGGCCAGTTGAAGAGCACGTTGGGGCGTCGCGTCCTGCCGGCCGCCGCGGCCGCGCTGTCCCTGGTCCTGAGCGGGTGCGTCGTGGTGCACGGCGAGCGGGAGGTCCTGCCGGCCGCCACCCCCCAGGAGGCCCGGGGCGCGCTGCGCGCGTTCACCGACGCCTACAACGCGGCCGACAAGGCCTACGACCCGGGCCTCGACGAGAACCGCGTCACGGGCGCGTTCGGCGACATCGACGGCGCGCGGCTGAAGGCGCGCCACGCCGGCCACCCCGAGGGGAACGCCCGGCACGAGCCGCTGAGGCTGACCGACTCCCGCTACGTCATCCCCGCCAAGGCGGGGTGGCCGCGCTGGTTCCTCGTGGACTCGGCGGCCAACAAGGGCGGGGACGCCCGGTGGATGCTGGTGTTCGTCAAGGAGCGCAAGGAGGAGCCCTGGCAGGTGGCCTACCTGACGCTGCTCGACCCCGACGACGTGCCGGAGTTCCGGAAGGACGAGGACGGCCACGCCGAGCCCGCCGCGGGCGGCGACCCGCTGGCCCTCCCGCCGTCCCGCCTGAGCAAGGCGTACGCCGACTACCTGGGCCAGGGCGGCGACGCCTTCGCGGAGGGCCCGCACACCAGCGCGGTGCGCGAGCAGCGGAAGAAGAACGAGAAGCGGCCCGGCCTGGTGCGCCAGTTCCAGGACGAGCCGCTGACCCGGGGCGACTACGCGCCGCTGGGGCTGCGGACCGCCGACGGCGGGGCGCTGGTGTTCTTCGCGACGAGGCACTTCGAGAAGCTGACGGCGGCGCCGGGCACCGCGATACCCGTGCAGAACGCGGACGTGCGGGCGCTCACCACCGGCGAGGTCGAGCAGACGCTGACCATGGAGTACGTCTCGCAGCAGGCGGTGCGGGTTCCGCGCACCGGCCAGGCGGTCTTCCTCGGCCGGGTGCCGGGGCTCATCGCGGCGCGCGGGGAGTAGGGGAGCGGGGGAGCGGGGACCAGGGAGCGCCGGACGGGGCCGGCGCCGGCGGGACCGGGTTCCGGAAGGGCTCAGTTCTGGAGGGGCCAGACCGCCCCGGCCGGTTCCTCGCCGGCGTACTTCTCGCAGGCGTCGGTGAGGGTCTCGAGAAGGGTGAGCGGTTCCGGCAGCGGGTGCTCCGGGCCGCGCAGCCACCGGACGGACCGGCCGTCGTCACCGGGCAGGCGGGCGGGCGGCACCAGGACGTAGGAGCCGCGGCAGTGCCAGCGCAGGCCGGGATGCTCCTCCGTCGTCTCGGGGTGGGAGTCCAGCTCGCAGGGCCACCACTCGTCCTCGTCCTCGGGCGTGCCGCGGGTCCGGGTGAAGAAGAACATCCGGCCGTCGTCGCTCTCGGCGACCGGGCCGACCTCGACGCCCCGCTCCAGCATCCGTCCCAGCGCCGCCCGGCCCGCCTCCAGCGGGACGTCCAGTACGTCGTGGAGCATGCCGGTGGCGGTGATGAAGTTGGCCTCGAGGTCGCCGCGCGCCCAGCGCTCGACCTGCGCGGCGTCGGTGGTCGACTGGGTCTGCCAGGCGAAGGAGACCGGGTGCCGGGCCGGCGTCGGACAGCCCACCCGCTCGCACGAACACCGGTAGCCGACCGGATGGGCCGCCGGCGCGAGCGGCAGCCCCGCGGCGGCGGCGGCCAGCAGCAGGGCCTCGCGGTCCTCCGCGCCGGTGGCCTCCTGCGGACGGCGTCCGCGCAGCCACCGGGAGATCCTGCTCTGCCGGCCGGGACGGCCGCCGAACGTCGCGCTCATCTATCCCCTCGCCTCGCCGATGGTGCGGACAACATGCCCCATGGTCGCACCGTCACGTTCCTCCCGGGCCGGCCGGCCACAACACGCCGGGTGCTCGGATCGGAGGTCATTGCCTGATTTCATGGTAATTGCCGGGCTCCGCGGGCGGCCACGAGTCTCCCCAGTCGGCGTCCCGCGCGGCCTTGTAGAGGTCGCCGTGGCGCTTGGTGACCGTGTGGCGGCGCAGCTGCTCCTCGGCCTCGCAGAGGTCCAGCAGCACCTGCCCCTTGCGGATCTGCGGGCGGCGCACCACCCGCGCGGGAGCGGGGGAGACATCCGTCACAGGAAGCCTGGTGGCGGCGACGTAGCTGAACTTCTCGTCCTCGTAGGGCAGCGAACCGGCCTTCACCCGGCGGTGCAGGGAGGAGCGGCTGACCCGGGCGGAGAAGTGGCACCAGTCCTCGCCCGGCACGATCGGGCACGCCGCGCTGTGCGGGCAGGGCGCGGCGACGCGGAAGCCGGCGGCGATCAGACGGTCCCGGGCGGCGATCACCCGGGCGTAGCCGCCGGGGGTGCCGGGCTCGACCACCACGACCGAGCGGGCGGCGCCGGCGGCGGCGTCCACGACGTGGGCGCGGTCCCGCTCGGTGAGCTCACCGAGGACGTAGGAGACCGTCACGAGATCGGTGCTCCCGATCTGGAGCGCCGATCCGATGCGCGCGCGCTGCCAGCGCGCGCCGGCGAGGGCCGGGCTGGCGGCGGCCAGCTCCTTGCCCAGGGCCAGCGCGGGCTCCGCCCAGTCCAGCACCGTGACCGGCCGCACGCCGTCCCAGGCGGCGGCGACCGCCCAGGTCGCCGCGCCGGTGCCGCCGCCGACGTCCACGTGGGAGGCGGGCGTCCAGCCCGGCACGGCCCCGGCGAACGCCGCCAGCGCCGAGCGGACCGCCTCGAAGGTGGCCGGCATCCGGTAGGCCGCGTACGCCGCGACGTCGGCGCGGTCGCGGAGGATCGGGGCGTCGGTCGGGGTCTCGCCGCGGTAGTTGGCGATCAGCCGGTCGACGGCCTGGGCGGCCTGGCGGGGCGGGAGGCCGTCGAGCAACGCCGCGAGTGCGGTCCGGAGGGTCTCGGCGGGGGACAGCGCGATGTTCACCCCTCGATTGTCGCAGCGATCCCCGGCCCGCCGTCCCGGCCCGCCTCCCTCCCCGGCGCCGGGACCGGTGTCCGCCCGGTTGTGCCCGCTCCGTGAGACGCCCCCGCCGTCCCGGCCGGCCGGGACGGCGGGCGATCTATGCTCTGCGCCAGGGCTGATGTCAGGACGCCGCGCCTGGTCACGTCGGTGACCGGGGCCGGGCGGACACCACGGAGTGAGGAGCGGCCGCGATGGCTGAGACGGTGCGGTGGGGAATTCTGGCCACGGGCGGCATCGCCGCCGCCTTCGCGGGAGACCTCGTCGACATCCCGGACGCCGAGCTGGTGGCGGTCGGTTCGCGGTCGCAGGGGTCGGCCGACGCGTTCGCCGAGCGGTTCGGCATAGCACGGGCCTACGGCGACTGGGCGTCGCTCGCCGCCGACGAGGACATCGACGTGGTCTACGTCGCCACCCCGCACACGGCCCACCGGGCCGCCGCCGGGCTCTGCCTGGAGGCCGGACGGAACGTGCTCTGCGAGAAGCCGTTCACGCTGAACCTGCGGGAGGCGGAGGAGCTGGTCGCGCTGGCGCGGGACCGGAAGCGCTTCCTGATGGAGGGCATGTGGACCGCGTGCAACCCGCTGGTCCGCCGGATGAGGCAGCTGGTGGACGACGGCGCGATCGGCGAGGTGCGGACGGTGCAGGCCGACTTCGGCCTGGCCGGTCCCTTCCCGGTGGCGCACCGGCTGCGGGACCCGGAGCAGGGCGGCGGGGCGCTGCTGGACCTCGGGGTGTACCCGATCGCCTTCGCGCAGATGCTGCTGGGCGAGCCGGAGCGGGTGACCGCGCAGTCGGTGCTCTCGGCGGAGGGCGTCGACCTCCAGACCGGAGCGGTGCTCGGGTGGGAGAGCGGTGCTCTCGGCCTGGTGCACTGCTCCATAGTCGGTGCGACGGGCATCACGGCCTCGATCACCGGCGCCCGCGGCCGGATCGACGTGCCGGACGGCTTCTTCCAGGCGGACCGGTTCGTCCTGCACCGTGAGGGCCGCGAGCCGGAGGAGTTCGCGCTGACCGCGGGCGACGGCCTGCGCAGCAGCTTCCGCCACGAGGCGCTGGAGGTGATGCGGGCGATCCGGGCGGGGGAGACGGAGTCCCCGCTGGTCCCGCTGGACGCGACGCTGGGGGTCATGCGGACGCTCGACGCGATCCGCGCGCAGGTGGGGGTCCGCTACCCCGGCGAGTGACGGCGCGGCCGCCCGCCCGGGAGGGGGGGGCGGGCGGCGTCCACCGACGGTCGCGTGACCGCGGGGACCGCCCGGCCGCCGTGCGGCGGAGGGGCGGCCCCGGCGGGCACCGCGGGAGGGCGAGGCGGGGATCAGGCCGGGGTCAGGCCCGGGTTCCCGGACTCGGTCACGAAGGCCCCGGCCACCGTGAGCGGCGCGCCGGGCTCGGTGACCCGGGCGACCGTCTTGAACTCCGTGCGGGCCACCCGCCGCCCGAGCTCGACCGTCGTGTAACCCCGCAGCCCGTTGTAGAACCGCAGGTGCGGGTTGCGCGCCAGGTATCCCGCCCAGTTCGCCGGCCGCTCCGCCCCGTTCCCGCCGGAGGAGACGGACGACGTGACGATCTCCGTGCCCAGCGTCCGCGAGGACGGGTCGTCGAAGTCCTCCTTCACGTCCAGGCCGTAGTGCACGTGGACGTCACCGGTGAGGATCATCAGGTTCTCCCGGCCGGACGCCTTCCACCCCTCCAGCACCCGCCGCCGTGAGGCGGGATAGCCGTCCCAGGAGTCCATGGAGAGCGTGGTGTTGCCCGCCGCCGGGTTGTTGCGGCGGCTGAAGGTGACCTGCTGCGGCACCACGTTCCAGACCGCGGAGGACCGCCGCCACCCGTCCGTCAGCCACCGCTCCTGCTCCGCCCCGGTCAGCGTCATCGACTCGGCCTCGGACTCGGCGGTCGGCGTCTTCCAGCCGTCCCCGTTCGCCTGGTCGGTGCGGTACTGGCGGGTGTCCAGGACGTCGAACTGGGCGAGGTCCCCCCAGTGCATGCGGCGGTACAGCCGCAGGTCCGCGCCCTCGGGACGCTGGGCGGCGCGCAGCGGCATGTTCTCCCAGTACGCGCGGTACGCGGCGGCCCGGCGCAGCAGGAACTCCTCCGGCGGGACGGCGTTCTCCGGGTCGTCGCCCGCGTAGTTGTTCTCCGTCTCGTGGTCGTCCCAGGTCACCACGAACGGGTGGGCGAGGTGGGCGGCGATCAGGTCCGGGTCGGACTTGTAGAGGGCGTACCGCAGGCGGTAGTCCTCCAGCGTCACCGTCTCGTGGTTGAAGTGGGCCGGGATCACCCGGTCGGTGTAACCCCGGCCGCCCGCCTGGGCGTTGACCGCGTACTCGTACAGGTAGTCGCCTAGGTGGAAGACGGCGTCCAGGTCCTCGCCGGCCAGGTGGCGGTAGGCGGTCCAGTGACCCTGGTCGTAGCGCTGGCAGGAGACCAGGCCGAACCTCAGGGAGTCCACCCGGGAACCGGCCGCCGGGGCGGTGCGGGTCCGGCCGGCCGGGCTGACCCAGTCGCCGACGCGGAAGCGGTAGTGGTAGACGGAGCCGGGCCGCAGGTTGCGCACGTCGACGTGGACGGCGTGGTGGAACTCCGGGTGCGCCCAGGCGTGTCCGCGCCGGGCGATCCGGTTGAACCGCTCGTCGTGGGCGAGCTCCCAGTGCACGGAGATCCGCCGGTCCGGCAGCCCGCCGTCGAGCTCCAGGGGCCTGGGGGCCAGCCGCGTCCACAGGGCCACCGAGTCGGGCAGCGGGTCGCCGGAGGCCACGCCCAGGGTGAACGGGTCCTCCGCCAGCCGGGCGGGCTCGAGCTCGTCGGCGGCCGCGGTCCTGGCGCCGGGGATGCCGACGGCGAAGGCCAGCGCGGCCGCCGCGCCGGTGGTGGTCAGGAATCTTCGGCGTCCCAACGCGCGCGCCGCGGAACGGAGTTCGGGTGAGTGAGAGGTCGTGCGGTCGGGCGATGCCATGGCGGCCTTCCGGGACATGGGCGAGGGCGGGATGCGGAAGGCATTCGAACTGGACAGGACGACCCCCGGTTGTTGAGAACACGACATGCAGGTGACGGCTGGGAAACCTCCCCATGACCCCCGGTGATCACTCCCGCGCGCGGATGGAACGGCCGGAACAGGGGGACTCGGAGGCGGTTCGTACCGGTCATCGGGTTCAAGGAGTCGACGTGACGAGTTTCGATCGGCGTGATCTCGGTCTGCTGCTGCTCCGGGCGGGGACCGGCGGCGTCCTCGTGGCGCACGGGACGCAGAAGCTGTTCGGGTGGTTCGGCGGCCACGGGCTGGAGGGCACCGGACAGTGGATGGAGTCCATCGGCTACAGCCCCGGGAAGGCCAGCGCCACCATGGCGGGCGCCGCCGAGGCGGGCGGTGGGCTGCTGCTCGCACTCGGGCTGGCCACGCCCGCGGCCGGCGCGGCGGCCGCCGGCGCGATGGCGGGCGCCGCGGCGGTGCACGCCCCGCAGGGGTTCTTCGCGCAGAGCGGCGGCTACGAGTACGCCGCCTCACTGGGGCTGACCGCCGCCAGCCTCGCCGTGACGGGGCCCGGGCGGATCTCGCTCGACAACCTGTTCGGGCACGCGTTCAACAAGGACTGGATGGTGCCGGCCGTGTTCGCCGCGGTGGGCGCGGCGACGGCGTACGTCGTCGGCAGCCGCAACCGCCGCGTCAAGCGGCAGGGCGAGGGCGAGCAGCAACCGCTCTTCGAGGAGTGACCGCGCCCCGCCGACCGCACCCCGCAGGCCGCGCCCTGCCGGGACCGGCTGCGGCCGCCCCTTCCGGGGCCGGCCGCCGCCCGGGGCGTCCCGGTGCCGGCCCGCTCAGTCCACCGTCATGTGGAGGCGCAGCACCAGGGCCCCGGGCTCGTTGCGCATCTCGACCAGGTCGCAGAGCTGGTGCATGATCCACACGCCCCGGCCCCCGTGCGGCGACCGCGGGTCGGGGCGGCGGCGACCGACCAGCGGGTCGGTCAGCCGCCCGCCGTCGCGTATCTCGGCGACCAGCGAGTTCCCGCTCCGCCACATCCGCAGCGTGCCCTGCCCGCCGCCGTGCCGCACCGAGTTGCCGGTGGCCTCGCCGATGGCCAGCAGCCAGTCGGTGCGCCGGGCGGGCGACAGCCCGCAGCGGGACGCCCAGTCCTCCGCGGTGCCGCGCGCCAGCGCCAGCTCGTGCTCGCCGAAGTCGATCACGAACGGGTCGGCGGGCTCGGGCAGCGGGGTGTCGAAGGAGGCGCACACGTCCAGCGGGTCGGCGTAGTCGCGGCTGATCCGCCGGGTGCCCCCCTCGGTCACCACCGGGTGGATCCGGCGGGCCTGCGTCAGCACGTCCTCGGACAGCGCCGCGTCGTACGGGCACAGGACGCTGACCCGGCGGCCCGCGAACGCCAGGTTGACCAGGGCCTGGTGCCGCAGCGCCTCACGGGTCTCGGCGGGCCCGCGGCCCACCCACAGCGGCTCGCCCACGATGACCGGGCGGGACTCGGAGGTCTCGTGCCGGTCGGCGAACTCCCGGAACAGCGACAGGACGCGGCCGGGGTTGCGGCCCGCCTCCTCCATGTCGACCCAGGTGACGCGTTCCCGGACGTCGTGCCCCGTGCCGTCCGGGCGACCGCGCTCCGCGCCGTCCTCCCCGCGCTCGAAGAGCGCGCGCAGCGGCTCCAGCCGTCGTCCGGGGACGGCGACCAGCGCCCGGTCCCCGCGGCCGTGGACGGCCACGCGCAGGAAACGGCACACGCCGTCCAGGTACTCCTGGTCGGAGCGGTAGAAGAGCGCGGGATGGAACAGACCGGAGCCGGGCCCTCGGTCGGGCGGCTGCCGGAAGTACGTGGTGGTTCGGCTGTGTGTCGTCATGGGCCGGCGATCTCCAGAGCGGCCCCGAGTTCGGGGAACAGTCCGAGGAGCCGTCGAAGGGGTTCAGGGGGGCGGAGCAGGCGCAGGCCTCCGCGGTCGCGGTGGCGGGCGGCCTCGGCGAGCACCGCCAGCGAGGACACGTCCAGGTGCCGCAGGCCGGACAGGTCCAGCTCCACGTCCCCGCCGGGCGAGCGGGACACCACCGCCGCCGCGGACCGCATCGCGTACCGGGTGTCGTACCCGGCGGAGCCCATCAGCCGCAGACCGGTGCGCCCCGGCAGGGGCGCGAGGCGCAGCGGCGGATCGGCGACCGGGCCGCCGAGGTGGTTCAGGTGCGCGCCGACCAGGACGGCGAGCCGGTCCGCCGGCATCCGGCGGCGGTCGTAGAAGCACCACGCCGTGAGCGGCAGCGGCTCGAAGACCTCGTGGTGCAGGCGGAGCTCGTACTCCAGCAGCCGGTCGGCCCCGGGAACGTCCCGCGCCCCCCAGGCCACCTCGCCGATCGCCCGCAGCCCGCGGTGTCCCTCCGCGAGCGCGGTGTCCATCGCCTGGTGCCACAGACCCATCATGGCGTCCGGGTCGAAGGCCGGACCGGACAGGTAGGTCCGGGCCGCCGTGGTGACCACCAGCCGCCCCTCGGCCGCCGCACGGCCGGCGTCGACGCCCGCGGAGGCCAGGGTGCCCATCACGCGGTCCGGGTCGGTGGTGTCCGCGAAGTACTGGACCTGCTCGCCGCGCTCCAGGCCGGCGCGGACGAAGGGCACCAGACGGCCGGCCCACTCACGGTCGTCGGAGTAGACGACGCTCACGTGACCGCAGGGCTCCGGCGCGGTGGGTGCGAGGACGGCGGACGTGGAGGTCATGGCCATCTCGTCCGTCCTTCTCCGGTACCCGGTACTTCCCGTCGCGCCGCCGCGGGCGCCTGCCCCCCGGCAGGATAACGAAGTGCAGGAAGTTCCTGTGCCCCGTCCGCGCGGTGCCAAACGGGGCCGGACGGCTCAACTTCGCAACGCGTTCACGGCGTGGTCGAGATCGTCGTGAAAGGTGAAGATCTGGTCAAGCCCCACGGTGTGGAACATCTGCCGCAGGTCGGGGCCGAGGCCGGCCAGGGCGAGCGGGTATCCGGCCCGCTCGGCGCGGTGGTGGGCGGTCACCAGCACGGTGATGCCGGTGGAGTCGCAGTAGGAGAGTCCGGTGAGGTCGATCACCAGGCCGTCCGTCCGGGTCAGACGGAGCTCGTCCAGTGCCCCCAGCAGGGCGCCGGCGGTGTGGTGGTCGAGCTCACCGGTCGCCCCCAGCACGGTCGCGCCCGAGGGGTGCGTGTGCCGGTGGACGGTCAGGACGGGGTCGGTCTTGGTCACCGGGTCTCCTGGTGGGGTGCGGAGGGGGCGGACGGCAGGAGTGGACGGCCCGGCGGTCCCTCCGGTCGCCGGCGGTGCCGTCCGGGCACCGGCCGGAGGTGATCGGCCCGGAAGGGCCCATGGGTTCGGCTTATCCTACGAAGTCGGTGGAATGTGTGTGGGGTTCCCGTAAAGACCGGGCGACCTCGCGTCGCCCGTGCAGAGCGGGTGCTGGGCACGGACGAAAGGTCTCCATGGCACCTTCCCCCTCCGCCGGCCGTCCGGAGCCGGCCGGATCCGACGTGTTCGCGGCCGACCCCGAGGTGGCGCGCGACCTGGCGACGGTCGACTGGGCGGCCACCCCGCTGGGCCCGCCGGAGGGCTGGCCGCAGAGTCTGCGCACGGCGGTGAGCATCCTGCTGTCCTCCCGGTTCTCGATGTGGATGGCCTGGGGCCCTGAGCTGACGTTCTTCTGCAACGACGCCTACCGGCGCGACACGCTGGGGCAGAAGTACCCGTGGGCCCTCGGCCGGCCGGCCCGCGAGGTGTGGGCGGAGATCTGGCACGAGATCGGGCCCCGCATCGACACCGTGCTGACCACCGGCAGCGCCACCTGGGACCAGGGACTCCAGCTGTTCCTGCAACGCTCCGGTTACCCGGAGGAGACCTACCACACCTTCTCCTACAGCCCGCTGCGCGACGACGCCGGCCAGGTCGTCGGCATGCTCTGCGTGGTCACCGAGGAGACCGAACGGGTGATCGGCGAGCGGCGCATGGCCACGCTGCGGGACCTCGGTTCGGACCCCAGCGTGGTGCGCACCGAGCAGCAGATGCTGGCCTTCGCCGCCCGCCAGCTCGGCCGCAACCCGTACGACCTCCCGTTCACCCTGACCTACCTGTTCGACGGCGACGGCGAGGACGGCGCCGACGGCACGGGGGAGGGCGGGCCCGGAGGCGGGGCCCGCCTGGCCGGCGCCAGCGGCATCGCCCCCGGGCACCCCCTCGCCCCCCGGTCCCTCCCCCC
>NZ_LWCC02000087.1:17374-18516 GCF_001642695.1 Streptomyces chilikensis
TGACCCGGCCGCCCGGGCCGGCGGAAGGCGCGGAGCCACCGCCCACCGGGGCCTGGGAGGAACCGCCCGCCGGAGTGCTGCTGCTGCCGCTGCCCCGGCAGGGTGGTGCGCCCTACGGGTTCCTGGTGGCGGCGCTCAACCGGTACCGGCCGCTGGACGAGGGGTACCGGTCCTTCCTGGAACTGGTCGCCGGGCACGTGGCCGCGGGCATCGCCAGCGCGCGCAGCTACCGGTCCCAGCAGCGCCGGGCCGAGGAGCTGGCCGAGCTGGACCGGGCCAAGACGGTGTTCTTCTCCAACGTCAGCCACGAGTTCCGCACCCCGCTGACCCTGATCATGGGCCCGCTGGAGGAGCTGCGCACGAGGCTGGCGGACGCCGGGCCGCCGGTGCGCGAGGAACTGGAGGTCGCCCACCGCAACGGGCTGCGGATGGGCCGGCTGGTCAACACCCTGCTGGACTTCTCGCAGATCGAGGCCGGCCGGATGAAGGCGTCCTTCGCCCCCGTCGACCTGTCCGCGGCCACCGCCGACCTGGCCGGCGTCTTCCGCTCCGCGGTCGAGCGGGCCGGGCTCACCCTGGACGTCGACTGCCCGCCGCTGGGCGAGCCGGTGCGCCTGGACGGCTCCCTGTGGGAGAAGGTCGTCCTCAACCTGCTGGGCAACGCCCTGAAGTACACCTTCGAGGGCACGATCCGGGTGGCGGTCCGCCGCGACGGCGACCACGCCGTGGTGACCTTCGCCGACACCGGCGTCGGGATACCCGCCGCCGAGCTCCCCCGGCTGTTCAACCGCTTCCACCGCATCCGCAACAGCCGCGCCCGCTCCCACGAGGGCAGCGGCATCGGCCTGGCCCTGGTCAGGGAGCTCGTCTCCCTGCACGGCGGCACCATCACCGCCGAGAGCACCGAGGGCCGCGGCACCGTCTTCACCGTCCGGCTGCGGTTCGGCGACGCGCACCTGCCCCCCGGCTCCCTGGTCGCCGACGCCCCGCACACGCCGGTCACCGCGGACGCCCGCCCCTACGTGCAGGAGGCGCTGGACCCGCCGGCCGCGTGGAGCGCGCCGGGCGGCGCCGCGGGCGAGGAGGGGAGCGCCGTCCTGCCCGGCCCGGCCGCGCCGCCCGCGCCGTTCGCCCCGGCCGCG
>NZ_LWCC02000088.1 GCF_001642695.1 Streptomyces chilikensis
GCCCCCCCCCCCACCACGGCTACCTCGAGGGAGTCGGCGTGTGAAGCGTTTCAACGAAAAACTCTACGGATCTCGGTCGGCGACGCATCGAAACAGAGTGGGCGCCATCGCCTTCGGGACACTCGCGGCAGTCACTGGGCTGGCGCTCGTCCTGATGGGGACTGGAGGAGGCTGGGCCGCAGTCGGCATCGGTGCTGCCGCCATCCTCATCGTGACTCTGCTGCCCGCAGCGCTCGGTGAAAAGCCTCACCGTTGAGCGTCAGGTGGATGAGAGCAGAAGAGAAGGACGGGAAATGACGGTTCTTGCGCGCGGTTCCAGTATCGAGGGTGGTGGCTATCTGGCCCTGATCGCATTGGCGATCGCAGTCATCTGCTTCATCGTCGCAGCCATAGCGAAGAAGCGGCAGTGAGGGGGACACCCTTGGGGGGCTTCCTGCTCATATCGGGGAAGAACGGAGGTTGGGCACTGCTGGGTCTGCTGATCCCTCCGTCGCTGGTCGGAAAGCGCAGCCGAGCAGAACTGAAGGAGCGGAGTGACTGCGGTGCGACAGAGTAGCGACTGGACTTTACTGGCGTACAAGGGCCTGGGCGGAGCCCCGATGTGGGTTGTGATCGGCCTCCTCGTCCTGGGGCTGGCATGGGCCGTCGTTGCGGCATCGAGGAGACGCAAGTGATCGGATCCGGCACGCCCCTGTGGCGGAGGGCTTCGGCCCCGTGGAGCCTCACTGAAGATCTTCAGAGTGGTCACCGATCGGGTGACGGCCGTCTGCGAATGACGGACGAGGCCTTCGGGCACTCGTTCGAGGTGTCTGACGTCTCAACCACTGCAACCGGAGGCCTCGTTGGTCTTCTGATCCGTAGGTAAGGGCGTCCCAGTGGAGAGCGGGACGCTCGAGTAGAGGGCTGTGATGCCTGCGGCGAACTGGGTCTGCTGAGACCTCCGCATAGAGCGGCGTGCGGTCCTCGTGCTCATGGCAGCAGTTGCCTTCCGCGTCGTTCGGCCCGTCCGGGGCGACGGCCCACCGGCGGTTCTCGGAGTGGTCGAAGGCCAGGGTGTGGGCCAAGCTCCACCGCCTGGTCCTCGACGAACTCGGGGCTCGTGGCGAGCTGGACTGGTCGCGGTGCGTGATCGACTCGGTGAACATGCGAGCCCTGAAAAGGGGGACCTGACAGGTCCGAATCCTGTCGACCGGGGCAAGTACGGCTCGAAGATCCACCCGATCACGGAACGCTCCGGTCTGCCCATCTCCGTCGGAATCTCCGGGGCCAACCTGCATGACAGCCAGGCCCTGACCCCTCTCGTGAAGGGCATCCCGCCGATCCGCTCGCGCCGTGGCCGACGGCGGCGCAAGCCTGGCAAGCTCCACGCCGACAAGGGCTACGACTACAACCACCTGCGACGACGGTTACGCGGGCGAGGCATTACCCACCGCATCTCCCGCAAGGGAGTTGAGTCCTCACAACGCCTGGGCCGCCACCGCTGGACCGTGGAACGCACGATGGCATGGCTCGCTGGATGCCGCCGCCTCCACCGCCGCTACGAGCGCAAAGCCGACCACTTCCTGGCCTTCACCAGCATCGCCTGCACCCTCATCTGCTACCGCAGACTCGCCAAATGAGACGCTCTCCAAGCGCTTGCTCAGCCTATGTCAGTCGAAGTTACTCATCGGTCACCCGGTCTGTCCGGAGTCCGAGTCTGTGATCCAGCGCCCTTCGGCGGAGTCGTGCACGTACGTCGGCCTCCCCCTGGTCCCGCTCGTGCGGAACGGCTTCCCGCCGTCCGTGATCCGCACCGTCCCCGTACGGCCCCCGGCGCTCCACTCCAGCTCCAGGTACCAGCGGCAGTCGCAGCCCGCCGTCCGCGCGGAGACCAGCAGCTCCTCGGGGTCGGAGGAGGTGACCTTGTACGGGAAGGAGACGGCCGGGATCTTCCGGACCTCGGCGCCGGAGGCGTCAAGGCCGTCGACGGGCCTCGCGAGCGGGCGCGGCCGGTCGAGGTCCACGGCGAAGTGGCGCGGGGTGACGGCGCCGCCACAGCCGTTGTCCATTCGGTACGCGTTCCACGGCAGCGGTGCGGCGCGGTCGACCACGCGCACGTGCAGGGCATGGAGGACGACGGCGTCGGACGGCGACCGGCCCTGGACCGTGATCCGCACCAGCGCCTCCCCGCCGTGCACGGCACCGTGCGTCCCGGCCCACGCCCCGGAGTCGGCCGTGACCGGCGGCGGGGCGACCGCGCGGGGGGCCCGGTCCACGAGGTAGGTGTGCCCGCAGCCGCCCTCCCAGAGCTGGGAACCGATGCTCCAGGTGAAGGGGAGGGGGGCCGCGGTCCGCCCCGGAGCGGTGGAAGCGGGAGCAGGGGCGGAAGCCGTACGGGTGGGGTGGCCGAGCAGGGCGGCGGCGAGGGCGAGCACGACGAGGGCGACGGTGGCGGCGACGAGGAGGGGAGCGGGGGCGCCACGACGGGGGCGGGCGCGGGGCGCCTCCGGCGCGGACAGATCCGCGGCGGACGGGTCCGGCGCGGTCGGGTCCGGGGCGGGACCGGGGCCGGGTTCCGGCGCGGACGGTTCCGGGTTCGATTCCGGCGCGGCCGACACGGCCGGCACCGGCGTGGGCGCGGGCGAGGCCGCTCGGCGGCGGGCGCGGTCCGCCTCCGTCCAGGCCGCCTCCAGGGCCCGCCGTTCCTCCTCGTCCGCCCCGCACAGCAGGGCGAGGCGGTCGACCACGGCGAACTCCTCCGGGACGGTCGCTCCCGAGCAGTAGCGGTGGAGGGTGGACGCGCTGACGCTCAGCCGCCGGCCCAGCGCCTCGTAACTCCTCCCGTCCCGCGCCTTCAGCGCGCGCACGAGCCCCGCGAACTCCTCGACGGCGGCGTCCTTCGGCATTCCATCCCCCCGACCCTGCGTCCCATCCTTCACGTCCTTGCACGTCAGCGGGGGTGGAATGGTTCCGGGACGGCTGGTAGGCGCGTGATCGTTGCAGTCGGCGGGCGTCGGCCCCACGCTGGTCGAGCACTGACCGAACGAACGACCCGACGGGGGATCCACCACCATGAACAAGCTCCGCACCGCACTCGCCACCGCAGCCGCTGCCGCACTGGGCCTCGCGGCCCTCGCCACAGCCCCGGCGCAGGCCGCTGCCCAGCCCGCCTTCCTCGCCGCCTCCCAGATGCCGCCGTCGTCGACGCCGTGGACCGCCACCCAGGTCTTCACCGGTGTCCCGGAGAACGGCGGCGTCCTCTGCGCCCCGTACAAGATCCCGGCGCAGAACACCCGCTACCGCGAGTTCAGCACCGAGCTCGACACCAACGGCGTCCAGGTCACCACCGTCGCCCGTACCGAAGCCGACGCCGTGAAGCTGGTCGACACCCTCCGCGGGGCCCTCGCCGGCTGCGGCCCCCTGCTGGAGCAGCAGAACCCGGGCCTGCAGGCCGTCAGTGCCTCCCACGGCAAGCTCGCCGTCGAGGAGGGCGCCTGGGTCTACAGCCTGGACACCGCCGACCCGCAGATCGGCATCTCCGACATCCACCTGTTCTCCGTCGGCCGCGACGGCCGCACCGTCACCCTCGTCCGCTGGGGCCAGATGGGCGACCTCGAGGACGCCCCGCTGACCGCCTTCCGCACCACGACGAAGACCGCCGTCAACAAGCTCCACTGACCCGGGGGCTCCCCCGAGGGCTGACCACAGCTCGTCAGCGGCGCGGCCGGAACCCGGGCGCGCCGCTGTCGTGCCCACCTGCTCCGCCGGCGGCGACCACTTCCTGGCCTTCACCAGCATCGCCTGCACCCTCATCTGCTACCGCAGACTCGCCACATGAAATGGCCTCCAAGGGGAGATCGATGGCGCCGACACCCATACACCCGCCACCGTCCAGCAGCGCCGCCGGGCGCCCGGCCTACCGCGGGTCCTGTAGGAAGCCGATCCCGATTTTCTGCGGGATGACGCCGATCTTCCCCTGACAGCGTCATCGGGCACCGTGTGACGTCAGCTGCCAAGGCTGGCCTCCTATCTGAAGTGATGTCTTCTTCCACTCGGCCCGGGAGGGCTTGAACGCGGTGAGCGGTTGGCTGTCGGCCAGGGCGTGTACCGAAAGTGGATCACGGGTCGACATGTAATGGCTGCTCGGTGGGTTCGCTCATATACTGCGGCAGATGCAGTCCATGACGATCAGGCGCGCTGTTGCTCAGGACGCAGAGCACCTCACTGCGTTGATCCAGGCGTCCGGCGCCTATCGGGGCGAGTACGCCTCGGTCATCTCCGGCTACCAGGTCACCGCCGATTACCTCGCCCGGCACCGGGTCTTCGTCGCCATTGACGCGGCGGATCAACTGTTGGGCTTCTACGCCTTGGTGTTGGACCCTCCTGAACTGGACTTGGCGTTTGTGTCGGATGACGTCCAGGGAGTGGGTGTCGGCCGTCTGCTCATCGAGCACATGATCCGTCAGGCCGGGGAGGCCGGCTTGACGGAGGTGCGGGTCGTCGCCCATCCTCCGGCCGAGAGGTTCTATCGGCGCCTGGGTGCTGAGCGCGTGGGAACTGTTGCCCCTTCGCCGCCGAAGACCTCGTGGGAGCGTCCTGAGCTGCGCTTCACCATCGCCGATCGGGGTGCCGCCGAGCACACGGCGGTCACAGCCACTCGTTGATGGCCGCGACGAGGACGGTCGCCTCGTAGCGGACCGCGAGCTTGTCATACCTCGTGGCAACCGCTCGGTTTCTCTTCAGGCGATTGATGCCGCACTCCACCGCGTGGCGTTCGCGGTAGTCGATCTTGTCGAACTTCGGTGGGCGGCCACCACGGGAGCCCAGCTTCTTGCGGTTGCGGGCGTGGTCAGCCTTGTCCGGGATGGTGCAGCGGATCCCGCGCCGACGTAGGTAGGCGCGGTTCTTGCGAGAGGCGTACGCCTTGTCGGCGCGCACGCGATCGGGCCGGGTGCGGGACCTGCCCGGCCGTGATCACGATCGACATGGGCTTCTGTCCTTGCTCGGTGGCCAGGTGGAGCTTGGTGGTCAGGCCGCCGCGCGAGCGTCCGAGGCCGTGGTCGTCCGGCTCGGTGGCGATGCCGCCCGGCGGTTCCTTTTGCAGGTCCCCCTTTTCCTCGCCTCTGCGGCGTGCTGGTGGGCCCGGCAGACAGTGGAGTCGACGTTGAGGTCCCAGGTGATCAGGGCCCTGGTATCGGCCCGGGCCTGCAGTTCGGTGAAGATCCGCTGCCAGGTGCCGTCCCGCTGCCAGCGGCGGAGCAGGTCGCACACCCGGCCCCAAGGCCCGTACCGCTCCGGGACGTCCTGCCATGGCGTCCCGGTCCGTGTCCGCCACCGTATGCCGTCGATCAGCTGCCGCCTGGTCCATATCGGCGGCCGACCAGACTTCTTACCCTTTGGCAGCAGCGGCTCCAGCACTGCCCACTGCGCATTCGTCAGATCTCCACGTGCCAAGAATCAAGATCATCGCACGTTCAAGATCCACTTTCGGTACGCGCCTTAGGGCCTGCTCGAGCTGGGGACCGACGCCGTGAACGGGGATCAGCAGGCTTTGGAGAAGGAGTTGGTGAGTAGGGGCGCCGGCCTGGGAACCGGGCTCGGTTGCATGTTCGCCGCGGGAGGTTGCGCGGTGGCCGGTCCCTACGTCGGTGATCCGGCAAAGGACGCCCACACGGACTGATCCGACCGAATCCGGCAACCGGAACCGCGGACGGACCGAAGGAGAAATGCCGTGACTCTGGCCGCGCTCTGGTTTCCCGATGGCACGACGGGAGTCGTTCTGCTGCTGATCGCCCTGGCCGCAATCGTCACCGGAACCGTCATGGGACGGAGGAGGGGACGGGGCTAGTGGATCTTCCTGCGGCCAGGAGAAGCACCCGCTTCGAGGACGCCTGCAAGAGCTGATCCGACCGCGCCTGGCAGGCGGGACCGGTGGCGCCGCAGTCGGATCCCTCGCCGCTTTCGGTGTCTCGGTCGGCGCCGGGGTGACAGGGCGTTCCGTCATGACCGCGGGAGCACCGGAGCGACAACCGCCGTGTACGGCTGACCCGGAAGCCGGGAGCGCTGTACGAATCCCCTTCCACGTCCCAGAAGACAGGAGTCGTCCATGCGTACAGCCGCCATGGTCGCGGCAGCGCTCATAGCGCTGCTTTGCGGTATCGCTCTGCTCTGTCTCGGGGTGGAGGACGCCGGTGACGGAAACGCCCGGGCGGTGCTGCCGATCGTCACCGGTGCCGTTTTGACCGCCGGCGGACTCCTGTTCCTGCGCAAGGGGTACGGGCGATGACGCTGTCACTGATCATGCCGCCTTCCGCTGCCGAACTACCGGCCTGGGGGATCGCCCTTCTCTTCGTCGCTTTCGTCCTGGCGGTCCTGCTCGTCCTTTCCCGCCGTCGGTGACCCGGCCGTCGGCCGGGGCGGTGGCGCGCAGCGCCGCTTCGACCCGGCGGTCGCCGGTCATGGATGCCGTGACGGCCGTCATCGCCAGGAGGACGCCGGCGGCGCACATCGCCAGCATGCGGGGGTGGAGGCGACCGGGCCCATCAGGCGGGCGGGGGATCACCTGCCGGAGGGAGGGCGCGAGCACCGTCGTGGCGCCCGTGCCGGCCCCGCAGACGGCGAGCGCCGGCCCGGCCGCGTACGGGTTCGGAGCAGCGGACAGGCCCAGAACGGCAAGCCCTTCGACGGCGGCCGTGCGGGTCGGTGCGGTACCGCCCCGGAGGATTCGCGGGACACCGCGCTGGAGCGCTTGAGTCTCCAGTCACCGGAAGGTCCAGGATCTCCCTCATGGACGACGAACGCCCCGACGTGCTCACCATCGGCCAACTCGCGCACCGCACCGGGCTTCCGGTGCGCACCTTGCGCTTCTGGTCGGACGAAGGGCTGGTGCCGCCCGTGGCCCGGTCCGCGGGCGGCTACCGGTTGTACGGCCCCGGGTCCGTGGCCCGCGTCGAGCTGGTCCGCACCCTGCGGGAGCTGGGCCTCGGCCTCGACGACGTGTGCCGCGTCCTGAGCGGCAGCACCACGGTCGCCGAGGTGGCCGAGGCGCACGTGGCCGCGCTCGACGCGCGGATCCGCTCGCTCAAGGTGAGCCGGGCCGTCCTGTCCACCGTGGCGAAACGGGGTTCGACCGTTGAGGAGACAACACTGATGAACCGGTTGGCGCGGCTCTCCGCCGCCGAGCGCAAGCAGATCATCGAAGATTTCAAGGAGGAGGTGTTCGGCGGTCTCGAGGATCCGCGCCTGCGCGACCGCATGCGCGACTACAGCATCGACCTGCCCGACGATCCCACACCCGAGCAGGTCGACGCCTGGATCGAACTGGCCGAACTGGTGCGGGACCCCGGTTTCCGCGCCCGGTTGCGCACCTGGCTGGAGCTCAACACGCCCGTGCCCGGGCAGGGCCGTCCTCCGGGGGCGTCCATCTGGTGGGCCAGGCAGGTCGTGCAGGTGGTCGCGGAGGTCAGGAAGGACGGGGTCGCTCCCGAGGACCCGGCGGCGGCCGAGGTGCTGTCCGAGCTGTTCGGTGACGCCGACCGGGCCGCCGTGCTGCGCAGCCTGGAGGCCGGGCTCGAGGCAGGGGCGGAGCACTACTTCAGGCTCGTCGCCCGGGTGCGCGGGCGCGACTCGTCGCCCGACGCGACCGAGGAACTGTGGTGGCTGGCACGGGCCCTGCGTGCCGCGGGTGCCGCGGAGCAGGTCTGACCCGTTGCCCGGTCCCGGCCCCGTACGCGGCACGCGATGTGCGGGGCCGGCGGCCGCCGTGCCGACCCGGGACCGGTACGCCGACGAGGCGCACGACCGGTGGTCGGGCGGACGGTCGTGATGACCGAGGGCATCCGGACGGTGCGCGTCGGCCGGATCCGGGGATCCCCGGGAGAGGAGGTCGGCGAGACGCGTGCCGACGTGAGGATCCTCCGGTGGCGGGCTGCTTCTCCGGCTGGCGTGTCGATCATGTTCAAGTCAGGGGTGGGGTTCTTCGCACTGTTCGGGCTCGGCTGGTGACTGCTGGCCACGAGTGCGTCCGGCGGCACATGACGGTCACTTCGTCCGGGCGGCGGAGCGGGCGCGCGTGCGCGATGTCGCCGGCGGCGGGGGCCGTCGCTCCTGAGCGGTCGGAGCCGTAGGAACCGGGAGTTCGTCGCCGTGCGGTGGGAATCGTCCGCGGGCTTCCGGGCGGCCTCGGCGGCCCGTCGAGCGGGACCCGCCGCCGGCATCACGGAAAACAATAGCCATGGCGATAGTAGCCATGTACTTTATCGGTCATGAGCAAGAGTGCACCGGGCCCCACGCCCGGCTTCCTGGTGTGGCGGCTCGCCAACAAGTGGCGTGTCGCGGTCGACCGGGCGGTGGCTCCGCTGGGTCTCACCCACGCGCAGTACTCACTGGTCGCCTCGCTGTACGGCATGCAGCGCGCCGGCGAACGGCCCAGCCAGCGCCGGCTCGCGGACCACACCGGCCTGGAGGCGCTGTACGTCTCCAAGCTGGCGCGCACCCTCGAGTCGGCGGGCCTGATCGAGCGCACCCGCGACCCGCGCGACCCGCGCGCCGTGCAGCTCTCGCTCACCGAGCAGGGCCGGACCGTCACCCGGCAGGCCGTCGTCATGGTGCAGGAACTGCTCCAGCAGTTGCTGGAGCCGCTCGGCGGCCTCGACGCCCCACGGACGCGCGCGTTCACGGACGAGCTGATGATCCTGCTCGACGCACCTCTCGCTCCCTCCGCACCGACCGACGAGCACATCGAGGGGACAACGCCATGACCACCACAGCACCCGCCGCCGACTCCCGCGCCCTCGGCCTGGCCCACTACGCCGCCCGCGGCGTCCTGGAGCGCGTCCTGGCCCGGCACGGCATCACGTTCCGTCAGCAGGTCACCCTGCGCGCGGCCGTCACCGCCGAGAGCCCCCGGACGCCGGACGACATCGTCGCCCAGGTCCAGGGCGCCCTCAAGGCCGACCCGGCCGACGTCCGCGCCGCCCTCGACGCGCTGCTGGCCAAGCGGCTGCTCGTCGCGGACGGCACGCACCTGTGCCCCACGGACGCGGGACGCGAGCTGATCGCCGTCACCGCCGCGGAGGTCGCACCCTTCTCCGCCCGCATCTGGGGCGGGATATCCGCCGACGACCTCGCCGCCGCCGGCCGCGTCCTCGCCCTGGTCACCGAACGCGCCGACGCGGAGCTCGCCGCGCTGGACTGATGCGCGCGGGGTGCGGCGGGGACGGGTCGAGGCCGCCGGGGCCGGTCCCGGGCCGCCCGCCGGAACGAGCGGGCGGGTGCGCGACGAGGACGCGGTGTCGGGACCGGCCGATCCGCGCGGCGGCCTCCTCCCGGTCGGCCACGGTCCCCGACGTGATCGCTCGCACGTGCTCGGTGACGTGCCGCGCGGGCCGGACCCACCACGCCACGGCGGCGGTGCGGGCGGCCGCGGCGGGAGCCTTCTCCGGCCGTCGGGAGGAAAGCGTGGGACGTGCACCGGGTGCCGCGGACCCCGGCCTGTGAACCGCGGCCTGTGAACTGCGTCGGGCCGGGCCCGCGGCCCCTTGGCCGCCGTCCCGGCCCGCCCGGCATACTGGGGGCATGAGCGTCCCGCCCAGGCCCACGACCCGCCCGTCGCCGTCCGCGGCCGCCGGCCCGGGTGCGCACGCCGACGACCTGGGCCTCTACCGGGAGAAGTTCCGCCGCCGCCTGCCCGGCTCGCTCGACGAGCTGCGCGGTCCCGCCGACGGCCTCGTCGAGCCGCCGCTGACGGTGGTGTGGTCCGGGCTGCGGGTCTTCGACCTCGGCAACGAGCGGCAGCGGATGAGCCTGTACCGCGTCGTCCTCGCCGAGGGCATGCGCCGCGACCTGTGCGCCCTGCTCAACCGCGACGTGCTGCTGCGGCTGTGGCCCACCCTGCGCACCCTGATCTCCTCCTCCGTGCGCGACGTGTGGGAGGGCGCCTTCGCCGAGCTGCGCGCCCTCTCCCACCTGCCGCCCGCCGCACCGCCCGCCGTCCGCCGGCACCGGACGGCCGCGTGAGGCTGCCCGACCTGCACGCCCGGCTCCTCGCCGACGTCCTGGCCCTCGGCTCCCCCTACCCGCTGGTGATCACCGGCGGGTACGGCGTCCAGGCCCACGAGCTCCTCGCCCGGCCCAGTCAGGACCTCGACGTGGCCACCGAGAACCCGGCTCCGATGGACGACATCGTCCGCGACCTCGCCGACGGTCTCACCGCGCGCGGCTGGCGCATCGAGGTGATCGAGACCGCCCCGCTGTCCGCCCGCCTCACCGCCGCCGACGCGGCCGGGCAGGAGTGCGAGGTCGACATCCTCAAGGAGGTCTTCACCCGGCCCCCGGCCGTCTGCGCCTACGGCCCCGTCCTGTCCGAGGAGGACGTGATCGGCACCAAGGTCCGCGCCCTGGCCGAACGCGGAGCCCCGCGCGACGCCCTCGACGTCTTCGCCGCCTCCCGCCGCTGGACCACCTCCGACCTGGAGGAGTTCGGCCGCCGCCACGCCCGTGACCGCTTCGACCCGGAGGCGCTGCAGACGCGCCTCACCGGCGTGCTCTGGTTCGACCCGCTGGAGTTCGAGCAGTACGGCGCCGGTCCGGACCTGGTGGACGAGCTCCTGGCGTGGGCGCAGGAGTGGGCCGACGACATCGGACGGCGGCTGGCCGGCGACGACGTCGGGGACGACCTCGGCGACGACTGACGGCGACGACCGCCGGGGAGGGCGGATCCCGGGCGGGCCGGCGGTGTTCGCGCGACGCGCGAAAATCGGCCGTCCTCGCGGGGGAGCCGCCGGAAGGGGGTCGGACACCTCCGCGGTGGCCTGGTGACGACGGGCCGCGGAGGCCGCTGACCGGCGGCATTCCGGCCAACGGGGAGCCGGGCGCGGACCGCCGCGCCCGCGGCGGCCGGGACTGTGCTGTAAAGTTTGCAGCGAAACCAAGACACATCGGAGCCCCGCCCATTCGGCGGGGCTCCGATGGTTTCCGGGGGCCTGCGGCCGCGGACCGTCAGGACGGCTGCCGTCGCGGCCGCCGCCTGGCGGCGGTGATGCTGACGACGTCGGCCTCGGCGACGGCCTTCTCCCGGCGGGCGGTGTCCGGGGCCGACGACGCCTTCGTCCGGCCCTTGTTGCGGCGCTGGCGGGCGATGGAGGCCTCGGCGACGGCCCGGTCGTAGCGGTCCTGGAAGTGGTCGACGTCCAGACGGTCCTCGGGGGCCAGGTCGCGGATGGCCTCGAGGTGCTCCTCGAAGGTGCGGCCGCCCGCCAGCATCGGGTTGAGCCGGTAGGTGCCGCGGGCCTCGCGGAAGACCATGCGGGCGTGGATGAGCGACTGCAGGCCGCGTCCGGCCATGGAGCGGTGCACGCCGAGCTGGGCCGCCAGCGCCTCCTCGGTCACCAGGCACAGCCCGCCGTTCTGCTGCGTACCCAGCAGTTCGAAGAGGACCCGGTAGGCGATGCCGGGCATGGCGGGCATGTACGCGAAGACGTTGAACGTGCCGACGGACAGCTCCTGCTGAATCGGCGCAGGCAGCGGCATGGTCAGGCCTCCTTGGGTTTCTCCGGCAGCCGTGCGCCGGGCAGCCCCAGCGCACGGAACTCGTCCGGAACGTTCGGATCCAGCGCGAGGTCGCTCAGCAGGCTGAGCTGCTCGACGGGAACGGTGACCCTGCGTCCCGAGCCCCGGCCGGGCTTGGGCACAGCTCGGTAGCCACCGCGCAGGGTGACGGCGGGCTGGAGCTGATAGTGACCCCGCCTGGGCGAGAACACCAGACCCAGATTCTCCAACTTGTGGATGCTCCGCGACACCTGGGGGCGGGTGAGCTGCAGGGCGTCGGCGATCTCCCGCTGCTTGAGGCAGACGGCGCCGCCCACGTCCTGGCTGCCCATCAGCCACAGCAGGACGCGCAACGAGGTGTTGTCGTCACGGAAGTACTGAGCCATCCAGCAGAGGAACTCCAGCGAATCCTGAGCGAAGTACCCGCCGATGAAGTTGCCCGCGCTGACCGGCGGACGCACCTCGGCGGAGTGCCCGGCCGGCAGACGGACGAGGTTGTCCCTGGGTCTGGGAGCAAGGTTGTAGGGGCTGTCGGGCGCGGGTGACGAACGGGGTGACCGGTCGTCGTCCCGCTGCGGCTGGGCCATGAGCCCTCCTCTGTCGAAACCAAGACCCGCTCACCCTAGTCAGTTGCGCAGATAGGTAGCAACGATGCGACCTATCAGCGCGTTCGCGCCGCGAAGTTACCTCATGAGGTAACTTCCAGTGGTCGCAATATTGCGCACATGGGTCGCAATGAAGGGGCCCAAGTTGCCTCATGAGGCAATCTCAGGGTGCCGAAGTTGCCTCATGAGGTAACTTCAGAACCATCCGCACCTCTCTGACCTGCGGAAACGTGGGCCTCTTCCTTATTAGAAGGTGCGGGTCGCCGGTGGGTCGCCGGTTTGGGTGCGGTGGTGACGCAACGTCAGGGAGCGAAAGCTCTGATCTGGCCTCTGACCTGCGGAATCGGTGCTTCCGTCCTCGGGCGGCCAACCGCCGGTCCCTGTGGGAGCTCGTTCTTCCCGGAACCTTCGGCCATCTCTCCAGCGGGACTCGAGCGTTCCTCGAGCAGGGTGCGCCCCGCACACCCGCTGACGTCGTCTCATGCCGTCGGCCGGCCCAAACCCGGCAGTGACGCCCGGCCCGGCAACCCGTGTCCCGGGGGCGGGGCCGGAGGAGCCCCCGGGAGGTCCCGCGCGGCGCGAAGCGCCCAACGGCGCCGCACGGCCGCGCTTCGACGACGGACGGCCGACCGCCGGTCCGCACCTGCGCGGCTCGACCACCGGGCGCGGTACCGCCGATCGCGCCGGAGGCGTGATGTCCCCCGGGACACCTGAGCCGATCCGGCCAGGGTGCGGCCCGCGGGTGGAAGCCGCCTGGAAAGCAATTGGAGAGGGACTGGAGGCCGCCGCTCGACCGACAAGTTTCGGACTAGCGTGCGGCGCGAGTGGTCGACGGTATGCGAAGGGGGAGGCCGGCATGAAAATTCAGGTTCTGGGCCCGCTCGAGGCCCATGTGAACGGAACGTCGATCGTGCCGTCCGCGGCCAAGCCACGGCAGATCCTGTCGTTGCTGACGTTGTACCCAGGCAGAGTGGTGCCGGTACAGAGACTCATGGAGGAGATCTGGGGCAGCCACCCGCCGCAGAGCGCCCTCACCACCCTGCAGACGTACATCCTGCAGCTGAGGCGCCGTCTCGGCGCCGCCATGGGGTGTGACGCGGGCACCAGCGCCAAGGACGTCCTGGCCACCCGGCACAACGGGTACGTCCTGCAGATCCCCTCCGGCTGCGTCGACGTGCACCTCTACGAGGAGCTGACCGCGCAGGGGCTGGCGGCCTTCGAGGCCGGCGACAGCGAGGGGTCCGCCCGGTGCTACCGGCAGGCCCTGGAACTGTGGGACGGCAACGCCCTGGTGGACGTGCGGCTCGGCCCGGTCCTGGAGATCGAGGTGCTGAGGCTGGAGGAGAGCCGGCTGGTGGCGGTGGAGCGGAGGATCGACGCGGACCTGCGGCTGGGACGGCACAGCGAACTGATCGCCGAGCTGACCGAGCTGACCGCACGTCACCCGCACCACGAGGGGCTCCACTCGCAGGCCATGGTCGCCCTGTACCGGGCCGGCCGGCAGGGCTCCGCCCTGGAGATCTACCGCAGGCTCCGCATGCGGCTGATCGAGGAGCTGGGGGTGGAACCCTCTCCCCAGCTGCAGCGGCTGCACCAGGCGATGCTCACCGTGGATCCGCAGCTCGACCAGATGGCGGGGCCGCGGCGCACCTCCACGTTCGACCTCTTCGCGGCCTGAGGGGACCTGCCGGCTCCTGGGGGGGACCGGCCACATGAACCGGTGGGGACGACGCGGCACACGCGTCGTCCCCACCGGTTCACGTCGTCAGCGCAGCCCGCGTGCCACCTCCGAGACGTGTCGCAGGGTGGGGCGGGCGATGAAACCGGCCAGGTGGGACATGAACTCCTTCTCCCCCTCGCGGCCCACGACGTCCGACGACACGCGCGCCAGCATGGTCAGCAGGGACACCGAGTCCCCGCCCAGGGCGTGGAAGTCGGGGTCCTGGCCCAGCCGGTCCGCGGACAGCCCCAGGACCTCGGTCCAGATCTCGGCGATGGTCTCCTCCACTTCGTCGCGCTCCCCGACGGGCCCTCCGGCCCCGCCGGGGCCGTGGGAGGCACCGGGCGAGCCGGACGGCTTCGGCAGGGCGGACACGTCCACCTTGCCGTTCTGCGTCAGGGGCAGTTCGGGGATGAGCAGGATGGTCGAGGGGACCATGTAGCGCGGCAGCCGCTCGCGCAGGTGGTCCTCCAGCAGCGGGAGCAGAGCGGCGGGCTCCCCGTCGCCGGCGGGGACGGCCCAGGCGCACAGCGTCCTGTCGGTCGTCCCGGGGCGGGGGAGTCCGGCGGAGAAGGCGCTCGCCACCGACGGGTGCTCCTCCAGGACGCGGGCGATCTCGGCGGGTTCCACCCGGTGGCCGTGCACCTTGACCTGCTCGTCGGTCCGCCCGGCGGACTCGAGCTCCCCGGACGGCAGCAGCCGGGCGAGGTCGCCGCTGCGGTACACGCGGGTCCCGTCGGCGAGGCGCAGGAAGCGCTCCGCGTCGAGGTCCGGCCGGCCCCGGTAGCCGCGGGCCAGCTGGTCACCGGCCAGGTACATCTCGCCCACCTCGCCCGGTTCGACGAACCGGCCCCGGGCGTCGAGCAGGTGGATGGCGGTGTTCGGGGTGGGCAGCCCGATCGGCACCGACGGCAGCTCCGCGTCCCGTTCCGGGTCGAACCGGCGTGACATGCAGCCGATCGTCGTCTCGGTCGGCCCGTACTCGTTGAAGATCCCGCACTGCGGGCCGAAGATCTCCTGCGCCCGGGCCGCCACCGCGCCGCGCAGCAGCTCGCCGCCGGCGACGACCGTGCGGAAGCCCACCGGCCGCAGCCCCAGCCTGCTGATGAGGTCGAGGTGGGTGGGGGTGAGCTTGAGCGCGTTCGCGCCCGAGGAGGTGAGCATCTCCCGGAGCACCGTGTGGTCCAGGTCGTCGGGGACCAGGGCGACGGACCCTCCCACCAGCAGCGGCAGGAACAGCGCCGTGTTGGACAGGTCGAAGGCCAGGGAGGTGAACAGCGGGAAGCGGGTCGTGCCGTCCACGCCGTAGAGGGGGATCGCCCAGTCGGCGAAGACGGTCAGCTGGGCGTGCTCGATCTCGACGCCCTTGGGGCGGCCCGTCGAGCCGGACGTGTAGATGACGTAGGCGAGGTCGTCCGGCCGCACGCCCGCCGGGACCGGGCGGCCGCCGCGGCCGGCCAGGTCCTCGAGGACCGCCGCCTCGCAGCCCACCGGGACCAGGTCCCGCTTGGCCAGGTCGGCGCCGACCAGGCAGACGGAGACCCGGGCGTCCCGCAGCAGGCCCTTCAGCCTCTGGTCGGGATGGGCCGGGTCCAGCGGCAGGTAGGCCGCGCCCGCCTTGAGGACGCCCCAGACGCCGGCCATCGCCGCGACGGTGCGGCCCACGGCGAGTCCCACCACCGAACCCCGGCCGACACCGCGGTCCTGCAGTTCGGCGGCGACCGCGTCGGCCCGGCGGTTCAGCTCCGCGTAGGTCACCGGCCCCTCCGGGCCGGTGAGCGCCACCGCGTCCGGGGTGCGCGCGGCCTGGGCCTCGAACTGTTCCACGACGGTGCCGGGGCGGGACAGCGGGCGGGAGGGGGCGTTGCCCACCCACTGTCTGCGGTGGGCGGGGGAGAGCTCCTCCTCGATGGCGTCCAGGAGGGCCTCGGCCCGCTGGGCCGTGCCCGGCTCGTCGTGCCAGCCGACGGTGATCTCGGTGCGGCCGCCGAACTCCACCAGGTCGATCTCCGGAGGGCCGACGGGTCCCGAGTTCGGCAGGACGAACACCTCGGTGGCCCGGAAGGCGCCGGTGCTCAGGGCCGCCTCGTCGACGCGGCCCATGTGCGAGACGATCGCCAGGGCCGCGTACTTGTTCCGGGCCGCGGAGTAGGCGTCCAGTTCCGCGATCTGCCCGCGCAGCACGTCCAGGGGCACCTGGGTCATCACGGTGTCGGCGCGGGCGGCCAGGTCGTGGTTGCGGGCCAGCAGCGTCAGCATCCGCTCGTGCGCCTCCTCCCAGCCGGAGTCGGCGTCCACCTCGAGCAGCGGGTTGTGGGTGAGATTGCCCGTCGACCGCAGCTCGGGGGCGTGCCGGCGCAGGTCCACCGGCACCATGAAGCGCCCGGTGTCCAGGCCGCGGGCCCGGGTGACGGCCAGGGCCACCTTGGCGACCGCGCCCGGGTGCGAGCCGTCGACGGTGCGGCGGCGCCAGAAGAAGCCGCGGTCGCCGCCCTTCCGCCGGGCGCCCAGCGCGGACGGCCACGCGAGGTCGGCCTCGACGCCCGGCGAACCCGTCACGCCCCGGGCGTCCAGCCGCTCCAGCAGCTCCGCCTCGCTCACCGCGTCGGGCGCGCCCAGGAGGGGCTCGCCGCGCAGGGCGCGGAAGACCTCCTCGGCCCAGAACATCAGGCCCTTGCCGTCCAGGGCTCCGTGGAAGGCGCGGAACACCACCCGCGTCTCACCGTCCTGACAGGACAGCAGCACCTCGCAGGTGGGGCCCGGGTCGCCCATCAGCGGGCGGTGCAGGTCGGGCGGATCGGCGGCCAGGTCCAGGCCGCCCGGGGGCAGCTCGCGGACCTCGGGGGCCCTCCCGCTGTCCTTCCAGGTCATCCCGTCCCGGGTGAGCCGGGTGCCCGGGCAGGACCGCGCGGCCCGCTCGACGGCGTCGGCGAGCTGGGGGCCGGTGATCACCCCGGTGCCCCTGACGAACAGGTGCATGACTCCGGGCACCGAGTCCGGATAGACCAGGAACCATGCCTCCATCGGGGAGACCGGCCGGGTGTAGGGGAGGGGAGCTGCCCCGATGGCCATGACGCGTTACCTCTCGGTGGTGGTGTCGGCCGGCGCGGCGCTGAGCAGGACCTGGCCCCCGGTCGGCCGCAGGGCGCGCGACCGCCGGTGGTCGAGGTGCACGAAGATGCGCTGGAGCCAGCGGTCCGCGCCGTCGTAGCGCGGTACGAAGGCGCTGCGGCCGTGCAGCGCCATGCGGTTGTCGACGAAGGCGAGGTCGCCCGGCTGCAGCAGCAGCTCCCGGTAGCTGCGCTCGACCGCCTTCTCCAGCAGCAGGAGCGCGTCGGCGGCCTCGTCGTCGAGGGCGACGGTGCTGCTGAAGTCGACCGTCAGGTCCGGGTCGTCGTGACTACCGGTCAGCACGCCGCGCGGCCGGGCGCTGCCCGCGGGCATGTCGAAGGAGGCCGGGGCCTCGATGAGGAAGCGCGGCTCGTGCAGCACCGCGCGGACGGGAGCGGGCAGCAGCGGGACGATCCTGCGCACCGACGCCACCCGGAGCTTGGCCACGTTCTCGTGGTCGTTGCGCAGGCACATCAGGCCCACCAGGTCGGGCCGCAGCGGGTGGAAGGCGTTCTCCGTGTGCATGTTCAGCTTCACGGAGCCGGCGTTGCCCTGGAAGGCCTCCATGCCCGGCACCGGCACCACGTCCTGCACCAGGGCGCCCGACTTCTCCTTGTCGAAGGCGACGACCTCCCCCAGCGCCATGCCGATGAGCATGAGGGCGGCGGCCGGGAGGGTCGCGCCGCGCTGCACCGAGCCGGGGACGGACGGCGTCGGCGGCGTGCCGGCCGCCTCCAGCGGCAGGTTCCGCAGCAGCAGCATCGCGTCGGTGCCCGGATCCCAGGTGAACTCGCGCAGCCGGGACCGCAGCCGGACGGGCAGGTCGCCGGAGAGCCGGCGGGCGGCCGCCACCCAGCCGTCGTCGTCCACCAGGCCGGGCGAGACGCCGGCCAGGGAGGCGGCCAGTTCGGCGAGCGCGTCGTGCTCGGCGCTGTCCAGGCGGAAGACCGCACCGGCGGGGTTCATCACCTCCGAGGGAACTGACATGGTTCTCCAATCATTCGCCAGGATGGGCTGAGGAATGCCAGGCGATTCCTCGAGCGAGGCTAGGAGCGGCCGGAAAGCCGGGCAACCCTTAACGAATCGGCCCGGGGTTTCCGCATATAGGGGTTCGAACCCCTAGGGAATTGGCCGTTTGCTGCCAGGCCACTTCATGCCGCCCATTGCCCGGCGGGGGCTCCGCGGCCCGGCTGTACGGTTGCCGCACTCACAGCTCGTGGCGGCGACCGGAAATGTGTGCCGGAATCAGCGGTCGGAAAGCGGTGCCGGCCGGAGCCGCGATCCGAGGAAGACCGACACCGGAAAGCGTGGGCACCTCTTTGAAATCGACCTTCGACATCGACGGCGGGCGCGAACCGTTTTGGCCGCGCGCGGCGCCGCGGACCGACTGGTCCCGCGAATTCGTCGGGGCTGCCGGGCACCGGCCGCAGGACGGCACGGAGCGCGCGCGGCCCAGGGTGGGACACATCTCCTTCCTCAACTGCGTCCCCCTGCTGTGGGGGCTGGCCAAGTCGGGCGCGCTCTCCGACGTGGACCTCACCGAGGCGAGTCCCGACATCCTCAACACCGCCCTGGCGGAGGGCCGCCTGGACATGGGCCCCATCAGCGTCTTCGAGTACCTCAAACACTCCGAGGACCTGGTCGCCCTCTCGGACGTCGCGGTCGGCAGCGACGGGGACGTCCAGTCCTGCCTGCTCTTCAGCAAGGTCCCGCCGGCCGGCCTCGACGGCGCCCGGGTCGCCCTCGGCTCCACCAGCCGCACCTCGGTCCGGCTCGCCCAGCTGCTGCTCGCCGAACGTGTCGGGGTCCGCCCCGAGTACCACGTGGCCCCGCCCGACCTGACCCGGATGCTCGAGGACGCCGAGGCCGCCGTCGTCATCGGGGACGCCGCCCTGCGGGCCGCCCTGCACGACGCGCCCCGGCTCGGCCTGCACGTCCACGACCTCGGCGGGATGTGGCGCGAGTGGACGGGCCTGCCGTTCGTCTTCGCCGTGTTCGCCGCCCGCAGGGAGTTCCTCGCCCGGCGGCCCGACGCGGTGCGCCGCGTGCACACCAGCCTGATCGAGGCGCGCGACCTCTCCCTCCAGGAGATCGACCTCATATGCGAGCAGATCGCGGAACGGGCGGAATTCGACGCCGAAAGGCTGAAGGACTATTACCTCCGCGGTCTGCGCTTCGATTTCGGCGCGAGGGAGCTGGCGGCACTCACCGAATTCGCCCGGCGGGTCGGCGGCCCCGGAGCGGGTTTCCCGCCCGACGTGCGGATCGACGTGATCCCGGCCCCGTGACGGCGGAAACAGGGGGCGGCAGGGGTTCGGCGGGACCGGCCCCGTCTGTGCACACTGACGCGGAAAAACACTCCCGGCCGGGGCCCTGCCGGACGGCGGGTGCCGCCGAGAGGCCGAGAGGCCGACTCGAGAGACGGACATGGTGACATGCTGCGTGCCGAGCTGATCCGCCCATTCCCCGACATCCTCAAGGGGCACGCCGAACGGCACGCCGGCAGGACGGCCTTCCGTGACGCACGCCGGTCACTCACCTACGCGGCCCTGGAGCGGCGCACCGCCCGGATCGCCGGACACCTGGCCGCCCTCGGGATCTCGCCCGGGGACCGGCTGGTGCTCCTCCTCGGCAACCGCGTCGAGACCGTCGAGGGCTACCTCGCCGCCCTCCGCGCCGCGGCCGTCGGCGTGCCCGTCAACCCCCGGTCCTCGGACGGCGAACTCGCGCACATCCTCGCCGACAGCGGCGCGCGGGCCGTCGTGACGGACACCGCCCACCTCCCGCAGGTGCGCCGCGCGGCGGCCGGGGCGGACCTCCTGCTCGTCGTCGTCCCCGACGTCCTGCCGCCCGAGCCCCCCGCGCCCGGCACCCACTGCTTCGAGGCGCTCGCCACCACCGAACCGCCGGTGCCCGCCCCCGACAGCCTCGGCCTGGACGACATCACCTGGCAGCTCTACACCTCCGGCACCACCGGGCGCCCCAAGGGCGTCCTGTCCACCCAGCGCAACGCCCTGTGGGCGGTGGCCGCCTCCTACGCGCCCGTCGCCGGGCTGTCCGCCGACGACCGGGTCGTGTGGCCGCTGCCGCTGTTCCACAGCTTCTCCCACATCGCGTGCGTCGTGGGGGTGACCGCCGTCGGGGCCACCGCCCGCATCCTCGACGGCCTCGCCGCCGAGGACATCGCCGACGCGGTGCGGCAGGAGTCCGCCACCTTCCTCGCCGGTGTCCCGGCGCTGTACCACCACCTCGTCGCCGCGGCGGACGGGCAGGGCTTCCGCACCCCGTCCCTGCGCACCTGCCTGGTCGCCGGCGCGGTCACCACCCCCACCCTCCAGAGCGCCTTCGAGACCGCCTACGGAGTCCCCCTGCTCAACCTGTACGGGAGCACCGAGGCGTGCGGCGCCGTCACCATGAGCACGGTCACCGGCCCGCGGGTGGAGGGCTCCTGCGGGCTGCCGGTCCCCGGCCTCGAGATCCGCCTCGTCGACCCCGCCGACGGGCAGGACACCGCGCCCGGGGAGGAGGGCGAGATCTGGGTCAAGGGCCCCAACGTCATGGTGGGCTACCACAACCGTCCCGACGCCACCGCCGAGGTCCTGTCCGACGGGTGGTACCGCACCGGGGACCTGGCGCGCCGCGCGCCGTCCGGCCACGTCACCATCACCGGCCGCCTCAAGGAGCTCATCATCCGGGGAGGGGAGAACATCCACCCCACGGAGGTCGAGGACGTCCTGCTGGGCCGGCCCGACGTGGCCGACGCCGGCGTCACCGGCAGGCCGCACCCCGTCCTCGGCGAGGTCCCGGTCGCCTTCGTGGTCCCCGGCCCCGGGGGCGTGGACGCGGCCGCCCTGTACGAGGCGTGCCGGCACCGGCTGTCGTACCACAAGGTGCCGCACGAGCTGTACCAGGTGCGGGAGATCCCCCGCACCGGGTCCGGCAAGGTCAGCCGCCGGGCCCTGCTCGACGTCCCGGCACGCCTGCTCGCGGTGTCCGAACGCCACGACAGCCTCCACCGCACCCGCTGGACCGAACTGCCGCCCGCACCGCGCCGGCCCCAGGTCTGGGCCGTCCACGACAGCGCCCCCCGGGGCCTCGCCGGGAACCTGGCGGCCGCGGGGGCCGACGTCCGCGCCTGGCCGCAGCCGGCACCGGCCGGCCCCGCCCCCGACGTGGTGCTCCTCGGCCCGCCGGCCGGGGGACACGCGGGCCTCGCCGCGGAACTCGACCGGCTCGCCGGGGAACCCGGCCTCGGCGGGGCCCGCGTCGTCGTCGTCACCGCGGGCACGCTCTCCACCGGGCCTGAGGACCCGCCGCGCGACCTCGCCGGCGCCACGGTGCGCGGCGCCCTGCGGGCGCGTGAGGGCGTCCTGTCCGTCGACGTCGACGACCCGGACGCCCCCGCCACGGCCGGTGCGCTCCTGGCCGCCGTCGCGAGCGGCGCGGCGGAGACCGCCGTCCGGGACGGCCGGGCGCTCGCGCCCGCACCGGGCGACGTCACCCGGGCCGACCTGCGCCCGTCCGGCGGCGCGACGGACACCGTCGTCGTCCCCGCGGCCGTCGCCCGCCACCTGGCCGAGGCGCACGGCGTCCGCCGCTTCGTCCTGCCCGACGGCCCGGAGCCGGGCACGGCAACCGCGGCGGCGGCCCGGGAGGAACTCGCGGCGGACCTGCGCGCCGCCGGCGCCGGCGTCACCGCCGCGCACGGTCCGGCGGACGACGCGGCGTCGACGCTCGTCGTCCACGCCCTCGCCGCCGACGGCCGGCCGGACGACCCGGACGGCCTGCTCCGGCTCGACGAGCTGGCCGGCCCGGCCCGGCTCCTGCTGCTCTGCCCCCACGGTGCCGACCCCGCCGCCGACGCGCTCGCCCACGCCCTGGCCGCGCACCGCCGCGCCCGCGGCCTGCCGGGCCTCGCCCTGAGCCTGCGGGACGGCCTCACCGCCCGGGAGCAGCTCGCCGCCGTCGACGCGGCCCTGATGCTGGACGAGCCGGGCCTGGTGGCGGACCTCTCCGCCTCCCGCGCCCTGCCCGTCCCCGCCACCGCGGTCCAGGCCGACGCGGCCGCCGCCCTGCGCACGGTGCTCTCGGCCCTCCCCGGCACGGACCGGCTGCGCACCCTCCTCGCGATCGTCCGGTCCGAGGCCGTCGCCGCCGCGGGCCTGCGCGACACCGACGGCGTCGACCCCGACCGCGACTTCACGTCCCTCGGCTTCAGCTCCACCACCGCCGTCCGCTTCCGCGACGGGGTCGCCGCCGCGACGGGACTCGCCCTGCCGGCCACCCTCGCCTTCGACCACCCCACGCCCCGCGCCGTCACCCGCCACCTGGACGCGCTGCTGGGCGGCCGCGACGAGGCGGTCCCCGCGTACACGGTCGCCGACGACCACGCCACGGGGCGCGGCGCCGGCCCGGACGAACCCGTGGCGATCGTCTCCATGGCGTGCCGTCTCCCCGGCGGCGTCGCCTCGCCCGAGGACCTGTGGCGCATGGTGGCCGACGGCGGACACGGCATCACCCCCTTCCCGGAGGACCGGGGCTGGGACCTCGCCTCGCTCCACCACCCGGACCCGTCGCACGCCGGCACCATGTACGTCCGCGAGGGCGGATTCCTGCACGACGCCGCGGAGTTCGACGCCGAGTTCTTCGGGATCTCGCCGCGCGAGGCGCTGGCGATGGACCCGCAGCAGCGCCTGCTGCTCGAGGTGTCCTGGGAGGCGCTGGAACGGGCCGGCATCGCCCCCGCCGCACTGCGCGCCAGCCTCACCGGCGTGTACACGGGCCTCATGTACCACGACTACGGCACCGGGACGAACGGCGCCGGCACCGGCCTCGCCGAGGGGTACGTCTCCACCGGCACCGCGGGCAGCGTCGCCTCGGGCCGGGTCGCCTACACCCTGGGGCTGGAGGGGCCGGCGGTGACGGTGGACACGGCGTGCTCGTCGTCCCTGGTCGCCCTGCACCTGGCGGTCCAGGCACTGCGCGCCGGGGAGTGCGACCTCGCCCTGGTGGGGGGCGTGGCGGTGATGGCGCAGACCACGTCGTTCGTCGAGTTCTCCCGCCAGCGCGGCCTGGCCGTCGACGGGCGCTGCAAGCCCTTCTCCGACGACGCGGACGGCACGGGCTGGTCCGAGGGCGTGGGCGTGCTGCTGGTGGAGCGCCTGTCGGACGCCCGCCGCAACGGGCACCAGGTGCTGGCGGTGGTGCGGGGCTCCGCCGTCAACCAGGACGGCGCCAGCAACGGGCTGACCGCCCCGAACGGGCCGTCGCAGCAGCGCGTCATCCGCGCGGCACTGGCCAACGCGGGTCTGAACGGCGCCGACGTGGACGTGGTGGAGGCGCACGGCACGGGCACGACGCTGGGTGATCCGATCGAGGCGCAGGCGCTGCTGGCCACGTACGGGCAGGAACGGCCGGAGGACGGGCGGCCGCTGTGGCTGGGGTCGCTGAAGTCGAACATCGGCCATGCCCAGGCGGCGGCGGGTGTCGCGGGTGTGATCAAGATGGTCATGGCGATGCGTCACGGGGTGCTGCCCCGGACGCTGAACGTCGGTGAGCCGTCGTCGAAGG
>NZ_LWCC02000089.1 GCF_001642695.1 Streptomyces chilikensis
AGGCGCGCCGCCGTCCGGCCCGAAGACCCCGGCGCGGCGAGGACCGGGGCGCCCGCACCCGGGGGCCCGGCGCCATCCGCGGGCCCGGCGCCCCGTCGCCGCGCGCACCGCTCAGTGGAGCGCGATCGCCGTCCACGACACCGGCGGCAGTTCGACCGTGACGAGGCCGTCGGCGAGCGCCGCGCTCGTGTTCACGTACGGGGAGACCCGGTCCTGCTCGGCGAGCGTGTTCCTCGCGTACACGTCGGAGTCGGCGAGCGTGAGGGCCTCGGCGACGCGCGAGGAGCCGAGGCTGCGCACGTCGATCGTGACCTGCGCGGCCTCGCGCAGGTCGCGGTTGACGAGGAAGACCGCGGCCCGGTCCTCGTCGGCCGTCGCGACGGCGTCGACGACGGACGCCTCGCCGTGGCGCGCCGTCTCGTACACCGGCGCCTCGATCACTGGCCGGATCACCTCGCCGGAGGCGAGCCGGCTCGTGATCGAGAACGGGTGGAAGGTCGTCTGCCGCCAGGCCGGACCGCCGGGCTCGGTCATGATCGGGGCGATCACGTTCACCAGCTGCGCGAGCGACGCCGAGGTGACGCGGTCGCTGTGCCTGAGGAGCGTCATCAGCAGGTTGCCGACGACGACGGCGTCCGCCACCGTGTAGACGTCCTCGAGCTGCCGGGGCGCGTGGCGCCACTCGGTGCCGACCTCCTGGGACTCCTGGTGCTCCTTGAGGTACCAGACGTTCCACTCGTCGAAGGAGACGTCGATCTTCTTCCTCGAGCGCTTCTTGCCGCCCACGTGGTCCGCGGTCGCGACGACGGTGTCGATGAAGAAGTCCATGTCGACGGCGGAGGCGAGGAAGGAGCCGAGGTCGCCGTCGAGTTCCTGGTAGTACGCGTGGCAGGAGACGTAGTCGACGTGCTCGTAGCTGTGCTCGAGCACCGTGCGCTCCCAGTCGCCGAAGGTCGGCATGCCGGACCCGGAGGAGCCGCAGACGACCAGTTCGAGGTCCTTGTCGGCCATCTTCATCGCGGCGGCGGTCCGGGCGGCGATCTTGCCGTAGTCGTCCGCCGTCATGAAGCCGGTCTGCCAGGGGCCGTCCATCTCGTTGCCGAGGCACCACATGCGCACGTTGTGCGGCTCCGGGGTGCCGTTGGCGATGCGCAGGTCCGAAAGGGCCGTGCCGGACGGGTGGTTGGCGTACTCGAGCAGGTCCAGGGCGGGGAGGATGCCCCGGGTGGCGACGTTGACCGCGAGCATCAGCTCGGAGCCGGTGAGCTTGAGCCACCTGGCGAACTCGTCGAGGCCGACCTGGTTGGACTCGAGCGAGTGCCAGGCCAGGTCGCGGCGCACCGGCCGCTTGTCGCGCGGGCCGATCGAGTCCTCCCAGCGGAAGCCGGAGACGAAGTTGCCGCCCGGGTAGCGGACGGTGGTGCTGCCGAGCTCCCGGACGAGGTCGACGACGTCCATGCGGAAGCCGTCCTCGTTCGCGCTCGGGTGCTCCGGCTCGTAGATGCCGGTGTACACGCAGCGGCCGAGGTGCTCGACGAACGAGCCGAAGGTGCGGCGCCGGACGGGGGCGACGACGGCCTTCCGGTCGAGCTCGATGTGGGCGCGGGGCATGGCGGTGGTCCTTTCTGGGCGGCGCACGGCGCGCGGGGCCGGCGCCGCCGGGGTGTCAACGGGCCTGCCCCCGCCGCGGACGCGACAGGGGCAGGCGTGGGACGGTCCGGTGGGGGTCCCGGAGGATCAGCCCTTCACCGCGCCGGTGAGGCCGCCGACGATCTTCTTCTCGAAGATCGAGAAGAAGATCAGGGCGGGCAGCATGGCGAGCGAGGTGAACGCGAGGATCCGCGCGGTGTCCTGGGAGTACTGCGAGGCGGACAGCGCCTGCACGCCGAGCGGCAGGGTGTAGTTGGCCTGCGAGTTCAGCACGTACAGCGGCAGGAGGTAGTTGTTCCAGCTGCCGAGGAAGCCGAGGATGCTGACCGTGACCACGCCGGGCGTCGACAGCGGGATCACCATCCGGAAGAAGAACCCGAGCCGGCTCGTGCCGTCGATCGACGCGGCCTCCTCGAGCTCCTTCGGGATGGCCTTGAGGAACGGCACCAGGATGATGACGGTCGTCGGCAGGCCGAAGGCGATCTGCGGGATGATGATGCCGAGCAGGTTGTCGATCAGGCCCAGGTTCTTGATCATGATGTACAGCGGCGTGATCGCGATGACCAGGGGGAACATCAGGCCCGCGGCGAACAGCGAGTACATCGCGCCCTTGAACCTGAAGTCGTAGCGCGCGATCACGAAGCTGACCATCAGGCCGAGCACCACGATGCCCACCGTGCTCGCCAGGCCGACGACGATCGAGTTGGCGAACTGGCCCCAGAACGTCTGCGTCGCGAGGACGTCGGTGTAGTTGCTGAAGGACCACGGGCTCGGCAGCCCCGACGGGTCGGTCGTGAACTGCGAGTTGGTGCGGAACCCGCCGAGCACGATGAAGAGCACCGGTGCGATGCACACCCCGATGAGGACCAGCGCGACGAAGTAGGTGAAGGGGTTGCCCCACTTCTGCCCGGCGCCGCGGCGGTCGGGGCGCCTGCGTCGTGCGATCGCCGAGAGGTTCGCGGACTTGGCGGTCGTCACGCTCATCGGGAGCCTCCATCGGTGACGGCGCCCTGCAGGTCACGGCGCAGGACGAAGCGCTGGTAGAGCAGCGCGACGAACATCGAGATCACGAACATCACGACCGCGATGGCGCTGCCGTAGCCGAAGTTGGCCGCGTTGCGGCCCTCGGCGACCATGTAGATCGCCATCGTCGACGTTCCCGCGGTGCCCGCGATGTAGGGGCCCCAGATGATGAAGACGAGGTCGAACAGCTGCAGCGACCCGATGATCGACAGGAAGCCCCAGATGCGGATCGTCGGGCCCAGCAGCGGAAGCGTGATGCGGCGCTGGATCTGCCAGTAGGAGGCGCCGTCGATCTCCGCGGCCTCGAAGAGCTCGTCGGGTATGGACTGCAGGCCGGCGAGCATCAGGATCACGGCGAAGCCGATGTACTTCCAGGTGATGATCGCCATCAGCGTCCACAGGGCCAGATCCGGGTCGGACAGCCAGTCGTGCTGCCAGGACTCCAGCCCGAGCTTGCCCAGGAGGTCGTTGACCGCGCCGTTGGACTGCAGCAGCAGGCCCCAGCCGGTGCCGACGATGATCTCGGAGATCACGTAGGGCACGAAGATCAGGATGCGGATGACCGAACGTCCCCGGATCTTCTGGTTGAGCAGCAGGGCGAGGCCGACCGCCAGCGGTCCCTGGACCACGAGGGAGAGGACCACGATCAGCAGGTTGTGCGTCAGCACCTCGTGGAAGGCGGGGTCGGTGAGGATCAGCTTGTAGTTGTCCAGCCCCACCCAGTCGGTCGGATCCCCGTAACCCTTCCAGCGGTAGAAGCCGTAGTACGCGGCCAGTACCACCGGGAAGATCACGAACGCCAGGAAGACGAGGATCGCCGGTCCGGAGAGGATCGCGATCTCGAGTCGCATCCGGGCACGGCCGCTGCGGCGGCGTCCAGCCGCTCGCGGCGGAGCCGGGGACGCGGACCTGCCCGCGTCCCCGGCTCCGGGCGTGCCCTGCGACTGACGGCCGGGGGCCGTGTCAGTGCCCAGGGTGTCGCTCATGGTTCTTTACTCAGCCCTTCGCGGCGGCCGCGTTGGTGTTCTTGACGATGTCCTCGGGCGTGCCCTTGCCGGCCATCAGGTTCACGACGGCGGTGTTCATCGCGTTGCCGACGTTCTGGCCGTACTCGGTGTCGAGGAACATGACGGTGTAGGCCGCCTTGTTGAAGGCCTCCAGCGCCGAGACGTTGTAGGGGTCGGTGACGACGCCCTGGGCCTCCTTGTTCACCGGGATGGTGTTGAAGCCCTTGGCGTACTTCTCCTGCTGCTCCTTCGTGGAGAGCCACTGGAGGAACTCGAAGGCCTCCTTCGGCGCGCTCTTCGCGACCGAGTAGCCGTCGCTGCCGCCCATCATGGCGCTGGGGTCGCCCTGACCGCCGTCCACGGCGGGGAAGGGGAACCAGCCGAGGTCCGGGAGCGGCTTCTTGTCCGGGGTGAGGCCCGCGATCACGCCCGGGTTCCAGTTGCCCATGAGCTCCATGCCCGCCTTGTGGTTGGCGAGCATGCCCGCCGACGAACCGGCGCCCTGCTGGGCGGGGGTCGTCAGGTAGCCCTTCTGGAACGGCTCGATCCTGAGGAACTTCTGCAGGTCCTCACCGGCCTTCTTCCAGCACGGGTCGTCGAACTTGAGGTCGGCGGCGGCCTTGCTCATCGCGTCCTGGCTGCAGTGGCGCAGGGCGAAGTTGTAGTACCAGTGCGCGGCCGGCCAGGCGTCCTTGGCGCCGACGGCGATCGGGGCGACGCCGATCTTCTTCAGCTTGGCGATGGCGTCCTCGAGCTCGTCCATCGTGGTCGGCGTCGACTTGATGCCGGCCTTCTCGAAGAGTTCCTTGCTGTAGTAGATGCCCTCGGGCTGCGTGGACAGCGGGACGGTGTAGATCTTGCCGTCGACCGTGGCGCCGGCGACGGCCGCGCCCGCGTTCTTCTTGTCCTCCTCGGTGAAGGGCAGCTCCTGGAGCTGGCCGGCCTCGACCATGGCCCGCAGCTTGCCGCCGCCACGCTGCAGGAAGATGTCCGGAGCGGAGTTGGAGTTGAGCGCGGTCTGCAGCTTGCCGTCGAAGTCCTCGTTCTGGACCGTCTGCAGCTTGATGGAGACCTTCGGGTTCTCCGCCATGTACTCCTGGACGGCGGACTTCCAGAACTCCTCGCCCGGACCGGGGGAGGCGTTCTCCCACACGGTCAGCGAGACCTTGCCGCCGGAGGACCCGTCGCCGTCGGTCTCGCCTCCGCCGGCGCAGCCGGTGGCAGCGAGAGCGATACCCAAGCCGACCGCGACAAGCGTCGTGCTGCGTGTCTTCCTCGTCATCATGGCAACTTCCTGATCAGTCGTCATAAACGCAATGAGCGTGAATGGGGGTGCGAAAAGTCGTGGTCCTGCTGGGTGGCGCCAAGAATGTCGTGCGTTTCGATCCGGGCGATCAAGTGACGGGGCGGCCGTGACAGCGACGAGGGCTGATCGCGGCGCGCGAATTCCGTGCTTCCCGCTCCGGGCATGTGGGTGTGAACGTGCCAGGTGGACGGGGGGTGACCGTAAGGGATGGTTTTCGTTACGGAGGGTTGCGATCGCACGAGAGTATGCGCTCGGCGCGGAGCGACAGTCAATGACTAATGTTCCGAAAATTTCTCGAAACTTATGAATGACTGCCGGGCTCCTGCGTCGAAATATTTCGGGGCGGGAGCCCGATCGGTGCGCCGGCCCGCCGTCGGGCGCGGAACGCCCGTTCCCGCGCGGGAGGTGCGGCCGGCGGGGCCGGAAGCCGGGGCGGACGGCCGTCGTGCTCCCGGCGCGGCCGGCGGGGGAGCGGGCGACGGCCCCGTGGAGGAACAACGGCATATGTGAGCGCTAACACCAGCAGGACCTTGAGCTCGGCGAACGCCCGGCCCGGTGATTGCGGCGTTGCGCGTCACCACGGCCACTCCCAGGGCACTCGGTGCACACCTATTGCTACCGCAACTGTTAGCGCTCACACTGGCTGCCGAACGCCGGACGCGCCGACCAGGTCCGCCGCGCGCCCGGCACCGCCGTGGCCGTGCCGGGCACGCGGTCCGGCGCTCCCCCCACCGAACCGGCTCCCCCGCGGTCGCTCTCCCCGGGCGGGAGCCGAGATCCCCAGGAGGAACACATGGCACCAGGAACGCCCTTAACCGCACGCCTGTTCAGGCGATGGCGGAGGAGCACGGCCGGAATCGCCGTCACCGCCCTGCTCGCCGGACTGTGTCTGGCGCTCGGCAGCACGCCGGCCTCGGCCGCCACGGTCGACCCCAGCGCCACGTACGTCCTCGTCAACCGCCAGAGCGGCAAGGCGATGGACGTGTACAACCTGGCCACCAACGACGGCGCCCGCATCGTCCAGTGGTCACGCAACGACCAGGCGCAGCAGCAGTGGCAGTTCGTGGACTCCGGCAACGGCTACTACCGGCTGAGGTCGAAGCACTCCGGCAAGGTCTTGGACGTCTACAACTGGTCGACCTCCGACGGCGGGCAGATCGTGCAGTGGCCCGATCTCAACGGCGCCAACCAGCAGTTCCGCCTCGCCGACTCCTCCGACGGGTACGTGCGTCTGATCAACCGCAACAGCGGCAAGGCGATCGGGCCGGAGAACGCCTCCACCGGTGACGGCGCGAACATCGTGCAGTCCACCGACACCGGCGCGGGCCACCAGCAGTGGCAGCTGGTCAAGGTGGGCGGCAGCACCACGCCGCCGGGCGGCACGTGCTCCCTCCCGTCGACCTACCGGTGGTCCTCGACGGGCGCGCTGGCGCAGCCGAGGAGCGGGTGGGTGTCGCTGAAGGACTTCTCCGCGGTGAAGCACAACGGCAAGTACCTCGTCTACGGGTCGTACTCGACGGGGTCGACGTACGGCTCCATGGCGTTCAGCCCGTTCACGAACTGGTCCGACATGGCGTCGGCCGGCCAGAACGGGATGAGCCAGGCCGCGGTGGCGCCCACGCTGTTCTACTTCGCGCCCAAGAACATCTGGGTGCTGGCCTACCAGTGGGGCCCGGCGGCCTTCATGTACCGCACCTCGAGCGACCCGACCAACGCCAACGGCTGGTCCTCGCCCCAGCCGCTGTTCACCGGCAGCATCTCCGGCTCCGACACCGGCCCGATCGACCAGACCCTGATCGCCGACGGCCAGAACATGTACCTGTTCTTCGCCGGTGACAACGGCAAGATCTACCGCGCGAGCATGCCGATCGGGAACTTCCCGAGCAGCTTCGGCTCGTCCTACACGACGATCATGAGCGACACGAAGGCCAACCTGTTCGAAGCGGTCCAGGTCTACAAGGTCCAGGGCCAGAACCAGTACCTCATGATCGTCGAGGCGATGGGCGCCAACGGCCGCTACTTCCGCTCCTTCACGTCCTCCAGCCTGAACGGCTCGTGGACCCCGCAGGCCGCCACCGAGTCCAACCCCTTCGCGGGCAAGGCCAACAGCGGCGCCACCTGGACCAACGACATCAGCCACGGCGACCTGGTCCGCGCCAACCCCGACCAGACCATGACCATCGACCCCTGCAACCTCCAGCTCCTCTACCAGGGCAAGGCCCCGAACTCGGGCGGCGACTACAACGCGCTGCCGTACCGGCCGGGCGTCCTCACCCTGCAGCGCTGACCGGCGCTCCGCACGGCGGGCGGCAGCGCCCGCGCACCGAACACCGAAGGCCCTTCCGGCGTCCCGCCGGGAGGGCCTTCGGCCTCGGTGCCTCCCGTGCCCCGGGGCGGTCCGCCCGGCCTCCGGGCGGACCGCCCCGGCCTTTCGGGCCCGGAGTGAGAAAGATGGTCCCGGGTCCCGTCTCCGGGCCCGGGGACGGGACCCGCACGACGCGACGCAGGGAGCACGCCATGACGGACGCCGAGCGGCCCGGTGGCGAGGGCCCGACCGGGTCTTCCTGCTGGACGACGAGCCGGACATCACCGTGGTGGGTGAGGCCGGCACGGTCGAGCAGGCTCTGGTGCGCATACCGGCCCTGCGCCCGCAGGTCGCCGTCCTCGACGTGCGCCTGCCGGACGGTGACGGTGTGAGCGTCTGCCGCGAGCTGCGGTCGCGCATGCCGGACCTGGCGTGCCTGATGCTGACCTCGTTCGACGACGAGGAGGCGCTGCTGGACTCGATCATGGCGGGGGCCTCCGGCTACGTGCTGAAGCAGATCCGGGGCTCCGACCTGGTGTCGGCCGTGCGCGCGGTCGCCCGTGGCCAGTCGCTGCTCGACCCGAGTGCGACCGCCAGGCTGATGGCGCGGCTGCGGGACGGGCAGCCGAAGGAGGAGGAG
>NZ_LWCC02000009.1 GCF_001642695.1 Streptomyces chilikensis
CGCGGCGTTCCCGCACCGCGCGGCGTTCCCGCACCGCGCGGCGTTCCCGCACCGCGCGGCGTTCCCGCGCCGCGGCGTTCCGCCGGTCAGGCGTCCGCGCACGTCCCGCGGGACGCCGCGGCGAGCGCCCGCCGCCGGCGCTCGGCCGTGCGCGCCAGCATCCGGCCCGGGGCGACCCGCAGCCGCACCGGCAGCGGCGACACCAGGACCCGCACCACCCGGGCGAACCTCCGCATCCGCCTCTCCCGCCGCGGGTCCCAGGGCAGGCCGAAACGTTCCCGCAGCACGGGCGGAAGCGCCCCGGCGGTCACGAACAGCGCGCCGCGGCCGGCCGCCCGGCCGAGCGGCCGCCAGAGCGCCCCGGGGATCCACCGCGCGGGCCTGGCGGGGGCGGCCAGCGCGTCGAGCACGTCCCGCACGGACCGGTTCGCCTCCAGCCGCTCGGCGACCATGGAGTCGTAGTAGGCCCCGAACGCCTCCCAGTCCGGAGGCAGATGGTGCTCCTTGAGCCCCCACACCCGGCCGACGTTCCGCATCTCCCGGTAGTACTCCTCGATTTGGCGCTCGTCCAGCTCGCGGCCGAAGATCCGCATCGCGTCCACCGGCGCCTTGACCAGGGTGGCGTGCACCCAGTGGTAGGCCTCCGGGTGCAGCGCGTGGTACCGGCGCCCGGACGGGTCGACGCCCTTCATGCCGGCGTGCACGCCGATCAGCCGCCGCGCCTCCGCGGTCGCCGCGTCCTGCCCGCCGTAGATCACCGTGCTGAGCGAGAGCAGGGTCCGGCCCAGCCGGGGCCAGGGCTCGGCGCGGAAGTTGCTGTGGTCGGCGACCCCGGCCCCCACCGCCGGGTGGGCCACCTGGAGCAGCAGCAGTTCCGGCGCCAGCAGCAGGGCGCGCACGTCGCCGAAGACGCGCCGGACGGGACCTCCCGGCAGCGGCGCCCTCACCTGCGAGGCGGTGGCGGCGGACGGTGTCACGGTCATGGCGTCTCCTACGACGGTGCGGAACCCTGTGCGGTCCGGACGGCGCGTCCGGAAAACGCCGCGACGGCGGCACGGGCGGAGACCCGTGCCGCCGTCGCGGCGGTTGCGGAGCGGCGCGCGGCTCAGGCGGCGGCGGCGCGGGTGCGCTCGGCGACCTGGGCCAGCACCTCGGTCAGACCGGCGACGGCCTCGGTGTCGTCGGCCGGGTGCAGCTCGGCGAAACGGACGACCGAGCCGGCGATGGCCAGCTTGGGCTCCTCGACGACCACGGCGCCGGCGATGCCGAGGGCCTTGCGGGCCTCGTCCTGGGCCCAGACGCCGCCGTACTGGCCGTAGGCGGTACCGATGACGGCGACCGGAAGGCCGGACAGGGCGCCCGCGCCGAACGGACGGGACAGCCAGTCGATGGCGTTCTTCAGCACGGCCGGCATGGTGCCGTTGTACTCGGGGGTGAAGAACAGGAGCGCGTCGGCGGCGCCGGCGGCCTCACGCAGACGGGCGGCGGCCTCGGGCAGCGAACCCTCGACGTCGATGTCCTCGTTGTAGAACGGGACGTCGGCCAGACCCTCGAAGAGCTCCACCTCCACGCCCTCGGGGGCGTGCTTGGCGGCGGCCTCGGCGAGCTGGCGGTTGTGCGAGCCGGCGCGGAGGCTACCGACGAGGGCGAGGACGCGGACGGACATGAGCACTCCCTGGATGAGCGGAACGAAACGGTGACGGCGAGGCTTCCTCACCACCCGAGCCGGAGGCGGCGGTCCGCTCCAGCCCTCGTTCAAAGTTGTACCACCTATCCGGACCGCGGTCCACTTCGGTTGTGTTGCGGTACTGTGAAACCCATGGACACCGCCGCACCGCCGCCCTCCGGGGAGCCGCTCCGGGTCGCCGACGCCGCGACCGGGCTGTCGGCGGACGCCTCCGGCGGCCCGTGCGGCCTGCGCGCGGACGCCGCGCGGAACCGGGCCCGCCTCCTGGACGCCGCCACCCGGCTGCTCGGCGAGCACGGCGTGGCGCACCTCACGATGGAGGCGGTGGCCCAGGCGGCCGGCGTGGGCAAGGGCACCGTCTTCCGGCGCTTCGGCGACCGGACGGGACTGCTGATCGCCCTGCTCGACCACCGCGAGCGGCAGTTCCAGTCCTCGTTCCTCTCCGGCCCGCCGCCGGTGGGCCCCGGCGCCCCGGCGCTGGAGCGGCTGCACGCCTTCGGTCCGGCCGTGCTGCGGCACGAGGCCTGTCACCAGGAGCTGTTCCTGGCCCTCCAGACGGACCCGCTGCGCCATCTGAGCAGCCCGCCCCACCAGCTGCGCCACACCCACCTCACGCACCTGCTGCGCGAGCACGGCGCCGAGGGCGACCTCGACCTGCTCGCCCACACGCTGCTGGCCTTCCTGGGCACCTCGCTGACCCATCACCTGACGGTCGGCTGCGGGATGGCCCTCTCCCGCGTCGAGGACGCCTGGCACCACCTGGTCACCCGCCTCGCCTCCTGAGCGCCGGGGTCCGGAGGCGGCGTCCCGTCCCAGGAGCGGTCCGCCCCAGGAACGACCCGCCTCAGGAGCGGTCCGCCTCCGAGCGGCGGCGCTCCCGCAGCCGCACGGCGATCCAGGCCACCAGCGCCACGGCCGCGGCGCCCAGCACCACCTTGGACAGCACGCCCACGTACCCCTGGACGAGCTCCCAGCGGTCGCCCAGCAGGTACCCGGCCATCACCAGCACGGAGTTCCAGATGAGGCTGCCCAGCGTGGTCAGCCCGAGGAACACCGGCAGCGGCATCCTCTCCAGCCCGGCCGGCACCGAGATCAGGCTGCGGAAGACCGGCACCATCCGGCCGAAGAAGACCGCCTTGGTGCCGTGACGGGCGAACCACTCCTCGGTGCGTTCGAGGTCGGACGTCTTCACCAGCGGCAGCTTGGCCCAGATCGCGTACAGCCGGCGGCGCCCGAGGAGCATGCCGATCCAGTAGAGGGCCACGGCGCCGACCACCGAGCCGAGCGTGGTCCAGAACAGCGCGGACGCCAGGCTGAGCACGCCCTGCCCCGCGGCGAAGCCGGTGAGCGGCAGGATGACCTCGCTGGGCAGCGGCGGGAAGAGGTTCTCCAGCGCGATGGCCAGCCCGGCCCCTGGGCCGCCCAGGGCCTCGACCAGGTCAACGGCCCAGCCGGCGATTCCGCCCGGCTTGTCCTGCTGAGCGGCGGCCAAGGTCGACAGGTGCATGGAGTCTCCGGAGGCGGCACGGGCCGTGAGGGGAACAGGGCGTTCCCCCCACCCTAGGAAACGCCGGCCGGGAACGACGACGCGGACGGCCGCGTCCTCGGTGGCGTTCCCCACAACTGCTGCCCGCGCAGGGCCCGCGCACACGGCACCCGGTCACCCGGCCGCGGGCCGCGGGCCGCGGGCCGGCCCCGGGACACGGCCCCGGGGGCGGGAGGCGCCGCGTCGCTCAGCCGGCCGCCGGCACGCCCAGCCCTTCGACCACCTCGGCCCCCGGCAGCCGGACGAACGCCTCACCGGGCACCAGCAGCTTGCCCCGCCGCCGCCCGCTGCCGACCAGGACGTAGGGCAGCGCCACGACGGCCGGGTCCACCAGCAGGGGCCACCCGGCCGGCAGCCCGACCGGTGTGATCCCGCCGTACTCCATCCCGGTGAGGCCGGTGGCCGTCTCCATCGGGGCGAACGACGCCTTGCGGGCGCCCAGCCGGCGGCGCACCACGCCGTTGACGTCGGCCCGGGTGGTGGAGAGCACCAGGCAGGCCGCGAAGCTCGTGTCCCCGCCCCGCCTGCCCGCCACGACGACGCAGTTGGCCGAGGTCTCCAGCAGGTCGCGTCCGTAGTGCTCGACGAAGACGGCCGTGTCCGCCCGGTCCGGGTCGGTGTCCACGTAGAGGACGTTCTCCGCCGGCACGCCGTCCGCCCACGTCCGGAGGGCGTCGGCGACCGGGGCGACCAGTTCGTCCAGGCACTCGGGGGCGGGGCGGGCGTGCTCGAAGGTTCCGATGGGTGCGCGCATGGCGGCACCGTAGCGGATCGGCGCACGGGCGCCGCGCCCCAGGTGGCGTCGCCACGCCGAGGCGCACGGACCGGGGCGCCGGCCCGGCCACCGGTGGTCCAGGCCGGTCCCGGCGGCGTGGCGCGAAGGGCGGCCGGGCCGCGGCGAGCACCCGCCGGGCGCCCTC
>NZ_LWCC02000090.1 GCF_001642695.1 Streptomyces chilikensis
GGGCCGGCCGCTGCCCCCGCGGCGCGGGCCGGCCACCCCGCGGCGCGGGGGTGGCCGCTGCCCTGTGGTGCGCCGGGTGGCCGCGCCCTCCCCGTGGGCCCGGGCGGCCGTGCTCGGCCTCAGCCCGTGGTGCCGGGTGCCGGGAGCACCCCGATCCCCTCGCGCCGCTCGAAGATCAGGTGCGTCTCCGTCTGCCGCACCACCCGGTGCACGGTGACGTGCTGCAGCACGAAGTCCCGCAGCGCCTCGGCGTCCGCCACCGCGACGTGCAGGTAGAAGTCGTCCGCCCCGGCCACGTGGAACACCTGGATCACCCCGGGGGTGCGCACCAGGCTCGCGTAGAGCCGGTTCACGTGCTCCGCGTTGTGCCGCTCCAGCCGCACCTTGATCAGCGCCTGCAGCGGGTGCCCCAGCGCGGCGAGGTCGAGCCGCAGCGTCGTGCCCTCCACCACGCCGCGCTCCCGCAGCGCCCGCACCCGGTAGGCGCAGGTCGACTCGGCGAGACCCAGGCGGCGGGCCAGGGCCTTGTTGGTCAGCTCGGGATCCTCGGCCAGCAGAGCGACGATCCTGCGGTCCAGCTCGTCGACGAGCGGCCGCTGCTCTCGTTTTTTCAACGAAATCCCCTGGGCGACGGGCGGCCGATCTCGTCGGCGACCTCCGATGTCGCCGCGTTCGCTGCCGATTCTGCAGCGATCATGCGGTGTTCCTGTTCCTGGTGCAACGCTCCCGCCATGGGCATCCCTCCTGAGCGCTTCGAGACGCTGGCCGTCCACGCGGGCCGCGCGGACCTCACCGAACTGGGCGTGCACGCGCCCCCGATCGACCTGTCGTCCACCAGTCCGCTCCCGGACATCGAGCGCGGCGGGGACTCCTACGAGTCGATGGCGGGCGGCGGCCGCCCGCTCCCCGACGGCGGCGCGGTCTACCAGCGCCTGTGGAACCCGACCGTCGCCCGCTTCGAGTCCGCCCTCGCCGACCTGGAGCAGGCCGAGGCGTCGGTCGCCTTCGCCTCCGGCATGGCCGCCACCACCGCCGCGATCCTCGCCACGACCGGCGGGGGCGACAGGCGCCACGTCGTCGCGGTCCGCCCCCTGTACGGCGGCACCGACCACCTGCTGGCCTCCGGCCTGCTCGGCGTCGAGGCCACCTTCTGCGGTCCCGCCGAGGTGGCCGACGTCCTCGCCGCCCGCCCGGACACCGCCCTGGTGATCCTGGAGACCCCCGCCAACCCCACCCTCGACCTGGTCGACATCGCGGGCGTCGTACGGCAGGCGGGCCCGGTGCCGGTGATGGTCGACAACACCTTCGCCACCCCCGTGCTGCAGAACCCGCTCACCCTGGGCGCGGCCATGGTCCTGCACAGCGCCACCAAGTACCTGGGCGGCCACGGCGACGTCGTCGGCGGCGTCATCGCCTGCGACGAGACCACCGCCGAGGCGCTGCGCCGGGTCCGCGCGATCACCGGCGCCCTGATGCACCCCCTGGCCGGCTACCTCCTCCACCGGGGCCTGGCCACCCTGCCCACCCGGGTCCGCGCCCAGCAGGAGACGGCCCGCGAACTCGCCGGCCGGCTCGCCCGGCACCCCGCCGTGGAGCGCGTCTTCTACCCCGACCTGGACTCCGCCGTCCTGGCCGACGGCCGCACCGGTTCGCTGCGCCACCAGATGCGCGGTCCCGGCGCGATGATCTCCCTCGCCCTGCGGGGCGGCTACGACGCCGCGAAGCGGCTGACCTCCTCGCTCTCCCTCTTCACCCACGCCGTCTCCCTCGGCGGCGTCGACTCCCTCGTCCAGCACCCGGCCGCCCTCACCCACCGCCCGGTGGCCCCCGAGGCCCGCCCCTCGGCCAACGTGGTCCGCCTCTCCGTCGGCCTGGAACACGTCGACGACCTCGCCGCC
>NZ_LWCC02000091.1 GCF_001642695.1 Streptomyces chilikensis
GCTCCAGGACGACTGGGACAAGGGCGCGCGCGACCCCGGCTCCTTCGAGCCCGGCCAGGGCTTCGCCCTGCTCCACATCCCCACCCTGGACGTGGTGGTGCCGGTCGCCGAGGGCATCGACAAGGAGCGGGTGCTGGACCGCGGCATGGTCGGGCACTACGACGAGGAGAGCATCCCGACCGCCATGCCCGGCGACGAGTCCGGCAACTTCGGGCTCGCCGGTCACCGCAACACCCACGGCGAGCCGTTCCGCTACATCAACCGCCTGAAGCCCGGTGACCCGATCGTGGTGGAGACCCGCGACACCTACTACGTGTACCGGATGACCTCGATCCTTCCCTCCACCTCGCCCGGCAACATCTCCGTCCTCGACCCCGTGCCACCGGGGTCGGGTTTCACCGGCCCGGGCCGCTACATCACACTGACCACCTGCACCCCGGAGTTCACCAGCACCTACCGGATGATCGTCTGGGGCAAGATGGACGAGGAACGCCCGCGTGACGAGGGGAAGCCCGACGCGCTGGTGGACCCGTGACAAGGTGGTACGGGACACGACGGGGGACAGCCACGGTGGCAGCGGTGGAGCACGACCAAAGCGGCGAGGACACGCGCGCGCACCGGCGGAACGGTCGTCGTGTCTCCCGGGGGCCGGTGGCCACCCTGGTCGGCCTCCTGGGCGAACTGCTGATGACGGCCGGCGTGGTGCTCGGCCTCTTCGTCGTCTACTCGCTGTGGTGGACCAACCTGCTCGCCGACCGGGCGGCGGACCGGGAGAGCGACCGGATCCGCGACCGGTGGGAACAGGCGATGGACGGCGACGGCAAGCCCGGCGGCCTGGACACCAAGGACGGCATCGGCTTCCTCCACGTCCCGACGATGGAGGACGACCAGATACTGGTGAAGAAGGGCACCGACCCCAAGGTGCTCGACGACGGCGCGGCCGGCTACTACACCGACCCGGTCGAGGCCGCGCTCCCCACCAGCGGCAAGGACGGCAACTTCTCCCTGGCCGCGCACCGCGACGGGCACGGGGCCAAGTTCCACGGCATCCACAAGATCCGCGAGGGCGACCCGATCGTCTTCGAGAGCAAGGACGAGTGGTACGTCTACAAGGTCTTCGAGATCCTGCCGGAGACCTCCAAGTTCAACGTCGGCGTGCTGGATCCGGTGCCCGCGGACTCGGGGCGGAAGAAGCCCGGGAAGTTCATCACGCTGACCACCTGCACCCCGATGTACACGTCCGAGCACCGCTACATCGTCTGGGGCGAACTGGTCCGGGTGGATCCGGTCGACGAGCGGCGCACGCCCCCCAAGGAGATCAAGGACTCCTAGGCCGCCCGCCCGGCCCCTCCCAGGGCACCGCCCGGTCGGCGTGGCGGGTGGTGACGAACAGCAGGCACATCGCGGCGATGGCCACCCTTCCGGTGGCCTGGAGCAGCGGCCCGCGCAGCAGGATGAACGAGTACCCGGCGATCAGCGGGGCGACGACCAGCAGCAGCCGCCCCGGATGGCCCCGCCTCCCGGCGGAGGCCCTCGCCACCCTCCGGTCGAACCGGGCGGCCGCGTACCCGACGAGGCCCAGCCCGGCCGTCATCCCCACCGCGCCGAAGTCGACATACAGCTCCGCCCACACCGGTGAGGACAGGTTGGTGTTCCGCGTGCCCATCCACTGGCCCACCATCACCCCGGTGTCCACGGGCTTGCCCTCCCACACCGACCGCGGCACCGCGAACAGCAGGCAGCCCGCCAGCTGGTTGCCGTAGGTGTGCCCGGCGGAGTCGACGTAGGTGATCGTGTTGGCGAACATCCCGATCTGGTCGTAGTCCTTCAGCGCCAGCGGCTCCAGGAACGAGGTGGTCTCGATGGGCCGGGTGTTGTTCTCCTCGTAGCGGAAGGCGTCGGCGAAGGGGAACAGCAGCAGCGCCACCACCACGCCCAGCGTCAGCGACATCCGGTAGAGCGCCGCGCTCACCGGGAAGGCCGTGAACAGCAGCGCGAACATCACCGTCAGGAACCAGTAGCGCGGGTTCGATATCGGGTTGTTGACCACCGCGTTGAGGCAGCACAGCGACACGAGGACGGCGACCGTCGACCAGCTGCGCCGCGCCCGCCGGGAGGTGACCAGCATCCGGACGTGGACCAGCAGGGCGATCAGCGGCAGCACCGTGCCGAAACCGCGCACGAAGGCCTGACCCGCCTCCGACCCGTTGCCGGACAGGCCCGCGTCCTCCAGGCCGGCGGTGATCTCCTGACGGCTGGAGAAGAAGACCGCCGGTCCGCCCAGGCGCACCACCAGCAGTGCCGCCGCGGCGAAGGCCGCCAGGGTCAGCAGGTGCACGCGGCGCCGGTGCACCAGGCGCGGGCGGTCCCCGGGGCCGTCCTCCGCGCCCCCGCCGGCCCCGCCGCGGTCGTCCCGCTCCTCCTCGGCCTCCCGGCGCCGCCACGGCGGGCGGAACCGGGCCAGCAGGGCCCCCAGGTCGAAGGCGCAGCAGCCGAACAGCACCAGCGCGATCGCCAGCACCAGGTCCTCCCGCGGGCCCACCACGGGCGTCGGCACCCGGCCCAGCACCGCCTGCGCAAGCGGGGCCACCCCCATCGCCATGTAGCAGAACATCCAGAACGTGGCCTGCAGCAGCTTGCGGCGGCGGGCCAGGATCATGGCGCACAACCGCGTCCCGCAGTACGCGGTGAGCCCCGCCTGCAGCCAGTACGCGGTGTCCCGCACGCCACCGCCCGGCTGGTTCATCACCACCAGCGGCAACAGCAGCGGCAGGCCCAGCACCAGCGGCACCGACATCGCCGTGGTCAGCAGCGCGCGCGGCGCGAACGGCCGGGCCCACGCACGCGGGCGCGCGCCGCCGCCCCCGACGGCGGGGCCGCCCGGACCTGCGGAGTCCCGCGCCTGCTCGGCCAGGGACCCCCGCGGCCCGGCGACCGGTCGCTCGGTGGTCATCGCATCCCCCCACCCCGGTCCGGCCCCCCGGCCGGATCGCTCGCAGTCTACGAGCGGCCACCCGTCCCACGGCCGGCCCGTGGACGATGCGGCCGCGGTTGTCCACAGGCCCTGCCGTGACCGCTGACGACCCGTTAGCCTGTGATCGCCGCGTGGGGAGCGCGGCGGACCGGGAAGGCCGGCGGGGGCCGGTCTCCCGCCGGTCCTGGGGGAAGGGGGCCCGGCACATGCGCGATCTCTCGTCGTTCACCCTGGCCGGTTACGACAAGGGGCGGGGCAGGCTGGTCCAGGCCCTGTGGTTCGCGGTGATGAACCTGGTCTTCATGGCCTGGTGGTGCCCGCCGCGGCTGCGGGTCGCGCTGCTGCGCGCCTTCGGCGCGACGGTGGGCGAACGCGTGCTGATCCGGCACCGGGTCCGGGTGCTCTGGCCGTGGAAGCTGACCGTCGGCGACCACACCTGGATAGGCGAGGGCGCCTGGCTGCTCAACCTGGAGCCGGTCACGATCGGCCGCCACGTGTGCGTGTCCCAGGAGGCCCTACTCTGCACGGGGTCGCACGACCACCGCGCGGCCGACTTCCGCTACCGCAACGCCCCGATCACCGTGGAGGACGGCGCCTGGATAGCCGCCCGGGCCACGGTGCTGGCCGGCGCGACGGTCGGCCGGCACGCCGTGGTCGGCGCGGGCGCCGTGCTCCACCAGGACCTCCCCGGGCTCACCCTGCTCACCGCCGACGGTGGGCGCCGCCCGGTGGAGGAACCCGCGTGAGCGCCCCCGGCACGTCGCTGCGCGTGCTGCACGCGGTCACCCTGCACTCGCCCACCGGCGCCTTCGGCGGACCGGTCCGGGTCGCGCTCAACCTGGCGCACGGCCTGGCCGCCCGCGGCCACCGTCCCCGGCTCCTGGCGCTGGCCGACGGGTTCGACGGCGCACCGCCGCGCGAGGTGGAGGGGGTGCCCGCCCGGCTGTACCCGGCCCGCCGCCTGCTGCCGCTCGGCTTCAGCGGGATCACCTCGCCCGCCCTGCTGGCCGGTGCCGGACGCCTGGTGCGCGGCGCGGACCTGGTCCACGTCCACCTCGCCCGGGACCTGGTCACCCTGCCGGTGGCGCTGGCCGCGCTACGGGCCGGCGTGCCGCTGGTGCTGCAGACCCACGGCATGGTCGACCCCAGCGGCAGGGTGCTCGCCAAGGTGCTGGACGCGCTGGCGGTGCGCCGGGTGCTGCGCGGCGCGGCGGCGGTGCTCCACCTCACCGCGCACGAGCGGCGCGCCCTGGAGGCGGTGGTGGGCGCCCCGCTGCCGACCGCGGTGCACCTGGTGAACGGCGTGCCCGCCCAGGAACCGCGCCCGCTGCCCGCCGGACCGCCGCGGATCCTGTACGCCGCCCGGCTCCAGGCCCGCAAGCGCCCGGTGGACTTCGTCGACGCCGCGCCCGGCGTGCTGCGCGGGCATCCGGACGCGGAGTTCGTGATCGCCGGCCCCGACGAGGGCGAACTGCCCGCCGTGCGGCGGCGGATCGAGGAGCTGGGGCTGGCCGGCCGGGTCCTCTGCCTGGGCGCGCTGCCCCCCGCCCGGGTGCTGGAGGAACTGCGCCGCGCCCACGTCCACGTGCTGCCCTCGGTGGACGAGCCGTTCCCGATGTCGGTGCTGGAGTCGCTGTCGGTGGGCACGCCCGTCGTGGTGACGCGCTCCAACGGCCTGGCCCCGGCGGTCGGCGAGGCCGGTGCGGGCCGGGTGGTGGAGGGGGCGGGCGGACTCACCGGCGCGGTGCTGGAGCTGCTGGAGCCCCGCAGCGCCGGGAAGGCCTCGGCGGCTGCCCACAGGCTGGCCGGCGAGGCCTTCTCGATCGACGCGGTGGTCGGCGAACTGCTGGAGGTGTACGGCCGGGCGGCCGGCCGCCCCGG
>NZ_LWCC02000092.1 GCF_001642695.1 Streptomyces chilikensis
CCCGAGCAGGCCGCCTACATCGGCGTCGAGGTCGAAGGCCCCTTCAAGCCGGACCACTACCGCTACTGAGCGGCGGTCCGCGGCACCACGTTCACGGCAGGCCCCCGCCCTCGCGGCGGGGGCCTGCCCCCTTCCCGAACCGCCCCGCGCCCGCCGTCCGGCCCACCACCAGGACCTCCATGCCCACCGGCCGCTACCTGCTCCACGACCCGTACGACCACCGCCCGCTGGGCGAGGAGCACTTCCAGTGCGCCCCCGGCCCCACCGGCTGGCGCTACGTCTCCCGGCTGCTCACCCCCGAGGGCGACCACCGGGGATCGGTCGACGTCACCCTCGACGACCTCGGCCGCCCCCTGCGCGTGGAACTGCGCGCCGGCGGCTGGCAGGTCCGGGGCGCCGCCCTCGAGGGCGTCACCTGGGTCCGCACCGACCCCACGGGCGAACACGCCACCGAGGGCAACGTCCCCGCCCACGCCTTCACCGGCACCTCACCGGCCTTCCTGGTCGCCACCGCCCGGCTCCTGCGCCCCGGCCTCGCCGGCGCCCCCGTCCGGGTCCGCCTGGTCGCGTTCACCGACCCGGTCCTGTCGCCGTTGACGGTGGACCGGACCTGGGCCCTGACCGGCAGCGAGACCCACACCACCGACAGCGGTCCCCTGGTGGTGGACGAATACCGGATCACCGACCTGGACACCGGGGAGCAGCACACCGTCCACCTGGCCGGCGACGTGGTGCTCGCCGCGCCCGGCGTCGAACTGGACGACCTCCGGTCACCGCCGTCGGCCTTCCGGGACGACGACCGGTAGACGCGCGCCGGGCGGTGGGGCCTTCCACCGCCACCCGGCCGGGCGGGTCCGTCAGACCGGCGGTGCGAAACCGCCGCCGGGACGACCGCCGTCGGCCGGGGCGGCGGCGCCGGTCGGCGCCGCCGGCGGCACGGGCACGACCGGCGGCACCGGGGCCGGA
>NZ_LWCC02000093.1 GCF_001642695.1 Streptomyces chilikensis
GACCTCTGGAACCTCGTCACCACCGCCACCGACGGCATCTCCACCTTCCCCACCAACCGCGGCTGGGACCTCAACGCCCTGCTCGACACGGATCCCGACCACCAGGAACTCGCCCTCGAAGGCGGCTTCCTCCACGAGGCCGGTCACTTCGACCCCGGCTTCTTCGGAATCAGTCCGCGTGAGGCGCTGGCGATGGACCCGCAGCAGCGCCTGCTGCTCGAGACCTCCTGGGAAGCCATGGAGCAGGCGGGCATCGCGCCCACCACCCTGCGCGGGAGCCGCACCGGCGTCTTCGCCGGCCTCATGTACCACGACTACGCGATGTCCCCGAACTCCGTTCCCGAGGGCGTGGAAGCGTTCCTCGGCATCGGAAACACGGGCAGTGTCGTCACCGGCCGCATCGCCTACACCCTGGGGCTGGAGGGCCCGGCGGTGACGGTGGACACGGCGTGCTCCTCGTCCCTGGTCGCCCTGCACCTGGCGGCGCAGGCGCTGCGCTCCGGTGAGTGCGACATGGCCTTGGCGGGCGGTGTGACCGTCATGGCCACGCCCACCGCCTTCCTGGACTTCCAGCGCCAGGGTGGTCTGGCCGCCGACGGTCGCTGCAAGTCGTTCTCGGACGACGCGGACGGCACCGGCTGGTCCGAGGGCGTCGGCATGCTCCTCGTGGAGCGCCTGTCCGACGCGCGCCGCAACGGCCACCAGGTCCTCGCGGTCGTGCGTGGCTCCGCCGTCAACCAGGACGGCGCCAGCAACGGCCTCACCGCGCCCAACGGCCCCGCCCAGCAGCGCGTCATCCGCGCCGCACTCGCCAACGCCGGTCTCGACGGCGCCGACGTCGACGCCGTCGAGG
>NZ_LWCC02000094.1 GCF_001642695.1 Streptomyces chilikensis
CGGGCCCCCGGGTGCGGGCGCCCCGGTCCTCGCCGCGCCGGGGTCTTCGGGCCGGACGGCGGCGCGCCTGCGCGGCGCCGTCCGGCCGGGGCCGCGGAGCCCGCGGGGCGTCCGCCGTGTCACTCCTTGAGGGCCACCAGCACGCCGCTGTCCCCGTACTGCCACACCAGACCCGCGCGGGCGAAACCGGCCCGGCGCAGCAGGGCCGCGTGGCGGGCCGCTCCCAGGCCGTTCCCCCCGCCCGCGGATCCTCCGAGCTCCGTCCGCCGGCGTTCCCGCAGTTCGAGCAGGCCGGCGAACTCCTGCTCCAGGGCGGCGTCCCGCCACCAGGACTCCCAGTCGTCGTGGCCGCCGGTGCGGGACCGCTCCGCGAACCGCCGCCCCAGGGCGGCGGCGAGGCGCGCGCACCACGGGTCCTCGGCGGGGAAGTGGTCCCCGTTCACCAGCGCTCCTCCCGGGCGCAGTCTCCGGGCGAGTTCGCGGTAGACGGCGGTGAGGGCGCGTTCCGGCAGGCAGTGCAGGGCGGTGGTGGAGACGGCGGCGTCGACCGGACGGTCCAGCGCCAGGGCGTCCGTCCAGCCGTCGGCCCCGATCACGGCGTCCACGTAGCGGGCGGCGTCCGGACGGTGGGTGCGGCCGAGTTCCAGGAGCAGCGGGTCCATGTCCACGGCGACGATCTCCGCGTGGGGCAGGCGTGCCGCGAGGCGGACGGCCAGGGAGCCCGGGCCGCAGCCCAGGTCCAGCAGGAGCGGCCGTTCGCGCGCCCCGGCCACGTCCTCCACCACGTCGGTGACCACGGTGAACCGTGTCTCGCGGTCGACCGCGTAACGCTGCTGCTGCAGCTCCCAACGCTCCACCCACCGCCGCGCAGTCGACATGCTCACGCCCATCGCAACCGTTCTCGCCCTTCCGCAGCGCCGCGTCCCCGGTGTGTCCGCGGCTGCGGGCAATCTACTGCTGCAAACGGTTTCCATTTCGCCGGACGCGGCGCGTCACGCGAGTTCGCCAAGAACGGTCAGCAGGCGGTCGATCTCCTCGGCCGTGTTGTACACGTGCACGCTGACCCGGACCGATCCTTGTCCGTCGGTCGCTCCGGCCTGGCAGAGGGTGTCGGCCCGCACCATGAACCCGTGGCTGTCGAGGATGAAGCCGAGGTCGTCGGAGGGGATGTCGCGGTGGCGGAAGGTCACGATGCCGTGGCGCCGCTCGACCGCCGGCCCGGACCGGCAGCCGAGGACCCGGTAGGCGGGCCAGTGGCGGAGCCCTTCGGTCAGCCGGGCCGCGAGGGCGGTGGTCCAGCGGTCGATCCGGTCGGTGCCCGCGGCGTCGAGCCAGCGGAGCGCGGCCTCCAGGGAGGCGATCCCGGCCGTGTTCGGGGTTCCCTGCCATCCTCCCGGACGGAAGGCCGGGCCGCGCGTGTTGCGGGACCACACGGCCCCGACCCCGGGCAGGGCCAGTGCCTTGTGGCCGGAGAACACGACGAAGTCCACGTCCAGGCGGGCCACCGAGAGGGGCAGGTGGCCGACGCCCTGGGCGGCGTCCAGGCAGATCGGCACGTCGGGGCCGACGGCCTCGCGGATGCGCTGCACGTTCATGTCGCCGCCGTGGACGTGGTGCACGTGGGTGGCGGCGACGAACCGGGTCCGGGGGCCCACCACGCCGGGGAAGGCCCGGTGGTCGTAGTCGCCGGAGCTCTCCTGGTACGGCAGTTCCCGGACCGTGACGCGGACGCCCCGGGCGGCGAGGATCCGCCGCACCTCGAGCCAGGGCTCGTGGTTGGCCCGGTGGTCGGCGGCGGGGACCAGGATCTCGTCGCCGTCGGTCAGCCGGCCGGCCAGCCAGTCACGGGCGACGGCCCGCAGCCCGTCGGTGGTGCCGCCGCAGAACCAGACGCCGGAGCGGGCGTCGCGGCGGCCGGCCTCCGGGTCCCCCAGGAAGTGGCGGACCACGTCCCTGGTGCGCTCCACGAGGTCCGTGGTGCGGTTGGCCCAGGGATAGGAGCCGCGCGCCGCGTTGGCGTTGGTGGTGGTGAGGTAGGTGTGGACGGCGTCGAGGACGGCCCGCGGCTTCTGCGCGGTGGCCGCGCTGTCCAGGTAGGCGAGGTCCGGGTTGCCGGTGATGATGGGGAACTGCTCGCGCAGTTCGCGCTGCCAGGATTCCAGGGCCTTCAGCTCGTGCCCGGGCTCGTGTGCGGGGGACGGCACGGTTCAGTCCCGGACCAGGGGCGCGCCGGAGTCCCGCCAGCCGACGATGCCGCCGGCCAGGCTGCGGACCCCGGGGTGGCCCATGCGGGTCAGCAGGGCGGCGTAGCGGGCCGAGCGCTCGCCGACGGGGCAGGCCAGCAGGACCGGCCGGCTGCGCGCGAACGGCAGCCCGCCGCGCACGAGTTCGGCGAAGAGCTCGTCGGGGATGTTCAGGGAGCCCTCGATGTGCAGGGCCGCGTACGCGTGCGGGCCGCGCAGGTCGACCACCAGGGGCGGCGGGGCCCCCTCGGAGAGCAGGCGGCGGGCCTCCTCGACCGTGGCCTCCTTCGCGAGCCGGGCCGCCTCCTCGCCGGTGAGGGTCTCCACCGAGTTCTTCCGCGGGGGCCTGCCGAGGAGTTCGGGGCGGCGCTGGCGGACGTAGCTCAGGTAGCTCTCGGCCCGGTCGCAGACGATGAAGACGGCGGTGCGCCGCTCGGTCAGCCGCGCGTCCAGCGGACGCAGGTGGCGGACGGCGCCGTGGTAGGCGGCGCCCCCGGTCGGCCCGGAGAGCAGGCCGCAGCGGCGGATCAGGGTCAGCATGCCGTCGATGGCCTCGTCGGAGGTCACCGGCTCGACGGTGTCGTACGTCGCCGGGTCGAACAGGCCGACCTGGTGCACCTCGTCGAGGGTGCGGATGCCGGGGATGAAGTCCGACTTGTCCGCGACGAGCCCCACCACGCCCACCCGCGGGTCGTGTTCGCGCAGCGCCCGGGCCACCCCGGTCGACGAACCGGCGGTCCCGACGCAGGCGATGAACCAGTCGGGCGCCCGCCCGTCGAGGTCCTTCACGATCTCCGGTCCGGTGCCCGTGGCGTGCGCCTCGGTGTTGCGGGGGTTGAAGTACTGGTCGGTGTGCAGGTAGGCGCCGCCCTCGTCGGCCAGGGCCTGGTGGAACCGGGTCAGCGGGTCCTCGGTGTCGGTCGGGTCCAGGCATTCGCTGCGGCCCGGGAGTTCCTCGATCTCGGCCCCCAGCAGCAGCAGGAGGTCCTTGATCTCGGGGACGCGCATCCGGTTGGTCACGCTCTTGAACGGCAGGCCGTGCAGGCCGGCGAGCAGCGCCAGCGCCTTCGCGGTGTTCCCGCTGGACAGTTCCACCACCGTCGCGCCGCGTCCGGCGGCCGCGGCCAGCCGGTCGCGGGCCATGTTCCAGGCGGCCCGGTCCTTGACCGAGCCGAAGGGGTTGAGCATCTCGAGCTTGGCGTAGAGGTCGATGTGGCGCAGGCCGTGGACGGCCGGATCGATGCGGACCAGCGGCGTGTTGCCGATGGCCTCGACGATGCTGTCGTACCTCATGACGCGGGCCCTCCCGACGGGCTGATCGGCCAGTACCGCTCGTCCGTGCACCACTTCCAGGAGTCCCCGTCACGGGTGACGGCGACCGTGCGGGCCACGGGCTGGCGTTGCGCCCGGTGGGCGTGGAAGTCCATGGCGTAACCCGCCGTGTTGGCGAAGGCCAGCAGATCGCCGGGGCGCGGCAGCCGGGGCAGGAAGACCTTGCGACGGGTGATCAGGTCGGCCTCCAGACAGAGGTTGCCCATCAGGAACACCCCGGCCCCTCCTTCCGGGCCCCCCTCCTCCGCGGGCGCCCGGCCGGACCTCCCGGGGAGGAGGACGGGGTCGACGAGGACGCCGTGCTCCTCCAGCCCGACGTCCCCGGCGTTCATCGCGAGGCGCACCAGGACGTCCCCGGAATCGTGGCGGACCTCCAGCACCCTGGCCAGGGAGAGCCCGCACTGGTCCGCCAGCGCGCGGCCCGGTTCGCAGTCGAGGTCGTGGAGGTGCTCCAGGAGGAGGGTGCCGAGGGGGCGGCCGGTGGACGGGCCCGGGTGGCTGAGCAGTTCGTCGAGGTACGCCGGGCCCGCGGACGCGCGGTGCGCCGGGTAGAGGGCGGGCGCCCCGCGCAGGGTGCCGCCCTCGTTGCGCAGGCCGTAGCCGTGGCCCCGCCAGGTCAGGGCGGGCCGGTTGCCCAGGACCGCCTGGCCGAGTTCGGTGGTCCAGCGCTCCCACTCGCCGGCGTCCTCCACGTAGCCGATCCCGAAGCCGCCGCCGATGTCGACGGAGCGCGGGTTCAGCCCGCGGGCGCGGCAGAGGTCCATCGCCCGGACGCAGCTCTCCAGCGCCAGGGCCTTCTCCTCGACGCCGGTGGTGTCCAGGTGGTATCCGACGCCGGTCAGTTCCACCGCGTCCTCGTTGCGTTCCACGAGGTCCAGGGCCTTCTCCAGCTCGCGGAGGGGGGTGCCGAAGCGGCTGCGCCGGGACAGCAGCCGCACGCCGCCCGACCCGGCCGCCGGGGTGAACTCCGAGAGTCGCAGCAGCACGTCGATGCGGGGCAGGGAGTACTTCCGCACCAGGCGCGCCAGTTGCTCGAGTTCTCCGGGCGAGTCGAGGTGCACGCGTGTCCCCGTGCGGGCGGCGAGCCACAGGAACTCGGGGTCCTTGGGTCCGGTGGCCAGGAGGCGGCCGGGGCCGAGGCCGGATGCCAGGGCGTGCCGCAACTCGCCCAGCGAGGCGACGTCCACGCCGGCCACGGAGGGATCCGCCGCCGCGAGCGCCCGCACCAGGCAGTCGGAGCCGTTCGCCTTGTGGGCGAAGTAGACCTGTCCGGCCAGGCGGTGCTTCCGGTAGACCTCACGGAAGCGGCGGGCGTTCTCCGCGATGCGCTCGGGCAGGAGCACGTTCAGCGGGGAACCGAGCGCGTCGACCAGGGAGTGCAGCAGCGCCGCTTCGTCCAGCAGGGCACTGAGCGGCGGTTCCAGCCGGGGGCGCAGGTACAGGGGCAGCGCCATGTCCGGCAGCGCCACGGCGGGACCTCCCTCGCATGATCGGCCGGATATCCGTTCGGGATGCATTCTTTCCGTTCGTCCCGTCGCCTAAGCGCGGATCGCGGAGCCGTCCCGGGCCCGCCGGTACGTCAGCCGGCCAGCCGGACCGGGACCGTCTGCCAGCCGTAGGCGATGAAGGACGGGACCTGCCTCAGGTCGCCGGCCGTGAAGTCCGCGGTCAGGCCGGGGAAGCGGTCGAAGAGGGCGGAGAGAGCGGTGCGGGCCTCCATGCGGGCCAGCGGGGCGCCGATGCAGCGGTGGACCCCGATGCCGAAGGAGAGGTGGTCGTCGGCGGCGCGCGCGGCGTCGAAGGCGTCGGCGGTCTCCCCGTAGCGCGCCGGGTCGGAGCCGGCCGCGCCGAAGGTGGTGAGGATCGCGTCGCCGGCGGGGATGGTGACGCCGTCCACGGTGACGTCGGAGACGGCGAACCGGAGGGGGAGGGAGGCGATGGAGGGCCTGGCGCGCAGCACCTCGTCGATGACCTGGTCCCAGTCGAGCTCTCCGGAGCGGACCGCGGCGAGCTGCTCGGGGTGGTTCAGCAGTTCGACCACCGCGTTGGCGATCAGGTTCACCGTCGTCTCGAAGCCGGCGCCGATGACCAGCAGGAGCGTGAACATCAACTCCTCCCGGCTGAGCCTGCCGCCCTCCTCGTCACGGACCCGGAGCAGCTCCGTGGTGAGGTCGTCGCCCGGGTTCCCGGTGCGGTGGGCCATCAGCGCGGGGATCACCGTGCCGATCCGCCGCTGCACGAAGGCCGCGTGCCCGGTGCTCCGGTCGGTGGTGTCCATGATGGCCGCGACCAGCTCGACCACGCCCTGCCGGAGGTGGCCGGGCACGCCGAACAGCTCGCAGATGATCCGCATGGGCAGCGGGTGGGCGAACGCCTCCTTGAGGTCGACGACGGCGCCGTCCCCGCCCGCCTCCTCCATCCTGTCGAGGAGTTCCGCCGCGACGGCCTCGACCCGGCCGCGCAACGCCTCGGTGCGCCGGGCGGTGAAGCTGGGCGCGACCAGGCGGCGCAGCCGGGTGTGGTCGGCGCCGTAGGTGGAGAGCATGTTGACCACGCCGATCCAGCCCAGCACCCACGCCCACTCCGGGCGGGCGCCGGCCTCCGGCCACAACCGCCAGTGCTTGCGCGGGTCCTTGCTGACCCGCGGATCGAGGATCAGGGTCCGCAGGGCGCCGTACCCGGTGGGCGCCCAGGCCGGGATCCCCCCGGGCAGTTCCACGGGGACGACCGGTCCCAGGGCCCGCAGCCGCGCGCTCTCCGCGACGATGTCGGAGCCGAACGGGTCGATGGGCACGCGGACGGGGGCGGTGGTCATGTTCCGGCTCCAGTCGGGGAGGTGGAGGGGGCGGCCGGCAGGCCGTCCGTCCCGGGCCGCGGCCGGGCGCGTTCGCGTCCGGAGCGCCAGATGCCGCTCCCCGGGGCCGGTGCCGGCACCATCTCGGCGGCCGGGCCGCCGAGGGCCGGCTCCGGTATCTCGTTCATGGACGGGGCCTCAGGGATCTCGTGTGTCCGGGCGTCCGGGCGTCCGGGTGCGGGGATTCCGGTGCAGCTCCGCAAACTACACAGCGCTCGCGGTCGGTTCATCCGCTTCATGGTCAACTCACATGCAACTTGGCTGAATTGGCCAATCCCCAGTCGGATCCGACCCCCATCACGGGCCCGGGTGGGCGGTACCGGCGGCGCGGCCCGCTCCCCGGGGTCCCGGGGAGCGGGCCGCGCGCACGGATCACAGGGCCGCGCAGGCCGCCCCGTCGAGGGTGAACCGGGCGGGAGCCGTGTTGGTGGCGCCCTTGTCGGCGAGGAATCCCAGCGTGACGGACCCGCCCGCGGGGATGGTGGAGGTGTACGAGGCGGGGGCGACGGTCACCGCGACGCCCGACTGGGTGGCGGTGCCTCCCCACATGTTGCTGATCCTCTGCCCGTCGGCGTAGGAGAAGGCGAGCTTCCAGTTGCTGACCGGCGCGGTGCCGGTGTTGCGCAGGACGATCTCACCCTGGAAGCCGCCCGACCACTGGTTGACCACCTTGTAGCCCACCGCGCAGCTGCCGGCCGGGGTGCCGCCGCCCGGGGACGTGGTGACCTGCACGGTGGCGGAGTTCGGCGAGCGGTTGCCGGCCGCGTCACGGGCCCGGACCGCGAAGGTGTAGGCGGTGCCCGCGGAGAGGCCGGTCACCGTGGCGGACGTGGTGGAGGAGGAGGCGACGACGGTCTGCGAGGAACCGTTCACCCGGACGACCTCGTAGCCGGTGACGCCGACGTCGTCGGTCGCCGCGGTCCAGGTCAGGGTGACCGAGCCGGAGGTGACGGCCGAGGACCTGGGCGCGCCGGGAGCGGTGGGCGCCTGGGTGTCGCCGCCGGAGCCGCCGGAGTAGACCGTGGCCTCGCGGGAGGTCTGGGCGATGCCGTCGGCGCCCTTGAAGAAGCGGGTGCCCCAGGCGCTGAGCGAGCTCGCGTCGAAGTCGTTCACCATGTCCAGGTACTCGACGCCGCCGCCGTTGCCGCTCCAGGACCAGCCGAGGTAACCGATGCCCAGGGACTGGGCGGTCGCCATGATGGCGTCCTCGTCCGGGTTGCCGTCGCTGTGGTCGTTGCCGAACTCGCCGACCACGATGGGCAGGTCGTTGGTGACGAAGTGGTCGAGGTAGCTCTGCACCTCGGCGGCGGTGTCGTACACGCCGTACATGTGGACGGAGAAGATGGTGTTGCGGTCGGGGTCGGCGGCGAACACGGAGACAGCGTTGTCACGCATCGTCCCGGACCAGTCCTGCCCCCAGTTGGGGGCGTCCACCATCAGCGCGTGCCGGAAGCCCGCGCCGCGCAGCTTGACGATCGCGTTCTTGGTGGCGTCCGTCCAGGCGGCGTAGTTGTTGTTGCCGTACGGCTCGTTGCCGATGTTGATGACAACGTAGTCTTCCTGGCCCGCGAGAACACCCTTGAGGCCGATCCAGTAATTCGCGGCCTGGTCCAGCGTGCCCGCCGCGGACTCCTCGCCGTACCCGGTGGTGTCGTGCACTTCGAGGACGCAGATCAGTTTGTTGGCCTTGCACCGGTCGACCACGGCGGCGACGTCCTGGGCGCTGTTGGCGGCCCAGCGGTGGCCGTCGGCGAGGACCACGCGGACGGTGTTGGCGCCCAGCGCCTTGATGTCGGCGAACGACTGGGTCTCACCCTGGTACCAGGTGTGCGCGTGGTTGACGCCGCGCATCACGAAGTCGTTGCCGTTGCTCTCGACGACGCGGCCGTCGGTGACCCGGAGTCCGGCCGGGGCGGCCGACCGGGCCTGCGCCGGGGCGGCGCTCAGGGCGAGCAGCCCTGCGAGCGTGGCCAGTGCGGCGGTCACGGCCGCGACGGGCCGTCGTCCTGATACGCGTACGGTTCTCACTCTGCCTCCTGCGGGCCGGCGCCGGCTGTGTCCGGACGCCGGGAACGGGGGTGCGCGGAAAGGGCGGGCAGGGCTCGCGCCCGGGGGCGCGATCCGGTGGAACGCGTGCTCGGGAACGCGCGGGGGAGCACGTCCGGGAACACGCTTGGGAGCGCTCCCATACATCCAGTCCGGAGGGCTCGCGTCAAGGCTGAGGATCCGCCAAGAAGCGGCGCCCCGAAGGTCCCGCCGCCGGACGGCCGACATCCCTCGTCACGCGGGTCGCGGACACCCGTACGCCCGCCGGGCACGGCGCGACACCCCAGGGAAACACTGGCGCAATCGAGCGTTGCCCTCCCGTTGACATGTACGCAAACTCTGGATGGGAGCGCTCCCAGTGACTCCCGTCCCCCACGGGAGAGGCCGACCGTGCGGCAGAACCCGACGTGCCGACCGGTGCGGCAGGCGTCCCGCACGGACCGGGCCCACCTCCCGTGCGGCGACGCGAACTCCACCCCCTGCCCCAGCGCCCCCTCCCCGTTGACGGGGCACACTTCCGCTCCTCGGTAGACGAAAGTTTCGGGGAAGTTTCGTAACAAAAATTGCCCCAGGGGGCGCAGCTTCCCCTCCGGTTCGCTAATTTCTCGGCTCGCAGCGGTAAACGGCGCCCACGGCCGAAGGGAGTACGTCGAAAGTTTCGGCCGGGGCGCCGTCCAAACCGACCGTTGCCTGCACGATCCTGACCACCCCACAGCGGAAGGGTCGCAAGACGATGGGTATGCAAGTCCTGTGGCGGACAGCCATGCGGAAGGCGGTCGTCCTCGGGACGGCGGGCGCGATGGCCGTGGGCGGAATGGTGGCCATGGCCGGCACCGCCGAGGCGGCCGGCACCCTCGGCGCGGCCGCGGCCCAGCAGGGCCGGTACTTCGGCACGGCCGTCGCCAACAACCGGCTCGCCGAGACGGACTACGTCAACGTGCTGAACACCGAGTTCAACTCGGTGACGCCGGAGAACGAGATGAAGTGGGACGCGCTCGAGCCGAGCCGCGGCAGCTTCAACTTCACCAACGCCGACAAGATCGTGAACCACGCCAAGGCCCGCAACATGCAGGTCCGCGGTCACACGCTGGTCTGGCACTCCCAGCTCCCCAGCTGGGTCGGCTCGCTGGGCGCCGACGAGCTCCGCAAGGCGATGACCACCCACATCACCGAGGTGATGACCCACTGGAAGGGCCAGATCGCGGCCTGGGACGTGGTGAACGAGGCCTTCCAGGACGGCACCAGCGGCGCCCGGCGCAACTCGCCGTTCCAGGACAAGCTCGGCGCCGGGTACATCGAGGAGGCGTTCAGGATCGCGCGCTCCGTCGACCCGGCGGCCAAGCTCTGCTACAACGACTACAACACCGACGGCATCAACGCGAAGTCGACGGCCGTGTACAACATGGTCAAGGACTTCAAGGCGCGGGGCGTCCCGATCGACTGCGTGGGCTTCCAGGGCCACTTCAACTCCAACTCGCCGGTGACGGCGGACTTCCAGCAGAACCTGGAGCGCTTCGCCGCCCTCGGCGTCGACATCCAGATCACCGAGCTGGACATCGAGGGGTCGGGCTCGGAGCAGGCGGCCAACTACGAGAAGGTCGTCAAGGGCTGCCTCGCGGTGAGCCGTTGCACGGGCATCACCGTGTGGGGCGTGACCGACAAGTACTCCTGGCGCTCCAGCGGCACCCCGCTGCTGTTCGACGGCAACTACCAGAAGAAGCCGGCCTACACCGCGGTCCTCGACGTCCTGAACGGCGGCAGCACCACGCCGCCGCCCACCAGCCCGCCGCCGACCACCCCGCCGCCCGGCGGATCCGGTTCCTGCACCGCCACCTTCCGGACGGACTCCTCCTGGTCCGGCGGCTACAACGGCACGGTGACCGTCAAGGCCGGCAGCTCCGCCGTCACCAGGTGGACGGTGCCGCTGACCATGGCCTCCGGGACGAGCATCACGGCGCTGTGGAACGGCGTCCACACCACCAGCGGCAGCACGGTGACGGTGAAGAACCAGAGCTGGAACGGCTCGCTGGCCGCCGGTGCGTCGACCACCTTCAGCTTCACGGTCAACGGCGGCAACGCCGCCCCGGCCGTGGGCGCCTGCTCGACCTCCTGATCCCAGGCCCCCGGGCCTGAGAGGGGACCCGTCGGGCCGCCGGGCCGGGAGGCCGTGCCCCCCTCCTTCCGGCGGACCGGCCCGCTCCCCAGGACCGTGCCCCCACCACGGTCGGCCGCCGGCCGCGTCCCCCGCCGCCGGCGGCCACGCACCGGGCGCCCCCGCCGGATCGCCGGCGGGGGCGTTCGCGTGCGTGTTGCCTCACTTGCCCTCGAGACACTGCCAGAAGCGCTGGACGATGCCGTCGAGGTAGTCCTTCGCCTCCTCGCCGGAGGTGACGGTGCCGCCGGCCCGGCTCAGCGTCCTGGCCATGAGGTTCTGGTACTCCCCGTGCATGACGCGCAAGGGTTCCTGGAGGTCGCGCTTCTCCATCGAGAGCAGGCGGGCGACGGCGCGGATGTGCGCCTGCCACCGGGTGGAGACGGCTTCCACGAGGAGTCCGGCGAGCTGCCCCTCCAGGCCGGTGACGGCGACCATGGCGGACACGGGCAGCTGGAGCGCCCTGCCGAGCTGGGCGGCCTGTAAGGCGGTCCCCGACCACCGCCCGCTCTCCTCCATGCGGAGGTAGTCGCCGACGCCCATGCCGATCGCGTGGGCGACGTCCTCGGGCGCCATCCCCCGGGCGAGGCGGTGTTCCCGCAGGGTGCGCGGAGCACCCATGAGGTCACCGGGGGCGCACCACAAGGCTCCCGCGAGGGCGGTGAGTTCCTGCAAGGTGGGCAGGGCGACGCCACGCTCCCAGGCCGAGACGTGGTCGGGCGTCACGTAGGTCATCCCGTAGGAGGCGCGCATTCCGTACGCGACGTGGCCGGGCGCCATCCCGAGCCTCTCGCGCAGTGTGCGGGCAGCGCGTGCGTTGAAAGGGAGTTGTGGATGCACGGGCGGAGACTATGCAGTCACGCCGCGTTGTTCCATGGTCACTGTCGCCGGTGTCCCGGTTGGGCGGGATAGATCACCGTGAGGTTCGTAGCAACCTACGAGGCCGTCACTCATGATCAACCCGGCATATACACAGGGGAGTTGAGATCGTCCACCGGATGCGTATGATCCGCTCGCGAGACGCCGCACAGGCGTTCGTGACGCCGGGCGGTGACGCGCCGCCGACGGCGCCGCCCTCGCATCTCCTCCCCTGTCCGCTTGTCCCAGGAGACGTCATGTACAAAACAGAAGCCGGTCCCGCAGCACCGCCCGCCGGATCCGGCGGCGGACTGGACCGGTTCTTCCGCATCAGCGAGCGGGGCTCGACCTACGGTCGGGAAGTTCGCGGCGGAATCGCCACCTTCTTCACGATGGCGTACATCCTGGTACTCAACCCGATCATCCTGGGCAGCGCCAAGGACAAGTTCGGCGACCAGCTCGACCCCGCCCAACTGGCCACCGCCACGGCGCTGGTGGCGGCCGTGATGACGGTCGTCATGGGCGTCGGCGGCAACCTTCCGCTCGCCCTCGCCGCGGGCCTCGGCCTCAACGCCGTGGTCGCCTTCCAGATCGCCCCGCTGATGGCCTGGGACGACGCGATGGGCCTCGTCGTCCTCGAGGGCCTGCTGATCTGCGTGCTGGTGATGACCGGTCTGCGCGAGGCGGTCATGCACGCCATCCCGCAGCCCCTCAAGCAGGCGATCAGCGTGGGCATCGGCCTGTTCATCGCCTTCATCGGCTTCGTGGACGCCGGTTTCGTCACCCGCATCCCGGACGCCGCGAACACCACCGTGCCCGTCCAGCTCGGCACCGGCACGCTCAGCGGCTGGCCGATCCTCGTCTTCTGCCTCGGCGTCCTGGTGACGATCGTCCTGCTCGCCCGCAAGGTGAAGGGCGCGATCCTCATCAGCATCGTGCTGATGACGCTGCTCTCCATCGTCATCAACGCGCTGGCGGACGTGAAGAGCTGGGGCCTGACCACGCCGGCGCTCCCGGACAACCCCGTCGCGGCGCCCGACTTCGGGCTGCTGGGCCAGTTCGACCTGCTCGGCGCCTTCGGCCAGGTCACCGTCCTGACCGTGGTCCTGCTGATCTTCACCCTCATCCTGTCGGACTTCTTCGACACGATGGGCACCGTCGTGGGCGTCACCGCGGAGGCCGGTCTGCTCGACGAGCGGGGCCAGGTCCCCGGCTTGAGCCGCGTCCTGCTGATCGACGGCGCCGCGGCCGTCGCCGGCGGCGCCGCCTCCTCCTCGTCCGCCACCACCTACGTGGAGTCGGCCGCCGGCGTCGGCGAAGGGGCGCGGACCGGTTTCGCAAGCCTGGTCACGGGCGGCCTGTTCGCCCTCGCGCTCTTCTTCACCCCGCTGCTCACCATGGTGCCCATGCAGGCGGCCTCCCCGGCCCTGGTCGCGGTCGGCTTCCTGATGATGACCCAGGTCCGGCACATCGAGTGGGACCGGTACGACGTCGCGATCCCCGCCTTCCTCACGATCACCGTCATGCCGTTCACCTACTCCATCACCAACGGCATCGGCGCCGGCTTCGTGGCCTACGTGGTCATCAAGGCGTGCCTGGGCCGTGCCCGCGAGGTGCACTGGCTGCTGTGGGGCACCGCGGCGCTCTTCCTGGCCTACTTCGCGATCAGCCCGCTCCAGATGCTGCTGGGCGTGAAGTAGCACCCGCGCTCCCCCACCCGGTCCTCCTCCGGCGGCGCACCCCGCCAAAGGAGGACCGGGTGACCGGATCGGTCCGGCGCCGGACCCGATGCGGCCTGTCCCCGGCCGGTTCCGCCGGGCGACGCTGGACCCATGAACAGAGCGCTGATCGTCATCGACGTCCAGGAGTCCTTCCGGGCCGGCCCCCAGTGGGAGGCCATCTCCGACCCCGGGATCGCCGGCAAGGTGAACCGTCTCGTCCGCCTCGCCCGGCACGCGGGCGACCTGGTGGTGTGGGTGCTGCACAGCGAGCCGGGCAGCGGCGGCCCCTTCGATCCCGCCCTCGGCCAGGTCCGGCCGATGGCCGGACTCGAACCGGCCGAGGGCGAGCCGCTGATCGTCAAGACCTCCCACAACGCCTTCACCACCACCAACCTCCAGCAGCTCCTCACCGAGCGCGGCGTCCACGAGCTCACCGTCTGCGGCATCCGCACCGAGCAGTGCGTCGAGACCACCGCCCGCGTCGGGAGCGACCTCGGGTACCGGGTCACCTTCGTCACCGACGCCACCGCGACCGGACCGATCCCGCACCGCGACGCCCCGCCCGGCCGCGGCGTCGCCGAGATGCTCGCCGACCCGCTCACCCTCCCGGCCGCGGAGGTCGTCCGGCGGACCGAGTACGCGCTCGCGGGCCGGTTCGCCACCGTCACCACGGTGGACCGGCTGGAGGCCGGGGCCGGCCTTCCGGCATGATGACCCGATCGTGACCCGCGTCGTCTTCCTCCTGGTGCCCGGAGTCCACCTGCTGGACCTGGCCGGCCCCGCACAGGTCTTCTCCACCGCCGCCGGCTTCGGGCACCCCTACGCCCTGTCCTACGTCGCCGAACAGCCACGCATCACCACCGCGCAGGGCCTGCCGGTGGCGGCGGACCTGGAGTGGCCCTCCCTGGGCCCCGGGGACCTGATCGTGGTGCCCGGCTGGCGGACCACCGGCCGGCCCGGGTCCCCCGGCATCGGCGGAACCGTCCTGGACGCCCTGCGGGCCCACCACGCCCGGGGCGGCACGGTGGCCAGCGTGTGCGCGGGGGCCGAGGCGCTGGGCCGGGCCGGTCTGCTCGACGGCCGCACCTGCACCACTCACCACGACGTGCAGGAGGAACTGGCCCGGCGCCACCCGAAGGCGGTGGTGGTGCGGGACGTCCTGTTCACCACCGACGACCGGGTGATCACCTCGGCCGGCATCGCCAGCGGCATCGACCTCGCCCTCCACCTGGTCGCCGTCCGCCACGGTCCGGCCGTGGCCGCGCGCGTGGCGCGGCAGATGGTCGTCTACGCGCGCCGCAACGGCGACCAGCCGCAGGACAGCGTGATGCTCCGACACCGGTCCCACCTCGACGACGTGGTGCACCGCGCTCAGGACATCGTCGACGCCCGCTTCGACCGGCCGCTGCGGCTGCCGGAGCTCGCCGCCGCGGTCGGGGTCGGCGAACGCACCCTGTCGCGCCACTTCACCCGGGCCACCGGCCTCACCCCGCTCCGCTACCAGCAGGCGCTGCGGCTCGAGCGCGCCGAGCACCTGATCGGCCACGGGGCCACCGTCGACGCCGCGGCGCGCTCCGTCGGGTTCGAGGACCCGCGCATGCTGCGCCGCCTCCGCGGCCGCCGGGCCCCCTGAGCGCACCGGACGGCGGGCGGCGCCCGCCCCCGGCCGCCGCCCGCCGTCCTGCCT
>NZ_LWCC02000095.1:0-43249 GCF_001642695.1 Streptomyces chilikensis
CCGCGCCGCTCCCCCGTGCGACGTGCACGCGCACGCGCCGCATTGTGATTGCGGTTTTGTCGATACGGACACTTTGCGACTTCGCGTGACCACCCGCCGACAGGGTTCGACTCGCGCCGTTCTTCGGATGATCGATCGCGCGTCCGAATTGCCCCGATTTCCCCTCACCAAATCGTGATCATTCCCTAAAGGCGGACGGGTCGGGTGCCGAAGCAGACAGTGACCTAGCAAGCACGGTTCGTCCGTCCCGGCTTCATCCCCCGTGAGCCGGCTCCGTCCCCCACCCAGGAGGCCTGGTGTCCGTTCTCCTCGAGCAGCCTTCAAGCCTGGTCGCCTACCGCCCGAACAAGCCCACCGCCATGGTCGTCGTGGCCGATCCGCGCGTGCGCTCCACCGTGACCCGTCATCTCTGGGCGCTCGGAGTGCGCGACGTGATCGAGGCCTCGTCCGTAGCGGAGGCTCGTCCCCGCATCGGCAACCCCCGTGACATCTGCGTCGCCGACGTCCACCTGCCGGATGGTTCCGGCCTGACCCTCCTGTCCGAGACCCGGGCCGCCGGCTGGCCCAACGGTCTGGCCCTGTCCGCCGCCGACGACATCGGCGCCGTGCGCAACGCCCTCGCGGGCGGCGTCAAGGGCTACGTCGTCACCGGCACCCGCACCAACATCGGCCTGCCGGGCCGTCCCGGAGCCGCCCCGCTCGGCGTGGCCCACCGCATGCACCGCCGCCCCCCGGGTGCCCCGAGCCACCCGGGCGGCTACCGCGAGCTCTCCGGCCGTGAGGTCGAGGTCCTGCGGCTGGTGGCGGAGGGCCAGTCGAACAAGGCGATCGGCGTCTCCATGGGGCTGTCCGCCCTGACCGTCAAGAGCCACCTCGCCCGGATCGCCCGCAAGCTGGGCACCGGGGACCGGGCCGGAATGGTCGCGGTGGCCCTGCGCACCGGAATCATCCACTGACCGCACGACCGCCGCGCCCGCCGAGGGAACGTTCCCTCGGCGGGCGCGGTACATGTGCCCGGTACACAGATACCCTTGACAGGTGACCGACGCCCATGACACCGCAGCAGACAGCCCACTGCGAACCACCGGAGGCGCCCCTCCGGACGACGGCGGAACCGGCGGGACTTCTGCTTCCCGGGCGGCGGAGCCGGTTCCCCTCCTCGAGCCCCGCGAGGGCATTCCGCCGGTGATCGCCGACGCGGACGGCCTGGCCGCGGTCGTCGCCGCCTTCGCCGCCGGCACCGGCCCGGTGGCCGTCGACGCCGAGCGGGCCTCCGGTTACCGCTACGGGCAGAGCGCCTACCTCGTGCAGCTGCGGCGCGAGGGCGCCGGCAGCGCGCTGGTCGACCCGGTGGCCTGCCCCGACCTCTCCGCGCTGGGCGAGGCGATCGCCGACGCCGAATGGGTGCTGCACGCCGCCACCCAGGACCTGCCGTGCCTGCGCGAAATAGGCATGGTCCCCGGCCGCATCTTCGACACCGAGCTGGCCGGCCGCCTCGCCGGGTTCCCGCGGGTCGGGCTCGGCGCGATGGTCGAGAGCGTCCTCGGCTACGTGCTGGAGAAGGGCCACTCCGCGGTGGACTGGTCGACCCGGCCGCTGCCCGAGCCCTGGCTGCGGTACGCGGCGCTGGACGTGGAGCTCCTGGTCGACCTGCGCGACGCCCTGGAGAAGGAGCTGGAGCGGCAGGGCAAGCTCGAGTGGGCCCTCCAGGAGTTCGACGCCATCGCCTCCGCTCCGCCGCCGGCGCCGCGCAAGGACCCGTGGCGGCGCACCTCCGGCATGCACAAGGTGCGCCGGCGGCGGCAGCTCGCCGTGGTGCGCGAGCTGTGGGAGGCGCGGGACCGGATCGCGCGGCGGCGTGACGTCTCGCCGGGCAAGGTGCTCGGGGACGCCGCGATCGTGGAGGCGGCCCTCGCGCTGCCGGCCAACGTGCACGCGCTGACCGCGCTGAGCGGGTTCGGCAACCGGATGGGGCGGCGGCAGCTGGAGCAGTGGCAGGCGGCGGTGGACCGGGCCAGGGCCCTGCCGGAGAGCGCGCTGCCGCTGCCGGGGCAGGCGGTGGCCGGGCCCCCGCCGCCGCGCGCGTGGGCCGACAAGGACCCGGCCGCGGCCGCGCGGCTCTCCGCCGCCCGGGCGGCGGTCTCGGCGCGGGCGGAGGAACTGCGGATGCCGCAGGAGAACCTGATCGCGCCGGACACGGTGCGGCGGGTGTGCTGGACGCCGCCGGGCACGGTCGACGCCGCCTCGGTCGGCGACGCCCTCGCCGCGCACGGCGCCCGCCCCTGGCAGGTCGAGCAGGTCACCCCCCTCCTGGTCGCCGCGCTCGCCGCGAGGGCGTAGCAGTCACAGGGCGGCGCGGACGCACCATGTGGCCCATGCCGCGCGCGGTCCGCACCGTCCCCCGAACGGAGGAGTCCTTCACCGGAGGGACCCCTCCGTCCTGTCCGAGGAATCGCACCCCCGGAAATCGGACAGGTGAAAATGTGTGCGATTAGTGAAGGGCGCCCCCACGGGGCGCCCTTCCTTCTGCGGCCGCTCCACCGGACTGACGTGCGAGAGTCGTGCCGCCCGAAAGAAGTGGATCACCGGCACAATCGGGCGGACGAAACGTCCGAACGCCCGGACGCCCCTCCTCGCCCTTTCCCGTCGAGTGACCAAAAGACCTCTTGCCGCTTCAACTACCGTGACTACAAGGTGGGTTGAGAACGCAGGCATCAGGAGTCACAAGCGCGCTGCTTGGCCCCGGCGACCGCGAGGCCCGGGGTTTCGACGGGGGAAACTGATGCGGTGCGCGCTGTCACGTCGCCCTGATAGGTGGCGTCTTCGCGTCCCGGAACGGGAATGCTCCCTCCGCCGTCTTCTGGTGCATTTGTCCGGTGCCCAGGGCTGTCCGAACAGGGACCAAGGAGGGGGAAAGCCGATGAGTGCGGTGAGCGCCGCCAGGCCTGCATATCCAGGCGTCCACGTCGAAGAGCTTCCCAGCAGCACCCGCACGATCTCCACACCGACCACGTCGGTGACCGCCTTCGTCGGCCACACCCGGCGCGGCCCGCTGAACGAGCCGGTCCGCGTCACCAGCTTCGCCGAGTTCGAGCGCCGTTTCGGCGGACTGAGCTTCCACAGCGCCGTCGGTCACGCGGTGCACCAGTTCTTCGGCAACGGCGGCTCCGTCGCCGTCGTCGTACGCGTCGCCAGGGCGGGCAGCGGCAAGGCCGCCGGTGTCACCCTCGGCTCGACCGAGAGGCACAGCGAAGGCCCGGTCCTCGAGGTGCGCGCCGCGGAGCCCGGCGAGTGGGGCAACGGCCTGCGCATCGCCGTCGACCACGACACCCCGTGCCCCGACGAGACCTTCGACCTGCGGGTCCTCGACGCCAGGGGCCGGGCCCGCGAGACCTTCACCGGCCTGTCGATGGACGCCTCGCACGACCGGTACGCACCGCACGTGATCGGTGCGGGGTCGCGGCTCGTCCGGGTCGAGGTCGTCGGCGAGGGCCGGCCCGACCCGTCCGGCACCGTCTCCAAGCCGTTCGGCGACGAGCTCCCGGACCTGGCCGTGGACCTGACCGTCAAGATCGGCAAGGTGGAGCACGAGTTCCGGCTCCACGACCCGGACCGCGACGGCGAGGCACCGTGCAGCGTGGCCGAGCTGGCGCTGCTCCTCGAGCGCAAGCTGCGCGCCCTGCCCGACGCCCCCGGACGCCACGCCTATGCGGGGGCCGAGGTCACCGCCTTCGGTCGCCGGATCCAGGTCGTCGCCGGATCCACCGACCCCGACGACGTCGTGCGCTTCCTCGGCCAGTGCGCCAACGACCTCGGCCTGGAGGCTTCGGTCAACCCGCCGGTGTTCCCGCTGGACTCGGGTGAGGACGGAGCGGCGCCCGGCCCGCGCGACCTGATCGGCAGCGAGGCCGGCCGGACCGGCATCCAGGCCCTGCGCGACGTCGCCGACGTCAACCTCCTCGTGCTCCCGGAGCTCGCGGCGTACGAGAAGACCGAGGAAGCCCTCACGGTCCTCTCCGCGGCCCAGCTGCTGTGCCGGGAGCGGCGGATCTTCCTGCTGGCCGACGCGCCGAGCTCCTGGACCGGCGTCGACGCCGCCCGCGCCGGGCTGGCCGCGTTCGATGCCGTGCGTGGCGACCACGCGGCCCTGTACTTCCCGCACGTGCGGCTCACCGACCCGCTCACGGGACGGCTGCGTTCCTTCCCGCCCTCCGCGGCGGTGGCCGGCGTCATCGCCCGCACCGACGCCGAGCGCGGCGTGTGGAAGGCCCCGGCGGGGACCGAGGCGCGACTCGCGGGCGTGCGCTCGCTCACCGTCGACCTCACGGACCGCGAGGCCGGGCTGCTCAACCCGCTCGGCGTGAACTGCCTGCGCACCTTCCCGGTGGCCGGGCCGGTCGTCTGGGGCGCGCGCACCCTCGCGGGCTCGGACGCGCTCGACAGCGAGTGGGCGTACGTGCCGGTGCGGCGTCTCGCACTGCACATTGAGGAGAGCCTGCAGCGCGGGCTGCAGTGGGTGGTGTTCGAGCCTAACGACGAGAACCTCTGGCAGCAGGTCCGTCTCGCCGCCTCCTCGTGGCTGCACACCCTCTTCCGCCAGGGCGCCTTCAAGGGCGGCACCCCGCGCGAGGCGTACTTCGTCAAGTGCGACAGCGACACGACGACCGCCGAGGACGTCGAGAACGGTGTCGTGAACGTCCTCGTCGGCTTCGCCCCGGTCCGGCCGGCGGAGTTCGTGATCGTCAGGATCCAGCAGACGTCCGGCGACTTCGCGCTCTAGCGCCGCGCCGCCAATCGTGGAGATTCGAGAATCCGATGGCTGAGTTCACGGTCAACGCGCACCGCTTCGACCCCTACAAGAACTTCAAGTTCCTTGTCCTGTGGGACGGTCGGACGGTCGCCGGCATCAGCAAGATCAGTCCGCTGAAGCGGACCACCGAGGTCGTCAAGCACCGTCACGGCGGCGACCCCTCCTCCCCGCGCAAGTCGCCGGGCCGCTCCGAGTTCGAGGGCATCACCCTGGAGCGCGGAGTCACCCACGACCCCGAGTTCGACCGCTGGGCCAACAAGGTCTGGCAGATCGGCGCGGGTCTCGGCTCCGAGGTGTCCCTCGCCGACTTCCGCAAGGACATAGTGATCCAGGTCCTCAACGAGGCCGGACAGGTCGCCGTCTCGCACAAGCTGTACCGGACCTGGCCGAGCGAGTACCAGGTCCTCGGCGAACTCGACGCCAACGCCAACGCGGTGGCCATCCAGTCGCTGAAGCTCGAGTGCGAGGGGTGGGAGCGGGACTACGAGGTGCCCGAGCCTCAGGAGCCCTCGTTCCTCAACCCGGCCTAGCGGTCAGGCGGTTCATCGTTCAGGGGGACGACGTCATGGGGATCACGGGGGCGGCCGGGCTGCTGGCGGCCTGGGAGGCGGGCCTGGCGGTGGCGCCGGCGGGGCGTGCCGCGCTGCTGCACCGCACCGCGCGGCCGGACGCCGACGCGGCGGTACTGCCGGTGCTGCCGGTCGGTGAGCGCGAGGCCGACCTGTTCGCGCTGCGCCGCGCCCTGTTCGGGGACCGCATGCAGGTGCGGCTGGAGTGCGCGGCGTGCGGGTCGGAGATGGAGTTCGACCTGGACGCGGGCGACTTCGCGCGCTCGCTGGGCGGCTCCGGCTCCGCCGACCGCCCGGTGGACCCCTCGACGGACCGCTCGGTGGACCCCTCGCTGATACGTGTCAGGGAGGACGGCTGGGACGTGGAGTTCCGGCTGCCCGGGCCCGCCGACCTGACGGCGGCCGCTCGGGCGGCGGACCCGCGTGCCGCCCTGCTGGAACGGTGTGTGGTGCGGGCGCTGCACGACGGAGCGGCCGTGCCCGCCCGGAGCCTGCCGGCCTCCGTGCAGCGCCGGATCGCCGAGGCGGCCGAGGCCGCCGACCCGGGCGCCGACGTCACGCTCAACGTCAACTGCCCCGAGTGCGACGCGGCGACCCGCGCCGAACTCGACATCGCCTCCTACCTCTGGACCGAACTGGACGCCTGGGCGAGGGATCTGCTGCTCGACGTCCATCTGCTCGCCACGTCCTACGGCTGGAGCGAACCGGAGATCCTGGCGCTCAGCCCGCTGCGGCGCCGCTACTACCTGGAGTTGTGTGTGGATGTCTGACGTCGAAGGAGCACCGGCCGCGGACTTCCTCGACCGGCTGATCGCCCGCCACGCCCCGGCCGCCGCGGGCCCGCGCCCCGGGGTGGCACGGGTACGCCCCCGGCTGCCGGGCCCGTTCGAGCGGGTCGAGGCGGTACGGGAAACGGCCGCGGAGGCCGACGACGACACCGGTCTGCTGTGGCCCTCCAGCACGCCGTCACCGGCACGGGAGGGTGAGGCGCCACGCCCGGCGGCGCCCGCCCCCCGCCCGCACACGGAGCGGGAGCGGACCGTCGTCCGCACCGAACGCGAACGGCCGGAGCCCGCGCCCCGGCCGGAGCCGAGGCCCCTGCCCGAGGCGCCGCTGCTGCGCCCCGCCGCCCCGGTGGTGCCGGGGCCGAGGCCGGCCCCGGAGGCCGGACGGCGACCGGCGGGCGGGGTGTCGCCGGACCGTGGTGCCGCCCGGAACACGGCCTCCACGCCGAGACCAGCATCGGACCGGGCGGCGGTGCGGGCCGTGGCGCCGCCCGCCGGACGCCCCAGTGCCGAGGACACGGCGGCGGCGCGGGAGGCCGTTCGGCAGGCCGCCGCGCGGCGGCCGTCCCGGGCTCCGGAGCAGGTGGTGCAGGTGCAGATCGGGCGCCTGGAGGTGACGGCCGGGCCCGCCCTCTCCGGGGCCGGACGGCAGCGCAGACCCGCGCCGGAGCGGCCCGGCACGGCTCTGAGCCTCGAGGAGTACCTGGCACGAGGGCGGGAGTGACATGACGGACCGAGGAACCACGGACCGAGGAACCGAGGAAGCGACTCCATGAGCAACGCACTCGCCATCGCCCATGTCACCCGGGCCCTCTGCCTGCTGCTCGCGTCCAACGTGGGCCCGGAGTTCGGCGAGGCCGTACAGGTCGAGCCGCGCAAGCCGCCGGCCGAGCCGCCGGACCAGCCCACCCTCAACGTGTTCCTGTACCAGGTCACGCCCAACACCTCGATGCGCCACAACGACCTGCCGACCCGGTCACCCGGCGGCTCCCTGGTCAAGCGGCCCGCTGCCGCGCTGGACCTGCACTTCCTGATCAGCGCCTACGGCAACGAGACGTACCTGGTCGGGCAGCGCCTCATCGGCTCGGTGGTCCGCACCCTGCACGAGATCCCGGTCCTGCCGAAGAACATGATCGAGCAGGCTGCCGAGGAGGACCCGTACCTGGCGGACAGCGACCTGGTCGAGGCCGCCCAGCGGGTGCGCTTCTCGCCCACGGTGATGGACATCGACGAGACGTCGAAGCTGTGGGGCATGCTCCACCAGACGCCGTACGCGCTGTCGGTGGTCTACCAGGCGTCCCTGGTCTTCATCGACGGCCGCGGAACGCCGATGGCGGCGAAGCCGGTCGAGCGGCCCGAGGTGCGGGTGCTGCCGTTCGGCGCGCCGGGAGCGCCGGTGCCGCCGGTGCTGGACGGCAGCGGCCCGGCGGAGGGGGGCGAGGAGTCCGTGCCCGCCACCGGGCCCGTCACCGAGGCCGCTGCGAACGGGACCGCCGGGACCGCCGCGAAGACGGCCGTCCGGGCCCCGGCGAAGACCGCCATCGCCCGGACGCCGGCGAAAGCACCCACGAAGACAAGCGCCAAGGCACCCGCCAGGACCGCTGCCAGAACTCCGGCGCGGGGCCGCAAGGCGGCACAGGGCGGCCGGTCCGCGAAGACGGACGGTGCCACGGGCACCACGGGTGCGGCGGACACGGCCGGCGAGTCCGACGACACCGCGAACTGACGCGCACGACGAACCGACACGCACGAAGACCGACGGGGGCAGGTGAGGACATGGCAGTCAACAGGCCGCGTGCGGCGGGCAGTTCGGCTGGGACCGGCGGGGACGACGCACCCACCGCCGCGACCGCCGTCGAAGCGACACTGACCGCGGAGATCCGCCGTGTCCTGTCCCGCGTCGACGCCCACGCCGCACGCGCCCGCCAGGCCTCCGACGCGGCGGCCCCCGACGAGGAGCCCGCACCGGACACCGCCGCCTCCGCCCGGCCGGCCCCGGTGGCGGCCCCCGGCACCGCCCCGCTCGACGCCCTGGTCAGCTGCTTCGGCCTCACCTCCTTCGAGCGCGACCTGATCCTCCTCACCGCCGCCGACGAACTCGACCCCACCACCGCGGCGCGCTGCGCCGCCGCCTGCGGCGACCCGCAGCGGGCGTACCCGACCTTCTCCCTCGCCCTGGCCGCCCTCGCCGAGCCGCACTGGAGCGCGCTGACGCCCGTGGCGCCGCTGCGGCGCTGGCGGATCGTCGAGACGGACGACGAGTCCCGCCTGACGACCTCCCGGCTGCGCCTGGACGAGCGCATCCTGCACTTCCTCCTCGGCTCCCCCTACCTCGACACCCGCCTGCACGGCCGGCTGCGCCGCGTCCCGGTGCCGGAGCAGCTCCCGCCGTCGTACGACCTGGCCGCGAGCCGCGTCGCCGAGGGATGGAGCACGGCGACGGCCCCGGACGCTCCCCTGCTGGTCGAGGTGACCGGCGGCGACCTGCGCAGCCGGGCCGACATTGCGGCCGCCGCGGCCGCCCGTTCCGGACTCGGCCTCTACGCGATGGGCGCCGAGGACGTCCCCACCGACCCCGCCGAACGGGACCGGCTGGCCCGCCTCTGGCAGCGCGAGGCCATCCTGCTGCCCGCCGCACTCCTGGTGGAGTCCGGCGAGCTGGACCGCGACCAGCGGGCGGCGGCCGAGGCCTTCCTGGCCGGGGCCGCCGTACCGGTCGTCGTGTCGAGCGAGGACCCGCTGCGCACGGAGCGGGCGCACGGCGCCCGGGTGACCGTCCCGCACCTCGACGACGACGAGCAGACCGAACTGTGGGCCCAGGCCTTCCAACCCGTCGCCGATCTCGGCGAGAACGAACTCCGCTCCCTGGTCGCCCAGTTCCAGCTGCCTCCGCACGTCGTCCGCTCTGCGGCCACCGCCGTGCGCCGCCGGCTGCCGGACGAGGACGAACCGGACGCCGCCCGACTCGCCTGGCAGGCCGGTCTGGAGGAGGCCAGGGTCGGCATGGACCAGTTGGGCCGCCGTATCGAGCCGCAGGCCGGCTGGCACGACCTGGTGCTGCATGAGCGGCAGTTGAGCGTGCTGCGCGAGATCGTCGCGCACGTGCGGCAGCGCGCCATCGTCCACCAGGAGTGGGGCTTCGCGGGAACCCTGCGCCGCGGCCTGGGCGTCACCGCGATGTTCGCGGGCGGCTCCGGCACCGGCAAGACCCTCGCCGCCGAGGTGATGGCCAAGGAACTCGGTCTCGACCTCTTCGTGATCGACCTCTCCCAGGTGGTCAGCAAGTACATCGGCGAGACCGAGAAGAACCTCCGCCGGGTCTTCGACGCCGCCGAACGCGGCGGCGCGCTGCTCCTCTTCGACGAGGCCGACGCCCTCTTCGGCAAGCGCAGCGAGGTCAAGGACAGCCACGACCGCTACGCCAACCTCGAAGTCAGCTACCTGCTGATGCGCATGGAGGCCTACCGGGGGCTGGCCGTCCTCACCACCAACATGAAGCAGGCCCTGGACACCGCCTTCCTGCGCCGCATCCGCTTCGTCGTCGACTTCCCCTTCCCGGCCGAGCACGAGCGCGCCGAGATCTGGCGCCGGGTGATCCCGAGCCGGACCCCGGTGAAGGGCATCGACCCGGACCTGCTCGCCCAGCTCACCGTGGCGGGCGGCTCGATCCGCAACATCGCCCTGTCCGGCGCGTTCCTCGCCGCCGAGGAGGGCGACCGGCTGCAGATGCGCCACATGCTGGCGGCGGCCCGCACGGAGTACCAGAAGCTGGAGCGGTCCCTGACACCGGGGGAGGTACGGGGATGGGTCTGAACGGGGGAAACCACAAGGAGCCCCGCGAGCCCCGCGAGCCGCGGGAGCCCCGGGAGCCCCGGGAGATCCGGGTGGAGATCGGCGAACTCGCCCTCCACGGCTTCCGCGTGGACGCGGACCGCGTCTCGGCCGCCTTCGAGCACGAGCTGACCCGGCTGATCCACACCCACGGCGTCCCGCTGGCCGCCGACGGCGCCCTGCGCGCCGACGCCCTCTCCGGCCTGCCGCCGCTCCCCGCCGGCCTCTCCGCCCGCCGCCTGGGCCAGGAACTGGCCCGCGCCGTCCACCAAGGACTCAGCGGCCACGGGGAGGTGACCCGGTGAGCAACTCCCGGGCCCAGGACGCCCACGCCGAGCAAGCGGCGGCCGAGACGCGCCGCCGCAAGCGCAAGGAACGCGCCGCCAAGTCCCGTACCCCGGAGCCGAAGGACATCGTCAGCGGCGCCGGCCAGCCCCTCGACCCGGGCGTGCGCCGCGAGCTGGAGGAGCAGCTCGGCCACGACCTGAGCCGCGTCCGCCTGCACACCGACCGCGACGCCGGGCAGCTCACCGAGCTCCTCGGCGCCGACGCGGTCGCCGTCGGCCAGGACATCCTCTTCCGCGAGGGCGCGTTCAAGCCCGGCACCCTGGAGGGCCGCCGCCTCCTCGCCCACGAACTCCTCCACACCGTCCAGAACCCCCACGGCCTCGGCACCCTGCGCGCCGGCCGCGAATTGGGCTCGGTGAGCATGCCGCAACAGGCCATCGAGCGTGAGGCCGAGGGCGCGGCCCAGGACCTCGTCCGTGACCCGGAGGCCCCCGGCCCCAAGACGGCCGACGTCGACCAGGGCCAGGCCACCCCCGGCTGGCTCCGCTACGCCACCGTCGACGCCGACCGGATGCGCTCCGAGGCCATCGACCCGGCCACCCTCGTCGACCGCCTGGCCAACTCCCTCGTCCGCTCCCTGCGCGGCGACCCCGAAGACCTGTCCCAGCGCGCCCGCAAGCAGTTGGCGCGTCTCCCGCAGGAGTTGCTCGACGGAGTCCTGGTGCGGCTGGAGAACCGGCTGCTCGGCCCGGAGCACGACCGGGTCCTGGACCTCGTCGACGAGATCGAGGCGTACGACGACTTCGCCGAGGACGGTCTCGGACTCAGCGCACAGGACGCCCCGCGGATCGAGCCGGACACGGCCGAGGAAGTCCGCACCGAGCGCGAGAACGAGGCACGGAGGACCGAGGAACAGCGGGCCGAGGAGGAACGACCGGGCCTGGCACCCGGGCCCGAGAAGGAACAGACCACCGACGAGGGCGCGCCCGGCAGCACGCCGCAGAACGGCGGCACTCCGGAGCAAGGGACCACACCGCAGGGCGGAAAGGCACCGGGCGAGAAGGGACGCAGGCCGTCGCCCGTACGGAGACCCGGCTCGGGTTCCGGGCACTCCGCGGCTCCCTCGTCCGATGGAACCACTGCTCCCGCACGCGCGGAACGGTCCTCGTCCACCCCGTCGCCCTCCGGGTCAGCCGGTGGACAGCAGAGTGGCAGCGGGTCCGCCGGCGCGACGTCGGGCAAGGAATCCTCGGACGCGGGCGGCCAGGAGCAGACCGAGCGGCAGGACACACCCGCCGCGAGCAAGGAGGAGTCCGCGGCGAAGAACCGGCCGGAGGCGGCCGAAGCGGCCGTGGCCGGACGGCAGTTGAAGCAGCAGGACAAGAGGGGGCAGCAGAAGCCGGCCGACTCGCCCACCTCCTCGGGCAAGGACACCCAGCTGCCCGGAAAGCGGAGCACCCTCGAGGGCAGGCGCAGCCAGGATGTCGCGGGGCTGGAGGAGGAGACCGACGAGGACCCGTTCGACTCCACCAGCCGGTCCGAGGTCGAGGTCGGGGGCGGGGAGCCGAGCGCCTGGGACATCAAGCTGCAGCCGGAGGACTTCCTACCGCAGCAGGACCTCGACGTCTCCGGCGTTCCGACCGCGGACAAGCTGGACCCCTCCCAGCCCGGTGCCGCCCAGGCCATGCCGTCCTTCCCGGCACCGCCGCCGACCAGGGCCGAACAGGTACAGGCCGAACGGGATGCCGAGGACGCCGAGGACGCGGAGGACGCGGAGGCGGAGGCAGAGGAGGAATCGGGCGACCTGGCAACGGAGTTGGAGTCCTCGCCGTCCCCGGAGACCGAGGGTGGGCCGGACAGCGCCTTGGGTCTGGGCGGCCTGGCCCTGGAGCAGGCCGACGCGGCCCCCGCCGCCGGAAGCCGCGACCCCAAGAGCGGAGACGACCCCAAGGCGGGACCGGTCGTCGCCCAGACCACGGTGCAGGAGGCCCCGGGCAAGCAGGAGGGCACGTCGGAAGGCGGCAGCCCGGTCAAGGAGTCGGCAGCCAAGGAGGAGCAAGGCACGGCCGCGGCCGGTGACAAGGGTGCCGCCGCCCCCGAGAAGGAGTCCCAGCAGGCCGCCGGCACGCAGTCCGCACAGAGCCGAGCGGGGGCGGGCGGCACGACCGGCGCGGACTCGGCCGGATCTGCTCCCGACATCTCCCCCGCCGGAGGCGGCGCGCCGGCCACCCCGGCGGGACCGCCCGCCCCACCCCCTGCGTCGAGTAGCGACCAGGCCGGCCCCGCGCCTACGCCGGAGAGCCGTACGCAGGCCCCGGCCCGGGCGGCGAACAAGCCCACTTCCCCTCGGTCCGCACCCGATCCGACCCCGGCTGCAGCCGGCAAGCCGACTGCGGAGCCGAAGGCCGAGCCGGAGAGCGCACCCGCCCCGAGGACCTCGCGCGGCGGAGGCAGCACCGGCGGAGGCGGTGGTGGCGGCGGAACCGGAGGAGGCGGCGGTGCCGCCCCGGCCGCCGGCAAGGGCAAGAAGGACTCCGCGCCGGTCCCCAACCTCTCCGGGGCGTCCCCCGAAGCCGGTCTGGCGACGGCCTCCAAGCTCAAGCCGCACAAGGCGCTCCAGGCCATGAGCGGGGTCGGCGGCGCGGTGGACCGCACGGTCGGCGACGAACACAAGACGCTGGCGTCCGCTCCCCCGTCCATGCAGCGCCCCGCGGGCGCCCCGAAGACCTTGCAGGGCAAGCCGAGGACCGACGCCCCGGCCCAGTACGCGCAGGACAAGCCACAGGAGGCGCAGGCACCCGAGCAGAAGGAGGCCGAGGTCACCGGGGCCAAGGAGCCCGAGGGCCAGATCGAGGCGGAGAAGGCCGAGGAGCCCGGCGGCTGGGACAGCTTCGCCATGGCCCTGGGCTTCGTCGGCGGCAAGCTCGTCAATGGCATCGCGAGCCTGTTCGGCGCCGACAAACCCGTGGTGGATCCCCAGAAACTGGCCGCGAAGTTCGCCGGCCTGCCCACCCAGGACGAGGCTCTCCAGCAGGCCCAGGCGGGCAACGCCCCGGGCGTGGAGATGAAGGGCGGCGCCGAGCAGACGGCCGGGGAGCAGGGCGGCCATGTCGACGCCAAGGGACAGCAGACCGTCGCCACGGCCCGTGACGACTCCGGCCGGGGCATGGGCGAGGATCAGGTCTACCCCGACGCTCCCAAGGAGGAGTTGAGCGCCGACGTCCCGGGTCGGCAGGGCAGCTCGGGCGGAACGGTCGAGACCAGTGGGGTCACGGGGGCCGTACCGCCGGAGGCCGCTTCCGAGGTGGCCGAACACGAGCGGGGCCCGCAGTTCCAGGGGGCGTTCACCGACGGCCAAAAGAGCATGTCCGAGGGACGGCAGGCCAAGGACCGCGGCTTCCGTGACTCGCAGGCCAAGCACAAGCGCCAGGTCGACTCCGAGATCGCGCGGAACACCGACGAGCAGACCGGTCAGCGCGAGAAGGCCGTGAGCGAGGTCACCGCCCAGCGCGAGGACTGGCGCAAGGAACAGGACGACGAGCTCAAGAGCCTCGGCGACAAGAAGACCGAGCGGCACAAGAAGGTCCGCAAGGATGTCGAGGACAAGGAGAAGCAGACCGACGAGGACGTCGAGAAGGAGAAGCAGGGCAGCGACAAGAAGATCCAGGACGAGGCCCAGAAGGCCGAGCGCGAAGCGGAGAAGCAGCGCGAAGGCGCCGTCCAGGACTCGGGCAACTGGATCAGCAAGGCCTTCGACTGGATCAAGCAAAAGGTCATCGAGATCAAGAACGCGATCGTCCGGGTCATCCGGGCGGCGCGAGAAGCGGTCGTCGGCTTCATCAAGAACTTCAAGGAGACCGTCGAGCGCTGGATCAACGCGGCCCGCAAGGGCATCGTCGAACTGATCAAGACGATGATCAAGGACCTGATCGAGTTCGCCCTCGCCATGGTCCGCGCGGTCATCGAACTCGCTCGCCGCGTCCGCAAGCTGATCACGGACCTGATCGCCGCTGCCATCGCCCTGGTCAACCGCCTGGCTCAGGCGCTCAAGAAGGCGATCACCGACCTCCTCAACGCCCTCGGCAAGCTCCTCGGCAACCTCCTGAGCATCCTCCTCAAGGCCCTCCTGGATGCAGTCAAGGCCGTCGTCGCGGCGGTGAAGGCGGTCCTGCAGTTCGCCTCCGGGATGCTGAGCGCGCTCGGCGAGTTCATGATGATCGCCGTCGACTTCCTCTCCGATCCCGGCGGCTGGCTGGGCGGCGCCAAGAACTCCGCGGTGGACGGCGCGAAGAACCACCTCTTCCGCGAGGTGAAGAGCGCCGTCAAGGAGTGGTTCCAGTCCAAGATCCAGGAGATCATCGGCGTCCCGAAGGCCGTCCTGAACAGGCTGTTCAAGGGCGGCATCACGCTCGAACGGATCGTCAAGGAGACCTGGGACGCGATCGTCCCCCAACTCCCCCTCATCATCGGCGAGATCGTCATCACCAAGGTCGTCGCCAAGCTGATCCCCGGTGCCGGCTGGGTGATGGCAGTCATCGACGCCATCCGCACGGCCATCGGCTCCCTCGGCGCGATCCTCCGCGCCATGGGCGCGGTCCTCGGCTGGCTCAGGTCCGTCCGCCAGGGCGGCGCCGGCGTCCTCTTCGCCAAGGCCGTCGCCGCAGGCATCGTCGCCCTCCTCGAGCTCGCCTACGAGGCCCTCCTGTCCGGCATCGGCAAGTACGTCGCCAAGGTCGGCCGCCGCTTCAAGGACATTGCCGCCAAGCTGACCGGCAAGGGCAAGGACAACAAGCCGGGCCCGGGCAAGGGCGACGGAGCCGACGGCTCCGACGACAAGGGCAGCGACAAGAAGCCCCAGGCCGATCCCGCGAAGAAGCCGAGCACGGGCGGCAAGCCGCAGACGACCACGGCGCCGAAGTCGGGCCAAGGCAAGGACGGCACGCCGGGGAAGCCCCAAACGCAGGCAGCCCCCCACAAGCCCACGCCCGCCACGAGTAAGGACAAGGACGAGAAGCCGGACACTCGCCCGACCCCTGCGGCAAAGCCGAAGCCCAAGGCGGAACCCCCGGCCAAGCCGAAGCCCGAGCCGGCCACCAAGACGAAGGACGCCGACGGCAAGTCCCCCGACAAGCCGAAGGACCAGGCCTCGAACAGGCCGACGACTGACGGGAAGAACTCGCCCACCAAGCCCAAGGACGACAAGGACGCCCCCGGAGCACTCAAGCCGAAGCAGAAGCCGGACAAGGACGCTCCGGACAAACCTGGCTCCAAGCCGGGCGGGAAGGGCCCGGACAAGCCGAAGGCTCGCCCGGAGAAGAGCGCTTCCAGCCGATCGAAGCCTGAGACCGAAAAGGACCGACGGAAGAAGGACGAAGACTCCAAGGAGTCCAAGGATGAGAGACTGCGAAAGATTGTCACCCAAATTCACCCTAAAGTCCGAGCTCTGCTCAAGCGAGGCGTAAAGGGTATTCCTCTCCGTGGCGCCCTTACGGCAATGCGTTTTTGGTATCGACTGACGGGCCTCCCCACCCGGGGAAACATGAGCGGCTCGGTAGAGGCGGTACTGAACCCACAATTGAGCGTCGAAAACTTCAAGAAGTTGCAGGTTTTGGAGGCTGCGAAGCGTGCCACCCGCGAGGCACAGGACAAGACGCAAGGAGAGGGAGGTGAAAAAGGCGCGGCACCCGCTCCTCTGAATCTCCAGAAGGACGTCCCGCTCGTAGATCAAAGCCTTGCCTTCGAAGACTGGGTGACTAACGTTCTACCGAGGGACAACAAACAAGGTAGAGTTGTTCACCCGCAACTCAATACAGATCAATCACCTCGAGTGAAATGGGGATTCAAAACAGATCCTGCAGCGGCAATACTCCTCCCCAACAACAAATTGGAAACCTATCAAGACAGGGCGATATTCGCCAAGAATGAATTCGGGTCCGACTATCTCACAGCATCCTCCGACGTAAGCGAGGGCAGGAATTCCGACATTTCGGCTGATTTGCTGCAAGAAGCGGTATTCGATCGAGTTTTGCGGGAACTTGACGAGAGCATGCGTTCTTCACTGATGCGCCTGGTGGGCAGGGGCGAGGTGCGCTGGGCCATGCTGGGTAAAGATGAAAGCGCCAAGAAGGCCAGAATTCAAGAGATCTTTCGCCGCGGACTGATGGTGCCCCAGAAATCAGTTGCTTCCGCCAGGCGGGTCGACGAAATCCTGGCAATCATGACAGGCTACAGGCCTGGAGCAAGCAAGAGTGAATTCTCCACTCATGACCTCGAAAGTATGGCAACGCTCCTGGAGCCAGACCCGGGCGTAATAGCATCCGGGAAAAGCACACTGAGGGTGCGAGCGCGAAAGCGTGGCTGGGAGGAGCCGACCCAGCAACAACTCGAAGAAAGTGTTGAAACTCCTCAATTTTACCTAAATCGCTCGGTGCTTTGGCTGGACCGAATTTCAGAATTCGAGGACATCTTCGTGTCGCCAGCTCACGAGGAAGAGATTCTCACTGAAATCCGAGAGCGGATTAGAGAATCCATCGAAGAGAGTGGAGACCTGGATGACGACAATCAGGTTCCGTGGGTATGGGAACCAGTGAAAAAGAAATAGGAAGGCGAAAAAATAATGCCCATCCGTCATTACGGCAATCGCTTGATTCTAGCGAATTCGTCCACTCCGGACGAAGTGACTCTCTTTACGCAAGGAGCCGGATTCACCGAAGGGAGGGAGAACAACACAGCGCACGGCTCGGAGAAAGTCTGGTTGATCAGTAGCAAACTTTTCTTCCACTACGTGAGAAATGTAAAATCCGATTTCGCATACATTCAAGTAACCGGCGAAGACAGCGATGACGTAGAGCGCTTCACTGAACTGGCTGACAGTTTCTTCACTACGACCGACGTGGACGAACTTTTGTCCGAGGTGCACGCGGCCAATACGTCGACCGAACTCGCAAAAGCGGTAACACGGCTTTCTGTTGGCATTCCGTCCGCAGATCCTCCGGCCGATGCCCTGCATGAGATTTTGAATTCTTATCGCAGCAAATTTGCATCGGTCAGGCGTGCGGGACTTCTGGCGGCCCTGTACATGGACTGGGATATTGTCGGACCCAGCGTACGAAATATGGCAGTCGCTGACCCCTCGGAAGAGCTGAGAATTCAGGCAGGATACTTTGTCAACAGAAACAACCGGAGCGAGGGAGTCTCGTGACCCGCTACGCCGACATTCCCAAGCCCATCCGGTCCGGCATCGTTGTCGTGAACCCCGACACCGGTACGCCGCAGCGGATCATCGTGCTGCAGTTCAACCCCGACACCCTTGAGCGCAGTGTCGCCCCCCAGTCCGCCGGGGACAGTGGGGACGCCGGCGGGGGCGGGGCCGGGAGTGGGGACCGGAACGAGGCGTTGCGGCTGAAGGGTCCCGCTCAGGAGACCTGGAAGTTCACCGCCGAGATCGACGCGACGGACCAGTTGGAGGTGGCCGCGCCGGACGGGATCCACCCGCAACTTGCCGCACTGGAGATGCTGGTGCAGCCGACCACCGCCCAGTTGCGGGAGGCGAGCGAGCTGTCGAAGCAGGGGTTCATCGAGATCAGCCCGATCGAGATGCCGCTCACCCTCTTCACCTGGGGCAGCAAGCGCGTGATGCCCGTGCGGCTGACCGAGCTGTCGGTCAACGAGTCGGCGTTCGACGTGAACCTGAACCCGATCCGGGCCTCGCTCAGCATCGGGATGAAGATCCTGACGATCAGCGACCTCCCCGCCGGCCACAAGGGCGCCGACCTCTACATGGCGCACCTCGCGCAGAAGGAACGCCTCGCCGCGGCGGCGCGCGGTGGGAGCCTCGCCCAGCTCGGGCTCACAGGGCTCGCCGGGGTCAACGGGGTCAACGCCGCGGTCGGAACCGTAAGGGACTGAGGAGAGAAGCCATGGCCGACATCGAGCCGTACGAGAGCGTCCTGGACGCCGTCCCGGGCGCCTACCCGTACCCGCGCACCAGCCGGTACCACGACGCGGAGATCGGGATCCACCGCATGCCCGACGGGACGGAAGTCCGGTACGCCAAGCGCCGGTTACTTCCTCCGCTCCCGGCCGACGGGGACGAGGTCCGCCCCCACACCGTCGCCGACGGCGAGCGGCCCGACCTGCTCGCCCAGCGTTACTTCGGCGACGCCGGCCAGTGGTGGCAGATCGCCGACGCCAACCCCGTGCTCGACCCTCGGGAGCTGACCGGCGAGGCAGGGCGTGTCATCGACATCCCGCTGGGCGGCAGCGGCGGATTCCCCCGGCGGCAGCCATGATCGGTAACGGCCTGTCCGACCTGGAGGTGATGAAGGGTCCCGTCCGCATTCAGCTGCTCATGGGGTCCCAGCTCGTCGAGCCCGTGCCCTCGGAGGTGGCGGAGGCGCTGCTGTCCGCCCAGATCACCGCGACGGCGGGAGAGCGCAGCGGCTTCCAGCTCGCCTTCGACCTCACCAAGACGGGCCTCATCACCCGGGAGCTCCTGCCGCAGGGGAGGTTCGATCCGAAGACTCGCATCGTGGTCACCGTGAGCGTCCGGCAGGCCTCGGCGGTGCTGTTCGACGGCGTGATCGTCCGCCATGAGGTCGGTGCCAGCAACCAGCCGGGCCACTCGACCCTCACCGTCACCGGCGAGGACCTGACCCTCCTCATGGATCTGGAGGACCGGCCCGCCAGCTACCCCGGCCAGTCACCCTCCGAGCGGGTACTCGGTGTCCTGCGCCGGTATTCCGGCTACGGCGTCCGGCCCCATGTCGTCGCCGAGCAGATCCTGCAGCCGCCGAACGAGCGGCTGCGGGTGCCTCATCAGACTCAGACCGACCTTCAGTACGTCACCGAACTCGCGCGGGCCAACGGCTACACCTTCTACCTGGAGCCCGGCCCCGCGGTCGGTGAGTCCCTCGCCTACTGGGGTCCCGAGAACCGCAAGGGCCATCCCCAGCACGCCCTCAGCGTCAACATGGACGTCCACTCCACCGTCGACCAGCTGACCTTCGCCTACGACGGCACCGCCCGCGAGGAACCGCAGGCACGCTGGCAGAACCCGGAGACCCGGAAGTCCGAACTGCTCCCCCCGCCGCCCATCGACCCGCTGCGCCCGCCCCTCGGCAGGCGGCCCACCCCGGCCCTGCGGCGCCGCACGCTGACCGGCACCGCCAAGCAGCAGCGCTCGCAGGCGGAGGCCGCGCTGCTCGCCCGTTCCGCCGTCTCCGCCGACGTCGTCTCCGGCTCCGGCTCGCTCGACGTGCTGCGGTACGGGTACATCCTGCAGCCGCGCCAGATCGTCGGTGTACGGGGCTCGGGGCGGGCGTACGACGGCCTGTACTACGTCAAGTCCGTCACCCACAACCTGCGTCCCGGCTCGTACCAGCAGAACTTCACCCTCTCCCGGGAGGGGCTGGTGGCCCGCGAGGACCGCGTCCCGCTGTGACAGAACCGCCCACGACCCACCCCTCCACGCCCCGGCCCTCCACGGCCCACCCGCCCCGACCCATCGACCAGGAGCACCTCGTATGGCGGCACCCAGCAATCGCTATCTCGGCAAGTTCCGCGGCCGGGTCGTCAGCAACGACGACCCTCTGAAGATCGGCCGTCTCATCGTCGAGGTCCCGGACGTTCTCGGCGACGTGCCGTCGACCTGGGCGCTGCCCTGTCTGCCGTTCACCGGGGACAGGGCGGGGCAGTTCACGGTGCCGAAGAAGGACGCGGGCGTCTGGGTGGAGTTCGAGCAGGGGGATCCGAGCTACCCCATCTGGACCGGGTGCTGGTACGGGGAACAGAACGAGGTTCCGCCCGACGCGTACAGCGGGACCGCCACCGACAAGCCGGTCGTCGTGCAGACACCGGGCGCGCTCAAGCTCGTCATGAACGACGGGGCCGAGGAAGGCATCCTCCTGCAGGCCAAGGGCGGCGCGTACATCCGCATCACCGAGAACAAGGTCGTCATCGCCAACGGCGCCGGCGCGGTGATCTCGATGGTCGGTGAGGAAGTGAGCATCAACGAAGGCCAGTTGACCGTCCTCAGGAAGCAATGAAGGAATAAGGAATACGGGGGATCACACACCATGTCAGGGAGTCTGCTGGACGCGGGCGCCGTGATCGGCTGTCCGCACGGGGGCCGGGTCGCGCCCGTGAGCACACCGACCGGCGGCGTACGGATCGCCGGTTCCGCCGTCGCCACGGCGGCGCACAGTTATGTCGTCACCGGATGCCCGCACACCGTCGACGGGCTGCCCTCGCCCTGCGTGACCGTCCGCTGGACGAGCGACATCGGCAGCGGTAGCGGGGTCACCGTCGACGGCGAGCCCGTACTGCTGGACACCTCGGCGGCCGAGTGCCTGAGCGCGGCCTTGGTGCCGCAGGGGACGCCGGTCGTCCAGTCCGCGCGGCGAAGGGTCGTGGTCCGATGAGCCGCCGCACCGCCGGCACAGCCGGGCGCCCGCGCAGCGACATCGCGTTCCCCTTCCGCCCCGACCGCCGGGGCCGCACCGCGCACGCGCGCCACACGGAGCACGTCCACGACCTGATCGAGCAGTTGCTGTTCACCAGCCCCGGCGAGCGTGTGATGCGCCCGGACTTCGGCTGCGGGCTGCTCGACCTGGTCTTCGCCCCGACCAGCCCGGAGCTGGTCTCCACGCTCGAACTCTCCGTGCAGGCCTCGCTGCAGCGCTGGCTCGGCGACCTCGTCGAGGTCGAGAGCCTCGACGTGGTCGGCGAGGAGAACGTCGTCCGTGTGTACCTGTCGTACGTGCTGCGGGCCGACGGCTCCCGGCGCGAGGACGTCTTCGAAGGGAGGGCCACGGCATGACGAGCCCGACCGGCACCCCGCACACCACCGGTTCCACCAGCGGCGCCACCGCCGGCACCGGCACCACGCGCCGGGCCAAGGTCCGCGCCGCGCAGCTCAACGGGGTCGACTCCGTCGAGGTGAGCGACGACGGCCTGCTGCTGACCGTCGCCTTCCTCGGCAAGGCCCCGCACGGCCTGTGCCCGGAGAACGTCCGCATCGACGGCGGGCGCCGGATCACCGGCATCACCGCCGTGGACGTCAGCGTCGAGCGGGAGGAGGACCCCGAGCTGGACGACCGGCTCTACGTCACCCTCGACAAGGCCGGTGACACCTCCCGCTACCGGCTCTCCCTGGTCGAGACCGACCCGTACGGCCGCCCCGGCACCGAACCCTTCCGCGGCTTCGACCAGCGCTACCACAGCGCCACCTTCGCCTTCCGGCCCGACTGTCCGTCCCCCTTCGACCGTGTGGAGGAGGAGTCCGCGGCATCGGACTTCCCCACCGCACCTGTCATCGACTACACCGCCCGCGACTACGACACCATCCGCAAGCTGCTGCTGGACCGGCTGGCGCTCACCACGCCCGACTGGGTGGAGCGCAACCCGGCCGATCTCGGCACCACACTGGTCGAGCTGCTCGCGTACACCGGTGACCGGATCAGCTACCAGCAGGACGCGGTGGCCACCGAGGCCTACCTCGACACCGCGCGCCGCCGGACGTCCGTGCGGCGCCATGTCCGCCTCGTCGACTACGTGATGCACGACGGCTGCACGGCCCGCGCCTACGTCGCCGTGGAGGCCGCCGAGGACCACACGCTCGCCCCGGGCACCTTCCGCTTCGCCTCCGTGGACGTCCGCACCCTCGACCCGCACGACCGGCCCGCGCCGGGCACCGTGGTCGACGAGGCCGACCTCGGCGAGCTGGACGAGCGCGGCTCGGTGGAGGTCTTCGAGCCGGTCGTCGCCGGTGACCCGCTCGAGCTGCGCGTCGCGCACAACACCGTCCGCCTGTGGACCTGGGGCGGCGAGGTCTGCGCCCTGCCGAAGGGGGCGACCTCGGCGACCCTGCGGGACGAGTGGGTGGACCGGGAGACCTGCCGCGAGCGCCGACTCGCCCTCAGGGCGGGCGACGTGCTGATCCTGGAAGAGGTCAAGGGGGCGCGCACCGGCACCCCGGGCGACGCCGACCCGGAGCACCGGCAGGCCGTCCGGCTGACCTCCGTCACCCCGGCCGTCGACCGGATCGAGGACCAGCCGGTCCTGGAGGTCACCTGGGCCGCCGAGGACGCGCTGCGCTTCCCGCTCCGCCTCACCACCCGCGGCGGGCGCGACTGCCGGCCGGTCGGGGACGTGACCGTGGCCCGCGGCAACGTCGTCCTGGTCGACCACGGCCGTACCGTCCACGGGCTGCCCGAGACGTTCACCGTCCCGCGGGATCCGGCCGTGGTCGCCCCCTGCGACCTTCCCGCCTTCGGCTGCCCCGACCCCGACGAGGGCAACGCGCCCGCCCGCCTGATCAACTCCCTGGCCGACAAGGCCACATCGGGTGAGCCGCTCCGCCCCGACGACGTGCGGGAACTGTTCGACGTCGTCGGTGAGCGCGCGGTCAACCGGGCCGGGATCGGTCTGGAGCACGCCGGCCGGCACCGGGAGCAGGTGGTGCCGGGCACCGCGTACGCCCAGGCCGCCGCTCTGCGCACGCTGCTCGCCCGGTCGGTGTACCCCGGGATCCGGCCCCGCTTCCGGCCCGTGCTCGGCCGGTCCCCCGTGGTGCAGGCGGTGCCGTTCCCGGATCCCCGTGTCGTCGCGGCCGGGCAGGCCGGGCGGATCGCCGCGATCCCGGAACGCGTCCGGCAGCGCCTGGTCGAACTGTGGCGCGGCGCCCGGGACCGGGAGGAGCTGTCGGCGGAGGAGATCTCCGAACTGACCGTGATCTTCGGCCCGAAGGCTGTCGAGCGGAGCGGGCTGCGCCGCCACCCCGTCCCCGCCTTGCGTGAACTGCTGTATCGCAGCGACCAGTTGCTCGACGCCAAGCTTCGGCGGACTGAGGTCCTCGCGGCGCGGGCCCGGGCGGGCACCGTCCTGGACGGTGACATCGCCTGGGAGATCGCCCACAGTTGGGGCCCGGCCTACGCGGAGGGGCTGCATCCCGGGGATCCAGGACTGCGCGGCCCCGCGAGCGCCGCGCTGGTCCAGGACCCGCGCCGGGCGCTGCCCGCCGTGCGCCTGCACGAGGAGGACTGCGACACGCACCGTGACGGCGGCACGCACCGTGACATGGCCGGCGGCACGGACGGCGAGACGGTCTGGGAGCCGCGTCGCGACCTGCTGGAGAGCGGCGCGCGGGACCGGCACTTCGTCGGCGAACTGGAGGACGACGGCCGTCTCGCGCTGCGCTTCGGCGACGGACGGCACGGGGCGAGGCCCGCCCCCGGCGCACGGCTGGTGGTGCGGCACCGTCTGGGTGGCGGCACGGCCGGCAATGTCGGGGCGGAGGCCGTCAACCATCTGGTCGTCCCGTCCGACTGCGATCCCCCGCCGGTCACCGCGGTACGCAACCCGCTGCCCGCCGTCGGCGGCACGGAGCCGGAATCCGTGGAGCACGTGCGACAGTTGGCTCCGCTGGAGCTGCGCCGCACCCGGCTGCGCGCGGTCACCGCGGAGGACTACGCGGCGCTCGTCTCCGCCCTGCCCGGTGTCCAGCGGGCCGCGGCGGAGCTGCGCTGGAGCGGGAGTGTCCGGGAGGCGCATGTCGCGATCGACGCCTACGGCTCCGGAGCACCGTCCGAGGCGCTGCTCGCCTCGGTCGCCGAGGCCCTGGAGCCGTACCGGCTCATCGGTCACGACCTGGTGGTCGGCGCGGCGCGGCGGGTGCCGCTGGACATCGCGCTGGCGGTGTGCTCCCGGCCCGGCCACCAGCACGGGCAGATCCTGGCCGACCTGCGCCGCGCGCTCGGCACCCGTCCCGGGGGTTTCTTTCACCCGGACGCGCTGACCTTCGGGGAACCGGTGCGGCTGAGCCGCCTGGTCGCCGTGGCCGCCGCCGTGCCGGGCGTGGAGAGCGTCCGGGTGGTCCGGCTGCGGCGCCTGTTCGAGCCGGACCGAGGAGAGAGGGAGGACGGCGTGCTGCGGCTCGGCCCGCTGGAGATCGCCACCTGCGACAACGACCCGGACCGGCCGGAGAACGGCCGGCTGGCGATTTCCCTGGGAGGTGCCCGATGACGGACGACTCCATGACCGGCAGCCCTTTCGTGGACGACTGCGGCTGCGACGGCGTCGGCGGCGGCTGCGGCTGCGGCTGTGACGGACAGGCCGGGCACGACGAGCGCCTCGCCCCACGCCCGGTGCACAACCCGCCCGGCCGCACCGCGCTCGACTACCGCGTCGGGGAGTACGGCTCCTTCCGGGCCGCCCTGCTCGACCGGCTGGCCTCGCCCGCGTACCCGGCGCTGAGGCGTCTGACCGTGCGCACCCCGGACGACCCGGCGATCGGCCTGCTCGACGCCACCGCCGTCCTCGGCGACCTGCTCACCTTCCATTCCGAGCGGATCGCCGACGAGGCCTACCTGCGCACCGCGAACGAGCACCGCTCCCTGGTGCTGCTCGGCCGTCTGGTCGGGCACCGTCCGCGTCCGGGCGTCGCGGCCGCCACCCATCTGGCGTACACCCTGGAGCGTGACCCGCGCGCCGAGGCGCTGCCCGTGGTGATTCCGCGGGGCGCCCGCAGTCACAGCGTGCCCGCCTCGGCGAACGAGCAGGCGCTGACCTTCGAGACGGTCCGGGACCTGACCGCGCGCTGGGACTGGAACGAGCTGAAGGTGCGCCGCCGGCGTCCCTCCCTGGTCACTCCCGAGGACCTGGAGCGGCGCTCGCAGATCTTCGTCGAGGGCACCACGCACTCCCTGCCGCCCGGGCAGCCGTTGCTCTTCGTCTTCGGTGAACGGGCGGGCGGCGTGCGCACCTTGCTGCCGCTGGCCAGGACGCGGGTGGACCGGGAGGACGGGGTCACCGCGATCTCCCTGCCCCGTTCGGCCATGCCGACGCTGAAGGAGCTGGTGGACCTGGTGCGGCGCTGGACCGCCGCGCCCACCGCCCCCGGGGAACCGGGTGACGAGCCGCCGACCCCCGAGGTGCCCAACCCGCGCCCGGTCAGCCGGCTGATCGAGGACTTCGAGGACCAGGTCCTCGCCCCGCTCCGGGCGGACCTGGACACCGTCCGGACCCCCGAGCGGCTCGCGGCCCGCCTGGCCGAGCCCGTGGCACGGCTCGGTGAGGCTCAGGTGCTGGCCGAGCCGTACGGGGAAGTGGCGGCCTGGTTCGAGCAGTTGGAGGCGGTACTCGCCGAACTCGCCGAGCGGGCACTGGAGCTTGCCCCGGCGCAGCCGGACGACTCCCGCCCGACGCGTCCCGCCGGAAACGCCGGAAACGCCGGAAACGCCGCCGACGGCGTCGACGCCCGCACCGCCGCGCTGCGGACGCTGGGCTCCGTGCTGCCCGCCCTGCGCGAAGGCACCGCGTCCGCCCCGCCGGCCGCCCGCGGCCGCCGCCCCGGCAGCGACACCGCACGCCTGCTGTCCGCCCTCGACCCCGGTCTCGACGGCCTCTACCCGGCCTGGCGCGGGACGGCTTCCGCCGTCCCCGGTACCCCGCAGCCGCTCCGCGAGCTGCTCGCGATGCGGGTCACCGCCGCGCCCTTCGGTGCGACGGCCCCGCCGAAGCCGGTGCAGGATCACCGCGGCCGGGTGATCCGTACCGCCGACTGGCCTCTCACCGGGGCGGTCCTGGCCGGCCTGCGGGTGGTGTACGACGCGACGGGCACGACGCCGGTCCGCGCCGAGTTCCAGTACGTCGAGGGCAGCAGCTCCGACCAGCGCGCCGAGAACCTGCCGACGCCCCAGCCGGTCGGCTTCCCGCTGGGCGCGGGCCGGGTCGAGCTGTCGGCGCGCCCCGTCCAGGACAGCGAGCCGGGCCGGCCGCAGGACGGCGATCCGGGCGGGCCGGCCCAGCATGCCGCCGACGCCCAGGAGCCGGGCGTCACCGCGCACTTCCACTCGGGGCTGCCCGAGCACACCGTGTCCGTCTCCCGTCCCGACGCCCAGGGCGTGGTCCGTGTCGGCCTGCACAGCGGGACGCCCCGGCTGGTCGAGCTGCGGCCCGGCGCCGGCACCCAGGTCACCCACGGCGACCACGAGGTGAGCCTCAGCTACGCGGCCGGCCCGCCCGAGCCGCATGTCGAGGTCGTCATCGCCAGCAAGCCCGAGCCCCTCAACCGCCGTGTCCTGCAGCTCGACACGGCGCACCCGGGGATCACCCCCGGCAGCTGGGTCGTCGTCCGCCGTCCCGCCAAGGGCGTCGCGGGCGGTGTCCCGGGCGACCCCGCACTCGCTCTCGTCACCACCAAGGTGGTCTCCGTCCGCAGCGCGGTGTACACCAACTACGGCGTCACCGGGCGCGGCACCGAGATCACCCTGGCCGACCCGTGGCTGGACGAGTTCGACGTGCTGCTCTCGCACATCCGCGACACCACCGTGCACGCGGCCGGCGAACCGCTCCGCCTCGCCGACGAACCGCTCGGCGAGGACGTCCACGGCAACGAGATCGAACTCGCCGAGCTGTACGACGGACTGCGTCCTGGCCGGACCCTCATGGTCACCGGCGAGCGCAGCGACATCCCGGGCACGGCGGGCGTCGACGCCGTTGAGGTGGTCACCGTCGCCGCCGCCGACCCGGTGGTCGACCCCCAGGTGCCGGGCGACCACCTGCACACCCGGCTCACCCTGACCGCCGGCCTCGCCCACCGCTACCGCCGCGAGACGGTACGGATCCTCGGCAACGTGGTGGAGGCCACCCATGGGGAGACCCGCGAGGAGGCCATCGGCAGCGGCGACTCCGGCCGCGTCAACCAGACGCTCGCGCTCTGGCAGGCGCCGCTCACCTGGCTGGCGGCGGGCAGCCCGCTGGGCGCCGGCCCGGTCCTGGAGGTCCGGGTCGACGGCATCCTCTGGCACGAGGCCGACAGCCTCGCCGGGCGCGGCCCGGACGAGAGGCTGTACGTCACCGGTACCACCTCGGACGGCCGGACCACGATCACCTTCGGCGACGGCGTCAACGGCGCCCGGCTGCCCAGCGGGCACGAGAACGTCCGTGCCCGCTACCGCTTCGGCGCCGGCAGGACGGGCAACCTCGCCGCGGGCCGCGTCACCCAGCCCCTCACCCGCCCGCTCGGGGTCACCCAGGTGACCAACCCGCTCCCGGCCAGGGGCGGCTCCGACGCGGACGGCCCCGGTCTGACCCGCCGTACGGTCCCGTTGGCCGTCTCCGCCCTGGACCGGCTGGTCTCGGCGTCCGACTACGAGGACTTCGCCCGCTCCCGTGCCGGCGTGGGCCGGGCCGCGGCACGCGAACTCTTCGACGGGCGGCGGCGGGTGCTGCATGTGACCGTCGCGGGCACCGACGACGTGCCGGTCGACGGCGGCTCCCCCGCCCTCGAGGCGCTGCGCGCCGCGCTGACCGAGTACGGGGACGCCCACCTCCCGGTCCGGGTGGACCCGCGCGAACTGGTGCTGCTGCTGCTCGCCGCCAAGGTGAAGGTCGCCCCCGACCACACCTGGGAGGTCGTCGAGCCACGCCTGCGCCAGGCCCTGCTGCGCCGGCTCGGCCATGCGGGGCGGGAGCTGGCGCAGCCGGCCCGGCTCTCCGAGGTGCTGGCCACCGCGCACTCGGTGCCCGGCGTGGACCACGTGGACGTCGACGTGTTCACCGGCGTGCCGGCGTCCGCCACCGCCGACGAGGTCACCCGGATCCTCACCCGTCCGGGCCCGCCCCGGTCGACGGTCCCGGCGCGCCGGGCGGTGTACGACGAGCGGACCCACACGGTGCGCGCCGCGGGCGGCGAGACGCTCTCCCAGGTCTGCGCCGCGTACGGTGTCCCGCTCGCCGAACTGCTGCGCCTCAACCCCGACATCACCGACACCCGGCCGCTGGCGAAGGGCCGTTCGGTGGTCGTCTTCCGCGGTGTCCGTCCGGCCCAGTTCGCGCTGCTGTCGCCGAAGGCCGCGGACACCCTGATTCTGACGGAGGTCAAGTGATGGCTGCGCACCCCGAGGACTTCCGGTCCACGCCCGTGCCCACGCCCCTGGCGCCGGAGACGGATCCGGCGACGGCGTCCGCGGAGCCCGGAGAGCTCGCCTCGCTGCTGCCCCGCCGGCATCTGCTGCGCGACGCCGAGGAGGGCGGGCCGCTGCGCGAACTGCTCGCGGTGATCGAGGAGCAGTTGTCCCTGGTCCGTGACGGCGTCGAGCAGGGCTACGAGGACCTCTTCGTGGAGACGGCCGCGCCCTGGGTGCTGCCGTACCTCGGCGACCTGGTCGGGTACCGCACCCTGCCCGGGTACGAGCGGGTGCTCACCACCGGTCTGCACGGCGGAGGCCGGGCCGCCCTGGCCGAGGCCGTCGCCCCGCGCGCCGACGTGGCCGCCACCGTGGCCGACCGCCGCCGCAAGGGCACCCTGCCTCTGCTGGAGGAGGTCGCCGGGCGGGTCACCGGCTGGTCCGCGCACGCGGTGGAACTCTCCCGCCGGGTGGCCCACACCCAGCCGGTCCGGCTGTACCGGAACCCGCCGGTGCGCGGGGTGGACCGCACGGCACGCGGCCGGCTCGCCGACCTGCGGGACAGCTCCGCGCTCGCCCTGGCGGGCGGCCCTTTCGACGCCACGGCCCGCACGGTGGACGTCCGCCGCGCCGGCTCCCGGCGCCGGCCGGGCGGCCTGACCCCGGCGGGGGTGGCGCTGTTCGTGTGGCGGCTGAGGGCGCACTCGCTCACCCGGTCCCCGGCGTACTGCGTGGACCGGGCCCGCCACCTGTACACCTTCTCGATCCTCGGAAACGACACCCCGCTGGTCACCCGGCCGGCCCGGCAGCCGTCGCCCGCGTTCCCGGCGACCGTCGACCACGTCCCGGCGTACATCACCCGCCGTCGGCTCCACGACCGGCTCGCCGACCTCTACGGGCCGGGCAAGAGTCTGGTGATCCGTCGCGACGGCGACGACCGGCCCGTGCCGCTCTCCGACATCGTGGTGGCCGACCTCTCCGACTGGCGCTACCGGCCGCGGCGCGGCCAGGTCGCCGTCGACCCGGAGCTCGGCCGGATCGTCTTCGGGTCGCGGTCGGCTCCCCGGCAGGGCGTGTGGGTGGACTACCACCAGGCGGCCGCCGCGGACATGGGCGGCGGGGAGTACGCCCGCCCGGACCGCGTGCCGCGGCCGGACGCCCGGGTCTACCGGGTCGGGCCGGGGCAGCGGTTCCACCGGATCATGGACGCCTACCGGGCCTGGCAGCAGGACCGCCGGGGCGACCGGAGCGGGCCCGCGGGCATCGTCGAGATCACCCACAGCGGGGCCTTCCAGGAACAGCTGGACTTCGACCTGGACCCCGGCGACCGCCTGGAGGTGCGGGCCGCCGAGGGCGTCCGGCCGGTGATCCGGCTGCTGGACTGGTACAGCAACCGGCCGGACGCGCTGAACATCCGCGCGGTGGCCGACGACTGTGCCCCGCACGAGCGTCCGCGCGTCGTCCTGGACGGTCTGCTGGTCGCCGGACGCGGCATCAACGTCACCGGACCGATGGGCGCGGTGGTGCTGCGGCACTCCACGCTGGTGCCCGGCTGGTCGCTGGAGCCCGGGTGCGCGCCGCACTCGCCCGAGGAACCGAGCATCGTCCTGGAGCGCACCACCGCCTGCCTGCGGGTGGAGCACAGCGTCCTGGGCACCATCGAGGTCATCGGCGAGGAGGTGAGCGAGGAGCCGCTCGACATCCACCTCAGCGACAGCCTCCTCGACGCCACGGGCCACGACCGTGAGGCCCTGTCCGCGCCGGACTGCCGGCACGCCCACGCGGTGCTGCACCTGTACCGCAGCACCGTCATCGGCGAGATCCACACGCACGCCGTGCGGATCGCCGAGAACTCGGTGTTCACCGGCCGGCTGCACGTGGCGCGGCGCGGCATCGGGTGCCTGCGGTACTCCTGCGTGCCGCCCGGCTCGCGCACCCCGCGCCGGTACCGCTGCCTGCCCGACCTGGCCGGTCCGGGGCGGGCGGGCCGGGTGCGCCCGTCGTTCGTCTCGGAGCGTTACGGGACGCCCGGGTACGGGCTGCTCGCCGACGCCTGCGCCGAGGAGGTCCGGCGTGGCGCGGACGACGGCGCCGAGATGGGCGCCTTCCACGACCTGTACCGGCCCCAGCGAGAGGACGGCCTGCGGGCACGGCTCGCGGAGTACACGCCCGCGGGCACGGACGCCGGGATCTTCTTCGTGACGTGAGCCACCGACGCGCGGGCACCGCGCCGCGCACCCCACCGAAGCCGCACGAACCTTCCCAACCAGGGGGAACCACTTCATGCACGCCGATCTCTCCCGCTCCACGTTCCGGCCGGAGCGGCACTACTCCGCGGTCCTCGCCCAGCAGGGCCGCGTCCAGCTCGACGCCGACCTCAACGAACAGGCCGCGATCCAGCTCCATCAGACCCGGACGCTGGCCGCGGACCTGATCGGGCCGCACGGCGGGCCGGCCGGCGCCACCGGATTCCGCATCGAGTACGTGGGCGGACGCCACGACCTCGACACCCTGTACATCCACGGCGGCCGCTACTACGTGGACGGCATCCTGTGCGACGCCACCCGGCCGGCGCCCGGCACACCGGTGCCCCACGACGACCACGGGCACGACGGCGGGCACGCCGACGCCCCCTCCGACGGGACCTCGGCCGCCGGGGCGCCCTCGCAGCCGCCCGCGCACTGGACCTACTGGGACCAGCCCGACGGGTTCCGCGACCCGGAGAAGCCCGGGGACCGGCTGCCCTCCCCCGCCCAGGCGCCGTTCGTGGCGTACCTGAAGGTGTGGGAGCGCTCGGTCACCGCGGCCGAGGACCCGGCGCTGCGCGAGGTCGCGCTCGGCGCGGCGATGCCGGACACCGCCGCCCGCGTCAAGGTCGTCTGGCAGGTCCTGCCGCTGTCCCTGGGTGAACTGGACCTCGGCGGGACCGAGCCGACGCGGGAGGCCGTCGGCGCCGCCTTCGCCGCCTGGGCCGCCCGCCGGGCCGCCCCGTCGGCCCGGCTCGCCGCCCGTGGCGAGCGGCCCGAGCACGCGGATGAGGACCCGTGCCTGGTCGCGCCCGACGCCCGCTACCGCGGGGCGGAGAACCAGCTCTACCGGGTCGAGGTGCACGCGGGCGGCAAGGCCGGTGAGGCCACCTTCAAGTGGTCCCGGGAGAACGGCTCGGTGGCCCTCGCGGTCGACGAGTTCGACGGGTGCTGGGTGACGCTGGCGTCCCTCGGCTTCGACGACAAGCTCGACCTCGACGTCGGCGACCACGTCGAGGTCGTCGACACGGCGTACGCCTCCCGCCTCGAGGCGCTGCCGCTGCTGCGGGTCGAGGAACTCGACCTGCCCGGCCGCCGGGTGCGGCTGTCCGCCGAGCCCGACCGGCGCGTGGGACGCCTGCCCCGCCTCAACCCCTTCCTGCGGCGCTGGGACCAGCACGAGGGACCGCGCCGCAAGGGCCGCGCGTCCGCCCTTCGCGACGGGGCGGTCCGCGTCGAGGAGGGCGAGTGGCTGCCCCTGGAGGACGGTGTGGAGGTGTACTTCGCCAAGGGCGGTACCTACCGCACGGGCGACCACTGGATCGTGCCGGCCCGCACCGCCACCGGCGGTGTCGAGTGGCCGTCCGACGCCGCCCGCCGCCCGCTGCTGCGGGGGCCGGCCGGTATCGCGCGCCACTTCGCCCCGCTGGCCCTGGTGAAGGGTGAGGGCGAGGCCGTCGACCTGCGCAACGTCTTCGGGCCGCTGGCCGGCCCCGTGCCCGCGGCCGACGAGGCGGCCCTCGCCGAGGAGGCGCGGGCCCGCCAGGAGGAACTCGCCGCCGAGTCCGCTCCCGCCGCACCGGACGCACCGGACGCGTCGAAAACGCCGGAGTCACCGAAGTCGACGGAGTCGACGGCGGGGCAACGCCGGGGCCGGCGGCGATCCGCGGAGCCGGCCGACACCACGGACGAGGGGAACCGGTGATGGCCCAGCCGCTGAGCGCGTCCAAGATGGTGGAGATCCTGCGCGCCGAGGGCCTGACGGTCCACGAGGTGCGCAGGTGGCGCACCCACAACCGCAACGCCAAGGGCCCCTGGGGCCCGGTGAACGGCGTCATGATCCACCACACCGTGACCTCGGGCACCGAGGCGACGGTGAACCTCTGCTACGACGGCTACGCCGGCCTGCCCGGGCCGCTGTGCCACGGCGTCGTGGACAAGGAGGGCCATGTCCATATGGTCGGCAACGGCCGCGCCAACCACGCGGGGCTCGGCGACCGTGACGTGCTGAACGCCGTCGTCGGCGAGAGGCGGCTGCCCGCCGACAACCAGGCCGACACCGACGGCAACCGGCACTTCTACGGCTTCGAGTGCGTCAACCTCGGCGACGGCAAGGACCCCTGGCCCGAGGCGCAGAAGGAGGCGATCGAGAAGATCGCCGCCGCCATCTGCCGGTACCACGGGTGGAGCGAGCGGTCCGTCATCGGCCACAAGGAGTGGCAGCCCGGCAAGGTGGACCCGCGCGGCTTCACCATGGACGGCATGCGGGAGCGGATAGCCGGCCGGCTCAGGGCCGGCGGCGGGAAGCCCTCCCCCGCGCCGGCGCCCGCGCCCGCGCCGAAGCCGTCGTACGAGCCCTTCCCCGGCGCCGCGTTCTTCCGCGCGGGGCGGAGGTCCCCGGTGATCACCGCGATGGGCCGGCGGCTGGTGGCCGAGGGGTGCGGCCGCTACCAGGAGGGTCCCGGCCCGGAGTGGACCGAGGCCGACCGCCGCTCCTACGCGGCCTGGCAGCGGAAGCTCGGCTACAGCGGCGCCGACGCCGACGGCACGCCCGGCAGGGCCAGCTGGGACCGGCTGAAGGTCCCTGACGTGAAGTGATCCCCGCCCGTTCCCGGCCGGCCCCGCCCGCTCCGGGCCGGGGCCGGCCTCCCCCGTTCGGGTGTGACCTTCGCCGCTTGGCACCGGGGGGGTGGGCACTATGGTTACCCGCAAGTAGCATGACGGGTGAGCGGGCGCTCAGAAATGACCGGGCCCGCTCGCGCAGCAGTGCCGTACCGCATCCTGGAGGAGAGCCATCGTGCCTCGTACCGTCAGGGACGTCGTCTTCGTCGACGGCGTCCGCACCCCGTTCGGCAAGGCGGGCCCGAAGGGCATCTACCACGAGACCCGCGCCGACGATCTCGTGGTCAAGTCGATCCGGGAGCTGCTGCGCCGCAACCCGGGTCTCGACCCGGCGAAGATCGACGAGGTCGCCATCGCCGCGACCACCCAGATCGGCGACCAGGGCCTGACCCTGGGCCGCACGGCGGGCGTGCTGGCGGGTCTGCCGCAGTCCGTCCCGGGCTACTCCATCGACCGCATGTGCGCGGGCGCGATGACCGCGGTGACCACCACCGCCGGTTCGATCGCCTTCGGCGCCTACGACGCCGTCATCGCCGGCGGCGTGGAGCACATGGGCCGTCACCCCATGGGCGAGGGCGTGGACCCCAACCCGCGGCTGGTCAGCGAGAAGCTGGTCGACGAGTCCGCCCTGTTCATGGGCATGACGGCGGAGAACCTGCACGACCGCTACCCGGCGATCACCAAGGAGCGCGCGGACAAGTACGCCGTCGCCTCCCAGGAGAAGGCCGCCAAGGCCTACGCGAACGGCAAGATCCAGCAGGACCTGGTCCCGATCTCCGTCCGCCGCACCAACGCCGAGGCGGGCGAGACCGGCTTCGGCCTGGTCACCGCCGACGAGCCGATGCGCCCGGGCACCACCCTGGAGAACCTGGCCGGCCTCAAGACGCCGTTCCGCGTCCACGGCCGCGTCACCGCGGGCAACGCCGCCGGCCTGAACGACGGCGCCACCGCGGCCCTCCTCGCCTCCGAGGAGTTCGCCACCGAGAACGGCCTGCCGGTCAAGATGCGCCTGGTCTCCTACGCCTTCGCCGGCGTGGAGCCCGAGGTCATGGGCTACGGCCCGATCCCGGCCACCGAGAAGGCGCTGGCCAAGGCCGGCCTGTCCATCTCGGACATCGGCCTGTTCGAGATCAACGAGGCGTTCGCCGTCCAGGTCCTCGCCTTCCTCGAGCACTACGGCATCGCCGACGACGACGCCCGCGTCAACCAGTACGGCGGCGCCATCGCCTACGGCCACCCGCTGGCCTCCTCCGGCGTGCGCCTGATGACGCAACTCGCCCGTCAGTTCGAGGACCAGCCGAACGTCCGCTACGGCCTGACCACCATGTGCGTCGGCCTCGGCATGGGCGCCACGGTCATCTGGGAGAACCCGCACTTCGAGGGGGACAAGTGAGCAACGTCGCAGAGCTTCTGAAGGGTGCAGCCGAGCTGTTCCCGGACGAGGTCGTCACCGAGGCGCACGTGCGCCACTTCGACCTCCCCCTGGGTGCGGGCCGGTTCGCCCTGATCACCCTGGACAACGGCTTCGACCACACCAAGCCGAACACCTTCGGCCCGCAGTCGCTGGCCAAGCTGGACGCGGCGATCGACCAGGTCGAGCGCGAGGCCGAGGCCGACGAGATCGTCGGCGTGGGCGTCACCGGCAAGCCGTTCATCTTCGCCGTCGGCGCCGACCTCAAGGGCGTCGAGCAGCTGAAGGACCGCGACCACGCGATCGCCATCGGCAAGGGCGGCCACGACGTCTTCAAGCGTCTGGGCTCCCTGGCCGTCCCGACCTTCGCGTACTACAACGGCGCGGCCATGGGCGGCGGCGTCGAGGTCGGTCTGCACTGCCGGTACCGCACGGTCTCGGCGGCGCTGCCGGCCTTCTCCCTCCCCGAGGTCTTCCTCGGCCTGGTCCCCGGCTGGGGCGGCTGCACCCTGCTGCCGAACCTGATCGGCGCGGACAAGGCCGTCTCGGTGATCATCGAGAACTCGCTGAGCCAGAACCGCCAGCTCAAGGGCAAGCAGGTCTACGAACTGGGCATCGCCGACGCCCTGTTCGAGGGCGCGGACTTCCTCGAGCAGTCGCTGGTGTGGACGGCCGCCGTCCTCAAGGGCGAGATCACGGTCGACCGCCCGGAGATCGACCGCGGCGAGGCGTGGGACAAGGCCGTCGAGCGCGGCCGGTTCATCGCCGACTCCAAGGTGCACGGCGCGGCCCCGGCCGCCTACCGCGCGCTGGAGATCATCTCCGACGCCAGGAACGGCGACCTGCAGCAGGGTTACGACGCCGAGGACCAGGCCCTGGCGGACCTGATCATGGGCGACGAGCTGCGCTCGGGCCTGTACGCGTTCAACCTGGTGCAGAAGCGCGCCAAGCGCCCGGCCGGCGCGCCGGACAAGTCGCTGGCCCGCCCGGTCACCAAGGTGGGCGTCGTCGGCGCCGGCCTGATGGCCTCGCAGCTCGCGCTGCTGTTCCTGCGCCGCCTCGAGGTGCCGGTCGTGCTGACCGACATCGACCAAGCGCGGATCGACAAGGGCGTGGGCTACGTCCACGCCGAGATCGACAAGCTGCTCGGCAAGGGCCGCATCAACCAGGACAAGGCCAACCGCCTCAAGGCGCTGGTCACCGGTGTCCTGGACAAGGCCGAGGGCTTCTCGGACGCGGACTTCGTCATCGAGGCCGTCTTCGAGGAGATGGGCGTCAAGCAGCAGGTGTTCGCCGAGGTCGAGGCGGTCGCCCCGGCCCACGCGATCCTCGCCACCAACACCTCCTCGCTGTCGGTCTCCGAGATGGCGTCGAAGCTGAAGCACCCCGAGCGGGTCGTCGGCTTCCACTTCTTCAACCCGGTCGCCGTGCTGCCGCTGCTGGAGATCGTCCGCGGCGAGCGGACCGACGACGCCTCGCTGGCCACGGCCTTCGGCGTCGCCCGCAAGCTGAAGAAGACCGCGGTGCTGGTGAAGGACGCCCCGGCGTTCGTCGTCAACCGCATCCTCACCCGCTTCATGGGCGAGGTGCAGAACGTGATCGACGAGGGCACCCCGGTGGCCGTGGCGGAGAAGGCGGTCGAGCCGCTGGGTCTGCCGATGTCCCCGCTGGTGCTGCTGGAACTGGTCGGTCCGGCGATCGGCCTGCACGTCTCCGAGACGCTCCACGGCGCGTTCCCGGACCGCTTCACCGTCTCCGCCAACCTCAAGCGGGTCGTCGAGGCCGGCAAGCGCGGCTTCTACGTCCACGACTCCGGCAGGCCGGAGCTGGACCCCGAGGTCGCCGCGCTGCTCCAGCAGGGCGACACCGTCCTGACCGAGGAGCAGGTCCGCGAGCGGGTGCTGGGCGCGGTCGCCCAGGAGATCGGCCTGATGCTCGACGAGGGCGTCGTGGCCGAGGCCCAGGACATCGACCTGTGCCTGATCACCGGCGCGGGCTGGCCCTTCCACCTGGGCGGCATCACGCCGTACCTGGACCGCGAGGGCGTCTCCGAGCGGGTCAACGGCAAGCGGTTCCTGGCGCCGGGCGTGGCGTCGGTCCCGGCGTAACACCGCCGAGCGGTTCGCTGCCTGACGGCACGACGGGCCCGGGCGTCCTGGTGGACGTCCGGGCCCGTCCGGCTTCTCCGGGCCCGGGCGGCCCGTGAGAGCCTGGGACCATGACCTCGTCCCCCCTCCTGGTGATCGTCGACGCCGCCAACGTGGTCGGCTCCGTCCCCGACGGGTGGTGGCGGGACCGGCGCGGGGCCGCGGAGCGGTTGCGGGACCGGCTGGCCGCGGAAGGGCTGCCGGGGGTCGCCGCGGGGGCGGTGGAGACCGTCCTGGTGGTGGAGGGCGCGGCGCGGGGGGTGGAGTCCGTCCCCGGCGTGCGGGTCGAGTCCGCGGACGGGAGCGGGGACGACCTCGTCGTCGAGCTCGTCGCCGCGGCGCGGCCCGCGCGGCGGTGCCTGGTCGTCACCGCCGACCGTGACCTGCGCCGCCGCGTCACCGGCCTCGGCGCGGCCGTCACCGGCCCCCGCGCCGCCCGCCCCTGAGCCCTCCGCCCGCCCACGGCCACCGCCGCTCCCGGGAGCACCGAGGCGGCGCGGTGGCCGTGGGGCGGCGCGGTGGCCGTGGGGCGGCGCGGGGTCAGGAGGAGGCGCCGCCGGACCCGGGGTCGCGGCCGGGGGCGAGGAGGCTGCGGCGGCGGCCGTAGGCGAAGTAGACGACGACGCCGAGCGCCATCCACACGCCGAAACGGATCCACGTCTCGGCGGGAAGGTTCAGCATCAGCCACAACGACGCCAGCACCGACACGACCGGCAGCACCGGCACCCACGGCGTCCGGAACGCCCGCGGCAGGTCCGGCCGCGTGCGCCGCAGGATGAGCACGCTGAGCGCGACGACCACGAAGGCGAAGAGCGTGCCGATGTTGACCAGTTCCGCCAGTTCGGAGAGCCGGGTGAAGCCGGCCACGACGGCGATGACCACGCCGAGCAGGATGGTCGGGCGGTACGGGGTCTTGAACCGCGGGTGGACACGGGAGAAGAAGCGCGGCAGCAGCCCGTCGCGGCTCATCGCGAAGAAGACCCGGGTCTGGCCGAGCAGCAGGATCATGCAGACGGTGATGAGGCCGACCGCCGCGCCGAAGCTGATCACGCCCGCGAAGAAGGGGTGCCCGTTGGCCTTGAACGCCTCGGCGAGCGGGGCGTCCACGGAGAGCTCGGTGTAGCGCTGCATGCCGGTGACCACGACGGACACCAGCACGTAGAGGGCGGTGCAGATGGCGAGGGAGCCCAGGATGCCCCGCGGCATGTCCCGCTGCGGGTTGCGGGTCTCCTCCGCGGCGGTGGCGACCACGTCGAAGCCGATGAAGGCGAAGAAGACCACCGACGCGGCGGTGAAGATGCCCAGCACGCCGAAGTTGGCGGGGGCGAAGCCGAAGATCAGCTGGATCAGCGGCGCGTGCAGGCCGTCGCCCGCCTCCTGGGGGACGGATTCGGGGATGAAGGGCGTGAAGTTCTCGGCCTTCACGAGGAAGGCGCCGGCGACGATCACCAGCAGCACCACGCCCACCTTGATCGCGACCACCGCGGAGGTGATCCGGGCCGAGAGCTTCATCCCCACGACCAGGACCACGGTGAGCAGCAGCACCAGCAGCGCGGCGAGGAGGTCGAACCCGAAGCCCGTCGCCCCGTCCCGGCCGGCGATCACCTCGGGCAGCGTCCAGCCCGCGTTGTCGAGCAGCGAGCGGATGTAGCCGGACCAGCCGACCGCCACCACCGCCGTGCCGAGCGCGAACTCCAGGACCAGGTCCCAGCCGATGATCCAGGCGGGCAGTTCGCCCAGGGAGGTGTAGGAGAAGGTGTAGGCCGACCCCGCGACCGGGACGGTGGAGGCGAACTCCGCGTAGCACAGCGCGGCCAGGGCGCAGACCACGCCCGCCACCGCGAAGGCGATGGCCACCGAGGGACCCGCGTTCTCCTTGGCGACCTGGCCGGTGAGGACGAAGATGCCGGTGCCGATGATGACGCCGACGCCGAAGACGGTCAGGTCGAGCGCGGAGAGGGTCTTCCTCAGCCGGTGTTCCGATTCCTCGGTGCCCTCGATGGAGTGCTCGACCTTCTTCGTCCTGAAGAGGCTGCTGCTGGTCACGGATTTCCTCCCATGGGTCCCCGACACGGTCGAGAGGGTGTCATCCGTTTTCCCCGATTCCCGATCGTCAGGACGATCGGACCGCTCCCTCACCTGTACGGGCGACCGTGGTGACGGAACCGGCCCAGCCGCCCTGCGGGAACGTCCGGAGCGTGCCGGGAGCCCGGCCGGAGGACGGCCGGGCTCCTGGCGGGAAGGTTTCAGCTCCGGCGGGAGCCCGCCTTGGCCGGGGTGGCCTCGAAGCCCTCGCGGCCGTCGAGGCGGGAGACCAGGCCGGTGACCTGACGGGCGATGTCCGGGGCGGTCAGCCCGATCTCGGCGAGGACCTCCGCGCGCGAGGCGTGGTCCAGGAACTGCGGCGGGATGCCGAAGTCGCGCAGCGGGACGTCGACGCCCGCGTCGCGCAGCGCCTGGGAGACCGCCGAGCCGACGCCGCCGGCCCGCGAGTTGTCCTCGACGGTGACGACGACCCGGTGACGGGCCGCCAGCGGCGCCATCTGCTCGTCCACCGGCTTGACCCAGCGGGGGTCGACGACGGTGGTGGAGATGCCCTGCTTCTCCAGCAGCGAGGCGACCTCCAGGCACATCGGGGCGAGCGCGCCCACCGACACCAGCAGCACGTCCGGCTGCTCGGTGCCGGCCTCGCGGAGCACGTCCATGCCGCCGACGCGGCCCACGGCCGGCACGGCGGGGCCGACGGCGCCCTTGGAGAAGCGGACCACGGTGGGGGCGTCGTCGACCTCGACGGCCTCGCGGAGCTGGGCGCGGACCTGGTCGGCGTCGCGCGGCGCGGCGAGCCTCAGGCCGGGGACGACCTGGAGGATGGACATGTCCCACATGCCGTTGTGGGAGGCGCCGTCGGTGCCGGTGACGCCGGCCCGGTCCAGGACGAAGGTCACCCCGCACTTGTGCAGGGCGACGTCCATGAGCACCTGGTCGAAGGCGCGGTTGAGGAAGGTCGCGTAGACCGCGAAGACGGGGTGGAGGCCGCCGGTGGCCAGGCCGGCCGCGGAGACCGCGCCGTGCTGCTCGGCGATGCCGACGTCGAAGACCCGCTCCGGGAACTCCTGGGCGAACTTGTCCAGGCCGACCGGCTGGAGCATCGCGGCGGTGATCGCGACGACGTCCTCGCGCTCCTTGCCGAGCGCGACCATCTCCTCGCCGAAGACGGAGGTCCAGTCGGCGCCGGCGGTGGCCACCGGCAGGCCGGTGTCCGGGTGGATCTTGCCGACCGCGTGGAAGCGGTCCGCCTCGTCCTCGAGCGCCGGGCGGTAGCCGCGGCCCTTCTCGGTGAGGCAGTGCACGATGACCGGGCCGTTGAACCGCTTGGCGCGGGAGAGCGCGGACTCCAGGGCCTCGATGTCGTGGCCGTCGATCGGGCCGACGTACTTCAGGCCGAGGTCCTCGAACATGCCCTGCGGCGCGATGAAGTCCTTGAGCCCCTTCTTGGCGCCGTGCAGCGTGTCGTAGAGGGGGCGGCCGACCACCGGGGTCCGCTCCAGGACCTCCTTGGTGCGGGCGAGGAAGCGCTCGTAGCCGTCGGTGGTGCGCAGGGTGGCCAGGTGGTTGGCGAGGCCGCCGATGGTGGGGGCGTAGGAACGCTCGTTGTCGTTCACCACGATCACCAGCGGGCGGTCCTTGGCGGCCGCGATGTTGTTGAGCGCCTCCCAGGCCATGCCGCCGGTGAGCGCTCCGTCACCGATGACGGCGACCACGTGGTCGTCCTTCTTCAGGATCTCATTGGCCTTGGCGAGGCCGTCCGCCCAGCCGAGGACGGTGGAGGCGTGCGAGTTCTCGATGACGTCGTGCTCGGACTCGGCCTGCGAGGGGTAGCCGGAGAGGCCGCCCTTCATCTTCAGGCGGGAGAAGTCCTGCCGGCCGGTGAGCAGCTTGTGCACGTAGGACTGGTGACCGGTGTCCCAGAGGATCTTGTCGCTCGGGGACTCGAACACCCGGTGCAGGGCGATGGTGAGCTCCACCACGCCGAGGTTGGGGCCGAGGTGGCCGCCGGTCTTGGAGACGGCGTCGACGAGGAAGGTCCGGATCTCCTCCGCCAGCTGGTCAAGCTGCGCCGGGGTGAGCCGGTCCAGATCGCGCGGTCCCCTGATGCGGGTCAGCAGCGGCACCCGTGCCTCCTTGCAGTAGAGCTGTTGAGCGTTGCGGGGCCTGTCGAGTCTAATGTTCCGCTCCCGCTCCTGCAGGACGGCCCCGTGCGTCCCGGGGTGTGAACGGCCGGGCGCGGGGAGCGGTTCCCGTACGGCGTGTCCCGCGGGCGGGACACGCCGGCCGGTGGGAGGCCGGCGGAAACGCGCGGGTGCCCGGCATCGCGAGGATGCCGGGCACCGCGGGCGGGACCGGGCGTTACGCCCGGCCGGCCGCCTTCTGGCTCCGCCGGGAGACGGAGTCGATGACGACGGCACCGAGCAGGACGGCGCCCGTGATCATGTACTGGATCGAGGCTTCCATGTTCAGCAGGGACAGACCCGTGCTGATCGACTGGATGACCAGCATGCCCAGCAGGGCCGACCACACGGTGCCCCGGCCGCCGAAGAGGCTGGTGCCGCCGATGACCGCCGCGGCGATCGCCAGCATCAGGGTGTTGCCGCCGCCCGCCAGCATGGTGGCGCTGGAGGTCTGGCCGGCGAAGAACATGCCGCCGACGGCCGCGAAGCCGCCCGCGATGGCGAAGACGGTGATGCGGACCATCTCGACGTTGATGCCCGCGCGGCGGGCCGCCTCGACGCCGCCGCCGACCGCGAAGACCTTGCGGCCGAACGAGGTGCGGCGCAGGACGAAGTCGACGACCACCAGGCAGATCAGGAAGATCACCAGCGCGTTGGGCACGCCCGCAGAGCTGTTGAACACCATCGCCGCGGCGAAGGCGACGATCGCCAGGGCGACCACGCGCAGCACGATCTCGCTGGTCGGGCGGAACGGGACGCCGGCCGCGCGGCGGCGGCGCTGGTCCATGAAGGAGCCGGCGAGCAGGGACAGGACGGCGAGGCCGGCCAGCAGGTAGGCGCCGATGATGTCCTGGTCCAGCAGGAAGGACGCCTTGCCGAGCAGGCGCACCGGGCCCTCGTCGGAGGGGATGTTGATGGTGCCGCTCGAGCCGAGCAGCCAGAGCATCAGACCGTTCCAGCCGAGGAAGCCGGCCAGGGTGACGACGAAGGCGGGCACGCCTATCTTGGCGAAGAACCAGCCGTGCAGCGCGCCGATGGCGACGCCGGTGACGATCGTGAGCAGCAGGGCCAGCCAGGCGTTCATGCCGTTCTTGGTCACCACGACGGCGAAGACCGCGGCGGCCAGGCCGCTGACCGAGCCGACCGAGAGGTCGATCTCGCCGAGCAGCAGCACGAAGACCAAGCCGATGGCGAGCATGCCGGTGGCGGCCATGTAGTAGCCGATGTTCGACAGGTTGTCGGCGCTCAGGAAGCGGTCGTTGTTGAGCTGGAACACCGTCGCGATGACGATCAGGCCGATGACGACCGGGATGGAGCCCAGCTCACCGCCCTTGACCTTGCGCTTGAACTCGGTGATGTAGCCCTTGAAGCCCTCTTCGCGCACCAGCAGCCGGGGGTCGACGGCGGGGGCGGCCGCCGCGGCGGCGGTGGGGTCCTCCGCAGCGGCCGGGGCGGCGTCCTTCGCAGCGGGGGTCTTGGTCGTGTCACTCACTTTGCCGCCTCCGTGGTGCGACGCTCCGCGCGACGGGTCACGGCGTTGTCCGTGGCGCCCGTGATGGCGGCGATGATCTCTTCGTGGCTGGTGTCCTTCACCGGGAAGGTGCCGTTGTTCTTGCCCAGGCGCAGCACGGCGACGGTGTCCGCCACCGCCTTGACGTCGGCCATGTTGTGGCTGATGAGGATGACGCCGAGGCCGCGCTCGCGCAGCCGCTCGACCAGGTCGAGGACCTGGGCGGTCTGCTCGACGCCGAGGGCCGCGGTGGGCTCGTCCAGGATGACGATCTTGGGGTCGCCGATCAGGGCGCGCGCGATGGCGACGACCTGGCGCTGGCCGCCGGAGAGGCCGGCGATCGGGATCCGGACGCTGGGGATGCGGATGGACAGCGTGCTCAGCAGCTCGCGGGCCTTCTGCTCCATGGTGACCTCGTCGAGGACGCCGCGACGGCGCAGCTCCCGGCCGAGGTAGAGGTTGCCGACGACGTCCAGGTTGTCGCACAGGGCGAGGTCCTGGTAGACCGTCGCGACGCCGAGCTCCTGGGAGTCGTGCGGCTTGCTGATCGAGACCGGCCTGCCCTCCCACTCGACGACGCCTTCGTCGATGGGGTGGACGCCGGCGATCGCCTTGACCAGCGTGGACTTTCCTGCGCCGTTGTCGCCGACCAGCGCGACGACCTCTCCGGCGTGGACCTCCAGGTTGACGTCGGTGAGGGCCTGGACCGCACCGAACCGCTTGGAGGCTCCGCGCAACGCCAGCACGGGCGTAGCGGACACGTGAATCATCTCCTTCGCCGCCTGACCGGCGGGGATGCCGCGTCCTGCGGGCAGGCAGGACGCGGAGGGGTGCGCGAACGCACGGATTTGCGGGGGGAGGGGGGGTGCGCTCTCGCGGAGCGCGGGGGCGG
>NZ_LWCC02000095.1:43317-47821 GCF_001642695.1 Streptomyces chilikensis
CGCTTACTTGCTGAGGCCGGCCTTCTCGCACGCCTTGGCGAACTCGCCGGCGCAGATCTCCTCGACCGTGTACAGGCCGTCCTTGACGACGGTGTCCGCGATGTTCTTCTGGGTGACGGACACCGGGGCCAGCAGCTGCGCGGGGACCTTGTCGCCGGAGCCGCTGGTGACCTCCTGGGAGGCCTGGGACTTGATGTCCTTGCCCTCCAGCAGGTTGACCGCGAGCTCGGCGGCGGCCTCGGCCTGCGGCTTGAAGGCCTTGTAGACGGTGGAGTACTGGGTGCCGGCGACGATGCGCTGGATGGCCGCGAGCTCCGCGTCCTGACCGGTCAGCGGGATGTCGCCGATGCCCTCGCCCTTGAGGACGTTGGCGATGCCGCCGGCCATGCCGTCGTTGGCGGCGTAGACGCCGGCGATCTTCTTCTTGCCGAGCTGGGTGATGGCGGCGGACATCTTCTCCGCGGCGACCGTGTCCTTCCAGAGACCGGTCTGCTCGTAGGCGATGTCGACCTTGCCGTCGAGGGCCTTGTGCGCGCCCTCCTTGAACTGGGCGGCGTTCGGGTCGGCGTCGTCACCGTTGATCATGACGATCTTCGACTTCTTGCTCGCCTTGTCGCCGAGGCCCTCGAGCAGGGCCTCGCCCTGGAGCTGGCCGACCTTGACGTTGTCGAAGGAGACGTACGCGGAGACCGGGCCCTGCGCGAGGCGGTCGTACGCGATGACCTTGACGCCCTTGGACTCGGCCTCCTCCACCGAGGACTTGATGGCCGCGGAGTCCTGGGCGCTGACCACGATCACCTTGACACCCTTGGTGATCATGTCGCTGACCTGCTGCGCCTGCTTGTTGGGGTCGGCGCCGGCGTTCGCGTACTCGACGGTGCAGTCGGAGCAGAGCTCCTTGACCTTGTCCTCGAAGTAGGGCTTGTCGAACTTCTCGTACCGGGCGGTGACCGTGTCGGGCAGCAGCAGGCCGATGGACTTGCCGCCCTTGTCGCCGGAACCGCCCTTGTCCTTGGCGTCGTCGCCCGCCTTGCCACAGGCGGCCACGGACAGAGCCATGGAAACAGCGGCAGCGCCGATGACGACGCTACGAATCTTGGCGTTCATAAGAGGAGTGCCTCCCTGACGCGGCCGCACCGTCGCGGCCGAGGTAAGTGACCGAAGTCAACTCGAAATCGATGTTTGACGTCAAGAAGTGAATACTTAACGGTCTGGCAACGACAGGCTGTGTTCTCTAAGTGAACGAGTTGGGCACGGAGCGTAGCGGCGTGCCCCCGAGCAGGGACGCGTCGCCCACCTCGTTCAGGGCGAGGGCCAGCGCCCCCAGCACCTCGGCCCGGCCGCCCAGTCCGCCCGGCACGACGGAGAGTTGGCGTGCGGCGCTCGGGATCGCGTACCGTCCCACCGACTCCCGGATCGGACCCAGCATCAACTCCCCCGCCTCCGCGAGGTCTCCGCCGATCACGATCCGGCCCGGGTTGAGGAGGTTGCACAGGTTGGCCACCCCGCTGCCCACGTGACGCCCGATGTCGCCGATCATCCGCCGGCAGCCCGGGTCGCCCTCCTTGGCCAGGCGCACCATGGCCTCCATGGTGAGTTCCGGGCCGTGGGTCGGCCGCAGCAGCGGCAGCACGTAGCGGGCGGCGGTGAAGGTCTCCAGACAACCGCGGTTGCCGCAGCGGCAGACCGGCCCGGACTCGTCCAGCGTGATGTGCCCGATCTCGCCCGCCGTGCCGCCCGGGCCGCGGTAGATCTTGCCGTCGATCACCAGGCCGGCGCCGACGCCGCTGGCCACCTTGATGTACGCCAGGTCCCTGACCCCGCGTCCGCTGCCCCAGGTCAGCTCGCCGAGGGCGCCGAGGTTGGCATCGTTGTCCACGTGGACCGGGACGCCCAGCCTGGCCTCCAGCTCCTCGGCCGGGCGGGTGCCGCGCCAGCCGGGCAGGATGGCCGTGGAGCCGAGGGTGCCGGACTCCAGGTCGATCGGACCAGGCACGCCCAGACCGACGCCGGCGATCTTGCTCCGGTCGGCGTCGACGCTGTCGATCAGGCGCCTGACCAGCTGTTCCGCCCGGTCGAAGCCCTGAGCGGCGGAGACGTCGACGTCCAGCGGCTCGGTCTCCTCGGCCAGCACCTGGTGGGCGAGGTTGCCCAGCGCCACCCGCAGGTGGGTGTGGCCGAAGTCGATGCCGACCACGATCCCGGCGTCCCCGCTGAGCGAGACGGACCGGGCGCGGCGGCCGCCCGCCGAGGTGGGGGTCACCTCGACCATCCCGGCGTCCTTCAGTTCCCGCACGATGTTCGAGACGGTCGCGGCCGACAGACCGGTGGTCCGGGCGATTTCCGCCTGGGTCAGGGATCCGGCGAGTCGTACCGCTCTGACCACTCTCTCCAGGTTTGCCCGGTGCAGTGACGACTGCGAGCCTGGAGTCTCCACGACGACCTCCCGCACGGGGCCGCTCCGGCGAGGCCCCGCCTTGTCCAACTAGTGAAGTCCAAGCTGACCGGTTTCCTTACCGTTGCGTCAAGAGGTGGAACCGGATCGTTGAACGGGAGGCGAACGCGGGGCGTCTGCTTCGGTCCGCTTCGGCCTACTTCAGGGCCCCCGCGGTGAGCCCCTGGACGACCTGCCGCTGGGAGACGACGTACGCGCCGAGCACCGGCAGCATGGCCAGCACCAGGCCGGCGAAGAGCGCCGCCCAGTCGCTCTTGTAGCCGGCGACGGCCGTCATCTGCACCAGGCCCTGGGTGAGCACCTTCTGCTCGGGGTCGGTGCTGAGCACCGTCGGCAGCATGTACTGGTTCCACTGACCGAGGAAGTTGAAGATGCCGACGCTGATCAGGCCCGGCTTCGCCATCGGCAGCATCACCTGGAAGAAGGTCCGGGTGTGCGAGGCCCCGTCGACGAAGGCGGCCTCCGCGATCGAGGTGGGCAGCGTGCGGAAGAAGGACGTGAGGAAGAAGACGGTGAACGGCAGCGAGTAGGCGATGTAGACCAGGATCAGCCCGTGGGTGGTGTTCAGCAGGCCCACGTTGTTCACGACGTAGAACAGCGGCACCAGGGCGAGCATCACCGGGAAGCTCATCCCGCCGACGAACAGGAAGTAGACGAACCGGTTGCCCGGGAAGTCGAACCGGGCCAGGACGTACGCCGCCATGGAGCCCAGCACCAGTGTGCCGGCGAGCGAGCCGCCGACCACGACCACGGTGTTGAAGAAGTAGTCGCCGATCTGCGCCTCGGTCCAGGCCCGCGAGAAGTTGTCGAAGTGCAGGCGGTCCGGCAGCGACCAGGGCGAGGTGAGGATCGACCGGTTGTCCTTGAAGGCGGTCATCACGGCCCACAGCAGCGGCAGGGTGACCATGATCGCCCAGATGACCAGCACGCCGTGCGAGAAGACGTTGAGGACCTTGCCCTCCCCCCGGGCGGTCCCGCGCGCCGGGCGTTCGGGGCGCTCCGAGGCCTGGGGGGTCAGGAGGGCGGGGCCGGGGAGGACGGCGTCGTCGCCGGGCGGCGGGGTGTTGGTCTTCATCTCGTCAGTACTCCAGCCGCTCGCGGCGTCCCAGCCGCATCACGAGGGCGGCGAACGCCAGCGTGACGACGAGCAGGGCGACGCCGATGGTGGTCGCGTAGGCGGCCTGACCGTCACGGAACGCCTTCTGGTACACATACAGGACCATGACGGTGGTCGAGTAGTCGGGGCCGCCGGGGCCGACCGTCATGATCTGCACCACGGCGAACGACTCGGCGCCCAGGGCCAGGATGCCCATGTAGACCCAGCCGGACTGCACGGTGTCCCAGAGCAGCGGCACGGTCACCTTGAAGAAGGTGGTGAACCGGCCGGCGCCGTCCAGCAGCGCGGCCTCGTAGAGCTCGGCGGGGATCGAGGCCATGCCGGCCGAGAACAGCACCACGAAGAAGCCCACCGTCGCCCAGACGACCACGGCCATCACGCACCACAGCGCCAGGTCCGGGTCGCCCAGCCACAGCGGCTGCACGCTCCCCAGGCCGACGGCGTCGAGCGCGGAGTTGATGGCGCCGCTCTTCGGGTTGTAGATGTACTGGAAGAGCAGGGCGACGATGACGATCGACAGCACCTGCGGGAAGAAGTAGACGATCTTGTACGTCGACGACCCGCGGACGCCGGTGACCGCCGGCCCGCCGCGCCGCTTGCGCCCGCCGACGTTGACCATGAAGGCCAGGAAGAGCGCCAGGCCGATGGTCACCAGCGGCACCAGCACCGCGAACAGCACGCTGTGCCAGAGCGACTTCCAGAAGACGTCGTCCTGGACCATCCGCGTGTAGTTGTCGATCCCCACCATCGAGAACTCGGGGCTCAGCCCTGACCAGTTGGTGAACGAGTAGAAGATCGACTGGACGAACGGCCAGATCACGAAGATGGCGTACAACGCCAGGGGGGCCGTCAGGAACCCCACGATGAACCGGTACTTGCCGTGCTGCATCCGCTGGTGACCCGATCTGTGCGACGGTGGGTGCGGCGGCGGA
>NZ_LWCC02000095.1:47864-49548 GCF_001642695.1 Streptomyces chilikensis
TTCTTGATCGCCTCGGCCGGGGTGAGGCGGCCGGCCATCATCTCGCCGATGCCGCCGGTGCCGATCTTCTCCTTCTGCAGGGCGACGTACCAGTCCTGGATGCGCGGGTTGAGGATGTTGTCCCCCGCCTTCTCCAGCGCGGCGACACCCGACGTGAGGCCGGGGGTCAGCTCGATGCCGTCGGTGCCGCCGTCGAGCGCGGACAGCGACTTCACCTTGGAGGTGAAGTTCCTCGACGACTCCTCGCCGAGCATGATGCGCAGCTGCTCCATGCCGCCGGACGGGTTCTTCGCCTTGGCCGGGACGACGAAGGGCTCGGCGCCGGACGCCCAGAGCGTGCCGAAGGGCATCTTGTCGGAGCTGTCCAGGCCGGACGGCGCTCCTATCGACACCCCGAAGTCGTCCGGGATGACCTCCGCCGACTCGTTCTCCACCCACGAGCCGTTCGGGATGAACAGCGCCTTGCCCTCCGCCCAGGCGGCCTGCGACTGGGTGTGCGAGAGACCCGGCGTGCCCTTGAGGACGTAGCCCTTGCGGTAGAGCTCGTAGTAGGCCTCGAAGCAGGCCTTGACGGCCGGGTGCTTCCAGGCGTTGGGCTCCAGGTTGTCGATCGCCTTGAGCACGTCGGCGCCGCCGACCTTGCCGATCATCGCGTAGAGCGAGAAGGGGATGTAGTACGGGTACTGGCCCGGGTAGGTCCAGCCCGCGACGCCCTTCTTCTTCGCCTTCTCGCAGACCGCGAGCATGTCGTCCCAGGTCTCCGGGTACTCCACCTCGAGCTGGTCCAGGGCCTTCTGCGAGTACCAGACGCCGTAGGTGGTGTACGCGTAGTACAGGACGTACACCGGGTCGCCGTCGAACTGGCCCATCTCCACGATGCCGGGGCGCAGGGTGTCGCGGACCTTCTTGTCCGGGTCGTCGAAGGACGGGGCGTCCAGCAGCGGGGTGAGGTCGGCGAGCTGCTTCTGGCCGACCAGGACGCCCATGTCCATCTGCTCGGCGCCCGAGTTGTCGATCAGGTCCGGCGGGGTCCCGCCGTTGAAGCGCGGCTGGAGGGTGGACTGGATCTTCTGGGTGGCCGTGAAGGTCACCTTGGACTTCGGGAAGCTCTTCTCGTAGACCTTGACGGCGTCCTCGCCGTACTCCTTGCCGAAGCCGCCGTTGAAGAGGACGAACTCCATCGGCGCGTCCGCTGCCACGCCCAGGGGGTTCTTCGCCGTCTTCGATCCCTGCGCCGGCTTCTCGGTGTCCTCCCCGCCGCCGCTGGCACAGGCGGAGAGGAAGCCGGTGGCCGGCACGGCGGCAAGGCCGAGCGCGGCGGACCGCTTGATCAGGTCACGGCGTCCGACGCCGTCGACCGCGCCGCTCGTGGTGTTGTTCTCGGCATCGGCGGAAGTGGATCCCATGCGCAAAGTCCTCGCCTTCTCCAGGACTCAGGCGGTGAACCGGAACCCTCCCCGGCACCGCGGTCGGTCTAGCTGGGTCGTGCAGGGGTGGTGCGAGTGGTGCGAGAAACACATACAGCGTCAGCACCCCGGTGGGGGTGGACCGGACCGGCTTCGGTGTGTTGTCCTCCCGGTCCCTGACGATGCCCGACAGGTATAGTCCACTCTCCGCGCGTGGACAAGATCGCACGCAGGGTTCGCGGCGGGTCTTTTCCTACTTGAGACCTCCGGCCGGCCGG
>NZ_LWCC02000095.1:49610-89519 GCF_001642695.1 Streptomyces chilikensis
GTAGTCCGCCTCACCGGGGGTGTCGATGCGGACGACCGCGTCGAACTCCACGCCGGTGTCGGTGGTGACCTTGACCGTCCGCGGCGTGGTGCCCTCGTTCAGCTCGGTCACGCCGGTGATGGAGAAGGACTCCTCGCCGGTGAGGCCGAGGGTCGAGGCCGACTGGCCCTCCGGGAACTGGAGCGGCAGGACGCCCATGCCGATGAGGTTCGAGCGGTGGATGCGCTCGTAGGACTCGGCGATGACGGCCTTGACGCCCAGGAGCGCGGTGCCCTTGGCCGCCCAGTCGCGGGACGAGCCGGAGCCGTACTCCTTGCCGGCCAGGACGACCAGCGGGATGCCGGCGGCCTGGTAGTTCTGCGAGGCGTCGTAGATGAAGGCGACCGGGCCGCCCTCCTGCGTGAAGTCGCGCGTGTAGCCGCCCTCGGTGCCCGGCGCGATCTGGTTGCGCAGGCGGATGTTGGCGAACGTACCGCGGATCATGACCTCGTGGTTGCCCCGGCGCGAGCCGTAGGAGTTGAAGTCACGACGCTCCACACCGTGCTCGGTGAGGTACTTGCCGGCCGGGGTGTCGGCCTTGATGGCGCCGGCCGGGGAGATGTGGTCGGTGGTGACCGAGTCGCCCAGCTTGGCCAGGACGCGTGCGCCGGTGATGTCCTCGACCGGCGTGGTCTCCATGGTCATGCCCTCGAAGTACGGGGGCTTGCGCACGTAGGTGGACTGCGGGTCCCACTCGAAGGTGTCGCCGGTCGGGATCGGGAGCGCCTGCCACTGGGCGTCGCCCGCGAAGACGTCCTGGTAGGACTTGGAGAACATGTCCTCGCCGATGGCGGAGGCCACGACCTCGTTGACCTCGGCCTCGGAGGGCCAGATGTCCTTGAGGAAGACCGGGTTGCCGTCCTGGTCGGTGCCCAGGGCGTCCTCGGTGATGTTCACCTTCATGGAGCCGGCCAGGGCGTACGCGACGACCAGCGGCGGGGACGCCAGGTAGTTCATCTTGACGTCCGGGTTGATCCGGCCCTCGAAGTTGCGGTTGCCGGAGAGCACCGAGGTGACCGCGAGGTCGTGCTCGTTGACCGCCTGGGAGACCTCGTCCGGCAGCGGGCCGGAGTTGCCGATGCAGGTGGTGCAGCCGTAGCCGACCAGGTTGAAGCCGACCTTGTCGAGGTAGGGGGTCAGGCCCGCCTTGTCGAAGTAGTCGGTGACGACCTTGGAGCCCGGGGCGAGGGTGGTCTTGACCCACGGCTTGCGGGTCAGGCCCTTCTCGACCGCCTTCTTGGCCACCAGCGCGGCGGCGACCATGACGTACGGGTTCGAGGTGTTGGTGCAGGAGGTGATCGCGGCGACGGTCACGGCGCCGTGGTCCAGCTCGTAGGTCGAGCCGTCGGGGGCGGTGACGGGGACCGGCTTGGACGGGGTGGCGTCCGGGAGGGTCGACGGGGCGTCGGAGCCGGGGAAGGACTCGATGCTCGCCTCCATCTCGTCCGTCACGTAGTTGCGGACGTCCGTCTTGAACTGCTCGGCGGCGTTCGCCAGGACGATGCGGTCCTGCGGGCGCTTCGGGCCGGCGATCGACGGGACGACGGTGGACAGGTCCAGCTCGAGCTTCTCGGAGAAGTCCGGCTCGGCGGACGGGTCCAGCCAGAGGCCCTGCTCCTTGGCGTACGCCTCGACCAGCGCGACCTGCTGCTCGCTGCGGCCGGTCAGCTTGAGGTAGTTCAGCGTCTCGTCGTCGATCGGGAAGATCGCGGCGGTGGAGCCGAACTCGGGCGACATGTTGCCGATGGTGGCGCGGTTGGCCAGCGAGGTGGCGGCGACGCCCTCGCCGTAGAACTCGACGAACTTGCCGACGACGCCGTGCTTGCGCAGCATCTCGGTGATGGTGAGCACCAGGTCGGTGGCGGTGGTGCCGGGCTGCAGCTCGCCGGTCAGCTTGAAGCCGACGACGCGCGGGATCAGCATGGAGACCGGCTGGCCGAGCATGGCGGCCTCGGCCTCGATGCCGCCGACGCCCCAGCCGAGGACGCCGAGGCCGTTGACCATGGTGGTGTGCGAGTCGGTGCCGACCAGGGTGTCCGGGTAGGCCTGGCCGCCGCGGACCATGACCGTGCGGGCCAGGTGCTCGATGTTCACCTGGTGGACGATGCCGGTGCCCGGCGGGACGACCTTGAACTCGTCGAACGCGGTCTGGCCCCAGCGCAGGAACTGGTAGCGCTCGCGGTTGCGGCCGTACTCCAGCTCGACGTTCTGGGCGAACGCCTCGTGGGTGCCGAACTTGTCGGCGATGACCGAGTGGTCGATGACCAGCTCGGCCGGGGCCAGCGGGTTGATCTTCGACGGGTCGCCGCCGAGCTCCTTCACGGCCTCGCGCATGGTGGCGAGGTCCACGACGCAGGGCACGCCGGTGAAGTCCTGCATGATCACGCGGGCCGGCGTGAACTGGATCTCCTGCGAGGGCTGCGCCTGCGAGTCCCAGCTGCCGAGCGCCCGGATGTGGTCGGCGGTGATGTTCGCGCCGTCCTCGGTGCGCAGCAGGTTCTCCAGCAGGACCTTGAGGCTGTACGGCAGGCGGGCCGAGCCCTCCACCTTGTCCAGCCGGAAGATCTCGTACGACTCGTCGCCCACCTGCAGCGTGCTGCGGGCGTCGAAGCTGTTCGCCGACACGACAGTCTCCTTCATTTATGTGCGCGTACCACCGCGCCGCATGGTGCCGCCACGCCGGTTTGGCGATCCGCCGGGGCAAGGCTAAGTTAGGTAAGCCTTACCGGAGCGGCAGCAGCGGCGTTCCTCCGACAGATATCTCGATGTCGAGATAACTCTAGTACATAGGGTCGGCCTGGTCATGCCCCGGCCCCGTTCAGCATGAGCCGTCGCGGGCGGGGGAGCCATGCGGGGCCCGCCTCCGGGTATCCGCTCGGGGAGCACTCGAAAAGACCCGTCCGCAGAACCGGCGAGAGGATGGCACCGTGCCGCTCACGTTCCGCAAGAGTTTCCGGATATTCCCCGGCGTCCGGCTCAACATCAACAAGAAGTCCTGGTCGCTGACCTTCGGCTCCGGCGACGGCCCGAAGCACACCTACAGCTCCACCGGCCGCCGCACCACCTCGATGGACCTGCCCGGCCCGTTCGGCTACCGGACCACCACCCGGCGGCGCTGATCCGGCCTCCGGTCACCCGGACGGCCGCGCCACTCCGCCCTCAAGATGCGTCATCTCATATCTGAGATAGCCTCAGTCACATGGCAGACGACTATCTCGTACGCATCGGCCGCCTCATCCGTGACGCACGACAGCATCGCGGCTGGTCGCAGGCGCAGTTGGCGGAAGCCCTCGGCACCAGCCAGAGCGCGATCAACCGGGTGGAGCGCGGCAACCAGAACATCAGCCTTGAGATGATCGCCCGCATCGGCGAGGCCCTCGACAGCGAAATCGTCTCCCTCGGCTATGCGGGCCCGATGCACCTGCGGGTGGTCGGCGGGCGCCGGCTCTCCGGCTCCATCGACGTCAAGACCAGCAAGAACGCCTGTGTGGCGCTGCTGTGCGCCTCGCTCCTCAACAAGGGCCGCACCACCCTGCGACGGGTGGCCCGGATCGAGGAGGTCTACCGCCTGCTGGAGGTTCTCAACTCCATCGGCGTACGGACCCGCTGGATCAACGACGGCGTGGACCTGGAGATCGTGCCGCCCGCCGAACTGGACATGGCGTCGATCGACGCGGAGGCGGCCCGCCGCACCCGCTCGATCATCATGTTCCTCGGCCCGCTGCTGCACCGCGTGACGGAGTTCAAGCTGCCCTACGCCGGCGGCTGCGACCTCGGCACGCGCACCATCGAGCCGCACATGATCGCGCTGCGCCGCTTCGGCCTCGACATCGCGGCCACCGAGGGCCTGTACCACGCCCAGGTGGACCGGACGATCACCCCGGGCCGCCCGATCGTGCTCACCGAGCGCGGCGACACGGTCACCGAGAACGCGCTGCTGGCCGCCGCCCGCCACGACGGCGTGACGGTCATCCGCAACGCCTCGTCCAACTACATGGTCCAGGACCTCTGCTTCTTCCTGGAGGCGCTGGGCGTCGAGGTCGAGGGCATCGGCACCACCACGCTCACCGTGCACGGCGTGCCGGACATCGACGTGGACGTGGACTACTCGCCCTCCGAGGACCCGGTCGAGGCGATGAGCCTGCTGGCCGCGGCCGTGGTCACCGAGTCCGAACTGACCGTCAGGCGGGTGCCGATCGAGTTCCTCGAGATCGAGCTGGCCGTCCTGGAGGAGATGGGCCTCGACCATGACCGCTCCCCCGAGTACACCGCCGACAACGGCCGCACCCGGCTGGTGGACCTCACCGTCAAGCCCTCCAAGCTGGAGGCGCCGATCGACAAGATCCACCCCATGCCGTTCCCCGGCCTGAACATCGACAACGTGCCGTTCTTCGCCGCCATCGCGGCCTCGGCGCAGGGCCAGACCCTGATCCACGACTGGGTCTACGACAACCGGGCCATCTACCTCACCGACCTCAACCGCCTCGGCGGCCGCCTCCAGCTGCTCGACCCGCACCGCGTCCTGGTCGACGGCCCCACCCGCTGGCGCGCCGCCGAGATGATGTGCCCGCCGGCGCTGCGTCCGGCCGTGGTCGTCCTGCTGGCGATGATGGCCGCGGAGGGCACCTCGGTGCTGCGCAACGTGTACGTCATCAACCGCGGCTACGAGGACCTCGCGGCGCGCCTCAACTCGGTGGGCGCGCAGATCGAGATCTTCCGCGACATCTGACGCGACGGCACCGCGGCACCGCGGGCCCGCCCCGTCCGGCGGGCCCGCGGTGCCGCGCGTACCGGGCGGGTCAGGCCATGACCGCCGGGCGCACGGGCGTGTGCGACCCGTCGGGGGCCACCAGCGTGGCGTGCCCGACCATGTTCAGCATGGGCAGGTCGGATTCGTGGTCGCCGTAGGCGTGGCAGTCCTCGGGGGTGATCCGGGGGTGGAGGCCGAGCAGTTCGTTCACGAGGACGCACTTGCCCTCGCCGATGGCGGGGCGGCCCAGCAGTTCACCGGTGAGGACGCGGCCGCACCTCTCCAGCCGGGCCCCGAGCACGTACTGCGCCCCGACCGCCCGCGCGACGTGCGGCATCAGCAGGGGGAACGACCCGGACACCAGTGCCACGGCCGCGCCCGCGGCCCGGTGCCGGCGCAGGGCGTCGACCGTCTCGGCGATGTAGAAGTCCGCGGCCGCGCTGCGCTGCTCGTACCACCGGGCGGCGTGTTCCTCGACCTCGTCGACCGGACTGCGTCTCCAGGCCCGGTGGTACTCCCGGTTGGCCTCCTCCCGCGACATGCCGCGGGCCATCCGCGCGTAGAGGTCCGCGAGGAGTTCGTCGGTGGCTCTCTCGCCCTCCGCCCCGTGCCGGGACCCGGCGTAGTGGCGGAGGAACTCCACCCCGCTCCGGCAGCGGATGAGGGTGTCGTCGATGTCGCAGAACACCAGGTAGGCGGGCGTGGGGTCGTCCAGCGGGAACAGCGGTTCGATGGTCATGACGCGGATGCCTCCTGCAGTGCGGTGAGCGTGACGGTGGTCAGGGAGTCGTGGTCGCCGAGCGTGGAGAAGACGGACGCCGCGTAGGCCATCGCCGCCGCCTCCCTGCGGAGCATCTGGTGGGCGGCGACCGTGTGGACGTCCCGCCAGCTGCGTTCGATCGGGCCCGGACGGCCGCCGGCGCCCGTACCCGCGGTCCGGAAGAGCCGTTCGACGCCCTCCACGAGCAGATCGACGGCGGCGGCGGATCTGCGCCGGTTCCTGAGGACGTCGCTCTCGCCGCGGGCGCCCGCGTCGGCGGCTCTGGCCGCGTCGAGGAGGAGGAGTTCCGCGGCCTCGATGTCGTCGGCCGAGCGGGCCAGCGTGTGGTGCAGGCGGCTGCCGTCGTGCTGCGGGAGGTCCCGGGCCTGGGTCCGGGCCGCCCAGACCGACCACGCGGCCAGCGCGCCGCGGGCCGCGCCGAGCGCCGGGGCGCAGAAGAGGAGACCGCCGGCGAGGTGGGCGGGCACGGTGTGGCACCGGGAGCGGCCCGGGCCGGGCGTCCCCGCCAGCAGGTCCGCCATGGGGAAGCTGCGGTGGTCCGGCACGAAGGCGTTCTCCAGCACCACGGTGTGGCTGCCGGTGCCCCGCATCCCGCTGCCGTTCCAGGAGTCGCGCACGCGGAAGTCGCCCTTCGGCACCGCGAACATGCGCGGCCCCGCCGCGCCCTCCGCGCCGGGCTCGGACGCGCACACGAGGAGCCAGTCCGCGAAGTCCACCCCGCTGACGCATTCCCACTCGCCGCTCAGCAGCCGGCCGAACGGCAGCCGGCGCGCCTGGCCCGAGGGTCTGACGGAGGCGCATATCCGGACGTCCGGGCCGGCCCCCCACAGTTCGCGCTGGCCGTCGGGCGGCAGGTAGGCCGCGAACCGGCTGTGGGCCGCCCACAGGACCGCGCACCACGCCGCCGAGGCGCACCCCTCCCCCACCGCGGCGGCCGCCGCGAACAGGCTCCCGAACGTTCCTTCCGGGCCGCCCCAGGCGCGGGGCACGAAGTGGCGTGCGAAGCCGGCGCGGGTGAGGAGTGCGACGGTCTCGTCCCCGAGCCTGCGGGCGTCGTCGGCGAGCACGGCGTGGGTGGCGGCGCTCTCGGCCGCGGCCAGGACGGACGCCGGGAGCACGGGGGAGATCTCGTCGGCCCGCTCTTCTGCCGGATTGTGACACTGCATCATCTGGCGAGTACCTCATTCGATGAATAGAATTCGTTCACGAACGTATCTTTTGCACTTCGGTCCCGCTACGGAGCCGGCACAGAAGGGAGGCGTCATGCCCAAACAGGCACGTGCCCTGCGGACGTACGACCGCGTACTCGACGCGGCCGCCCTCGAGTTCGCGCGGTACGGCTACGCGAACGCGAACCTGCAGAACATCGCGGACCGCATCAGACTGACGAAGGGCGCGCTGTACGGTCACTTCGCGACCAAGGAGGACCTGGCCGTCGCGCTGGACAACCACTTGTCCTGTGCGCTGGAGGAACTGCTCGCCGAGGCCAGGGTCCCGCCCCGTCCGGCGCTGAGCCGTCTGCGGTCACTCGTCCTCGGTCTCGGCCGGCTCTTCGGTACGGACGCGCGGGCCCTCGCCGCGTTGCGCCTGTCCGCGGAGACCGCCCGCTCGACCGCCAGGCCGGTGCCCCTGCTGGCGGAGACGCACGGTCTCGTGCTGCATCTGGTGCGCGAGACTCAGAAGGCGGGCCACTGGAACGCCGCGGTCCCCACGGTCCCCGTGGCCGACCTCATCATGGCCGCGCTCTTCGGTACGTTCCTGACGGAGACCGGCCCCGACTCCGGTCGCGGGCGGGCGGGCGCCGAGGCGGCCGATGCCGTCGACGCGATGTGGGAGGCCCTGTCCCAGGCGCTCGACGACGCCTCCGCGCACTGAGGCGGGTCCTGGCCGGGCCGCCGGCGGATCACCAGGAGGTGAACCGCGACCGGGGGGCGCGGTCGCCCACGCACGTCCAGGTCATGCTGGCGCGGGCCAGCAGCTTCTCCCCCTGACGGGCCGCGACTCCCAGGGTGCACCCGTCGGGCGATCCCTCGTCGAGGTCCAGGACGATCTCTTCCCCCAGTTCGCCGAAGGCGGCGCAGTCCAGGGAGAGGCCGGCCAGGGCGAAGGCCTGTCCGGCGTACGCGCTGCGGGGCGCCTCGTGGACGGTGAGATGGCCGAACTGCCGGAAGCCCTCCAGCAGGACCATCATCGGTACGTGATCGGTGGGGTGGTCGAAGAGGACCGCGTGGTCACGGTCGACCCGCAGCACCCACCGCCGGCCGGACCGGTCCCGTTGCAGGACGCAGTCCTTCCAGCGCAGCCGGCCCACCCGGCTCGGCCCCGCGATCCCGGTGTCCGGCCCGGGGCGAGGAGGGGCGGTCCCGTCGTCCGCGGCCGGACGCCCCCGCAGGAGCCCGTAGCGCCGGTCGTCCACCATGAGTCCGCGGGTGTGGCCGCGCCCGCAGGGGCGGCCGTCGACCATGAGCGTCACGTCCAGGCGCGCCCCGGCCGTCCGCCCCCGCCGGTCCCGCTCCTCGGTCCACGTCCCGCGCAGGACCACGGCCAGCGGTGCGCCCCCGACACGGAGCGCGGCCGGGTCCGTGATGTCGAAGCTCACGTCCTGGCCGATGAAGCGGGAGCCGAGGGGCACCCCGAAGTACGTGTGGGCCCCGTAGAAATAGGCCTGGCGCAACGTTTCCGCAAATAAGAGCGGGTCGTTCAGCCCGTTCTCGTCCGGGTGGTACAAAGCGTGGTCGCGCGGCCACTGGGCCGCCACCGAGAAGGTGTCCGCACCGGTGCGGACCCCGTCGGTGACGAAGACCTCGGCGATGGCGCTGCGGTGCACCAACTCACGTGTGACGGGCTGGAGGAAGCTGAGCACTTCGTTCTCCGCGCCCCGGGACGGCGCCTGCGCGGGTCTGGGATCATCGAGTACGACAGACATCTGAATACCTCGCCTCTCAGCTGGAGCAACCCTGCGAGCGAACAGACGTGCGAAGCCCTTTGTGCAATCATTAATATACCTGCGCGAAGGTATATTGCAAGGCTCACCGTGGTGCGGTTCCATGGGGCAACTGCTCACAACGGCAGGGGGGTTGGGGCGGTCAGAGCCAGTAACCGGCGCGGCACGATATGGACGTCATGAGTAACGAGCGCAATGAGCCAAGGACCCGCCTCACCGCGGGCACCACCTTCGACGACACTTCGCACCCCAAGCAGGAACGCGCGATCCGCACCCGCGCGACGATCCTCAACGCCGCGGCGGCGGCGTTCGCCACCGACGGCTTTCCCCAGGTCACCATCAAGGACATCGCCGACGGCGCGCAGATGACGAAGGGGGCCGTCTACTTCCACTTCCCCAACAAGGAGGCGCTCGCCGTCGCGGTGCTGGAGGAGTTCTACCGGCGCATGCAGAGGACCGTCAACGGCGCTCTGGAGCACGGCGACCCGGCGTCGCTGTCGACCTTCGTGGACGTCCTGAGGCGACTCGCCCGGGCCTTCCGCGAGGACGTCTTCATCCACGCCGGCGCCCGCCTGCAGATCGAGCGGCCCTACATCAAGGCCGAGCTGCCGGTCCCGTACGTGGAGACGCTGAACGTGCTGACCGACCTCCTGGACAGGTGCCGCAAGGCGGGACACCTCCCCGCGGACACCGATCCCGAGGCCATGGCCCGCACGCTCGGCGCCGCCGTGTTCGGCGCCCAGCACATCTCCTGGGTGCTCAACGACCGCGAGGACCTCGTGGAACGCGTGGAGGAGATCATCGATGCGTTCATCCCGATGCGCTGAACGCCGGACTGCCCGGACCCTGAGGGTCCGGGCAGTCCGGGCGGTGCGGTGTCCTGCGGGTTCGGCCGTCACTCCTTGACGAAGGCCAGCAGGTCCTCGTTGAGCCGCTCGGCATGGGTGGCGAACAGGCCGTGCGGGGCGCCCTCGTACGGCACGAACCGGCTGCCGTCGATGAGTTCCGCCGTCCGCGGCCCGCACAGGGCGTAGGGCGCCGCGAGGTCCTCGGTGCCGTGGATGACGAGCGTGGGCACGGTGATCCCGGCGGTCTCCGCGCGCTGGTCGGTGGTGAACAGGGTGCGGTAGATCTCGGTCCCCGCCCGGGGCGAGGCCTCCAGGCCCGTGCTCACCAGCCATCGTGCGAGTTCGGACGACACCGGCAGGGCGGCCGGATCCGCGTTCGGGCCGCCGAAGAACGGCACGGTGCAGTCGCTCAGCCACTGGGCCCGGTCCCGCCGGATGGCCTCGGCCGTCTCGTCGAGGAGGGCGATGTCCAGCCCGTCCGGGTTGTCCTCGGTCCGCAGCAGGAACGGGGTCGTGGAGGCGACCAGTGCCAGCTTCGCCACCCGGCCGGCGCCGTACCGGGACAGGTAGCGCACGGCCTCGCCGCCCCCGACGGCGTACCCCACCAGCACCGCGTCCCGCAGGTCGAGGTGGTCGAGGAGGTCGGCGAGGTCGGCCGCGAGGGTGTCGTAGTCGTAGCCGTCCCAGGGGGTGTCCGAACGCCCGCAGCCACGCCGGTCGTAGGTGACGCAGCGCAGTCCCCGCTCGGCGAGGAAGGACGCCTGGAACTCCCACATGCGGGAGTCCATCATGGCGGTGCCCAGCAGGACGACGGGGCGCCCGGCACCCCAGTCCTTGTAGTGGAGCCGGGTGTCGTCCCTGGTCGTGACGTACGGCATGGGCGTTTCCTTCCTCTGGCGGGCTCCGGTGAGCCTCTGGTGGCGGGGGGGGGGAGGCGGGTCAGCCGCGGGCGGCGCGCCCGGGTGCGACCAGCACCAGGGCCGCGGCGGCGAGGCCGAGCCCGACGAGCGGGACGAGCGTGAGCGAGAACGCGTCCGGGTAGGCGCCGGCGGAGCCGCCCGCCTCGGCGAGCGCCGGGAAGAAGACCGATCCGGCGACCGCCACCCCGAGGGCGGCCCCGCCCTCCTGCGCGGTGTTCATCAGCCCCGACGCGGAGCCGGCGTGCTCGGGCACGGCCGCGCCCAGCACCAGGTTGGTCAGCGGCCCGGTGGTCAGGCCCATGCCCAGTCCGGCGACGAGCAGCATCGGCAGCAGCCAGAGCACGTTCCCCCGCGGGCCGAGCCCGTTCGCCGTGAAGGCGACGGCGGTGTAACCGGCCGCGAGGGTCAGCGGGCCGCAGGCCACGGTCCGGGCGGACAGCTTGCCGGCGAACCGCGCCGACACCAGCGAGGCGCCGAAGTAGCCGGCGCCCACCGCGAGGAAGACGAGGCCGGACTCCAGGGGCGACAGGCCCATGCCCTGCTGGAGGTAGAGGGCGAGGATGAAGAAGAACGACCCCATGGCCAGGAAGTAGACGACCGTGGCGGCCAGGCCCACCGTGAAGAGGCGGACCCGGAAGAGCGCGGGCTCGATCAGCGGCCCCGCGTTGTCCGCGGCCCGCCGGCGCAGGTGCCGGACGGTCACCGCGACCAGCACGGCGGCCCCGGCCAGACAGCCCCAGACCCACGCCGGCCAGTCCCGCTCCTGGCCCTCCAGGAGCGCGAACACGATGAGCGCGAGGGATCCGGTGACCAGCAGTGCGCCCGTCAGGTCCAGGCGGGTCCCTCCGGCGCCGCGCGACTCGGGGATCGTGCGCTTGACGAAGGCCAGCGAGACCAGGCACAGCGGGACGTTGATGAGGAAGATGGTCCGCCAGCTCAGGCCGGCCACGTCGACGCTGATCAGGGCCCCGCCGATGAACTGGCCGAAGACGCCGGCCAGCCCGACGATCAGGCCGTAGGTGGTGAAGGCCCGGCCGCGGGCGGCGCCGGTGTAGACCGTGCCGATGATGCCGAGGACCTGGGGGACCATCAGCGCGGCGCTCGCGCCCTGGGCGATGCGCGCGACCACCAGGAAGTCGATCGTCGGCGCGAAGGCGCAGGCCGCCGAGGTGATCATGAAGAGCGTCATGCCGAGGGAGAACATCCTCCGGCGGCCGTACATGTCACCGAGCCGGCCGCCGGTGATGAGGCCCGCCGTGAAGGCGACCCCGTAACCGACGACGATCAGCTGGGCCTGGGCGGCGCCTGCCTGGAGGTCCGACCGGATGGCCGGAACCGCCACGTTGGCGATGAAGAAGTCGAGAACGGTGATGAAGGTGCCCACCAGCACCACCACGAGGGCACCGGCGGAGGGGGCGGCCGCCGGTGCCGGGGTGGGCCGTCCGCGTTCCTCGACGACGAGGTCCGGGCTTGCTTCAGAGGTCATTGCGGCTACTCTCCTGTTTTTCGTATTTCGTGTTGCTCGGTCACCAGGTCACGGGGAGACTCGTCACCCCGTGGAAGACGGTGCCCCGGCGGAAGACCGTGCTCGGCTCGGCCGCCAGCCGGAGGGTGGGGAAGCGCCGCAGCAGGGTGCGCAGGGAGAGTTCCATCTCCATCCGCGCGAGCGGAGCGCCCTGGCAGTAGTGCGGGCCGTGGCCCCACTGGAGGTGGGCGCCGGTTTCCCGGTCCAGGTCGATGGTGCGGGGGCAGGCGAACACCGACTCGTCGTGGTTGCCCGCGGGGACGGAGATGACCACCGCGTCGCCCTTGGCGATCGGCACCCCGCCGAGATCCATGTCCTCGAGGGCCTGGCGGACCATCGCGTCCTGCGAGATCGACCAGTAGCGCATCGACTCCTCGACGTACTGCGGGACGAGGGCGCCGTCGTCGGCGGCCACCTTGGCGAACAGACTGTCGTCCCGCAGCAGTCCGAGGACGTTGAGGGCTATCTGGTTCGTGGTCGTCTCGTGGCCCGCCACCAGGACCAGCCGGGCGATGCCGACCAGTTCGTCCAGGGTGATCGTGCCGTTGGTGTGGTGCACGGCCAGCCGGCTGATCAGGTCGTCCTCGGGCCGCCGCGTCTTGCGGCGGGCCAGCTCGGCGAGGTAGTCGGACATCTCCACGAACGCGGCGTACGCCGCGGCCGGATCCTCCTGGGAGATGGTCACCTGGGTCTTCTCGATGAAGAACGGGGAGTCCTCGTCCGGGACGCCCAGCAGCCGGGCTATGACCAGCGTCGGCAGGGTCCGCGAGAACGCCGCGTGCAGGTCCGCCGGCTGTCCGAGTTCCGCGAACCGGTCGAGGAGGTCGTCGACGAGCCGCTGCACCGGCTCCTTGAGCCGGCGCACCCGGCGCATGGTGAACTCGGTCTGGATCAGCCCGCGCAGCCGGGCGTGTTCGGGGTCGTCCAGACGCAGGAACGAACTCGGGTTGCTGCCCGGGGGTAACTGGATGCGCACCGGCGCACCGGGCAGCCGCTCGTCGGCACTGAGCCGGGGATCGGACAGGGCCTGTCGCACGTCGGCGTACCGGGTCACCAGCCAGGCCAGCCGCGACTCGGTCGCCCCCTCCGGAATGCGTACGGCGCAGGGCGGCGCCTTGCGCAGTTCGTCGAGGATCGGCGACGGCTCGCCGTTCTCGGTCCGGGCGAACGGCCAGTCCAGCACACGGGTCTGAGCATCGAGCGACATGGGGGAACCCCTCTGTGGGTCGGGTGCACTTCTTCACCTGCGTTACCTGATGTTCTGACGTTCTGACGTGCGCCTGGAGCGGGAGCGATCACCTCCGTCCTTCGCGTGTGCCTGCGTTCAGTCGAGGAAGGCGGCCTCTATCCAGCGGCGCACGCCCGCCTTGCGCATGCGGTGCAGACGGCCCACGGTGTCGGCCACCCGGCGCGGCCCTCCCACGGACAGGAACTTCTCCTGGACCATCTCGGAGTGCCGGGAGCGCGTGTCCGGGCCCGCGGCGCCGACCGGGATCAGACGGGAACGGGAGAGGGTCCGGCCGTCCGCCAGCCGCACGACGACCCGGGCGCCGGTGGCCTTGGTGGAGCGGGAGAAGTCCCGGCCGTCGGCCTCCAGGCTGCCCACGAGGTCGACCAGTTCGTCACCGCCGAAGCCCCGCAGCCACGGGACGGCCAGCGGTCCCGCCTCGCGCACCGCCTCACCGAACGGGGCGTCCGAGAGGAAGAGTTCACGGGTCATCGTCGTGTCGTGCTCCAGCCGCACCCGGCGCGCCAGCTCCCAGCGCACGGGGTCCTCCAGCTGCGGCGCGGAGAAGTCGTCCACGGAGAACTCGCCGGTCAGCAAGGTGGTGGCGACCGGGTAGGGAACGTCCAGGACGAGAGCGCCCAGCGGGGAGCGGGGGCCGTCGACGTACCGGGCGGCGCGCTCCCCCGCGAACAGCGTGTACAGGGACGCCTCCACCACGATCTCCCGCACGTCCTCCGGGCGCAGCGGACCGATGTCGCGGTGGATCTCGGCGGCGCAGTCCACGGCCGCGTCGATCCCGGGACCGCCGGGGTGCATCTTGAACGAGAGGGTCTCGGTGTGCCAGCGGCGGCCGAGCCCCTTCGCCACCGCCTGGGGCAGCGGAACCGTCGCGAACCGGTCGAGGAAGCCGTCCTGGTGTTCGAGGATGTCGGGGGCGCCGCGCAGTCCGGCGGCGGCCGCGTCGCACGCGTCCATCGCGGTGCGGACCGGCGTGAAGGTGTTGAACAGGCGTGCGTCACTGGCCAGGAAGGCGCGCATCAGCGGCCAGTTGGGCATGGCGAAGGCGAGCCCGAAGGCGTTCTCCCACTGGTCCGCCGGGGCCCGGTCGCAGTGCAGCCGGCCGGCCACCGCACCGGCCAGGTGGGTGTGCACGGCGCTCTGTCCGCGCAGGGGGCCGAGGGTGGCCGAGGCGGTGATGCGGGCCGCGCACTCGTTGGCCGCGACCACCGCGGTCAGCAGCGACAGTCCGTCGAGCTGGCGGGCGTACGCGAAGGCCAGGGGCACGGCGACGGTGGAGTTGGACAGATGGCCGGCGTAGGCGGTGTCGTCGAGGTTGAGCCAGGAGCCGAGGGCGGCGAAGACGCTCGCCGCGGTGCGCGGGTCGCGCTGCATGGGGTGGCCGAAGGCGGCCACCAGGCGGCGTCCCAGGGGGTGCTGGAGGCCCGCCCGGATCGAGGCGATCTGGGAGAGCACCTGGCTGGCCGCGAGCTTGAGGACACGGCAGGGAATCTGTTCGGGACGCAGGTTCGCGGCCCAGTGGGACAGTTCGCGCAGCGGTGTGTCCGTGGGCGGGCGGGAGCGGGTGGTGGGCCGCGCCTGGCCCTCCCACTGCTCGCACAGGGCCCTGACCACGCTTTCGCTGAGTACAGCAGCCGTCATGGCGCGACATACCTTCTCTACGGGGAGGACGCGGGGAGGGCGGGGGCGCCGGTGCTCCGGTCGCCCCCGCCCGCCGCGCGTGCGGGATCAGGCGCCGGGAACCTTGTCCAGGAACCCGTAGACGCCGTTGATGCGGCCGTCGTCACCGGTGACGAGGACGTCGAAGCCGATCGCGACGGGCTCGGCGCCCGCCTCGGTCACCAGGCCCCACTGGAAGCGGGCGATGTTGTGGTGGGTGTCCACCGCACCGTGCAGCTCGAAGGAGAGTCCCTTGAACTGCTCCTGGGCACCGGCGATCACGGCCCCGACGCCGTCGTGTCCCTCGACGGCGGCGAGCGGGTCGATGTACGGGGCGCCGGGCGCGAAGAGCTCGGCGATGCCCGCCGCGCGCTTCTCGGCGTCCGTCTCGTTCCACAGCGCCAGGTACTGGGTGACGGTCTGGGTGAGGTCGCTCATGGCGGTCTCCTTCTTCATGTGATGGTGGTGGCTGCCGGGCCGTCAGGTGTGCCGGTCCGGCGGGGAGAACGAGGTCCCGGGAGGCCCGGGGAGGTCAGGGTCGTTCCTGCGCGGGAGCCCACACGGCGAGGGCGCCGGGCATGACCTCGAAGGTCGCCGACGGGCCGATGCCGTGCTGGTACTCGCCGTCGTGCTCCAGGGGCAGCCGCCGGCCGTCGGTGCGTTCCACGGTGACGGTGCGGCCGCGGGCGTAGACGGTGTCCGGGAGCCCCATGTGGGCCGCCGTCCTGGTGAGTTCGGGAACGTCGGCGGCGGGCACGCCGCCTCCGATGACGCAGACGTCGAGCAGTCCGTCGTCGAGGAGCGAGTCGGGCAGGACGAGGTAACGCCCGCCCCGGTACCGGCCGCCGCCGACGTTGGCGAGGACGGTCGGGCCCTCGTGCACCACGCGGCCGTCGACGGTGACACGGCCCGGGTACGGGACGTACCCGGCCGCGGTGTCGGCGAACGCCTTGGTGTACAGGTCCCTGCCCGTCAGGGGGATGTCCCGCGCCCTGATCAGCGCGTCGGCGATCACACCGGAGCAGGCGCCCAGGTAGACGCACTGCCCGGTCTCGGTGAGGCGGGCCAGGTCGAGGCGCCGCAGCCGGGCGCTGCCGCCGGCGCCCGGGTCGGTGAGGACCGCTTTGAGGGATTCGGTCCAGGGACGCTCGCCCCACAGCATCTTGTAACCGGAGTTGCCGGTACCGCCGGGCACCACGGCGAGCGCGGCGCGGCCGGGCACGGAGGCCAGTGCCTGCACGACCTCGCGGACGGTGCCGTCCCCTCCGACGACGACCACCAGGTCGGGTGCACGGCCCGGCCCTTCCAGGGCACGGCGCACGGCGACGGTGGCGTCGCCCGGTGCCGTGGTGAGGTGGATGTCGACGTGCTCCAGACCGCCGGCGCACAACTCCGCCACGTCACGCACCAGCTGGGGGCTGTGACTGCCGGAGGCGGGATTGGCCAGCACCAGGGCCCGGGTCGGGCCCTGGTCCGTGGCGTTGTCTGCCATCGGGCGTACTCCTCGGGATCGTGGGGGGCACCGGTGGGGGCGGGGCCGGGCCCGGACGGTTGTCGGGCGCGGCCTCCACAACGGTGCCAAAAGGTGCTGACACGGCTCTGACGTGCTGCTGACGCCCCGGACCCGGCCGCCGACGGGCCGGCGGGGAGCTCAGCGCGCGGCCGAGGCGACGACCCGTTGCAGCCGCTGGGCGAAGTGCATCGTGACGGCCTGCGCGTGGGCGTCGATGTAGAAATGGCCGCCGGGGTACTCGCTGTGGCCGAGGTAGGCCGGGCTGCGCCGCGCCCACTCCTTCATGGCCTCCGGGTCCTCCTGGAGCGGGTCGGAACGGCCCCCGTAGGAGGCCAGCGCGCAGCGGACCCCCGCCTTGTCGTCCACGTACTGCGCGGCGACCCTGAGGTCGGCCCGCAGGGCCGGGACCACCAGGGCGAGCATCGCCGGGTTGTCGTAGATCTCGGCGGGGAAGGACCCCAGGCGCTTGATCCACTCGACCAGTTCGGGCTCCGGCATCCGGCTCTGCTCCTCGGTGGGCGCGTACCAGCCCACCGGCGACCAGCCGGACATGCCGACCATGACGGGGGACGGGCCGCCCTCCTCCTCCATCCGGGTGGTCAGCCGGAAGGCGAGCTGGGCGCCGAGGCAGTGTCCGAAGAAGGCGAAGGGCCGGTCGTCGAGGTCGTCGAGCACCGCTTCGTGGAGGGCGTCGACCAGCGGGTCCCAGTCCTCGTACATGGTCTCGGTGCGGCGGTTGTGGCGGCCGGGCAGGGTCACCGCCTGGGCGGCGATGTCGGCCGGGAGCAGCTTCTCCCAGTCGCGGTAGATGATGGCGCCGCTGCCCGCGTGCGGCAGCAGGAAGAGCCGTACGGAGGCGTCCGGGGACGGCTCGACGGGGTGGAACCACTGGCCTGTACGGGACATGTCCATGCCTATGGCACTGGTCACGGTTTCGTTCCTCCTTCGGTGAGGGTCCGGTCGATCTCGCGCACTGCGGGGAGCAGCACCTCGGCGACCTCCTTGAGCTGCGCCTCCGGCTCGAGGGAACCGATCCGCAGGACGAGGTGCCGGGCGCCGGCGCGGACGTAACCGCCGAGCCATTCGGCGCACTGCTCCGCGCTCCCCCAGCCGTAGGCCTGGATGGACGACATCTGTTCGAGCGAGCGCCCGTAGTAGTGGTGGATGTAGTGCTCCAGCTCGGCCCTGGCGGCGGTGGCGTCGCTGTCGACGGTGACCGTCGCGTACAGCGCGGGGGTCACGGCGCCGGGGCCGCGGCCCGCCTCGCGGGCCAGTTCGGCGATCCGCCGGGAGGCCCTGCCGTACGCGTCGACGTCCGGCAGGAAGGGCAGCCAGCCGTCGTAGCGGGTGGCCGCGCGGGCGAGCACCTTCGGGGTGTCGCTGCCCGCCAGCCAGAGCGGCGGACCGCCGGGGGTGGCGGGGCTCGGCAGCCGGTCCAGCCGGTCGGCCTCCCAGTACTTCCCCCGGAAGCCGGTGGGACTGCCCGGTTCGCCCGCGGACCAGGCGGTGCGCCAGAGGTCGGCGATCTCGTCGAGGCGGCCGACCCGCCCGGTGAAGGAGGCCCCGACCGAGGCGAACTCCTCCTCCGTCTCGGGCATCGGGAATCCGGAGCCGAGGCCGAGGACCAGGCGGTCCCGCGCGACGTGGCCGAGGCTCGCCACCATGTTGGCGCCGATCAGCGGGTGCCGCAGGGCGGGGGTGAGGGCGGCGGTGCCGACGGTGATCCGCTCGGTGGCGGCCGCCGCGGCGGAGAGCACGACGAGGGGGTCGAGGCGGGGGCGGGCCGTCAGGGAGTCGCCGGCCCACAGGGAGTCGAAGCCGAGGCTCTCGGCCCGGCGGGCGAAGTCCAGGAGGGGGGCCGCCGCGTAGGTGCCGCTGATGGCCTGCTCCCTGGTGGGGAGCAGGATTCCGATGCGCAGGGGTCCGCCCGGGGACTGCGGGCGGTCGCGGGGGAGCGTCTCGTCGATCACTCGTCGCGCGGGGGTCCCCGCCCCTTCCGGGGCGGGGCCGGGCCGTTCGGCGTCCATGGGTGCCGCTTCCTCTCTCGTTTCTGCCGTCACTTCCGGTTCAGACCAGCGGATCGCGGGCCGGGGCCGAGAGCTGCTGCCGCACCGCGCGGCGCAGGATCTTGCCCGACGGGTTGCGGGGCAGGCCGTCGACGATGTGGTAGGCGCCGGGGATCTTGTAGTCGGCGAGGGTGCCCCTCAGGAACAGCAGGAGCTCCCGGGGGGTCGCGGTGGTTCCGGGGCGCAGGACCACGGCGGCGTGCACCGCCTCGCCCCAGCGCTCGTCGGGCAGCCCGACGACCGCGGAGTCCGCGACGGCGGGGTGTGCCGCGAGCGCCTTCTCGACCTCGGCCGGGTAGATGTTCTGCCCGGCGACGATGATGGTGTCGTTCATGCGGTCGCAGAGGTAGAGGTAGCCGTCCTCGTTGAGGTAGCCGGCGTCGCCCATGTGCAGCCACTCCCCCACCAGGGTCCGGCCGGTGGCCTCCGGGAGGTTCCAGTAGCCGAGCATCCGGGAGGGCGCCCGGACGCAGATCTGGCCGATGGCGCCGGGCGGCAGTTCGGAGCCGTCCGGGCCGATCACCTTCACCTCGTTGCCGGGGCAGGGCCGGCCGACGGACTCCAGGACCGCGCTGCCCGGGTAGTGGTCCTCGGGAGGCAGGCACACCGCCACGCTGCCGGTCTCGGTGCTGGCGTAGATCTGCGCGAACTCGCAGTCGAACGTCTCCAGGCACTGCTTCAGCAGCGTCTCCGACATCGGGGCGGCCCCGTAGCAGACCTTGCGCAGGGAGACGAACGCGTCCGGACCCGCGGTCCGCTCGCCGGCCATCATCTGGAGCATGGCCGGCGCGGCGAAGGTGGTGGTGACCCGGTGGGTACGGATCAGCCGCACCGCCTCCTGCGGATCGAACTGCGGCATGATCACGCTGGTGCCGCCGGCGTTGAACGTGTGCATGAACCAGCCGATGCCCGCGATGCCGAAGCCGGGCAGGGAGATCAGGGCGACGTCCTCGGGCAGCCAGTCGATCCAGGCGGCGCCGTGCTCGTGCATCGCCCGCGGCAGGGTGAAGAAACTGCGGTGGGCGAGCACGGCCCCCTTGGGCAGCCCGGTGGTGCCGCTGGTGTAGATCTGCACGACCGGGTCGTCGGGCCCGGCGCCGGTCTCCAGCTCGGTGTCCGGCAGGCACGCGTACCAGGCGGGCAGCCCGGCGCCGCGGGCCGGCTCCCCGTCGGCGTCGGTGCCGTCGACACGGATCACCGTGTGGAACTCGGGCAGGTGGGGGCGGACCTTGGCGGCGGTGTCCCAGAACTCGTCGTCGACGAAGACCAGGACGGCGCCCGAGTCGCGCAGGATGTGGTCGACCTCGTCCGGGGTGAGCCGCCAGTTGACCGGCACGAGGACCGCGCCGACCTTGGCGCAGGCGAGGATGACCAGGTAGTAGTTCTCCGACTCGCGCCCCAGGTAGGCGACCCGGTCGCCGCGCCGCACACCGCTGGCGTGCAGGGCGTGGGCCGCGCGGTTGCTCTCGCGGTGCAGCTTGCCGTAGGTGGTGGTCCGGCCCTCGCAGACGATCGCCGCGTGGTGCGGGCGGCTGCCGGCGTGGGCGCGGGAGGTGTGGGTGAGCGTCCAACTGGCGTTGTCCGCGGTGGTCGTGGTGGTCGTGGTGGTCGTGGTGGTCGTGGTGGTCATGGAGTCCTCCCCGTTCGTCCGGGACTGGTCGTGCGGGTCATGCCGTGGGGACCGGGCACAGCTGCCCGTCGAGGAAGGCGGCGAGCTGTCGCACCGTCGGGTGGTCGAAGGTGATCGAAGCGGCCAGCGGCAGCCGGAACACCCGCTCGAGGCCGGACTTGAGGTTCTGCGCCATCAGCGAGTCCAGGCCGAGCGACACGAACTCGACCGACTCGTCCAGCTCGTCGTCGGCCGCCATCTGCAGGACGGCGACGACCTTCTCCCGGACCACCTGGGTGATCAGGGCCCTGCGCTCCGGTGCGGACAGGGCACCGAGCGAGGCGGCGTCGAAGCCGTCGTCGGCGGCTGCGGCGTCCCGCCGCGCGAGGCGGTCGTAGAACTGGTCGCCGGTGGCGCTGCCGGCCACGTAGCGGTCCCAGTCGAACTCGCCGACCACCCTCTGGGTGCGCGGACGGCCGCCCCAGAGCCGGGCCAGGGTGTCCAGGGCCCGGGTCGGCGAGAAGAAGCGGACGCCGCTGCGTTCGATCTCGCGGCTGAGGTGCTCCTCCAGGCGGGCGGACATGCCGACCCTCGCCCAGGCGCCCCAGTTGACGGAGAGACCGGGCAGGCCCTGGCGGGTGCGCCACTCGGCGAGGCTGTCGAGCCCGGCGCTGGCCGCCGCGTAGTGGCCCTGGGTGGCGCCGCCGAGGACGGAGGCGATCGACGAGTACGTCACGAAGAACTCCAGCTCCGGGAAGGAGTCCCGCGCGGCCTCGTGGAGCAGCCAGCCGCCGTACGCCTTCGCGGCGAGCTGGGCGTCGATGGACTCCCAGGTCAGTTCGGCGATCAGCTTCTTGTCGTAGGACCCGGCCGCGTGGACCAGGCCGCCGACCGGGTACGGGCCGGCCGCCACCTCGTCCACCAGCGTGCGCACGCCCTCGGAGGTGCTCACATCGGCCCGGACGAGGACGATCTCGGCGCTCCCGGCCAGCTCCTCCAGCACCGGCGCGGCCTCCTCGGTGGGCTTTCCGCCGCGGCTGACCAGGGTCAGGTGACGTGCTCCCAGAGCCACGAGCTTGCGGGCCGTGACGAGACCCAGCCCGCCGAGGCCGCCGGTGACGACGTAGGTGCGGTCGGGACGGACGGCGGCGTCGGTGACCTCCTCGCCGTCCGCCGGGGGCGCGGCCTCCTCGGCGTGCGTGCCCGGCAGGTCCAGCCACACCTCGGCGGCCGGGTCGGTGAGGGCGGTGCGCAGGGCCTCGCCCGCCTCGTCCAGGCGGAAGTGCCGGCTTCCGTCGTGCGGGCCGAAGCGCGGCGCGAGCACGACCGACGCGGACGGGACGGTGAGCGTGGAGCGCAGGGTCCCCGCGTGGCGCACGAGGACCTCGTCCCCCTCGGTGAACCCGGCCCCCTCGCCCACGGCGCGCACGATGCCGGTGGCCAGGGTGCCCAGCACGGGCGGGGGTTCCTCCTCCTCCCGTTCGGCGCGGCCGGTGTCCAGCGCGGTCCGGGCGTCCTCGTCGGTGAGGGCGACGGCACGGACCTCGATCTGCACCTCGTCGGCGTCCGGCGCGCGGTCCGCGGCGGGCGCGAGCGCCAGGTCGGACAGGTCGCCGGAGTCGGGGGCGCGCAGCTCGTAGCCGCCGCTCCAGGTCAGCGTGGCGTCCCCGGCGAGCAGCCGCCGGACGTAGCGCCTGCCGGGCCGGTGGGCGACCTGGTACTCGCCCGGGATCCCGGCGGTCCACTCCTGCAGCAGCGGCTCGAGGTCGCTGCCGGGCGCGAGGTCGACGAGGGTGGCGCGGTACTGCGGGTACTCGGTGAGCAGCACCCGTCCGAATCCCCACAGGGTCGCCGCGGCGAGGTGCCCGCCGTCGCCGGCCGGGTCGCCGGGGAGCGCCTGGGCGGCCTCGGTCACCAGCCAGAGCCGGGGCGGCCGGGGATGTCCGGCCGCGTCCATCGCGGTGATCAGGGCCAGCAGTTCGCGGTAGTTGTCCTCGCACTCGGCGCGCATCCGCCCGGCGGACATGGCTTCCGGCCGCTGTCGCCAGACCCAGCAGACGTCGGTGACGCTCGCGTCGTCGAGGGCCGCCTTGAGGTCGGTGGTGTCGGACGGCGCCGTCACCCGGAGGCCGGACCGCCCGGCCGGTGCGGCGGCCCGGCCGGCGGCCCGGTCGAGCAGCAGCAGGTGGCGGTCGCCGTCGGGGGCGGTCCGCGCCGGGAGGGCCCTGCGCACCCACTCGGGCCGGTGCAGGAACTGGCGGCGGCCCACGCGGCCCTCGGGGCGGGCCAGGCGGACCCCGAGGAGTTCGGTGACCGGGTCGCCGTTCTCCAGGAGGAGGATGTCGGCGACCCGGCGGTCCTGGTCGCCGTGGACGCGGGCGAGGACGCGGAGCCGCTCCCCGCGGGGCTTTCTGAAGTGCCGTACGGAGGCGATCTCGCGCGGCTCGAACACCGGGCCCTCGGGGTCCAGGACGACGGCGGCCTGCACCGCCGCCTCCAGGAGTTCGGCCGGCACGTGTTCGACCGCGGTGGCGTCGCGGCCGGTGAGCTCGCCGGTGACGAGACCGTCCCGGTGCCGGGCGGCGCGCAGCAGCAGGCGCATGCGCGGGCCGTGCGGACGGCCGACGGAGGCGAGGTCGGTGTAGATGTCCTCGTCGTCGATGTGCTGTCCGGCGGGCGCCAGCCCGGCGTCCAGCTCGGCCAGCTCGGAGACCGGCACGACCGGTTCGCGTTCGGCGGCGATCGTGGCGCTGGCGTGGAGGTGCTCCTCGCCTCCGACGAGGGTGAAGACCTCCACGTCGGCTCCGCCGCCGGCGCGCGGACGCCACCGGGACGTCAGGACCGTGGCGGTCTCGGCGGTCGTGTGCAGGGGCGCGAGGAACCGCAGGTCGCGGACGGCGGCCCGGGTGTGCCCCGCGACCGCGTCCTGGAGCGCGAGGAACAGGTCGACGTACGCGCCGGTGGGCAGTGTCGTGCGTTCCCCGTCACCGAGGTCGCTCAGCGCGCCGAGGTCCTCGGAGGTGAACTCGGCGGTGAACTCCCGCACCCCGCTGGCGAACCGTTCCTCCGTGCCGAGCAGCAGGTGGCGGGCCCTGCCGCCGGCCGCGCCCGTGCGCCGGGTCCCGGTGGAGGGCAGCCAGTACCGCTTGCGCTGGAAGGGGTAGGTCGGCAGGGACGTCTTCGCGGCGGCGGGGCGGTCCGCGTGGTAGTCGGCCCAGGAGACCGTCAGGCCCGCGGCGTAGTATCCGGCGAGCGCGTCCAGGGTGGTGTTGACGGAGCTGTCGCGGCGGCGCAGGCTGGCCAGCCACACGTGGTCCTCGGCGTTCAGGCAGCGTCTGGCGAGGGCGGTCAGGGCGGCCTGCGGTCCGATCTCGATCAGGGCGTGCCGGCCGCGCTGGGCGACCGCCCGGATGCCGTCCAGGAAGCGCACGGGTTCGCCGATGTGCCGCACCCAGTAGTCGGCGGTGCCGATCTCCCGCAGGCGGGCCGGCCGGCCGGTGACGTTGGAGATCAGGGTGATGGCCGGCTCGTGGAACGTGATGCCCTCGAGGGCGGCCCGGAAGTCGTCGTAGACCTCGGCCATCAGGGGCGAGTGGAAGGCGTGCGAGACGGCCAGCAGGTCGACGCGGGTGCCCTGCTCCCGGAGCAGGGTGGTGATCTCGTCGAGGGCGGCGGCGCCGCCGGAGACCACGCACTGGTCCGGGGCGTTCACCGCCGCGAGGGCCAGGTCCGGGTGGCCGGCGAGGAGGGGCTCGACGTCCTCGGCGGACGCGGCCACGGCGGCCATGCCGCCCGGTGCGCTCACCGCCTGCATCAGCCGCGCGCGGGCGGCGACCAGGGCCACGGCGTCCGGCAGGTCGAACAGGCCGGCCACGGCCGCGGCCACGACCTCCCCGATGCTGTGCCCGATGAGCGCGTTGGGCCGCACGCCCCAGGACATCCACAGCTTGGCGAGCGCGTACTCCAGGGTGAACAGGGCGGGCTGGGTGTACTCGGTGCGGTCGATCGCCGCCGGGTCGTCCGCGGTGCCGAGCACCAGTGCGGCCACGGAGCGGCCCAGATGCGGGGCGAACAGCTCGTCGCACAGGTCGACGTGCTCGCGGAAGACCGGGAAGCGTTCGTAGAGCGCGGCTCCCATGCCCGCGTACTGCGAGCCCTGGCCGCTGAACATGAACACCGTCCTGCGGATGCCGGAGGGCCCCCCGTGCTTCTCCTCGGCGGCCCTGTCCAGCAGGTTCACCAGCGCCGTGCGGTCGGCGACCGGGCCCGCGACGCGGTAGGGGTGGTGGGTGCGGGCGACGTTGGCGGTGTAGCAGAGCTCGTCCAGCCCCACGTCGGGCCGCTCGTCCAGCAGCTTGCGGTAGTTGTCGATCTGGGCGCCCAGGGCGGCGGCGTTCTTGGCGGAGAGGGTGAAGACGGGGACCGCGGACGGGGCCGGCTCCACGGGCGTCCGGTCGGCCGGGGCCGGCGCCTCCTCCAGGACCGCCGCCCCGATCGTGCCCGCGAAGCCGAAGCTGTTGACGACCGCGCGCCGGACCTCGGCCTTCCAGGGCTCGCACGCGGTGGGCACGCGCACCGGGTAGAGGTCCCAGGGGATGCGTCCGGACGGCGTGCGGAAGTTGAGGTGCGGGTAGATGGTCCCCGCCCGCATCTGGAGCACCGTCTTGATGACGCCCACGATGCCGGCCGCCGGCTCCATGTGGCCCAGGTTGGTCTTCACCGAACCGACGACCAGCGGTTCGCCCTTGGTGTGCGAATCGGCGAAGACGTCGCCGATGGCGCCGAACTCGATGGGGTCGCCGAGCGGGGTGCCGGTGCCGTGCGCCTCGACGTACTGGATGTCCGCGGGGGTCAGGTGTCCGGCGGCGAGGGCGGTGCGGATGACCTTCTCCTGGGCGGGGCCGTTGGGCACGGTCAGGCCCGCGCTGTCGCCGTCCTGGCCGACGGCGGTGCCCCGCACCAGCGCGAGGACGGTGTCGCCGTCCCGGGTCGCGTCGCTGAGGCGCTTGAGCACGACCACACCGCAGCCCTCGGCGCGGGCGTAGCCGTCGGCGGCCTCGTCGAAGGTCTTGCACTGCCCGTCGGGTGCCAGCATCTGCGCGTGGGAGAACATCACCGAGGTGCGCGGGTGGTGCAGGGCGTTGACGCCGCCGCACAGCGCGATGTCGGTCTCTCCCGCGCGCAGGCCCTGCACGGCGAGGTGGAGGGCGACCAGCGAGGAGGAGCACGCCGTGTCGATGCTCATGCTCGGGCCGCGCCAGCCCAGGAAGTACGACAGCCTGCCCGACAGCGGGAACATGGTGATGCCGGAGGCGAGGTTGCCCTCCAGCTCCTCGAACGGCAGTGAGTCCAGCTCCATCGAGTAGTCGATGGAGCTGGCGCCTATGTAGACGCCGCCGTTGCCGCGGCGCAGCGGGGTCGGGTCGATGTTGGCGTGCTCGAGGGCCTGCCAGGCCGTCTCCAGCAGCATGCGCTGCTGGGGGTCCATGTACTGGGCTTCCTTGGGCGAGATGTTGAAGAAGGAGGCGTCGAACTGGTCGACGCGGTCGAGGAAGCCGCCCGCCGAGGTGTGGATCTTCCCCTTGTCCTCCGGCGACTCGGGGGTGAACGCGGCCACGTCCCACCGGTCGCCCGGTATGGGCCCTATCCCGCTGCGCCCCTCGCGCAGGAAGGCGTCGAACTCGTCGGGTGAGCCGCTGCCGCCGGGGAATCGCAGCCCGATTCCGACGATCGCGATCGGCTCGGGCGCCTGCGCCGGCGCCCGGTTCGTCTCTTCCGTGTCGGATTCCGTACGCGGCATGGAACGACTCCTTGGGTCCTGGGCCTGGTCGGTCAGCGGGTGGGAGGGGTGGACAGGGCGTCGGCCAGGTGATCAACGAGGTGGTTGACCGTCGGCTCGTTGAACAACACGTTCACGTTGATGGACAGATCGAGGAGCTGCTCCAGGCTCTGTCGTATCTCGGTCAGTCGCAGCGAGGTGAGACCGAGGTCGAAATAGCTGATGTCGACGGGGAATTCCTCCGTGTCGTCCATCAGGAGAACGTCCTTGAACTTTCCGACGACGAGTGTCTCTATCTCGTCGGCGAGTTCGGCACGCGGCAGTTCGCGCAGTCGCTGGGACACGGTGATCTCGGCAGGTGGCATGGCCGACATGCAAGCAGCGGCGGCTGACACCGCACTGACGGCCCGCCGGCCGGTGGCTGGATCAGTCCGGTGTCAGCGCCGGGTCAGAATCGGCTGCCACGATCGTTTTGCTTCGAACATCAATTCCCGATTCACCCGCACATTCACGCACCGCACCGGCAGACCGACAACCAGACACATTCCGTTTTCCGGAAAGGCTGATGATGCTTCGCGAAGCTGCGCAGGAGGAGAGTGCTCCGGCACCTTCCGGATTGAAGAGCTACGACCTCTACATCGCCGGCAAGGACGTCGCCGGGGACGGATGGGTCTACACCGTCAGCGGGCGGTCCCTGCTGGAGGACGTCTTCACCAGTGTGAGCCTCAAGCGCTCCCTGGAGCAGGACCCGGAGTCCGAGGCGGCCCAGCACCCCTACGTCGTGGGCCGCTGCGCCATCGCCGACGACGACGCCATCGACCTCGCCACGCAGGCCGCCGCGGCCGCCGCCGCCGACTGGGCGGCCGTCCCGCTGGAGCGGCGGATGCAGCTCGGCACCCGTTTCCGCGAGGAACTGATCAAACACCAGGACGAGTTCCTGGAGATGCTCGTCGCCGAGTCGCACCCGGTGAAGCTGGCCCGGTGGGAGCTGAGCTGCCTCCTGCAGATCTACGCCCCCGGCAGCCTGCGCTGGTACATGAAGCAGATGCGGGTCGAGAAGGAGTACGCGGGCCGCAAGCTGATCCTGCAGCGCCAGCCGGACGGCGTGGTCGCCTTCAACCCCCCGCAGAACGCCCCGCTGCCCAGCGCCGCCCTGTGCGTCCTGGCCCTGATGGCCGGCAACAGCGTGGTGGTCAGGGCGCCGCGCAGCATCGCGCTGAGCACCATGTGGCTGCTGCGCGACATCGTGGCCCCGCTGCTGGAGGAGCTCGACGCGCCTCCCGGTGTGCTCAACGCGGTCTGCAGCAACCCCAAGCAGACGATGGACCGCTGGATCGCCGACCCCCTGATCAACGACATCTTCTACATCGGCGGCAGCCAGGAGGGCCTGCGCTTCGAGCAGCGGTGCGTGGCCCACGGCAAGAAGCCGATCCTCGAACTGGCCGGCAACGACGGCATCGTGGTGTGGAAGGACGCCGACATCAAGTGGGCCGCCGAGGCCATCACCGAATCGTTCTTCGGCTCCGGGCAGATCTGCATGGTGCCCAACTACGTGCTGGCGCACCCCGACATCGCCGAGGAGCTCATCGCCGAGGTGCGCGAGCAGGTCAAGGGCATCCGGCCGGGCCTGCCGGAGGAGGAGGACGTCCTCCTCTCGCCGGTCCGCCGCAGCGAGCGGTTCTTCCGGCTGCTGCGGCAGGCCCTGGACAACGGCGCCTCCCTGGTCACCGGCGGCAACCGCACCGAGCTGGACGGCACGCCGTCGGAGACCGGCGTCTTCCTGCAGCCCACGGTGCTCCGGGTCGACGGCCTGGACCGGGCCCGCACCTTCGACGTGGTGCGTGAGGAGACGTTCTTCCCGCTCATCCCGATCGTGGTGGCCGAACGCGACAACGACGACGCGCTCCTGGAGGCCTTCCTCCGCTTCGTCAACGCCAACTCCTACGGGCTGCGCAACTCCCTGTGGTCGCGCTCCGACCACGTCATCGAGACCTTCGTCCGCCGTGTCGTCAACGGCGGCCTGCTGAAAGTCAACGACTCCCACATCGGCTTCCTGCCCTACCTGCCCAGCCACGGCGGCACCGGCCGCACCGGCGGAGCCTTCGGCGAGGCCAACTACCCGATGCTCAAGACCTCGCACGTCCAAGGGGTCAGCATCGCCCAGAACGTCAGCCCTTACGACGCGGTCTTCGGCGCCTGAGCGCCGCGCCCATTCGCCTTCCGGAGGTTTCCCCGTGCGTTCCCTCGATACTGCTCGGGCCGTCTGCGAGCGCTTCCACCCGGGTCTGCTCAAGGAGATCGAGCAGATTCCCCCCGTCGACCGGGAGCGGCCCGGCAGCCCCGTCATCGACCTGTTCCGCATCCACGGCGGGGTCGGCCTGCTGATACCCGAGGAGTACAGCGGTCACGGGGCCGCGCCGCTGGACGCGCTGCGCGTCCAGCTGGCGCTGGGCGCCGTGTCCCCCTCGCTCGTCGCGGCCGTCTCCATGCACCACTTCACCGTGGCGATGCTCTTCTCCCTCGCCGGCAAGGCGGACAGGCTCACCCCCGCCCAGACCGAGCTGTTGCGGCGGATCGTGCCCGACCAGCAGGTGATGGCCTCCGGCTGGGCCGAGGGCCGCACCGAGCAGAACATCCTCACCCCCGCCGTCACGGCCCGGCCCGTCGAAGGCGGATACCTGCTCTCCGGGGCCAAGAAGCCCTGCAGCCTCTCCCGTTCGATGCGCCTGCTCACCGCGAGCATCGCCATCCACCACGAGGACGGCACCGCCGAGCTGGCACTCGCCCTGGTGCCGGCCGACGCCCCCGGTCTGTCCGTGCACCCGTTCTGGGGCAACGAGCTGCTCGCCGGCGCGGAGAGCGACGAGGTGCGGCTGGTGGACGTGTTCGTGCCGGCGGACATGGTCGTGCGTGCCGGGGCGGACGACCCGCACCGGCTCGACGACCTGCAGACGGCCGGATTCGTCTGGTTCGAGATGCTGATCTCCGCCGGGTACGCGGGCGGGACCGCCGCGCTCGTCGAGCAGGTGCTGGAGCGCGAGCGCGGCAGCGCCCAGGAGCGGGCCGCCCTCGCCGTCGAGATGGACTCCGTCCTGCAGCTCCTGGAGGGCGTCGCGCGGACGATCGGCCCCGAGACGGACGAGGAGTCGGTCGCCCGGGTCCTCGTCACCCGCTACACCGTCCAGAAGGCGCTGCCGAGGATCGCCGGGCAGGCGCTGGAGCTGCTCGGCGGACTGGACTTCATCCTCGACTCCACCCACGGCCGGACCGCCGCCGCCGTGCACGCCCTCGCCTTCCACCCGCCGGGCCGCGGCGCCGCCGCCGAACCGCTGCTGCGCTACTTCGACGGCGGCCCGCTGGTCCTGAGTTGAGTCACCGCACCGTGCACAGCGTCCCCACCGACTTGGAGTGAGAGATCCGTGACCGTTATCCAGGAAGCACCCGCCGAGGCCGAGGCGGAGATCCTCGGCCTCTACCGGGCCCATCTCAGCAAGGGCCGGGCCACGCTCGCCGAGCTGTTCGGCAGCCACATGGAAACGGCGTCCGAGGGCGCCTGGCTCACCACCAGCGACGGTGAGCGCTTCCTCAACGCGGGCGGGTACGGCGTCTTCATCATGGGCGCCCGCCACCCGATCGTGATGGAGGAGGTGGAGCGCCAGCTGCGGACCCACCCCACCGCGACGCGCATCCTGCTGGAGCCCACCGTGGCCCGCGCCGCCGAGGCGCTCGTGTCCGTCATGCCCGAGGGCCTGGACCGCGTGCACTTCGCCCTGTCGGGGGCCGAGGCGGTGGAGACGGGCCTGAAGCTCGCACGGGCCGGCGGCCGCAAGCGGACCGTCTCGATGCGCGGCGGGTACCACGGCAAGACGCTCGGCGCGCTGTCCGCGACCGCGAAGGACGTCTACCAGGCGCCCTTCCGTCCGCTGGTCCCGGACTTCCTGCACCTCCCCTTCGGCGACACCGACGCGCTGGAGGCGGAACTGGCGGCCCATCCGGGCGAGGTCTGCGTCATCCTCGAACCCGTCCAGGGCGAGGGCGGTGTGATCATTCCGCCCGCGGGCTACCTCAAGCGGGTCGAGGAGCTGGTCCGCGAGCACGACGGCTTCCTGATCCTCGACGAGGTGCAGTCCGGTTTCGGGCGGCTCGGCGAGTGGTGGGGCGCCGACATCGAGGGCGTGGTGCCCGACGTGCTCCTCACCGGCAAGGCGCTCGGCGGCGGCGTGCTGCCGGTCTCGGCGGCCGTGGCGACCCGCAAGGCCTTCCGTCCCTTCGACAAGGACCCCTACGTCCACACCGCCACCTTCTCCGGCCAGCCGATCCTGATGGCCGCGGTCCAGGGCGCGATCCGGGCCATCAAGGAGGAGCGCCTGGTCACCCGGGCCATGGACCTGGGTGCGCAGCTGCTGCCGAGGATCTCGGAGATCGCCTACCGCAACATCCCCGAACTCGTCGTCGACGTGCGCGGACGCGGACTGCTCATCGGTGTCGAGCTCGTCGAGGCCGGGCTGGCCGGCGAGCTGCTGATCGAGCTGTTCAACCACGGCGTCGTCGCCAACCACTCCATGAACGGCAGCTCGGTGGTGCGCTTCACCCCGCCCGCCGTGATGAGCGACACCGATGTGGAGTTCCTCCTGAACTCCTTCGACCTGGCCACCCGCGACCTCGTGCGGGGCGCGGCCACGATGCCGGAAGGCGGCAACTGATTATGCGTCACGTAGAGCTGGAAGCACTGATTCCCTCGGAGCAGGCCAGGACGGTCTTCGACTCCGTCCTGCGCTGGGAGAAGTACCCCGACCTGGCGCCCCACGTGAAGGCGACCACCGTGCACGCCACCTACCCGGCCGAGAACTCCAGTTCCAGCTGGGAGCTGCACTTCCGCAGCGGCCTGCTGCGCTGGACCGAGGACGACACCTTCCTGCCGGAGCTGGGTGAGATCCGCTTCGAGCAGTCCGACGGCGACTTCGACTCCTTCTCGGGCACGTGGTCCGTGACGCAGGCGGGCGAGGACGTGGCGGTCCGCTTCGACGCCGACTTCGACTTCGGCATCCCCAGCCTGGAGGGGATCCTCGACCCGATCGCCGAGCGGGTCATCAAGGAGACCGTCGCCTGGGCCCTGACCGGCCTGTTCCCCGCCGTCCGCCTCTCGGGCGCCGTCGAGCTCACCGAGCCCGCCGCCCTCGGCGCCTAGCACGCCCCCAGGAGCTGACCATGGACCAGGCAAATCCCTTCGAGACACCGAGAACGTACTCGCTGCACCGGGCCGAGTACCTGGTGGGGCTCGCCGTGACCACCGGTCTCATCATCGCCCACTTCGGTGAGATCCGCTGGTGGGTCGCGATCGCCCTGTTCCTGTACATCGACCTGATCGGCTACATCCCGGGCGCCATCGCCTTCAAGCGCAGCGGCGGGCGGCCGATCCCCAAGGTCTACTACGTCCTCTACAACGTCATGCACAGCCTGATCACCCAGGCCGCGGTCGCGGCGCTGTGGTGCTGGCTGGTGGAGCCCGAGTGGGCGCTGCTGGTGCTGCCGTTCCACCTCTTCGGGGACCGCGGCCTGTTCGGCAACTTCATGAAGTCGTTCGCGCTGCCCTTCGAGCCGGTGCGCCAGCCCGGCTACCTGCGGCTCCTGGACGACCTGGGCCTGGCCCACCCCAAGCCGGCCGGCCACGCCGCGGAGCCCGTCCCGGTCGGCCACGTCCCGGCGCAGCCGGAGCGCCGGGAGCGGCAGGAGGCCCTGCGATGACCGCCACCACCGACCTGCGGACCGTGCGGCGTCCCGTGCGCCAGGACCCGGCCGAGCGGCGGCGGGCGCTGTACCACCTGGCCTCCCCCGTGTCGGTGCTGACCGTCGGCTCCGGGGAGCGGCTGCACGGCACCACGGCGAGCACCGTGACGCTGGTGTCGCGCGAGCCCCTGCTGGTGGGGGTCGTGCTGCGGGCGGGTTCGTCCTTCGCACGGCTCGCGGCTTCCGAGGGCCGGTTCGCGATCAACGTCCTCAGCGGCGGACAGGCCGACGTGGCCGGCCACTTCGCGGACAGCGGGCGCCCCGACGGCAGCGCGCAGTTCGCGGGACTGGCCTGGACGGCGGACTCGTACGCGAAGGCGCCGCTCCTGGCCGGTGCGCTCGCCCACTACACCTGCCGGTTCCACTCCGCCCACGCGGCCGGCGACAGCGAGTTGCTGCTCGGCCATGTCGTCCGGGCCAACGCCGGTCAGGACGATCCCTTGTTCAGCTACGCCGGGGAGCTGTTCACCGGCTCCCTGCACCCCGCGAAGGAGGCGGCCGCGTCATGACCGGTCATGTGGCACCCGAGGCCGACTGGGACAAGGCTCCCGGTCTGCTCGACGGAGCGAAGGAGCTGACCCTCGGACCCGAGGAGTGCGACCTCGCCTACTGGTTCACCTCCGTGGCGCAGGGCACCCTGCGCGACCGGGGCGAGACCGGGCACCACGTGGACGCCGTCGTGCCCGACTTCCTGAAGGAGCCGGGACCCCTGCGCGACGCCCTGGTGCTGGAGTTCGGGTTCCGCGGCCTGTCGGAGGAGATCGCGACCCGGCTGCTCGGCCACTACGTCGCCATCGCCCCCGGCGTTCCCGAACTGGAGTTCTACACCACCCAGTTGATCGACGAGGCGCGGCACGCCCGGGTCTTCCGCAACCACCTGGTGGAGCTGGGGGTCCCGCAGAAGACGCTCCTGAAGGACATCGACGAGATGGCCGCGGACTACCGCAAGCGGGTGCTCGACCCGGTCGTGGACTTCACCCTCGACATCGTCCGCGACCAGGCGGACTTCGCCGGCGGCGTCGCCGTGTTCGCCATCGTCATCGAGGGGGTGCTCGCCCCCGCGGCGGAGCTGAGCGAGCGCAAGTGGACCCCGCTGTCGCCGGCCACCGGCGAGATCTCGCGGGGCACCGCCATCGACGAGATCAGACACCTGACGGTGGCCAGCACGATCCTGCGCGATCACGTGGCCGCCCACCCCGAGTACCGCCCGCGCCTGCTGGAGATCCTGCGGGCCGGTGTGCGGCTCTGGGACGAGATCCCCGACCGCGAGTTCGTCATCCACCGCGAGGAGCTCTTCCAGGAGGGCATGGCCCAGCACGCGGACAGGATCGGCGACTACGAGATCTGGCCGGGCGTCCGGATGCTCGACACCACGCCGGAGCAGCGCTACGACATGGCCGAGCGCTGGACCGACGAGATGGCGGAGTCGCGGATGGCCTACATGGGGCTGCCGCTGGAGGCCCTCAGCAGCCCGCAGGCCGGCGCATGAGCGGGGGGCGCGCGGCGGTGGTGTCCGGGATCGGGGCGTACACGCCCCCCGACCTGGTCACCAACGACGACCTGGCGCAGCGGCTCGACACCTCCGACGCGTGGATCCGCTCGCGCACGGGGATCGCCGAGCGGTACGTGGTCGCACCGGGTACCGCGACCTCCGACCTGGCCGTCCAGGCGGGAGTGCGAGCCCTCAAGTCCGCGGGGGACGAGCACGTGGGGGCGGTCGTCCTGGCCACCACCACACCCGACCAGCCGTGCCCGGCGACCGCCCCGCAGGTGGCCGCCCGGCTGGGACTCGGACAGGTGCCGGCCTTCGACGTGGCCGCCGTCTGCTCGGGCTTCCTGTACGGTCTCGCCACCGCCTCCGGGCTCCTCGCGGCGGGCGTCGCCGACAGCGTGCTGCTCATCGCCGCCGACGCGTTCACCACGATCGTCAACCCGGAGGACCGCACCACGGCCGTCATCTTCGCGGACGGCGCGGGCGCGGTGGTGCTGCGCGCGGGCGACGCCGGCGAACCGGGCGCCGTCGGACCGCTGGTCCTCGGCAGCGACGGCGAGCTGAGCCACCTCATCGAAGTGCCGGCGGGCGGCTCGCGCCAGCGTTCGTCCGGTCCCGTGACCGACCCGGAGGACCAATACTTCCGGATGCTCGGCCGGGACACCTACCGGCACGCGGTGGAGCGGATGACCGGAGCGTCCCAGCAGGCGGCCCGGCTGGCCGGCTGGGGCATCGAGGACGTCGACCGGTTCGCGGCCCACCAGGCCAACGCCCGGATCCTCGACGCGGTCTCGGAACGGCTCGGGGTGCCGGCCGAGCGGCAGTTGACCAACATCGCCCGGGTCGGCAACACGGGCGCCGCCTCGATCCCGCTGCTGCTGTCGCAGGCCGCCGCGGACGGCCGGCTCTCCGCCGGGCACCGGGTGCTGCTGACCGCGTTCGGCGGCGGCCTCTCCTGGGGTGCGACGACCCTGGTCTGGCCCGAGGTCCAACCGGTCTGACGGTTCCCCCGGCCGACCGGACTTCTGTGCAGTACAGCCCTTCCGTACGCGCATGCGTACACCCCTCGCGTACGCCGCTGTCGCGTACGCCTCCGAAAGGATCCGACATGCTGGAGCAGCTCAAGGAAATCCTGTCCAACAAGCTCAAGGTGTCGCCCGAGGCCATCACCCCGGAGGCCACCCGGGAGGACATCGAGCTGGACTCGCTGGCCGTGGTGGAGCTGTCGCTGCTGCTCAAGTCCGAACTGGGCCTGGACATCAGCGACGACGACCTCCTCGAAACCGAGACCGTGGCCGACATGGTCCGGCTCATGGAGGAGCGGAGCGCGAAGGTCTGATGGCCGGCATGGACATCGCCGTCACCGGACTCGGCCTGGTCACCCCTGGCGGCATCGGGGTCGGGCCCAGCTGGGCGGCGGTCTGCGACGGCAGGCCGACCGCCGCCCTCGACCCGGTACTGGCGAACAACCCCGTACGTATCTCCTGCCGGGTTCCCGGCTTCGATCCGGAGACCCTGCTCAGCGCGCGGCGGGCACACCGCCTGGACCGGTTCGTTCAGTTCGCCCTCGTCGCCGCCCATGAGGCCGTCGCCGACGCCGGTCTCGACCCGACCACCTGGGACGGGGCGCGGGTCGGTGTGGTGCTGGGCTGCGCGGACGGCGGCCCCGGCACGGTCGAGGACCAGCACGACGTGCTGCGGGAGCGGGGCGCCGACCAGGTGTCCCCGCTGCTGCTGCCCATGCAGCTGCCGAACATGCTGGCCGGTCAGACGGCCATCGAGTTCGGGGCCACCGGGCCCAACCTGGTGGTGGCCACGGCCTGCGCCTCGGGCGCGACCGCCATCGGCATGGCCCGGGACCTGCTCGCCCTCGGCCGCTGCGACGTGGTGCTGGCGGGTGGCAGCGAGGCGATGATCACTCCGCTGGTCATGGCCGGATTCGCGCAGATGGGCGCGCTGTCACGGCGCGAGGACGACCCCGCCTCGGCCTCGCGTCCCTTCGACGCCGACCGGGACGGCTTCGTCGCCGGGGAGGGGGCCGGGATCCTCGTCATGGAACGCGTCGTGGACGCCCGGGCCCGCGGTGCGCACGTCCACGGCCGGATCATCGGCTTCGGCGCCACCGCGGACGCCCACCACATGACGTCTCCGCACCCGGACGGCGCCGGCATCGAGGCCGCGGTCCGCGCGGCTCTCGCCGACGCCGGAGCGGATCCGGACGACGTGCAGCACGTGAACGCCCACGGCACGTCGACGCCGCTCAACGACCTGGCCGAGGCACGCATGATCCGGCGGACGCTGCAGGGCGACCCGCTGGTCACCTCCACGAAGGGAGTCACCGGACATCTGCTCGGCGCGGCGGGCGCGGTCGAGGCCGCGTTCACCCTGCTGAGCGTCGAACACGAGATCGTTCCGCCCGTCGCGGGCCTGTGCATCCCCGACGGACGGATCGACGTCAAGCTCGCGCAGTCGGCCACGTCGATGCCGATCGACCTCGCACTCAGCAACTCGTGCGGGTTCGGCGGCCAGAACACGGCGCTGGCGATCGCTCCGGCCTGAGAGCCCGAGCACCGGCACCGGCGGCACGGGTGGGGCGGACGGCTCGGAGCCGTCCGCCCCGACCGGTTTCCGGGACGTCCGGACCCGGCACGCGTGCCGCCCTCCCCCGCGCGTCCCGGCGCGGGCCCCGCACCGCCCGGCCCGTCCACCGCCCGGCCCGTCCACCGCCCGGCCCGTCCACCGCCCGGCCCGTCCACCGCCCGGTGGATGGGCCGGCCGCCCGGTGCCCCTTGGCCCCACCGCGTCCGGCGAACACCCCGGGCGCGGCCCTTCCCACCCTAGGAGTCCGTCATGCACGACCCCGGTGAACTGCTCGAGGACGGGCCGGTCGCCGTGAGGCGACTGGCCCGTCGCCGTTACGACCTCGACCTGGCCGCCCTGGAGAAGGCGGTGCGCCGGCGGGCCGAGGCCCAGGCCGACGTGACCCGCTCGCGTACGGAGGCGAACCGCCTCTCGCGCACGCGCGGGCGCTCCGGGCCGCCCTCCGAGGAGGAGAAGGAGGCCGCCCGCGCCCTGCGCGCGGACGTGCAGCAGGCGGAGGCCGCGGCCCGGGCCGCGGAACACGACCTGGCCGAGCTGCTGCTCGGCATCCCCAACGTCCCCCTCGACCGGGTGCCGGACGGCGACACGGAGAAGGAGGCGGTGGAGGTCCGCCGCTGGGGCCCGGTGCGGGAGGACGGCGACGCCCCGCACCACGCCGACATCGGCGAGTCGCTCGGCATACTGGACAGCCCGACGGCGGCCAGGCTCTCCGGCGCCCGCTTCAGCGTCAGCCGCGGTGCCGGCGCCCGTCTGGAGCGGGCGCTGACCGACTTCTTCCTCGACCTCCACACCTGCGAGCACGGCTACACCGAGTACTCCGTCCCGTTCCTCGTGAACCGGGAGACCATGACCGGCACCGGCCAGCTCCCCAAGTTCGAGGACGACCTGTTCCGCACCCAGGTGGGCGACCGGGAGCTGTTCCTGGTCCCCACCGCCGAGGTGCCCCTCACCAACCTGGTGGCCCAGCAGCTCCTGGACGCGCGCGACCTGCCGTACGCCTTCACCGCGCGCACCCCCTGTTTCCGCGCCGAGGCGGGGGCGTACGGGCGTGACACCCGGGGGATCCTGCGCCTGCACCAGTTCGAGAAGGTGGAGCTGGTCCGCGTCTGCGCCCCCGAGGACGCTCCGGCACAGCTGGAGCTGATGGTGGGGCACGCCGAGGAGTGCCTGCGCCGCCTCGGACTCTCCCACCGCGTGGTCCTGCTGCCCGCCGGCGATCTCGGCTTCTCCGCCCGGGCGACGTACGACATCGAGGTGTGGCTGCCGGGCAGCGGCGCCTACCGCGAGATCTCCTCGGTCTCCGACTGCGGCACCTTCCAGGCCCGCCGCGCGAACATCCGTCACCGGCGGGCCGACGGCCGCAAGGGGCCCGCCGCCACCCTCAACGGTTCGGCCCTGCCCGTCGGGCGCACCGTCGCCGCGCTGCTGGAGCAGGGCGTGCAGGAGGACGGCTCCGTCCTGCTCCCCGAGGCCCTCGTCCCGTACACCGGTTTCCGCCGGATCCTGCCGGGCGGGGCGACCGCGTAGCGCCCGCACGCCGAGAGGGCGGGTGGTCCGGATCGGCTCCGGATCACCCGCCCTCTCGGTGTGCGTGTCACGCGCCCGTCATGTGCACCCCGCCGTCGACGTGGACGATCTCGCCGGTGGTGCGCGGGAAGAAGTCCGACAGCAGGGCGACCACACCGCGCGCCGCGGGGTCCGGGTCCGTGAGGTCCCAGCCGATGGGCGCCCGGTGCCGCCAGGCCTCGGCGAGCTCCCCGAAGCCGGGTATCGACTTGGCGGCCATGGAGCGCAGCGGGCCGGCCGCGACCAGGTTGCAGCGGATGTTCCTGCCGCCGAGGTCGCGGGCGAGGTAGCGGCTGGTCGACTCGAGGGCGGCCTTGGCCACCCCCATCCAGTCGTACCGCGGCCAGGCGACCGTCGCGTCGAAGGTGAGCCCGACCACCGAGCCGCCGCGTTCCTCCATCAGCGGCAGGCACGCGGTGGTCAGGGACTTCAGCGAGTACGCGGACACCTGCACGGCCGTCGAGACGTCCGCCCAGTCGCCGTCGAGGAAGGAGAAGGCGCCCTGGGGCCCGTACGCGATGGAGTGCACGACGCCGTCGAGGCGGTCGCACCCGTCGGCGGAGGCGCTGATCCGCTCCGCGAGCGTGTCCAGCTGCGTCCGGTCGGTGACGTCCAGCTCGACCACCGGGACCGGCTTGGGCAGCCCGGCCGCGATCCGCTCGATGAGGGAGAGCCGGCCGAAGCCGGTCAGCACCACCTCGGCGCCCTCCTCCTGGGCGAGCCGGGCGACGTGGAAGGCGATGGACGCCTCCGTGACCACGCCCGTCACCAGGATGCGCTTGCCGGCGAGGAGTCCGCTCATGACCGCACCGCTTTCTGTGCCAGGGTGGTGACCAGGGAAGAGTCGTGGTCGAGCACGCCGAGACCGCCCGCGCCTCCGGGCGAGCCGAGGGTGCCGAAGAAGTCGGCGTTGGAACCGCGGTGATCGCCCCACTCGGCGGGGACGTCGTCCTCGAAGTAGATGGCCTCCACGGGGCACACCGGTTCGCAGGCGCCGCAGTCGACGCATTCGTCGGGCTGGATGTAGAGGGCGCGCCGGCCCTCGTAGATGCAGTCCACGGGGCATTCGTCGACGCAGGAACGATCCTTCACGTCGACACAGGGCAGTGCGATGACGTAGGCCATCGTCAACTCCACTTCGCGTTGGGGGCGTCGGGCGAGGCGCTGACCTGGTCCACGGAGACTCCCGTGGTGCGCTCGCCCAGCGTGAGGACGGTGACGGCCAGCGCGGCCATCGAGGCGGCGATGACCCCGAACAGCGCACCCGGTCCGTACGAGTCGAGCACGGGCAGCAGGACGAACGGCAGCGCGGCGGCGCTGAGTTTGGACATCGAGTACGCCATGCCGGACGCGGTGGCCCGGATCGCCGTCGGGTACTGCTCGGAGAGGTACACGTGCGACACGCTGGAGAAGACGTTGCTGCACAGCGTGTAGCCGAAGCCGAACGCGACGATGAGGAAGGTCGATTCGGTGAAGGCGAAGCCCATCCCGGCGCCGACCATCGCGGCGGCGGACAGCGCGACGAGGGTCTTGCGTTCGACGCGGTCGATGATCGGCAGCGACAGCGCCGAGCCGACGGGGTAGCCGAGGAAGGACAGGGCGGTGAAGCCCAGGCCCGCCACGATGTCGTAGCCCTTCGCCGCGAGGATCTGCGGGGCCAGGGTGCCGAAGCCGTAGTAGCCGACCACGGAGAGCGAGCAGAAGATCCACAGCATCACGGTGCGGCGCCTCAGCCCGCGGGCGAAGATGTCCCGCAGCCTGGTCCGCCCGGCGACGGGCGTCTCGTGCCCGGCCGGGAGCGCCTCGACGGCCTGACCGGCCGGGATCTGGGCCTCCATCCGGGACACCAGCAGGTCGGCCTCCTCGGTACGGCCGTTCGCCGCCAGCCAGCGCGGCGACTCGATCAGCCGCCGGCGCAGCACCCAGACCACTGCCGAGCCGAGCGCCCCGATCACGAACAGCCAGCGCCAGCCGTCCACCCCCAGCGGGGTCAGCGGTACCAGCCACAGGGCCGCGAAGCCGACCGCGGGCACCCCGCAGAAGGCGATGGTGTAGGCCCAGGCGATGAACCGGCCGCGCTTGGCCGCGGGCAGGACGTCCGCCAGGTAGCAGTCGGACAGGGCCTGTTCGGCGCCGATGCCGATGCCGGCCAGGAAACGGGTCACGATCAGCCACTCCGCGTTGGGCGAGAACGCGCCGAGGAGGGAGAAGCCGGAGTAGATCGCGAGGTTGATCAGGAAGGCCCGGCGACGGCCGAGCCGGTCCGCGACCCGGCCGAGCACCAGCGAGCCGATGAACTGGCCGATGAAGACGGAGGCCAGGACCAGCTTGAGCGACGTCGCGCCGAAGGCGAAGTCGTCCTGGAGCACCTTGGCGATGGTGCCCGAAAGACTGTTCTCGAAGGTGTCGAAGAGCAGGCCGATCCCGATGACCGCGGTCAGGCTGCGGTGCATGGGGGTGATCGGCATCCGGTCCAGCCGGACCCCGATCGAGGCGGGAGAGACAGCTCTGCTCACCGCCGTGGTGGTCTGGGTCATGCGCGTGGCTCCTAGGGTGCTTCGGGTGGTTCGGGCCGGGAGCGGGAAGCGCGGCCCGGTGCCCCGGAACGCGGGGCGGAGGGGGCCGGGCCGGGCGGGTGGCGGTGCCCCGGCGAGGTCGGACGCCCCGCCCCCGCACGGGCCCGGGCCGATCGGCCGGGAGCCCCTGGGAGCGGGGCCTTCCGGGGCCGGGGGCCCGGGGTTCGGCCCCGGGCCCTCGGGCCCCGGACAGGCGGAGGACCGGGGG
>NZ_LWCC02000095.1:89531-92477 GCF_001642695.1 Streptomyces chilikensis
GGCGGTGACGGCGGTGACGCGCGGGAGCCCGTCAGGCGGCCTGGCCCGCGTTCCGCCGGATCTGCTCCTCGACGTCGCCGCGTCGCACCGGTGCGCTGACCTCGTGCAGGAACGAGGCGACCTCGCGGTACGAGGCCCAGAACCCCACCTCGTGGTAGGGCACACCGCGCTCGGCGCAGTACTCCCGGGTCAGCTCACGGGCGCGGGCCAGGTTCTTCTGCGGCATGGCCGGGAACAGGTGGTGCTCGACCTGGTAGTTGAGCCCGCCGTAGAGGAAGTCGACCAGCAGGGACGGGCGGATGTTGCGGGAGGTGAGGACCTGGCGCTCCAGCCAGTCCAGGGTCTCCTCCTCACCGTCGCGGATCGCCATGCCCTTGTGGTTGGGGGCGAAGATCATGCCGAAGTAGAGCCCCAGGACCGCCTGCTGGACCAGGACGAAGGCGACCGCGAGGACGGGCGAGAGGACGGTGAACACCAGCGTCAGGTAGATGGCCGCCCGCGCGACGAGCAGGAACGTCTCCAGCACGGGGCGCTTGGTCTTGCCCTGGGCGATGGACAGGACGGCCGTCTTCAGCATCTTGAAGGACTCCAGGACCAGCAGCACGAAGAACAGCACGCTCTGGTAGCGCACCACGAACTTCTGCGTGCCGCGCCGGGTGGGGTACTGCTTGATGTCGAAGATGGCGGTGCGCCGGCCGATGTCCGGGTCCATGTCCAGGTGGTTGGGGTTGCTGTGGTGCCGGTTGTGGTGGTTGACCCACCAGCCGAAGCTGACCCCGTTGACCAGGTTGGCGTGGATGTAGCCGATGGCGGAGGCGGCCTTCTTGCTGCGGAACATGGCCTTGTGGCCCGCGTCGTGCCACATGAAGGCGGACTGGCCGCCGCACAGACCCATCCACAGCGCCACCGTCAGCTGCCACCACGAGTCGCCGAGCGCGAAGAACGCGGCGAACCCGAGCAGGATGAGTGTGGTGTTCAGCGCCAGGCGGCCTATGTAGTACCGCGGATCGAGGTCGAGGAGACCCTCCGCCTTGACGCGCTTGAGGAGTTCGGCGAACGTGGCCGAAGCGCCGCCGCGCTGCTTGGGAGCGGTGACGGCCTCGGCTTCTTGGACGTGCGGACGCTGCATGCGTTGCTCTCCTTGGGAGATGTGCCCGAAGCGGGCGGCGGCGCCGCTGCCCTGTGGGACGTGGCTGCGCCGGGGTTCGACAGTGCTTCCGTGGGCAGTGACGGAAGGTGGGCGCCGCCCGCCCGTCGGCCGGGACCGCTGGAACAGTGCGGTACTCCGGGCCCGGGCCGCCGGGCGAACGTGTGTCCAGCGTTCCGTGCTCCGCTGATGTGTCACTGATACCGGGCTGATCGGCCCGGCTGCGGGAGAGGTGGTCCTCCGGGCACCCGGGCCTCGTTCCCTCCGCTCAGGCCGCGGCGGAACCGGCCTCGCGGAGCCGGGCGTCGAGCTGCCGGACGACGTCGTCCGCGGCACGGGCGACGTCCTTGTCGTCGGGGGCTCCGATGACGGCCATGAGCTGGCCGACCATGGCCTGCTGGAGGGCTTCGACGGACGTGGCCCCGGTGGTGCCGGTGGTCGTGGTCCCGTTGCTGTCACTCACTGTTCCGGTTCTCCTCGTCGTGTGGTGGCGGTGTGCCGGGGGTGCGTCAGAAGGCGTTGCAGGCGCGGAAGACGTGCGCGAAGCCGGCGAGCGAGGCGGTCGGCCGGTCGAAGGCGACGTACTCCGGGATGAGTTCGTCGGGGGCCCACTTCTGCTTGTACGAGAGCTGGGTCTGCGCGGGGTAGAGAGCGGCTCCCTCGGCCCAGAGCGCGTGCATCAGCCACTGGAACGCCGGGCTGTGGCCCTCGAGTTCGTGGCTCGCGTCGAGTCCGGTGAACGGCGTGAAGCCGAAGTGCAGCCACTCCACGCCCTCGGTGCGGAAGACCTCGATGGCGTGGGCGTTGATGGCCTCCATCAGCCCCGGAGAACCCTCGGGCACGCGCCGGCTCAGGTCGTGCATCCAGCCGGCCCGCTCGCCGTACACGGGCGAGTAGGAGATGTACGCCACCGGGGCGTCGTCGATGGTGCCGGCGAACAGCCGGCGGTGCGCCTGCGGTTCGCCGCCGATCTGGCCCACGAGGAACTCGAGCTGGTGGGCGCCGCCCTTGGAGCCGAGCCACGCCTCGTCGATCGTCGCTATCGCGCCCCGCCACTCCTCGGCGGTGACCTCCTTGATCACGAGGCCGTTGCGGTGCGCGCGGGAGATCTTGTTGCGCAGCTGCATGAAGCGGGTGCCGCGCAGCGAGAACTCCGGCAGCCTCACGGCCCAGGAGGCGCCCACCTGGTTGACGGTGAAACCGCGCCGGGCGTAGCGCTCGGCGTCGGCGCGCTGGAGTTGCACGCCGACCAGCTCCAGCCCCTCGTCCTTCACGTACCGGCGGAAGCCGTCGAGGAGTGTGTCGTAGTCGTCGGGGGCGGCGAAGGGACCGCCGAACTGCACCGCGTATCCGCCGGTTCGGCGGTAGACGACGACGCCGTCGGCGCCGGGGAGGGTGAAGGTGCTGTTGCCGCTGTTGAGCGCCAGGAACGCGCTGGCGTTCTCGCTCCAGGTGTGCGTCCGGATCGCCTCGAGAACCGAGGTGTCCGCAGTGGTCGCGGGCATGCCCGTACCCCTTTCGAAAGGTTTTCCTTTTGGTGCGAGTAGAGCACCGACGCCGCACCGAGGGGAAGACCGGAAAGGAATTCACCGACCACGTCAGGAGGATGTCAGCGTTTTATCAGACCCCTCTGCCAATGTTGTTCTCGTGAACGGCACGGGAAACCGGAAGCCGGGAACGAGGAGAGGTGCCCGGAGCGGCTTATCGGGGACCAGAGGAACACCTTCAGGTCGGGCCTAAAAACCCACGCAGGTTCGAATCCTGCCCTCTCCGCGACACGGCCGGCACACCACCGGCCC
>NZ_LWCC02000096.1 GCF_001642695.1 Streptomyces chilikensis
TGCGGGCCCTGCCGCCCCGGGCGGGCCGCGCGGGGCGCGTGGACCGGTCCTGCGGCGCGGGGCGGACCACCCCGGGCGGGCCGCGCGGTGCGCCGCCGTCCGCGTCCCGTGGGGCCGGGTGCCCCTCCGGCTCAGTGGCCCACCGTCTGCCAGACGGTCACGGCCAGCGCCCCCACCGAGGCGAGCGTCGCCACCGCCCGCAGCGGCCAGCGGTTCCGCTCCAGCGCCGCCACCCGCGCGGCGAGCGCGTCCAGTTCCTTCGCCGTCTCCTCGGCACGATGGCCGAGCAGGGCCAGCCCGCCGTCGACCCGCGCCTGCGCCACGTCGCAGCGGCGCCGCAGCTCGGCGACCTCCTTGTGCACCACCGGCTGTTCGGGGGTGGTGTTCACCGTGCACTCCCTTCCCTCACCGACCTCCGGCCCTTGCCGGCCGACCGTCGTACCGGCAGTCAACAGGGCCGGCGGGAAGCCCGGGAGCGTGTGCGAATGGCATATGCGCACCCCCGGCTCACACGGAGTGTGAAAAACGGTCACCCAGTGTCATCGTGGCGGATCACCACCACCGGGCAGGCGGCGTGCTGCACGCAGTGCTGGGTCACCGACCCCAGCAGCAGCCCGGAGAACCCGCCGAGCCCCCGGCTTCCGACCACCAGCAGGGCCGCGCCCCGGGACGCGTCGATCAGCACGCCGGCCGCCGCGCCGTGGCGCACCTCGGCGCGGATCCCGGCCGGCGGCCGCGGCCCCGCCGCCTCCCGGACGGCCTCCTCGAGCTCCTCGAGCGCCCGCGCCCGCAGGGCCGCCTCGTCGGCGCTCGGCGGGGGCAGCCAGCCGAGGCTTCCGTGGAGGTGCGGGAAGTCCCAGGCGTTCAACGCCTCCACCGTGCCCCGGGTGCACTCCGCCTGCCGCACCGCCCACCGCAGCGCCTCCTTCGACGGGTCCGAACCGTCCACCCCGACCACGATGCGGCCCGGCTTCCCCCGCTGATCGCTCACGCTTCCTCCTCGGCAGGCGGCAGGCGACGCCGAAGGGCTCGCCGTGTCAGCGCAAACAGTACATTCCGGGCAGAGGGGTCGGCGCCTCCACGGGAACCCCGCTGCCGCGGCACCGGGTCCCCCGCGGCGCACGACCGGCCCCGGACGGAGTTCCCACCTCCGCCCGGGACCGGCCCGCGTCACACGAACAGGACGCTGGACGCCGCGGGGACCTCGACGGCCCCGGCCCGCCGCGGCACGCCCTCCTCGTCGAGGTCGAACCAGGTCACGTCCCCCGAACGCTCGTTGGCCGCGTACAGCCGACCGCCCGACGGGTGCAGCACCAGGTCGCGCGGCCAGTTCCCGCCGCACGGCACCGAGGTGAGGACCTCCAGCCGCTCGCCGCTCCCGTCCACCGACAGCACCACGACGGTGTCCGTGCCGCGCACCGCCGCCCACAGGCGCCGGCCGTCGAGGGAGATCACGGGGGCGGAGGGCTGCGCGCGGGCGTCGGCGCCGTCCGGGAACAGCGGGCACTCGCCGACCGGCCGCAGCTCCCCGGCCGCGGCGTCCCAGCGGCACACGGTGACGACGGGCCGCAGCTCGCCGAGCACGTACGCGTGGGTGCCGCGCGGGTGCATGACCAGGTGGCGCGGGCCGGTGCCGGGCGGCAGCCGGACGTCGGAGTGGAGGCGGAGCCGGCCGGTGGCCGGGTCGAGCTCGCAGACCCGCACCGAGTCGGTGCCGAGGTCGACGTTCAGCACCCAGCGGCCCGCCGGGTCCGGCACCACCACCTGGTGGGCGTGCGGGCCCTCCTGGCGCTCCTGGTTCGGCCCCGCCCCCTCGTTGCGCAGCAGGCCACCGGCCGCCCCGGGGGCCCCGTCGGCGGCCAGCGGCAGTGCCGTGACGCTTCCCGAGCCGTAGTTGGCGGTCACCAGGTGGTCCCCGAGCACGGCGAGGTGCGTCGGATCGGCGCCCTCCACCGGCACCGGCCCGCCGATCGGCTCGGGGACGGACCCCGCGACGTCGTAGGCGGCCACCGCGCCCCGCGCCGTCTCGGACACGCAGTAGAGCACCGGCCCGCCGTCCCGGCGCCCCAGCGCCAGATAGGACGGGTTGGGCACGGTGGCGACGGCGGCCGTGGGGGTCAGCGCGCCGGTGCCGGGGTCGACGGAGGCCTGGACGATCCCCCGTCCGCCGCTCGTCGTGAAGGAACCGATGAAAGCCCGTTGGGCGCCTGTGCTCGTCATGATGATCAGACTAGGAGCCGCGCCCCCGAGCCGCCCTGAGGATCCATCCGCCGAGATGCCCCGAACGCACCAACCGGATCGGGGACCGTTTGCGGCCCGACCCGGCCTCGGGGAGGGTGACAGGCACAGGCACAGGCACAGGCACGCCCGGGACGGCCGGCGGAGGGCGAGGCCCCTTCGCCCCGCGCGGCTTCCGGCCGGCGCACGGCCCGGCCGCCCGGGGGAGGCCCGACGGCACCCACGGCCCGCACGCGTCGCCGTGCGTCCGGGCGGGCCCGCCCGGGCCGCCCTCCGACAGACCGACCCGACGAGCGGAGCACCCATGGGCAACTTCCCGCAGGCGTCCGGCCCCACCGGCGTCACCGCCGGAGGCGCGCACCGCGCACGGGTGGCGGCACGGGCGGAGGGCCGCGGCCGATGACCGTCCGACGCCTCGTCGTCCTCGGCGGCACCGGTGACCTGACCGGCCGTTACCTGCTGCCGGCCCTGGCCGCCCTGCACGCCGGCGGACACCTCGACGACCGGTTCACCATGACGGCCGCCGGCCGCGAGGACTGGGACGGGCAGCGGTACCGGGACTGGGCCGCCGGCCAGTTCGCGCGCCACGGGGCGGACCTGCCGCCCGCGTCCGTCCGGGCCGTCACGGCCGCCTGCGACTACCGCAGGGCCGACGTCACCGACCCCGCCGAGGTGGCCGCCGCCGTCGCGGGCGACGACCCGGTCGCCGTCTACCTCGCCCTGCCGCCCGCGCTGTTCGCCGCCACCGTGACCGCCCTGCACGACGCCGGACTGCCCCGGGGCAGCCGCATCGTGACGGAGAAGCCGTTCGGCGAGAGCCTGTCGGACGCGGAGGAACTCAACCGGCTCCTCGCCGGCCTGCTGCCCGAGCGGGCCGTCTTCCGCGTCGACCACTTCCTCGCCATGACCACCGTGCAGAACCTGCTCGGCAGCAGGCTCGCCAACCGGGTCCTGGAACCCCTCTGGAACAGCACGCACATCGCCGAGGTCGACATCGTCTGGGACGAGACCCTCGCCCTGGAGGGCCGCGCCGGCTACTACGACCACGTCGGCGCGCTCAAGGACATGATCCAGAACCACCTCCTCCAGATCCTGTGCCTGGTCGCCATGGAGCCGCCGCTCACCCTGGGCGAGCGCGACCTGCGCGACCGGAAGGTCGACGTGCTGCGCTCGGTGCGGCGCCTGACCGACGCCGACGTGGTGCACCGCACCCGCCGCGCCCGCTACGCGGCCGGCCGCGTCGGCGGCCACGACGTGCCCTCCTACACCGACGAGGAGGGCGTGGACCCGGCGCGGCGCACCGAGACCTTCGCCGAGGTCGAGCTCGAACTCGACAGCTGGCGCTGGTCCGGCACCAGGTTCCGGCTGCGCACCGGCAAGGGCCTCGGCCAGGACCGGATGGAGGTCGCGGTGCGGTTCCGGCCCGTCCCGCACCTGCCCTTCGGGCAGGACGACGCCGTCCGGCCCAACGTGCTGCGCTTCGGACTCCTGCCGGAGAGCCTGGCCATGGAGATGAACGTCGTCGGCTCGCAGGTGGAGAGCCTCACGCAGGTCTCGCTGAGCGCCCGGATGGACCCGCCCGACCTCCCGGCCTACGGACGCCTGCTGCTGGACGTGCTGCGCGGCGACCCCGCGCTCTCCCTGCGCGGCGACGAGGCGGAGGAGGCGTGGCGGGTCGTGGAGCCGGTGCTGTCCGCCTGGGAACGGGGGCTGGTCCCGCTGGAGGAGTACCCGGCCGGCTCGCGGGGGCCGGCGCGCCGGCACACCCCCGGGCGGCGGGACGACCTGCTCCACCAGGACGCGGTCCTGCCGCCGCGATGACGACGCGGGCCGTGAACGACCGGGACGGGGGCGGGGCCCCGTGCGTCGTCGTCATCGGCGTCTCCGGCGCCGGCAAGTCCACGGTCGCCCGCCTCCTCGCCGAACGCCTCGGCCTGCCCTTCGCGGAGGCGGACGACTTCCACCCGCCCGCCAACATCCGCAAGATGTCCGCCGGCGTCCCGCTGGACGACCAGGACCGCCGGTCGTGGCTGGAGACGGTCGGACGCTGGCTCGAGGACCGCGAGAAGGCCGGCACCGGGGGAGTGGTCGCCTGCTCCGCCCTGCGCCGCTCCTACCGCGACGCCCTCCGCGCCGCCTGCCCCTCCGCCCTGTTCCTCCACCTCACCGCCGGCCGCGACCTCCTCGCGGAGCGCCTGCGCGGACGCACCGGTCACTTCATGCCCGAGACCCTCCTCGACTCCCAGCTCGCCACGCTGGAACCGCTCCAGCCCGACGAGAAGGGCGCGGCGCTGGACGCGGGGCCGCCCCCCGAGGCCGTCGCCCGCGAGGCCGCGGAGCTGGTCGGGCGCTCCTGACCGGACGACGGCGGATCACCCGGACGGTCCCTGTGCGGTCGCCCCGCCGGAGCCGCGGGACCACGCTGTGACCGTGGCGGAAAACGCCGCTGGTTCCGCACCAGGACGAAAGGTGACAGCCATGGCGGGCATGCCCGGTGAGGTGCGACGCGACAGGAACGGGCCGGGCGACGGCGTACGGCCGTCCTCGCCAGGGCAGTTCGCGGGCATCGGCATGGTGCTCAGCGGTGTGCTGAGCATCCTCCAGGGCATCGCCGGCATCGCCCGCGACCGTCTCTTCGGCACGCCGCTGCACTACGAGTACCGGTTCGACCTCACGGCCTGGGGATGGATCCACCTGGTGCTGGGCGTCGCCCTGCTGGCGGGCGGCGCCGCTCTCCTCCGCCGCGTCCCCTGGGCCCGTTCCGCGGGTCTGGCGATCGCGGCGATCAGCCTGATCAGCCAGTTCATGTTCATCCCGTACTACCCCGTCTGGTGCATCGCCGTGATGATCCTGGACCTCCTGGTCCTGTGGACCCTGGCCCGG
>NZ_LWCC02000097.1 GCF_001642695.1 Streptomyces chilikensis
GAGGCCCGCGGCCAGCCAGAGCGCGCCGTGCTCCCCGGCGCGGGAGAGGGCACGGGCCGCGGCCGCGGCGCGGGGGTCGTCGCCGCGCGCGTGCAGGGCGGTCAGCAGCCGGGCGTCGAGCCGCCGGACCGCGCGGACCACGCGGGGCGGGCGGAGGGCGGGCGGGGAGAGGGCGAGGAAGGAGACACCGTGCATGCGGCCCACTGTTCACCGGAGCACGCCCCGAACCCGTGCAATATGCGCCAAAAACCTACCAATCACCCGTTCCGGCGAGAAACGCGCCATATCCGGAGCGCTCGCCGCGCAACGGACGTCCCGCCGCTACCGTCGCGCCCATGCCGCCCACTCAGTCGCCCCCGCCGGACCTCGCAGCACCGGCCGACGCGCCCGCCGTCCCGGTCTCCGGGTGGGGCCGCACCGCGCCCACCGTCGCCCGGCTGGTCCGCCCCCGCAGCTACGACGAGGCCGTCGCCGCCGTGCGGGGCTGCGGGGCCCGCGGCGGCATCCCGCGGGGGCTGGGCCGGGCCTACGGCGACGCGGCGCAGAACGCGGGCGGCGCCGTGCTGGACATGACCGCGCTGGACCGGATCCACGCGGTGGACGCCGCCGGGGGCGTGGTGCTGTGCGACGCGGGCGTCTCGCTGCACCGGCTGATGCAGGTGCTGCTGCCGCTCGGCTGGTTCGTCCCGGTCACCCCCGGCACCCGGTACGTCACGGTCGGCGGGGCGATCGGCGCCGACATCCACGGCAAGAACCACCACGTCTGCGGCTCCTTCTCCCGCCACGTGCTGTCGCTGGAGCTGCTCACCGCCGACGGCACGATCCGCACGGTGGCCCCCGGCGACCCGCTCTTCGAGGCGACCTGCGGCGGCATGGGCCTCACCGGGGTGGTGCTCACCGCCTCGCTGCGGCTCCAGCCGGTGGAGACGTCCTGGATGACGGTGGACACCGAGCGGGCCCGCGACCTCGACGACCTGATGGCCCGGCTCACCGCCACCGACCACCGCCACCGCTACTCGGTGGCCTGGATCGACCTGCTGGCGCGCGGCGCGGCCACCGGCCGCGCGGTCCTCACCCGGGGCGACCACGCCCCGCGGGCCGCCCTCCCGCGCTCCCGGCGCGCCCGCCGCGACCCGCTGGAGTTCCGCCCCTCCCGGCTGCCCGCCGCCCCCTCCTTCCTCCCCGACGGCCTGCTGGGCCCCACCACCGTGGGGATCTTCAACGAGCTCTGGTACCGCAGGGCGCCCCGGCTCCGCACCGGCGAGCTCCAGCGCCTGCACGCCTTCTTCCACCCGCTGGACGGCGTGCCGCACTGGAACCGGGTCTACGGCCGGTCCGGCTTCGTGCAGTACCAGTTCGTCGTCGGGTACGGCGAGGAGGAGGCGCTGCGGCGGATCGTGCGCCGGATCTCCGGACGGCGCTGCCCGTCCTTCCTGGCGGTGCTCAAGCGGTTCGGCGACGGCGACCCGGGCTGGCTGTCGTTCCCCACCGCGGGCTGGACGCTCGCCCTGGACCTCCCGGCCGGGCTGCCCGGTCTCGACGGCCTCCTGGACGAGCTGGACGAGGAGGTCGCCGCCGCCGGCGGGCGGGTCTACCTCGCCAAGGACTCCCGGCTGCGGCCCGAACTGCTGCCCGCCATGTACCCGCGCCTGGAGGAGTTCCGCGCGCTGCGCGCCGCGCTCGACCCGCGCGGGGTGTTCACCTCGGACCTGTCCCGCCGGCTCGGTCTCTGACCCCACAACCCTCAGGAGCTCACGTGAAGGACGCGTTCGGCGCACCCCAGTCGGTGCTGGTGCTCGGCGGCGCCTCGGAGATCGGGCTGGCGGTGGCCCGCCGGATGCTCGTCCGCCGCGCCCGCGCGGTGTGGCTGGCGGGCCGCCCCTCCCCCGCCCTGGACTCCGCCGCCGCCTCGCTGCGCGCCCTGCGGCCCGGGGCCGACGTGCGGACCGTGGAGTTCGACGCGCTGGACACCGGCTCGCACGAGGAGGTGCTGGGCAAGGTCTTCGCGGAGGGCGACGTCGACCTGGTGCTGCTGGCCTTCGGGGTCCTCGGCGACCAGGCGCGCGACGAGCGGGAGCCGGCCGGGGCGGTGCGGGTCGCCCAGACCAACTACACCGGCGCCGTCTCCGCCGGGCTGGTGGCGGCCTCCGCGCTGCGCGGGCAGGGCCACGGCTCGCTGGTGGTGCTCTCCTCGGTGGCCGCCGAGCGCGCCCGGCGCGGCAACTTCATCTACGGCTCCAGCAAGGCCGGCCTGGACGCCTTCGCGCAGGGCCTGGGCGAGGCGCTGCGCGGGACGGGGGTGCACGTGATGGTGGTGCGGCCCGGGTTCGTCCGCAGCCGGATGACGGCGGGGCTGCGGGAGGCGCCGCTGGCGACCACGCCGGGCGCGGTCGCGGCGGCCGTGGAGTCCGGGCTGCGGCACCGGGCCTCCACCGTGTGGGTCCCCGGGGCCCTGCGCCCCGCCATGGCCGTCCTCCGCCACCTCCCCCGCCCCCTCTTCCGCCGCCTCCCGCTGTAGCGGGACGCCCGCCGCGGAGGGGGCACGCGCCGCGGAGGGGGGCCGCGCCGCGGAGGGGGGCCGCGCGCCGGTGCGGAGCCGGTGAAGGGCGGGAACCGGTGGAGGGCGCGGTCAGTGGAGGGTGGGGCGCCTCTCCACGGCGGCCTGGGAGGGCACCAGCGCGCCCCCGAAGGGGAAGTCGCGGAGCCGGCGCCAGACGCCGTCGGCGCCCTGCTCGTACAGCGCGAAGCCCGTGCAGGGCCACTCCGCCGTGTAGCCGGCCAGCTCCTCGAAGGCGCGGTCCATCGCCTCCTCGGCGATGCCGTGCGCGACGGTCACGTGCGGGTGGTACGGGAACTGCAGCTCCCGCGCCACCGGCCCCGCCTCGTCCCGGATCCGGGCCTGCAGCTCGGCGCACTCCTCCGCGCCGGACACCACCCGCACGTACACCACGGGCGACAGCGGGCGGAACGTCCCGGTCCCCGCCAGCCGCATCGGGAAGGGCCGGCCCTCCGCGGCCACCTCGGCCAGGTGCGCCTCGATCCTGGGCAGCGCGGAGGCGTCCACCTCGGTCGGCGGGAGCAAGGTGACGTGCGTGGGAATGCCGAACGCCGCGGCGTCGCCGAAGCCCGCGCGCCGCTGCTGGAGCAGGCGGCCGTGCGGCTCCGGGACCGAGATCGACACGCCGATCGTTACGGTCCCCACGTCGTCTCCTGTCGTGTCGTCTTCGTCACGCCCGTGCTGTGCCGGACGGGTGCTGTCACCCGCCATCGACTGTACGGCGGCGCACCGCCGAACCGGGAGGATCGCGCCCGCATCACCGGTGGCGCGAGGGGCGCTCGGGACGGCGGGGCGCCCTGCCCCGCCGCGCCGGACGCGCCGGACCCCTTCCGGTCAGTGCTTGGCCGGGACCAGGCCCATCCTCCGGTACGTCACCGCCAGCGTCTCCGCCGCGACGGCGCGCGCCTTCTCCGCGCCCTTGGCGAGGATCTGGTCCAGCGTCTCCGGGTCGTCCAGGTATTCCAGCGTCCGGTCGCGGAAGGGCGTCACGAAGTCGACCATGATCTCGGCCAGGTCCGTCTTCAGGGCGCCGTACATCCTGCCCTCGTACTCCGCCTCCAGCGCCGGCACGTCCTTGCCGGTGAGCGTGGAGAGGATGGTGAGGAGGTTGGAGACGCCCGGCTTGTTCTCGCGGTCGAAGCGGATCACGGTCTCCGTGTCGGTGACCGCGCTCTTCACCTTCTTCGCGGTGACCTTCGGGTCGTCCATGAGGTTGATCAGGCCCTTGGGGTTCGCCGTCGACTTGCTCATCTTGGCGGACGGGTCCTGCAGGTCGTAGATCTTCGCCGTCTCCTTGAGGATGTACGCGCTGGGGACGGTGAAGGTCTGGCCGTACTGGGTGTTGAACCGCTCGGCCAGGTCGCGGGTCAGCTCCAGGTGCTGGCGCTGGTCCTCGCCGACGGGGACCTGGTCGGCCTGGTAGAGCAGGATGTCCGCGACCATCAGCATCGGGTAGGTGAACAGGCCGACCGTGGTGCGGTCGCTGCCCTGCTTGGCGGACTTGTCCTTGAACTGCGTCATCCGGGAGGCCTCGCCGAAGCCGGTGATGCAGTTCATCACCCAGCCGAGCTGGGCGTGCTCCGGGACGTGGCTCTGCACGAAGAGGGTGCAGTGCTCCGGGTCCAGGCCGGCCGCGAGCAGCTGGGCGACGGAGAGCCGGGTGTTGCGGCGGAGCTCCTCCGGGTCCTGCGGCACCGTGATGGCGTGCAGGTCGACGACCATGTAGAAGGCGTCGTGGGACTTCTGCATGTCCACCCACTGGCGGACGGCGCCGAGGTAGTTGCCGAGGTGGAACGAGCCGGAGGTCGGCTGGATGCCGGAGAGCACGCGAGGACGATCAGAGGCCATGCCTCTCATTCTCTCAGGTCCCCCCGGCCCCCGGGGAACGGGTGCGCGAGGCCGGCCGCGCCCCTCGGCGGCCGCCCGGGCATACGGGTGACGCGGCGCGTGCGCCACCGGGCCGTCCGGCCGGAACCCTGCCATGGTGTCAGTCGTACCCGGCGGCTGCCGCCTGCCGGATCGTCTCGAGCGGAGGAGCGCGCCGGCCCCAGGTGCTCGCGCTCCGGCGAAGGAGTGCGTCATCTCCGGAAAGACCATCGCACTGTCGGGGGGAACCGGATTCCTGGGCTGCCACCTGCTGCCCCGGCTGCTCGCCCAGGGCCACTCCGTGGTCGCACTGGTCCGGGACGCGCCGCAGCAGGCCGTGCGCCGTCTGGAACGCGCCCTGGAGTTCGCGGACGCCCGGCCGGCGGTCGCGGCCCTGGACACGGGCCGGCTGCGCGTGGTGCGGGCGGACCTGGAGCGGCCCGGTCTGGGCATCGACCCCCCGGAGCTGCGGCGGCTGGCCGGTGAGGTCACGGAGGTGTGGCACTGCGCCGCCGCCACGGACCTGCGGGCTCCGCTGCGGGGCGTCGTCCGCGCCAACGTCGACGGCACCCGCCACATGCTGGAACTGGCGTCCGCCGGCGGCGCCGAGCGGCGGTTCGTGCACATCAGCACCGCCTTCGTCGCCGGTGACCGCCGTGACGGCGTGGTGGGCGAGGAGGACCTGGACGACTCCTACGGGTTCGTCACCCCCTACGAGGAGTCCAAGTACCGGGCCGAGCTCCTGGTCCGGTCCTGGGCGCGGGACGGCCGCCGGGCACTGGTGCTGCGCCCCGGCACGCTGCTGACGGACCGGCCGCCGTCCGGCCGCGGGCCGCGGTCACCGCATTCCGCGCTGCGGTGGGCCCTGAGCCGGCTGGCCGCCCTGGGGCCGCGGCACGCCGTCGAGCGCTTCGCCGCGGTGCCCGACGCGCAGGGGCGCGTCCGGCTCCGCCTGCCGGGCCGCGAGGACGGGCTGGTCAACCTCGCCCCGGTCGCCTACGCGGCCGACGCCGTCGTGCGGCTGGCCGGTGAGGACGGCGGCCCGGGAACGGTGACGCGGCACGTCGTGCATCCCGTGGACACCCCCGTGCGGAAGTGGATCGACGCCATCGCCGCACAGGCGCCCTGGGCGCGCGTGGAGCTCGTGGAGGAGTGGTCGCCCGCCAACGACCTGGAACGGCACCTGGTGGAGCTGAACCCGGGCGGACTCCGCTACGGCTACCACCGCCGCTCCTACGAGCGCACCGGGCTGGACCGGCTGGAGGCCCGCGACGGCGTCGCGGCCCCGCCCGCGCTCGACGCCGCCTACCTCCGCGCCGCCCTCAGCTACCCGGTCCGCACGGGCGCGGGGGCCGCGCGGCCCCGCACCGGTGCCCCCGGCGGTGCGGAGCCCGCCCCGCGGGACGGACGGATCCTCGCCTAGGCGCGCGACGGCTCGCGCCGCGCGGGCCGTCGCCCTTGGGCGATCCGGCCGTCCGCAGGGTGGTCCGTCCGGCGGGGGGAGGCCGCGGGCCGGTAGGGTGTGGGCGGGCCGTGACTGGCGCGCTGGGATGGGACGGACCATCGGGAAGCGGCCCGGAGAGAACACGTGCCGTGCGCCTGGGCCACACCGTGACCGCACTCCGCCGGAGGCCGCCATGCCCGACCTTTCCCCCGAGTCCGCCGCGTACCGCGCCGCCCTGGACGTCGTCCGCGCCGTGGAGCCCCGCGTCGCCGACGCGATCGGCCAGGAACTCGCCGACCAGCGCGAGATGCTGAAGCTGATCGCCTCCGAGAACTACGCCTCCCCCGCGACGCTGCTCGCGATGGGCAACTGGTTCAGCGACAAGTACGCCGAGGGCACCGTCGGCCGCCGCTTCTACGCCGGCTGCCGCAACGTCGACACCGTCGAGTCCCTCGCCGCCGAGCACGCGCGCGAACTCTTCGGCGCCCGCCACGCCTACGTCCAGCCGCACTCCGGCATCGACGCCAACCTGGTCGCCTTCTGGTCGGTGCTGGCCGACCGCGTCGAGGTCCCGGCCCTGGCGAAGGCCGGCGTCCGCCAGGTCAACGAGCTCTCCGACGCCGACTGGGCCGAGCTGCGCGCCGCCTTCGGCAACCAGCGCATGCTCGGCATGTCGCTGGACGCCGGCGGCCACCTCACCCACGGCTTCCGCCCCAACATCTCCGGCAAGATGTTCGACCAGCGGTCCTACGGCACCGACCCGGCGACCGGTCTCGTCGACTACGAGGCGCTGCGGGCCACCGCCCGCGAGTTCAAGCCGCTGATCATCGTGGCCGGTTACTCCGCCTACCCCCGTCTGGTGAACTTCCGGATCATGCGGGAGATCGCCGACGAGGTCGGCGCGACCCTGATGGTCGACATGGCGCACTTCGCGGGCCTGGTGGCCGGCAAGGTGCTCACCGGCGACTTCGACCCGGTGCCGCACGCGCAGATCGTCACCACCACCACCCACAAGTCGCTGCGCGGCCCGCGCGGCGGCATGGTGCTGTGCGACGACTCGCTGAAGGACCAGGTCGACCGCGGCTGCCCGATGGTCCTCGGCGGCCCGCTGCCGCACGTGATGGCCGCCAAGGCGGTCGCCCTCGCCGAGGCGCGCCGGCCCGACTTCCAGGACTACGCCCAGCGCATCGTGGACAACGCGAAGGCGCTGGCCGAGGGCCTGATGCGGCGCGGCGCCACGCTGGTCACCGGCGGCACCGACAACCACCTCAACCTGATCGACGTGGCCTCCTCCTACGGCCTCACCGGCCGCCAGGCGGAGCAGGCGCTGCTGGACTCCGGCATCGTCACCAACCGCAACGCGATCCCCGCCGACCCGAACGGCGCCTGGTACACCTCCGGCATCCGGATCGGCACGCCGGCCCTGACCACCCGCGGCCTCGGCACGGCGGAGATGGACGAGATCGCGGCGCTGATCGACCGCGTGCTCACCGAGGCCGTCCCCGGCACCACCGCCAAGGGCGCGCCGTCCAAGGCGCAGCACGTCCTCGACGCGAAGGTCTCCGACGAGGTCTCCCGCCGCGCCACCGAGCTGGTCGCCGGCTTCCCGCTGTACCCGACGGTCGACCTGGGCTGACGCCCGCGTCCCGCGGACCGCCCGCCGTCGCGGGCGGTCCGCGGGAGGGCTGCGGAGGTCAGAGGATGACGTGCGGCAGGAACCGCGCGTACGTGTCCGTCACCGGTCCCGCGCTCTCGCGGATGCCCAGTCCCGCGGCCTCGCCGTCGACGACCCAGGCGCCCAGCACCACCCGGTTCCCGTCGAACGACGGCAGCGGCGCCAGCTCCTGGTAGCAGCAGGGCTCCTCGCGCACCGGCGCCCCGGACCCGGCCTCGTGCAGCGTGACGCCGGCCCCCTCGCGTCCGAGCAGCGGCTTGGCGACGTACCCCGTGGTCGAGGCCATCTCGCGCGGGCCGTCCACGTACGCGGGCAGCAGGTTGGGGTGGCCGGGGTACAGCTCCCAGAGGACCGCCAGCAGCGCCTTGTTGCTGAGCAGCATCTTCCACATCGGCTCGATCCACAGGGTGGATCCCGTGCCGCCGCCCAGGTCGAGGGTCCTCATCACCTGCGGGCCGAAGCGGTCGGTGGTCAGCCACTCCCACGGGTAGAGCTTGAAGCAGCTGCGGATGAAGCGGAGCTTCTTGTCCACGAAGCGCCGGCTCATCCGGTCCCAGCCGATGTCCTCCATGGAGATCCACTCGGTGGTCAGCCCGGCCTGCTCGGCGGTCTCCATGAGGTAGGCGACCGTCATCAGGTCCTCGCCCAGCTCGTCGCCCGCCGTGTGGGCGAAGTAGAGCGGGGAGCCGGGCGGCAGCAGGTGGGCCTGCCTGCGCCAGGCGTCCACCAGCCGCTCGTGCAGGGAGTTCCACTGGTCGGCGCCGGGGAAGCGCTCCTCCATCCAGAACCACTGCGGGCTGGCGGCCTCCACCAGGGAGGTCGGGGTGTCGGCGTTGTACTCCAGCAGCTTGGCCGGGCCGGTGCCGTCGTGGCGCAGGTCGAAGCGGCCGTAGAGGGAGGGGACCTCGTCACGGCGGCGCCAGGACTCGGCGATCGCGCCGGCCACCCGCCGGTCGGTGATGCCGAGGTCGGCGAACCGGTTCTCCCGGACGATGAACCCGGCCGCCTCCAGGCACATCCCGTGCAGCTCCTCGACGACCTCCTCCAGCGCCTCGACCTCGGGGAGCGAGAGGACGTAGTAGGCGCTCTCGTCCCAGTAGGGGCGCAGGACGCCGTCGGGGTGGCGGGTGAGCGGGTAGATCAGCCCCTGCGCCTCGACGGTCCGCTGCCAGTCGGGGCGGGGCTCGGTGGTGCGGCGTTCCACTGTGTCGGTCAGCCTCCGCCGCTGCCGCTGCAGCCGAAGCCGTTGCGGTCGACGGCCTCCTCACGGCTGAAGGTGCCGTCCTCGGCCCAGCCGTCGTCGACCTCGGCGTCGTAGTACCAGCCGGCGTTGGTGGCCGTCCCGTACGAGGAGCAGGTGGAGTCGGCCACGATCCGGTAGCCGTTGGCGTACTCGTAGCTGTCCATGTCGACGCAGCGCCGGTCCGGTTCGGAGCTGCAGGACGTCAGCGTGGCGGCCACGACGCCCATTCCGCCCAGCACGACGGTGCTGGAGCGCAGCCGTCGACGCTGCTTCTGTGCCATGGTGGTTCCCCCCGGGTTCGGTGCGAGTGGTGCGGACGCCAAGACACCCGGAGGTTCTTGTTCGGTTCCCTCCGCACGGGTGTGCGGCGTCTGTTACGCCCGGCAGCCTAGGGATACCGGAGCACGAGAGCAACGTCGGTCCCGCGACAAGGGCCCCACGGGCGCCGCCGCTCCCGTGGAGGGGGCGCCCCGTGGGGCCCGCTGGGCGGTGGTGTCAGGTTCACCGCCCACGGGGCCCCTACCCACCGGAGCAAGATCGAACACCCGTTCAGGCCGGCCGGGCCCGCCGGACGTCCGGTCCCGCGCCCCGGCCCCGCCCCCCGTCGCGCACGGGAAAGGGGCGGCTCCCCGTGCCGGGGAACCGCCCCTTCGCGCCTGCCGCGTGAGCGCCCGCTGGTCAGTGCCCGCGCTCACCCCGGCCGCGCCGGGTCATCACCGGACCGGAGGGTCAGGCGGACTTGCGCTTGCGCAGGACCAGCATGGTGACGCCGCCGACGACCACGAGGGCGATCGCGACACCGGCGATCACCGGGGTGGCGCTGTTGCTGCCGGTCTCGGCCAGGTTGGTGCCGTCGTCGGCCTTGTCGCCCTGGTCACCGGCCGGGCTCGGCGCGGTCGAGGGCTTCGGGGCCCCGGAGCCGCCCTCGGAGGCGGTCTGGCAGTCGAGGATGCCGGTGAAGGTCTGGTCGAGACCGTTCGGACCGGTGACCGCGATGCTGTACTCGGCGTCCTCCTTCACCGGGACGGTGACGGTGACGTCCTTGCCGGCCTCGACGGTGTGCTTCTCGCCGCCGATGGTGACCTCGCCCGCCTCGTCACCGCTGTTGGTGACCTTGACGTCGACGCCGCCCTTGGCGCAGTTGTTCACGGCCTCGGCCGCGAGCACCGCGCCGGTGGTCTCCTTCTCGCTCCACGTGGCGGTGAAGGAGGAGGCGACCTTGCCCTGGGTGGAGCCCGCGAGGATCTGGGTCTGGGTCTTGACGCCGACGCCGGTGAAGGCGCGGCCGACCGACAGCTCGACGGAGCCCTCGACGGTGACCTCGGCGGTGCCGGCCGGGGTGCCCTCCGCGACGTCCACGTACAGCTCGCTGCCGTTGGCCACGCCGGTGACCGGGTTGCCCGAGGCGTCGACGACCTTGACGCCCTCGCCGGCGACCTTGACGGACGCGGTGCCCGCGTTGGTGGTGACGGTGACCGGGCCGAGCTTCTCGCCGGCGTTGCCGGCCACGGCGGGGGCGCTCAGCGACAGCGAACCGCCGGGCTCCTCGACGGACTGGGCGGCCTTCTCCAGGTAGTCGGCGAGCTGCTCCGCCTCGGCGTCCTTGGCCTCCGCCCGGACGTGGTCGGAGTAGCGCCAGATGGCGACCTGGGTGCCGACGGCGGCGTCGTTCTTGGTGAACTCGCCGGTGATGCCCGCGGCCTTGGCCAGCGCGGCCTCGTCGACCTGCGGGAAGGCGTTCTTCAGGATCCAGTGGATCTTGCCGGCGTCCGGGTTGTTCGCCAGCGAGGACTCGGCCCAGGACTTCTCCTGGTACGTGGCCCCGCTGACCGTCGGCGTGTGGGCGTCGATGCAGTAGCTCTGCAGGGTGCCGCCGCCGGCGATGTCCATCGTGAACAGACCGGCCTTGACCGACTCGCCGTTGATCGTGGCGCCACCGGTGTGCGACATCTCGGCCCTGAGCGTGGCCAGCGTGCCACCGGCCGGGTTGTGGTCGTCGGCGGCGGCGACGCCGGCCGTGGCCAGGGAGCCGCCGACGCTCAGGCCGGCGACGAGGATCGCGGCGGACAGCCGCGTGGTGGCACGTCTCCCTATACGGAACATACGTTTCCCCTCCGGGCATGGCGGCGTCACGTCGCATCAGGGCAACAGACCGACGGAACCCGCACACCAGCCCGCGAAATCTGCAACTCCCCAAGAACCAGGGGGTGCTTGTGAACGGTCGCGAACGCGACCGGGTGCCACATGATAATCACACACCGGAACCCGTGGTTCCCAAGGGACGGAAAAGCTTCACCGACGACGCGAGTTGCGCGTGTCGCCCATGTCGCGCCCGCGGCCGGCACGGAGTCAGGAGACGGCGAAGTGGTCGAGCGCGACGGCGAGTTGCTCCTCCTGCACCGGCCACTCGTCGGCCGGGCCGGCGACCAGCACGGCGTACATCGTCCCGTCGTCCGCCGTGAAGACGCAGTCCACGACCTGTTTGCGGAAGCCGAGTTCCTCGCTGTCGTACGCGTAGACCAGCTCCGCGGCGTCCGCGCCGACGGCGTCCGAGGCGCCTTCCGGCGGACCGGTCCCGGAGAGGGAGATCTCCTCGTAGCCCGGCTGCGATTCCAGGTGCTCGGAGGCGGCCTCCAGCGACTCCAGCGGAGTGATCCCCGGCTCGGTCACCTCGAAGACCTGGATGAGGGAACTGTCGTCCCCCGGCGTGTAGAAGACGCCGTTGTCCCGTTCCTCGCGCGTCCAGTCCTCGGGCACCGCGAGGGTGAAGCCGGCCGGGTCCTCCGCCAGCCGGTAGCCGTCGGGCACCGCGGTCCCGTCCTGGGACGGCGACTCCCCGGGGGTCCCGGCCGGGCCGGGTCCGGTCGCCGGGTCGTCGGTGGTTCCCGGTTCCGCGGCGGGCGTGGTGGCGGGCGCGGCCCCGGCCGGAGGGCCGTCGTCGCCGACCAGCCGCCAGCCGACGGCCGCCCCGGCCAGCGCGCCCGCGACCAGCACCGGGACGGCCACCCGCAGCAACCGCCGCCGGC
>NZ_LWCC02000098.1 GCF_001642695.1 Streptomyces chilikensis
CCGGCCCCCGCCGAGGGGCCGGAGCCGGCGGGCTCCCGCTCGTCCGGAGGAGGTCAGCGTTCCAGGAGGTCGAACAGCTCCTCCCACCGGTCGGTGACGGCCGCCGGGGAGAAGCGCCGGACGTTCCGGTACGCCCTGTCGCCCATCCCGTCGCGCAGGCCGGGGTCCTCGAGCAGGCGGCCCAGGTGGCGGGCGAGTTCCGCGGTGTCGCCGGGGCGGGCCAGCAGGCCGTCCTCCTCGTGGCGGACGATCTCCCGCACGCCGGGCGCGCAGTCGAAGGCGACGCAGGGCACGGCGCGGGACATCGCCTCCAGCAGGGACAGGGGGAAGCCCTCGCCGCGGGAGGCCAGGACGAACACGGACGACCGGCGCAGCGCGCCCGCGACGTCCTCGGTCCGCCCGGCCCACTCCACCGAGCCGTCCAGACCCAGTGCGGTGCACCGCCGCCGCAGCGCCTCCTCGTCCGGCCCGGAGCCGTGGACGCGCAGGCGCCACCCCGGATGCCGGGGCGACACCTCGGCCCAGGCGTCGAGCAGCAGGTCGTAGCCCTTCTCGTAGCCGAGGCGGCCGACGGCGGCGACCACCTTGTCGGTGCGGGGGGAGGGGGGGCCCGGTTCCAGGGGGACCGGGTTCGGCATGAAGCCCACGTGGTTGAGGCCCTCCCCGATCCACAGGTCGGCGTCCTCGCGGGTGAGCACCAGCAGCCGGTCGACGTCCTTGTAGTACCGCTTGACGCGTGCGAAGCGGGAGGAGCTCCGCGAGGTCCCGAACGACTCGTGGCTCATGCCGATCACGGTGTGTCCGGCGGTGTCCGCGAGGGCGACCCACTCCATGGCCCACACCTGGGTCACGATGACCACGGCGCCGGGCCGGGACTCCCGGAGGAGGGCGGTCAGCCGCCCGGCCGCCTCGCGCCTCTCCCGCTCCCGCACCGCCTCGCGCCGCCGGGCCACCGGATCGATCCGCCCCCGCAGCCCGCGGACCGGGCGGCGGCCGGGCGGACGCGCGTCGTGGAGGGTCAGGGTCCGGAAGGGCGGGTCCTCGCCGAGGTCGAACGGCGAGCCGGCCGGGGCCACGCCGACCACCGTCACCCGGTGGCCGCGTTCGGCGAACAGCCGTGCCATGAAGGTCTGCCAGCGGCCCACGCCGCCCAGTTCGTCGACCTCGTTGCCCACGAGGACGATGTCGCGCGCGGTCCCGCCGCCGTGCCGGGTCACCGGGCCTCCCCTCCGGCGCCGAAGAAGCGGTCGACGATCCGGGCGGCGGCGTCGCCCTGGTCGTACTCGCCGTACCGGATCATGAACTCCTTGAGCCGCGCCTTGTGGCCCTCGAGCCGGTCCAGGTCCGAGAGGGCCTCGAAGAGTTCCTCCGCCGTGTGCACCACGGGGCCGGGGGCCTCCGCCGACAGGTCGAAGTAGGTGCCCCGGCCGTGGTGGACGTAGTCGTCCCAGTCGTAGGTGAAGAACACCATCGGCCGCTGCAGGAGCGCGTAGTCGAACATCACGGACGAGTAGTCGGTGACGAGCACGTCGGACAGCAGCAGGACGGGGGTGACGTCGGGTTCCCCGCTCACGTCGACCACGCGGCCGGCCACCGACGGGGGCAGCGTGACGCCGTTGAGGTAGTGGGTGCGGACCAGCAGCGTGAGGTCGTCGCCGAACCGGTCGGCGAACTCCTCGACGTCGAAGGGGAAGGCGAAGTCCGCGACCCGGCCGCCCTCCCGGGTGCGGAAGGTGGGTGCGTAGAGCACCACCGGGAGGTCCCGCCGGAGGCCCAGGCGCTCCGCCAGCTCCTCGGCCGCCGGGTCGGGCGCGCCCGACTCCCTGGTCCGCACCAGGGCGTCGTTGCGCGGGTAGCCGGTGCGCAGCAGCTTCTCCTCCGGGATCCGGTAGGCGCGGGCCAGGGTGAGCTCGTCGTGCCGGCCGCGGACCACGAAGTGGTCGAACCGGTCGACGGCCCGCTGGTAGGCGCGGCGCTCCGGCTCCGGCAGGACCCGCGCCTCGGGGGTGTCGAAGCCCATCCGCTTCAGCGCGGAGCCGTGCCAGGTCTGGATGTAGGTGGTCTCCGGGCGCTTCGTCAGTCTCAGGGGGAACCCCTGGTTGTCGATCCAGAACTCCGCCCGCGCCAGCTCCCGGATGTACCGCCACGACCAGCGGCGCACCAGTTCGGCGTCCTTCGGGAAGCCCGTCGGGGAGGCGCCGGCGTACGACCAGACGGCGCGCACGGGGATGTTCCGGCGGCGCAGCTCCTCGTGGACGGCGCGCGGGCTGTCGCCGTACCGCCTGCCGAGGTGGCTCTCGAAGACGACCGTTCCCCTGCGGACGGGCAGCAGGCGGATCATCCGGTGGTACGCCTCGACCTTGCGGTGGCCGGAGCCGAGTTCCTTACGCAGGGCGAGGGCCGTGCGCAGGGCCTTCTTGGTGAACCGGGCCGGCGGGCTCTGGAGGTTGTGCCGCAGCAGGCCGGAGGCGCCCCGGGAGAGGGCGCCGTGCTGGGCCAGGTGGAAGGCCAGGTGGCCGTGGGAGGTGGCGCGCGGCTCGAGGCGGTCGGCCGCCAGCCTGCTCAGGAGCGGCCGCACGCGGACGGCGCCGGCCCGCTCGATGTCCGTCCCGCCGACGGTGAGCCGGCTGGTGGTGCGCTCGCCGTCCACGGTGAGGTGCATCCGCACGTCCCACACGTCGTCGAGGACGCCCACCGGCCGCAGCCTCCGGGCCAGCGGCACGGTGGCCTCCCAGACCACCGACGGACCCGCGTGGCGCACCGCGCGCACGGGGAAGCGGAAGGACCGCAGGCTCCTGCGGCGCGCCGTGAACTCCAGCTCCGCCTCCAGCCGGGCGTCGGGGCGGACCGCTCCCAGCGGGTTGACCACGGCGCCCGACAGGGTGACGCCCCCCGGCGACTCGGCGTAACCGGTGAGCACGTTGCGCAGGAACAGCCGGGAGAGCGGCCTGTCGTGGTACCCGAGGCCGGTGACGTCGAGGACGGCCCGGCCCAGCGGGTCGTCGAGGTGCTCCTCGCACCAGTACACGCGGCCGTCCCGCTCGGCCAGCGGGCTGGACACCTTGCCCTTGTTGATCAGGGTGTCGACGGCGGGCAGCAGGTGCTCCCAGTCCTCGCGCAGGAGGAGGTAGGCGCACAGCCGGTGCACGGGCGACAGCCCCGCGTACGCCTCCTGCGGGAACTCCCGGAGGTACCCGTCGGCCATCTCGGCGAAGCGGCGCCGGTAGCCGTCGTCGAGGAAGGGGAGCTCGCGCAGGTAGAGGACGAGGTCGTGCTTGAGGAACTTCCGGTCCTTGTGCAGCTTCAGCTCGTCGTGTCCCCCGGCGGCCAGGACGCGGTCGATCCGGCGGTGGATCTCCAGCCGGTCCGCGAAGTTGTTGATCTCGTGGCGCCGGTTGCTGATCGACCTGGCCCCGGTCTTCCGCACGACGTTCCAGTGGTAGACCGTGTTCGGGATCAGGGTGATGCGGGAGGCGGCGAGGTACGCCCGGGCCGAGAAGAGCAGGTCCTCGTAGTGGATGCCGCGGGGGAAGGCCAGGCCGCTGTCGACCAGCCACTCGCGGCGGTAGCACTTGTTGGTCGACAGGGTGTCGAAGACCAGCAGGTCCGGAAGCTCGGCGACCGACTCCAGGGTGCGGGTGCGCCGGTACAGCCACGGGTACCACTTCGACGTCGTGCCCCACCGGCTGTCGACGTGCACCCGCAGGCAGAGTCCGGAGACCAGGTCGGCGCCGGTGCCCTCGGCGGCCTCCAGCATGTTCCGGCAGGCGTTGGGCTCCAGGGTGTCGTCGCTGTCCAGGAACATCACGTAGCGGCCGCGGGCCACCGCCACGCCCCGGTTGCGGGGCTCCCCGCAGCCTCCGCTGTTCTCCGGCAGCCGGATGGCCCGCACCCGGTCCGACCCGGCCTCCAGGCGGCGGGCGACCTCGAAGGACCCGTCGGTCGAGTGGTCGTCGGCGATGACCACCTCGACGTTGCGCAGGGTCTGGCCGAGCACGGACCGCACCGCCGCCGGCAGGCGCCGCTCGTCGTTGTAGACGATGACGACGACACTGATGTCGGGGACGTGCTCCGTGCTGTCGTGCGGGGCGGACACCGGAAGGCACCTCCGTCGGAGTGCGGGAACGGGGCGGTCCCACCCGTCGCGCGGGCCGGGGACGAAGAGGGAGGATCAGGACATTCTCATATTCAACCTGTCGGACGATCCGCCCGCTAGTCCGCGGGCCGGGGCCCGGTTCGCGGACCGGCGGGCCGATGGGGGAGTCTGGACGGCCAACGACCCGGGAGGTAAGAGATGAGCTGGCTGGTCACGGGCGGTGCCGGATACATCGGTGCCCACGTGGTGCGCGTCATGGCCGAGGGCGGGGAGGACGTCGTCGTGTTCGACGACCTGTCCACCGGCAGTGCGGACCGGGTGCCCTCCGGCGTGCCGCTGGTGGTCGGCAGCGTCCTGGACGGCCCGCTGCTGGAGCGGACGATGCGCGAGCACGGCGTCACGGGCGTGGTGCACATCGCGGCCAAGAAGCAGGTGGGGGAGTCGGTGGAGCGGCCGCTCCACTACTACCGGGAGAACGTCACCGGGCTGCAGACGCTGCTGGAGGCCATGACGGCCACCGGCGCCGGCGCCCTCGTCTTCTCCTCCTCCGCGGCCGTCTACGGGATGCCGGACGTGGACCTGGTCACCGAGGACACCCCCTGCGCCCCCGTCAACCCCTACGGCGAGACCAAGCTGGCCGGCGAGTGGCTGATCGGGGCGGCCTCCCGGGCCCACGGCATCCGGTCGGCGTGCCTGCGCTACTTCAACGTGGCCGGAGCCGCGGGGCCGGAGCTGGCCGACGCCGGGGCCACCAACCTGGTGCCCATGGTCTTCGAGCGCCTGGACGCCGGCCGGGCCCCGCTGGTCTTCGGCGACGACTACCCCACCCCCGACGGCACCTGCGTGCGGGACTTCATCCACGTCGAGGACATCGCCTCCGCCCACCTGGCGGCCGCGCGGCGGCTGGCGGAGGCGGAGGACGGGACCGCGCTGGTCCTGAACATCGGCCGCGGCGAGGGGAGCTCGGTCCGCGAGGTGGTGGACCGCATCCTCAAGGTCACCGGCAACGGACACCTGACGCCCGAGGTCGCCCCGCGGCGCCCCGGCGACCCGGCGCGCGTGGTGGCCTCCGCGGGCCGGATCGGGACGGAGCTCGGCTGGAGCGCGCGCCACGACCTGGACGACATGATCAGGTCGGCCTGGGAGGGCTGGCGGCACCACCGCTCCTGAACGCGGACGGGCCCGGTTTGACCCTCCAGCCCGGGGCCCCGTAACCTTGACCCTCGGCGTGTCCACAGACACGCCACATCCCCGTAAACCTCATTCCTCCCGGCCGGCCGCAGGCCTCGCGCCGCGCCCCGGGAGAGGCCGGTCCCTTGTCACAGGGAGGCTGGACTGCGGGGGTGCCGTTTCCGAGCGAGAGAGTGAGATCCGCGTGTACGCCATCGTGCGCAGCGGTGGCCGCCAGCACAAGGTTGCTGTCGGTGACATCGTCGAGGTTGACAAGATTTCCACCGCCAAGGTTGGCGACACGGTCGAGCTCTCGACCCTGCTCGTTGTCGACGGCGACTCCGTGACCAGCGACCCGTGGGTCCTGGACGGGATCAAGGTCCAGGCCGAGGTCGTGGACCACCACAAGGGCCAGAAGATCGACATTCTGCGCTACAAGAACAAGACCGGTTACCGCCGTCGGCAGGGCCACCGCCAGCAGTACACGGCGATCAAGGTCACGTCGATCCCCGCGGCTGCGAAGTAAGGGACTGAGGAGACATGGCACACAAGAAGGGCGCATCGTCCACCCGGAACGGTCGCGACTCCAACGCTCAGCGGCTCGGTGTGAAGCGCTTCGGCGGTCAGACCGTCAACGCCGGTGAGATCCTGGTCCGCCAGCGCGGCACCCACTTCCACCCGGGTGCGGGCGTCGGCCGCGGCGGCGACGACACGCTGTTCGCCCTCGAGGCCGGTGCGGTGCAGTTCGGCACCCACCGTGGCCGCAAGGTCGTGAACATCGTTCCGGTCGCCTGAGCAGGCCGACCGAACTCATTCGCGAGGCGGACCTCACTTCCCTGCGGGGAAGTGGGTCCGCCTTTCGCGTGTTGTGTGACACGCGCGCGCCGTGCGACGCGCGGTACGAAGACTGAGCACGACCCAAGACTTACGCGTACTGGAGGCACCTGACCATGACCACCTTCGTGGACCGCGTCGAACTGCATGTCGCCGCGGGTAACGGGGGCCACGGCTGTGCCTCCGTGCACCGGGAGAAGTTCAAGCCCCTGGGCGGCCCGGACGGCGGCAACGGCGGCCGCGGCGGCGACGTGATCCTCACCGTCGACCAGTCGGTGACCACGCTGCTCGAGTACCACCACTCCCCGCACCGCAAGGCCACCAACGGCAAGCCCGGTGAGGGCGGCAACCGCTCCGGCAAGGAGGGCGAGGACCTGGTCCTGGCCGTCCCGGACGGCACCGTGGTCCTCGACAAGCAGGGCAACGTGCTGGCGGACCTGGTGGGTGAGGGCACGTCCTTCGTCGCCGCCCAGGGCGGCCGCGGCGGCCTCGGCAACGCCGCGCTGGCCTCGGCCCGCCGCAAGGCGCCCGGCTTCGCGCTGCTCGGCGAGCCGGGCGACGCCCGGGACGTCGTGCTGGAGCTCAAGACCGTCGCCGACGTGGCGCTGGTCGGCTACCCGAGCGCCGGCAAGTCCTCGCTGATCTCGGTGATGAGCGCCGCCAAGCCGAAGATCGCCGACTACCCGTTCACCACCCTGGTCCCCAACCTGGGCGTGGTCACCGCCGGCTCCACGGTCTACACCGTCGCCGACGTCCCCGGCCTGATCCCCGGCGCCAGCCAGGGCAAGGGGCTGGGCCTGGAGTTCCTGCGCCACGTCGAGCGCTGCAGCGTGCTGGTGCACGTCCTGGACACCGCCACCCTGGAGTCCGACCGCGACCCGGTCTCCGACCTCGACGTCATCGAGGAGGAGCTCAAGATCTACGGCGGCGGCCTGGACAAGCGCCCCCGCCTGGTGGTCCTCAACAAGATCGACGTGCCGGACGGCCGCGACCTCGCCGAGATGGTCCGCCCCGACCTGGAGGCGCGCGGCTACCGCGTCTTCGAGGTGTCCGCGGTGGCCCGCACGGGCCTCAAGGAGCTCTCCTTCGCCCTGGCCGAGCTGGTGGCCCGCCACCGCGCCCGCAGGCCCAAGGAGGAGGCGACCCGCATCGTCATCCGGCCCAAGGCCGTCGACGACGCCGGGTTCACCGTCACCCGGGAGGAGGACGGCCTCTTCCGGGTGCGCGGCGAGAAGCCGGAGCGCTGGGTCCGCCAGACCGACTTCAACAACGACGAGGCCGTGGGCTTCCTCGCCGACCGCCTCAACCGCCTCGGCGTGGAGGCGGAGCTGATGAAGGCGGGCGCCCGGGCCGGCGACGGCGTCGCCATCGGCCCCGAGGACAACGCCGTCGTCTTCGACTGGGAGCCGACGGTCACCGCCGGCGCCGAGATGCTCGGCCGCCGCGGCGAGGACCACCGCTTCGAGGCGCCCCGTCCGGCCGCCCAGCGCCGCCGCGACCGGCAGGCCGAGCGCGACGAGGCCTCCCAGGAGTTCGAGGACTTCGAGCCGTTCTGAGCCGCCCCCGGCGCGACACGCCGGTAATTCGGCCGGATCCCTCCTTTACAGAAGGGGGATCCGGCCGAACGCGTTTAGGGGACACCTGTTCGCCGCTTAACGTATACGGGTCGACAATCGAAAGAATGCATTCCGCTTCGCGTCCCGATCATGAGGTGGAATGCGGTTGAACAGGATGTTTGCGGGAACCGAAACCTCGCTTGCAATGTGGTAACAAGGGTGGGGATCCCCCGATCTCCCGAAGCCCGGCCCGCCGCTGCCCAAGGTAGGAATCGCCCGTGTCCCAGCGCATAACCGCTTCTCGTACGACCGCAGTGATCCTCGCCGGCGGGACCGGGCAGCGGGTCGGGCTGCAGATTCCCAAGCAGCTCATCAAGATCGCCGGCAAGGCGGTCATCGAGCACACGCTGAGCACGTTCGAGCAGGCGGACTCCGTCGACGACGTCCTGGTCCTGATGGCGCCGGGCTACGTGCCGGACGTCGAACGGATCGTCGAGCGCGCGGGTCTCCGCAAGGTGCGGCGGGTCGTCGAGGGCGGCGCGACCCGCAACGAGACCACCCGCCGCGCCATCGGGCTGCTCGGCGAGGGCCTCGCCGAGGGGGAGGACGTCAACGTCCTCTTCCACGACGCGGTGCGCCCGCTGCTCAGCCGCCGGGTCATCGACGACTGCGTGCGCGCCCTGGAGCGCTACCAGGCGGTGGACGTCGCCATCCCGTCCGCCGACACCATCATCGTGACCCGGACCCACGGCGAGGACGGCGAGTTCATCACCGAGATCCCCGACCGCTCCCGGCTGCGTCGCGGCCAGACCCCCCAGGCGTTCAAGCTCTCGACGATCCGGCACGCCTACGAGATCGCCGCCGAGGACCCCCACTTCCAGGCCACCGACGACTGCTCGGTGGTCCTCAAGTACCTGCCGGACGTACCCGTCCACGTGGTCGCCGGCGACGAGTACAACATGAAGGTCACCCAGCCGGTGGACGTCTTCATCGCCGACAAGCTCTTCCAGCTCGCCTCCACGGCGGCCCCGGAGCCCCGCGGCGAGGAGACCTACCGGGAACTGCTGACCGGGAAGACGGTGGTGGTCTTCGGCGGCTCCTACGGCATCGGCAAGGACGTCGCCGACCTCGCCGAGGGCTACGGCGCCTCCGTGTACGCCCTGGGCCGCTCCACCACGGGCACCCACGTGGAGAACGGCGAGGACGTCGAGCAGGCGCTCAGCAAGGCGTACGCGGAGAGCGGCCGGATCGACTACGTGATCAACACGGCCGGGGTGCTGCGGATCGGCCGGCTCGACGAGACGGACGACGAGACCGTCCTGGAGGCCCTGAGGGTCAACTACCTGGCACCCGTGCAGATCGCCCGCGCGGCGTACAAGTACCTCGCCGCCACCAAGGGGCAGCTGCTGCTCTACACCTCCAGCAGCTACACCCGCGGCCGCGCGGAGTACAGCCTCTACTCCTCCACCAAGGCCGCCGTCGTCAACCTCACCCAGGCCTTGGCCGACGAATGGGCCACCGAGGGGGTGCGGGTCAACTGCATCAACCCCGAGCGCACGGCGACCCCCATGCGGACCAAGGCCTTCGGCGAGGAACCGGCGGGCACCCTGCTCTCCTCCCGGGCCGTCGCCCGCACCTCGCTGGACGTCCTGCTCTCCGACCTCACCGGGCACGTCATCGACGTCCGCCAGCAGGATCCGACCGCCGCCGCGGGCCAGGCGTCCGGGTTCGAGCAGGCACTCGCGAGTGTTCTGGACCGGCACGACGGCGTGGCATAATCGGCCGCAATTGCCAGAAATCGTTCAGGCCTCCGCGGCCGCGTCGAGAGGTGCGACCGCGGGGGCCTGAGCGGCTGAATAGCTGAATACCCGGGAATCGCACTACCCAGGTTTTGTCCTACAAGGGAAATACGCACGGTCTTTTCCGGAACTGTCGGAGTTATGCGCCCAAGGCCGTTCACGCACCATGCCGGCACCTCCCCTGGAGCAGGTTCACACGTGATATCCACAGTCGTACGCGCCGCCCGGGTGGGCAGCGTGGGAGAGCTGGTCGCCGCCGCCGCCCTCATCGTGGTGGGCTTCCCCGCCCTGATGGTCGCGGCGCTGCTGCCGAACATCCCCCTCTTCGCTCTGGCCGCGGCCGTCACCTACGGGTCGGACCACTACCTGCACCGGCGCAACAGCTACCTGGTGAACCGGCTGAGCGTGGTGCGGGCGGGCCTGGCCATCCGCTTCCTGGTCCGTCAGCTCATCCTGGTCCTGCTGCTCGCCCGGCTGGGGCTCGCCTACGGGGTGTTCTTCTACGCGCTCGTGGCCTGCTTCATCAGTTTCTACGGGCTCCAGGCCGTGCACGGCGCGCTGGTGACGCTGGTGAGGCTCCGGCGCACCCTGCCGGTGGCCACCCGGAACATCGCCCTGGCGACGGCCGTCCGGATACCGGACGCCCCGGCACGGTGGCTGCTGCACCGCTCCGGCGAGAAGATGCTCCACCTCGACCTGCCGGTGATCGTCGGCGGCCTGGTCTCGGCGTTCCTCGGCGACGGCCTGTGGGGCGGACTCGGCATCATCGCCACCCTCGGGCTGGGCGGGCTCTACACGGTCGTCCTGCTGCCCTACCTGTTCGGCCCCCGCCGGGCCCCCTCCCCGGAGTCGGTGCTCGCCGCGGTCGAGACCTGGCTGCGCGCCTACCGTCCGGAGACGGTCCTGTACTTCTCGGGCGCCAAGGAGTCGGCCTACCAGGTCAACATGTGGCTGGAGACCATGGAGCGGCTGGACACCCGTCCGCTGATCGTCCTGCGGGAGCGCGTGGTGCTGGAACGGCTGGCCCCCACCACCGTCCCGGTGATCTGCGTGCCCGGCGGCGTCCACCTGATGAACCTCGACCTGTCCACGGTCAAGGTGGCGCTCTACGCGGCCAACGTCGGCAAGAACATCCACCTGCTGCGCGTGCCGACCATGAAGCACGTCTTCATCGGCCACGGCGACAGCGACAAGGTCGCCAGCGTCAACCCCTTCAGCAAGGTGTACGACGAGGTGTGGACGGCCGGCAAGGCCGGGCGCGACCGGTACGCCGTGGCGGACGTCGGGGTGCGCGACGAGGACGTCGTGGAGGTCGGACGCCCGCAGCTCGCGCCGATCCGGGTCGGCCGGCGCGAGCGGGTGTCGATCCCGACCGTGCTCTACGCGCCCACCTGGGAGGGCTGGGACGACAACCCCGGCAACACCTCCCTGATGGCGGCCGGCGAGAACATCGTCCGGCGGCTGCTCGCGGCCGACGAGCCGGTGCGGGTGCTGTACAAGCCGCATCCGTTCACCGGCACCCGCAGCTCCCGGGCCAAGGCCGCGCACGAGCGGATCACCGCGCTGGTGGAGCAGGCCGCCGCCGCGCGGGCGCTGGACCCGGCGTTCGCCGTCGACGAGGCGGCGGTGGAGGCGGCGCGGGAGGAACTGGCCCGCGTCGAGGCCCGGCTGACCGAGCTGACCGGTGGCGCGGACGACGGCGACGAGGCCATGGCCACCCGTGACGGGGTGGCCGACCCCGGGGTCTACGAGGAGATCGCCCGGCTGCGCGAGCAGTGGAACGACGCCTACTGGCGGTCCTTCCCGGAGTGGGAGCACCGCGTGATCACCGGGCCCGAGCCGCTGCTGTACGACTGCTTCAACGTCTCCGACGGCATGGTCTCCGACATCTCCAGCGTGGTCTCCGACTTCATCGCCAGCGGCAAGCCGTATGCGGTGACCGACTCCGCAGGGCTCGGCGCGGAGGAGTTCGTCCGGCAGAACACGGCCGTGCGGGCGGCGGTGATCCTCTCCAACGAGGCCACCGAGCTGGACGAGCTGCTGGCGGCGGTGCGGGAGCAGGAGGCGGACACCCTGGCCGCGGCGCGGGTCGAGCTGAAGGAGTACCTGCTCGGGCCCGACGAGCCGCCGTCCCTGCAGCGGTTCAACGCGGCGGTCGCCGCGCTCGCCCTCAAGGCGGAGGCCCGCAACCTCGGCCAGACCCGCAGCACCGCCCCCGCGGAGGTCCCCGCCCACTGACCCGCCCCTCCGGGACCGGGACGCCGCCTCGCCACGCCCACCCGCGCCCCGGCGGCCCGGCCGCCCGCGGGGGAGCGCCGGGGGCGGGAACGCGGAACCGCCCGGGTCCCCCGTCGGTGGACGGGGGACCCGGGCGGCCGGGGAGGCGGAGGAGGTCAGCCCGTGGTGAGCTCCGGGTCGCCCGTGGGCGCCGCGGCACGCTGACCCGGGATCCGGGCCTCGCGCTCGGTCATCCGCCGACGGTGCCGCAGCGCCGACTCGCACAGCGCCCGCATCGCCTCGTTGAACCGCGCCTGCGACGGCGGGTCCGAGGGGCCCAGCAGCCGCAGCTTCAGCTCGGCCCGCGCCTCCCGCAGGTCGTCCAGCTCCGGCTTCCGCACGCGCTCCAGCAGCTCCGGCACACCCGCCGCGTCCGGCGTCAGCACGGTCGCGGCGCGCACCGTCGGGAAGGCCTCGCGGAAGGCCGCCTCGGTCAGCCCCGAGGTGTTGGCCACCGCGTACGGCTTGCCGCTCGCCATGTAGTCCGAGATGACGCTGGACACGTCGCTGATCAGCAGGTCCGCCCGGTTGAAGCAGGCCTGGATGTCGGGACGCGCGTCCGTGACGATCTGGTGCTCCCACTCCGGCAGCGCCGCCCAGTACGCCTTCACCCACGCGGCCGTCGCCGCGGTGACCGCGGCGGCGCGGCCCGGCTCCGGGGCGGTCTGGAGCATCATCCGCTCCATGTTGTCCGAGGACGTCCGGAAGGCGGAGGTGGTGAGCCGGTCCAGCTCGGCGGTCCGGCGCGCCAGCTCGGCCGCGGCCTCGGCGCCCGGACGGGTGCCGGTGCGCTCCCGGTTGGCGGCCAGGATCAGCTCGCGGATGCGCCGGTCGGCGGCGCCGGCCCGCGGGTCGACCGAGCCGGTCAGCGGGTGCGGCTTGTAGACCAGGCGGACCTTGGGGTCGGCGAGCAGCGCCCGCACCAGGTTCTCGCCGGCCGCGATCACCGACGTGTTGCCCGGGTTGCCGTCCCAGCCCTCCCAGGTGGGGGCGTAGAGCACGTGGGTGTACTCGCCCTCGGGGGCGCCCCGGTAGGCGGCGATGCCGTCCAGCTGCGGACGGCCGATCTCCACGACGTCCTTGTCCTCGACGCCGATGTCGGCCAGCGCGTACCGCTCGCGGGCCTCGGGGCCGGCCACCCACACCTCGTCGTACGCCTTGGCGTACGGGTTGCAGGAGGACAGCTTGTCGCTCTCGCCGTGGTTGACGAAGGCGTGCTTGATCGTCGGGATGCGCAGCACCTGCGAGGTCTTGCCCGAGTTCGACGGGTGGATCAGCGCCTGCAGGGTGGAGTGCTCCAGCCGCATCAGGTGGTGGACCTGCGGCAGGCAGACGATCGGGACGTCGGTCGCGGTGATCTTCTGCATCATGAAGCGCTCGCGCAGCACGATCAGCGGACGCCCGTCCAGCTTGGCCAGCGGGTCCAGCCACATGTTGGCCTGGTAGGCGGAGGCGGAGCCGCCGGAGAAGTACATGCCGATGGTCGGCTTGTACTCGGCCAGCCACGCGTCGAACCACTTCAGCACCGTCTCCTCGGACGGCGGGCGGCGGCCCGGCAGCAGGTGGCTGCCCAGCAGGACCAGACCGCCCAGCGCCAGGACCACGGACACCGCGGCGCCGACGACGCCCCACAGCGCGTCACCGGTCGCGCCGGCGGCCAGCAGACCCGCGGTGGCCGGCAGGCCGAGGATCAGCAGCCGGTGCCCGGGCCGGCGCAGCAGCAGCGCCGGCGGGGCGGCGGTCAGGCGCAGGGCGGAGGTGTCGATGTTGCGGGTGAGCACCGGCGTGGTGCGCGTGCGGCGCACGATGACGGAGACGGCCTGGATCGAGAAGTGCAGCCCGTAGAACGCCAGCAGCACCAGCAGCGGCGTGGCCAGGTCGGTCTCCTGGCTCTGGCCGTGCAGGCGGACCAGGGCGACGACGATCAGCATGTCCCGCAGCAGGTGGCGAACCGTGACGTCGGCGTGCATCTTGGCGAACATCGCCACCATGCCGCGCTGCCAGCGGAACAGGACTCCCTCGACGGCCAGGGAGACGGCCGCCGCGGCGATCATGACCGGCACGTTCGGGACGACGGCCGTGACGGCGAGTGTGAGGAACGACACCGCCATGAGGGCGGTGACCATGCCTCTCACGGCGGTCTGCCGACGGGGGACGGGTGTGGGCACTGCGTCACTCCAAATGGGCTGCGCGGACGTGTTGCGTCAGGGACTCAGTTTCAACGCGCGCGAACGCTCCGACGACACGCCTCGGGCGCCCGCGCCGCTCCAGCGGTGCGCGGGTTCCGGGGGCGTACGTCCGTGGGGTGGAACGCACGCGCGCCGCCGTGTCCGGGTCGCGTAGATTGCCGGGCGGGCAGCTGAGAACAAGGTGAGGGGACAACGGCAAGGTGACAAGGGCAAGGCAGGCCGTGACCGGGGCTCGCAGGATCGTCGTCAAGGTGGGGTCCTCGTCGTTGACCACGGCCGAGGGCGGCCTGGACGCCGACCGCGTCGACGCGCTGGTCGACGTGCTGGCGGCGGGCAGGGACGGCGGCGAGAGGGATATCGTCCTGGTTTCCTCCGGTGCCATCGCTGCGGGACTCGCCCCTCTGGGTCTTCGGCGCCGGCCTCGTGACCTGGCCCGGCAGCAGGCAGCCGCCAGCGTGGGGCAGGGTCTGCTGGTGGCTCGCTACACCGCGTCCTTCGCACGCCACGGTGTGCGGGTCGGCCAGGTGCTGCTGACGGCCGATGATACGAGTCGGCGTGCCCACCACCGTAACGCAGCCCGAACGCTCGACAAATTGCTCGCCATGGGAGCCGTACCGGTCGTCAACGAGAACGACACGGTAGCGACCGACGAGATCCGGTTCGGGGACAACGACCGTTTGGCGGCGCTTGTGGCGCATCTGGTCCACGCCGATCTGCTGGTCCTGCTCTCCGACGTCGACGGCCTCTACGACGGCGACCCGTCCCGCCCCGGGACGTCCCGGCTGGACGAGGTCCGGGGGCCCGAGGACCTGGCGGGCGTGGAGATCGGCAGCGCCGGCAGGGCCGGGGTGGGCACCGGCGGGATGGTGACCAAGGTGGAGGCCGCCCGGATCGCCGCGGAGGCCGGCATCCCGGTGGTCCTCACCAGCGCCAGCCAGGCCGCCGACGCGCTGAAGGGCCGCGACACCGGCACCTTGTTCCACGCCACCGGCAGCCGGTCCGCCGACCGTCTCCTGTGGCTGCAGCACGCCTCCGCCCCGCAGGGCTCGCTCACCCTGGACGACGGCGCGGTGCGGGCCGTGGTGGAGCGGCGGAAGTCACTGCTGCCCGCGGGCATCGCCGGGGTCGAGGGCGAGTTCCAGGCCGGCGACCCGGTGGAGCTGAAGGACGCCGAGGGGCATGCCGTGGCACGCGGCCTGGTGAACTTCGACGCGCGGGAGATCCCCCTCCTGATCGGCCGCTCGACCCGGGAACTGGCACGCGAGCTGGGCCCCGCCTACGAACGAGAGGTCGTACACAGGGACGACCTGGTGCTGCTGCGGCGCTGAGCGGGATGTCGCGTTTCGGCCGTCGTGGCCGGAATCCGGTGCGGGACGTTCCGTAAAACGGCCCCACGGAGCGCCGTCGCCTGCTGCACTGGTGTCGGGGCAGACGCCGGGGCAGACGCGCCGGGCGACCACCGTGAGCGCCGTGTGAAGGAGGCCGTTGTGAGACGAGTGCGCCCGGGAACGGCGGCGTCCCGCGCGGCCGGCGGGGGAGCGGCGGCCCGGCGCGGGCTCACCAGCGTCTCGCCCGACGACCGGTTCCAGGGCGGGCCGCCCGTCCCCGCGGAACTGCCGCGGCTGTGGCACGTCACCCTCTCCGTCTCCGGCGCCGAGGTCCCGCTGCCGGAGGTGCGGCGGGCGCTGGAGCAGCTGGCCCACGACCACCCCTTCCTGCTGACCAGCCGGTACGCCACCGACCACGCGGAGATCCGCTACTGGGAGGAGGCCCGCGACCTGCACGACGCGGCCGCGGTGGCGCTGCGGCTGTGGGGCGAGCACCGGCGGACGGCCAACCTGCCGCGGTGGGAGATCGTCGGCCTGGAGGTCGTCGACCGGGAGACCCACCACCAGCGGGTGGCCGCCGGACAGGGCCCGCCGCCGGCCACCCGGATGGGCGTCCACCCGTTCTGAGGCCGGGCGCCGCCCGCCAGGTGGAACGCCCGTCGGCGCCCGCCCCCGCGGCGTTACCCTTCGCGGTATGAGCACGCTCACGACGACGACCGCAGCCGCCACGGAACCGACCGAGCCCACGGTGACCGAGGTGGCCCGCCGTGCCCGCACCGCCGCCGCCGGCCTGGCCCCGCTCCCGCGTTCCGCCAAGGACGCCGCCCTCCAGGCGGTGGCGGACGCCCTCGAGGCCCGCGTCGAGGAGATCGTCGAGGCCAACGCCGCGGACGTGGCCCGCGCCCGCGAGGCCGGCACCGCCGAGTCCGTGGTCGACCGGCTGACCCTCACCCCGGAGCGCGTCCGCGCCATCGCCTCCGACGTGCGCGACGTCGCCGCGCTGCCGGACCCGGTCGGCGAGGTCGTCCGCGGCTCCACGCTGCCCAACGGCATCGACCTGCGGCAGGTCCGCGTCCCGCTCGGCGTGGTCGGCATCGTCTACGAGGCCCGGCCCAACGTGACGGTGGACGCCGCCGCGCTCTGCCTGAAGTCCGGCAACGCGGTGCTGCTGCGCGGTTCGTCCTCCGCCTACTCCTCCAACACCGCCCTGGTGGCCGTCCTGCGTGACGCGGTGGCGGGCGCCGGGCTGCCGGCCGACGCGGTGCAGCTGGTGCCGGGCGAGGGCCGTGACGCGGTGCACGAGCTGATGCGCGCCCGCGGCCTGGTCGACGTGCTCATCCCGCGCGGCGGGGCCTCGCTGATCCGCACCGTCGTCGAGCAGTCCACCGTCCCGGTGATCGAGACCGGCACCGGCAACTGCCACGTCTACGTCGACGCCGACGCCGACCTCGACACGGCGGTGGAGATCCTGCTCAACTCCAAGGCCCACCGGGTCAGCGTCTGCAACGCCGCCGAGACCCTGCTGGTGCACCGCGACATCGCCGACGCCTTCCTGCCGCGCGCCCTCGACGCCCTGGCCGGCGCCGGGGTCACCGTGCACGGCGACGAGCGGGTGCTGGCGCTGGCCGCGGGCACCGGGGCCACCGTGGTCGAGGCGACCGAGGAGGACTGGGAGACCGAGTACCTCTCCTACGACATCGCCGCCGCCGTGGTCGACTCGCTGGACGCGGCCGTGGCCCACATCCGCCGCTGGAGCTCCGGCCACACCGAGGCGATCGTCACCACCTCCCAGCAGGCGGCCCGCCGCTTCACCCAGCTGGTGGACTCCACCACGGTCGCGGTGAACGCCTCCACGCGGTTCACCGACGGCGGCCAGTTCGGCTTCGGCGCCGAGATCGGCATCTCCACCCAGAAGCTGCACGCCCGCGGCCCGATGGGCCTCCCGGAGCTGACCAGCACCAAGTACATCGTCACCGGCGACGGGCACGTCCGCCCCTGACCCGCGGGCGCGCCGGGGACGGTCACGGGCCCTTCGCCGAATTTCCGTACGCTCTGCCCAGATCGACCCGGCGCGTCTACTCTGGTGCCGTGGCGGAGGACGTGGGGGGCACGCCGTTCCCTGACGGTGGAGAGCCCGACGACGACCAGAACCGCGGGATGCCGGACGACGAGTTCGCCCCCGTGGTCTTCGACGAGGACTTCGTCCGGGCGGCCCCGGTCCACGAGCCGACCGCCGTGGAGCGTCTGGTGGCGGCCGCGCAGGCGCGCGCCGAGGCCTCCGAGGCGGAGGCCGCGCGCCGGGCCCGGGCCGGCGGTCCCCGGCCCGAGGACGACCGGCACGACGAGGCGCCCGGTCCCGACGACATCGGCCTCGCCCACGACCCGCTCTCCCGCGGCCGGCCCGGGCGCGACCCGTCCTCCGAGGACCCGCCGCGCCCGGGCGACCCGTACCCGGCCGGTCACGTGGCCCGCACCGGACAGGACCCCGGCGGCCCCGGCATGCGCGGGGGCGACGCCGCCGCCGACTTCGCCCCCGGACTGTTCGGCCGTCCGGGCGGTTCCGTCCGGCCCGGCCGGTGGCACCGGCCGGTCGCCTGGGTGCTCGCCCTGGTGATGGGGATGGGCATGGTCGCGCTCGCCTTCACCGCCGTCCACCGGGGTGCCGCGGGACAGACCGGACAGGTTCCGCCGCCCGCCTCCACCCGCCCCACGCCCGCGCCGGCCCCGGACACCGCGGTCGGCCCCTCGGCCTCCGCCGAGTACTCCGGGCCTCCCGCGGCGGCCGTCCCGCGCGCCTCCGCACCGGTGCCCTGACGGCCCGCGGCCATCGCCCTCCCGCCCGCGGATGGCTCGTACGGGGGCGTTTACCGGAAGGCGGCACAACCCACTCTGAAGGTATGGGCGGGCCCGGAGAGCCACCCGACGGCACGCCCGACGGCGCCGCGGGAGGCAACGAGGACGAGTACCGATCCGTCGTCTTCGACGAGTCGTTCGTCAAGGCTGCCCGCCTCCAGGAGTACAGCGCGCAGGAACGTCTCGCCGACCACGCCCCGCCGGTGCGGACCCGGCCCAGCGGCATCCACCGGCTCTCCCGGCAGGCGCTGGTCCTGGCCCTCCTCGTCACCATCGCCTTCGTCACCGCCGTCTACCTCGGCATGCGCTCGCCCTACCAGCCGCCCACCGCCCACCGGGACGCCGAACCCGTACGGGTCACCGTGGTCCCGCTCGCCCCCAGGGGCCCCGTGCCGGGAGCGGCCGAACCCGGGCGGCTCTACGAGGCGAGCCCGGCGCGCGGCTTCGAGGCCGGCGAGAAGGGCGTCACCATGCCGCCGGCCCGGCGCACCGAGCACTTCTCCGACGGCCAGGTCATCGCCGCGCTGGCCGCCGCCCGGGACTACGTGATCGGCTCCTCGCTCGACCCCAAGGTGCTGATGGGCGACGCCACGCGCTCGGTGCGGGTCCTGCTCGACCCCGACCAGTTCGACCGGTTCGACCGCAGCACGGGCGGGACCACGCGCGGCGGCGGAACCCCGGGCGACGCCTCCGCGCCGCTGGGCTGGCTGATCCGCTTCGACCCCACCCGGGTCCGGCTCGCCGACCCGGAGATCCGGGCGCGCGGCACGATGAAGGTCGTCGAGCGGAACGCGGCCACCCTGGAGGTGGTGGCCGACCACGTCTTCGTCTACGCCCTGACCGGGGCCGCCCAGGACGGCGGGCGGGACGGGGCCGACGGGGCCGACGGCGACAGGAACGGAAGGACCGGCGGGGCCGAACGGGCCGACGGCGCGCGGGAGCGGGTCTCGCTGTTCACCGTGCGGCGCGAGGTGCGGATGCGGTTCGACCAGGACAACCTGCGGCTGCGGCAGGTGCGGGTGGTGTCCGCCTCCGTGCAGGCGGGCCCCCTGTCCTGCACCGGCGACCCCGACCAGGTGCTGCGCCCGCTCCTGGCCGGCCAGCGCGCCGACGACGCGGCGCCGCCCGGCACCGACCCGTACCGCGCGGCCAGCCCGGCCGGCCTGTGCGGCACCCTCTCCCCGGCCGCGATGCCCCGGCTCTGACCCCGCGCGGCGTCAGGCCCCGGTGCCGTTGAAGCCCCGGCGTATGCGGTCGGTGGCACCGCCGACGATCTTGAACAGCGGGTCGGCCGAGGTGCGGACCGTCTCCGCGTAGCCGGCGGCGGACTCGCGGAACGCGTCCGTCACCGAGGCGTCCTTGTCCTCCTCGCGCCGCGGGTAGTGCCCGTCCATCAGCCGCTGGAAGTCCCGGGAGTCCGCCCACCGCCGGAGCTCGGCCGCCCGGACCGTGGTGAAGGGGTGGGAGCGCGGCAGCACGTTCAGGATCTTCAGCACCGAGTCGCGCAGGTCGCCGCCGGCCTCGTACTCCTCCGCCTGGCGGAGGAAGGCGTCGACGTTCATCTCGTGGAGGTGGTTGCCGCCGGCCAGCTTCATCAGACCGCGCATCGACGCCTGGACGTCCTGCCCGACCAGCAGGCCGGCGCGGTCGGCCGAGAGCTCGGACTTGCGGAACCACTCGCGCAGCGCCGTCACGATCGCCGTCACGGCGACGTTGCCCAGCGGGATCCAGGAGATCCGGACGGCCAGGTTGGTCAGGAAGAGCAGCACCGTGCGGTAGACCGCGTGGCCGGAGAGGGCGTGTCCCACCTCGTGGCCGACGACGGCGCGCATCTCCTCCTCGTCCAGCAGCTCCACCAGGCCGGTGGTCAGCACGATCACCGGCTCGTCCAGGCCCACGCACATCGCGCCCGGCTTCGGGTCCTGCGAGACGTACATCGCGGGAACCCCGGGCAGGTCGAGGATGTAGCAGGCGTCCCGCAGCATGTCGTGCAGGTGCGGGAACTGCTCCTCGCCCACCCGGACGGAGTCCGACAGGAAGAGCAGGCGCAGGCTCCGCTCGGGGACCAGCCCGCTGAGCGCCTTGAAGACGGTGTCGAAACCGCTGAGCCTGCGCAGCGCCACCAGGGCGGACCGGTCCGCGGGGTGCTCGTAGGCCCGGGACGACAGCCCCGGGAACCGCCTCCGGCCGCGGGCCGCCGCGCGGCCGTCGTGCCCCGTCCTGTCCCCGCCCGGCATCAGGTCCCCCGCCCGTGTCGCCACCGATCGCCCCCCGGCCGCCCCGGCCGGTGCTGCTGTGGGTAGGACGAGCGGGCGGGGCCGATGGTTCCCGCCGCCGACCGGCGCATACGATGAGCCGACGTCCTTATCCAGCCCATACGGATTGGTCCAGCCGAAGATGAGCTTTGAGCAGAGCGCCGCGCAGTTGGTCACCCTCGCCGCCGAGGGCGGCGAGCAAGGTCACCACATGAACCTCAACCCCCTGCTGCCGGGCATCGGCGCCTTCGTGATCCTCATGCTGCTGCTCTTCATCACCGTCGGCTTCAACCGCGACCGGTGACCCGGAACGGGTGATCCCGTCACGAATCCCCAGGTGGGACAGGTCGAGGTCAAGCTTCCGGGACCGGGCCGGTAGGGTCTGCACGCATGGGAGAGCAGGACATGCCCGCCGGTCCGGGAGGCGTCCCGGCCGCCGGCCCGGCCGACAGGGCAAGACGCCGCCGCCTCGGCGTGATGGGCGGCACGTTCGACCCGATCCACCACGGACACCTGGTGGCGGCCAGTGAGGTCGCCGCCGCGTTCGGGCTCGACGAGGTCGTGTTCGTGCCCACCGGCAACCCCTGGCAGAAGAGCCACCGGACGGTCACCCCGGCCGAGGACCGCTACCTGATGACGGTCATCGCCACCGCCGAGAACCCGCAGTTCTCGGTGAGCCGCATCGACATCGACCGCGGCGGTCCGACCTACACCACGGACACGCTGCGCGACCTGCGGGCGCTCAACCCGGACACGGACCTCTTCTTCATCACGGGCGCGGACGCGCTCGCCCAGATCCTCACCTGGCGGGACGCGGACGAGCTGTTCTCCCTCGCGCACTTCATCGGCGTGACACGGCCGGGACACACACTGCACGACCCAGGGCTCCCCGAAGGCGGTGTCTCGCTCGTCGAGGTGCCGGCGCTCGCCATCTCGTCCACGGACTGCCGTGCGCGAGTCGCCAAGGGCGCCCCCGTCTGGTACCTGGTGCCGGACGGAGTCGTGCGCTACATCGACAAGCGCCAGCTGTACCGCGGCGAGTGAGCCGAGAGGGGCACCGGTGAACGACCGATACGACGCGGGACACGCGGGACACGGGGGCGACCAGTACGAACTGGTCGGCTACGACGAGTACGGACAGCCCGTGTACCGGCAGGTCCCGCGCCAGGCCGGCCCGCAGGGCTACCCTCCCCCGCCGCACGGCGGCCAGGAGCAGCAGCCCCGGGGCGGCCACGAGCCGCAGGCGCAGGGATACGGCTACGACCCCTACGCGGGCGGCCAGGGACCGCGGCAGCCGTCCGCCACCGGCTACGACTCCTACGACCACGGCTCCTACGACCACGGCTCCTACGGCGCGGGCGGTCCGGGCACCGGGCAGCAGGCTCCCGTGCCCCCCGCGCCTCCCGCGGGACCCGCCGGCCCGTCCCACGGCGGTCACCGCGGCGGCCCGCCGCCCGGCGGGCCCGGGCAGCACCCGCAGCA
>NZ_LWCC02000099.1:0-10482 GCF_001642695.1 Streptomyces chilikensis
GGCACGGCGCGGGCGGTGGGCGGTGTGCCGTCAGTCCTTCCGGTCCCCCAGGAACGCCGTCTGCACCTGGACCGTCTTCCGGCGGGCGATCCGGGTGGCGCGGCCCGGGGGCAGCAGGCGGCCCTTGGCGTTGCCGACGACGTACCCCTCGGAGGGCGGGCAGGACAGCAGCAGCGTCGGGGTGTTGACCTCCTGGAGTCTTCGCATCAGGTGGTCGCCCATGGCGCGTCCCGCGCCGGTGGCCGCGCGGGCGACCACCATGTGCAGACCGACTTCCCAGCCCAGTGCCAGCTGGTCGAGGAGCGGGTCGAAGGGGGCGTTCATCGGTCCGGAGCCGAGCATGTCGTAGTCGTCGACGAGGACGAACAGGCGCGGTCCGTTCCACCAGTCGGCCAGCCGCATCCGGGCCGGGGTGATGTCGGGGCCCGGCATCCGGACCTTCACCGCCCGGGCCGCCCCGTCCACCAGGTCGCGCAGGGCGTCGATGGAGACGGCGTGGCCCAGCCGGTACTCGTCGGGGATCGCCTCGACCAGCTCGCGGCGGTAGTCCACCACCATGATGCGGGCCTCGGCGGGCGAGTACCGCCGCATGATCGCCTGGGCGGTCAGCCGCAGCAGGTTGGTCTTGCCGCTCTCGGTGTCGCCGATCACGACCATGTGCGGGCTCTCGGCGAAGTCGTGCCAGACGGTGGTGAGTTCGTTCTCCTCCAGGCCCAGCGGCACCCGGAAGTCGCCCTCCGGCGCGGGCAGCTCGGACACCGGCAGCTCGGTGGGCAGCATCCGCACCCGGGGCGCGGACGGGCCCGTCCAGCTCTCGGCGACCGCGCTCACCAGCCCGGCGACGCCCTCACCGAGGTCGTCGGCCTGTTCGACGCCGTCGATGCGGGGCAGCGCCGTGAGGTAGTGCAGCTTGCCCTCCCGGGTCAGGCCGCGGCCGGGGATCCGGGGGACCGTCGCGGCCCGCCGCATGTCGATCTCGGAGTCCATGGGGTCGCCCATGCGCAGCTCCAGGTGGGTGCCCGCCTGGTCGCGCACGGCCGACGGCAGCTCCACCCAGCGCGCCGTGGTGACGATGAGGTGGACGCCGTAGTTCAGGCCCCGGGCCGCGATCGCCCCGAAGGTGGAGATCTGCCGGTCGTAGTCCTGGCGGACGGTGGACCAGCCGTCGATGACGAGGAACACGTCGCCGTGCTCCAGGTCGGCGAACTCCCCGGCGGCCCGGCGCCGCCGGAAGGTGGTCATGGAGTCGATGCCCTGCTCAAGGAAGAACTTCTCCCGGGCCGCGAGCAGCGCGTTCACCTCGGCGATGGTGCGGCTCACCCGCTCGGAGTCCAGCCGGGCCGCGACGCCGCTCATGTGCGGGAGCCCGTCGAGGCCGGCCAGTGTGCCGCCGCCGAAGTCCAGGCAGTAGAACTGGACCTCCCGCGGGGTGTGGGTGAGGGCGAGGGCCGTCAGGATGGTCCGCACCATGGTGCTCTTGCCGCTCTGCGGGCCGCCCGCGATCGCGATGTGCCCGCCGACGCCGGACAGGTCGACGGTCAGCAGGTCCCGCATCTGGTCGAACGGCCGGTCCACGATGCCGATGGGCACCTTCAGCCGGCCGCGGCCGGGCCAGCCCACCGTGGTGAGGCCCAGCTCCGGGTCGGGCAGGAGCGGCGGCAGCACCTGGTCGAGGGTGGCGGGCAGGTCCAGCGGCGGCAGCCACACCTGGTGCGCGGGCGGGCCGGCACCCAGCATCCTGTCGACGGCGACGGAGAGCAGCGTGTCCCCGGTCTCCTCGGCCTCCGGCTCCGGGTCCGGCAGCTCGGGCATCGCGCGCGGCACGACGTAGCCGCTCGTCCACGGCACGGTCTGGCCGGCGGCGCGGGCCTGGCTGGCGCTGCCGCGGCGGTGCCGGTAGGCGCCGGAGACGTAGGCGGCCCGGAACCGGGTCAGTGCCTCGACGCCCGACTTGAGGTAGCCGCTGCCCGGGGCCGGCGGGAGTTCGTAGGCGTCCGGCACGCCGAGGACGCCGCGGCTCTCCATCGCGGAGAAGGTGCGCAGACCGATCCGGTAGGACAGGTGGCTCTCCAGCTGGTGCATGCGGCCCTCATCGAGGCGCTGCGAGGCGAGCAGGAGGTGCACGCCGAGGCTTCGGCCGAGCCGGCCGATCATCACGAAGAGCTCCATGAACTCCCGGTGTGCCGCGAGCAGTTCGCTGAACTCGTCGACGACCACGAACAGGCTGGGCAGCGGTGCCAGCGGGGTGCCGGCGGCGCGCGCCTTCTCGTACTCCAGGGCGGAGGTGTAGTTGCCCGCGGCGCGCAGCAGTTCCTGGCGGCGGATCAGTTCGCCGTGCAGGGCGTCCTGCATGCGGGAGACCAGGGCCGCCTCGTCGGCGAGGTTGGTGATGACGGCCGAGACGTGCGGGAGCTCGTCCAGGCCGAGGAAGGTGGCGCCGCCCTTGAAGTCGACGAGGACGAAGTTGAGCGTCTCGGAGGAGTTGGTGAGCGCCAGCGCCAGTACCAGGGTGCGCAGCAGCTCGCTCTTGCCGGAGCCGGTGGCGCCGATCAGCATGCCGTGCGGGCCGGTGCCGCCCTGGGCGGACTCCTTGATGTCCAGTTCCACCGGCTGGCCGTCGACGCCCACCGCGATGGGCACGCGCAGCCGGCCGGGGCCGGTGCTGCGCTGCCACAGGGTCTGCGGGTCGTGCCGGTACAGGTCCTGGATGCCGAGGAGGGTGGTCAGTTCGACCTCGGTGGCCAGCGGCTCGGAGGCGTCCGTGCCCATGCCCATCCGGTAGGGCGAGATCCGCTTGGCCAGGGCGGTCGCGCCGCGCGGGCCGAAGGAGTCGGGCCGCCCGAGGAAGGTGGTCTGCTCCTTGCGGTCGCGGTCGGTGCGTACCAGGCGGAAGGCGTCGCCGCTCACGTCGAAGCGGAGGGTGACCCGGCCGGGGCGCCAGGTCAGGGCGCCGGTGAGGTCCAGTACGACGGTGTTGCGCAGCCCGGGGCCGTCGAGGCGGTGGCCGCCGGGGACCGTGCCGCCGTCGATGACGATCACGGTGAAGGGCTCCTCGCGGCCGGGGACCGCGTCGGGGTCGAACGGCGGGCGCTCCAGGAACTCCGCGCCCAGCAGGTCCTCCAGCTCGTTGAAGGCGGACCCGGTCATCCGGGCGGGTCCGGCGCCGTCGTTCTCCTGCGGGTGCAGGTGGTGCGGCAGCCACTTGGCCCACTCCCAGTCGGCGCGCCGCTCGTCGGACACGCACAGCGCGATCCACACGTCGTCCGGGGAGTGGAACGTGGCCAGCTGCGCGACGACCGCCCGGGCCAGCGCGCGGATGCGGTCCTCGTCGCCGCGGAACAGGATCCGGGCCCAGGCCCGCAGGTAGATGGCGATGGGCTGGTCGGGGACGGTGTTGTAGGCGCGGATGAAGCTGCGCAGCGCGTGCGCGGAGAGCGGTTCCAGGTCCTCGACGGGGGTGGTGGCCGTCGGGTTGAGGCGCAGGCCGAGCTTCTGGTCGCCCACCGCCACCCGGATCTCGCCGAAGTCCTGGTCCTGCGGGCGGCGTTCCCACAGCCGGGACGACCCGGCCAGGGACCACAGCGCGGACGGTTCGGGGTGGCGCCAGGCCAGGGCGCGTTGCTGGTCCATCACCGCGGTCCGCACCTTGCGGCGGGTCTGGGTGAGGTAGCGCAGGTAGTCCCGGCGCTCGCCCTTGAGGCGCTGCTTGCGCTCGCTGTTACGGCGCATCACCTGGCCGAGCATCATGGCCGCGGAGGAGATGACCATCAGGCCGAGGGCGAGGTAGATGAAGCTGCTGCCGCCGCTGCCCATGCCGGGACGCATGAACATCAGCATCATCGACACCGACATGAGCGCCATGGGCAGATAGGTCCACACGGCGGACGAGTCGGGGACCACCTCGGGGAGCGTGGGCGGCTCCTGCAGGGTCAGTTCTCCGTCCGGCATCTCGGGGCCGCGTCTGCGGGCGGGCCGGCGGAACAGAACCACACTCACCGTACGGGTCTCCTTACGGAGCGGCCGTCGGGCCGACGCGCGCGCTCACGGGTGGGGGTGACTGATGCTGCAGGGACCTCTGATGCTCCGGGGGCGGGGTCACCCCGAAGAGATGTTTGATACTACGATCACGCCAGCTGACCACCAACCAGCAACCCCCCCACTCCGCACGTCCGTTGCCTGTCCGTCGACACGCGACGGCGAACCCCGGAAGGCGTGAGCCAGACCGATGAGTGACAACCAGGTGGCCGGTCTGTGCCGCCTGACCGTACGCGCCCCCGCCCGCACGATCGACCTGGCCGTGCCCGCCGACGTGCCGGTCGCCGACCTGCTGCCCGCCGTGCTCGGTTACGCCGGGGACGACCTGGAGGAAGCCGGCATCGAGCACGGCGGCTGGGTGCTGCAGCGCCTGGGCGGCGAACCGATGGACGAGGAGCGCACCCTCGAATCCTTCGAGCTGCGCGACGGCGAGACCGTGTACCTGCGGCCCCGCGTCGAGGCGCTGCCCGAGGTGCATCTGGACGACCTGGTCGACGGCATCTCCACCACCCTGCGCGACCGACCGTACGGCTGGACCCCGTGGGCGGGCCGGGCCCTGCTGCGGGGCCTGGCCATGGCGGCGCTCGCCGTCGGCCTGGTGGTGCTCGCCCTGCCCGGCGGCTCCGGCTCGGGCTCCGTCCGGGTGCTGTGCGCGGCGGCCGCCGCGCTGCTGCTCCTGGCGGGCGCCGCCGCGGCCAGCCGGGCGGTCGGCGACGGCGGGGCCGGTGCGGTCCTGGGCCTGATGGTCACCCCCTATCTCGCCCTGGCGGGCTGGCTGCTGCCGGGCGGTGACATCACCGGCCCGCACGGTGCGGAGGTGCTGGGCGCCCGCCTGCTCGCCGCGTCCGCGGCCGGAGCCGGCGGGGCGGTGCTCTCGCTCGCCGCGGTGGCCGCGTACGCCGCCCTGTTCCTCGCCCCGGCCGTGATCGCCGCGTTCGGGGCGCTGGCCGGCGCCCTGATGCTGGCCGCCGGTCTCGCCGCGCACGAGGTGGCCGGCGTCACCGCGCTGGGCGCCGTGCTCCTCGGCGCCTTCGTGCCCGGCCTCTCCTTCCGGATGGCCGGGCTGCGCATGCCTCCGCTGCCGACCAACGCCCAGCAGCTGCAGGAGGGCATCGAGCCGCATCCCACCGCGGTCGTCGCCTCCCGGTCGGTGCTGGCGGACGGCTGGATGAGTTCGCTGTACGGGGCGGTCGGCGTGGTCTGCGCCGGCTGCCTGACCGTCCTGGCGCGCCGCGACGGGCTGGCCGAGGTGTTCACCTCCCTGGCGCTGGCGCTGCTGCTGATCCTGCACGCCAGGGGGCTGGGCAACGTCTGGCAGCGCCTGTTCCTGACGCTGCCCGGCGCCTGGGCGCTGATCCTGCTGGTGTTCTCGCAGGCACTGGGCTCCGGCTCCCTCGGGCGGCTGCTGACCGTGGTGGGCCTGCTCGCCGTGACCGCCGGGATCGCCATCGCGTCCTGGACCGTGCCCGGCCGGCGGCTCGTGCCGTACTGGGGCCGCGGGGCGGAACTGCTGCACTCGGCGGCGGCGATCGCCCTGCTGCCGCTGGTGCTGTGGGTGCTCGGTGTCTACGGGGCCCTGCGGTCCCTCAACGGCTGAGGAGAGCACGGTGCAGAACAGGCGTGATCAGGTACAGGCGCACATGTTCGTCATGGGGCGCCTCACCACCGCCATGCTGCGCGGCGACCCGGACGCCCCGGAGAGCCCGCAGGGCAGGACCAACCGCGGGATCGTGATCGGTGTGGTGATCGCCGTGCTGGTGTCGGCGGGCGCCTTCGTGCTGGGCCTGCTGAAGCCCGGCACCAAGGACTCCTGGAAGGAGGCGGGCACCGTCGTCGTCAACAAGGACACCGGCTCCCGTTACCTCTACCTGGACGGCCGGCTGCGCCCGGTGCGCAACTACGCCTCGGCGCGCCTGCTGGCGGGCGCCGACATGAAGGTCGTCTCGGTCGGTTCCGCCTCCCTGGCCGGTGTTCCGCACGGGGCGCCGGTGGGCATCGCCGGGGCGCCCGACGCGCTGCCCGCCTCCGACGACCTGGACACCGGCCCGTGGCAGGTCTGTTCCGGCACCGCCGACGGCACCGCCACCACGGTCCTCGCCGTGGGCGCGCCCGCCGGCGCCGGACTGGGCGCCGGCCAGGCGCTGGTGGTGACCGGCCCGGACAAGGCCGACCACCTGGTGTGGCGGGGCATCCGGCTGCGTCTGGACGACGAGCGCGGCGCCTCGCGCTCCCTCGGTTACGACACCACCGCGCGGGTGAAGGTCTCGGCGGCGTTCCTCAACTCCCTGCCCGCGGGCCCGGACCTCTCCCCGCCGGACGTGCCGGACCGCGGCGGCCGGGGCCCCGAGCTCGGGGGCCGCGAGACCCGGATCGGGCAGGTCTTCCGGGTCACGACGCCCGGTGCGGACGCCCGCTACTACCTGCTGCGCAAGGAGGGGCTCGTCCCCCTGACCGCGACCGGTGCGGCCCTGGTGCTCGGCGACCCGGACACCCGCGAGAAGGCGTACGGCGAGCAGGCCCCGACCGCGGTGGAACTGGGCTCGGACGCCCTGGACGGCCGTACGGCCGACGCCGCGGACACGGACCTCACCGACCTGCCCGCCGCACCGCCGAAGGCCGTGCGGCTGGAGCCGGGGCAGACGGCCTGCGCGCGGATCGAGAGCGGCGGTTCCGGTACCCGGGTCAGCGTCGCCCTGTCCTCGCCGTCCGTGCTGGGCCCGGCCGCGCAGCCCGCGCCGGAAGGGCTGACCCCCGCCTGCGTGCCCGTCGACCGGATCACCGTCCGGGCCGGCGGCGGCGCGCTGGTGCACGCCCTGGGTGCCGGGGGCGGCGCCGTCGGCGACACGGTCTACCTCGTGACCGACAGCGGCATGAAGTACCGGGTCGCCGGCGACAAGGCCCTGAACGCGCTCGGGTACGGCAGCGGGCAGGCGCGGGGGCTTCCCTCACCGCTGCTGGCCATGCTGCCGACCGGCCCCGACCTGAGTCCGGCGGCGGCCGTGACCGGACGCGGCAGGACGACGGCCGCTCCCTGCGGGTCATCGCCGGACCCCGCCTCGCGGGGCGACGCGGGGAACAGCGGGGCGGACGGGTCGCGGGCGTCGGGGGACGCAGCGGCCCGGGACCGGCCGGCCCGGGAAAATTGACGTGACAGTCATGTGACGATTCCTCAAATCCTGCTCAGTAATCGGAAATCGACGACCCGACGACCAGGGCACACGGGCTCTTTTCGCTATCGTCTGATCAACTGCTCCACGTTCAGGGATCAGTTGCCCCGGCCGGGCGGACACCCGCCGTCCGCGGCCGGCCGCGGACCGGCCGGGCGCCGGGGCCAGGCGGCGCGATCATCAGGAGGTGCGGTACATGGCAGGCTTCCAGCAGTCCGAGGAGCAGGCGACCCGGAACGGCATTCAGGCTCTCGAGTCGGCCTTCACCGGCGTGCAGAACTGCAGGCAGGACGTCGAGAACATGAAGTTCAACCTCGCCTCCGGGCTCAAGGGCTCGGACGGCAAGGCCTTCCAGGACCTGCTCAAGCTCTGGGACGACCAGGCCGAGATCATCTCCAGGAACGTCCGGGAAATGGTGGACACCCTCAACGAGACCCTCCGGGTCCAGGGTCTGACCCAGGGGTCCAACAACGAGGCCATCAACAACTCGTACACCCAGTCGCAGGCCATCTTCGACGCGCTGAGCGGCTGACACCGGAGCGCGTCCCGGCGCCGGGCCGGGACACCGCCCCTCCCTCCCCTTCCCTCCGTAACTGTTGCGAGACGAGGCCCTCACGATGAGCGACTTCACCGACGGACACATCTACGTCGATTACCGGCACATGTCGAACGCGGCCGACGACATGGTCCAGCAGACCCGGGCGATCGCCAGCATCCTGGTCAACCTGGACGCCGAACTCCAGGCGCTCAAGGCGACCTGGGAAGGTGACGACCGCCAGGTCTACAACGACAAGCAGACCGCCTGGAACAACGCCGTGCAGGCGATGCAGGACCTGCTGGAGAACCACTCCCACCTGCTGACCGAGGTCTCCGGGAACTACCAGTACAGCGAGAAGTCCCTCACCCAGCTGTGGAGCGAGGTCCGCGTCGGCCGCTGAGCCGGCCCGGCCCGCACCCCCGTCACCGGACGGCGGCCCTCCGCGCCTCAGGGAGGGCCGCCCGTCCGGTTCCCCGACAGCGACAGTTCCGGCAGGAGAAGGACATGGCGGACGACGGTACGACGGTCAATCTCGACAAGGCCTGGTTGGAGAACTTCCTCAACCACGACATCCTCAACTTCCGCGACGCGCTGAAGAAGATCACCCAGAACGGGCTCTCCACGACCGGCGAGGTCATCCCGTCGCTGGAGAACCTGAGCGCGCGGGGCAAGGTGACCGACGACTGGCCGATGGAGGCGACCCGGCCGCTGATGATCGGTTACATGGCCGACAACGAGACGGTGAACGGCGCCGCGCTCGTCGAGGCGGTCACCAACCTCATCAAGGAACTCGTGCCCATCCTGGACAACCAGGTGCAGCTCTTCGACGACATCGAGGACAACCTGCGCACCAGCATCGACGAGCTGTTCGACACCCAGGGCGAGAACCTCGCCAGGATCGACGGCGACAAGCTGCTCGACATCTTCGAGGACGTCGACGACACCCTGGGCGAGGCCGGCGGCGGCGAGGACGACTAGGCCCCTTCGGCGGAGCACGCCGCGCGACGCCGGGTGCGGGCCCTGCCGAAGTCCCCTCCCCCGACCCGACCGGCGGGGCGAGGACGCGGCAGGACGTACTCCGCGCGACCGCACCCTCCCTCCTCACCGACCCGGCCTCCACGGGCCCGGCCCCACGACCCGCCGGCTGCCGCGCGCAGCCCTGGACCTCCACCTACGCCCCCCCGTCAACGGAGTCAGACCGTGGCAGAAGACGAAGTACCGGAAGAGCACGTCAGGGCGCTCGACGCAGACAACGACTCCTGGCAGAAGGCGGCGTACTGGTTCACCGGGTACGACGCGCCGCACCGGGACACGCTCTTCGAGTCCCTCATAGGCAACGACGGCATCCCGCAGATGAAGGTGGAGCTCACCCGGCAGAAACACGTCGACTACGTCGACCCCAACGACTTCAACTGGCGCGTCGAGAACGCCGGTTACCGCATCGAGAACACCGACTTCGTCATCCCCTTCTACACGACGGGCGGGGACGACGCGTCCGCCGGCGACCAGGTCTCGATGTACAAGGCCCGCATCACCATGCTGGGCAGCAAGGGTGACGACGGCCCGTCGGGCGGTGTCGTGGAGGGCGGGGAGTTCAAGAGCCAGTACGACAACCATCTGGGCCTGAGCGGTGACAAGGCGACCTGGTCGACCGAGAAGCTGACCCAGTACGCCTACGGGACGGGGCGCGCGATGGAGGCGCTGCTCTACAACGAGAACGGCACGGTCGGTTTCGGCTGGAACAACAAGAACGTGCTGGACGCGGGGGCCGTCTCGCTGAAGTCCTTCGACACCGCGGCCGCCGCCTTCGACCGGGTCGCCCAGTTCTTCTCCACCCAGGAGAAGGTCGTCGCGGAGTGGCAGCGCCGGGTGGGCACCGAGATGGACGACGCCTGGCGCGGCCAGGCCGCCGGTGTCTTCTGGACCCTGATCGACACCATCAACCGGCAGTACAAGGGCTTCGCCGACGACATGGGCGCCGCCAACGGCCTCTCCAAGCAGGGCAACATCCTGCGCGAGGCCCGCGGCGCGTTCCGCGACGCCGTGGTCGAGCTGCACCGTTCCTGGATGACCTGGGTCACCAAGCACAGCAACCCGCTGATCGCACTGAACAAGCTGCTCGTGGACATCACCGACCACGTGTGGGAGAACAACATCAAGCAGATCACCTACAAGGTGAACAGCACCGGTGGCCCCTACGCGAGCTACTACACCACGTACCACGCCAAGGCGGGCTTCGACCAGACGGCCACCCGGCACGGCAAGAGCGACAACTTCGGTCCGCTGGACGAGCTGAGCACCTGGAAGGCCGTGGGGGAACGGGCCGTCCAGCACTGGCAGGCGTACGTCATCAGGGACCTCGTGGAGCCCGCCGAGGCGGCCCTCAAGGCGGTCCACAACAGCTGGAGTCCCACCACCATCGACCTCGGTTCGGTCAGGGTCCGGGGTGAGAGCGACCTCACCAGCTCCTACAAGGAGGATCTGGCCGAGAAGCGGGAGGACGACGCCGAGAAGGCGGCGGCGGAGGCCCAGCGCAAGCAGGACGAGTTCATGCAGTGGCAGAAGGACCAGGCCGCCGCGGCCAAGGCCGAGCAGGAACGCAAGGAGAAGGAGGCCGAGGAGAAGGCGGCCGCCGCCAAGGCCGAGCAGGAACGCAAGGAGGCCGAGGCCAAGGCCGAGCAGGAACGCAAGGAGAAGGAGGCCGAGGAGAAGGCGGCCGCCGCCAAGGCCGAGCAGGAACGC
>NZ_LWCC02000099.1:10557-23508 GCF_001642695.1 Streptomyces chilikensis
CAGGAGGAGGCGCAGAAGAAGCAGGAGGAGGCCCAGGCCCGCGCGGAGCAGATGCAGCTGAGCCAGTTCAACCTGGCGCGCGCCGACCAGGAGAAGGCCCGCCAGGAGCAGGAGCGGAAGCAGGCCGAGGCCGAGGCGGAAGCCGAGGCGAAGGAGGCGGAGGCCGAGGCGAAGCAGGCGGAGAAGGAGGCGGAGGCCGAGCGGAAGCAGGCCGAGGCCGAGGCGAAGCAGGAGCAGAAGGAGAAGGAGGCCGAGCAGAAGCAGGCCGAGGCCGAGGCCAGGGCCGAGGAGCAGATGCGGCAGCAGGAGGAGGAGCAGAACAGGCTCCGGACCGAGCAGGAACTGCGCCAGGAACAGCTGCTGACCGAGCAGGAGAAGCAGGAGGCCGAGCGGCAGGCCCAGCAGGAGGAGGCGCAGAAGCGGCAGGAGGAGGCCTACCAGCAGGCCCAGGCCGCCTACGAGAGGCAGTCCGAGGGGCTGCTCAACCCGGGCGGCGGCCTCCCCGGCTCCGGCGACCTGAATCCGGGCGGCATCTCGCTCGGCTCCGGCGACCTGAACCTCGGTGACCTGGGCTCCCTGCGTCCGGACGCGCTCGCCTCGAACCCGTACTCCGAGGACGGCACGCTGACCAACCCGGGGGGCAGCCGGACCACGCTCGACGACAGCGGCCGGCTCGTCACGGAGCACCCGGACGGCAGCAGGGTGCAGATCGACCCCGACAACCGCACGGCGACCATCACCCGGCCGGACGGCACGGTCGAGACCGGTCCCCTCAACATCGGCGACCTGCTGCCCAACCCCGACGGCAGCACCACCCACCTGGACCGGAACGGCGACATCGTCACCGAGTACCCGGACGGCACGGTCACGACGGTCGACCCGGACACCGGCATCGGCACCACCACCCGCCCGGACGGCACCGTCACCACCGGCAACCTCAACGGCTCCCTCGGCGACCTGCCCTCCCTCTCCGGCACCGGTTCGTCGCTGCCGTCCTCCTTCACCTCGCCCTCCTTCACCTCGCCCTCCTACGACTTCGGCTCCTACGAGGAGGAGTTGTACGACGAGTCCCCCTACGATTCGCCCTACGCCTCCCCGGCGGCGCCCGCGATGACCGCGGCGCAGCGCGAGGCGGAGACCGGCACTCCGCTCAACACCGGCTCGCTGCCCGGCGGTCTCGGCATGAACGGCATGAACGGCATGAACGGCATGGGGGGCATGCCGATGGGCGGCATGCCGATGGGCGGCATGCCGATGGGCGGCATGCCGATGGGCGGTATGCCGATGGGCGGCGCGGGCGCCGGCAACCAGTCGGAGTCGGAGCGTGTCCGCAACGTCATCGACAGCGGGCAGCCGCTGAACAGCCGCGGCGGCCGTCCCGGAGCCGCCCCCGCGGCGCGCTCCGTCCAGGAGGAGAACGACGTGCGGGTGTCCCCGGCCCGCGCCACCGCGGCCACCACCAGCGGCAGCCCGTTCCTGCCCATGGGCGGTACCCCCGGCGGCCCCGGCGGCCAGCCGCAGACCCAGAGCGGCGACCGCGCGCGGGAGGTCTGGGCGCAGGACGACGACGACGTCTGGGGCACCGACGAGGGCGGCGCACCCGCCGTCATCGGCCGATGAACAGCACAGCACAGCGAAGGACGACCCCGTGACCGAACCGATCGAGCAGCGCATCGCCAAGGCGATGGCCGAACTGGAGTCCGTGCAGGCCGCCGTGGCGCGGGCCGAGGAACGGCTCTCCCACGCCTCCGCGAGCGTGCGCTCCCGGGACCGGGCCGTCGAGGTGACGGTCGGCCCGGCCGGAGAGCTGACCGGACTGAAGTTCCTGGACAACAAGTACCGCTCGATGAACGCCACCCAGCTGGCCGCCTCCGTGATGGAGGCGGTCGGGCGGGGCCGCGCGCAGATGGCCCGTGAGGTGATGGCCACCTTCGCCCCGCTGACCGAGCCCAGCGCCGAGGTCCCGGAGCTGCGCGGCGTCGACATCGACTGGAACCGCATCTTCGGGTCGGCGCTGAGCGCGGAGACCGACGGGTACGGCCGGCGCGGCGGAAGCCGGCTGCACGACGAGATCGACGAGGACACCGACGACGGCACGGCACGGGGAAGGGGCCGATCATGAGCGACGCGTACGAGGCGAATCCCGCCGCCCTCCGGAACAGCATCGAGCGGATGAAGCAACTACCGCTCATGGCACGCCAGTTGGGGCAGAACTTCCTCAGCCAGGAGCGGACCTACACGGAGTGGCCCGGCTGGACGGACGATTTCGCCCGCGAGGTCCGCCCCGTCTACGAGCGCAACAACGCCTACTGCCTGGACACCAGCAACAGCCTGTTCGAGGCGTTGGACGGCCTGGTCTCCGCGACGCTCGCGAACCTGGCGAACATCGAGCGGACCCGGTCCGACTCGAGCGAGCGCATCCGCGAGCACCAGCGCAGGACCGAGGAGGCCCTCGGCGGCGGAACCGGTGACGGGTCCGGCGGGCGTCACTGACACGATGAGGCGGTATCCCCGGCCGGGGCAGCGGTGTCCGACACGGACCGCGGCCCCGGCCGGGAGCACGGCGGCGGGCGTCAACAGGTCCCCACGGACAGGCCCGTGGCCGACAGTTCAAGGTGAGCGGAGTTTCGGTGCAGGAGATCAACTTTCCTGAGGACGTCAGGAAGATGCTCTGGATCCTCATCGGCGAGATGCCGTTGCAGGCCAGGGAGAACCTCGCCTACGCCAGCCAGGAGCTCTACCAGGACTTCGGCCGCGGCATCCGCAAGCTGAACGAGGAGATCCGCCGTTCGATCTCCGAGGCCTCCACCTCCCTGCCCAAGGACGTCGGTGCCCAGTACGTCCGGGGTCTGTCGATGCTGACCGACGACGGCGGCGTCAACCACCTCGACAGGATGATCGACCAGCTCGACGAGATCGCCCGCGGTCAGGTCGACCACTCGATCAAGATCCAGGCGGCGAAGTGGGAGATCATCGCCGAGATCGTCATGCTCCTCATCGAGCTGGCCCTGCTGGCGGCATTGGCCGCGATCACCGGTGGCACCTCCCTCTCCCAGATGGCGCTGGCCCGGGCCCGCAGCAGGCTGGCCGTGCTGCTCATCGTCCAGCGCCTGCTGCGGATGTCGCACCTCGCGCCGGCGCTCACCGAGGCGATGTCGGAGGCGCTGCAGACCCTGGCGGTGCGGCTCGCGCAGATCGTCCTGAACTCCGGTGACCGCAAGCCCGACGGGATCGACTGGAAGGACGTCGGCAAGGCGGCGGCGTTCGGCGCGGTCGTCGGCGCGCTCGGATCGGTCCTGGAGTTCGGCGGCAACCACCTGAAGAACTGGTTCAAGAACTCCTTCGACGACTTCGACAACTTCGTCAAGAAGCACCCCAACTGGAACATCACCCTGAACGGGGCCGGCGAGCTGGGCGGGGCGTTCGTCGTCGGCGCGGTCAGCGAGTCGGTCGGCGAGTACCTCGTCCAGGGCGCCTTCGAGGGCGACTGGGACTTCAAGTGGGAGACGTTCGTCGGCTCCGGCACCAGCTCGGTGTTCGACGTGGTCGCCAGCGGTGCCGCGGCGGGCGGCGCCCTGTGGCTGCACCACAAGTTCACCACCGACACCGGTCTCGGCGACCTCAACGACACCTCGCTGCTCGACATCGGCGGCAACGGCGGACCGGGCGGCTCGTCCGCCCCCGGCCCGGGTCCGGCCCCGGCGCCCGCACCGGTTCCGGCACCCGTGCCGTCGCCGCCGCCCACGCCCACGACCACGACCACGACCGACGTCCCTGACACCACCGTCGTCACGCCGCCGGTGACCCCCGTGCCGGCGCCGGTGGTGTCCACCCCGCTGACGGACCTCCCGGCCGCACCGGTGTCCACCTCCACGCCGCCTGTGCACGACGACGGCCACGACAGCGCCTCGGAGGTGTCGTCCCTGGACGACGAATCGTTGTTCGACTTCTCCGACACCGACTCGGTCTCCTCCGACACCACGTACGGATCGGCGTCCGTCCCGAACACCCCCGTCGGCTTCGATCCGGCGACGGCGTCCTCGCCGTTCACCGCCAAGGGCCTCTCCTCGACCGGCTCCCCCGGTGACCTCGACGGTGACGCCGCACGGGACACCGACGGCACCGCGACGGACCTCCTCGGCTCCGGCACCGGCGACAGCACGGACTCCGCGGCCGGCCCGACGGGCGTGACCGCTCCCGGCGCCCCCGCGCCGCACACGGGCACGGGCACCGGCGCCCCGTCCGCCGGCCCGCGCACGGTGCCGGAAAGCAGCGGGCGGACCGGCGACCCGGCGCCCGGGACGGCGGAGGACCCGGCCGGCCGGAACACCGACGACACCCCCACGCGCTCCCCCTCGGTCCACGCCGACGACACCGGCACGGGTGTGCCGCGCGGCAGCGGCGCCGGCACCCGGGCGCAGGGCGGCGCCGAGGACGGCACGTCCCTCTCCGGTCTCCCCCGGCAGGACGCGTCGCGGGAGCAGCCGGAGAACGGGCCGGCCGACGTCCTGCCCGCCGCGCCCCGCACGACGACGTCCGCGGCCGCCCCCGACACGCACGGTGAACGGCGCACCGCCACGGAGGACGACGCGACCGGCCGGGGCACCGGCGCGCGCCCGGACACCGACGACGCGCCGTCCTCGGCCGCGCCGGTCACGGCGGCCGGTACCGACGCCTCGCTGTCCGGGGCCGCCCCCGCACCGGCGCCGCCGACCGGCGGTCCCGGCTTCGAGGCGGCGCGGGCCGCCGCGCCCGCGGTGACCCGTTCGCACGTCTGGGCCGACCCGGTCTCCACGCCTCCCGATCCCGCACGGCCCGGGGAGACGACGCAGTACACCGTCCGGTCGCACTTCGACGCGCGCCGCTTCGAGTACGACGGCCGGTGGATCACCGACCTCACCGTGCGGGTCGCCGCCGCCCCGGACGGCCTGCCCGCCGACGTCTGGGACAAGGTGCGCTCCGGGGTCGAGACGTACTTCAACGCACCGGGGCACCACCTGGCCGACGGCGACCTGCTGCACGTCACCGTCGAGCAGGTACCGCCCGGCACGCACCCCGGCACGCTCGACGTCGATCTCGTCGGCCGCGACCGGCAGATGACCCGGACCGCCTGGTGGGCGGACGCCGAGCCCATCGACTACGCCCGCGAGATCGCCCACCAGCTCGGCCTCCGGGACCAGGTGCGGACCGGTGACCCGGCCGCGACCCAACGCCCTGAAGTACCCGGCAACTTGCTGGGCGACTACACCCGGTCCGCCTCGGACGGGTCGGTCCAGGGCGGCCTCGCGCTGCTCTCAGCCCTCGTCGGCGACCTGACGCCGGCGTCCCCGGAGCGCCCCGTCGCCGCGTCCGGCACGCTCTCCGGGCGACGCCCGGTGACGACCGCCGACGTCCGGCTGGGAGCCGAGCCGCACGCGCCCCGGCAGCCGCAGGCCGCGTCGACGAGCCCGTCGGAGACGGTTCCGCCGCCCGGCACGACGTCCGGCACCGGCACCACCGCCACGCCGGGCGCCGAGGAGGTCCCGGCTCCGGTCCCGCCCCCGGCGACGCCCCTCGCCACCGTGTCCGGTCCCGCGTCCACGCCCGGCTCCACGTCCTCCGCTCCGCCGGACTCCGCCGGCCTCGGCCGCGCGACGGACACCACCGGGCCCGACGACGCCTTCCGGCCCGGCCCCGCCGTCCACCCCGACTCCGGGACGGCCTCGGGCCCGGCCTCCGACGTCACGTCCGACCCCGTCACCCTCACCGGCCCGAAGTCCGGGCCCGGGCCCGGCGACGACCGTGCCGGGCACGCCCTTCCGCACGGCGAGACCACTCCCACGCCGCTCGCCCCGATCACCACCACCTCCGGCGGCTCCAGCGCCTCCACCACCGCCCCTGCACCTCGCGAGCGGCACTGGATCAACACCCACCTGGACCGCACCCGGCCGCCCCGGCTCGACCGCACCGCCGCCGCTCCCGCCGCGCGGCGGGAGCCGGCACGGTTCGACGACGGCACCGTCATGCCCGCGTACATCGACGACCTCGCCTCGCTGCTGCCCGCCGTACCCGCCGACCAGCTGGCCGAACTCCTCGCGGACCCGGTCACGTTCGGGCAGAGCGACGTGGCGCTGCGCGGCGTCCCGCAGATGCTCGCCGAGATCGAATCCCTGCTGTCCGGCGACGCGTCGCTGCGTCCGCGGACCCCCGGCCGGGACACCCCGCCCGGCACCGGTCTGATGGCCGACCTCCGGATGACCCTCGCCCGCCGCCCCCGCACGCTGACGGGGGGCCGCGCGTTCCCGTACACCGCCGCCGACGGGCGGACCCGCGTGCTGCACGTCACCGCCCGGCACTACGGCAACTGGTCGCGGTTCGCCGACGACCACGGCTCCCCCAGCAAGATCGACACCATGGACCGGGCCACTCTGCAGGCCGGGCAGAGCAAGGGCGTGCAGTCCGTCACCCAGCTCGGTCTCGGCGGTCCCTTCCTGAGCCCGGCCTCCGCACTGGCGTTCGGCGGCTTCGGGCGCCTGGCGCTGCGCGGCGGCCTCACCCGCAAGGTCGGCTACGGGCAGACCGACCAGGTCGTCAGCCAGACGGAGACCCGCACCCTCGACGGTTCCAAGGTCTACCTGGACGACGTGTTCCTGGAGCTGAGGGTGACCGACGCCGACGGCCGCGACGTCGGCGCGCCGGCGCCCGCCGCGGACGGGACCGGCCCCGCCCCGGACCCCGCGCCGCAGCCCGTGACCCGCTCCTTCGCCGTGCGCGACGGTCTGATGGTGCGGCTGCCGGACAGCGCGGTCGAGCGGTCCGGGCCCGGCCGGATCCCCCGCACCCTCGCGCTCGACCACGGCTCCCAGTACCGCCTGGTGCGCACGGAGGGCTTCGGCCCGGTCTCCCGGATCCGCGACTGGGCGGCCGGTGAGATCGGCGCCAGGCCCGGCAGCACCGCCTACCAGGAGCTGGACACCTTCTTCTCCAGCGACTCCTTCCAGCGGCACGCCCGCTTCCTGGCCCAGGGGCGGCTCGCCACCGCGCCCCTGTTCGCGGACGACCGCAAGCGGACTCCTCTCGGCTTCTTCGTCGTCGAGCGGGTCGTCCCGGAGCAGGCCCGGCTCATCGGCGAGACCTCCCAGGCCGAACTGCGCGACATCAACTCCTCCGTGGTCCGCAACGACCGTGGTCTCGGCAGGGGCGTCCACTTCGGCGTGGACGGCGTCGTCGGCCCCGCGTTCAACTTCCTCGACCTGGGCAACGGCACCCTCAACCTGCGCCTGCAGTTCGGCCCGGCGTTCCGGTACCTCTTCGCGGTCTCCCGGACCGCGGCCCTCGGCGGGTTCGGCGCCCTGAAGACGTCCGGGCAGGTCAAGGGCGACCCCACCGGTCTGTACCTGGTGAAGAAGACGGTCCACGTCCGCCGCGGCGGCAGCAGCGCCCCCGCGCGGCGCTTCCAGACCTGGAGCGTGGACCGGATGACGCGCACGGAGGCGCGCCGGCTCGCCGGCTGGGACGACGGGACCACGCTGCGGCAGCGGTACGGCTCGCCCGAGCCGTTCGCGCCCGCCCATCTGACCGTCGACCACCCGGTGACCCTCGGCATGCACCGCGTCGAGGAATTGGCGCACGCCGACGGCCGGCGCACCGACGGCGCCGACGACCGGGGCCTCACCCTGCCGGACTCCTTCGCCGACGCGGTCCTGGCCGCCGTCGCCGAGGAGTACCCGGGACTCGTCGCCCCCCTGGACCAGCTCGCCCCGCCCGCCTCGTCCGGGATCCTGGCCCGCACCCGATCCCTACTGGCACCGGCGGCGGCCCGCTCCGCGGGGCACCGGTGGAGCGACGCCGACGCCTACCAGACCGCGGTCGGCAACACCCTGGAGATCCTCACCGCGCTCTCCCACCAGAGCCTGTCCGGCGGCATGGAGGCGCTGATCAGCACGGGCATCCGGATCCGGCTCGTCGAACCCGGCACCCTCGGGCAGGGCCACCGCTACATCTGGGTGCACGGTGACCTGACCAACCGCCGTTACGAGGGCCGGCAGACCGACCTGAAGCTGCGCCACAGCGCGCCCGGCGGCCAGCGCCTGGACGGCCAGGAGAGCCGCAAGCGCGCCCTCGCCGGCGGCGCGGACCTCCAGCTCGCCTTCCGCGACCCGGACACCCTCATCAACGACGCCGTGGGCGTCCCCGACAACGCCGGCGTGCTGAGCCTGGGCTGGCGTTCCGGGACGCAGCACGACGACGAGACCGGCTTCGGCCTCAACGCCACCAACGAGCCGATGTCGGTGAGCACCGGGCCGTCCCACCTCTACCGCTACGACCTCGCGCTCTCCGTCACCCACGGCGGGTACTGGCGCTTCCGCGGCCTGCTGCGGGGCGTCGCCTCCCTGGGTCTGCTCGGCACCCGGCCGTTCGTCTTCAGCCGCCCTCAGGACCTCCTGATCGGCACCACCTCCGGGGGCACCGCCGTGCGCGGCGGCCCGCGGACCGGCCAGGTGCTGATCAGCGTCCCCGACCAGCACACCCCGGCCGTGGACCCCCACCGCCCGGGCGCCGCCAACCCGTACCTCTCCCTGCGCGGCCCGCTGGAGGCCGTCCCCATGCCCCGCGACCGGGCCTTCGCGCTCGCCTCCGGCGACCTCTCCCGGCCCGAGGGCCGGGCGGGCGGGCGGGGCAGCCGGCTCTTCCAGGACCTGCAGAAGCATCCTTTCCTCACCGTCGGTGTCGTCGTGCCCCCGGCGCTCGTCGACGCCGTCGCCGACGTGGTGCGCGGTGCCTCCGGCGGCGCCTGGCAACTGACCGAGGAGGGCGCGCCCGCCCGCGAGGCGGTCATGCGCGCCTTCCAGCCGCAGTTCGCCACCGCCAACTTCGACCAGAGCTCCGGCGCGCTCGGCCTGGGGATCGCCGGTCTGATGGCGAAGCCTCCGTACGCCACCCTGTGGGCGACGTTCCGGCACTACACCGCCGTCACCGACGTGCGGGCCCTGACGGGCGCGATCACGATGGACACCGAGATGGTGCTCGGCAGCGGCAGCCAGGCCGCCGGGAAGCTCGGCAGGAGCACCGTCCACTCGTTCGGCGGCCAGCTCACCTACACCCGGCCGCACGGCTCCGGCCCCGGCCCCGTGGGCGCCTACGGCATCGTGCTCAACCCCTGGTCGGAGAGTTCCCAGCGGAACCTGTCCGTCAGCCGCAGCATCGTCGCCGACCTCAACCTCAAGGGCTTCGGCCACCAGGTGCTGGTCACGGGGACCGTCGAGCACTGGGCGGCGATGACGTCGAGCCTGCTCGGCACCGCCGCCGCGGGCCGGTCCTTCGTACCGGACAGCCTCGCGGGATCCGCCGGCTCCGTCGTCCAGGTGCCCGGCGGCTGGCTGGCCCACGTCCCGGAGAAGAGCGCCCACCGGCTCGGGCTGATCGACGACGGGCTGGGCGACGTCCCCCTCTACACCCGCGACAGCTGGTCCCCGCAGCCCTGGCTGCGCGGCAACTCCTTCGGCACCTACCCGGTCAACTCGCTCGACCCGACCACGGTGCTCGCCGCCTTCCAGGAGCAGGTCGCCCGGCTCGGTCTGGACCACAACGCCCGGGAACAGATCCGGTTGACGGTCACCTCCCGGGTGCTGCGCGCGCTCGACCGGGAGCTGACCGGCTCCGGCGCCACCTCCCTCACCCGGTCGGGCGCCTGGGGCTGGGGCGGCGTCCGCGTCGGCAGCCGGCGCGCCCGGGTCCGCGTCGAACTGCTCCCCGGCACCCCGTCCTTCGAGATGCTCGACCACGGAACCGAGATGGAGGAGAACCGGCGCGCCGTCGAGACCGTGCAGCAGGGTGCCGAGTTCAGCTCGGGCAGCGACGTCGGCGTGCTGGTCGGCGAGCAGGTGGGCACCGGCAACGCCACCGCGGTCGCCTCCGGCCCCACCTACACCGAGACCGGTTCCTCCCGCCGCGCCGTCTCCGCCGGCCACTCCGTCTCCAGCAGCACCACCTACCGGGCGGCGTCCACCGAACCGCACGCCGAGATCGCCACGCCGTACCGGCTGCGCCTCACCCTGGAGTTCGACGACGCGCCCGCCGGTGGCACCCCGGGCACCGGCGCCGACGGCACCCCGGTGCGGGACGCCCTGCGGCGCTTCGGCGGCAGGCAGCGCGTCTCCGAGACCGGTGACATCGGCACCCTCGTCGAGCGCGTCCCGCTCAGCCTCATGGCGCCCGACCCCGACGCCCAGGGCCCCGCCCCGGACCCCCGGCTCGCCCCGCCGGACCTCACCGTCACCGCCCGGCCCCGCTCCGGCCACCGCCCCGAGCTGCTCGGCCCGGACGTCCGGTACGGCGACGGCACCCTGCGGCCGTTCACCTTCCCGGAGAACGGCTTCCACGTACGCCGCATCGTCGGACTCGACCACGTCCACGAGGCCAACGAGCGTGCGCTCGCCGAGGCGTTCGGCATCGACCTCACCGCCCTGGACGCGGGCACCACCGCCGACGGCGACCGCGACCGGCTGCTGCGCCGCGCCCGCGCCACGACGCTCACCAGGCCGGGCAGCGCCCCCGCGCAGGCACTGGAGGACGGCACCACCAACACCGCCCTGTCCACGTTCTACGACCAGGCGCTGGCCCCCGTCGGCTACCGGGTGCCGGGGCTGACGCACCGCAACCCGGTCGGCACCGACTCCGCCCACCTCGCCCTGCACGCCAGGCCCGACTTCGGCGGCGCCGTGCTGCTGAGCGTCGTCGACGGCCAGAAACTGGAGGTCCTGCGCGAGACGGCGGAGGGCGTGAGCACCTCGGTCTCGCAGGACAACACCCAGGACTCCGCCCTGGGCGGCGGTGTCATGGTCCGCACCGAGCCGACCGGGGTGAACCAGATCGGCGCGGCCGGCACCGGCCCGTACGCCAACGACTCCGACAGCACCCCCGTCGGTGAGGACCACCTGTCGTCCGTCAACGTCAAGCCGACGACGGGCCGCAGCTTCCTGTTCGCCGTCCCCACCGACTGGCTGAGCGTCGCCGAGGTGCACCGCGGCATCAAGGACGCCCGCGTCGGGCGGTACCTCGCGGGCACGTTCGGCATACGCCGTCCCGGACCCAAGGCCGTCGGCTCCCGCACCTACGCGCTGGCCTGGGTCCGCGAGGACGTCGCGCGCGAACTCGGACTGATCGACGACACCAGCTTCCCCGCCCGGGCCGCCCAGGCATGGGACGCGGTCGGCAGGGCGACCAAGGCCTGGACCGACGCCGACAAGGCCTACTGGAAGAAGCGCCGCACGGCCCTCCGCCTGCGCGAGGACCTCGACGCCGCCCGCGCCGGCCTGACGGACGCCCGGAGCACCGCCGACGCCGCCGCCCGCCGGCTGGCCCCCCTGCTGGACGCCGCCGACGCGGCGGACGCCGCCGTCCTGCGGGCCGAGGCCGGCGCACGCGCGGCCCACGCCACGGCGCGTGACCTGACGGACGCCGCCGACCGCTTCGACACGACCCGCACCGCCCTGGACGACGCCCTGCGCGCCGCGGAGCAGGACCGCACCCGCGCCCGGGCCATGACCGACACCGCTCAGGACACCCTGACGAACCTCCGGGGCCTGGCGGAGCTGCCGGGCTCCGAACTCGACGCGGACGCCGTCGACCTGGCCGAGGCGGAGCTGCGCACGGCGCTGGACGCCGCCGCCGCCCTGCGCGAGGCCGCGGACCTGCGGGCCGACTCCGCGCGGCGCGCCCACGAGACGGCCGTGGACCTGCTGGCCACCGCCGAGCGGAACGCCACGCCGGGGACCTCGGACCTCGTACCGGATCCCGTCCGCGCCCGGCGGACGGCGGCCGACCTCACCACGGCGGCGGACCTGCGGGTCTCCGAGGCCCGGTCGCGGCAGGCCGCCGCCGGCCGGCGGCTCACCGGACCGGCCCGTGCCGACGCCGACGCCCGCGCGGCACTCGAGGCGGCGACCGGCCGCCTCGACGCGGCGCAGGCGGCCTTCGACGCCCGCCGTGGCGAACTGGACGCCCTGCGCACCGCCGCGGAGAACGCCGCCACCGAGGTCCACCGGGTCCGGACGGCGGCCGACCGGCTCACCCGCTGGCACCGGCTCGCGGCCACCGAGGAGGGACGCGCCCGCCTCGGCGACCTGCCCGAGCCGCCCCCCGTCACGTACACGGCACCGCCCGCGCCGTCCGCCGCGCTCCCCCGCGCGCCCCTCCCCCGGTACACCCGGGACGCCGGCGGAACCCGCATCACCTCGCCCGACCAGGTGACGTACACCCTCCACAACGTGCCCCGGGACGGCGACGCCTTCTTCCACGCCCTCGCCGAGGGCCTGGCCAGAACGGCCCCCGACCTCCTCCTCCGGCACGGCATCGACCCGGCCGGCCCCGCGGTCCCGGCCGCGCTGCGCCGCCTGGTCTCCGCCCGGCTGACCGACCCGGCCGACGCCGACCTGCTCGCCGCCGTCGCCCCGGACGGCACCGACCGCTTCACCGCCGCCGAGATCGACGCCACCGGCCCCGTACCGGACCTCGCGCCCGACACGCCGGGCCGCCGCGAGTTCGACGCCCTGGGCGTCGTGCCGCACTCCGTGAGCCTGAGCGACCGTGCCCGGGCCGAGCTGGCCGTCGCCCAGCTCTCGCGCCCCGGCGACGCCGCGGACGAGGCCGGCTGGAACAACTCCGCCGCCGACCTGCTGCCCCTGCTGGCCGCGCGCACCTTCGGCGTGGACGTGACCGTCGTCCGCGACGACGGCACCTTCCTGCACTTCACACCGGGCGCCGCCGACGACCGTGACGGCTCCGACCGGCTCCGGGACCTCCTCGACGAAGCGGACGGACGGCGCCCGCACATCGTCCTGAGCCTGGACGACCAGCACTACCAGCTCGCCGTACCAGCCGGTACGAGCACGGGTACGGACGCGGATGCGGGCGTGGTGCACGCGGCTCCGTCGGGTCGGTTGACGCCCGAGGGGACGGCGAGGCTGTACC